>CAXWPM010000001.1:0-194713 GCA_963667345.2 Terriglobia bacterium
GCCAAGTTGCGCGACTGCATTGCACACCTGGAGCGGGCGGGGTACACGTACCGCGGCGACGCTGGCGAAGCCGGCGGTCTGGTGTTTGTTCGAGCCAAGGACGACATCAGGACCCATCACCTGCATGTGGTCGCGCTTGGAGGTCACCAGTGGCCGAGGTATCTTCAATTACGGGATCTTTTGCAAAGAGACGAGCGGGCACGGGAAACTTATGCAGCGGCGAAGCAGGATCTGGTACGGCGGTTTGCGGACGACCGCAGGTCCTACACGAGCGCGAAGAGCGTGATCGTTGACCGACTGCTCGGCGGAACGCAGCACGTGAGCCCCGCATGGAGTGGCTGAACCTTGCGCATTGAATCAGTGCTTGTTGACGCGGACGGGGTACTCCAGAAGCCAGCAGAAGCACGAAGATCCGCCTGGGCGAAGGTAGTAGGACATTGAGACGATTTAGACGGTTTCTTGGAAGACGTGTTCGAAGCTGAGGTGCCGGCTCTGGACGGACGGTCAGACTTCGCCGAAGCGTTCTCCCAAGTGTTGTCCCGCTGGAAGTGCCAGGGGACACTCGAGGATGCCCTCGACGCGTGGACGATGATCGAAGTAGACATCAGGATCACCGATACGGTTCGGGATCTGAAACGGAACGGCGTCGGTTGCTACCTTGCGACGAATCAGGAACCACACAGGGCGCGCCACATGTCCGATGCACTCGGATACCGATCTCTTTTTGACAGAGAGTTCTATTCCTGCCACCTCGGGGTGATGAAACCCGATGGCGCCTACTTTCGTGCGATTCTGAGCGAGATCGGGGGCCGGCCGAGCAACATTCTGTTCCTTGACGATCACGCGGTCAACGTCGCGGCGGCTCGCAAGGTCGGCCTTCATGCGGCAGAGTTTTCTTTGGAGGCCGGCCCCGAGGCACTCGCCCGAATATTGCGGGAGTTCGGCATAGGTCCGACCTGACGAACCGTGGAGACGCGAATCTAGGCCTCCGCCGGTTCTCCAGACCTTTTCCCGTTCCAGATGCTCATAGAGACTAATCGACTTGCCATCCGACCGTTTGACGAGTGCGACATCGATGCGCTTGCGTCAATACTGGCTGACCCGGAAGTCGGTCGATTCGTCGGCGGACCACGTGACCGCCAACGTGTGAGGAGTTAAATGACCCCCGGCAGAGCCGGGGGCTTATTTCTGTGAGCCCCTCAAAGGGGCCGGTCAAGAGCCGCCTGAAGGCAGCTGATGCCCCCACGCCATGTTCAGCTCCTCCAAACGCTGCTCCTCCCGCTCCTGCCGCCAAATGTATTCCCGCACGAATTGTTTGTCCATCCCCACCGTGGAAACGAAATAGCCTCGCGCTCAGAAACTCTTCCCTGTCAAACGGTGTTTCAGTCCCAGAAAGTTCCGGGCAGTCGAGATTGCACTCTTCCCCTTGATGAATCCCGCCACACTGGATACCGCCTACTTCGGAATGAACACCATGTGATACTTGCAGTCCCATTTCGTGTGCGATCGCCTTCGGGCCTCTTTCATTGAGTCCTCCTTCTTTGGAAGTCGTCGCTTCCAAGCAGGACTTTCCTATCTACCGCCGCTCTCGGTCAAACCTCTGCGAGTCGCCCCGGCTAAGCCGGGGGTTTACCTATGGGAATTACGTCATGGCGGCGATTGAGGGCTATAGGAATCTTGGTTACTCGCGATTCGCCGTGGAACTCAAGGAGAGCGGAACGTTGATCGGATACTGCGGTTTCCGAGATTCCAGGCCTTGGGACTACGTCGACTTCGGATGGGCGTATGCGAAGCGATACTGGCGGCGCGGCTACGCGACCGAAGCCGCACGAGCAGTCCTGAGTTCAGCGCCGGCGCTTGGGCTCGATCGGGTCGTCTGCGTCGTGGATCCTGAGAACGTCGGGTCGCGTCGCGTGGTCGAGAAGATCGATATGCCGTTCGTCGGATACATCAACTGCGAAGGCGGCGTCGCCATGCGTTACGTCGAAGATGTTGGATGAGCCGGAGCAGCGGTCTCAAAACTGTAGGTAAGGCAGTAGATGGGACAGTAAGATTGGTGACATGAAGAACAAACTACGCGGCGGCGGCGCCCTGCTGTTCCCCGTGCTGCTGTTTGCCCAGGGCGGCACTTGGAGCGTTCCCGAAGAAGCCGCGAATATGAACAACCCCCGCGTGGCAAATGATGAGTCGATCGAAGCCGGAAAGACTGCCTTTGGCGAGTTCTGTCAGACATGCCATGGAGAGGGCGGCGCCGGTGATGGCCCCATGGTTTCGATGGCGCGGATCGAGTACATACCCGACTTCACCGATGCAACCACGCTCCAGGAGCAAAGTGACGGCACGTTGTTCTTCAAGATTGGGAACAAGGGCGACAACAAGATGCCGGCCATCGTGCGGGTCACCGACCAACAACGTTGGGACCTAGTCAACTTCCTGCGTACTCTTTCGGACTTTTCGAACTAACTCCTATATTTCTGACACGGTCGGTCGGGCTTGTTGGGTCAAGCTCCGTGAGATCATCGAGATGCTTCTGGAGGACGGTACTCGGAAGCTGGAATCAGAGTTTGTGGGCGTCCATCGGATTCAGGTTGCCTAGACGTGGGCTCTGTCCCCGTCCTCAAACCACGCGCAGTGGTGGCACTCCAGAAAAACGTCGGATGGTGCCGGCGAATCGCCAAGCGGTCGCAGCCGTTTAGCCCTTTCGCGCCCGGTTTCGGGTCGGTAGCTGTGCTCGAATGCTTCAGTCCTTTGGCCGCGCCGCACTTGCCCCAAACGCCCGCAATATCCAGTAGACGTACCACCGACGAAACCTGTGCATGCCATCTTCCTTGCAGATTCGACGCAGGAGCTTGTCAGCGTCCATCCTGTCGCGCAGGTGGTCGAGGACTCGTTCGCGCATGAGCTGGTAGAGAGCATCGTGAACGAGCGATCCTCGCATGAAAGTCTTGGTGTCGATCGATGGGCCGCTCGGACCGTCCCAGGCATATCGAGCGTGAATATCGAGATTCCCCGCGCTATCGATCTGGAGGTAATCGTTGCCACCTCCCCGATTCCGAATGCTGGTCGCATGGGAATAGTCCCGAGTGAGCTTGTACCTGTACTTGCGGCCCGGTCTCTTCAGGTAGCAGATGCCGTGATGGCATATCTGGTCTGTTTCTGCGTGCTGATCCGCGTCCTTTTTCATCGTACTAGTGTCCTCCCGGGGATGGGTGAAACTCCTCGCCTTTAGGCGAAGCCTTCAAGAGTCCGAAGGGATATCCGAGCCTCCGAAGGAGCCGCTGGAATGCGGGCGGGCTGAAGTCCGATCCTATCTTCACAGAAAGAATAGGAAAGAGCGATATCGGTCACAAGACCCGGTCGGCTTTCGGCCGCGATAATATCGTCAACGAGGGCGACATTCCGGCCGCTGGAAAAGCCGTCGAAGCCTACCTGGACCGATCCACGGGCACGGTTCGGGCACAGACGTCGAAATCGATGAAGTATGGGAAAGACGGCGCGATGCAAATGCTTGAAACGAAAGTGCCGAAAAGAGGACTCGAACCTCCACGGGGTTGCCCCCACTAGATCCTGAATCTAGCGCGTCTGCCAATTCCGCCATTTCGGCTGAGCCTTTCAATGTAGCGACCGGTGTCGGGGAAGTCAATATGACCGAAACAGCTGTGGGGTCGCCAATCGGGACCGGGACGGTCGCCACCGCTCCGGTCCTGTTGCTCATTGTCCGCGAATGTGCCACAACTGAGCCGTGGGCGGCAAATCCAGCAGCAGGAGGCGCGTAGAGGACCTTTCCAAGGAAAGCCTCCTATATTACATACGCAACCAGGCCGATCGGGCCGCCGGCCTCCGGCACATCCTCGACGACTTCCAGGCCGACAAGACCGACCGCAAGCAGATCAAGGAGATCCTCGACCAACTTGTCAAGGACGAGAAACTCGTCCGCCACAAGGGCAATCGCTACGAAGCGCCTCCGGAGATGACCCTCTACCGGGGAAGGATCGCGCTCCACCCTGACGGCTATGGCTTCGTGACGCCCGAAGAGAGCATCCCGGGTATCACCGGCGATGTCTTCATCCCACCGCCGAAGACGAATACGGCCATGGACGGCGACCTTGTCGCCATCGCGGTCATCACCAAAAGAAACGTTGAGGGCAGCGTCATACGGGTCGAGGAGCGCGCCCGCAACACCATCGTCGGCCAACTCCTCTACGACGGCCGCGTCTACTTCGTCGCGCCGGCCGACCGGAGGCTTCCCGCGAAGGTGCTCGTCAAGGGTGATGTCTCCGAGCACAAGGACAAGATCGTCGAGGTCGAACTGACCCGCTACCCATCGGAACAACACTGGCCGGCGGGCGACATCGTGTCGGTCATCGGTTTCCTCGACGATGACAACATCGAGACGACCGTCATCATCAAGAAGTACGGCCTATCGGTGGAGTTTCCGGACGCGGTCGAAGAAGAAGCCGGCCGAATTCCCACCGAACTCGCCGAGACGGACATGGAGGGCCGCGCCGACTTCCGCGAGCGGGCAACGATCACGATCGACCCTGTGACTGCGCGCGACTTCGACGACGCGGTCGACGTAGAAGAGCTGCCCGACGGAAGCTTTCGGCTGGGTGTCCACATCGCCGACGTCGCGCACTTCGTCAGACCCGGCTCGGCCGTCGACAGAGAAGCGCGAGAACGTGGCTGCTCGGTCTACTTCCCGGATCGGGTGGTTCCGATGCTCCCCGAGAGGCTCTCGAACGACATCTGCTCTCTCAACCCCGGCGTGGACCGGTTCGCTATGTCAGCTGTACTGGATGTCGACCCCGACGGCAGGATCCGCGACGCGTCGTTTGCGAACAGCGTGATTCGATCCCGCGAGCGGTTCACCTACGACACGATCCAGGGAATCCTCGACGGCGATTCATCCCTCAGGAAGCGTCACCACAAGACGGTGGGCACGATTGGAACGCTGGCGAAGCTGGCCGAACTGCTCCGCCAGCAACGTATCCAACGCGGCACGATCGATTTTGACCTTCCCGAACCGGAATTGACCTACGACGAACAAGGTGCGATGACTGGAGTCGTCAAGACCATCCGACACTTCTCCCATCGCATGATCGAGGAATTCATGATCGCGGCCAACGAGGCCGTCGCTCGGCTGCTCGAAACAAAGATCCGTGCGACGATCTTTCGGGTCCACGAGCGGCCCGACGCCGAGCGCGTCGGAGAGCTTTCCGACACGCTCGGCGAGATGGGCCTTCGTTTCCGGCCTCGAAAGCTGACCTCGGCGGCATTTCAACGATTCCTCGAATCGATCGAGGGCCGGCCGGACGCGCAGATGGTGTCGTTCCTCGTACTACGGTCCTTCCGGCAGGCGGTGTATTCCGCCCAGAACCGCGGCCACTTCGGCTTGGCGTCGACGTCCTATACGCACTTCACCTCGCCCATCCGACGGTACCCGGACCTCATCATTCACCGCCTCCTGAAAGCGTATCTTGCTCGGCAGCGCCACACCGGCTACACCGTGCCCGAACTCGAGACGATCGCCGCGAGCGCGAGTTCGCGCGAGCGAATCGCCGAACAGGCCGAACGCGACCTGCTCGAATGGAAACGCATGATCCTCCTTGAGGACCACCTGGGGGATACGATGGACGCTATCGTCATCGGCGTTCATCCGAAGGGTATGCGGATCGAACTGGTCGACTACTTCATCGAAGGACAGGTGTCGGTCGATGACCTGGACGACGACTATTACGAGCTCAATCCTCGCGCACGAACCCTGGTGGGCCGCGGAACGCGCAGGACGTACAGGCTCGGGCAGAGAGTCCGCGTGCGGGTTGCGCGCGTCGACAAGCTGCTGGGCCGAGCGTATTTCATACCCGTGGTGGCTTAGGGCGGAGGGTCCGAGTAAAATAAGGAGTTTCCGTCTGACGTGATTCGCAGTCAGACGCGGGCCGGCGTAGCTCAGAGGTTAGAGCGAAGGTCTCATAATCCTTAGGTCGGAGGTTCGAGTCCTCCCGCCGGCACTTGATATTAAAGGAGTCAGCCCGGGTGATGAGCCCGGGCTTTTTCTGTTGTCGGACGTCTGCCTAGACCCTAGCGGCGAAGGCGAACTCATTGCGGCTCTTTCACGGACGACGCTGGAAGAACTGCCTTCCAATAACGTCGAGATCGGAATCTGACAGTGGGATGCCCGTTCCGAGCCCGAAAAACTGGACGTGTTCACGAGCAATCAACAGGGCCGGCTAAGTCTGCTGCCGGGCCATCAACGATCCGAACACGCCTTCTTCAGCGACCAGTTCGTCGAAGGTGCCCGCCTGAACGACTGTTCCACGGTCCAGGACATATATCCTGTCGGCGCTCCGAATCGTACTGAGCCTGTGCGCGATCACCAGCCGCGTCACTTTGAGCCGTTCCAAGCTGGCACTGACGATGGCCTGGGTTCGATTATCCAGCGCACTGGTCGCCTCATCCATCAGCAGAATGCTGGGCCGCAGAACCAGGGCACGAGCAATCAGCAGGCGTTGGCGCTGTCCGCCAGACAGGTTGCCGCCACCTTCACTCACCATCGTGTGCATTCCCATGGGCATCGCGCGAATGTCATCGGCCAGTGCCGCGTCTTCCGCGGCTTGCCAGGCTTCCTCCATCGTTATCACCGCCCCGGTGCCGATGTTGTCGAGAATCGACCCACTGTTGAGCACACCGGACTGCAAGACCACGCCCAGTTGCCGACGTAGCGCAGTCGGGTCAATTCCCGACAGCTCCTGATTGTCATAGGTGATGACCCCGGCCTCGGGTATCTCGAATCCCAACAGCAAACGGAAAATCGTCGACTTCCCACTGCCCGACGGCCCGGCCAGCGCAACGAACTCACCTGGGTCGGCATGAAGACCGAGACCGTCGAGAGTTAAATGACCCCCGGCAGAGCCGGGGGCTTATTTCTGTGAGCCCCTCAAAGGGGCCGGTCAAGAGCCGCCTGAAGGCAGCTGATGCCCCCACGCCATGTTCAGCTCCTCCAAACGCTGCTCCTCCCGCTCCTGCCGCCAAATGTATTCCCGCACGAATTGTTTGTCCATCCCCACCGTGGAAACGAAATAGCCTCGCGCTCAGAAACTCTTCCCTGTCAAACGGTGTTTCAGTCCCAGAAAGTTCCGGGCAGTCGAGATTGCACTCTTCCCCTTGATGAATCCCGCCACACTGGATACCGCCTACTTCGGAATGAACACCATGTGATACTTGCAGTCCCATTTCGTGTGCGATCGCCTTCGGGCCTCTTTCATTGAGTCCTCCTTCTTTGGAAGTCGTCGCTTCCAAGCAGGACTTTCCTATCTACCGCCGCTCTCGGTCAAACCTCTGCGAGTCGCCCCGGCTAAGCCGGGGGTTTACCTATGGGAATCATCGGACCGTCGTCCGAATACCGAAAACAGACATTCGACAATGCCACGTTCCCCTGCAGACGACCCGGGTCCGCTTTCGCCGAATCCACCTCCAGGGCTTCGTCGAGGATGGGCCTTATCCTGCGGCTCTTGGCGACCGTGTCCATGACATCGACGACGGAGTTGCTAAGTGCGCCGGTGCCTGCGACGAAGGTGCCCAGCGCGGCATTGAATGCAAGGAACACGCCAATGCTCATCTGCTGGCCGCCGGCACCGGTCAGCAGTTGGACGCCGAACCAGAACAGCAGCATCGTGCTGACTTCAGGTAGTGCCTGGTTGAGGACTATCACATAGTCTTCAGCCATCTGCGACTTCCGGATAAGTGTCAGCTGCTCGGAGTATTTCCTGGTCCACAGGGCGAAGGCACGTTGCTCGGCCCCGGCGATGCGGATCTTGTTGGCCGATCGAATCATCTGAACGACAAGGCCGAAGAACCTGCCCTCAAGCTCCATCAGACTCAAGTTATAACGTCGAATAAAGTACCCGCCCACCACCGTCACCAACATCGTAAGGATGGCCAGGCCGACCGCGATCAATGCAAGGCTGCCGCTGTAGTAGACCAGCAAAACCAGATTCATCGCAGCCATCAGGCTCGCAAGCATGGAACCGAGCGTCGTTCCGTTGAGCTGCTCATTGATCTCACCCACGGCCGATACCCGCGACAGCAGATCTCCGCTCGAATACCGTGCGAAAAAGGATGCCCTAAGGCCAAGTAGACGGTCCCAGACCGCCGACTGCGTGGTGGCATCGGCGGCGGTCGACACCCTAATCGCAACGATGCCCCTAGCCAGTGACAGCAGACCTACACCGAAACTGGCGGCGATCAGGCCTAGGCCCAATTCAATTAGCAACCTGCGATTCGAGTCCGGAATCGCCGTGTCCATGATTGTGGCAGTGGCCATGGGTGTCAGCATACCGATGAGCGTGACGACCAGCGACAGGCCCAACAGAAAAGCGATATCGACTCCCCGTCCCCGCAGAGAGAACGGCACCAGCTGCCATGGCTTGAGCTTGCCATCCGGCAACCGGCGGTAGAACATGACAGCCTCAGGGGCCAGGCTGTCTGCAACTTCCTCGTTCACGCGCGTTCGAAGATTCGCCACGGGATCGACGACTTCGTACTCGCCGTTCCCGGTCGGAAGCAATGCTACCGGCCGGTGTCCGTCCTCCAGGTACCCGACCAATGGTCCGCAGTCATCGTGCCACCACTTGCCACGCAGCAGGACCCGCCTGTGGCGAATCTTCGAGGCACGCGCAATCGCGTCGAGCGGGTCTTTGACGCGGCCAGGATCCTCGGACTTCGCTGGTGGATGAATCTCGACGCCCAGAGCATCACCGACCAGGTTGGCTGCGGTGAGGAGCGGAGTTTCACGGTACGGGATCGTGTCGCGCGGATTGAGGATAGCCGCGACCCCATCCATCGCTGATCGCGTGAGGCGTTCTTGAGCGACCTCTCTGTCCTTGAGGCGGTCGACCTCTTTGTTTTTCGCTTCGATCTCGGCTCGTCCCAGATGCTCCCTGACGATGAGATGGAGGGCTCCTAGACCTTCGGATACCATGGGGCTGTTGGCCAGATCATCGATGGTTGCAACATGCAGCCTGGCGGTGGCCCGGGCCTGGAGTCCGGCATGATCGCCGAATGGAAGATGCCTGGAAGAGCGCGGAATCACCAGATCCGGCCGGCCTGCCACGACGACCTCACCTTCCTCCACTCGAACCCATGCCACACGATCTGACGTCGATCGCACCACCTGGCCCTCGCCGAGATCAAACGCCCCACTCTCAGTCATCTTTTCGTCTGCACCGGATAGTTTGGTTCCACCCAGAACGCTACAGAGTCGAGCCGCCCAGTCTTCGACCGCGGTCAGGCATGATCGGTCGTCCGAGGGTGCGAATCGGGTGAAGGCCTCGCTCGGAAGCTCGACCAGCGAAAGGTCACCAACGGCGAGGGCGATCAACCCGCTTCGGGATGACGGTGGCGAAATCGCAAACAAGAGATCGCCGATTCCGACCTGAAACAGTAATGGACGGTTTCCGACCGGAACACCATTTTCGATCCGCGAACTGAAGACAGCCGCGGCACCAGACTGAATCAGCCAGACCTTCGAAATATCGGCAAGCACGTAGGGGTGGTGTCCCCGAACTGTGAATGTCCTGGACCCGGCGGCAGCGATTGCCTCGACTTTACCCATCGAACATCTCTGAGACTTCAGTCATTAGCCGTGCGAATGAGCGCGGCATAGTGTCCGCCCATTTCCCAAAGTTCGTCGTGAGTTCCCCGTTCGACGACTTTCCCCTTTTCCAATACGATGATTTCGTCGCAGTCGCGGATAGTACTCAGCCTGTGAGAAACGACGATTGCGGCGCATCCGCGCATCCGCAAACGTTCGATCACAACGTTCTCGGTTTCGGAGTCGAGTGCACTGGTCGCTTCATCAAGAATCAGGATCGAGGGGCTATTGACCAGAGCGCGGGCGATTTCGAGACGCTGCCGTTGCCCGCCCGAAAGGTTCTGGCCTCCTTCGAGCAACTCCGAGTCGTAACCACCGGCCAGGCCGAGAATGGTGTCGTGTATCGCTGCGTCTTCGGCGGCCCGGACCAGGCTTTGCTCGGGCACGGTGGGGTCCCACATCGTCAGGTTGTCGCGAACCGTTCCGTCGAACAGAAAGATGTCCTGGGCGACGGTTGCAAACGAGTTGACCAGGATGGGGCGCGGGACCTCCTGCCGTGGGATTCCATCAAAACCGACCTCGCCTTTCCACGGCGTGTACTCGCCGCTGATCAGCTTGGTAATCGTCGTCTTTCCCGAACCGCTGCGTCCCACCAGAGCAACACGCTGTCCAGGGCGGATGCTGACGCTGAAATCGTCAAGCAACGGTGCTTCGAGAGGGCTGTATCCGAACGTGACATTCCGAATATCAACGTATCCCTTGAGCCGGGTCACCGGCTCCTGGTTCTCATCGAGGAGGTCACTATGTTCCGGAGCAGACGGCTCCGCGGGATAGTCCAGAACGTCGTTGACCCTGTTGAGGTCGCCGGCCATCTCCTGGAGTGTCCCTCCCAGACCCATCAGCATGTTGACCGGCGCCATAAAGCTCCCCATCAGGCTCTGGATCGCAACGAGCATCCCAACAGTAAGGTCGCCCTCGATAATGCGGTAACCTCCGACGATGACCAACAAGACTCCGGCCAGCGAATTGAGAAAGGTGGGCAAGACCGAGAGCGATTGGTTGGAAAGCTGGAGCTGCTGGCCCGCGTTGGTAGCCTTCGAGTAATGACCGGACCATCGGGAGAAGAAGCTGGTCTCCAGCCCCGAAGACTTAATGGTCTCCATGCTCTGCAATCCCGCTACCGCAGCCCCCTGCGCTTTGCCGTACTCCTGGAGCACACGCATGTTGGCCTCGACCCGCTGACCCGAAATCCACCGTAAAGCGACGATGTTCGCCAGTGCAAACGCGATACCGATCGAAGTCAGCACGGCGTCGTAAAAGAACATCAGGCCGGCGTAGAACACCATCATCACGACGCCGATGGCGGCATCAGCGAGGCGGCCCGACAACACCTCGGCGAGCTTGTCGTTCAGCCGGCTACGGTTGGCCACCTCGCCAGGAAATCGCTGCTCATAGAACATTGCGGGCAACTGCAACAGATGCCACATGAAGCGTCCCGACATGCGAATCGACAGTGCGATCATCAACCGGCGCAGATACCGCAGCTGTACGAACTTCAATATCGCCTGAAGCACGACAGCACAGGCCATGGCCACGAGCATCGGACGCAACCAATCGGTCCTTTGTGCGACGAATATCTCGTCGAGGAAGATCTGGCTGAACGCGGGAAGCACCAAGCCCGGGATAACGAGCAGAAAACCGGCTGCAACACAGTAGACCAATGCCTCATAGGAAGCGGCGAGTCGATCTTTCAGTGCCGCGATCACGCTGGGTCGGCGGCCACCCTTTTCGAAGTCCGGACCGGGCTCCAGCACCAAGACGACGCCCGTAAAGCTGGTCTCGAACTCCGAATTATCAATCGTCCGGTGCCCGATGGCCGGATCGTTAAGGAACACCACTCCGTCGCCAAAGCCCTCGACAACAACAAAATGATTGAAGTTCCAGAAGATAATGTATGGGGACTGAAGCTTCCTGAGGCTCTCGACGCTCTTGCTGAAGCCCTTGGCGACCATCCGGTACCGTCGCGCCGCCTTGAGCACGTTCGACGCTTTGCTGCCGTCCCGCGACACACCACATTCCTGGCGCAGCGTGGCCAGAGGTACGGTACGGCCGTGGTAGGCCAGGATCATGGACAGGGCCGCAGCCCCACATTCGACGGCTTCAAGTTGCAGCGTGGTCGGGGTCTTCGCGCGGAAGGGTCGGGCTTGCTGGGTCCAGAAACGATTGATAGCAGCTCACTAGTGTCCGGTTAGAAGTCGAATAGAACCAGCTGGTTAGGATCTTGGAGTTCATTGAATTGGGAATCAGGCGCGTGAAAGGCCTGCAAAATGGGCTGTTTCTCAAGAATCGTAATGCTGAGAATCTGTAGGATTTGGTAAAGACTCCTATCGATGCCGAGGCGCTTCCGGATGATGGCGACGTGAACATACACCGAAATGGCGATCCAGATCTAGATCTTCACCGCATTCTCGCTGGTGCCGTAGAAGGACTTGATTCGAAGGTGTTGTTTGATCCATTTAAAGAAAAGTTCCACCTGCCATCGCGACTTGTAGATCTGAGTGATGGTGAGTGCAGGCAACGCGAAGTTGTTGGTCAGGAACTTCAACCGCTTGTTCGTCCCGGCATCGAAGTAGCTGATACGCCGCAACGGATCGGGATAGGTTTTGGCGGATTTGTTCGTTGTGAGGATGACCGTCTGGTCGGATCGCAATCCCGTGGTCGTGTCCACCCGACGGGAGTACCGCCGCCGCAGGACGACGTTCTTCTTAGCACGCACCACAAAGAAAGCGGAACAGAGGGAGAAGAGAAAGAGCCGTTCAAAATCGATATAGGCGCGGTCCATGACGTAGAAGGCACCCGCTTCGGGTGCGATCTCATCGAGAACGTTGACGTCATGGACTTTCCCGTCTGTGACGTGGATAAACGCGGGAATGTTGCCGTGAAGATCCAGCAGTGTATGCATCTTGACCGCGGCTTTGTGCCGGCGAAACCGGGCCCATGGGAATAGTGAAAGACACAGGTCAATGGTGGTCGAGTCCAGGGCATATAGACCTTGATCCAACTCGACGCCGATGGGGTCTTCGGCATATAACGGCCGCGCCATGCCGATCAGGACCTGTGCGAAATCCGCATAGATCCGCCAGTCGCGCCGCTCGTTGGCGTCGGCCAGTGTCGTCCGCGCCACCTTGCTTCGGAATCCCATGTGGTAACGCTTTCTGCCGAGGGCGCGTAAGCAGGCTTCGATGTCGCGGAGGCTTTCACGATAGATCAATTGGGCGAATGCCATCGCCAGGAACTGATCCCAGCAGGAAAACCCTTTCTGCTGGTAATCGCCCCGATAGCGGGCGACACACTTCTGAACTCGTATCGGGGCGCGTAATCCATGACTTGTGAGAAGACGGTTTGGCCTGAGTTCATGCGCCATTGGTATCACCCCTCTCACCGTAATATTGCTAAAAGTGTGATCGGCAGGTTCAAATCGAAAAATCGCAGAATGCCATTCAACTCACTGTTCATCTATAAGTTGCCGGCGGCTGTCGCACCGTGTTCCGGACACTAGTGATAGCAGCTCTAAGTGCCACTCCAACGCCTCAGTATCGGGATAATGAGGGAGATTGGACGTCGGGATTCCACAGTTGCACGAACCGCAGCGGTCGTCCCGGCGGTGATAGTGACTTCAGGACCCTCACCAGAGGTCCACGCGAATCCAGTCGTCGTGGTCTCGTCTAAAATGAGCTCGCAGAAGACTTCGATCTTAATACCTCCGGCGGCCAGCGACGACGCCACTTCAGCGTTCCCCACGACGTTTGTGATCGCATCTGTAGTGACCGGAAATGGTGAAACCGAGGTGACCCTCGCGCGCAGACTGCCGTACCGCTCACGCTCAACAGTGTCGGGCGTGATCCGGACTTCCATACCGGGTTCCACCTGCTTGCCCTGACTGACCTCGAAGTAGGCCACCGTGGCCAGCCGCCCCTCGGGATCTTCGGTCTCCATCGATCCAAACCGCGCTCCGGCATTCACGATCTGGCCAACGGCGGCGGTCACTTCCAGAAGCCGGCCGTTGTATTCACTAACGATCTGACTCTTGGATTTCAGCTCTTCCTCATACCGCGCAATCGCACCCACCACCTCCTGCGTTTCGAGCTGCGTGCTGGAATCGGCCTCCAGCTGCTGCTGATCGATTTCAGAGGCCCGGATGTCGAGAGCGCGAAGTTCGGCTTCGAGGTCCGCCACACGGTCGATCTGCGACTGATAACGCTCTTCGGCCTCCAGGTTGGAGAGGTTGAGTTCGTGGGTGCGAAGCTGCAGTTCCGCGATCTGCTGCTGGTTGTCAAGGTAGGCCTGCCTGGCCAGCAACACCGATTCGTCCGATACGAGACCTTCCTCACGTAGCTGCTGATACCCTTCGTAACGTTGCCTGAGTGTCTCGTCCATGGCCTGCTTGGCTTCCAGTAGCTGCGCCAAGCTCAGGCGCTGCTCGACCATGTAAAGCTCCGCCTGCTGCTTGGCGGTTTCAGCCGCCATCCCGTAGTTTTCGATGCGCTGGCCGAGCAGTTGACGTTCCTGCTCGATGGAACTCCGTTCCAGATCTGAACGCTGGTCCCTGAGCGGAACGACCTGACTGTTTCGCCGCTCCAATTCTGCCAACCGGTCCTGTTCCCGGCGGAGGGCCTGCTCCAGTTCCGGTTGATTGATCGTTCCCAATACCTGCCCACGACGGACATAGTCTCCGACAGTGACGTCGAGAGACACGATCTGACCCGATGCCGGCACCTGAAGAGATACAATCTGTCGCGGATACACCAGCAAACCCGTACCCTCAACGGTTATCGGGATCTGGCCGAGGAGACTCCAGACCAGAGCCACCAGAATCAGGCCGAAACTTGTGACCAGCGGAATCCAGCTCCGTCGGTTGACGATCTGGGTCAACTGGTCGAGTTGCTCGGGCGAAGAGAGCTTCTCCATCGCTTTCTTCTGAAAGATATCCCGGCTTTTGGAGGAACCCACCCAACGCCTCGCTTGTGTTAAGAGGTAAAACGATTCAGGAGAACTTGGAATCGGCTCGCTGCCAGCGAGATCGAATCCATCAGTTCGGGATCGATCTCGTCTGGCAGTGCTTCTTCTTGAAGCGCCGCTCCTTCGGCATAACCCATCGATTCCATCGTGCTTCGCAGTCGCGCTGCAAGAAACACTCCGAGAGCTCTGTAGAAATGTGCTGCAAACGATGTATCGCGCTGCAACTTCCATTTGAGTTCGTCACGCGATACTGCCAGCATAACTGAATTCGATCTGGCAACGACGATTGCCGACGGCGGACGCGAATCGAGAAACGATAATTCGCCGACGATTTCGCCCTGATAGAGAGTGGCGATCGGATTGTCCGGGCGCACCCGTGTCACAACGGACAACTCCCCCTCCAGCAACACGAAAATGTCACTGGGCGGACGACCTTCTTCAATCAACACTTCACCTTTGGCAAATCCAATCCGCCTGCCCGCGCTGGCAAGCCATTCGATGTCAGTGTCGCTGAGTTCGCTGAACATATAGAGAACTTTTCGCAATGATGTACTCCCACACTGGTGAGATCTCGACGATTAGCACAATGGCGCTTCTGCCCGAATTGTTCTGACTACGTAGAAATGACAGTATCTCTGACGCTACAATAGCATCACACAGTTAGTTCATAGAGTTTTCCGGCAGCCAGGCTCGGCCGCATGAAACCAGGCGGTCCAACAACAAAACCAATCTCCGCAGCCGAACTTCGCCTTGCTTTTGAACGACTAAGCGGACCGGAGAACCTATTAGCCAAATAATCAAACGCCGGTCCGCGCGGCTGGGTGTGGAAAGCCGGCGAAGTTGAAATTGAAGTTCAGCGAGAGCGAGCGTTCCCCGAACGCCTCGGCCTCATGCAAGGTCCCGGCCGGGAGACAGAGAACGTCGCCGGGTTCGAGGACCACCTCATTCATCGGTACGTCCATCGGTAGCTTGATCTCTCGCTCCCATTTGCTTGGCGGTCGGTGCCACTCTATCGTGCCGGAGTCGTCCACTCTTCCATTCTGAGTCGGCCAGGGCAGGCTCGCTCGTTCCGAGTATCGCCACTTCTTTCGTCCCTCGAGCTGGATAGTCGTGGCATTGCGCGCATCGAAATGAAGAAACGAGAACCCAGTGCCGGGAGGAGACCAGTAAGCGTTGACGGCAACCCGTCCGGGAAAGTTTAGCTGTGTCTTCAGCTCGGCCGCGAACTCGGCGAGCGTCGAGCTTCCGGCGTCAATCGCTGACACACAGATCGTGTTTCCGCTGTCACACTTTGTCGCGACGGCACTGGCGGGAATCGCTTCTACGACCGCCGCAGTGATTCCGAATCCCAGCCTCGTTGCATCGGGCGACTGGCTCGCAACTTCTATGGCCTCATGAAAAGCCTCGAGGTTGAACAGCCAGGACAGCTTGTCCGGTTCTCCTTGAATGTAAATCGATCGCTGGCTCCAGTAGTTCTCAATGAAGTCGTCTGCAGGCATCGGGGCGAGCAGACACTCGAGAGCGTCCCTTTGTCTCGACTCGTAATGTGGGCCCCTCATGTGTTTGAAGCGGGGGACACCAAGTTTGAACCAGTGACGATCACCGTAAGAAGGGGAGTTCTGTGTGAAATTTGCTTATGAAATTATACCGGTACGTTCGATCGATTGACAGACACGGTCGTCGAGAATGGGAAAGGATCCGAAAACCCTTACCCCGCTCCCCGGAAAACCTCGTCTTACGCTGGCCCGTGCAAACAGCATGGCACAGCCACAGCTTCGGAACCCCAATCGGACTGCCTTGTGATAGCGTGGACGACTGATGCGCATCGTGCTGTCCACGTTCGGCACCGCTGGTGACATCATCCCGTTCGTACGCCTGTCGCGCGCGCTGCATGGGCGCGGCCACAAAGTAACGGTCCATTGCTGGGAACATTTCCGCACGTGGTTTCCCTCCGAGGCGGAATTCGTGCCGGCGGCCGGCGGCGTCGATGCGGCGGAGTTCGACCGGACCATGGACCTGGCGTTGCGCCAGGCCTCACCGGTTGCTCAGAAGTACCATTACGCTCGGGCATTCTACGGCCTGGGCGACGGCGACGCTCGCGCGCGCGCCTACTACGACCGTGCGCGGGATACCTTTGAGTCACATGATCTTGCGCTGATCAACGTGCTCGACCATGTTGGGCAAGCCGCAGCTGAGCACAACGGTCTTCCATGGGTGTCTTACGTCTCGCGCCCGCCCCCAGATCCTGAGGAGGGTGACCGGGTATTCGGAGAGGTTGATGCCGCGGTCGGCGAGTTGCTGACCCGCGTCACGGGAGAACTCCGCCACGTACGTCTGTTTCGCGAGCTTTCGCCCTTGCTCACATTCGCCGTTTGCTCGCCACACATCGCCCCACCCCACCCCTCGCCTACGGTCAGGCTGACCGGGGCATGGCTCGACACACCCACGGCCGAGCCACTGCCACCGGTGGTTGAGGATTTTCTCGCTGCTGGTCCGGCGCTGCTGTCGACGTTCGGCACGATGCCTGACGTGAACGGACGCAGCGAGGCGCTGAAGGCAGCAGCTGAACAAAGCGGTTGGCGGGCGATCATCCAGGTGCTTCCGCCCGCACCCGCGCCATCGCCGGTGCCGGGCCACATCCTCGTTGTCACCGAGCGCCTTCCGTTCGCGAGCCTGTTCCCCCGAGTAACCGCCGTGGTTCACCACGGTTCGGTGGGAACCACGCATGAGATCGTCCGCGCCGGTCGGCCTTCGTTGGTAATCCCGCACATGGGCGATCAGTTCTTCTGGGCCATCATGTTGCACGAGCGGGGCCTCGGCCCGCCGCCAGTCCGGTTCACCGACATCGATGCAAACGTGGTCGGGGCGCGGATGTCGACACTTCGCGAAGGTACCTACGAACGCCAGGCCGTGACGATCGGAGCAAGGGTCGCCGCTGAGGACGGTGTGGCCGTGGCCGTTCGAAACCTCGAGGCCGTCGCAGCGAGCGTTTTATCATGAGCGATCTCGACATCGGTCGCGCCTTCCTCGCCTCTGCGGAGCTACCGCTCGACCGCTCTGCGACAAACGACCCGCCGGGCTGCCTCGCAGAGCGAACTCGAGCGCACGACTTCCAAGTCAACGAGCTCCGACTGGACGCCCTGCCCGGATGGCATCTGGGCGACGACCTCGTACACGACACCCGGCGCTTCTTCACAGTCGGAGGCGTGGCGGTGGCGACGAACTTCGGTCCCATCCCGCAATGGAAGCAACCGATCATCCTCCAGCCCGAAATAGGCATGCTTGGGTTTCTTGGCCAGCGCATCGACGGGACCCTGCACCTGCTCGCCCAGGCCAAGATGGAGCCCGGTAACCGGGTTATGGTCCAGTTCTCACCGACGGTGCAGGCGACCCCCAGCAACTACACACGTGTCCACGGCGGCACGGCGACGCCCTACCTCGAATACTTTGTCGGACCGTCGCGCGGGCGCATCCTGGTCGACCAACTCCAATCTGAGCAAGGCACGCGCTACCTCCACAAGCGCAACCGCAATGTCATCGTGGAGTTGCCCGAAGGTGAGGAAATCTCTGTGGGAAGAGACTTCACCTGGCTCACGCTCGCACAGATACGCGAGCTGCTCGCCGCCGGCAACTGCGTCAATATGAACGCGCGCACAGTGCTGTCATGCATCCGCTACGACGGCGGGACGGCGATGTCGGTTTCGGGTGACACATTCCGACAGGCCGTTGTCGAGTCGCACATCGCCGGCGCAGGCGACGACGAGTCAGAGTTGCGGCGGACGCTCACCTGGCTGGCGGACGTCAAGAGTGAGTTGTGGCTCGAAGTCCGCCGCATCACCCTCGGTGAGCTTGATCACTGGATCAGCGACGGCGAGTCCATCAGGCACGAAAGCGGCCGCTTCTTCCGGGTGATCGGAGTGTCCGTAACCGCAGAGAGCCGCGAGGTCGGCTCCTGGGCGCAGCCGATGCTTCAGCCGGCAACCGAAGGCTACGTCGCGTTCCTGTGCCAGCGACGCAGGGGTGTCCTCCAGTTTCTCTTCCAGACACGGGTGGAGCCGGGATTCATCGACAAGGTCGAACTGGGAGCCACCTTCCATCTCTCGCCGGAGGACTATCTTCGAAAGGAGGACCACCCGCCTTTCGCGGAGTATCGATCATGTCCGCCCGAGTGGGTTCGCCTACGCGCCCCTCAGTCGGAGGATGGCGGGCGTTTTTACCACGACGAGAAAATTCACCTCGTGATCGAGCTCCCGGAAAACGAGCAGCTCGACCTGCCGTCGAACTACCGGTGGATGGCTCTCGGGCTGCTGAAGCGACTGATGCGGTGCGGCTACTACGTAACGATCGAGGCGCGCAGTTTGATCGCGTGCCTCGGATAGATGAAGATGGACATCTTGCTCATCGGTTACTCGAGCTTTGCCAGACGACGTGTCGTTCCCGCCATCACGACCACGAACACCTTCGAAGCGATTCACGTGGCTAGTCGAAGCGCCTCGGACGATGAACTCGCGGGGGTTCCGAAACTTGGCCGCGTGTTTCGCGATTACCAACAAGCGATCGACGACACGCCGCCCGGACTCGTCTACGTGTCGCTGACCAACGACGCCCACGCGGCCTGGGCCGAGCGATCCCTCGAGCGCGGTCATCACGTAATCGTCGACAAGCCCGCGTTTACCGATCTCGCCACCGCCGAACGCCTAGTCGCGCTCGCCCGCGACCGATCGCTGGTGCTGGCCGAGGCGACCACCTACGCGTACCACCGCGACGAGATCACCACGGAACCAACACCAGCCGGAGACGCGGTGCGGTTGTTCCTGGCCGCTGTGCTCGCGGCGATCGAAGGCGGCGATATTGCGTTGCTCGCCGAGACTCTGCTCGAAGATGCGCGCGGCCTCGACCAGTTGCGGCGCGCGGCCGCTCAGGAGCCGTAGAATCCGTTGATAGTATCCGCTACGTAGGCGATCTGGTCTTGGCTCAAGTGCTGATGATGCGGCAGTGCGAGGAGTTGATCGCACTGGCGTTCGGCCACTGGAAAGTCGCCTCGCTTGTAACCGAGGCCAGCCGCCGCAGGGTGGAGATGGAGTGCGGTGCCGTAGTAGAGGAGCGTCTCGATGCCCTGCTCGCTAAGGTGGGTTCGTAACTCGTCGCGACGCGCGACCTCGACGTTTAAGAACGTCCACGCGACATGCTCGTGGGGCCGCTCTTGCGGGAGGCGGATTGGTCCTTCGCGGATGAGTTCGCGGTACAGACGGACGTTTTCTCTGCGGCGCTCAACAAGGTCGGTGAGCTGCGTGAGCCGAAGCTCGAGCACTGCAGCCTGAAGCGCGTCGAGCCGTGAACTCACGCCGTACTCCACGCAAGTGTCCCGCGATTCGAGGCCGTGGGTCCTGTGCAGGCTCACGCGACGTGCAACGTCAGCGTCGTTCGTCGCCATGAATCCGGCGTCGCCGAGCGCCGATAGCCCTTTCAACGGGTGTGCCGAAAACGCCGCCGCTGCGCCGAAGCCACCTGCGTGGCGGCCGCGATAACGGGCACCCATGCCCTGGGCGGCGTCTTCGATAACAGTCAGGCCGTGGTCGCGGGCGAGGGCGGTGATCGCATCCATATCGGCGACACGCCCCCCCCCCCAATGCACAGGCACGATGGACTTCGTACGAGGTGACACCGCAGCTTCGATTCGTGCGGGGTCGATGTTCTGATCGTCACCTACGTCGATGTAAACGGGCTGAGCGCCTACGTGGACTATCGCGCCCGTGGTCGCAACGAAGGACACCGGAGTGGTGATTACTTCATCGCCTTTGCCGACACCGTGGGCCCACAACGCCATCATCAGCGCGTCCGTTCCCGAGTTGAGCCCGACAACGTGGTCGACGCCGATTACGCGAGCCGCGGCCGCTTCGAACCGGGAGACGCTTGGTCCGAGCACGAAATCAGACTCGGACAGGACGTCGTCTATGCAGGCAAGCAGCTCGGCTTTTTCCGCCGCGTAACGCTGCCGCAGGTCGATGAACGGTACGCGGACACCGTCGGCACGCTTCACGCGGCTACGATAGCACGGCGTCGCTGGTCAATCTGCTGGGCAAACGCTGTGCTGCCAGGAATTCGCTTGACCCGTGAACGCCTCCGTGAAATCCTGCCGGCACTGCCGCCTAAGGAGACGAGTATGAGCCTTGAGAACGTATCGGAGTTGATGAAGAGACTGTCTGAGGACAGCCAGTTAAAGCAGGAATTCGACAAGTCTATTGCCGGCAAAGAAGGCAAGGAGGGTGCGGCTGCTGCGGTGGAATTCGCCAGAAACCACGGGTGCGAGTTTTCGATCGAGGAGTGTCTCCAAGCGCGTTCTGCCCTTGAGCAGCAGTCGGTCAAAGACGGCGCGGTCCAAGACGAACTGAGTGAAGAGCAACTGGATGCTGTCGCGGGAGGGTTGAGCCAACCGACATTGCTCAAGCAATTCGGCGGACCGGCTAGCATTGATTCCGTTTCGGATTGGTAGCAGGTGACGTGACCTTGCTCATGCTGCCGTCAGGATTTTTCGGTCCACTCGTTCCTGAAGTCGTAGCGTCCCGGAGCCAGTATGTCGCGCGGATCGAAGGTCTGTTTGAGCGAACGGATGAGACGGCCGTAAGAAATTTCGGCCGGATCAAGAGAGTTCATCGATTGCAGGCCCAGCCTGTAAGGATAGTGCCCGTCGTTCATGAGCAGCCGTAGCAATTCGTCGTGGCAATCCATCGCGCGGCGGTCTTCTCCTTCCACTTCGCGGTCGTAGTCGAGGTCCACGAACATGTGGACGCACCGTGGCGAAGTGAACAGAATTCCAACATTGTGTTCAAAGCCACGCGATCGGATCGTCGACTCAATCCGTGCGATGGCGCTCACGATCTGGGCGCCGTCCGCCGGTAGTAGCGGGCAGAGCCAAATCACGCCGCACCGATCCTTATCTGGGTCCATCGAATCCGGGATCGGATCCCGTTTCCTCCTGTAGGTGGACCGTACGTTCCAGTCCGAGGGCTGCCCGAGAAACCAACCGGCATTGGATCGGATATCGACTTCATCGAAAATCAAGACATCTGTGTGGTCGACGAGAACTTCCCGTATGCGTTTTTTGTCGGCGTCGCCATGTTCCCTACTTGCCGCGTACAACCCTCCCTTGCCGAACCATGGTTCCCTGCCCGTCAGTTTCTTCAGCGACAGCGGCGTGCGACCACCGGTGACCTTCCAGGGATAACGGCCCATCCGGGACATAAATTTATACGCGTTGCCGAGACTGAAACAATTGCTTTGGATCACACCCTCCATCATCAGTTCCCGAACGGCATCGATCAGCTTGCCGAGTCGGGACACGTCGCCGACCTCACACGTCAAGACCTGAAGGTGTCGGGGACGTCGCATCAGCCACACGGTCATCTTCGTGACGATTCCGAGATTCGACTGCGTGAAGACCCCGTCCAGGAGTGGACCAGGCGCATCGCTGGAGATTTTCTGCCCGCGCGACTTTGAAAACCGCCCGAATCCTGTGTGAATGAGCTCTCCGGTCGGGAGCACCACCTCGAACCCGCAGGCGTGAGACAGTCGCTCACCGTAGGGGCCGATGCCATCACCCCTTTCGAGAACGTTTCCGATCATGCTCGCCGAGGACGGACCACCAATAACCGAGAGACATAGTTCCGATTCTTGCGTCCGAAGATACTCCCAGCACTGCTGGAACGACACACCGGGTTCAACCGTTATGAATGCGAGATTGTCGTCGTGTTCGACGATCCGGTTCAGACGACCGAGATCGAGAATCACACACCCGTCCGAGGCCGGGACGCGGGAACCCAGCCCCCAGTTTCTTCCAGCGCTAATGGGATAGATCGGGACGCCAAAGTCGTTGGCGACCCTGACGCAGGCCTGGACCTCGGTAACATCGGTCGGCCGGATCACCGCCAGCACACCCGAGGAGGTCCGGAACGTGGCCGTTTCGGCAGCGGCTGTTCGAGAAGCGTCGGAGTGAAGATGCTCGGCTCCGACCACCGCTCGGAATGCGTCCAGTGCTTCCATATCGTTCAGGCTGTCGTCGAGCCGGCCGATCTTCGGTCGCCGACCGATCCGCCCGGCGGCTTCAGATGGGGAAGCCTTGCGCATGATACACCGGCCTGAGCCCGTTCGCCTGGGCCATTGGGAATTCGATTCACGACCGAAAGGGGGGTCCGTATGGCGAATTGAGGGGGCTGGTGGGTACCGTGAGCGAGCGGCTGTTGCTCGCAAGCGTAGGCGAGAACAAGCTTCCGTCGGACTGGTCGAGCGACGGCCGGCACCTCTTCTATCGACCGCTGACTCCCGAAGGAGGATACGACGTCTGGGACTTGCCGCTGGACGAAATCGGGGATCCGTCGGGTGACCCGTTTCCCGTCGTCCAGACCGAGTTTGACGAACGGAACGGACAGTTTTCTCCCGACGGGAACTGGGTCGCCTATCAGTCCAACGAGTCCGGTCGGTTCGAGGTTTACGTCCGGCCGTTTCCCGGCCCGGGTACCGCGCGCCAAGTTTCCAGCGACGGTGGTGCCCAAGTACGCTGGCGGTCCGACGGGAAGGAGCTGTTCTACGTCGCCCTGGACGGCATGCTGATGTCGGTTTCGATCGAGATAAGCGATGACGGACAGATGCTCGAGCGCCGGGTTCCGGTTCGCTTGTTCCCGACCCGCATCGACGGAGCGGCCCAGGGGTATGAGAGACAGCAGTACATTGTCTCCCCCGACGGCCAGTCATTTCTGATGAACACGTTCCCGGAGGCGTACGAGATGCCTATCACCGTACTGCTCAACCGGGATCCGGGTTCTCTGTAGCGGGCGCTCTATGAGTGCCCATGATGCCATGATCGGAAAGAGACTTGAAGGAGTTGGCTCGGGTGATAAGCCCGGGCTTTTTCTCTTGTGCGGGAGTTTGTGGGGATTGTCCTCATCGTTTCAGCCTACCTGTGTGTGTGTCGCAGAAAGTTCTAGCTAGACCTACGTCGGTTGTTCTGTTCAAGCTGAAAGATTGCGTCCTCGATTCGTTCGGGCGTGGGATGGACGTACCGAGTGCTGACGATGGCTACCGGCTCAATAGTCCAAAGCTCGAACGTTGCTCGCCAAAGCGGCGGTGAAATCAGCCTTGAACGATCCTAGCGAGGAATCCGAAAACGCCTTATATCTCTGGATAAAAGTCGAAGAACGCTTCAATACTTTGAGCGAGCTGCTTTTGGATGCTGCTTTGGTCTCCGTGAATCAGGTGCATGGCGACACGGGCCGTCTTCCCGTTCTTCAATTTAACAACAGCATCCTCGACGGCATCCAGTTCTTCGACTGGCAAAAGCCGCAACCCGTAAATCAAAGCCAAATCAGCCATATTTTCTCCTCCATTTCTGCAAGCCAGTGCCGCCAACCACCCCCTCCCCACTCTAATCGGAGTAGAAGGTTTCAAAGCACGTAGAGTGACATCATATGTCACAGTGGCTTCGGCCAGCCTACGGCCACCCGCTCTCGAGGAGCCTCCCGCCGACACTTCCTCACACCAAAACGGCGGGAACTTTTCTTGCGCTAGTGGTCCCCGTCTAACAGACTGTACCTTATTCGGATCGTTCCCCGAGCCAGACCGACACACTGCGGCTTCGGCCAAGCCGTCCGAGTTCGTTCCGCACAGGGATTTCCGATCTAATGGTCATTATTTTCCTCATATATGATCAGAAATGGGACAGCCAGAGCCGTTACGTTAATTGTGACGGACTACACTAGGAGCCTGTCGGGAATTGGCTCCCTCGAAGCAAGAATCAACAACTTACGAGCCATCCCTGGTCTGTAAGTTGTTGATTCTTGGTTGCAGACTTCTTATTCCCGACAGGCTCCTAGCAAGACTTGGACCTGTTCTGTCTGCCCTTTCCTGAATACTGTCCTCACCTCAGATCTCCTGCGTGGCGGGTGGTTGGACTTCCGGTTCAGCCACCCGTCGCGCTCTCCTTTTTTGTGCTCCTTTTCTGTTTGACTCACCTTTCGGAGCCCAGACCGAACATTCCCCTTGCATAGCCATGGAAGAGTGGCCTACCCTCTGTGCCAATGTAGGTGAGACACCTGCCTAACCGTTAATTAGTGAGCAGGGCGGGAAGGAAGTGAGCCTGTGTTGGTGATGAAACCAGAGAACGAGAACGAAGAATCGCGTGGAACGGAAGGCGCCCGCAGGGCGACTGGAGTTGCGCGTGAAGCGGCCGGTCGGAATGGGGATAATCCGGACCCGGAGGTGACCAATAAGGCGATACGGAGGCGATTCAGCGCCGCATATAAGCGCCGGGTCGTGCGGGAGGCGGACCGATGCACGAAGCTGGGCGAGTGGGGGGCCTTACTACGCCGGGAGGGATTGTATTCCTCGAGCCTGCGCACCTGGCGGCGGCAACACGATGCCGGGGAATTGGCCGGGATGGGTTCGGCGAAGCGAGGACGGAAAGCGCAGCCGAAGGACGGCCGGGACAAGCGCATCGCTGAACTGGAACGCGAGGCGCAACGGCTCCAGAGGAAGCTGGAGCAAGCCGAAACGGTCATCGAGATCCAAAAAAAAGTCTCCACGCTATTGGGGATTCCTCTGAAGAACCCGGACCAGGAAGAGAACAACTGATGGAAGCGGCCGAAAAGTTCTCCACCGAATTGGGGACGGCGCCGGCGTGCCGGGCCTTCGGGGTTTCCCGCGCGTCGCTCTATCGGCGTCGGCAGCGGGCCGCCGCGCCCGCAGCCGAGCGGGCACGCCCACGATCACATCGGGCATTGAGCGGAGCCGATCGACAGGAAGTCCTCGACCTGCTGCATAGCGGGCGCTTCGTGGATCAGGTGCCCGCCCAAGTGTGTGCGGCCTTGCTGGATGCAGACCGCTATTTGTGCTCGGTACGCACGATGTACCGGATTCTGGATGCGAACCAAGAAGTGCGCGAACGGCGGAACCAACGGCGTCATCCCGTCTACCAGAAGCCGGAACTGTTGGCGACAGGCCCGAATGAAGTGTGGACCTGGGACATCACGAAGCTGAAGGGACCACGGAAGTGGACCTACTTCTACTTGTACGTGATTCTCGATATCTTCAGCCGCCAGGCGGTGGGCTGGATGGTGGCCGATTGCGAATCTTCCGGCCTGGCCAAGAAACTGATTCGTGAAAGCTGTGACAAGCATCGGATCGAGCAGGATCAGCTGACTCTGCACGCCGATCGCGGCTCGTCGATGAAGTCGAAAGCGGTGGCGCTGCTGCTATCGGATCTGGGTGTGACCCAATCCCACTCTCGGCCCTATGTGTCCGACGACAACCCGTTCTCGGAAGCCCAGTTCAAAACCCTGAAATACCGCCCTGACTTCCCGGAACGATTCGATTCGATCCAGGACGCCAAGGCGTTCTGCCGGGACTTCTTCCACTGGTACAACAACGTCCACTACCATTCCGGTCTGAACTGGCTAACCCCAGCGATGGTCCATTACGGTCAGACCGGTCCGGTTCTGGAACGACGCCAGCATGCTCTGGATCGCGCTCGTCGGCAACATCCAGAACGTTTCGTCAATGTACCGAGAAAGATCGCTGGGCCGCCGGACAAGGTGTGGATCAACCCGCCCGCAGAGTCGCCTACGGTAGCTTAAATTCCGAATGCAGGTGTCTCAAACTTGTTGACACGTTCCGTTCTTGACAAGTGCTGGCGCAGCGTGCGAGGTTTTGTTCAACATGTATGTAGTACTGGTTTGAACTGGGAGCGAATGCACATGACACCGATCGTTCTATTCCTGGCTTTACTGCTGATGCCTCCGGCGGCGGCCGAACAGTTGCCCGCGAATGGTTCGCTGGAAGGGTTCGTTGTCCGTGTCGGGACCGCTGATCCTGTGGCCCGGGCCCAGGTGGTCTTAACGAGCGAGACAGGACCGACGATAACACTCCGCTCGACAACGGACGGGGGAGGCCGGTACGTCTTCGAGGACGTTCCCGCTGGAACATACAGGCTACGCGTCGCCCGGGACGGTTTCGTTCAGGCCGAGTTCGGCCAGCGCGGTCCAACGAGCCCCGGAACGCCGATCACTGTCGGCCCGGGTCAGGAACTCGAAGATGTGTTGATCCAATTGACGCCCACCGGCGCCATCGCTGGGCGCGTCTATGATCAATACGGCGACCCCGTGGTGAGGGCGCGCGTGGAGGCGATGAAGTACCCGTTCCAGGATGGAAGACGCGTCCTGACCGTCGTCGAAACCGCAGAAACCAACGACCTGGGCGAGTACCGACTGTTCTGGATGCAACCTGGCCAGTACGTGGTCAGGGCCATGCCCACACCAAACTCAAGCCTCAAAGGCTTGGCGGTCGCAACCCGCGCGGCTGCCTCGCTCGAAGCCATCCAGATGATCCATGACGAGTCAGCCGGCAACCCGTTCGGACTGTCCGGGGACCTGCTGGGGGCCCTGGCAGGGGGCCCGGACTCGGACGAAACCTACGTCCCGGTCTACTACCCAGGGTCGAGGGATCCAGCGAGGGCCGCCCCCATCGACCTGAGGCCCGGGGCAAACTACACGGGCGTGGACCTCATGGTTGCGGAGACGCGAACCGTTTCCGTCCGTGGGCGCATCATCAACGGCGTGACCGGCCGGCTGTCGGGTATTTCGGTGACGCTGCTGCCTCGGGAATCAATCGTGGGCGGCCCACAAAAAGGATTCTCAGCAACAGTCTCCGAGACCGGCGAATTCGAGATACGCGGCGTCACCCCGGGTTCCTACGATCTCATCGCAAGTGTCGGAATCCAGACCTTCGTGTCGGTGGGCGCAGGCGGACAGACTTCAGTGTTCGTCACAAGGTCCATCGTCGAGCGGGAACCGAGCGGGCTTCGGGATGATTCACGCACGGGCCGGGTTGGCGGTGTCGTGCGAATCGATGTTGGGAACGCTGACGTTGAGAACATCACTGTCGCCCTCCAGGCCGGGGTCGACATCACAGGCCGCGTGAGCATCGATCGAGGGCCCCTTACTGCAGGGGATCCGGACGTGGGTCGCATTCGCGTGTTCCTCAGACCGGAACCGGTGATTCCGCAGCTGACCCCGGTTCCTTCCCGTACCAACCCGGACGGCACGTTCACCGTCGCCGGAGTCATACCTTTTGAATACCGGCTACAGGTTACCGGACTGCCCGAAAATCATTATGTTCGGTCGGCTCGACTCGGAGAGGCCGACGTCCTCAATTCCCTGCTTCGTCTGGACGGTCCGCCCCGAGGGACGCTGGAGGTTGTCATCGGGACGGACCCCGGGACCCTCGACGCCATCGTACGCGACGAGCGTCAGAGCCTGGTCCCCGGGGTGCGGGTGGTTCTGGTTCCAGATCCGGCACGGCGCGGCAGGTCCGAACTGTTCCGTACGGCTACCGCGGATGCGAACGGCCGGATTCACATGGAGGGCATCCCGCCGGGTGACTACACTCTGTTCTCGTGGGAGGAAGTAGAAGAGGGAGCATGGCAGGATCCGGATTTTCTCAGCATCTATGAGCCGCTGGGGAAAACGGTTCGAATCGGGGAGAACGGAAGGGAGAACGTCGAACTGCGGTTGATTCCCTTCAGGTAGCGTTAGCAGCCCGTGGCAGAAGTCTGATGGCTCGCGCGCATGGGTCTTCGGAGGCGAAGACGAGGCGCGAGGAGGAACTGATGCTGCTTCATCATGACGACGAGCAACGAAGTATACGCCTCCGAACCCCCATGCGCCCAAAGGGTTACAGCGACGTCACACCATCTGCGTTGTTGCCGCCCCTCAACGATGTACCCGCATCGCTGTCGGCGCGGCGCCTAGCATCTGGCGCGACGTCGCCGTAACGCGGGCCATCAGACTTCTGCCACGGGCTGCTAGGGTCCACCGGTCACTTCCGGGAGCACCTGGGCATCTGCTTCCTTCGTAAAATCGATCCCCAGCACGGCTGCGAGCGTCGGCGCGATGTCGATCGGACTGGAGTCTCTGGCGATACGTGACGGTTCGATGCCTCGGCCCACAAAGATCATCGGGACGTGCCGGTCGTATTCCCACGAGGAACCGTGTCGCGCCCGATCCACCGTGGAACTGTAATAGGAAAACTTCTTCGGGAGCGCCATCAGGTCGGCAGACCGGGAAGGATACAGCGAGTTCTCGAAATAGGGCCGATGCGGGTGGTCCGGACCGGTCCGGGCCACGAGATCGGTACGCCGGAAGACGGCTTCGATTTCCCCTGTGGACATGAGGGTATCGACGATGACGTCTTCGACCTCTTTCTGCTCCAGGCCGTGCTGAGCTATGACCGCGGGGTCCAAGTACCAGGTCTCGTCGTCCATGTAGGCGATGAGGTCCGAGGCGCCGGTGAAACGCTCGCCGAGCGCGTCCTCGACCGCCGCTCGCAGCGCAACCTCGTCGATCCGGACCGCGGATTCGCCTCGGGCAACGGTTCTCTCGAGGAGCGGCGCAATCCCGTGGTCCGCAGTCACGACAATCAACACGTCTTCTGGTCGGATGTGCTCGAAGACCGCATCGAACAATCGACCGAGGATTCCGTCGAGCCGCAGAATCTGATCCAGCACTTCCTGGCTTCCCGGACCGTACTGATGTCCGACCGTGTCGGTCGCGGAAAAACCGATTCCGAGAATGTCGGTCGTCTCGTCCGATCCCATTTCGTAGGCCGCGAGCACCTCCAGAGCCACGTCCAGCGTCAGCGTGTCAATGAAGGGAGTGTCCTCCAGATACTCGTAGTAGGCTGCTGCCTCTGACGGGAACATGTGAGGAAACGTGCGATCGGTCGCCGTGCGCTCGCCAGCGACGTCGTCCGCCCCGGCGTAGGTTTCGTAAAGCTCAGCTTCTTGGGCCCGTGTCCAGGTCCCCCCCAGCCATGCGTCGGATCGTCCGCTCGCATTCCAGCGTTCGAGCCAACCCGGCGCCTCATCGATGTAATAACTCGTCGTGATAAATCGTCCTTGCTCGTACCAGTAGGCGGCGTCGCCCCGCCGGCCCGCGAGCATGATGGCCGAACGAGGTTTCTTGGAAACGGCGACGACCCTCGAACCGGGGGACTCGACCTTGAGCACGTCCCCAAGGGTGAAGCCGTCCAGACGTGCCGGCGAGGCCCAATCCCCAGGTCCGCCAACTGGCGGGTAAAGAGGATCGTCGATGACCCGCACGTTCTCTCCCAGGAAGCGGTCGAACCAATTGTTGTCGATGATCCCGGAGTGAGACGGATGCCTCCCGGTTGCGACGACCGCATGACCGGGACCGGTGTTGGTCGTTGCGTGCCGATAGTACGCGTTCGTGTAAAGCGCTCCTTCGTCCAGCAGGTGTTTCAATCCGCCATCGAACAGGTCACCGTAACGGTCGATGTAATCCCACACGAATTGGTCGATGACGAGGAGCAGGATCAGACGCGGTCGCTCCGAGGGCACGCTCTCGGGAAGCGTGGTACCGCCGCAGCCGTGCAGGCAGACCGTCAGGATGCTACAGAGCACGACAGGTATCCGGGATATCGCTCTTCGACCTGGTATCGGGGCCCGAGTCATTCCCGGATCTTATCAGAGCATGTTGCCTGGGATATCATCCCTATCCTGTGACCGTTCGATTACATCGTTCCGGACGCTTTGGATGGCGGAGCGTCGGTATGCTGGCTTCTGCCGTCTGCCTGGCTCTCTTGACCACTGGGTGTGGGCCCACCGGAGAGTCCCCGCCAGCGGATCACGTCGTCCTGATTTCGATCGACGGGCTACTGCCCGAGTACATCCGCGACCCGGGGGCGTACGGACTGGAACTGCCGGCAATTTCCCGCCTCCGCGTTGCGGGCAGCCACGCCGATGCCGTCATCGGGCAGTACCCTTCCGATACCTACCCGTCGCACGCTTCGATCGTCACGGGTGTGACGCCCGCTCTTCACGGCATCGTCGCCAACCGGATACTGGGGCCCGACGGCGACCAGTCGACCTGGTTTCGAGAGACGTCTCACTTTCGGTCGCCTCCCATCTGGCGTGTCGCCAAAGAGTACGGGCTGACAACCGCAGCCGTGATATGGCCGGTCACCCTCGGAGCCGATATCGACTACCTGCTTCCCGAAACAGGACCGCCGCCGCCTGGGCGGCCGTGGCCGAGCCATCTACCGACTGTGTCCAGCCAAGGACTAGCCGAGTTCGTGTTCACGAAGATGGGTATCGGCCTGAATACTCCCATCACTCCCCAACTCGTGGACGCGTTTGCGACCGAGGCGGCCGCGCACATCATCGCCACACACAAACCGTCCCTGTTGTTGGTCCACCTTTTCGCCACAGACTCCGCACAGCATGTTGGCGGGAGACACTCGGTGGAATCGCTCGATGCGTTTCGGGCGGTCGATGAACATATCGAAAGGATCGTCACGGCCGTCCATGACGCGGGTATCGGCGAACGGACGACCGTCGTCATCACGGGCGATCATGGCTTCTCGAATGTCGAGGGTGCGGTGCGTCCGAATGTCCTGCTGCGCCGAGCCGGACTGATCGAGACCGACAGGGCGGGGAACATCGTCTCCTGGAGAGCCATCGCCCACGGAGGGGCTATCGTCACCGCTCAACTGAACGATACGGAAGCGGCGACGGCAGCCAGGATGGCGCTGTCCGACGGGAGTGAAGTCCCGCTTCGCATCGTGGAGCGGACAGAGCTGGACGCGCTCGGTGCAAACCCGCGGGCCGTATTCTTCGTGGAACCCGCCGAGAGCTATGCGCTGGATGTCGGCTGGACGGGCGAGGCCTTCGTCGTCCCGGCCGCCGGCGGCGGAGCACACGGCTTTCTGCCGACACAACGTGGGATGCCGACCGGGCTCATACTCTCCGGGGCGGGGATTCGGGCGGGAGGCACGCTCGGAACCGTACGGCAGGTCGACATCGCTCCCACTATCGCCTATCTGCTCGGTTTCGAAATGTCCGGCATCCAGGGAAAGGTCCTGGCGGGCGCACTCGGAAACCGCTGAGGTCCTGTGACCACACTGGCCGCCATCGACATCGGAACCAACGCCATCCGCATGGTCATCAGTGACGTCGACGCCGAGGGAAACGCGGTGGTGTTCAAGGCCGTCCGCGAACCGATCCGGCTCGGTCGAGAAGTATTTGCGACCGGAGAAGTGAGCGAGGACGCGATCTTCCGCACCGTCGACGCTTTCGTCAAGTTTCGGACGCTCATCCAGGAAGGAGGGGTCTCCGAAACCCGGGCCGTCGCGACAAGCGCCGTTCGGGAAGCTCGAAACAGAGAGACGCTTGTCGATCGCGTCTTCGATGCAAGCGGCATCGCGATCGAGGTCATCACCGCCGCGGAAGAGGCCCGGTTGATCCACATAGCGGTCTCCCACAGGATGGATTTCGGGGACCGGCTCGCGATGCTGATCGACATCGGCGGCGGAAGCGTCGAGGTCACCGTGGCGACAAAGAACGACATCCTGCTGACCGAAAGCTACAAGATGGGCAGCGTCCGGCTCCTCGGAACGTTCGATGAGGACGGGGAGGAGTTCAACCGGATGGTAGTCGATCACATCGACGCGATACGTCACCGGATAGAGAAGGAGATCGGCGAGAGGGAGATCGAATGTTGTTTCGGAACCGGGGGCAGCATCGAGAGCCTTGGCGAGCTGCGCCGAACGCTCTATGGGAGGAACAGCAGCACGAAGCTCGGTGCAGACGAACTGGCCCGCTTGGTCAAGGACCTGGAAGCCCTGTCGAACGAGCAACGCATCGAAGAACTCGGACTTCGCGCAGACCGGGCGGATGTGATCGTCCCGGCCGCGACGGTGCTGAAAGCCATCGTCGACCGTACGGGTGTAGACGAAATACAGATTCCTCAGGTCGGCCTGAAGGAAGGCGTTCTGCTCGACCTGGCGATGAGAGTGATCGACGCTGGGCTCCCGGCCGACGGCGAGATCTGACGCCGGTGATCGACCTTGCGAAACGGCGCTGGCCGCCTCTTTTTACGTTCATTGACCTCCATTTTGATTGACGTCGGTGCAGATCCAACTTATTAAATAAGGATGGTTTATTTCTTCATGGCCCTTTTGTTTGTCCAAGGACCCCCGCGAACGACCCCGTTTGAGATCCAGCGTGATCAGATCCTACCCGGAGCTGCACGCCAGAGCGTCGTAAACGGCCTTCCGCTGGAAGGCCAGATCATCTGGGAGGCTGGTGCCGAACCGGCCATGGTCGACGTCCAGTTGCGCGGTTCGGACGAGACTACGGTGATCGGTAGCATGCAGGCGACCACCAACGGCCGGTTTCGTTTCAACGGTGTGCGGTACGGCGTATATTGGATTGTGATCGAAAGCGAGCGCTTCAACTACGTCCGGCAACGCTTGCTCGTGGACACGTCCACGTTCGGGATGATCCAAGTGTCCGTCTCGCTGTTCCCGAGGATCCTCGAGATCGGTGGCGATCCGGTCGTTGATCTGCTAGCGCTACGCGCGGATATACCGGAGGAGGCCCTGGAAAAGCTCGAGGATGCCCTCGTGGAATTTCAGAAGGAGAACGAGAACAGGGGGATCGACCGCCTGAACGAGGCCCTGGAAATCGCCCCTGATTTCTACGATGCGCACCTCGAACTCGGGTTTGCCCACCAACGGGCGGGCCGGTTTGCGGATGCGATCGCCTCGCTGGAAAGGGCCGTGGAGCTCAACCCGTCATCGAGGGGCGGCCTGAGCTGGCTGGGGCGGCTGTATTACGAGTCCGACCGATTCCAGGACGCCGTGGAATTTTTGTTGAAACGGATTGAGCTGGGAGCGGCGACTGGCAACGATAACTTCTACATCGGATCGTCCTACTACAAGCTCGGCGCTTTCGGGGAAGCCGAGGACAGCCTGTTGCGCTCGGCGTCGATATCGTCCGAGATGGCCGGCCCCGCGCGACTCCAGCTCTTCAACGTATTCATGCGGTCCAGACAGCCGTTCCAGGCACTCGAACAGATGGACGCGTTTGTTATCGAGAACCCGGACGACCCGAACCTCGAGGCGTATCAAAAGCGGGCAGACGACGTACGCGCGATGCTGAATCAGGGTCCGCCGGAAGGGTAACCGAGCCAGAACCGGGAAGCCATAGCGACGGGGTTTCAACGAACAAGGTAACCGCGGACCGTAGCGCCCGGCGCCCCCCAACACCAGAGTTCCCCGACAGTCGAGTCACACCCAAGACCTGAGCCTATGCCTCTCTGCGGGGATAGCTTCATGGCACGCATGATCCCACGGCGCCCGAATTCGCTCCGGGACGAGCTCCTACCCATGCGATGCCAACGTCGAGGGCCGAACGCAGACGATCCGCGAGCTGGGCCGTATGATGCTGAATATGCCGGATCACTAGTGTCCGGTTAGAAGTCGAATAGAACCAGCTGGTTAGGATCTTGGAGTTCATTGAATTGGGAATCAGGCGCGTGAAAGGCCTGCAAAATGGGCTGTTTCTCAAGAATCGTAATGCTGAGAATCTGTAGGATTTGGTAAAGACTCCTATCGATGCCGAGGCGCTTCCGGATGATGGCGACGTGAACATAAACCGAAATGGCGATCCAGATCTGGGTCTTCACCGCATTCTCGCTGGTGCCGTAGAAGGACTTGATTCGAAGGTGTTGTTTGATCCATTTAAAGAAAAGTTCCACCTGCCATCGCGACTTGTAGATCTGAGTGATGGTGAGTGCAGGCAACGCGAAGTTGTTGGTCAGGAACTTCAACCGCTTGTTCGTCCCGGCATCGAAGTAGCTGATACGCCGCAACGGATCGGGATAGGTTTTGGCGGATTTGTTCGTTGTGAGGATGACCGTCTGGTCGGATCGCAATCCCGTGGTCGTGTCCACCCGACGGGAGTACCGCCGCCGCAGGACGACGTTCTTCTTAGCACGCACCACAAAGAAAGCGGAACAGAGGGAGAAGAGAAAGAGCCGTTCAAAATCGATATAGGCGCGGTCCATGACGTAGAAGGCACCCGCTTCGGGTGCGATCTCATCGAGAACGTTGACGTCATGGACTTTCCCGTCTGTGACGTGGATAAACGCGGGAATGTTGCCGTGAAGATCCAGCAGTGTATGCATCTTGACCGCGGCTTTGTGCCGGCGAAACCGGGCCCATGGGAATAGTGAAAGACACAGGTCAATGGTGGTCGAGTCCAGGGCATATAGACCTTGATCCAACTCGACGCCGATGGGGTCTTCGGCATATAACGGCCGCGCCATGCCGATCAGGACCTGTGCGAAATCCGCATAGATCCGCCAGTCGCGCCGCTCGTTGGCGTCGGCCAGTGTCGTCCGCGCCACCTTGCTTCGGAATCCCATGTGGTAACGCTTTCTGCCGAGGGCGCGTAAGCAGGCTTCGATGTCGCGGAGGCTTTCACGATAGATCAATTGGGCGAATGCCATCGCCAGGAACTGATCCCAGCAGGAAAACCCTTTCTGCTGGTAATCGCCCCGATAGCGGGCGACACACTTCTGAAACTCGTATCGGGGCGCGTAATCCATGACTTGTGAGAAGACGGTTTGGCCTGAGTTCATGCGCCATTGGTATCACCCCTCTCACCGTAATATTGCTAAAAGTGTGATCGGCAGGTTCAAATCGAAAAATCGCAGAATGCCATTCAACTCACTGTTCATCTATAAGTTGCCGGCGGCTGTCGCACCGTGTTCCGGACACTAGTGGTCCCCGTCTAACAGACTGTACCTTATTCGGATCGTTCCCCGAGCCAGACCGACACACTGCGGCTTCGGCCAAGCCGTCCGAGTTCGTTCCGCACAGGGATTTCCGATCTAATGGTCATTATTTTCCTCATATATGATCAGAAATGGGACAGCCAGAGCCGTTACGTTAATTGTGACGGACTACACTAGTGATCCTCTCTCTATCTCTCGTTCTCGACGAAACTACGTACGTTGACGGACGTTTGTTCCTCTCTATTGACGCGGCCTCGTATCCGATGGTCACAAAGATTGAGTTTTCGAGGTCAGGCCTAAAACTTTTGCCTTCCCTCAAGGACCTGGTCTATATTATTTGGATCGCGACGGTGCGATGATGTTACTTGTATAGTATTGTTCAGGAGCAATTCGATGCGCATCCACACCATTAAGTCTCTTTTTATTGGGGCGGTCGGTAATCGGCCGACGGTCGTCCGAGCGGGTGCGTAGAAGGTTCTGATCCATCTGCCCGCTCGAGGACGAGCGGGTATCCTCCCGGTTTTCTATTCCGAGACAATCCCGTTCGTTGTTTTCCGGGCCGCCTGGCGTTTCAGGCAAATCGGCGTGTGAGATACGGGATGACTTCCAAGTACAGACTGATCTGGCAACTTTCTGAGGGTGAACGCCTCCGCTATGGTGCGGCGATTGCCGCGCTTGTCGTGGCGTCCTGTTTCCTCTACCTGGTGCCGCTGGTGTCTTCGATTGTGCTCGACGGCGTGCTTGTCGGGGACCCTGGTGCTGCGCCGCCGTTCGTCCTGCGGGCGGTCGAGGCGGTGGGCGGGGCGGAGTTCCTCGGCGCCAACCTCTGGATCGCCGCCGCGACAATTGTCCTGCTGACCGCTCTGGCCGGGTTTTTCACGTACCTGCGGGGCCGATGGTCCGCCGAGGCGAGTGAACGAATCACGCGCCGTGTCCGCGAGCGTCTGTACGACCAACTGCAGCACCTTCCGTGTTCGTTCCACGACCGTGCCAAGACCGGGGACCTGATCCAGCGCTGTACGTCTGACGTGGATACGCTCCGGGGGTTCCTGGTCAGCCAGGTCGTCGAGATCGGACGCGCGTCGATGATGCTGGTGATTCCGCTTCCGCTGATGTTCGCCATCGATGCCCGGATGGCCGGCGTATCACTGGTGCTCATCCTCCCGATCGTTGGCTTCTCGGTGACGTTCTTCCGCCGGGTTCGGACACGCTTCCTGGCGGTAGATGAGGCCGAAGGACGTATGTCGAGCACCCTACAGGAGAACCTGACGGGGATTCGCGTGGTACGGGCGTTTGTCCGGCAGGACTACGAGATCGAGAAGTTTGCGGCAAGCAACAGCGAACATCGTGACTTGAATTACGGCCTCTACCGACTAATGGCCGGGTTCTGGTCGGCTTCGGACGTGCTCTGCATGGCGCAGATCGCGATTGTCGTCCTGGCCGGAGGGGTTCGCATGGCCTTGGGCAGCATGGGAGTTGGCACGTTCTTCTTCTTCTTGATGGTCGTGAACATGTTCATCTGGCCGCTCCGGATGATGGGCAGGATTCTGACCGAACTCGGAAAGGCGACCGTTGCCATCGGGCGCCTGAACGACATCCTGGAGCATCCTCGGGAGGAGAATCCAGTCGAGCCCGTCGCTCCGATGCCGGTCGAGACACCGGGCGAAATCGTGTTCCGCGAGGTTACGTTCTCGCACGATTCCGGCGGCGCTGCTCTTTCGAATGTTTCGTTCCGGGCGCCGGCAGGAAGCACTCTGGCGTTGCTGGGGCCGTCCGGCTCGGGCAAGACCACGATCGTCAACCTCTTGCTCCGTTTCTACGATCCCGACGAGGGAACGATCGAGATCGACGGACAGGACATTACGCTCATGGATCGCAAGGACGTCCGGGAACGAATTTCGTCCGTAATGCAGGAGCCGTTCCTTTTTTCGAAGACCCTCGGTGACAACATCCGACTGGGTCGGGCCACCGCGGCGCATGAGGAGATCGCCGCGGCCGCCTCGACGGCATGCGTTCACAACACGATCGAAGGGTTCGACAAGGGTTACGAAACCCTGGTCGGCGAACGAGGTGTCACCCTGTCCGGCGGTCAACGCCAGCGCGTGGCTCTGGCGCGTGCCCTTCTGAAGGAACCGGTGCTGCTCATCCTCGACGACGCGCTCAGCGCGGTGGACACCGGGACTGAGGCGCTGATCCTTGAGGCGCTCGAGAAGCGGCGGGGCCGGCAAACGACGATCGTCATCGCGCACCGGCTTTCAACGTTGATGGATGCCGACAGGATCCTCGTGCTCGAGGGCGGGCGGGTGGTCCAACAGGGCAATCACATCGAGCTTGTCCGGAAACCGGGCATGTATCGACGGATCTGGGAAATTCAGAATGCCCTCGAGGATGAACTCCAACGCGACATCCACGTCGCCGCGGAACGAGTTGGGCAGGAGGGAGCATGAACTCCTATCAGGATGAACACGACTATTACGATCACCCGATCGACCTGAAACTGTGGTGGCGGATCATCGCCCGCGCCCGCCCTTACCGGGCCCCTCTGGGCGGGCTTGCCTTCGCGGGGATGGTGGTGGCCGTCGCGGACGTTCTGCTGCCATGGATCACCGCCGCGGTGATAGATGACGCGGTTACGGCGGGCGGGGAGCGGATCTGGACCTACGGCAGCATCTATGTGGCGCTGGCCTTCATCATGGCGTCGATGGTGTGGGTCTTCATCGTCCTGGCAGGAATAACGGCCACGGGGGTTGCCTATGACCTGCGCCACGCGGGGTTCCGACGACTCCAGGAGTTGTCGTTCTCCTTCTACGACAAGCGTCCCGTGGGTTGGCTGATGGCCCGGATGACGTCGGATTGCGCCCGGATATCGGGCATTCTTCCCTGGGCGCTGCTCGATGTGGTCTGGGGTGTCTTTCTACTGTCGGGCATCACGGCAATGATGTTCTGGATGAACTGGCGGCTGGCCCTCGTGGTTCTGGCGATTGTCCCACCGTTGTCGGTGGTCACCGTCGTCTACCAGCGGAAGTTGATCCGGGCTCAACGTAGCGCGCGCCGGACGAATTCGAAGATTACGGCGGGTTTCAACGAAGGCATCGTCGGTGTGCGCACGACGAGGGCACTGGTGCGGGAGGAAGAGAACCTGAAGGAGTTCGAAGTCCTGACACGTCAGATGTCCCGTTATTCGCGCCGTAGCGCGCTGCATGCCGCGGTGTATCTGCCCATAGTTATGACGCTCGGCGCACTCGGCATGGGGCTGGCGCTGTGGCGCGGCGGCTTGCTGACGGGCAATGTCCTCGGACTGGGAGAACTCGTGGCCTTCATTCAGTACGCGGGCCTGTTCCACATCCCGATCCAGGAAATGGCCCAGCGCTTCACAAACTTACAAGAGGCTCAGGCATCGGCGGAGAGATTGCAGGGGCTACTGGACACGGAGCCCGAGATCGATGATTCCCCTGAGGTGCGTGCAGCCCTCGAACTGCAGGTTCGTAAGCCGCAAGCTGGGCGAGCCATCGACGGTGGCCAGGACTCCATCAGCGAGATCCACTTCGACCATGTTCATTTTGCCTACATCAAAGAGGAGCCTGTCCTGACTGATGTCGATTTCAGGGTTCGCGCAGGTGAAAGCATCGCCCTGGTCGGTGAGACGGGAAGCGGAAAGAGCACGATAGCGAGCCTCATGTGTCGTTTCTACGAACCGACCGGGGGCGCGATCAGGATCGACGGCGTCGACTACCGGAGGCGCAGCCTTCACTGGCTCCAGTCGAACCTTGGCATGGTCTTGCAAGAGCCGCTCCTGTTCAGCGGAACGATTCGCGACAACATCCGGTACAGCCGGCTCGGTGCTGCGAACGACGAAGTGCATGCCGCAGCGGGTCACGTCGGCGCGGATGCGTTCATCACCGATCTCCCTGACGGGTACGACACCGAGGTCGGTGAGGGTGGAGACCGGTTGTCGACCGGCCAGAAGCAGTTCGTGTCGCTGGCGCGGGCGGTCCTGGCCGATCCGCAGATCCTTGTCCTCGACGAGGCAACGTCATCGGTGGACACCGAAACCGAGAGGAGGATTCAGAAGGGAATCGAAGCTGTGCTCGAAGGCCGTATCAGCCTGATCATCGCGCACCGGCTCTCGACGATCCGGGCTGCAGACCGAATCCTGTTCATCGATCGTGGCCGGGTGATCGAGGAGGGGAACCACGCCGCGTTGCTGGCCCGCCAGGGAGCTTACGCCGAGCTGTATTCGCGTCAGTTCCACCGCGATGCGGAGACAACAGCGCTGGGATCTGTGGCCCAGACAAGGGGAACTGAGTGAGGAGGTCGGGGTCACTGGACACGTTCGATGGCTACCGGTCCCGCTCAATCCGCATGATCGTGGCCACGCTCTTGGCCACCAACTTCTCGTCGGAGTCGACGACTTCGGCCTCGGCATAGGAGATCGTCCGGCCCAGGTGCACGATCCTGGCTTCGCAGATTAGCTCGCCTCCCCGGACCGGCCGAAGGAAGTTGATCTTCTGTTCGACGGTCGTGGCCCAGCCGTCCGGCAGCAGGTGGGTGAGCAGCGCGTGCGCGGCGGCTGTGTCGGCGAGGCCGTAGATGACGCCGCCGTGCACAACTTCGGGCTGGAAGTGATGCGGTTGGATCTCCAGCCGCTCCCGGACCCATCCCGGGCCGGCATCGAGGAGCTCGATTTGGAGAAACTGCAGGAAGGGTTGTCCTTCCATCAGGCGCCGGATGGCGTCGGCCTCCGGCGACTCACCCACGGATGGTTTCACACTCATAGTCCTTCAAGATTCCTGGCCGGTCGCGATCTTGCCGCCCTCTGGCCCGCGCCGCACCCGACCGGGTTTCACGATCGGCTCCCAGCGATGGTGATTGATGATCGGGCACGGTCCCCCACGCCCTTGCCTTGGTGCACACCCCATCCGGAATCATACTCGGTATCCTTTCAGGATCTTGACTTCGAGGGCGTGAAGTGTCGGCATCCCGGCGCCGGCCCTCTGACAGATGCGCCGCCATCCGATCGGCGTCGCGACCGAATCCATTTGAAATCAACCATGTACGCACGCCGTCATACCTCGACGCTCGAATTGGTCGCCGGATTGCACTTTCCAGCCATGCAGGCAAGGGAGACCAGACATGATCCCGATTCGAGTGAAATTCGACAAGTACACTCAGCAGTTCCAGCTCATTGAGCCGTACCATGGGCATCTCTTCGAAGATGGTGAAGATTATTGCCTCGTTCCGGATCACCCTGATAGTGATGCGGACGAAACCGGCTACGACGACTTGCTGATGTAGCAGGGAAATACCACCTCCAACACTTCTGCACCTTCGGTTCGTCCTCCTGGAAGGTGCGGTTCTTCGGGGCCGCACCTTTTTTTTCTTAGCGTCGGGCCCACCGCGCCCTTGCTCGCCCGACGCTGAGAGTGCTCTAACTCTGGGGTTTCTGGCCCGTGATGGCTGGAACTCTGACGGGCACGGTCCCCCTGCCATTCCTTAGCGTCGGGCCCACCGCGCCTATGCTCGCCCGACTCTGAGAGTGCCCTGACTGGGGTTTCTGGCCCGTGATGACGGGAACTCGAAAGGGCACGGTCCCCCTGCCATTCCTTAGCGTCGGGCCCACCGCGCCTATGCATACCGGCCGCTGAGAGTGCCCTGACTGGATTTCTGGCCCGTGCTGACGGGAACTCAAACGGGCACGGTCCCCCCACGCCCGTCCTTAATCGTCGGGCCCACCGCGCCTATGCATGCCTGACTCTGAGAGTGCCCTGACTGGGGTTTCTGGCCCGTGATGGCTGGAACTCTGACGGGCACGGTCCCCCTGCCATTCCTTTAGCGTCGGGCCCACCGCGCCCTTGCTCGACCGACTCTGAGAGTGCCCTGACTAGGGTTTCTGGCCCGTGATGACGGGAACTCGAATGGGCACGGTCCCCCTGCCATTCCTTTAGCGTCGGGCCCACCGCGCCTACACTCGCCTGACGCTGAGAGTGCCCTAACTCAGGGGATTCTGGCCCGTGACGACGGGAACTCGAACGGGCACGGTCCCCCCACGCCTGCCATTCCGTAAAAATCTGCGATGTGTTAAGGCGACCGGAGCGGTCAACGTAGATGAGCTTTTCAAGAATATTCAAGAGTCCAAATGCGAGATCCAAGATTCGAAATCTCATATTTCAAGCTCTGTTAGAATCGGATCTACATGGGTCCGAAGCCTTCAGATCTCAACCGACCCGAGGTGCGTGCGATTCTCGACGAGGTGCGCGGCCTCGAAGCGATCGGTTCGCGGATTGATGCGATCAGCCGGCACTTCATCGGTTTCCCGTACCTCGAAACACCTCTTGTCGGATCCGCGACTTTGCCGGAGCGACTGACGGTCGCACTCGGAGGTTTTGACTGCGTGACTTACGTCGAGAGTGTCTTGGCCCTGGCTCGCGCTTCCACCGCAACCGGATTCGTGGAGAATCTTCGACGCATCCGGTACGCCGGGGGCGACGTCGATTGGCGACGCCGCAACCACTACATGACCGCCTGGATTCGCAACAACCAGTCTGCCGGCATCGTGCGTAATCGCACGCGCGGGGCCGGCCTTGTCGAAAGGGATCGCCGCTTGAACGTCGTCGAGGGGATGCCCGCCCGAAACGTCCGCGTCCGCAGCGTGCGGAAGCGTGAGTTCATGCGCCGCGTGGATGAAACCGAGACCGGCGATATCGCGTTTTTCGCATCCACACGGACGAATCTGGATGTATTTCACGTTGGCCTGCTCGTGCGTTCCGATGACAGGGTAGTGCTCCGTCATGCCGCACGTAGCCGAGGCCGGGTTGTCGAGGAGGGCCTTCGGGGCTTCCTGGCTCGAAACCGGATGTCCGGTGTGATCCTGGTTCGCCCGCAGCTTGTGGCCGGCGGCAAAGCCGCTTGATGCAAGTCCATTACTGGACCGAACGTTCCGCCCGGTCGTTGGCCGATCTTCTGGAATCCGTCTCGTCGAATGTTGTGTTCCTCGGCGAGCCGGGATTCGAGTTGGGCATCCCGGAAGGAAGCCTGGACCGCATGGCCGCCGTCCTCGACGACTGGGATGCCGGCATCGTCTACTCGGATTCTACGGATCAGGCTCGCATTGACTACCAGGTGGGCAGCGTCCGCGACGACTTCGACTTCGGGCCCCTGATCGGCCTGTCCGTCCCGCGCGCCCGGGCCGCGTGGGATCGACACGGAACTCCCGCCCAAGATCTCAGATGGGGGGCGTTGTATGACCTTCGGCTCAAGCTCTCCACAAGACACCCGCTAGTTCGGATTCCGGAGCCACTGTACAAAACCGCCGGTCACCGACTCCCCGACGAGAATCACTTTGACTACGTCGATCCCGCGAACCGTGACTATCAGATCGAGATGGAGCGCGTCGCAACCGAGCATCTCGGTCGTATTGGAGCGTACCTGGAGGCCGAGGACAACCGCGTCGCTCCGACCTCGGAGCGGTTTACCGTGGAAGCCTCGATCGTCATGCCCGTTCGGAATCGCGAAGGAACTCTCGGTGACGCTCTTCGGAGCGCGTTGGACCAGAAGACAGAGTTTCCGTTCAACGTGATCGTCGTCGACAATCATTCGACCGACGGCACGGCCGGCGTGATTGCCCGGTTCGCCGATAGCCGCGTTGTGCGGATCGTGCCTCGACGGAGGGACCGGGGAATCGGCGGTTGCTGGAATGCCGCCGTCTCTTCTCCGGACTGCGGGCGGATCGCGGTCCAACTGGATTCCGACGACCTGTTTGCCGATGCGGGTGTGCTCGCGCGGATTGTCGGCGAGATGCGCGAGTGCCGTTACGCGATGCTCGTGGGCGCGTATACGACGGTCGACTTCGAGCTGCGGAAAACGGCCCCCGGTCTGGTCGCCCACAGGGAGTGGACGCCGGAGAACGGCCACAACAACGCGCTGAGGGTGAATGGGTTCGGGGCCCCACGCGCATACGACGTCGGAGTGGCTCGGGGGATCGGATTCCCGAACGTGAGCTACGGCGAAGACTATGCGATGGGGTTGCGGATCAGCCGTGATTACAGGATCGGCCGCATCTATGATTCGCTGTACCTCTGCCGCCGGTGGGAGGGCAACACCGATAGCCGGCCGACGGTGGCACAGCTCAACAGGTACAACCAGTACAAGGACTGGATTCGTACCGACGAGATCCGTGCCCGGATCCGGAAGAACCTGGCGTCGCGCGGAGCGGGTGGATGAGCTGGGATAGTCGCATCGTTTCTCGTGGCCGCGACTCGCTCCTGGATTCGGTGGATACCCTGCTCGCCCAACAGAGGGCAGCATGGCCGCTGCTGCGGACCGGGATCGACAACGCCGCCCGCTCGCGTTCGCGGGCGCTTTCGGTGGGTTCATCGCAGATCGATCTGCTCCACATCCCGCACCGAATGGCAAGTGTGACTGCGTCGGTCGACGCGGAATCCATTCAGAAGCGTTCGTGTTTCCTGTGTGCGGACAATCTGCCCGAACCGCAACGCGGTCTGGCTTTCGGCGACGATTTCGTCATTCTCGGGAATCCGTTTCCGATCCTGGATCGCCATGTGACCATCGTCCGACGAGATCATGTTCCACAGACGATACGCGGTGACTTTTCCGTGATGCTGGAGCTTGCGGAGGTGCTCCCCGGTTCAATGGTCCTCTACAACGGGGCCGAGTGCGGCGCGTCCGCACCGGACCACCTGCATTTCCAGGCTTGCCGTTATGACCGGGTGCCGCTCGTAGCGGAGATTGGGCGCCTCGATCCTGGAGCGATCGACGACGGCTTTCGACGCCTCTTCGTCCTGACGGACGCCGACCGGGGAGAGGTCGAAGCCCGCTTCTTCAGACTGCTCGAGGTCCTGGAGGAATTGGATCCACGGCGCACCGAACCGATGATCAACGTTGTGGCGTTTGTTTCCGAAGGTCGACTTCACCTCGTCGTGTTTCCCCGGAGCAAGCACCGGCCGGAAGCGTTTTTCACGGGCGAACTGACCCTGAGCCCCGCTTCGATCGATCTCAGCGGCGTGGCCGTGTTGCCGGTGGCCTCGGACTTCGCGAACGCGACCGCGGACCAGATCCGGCGGGCATACGATGAGGTGATGCTCGCACCCGACGACTTCATTGCCGTTGCCCGAAAGATCGGGGTGGGGCCATGAAAGCGGTCGATGTCGGCCTGGTCCAAGCGCGCAAAGAGATCCGCGTCGTGCTGGAAGGGGACTTTGTCGATGCAGACCGCCGCCCCCTTGGGCCCGGCGAGTACAGCTTCACTGCTCCCGTGCGCCTGTCTCCCGTCCAGGCCGATGCCGCTTTCCTTATCGAGGACGTCACAATCGGCGTCGGCTTCCACTGGGAGCGCCCGCGCAGGCTTCGCTTTCGTGGTGGGTTGAATATCGTCGGGACGCCGAACGCGCTGACAGCCATAAACGAGGTCGGGCTCGAGACCTATATTGAGAGTGTCATCTCATCGGAGATGAGCGCGGCCAGTCCCGCCGAGTTTCTAAAGGCACACGCCGTGATCTCGCGCAGCTGGCTCGCCGCCCAACTCGCGAACGACGATGGCGGCAAGCTCGATGGTGCCCGGGAGTTGGCCGGTGGCGAATGGGAGATCCTCCGATGGTACGGCCGTGAAGCACACGATGGCTTTGACGTCTGCGCCGACGATCATTGTCAGCGGTACCAGGGCATTCCCGAATCCACTCCCGACAGTGTCCGGAATGCGGTAGCGGCGACCGCGGGACAGTTTCTGACGTTCGGCGACACGATCTGCGACACGCGCTTTTCGAAATGCTGCGGTGGGGTGACCGAGGTCTATCGGTCCGCGTGGGACGATCGCGACGTTCCCTGTCTGAAGTCCGTGTTTGACGGACCCGGCGCGGTGCCTGGGGTCGACGAGGCCTGGATTCTGTCCAGACCCGATGCAAATTGCGGTACGAGTGATGTGGATCTGCTCGAGCGGATCCTTCCGGGCTTTGACCTGGAGACGAAGGACTTCTTCCGGTGGCGTATAGACTACACGGTCGACGAACTCTCCGCACTCGTCCGGGCACGGACGGGCATTGACCTCGGCTCGGTCGAGGCTCTGGAGCCGATCGAGCGGGGGCCGTCGGGACGGATCGTCCGTCTGAGGATCCGGGGCAACGCGGGGATCCTGACCGTTGGGAAGGAACTCGAGATCCGACGTGTGCTGTCCGACACGCACCTTTACAGCTCAGCGTTCGTTGTCGATCGCACTGCGGAGGGATTTCGCCTGAGCGGAGCCGGTTGGGGCCACGGCGTGGGGCTGTGTCAGATCGGGGCTGCTGTCTTAGCCGATCGTGGCGCCGCGCATGAAGCCATCCTCGCGCAGTACTATCCGGGCTCTATTTTGACTAGGAGCCCGGGTTGAACGCCGCCTAAAGGCTGTAGCGGCGCTCTATGAGCGCCGAATAATGGGCGGTCATAGACCGCCCCTACAGTGCAGAGCCGACTTTAACGACGGGCTGCTACGTCCTGACCGGGCGCCGGACATCGGTCGCCAGGCCCAGCACTTCGAGGACGCGGATCGCGTACCAGCCCAGATCCACCTGCCACCAGTGGCGGCTAAAGCACGCCGAACCCGGTTCGGAGTGATGGTTCTCGTGCCAATTCTCGCCCCATGCCGTCGACGACAGCGGTCCGACCCACCAGATGTTTCGGGACGAATCGACACCTTCGGACAATCCGGGCTTGAGGTGCAGGATGCTGTTGACCGCGCACTGCCCGTGGAGTGAATACGTCAGCCGGATCGCGCCCAGCCAGAAGAGGCCCGCCCAGCCGAACACGAAATACCCGAACAGCATCGAGACAGCGACGAGCGGTATCTGAATCCTTTCCCAGAACCGGTATTTCGGTCGATCAAGGTCGGGGCACCACTTGGCCATCGAAGATGCCTCCCACTGGTAGAGCCAACGCAGGTGGGCCCACCAGAAGCCACCGTGCCTGGGGCTGGACACGTCGTCGATCGTGTCGGACTTGGCATGGTGATTTCTGTGGTTGGCGATCCATGTCGTCGGCGCTCCCGAAGCGTTGAAGACGGCGAAGAAGATCAGTATGTGCTCCACGATCGGATTGAGCTTGACCGCCCGGTGTGCCAGGGTTCGGTGGTAGGCGACCGTCGTCCCGATCCCTCCGATCGAGGTGAGCAAGTACGCCGTGACGACGACCGTCCACCCGGGGAAGGGATAGAGTATGAGGCCTACCACCGCTCCGGCATGGATAAGAAGCAGGTAAACAAGGATCCAAATGTTACTGCCCTTGGCGTAATACCAGGGTTGAGTCCAGGGATGTTCTTTAGCAAGTACTGATTGCTTCATCGATTCCTTGCGTTCGAGACACGGGTGAGAAGAGGTTTCGGTCCGGCGGCCGCGGTGGTTAAACCCTACAGCAACCGGTCATTGTAGCACAGTGGTCGAGGATCGTTTCCCGGCAGCCTCCGCTTGAAATGGATTGCGGCCGGCCGAGTGGGGGCTGATAATCGGTGGACGGTGACGCCGAAGCCCGCAGCCTCAAGAAACCGCAGAGTTCGAAACGCGCCCCCGCGATGGCGTTCCACGCCGGCCGCCTTCGTGGGACTGGATCTGGCAGGCTCGGAGAAGCGCCAGACCGGGCTGTGTTTTCTCTCGCAAGGTCGTGCCGCCACCGAAGTGGTCTACGACGACCGGCAGCTGCTCGAATGCCTGGATGGTCTCGCTCCAACCTACATCGGAATCGACGCACCGCTGTTCCTGCCCGCGGGAAGATGCTGTCTGCGGAACGACTGTACGTGCCCCCGGGACATCCATTTCAGGCAGTGTGATCTGGAGTTGAGGCGGCGTAAGATTCGTTTCTTCCCAATCACCCTGGGACCGATGCGCCAGCTCACGACGCGCGGCATGCGGTTGGCCGAGCGCCTCAAGAGTCGGGGACACACAATCCTTGAAACTTATCCCGGTGCCGCCCAGGACATCTGGGGCATTCCTCGCCAGCGAGACCCGAAGGGCCTTCGCCGCGGCCTGGGAAAAATGGTCACGATCCGGGGCCGTGGCCTGACCTGTCACGAACTGGACGCCATCACATGCACCCGTCTCGCCGAGCTATACCACGAAGGCCGCGCAGAGTTGATCGGGCGGGAGGACGAGGGCTGGATGGTGTTGCCCGGGAATTCGAAAACGTAACGGAGAATATTGATGAAAAAAGTAACCCTGTTGATTACGCTTCTGCTCGTGGCGGCTTTGCCCGCGTCGGCGACGTTCTCGATCGTCGCGTTCGATCCCGAAACGGGTGAGCTCGGTGTGGCCGTCGCGTCACGCTACTTCGCTGTAGGCGCTGTCGTTCCATGGGCCGCTGCGGATGTCGGAGCGATCGCGACCCAGGCCAGCGTCAACGTGGGATATGGGCCACGCGCGCTGGAGCTGCTCAAGGAAGGACTGACCGCCCAGCAGGTGATGGATCGCCTGTTCGCAGAGGATACGTTCCGAGGCAAGGAAGGGAGACAGATCGCCATCGTCGACAGCCATGGGAACGTCGCGGTCGTCACGGGTCCCGCCGCTTCGGACTGGCGCGGGCATATCCAGGGCGATACCTATTCGGTTCAGGGCAACATCCTGGCTGGCGAAGGAGTCGTTCAGGCGATGGCACAGGCATTTGAGAATACGACCGGCGAGCTCGCGGAGCGTCTCTATGCCGCGCTGTCTGCGGGCGATCGGGCAGGAGGCGATCGGCGCGGCCGGCAGTCGGCATCGATGCTCGTCGTCAAGAAGGAAGGGGGACGGAATACGAACAACGACAGATACGTGTTCGTCAACGTGGACGATCACGAGGACCCCTTCGGAGAGCTGCGACGGTTGCTGGACATCCAGTTGGGGATCAACCATTCCTCGGCGCTCAATCGTTCACTGGCCGCCGGCGATTTCGACGCGGCCATGCTTGCGGCGCGGCGCCTGAACCGATACCGTCCGGGGAACCTGAATGCGGCAATGCACCTGGGATTTCTGTCCTACCTGAACGGAGATCCCGATGCGGCTGTGGAAGCGTTCGAACGCGCGCGAAGCCTCGATGCGAACAACTTCCGGACCTTCTGGGACCGCTTGATTCGGAATCGGGCGTATGAAGCGATCAGCGCAGACGCAGAGTTCGTCGGGCGGGTTCTAGCGGGAGGCTAAACAAAAGAAGCGATGATCTCCGGCATCGGAAATCATCGCTTTCTTCGATCCACTGGGAAGATATATCAGTCCAGGTGCACGCCCGGCTTCTTGAGATATTTTTCCGGGTTCTTCTTGAAGGCTTCCATGTCGGCCTTCATGCAGAAGTAGTAGGTCTTCCCTTTGTATTTGACGGAAAGCTCCGGGTTCTTCTTGACCTCGATGTTACACACGGGATCCTTGGCCCTTTCCGTTTCTTGCGGCCTCTGCCCCCGGCCCATGGCCAGGGTCGGAGCGATGGCAAATACGGCGATTAGCGCCAATGCCAAGACAGTCCTTTTCATCAAGAAACAACCTCCCCCGAGTTACCTTGTGTGCTTGTCAAGTAAGACGAATAACTGCCGCCGAGCACAATTGCAAGAAAAAATAAGCATCTGTCGCCACCGAACGGTCCCGAACCCCGCCTTGCTGGTCGTCTGCCGGCGCGGAAAGTGTTGTGCTGCAAGTGGGTGACAGGGGTAGAGCTACCACAGGCTGCTGGTGCGGAGTTGTGCCGTTCAGCCAGTTAGACGCCCGGCTCGAAGGGAAGTGAGCACCGATGTGACTGGTAAGCAGAACCGAGAGCGGTGGCGATCGGGGAATGACTCGGTTGCGACACGTATTTCGTGTTCGACCCCGTCGCTACCGCCCTGGATTCTGACAGCCAGCGACGTGCCTGGACTGGCTTCACAAATCGGTGAAAGAGTGTAGAATGTCTGGGGTTATCCGGGAGGGTGATCCGGCTTGCGCCTGACGTCGGGAGGTCTGGTAACTCCCATGCATCAGGCGTTTGTTTGTTTGGAGGTCGAATGGGAGTTTGGAAGTGTCACGCAACCTGCATATGGACGCTGCTCCTCGCGGTGTTGCTGGCCGGTGTTCCGCGGTATTCCGAGATCGCTGGACGGGCCGAGGCCGCCGCGGTACCTGCTCCGCTTCCGCCACCCTTTGAGTTTCTCGAGGGTATCTTCGAACCGAACGCAACCCTTTCGACGACGCTCGAGGAGAACGATGTGTCGGCCCGCGTCGCATACGACGTTGCCCAGGCCATACGGCCGATCTTCAATGTCAGGGGCTTCCAACCGGAGCATCCCTACCGCATAGTGAAAGAGCCCGACGGGTCTCTGGCCGCCTTCGAATACACGATCGACGACGAGAGTGTCCTGAAGGTCGAGCGCGGGGACGACGGGTTTGTGGCCAGGGTTCACCAAATGCCGCTCGTCACCGAGATCACGACGGTGACCGCAACGGTGAACAGGTCCCTCTGGGCAGCGCTGACGGATATGAATTTCCCCAAGGCCGACTCGCTCGTCATGGGACTTGTCGATATCTACGACGCGCAAGTGGATTTCTTCCGGGACATCCGTTCCGGCGACGCCATCCGCCTCATCATCGAGGCCAAATACCACCGCGGAGAGTTCGTCAAGTACGGGGATCTCCTCGCGGCGGAATTCGTGAACCAGGGCCACCCGCTGCAGGCCTTCCGATTCCGCGACGATTACTACGACGAGAACGGTATGAGCACGCGCCGGTCTTTCCTCCGTGCGCCTCTGCAGTTTACTCGTCTCAGTTCTGGCTATACCACCGCGAGGCTGCACCCGATCTACAACACCGTTCGACCGCATCTGGGCGTCGACTACGCAGCACCGGCGGGCACCGATGTCTGGGCCGCCTCTGACGGGACCGTGACGTTTGCCGGGACCAACGGCGGCTTCGGCCGGATGGTGACGATACGCCACCCAAACGGCGTGACGACGTCTTATGCTCACCTGTCCCGGATTCTTGTCAACGTGGGTGCCAGAGTGAAGCAGCGCGAGCCCATCGGTAGGGTCGGCATGACGGGTACGGCGACAGGCCCGCATCTGGACTACCGGATGACGGTCAGCGGCCGGAGCGTCAATCCGGGCACGCAGCGCCTCGATCCTCCCAAGCCGATCGATCCCAGCCTGAAGGACGCCTATCTGGCGTCGGTCGTCGACCTGAGTGCAGAACTCCGCAGCCTGGCGATGATGTCGGGGAACTGATGACGGCAGGACGCGTGCCCGCCGTCATCAGGGAAAGGCAGGGCTAGTCGTCGAGTTCTCCGTTTAGCTCCTGGTAGACCTTCCGCAAAGCTGTCGGGCCCTGGCTCGCCGAGAGTCGCCACTCGGCCAGATCACCCCAGTTCGCCTGCTCGAGAGCCTCCTCGGCGGCCAGCCCCATTCCGTGTAACCGGGTTGCCTCCGCGATCACAGTGTCCAGCGCATCCCGGTACGTTTCCAGTTCCTCCCGTGAGACCTCGGCTTCTTCGACGAACCCATGCCCCGGAACGTAGACGTCGACGTCCATCGCCAGCGCTTTGTTGGTTACCTCGCTCCATTCCGATGGATAGGCCGAGCGCATCGCGGGAAACACGCGGTTCAGGAACGCTTCACTCATGAACAGAACCTTGTCCGCGGGTACGTACACCGACAGGTCTCCGCCCGTGTGGGCGCGACCCAGGAACATGATTTGGATTTCCTTACCGCCCAGCGTCAGTGTCATCAGATCGTCGACCGTTTCCTGTGGAACGATGACCGGTGGAGAGCCTTCCCGCCGATTCGGGTTGTTCGCGGACCGTTCCATGGTCGCCTGCGATGTCGACGATGCGATGAAAGTCGCATCCGACGGGAACGCGGTGTTGCCACCCGTGTGGTCTCCATGATCGGAACAGATCACGACATGAGTGATCGGCTGATCGGTCATCGCGGCGATCATATCGACCATCGTTTGTGTCGCTTCGACATTTCCCTGTCCGTCGGCCACGAGCACGCCCTCGTCGGTGACGACGAACATGCTGACCGTCGTGAACGGTTCTTCGCCGCCACGCCCGCGCAGTTCTTCGTACGAGTAGACGCCGTCGCCGAGTTCCTTGATGCGCGGGAAGTCATCAAGCGATAAGCCGCGCGCGATCGGATCGGCCGTGCGAATCACCTCCGGTGTGGCCGGTTCCGGGGTGGGTTCGGGCGCCGGTTCCGGAGCGGCGCAGCCCGTCGCGACCAGCATCACGAGCAGGGCGCAAACGGACAGAAACGGGTTTGATTTCATGGGGGCCTCCGTTAGTTGCGGGTATTGGATGCGGGCTATTTGAGCACAGGGGGCAAGGGCGATCAAGTTTTGATCTGGCGGGTTCCTGGCGTTGAAGTAGGTCCCTTTCAGCCCACTCCGAGGCCAGACTAGAATAACTGATGGGGCCTGACAATGACCTGCCAAAGCGCCCGCCACCGACCCAGCCGGACCTGGCGGGGGCGTATAGACCGGATTCTGGCCGATCATCCCCATGCTTTGCCCGATGGTGGCCGCCGGCTTGGCTTTCGTCCGAAACATCCGCCGCTGCCCGATCCCGAGGCAAGCCCTATATAGCTGATACGCAGTGCGATATGGTCTAGTGTCGAGGCGAATCGAAGCCAGTCGGATTGGCGACACCTCGATAGACCAAACTGTCCCAACTAGCAGCCCGTGGCAGAAGTCTGGTGGCTCGCGCGCATGGGTCTTCGGAGGCGAAGACGAGGCGCGAGGAGGAAGTGATGCTGCTTCATCATGACGACGAGCAACGAAGTATACGCCTCCGAACCCCCATGCGCCCAAAGGGTTACGGCGACGTCACACCATTTGCGTTGTTGCCGCCCCTCAACGATGTATCCGCATCGCTGTCGGCGCGGCGCCTAGCATCTGGCGCGACGTCGCCGTAACGCGGGCCATCAGACTTCTGCCACGGGCTGCTTTGATCCATGGGCCTCAAAATGAGCTTGATTCTCGTCTGACCCGTTGCCTAGAATGACTCAAACCCCGTTTTCCATGAAAAACGGAAAAGAATATCAAGAGAGCTCTAAATGACTGGGAGTGCGAAAGCCAGCATCCTTTTGGTCGATGACGACTCTGCTGTGCTCGGGACGACGAAGCGTGTTCTGGGCCACGCCGGTTGTCTCGTGGATTCCACGACCGACCCTAAGCGTGCGATCGAAATGTTGTCGGCCGAGCCGTACCGGCTTCTGATCACCGACATCAGTATGCCGGACATGAGCGGTCCTGAACTCGCCCGCGAAGCTTTTCGCATTCGTCCCGACGTGAAGGTACTGTTCATTTCGGGCGGATTCGAGCAGGGTGTTCGGTTTCGGTGGAGCGATCCCCAGCTCGATAAGCCGTTCACCCCCGACCAACTTCTCGACGAGATCCGCAAGATCATGGAAGGCGGCCCGGAGACGGAAGATCCTTCCGAGCGCACCGTCACCGAGGTTGTGTGGCACGGTCGGGAGCGACGCACCGTGACGCGTTCCTGAAGGTTCCCGGCAGCCCGGATTTGGGATTCAAGCGCTGTAGCTGCGGTCTGTGACCGCCAATCTCCCGATTCGCTCCAGCATCTCGCTTCACCTCATCCGGACAGCAGTTGCCGTTCGAACTCCGCGCGTTCCGATGTTGGGGAGTGACATATCTGGTTCTCGCACACGTAGGCCGTCGGCTTTCCGTCCAGGGCGGGTCGGTTGCAGAGCAGCGCGATACTCGAGTTCTCACCCGCGGCGACCACGGTACGGGGCATGTAGTGTTGCCGCAAGGTCCGGATGAACGCCCCGCCCCCGCCGACGATGGCCACTTCCCGCGAAGGGCCGATCAGGTAGTCCGCAGCCGCCAAAGTTCGGCCGAAGCCGGAAGGGAATTGTCCGATGAAGTCCCGAACCAGACCGCAGATCCTTTCCGATTTGTCCCTGAAGTCGTTTCTGTCCATGAGTGAGCCGAGGCGGGCCAGAACATCGGCAGCTACGGAGTTTCCCGATGGTGTCGCGTTGTCGAAGAACTCCTTGGTTCTGGCGATCAACGTCTCGTGACGACTGGCCGTGAAAAAGAATCCCCCGTTTTCATCGTCCCAGAACTCCTCAACCATGTGGTCGGATAGTTCCACCGCCCGGATGATCCACCGCTCTTCGAAAGTCAACTCGTACAGGCGGAAGAGGCCGTCGACGAGGTTTGCGTAGTCATCGATGTATGCGTTGAAGCGGGCTCGGCCGTCCTTGAAGGAATGCAACAGACGCTGACCGTCCCACATCGTGTCCAGGATGAATGTCGCGCTGGTCTCGGCCACCCGCCTGTAGTCGTCGCGCCCGAGATAGGCGGCGGCATCGGCGAACGCGGCGAGCATCAGGCCGTTCCAATCGGTAAGGATTTTTTCGTCGCGGTCGGGATGAATCCGACCGCGACGCCGCTCGAAGAGTCGCCCTCGCGCCGCATCGAACGCGGTCGATAGGACTGATGTTTCGATGCTCTCGCTGGCCGCGAACTCCTCTGCGGGCAGAGGCATGTTCAGAATGTTGCTGCCTTCGAAGTTTCCTCGATCAGTCACGTCCAGAAATCGCGCTAGCAGCCCGCTGTCTCGACCAATGACTTCGTCGAATTCAGCCCGATCCCAGACGTAGAACTTACCCTCCACGCCCTCGCTGTCGGCATCGAGCGTTGAGTAGAATCCGCCGTTCGGGTCGCGCATCTCGCGCACTACGAAGTCGAGCGTTTCCTCGACGACGCGTCTGAAGAGCGGATCACCGGTGACTCGGAACGCGTCCAGGTAGATGCGGGCGAGGAGCGCGTTGTCGTAGAGCATCTTTTCGAAATGAGGCACGAGCCATGCTTCGTCGGTCGAGTACCGGTGGAATCCCCCGCCCACTTGATCGTAGAGCCCCCCGAGCGCCATCTTGCGGAGGGTCAGCGTGACCATGTCGAGCGTCGGGGCGTCTCCGGTCCTGGCGTGCTGCCGCAGCAGAAAATCCAGCGTCATGCTCGACGGGAACTTGGGCGCTTGACCAAAACCGCCGTATCGAGCGTCGAACCGGGAGGCGATGCCATCGCTCGCGCGTTCGAGCAGAGGCAGGTCGATCCGGCCGGAACCGCTTCGGCGGTTCGCCTGGGACTGGATTTGTTCGATGACCTTGCGCGCGTTGGAAGCGACGTCGTTCCTGCGGTCCCGGTACGCTTCGGCGATGGAGTTCAAAACGCGTCGAAAGCCGGGCCTGCCGTACTGGTCGTCCGGTGGAAAGTAGGTTCCGCCGTAGAACGGTTTTCCGTCGGGAGTCAGGAAGACCGTCAGCGGCCAGCCGCCGCTACCGCTCATCAACTGGACCGCGCTCATGTAGATCTGGTCCAGGTCCGGCCGTTCCTCCCGGTCGACTTTGATGTTGATGAAATGCCTGTTCATCAGCTCCGCCATGCTCTCGTCCTCGAACGACTCCCGTTCCATGACGTGACACCAGTGACAGGCCGAATAACCAATGCTGAGAAGGATCGGCTTGTCCTCGGTGCGTGCGCGTTCGAGCGCGGCATCCCCCCACGGGTACCATTCCACGGGATTGTGAGCGTGTTGGAGCAGGTACGGACTGGTCTCTGTCGCGAGATGATTGGTGTGGCGGTGCTCATCCATGCGTCGGAACCTCGGTAGTCGGAGAGATAAATCGCTCGCGTGCGATCAGGCGATAGCTTCCTTCAGCTTTCCGTGGTCGATCATCCAATGGGAAGCATGCCACACGGGGCATCCGCTCCTGATGACGATGACCTGGGGCGATTCGTGGCGGATGTTCAACTGTTCTGCGACCAGATTGGACATCGTTCGGTCTTGAATCACCATGAGGATGGCGAACTTCAGATCCTTTTCGACCGAGACGAACTCCTCGAATTGCCCGAGCGCGTGTGCGCTGGTCACGCATGCGGTGCTGTGTTTGAAGACGATGACGGGCCGGGTTTCGGACAATTCGATCAGCCTTTTCCAGTCCTCCCGGTTCCGGAGTTCCAGTTGATCGGGCGAATCCGTACGCCCGCGTCCCCTGGTGGCGGACTCGCCAAGCCATTCTTTAAGACGTCCCACCACGGCCTGCTTTCCTTTCACTCCTCACGTTCCTTACTATATCAAAGACCCGGACACCGACCTGTCGGGCCATCAGACCTCTGTCACGGACTGCTAATTCGATTGTCTTGAACGGGAGGGTGTTTTGCAGGGCTGGGAAATCACCGACGATCTCGACCTCTTACTGGCTGTTTTGCCGGATCGGATCCGAGCATCGCTCGGCGACGTGACGGACCTGGGAGAACTGATCGAGATTCTGATGGACCTCGGCCGACGGCCGGCGGCGCGCTTCCCGGGCCGTTCCATGTATTTGGGAAACCAGCCGGTCGGGCGGGAAGAACTGGACCATGTCGTCAACGGCGTCGGAGCGTTTACGGCCGACAACCGCGCCGGAATCGAGCGGACGCTCCACCGCATATCCGCCATGCGCAACCGCCGGGACATGATAATCGGCTTGACCTGTCGGGTCGGCCGTGCCGTTTTCGGAACGGTCGACGTTCTTCGTGACGTCATCGAATCGGGGAAGAGCACCCTGCTCCTCGGCCGGCCGGGTATCGGCAAGACCACGCTGCTTCGGGAGAGCGCCCGCGTGCTGTCGACCGATCTGGGCAAGCGTGTCATCGTCGTAGATACGTCGAACGAGATCGCCGGCGACGGCGACATCCCTCATCCGGGAATCGGGGAGGCGCGCAGGATGCAGGTGCCAGCGCCAGAGCGTCAGCATGCGGTGATGATCGAAGCCGTGGAAAACCATATGCCCGAGGTCATTGTCATCGACGAGATCGGCACCGAAGAAGAGGCCATCGCGGCCCGGACCATCGCCGAGCGTGGCGTTCAACTGATCGCCACCGCCCATGGGAACTCGCTCGATAACCTGTTGATGAACCCGACGCTGTCGGATCTGCTCGGCGGGATCCACGCGGTCACGCTCGGTGACGTGGAGGCCCGAAGGCGTCGTACACAGAAGACGGTCCTGGAGCGAAAAGCGCCGCCCACGTTCGACACCCTCGTAGAGATTCGCACCCGCGACCGGTTGTCGGTCTACCATGACACGGCCGGTGTCGTGGATGCTTTTCTGCGCGGAAAGAAAGTTCGGCCCCAGGTGCGCTTGCGCAGTGAGGACGGCTTTGAAGTGGTCGAGGAGGCCGAGACGCCGCCCGACGAAGAAGCCATCCCGGTCCGGGAATCCCGTGCACGCCGCATACGCAAGCCGGACTCCGACGGCAAGACGACCCTGCGGATCTTTCCTTACGGTGTGAGTAAGGACCGACTGTCGCGTGCCATACGGGACCTCCAGGTACCCGCTACGATCGCAAGGAATCCCGCTGACGCCAACCAGGTACTGACGCTCAAATCCCACGAGAAGCGCCAACCGAAAACCCTCCAGGAGCTTGAGGAGCGGGGCTTGGAGATCGCCGTCATCCGCAGCAACACGTTAAGCCAGATGAAGGGTTATCTCGAGGATGCTTTCGGGCTCGAACAGCAGATCAACGTCGAAGACGAGGCTTTACGGGAAGCTCGGGCTGGCGTGGATCGCGTACTCTCTCACGGAGATCCGGTTGAACTCTCGCCCCAGTCTTCACAGATCCGGCGTCTCCAGCACATGTTAGTCGAGGAAATGGGGTTGGGTTCCCACAGCACGGGCGAAATGCCGTGGCGAAGGGTAGTGGTTCTGCCTACCCGGGGATAAACCATCATCGCGCACACGTTGCTGCTCTTCCGCCATCGATCGAGTACATGGCGCCCGTAATCCAGCCCGCCTTTTCCGACGCCAGGTAGAGAATCAGGTCGGCGATCTCCTCGGGCTGTCCGATGCGGCCGATCGGATGCGTAGACTTGCTTCTTTCGAGGAAACCATCGTAGGTGTCGGAAGGCATTCCGCCGCCCAGGTGCAGGTTGGTGCGAACCACGCCTGGATTCACGGCGTTGACACGGACCCCCTTGGGCGCGAGTTCCAGCGCGGTGCAGCGGGTTAGCTGATCGACGGCCGCCTTGCTGACGCAGTAGGACAGCAAGCCGGGAAATGCGCGTAGGCCGGTGACGCTGGACACGTTGACGACGTTGCCCTTCCGTTCGGTCAGCGAAGGGAGAAACAGTTTCATCAGGTGGAGCACCGAGCGTACGTTGATGTTCATCATCAGGTCGTAGTCTTCCAGCGTTGTGTCCGTGACGCTCCCCATCGCGAGGATGCCGGCGGCGTTGACCAGGATGTCGATCCCTCCAAGGTCGTCGAGCGTGGTCCGGGCTGCTTTCTCGGTATCTGCCTCCGAAGTCAGATCCGCCCGGCACGTCCGGATACCGCCTGAAGACAGGTCATCGAGAGCTTCGGCGCGCCGCCCGATACCCATGACCGTCGCGCCCTCCCGGACGAATGCCAGGGCGGTCGCCCGTCCGATGCCGCTGGTGGCTCCGGTAACCACCGCAATCTTGCCGGTGAAACTCATCACTCTATCTCCGTGAAAACCAGATCTACTGCCCACAGTTCCGACTTTTCGAGTTCGAGGGTCGACCACACCCACCCGCCGGCGGGCAGGCGGTCGAATTCGGGCCAGATGCCGGCAGGCGTCACCCGGTCGCCATACACGATTCCCTCGTCGAGGAAATAGGTCGGGTCGATTCCGACCCAGAGCCCGGGCCGAGGGCCGCCGACGTCGGCAACTTTTACCGGCGCGCCGGCGCTCTGGACAATCGTCCACAGCGCGTTGCTGTACCAATAAAGAATGCGCTCTCCGTCTGGCGAATAGCGCGGCGCGTAGCCGGCGACCTGCAGCTTAAGCCGCTTGCCGCCCGATGCGGACACGGTCCACAGGCTCAATACACCGCCGCGCTCCGACGAGAAAACGATCGTCCGTCCGTCAGGTGACCAGTCGGGCGCGTCGTCGATCTCCCGGGCATCGGTCAGCCGAAACGGGATGCCGCTATGCACGTCGACTTTCCAGACATCCTTGTTGCCGTCCAGATCGATCCGGGCGTAGACGATCTCGTTGCCGTTCGGAGAATACCTTGGGTGCTGGCCGAGTGCGACGTAACGTGGCGGCTCACTGCCATCGAGGTCGGCTTCCCAGATTTCGAAGGCGCCACGACTCGCGACCGTGTACGCGACCGAGGTGCTGTCGGGAGACACGTCGGGATCGAACTCTGCCTGATCGGTCCCCGCGATCGTGAGGCCTGAAGATGTTTCGATGTCGGATTCGATGAAGTGCCGGGGAAGGACGATCCGGTCCCCGTGAACCGCGATGCCCAGTGGCGCGGCCGACCGAACCATCATCGGATCGGTCATCGGCAACAGGAGGGCGTCATCCAGGTCCACGTACCAGATCGCAAGGCCACCACCGCGATCGGTAAGGTAGACGATGTGCCGGCTGTCGGTAATCCACTCCGCCGCGGTGGGATTTTCTGCCACTCGATCGGTGATAACCGGGAGCAGCAGCGCCGTTTCCACATCCACCCGCCACACTTCACCGCGCAGGTTCAACATCGACTTGACGAACACCAACTCGAGTCCGTCGGGAGAGAACCGGGGCGATCGGATCGTAACGTCCACGTTGATGTCGGGCGGCACGAGTAGCCGCGCTTCGTCGTCCGGCGCCTCCAGCCAGAGTCCGCGGTCGCGCACGAAAGCCATCGTCCCGGTTGCGGACCACGTCATATCGGTCGCGTTGGCTAGGGCCAGAACTTCACCGTTGCCTTCGTCGTCAATGATGAACGTGTCTGTTCCGCGTGCAAACGTAATCCGAGAACCGTCGTGTGTCCAATACGGGGTGGATTCCGCCACCTCCGTTTCCGTCAGTCTACGGCTGGATCCGGCCGCCAGGTCGACCACCCAAAGATCGCCCGAGGAGACGACGGCGATCCGGTTTCCATCTGGAGCGATCGCCAATTCGGTCTCGACGCCTTCGACGTCGATCAGAGCGAATACGTTCGGGGCATCGAGGATCCGCTCCACCTCACCCGTGAGTGCCACCAGCAGAACCGCGCCCACGATGAGCGTAGTGGCAACGACGATCGGTATTACCGGGAGGCGGCGCATAGACGCCGATCTTAGCAGCCCGTGGCAGAAGTCTGATAGCCCGCGTTACGGCGACGTCGCGCCGACTAACGATGCGGGTACATCGTTGAGGGGTGGCAACAACCGAGATGGTGTGACGTCGCCGCAACCCTTCGGGCGCATAGGGGTTCGGGGCGAATACTTCGTTGCTCGTCGTCATGATGAAGCAGCATCACTTCCTCCTCGCGCCTCGTCTCCGCCTCCGAAGACCCATGCGCGCGGGCCATCAGACTTCTGCCACGGGCTGCTAGCAGCCGTACTCGTGACCGGAAGTGTCGCGATTCGAGGAACATGCCGTCTGAGTCTCCGGTTGGGTCGTCTGGACATGCTCTTCGGCGCTGACCACAATCATATTAAAAACAACAAGTTAAGCCGTAATCAGTCGTCAATCAGGGCCGCGTATGCGTTTGGTTGGTACGGTTTTCGTTTTTCGGCCGTCTAACAATGGAGACACCGGGTTGCCGTGCGGGCCGGGATGGTCCGCGGAATTGCCTGATTCCCATAGGTAAACCCCCGGCTTAGCCGGGGCGACTCGCAGAGGTTTGACCGAGAGCGGCGGTAGATAGGAAAGTCCTGCTTGGAAGCGACGACTTCCAAAGAAGGAGGACTCAATGAAAGAGGCCCGAAGGCGATCGCACACGAAATGGGACTGCAAGTATCACATGGTGTTCATTCCGAAGTAGGCGGTATCCAGTGTGGCGGGATTCATCAAGGGGAAGAGTGCAATCTCGACTGCCCGGAACTTTCTGGGACTGAAACACCGTTTGACAGGGAAGAGTTTCTGAGCGCGAGGCTATTTCGTTTCCACGGTGGGGATGGACAAACAATTCGTGCGGGAATACATTTGGCGGCAGGAGCGGGAGGAGCAGCGTTTGGAGGAGCTGAACATGGCGTGGGGGCATCAGCTGCCTTCAGGCGGCTCTTGACCGGCCCCTTTGAGGGGCTCACAGAAATAAGCCCCCGGCTCTGCCGGGGGTCATTTAACTGAGGTTTTAAATGGCCAAGAGTATTGAAAAGACAAAGGGTTACAGCCAGCCAACGATGTGCCTGCAGTGCCATCTGGTAGTCGCCATGTTCCATGAAGCCGATGCCGACCTCGCGACCGGGGCCTGGGAATGTCCAAACTGTGGGCACAAGTACCCTTTCGCTCACTGGAAGATCAAGAAGCGGACCAGAAAGACTAAGAACGGCAGTACCAAGGCTGCATAAAGCGGTTGGACAGCTTGCGGTCCAGGCAGTGGACCTGCCGGACCGCACGTTCCGTCCGTAGATTTTTCCGCGCTACCGGCGAACGCCGACACGCCATCGCTCCATAGTTCTCATCAGGACCACATTTTTCAGAAAGCGCTACAGCTAGCTCCCTTGCGAGCCTTGTCGGAGCAGTTTGCCCCGGGAATCGGGAGTCTTTGCGTAATTCACGATTTCGGCCCACTGCAATGCCGTCATTGATGAATAATGAAAGATTGGTACTGCCATCCTCGAAGCGGTTCACGATCACGATCGGCATTCTTGTCGGGATGTTTCTGGCTGCGCTGGAAGCGACCGTTGTCGGAACCGCGATGCCGACGATTGTGGCCTCCCTTGGCGGCCTTGAAGTCTACAGCCTGGTCTTTTCCGCCTACCTGCTGACGTCCACCGTCACCGTCCCTGTCTGGGGTAAGCTTTCCGACATATACGGTCGCCGTCCTTTCTATCTGCTCGCGATCGCGCTATTTGTCGTCGGATCCGTATTGTGCGGTCAGGCTCGTTCGATGACAGCGCTGATCGTCTTCCGGGCAATCCAGGGCCTGGGAGCGGGAGGGTTGCTGCCCCTGGCAATGACGATCGTTGTGGAACTCTACACTCCCCTCGAGCGCGCCCGCATTCAGGGTTACATCAGCGGGGTCTGGGGCGTGGCATCGATTGGCGGCCCGTTGCTGGGGGGTATCATCACCGATCAGCTCAGCTGGCGCTGGGTGTTCTACTTGAATATTCCGTTCGGTACCGTTGCGGCGTTGATCGTCGGAACGCAACTCGTCGAGGATTATCCGCGCTCGAAAAAGCGGGCCATCGACCTGTCTGGGATTCTGCTGTTTACGACGTCAATCACGCTCCTGATGCTCCTGCTCATGCGGAGTGCGAGCGGGTTTCGGCTGTCCGGGCCGAATGCGATGTTGCTCGGCGGGTGCGCCCTGGCGATGGGACTGTTCGTTCGCGCCGAGCGGCGGGCGGACGAGCCGCTGATTCCCGTCGGGCTGTTCCGAAACCGTGTGTTCTCGGGGGCCGCGCTCAATGGCTTTTTCTCGTGGATGGCGATGTTCGGCATGATCTCGTTCGTACCTCTCTTCGTCCAGGGTGTCCTCGGCACGGGAGCCACCGAGGCCGGCTCGGTGTTGACACCCCTCCTCATGGGTTGGGTCGTCTTTGCCGTGATCGGAGCCCGTCTGTTGTTGCATGTCACGTTTCGTACCTTGATGTTGATGGGGATGTCTCTGATGGTGACGGGTTTCGTGCTAATGGACGTGATGGGCGACGGCGTGACACGGGGCCTCGTCCTGCGCAACGTGGCCTTTATCGGAGCCGGGATGGGACTGGTGATGATCACCGGCCTGATTGCGGTCCAGTCGTCGGTTCCGCGAGGACAACTCGGCATCGCGACTTCGGCATCTCAGTTCTTTCGTAGCATCGGCGGCGCGATCGGAGTCACTTTGATGGGCACGATCATGACCCAACGCATGAACGCGCAGGTTTCGGTGCTGGTTCAGTCCGGTGCGGATGCTGGAGACTTGAGCCAGCTTGTGGAGAACCCGAACGCATTTCTCCAGCCGGCCTTCCGTGCAGCTTTTTCACCCGACCTCATCACCCTGTTTCAGTCCATGCCGGGCAACGCGCTTCACGACACGTTTGTGGTCGGCACAGTAGTGAGTGTGCTGGCACTGGTCTCGGTGGCGATGATGCCCGCGGTTCGGTTGACCCGGTCGCAGCAGGAACAATGAGACTGCCGAAGAGCTTCTATGCGCGTTCCTCGACCGAAGTCGCACGGGACCTGATCGGGATGGTGGTGGTGCGTAAGCTGGATGGCGAACGCTTGGCGGGCAAGATCGTCGAGACCGAAGCCTACGTGGGCCCGCACGATCTGGCGTGCCACGCGTCCAAGGGACGGACCCGCCGGACGGAGGTCATGTTCGGGCCTCCCGGCTACGCATATGTGTTCATGATCTACGGTGTTTACAACTGCCTGAACGCGGTGACGGAAAGAAAAGGCTACCCGGCTGCCGTCCTGATCCGCGCGATCGAACCGATCGACGGAGTGGAGCGCATGCGGCGGCTCCGTCCGCGCGCCGGCCGGGAGGTAGATATCGGGAGCGGGCCGGGCAAGCTCTGCCAGGCGATGGCGATCGACCGGTCTTTGAACGCCGCCAACCTGGCCGGTCCGGATATCTGGATTGAGGATCGGAGACTCGATCCGGGCCGAATCGCCGTGAGTCCACGGATCGGCGTCGACTATGCCGGCGAATTCACGGATAAACCCTGGAGGTTCTTTGCGGCCGGGAACGCGCATGTGTCGCGGCATCGGCTCAACTCCGGCGGAAAAGGCGGTGGTTCGCCTATTGTGTTGACAGTCGTCTAAAGCTGTAGCGGCGCTCTACTGGCGCCTAATGGGCGCTCGTAGACGTCGTAGACCGCCCCTACAGCATCAAGAAACGGTGAAAGGTGATTCTATGCTTCGTCTGGACAAGATCGTTCTGTGTTTCCTCGTCATTCTGGCTTCTGCGCTTCCGGCCGCCGCCTTTCCCGACTTCCTGGAACTGTTCCGCAGCGATCCGTTCCGAAGGGCCGGCGTGGACGGGTGCGACGTATGCCACCTGGACCCTCGCGGCGGTGGAGACCGCAATCGGTTCGGACTGGCTTTTGAGCAAAACCAGTACCGCTTTACGCCGCTGATGCGCTTCGGGTTCCCGGATCGCTTCGAGTTTCCAACGACGGCGCTCGGCGACGGCATGCGCGTGCACTTCACCGATCCAGAGAACGGATCGGTCGTTATCGAACTCGGAGGCGACACCTACCTTGTGGACCTGGCATCACGGAGTATTCCCGCCCTGGATACTTCAACAGGCGTGCCGTCCCAGACAACCGCCATTCCGGTCGACGACTATGCCCGCGAGGGCGCGTTCTTCGGGTCACGCATCGTCAACCTGTCCAACGCGAAGCCGATGGAACCCGGAGGCGTTGAGTTTCTCGTCGGTCACCGCTTTACGTTTCCGCTGTTCGACCGCGATTCTCCCTCGAGGCTGTTCGGGTTCGACGCTGGCTCCCGTACCACGCTGGGCCTGCAGGTGGGCGTGACCGACCGGTTGAGTGTTTCCTTCATGCGCGGCAACCTTGCGCTCGAGAGGACGATCGAGTTCGCCTCGGCGTTTCAGATCGCGCGGCAGGGTGACTCGGCGCCGCTATCGGTCCAGGCTCGGGTCGGCGTGGAAGGGCGCAACAACTTTCAGGATCGTTTCGCCCCATTTCTACAACTGGCGACGAATCGAACCTTTGCGAACCGATTCTCCGTGGCGATATCGCCGGGCATTGCGTTCAATACCCGGAATGAGGAAACGTTCCTGCCGCCGGATCTTCTCTTCGGCGCGGAACACGACTACACCGCCTCGGTCGGTCTGGGACTGGGGTTGCGCCTGACACCGACCGTCTCGCTCGTCGGCGAATGGATTCCGCGAGTGGCCGGTTTCAAGGGCGAGCGATTCGACCGACCCGCCGTATCGTTCGGTGTGCAGAAATCCACGTTCCGCCACACGTTCGAGTTCGTCGTGTCGACGGCCGCCCCCATGACGACCGCGCAATACATGGTTAACGGAACGGACCGGTTTACAGCGGGATTCAACATCTACCGGAGGCTTCGTTAGCAATTGGCGATTAGCCATTGGCCATTGGCTGTTGGCAGTTGGCTTTGGGCAGCTTGGCCAATGGCTAACAGCCAGCCACTACTGAGTACTGATAACTGAAAACTGATGACTAGCAGTTGGCAATTGGTTCTTGGTTCTGGGACCCTGGCCAAAAGCCAAAAGCCAAAAGCTAACGGCCAACACCCAACAGGCGCTATTTATCGATCGCGCCCAGGAATTCGTCGATAGTCGGTAGTTCGGTCTGGCTCCGGCTCACCGCGATCCACAGAATTTTGCCGGACGGATCGATCAGGAACGCGGCGGGGTAAGCGATGCGGAATGCGTCGATGCCCACAAGGTGGTAGACACCAAACGCCCGAGTCGTTTCTCGTTGCGCGTCGAAGAGAATAGGGAACCGGTACCCGCGCTTTTCAATAAACTTTCTACCGCCCGTGATGCCGTCGATCTTCTGTGCTGCGATGAAAACAACGTCCACTTTTCGGTGTGTGAATTCGTCCGCTGCCGACTCGAACTGAGCCAGTTGCTTCTGGCAGTTCGGTCACCAGGTGCCGCGCATGAAGACCACCAGAAGCGTTTTCCCGCGGAAATCCTCGAGCGCTATCCGCTGGTCGTCTGCAGTCGACAGGCGAAATTGGGGTGCGGCGTCTCCGATGCTTAGCCTGTCGGAATGGTCTTTGAGCATCTGCCGGCCATTCTAGCAGAGGGTGTGGTCAGGAGTGGTTCGGGGGTCAGAGACCGCCAACACAGCCGGCAGGACTATCTACCGCCTGGCGTTGCCCCGACCCCGGGAGTTTCCGCGGAAGTTTTCCCCACCCGGGAAGTCGCCAATGCCCGGGAATCCGTCCCGGCCGCGACCGGGGAAGTCCTCGGGACCGGGGAAACTATCAGGTCTTGACGGGCTGGCCGGACGTGCTTCGCTCCGAATTTCCAATGGAACCGTCGTTGCGATATCGCCGCCCGGAAAGCTTAGCGGGTTAGTCGGGCTGGCCTGTGGCTCGTTGCGGGTCGCAAGCGGGACGACGGTGGCTGTTGCCACTGCGCCAGCCGCCACAGACGCGGCAGCTACGGTCGCCACGCTGGACACCGTGGAAGTTACTGCACCTGCAGCCGCGCCGGCCGCGCCTCCAGCCGCACCGCCGGCCGCCCCACCACCGCCGCCGCCGACGCCGACACCCGGTTTCGGAATGAGGGCGAGCAGGGCCGCTATCGGCGTGAAACCGACACCGCGAATCGCGGTGACGATCTGTCCGTCCGTGATGGTCACGGTTTGTCCGGTGATCAACTCGGTGATGTCTTCGACGCCTTCATTGAGGGAGTGCGTGCTCTGGGTCGCGTTCGGGACAAACTGAGAGCCTTCCGTTCCTCGGATCGCGGCCACCGCAGTCGGCGTTGTCAACTCGGTCTCGGTGCCGACCACCTGCTGTATGTTGAACCAGAGGCTACCCAGCCCCTGGCTGATGCTGCGAAGGATGCCGGTGGGCTGCTGCTGCTCTTCGATGACGACCGTCGTCCCGACGTCGAGCGTGATCAGGCTCTGATCGGTGAACAACACATCAGCCTTGCCCTGGAGTGTGGTGACCTCGTCTCCGCTGAAGAGCGGGACGCCGGGGGCGTCGACCCGGTTTCGCAGAGTCGTCTGGAACCGCGTGAGGAAGACGTCGCCCTCGACCGCCTGGAACTGCGCGATCTGGGTCTGTGCCTGCGGGAGCGCGAACGAGGGCTCCGCCACCGGGATCGAGAAGGTGGGGACCAGGGAGGCGACCAGCAACTGGCCACCTTCGACACGCCTCAGGGCGCCGTGTTCCTGACGTTCAAGGACATCAAGCAGACCGTTTCGCGTCTGGACGATGTCCTGGTCGTCCTCGGGAAGCGCTGCGATCACACCTGAGACGGCTTCCAGGTCCGGACCCGGCCGGATTTCCAGCTGTGGAGTCACGATGACGAAGTCCGTGCCCGCCGGGAAATTGAACGCGATAGATCCGGCGCGAACCAGCAACCGCAGAGGCTGGGCGCTTTCGATGGCCACGTCGGTTGAAACGCCGAGCTCGATCCGTCCGCGCCCGACCCTCATCACGCCGCCGCTCCGGGTCCGCGTGCGGAGAACATCGCCCTCGAAAAGAGTGGCGTCGCTGAGCAGGCGCCGGCCCGAGCGTTCGATCGTCCCGAGCAGGATAATGTCACCTACGGGCACCGCCGTGGCGGCAGCGAGGGTCGCCGGGGATAACGCCAACACTGCCATCAGTGCGATCCCCGTGATTGGACGCCTCAGCTTGGTCATGTCCGTCGCGCTCACCTATTTCTCGTCGAACTTGTGCACGGGATCGAATGACGCCGTTGCACCGGCGTACTCGACACGCTTCGTTTCGATTCTGGCCTTCATCATCAGGGAAGGCCCGTCTCCGGGCTCAAGTGCCAGCACGTGATCGAATGCCTGGTTGGCAGCGTCAAAGTCCGCCTTCCTATATACCGCCAAGGCATGCTCAAAGATAGTACGAATCTCGTCCCATTTCGAATCGACGATCAATTCGGCCGACCCCTGCCTTCGGTCGAAACCCTGCCGCCGCTCCCCATGGCGGGCCAGAATGTAGGTCCCCTTGATCTTCTTCGTAAGGGTAGGATTACCCCGACGGTCGCCGACGCGCTTGTCGTGCTCGGGTGGAACAAGCCCTAGGAGCCTGTCGGCAATAAGAAATCTGGAGAAGTCTGAAGCTGAAAGACCCATCGCGATTTCAGGATGAAGGCCACCTTGGGAAGCGTTTGCTCAGACAGATCCATGAGATGAGATTGCGGCAGCCCCCATTGAGCGCGATACGTATTTTTCATCCGCGGATTCTGTGTTTGCCAGGATCTCCCTGCTTCGATTCAAGCCGCCAGTGGCTTGAATCCTCCTCCGTAACGAAACAACTTCAGGATGTTGTGGGTCAAACAGACCAGTTGCCATTCCGCCCGCACGTTCTCGAGACCGCGGAAACTGAAACGCCGGAATCCCCGGCATTCCCGGGTCTGTCCGAATACCGGTTCCACAATCGCCTTGCGCATCTTGTAGACGGCCCGCCCCACATCGCTGTCCAGTTTCTGTTTCATTTGCTCCCGTACGCCGGCGCCTTCAGCCGCTCCGGGCGGGCCGCCGGAAGACTTCGGGGATGCGCCGGTCCGGACTCGCCCCGTGGCCACGTGTAAATCGATCCCTGCGGCTCGCGGGTCGGTCACCTGCCTGGGGCTCCAATACCCGGCATCCGCGCTGACCGCGACGGGCCGGGTCCCCGTGTTCCGCCGCACTTGCGCGACCATGGGCGCCAGTTGCTCTTTGTCATTGGCGTCCTGGGTGATCTCGGCCGCGACGATGACTTGCGTGTCATCGTCCACAGCGATCTGGGCATTGTAGGCCTGCACGAAACTGCCTTTGTGCGCGCCGTCGGGCATGATCCGGCTGTCCGGATCGGTGAAGTTGCGCTGCGCCTTCGCATCCGGCGCCGCCTGCTTCGGATCGGGAACCCGCGGTTGGCCTCCACCCGTCTTCTTCCCCGTTCGCTCCTCTTGCTTCCGCCGCTGGGCCATCCGCGCTTCCGCGTCCGCCTTCGCCTGCGCCGCCTTCTGCCGGGCTTCCGCTTCCAATTCCGCCCGGGCCTGTCGAATCTTCTTCAACCGGCTTTCCCGCCGCGCCAATTCCTTCGGCAACTGGTCGGTCAGTCCTTGCCGTTGCTTCTCATCCTCGACCGCGTCGACCGCCTCGGCCCGCTTCAGCAACTCCTCCACTTCCGCCTTCAGCGTCTCTTCGGCCCCCCTCATCCGCCCATAACTCATCGCCTTGTGCTTGCTGGCGTTCGCCTGGAGTTTCGTCCCGTCGACCGCCACATGCCCCAGTTTCACCAGCCCCGCCTTCCGGCACAATCCCAGCGCTTGCAGAAACAGTCCCGCCAACGCCTCCAAATGCCGTTTCCGAAACTCGTTGAACGTGCTGTGATCCGGATGCGTGTCCGCACTCAAATACCGGAACGCCACGTCCTCATGCGTCCGTTTCTCGATCTGCCGCGAACTCACCACCCCGGTACAATATCCCTACACCAACAACCGCACCATCAGCACCGGGGAGTAGGCCGCCTGACCTCGTCCATCCTTCGCCTCATAGGAACGGTAAAACGCCGACAGATCCAGCGTCTCCACCAGGTCGGCCACAAATCGCGCCAAATGATTTTCCGGAAGCCAGTCGTGTAACGACGGCGGCATCAACAAGCTCTGATTCAGGTCATCGGATCGGAAGCATTTCGTCATGCCTTCTTCTACAAATTCACCCGTCCAGCTTAGGTCCCATCCGGTTCTTCCCCGACTTCTGTCGCCACCCATCCCCAATCTATTCCCGACAGGCTCCTGGCGGCTCGTAAAGGGTGACCGCATGGTCCTTTCCCTTGACCTTCACTCGGTCCAGCTCGCGGCAGAACACACGGTGTTTGATGGCCTCGTAAGTAGAGTCGGTGACCAGTATGTTCGTGCCGTAGAACTTGTTCAGTCCCTCCAGTCGTGCTCCCAGGTTCACCTCGTCGCCCATCACGGTATAGCTGAAACGGTTCTGGGAACCCATGTTACCGACCACCATCTCCCCGCTGTTTACACCGATCCCGATGTCGAAGACGTGTCCGCCCGGAAGCTTGACGGTCCGCTGCATCTCCCGGACGGCCTGCATCATCTCGAGAGAGGCAATCGTGGCCCGGAGCGCATGATCCTCGATCTCGATCGGATGTCCCCAGAAGCACATGACCGCGTCGCCGATGAGCTTGTCCAGGGTGCCCTTGTACTTGAAGATGATGTCGGTCATCTGGTCGAAGTAGGTGTTGAGGAAACCGACGAGTTCCTGCGGCGTCATGCGCTCCGAGAAGGTGCTGAAGCCGCGGATGTCGGAGAACAGTACCGTCAACTCGTGCTTCTCGCCCCCGAGCTTGAGCTTTTCGGGCTGGTCGATGACCTGATCGATAACAGCCTGGTCCAGGTAGTGGGAGAACACTTGCTTGGTCTTTTTCTTCTCGCGTTCTTCGGTGAGGTACTTGTAGGCGATCAGCGAGCCGCTCGTCGTGGCCAGCGCCAGCCCCGGGTAGATGTAGCTCAAGACCCATCTGAACTGCAGGAACACCCAGACGTTAAAGCCGTAAAGAGCAGGAACGCCAGGCTGGCGTAGAAAATGCTGCGAGTTGCGCCCATCTTCGGCATGTAGAGCGCCACGGCGAACCCGAAGACGAGGATCAGCCCCAGATCGACCATTGTCGTCATCGTGCTCCGGACGAGGTATCGCTGGCTGATGATGTTATCGATGACGTTGGCATGGAGCTCTACGCCGGGAAGCACCGGGTCGAAAGGCGTGGGTACGACATCGCCGAGTCCGATGGCGTGCGGGCCGACGATGACGATCTTGTCGTGGAAGATGCTCGGGTCGACCCTCCCCTCTTCCACGTCCACCCAAGACACCAGAGGGTAGGTATTGCTCGGGCCGTTGAAGTTCACCATGTAGCGTCCGAACCGATCCGTTGGGATCGTGTAGTCGCCGACCTGGACGCTTTCGATCCGCCCGTCCTACTTTGTGACCGTCACCGAAGAAGAGTTCGTGTATCTCTTCAACATCTGGAGGTCGAGTGACGGGTAGAGCCGGCCGCCCCATTCGATGAACTGCGGTTGGTGTCGGAGAAAGCCTTCCGCGTCCGGATGGAAGTTGACGAAACCGAAGGAGGCCGCCGCCCTCCCGAGTTCCGGCAATGGCATCACCAGATCTGAGCCCTGGACCATGGTCGTTGCCGCGTCGTTGCCGTTGCGGCGGACGGCGGGAAAGACCTGCTTCTCGATGACGAGTTCCTGAAGCTCCGGGCTGAGCTCTTCGACTTCACTCGTGCCCGTGGTTTGCTTCAGGTCCAGATAGACGCCCAACACTACATTGCCCGCGCGTTCGATCGCCTCAGCGAACATCCGGTCGTTGGCCTCATCGCTGACGTCCGCATCGGAGTACAGGATGTCGAAGCCGATGACGGCGGGCCCACCAGAGGAGATGGCGTCAACCAGCGCCGCCGCATGGTGCCTTTCGAATACACGGGCCGAACCGAGCTGCGAGGTCGTTCGATCGTCCAGGCCGACGATGATCAAGTCTTGACTCGGCGTGCGCGGCCCCCTCAGGCGGAACTTGGCATCAAGCCAGCGCATGTCGAGGCTCGTGAGGAATCCCGTCGAGGTCCAGTCGAGCCGATTTGCTGCCAGAACCGCGAACAGGAGCGTGATTGTGATGGCCAGGAGGGCCGGGAGCCGCCTAGTCATAGTCTGTCAAAACCGCAACGCCGGCGACGACCGGTCGCGCTTTGAGATTGGAGCTAGGGCCAACAGCCTGTGTTGAAAATCGCGTCTACACTGTTGGGGCGGTCTTGGACCACCATTATTCGACGCTCATAGAGCACCGCTACAGCTTCAGGCGATTTTTAACACAGGTTCCTAAGCCGGCAATGTACGTGAAAGGCGGAGCACGGTCAAGCTTGTTATAATCCCTCTTCAGATCCGTAAATCCTTGTTGCGCTTGGAGTCGGCGGCTTTTTCGCATGCCGCTTCTGGCGCGTCGCGGTATCGGCTTGAATACTCCACAGAATCCTGGTCTCGAGGCCAAGTTGGCCGCCATACCCGCCGGCCCGGGTGTCTATATCTACAAGGACGCCCAGGGAGCCGTTCTGTACGTCGGCAAGGCCAAGTCCTTGCGGAATCGCGTTCGGAGCTATTTTCAGAAGTCCCGGAATCTGGACCAGCGCAAGGACCAGATGACGGCCCAGATCGCCGATGTCGAATTCGTCGTTACCGACACCGAGGGAGAAGCGCTCGCGCTCGAGAACAACCTCATCAAACAGAACCGACCCAAGTACAACGTCCTGCTCAGGGACGACAAGACCTATCCTTACATCAAGTTGACGGTCAACGAGGCGTTTCCGCGCGCGTTGATCACGCGTCGAGTCCGTCGGGACGGCGCCCTCTACTTCGGGCCTTTCTTCCCGGGCGGCCTGGCCCGCAAGACCCTGCGGCTGGTCGAACGTCACTTCATGATCCGCAACTGCAACATTCGGATCGACGGCAAGCGGGGCCGGCCCTGCCTCCAGCACTACATCCATCGCTGCCTGGGCCCTTGCGTCGGAGCGCTCTGTGATGAGAAGACGTACCGGGAGGCCATCGAGGACGTGCGGTTGTTCCTCGAGGGAAAGAGTGCGGCGCTGCTTGAGAGCCTGGATGAAAAAATGGAAATCGCCGCCGCGAACGAGCAGTACGAGGCGGCTGCGCACTTCCGGGACGCAATGCGGACCGTCGGGCAGATCGCCGAGCGGCAAAAAATGGCTTCGACAGGCTCCGACGATGTCGACATTTTCGGTTACCACCGCGACGGGTCGCAGGTGGCCGTGTCGGCATTCCACATGCGGGGCGGCCGCGTGGTCAACAAGAAGGAGATGTTCTGGGAGGATCAGGAGAACTTCCAGGCCGAGGATTTTTTCGGTTCGCTGCTCAAGCAGTATTACGTGGACGCTCCGTTTATCCCAATAGCGATCCACGTGCCCGTTTCCTTCGAGGATCAGCAACTCCTGACAGTCTGGCTTTCGGAACGGAAAGGCCGGAAGGTGGAGATCCGTACGCCCCTGCGGGGCGGCAAGCGCGAGATGGTGGAGTTAGTGCGGCGCAATGCCCGGCTTTCGTTCCAGCAGCGGTTTCGCTCGGCCTCCCCTTCGGGATCGACGATCGCCAAGGAAGTGGAAGAGACATTGGATCTCGAGAAGACACCGCGGCGCATCGAGGCATTCGACATCTCCAATCTGCAGGGCAGCGATATCGTCGCATCCATGGTCGTGTGGAAGGATGGGGGCCTGAGCAAGGCGGATTATCGACGCTTCATAATCCGGTCGGTCTCTGGGATGCCCGACGACTTCCGCAGCATGCGTGAGGTCGTGGAGCGCCGGTACCGGCGGGTCACCGAAGCCGGCCAGCGGATGCCGGACCTGATTCTCATCGATGGCGGTGTCGGTCAGCTCCATGCCGCGCAGGCGGCGCTCGATGCTTTGAACATCGTCGACCAGCCGCTGTCCAGTATCGCGAAGCGAGAAGAGACCATTTACATCGCGGGCAGGGAGGACGAGCCGATCCAGTTGGATCCCCGGTCTCCGGTGCTTCGCTTGATCCAGCAGATCCGCGACGAGAGCCACCGGTTCGCCGTCACTTTCCATCGGAGTCGGCGCGCACGCCGTCACAGGGAAAGCGAACTGTTGGAGATTTCCGGTGTCGGAGAGCGGACGACGCGTCGCTTGCTCGACCACTTCGGATCCCTCAAGAAGGTCCGCGCTGCGCCACACGATGAACTCCGGAAGGTGGTCAATCGGCGTCAACTCGATGCGATCTGGAAGCATTTCCATCCAAACGAACCGGCTTCCTGACATCGGGCCAGGAGTCGTTTCTGGCGTTCGTAAGGGTGTTGGTCGGCACTGGGGGACCCCGTGCTCCTGTGATACCATTTAGGAGAGTAACGGAGGTCTACATGAGTGATAGCTTTGGAGATAAGTTTCTCTACTTTCTGGTCGGTGCCGGTGTCGGCAGCGTGGTCGCGCTGCTGTTTGCCCCGAAGTCCGGCCGGGAGACGCGCGAGGAGATTACCCGCCGCGCGAACGAAGGCCGCGAGATCCTGAACCGGAAGGTGGAAGAAGGCCGGCACTTCGTCGAGGACAGCCGCCAACGCGTCAGCAGTGAAGTGACTTCGATGGTCGATCGCGGTAGAGAAGAGGTCGATGGCCTCGTCGACAAGGGAAAGACCGTCGTCCAGCGGCAGAAGGATCAGTTTGCCGCCGCTTTCGAAGCCGGGAAGGAAGCATACCTTCACGACAAGGACAGTTCGGACTGATCGGAGGCCGTTTTGGAAAGTCTGCTGACTTTGTTTGTAGGTCTCACGGCCGCCGCTGTGATGCTGCAGGCCGGCATCCTGATCAGCCTCTACCTGCTATCCCGCAGGGTTGCCGATCAGGTGGAGTCCACGCTAGGCCAGGTGCGCGAACTGGCGCCGCCCCTCAAGACGATCACCGAGAATCTAAAGACCGTGTCCGAGGACGCCGTCGAGATCGGAAAGGCCGCGAGGCAGCAGTTCGCCCGGGTGGAAGAGATGATCGGGGAAACCGGACAGACGCTCCAGCAACAACTTGAGAAAGTGGACCAGATGAGCCGCGAGGTGAGCGAGCGCGTCAATGAAACGGTCGATGTCGTTCAGGATTCCATCATCCGCCCGGTTCGCGAGGTCGGCGCACTCGCCCGGGGCATCACACGCGGCCTCGACGTTTTATTGCACCGGAAGGACCGCAGCACGGTAGATAAGGCCCGCCAGGACGAAGAACTCTTCATCTGATCGCGGCAGCGCGGCGTTCAGCCCTCCGGCCGCCGCTGTATATTCTGTTCCGCGGATCACCCATGTCTCAGCCCGATAACATTGAAATTCCGCTGGTCCCTTTGCCGAACGTCGTTCTGTTCCCGAGCGTCATGCTCCCCCTGCACATTTTTGAAGAACGCTATAAGACGATGATCAATGAGTGCGTCGACGAGGATGCGCCGTTCGGGGTCGTATGGCGCAACGGTGACGGGGAGAACACCACGACGATCCAACAGGCTGGCGTCCTGGCCCGCGTCGCCCAGGTGGAACGCCTGGACGAAGGACGCATGAATATCTATGCGGAAGGCGAAACCCGGTTCCGTATCGTTCGGTTCTCGGGGCAGGAGCCGTGCTGGCGCGCGGAGGTGGAGCGATTCGACGACCGCTCCGAACCCGAACCGCGGCTATCCTCGCTCCGCAACGCGCTTGGAGGCCTGTACCAGGAGGCCTACAGGAAGGGTCTGGCGCTGACTGGTGAACGGCCCGGCAAACTGGATCTCCCGGACTCTCCGTCTGACCTCTCGTTCATGGTCGCCTATGTCCTGGACATGGAATTCGAGGAGAAGCAGCGGTTGCTGGAAATGACCTCGACCAGGGAGCGCCTGACCGTCCTTATCGAGTACCTGAAGCACGCGAACGAACGCCTCAAGCAGCAGATTCACCAGAAGCGCATCGCCGAGACCGCCCGCGGAAATGGAGATCTGGGCCGCCCGAACGGTATTTGAAGCCATCGCAAATCGACAATTGCAGATTGGGTAGCGCTCGTTCATTGAAAATCGATCGATTTGTCATTTTCTCGGACCGTCGTTGATGGAAAAGTCGTACAAACGCTGGCTGCTCACAGCGCTGGCTCTGGTTGCTGTGGTCGGAGCCGTAGGCAGCTACGTGCTGCTCGACTGGCTTGGCGCGATCGAGCAGCGGCTCATCGAGATCGGTGACGACCTCGCATCGGTGGGTGATCAGGTTGATCGGGCGGTCGGAGTTGCGGACGACGCGGTCCGGAGATCCGAGGAGGCTCTGGATCGGGCAGCCGAGGCCGAGCGGAGTGCCCTGGAGGCTGCGGGTGGTCGCGCCCAGGCGGAGAAGGCCCAACGTCAGGCCGAGGCCGTGTCGGTGGAGGCACGGGAGAACGCGGCCGCTGCGATCGAGGAAGCCGGTGAAGCTCGCGCCGAGACCGAGCGCGTGCGGCGCGAACGTCAGGCCGAGTTCGACCGCCTGCAGGAGGCCTTGAGCCGGATCGTCGAGACCCGGCGCACGGCGCTCGGCCTGGTGATGAACCTCGGCAGCGATTCTATCGAGTTCGATTTCGATCGTGCCGAACTCCGGCCAGAGAACCGTGAGCTCCTGAGCCGTATCGTGGGAATCCTGCTGAGTTCGGAAGGGTACTCGCTCTACGTCTACGGCCATACCGACGATGTCGGCTCGGCCGCCTACAACTTGGAATTGTCGGAGAGGCGCGCCGAGGCCGTGCGAGATTACCTGGTCGAGACCGGCATCGACGGGGCCATCATCGACACGAAGGGTTACGGAAAGTCCAGCCCCCGAGTCGAGGGTGTCGACGCGGAATCGCGGGCGAAGAACCGTCGGGTCGAGATTGGAATCGTGGACGTCAGGATCGAGGTAACCGGGCCACCGGAACTCTGACGGACCCCTCGCGCACGGGCTGGGCCCGTGCGCATTCGACGTTGGTCATTGGACATCTCTAATTCCCATAAGTAAACCCCCGGCTTAGCCGGGGCGACTCGCAGAGGTTTGACCGAGAGCGGCGGTAGATAGGAAAGTCCTGCTTGGAAGCGACGACTTCCAAAGAAGGAGGACTCAATGAAAGAGGCCCGAAGGCGATCGCACACGAAATGGGACTGCAAGTATCACATGGTGTTCATTCCGAAGTAGGCGGTATCCAGTGTGGCGGGATTCATCAAGGGGAAGAGTGCAATCTCGACTGCCCGGAACTTTCTGGGACTGAAACACCGTTTGACAGGGAAGAGTTTCTGAGCGCGAGGCTATTTCGTTTCCACGGTGGGGATGGACAAACAATTCGTGCGGGAATACATTTGGCGGCAGGAGCGGGAGGAGCAGCGTTTGGAGGAGCTGAACATGGCGTGGGGGCATCAGCTGCCTTCAGGCGGCTCTTGACCGGCCCCTTTGAGGGGCTCACAGAAATAAGCCCCCGGCTCTGCCGGGGGTCATTTAACTTGTGATTTTGGGATGAGCAAGCCCAATCTCAAAACGTCAGAATTCCATGGTCCAATGTCCAAACTGATCAGTCGTCTCTCGCTGCAAACATCTCGATTTCGACGAGCCCCCTCGCCGACATCAGCGCTGCGCCGACCGTTGCCCGTGGTGGCGGGCCCTCGGTCACGAACTCCCGATAAACGTCGTTCATCGCCCCGAAGTTTCGTACGTCGGTAATGAACACACTCGAGTTGACGACATCGGTGAAGTCCATGCCTGCCTCGCCCAGAACACCGGTGATCTGCTCCAAGACGGCACGAGTCTGTCCGGACATGTCGCCTTGGAGCGCCCGACTGCCACGAACGAACCCGGACATAAAGAGCATGTTGCCCACCTTGATACCGGAGCTCAGCGTTCCGCCCGCATTACCGATCTGCTCCTTTTCGCCTTTGACGCCCATCAGCATGATTTCCACCTTGGTCTCCGGGCTCATGAGCCGCCCTCGGACGGTCGCCCGCGTCGGAGGGACGTCCCCAAAGTACGTCCGGTAGGCCTGGTTCATCCCGCCGAAGTCACGCGTGTCGGCAAGATAAACGCGGCTCGAGACCAGGTCGGACATCTCGAAACCAGCAGCTTCGGCGAAGGCTTTCGCGTTGTCGAGTATCTGAGCGGTTTGCGTCCCGATGTCACCGGTGACCATGCTGCCATCGCTCAAGTTCTGAGAGACCAGTCCCGCGATAAACAGGTAGTCGCCAATGCGGAGAGCCCGACTGTAGGGCCGGGTGTTGGTCCCTTCGCCAGGAACCGAGACGACTTGGGCGTTCCGTCCGTCCGCGTGCGCGATCGCCTGGATTTCGATCAGGCTGCCTTCGAGCGCGAGGTCCGTTTCGATCGTCGCTCGTGCCGGGGGAGTCTCCGGGAAAAACGGCGCATACGCTTCGTTCATGCCGGCGTAGTAGCGAGCGTCCGAAAGATATACCTTCGTGGAGACGACGTCAGCGAGACCGAGCCCGTCCGCGGCGAGGACCGCCTGCAGATTCTCGATGCTCTTCCGCGTTTGTTCGGCGATGCCCCCGGTGATCAGGTTGCCATCGGCATCCGTGGCCACCTGTCCGGCGACGAAGAGAAGGTCTCCGGATCGAACCGCCGGGCTGTAGGGGAGTCCGGGTACGGCCGAGCCCGGTGGGGCCACAATCCTCTTGGCCTGCGGAAACGCCAGTACGCTTGCAGTGGTGAAAACAAGGGCAGCGACCAGGACCTGTTTGTTCAGCTTCATGATTGAACGTCGTCTCCTTTCGTAGAACACTTCGGGCGATGATCGACTGAAGGCTATATGTGGCGGATTCAAAAGTCAAAACGGGTTCGGATCGACTCACTTTCCCGCAGGATAAAGAGAAAGAGGCCCCGGACTCCGAATCATCTCAGGATGAGCTTCAAATGGTTGTAAGTGTTGGATATTTTTGACCTGCCGGGCTAACATCTACGGCGATCGGACTTTTTGAAGAATCATATCTTGAGCTGGCGCTTGCGATCGTCGGCCCGAGGAGGAAACGGAAGATGAAGACCTCGCGACGTCAGTTTCTCGCGACGGCCGCCGGCGCCGTCGCCGCGCCTGCCCTGCTGCCGGGTGTAGAGGCTGTTGCGGCCCCACCCCAGCTTGGAAACCTAGGAATCGACTGGGGATTTCCCGAAGGCGCCGTCCGCGTCGGGCTGAACGAGAACCCACTGGGCGTGTCCCCCGTCGCCGCTCGCGCGATGCTGAGTGCCGTCGTCCACGGCAACCGCTACTTGCGATCGTCCACGCTGGTCGACAAGCTTGCCGAGTTGCACGGAGTCGACAACGACTGGATTACCTTCGGCTGTGGTTCGACCGAGCTGCTGATGAACGCCCCCTGGGGCTTTGCGCAGGGCGGAGAAATCGTTACGGGCAAGGAAGCGTACCGAGACCTGCCCAACGAGTCGCAGCAGATGGGGATCACGACCCACATGGTGCCGCTCGACAGCACACTCACCCATGACCTGGGTGCGATGGCCAACGCCATCAACGATAAGACCCGCATCATCAACGTCACCAATCCGAACAATCCGACCGGCACGCTGCTCCCGGTCCAGGAACTGCGTGCCTTCGCTCGAGGGGTGCCCGCTGAGTGCGTGTTCTTGATCGACGAGGCCTACATCCACTTCGCCCCAGACGAGGAGGCCAGCGAACTCGTGCACGAGTTCGACAACGTTCTGATCCTGAGAACGTTCTCGAAAATATTCGGCATGGCAGGCATCCGCGTCGGCTATGCCGTCGGCCATCCCGAGATGATCAGGAAGCTCCGCCGCTACGGCGTGCGGAACAACGTCAACACCGTCGGTTTCGTCGGCGCGATTGCGGCGCTGGATGACACCGACCACATGGATCGGTACCGGAACCTTCTGCGCGAAGGCAAGGATTTCTACAAGAAGGAACTGGACGCCTTGGGCATCGATCATCTGCCCAGCTGGACGCCGTTCTTCCTGATCAATACGCACGGTGACGGTCAACAGGTCGTCGACGCGCTCGGCGAGCACAACGTGTTCATCCGCCGGGGTGTCGACTGGGATCTGCCCACCTACGTTCGCGTCACCTACGGAACGATGGAAGAGAACGAGAAGGTCCTGGCCGCTCTGAAGCAGGTGATGCCCGAAGGGACCGTGCGGCAGGGCGCGGCGTAACAAGCCCCTCGGGCGTTCAATAGTGAGTGACCAGTGATGAGTGATCGGCGCGTGTCCTGATTCGCCGATCACTCGTCATCCGTCACGCTTGTCCTCCCCGATGCCCCTCTCCTCATTTCATCCGCTGGTCCGGGAATGGTTTTGCTCGGCATTCGACGAGCCGACCCCCGCACAGGTAGCCGGCTGGCCCGTCATCGGACGTGACGAAAGCGCGCTGATCCTGGCTCCCACGGGCTCTGGAAAGACCCTGGCGGCTTTTCTGTCCGCGATCGATCGGTTGGTTCAGAACCGGATGAACGGCGGTGGACCCCAAGGACTGAGTGTTGTCTACGTCTCGCCGCTCAAAGCGCTCTCGAATGACGTCGAAAACAACCTCCAGATTCCGATCGAAGGAATTGTCCAGGCTGCCGAGAGATCCGGCCGCACCCTTGCGATAAGCACCGGCCTGAGAACCGGCGACACACCTGCCGCCGAACGCAGGAACTTCGTCCGGAGTCCCCCCGACATCCTCATTACGACCCCCGAGTCGCTCTACATCCTGTTGACATCGAAGGCCCGAGAAGTGTTTCGGGATGTGCGCACTGTGATCGTCGACGAGATCCACAGCGTTGCGGGAAGCAAGCGTGGCGTCCATCTGTCACTCACGTTGGAACGACTCGAACGACTCGCCGGGCATCGAGTGCAGCGGATCGGCCTCTCCGCCACACAGCGTCCGCTCGAAGAGATCGCACGTTTCCTCGGGGGACAGGACGCCTCGGGCCCCCGGGCCGTCACGATTGTCGATGTTGGCGGACGCAAGGAGATGGACGTCAAAGTGGTCTCGGTGGCTCCTGATTTTGCCAACCTCCCGGACCAGAGCGTCTGGGGATTGGTCTTCCCCGAGGTCTACAGTCTCATCCAACACCACCGGACGACGCTGGTCTTCATCAACAACCGCCGGCTGGCCGAGCGGGCGGCCGCTCGCCTGAACGAACTGGCCGGGGAGGAACTGGCACAGGCCTACCACGGCAGCATGTCCCCCGAAGCGCGACGAGAAATGGAAGACCGGCTCAAGCGCGGGGAAATACGCTGCCTGGTTTCAACCTCGGCGCTTGAACTCGGTATCGACATCGGCAGCATCGACCACGTCGTCCAGCTGCAATCTCCCAAGAGGGTCGCGTCCGGTATGCAACGCGTCGGCCGATCCGGGCACTTGATCTCTTCCACCAGCAAGGGCCGCCTGTTTCCGACATTTCGTGACGATCTGATCGAGACCGCCGTGATCGTCCGCGAAATGCACCATGGATGGGTCGAGCGGACCGTGGTTCCGAAGGATGCCCTCGACGTCCTGGCCCAGCAGATCGTCGCGTCGGTAGCGGTCGAGGACTGGCACGTCGCGGACCTGTACCGGATGGTGCGGTGCGCCTACCCTTACGAGAACCTCTCCCGAAACGTTTTCATGAGCGTGGTGAGGATGGTCGCGGGCCGTTACGGAGATGGCGATTTCAGGAACCTGCGGGCGCGGGTCTCGTGGGATGTCAAAGCGGACATAATCCGAAAGCTGCCCGGAAGCCAGACGTTGGCGATCACGAGTGGCGGCACGATCCCGGACCGCGGTCTGTTTGGCGCGTACCTCGAAGACGGCAAGAAGGTGGGTGAGCTTGACGAGGAGTTCGTCTTCGAAAGCCGCGTCGGCGAGGTTTTCCTGTTGGGTAGCTCGTCGTGGCGCATTCGGGAGATCCGGATGGATCGTGTGATCGTCAGGGAGGCGTTCGGCGAGCCGGCCAAGATGCCATTCTGGAAAGGGGAGGGGATCGGTCGCGATTACGAACTCAGCCTCAAGGTCGGCCAATTTCACCGGGAGGTGACCGAGCGCGTCAAGGACCCGGACGTGACCGTGTGGCTCGAGCAGGAGTACGCCGTCGATTCCCGGAGCGCCTGGAACATCGTTGCCTACCTCGGTTCCCAGCTTGTGGCAACGCGCGTCGTGCCGGACGATCGAAATATCGTCGCCGAGATCTTCCGAGACGAGATCGGAAATCCCCGTGTCGCTGTTCATTCCGTCTTCGGGCGGCGAGTCAACGATCTGCTGGCGCTCGTGCTGGGCCACAGGCTGCGCCGCGCCTTGAGGGTCGAGGTCCCACACATCCAGCAGGACAACGGCATCCTGTTTCAGATCCCCGATTCTGCCGAGGCAGTGGAGCCGGAAACCCTGGAGCGTATCTTTAGCGAATTGCACGGCGATGAAGTCCGGGAATGGACCGTCCAGGAGATCGCTCGGTCCCCGGTGTTTGTCGCAAGTTTCCGCGAGAACGCCATGCGAGCCCTCCTGTTGCCGCGTAACAGGCCGGGCCAGCGGACCCCGCTCTGGATGCAACGCCTGCGCGCGGGTGACTTCTTCGAGATCACAAAACGCTATGACGACTTTCCGGTGATCGTGGAAACGCTTCGCGATTGTTTGACCGAACGCATGGACCTCGATTCGTTCGGCAAGGTCGTTGCCGATATCGAGCGTGGGACGATCGCCGTCCATGTGCTCGGGACCGACGTACCGTCGCCGTTCGCCGCCAGCCTGCTTTTCGGTTTCATCGGCGTTTACATGTACGAGGACGATCGGCCGCGAGCCGAGAGGCACTCGCAGCTCCTTCAGGTGAACCGGTCGTTGCTCGACGAAGTGCTTGATCCCGCGGCGCGTCGGGATCTGGTGCAACCGTCCGCCGTCCGCCGGGTCGACGATCGTCTGCAACTCCGGGCCAAGGACCGTCGGGCCCGTTCTCCGGAGGAACTGGCCGAGATGCTGTACCAACTCGGGGATCTGTCCACGCCCGAGCTCGAAGCACGGGCAGCCGATCTGTCGTTTTTCGACGCGCTTCGCGAACAGGGACGAATTCAACGCTTCGGAGACCGTTGGATCCTGGCCGAAGAGGCGGAGCTATACGCCGCTGAGAATTCCGAATCTCGTAAGACGCTCCTGCGCCGGTACCTTCAGACCCACACCGCGGTGACTGCCAGAGAGCTTGAAGAGAGGTTTGGATTCGACGTGATGACGGCGTTGGAGGCCCTGGAGGTGGAGGGATCCGCGGTTCGAGGCTCCTTCGTGTCGGAGGATGATGGATGGGCGCACCCGTCGTCGTTGGAACAGATCTACCGCGCGACGCTTTCGATCCTGCGCAGCCAGGTGCAGCCCAGCTCGCTGTCAGAGTTCACACGGTTCCTGCTCGAGTGGCAGTCGCGTACCGGGCCTCGGAGTGTGCTGGACGATGTGCTCCGCCAACTGGAGGGCTATCCCGCGCCAGCCGCGGTGTGGGATAGCCAGATCCTGCCGGAACGCGTTGAGGAATACGCCTCGTCTCGGCTCGAACACCTGATGTCTTCGGGCAAGGTGTTCGCCATCGGTACCGAAAGCGGGAAGGTGCGGTTTGTCGGCCGTGGTCGCGGCTGGTTGTTCGCTACCGATCCCCCGGAATTGTCTGCTTCGGCCCGACTCGTGGTCGGGTTTCTGGAAGAGCATGGCGCTTCGTTCTTCGAAGACGTTCGGGAAGATGTGGATCTGCGGCTATCCGTGCTGATCGATGGTCTGGCGGAACTGTTTTGGGCGGGCGTCGTGACGAACGATGTGTTCGCCGAAGTGATGCGATTGCGCCGGACGTCGCTGGCCGATACGGAGGAGGTTCGGGACCGTCCGCGCAAGATGCGGGAGTTCCGGCGCACCTGGAAGAACCTGCCGGGTTGGTCCGGCCGCTGGTCTCTGATCCGGGCGAAGGGACCGTTGGGCAAGGCAGGCACAGCCGACGAGCGCGTGGACGAACTGCTTCGCATCGTCCTCGGACGCTACGGCGTCGTCGCTCGCGAATGGTTCATGCGCGAACAGCTTCCGTTGACGTGGGCCGTCGCCGCGAAAGCGCTCGAACGGATGGAATGGCGAGGCGAAGTCCGTCGCGGCCTGTTCGTCGACGGCATTTCAGGACTGCAGTACGCCTTGCCCGCAGCGGTCGAATCGTTGCGTTCCGTCGGCGCCGCTTCGGCCGATGACGCCTTGCGCATCAACTCCTGCGATCCGGCCAGTCCCTACGGTGGGGGCATCCCCTCCGAGGTTCCCGTTTCCCGAACCCCAGGCCTTTTCGTCCTTCTTGATGCCGGCCGCCCCGTCTCGGTCGACAGGACATAGTCTGTACCGGCGGTCGGATATACTCCCATCGGTGACGAAGAATCTCGATAGCATGCCGGATAACGTCGAAGACGATCCCCGCTCGATAGCGCGACCTCACGATTCGCTGCTGACGTATTACGTCTTGGTTTCCGCCGCGGCGCTCGTCGCGTTCCCCTTCGTCTTCATCCCCCTGTTTATCCGATTCAAGACCCTGCGTTACCGATTCGACGATGAAGGCGTTGCGATGTCGTGGGGCTTGTTGTTCCACAAGGAGGTTTATCTCACTTACCGGCGCATCCAGGACATCCACGTCACCCGGAACCTCGTCGAGCGTTGGATGGGACTGGCCAAGGTGCCGATCCAGACAGCGTCTGGAACGAGTGGAGCGACGATGAACATCGTGGGCATAAGGAATCCGGAGCCGTTGCGGGACTTCCTTTATGAGCGAATGCGGGGAGCGCGTGCCGAGACCGAGGATGGCAATACGGATCCGATGCCCGAAAGAGAAGCGCTGGCCTTGCTCGTCGAGATCCGAGACGCTCTCAAAGATATGCGACGAAAACGAGAGAACCAGCGGTGAGCGGCAGAAGGGAACAGGCGGCAGCCTGGGTTTATAGTGGTGTCTGGAGGGTCCTGTCGGACTGCTTCCGGGTCCCCCGGAAGCCCCCAACGCTCCCAGCAGCGGAAGGGGAGTTCATCATGAGCTTCCATCCGTCGCGTCGATACCTAGGCTATCTCAAGCTATTTTTCTGGATTGCGCTGGCCGTCATCGACGGGGCGCTCCTGCTGGGTTGGCTTGCCCTCTTCGCGGCAATCCCACCGCTGGCAGTGCTCTTGGCTGTGCCGGCGATCGTTGTCGCTGTGCTACCGGATATCATCGCTTACATCGCGATTCACTTGCGCTACGACACGATGTGGTACGTGATGACGGACCGAAGCCTGCGGTGTCGCCGTGGCATCTGGATCATCCTCGAACACACAATCACCTTCGAAAACGTGCAGAACGTCCACGTTCGCAGGGGACCAGTTCAATACTTGTTCGGAATCTCGACGATCGTCGTCGAAACTGCGGGCGCGACGGAGGGAGAGGAGAATGAGTTTGCCGTCGGCAACAAGGCCATCATGGAAGGCATCGACAATCCGGACGAGATTCGCAGGCTGATCATGGACCGCGTCCGGCGGATGAAGTCGGCGGGCCTTGGAGACGAACCCCCTTCGATCACGCCATCCTGGACCCGCGAACACGTGCGCGCGCTCAAGGAGATCCTGACAGAGCTTCGCGGCGTCGATTCATGATGCACTCCAAGTGGGTCGAGTGTAGGGGCGGGACCTGTGCCCGCCCGACGTCTTCAATCTTGAGGATAGCCTTCATCTTCTAGACCTCCGCTTTCCCGAGAATTGAGACAACCTTTCCATGCCCACCGGCCCGTGCCCGCCCCAACGGCGTGGCATATGGCTTGTCGGGTGGCAGCCATTGGTTGGCACCGTGTTCCAGCAACAGCCGGACTGTTTCGGTATGCCCATTGGCAGCTGCCCAGGCTAGCGGCGTACTCTGCAGTTCGTCATCGATCGCGTCGACGTCGGCTCCGTGCTCGATCATCAGCAATGCGTTGCCGGTCTCGCCCCGGCCCGCGAAGTGATGCAGCGGTGTCTTGCCGAGCCAGTCGGGCCGGTTGACGTCGAACCCGGCGTCGATCAGTAGTTTCAGGATGGAGCTTTCGGTGATCGCGACATCGGGGCTGCCCAGCCGCAGACAGCCACCGTGTAACTGATCGACGATGCCCGGGCGCCTCGCGAGCAAAAGTTTCGCCAGGTCAAGATCGTTGCGTGCCAAGGCCTCCAGTGCGAAATCGAAGTCGTGACTGATCGGCAGGTTGTTCCGAAGAGCTCGGGTGATCGCTTCAGTCGTCATGGCCCATTCCGGTTCCGTGGCTCCGTAACGGCCGAGCAACCGGACGATGGCGTCAGCCTTGTCGCCTGCCCAGGTTCGGGCAATGTGGGCGCAGTCCCCCGAAGAGTCGACGCCCGCGTTCGGATTCGCTCCGTGTTCGAGCAGAAGCTCGGCGATGTTGACATGACCGGCGCTACAGGCCGCAAACAGCGCCCCGCCGGACTCGGCCAATTCTTCCGGCTTGTTCGGGTCCGCCCCATGATCGAGCAGCGTGCGGACGATTTCGCTATGACCGAACCTGGAAGCGTAGGCCAATGGGCTGCGACGTCCGGAGTCGAGTCGTGACGCCGCTCCCGGATTTTCCGCGAGTATGGCCTGAACTCGCGTGCGATCGCCGACGGCGCAAGCGATCGAAAGATCGTAGCTGGCGCCCGTGTCCAGGAGGGCTCGAAGCGTCGTCGCCTGGTCCGGGTACTTCAAGCCCTCCAGCTCCCGGAGCGTTCTGTAATCGTAGTCACCGTTGATCAGCATTTGGGCGGGAGTCTGCCCGTCGCTTCGGGGGCGATCGAGATCGGCCCCGAGATCGCTGAGCATTGGGACAAGCTCCGGCTGTCGTGTGAGCATCGCCCAGTGAACGGAGCTGTTTCCATCCATGTCGCTTGCCCTGGCGAGCTCGGGACGATCCGCGAGGACCCTTTCGACTTCAGATTTCCTTCGTGACCGCATCGCTTCCTCGAGTTGCGCAAACTCGAGCTGGAATCGGTATCGTCTCCGCACCGCCTCGGCAAGAATCTCGTGGCACTCCGCCGAACCGGTTTGCTCGGTGCGTTTCAGCAACGGTTTCCAGCCGTTGGACATGAATCGGGAGCGTCCAGGTTCGGCGCCGGCCTCCAGTAGGAGGCCCAGGATCTCGGGCTGATCTGCATAGATCGCCAGATGAATTGGCTGCTGGTACCAGTGCTGCGCGTGGACCAGGTTGGGGTCGGCTTCGAGTAACGACCGTACCGCCTTGACGTCTCCGTCACGGCAGGATTCGAACAAAGCCCAGGCCTGGTCGCTGTCGACGGCGCCGACATCGTAGACGTAGCGCTTTCCCCGGAGGCGCTCGGGCCGGGATCGCCGTCGCCGAATCGCCGAATCGCCGGACGCCGCATCAGCCGCGTCGCGGAGATGCGCCCAACTGCGGAAGCCTAACGTTCGGGCCAGTACAAGCTGGGTCTCGGCAAGCCGAACGCGTTCCGCATCCGCTCCGTCGAAATGCTTCTCGACGGTCCGGATCGCGTCAGGATCACCCGCGCGGTAGGCGCGCAGCAGTTCCTTCGCGCGCCGTTTGAGCTGTGAAAGATCCTTGAGAGCGTCGGGGCGAAGAGGGGAGTCTTGTTCGTGGGACATGATGATCTCCCTTCGCCTGGCGAAACGCCAGGTATCATTGCCCGGTGTCTGCTGCCGCGGGCTGAAAGAAGCTCATCAGACTTGAGGTAATATCGAGGGGCCTGTGACGGAGTTACGCCTATGGCAAAAGCCACTTGCAGGTGGACACTGTCCTCTCCGCAGACACGGGGGCGCCCTGAAACGCTCGCAGCGATTATAGCCAATGTGCGGCAATAGACCGCACCCGCAATCGGAGGGGCCATCATTCATGACCTCATCAGACAGAACGAACGAACAACTGCTCCTAAGGATTCGCGAGATCTTTGCCGAGATTCCGTTCAACAAGGTGCTTGGGCTCGAGTTGCGAACCCTCGACAAGGAGCGCCCCCAAGTCGGGTTCCGCATGCGGGACGAGCTTATCGGTAACTACGTTCGGGGGACGCTGCATGGCGGTGTGATCTCATCGGTGATCGACGTAACGGGCGGTCTGACCGCCTTCCTCGGCATGCAGCACAACCTGACAGATCAGGAACTTGACGAGAGGTTCAGGCAGTTCGGTCGACTCGGAACGATAGACCTCCGAATAGACTATCTGAGACCGGGTAGGGGAAAGGAGTTCATCGCAACCGGGCACAACATCCGCACGGGCACCCGTATCGCAGTGTCGCGTGTCGAGGTGGCCAACGAGACCGGCGAAGTCATCGCAGTTGGGACGGGGGCCTACGTGATCGCGTGAGCTTTCCGGCGGTCATAGACCGCCGCTACAAGTAGAGCATCGAATCGACGTTGGCAGATCCCAGATGGTCGATGATCAATGGTCAGTGGATAATGTGCGATCTCAAATCATTTCGGAATTTGCCTCGACCCTGGAGCAAGAACACTTTTACCTGTAGCGGCGGTCTATGACCGCCGGAATCCTGTCCGCAATATCTTCGGCGGTCATGGACCGCCGCTACAGTAGAGCATCGAAACGGGTAGAAGCTAAAAAGACGCCGTGTGGTCCGAGCAGGGAACCGTTCCGTGAGGAACGATTCCACTGCTCCGACCTACCAGACTTGCCAGGGAGGATGTTATTTCTGTTCCATCGTCGTCCGTCCGGACGCGCGACGGCCGATCTCGACACTCTCGAATCCCGATTCGCCCCAGTTCATGACGAAGACGCTGAAGCCCTCGGCCATCCGTTTCTCGATATCCTGGGGGTTCGCCGGAATACCACAGGCTATGTTGAACTCGATGCAGGCGGCCAGGATTTTCTGGATCGCAGCCTCGTGAGCGACCGGGTCGGCTACGCGCTGGCCGTTTTCATCGCGGCGTGAGGTGACGCCCCGGAGCGTTCCGGAGCCGGGCCACAGGACGCCGATACCCTTGACAGAAGCAATCTCGCGGGTGTTGACGAGGCCCTTTTCGCTCTCAATAATCGTCCAGTTGACGAGTTCGCCATTCGGGTTCAGCGGCCACAGGTCGGCCTTCTCCCGATACTCGGCCTCGCTCATGCCCCAATAGGCCGGAGCGTTGCCGACGTCGTCAGGGCGGGTGCCGCCTCGCGCGGCCAGCCGCATCGCCGTCAACCCGAACAGGACCTCCTCGGCGCTTTCAGCTTCGACGAACATCTGTCCGCTCGTTCCGTAGTTGAGCTGTTCGCCGATGAGCTCGACCGCTCCGATCGGATCTTCCGAGATCTTGTGGATCTTGAGCATCATCGGATGCGTCAGGCGGCCGTTCTGGAGGACGCCGCCGGCCTTCAGGCCGCCTATGAACTCCCCGAAGGCTGCCGGCATGCCGCCGTTGAACAAGAAGTCGATCTGCTTGTTGCCGATCGCCTGTTGTGCCGCTTCGGTCGCCTGGCGTGCCAATTCGGCCATCGGTGCCGGCGGAGCGCCCCGGGCGCCGCGCGGGCCGCGCGGCATGTAGAGGCCGAACACGGGCTGGCCCTGTTCCATGAGATCGATCATTGGATTTAGATGCCGGCCTGGACCCTGCGCAAGTACCATGCCGGCCAGCAGGGTAACGACAAGGGTTGTCAGAATCAAACGGGATTTCATATTCATGCTCCTTATGAGGCAAGTCAGGTCGATTTCGCGCATTATATACGACTTGGGAGATCGGATCGTCTTAAGAGAATAGGGGGTTCGGCAGGTTGCGAGAGCCTTGGAATTGTTGGATATTGGCCAGAACCTGTGCCGTTTGCTCGATCGGGTTCTCGGCAGGGAATTCGATATCCGGATGTGACGCACGAACGACTTGATTGCAGAGGTGATTTCTTGGCAGAAAAAGTAGCAGTGATAACAGCAGCGGGCAGCGGTATGGGCGCCGGGATTGCCCGGACCCTGGCCGCCAGAGACTACAGGGTAGCGATCCTGTCTTCGTCCGGAAAAGGAGAGGCTCTGGCCGCGGAACTGGGCGGTGTCGGTGTGACCGGCTCGAACCGAAACGTGGCCGATCTCGAGGGGCTGGTCAACAAGACAATGGACGCCTACGGGAGGATCGACGCTGTCGTCAACAGTGCCGGCCATGGGCCGAAGGGCCTGATCCTCGACATCAGCGACGAGGACTGGCACACCGGAATGGAGGTGTATCTGCTCAACGTCGTCCGCATGTGTCGTCTCGTTACGCCGTTGATGGAGGCTGCCGGCGGTGGCGCAATCGTCAACATCTCCACGTATGCCACATTCGAGCCGGATCCCCTCTTCCCTACATCAGGAGTTTTTCGGTCCGGCCTGGCCGCATACACGAAGCTTTTCGCGGACCAGTATGCCTCGAAGAACATTCGGATGAACAACATCCTGCCGGGGTTCATCGACAGCCTTCCCGAGAAGGAGGCGTTCCGAAACCGCATACCGATGGGACGCTACGGAACCGTATCGGAGATTGCAGAGACCGCGGCGTTTCTTCTGAGTGAGTGAGGCCGCTACATTACGGGTCAAAATGTTCGTGTCGATGGCGGGATCACGCGATCTGTTTGATTTTCCGCGGAGAGATTCTGAGCGTCAGGAGATCCCAAGCGAGCCGCGGCGCGGTGGGGTTGGAGCTTGCCGCCCGGCAGGGGCAGCGTCCCGACCTTCGAACAGACGGACTCGCCTCAAGTACAGCTCTGACAAGTAGAGCAGAAGCGCCATCGCCGTCAGGTATGGCCATATCGGTGTGGGCGCAGTGACCGTTGCCGAACCGGTCGAGAAGATCTCGGATGCGTCCGCTCCAAACCGGCCGCCCGTGGATTCGCTCACTTCACGAAGCAGGTCGACGTCCGCCGGATAGAAGTGGTACTCCTCCGGGTAGGAGTAGGGCAGTATTCTGGAAACGCCGGCTTCATCGCCAATCAGCCGGAACACGAACGAGCCGTCCTGGTCGATCGGGTATCTGGCTTCGTAGGTGCCCGGCCCCGACTGCCGGACTTCGATGACCGCCGCCGTCTGGTCGGGATCGATGACCCGAATTTGAGAATCCAGTTCGTTACGGAATCCACCGTCCGAGTCCAGAGCGGTGATCGTAATCCTTGCCTCGTCCCCTTGCTTCTCGATCCGCATGTCCAGATCCTCGTCGTCCTGCCGACGCATCGTTTCCCGGACAAGCTGGGGCCATAACTTCACATAACCGTCCCAGGCCAGCCAGTCGACGGCCCAGCGGTCCTTGACGTCCGACGTGAATACGGCGGTCTTTCCCAGACCATACTGCCATCGCGCAAGAATTGGCTTTTCGGTGTCCGACTCCAAAAGGACTTCAGCCGTGTCTTTTGCGAGCGTCGATACGTAACCGAGAAGCAGTGGGGCGTTCAGGAAGTCGATCCCGCTCAGCACTTCGGCATCGTTGACCACGACCGCCTGAAACGGCTCCTCCTCGAGCGTCCCCTGGGTCGCGAGCTCCGTTTCCTCGGTGAAGATCTGAGGCACCATCGTTGCGTCTTCGATGAAGTAGGCGCGGCCCTTGCCCCACTCGGCGATATCCTCGAGCAGTTCCCGGTCGGCGCCGTTGCCGACTGCGACCGTCGAGACCGTCATCTGGGCTTCGGCCATTTCATCGACCAACCCCTGGTAGTCGTCTGGCAGCGAACGGCCGTCCGAGAGCAGGATGACATGCTTCACCTTCGACTCCACTCCGAGCAATGACGCTCTGGCTTCTCGCAGTGCCGGGTATATGTTGGTCTCTCCGCCGGCGATGATCATGCTCACATTGCGGTTGATTTCGCTGCGGTTGGCGGCGGGCTGCAGCTGAACGGGCCAGTAGTGGTTGTAGTCGAACGCGATGATGCCGATCATGTGATCGTCGAGCAAGACGTTAACGGCGGCCTTGGATGCTTCCTTGGCAAGCTCGATTTTCTGTCCACCCATACTGCCGGACTTGTCGAGCACGATGATGAGGGAGACGGAATCCTCTTCCTTTTCCAAGTCGAAGCTGACGGGTAGAATCTCTTCAACCCGCGTCATCGAATAACCGTCTTCCCCAAAAACAGATTCGCCCCCGGCGAGGATGAAGCCGCCACCCAGGTCCTCGACGTAGGTCGTCAGGGCCTCCATTTGTGCGGGGGACATCGCGTCGGCGCGGACGTCGCTCAGGATCACGGCTTCGTATCCGTCCAAACCCTCGACCACGCGTGGAAGGTCGGCCGGCGTTCCCTGGACGACTTCCAGACCTTCCAGTTCGAGCGCATCGGTCAGGTAGGCCGCGCTCTGGGGTCTGCCCTCGATGTAGAGCACGCGCGGGTTGCCTCCAACGACGATCGATTCGCGGTACAGATTGTTGCCGGCGAAGCTGTCGCTCCCCGCCCTGACTTCGGCTTCCAGGGTCGTCGGTCCCGAATCCTCTACCCGGACCTCGAACGCGATCCGGTTGATGCCTTCGACCAGGACGACGTCGCGGCCCTCAAGCACCTCGTCGCCCAACCGCAGGTCTACTCTTGCCGACGTCTGACTGTGGCTGAAGACGTGGACTTCCACGGGGAACAACTCGTCGGCGGTAACGCGTGCGGGAGCGAGGAGGTCTTCAACCCACGTATCGGCCGCCAGGCGTGCCTGGATTGGGCGCGCAAACACCTGGACGCCCTCTTGCTGCAGCCGGAGTATGGTGTCCTTGACCGTTCCCACATTCTCGTTGCCGTCCGACAGCAGGACGACGCGCTTGATGTGATTGGGAGAGAAACTTCCGAGAGCGCTGTTGAGAGCGTCTTCCAGATTCGTGCCGCCCTGATCCACTGCGCCGGAGACCGAACGGTCGGCCACCTGGATCGTCCGTAGTGCGTCCAGGCTGTCCTGGACGATCGCGTTTGCACCGAACCCTACGTAGCCGGTGTGGTCCGGCCTGCCTGTCGCATTGGCGGCCTCGATCCAATCGATGGCGGCCGAGATCGCCTGCGGCGAAACGCTTTGGGAAACATCGAGTACATAGACAACCGACAACCAGCTTCCGGAGCGGCTCACCACGGGCTGCATCATGGCGAGTGCGAGCAGGACTACCAACGACGAACGGATCAGGGTTGCCAGCCTGAGCTGGGACTTATTGAAGTCCGTCAGCGTCCGACTTCGCACCCAAAAGACGAATGGGATTGCGGCGACGAACAGCAGCGGCCAGTATCGTTCGAAGGTGATCATCTGCTCTCGGAATGACTGAATTGCAATTCGCTCATCCGAAACTGCGCAATCTGTCGTGTGTCCAAAAAAGTCAAATTGATCATCTCAAGAGTTCAATGACAAATAGAATCACAAAGTGATCCTCCGGTGGTAGGTCCACCATTCCAACCCGATCAGCAGCAGGGTGGCGAAGATCATGTAGAACCAGAGTTCGTTGCCGAGCGCCGGGAGGCTCGCCGCCGCCCCGGATGCGTCCTGGGCGAGAGAACTCCCGTTGATATTCGATCGGACTGGGTCGGTCAGGTTGGCAGCGACCCGAATCCGCCTCCCGTCGCCCGTTGCGGTGAACAGGTTGGGTTCCGTTACCTCGATCACGCTGCGGCCGAAGCGTTCCGTTGTCTCGACGTTCGCCGCATCGAGGGAGGTCACGCTCGTCGCGGCGATCGGAAGTTCCACTACGCCGAGGCCTCTTTGTTCCGCCGGCGTTTCTCCGGAAAACCAGTTCAGCACGTTCTGTACGAAAATGGGGAAGCCGAGGTGCAAGGCGAAGTCGGACTCATCAAGGCCGAAGCCGACGAACACTCTCTGGGGTGCGGTCTCATCGACCAGGATCAGGGGCGTCCGATCCGATGATGCCACGATCCGGTAGTCCCGGGCGTCCAAAATGCCGGCGCCTTCGATCGTTACGTCGTATAGGGGGACTAGCCGCATCACTGGATGCTCACTGTCCCATGAGGCCACCGCGGGATCGGTTTCGGTTCCGCTTCGAGTCGGCAACCAACCCGCGTCGCCGGCACCGAAGACAAGGCTGGGTTTCGAGGGTGCCTCAGGGGGCACGATGCCCTCGAAGATGTACACATCCACGGAGGGTGTCTCCCTGTACCCGGCCGGGCGGACTACGGTCACGTCCACGTTGGGTGACAATCGAAGTAGCGTTTCCAGGTAGCCGTCGGTTTCAACCGTCACCAGAACCGCCCGCGTGTGGTTGCGTACGGGAAGGTATCCATAGGCGGTGTCATCGAGCCCGAAGGCATCACCGGCGGCTCGGATGCCGACCCTCATCCCGCCGCCCCTGAACTCGGCGAGATCCAGTTCCCGTTTCAGCACCTCTCCGGGCTCGAGCCGCGCCGTCGTGTTCACGCGCTGGGCCCCGGCTCCGCTTATGTTGATAGCCACGTTCTTGCCTTCTCGGGAGTAGTTCGCGATCTCGAGATAGGCGGCGTAGCCGGACGGGCTCGTTGGATCCACCTTGATGTCGAAGGCTGTGATGCCGACGTTGATGGCCGGCTCGAACACGGACGCGACCTCGGTATTCGCGGGCAATTGGTACTGCCCCACGCCGTCCGTTACGAAATGGACGTTCGCGCCGACGGGCACTTTGGGGAATGGGGAGTCGGCGACGAACGGTTGCATCCTGCCAATGGCGTCGTATGCCTGCTCGCGATCCTCGATGAGCGCCGTCTGGATCCGTCCGGCCGTGTCGGTCACCATGAATTTCGCCGCGGAGCTGCTGCCTTCGATGATTCTCCGTGCGTGATCGACGGCCAATTCCCATCGCGTCCTTCCTGACGATGTGAGCGTTGCCATTGACGGCGAGGTGTCGAGCACGACCACCACGGGTCGCATCTGCCCCCCGAGGGCAGCGATGTGCGGCCTTCCCAGCGCCAGCGCCAGCAGCAGCGCGATCGCCAGAGCCAGCACCAGCGACATCCAGTGCCGAAGCATCTCTGTCCAGGAACTCTTGTTGCGCTCGTTCAGTACCCGCTGCCAGAGCAGCGCCGACCCGACCACAATCCGGCGGTGCCGCAGCTTCATGAAGAACAGCACGATGACTATGAGAGCGGTCGAACCTGCGAGCACGAGTGCCTCGGCAGTGGACAGAGCGAGGAAACTCATTTCAGGAACCTGCCCTGCCGGAAGACCTGCAGAATCAGTTCTTCAAACGGGTAATCCGTCACCGTCCGCACGTACCCGAGCTGGTGCTTGACAGAGTACTGTCGCAGCTGTTCGGAGAACCGCATCATTTCTTTCTTGTAGGCTTCGAGCAGCTCGGCCGTCACCGTGACGCGGCGGCTGCTGTGGTCCTCGGAATCCACCAGCTGGAGTTGCCCCCGCAGCCGCGGTTCGGTGTCTTCGTGGGCCATGACCTGGATAGCGAACACGTCGTGTCGAAAATACCGAAGCATGTTCAGCCCGTGCTCGTAACCGGCGGGATCGAAGAAATCGGAGAGCACTACGGCCAGTCCCCGACGTCGCTTGCCCGTGCAGAAAACCTTGAAGGCTTCTTTGCCGTCGGTCTCTCCACCCGGCTCGATCTCCGATAGAAACTGGAACACTCGGAATATCCGGTTCTTCCCGCGCTGGGGCGAGATCTGGCGCCTGACGCCGTTGGCGTAGGTGATCATCGTAACCCGATCGAGATTTGCCAGTCCGATGTAACAGAGCGCCGCGGCGACCTTGCGTCCGTAATCAAGCTTTGAGGGCGAGCCAAAAGCCATCGACTGGCTAGTATCGATGAACAAGTAGATCGGGAGATCCTCCTCTTCGTCGAACAGGCGGAGCAGCAGCTTGTCCAGGCGGAGGTATGTCCTCCAGTCGAGGTAGCGGAAGTCGTCGCCCGGCACGTAGCCTCGGTAATCGGCGAACTCGATGCCGGACCCCAGTTTGCGGGACCGGCGTTCGGCCTTGTACTGGCCGGCGAACCGTTTTGAAACGATCGCCAGGTACTCCAGCTTCCGCATGAAGTCTTCGTCGAAAGGGGCGATGGTCTTCGTCGACATAAGCAACGGCATCGATCCGCCTTCGCTCCGGTCTTCGCGTCCGAAGGCCAGTGCGGGCGAATCTATGCCACGGACTGCCTGGGCTGGGGTGTGTCTTTGAGGATGGCTGCGACGATCGAGTCCGGATCGACCTGCTCGGCCTCCCCTTCGAAGTTCAGGAGCACACGGTGCCGCAGGACCGCCAAAGCGACCGACCGGATATCCTCGGTCGAAACGTGGACGCGGTCGTTCAGGAGAGCGCGGATCTTAGCCCCCAGCACGAGCGCTTGAGCGCCTCGCGGGCTGGCCCCATACCGAGCGTAACGGTTTGTCATTTCGTGGGAGTTCGGCGTGTCCGGGTGCGTCGCAAGAACGATACGGATTGCGTAATCCTGGACCGGCCTGGCGATGGGTATCGCGAGCACGGTCTCTCGCATGTCGAGTATCTGCTGTGCGTCCAGAACGCGCTCCGGAGTTGGCTCCTCTCGCTTCGTCGTCCTGTTCAGGATCGTGTGCATGTTTCGGACGGTCGGGTAATCCACCTTCAGCTTCATGAAGAATCGGTCGAGCTGCGCTTCGGGCAGGGGGTAGGTCCCTTCCATCTCCAGCGGGTTCTGCGTCGCCAATACGAAAAACGGCAGGATCAGCTCGTAGGTTTCCTTGCCGACCGTAATGGTCTTTTCCTGCATGGCTTCCAGCAGTGCGGACTGGGTCTTGGGTGTCGCCCGGTTGATCTCGTCGGCCAGAATGATGTTGCCGAACAGCGGGCCCGGTTGAAACTGGAGGATCTTCCCGCCATCTGGTCCTTCCTGTACGACGTTCGTGCCCGTGATATCGGCCGGCATCAGGTCGGGTGTGAACTGGATGCGGGAAAACTTCAAATGGAGCGCATCGCTCAAGGTCTGGACGAGCTTCGTCTTTCCCAGGCCCGGAACGCCTTCGAGCAGGACATGGCCGCGGGCCAGAAGGCCCATCAGAATGCCGTCGATGATCTCGTCGTGTCCGACGATGACCTTCGAGACCTCCGATTTCACGACGGCGAACTGATTCTGGAAGACTTCGATCTGCTGGTCGAGTTCGGTGATCATGGTTGTGGGCGCGGCCGGATGGCCTGGAAGTACTCCCTGATGAGATTCCGGTACTCCCGCGGGATACGGTCCTGATGCAGCAACTCCTGCTGTGCGGGCGTCAACTCAGACGGTACGTTGCGGTAATCCAGCTTGGACCGTTGCTCCCGGCTGGCCTCCTCGATTTTCTCGGCATCCTCTTCTGTTTCAATCTCGGCCGACTGCGCCTCGGTCGTTTCTTCCTCGAGCAGCACGTCGAGGCTGGTCGGCGCACCTTCTTTTTCGTCCGGTGAGAATCCGAAACCCGACGGCATCTGGCCTGTCCCGGTCGCATCGAAGTTCATCGCCGCATCGGCGTCCGGAGGCTGAACCTGCTGGCCCATCTGACCGGTTCCGGCCTCGCCCGGAGCAAATTCAGGGGGCGCGTTCAGATCGTTGGCGGCCGCACTCATCTCGCCCATCGGGTCGTCCGGACTGGGTTGGCCCGGCTGACCCTGCTCACCCTGTTGGCCTTGATCCATCTGCATCTGCTCGAGCTGATCGCCCGGCACCTGGCTACCCTGTTCCGGTTGTGCGTCTTGTCCCTCTGCGGCGGCTGCTTCCTGATCTTGGCGTTCCTGCTCTCTGAGGGCCTCTTCGAGCTCTGCCAACTGTGAGGCCGCGTCGTTCTTCAGCTGCTGGCTCTCGACCATGTCGGCGAGTTCCTCGAGCTCACGCGCGGCGTCGTTCAGCGCATCCTCTATCGCCTGCGCGTCGTCTTCGCGGATGCCTTCAGCGGCCTGTCCGAGCTGTTCGGCCAGGTCTTCGAGTCCCGGGCGAGGGTTTTCGGCCGCGTTTTCCAGGGTCTGTTCGAGGTTGGCCGAGGTCTGTTCTCCCTGGCCGATTTGTTCGGCCAACTCGCGCAGCTCATCGGCAGCGCCCAGGAGATTCTGACGGGCCAGCGCTTCACCGACAGGTTCGGTATCCTCCGACTGTGACAACTCGGTACCGATTTCCCCAAGCCCCTCCATGATGCTGGCGATGTCGAGGTTACCTTCTTCGAACCGGTCCTGAATCTCGGCGAGTTCCTCCAGGGCTTCTGCCGCGGTCAACTCGCCGCTCCTGAGCGCTGCGATCAGTTCCTGGAGTTGCTCGACGACCTCGTCCTGCCCGAGAGCTTCGGCGTCTTCGATCATCTCGACCAGTTCATCGAGCAATTCGGCGCTTCGGTCGCCGAGGATCAGTTCCGGTGCCTCCCGGGAGAATACGAAGCTGTAGCCGAAAGGCAGCGGGGTGAAGTTGAGTACCAGCAGCAGGACGATGCCCACAGCAGCAAGGTAGGAAGCGGGAGGAATGACTCTCGGATAGAGACCGCTCGGATCCAGTCGCCGGGCCGTTTCGGCCGCGCGATGGATCTGCAGGTTGATCCAGGGATTCTTCTTGCCGTGGCCCAGGAACCAGTACGCGCTGCTGATTTCGTCCTTAAGCCGAGCCTTGTGATCGACTTCGGCCGCCGCGTCGGCAAGGCTACCCCGCTCTCGGACACGCCAGATGACGAACGCAGCCAGCCCGGCGAACCAGAGGACCCAGAACGCCCGGATCGCCGCACTGGGGAACGGAGCCGCGAGATCCAACACCTTGATGACCAAAGCGGTAAGGACGAAGACAGACAACCCCGTCGCGATCCGCCTGATCAACCGGTTTGTTCGAATCCGGGATTCAACCGCCTTTAAGGTTTGAACAATGGTTTCCCGATCGGACATCTACACTATATGTGCTTTCCTATCAATAAATTCGCGTAAGCCTACCATACCTTACGCACGCCCTCGATCAAAAGACAGCTTCCGGAAAAGCACCCCGTTCGGCGCACGATGAGGAGCTAACTCTTTGAGGTAATGGAGCTTTCAAGAGGGACTTGGGCTAGTACCTTCAAGCCGTACCCTTCGAGGGCCACCAACTTCCGGGGGTGGTTGGTCAGGATTCTCATGGACCGGATGTTGAGTCCCGCAAGAATCTGTATTCCGATCCCATATTCCCGCTGCTTCCCCCCCAACCCGATCGTTTCGTTGACGCCGACATCATGCTTGCCATGGAATTCGAGTTGGCGGCCCTCAACCGTGTTGGCCAGGCCGAACCCGCGGCCCGTCTGGTGGAGGTATAGCAGCACCCCGCGGTTCTCGGCGGCGATGATCTCCATGGCGCGATCGACCTGCTGCTGGCAGTGACATCGGACCGAGCCAAACACGTCGCCGGTCAAGCAATGCGAGTGAACGCGGACAAGCACGTCGTCCCCATCCTCGATGTCGCCGCGGACCAGCGCGACGTGTGTTTCTCCATCGATGACGCTCTCGAACGCGATCATTCGGAAGTCCCCGTGCCGCGTTGGAAGGACCGTCTCGGCGACCTGCCGGACGAAGCGCTCGGTGCGCAAGCGGTACTTGATGACGTCGGCGACGGTGACGATTTTGAGGCCATGCTCGCTGGCAAACTCTATGAGATCGGGCGTGCGCGCCATCGTGCCGTCATGCTTCATGATCTCGCAAATGACTGCACTGGGGTCGAAACCGGCGATCCTGGCCAGATCCACGGAAGCTTCGGTCTGGCCGGCGCGTACGAGCACCCCGCCGTCCTTGGCTCGAAGGGGAAATATGTGGCCGGGTCGGACCAGGTCGTTCGGCCGCGTGTCCAGGTTGATCGCGGTGCGGACAGTCTCGGCCCGGTCGTACGCGGAGATACCCGTGGAGACATTGAGGCGGGCCTCGATTGAGACGCAGAATGCGGTTCCGTAGGGTGACGTGTTGGAGGGGTCGGGAACCATCAACGGCACCCCGAGGATATCGAGCCGCGCACCGGTCATCGGCAAACAGATCAGACCTCGTCCGTTTGTCGCCATGAAGTTGATGACTTCGGGCGTGATCTTGTCGGTCGCGATCATCAGGTCGCCTTCGTTCTCACGGTCCTCGTCGTCGACGATGATGATCAGCTTTCCCTGTTTGAGTTCCTCGACTGCTTGTTCGACTGTTGCAAACATATCTACTTTTCCTTGGGTTCTAGCTGACGGGCGGCCACACGTGCCGCCCCTACACTCCTTTTTGTAATCGTTCTATGTAGGGCTGAACCAGCTTCTCGACATACTTTGCCAGGACGTCGAACTCCAGGTTTACAGCGTCTCCCGGTTTCGCATACTTCAGGTTCGTGTTCTCGAGCGTGAAAGGGATGATTGCGATCGATAAGGTTTTCGGCGTCAAGTCCGCGACCGTCAAGCTGATTCCCTCCACAGCCACCGAACCCTTCCAGACCAGCCGCGACTCGTCGTCGGGATCGTATTCTACTTCCAGAATCCAGTCGTCGCCCTTCCGATCGAAACGGCGGATCCGGCCTACACCATCGACATGCCCCTGGACAATGTGGCCGCCGAAACGGTCCTGGGCGCGCATCGACCGCTCGAGGTTGACGTGCTGGCCCGGCCGCGCGGCTGAGAACGTGGTCCGGTGCAGCGTCTCGCGCGACAGCTCAGCCGTGAAATCGCATTCGCCTACAGCGCTGGCCGTGATGCATACGCCGCTCGTCAGAATACTCGCGCCGTCGGCGACGTCTTCCAGTATGCGGTCGGCGCGGACACGGATGCTGCGGAACTCACCGGTGTCGATAACCTCGGCGATCTCGCCGACCTCTTCAACGATCCCGGTGAACATAACCCGTAACCATCAGATCCGGTCCCACGCGTTCCACGTTCCAATCGTCTATACCGACGGCTTCGGCGAGCGAGTGGACTCCTCCGGATCCGAACGCCGGCACTTCCCGCCCACCCAGAATCCGTGGTGCGATGAAGATAACGATTTTATCAATGATTCCCTCCCTTAACGCATCGAAAGCCAGGTTCGGCCCGCATTCGAGCATGAAGCTCTGGATCTCGCGTCGGGTCAGGTCGGCCATCACATCCCGGAGGTGACTGATCCCGATGCAGACTTCGTGGTGGCCGGAAGTCTCTAGATGTGGTGTCTCGGTGTAGATGAGGACGCCCGGCGCTTCGAAGATCTTGAGTTGCGGATGCAGGCGGCCACGCCGGTCGATGACCGCACGCAGGAGAGGGCGTCTGCGCGGAAGGCCGGTGCGGTCCGTCAGCCTGGGATCGTCCTTGAGGATCGTACCGCTTCCGGTAAGCAACGCATCGACGGAATGGCGCAGGCACTGGACACGCCCCCGGGATTCGTCCGAGGTAATCCACCGCGACTCTCCCAATGCTGTCGCAATCTTGCCGTCGAGTGACATCGCAACTTTCAGGATTCCAAACGGCCGCCCGTTTTGTCTCTCGTGGATGAACGCTTCGTTGATGGTGCGCGCTTCGTGGGCCAGCAAACCGCTCTCGACACGGACGCCAGCGCGACCGAGCGCCGCCAACCCAGCGCCGTCAACTCGCGGGTCGGGGTCTCGGATCGCAATGACGACGCGGGCGACGGCGGCGGCGATCAAAGCGTCGACGCACGGCGCCGTGCGGCCTTCATGGGCACAGGGTTCCAGGCTGACGAAGACCGTCGCCCCTTCGGCCCGATCACCGGCCTGTTCGAGGGCCAGGGCCTCCGCATGCTTGACGCCGTCGAACGTGTAGGTGCCCTCTCCGACAATTTCATCGTCGGCAACGACGAGGGCGCCTACCATCGCCCCCGGGCTGGCGAGGCCCCGCCCCTGTTCGGCAAGCTCCAGGGCCCGTTTCATGAAATGTTCGTCGTTCATCTTTGTCGGAGGGTGCACGCCTTTCTCTGTAGCGGCGGTCTATGACCGCCGGTTGTCCTATTCGGCTTCGCTTCGGCGGTCATAGACCGCCGCTACAGTCTTACGCGGCGAACAGCGAATCCACGAAGTCGTCGGCCGAGAATTCCACCAGGTCGTCGATCTTCTCCCCGGTGCCGATAAAACGGATCGGAATGCCCAGTTCGCGGACGACAGCCGTGGCGATCCCGCCCTTGGCCGTGCCGTCGAGCTTGGTTAGGATCAGCCCGGTCAGATTCGCGACTTTCGTAAACTCGCGTGCCTGGATCAGGCCGTTCTGCCCCGTGGTCGCGTCGAGCACGAGAAGGACTTCGTGCGGCGCTCCTGGGACTTCCCGAGCCGCGACGCGTGTCATTTTTTCCAGTTCTGCCATCAAGTTGCGCTTGGTGTGGAGTCGACCTGCCGTGTCGACGATCACATAGTCCATGGTGCGAGCCCTGGCCGAACGGAGCGCGTCGAACAGGACCGCGGATGGATCCGACCCGGGCTTCTGCTTGATGATCGGGATGCCGACGCGATCGGCCCAGATCTGGAGTTGGTCGATCGCCGCGGCCCGAAACGTGTCCGAAGCCGCGAGCATGACTTTCCGGCCGTCCGATGCGAAGCGGTGGGCCAGCTTTCCGATCGTAGTCGTTTTTCCCGCGCCGTTGACGCCGACGACGAGGATGACGAACGGGTTGCCTTCGGCGGCCTGAGCCGTCGGTTTCTCGGCGACGGTGAGTGTCTTGCGTAACTCCTCACGAAGAGCGTTGCGTAGCTGGGCCGGGTCTCGCAATGTATCGCGAGATACTTGGTCCCGGATGCCGTCCAGGATTTCCGCGGTCGTTTGGACGCCAATGTCGGCGCCGATCATCACGGCCTCCAGATCCTCGAGCAGTTCCGCGTCGATTTCCTTCTTGCCTTCGATGACGTCCTGGAGTTTTTCGCCCAGATCCCGGGTTGTGCGCGCCACCGCGCCGCGGATCTTTTCGACAACCGTCGGGTCTTTTGGTTTTTCCGATCCGAACAGAGTAATGAATTCCATCGATTCAGCCGTTCCTAGTAGCCCGTGGCAGAAGTCTGATGGCTGGCGCACATGGGTCTTCGGAGGCGAAGAGGAGGCGCGAGGAGGAAGCGATGCTGCTTCCTCATGACGACGAGCAACGAAGTACACGCCTCCGAAGACCCATGCGTCCAAAGAGTTACGGCGACGTCGCCGTAACGCGGGCCGTCAGACTTCTGCTACGGTCTGCTTGTACTCACTCCGCCTTGAGCTCCCTTTCCATCAGTTCTTCGATCGCGTTCTGAGGATTCTTGTCCTCGTACAGCATCGCGTAGATCTGTTGAGCGATGGGCATTTCCACACCGAGCTTGGCCGCCAGTGCGACGGTCGACCGGCAAGTCTTGATGCCCTCGGCCACCATGCGCATGCTGGATATGATCTCATCGAGTTTACGTCCCTTGCCGAGCGACACACCCACCTGACGGTTGCGGCTGAGATGACCGGTGCACGTGAGCACAAGGTCTCCGAGGCCGGCCAGTCCCGCCAGGGTGTCGCGCCGCCCTCCGCTGGCCTCGACAAGCCGCATGATCTCGGCCAGTCCACGGGTGATCAGAGCAGCCGTTGCGTTGTGTCCAAGGCCAAGGCCGTCCCCGACGCCTGCCGCGATGGCGATGATGTTTTTGACCGCGCCCCCCAACTCGACTCCGATGATGTCGGAGTTCGTGTAGAGACGAAAGCGCGGCGCGGACAGTTCCTTCTGGAGCCGAACGCACAATTCCGTGTCCGGGCTGGCGACGACGAGTGCGGTGGGCGCGTTCCTTGCGACCTCGAGCGCGAAAGTGGGTCCCGAAATTGCCGCCACATTCGGATGAAAACGTGATCCAACGACGTCTACGATCACTTCCGACATCCGCATCACCGATTCGTTCTCGATTCCCTTTGTTCCGCTCACGAACACCATATTGCGTTCGAGAAAGGGAAGCATGTTGGTGTAGACGGCGCGGCAGACATGCGATGGGACGGCGCCAATGACGATGTTTGCTCCCGTCAGGGCTTCTTCCAGAGACGCGGAGACCGTGACGGTCTCGGGTATCGGAACGTCCGGTAGATAGATCGAGTTCGTCCGGTCGCGACGGATCGTCTCGGCAAGCTCTGGTTCAAAGACCCACAGCCGAATCGATTTATGAACGCGTGTCAGGGCGATTGACAGGGCAGTGCCCCAGCCGCCTCCACCAACGATTGCGATCGATGTCATCTGATCCTCAGCGTCGAGGGCCCCTCACGATTTCCAACTTCGAATCTCCAATGAACGATCTTCGATCTGAGTTTGACATTCGAGGTCGCAGATTCGAAATTTCATATTCCATCGGCCGACACGCCGTCGCAGATCACCTCTCTGCCCCGGCCGGGTACTCGAACATCCTGTCGTAGATGGCGCCGCCCGGTTCGAGGCGGCTTCGGTAGAGGAAGAACCGGTCAGTCTCGAACGACCCGAATTCGTGGTCGGCAAAGTGCTCCGCTGCCTCGACCAGAACCCGATCGATCCGTCGGTCTCGGCGGCTGCGCGCCAGTGTGAGGTGCGGGTTGAAATCCCTCTTCTCGCCCCCGAAGCCTTCCTCCACCATACAGCGGTCGAGCCGGCCGGCGAACTCCGCTAGCCGAGACGATGACACACCGGCCCAGAACACGCGCGGCGCCCGCCGGTTCGGGAAGAAGCCTACACCGGAAACCGACACTTTAAAAGCGTCCCACCGGATGCCTTGCAACCTTTCGTCAATGCCGGACAACCGGCCTTCAGCGACCTCTCCGAGGAACTTGAGGGTGAGGTGCATCGAAGTCGGCCGCACCCAGCGTGCGGAATCCGTCAGCGGTTCCAGTTCATGCCGCATCGCCAACACGGATTCGAGGGCGGCAGTTGGGATGTCGGTGCCGAGGAAGAGACGCATGACGCTGTTCCACCACCGGCTGCTAGAATCCGGCGCCGTTTGGCCATAACGCGACCGACGAGGGTTCCACCACCGGCTGCTCGGCTGTCAAAGTGTAGCCAGATGTCGGCGTACCATATCCAGCGCCGCTTGCGATGACTGCCAGCGAACCTTGTCCCGGCTGCCGGGAAACACGAACTGCCGATGATCGGTGTCCGATGGGCCCGCGACTGCGATGTGGACCGTACCCACAGGTTTTTCCTCAGAACCACCTGTCGGTCCGGCGATGCCGGTGATGCCGATACCGATCGTCGTTCCAATCTTCTCCCGGACGCTCTCGGCCAGCCCGACGGCGACCTCCTTGCTCACCGCGCCCTGCATCCCGAGCACCAGAGGCGGAATTCCGGCGAGGTCGATCTTGGACTCGTTGCTGTAGACGACGATGCCCGACTCGAAGAATTGAGAACTGCCCGGGATGCTCGTCAGCCGCTCGGCCAGCATGCCGCCGGTACAGGACTCCGCGACGGCGACCGTCGCCCCCTTCATCACGAGGTACATGCCGACTACTTCTTCGAGCGTCTGCTCATCACGCGCAAAAATATAGTCGCCCAGAGTCTTGTCGATCTCGTCGCCAACCTCGGCGACGAGAGCCTCCGCTTCCGCACTGGTCTTGGCTCGGGCCGTCAATCGTATGTCGACCTGTCCGGGCTTGGAAAGAACCGTGGTCGTCGGATTCTTGTACTTGGTGTAGATCGGTGCGATGCGGGAATCGAGCATCGACTCGCCCAGACCCGTTGTCCGGAAGACCAGCCGCGCCAGCGCCAGCGGGCCGGACATCTGAACCAGACGCGGGCAGCAGTGCTTCTCGAACATCGGTTGCAACTCCGCGGGCGGTCCCGGGAGCAGGATCAACGTGTTCTTGCCCGTCGAGAGCCAAAGGCCCGGGGCGGTGCCGTTGGAATTCTCCAGTACCTCGGCATCGGAGGGAACCAAGGCCTGGCGCTCGTTGTTCGATGACATTCCAACGCGCCGTTCACGGAAACGCGCCCTGAGTTTGGCCAGGACCCTTTCGTCGAGGATGAGCCGCCGTCCGGTTGCTTGGGCAACAACCTTGCGCGTGATGTCGTCTTCTGTAGGGCCAAGGCCGCCGATCGTGACGACAATCTCGGTGCGCTCCATTGCCGCACGGAGCGTGTGTTCCAGGTAGACTTCCTCGTCGCCGACGATCGTGCGTGCCTTGACGGTGATGCCGATGAGGTTGAGTTGCTCGGTCAGGAACGTCGAATTCGTATCGTGGAACTGCGGAGTCAGCAGTTCGGAACCGATCGCGATGATCTCCGCTGAGAGCATGGACTAGAAACGAGACCTTGAGGCTGATCCTATCGAACGAGCGAGCGGGACGCAGTATGTCTCAGGGTAGAGGTTTTCCCATGATGCCCGCCGCGACCCGATACACGGACGATCCGTCCGCGACGATGATGTTTTCCGAGTAGTCGAACGCCATGCCCACAAGGCCCAGACCGGATATGAACAACTCCGGCGTTCTCGAATCGCGTTGGAAACGAAAGATACCGCGGCGCCCCCGGTGGGAGGCGATGACATACAGGTTGCCTTCGATATCGAAGGCGACACCCTGGGGCCGGCCCACACCCGTGAAGAACTTCTCGACTTCACCGGACGGCGACACGCGGTACACCGAATCGAAACTGGAAGTGGTCGGTCCAGTCACGTAGAGATAGCCGTCGAGACCGAAAGCCACGTGGTACGCCGCCAGACTCGGTTCCAGAGTTGCAAAGACGAAGATCTCCTTGCTGGGGCTGATCTTGAAAATGCTTCCGCTTCGATCGCCGACATACATGTTGTCGTCGCGGTCGAAAGCCAATCCGGTTGCGATTCCCATGCCTTCGATATAGGTCTCGGACTGTCCCTCCGAGTCGACCTTGAAGATGTTCCCGTCATGGCGGCTCGATACGTAAAGCGCCCCGTCCAGGCCGAAAGCCAGGCCCGTGGCGTTCATGATCTCAACGGCGTGTGGAGTGACAGCCCCGCTGGAGGTGATCTTGTAGATCGAGACCGGTGTCTTCTGGCCCCGGCGGCCGCTGTACGTGGCGTAGATGTTCCCGTCGCTGTCGACGGCCGGATTCGCTACCGGATGGAGGTTCGTGGCCAGTCGTCTGCCGACTTCATACGGAAACGGGTCGCTCGCCGAACCGTTGTCAGCGACGAAGAGCTCCGAGGTTCCGGTCTCTGAAGAGGACTCCGGCACTTGCACGACTATCAGGGATTCGGAAGCGATCATCACCTGCGCGGCATGCTCGCCGAAGCGGACCTCGGGCCGATGGTTGCCGTTGGTGGGTATGCCTCCGTATTCGATGGTGACTTCGCCGCCGGGGAGAGCGGCCTTGGGAAGCACCCGATTGATCTTTATGTCGCTCACAGGTATTTACCGGCGAGGGATTCCGTCAGTACCAGAACCAGCAGGGCGTACACCCCCGCTCCGACGTCGTCGGCCACCACTCCAATGCCGCCGGGGAGTTGTTCGAGCCGGCGAATCGGAAAGGGTTTAAGGATATCGAAAAAGCGGAAAAGCAGAAAGCCGAGAATCGCCGCGCCGCCCACCGCCCACGCACCGGAACGGGCGACGAACCCTAAAGTGACAAGCTGTCCGACAACCTCGTCGATCGTGATGCGCGACGCATCGTGGCCGTAAATTGTTTCGACGCGCCCGGCCGCCCAGATGCCGACCAGGACGAGGGCTGCCAGGATGGGTATGTACAGGGCTTCCAGTGAAAGGGCCACGATGACGAGATAGATCAGGACACCGCCCAGGGAGCCGATCGTGCCTGGCATCCGCGGCACATATCCGGTTCCGCCCGCCGTGGCCACGACGACAGCGATGCGGTCGACCGCGCTCCAGCTCTTAGGGCTAGTGCTGTGGTTTTCTGGGTTCGTCATCCATCTTCATTGGCCAGAGTTTCGTTAGTTGGTGGCTCCTCAGACGGCACGCGGTAAGCGTCGGCGGCCCATTTTCCCAGATCAATAAGCTTACACCGACCACTGCAGAACGGCCGGAACGGGTTGCCTCGATAGCTGGTCTCTTTCCGGCATGTCGGGCACTTCACTTAATCCTGCTTTATATCTCCTCGACGATCCGACCGATGAGGTCGTATTCGAGGCTATCGGTCATCTCTACCTTGTAGAATCTCCCGGCACGCGGTTCGATGCCGTTGGCGTCGTTGATCAGCACGTGTCCGTCGATCTCGGGCGCCTGTGTCTCCAGCCGGCCCTCGAGCAGAAGGTCGGTCTCGGAAGATAATCCGTCGAGCAGGACCGTCATTTTTCGACCGACCATGCCTTCCAGCCGCTCTGCAATGATGCCGGCCTGTCGTTTCATCAGAAAGTCACGCCGTTCGATCGCTGTGTCCCGGTCGACCTTGCCGTCCAGGTTGTAGGCTGAGGTGCCGTCCTCGTCCGAGTAGAGAAATACGCCCAGGTTGTCGAAACGGACGGCCTCGACGAACCCGAGGAGATCGTCGAAGTCCTTCGGGGTTTCTCCAGGAAATCCGACGATGAACGAGGTGCGGAGGCCGGCTTCGGGGACCCTGTCGCGGATGCTTTCAACCTGCCGATGGAACATCTCCCGCCCGCCTCCCCGGCGCATCCGCTCCATGATGCGTGGGCTCGCATGCTGGTAGGGGATGTCAAAGTAGCTGCAGAGCCGGTCCTCGCTCCCGATCATCGCCACCAGTTCGTTCGATAGTAGATTTGGGTAGCAGTAGAGTAGGCGTATCCATCGCAGGCCGTCCACACCGAGCAAGCCTTCGAGCAATCTGATCGTTCCGCGCTCGATTCCAAGGTCCTTTCCGAAGGCGAGCGTGTCCTGCGACACGATGACCAACTCCCTCACGCCCCCGTCCGCGAGCCGCCGGGCTTCCGCGATCAGGTCGTCGACCTGCCGGCTGCGAAAACTACCCCGGAATCCAGGGATCGCACAGAACGCGCACGTGTGGTCGCAACCCTCCGAGATCTTGAGGTACGCCATATGGCTGGGTGTGGTCAGAATGCGGGGGATCGTCGGGACTTCCAGGGAAGTGTAGAGGGCGTCTATCGAAAGGTTCGGGGGAGGCGTTGTGTCGCTGTCGAGCCGAACCGCTTCCAGAATCTTTCCGAGCTCATCGGGACCGAAGACGTAGTCGATCTCCGGTATTTCTTTCTGGATTTCGCTTCGGTAACGTTCCCCGAGGCACCCGGCGACGACGAGCTTTCTGCAATTGCCCGCTTCCTTGAGTTGGGCCATCTCGAGAATCGTATCGATCGATTCCTGCTTGGCCGAGTCGATGAAGCCACACGTGTTGACGACGATGACGTCGGCAGACTTCTGGTCTGTGGTGACCTCGTATCCTCTCTCGTTGAGGGTTCCGAGCATCACCTCGCTATCGACCAGGTTTTTCGGGCAACCGAGGCTGACGAACCCGACCCGGGTTTTCTTTGTCGCTGTCTTTTCAGTCATGTAGCGTAACAGAGGCTGGGGGCTCCTCCTTGAGCAATCGTAACACAAGGGTCGTGTGGAGGGGCGACACTGAACGCGAACCATGATCGCTCATGCGCCCCTGTATAGAGCTGCCTGGTTGGGCCGAATGAAGCCTCGTTCTCCGACAACTGTGTGGGACTGGCGACGAGCACACGGGTAGTGGCGGTATCCTTGATGAGGGTTATGCCACGGTCACTTGAACCTAAGACTCGTCGGAAGAATATGCGTTTGGCGAGCATCGCACTCTGGAGGCAGACCTGTCTCGTCCTCGTCAGCGGATTCGGAACGTGTCAACAAGTTTGAGACACCTGCATTCGGAATTTAAGCTACCGTAGGCGACTCTGCGGGCGGGTTGATCCACACCTTGTCCGGCGGCCCAGCGATCTTTCTCGGTACATTGACGAAACGTTCTGGATGTTGCCGACGAGCGCGATCCAGAGCATGCTGGCGTCGTTCCAGAACCGGACCGGTCTGACCGTAATGGACCATCGCTGGGGTTAGCCAGTTCAGACCGGAATGGTAGTGGACGTTGTTGTACCAGTGGAAGAAGTCCCGGCAGAACGCCTTGGCGTCCTGGATCGAACCGAATCGTTCCGGGAAGTCAGGGCGGTATTTCAGGGTTTTGAACTGGGCTTCCGAGAACGGGTTGTCGTCGGACACATAGGGCCGAGAGTGGGATTGGGTCACACCCAGATCCGATAGCAGCAGCGCCACCGCTTTCGACTTCATCGACGAGCCGCGATCGGCGTGCAGAGTCAGCTGATCCTGCTCGATCCGATGCTTGTCACAGCTTTCACGAATCAGTTTCTTGGCCAGGCCGGAAGATTCGCAATCGGCCACCATCCAGCCCACCGCCTGGCGGCTGAAGATATCGAGAATCACGTACAAGTAGAAGTAGGTCCACTTCCGTGGTCCCTTCAGCTTCGTGATGTCCCAGGTCCACACTTCATTCGGGCCTGTCGCCAACAGTTCCGGCTTCTGGTAGACGGGATGACGCCGTTGGTTCCGCCGTTCGCGCACTTCTTGGTTCGCATCCAGAATCCGGTACATCGTGCGTACCGAGCACAAATAGCGGTCTGCATCCAGCAAGGCCGCACACACTTGGGCGGGCACCTGATCCACGAAGCGCCCGCTATGCAGCAGGTCGAGGACTTCCTGTCGATCGGCTCTGCTCAATGCCCGATGTGATCGTGGGCGTGCCCGCTCGGCTGCGGGCGCGGCGGCCCGCTGCCGACGCCGATAGAGCGACGCGCGGGAAACCCCGAAGGCCCGGCACGCCGGCGCCGTCCCCAATTCGGTGGAGAACTTTTCGGCCGCTTCCATCAGTTGTTCTCTTCCTGGTCCGGGTTCTTCAGAGGAATCCCCAATAGCGTGGAGACTTTTTTTTGGATCTCGATGACCGTTTCGGCTTGCTCCAGCTTCCTCTGGAGCCGTTGCGCCTCGCGTTCCAGTTCAGCGATGCGCTTGTCCCGGCCGTCCTTCGGCTGCGCTTTCCGTCCTCGCTTCGCCGAACCCATCCCGGCCAATTCCCCGGCATCGTGTCGCCGCCGCCAGGTGCGCAGGCTCGAGGAATACAATCCCTCCCGGCGTAGTAAGGCCCCCCACTCGCCCGGCTTCGTGCATCGGTCCGCCTCCCGCACGACCCGGCGCTTATATGCGGCGCTGAATCGCCTCCGTATCGCCTTATTGGTCACCTCCGGGTCCGGATTATCCCCATTCCGACCGGCCGCTTCACGCGCAACTCCAGTCGCCCTGCGGGCGCCTTCCGTTCCACGCGATTCTTCGTTCTCGTTCTCTGGTTTCATCACCAACACAGGCTCACTTCCTTCCCGCCCTGCTCACTAATTAACGGTTAGGCAGGTGTCTCACCTACATTGGCACAGAGGGATTTTTCGCCCTATCAGCGTTTGGAAGCGACTATGTTGTGGCGCCGTTTGGTGGCGACTTCACAACGATCCAGTCGGCGCTCGATATTGCTGTTGCCGGTGACACGATTACGGTCAGGGCGGGCACCTACAACGAAAAGATCCGCTTCGCATCGAGCGGAAATGCTGATTCCGGATACATCACTCTTCGAGCTTTTGAAGGCGAGACGCCGATCCTGAGCGGCCTGAACGTTTCCGGCATCAACATGGTGCTGATTGAGGACCGAAGCTACGTGAAGCTGATTGGCTTTGAGATCCGCGACAACCTGGGCGTCGATGACGGATCCGGAGTACGGATCACTGGTTCGGGCTCTCATATCGAAATCCGTGACAACAAGATCCACGAGATTCGCGGTATCGATGCGATGGGAATTACCGTGTATGGCACGTCCACGTCCGCACCCATCTCGGACCTCACTATTGACGGTAACGAGATATTCGACTCCGATCCGGCCGAAAGCGAAGCGCTCACGTTGAACGGCAACATCCAGAGTTTCACCGTGACGAACAACACCGTCCACGATGTCAACAACATTGCGATTGATTTCATCGGTGGCGAAATCGACATCAATCCGGTCTTCGTGCCGCGGGACGGCCTCGTCAGCGGAAACCGCGTCTATCGCTCAAGAGCCAACTATGGCGGCGGGTTCGGAGCAGGGATTTACGTTGACGGCGCGATGGACATCATCATTGAGAACAACGTCGTCAGTGAGTCCGACCTGGGTATCGAGATAGGCGCTGAGAATCCGGGGGTGACCAGTGGAATCACCGTTCGGAACAATCTGATTTTCAACAACGATAAGGCCGGTCTTGTGTTCGGTGGTTTTGATGCGGACAGGGGACGAGTGGGGTCGTCCTCCTTCATTAACAATGTTTGTTACATGAATGATCGGCTCGGGAGTGGTTTCGGTCAGCTCTGGATCCAGTTTGCGGAAGATAACGTGATAAAGAACAACATCTTTGTCGGAATCCGAGGAGGCACGCTGTTGTATTCCGAAGACGGAAACATCGACAACACCCTCGACTACAACGTCTGGTTCGTGGACGTCGGCGCCGAGGGTGCGACGTTTGTCTGGAACGAAACTACCTACGAAAGCTACTCTGCTTACCGCTCCGCGACAGGCCAGGATGCCAACTCGCTCTTCGCGGACCCCCTGTTCGTGGATACCGCGTTGGATGATTTCCATCTCCAGGGTGATTCACCTGCGGTCGGGGGCGGTGACCCCACCTATATCCCGGGCTCAGGAGTTGTTGATATCGACGGTGAACCGCGCCTGGCTGGTCTCCGGGTTCTACCCAGGCCTTCACGATGACCGACCGGGGTGGCTTGTCGTTCACGAGCCAGGGGTCGGGTGGCACAACCGTCACCGGTTATGGCCGTATTCAACCTGATGTCGACAGCACGACGCCCTCAGGTCTGGCGATATTCGGGTTTCGGGAAAACGGTGTCCTGGTAAGCGAGGCCGGCGTTCCGGCGTCTCCGCTCGTCACCAGCGGCCGGATCGACGCCGAAGTCGAGAATGTGGTTCAGACGGGCCTCGCCATCGCTAACCCCAACGACGAACCGGTCACCGTGAACTTTTTCTTTACCGATGAGAATGGTGTCAACTTTGGACAGGCCAGCTTTGATCTACCGGCCAACGGTCAGATCGCCAGGTTCCTGAACGAAGACCCCTTCAATGGGGGTTCGACGATCGCCGGGACGCTGACTTTCACTTCGACGGCACCGGTGTCGGTAATCGCCCTGCGGGGTTTCACGAACGAACGATCCGAATTCCTGATGACCACGCTGCCGGTGGCCGATCTCGGGGCGACATCGACGGGTCCCGTGTTTTTTGCCTATTTTGCTGACGGTGGCGGATGGACGACACAGTTGGTCCTGGTCAATCCGTTGGACGTGACGATTGGAGGTGCAGTCGAGTTCTTCGAACCGGATGGTGATCCGGGTAGCCTGATGGTCGAAGGTGAGATCGGCGGCAACTTCCCTTACTCCATCCCAGCCCGCAGCTCTCAACGATTGAGAACCTCGGGCACAGGCTCCGTGGTCCAGGCGGGTGCAATCAGAATCAGCCCGTCCCAGGGCGATGTGGCTCCTTCAGGTCTAGCGGTGTTTTCCTTCAAGACGGACGGCATTACTGTCCCGGAATCTGGAGTGCCTGCCTTGCCGACCGGTTCGGCCTTTCGCATGTATGCCGAAGCCTCCGGGTCATTTGGCGACGTGGGCTCGATTCAGACCGGCGTAGCGATTGCCAATCCTGACTCCGCTCCAGCCACGGTGATGTTTGAATTGACACAGTTGGACGGTACGTCGACGGGCTTGACCGGAATGGCTACCGTACCGGGACAGGGTCAGGTGGCGTTGTTTCTGAATCAGGTCGAGGGTTTCGAGTCATTGGCTTTGCCCTTCGAGGGAGTGCTCCGCATTTCGACCGGATCTTCGTCTGGACTGTCCGTGGTGGGTCTTCGCGGTCGCTACAACGAGCGGGGCGATTTTCTGATCGCGACCACACCTCCTGTGGATGAATCGGCGGCGTCAACAACGGCAGAATTTCTGTTCCCGCAGTTGGCAGATTCCGGCGGCTATACGACGCAGTTTATTCTTTTCTCGGGATTGCCGGGTCAAGTGTCGTCGGGCATCGTGCGGTTTTTCAATGCGAACGGACAAGCCCTCGATCTGGCGTTGCAGTAGATCGTGCGATTCATCTTGTCTTGCCGACCCCGTCCCATCAAATTGGCAGGATGCGGCAATCCGCCCGACGCGGAGGGTATAAGAGGGAACAGCAGATCAGTGTTCGACCGCCACCCGAGACGCCGGGCGATGCTCCCGGCCCAAGTTGTGGCCGTCGTGGAAATCCCATTCAGCATAAGGAGTCGAAATGAGTGTTACCTTGGCCGACGCAAAGAGAATGATCGAAGCTGGAGAGAAAAAAGCCGCCGGGATCGGACAACCGATGAACATCGCCGTGGCCGATGCAGGCGGGAACATCGTGGCGCACGTTCGGATGGATGGCGCCTGGATTGGGAGCATCGACATCTCCCAGAAGAAAGCCTATACGTCTAGAGCTTTTGATATCACGACGAAGGATCTGGCGGAGCACTCACAGTCCGGCAATCAATTCTTTGGGATCCACGCTTCCAACGACGGGAAGATCATGATCTTTGCGGGTGGTGTTCCGTTGAAGAAGGACGGGCAGGTCGTCGGTGCGATCGGTGTCAGCGGCGGATCGGGAGAGCAGGACCACGCCGTTGCGGAAGCCGCGGCCACAGCGTTCTAGGCCGCATTTCTCGCCAACGCGGACGGTTTCAGGATCGGAGCTGCTGTAGGGCTTGTTCCAACGCCGTGTAATCGTCGGCCGTGATGGGCCCGTTACCGTACCGGGCCCGCTCGAAGACGACGAGTGCTGACGAGATGACGACGCGACGTCCTTCGTCGGGCAGACGGGCCGCCCATTCCCTCCAGGTCTGGTGGGGCTTCCGGGCTGCGGCGCGCGGCGCCGCCAGTGCCGCAGCGCGGTAGAACATCCGAATGACGACATCCAGGTCGGCTGTTCCTTTACCGGAACCGAGGCGCCAGATCTTCCAGCGCGTCCGGATCTCGCGCCGGTTTCTGAAGGCGAAGCCCAGCACGACGAGCCCGAAAACGGCGGCCCAGAACCAGGGCGCCTCGACGATCCCCCGCATCCGGGCGGCGAGCCGGTCCGAGGCCGCCTGTCCCTGGACTACCCACCGGTCCGATCGTCGCCGGAGGCTCTGCCGTGCCGACCGGATCGCTTGCTGGGCGCTTGTGAAGAACTGTAGCTGCGTTTCCGAATCGTAGGTAAGGATGCAGGCGTTCCAGAACAACTCGGCCGCGTCCACGTAGTGGGATAGCAGGACCGCCAGGCTGATCTCCCTCCGATTCGGGTCCGGAGGGGTGGGGTCGAACTCGACCCAGCCGCGGCCGGGGACGTAGGCTTCGACCCAGCTGTGTGCATCGGATTGCCGGACGATGTAGGAGCCGCCGACCGCGTTGTATTCGCCGGCGAGGAAGCCGTTCACCATCCGGGTCGGCACGCCGACAACCCGCAGGAGGATGGCCATGGACGAAGCGAAGTATTCGCAGTGTCCCGATTGTGCGTCGAACAGGAACGTGGCCAGAGGCTGGTCTCCCGGATCCCATGTCAGCTCGAGTGAGTACGCAAAGTTGCTCTTGAGATAGGCTTCGACGAGCGACGCCTTTTCGAGAACCGTCGTTCCGGTCTGGGCTATCGTTTCCGCCAACTCGACGATTCTAGGATCGAGGTCGTCGGACAACTGGAGGTAGGCCTCGCTCAAAACCACATCGTCGCTGTTTTCGACGACCAAGCCCCGGAGAGGGATTTCCGAAACGACCTCGTACCGGCTCCGGCGTGCCGACGGTGTGCGCTTGTAGACCGAATCGGCATCGTCGCGTTCGAGACCCCTGAAGTTCCCGGTCACGCTCCGGATCGCATGCGGTCCGAACAACGTCGTGGTCGCGAGCGGTTCGAGGAAGATTTCGTATCGGGCACGCCCGCCGACCCCGTCGGGGGCACGTACGAGGTAACGGCCGTCGGGTGTGCCAGCCAAGCGCCTGCGTCGACGGTTCGTCCGGTACCATCGCCGGCCGTCGAACGTGTCCAGCGTAATTCCCATAGGTAAACCCCCGGCTTAGCCGGGGCGACTCGCAGAGGTTTGACCGAGAGCGGCGGTAGATAGGAAAGTCCTGCTTGGAAGCGACGACTTCCAAAGAAGGAGGACTCAATGAAAGAGGCCCGAAGGCGATCGCACACGAAATGGGACTGCAAGTATCACATGGTGTTCATTCCGAAGTAGGCGGTATCCAGTGTGGCGGGATTCATCAAGGGGAAGAGTGCAATCTCGACTGCCCGGAACTTTCTGGGACTGAAACACCGTTTGACAGGGAAGAGTTTCTGAGCGCGAGGCTATTTCGTTTCCACGGTGGGGATGGACAAACAATTCGTGCGGGAATACATTTGGCGGCAGGAGCGGGAGGAGCAGCGTTTGGAGGAGCTGAACATGGCGTGGGGGCATCAGCTGCCTTCAGGCGGCTCTTGACCGGCCCCTTTGAGGGGCTCACAGAAATAAGCCCCCGGCTCTGCCGGGGGTCATTTAACTCCGCGCCACTTGGGCACGGCCGAGGGCGTGCCCTCGAGCAGTCGCGTGCGCATGACAAGTGCGGAGTTCAGCTTGACCTGGCCGATTTCTCCCAGCTGGACGCTCTCGGTGAAGCCCGAAAGCAGCAGGGCCTGAGATGCCGCGCGGCTGAAGTATCCCGTTCCTATCCGGGGGATCACGAAGAACAGCCCGACGCCAAGGATCACGATCCATGTGGTGGCCCACAGGCTCATGCCGCCGAGGGGACCGTCGATCCGGACATCCCGCGTTTCGTCACTCTCGCGCTGAGATCGGTAGATGTCGTAGCTCAGCAGCGTCGACACCAGCGTGACCAGGAACAGGAACAGCGTCACGATGAACGACATGTCGATCGTCAGCGATGACGCGGCGAGGATCTGCAGAAAGGCCAGGATGATCAGGTGAAGGTAGTCCTTGTCCTGCTTCTCCTGGGCCAGTTTGGCAAGCTCGAGGAACAGGACCAGGTGGATGCTAGCCGTGATGAACGAGCGGGACACGATGGCCGCGTCGAAGACGAAGAAGAAAATGTACCCGAGCGACATCAGGAACGCGGCGCGCGCCGTCAGGAAAGCCGGTCGCCCTTTGAGCGCTCGGTTTGCGGTGATCCCGAAACAGATTAGGAATAGGACGATCGACGGGATGTCGAGCCTTCCGGTCTCCGCCAGGGCGATGAAGGCCGTCAGGATCAGGGCGTGAAACGAAATCTGGAAATAACGTTCCATTTTGATTTCAGACCGGAACGGGCGCGCGGAGCGAAAGCGCGAGGACTCCATCGCGTTCACGAATGACAGGTCTTGGCGCGGCCGGGTCTATCTCGACCAGCGCCAGATAACTCAAGATCGACTCCAGCAGCTTGTCCGAGCGTCCGGTCGGTGAGTGCCAATCGTCGGCTACGAACGACAGTTCGATGCCGTCGCGGATCAGGTAGAACGCGAGCGATGCCGCTTGGGATACCTGCCGTTCGAAGCGTTCGTGATCTGCTTGGGATCCGTAGCGGTCGAAAGCCAGGATGATCCGACGGCTCTCCTCGGCCGCGAACTCACGTGTCTTGAGCGAGCCCGTTTTTGCCGAGGCCTTCCAGTCGACGTGCCGCGCGCTGTCGAAGCTCTGGTAGTCCCGGATCATGTACAGGTCCATGCCGTGACCACGCTCGAAACGTTCCGATGCCCCGAGGATGTCTTCGACGTTGATGTCGAGCGTTTCGGGCGGGACGATTTCCGGAAATACGATCGTTTGCGATTTCACCGCGAATGGACGTCCTTTCAGAAGAAAACCGAAGGGGTAGCGGGATCGAATCTTCACCTCCCCGAGCGAATAGCGACCCCGACGTGGCAGTACGGCTTCGACCATCCGTGTGTCCTGGTCCCGTGTCCGTATCAACGGGACATAGTACGGAGCGAATTCGAAGGGAGAGTCGTCGACCGGCAGCACCTGGAGCGAGAAGGCCGGGAAGATGCGCCGCGGGTTCCGGATTGTCGCCGACATCTGGAAAGGCTTCTTCGCGAAGCAGTTTTCGGGAGCATGAACATCCGCACGGATGAACCTGAAGTTGAGTCCGGAAAGAAAACCTGACAGCAACATGACCGCCAGCAGTGCCGACAACACCATGTAGAGCAAGTTGTTGCTGGTGTTTATCGCCGCCGACATGACCACGGTCGTCGCCGCGATAAAGATCCAGCCGTCCCGAGTGAGCCGATACTGCGTAAAGAAAGGCAGCCAGTCCCAGTCGACTCCCGCGGCCAGGCGGGGCACCAGGCGCCAACCGACCCACACTGCGATCGACAGGGCGAAGAACGCACCGATGGCTGAGGGCACAATCCGTCCGTCCCGCGCCGTGCTGTTGGAGTAGAGAGCAGCCAGCATCGCGATGCCGAGCAGGATGATCGACTTCGCGAAGTGCCGCGCCATCTGACGGTGTTGTTCCTGCCGGAGATCTTCGAGCCATTTCCGGAGCCGTTTCCCGATTGGCCCCTTGGACACTATGCAGGTACCGGGATGCTTTCGAGGATGTCGGAGAGCACACCCGAGGCGTTCAGACGCGCTCCGGCGGCGGCGCGGGAAAGTACGAGGCGGTGTTCGAAGGGGAGTTAAATGACCCCCGGCAGAGCCGGGGGCTTATTTCTGTGAGCCCCTCAAAGGGGCCGGTCAAGAGCCGCCTGAAGGCAGCTGATGCCCCCACGCCATGTTCAGCTCCTCCAAACGCTGCTCCTCCCGCTCCTGCCGCCAAATGTATTCCCGCACGAATTGTTTGTCCATCCCCACCGTGGAAACGAAATAGCCTCGCGCTCAGAAACTCTTCCCTGTCAAACGGTGTTTCAGTCCCAGAAAGTTCCGGGCAGTCGAGATTGCACTCTTCCCCTTGATGAATCCCGCCACACTGGATACCGCCTACTTCGGAATGAACACCATGTGATACTTGCAGTCCCATTTCGTGTGCGATCGCCTTCGGGCCTCTTTCATTGAGTCCTCCTTCTTTGGAAGTCGTCGCTTCCAAGCAGGACTTTCCTATCTACCGCCGCTCTCGGTCAAACCTCTGCGAGTCGCCCCGGCTAAGCCGGGGGTTTACCTATGGGAATTATATAGAACAGTAACATTTTTCACTTGACCACTCCTGCCTCCTGATTTAAAATACAGTAACAATGAGAAACCACAAAGCGCCCGATAAAGCGAATCGAAAAGGCATCACCCTCCGGAAAATCATGCAGATGTTCCCGGACGACGCCACAGCGGAACAGTGGTTCGAGAAACTGCGCTGGCCGAACGGTCCAAAGTGTCCGCACTGCGGCTCTTCAAACGTCCAGGCCGGAATCAAGCACCCGAGAATGACGCACCGCTGCCGCGAATGCCCGAAGCGGCCCATGTTCACTCTGCGGATGGGGACTGTAATGGAGGGAACAAAGCTCGGATACCAGACATGGGCAATCGCAATCTACTTGATCTCGACAAATATCAAGGGAATCTCCAGCATGAAGCTCCACCGCGATCTAGGGATTACTCAGAAGTCCGCGTGGCACCTAGCGCACCGCTTGAGGAAGTCTTTCGAGACTGGAAACAAATTGTTCAAGGGCCCGGTAGAGGTTGACGAAACGTACATTGGCGGGAAAGAGCGGAATAAGCATCGATCAAGGAAGCTGAATGCTGGACGGGGCACTATCGGCAAGACTGCTGTCGTGGGCATGAAGGATCGGAAGACAAACCGCATCGTGGCCCAGCCGATCGCTGCGACCGACGCTCCTACCCTCAAGGAAGACCACGCGGAACGCCTCGATCTACACCGACGACGCGACAGCTTACTACGGCATGCTGAATCACCAGACCGTCAATCACAGCGTCCGGGAGTACGTCCGGGGGCAGGTCCACACCAACGGGATAGAATCGTTCTGGGCCTTGCTCAAGCGCGGATACCACGGCACCCACCACCACATGAGCCCGAAGCACCTTCATCGCTACGTCAACGAGTTCGCTGGACGGCATGGCGTCCGGGAACTGGACACGATCAAGCAGATGCGAGTAGTGGCGAAGGGGCTTGACAGGAAGCGGCTCAGGTACGATGATCTAGTTAGATAACCTCGCAGAGCCGGTGGCCGCCGGACTCTACGAGAACCCTGTAGTGCCGGAAACATCCTAGAATTCCACAGGAGGGTATTTGTATGTCTACTTCAAGTAAAGAAAAAGTCTTCATCGGAGGCGAAGAAATTCCACCCGAACTGGTTCCGATTCTTGACGCCCCGTGGCAAAGAGTACCGACAGTCAGGGATTTTCTGGGAGATCAAGCCGGGAAGAGCCACTTCAAGCATGCGGTTGCCCTTTTCATCCGCGAGCTATCTGCTGGTAATTTTTCTGAGTTTCTTCAAGAGCAGAAATAGCCTTTCCCATCCGATCAATCAGTTGTAAACGGGCGGTGGAAACAATTTGGTCATACGACATTCCGACCTTACCGTCGGGTGGTTCCACAACCTCGGAGAGAATGACGGGTGGCGTGGAACTGTCTTGGTCAAGCCGGAATTGGACAATAGCCCGTTCCATTGATTCAAACTCGATCGACTGGATCTGAATGATTGGCGTAACTCCGGTTCCGGTCATTTGCTGTTCTCCTTCATCTAAGGTTCTCCGTCTCTTTATGGATCTTGCGGGCGATACCTGTCTTTTATTTTTTTGTCCAGCCTGTCGACCTCGTCCATGAGAAGGCCAGGGTCTTCAGTGAGGACCGCATTCTTGATTCCAGCCAAATCGTCATCCTGATGCTTCTCTGCGTACCGCCTTAAATCCTTCTGCATTCTCCAGTGCTCAATCTTTTGCATCAGCCATCCACCGCAAACCATAATAGTGATACAGAATCCAGCGAATAGCCCGAGGGCTGCAACCAGTTCGAAGAGGTCGATGATTGTATCCATGTCCCGTCCCCCTAAATGGTTTGCTGTTTGCCCGGCGCTCTGGAATGGGTGCCGGGCCGTTTGCAAACATCACTCGGAAAGAGGAAGTCCCCGCCTATTCGCCTAGGCTCAGGGAGCTACCCCGAACCGGACATGAGGCTGTTATATTTAGCGGGTAACCCGACTGAACGGGATTCCCGAATGATGCTTGCAGGCAGGCCTCGGTGGTCACTTCAAAACCGGCCAATGGTGGTCACCGCAAAAGCGGCCAATGGGGATGGCCCGGGACAGTGTTGTTTTACCCCTTTGAACCGGTACCGGGCAAGCCCGTTTTGGTACGCCAGCTCCGGGGACCGCACTTGAGAACGTGACCGTGATGGAGAAGGCGGTCCAACATCGCGGTGACAGCGGCGCTGTCGCCTAAGAGTTTCCCCCAATCCTCGACCGGACGATTCGAAGTCAGCAGCGTACTGGTGCGTTCGTAACGTCGCATGACGATTTCGAGAAGTTGCTCGGCGGCGGTCGGAGGCAGCTTGCGCATGCCCAGGTCATCGATGATGAGCAGGGGTACGGTGGCCAGAGTGTCCATGTGTTTTCTACGGGTGCCGTCGATGGTGGCTTCGGCAATATCGTCGAGCAGGGCGTGGGTTTCACGATAGAGGACGCGATGGCCCTGCAGGATGGCCGCCATGCCGATGGCCTGGGCCAGATGACTCTTGCCGGTTCCGGGTGGACCCAGAAACAGCGCGTCTTCGTGTCTGGAGATGAAGGTGGCGGTGGCGAGATCGAAGACGAGGCCGCGATTCATCTTCTTGTTGAAGGTGAAGTCGAAGCCCTCAAGTGTCTTCTGAGGGTCCCGGAATTGGGCCTGTTTCCGCCGCCGTTCCAGCAGCCGCGTGCTTCGGCGGGCGAGTTCGTCCGAGACCAGGATCGAGATCAGATCGATGGGCGCCATGGCTTCGGTCTGGGCTTGGTGCAGACGTGTTTCCAGGACTTCGGCAATGCCGCCGAGGCGAAGTTGTCGCAAAGCCCGCTGGAGTTCGATGATGTTCATGATTTTTCCTGCTCCTGAATCTTGAGGTTGATGAGATCGCGATACTGGGTCAGTTCGCGGATGAGAGGATCGACTTGACGCAGCGTCACCGGAGGTTTCCGCTCCAGATAGCGACGGACGAAACGGTACTGGTAGACGTGGAGTTCCAGAGCGGCGGCGGAGGCATCCTCAACAGCAGGGACACCGTACTTTTTGGCCAGGGAGATCACGCCCAGGATGCGGCGGATGCCGGCTTCCCCTTCCCGTTGATGGATGGCTTCACACAGCGCACCCACCTGCGATCCAACCCGACGGGCACGGTCGAGCAACTGCACCGTGGTTAAGGGCGTTTTCTTCGGGTTGTCCTGGGCACGCACCCGGTATCCACCCCGTTTCTGACGGACATGTTCGCGCAGTAGCTGATGGGTCTCCGGATCGAGGATCCGGACGTGGAACGTGTCCCACTGCACCTGAACACTCCGTCCGATCCAACCGGGAGGAAGTCCGTAGTAGGCGGCCTCGACTTCGACACAGCCGTCGAGATGGACGACGCGTTTCCCGTATTGGTAGTACCGGAACGGTTCCAACGGCAATGGCAGTAATGACGGCTTCTCTTCGGCGAACATGGCGGCAACCTGCCGCTTGGTGGTGCCGTGAATGCGCGTGTCGGCCCAGCGGGTCTCCCATCGGTCCAGATAGGCCTGCGCCAGGTCCAGGCTCTCGAAGCGTTGCCCCTTCAGCGGCGTTTTCTGGGCGTGGCCTACACCGGATTCGACTTTCCCTTTCCGATCTGGATCGCGCACCTGGCATGGCATCGCCACCACGCCGTAATGGGCGAGCACGTCCTTGAATAACGGATTCAGAGTGGGATCGTAATAGTCGGAAACGATCACGCCCTCGCGCAGGTTATCCAGGATGATGTAGCGAGGACTGCCACCGAGCCGGCGGAACGCGGTTTCATGCAGCTCGGCCCAGATGTGGGAACTGGATTTGAAGGTCAGCAGCCGGACCGATTTGCGGCTGTAGCCCAGCGTCATCACGAACAACCGGGTACGCCGGTACTTGCCCGTCTTGGGGTCCCGCACCATCGGGCCGGTCCCGTAGTCGACTTGGGCTTCTTCCCCAGGTCCAGTCTGGATGATGCCTGCAGCTTGGGGGCCCTGCGATCCGCGGAGCTTGCCCACGAAGCGTTTAACCGACTGGTAGCTATTGGCGAAGCCGTGATCCGACACCAGGTCCTGCCAGATCGCCATCCCATTGCGGCCTCGACTCAGGTCCCGCTCGATGATCTCCCGGTAGGGTTCGCACCCACTGCCCGAGGTGGAGACCGGTTCTCCCAGTTCCGCGATGGCCCGATTCTCGGACCCAGAGTCGGTGGTCACCTCTATGGCCGGTTTTGCCGGTGGCCGTTTACCCCAACCACCGGGCCGCCGCACCGGGATACCCGCGCCCCGCAGGTATGTCCCTGCCGTTTCCCGACGGACACCGGTCGTCTCCTCGATCCGCCGTAGCGACCAGCCCAGCCGTCCCAATGCGACAACTTGTTCTTTCTTCTCTTGGCTCAAGGCATTGCTCATGCCGACGGAGCCTATTCAGCTTTCCGCCGGTTTCAATGTCCCGGGCCTCTCTATTTTCGTTGGCCGGTTTTCAAGTGACCTTTAATGGCCGCTTTTGGGTGACCGCCGAGGCAGGCAGGAGTATGTAGTTCACTGAAGCGATGGTCAAGGAAGGAATAAACGGGACGTGGGGTACTCGAAACTGGACGTGGCGTTAACGCCAGTGCTATATTCAGAACGTACTGGATCAATTAGACTTGGAAGTCTTTTGATTGGAGGGCAGAGTGATGAAACGCAAGAAAGACAAGAAGCCGGTCGTTGAAATCAAGCCAAGTGACTACCAGCCGAGCGCGGACGAACTCCGCAAAGACGTGACAATCGAAACCGATCCTGAGTACCTGGCGCTATGCTTGATGCAGGGCGTTGATGTAATTGAAGTCAAAAAGTTAGACTGACCCGCCGCCTGACTGCACCCACCCGCATTGTTACTGTTCTATATAATTCCCGTTCGAAGACTGGGGATACAAGCCGCTTGACGTCATCGGGGAGCACGAAGTCCCGTCCCTGGACCAGGGCGGTCGCTTGAGCGGCGCGGAACAATGCCTTCGTGCCGCGCGGGCTGATCCCGAGTTCTATTTCCGGATGGCGTCGCGTGTGATTCACGATCTCGATCATGTAATCCACGAGGGGCTCGCCGACGTGGACCTCCAGGCTTTCCTTCTGTAATGCGAGCACGTCTCCCGGGTTGAGCACAGGTGCGAGTTCCTGAAGGTTGTTCCCGTTCGTGTAGCGATTCAGGATCTCCTTCTCGGCGACCGGGTCGGGATAGCCCACCTCTATCTTCATCAGGAATCGATCCAGTTGCGACTCGGGCAGGGGATAGGTGCCGTGATGTTCGGCCGGATTTTGCGTGGCGAGAACCATGAACGGCCGCGGCAGCTCGTGGGTAACGTTGTCGATCGTCACCTGGCTCTCGTTCATCGCCTCGAGCAGTGCGCTCTGGGTCTTCGGGGTCGTCCGGTTGATCTCGTCGGCCAGTACGATGTTGGCGAAGATCGGTCCGGGTTTGAACTCGAATTCGTGAGTGTTCGGATTGTAGATCGAGACGCCCAGCACGTCGGACGGCAGCAAGTCGCTCGTGAACTGCAAGCGGTGGAAGGTTGAGCCCAGCGCCATCGCCAGCGAGTGGCCGAGCGTCGTCTTGCCCACACCTGGAACATCCTCGATCAGCAGGTGTCCCTCGGCGAGAAGAGCGACGATTGCAAGTTCGATCGTCTCCCGTTTCCCCTTGATAATTCTGCCGACCGACGACTGGAGGTCCACGATCTTCTGGTGCGTGGGGCTGGCCGTTGTGCTCATCAGACTCTTTTGGATCAATGACTTCGGAAATTGTAGCATAGGGTCATCCGCGGGTCCGGCAGCCCGTTTGCCCGCAGCCTGGCGGAGGGGGCCGTCCCTGTTGGAGTTCCGTCAGGCCAGTCGGACAGTCCTCCAGTGTTTTCCCTATTTCTGATATTCTGCGCCGGATGAGAACCAACCTTCGCTACCTCGCCCCGGTCCTGCTCGTGGCGGCTTTCTCATGCGCCGGCCAGCCTGCCGTTGCCCAACAGTCCGCAGGGTCGAGCGCTTCGATCGGTCGCGTTACCGACTACGAGGCTGTCCGCCGGGAAAAGATCTACGAGATTACCCGCGCCCGCAGTCCGATCCAACTCGACGGGTTCCTGGACGACCCGGCTTGGGAAGGCATCCAGGTCGAGGACGAGTTCTTCCAGGTCGATCCTGGAGAAGGCGTGCCTGCCACCGAACGCACCGAGTTTCGTCTCGTCTACGACGAAAACTACATCTATGTGGCCATTGTCTGCTACCAGGAAGGCCCGGTGATCACGAGCGGCCTCCAGAGAGATTTCACTCCGCCGGCAGACGGAGACGCGGTCGCGATCATGTTCGATACGTTCGACAACGATCGTGATGCTTTCTTCTTCATAACCAACCCGGGCGGCGCCAAGCGCGACCAGCAGACCTCGGGCGGTGTCAGGAGCAACGAATGGGACGGTGTTTTCGACGTCGCCACCCGCGTCGACGGGGAGGGATGGTACGCGGAGTTCGCCATTCCGTTCACGACGTTGCGCTTCGACGACCGGCCCCAGCAGCAGTGGGGGCTGAACCTCCTGCGGATCATCCGCCACAAGAACGAGTGGATGATGTGGACCCCCGCGCGCCGTCCGTTGCGTATTTTCGATGTCTTCGTGGGTGGGTCGATGACCGGTCTCGAAGGATTGCGGCGGGGCCGAAACCTCCAAATCAAACCCTTCGCCGTCAGCAATTACCGGCCGGATTTCACGGAGGATTCTTTTGAAGCGGACGCCGGAGTCGATATCAAGTACGGCCTGAACTCCAGCCTGACTCTGGACGTGACCTTCAACACCGACTTTTCTCAAGTCGACGCCGACACGCAGCAGGTCAACCTCACACGCTTCAGCCTCTTCTTTCCCGAGCAACGCGACTTCTTTCTCGAGAACGCCGGTCTGTTCAACATCGGAGGAAGTAGCGGTGGAAGCGCCGGTGGTGGTGGCGGTGGTGGAGGTGGCGGCGGTGGCGGTGGTCCCGGTGGGGGCGGCGGAGGCAACGACTTTGTCCCGTTTTTCAGCCGCCGCATCGGACTGTCCGACGGTGGCGAACCCCTGCCGATCATCGCCGGAGCGCGGATGACCGGACGTATGGGCGGTTTTGACGTGGGTCTGATGAACATACAGGTCGGCAAGCTCGACGCTTCTTCGCCGGAAGAAGAAGGGATCCCGTCGGACAACTGGACGGTGATGCGAACCAAGCGTGACGTTGCCGATTCCGACGTCGGGATTTTTTTCTTCAACCGCAAGTCCGGCGGTGACAGCAACTACTGGAGTCGTGCCGTGGGGGCCGACTTCAACCTGCGTTTTATCCAGCGCAAGCTCAATATTTCCGGATACGGGATGAACACCTACACGCCAGGCGACGATGAAGACAACTTCGCCGGCAACGCCCGGGTGTCGTTCTCCGACAATTTCTACAACCTCAGGACCTCGTACCTCACGATCCAGGAGGGGTTTCAGAACGACTTCGGCTTCATCCGGCGACCCGCCACCCGGAAGACGAACGTCTTCGCTAGCGTGCGACCGCGACCTGGCGGGGGAGTGGGACTGTTGCGCGAGGTTTCCCCGCAGTTCAACGTCGACTACATCACCGACCAGGAGAACCGTCTGCTGACGCGCACCCAGAGGGCCGGCGTGAACCTGAGGTTTCGGGACGGAGACAGCATCAACGTCAACCGAAACATGCGTTTCGAACACCTGGATGAGGCATTCGTGCTTCAGGGCGTTGAAATTACTGCCGGGGACTACGCTTTCAACGACTGGAGCCTGGGTTTTCGAACGTCCGGTGGCCGCTGGCTTTCCGGAAGCATGAACCTGACGACCGGCGACTTCTGGACCGGCACTCGCCGCCAGCTCCGGACCGGCGTGGCCATCCGTCCGAGCATTCACCTGAACAGCCGATTCGACTGGTCTCGCAACACGGTGAAGCTGACCGAAGGTACGTTCACGACCGACCTCATCGGTGTCCGGTTGAACTTCGCGTTCTCACCGAGGGTATTTTTGGAGAATTTCCTTCAGTACAATACCGCCGCCGACACTATCTCGACCAACATCCGCTTCCGGTTTCTCCACCATCCTTTGAGCGACTTCTTCATCGTCTACAACGAACGGCGTGGTGTTGCTGGAAACGACCTGCTTGACCGAACGCTCAGTATCAAACTGACAAACCTGTTCGTGTTCTAGGACGGCGATAAGGACCGTGCCAGTTCGAGTTCCCGACATTGGGGGAACAGAAATCCAGTCAGGGTCCTCTTTGGATGAGAGGCAAGAAGATGGCGCGGTGGGCCCGACGCTAAGGAAAGCAGGGCGTCGGGGGACCGTGCCCGTTCGAGTTCCCGCTATTTAGGGCTAGAAATCCCATCCGTGTACTCTCAGGTGACAGGCAAGACACGGGCGCGGTGGGCCCGACGCTAATTATTAGGAGAAAAATATGACAGATGATGGAAGTCCGCACATCCGCATTGTTGCGATCATCGGCACGACCCGTCCCGGGAACTACACATCTAAAGCGCTGCGCCTGGCCGTCGACGAAGTAGAGCGTCAAGACGATTGCGCGTGCGAGCTCATCGATCCGGCGGAACTGGACCTGCCGTTTCCGGGGGGCGCCCCCACCGAAGACGCCGATCGGCTGCGGCAGAGCGTTCAGGGAGCGACCGGCGTCATCCTGTCCACCCCCGAGTACCACGGCAGCTTTTCCAGCGTGGTCAAGCTCGTGATCGAGAACCTGGGATTCCCGTCGGTCCTGGCGGGCAAGCCGATCGCACTGCTGGGGGTCGCCGCTGGTCAGATTGGTGCGATCAAGTCGCTGGAGAGCCTGCGGGGCGTTTGCTCGCACGTCGGGGGCATCGTCCTGCCCGGGCCGGTTTCGGTCGCCGGGGTCCAGAGGGTTTTCGACGAGGACGGCAACTGCTTGGACGAGGGGGTTGAGAAAAGGGTTCGCGGACTGTCACGGAGTCTGATCGACTACATCCAGGATAATGTCTGTCCGCGGTACACGCTCGAAGCGATGGTTCGCGCGGATGTCCGGTAACCCACGGTGCCGATACTGGTTTGTCCGAACGCTTTGAATCTCGGCGCTTTGGACGGGCTCTGGTAGACTGTCGGCAAAACTCCATACAGGAAGGAACGCCATGGCAAGACTCACACTCCGAGTTAATGGGCGCAACCGTAATGTCGACGTCGACCCGAACATGCCGTTGTTGTGGGCGATACGGGACGTCATCGGTCTGACCGGAACGAAGTACGGCTGCGGTATCGCGGAATGCGGTGCCTGCACAGTACATCTGAACGGGGCAGCGATCCGTAGTTATGAACTTGACCCAATTTAAAGACAGGCTATCCCATATATGGTGGTCACACATGAAACGGGCTAACCACAAGATATTGGGGTGGTTACGTCAGAGCCACACCGGGGGTGAAACAGAGACCCGCGCGGTGGCGGTCGGTGCGCCGAAAGTGATGCGCGCTGTGACCTCATGGGCGGCCACGCGGTGCTTTTTCGGTCTCCTGCGGCGAAACAGTTCCCGGATGTTCTTGGCTTCATTCAGGAGCCGCAACGCGGTTACTAGGCAATCCTTGGCGAGAGAAATGGCATCCCAAGTTTGGGCAAGCACGTCCCAACAAGGTTTCACGGCGACAGCTAGGGCGTTCATAGTTGATTTCCTCTGTTGCTGTGACCGGCGGGCGAAGTCTCCAGCTTCGCCCGCCAATCGTTCATTTTCAGACACCACTATATCTGGCAAGACGCTTGAACACAATATCTTGTGGCGCTTTTCAACGCTCGGAGTCAAGTGCATAATCACGCAGCGATCCGGTCCTGCATCACTCCAGTGTCGGCGGTCGACGGTAGAGAGGTAACGACGGTCGAAGGGTTGTCCGAGGACGGCGGCCACAGCGTCCAAAAGGCATGGATCGCCGAAGAAGTACCGCAGTGCGGTTATTGCCAGTCCGGTCAGATCATGTCGGCTTCCGCCCTGCTGGCACAGAATGCTGACCCGACTGATACCGACATCGACACGGCGATGTCGGGCAACATCTGCAGGTGTGGTACCTACGATCGGATCCGGCGCGCCATTCATCGCGCGGCAAGGGAGGGCTAGGCTATGAAAGGAATCGTCAAGATCGACCGACGCGATTTTCTGAAGATTTCCGCCATGGCCGGTGGCGGCCTGCTGCTGGGCGTCTATCTGCCGGACCATCCGCAGGTGCTCGCGGGTCCCCCGCTCCAACCGAATGTGTTCGTCCGGATCGATCCCAACGAGACCGTGGCGATCTGGGTCGGCAAAGCCGACATGGGACAGGGTGTACGTACGTCCCTGCCGATGATCATCGCGGACCGAACTGAATGCGGACTGGTCCAAGGTCGAGGTGATTCAGGCCGACGCCCACCCGAGCAAGTATGGCCGGCAGAATACGGTAGGCAGCGGCAGTGTCCGCGGCGGTGCGTGGAACCTGCTTCGGCGCGCCGGTGCCACCGGGAGGGAAATGATGCGGCTCGCGGCGGCAAACCGCTGGAGCGTTCCGGCGGACGAGTGCCGGACCGAGAACGGTCGGATCGTTCATATCCCGTCCGGACGCAGCCTGTCCTATGGCGAGGTGACCGACGATGCGGCCACGCTCGAGGTTCCGGAGAACCCACGTCTCAAGGACCCTTCCGAGTTCACCCTGACCGGCAAGAACATCCCCCAGGTGGACACGCCAGACAAGGTCACCGGCAAAGCGGAATTCGGCATCGATGTCCGCGTGCCCGGAATGCTGTTCGGTACGGTGGTCCATCCGCCGGTGTTTGGCGGAGCTGTGGGGAGTTTCGACGCGAGCAAGGCCTTGGCGGTGCCGGGAGTCCGGGACGTGTTTCAGATTTCGGGCGGCGTTGCCGTGGTGGCCGATAACACTTTTGCTGCCTTCCGGGCGGCCGGACTCCTGGACATCACCTGGGATAACGGTAGTTTCTCTTCCAGCAGCGAGGACATCTTCGACGGTTTTGATCGGTTGATGGTCGGCGATGGCGCCGTCGCCACGAACGAAGGCGATGCCGGAGCCGTTTTCTCGAGCGGTGCGCGTTCGATCGCGGGGTCGGAGTACGAGGCTCCGTATCTGGCTCACGCCACGATGGAGCCGATGAACTGCACGGCCGACGTCAGGGAAGACACATGCGAGGTATGGGCGCCGACGCAGAATCCCCAGGGAACCCAGGGGACGGCGGCGCAGATTTCCGGCGTGCCATCGGACAAGGTAACCGTTCATGTCACCCAACTGGGGTGCGGCTGGGGCCGTCGGAGCCGGACCGATTTCGTCGAAGATGCGGTCGAAACATCGATGAAGGCTGGAGTGCCGGTGCAGGTGACCTGGACCCGCGAAGAAGACATGCAGCACGATTTCTATCGTCCGGCAGCCTTGGTTCGATTCGACGGCGCTGTTGACGATGAGGGACGCGCGTTGGCGTTCCGTAGTCGTATTGTCGCCCAGCCGGTGGGCGGTGGTGGCAGCCGTGGACGAGGGGGTGGCGGCGTGGACCGGAACTCGGTCGACGGGATCGCCAACATGATGTACACGTTCCCGAACACCTTCATCGACTACCGAAGGCCGACTCTCACGGTTCCTACCGGGCACTGGCGAGCCGTCGGCCCGACCCAGAACACGTTCTTTCTCGAGAGCTTCGTCGACGAGATGGCGCACCTGGGCGAGCGTGACCCGTATGAATTCCGCCGGGAACTGCTTAGCCGGCATCCTCGCGGGCTGCGCGTGCTCGACGCGGCCGCTGAGAAGGCCGGGTGGGGAGGCCCGCTTCCCGCAGGCCGGGCTCGCGGCATCGGAATCGTCCAGAACAAAGGTTCGGTCGTCGCTCATGTGGCCGAGGTGTCGATCGCGAACGGCCGCCCGAGGGTCCATCGTGTCGTTTGTGCTGCCGACTGCGGTCAATCATCCATCCGGGTATCGTCGAAGCACAGATGGTCGGCTCGGTTGTGGCCGGGCTGACGATGGCGCTGTACAACGAGATTACGCTCGAGGGTGGTCGGGTCGTCCAGAGCAACTTCCATGACTACAAGATGCTCCGTATCGACGAGATGCCGGAAGTCGAGGTGGAGATCCTCGATAGCGGCGAGGGCCCGGGCGCCGTCGGCGAACCCGGCGTTCCGTCGATCGCCCCCGCGCTGACGAACGCCCTGTTCGTCTTGACCGGCAAGCGCATCAGGAAGCTGCCGATCCAGGCCGAGGATCTGATTCCGGCCCCGAGTATGCAGCAGGCGCAGGGTTAGGACGTCCGTTCAGAGCATGGAGGCCGGGCTCGCAAGGGTCCGGCTTTTTCTAGTGGAACGGTAATTGGGGCGGACGGAAGACTCAGAGAAATTGCAGATTTTCTATCGGAGTGGGCCCGACGCTAAGGAATGGCAGGGCGTGGGGGGACCGTGCCCGTCTGAGTTCCCGGCATTGAGAGCTAGAAACCCAGTCAGAGCACTCTCATGTGACAGGCAAGCTTGGGCGCGGTGGGCCCGACGCTAAGGAATGGCAGGGCGTGGGGGACCGTGCCCGTCTGAGTTCCCGGTATGGAGGGTTAGAAGTCCAGTTCGGGTACTCTTAGGTCGTAGGTCAGCAAAGGCGCGGTGGGCCCGACGCTAAGGAAGGCAGGGCGTGGGGGGACCGTGCCCGTCTGAGTTCCCGTCATTCCGGGCTGGAAACCGAGTCAGGGCACTCTCATGTGACGGGCAAGCACGGGCGCGGTGGGCCCGACGCTAAGCAATGGGACCAGCACGGAGCCTTCCATCTGTTAAGGATCAGTAATGATCAAGCACAGAAAGGCACCTCTTTCCCGGGAAGCGCTGCTGATGCGCCTGGCGATAGCTGCTATCGCGGCTGTCGTGTTGCTCGTCGGCCTGAGTCTTCCGCGGCTCGAAGGCCAGGGCCCCATCGTCGCCTTCGATCGTGACTTCCAGGCTCTCGGTCGCACGCCTTCACTCGAACTCAGCATCGAAGACTCCGGTACCGGCCTGAAGCAGGTGCGCATCGTCCTGAGACAGGAGGATGATGAGGTCGTGCTGGCCGAGGAGTCCTTCGACGGAGCCGGAGCCGAGACGGCGCGGACCTACGACCTCGGGAAGCTGATCGCCGACAACTACAAGATCCAGGAGGGGCCGGCCAGCCTCATCATCAGCGCGTCAGACTACTCGTTCCGGGGGTTCTTCGCCGGCAATCGGACCGAACTGGTCCGGGAATTTGCGTTCGACATCTATCCCCCGCGGCTGGACGTCATTTCCGGGTTGCACTATATCAATCAAGGCGGCTCGGAGTGCGTGGTCTACAGGGTGTCCGAAGACGCCGTCATCTCGGGAGTTCAGGTTGGCCCACACTTCTTCCCGGGGTTTGCTGCGGACCCGGCCGACCCGGATCTTCGCTTCTCCCTGTTCGCATTCGCCTACGACCTTCCCGCCGACACTCCCGTCAAACTCGTCGCCCGCGATGCCGCCTCGAACGAGGCGATGTCCAATGTCGGGCATCGGCTCACCTCACGGGACTTTCGCAGTCGAGAGATTGTCCTTTCGGATAGTTTTCTCGAGAAGGTTGTCCCGGAGATCGTGAGCCGCACGCCGGGGGTTGAGGATCAGGGGGCCCTGATCGACACCTACATCGAGATCAACAGCCGGCTACGTCGCGAGAACCACGAGGCTCTCGCCCGGATATCCAGTGAGTCGGAAGGACGTTTCCTCTGGGACGGAGCCTTTCTTCAGTTGAGCAACTCACAGGTGGAATCTCTGTTCGCGGACCGACGAACGTACATGTATAGGGGAGAGGTGGTCGATCAACAGGACCATGTTGGCTTCGATCTGTCCGTCGTCCAGCACTATCCCATCGAAGCTGCCAATGCCGGTCGGGTTCTCTTCGCAGACTACTTCGGCATCTACGGCAACACGGTGTTGATCGACCACGGCGCAGGTTTGGTCTCCCTATATGCGCACATGAGTTCGATCGACGTCACGCCCGGCCACATGGTTGCCAAGAGGGAGATTCTCGGAAGAAGTGGCGCGACCGGACTGGCCGGTGGGGACCACCTGCACTTCGGTCTCTTCCTGCATGGCGTACCGGTGAACCCGATTGAGTGGTGGGATCCCAAATGGGTGGCAGAGCACGTGCTGGACCGGCTGTTGCCAGACTCGGTGCGGCAATGAATTGGGAACAACTTCCCTCGGGGCGGTGCTAAAACTCGACGCCGTTCAATCCGTAGACAAAGACCGGACGACGGCGACCGGTCGTGCTCCGGTCTCCCAACTGCCCTTCGTCGTTCATGTCCCACGCCATGACTCGTCCGTTATCGAGTACTGCTAACGAATGTTGGGCTCCGGCGGCAACGGAGACGACACTCTTGAGTATTCGCGTACCTTTGCGAACCCTTCTGGGTATCGGCCTGATCAGGACGCTGCCGTCGCCCAACTGGCCGTTGTCGTTGAGTCCCCACGCCCATACCGTTCCGTCTTTCTTCTTCACGGCAAGAGAGTGACTTCCGCCTCCAGCAATGATGGTGGTCGTTGTCATTGGATTGCCTCCGTGAGAAGTGTCGGAACTGTAGCAAGTAAAGACGTAGTAGGACAGGGCGCCGCCTCGGAGCGACGTGTTGATTGATTGACCCCGCCCCGCCCCTCTCATAGTATGAATCTCAAATCGACGCCGCTTCCGGCGCGACGCTAAAGGGCAAAGCCCATGTCATCCCCCACGCCCCACGACGAACTGTCCCACGCCGTCGATCGCTTGAGCCGCATCGTCAAGGCGACGAAGGAACTGAACTCGACCCTGGACCTTTCCGAGTTGGCACGGATCATCATGCGCATCGTCCGTGAGGAGGTAGGCATCGAGCGCGGGACCGCCTGGGTCGTGTCGCCCGATGGGACTCACTTGACGTCACTGGTTGCTCAAGAAATCGACGAGGAAATCCGCATCCCCGTCGGATCGGGAATCGCGGGCGCCGTGGCACAGGATGGAGAAGTCGTCGATATCCCTGACGCATACAGGGACGATCGTTTCGATGCCAGTTTCGATGCGCGGCTGGGCTTTCGTACCCGCGACATCTATTGCATGCCGGTCCGCAATCAGGCCGGCTCGATCGTCGGTGTCCTTCAATTGCTCAACCGCAGCCGGGAGCTTTCTGCCGACGACCGCGGTTTCCTGTCCGACATTTCGGTACATATCGGGCTCGCGATCGAGAACGCTTCACGGCACCTTCAGATTCTCGAAGAGAAGCGCGTCGAACAGCAACTGGAACTGGCGCGTGAGATCATCCTGGTCAAGAGTGCCCGAAAGGAGCGTCTTTTCTGGGGCGTCCTTCGCCTGCGGTGTCCAGTATGTCTGGGAGGACGGGTGTTCACGGGACTGGTCGGGACCCGCCGTCGGTGCGATGACTGTGGGTATTCGTTTGATCGCGAAGGCCGCGCCTTCTGGGGCTCGACCTTTTGCACCTGGGCGGCAACCATCGCGATCGCGTTCGCCACCGGGTTTGTCCTGATCACCGTCGTGGACCCGCCCACCGACCCCGTGTCGCTCGCCACTATCGGTGTCGTCGAACTGGTCCTTCTGATGATGTTCTTCCGCTACTGGACGACGGCCTGGATTGCCATCGACTTGTACAAGAGGCCGCCGACTGAGAAGGATTTTGACGAGAGCAAGGGATTCCTTCCGTCAAAGGACACGCCGGGAGGCGATCAGGCAGGTTGAATCCGCTGGGAGCCGTCATTTCAAAGCATTGAAAATCCCAGATCGACCATCGTGATCATTTGTCATTTTTCAGCAGGATCAGTCACTACTGCGGGCGCGTTCAACATATCCCAGCTTCCTTTCATCTCTCCCCCGGTCAGCTCACACTTGTGGGGGAACTCCAGGGAGCAGTCCCCGACCGGCTTCCGTAGCGTCGGGTCCATCAGTTCATGGATGTCGAGCTGCATGGCCTCCCGAGAGTAGGCGGCGACATCGAGGATTCCCGTGTCCATCCGGATCGCGTCCTCTGGGCACACCTCGACGCAGTATCCGCAGTAGACGCAGACGCCCAGGTCGATGTCGAAGCGGATCGGATATTTTTCGACGTGGGGGTCGGGGTGCTCGCCGGGAACGATCGTGATGCACTTGGCCGGGCAGACCGTCTCGCAGAGCATGCACCCCACGCAGCGGGGCGTGTGATCCTCCCGCAGGGTGAGGCGATGGCGACTGCGGAAACGCGACATCAGGGGGCGTAGTTCCTCGGGATACTGGATGGTGGCCATGGCGGAAACGTCCTTGAACCGGCCTACCTGGTGGAGCATGTGGAGAAAAAGGTTACGGAAGAAGTGCCGCAACGTGATCCTGAGGCCGCTGATGATCTGAGGGATGTAGAGCTTCTCCCAGAACGTCAGCTCAGGTCTTCGGACGGTCCTGACGGCCATTAGCCACCCCCCTCGAGAAGGAGCATCACCACGGCGGTCACGACGACGTTGACCACCGCGATCGGAAACAGCACCTTCCAGCCCAGACCCATGAGCTGGTCGTAGCGAAAGCGGGGCAGCGTCCAGCGCAGTTGCATGAACAGGAACAGGAAGACGAAGCTCTTGAAAGAAAAACTCGCTACGCCGAGCAGCGCGTAGACCCAGTTCGACACCAGGATCTCCGCACCCCAGGGGAAATGAAACCCGTCTGCCAGGAGAAACGGTACCTGCCACCCACCGAAGAACAGCGTGGTCGCAAGGGTCGCCGCCACGATCGTCTCCAGGAAGTCCGTGAGGAAGAACATCCCGAACTTCATTCCGCTGTATTCGACGAAGTATCCGATGATCTCGGACTCCCCCTCGGGCAGATCAAACGGAAGCCTTTTGGTTTCGGCCAGCGCTGCGGTCAGGAAGATGAAGAAAGCCACGGGCTGTGTGACGATCCCCCACATCGGGATCCATCCGCCGATCATAACCCCCTGGGCCCGCACCAGGTCGCCGAGGTTCATGGTCCCGTAGACCATGACCACGCCGACGATGGCGATGCCCAGCGCGATCTCATAGGAGATCAACTGCGCCGTGGCCCGCAGGCCCCCCAGGATCGCGTAGTTGTTGCGTGAGGCGAAGCCGGCGAGGATCACTCCATACGCTCCGAGCGAAAGCATGGCAAAAACGTAGAGCAGCGCCGCATCGATCCTGGCAACCTGGAGATCGATGACCCGCCCTCCGAGAATCAGCTGGTCTCCGAACGGGATTGCGGCGAAGGTCACCAGGGCAAAGAACACCGAGAAGAACGGCGCAAGCGTGTGGAGAGTCCGGTCCGCGCCCGCAGGGACGATGTCCTCCTTGGTGAACATCTTGATCGCGTCGGCAATGCCGTGGAACAGCCCCAGCATCCGAAAGCCGAGGATTGAGGCGCGGTTGGCTCCGATCCGATCCTGAATGAGAGCGGACTGCTTGCGCTCTACCCAGGTATGGAACCCCGCCAGGTTCAGGACCGCGAACAGGACGATTCCAGCCAGCGTGACCTTGATCAGGAGGAACTCGATCATGGCACCGTTACGTCTCCCACAGGCTTGCGGTGTGTCCCAACCTTCTCGCCGGACACGGGCCGCAAGAGCCCAACCTTCTCAAACACAATCGCCGATAATCGATGGTCGATGGTCATTGTGCGATGTCAAATCTCTCAATCGACCCTCGACCACTGCCTAACGAGCATTCCTCATTGGGCCGTAGCTGGATCTGCCCGCACTTGAGCCCCGTGACCGCCGATCGTCTCGTAGGTCAATCCCGAAAAGGGTGCCTCGGCCTCGGCCAGGTTGCGGAAGACGTCCTCGGGCCCTTGACAGTCGATAGGCCTCGCCAGTTTGCCTGCCAAATCCAGGAGCATCCGCCAGTCCTCGCGGGAGTCTCCGATGGGAGGAAAGGCCAGCCCGATCCGCTGGATACGCCCGTCGACGTTCACGAAGGTCCCGTCCTTCTCCACATACGCCGCGGTCGGCAGCACCCAGTGCGCGAAACCCGCTGTCGGGTTCTCGTTCGTGCCCGAGTAGACGACCAGCCCCACGGTCTCGGACAGCTTTCGGACCTTGTCTTCCCCGTAGAGGGCTACCAGGTCGTGCCCGAACACCCAGAGGACATCCAGGTTCCCGTCGAGCGCTGCGTCCACGATCTCCTCGGCGTCGGGTGCATTCGCGCCTGCCAGCCCGAGCAGCGTAGCCCCAGCCGTGTTGGGATTCTTATCCGCTTTGATCAGGAAGTCGTCCGAGGATCCCGGTTCCTCGGCAACGAGGGCCGTGACCCGCGCGCCAAGCTCCCCGAATATCTCCCGAATCAGGAAGAGTTCCTCGTTGGTGAGCTGGGCCGAAGCGATGACGCCAATCCGCCGGCCGCCGTCGGGTTCGGAGCGCGGTCCTTCGAGAGCCTCCGAAATCGCGTCAAGGGCGACGTCCCAACTTGCATCTTGATCGCTGGTCGGTCCTCGCACCTTGCCGAGTCGGGCCCGGTCAATCCAGCCCAGACCGTAACGGCCCTCGTCGCATAGCCACCACTGGTTGACATCCGCGTTGTAGCGGGGCTTGACGCGCACGAGGCGGGCTCCGTCGTTCAGGTGTGGCCGGTCGAGCATGTAATGCAGGTCGATGTTACATCCCTGGCTGCAGCCGTTACACACGGTCGGGGCGCCGGACAGGTACCATACCCTGGCTTTGAAGCGGAAGTCCCGTTCGGTCAGGGCGCCGACGGGACAGATGTCCACGACGTTCGCCGAGTAGGCATTGTCGAGCACGTCGCCCGGGTAGAGACCCAGTTCGGCCCGATCTCCGCGGTTGAAGATGCCGAACTCGCCGGTCTTCGTGATCTCGTCGGTGAAGCGCACACATCGGGAGCAGAGGATGCAGCGCTCCTGGTCCAGCATCACATGCGGGCCGAGTTCGACGGCCTTCTGCTTCTTGACCTTGTGTTCCCGAAACCGAGGGTTGTAGAGCCCGAAGTTCAGGTAGAAATTCTGAAGGTCGCACTCTCCGGACTGATCGCACACCGGACAGTCGAGCGGATGATTCGCCAACAGGAACTCCAGGACGACGTGCCGGCCATCCAGAGCCTTCTGGTTCTGGGTGTGAACCACCATCCCCTCGTTCACCGCTGTATTACAGGCGATCTGGAGTTTTGGAGCTCTCTCGACATCGACGAGGCAGATGCGGCAGTTGCCCGCGATCGAAAGTCCCGGATGGTAACAGTAGCGCGGAACGTAGATCCCAAGCTCTTCCGCGGCCTGGATTACCGTGGTGCCAGCCGGGACCTCAACCTCACGGCCGTCGATCGTGAGCTTAGGCATGCGTGACTTCCTTCGTCCGGAGTCGTTGACCGGAACGGATGAACTCCTCGAACTCGTCCCGGAACTTTTCGATGTAGGACTGGACCGGCCAGGCCGCCGCGTCCGCGAAGACGCAGATGGTCGTGCCTTCCATGTCGCCCGCGATGCCCACAAGGTCGTCGAGGTCCTCAAGGCGCCCCTTTCCGTCGGCGATGCGGCCCAGGATCCGGTGGATCCACCCGGTTCCCTCGCGGCAGGGCGAGCACTGACCGCAGGACTCATCGGCGAAGAAGCGCGCGGCGGACTCGAGCGCGTCGACTATCGACGTGGTCTCATCCATCACGATCACGCCGCCGGATCCGGCCATACTCCCGGCCGCCATCAGGGCGTCGAAACCCATGCCGACGTCGATCTCATCGGCTCTCAGGATCTTGGCGGAGATGCCCCCGGGAATGACGGCCTTCAGCTTGTTGCCGTCTCGGACCCCCCCGGCATAGTCCTCGCCCTCGATCAGTTCCCGCAGGGTGACGCTGACCGACGCCTCGTAAACGCCCGGTCGTACCACGTGCCCGCAGACACAGAATAGACGTGTCCCGCCTTGGGTGTCGGTACCAATCCCGGCAAAACGCTCGGCGCCATGGCGCATGATGAACGGGACGGCGGCGAGGGTTTCGACGTTGTTGACGATGGTCGGGCACCCGAACAGACCGGAGATGGCAGGGAAGGGAGGCTTGAGTCGCGGAAAGCCTTTCCCGCCTTCGAGCGATGTCAGCAGGGCGGTCTCTTCGCCGCAGATATAGGCGCCGGCTCCGCGGTGGATGACCACGTCCAGATCGAAGTCCGTCCCGTGGATGTTCTTTCCCAGCCAGTTCTTGCCGTAGGCCTCGTCGATGGCGCGTTGTAGTCGCGTTGCCGACCGAAAGTATTCACCCCGGATGTAGACATAGGCCTTGTGGCTGCCGATTGCGTAGGCCGCGATGATCATGCCTTCCAACAGGGCGTGCGGGTCCCGTTCCATGATGTAGCGGTCCTTAAATGTTCCGGGCTCGCCTTCGTCCGCGTTGACCACCAGGTATTTCGGCTTGGTCGTGTCCTTAGGGACGAAGGACCATTTTCTCCCGGCAGGGAACCCTGCGCCGCCCAGGCCTCGCAGCCTGGCGTTCAATACCTCTTCGATCACCTGTGGGGGGGGCATCGACGTGAGGACTCTGCCGGCCGCAGCGTATCCGCCGACCGCAAGGTACGCATCCAGCCAGGTACCGTCCTGATCCTTGAAGCGCGTGGAGAGCACCGGCCCGTCCGACGAAATGAAGGGTTCGGGCTCTGGCGTCGATTCCGGACTGCCGGGTTCGGCAAGTGCATCCCGGACGAGTGTGTCGAGGGTTCCGCCCTCGATCGGGCCGACGAATCGTTCGTCGAGCTGCGCCATAGGCGCCATCTCGCAGGCGCAGAGACATTCGACCTCCGTCAGCGTGACTTCACCTCCCGGCGTAGTCTCACCAGGTGAGATCTTCAGGCGCTCCTTCAGCCCGTCCAGCAGCTCGTCGGCCCCGGCGAGTCGGCACGGCAGGCTGGTGCAGACCCGAAGCTCGCGCCGCCCGACGGGCGCGGTGTGGAACATGTTGTAGAAGGAAACCGCTTCGCGTACGTGCGCGATCGACACTCCAAGCAGGCGGCCGACCCATGCCTCGGCCTCTGGAGAAATGTAGCCCTGGTTTTCCTGGACGAGCCACAGAACAGGAAGCATGGCGGCCTTTGGGTACTCGTAGCGAGCGAGGATCTCTGCGGCCTTGCTTTCGAGGTCCGACAATCTGGCTCCTCCGGAGATTAGTGGGTCCAATCGTAGAATCCGATATCGAGTAGGCCGCATCGCAGGTTGGTCATCGGAGATTGCTGCATTTCAAATCTTCTGTTCGGGACTCCGAGCGATGTCAAATCGAGCACTCTCAAATCTTCAACTTCCAATGCGATCTCAACACCCATTCCAATAAAATAGAAATCTTGCTACCGATCGAGCTCCCCTCCGATCATGTTGACCGATCCGAAGGTCGGGACCATGTCGGCGAGCATTTCGCCGGTGAGGAGCTTGGGCAGAGCGGACATGATGGCAAAGCAGGGTGGACGGACTCGCACGCGGTAAGCATTCGGGGCTCCATCGCTCACGATGTAGAAGCCGAGCTCCCCGTTGGCCCCCTCCACTGGAAAATAGACCTCGCCGAGGGGTGGTCGCAATCCATGGCCGAACATGACCAGCTTGAATTGCTGCATGAGACCTTCGATGTTGCCGTAGGCGTCCTCCTTGGGAGGGAGGAAGACCCGCTTGTCATCTGTGGCGATGGATGGGTAATCGTCGCGCCCTGAGCCCCCGAGCGTCGGACAGGCAACGGCGCGGCCGCCCGAGATGGCTCCGATATCCCCCATCTTGGCGAGGTCGACCATCTCCGCGGCCGGAATGGGACGTCCGGTCCCCGGGTTGACCATGACAGGGCCCGGCGGCATGTCGGCCAGCGCATGCTCCACGATACGCATGGACTGCTCCATCTCCTCCATGCGGACGAGATAACGATCCATGTTATCTCCGCGGGTACCGACCGGCACGTCGAACTCCAACCGGTCATAGACGGCGTAGGGGCAGTCCTTGCGCACGTCGTACTCCGCGCCGGTCGAGCGGAGAAACGGACCTGTAATCCCGTAGGCAATGGCGTCGTCCGCCGAGATTACGCCCGTTCCGTTCATACGGTCCACGAATATGCGGTTCCGCGTGAGCAGACCGTCGGCCTCGGAAATAACCTTGCGGGTCTCGACGAAGGCCTTCCGACACGGCTCGAGAAAATCGTCGGGGAGGTCGCCTTTTACCCCGCCCACACGGCAGTAGCTGACGGTCAGGCGCGCCCCGGTCACCATCTCTATGAGTTCCCAGAGATACTCCCGGGCCTTGATCATGTAGAGAAACACGCTGAAGGCTCCCAGCTCCATGGCGCTCGCTCCCACACACGTCAGATGGTCGGAGATCCGGGAGATTTCCGAGAGGATGACCCGCACGTAGTGGCAGCGCTCCGGGACCGAGATACCCAGGAGCTTCTCCACGGCCATGCAATAGCCCATGTTGTTGATGAGCGGCGAGACGTAGTTGAGCCGGTCGGTGTACGGCATCACGCCGTTGTAGTCGACCTCTTCGGACATCTTCTCGAAGCCGCGGTGGAGGTAGCCGATCTCGACTTCGGCCTCGAGGATCTGTTCACCGTCGAGCTTGGTCACGATTCGGACGATCCCATGCATGGCCGGGTGAGCGGGCCCGATGTTCAAAAGCATGTCCCGCGACTCGAGATCAGTCGGGTCCGTCTGGGGAATCGGGTTCGTTTCCATGGGCACGCTAGTTGAGGGGGCCAATCAGGGGTTGACGCTTCTTGACAGGATAGTCTTTGCGCAGCGGGTGCCCCTCGAACCCTTCGTACATGAGGATGCGCTTCAGATCCGGATGGCCGCGGAAATCGATACCGAACATGTCCCAGACCTCGCGCTCGAGCCAGTTGGCGCCGGGCCACAACGGGGTCAGGGAGTCGACTTCGGCGGCGGACTCGCTGACGGGCACCACCAGCCGCAAGCGGTGCCGGTGTGCCATGGAGTAGAAGTGGTACACCAGGGCGAAGCGCGCCGGACCAGGCGGCCCCGGCCAGGGGTCCTCATCCGGAATCAGGGGAGACGGGCCAACCGCGACTCCGGAGGACGCGAAGAACGCCGTGGCGGGCTGCTTCCCAAAGGTCGCGTAGTCCACCGCGGTCAGGTCCATCAGGAAACTCATCACGAGGGCCGTGTCCTCCTTGAGGAACCGTGCCACTTCGACCAGGGACTCGGGTCGTAGAATCAGCGTCGCGTCGCCCCGGTAATCGTGGGAAGACGACACGGCATCCGGGAACCGGCTTTTCACAGATTCGATCAGCGAGGAGTTGTTCATGCTTCGAAGATGTCCGGACGAGTTTCGGGAACAGGCCGGTTGCCGGTTGTGTGCTGAGCCTGGATCTTGTCCTGCAGCTTCATCAAACCGTCCAGAACCATCTCCGGCCGCGGCGGGCACCCCGGTATGTACACGTCCACCGGAATGATCGTGTCGATGCCCATCACGGTTGCGTAGTTGTCGTAGAAACCGCCCGTGCAGGTGCAGACACCGAAGGCCACGACCCACTTGGGATCAGCCATCTGCTCGTGGATGCGCTTCAACACCGGCGCCATCTTGTGGCTGATCGTTCCCACAACAAAGAGGACATCGGCCTGGCGCGGAGAAAACCTTGGGAAGCCCGCTCCGAAGCGGTCGACGTCATAGTGAGAGCACGCCGTTGCCATGTACTCCATCCCGCAGCACGCCGTCACGAAGGGGTACTGGAAGATCGAATACTTTCGGGCCCAGCCGATCGCTTCGTCGAGGCGGCTGGTCAAGAATGATGTGGTCGTGTCTGTCAATGACGAATCTCCAATCTCGAATTTCCAATCTCGAATAATTTCATTTCCAGTCCAGGGCTCCGTTGTCCCATGCGTAGACGAAGCCCGCCATCAGAATCGCCAGGAAAACTCCCATCTCTACCAGGCCCAGCATGCCCAGCCTGCTGAAGACCACGGCCCATGGGTAGAGGAAGACCAGTTCGACATCGAACAGGATGAACAGGATCGCGGTCATGTAGAACTTGACGACCAATCTCCCCGCCGGGAGTGAGAACGGATCCTTACCGCACTCGAACGGTGCGAGCTTTTCCGGCGTGGGGTTTTTCTTTCCCAGGGTGGAGGCCAGCACGACCATCGCGGTCGCGACACCGCCGGCAAGCACAAAGATGACCACAATCCCGAGATATTCGTTCATGAGCCCGACCTGTAACTGCGATCCACGACCGTGTGACATCGGTGCCCGGAACGCTTTGTACGCTCATGGAGCGTACCTCGAACGAGACGATGTTTAGAGCATTGTACATGGTTTGGCATCACGGCGACACCACCCACGGAGCAAGACTACCGGGTGAAATTCCGCCGATCAGCGTGACCAGAGCGGCCACCGCGAGTGCGGCCGACACCGCAGTGGGGAACGCCGCCGGCGCCGGCTCCTCGGGCTCGGTCATGTACATGAGGACGGCCACGCGCATATAGATGAACGCCGAAATCACACTGCATGCAACCGCCAGGACCGCCAGCCCCGTATAGCCTGCACCGACGGCCGCGAGGATCACGTAGAACTTGGCAGCGAACCCGGCTGTCGGAGGAATACCGGTCAAAGCCAGGAGGAACAGCAGCATGACGAAGGCCGCCCCTGGCCGCTGCGCAGCCAGCCCTCGATAGCCTTCCAGGTTTTCGCCCCGCGATCCCAGGGCGATGATCACGCCGAAGGTTCCGAGCGTCATGAAGACATAGAAGAACGCGTAGGTCATCGTCGCCGAGGTGCCTTCGGGCGTACCGGCGATCAGGCCGAGCAGGGCGTAGCCCGCATGCGCGATGGAGGAATAGGCCAGCAGCCTCTTCATGTTGGTCTGCGAAAGTAGGAGGATGCTGCCTCCCAGGATGGACAGGGCCGCGAGCCCCATCAATATCAGCGCTAGAAGCTGGGATTCGGACCCGAATGCGGCCATCGAGACCCGTCCCAGCGCCGCCAGGCCCGCGGCCTTGGAACCGGCCGCAAGAAACGCTGCAACGGGGGCACTCGCGCCCTCATAGGCATCAGGCGCCCAGGCATGGAACGGCACTGCTGCTATCTTGAAGGCAAGTCCCACCACCACCAGCCCAACACCCACCAGGAGTAGCGGGTTGCTCTCCAAGCCTTGACCGGAGATCGCCGCGGCAATTGAGGCGAAGTCTGTAAAGCCTGTGACGCCGTACGTCAGGCTGATCCCGAACAGAAGCAGGGCCGAGGCGAACGAACCCTGCAGGAAGTACTTGATCGCCGCCTCGTTCGACGCCGGTCGCTCCACCCGGATTCCGACCAGGATATAGGCCGTGAGCGTCATGAGCTCGAGGCCGAGATAGAGGGTCAGCAGATCCAGGGCCGATCCGGCGAGCATCATACCCGTCGCCCCAAGCAGGAGCAGTGCATGATATTCACCGCGCGGAATCTGTTCCGTGTCGAGGCTCTTGACCGAGAGCATCACCACAATGGCCAGGGTCGCGGCGATAAGCACATTGAAGAACAGTGCGTATTCGTCCAGGGTGATCATGCCCGAGAAAGCGGTCCTGGATCCTAGAGACAGTACCCAACCTGAGGCCAGCGCGGCGGTGAGAGCGGCCACGATCGTCCCGACAGCGGCAGCGGAAGTGCTCCGCATCCGGCGCGCGGTGAGGATCAGTGCCAGGGACATGCCGACGAGAATCAGCTCCGGCGCGAGAACGATCACGTCCGACATAGTGGCGCTGTTCACGGCGAGACTCCGGAACCGAGCAACTCGGCCACTGGGACATGAAGGTAGGACAGGACCCACTCCGGGTACAGGCCGAGGACTATGGCAAGCACGGCCAGGGGAGCCAGCGTGGCCACCTCACGGGCGTTGAGCTCGATCGCGAGCCCGGCAAGTCCCGGATTGATCTCACCCATGATCATCCGGTAGTAGAGCCAGATCAGGTAGGCCGTGCCCAGGGCCACACCCCAGACGGCCATGACCCCGAGCCAGAACTCGGTCCCGAATGCGCTCCCGATGATGAGGAACTCCCCGACGAATGAATTCAAACCAGGGAACCCGGCTGCGGCCAGGCAGAACAGGGCCAACAGGGTGGAGTAGACCGGCGCGACTCTGGCAACTCCCCCGTAGTCCTTGATCTCGCGTGTATGCGTCCGCTCGTAAATCATGCCGACCATCAGGAAGAGCGCCGCCGACAGGATCCCATGGTTGATCATCTGGAGGATCGCGCCCTCGACTCCACGCTGGCTGAGCGTGAAGATCCCCAGCGTGACGAAGCCCATGTGGCTGACGCTCGAGAAGGCGATCAGGCGTTTGACGTCGGTCTGGACCAGTGTTACGTACGCGCCCCAGACGATGGCCACCGCGGAGATGATCAGCATGGGTTTCAAAAACAGCTGCACCGCGCCGGGGAGTATGGGTAGCGACACGCGAAGGAATCCGTAGGCGCCCATCTTCAGCAGGATGCCGGCCAGGATTACGCTTCCAGCCGTTGGGGCTTCGGTGTGGGCATTCGGGAGCCACGTGTGCACCGGGAACATCGGCACCTTGACGGCGAACGCGGCCAGAAAGGCCACGAAGAGCCAGGTCTGGCGTCCAGGTTCGATGCTCGCCCCGGCGGCGAGCTCCGCGAAGTCCAACGTACCGGAGGCGTCGTACAGGGCGATGATTCCCACCAGCATCACGACGCTTCCGGCCAGCGTGAACATCAGGAACTTGACCGACGCGTAGACACGTTCGGGCCCTCCCCACACGCCGATCAGGAGAAAGACGGGCACGACTATCAGTTCCCAGAAGATGAAGAAGAGGAAAAGATTCGACGCGGCGAAAAGCCCGATCATCGCGGTCTCGGCGACCAGCAGCACGGCGTAGAACTCCCGCGTCCGCGTCCCGACCGCGGCCCACGATACGCCGACGCACAGGATGCTCAGGAGCACTGCGAGGAAGATGAACGGAAGGCTGATGCCGTCCACGCCCATGCTGTAGTCGATGTTCAGCGCCGGGATCCATTCTCGGGACTCGACGAACTGCAGTGCACTCGACGTCTTATCGAAGTAGAGAAAGAGCGGAGCCGCAACCGCCAGCGTTGCCAGGGTCCCTCCCAGGGCGATCCAGCGCGCGAACCGTTCGCTGCCCAAAAGCAAGATCAGCGTCGCAGCTACCAGCGGCAGAAAGGTCGTGACCGTCAGGACTGGATATGCCGTCATGGGATGAGAATTGCCAGAACCAGGAGCACCAGGAATCCGACGGCCATGATCAGCCCGTAATGCTGGGTATGTCCGCTCATAACGGTCTTCAGGAGCTGGCTCAGGGTCTGGGTCGAACGGCCCACGCCGATGATTGCGGAATCCACTACGAGGCTGTCTAGTTTGCGCAAGACAGCGGCCGCGCCCAACACGGGTCGCTGTATCAGGAATTCACAGATCTCTCCGACGAAACCGCGTTCCAGACGCGCCAGGGGGCCCTGGACCAGGGTCAGGAAGCGGGACGAACCCCGGCGGTAGAACCAGTCCGTGTCGAGGCTCACCTTGGGTTCCGGGTCGAGGTGCTTGAGCAGAAGGAAGAATCCCAGGGCCGTGAAGGCCAGCATACTGAGAGTGCTCATCACGTGAGCCAGGGTGTACGGGAGGTAGTCCGCGGCGTAAGGAAGATGCGTGTACAGGATTCCGGGGAAAATCCCGATTAACACGCACGCCACTGCGGCAAGTCCCATCGCCAGGAGCATGTTTCGCGGCGGCTCCGCGGCTCGTGTGCCGGAATCTTTGCCAAAGAACATGTAGTAGGGAAGCTTGAGGCCGGTGTGGAGGAACGTCCCGGCCGAAGCGAGGGTCAGCATGAGGAAAATGGCCATCAGGTGTTCCTCGCCCGCGGCGGAGATGACCATGGACTTGCTCACGAAGCCGCTGAAGAGCGGCACGGCCGAGATGGCAAACGCCCCGATCATGTAAAGGCCGAGCGTGATCGGCATGGTTTTGTAGAGCCCCCCCATCTCGCTCAGCTTGCGCCGTCGGGTCATCTGGAGCACGGCGCCGGCGCCCATGAAGAGAAGCGCCTTGTAAAGGATGTGCGCGAACGCGTGGGCCGTTACGCCGTTGATGGCCAGCCTGGTTCCAATGCCAACACCGCAGACCATGTAGCCGACTTGGCTGATGATGTGGTAGGCGAGGAGCCGGCGCGCATCGTTCTCCAGCACGGCGTAGACGACGCCGTAGATCGCCATGGCCGCTCCCAGCCAGATCAAGAGTTCCGTGTCGGCAAAGCCGCGGATCAGGGCGTAGACCGCTGATTTGGTCGTGAAGGCAGTCATGAAGACCGCGCCCGTGACCGTGCCCTCCGCGTAGGCGTCTGGAAGCCACGCCCCTAGAGGTGGAACGGCCGCGTTGATTAGAAATGCGACGAGAATCAGGCCCCAAGCCGCACCGCCGAGGGTCAGGTCCCATGCCGTGCCGTCGGCAACAGGGTTCAGGGCGAGCGACTGGGTCTGGGACCAGTGCACCACGATCCCCGCGAGGAAGATCAGGCCCCCCACCAGGTGAACCAGAAGGTAACGGAATCCGGCGGCCACCGCAGCCGGCTCGCGGCGCAGCCAGACCAGGAGCACCGACGAGACCGCCATGAGCTCCCAGAAGATGTAGAAGGAGAGGAAGTCTCCGGCGAATGTCACGCCGAGCGCGCCCCCTGCGTAGGTCAGGGCGGTCACGTGCTGGGAATCGTCTTCGACATGCAGCGCGTAGACCATTCCGATGAAGGCGATCAGCGAAAAGATGTAGGAAAAGATCAGGCTCAAGCTGTCCACCCGGCCGAACACCAACTCCTGACCCAGGAAGTTCACCACGCCGTAGGTGCCGGGCGTCATGAGCACGCAATCGACGAGGGCCGCTCCCGGAAGGATGAGCATTGCCGCGCGCTTGACCCGTCCCCGGAGAAACGGAATGATCCACGCGCCCAGTATGAGCAGGATTCCCGGGTGCACCCACTCAACGCTCATAGTAGTCCTCGCGACGCATGAGCCACGCCTTTCCGATCAGCTTGGACACGATGATGATCGCGACCGTGGAGATCAGTCCGTAGATCGAGCCCCAGGCGTAGAAACTCTCGAATGAGAAATGGTGTTCGCCGGAGTGAAAGATCAGCGGCAGAACGATGTCCGCCAGTGCCACGATGCCCAGGACGACATAGCACCCGAGCCGGATCCGGGCGAAGCGGACGGGATCTTCCAGCAGCCTTTCGAGGAAGTTCACGGGAGCACCCTTCCGGCCAGCTCCAGGACAGGGCCGGGAAAAAGGCCCAGGATCAGGCTTGCCGCGGCGCTGATGGTCAGCGGCGCGACCATCCATGGGACTTCGCGGATTTCCTCGCCGGTTGGTGATTCCTCTTCGAAGTACGCCTGGTACACCACAGGACCGAGGTAGGCTGCACTCAGCAGCGAGCTCGTGAGCAACACACCCAGCAGGATGAACGTCTCGCTTTCCACCGCGCCGAGCACCAGGTACCACTTGGAAACAAACCCGCTGGTCAATGGAATACCAACGATGCTCAGGGAGGCGAGCGAAAACGCGGCCATTGTCCACGGCATGCGCCGGGCCAGACCGGACATCTGGCTGATTTCAGTCTTGTGAGTAGACACGTAGATCGAGCCGGCGCACAGGAAGAGAGTGATCTTCGACACGGCGTGGTTCGTGATGTGGGCGACCCCACCGAGCACTCCGCTGCTGTTCAGGAGTGCCGCTCCCAGGATGATGTAGGAGAGTTGGCTCACCGTGGAAAAGGCCAGCCTGGCTTTGAGGTTGTCCTGGCCCAAGGCGAGGAGCGACGCGACCAGGATCGTGACCGAGGCGACCGTCAGGGCCAGATGGTCCGCGCCGAGTTGGCGCATGGCGTCCGCACCGAAGATGAAGAGGAAAACCCGGAGCGTGGAGAAGACCCCGGTCTTGACCACAGCCACAGCGTGCAGCAGCGCGCTGACCGGCGTGGGAGCCACCATGGCCGCGGGCAGCCAACTGTGCAGCGGCATCAGCGCGTTCTTGGCGAATCCGAACAGGAACAGAGCGAAGATCATGAAGAGCAGCGTGGGCTGTTCGGTAATTTTACTGGCAGGCAGGATCCCGCCGCTCTCGAAGTCCAGGGTTCCAGCCACGTTGTAGGTGAGGATGATCGCGGCGATGAGGAACACTTTCGCCGTTCCCAGAAGATAGATGACGTACTTGCGGGCGCCCGCCCTGGCCTCGGCGGTCTCCTTGTGACCCACGAGTGGATAGGTTACGAGCGTCAGGGCCTCATAGAACAGAAACAGCGAGAAGAGGTTCGCCGAGAACGCCACGCCGATGGTGGCGGAAAGCGAGAGAGCGAAGCAGGCGAAGTAGCGCGTCTGTGCGTGCTCTTTGAGCGAACGCATGTAGCCGATCGAGTAGAAGGTAGTCAGGATCCAGAGCAGCGATGCCCCCGAGGCAAAGAGGAGACCGAAAGCGTCGACACGAAAGGCCAGTTCGATGCCGGGGAGGATTTGAAAGAGTCCGAGTTCCGGCGTGCGGCCGGCGAGCACCTCCGGGATCATGGAGGCGATCAGGACAAACATCACCACGCCGGCCGCAAGGGACAAGAACTCCCTCAGGTTCCGGCGACGCTCTCGGGTCAACGCGATCAGGAGCGCACCCAAGGCCGGGGCGAGTATTACGAGCAGGGGTACGAGGGAAGGACTCACCACTTGAGCTCCTTCAGATCCGCCACTCCCATCCCGGGCCTGTTTCGGTTCAGGGCGATCACCAACCCCAGGCCGATCGCTGCCTCCGCGGCCGCAACCGCGATCACGAATAGCGCCAGGATCTGACCCCGTGGGTCCTCAAGGTGCCGGCTGAAGCCAACCAGACTCAGATTGACCGCGTTGAGCATCACCTCGATCGAGACGAGCATCAGGATGATGTTGCGCCGTGCCAGGAAACCGAACACCCCGATTCCGAACAGGATCGCGCTCAATCCCAGAACCGTGCCCACCGGCACCATCATGATCCCGTCGCCCTCTTGCGCACGAGGACGACGGCACCGATGATCGCCGCCAGCAGTACCAGGGAGGCTATCTCGAATGGCAGCGTGAACGGGCCGAACAGCGCCATGCCGATCTCGGAAAGACTTCCCATGGGGGCAGCTCCCCTCGCCGTTCCCTCGATGGCCGGTATGGTCCCCGCTCCGAGGGAGGCGGGCACTGCGGACCTGCCGACCCAGGCCAGGGCGACAAAGGAGAGCCCCGCCCCGACGGCGAACGGCCAATGATTGCCGAACCGGGGTCGAGCCCGTTCATCGGGCAGGTCGAGCAGCATGACAACAAAGAGATAGAAAATCAGGATGGCGCCCGCGTACACGATAACCTGCACCGCGGCCAGGAACTCCGCACCCAGCAGCAGGAAGATACCCGCCACGTGCAGGAAGAGCACCAATACCCAGAGCATGCTGTGGACAGGGTCTCTTCGCGTTACGGCGAGCAGCGCGCTCACGACGCTCGCGGCCGCCATGTAGTAAAAGCTTGCGGAAAGCACGGTCATCAGCAGGGATAATTGTCGGAAGAAGTAGTCCTTCGAGCTACGGACCCCCTGGAGTCCTCTGTTCTGAGCTGGTTGACAACGTTGCCGAGCCACTACACGGTTTCGGTTGGGCTCTTCCGGTCACGAGACCGGGGGCTGCTTTCTCTGTTTTGGCGTGGAAACGCGCGGACAGTCTACACCGCTTTTGACCTCTGTGGTACCCAAAGCCAAACAGCCACATCGTCGGAAGAGTGGTGCGTCGGTCAAGACCTGTACCGCCGATTCCGACAAACGTAGACGTCCAACTCCGTTGCGCCAGGTTGTCGATCACCGACCCCGTCGCTACCGCTCCGGGTTCTGATAATTGTCTATGGCCGATCCTGGAGGAGTGCTAGTCTCGTACGGAAAATCCTGGACAAAGGTCAGTACTCCTATGAAGCAGGTCGTACATCTGCTGAACGACAAGGGTCGGGAAGTGTGGCGCGTGCCCCCCGACGCGACTGTCTACGAAGCGATCGATCAGATGGCGCAGAAAGGGGTCGGTGCGTTGCTGGTCATGGACGGTGATCAACTAGTCGGCATCGTTTCCGAGCGGGACTACGCCCGCAAAGTGATTCTCAAAGGGAAGTTGTCGCGCGAGACCCTGGTCCGCGAAATCATGTCCTCTCCGGTGTTCTGCGCCCGTCCCGGGTTGACGGTCGAAGAGGCGATGGCCCTGATGACCGACAAGAGGGTCCGACACCTGCCGATCTTGGAAGATGAAAAAGTGGTAGGAGTGATCTCGATCGGCGACGTCGTGCGCGGAATCATCGAGGACAAGGAATTCGTCATCGATCAGCTGACGCACTACATCACGGGTTGAACGAGCCGCCGGTCTGGGGGGCATTCCGACGATGCCGTTCCCCTCTCATCCGTGTAATCCGTGAAATCCGTGGCCTTCTTTTGGGCGTTACAGGGCCGTTACACAGACTTTACCTGCTTTTGATCCTGCTCCTCGGCGGTAGCCTGTACAATGCTTGCATATGCTCGTGAACCGGTTCGAATCCATGTCGCCGCCCGGCCGTCCGATGCGATGGTTCGTCGTACTCGCCCTTGTGCTGATCAGCACCGCGACGCTCGGGGCGCAGACTCCGGCCGTCGAGATTTCCCCGCGGCTGGGCCCGAGTCTTTCCGGCAAGGTCACCGACGAAACCGGCGCCGTGATGCAGGCGGTCGACGTTCGGATATTCGAGGGTGATTCGACCGAACCGTTGGTGGTCGTGACGACCGATACCGAGGGAGTGTTCTCCATCGATCTGCCGGAGGGCGAGTACCGGATGGAGGTGGTTGCCCCCGCCTTCGCCACGTTCATCGAGACCGTTCGTGTTGTCGAAGGGATGGAGCCCCTTCCGGTCACGCTCGCTCTGGATGTCGTCCGCCAGGAAATCGACGTCGATACCGAGGCGGCCGAGTTGTCGCTCGCGGACACCTCGATGAGTCTGACCTCTCAGAGGCTGTCGGGCGATCAACTGCTAAACCTGCCCGACAACGAAGAAGACCTCGCGATGTACCTGCTGCTGCTGGCCGGAGCGGACACGACCGGCGATCTCGAGGAAGATGTCCTCCGCAGTTTCATCATCGACGGTTTTGACAACGGCAGGCTGCCGAGTCTCGATCAGATCGCACAGATCATCGTCGACCCGAACTCGCTCAGCGCTGATGGCAGCGGACCGCGCATCGAAATCGTGACTCGTCCGGGGACGGGCCGATGGCGTCGGTCGGTAGATTTCAGCTTCGCCGATGAATCGCTGAACGCGTTGACGCCCGGTGAGGGGGTAAAGGCTCCGAGACAGACGCGCAACACGAACATCGAGTTTGGCGGACCGATCATTGCCAACTTGCTGGAGATGAATTTTGAGCTGTCGAACCGGTTCGACGAACGAGCTGCCAATTCTCTTCGCGCCATCACGCCCGACGGAGATTTCTTCGAAGGAGTTGTCAGGCCGCAGCTTCGACGGTCGATCGAGATTGATGGTGAGATCGAGCTTGCCTCCAATCACAGCCTCGACATCGGCTACGAATATGAAAGGGGTCATACGGACAACAGCGGAGTCGGAGGGTTCAGCCTGCCCGAGCGCGGCTCGAGCGACAACAACCGCGAGTGGTCCTTTTCGGTCAGCGAGAGGACGTTCGGGGACAACCACACGAACGACATTCGATTCCAGGTGAACAAGGAATACTCCCGACAGGTGCCTGTGTCGTCCGGGGTCGCCATCAATGTAGCGGACGCGTTCCGAGGCGGCGGCGGGACCAATCGCAACGTCGAAGAGGAAACCGTCGTTCAACTCGAAGACCAACTCCGATTCGAGCGCGGCGAATGGAACTTCCGCTTTGGCGTCGAAGGCATCTACCAGAGGAACAACAGTATCTCGGAGAACAACTACAACGGTACGTTTCAATTCAGCAGCCTGCACGACTACTGCTATGCGACGAACTTCGCCGGAATCAACTGCCAGGAAACCTCCGCGGTCGCCGCCGCCGCCCAAGCCCAGGGGATTACGCCAACCTATCTGGATGCCCGCGGCCGGGAAGTCCGCATCACCGGTGCTCCGACGACGTTTACACAGAGGTCCGGCAACGCCGAGTTCGACATCAGCAGGCTGGCGCTCGAGACGTATTTTCAGGCGGATCGCGCGTTCGGCGAGCGTGCGAGCCTGCGGCTGGGCGTGAGGTATGAGGTGTCCAACCACTCGGTGGATTATCTCAGAGCCAACCCGACCGTGAACGTGTCGTACAGGGTTTTCGAGAAGACTATCGTGAGCGCTGGAGCGCAGGTGAACTTCCGGGATTTCAGAAGCTACGAACAGCTGCTCCGGAATGACGGAGTTACCTACCAGAAGCAGTTGTCGATCTCCAGGCCCTCCTTCCCGGACCCGTTCGTGGGCGGAGTCGGAGAGGTCGATGCGCTGAGCACTTCGCTCTACGTCCTGGACCCGGACTATCAGTCTCCTTACAACATCTCGCCCCAGGTGAACATCAACCAGGAACTGCCGGGCAGTATGCGGGTTACCGTTTCCTACAGCCTGAACTTCGGCATTCACCAGCAGCGTACCCGCAACATCAACGCCCCGTATCCCGGAACGCCGTTGCCGGTGGAGATCCTCGACCTTCCTCGCAGCCGGCAGCGGGAAGTCGTCGATCGGATGCGCCCTTTCTACCCGGTTATCGGGAACATCAGTCAGATCGAGTCGACGGGACGATCCGAGAGCCACACGCTTCGCTTGCGTTTCCAGCGACGGCGACAGATCGAGTTGCTTGGATTCCGCTTCTCGGGCAGCTTCGACTACACCTACCGTTCCGCGAACGACGACAACGATTTCAACAACCCTTACGTCCGTGAATGGGGCAGGAGCCGGAGGGATCAAGAGGTCCGATCTCAGTTCTCTGTTCGCATGCCAGAGAGCGCCGGAATCCAGAACACGATTCTGAAATTCCTGGCAGATTCCACCTACAGCGGGACGTACGTCAACTTCAGCCTCCGTGCGAATCGCGGTCGACTCTACAGCATCCGGAGCGGCGTCGACCTGAACGGCGACCAATCCACTCGCGACCGTCCAGTCGGTACCCCGAGGAACTCGGAAGTCGGTCCCGGATTCTGGAACGTCGACATGACGTTCACGAAGGATTTCAGGATGGGCGGCCAAGCGTCAAGCCAGGGTGGAAGAGGCAACTTCGCCCAGGGACGTGGGGGTGGACGACGCGGCGGCGGCTTCGGCGGCCAGTCCGGAGAGACTCGCCTCCGTTTCCGGGCCCGATTCGGCAACCTGTTCAACCACAGCCAGCCCCGCAGCTTCAGCGGCGTGGTCACGTCACCGTTCTTCGGCCTGCCCACTGGTTTTACGGGTGGCCGGACGATCACGCTGGCGATGAACCTCGATTTCTAGGTCCCGTCCTTCCCACTCTTGTTTGTCGCCTAAGTGATTGCACCTGGTCCTGTGCGCTGTAACAATTCCAACTTTCCTCGACTCAGATTTATTCCCCGAAGACGCGCTGCTTATCCACTTTCGTGCCTGCGGGTATGCGGTAGAATTCCACCATACGATCGCACCCTGTCGATACCGGAGTTGACCCGCGCTTGAGGCAGAGTTGATCCATCATTGGGAATGAAGGTGATTTCAATGGGTCGATGCAACACTTCACATAAGAAGAGAGGTGAAGTGTATGGGCAAGAAACGAAAGAACAAGCGGATGAGGAAGCGGCGATGGTTCACAGCGACCGAGCGGGTCGAGGTGTGGGATCGCTGGCAGCGGGGGGAGTCGTCCCAATCGATCGGACGCGTGCTGGACAGAGGGGGATCGGCGATTCATCGTCAACTGGCCGTGTACGGGGGCATCCGTCCGCAGTCCCGTTGCCGGTCATCGCGGGCACTGACTCGGGTCGAACGTGAAGAGATCTCCAGAGGTATTGCGGCCAAAGAATCGATCCGTTCGATTGCCGTGCGACTGGGTCGGTCGCCATCGACGGTGAGCCGGGAGGTCAGCCGAAACGGGGGCTCTGATAGCTATCGGGCATCGGAAGCCGATGAGCGGACCTGGGAGCGGGCGCGCCGTCCGAAGTCGTGCCGGTTAGCCCGCAGTCCCCGCTTACGGCAGCTTGTTGAAGAGAAGCTGCGGCAGGTCTGGTCGCCCGAGCAAATCGCCGGTTGGCTGAAACACTCATATCCGGAAGACGAGTCGCTTCACGTGTCCCACGAGACGATCTATCGCAGCCTTTTTATCCAGGCCCGCGGGGTTTTGAAGAAAGAACTGACTCAGTATCTGCGGACAAGACGCACAATTCGCCGATCTGGAAAAGCGAGCCGGAAAGGCCATGGAAAGGGACAGATCGAAGACATGATCTCGATCCGTGAGCGCCCGGCTTCAGTCGAAGATCGTGCGGTCCCCGGTCACTGGGAAGGGGATCTGATCGCCGGATCGAGGAACACCTACATCGCCACTCTGGTCGAACGTCACTCGCGTTATGTGATGCTGGCGAAGGTTCCCAACAAGAAGACCGAAACTGTTGTCAACGCGCTCATCGAACAGGCGCATCAACTCCCGACGGAACTCTACAAATCACTGACCTGGGATCGCGGTCTGGAAATGGCGGATCACAAGCGGTTTACCCTGGCGACAAACATTGCCGTCTATTTCTGCGACCCACGGAGTCCATGGCCTCGGCGGTCACCCAAAAGCGGCCATTAAAGGTCACTTGAAAACCGGCCAACGAAAATAGAGAGGCCCGGGACATTGAAACCGGCGGAAAGCTGAATAGGCTCCGTCGGCATGAGCAATGCCTTGAGCCAAGAGAAGAAAGAACAAGTTGTCGCATTGGGACGGCTGGGCTGGTCGCTACGGCGGATCGAGGAGACGACCGGTGTCCGTCGGGAAACGGCAGGGACATACCTGCGGGGCGCGGGTATCCCGGTGCGGCGGCCCGGTGGTTGGGGTAAACGGCCACCGGCAAAACCGGCCATAGAGGTGACCACCGACTCTGGGTCCCAGAATCGGGCCATCGCGGAACTGGGAGAACCGGTCTCCACCTCGGGCAGTGGGTGCGAACCCTACCGGGAGATCATCGAGCGGGACCTGAGTCGAGGCCGCAATGGGATGGCGATCTGGCAGGACCTGGTGTCGGATCACGGCTTCGCCAATAGCTACCAGTCGGTTAAACGCTTCGTGGGCAAGCTCCGCGGATCGCAGGGCCCCCAAGCTGCAGGCATCATCCAGACTGGACCTGGGGAAGAAGCCCAAGTCGACTACGGGACCGGCCCGATGGTGCGGGACCCCAAGACGGGCAAGTACCGGCGTACCCGGTTGTTCGTGATGACGCTGGGCTACAGCCGCAAATCGGTCCGGCTGCTGACCTTCAAATCCAGTTCCCACATCTGGGCCGAGCTGCATGAAACCGCGTTCCGCCGGCTCGGTGGCAGTCCTCGCTACATCATCCTGGATAACCTGCGCGAGGGCGTGATCGTTTCCGACTATTACGATCCCACTCTGAATCCGTTATTCAAGGACGTGCTCGCCCATTACGGCGTGGTGGCGATGCCATGCCGGGTGCGCGATCCAGATCGGAAAGGGAAAGTCGAATCCGGTGTAGGCCACGCCCAGAAAACGCCGCTGAAGGGGCAACGCTTCGAGAGCCTGGACCTGGCGCAGGCCTATCTGGACCGATGGGAGACCCGCTGGGCCGACACGCGCATTCACGGCACCACCAAGCGGCAGGTTGCCGCCATGTTCGCCGAAGAGAAGCCGTCATTACTGCCATTGCCGTTGGAACCGTTCCGGTACTACCAATACGGGAAACGCGTCGTCCATCTCGACGGCTGTGTCGAAGTCGAGGCCGCCTACTACGGACTTCCTCCCGGTTGGATCGGACGGAGTGTTCAGGTGCAGTGGGACACGTTCCACGTCCGGATCCTCGATCCGGAGACCCATCAGCTACTGCGCGAACATGTCCGTCAGAAACGGGGTGGATACCGGGTGCGTGCCCAGGACAACCCGAAGAAAACGCCCTTAACCACGGTGCAGTTGCTCGACCGTGCCCGTCGGGTTGGATCGCAGGTGGGTGCGCTGTGTGAAGCCATCCATCAACGGGAAGGGGAAGCCGGCATCCGCCGCATCCTGGGCGTGATCTCCCTGGCCAAAAAGTACGGTGTCCCTGCTGTTGAGGATGCCTCCGCCGCCGCTCTGGAACTCCACGTCTACCAGTACCGTTTCGTCCGTCGCTATCTGGAGCGGAAACCTCCGGTGACGCTGCGTCCAGTCGATCCTCTCATCCGCGAACTGACCCAGTATCGCGATCTCATCAACCTCAAGATTCAGGAGCAGGAAAAATCATGAACATCATCGAACTCCAGCGGGCTTTGCGACAACTTCGCCTCGGCGGCATTGCCGAAGTCCTGGAAACACGTCTGCACCAAGCCCAGACCGAAGCCATGGCGCCCATCGATCTGATCTCGATCCTGGTCTCGGACGAACTCGCCCGCCGAAGCACGCGGCTGCTAGAACGGCGGCGGAAACAGGCCCAATTCCGGGACCCTCAGAAGACACTTGAGGGCTTCGACTTCACCTTCAACAAGAAGATGAATCGCGGCCTCGTCTTCGATCTCGCCACCGCCACCTTCATCTCCAGACACGAAGACGCGCTGTTTCTGGGTCCACCCGGAACCGGCAAGAGTCATCTGGCCCAGGCCATCGGCATGGCGGCCATCCTGCAGGGCCATCGCGTCCTCTATCGTGAAACCCACGCCCTGCTCGACGATATTGCCGAAGCCACCATCGACGGCACCCGTAGAAAACACATGGACACTCTGGCCACCGTACCCCTGCTCATCATCGATGACCTGGGCATGCGCAAGCTGCCTCCGACCGCCGCCGAGCAACTTCTCGAAATCGTCATGCGACGTTACGAACGCACCAGTACGCTGCTGACTTCGAATCGTCCGGTCGAGGATTGGGGGAAACTCTTAGGCGACAGCGCCGCTGTCACCGCGATGTTGGACCGCCTTCTCCATCACGGTCACGTTCTCAAGTGCGGTCCCCGGAGCTGGCGTACCAAAACGGGCTTGCCCGGTACCGGTTCAAAGGGGTAAAACAACACTGTCCCGGGCCATCCCCATTGGCCGCTTTTGCGGTGACCACCATTGGCCGGTTTTGAAGTGACCACCGAGGTCCATGGCAGCGCGGATCGAATGAGAACACCAATGGTCTGCTTCGATACTACTTTCCCAAAAGGACGAATCTGTCGGTACACTCACAGGAACATTTGGACGCGGTTGCTCGGCAACTCAATGAGCGGCCACGCAAGACGCTGGAGTTCGCAACTCCGGCAGAAACATTTAATGCATGTGTTGCATCGACCGGTTGAGCCGGCAATGTCTATGAGACACCACCGACCCGACCAGCCAGCAACCCGTTCACTGATGACCAGGCGCCAGGTTTTGCAGCGGTTCGGCGCCGTGGGTGGATCATCGCTCGTGATGGGCGCCATGAACACCTGGGGCCTGATGGGAGCTCCTTCCGGTCCGCGACCCGCGCTACAAGGCAGGCCGCCAGGGACGCGGGTCATCATACTGGGTGCGGGGCTGTCGGGCCTGACGGTCGGTCACGAGCTCGGAAAGCTGGGCTACGACTACCGGATACTCGAGGCCCGCGACCGCGTCGGTGGCCTCATGTGGACAGTTCGCCGTGGATCGGAGCACACCGAAGTCGGAGGCGAGCGCCAGGTATGCCGGTTCGACGACGGGCAGTACTTCAACGCGGGTGCGTGGCGGATTCCGAACGCCGACAAGGGGATCCTCGGCTATTGCAAGGAACTGGGTGTTCCACTGCAACTGTTCGTCAATTCGAGCGACGCAAACTATTTCTATGAGGAAAACCCCGAACTGGGACCGCTGTCGGGCAAGAAGGTCCGCCTGAGGGAAGTCAAAGCCGATCTATGGGGTTCCACGACAGAGCTGCTAGCTAAGGCCACTAGTGTCCGGAACACGGTGCGACAGCCGCCGGCAACTTATAGATGAACAGTGAGTTGAATGGCATTCTGCGATTTTTCGATTTGAACCTGCCGATCACACTTTTAGCAATATTACGGTGAGAGGGGTGATACCAATGGCGCATGAACTCAGGCCAAACCGTCTTCTCACAAGTCATGGATTACGCGCCCCGATACGAGTTTCAGAAGTGTGTCGCCCGCTATCGGGGCGATTACCAGCAGAAAGGGTTTTCCTGCTGGGATCAGTTCCTGGCGATGGCATTCGCCCAATTGACCTATCGTGAAAGCCTCCGCGACATCGAAGCCTGCTTACGCGCCCTCGGCAGAAAGCGTTACCACATGGGATTCCGAAGCAAGGTGGCGCGGACGACACTGGCCGACGCCAACGAGCGGCGCGACTGGCGGATCTATGCGGATTTCGCACAGGTCCTGATCGGCATGGCGCGGCCGTTATATGCCGAAGACCCCATCGGCGTCGAGTTGGATCAAGGTCTATATGCCCTGGACTCGACCACCATTGACCTGTGTCTTTCACTATTCCCATGGGCCCGGTTTCGCCGGCACAAAGCCGCGGTCAAGATGCATACACTGCTGGATCTTCACGGCAACATTCCCGCGTTTATCCACGTCACAGACGGGAAAGTCCATGACGTCAACGTTCTCGATGAGATCGCACCCGAAGCGGGTGCCTTCTACGTCATGGACCGCGCCTATATCGATTTTGAACGGCTCTTTCTCTTCTCCCTCTGTTCCGCTTTCTTTGTGGTGCGTGCTAAGAAGAACGTCGTCCTGCGGCGGCGGTACTCCCGTCGGGTGGACACGACCACGGGATTGCGATCCGACCAGACGGTCATCCTCACAACGAACAAATCCGCCAAAACCTATCCCGATCCGTTGCGGCGTATCAGCTACTTCGATGCCGGGACGAACAAGCGGTTGAAGTTCCTGACCAACAACTTCGCGTTGCCTGCACTCACCATCACTCAGATCTACAAGTCGCGATGGCAGGTGGAACTTTTCTTTAAATGGATCAAACAACACCTTCGAATCAAGTCCTTCTACGGCACCAGCGAGAATGCGGTGAAGACCCAGATCTGGATCGCCATTTCGGTTTATGTTCACGTCGCCATCATCCGGAAGCGCCTCGGCATCGATAGGAGTCTTTACCAAATCCTACAGATTCTCAGCATTACGATTCTTGAGAAACAGCCCATTTTGCAGGCCTTTCACGCGCCTGATTCCCAATTCAATGAACTCCAAGATCCTAACCAGCTGGTTCTATTCGACTTCTAACCGGACACTAGTGAGCTAAGGCAATGGATCAGGGGCAGATCGACGCACCGCTCACCGAAGAAGACAAGGAACTCCTGACGGAGTTTTTGGTTCGGGCTGGCTACCTGGACTCGGAAGATTACCTCTACACCCCGCCCAATCTACGTGGATCTCAGGATCGTCATGATCTGAGTGCCCTGCTGCAGTCCGGGTTCGGAACTCGGGTGCGGGCGCTCGGGACGGGGACAGGCGGGCCCGACCCGGTGTTCCAACCTATCGGCGGCATGATGGAGATCCCGCTGGCGTTTCAAAGGGCCATCGGAGAGCGCATCACCTTTCGCGCCGACGTGCAGACGATCCGCCAGACCGAGGACGGTGTCCGTGTCATGTCCGGGACACGAGAACCGGCGAAGAACGAGAGGAGACCGCTGACTATTGCGTTTGCTGCCTGCCGATGTCCGTCCTGCAGGGAATCGACGTTAACCTGTCGACCGAGATGGCCCAGGCCGTGACCGATAGCGGTCACAGCACAAGCGCCAAGATGGGTTTGCAGATGAAGCGGCGCTTCTGGGAAGAGGATGAAGAAATTTTCGGTGGACACCTTTGGGCGAGAAGCCTGCAGCTCGGAGAGTTTTCCTATCCTTCGAACGACTATTTCACCGACAAAGGTGTTCTCCTCGGCTTTTATGCCAACGGGAGGATGGCGGACCTGATTGAACAGCCCATCCAAAACAGGATCGAGCATGTGCTCACCCATGCCAGTAAGGTTCATCCGCAGATGCGCGAAGAGTTCGAATCCGCCTATGCTGTCTGGTGGGAAAAGGTGCCTTACAGCCTGGGCGCCTACCACCGAACGCCGCGCGGCGCACACCTGGAGCAGTTGAGTAAGGCGGACGGCCGGATCTTCATGGGATCGGCAGGCGCGAGCTCCCGGCCGGCCTGGCTGGAGGGTGCGATCCAGGCGGCATGGCGGACGGTCGAGGCGGTCCACGAGAGGGCGATGGCCGTGTAGGTCGCTCCGCCCAGGCCTTCTACTGCGCGGGCTGGTCTTTGGTCACTTCGAACCGTGCGATGTTCGAAGACACGTTCGACGCATCATCCACCACCCACAGTTGATGGACCCCGGCGTCGAGAAGCAGTGATTCGATCTCGTGCGTGAATTCCCCGTTGCTGTCGGTGAGGATCGGCAGGAACGGGAACTCGGTGCCATCGGGCTTGAGTAGATGAGAAGTCACGTTCTGATTCGGCGTGAACCCAGTCCCTTTGACGTCTAGATTGCCCTGGTCGGGAACCCGGTCCAGCGAAACCGTCACAGTGGGCGTGTTTTCGGTGTCCGTTCCGCACGAGACGCTGACGAACGACAGCGCGACCATCAGAACGAAGAGACTTTTTCCTGCCTTCATAAGCTTCCAGATAACAAAGGACGGAGCCGGACTGCAAACATAAAGCAGGAATCCGGCTCCGTCCCTGTATTTCGGTCAGATCCGACCTAGGTCCAGCTGTAACCCTCCTTCACAATCGGCAGCGAGCGGATTCGCACGCCGGTCGCGGCGAAGATCGCGTTCGTGATCGCCGGAATCGCCGGCGGTAACGTCGGCTCGCCCAGGCCGGTGGGATCGAAATCGGTCTCCACGAACCGGGTTTCGATTTCGACCGGCACCTCTGACATACGTGTTGGCTGATACTGCGGGAAGTTACGTTGTTGTACGCGGCCACGGTCGATCGTAATCTCCCACGCCATCATGTGGCTGAGGCCTTCGACAAACCCGCCCTCGACCAGGTTGCGGGCACGGCTGGGGTTGACAATCTGTCGACCGATGTCGACCGATGCCCAGGCCTTGTTGATCTTGAGCTTCTTGTCTGCATCCACGGTGACATCGACCACCCAGCAGACGTATCCGCGGTGAGCGAACTGGAAGGCGACGCCCATGCCTCTACCGTCGGGCAGGTCGCCGCGCGATTCCCAGTTCGACATGTCTCGACCAGCTTCGAGAACGCCGGCAGCACGCTCCGGGTTGAAAGCGCCACCCTGACCTGCGGCTTCACCGAGCGGGTTGGCCAGCAGATCCAGCCGGAACTGCACGGGATCTTGCCCGGCCGCCACCGCGAGTTCGTCGATGAACGACTGCATGACGAAAGAGATGCCGTTGGTGCTGGGCGCCCTCATAGCGCCGGTCGGGATGTTGAACGGCTCGATAGTAGCCCTGCTCGCCCAGAAGTTGGGCACGAATCCCCTGGGGAATTCGTTGGCAGGCACCACGGAATTGATGCTCGGTACGAAATCGCGGAAGCTAGTGAGCTTTCCGTTCGTGTCGAGTCCCGCTTTGAAGTAGTGATAGCCCGCCGGCCGGTACTGGTCGTGAGCCATGTCGTCTTCGCGCGTCCAGAGCAGCTTGACCGGAACGGTTGGCAGCCCGGCGGCCATTCGTTCGTCGCTGACCAGACGCGAAATCTTACCCACCTCGATGTCATAGTCGCTCGAGAGCCGTCGACCGAAACCACCACCCGACCGAACCAGGTGCATCGTGACGGCCGAGTTGTCGACGCCGGCAGTTCCGCCTGGGGCGGCGAGGCTCGGGATCTGACTGGGAGACCAGACTTCCAGCGTTCCGTCTTCTTTGTAATGCGCGGTGGAATTCTGGGGTTCAAGCGGCGCGTGCGAGAGCAGCGGAAAGTAATATTCGGCTTCCACGATCTGGTCTGCATCTGCGAAAGCCGCCTCGACATCGCCGATCATGGCGCTGCTTCGGCCGCCTTCGGTAGGCGCCTGGGATCGTTGGGAAGACAGTTCCAGTGCCTGGGCGTTGTAGCCTTCCGTGCTTTGGGTCGACACCGGGCCCTCGTTCCACGTCACCCGCAACTGGCGTCGAGCGTTGTTAACGATCCACCAATTGTCTCCGACGAGTGCGACGCCACCAGCCAGTCCATTCCGTCCCTGACCCTGTGGCTCGACGATGAACGCATGCTGTATGCCGGCGAGACCCTTGATTTGATCCAGGTTTGCGCTTTCCACCGTTCCGCCAAAGACGGGGCACTTCTCGTACACGGCAAAAAGCGTGCCTTCCGGTTCGACGTCGATGCTGTAGATCGGCTTCCCGGTGACCATCTCGAAGTTCTCCACTCCGTGGATGGCGGTTCCGATGATATTGAAGTCCGCTGGATCCTTGAGCGGAGCGTCGGTCGGCGGCGTCATGCCCTCCATCGCCTCGGCCAGAGACGCGTATGTCGCGGTCCGGCGCGTGCGCCGGTGAATCACGACACCCGATCGGGTGGCCAGGCTCGAAACCGGAACGTTCATCACTTCGGCTGCCGCCTGCTTCATCATGGCACGCCCCATGGCACCGACCTGGCGCATGGTGGCGTAGTTTTGTGGAATGGCCGTACTGCCCCCCTCGCGTTGGCCTCCGTACTTCGGGTCCAGATCGGCCTGCTGAACCTTCACCTGCGCCCAATCGACGTCGAATTCATCGGCGATGATCGCGGGCAGGGTGTTCTTGACGCCCTGGCCCGTTTCCGGATTCTTGGCGATGATCGTGAACGTGTTGTCAGGGTGAATCGTGATGTACGTCTCGGGAACCGGCCGAGCCGCGGACTGTCCGCCTCGCCCGCCCCTTTGGCCCAGGAGTTCGGACTGGGAGTAAAGACCCAGCATGACGCCACCGCCGGCCAGCGTCGTGACTTTGATAAACGTACGGCGGTCGAGTTGCGATGACTTGACGTTTGCCTTCATTTTGCCCCCCTACCGGTCCCACCGTTGGCTGCGAGGTGAATAGCCTCGCGAATCCGCATATAGGTTCCGCAGCGACATAAGTTGCCGTTCATCGCGGCGTTGATCTGGTCATCCGTCGGGTTTGGCGTAGAGTCCAACAGCGCCGATGCGCTCATGATCTGACCAGCCTGGCAGTACCCGCACTGCGGTACATCCAGCTCCATCCATGCCTGCTGCAGAGGATGAGATCCGTCTTCGGACAGACCTTCGATCGTCTTCACGCCAGCCGAGACGGTTGAAATCCGTGTCTGGCACGACCGGACGGCGCGGCCTCCAATCTGCACGGTGCAAGCGCCACATGCGCCGACGCCGCAGCCGAACTTCGTTCCCTTGACCTTGAGAACGTCGCGGAGGACCCACAGCAGGGGCATGTCCTCCGGAACATCGACCGTCGTCGTGTTTCCGTTTACTGTCAGTGTGTAGGGCATTGAGTCTCCCGGAAAATGCGTTAACCCGGTCGGATCGTCTGCGAACAGACGAAAGAATCACAAACGATCGAATCCGAGGCTTCGGCGTAGGTTATCACTGATTTGCGGCTAGTTCCAGATCGCAGAGCGCAATGGAAACCTGCGTTTGCGGGAAGGTTTTGGAGATCGATCGTATCCGGGGGGCCCGTCTCGACAAATATAAGAAACGTAATTACTTGCCGACGGGTTGGGGGGCGGAAGGATGCAAAAGAGCGGACGCTAATAAATGCGGGCCCTTTCCAGTTTATCGAGGAGAGTCTCCAGATCGGGCACCGCAGTGCAGTGGATCATGAAACCATACCGGCGGTAGGGGTCGGACTGCCGGACGATCATGTATGACCCGGCGCCCAGCAGGGAGTCCAGTACGGCTTCGACCCCGGGCCGAACGAGCCGGTCGGTAGCGGCATCGTTCGGCAGTTCCAGACGATCGTTGAACGATAGCTCCCAGAACCCCACGCGCGGACTGAAAGATGCGGGGTATTCGGGCTCGGTCGACAGACGGTGAGCGAGCGTGATTCCCCGCCTCAAAGTCTCGCCGATGCGATCTTCGATCGCGCCGCCCAGATCCTTTTTGTTGTTCCACATGATGCCCGGGCCGGGTTCGGCAAGGTCGAGGGAAAGATTGCCCTGCCGTCCCATCAGCGCGACTCCTGGACCATTCGCGACGTGGGCATAATCTGCGAGATCGATCCAATCAGCCGGGCTCGACTCATCCTGGCGCCATCGCGCGAAGATCGCGAGGAAGGGGTCCAGGCTGATCGCGGCGGGCGCATCGGTAAACAGTTTGAAGGTGATCTTTTGAATGTCCATCGCCGCGGGGCCTCAGACCTTGCTGTAGACCGATTGCGCCATCTCGACGAATAGGGCAGCTTCCTGCACACGGCTTCGCGATTCCTCGTCCGAAACAGGGCCTCCGTTACTGGCCGCGGCGCGGAAGAAATTCTCGGCGAACGGGGCGTAGAACGCGCCCGTGTCGTAGAAGCGCTTCCGGAATTCGGCCACGGTGTCGTAGTGGTCCGACAGCAAGAGTCCCCGGGTGGAGAGCAGGCCGTCGGCTGCGGTCCGGACCGCTTCGAATGCCTGCTCGGCGGCATCGTTCCAGAGGCCCTCAACCAGAGTGAGTGTCGCCTCGAACGTCAGTCGATCGGCTTCTTCCAGCATGAATTCGGCCTGATCGACCATTTCTCCAGCGCACTCGCCGACCCCCGTGGCGTGGCGGTATTCCCAGGTTTGTCGGTTGTCCCGGTAGTACTCCGGCGCTTCGTCGTGAAGCGGCAGTTCGGCGAGCTCGGCGAGCTCTTCCTTGAGGCGCGGTTTTCCGAGCCGGCGGACGAAGTCAGAGAAATTTTCGCCGTCTCTTCGTTCCTCGGTGTAGATGGAGGTGAGTTTCCGGACCACTTCCGGGGCGTTTCGGGCGGGTACCTTTCCCGGTGACGAGTCCGAATGAGGAGCCGTTCTTTCCGGTGCTTCCGCCGAGAACGACTTGGAAGACCGGCGCCGTGTCGGACTTCTTGCGCTGAACGGACCCCAGAAAGCCGATGTCGGCGATGTGATGGTGACTGCAGGCGTTGAAGCACCCGCTGATCTTGACATTGATGTCTTCCCGATCCGCGATCACGCCCATGCCGTTAGCGAATTTCGCTTGGAGCTCCGCGGCGAGTCCGCGGGCGGATGTGATGCCGAGCTTGCACGAGTCGGTGCCCGGGCAGGCCGTCACATCGGCAAGACGTCCGGCTCCGGGCTCTGCGAGCCCAACCCGCTCGAGATCCGCATACAGACAAGGCAGATCTCCGTTCGAAACCCATCGCAGAAGAAGGTTTTGTGTCACGGTCGTTCGGACCGTATCGTCGATGTAGCTTCGGCAGGTCCGTGCCAATTCTCGCAAGGCGTCGGCAGCGATGTCTCCCAAAGGCAGGAAGACCTCGACCATGGAGTAGCCGTCCTGCTTTTGCCCCCGGACGTTGGTCTTCAGCCATCGTTGGAACTCCGGGTCCGAAGGCCCTTCCGGCAGCGCGCTCGGGGGACGCAGCGGTTGTTCGTTGTAGTCGGCAGCCTCCACGAGTTCGCTCTCCCAGCGGGGGTCTGGTGGGAGCTTGCGGCGTTCTTCGTCGACGATCCGCCGAAACTCTTCGATCCCGAGTGTTCCGATCAGGAACTTCAAACGTGCGCGAGCTCGATTCTTCTTCTCGCCGAACCGGGCAAAGACGCGGGCGATCGCCTGCGCCAGTTCCAGCATTTCATCAGCGGGAACAAATTCGCTGTAGAGCTTTGCCTGTTGGGGGATGGCTCCGAGTCCCCCGCCGAGGTACACCTTGAAACCCTCGATTCTTTGTCCGTCCACTTCCTTTACCGCGGCTATAGCGCCGATGTCGTGGATCATCGCGAGGCCGCATGGTTTGTCCTCGCAGCCTGAGAAGGCGATCTTGAACTTGCGCCCGAAGTTCTGCGCGTCGGGATGGCGGAGCAGAAAGTGAGACATCGCGAGCGCGTGCGGCGTGATGTCAAAACCCTGGGAAGAGCAGAGACCGGCATCCGGGCATCCGGTGACATTGCGCACCACGTTACCGCAGGCTTCGCGGGTCGTGATCCCAACTTCTGCCAATCGGCGCATGATGTCGGGCGTTTCTTCAAGGCTGATGAAGTGGAACTGGACGTCCTGACGTGTCGTGATGTGGCTGATGCCGTCTGCATACTCCTCGGACAGATCCGCCAGGAGACCATCTGTTCCGTAGTGAGCATGCCGAGCGGAATCTTGATTCGCAGCATCTGGACGTCGCTCTGGCGCTGCCCATAGACGCCGTGCCGCAGTCGGGTTTCCAGAAAGACCTTCTCCGACATCCGGCCGTCGGCGACGCGCTTCAACTGGGTTTCGAAGACATCGATTTCTTCCCGGACATCCTTAGGCAGATTGGCCCATCGGTCCTCGGGGCTCCGATTCCGTGCTCTATCTGCTGTGACGCTTGACATATGGGTCGGGACTCCTCGGCGCAAAACTTGCCGACAGCATTCTAGAGTAACTTGATAGTAATTGTCCAGAATTTCACTGTTGAATCTGCCACTATTGCATTAGATAGCTGAAAATAAGCGTCTAAAGTTTATCGGAGTAATTGAATCTAATTAGTAGACAATAAATCGTCTGTTCTGCTACCATGCCGGTGATTATGAGGTGGAACCCAAAACCGCATGGTCTGGTGGAGACGGACGCGGACACCGAAATGTGCTCCTGTTGCTGTCGAATCGGTGGGGTTCTACGGATTGGAATATAGAGAAACATTCCATTCGCCTCGATAGAAGCCCGCTGCACTCAGGCGGGCTTCTTTTTTGAGTAAACGACGATGAGACAACCTGCAACCGAGATCGATACATCACGAACGCTGAAAGGCGTCGTGATCCCTATTATCGAACGTCGATTCGTCTCCCAACTGGCAGCTCTGTTCGGCGACACAGCTCGAATTCACTAGTGGTCCCCGTCAAACAGACTGTAACTTATTGAGTTTCTTCCGAGCGCGTTGGGTTTTCTCAAGGATGTCGGTAGCCTTGGCGGTCCAGATGAACGGCTTGGGGTTCCGATTATGGCCGGCGATGTAGTCTTCCACGGCTTGGGTTAACTCGGAAACCGAGCAGAAAACGCCGCGCCGAAGTCGTTGTTCGGAAAGATCCCGGAAAAAGCGTTCGACCATGTTCATCCACGACGCACTGGTCGGGGTGAAGTGCACGTGGAAGCGCGGGTTGCGGTTCAGCCAATCGACGACTTTCCGGTGTTTGTGGGTGGCATAGTTGTCGCAAACAATATGGATTTGCTTCTTTTTCGGCGCCGCCCGTTTGATTTGATTGAGAAACCGAATCCATTCCTGATGCCGATGCTTGGGCATGCAACTGCCGATCACCGAGCCGTCCAGGGTATTGAGCGCGGCGAACAGCGTGGTGGTTCCGTGGCGTTTGTAATCGTGGGTCATTGTGCCGCACCGCCCCTTCTTCAGAGGTAATCCGGGTTGAGTGCGGTCCAGGGCTTGCATCTGGCTCTTCTCGTCGCAGGACAGGACCAGGGCGTTTTCCGGCGGGTTCAGATACAACCCGACCACATCCTCGAGCTTTTCGGCGAATCGGGGGTCGTTGGACAGTTCGAAGGTGCGTCCCAGATGCGGCTTCAGACCATGGGCCCGCCAGATTCTCCCGACCGTGGACTCGCTGACCCCGGTGGCCTTCGCCATCGAGCTCCGGCTCCAGTGCGTGGCGTTGGGCGGCTTCTCTTCAAGCGTCCTCTTCACAATCCGGGCCTGTTTCCGACGGCTGATCGACGGCAGCCGTCCACTTCGGGGCGCGTCCTTTGCGATCCCTCCAATCCCCTGTTCCAGGAATCGATTGCGCCATCGTCCGGCTTTCTGACGCGTGACGTGCAGCCGGGCTCCAATATCCTGATTATTCAACCCATCGGCAGCCAGCAAGACGATCCGGGATCGCTCCGCCAGCCGGACCGATGTACTCCGGCTTCGGCTCAAACCTTCCAGTTCCTTCCGCACTGCGATATCCAGTTCGATGACCTGTGCTTTCCTCATGTCTACTTAGACGTTGGAAAGATCATTACGTTACATTAAATATGACGGACTACACTAGGTCGCGATGTCTTACTACCCTGCATTCCTGAATCTTGCCGGACGCCGGGCGGTGGTGTTCGGCGGCGGAGCGATTGCGGAACACAAGGTCGAAGCTCTGTTGTCCTGTGACGCCTCGGTCACTGTTATCAGCCCGAAGGCGTCGGATGTGCTCGAGACGCTCTCCGCATCGGGAGCCATCGGAATCCGCAGCCGCTGTTATGAGCCCGGTGATTGCTCCGGAGCGTTCATCGTCATTGCGGCGACCGACGATATCGATGCACAAAAACGTATTCATCTGGAAGCGCAGGAGGCGGGCGCGTTGATCAACGTCGTCGACGAACCGGAAATGTGCGACTTCATCGCACCGGCGGTTGTTGGCCTGGGCGACATCACCATCGCCATATCGACCAACGGCAAGAGCCCTACTGTTGCCTCGCTCCTTCGCAAACGGATCGCTCAGGTTGTCGGCGCCGAGTATCCCCAACTCGTGGAACTGCTCGGACGGTATCGACCCGAAATAAGACGAAGAATCACGACATTCGAAGCTCGGAGGGACGTGTATTCGCGCATCGTGGCGGATCGCGTGCTCGACGACGTACGCGGCGGTGATCTGGCATCCGCCAACCGTCGCATCCGGTCGATTATCGATACGGCTGAAGCAGCCGGAGGAACCACGTAATGAACATCGGAACAGTCTACCTGGTAGGCGCAGGGCCGGGTGACCCGGACCTGATCACTGTAAAGGCGTTGCGCCGTATCCGCGAAGCAGACGTCGTCCTGCACGACCGACTGGTTTCCCTTGAACTGCTCCGGGAGACCCGGGCGGACGCAATCGTGATCAATGTCGGCAAGGAACGGGGCACGGAGGACTTGCAACAGGATCTTATTCACGAACTGCTGATCGCTTATGCGCGCGACGGCAAGAACGTGTGCCGTCTCAAAGGAGGCGATCCTTTCGTCTTCGGCAGAGGCGCGGAAGAAGCACGGGCACTCGCTGCACAGGGTATCGAGTTCGAAGTGGTGCCTGGCATCACCAGCGCGATTGCCGCGCCGGGGGCCGCGGGCATCGCCGTCACACATCGCGATCACAACCATGGATTCATGGTTATTGCCGGCATCCGGTCCCATGCCTTTGAATCGGCCGAGTGGTCGGCCGCTCGGCTTCTTGTGAAGTCCGGAGGTACGGTCGTCGTCCTGATGGGCCTCGGGCGACTTCCCCAGATCGTGGAGTACCTCAGCTCTGGAGACGGTTCACGATCCACGCCCGCGGCCGTCATTTCGAACGGAACGCTCGACAGCCAGCAGACTCGCATTGCCCCGTTGCACGACATCGCCAACCAGGTGGACGGTGTTTCCTCGCCAGCAACTCTGATCGTTGGAAACGTCGTAGCAACCTCCCTCGATCGAATAGCAACCTCCGACTGCGTTTCGGTAGAAAGTTGAGCAGTCTGAGTGTCGGTCAGGATCTACGCTTAGGCTGCCGGGGCGCGTTCGACTCATTTTGAACGAAACCATCCACGGCATCGTCACCTCTTTTCGGAGACAGAGTGGGATCAAAAATGAATTGGTGGCCGATGCGGAGTAAGGTAGGATTCGAGAACGATCCATGTGGAAGCTTAAACAGTCTGCGCTCCTGGCGGCGATCGTATCGGCCGGCCTTCTGTCGGCGCTGATCTGTCAATGCCCGATGCAGATGGCGATTGCCGATCCGTCCTCACATCACTGCGATCCTGAAGAAGAGAACGGCGCCGTTGAATCGTGTTGTTGCGTGATGACGGCTGCGGAACCCCAGGTCGTCAAAGCCTTCGTCGTGATGCCGGAAGCGCTTCAGACCGACTTGGTAGAGATGATCGTGGAGATCCGGCCCCTGGCTCCTCTGGTTCCGGCAAAGCTTGCCCATCCACCCCCTGCAAACTGCGGTATCTTGCACCAGACTTGCGCCCTGCTGATCTGATTCCTCTTTGACACGTTTTCGGTTCTCGCCGGTGAACCTCGCCGAGCTGAGGACTGCGCGAGATACAAGGCCGGCGAATAGCGTTCGCTCGCCTGGTTTCCAACATATTTGTCAAAGAGGGTTCGATGAAGGAATACTTCAATATCCGGCCGTTCTTTCTTGGTGTGTCGGCGCTCGTTCTGATGAACGCCGGATGCGTGTCCACAACCCTCCAATTGGCGGCGAATCACCCGGCTCGAATCGACGCCCCGGCCGGGCTGGCAGACCCAGAACCTGGAGCGATTCTGCGTCCGGGCGCTCCTCTGTACCCCTCTGAAGGAAGTGCAGCGCCCGCGGTCGAGGAGAACCACGAACACGGACAGGCCGCAGTTTCCAACGTCCAAGACCGTCCGCCCGACGGGACGCGTGAAGCGCCGTACGCCGGGCAGGGCGTTGTCCAGAGAATCGGGGAGGGTCAACTGCAGATTCGCCATGGCGAGATCCCCGGTTTCATGGGCGCGATGATGATGATATTCCCGCTCGCTCCGGGGGCGATGGACGATTCTCTCGAAGTCGGCGATGAGATCCTCTTCTGGATCGAAGTTCTCCCGGAAGAGGGCTATCGGATCTTCAGGATCGAAATCCTTCCGGAACAGGAACATCGGATCTTCGCCTTCGAAGCAGTTGCCGCGGGGTCGCCAACCCCTTCCACGCCCCAACTCTGAGGTTTCGAGGATGCGAACAACAAGACCAGTCACACTCGGCTGCATGCTGCTTCTGCTCGGCGGTCTCGGTGGGTGCGCACCGAGGGATGCCGGGTTCGGATCCGTTCAGGTCCTGCTTGAGCAACGAGCCGGTCTCGATACCGAGTGGCGGCAGCTTTCCGGCGATCCGGCCGCCGATCGATTGGTTGCGGAGTTGCTTGCCCAGCCCATCGGTTCCGAAGAAGCGGTTGAGATCGCCCTTCTGAAGAATGCCGATCTCCAGGCGCGTTTTGAAGGTTTGGGGATCGCCAGAGCCCAGCTCGTGTCCGCCAGCCTTCCGCCGAACGTTGAACTCGAAGGCGATATCGGATCGTTCGCCGACGACCGTCGATCCGATTTCGGCTTCTCGGCCACAGCCGATCTGACACGGCTGTTGCTCCTGCCCATGCGGCGGGGAGTCGCGGCCGCCGGGCTGGATGCAGTCCGTATCGAAACCGGGGGGGCCGCACTGGAATTCGCATACGATGTCCGCAACGCCTTCTACGACTACCAGGCTGCCGAACAGTTTCTGGAGTTGGACCTGACGGTGCTCGAGGCCGCCGCGGCATCGTATGACATCGCCCAGCGCCTCTATGACGCCGGCAACATCACCGCATTGGAACTGGTGAACGAACGTGCCTTCTACGAGCAAGCGCGCAGTGAATCCACCCTGACGGAGGCATCTGCGCTCAGCCACCGCGAGAGCCTGAACGTATGGATGGGGCTTACCGGTAACGATACGAAGTGGCAGCTTCGAGGGAGGCTGGCCGCCCCGGAGCCCGAAGCGGAGCTGCCCGACGCTGAGACGCTGGAAGCTCGCGCCATCGAAGACAGCCTCGACCTGCTCGGCCTCGAATACCGGTACACGGCTTCGGCCCGCCAGGCCAACCTCGCGCGGGTCGAAGGACTCCTGCCATCATTGCGTGCCGGGGCCCAGCTTGGGCGGGAAGACGGAATCCGGCAAACCGGCCCGGTCGTCTCTATCGAAGTTCCCCTCTTCAATCAAGGGCAGGGCCGCGTCCAGGAGGCAAGGGCCCAGATGCGGCGTCTGGAACAGCTGTATCTGGCCCGGTCGGTGCAAATTCGAGCGGCGGTCCGGACGGCCCGAAACGAACTCGTAATAGCCACCCGGCGGGTCGCGCATTATCAGGACACCCTGCTCCCGCTCTGGGAACAGATCATCGATGAGACACAACGGCAGTACAACGGGATGCAGGTGGGTGTGTTCGAGCTTCTGATGGCGCGCCGGGAGCAGGTTCGAACCGGTCAGGAATATGTGACAGCGCTCCGGAACCTGTGGCGCGCCCGATCGCGGTTGGATCAGATCCTCGCCGGGCGTTTGGTGTCGATGTCGGACGCCTTGGGGATGCGTGAATAGCGTCGAGCAATAGGAGGATTCGAGATGGTTTCTCGAAGAGATTTCATGGCAGGCTCCGCGATGGCCGGAGGCGCGGTTCTGGTCGGGCGCTCGACCTTTGCGGAGGCGCAGTCCGAGGCCGCGACGGGAACGGCGGTTTCCGCCGGCCAGGCCGGGAGCGGGGATGTTCGTCCCGTAGTGACACCGAACGGCGTCTCGCTCCCATACCGCGTCGTTGGGGGTGCGAAGGTCTTCCATCTTACCGCCGAGCCAGTCGACCACGAGTTCGCCCCGGGTCTGGACGGCAAGTGCTGGGGCTACAACGGCAGGACGTCGGGACCGACGATCGAAGTGGTGGAAGGCGATCGGGTGCGCATCTACGTTACGAACCGTCTTCCCGAACCCACGACGGTCCACTGGCACGGAATTGTCCTGCCCAACGGGATGGACGGCGTGGGCGGTCTGAACCAGCCATATATCCGACCCGGAGAGACGTTCCGGTATGAATTCACGCTCCTCCATCCCGGAACCTTCATGTACCATCCGCACGTTGACGAAATGACGCAGATGGGGATGGGACTCATGGGCATGTTTGTGGTTCATAGCCGGAACCCGCAATACCCTGTCGATCGCGATTTTGCCATCATGTTGAGCGAATGGTTCGTTCCTATCGGCGCCCGGCGTCCCGACCCGCGCGAGATGACGGATTTCAATGTCCTGACGATGAACAGCAAAGCCTTCCCGGGAATCGATCCGCTCGTCGTCCGCACGGGCGATCGGGTTCGGGTCCGATTCGGTAACCTGAGCGCGATGGACAACCATCCGATCCACCTGCACGGCTATTCCTTCAAGATCACGGCAACCGACGGAGGCCGCATTGCGGAAACGGCGCAGTGGCCGGAAACGACCGTTCTGGTGCCGGTGGGTGCAACGCGGGACATCGAGTTCGCCGCTGACGCGCCCGGCGACTGGGCGATGCACTGCCATTTCACGCACCACATCATGAATCAGATGGGACACGAAGGGCCGAACGTGCTCGGCCTCGACCCCGGCAGTCTCGACAGCCGGATTCGCCCGCTGCTGCCCGGGTACATGACGATGGGACAGAGCGGGATGTCAGGAATGGGCGACATGGGCATGCCCGTGCCCGACAACAGCATTCCGATGAAGGGAATGTCCGGCAAGCACGATTACATCGACATGGGAGGGATGTTTACCGTACTGAAGGTGCGCGACGACATCACCAGCTATGAAGACCCGGGCTGGTACGAGAACCCGACGGGGACATTGGCCAGACAGGCTTCCCCCGAGGAATTGGAGGCAGACGGCATCGATCCATCATGATGATGTTTCGAGCGTGTACCTCTCGACTTTATCCAGCCGCTCGACTGAGATTATGTGAACGGTTCCGCGGAGAATTCTTAATGGGCTACCAGGTAGCCAGGAAGGAGGATTGGAGATGACAAGAGCAAAAAAGATCGTTGTGACCCTTTCGGTTGTAGCGCTCGTGCTGACGACGCAAATGGCATTTGGACACGTCACGATCCGGCCGGACGAGGCCAGCGTGGGTGGAACCCAGCAGTACACGATGCGCGTTCCTCACGAGAGAGAAGGATCGACGGTTCGTATCGAAGTGGACTTTCCTGCCGAAGCGACCGTGGCGTATTTCGAAACCAAGCCTGGCTGGAAGATCGAACACAAGACTGACGCCGATGGAAAGATCATCGGAGCGGTGTGGAGTGATGGCTCGATCGGGGAGCACGAATTCTCGGAGTTCAGTTTCCTGGTCCGTAACCCAAGGGAAGCCACGACTTTGGAATTTGTAATCCGGCAGATCTACGCTGACGGCGAAGTTTCGGAGTGGAACCCCGTAGTGCGGATCCAGGCGGAAGAACAGTAGCTTGTAACGGCGCTCTATGAGTGCCGAACCCTGGGCGGTCGCAGACCGCCCAGCGGTCCGCGGTTTTGACCAGAGCGAAACGTGTCAACAAGTTTGAGACACCTGCATTCGGAAGTTAAGCTACCGTAGGCGACTCTGCGGGCGGGTTGATCCACACCTTGTCCGGCGGCCCAGCGATCTTTCTCGGTACATTGACGAAACGTTCTGGATGTTGCCGACGAGCGCGATCCAGAGCATGCTGGCGTCGTTCCAGAACCGGACCGGTCTGACCGTAATGGACCATCGCTGGGGTTAGCCAGTTCAGACCGGAATGGTAGTGGACGTTGTTGTACCAGTGGAAGAAGTCCCGGCAGAACGCCTTGGCGTCCTGGATCGAACCGAATCGTTCCGGGAAGTCAGGGCGGTATTTCAGGGTTTTGAACTGGGCTTCCGAGAACGGGTTGTCGTCGGACACATAGGGCCGAGAGTGGGATTGGGTCACACCCAGATCCGATAGCAGCAGCGCCACCGCTTTCGACTTCATCGACGAGCCGCGATCGGCGTGCAGAGTCAGCTGATCCTGCTCGATCCGATGCTTGTCACAGCTTTCACGAATCAGTTTCTTGGCCAGGCCGGAAGATTCGCAATCGGCCACCATCCAGCCCACCGCCTGGCGGCTGAAGATATCGAGAATCACGTACAAGTAGAAGTAGGTCCACTTCCGTGGTCCCTTCAGCTTCGTGATGTCCCAGGTCCACACTTCATTCGGGCCTGTCGCCAACAGTTCCGGCTTCTGGTAGACGGGATGACGCCGTTGGTTCCGCCGTTCGCGCACTTCTTGGTTCGCATCCAGAATCCGGTACATCGTGCGTACCGAGCACAAATAGCGGTCTGCATCCAGCAAGGCCGCACACACTTGGGCGGGCACCTGATCCACGAAGCGCCCGCTATGCAGCAGGTCGAGGACTTCCTGTCGATCGGCTCCGCTCAATGCCCGATGTGATCGTGGGCGTGCCCGCTCGGCTGCGGGCGCGGCGGCCCGCTGCCGACGCCGATAGAGCGACGCGCGGGAAACCCCGAAGGCCCGGCACGCCGGCGCCGTCCCCAATTCGGTGGAGAACTTTTCGGCCGCTTCCATCAGTTGTTCTCTTCCTGGTCCGGGTTCTTCAGAGGAATCCCCAATAGCGTGGAGACTTTTTTTGGATCTCGATGACCGTTTCGGCTTGCTCCAGCTTCCTCTGGAGCCGTTGCGCCTCGCGTTCCAGTTCAGCGATGCGCTTGTCCCGGCCGTCCTTCGGCTGCGCTTTCCGTCCTCGCTTCGCCGAACCCATCCCGGCCAATTCCCCGGCATCGTGTTGCCGCCGCCAGGTGCGCAGGCTCGAGGAATACAATCCCTCCCGGCGTAGTGGTCCCCGTCAAACAGACTGTAACTTATTGAGTTTCTTCCGAGCGCGTTGGGTTTTCTCAAGGATGTCGGTAGCCTTGGCGGTCCAGATGAACGGCTTGGGGTTCCGATTATGGCCGGCGATGTAGTCTTCCACGGCTTGGGTTAACTCGGAAACCGAGCAGAAAACGCCGCGCCGAAGTCGTTGTTCGGAAAGATCCCGGAAAAAGCGTTCGACCATGTTCATCCACGACGCACTGGTCGGGGTGAAGTGCACGTGGAAGCGCGGGTTGCGGTTCAGCCAATCGACGACTTTCCGGTGTTTGTGGGTGGCATAGTTGTCGCAAACAATATGGATTTGCTTCTTTTTCGGCGCCGCCCGTTTGATTTGATTGAGAAACCGAATCCATTCCTGATGCCGATGCTTGGGCATGCAACTGCCGATCACCGAGCCGTCCAGGGTATTGAGCGCGGCGAACAGCGTGGTGGTTCCGTGGCGTTTGTAATCGTGGGTCATTGTGCCGCACCGCCCCTTCTTCAGAGGTAATCCGGGTTGAGTGCGGTCCAGGGCTTGCATCTGGCTCTTCTCGTCGCAGGACAGGACCAGGGCGTTTTCCGGCGGGTTCAGATACAACCCGACCACATCCTCGAGCTTTTCGGCGAATCGGGGGTCGTTGGACAGTTTGAAGGTGCGTCCCAGATGCGGCTTCAGACCATGGGCCCGCCAGATTCTCCCGACCGTGGACTCGCTGACCCCGGTGGCCTTCGCCATCGAGCTCCGGCTCCAGTGCGTGGCGTTGGGCGGCTTCTCTTCAAGCGTCCTCTTCACAATCCGGGCCTGTTTCCGACGGCTGATCGACGGCAGCCGTCCACTTCGGGGCGCGTCCTTTGCGATCCCTCCAATCCCCTGTTCCAGGAATCGATTGCGCCATCGTCCGGCTTTCTGACGCGTGACGTGCAGCCGGGCTCCAATATCCTGATTATTCAACCCATCGGCAGCCAGCAAGACGATCCGGGATCGCTCCGCCAGCCGGACCGATGTACTCCGGCTTCGGCTCAAACCTTCCAGTTCCTTCCGCACTGCGATATCCAGTTCGATGACCTGTGCTTTCCTCATGTCTACTTAGACGTTGGAAAGATCATTACGTTACATTAAATATGACGGACTACAGTAGTAAGGCCCCCCACTCGCCCGGCTTCGTGCATCGGTCCGCCTCCCGCACGACCCGGCGCTTATATGCGGCGCTGAATCGCCTCCGTATCGCCTTATTGGTCACCTCCGGGTCCGGATTATCCCCATTCCGACCGGCCGCTTCACGCGCAACTCCAGTCGCCCTGCGGGCGCCTTCCGTTCCACGCGATTCTTCGTTCTCGTTCTCTGGTTTCATCACCAACACAGGCTCACTTCCTTCCCGCCCTGCTCACTAATTCCCATAGGTAAACCCCCGGCTTAGCCGGAGCGACTCGCAGAGGTTTGACCGAGAGCGGCGGTAGATAGGAAAGTCCTGCTTGGAAGCGACGACTTCCAAAGAAGGAGGACTCAATGAAAGAGGCCCGAAGGCGATCGCACACGAAATGGGACTGCAAGTATCACATGGTGTTCATTCCGAAGTAGGCGGTATCCAGTGTGGCGGGATTCATCAAGGGGAAGAGTGCAATCTCGACTGCCCGGAACTTTCTGGGACTGAAACACCGTTTGACAGGGAAGAGTTTCTGAGCGCGAGGCTATTTCGTTTCCACGGTGGGGATGGACAAACAATTCGTGCGGGAATACATTTGGCGGCAGGAGCGGGAGGAGCAGCGTTTGGAGGAGCTGAACATGGCGTGGGGGCATCAGCTGCCTTCAGGCGGCTCTTGACCGGCCCCTTTGAGGGGCTCACAGAAATAAGCCCCCGGCTCTGCCGGGGGTCATTTAACTAACGGTTAGGCAGGTGTCTCACCTACATTGGCACAGAGGGCATGGCGCCCGGCCGATAGCGACGCTCAGTTCGTCGGCCGCCCCGGCATATTTCGCCCAGGCTTTTTCCGTGGCTCCGCTCAGTTCCAGCGCCATCGCCTGGTCGAGGAGGGCGCTGCCCAATTGAATCAAGAGCGCACCGTTGTTCGGCCGCAGGTCCAGGGTGGATCGCAACACCCGCTCTGCTTCTTCTGGTCGATTCACCTCCTGGAGGCGTCGGCCGAGGAGCACGTAAGCATCGACGAATTCTGGTGCCGCTTCGACCGCATCCATAAGATGTTCGATGGCATTCTCCAGCTTCTGCTCCAGCCCGTCACGCATGGCTTGCTCATAGTGGCGAACAGCCAGCTCGTTGTACGCCGTAACGAACTCGGCACGCAGCGATTCGACCGGCGTCAGCGGCAGCACTTCCCGATACGTCATATCGCTCGGATCGTAGGGACCAGGGTTGAGCATCAAGATATTACCGGCAATTTGAACGCGCTGCAGGACTGTGGCGTAGCCTTCGATGTTGACGTACAGATACATGTCAGCCAGGTTCCACACAACGGGTCCAAGGACGGATGGGTTGAAGACAAAGCGTCCGTTTCCGGCAGTCATGACGGACACCGCGGGGATTCGCGCAGGGCCGTAGACTAGTCTCACCTCGATGCCCTCGGCCTTTGTTTGCGGCTCGTCGGGGAGCATCACCCACCCGACGACGAGGCCGGGACCCTCCAACTGGGGCTGTCCGAGCACAACGCCCGGAAATGTAGACAGCAGACCCACGGCAACGATGACGTCTCTCAGCAAAGCTGATCCCCCATTCCAGTCCAGCTTAGACCATGTCCCAGGTTTTGAGCTTGGCCCCCCTCCCATGAATTCCGTCAAAAAGTTCCTCGCCGCGAAAATGGTTTGCCCATCCGACTGGTCCTACTAGTGGTCCCCGTCTAACAGACTGTACCTTATTCGGATCGTTCCCCGAGCCAGACCGACACACTGCGGCTTCGGCCAAGCCGTCCGAGTTCGTTCCGCACAGGGATTTCCGATCTAATGGTCATTATTTTCCTCATATATGATCAGAAATGGGACAGCCAGAGCCGTTACGTTAATTGTGACGGACTACACTAGGAGCCTGTCGGGAATAAGAAGTCTGCAACCAAGAATCAACAACTTACAGACCGGGGATGGCTCGTAAGTTGTTGATTCTTGCTTCGAGGGAGCCAATTCCCGACAGGCTCCTTGACCCCATGTACCGTCTATTCATCGTCGTTAAGTGTAGACGATCACTTCAAAATGATCACTTCAAAATGAACATATTTGAACAAGCGCCGGTTTGAAGGTCGTCATCATCGGCGAAGCAGAGCGGAGGCTTTGGTAAGGTAGAGTGACGCGGAGAAAGGGAAAACCCCGATCGTATGAGCGATCGGGGTTTCGTTTATGGCGGCCCCGGTCAAAGGGCACAACCACAGCAAAAGCAAAGTCAGAGTGACACGACCGGCCGCCATTGTCCACTCCCGCGTGGGGTGGGATGGCCAGAGAAGTCGTGTTACGACAGTTGTTTTGCCGAGGGTCGGGTTGCGGGTTGATGTTTGTCATCTGCCGATCCTGTTATCGGGGGCAGGTCTACTGCGGGGATGAGTGCCGGCGCCGGATGAGGCGCGAGCAGAGGCGGCGTGCCAACCGCCGTTATCAGGAGGATCCGGAGGTCCGGGCCGATCATTGCCGGCGTCAGCGGGCCTACCGGAAACGTCGCCGAGAGAGGCGCGTGACAGATCACACTTCCGCCGGTGCGTGTCGGTCTGGCAGCATCGGGACACCATTGCCTGAAACGGGAATGAGAACGTCATTGGCGGAGGCACCCCATGGTCGACCCCGGTTTCAACGGCTCCAATCAGCCATCCGACTCGTTTGCATCCTGTGTGGCCGGAGTGGGGTCTTTATCGATGCCTTCCCCGACTGGGTGTGAGGCGTGATTCCTCCCGAAACGGTCACGCGAATTCGACACCTCTTTTTTGGCGAGCACTGGAAGATAGGCACCATTGCCGCCGAGCTGGGCCTGCATCAGGAAACCGTCCGCGCGGCACTGGAGACGGATCGCTTCAACCGGGCCCAGATGATGCGTCCGACGAAAGCCGATCCCTATATGGACTTCATCCGGGCGACGCTCAAGCAGTACCCCCGGTTGCGGGCCACACGGATTCATCAGATGCTGTCGGATCGCGGTTACACCGGCAGCGTGGTCGTACTGCGGCGTCTGGTGGCGCGTCTGCGTCCCGAACCCCGTGAAGCCTTCCTGCGGTTAAGAAGCTTTCCCGGTCAGGAAGCCCAAGCCGACTGGGCGCACTTCGGGGAAGTCCGGGTGGGTCAGGCCCGCCGCCGGTTGTCCTGTTTCGTATTGACGCTGTCGCACTCGCGCGCCCTGTTTCTGGAGTTCTTCTTCGATCAAACTCTGGAGAACTTTCTCCGCGGTCATGTCGATGCGTTTGCCGACTGGGGAGGGGTGCCCAGAGTCGTGCTCTACGACAATCTTCGAAGCGCCGTGCTGGAGCGCAACGGCAATCAAATTCGCTTTCATCCGCGCCTGCTCGAACTCTCCGCCCACTATCACTGTCAACCGCGTCCGGTCGCGCCGACACGAGGAAATCAAAAAGGACGCGTCGAGAGAGCGATACGCTATGTGCGGGATTCGTTCTTTGCAGCCCGGCCATTCACGACCTTGGAAGAGTTCAATCGCAAGGCTCTGGTATGGCGTGATGAGGTGGCCCATCAGCGCCCCTGGCCCGGTGGTGACGACAGGACCGTGGCCGAAGCCTTCCAGGAGGAACAATCACTCCTGATGTCGTTACCGGTGCACCGGTTCGATACCGACCGGGTCCAGCCGGTCCGTTCCGGTAAAACCATCTATATCCGTTTCGATCTCAACGACTACTCGATTCCCCCGGACCGGATCGGCCAGACATTGACGTTGGTGGCCTCCCAGACGCGGGTGCGCCTTCTCGATGGCACGACCGAAGTGGCCGCCCACCACCGGTCTTTCGACCGCCACCAACTCATTGTCGATCCGGCACATCAGGACGCGCTGCTGGCGGAAAAACGGAAAGCCCTCGGGTCCACCGCCGGTAGTCGCTTGGCCGCGAGCGTGCCTGAAACCGAACCCCTGCTTCAGGCCGCCTTCGGTCGTGGCGAGTCCATTCAACGGCAGAGCCGTCTCCTGCTCGGACTGCTCGACGACTACGGGGCATCCGAGCTCCAAGCTGCCGTTGTCGAGGCGCTCGAACAGGACACTCCGCGCGCATCGTCGGTGGCCTTCATCCTCCAGAAACGCTGGCGGGCCCAGAAACGCCGGGCCACCGTCCGGGTCGCCCCATCCCGCCCGGATCTGGCCGACATCCACATTCAACCTCATTCCGCGGAGACCTACGATGACCTCCATAGCCACGACACCGAACCCGAACAGTAACGATCTGGCCGTCCAACTCCAGCACATCGGACTCCGCTCCATCGCCGATTCCCTGGATGACTTTCTGGCTCGCGCCATCAAGTCTCAATGGCCCCCTCCCATGCTGCTGGAGGAACTGGCCCGTATCGAAAGCCACGATCGCGCACAGCGCAGTCTGGAACGCCGTCTCCAGTGCTCCCGCATCGGCCGTTTCAAACCCATGGCCGACTTCGACTGGAACTGGCCTAAAAAGATCGACCGCGACACCATCGGGCGTGCCTTCACCCTCGACTTTATCCCCGAAGGCCGCAACCTCATCCTGATCGGCGCCAATGGACTGGGCAAGACCATGATCGCCAAGAATATCGCCCACGCCGCCGTCCTGGCCGGCTACTCCGTGCTGTTCCGCACTGCTTCGGAACTGCTCGACGACCTGCAGTGCGATTCACCTCACCGGCTCCGTCAGAAACTCAAAGCCTATGCCCGCCCCGCATTACTGTGCATTGATGAATGTGGATATCTGGCCTACGACAATCACGCTGCTGACCTGCTCTACGAAGTCGTCAACCGCCGTTATGAACAACGGTCGATTCTCCTCACCACCAATCGCGGCTTCACCGAATGGAACGAAGTCTTTCCCAACGCCACCTGTATCGCCACCCTACTGGACCGGCTCACCCATCATGCCGACGTCACGGTCCTTGAAGGACAAAGCTATCGCGTCCATGAAAGTGAGCAGGAGGCGAAACGCCGTCGGAAGAAAAAGAAATGACCCTCGACCTTGGAACCTACTCCAGCAGAGTGCTGGATCTCTACTCCCAGCTGCCTGACACACCCTTACTCCCCCGTCGCGCCGATCGTCAACTCGTCCTCCAACTCCATGCCCGTTCCGTTGACCCCGACATCATCGAATCCGCCCTCTTACTCGCCACGGCTCGCCGCCTCTGTCGGCCTTCGGACAGGCCACCACTCCCCCCTGTTCGCTCACTCGCCTACTATCTTCCCGTTCTCGACGAGTTGCTTCACCATCCCCTCCCTCACCGCTACACCCACTACCTTCGCTCCAAAGTCCTTCCCTAGAACTCACCCCAATCTCACCCGGTCGACGCCCGGTCGGCGCGTGTCTAGAAAACTTCACTTTCTCGCGATCGACAACATGCAGGCCCAATCTGGAACAAGCGAGATCCGGTTGAGTCAGATTTTCAATGAATTGAGACAGATTTCTACGGGGTACTGCATGAATGACAATATCTGTTGAAGCTAGCGGCCTGCCACGTTGAGCGCCACCTCGAGCCGCTATCACCGTGAGACCCGTGCGTGAAGTAGAGGCTCCTTAGCGGAGATTAAAGTTGACTTCAATCGTGAACGCGACATCTACCGGCCCGCCGTTCCGGGACGAAAACGCCACTGCCTGACGGCCTCGATGACCTTCTCTATGAGATTCTCTCTCACTTCGGTTGGTACAAAGACCCCCGGCCGGGTCAATCATGAAGAAGGCAATCCGACCGGCGATCCGATGGGCCGGCTCAGTAGGCGAAACCGGCGTTTGACTGTCAGCATCAGCGTCCAGGAACGCGTGCCGGTGAACGCGTTGTGGTTGGAGAGGACGGGGTCCCGTTCGTGAAATGGGTGAAGCGAGTATTCGCCTCTGGCTTCAATGTTGCCCATCATCGAGTAGGTCAGCTTCAGCCCCACGAGGAGTCAAGCCCATTCTTAGTTGAAACTCTCCACGGCTCACGATGGGTCACGCAACCTTCTTCTTCGAACTCGTCGACGTGTTCGCCTCAATCTTCAGTTCTCGCTTGAGTTGCCCATCATCGAGTAGGTCAGCTTCAGCCCCACGGCTTCGCGGAGCTTCGGAAGATGACGGTAGCCGATCACCTTCCTCAGGCGCGGTTCGATATCGATGAGTGCAGTCGCCAACCAGCGCTGCCGCTGACTCGAGTTCTTCCAATGATCGACCTTCGCGCACCTTTCCTCGACAAGAGCATTGGCCGATTCCAGGCAATTCGTCGTCTTGAACGATCGGCCCAGAACCCCGTACACGCCGAGCCGATGCAACGTGAGGGTCTCCTCCAGGCCTTCCTCAAGGCTCGCAGCCCCCGATTGGTTTCGCTCTTCGAGCTCTCCATGGAGCTCTTCGAGCGCCGCCCGAGCTTCGTTGTACTCCGGGCGCTGGTACGCACGCTGAAGCCGCTTGCGCCACGCGGCTTGCTCGGTCTTCGATAGGTATCTCACGACGTTCTCGCGTTTGTGCCATTGGCAGCGTTGGACGAGGGCTCGATTGTGGAATGCCCTTTTGACTGCCGCCCGCAGACCTTTGCCGCCGTCGACAATCACCAGCACGCCTTCAGAGATGTCCAGGCCCCGCTCCATCAATGAACGGAGAAACGGAGTCAGTACCTGCTCGTTCTCCGTGTCCGTCTCCACGAAGCCTAAGAAGCGCTTTTCGCCCGAAAGCGTGATGCCTAGGGCCACCACCATCATGGCGTCGGCAAACGCCTTCCCGTCCAGGAAGATCGCCACGACGTCCTCGCCCGACAGATCCCGCTCCTGCATCTCCCGCAGTTTCGCGGCACTCGCCTTGACAAAACCTCGAGACACCGTCGAACTCGACAGTCCGATCGCTCCTGGAATCGCTTCCGCGGCCGACTCGTAGTTCCGGCAGGAGATCCCATAAAGCACACGTCTGAGAAGCAGCTCATTCACCGCGCCACCCGGACTGAGTTCATCGTAGGACCGGAGCGGAATCTCCCCGCCCGCCACGCTGCGAACCCGGGGAACCCGAACCGGCACCCGCTGGCCGCCAAGCCCCACCGTCCCTGGATTGCTCCCGTGACGCCGACCCCGCAACGACGCCTTCTTTCGCGCGTATCGCTCCCCCGCCAACGCCTTCACTTCCTCGTCGAGCAACTCTTCTACCTGCATCAATCCCAACGGGACCAACGCCCGGATCATCTCCACCTTCGAGTCCACATCCAGTCCCGTGTACTCCTCACGACTCACGACCTGGACCTCACCCAGCACACGCGACTTCTTGCGTTTCTTGACCGAACGTAACAGACTCCTCATCTCGGCTCCTTTCTCTTACAGGCTTGATATTCTTTTTTCCAATGCCATCAAGCCATAGGGTTTGGAGCCGTTTCAATTTCCAACTAAGATTGGCACACTTTCCCCACGAATGTCTTGTCGGTGAGGCTGTAGTCGACACCAGCGTGCAGGTGGCCGGCCAAGACTGTGTCGGACAGGTCAGCGTCCTGGCGGCTGTTGTAGAACGACAGGGGTGGGTCGTACGCCGGAGCATTGCCAGACGAATCCTCGTACTCCGCGGAGAAGTGCAACCCGGACACCGTGACGAACGCGGGACCAAGTCCACCGCCCAGGTATGGGAAAATCCTGCCGAAGGTATCTGGAAAATCGTAGTACGCATTGAGTGTCAGCGTGCGCACGGTGAGATGGTCGATCGAAGCCTGAGTCTTGGAGACGACCGAGCTGCCGCTTCGTTCCCGAAGGAGCGTCCCATCGTACTCGGTGATGCTACGAAACATCTGGTCGAGTCCGTTTTTCCGTTGCCTGAGCGAGAGTTCCAGGCGGGTACGCTCGAAAAAACGGCCTGCTGAAACCTCGAACACGGCGCCTGCAGCAGCGGCGACATCGTAATGCCACCGGTATCCGGAGAGTTCTGGAACGGGGTCCGCATCGAAACACCCGTCCGTCGGATAGCAGGTCGTCTCCCGATTCCAGCCCTCCTGGTTCATGTCGGACGCCCAATTTGATCCGATGCCTCCGCCGAGGTACCACTCGGAACGCGGCGGCCCCTGAGCCGCGACGCCGACGATGGGACAAAGGATCAGGATTCCACCGACGGCGGATGTGATGAACGATGCAAAACGCATGGAGATCTCCTACTCGGACTGCACCGTGTCCGGGACATGCCACTGCTGATCGTTTCTCGTTGCCTTGAGCTCAACTATTGTGTGAACCCCAAGCGCCGTCTGGAACGGTGACGCGAACGACGAGGTCCTCCGCAGTTTGCTGGCGTTCAACGGTGGCGGGCCGTGAGCAACCGCCGGAGTTAGAACCTGACGTAGAACCCCATCATTGATGCGATGGTCGTCACCCCGTCGTTGGTTCCGTAGTCGATGCTGGCCGCTAGTCCGTAACGCCCGCCCAGCGTCACGCCTGCTCCTACTGTGGGGGTGGTCAGCGTTGTGCTCTTCAGGTAAGCGCGAATGACGCCAAGTCGCAGCGCTACTGCGAGGTTGCGCATCGAGACGGCGCGTACCGCACCGCCAAGCTGCAGCGACGGTACCACGTAGTCGGTCAACTTCTGGTCTGACCCGTAGTCCCGGTTGTACCGGGCATAGACGGAAACGGGAAACGCTGCCGCGACGGGCACCGAGCCGCCGATGCTGAATCCCGGGTAGCTGTTTGCGCCGATGCCTTCGACATCGACCGTCGCATCAAAGAAACCGAAGCGCATCTCCTGGGCCAACACCGTCGATGGGGAGAGTGCTGCCAGCAGGCCCAGCAGGAGCGCGATCACAATGTGTCCGGCCATACGACAATTGTCTCCGTTACCGACTGCAAGTGCTACAGTTCTTGGGGCTCGGGCCGCGGCCGTGGCGTCGGAGGGGTTCTGGTGCAGACAGCGAAGGGACTTGGCGATAATGGGAGATGGCGCATCGGAAAACTGAACGGAATCCTCTATTTGCTGGACGTTGGTTCGAAGACGACATCATTCTCCTCTGCCTTCGCTGGTATTTTCGCTTCAAACTTGGCCGTGCCCAGGGAGATTCTCGCCGGAGGTTCGCACGTCGTGCAACAGCCAGCACCATCCAGAAACCATATACCAACGACACGCGTATGTCGGTATCGGCGATTGCGAACCCGTGTCTCTCCAGTGATCCCATGATGACGTGGCGCACTTGGAAGTTTCCGGTGCGATGCGGGATGGGCATGGTGGCCCTGCAAACCCTCCTCGCGCTCTACCGCTTTGGAGACACCACGGCCCCGCTGCAGTTGGTGAATCCGCTGATGTGGATCGGGCTGGGTCTGTTTTTCGTCACGGGCTGGCTCATTGGCTGGGTGCTGGAACGCCTCCTCCGCGGCACGACCGGTCGGTTCCGCACGCTGCTGCTGGGCGCGACGATCCTGGCCACCCCCGTGGCGGTCGCCGGGAGCCTCGTGGGGGGGCTGTTCGGCCCTCCGGGCGTCATGATCTATGGCCTGATCCCATATCTACTCCTAGTGGGGATTCCCAGACTGATTGGGAAGGGGTGGGCAGTGTGGACTAGACACGGCTCCTGAATCCTCGCGCCGCAAGGAACAAGGGCACCGGGTGGCCGGAGGCGGTCACCCGCCTCCGGCTCCCACAGAACGTAGCGTGCAGATTTCCCGCACTACGCTCTTCAGAAATGGATTCACAACACAGCGAGAGACTGGAACTCCCGATACGGAAGGGCCAGCTTCGGCCGCTGCAAAGGGTACCGCGCCTTAATCTGGTGGAACACGTCCCACCGGACGGAACCTGCTCGACTCCGGCTACTCAGCATCTTGCGCCAGTAACGCTCCACAGCCCGATGCACGCGTTGCAAAGACCGGAAGTTCCCAGCGATACCATAGTAGGCATAGTGACCACGCAAGATCCGGTTCAGATTGAGGACTTGCTCCCGTACCGGCAAGTGACGCGTTCGTCTCATTAGGTCACGCAGGTGAGCCAGGCTCCGTTGAAGTCGAGACTTCTCGGTGCGCAGCCCTACCTTGAAATTGCCTTTACGGTTCTGCGTGCAATACAAGGTCATTCCCAGAAAGTAGATCGTTTCCGGGCGTTTCCTCCCATGCTTACTCGCATACCGTTGGGCAAATCGACCGAACTCAACGAGCTTTGTCTTCGTCGGCTCTAGGACCAGTCCAAACTTTCCCAACCGCTTGCGCAGGGCGTCCTGCACACGAAGGGCATCCTCGCGATATTGAAAACACAACACAAAGTCGTCGATGTACCGCACCAGGTATGCTTCACCCTTGAGTCGCGGTTGAACCACTCGGTCAAACCACAGGTCGAGCACATAGTGCAGGTACAGGTTGCTCAGCAAGACGCTGATCGACCCTCCTTGTGGCGTTCCCTCCTCGTTGGGATGCCACTCTCCGTCTTCCAAAACGCCCGCCTTGAGCCATCGCCGTATCAGGCTCACGATGCGCGGATCTCCGACTCGTTGCTCAACAAAGCGGAACAACCATCCATGGTCTAAACTCCCAAAGAAGTTCTTCAGATCCGCCTCCAGCACCCAACTCACCTTGCGTCCGGCAATGAGCTCATTGAGCGTCGCCAGTGCATGGTGCGCGCTCCGCCCAGGTCGTCCACCAAACGAGCAGGGCAAGAAATCTTGCTCATAAATGGCGGACATCGCCTCGGCCACGCTGCGCTGAAGTGCCCGATCCGTAACACAGGGCACGCCCAATGGACGCTTCTCCCGCTTGACGGGCTTCGGAATATAGACCCGCCGGATCGGCGGCGCCCGATATCCCTTCCGGTGCACCGATTCCAACATCGGCTGCACCCAGTCTCCGAATGTCTCCTTTGCCTCCGGTACGCTCTGACCATCGCATCCGGGAGCAGTATGGACTGGAATACTGCAAAGATTCTTCCACACCCTCTCCCCGGTTAAATGATGAGCCAGTGACGTAAACCGAAGCTTTGGCTCACTCCGAGCTTTCGCTGCTATTCGTTCAAATCCCGTTTCCATGACTGGTTGTTCCTCTCTTTGTATAGAGGGCCGTATCCTCCCGTTGAATGGAGCCCATGTTTCCCTTGAACGATTCCTTTTCTGCTGGCCGCTTCCCCATGTGATCGGCTCTCCCGACCTCAGAGTACTATCAGCCAGTCTGACTTCCGTCAGGCCTTCAGGTTGTCCTCGCGTTGGTGGCTTGTCTAACCCTACAAGCTCCGCTTGAACCTGACGGATCTCCCTTGTTCCCATGAAATCTCTCGGTTGCATGCCGGCGGTACGAACCCCGGAAGCACCCCAGAGCGCTTGCCAGTGCGCGCCCTGCGACTCCGCCTTCCCCATTGAGAGATAAGGTCGGCTGCTTCCACCACGATCGATTTCGGGGCTATCTTTCCGTTCACTTGCGTTCCGGCCTACTCCCTCCCTGTCTACGCTTCGCAGTGTCCGTTACCGGCCCCCACGCAAGACTCGGATCGTGGCTGCTGGCTAGGCTTTGCCACGGCCGCCATCTCAGGCGACTAGATTTCATGCGCTTGCAAGGCGCAACCCTCACGAACCCGGTGCACTTCACCCGCAGCCTGACCCGCTCCGAGGTGCCCGAGCGGGTCGCCATGCTCCTCACCGGCCACAAGAGCCACGCCATCTTCGGCCGTTCCAACATCATCCACGAGCAGGAACTGTTCAACGCCGGGAACCAGATCGTCGCGTATCTGCGGCCGGCGGCGGCGGCAGCCATCAGCCCAGTGTCACTGAACGGACTGATCATGAGCCCAGCTCTCTCATAAGAACTGGATCAACACTTGGGGGCGGGTCAAGCGGCTGGCCAGTCTCACTGGTAACTGTCCGCTTGACGGGGAAGCTTACGGAGACAATGAACCATCGCGTCGTCGACGTGCCCTGGAAACGAGCGAGATTCGAAGTCAGACGAGTCCCATCGCCTCAGCCTAGCCGATCACGCCGAGCAGAGCTTTCGTCCGTATGTTCCAGATCGCTTTCCCGGTTCTGGTGCAGACAGCCAACGGGGATCGGCGATAATGGGTTATGGCGCATCAGAAAACTGAGCGGAATCCTCTATTTGCCGGACGTTGGTTCGATGACGACATCATTCTCCTCTGCCTGCGCTGGTATTTTCGCTTCAAATTGAGTTACCGAGACCTGGTCGCGATTTTAAGTGAGCGGGGTTTATCGATTTCGCACACCACGATTTTGCGGTGGGTCGTTCGCTATGCCGAAACCTGCGAAAGGCGTTGGAGCCGATTCGAGCGGCAGGTGGGTGGGAGTTGGCGAGTTGATGAAACATTCATCAAGGTGCGGGGCCAGTGGATGTACCTGTATCGAGCCGTGGATGGACAGGGCAACACCGTGGAGTTCTATCTGAGTCGAACACGTGGTATTGCGGCGGCGAAGGCCTTCTTTCGCAAGGCACTGAAGCATCATCGGGAGCCACACAGCATCACCTTGGATGGCCAGCGACCGAGCCATAGCGCCCTGCGGCGCATGGGAATGAACGGGGAGTTCAACTTCCGGGGACGGAATCCGGTGAAGATTCGTTGCTGTCAATACCTGAACAACGGTTGTGGAGCAGGACCACCGCCGGGTGAAGGGGCGATTGCGCCCGATGTTGGGATTCAAGACGTTCTACAATGCGCGACGCGTCATTATCGGCATCGAACTGGCGCAGAAGATTCACAAACGCCAGTTCGCAATTCCGAGCCCATGGCGGTCGAATCCCGCGGTGATCTGGCGTCACGTCATGGCAGCATAGGCCGCAGCGCCGCGTCGCACTCGTGGTCTTATCGCTCCGACAATCCTATCTGCACCAGAACCCGGTTCAAGTGTTCGAGAACTACTCGGCCTTGGGTGGCGATTCACAGCTTGGGGGCGCAAGACCCTTGTCGCACGAATGCTCACTCGTAGCGTAGCGCTTCGATCGGGTTGATCCGCGACGCTTTAACGGCAGGGTAGACTCCGAACAGCACACCCACAGTCACGGAAACACCGAAAGCAACCGCGACAGAGGTTGGCGTAACGATGGTGTTCCATTCGGCTGTCTGCGCGATCAGCCACGCCAGGAAGAAGCCGAAAGCGATTCCCAACACACCCCCGCTGGCTGAAATCAGGACGGATTCGGTTATGAACTGCCGGGTGATGTCGAAGCGCCGGGCACCCACCGACCTCCGAATTCCAATTTCGTGAGTTCGCTCCAGCACTGTAGCCAGGACGATGTTCATGATGCCGATTCCCCCGACCAGAAGAGAGATGGCGGCGATCGCCACCATCACATACGTAAAGATCGTCTGCGTTCGCCGCTGCTGCGCGAGCAAAGCCGCCGGGATTGTTACCGTAAAGTCGGGGGTTCCCCGGTGCGTCGAGTCCAGCACGGCAGTGACGACCTTGGCCACTTCGACGCTGTCCGCGTCCTCCCTGAGCCGCAACTCGATCCCATCGAGCTCGTCCTTCAGGTTTCCGCCTCGGTCCCAGAACCGGTATTCGAACGTGTTGAGCGGGACATAGACGATGTTGTTGATGTCGGGCAGCGTCGCTCCGCTGCTCTGGGGGCTCGCCATGAGCTGTTCTTCGAGCACGCCCACTACTTGGAGCCAGGTCTCGTTAACTTTGATGAACTTCCCAAGCGCGGGTTCGTAGCCCAGCAAGCTGACTTTGGCGGCTTCCCCCAACACGCATACCGCTGAGCTGGCCTGGTTATGAGCTTGATCGAAGAAGCCGCCTTCTGCAAACCGCAGGCTGTGGATGAGGCCGTAGGCCGGATCGACGCCGTACATGTCGGGAGGGTTCTGGGACGGTTTAGGCAAAACGGTGGTAGGCCTCGTCGTTTTGCGTGCAGACAATTCTTCGATCGCGTCGATATTCGTCCTCAGAATCCGGGCGTCGCGGTGAGTCAGTCCAGGTGAGGATCGCCGCCGCTGCTGCATCTCCTGCGGACTGGTCGCCCGCAGTGAGTCGATCAGTACGTTGCGTACTCCGAGCTGTTCGATAAAACGGAGCGACTCTTCGCGGGCGCCGGCGCCGATCGCCATCATGCCGATGACTGACCCGACCCCGAAGACTATGCCCAACGCGGTGAGCAGAGTCCGCGTCTTCTGCGCGCGCAGATTGTCAAACGCCTGGCCGAAATCGGAAAGCAGAATCACTGTGGCAGAGCCTGCAGCACGCCGTCCTGCCCGGAGCCGTCGGTCCGAATCTGTTGACCAGGGCGAGCCAGGGCAACAGGGGTCGCCTCTTCGATCCCCGCGATCACGGCCTGGCTTTCGCTTCGGCGTAACAACGTCACGTCGTGGGTGATGTAACCGTCCGGTGTCCGCCTGTAGACAAACGTTCGGCCATCGCTTTCAAACAATGCCTGGGAGGGAATCCAAAGGACGTCATCGAGCGACTCGACCGTAATCAGGACGTTGGCGGTCATTCCCGGCCGCAGCCCGGGATCGGTTTCATCCAAAGCAATCCGGCATTCAAAGGCCCGGTCCCACGCAAACCCGGCGGAGCCACCCAACACCGCAATGTGGCCTCGGAGATCCCGACCCGGCACTGCAGCCGGCTGGACGGTGACGGGTTGGCCGATCTCGAGGTAACCGCGGTCGGACTCTGGAATTCTCACCCTCACCTCCCATCTGCTCATGTCGGGAATCTGAGCCACAGCCTGACCGGCGCGAGCGCTGTCGCCGACTTGAAAGAGAGGTAGGTCCATTCCCGGGAAAAATATAGACTGAGCGTTTCGATTCCCCAGGATGTGGAGATACCCGGAGCTCTTGGCCCGTAACGTCATGTTCGCGATCTTCCGGCGAGCCGATTCGGCGAGCAAAGCGGCCTTGTTCACCGCTGCTTTCTGTATATCAATGCCTGCGCCCGCGGTCGCTTCCTGGTTCTCGAGATTCCTCTGCGCCTGACGTTGGCGGTTTCGTGCCCGCTCCAGCGCGATTTCGTTTTCGCGCTGCCGGATCGTCGCCAGCAATTCGTTCGTACGCATCTCCAGCTCGGCGAGATTCACCTCGGCTTCCGTCGAGAGTACCTGATAACGTGCCTCTTCCAGCTTCGCCCGCGCCTCGGCCTCGGCCCGGAGGACCTGCTGCTCCGCCTCGAGAAGATCGGCCTCGGCCTCGCGGAGGTCGAACTCCTGTTGGGTGGTGTCGAACTCCACGACTACGTCACCAGGTTCAACCTGCGCTCCGGATTCGGGCAGATACACGATTGCGAGTTCTGGTGAGCCGGCCATCGGGACAATCAGCGACTCGGAACGTCCACCTTGCAGTTCGCCACGCGAGGGTACGGTAATAGTGACGCGTCCACGTCTGACCGTCGTCGTCGGAACATCGATATCCGTACTCTCCGCAGTCGCTTCGACCACGCTCCGAACCCCCCAGGAGAGCCCTAGTCCCGTACCGACGATGGCGGCGGTGGCAAGCAACAGTGCGACGAACCGTTTGATCATGGTTACACCTCTGATGATGCCGCTTCATCCGGCGGGCACGCTCCGCACGTGCCCTGACGGCATGTCGTGAAAGAAAATGAAACCACGGTCACTCGCTGCTCTCCCCTCCTTCCTAACCTCCGCCCTGGATCAGCGGATCGACCAGGGACACGCGCGCGTCGTCCGGAATGCCTGCGATGGCCACTTCATCCGGATTCCGAGCAAGCACTTGCACGTCAACAGCGCGGAAGTTTCCGTCTTCCAGAAGATACACCGCCGGCTTCCCGCCGCGAGTGAACAACGCCTGAGCCGGAACCGTGATTGCGTCGGGAATTCGCGCAATGATGATGTCCATGCCACCATTCATCCCGGGCCGTAAACGAGGATCAGCGTGCTCGTCGAGTGCGGCATATGCGCGAAAGCTACGACTGAACGTTTCGAAGGAAAACTCTGCCAGGGGCGAGATCCCGGTCAGAGTAGCTTCGATGACAAGTTCTGGAAGCGCATCCACTCGCACACGGACGTTGTCGCCTACCGTCATCCGCCCACGATCTGTCTCTTCCACAGAGACGTCGATCATCAGGGACGTCATGTCTGGTATCACCGCAAGGTTCATTCCCACGGACACGCTGTCGCCGACCCTGAAGGGCTGGGGGTTTTGCATACTCTGTCTATTTGTCGAGTAGATCGCGTAACCGGTCAGCGGGGCCAGGATTTCCATCTGCGAAAGCCGGGCGATGGTCAGTTCCATGTCGGCCCTCGCGTAGTCCCGCTGGCGTGTCCGCGACGCAACTTTGGACTCGTTAGAGACGACATGCAGTGCCACTTCGGCTTCCAGCATCCTGAGGTTTTGTTCCGCAACGGCTAGATCGATCTGAGACTGTTCGGCCTCGAGACGGCTGACGAATTCGTTGTTGGCGGTCTTCAGCTTAGCCAGTTCTACGTTGAGCCGTGAGTCAGCGAGGTCCGATTCATCCCGTTGAGCAGTAATGCGACCTTCGACGATCGCCTGGTCCAGGGTCGCCTGTGCTTGTTCCAGTGCAGCCCGCTTTTGGATCAATTCCTGCTGCGCACTACTCGAATCGAAACGGATCACCGGCTCGCCCTGCTCCACGATTTGGCCGGGCGGCGCCATCCAGGCAATTCGTAAATTGGGGACCCGCGGAGCATAAACGCGGGCCGCGCGGCCAGCCTTGATCTGGCCGCGGCAGCGGATGATGGCGACGAATTCACCCTTCCGCACAGGCGCAATAGAGAGACTCGTTTCCTGCGCCTGGCGAAGCGGGCCTGTTCCCATCCATCCCGTGAATGCGATTGACGCTGCAACCACCGTGCCCGAGACAATTCGGAACGCCGTGCCCTTTCTCACTTCAGATCCTTGTTGATCGCTAGATGGTCCATTGGAGTATCCAGAACCACGGCAGCCGACAGATCCGGCATGAGCCGCGCGTCAGTCTCATCCAGGCGAAAGATAGCCGTGAAAGTCTTGATAGGACTGCCTAAAGCTGCGGAAGCGACGGGACTAGCCGATTCTAAGTGGGCGCGGAGGGCCATGTCGGGGTACGCATCGACATACACCGTCGCCCGGAAGGCCGGGTACCAACAACGCTCCGTCAGGTTCCCCCACTTCGCTTCGGACCAGCATTTCGGAGGAACCGAAAATGCTGAGCAAAGCGCGGTGGAGGCGCGCGGCGTGCGGCTATGTGGCCTTGGGCCGGGAGGGCCGGCGCGCGGTCGCGGTGGACGCGGCCAGGCATCCGGCGAAGGCCCGCATGGCCGAGAAGCTGGCGACCTCGGCGGGACGGGTGCAGTACGCCCGACGCAAATGGCTGTCGGAGGCGCCCAACGGGTGGATCAAGGAGGTGCTCGGTTTCCGCCGATTCAGCCTGCGCGGCCTGAACAAGGTCCAGGGCGAGTGGAACTTGGTGTGTCTGGCATTGAACGTCAAGCGGATGCAGGGCTTCAGGCAGCCTGATGACAGGGATACCGCCCGCAAATCAGGCCGAACGAGGGTCGATTCAAGCACCCGTGGCGCACCCATCGGCGCCTCGGCGTCCAAAACGCCATTCCCCGGTCACCGATACCGATCGATCGCCATCTCGCGTAATTCGCCGAGCCGAAAATCGTCCTACGGCGCAGGCTCCTAGATGGTCCATTGGAGTATCCAGAACCACGGCAGCCGACAGATCCGGCATGAGCCGCGCGTCAGTCTCATCCAGGCGAAAGATAGCCGTGAAAGTCTTGATAGGACTGCCTAAAGCTGCGGAAGCGACGGGACTAGCCGATTCTAAGTGGGCGCGGAGGGCCATGTCGGGGTACGCATCGACATACACCGTCGCCCGAAGGCCGGGTACCAACAACGCTCCGTCAGGTTCCCCCACTTCGCTTCGGACCAGCATTTCGGAGGAACCGAAAATGCTGAGCAAAGCGCGGTTGCGGTACAGCTGATCTCCTTCCTGAGGACGAGTCATCGAACCGGCGTTGAAGTAAAGTGAATGCGCCACCATCCCGGCCAGCGGTGCGCGCAGCTTCAGCTTTTCCAAGTTGGCCTGGGAACGTTCAAACGCCACCTGCTGCCGATCCTTTTGCAGCTCGAGGATACGTAGCTCGGCGGCATCAGCCTCGTCGTGATGGACGTTGGACCTTTCGAGACTCGCGACTTGCTTGCGGGCGCGTTCTGCCCGGATCGTATTCTGCTCTCTCGCAATTTCACCCAGAATTGCCGCTTTGCTGACTTCCAGCAGCGCTTTGGCGAGGTCGGCTTCGGCCTGTCGAAGCGCCGAGCGGCGTTGTTCGGCGCTGGCACGATTATCGGCCTCCTTCTGCCGTACCTGGTGGGTGAGGTCTTCAAAACGGGCGGCAGCTCCTCGAGCCGAGTCCATCTGCGCGATGGCGTCGAACTCCGCAACGAGGTCGCCCGCTTCGACGACGGTTCCATTGGGAATCAGACTGGTCAACGTTAATCGGCCGCCCGAACCGCTGAGTCGCGGGACGACGACGCGTGTCGAATGCACCGCCTCGACAATCCCCGTTAGGCGGATCGCAAGCTGGGTCTGGGGAGTGTCTGGGTTCGAGACAGAAGGAGCAGCGTCGAACCGGTTCTCGGCCGGCTCTCCACAGGAAGCCAGAATGATTGCGGACAGAAGAGCACCGATCGTGCGCACCCTCTTCCTCCAACTGGCAAGTGGCAGAGAAATTCAGACAAATGGAGCGCGGTCGAACCTCTCAACCTGGGACAAGGGCGTAACCCGGCACCGTTCTCCGGAACCGGTACGCATACTTTATCGTAAATGATTGCTATGATAAATTATAGACCTTTCATTAGACACTATCCACTGTGTCGTCGATCGCGAGAAAGTGAAGTTTTCTAGGAGCCTGTCGGGAATAAGAAGTCTGCAATCAAGAATCAACAACTTACAGACCGGGGATGGCTCGTAAGTTGTTGATTCTTGCTTCGAGGGAGCCAATTCCCGACAGGCTCCTAGACACGCGCCGACCGGGCGTCGACCGGGTGAGATTGGGGTGAGTTCTAGGGAAGGACTTTGGAGCGAAGGTAGTGGGTGTAGCGGTGAGGGAGGGGATGGTGAAGCAACTCGTCGAGAACGGAAAGATAGTAGGCGAGTGAGCGAACAGGGGGGAGTGGTGGCCTGTCCGAAGGCCGACAGAGGCGGCGAGCCGTGGCGAGTAAGAGGGCGGATTCGATGATGTCGGGGTCAACGGAACGGGCATGGAGTC
>CAXWPM010000002.1:0-39073 GCA_963667345.2 Terriglobia bacterium
GACCGGATCTTCACCCACACTGCGCGCCCCGCGCCCATGTTGCTCCTTTCCCTCCCAATCGGGGGTCGTAGGGGGCGACGCCCCCTCGCCAGCCCCTGCCGGGGATCACGCGCAGCGTGGGCCCCAAAGGGTAGGCTGGCTTATTACAATCCTAACACTCCCTGTCAACCCCCGGCCACCCGGTAGCCCTTTGTAAACCCGTGATATACACCGATATCACGGGTTCGTCTTCCTCCCGACCTCCACAATCCCCCCACAAGGGCGGGGACATCCACCATTCCCCGCGATATACTCTGACATCAAATGAAATATAAACCCCTGCTGCTCCGGCTCCCCCCAGACCTCCACGACGCCCTCACCCGTTTGCGCACCGAACGCTACATCAACACCAGCGCATGGATTCGACACACCCTCAAGAACGCACTCGAACGCGAAGGCATGATCATCGGTGCCGGAGCAACCCCGCTCCCAGGCTGGAGACCGCACCGCTTGAACAATGGTGACTGGGGCTCCATCTACCTCGGCGATACTGTCGCGCTGCCCTCTGAGCTCGCCGGCGCAACGATCATCGTGCAGGCGCGGGACGGCCAGTCCTGGACCACCACTGTAACGGCGGTCCTGGACCGTAGCAGCGGCCAGGTCATCGTCACCGATTCCGGGCGGCCTGCGGTACCGTGATCTCCGGCTCCTGCCGGCCCGAAGCAGTCGCAATAAAGCGAACGCGCTTTCAGTCGTCCGTCTTTTCTGCTTTCTGATCGGAATTGTTTTTCAACAGATCCCGCCGCTCTTATTACTTGTTTCTTATTACTTGTTCTTATTACTTGTAGGTCTTGGTGAATAGTCGAAGATTTCGGCAGTCAATCTTGGTGAATAGTCGAAGATTGGGCGTTCTCAATCTTGGTGAATAGTCGTGGAAAACTCCCCAAGATCACAGTGAACTGTGGAAACGGCGCTCCTGGGCAATTCTTGACTACGTAACGAGCTTCAGAGGCGGGATCGACGGCTTGGATGGCAGCAGAACCAAAGAGCCATTCTTTTCGTGCCGGTGGCCGCGCTCGATGCGGTACTCCAGGCCCGGCCAGGCTGTCTTGATCTTCTTCAACTCCCGGAGGCAGTCGGTGCGAAAGTTGTCAACTGTGCGCTTGTCGCCCGCCTTGGCCGGGTCCGCCCCGAACTGCCGGTAGAGCATCGGCCAGGCCAGCCGCTTCGGACCGACGAGGCTAAACGTCCGGTACGTGAGCCACATGTACAGGTCGAGACCCAGCGTTGCCCTCTTCAGCGCCTTCAGGACGGTCATGTCCAGCGGCACCGGGTGGCTGATGATCTCGCTGAAAAAGTCTTCGCTCAGTTCGATCTTGTTGTCCCATAGCGTGCGGTCGTCTGGTTGCTTCGGGTTCCACCAAAGCTCCGTGCGGCGGACGATCAGCGCATTCACGCTTGCTTCGCCGTTCTCATCTTCGTAGATCCACTGGAGATGCACGTTGAAGAGCCGCTTCATCTGTTCGCGGAGGCGACCGTACTTCTCGCCGCTGGTGCTGTAGATACCCAGCTTGCGCATGAACTCGGCAACCGATTTCCCCAAGATCAACACACGGCTTTGCGTCTGTACCGCTTCGGTGCAGACGTAAGCCATCAGCAGCCGCGGCAGGTTGCCATAGGGAAGTTTGTTGTCGATCCCAGCGGTCATCCCTAGTTTGTAAGGCCCGTTGCGCCGGACATATTCTTTCTGGTCGCCGGGATCGGTGCGGGGCAGGCTGCACAGCGCCATCAGCCGGTGCATGAATGCGAGCTCCGCGTCCGCTTCACTGGCCCCAACAAGCTGGTCGACCTGATCGAAGCGGGTGAAGTGGTGCCGCGTCTGGGGCGTCAGCGTATCTTTCGGCATGGCTTTTCCTCTTACTCGGCTTTCATTCCAAATCAGGTCCAGATCAGAAACACATCGCGATACGCGTTTGTTTTAGGCTGTGTCTGAAACAAAACAATCGTTAGCCAGCAAAACACATCGCGGCTCCCGACACGGGCTTATATCGACTGGTAGCATGATACCAATGTTACAATAAAAGTAGTAATCATGGTTTGATGGTGTCATGCGTATAGATTCTTTGGCAAAAGGTAATCTGGTTTGACCTATATCGTCGGCATGGTTTCCCAGAAAGGAGGAGTCGGAAAATCCACCCTTGCACGACTCTTTGCCCGGGAGTTGGCCCAGGACGGCTTTACCGTGAAGATCGCCGACCTGGACATGCAGCAGATAACCTGCACAGAGTGGGCGAGCGACCGGGCGGAATCCGGGATCGAGCCTGAGATCCAGGTCCAGCCATTCGGGAATCTCAAAACGGCACTTGCCGAGGCGGGCCGCTTCGACGCCTACATCCTCGACGGCCGTCCGCACTCCTCGCGACAGACGCTTGAGATCGCCCAGGCTGCTCATTTAACCGTCATACCAACGGGACAGACGAAGGATGATCTGCGGCCCGCCGTAAAGCTCGCCCACAGTTTGGTCGATTCTGGAATCAATAGCTCTCGTATCGTCTTCACGCTGGTGAAAACAACCCGTAGCGCCGCGGAGATCGTCGCGGCGCGAACCTACCTCGAACAGACGGACTACACCCTGGTCGATGGGTTTCTTCCAGTCTCCACGGCCTATGGGATCGCACATGATGCTGGAAAGGCAGCGACCGAAACCGCGTATCGGAGTTTGAACGAAAAGGCCGAGCGAATGGCCCAGGCGATGATCGATCTCCTGGTCGCCGTCACGGCCACAAAGGAGAATCTGTGATGGTGAATACTTCCGCACTCAAAAAAGGCGCACCGCCACCGCGCGAGAAGAATAGGAACCTGACCGAAACCGACTCGCGGGCTACTGAAGGAAAGAATAAGCCGTTGCAGTTAATGGTGCCGCCGGATGTGTTCCTGGCGTTCAGTGCCCGGGCAGGAGAGGAATTCGGCTACACGAAAGGCGCAAAGTCTCGACTCTTTCTCGCCATGTGGGAGGCACATATTGCCATTTAATCATGGTTACTTGTTACCATGATTAAATGGGCTTCGGCGTACTAAGGGTATCAGGCAGATTGGTGTAATTTTGCACGCTAAGGCCGTGAGCGCGACCGGTACAAAATCGCCAAGAGGCCATTGTTCCTGCACCAGATTCAGTTATAACGCTGTTGACCACTGATCATCACGATGAGGAATACGAACCCACTACCGAGGGGTCACACTACCGCCCACGCGACAAAAAGACTGACCAAGCGAAAGAGGCCCTCTTAGACGAACTCTTCCCAAACGGTGATGAGGTCTATTATGCACAGTAGATCGAAATCTTTTTTGAGGAACGCTTCTTCCACTGGATTACCCACCGTGCCCTGTATGAACTGGTCGATGAAGGGAAGATCCGCTGCGTGTCCAGGAAACTCTCCGCGCACCTGACCATTAACTTCTATTCTTCGAATGGAAATCGTTACTGGAAGCGCCTCGCTTTGACAACGTAAAAAGTTTCACGCGCAGCATCGGTATTCAAGGCGAGATGATGACCCACCCCCGATCGAGTAAAAGGGACCCTACCCCCTGGTTAATGGGTTGTAAGCGATTCAAACGCCGTTCGAGGCTGTGGGGAGTGTGGGAGCCGAAGGCTTCCAAGCCACCGTGGGAGCGCGCTGGCTTTGCAGCGGGTTCCCATGGGGGCGGCACTTTCCACAGCCCGCCGCGCCCGAACGGTTTTGACTAAAACGGTCCTGACCATGGAATACGGCTTCTGGTATTTTATCTGACAGAGTTACATTAAACATGGAATGCGTCACGTTCCATGCTTTAACTAAACTGTATCGGTCAGAACGCCGTTGCGTTTGTTCCTGACAGAACCCTGCCGGTCCCCGTCGACGCGCCAACGTTTCGTCCAGGAACGCATCCGTCGGCATGGCTTTTCCTCTTACTCGGCTTTCATTCCAAATCAGGTCCCGATCAGAAACACAAATGATTTTTCAACTGGTACAACAACGATCCCGCCACTCCTCCTACTTGTTTCTTCCGCCGGACAAGGTCTGGATCAATTCACGCTTAAATTCCTAATGTTCTTATTACTTGTTGGTCTAGCTGGCTGTGAAAGCGCGAAGATTTTTGGAACTGCGTCACGTTCCATGCTTTGGCTGACAGCCCCATGACGGGTCCCGAGCTCGTCAACGCATCCTTCGGCATGGCTTTTCCTCTTACTGTGTCCTAGGTGAAAGCGCGAAGATCGTCACTCCTCCTACGGGTTTCATGTGTCCCGAAAGCGCGTGGAAAACTCCCCGAAATCACATCGAGCGCTGTGGAAACGGCCCTCACGGGGCCTCTGATGGCTGCGCCTCGGCCGGGGCAGGGGGGGGGACCGCCCAGAGAGCGGAACGGTGCTCCTGGGCCCGATCTTGGGGGCGTCAACGGGCCTTTGTCGCCACGAGGCGGCCTTTCCAGCGTCGGGAGTGACGGAACCGGAGGCATTTCTGGCACGATGGATGTGCGTCGTCCACTTGTTTGCGCAGAACGAAGAGCCCGCACAGCGTCCAGGATGCCCCCTCGGGAGCATCCTGGGTTGGGTCCGTGATGTGGGTTTTCGGCTTTGTTCCCATTATGGAACTCGGGTGTCTCGCCTCCACCGGAAGCACCGCCGCCTTGCGGTGGGCGGTCCTCGGCTACGGAACGCGCGTTCAGCGGCGGGATCGCCGGCGTGGATGGCAACAGAACCAACGCGCCGGTCTTTTCCCCCCGGCTCCCCCGCTCGATCCGGTACTCCAGGCCTGACCAAGCTGTCTTGATCTTCTTAACGAGCTCGCGCAGACATTTCTTGCGGAAGTTCTGGACCGTCACATTGTCTTCTCGCCTTCGCCGGATCACGCCCCGAACTGCCGGTAGAGCATCGGCCAGGCCAGCCGCTTCGGACCGTCGAGGCTGAACGTCCGGTACGTGAGCCACATGTACAGGTCGAGGCCCAGGGGTGACCGCTTCAAGCGCTTTCAGGATGTTCATGTCCAGCGGCACCGGATTGTGGATGATCTCGTTGAAGAACTTCTCGCTCAACTCGATCTTGCTTTGCCACAACGAACGCTCGTCGGGTCGGCGCGCGGACCACCAGAACTCACCCTGATCGGCGATCTGTGAGGACACGAACCGCTCGCCGTGCTCGTGCTCGTGGACCAACTGGACATGACATTGAAACAACCGCCGCATCTGGTTCCGCAAGCGGATGTGCACCCTTCCGCTGTTGCTGTAGATTCCCAAGGCCCGCATGAACTCGGAGAGCGAATTCCCGAGGACGAGTTCGCGGCTCTGGGTCTGGACGGCTTCGGTCGAGATCCACGCCATCAGCAAGCGTGGCAAGTTTCCGAAGGGCAACTTCTGATTCGCTCCTGCGAACATAACCAGCGTGAACGGCCCATTTTTGCGGACGTACTTCTCGCGGTCGCCTGGATTCGTTCGCGGCAATGAGCACAGCATCAGCAGCCGGGTCATGAAACCCAGGTCGGGATCGGCCTCGCGGGCCTCGACGAGGGCGTTGACCTGGTCGAGCATCCGGAAGGGGTGCTGTGCCTGAGGGTTCGGCGCTGGATCGGGCCGCACAATCTCAAGCCGCGGTTTGCTGCCGTCTCGTCTCATGGTGCCGATTCTCTCACGCGCAGGGACACCTCAGGGGACCCGCATCGCTTGCCGCCCGCATCTGTTGTAAATTCCTCACTTGAATTCGATAAGATGTCTATGCGATGTCTTAAAGACATCAGAATATCTTAATACGGACGATCCCCATGATAATCACCGTTGGAGGTATCAAAGGCGGCTCAGGCAAATCCACGTTGCCACCAATCTGGTGGTGCTGCGCTCTCTAGAAGGCAGAGATGTGCTGCTAGTTGACGCTGACACCCAAACCACGTCATCCGATTTCAGCTTACAGCGCAACAACAAGACCGATGGCAACGCTGGATTCACTTGCATTAAGCTCGCTGGTCAGGCCGTGCGTACCGAAACCTTACGCTTAGCGGACAAGTATCAAGACATCATTATCGACACCGGTGGGCGGGACACCACCAGCCAGAGAGCGGCGCTGGCCGTGAGCGATGTTTTGCTAGTGCCCTTTCAGCCATCATCGTTTGACCTGTGGTCGCTCGAACAAACGGAGTTGCTTTACACCGAGATGCAGCCCGCAAATACCAAGCTCAAGGGCTATACGTTCTTGAACAAAGCCGAGCCTCGCGGCCCGGACAACGAAGAGGCTGCTGAGATGCTGCGCGAGGTTAAAACCATGCAATTTCTCGATAACATCGCCTTGGTCTATCGCAAAGCGTATCGAACAGCGGCTGGCCGCGGCCTCGCTGTCACCGAGGTAAAGCCTCGGGATGACAAGGCAATCAAAGAATTTATGACTCTATACAGACATCTATTTGATGTCTGTAAGATATCTGTGGTTGCAGGGGTCTAACAATGACGGTTTCTAGAAAACCCGCACCTGGCTCAACATCTGGAGCAGTTGATGTTGATGCACTCATTCGCAAAGGTGGCAGTGTGCCAGAAGATGAAACAGTTTCATCTTCTGGGCGAAAGACCATTCCCGTTACGCTTCGCGTCCCAAGGGGGCTCCTCCAGCAGGTTGATGAATTCTTAAAGACTCGGGCGGTTCCGATTCCCCGCCACACTTGGCTCTTAGAAGCAATTCATGAGAAGCTAGCGCGCTCGATGACCGATAAATAGAGTAGGGAAACCGTGACCCATCTGTAAAAGGGCCGTGATCCGTGCCGTTGGAGTTGGCGCGCATCCGGCGCTCGGCATCGACGCCCCCAAAAACTCTAGACCCTCTACGCTGCGCCGCCGCGCGAAATCTTGATGATCGCTCACCAACTAATGCAGGACTTACGCGGTTCGACTTCAGGGCAATACTCTTACATTTGGACGCACTGAATACTTGCAGTCAGACGGACTCTAAAATTACGATTGGCCGATGCCGACGGGTCGCTTCTTGGGGTCATCTCACGAAACGGAAAAAATCGTACGCTAAGGCCGATTGAACCGGCCCGCAAAGATGGTAGAGGGGCATCGCAAGGTTTGTTCGTAGAATTACTCTAAGGGACCGAAGGACCTCGGTTTCGACTTCAACGCAGCGCCTTTGCGATTCTGTAAGCCGTTGCTCTGCCAATGCCAAGCTGTTTTGCGGTTTGAAAAAGCCCCCTTACTCCCTTATACGAATAAACGTTTCTGCTTGCTATCTCGCAGTTCGGCGATCGGTTTGGGCAAGGCCGAGACAATGCGGGTGAAGCAGTCGAAGGAAACCGAACGTGCGTTCAGCCGTCCGTCTTTTCTGCTTTTTGATCGGAATGGTTTTTCAACAGATCCCGCCGCTCCTACTACATGAATTCTTATTACTTGTTCTTATTACATGTATGGGTTTCCACTTTCAGCGGAGAATTGAAGGGTAAGGTTTCCACTTTCAGCGGAAACCAGAGGAAAACGGGTTTCCACTTTCAGCGTGGAAAACTCTATCGAATCACACAATGCTGTGGAAATAAGCGATTTACTGCTTCTGACGATTCAGGAGGGGGGGATATTAGAGTCCAACCAGACGCGAAAAGACCGCTGAAGGCCGCTGAGGGGCAAGGAATGGCTATTCAGCGAGGCGTGGCTGGTCGGTCGGGAGCCGGAGGGATCGCGGGCGTCGAGGGCAAGAGGATCAGGACGCCCGGAGCTATCGAGTAGTTCAACTCCGGCCACGCGAGCTTGATCTTCTTCAACTCGCGCAGGATCTTGTACGGCGGAAATTTTGGACGGTTTGCGTTTGTCGCTGGCTTTGGAGGGGTGCAAACCGAACTGACGGTACAACTGCCTCCAGGTGAGTCCGCAGCGGAGAACGAAGCGCAAAGGTCCGGTAGGTCAGCCAGAGGTAGAGATCGAGGCCCAGGGCGCAGCGTTTGAGCGCCGTGAGGATGTTCGTGTCCAGCGGCACCGGATTGCGGATGATCTCGTTGAACAACGCCTCCCCCAGATAGATCTTGCTCTCCCACAGCACGGGCTGATCCGGGCTTACGCTCGTTCCACCAAAACTCGCCTCGCTCGGCGATCAACGTGGATACGAATTGCTCACCGTGTTCGTCTTCGTAGATCAGTGAGACGGTGCAACCAAAAAGCCGTTTCATCTGGTTGCGGAAACGTGTCAGTTCTCCCCTGATCCCACCGCTGTCGCTGCCGATCCCCAACGTCCGCATGAACTTCGAGAGCGAACGACCCAGGACGAGTTCGCGGCTTTGGGTCCGCACGACTTCGGTGCAAAGCCAGGCCAGCAAGAGGCGAGGGATGGTGCCATAGGGGAGCTTGTTGTCGGCCCCGGCGACCATGACCAGCTTGTACGGGCCGTTGACGCGCTTGTACTGGTGACTGTTTCCGGGATTGGTGCGCGGCAGGCTGCATAGCGCCATCGTTCGCGCCATGAAGCCCAGATTTGAATCCGCTTCGCTGGCCGAGACAAGCTGGTGGATTTGATCGGCCTGGGTGAAGTGGTGCCGCGCCTGGGGCGAAGCGTCGCGGGTCGCCGTCACCGGGCCGTGCAGATCGGCCAAGGTTTCGGCGACGGGTGCCAAGGCGCCCTGTTTACGCTGCATGGCTTATTCTCTCATGTTCCTCAGACAGGACCGCTGCCATTCACGCGGCTGCCTGCTTGCGGCGTTCTTGCGCCAGGTCGTAGTTGGCTTGCAGACGCATCCAGAATTCCGCGTTGCTCCAGCCGACGGCTTCTAGTCCCAGAGCAACCCGCGCCGATATCCCGATCCGTCCGTTCAGCAATCGAGACAGGTTATTGCGGGAAACGCCAAGCCGAGCAGCGCACTCTGTTACCGTCCAGTCGGATTCATCGATGCAGTTGCGGATGCTTTCGCCGGGATGTGTCGGATTCACCATTTGGAGCCTCCGTCAGTCAGTGGTAATCAATCAGGTCCACGTCCACCGCCTCTCCCTCGACAAAGCGGAAGACAATGCGCCAGTTGCCAGAGACGCGCACGCTCCATTGCCAGCGCCGGTCGCCCTTCAGCGGATGCAGCCGGTCGCCAGGCAGTTCCATGTCTTGGGCCGATTGCGCCGCCGCCAGTTCCGTCAAGATACGACGGATACGGCGGGTCAGGTGTTGCGGCACCAGTCGGGCATCGTCCCGTTCGGCTAGTCGTTGCAGTCCTTATGTGCGCGCACCTAATGCAGCACAGTATGTCGCAGAGGCACGCTTTGTTGCGAGTCTTGCGGCCTCAAGCCGATTGCCGGGCGGTGCCCTCAGATCGTCCGGTCGGTTTGTTGCTTTCACGTTGAAATCGTTACGCTGACGGGATACGATAAGCACTCTGCATCTGGTTTTCAGGAAACTTCTTTTGGGTTTCTTGGTTTTCCCGAGAGGCTCGGTGGCTAGTGGTGCGCCGAGCCTCTTTCCCTTCCGGTTCTCGGTGAGTTAAAAATACACACTTCCGGTGACACACCGTGTCGTTACGACACACCCCAAATTTCCTCTTTCCATAAGTGGATCAACAGCTTACAATGATGGCCGCCGGACTGCATACGCATGAGCCGGTACCGGGCGCATCCAGCGTCCAGCAAAGGGAAAAACCTTAAAGAAAACCAAAACTGATCAAGAAGTTACAAGGAGAACTAGATGAAAATCAGATTTGTATTTTCCGCATTCTGCATGCTGGTTGCCATGACGATGGCCACCGGTGCGTTTGCGCAAGCCACTTTCCAGGTGAGCAGCGGCGCCACGCAGGGCCGGATGAACGGCCACACGGAGGAGGCCGGAGGTATCACGCTGGCGGTCACAAGCGGTACGATCGCTGACGCCCAGACGGGACGGTGCTCATCGATTACGGCGTCCCGATCACGAATGCGTTGGATACTCCGCCGGAACAACATGCCGGTTACGTGGACATCTGTGGCGAGTGCGGGGGAAAACGACGCAAATACGGAAATAGATGGCAACACGATCACGGTCACTGTCGTAGATGGCGCTCAATCCACTGTGAATGTACCGCCACGATGAGTCGCTCAATCAACATTGAAGGCGTCCGGCTCTCACTGGTGGGATCGGGCCGCGACAGCATCACGGCCAGCGTCACCGGCACCGGGGACGTCCGGCTGCTGGGCGGCGCCAACACGGTCACCGTCATGAACTCCATCGTGGACGAGTTGGACGACGACGGCGTCGATGTTGCCACGACACTGACTTGATCCGCCACACCGGAGTGCTTGACCTAATTGAAAAGCAAAGCCCCCGGAAATAAGTTCAAGTTGTTGATCACGGAGAACACGGTGCGTTCCTTCGATGGCGCGCAGATCAATCTGGAGTTCTCCGGAATTCCCGACGACGTCGAGGTCACGATTAGACGCGTGGGTGGCCACAGCGGTCAGACCTGGGGAAGATGATTTTGTGGTGGATCAAACCCTTACGGTAGATTCTGAGGAAGGTCACGGTAGCCCCCTGGCGGACCCGATACGGATGAATGCCCAACTCTCGATCAACAAAGTACCAGGGAACCCTGCTGGCCGTTATCACTGCCGAAGATAACAAGGCAAGCGTGTTGACGGATCTTTCAGCTAATGACCTCGACCAATCGATGACAACAGGGGATGACTAATCAACGAGATGCACACGGGCGGCATGCTCACGGCAACGGGGTCGACGTGATCATTGTCCTGGGCAGGATAGATTTGGGGGCCGATGAAGACGACTTGCTCCCGCTCAACCTGGACATCCAGGTGACCGTGGATGTGGGTCCGATCGGCGTCGCAAAACCCAAAGGTGACCAGAGTCCCTCTATCCCGCGGTTTGCGTCCGACAAGACCACGGCCGTGACAGTCATCGAATCCACGTCGGCCCAGACCTCGATGAAGGTTGCGTACGTCGTATCCGAGGGAATGGTCGACACCGGAATCGCGGTGTCCAACATGACCAAGGAAGAGGCTGGCGCAGTCCACTTCGCCTTCTACATGAACGGTCAGAAGCTGAAGTACTCCACTCCAGACATGATGGGGCCGCAGACCACGATGAGGATTCTGCTCAGCGAGCTGCTCACTGCCGCCGAGCATACCGGTAGCTTCAGCGGGTACATGACCATCACGGCGGACTTCACCGAAGCCGACGCCGGGGTTTCATTTCGGATTTCGCTGGGTTTACCTCGGCGGTTGCTGTTCGTAACTAGAACCCAGAGACTAGAGATCCGCTCGGTCCGGGCTCGGATCCATGCAGGGAAGGGGCCATGGCCCCTTCCCTGTTGTTTTTTTTACCCGATGCCGGGGCGGTGGAACAGGAAACATCGATGAACCGTTTCGTGAGCGTGTGCGGCATGGCCTTGGCATTGGGGGTGGGGATGGCGGCCGTCTCGCCGGGCCGAGAGCGGCGCCGCCCAGTCCGATCCTGCGCCCGGTGGGGTGCTGCGATCGCGGGCCACGGCGTACTGGCGTCTGTTGGCCGCGGGCGACCGGGAAGGCGCGTCGCGGTTTCTCCGGCCGGAAGACCGGCCGTATTTTCTGGAGCACCCGGAGCCACCGTTCCAGGATCCGGAAGTGAAGGGGATCGAGCCCTCCGCGGATGGGACCCGGGCCGTTGCCCGGATCGGCTTCAACATGCTCACACCGTTCGGACCGTTTCGATGGGAGATCCGGCAGGCCTGGACCTGCGTCGGTGGGGAATGGGTGGCTGAACCCCGCCGGAGCACGGGCAACCCCTTCCAATCCCGCCCCGCAGTCGAGGAGGAACCCCCGCCCGCCGATACGGGATGCCGCCCCTGACGGCGGGGTGGCGGCGACCGAGGACACACCGATGACCCCTATTCAACGATGGACGAGCGTCCTGTTGGCGGTGGCCGTTCTTTCCGGGGGCCCGACAGCCTGGGCGCAGGCGACGTTCAGTGTGTCGAGCACGGCGGCGACCGTCATCCGGACCGGACATGCCGAGCCGGTGGGGGGGCTGACGTTCGCGGTCGTTTCCGGGACCACTGTCGCCGAGGCCATCGCAATCGATCTCAGCCCGGCCGTGCTCACCAGCGCCGCCATCGTCATTTCGACCAGCCCGGCTCAAACGGGTTTCAGCGCCACGGTGGATCCGCGACGCGGGGCGCGTCGAGTTGCACGTGCCCGCGGGCATCGGGCCGGGTACGGTCGTGCATCTGGAAGGCCTGCGGGTGTCGGTTCCGGCCAGCGGTATCGAAACGCTCGACGCGCGGATTTCCACGGTCGAAAACCGGCTGGCCACCGGGAGCCGGGTCGCCCGGGTCATCGCCGGAGTCGCCGACGCCATCGTCATCGATCCTTCGACCGATCCGGTCTACACCTACAACTCGGGCCGGGTGCTCATCGACCATCTCGGCCACTTCACGTTCAGCGAGGGGTTCGCGGCGGCGTTCTCTGACGCGACCGAGATCATCTTCCAGGCGTCGCCGCTGCCCAGAAACACCCAGCTCCGGTTCCCGGCCACGATCGAATCGCAAACCGGCGCCCGGTTGACGACCGCGGACGGTGCGGATGTCACGCTGGCGTCGGGCGGGAGCCGCAACCGGGTGGTCTACACGTTCGCCCCGGGTGCGTCGAGCCGCTCCGCTGTCGACGTGTTCAGCTTTAGCCCGGTGCTGGAGCGGACCGGACCGGTCGGCGCCGGGACCGGCTTCTACCAGGTCACGATCGGGCCGATCGGTGCGGCCAAGCCCACCCGCGCGCTGCCCTCGACGGCGGTGCCCCGCTACGAGGAGCTCCTGCTGCCGGTGCTGGGGCCGGACCTGCCGGCATCGAAGACGTTCCTGTTTCCGGTGGAGCGGGGCGTCGACACACAGTCCTTCACGGTCTCGAACACGGCGACCGGTGCGGCGCCGTTGACGATCCGGGCCTTTGACGAAGCCGGGAGATCTGCTGGACGGGTCCGATGTGGCCAACGAGCGCGCCCACCTGCTGGCGGCCCGCCAGACCCTGACCTTCGACCTGGAGACCATGTTCGGACCGGGCGCGACCGCCGTGACGGTGGCGTCGGTGGCCATCGAATCCAAGAACGACCGGCCGGTCGCAACGAAGATCGGGACCACAGCGGGAGGCGCCTACGCCGTGCACTCCCAGGCGCCGGTCGAGCCGGCCTATTTCCCGTTCGACCGGCGCAGCGCCGGGGAGATGCCTCTCGTGAGTGTGGCCGGTGCGGGCGCGGCGGATTTCGAGTCCCGGTGGACGCTCATGGATACGGCTGGCGTCGAGCAGGCGTCCGCCGTGCGGGAGGCCGGGGCCGGGGGTGCGGTGCGGGGTTCCCTGGACGCCCTGTTCGGCATCACGGCCGCGGCGGTGCCGCTGGCGGGCTACGTGCGGGTGGAATCGATAGAGGCCCAGTTCCGGGGAAACCTCGTCGACAATCCGGGCGAGGGGCCGCTCGCCGTGCCAGCGCTGGGGGCGACGGGGAGCAGCTGGACCGTGTTCCCCTACTTCGTCATCGGCGGGGGATACAACACCGTCGTCACGCTCATCAACGCCTCGGAGCAGACAGCGGCCGTGACGGCGACCGCATTCGATGCCGATGGGGCGAAAATCGCGCCGGGGTTCACGACCCGGATCTCGCCACAGACCATGGAAGAGCTGGACTGGGCGGCGATTCTCGGAACCGGCAGCCTGCGCCAAGGGTATTTCGCGCTGGATGTCGTGCAGGCCGATCGACCGCACCCGTTCGTCAGCGTGCCGCATCTGGCCGGGGTGGTCCGCATCGAGGCGCCGGGCAGCCGGGTGGCGATGCCGTGGACCAACGAGCCCGGCGACGAGTTCTTCTTCACGCCGGTCCGCTCGGACGAAGACGAGTACACGGGCCTGTCGATCCTCAACGAGGGGCAGGAGGAAATCGAAGTCCTCATCGAAGCCTACGCGGCGGACGGCGCGTTGCTGGATGCGGCCGAGCTCATGGTTGCCGGGCGCGCCACCCGCATCGGGCTGCTACGGGAGTTCCTGCCCGATCTGGGATCGGCCGATGGGGGCTACGTGCGTGTAACGTCGACCTCGATCCGGATGCGGGCCCTCGCCTTGCGGGGGCGGATGGACGGTGGCACCGGGCTGCTGCATCTGGCCGCACAGACGGCGCCCTAGAGGGACCCAGGGCTTGATCAGCTAGGAGCCTGTCGGCAATAAGAAGTCTGAAGCTGAAAGCGCCATCGCGATTTCAGGATGAAGGCACCCAGGGAAGCGTTTGCGCAGACAGATCCATGAGTGAGAGGGGCTTCATGACGCGGATGATGGTGTTGTGCTCATTGCCGCGCACCAACCCCGGCAACCGGAAAGAGTACAAGCGTGTCAACGGCCCTTACCGGCTCTACATGCAGGCCGGGCTGGAGACTAAACTTCCCTTCGGCAAGATCCCGTCGCTCCTACTACCTGTTTCTTACTACTTGTTCTTATTACTTGTGTGGTGAAGGGTTAATCTCGAAGAATCGCCGTTATTGGTGAAGGGTTAATCTCGTGGAAAACTAGCTTCTCCGCGATTCGTCTGTTGTCGGGGGTGCTGGCTGCGAACGTCCTGCTGAGCGGTCGAGACCCTTAAATAGGCGACGGTTTTCACGGCCTGGGTCAGTACCCTTATCGGCGTGAAACGGGCTTGGATCTCAGTCTCGAACGGGCCGCGGCCCTTGGTGGAACGCGGGGCCAGCCACATGCATCAGGCGGTACACACGGCTGCATTCCGCCGCGTGGGCTTGCTGTCGTTCCTGGAAGTGCATTCGCGCCTTGAATCTTTATGAACCGCCGTATACGGAACTGTACGTACGGTGGTGTGGGAGGCATGCCCGACAGCTTGGGGTGAGAGTCTCCTACCCTACCGGATGGAGGTGAAGGGTTAGCGAAGCTCAAGGGCGTCGTCCGGAGACGAGATCTGAAGGAGAAAAATTAGCGGCTGCAAACAGCCACTAATGGAGTTGGAACTGAAGACGGTAGGCGCCCGAATTGAAGATCCGGGTTCCGGTCTCGCCATGGGTGTAGAAACTCCGGACTTCGACCACGTAGCGGCCGGCGGGCAGGAACGTCGAGATCAGCTCCGACTGCCCGTTCAGGCCTTGATCGGAACGCGCCAAGACGCGCCCTTCCGAATCCATCAGGAACAGATCCAGATCGTTGGCTCCGGGGTTTCCACCCGGACCGACTCCGGTGATGTCGAGACGCAACGATACGGCCCCTCCCCCGACGTCGAATGCATATTGATGGGCGGACTGGGCCAGGTTCGCACGCTGTCTGGAAAGCGAATCCACCTCCCCGGTGACCGCATGGTCGCCGGAGACCAGTCGCGGGAAAGGATCGGCAATACTGGGCCGGGCACTGGCCTGGTAGTCGATCGAGCGCCCTCGGACGATCTGCTCGATACCGAGCGATTCGGAAGGCACAAGCTCGACCAGACGGTCCAGGAACGTGGGAAGATAGACGAAGCGGTCGCTGCGGAGTCCCGTGAATGCCCTCCACAGCGTGGCCGCATCGATCCGCGTATTGTCTCCAGCATCGGAGAGGTCATCCACCAGGTCCCAGAGTATCGAATGCACGGAAAACTCGCTCCGATATCCGGGCGCATCGCCGGCGGGCACATTCTGCTCAAGATCGAATTCGAAGATTTCTCACCGTCGGTTCCCGTCGAGTCCCGGTAGATGGGGTCCTCCGCACCAGCCCGGAAAAGAAATTCGCCCATCCTTCCGACCAGGCCACTCTCGGGTCGAGGACGTCACCCAGAACATGGGGTCCCCCCTGCGAGTCGTCGCGTGAGAATCGGGAGGCCAGCAGGTGCGCGTATTCGTGCAGGATGACGGCGTCGTCGAATTCGTCGGAATCCAGAGTGCGGTCCCCCAGAACAAACGCCGTATCCGTGCCAGCGTCGAAGAATGTGCCGCCGATCTGGCCCGCCTCCACGTTGCCCAGAACCCGGGTATTGGCGGGACTCCAGAAAATCGTGAGCTCCGGAGGGCGAAGACCGGCGTCGAGGCCCCCGAGCAGCGCGTTTCCTTGGCGGATTACTTCCAGAATGTTGAAGGCACCGGAAACGCGCTCGGCGTCTTGAGCGATCAGAACGGGTGGCCGGTCGGGCGGGATATCTTCGCTGACCGCATACGTCCCGCCCCCTGCGGTGTTGTTGGCGACAACCACGTCGCTGCTCGCCGACCGGCTCCGTACACGAACGGCGTAGACCCCATCCACGGGCACCAGGGCGCGGAATGCCCCGTATCGGTCGGTTCGGACGCCGGAAACGGTCTGGCCCGTCGCCTGGCTGAACACATCCACCTGGGCATCACGAATGGGGATCATCACCGGGCGATCGAAGTCCAACCCGTCGGCACGAAGATCGATTTTTTCGTAGAAGGCCCGGCCCCTAACCTCCACCGACGGACCCGACGGGGCCACCAGGAGCGTGACCGGTCGCGATGAATCACCCGCGGACCGGACACGCAGATCGACGAACCCGGCCCCGATTTGCGGTACTTCAAACTCCAGCAGCGGTATTCCTGGGGCCAGGACACGCACATCGACAGGCCGCCCGCCCAGCAGCACGGAGTAGGGACCCTCGATGTTCTCGACGAGCAGGCGCACCCTATCGCCCGGCCGGATCTCCTCGGGCAAGGCCCAGAGGATGGCCGGCCGCAGGGAGGCCGGCTTCTCCCGCGCCGGAAGATGGGAACCGGCCCCGGTCGCTGCGAGCAAACCTTTTGTGGTTTCGGCGAAGAAAACCCCATGGATCGGCAACATGGACCTCAGAGCGAGCATGCCGCCCGGCCCCAAGCTCGCTGCCGCGAGCACTTCGCTGACGAGTCCGGACCATTTGGTATTAGCACCAACTGTGATTGAGGAGCGGCCCAAGACATATCCGTCAGGATCCAGAGCAAGGATCTCGACGTTCGCGGCCGCGGCGCCGCGGTTGATCAGGGCTAGTCCGCCGGCTCCGATGTCGATGGCAGCCCCGGCCACGTACGTCCAATCCGTTCGAGCCGCTGGCTGGAGAGGATAGGCCGTCCGCTGGGCGCCGCGAGCAAGGACCAACGTCCCGCCGAGAGGGATGTTGGGCGCCTCCACCTGGATCCAGCCGTTGACTGCTGGAGCGATGGGGAGCCCGGTGAGCCGCGTTACCCCGACGGAAATTGTGCCGTTAGGAGCAATGTTCAAAGCCCAGCGGCGCGGCACGACCTGTGAGATGTGGACCGGCCCTCCCGATTCGCTGAACAGTGTGGCGAATACGGTGATCCCCTGTCCGGTAGGATTGGATAGGATCAACGTCGACTCGAAACCGTTGCCGCTCACAACGTGCGGGGCAATCCAGAGCGCCCCTGCACCTTCGGTGACCGACCGGCCGTTCACGAGGATCAGGGATGGACCCGCGCCGAGCGCAGCCTGTGCCAGAACCGGACCGCTCGCACTGATGCGCGCGGCCAACACCTGTGGAATGGGGGCCAACGCCGCCAGGTCGGAGTCGAAGATCGCTTGGGCTTCAACGGTCGCCGAAAGAGTCCGGACGGCGGTGCCCTGACCGTCGAAGACCATCACGCTCACCGACACGCGTTGGGCTGAAGGGTTGACGATGCGGAGTTGCCGGGCTACCGGAGCGTTGCTCGGAGGCATAACGACGATCTGATCGGAGAGTGGCCTCGCCGATGGGATCACCTCGAGATTAGAGACAGCATCTCCCGAAACGAGTTCCGCAGTGAGCCCCGACAGGTCGCTGCTGACCCGGATCCACCCCCGCGCGCCCGCCGCGGCGAACACCGTATCGACAGGCATTGAGAAGACCTCTCCCGCCTCCAGACGGTAGCGAACCCGCTCGAGCGCATTGCCGGAAGCACCCCCGTCGAGACCGAACAACTCGAAATCGACCTCGGCGGCACGGGCGTCGACATTGGCCACGGTCAGTGTCCCCGGCCCCCCCGCCCCGACCTGCGGAAAATGGAACATGGACTGCGCCGAGGCCGGACCCGCCAGAGACCCGGCAACCAGCATTACGCACAGAAATCCGCTCCATGTGTTCATTCCGACTGCACGCCCTAACTTATTAGAAAAATTATAGCTTCCTGTCGTCAGAAATTGTCAAGCAGGCAAGGTCCCTCCAGGATCTTCCAGACCGCTATGAAGAGTATCAGGCAGATTGGTGTAATTTTGCACGCTAAGCGGAGCGTTTCTGACGACCTCGACCTCTTTCTAATGGATCTGGAGGGTCGTATCCTGGCACTGTCGGATCGTGGTCTGAACGGGCAGTCGGAATTGAGATCGGCTGTTCTTCCCGCTGGACGCTATGTCGTCGAGGTCCGCAGTTTTTATACGCACAGCGACAGCGGCGCGCTCGTTTTCAATGCCGGTGCCTACCGTCTCGAACTCTCTCTCCCTTGACAAGCTCGACGCGACATCCTCGCGGCACCACTTCACCCGATTCGATCAGGTGGACCAGCTTGTCACGGCCAGTGAAGCGGACCCGGATATGTGTTTCATGGCGCGGATGATGACACTGTGCAGCCCCGCACGGATCTCGGCGACCAGACACAGTATGTCCGGTGCAACGGCCATTACACAACCTCCAGAAATAGGTGCCGCGTTCGTGGGCCACTCGTCTTTTCCGAAACCTGCAGCGTCTTTTCGTTATGTGACGACCGGACTTGAGTTTAGATCGCGACGGAGACCGGCGGATCATCGAGCGGTCCTGGAAGGAGATACCAATTCCTTAAACCTGCTCGTCTTGGCGGTGGAAAAAGCCTATCTACAACTATATCTTCAGGATGATTGAGAATACCGACGAAGCCATGGACTTCTGTCAGGAAACCTTCATGAAGGCCTTCAGCGAGCTTCGATCGCTCAAGGACCCGAACTGAAGTCGGTCCTGGGCAGCGAACCGCTTAACCGGTCGCAAACATCATAGGCAGGTGATTCAATATGTCGCATCTGGAAGACAAACTCGCAGAGTTCGTCTACGAAGAACTGACGGCGGCGGAGATGGAAGAGGTCCGAGTTCGACCGACAGGAATCCGGCATGACGATCGCGTTTGGTGCGTTGCCCGAAGCCGAGCCTTTACAGGCGGCTACCCAACCCGTCGTTGTCGAGCCGCAACCGGTGGACTACGAGCAGATCGTAGCGCGCGTCACCTCTGAACAGCAGGCCTGGCTGGAGTCCGAGCTGGAGAGTCGAATTCAGAGAATCTCAGCCGCGGACGGCAGGGAGGTTCAGCGCCTGAGGACGGAAATGGCGTATCTATCCGATCTTCAGCGTGCAGCGCTGCGGGACACCCTGGAGAATGCGTCTTCGATCCAGCTTCTGGCTGCGAGGACGGAGGTGCGGGAATGAGAATACTCCGGCTGTTGGTTTTGTTGATGATCGTTCCGGCTATCCTTCCCGCACAGGCCGCCCAGGACTATCTTTCCCGATTTCGTCAGGAATCCACGGCGGCCGCCGCCGCACTGGATGATGCCGTTTCTTCGATCGTTCCCGGACCAGGGCGGCAGCGATCCAAGGCGACGCTACTGGACGGTTATGGCCTCGTGGCTACGGTCGAGGTTGCGCTGGAGCCCCCGCGGAATCCGTTTAGCGGCGTGAGGTCATCCGAAGAGGTTCGTCGGTCGAGCGCCGAGCGCCGCGAAGCCCTCAAGGACAAAGCGGTGGAACTGCTACAGAACAGGGTGGCGGGACTGACCTCGGTCGGTCTGGATGAGCGCGTTGCGATCGTCATTCACATGCTCAACACGAATCCCGCCGACTTGCCCGACCTGCCGATCCAGGTTGTCATATCCGTCGGGAAGCAGGAGGCGGCCGACCTCGAGGCGCTAAGAATCAGCCCGGCCGCGTTCCGCGCCCGTGTGGACATCCGGTAAATACTGACATCTCATGAAGGCGTTACTGTCTTTCGATCACAAGCTTCTGGGCGAGCTGCTCCAGGAGCGCGAACTCATTTCCGACGAGGACCTGAACAACGCCCTGTCGCTGCAGACCGAACGACCCGATCGAATCGGGAAGATACTGACGGACCTCGGATTCGTGTCCGAGCGGGATGTTCTGTCGGTGCTGAGCGGACAGATCGACGTACCGCTGTTCAGTGGCGAATACCCGGCGGTGCCGATTGAAGCCGAGAAGCTGCCCTACCGTTTTCTCCGTGGGTTCAAAGTCCTGCCGGTACACCTCGAGGACGACGTCCTGGCGCTGGTGATGGAGGATCCGTTGGATTCGAAAACCCTCGCTACGATCCGTTTGCGCACCGGCTACGACCTGAGGGTAAATCTGGCGTCCGAGTCGGACGTCATCGCTCAGCTGGACCGCCTCTACGGCGAAGAAGGAGGCGACGAGAAGCTGATCGAAACGTTCGGCGATGCGCTCAGCGATGACGACGTCGGCCAGCTTCGAGACCTTGCATCTGAAGTGCCCGTGATCCGGATGGTCAACCTGATCATCTCGAGAGCCGTGGAGTCGCGTGCCAGCGACATCCACATCGAACCGTTCGAGAGAGCGCTTCAGCTCCGATACCGTGTCGACGGCGTGTTGCAGAACGTCGATCCTCCGCCCAACCAACTGGGGGGAGCGATCATCTCGCGGATCAAGCTCATGGCGAAACTCAACATCGCCGAACGGCGTCTGCCGCAGGACGGCAGGATCAAGCTGAAAGTACTGGGCAAAGAGATCGACCTGCGCGTCTCGACGCTCCCGACGATGTACGGGGAAAGCGTGGTGATGCGAATTCTGGACAAGTCGAACACCGACCTGATCGACCTCCGGCGGCTGGGTTTTCCCGACGACCTCTACGGGAAGATTTGCCAGATGACTTCCAAGCCTCACGGGATCTTTCTCGTGACCGGGCCGACGGGAAGCGGGAAGACGACGACCCTCTACAGCTCGCTAAAGCGAATCAACATCCCGGACCGCAAGATCATCACGATCGAGGATCCCGTCGAGTACCAGATGGACGGCATCAACCAGATCCAGGTGAATTCGCAGATCGGCCTGACTTTCTCGGCAGGCCTGCGTCACATCGTCAGGCAGGATCCGGACGTGATCATGATCGGGGAGATCCGCGACTTGGAAACGGCCGAGATTGCGATCCGAGCCGCGCTGACAGGCCACCTGGTATTCAGCACGCTCCACACCAACGACGCTCCGAGCGCGATCACGCGGCTCATCGACATGGGCGTCGAAGATTATCTGCTGGCTTCGTCACTGATCGGAATCCTGGCACAGCGGCTCGTCCGCGCCAACTGCGAGAAGTGTCGGCGCACAGAGCGGATATCGGTCCAGGCGGCCCGGGATCTGGACTTTCCGCTTGAAGAGTCTGAAGGTTCCATCGAGTTACAGAAAGGGCCTGGCTGCGAGCAGTGCGGTTACACGGGATACAAAAGCCGCCTGGGTATCTTCGAGTTGGTCGACATTGATGAGGCCTTTCGCGAAATCATCACCTCAAATCCCGATGCGAACGCGTTGAAGGAGCAAGCGATTCGTTCCGGAATGCGCACGCTCAAGGAAGACGGCTGGAAGAAAGTGCGGGACGGGATCACCACGCCGGCCGAAGTCCTGCGGGTGACGCAGGAAGTCTGATGGGCACCTTCGCATACAAAGCCGTCAGCCCTCAGGGGAAGCATTTCGAGGGTCGCATCGAAGCGGCCGATGCTGCGGCTGCGGCTTTCAGCATCAAGAACATGGGGTTGATTCCCGTGTCGATCGATGAGCCTCCGACAAAACCGTCCGGGTTGAGTCTGCCCAGCCTTCGGCTGCAGCGGGTTACGCGCAAGGACATTCTCTTCTTTACCGAGGAACTGGCAACGCTCGTGCGTGCGGGCCTGCCGTTGGACCGCAGCCTCAGCATCACTCGCGAACTGGCGCCGAAACAGGCCCTGAAAGAAGTGATCGGCGATCTGTTGAAGCAGATCAAAGGCGGCAAGTCGCTTGCCGAGGCTCTGGCGGAGCATCCGAGACAGTTCACCCGTCTCCACGTGAACATGATCCGAGCGGGTGAGGCTGGTGGTGTTCTGGACGTGATCCTGGACCGATTGGCGGAGTTCGAGCGTTCCGCCGACGAGCTCCGTTCGTACCTGATAGCGTCGCTCGTCTACCCCGCGTTGTTGACCGCGGTCGGGCTCGGGTCCTTCGGGATCCTTTTCTATTTCGTGATTCCGCGGTTCGCTACCATCTTCGAGGACGTCGGTGCCGAGATGCCGGCGACGACGCTCGCGCTGCTGACGATGTCGAACTTCACCCGGGATTACTGGTGGGCGGTTCTCGCCGGCTTGGCTCTGCTCGTACTGGGTGTGCGGGGTTGGCTGCAGACTTCGAGAGGGCGGCGCATCTTGGACACGGTTCAGTTCAAGATGCCGCTGTTTGGTCCGACGTTGCTCAAAGTCGAAGTAGCTCGCTTTGCCGGAACCCTCGGGACGTTGATCAGCAGCGCTGTCCCGTTGATTGCGGGCCTGCGTATCGTTCAGGATATCGCGCATAATCAAATTCTGGCGGAGGCGATATCGAAAATCGCCGACGGCGCGAAGCGCGGCGAAGGAGTGTCGAAACCCATGCGCGAGGCCGGCGTCTTCCCGGGGTTGGCCGTCCACCTGGTCGGCGTCGGGGAAGAAACGGGACGTCTGGACACGATGCTGCTCCAACTGGCCGACATCTACGAAAAGGACGTCAAGACGTCAGTAAAGGCACTGACGGCCGTGTTCGAACCCCTGATTATACTCGTCATGGGTATACTGATCGGGACTGTTGTGCTATCGATGCTGATGGCGATTTTCAGCATCAACGACATCGCGTTCTAAAGGAACCAGGAGGAAGCCGTGAACAGTTCAGGTCGTTTCGAAACGAAGGTTGATCGACGTGCGGAACGAGTGGGGAGGGATTCGGGTATCACGCTGATCGAGTTGCTCGTCGTGATGGTCATCATCTCCCTGTTCGCCACCCTGGTCGGAGCGCGCTTGTTCAGCAACGTCGACAAAGCCCGCCAGACAACGGCCAAGGCACAGATTTCAGCATTCGAGACCGTGCTCGACCTGTTCCGCCTCGATATAGGCCGTTACCCGACCGCGTCGGAAGGGCTTCAAGTCCTGAGGGTCGACCAAGGCGGAATCCGGAACTGGGACGGCCCGTACCTGCTCAAGAACGTCCCGATGGATCCCTGGGGAAATGCTTACGTCTATCGGTACCCCGGAGAGCATGGAGACTTCGACATCCTGTCGCTCGGCGCCGATGACGACCCGGGCGGCGAGGACGAGAATCTGGACATCGTGAGCTGGCAGTAGCTTCCCGTCTCGCGTGGAACGTCGCATAACCGTATCCCACTGAATTTCAGTATTCTTTCCGCTCGCTCGGCTTTTCCTTCCCATCCGGCGTCATCATTGACATGAACCAGGCGAGAGGACTGTCTCTGGTCGAGGTGATGATCGTCATGGCGATCATTGCCCTGTCGGTCGGGCTGGTCGGCCCGCGGATCGGCGCTGGCATGACCCGAATCGAGGTATACCAGGCCGAGCAGACCATCCGAAGCTTCGTCGAGATGGCCCGGTCCCGGGCTCAGCGCTCCAATCTTGCCCATTTCGTAGTGCTGAATCGCAGGGGGCCGACGGTAACGCTGGTAGGACCCGACATGAACATCCTCAGGGAACGGAAATTACCTTCTTCGGTGGAACTCGTTGTCGATTCCGAGGAGGGCATCGAGTCGATCGACGTTCCTCCATCGGGCCTGCTCCGTGGCCAGTTCATCCAGCTGCGGTCTCGTTTCGGGCCCTCCGAGGTGACCTTCCAGTGACGCACCAGAGAGGCTTCACCCTGATCGAAGTGGTCGTTGCCGTCGCCATACTGGGGCTGTCTTCGAGCGCGCTTTTCGGCCTTTTCAGCACTTCGGTCGACAATATCCGACGGATCGACCAACTCCACCGCTACCATCTCGCGGCCGCGGATGTCATGAATCGGGTCCTCCTGCTGCCTGTCCTTCCGGCAGACGGCCAGGCCAGCGGCCGTCTGAGCCAGATCGATGCGGACTGGCGGGTGAGAGTGGAGCCCTGGATTCCCGAGAGTTTCGACGGGCGTCCAGCGCAGGCGATTGTGAAGATTGTCGCCGAAATTGAGTTCGATGGGCGTTCCGGGCGGCGCAACATCAGCCTGGAGACGGTGAGGCCGTCCCCGCTGACCTATACTCCGCAGGACTTCCAACGTGCGATCGATGATGTGTTTCCGGAATGAATCGAGTCTGAGGCTGTGAGAATCGATCCCAGGCACCGGGCAGAGGCCGGTTTCACGCTGATCGAGGTGATGGTCAGCCTCGCAATCGTGGGATTGATCATGACTTTCATGTTTTCCGGATTGAGCGTCGGGATGGATATCTGGGAGCGCGGCTCCGGGAAAATCCTGGAGATCGAGAATCGGGCACGCGTGGAAAGGCTCATCCGACGCCAGCTTTCGCTGGCTTCTCCGATGGAGTTTGAAGGCGGCGATAGCGCCTTCGTCCTTTTTGCCGGCGATAACCGGAGGCTCGAGTTCGTGGCCGCCTACTCGTTGATCGATGGAGCGGTCCAGGCCCGCAAAATCCACTATGCCGTGGAGGATGGCGGGTTCCTCTACTACGAGCAGTTCTTGTTTGATCATGAGCCGGACGAGATTACGAATCGTGGGGGACAGCTGTTGGCGCAGTTGCAGGACGTCGAGTTCCGTTACCTGGACTCGGATCGTGACGGGAAACTGCGATGGATCGACGAGTGGGAATCCGGTACCGGCCTGCCCGGCGCCGTCCAGGTTCGGATTGATGACGACTATGTCGTCGTTCCCCTGATTTACTGATGAACAATCGCGGCGTCATCCTGTTGAGCGTTCTCTGGGTCGTGTTGGTCCTGTCGGTGATCTCGCTGTCGCTGGCGGCCGCCGTGCGGACGGAGATGTCCAGCTCGCGGGGCGGCTTCGATTCAGAACGGGCTTTTTTCATGGCGCGTGGAGCCGCGGAGGTGATGTTCCAGGACTTGATGATGGACGGGGATCTGTTTGCAGGCTCACCGGTGGAATTGGTGAACGGAGAATACGTTTTCCCGTTCGATACGGGAGAAGTTCGAGTCCGGCTCGAGTCCGGACGGGGCCGCATCGACATCAACCAGGCGTCAGACATGCTGCTGGCTTCGATGTTCGACTCCCTGGGTGTGGACCAGGATACCCGCAATCGCCTAGTCGACTCGATCCTGGACTGGAGAGACGGCGACGACATACCACATCTCTACGGAGCCGAGATCGCGGACTATGATGCCGTCGACGGGAGACGTTTGCCCGCGAACGGCGTCTTTCGGTTTGTCGACGACATCCTGTTCGTGAAAGGAATGACGCCGGAATTCTTCTACGGTCGCCTGGTCCTGGATACGACTTCGGGCGGCTTCCGCCGGGTTCCCGGAGTCCGGGAACTGGTTACCACCGAGTCCGGTACGGCTCAGGTGAATCCGAACGAGACATCCGCCGACGTTTTAAGGGCGCTGCCGGGAATCGAAGCCATCCTTGCCCGTGCCATCGTCGAGGCACGAGGGGACCGATTCTTCGACGATCTGGCCGACCTGGTCGGGAGGGTACCGGCACTGTCCGGGAGCGACGTCCTGGGTTATTTCACTTTCGAGCGCGACGGTCCGGTGACGATCGCGTCGAGGGCACAGGTGCTCCCTTCCGGCGTGTCGCGGACCGTTCGTCTGATCCTGAGGCGGGAAGAGCGATTGCAGCTCCTGCGTCTCAATCCGCTCGTCTACCACAGGGTACAGGAGCTGAAGCTCGACCGGTGGCAGTATGAATAGCTTTCTGCCCAAGACTATCGCCGGCTTCGAGGTCGCCGGGAATGATCTCCGTATCACTGTCGTTCGTGCCGTATTCAACAGGAGACGCCTGATTTCTGCCTTCGTCGTTGAGGACTTTGTTGGGATGGGTACCGACGAGCGCAGAGCTGAGCTCAAGAAGGTTGCTGAACGGCACGAACTCCGTAGAGCCAGAGCATTCCTCAGCCTGCCGGAGTCGAGCGGGATGGTGCGGTACCTGGAACTACCTGTTGAAGTTCGCGAGAGCTTGATATCCACGGTGGAATTCAATGTTGAGAGTCTTTCGCCATGGCCGACGGAAGAAATCTACTGGGACATGTCGTTGAAAGATCCAGGAACGCCAGGCACACCTATGCGTGTGACGATTGCGCTCATCCCGCGCGAAGGACTCGATCCATGGATCGACCTGTTCTCCTCGGCGAGCCTTCCGTTGACAGGCGCGACGCTTTCAACCCTCGCGTGGGCGCACGCGGCAACCGAATTGTGGTCCGACGATCGGCCGACGGTTCTGGTCGGCCTGGAGTCGGAATACGCAGAAGGCTGCCTGGTCCACGATGGCCGGATGACCTCCCTCAGAGTGGACGAGGCTGGTTCGTCCAGCCAGCGAGCCGCGTCAATGATCGTGCGACTCGCCAGCCTGGCTCGTGTCGTGAGCCTCGAAAACGCACGCACCATAGCTCACGGTTCGAAGCTCGAAGATCTGGACGAGGACAATCCACCGCTACCGGTCGAGGGGGTAGTCGGCCGTCAAAGGGGTCTTTTTGGGGCCCTGACCGCTGCTCTGTCCGGCGTCGGCAAAAGCCCGTTTGCGGTGAATATCATCCCATCGGAGCGGAGGTACCGGGGCAATCGGGCGCAGCTCGTGCCGACCTTTCTGCTCGTTCTACTGCTGTTCCTCGTCGGCACCGCGCTCGGGCTGCGCGGACCCTACCAATGGTCCGTCTACGCTTCGGAGCTGGAGAACGCGATTCGCGGCGTCGCCCCGACGGTCCGGGACCTGACGGATCAGGAAACGGAGTTAAACGCACTTTCGGAAAAGTACCGGGCCCTGAGTGTGCACCTCGCGGGAGGCGATTCCACGCTCGAAATGCTGTGGGAACTAGTTCGCGTTCTGCCTCTCGACACTTGGTTGAGTGCGATTTCGCTGCAGGAGGGGGCCGTGACGATCACGGGCTTTTCCGGAAGTGCTTCCGAGATCCAGAGACTGATCGAAGAGAGTCCGCTGTTTGAAGACGCCGAGTTCGCGAGCTCCGTTACCCGTGATGACGCCGGGCGCGACCGCTTCACCCTGCGTTTCGGTGTTGGCGGTGAGTCGTGAAGCTGGAGATACGACGGCGAGACCGTCGAGCGCTTCTCCTGCTGGGCGTTTCGCTGGGTCTGTATTTCGTCTTATCCGAAGTCGCTTTCCCCGCCTACAACAGACTGGCCGCGGCTGTCGACATCGCTCTGGATCGCGAAGATCAGTTGCGCCGGTATCGCCGCGCGGTCGCGCGAAAGGCGGACTACGGACAGCTGCTCGAAGAAGCCCGCCGGCGCGTCGAAGAGGGCGAAGCGCTCCTGCTCCGCGGCGACAACCCGTCGCTGGCCTCTGCCGAGCTGCAGGCGGTAATCGAAGAAGTCGCCGAGGCCACAGGAATCGAGTTGGGTCAGCGGAATATGTCCGCGGCCAGGCAAAAGGACGAGTTTTTCAATGAGATTACGATGTCGCTCGGGTTCGAGTGTACGCCCGGCCAGCTCGTTGCTTTCCTCGAACAGTTGCGGGGGTCGGAGAAACTCCTCGCGGTGAGGTCGATCCAGATCGCTCCGCTCAGCGTTGTGGATGAAGTGAGCGAGGGGATGGAGCTGCTGAAAGATGTACGTGTGAACCTGACCGTCGGGGCCGTTCTGGCCAGCCCGCCTGCAGGCGAGCCGGCTGAGGGTTAGTCGATGAAAGGAGAACTGATTATCATCAACGTAATTCTGGCGCTCACTGTGATCGGTGCGACCGTGGAGCTACGCAGGGGATGGGTCGAGTTCGAAACAACCCATTCTCCGGCAGGCATCCAGTTTGATGGCGAGGCGCTTGGCGTCCCGGCCGGGGCCGAGAGCCCGGCCAGACCCGTTCAGGACTGGACCGCCATCGCGGAACAGAACCTATTCAGCTTCGACCGGAACGATCTGGCAATCGAAACCTCGGAAGGTCCGGTTGCCGCGGGTCCCCGCCCGTTCCTGTTCGGCACGGTGTCGCTCGGGGACGAGCCCATGGCAATGCTGGCCAGCGGCGGAGCGGGGAATCGGGCGTCCAGGCCGGTGCGGATCGGAAGAGTGATCGATGGCTGGGAGCTCATCGAGATCCTCGACAAGTCGGTGCGCATTCGCTCCGGCGGTGTCGAGACCACCGTCATCATGAACGACCCGACTGCACGGATGCCGAGAGATCGGAGACGGACGGCGGCCCGGAGTGGAGCTGCTCCCGCGGTTTCCAGCGTCCAGGCTCCGGTGCCCGCAGCGAGAGTTCAATCGGGCGTGAACCGTACCCCAGCGCGTCAATCGGGGACACCGAATCCGGCAGCCGTTACCGAAGACAATGTCCCGCCGGGATTCATGATCCAGAGGACTCCGTTTGGTAACCGACTGGTGCCGAAACCTCAGCCATGAAAAAAACTATTCTCTTGCTTTCGTTGTCGCTTGCCGTCGCGAGTATGACGCCGCTCGGCGCTCAGGAGCCTCCGCCCGCTCCGCAGGATGAGGCACCGATATCGCTGTTCCTCGATAATGCCGATATCCACCAGATCATCCAGATCATCGGCGAGACGCTGGGCATCAACTACGTCGTCGATCCGCGTATTCAGGGAACGGTCAACATCAACACGGCCGGGAATCTGCAGCGCTCCGACCTGCTCCCGATACTGGAAACGATCCTGAGGATCAACGGCGCGACGATCCTCCAAAATGGCAACTTCTACGAAATTGTTCCGGCCAACGCCGCACTGCGACAGGCGCTCCCCGTGCAGGACGATGCCCAACCGCTGAGAGTCGGCGATCAGTTCGTCATCCAGGTCGTTCGGATGAAGTTTGTCTCTGCCTCGGAAATGTCGCAGTTGTTGACTCCCTACCTCAGTGAGGGCGCCAACATCGTTGTGCACGAAACCGGGAATATCCTTCTGGTCAGCGAACGACGCGGCAACCTCCTGAAGTTGCTGGAAATCGTCGACGTGTTCGACACGAACGTATTCGCGGGAGAGCGAGTCCGACTGTTTCCGGTCGAGAACAGCCTCGCCGCGGACCTTGTCCAGGACCTGGTGACGGTTTTCGCGGGCTATGCACTGTCGGAGAACAGCGGCGCGATCCGGTTCGTGGCGATCGAACGGATGAACTCGGTTCTCGTAATCTCGCCAAATATGGCTGTCTTCGATGAAGTTCAGAAGTGGCTGGACCGGCTGGATCAACCGCTTCAAACTTCGGGCGTTCGCAACTTCGTGTACCGTGTCCGAAACGGAAAAGCGATCGAGATCCAGCGTGTTCTCAGCCAGCTCTACGGAACCGAAGTCCAGCTTTCGGGCATCTACCAGACCCCTACCGGAGCTGTAGGCGCCATACCGCCCCCGGCGGGTCAGACCCCGGCTCAGGCCGGTGCGGGTGAAGTGGTGGGGACGGCCTTCCTGCCCACCGGTAACGTCAAGATCATCACCGACCAGACGAACAATGCGCTCGTGATTCAGGCGACCCCGCAGGAGTACGCCATCATCGAAGATACGATCGAACAGCTGGATATCCTGCCCCGACAGGTGCTGATCGATGCCCAGATCTACGAGGTCGTTCTGGACGATTCGCTCGCCTTCGGATTGTCGGCAAGCCTTCAGAATCGGGGAACTCTCCAGCCAGCCCAGACGACGGCGTCATTCATCGGTAACCCGCCGTCGCTCGCGGTCCAGACGTTCGCGTTCATCGGTCGGGCAAGAGAGCTCTTCATGTTCCTGCATGCTTCCGAGAACCGGTCCCGGGTTCGAACGCTTTCGGCTCCCTCCGTGTTAGTCAGTGACAACCAGACCGCGCAGTTTACCGTGGGAGCGGATATTCCGGTTCCTGTGTCGTCGGCGGCTAGCGGGGTCCAGGCCCCGGGGGGCGGGACCCTCTTCGCCCAGACAATCCAGCGGCGCTCGATCGGCGTAATCATGCAGGTCACCCCTCTGATCAACGACAGCGGAAACATCACCTTGGAGATTAGCCAGGAGGTCAGCCAGGCCGGTGCCCTGGGCCCACTCGGTCCGGTGATCGGGCAATCGGCTGTCACTTCGACCGTCGTCATCCGCGACGGGCAGACGATCGTGCTCGGAGGCTTCATCCGCGAAAGCAACGATCTGATTCGAAACAGAATTCCGCTCCTGGGCCGCATCCCGGTTCTGGGGGGTCTGTTCGGGAGCACTTCCACAACGAAGACTCGAACGGAACTCGTGATCCTGATCACCCCACATGTCATTCGGAACTTCGAAGAGGCCGACCATGCGACCGAAGAACTCCGCGATAAGCTCCGCGAAATAAAGAAAATGCCCCAATAACACACCGTTGGGCACTGTCAGAGGAAAGTCGCAGATCTGAGTTCTTACTGTTGGCGCAGCAAATCCGGACGGCCTGGCCGGACCTGAACTACCGGACGTCCAAGGGCATCTTGATCCTCTTGCCCTCGAACCCCGCGATCCCCCCCCGACACTTCCGCTACGCCTGGTCGATTAGCCTCCAGGAGGGCATAAAGAACCGCCCAGACGGCCCTCACCCCCTACCCAGCGGCCGCTACGGGCCGTTTTTCGGCCTTTTCCACAGATCGCTGTGATTCCGGGGAGTTTCCCACGACCTTTCACCCCTACACACAAGTAATAAGAACAAGTAGTAGGAACGGCAGGGGCTGTTGAAACTGCGGGTAAGGAATGATCCGGGACGGAATTGGAAAAGTTCCGGTGCTGAATGCGTTGAAGATTCCGGGCCCCTCTAGGGTAGCGTCTGTGCGGCCAGATGCAGCAGCCGGGTGCCGTCCATCCGCCCCCGCAAGGCGAGGGCCCGCATCCGGATCGAGGTCGACGTTACACGCACGTAGCCCCCATCGGCCGATCCCAGATCGGGCAGGAACTCCCGTAGCAGCCCGATGCGGGTGGCGCGCCCGGCAACCAGGAGTTCGGCCGCATCCAGCAATTCGCCGTTCCCCGCGTAGGCTTCGATGAGAACTTCCATTTCCTCCTGCCCCTCGTTGAGGATCGACAGGCCCGTGTTATCAATACGGACCAAGCACGCCTCTATGGGGCGGCGATTTCAGGAGTGAAAAAGGAAGGAATCCTGCGACGCCGTTGCCGCCACCGGCCCGTCCAATACTTGAACAACATCCTGGAGCAGGATCATCGAGCGATCAAACGACGAGTGAAAGCCAAGCAGGGCTTTCGTGAATTCCACGCGGCGCGGCGAACGATCCGAGGATACGAGGCCATGCACATGATCCGGAAGGGGCAGGCGCGGCGGGTGAGTGGTTCGGATGTTCAGCGACAGATTCAGTTCATCAACAAGCTGTTCGGGGTGGCTGCATGAGACGGAGCCCGGTCGACCCGACCCATCGCTCTCGTGCTGATTTTTGAAAGTTGCAACACATCCGTCTACACAGTTCATCCTGTTCAGCGGCACAGCCGGCCAGAATTCATCTGGAACACTCAGTCTTACTGATGCGTCGGGTGAACCGCTCAAGCGGTCCCAGTAAAGGGTACTGACACGATTCGTCAACTGGCGGGGGGCCGTCCGCTGATGGCCTCGCGCAACCCTTACGCCAGCATCAAACGCTCGCCCTTGGGTTCCGGTATTGGATCGCCGAACTTCTTGGCTGTATCAACCCAGAGTTTCATCGCTTGATTGACGTGTTTGAGAGCGGCTTCTTGCGTGTTGCCATGAGCCATACATCCGGGAAGTTCTGGCACTTCAGCCACGAAAGCGCGGTCTGCATTGCTCCAATAGAGAACGATTGCATATTTATACATCGTTCAATTTGCCCTCCTCTAGTCTGTACTTCACGATCACTCGCCGCACTTGCTGCACCTGATAGGGCTTTGCATGGCTATCGTCACGTTGCAGATTGATTCTCTCGGCAACGCCGTCCCTTCTGAATATGTGATGGCTTCCTCGTACCCGCTCGGTGAACCCCAGATTCCGGAGTAGGCCGCGCAAGTCGTCGAAACGGACACTGGCATCCGAGCGACCACCGAGAATCCTCTGTAAAAACTGCTCATGTCGGCTCATTCTATGCGGTTCAACCAAATCAGTCGGCCCATTCTCCCACGCCCCAAGACAAGAACCACAGAGAACTACCGGCCGAAGTCCCAGCCGCGGCTACGCGTCCTGGCTTGTTGGATCAGGTTCTCGATTCGCCCCGCAACCCGGTCCCACCGATCCCCGTCATTCTGCTTCTGCTCGGCCTCGGGGTGGATTATCGAAAGAGCTCGTTCATATCCCGCACGACAGCGTTGGATACGTTGATCATTTCGTTGACACTCTGCTGGAGCCCCTCGTAGGCGTTGGTTAAGACCGTTACATGTGCGCCTAACAGCTTCATATTTTCTGTCAAAGTCTCGACCTGCGCGGCTAACTGCTTCTGCTCCCGCTCGTATTGCGCGGCCAATCCCTGAACGTGCTCGGACAAGCTCTGCACCTGTTCGGATTGCGGCTTCAAATCCTCGGCCAACGCTTGGGACCGCCCCAGCTGCTGCTTCAAGTCCTCCGCCAACACTTCGGACCGTTCGAGCTGCGGCTTCAAGTCCTGGACCGCTTCTTCGAGCCGCTGCACTTGATTCTGCAATGTGCCGACCTGCTCGGCCTGCTGCGCCATCTCCGCCTCGTACTGCTTCGAAAGCGCGCTCAAGGCGCTTGTCAACTGCTGTTCTAACTCGGTCATAAGTCTCCCTCACTCGATCGAAAGCCGCACGGCAGGCTGCCCTTGCACGGTGTAGGGCCATCGGTTGACGATGTCGAGCGTCGTCCCGTCGGGAAACACGACGTACCTCGTCCCGTCCTCCTCCTCGTGCATCCACACGCCCCACGTCTGATCCAGGAGCGTCTGCTGCCGCTCGACCTGGAGCCTCATTGCGTCCCGCCTCTCGATGAGGTTTTGGATCTGGATGGCATACCACTGCGTCAGGCCCCAGCTCCCGACGCAAATGCCCAGAAAGATCAACAGGCCGATCACGATCGGGCGCGCCCACGCTTTGAGTGCCGCCGCGCTCAACCGCCGGCTCCAGGTTTTCGTATCGCTCTCGATGGTATAGAGCTCGTGCGCGACGATGTCGCTCAAGTTTTTGGAAAGCTTCTTGAGCTCGCCCTGCACTATTGCCTCGACCTCTTGCCTCTCCGTCTCGGCCGTCTTCTGGAGACGCGCTTGCAAGTCGCTCACGCCGGAAGTCCTGTTCATAGATCACTCCTTTCAACCGCCACTTGCCGCCGCTCTCCGGGTCCGCCGCCGTGATGTAGTCCTTGCCCTGTCGCGGCACCTCAAAGCCCGCACGTTTCAAGGCGTCGACCATCGTGGCGCGATCCGAGACGGCCCCGCTTTCGATGCCCTGTTTCAAATAGTCGGTAATCAGCCTCCGGGGGTCTTTCTCCGCCTCGATCCCCGCCCGGAGTTGGGCGGCCTCGATGTAGGCCCGATGACCCGGCTGCACGTCCCGCGCCCTCTCCGGATCGTCCGGCCGGCTCCAGCCGTTCTCGTGGTTCTGCCAGTCTCGTAACGCGTCAAACGTCTTCTGCCAGCCGGGAGCCGCGATATTCAGACTCTTGCCGGTCTCCAGCTCGCACCGCGCTGCCAGGACATGCACGTGGACACCCCCGTCCGCTTCGCGGTGCTGGACCGCCGTCCAGGCGTAGCGGTCCGGCTCAAGTCCGGCCCAGGCGGTCTTCTCGAACTCGTCCACCACCCGGCCTATTTGCGCATCGCTCGGGTTGTCCTCCGGTGCCCAGGCGATGACCCCCGACGTGTACTTGTGCTCGAACTCAAGCCCATCAGCCACGGCGGCCACCTGGTCGGGATTGCCCCGCAGCACGGTGACTTCTTCCGGGTTCTTTTCCGGGTCCGGGGGTTTTCTCCGGATCTGGCTCGGGGGATCCCTCACGGGTGAGGTAATCCACCGCGGCCGCCGCCGACCCGGTCCCGCGAGCGAGAAACTTGATCATCATGGCTCGCGCTCCCCATCGACGGCCAGCGTCTCGAGCGCCCGCTCGATGGCGGCCAGATGCGCGACCACCTCCAGCGCATCGGCGGCCTCCCTGTAGGTATTCGCCCAGCGCGCGATCTGGTTCAGGTTCGACCCGATCCGCGCCAGCTCCCGGGTCCGCTCTCGCTCAAGCTCGGTGTGCGCGACCGTCCAGGTCCGCACCCGGCCAACCGACCGCCGCACCAGATCCGACAGCGATAACCCGGCCGAGCGCGCCTTGGCGTGCCACTCGGCCCGCTCCGCATCGCTGGACCGGATCTTCACCCACACTGCGCGCCCCGCGCCCATGTTGCTCCTTTCCCTCCCAATCGGGGGTCGTAGGGGGCACGCCCCCTCGCCAGCCCCTGCCGGGGATCACGCGAAGCGTGGCCCCAAAGGGTAGGCTGGCTTATTCCAATCCTAACACTCCCTGTCAACCCCCGGCCACCCGGTAGCCCTTGTAAACCCGTGATATACACCGATATCACGGGTTCGTCTTCCTCCCGACCTCCACAATCCCCCCACAAGGGCGGGGACATCCACCATTCCCCGCGATATACTCTGACATCAAATGAAATATAAACCCCTGCTGCTCCGGCTCCCCCCAGACCTCCACGACGCCCTCACCCGTTTGCGCACCGAACGCCACATCAACACCAGCGCATGGATTCGACACACCCTCAAGAACGCACTCGAACGCGAAGGCATGATCATCGGTGCCGGAGCAACCCCGCTCCCAGGCTGGAGACCGCACCGCTTGGACAATGGCGACTGGGGCTCCATCTACCTCGGCGATACTGTCGCGCTGCCCTCTGAGCTCGCCGGCGCAACGATCGTCGTGCAGGCGCGGGACGGCCAGTCCTGGACCACCACTGTAACGGCGGTCCTGGACCGTAGCAGCGGCCAGGTCATCGTCACCGATTCCGGGCGGCCTGCGGTACCGTGATCTCCGGCTCCTGCCGGCCCGAAGCAGTCGCAAGAAAGCGAACGCGCTTTCAGTCGTCCGTCTTTTCTGCTTTCTGATCGGAATTGTTTTTCAACAGATCCCGCCGTTCTTATTACTTGTTTCTTATTACTTGTTCTTATTACTTGTAGGTCTTGGTGAATAGTCGAAGATTTCGGCAGTCAATCTTGGTGAATAGTCGAAGATTGGGCGTTCTCAATCTTGGTGAATAGTCGTGGAAAACTCCCCAAGATCACAGTGAACTGTGGAAACGGCGCTCCTGGGCAATTCTTGACTACGTAACGAGCTTCAGAGGCGGGATCGACGGCTTGGATGGCAGCAGAACCAAAGAGCCATTCTTTTCGTGCCGGTGGCCGCGCTCGATGCGGTACTCCAGGCCCGGCCAGGCTGTCTTGATCTTCTTCAACTCCCGGAGGCAGTCGGTGCGAAAGTTGTCAACTGTGCGCTTGTCGCCCGCCTTGGCCGGGTCCGCCCCGAACTGCCGGTAGAGCATCGGCCAGGCCAGCCGCTTCGGACCGACGAGGCTAAACGTCCGGTACGTGAGCCACATGTACAGGTCGAGACCCAGCGTTGCCCTCTTCAGCGCCTTCAGGACGGTCATGTCCAGCGGCACCGGGTGGCTGATGATCTCGCTGAAAAAGTCTTCGCTCAGTTCGATCTTGTTGTCCCATAGCGTGCGGTCGTCTGGTTGCTTCGGGTTCCACCAAAGCTCCGTGCGGCGGACGATCAGCGCATTCACGCTTGCTTCGCCGTTCTCATCTTCGTAGATCCACTGGAGATGCACGTTGAAGAGCCGCTTCATCTGTTCGCGGAGGCGACCGTACTTCTCGCCGCTGGTGCTGTAGATACCCAGCTTGCGCATGAACTCGGCAACCGATTTCCCCAAGATCAACACACGGCTTTGCGTCTGTACCGCTTCGGTGCAGACGTAAGCCATCAGCAGCCGCGGCAGGTTGCCATAGGGAAGTTTGTTGTCGATCCCAGCGGTCATCCCTAGTTTGTAAGGCCCGTTGCGCCGGACATATTCTTTCTGGTCGCCGGGATCGGTGCGGGGCAGGCTGCACAGCGCCATCAGCCGGTGCATGAATGCGAGCTCCGCGTCCGCTTCACTGGCCCCAACAAGCTGGTCGACCTGATCGAAGCGGGTGAAGTGGTGCCGCGTCTGGGGCGTCAGCGTATCTTTCGGCATGGCTTTTCCTCTTACTCGGCTTTCATTCCAAATCAGGTCCAGATCAGAAACACATCGCGATACGCGTTTGTTTTAGGCTGTGTCTGAAACAAAACAATCGTTAGCCAGCAAAACACATCGCGGCTCCCGACACGGGCTTATATCGACTGGTAGCATGATACCAATGTTACAATAAAAGTAGTAATCATGGTTTGATGGTGTCATGCGTATAGATTCTTTGGCAAAAGGTAATCTGGTTTGACCTATATCGTCGGCATGGTTTCCCAGAAAGGAGGAGTCGGAAAATCCACCCTTGCACGACTCTTTGCCCGGGAGTTGGCCCAGGACGGCTTTACCGTGAAGATCGCCGACCTGGACATGCAGCAGATAACCTGCACAGAGTGGGCGAGCGACCGGGCGGAATCCGGGATCGAGCCTGAGATCCAGGTCCAGCCATTCGGGAATCTCAAAACGGCACTTGCCGAGGCGGGCCGCTTCGACGCCTACATCCTCGACGGCCGTCCGCACTCCTCGCGACAGACGCTTGAGATCGCCCAGGCTGCTCATTTAACCGTCATACCAACGGGACAGACGAAGGATGATCTGCGGCCCGCCGTAAAGCTCGCCCACAGTTTGGTCGATTCTGGAATCAATAGCTCTCGTATCGTCTTCACGCTGGTGAAAACAACCCGTAGCGCCGCGGAGATCGTCGCGGCGCGAACCTACCTCGAACAGACGGACTACACCCTGGTCGATGGGTTTCTTCCAGTCTCCACGGCCTATGGGATCGCACATGATGCTGGAAAGGCAGCGACCGAAACCGCGTATCGGAGTTTGAACGAAAAGGCCGAGCGAATGGCCCAGGCGATGATCGATCTCCTGGTCGCCGTCACGGCCACAAAGGAGAATCTGTGATGGTGAATACTTCCGCACTCAAAAAAGGCGCACCGCCACCGCGCGAGAAGAATAGGAACCTGACCGAAACCGACTCGCGGGCTACTGAAGGAAAGAATAAGCCGTTGCAGTTAATGGTGCCGCCGGATGTGTTCCTGGCGTTCAGTGCCCGGGCAGGAGAGGAATTCGGCTACACGAAAGGCGCAAAGTCTCGACTCTTTCTCGCCATGTGGGAGGCACATATTGCCATTTAATCATGGTTACTTGTTACCATGATTAAATGGGCTTCGGCGTACTAAGGGTATCAGGCAGATTGGTGTAATTTTGCACGCTAAGGCCGTGAGCGCGACCGGTACAAAATCGCCAAGAGGCCATTGTTCCTGCACCAGATTCAGTTATAACGCTGTTGACCACTGATCATCACGATGAGGAATACGAACCCACTACCGAGGGGTCACACTACCGCCCACGCGACAAAAAGACTGACCAAGCGAAAGAGGCCCTCTTAGACGAACTCTTCCCAAACGGTGATGAGGTCTATTATGCACAGCAGATCGAAATCTTTTTTGAGGAACGCTTCTTCCACTGGATTACCCACCGTGCCCTGTATGAACTGGTCGATGAAGGGAAGATCCGCTGCGTGTCCAGGAAACTCTCCGCGCACCTGACCATTAACTTCTATTCTTCGAATGGAAATCGTTACTGGAAGCGCCGTTCAAACGAGATCGGTAAAATCGTCCTTCGTTACTCCACACCCAGTTTCACGCGCAGCATCGGTTTTCAAGGCGAGATGATGTTCGATGCTGCGCTACCCACTGCTGGTTTCCTACCAAGAGCGAAAAACACAAACGCGTTCAATGGGCAGTCATGGAAAGCAACACAACCTAGACAGAATCTTCGAGCGCGACGACATCTTGTATGGCACCGAAATCAAGAACACTCTTCCTTACATACCGAGAGCCGAACTTTTGACTAAAATTCAAATGTGTCATGTCCTTGGTTTACACCCTCTCTTCATTGTCCGGTACGCGCCGAAGAGTTACATTAACCTCGTACGCACCGAAGGCGGCTTCGTCCTCATCTTTAAATACCAGCTCTATCCTCACAACGCCGTTGCCTTTGCCCGAGAAGTCAGAGACACTCTCAACCTCCCCGTCGACGCGCCAACTTCCATCCAGGAAGGCCCCGTCCAGCGCTTCCTTAAATGGCACACCATTACCTTCCTCCAATAGTACATCTCGTATTCATAGGGGGAACAGGTAACTCACTCATTCATTTGGTCTTACTTGTCACTTCCGGTGAATTGTATTTGAAATTCACGTACTTTTTGGTGAGATGTGTTGCAACTTAGTGTATCGGCCAGATTCGTACAGAAATACAGGATAAGGGTTCGGCTTGAGCCCTCGGGTCCTCATGAAGCTGTAGAGGGTCGTACGGGACACGCCCGTGAGCTTGGCGATGGCGGTCTTGGAAGTTTTCGTGCGTACTCGAGGATGGCGAGGCGCTGGCTACGCACGCCCAGCTGCGCGGTCGAGACCCTCAAATAGGCAACGGTTTTCACGGCCTGACCATGGAATACGGCTTATGGTATTTTATCTGACAGATACGAACATGGAATGCGTCACGTTCCATGCTACTAAACTGTTCGGTCAGAACGAGCGTTTGTTCCTGACAGAACCCTGCCGGTCTCCGACCCCAACGTCTCGTCAACGCATCCTTCGGCATGGCTTTTCCTCTTACTCGGCTTTCATTCCAAATCAGGTCCCGATCAGAAACACAAATGATTTTTCAACAGATCCCGCCGCTCTTACTACTTGTTTCTTATTACCTGTTCTTATTACTTGTTGGTCTAGGTGAAAGCGCGAAGATTTGGCGGGTCAGTCTAGGTGAAAGCGCGAAGATCGGGCGGTTTCAGTCTAGGTGAAAGCGCGTGGAAAACTCCCCGAAATCACAACGAGCTGTGGAAACGACCCTCACGGGGCCTCTGAGGGCAGCGCGGCTTGGCCGGAGCAAGGGGGCCACCGCCCAGAGAGCAGAACTGGGACGATCCCGGGGGCGTCAACGGGACTTTGTCGCCACGAGGCGGCCTTTCCAGCGTTTGGA
>CAXWPM010000003.1:0-1072740 GCA_963667345.2 Terriglobia bacterium
GCCGTGGCGATTTGGTTGAGGAGTTGACGGTCCGGATCGATGGCGGAGCAACCGAATAGGTAGAAAGCGATGGCAGTGGTCAACAGCCGGGTCTTCGTCCTCTCTTGGCGGGCAAAACAGGGCCGGGAATGCATCGATGCGTATGCTAGCATGGGAGGCTCCAGCAGGGATTCCGAATCGGGATCGCTCTGCACTTCCCACGATGACTTTCAGAACTGAAGTATCCGGCCCGTCCCCGGCGCCGATTTTCGACCTGTGGTTTCTCGAGCGTTTCTTCGAAAGGGCAGAGAAAGATCCCGGACGGTTTGCGCTCGCCATGGATCACTCCGACCGGATCGAGGAGTACTCGTACGGAGACGTCGTCGAGACATCCGGGAGGTTGGCGGCCGCGCTGGCCGCGGGCGGTGTTGTTCCGGGGGACCGTGTCGGTATCCTGATGAGCAACAGCCCTCAGTGGGTCTTCGTTCTGATGGCGACCCTGAGGATGGGCGCCGTTGTCGTGCCCCTTTCCACGCTGCTGCCCGCCTCTGCCGTCCGCCGTCTTGTGGACCATGCCGAGTGTCGGGTCGTGTTCACCGATGAGGGAAACGTCGCGACCGCCACTGAAGCGGTCGGCGGTGACCCGGTCGAAATCGTGGGATGCGAGACCCCGCCCGAAGGCGTTGTCTCTGGGATTCCTTCATCGCTCGTGGCGGCGATGCCGAGCCCCCGTCGGCGACCCCGCCTGATGGGGACTGCCGTGCTGATCTACACATCCGGGACGACGGGAGACCCCAAGGGTGTTCGCATTTCAGCTAAGGGGATCTCTCACGACGTCTACGGTCTCATCGAAATGCTGGAGCTGTCGCCGGACCACCGCATGCTTTCCGTGCTGCCTTTTTCCCACGTGCTGCCGCTGGTGGCCAACGGGCTGGGCGCGCTCGCCTCGGGGTGCGGGGTCGTCTTCCTCGGTCAGATCTCGCCGCCAGGGAATAGTGGAGGCCTTCAAACAGCATCACATCAGCTTTTTCGTGTGTGTTCCCCAGTTCTTCTACGCGGTTCACAAGCAGATATTTGGGAAAGTGGCCGCGGGCCCTTGGTTCACGCAGAAGGTTTTCGCCGTGCTGATGGGTTTGTCGCGAAGGATGAAGAAACCAGAGCTGAGCCGCAGGTTGTTCGCGAAAGTCCATGCCGGCGTCGGGCCCGACCTGTCTCTCCTGATCACGGGCGGCTCCCGGTTCGAGCCGAAGATCGCCGAAGACTTTGCGGCTCTCGGCTATACGATGGTCCAGGCTTACGGCCTGACCGAAACCAGCGCCGCCGCGACCATGACGCCCGTCAGCGCCAACGCCCTCGGCACAGTGGGCCGGCCGCTCCGGGGCGTCCGCATCCGCATCGATCGGCCGAACGGCGACGGAATTGGCGAGGTATCGATCGCCGGTGACATCCTCATGCAGGGCTATTACAAGAATCCGGAGGCAACGGCCGGCGCGATCCGCGACGGCTGGTTCCACAGCGGTGATCTGGGCCGACTGGATGCGGACGGGAATCTGACGATCACGGGACGGAGTAACGATGTCATCGTTCTTGCGAGCGGCAAGAACATCTATCCCGATGAGATCGAGGAACACTACGACAAGTCCCCATTCATCAAGGAAATCTGCGTGATGGGCATGCCCGACGCTTCCGGTCCCGGCGACAAGCTGCACGCCGTGGTCGTGCCGGACCTGGAAGAGTTTCGCCGGCGGAACCAGACGGCAATCACGGAGATGATCAAGTACGAGCTCGACAACCGTTCCAGCGATCTGGCCTCCTACCAGCGGGTCCTGTCACTGTCGGTCCGGAACGAGCCGTTGCCCCGCACCGTCACCCGGAAGCTGAAGCGGTCCGAGCTGTATGAAGAAGAGGTCCAACGTCTCCGGACGGGCCGAGTAGAGTCCTCGGCCGAGGACGATCCCAGCCTTCAGGAAGGAGTCGCAGCCGTTGTCGCCCGGGTGATTCACGAGGCCAAGCCGGACCTCGGGGCCCTGGCGCCGGACATGAACCTCGAGTTCGATCTGGGCTTCGACTCCCTCGGGCGAGTGGAGGCTCTGGCCACGATCGAGGGCGAGCTGGAGCTGGAGTTGCCCGAGGAGCAGACGAGTCAGGTATTTACGATTGGAGACCTGGTCGCGGTGCTGGAACAGGCCGGCCAGGGAACGGGCCGAGGAACGACCAGCTGGGCCGAAAAACTGGCCGCCGACGGATACGACGAGGTTGCCGCGACTTTCATCAAGGAGTCGCGTGCCAGCCTCACGTTTTTTGGCTTTCCGGCAATCCGGATGCTGGGTCTGCTGGCGAAGATACCGTTCCACACGAAAGTGCGCGGCCTGGAGAAGCTCCCAGATCGGGGGCCGTACCTGCTCTGTCCAAACCATGTGTCGTACCTGGATCCGTTTCTGCTGTGTTCGGTGCTTCCGTTTAGCGTGATCCGGGACATTTTCATTCTGGGCTACACCGACTATTTCGAGGGGGCAGTCATGAGCCGGCTCGCGGCTTCCGTAAACATCGTCCCGGTCGACCCTAACGCGAACCTCACCCGCGCAATGCGGGTGGCCGCCGTGGGACTGCGGAAGCAGCGAATACTGCTGGTCTTTCCGGAAGGCGAGCGCAGTATAGACGGCCGTCTGACCCGGTTCAAGAAAGGTCCGGCCATACTGTCGGTCGAGCTGAACGCTCCGATCGTCCCTGTCGGGATGCGGGGAACCTTCGAGGCGTGGCCTCGGGGGGGCCGCCTCAAGGCCAACAAAGTCGAGATCGTGATCGGCGATCCGATTCTTCCCGCCAGGTTCCGGGACCTCCAGGATCCCTATGGCGAGATCAACCGGGCTGCGAAGGAAGCTGTCGCCAGACTGGTCGGCCAGCCTGTCGAGGAATAGTCCTTGTTCTCTTTTTCGACGACACGGGAATATAATAGTAGGGTCCTATCAGAAATCCCCTTTTCTGACCCCTCGACTACCCACACTTCTCGACAGGTCTAAAAGGAAACCACATGGGAAGACAGTACAGCCAACGCGGCTATCAACAAGAGGAACGTGAGCGTTCGGAGGAACGAGGCAAGAAAGAGCCTCGTCGTTCCCGCGAGGGACCTCGTTCGCCAAGGATGCCAAGTTTCCAGGAGTTGTTGCGGTGCAGCATGTGCGGCCACATCATTCCTTCCACCATGGAAATCTCCGTGGACAGCCAGTGTCCGAAGTGCCAGACCGATCTGAGGAGTTGCAAACATTGCCGGCATTTTGATACCGGCGCTCAGTTCGAGTGCACGCAGGCGATTCCAAAACGCATCCCGAAGGACATACGAAACGACTGCGAGTTCTTCGACGTGCGTACGTCTATTGAACGCGAGACCACATCCCCTTCAAACAGCGGGAACGGCGGTGAACGGCGTTCCCGTTCTACACACAAGGACGCCAGGAGCGCGTTCGACGATCTGTTCCGCTAGGCGGATTCTGCCGTTCCGGCAGCGAATTGTTCCGGCAACGAAGAGCAAGAATCAAAGAATAACTGTGAACAGTCTCCGTGTAGGCCAGGTCCGATGAGCGCACCCGACGGGTGCGCCCTCCGGACCCGCATCACGCGGACGAAGGAACCAATTTGACTGAAGACCGTTTGAAAATCGCGGTGTTCGTCGACTTCGACAATATCGAAATCGGAGTCAAGACCACCCTGAATCGAAACTTTGAAATTGCAGCTGTCCTGGACGCCATCCGGGAGCGCGGCGAGATTGTAACCAAGGTAGCCTACGGCGACTGGAAACGCGCGGGCGACTATGGCCGGCAGATGGGCCAGCACGCCATCCAGATGGTCCAGAGGAATCTGACGCCCGGCGGCGACAAGAATGGCGCCGACATCAACCTGGCGCTCGACGCCCTGGAGATGGCGTTCACGCGGAACCACATCAACGCTTTCGTGATCGTAGGCGGCGACAGCGATTTCATCACGCTGGTCGAGAAACTCAAGCAGTACGACAAGAAGGTGTTCGTCGTCGGTGGGCGTGCGTTTACGAGCAACATAATGCAGGAGAACTGCCATGAGTTCATCGCCTACGAGAACCTGATCCGTGGCCCGAGCCGCCGGCAGTCGGGCGGACAGGCCCGCCCGGGAACCAGCGAGCTCCGTCCAGACAAGGCGCTGCCTCTGGTCCTGCGCGCCGTCCAGATCTTGAACGACCGCGAGGTATCCCCGCAGCTCGGCCTGCTCAAGAGCACGCTGTTGCAGTTGGATTCGACTTTTTCGGAGCGGAACTACGGTACGTCGTCGTTCCGCGACTTCATAGAAAAGCTGGCCCGCACTGGTCGGGTCAAGCTGAAACACCTGGACCGCAGCATCATCGTCGAGCTGCCTGACGAGGTCGAGGACCGCGAGAACGACCGTGAACCGAGCCGTCCCCGGCGTCCCCGGTCCAGAACATCCCGAGACACGCAGACGACGGAGCCGGCTGAAGTAAATGGAAACGTTGCATTACCCGGTGACGAGGGCAACGTCGCAGTACGCGAAGATGTTGGCAATGGAGCAGTGCGTCTCGAGGAAAGTGTCGAGGTGGTGCGCAAGGCCTTCGACAAGTCGGAAAAGGTGCCGAAGTGGCCTTTGTACCTGCGCAGCATGAAGCAGTTTATCAAGGCTTCTGATCCGGACTTTGATGAGAGAGCCTTCGGATTTTCGGGCCTGCAGGATCTGGCACGGCATGCGCAGAAGGCCGGACTTTTTCGGCTGGAGCGCAACCGGCAGGGTGTGCTGCGGATCTTCCCGGGGGATGAGCTGGAGCGGATGCTCAAACCTCCGACCGAAACCAGCGATACCTCGACCGAAGCGATGGCGCCTGAAGCGGCAACGTCCGATGTCGACGCCGTTGCTGTGACCGAAGCCCCCGCCGCTGCCGATGAGAGGGCCGCACCCGAGTCCAAGCCGAAGGCCACCAAGCGAAAGACCGCAGCCAAGAAGAAGACGACGAAGAAGGCGGCAAAGAAGAAAACGACCGCCAAGAAGAAGACCGTTCGCAAGACGACGAAGAAGGCGGCCCCAAAGGCCGCGTCTGCGAAAGAAGAGCCCGCGCCTGAAGCCGCGGAAGACTAAATTCTCGCTCAGTGTGTAGGGGTGGCACCTGTGGCCACCCGTCGGCTAATGAACGCCGAACCGGATCGTCTTCAGGACCGCATCCACCACTTCCGGGTCGAACTGCGTCCCCTTGCCGAGGATCAGCTCTTCGGCTGCTTCTCTGTCCGTTTTCGACTGTCGGTACACGCGCTCGCTTGTCATCGCATCATAGGCATCCAGGACTCCGATTATCCTCGCGCCTAGAGGGATGTCGTCTCCGGCCAGACGGTCCGGATAGCCCGTGCCGTCGAACCGCTCATGGTGGTGGCGCACGATCTCGGCCACTGGAGCGAACTCGGTCGCTTTTTCCAGGGCTTCGTATCCGAACTGAGCGTGTCCCTGCATAATGAGCCTTTCTTCCGGGGTGAGGATGCCGTTCTTGTGCAGGATCGGATCGGGGATAGCAATTGTCCCGAGATCGTGAAGCTGTGCCGCGGTTTCGATCAGCCGGCCTTCCGTCCAGGACAGATCCAACCTCTCGCAGACGTTCCGGGTGAGGGACCGAATCCGTTCGCTGTGAATGCCGACGAAACGGTCCCGCATCCTGAGCAGATTCGCGAACGCTCCGCTATTCATCAGAATCGTGTCGGTTTCCAACTCCTGCAACGCAATCGACATGCACGTTCTCCTCGCGGATGGGTGTGTAGCGTCCCCCGCTTCACTGTTCTTTATCGGCAGGAACAGGGAACAGGTTTAGCTCTTTTCTTCGTGTGTAGTGGCGGGACCTGTGCCCGCCCGACATCTTCAGTCTCCCGGGCATGTCCCTTCCTTTTCTCGAAATAATCCGGCCAACGCATATACGATGGCGGAATCGTCCAAGGCTCAGGTTTTTCGATCGAATAGTTCCAAGCAGTTGCTGCAACCAGGAGCCGTGCCTGCTCGAAGCGCGAACTGGTCGACCAGCGACCCTGCCGGTGACTATATGACCTGACATTCAGCCGAAGAAGCTTCGCCTAGTGTGCAGTACGCTGACGCGACCAACCTGAACGCGCGCGTTCGTCTCCATCAGAAATTCAGCGTGAACGCCACCGGCTTCGTCAACTGGCTATTTGACCAGCTGATAGTGCCTGAGGGCGCCGTCATTCTGGAGGTAGGTGGGGGGCCTGGCTGGTTCTGGCGAATCAATCAGCATCGGACGCCAGCTTCGTGGCGGATCTTCATGAGCGATCTATCGGAAGGGATGTTGACCGAAGCCATGCGAATGCTCGGGCGGTCCGGGAGGAACCTCAAGTTTTGTGTGTGTGATGCAGAGGCCCTTCCGTTTGAGAGTGATTCGATGGACGTCCTCCTGGCCAATCACATGCTCTATCACGTTCCGAACCTGGAGTTCGCTCTCTCCGAATTCACACGAGTCTTGAAGGACGATGGCACACTTTACGCTGCAACTAATGGGCAGAGACATCTCAGGGAGATAGACGAACTGCTTGCACGTGTGGCGCCTGGCACACGTCGGCTACAATTGACCAGCCAACCATTTTCCCTCGACAACGGGGAAGCCTGTCTGGGCCAGCACTTTCAGAGGGTTGTGAAGGCGGAGTACCCAGACGAACTCCGTGTGACCGATTCGACGGCCTTGATTGAGTACATCGAGTCCTGTCGTTCGCTGACCTCCGACGTTCGACACCATCTGGTTGACTTGATCGATGGAGAGATTGCCAGCAAGAGCCATTTTCGGGTTGCGAAAGATGCTGGGCTTTTAATCGCCAGCCACCGCAAGGTATCGACCGTCGCAGCGAAATGACGGGCTGCTAGAGGGCATCCAGCGGCCCTTGGCACATCCATGGGGCGCTGCTTGTCCTATCAGGGGCCATGCCCTTAATGTTTGGGAGTCGCACTATGGGTCAGATCGAATCGAACGAGAGCACGATCGCGGCGGCAACACTGCGGTCGGTGTTGAAGAGCCAATATCATGCTGCCCTCGCGATGTTGCGGGAGACGCTCGAACGGTGTCCCGAGGATGTCTGGATCGATAAGGCACCCGTCAACGCGTTTTGGCAGCTCGCCTACCACACACTGTTCATCGGCCATGCTTACATCTCGCCCAACGAGGCCGCGTTTCGGCCTTGGGAGCATCACCAGGCCGATGTGCAGCACGAGGATGGGATCGCAGGGCCGCCGGTACCGGGCAGCAATCTCCCACTGATACCTGAACCGTACACTCGGGCGCAGGTTTTGGAGTACTGGAATGTCTGCGACGCGCTGATCGATGACGCGGTCGATGCGCTCGACCTCCATGCCGAAGACTGTGGATTCAGCTGGTATGACGCTTCCAAGTTGGAGCATCAGTTCGTCAACATCCGGCATCACTAGTGTCCGGAACACGGTGCGACAGCCGCCGGCAACTTATAGATGAACAGTGAGTTGAATGGCATTCTGCGATTTTTCGATTTGAACCTGCCGATCACACTTTTAGCAATATTACGGTGAGAGGGGTGATACCAATGGCGCATGAACTCAGGCCAAACCGTCTTCTCACAAGTCATGGATTACGCGCCCCGATACGAGTTTCAGAAGTGTGTCGCCCGCTATCGGGGCGATTACCAGCAGAAAGGGTTTTCCTGCTGGGATCAGTTCCTGGCGATGGCATTCGCCCAATTGATCTATCGTGAAAGCCTCCGCGACATCGAAGCCTGCTTACGCGCCCTCGGCAGAAAGCGTTACCACATGGGATTCCGAAGCAAGGTGGCGCGGACGACACTGGCCGACGCCAACGAGCGGCGCGACTGGCGGATCTATGCGGATTTCGCACAGGTCCTGATCGGCATGGCGCGGCCGTTATATGCCGAAGACCCCATCGGCGTCGAGTTGGATCAAGGTCTATATGCCCTGGACTCGACCACCATTGACCTGTGTCTTTCACTATTCCCATGGGCCCGGTTTCGCCGGCACAAAGCCGCGGTCAAGATGCATACACTGCTGGATCTTCACGGCAACATTCCCGCGTTTATCCACGTCACAGACGGGAAAGTCCATGACGTCAACGTTCTCGATGAGATCGCACCCGAAGCGGGTGCCTTCTACGTCATGGACCGCGCCTATATCGATTTTGAACGGCTCTTTCTCTTCTCCCTCTGTTCCGCTTTCTTTGTGGTGCGTGCTAAGAAGAACGTCGTCCTGCGGCGGCGGTACTCCCGTCGGGTGGACACGACCACGGGATTGCGATCCGACCAGACGGTCATCCTCACAACGAACAAATCCGCCAAAACCTATCCCGATCCGTTGCGGCGTATCAGCTACTTCGATGCCGGGACGAACAAGCGGTTGAAGTTCCTGACCAACAACTTCGCGTTGCCTGCACTCACCATCACTCAGATCTACAAGTCGCGATGGCAGGTGGAACTTTTCTTTAAATGGATCAAACAACACCTTCGAATCAAGTCCTTCTACGGCACCAGCGAGAATGCGGTGAAGACCCAGATCTGGATCGCCATTTCGGTTTATGTTCACGTCGCCATCATCCGGAAGCGCCTCGGCATCGATAGGAGTCTTTACCAAATCCTACAGATTCTCAGCATTACGATTCTTGAGAAACAGCCCATTTTGCAGGCCTTTCACGCGCCTGATTCCCAATTCAATGAACTCCAAGATCCTAACCAGCTGGTTCTATTCGACTTCTAACCGGACACTAGTGAGCTAAGGCAATGGATCAGGGGCAGATCGACGCACCGCTCACCGAAGAAGACAAGGAACTCCTGACGGAGTTTTTGGTCCGGGCTGGCTACCTGGACTCGGAAGATTACCTCTACACCCCGCCCAATCTACGTGGATCTCAGGATCGTCATGATCTGAGTGCCCTGCTGCAGTCCGGGTTCGGAACTCGGGTGCGGGCGCTCGGGACGGGGACAGGCGGGCCCGACCCGGTGTTCCAACCTATCGGCGGCATGATGGAGATCCCGCTGGCGTTTCAAAGGGCCATCGGAGAGCGCATCACCTTTCGCGCCGACGTGCAGACGATCCGCCAGACCGAGGACGGTGTCCGTGTCATGTCCGGGACACGAGAACCGGCGAAGAACGAGAGGAGACCGCTGACTATTGCGTTTGCTGCCTGCCGATGTCCGTCCTGCAGGGAATCGACGTTAACCTGTCGACCGAGATGGCCCAGGCCGTGACCGATAGCGGTCACAGCACAAGCGCCAAGATGGGTTTGCAGATGAAGCGGCGCTTCTGGGAAGAGGATGAAGAAATTTTCGGTGGACACCTTTGGGCGAGAAGCCTGCAGCTCGGAGAGTTTTCCTATCCTTCGAACGACTATTTCACCGACAAAGGTGTTCTCCTCGGCTTTTATGCCAACGGGAGGATGGCGGACCTGATCGAACAGCCCATCCAAAACAGGATCGAGCATGTGCTCACCCATGCCAGTAAGGTTCATCCGCAGATGCGCGAAGAGTTCGAATCCGCCTATGCTGTCTGGTGGGAAAAGGTGCCTTACAGCCTGGGCGCCTACCACCGAACGCCGCGCGGCGCACACCTGGAGCAGTTGAGTAAGGCGGACGGCCGGATCTTCATGGGATCGGCAGGCGCGAGCTCCCGGCCGGCCTGGCTGGAGGGTGCGATCCAGGCGGCATGGCGGACGGTCGAGGCGGTCCACGAGAGGGCGATGGCCGTGTAGGTCGCTCCGCCCAGGCCTTCTACTGCGCGGGCTGGTCTTTGGTCACTTCGAACCGTGCGATGTTCGAAGACACGTTCGACGCATCATCCACCACCCACAGTTGATGGACCCCGGCGTCGAGAAGCAGTGATTCGATCTCGTGCGTGAATTCCCCGTTGCTGTCGGTGAGGATCGGCAGGAACGGGAACTCGGTGCCATCGGGCTTGAGTAGATGAGAAGTCACGTTCTGATTCGGCGTGAACCCAGTCCCTTTGACGTCTAGATTGCCCTGGTCGGGAACCCGGTCCAGCGAAACCGTCACAGTGGGCGTGTTTTCGGTGTCCGTTCCGCACGAGACGCTGACGAACGACAGCGCGACCATCAGAACGAAGAGACTTTTTCCTGCCTTCATAAGCTTCCAGATAACAAAGGACGGAGCCGGACTGCAAACATAAAGCAGGAATCCGGCTCCGTCCCTGTATTTCGGTCAGATCCGACCTAGGTCCAGCTGTAACCCTCCTTCACAATCGGCAGCGAGCGGATTCGCACGCCGGTCGCGGCGAAGATCGCGTTCGTGATCGCCGGAATCGCCGGCGGTAACGTCGGCTCGCCCAGGCCGGTGGGATCGAAATCGGTCTCCACGAACCGGGTTTCGATTTCGACCGGCACCTCTGACATACGTGTTGGCTGATACTGCGGGAAGTTACGTTGTTGTACGCGGCCACGGTCGATCGTAATCTCCCACGCCATCATGTGGCTGAGGCCTTCGACAAACCCGCCCTCGACCAGGTTGCGGGCACGGCTGGGGTTGACAATCTGTCGACCGATGTCGACCGATGCCCAGGCCTTGTTGATCTTGAGCTTCTTGTCTGCATCCACGGTGACATCGACCACCCAGCAGACGTATCCGCGGTGAGCGAACTGGAAGGCGACGCCCATGCCTCTAGCGTCGGGCAGGTCGCCGCGCGATTCCCAGTTCGACATGTCTCGACCAGCTTCGAGAACGCCGGCAGCACGCTCCGGGTTGAAAGCGCCACCCTGACCTGCGGCTTCACCGAGCGGGTTGGCCAGCAGATCCAGCCGGAACTGCACGGGATCTTGCCCGGCCGCCACCGCGAGTTCGTCGATGAACGACTGCATGACGAAAGAGATGCCGTTGGTGCTGGGCGCCCTCATAGCGCCGGTCGGGATGTTGAACGGCTCGATAGTAGCCCTGCTCGCCCAGAAGTTGGGCACGAATCCCCTGGGGAATTCGTTGGCAGGCACCACGGAATTGATGCTCGGTACGAAATCGCGGAAGCTAGTGAGCTTTCCGTTCGTGTCGAGTCCCGCTTTGAAGTAGTGATAGCCCGCCGGCCGGTACTGGTCGTGAGCCATGTCGTCTTCGCGCGTCCAGAGCAGCTTGACCGGAACGGTTGGCAGCCCGGCGGCCATTCGTTCGTCGCTGACCAGACGCGAAATCTTACCCACCTCGATGTCATAGTCGCTCGAGAGCCGTCGACCGAAACCACCACCCGACCGAACCAGGTGCATCGTGACGGCCGAGTTGTCGACGCCGGCAGTTCCGCCTGGGGCGGCGAGGCTCGGGATCTGACTGGGAGACCAGACTTCCAGCGTTCCGTCTTCTTTGTAATGCGCGGTGGAATTCTGGGGTTCAAGCGGCGCGTGCGAGAGCAGCGGAAAGTAATATTCGGCTTCCACGATCTGGTCTGCATCTGCGAAAGCCGCCTCGACATCGCCGATCATGGCGCTGCTTCGGCCGCCTTCGGTAGGCGCCTGGGATCGTTGGGAAGACAGTTCCAGTGCCTGGGCGTTGTAGCCTTCCGTGCTTTGGGTCGACACCGGGCCCTCGTTCCACGTCACCCGCAACTGGCGTCGAGCGTTGTTAACGATCCACCAATTGTCTCCGACGAGTGCGACGCCACCAGCCAGTCCATTCCGTCCCTGACCCTGTGGCTCGACGATGAACGCATGCTGTATGCCGGCGAGACCCTTGATTTGATCCAGGTTTGCGCTTTCCACCGTTCCGCCAAAGACGGGGCACTTCTCGTACACGGCAAAAAGCGTGCCTTCCGGTTCGACGTCGATGCTGTAGATCGGCTTCCCGGTGACCATCTCGAAGTTCTCCACTCCGTGGATGGCGGTTCCGATGATATTGAAGTCCGCTGGATCCTTGAGCGGAGCGTCGGTCGGCGGCGTCATGCCCTCCATCGCCTCGGCCAGAGACGCGTATGTCGCGGTCCGGCGCGTGCGCCGGTGAATCACGACACCCGATCGGGTGGCCAGGCTCGAAACCGGAACGTTCATCACTTCGGCTGCCGCCTGCTTCATCATGGCACGCCCCATGGCACCGACCTGGCGCATGGTGGCGTAGTTTTGTGGAATGGCCGTACTGCCCCCCTCGCGTTGGCCTCCGTACTTCGGGTCCAGATCGGCCTGCTGAACCTTCACCTGCGCCCAATCGACGTCGAATTCATCGGCGATGATCGCGGGCAGGGTGTTCTTGACGCCCTGGCCCGTTTCCGGATTCTTGGCGATGATCGTGAACGTGTTGTCAGGGTGAATCGTGATGTACGTCTCGGGAACCGGCCGAGCCGCGGACTGTCCGCCTCGCCCGCCCCTTTGGCCCAGGAGTTCGGACTGGGAGTAAAGACCCAGCATGACGCCACCGCCGGCCAGCGTCGTGACTTTGATAAACGTACGGCGGTCGAGTTGCGATGACTTGACGTTTGCCTTCATTTTGCCCCCCTACCGGTCCCACCGTTGGCTGCGAGGTGAATAGCCTCGCGAATCCGCATATAGGTTCCGCAGCGACATACGTTGCCGTTCATCGCGGCGTTGATCTGGTCATCCGTCGGGTTTGGCGTAGAGTCCAACAGCGCCGATGCGCTCATGATCTGACCAGCCTGGCAGTACCCGCACTGCGGTACATCCAGCTCCATCCATGCCTGCTGCAGAGGATGAGATCCGTCTTCGGACAGACCTTCGATCGTCTTCACGCCAGCCGAGACGGTTGAAATCCGTGTCTGGCACGACCGGACGGCGCGGCCTCCAATCTGCACGGTGCAAGCGCCACATGCGCCGACGCCGCAGCCGAACTTCGTTCCCTTGACCTTGAGAACGTCGCGGAGGACCCACAGCAGGGGCATGTCCTCCGGAACATCGACCGTCGTCGTGTTTCCGTTTACTGTCAGTGTGTAGGGCATTGAGTCTCCCGGAAAATGCGTTAACCCGGTCGGATCGTCTGCGAACAGACGAAAGAATCACAAACGATCGAATCCGAGGCTTCGGCGTAGGTTATCACTGATTTGCGGCTAGTTCCAGATCGCAGAGCGCAATGGAAACCTGCGTTTACGGGAAGGTTTTGGAGATCGATCGTATCCGGGGGGCCCGTCTCGACAAATATAAGAAACGTAATTACTTGCCGACGGGTTGGGGGCGGAAGGATGCAAAAGAGCGGACGCTAATAAATGCGGGCCCTTTCCAGTTTATCGAGGAGAGTCTCCAGATCGGGCACCGCAGTGCAGTGGATCATGAAACCATACCGGCGGTAGGGGTCGGACTGCCGGACGATCATGTATGACCCGGCGCCCAGCAGGGAGTCCAGTACGGCTTCGACCCCGGGCCGAACGAGCCGGTCGGTAGCGGCATCGTTCGGCAGTTCCAGACGATCGTTGAACGATAGCTCCCAGAACCCCACGCGCGGACTGAAAGATGCGGGGTATTCGGGCTCGGTCGACAGACGGTGAGCGAGCGTGATTCCCCGCCTCAAAGTCTCGCCGATGCGATCTTCGATCGCGCCGCCCAGATCCTTTTTGTTGTTCCACATGATGCCCGGGCCGGGTTCGGCAAGGTCGAGGGAAAGATTGCCCTGCCGTCCCATCAGCGCGACTCCTGGACCATTCGCGACGTGGGCATAATCTGCGAGATCGATCCAATCAGCCGGGCTCGACTCATCCTGGCGCCATCGCGCGAAGATCGCGAGGAAGGGGTCCAGGCTGATCGCGGCGGGCGCATCGGTAAACAGTTTGAAGGTGATCTTTTGAATGTCCATCGCCGCGGGGCCTCAGACCTTGCTGTAGACCGATTGCGCCATCTCGACGAATAGGGCAGCTTCCTGCACACGGCTTCGCGATTCCTCGTCCGAAACAGGGCCTCCGTTACTGGCCGCGGCGCGGAAGAAATTCTCGGCGAACGGGGCGTAGAACGCGCCCGTGTCGTAGAAGCGCTTCCGGAATTCGGCCACGGTGTCGTAGTGGTCCGACAGCAAGAGTCCCCGGGTGGAGAGCAGGCCGTCGGCTGCGGTCCGGACCGCTTCGAATGCCTGCTCGGCGGCATCGTTCCAGAGGCCCTCAACCAGAGTGAGTGTCGCCTCGAACGTCAGTCGATCGGCTTCTTCCAGCATGAATTCGGCCTGATCGACCATTTCTCCAGCGCACTCGCCGACCCCCGTGGCGTGGCGGTATTCCCAGGTTTGTCGGTTGTCCCGGTAGTACTCCGGCGCTTCGTCGTGAAGCGGCAGTTCGGCGAGCTCGGCGAGCTCTTCCTTGAGGCGCGGTTTTCCGAGCCGGCGGACGAAGTCAGAGAAATTTTCGCCGTCTCTTCGTTCCTCGGTGTAGATGGAGGTGAGTTTCCGGACCACTTCCGGGGCGTTTCGGGCGGGTACCTTCCCGGTGACGAGTCCGAATGAGGAGCCGTTCTTTCCGGTGCTTCCGCCGAGAACGACTTGGAAGACCGGCGCCGTGTCGGACTTCTTGCGCTGAACGGACCCCAGAAAGCCGATGTCGGCGATGTGATGGTGACTGCAGGCGTTGAAGCACCCGCTGATCTTGACATTGATGTCTTCCCGATCCGCGATCACGCCCATGCCGTTAGCGAATTTCGCTTGGAGCTCCGCGGCGAGTCCGCGGGCGGATGTGATGCCGAGCTTGCACGAGTCGGTGCCCGGGCAGGCCGTCACATCGGCAAGACGTCCGGCTCCGGGCTCTGCGAGCCCAACCCGCTCGAGATCCGCATACAGACAAGGCAGATCTCCGTTCGAAACCCATCGCAGAAGAAGGTTTTGTGTCACGGTCGTTCGGACCGTATCGTCGATGTAGCTTCGGCAGGTCCGTGCCAATTCTCGCAAGGCGTCGGCAGCGATGTCTCCCAAAGGCAGGAAGACCTCGACCATGGAGTAGCCGTCCTGCTTTTGCCCCCGGACGTTGGTCTTCAGCCATCGTTGGAACTCCGGGTCCGAAGGCCCTTCCGGCAGCGCGCTCGGGGGACGCAGCGGTTGTTCGTTGTAGTCGGCAGCCTCCACGAGTTCGCTCTCCCAGCGGGGGTCTGGTGGGAGCTTGCGGCGTTCTTCGTCGACGATCCGCCGAAACTCTTCGATCCCGAGTGTTCCGATCAGGAACTTCAAACGTGCGCGAGCTCGATTCTTCTTCTCGCCGAACCGGGCAAAGACGCGGGCGATCGCCTGCGCCAGTTCCAGCATTTCATCAGCGGGAACAAATTCGCTGTAGAGCTTTGCCTGTTGGGGGATGGCTCCGAGTCCCCCGCCGAGGTACACCTTGAAACCCTCGATATCTTTGTCCGTCCACTTCCTTTACCGCGGCTATAGCGCCGATGTCGTGGATCATCGCGAGGCCGCATGGTTTGTCCTCGCAGCCTGAGAAGGCGATCTTGAACTTGCGCCCGAAGTTCTGCGCGTCGGGATGGCGGAGCAGAAAGTGAGACATCGCGAGCGCGTGCGGCGTGATGTCAAAACCCTGGGAAGAGCAGAGACCGGCAGCCGGGCATCCGGTGACATTGCGCACCACGTTACCGCAGGCTTCGCGGGTCGTGATCCCAACTTCTGCCAATCGGCGCATGATGTCGGGCGTTTCTTCAAGGCTGATGAAGTGGGACTGGACGTCCTGACGTGTCGTGATGTGGCTGATGCCGTCTGCATACTCCTCGGACAGATCCGCCAGGCAGACCATCTGTTCCGTAGTGAGCATGCCGAGCGGAATCTTGATTCGCAGCATCTGGACGCCGCTCTGGCGCTGCCCATAGACGCCGTGCCGCAGTCGGGTTTCCAGAAAGACCTTCTCCGACATCCGGCCGTCGGCGACGCGCTTCAACTGGGTTTCGAAGACATCGATTTCTTCCCGGACATCCTTAGGCAGATTGGCCCATCGGTCCTCGGGGCTCCGATTCCGTGCTCTATCTGCTGTGACGCTTGACATATGGGTCGGGACTCCTCGGCGCAAAACTTGCCGACAGCATTCTAGAGTAACTTGATAGTAATTGTCCAGAATTTCACTGTTGAATCTGCCACTATTGCATTAGATAGCTGAAAATAAGCGTCTAAAGTTTATCGGAGTAATTGAATCTAATTAGTAGACAATAAATCGTCTGTTCTGCTACCATGCCGGTGATTATGAGGTGGAACCCAAAACCGCATGGTCTGGTGGAGACGGACGCGGACACCGAAATGTGCTCCCGTTGCTGTCGAATCGGTGGGGTTCTACGGATTGGAATATAGAGAAACATTCCATTCGCCTCGATAGAAGCCCGCTGCACTCAGGCGGGCTTTTTTTTTGAGTAAACGACGATGAGACAACCTGCAACCGAGATCGATACATCACGAACGCTGAAAGGCGTCGTGATCCCTATTATCGAACGTCGATTCGTCTCCCAACTGGCAGCTCTGTTCGGCGACACAGCTCGAATTCGCTAGGTCGCGATGTCTTACTACCCTGCATTCCTGAATCTTGCCGGACGCCGGGCGGTGGTGTTCGGCGGCGGAGCGATTGCGGAACACAAGGTCGAAGCTCTGTTGTCCTGTGACGCCTCGGTCACTGTTATCAGCCCGAAGGCGTCGGATGTGCTCGAGACGCTCTCCGCATCGGGAGCCATCGGAATCCGCAGCCGCTGTTATGAGCCCGGTGATTGCTCCGGAGCGTTCATCGTCATTGCGGCGACCGACGATATCGATGCACAAAAACGTATTCATCTGGAAGCGCAGGAGGCGGGCGCGTTGATCAACGTCGTCGACGAACCGGAAATGTGCGACTTCATCGCACCGGCGGTTGTTGGCCTGGGCGACATCACCATCGCCATATCGACCAACGGCAAGAGCCCTACTGTTGCCTCGCTCCTTCGCAAACGGATCGCTCAGGTTGTCGGCGCCGAGTATCCCCAACTCGTGGAACTGCTCGGACGGTATCGACCCGAAATAAGACGAAGAATCACGACATTCGAAGCTCGGAGGGACGTGTATTCGCGCATCGTGGCGGATCGCGTGCTCGACGACGTACGCGGCGGTGATCTGGCATCCGCCAACCGTCGCATCCGGTCGATTATCGATACGGCTGAAGCAGCCGGAGGAACCACGTAATGAACATCGGAACAGTCTACCTGGTAGGCGCAGGGCCGGGTGACCCGGACCTGATCACTGTAAAGGCGTTGCGCCGTATCCGCGAAGCAGACGTCGTCCTGCACGACCGACTGGTTTCCCTTGAACTGCTCCGGGAGACCCGGGCGGACGCAATCGTGATCAATGTCGGCAAGGAACGGGGCACGGAGGACTTGCAACAGGATCTTATTCACGAACTGCTGATCGCTTATGCGCGCGACGGCAAGAACGTGTGCCGTCTCAAAGGAGGCGATCCTTTCGTCTTCGGCAGAGGCGCGGAAGAAGCACGGGCACTCGCTGCACAGGGTATCGAGTTCGAAGTGGTGCCTGGCATCACCAGCGCGATTGCCGCGCCGGGGCCGCGGGCATCGCCGTCACACATCGCGATCACAACCATGGATTCATGGTTATTGCCGGCAGCCGGTCCCATGCCTTTGAATCGGCCGAGTGGTCGGCCGCTCGGCTTCTTGTGAAGTCCGGAGGTACGGTCGTCGTCCTGATGGGCCTCGGGCGACTTCCCCAGATCGTGGAGTACCTCAGCTCTGGAGACGGTTCACGATCCACGCCCGCGGCCGTCATTTCGAACGGAACGCTCGACAGCCAGCAGACTCGCATTGCCCCGTTGCACGACATCGCCAACCAGGTGGACGGTGTTTCCTCGCCAGCAACTCTGATCGTTGGAAACGTCGTAGCAACCTCCCTCGATCGAATAGCAACCTCCGACTGCGTTTCGGTAGAAAGTTGAGCAGTCTGAGTGTCGGTCAGGATCTACGCTTAGGCTGCCGGGGCGCGTTCGACTCATTTTGAACGAAACCATCCACGGCATCGTCACCTCTTTTCGGAGACAGAGTGGGATCAAAAATGAATTGGTGGCCGATGCGGAGTAAGGTAGGATTCGAGAACGATCCATGTGGAAGCTTAAACAGTCTGCGCTCCTGGCGGCGATCGTATCGGCCGGCCTTCTGTCGGCGCTGATCTGTCAATGCCCGATGCAGATGGCGATTGCCGATCCGTCCTCACATCACTGCGATCCTGAAGAAGAGAACGGCGCAGTTGAATCGTGTTGTTGCGTGATGACGGCTGCGGAACCCCAGGTCGTCAAAGCCTTCGTCGTGATGCCGGAAGCGCTTCAGACCGACTTGGTAGAGATGATCGTGGAGATCCGGCCCCTGGCTCCTCTGGTTCCGGCAAAGCTTGCCCATCCACCCCCTGCAAACTGCGGTATCTTGCACCAGACTTGCGCCCTGCTGATCTGATTCCTCTTTGACACGTTTTCGGTTCTCGCCGGTGAACCTCGCCGAGCTGAGGACTGCGCGAGATACAAGGCCGGCGAATAGCGTTCGCTCGCCTGGTTTCCAACATATTTGTCAAAGAGGGTTCGATGAAGGAATACTTCAATATCCGGCCGTTCTTTCTTGGTGTGTCGGCGCTCGTTCTGATGAACGCCGGCTGCGTGTCCACAACCCTCCAATTGGCGGCGAATCACCCGGCTCGAATCGACGCCCCGGCCGGGCTGGCAGACCCAGAACCTGGAGCGATTCTGCGTCCGGGCGCTCCTCTGTACCCCTCTGAAGGAAGTGCAGCGCCCGCGGTCGAGGAGAACCACGAACACGGACAGGCCGCAGTTTCCAACGTCCAAGACCGTCCGCCCGACGGGACGCGTGAAGCGCCGTACGCCGGGCAGGGCGTTGTCCAGAGAATCGGGGAGGGTCAACTGCAGATTCGCCATGGCGAGATCCCCGGTTTCATGGGCGCGATGATGATGATATTCCCGCTCGCTCCGGGGGCGATGGACGATTCTCTCGAAGTCGGCGATGAGATCCTCTTCTGGATCGAAGTTCTCCCGGAAGAGGGCTATCGGATCTTCAGGATCGAAATCCTTCCGGAACAGGAACATCGGATCTTCGCCTTCGAAGCAGTTGCCGCGGGGTCGCCAACCCCTTCCACGCCCCAACTCTGAGGTTTCGAGGATGCGAACAACAAGACCAGTCACACTCGGCTGCATGCTGCTTCTGCTCGGCGGTCTCGGTGGGTGCGCACCGAGGGATGCCGGGTTCGGATCCGTTCAGGTCCTGCTTGAGCAACGAGCCGGTCTCGATACCGAGTGGCGGCAGCTTTCCGGCGATCCGGCCGCCGATCGATTGGTTGCGGAGTTGCTTGCCCAGCCCATCGGTTCCGAAGAAGCGGTTGAGATCGCCCTTCTGAAGAATGCCGATCTCCAGGCGCGTTTTGAAGGTTTGGGGATCGCCAGAGCCCAGCTCGTGTCCGCCAGCCTTCCGCCGAACGTTGAACTCGAAGGCGATATCGGATCGTTCGCCGACGACCGTCGATCCGATTTCGGCTTCTCGGCCACAGCCGATCTGACACGGCTGTTGCTCCTGCCCATGCGGCGGGGAGTCGCGGCCGCCGGGCTGGATGCAGTCCGTATCGAAACCGGGGGGGCCGCACTGGAATTCGCATACGATGTCCGCAACGCCTTCTACGACTACCAGGCTGCCGAACAGTTTCTGGAGTTGGACCTGACGGTGCTCGAGGCCGCCGCGGCATCGTATGACATCGCCCAGCGCCTCTATGACGCCGGCAACATCACCGCATTGGAACTGGTGAACGAACGTGCCTTCTACGAGCAAGCGCGCAGTGAATCCACCCTGACGGAGGCATCTGCGCTCAGCCACCGCGAGAGCCTGAACGTATGGATGGGGCTTACCGGTAACGATACGAAGTGGCAGCTTCGAGGGAGGCTGGCCGCCCCGGAGCCCGAAGCGGAGCTGCCCGACGCTGAGACGCTGGAAGCTCGCGCCATCGAAGACAGCCTCGACCTGCTCGGCCTCGAATACCGGTACACGGCTTCGGCCCGCCAGGCCAACCTCGCGCGGGTCGAAGGACTCCTGCCATCATTGCGTGCCGGGGCCCAGCTTGGGCGGGAAGACGGAATCCGGCAAACCGGCCCGGTCGTCTCTATCGAAGTTCCCCTCTTCAATCAAGGGCAGGGCCGCGCCCAGGAGGCAAGGGCCCAGATGCGGCGTCTGGAACAGCTGTATCTGGCCCGGTCGGTGCAAATTCGAGCGGCGGTCCGGACGGCCCGAAACGAACTCGTAATAGCCACCCGGCGGGTCGCGCATTATCAGGACACCCTGCTCCCGCTCTGGGAACAGATCATCGATGAGACACAACGGCAGTACAACGGGATGCAGGTGGGTGTGTTCGAGCTTCTGATGGCGCGCCGGGAGCAGGTTCGAACCGGTCAGGAATATGTGACAGCGCTCCGGAACCTGTGGCGCGCCCGATCGCGGTTGGATCAGATCCTCGCCGGGCGTTTGGTGTCGATGTCGGACGCCTTGGGGATGCGTGAATAGCGTCGAGCAATAGGAGGATTCGAGATGGTTTCTCGAAGAGATTTCATGGCAGGCTCCGCGATGGCCGGAGGCGCGGTTCTGGTCGGGCGCTCGACCTTTGCGGAGGCGCAGTCCGAGGCCGCGACGGGAACGGCGGTTTCCGCCGGCCAGGCCGGGAGCGGGGATGTTCGTCCCGTAGTGACACCGAACGGCGTCTCGCTCCCATACCGCGTCGTTGGGGGTGCGAAGGTCTTCCATCTTACCGCCGAGCCAGTCGACCACGAGTTCGCCCCGGGTCTGGACGGCAAGTGCTGGGGCTACAACGGCAGGACGTCGGGACCGACGATCGAAGTGGTGGAAGGCGATCGGGTGCGCATCTACGTTACGAACCGTCTTCCCGAACCCACGACGGTCCACTGGCACGGAATTGTCCTGCCCAACGGGATGGACGGCGTGGGCGGTCTGAACCAGCCATATATCCGACCCGGAGAGACGTTCCGGTATGAATTCACGCTCCTCCATCCCGGAACCTTCATGTACCATCCGCACGTTGACGAAATGACGCAGATGGGGATGGGACTCATGGGCATGTTTGTGGTTCATAGCCGGAACCCGCAATACCCTGCCGATCGCGATTTTGCCATCATGTTGAGCGAATGGTTCGTTCCTATCGGCGCCCGGCGTCCCGACCCGCGCGAGATGACGGATTTCAATGTCCTGACGATGAACAGCAAAGCCTTCCCGGGAATCGATCCGCTCGTCGTCCGCACGGGCGATCGGGTTCGGGTCCGATTCGGTAACCTGAGCGCGATGGACAACCATCCGATCCACCTGCACGGCTATTCCTTCAAGATCACGGCAACCGACGGAGGCCGCATTGCGGAAACGGCGCAGTGGCCGGAAACGACCGTTCTGGTGCCGGTGGGTGCAACGCGGGACATCGAGTTCGCCGCTGACGCGCCCGGCGACTGGGCGATGCACTGCCATTTCACGCACCACATCATGAATCAGATGGGACACGAAGGGCCGAACGTGCTCGGCCTCGACCCCGGCAGTCTCGACAGCCGGATTCGCCCGCTGCTGCCCGGGTACATGACGATGGGACAGAGCGGGATGTCAGGAATGGGCGACATGGGCATGCCCGTGCCCGACAACAGCATTCCGATGAAGGGAATGTCCGGCAAGCACGATTACATCGACATGGGAGGGATGTTTACCGTACTGAAGGTGCGCGACGACATCACCAGCTATGAAGACCCGGGCTGGTACGAGAACCCGACGGGGACATTGGCCAGACAGGCTTCCCCCGAGGAATTGGAGGCAGACGGCATCGATCCATCATGATGATGTTTCGAGCGTGTACCTCTCGACTTTATCCAGCCGCTCGACTGAGATTATGTGAACGGTTCCGCAGAGAATTCTTAATGGGCTACCAGGTAGCCAGGAAGGAGGATTGGAGATGACAAGAGCAAAAAAGATCGTTGTGACCCTTTCGGTTGTAGCGCTCGTGCTGACGACGCAAATGGCATTTGGACACGTCACGATCCGGCCGGACGAGGCCAGCGTGGGTGGAACCCAGCAGTACACGATGCGCGTTCCTCACGAGAGAGAAGGATCGACGGTTCGTATCGAAGTGGACTTTCCTGCCGAAGCGACCGTGGCGTATTTCGAAACCAAGCCTGGCTGGAAGATCGAACACAAGACTGACGCCGATGGAAAGATCATCGGAGCGGTGTGGAGTGATGGCTCGATCGGGGAGCACGAATTCTCGGAGTTCAGTTTCCTGGTCCGTAACCCAAGGGAAGCCACGACTTTGGAATTTGTAATCCGGCAGATCTACGCTGACGGCGAAGTTTCGGAGTGGAACCCCGTAGTGCGGATCCAGGCGGAAGAACAGTAGCTTGTAACGGCGCTCTATGAGTGCCGAACCCTGGGCGGTCGCAGACCGCCCAGCGGTCCGCGGTTTTGACCAGAGCGGAACGTGTCAACAAGTTTGAGACACCTGCATTCGGAATTTAAGCTACCGTAGGCGACTCTGCGGGCGGGTTGATCCACACCTTGTCCGGCGGCCCAGCGATCTTTCTCGGTACATTGACGAAACGTTCTGGATGTTGCCGACGAGCGCGATCCAGAGCATGCTGGCGTCGTTCCAGAACCGGACCGGTCTGACCGTAATGGACCATCGCTGGGGTTAGCCAGTTCAGACCGGAATGGTAGTGGACGTTGTTGTACCAGTGGAAGAAGTCCCGGCAGAACGCCTTGGCGTCCTGGATCGAACCGAATCGTTCCGGGAAGTCAGGGCGGTATTTCAGGGTTTTGAACTGGGCTTCCGAGAACGGGTTGTCGTCGGACACATAGGGCCGAGAGTGGGATTGGGTCACACCCAGATCCGATAGCAGCAGCGCCACCGCTTTCGACTTCATCGACGAGCCGCGATCGGCGTGCAGAGTCAGCTGATCCTGCTCGATCCGATGCTTGTCACAGCTTTCACGAATCAGTTTCTTGGCCAGGCCGGAAGATTCGCAATCGGCCACCATCCAGCCCACCGCCTGGCGGCTGAAGATATCGAGAATCACGTACAAGTAGAAGTAGGTCCACTTCCGTGGTCCCTTCAGCTTCGTGATGTCCCAGGTCCACACTTCATTCGGGCCTGTCGCCAACAGTTCCGGCTTCTGGTAGACGGGATGACGCCGTTGGTTCCGCCGTTCGCGCACTTCTTGGTTCGCATCCAGAATCCGGTACATCGTGCGTACCGAGCACAAATAGCGGTCTGCATCCAGCAAAGCCGCACACACTTGGGCGGGCACCTGATCCACGAAGCGCCCGCTATGCAGCAGGTCGAGGACTTCCTGTCGATCGGCTCCGCTCAATGCCCGATGTGATCGTGGGCGTGCCCGCTCGGCTGCGGGCGCGGCGGCCGCTGCCGACGCCGATAGAGCGACGCGCGGGAAACCCCGAAGGCCCGGCACGCCGGCGCCGTCCCCAATTCGGTGGAGAACTTTTCGGCCGCTTCCATCAGTTGTTCTCTTCCTGGTCCGGGTTCTTCAGAGGAATCCCCAATAGCGTGGAGACTTTTTTTGGATCTCGATGACCGTTTCGGCTTGCTCCAGCTTCCTCTGGAGCCGTTGCGCCTCGCGTTCCAGTTCAGCGATGCGCTTGTCCCGGCCGTCCTTCGGCTGCGCTTTCCGTCCTCGCTTCGCCGAACCCATCCCGGCCAATTCCCCGGCATCGTGTTGCCGCCGCCAGGTGCGCAGGCTCGAGGAATACAATCCCTCCCGGCGTAGTAAGGCCCCCACTCGCCCGGCTTCGTGCATCGGTCCGCCTCCCGCACGACCCGGCGCTTATATGCGGCGCTGAATCGCCTCCGTATCGCCTTATTGGTCACCTCCGGGTCCGGATTATCCCCATTCCGACCGGCCGCTTCACGCGCAACTCCAGTCGCCCTGCGGGCGCCTTCCGTTCCACGCGATTCTTCGTTCTCGTTCTCTGGTTTCATCACCAACACAGGCTCACTTCCTTCCCGCCCTGCTCACTAATTCCCATAGGTAAACCCCCGGCTTAGCCGGGGCGACTCGCAGAGGTTTGACCGAGAGCGGCGGTAGATAGGAAAGTCCTGCTTGGAAGCGACGACTTCCAAAGAAGGAGGACTCAATGAAAGAGGCCCGAAGGCGATCGCACACGAAATGGGACTGCAAGTATCACATGGTGTTCATTCCGAAGTAGGCGGTATCCAGTGTGGCGGGATTCATCAAGGGGAAGAGTGCAATCTCGACTGCCCGGAACTTTCTGGGACTGAAACACCGTTTGACAGGGAAGAGTTTCTGAGCGCGAGGCTATTTCGTTTCCACGGTGGGGATGGACAAACAATTCGTGCGGGAATACATTTGGCGGCAGGAGCGGGAGGAGCAGCGTTTGGAGGAGCTGAACATGGCGTGGGGGCATCAGCTGCCTTCAGGCGGCTCTTGACCGGCCCTTTGAGGGGCTCACAGAAATAAGCCCCGGCTCTGCCGGGGGTCATTTAACTAACGGTTAGGCAGGTGTCTCACCTACATTGGCACAGAGGGCATGGCGCCGGCCGATAGCGACGCTCAGTTCGTCGGCCGCCCCGGCATATTTCGCCCAGGCTTTTTCCGTGGCTCCGCTCAGTTCCAGCGCCATCGCCTGGTCGAGGAGGGCGCTGCCCAATTGAATCAAGAGCGCACCGTTGTTCGGCCGCAGGTCCAGGGTGGATCGCAACACCCGCTCTGCTTCTTCTGGTCGATTCACCTCCTGGGAGGCGTCGGCCGAGGAGCACGTAAGCATCGACGAATTCTGGTGCCGCTTCGACCGCATCCATAAGATGTTCGATGGCATTCTCCAGCTTCTGCTCCAGCCCGTCACGCATGGCTTGCTCATAGTGGCGAACAGCCAGCTCGTTGTACGCCGTAACGAACTCGGCACGCAGCGATTCGACCGGCGTCAGCGGCAGCACTTTCCCGATACGTCATATCCGCTCGGATCGTAGGGACCAGGGTTGAGCATCAAGATATTACCGGCAATTTGAACGCGCTGCAGGACTGTGGCGTAGCCTTCGATGTTGACGTACAGATACATGTCAGCCAGGTTCCACACAACGGGTCCAAGGACGGATGGGTGAAGACAAAGCGTCCGTTTCCGGCAGTCATGACGGACACCGCGGGGATTCGCGCAGGGCCGTAGACTAGTCTCACCTCGATGCCCTCGGCCTTTGTTTGCGGCTCGTCGGGGAGCATCACCCACCCGACGACGAGGCCGGGACCCTCCAACTGGGGCTGTCCGAGCACAACGCCCGGAATGTAGACAGCAGACCCACGGCAACGATGACGTCTCTCAGCAAAGCTGATCCCCCATTCCAGTCCAGCTTAGACCATGTCCCAGGTTTTGAGCTTGGCCCCCCTCCCATGATTCCGTCAAAAGTTCCTCGCCGCGAAAATGGTTTGCCCATCCGACTGGTCCTACTAGTGGTCCCCGTCTAACAGACTGTACCTTATTCGGATTCGTTCCCCGAGCCAGACCGACACACTGCGGCTTCGGCCAAGCCGTCCGAGTTCGTTCCGCACAGGGATTTCCGATCTAATGGTCATTATTTTCCTCATATATGATCAGAAATGGGACAGCCAGAGCCGTTACGTTAATTGTGACGGACTACACTAGGAGCCTGTCGGGAATAAGAAGTCTGCAACCAAGAATCAACAACTTACAGACGGGGATGGCTCGTAAGTTGTTGATTCTTGCTTCGAGGAGCCAATTCCCGACAGGCTCCTAGTGCTCCCCGTCTAACAGACTGTACCTTATTCGGATCGTTCCCCGAGCCAGACCGACACACTGCGGCTTCGGCCAAGCCGTCCGAGTTCGTTCCGCACAGGGATTTCCGATCTAATGGTCATTATTTCCTCATATATGATCAGAAATGGGACAGCCAGAGCCGTTACGTTAATTGTGACGGACTACACTAGCGCTTGACCCCATGTACCGTCTATTCATCGTCGTTAAGTGTAGACGATCACTTCAAAATGAACCTATTTGAACAAGCGCCGGTTTGAAGGTCGTCATCATCGGCGAAGCAGAGCGGAAGGCTTTGGTAAGGTAGAGTGACGCGGAGAAAGGGAAACCCCGATCGTATGAGCGATCGGGGTTTCGTTTATGGCGGGGCCCCGGTCAAAGGGCACAACCACAGCAAAAGCAAAGTCAGAGTGACACGACCGGCCGCCATTGTCCACTCCCGCGTGGGGTGGGATGGCCAGAGAAGTCGTGTTACGACAGTTGTTTTGCCGAGGGTCGGGTTGCGGGTTGATGTTTGTCATCTGCCGATCCTGTTATCGGGGGCAGGTCTACTGCGGGGATGAGTGCCGGCGCCGGATGAGGCGCGAGCAGAGGCGGCGTGCCAACCGCCGTATCAGGAGGATCCGGAGGTCCGGGCCGATCATTTGCCGGCGTCAGCGGGCCTACCGGAAACGTCGCCGAGAGAGGCGCGTGACAGATCACACTCCGCCGGTGCGTGTCGGTCTGGCAGCATCGGGACACCATTGCCTGAAACGGAATGAGAACGTCATTGGCGGAGGCACCCCATGGTCGACCCCGGTGTCAACGGCTCCAATCAGCCATCCGACTCGTTTGCATCCTGTGTGGCCGGAGTGGGGTCTTTATCGATGCCTTCCCCGACTGGGTGTGAGGCGTGATTCCTCCCGAAACGGTCACGCGAATTCGACACCTCTTTTTTGGCGAGCACTGGAAGATAGGCACCATTGCCGCCGAGCTGGGCCTGCATCAGGAAACCGTCCGCGCGGCACTGGAGACGGATCGCTTCAACCGGGCCCAGATGATGCGTCCGACGAAAGCGATCCCTATATGGACTTCATCCGGGCGACGCTCAAGCAGTACCCCCGGTTGCGGGCCACACGGATTCATCAGATGCTGTCGGATCGCGGTACACCGGCAGCGTGGTCGTACTGCGGCGTCTGGTGGCGCGTCTGCGTCCCGAACCCCGTGAAGCCTTCCTGCGGTTAAGAAGCTTTCCCGGTCAGGAAGCCCAAGCCGACTGGGCGCACTTCGGGAAGTCCGGGTGGGTCAGGCCCGCCGCCGGTTGTCCTGTTTCGTATTGACGCTGTCGCACTCGCGCGCCCTGTTTCTGGAGTTCTTCTTCGATCAAACTCTGGAGAACTTTCTCCGCGGTCATGTCGATGCGTTTGCCGACTGGGGAGGGGTGCCCAGAGTCGTGCTCTACGACAATCTTCGAAGCGCCGTGCTGGAGCGCAACGGCAATCAAATTCGCTTTCATCCGCGCCTGCTCGAACTCTCCGCCCACTATCACTGTCAACCGCGTCCGGTCGCGCCGACACGAGGAAATCAAAAAGGACGCGTCGAGAGAGCGATACGCTATGTGCGGGATTCGTTCTTTGCAGCCCGGCCATTCACGACCTTGGAAGAGTTCAATCGCAAGGCTCTGGTATGGCGTGATGAGGTGGCCCATCAGCGCCCCTGGCCGGTGGTGACGACAGGACCGTGGCCGAAGCCTTCCAGGAGGAACAATCACTCCTGATGTCGTTACCGGTGCACCGGTTCGATACCGACCGGGTCAGCCGGTCCGTTCCGGTAAAACCATCTATATCCGTTTCGATCTCAACGACTACTCGATTCCCCCGGACCGGATCGGCCAGACATTGACGTTGGTGGCCTCCCAGACGCGGGGTGCGCCTTCTCGATGGCACGACCGAAGTGGCCGCCCACCACCGGTCTTTCGACCGCCACCAACTCATTGTCGATCCGGCACATCAGGACGCGCTGCTGGCGGAAAAACGGAAAGCCCTCGGGTCCACCGCCGGTAGTCGCTTGGCCGCGAGCATGCCTGAAACCGAACCCCTGCTTCAGGCCGCCTTCGGTCGTGGCGAGTCCATTCAACGGCAGAGCCGTCTCCTGCTCGGACTGCTCGACGACTACGGGGCATCCGAGCTCCAAGCTGCGTTGTCGAGGCGCTCGAACAGGACACTCCGCGCGCATCGTCGGTGGCCTTCATCCTCCAGAAACGCTGGCGGGCCCAGAAACGCCGGGCCACCGTCCGGGTCGCCCCATCCCGCCCGGATCTGGCCGACATCCACATTCAACCTCATTCCGCGGAGACCTACGATGACCTCCATAGCCACGACACCGAACCCGAACAGTAACGATCTGGCCGTCCAACTCCAGCACATCGGACTCGCTCCATCGCCGATTCCCTGGATGACTTTCTGGCTCGCGCCATCAAGTCTCAATGGCCCCCCTCCCATGCTGCTGGAGGAACTGGCCCGTATCGAAAGCCACGATCGCGCACAGCGCAGTCTGGAACGCCGTCTCCAGTGCTCCCGCATCGGCCGTTTCAAACCCATGGCCGACTTCGACTGGAACTGGCCTAAAAAGATCGACCGCGACACCATCGGGCGTGCCTTCACCCTCGACTTTATCCCCGAAGGCCGCAACCTCATCCTGATCGGCGCCAATGGACTGGGCAAGACCATGATCGCCAAGAATATCGCCCACGCCGCCGTCCTGGCCGGCTACTCCGTGCTGTTCCGCACTGCTTCGGAACTGCTCGACGACCTGCAGTGCGATTCACCTCACCGGCTCCGTCAGAAACTCAAAGCCTATGCCCGCCCCGCATTACTGTGCATTGATGAATGTGGATATCTGGCCTACGACAATCACGCTGCTGACCTGCTCTACGAAGTCGTCAACCGCCGTTATGAACAACGGTCGATTCTCCTCACCACCAATCGCGGCTTCACCGAATGGAACGAAGTCTTTCCCAACGCCACCTGTATCGCCACCCTACTGGACCGGCTCACCCATCATGCCGACGTCACGGTCCTTAGAAGGACAAAGCTATCGCGTCCATGAAAGTGAGCAGGAGGCGAAACGCCGTCGGAAGAAAAAGAAATGACCCTCGACCTTGGAACCTACTCCAGCAGAGTGCTGGATCTCTACTCCCAGCTGCCTGACACACCCTTACTCCCCCGTCGCGCCGATCGTCAACTCGTCGTCCAACTCCATGCCCGTTCCGTTGACCCCGACATCATCGAATCCGCCCTCTTACTCGCCACGGCTCGCCGCCTCTGTCGGCCTTCGGACAGGCCACCACTCCCCCCTGTTCGCTCACTCGCCTACTATCTTCCCGTTCTCGACGAGTTGCTTCACCATCCCCTCCCTCACCGCTACACCCACTACCTTCGCTCCAAAGTCCTTCCCTAGAACTCACCCCAATCTCACCCGGTCGACGCCCGGTCGGCGCGTGTCTAGAAAACTTCACTTTCTCGCGATCGACAACATGCAGGCCCAATCTGGAACAAGCGAGATCCGGTTGAGTCAGATTTTCAATGAATTGAGACAGATTTCTACGGGGTACTGCATGAATGACAATATCTGTTGAAGCTAGCGGCCTGCCACGTTGAGCGCCACCTCGAGCCGCTATCACCGTGAGACCCGTGCGTGAAGTAGAGGCTCCTTAGCGGAGATTAAAGTTGACTTCAATCGTGAACGCGACATCTACCGGCCCGCCGTTCCGGGACGAAAACGCCACTGCCTGACGGCCTCGATGACCTTCTCTATGAGATTCTCTCTCACTTCGGTTGGTACAAAGACCCCCGGCCGGGTCAATCATGAAGAATGCAATCCGACCGGCGATCCGATGGGCCGGCTCAGTAGGCGAACCGGCGTTTGACTGTCAGCATCAGCGTCCAGGAACGCGTGCCGGTGAACGCGTTGTGGTTGGAGAGGACGGGGTCCCGTTCGCGAAATGGGTGAAGCGAGTATTCGCCTCTGGCTTCAATGTTGCCCATCATCGAGTAGGTCAGCTTCAGCCCCACGAATGTCTTGTCGGTGAGGCTGTAGTCGACACCAGCGTGCAGGTGGCCGGCCAAGACTGTGTCGGACAGGTCAGCGTCCTGGCGGCTGTTGTAGAACGACAGGGGTGGGTCGTACGCCGGAGCATTGCCAGACGAATCCTCGTACTCCGCGGAGAAGTGCAACCCGGACACCGTGACGAACGCGGGACCAAGTCCACCGCCCAGGTATGGGAAAATCCTGCCGAAGGTATCTGGAAAATCGTAGTACGCATTGAGTGTCAGCGTGCGCACGGTGAGATGGTCGATCGAAGCCTGAGTCTTGGAGACGACCGAGCTGCCGCTTCGTTCCCGAAGGAGCGTCCCATCGTACTCGGTGATGCTACGAAACATCTGGTCGAGTCCGTTTTTCCGTTGCCTGAGCGAGAGTTCCAGGCGGGTACGCTCGAAAAAACGGCCTGCTGAAACCTCGAACACGGCGCCTGCAGCAGCGGCGACATCGTAATGCCACCGGTATCCGGAGAGTTCTGGAACGGGGTCCGCATCGAAACACCCGTCCGTCGGATAGCAGGTCGTCTCCCGATTCCAGCCCTCCTGGTTCATGTCGGACGCCCAATTTGATCCGATGCCTCCGCCGAGGTACCACTCGGAACGCGGCGGCCCCTGAGCCGCGACGCCGACGATGGGACAAAGGATCAGGATTCCACCGACGGCGGATGTGATGAACGATGCAAAACGCATGGAGATCTCCTACTCGGACTGCCCCGTGTCCGGGACATGCCACTGCTGATCGTTTCTCGTTGCCTTGAGCTCAACTATTGTGTGAACCCCAAGCGCCGTCTGGAACGGTGACGCGAACGACGAGGTCCTCCGCAGTTTGCTGGCGTTCAACGGTGGCGGGCCGTGAGCAACCGCCGGAGTTAGAACCTGACGTAGAACCCCATCATTGATGCGATGGTCGTCACCCCGTCGTTGGTTCCGTAGTCGATGCTGGCCGCTAGTCCGTAACGCCCGCCCAGCGTCACGCCTGCTCCTACTGTGGGGGTGGTCAGCGTTGTGCTCTTCAGGTAAGCGCGAATGACGCCAAGTCGCAGCGCTACTGCGAGGTTGCGCATCGAGACGGCGCGTACCGCACCGCCAAGCTGCAGCGACGGTACCACGTAGTCGGTCAACTTCTGGTCTGACCCGTAGTCCCGGTTGTACCGGGCATAGACGGAAACGGGAAACGCTGCCGCGACGGGCACCGAGCCGCCGATGCTGAATCCCGGGTAGCTGTTTGCGCCGATGCCTTCGACATCGACCGTCGCATCAAAGAAACCGAAGCGCATCTCCTGGGCCAACACCGTCGATGGGGAGAGTGCTGCCAGCAGGCCCAGCAGGAGCGCGATCACAATGTGTCCGGCCATACGACAATTGTCTCCGTTACCGACTGCAAGTGCTACAGTTCTTGGGGCTCGGGCCGCGGCCGTGGCGTCGGAGGGGTTCTGGTGCAGACAGCGAAGGGACTTGGCGATAATGGGAGATGGCGCATCGGAAAACTGAACGGAATCCTCTATTTGCTGGACGTTGGTTCGAAGACGACATCATTCTCCTCTGCCTTCGCTGGTATTTTCGCTTCAAACTTGGCCGTGCCCAGGGAGATTCTCGCCGGAGGTTCGCACGTCGTGCAACAGCCAGCACCATCCAGAAACCATATACCAACGACACGCGTATGTCGGTATCGGCGATTGCGAACCCGTGTCTCTCCAGTGATCCCATGATGACGTGGCGCACTTGGAAGTTTCCGGTGCGATGCGGGATGGGCATGGTGGCCCTGCAAACCCTCCTCGCGCTCTACCGCTTTGGAGACACCACGGCCCCGCTGCAGTTGGTGAATCCGCTGATGTGGATCGGGCTGGGTCTGTTTTTCGTCACGGGCTGGCTCATTGGCTGGGTGCTGGAACGCCTCCTCCGCGGCACGACCGGTCGGTTCCGCACGCTGCTGCTGGGCGCGACGATCCTGGCCACCCCCGTGGCGGTCGCCGGGAGCCTCGTGGGGGGGCTGTTCGGCCCTCCGGGCGTCATGATCTATGGCCTGATCCCATATCTACTCCTAGTGGGGATTCCCAGACTGATTGGGAAGGGGTGGGCAGTGTGGACTAGACACGGCTCCTGAATCCTCGCGCCGCAAGGAACAAGGGCACCGGGTGGCCGGAGGCGGTCACCCGCCTCCGGCTCCCACAGAACGTAGCGTGCAGATTTCCCGCACTACGCTCTTCAGAAATGGATTCACAACACAGCGAGAGACTGGAACTCCCGATACGGAAGGGCCAGCTTCGGCCGCTGCAAAGGGTACCGCGCCTTAATCTGGTGGAACACGTCCCACCGGACGGAACCTGCTCGACTCCGGCTACTCAGCATCTTGCGCCAGTAACGCTCCACAGCCCGATGCACGCGTTGCAAAGACCGGAAGTTCCCAGCGATACCATAGTAGGCATAGTGACCACGCAAGATCCGGTTCAGATTGAGGACTTGCTCCCGTACCGGCAAGTGACGCGTTCGTCTCATTAGGTCACGCAGGTGAGCCAGGCTCCGTTGAAGTCGAGACTTCTCGGTGCGCAGCCCTACCTTGAAATTGCCTTTACGGTTCTGCGTGCAATACAAGGTCATTCCCAGAAAGTAGATCGTTTCCGGGCGTTTCCTCCCATGCTTACTCGCATACCGTTGGGCAAATCGACCGAACTCAACGAGCTTTGTCTTCGTCGGCTCTAGGACCAGTCCAAACTTTCCCAACCGCTTGCGCAGGGCGTCCTGCACACGAAGGGCATCCTCGCGATATTGAAAACACAACACAAAGTCGTCGATGTACCGCACCAGGTATGCTTCACCCTTGAGTCGCGGTTGAACCACTCGGTCAAACCACAGGTCGAGCACATAGTGCAGGTACAGGTTGCTCAGCAAGACGCTGATCGACCCTCCTTGTGGCGTTCCCTCCTCGTTGGGATGCCACTCTCCGTCTTCCAAAACGCCCGCCTTGAGCCATCGCCGTATCAGGCTCACGATGCGCGGATCTCCGACTCGTTGCTCAACAAAGCGGAACAACCATCCATGGTCTAAACTCCCAAAGAAGTTCTTCAGATCCGCCTCCAGCACCCAACTCACCTTGCGTCCGGCAATGAGCTCATTGAGCGTCGCCAGTGCATGGTGCGCGCTCCGCCCAGGTCGTCCACCAAACGAGCAGGGCAAGAAATCTTGCTCATAAATGGCGGACATCGCCTCGGCCACGCTGCGCTGAAGTGCCCGATCCGTAACACAGGGCACGCCCAATGGACGCTTCTCCCGCTTGCCGGGCTTCGGAATATAGACCCGCCGGATCGGCGGCGCCCGATATCCCTTCCGGTGCACCGATTCCAACATCGGCTGCACCCAGTCTCCGAATGTCTCCTTTGCCTCCGGTACGCTCTGACCATCGCATCCGGGAGCAGTATGGACTGGAATACTGCAAAGATTCTTCCACACCCTCTCCCCGGTTAAATGATGAGCCAGTGACGTAAACCGAAGCTTTGGCTCACTCCGAGCTTTCGCTGCTATTCGTTCAAATCCCGTTTCCATGACTGGTTGTTCCTCTCTTTGTATAGAGGGCCGTATCCTCCCGTTGAATGGAGCCCATGTTTCCCTTGAACGATTCCTTTTCTGCTGGCCGCTTCCCCATGTGATCGGCTCTCCCGACCTCAGAGTACTATCAGCCAGTCTGACTTCCGTCAGGCCTTCAGGTTGTCCTCGCGTTGGTGGCTTGTCTAACCCTACAAGCTCCGCTTGAACCTGACGGATCTCCCTTGTTCCCATGAAATCTCTCGGTTGCATGCCGGCGGTACGAACCCCGGAAGCACCCCAGAGCGCTTGCCAGTGCGCGCCCTGCGACTCCGCCTTCCCCATTGAGAGATAAGGTCGGCTGCTTCCACCACGATCGATTTCGGGGCTATCTTTCCGTTCACTTGCGTTCCGGCCTACTCCCTCCCTGTCTACGCTTCGCAGTGTCCGTTACCGGCCCCCACGCAAGACTCGGATCGTGGCTGCTGGCTAGGCTTTGCCACGGCCGCCATCTCAGGCGACGGTTCGTGGCTGCTGGCTAAGGCTTTGCGGAACGAACCACGGCCGCCATCTCAGATTTCCGCTTGCAAGCGGGGACCACTAGATTTCATGCGCTTGCAAGGCGCAACCCTCACGAACCCGGTGCACTTCACCCGCAGCCTGACCCGCTCCGAGGTGCCCGAGCGGGTCGCCATGCTCCTCACCGGCCACAAGAGCCACGCCATCTTCGGCCGTTCCAACATCATCCACGAGCAGGAACTGTTCAACGCCGGGAACCAGATCGTCGCGTATCTGCGGCCGGCGGCGGCGGCAGCCATCAGCCCAGTGTCACTGAACGGACTGATCATGAGCCCAGCTCTCTCATAAGAACTGGATCAACACTTGGGGGCGGGTCAAGCGGCTGGCCAGTCTCACTGGTAACTGTCCGCTTGACGGGGAAGCTTACGGAGACAATGAACCATCGCGTCGTCGACGTGCCCTGGAAACGAGCGAGATTCGAAGTCAGACGAGTCCCATCGCCTCAGCCTAGCCGATCACGCCGAGCAGAGCTTTCGTCCGTATGTTCCAGATCGCTTTCCCGGTTCTGGTGCAGACAGCCAACGGGGATCGGCGATAATGGGTTATGGCGCATCAGAAAACTGAGCGGAATCCTCTATTTGCCGGACGTTGGTTCGATGACGACATCATTCTCCTCTGCCTGCGCTGGTATTTTCGCTTCAAATTGAGTTACCGAGACCTGGTCGCGATTTTAAGTGAGCGGGGTTTATCGATTTCGCACACCACGATTTTGCGGTGGGTCGTTCGCTATGCCGAAACCTGCGAAAGGCGTTGGAGCCGATTCGAGCGGCAGGTGGGTGGGAGTTGGCGAGTTGATGAAACATTCATCAAGGTGCGGGGCCAGTGGATGTACCTGTATCGAGCCGTGGATGGACAGGGCAACACCGTGGAGTTCTATCTGAGTCGAACACGTGGTATTGCGGCGGCGAAGGCCTTCTTTCGCAAGGCACTGAAGCATCATCGGGAGCCACACAGCATCACCTTGGATGGCCAGCGACCGAGCCATAGCGCCCTGCGGCGCATGGGAATGAACGGGGAGTTCAACTTCCGGGGACGGAATCCGGTGAAGATTCGTTGCTGTCAATACCTGAACAACGGTTGTGGAGCAGGACCACCGCCGGGTGAAGGGGCGATTGCGCCCGATGTTGGGATTCAAGACGTTCTACAATGCGCGACGCGTCATTATCGGCATCGAACTGGCGCAGAAGATTCACAAACGCCAGTTCGCAATTCCGAGCCCATGGCGGTCGAATCCCGCGGTGATCTGGCGTCACGTCATGGCAGCATAGGCCGCAGCGCCGCGTCGCACTCGTGGTCTTATCGCTCCGACAATCCTATCTGCACCAGAACCCGGTTCAAGTGTTCGAGAACTACTCGGCCTTGGGTGGCGATTCACAGCTTGGGGGCGCAAGACCCTTGTCGCACGAATGCTCACTCGTAGCGTAGCGCTTCGATCGGGTTGATCCGCGACGCTTTAACGGCAGGGTAGACTCCGAACAGCACACCCACAGTCACGGAAACACCGAAAGCAACCGCGACAGAGGTTGGCGTAACGATGGTGTTCCATTCGGCTGTCTGCGCGATCAGCCACGCCAGGAAGAAGCCGAAAGCGATTCCCAACACACCCCCGCTGGCTGAAATCAGGACGGATTCGGTTATGAACTGCCGGGTGATGTCGAAGCGCCGGGCACCCACCGACCTCCGAATTCCAATTTCGTGAGTTCGCTCCAGCACTGTAGCCAGGACGATGTTCATGATGCCGATTCCCCCGACCAGAAGAGAGATGGCGGCGATCGCCACCATCACATACGTAAAGATCGTCTGCGTTCGCCGCTGCTGCGCGAGCAAAGCCGCCGGGATTGTTACCGTAAAGTCGGGGGTTCCCCGGTGCGTCGAGTCCAGCACGGCAGTGACGACCTTGGCCACTTCGACGCTGTCCGCGTCCTCCCTGAGCCGCAACTCGATCCCATCGAGCTCGTCCTTCAGGTTTCCGCCTCGGTCCCAGAACCGGTATTCGAACGTGTTGAGCGGGACATAGACGATGTTGTTGATGTCGGGCAGCGTCGCTCCGCTGCTCTGGGGGCTCGCCATGAGCTGTTCTTCGAGCACGCCCACTACTTGGAGCCAGGTCTCGTTAACTTTGATGAACTTCCCAAGCGCGGGTTCGTAGCCCAGCAAGCTGACTTTGGCGGCTTCCCCCAACACGCATACCGCTGAGCTGGCCTGGTTATGAGCTTGATCGAAGAAGCCGCCTTCTGCAAACCGCAGGCTGTGGATGAGGCCGTAGGCCGGATCGACGCCGTACATGTCGGGAGGGTTCTGGGACGGTTTAGGCAAAACGGTGGTAGGCCTCGTCGTTTTGCGTGCAGACAATTCTTCGATCGCGTCGATATTCGTCCTCAGAATCCGGGCGTCGCGGTGAGTCAGTCCAGGTGAGGATCGCCGCCGCTGCTGCATCTCCTGCGGACTGGTCGCCCGCAGTGAGTCGATCAGTACGTTGCGTACTCCGAGCTGTTCGATAAAACGGAGCGACTCTTCGCGGGCGCCGGCGCCGATCGCCATCATGCCGATGACTGACCCGACCCCGAAGACTATGCCCAACGCGGTGAGCAGAGTCCGCGTCTTCTGCGCGCGCAGATTGTCAAACGCCTGGCCGAAATCGGAAAGCAGAATCACTGTGGCAGAGCCTGCAGCACGCCGTCCTGCCCGGAGCCGTCGGTCCGAATCTGTTGACCAGGGCGAGCCAGGGCAACAGGGGTCGCCTCTTCGATCCCCGCGATCACGGCCTGGCTTTCGCTTCGGCGTAACAACGTCACGTCGTGGGTGATGTAACCGTCCGGTGTCCGCCTGTAGACAAACGTTCGGCCATCGCTTTCAAACAATGCCTGGGAGGGAATCCAAAGGACGTCATCGAGCGACTCGACCGTAATCAGGACGTTGGCGGTCATTCCCGGCCGCAGCCCGGGATCGGTTTCATCCAAAGCAATCCGGCATTCAAAGGCCCGGTCCCACGCAAACCCGGCGGAGCCACCCAACACCGCAATGTGGCCTCGGAGATCCCGACCCGGCACTGCAGCCGGCTGGACGGTGACGGGTTGGCCGATCTCGAGGTAACCGCGGTCGGACTCTGGAATTCTCACCCTCACCTCCCATCTGCTCATGTCGGGAATCTGAGCCACAGCCTGACCGGCGCGAGCGCTGTCGCCGACTTGAAAGGGAGGTAGGTCCATTCCCGGGAAAAATATAGACTGAGCGTTTCGATTCCCCAGGATGTGGAGATACCCGGAGCTCTTGGCCCGTAACGTCATGTTCGCGATCTTCCGGCGAGCCGATTCGGCGAGCAAAGCGGCCTTGTTCACCGCTGCTTTCTGTATATCAATGCCTGCGCCCGCGGTCGCTTCCTGGTTCTCGAGATTCCTCTGCGCCTGACGTTGGCGGTTTCGTGCCCGCTCCAGCGCGATTTCGTTTTCGCGCTGCCGGATCGTCGCCAGCAATTCGTTCGTACGCATCTCCAGCTCGGCGAGATTCACCTCGGCTTCCGTCGAGAGTACCTGATAACGTGCCTCTTCCAGCTTCGCCCGCGCCTCGGCCTCGGCCCGGAGGACCTGCTGCTCCGCCTCGAGAAGATCGGCCTCGGCCTCGCGGAGGTCGAACTCCTGTTGGGTGGTGTCGAACTCCACGACTACGTCACCAGGTTCAACCTGCGCTCCGGATTCGGGCAGATACACGATTGCGAGTTCTGGTGAGCCGGCCATCGGGACAATCAGCGACTCGGAACGTCCACCTTGCAGTTCGCCACGCGAGGGTACGGTAATAGTGACGCGTCCACGTCTGACCGTCGTCGTCGGAACATCGATATCCGTACTCTCCGCAGTCGCTTCGACCACGCTCCGAACCCCCCAGGAGAGCCCTAGTCCCGTACCGACGATGGCGGCGGTGGCAAGCAACAGTGCGACGAACCGTTTGATCATGGTTACACCTCTGATGATGCCGCTTCATCCGGCGGGCACGCTCCGCACGTGCCCTGACGGCATGTCGTGAAAGAAAATGAAACCACGGTCACTCGCTGCTCTCCCCTCCTTCCTAACCTCCGCCCTGGATCAGCGGATCGACCAGGGACACGCGCGCGTCGTCCGGAATGCCTGCGATGGCCACTTCATCCGGATTCCGAGCAAGCACTTGCACGTCAACAGCGCGGAAGTTTCCGTCTTCCAGAAGATACACCGCCGGCTTCCCGCCGCGAGTGAACAACGCCTGAGCCGGAACCGTGATTGCGTCGGGAATTCGCTCAATGATGATGTCCATGCCACCATTCATCCCGGGCCGTAAACGAGGATCAGCGTGCTCGTCGAGTGCGGCATATGCGCGAAAGCTACGACTGAACGTTTCGAAGGAAAACTCTGCCAGGGGCGAGATCCCGGTCAGAGTAGCTTCGATGACAAGTTCTGGAAGCGCATCCACTCGCACACGGACGTTGTCGCCTACCGTCATCCGCCCACGATCTGTCTCTTCCACAGAGACGTCGATCATCAGGGACGTCATGTCTGGTATCACCGCAAGGTTCATTCCCACGGACACGCTGTCGCCGACCCTGAAGGGCTGGGGGTTTTGCATACTCTGTCTATTTGTCGAGTAGATCGCGTAACCGGTCAGCGGGGCCAGGATTTCCATCTGCGAAAGCCGGGCGATGGTCAGTTCCATGTCGGCCCTCGCGTAGTCCCGCTGGCGTGTCCGCGACGCAACTTTGGACTCGTTAGAGACGACATGCAGTGCCACTTCGGCTTCCAGCATCCTGAGGTTTTGTTCCGCAACGGCTAGATCGATCTGAGACTGTTCGGCCTCGAGACGGCTGACGAATTCGTTGTTGGCGGTCTTCAGCTTAGCCAGTTCTACGTTGAGCCGTGAGTCAGCGAGGTCCGATTCATCCCGTTGAGCAGTAATGCGACCTTCGACGATCGCCTGGTCCAGGGTCGCCTGTGCTTGTTCCAGTGCAGCCCGCTTTTGGATCAATTCCTGCTGCGCACTACTCGAATCGAAACGGATCACCGGCTCGCCCTGCTCCACGATTTGGCCGGGCGGCGCCATCCAGGCAATTCGTAAATTGGGGACCCGCGGAGCATAAACGCGGGCCGCGCGGCCAGCCTTGATCTGGCCGCGGCAGCGGATGATGGCGACGAATTCACCCTTCCGCACAGGCGCAATAGAGAGACTCGTTTCCTGCGCCTGGCGAAGCGGGCCTGTTCCCATCCATCCCGTGAATGCGATTGACGCTGCAACCACCGTGCCCGAGACAATTCGGAACGCCGTGCCCTTTCTCACTTCAGATCCTTGTTGATCGCTAGATGGTCCATTGGAGTATCCAGAACCACGGCAGCCGACAGATCCGGCATGAGCCGCGCGTCAGTCTCATCCAGGCGAAAGATAGCCGTGAAAGTCTTGATAGGACTGCCTAAAGCTGCGGAAGCGACGGGACTAGCCGATTCTAAGTGGGCGCGGAGGGCCATGTCGGGGTACGCATCGACATACACCGTCGCCCGAAGGCCGGGTACCAACAACGCTCCGTCAGGTTCCCCCACTTCGCTTCGGACCAGCATTTCGGAGGAACCGAAAATGCTGAGCAAAGCGCGGTTGCGGTACAGCTGATCTCCTTCCTGAGGACGAGTCATCGAACCGGCGTTGAAGTAAAGTGAATGCGCCACCATCCCGGCCAGCGGTGCGCGCAGCTTCAGCTTTTCCAAGTTGGCCTGGGAACGTTCAAACGCCACCTGCTGCCGATCCTTTTGCAGCTCGAGGATACGTAGCTCGGCGGCATCAGCCTCGTCGTGATGGACGTTGGACCTTTCGAGACTCGCGACTTGCTTGCGGGCGCGTTCTGCCCGGATCGTATTCTGCTCTCTCGCAATTTCACCCAGAATTGCCGCTTTGCTGACTTCCAGCAGCGCTTTGGCGAGGTCGGCTTCGGCCTGTCGAAGCGCCGAGCGGCGTTGTTCGGCGCTGGCACGATTATCGGCCTCCTTCTGCCGTACCTGGTGGGTGAGGTCTTCAAAACGGGCGTCCGTACCTGGTGGGTGAGGTCTTCAAAACGGGCGGCAGCTTCTCGAGCCGAGTCCATCTGCGCGATGGCGTCGAACTCCGCAACGAGGTCGCCCGCTTCGACGACGGTTCCATTGGGAATCAGACTGGTCAACGTTAATCGGCCGCCCGAACCGCTGAGTCGCGGGACGACGACGCGTGTCGAATGCACCGCCTCGACAATCCCCGTTAGGCGGATCGCAAGCTGGGTCTGGGGAGTGTCTGGGTTCGAGACAGAAGGAGCAGCGTCGACCCGGTTCTCGGCCGGCTCTCCACAGGAAGCCAGAATGATTGCGGACAGAAGAGCACCGATCGTGCGCACCCTCTTCCTCCAACTGGCAAGTGGCAGAGAAATTCAGACAAATGGAGCGCGGTCGAACCTCTCAACCTGGGACAAGGGCGTAACCCGGCACCGTTCTCCGGAACCGGTACGCATACTTTATCGTAAATGATTGCTATGATAAATTATAGACCTTTCATTAGACACTATCCACTGTGTCGTCGATCGCGAGAAAGTGAAGTTTTCTAGGAGCCTGTCGGGAATAAGAAGTCTGCAATCAAGAATCAACAACTTACAGACCGGGGATGGCTCGTAAGTTGTTGATTCTTGCTTCGAGGGAGCCAATTCCCGACAGGCTCCTAGACACGCGCCGACCGGGCGTCGACCGGGTGAGATTGGGGTGAGTTCTAGGGAAGGACTTTGGAGCGAAGGTAGTGGGTGTAGCGGTGAGGGAGGGGATGGTGAAGCAACTCGTCGAGAACGGGAAGATAGTAGGCGAGTGAGCGAACAGGGGGGAGTGGTGGCCTGTCCGAAGGCCGACAGAGGCGGCGAGCCGTGGCGAGTAAGAGGGCGGATTCGATGATGTCGGGGTCAACGGAACGGGCATGGAGTTGGACGACGAGTTGACGATCGGCGCGACGGGGGAGTAAGGGTGTGTCAGGCAGCTGGGAGTAGAGATCCAGCACTCTGCTGGAGTAGGTTCCAAGGTCGAGGGTCATTTCTTTTTCTTCCGACGGCGTTTCGCCTCCTGCTCACTTTCATGGACGCGATAGCTTTGTCCTTCAAGGACCGTGACGTCGGCATGATGGGTGAGCCGGTCCAGTAGGGTGGCGATACAGGTGGCGTTGGGAAAGACTTCGTTCCATTCGGTGAAGCCGCGATTGGTGGTGAGGAGAATCGACCGTTGTTCATAACGGCGGTTGACGACTTCGTAGAGCAGGTCAGCAGCGTGATTGTCGTAGGCCAGATATCCACATTCATCAATGCACAGTAATGCGGGGCGGGCATAGGCTTTGAGTTTCTGACGGAGCCGGTGAGGTGAATCGCACTGCAGGTCGTCGAGCAGTTCCGAAGCAGTGCGGAACAGCACGGAGTAGCCGGCCAGGACGGCGGCGTGGGCGATATTCTTGGCGATCATGGTCTTGCCCAGTCCATTGGCGCCGATCAGGATGAGGTTGCGGCCTTCGGGGATAAAGTCGAGGGTGAAGGCACGCCCGATGGTGTCGCGGTCGATCTTTTTAGGCCAGTTCCAGTCGAAGTCGGCCATGGGTTTGAAACGGCCGATGCGGGAGCACTGGAGACGGCGTTCCAGACTGCGCTGTGCGCGATCGTGGCTTTCGATACGGGCCAGTTCCTCCAGCAGCATGGGAGGGGGCCATTGAGACTTGATGGCGCGAGCCAGAAAGTCATCCAGGGAATCGGCGATGGAGCGGAGTCCGATGTGCTGGAGTTGGACGGCCAGATCGTTACTGTTCGGGTTCGGTGTCGTGGCTATGGAGGTCATCGTAGGTCTCCGCGGAATGAGGTTGAATGTGGATGTCGGCCAGATCCGGGCGGGATGGGGCGACCCGGACGGTGGCCCGGCGTTTCTGGGCCCGCCAGCGTTTCTGGAGGATGAAGGCCACCGACGATGCGCGCGGAGTGTCCTGTTCGAGCGCCTCGACAACGGCAGCTTGGAGCTCGGATGCCCCGTAGTCGTCGAGCAGTCCGAGCAGGAGACGGCTCTGCCGTTGAATGGACTCGCCACGACCGAAGGCGGCCTGAAGCAGGGGTTCGGTTTCAGGCACGCTCGCGGCCAAGCGACTACCGGCGGTGGACCCGAGGGCTTTCCGTTTTTCCGCCAGCAGCGCGTCCTGATGTGCCGGATCGACAATGAGTTGGTGGCGGTCGAAAGACCGGTGGTGGGCGGCCACTTCGGTCGTGCCATCGAGAAGGCGCACCCGCGTCTGGGAGGCCACCAACGTCAATGTCTGGCCGATCCGGTCCGGGGGAATCGAGTAGTCGTTGAGATCGAAACGGATATAGATGGTTTTACCGGAACGGACCGGCTGGACCCGGTCGGTATCGAACCGGTGCACCGGTAACGACATCAGGAGTGATTGTTCCTCCTGGAAGGCTTCGGCCACGGTCCTGTCGTCACCACCGGGCCAGGGGCGCTGATGGGCCACCTCATCACGCCATACCAGAGCCTTGCGATTGAACTCTTCCAAGGTCGTGAATGGCCGGGCTGCAAAGAACGAATCCCGCACATAGCGTATCGCTCTCTCGACGCGTCCTTTTTGATTTCCTCGTGTCGGCGCGACCGGACGCGGTTGACAGTGATAGTGGGCGGAGAGTTCGAGCAGGCGCGGATGAAAGCGAATTTGATTGCCGTTGCGCTCCAGCACGGCGCTTCGAAGATTGTCGTAGAGCACGACTCTGGGCACCCCTCCCCAGTCGGCAAACGCATCGACATGACCGCGGAGAAAGTTCTCCAGAGTTTGATCGAAGAAGAACTCCAGAAACAGGGCGCGCGAGTGCGACAGCGTCAATACGAAACAGGACAACCGGCGGCGGGCCTGACCCACCCGGACTTCCCCGAAGTGCGCCCAGTCGGCTTGGGCTTCCTGACCGGGAAAGCTTCTTAACCGCAGGAAGGCTTCACGGGGTTCGGGACGCAGACGCGCCACCAGACGCCGCAGTACGACCACGCTGCCGGTGTAACCGCGATCCGACAGCATCTGATGAATCCGTGTGGCCCGCAACCGGGGGTACTGCTTGAGCGTCGCCCGGATGAAGTCCATATAGGGATCGGCTTTCGTCGGACGCATCATCTGGGCCCGGTTGAAGCGATCCGTCTCCAGTGCCGCGCGGACGGTTTCCTGATGCAGGCCCAGCTCGGCGGCAATGGTGCCTATCTTCCAGTGCTCGCCAAAAAAGAGGTGTCGAATTCGCGTGACCGTTTCGGGAGGAATCACGCCTCACACCCAGTCGGGGAAGGCATCGATAAAGACCCCACTCCGGCCACACAGGATGCAAACGAGTCGGATGGCTGATTGGAGCCGTTGAAACCGGGGTCGACCATGGGGTGCCTCCGCCAATGACGTTCTCATTCCCGTTTCAGGCAATGGTGTCCCGATGCTGCCAGACCGACACGCACCGGCGGAAGTGTGATCTGTCACGCGCCTCTCTCGGCGACGTTTCCGGTAGGCCCGCTGACGCCGGCAATGATCGGCCCGGACCTCCGGATCCTCCTGATAACGGCGGTTGGCACGCCGCCTCTGCTCGCGCCTCATCCGGCGCCGGCACTCATCCCCGCAGTAGACCTGCCCCCGATAACAGGATCGGCAGATGACAAACATCAACCCGCAACCCGACCCTCGGCAAAACAACTGTCGTAACACGACTTCTCTGGCCATCCCACCCCACGCGGGAGTGGACAATGGCGGCCGGTCGTGTCACTCTGACTTTGCTTTTGCTGTGGTTGTGCCCTTTGACCGGGGCCGCCATAAACGAAACCCCGATCGCTCATACGATCGGGGTTTTCCCTTTCTCCGCGTCACTCTACCTTACCAAAGCCTCCGCTCTGCTTCGCCGATGATGACGACCTTCAAACCGGCGCTTGTTCAAATATGTTCATTTTGAAGTGATCGTCTACACTGCACCACGGCAGGCTGTACGAACGGAACAATAGCGTTCAAAAACAGGCCCAGGGCAATCAGGGCGAGTAATACTTTCGTTGTTCTGTCGGTCGTCATTGTATTTTCCTTTCCGCTTTGCGGTCGTCGTCGGCTAAAGAGTTAAACCCTGCGGCCATCCTATCGAAAATCCGGACAGCCAATCTCCGGGGTCTGTGCCGACCTGATTTGAGTAATAGGAGAAGCCATGCCGAAGGATGCGTTGTCGAGACGCCGGGGTCGGAGACCGGTATGGTTCTGTCAGGAACAAACGCTCGTCTTGACCTAACAGTTCAGTAGCATGGAACGTGACGCATTCCGTGTTTCGTATCTGTCAGATAAAATACCAGAAGACGCATTCCATGGTCAGGCCGTGAAAACCGTTGCCTATCTGAGGGTCTCGACCGCTCAGGACGCGGCGGCTCATTTTGATGGGCAGCTATATGGAACACATCACCACTAACGACGAGGCCGCAAAGGATCGCTTGATGAAGGGTCTGGATGGCTTCCTGGAGCGGGATCGGGACCGGAAATTGTTCGACCTGCCCCCAATCAAAGGCGCGCCCTGAAACCCATCTGACAGCCCCTGACCTGATGAATATACCCCGCCGCCCGGGGCTCAATTTGAGTTCGGTGATGCAGAATCCTTGTCCGCCCCGTCCGGATTTTGCTAACCTGTCGGCAAGATAATGCGCCGCCGACCGCTATTCTTGCTGATTCCCTTCTTGCTCGCCGTCGCCGCGCCCGCCCGCGCCAATGGGGGGGAACCGCCTCCGTGCGTCGATCGCTCGGTCACCGCCGCAGCGGTCTCCACACGGCAGGACGTGCAGTCGTTCGTCCAATGCGCCTACGAATTCGTCCAGGAAGTGGGATTTGAGGAAGCCCGTCGGGCCTTCAACGAAGACGTCCGCTGGAAGAGCGGCCCGACCTATGTCTTCGTCGACGAAATGACGCCGGTACCCGGGGCATCCCGTGCATTCGTCTTCCCACCCGACCCGTCGAGAGAAGGATTGCCGTGGGGATTGCTCATCGACGATTTTGGTACCGACCTGATCGTGGAATTTTATCGTGTCGCCACGGAGTTCGGTCAGGGCTGGGTCTACTATTCCTTCACGAACCCGGCAACCGGCAGGGCGGAGCCGAAGGCTTCCTATTTTAAGGCCATCGACTGGAATGGCACGCCGGCTGCGATCGGGGCGGGCATCTACAGCCGGGACCTGCCGGGTACCTGCGAACCCAGTGAAGTCCACGCCATGGGACTAGAGGCGGATCCGTCCAACCCGCAGCTGGCCGAGTTCGTCCGCTGCGCGGCCCTGGAGCTGGAATCACAGGGATACTTCGCCGTCCGGGCCCTGTCGAGCGATCCCCGCTGGCGGAGCCGCTCAATCTACCTGTTCGGCCTGGATACCTACGGCAACACGCTGTTCAGCGGCGATCCCTACAGCCAGTGGTTCGGGGCGCTGGCCCCGGAGCTGAACGCGCACCGGGAGGGCCCCTTCGGGGGCCGTGACGTCATCGCCGTCGGCGACGCGTTCGGGGAGACGTTCTTCTACTACACAGCCCGCAATCCGGCCACCGGGAGACTCCAGAGGAAGGTGACCTTCGTCAAGCGGGTCGTCGTCTATGGCCTGCCCATCCTGCTCGCCTCCGGCTACTATCTGGATTGAGCGGTCCCGCCGACGCCATTCCTCCGTTTGTAGCCCGTCCCGTTCCAGAAGACGGCACTGCCGTCAATGCCCAGCGCCAGAATGGGTTAGGGGCGGTCGACCCCTCCAGTGGAGAAGGACTCTCTGAATCAGCCCCGGGACGCCGACCATCACGAGGTAGGGAAGCAGCACGCCGATGAGCACGTCGAGCGGGGCCGACAGGGGTGTCCAGGGCAGATTGAACTCACCCGGGTTACGACGCCGGGCAGCAGGGCAAGCCGGTGCCGCAATCATGCAGTCGATCAAGGAGCCGCGCCGTCTTCCGGATTCATTAAAGAAACGGGCGGCCAGCTCCGCGTGCTCCGGTGTGAAGTCCTGGCGCTGTCCCACGATCTCGGTAGCCAATTCCATCTCAGATCGATTGAGGGGGCCGCACAGCAACTCTGCCCAGGCGACGGTGCTCATTCCCAGGGTTTTACCCTCCCCTATCCAGGCGCGCAGTCTGCGGTCTTCAGGCGACCCCAGGGCCAGCGCCCGAATCAGGAAGCTTGTGTCCAAATGAATCATTCGGACTTGAGCGGCATCCAACGCCCCGCCTCACGGCGCTCGGCCTTCTGATCCCGCGCCCATTGGGAGACATCGACATTGCGCTCGCGCAGGGAAGTTTGCAATCGGTCGAGAGTGTCGAGGGACGCACCCTCGCCGGGTTTCCCTTCCGTTGCAGCGATTCGAATGGCGCGGCGTAACACTTCGGACTTCGATACGTTCCAGCGTTGCGCCAATGCCTCCAGCACCCGCACGGATTCGACATCCAGTGAATACGTCGACTTGATCGTTGTTGTGGCCATACCGCAATGTATGGCCATATCTGCAGCGGTGTCAATCTTCCGTGCTGCCAAAGCACCCAAGGTAGTCCGCGCCACAAGACAAGAACCACAGAGAACTACCGGTCGAAGTCCCAGCCGCGGCTGCGCGTCCTAGCTTGGATCAGGCTCTCGATTCGCCCCGCAACCCGGTCCCACCGATCCCCGGCATTCCGCTTCTGCTCGGCCTCGGGGTGGATTACCGAAAGAGCTCGTTCATAGGGTTCTGGTGCAGATAGGATTGTCGGAGCGATAAGATCAGGAGTGCGCTACGGCGATGCGGCCTATGCTGCCATGACGTGCCGCCAGATCACCGCGGGATTCGACCGCCATGGGATCGGAATTGCGAACTGGCGTTTGTGAATCTTCTGCGCCAGTTCGATGCCGATAATGACGCGTCGCGCATTGTAGAACGTCTTGAATCCCAACATCGGGCGCAATCGCCCCTTCACCCGGCGGTGGTCCTGCTCCACAACGTTGTTCAGGTATTGACAGCAACGAATCTTCACCGGGTTCCGCCCCCGGAAGTTGAACTCACCGTTCATTCCCATGCGCCGCAGGGCGCTATGGCTCGGCTGGTGGCCATCCAGGGTGATGCTGTGTGGCTCCCGATGATGCTTCAGTGCCTTGCGAAAGAAGGCCTTCGCCGCCGCGATACCACGTGTCCGACTGAGAAAGAACTCCACGGTGTTGCCCTGTCCGTCCACGGCTCGATACAGGTACATCAACTGGCCTCGCACCTTGATGAATGTTTCATCAACTCGCCAGCTCCCACCCACCTGTCGCTCGAATCGGTTCCAGCGCTTCTCGCAAGTTTCAGCATAGCGAATGACCCAACGCAAAATCGTGGTGTGCGAAATCGATAAACCCCGTTCACCTAAAATCGCGACCAGGTCTCGGTAACTCAATTTGAAGCGAAAATACCAGCGCAGGCAGAGGAGAATGATGTCGTCATCGAACCAACGTCCGGCAAATAGAGGATTCCGTTCAGTTTTCTGATGCGCCATAACCCATTAAAGAACAAGTAGTAGGAACGACGAGCCTGTGGACAAATCACTGAAAACAAAAGAGAAACCACCGGAAGCGGAGGGCTGACGCCCCCCGCAAAAAGCAAAACCAAAACCTTCCTTATAGGTAAATGACTGAAAACAAAAGACTTACTATATACCGCGGCGGAACCGGGAAGATAAAACCCAGGAAATCAAGAGGATCAACACCACACTATTGACGGCTTCTTGCTGTGTCTATCAATAGATATATTTGTATTTCTGAGGTGGCCCCGGAAAATCGGGCAGTTGTTTAAGGTGTATTCCACCGACTGAGGAGGGATACGCGATGACGAAGAGACGCAGGTTTTCTGGGGAGTTGAAAGCGAAGGTCGCGCTGGAAGCGCTTCGGGGCGATCGGACGCTGCAGGAGATTGCCTCGAAGCACCAGGTTCATCCGAACCAGGTGAGCACATGGAAGCGCCAGGCGATGGAAGGGCTTGGCGAGATGTTCTCGAACGGTGTGGAACGCCGGCGGCGGGATCATGAAAGCGAGGTTCGTGAGCTTCACGCCAAGATCGGCGAATTGACGGTGGAGCGGGATTTTTTGTCCAGAGGGTCCGGTCGATGAGCCGGGCCGCGCGCCGGGCGATGGTGAGGCGCCCTGACCCGGAACTGAGCTTGAGTCGTCAATGCCGTTTGCTGTCGATCGGGCGCTCCTGGCTCTATTACACGCCCCAGGGCGAGAGCGCGGAGACCTTGGCGCGGATGCGGCGCATCGATGAGTTGTTTCTGAAGCATCCGTTCTACGGTGCCCGTCAGATCGTCCGTCATCTGCGCCGCGAGGGCGTGCGCATCGGCCGTCGCCGGGCGGGGCGTCTGATGCGTTTGATGGGTCTTCAGGCGATCTACCGGGCACCCCGCACCAGCGAGCCGCATCCCGAGCACCGGGTCTACCCCTATCTGCTCAAGGGTTTGGCGATCGAGCGGGCAAACCATGTCTGGTGCGCCGACATCACCTACATCCCTGTGCGGCGCGGCTTTCTTTACTTGGTGGCGATCCTGGATTGGGCGAGCCGGTATGTGCTGGCCTGGCGTTTGTCGAACACCCTGGACGCCGGCTTTTGCGTCGAGGCGCTCGAGGAGGCGCGGACCCGCCACGGCCAGCCGGAGATCTTCAATACCGATCAGGGCAGCCAGTTCACCGGCTTCGCCTTCACCGGGCGCTTGCGGGCGGCCGGTGTCCAGATCTCGATGGACGGCCGGGGCCGGTGCATGGACAACATCTTCATCGAGCGGCTGTGGCGCTCCCTCAAATACGAGGCTGTCTATCTGCACGACCTTGCCGACGGCTTCCAGGCCCGGCGCGTCATCGGCGAGTGGATCGACTTCTACAACGCCGAACGGCCACACTCGGCCCTCGGCGGAAAAACCCCGGCCGAGGCCTACCGCGGCGACCCGCCTGCGGATATGATGGACAAGCAGCTACGCGCCTTGCCCGCTTACCCACCGGCGCAGCAACGGCGACAGGAAGATCGATCCAAGGAGATTCTGGCAAGATGAGCGGCAACCGGAATACACCTTAAACAGGCCGCCAAGCTGTCCACAAACCGGGGCCACCTCATTCTTTGTACTTCCATTACAGGGCTTCTTCGGAGTGCAGCAAAGCGGCTCGCCTGTCAAGTGGCGAAGGCCGTTGATGGAGCCGCTGGAAGCAGGGTTGCCTTTGCCCTTTTGCTGCAGAGACCACGGGATAGGATACTTTATTCAGTAGCAAGATGTGTTTATGTTTTACATAAACTCTTGCCAGGGGGAGGCCCCTGGAGCCCCCTTGAGAAGACCTTGGCTTGATATGTGCCCCGTTTGTGGTACATTGTCGGTGAACGAGAACGGGGGTGCCCAATGGCCAAGACCGAAATGATCCGTGCCCGTGTTGAACCGGAGTTGAAGAGCCAAGCCGAGGAAGTCTTCTCAGGGCTTGGGTTGTCGCCAACCGAGGCGATCACGCTGTTTTATCGACAGGTGACGCTGCATCACGGCTTGCCGTTCGCGGTAAAGATTCCCAATGCCGAGACCATCGCGGCGCTGCAGCAGGCCCGCGCAGGAGAGGGGCTCACCGAATACGCCAACTTGGAGGATCTCAAAGCCAGGCACGGTTGATCAATGCGCCTACTCACCACGAAACGATTCGAGAAGGATCTCAAGCGTGGCAGGAAGCGCGGGAAGAATCTCGACAAGCTCTGGAGTGTCGTGGAACGGCTCCTATCGAATCAGCCTCTCGACCCACGACATCGGCAACATCGGTTAGCTGGGGACTGGTCTCCTTGCTGGGAATGTCACATCGAACCGGACTGGCTGTTGGTCTGGGACCAGAAGGACGATACTCTCATCCTGGTCCGGACCGGAACCCATACCGATTTGTTCGATTGACCCTCGAAGCGGCACTGTAGATGGAAGCCTCTGAGGGCTTCGGTTTCTCTGTCTTTCTCAGAGAGTCCGCTTTTGTCCGGCCATCATGAGAGAATAAGCCATGCAGCGTAAACGCGGTGAGTTGGTTCCCATCGGGGAAGCCTTCGGCGGTCTGGGCGGTCCAGTGAAGGCGCTCCGCGAAACCTCACCCCAGGCGCGGCGGGTCTTCACCCAGGCCGATCAGGTGCACCAGCTTGTCGGGGCCAGCGAAGCGGACCCCGAACCGAAACACCGTGAACTAGGTCGGGGTCTCCTGAGAGCGTTGATCCGTGACGCTGGCTTGACACGGAAAGGGTTTTTCGAACTCTTGAGCGGGAGGTAAACGACCATGAGTGCCATGGAAGGACTCGCGCCAGGGCGAGGCATCACTTCACCAGGCTCGTACTGCCTGGCGAGCGGCACGAGCGCACCGACGAACGGACGAGCTCCGGCGTTCATTCAGGATTACGGGATAGGAGTGTAGTTATGAGTTGGAAGGTTAGGGGCACGATTAAAACCAACAATGAAGGCCACGTGAATATCTATCAAGCGTCGATCTTTGAGGACCAAAATCTACACCCGCCGCAAATCATAGCCGACGACTTGAATCAACCCGGCGCAAAAATGGCGTGGTCCGTCCATGAAATTCCGGCCGACCTTGATGGTGGTGGGTGGCTGGTTAAGGGCGCGATTAAAACCAAAAATGAAGACCGCGTGAATGCCTATCAAGCGTCGATCATCCCTGACAGCACGACTGAGGATCAGCCTTTCATTCAAAAGAAAGAGACGGCGCAACGCATAGCCGATGATTTGAATAAATCCGATGCAGAAATGATGTGGTCCGTCCATGAAATTCCGGCCGACCTTGAGACCGAATCTTTGCTCTGACAAGCTCACAACGCCTTACATGGCGTCAGTTGTACCGGCAATTCGGAGTGGACCCGGCCAAAGCCAGCGACAAGCGCACCGTTGACAACTTCCGTACAAAGTGCCTCCGCGAGTTGAAGAAGATCAAACTGGCCTGGCCGGAGTTGAACTACACGACGGCCAAAGGGGTCTTGATCCTGCACCCTTCGATCCCGGCCATTGCGCCGCTCAATCAAGGCCAGTCAGGCCGCTAGGTTCCCCTTTCCCGGCCTCTCAGTAGTCCGGCAGCGGCCTGTCCGCGTCGGGTTGGGACTCGGTATACCCTGCGCCGCGCAAAGCGCCACAAGGTCGCAAATCGCTTATTTCCACAGGCTTGTGTGAATCCATGGGGTTTTCCACGCGCTTTCGGGAAGACTCCCCCGCCCGATTCTTCGCGCTTTCGGGAAGACCTTACAAGTAATAAAGAACAAGTAGTTATCAATCACGCTAGGCTGACGGACGCTGAGGACCGCGCTGACGCGACGAACGGCGTCCAGGCATACCTAAGCATGGAGCCAGCGTCAGCGTTTCTTCAAGACCCGGCGCAGTACCTCGTTAACCGCCGGGTCTTCCGATACGTCATTCGGCTTTTGGCCCTTGTCCGGTTCCGTTCGCGGTTGTTCCAACCCGCCGCAAATGTCGGGGCAATGCTTCTCGTGGTCCTCAGTCAGTCTGCTGGTAATGTCAGCCGGGTATTTCCCATTCTTAGTCGGAAAATCAGCCTTGCTGACGACCGCGACGGTGCCGTCTGCGATCTGCTCTAGGTGTGCCTCTTGAACCGCCCGCGTTGGGTCGACTAATACCGTTCGTACCATCATGGTTTTCCTCCTAGTTCGTTGCCTGTTCGTTGCCTGTTCGTTGCTGGCGTTAATTCCTGAGTGACGTGGTGTTGATGCCCTTCGGACGCGAGCCCAACCCGGCCACTGTGCGCCGTCAAGTGCGCCTCGATGCCGGCGGCGCGGGCTGCGGCGCTGAATCTGTAGCGGGGACAACCCGATCACCCGATCCGTAGGCGCGGCGTCGGGCCTGTCGGTGCGAAGTGTGCGGACCGCCGCTGCTGCGCCGTTCTTCAAAAACCGCACGTCGGCGGTGTCCCCCTCTTGATTCGTTTTCGATTGACGTACCGCAATCAGCACGCCGTCGCCGTCGCTGGTGTCCGACACGTCCCGCCATTCAAGCGCGCTCACTTCGGCGCGGCGCAACCCGCCCATGAACAACAAGCCGGCGATCACGGCGTCCGTGCGGCCCCGGCGTTGCGCCGTGGTGTGGGATTCAACGCCGCGGCCGTCGGTGCGTGGCCGTTCGGCGGTGGCGAGAATCGCGGCGAGCCCGTCCGCGCTCAGTGGGGCGGCCTGGCCCCGGCCCCGGTCGGCGGCCGTGCGACGGTAGCCGCCCAACACGCGGGCGGTCGCTTCCCCGGCGGGGTCCGGCTGGCCGGCGAGCTTGGCCCGAAACCGGACGGCGGCCACGGCGAGGGCGGCGGTTGCGGGCGCGCGGCCCGCCTCGTAGATCGTGCCGAGGTAGACGGCCAGTGAGGCGTCGTCAACCGGGGCGGTCCCCCGCCATGCGTCCAGGCGCGCCAGCGCACCGAGGTAGGCGCGTCGGGTGTTGACGCTGATAGAGGCGTCGGCGAGCTTCCGGGTGGTCGGCGTGGCGACGGCCAGCGGCCCAGCCGTGTCGTGGCGTCGGGCTATCACGGTCGGTGTTGTATGAAGCATAATGGGTTATGGCGCATCAGAAAACTGAGCGGAATCCTCTATTTGCCGGACGTTGGTTCGATGACGACATCATTCTCCTCTGCCTGCGCTGGTATTTTCGCTTCAAATTGAGTTACCGAGACCTGGTCGCGATTTTAGGTGAACGGGGTTTATCGATTTCGCACACCACGATCTTGCGTTGGGGCGTTCGCTATGCCGAAACCTGCGAAAGGCGCTGGAACCGATTCGAGCGACAGGTGGGTGGGAGCTGGCGAATTGATGAAACATTCATCAAGGTGCGAGGCCAGTTGATGTACCTGTATCGAGCCGTGGACGGACAGGGCAACACCGTGGAGTTCTTTCTCAGTCGGCCACGTGGTATCGCGGCGGCGAAGGCCTTCTTTCGCAAGGCACTGAAGCATCATCGGGAGCCACACAGCATCACCTTGGATGGCCACCAGCCGAGCCATAGCGCCCAGCGGCGCATGGGAATGAACGGGGAGTTCAACTTCCGGGGGCGGAAACCGGTGACGATTCGTTGCTGTCAATACCTGAACAACGTTGTGGAGCAGGAGCACCGCCGGGTGAAGGGGCGATTGCAACCGATGTTGGGATTCAAGACGTTCGACAATGCGCGACGCGTCATTATCGGCATCGAACTGGCGCAGAAGATTCAGAAACGCCAGTCCGCAATTCCGATCACCTTGCAGTCGAATCCCGCCGTGACCTGGCGTCATGTCATGGCAGCATAGTCCGCATCGCCGCGGCACACTCCTGGTCTTATCGCTCCGACAATCCTATCTGCACCAGAACCCCCCACAGCGAGTTCACACTCTGGGGTTTCAACGGCGCCTACTACTATTTCGGTCTCAGCTACCGCTGGGATGTGTCACCATAATTAGGCGTTCCCCAGCACAGGCTGTCGGCCCTGAGAACGGGCCTCCAGTCGCGGCATCGAGCGGCGGGTCGGATGCGGTCCGCGAGAAGGGAGAAACCATGACACGGACCCGAAAGATACCGCATGCGGTGCTGGGGCTGGCCATGACGGTGTGGGTGTGGACCGCGCCCGCGGCCCTCGGCCAGGCCGACCGGGCCGCCCAGACTCGCCACATCTTCCCGCAAATCGCCGACGGCGGGGGGTGGGGCGTCCTGTTGATGGTCACCAACGTCGGCGACACCCCCGCCGAGTGCACGCTGACACCCTACGGTGTCGGTCTCGACCGCTTCTCCGACGTCGGCATCACTCCGGGGGTGACGGGGGCAACCTTCTCGGTCGCGCCTGCCGATCTGTTTCCGTTACCGACCCGCGGATTCACCGACCCGCCGGTGCCCGCCGCCACCGGCGGGCCGGGCTTGCGGGCCGGCTACGCCACCCTGGAGTGCGATCAGGCAGTAGCTGCCCAGATCCTCTACCAGCTGAAGGATGGCCACGGGCGCACGAGCGGAATGGCCACCCTGTTCTCTGCACAACCTGGCACGGTGTTCCGCGGCATGCTCCTGCAGGATCTCGGCCCCGCCGCCCGAAGGCTGGGCCTAGCCGTTGCCAACGACGCGCCTCAGGCCGCCGAGTGCACGCTCGCGGTCTACGACTTCCTGACCCAAACCCGGCTCGGGGAATACCGTTTCGCCATCCCCGCCCACGCGAACACCGCGCGGTTCGTCGATCAATTCATCCCGGGGTTGCCCGCGCAGCTCTTCGGGTCGGTGCGGCTTGAGTGCACGGAGCCGGTCACGGCGATCGCGCTGCTGTTCGACCACGCCCTCTTCACGACCCTGCCTCTGGCTGTCCTCAACGATTGAGTGCCTTGGCTCGCAGTCCCCGGTCACGATGCGGCACCGGCTTGCCCTGCTGCCCGGCGTCGTAACCCGGGTGAGTTCAATCTGCCCTGGACACCCCTGTCGGCCCCGCTCGACGTGCTCATCGGCGTGCTGCTTCCCTACCTCGTGATGGTCGGCATCCCGGGGCTGATTCAGAGAGTCCTTCTCCACTGGAGGGGTCGACCGCCCCTAACCCATTCTGGCGCTGGGCATTGACGGCAGTGCCGTCTTCTGGAACGGGACGGGCTACAAACGGAGGAATGGCGTCGGCGGGACCGCTCAATCCAGATAGTAGCCGGAGGCGAGCAGGATGGGCAGGCCATAGACGACGACCCGCTTGACGAAGGTCACCTTCCTCTGGAGTCTCCCGGTGGCCGGGTTGCGGGCTGTGTAGTAGAAGAACGTCTCCCCGAACGCGTCGCCGACGGCGATGACGTCACGGCCCCCGAAGGGACCCTCCCGGTGCGCGTTCAGCTCCGGGGCCAGTGCCCCGAACCACTGGCTGTAGGGATCGCCGCTGAACAGCGTGTTGCCGTAGGTATCCAATCCGAACAGGTAGATTGAGCGGCTCCGCCAGCGGGGATCGCTCGACAGGGCCCGGACGGCGAAGTACCCCTGTGATTCCATCTCCAGGGCGGCGCAACGGACGAACTCGGCCAGCCTTTCGTTGGAAGGCTCATCCTCGAGCAGCAAGGCGTTGACCTCTTCACTTCTGCACGTGCCGGGGATGTCGCGGCGGTAGACCCCCGCGCCGATCACGGCTGCGGTCCCCTCCCAGTCGATGCTCTTGAGATAGGACGCCTTCGGCTCATCCCGGCCCGTCGCTGGATTTGTAAAGGAATAGTAGATCCAGCCATCGCCGAAGTTGCTCACGATGCGATGATGTTCCAGAAACCAGTCGTTGCCAAAGGCGTCGATCAGCGGTTCTCCCCACGGTGCCCCTACCCTTGAAGTATCGGGTGGGTAGACGAATACCAGCGTTGTTGCATGGATCGGGGCGGAGATGGAATTCGCCCTTTCCCAAGCGGTAGCGTCAGGCGACACGTTCGAACACAGGCCGTCCGAGTGTGGTCATTGTGTTCAGAACTTTCTGGCCGACCTTGATCTCCGTGATTTGCCTGGAGAAGCTGCGGGATTTGAGCTTGGGGCCGATGACGCTCTTCCAACGGCCGATCTGCGTTTCTATCCGGCTGCGCTGGTTGTACCCTGTGGCCGCCTGCCAGGCCATGCGGCCGTTGCTGCGGATCTGGGCAATATGGCGATCCCGAACGGTTGGATCCCGCGCCGATTGCGGTCGGGTCACTGCGTTCTTTGGCGGCGGTATAATCACATCCAGGGTCTCCCCATACCGTTCCCTCAGCAGATCCCGTGTGGACGCTCCATCATAGGCACCGTCAGCCAGAAAGCCCGTGACCGGGGCATCGAGTTGATCCAGGAGCCCGGGTAAGGCGGTGCTGTCTCCAACGTCATCGTGAGTCAGATCGGCGCAAACAATTGCACCGCTGGCCAGGTCCAGTCCGAGGTGGAGTTTGCGCCAGCGGCGGCGTATTCCCCTGGTTTTATGCTTCTGCGCGAGCCATTCCCCTTCGCCGAAGATCTTGAGGCCGGTACTGTCCACCACCAGATGGACAGGCACAGACCCGGCTTGCCTCACCGCCTGAGCGATGCTCAAGCCGTTTGCGCGACGCGACAGTGTGGAGAAGTCCGGCACCCGTATATCCAGCCCCATGAGCGTGCCGATGGATCCCATAAGTCCCTGCGTTTGTCGCAACCCCAGCCGATACGCCGTGCGCAGCGTCAGGCATGTCTCGATAGCCAGATCCGAGTATCTCCGCTGGCCACCCCGTGACGTGCGGTGCGGCGCGCGCCACACACTTTGAGTCTCATCACTGACCCAAATCGTCAGATCACCCCGCTGGCGCAGGCTCTCGTTATATTCTGCCCAGTTGATCACCCGGTACTGCGCCTTATCAAACTTGTGCCGTCGCGCTGCGTTGAACTTATGTGGCATCTAGGAGCCTGTCGGGAATTGGCTCCCTCGAAGCAAGAATCAACAACTTACGAGCCATCCCCGGTCTGTAAGTTGTTGATTCTTGGTTGCAGACTTCTTATTCCCGACAGGCTCCTAGTGGTCCCCGTCTAACAGACTGTACCTTATTCGGATCGTTCCCCGAGCCAGACCGACACACTGCGGCTTCGGCCAAGCCGTCCGAGTTCGTTCCGCACAGGGATTTCCGATCTAATGGTCATTATTTTCCTCATATATGATCAGAAATGGGACAGCCAGAGCCGTTACGTTAATTGTGACGGACTACACTAGGTTATCCCCTGTGTTGGAAAACACGATGATAAGGCATCCTTCGGGATGATCCATGCAACAACGCTTGCAGTGCCACGCCATTGCCAGGGTACGGGCTACGCCAGTCCGTCAGCGCGTAAGGCAGGCAATCCGGGAATCGGAAAAGACCCCGGCGCGGTTTCAGAAGCCTTCAGTGGTGGATGGGAACCGCCTCGTGATTTATGTGGACTTGAACCACAGCGGGAACATCAGCGCTTCTGGAAAAACCAGACGGGTAGCGTCAACTGAGGGTAATATCGGCGTTAAAGATGCCAACGGCGTGGAGGCCAAGGTAGGGCTCAATGTTTACGTCAAGCCTGACATTTGACAGGGCTCATCGAACCCTCCCTAGGAGCCTGCGCCGTAGGACGATTTTCGGCTCGGCGAATTACGCGAGATGGCGATCGATCGGTATCGGTGACCGGGGAATGGCGTTTTGGACGCCGAGGCGCCGATGGGTGCGCCACGGGTGCTTGAATCGACCCTCGTTCGGCCTGATTTGCGGGCGGTATCCCTGTCATCAGGCTGCCTGAAGCCCTGCATCCGCTTGACGTTCAATGCCAGACACACCAAGTTCCACTCGCCCTGGACCTTGTTCAGGCCGCGCAGGCTGAATCGGCGGAAACCGAGCACCTCCTTGATCCACCCGTTGGGCGCCTCCGACAGCCATTTGCGTCGGGCGTACTGCACCCGTCCCGCCGAGGTCGCCAGCTTCTCGGCCATGCGGGCCTTCGCCGGATGCCTGGCCGCGTCCACCGCGACCGCGCGCCGGCCCTCCCGGCCCAAGGCCACATAGCCGTCCACGCCGCGCGCCTCCAGCGCCTCAAGGTCGTCCTCGTTGCAGTAGCCCGCATCCGCCAGCACCGTCTCCGGCCGTTCCCCATGGGTGGCCTCCACCTCGTCCACCAGCGGGACCAGTCGACCCTGGTCGCTGGCGTTCGACGACACCTCGGTGGCGACGATCAACTGCTTCTCTCCCTCCACCGCCACCTGCGCGTTGTAGCACTGCTGAAAACCCTCCGATGAGGTCTTCATGATCCGGCTTTCGGGATCCGTGAAGTTGTCCTGCGCCTTCTCGTCCGGCTCGCCGTATTCCCGCTTGTATGGCCGCCCGCCCTTCCGGTTGCGCTTCGAACCGGGCTCGCGTCCCCGCGCCTCGTCGGCCTCCCGTTGCCTGGCCTCCAATCGCGCCCTGGCCGCCCGGATCGCCGCCAGCCGATCCTCCCGGCGGCGTAACTCCTCGGGTAACTCATCGCCGCGATGCGCCTCCCCGAAACGCGCGTCCTCCGCCGCGTCGGTCTCCCGCGCGCGCGACAGCAACGCTTCGATCTCGCTCTCCAGACGCCGCTCCTCCTCCAGCATCCGACCGTAACTCATCGCCTTGCGCTTGCTGGCGTTGGCTCGAACCTTCGTCCCGTCGATCGACAACTTGCCGAAGTTCGCAACGCCGGTCTCGCGCGCCAGACGCACCACCTCCACAAACAGCGCCTTGAAATCCGCCAAATGACGGCGGCGAAACTCGCAAATCGTCCGATGGCTCGGAAAATTCCCCGCCGCCAACACCCGAAATGCCACGTCCTCCTCCAGCTTCCGCGCCAGCCCTCGGGAGGAAAACACCCCCGTCGCGTACCCGTAGATCATCACCTTCACCATCATCCGCGGCTCATACGGCGACTTGCGACGACCGTCCCCCTCGTAAGGCGCGTAAAACGCCGTCAAGTCCAATCCGTCCACCAGATCGCTCACATGGTGCGCCAAGTGCCCCTCCGCCAACCAATCCCGCATATCCGGCGCCAGCAGCAACCCCTGATCCGGCTGGTACGGGCGAAACGTCGTCGGCATCGCAATCTCCTCCTAACTGCGACACAATTATCTCATTCACTTCCTACGGCGCAGGCTCCTAGTTCGCTGCTGGAAACCTTCTTTCGAATTCTGAATTGCTGGTGCGGGCCTGCGGGTCAGGAAAACCTGCGGAAAGATGCTCCTGTCACCGCCCCTGAGGAGTGCGCGGGGGCAATCTGATACGGTACGGAATGGGAGACTATGCAACTTGACGGTGTGATCGTGCGGACGATTGAAGGCAAGAGTGATCTACGGCACCGGGAATGCGTTGGCGTGGATGCTATCGAGAACGATAGTCCAGTATTCAGACCCCCCCCACGAAGTGACTTCGCGACTGAGCGCGCTTACAGGGAGCGGAAAGAGCGAGCCCGAACCTGCACGTATTGCAGCGGGATCATTCCCGACGAGGGCTGAGGGGGTCCCAGAAAGCCGGACAGGTGCTTGAGGGGACAATTTCAAGATCAACCGCGCCGCTGCACTTGCCCCGTGGCGGCAGCTCGGAGCGGCGCACTCCCGGTCTTATCGCTCCGACAATCCTATCTGCACCAGAACCCCTAGAAACCGATGCCCCACGTGTAGTTGAGCCGCATGTAGTAGTAGGCACCGTTGAAACCGAACGGCGAGAACTGGCCGTACTGATTGCCTACCGTCTGGGCGCCGAACATGTTCACCTCGGGGTAGGTGTTCAGCACGTTCTCGCCGCCGATGGCCACCATGAAGTTTTCGCCGACCGGAATGCCGAGTTCGAGATCGAGCAGCGCCTTTCCGCCGTAGGCCGGGTACAGCCAGGACTGCTCTCCCGTAACGTCGCCCGCATTCCTTCCATCCTCGCTATCCCAGAACGCGCCGAAGTAGCTCAGCCGGCCCATCAGGTTCAACCGGTCGGCAGCGTGGTTGACGGTGAAGTTCCACCGTGTCTTCGGCAGTCCCCGCTCCAGCGTATTGATGCGGAATTCATCGATCACGGAGGTTTCGAGATTCTTGAGCGCCGTGTCCGTGTAGTTGAAGACCGCGCTGAACGTCGTACGCCCGGCCGCCACGGTCGAAATCAGGTCGATGCCCTGGGTCGTCGTCGAGAAGTCGTTCAGGAAGAACCGGAACACCGGAAAATTCCGCGCCTCGGGAATCCCTTCCGCAAGCAGCGTAAGGATCTCAGGCTCCGTTAGCGCGATTTCCTGAGATAGGGCGAGACGATCATCGATGTCGATCCGGAAGTAATCGGCGGTGAAGATTACCGGGCCCTGCTCGAAGACCGCTCCTGCGCTGTAGTTGATGGATTTCTCCGGCTGGAGCTGCCCGCCACCCCTCGAGATGGCCACCGCGGACGTGGGCGGGACCACGCCGTTGTTGGTCAACTGTCCGCCGATGAACGCGGTCGTCACGTTGAACGTGTTTTGTTGGCCGGGCGTCGGCGCCCGGAACCCGCTACTGACCGCGCCGCGCAACGAGAATGCCTCGGTCAGCCCGACGCGCATCGAGATCTTGCCGTTCGTCGTCGTGCCGAAGTCTGAGAAGTCTTCAAACCGGACGGCCGTGCCGATTGTCCATCGGTTGCCTGGGGTGAACTCGAGGTCGCCGTAGACCGCAATGTTGCTGCGGCTCCAGATTCCCGCCGTCGTGTCCTCCCGGTAGCCGTTGAAGCCGTTCGAACCGGAACTGAAACCCTGTGCGGCATACGGGCCGATCTCCCAGGAGGGCTGCCCGCCCGCCCCGATGGTGAACTTCTCCCTCCGCCACTCCGTGCCGCCGGCGACGTTCACGGTATCGTTGACCGGGTAGGAGATATCGAAGTTGAGGTTGACGGCGTCCTGCCGATAGCTACCCGGCTCGAACGCGGTTGGCGTGTCGTAGCCCAGCGACGCGTTGATCGTGTCGAAGATGAACTGATCGACCTCGCTGGTGCCGATGTTGACGCTCGCATCCCAAGTGAGGCCGTTGTTCAGGAACCCGCGCAGCCCGCTGACCCACGAATAATCGATCAGGTCGCCGCCGAATTGCGGCGTGAAACCTCCGGGGAACCGGCTGTAGAACGTGAAGCAGTTCGGGTCGGCCTCGACCTGCTGGAGGGCGGCTGCATCGGGGACGTGGTTGATGACCGGAATCGTGGCGCAGCCGCCAGCTTCCTGAACGTCGGTCTCGGCCCAGACCCGGTCGCCCACGAGGAGCGACGGGATGCCGGCCTGCCCCGGGAGGCTTGCAACTTGGCCGTTTGCATCGTATACGGTGGCGTCACGGTGATCAGACTCATCGGTGTCGAGCTCTTTGGGGTCGGGGAAGTTCGTGAACTTGCCGTCTTTGTCGTATACGTTGAGGCGAGAGATGGGGTGGAGTCTGTTGCCGCGGAAGACCCCGCCGCGGGTGTGCGGATTCCGGAAATAGAACCCGCCGGTTACTGTGCGGCTCGCAAAGTTGGTGTGGCCGTAGAACTGCAGTTGGTTCTCGAACAGATGGCCGAAGTTGACGAACATCTTCAGGTCGTCATCAAGTTTCGGCGATCCCCAGACCTGCGCCGGGTTGCGCAGGTTCGTATTGCCGGCCGCGATGATCGCCTGCGCGTCGTTGCGCTGGATGCTGCGGCTGGTCGGGTTGGCGTTACCGTACTCCATGCTGAGGTTCACGAATCCGGTCTCGCCCAGCGGCAGCCCGACGTTACCGGCAAGCGCGAACGCCTGGCCATGCCCTCCGATCCCGTTACAGGAATGCTTGATGTCTCCGATGATTCCCGCCCCGCAGGTGGACGTGTTGCCCGGGTTCGCATTGCGGTAGGCTCCCGTGCGGAACTCCAGGCTGCCGCCCGATGAGGCATCCTTGAGCTGGAAGTTCATGACGCCGGCGATGGCGTCCGAGCCGTATTGGGCCGCTGCGCCGTCGCGCAGCACCTCGGCCTGCCGGAGCGCCATCGAGGGGATGACGGAGATGTCTGGCCCCTGCGAGCCGTCGGCGATGCCGTTGCCGAGCCAGGCGATGACCGCCGCGCGGTGGCGGCGCTTGCCGTTGACCAGGATCAGGGTGTGATCCGGGGCCAGGTTGCGCAGGTTCGCCGGCCGGATGATGGTTGCCGCGTCGCTGATCGGCTGAATGTTGATGTTGAAGGAGGGGACGACTGCCCGCAACTGGTTTGCCAGATCGGTACTGCCCTGGCTCGCGAAGTCCTCGGTCCGGATGACGTCGACCGGCACCGTCGACTCCGTCATCGATCGGGGTTGGGCGCGCGTTCCGACCGTGATGGTCGTGGCGAACACGCCGATCTGGAGCGTAAAATTCCGCAGGACCTGTTGGCCCGCCCCGAGTGTGACATTGCTTTCGATTCCAGTTTGAAAGCCGGGCAGCTCCGCTGTGAGCGTGTAGGTTCCCGGCTGCAGCGTGAACGTGTACTCGCCGACTGCGTTCGTCACACCCGTTGAGGCAATCCCGGTGGTGTCATTCGTCGCTGTTACGCCGGCACCGGGTATCAATGCTCCTGTAGGGTCAGTCACCGAGCCCCCCAATGTGGCGTTCTCCTGTGCGAACGTGCGTGCGGATGTCCCAAACAGGAATAGAGCAAACGTTACAGCAATAGTGAATTTCTTGAGCATGGCTTACCCTTCCGGCTATGGTGTTTGAACCGCCCCGGGTTTTCCGGAGACGGTTTTAGTTGAGTCTGTACCGCCCCTGATTTCCTGGACAGAGTGAACCCACCATAATCAAGTCGCTGACTCAATTGCAAGACGTTGTTGAGCCTGAGCCGGAGATTGAAAGCCGAGGCGCTCGATCAACCAGTGCTGATTATAGAGAGCGCGAAAGTCCTGAAGAGCTCGAACCAGTTCCGGAATAGAGCGAAAGTGACGCACCCAGAGCAACTGCTCTTTCAGGGTCTTGAAGAAGCGTTCGATACAGCCATTGCCTTCCGGTTCCCGGACACACGCCGGTGAGGAGACGATGCCAAGGAATCGGATCTCGTTTTGAAAATCGTCGCTCATGAATTGGGACCCATGATCATGACGGAGTCGAAGCCCGGCGGCCGCGTCGGCGTGAAAGCCGGCGAAGTACTCTTTGAGGCCTTGCCGGATGGGATCGAGGGCTTCAAAACGCGTCGCCCGTTTGGCGGCGTGAATGCCGACACAATCGGCCGTGCAGTGATCGATGGCGGCGAATACAGTGACCGCACCATCGTCGAGGGTCACCGTGGCGGTGGCATCGATGCCCCACATCTGGTTCGGGCGATCGGTGGTGATGGTTCCGGTATGCGCCTTGCGCGCAACGGGTGCGGCCTGGCGTTGGGGCGCCAGAAGTTGAGCTTCCCGCATCAGGCGCAAGACCCGAGCCTTGGAGGTGCGGACGCCGGCGACCCGGAGCCGCGCCCAGAATTTCCGGTGTCCTTCCCCAGTAAACGGCGAGGCCGCAATTTCTTGCCGAATCCGTCCGGTCAACTCCGCGTCGGTAAACGGGGTCTTGGGCCCCCGTTTACGCGGCTCGGCCGGATGGTTCCGTCGATCCCGTCGAGCATAGTACGTCGACCGGGGCAACCCCCAGGCCGCTGCGACACGGGCCAGACCATACAGTTGGTGTGTGGAGGGCGACAGGGTCCGGCTCATCGCTTCGACCTCCACCGTAGAAAAGGCTTCTCGTCCTCCAGATGCCGGATCCGTTCCCGCAACAGTTCGTTGTCCATCACCAGACTGGTCACCGCTGACTTCAGCGTCTTCCTTTCTTCGTCAACCACATCCACGATCCGGCTCTTCAGGCCGTCCTCGCCTCCCTGCAGGAACGCCTCCCGCCAACGGGTCAGCGCCGCCGCCGTCACGCCATACTGCCGGCTCATCGCTTCAAGATCTTCTCCACGCAACAACTCCAGCACTACCGTGACCTTACGCCGAGCCGACCACCGGCCCTTCCCGCGGCTTCGAAAATCCGGCCCCGCTTCGGTCGCCCTACGGGCTCCCTTCGCGATTCCGGATTCCTCCTTCGTTTCTCTGGACATATCGTGATCCTCCTGCGTTGTAGTTTCTCAAATCACTGTCCAAGGAAATCGTGGGGCGGGGGACTTATTCTTCGCCGGGAATGAGCCCGCTGCAATAGGTGCAGGTTTGGGCTCCTTCTTTCCGCTCGTGTAAGCGCGTTCAGTCGCGAAGTCACTTCGTGAAGGGCGTCTCAGTACCGGACTATCGTTCTCGATAGCAGCCACACCAACACATTCCCGGTGCCGGAGCTCATGCGTACCTTCAATCGTCCGAACTACCCACTGTCAAGCTGCATAGTCCTCCCCTGAAACGCCCACACGCAAAGACAGAAGTTTTCCGCAGGTGTTCCAGCCACTCAGACCCGCCACAACTCACACCCATCATCTTCGTCCAGTCCGCGTCCGGGGCCCGCTGCAAAGCCGATTCCCGATCCTGTCTTGTCCTGAAAGGGTACAACCAGCGCAGCCGGATAGAAACGCAGATCGGCTGTTGGAAGAGCGTCATCGGCCCCAACCTCAAATCCCGCAGCTTCTCCAGGAAAATCACGGAGATCCAACTCGGCCAGAAAGTTCTGAACACACTAGTGTCCGGTTAGAAGTCGAATAGAACCAGCTGGTTAGGATCTTGGAGTTCATTGAATTGGGAATCAGGCGCGTGAAAGGCCTGCAAAATGGGCTGTTTCTCAAGAATCGTAATGCTGAGAATCTGTAGGATTTGGTAAAGACTCCTATCGATGCCGAGGCGCTTCCGGATGATGGCGACGTGAACATAAACCGAAATGGCGATCCAGATAGCGTTGTTGCATGGATCGGGGCGGAGATGGAATTCGCCCTTTCCCAAGCGGTAGCGTCAGGCGATACGTTCGAACACAGGCCGTCCGAGTGCGGTCATTGTGTTCAGGACTTTCTGGCCGACCTGGATCTCCGTGATTTGCCTGGAGAAGCTGCGGGATCTGAGTCTGGGGCCGATGACGCTCTTCCACCGGCCGATCTGCGTTTCTATCCGGCTGCGCTGGTTGTACCCTGTGGCCACTTGCCATGCCATGCGGCCGTTGCTGCGGATCTGGGCAATATGGCGATCCCGAACGGTTGGATCCCGCGCCGATTGCGGTCGGATCACTGCGTTCTTTGGCGGCGGTATAACCACATCCAGGGTCTCCCCATACCGATGTCTCAACATATCCCGTGTGGACGCTCCATCATAGGCGCCGTCCGCCAGGAAGCCCGTGACCGAGGCATCGAGTTGATCCAGGAGCCCGGGTAAGGCGGTGCTGTCTCCAACGTCATCGTGAGTCAGGTCGGCGCAAACAATCGCACCGCTATGGAGGTCCAGTCCGAGGTGGAGTTTGCGCCAGCGGCGGCGTATTCCCCTGGTTTTATGCTTCTGTGCGAGCCATTCTCCTTCTCCGAAGATCTTGAGGCCGGTACTGTCCACCACCAGATGGACAGGCACAGACCCGGCTTGCCTCATCGCCTGAGCGATGCTCAAGCCGTTTGCGCGACGCGACAGTGTGGAGTAATCCGGCACCCGTATATCCAGCCCCATGAGCGTGCCGATGGAACCCATCAGCCTCTGCGTTTCTCGCAACCCAAGCCGATACGCCGTGCGCAGCGTCAGGCATGTCTCGATCGCCAGATCCGAGTATCTCCGCTGGCCACCCCGTGACGTGCGGCGCGGCGCGCGCCACACACTTTGAGCCTCATCACTGACCCAAATCGTCAGATCACCCCGCTGGCGCAGGCTCTCGTTATATTCCGCCCAGTTGATCACCCGGTACTGTGCCTTATCAAACTTGTGCCGTCGCGCTGCGTTGAACTTATGTGGCATCTAGGAGCCTGTCGGGAATAAGAAGTCTGCAACCAAGAATCAACAACTTACAGACCGGGGATGGCTCGTAAGTTGTTGATTCTTGCTTCGAGGGAGCCAATTCCCGACAGGCTCCTAGGTTATCCCCTGTGTTGAAAAACACGATGATAAGGTATCCTTCGGGATGATCCATGCAACAAGGTCTGCCCTGAGAGTGTCCGTCGCCCATGATGAAGGGAACTCGGACGGGGCTGGCGTCCAGAACCCGAAGCGCTAGCGCCGGGTCGGGAAGTGAAACAGAAAGGGGATTACCCGGTCGCTACCGCTCCGGTTCTGGCTTGGCTGCCGGTTCTGTTATGGGTCCGGCGGTACCGTGGGTGTAGACTTGAACTGATGAATCTTGTCCTGGCCATGGTCCTGGTGACCTCCTGGGTTCAGGTCCGCTCCGACGCCTTCGTCGTCAAGTCGCCCGTGGGCGAAGAGCGTGCCCTGGAGGTGCTCGAGGAGTTGGAAACCTTTTATCAACTGGTCGGCCGGCATGCTTTCCAGAACATCCGAATACCCGAACTTCCCCTCGACGTTCTGATCCTCGAGCCGCATGAGATGGAGCGGCTCGGCCCCTTGTACGAAGGGGAAGCGATCTCGGTGGAAGGCTATTACCAGAAGGGGATCGACCGCGACTACATCGTGCTCTCCTCCGACCTCACCCGTGGTTCGACACGCATCATCCAGCACGAACTGGCGCACTACCTGATCTCGAGGGCGCTGGAAAGCCCCCCGACGTGGCTCAACGAGGGGCTCGGCGAATACTTTGCTTCGGCCGTGATCAGCGGCAACACCATGACGGTTGGACAGACGCCGAGGGAGAGGGTGAATCTTCTCATCGCCGGTCCGTTGCTGCCCCTATCCGAGTTGTTCGATGTCGATCCGACCTCGCCCCACTACAATGAACAGGACAAGGCCAACCTGTTCTATTCCGAGGCTTGGGCTCTTGTGCACTATCTGAAGCACGGCCCGTACGCCGAGCAGTTCCAGATCTATCAGGAGGAGTTGCGGCGGCACGACGTGGAGCTGATGGATTTCCTGCCCGTGACGATAAGAGACCTGGAGGTGGAGCTGGCCGGCTATCTTCGGCACGGTATCCACTCCCGATCGCTGGTGAATTTCGAGGGGGACGTCGAGATCGCGCACTCTCGAACCGAGGCGATCGACCGGGCATGGGTCGACGTCAGCGTCGGAGAGATGCTGTTGTCGACCGGACGTGACGAAGAGGCTGCAATGTATCTCGCGGCGGCTGCCGGCAACGACGCCGTTCGCCCCCGCGTTGCTTATTCCCGAGGCATCATGTCGCGCATGGTCGGGAGTTACCAGGAGGCTCGGGAGCACTTCGTGGACGCGTTGATCGACGACGACATGGGGCCGTTGGCAGCGTTTCACCTCGTCCAGATGGGCGAAGGTCGCATACCCGAGGTCCTTTCCACGCTCGAACGCGCGTCCCATGAACGGACGCGCGATCCGCTCGTGTACCTGGCTCTTTCTGAAATCTATCTCAACGAGCTTCAACAGATCCGCGAACTGGTTCTCCTTGCCGCCGGCCGCCCGACATCCCCGCCGTCCGCCGGGACGTCGCTATCCCAGCCATCGTCGCGGTCCGAGCCGTCGTCGACGGCCACGGCAGCTTTGACTTACTACGCTTCCGGTAGCGATGAGTACCTTGAATACGAGCTCGCGTCCGATTCCGACGACGGCCCCCGCATCCGATCGCTGGTGCGCCCCATCTATCCGGAAGAACTGCGCCGCGGTGGGGTGGCGGGAGAGGTGACCGTGGATGTGCAGATTTCGGACAGAGGCGAGGTGATCGGGCTATGGCTGATCTCGGCCCGACCCGATATTTTCAGTGGTCTGGCGACGAGCGCAGTCCGTCAATGGCAGTTTGACGGCCGGGCACAGAAGGTTCGAGTCGTGATTCGGTTTCGCCCCTGACCGGCATCGCCGCCGGCATGATCGCTTGTTGTGTTCTAATGTTACGTCCACCCGGCCTTCCGGGGACGGCCCCCAGGACCCATGAACCGTAGGACCAAGTTTCGACTCGCATGGCGCGAAACGCGGATGATCGTGCGGGGGTTGACCTCTACCCGGCACCCGATGCTGGCACACATCATCCCGATGCGGCGTTGCAACCTCGCCTGCACCTACTGCAACGAGTACGACGATTTCTCCCCTCCGGTATCGACCGAGGAGATGTTCCGGCGTGTGGACAAACTGGCCGATCTGGGCACGTCGATCGTCACGATAAGCGGCGGCGAGCCGCTGATGCATCCCGAGATCGAGAAGATCATCGCCCGAATCCGCTCGGGTGGAATGATCGCAGGGATCATCACGAACGGATACCTTCTGGTTCCCGACAGAATCCGCGCCCTGAATGAGTGTGGTCTCGAGTACCTGCAGATCAGCATCGATAATATCGAACCCGATGAAGTATCGATGAAGAGCCTGAAGGTCCTGGAGAAAAAACTGCAGTACCTGAGGGAGTACGCCGACTTCAACGTCAACATCAACTCGGTCATCGGCGGCGGCATCAAGCAGCCCGAGGACGCCCTGCACATCACGGAACTGGCTCAGCACCTCGGTTTTTCGACGTCGCTCGGGATCATTCATGACGGCGGAGGCCAGGTCAAGCCTCTCAAGAAGAGGGAAGAACGGGTCTATCGCAAGATTCGAAGCATCGGCAGCACGAGCTACACTCGGCTGGACTGGTTTCAGGAAAACCTGGCTAAAGGAAAGACCAATAACTGGAGCTGTCGGGCTGGCGCGCGATACCTCTACATCTGCGAGGACGGCCTCGTCCACTATTGTTCCCAGCAGCGCGGTTATCCCGGCACACCGCTCGCCGACTACACCACTGCCGACATCGAGCGCGAGTTCTGCTCGAAGAAGCCGTGCGCACCTCGCTGTACGGTCAGCTGCGTCCAGCGAGTGTCCGTGATCGACCATTGGCGCGCACCGCAGGACAGGTCCTCATCGCTTCCCGACAAGACCGAGCAGGGCCATGTCCTGGCCGCGGACTGACACTTGGAGCTCGTTCGGTCCCGCTAGAACATGACCTGCATCCGGCCCAGGAAAGTGATCGTACTTCGTCTGTTGAAGAGGCCCGTGCGATCGGGGTGCTGGAAGCGTTCGAACGCCACATTCGATTGGTAGCGGATGAACCGGCTGAGCCACCAGTTCACACCGACGGTATACGCCTCCCCACGGTTGGCGCTGGCCAGATCGTCAATCTGCAGGTTTTCATAACGGAAAACAAACTGGACGGCTCCAGTTCCCCCGTCCTGGAGAAAGGTTGTGCGGGGGATGATCGAGGTGTTGGGCTGCATGTCGCCGCCGATCACGTATGAGGTGTCCACCGTGTAGCCTTTGGACACGACTCCCGGTAGGTTTCCTCCCCCGTCCGCCAGGCCCTCCCGCCACTGGTTTGCCTGATCGTACTCACTGCGGAGTGCGAAACCGCGGTACAGCCATTGAAATTCAGCGTTCGCGCGTGTCACTTTCCCGTTGATCGGAACGCTCGAAAAGAACGTCACGCTTCGACTGGCGGTCCTGCCTCTGAAGCTGGAACCATGGTCGCTGCGCCCATGCCCATAAGCCCCTCCGAACCGGAGCCCACCGAACAGTTCCGAGTCCGGAAGAGGTGTGAGCCGGAGCTGGCCGACAACTTCCGGGGTTGGCGTGTCATTGCTGTCGAGAATACCCTGGCCATTGGATGCGCTGAAACCGTACTCGACTGCATCCGAAAGCGAGCCGTGTACCATGATTCCCGGCGAGCGTCCCGGGGACAACTCGACGACGGAGGACCGGTCGACGAAGTTGATCCGGTTGCTGGAGTTCAACCGTTCCTGGCTGAACGGCGCCTTGAACTGGCCGAACCGTAGTTCGAAGGCGTCCGTAAAATGAGCGTCGATGTAGGCGTCTCGCAGGATCGCGCTGGATCTATCAGAGAAGTCCGTTTCCACCCTGTAACCGTAGTTCTGGAAGAGGCGTCCCTCGGCAGTAAGGCGGGCACGCCGCAGGACAAACGTCGATCCGGGAGTGTTCTTATCGCTGTAGCCCCGGTAGTCCAGGTGTACCCGTCCGGAGAACTGCATCGTGAAATCACCGCTCGCGCTGTTGATATAGGGATGGCTGCTGGTCCAACCAGCCAGCGAGGAAGCGCCTTGAGGGGCCGGCCGACCGGCACCGGTAGAGGTCGTCGGCCCGGTGGCCCGGGTTGCGACAGCTGTTTCAGATTCCGCCGCTTCTTGGGCAGGTTGCAACCGAGCCAACTCGGTGAGCGCTCCGGTAAGCAGTTCCGCCTGGTCCAGGATCAACCGCTCCAGCGTGTCGACGCGCGCTTCGAGAGTTACGATGCGTTCTTCGAGCAGGACCGCCGCCCGAGCGCGATCGTCGTCCCCGCGGCTTGTTGCTGTTGCCGGAAGAGCCGTTCCGATGATCGCAATCGAAACCAGGGCTGTGTGCAAAATATGCCTCACTTCTTCCCCCAATTCATGATTTCCCCTTGCCGACCAGGAGCCCATGGTGAAAGTCGTTTAGAGCTGTAGAAGCGCTCCATGAGCGCCGAACAATGGGCCGTCGTAGACGTCGTAGACTGCCCCACAGTGTAAACCCGTCTATCGCCGAGGTCGGCTGGACGGCTTGATTCAGGCTTGCCAGAGCCTTCGAACCTTCTACTGCCAATGTGGAGATGAGCTCTTTGAATGGTCGGTAGGGCAGGACCTTGTCCGCCTGATGTCGCGCGGGAGTCAGACCCCCAGGATGTGGTATCCGCCGTCGACATAGATGACTTCGCCCGTCACTCCCCGGGACAGGGAGCTGGCCAGGAACAACGCGGTATCGCCTACCTCATCTGTTTCGGTAGGTTTTCTCATCGGGGCACGTTCGGAGTGGAGCCTGACCATGCCCGAAATGCCGGACACGGCCGAAGAGGCCAGCGTGCGGATCGGACCGGCCGAGATGGCGTTGACCCGGATACCGTCGGGCCCCAGCTCGTTCGCCAGGTAACGCACCGACGCTTCGAGAGCGGCCTTGGCCACTCCCATGACGTTGTAGCCTGCCACGACCCGGTCGCTGCCGAGGTAGGTCAGCGTGATGATGCTTCCGTCCCGGCCTTTCATCAGGGGAGCCGCCCGGCGGGCCACCGCGATCAGCGAGTACGCGCTGACGTCCAGAGCGATCCGGAAACCCTCTCGCGAGGTCGTCATGAACGATCCGCCCAGTTCCTCCCGCGGCGCGTACGCCAGGGCATGTACGACAAAGTCCAGGCCGCCGGCCTCTTCGCCGATCCGATTCGCCATCCGGTCGATTTCCTCGTCGTTCGCCACATCGCAGGGCAGCAGCAATGGGTCGCCCAGGGCCGGGGCGAGCTTTCTGACGTTGTCGCCGAGGCGTTCGTTCTGGTAGGTGAGGATAAGGCGGGCGCCCGCGGAGTGCGCCGACCGGGCGATGGCCCAGGCGATGCTGCGCTTGTTGGCCACCCCCATCACAAGGCCGGTCTTTCCTTCCAACAGCATCGTTCCGTCCTACCTCGGTCCGGCCGCTACGACAGCTGCTTCGATGCCCGCGGCGTAATGTTCGAAGTTTTCCTTGAATCTTCCAGCCAGTTCGCCGGCCTTGGAATCGTAGGCGTTCTTGTTGGCCCATGTATCCCGCGGCTCGAGGACCCCATCCGGGACTCCCGGACAGACTGTGGGGACTTCGAGATTAAAGACTGGATCGATTCGAGTGGGTGCGTTGTCGAGCAGCCCATCCAACGCGGCCTTGACCATGGCGCGCGTGTGCGCGATCTCCATCCGCCGCCCGGTTCCGAACGGCCCGCCGGTCCAGCCGGTATTGACCAGCCAGCAGGAGGACCGGTGTTTCTTCATTCGTTCGCGCAGCAGGTTTGCGTAGACGTGAGGATGCTGCGCCATGAAAGGAGCACCAAAACAAGTGCTGAACGTCGCTTGGGGTTCCTTGCCGATTCCGGCTTCGGTCCCCGCGACCTTCGCCGTGTAACCGGAGATGAAGTGATACATCGCCTGTTCCGGAGTCAACTGCGAGATCGGTGGCAGCACGCCGAACGCGTCGGCCGTTAGCATGATGATCGTTTTCGGGTGCCCGCCCAGGCCGCTGGGCTCGATGTTTCGGATGTAGGACAGCGGGTAGGCGGCCCGCGTGTTTTCGGTGATCGTGTCGTCATCAAGATCCACCACACGACTCTCGTCGTCGATCACAACGTTTTCGATGACCGTACCGAACCGTCGTGTCGCCGCATAGATGTCGGGCTCGGCCTCGCTCGACAGACGGATGACCTTCGCGTAGCAGCCAGCCTCGAAGTTAAAAACGCCCTTGTCGCCCCAGCCGTGTTCGTCATTCCCGATCAGGCGTCGGTCAGGATCGGCCGACAGCGTCGTCTTGCCCGTTCCCGACAGGCCGAACAGGATCACCGAGGCGCCGTCCGCACCGATGTTCGCGGAGCAGTGCATCGGGAAGACGTCCCTTTGGGGGAGCAGGAAGTTCATGATCGTGAAGACCGATTTCTCGATCTCCCCGGCGTAATTCGTACCTCCGATCATGACCAGCTTGCGCGCGAAGTTGACCACGACGAACGCTTCGGAATTGGTGCCGTCGATTTCCGGTATCGCGTGGAAATTCGGCAGGTTCAGAATCGTGAAATCCGGGACTTCCCGGGTCGTCCTGCGGATGAAGACGTTGCGGGCAAAAAGGCTGTGCCACGCCGTTTCCGTTATGACCTGGATTGCCAGTCGATGTTCCGGATCGGCTCCAGCGTAGCAGTCCTGGATGTAGACATCACGACCCTGGAGGTAACCCTCCATACGATTCAGGAGCGCATCGGCGCGTTCGATGTCGATCGCGGTGTTGACCGGACCCCACCAGACCTTGTCGGCCGAGGACGGTTCCCGGACGATGAATTTGTCCTTCGGCGACCGGCCGGTGCGTGCTCCAGTGTGGGCGACGATCGGTCCCATATGAGCGATGCGGCCTTCTTTTCGCCACACGATGTGCTCGTAGAGCACGGGTGTCGTCAGATTGCGGTGGATGTCGCGTACTCGGCGCGAGACGATCCCTTCGTTCATCGAGTCCCCCAGTGTCTCATGCGCGATTGATATGTGGAATGAAGCCGCGTGAACGGGAAGGTACGACGTGGAATCCGTGTCATAAGAACGAAGTTCTTTTGTACCACAAGAGGCTCTCCCATTCCATACAGGGCAGTAGCCAAAAGGGGCACGGGCTGCTACGCACCGTGTTTTTCTTCTCGCCTTTCCGCACCCCCCCCGTCGAAGCCGGTAGTAGTTACGGATCCTTGGATTCACGGCAATGTTTTTTTGAGGTGTCTCTCTCGAGTGTTGGAGACACCTCATCCCGGACAGGTGCGGCCATGCCGCGGTCCGGCGGAGGTGATTTGTCCATGAGATTACGTACTCTTTCGCTGGTTTTGTTGATCGGGTTGACCGCCGCGGGTTGCGGCAAGAGCATGAGTTCCGTCAACCCCGCACTGGAACCCACTTCGCTCCTCTATCCCTTCGAGCCGATTCCGGTGGCTTCGTACGAGGGTATGGGCCTGGCCAAACACAAGGACCTCCGCATTGCCCAGGAGATGGCCCGCAGCCAGGCGATGTCCGACCTGGGCTCGAACATCTTCGAGACGGTCACCTCACAGGTCAGCGAGGTCATCAGCAGCCGTGGCGCTGATGCATCGCTGTTTACCGCCGTTCGGACCCTTTCGACGAGCGTCCCGCTTGTCGGCAAAAAGTTCATCGAATACCGGATCGGCCAGAACACCGGCACCGTCTACTGCCGCGTCTACATGGCCAAGAGCGAAGTCGACGAGCATCTGATGGATCGGCTCGTCCAGCTCAGCCAGGACCTGATCGACACCGCTATCAAGGATCAGTTGACCGCGTCCCTTTCCGGGCATGGGACCGTCAGCGCGGATATCCAGAGCCTCACGCTGTTCCACGAGCAACAGTTGCGTCGTGCCCAGGCGGAGAACCGAGGCAACCGGAACTGAGCGAGTGTCCCCATGGAGGCTTGGAAAGAAATGTCGCGTCCCGTCCTGGCGATTGCCGTTTCCCTGCTGGCGGTCTCGTGCGCGGGTGTCCGGCCCGTGCAGTTGGGGCCGCCGACCGGGGTTCCATTGGACCTGGCATGGGGATACGGCGTGGAGAAGGTGCACGGCGAGCCCGACGTGGCGCGCCGCGCCGCACATTTGAAAGCGCTCGACGACCTGCTGACCCGCGGCCCCTTACTCGTGTCCAAGGTAGTGCGGGACTCGACCCGGGTTCGTGACGCGCGATCAGCCGAGCGTACGCTCGAAAGCACTTTCCGTCTGCGCGCCTCGAGCATCATCCAGCCGAGCTTCATCCGGCAGGTGTTCGAGGACGGTTTCTCCTGGGTGTTGGTCGGAGCAACTCCGTCCGACATCGAACGGGGCTGGGAAGAGTTTCTGGTGTGGCGAGACGATAGGATCGCCGAAGCCATCCACTTGTTCGAGCTGGCCGAAGGGCCCCAACGCATCGGCTTCCTGGAGGCGTCATTCACCATACTCGAAGAGGCGGGCGCCGAATACGATTCCGGCCTGAACTTCTACAGGGTGAAGACTGCACTGGATGTAAACGATCACCAGAAAGTGAATGAATCTGAACAAGCGCCGAGACTCTGAACGCTCATCATCATCGCCGAGGCCTTGCGAGGCTCTTTGCCGGGGCTTTCCGACCAGTCGTGCAGCTTGGGCGACGTTGCGTGACAGATCACGCTTCCGCGCGCTTGACAATTCTGCTATAGTTTTCCGCCCTTCGACCGGACAGGCTCGGAATTCGACATTCGCGAGGAAGAAAATCACGACTTACGTGTCGGCGCTCGTCCAGAACACTTCACTTTTTCGCGATCGTTAACACACTGGATGCCGAACGCCGGCGTATCGTCGAACTGGATGCGATGCGAGCCAACGTCGTGCGGTTCCTGTCCGCTGGAAAATTGAGCGCTGCCGATCAGACGCTCAACCGAGCCCTGCTGTCGGGCCTGACTCCCGCTGAATACGAATCGCTGAAGTACCGCATCGAGGACCAGCGTGCCCGTGCGGCATCCTTCGTCCGGGCCGGTGACGCGCTGTATAACGACGGCAAGTACAAGGAGTCTCTCCAGCGTTACGGCGAGGCCGCGCGTCTGGACGTGAACCACCCGGCGCTCACTGCCAAGACTGCCATGGCCGAGAGCGCCCACCGAAGCGCACGCTCCGCCACCACGCTACGGACCCTGGGTATCATCAGTTCGACTGTCGGGCACGTCCTCAGTGAGTACTTTGAGTCCAAGCGGGAGCAATCCCGGAGCGACAGGGAAGACCAGGAAGACAAGGAGGAAGAGCAGGCCGAACAGGATCGAGACGAGCCCAGACTCAGGAGAAAACACGAATCCCGACGAGAGAATGACCCCGAGGAAGAGGACGAGGATAAGGAACAGACCGGTCCGGACGCGGAAGATGATGAGGAAGAAAATGAAGATGACGAGGAAGAAGATAAGGAGAAACCGGAACCGGTTCAGCCTATCCTGATCCGGATTCCCGCCACCAAAGCCAAACCACCCCGAGGTCCACCGGCGCCCTGAACCCGCGGTGCTATACTCCCGGGAATGGATGCCGACCGGCAGGCGCTGATCGAAGTGATCCGCGAGCATTCGCTCAGAATGGGCGATTTCGTCCTCACTTCTGGAAAGAAGGCGTCCTACTACCTCGATTGCCGTGTAACCACGCTCCATCCCAGAGGGGCGCTGTTGACGGCGAGATTGTTGCTCAAATCGATCCGCGAGAATGCTATCCAGGCGGTAGCGGTTGGCGGTCTGACTCTCGGGGCCGACCCCATCGTCTCGGCCGTCGCCGTCGTAAGCGAGATCGAGCAGACACCCCTCCCAGCCTTCATCGTCCGTAAGGAATCCAAGAAGCACGGCAGGGGTCGGCTGATCGAGGGGTGGAGCGGCGAACAGGGCGCCGCGGTGATCGTCGTCGACGATGTCTGCACCACCGGTGGTTCAATGCTGGAAGCCTGCGACCGTGTAGAGGAGGCGGGCTACCGCGTGGCTGCCACGATGTGCGTCGTCGATCGACTGGAAGGTGGCGGAGAGACAATCGCCGCCAGGTATCCTTTCTTTCCGCTGTTTACCGTCGACGAACTACTTCCCGCAGGCATGGGTCCGGCATCGTGATACGTCTTCCCTACGTCGTCTTGCCGACGGTGTTGCTGTCGATGCTGGTCATCGCCCGGTCGGCGTCCGCACCGGAGCAGTTGTTCCTGACGACCATGGGGCCGCTCGATCCGAGCGAGCCCATTACCTTCTGGATAGCCGACGGCCAGGGTGTCCCGGGGTATCGGGCCACCGACCAGGATCTGGCGCGGACAGCTCTCGATGCGTGGTCGCGGGAAAGCGATGGGCTGCTGGGGTTTGTCGAAGCGGACTCGGAGGAGCGAGCGCTGATTCGCATCAGCTGGGTTGGCGGAAACCAGGGGCGGTTCGGCGAGACCCGCCGGATTCATGTCGGCGGCCGACCCGGCGCCCTGGTGTTCATCATGCCCGACATCGCAGCTCTGGGCCCGGCATTGGCGACCGCCTCAGAAGAGGATCCGCTACTGCGGGACACGATCGTCTACTTGACCGCGATCCACGAACTCGGCCATGCCGTCGGGCTGCCTCACACCGATGACTTCGTCGACATCATGTACTCGTTCAGCTTCGGCGGCGACATCGTGGAGTACTTCGAGCGTTACCGCAGATTGTTGGACGACCGGTCCGACATCCGCTTCCACTCGGGGTTATCGGAGAACGACAGGGAGATCCTTCGCCGGGTCTACGGCGTGGACGAAAACTTTTGGGCCTGTTTAGACCCTCTTCTTCAGCTTCTCGACCAGATCCGTCTGCGACCGCACGCCGAGCTTGACGAAAATCGACTTCAGATGGTTTCGCACCGTGTTCGGCGCGAGGTTGAAGTTCTTCGCGATGGTTCGGACGCGGTCGCCGCTAACCAGCGCCCGCAAGACCTCGGTTTCCCGCCGGGTCAGAGCCTTGAATCCGTCGAGTTCCTGGGGACTGAGTTGTTCGACCTGGATAGACTTATCCATCCCGAGTAAGGCCAATTCGCCCGCGATGCGATGGAGCGCCGATTCCAGTTTGGTCACCTGCTTGCGCAGCCTGGCATCCGGTCCGCCGTTCGAACCATTGCCCTGTCCGAGCGGCGGGGACGCCTGGTCTGGTTTCTGCTGTTGGGATGTCTCGAACATCGCACCCTCGTAGTAGCTGAGCTCGCCCGCCTTGTCGAAGACAACGCGTGACTGAACGTAAACAAGAACCCTCGTTCCGTCCTTTCGTCGCAGCGCGCACTCGATCTTGACGCGGCCATCCTCGTGTGCCTTCTCGGCCTCGCGGTTACGCACTTGCGGTTCGACGAACAACTGCCGTCCGATGTTGGTGACCCTGTCCATCAACTCCTTCGGGCTTTCGTACCCCAGCAGCTCAGCCAGCGCGGAGTTGGCTGCCAGGAATCGTCCGTCAGGCGTCGTTCGGTACATGCCGACCAGCGACTTTTCAAAGAAGGTCTGATAGTCGTCCATACGTTCCAGAGTGGCTGAGGTAATCGTTGACATGGTTCCCCTTCGTTTTTAGAATCTAGGTTCTAATTTTTCGATGTAAATTCTACATCAATTTTGCTAATGGCCAGTATTAATTCCCATAGGTAAACCCCCGGCTTAGCCGGGGCGACTCGCAGAGGTTTGACCGAGAGCGGCGGTAGATAGGAAAGTCCTGCTTGGAAGCGACGACTTCCAAAGAAGGAGGACTCAATGAAAGAGGCCCGAAGGCGATCGCACACGAAATGGGACTGCAAGTATCACATGGTGTTCATTCCGAAGTAGGCGGTATCCAGTGTGGCGGGATTCATCAAGGGGAAGAGTGCAATCTCGACTGCCCGGAACTTTCTGGGACTGAAACACCGTTTGACAGGGAAGAGTTTCTGAGCGCGAGGCTATTTCGTTTCCACGGTGGGGATGACAAACAATTCGTGCGGGAATACATTTGGCGGCAGGAGCGGGAGGAGCAGCGTTTGGAGGAGCTGAACATGGCGTGGGGGCATCAGCTGCCTTCAGGCGGCTCTTGACCGGCCCCTTTGAGGGGCTCACAGAAATAAGCCCCCGGCTCTGCCGGGGGTCATTTAACTAGTTGTCTCGCCAACCCCCACAATTTCCTGCGCAGGTTTTGACGGCAAGAGGTCAACTTTCTCAGCTAGTTAGAGCGGTCAGACGAATAAGGGCTGGAGGTGGTTCGATCGACTCTGGCGGTCGCTTCTCTCCGGTAATCAGCCGAGGACCTTGTCGAGATCCACGTTACCCCCGGAAATGATGCTTGCAGTTGGGCCGTTTCGGCTAACCCCTTTTTCAAAAGCTGCCACAGCCACGGCCGCCGCTCCTTCGACGAGGATCTTTTCACGGACCAGCAGAGTTCGGACCGTCTGACGAATCGCATCCTCCGGGACTGTCACGACCTCGTCGACGAACTCCCGGATCAGCTCGAACGTGATCGAGCCGGGTTCGACGTTCCCCTGGATGCCGTCGGCGATCGTGGGCCGATCTGGAATTTCGACAAGCCTGCCGGCCGCAAGAGAGTGGTAGATGGCGGCCGAGGCTTCTGCCTGGACTCCGACGATACGGACTTGAGGCCGCAGCTGTTTCATTGCCGCTCCGATGCCCGCCGCGAGCCCGCCGCCGCCGACCGGTATCAAGACGCAGGCTATGTCGGGCACCTGTTCGATGAGTTCCAGCGCGATCGTCCCTTGGCCGAGTATGACATCGCGGTCGTTGTAGGCCGAAACCCAGACGTACTTCTCGCTATCGGCTGCGAGTCGAAGGCCCTGCTGCTCGGCGGCATCGTAATTGACCCCTTGGATCCGAAGGTCCACTCCGTAGGAGCGAATCGCTTGGATCTTGGTCTTGGGCGCCGCCTCGGGCACGACAATCGTGCAGTCCAGTCCGAGAAGGGAGGCGGCTCGGGCGACCGCCTGACCGTGGTTCCCGGCCGAAACAGTTAATACCGTCCGCGAATCGCCGGCTTCCACCAGCTCCAACATGCGGCTGAACGCGCCGCGGACCTTGAACGAGTGGGTGTGCTGGAGGTTTTCCAGCTTGAGCAGAAGTCCATCAGTCTCGCTTTCAACGACCGGCGTCCGCCGGATGTAGGGCTGGATGCGGGCGCGGGTTCGCCGGAAGTCGCCGAGCTTGAAGTCGTCTCGCATCGTCGGAGGACCAGTGTACTCCAGCAGCCCGTGGCAGTATGTTAGTGTCGGGTAGATCATCGCCATGTCACTAGCCGTGCTCTCCATTGTTGCGTTCGCAATCTGCATCGTATTGAGCTGCGTCACGGCGATCAACGTCGGGATCGTGTCGGTGGCCTTCGCGTTTCTGGTCGGCGTTTCGTTCGGCGGGATGACGGTTCGGGAAGTCGCTGCGGGGTTTCCGTCGAACCTTTTTCTGATCCTTGTCGGCGTGACCCTGCTGTTCAGCCAGGCCCGGACGAACGGGACGCTCGATAAGCTCGCGGTCCGTAGTGTGCGTCTGGCGCGCGGCAACGTTGGGATGATCCCCGTGGTCTTCATGGGTCTGTCGCTCGTGCTGTCCGCGGTTGGTGCGGGCAACATTGCCGCGACGGCCCTGCTGGCACCGATGGCGATGGTCGTTGCCCGACGCGTGGGCGTGAGCGCGTTCCTGATGACCATCGTCGTCGTAACCGGCGCGAACGCCGGTGGGCTGTCCCCGTTCGCGCCGACCGGCGTAATTGCAAACGGCCTGCTGGCCCGGATAGGTATCGAAGGCCAGGAATTCTCCACGTTCTTCAACAGCTTCGTGGCACAGACCTTCGTCGGACTGACGGGATACCTCGTCCTGGGCGGCTATCGGTTGTTCGGGCTTCGCACCGAATCCGGGCTCGCAGTGTCGGCCGAATCTGGTCCTGATGAAGCGCTGACTACTCAGCAGAAGTTCACGATCGGCGCGATCGGCGGTCTGGTGATCGGCGTCGTTTTCTTCGGTGTGAACGTCGGGATGGGCGCGTTCATCGCCGCAGCTCTGCTGACGTTAATGCGGGCCGCTGATGAAGGGGAGGCGCTGAAAGCGATGCCGTGGGGTGCGATCATGATGGTTTCGGGAGTGACCGTCCTGATCGCGATACTGGAGCAGACCGGAGGCATGGATCTGTTCACGGCGATCCTGGCCCGGTTCTCGAACGAGTCGACCGTGACGGGCATGATGGCTTTCGTGACCGGAGTGATATCCGTGTATTCGAGCTCGTCGGGTGTCGTGTTGCCGGCGTTCATCCCGACCATCCCGGGCCTGATTGAACAGATGGGCGGTGGCGATCCGATCGCGATCGCGGCTTCGATCAACGTCGGCGCCCACATGGTCGACGTGTCGCCGCTCTCGACTCTCGGCGCGTTGTGTATCGCAGCCGCCCCGGCGACCGAGAATCGGACTCTGTTGTTCAACAAGCTGTTGGCTTGGGGCCTTTCGATGAGCCTCGTTGGCGCGGTGGTCTGCTACATCTTCTTTTAATAGGGGACAGGCTCCCCTGCCCTACTTCTCCTCTCCACTAATTTCAGGATTGGAACACAGCGTTGCAGGCTCTGTAGACTGCGATTGCCGTAAGAGCAATGGGGGGACAGGGGAGCCTTTCCCCTAGCTATCCGTATGTTTTTGCGATGACGTTCACATCGGACTGGCCTCGCAGAAAGTCGAAATCGCAACCTGCTTCTGCCCCGAGGACGTGCTCGACGAACATCTGCCCGTAGCCCCGTGTGTAGCGCGGCGGACGCGGCTGCCATTCCGACAGCCGGCGTGCGATCTCGTTCTCTTCGACGAGGAGGTCCAGCTTGCGGCCGGCCGTGTCCAGTCGGATCCGATCACCCGTCCGGACCGCCGCGAGCGGGCCACCGACACCCGACTCTGGCGAGACGTGCAGGACGACCGTTCCGTAGGAAGTTCCGCTCATCCGCGCGTCGCTGATCCGGACCAGGTCGCTGACGCCACGTTCGAGCAGCTTTCTCGGAAGTGGCAGGTGTCCCCACTCAGGCATGCCCGGCGCACCCTTTGGGCCGGCGTTCTTCAGTACCATGATCGAGCGTTCATCGATTTCGAGGTCCGGATCGTCGACGCGCGCATGCAGGTCCTCGAAGTCTTCGAACACGACTGCCGAACCCTCATGCTGGAGCAGTTCTTGGGTCGCAGCAGCCTGCTTGAGAACGGCCCCGTTGGGGCAAAGGTTGCCTCTCAACACGACGAGACCCCGCGCCTCGCCGAGGGGTTTGTCGCGGCTGGCGATGACCTCCGGGTTGACGTTTCTGGCGTGGACGAGGTTGTCGGCGATGGTCCCGCCCGACACGGTCAGCGGGTTCGTGTCGAGCAGGTCTCCCAGTTCATGCATCAGTGCGGGCAGGCCACCGGCGTAGAAGAAGTCCTCCATCATGTATTGTCCGGCCGGCTTCAGGTTGAGCAGCCACGGGGTCGTCCGGGAGAGCTCGTCGAACAGGGACAAGGGTAGATCGACACCGACCCGGCCCGCGATGGCGACGAGATGGATCACCGCGTTGGTCGATCCGCTCAGCGCGTGCAGGACACGAATGGCGTTCTCGAAGGCCGGGCGGGTCAGGATGTCCGACGGCTTGATGTCGTCATTGACGAGCTGGACGATCTGCCTTCCGGCGGCCTCGGCCGCCTGGTTGCGACGGGAATCCGCGGCCGGGATCGCGGCTGCACCGGGCAGCGTCATCCCGAGTGCTTCGGTCATGCAGGCCATCGTCGACGCTGTTCCCATCACCTGGCAATGTCCAGAGCTTCTGCCCAGGCAACTTTCGGCCTCGGCGACCTGCTCTTCGGAGAAACGGCCGAGCTTCATCTGGTCGTGGATTCCCCAGCAGTCGGAAACGCCGACTTCCTTCCCGTTCCAGTTGCCGTTGAGCATTGGGCCGCCGGTGATCATCAGTGCGGGCACATTCGCACTGGCGGCGCCCATCAGGGCGGCCGGGACGGTCTTGTCGCATCCGCCGAGCATCACGACGCCGTCGATGGGATACCCGCGGATGCTCTCCTCGATGTCCATCGCCATCAGGTTTCGGTACAGCATGGCGGTGGGTTTCATCAGCATCTCGCCCAGGGAGATCGTGGGGAACTCCAGAGGAAAGCCTCCCGCCTGCCAGACACCACGCTTGACCGCTTCGGCGACGATCCTCAGGTGGGCGTTGCAGTTGTTCAGTTCGCTCCAGCTGTTGGCGATGCCGATAACGGGGCGGTTCTGGAACACCTCCCGGGTGAAACCCTGGGTGCGGATCCATGCCCGGTGCATCATCGCGTTCACATCGTTGCCGGAGAACCAGTCTTCGCTTCTGTAGCGTCTCATCAAGACCTCCTAGGAGCCTGTCGGGAATAAGAAGTCTGCAACCAAGAATCAACAACTTACAGACCGGGGATGGCTCGTAAGTTGTTGATTCTTGCTTCGAGGGAGCCAATTCCCGACAGGCTCCTAGGAAGCGTGCCCACGCACACGGGTGAGCATTCTATCAAGGATGGGTGAGGTGGCCCCGGTTTGTGGGCAGCTTGGCGGCCTGTTTAAGGTGTATTCCGGTTGCCGCTCATCTTGCCAGAATCTCCTTGGATCGATCTTCCTGTCGCCGTTGCTGCGCCGGTGGGTAAGCGGGCAAGGCGCGTAGCTGCTTGTCCATCATATCCGCAGGCGGGTCGCCGCGGTAGGCCTCGGCCGGGGTTTTTCCGCCGAGGGCCGAGTGTGGCCGTTCGGCGTTGTAGAAGTCGATCCACTCGCCGATGACGCGCCGGGCCTGGAAGCCGTCGGCAAGGTCGTGCAGATAGACAGCCTCGTATTTGAGGGAGCGCCACAGCCGCTCGATGAAGATGTTGTCCATGCACCGGCCCCGGCCGTCCATCGAGATCTGGACACCGGCCGCCCGCAAGCGCCCGGTGAAGGCGAAGCCGGTGAACTGGCTGCCCTGATCGGTATTGAAGATCTCCGGCTGGCCGTGGCGGGTCCGCGCCTCCTCGAGCGCCTCGACGCAAAAGCCGGCGTCCAGGGTGTTCGACAAACGCCAGGCCAGCACATACCGGCTCGCCCAATCCAGGATCGCCACCAAGTAAAGAAAGCCGCGCCGCACAGGGATGTAGGTGATGTCGGCGCACCAGACATGGTTTGCCCGCTCGATCGCCAAACCCTTGAGCAGATAGGGGTAGACCCGGTGCTCGGGATGCGGCTCGCTGGTGCGGGGTGCCCGGTAGATCGCCTGAAGACCCATCAAACGCATCAGACGCCCCGCCCGGCGACGGCCGATGCGCACGCCCTCGCGGCGCAGATGACGGACGATCTGACGGGCACCGTAGAACGGATGCTTCAGAAACAACTCATCGATGCGCCGCATCCGCGCCAAGGTCTCCGCGCTCTCGCCCTGGGGCGTGTAATAGAGCCAGGAGCGCCCGATCGACAGCAAACGGCATTGACGACTCAAGCTCAGTTCCGGGTCAGGGCGCCTCACCATCGCCCGGCGCGCGGCCCGGCTCATCGACCGGACCCTCTGGACAAAAAATCCCGCTCCACCGTCAATTCGCCGATCTTGGCGTGAAGCTCACGAACCTCGCTTTCATGATCCCGCCGCCGGCGTTCCACACCGTTCGAGAACATCTCGCCAAGCCCTTCCATCGCCTGGCGCTTCCATGTGCTCACCTGGTTCGGATGAACCTGGTGCTTCGAGGCAATCTCCTGCAGCGTCCGATCGCCCCGAAGCGCTTCCAGCGCGACCTTCGCTTTCAACTCCCCAGAAAACCTGCGTCTCTTCGTCATCGCGTATCCCTCCTCAGTCGGTGGAATACACCTTAAACAACTGCCCGATTTTCCGGGGCCACCTCAGAGAGAAGCGGACCGGGGGTGGCCCGGAAGGCGTCAGCTACTGCGATCGACTTTGGTCGCCAGCTCGCCGTTCTCGGCAGGCTTCGCGGTGACCTTGACCCGTTGGCCGACCTCGAGTTCGCCGAACGAGATCTCTTCGTCGTCGTAGGAGAACGCCGTTTCATCATCAGTCAGGAACAACGTCGTCGTGTATCCGGGGTCCGGGCGACGCGGGGATGGCCGCGTTGTTGGCTGCGACGTTGCCGGAAAGGGCTCGCCGGGGAGACGTCGGCGGGGATCTTCAAGGGGCACACGCTCACCGAGGGTGCCCGACACCCTGCGGGGCGACCGCGTAACGATGACGCCGAGAATGCGGCTGCGGACTTCGAAGGTCTTCTTCTCGACATCGATGCTTGTGATCTCGCCGACGGTGACGGTTTCGACCTTTTCCTGGATCGCGTTCCGGGCGAGCGAGGGAACGCCGAGCGCTGCGGCCAGACCGATGGCGATGATTGCGTTTCGATTCATGAGGAGGCTCCGTCAGTCGTCCAGCGGTGATCGTGTGCGTTCCACCTTGCGTGCGACCATTTTCTTGTCACCCACCGGCGGGCCGCTGACGGTCACGCGATTCCCGACCTTGAGATCCGCAAACGCCAGTTCCTTGCCATCCTGGACGATGACCGTTTCGTCGTTGATCCTCACTGTGGTCATCGTGTATCCCCCGGCCCTCGGCAGAGGGGGCTCGTTGGGTGCGGTCGTGACCGGGATCGGAATCAGATCCGGTGGCATTCTCCGGTCGGCAGGTTGGCCGCCGGGTGGCGTGCCGGAGCTTTCGCGGGTCGACCCGCCGATCGTGACCCCGACGTGAATCTCGCCGTGCCATCGATCATCCCGCGCCGTGCCCGGAACGCCGATCATTTCAGGAACCCGGGAACGAACGTCGAACGTTCGGTTTTCGGCGTCGATCTTCCGGATTTCGCCAACCGCAACAACCTCGACCGAACTTGGTGGGATTCCGCCCGCCAGTTGCGCAAGAGCGCCCGGGGCGGCCATGAGAACCAGCAGAAAGCTCCAAGCCAGTTTGGATGACATCTTCATCGGAAGCTTCCTCAAGGGAACAGCTACCTAGAACGATATCAGCCGCCCCGCCGTGATAACAGGTTTTTTACTCGGCCGGCCCGGCGAACTCAATAACGAGTTCACGGATCATAAAATCTCACTACTGCAGCCCGAGTGTCGTCGCTCATCCCCGGCTCTCCCCGATGATCATCGCGAGCTCGCCGTTTTCCCATTCGACGCGAGCGCTAAAGCCTGCCAGTTCCAGCCACCGTACCTGATCGGCGCTCGTGCTCGGCTTGTCGTAGTCCGGGCTTGCCGGAATGGGGTGTGGGACAGGCTGTTGCGGAATTACCAGGTCTCCAAGGACAAACCGTCCGCCGGACCGCAGGATCCGGGCCACTCGGCGGAAGAGATCCTGTTTCCTGCCGGGGTCCAGATGGTGGACGGCAAGCACCGAGAACACGAGGTCGAATGGCCCCTCGGGCAGGGGGTCTTCCAGAGGTTGCGCGAACAGCCGGACGCGTTCCATCGGCAAGTGGCTCCGGGCCTGTTCGAGCATCTTCGCACTGATGTCGATGCCGGTTAAACGAGCGACGGGATGACGCCTGAGAATCTCCAGGCTTGTGACACCGGTGCCGGTACCCAACTCCAATACTTCCTCGCACGCGAGGTCCTCGGTCCGTTCGGCGACCCGGCGTTGGAGCTCGCGGTACAGCGGTACCTCGGCCTCGATCATCTGAACATAGGTGTCCGGATCGAAATGATACTGCGCACTCATCGAACGCTTCCGGTCCGCCGTCGCGTGTCCCGGCTCCTTCTCCGGGATAGACTCCCGCATGTGGACGATTGTATCCTGACAGCCCATGGCCACCGCGCTCCTCCACGATGCCCGCTTCCTCGACCATCAGACGGGGAACCATCCCGAATCGCCTCGCCGGCTCGAAGCGATCCGCCGGGAGCTCGAAGCGGATTCCGAGCTCTGGAAGGAATTAAGTCATGAGACGCCCATCGCAGCGTCCGACGAGGACATCACGCGCTGCCATACTTCCGAGTTGATCGACCAGGTCCGGGAAGCGAGCGAGACCGATAGGGGCATGCTCGATATGGATACGATCGTCAGCAGGGAATCGTTCGAGGTCGCCAGACTCGCTGCCGGCGCCGCGACCACGGCGGTCGATCTGGTCGTCGCGGGCGACGTCCCTAACGCGTTTGCACCGGTTCGGCCCCCGGGCCACCACGCCATGCCCGACCGTGCGATGGGCTTCTGCCTATTCAACAACGCGGCGATCGGTGCGCGCTACGCGCAGGCCCGGCACGGTCTGGAAAACGTTCTCATCATCGACTGGGATGTCCACCACGGAAATGGCACGCAGGCGATGTTCTACAGCGATCCGACCGTGTTCTACTTTTCGGCCCACCAGTATCCGTACTATCCAGGAACGGGCGCCCGTGATGAAACCGGCGAGGGTGCCGGGACCGGCACGATCCTGAATGTGCCGCTGCCTCGACGGACCTCGGCCGACGCACATCGGATCGCCTTCACCGACGCTCTGGCTGCGATCGAGGAGCGCTTTCGTCCGGATCTGGTCATCATTTCCGCCGGTTTCGACTCTCGGCGGGGCGACCCGCTCGGCGCCCTACTGCTGGAGGATGCCGATTTCGTTGAGATGACGAAGGAAGTGATGGACCTCGCAGACCGCCACGCGGGCGGACGGATCGTCTCGTTACTCGAGGGCGGGTATGACCTGAACAACCTGGGCCGAACGGTGCAGGGCCATGTCCGGGCGCTGGCAGGCTTGCCAGCCAAACCGCGTCGGTAGCACTCTTCTGTAGCGGCGACCTCGTTCCCCTAAGTGCTACACTTTCACCCCGCCATGTTCACACGCCGGCTTATGTCTTCTCTCTTCGTTCTCGGTCTAATCACAATTCCGGGCTGTGCCTCGTCCGAGACGGAGCCGCAAGCGGCGCTGTTGCGACTGGTCCCGGTGCTGACCGCACAGACCTCCGGCGTCGAGGCGCGGTTCATCGGCATCAGCCCGGTCGATGAGAACACCGTTTGGATCAGTGGGACAGAAGGCACGTACGCCCGCACCACCGACGGTGGCGCCACGTGGCAGGCCGCCGTAGTACCGGGCGCCGAGTCGTTGCAATTCCGCGACGTGCACGCGGTCGATGCCGCGTCGGCCTATCTGCTCAGCATCGGCAACGGCGAGCAGTCGCGCATCTATAAGACCACCGACGCCGGGCAGACCTGGGTGCTTCAGTTCACCAACCCCGAACCCGACGGTTTCTTCGATTGTATGGACTTCTGGGGCGCCGAGCATGGCATCGCCTTCAGCGATTCGTTCGACGGGGCCTTCTTCCTCATCACCACCGCCGACGGCGGCGCTAGTTGGAACCGCGTGCCGCCCGAGCAGCTTCCGCCGGCCAGCGAGGGTGAAGGCAGCTTTGCTGCCAGCGGCACCTGCCTCGTTGCCCACGGCGACAGCACGGCGTGGGTCGGAACCGGCGCCGGCGCTTCGGCGCGCATCCTCAAGACGACGGACCGAGGCCACTTCTGGATTGCCGTCGAGACACCAATCGTCGGCGGCAGGTCGACCGCAGGCATTGCCTCGCTGGCCTTCCTTGATGCGGACCACGGCGCGGCCTTCGGCGGCGACCTCGACAAACCGGACGAATACACCGACAACGTGGCTGTCACCAGCGACGGTGGACTGACGTGGACCCTGGCGGGGCGACCGACGTTCGCGGGGGTGGTCTATGGCGCTGCTTACGTGCCCGGCGCGCCGACACCCACGCTGGTCGCCGTCGGGCCTAACGGCATCGACTATTCCTCAGACAACGGCATGACTTGGACAAACCTCGACACGCTGAGCCACTGGAGCGTAGCCTTCGTCAGCCCCCACGCCGGCTGGGCTATCGGACCCGAGGGGCGGGTGACGCGGATCAGCCTGTTTGAGTAAGTAGTGAAAATAGGTGCCAGTCCCCATTTAAGACTGACCGTTGATGCGTTGACCTCCAGTATCGCCTCCGATAGAATCGCAACGCTTTAGCCATCTACATGAGCCTTGGATCCCCATCGACAGCGGCCAGCCCGGAATCCCTGCTCCAAAGGTATTGGCGTCGCAACGTCCGGACCATGGCCGTCCTGCTCATTGCTTGGGCGGCGGTCGGACTGGGGGCTGGAGTTCTTTTCGCCGACCGTCTGAATGCCTACACACTGCCCGGAACTGGATTTCCTCTCGGCTTCTGGTTCGCGCAACAGGGCAGCATCATCTCCTTCGTCCTCATCATCCTCGTCTATTGCCTTTTGATGAATCGGTTTGACGACCAGCACCATCGTGAGATGCAGAAGAGCCGCGATGGAGATGCCGGGTGAGCGTACAAGCCTGGACCTACCTGTTCGTCGGACTCACATTCGGCCTCTACCTGGCGATTGCCTGGCTGAGCCGCGTTCGAGACACGAAAGGTTTCTACGTCGCTGGACAAGGCGTGCCTTCGTTGGCGAACGGCATGGCGACCGCAGCGGACTGGATGAGCGCGGCATCCTACATTTCGATGGCGGGGCTGATCTCGACCATGGGATATGCGGGTGGCGTGTACCTCATGGGATGGACCGGCGGTTTCGTCCTGTTGGCTCTTCTGATCGCGCCGTATCTACGAAAGTTTGGGCACTACACGGTGCCGGATTTCATCGGCGACCGGTACGAATCCAACGTGGCCAGGATGGTTGCGGTGATCTGTGCGGTCTTCATTTCGTTCACCTACGTTGCCGGACAGATGCGCGGTGTCGGTGTCGTCTTCAGCCGCTTTCTCGAAGTGGACATCAACGTCGGTGTCGTCATCGGCATGGCGATCGTCTTTGTGTACGCAACACTCGGCGGCATGAAGGGAATTACGTGGACCCAGGTTGTTCAATACTGGGTCCTGATTACGGCGTTTCTCATACCCGCGATCGCAATCAGCATCCGACTAACCGGAGATTTCTTTCCTCAGATAGGCCTCGGCGGTGAACTGGTCGACTCGACTGGCGGCTCCGGCGTTTACCTGCTGGAACGCTTGAATCAGATCCAGGCCGATCTGGGCTTCGATTCCTACACCGGCACATTCGTCGGCCAGTGGGACAAGGTCAACGTCTTCCTCGTTACTCTGGCGTTGATGGTCGGTACGGCCGGACTACCGCATGTGATCGTCCGCTTTTACACTGTGAAGTCGGTCAAGGCCGCGCGATGGAGCGCGTTCTGGGCGCTTTTCTTCATCTCGATGCTGTACCTCACGGCACCCGCGACCGCGGCGTTTGCGCGCTACTTCATGATCGAGAGCCTGAACGGTCAAACCGCCGACGAATTGCCCGAATGGTTCGAGAACTGGGAGCGAACCGGCCTGATTCTCTGGTTGGATGATGGCGACGGCGCGCTTCGGTACGCCGAGGGCGAAGACAACGAAGTGTTCCGAAACGGGACATTGGCCGCAGCGGAATTGGCTTCCCTCAGAGCGTCCCACCAGCAGTGGCTGGATACCGCCGGTGCACAAGGCGCCGACGGACGGATCGCCTTGAGGGATGCCGGGTTGTCGGGGCCGGACCGGGACATCATTGTTCTGGCAACGCCCGAAATGGCCGAACTGGCCAACTGGATCATCGCGCTGGTTGCTGCCGGTGGCCTTGCAGCAGCGCTCTCCACCGCCAGCGGCCTCCTGCTGGTGATTTCGTCCAGCGTCGCCCACGATCTGTATTTCCGAATCCTCCGGCCGGGCGCTAGCGAAGCCCAACGGTTGCGTGTGGGACGGACCGTGATCGGCCTCGCCGTCGTAATTGCCGGGGTCTTCGGCATCTATCCACTGGGGTTCGTCAGTCAGGTTGTTGCGTTTGCTTTCGGGTTGGCCGCCGCCAGCTTCTTCCCGGCCATCGTTCTGGGTATCTTCAGCAGGCGCGTGGGAACCATACCAGCGGTGTCGGGAATGGTCACCGGACTTTCCTTCACGGCCTTCTATATCATCGCCACCGTCTTCTTTGGCATGGACCGCTGGACCTTTGGGATACTCCCCAGGGGGATTGATCCCCAGGGTATCGGAACAGTTGGCATGATGCTGAACTTCGCAGTCACTCTCGGGCTCACCCGATTCTTCCCGCCTCCGAGCCCCGCGACACGCGCACTGGTCGACCGAATCCGGGAGCCTGAGGATGTGGGCGCCGCAGTCAAGATCGAAACCACGTCTTCGCATTGAAGTTTAGTGGGTGTAGTGACGATCAAACGGTCCGATCACCAGCGCCAGCGCTCACACTTATCCTGTTGAATCGTTGACTCGTGCGGCTAGTATGATGAGCTCAGCGAATGTTTGCAATTGACCTAAACTGATTCCCGAAGCTAGATTTGCCGAACAAGCAACCGCCGGGAGTGCATAGGGTTGGTCGCGGCAGGGAGACGAGCCTACGAGTAGATCGGGTGTTGTCTCTGGCCCGTGCGGAATCTGCGAATTGGCTCTCGTGGAGTAGGCGCTATGGAAACGAGTTGGACTGAGGACATCATAGTTACTGTGTCGGGATGGCTGGAGGCCGCAGGTCCCTACTTGTTGGTTTTGCTGCTGGTGGTGGTCGTCGTGTACAGGTCCCGGCAACTAATAGCTGGGATTATCGAGGGCATGAGAGGGGAGCAGACAAGTCTTGCACAAGAAGCTCGTGTCGCCGCTAAAGAGGAGCGGGAGGCAGTGGACGAACCACCGGTTCCGAAGCCGCCGGCCCGCCGTCCGCAGAAACCTGTTGTCTTCCTTTCATACAGGCGGCAGGACGCCGCCGACGTTTCCGGTCGGATCTACGACAGGCTGACACAGAAATACAGTCGCGACAGTGTGTTCAATGACGTCGATTCGATACCTCTTGGGGCGGATTTCGAAGAGTACATCGACGAGGTCGTATCGCAAGCGACGATTTGCCTCCTCGTAGTCGGTCCGAACTGGCTCGGTGTAAGTGAGAAGAAGGACTCGCCTCGGAGAATCGATGATCCGCAGGATTTTGTGCGACTGGAGGTTGCCGCTGCACTTAAGCGACGCATTCCCGTCATTCCGCTTCTCGTGGGCGGCTCGGCGATCCCCTCTCTCGTGGGCGGCTCGATTCTTGCTTCGCCAATCCCCTCTAGGGATGGACTCCCAGAGGACGTCAGCGGGCTCACGTCGCGGCAGGGTATTCCGATCCGGCCCGATCCCGACTTTGACAACGATATCGGCCGGCTTCTTGCAGGGCTGGATCGGTTGTCCGGTGAACCGCGTTCGTGACCTGCCGAGACGCTGCGTTGGTGATTTGATCTAGCCGTCGCCTACACGTTGCGCCCAAGAGTTCGTGACCGTTGGCATGGTATGAACTTGACAGTTTGTAACAGAGGTCTATGACCGCCGGCCTTGGGAGGGTGTGCGACGGAATGTCGCTCAAACGAACGAAATAGGATAGGAGTAATGTCATGAAGCGTATGGCGATGAGATTCGGGTTGTCACCGGCCTTTGTTTTCGTGTTTGTCGGGTTGGCCTCGGCGACCTTGCTGACCGCGTGTGGCTCTGGTCCACAGGAAGGCGCGGGCACCGCGCCGGCCGTCGCTTCGATCGCGCCCGCGGACAGGCTGATCCCTGCCCAGGTCGAACAATGGGCCGACGAGACTTTTGAGAAGATCCTCGCGGAGCACCGCGTTTCCGGCCTGGCCATTGCCGTCACCCAGGGCGAGGAAGTGATCCTGTCCAAAGGATACGGTTACGCGGATTGGGCTAGCCAGGCGCCTGTGGATCCGGACACGTCGCGGTTCCGCATCGGGTCATTGAGCAAGACGTTCTTGTCCACGGCCGTCGCGCAACTTCTGGAGCGCGGACAGATCGAATCGCTTGACGATCCCGCCAACAAGTATCTCGAGCGCATTCAGCTGGAGAGCCCCTTCGGCAAGGACATCACGGTTTGGGACCTGCTGACCCACCGGGGCGGTCTTGGGACTTTTCCAACCTTTCGACCAGAAGATGATCCCCTGCCGGTACCGCCGCTGCCGGCCGATTACCTCGCCGCCAACACACCCGATGCTGTCCGGGAGCCGGGAACCATTTCGATCTACTGCAATCCCTGCAGTGCCACGCTGGGGTTCATGGTGGAGGACATCACGGGTCAGACTCTCGAAGATGTATTCCGAGAGAATATCTACGAGCCGCTGGGCATGACCCATACCACGCTGACCAACGCTCCGGGGCCCGGTCCCAACGTCGCGACGCAGTATGCGTTCGTACCCGACGGGCTGCCAGTCGCGCTGCCCTACCCGGCGATCTCCCCCTACATCTCCTACGCCGGCGACGTCAATTCGACGGCGGGAGATATGGCGAAATGGTTGATTGCGCATATCCAGGAAGGCGCCGGTGCCGGATCGGCGATTATGTCCCCGGAAACGTTCCAGTTGATGCACACGCGCCACGTCGGCAATCATCCCGACATGAGCGGTTTCGGGATGAACTTCTTCACCTATGACTACAACGGTGAGCGTGTCCGCGAGCACTACGGGAGTATCCGGTACAGATCCATGGAATTCATGATGCTCGACAAGAAGATTGGCGTGTTCGTGACCATGGCAGGCGGAGGAGAGCCGAATGCCGCGTTGCTGGAGGCGGCAGACACGACATTAGCCCATACGAGTGGGCCTGTGGAGCCGGCGTTATCCCACAGCGGCGTGCGTGCCCTGGTCCTCGAGCATTTCCTCGGCTCTCTTCCTTTCCAGAGCGACCTGGAAGTCGATCTTGGCAAGTACACGGGCTTCTATCGGAGTATTCCCGCCAGCGCCGACGCTCCATCGGGGGGACGCGGCCGCGCGGTCGAAGACAGTGGCGACGGGGGCCTGGTGATCGGCGGGCTTGGAGTCTACCGCCCGTCCGGTCCGGACACCTTCACGCTCGACGGCCCATTGCCGCTCGAGGCCGGGTTCAGGGATTCGAACAAGTATGTCTTCGCATTCGGCCCCGAAGGCTTGGCCCGAATGTTCGCTCACGTGAATGCCGGCGGCCTTGAAAGGGGCAGGGACTAGGAACCGGCGGTCATAGGCCGCCGATCTTCAGACTAGATCGTTGCACCCAGCAGTTCCTGCGACCGATCCTGAACCACCCGGTGCAGGCTATTGCCGTGAGCGTCGATCGTGACGACGGCCGGGAAGTTCCGGACCTCGAGTTCCCAGACCGCTTCGGGGCTGCCGAACTCTTCCAGCCTGACGCTCAGGACGCGTTGAATGGCCTGCGCGTAGATCTGCGCGGCTCCGCCGATGGCATGCAGGTAGACGCAGCCATGTTCCTTGCATGCCTGCTCGGTTTTCTTACCCATTCCGCCCTTGCCGATGACGGCCTTGATGCCGAACCGCTCAATGATGTCGGCCTGGTACGGCTCCTCGCGGATGGATGTCGTCGGGCCGGCGGCAAGGACACGGTATTCATCCCCATCCTTGAGTACGACCGGCCCGCAGTGGTAGATGACCCCGTCGCGTATGACGTCCAGCTCACCCCCATCGTGCAGGTACTTGTGGACGGCGTCGCGGCCGGTGAATATCACACCGTCGAGCAGTACGACATCGCCGACCTTGAGTGCGCGGACGTCGTCGTCGGCTAGCGGGGTCGTCAGGCGAACGACATCCGCCGATGGCAGTGTGAGGTCGGGCATGGGCGCTTCGGCATCAAACTCATGTTCCTCGGTGTAAAGCCAATCGACGACCTCCCCGTTCAGATCGATTACGGCGCCGCGGCGCCGGTACGCCCAGCACATGTAGGCGATCGAGACGAAGAACGATGCGGGCAGTCGGTTCAGCTTGCCGACCTTGCAGCATCCGACGGTAAACTTACCCGCAAAGCCCATGGGCCCGATGTCTAGGGTGTTGGCCTCCTGCATGATCCGGGCTTCCAGTTCCGCCAGCACCGGATCGGGACTGCTATCGTCCGCCATCCTCAGGAGCTGGTGTTTTGCGAACTCGTAACCCGACGCCCGATCGCCGCCGATCGCCACGCCGATAAAGCCCGGGCCGCAGCCCTTACCCTGCGCTCTCCAGATCGCGTCCAGGATCGATGCGCGGACGCCTTCCATATCCCGGTTCGCCCTCTTGCCCTGTATCTCGGCGGGGAGGCTGTACTGTGCGCTCATGTTTTCGCAGCCGCCGCCCTTGAGGATCAACCGCACACGGATGTTGGGATCGCGTGTCTGTTCCCAGTGAAAAGCCGGACTTCCCGGGCCCAGATTGTCTCCGGTGTTCTTGCCGTCGACGCTGTCGACCGAGTTCTGTCGCAGATATCCGAGCGCGGTCGCCTCCTCGACGGCCTTGCGGCACACGTCAGCAAGCTCGATCTGATCGACACCCACGGGTGTGTCGATGTAGAAGCCGATCGTTCCGGTGTCCTGACAGATCGGCAGCGATTTCGCCTTGGCCAGACCGATGTTCTGGGCCACGAGTTCCAGCGCGAAGTCCGCCTTGGACCCAGAAACCTCGAGCTTTCGCTGGAGGTCTATCACCTGCTGAATATCTGGCGGAAGAAAGGCGGAGGTCCGCCGGATGAGTTCGAGAATGTTCTTCTCGAGTGCTTCGGTGTTCATAACCCTGCTAGCGTAACACTGTCGAGACGACCGCGTCCTTCGTGTCGTGAGGCGCTCACTCCGGCAATGGTACAAACTCTTCGGTGTCTCCCGGCACTTTCGGAAAACGTCGCGCCTTCCAGTCGTGCTTCGCACGCTCGATTCGGGCCTCGGAGCTCGAAACAAAGTTCCACCAGATGTAACGCGGTCCCTCGAGTGGGACTCCACCGAGCAGGATCAGCCTGGAGGACTCCAGCGCTTCGAGCCGGGCTGCACCTCCACCATCGAACACCACCATGCGAGGCGCATCGAGGGTCGCGGCTCCTATCCGAACTGATCCTTCGACCAGATAAGCCGCCGTTTCCGGGTGGTTGTCCGGCATCGTGAGGCTTCGACCGCCTTCGATCACGGCGTCGGCGTAAACCATAGGCGAGTGCGTAAGAACTGGCGAGGCCTCGCCCCATCCTTTTCCGATCAGAACGCGAATCCGGCCGCCATCGTCCGAAACCTCGGGAAGCGTATTGCCGGGATGGTGGTGAAACTCCGGATCGGACTCCTCGTTCGCCTGGGGGAGGGCAACCCAGAGCTGGATGCCGTGAGTCCTGGACGCCCGCTTGCGAACTTCCGGCGGCGTGCGTTCGGAATGCACGATGCCGGAGCCCGCGGTCATCCAGTTGATGTCGCCGGGAAGGATGTTTTGGTGGAAGCCGAGGCTGTCGCGGTGTAGGAGACTGCCTTCGAACAGGTAGGTCAAGGTCGCGAGGTTGATGTGGGGATGCGGTGGGCCGTCGATACCGTTGCCGGGTCCGAACTCGGCTGGTCCCATGTGATCGAAGAAGATAAACGGTCCCACAGTCCTGCGCCGTGCGACCGGCAACAGCCGGCGGACGGGCAGTCCTGCGACGTCGCGACGGCGGGGTTCGATAATGTGTGGCGGGTTCACGAGACACACAACGGGCGTGCCCGATGTTTTATCACCCGGTCGCTACCGCTCCCGGTTCTGTTACGTCACCGCTGGCGGTTCGAGCTAGATCATTACCGTTCGTGGGAACTGCGCGTTGTTCTCCAGGCCGGTGAGTTTATTCTCAAGGTCCGCTTCGACCGGCTGGACCTGCCCGTTTTCATCGGTTACCCGTGAAACAAGCGTGTGCTCTCCGGGCGTTGCCCCCCGCCAAGTGTAGGTGAAGAGCTTCCAGGAATATGTCGTGTTGGACTCGTCCATCGTGGCCTGCTGCCAGGGTCCGTTGTCGACCTTGACTTCGACCGAGCGCAACGGCGTGCCGTCGTTGAGCACGAAGCCGAGAACCCGGTGCTGGCCCCCGGTACGGGTCACGCGGGCGATCACTGACTTCAACCGCAGACGGCTGATCGCGGTTTCCTTCCACATCATCTCACCGTCGATCATCTCGCCCCGCAGCGTCCGGTACCAGCGCGCCTGAAACTTACCGAGGTACCGCGCCTCCTGGACGTGGATCTGGGCCAGCCATTTAACGTTTGCGACCCCATACCAGCCGGGCATGACCAGGCGGACGGGAAAGCCCTGGTGCCGGGTCAGTGGCTCTCCGTTCAGGGCGTAACCGACGAACGGACGGTCACTCATCGCGTTCTCCACCGACAGGCTTCGGCCGAACTGCTGTTCCACTTTGTAAGTGCGGCCACGGTATTCGACATCTTCCTCGCCACGGTCGGCGCCAAAAAAGACGATCTCCTTCCCTTGCGACTGAATGCCGGCCCGTTCGAGGATTGTTCGCAGCCCGATGCCCGTCCAGTTACCGTTGCTGACCAGTCCATGGATGCGGCGGGGGCTGTTCCCGGAGCACTCGAACCCCGCCGAGATGTCCGAGCCGCCCAATCCCCGCAGGTCGTCAAGCGACAGTGCCAGCGGGCGGTCGACAAGTCCCGTCACCTTGAGCCTGAAGGCCGATCCATCAATTTCGGGTTGCCCGTAGTGCTGTATCGCGAAGAACTGGTCCCTTGGCGTGAACGGGCCGTCGATCTTACGAATGTCCAGAAAGCGAACCTGTTCACTGGGATTCGTGTTGAAGTTCTCAGGAATATCCGTGAACGGGACATCGATTTCTCCCTGAGCCAGCGCGGGCACTGCCCACGCTGGAAGGCCCATGACGGCCAGGCTTGCGAACCCAACGCCTCCCCGCAACACTTCCCGACGGGTGATTTCCTTTGCCATGACGGCCTCCTCTAAAAGGGTTGAAGCAAGTTGCTACCAGCACGAACGACTTGCCATTCGTTCGCTACCTTGAGAACCGATTTGTACCATGCGCTTCGCGAATCGGCTACCCTTATTAGCCCGCTTTTCTCACAGGATGTCGGCACTGGTGAGAAATGCGGGTTGGCTCGGCGGGGATGGTGTCTGCCGCATTCTGGAGGACGAAAAATGGCGACGATGCACGAAGTCGATTTTAAGATCTTCGGTGACGACATGCAGTTTGTCGAAGTAGAGCTGGATCCGGGCGAGGCCACCGTGGCCGAGGCAGGTGGCATGATGTACATGGACGACCAGATCGAGATGGAGACGATCTTCGGTGACGGATCCCAGACCAAGAGTGGGCTGCTGGGCGCGCTGGTTGGCGCCGGTAAGCGTGTGTTGACCGGAGAGTCCCTCTTCATGACCATCTTCGTCAACCAGGGGCAGAGCAAACGCCGTGTCGCTTTCGGGGCTCCGTATCCGGGAAAGATCGTTCCGATTCATCTGTCGGAGATTGGCGGTGTCTTCATCGCGCAGAAGGATTCGTTCCTGGCGGCCGCGAAAGGTGTGTCCATCGGCATCGCGTTCCAGCGCCGACTGGGCGCCGGGCTGTTCGGTGGCGAAGGCTTTATCATGCAGCGGCTGGAAGGCGACGGCTGGGCGTTCATCCATGCCGGAGGTACGCTCTACGAACGCGATCTCGAAGCGGGCGAGACTGTTCGGGTCGATACCGGTTGTATCGTAGGTTTCCAGGCTTCCGTCGACTACGACATCCAGTACGTCGGAAAGATCAAGTCCGCCCTGTTCGGCGGCGAGGGCTTGTTCTTCGCCACGCTGCGCGGCCCGGGCAAGATCTTTTTGCAGTCGTTGCCCCTGAGTCGGCTGGCGAACCGCATTGTCGCGGCCGTGCCGGGGCTCGGCGGTCGTTCCAAGGGAGAAGGCTCCATTCTGGGCGGCATCGGACGCGTTCTGGACGGCGATAACTCTTTCTGAGGGAACCATGCCGGAACTCATTGAAGCACCTACCGTTATCGAGGCCGCGGGGAACAAGCCGAAGAGGATCGAGGAATACGCCGGCCGGGTCAACTCCGGGCATGGGAGCGTGAGTGTCGCCCGCATGGTGTCGCCCCAGGGATGGCAGGAGCCGGGCCAGCGGCCCGAGTTCGAAGAGATCACCCTCGTACTGAAGGGGAGTCTGATCGTGGAGCATGAGGGCGGGGTTTTGGACGTTCGTGCCGGCCAGGCCGTCGTGGTAAAAGCGGGAGAGTGGATTCGTTACAGCAGTCCGGAGCCGGGCGGCGCGGAGTACGTCGCGGTTTGTCTTCCCGCCTTCTCCCCGGACACGGTCCACCGGGACCCGGAATGAAACTGCTGACCGAGTCCCAGATGGTCGGGGCGGGAGGTTTCATCGGATCGATCCTGAGGTTTGGGATCAACGGCCTGGTGCATCGGTGGATTCCGTACCCGACCTTTCCATACGGCACGCTGGCCGCCAACGTCGTCGGCTGCTTTGCGATCGGTCTTCTTGGTGGGATAGCCGAAATGCGCGACGTGGTCGCGCCGGGCCTCCGGCTCTTTCTGTTTGTCGGACTCCTGGGCGGCTTTACGACGTTCTCGACCTTCGGGTTCGAAACGCTCACGCTGGCAAGAAACGCCGCGCATGTAGGCGCACTGGCGAATGTCGTCCTGCATGTCTTGGCCGGTCTGGGGGCGGTTCTGCTCGGTCTGATGCTGGCTCGTGGGAGCTGAGCACGCGCGCTGAGGAGTATGAACAGGATCTGCGTGTTCGCCGGTTCGAGTGCGGGGGGCCGGAGCGAATACGCCGACGGTGCCCAGCGCCTAGGGCGTGCATTGGCCGGAAGGGGACTGGAACTTGTGTACGGCGCCGGTGCCGTTGGACTCATGGGCGTTCTGGCGGATTCGGCGATCGGTGCAGGCGGCCACGCCATCGGCATCATTCCGAGGGCTCTCGTCGATCGAGATGTCGCACACCGGGGCTTGCCGGATCTGCGCATCGTTTCGTCGATGCACGAGCGCAAGGCTTTGATGGCTGAGCTTTCCGACGGTTTCATTGCGCTCCCCGGAGGCCTGGGCACTTTCGAGGAGTTCACTGAAATCCTGACCTGGGCCCAGTTGGGTATCCACAGCAAGCCGTGCGGCCTGCTCAACATCGTCGGTTACTACGACCGCTGGCTGGAGTTCCTCGACCAGGCAGTTGCCGAGTCCTTCGTCGTACAGAAATACCGCGATCTGGTGCTTGTCGAGTCCGACGCCGATGTCCTGCTGGACCGCTTCGAGCGTTACCGCCCTCCGGATATCAAACATTGGGTCGATTCCACGGAAACATAATCGGCGCGGACCGATGAGCTACCGGATCCAGCCGATGTCGGTGGAGGACTACGAGGATGCCTATGCTCTTTGGAAAGAGACCCCCGGCATCGGGCTGAGCGCTTCAGACTCCCCCGTGGCGAGTGCCGAATTTCTCGGGAGGAACCCCGGATCGAGCTTCGTCGCGCGTGAGGCCGGCTGTCTCGTGGGTACCATCCTGTGCGGCCACGACGGCCGCCGTGGCTACATCCATCACCTTGTCGTCGCTTCTTCCGCTCGCCGTCAGGGAATCGGCAGCGCGCTCGTCGACCGATGTCTGGCGAGCCTCGACGAGTGTGGGATCATCAAGTGCCACCTGTTCGTGTATGCCGACAACAAGGCCGGCATCGCGTTCTGGCAACAGACGGGCTGGACCGAAAGGATCGAGCTCGCGATGATGTCGAAGATGACCCGGGAGCCATGACGCTTGCGAGCGTTATTGGCGCAGTCGCTGTTGTTGCGGCTTGGGCTCGCTACGTCCCGTTGTTTCTGGGCCGTTCGGGTGAGCGGCCAGTACCGAAGGCCCGAACGGATCGAACGGTGTTCGGGTTCGCTCTCCAGATGACGGCGCTCATCCTTCTGATTGCCCTCCGACGCCCGTTGTTCTCACCCCTCATCCCCGCTCATGACGCCGAGCTGGCGCTTGCGGCGATCGTGGTCATCCTCGCCCACGCGTCGGTCCGGATCTCGCGGCGGGCACTCGATCACCTGGGCCGGCGTTGGAATTTTACCGCCGCCCTGATGCCGGACCATCGCCTGGTAACGAGTGGTCCGTTCGGGGAGGTGCGCCATCCGCTATCACTCGGTTTTCTCGGCTTGATCCTGGCGACGGGACTGGCGCTGTCGGCATGGTGGGCGTTGCCGGCGGTCCTGCCGCTGTTTCTCGCCGGGACGTGGATCCGGATACAGTCCGAAGAGGCCGTGCTGGAGGAGGTCTACCGAGAGGAGTTCGAAGCGTACCGGAAGAAAGTGCCACGCTTGTTCCCCCGGGGCTTCCTTAGCGTCGGGCCCACCGCGCCTTGAGGCGGCCAGAAGACTGAAAACTGACAACTACCCTGATCCGCCCCAACGCCCGTTCAGCGTGGGTTGCGCCGGAGCTCGTCTTCGATGATCTCCTGGTAGGTCTCGAACGGTTGCGCTCCCGTGATCGCCCGTCCATTGATGAACAGCGTCGGTGTTCCCGTCACGCCCGCAGCGGTGCCGTCCCGGATGTCGCTGGCCACCCGGGCGGCGTACTTGGACGAATCCAGACATGCGTTGAACGTGATCGTGTCCAGTTCCAGGGTTGCGGCCTTGGCTTTCAGGCTGGCAGGTTCCAACTCCACCGGTTCGGAGAACAGGAGGTCGTGCATCGTCCAGAACTCGCCCTGGTCCATGGCACAGAGCGACGCTTCAGCCGCTTTCTGTGCGCGGGGGTGGATGTTGTTCAACGGAAACTGACGGAACACGAGCCGGATTCGGTCGCCGTACTCCTCTTTGATCTGGTCGAATGCCGGCAGCGCTCTTCGGCAGAACGGGCATTCGAAGTCCGAGAACTCCACGATCGTCACTTGAGCTTCATCCGGGCCCCGGAAAGGATGGCCTTCGGTCTCAACCGCCACTCGGAACGGCTCCAGCATCGATTCAACGCCATACTCTGTCCTCAACGACGCGACGAAAGAGTCCAGCGCTTCGTCGAACTTCTGCTCGTCGAGGAACGTCACGATCTGCGATCGCACCGATTCCAGAGGCGCGTTGTTGAGCCGCTGGGCATTCATATTGTAGATGTTCTGGATCTCGGCCTCGGTCGGTGCGGCTTTTTTCTGGTCGACTTCCAGGTTGAGGAGTTCTTCCTGAGAAATTCCCCGCTTCGCGGCTTCCGCGGTGAGCAGGCGCTCCGCGATCAACCCGTCGAGCGCCGTCTGGAGGATGTCGTACTCCTCGCCCCGCGTGGTTGTTTCGAACTGCCTTTTCTTTGCCTCCAGCGCATCGAGTTCGCTGGCTGCGATTTCGCGCACGTCGTCCTCGGTAACCGGAGCACCGTTTACGATCGCAAGCGGAGTCGATTCCGATTGTGCCAGGGCGACGGAATTGATGAAGAGGACGACGGCCAACACCGCCAGACCTCGCCTTGATGCCACGCTCATAACCTCAGCCTCCATCCTGTTCTGTCCACCCATCCTACCAAAACTGTCGCCCTCGAGGGCACGTCGTCACTGAATGCGTGCGACGCGGCCCTCCCTCGGAAATCGTTCGAATTGCTCCGGGTCATGCCCGGGAATCACGCGTTCGGGCGAACCCGCCAGCTCCTTCATACGTTCGAACGCCCGGACGTTGGCGGGCCGATCTTCGGGCGTGAACGTCGCCACCGGCAGACCCATCTCGAGATTCCGGTACAGGTAGCAATTATCCGATGCGAGGACGAACGGGGTCGCTCCGGCAACCCGAATGTACTGCGACGCGTAGGTGTGCCGCGCGCCGGTGTAGACTCGGATTCCGGGAAGGATCTCGCGGTCGTCACCGTCGATCAACCGGGCCTGGCCGGCCATGTTGCGCTCGACCAGATGCAGCATGTCTTCACGGTCCGCCTGGCGGCGTCGACCCTCCTGCCAAGCGTCCCCGGTGGCGTAAGCGTACTCGTCCCGTTGAATCCAGATCGTCGCGTTGGGGAACAACGCGATACCTCCCGCATGATCCCAGTGCGTATGGCTGACGATGATGTCGGTCACGTCTTCTGGCTCGACTCCGGTGAGCCGGACGGCGTCGTCGGGACGTACGTAGTCGACGATACCGGATCGCTCCATCCTGGCCTGTCTGTAGAAGCCGCTGTCGAGCAGGATCGTCCTGCCGCCACCCCGGATTAGCCAGATAACCATCGCGATGTCCAGTCGCTCCTCTCCCGGCGCACCGATGACCAGTGAGGCAACCCGGTACTGGGGGAGTGTTCCGTACCGAATGGCCTGGATCGTGTACTCCGGTGTTGGCTGAGCCTGGGTCAGAAGAAACCCGGCTAGCAGGGAAGTTAAATGACCCCCGGCAGAGCCGGGGGCTTATTTCTGTGAGCCCCTCAAAGGGGCCGGTCAAGAGCCGCCTGAAGGCAGCTGATGCCCCCACGCCATGTTCAGCTCCTCCAAACGCTGCTCCTCCCGCTCCTGCCGCCAAATGTATTCCCGCACGAATTGTTTGTCCATCCCCACCGTGGAAACGAAATAGCCTCGCGCTCAGAAACTCTTCCCTGTCAAACGGTGTTTCAGTCCCAGAAAGTTCCGGGCAGTCGAGATTGCACTCTTCCCCTTGATGAATCCCGCCACACTGGATACCGCCTACTTCGGAATGAACACCATGTGATACTTGCAGTCCCATTTCGTGTGCGATCGCCTTCGGGCCTCTTTCATTGAGTCCTCCTTCTTTGGAAGTCGTCGCTTCCAAGCAGGACTTTCCTATCTACCGCCGCTCTCGGTCAAACCTCTGCGAGTCGCCCCGGCTAAGCCGGGGGTTTACCTATGGGAATTACAAGTGTCACGCTTTTGTCCTAGCTCTAGTCGTCCCGCTCGAATACCAGCGCCAGCCGCGCCGAGCCTTGTCTCCAGGTGCCGGTGATCCGGTTGTCGCCCTCGATCAGGGTTCCCTGGTAGGTGGCCCCGAGCGGCGCAACCGTCATCCGGACTCTGGACCCATCCATAGTCAGAGAATCCACGGTAAGGCCCGTAACGCTTTCGTCCGGGCTGTCCAGAGTTGCGGTGACGATGCCGTTGGGAGCGCGGTCAACTCGAAGTTCGAACTGGATCAGAACGGCCCGTGTGTCCAGAACGCCATGCCAGGTACCTTCGAGCGCCGCGTCGGTTGACGGGACGATGAACATGTAGTCAGGCACGCCCGTGCGTCGGGTCAACTGGAATGGAAACGTGACGTCGCCTTCGGAGAACAGTCCGGCGAAGCGGCGACCCCCGGAAATCGTGCCCGCGAAGGCCGGATCACCGGACGTCCCTTCTACGGAGAAAGATACGAACTCGCCGTCGACGAAGATGTTGCCGAGCGGAAGCGGTTCGGCCCGGCGAGCAGGGATCTCGATCGAACCCATCCAGCCCCCGTCACCGTCGGGCTCGATCGTGACGGAAACCGTCATTTCCGACCGCTGAAGCTGGATCGCTCCGTCCCAACGGCCGATCACGGGGCTCTGGGCGAGCGCCGTGACCGGGATCGAAACTGCGGCCGCAACGATGACGGCCAGGGTAATCAATAGCCGGTTGTTCATGCGGACTTGGGATCGACTAGTCGTCGGTCGTCATCACCCCGGCCAGTGTTGCATAAGGACCGACACCGCCGTGCCCTCCGACGACCTGATCGATATCGATGCCCGCAGCCTCGACGGCGTCGTAGAATGCCCGCGCATTCGCATCCTCAGGATTGGGCGTGCCTCCTGGCGAATACAGGTCGGCGACGAACGCGATCCGCTCGTTCGGAAGATAAGCCATCAGCATACCGCTCGCATGATCGTTCGGTACGTGTCGGAGTTGGACGATTCGTGTCCCGTCGGTCAACTCCATCAGCGCCTCGCCGACACCCTCGATCGTCGGACTCACACCGGAGGCCGCGGCGAGCGAATCGGAGCGGACGGTCATCGGCCTTCCCATCACACCGTCGAAGAAATCCACGACGCTCTCATGGACCACGATCGTCGCCCCAGTCGCCGCGTAAGCCCGGACGCCACCGCTGTGGTCCATGTGGAAGTGGGAAACCACCGCGTGCCGGATCGGCTTGTCCGGGAACCGTTCCTCGATCGCGGCGATCACGGCGAGCGAGCGTGCCTCAAACAGCGGCGTTCCGATGACGATCACGTGATCTTCCATTTCGATCACCAGGCTGTGGTGGCTGCTTCCCGTGGCGTGGAGCACTCCGGGCGCCACTTCATCGAGGTTCACGGTCTGATCCGCTTCGGCGAAGCCGCCGTAGCCGAATCCCAGCACGGCCCGGCGGAGGGTCCACTGCGAAGCAACCTCTTCGCCGAAGGCGGGCTCGTCGCGGACTTCCTGGGGGATGTCGAGCACTCCGTCATCGAAGATCCCGTTGTTGATGACAATCCGGAAAGCTTCTTCCCGATACTTTTCGCCGTTCAGAAAGACGGCTTGCCCGTAGGGCAGACGCGCATTGATCGGGACGCCTTCATCTGTGGCTGAGACCTGGGACTCCCGCCAGTCGAGGAACTGGATTGCGTTCTCCGTGTCTCCGTAGAGGGGGTCGGTCTCGGTAAAGATCACGCTGCTAGGAAGCTTGGTAAAGGCGTCGATGTGGATCTCGATCGGATTCGGTCCGACCTGGAACTGCAGGATCTCGATCGTCTGCCCACCGACGGACTGGTCGTCAAGCCGGGTCAGCCCGGACGCATCGCGCGCCGCAAACACCAACTGACGCGGGAGGCGAATGAAGTCGCGGATACGGGCAGCGAGCCGGCTGCCGTGCATGCGGCTGGCCGTCGCTTCACCTTCGGGGTCCTCGCTGAGCAACGCACCGATATCGGCGTTGATGACCTCGGTAAAGCGGACCGGCGCTTCGTTCGGGTAGATACGCTCCCCGTCGAAGTCGATACGCATGGCCGACCGGCCGTAGTCGACGAGGATGGTGCGCCCGAAGCCGTTGACCTGGCGTTCGGCGCCCGGTTCGACAGCCTGCTGGGGCTCCCAGTCGTTGCCCTGGGTGATCAACTCCTGCCTTTCGATCGAGGAAAGCACGTCCCAGCCGCCCATCGATTCGGCAACCGCATCGAGCAGGGCCTGGCCGGCCGCTTCGCCTGTTTCGGGCTCCGAGGCGCATGCGGACAGGAGCAGAGTGGCGAGCACCGGCGCGAGTATCCAACAGGTTCTCATGAGTTCACCCCCGTGATGAGAATATCGTTAAGGATTGAGTGTGCAGAGTACGTCAACCAGAGACAAAGATCAATCTGTCGGAAGGGGCCCAACTGATACTTATGTAAGGCTCAACGGACCCAGATCGACCGCGCCGTCAGTTCCCGGTGGTCGAGCCCCGCGGCCCGGTCCATTAGCTCGAGAGCCTCGCTTTCGATGAGGTCCCGGAATCGCCAGTCCGTGGCTAGTCCGCCCTGGGCCAAAAGCGCGTCGACCCACCCGTTCCACCATGGCGTGACGCGGCGAGCGATCGGCTCGACGATGAGCACGCCCGCTCCCCGGCCCGACGCATCGACAAGCCGTTCGAGCAGAGTCCCGCGTTGTGTATCGTCCAGCTCGTTCGCGGTCCAGGCCAGCAGGATCGCCGTATTCTGACCGGGCAGCCGAATCTGGTTCAGATCCGCCGAACGGACCCGGCCCCGGACCCCGAGTGTGCGGTAGTTCCATCGGGCCTCTCTGGCGGCCCATGGATTCTGTTCGATTCCAAGGATTTCCGGCCGCGATGTCGACTCCAGGGCCCACGCGGCGCCTGCCACGCCTGTGCCACAGCCCAGGTCGACTATCCGTTCGAACGACCCCCGCCCGATGTCAAGTTCACGGACCAGGGCCTGGACGGTCAGGAAATGAAGCGGGCCGTAGAACATCGCGAAAGCGGCCCGTTTGCCGGCTCCTCCGAGCGCGTCCGATACCTTCTGCTCTCCCCTGGCCACGTAGGCCATCGATAGGGCCTGAACGGCACGGCGAACCTCGGCAAACGTCAAGTCGGCCATGTGACGCTCTTCGAGTGCGCGGTACCAGCGGTCGAAGGCATTCGTAGGCATAGGATAGTATTGACTTTCGTTGTCCCTAGCCTGGAATCGTAGGCCAATCACTGATTCGAAGAGTTCTTGGCAGCGGCACGCGGGTCCGCTGGAGGTTTGAACAACATGTCCTCGATCCACACAAAGCCCTCGTCGGTAAGCCCACTCGTTTCGATAAGCCTGTCGGTTGTGATCCTGCTCTGCTCGGGTCTGGCCTCCCAGGCAATGGCCCAGGGCCCCCAGGATTTCATCGTGTCGTTCCGAGATGGGACGATACCCGACGTTCGGGCGGTGAGCGTGGGCAACGCCGGCGCCGCCGTGCGATTCAACTACGCTCGGATCAACGCTGCGGCTGTCCGTATCCCTAATGCCAATGCCCTGGCGGCCCTCCAGGCAGACCCCCGCGTGATCGCCATCATACCGGACCGGCCGGTATCCGCCTTCCAGAAGGCGCAGAAGAAGCCCGACAATCCCGGAGGCGGCCCGGGCAACGGCGGCGGGGGCGGCGGGGGTGGAAAGAGCAAACAGGAGGTTCCGAAGGGTGTCGCAAGAGTCGGCCAGCCGGGCGCCAATTCTGACGGGACCGGAATCGGCGTTGCCGTTCTAGATACCGGAGTGGACCTGAACCATGACGACCTTAACGCCGTCCATTCGTTCAGTGCTTTCGGCGGATCGTGCCAGGACGACGGAGAACACGGTACCCACGTTGCCGGCATCATCGCGGCACTCGACAACGACATTGACGTGATCGGCGTAGCGCCGATGGCGCAGATTTATTGCGTGAAGGTTCTTGACAGCCTCGGCAACGGCTCCGATGGCACGGTAATGGCAGGGTTGGACTGGGTTTTGGACAACCATTTGCTTGTTTTCCCCAACATCACTGTGGTCAACATGAGCCTCGGACGCCCCGGGACACTCGATGACAACACGGACCTCCGGATGTTGGTCCAGCTTCTTCACTCAGCGGGAGTATCTGTAGTTGTTGCGGCTGGCAACGATCCCTTTACGGAGGTAAGCCAACAGGTCCCGGCAGGGTATCCTGAAGTGATCGCCGTCGCCAGCACGTCGGCGGAGACCGGATCCAACAGCTGCCGGATCCTGGACATGCCAATCGCCGCGGACACCGCTTCCTACTTCACGACAGACGGAGCGTTCGTCCCATACACGACTCCTGACGAGGTGATTGTCGGGGGAATCGGCGTCACGGTGTCGGCGCCCGGCGCCGCGCAGGAAGACGTCGGACGTAGCTGCCGGATCAAAGCGGTCGGAATCCTCTCGACGCGGAACGGCGGCGGAACAACCCGAAAATTCGGGACCAGCATGGCGGCGCCCCACGTCGCGGGGATCGTGGCGCGGCTCAACCAGTCAGGCCCCTTGCCAGTCGAGAACATCCGCAGCCTCCTGAGGTTGATGGCCGACCAGATCACGGTCGCGCCGCTAGATTCGCCCAGTTCGGCCTGGGATGACGACGGCGAACGGGAAGGCATTGCGCAGGCGCCGGCACCTTAAAGAAAAGCCTTTTCTGCTTATGCCGGGGGCGTTTGCACGCCCCCGGTTTCCTACCATTTCGGGAAGATGTCCGGTTCGAGATCGAGCCCGCTGGCGAACTTCGTCAAACCGGCAAAACGCTGAACGACGCATAGTGTTTCCCACACGGCTTCTTCGTCGATGTCCAGACGCCGTGCCTCGGCCCCGAAAAAATCGGTTCCGTAGTCGGAGCCTGCGGCCGCCGAGACCGCCACTGCCAGAAGCGTCTTCTGCTCTCGCGACAGCAGGTCCGCCTCAAGAGTCTGTCGCACGAATGCCCACGTGGTCTTCAGATACAAGGGCCGCCTAGCCATCGCCCGGAAAACGGCAGGAGCCTTTTCCAGCCCAAAGAACTCCGCGACGTCGTCGAGGACAGCGTTGCTATCGGCGTGCGCGGGTATCGAGACCAACGGCGTTCTCGTGGATTGATCGTGTTCGAGCGGAAGCCGCAGGCCGTCGGCAAGTCGGACCAGACCGTGAACTGACATGACGGCATACATCGCCTCGACCCAGATTTCGGGATTCCTCGCCTGCTTGTTCTGCTGCGCCCCGGCAGCAGTATGCGAGGTCACTCAGTAATCGCACGCGAAGACCGCCGAGGCCGAGACGGCCACCATCTCCTTGAACCAACCAGGGAGTACCCCGTTGTCTCCCATGAGGACGCCCATGCCCTGCGAGTGCTTCGTCGCGATCTCGAGCTTTACGACCATTGCCCGGCTGATCAGGGGGACATGATCGAAGCCCATCCGCTTCATGAGGGCGTCGAAATAAGCCTGCTGTTCGGGCGTGTTTTCCTCGATCGGCGGTATCGGTATCGTGGGCATATACTCCTCCCTTTCAAAAATCAAAAAATGATCGATGGTCGATGGTCAGTGGCCGATTTTCAATTTCGAAGTGATTTGAGATCGCATATTGACCACTGATCATTGAGTATCGACCATTTGAAATCTGCCTCCGGACAGTGTAGCCCTGACTCTCATCAGAGGCTGCCAGGCTAACCGGAGTCGTCTCCGAGCGTCTTACATTACATGGCCGTATTGTTCCTCACTCTTATCATGCAGATTGCCCTTCCGATCTTCGAACTCACTGGCGACGAGTACGTCGGTCTGTCGCTGGTGAACACCGCCTCGGAATCCGCCGAAGTGACCGTAAGCGTAAACGGGAGCGAGGGTGTGGAGGCGGAGGCCGGAGTGATCTCGCTGCCCCCCGGGGCCGAGCGGGCGCTTCTGCTGAGGGAGATCCTCGGTCTCGAGGCAGATCCCGGGTCCGGTTGGATCGAGATCGACTCAAGCCGGACGGGACTCGGGGTCTTTCTAGGAGCCTGTCGGCAATAAGAAATCTGGAGAAGTCTGAAGCTGAAAGACCCATCGCGATTTCAGGATGAAGGCCACCTTGGGAAGCGTTTGCTCAGACAGATCCATGAGATGAGATTGCGGCAGCCCCCATTGAGCGCGATACGTATTTTTCATCCGCGGATTCTGTGTTTGCCAGGATCTCCCTGCTTCGATTCAAGCCGCCAGTGGCTTGAATCCTCCTCCGTAACGAAACAACTTCAGGATGTTGTGGGTCAAACAGACCAGTTGCCATTCCGCCCGCACGTTCTCGAGACCGCGGAAACTGAAACGCCGGAATCCCCGGCATTCCCGGGTCTGTCCGAATACCGGTTCCACAATCGCCTTGCGCATCTTGTAGACGGCCCGCCCCACATCGCTGTCCAGTTTCTGTTTCATTTGCTCCCGTACGCCGGCGCCTTCAGCCGCTCCGGGCGGGCCGCCGGAAGACTTCGGGGATGCGCCGGTCCGGACTCGCCCCGTGGCCACGTGTAAATCGATCCCTGCGGCTCGCGGGTCGGTCACCTGCCTGGGGCTCCAATACCCGGCATCCGCGCTGACCGCGACGGGCCGGGTCCCCGTGTTCCGCCGCACTTGCGCGACCATGGGCGCCAGTTGCTCTTTGTCATTGGCGTCCTGGGTGATCTCGGCCGCGACGATGACTTGCGTGTCATCGTCCACAGCGATCTGGGCATTGTAGGCCTGCACGAAACTGCCTTTGTGCGCGCCGTCGGGCATGATCCGGCTGTCCGGATCGGTGAAGTTGCGCTGCGCCTTCGCATCCGGCGCCGCCTGCTTCGGATCGGGAACCCGCGGTTGGCCTCCACCCGTCTTCTTCCCCGTTCGCTCCTCTTGCTTCCGCCGCTGGGCCATCCGCGCTTCCGCGTCCGCCTTCGCCTGCGCCGCCTTCTGCCGGGCTTCCGCTTCCAATTCCGCCCGGGCCTGTCGAATCTTCTTCAACCGGCTTTCCCGCCGCGCCAATTCCTTCGGCAACTGGTCGGTCAGTCCTTGCCGTTGCTTCTCATCCTCGACCGCGTCGACCGCCTCGGCCCGCTTCAGCAACTCCTCCACTTCCGCCTTCAGCGTCTCTTCGGCCCCCCTCATCCGCCCATAACTCATCGCCTTGTGCTTGCTGGCGTTCGCCTGGAGTTTCGTCCCGTCGACCGCCACATGCCCCAGTTTCACCAGCCCCGCCTTCCGGCACAATCCCAGCGCTTGCAGAAACAGTCCCGCCAACGCCTCCAAATGCCGTTTCCGAAACTCGTTGAACGTGCTGTGATCCGGATGCGTGTCCGCACTCAAATACCGGAACGCCACGTCCTCATGCGTCCGTTTCTCGATCTGCCGCGAACTCACCACCCCGGTACAATATCCGTACACCAACAACCGCACCATCAGCACCGGGGAGTAGGCCGCCTGACCTCGCCCATCCTTCGCCTCATAGGAACGGTAAAACGCCGACAGATCCAGCGTCTCCACCAGGTCGGCCACAAATCGCGCCAAATGATTTTCCGGAAGCCAGTCGTGTAACGACGGCGGCATCAACAAGCTCTGATTCAGGTCATCGGATCGGAAGCATTTCGTCATGCCTTCTTCTACAAATCCACCCGTCCAGCTTAGGTCCCATCCGGTTCTTCCCCGACTTCTGTCGCCACCCATCCCCAATCTATTCCCGACAGGCTCCTAGCGACCGGAGGATACGGTTTTCTCCACACTGCGGAACCGGCCGACACGTTTGTCGACAGCCTTTTGCTGCCAGACGTTCGGGTCGACACCGGGTTCCGAGAACTGGCCGCAATCGACACGGCAGTCACGATCGTCGTACCCGGCGAGTTGGCAGCCAACGTCGTCCTGGAACTCGTGGGGCTCGAAGCGGTCGTTGCTGGTGCCGTGACGATTGGGGTCCCCGCCCGGGGCAGTCGGTTCCTGCGGGTGTCCGAGGCGTTCGCGGATTTCATGCCCGACAACGGAGTTGGGGGACGAACCTTCGAAGGTTACATTCGGGTGACATCAGACGTCCCGATAGCCGCGTGGCAGCGCGTCGACACACCGCTCTTGCGTGAGGTCGTACGTGGCCACAGCCTCGATGAGTTGGATTCGAGCGGAGAGGTTCTCGCACCGTACTTTGTGTTCGGTGGCAGGTATCGTTCCGTGTTCAACCTGATCAACCCGTCGGACGACACGATAACTGTTCTGTTGACGGCTCAGGATGGGAACGGTGACACGGTCGGCGACCCCCTCGAGCGAACGCTGGCTCCCGGTGAGGCGATCCGGTCCGACGTCCAACAACTGTTCGGTGTCGCCACGGTCCAGACGTTTCCCGGCCCGATCATCTCCGGCTATGTCCGTATCCGCGCGTCGGCGGGATCCGATCCGGTGCCGGTGATCGGTACGATGAACGTGGCCGCTCTCGGGGAGCAGGGGGCTGACGGCGCGGCCATGTGCTACGTCATCGGGGGCGGGACGGCGACGACATGGACGATCCCGCTGGCCCTTGGGGGTGCGTACTATTCCGGAATAGCGATCGCCAACCCAAACCAGATGCTTGCGGTCCAGACAGATGTCGTTATCGAGACGTTCGCCTCGGACGGGAGCCTGGTTCGGAGGAGCGAAGTCTCGCTCTCGCCCGGAGCCCAGTACACGGCGGTTGTCGGGACGGAGCTGACTACCGGATGGGTGCGCGTGACGGCGAACCTGCCCGTGTCGGTCGTTGCAGCAATCGGAACCCATGACGCTAGCCAACTCGAACAGGTCCCGGCGTCCACTGCGCCTTAGCCAGGCTAACTGAACGTCCGGTCCAGCGCCCGCCCGACATCAGCGAGCAGCTCGGCTTCCGACTCGATACCGATCGAGAGACGCATCAGTCCTTCGGAGATTCCGAGTCTTTCCAGATCGGCCGCCGGCATCGCCGAATGCGTTGTGATTGCCGGCCTGGTGATAAGCGTCTCCACGCCTCCCAGACTGACCGTGTCGATCGGCAACTCGACCGATTGCATGAACCTTTCTGCCGATTTGGCGCCACCTTCGAGCTCGAAGCTAAGCATACCGCCGAAGCCGTCGAACAGTTTGGCCGCCATGGAGTGGCCCGGATGGCTCTCGAGACCCGGATAGTGGACGCGGATGACTTTGGGATGCGTTTCCATCGATCGGGCCATCGCCAGCGCTGTCCGGTTCTGCCGCTCGACACGCAGGGCCAGCGTCTTGATCCCGCGGTGGAGGAGAAACGCTGCGTGCGGATCGAGTGAACCCCCCAGGTGATTGAGCCGGTGGGTGACCTTTTCGATGAGGTCTGCCCGGCCGATACATGCGCCCGCTACGATGTCGGAGTGACCATTCAGAAACTTGGTGGCGCTGTGGAGCGAGATGTCCATGCCGACCTCTGCCGGCCGGAAGTTTACCGGACTGGCGAACGTGTTGTCGATCATCGATATCAGTCCATGGTCGCGAGCGAATGCGACCGCGCGGGGGATATCCGGGACGCGGAGAACAGGGTTCGATATCGTTTCCAGGTAGAGTGCCCGTGTGTTCGGCCGGACCTTGCTTTGCCAGGACGCCGGATCCGCTCCGTCGACGAAGTCGTACTCGATCCCGAACGATGCGAAGTCCTCGGTGACCAGATAGTGCGTGCCGCCGTAAAGACAGTCCTGGACCAGGACATGATCTCCGGCGCCGAGCACGGTCAGCAACGCTGTCGAGATCGCCGCCATCCCGCTGGATGTGACGACGGCGGCCTCGGCGTTCTCGAGAGCCGCCAGTTTGTCGGCGACCGCCCTCTGGTTGGGCGTGTTGTTCAGCCGGATGTAGGGGATGTCGTCGTACCCGCTTTCGTCGGCGCGCTCGAACATGGCGGTCTGAAAGATTGGCATGGTTACGGCTCCGCCTATTCGGGGTTCGGGTTCGCCGCTGTGGATCACCTTCGTATGGATGTCTTTGAAAGACCCGGACATGAGATTCGGCTCCTTAGGGTTTCGATTCGGAACGGCTCGACCGATCGCGCTCGATAAGGACGCGCCGGAGAATCTTACCGGACGCGGACTTCGGGATTTCGTCTATTGCTTCCATTCGGCGAATTTTCTGGTACGGCGCGACACGTTCGGCAATCCACGAGAGAAGCTCGGCTTCGCGCAACGGGGCGCCGAGGACCACATAGGCCTTCGGTACCTCTCCGGCTTCTTCATCCGGACTCGGGATCACGGCGACGTCGTCGATCGCGGGATGCATCAGGAGCGCGGCTTCCAGTTCGGCGGGTGCGACCGAGTAACCTTTGTACTTGATCAACTCCTTGAGCCGGTCGACGATATAGAAGTTGCCTTCCTCGTCGGCGTAACCGATGTCTCCGGTGTGCAGCCATCCGTCTCGGTCGAGCATTCCGGCGGTCTTCTCTTTGTCTCCCAGGTAGCCCTTCATAACCTGCGGGCCGCGTACCCATATTTCCCCGCGCTTGGTCGGACCGACATCCTGCCCCGTCCCCACGTCGACGATGCGGCACTCCGTGTCGGGAATCGGCGGGCCAATCGAGCCGATCGGTATTCCGGTCGCGGTTCTCGGCACGACGTGTGTGACCGGGCTGGTCTCGGTCAGTCCATAGCCCTGCAGGACCTGGCAGCCGAAGCGTTCCGAGAACCTCGTTGCCGTTTGGGTCGCGAGCGGCGCCGCGCCGCTCTGGACCCTCTGGAGCTTGCCGAGACGCGCTGGATCGAGCGTCGGGTGCGCCGCGAGCGTATGGATGAGAGGCGGCACCAGATTGGCATGCGAGACGCCGTAACGTTCCATCGTTTCGAGGAAGCCGTCCATCTCGAAACGCGGCAGCGTAACCGTCGTTGCCCCGATGGAGAGGCCCGCGAGCAGGATGACGGTCATCCCGTAGATGTGGAAGAAGGGCAACAACCCAATAATCGTGTCGTCCGGCGTAAAGATGCCCGCGGCTTCGATTTGTACCAGGTTGGCGGTCAGGTTTCGGTGCGTCAGCATCACGCCCTTCGAAACTCCGGTCGTCCCACTCGAATATGGCAGCGCCGCGACGTCCGTCGCCGGGCTCACAGTGACTGCTGGTCCCTCTCGCCGACCTTCGTTCAAACCCGAGACCGCGCCGTCCGGCGTCCGGAGAAAGACTTGTTCCAGTCCCGTGGTCGTGTCGGCAGTGAGCTTGCCCCGAATATTCGGAGTCGTAAACAGGAATCGCGCCCCTGAGCTGGCCAACTGGCGCGTGATGTCGTCGGGTGTCGCCAGCGGGTTGATCGTGGTGTTGACGCCCCCGAGCGAGGACGCTGCCAGAAAGAAGATGCCGTACTCCGGGGAGTTCGGTGCCAGGAAACCCAGCACGTCTCCGGCACCAAACCCAGCCTCGTCGAGGCTTCCTGCGACCCAACGGACGCGGTCCGCGAACTCGGGGAACGTATATATACGTCCGCTGATTCCGTCGATCAGAGCGGGCTTGTCGCCGTGGTGGGCCGTCCGTTCGAGGATGAAGTCCGCCAGGGAAACGTCCGGGATCGTCACCGGCGGATGGGGACTTCGGTAGATCATGGCATGGCCGTTTGCGACGTGAGTCCCCAGGATTCTTTACAAGATGTGACTTTGACGAACCGGAGCCTCGCGGATAGACTGTGGTTGTCGATGCGTTCCCTTGCGGGCAAATCCCATGCGGAGTCCTCACAAGAGCATGTCAGGTCTTTGGCTTTCGGTGTGCGCCGCCGTGATCTTGTCCGCACCGGGCGCCGCCGCCGGCTATTCCGGACCGATCCCTTCACACCAGGCAACCCAAGTTCCACTAACTAATGCCGAAGCCCGTTGGGCCAACTTGTTCCCGGCCGTAACGACTTCACTCCTGCCTCAACGGGGTAGGCGAGGGCGTCGCCGTCGAGGCCCTCGGACACCTTCTACAGATCGCTTGAAGTATATCCGAGCGGGTGAACACCTCGACAAGCTCGACGATGAATTGCGGAAGCTGGAGCTGCTCACGCGGAAGGATACGCCGGAGCTGACTGCGAAGCGCTGGCAGATCGCTGATGGCATCCTCGAGAACATGCGAAAGGTTACGCATCAGTTCATCGAGGCGCTCTGGCTCGAGTCCGTGGATGTCGAAGACCTGTTGGCCGGGATGGAAGCCTCGCCTCCGGTGACGCCGGTCGTCGGTATTGCCGTCTTGCGCGGTTCGTTGGATCAGCTGCGGCGGATGTGGAGACGGTGGCGAGAAAACCGCGTTGAGATCGACATCCAGCGATACGAAGACCTGCACCATGAAGCCGTGGAACTCATCGTGACGGTGGACGCGATGAGGGCCTTGCGATAGCAGTTCCACACTGTAAGGCGGTCTGCGACGTCTACGACCGCTCTTTGTTCGGCGACTTCACCCCTAGCTAGCTGTTCGGTTGCATTTCTCCCGTGCGAAGCCGCCGCAGATATTCGTGGTACAGCTTCATCGTCTGCTTGCGGAAGATCAGGATGATCGGGATATTCGCAAACAGCATGACGCCGGTTCCGATGCTGGTGAACATATCCAGTTCCGCGTCCGTGGTGATGAAGCCCGATGTTGCCACGACGATCAGGATGCAGTAGATGATCTTGTAGGTCCGCACCCACTTGGCGCCCACCATGAACACGATTCCCTGTTCCCCGTAGTAGCTCCAGGAGATCATCGTCGAGATCGCGAACAGCCATGAAGCCAGCGTGACGAGCCACCGCCCGAGGCCCGGGTTCACACGGTCGAACGCGTGGCTTGTCAGGCTCGCGCCGGTGTAGGTTACGTACACGCCCGGCTCGTGAAGCGTCGGCGCGGTATCGCCCGCGTATGAGTCCCAATTCACGGCAAAGTCCGCGCCTCTGGCAGCGACGACGCCATTCAACTGAACGATCGAGCTCGCAGTTTGATCATTGAGGACACCAGTATCCAGGAGCATGAAGACGTTCTGGCTGTCCTGCCACGTGGTGACCGTGTTGGGGGGCAGCGGAATGGGGCCGAGCGACCATTGGCCCGCACCGGCCTGAATGATTGGCGGCGGCGCGTCGTAAATACCCTCCGCAGCCCGGTTCCACGCCCCGCTGACGAGGATGACCAGCGCTGTGAGCGTGCAGACAATGATCGTATCGATGAAGGGACCGATGCCCGCGACAATACCCTCGCGGACGGGTTCGTCGGTCTTGGCCGCCGCGTGGGCAATCGGGGCCGACCCCTGGCCGGCTTCGTTGGAAAACAGCGCGCGCTTCATGCCCCACAGGAAGGCGTAACCGAGCGTTCCGCCAACGAATGCTCCCTGGGCCTCGAGGGGGTTGAACGCGGATCTAAAGATAAGCCCGAACAACCCTGGAATTTCCGACAGGTTGACAGCCAGGACATAGACCGAGACGACCAGGTAAAGACCGCACATGAAGGGCACTAGCTGTCCGGCAACCGCGCCGATCCGCTTGATGCCACCGATGATGACCATTCCGGTGATCATGGCCAGTACGAAACCGGTAAACAACTGTGGAACGCCGAAGTTCAACTGCGTAACATTGCCCACGTTCCAGGCTTGGAACATGTTGCCGCCCGTGACGGTCGAAACGAGAAGCGTGAAGCAGAATATGTAGCCGATCGCGCGGCCCACACCCGCGAGTTTTGGGTTGCGTTCAGCCAGTCCCCGGCTGACGACGAACATTGGACCGCCGTGCGGGTTCTCCGGGTCGGCCAGGTTCCGGTACAGCATCGACTGCGTGACTTCGGTCGTCTTGATGGCCATCCCGAGGAAGCCGACGACCCACATCCAGAAGACCGCACCCGGTCCGCCCAGAGAGATCGCCACCGCGACCCCACCGATGTTGCCCAGACCGACCGTGGCCGACAAGGCTGCCGAGAGCGCCTGAAAGTGGTTGATCGCCCCAGGGTCGTCCTTCGCGTCGTACTTTCCGCGGATTACCTGGATGCCGTGGGTCAGCGCAACCCAGGGTGCGAACTTCGTGGAGATAGTAAGGAACACGCCGACGCCCAGCACGGCGTAGAGGACGTAGTCGTGCCAAAGGACCGAGTTGATGACGTTCAGGATTGCGTTGAATGTTTCCATGGATGAGTCCGGTCGATTGCTGTCTGGTTTGGTTAAGGGTTAGTAGGGGATTGTGTACTTCGGTTGAGCCACGCTCAAGCACTTTCTCCTAAACCTCTCATTCGAGATTCGAGATTGGAGGTTGCGGCAAGGGACGGCCGCTTCAACCCCCGCGGCCAGGGTAACGGACCGTGTTGAACGGCCAGTCGCTTTCGATCCATTCTCGGACCGCGGTTTCAAGATGAACGTCCAGCCGTTCGTATTCGTCCCGCCGCACCCACATGAAGATGTCGGCATCGGCCTCTTCCGAAGGATAGACGTAGACGCAACCCAGGCAGCGTTCTTCGTTGGGGGTCATCATCGTGTAGGCAAACGATGAGCGTTTCTGGAACTCCTTCTGGTGCCATCCCAGGTCGATCAAGTCCTGCTCGAGCGAAAGCCCCTCGGGCCAGCTCGAGGCCGGATCTAGCGCGCCCTTCAGGTGTTCCACGCTCGACATCACCGCGTCGTAGTCCTTGACGACGTCGTGTACTGTGAGCATCCGGAGCCGGTATTGTGGGGTGTCCAGACCGGCAGGAACGTCGAATTCGTCGGAAACCAGCCTGTCGGTCATCGGTCGAGTGACGGCACCGAGCTGGGCGCCTTGCGGTGCCGTGTGGCTTGCTCGTAGGCGTAGACGATCCGAATCAACGCCCCTTCGCTCCACGCCCGACCGAAGAACTGGAGTCCTGCCGGAAGATCCCCATCAACGTATCCCATCGGAACCGTGATCGCCGGAAACCCGGTCGGCGGGGAGAGTCGTTGGCTGTTGTTGCCGTGGGGAGACGCCAGATCGCCGATGAGCCGGGGCGGGTTGTTCCAGGTCGGGTAGATCAGCGCGTCTACGCCCGCGTCGTCCATCGCCCTCAACACGGCCTGGCGAAGTTGTTCCTCCCCTTCCGCCCGCTCCTCACAACCCGGGTTCTCCTCGGGAGGCACTTCCGCCCGCTGGCCCCTCTCGAGTCGACCCCGGATGGACGTGTGAAAGTCCCCGGTGGCGATGATGGCCTCCAGGTCCGCGATCGGGGCATCGTCTCCCAAACCGTCCAGGTAGGCGTTCAAATCGAACTTGAAGCGGTTGCAGCCGCCGAAACTGATCTCTCCAAGCTCAGGGATCTCAACGGGGTCCACGATCTGGGCCCCGGCCAGGCGCATGTCCTCGATGGCCCGATCCATCAGTGCGAGGACGCGCGGGTCCGCGGTTTCAGTATTCGAGACCTGTCTTAGGACCCCGATACTGGCCCCCCCGAGCCCTTCCGCATCCAGGAACTCCAGGTAGCTCGCTTCACGGCGGTCCTGGCTTTGTTCGGTGACCGGGTCATCCGGGTCGGGACCGGCGATGACGTCAAACACCGCCACCGCATCGGCAACCGTACGCGCCATGGGGCCGCCTATGTCGCGCGCCGCTGACAGCGGAACGATCCCCGCGCGGCTTGTCAGACCCATGGTCGATCTTATGCCGACCAGGGCATTGTGCGAGGACGGTCCACGGATCGAGTTACCTGTGTCGGTTCCGAGTCCGAGCGTTCCGAAGCCCGCGGCCACCGCAGCCGCCGTGCCACCGCTCGACCCGGCCGTCACCCGGTTCAGAGCGTACGGGTTGAACGTGTAGCCGGGAAGCCGCGAGCCGATCGTCTCATAAGGGGTGAACGCGAACTCGGCCATGTTGGATTTCGCCAGGACGATGGCGCCCGCCTCCCTGATCTTCCGCACCTGAAACGCATCCTTCGGAGAGATCCACTCTCCGAACGAAGCCGATCCCGCACTGGTCGGGAGATCGATGGTTTCGTAGTTGTCCTTAACGATCATCGGGATGCAGTGGAGTGCGCCGGCAGGGCCTGATTCGGCATACCGGCGGTCCATGTCGTCGGCAATCGACAACGCGTCGGGGTTGATGACGACCAGCGCGTTCAGAGTCGGCCCCTGCTTATCGTAGGCCTCGATCCGGTCCAGATAAATCTGGACCAATCCACGGCATGTAAGGGTTCCGTCCTCGAAGCCGGCCTGGATATCTGCGATCGTCGAATCTTCCGCCCCGAAGGGTTGGTCGGAATTCACTTCGATAACGCCGCTGCAGCCCGCCGCCAGCAGGCACAACAGAATTGTACTGAGCCGTTTCATTGCAAATCCTCCGTTGTGACGACAAGCATAACCCCACGACTGGGGTGACAAGCGGAACTCTCAATGCTACCCGCTGGGTCCTCGCCCTCGTTGTGCCCGGGCGACTGTTGCGAGCTACGTTCCTGCACGTCGCGCGGTCCGTGTCGATCCGCTGACTACTCTGAAGTACGCATAGCCTTGGCCACTCGCGCCTCAGCCCGCGCGGCAGCCGTTCGGAATTGGCTTTTCGGGAACGAGCAATGCGGGGGCGACACCATCGGCATGGCCGATGTCGAAAAGCATCCCTTCGGAAAGTTCGCCCATCATCTTCCTCGGTTTCAGGTTCACCACGAACAGGGCCTGCCGGCCCGCGACCTCCTGCGGGTCCTGGCGTTCCTGCTTCATGCCGGCCAGGATGGTTCGCCTATGGTCGCCGAAGTCGACGATCAGGCGCAGGAGTTTGTCCGAACCGTCGACATCCTCGACTCGTTCGATTGTGCCAACTCTGATGTCCACGGCGTCGAGCTCGTCAATTTTTATCTCAGGCTTGATGGGCGCGGGTGTCATGGGTCGGTTTCCTTCTGGAAGATATGAGATTTCGAATGTCCAATGTGGGTTCTTCGTTATCCAATCTGCAATGAACGCTACCTGGAGACAAGAGGAATCGGCCCGTCAGGTATTGCAGATTGACTGATTGAGGGTCCGAAATGGACATCGCCCATTCAAATTTCGAGATTTGAAATCGTCCGCGCTATTCGTATCGCAGAGCAATCATAGGATCGACTCGTGTAGCGCGTCTCGCGGGCAAGTAACAAGCCACGAACGCGATCGCCGCGAGCATCGCTGCCACACCAGCGAACGTTGCCGTGTCGGTCGCGCCGATCCCGAACAGGAAGCCCGCCAGCACGCGTGTCAGCCCGAAGGCTGCGCCGAGTCCGATGACGACTCCTATCGCGGCGAGGATCATGCCCTGGCGGACCACGAGGCCCAGCATCTGTTTCCCACCCGCGCCCAGCGCCATCCGTAGCCCGATTTCGTGCGTGCGCTGGCTGACCGCATAGGACATCGTGCCGTAGATGCCGATGGCGGCCAGGAACAGAGCGACCCCGGCAAAGATCGATAGTAGCAACGTGTTGAACTCGCTTCGTGCCATCCACGCGCCCATGACCTGCTCCATCGAACGAATATTGGACACAGGCTGATTGCTGTCGACACCGAGAATCGCCTCTTGAACCGGCGCGCTCATCGAGAGCGGTTCTTCGCGAGTCCGCACGACCCAAACCACAGGCAGCAGCGTGTTGGCGAGCGCGATCAATTGATCGGGGACCTGGGGATAGGGCACGAACAGCGTCGCAGGAGCAGGCTGGTCCAGGCCGAATTCCCGTGTGTCGCCGACAATCCCGACAATCTGGCGCGGCGGATCCTCGAATCCCGGACCCATGACGCGCCCGACCGTAATCATCTGGCCGATAGGATCCTGGTCGGGGAAGTCTCTGGCGGCGAGCGTTTCGTTGATGAGGATCACCGGCGTCGATGCCGGCGCCTCGCCTTCGGTGAAGACGCGGACGCGCACCAGGGGGATTCCCATCGCTTCGAAGTACTCGGGCGTCGCGCTGCGCCATTGAGCGCCCAGGAACTCACCTTCCTCCATCTGCCGGCCCTCGATCTCAAACGGCAGATCGGGGCCGGGTTCGGTCGGCAGATTCGTCACCGTCGCCGCGGCCTCCACGCCGGGCAGCATGCGGATCCGATCCAGCGCGGACCGGAACAGACCGTCCAGATCCTCCGAGGTGTCGTAGCGTCCTCCCGTCATCGACATCTGCATAGTCAGGACGTTCGGCGCTTCGAATCCCGGATCGACGTCGCGCAATTGAGAGAAGCTGCGCAGCAGTAGCGCCGCTCCGATCAGCAGCACGAGTGAGAGCGCGATTTCCGCGACGACCAGCGCTCCCCGGATTCGCCGTCCTCCCGCACCCGCAGTCGTGCGAGTACCACTCTCGTGCAACGTGTCGCGCAGGTTCTGCTTCGAGATCTGCAAGGCGGGAACCACTCCAAACAGTAAACCGGTCGCGAGGGCAATTCCGAGCGTAAAGAGCATGACGCGGGCGTCGATCGAGATCGACATCAGCTCGGGGAAGTTCGCGGGACTCATCGACAGGAGAAGCTGGAGCCCCCAATAGGAGACCATGAGGCCGATTGCTGCCCCGACCAGCGCGAGCATGGCGCTTTCGGTAAGCAGTTGTCGTATCAGACGGACGCGCGGTGCTCCGAGAGCCGTTCGTACGGCGATCTCCTGCCGACGAGACGCCGCGCGCGACAGCAGGAGGTTTGCGACGTTGGCGCAGGCGATCAGCAGGACGAACCCCACCGCGCCGAGCAGCACCAGCAAAGCAGGCCGGATGTCGTCGACCAGGTTCTCGTGGTAGCCGATCGCGCTGATCGACTCCTGTTCGTTCATCAGCGCAGGGTACTGTTCCCGGAACCCGACGGCCAGCGCCTCGAGGCCGGCACCGGCGCTCTCGGGCGTCATGCCCGGCTTCAGTCGTCCGATGAGGGCGATCACGTTCGCCTGGTCCTCGGCATCGGCGACCGGCTGGAGCGGTGTCCACACATCGGATACAGGAGTGAACCCGAAACCTGGCGGCATGATCCCGACCACCGTGTGTGGTGTTCCGCTCAGCGGGATGGACTCTCCGATCAGGGAAGGCTCGCCCCCGAAGCGCCGCTTCCAGAGGCCGTCGCTGATGATGGCTACCGGCGCCGCTCCGGGGACGCCCTCGGCGGGTATGAAGTTGCGTCCGGCCTGCGGTTCCACACCGAGGACCGGAAACAGTTCCGTCGACACGCGGATGCTCGCGATACGTTCGGGCCGATCGCCGCCGGTCAGGTTGTGGCCCGCGCCGAGGATGTCGTAGGCGCCGAGTCCGTCGAACACTTGGTTGTTGTCCCGCCAGAATACGAACTTGGTCATAGAGACCGAATCGCTTCGGCCTCCTTCAAACCCGCGGGCGACCGAAACCAGTCGATCCGGCTCCTCGTAAGGCAGGGGGCGCAGTAACACGGCGTTGACCACGCTGAAAATTGCGGTGTTGGCGCCGATCCCCAGCGCGAGCGCGAGCACGGCCACGGCAGAGAAACCCGGATTCTTGATCAACATGCGGTAGGCATACCGCATGTCCTGGAGCAGCAGCTTCATCGTAGTCCTCCCGTCACGGGGTGGAATACGGCTATCGGATGGGAGAAGTTCCCGTTTCTTGGATGGGGGATATGGCGGACATCAACGATGCCCGCCATTCGTCGGGAAATTACTCGATCGTGATGCTGCCCGAGCTGGTCCGCAGCTGGATCTCGACTCCACCGCCGTTCACCTGGCCCTGGAGCCGGTTGCGGCGGATTGGCCCCTCGGTGGTGATGGGGTAGTCGATGTCGATGTCACCGGAACTCGTCTCGACGTCGAGATCGAAAGCGAATCCGCTGGGCAGGCGGATCGAGATCTCGCCCGAGCTCGATGCGAGGCTCCACTCATCGAGGGGTTCTCCATCGACTTCGATGTCTCCGCTGCCCGTGGCGACCCGCAGTCCGCCCCGAATGCCGGTCAGTTCGATATCGCCGCTACCGGTGGCGACGGATACGTCGCCTTCCGCGGTCTGGGACAACTCGACAGATCCACTACCGCTGTTGGCTTCGAAGGATCCCGCGATGTTCTCGGCCTCGATGTCTCCGCTGCCGGTCCTCGCCTCGACCTCGCCGCCGATGTCGGCGAGTTCGATGTCGCCCGACCCGGTGGTGACCTCGACCCGGGCGCCCAAACCTCTGATCTCCAGGTCTCCCGAACCTGTGTTGACGTCCAGAGAGGTGCCCTCGGGAACGACGATCTCGTAGTCGATCGACACGTATTGCATCAGATCGTCATCGTCATCGGTGTTCCGACCGATGCGAATCCGGTTTCCGTTCTGCTCGATCGGCGGGTCGTTCTGGATCATCTGAAGCGTGCTCTCGGGGTTGGAGTCGCGCCGACCCACCGAGATGCGACCAGTGATCCGCACGCTGCCGGAACCACCGCGTCGCACGGTCACGTCGCCCGATCCGGTCGCCACTTGGAGATCCACAACTCCCCCGCCCACGTTCAGCGTGCGCTCGAAGTCGCCTTCAGCCGCAGCCTGAAACAGAGAGATCGGAAAAGTGGAGCCAAGCTCCGGTCGCTCCGATCCGGAAGCTCCCACGAGCAGGACGCCGCCGATTATCGTTATCAGGACCGCAATAAACACCTGAGATTTCATCGTCATCTCCTCGAATTCTTGTGAACTTGGGCGGGCCCGAATGTCCCGCCGTGGGAATTAGAACCGTCTATGCGCAAAACGGTTACCCAGGAAAACGGAGGCAAGCCAGGTTTTGTTCCGATGAAATCCCGAGATCGGAGATTCGCTGTCAGTCGGCAGGGGTCCGTGCCACCGTTCCCTCGACCTTTCCAAACTGCTCTGTCGCCAATTCGCGTGCAACCTTCGGCGCAGTCCAGAGCAGAGGCAGCAGGATAAGCGACACGGGGACCGCGGTCACGACGATGAATGACTGCAGGGCCGTAATCCCGCCGTCGCCCAGGCGCAGCAGGATCGCGGCCACCGCGCCCATCATCACGGCCCAGAAGACCCGGACCGAGGTCGGTGGCGAGTCCGATCCGCTGACCGCCATGGCCATCGTGAACGACATCGAATCTCCCGTCGTCGCCAGGAACACGACGATCAGGACGAGGAATGCAGGCACGAGCAGACCCGCGAGCGGCAATTGCTGGACTACGGCCAGCATCGTGGCCGGCAATCCTCCGTCATTGAGGGGCCCGGACACGCTGCCAGGCGAAGCCAACTCGTAATAGATGCCCGCGCCACCGAGGATCGTGAACCAGAAGTTGGTCACGATCGGGGCCACGATAGCGATCGCGACCATCATCTCTCGGATTGTCCGTCCCCGGGAAATGCGCGCGATGAACATCGCGGTCAGCGGTCCGTAGCCGAGAAACCAGCCGCCGAAGAAAATGCTCCAGGCTCCGAGCCACGTCGGATCACTTCGGTTCGTGGCGATCGTAAAGAAATTGTTCAGGTACAGGCCGAAAGACGTGAAGAACGCGTCGATGACGAAGCCGCCCGGACCGGTGAGGACGATGATGGCGAGCAGTGCCACAGCCAGCAACACGTTGAATCGGCTGAGGATCTGGATCCCTCGAGTGATGCCCGTGATCGCGGAGATCGTGTAGATCGCCACCAGCGCGGCCACGATCGTCAACTGCGTGGCGTACACGTCCGGGATGCCCATCAACTGTTCGAGCGAATAACTGAGCTGAAGGCCAAGAAAACCGATGGGTCCGATCGTTCCTGCCGCGACCGCGAGAATCGACGCCGAGTCCACGGCCGTTCCGATCCAACCGTGAAGCGCCCGCTCTCCGAGGACCGGATACAGCAGAGAACGTGGTTTGAGTGGGAGCCCAAGGTGGTAGTGGGTGTACATCGCGACGATCGAGCCAAGAGTTCCGATGATCGCCCACGAGAGAAAACCCCAGTGATGGTGTGCCTGCGCCAGGGCAGGTCCGACTGCGGCCGGCGTCGCCGCGTCCACACCGAGGAACGATGGAGGGACCGTCATGAAGTGATACATCGGCTCGGCGAAAGACCAGAACACACCACCCGCTGCGAGCAGGGTACACATGATGATCGCGAGCCAGCGGAACGTGCTCATCTCGGGCGTGTTGGTTCCGCCCAGGCGCACATTGCCCAAGCGAGAGAACGCCAGAGCCATTGAGACGCCGAAGGTGGCCAGCAGGAGCACCTGCCAGAATGGTCCGAAATACTTGACCGAGAAGGCGAAAGCGGCGTCCACGATGGCCGAAACCGTTCCGATGTCGATGAGCGAGGCGACCATGAACAGGACGATGACCCCACCGCTCACGCCGAAGACCGGCCAGTCCAAATTTACGGGTTTGATCGCGGGTTCCCTCGAGCGACTCTCGTGCATGTGCGGCATCTTATGCCGCACAGACGCTTACTGTCGAGTGAGAGATTCAAGGGTTCGGGTGTAGGTGCGGGACCTGTGCCCGCCCGACAGCTTCCTACTCCGGGTTCGTCTTCGACTCGATCCAGTCGTAGAGATCCTTGCTCGGGTACGGAAAGACGTGACCGCGTCCGGGCACCACGTCCAGGCGTGGCTGCGCTCCGGCGAGCACCAGGAAGTCGCGGGTGCGGTGAGCGAGTTGAACGAACGATGTGTCGCGCTCGCCGACGATCAGCCAGACAGGCTTGTCCTTGAGCGCATCGAGATCGCCCTGGCCGCCGTATCCGCCCGGCATGACCACGATTGTCGCGAAGCGGTCCGGCTGCATCCGCGCGGCGAAAAAGGCGCCGAGGCCCCCGTTGGACTGACCAGCCAGAGTCACGCGGGTGCGGTCGTAGCTGAGGTTCTCGTCCATCCAGGTAAAGACGGCGTCCAGCACTTCGTGGCCGCGCCCCTCGAGGCTCCGTCCCAGGACTGCGGGCGAGACCAGGATGTAGCCGCGGCGGTCGCCTTCGTCCGTCCAGTAGTTCGCCAGGATGGCGTTGACCATGTTGCGGTCCCCCGCGCCCGGAGGCAGGGCGAAGATCACAGGATGTTCGCCGTCCTCTTCGTACAGGCTGGGCAGAATCACCGTCAGGGGCAGTTCCTCCCCGTTGCCGAGATCCAGTACGATGTTGCGCCGTTCACCGGCCCGGGCAGACGTTAGAACGACCAGAAGGAGTACGACTGCGAGAGTAGTTCGTTTCATCCCTATCATCGGCTTCTCCTCGATTAATCGGGTTTGCCGGGGTCCACCCGTCATTCATAGCGTAGCGCGATCATGGGGTCCACGCGGGTAGCTCTTCTTGCCGGCACATAGCACGCCAATAGGCCGATAGCCGCCAACAGCAAGGCAACAGCCGTCATTGTCCATGGGTCGGGGGCCGACACGCCCCACAGCCGGTTCGACAGTATTCGAGTCAAGAGGAAAGAACCAAGCATTCCGAGTGCGATCCCGGCGCCGATCAGGCGAAAGCCCTGCCCGAGGACCATCAGCACGAGATCCTGTCCCCTGGCGCCCAGCGCCCGGCGCACCCCGATCTCCCCGGTTCGCCGGACGACGGCATGGGACATCACGCCGTAGATACCCGCCGCAGCGAGCACCAATGCAATCGCAGAGAAGATACCCAGCATCAGGGTCGCGAAGCGTTCGTCCGCCACCAGGCCACCACGCACCTGGTCCATCGTTTGGATTCGATCGATGATAATCCGGTCATCCATCGCCTGGGCGACCGCCCGCACGTCCGGCGCGACGCTCACCGCATCGGTCGTGGTGCGGATTGCCAGCATCATCGCGCGAAGCTCGCCGAGAAACTGCTTGTAGGGGACGTAAATCTTCGGTAGCGCGTCCTCGTCCAGCGCGTCGCGGACGTCACCGACAACTCCAACGATCTGGAGCTCAAATCGGTTGAGGGCGGTTATCGGTCGTCCGATCGGGTCTTGACCGGGCCAGAGCCGTCGGGCGAGCGTTTCGTTGATGATCGCGATGCCCTGAACATCAGGGTCGTCGCTCTCCTCGAAGAAGCGACCGCCAACGAGCGGCACGCCAAGGGCCGTAAGGTAATCGCCCGCGATCAGGTTCGGACGGGCAAAAAGATCGTCTCCTGTCGTGACCTGGCCCTCGGCCCGGATCGTCCACCCTCGACCCCGCGCCGTGGTTGGAATGGAAGAAGAGCCGCCGACACTGACGACGTTCGGCAGGTTTTCGATCCGTTCCAGCAGGTCGCGGTAGAAAACCGGGTCCGGTCGTCCTCCCGAGAATTGGGCCCAATGCGGTTTCACGCGCAGGGTCAGGACGCGCTCGGCGTCGAAGCCCATATCTTCGGCCTGGAGGCTGCCCAAACTGCGCATCATCAGGCCGGCCCCGACGAGGGAAGCGAGCGCCAACCCGATCTCGGCTACGACGAGGACATTGCGGATACGCCCACCCATGTTGCCGCCCCCGCCCTGCCGCCGGCTTCGATCGCCTATCGCCGCGGCGGGATTGACGCCGGAGGCCTGAAATGCCGGAGCCAGACCGACTAGAAGACCTGCCGCGAGAGATACGGCGAACGTGAACAGGAGCATGCGTTGGTCAATCGCGATCGGTCCCGCCGCAGTCATCACGTTCGGAAGCAACGGTACCGCTGCTCGTGTCCCCCAATAGGCCAGCACCACGCCTCCGGCGCCGCCGGCCATGGCCAGTAGGGCGCTCTCGGTGAGGAGTTGACGGATCAACTGGATCCGGCCGGCTCCCAGGGCCCTGCGGACGCCTATCTCGTGCCGTCTGGAAGCGGCGCGGGCCAAGAGCAGGTTGGTCACGTTTGCGCAGGAGATCAGGAGCACGAAGCCGACGGTTCCGGCCAGCAGGTACAGCAGGGGCTCGGCGTCCCCCGTGAGATAGCGGTGAAGATCCTCGGTTTGCACCATGTAGTTGGTGTTCGCGACCGGGAACCGCTCGGCGAGTCGCGCACCGATAACCGCCAGATCCGCCGCTGCCTCCGGGATGCTGATGTCGGCCTTCATTCGACCGATGACCGATAGCCAACGGGCGCGGGCGGAATCGACCGAATAGAGCGGAGCGGGTGCCCACAAGCCCGCGTCGTCGCCTTCAGGGTGTTCCAACTCCGCGGGCATGACGCCAACGACCGTGTAGCCCCTGTCGTTCAGCGTGATCAGTCGGCCGACGATTTCCGGGTCGGCCCCGAGGTGCCGGCGCCAAACGTCGTGGCTAACGATCACGACCCGATCGTTTCCCCGTTCCTCGTCTTCGGAAAAGACGCGCCCAAGGATGGGTTCAAATCCGAGAACGTTGAAGTAACCCGCCGTGACGAAAGCGGCCGTGAGCGTCTCAGGCTGGTCTCCGTCCCGGTAGTCGAACTGCCGGTTCTGGAAGGCAGCCAGGGACTGGAACGTGGTGTTTTCCGAGCGGTATGCCAGGAAGTTGGGTGCGGACATGATCGGTATGGGTTCCGCCCCGTCCAGAACCTCGTAGATGCGGACCACCCGGTCCGGGTCAGGGTAGGGCAAGGGCGCAAGCAGGACACGGTCGAGCAGGCTCCAGACCGCCGTCGTCGCTCCGATCCCCAGAGCGAGGGTAAAAACGGCGATCAGGGCGGTTTCGGGCGCCCGAACCAGGAATCGGGCGGCGTAGCGGAGGTCTTGCATCAGTCCACGCATCGCCGTGAGAGTAGCAGGAACCAGAATCCGGGTCACCCGATTTGATACACAACTGTTACTTGACCCTGCCACAACCCTCCGTTAACCTCAGGAAGTTATTCGTGGCTCGCGACTTCGGGGATTTTGCCCCTGGTTTCGGGAGCCTGGGATGGTGGTGGGTAGCTTGGCCGTCCAACGCGATTTGAGGTGCAAAGGGCCGGTCAGTCCGCCGCGAATGAGATTCTTAATTTAAAGTTCGCAACAACTAAATAAGTTTGCTGATATGAGACTCCCTATGCAGAAGACTGTCTTGAGCCTCGTGCTCGTCTTGATTTCCATTCCTGGCCTCGTGTTGGCCCAGGAGAACCTGGCGTCTGGGGCCCAGGCGGACCAGATTCTCGATGAGATCCGGGACCTCCTGGCCGATACCGCAGAGCCGCTCACCGAGGAGCAGGAAGGCGCGCTCCGCCCGATCGTTGCCGAAGCGGCGGCGAACGGCGGCCAGAGGGGGGTCGCGATCACTCAGGCTGGCGATATCCTGACCCAGTCGCAGTCGAGCGCCCTGCTCCGCGCGGAAACGGCGCGAAAGCTTCTGGACCAAGGAGTGGAGGGCCTGCAGGAGACGCTGAACGCTGCCGGCGCGCCACCCCTGACGTTTGATCAGGAGACCCAGGTTCAGTCTGTCTACGACGACCACGTGCGCGCGCTTGAATCCATGCTCGACGCCAACGGCGGGAATACCGAGGCGATCGAACCCCAGATTCGCGCACTCGAAGACCAGCTGCTTCTCGCCGCTCTCAAGTTCCTCAACCCGGCACAACGAACTGCGCTTACCGGATCGATGTCTGCGGCCGATTTCGCAGAACTGAACAGCGACCTGCCAGAAGATGAAGACGAGCTAAGGGAATACCTGGCCGATCTGCGCAGTCCTGCCGGCGGTGGCGGTGGCTTCGGTGGCTTCGGTGGCGGCCGCGGCGGGGGTGGCGACCGCGGTGGCCGCGGTGGCGGCCGTGGTGGCGGTGGTGGAATCGTCATCGACGGCTTCGGCGGCGGCCGGATGCCGAACCGCGACGAGATCCAGGAGATCCGTATCAACGAGAACTCCTTCACGTCCGAGCAGAGCAACCAGAGCCGCGGACGAACCGAGATCATCACCCGCGGCGGCACCGGCCGATTCAATGGTGACGCCAGGTTCAGCTTCGCCGACGAATCGCTCGACGCACGCAATTTCTTCGCGGCATCTCGCCCGCCGTACCAGCAGCGAAACTTCTCGACGAACGTGAGTGGTCCGATCATCCGCAACCGGCTGACGCTCACGTTCAGCATGCGGAATAACACGAACGAAGACGGCGATACGCTCCGGGCGGTCACGCTGAACGGATTGATCGACGATGCCATCGTCAAGCCCACCATCGATCGTGGTTTCACGATGCGGGCGACGGCGCAGCTAACCGAGAACCACGTCGTCAACCTGAGCTACAGCTACGGGACCAGAAACAGCAAGAATACCGGCGTCGGCGGCTTCGGACTGCCCGAGCAGGGGCACAATACCGAGAACGACAACTTCAACTTCCAGATCAAGGAAACTGCGGTCCTGTCGAGCCGGTTGAACCACGAAGTCCAGTTCCAAGTCAGAGGAGGCCACAACATCTTCGATCCCTTCAATACGAACGTTCGCATCCAGGTCTCCGACGCGTTTATTGGTGGTGGTGCGAACCGGAACGGCGAGAACTTCACCCGCAACTACGAGTTCGGCAACCTGCTGATGTACACCGGACAGGTGATGTCGCTACGGGCCGGCTACCAGGGCAACTACGAAAGTGAGGACGTGAACGTGCGGTCCGGCTTCAACGGCACGTTCACTTTTTCGCGGCTGGAATGCCAATCCCCGGAAGAAGCCGACCCCGGTGAAGATCCCTGTGAAGGTGCTTTCTCCGCCGGTCGGCCGATTCGCTACTCAGTCAACCAGGGCGAACCGCAGTTGAACACCAGCGATTTCCAGAGTTCGGCGTTCCTCCAGACCGATTTTCGGATGAGCCAGCGGCTGACGATGAGTCTCGGTGTGCGCTATCAGACCCAGAGGAATCTGGACGACTACAACAACTTCGCCCCGCGCTTGGGATTTGCGTACGCGTTGGGGTCGGGGACCGTCCTTCGTGGAGGCAGCGGCATCTTCCATGACAGGCTCAGCCGGCGCGACTACCGTTCGTTGATCCAGTTTGACGGCACGCGCCAGGAAGAGCTTGTGATCCGGAATCCCACGTACCCGAACCCTTTTGAAGGAGAAGTCGATGCGGAGATCCGGGGACAGAGGTCGGCCATACGGATGGCGGCGGACGACCTGACCGCGCCATATTCATGGATTTCCGAAGTCTCGATCGAAACCGAGATACCCGGAGGCCTGACGGTGACCGGTTCGTACAAGTTCGACCGTGGCGTCCATCGCTTCCGCAGCCGGAACATCAACGCGCCTCTGGATATCACGTCATCCGTGCCGCGGTCCTGTACCTCGGGTCAGGACAGCCTGACGTGCGTGAGGCCCGACCCGACGCGTGGCAATATCAACGTCCTGGAGTCTTCGGGAAACTCGAATAACCACAACATCCGTCTCGGTTGGCGGCGGCGCTTGAGCTTCGTCAATATCAACGGCAGCTACACCTTCAGCTCGAACTACAGCGACACTTTCGGAATGGCGTTCAGTCTTCCGGCGGATAACTACGATCTTGCTTCCGAGTGGGGCCGTTTCGGTTCCGCGCACCGGATCAATTCGTCATTCAACCTGCGCCTTCCCTTTAACATCAACGCCAATACGGGTTTGAACTGGAACAGCGGCAACCCGTATTCGCTCCGAACGGGCAAGGACGACAACCGGGACACAAACACGAATGACCGCCCTGCCGGAGTACCCAGGAACTCGCTGACGGGCCCCGGCTCCTTTACGATGAGCATGGACTTGTCCAAATCCGTCCAGCTTCGGTCCGATCGCGTCGAGATCGCTGAAGGCGGGACAACCGGTCCGGTAGCGGGTGGCGGCTATTACGGTTCGCGGACCGGACTCCGGATGACGATCTCGGTGCGGGCTCAGAACCTGCTCAACAACGTCAACTTCCAGAGCTTCAGCGGCGTGATGACCTCGCCGTTCTTTGGGAAGCCGACTCGGGCCCGGGACGGACGAAGCTTGAACGGATCGCTCCGCTTCAACTGGTAGGTGGGAGGAGCGGTCCAGCGCTCCCAGACAGATTGGCGACATTTAAAGGCGGCGGTCACTGACCGCCGCCTTTTCTCATGCCGGTGAGACTTCTCCAGCCGGCGCTTCCCCGTCCTGGGATCTCCACGCCTCGGTCGCCGCGAGGCGCTCCTTGTACGCCTTGTGGACAGCGTCGTGGATGTCCGGGGACATCTCCATGAGCTTTTCCAGATTCCCTCGCCGGAGGCGCAGGAGCGTGCAGGGGGCAGCGGCGCGAACTGTTGCGGTTCTGGTCGTGTCGGCGAGCAGGGCGATCTCCCCGAAGAATCCACCGGCGCATAGCAACGCCATCATGTGTGTGTCGCCGTCGCTTTCGTGCAGCACCTCAACCGTGCCGCGGGCGATCACGTACATCGAGTCTCCGGACTCACCTTGACGGACGACGTCATCTCCTTCGGCGAACGATTCAGACTCCATCATCGCCGCGATACGCTGAATGCTGTCCGGCGCGCACAGCCCGAACAACTGTATCTGCGCCAGCAATGACTCCGGGTCCAGGCGCAGGGCTTCCACCGGCCGCGCGCGGAGCCGGTCGAACTCACTCCGGATCTCTTCCTGCTGCTGCACGTAGGCTTTGTCGGGCATCAGGCCCAGGTCCCGCAGCATTTCCAGCGTGGTCTGCTCCAGAGTGAGGCAGGAGCGTGTCAGCAGGAACTCCTGCGTGCGTTCGACGTATTCCGGGTAGTCGGTCGCCATCGCGGTCAGCTCGCGATGTGCCTTGTCGGACCGATGGCGGTAATGGTCGCGTACGGCGGCGGTGATGTCTTCGTCGATAACGCTGTCTCCCTGTATCCGGTTCAGCAACGCCGTGACCTCCACGGCGGCGGCAGATTTTGCCAGGTTTTGCTCGAATCGGTCGGCGATGTGCCGCACCCTGCGTTCCTGCGCGTAGGCCTTGAATATCCCGAGCCGGTACAACAGGTGATCGAGGAAGCTCTCTCTCGTTCCGGCTTCCTGAAAAGTGTCCGGCAGGCTGCCGTATGCCTTGACGTGGTCGGACTGGTAGTCGACATCGTGGAGGAGTTGCTTGTAGGCCTGTTCGGTCAGGTGTCCGTTCGCAAACTCGTCCCAGTAGTGCCTTTTCTCCGCCCGGAGGGCCTGATTGGCCAGGACACCGAGTCGGTCCCGGTCGCTAAACTCCACGCCCTCAGAAAAGGCGTGCTTGCGTTCTCCTTCGATTCGACGCTCATCAGCGCGGTACCGCGAGCCAACCCTCTCGACGATCGCGGGTGCAATCGCACGTTCCCGCGCGAAATCGGGGATTCGCCCGCGAATTTCTCGCTTGAGCAGCATGATGCTCTCGAAGCGCGCGAACAACTCGGCCGGCGCGAGGCGATCCAAACCCAGCAGCCGAAGCAGGGAGCCGATCGTCAGCGCATTCACCAGGAGTGTTGCCATCACGACCCCCATCGCAGCGACTAGAATCAGGTTGCGGGCGGCGAAGTCGGGGGGCAGGCTGAGGGCCAGCGCCAGTGCCAGCGCGCCGCGCAATCCACCCCAGAACATGACCAACTGGTAGCGGCCATCGATCGGCTCGATCATTCGCGTCCGGTTGACGATCGGGACCATCAATGCAATGCCCACGGCGCGCCCGAAATAGACGATGGGGATCGCCAGGAGCATAGCCGTCAGGGAACCAAAAATAAGGACAGGGCTCAACGCCAGGCCTACCAGGACGAAGATGAGCGAATTTGCGACGAAAGCCAGGTATTCCCAGAACGAGTGCATGAAATGGCTGACCGAGGGAGAGATCTTCGTCCGTCCCCAGCCGCCGAGAATGATCCCGGCGGTGGCGGTGGCCATCACGCCGGAAACATGCAGGTAGTGCTCGGCGATGATGAAGGACATATAGGCCACGATCGTGGTAAGCGTGATCTCTACGAGTTCATTGTCTCGAATGCTGCCCAGGATCAGCGCGAAACAGACGGCCAGCGCCGCCCCGACCACGATTCCGCCGGAGAACACGACGAGGAGGCGGCTGCCGTCCCCGCCGCGATGCCGAGCAGGACGTTGAACAGGACGATCGCCGTGGCGTCGTTGAACAGGCTCTCACCCTCGACCAGAACCATCAATCGCTTCGGGGCGCCGAGTTCCTTGAACAGTGCAACGACCGCGACCGGGTCCGTCGCCGAGATCAGGGCTCCGAACAGCAGCGCGGTTGCCAGCGGCAGACCCAGGGCCCACGAGCCGAGGTACCCGACGATCGCGGTGGAAATCAGAAAGGCCGGGATCGCCAGCGTCAGAACCGGAACGATGTTCCGGAACAGGAGTTTTGAATCCAGGTTGAACGAGGACTCGAACAGCAACGTCGGCAGGAATATGAAGAAAACGACTTCGGTGGGGATTGCGGTCTCGAGAAACGCGAAGCCCTCCCACTCGGAGAAAGCCACGCGTACAAACAGTCCGAACAAGACCAGAACGACGGTGTAGGGCAGGCGAATCCGGGTGGCTGCAAGCGAGATCAGGGCTGACGCCAGCAACAGTCCTGCGAGCAGAAGAACGACAGTTACCAAGTCCAGTTCCATGAGTCTCCGCTTCCTCTCCTTGCCGCCGCGTGGTGCGGTCCAGCTATCCTGTGGCTACGCCTCGAGGACCTTGCGGGCGCGCTTGACATCGCCGGCGTCACCCAGCACCACCAGCGTCTGGCCCGTTTCCACGAGCCACGAATCGTCGGGATTGTAAGTGAAATTGTCTTGCCCTGCCCGTCGTGCGCCCACGACGAACAGCCCATACTCCGATCTTACAGGTATCTCACCGAGCCGCCTGTTCGCCCAGTCGCAGCCGCTCGTGATCGAGAGTTCCTCGAATCGGTATGACGACGCCTTGTCGCGGAGCATCGTGTCCAGGAACATCACGACCGACGGGCGCACGAGTTCGGAGATGAGACGCAGCCCGCCGATAGTGCCGGGGTTCACGACGGCGTCGGCTCCTGCGCGTTTGAGCCGCTGGGCCATGCCGGGTTCGATCTCCTTGACGACGCTTCGGATCGACGGATTGAGCATCCGGATGCTGAGCGTCGTTACGAGCGAGTCCCTGTCGTTGGGCAGCGCGACGACCACGCCGGCAGCACGCTCGAGGCCGGCGGCTTTGAGGATGTGTTCGTCGTCGGACTGACCCTCGATGATCGGGTCTTCGTGATCGGCACGAAAGTGAGCGACCGCGTCCGGATCGGGGTCGATAACGACGAAATCTCTCAGTGTACGGTCCAGTTCTTCCACGATCCGCAGTCCGGTTTCCCCAGCGCCACAGAGGATGAAATGGTCCTTCATGGATGCGATCCGGCGTTGCATGCGTCTCTTCCAGAAATACTGATTGAGGTCTCCTTCTACTATATAGGCCGTGACGACGGAGACCGAGTACAGCATCACACCCGTTCCTGCTAGGATCAAGAGCAGTGTGTAGGATCTCAGGATCGGGCTGGCGGTGGTCTCGATCACCTCTGAGTACCCCACCGTCGTGACTGTGATGACGGCCATATAGAGGCAGTCGAGGATGGGCGTCTCCGGACTGAGCACCTTGTACCCCACCCCGCCGAGGATGTATTCGCTCAGCAGCAGCATGATACCGATCTGGAATCGGCGCTTCATCGACCGGTCAATGTCCCCCTTTCGTGGATCGATACGCCGACGATTCTACCCGATTCAGACCGGGTTCACGTTGGCCGAAGCGGTTGACGAGGCCCGGACTTCCCAAACGGGTGGACGGGCTGGTAATCTGGCGCCCGAAGATGACGACTAGTACCTCCCCCAGGTCCGTTCTGGATCACGACCTGCAGAGCCACTTTGCCGGCCTTGCGCGTTTTGACAGTACGCTTTCGTGTGAGCGCTCGTCGTTGTATGCCGGCCTGAAACCCGAGATCGACCGCGTACTGGAGGGAATAGAACAGGACTACCAGCCACGTGAGCCCGGTTCCGCCGAATCATCGCCTTCGATTCGAGCCGTAGCCTGGAACATCGAACGAGGCATTCAGCTCGATGGGATCGTCGATGGGCTCCGCTCCGACGCTCGCCTGACGTCCGGTGACGTCTATCTGCTGACTGAAGTCGACTACGGCATGGCGCGCGCCGCCAATCGTCACGTCGCCAGGGAGATCGCCCAGGCGCTCGGCCTGGCCTGGGTCTTCGCCCCCTGTTATCTGGCGCTGAACAAAGGCGCTGGCGTGGAAGCGGAGGCCGAGGGAGAAAACACCCAGGCGCTACACGGTAATGCCCTGATGTCGCGTCATCCCCTGCTGCGGGTGCACACGCTCGCGCTTCCAAACGGCAAAGACAAGATGGTGGGACGCGAGAAACGGCTCGGATCTCAACGGGCCATCATCGCCGACGTCGACCACCCGCTCGGGATGTTTCGTGCCGTTGTCGTCCACCTGGACGCGCACTCCACCCAGCGCCACCGTCGCCTTCAGATGAGGCTTGTGCTGGATCATCTCGACGAGTTGTTGCCACGGTTGCCGGTCTTGATTGGCGGGGACTGGAACACGACAACACACGACGCCAGCCGAGCGCTGTTTTCCATCCTGGGGTACTGCCGCCGGGTGCTGATGGGAGTTCGAGGCGTTCTGGCCAACCATTACCCCTACCCGGATCGCTGGTTCGAGCGGCATCTCTTCCGGGAGATCGAATCGAGAGGCTACCGCTACCGGGACCTGAACGTACCCGGAGGCTGTACACTGCATTACTCGGTTCAGGATCTGGCAGCGAACCAGAACATGGGTGAATGGATCCCGCAGTGGTGCTTCTGGTTCATCAGTTGGGCGCTCGAAAAGCAGGGTGGGCGATGTTCGTTGAAGCTGGATTGGTTTGCCGGAAAGGGAATCCGACCTGATGAGAGCGATCAGGGCAGGGGGCCCGCGATCCTGGGTAACCTCGGTACCTCGGGCACTCCACTATCGGATCACGATCCCATCCTGCTCGATTTTACGCTCGAGTCCCGCGTGACGGGTTGACTTGGAGGTTAGGATGAAGAGTTTGGTGACGACTCTGGTTGTTGTTCTGCTGTGCGGTTGTGCTTCCGAGCCGGCATCACCCTCGGGCGGAACCGCCGCGGAACCCGCTCCTACCGAGACTACCGAGGCGGACGAGGATGGCGCGCTCGAAGCTGTGCAGGAGATCGTCGCGGCGCAGGCCGTCTTTCTAACGATGAACCGCAGGTACGCCCTGACCGTTGAAGAGTTGGTCGGCGCCATAACGCTCGAAGATGATCCGACCGAACGCGACACAGGCTATACGATCCGGATGCGGGGGACGCCCGCGGCGGACGGCTATCGCATCACCGCCGAACCGCCAGATGGCGCGGTGGACAAACGATCGTTCTTCGCGGATGCGAGCGGCGTGATCCGGTCTGAACTCGGACAGCCTGCCGGCGCGGACAGCCCCGCCCTTGATGAAGAATCCGCAGGGGAGGGCCCGGAAGAGAGTTCCTCTTCCCAGGACCGGTCTTTTAGTGCTCTTCCGCTTCCAGATCCAGGGCTGCGGAGTTGATGCAGAAGCGGAGGCCTGTGGGACGCGGCCCGTCCGGGAAAACGTGTCCAAGGTGCGCCCCGCAGGAACTGCACATCACTTCGGTGCGGCGCATCCCGAGGCCGTCGTCCTGCTCGAGGGTGACGTGTTCCGCCGAGACCGGCTGGTAGAAGCTGGGCCAGCCGCTGCCGGAGTCGAATTTCGTTTCCGAATCGAACAGCTTGTTACCGCAGGCGACGCAAAGGTACGTTCCGGGTGCCTTGGAATCGTGGTATTCCCCGGTGAACGGAGGTTCGGTGCCCTTTTGCCGGCAGATGTTGTACTGCTCGGGCGTCAGTTCCTTCCGCCAGTCTTCGTCGGTTTTCTCGACTTTCGTCATAGTGAGATCTTATCAGCCTTTACGAAAGAGGGAGATCCAGGATTCTTCCTTGCTGGTCGAAAAACCTCAGCACTCCGGCCGCCGACTGGTTCGAACCACTGAACAGGATGAATTGGGTCGTCCACCCGCCCGCATCGGCGAAGTGGGGGAAGAACATGTCCTCGGTAGACGGCGGGTCCGCCTCGTTGGACGGCGGAGTCGTCGTAATGAGGAAATCGCCTCGCTCGTTCGTTCGGGCGCGCAATCCCACCAGCGCGACCGACGAGGACGACGACGATATCCGAACGATGCCGCTGAACGGATTCTCCAGTGTCGGAAAGAGCTCATCGATAAACAGGGCGACCTGTCCTGAATCCGGAACAGTGGCGGATGTGCTCAGTCCCACGGCCGTGCCGTCCAGGCGGGTCAACTCGAAACTGACGTCGACGGGAGCCTCCGACGTATTGGCGATCGCGACCCCTGTTCGGATCGAGCCGGCAAGCCCTGGCGTTCCCGAGGACTCGACGTAACTCCGGAACGCGGTCCCCACGGCGTCTGCCGGAACGCCTGCTTCCGATACCGTGATGCCGCCACTCTTAAAGGAGAATATGCCCAACCCCGCAGGCGTCACGCTGCCGTCATCGGGCACGATTCGCACGGATCCGGTCTTGAGGGCACCCACATTGGCAGTTTTCAGGCGCACGGAAGACCGCGAAGGGATCGTATAGTCGAAATCGGACCCGATGCCCCCGTCGGCAAGCATGAGTTCGACCGGTTGTCCTCGGACCTCCCCCTCACCGGTGTCCCGGAACTCCACCGAACCCGAAATGGGAGCGCCGGTCGGGTTTACGAGGACGATCTGGGTCGTCCAGCCGCCCCCGTCGGCGAAGTGTGGGAACAAGATGGTATCGGTCGAGGTTGCTGGGAGGGGAGTCACCGGCAGCGTTGTGGTAAGGAACTCCGACCGTTCGTTCGTGAAGCCTCGGAGAGCCACGACTGCGAGCGGAAGGCTTGAGCTGAACGTGAACGTGCCGTCGACCTCAGGGCCGCTGTTGAAAGGTTCCTCGTTCAGGAATCTGGCGATCTGGCTGTTCGCCTCGATCGAAAACGAACCGGAGCCGACCGTGGCGCCGTTCCCGTCGGTGAAGAAAAACGACACGTTGGCCGACTCTGGGTTCGGGTTGGCGATCGCCAGACCCGTATTGACGCTGCCGCCGACCTGGGCGTAGATTCGCCCGGTCTGCAGCGTCGTTGTTGCTGGCACACTCGCTTCGCTCACGACGACACCTTCGTTCCGGAAGCTGAATATCGCCATCCCGGGCGGTGTCGTGCTGCCCGCATCGGGGATGGACTGGGAATAGCCGGCAACGGTCGCCCCCGCCTCGCCGGGCGTTGTAAAGGAGGCACCGCCGCCAGCGAGTTCAAACGTCGTCTGATCCGGAGTGATCCGTAGGATGAACGCGTCGGTGGCGCCCGCCGATTCCGACTGCAACGGCCCGAGTGTTGGAAAGTCGGTCGATGTGGTCGATCCCGTAATGTACACATTCCTGTTGTTGTCGACGGCCAGGCCACCCGCGACATCGACGCCCGATCCACCGACGTAGGTGGAATAGGTAATCAAATGCGACCCGGCCGCCAACCGGACAACGAAGACATCCCGTTCATCAGCGTTGGTCTGGGTCGGCGAAACCGTGGGGAAGTCGGTCGAGTCCGTCGAACCCGTGACGTAGATCCCCCCATGAATTCCGACGACGACATCAGCGGCGCTGTCGGTTTCCGAACCGCCGAGGTAGGTGGAATAGGACCAGGCTTTGCCGGGGACATCAAGGACGGTCAAAAACGCGTCCCCGACCCCACTCAATGACGATTGAAAGGCGTTGACCGTCGGAAAATCCGTCGAGAACGTCTGCCCCACGACCACGACGGCCTCGGACGACTCAATTGCGATTCCGCTGGGCAAATCGATGTCGCTGCCCCCGAGGAGCGTCGAGAACTCCAGTGCCCCCGTGGGCCCGAATCGTGCCAGAAACCCGTCGAACTCGCCCCTGAACGTGGACTGAATCGGGTCTACCTTGGGAAAGTTTCCCGATGAGGTCACACCGGCGACCCAGACGTTGCCGTCTTCGTCGGCAACGATGGCACGTCCAGAACTGCTGAAGCCGAGATACGTCGAAAATACGAACCCGGTGCCTTGCGCGTTCAGCTTGGTTATGAACGCGTCGTTGATGTCGAGGCCGAGTTCCTGGAAGGCATTGGCTGTCGAAAAGAATGGAGAATCGGTTTCACCGGTGATCAGGATGTTGTCCTGAATGTCAAGCGCGATATCGGTTGCAATGTCATCTCCAGACCCGCCCAGGTAGGTGGAGTACAGGAGTTGGTCTCCGGAGGGAGACAGCGCGGTGATGAACACGTCGAAGAAGCCCGCGGACCCGTTCTGAATCGCTCCTTGAAGCGGGAAGTCCGTCGAGTCAGTCGCCCCTGTGATGAATACGTTGCCCACCGAGTCCAGGGTTATCGCGCGGCCTACGTCGGCGCTGTCGCCGCCGACGTAAGTGACAAAAGCCGCGGCCGACCCATCGGGTGTCAGCTTGGCGATGAAGGCATCTCCGTTCTCGCGGGCGCCGGATTGAAAAGCTTCCGCAGTCGGGAAGTCGGTCGAGAGCGTCGTCCCGGTGACGTAGGCGTTGCCGTCGCCGTCCACAGCAATTTCGAAAGCCGTGTCCGAGGCGGACCCGCCCAGGTAGGTGGAGTATGCCACTATTGGGTCAATGATTAGGGTACGTTCAGGGTCGTAACGACCGACGCTGAAGCGAACTTCGTCGCCTTCGAGCTTGTAACCGCCCCCTACGATCTGCCGCTCGCCGCCGATTTCCTGGTACAGCGTCGGCGGGTGCTGGACGACTAGTCCTTCTTCAAACTCCGACACGAGGTTCCCTTGGCCATCGACATACACTCGGTCGGCGCCGTCGATGCCAAGGCGGATGTTCGCAGGGTCTGCTCCAGGGTGCACGATGAAGTCGTATTCGAGATCCCCTCCGGTTCCACGGTAGACAGCATCGACTCCCGCGTACACATCGCGGAATTCAACCTGGGCGTATCCGGGTACGTTCCGCAACCATCGACTCGGATCGCTGCCGATGAAATAGTGCGACCTTGTCTCTGTTCGGTCCATCCCGACCGACTCGGCGTCCGGGTTCGCACCGAGCAACGTCATTCGAAAGACCTCTGTTCGGCTGGATTTTGCCGGTCCGGATCCCCCCCGGGCAGGTTTTTCGAGCCGGAGCACGGCGCCCTCGGGACGGAGGAACAGACTGTATCCGTTTCCCCGAGCCAGGTAGTGGACATCTTCCCTCGTCTGGCCCAGGTTTTGTTCGAAAGTCATCGGGAGCAGGCGGACTCGTAAAGCCTCTGGTTCCGTCGCCCGATCCTCGGGTTCCACACGTGGTTCGAGCATGATGCAGCCGGTGGTTGTCCCGATCATGAAGGACGCAAGCAGGATGCACAGCAAGCCGCCGAGTCGGATCGGCTTCGAGGACAATGGGGACGAGATACGTTTCAAGGGCCTCCCTTTCTTTCCGTACGGACTGTGACATAAATACTCTACCGGAAAATCCTCAGGCCTTGCACCCACCCCCGGGGGATCCCCTCCGAGGCGGCGCTCGCCGGTTCGGAGCGGTCGTTCGCCTAAAAAGAGGTGCCGGAAGCCGCCGGATTGCCTATTCTGACCGCGAAGGGACGGCTTCGGGCCGCATTCGGGGAGAGTGCATGACTAAGAAGACGATGGATTCCTCTCAGTTGATGGTCGGGCTGCTTGTCGTCGCCGTGGGCGTGTTGCTGCTGCTCGACACTCTAGGCCTCGTCGAAGACCCTCTCAGGTTCTGGCCGCTTTTCCTCATCGTTCTCGGCATCATCAAGCTACGTAGCACCGAGCCCTCTTCGCGGATTATTGGGTCGGTGCTCATCGCCGTCGGCGCCCTGTTCCTGATCTCGAATCTGGGCTACATCCGGATCAGGGTCCGCGACCTCTGGCCTGTGGCGATCATCTTCATGGGCGGAGCGGTTATGTTGAGGGCGCTCGGCGGTGATCGGCCGACCGAAGCCACCGATCGAGTCAATGACGTCGGCGTCCTTGGAGGCGTGCAGCGAAACTGCAGTACCCAGGATTTTCAGGGCGGTGAACTGACCGCGGTCATGGGGGGCTGCGAGATCGATTTCAGAGAAGCATCGATCGTGAATTCGCCCGCCGTCATCGAAGTCTTCGCCATGTGGGGCGGAATTCAGCTGAAGGTGCCCGAGGACTGGAGCGTCAGCATCGAAACTCGTGCCATCCTGGGAGGAGTCGTCGACAAGACGCGTCCTCCGAAAGGTGGCTCCGACAAGAGGCTCGTGCTCAAGGGATACGCCGTGATGGGCGGCGTCGAAGTCCGGAACTAGTGTCCTCTGCGATACCCGTAGGCTGAATCGATTCCATGCACCCCGTCCTCACAGAACTCCGAAGACTGCTGTTGTACCTGACGCTATGGGTGCCCGTTGCGGGTTTGCTGGTCGGGCTGTTGCGGCTGTCGAATATCGCCGAACTCGTCTTGATACCCGTGCCGCTTTCGGTCGTCTTCGCTTTCATGTGCCTTTCCGCCTGGTACATATGCCGGGCCTTTCCACTCAAGCAACAGAGCTTTCCCCGTATTGTCGTTCTGGCCGGCGGAACGGCGGCGGTGACCAGCTCGCTGTGGGTTCTGCTGGCGAACGCGTGGGTAGTGGTCCTGAATGAGGCCGTCGGTGTCTCCGTTCTCGATGATCGGTTCGCTTCCGCGATTCCCCTGCTCTTCGGTCTGGGTTTCGTGATCTACGTGGTCTCTGTTGTCGGGCACTATCTGTTCATTGCGTTCGAGGCATCCGGCGAGGCCGAAAAGGCCGCGCTTGAGGCCCGGATCCTGGCCCGGGAAGTCGAGTTGAAGGTGCTGAAAGCACAAATTGACCCGCACTTCCTGTTCAATAGCCTCAATTCGGTGAGCTCGCTGATCGGGTCGGATCCGTCCGGCGCCCGGAAAATGTGTCTCATGCTGGCCGAATTTTTGCGGGAGAGCCTGCGCTATGTCAACGCAGACGACATCTCGTTGGCCAATGAGGTCGCGCTCGTCGAGAAATTCCTCAGGATCGAACAGGTCCGGTTCGGGGAACGCCTCGGCACCGACATCCGCATCGATCCTGATCTGACTTCCAGCCGTGTTCCTCCTCTCCTGTTGCAACCCCTTGTCGAGAACGCCGTGAAGCATGGGATTGCGCATCTTATCGAGGGCGGTACGGTCCACCTCGCCGCTTCCCGCGTTGGCGATGACCTGAAGCTCGTCGTCGAGAACGACTGCGATCCGGAACGTCCCACACCGTCGAAGACGGGAATCGGTCTGGAGAACGTTCGTGGCCGCATCGATGTCCTGTTCGACGGCCGGGCTCGGGTGGACGTGGAGGCGCGTCCCGATCGTTTCGTCGTGCAGATTCGGATACCTTACCTGGCGGAAAAAAGCGGCGAGTCGAGCGCGCCACCCGCAGTCGGGAAGGAGGCTGGGGCGTGAAGGAATGGAGGATCGGGCATTACAGGGTCGAGGACAAACTCGGCAGCGGCGGCATGGGTGAGGTCTATCGAGGCGAGGACACCCGGCTGGGCCGTCCGGTCGCCATCAAGATTCTTCCCGGGCACCTGATGGAGGACGGGGCCGCGTTGGACCGTTTTCGACGGGAGGCCCGGGCCTCCTCGGCGTTGAATCACCCGAACATCTGCAGGATTTATGACGTGGGGGACGTTGACGACCGTCCCTACATCGTGATGGAACTGCTCGAAGGCGAAACGCTCGCCGCCCGGATCGCGCGCGACGAGCTTCGTACCGGTGAGGTGCTGAAACTCGCGATCGAGATGGCCGACACCCTTGACGCCGCGCACACCGCGGACGTCGTTCATCGGGATATCAAACCGGCGAACGTGTTCATCGACCGGCGTGGATCGGCAAAGCTGTTGGATTTCGGTCTCGCGCGCTCCATGGAGTCACCCGACGATGCCGACGTCGAGACTTTTCTGACCGCACCGCACGCCCTGATGGGGACCGCGCCTTACATGGCACCCGAACAGGTGCGCGGTGAGGAAGTCGATCGACGCGCGGACCTGTTCTCCTTCGGAGCCGTGCTTTACGAAATGATCAGCCGACAGAGGGCGTTCGACGGCCGCACCGCCGCCGTCGTGTTTGAAGCCGTTCTGAACCGCGAGCCGCTGCCCGTCGGAGAACGCGTTCCGGAATGTCCAACCGAGTTGCGCGAGATCGTCCGCAAGGCCCTCGAGAAGCGAATCGACCTGAGGTATCAGTCGGCCGGGGACTTGCTTGCCGACCTGGGCCGTGTCAAACGCGACTTTGATTTTCAGTCGGAAACTCTGCGCCGCGCGCCCCACGATTCCTTTCAGAGCGCGCCCGCATCAGGTCCGATCCGCGCCCTTGTTGTGGACGACGAGGAGCCGGCCCGTCGGGTGTTCCGAGAGTACCTTGCCGACGATCCCCGGATCGATGTCATCGGAGAGTGTGCGAACGGGTTCGAAGCCGTGAAAGCTGTCGCTGAACTGAAGCCGGACCTCTTGTTTCTCGACATTCAAATGCCGAAACTTACCGGATTCGAAGTGCTCGAACTGCTCGAGAGCGATGTTGCGGTCATCTTTGCGACGGCTTACGATCAGTACGCGCTGGAGGCCTTCGAAGTTCACGCAGTCGACTATCTGCTGAAACCGTTCAGTAAGGATCGCCTGGACCAGGCCATCTCTCGCGTAGCCTCCCGGATGGGTTCGGGCGGGGATCAAAACATCGCCGGCTTGATGTCCGACGAGCGATCCCGCCGGTCACCGGCGGAACGGATTCTTGTCCGGGACGGTTCTCGGGTTCATGTGATCCCGGTCGAACGCATCGACTACATCGAAGCGCAGGACGACTACGTGTCGATCAAGAGTTCGGGGCACGCATACCTGAAGCAGGACACGATGGCGGTAATGGAATCGCTACTCGACCACCGGAGTTTCGTCCGCATCCATCGGTCCTACATCCTGAACCTGGACCGGCTCTCCCGGATAGAACTGCTGGCGAAGGACAGCCGTGTAGCCGTTCTTTCCGATGGGACGGAGCTTCCCGTCAGTCGGTCCGGCTATGCGCGCTTGAAACCGTTGCTTTAGCCGCCGGCACCGAATCTCATAGCCAAACGAGTCGAAACCAAGCCTTTGCGTCTAAAGTGACCCCTCCGCCTTCCCCGGGGCGCCAGATTGGCCTGCAAATAGAAATAGATGGGTTTCCTGTAAAGTAGCTTGTTGTGGCCAGATGACTGTGTTCTATTGGGGCCGAGTGATGGATCGCGCAGCCTTCCGGTTTCAGCTGCCTTCCTGGGGATCTTAACTGCAATGGCGGATCGGGCAGCTTGCCTCGCCCGATCATCTCCCAACTAAACCGAAACTTCCGGAGAAGCATGGAGCGAGTCTGGATCGAGGGCAGCAGCGCTGTTCGTAGCGTCCCCAAGGACGCGGTCCCCACGATAGACAACCCGCCGTTCGTTGGGGCGTCGAGGGCCACCTTCATGGAGCCCGAAGAGATGATTATCGGGGTTTCCGACGGGGCGGTTACGCGAGCCTATTCGACATGGCTCCTCAACCGGTATGAGATCGTTAACGACCGCATCGGAGGAAAGCCGATTGTCGTCACCTGGTGTCCACTCTGTTTCTCGGGCGCTGTCTATGTGCGTCTGGCCAGGGGCCGCGAACTGATGTTCGGCAACAGCGGCATGCTCTGGCGTGAAAACCTCGTACTCTACGACCGCCAGACCGAATCCTGGTGGTCCCAGCTAGCCGGCCGTGCCATCCGCGGCGAAATGCAGGGGGCGTACCTGGATGTTTACCCGGCCACCATGATGAGCTGGAAACAATGGGTGGAGGCCCATCCCGAGACCGAGGTCCTGTCGAAGAGAACTTCAGGTGGCGTGGTCGGTCTGCGAAACGAGTCGGCGGCCTACCAGAGGAGCACCCGCATGGGGATTACGGGCCGGACTCAGGTCAAGCTCGATGATGTGGGTGCCAAGGAACTGGTACTCGGATTCGAACTCGAGGGGCGCCATTACTCGGTCGTCATGGCCGCGCTCAAGGGCAGTCCCGTCGTGATGTCCGTCGCTGGCAGACACCCGGTAGTCATCGTCCGCCTCAACGACGGCACCGGCGCCAAGGTGTTCCACGCTGCGCAGCGGATACTGACGAACGGGGCCGTTATGGATGGTCGGGTGACGCTCGTGGATCGCCTGTCCCGTGAAGAGTGGGACGGCCTCACCGGTCTTCCCCGGCAGGCCCCCGAGTTCGGCCCTGGTCTCGAGTCCCTTCAGGAGATTCCGTCCCGTCTGTCGTACTGGTTTGCTTGGAAAGCTTTCTTTCCGGAAACGGTGATCATCGTTCACTGACCGCGCATTCGTGCCAGACCATGTGTCAGGTCCCTTCGACGCTCTTCGCACCCCAGCGATCGCCTCGAGTACCGTCTGAAGGTCCCCACTCTGTTCCCCCACCTCGTGTGGTGCGACAATGTCCGCGGAGACATGGACTCGCCTATTTCCCATACACGGTGGCCATTTCGGGGCTGGGTCGGGTTGGCCCTCGTGGCAGTATTCTGGGCGCTCAACTGGTCGCTGTCCGGGATGCGCAGCCACTGGGGTTTCTTCCCCCTCTGGCTGGGGTATTGCCTCACCGTCGACGCCGGCGCTTACTACAGGACCGGCACTTCGCTGTGGACGCGAAGCCGGACGGGCTACGCTGGGCTTTTCCTTGTCTCGGCGCCGGCATGGTGGTTGTTTGAGGCGATCAACTGGAGGACGGCGAACTGGTTCTACGAAGGCCGGTCCGCCTTCACCGATCTCGAGTACATCGTATTGGCATCGGTGAGTTTTTCGACCGTGATGCCCGCCGTGTTCGGTACTGGAGAGCTGGCGGCAACATTTGGCCCGATCCGGCGCTTCGGTCCGCGAAGCTCCAGCGCTATCGGGGCGGGCTTTCGCTACGCTGTCCTTCTTACGGGCGTCGCCATGCTCGCGCTGTTGCTTTTCTGGCCACGCTACTTTTTTCCGCTCGTTTGGGTTTCGTTGTTCTGTATCCTCGATCCGCTGAACGATCGTCTGGGAAACCGCTCGCTGATCCGAGAGGCGGCGCGCGGCGAATGGCGCTCCTGGTTGGCTCTGGCGACCGGTTCCGTGGTCTGCGGTTTCTTCTGGGAGATGTGGAACTTCTATTCCTATCCCAAGTGGATTTACCAGATTCCTTTTGTAGACTTCCTTCGGGTCTTCGAGATGCCGATCCTGGGTTACGGAGGCTATATTCCCTTCGCGCTGGAACTGTTCGCCATGTACCATTTCGTCACGGGACTACTCGGAGTTGCTCCGGCAACCCCCTACATACGGCTCCTCTCGAATAAAGCCTGAGTGAATACGCTATGAAGAATGTCCTTCGTCTTTCTAAGACCACGCTCATCGTGATCGCGAGTCTTTCTATTTATGCGTGCAGCGCTCCGCCCGAAACGGCCTCGGACGCACCGTCCGATTCAGCGGCGCAGGTCGCGTTTCTCGGTGTGAACGTGATCCCCATGGATGCCGACCGCGTGTTGGCGGACCAGACCGTTATCGTGTCCGGCGACAGGATCGTGTCGGTCGGACCCGCTTCCGAAGCGGACATACCCGATGGCGCCGTTTTGGTCGACGGGGACGGGAAGTACCTGATGCCGGGGCTGGCAGAGATGCACGGTCACATCCCGCCGCCCACAGAATCGGACGAGTTCACCGAGTCGGTCCTGTTCATGTACCTGGCAAACGGGATCACGACCGTTCGCGGGATGCTAGGCTACGAGGGTCAACTGGAGCTTCGCAACCGGGCGAGTTCGGGCGAGTTGATCGCGCCCAACCTCTACCTGGCGGGTCCCAGCTTCAACGGCGATTCCGTCGAATCCCCGGGACAGGCAGCCGAGAAGGTGCGGACGCAGGTTGGGGAGGGCTGGGACCTGTTGAAGGTACATCCCGGCCTGACACTGGCCGAGTACGATGCGATGGCCACCACGGCCGACGAACTGGGGATTCCCTTCGGCGGTCATGTGCCCGCCGATGTCGGCCTGGCGCACGCGATCGAGATGGGACAGCAGACGATCGATCACCTCGACGGCTATGTCGAGTACTTGAACGGCAGCCTGGGGCCCCTCGTCGACGCCGAAGTGGCCGACATCGTGGAGCGAACCCGGGCTGCCGGTGTCTGGGTGGTGCCGACTATGGCGCTTTGGGAGACCATCATGGGTGCCCGTAGCGTCGAGGCGCTGACTGCCTACCCCGAGCTTGGGTACATGCCGCCGGCGACGCGGGCCCAATGGGCACGGCAGCACGAGGCCCGTCTCGCTGCTCCGGGCTTCGATCCGGACGTTGCACGGACGATCGTCGACAATCGGATGCGGATCCTGAAGGCTCTGGGCGACGGCGGGGTCCGGATTCTGATGGGGACCGATGCGCCACAGCAGTTCAGCGTGCCGGGATTTTCGATTCACCGCGAGCTTGCGGTCATGGCCGAGGCCGGCCTGTCGCCTTACGAAATCCTGAAGTCGGGAACGGCGAACGTAGGCTTGTATTTCCAGGAAAGGGACAAGTTCGGGACCGTCGTCGAGGGTGGCCGCGCGGACCTGTTGCTGGTCGAGCGGAACCCGCTGGAAGACGTCGGCAATCTCAAGTATCGGTCCGGGGTTATGGTGCGCGGCCTGTGGCTGCCCGAGGATGCGATCCAGCAGCGGTTGGCTCGCATCGCGGCGTCCTATCAATGAGCCTTCAGAGCGCCGGGCTATCCTGATCGGCGGGCTCGCCACCCTTCCATCGGATCACGCCCGTCGTGTCCGTATAGAAGTGGCGTTTCGCGTCGGGATTGATGAGCGGTGTGGCCAGGACGCGGTAGCCGATCTCGTCATCGAGGATCGTGCGGTACCGGTATCCCCGGATCGTGACGGCCGTCAACTCGGAGTTGAGTAGCCCCGCGACGACCAGTTCGGTGAGTGAGAATCCGTAACGGCCGTCGTTGGCTGCCGCAAACGCCACCTGGGCAACGTTGACCTCCCGAAGTCCTTCAATCGCCGCTCCTTCGATCTCGCTCTGATAGTCACGGAGTGTCTGGATGGCCTGATCGGCGACTGCCGTTTCCCGGTAATCCCGCTCGATCCGGGAGAGCAATGTCTCGGCTTCGAGCGGCTCGCGCCGGTCCATCGCCTGGTGCGCGGCCTGGAACAGGATGCGGGCCTGGTCCTCCGGGTCCCCGCAACCGGGTAGCACCAGCAGCAAGAGCATGAGGACGCGTTTCTTCATCGGGATATCATCGCTGCGGCCAGTTCCTTGACAAGCTTCGCGGCGAGCGCACCGGTAAGGTTGTTGTGGTCGCGGATCGGGTTGACCTCGACGACGTCAGCGCCGACGATCTTTCCCTCAAGAGCCTGGATCATGCCGATGACCTGCCTTGGTGTCAGGCCGCCCGGTTCCGGATGTGAGACGCCGGGCGCGTAAGCCGGGTCGAAGCCGTCCATGTCCACCGAGACGTAGACCGGCCGGTCGAGTGCGACCGTCATTCCGTCGACGACATCTCGCATCTCGATTACTTCGATGTTGAAGCGTGCGGCCTGCTCCCGTTGATGTTCTGTGGCGGTCCGGATGCCCACTTGAACCAACCGATCGGCAAGACCGTTTTCCATCACCCGGGCAAATGGGGACGCATGCGAGTTCGGGTTTCCTTCGAAGTCGTGGTAGAGGTCCGGATGGGCGTCGAAGTGGAGGATGTTCAGGCGGTCGTATTTCCTCCGGAGAGCCTTCACGATGGGATAGGTGATCGCGTGATCCCCACCGAGGACGATCGGCGACAGACGACGCTCCAGAAGGAGGTCGATCGCTTCGGCGACCCTCTCCCAGGGTTCGGCGAGTTCATCTACGGCGACGTCGCCTGCGTCGAACAGCCGGCCGTCTTCCGCCAGGTTGACGCCTGTTTCGGTCCAGGTATTTCCGGACTCCGAAAACAGCGCTTCCCGGATCTTCGGCGGCGCTTCGGCCGCGCCCCGAAGGAAGGAAGAGTTGGCGTCGGACGGGATTCCGACCAGAGCCACACTTCCGCCAGACGCTTTCTCCAGTCGGGACCTGAACGTCTCCAGTGTCATGTATGACATGAGAGCACAGGTCCACCGGGTTTTCCATCCCGCCCGTTCAGTCGGCCGAAAGTCCGGGGGGACGCGACTGGCTCGACGACCGGCGTTCAGCCCATCAAGAAGCCCTTCCGATGCGAGACCCCCAGCACCTTGAGGCAGCGCGAGCAAAAGTAGAGATACCGGCGTCCGAAGAATCCCCGGAGCTCACGGAACCAGAGCTCCCCGACCGGTTCCGAGCAGTGTGGACAAAGTGGTGAGGCATCCTTTTTCTCTTTGAGTTCGATCACTGTGGCTCTCCTTTCGCATTCTGATCCGGCAGCGGTCCGGCTTGTCGGCGGATGCGGATCGCCGTAGGGAACCTGGATCCAGGCCTTCCAAATCCAGAGTGTCGCCTACCATGTATACGTTTCGAGTAGGGTGGTTGTTGCTGGCCGAGGCAGAGAAATTCGGGGCGGACATGACCCGCCTTTCTCGCCGGTTGTTGGATGGAGGTTTCCCTGCCTGCCAGTCCCTCGTCGCGAGACCATCCTCTATAGCGACGGCCGCCGTCTGTGCCAGTCCGTCGCCGATTCGTAGGCGTGACTGACTTTGAAGAGCGTGAACTCGTCGAAAGGCCGGCCGTAGAACTGGATCGTGACGGGCAGTATCGGCGGCCCGGATGCGAACCCGCAGGGGAGCGTGATCGCGGGGAGTCCCGTCATATTTCCGATGAAGGTGTTTCCCCGGCGGAACCGCGGAGGGGTCGATCCCGGTCGCACATCGCTCCGCGCGTCCTCGGGCGAGGGAAGCCGTCCTGCAACATTCGTATTGCCGGGGACGGCCATGACGTCACACGTTTCGAAGACCCGTCGCATGTCTTCATGAAGGATGGTCCGAACTCGAAGCGCCTTGATGTAGTCGGTCGCGGTGTAGAACTTGCCTGTCTCCAGTCGCTCGCGCACGAGGGGGTCGAACAGTTCCGGCGTTTCCCGCAGCCGTTTTTCGTGGAAGCAGGCGGCTTCGGCCATGGCGATGGTCCATCCCGCAGAGCCGGCGAGGTTGGCGTTCGGCACCTCGACGTCCACAACACGGGCACCCATGCCCACGGGCGTCCGGATGGCTTCGCGGACGCCGGCATCGACGTCGTCGGATGCACCCTCGAAGAAGTAGTCGGTCGGGACACCGATCCGGAGGCCGCGGACGTCGCCGTCGAGAGCGGCCGAGTAATCGGGAACGGATTCATCGATCGTGGTCGGATCTTGCTCGTCGTAGCCCGCGATGACTTTTAGCATGTGCGCGGCGTCGGCAACCGTCTTCGTCATCGGGCCGGCGTGATCCAGAGTCCAGCTCAACGTCGTTACGCCGTACCGGCTGACACGGCCGTAGGTTTGTTTCAAACCGACGATCCCGTTAGCGGCTGCAGGACCGCGGATGGATCCGCCCGTGTCGGTGCCGATGGATAGCGGAACCATGTAGGCGGCAAGGCTGGCGCCGGAACCGCTCGACGAGCCCGACGGCGAATAGTCCAGATCCCAGGGGTTCCGCACGGGTCCAAATCCGGAAAGGACTCCGCTGCCCATCGCGAACTCGAGCAGGTTGAGCTTTCCGATCAGAATTGCTCCGGCGTCGTTCAGACACTGGGTGATCGTGGATTCGTGGTCCGGGACCCAGTCCGCCGTGACCTTTGACCCGTTGGTCGTCAGGATGTCCTTCGTCGCGAGGATGTCCTTCGGGGCGTAGGGAATTCCGTGCAGCGGGCCGAGGTACCGGCCGGCCCGGATCTCACGCTCCGCCTCGCCGGCGCGCGTGAGTGCATGATCACGTGTGATCGTAATAAACGCGTTGACCTGGGGGTTGAGTTCCTCGACCCGATCCAGAAACGCGGTCACGACTTCGACAGGAGACACGTCCCTCGAGCGGATCAGCTCGGCAAGCTCCGGCCCGGTTCTGTAAACAAGCTCGTTGTCCTGCATCACGGCCGTCCCCTGGCAAGGAAGATCGGCGCAGGTTCGACGCGATCGTCGATCTCCAGGTCACGCACGATCTGAAACTGGCCGAGGCTGTTCCGGAGCGCCGCGGCCACAACTTCGATCCTTTCTTCGTCGAAGTCCTGGTCCAGTAACGCGGTTGCCGCTTCCAGCGTTTCCGGTGAGAGTCTGTCCTGGGCCTTGGCCGCCAGTTCGAGGGCTGCCGGGCCGGTGATCCCGAATGCCGCCAGAACCCGGATCATCTGGCGTCTCGTCACTTGCTCTTTGCCGTTGTCGAAATCCATGGTGCCTCACACTTGGGATGAAGGAATCTTCAAACAAACATGTCGAACGGCTCGAACCGGCCGTTCAGCAACTCCGCTGATGCCGGGTGGCCGAGCCAGCCTTCGATGGCCGTCGCATAGACGCGGCGGAAGTCCGTGGTGTAGACCAGGTTGTCGCCTTCGTCCAGTTCGGTCAGGCTCGGCACGTCGCCGTAGTGCCCGCCCCGGACGCTGTCTCCCACCATGAACATCAGATTGGCGGCGCCGTGGTCCGTGCCAAGACTGACGTTTTCCGGAACCCGGCGTCCGAACTCGGAAAAGATCATGACGACCACGTCCTGGGCGCGACCGATGCTTTCCAGATCCTGGATAAACGCCGCGACGGCATCCGAAGCGTACGTCAGCAGGCGGCGGTGCAGATCGCTCTGGAACACGTGCGTGTCGAAGGCATTGTTCCGGTACGACGTGTAGTACAGACGGGTGGGCATGCCGGCCGCGATCAGGGAGACGACCTTGGGCAGATCCAGAGGGTTGATCCCGTAGTCGGCCGCCGGGCGATAGTCCGCCCAGGCCTTCCGCACGAGGGCGGACGCTTCGTTCGCGCTACGGGCGATGTCACGCAGGAACCGTTGGGACGGGTTCGTCCCCTCAGTAGCTTCCGAGACGTGCGCAAACAGTTCGTTCTCCTGGTAGAAACCTTCGCGCGCAAACTTGTTCGGGTCGTCAAACACCACCGGTGTGTGCTCGCGGCTCCGCACCGCCAGCGACTGGCGAGTATCGATGTTCATCAGAAAATTCGGCGCGGCCGCCCGGTGCCATCGAATCGGCTAGCCTGCCGACCCACCCGTACTCCTCGCCGCTGTTGGGTGCGGCGGTGTGCCAGTACGCCATCGAACTGAAGTGGGAGAACGACGGGTTTTCGTAGCCGCAGCCGTGGATGACCGCCATCTTGCCTTCCTTGTACAGCCGCTCGAAGCCGACGACACCGGGGTTGAAGCCGAAGTGATCGTCGATCTTCCGGAGGGAGTCCGCAGGCAATCCGATGTTGGGACGTAGCCGGTAGTAGGCATCGTCGCCGTAGGGTACCAGCGTGTTCAGCCCGTCGTTGCCTCCCGACAATTCCAGAACGACGAAGATGCGCTCGTTGTCGGTACTCTGTGACATCGCCTCGGCCGTGCGTGCGAACAACGACGGGACGTGTAGACCACCCGCCGCTCCGGCCCCGAGCCCGTACAGCCCCGCCTTCAACAGTTGCCGTCGGGTGATGTCACCGATCTTCGATGTTCGATTTCTCATCGGCTCTCCTCAACCCAACTGGTATTCGGGTTCGCTCAGGATCAGGTGCAGCAGCAGCCGGAGCGGATCCTCGAGATAGCTTTCGGCACGGCGGATATCCGCCGTTCCCAGTTCTTCGGTCAGGAAGTCGATCAGCATCCTGCGCTTGTCCCCTCCGGGTGCGACCCGCATAAAACGGTGAATCAAGTAATCGACGACCTCGGCCGTGTCGGTCAAGCTTTCATCCAGGACCATGCGTGTCAGATCGATCTGGGCAGTCTGGCGAGGGATCGGTTTCACGCGCTGGATCGCCATCTGCCATCCGCGGAAGCTGCCGTACCTCGTGTTGAAGTCCTCGTCACGGTCCGCCAGCATGTTGGATTCGGCCGTCATCTCACCTGTGTCGGGCATCGTCGCCGTCGTGATGTCGTAACCATCGGCGATCCTGGCGGCAACTCCCCGTATTTGCGGGCTTCCGTTGTACCGGTCGGGCGGGATGAAGTTGATGTCGGGGAACAGGACGTCGCGGATGAAGTTGCCGCGCTCGAGAAGCAAGCCCGGTGTGATCCAGCTCCGCCCCTGGGCCCATCCGGCGACCGTCGGGGGGCGGAACAGGAACTGGCCGAGCGCCGCCGTTGCCCGGTTGAAATCGGGCACTCCAGGTGTTTCTTCGAGGCCCAGCTTGCGGAACGTCGAGACAGCCAGCTCGACGGGGCTCTTGATATGGGTCCCGACCGATGCCGGACTGTAAAAGTCCCGCGACATGAAGATCGTCCCGAGCAGAGGAATCAACTCGTAGTTGGCGCCCCGCAGTATGTCTCCAAGCTCGCTTTGCAATTCCGGGGACAGTTCCTGGCGGACGAAGTAACGGTAGATCTTCCCGGCGATGTAGTCGGCCGTCACCGGTTGGGCCATGATGATGTCGATAACCTCGACACCGTCGAAACTACCTGATCGGCCGAGGACCGTTTTCCGACCGCCGTCGTGTTCGTCATCATTGACGACGAACGCCAGGTCCCGATAATTCCAGCCCGTGAAGGCGCGGGCCGCTTCACGGATGTCGGTCTCAGTGTAGTTGCCGACACCCATGGTAAACAACTCCATGATCTCTCTCGCGAAGTTCTCGTTGGGCGCCCCCTTCACGTTTACGCCGGCATCCAGGAACGAGAGCATCGCGGGGTCCCTGGCGACGGCGACCATCAGGTCCCGGAAATTGCCTGTACCGTGCGCATGGAACAGTTCCAGCTGGTTCAGCAGCTTGCGGTAGTCGCGAACCTTGGCCTCGTTGACGGCGAAGTGGCCGTGCCAGAACAGCGCCATCTTCTCCTCGAGGGGATGGCGAGTCGTGAGCATCCGGTTGGCCCACCAATAGCCCACCCGATTGGTCTCAAGCACGCTGGCCCGCAACCAGTAGAAGAACTTGTTGACCACTGGCTGGAGCCGGCGGTTGCCGGACGGCTTCACCTTGACGCCGAGCGCCGCGCCCGTTTCCTTGGCCAGGTCTGTCGTCGCCGGGCGGCTTGGCGGGAACGGTTCGAGGCCCGGATCGTGGATGTCCGAGTGATCGAAGGCAAGCAGGTGGCTGTTGTCGATCTCCTCGAACTCCACGAGACTGCGGACCGCGTCTTCGGGCGTCATCGCGGCCAAAGCTTCGATCTGGTCTGGTGTGCCGCCGAAGCCGGCCCGTTCCAAAAGGTGAGCCGCGAAATCGTAGTTCCAGTCGCCAGGCCCGATCGGTTGGAGGCTGTCGCCCCACAGAGTCGGCTCCGCCTGGCCGGCCGCGGCCGAAGGCGCGACCAGGACCACCGCCGCCGCGACGAACGCCATGGCCGACCGCATCGCGATTCGATACATGCCCAATCCCCTCCGTTGATGCTTGAACCGGTGCTTATTCTAGGTCTGGAAACGGGTAGGGAGCAAATCAAACTACAGGCGCCCGCGCCGCCGACTGTAATAAGATAGCCGTATGCCTAGCCGGTTGTCGGTTCTCCCCATGTGCGCGCTACTGATCGCCGTGTTGCTCGGAATATCGTCTGGGGCGGCACAAGGTCGCCTGACGGTCTGGAGCGGGGTGTACGCTGACGACCAGGCCGAACGTGGCCGCGTCGCTTACGAGCGTGCGTGCATCCGCTGCCATGGCCCCGACCTCCAGGGCATTCAGGATGCGAACCTCCTCGGAGATTTCGGGCCACGCTTCGAACTTACCGGACCCGAGTTCATGGAGCGATGGAGGGAGGACCGGTTGTTGAGCCTCTACAACTTCATGAGAAGGGACATGCCGCCCCGCAATGAACCTGGAGTGGCGGCAATGTTCCTCGAGGACCGTGAATACCTGGATATCGTCACCTATGTGATGCAGGTCAACGGCTTTCCTGCCGGGAATCGCGAACTCGACGTCTCACGGATGCGCAGGGTTCGAATCGAGGCGGAGGACGGACCGCAACCGTTGCCCAGCTTCTCGCTGGTTCAGATCGTCGGATGTTTGACCCCGTCAACCACTGCCGACACCTGGCAGTTGGGCTATGCGAGCGCACCTCTGCGGCTGCGGAACCTCGGCCCACCCACCGAGCAGGAGATTGCCGCATCGGTGGACGAGTTGCTCGGCCTCAGCTTCATCGATCTGCACAACCTTGGCTATCTCGGCCGCGGGTTCGTGCCCGAGATCTACGAAGGTTTTAAGATGCAGGCTCGAGGCGTGCTGATCCGGCAACCTCCCATCCTCCGAATCAACGTCGATTCCCTCGTGCCGTTGGCCGAGGAATGCCAGTAGGTCTACCGCAGCGGCGCCGAGCGTCGCGCGCCGCGCAATCTCGTGTAAGGCCCAAATCCGTTCGCTCGTGCCCTTCCTTCGTATAGAATCAGCGCCAAAGTTCTTAACCCAAGCGGAGGTATCCCGTGACTGATAACACGAGCGAGACCCGACGGCGCTTCATGGCCCACTTTGCCCAGGCCGGCCTCGGCGCCACGCTTCTCCCCGGAGTTCTCTGGGGAAAGGTGCAGGAGGAGGAAGAAGCGCGCATCACCGCGGACATGCTGCGCGATGCGCTGGCGATGTCCGGGATCGAGTTTACTGACGAAGAGCGCGCCGAGATGGTCGAAAGAGTCAACAACGCCATCGAGAATTACGAAAAGCTGCACGAGTTTCATATCCCGAACGACGTTTCACCGCCGTTCCACTTCAACCCGATCGTGCCTGGAATGCGAGTGGACCGGACCGCTCGTCCGTTTCGCGTCAGCGACCCGCCGAGCGTCACACGCCCCTCAAACCTCGAAGACGTGGCGTTCTGGTCAGTTCGCCGCTTGGCGGAGCTGATCCGGAGCCGCCAGGTCACTTCCGTTGAGCTGACCACGATGTACATGCAGCGACTGAAGAAGTACAACCCGGTCCTGAACTGTGTCGTCAGTTTCACGGACGATCTGGCGATGAACCAAGCCCGCCAGGCCGACGCGGAGATCGCCGCGGGGCGCTACAAGGGCCCGCTACACGGCATTCCGTGGGGAGCCAAAGACATCATCGCGGCCCGGGGCTACCGGACAACGTGGGGTTCGGGCGCCTACCAGGAGCAGGTGTTCGACTACGATGCGACCGTCATCGAGTTCGTCCGCGATGCTGGGGCGGTACTGATCGCGAAACTCACGAGCGGCGAGTTCGCCGCAGGCTCCAACTGGTTTGGAGGGCGAACCAACAATCCCTGGAATCCGGAGCGGAGTTCCGGCGGATCCTCGGCCGGGCCGGGCTCGGCAACCGGAGGCGGGTGCGTAGGTTTCTCTCTCGGTACGGAGACGAGCGGTTCGATTCTCGGTCCGTCCTCGAACTGCGGTGTCACCGGACTCCGGCCGACGCTGGGCCGGATCAGCCGTTACGGCGTGATGGCGCTGTCCTGGACACAGGATCGTGTCGGACCGATGTGCCGGTACGCCGAGGATTGTGCGCTCGTCATGCAGGCGATTTCCAAGCCCGACGACCGCGACATGAGCGTCCAGGACATCCCGTTTAACTGGGATGCGAACCTGGACATCACCCAACTGCGCGTCGGGTATCTGCCAGAGTACCTTGATGGCGTCGAGGATTCGACACTCCGCGCGAACAACCAGGCGACGCTCGATCAGCTCACAGCGCTCGGCGTGAAACTTATCGAGTTTGACATCCCGCGCTTCCCGGTCACGGTTACCGCTCACAACGTGGAAATGGCTGTCTTCTTCGACGAGTTCGTTCGGTCTGATCGCGTGTACGAGATGACTCGCGAAGGTCGGGCAGCTGGATTTCGCGCAAGCCGCCTGATCCCGGCCGTCGAGTACCTCCAATCGCAACGCGCCCGGATGATGATGATGATGGATCTGGCCAAGGCCACCGAAGGTATCGACGTCTTCCTCATTCCGCGTGGAGGCGGAGGCGGTGGCGGCGGACAACCGGAGGGCTTGAGCGCCTCGTCGCAATGCAACTACGCAACGTACCCGGCCCTTGCCGTTCCCAACGGCTTCAATGACGAAGACATGCCGACCAGCATGACTTTCTTCGCCCGTCCGTTCGGCGAATCGGAACTGCTTGCCGTGGCAAAGGCCTACCAGGACGCTTCCGGCCATCATCTGAAGAGTCCGACGATTCCGGTCTGACGGATTTTGTAGTGGTCTTGACGGGCGGACAGTCCGAACACAGCAAGATCGCGTAATCTGTGGCGATGAACTTCGCGAGGGAAGAGGAGAGGTAGGAAGCGTGTGAGGGCGACCCGTAACGGCCGCCCTCACAGCTACGACTACGGATTAATCCAGTTCCGAGATCGCCCGGGCCCGGCGCACCAGTTCAATGAACTCCGCACGGTAGCCTTGCGGGTCGGACCCCCGGCTGGCTTCCGCCATTCTGATCACCGAATCGAAAGTCGCATCGCCCTTGTAGGGTGAGTCGCGCAGGATCATCCCAAACGCGGCGACGGCGACGGCAAACCTGAAGTCAGCACTGGCAAGTTCGTCACGGACGTCAACTCGGTTGAGCACCGCGGTTTCGATCAGCTTGCTCTCATCGCCGTCGGGATCCTTGTACCGAATCTTGATCGTCATCAACTCGCCGCTGGTTGCGGCAGCGCTTGCCCGGGCCGGCACCTGGTACTTCAGGGGATCGACGCCAGGAACGTCCAGATCGACGCCCGTCGGAACGACTTCGAAGAGTGCGGTCACCGTGTGCCCCGAGCCGATCTCGCCGGCATCCTTCTCGTCGTCGTTGAAGTCCCGATCCTCGAGGACTCGATTTTCGTAGCCGATCAGACGGTACGCGTTGACTTCGAGCGGATTGAACTCGATCTGGATCTTCACGTCCTTGGCGATCGTGATCAAGGTCCCCGCCATCTCGTCGACCAGGACCTTTCGTGCTTCCCGGATCGTATCGATGTAGGCGTAGTTCCCGTTTCCCTGATCCGCCAGTGCCTCCAAGCCCGCGTCGTTGTAGTTGCCGGTGCCGAACCCGAGGACACTCAGGAAAACACCGGTCTCCGCCTTCTCCTCGATCAGCCGGGTCAGATCGCCGTTGTTCGTCACCCCGACGTTGAAGTCGCCGTCGGTCGCGAGGATGACGCGGTTGACTCCGCCTTCGATGAAGTTAGCGATGGCGATGTCATAGGCGAGCTGGATGCCTGCTCCTCCGTTGGTTGAGCCTCCAGCCCGGAGTTGGTCCAGGGCACGGATAATCCGGCCTCGCCGATCCCCACGGGTAGACGACAATACGACGCCCGAGGCTCCCGCGTAGACGACGATCGCCACCCGGTCGTTTTCTCCGAGCCCCCGGACGAGCATCTCCATGCCGTCTTTCAGCAGGGGTAGCTTGTTGGCATCCTGCATGGATCCGGAGACGTCGATGAGGAACACCAGGTTCGTGGGCGGACGCTCTTCAAGCGCGACGTCCAGTCCCTTGAGCCCGACGCGAACGAGACGATGTTCCGCCCGCCACGGCGCGCTGTCGATCTCCGCATGCACTGCGAGGGGGTGTTCGCTTGAGGGCGGCGCGTAGTCATAGTCAAAATAGTTGATCAATTCTTCGATCCGGACCGCATCACGCGGAGGGAGCACGCGCTGATTCAGGAACCGCCGGACGTTGGCGTAGGCCGCCGTGTCCACGTCGATCGACAGCGTCGCCAACGGGTCTTCTGAGGCCGATACGAAGGGGTTGTCGACGATCCGGTTGTACTCCTCCGTGTCGAAGGCATCCCTGGAGCGGCGATCGGGAAAGACAACCGGCAGACGTCCCGAGGCTTCGGCTCTGATCTCTTCTGGGAACGTCGCCGGCGTTCGGACCGCGAACAAGTTGTTTCGGAGCATGCCATCTGCGTTCGCCGCTTCCTCGAACGTTCTTGTCGCGGACAGGCTCAGCCGCATCGGCGGGGCCGGGGGTGCGGGAGGCTGCGGTGGAAACGTTTGGCTCACATCGGCCGGCCTCGCCGAAAGTTGCTCGCTCAACACAGCAACGACGGAGTCGGTCTCGATCTTCGCCATGTCTTCGGACTCCGGCGTTCGGACGCCCCCGACGAGTCCCGTGGAGGCGAGGTCGGTCGCTAGTGCTACCGGTACTGATGCATCGGCGCCCTGTTCCGCATCGACGGTCCTCATCTGGGCTTGTGCCCGCTGCCCTGACGTCGGTACGGTGTCCGGCGCCGGCGCCGGCAAAATTGCCACCTGTGCGATCGGCTGCGTGACGCCGGCGCTCCCGGAGCGGAGAAGGCTCGGGATCATCACCGTGACCAGACCCATCACCAGAACTGCCGCCAGTCCAGCTGCCGCAAAGCCCCATCGCATCCTCCGGGGATGTTCCGCCGGAGCGAGGGTCTCTTCGATCCTTTGCCGTTGCTCTTGAGACAACCCGACGGGTGATTCCGAAGCAAACGCACCCTCGAGCAGAACGACGGATTCCCGCACCTCTTCGAGGATCCGCCAGGCGTTCGGGTCCGACTCGATCTCGTGCTCGAACGCTGTGCGTTCTTCGAGATCCATCTCGTCGAGGACGTACTCGGTCCAGCGTGGATCGTTGCGGTCGATAGTCATGGAAGCCTCCTTACCAGGGACGGTGCCGGGGATCGGTCGTTCTCAACCTGCTCGCGGATACGTGTGACACCGCGATGGATCAGAAAACCGACGTTGCTGACGGACAGGTTGGTGATACTGCTGATTTCCTTATAACTGAGGTCGCAGCGGAACTTGAGCGTGAGGACTTCCCGCTCCTTAACGGGAAGGGACTCGACCAGGTCGAGGACCTGCCCAAGAGTTTCCTTCTGTTCGAGTATGGCCAGCGGCCTCGGGCCGGGACTTGGGCGGGTGTCGAGGTCCAGATCGTTCAGCGGGCTCATCCGGCTTTCCTTGCTGCGGACGTCGAAGGCCCGGTTGCGGCACACCGTGAACAACCATTGCGCCAGGTGATCCCGCACTCGTGCCGTCTTCTCTTTGCAAAGACGCAGGTAGGTATCCTGAACGACCTCACGGGCTCGCTCAACGTCGCCAAGGATTCCAGTGGCGTACCGGACGAGCGGACGTTCGTACCGATCGAGGGCGAACTGGAAGAAATCGGCTTTGGATGTATCGTCAGTCAACGGTCACGTCCCCCTTTTCGTTTCTGCGTCCTAGGAGTCTGCGCGGCAGAAGAAAGGCGGCACTACATATCGACGCTAAGCGCTGTATACCCACAACATACTGTGGGCCTAATGGCCTAAAAACGTTCTGCCGCGCAGACTCCTAGCACTGATAACGATCCCGGAGAGACTTCCTTAGAGATATAGACACCAAGAGCGAAGAAAAGTTCGTGGCGACCCATTCCTGTTTCTTTGCCAGCCCGGACTTTCGCGGCTAGAATGATCGGTGGTTATGCACTTGACTCAACTTTCAGGCAGACTATCCCCCATGTTGTGGTCACGCATGAAACCGGCTAACAACAACATACTGTGGTGGTTGGGTCAGAGCCAATCCGGGGGTGAAGTAGAGACCCGCGCGGCGGCGGTCGGTGCGCCGAAAGTGATGCGCGCTCTGATCTCCTTGGCGACCACACGGTGCGTTTTCGGTCTCCTGCGGCGTAGCGCATCCCGGAGATACCGGGATGCGGAATTGATCCGCAAAGCGATTTGTATGGCGGCCGAGGCTCCTAGAATGACCTCCCAGATAGGGGCAAGGACATCCCAACAAGGTTTCACGGCGACAGTTCGGGCGTTCATAGTTGATTTCCTCTGTTGCTGTGATTGGGAGGCGAAGCCTTCAACTTCGCCTCCCAATCAGTTTGTGTTCAGTACCACTATATCTAGTAAACTGTTCACACATCGCAATCTCCTCCTAACTGCGACAAGATGTTGTGGTGCTTTTACCCTAGCGCGTCAAGTGCATAATCACGGAATGATCTGGCTACCAGGCGTCGAACCTACTGAAACCAGGAGGGCTGACCGTGACCTCGCTTGCGACTCGCCTTTTCGTTTTGATGACCTCGATCGTGGCCTTCGCCTCGCTCGTTGGCGGCCAGGCGCGTGAGGTCCCTTACTACCAGGGTGACCAGCGCGAAATCTTCCTGAGAGAAGCCGAGATCACCGACATGACCGCCACCGAGACCGGTATCACGCGACCCAGGAAGACGACGCTCGAAACGGCCGAACTGACGCACTTCGCCCTGTTCAAGACCGTCGATATCTTCCGACGGGGGCCCTCTCGACTTGGCGACGGTACGGTGGAGGTCGACTTCCAGGACAGTTGGAAGACTGAAGTTGCCGCCTACGAACTCGACAAGATGATCGGTCTCGGGATGGTCCCGGCAACGGTCGAGCGGCGCCACAACCGTGATCAGGGGTCGATGCAGTGGTGGATCGACGGCGCGATGTCGGAGCTTGATCGTGTCGAACGGGGCACCCCCCCTCCGGACTCGGCATCGTGGAATGACATGGTGTTCAAGATGCGGGTGTTCGATGCCCTGATCTACAACGTGGATCGAAACGGGCGCAACATGCTCGTCACACCGAACTGGTATATCTGCCTCATCGACCATTCGCGCTCGTTCCGGAGGCTGCAGGGCCTGCGCGAACGCGAGGGACTGTTGCGCTTTTCCAGGTCCTTGCTGGATGGAATCCGCCGCCTGGATGAAGATATGCTGAAAGAGCGGTTGGAGGATTACCTGACGATTTACCAGATCCGCGCGATCCTCGTCCGGCGTGATCTGATACTGGAACGCGCGGAGGAATTAGTCGCCGAGCGCGGCGAAGGCCGGGTTCTTTACGACTAGCCGCCTGTGGCGAAATCTGTACCGCTGATTCGAACTTCTACTGTAGCGGCGGTCTATGACCGCCGGAATCCAACGAATCCGGAGTCGTACACTTATAGATCGCCCGCTACAGCGGGGATCGTCTATTCATGCCGTAGCGCTACGTTGGGATCGACGCTTGCCGCTCGGCGGGCCGGGATGTAGCAAGCCAGCAGGGCCACGAAAACAAGTGTCGCCGTAATCGGCGCGAAGGCCATCGGGTCCGTCGGGTCAATCAGCGGCGACAGCGTCGTCATGATGACGCCGACACCGTACCCCCCGGCCAGACCCACGACCAGCCCGGCCAGCGTGATCTTCATACCCTGCCCGATGATCTGTCCGTAGATGTTTTCGGCTTGCGCACCCAACGCCATCCGCACTCCGATCTCGTGCGTTCGCTCGCTGACCGAGTAGCTCATCACGCTGTAGACACCAACCGAGGACAGGACCAGAGCAAAAACCGCAAACGCTCCGAAGATCTGCAAGAGAACGAAGTCCGCGGCGGCTTCCGCGTCGACGACCTGGCGCACAGTCTGGATGTCGAAGACGGGCAGGTTCGGGTCGATGCGACCGACGGCGGTCCGCATGTCGGTGGCCAGAGCTAGCGGGGGCTCGCCAGAGGTCCGGGCAGCCAACGCCATGGTCCGGACGGGGTTTTGAGCGTGAGGCCGGTAAACCTTCGAAACCGGAGGTTCGTCGATGTCGTCGTTGCGCACGTCCTCGACGATGCCGACGATGGTCGTCCACCCGTCGGTTGCGTCCACGCGGCCCACACTCAGTCGTTGCCCGATCGCGTCCCCGTCGGGCCAGTAACGCCGGGCCATGGCGTACGACACCAGGGCCACCGGGATTGTTCGAGGCGTGTCGTTCGATGATAGATAGCGCCCCTCGAGCAGGGCAATGTCCATCAGCTGAAGGTATTCCGTCGTGATGGTGAAGGCGACGGCCGCAGGTCGATCGGCAAGGTCCAGGGGTCGTCCCTCGATAGCAACCGGGACTCCCACGAATCCGCCTAGCGTGACCGGCAGTTGGCTTGTTGCGCCGGCCATCTCCACCCCTGGAACTGCTGCTATGGCCTCGACCGCCTCGCGGTAGAAACTGCGGACCTGGGCGTCATCGGGGTGTTCGTTCTCCGACAACGACGCACGCATCGTGAGCACGTCATCCAGGTTGAACCCAGGGTCCGCCATTCCGCCATTCGCACCTTGATCACAGAGTTGATCAGGATGCCCGCGGAGATCAGGAGTACGCCGGCCATCGCCACTTCGGAAAACACAAGGACGTTTCTCAAGCCGTTGTGAGCTCCTCCCCCGGAACGGTGTCCTCCTTCCTTGAGGGTTCCGTGCAAGCTCGTCCGCGATCCCCGCCAGGCTGGTAGGAGGCCGAACACGAGAGTGCTGGCGATCGAAACCGAGAGCGTAAACAGAAGGATCTTCCAGTCGATTTGCATCGTTCGGGCGAGCAGAGTAACCCCCGGGGCGGACGCGAATGCTCCCCGCATGTACGCCACACCCCAGTAGGAAAGCATCAGGCCACCGATTCCGCCCAGGATCGACAAAATCACGCCTTCGGTCAGGAACTGTCTGACGAGCCGCCAGCGTCCCGCCCCCATCGCCACGCGAATCGACACTTCAGAAGTTCTTGAAGACATCCGGGCGAGCATGAGGTTCGAAACGTTGGCGCAGCCGATCAGGAGGACGAACAGGACCGCAACCTGGAACATGATGAGGATGATTCCCATGTTGCCCGAACGAAGCAGTTCGGGCCAGGTGGGAGCTTCAATCCTCCATCCCATATTCGTTACGGGATAGTCGGAAGCCACGCGTGTCGCGATGGCAGTCAGCTCGGCGCGGGCTTCGTCGGGCGAGACATCCGCGGCGAGCCTTGCGCTGACGACAATGCTGCGCACGCCCCGTTCGGTATCAGTGAGGTCGAGGGTCAACGGAACGTACAGATCGACCCCGATGCCGAGAACGAAATCTTCAGGGAGGACCCCGATCACGGTGTGGGCGACGCCATCGAGCATCAGCGTCCCTCCGATGATCGAGGGGTCGGATCCCATCTGTCTATCCCATAGACTCTGGGTGATTATGGTGACCGGCTCCGCGCCGGGTCGATCCTCGTCGGCGATGAACCCTCGCCCCATCTCCGGTTCCACTGAAAACACGGAGAAATAATCCGTCGTGACGCTCACGCCCGAGACGCGGACCGGCTCGGCGCCGCCCGTCAGGTTGAATGTTGTTGCCTGGCTGGCTGCCATGAACTCGAACGAGGCGGCTTGATCCTTCCAGTCGACGAACTCGGGCACCGACGTCAGGACGAATTGGTCCCCATCCGGATCGATCGTTCGGATTTGCATCGCCCGCTCCGGCTCGTCGAAGCCGAAAGGAAAGAACAGAACACCGCTGACCATCGTGAAGATCGTCGTGTTGGCTCCGATCCCGAGGGCCAGGGTGAGCGCTGCGACCGCAGTGAATCCGCGGCTCTTGATCAACGTGCGAATTCCGTAGCGAACATCCTCCAGCACAGATTCCATGGTCCAGTCTCCTTGGTGTAGCCTCCGCAGTCTTCGCGAGTGTCTTTCCCTGTAGCCGCTGGCGAGCGCGGCGGCGATCTCTGCGACCCAGAGCCGCACCACTGCCAGGCCTCCCCGATGGCGTGTTTCCGCCAGGCGCTCCGAGAAGATCTCCCACATCTCGGCACTGCATTGCTGCCGCACGTCGTTCGGATACGCGTAGAGCAGTAGGCGGAACAGGCGGCCTGAGCGCGGATGCCGATTGGGCTGGTCCGTCATTTCGATGCGGCTACCAGGTCCCGGAGGGCCGCCGATCCGACGATGTTCTTGGCCATCGCCGCTCCGACCACTGCCAGCATTCGGTCTGCCTCCGCCACGGCGACTTCCCGCCCGAACTCGGTGATCCGGTAGTAGCGCCTGCGCTTGTCTTCCGAAGACGGTCGCCGCGCGTTCTCGACCAGGTCGAGCTCATCCATCCGTTGAAGCGCCAGATAGAGCGTGCCCGTGGCGGGCTTCATCCGGCCGCCGGTCTGTAGTTCGATCTCTTTCAACATGCCGTACCCATGCCTCGGTCCGTCAGCCAGGGCCAGCAGGAGTTGAAAATGCAATGGGGTGACGGGCAGCAGATCGTTCGGTTTACGGTGAGCCATGCGGCTTCTTCCCTCCTTCGTGAGATTAGACGTCAGGACAATGTATTTATTAACAATACATAAATATACAATATAGTCGTTGCGAGCTCGACGGAGAATTGAAACGATGGGGTGTGTAGCAGAATCGACCTGACTCCCGGCAAGTGGTAGAATTTCGGCGTCAATATTCCCTATTCTGTATGGAGGAGATTTATGAGGCTGAGTACGATTAGTTTAATTCCCATAGGTAAACCCCCGGCTTAGCCGGGGCGACTCGCAGAGGTTTGACCGAGAGCGGCGGTAGATAGGAAAGTCCTGCTTGGAAGCGACGACTTCCAAAGAAGGAGGACTCAATGAAAGAGGCCCGAAGGCGATCGCACACGAAATGGGACTGCAAGTATCACATGGTGTTCATTCCGAAGTAGGCGGTATCCAGTGTGGCGGGATTCATCAAGGGGAAGAGTGCAATCTCGACTGCCCGGAACTTTCTGGGACTGAAACACCGTTTGACAGGGAAGAGTTTCTGAGCGCGAGGCTATTTCGTTTCCACGGTGGGGATGGACAAACAATTCGTGCGGGAATACATTTGGCGGCAGGAGCGGGAGGAGCAGCGTTTGGAGGAGCTGAACATGGCGTGGGGGCATCAGCTGCCTTCAGGCGGCTCTTGACCGGCCCCTTTGAGGGGCTCACAGAAATAAGCCCCCGGCTCTGCCGGGGGTCATGTAACTGGTCTGGGGCTGTGCGCCGTGCTACTGGCACCGGGCGTCTCTGCGCAGTCGGACATGGTCGGAACGTGGACTGGTGACTGGGGACCCGCGCCGAATCATCGCAACCCGGTGACCCTCGTGTTGAGCATGGAGGGCGGGAGCCTGAAAGGAATCATCAACCCCGGCGCCGAAAACATCGAGTTGACGAAAGTGACTGTCGGCGACGATGGGATGATCGAGATGGAAGCCGTAGCTCCGGGCCGCAGGGGCGCCGAGTATTCCTACACGATCGAGGGAAAGCTCGAAGGTGGAGTGTTCACCGGCACCTGGAACCACGACAACCAGAGTGGCGACTTCAAAGTTACGAAAGAATTCTGAAGAACCCGTAGCGATACGAGAAAGGCCCGACAGCGCATCCTTCGCCGTCAGGCCTGATCTCTAGTTGTCCTTCACCGCCCCCGCTGGTGTACCGCCGTCGAAATCCTTTCGATTTGGGCTCCGCCCCTGCAGTTCTTCCTTGATCCCTCGCGTTGGCGACTACCGTCCCTGGCCGAACATACCGTATTGCTACTAGAGGTCCGAACGGGCTGTAGTCAGCCGCGTTACATTCTTCATAGTGCAAGGGGCGTGCCAAACCTGAAGGGAAACACCGGCTGCGTGATTTCAGCGAGTTAGCACGACGGTAGGGTAAGACGCTCGGGTCCATCGACAATTTTCGAAGAAACTTTAGCGAAAAATGTTGTTGACGACTCTTTTTTTGAGGATGAGCCAGGAGGGAGAAGAATGGCCCGCAGGTTCAAAAGTGAAAGGGCCTGGCGGTTCGTCCGTGAACCGTCAGGCCTGATCCCCAGTGTCCTTCATCGCCCACGCGAGGTACCGCTCGTCGAATTCCATTTCTAACGTGGGCTCCGCCCCGGCAGCTCGATCCTTGAATATTGCGGTGACGACTACCGTCCCTGGCCGAACATGCCTTGTTGCTCCTAGAGGTCCGAACGGGCCGTAGTCAGCCGCGTTACTTCCCCCAAGATAAGCAAGTTCGGGGCCAAACGAGGTCCTGGTACGTCAGCGCCAGTTTTCATCGGCTTAGTGGCCGTTCTCACAGCGAAGCAGGGTAGCTGTCCACAAAGTTCGCGGACATCCGGCAAACATCGTGGATGGTCGGCAAGTTCTGCTAGGCTGTCGGAATCCGATGCCGTACGAAGTCAAGGAGATCTACTACACCCTGCAGGGAGAAGGCGCCAACACGGGGAGGCCGGCCGTTTTCTGCCGATTTGCCAGGTGCAACCTGTGGTCGGGTCTCGAGGAGGATCGGTCGTCGGCGATCTGCAAGTTTTGCGATACGGATTTCGTGGGAACGGACGGACCCGGCGGTGGAGAGTTTGCGGATGTGGACGAATTCGCCCGGGCGATTGCTTGCGCGTGGCCAGAGGACACCAACGATTCCCGGTTCGTCGTCTTCACGGGTGGCGAGCCGCTCCTGCAGCTGGATCGGGACGTAATCGATCGGCTCCACGAGGCGGGTTTCGAGGTCGCGATCGAAACCAACGGAACGTTGCTCGCCCCCGAGGGAGTCGATTGGATCTGCGTGAGCCCGAAGGCCGGAGCCCCGCTCCGATTGCGTTCGGGCAGCGAGCTCAAGCTCGTATTTCCGCAAGAGGGGGCCGATCCTGTGAACTTCGAAGGTCTGGACTTCGACCATTTCTTCATCCAGCCCAAGGATGGACCGGATCTCGACCGGAACGTAAGGGCTGCGGTGGAGTTCTGCCTGGCGCATCCCCGCTGGCGCCTGAGCCTGCAGACTCACAAGATGGTGGGGCTTCCTTAATGGAGATCTACAAAGCGTTCCGATTCGAAGCCGCCCACAGGTTGCCGAACCTCCCCGAAACCCACAAGTGTCACCGTCTGCACGGCCACTCGTTCCGCGTCACGGTTTTCGTCGAGGGTCCCGTCGACGAGCGTCTGGGCTGGGTGATCGATTTCGCCGACATCGATGAAGCGTTCCGGCCCGTCTTCGAGCGAGTGGACCACTACTACTTAAACGAAATACCCGGCTTGGAGAACCCGACAAGCGAGAACCTCGCGAGCTGGATCTGGGACCGGCTCAAACCGAACCTGCCCGCGATGAACAAGCTCGAGATCGCGGAGACCTGCAACGCGGGCTGCGTCTACCGCGGATAGGGGACAGGCTCCCCCGTCCCCCGCTGCCTCCTACACTTATTGCAGTCTTAGATTCGGGGCGATGTGGCCGCAACTACTCGTGTCGCAACGCGATGACGGGATCGATGCGTGTCGCCCGATGTGCCGGTATGAAGCAGGCAGCGAGACCCGTGCCGACAAGGACCGCCACGACCGTCAGAAACACCGCGGGGTCCCAGGGTTCGACTCCGTAGAGCTGCCGTGCCAGCCCTCGAGAGAGCCACAGCCCGATCACTGAGCCGATTGCGACCCCACTGGCGAGCTGGCGGGCACCCTGGCCCAAGGTCGAACCGAGCACCTCGGCTCGCGTCGCGCCCAGCGCCATCCTCAGGCCCAACTCAGACGTACGACTGCTCACCGCGAACGCCATAACGCCGTACAGGCCGATCGAAGCTAGGAAGAGCGCAACCGATCCGAACACGATGAAGAACCGGCCGTAAACGCGGAAACGCCCGACACTCTGCGAGATGACCGCATCCATCTGCCGCATGTCGGTGACTGGCAGGTCCGGCGCAACTCGATGGATCGCTTCGGCAATGCGCCGTACAACCCACACGTCACTTCCGCCAGCGCGGATGGCGATGTTGACGCCGGAGATCCCGAATCGGCCCAGCCGAAGGCGCGGATCCGGACTCGCGCTCTGGTCGAGAGGGAAATAGAGCCCCACAGGTTCTTGATTGCGGTATCCATCCATCCATAAGTCCGGTGCGACACCCACGATGGTGGTCCATCCCTCGACGCTCCCTCGACCGCCAAGCCGAAGCTGCCGAAACAGAGGATCCTCTTCGTGAAAGTACCGCGCAGCGAAGCTCTCGTTCACGATGGCGACGGACTGGCTACCGGCGCGATCTTGATCGGTGAACCCGCGCCCTCGAACCATCTCGACGCCGAAGGTATCGAAGAATTCCGGTGTTACGGCTGCTGATCGGACCCTCGGATAGTCGTCTCCGCTTCGGGGGACTTCACCCGCCAGCTCAAAGTTTGCCCTGGAAGCCGGCGTGAGAGGAAGACTCGACATGAGTGCGACGTCCTGAACTCCCGGCAACGCTTCGATCGCTCTCTGAAGCTCGCCGAAAAGCATCAACCGCGCTCGGTCATCGGCGTAGCGGTCGCCGGCCGGGTCCACTCGGACGGTCATGATGTTGTCGGTTTCGAAGTCGGTTCCCAGCTCTCCTAGATTGAGGACGCTCTTGACCATCAGGCCGGAGACGACCAACAGGCCCGTCGCGAGAGCGACCTCCGCGATGACCAAAGACCGGTTCAAACGGGTCAGGCGGAAGCTGGATGCTCCCCTGCTCTCGTCCTTGAGCAGTTCGTTGACATCGGCTCGCGACGCGCGCAACGCTGGGAAGGCTCCCGCCACCAGCGCCGTGGCGAACGTGACGCCACCGACGAACAGGAGCGGTACGATTCCGACCTCGATATCCCACCAGAACAAAGCGTCCGGGCCGTGCGGAAGCTGAAGCATCCCCGCCCCGGCGGCTGCCCGAAACCAGGACGCGCCCTGGCGGGCGATCAGTATCCCGATGGCGCCACCCGAGACGGCCAGGATCGAGGCTTCGGCGAGAACGAGCGACATCAGGCGCCATCGGCCGGCACCGATCGCCGTCCGAACAGCCATCTCGTGGGCCCGACCAGACGACTGCGCCAGCAGCAGGTTGGTGACGTTTGCGCACGAGACGATCAGGACGAGGACTGCCGCGATCAGCATCAGATAGAGCGTACCGGCGAATTGCTCACCGACGTATTCTTCCTCGAAGGTCTTCAGTGAGGCCGTCACACCGGTATTCGTCTCCGGGTATGCCCCCTCGAGCCGCCGAGCGATGGCCTCGAATTCGGTCTTCGCAGCATCAACAGTGACCCCAGGCCGAAGCCTGCCGAACACGTCCAACCGGCCCGAACCCCGCTGGATACTCGTGAAGTCCAGTCGCAGAGGCACCCAGAACTGCTCGGCGATCGGGAACCCGAACCGCTCGGGCATCACGCCGACGACACTCACCGGCCGGTCATTTACGCGGATGTCTCGGCCGACGATGTCTGGGTCGGCGCCGAACCTTCGCGACCACAGCGCGTGGCTGAGCAACACCACGTCGTCTGTGCCCGGCCGATTTTCTTCTGCCGTGAACAATCGGCCGATTGCCGGCCGCACTCGGAGCAGGTCGAAAGCGATCGGACCGATCGCCACGCCCCAGAGCCGCTCCGGGTCCTGACCATCCCCGGTCAGAATCGCCAGCGATTCGACAAACGCGGCAAGATCGACAAAACTTCGCTGCTGGTCTCGCCAATCCCGGTAGTCGTGGGGCGTGACAGCCAGGCTCGCCAGACCCTCGGGAAGGTTCTGTCTTTCGAAGTGGATGAGTTCGTCGGCCCTCTCAAACGGCAGACCGCCGATCACGGTGCCGTAAATGATGCTGAAGGCGGTTGCGGTCAGACCGATACCGAGGGCGAAAGCGGTGACCGAAATGACCGCCAGCGCGGGCCGCTTCCGGAGGCTCCGGACTGCGAAACGGAGGTCGCTGACAAGGGTCGTCACAATAGTGCCACCTCGATGCGCCGAGTAATTCCGATTGACCTGGTTCCGGAAGCGAGCCGGGTGGTGGAGGACGGCGTGGCCGGGTGTCCATCGCGAAAGTAGGGATTCCAGCGTCTGGTTCCAGAACCAGCGGCGAGCAGCTCGTCCGCCATTCCGCAATACAACCTCGGGGTACTCCTCGGCGAGGTCGCCGGCAATCACCTCGAAGGCGTCGGAGGGCAGCAGCGCCCAGAGCAGGAGCCCGGCCAGGCGCGGCGGCGTGGATCGCGTTCGACGATTACGATCCACCAAGCATCTCCTCGATCTTGGACATCTGGCCCTTGGCCATCTCCCTGATAGCTGAGAAGGATCGGTTCAAAGCCTGCGCTCCAGGACCTTGTTGCATGGATCATCCCGAAGGATACCTTATCATCGTGTTTTTCAACACAGGGGATAACCTAGATGCCACATAAGTTCAACGCAGCGCGACGGCACAAGTTTGATAAGGCACAGTACCGGGTGATCAACTGGGCGGAATATAACGAGAGCCTGCGCCAGCGGGGTGATCTGACGATTTGGGTCAGTGATGAGGCTCAAAGTGTGTGGCGCGCGCCGCGCCGCACGTCACGGGGTGGCCAGCGGAGATACTCGGATCTGGCGATCGAGACATGCCTGACGCTGCGCACGGCGTATCGGCTTGGGTTGCGAGAAACGCAGGGGCTGATGGGTTCCATCGGCACGCTCATGGGGCTGGATATACGGGTGCCGGATTACTCCACACTGTCGCGTCGCGCAAACGGCTTGAGCATCGCTCAGGCGATGAGGCAAGCCGGGTCTGTGCCTGTCCATCTGGTGGTGGACAGTACCGGCCTCAAGATCTTCGGAGAAGGAGAATGGCTCGCACAGAAGCATAAAACCAGGGGAATACGCCGCCGCTGGCGCAAACTCCACCTCGGACTGGACCTCCATAGCGGTGCGATTGTTTGCGCCGACCTGACTCACGATGACGTTGGAGACAGCACCGCCTTACCCGGGCTCCTGGATCAACTCGATGCCTCGGTCACGGGCTTCCTGGCGGACGGCGCCTATGATGGAGCGTCCACACGGGATATGTTGAGACATCGGTATGGGGAGACCCTGGATGTGGTTATACCGCCGCCAAAGAACGCAGTGATCCGACCGCAATCGGCGCGGGATCCAACCGTTCGGGATCGCCATATTGCCCAGATCCGCAGCAACGGCCGCATGGCATGGCAAGTGGCCACAGGGTACAACCAGCGCAGCCGGATAGAAACGCAGATCGGCCGGTGGAAGAGCGTCATCGGCCCCAGACTCAGATCCCGCAGCTTCTCCAGGCAAATCACGGAGATCCAGGTCGGCCAGAAAGTCCTGAACACAATGACCGCACTCGGACGGCCTGTGTTCGAACGTATCGCCTGACGCTACCGCTTGGGAAAGGGCGAATTCCATCTCCGCCCCGATCCATGCAACAACGCTGTTGTAAGGGACCTTGTTGCATGGATCATCCCGAAGGATGTCTTATCAGCGTGTTTTTCAACACAGGGGATAACCTAGATGCCACATAAGTTCAACGCAGCGCGACGGCACAAGTTTGATAAGGCGCAGTACCGGGTGATCAACTGGGCAGAATATAACGAGAGCCTGCGCCAGCGGGGTGATCTGACGATTTGGGTCAGTGATGAGGCTCAAAGTGTGTGGCGCGCGCCGCGCCGCACGTCACGGGGTGGCCAGCGGAGATACTCGGATTTGGCGATCGAGACATGCCTGACGCTGCGCACGGCGTATCGGCTTGGGTTGCGACAAACGCAAGGGCTGATGGGTTCCATCGGCACGCTCATGGGGCTGGATATACGGGTGCCGGACTTCTCCACACTGTCGCGTCGTGCAAACGGCTTGAGCATCGCTCAGGTGATGAGGCAAGCCGGATCTGTGCCTGTCCATCTGGTGGTGGACAGTACCGGCCTCAAGATCTTCGGCGAAGGGGAATGGCTCGCACAGAAGCATAAAATCGAGGGAATACGCCGCCGCTGGCGCAAACTCCACCTCGGACTGGACCTGGCCAGCGGTGCGATTGTTTGCGCCAATCTGACTCACGATGACGTTGGAGACAGCACCGCCTTACCCGGGCTCCTGGATCAACTCGATGCCCCTCTCACGGGTTTTCTGGCGGACGGCGCCTATGATGGATCGTCCACACGGGATCTGCTGAGGGAACGGTATGGGGAGACCCTGGATGTGGTTATACCGCCGCCAAAGAACGCAGTGATCCGCCCGCAATCGGCGCGGGATCCGACGGTTCGGGATCGCCATATTGCCCAGATCCGCAGCAACGGCCGCATGGCCTGGCAAGTGGCCACAGGGTACAACCAGCGCAGCCGGATAGAAACGCAGATCGGCCGTTGGAAGGGTGTCATCGGCCCCAAGCTCAAATCCCGCAGCTTTTCCAGGCAAATCACGGAGATCCAGGTCGGTCAGAAAGTCCTGAACACAATGACCGCACTCGGACGGCCTGTGTTCGAACGTGTCGCCTGACGCTACCGCTTGGGAAAGGGCGAATTCCATCTCCGCCCCAATCCATGCAACAACGCTCTCCGGAGGGACATCCTCTGCTTCAGAGGAAGCGAACAGGATGTGCTCGGGCGCTACCTGGGGGCCGCAGCCGTCAGCGATGCCGACATCATCGTTCGAGTCACCGCCGATAATCCGTTTACCGATCCGGAAAGCATCGATCGCGTCGTCGAGCACATTCTGTCCACCGGCGCCGAATACGTCATCGAGGACGGGCTGCCCGTAGGCACTACTGGCGAAGCCGTGACCCGGCGTCTCCTCGACCGGATCGGCGAGATCGCCGACCAGGCCCGCTGGCGCGAGCATGTGACGCTGTACGCGAAGGAGAACCTCGCCGCAGCCGGCGGCGAATGTCTGGAGCCGCGTCCGGCCTGTGAGAGCCCGGATCTCCGTCTGACCGTCGACGACCTGCCTGACTACCTGCGGGTGCGCGAAGTCGCCGGCCGGCTCGACGGCCTGGACTTCGATCTGTCGACTCTGATCCAAGAAGCTCAGCAGGTTGCAGCTACAGCAGTAAGTCAGTCGTCAGTGATCAGTAGTCAGTGATCAGTTTAGTTGTACTGAAAACTGATGACTGACAACTAAAAACTGCTTCCGTCCCGCCCCACCTCCTCTTTTCCCAAACATTCCACTGTAGAGCGCCAAGTCCTCGGCCGATGAAGTATGGGTAGGGCGCGGTGCTTCCGCGGCCCAGGAAGTAATCAGTGATCGCAGTCAAGAAGATCAACAACAAGAACATCGTCGTCAACTGCGAGTTGATCCAGACGATAGAAGGCGGCTCGGACACGGTCATCACCATGAAATCGGGCGAGAAGTTAATCGTTGCCGATCGCCCTGAGGAAATCGTCCGCAAGGTGATCGAATACAAGAGGGCGATCAGTGGCTCTGGTATTGACGTCCACGTTCATCGGGAAGAAATAGAACTCGAAGCTGTCAAGGAGTGAACGGATTCGCTCCATCCGGTGGGCTAAGTGCGTAAAGGAATACAAACATGGATCTCGGAACATTACTCGGAATTGCCGTAGCTTTCGGAGGAATCCTGACCGGCCAGGTCCTCGAAGGCGGATCGATCCTCGAGATGCTGCAGCCGACGGCTGCGCTCATCGTATTCGGTGGGACGATCGGTGCGACCATGATCGGCTTTCCCCTGTCGACGTCCCTGAATGCAGTCGGGGACCTGATCATGGTGTTCAAGGAAGATAGCGTTCAGCCGGACGGCGTGATCGACCAGATCATCCAGTTCACGAACAAGGCGCGCCGCGAGGGAATTATTTCTCTCGAGAAGGACGCCGACGACGTGAAGGACCCGTTCTTCAAGAAGGCGATCATGATGGCCGTGGACGGCAGCGAGCCGCGCGAACTGCGTGAAACGATGGAAATGGAACTTCAGTACATGGAGGAACGCGGCGACTACTCCGCAAAGGTCTTCGAGGCCGCCGGCGGATACGCGCCGACTATCGGCATCATCGGTGCCGTACTCGGTCTTATCCAGGTCATGAAGCACCTGGATAACATCGACGAAGTCGGACACGGTATCGCTGTCGCCTTCATGGCGACGATCTATGGTGTCGGGATTGCGAACATCTTCTTCCTTCCTGCCGCAGGGAAACTGAAGCTCAAGAGCCGGAAGCGGATGATCATCAAGGAAATGATGCTCGAAGGGACGCTCGGCATTTTAGAAGGCCAGAACCCGAGGCTCATCGAAGGCAAACTGACGTCGTTCCTGGATGAGAGACTCCAGAAGGCGCGCGCAGACGCGAAAGGCGAGTCGGAGTAACAGCTATGGCCCGTAAAAAAAGACACGAAGAGCACGTGAATCACGAGCGCTGGCTCGTCTCCTACGCGGACTTCATCACCCTCCTGTTTGCCTTCTTCGTCGTCATGTTTGCTGCGTCAAACGCGGATAACCAGAAGGCGGGACAGGTCGCGCACGCAGTCCAGGTGGCATTCGCGGAGCTGGCGGTTTTCTCGCCCTCCGGCAAGGTCTTTCCCCTCTACGACGAGGGCGGGTTGCCCGGCAACTCGGTGAACATCATCGGGAACACGCATTCCGCGTTTACCGCGACCCAGTTCGTATCGGCAGGCGGCAAGGGTGAAGGCGATGGCGAATTCAGCCTGGAGGAAGTCCAGCACCGGATGGAGAACCTGCTCGAGGTGGAGCTGGCGGAAGGACAGGTTCGTATGAGCATCGACGAACGGGGCTTGACGATCAGCCTGGCCGAGGCGGGTTTCTTCAGCCCGGGATCGGCCGTCCTCCAGAGCCAGGCGCTCTCGGTCGTCGATGGAATAGCGGCAAAACTCATGGAGACTCCTTACAACGTGCGTGTCGAAGGACATACCGACGACATCCCGATCAAGACCGCACAGTTTCCGTCGAACTGGGAACTGTCCACCTCTCGGGCGACCCATGTACTGAAGCACCTGATTCAAAGCGGAAGGATCCCCCCGTCGCGCTTGTCCGCGGTCGGGTACGGAGAGTACCGCCCCGTCGCTTCGAACCGAACTCGTGACGGTCGGGGTCTGAACCGTCGTGTCGACATCGTCGTGTTGAGCATGATCGCAGAGAAGTTCGAGCCGAAGAGCTTGGCCGCTATCGAGGCGCCGCCCAGCGCTCCGACTGCTCCGCCGTCCGTCCTTCCAGCGGAGGCTTCGTCCCCACCCGCAGTCGGGCGCGACGATTAGCCCTCGAATCTTCTTCCCGTCGTTCTTATAATCGTTGGGTGACCTGCGACCTGTGCAAAGACGACGATGGGACCGGTGCCCACTTCCACGCCTTCATCGAAGGCAAACACTACTGGATTTGCGAACCCTGCAAGAAACGCCTGAGAGTCGACTCCGAACACACCGACGAATGATCCTGCTGTAGCAGCGGTCTATGACCGCCGACTAATTCGGAAAGCTCTTCGGCGGTCATAGACCGCCGCTACAGAAGACTTCCTAAATCCCGCCGCCGAAGCTGAAGACGCGGTTATAGGGGACGTCGTAGGTTTCCCACTTCGACGACATCAGCGAGTACACCTTGAAGTTCTCGAGCGGCGTCAGGTAGAAGTGGATCGAGACCAGATGCTCGGAAGAGTCGAGGTTGGAAACCTGGTGCATTTCGTCCTTCTGGATCGAAAAGACGGTTCCTCGCTCGCCATCCTCCGCGACGTCGGGCCGCACGTGTCCGGCCGGTGTCCGGAGATAGCTGTCATCAGACATCACGCCTTCGTGGACGTACACCGCGCAGAGTGAGTCCGCGTGGTCGTGGATCGGACTGCGTTGCCCGGGTTTCCAGCAGAGCACCAGGGTTTCGAATTTTCCGGTACGGTGGACCAGATTTCGGGCGTAGCGGTCGTCGGTGAACCGTATGAAGGGTTCGACTTCCCCCTCCCCTGGGCGCAGATCCAGAATCAGCCGCCGCAGGTCGGGCAGTTTCATCGTGTTGGCCGTTTGGCCCAGCTCCTCGATGGCGTCCTTTAGGGTCATTACCACGAATTCAAATCGATTCCCGCGTCCGAATCAAGCCTTAGCCCGCATTGCTGCCTTGGTGCCGGAGCGGTCTCGACGGCTTGTCGGGCCCGGGTCCTCAATCCCTGAAACGTCTCAAGTACTTGACCGTGCGAAAGCCGGCGATGGAGCTGAATGGGAAGTTCCCCATCGTGTAGTGGCCGCAGGGCAGCGTGACGAGTTCATAGTTCAGGCCGTGCCGGTCGAACTCCCGGAACGACTTTTCCGACAGGTGGGATGGAAAGCTCAGGTCGTACTTGCCCCACAGGACCAGCATCTCCTGATCGGTTGTGCCCAGCCTCGGAATAAAGGGGAACGGGCTGATCGGCGACCAGATCCGGCGCAGTTCGTCGAGTGTTATCGATGGCTCCAGCGAGCGCCGGACGTGGGACGTGGACAGGCCCTCCCAGACGACATCTGCAAAGTAGGACGAGACGTGGATGAACGCGGCGCATTCGAACCTTGGATCGTGGGCCATGGTGAGAAAGCCGACGCACGAGCCGATGCTCGTTCCGAGGATACCGAGCCGCCCGTAACCCTGTTCGAGCAGCCAGTCCCCGGCGCGGCGGGTGTCGAGCACAGCCTGTCGGGTCGAAGCCAGCGTCATGCCGAGGTTCGGGCCCACCAGGTACTCGGACCGCTCCAGATGCGGAGGCCGGCGGTGGTCGTGGTAGGGCAGGCTCAGGCGCAACGTCGCGATCCCGAAGCGTGCGAGGACCCGGCAGAGACCGATGTGGCTCTCCCACTGGGCGTTCCACTGGGGGAGTACGACCACGGCGAGGCGGCTGGTTCCCGGGAAGTAACGCCCCCAGACCGTGTTGTTGGCCTCGTGAGGAGTCTCGACCGCGCTGGGGAACTTGAGCGTATGACCGTCAAAGTCGTATGCCTGGGCCGCCGCACACCGATAGAAATCGTCGCTGTTCGCGACCGACTCGGATGCGAATCGCTCCATCGCGAGGCGCGGATCCGAGCCGTTTGTGAGCCCGATGTGCTCCAGGCCCCATTCGAAAGGCCGCGCTAGACGGTTCTCGTCGCGGCTGTGCCAAAGCCGCTCACGTCCCTCGATATAGTTACGCAGCATCGAAAAGAGCGCGGATTGCGTCGGGCGTTGCGGGTGGTACGCCGACCAGGCTGAGGTTTTCCTCCACGTGCGCGGGTTGGCTCATGCCGACCAGCGCCGTCGTAATGCCTGGGGTCGAGCGGACGAACTGGACGGCACGCTTGGGGTCGGAGTCCAGGTTGTTGAATTTTCTGGAGATGAAATCGGGGAGGTTCTGGCAGAGACGCGCCTTCATCATCGAAGCGCTGGCAATTACCGCTAGCCCCAGCTCGGATGCGGCGTCCAGTGCCGAAAGAGCGTTGGGGCCAATCTTCTGGTTCGCCAGTGCGGAGGCTTCGCGCATCATCAGGTTGTAGGGGAGTTGGATCACCCGGAAATGGTGCCCATCGCCACCTACGGCGCGCGCACAACCGACGACGTCGCCCAGGGACAGAAACCCACGGGTCTCGGAGGGGCTGCGGTAGGCGTTCCATGTAGCGGTCCCGTACATATGGATCTTGCCGGCAGCCACCGCGGATTCAAGGAATTCGAAAGCAGCACGCAAGCGATCGAAGAACACGTCGGGCGAAACTTCCTCGAGCTGGGTTTCCGGGTTATGGACGTAGAAAATATCGATCGTTTCCAGGCCCATGTTCTCGAGGCTACGATCGAGCTGGTGCTCGAGGTAACGGGGGGCAATCGAGTGAGATCCTGCAGCGATATCGTCCGGCGTGAGCAGGCCCGTGTCGAGATACGTCTGGACGAAGTACTCGCCCGGATCCGGCGGGGCAGCCTGGTCGAAGCTCAGGAAGCCGGCCTTGGTCGAGATGATCAGTTCTTCGCGACCGAATCGGGCCATCAAGTCCGCCAGAGCCGCGCCCACCGATCGCTCGCTACGTTGGAAACGGTAATTGATCGCCGAATCGATGACGTTGCACCCCAGTTCTACCGCCCGCACGACAGCCCGACGGTACAGTTCGTCGGTCCTTTCGTCGGCTTCTCCCAGATAGGTGCCGAGGCCTATCGACGACATGACCAGGCCCTGTTCCTGCCTGAAATGTCCCTCGGCAGCCTGGTCGAAACGTGCCCGGTAGCGTTCGGTCCCCTCGGGTGTTGCCATTCCGCCGATCCTCTTCGTCATATGCGTCTCCGAATTCACTACGGGCTTGGAGGCATGTCGGCATCACCCCCAAGCGCACTCGCCAGCGCCTCGGCAGGATGCAGCGCCCTCCGCCCGGTTGCGTGCTCTATCTGCTGCCTGCACGAGATGCCCGACCCGATGATCATGGTGTCGTCCTGCTCGATTCTTTCGAAGAGCCGGCGGCGGCCGATCGCGATCGACACGTCATAGTGTTCCTTCTCATAGCCGAAGGAGCCGGCCATGCCGCAGCAGCCCGCATCGACCTCCTCGACGTCGAACGAGGTCGACAGCGCGCGTTTTAGAGCCGAACTGCCGATGAGAGCCTTCTCGTGGCAGTGCGTGTGCAGGATCGCGTTCCTCCGAAAAGCGGGCCGGTCGAGCTTCCAGTTCCCGGCTTCCATTTCGCGCGCGATGAACTCTTCCAGGAGGAAGGTCTGTCCGGCGAGAGCTTCCGCGGCCCTACGGTCCACCAGGTCGGGGTACTCGTCGCGGAACGTCAGCATACAGCTGGGCTCGCACCCGACGATCACGTAGCCCGCTTCCACCCAGGATGTTAGCACTTCGACGTTGCGGGCCGCGTGTGCTCGCGCCGTTTCCGCCAGGCCCTTGGAGATCATCGGACGGCCGCAGCAGACGCGGTCCGCCAGTCGGACTTCGTATCCCGCCGTTTCAAGCAGTCGCGTTGCCGCCCGGCCGATCTCGGGGTGGTTGTAGTTCATGAACGTGTCGTGGAACAGAACGACCTTCCCAATCGGCGCGCCGTTCCGGGCCACCAGGGTGCTCTTCCTCTTGCGGAACCACGATTCGAACGTTTCGTCGGCGAAACGCGGTAGGGAGCGCCGGGCGTCGATGCCGAGGAAGCGATCCATGATCCACCGCAGCACCGGGTTCTCGATCGCCCTGTTTGCCGCCGACGGCCACAGGGAGGCCGCACGGCTCAGGCGATGAATGTGTCCGAACAATAGCGATCGCAGGGGCGTGCCGTTTCCCTCGTTCGACCGTGCGAGCACCTCGTACTTGAGCTTGGCCATGTCGACGTTGGACGGACATTCGGCCTTACACGCCTTGCACTCGAGGCAAAGGTCCAGGGCGCCCTTTAGCATCGAGCCCGTCATTTCTTCGGCCGGCAGCTTGCCCGAAAGGATCGCCCGCATGATGTCGGCCCGTCCCCTGGTCGAATGTTTCTCTTCGAGGGTGACCATGTAGGACGGGCACATCGTTCCCTCGGTCGTCTTACGGCAGACACCGGCGCCGTTGCAGAGTTCGACCGCCGTGGCGAAGCCGCCTTCGGGCGAGAAGTCGTAATATGTGTTCAGCTGGATCGAGTCGTAGGCCTCCCCGTACCGCAGGTTCTCGTCCATCGCAGGAGCGTCGACGATTTTCCCGGGGTTCATCCTGTTCTCGGGGTCGAACGCGGCTTTGACGTTCTGGAACGCCCGGTAAATCTCGGGGCCGAAGAGCTTTTCATTCAGGTGGCTTCGCGCGAGACCGTCTCCATGTTCCCCGCTCATCGCGCCGTCGAACTCCAGGACGAGGTCGGCAATCTCCTCGGTCATGTCCTTCATCTTGCGAATTTCCGAGGCTACTTTTGTGTTGATCAGAGGGCGGATGTGCAGGCACCCGACGCTGGCGTGACCGTAGTAGCCGGCGCTCGTATCGTATTTTTCGATGACCGAACGGAACCGTTCGTAGAAGAGGGGAAGCCGGTCCGGTTCGACCGCGCAGTCTTCCACGAAGGCGATGGGCTTCCGTTCGCCCTTCATCCCGAGCAGCAGTCCCAGCCCCGCCTTGCGAACTTTCCAGACACGGGCCTGGTCGGCCGGCTCGAGGGCGCGGGGATGGGCATAGCCTAAGCCTTCCCGCTTCAGGTCGGCCTCCAGACGGTCCAGGCGGTCGTCGAGTTCAGCTGCGTTTTTGCCGTAGAACTCGACGAGAAGGATCGCGCCCGGGCGGCCCTCTATGAAACCGACCTCGCGAGAAAGCTCCAGCGACCCTCGGGCCAGGTCGAGGATCATGTCGTCGAGCAGTTCCACCGCGGCCGGGCTGTGCCGGAGGATGGTCTCCGATGCCCGGATGGCGTCGACTATCTTTTCGAAGTGGACGACCATCAGGGCGGTAGCCTCGGGCCGCCGTTCAATCCGAACCTTGGCTCGGTGAACCAACGCGAGCGTGCCCTCGGAGCCGACGATCAACTTCGCGAGGTTGAACCGCCCGTTGCGTACGAACTCATCCAGGTTGTACCCGCTGACCCGCCGCATGAGACGCGGAAACCGGCGTTCGATCTCGTCTCGATTCGCGTCGATCAGTTCCGCAATACGGCCTTCGAGCCCGCCTTCTGTGCGCGCCCGGTCGAAGCCGATCTCGCCGAAATTCCGGCGCTCTCCTGAGGCGAGAACCGCGTCGACTTCGATGACGTGATCGACGGTCTTCCCATAGAGGATCGAGTGTGCCCCGGCCGAGTTGTTTCCGATCATGCCGCCGATAGTGGCCCGGTTTGCAGTCGATGTATCCGGCCCGAACAGGAAACCCAACGGATTCAAGTGCCGGTTCAGTTGTTCCTGAATTACGCCGGGCTCGACCCAGGCCCAACCTTCGTCGGTGTTCACCTCGAGAACGTTGTGTAGGTATTTAGTGGTGTCCAGAACGACGGCATGGCCCACAGTCTGTCCTGCCAGGCTCGTTCCGCCGCCGCGGGGAAGCAAGGGAACGCCGAATTCGCGCGCGATCTCGACCGTTGCAAAGACATCTTCGGAGGAACGGGGGATAACGACGCCGATCGGCTCGATCTCGTAGATGCTGGCGTCCGTGCTGTACATCAGCCGGGAAGCTCGATCGAAACGAACTTCGCCGGAAAGCCTGTCTTTAAGCGCTTCTTCCAGATCCCGCATTGAATCCGGAGTTTAGCACCAATGGGAATGGAACAAGATCCAGCAGTCCGTGGCAGAAGTTTGATGGCCCGCGTTACGGCGACGTCGCGCCAGATGCTAGGAGCCTGTCGGGAATTGGCTCCCTCGAAGCAAGAATCAACAACTTCCGAGCCATCCCTGGTCTGTAAGCTGTTGATTCTTGGTTGCAGACTTCTTATTCCCGACAGGCTCCTAGGAGCCTGCGCCGTAGGAAGTGAATGAGATAATTGTGTCGCAGTTAGGAGGAGATTGCGATGCCGACGACGTTTCGCCCGTACCAGCCGGATCAGGGGTTGCTGCTGGCGCCGGATATGCGGGATTGGTTGGCGGAGGGGCACTTGGCGCACCATGTGAGCGATCTGGTGGACGGATTGGACTTGACGGCGTTTTACGCGCCTTACGAGGGGGACGGTCGTCGCAAGTCGCCGTATGAGCCGCGGATGATGGTGAAGGTGATGATCTACGGGTACGCGACGGGGGTGTTTTCCTCCCGAGGGCTGGCGCGGAAGCTGGAGGAGGACGTGGCATTTCGGGTGTTGGCGGCGGGGAATTTTCCGAGCCATCGGACGATTTGCGAGTTTCGCCGCCGTCATTTGGCGGATTTCAAGGCGCTGTTTGTGGAGGTGGTGCGTCTGGTGCGCGAGACCGGCGTTGCGAACTTCGGCAAGTTGTCGATCGACGGGACGAAGGTTCGAGCCAACACCAGCAAGCGCAAGGCGATGAGTTACGGTCGGATGCTGGAGGAGGAGCGGCGTCTGGAGAGCGAGATCGAAGCGTTGCTGTCGCGCGCGCGGGAGACCGACGCGGCGGAGGACGCGCGTTTCGGGGAGGCGCATCGCGGCGATGAGTTACCCGAGGAGTTACGCCGCCGGGAGGATCGGCTGGCGGCGATCCGGGCGGCCAGGGCGCGATTGGAGGCCAGGCAACGGGAGGCCGACGAGGCGCGGGGACGCGAGCCCGGTTCGAAGCGCAACCGGAAGGGCGGGCGGCCATACAAGCGGGAATACGGCGAGCCGGACGAGAAGGCGCAGGACAACTTCACGGATCCCGAAAGCCGGATCATGAAGACCTCATCGGAGGGTTTTCAGCAGTGCTACAACGCGCAGGTGGCGGTGGAGGGAGAGAAGCAGTTGATCGTCGCCACCGAGGTGTCGTCGAACGCCAGCGACCAGGGTCGACTGGTCCCGCTGGTGGACGAGGTGGAGGCCACCCATGGGGAACGGCCGGAGACGGTGCTGGCGGATGCGGGCTACTGCAACGAGGACGACCTTGAGGCGCTGGAGGCGCGCGGCGTGGACGGCTATGTGGCCTTGGGCCGGGAGGGCCGGCGCGCGGTCGCGGTGGACGCGGCCAGGCATCCGACGAAGGCCCGCATGGCCGAGAAGCTGGCGACCTCGGCGGGACGGGTGCAGTACGCCCGACGCAAATGGCTGTCGGAGGCGCCCAACGGGTGGATCAAGGAGGTGCTCGGTTTCCGCCGATTCAGCCTGCGCGGCCTGAACAAGGTCCAGGGCGAGTGGAACTTGGTGTGTCTGGCATTGAACGTCAAGCGGATGCAGGGCTTCAGGCAGCCTGATGACAGGGATACCGCCCGCAAATCAGGCCGAACGAGGGTCGATTCAAGCACCCGTGGCGCACCCATCGGCGCCTCGGCGTCCAAAACGCCCATTCCCCGGTCACCGATACCGATCGATCGCCATCTCGCGTAATTCGCCGAGCCGAAAATCGTCCTACGGCGCAGGCTCCTAGGCGCCGCGCCGACAGCGATGCGGGTACATCGTTGAGGGGCGGCAACAACGCAGATGGTGTGACGTCGCCGTAACCCTTTGGGCGCATGGGGGTTCGGAGGCGTATACTTCGTTGCTCGTCGTCATGATGAAGCAGCATCACTTCCTCCTCGCGCCTCGTCTTCGCCTCCGAAGACCCATGCGCGCGAGCCATCAGACTTCTACCACGGGCTGCTTGCCACGGATTGCACGGATTTAACGGATATGGGGAGCCTTTCGGGCCGCGGACCATTGGCTGCTCCCAACAAAAAAAGGCGGCCCGCTCGGGCCGCCCTTTCTCGTGCGAGTGATTATGCTCGCCGACTGACTGTTAGAAGCGCCACCGGGCGCCGAGACGCATGATGCGGGGCGCGAGGATGTTCCTCGGCTCCAGGAACCGCGAACCGACACGCTCACGAATGCGGGTGACGTTGTTCGCGTTCGTGGAATTGAACAGGTCGAAGGTCGCTTCGATCGAATGTCGATCGCTGAGCTGGAACGTCTTCGATACCCGCTGGTCCCAGATTGTCACGAACGGCAGGCGTCCGATCTGGGTGTCGATGTCGATCGTGACGCTCGAGTTTAGAGCATTACGGATTCGAATCTCACGGTTGTAGTAGTTTTCGCTCTGCCCGAGGATGGACGTCGAGTACTGGAAGCCAAACGGCAGCTCGTACACGCCGTTGATCTTGATGGACTGGTTCCATTCGGGCTTCTGCAAGCGGTAGTTGTAGAGCAGCGCGTTCGGAGTAATCGGATTGTTCGAACGGAGCTTCCGGAACGAGTTCGAGTAGGAAGCCATGAACGAGTAACCGTCCGAGAACTGCTTGTTGAACGTGAGTTCGTAGCCGGTGTAGAGGTCGTTGCCCTCGTCGTCCAGCGACTGGATGGTGTGCTCGAAGTCCGTGCCGAAGAACGGATGATCCCTCGAGACCGAATACAGAGGAACATCCTGGTCGTCAGACGTTCCCACGATGTTGTCCGGCCCAGGGTCGTTACCGACCGCAACTTCCGTGTAGGCCTCGAACGGGAGGAACGGGTTGATCGTATTCTGGTTCTGGTAGTCCACCTTTCGGACGACGTTGAACCGGAAGCTGTAATCCCGGCTGATGCCGAGGTCGATGCCCGCCGAGTACTCCTCCGTGTACGGAGCCTTCAGGCCGGCGGCGAGGGTTTCGGTGATCTCACCGCTACCGCCGTCGACCGACTGCAGGTCGTCCGGATTCGGAACGTAAGGAATGGTGCCGTCCCAGGTGTACTGCCACCGGGTTCTGCTCGCAGGGTTGATGTCGCCGGCGGACCGTCCTGGCAGGATGCCCGTGCCCGAGTCCGAGCCGGCGTACCGGCCGTAGCTCGCCTTCAACGCCACGCGGCCCTCGCCGGTGATGTCATAGACGAACGACACACGGGGTACCCAGGAGTTGTAGATCGGGAACTCGTCGGGCCCGCGCGCCGGGAACAGCGCCACGCTCGCAAAGGGTCCAGCTCCGTCGTTGCCCTGCTCGGGCAGCCACGAGGTGTACCGGTCCCACCGCAAGCCGAGGCTAACGGTCAAGTTCCGGTTGATCGTGATCTTGTCGTTCAGGAACCACGAATCGTAGCTCTCGCCGGCCTTGACCGAGGTCGGGTAGTCATAGACACGGACCGAGTTCGGATTCAGGAAGAACAGGCCTGCGGCCTCTTCTGCGTCCGTCGAACGGTACCGGTACTCCTGCTGGTTGGGAAAACCGATGGTCAGCGTTGCGGTCCGGTATCCCCAGGATCCCAGGTAGCCGGTCTTGAGCTCGTGCGAGGTCTCGCCGATGTCGGCAAACCAACTGAAGTTGCCGCTCCACTGCCAGCGTACCGGCCGACGATTCGATTCCTGGAACGCTCCCCGAACTTCTCCCGAGTTCAGGTCGCTGATCCGGACGTCGTCCGTGTAAGCTTCGCTGGGCCACCAGAACCCGCCCCGGCTCGCCTGGGCGTCGACGGTCATGGTCGAGCTGGCGATGTAGGTCCATTTCAGGGTCGGACCCACCGCGGACCAGGAATCCTGATTCTGCGTCGCCGTCAGCGGCACCGTCCGGGAGCCGCCGCGGTAGGCCTGCCACTTGCGGCCGAACTGCGTCATGCTCTCCAGCTTGTTGTTATCGGTCAGCTGCCAGGTCAACTTCACAGTCGGATCCTGCAGCTTCGTGAAGAACGTCGCTGGGGGGCCGGTTTCCGGATCTGCCCCATTCCGGTCATCGACGAATCCCGGAATCAGGCGCCCGCCGTAACCGTCGCGGTAGGAACCGAAGAACCAGAACTTGTCCTTGACGACCGGTCCGCCGATCTCTCCGAATACGTCGTTGTAACGGGTGAAACTGTTCGGGGACGGGCTGAAGCCGCGGTCCAACAGGTCCTGGTCGATGTTGCCGTCGACGAAACTGTCGTCCGACCATTCGGCCGCAAGAAGGCCGTGGAAGTCGTTACCGCCGGACTTCACGACAAACGTGAGGCTCGTGCCCGGGTTGGACTGCTCGGCGCTCTTGGCCGCCGTCGCAATCTGGACTTCCTCGAAGGAACCGGCGTCTTCGTAGTGCTGGTCCCAGATCATACCGTCGACGACGACTTGCGCGTCGCCGCTCTTGCCGAACGCCTGGCCACCGGGCGAAGAACCTGTCCCGAAGGACGATCCACCGATGTCGTAGCTGGTGGCGAAGACGCCGGGCGCCAACATCATGATCCCGCGCAGGCTGCGGCTGTAAGGAATTTGTTCGAACTCCTGGTCGCCGAAGTTGACGGCCACCGTCGCAACTTCGAGGGATCCGTTGACCGTCGCGGTGGCGCCGACGCCCACGCGGACGCCTTCGATGTTGAGGGTCTTAAAGCCGGGCAGGCTGAACGTTACGGTATAGGCACCGCCCGCCAGCTGCGTAAAGCGATAATTGCCCTGTTCGTTGGTAATGGCAGTCCGGGCACCGCCGATCAGCGCCGGGCTGGCCACGCTGACTTCCACGCCCGGGATCAACGCACCGGAACTGTCCATCGCCCGGCCCGTAATCGTACCGGTCGTCGTCTGTGCCAGACCCGGCATCCCCAGCGCCAGGATCAAGACGAGGACAGCAAATAGTTTTCCTCTAGGAGCCTGTCGGGAATAAGAAGTCTGCAACCAAGAATCAACAACTTACAGACCGGGGATGGCTCGTAAGTTGTTGATTCTTGCTTCGAGGGAGCCAATTCCCGACAGGCTCCTAGCGCGAGTTTACTGGGGGCGGGAGCGCCGTTCTGCTGAAACCTCGGTGCCAGAGGGATTTACGATGACGGGGGCGTATACACAAACGGAGGCTCGGCGGGCACGAGCTTGAGGAAATAGTCGAGGATTCCAGGCTCAGCTTCCTCCAACTGCCACTGACACCGGGGCCGCCCTCCTTTCTTTCCGGATGGGCGGAGGATCATGGCCAGACGCACGGAACCAAGCAGGTCCAGGAGCCCGGACAGACACTCGGTGCGCCCCAGCTTCCTGGACTCCCACTCCACGATGCGGGCAAGGAGCAAGCCCAGCAGACAGATGAACGTGTGGACGTGGATCTTCTGATCGGTCCAGTGATATTGCGGCCGGACCGCCAGATGCTCGTCATCCTTGGTTTGGCGGAACACCTCCTCCACCTCGCTCTGGCCTCGGTAAGCAAGCATGATCTCCTCATCGGACCATTCCGCTCGATTGGTGATCAGTATCCGTTTGCCGAAGACTTCCTGTTCCAGGTAAGACCGTGCTTGCTCATCGATCCCGAACTGAAGACGATCGCTGCCCGATCGCGTGTCGTCATAGGTGATACGGAGGACCCGGCTCAGGTACTGACCCGAGAGCAGCGAGTCGATCTTCTTCTCGGCCGCCTTCTGGCTCCGAGGCCCGGACCGGGGCTTGCTCAGTTGCGACTTCCACTCGGCCAATTCACGAAGACGCCTCGCAAGATGCTGCTCCAGCCCGCGGATCTGACCGGCCTTGAGCTGCTCACTGATGAACAGAACCACCGTTCGCCGCTCCCCCCAAATATCCTTCTGGAGACGCAGGACCGGCACGCCCTGTCGGCGGCCCGAATCCACCGGGCGGTACTCCGCCACCGGAATCCCCAGAAGATCTGCATGTTGGGTCGGAACCAGTGAAGCGACATAGCCGATCTGGCTGGCATCGACCCGGGCCTGGTTGGCTTTCGAGTTGTTGCCCTTGTCGTAGACCAGCGTGACGTCTTCCAGCTCGATGGAGAGCTTGGCCAACCGTTCCCGAATGTCAGTCAGAGACTCGGGAAAGCGCTTCGAATCCACCTCATTGCCTGCGTAGACGTGAGCATAGAGGGGAATCTGCCCGTCTCGGGCAACCAGAAGCGCGAGGCTGAACAGGCGGAGGTCGAACCGCTTCTGTTTGGACCGGCCCCGTTGGGGGAGCTTGGGCTTGCGATTCGTGGTGGCGATGTAAGTGAAGAAGTTCGTCGTGTCGTAGAAGAGGGTGTCCAGTTTCAGGTCCAGTTGGGTCACGATGCGCTGGGTGAGTTCCTCTTCGATTCGCCGCAGCGCATCCAGGGATACGCGGTTCATCTGGTCCCAGAAAAACTGCGAGGTGACCGTCTCCGTTTTCAGGCCTGGAAAGAGGCGGTGCAGGGACGTGCCGGCGGCCCAGTCGGCCCACCCCCGTTTGGACTGGGGCCGGATGGCTCGGTTGAGCGCGCCCAGCAGCAGAGTGGTGCCCACCGACGCTTTGCGGGACCGGCTCCGGCCCACTTCTCGGTCGATGAGGTCCACCACGCCGAGCCGATCGGCCACGGCCTTCAGGGCGGCCGCGTCGCCGTGCTGGTAGGACCGGATTCTCAGTTGCCCCTCTGGTGCCTGCAGCAGCCGATCCAGCAGGGCGTCGGCCGTGCCTAGGTAAAGGATGGGAACGGGCCGCGGCTTCCCGTTGATGCGCCGGGACTCCACGATCCGCCAGTAGGAGTGTCCAGCGACTTGGACCCGTTGCAGGCTGGCCATGTTTTATGTATACACATCTCTACATATCGTAGTCAAGTGGATTATGACCCCATAATATAGGATTATCGTGTGGATCCAATGATCGGAACGGCTTTCATGTTTTGTGTATACATAAGCGAGCGGCGCAGGAACCGCCTCAATCCCCCTTCACAAGCTGGATTCAAGCAACTTGCGCCGGAAGTTGGCCGTCTGATTCAGTAAACTCGCGCTAGAAAGAGTCATCTAACCTCCATTGAAACGGGTTCGTTCTGCGAGAAGATTTGGATTGCAGACGAACCGAAGGCAGGAGGCCGAACCGAACCGATCCGACCTCCCACCCGTGTACACCACTTTGTTTCCTACACCACATAATCGTCGGCCAGGATTGATCTGGCCGCAGCTCTCTATGCAAGACCCGTTCCACGAGTCAAATTGCTTGGGTTACAGCAAGTTGTGCCGGTTGTCGATTTCGGGTATCCGTGCCTACGGATATGAAATTCAGGAAAGCGGAGTTATGCGGGATGCGTTTTGTTTGTATACAGGGCGAATACGATCCGTTCAGTGGCGGCTGACGCTAAGGGGAAAGAAAGAGGTTGCCACGGATTGCACGGATTTAACGGATAGGATGGTCTTTCGGGCCGCAGACCGTACGATTTCTCCCGTCCCTGTATCCGTGCAATCCGTGGCTAAGTTCCCAAGCGGTTTGGTGAGAATGCCGGGGCCAGTGATCTTCTATTGCATTCGGCACATGCCGGGCTCGGGCGCCCCGCACGAGCCGCAGCCCTCATCGGGCGCGGAGCTTGCACCGGCCACGGCGAAGACCGACAACTGCTTTTCGACCTTGGCGCTCTCGCACTTGGCGCACTTGACGGCGGTTCGGTGAGACGGCACGATCTTCTCGAATTCCGCACCGCAATCGTTACAGACATACTCAAATAGAGGCATTGTTCTGTCTCCTCCTAACGCTTCAGTCTACCCAATCCGCGATGAACAGGTTTGTGTTGCCGGGATCTTCGGCGTAGCGGTTCGACGCCCAGATCAGCTTCGTTCCGTCAGGCGAGAACATGGGAAAGCCATCGAATGCTTCATCGAAGGTCACGCGCTCCAGGCCCTCACCGTCGAGGTTGATCATGTAGAGTTCGAAGTTGGGGATCCGCGGGTTCTCGTTGTCCATATCCGAGGCGAAGATGATCTTCTCGCCGCCCGGGTGGAAGAACGGCGCCCAGTTGGCACCGCCGAAGCTGGTGATCTGACGCTTGTCGCTCCCGTCGGCCCGCATGATCCAGATTTCCAGTTTGTCCGGCATCACCAGGTCGGCCGCCATCAGGTCTTCGTATCGAGCCACTTCTTCGGGGTCCGTCGGATGTCCGGCACGGTAGATGATCCACTCGCTGTCGGGTGAAAAGAACGGACCGCCGTCGTAGCCCAGCTCGTCGGTCAGGCGTGTCTGCTCCGTTCCGTCGATGTTCATCGTATAGATGTCGAGATCGCCGTCGCGCGTCGATGTAAAGACGATCTTCGTCCCGTCCGGGGACACCGTGCCCTCGGCATCGTAGCCGTCGGCGTCGGTCAGGCGCATGAGGTCGCTCCCGTCCGGGTTGGCCGAGAAGATGTCGAACGTACGGTACAGGGGCCATACATAGCCCCGGGAGGGATCCGGTTCGGGCGGGCAGTCGGGCGCACCCAGATGCGTCGACGCGTAGATGATCCGGCCCCCGTCCGGAGTGTAGTAGCCACACGTCGTTCGGCCGCCGTTGCTGATCTGCCGAAGTTCCCCGCCGTCAATCCTCATCGTGAACTGCTGGTCGCACTCGAGCGCGTCGCGCGTCGACTGGAAGATGATGTGCTGGCCGTCGGAGGAGAAATACGCTTCCGCGTTCTCGCCGCCGAATGTCAGCTGCTGCACGTTCTTTATATGGCCTTCGTCGGGGTGGGATGCCACCGGCTTCGCCGTAGGCGCGGAGGCCGTCGGTTCGATCGCTTCGACCGGAGCGGGCTCCTCGGCTCGGGCGCAGCCGGCCTGCAGCAGAATTGCCAGGAGGGCCGTGGTCGACCATCTGGATCGGATCATTGTCGTGCCTCCAGTGTAACCTCGCGTGTCATCTCCTCACCATCCCTTCGGAACACAACGGTGACGACGTCTCCAGGCTGGTGAGCGCGCAACGCAAAAGTGAAATCGTAGAGGTTCCCCACGACGTATTCCCCGAACCGCGTGAGGATGTCACCGGGCCCGAGTCCGGCTTTTGCCGCCGGGCTTCCGGAGGTCACGTCGGCAAACATCACCCCGTCCAGGTCATCCCGGAAATCCGGAATCGAACCGAAATACGGGCCGTAACCCCCTCCGCTGCCGGCCAGCGGACGCGCTTGGAAGACCTCGGTGTATTCGGGCCGCGGCACGTCGCCGGCCACGTGCCCGATCATCCTGTACGCCAGCCTGAGGACATTCCGTGCGCCCTGGGCGTTGATCTTTTCGGCGGTGTCCGACGGTTTGTGGTAATCGCCATGCAGACCGGAGAAAAAGAAGAGAACGGGGATGTCCTTCAGGTTGAAGGACGTATGGTCGCTCGACCCGCTTCCAGATTCGGAGAAGTCGAGGTCGAGGCCGACTTCATCATTGAACCCCTCCAGCAAATCTTCGAACCCGGGCGAAGTCCCGACTCCACCCACGAAAACGCGATTGCCGCCCAGACGCCCGATCATGTCGAAGTTCAGCATCGCCACGGCGTTCCGAGGTTGTTTGCGTCTTCCGGCTCAATCTCCAATGCCTTCTGGTAGAACTCCTCGGCTCGATCGTAATCCTTCCGATCGTCCGCTAGGAAGTCCGCGTAGTTTCCGAGGTTGTTTGCGTCTTCCGGCTCGATCTCCAATGCGTTCTGGTAGAACTCCTCGGCTCGATCGTAATCCTTCCGTTGGTCGGATAGAAATACGGCGTAGCTTCCGAGGTTGTCTGCGTGTTCCGGCTCGATCTCCAATGCCTTCTGGTAGAACTCCTCGGCTCGATCGTAGGCCTTCCGCTTGTTCTCAAGGAAGGCGGCGTAGTTTCCGAGGATGTTTGAGTCTTCCGGCTCAATCTCCAATGCCTTCTGGTAGAACTCCTCGGCTCGATCGTAATCCTTCCGTTGGTGGGATAGAAATACGGCGTAGCCTCCGAGGTTGTTTGCGTTTTCCGGCTCGATCTCCAATGCCTTCTGGTAGAACTCCTCGGCTCGATCGTAATCCTTCCGTTGGTCCGTCAGGAAGAGTGCATAGTTCCCCATGAGTTCATAGCTTTGGGGTATTGCTCGAAGACCCCGCAGGTATATTTCCTCGCGCTTATCAGCATCCTTCTCAGCGCTAGCTTCGAAATCCCATTCCCACCACGCCTTACTCCCATCCTTGGGTGCTAGCGTTCGTAGCGCAGCGTCGGCCAGCACGCGGCGTTGATCCGCCGCTTTTCGCGCCGTCAGCCGAGCACCGATTTCAGCACGCTGCTTTTGATAAGCCGCTTCCCGTTGCCGTTGGCGACTCTTCATTTCGATAAGCAGATCGGGCATCCCCCAGTCTTCTCGCATCGTGTCTTGTATCCGCAACATGACTTCGTCAAAGCCGGGTATCAGAACGATATTCCCCTTACGTTTCTTGATGAGTGCAGCCACCCGGGCCGTCACGGCGTCGCGTTCCCGAAGGCACCAGTACAAGGACTCCGGAACACCATCGGGCAAAGACTCCAAGGCCGCCATGAGGCTGCCATCGTTACCGGCGTAACCGATAACAATCGGTGTGAATTTCTCCAGCACGCGCTCCAGCGCTCTTGTCCACTCATCCGATAGTCCGTCGATCTCATCTGGTGTATTTCGAGGGGCGAACCCTAGGTCGCCATGAACCTTGGCGATCAGGGGACGACGCAAAGCAGCCTTTACGAATCCTACGAGAGAATCATGGCCCACGACGCGAGGAAACGTTGAGGAGTGAATCGAGAGGGCGTCGGCCACCAGATTGTCGAAATTCGTCGTGATTACGACCTTGTGCGAAGTCCTCTCCAGAATCCATGCTAGGACCGAGTAGCCGTAGCTTAGTTCTTTGTTTTCCATCTCGTTTTCTAGGAAAGCGTATCCGCGATCGGGATGGTCGGCGAACAGTCGTTCATACAGTTGCGGATAAAATTCAGCGGCGTGATCGATGGAAAAATCTGCAAGACCCAATCGCTCGGCGGTTGCCCACTGCTCCAAGGACAATCCGTCAAGGTTCTGGGCAAGATTCATATCTTCAAGGAAATTCAGTGCCAATTCACCGCCCGTCCGAATTCCCGATGTCTTTGATGCCCCAGCCCCGAGGATAAAGCAGAATGGTTGATCTGGCTGATTCCGTTCTTGGTCTCGGAACGCTTGCAGAAAACCCTCTAAACTAATGCGTCGATCGCTAGGCATTGTTATCGGTCAAATGTTAAGAAGTAGTTGGAAGGATACCAGATGGCCCAGGTTCTGGAACGTGTCCCGATTGTGCCCTACTGACCGTCGACACTTGGAAACACCATTCTTCTTATGGCAACGAATCGACGCCAACGGCGCTCGATAAATAGTTTTCGGTCGAGGGTTCGTTCCCCAAGCTGAGCGTCACGCGTTCGAACCCAGTCTTCCCTTTGCCAGTTGTCCGTGTTCTGTCCGTATGTATCCGACAACAGGAAGCTACTTGGCCCAAGAACGAGTCCCCGATTTCAATTGGTTTGTTGGGTTTCGCGGCAGGGGAATTGGCTAGAGTCACGGTACGAATCCGTCTTGAAAACCACTGTGCTGGAAAACGAAACAGGGGTCCGTTCCCCGATTATTGCTATCGTGAAGTGCTGACAAAGCAGAAGAGAGAATGGGGCGACACAAGGCTGTTTCCGAACCTACATTCCCTAAAAAAGTTGGGCCCCTCACATGCGTATTCCGGACCATCCTGAACACTGATTCCGATCCATCGTGAACACCGATTCCGGGATCGTGAACGCGGATTCCGGGATCCTGAACAGTGATTCCGGTGATCCTGAACACCGATTCCGGCCATCGTGATCACTCGTCGGTAGCGAAGTTTGGAGCTTTTAGGTTCTCCTGAAGCACAGGAGGGCCTTGATGGCAACGAAACACTAGGAGCCTGTCGGGAATAGATTGGGGATGGGTGGCGACAGAAGTCGGGGAAGAACCGGATGGGACCTAAGCTGGACGGGTGGATTTGTAGAAGAAGGCATGACGAAATGCTTCCGATCCGATGACCTGAATCAGAGCTTGTTGATGCCGCCGTCGTTACACGACTGGCTTCCGGAAAATCATTTGGCGCGATTTGTGGCCGACCTGGTGGAGACGCTGGATCTGTCGGCGTTTTACCGTTCCTATGAGGCGAAGGATGGACGAGGTCAGGCGGCCTACTCCCCGGTGCTGATGGTGCGGTTGTTGGTGTACGGATATTGTACCGGGGTGGTGAGTTCGCGGCAGATCGAGAAACGGACGCATGAGGACGTGGCGTTCCGGTATTTGAGTGCGGACACGCATCCGGATCACAGCACGTTCAACGAGTTTCGGAAACGGCATTTGGAGGCGTTGGCGGGACTGTTTCTGCAAGCGCTGGGATTGTGCCGGAAGGCGGGGCTGGTGAAACTGGGGCATGTGGCGGTCGACGGGACGAAACTCCAGGCGAACGCCAGCAAGCACAAGGCGATGAGTTATGGGCGGATGAGGGGGGCCGAAGAGACGCTGAAGGCGGAAGTGGAGGAGTTGCTGAAGCGGGCCGAGGCGGTCGACGCGGTCGAGGATGAGAAGCAACGGCAAGGACTGACCGACCAGTTGCCGAAGGAATTGGCGCGGCGGGAAAGCCGGTTGAAGAAGATTCGACAGGCCCGGGCGGAATTGGAAGCGGAAGCCCGGCAGAAGGCGGCGCAGGCGAAGGCGGACGCGGAAGCGCGGATGGCCCAGCGGCGGAAGCAAGAGGAGCGAACGGGGAAGAAGACGGGTGGAGGCCAACCGCGGGTTCCCGATCCGAAGCAGGCGGCGCCGGATGCGAAGGCGCAGCGCAACTTCACCGATCCGGACAGCCGGATCATGCCCGACGGCGCGCACAAAGGCAGTTTCGTGCAGGCCTACAATGCCCAGATCGCTGTGGACGATGACACGCAAGTCATCGTCGCGGCCGAGATCACCCAGGACGCCAATGACAAAGAGCAACTGGCGCCCATGGTCGCGCAAGTGCGGCGGAACACGGGGACCCGGCCCGTCGCGGTCAGCGCGGATGCCGGGTATTGGAGCCCCAGGCAGGTGACCGACCCGCGAGCCGCAGGGATCGATTTACACGTGGCCACGGGGCGAGTCCGGACCGGCGCATCCCCGAAGTCTTCCGGCGGCCCGCCCGGAGCGGCTGAAGGCGCCGGCGTACGGGAGCAAATGAAACAGAAACTGGACAGCGATGTGGGGCGGGCCGTCTACAAGATGCGCAAGGCGATTGTGGAACCGGTATTCGGACAGACCCGGGAATGCCGGGGATTCCGGCGTTTCAGTTTCCGCGGTCTCGAGAACGTGCGGGCGGAATGGCAACTGGTCTGTTTGACCCACAACATCCTGAAGTTGTTTCGTTACGGAGGAGGATTCAAGCCACTGGCGGCTTGAATCGAAGCAGGGAGATCCTGGCAAACACAGAATCCGCGGATGAAAATACGTATCGCGCTCAATGGGGGCTGCCGCAATCTCATCTCATGGATCTGTCTGAGCAAACGCTTCCCAAGGTGGCCTTCATCCTGAAATCGCGATGGGTCTTTCAGCTTCAGACTTCTCCAGATTTCTTATTGCCGACAGGCTCCTAGGAGCTAGTGATGAAATTGATTTCGGCGGTCATAGACCGCCGCTACAGTGCAGACCCTTTGCTAGGCGGCGTGGACGGTGAGCATCGCGGCCATCTTCTTGCGGGCGCGGTAGAGGCGGATCTTAACGTTTGATTCGGTGATGCCCGTCATTTCAGAGATCTCATTGACGGAATATCCCTCGACTTCTTTGAGCACCAGCGGAACTCTCAGATTCTCATCGAGCCTGTCGAGAGCCATCCCGAGCCTGCCGGCCGGATCGGCATCGACGGGCCGGATGCGAGGCTGATACCGAAAATCATCGATTGCCGCCCGCTCCCGACGGATCTTGCGCAGCCGGTCGTAGCAGACGTTGATTGTCACACGGGAGACCCAACCGGCAACGTTGTCACCCGGACGGACTTGATCGATCTTCGAGAAAAAACGAATGAATGCGTCCTGCGCCAGATCTTCGACGTCGTCGCGTGAACGGAAGAACCGGCTCACCAGCCGGAATACCATCGGTGCAAGCAGGGAGACGAGTTCTTCCTGGGCTTCTCGGTCCTGGCTTTGTCCACGGACAACCAATTCCGGGTCGATCGTGACTCGTGCGGGCGGGCGCGGCTTGGCCCGCGGCACGACCATATCCACCGTCCCGGCCACCTTGTGGGGGCTTGCCACGTGTTGTTCCATTGCACTCATGATTCAATGCCTCAGCTGCGAGCGCGTCTCGGACGCCCACTTTGCACAGTCTACCGAGTCCGCCTGACAGGCAGGTCACGGTCCGGTAAAGCTTTTGTAACAAAGAAGTAACGGGCGGGCGGGTCAGTCGGCGAACCGGTAGCCGTGGCCTCTGACGGTGATAATCAACTTTGGTTCGGTGGGTTCGGATTCCAGTTTCTGACGCAAACGAGCGACGTGCACATCGACGGTGCGGGTATTGGTCATCGCCGAGTATCCCCAGACCGCATCCAGCAGTTCGTCACGGGTCACGGCGACTCCCTGGTTCTCGAGGAAGAACCGGAGCAGTTGCATTTCTTTCGACGACAGTTGGACCAGTTCGCCGTTGCGGAACACCTGCGCACTACGAAAGTCCACCTTCAAGTCGCCGACCTGGACGATCTCGGGCAGGCTCTTATGGAGGGTTCTTCCGGCACGCCGCAGCAACGCCTGCATCCTGGCCAGAAGCTCGATGAATTCGAAGGGCTTTGTCAGGTAGTCGTCGGCGCCGAATTCCAACCCAACGACCCGGTCGGTGACCTCGCCCCGCGCAGTCAACATCAAGATGGGGGTGTCGATCCCATGGCTGCGGGCCTCTCGGGCGACCTCGAAACCACTCTTGCCGGGCAGCATAACGTCGAGGACCACGAGGTCGAATTCTCCCGAGGCGAGTCGCGTGGCGCCATCCCTGCCGTTGGTGGACAGCTCCACCTGGTAGCCTTCCCGAGTGAGGCGGTCCGACAGCGCCAGTCTCAGCGCGGCGTCGTCCTCGACGACCAGAACCCGCCGCCCCTCGGGGCCGCTATTGTTCGTCGACATGCTAGCTACGTCTCTCGGCCCGTCGACTTCAAAAACACGGAAAACCGTGTTCCCCCTTCATGTCGGGCGTCGACCGCGACGCTCCCTCCATGGGCTTCGACGATTTCCTTGACGAGACTCAGCCCCAGCCCGGAGCCACCCACCTGATGATCGCGGGCGTTCTGTCCCCGGTAGAACGGCTTGAAGATGTGCGGGAGGTCGGCGTGATCGATTCCGTGGCCGCTGTCCTGGACACACAGCTCCACCTGACCCGCCCGGCCGGAAGCGAGTCGAACCGCCACCGAAATCTCATCGCCTTCCTGACTGAACTTCATCGAGTTCGACACAAGGTTGCGGACCAGCGTCCTCAAGGCCTGCTCGTCACCGAGAACTGCGGGCACGTCGGGGGCAATCTCCCGCTCGAGTGAAAACTGGGACAGCTCGGCCGGGTCGAGTCGGTCGAGTTCCTCATCAACCAGGGAGCCGAGATCGATCGGTCGTGACTCATAGTGGTACTGTCCGGAGCGGATCGCGGAGAATTGCAACACGCCTTCCACCATACTGCCCAACCTCCGGCTTTCCTGGTTGATCGACTCCCCGTACCGGACCGCCTGGTCGAGGTCGCCCACAACCCCGTCGGCAAGGTTCTGGCTGAGCGAGGAAATGCCGGCGATCGGCGTCCGAAGTTCGTGCGACACTCCGGCGACGAACTCCATCTGGCGTTCTGCCAGCCACTGGGCGCGACGCGTGGCGACGAGCAGAAACGCGAAGCTCACACCGAGTACGATCACGACTCCGAAGCTCATCGACAGGTTGCGCGTCCGGTATTCGTCGATGACGACTTGGAGGGAGCCGGACCGGTGTTTCGCAACGATCTCCCAGTCCGGACTGTCATCACCCAGTCCCCTGCGGATGTCGGGGGACGAAAGGGCCGCTGCTGGCAGGGCGCTATTCGACGCGTATATGACGTTGGTCTCGTCGGCCTCATCGATAATCCAAACGTCGTAATCCCTCGTCTCGTCCGGGCCGAAGTACTCCTCCACGGCGAACGGAATGAACTCGTCGATCAGGACGTCTTTCCTTAACAGCGCCACGGCCCAGCTCGGATTCGACCGGACCTGGGCAACGACCATGCCGAACAGATCATCGTCAACGGGACCCGTCAGGCCGCGCGCGAAGCGCAACCGGTCGCCACGGTCGCGGTAGTCCACCGGGTCGAAGTTTGCCAGCTCTTTACGAATCCGCTTCAGCGCGTCGGGCCATTCTGTGGGCTCCAGCAGGCCGGCCTCGAAGTTGACGCGTTGGAGCCGGAGCGTACCCGACCCCGGAGTCTCGTCCGCATTCAGGTCGTGATCGATCCAGTACGCATCCCCGATCAAGTGAGGGAACTCAAAAGCTTCGGTCCAATCCCGGTAGTCTTCGATAATCTCGGCTTCGACCGAGGGCGACCGGCCGACAAAGAAGGTGAGGCGAATTCTCTCGAACTCGCGTCCGAAGTCGCGGGAGAGCCCCCGCGTCGATACCTGAAGGGACCGCTCCATCTGCTGGAGTTGAAACTCGCTGAGCTCATTGACCCATCGATTCTGGAGGACGGCCAGCACGACCAGAAGCAGGCCAGTCAGCCCTACCAGAAGCACCGTTCGTTGTCGTTTCCAGATAGCCAAGGTTCGTCGGTCCGTAGGAGGTCGGTTTGCTACCGGACACTTTACCAGTTTCGCGCCCACGGGGTGTAACAGGAAGATCACAAAGCCGTAAACGCAGGTAAACGCACACTCCCGGCAAGCATCTGTCTCCCACCGGGGCTTTGCTCATCCCGATCAAACAATCTAGAATCCCGAATATACCGGGAGGGTAAGACCGATGCTGACGTACTTCATGCTGCCGAACCGCGTAATCTTCGGCGCCGACGCCTCGAAGCGGGCCGGCAAGGAAGCGGCAAAGATGGGAATGAAGCGTCCCCTGCTCGTGACCGACCCGGGACTGCGGGAATGCGGAATCGCGGCGGGTGTCCTAAGCGCGCTGAAGAACGCCGGCCTGGAGGTGACGGTATTCAGCGACGTCATCGCCAACCCAGACGATGTCTGCGTCGGGGCAGGTATCGAGGTCTACAGCGAAAGCGATGCAGATGGACTCGTGGCGTTGGGGGGCGGAAGCGCCATGGATACGGCCAAGGCGATCGGCTTGATGAAGACGCACCCCGCGCCACTCGCGCAATACGACGGAGCGGTCGGTGGGATGGCGAGGATTCATGACCGGCTGCCGCCGTTGATCGCAATACCGACCACGGCCGGCACCGGCTCGGAGGTGTCCTCTTTCGCGGTGATCACCGACACGTCGAAGAAGATGAAGCTTGCCCTGGGCAGCCCGTTCCTGATCCCTGGGCTGGCGCTCGTCGATCCGGCGCTCACACTCGGGCTACCGCCCGAAGTTACCGTCAACACCGGTGTGGACGCGCTCACCCACCTGGTCGAAGGCTATGTCTCGAGTCTCCCGAATCCACTCGCAGACCGGATGGCGCTCTATGGCCTCGAACTGATCGGGGGGCACCTGAGATCCGTCGTTGTCGATCCCAAAGATCTCGAAGGCCGCTCCAACGTCATGATGGCCTCGATGACGGGTGCGCTGGTCTACAACCAGAAATTCCTCGGCATGAATCACTCGATGGCGCACGCGCTATCGGCCGTTTCGGGGATGGCACACGGCCTGGCCAACGGACTCGTCCTGCCGACGACAATGCGATTCAACCGACCCTCGACCCCGGATCAATACGCCGAGGTCGGACGCGCTCTGGGGGGAACCGACGCGGTGGCCGAAGTCGAAAGCCTCCTCGACGATGTCGGGATGACACTGGGGCTGAGAAACCATGGCATCGCGAGCGACGACATCGATACGCTCGCAACGAAGGCATTCGAGGACCCGTCGCACGGCACAAACCCGAGACAGCCGATCACTCGGGAGGATTTCGAGAAATTGTTCCGGGAAGCGTACTGAGACTAGAGTGTCGGCTTCAGCCGCATCCACTCCACTTCGAGCCATATGATCTTCGCGCTAACGTGCTCGGCGGCGGCAGCGGACAGGTCGACGAACTCCAGGCCGATGACCTGGCCGTTCTTTCTGCTGACTTTCACGTCGATATCCTGGATCTTGCCCTTGTGGTACAGGGAGACGCGATAGGCGCCGTCGAGTTCGACCGGCGCGTTCGGTTCGACCATATACACGCAGGTACCGCCATCGCTAAGGTCGAGTATCTTCGCCAGATGCTGGTCCCCGGATATATGCAGCACCACGACATCTTCGTTGGAGCCGATTGGGACGATCCGTTCCGAACGTCGTTTCTCCTGCATGGTGATCGCACTCGTGGGCATAACCTGCTGATCGGCAGGTCCGTTCCGTAGCATTAGCCCGCATTTCTCAGCGAACTCGCCTGATTATGCCGGAGGGCCAAGCTGCTTGCCGCCCAGAACGTGTAGATGAATGTGATAGATAACCTGTCCACCTTGCTGATTGACGTTGAAGGCCAGACGGTATCCCGCCTGATCAATCCCGCGCCGACGCGCGATGAGCGTCGCGGTTCCGACCATGTGTCCGACGAGTTCGCTATCGGCGGGCCGCAGATCGTTCACCGTCGAAATGTGTTTTTTGGGGACGACGAGGACGTGCGTGGGCGCGCGAGGGCTGATGTCCTCGAATGCAAAAACCTGATCGTCTTCATATACTTTCGTCGAAGGAACATCGCCCGCAATGATGTTGCAAAACAGACAGTCGGACATGGCGGCTACTTTAACGCATTTCAAATGGAGTGAAAACGCCCGGATTCTGAGCCGCTTCGGACTCCTGACCGTCGCGGTCGGTGCTTTCCGGGCCGTCCTGACGCTGAACGAAGTCTCGGACGACCTGACCAGATTCGCCAGTATGACGGTGGTAATCCTGGCGGGATGCGTTTACTTCGCCCGGCGGGGAACCCAAGTCCGTGAGCGCCTGTTCATCTCCTACGCGCTCGTAATTCCTTACATGCTCATCGAGGTCCCGGCCCTCGGTTACGCGTGGTGGTCTGGACGTACGACGATCTTCCACACGCCACCCTACACGCTCGGAACCCCCATAGAGATCCATTTCTACGGACACCTCATCGGCGGTCTCACATGGGAACCGCTAGTGGTGTTCTTGATGATCACTCTCGGGTCGACACTCCTAAGGATTGTTCCAAATCAACAATGATCGATGGTCGATGGTCATTGGTCGATCCGCAATGTCCAGTCTCCCCTGGCCGAAGCAGCCAGCCGCCGAAACCCGCCAAGTAGGGGTTATGGTAGACTTTTGCCAATGAAAAGGCTGGCATTGGCGCTGGTTCTCCTGGCTTCCGCTGGGGGATGCGCGGACAGCGCGGAAACGACCACACTCATCGTCTATTCCCCTCACGGCAAAGAACTTCTGACCGAATACGAGACGCGGTTCGAGGCCGCTCGTCCCGACATCGACGTCCGGTGGCTCGACATGGGTTCGCAGGACGCATTGGAACGCATCCGCAGCGAGCGAACGAACCCCCAGGCCGACGTCTGGTTCGGGGCCCCGGCGACGATGTTCTCCCAGGCGGAGAAAGAAAACCTACTGGCGGTCTTCCGGCCGAGTTGGGCAGATGCCGTCGACGAGGATGCGCACAGCCCGGGTGATTTCTGGTACGGCACCTACCAGACACCCGAGGTCATCTCCTACAACACGAACGCGCTGACGCGGGCCGAGGCGCCGCAGGACTGGGATGATCTGCTGGATGAGCGGTGGCGCGGCCAGATCATCATCCGCGATCCGATCGCTTCGGGCACGATGCGGACGATCTACGCAGCGATGATCCTCCGCAACCGCGGCGAAGACGGGGGGCCAGAGCCGGGTTACGAGTGGCTTCGGGGACTGGACCGGAACACGAAGGAATATACCCTCAACTCGACGTTGATGCTCCAGAAGTTGGGCCGTGAAGAAGCCACGCTGACGCTCTGGAACATGCCCGACATCGAGCTTCAGAAAACGCGGTACGACTTCCCGATCGATTACATCGTCCCGGCGAGCGGCACGCCGGTCCTGACCGACGCGATCGCAATCGTCGCCGGGAGTCGGAACGTGGAAGCCGCCCGGGCCTACTACGAGTTCGTCACGAACGAAGAGAGCATCGCCCTGGCAGCTGAAATGTTCTACCGCATCCCCAGCCGCAACGACATCCCGCCGGAAATGTTGCCGCAATGGATCCGAGATTTGGACATTCAAAAGATGGAGATGGATTGGGACCTGGTGGAACAGCACTCCGAGGAATGGATGGAGTACTGGGATAGCTACATCCGCGGACGACAGTGAGCCACCTCCAACTGGTCGGCATCAGCAAGACTTTCGAGAAGATCGAAGCCGTCCGGAACCTCAGCCTGGAGGTCGGGCGCGGCGAAATCATCTGCATCCTGGGACCCAGCGGCTGCGGCAAGACGACCACGCTGAGGATGATCGCCGGACTGGAGATCCCCACCTCGGGCACGATCTTGGCCGGCGGACGCGATCTGACCAGGGTCCCTGCCCGTGACCGCAACATCGGACTCGTCTTCCAGAACTACGCACTGTTCCCCCACCTGAACGTTTTCGAAAACGTTGCCTTTGGACTGCGGGCACGGAAACAAGACAACGTTACCATCCAGAAGCGTGTGCACGAAGTCCTGGATCGCGTCCAACTGGGTGAGTACGATACCCGCGCCGTGCATGCACTGAGCGGGGGCCAGCAACAGCGAGTCGCGCTGGCCCGAGCGCTCGCGATCGGACCCGAGGTCCTGCTGCTCGACGAACCGTTGAGCAACCTCGATCCAACCTTACGGGAGGACATGCGGGATCAGATCCGCAGCGTCATCGACGACCTCAAGGTCACAACCGTTTTCGTCACACACGATCAAGGGGAAGCCTTCGCCCTGGCCGACAGGGTCGCCATCATGTCCGAGGGAATCTGCCGGCAGGTCGGACGGCCCGACGAAGTCTACAGCCGGCCGGCCGATGCGTTCGTCGCGAAGTTTCTGGGCAAGACGAACCTGCTGTCCGCACGTGTGACGCAATCGGCGAACGGGAAGTCCATCCTGAAACTTGCCGCAGGGTTTACCCTCGAGGCATCCGTTCCCGAACATGTGTCCGACTCCGCCTATGTGTTCGTGCGGCCCGAGAACGTTCTGATCGCCGAGTCCGGCCATAAGGCCAGTGTGGTCTCCACCCGGTTCGAAGGTCCGGTCGTCGAACACACTGTGGAAGTTGCCGGTGTTCGAATCACGGCCCGCCAGTTCCATCACGGGAAAAGGCCACTCGCAGCCGGAGATGAGGTCCATATCCAGATTCCCTCGGGCCAGTTCCACGTGCTCGACAACGACGCGGAATAGACGATGTTGATGCCGGTCATCATATTCTTCGTCCTGGTCGTGGGCATCCTTTACCCAAACGCGTTCACGTTCATCAACAGTCTCTTCCCCGACGGCACGTTTTCGGTGGAGACCTACGTTCGGTTCTTTGCGACTCCGTCGAGCCGTGAGGCGATTGCAAACAGCCTGATCATCTCGCTGGGAAGCGTGTTCTTTTCGGCCCTGATCGGCGTGCCGCTGGCGTTCGTCTTCCACCGATACGACTTCGCTGGGCGGCGCGTCCTGCGGGCCATCGCTTCTGCGCCGATCCTGCTGCCGCCGCTTGTGGGCGTCATCTCATTCCTGTTCCTGTACGGTGAAACCGGCATCGTGAGCAAGCTCATCCAGCAATTCCTGGGGCTGGAGGATCCCTGGCCCAACCTCGGCGGGATTTCGGCTGTCATCTTCGTCCATGCCTATTCGATGTATGTCTACTTCTTCCTGCTCACGGGGGCGGGGCTCGACAGACTGGACTACGCCGTGGAAGAGGCGGCGGCGAGCCTGGGAGCCTCGCGCGCAATGACCATGCGCAGGACCATCCTGCCGATGCTGGCACCATCATTGATCGGCGCGACGCTGCTGACGTTCTTGTCGTCGATGGCCAGTTTCAGCGCTCCCTTTATTTTCGGCGGCGGTATTCGCGTTCTGTCGGTCGAGATTTACAACTCGAAGTTGAACGGCAACACGCAGATGGCGCTGGTCGAAACCGTGCTGCTGGCCTCCGCTTCGCTGACTGTTCTGGTCTTACTCCGCTGGTATGAGAATCGAAACCGGTACAGTTCGGTCGGCAAGGGCGTGGCGGCACCGCGCGTACCGATCGCCTCACCGGTTGCCCGTGCCCTCGCAGGCACGGCCGGAGTCCTGGTCGTGACGTTTCTGCTCCTGCCGCATCTGATGGTCTTCCTGATGAGCTTCGTTCAGGACGGAACGTGGACGACACAACTGTTCCCGCCTGCGTATACGACTGAGAACTACTCTCGGTTGTTCCGCGACCCGCAGTTCTTCGAACCGATCCGCAACAGCCTTTGGATGGCGGCGGTCGCGACCGGGGCCAACCTGGTTTGGGGCCTGATCGCGACGTTCTGGCTGAGGAAGCAGAAAGGAATCGGCCGGAAGCTGGCCGATGCGCTGATCATCCTGCCCTGGGCGCTGCCCGGAATGGTAGTCGCCCTGGCGATGCTCGAAACGTTCTCCAGCCTCAGCGCACGAACGGGGACGACGATCCTCGCGGGAACGGTCGGCCTGTTGCCAGTGGTTTACTTCATCAGAAATGTACCCATCGTGTACCGCGCGATCGACGCGAGTTTTGCTCAGATGGATCCATCAGTCGAAGAGGCGGCCGCCACGCTTGGCGCCGGTAACGTCTATACAATCCGCCGGGTCGTCCTTCCGCTCGTGCTGCCCGGAGCCTTGGCAGGCAGCCTCCTGGCATTCATCGCCGCTCTCGGCGAATTCGTCTCGTCGATCCTCATCTACGTCTACTCCAACCGCCCCATATCGATCGAGATCCTCTCGCAGTATCGCGCGTTCAATTTCGGAAGCGCCGCCGCCTACGGTGTTCTGCTGATCCTCATGATTGGCCTAACGCTCGGGCTGGCTGAACGGATCCGGGGAACACGGGCGAACACGATGATGATGATGTAACGGCCTAGCCGCCAACCAACCTCATCATTCCGGATGGATCGCCTGAGGTTCCGACTCCGGCGCCGGCGGTTCGGCAAACCGGCCCCGGGTCACCCACCAGAAACGACCGTTCAGACACACCGCGGCAACCGTCAAGCCGGCGATCAGTCCGAACCAGATCGTTCGGGGCCCCATCGCCTGAGTGATCCCGAGCGTGTAGCCGAGCGGCACGCCGATCCCCCAATAGGCCACGAAGGTCATCATCATTGGAATGGCGGTATCTTTCAGACCTCGCAAGGCGCCGGCGCCGGCGACCTGCGCGCCGTCGGACAACTGGAAGACGGCCGCAAGAAACAGCAACTCGACGGCTACGGCCCTCACGGGGGCGTCATCGGTGTAGATGCTGACGATAGCCTCGGGAAACAGAAGGATGAACGTCGCGGTCACGACCATGATTGACAGGGCCACGCCCACCCCGACGAATCCAGCGCGGCGCGCGTCGGATGGGGACCCGCGCCCCATCGCCTGGCCGACTCGAACCGTGATCGCCATCGAGAGTCCCAGGGGAATCATGAACGTGATCGACGCTACGTTGATGGCGATCTGATGACCCGCGACGACGTTGGTCCCCAACGACCCCATCAGCAGCGCGACCGTCGCAAAGAGGCTCGCTTCCATGAACACGCTGACACCGATCGGGAATCCGAGTTTGACGATCCGGGCGATTTCGGATGCGTTCGGCCATTCGAACGAAGCAAAAACCGAGAACTGCTCATAGTAACGATCGACCAGCACGAACATCAGCATGCAGAAGAACATCAACCACATCACGAGAGCGCTCGCCCACCCGCATCCGACCGCCCCCATTGCCGGAAAACCGAGCTTGCCGTACATGAACACATAGTTTGCGCCGATGTTTGTCACCGTCGCGGCCATGCTGACGAACATCACCGGACGGGTCATCGATACGCCTTCGCTGAAATACCGTAGGACCGTGTAGGCGCAGACCGCAGGCAGCCCGAAGGTGATCGCATCGACGTACCCGAGCGTAATCGGGATGATCTCCGGATCGATTTCAAGAGAGTAAACGATGGGGCCGACCGCGTTGCGCACGATTACGAAGCACAGGATGGCGAGGCCCTGGCTCAACCAGAGCGATTGACGAACGAACCCACCGACGCCCTCCCGTTCACCCGAACCGAACAGGTGGGCGACCGTCGCAGTAACCGCCAGCAGGAAGCCCGCGACGAAGATCGCGACCATCATCCAGAAGCTGCCGGCGACCGCGACTGCCGCAAGCGCGCGAGGGCTGAGCCTGCCAGCCATGACCGTGTCCACGAAGTTCATCGAAATCACGGCAAGCTGGGCGCCGATGACCGGGAGACCGAGTTTGAGGAGGGCGACGACCTCGTCCCGAATGCTCGACGATGTCGGAAGATCCGAGGTCTTCGGTGTCGTCATCCGAGAGGGTTCACGGCAAAGGCGAACTCTTCCACCGTGCGGCCTTCGATCAGATGCTCCTGGATGATGCGCTCCAGGACCTCGGGGGTCGCTGAGTGATACCACACGCCTTCGGGATAGACGAGGGCTATCGGACCCTGCTGACACACGCGCAAACAGTTCGCCTTGGTTCGGTAGACGGACGGCCCGGCTTGTCCCAGACCCAACTCGGCCAGACGTTTCTTCAGGTAGTCCCAGGAGGCATTGGTTTGATCTCTCGGAGCGCATTTGGGTTTGGTCTGGTCCGCGCAGAGAAAGATGTGCCGCCCGATGCCGCCAATTCCGAATTTGGCAGCGACGGCATCAAGGGTATCGGGAGGTGGCTGTTCGCTCGTCATTCCGCCTATTCTAACTCGGCTGGAATCGGAGACGGACCGGGCGGCCCGTTGTGAAAGTCGGTGCGGCGCTATAACGCGATCTACGACCGCCCATTATTCGGCGCTCATGGAGAGCGCTACAGCTTTCGGCGACTTGCGCTAGCGCCTGGAACGAAGTGCGTACCGGAACGTCGTTTCGGGGGATTCGATACGGCCCGTGCGAACCAGTCCATCCACGACCCTCGAAACGACGGACTGATAATACCAGGCCACAAACTCGGAAAACGCGGAGTACCGCGATGCATAGATCTCCGAGTGTAGTTCCAGCAGGCTGCGCCGCTGGCCTTTGAAATACGGTAGCAGTTGGTCCCGGGCGAAGAGACCGCCGAATGTCCTCCACCGGCGTGCGTCGTCGTACTCGTACACGGGGGAATCTTGCCTCAACTCGTCGATCTCGACGCGGATGCTCTCATCCACTACGGGACCCACCGAATACACCTGGTAACGGCCGACGCGGTCCGACTCCCGGTAGATCTCGGACGGTCCTGAAGCTCCCCCTTCTATGAACCAGACGTAGTAGCCGGAACGACCCTCACGCCTGGGAGGGCCCGGCATCATCGTCCCGTCGCTATAGAAGACATCCACCATGCCTCCCAGGAGGATGTTACCGACGACGATGCTATAGAGCCGCTGGCCGGTCGGCCGTCCCTGCCCGGCCTCGAGCGACGCTGCGAACTCCTCGATCTGGGCCCATTGCGTTTCGAGGATGCCGATAACATCGGCGGCGTCCTTGTCGATTTCCGGCCAGAGTAGCCCGAGTTCCTCCTGGGTGAGTACCGGGAACCCCGGACGCATGTCGTAGTCGTCCCGGCCGCGGATGATCCGGTCGTCCTGCAGTTCGTCGGCCAGCGTCAGGATCTCGATTCGTGGTTTTTCGGTCTCGCGGATGTATTTGTCGATCGACCAGCCCTTGTGCAGACCGGCGATGAAGAGGCGTACGTCCTCGGAGGCAAACCGTTCCATCGCCTCGGCCGAGTACGGGAACGTGCCGCTCGAATAGTCGGGATGGATGTCCAACTCGTCCTGGGCGAGGAGAACGGCGGGAATCCCCAACAACACCAGCAGCAGTGCCGCCACCAGCAACGAACGAGTTCGGCCCGGCGACGTTCGGCATGAATTCTCTCGGATGTTTCCCATGTACCAAGTGTCCTAACGGGTATTGGACAGCATTCTATCCAGATCGGCTCAAGTTAAATGACCCCCGGCAGAGCCGGGGGCTTATTTCTGTGAGCCCCTCAAAGGGGCCGGTCAAGAGCCGCCTGAAGGCAGCTGATGCCCCCACGCCATGTTCAGCTCCTCCAAACGCTGCTCCTCCCGCTCCTGCCGCCAAATGTATTCCCGCACGAATTGTTTGTCCATCCCCACCGTGGAAACGAAATAGCCTCGCGCTCAGAAACTCTTCCCTGTCAAACGGTGTTTCAGTCCCAGAAAGTTCCGGGCAGTCGAGATTGCACTCTTCCCCTTGATGAATCCCGCCACACTGGATACCGCCTACTTCGGAATGAACACCATGTGATACTTGCAGTCCCATTTCGTGTGCGATCGCCTTCGGGCCTCTTTCATTGAGTCCTCCTTCTTTGGAAGTCGTCGCTTCCAAGCAGGACTTTCCTATCTACCGCCGCTCTCGGTCAAACCTCTGCGAGTCGCCCCGGCTAAGCCGGGGGTTTACCTATGGGAATTAACCATCCAGAACCGGTAACAGTAGCGACCGGGCAACTCGTCCGGACCCCCGTTCCTAACTGTCCGGAACCCCGTCGATACCGCTCTGGGTTCTGGGTATGACCACGTTACCAGAGGACTCGCAGGCCAATTTGAATGATGCGCGGTGAGCGGGCGACGAACAGAGCCCCGAAATCCGGTGAGTCGGCAAAGTTCTGTGTCGTTGGCGGTGCGATGAAGTTCGGATGGTTCGACACATTGCAAAAGTCGATCCGGAATTGCGCCCGGATCCGGTCTGAAACGGAAAACACCTTCGCAATAGAAAGGTCGACGTTCGCCAGACCGGGGCCGATGATGACGTTCCGACCGCTCGTACCGAACCTGCCAAAATCGGGTACGGAGAAAGCGTCGGTGTTGAAGAAACGGGACGGCGTCGGATTGTCGACGCGTGTATCTGCTACCAGGTCCGGACGGTTCACGATCGGGCTCCCTGTACCGGATACGTCGGTCCCCAGAATTGCCGACAGTGGTGTTCCTGATTGAAACAGGCCCGTAACCTGAAGCTGCCACCCGCCCAGATACGGCAAGTTATACGTCCCGGACAGCGTGAAACGATGTTTGACGTGGAGGTCCGACAGCCCCCTCTCGGAACCAAGGTCATGGCTGTTCTGCGGCAGAATGCTGATCAACGTCGCATCATCGATGATTCGAGCAAGCCGGTAGTCCAAACGAAACCCGACTCCCCGGCTCATCCGGCGGACAAGCCCGAGGTTCATCGCATGTGCGTCTGAAGACGCCGTCGTTTCGAACTGGAAGACGTTGCCGAAATCCCGAATCGGTCTGCGATCTTCGAGGGTTGCGGCGGCGCCCGGAAGGGGCTGATTCCGGTTGACCTGTCGGCGCAGGTGAGCGCCTTTCTGTCCGACGTACGATGCCGTCACGTCGTAGGCCGAACCGAAAGACCGGCCCGCAAGGATACTCCAGTGCTGTAGGTAGGGATTCGCTGTCCGCCCGGATGCCGAGAAGACGCTCGGTGGAGTCGTCGACGCCGGGTCCTCGAAGACAGTCCCCAGATCGAAGCGCGGGACGACCGGGTCGTTGTTCTCGACATCGAACTGAACGAATGGGGGATTGAGGCCCAGCAGGAACAGGCTGTCGCCAACCGCCAGGCTGTCGTAGTAGATCGCGTAGCTGGCGCGCAGAACCGTGTCGGCCATGGGGCTCCAGGCCAGCCCGAGACGAGGCCCCCAGTTGTTCCGGTCCGGTGAATAGAGCTGGTCGGGCGACACCTCCAGCGTGCCCTCCGCGGTGATATTCGCGACCCGTCCATCGGCCTCTTCAAACGGCGTCTGGTAATCGTAGCGGAGACCGGCCGTCAGCTGAATGGTGGGACGCGGCCGCCATTCATGCTGCAGATAGACGCCGCTCATCCAGGTGCGAAACCGCCGCCCGGTGTCTCCTTCAAGACGGAGGGCGTTGGCCGGCAGTCCTAGCAGCAGGTTTGCCAGGGCGTTGTTGGAATACGAAGCGCCGTTGAACTGGAACTGGCCCCGGCTGTAGAGGTCCATGAATGCGTCGAAATCGAAATGGCGGAAACTACCCCCGATATACGTCGTCTGATCCGGGCGGCTCCACACGATTCCCGTGTCCAGTTCGAACGTCCTGTTCCTGCGGCGCTGCGGGAGGGTCGAGGCATGGCCCAGGTTGGAAGACCCGCTGATGATCGCCACGGGCGTCTCGGTATCGCTCAGTATCTCCCTGGGCTGCACCAACTCGCCGAAAGAGAACCGGAACTGATGGACAAGCAGAGGGGAAAAGACATGCGTGTTTCCGACCCGAACCGTGTGGGTGTCGAGGGCGTCACGGGCTCCGAAGCCGGGCACATTCGTAATCCCCGTGACCAGGTTGAACGGATCCTCCGTCGTATCGCGGCTGTATTGATACTCGAAAGAGGTTTCATCGGATATGGTCATCCGGTGATCTACCCGTATTCCGAAAGCGTCAGCGACGGTCTCGAGACGCCCGACCGCGAGAAAATTCTGGATCTGGGCGCCATCGACATTGGGCTCCGGGTAGGATCGAACCAGCGCCACACCCAATGGGTGCATGCGATCGGATGGAATGATGTTGTTCTCGAACGGAAAACCGGTTTCCGGGTCGAGAATCGGCTCCGGCAGCGAAGAAAAATTGCCTGTCAGCCACGCCGGGTCGGGGACAGTCGCCGCCCGGGTGATCGACTGCCGCATTCGAAGGCCCCAATAGCGTGTCATCAGGAAGGTTTCATCGCTTAAGGGGCCGCCGGTATCCCCGCCGAAGAAGTGATATTTGAACGGAGGAATCGGTTCGTCGGGCGGGTCGAAGAAGTTGCGCGCGTTTAACCCGTCGTTGCGGTGGAAGTAGTAGGCCTCACCGTGAAAGCGGGGACCACCCGGCGGCAGGGAGTCGTCCACTCCCACGCTCGCCGCAAACTGAGCGGAGGGTTCCGGCAGCGGGACCAGGAATCCAGCGTTGGCCGAACTGGCAAACACACTTCCAGAGGCGGCGATCCACTGCTGGCTGGCTCCTTCGGCGATGCCGGACACGTTGATACCACCGCGCAGGCCGAACAACCGGTCCGAGCGCGGCAGGTTCTCCAGGTCCGAAAGGCCCTCCGCCCCGCCGAACCCGGCCGCGTCATCAATCAACAACTCCACGCGCTCGACGTCGGCCGGATCCCCAGCCAGCAACACGAAGTCCAACTGGTAGGTTTCCCCGGGGGCAAGCGCAATGGCATTGGTCTCGACCGTACGAAACCCCGTGCGCGACACTTCCAGGCCAAACCGACCGGTGACCTGGGCCAGCACAAGACCGTCAGGATCGGTTTCCAATTCAACGACGCGGCCGTCGACGAAAAGAAGGGCCACACGGGCTGATGGAACCGGCACGGCGGAACGGTCTGTGACACGAACCTGGAGGCTGGCCCGAACCTGGGCGAACGCGGACGCGGCACCGAGCAGGGTCGTCAGGGCGGCTACTGCAACGATGAGGCATTTGCGGTCGAGTGCCAACAAATCGCACCTGCTATGCGCCAGACAGCCCGTGGCGAGAGCATCGTGCTACATGGGCTGGATACTAAATTCGTATCGCCTTGGCGGTCAGAACGTCCTCGATGGTCAGCAACTCGGCAAGGACTTCATCCGAGATGGGATTATCGACCAACAGGAGAGCCAACGCCACTCCGCCCTCCTGTTCGCGACCCAGATGCATCCCGGCGATGTTCACATTCCACCGTCCGAGCGTCATGCCGAGGTTCCCTATCACACCGGGCTTATCGGTGTTCGTCAGGCAAATCATATGCCCTCGGGGGACGACTTCCAACGCGAAACCGTCCACTGCCACGATCCGCGGCAGACGGTCGGTGAACACGGTTCCGGCAACTTTCCTGGTCTCTTCGTTGGTGCGAACCTCTATGGTAACGAGGTTGGCAAAATTTTCCGGAGCCGGTACGCGCGTCTCCTCTACCTTGATGCCGCGTTGTCGCGCGACGTGGGTCGCGTTGATGAGGTTCACGCCTTCACCGAGGATCGGCACTAGCAACCTCCGCACCACCGTCGACGTTAGGTAGTCGAGGTTCATCTCGCTTACCTCTCCTGAGTAGCGTATCGAAACGTTCTGCATCCGCCCCTGGGCAATCTGTCCCACGAAGGTCGAGAGCCGGGTCGCCAAGTCCACAAAATGCTGGTACCGCTCCAGCTCACCGGACTCGAGCTGCGGAAAATTCAACGCGCCGCGGATCGTGTCCTTCACGAGAAAATCCATGATCTGTCTACAGATGTCCTCCGACACCTTCCGTTGGGCCTCGACCGTCGACGCGCCCAGGTGTGGCGTGGCAATAAAGTTGTCCAGTCCGAAAAGCGGTGAGTCCGTGTTGGGCTCATCGACAAACACATCGAACGCCGCCCCCGCTACTTTCCCCGACTTGAGGGCGTCGTAGAGGTCGGCCTCGTTGACGATCCCACCCCGTGCGCAGTTGACGATGCGCACACCGTCCTTCATGCCAGCGATCGTGCCGGCATTGATCAGGTCCCGGGTCTGATCCGTCAGCGGCGTGTGCACGGTCAGAAAGTCCGACTCGGCGAAAACGCGGCCCAGTTCGGCGATCGCGAAGCCGCTGCTAAGGTTGGACTCCGGGCTGATGAACGGGTCGTAGGCGATTACGTCCATGCCGACACCCCGAGCCTTCTGTGCGACCTCGCTGCCGATCCGGCCGAGCCCGATCACACCCAGGGTCTTTCCCGCCAGTTCGACGCCCTTGAAGCGGCTCTTGTCCCAGGTCCCGCTCTTGAGCAGGCGGTACGCCTGGGGGATGTTGCGGGACAGGGCGAACATCATCGCCACGGTGTGCTCGGCGGTGGTGGTCGTCGAACCGCCAGGGGAATTCATCACGATCACGCCACGCTCGGTGGCGGCATCGATGTCGACGTTGTCCACCCCAACACCGGCCCGGCCGATCACCTTGAGGTTGTTGGCGCGTTCGATCACTTCCCGGTCGACTCGCGTGGCGCTCCGGACGACGATACCGTCCACCGAACCGATGAGCTCGAGAAGCTGTTCACGCGGCAGGGTCTTTTCGACGACGGGTTCGATCGATTGTGTCCTTCGAATGAGGTCGACGCCGGCAGGGTCGATTCCGTCGGTGAGTAGAATTTTATAGTACGACATTTCCTTCCAGGGTATGGATCGGGGAAGGCACCGTCACAGGCCCGGCTTCCCGACCGGGAGCGCGGCGACATGATTCCGGATGCGCTCGACGGCTTCCTCGATATTGGACAGCGAATTGGCAAACGAAAAACGAAGGTATCCTGCGCCGTTCTTCCCGAACGCGGTACCCGGCAAGGCGGAGACTCCCGCCTCTTCCAGCAGGCCCACTGCTATTTCCTCCGAGGTCGCTCCCAGTTCCTGGACATTCGGAAAGACATAGAACGCCCCCTTGGGGCGGAGACAGCGGACTCCTGGGATGGAGTTGAGACCGTCGACAATCGTGTCACGGCGTCGGCGGAACTCAGAGACCATCCGCTCGACGGCCGAGCGCGTTTCGGCCGAGAATGCCGCCGTGGCCGCCTTCTGGGTAAACGTCGATGTACAGGACACGCTGGTGTTGATCATCAGGACAACGGCATCAACCAGTTGTCCCGGAAGAACCGCAAACCCCAGGCGCCAGCCCGTCATCGCGTAGGTCTTCGAGAACCCGTGGACCAGGATCAAGCGATCCTGGATCTCGGGAATCTGCAACATGCTGGCCGGCCGCTCGTCGTAATAGATCTCGGAATAGATCTCGTCCGACAACACGTAGAAATCGTTCTCGACGGCGAGGTCGGCCACGGCTTGGAGGTCGCCCAGCGTCAGGACGCCACCGGTCGGATTCTCGGGCGAATTAATGATCGCAAGCCGGGTCTTCGGTGTGATCCTGGCTTCCAGATCCGCAACGTTCAACCGGAATTCGTTGGACTCAGCGAGTGGAACAGGAACCGGAGTACCACCCGCGATACGAATCGCTGCCTCATAGGCGGGAAAGGCGGGATCGGGGATGAGGACTTCGTCTCCGGGGTCGACGAGGGCCAGAATCGAGGAAAACAGCAGCAACTTTGCGCCGGGCGCGACGACGACCCGATCCGGATGGACGTCGGCTCCGAAGGTTCGTCCGAGTTCCGCGGCGATGGCGGTCCGTAGTTCCGGGATGCCGGCCGAAGGAGAATAGTGCGTCGCGCCACCGCGCAGTTCTCGGACGGCAGCCTCGACGATCGGCTCCGGCGTGTCGAAGTCCGGTTCACCGATCTCCAGGTGCACGATGCTTCGACCCTGGCGCTCCAATTCGTTCGCACGCGCGAGGACCGCAAACGCGGCCTCGCCGACGACGTCGCGCATCCTTTCGGCGATTCTCATCGGTATTGGGAAAGTCACGGACGGTCGATCAGGCGATGACCTGCCGTTCGGAAACGTAGAAAAGCCAGTCGGAATACTGCGGACACCGTCCATGCACGGTGTCGAAGAACGTCGCCTGAATCGACTCCGTGATCGGACCACGTTTCCCGTCACCGACCGTATGGTCCCCGACCTGGCGTATGGGTGTCACCTCGACAGCCGTCCCGGTAAAGAACAGCTCATCGGCCTCCAGAAGCTCGGCCTCCTTGACGTTCCGTATCTCGATGGGAATCGACATGTCCCGGGCGATCTTGATGATCGCTTCCCTCGTAATGCCCATCAGGATCGAAGCATCCGCATCGTTGGTGACGAGCTTGCCATTCTTCACGAGGAAAAGGTTCTCACCGGACCCCTCCGCGACGTTGCCTTCCATGTTCAGGAGGATCGCTTCGTCGAAGCCTTGCTGTTGCGCTTCCTGGACGGCGAGCACGGAATTAACGTACTGGCCGCAGGCCTTGCCGGCCGTGGGTATCATCGACGAGTGGAATCTGCGAATCGACGAGACCATCACGCGAACGCCCTCTTCGAGGCCCTGGGCCCCCAGGTACTCGCCCCGGGGCCAGCCGGCGATCGCCACAACGACGGGACAGTCCTTCGGCCAGACGTCGAGCGAGTACACGCCGTTGAAAGCGATCGGCCGAATGTAGGCGTTAACGAGCTTGTTTCGCGAAACCAGTTCGAGCGCCGCCTGGCAGAGTTCCTCGAGGCTGTAGGAGAGGTCGAGACGATAGATCGCGGCGGAGTTCACGAGCCGACGCATGTGCGCGTCGAGGCGGAAGATCGAGGTTCCGTTATCGGTCTCGTATGAGCGTATGCCTTCGAAGACCCCTGTGCCGTAATGCAAGCAATGGGCGGTGATGTGGGTTTGCGCCGAATCCCACGGCACGAATTCTCCGTCCATCCAGATGCTGTCAACCTTCGGAATCGCTCCCACCAGACTACCCTCCCAACTCGACTTTGGCAAAGTATAACATGAGTTTACGGGGCATTCCGATCGCGCGCGATCGGGGGTATGGACACTCCTTTGGTAGACTGACCGATGATGAGCCAGTTCAAGCTCCGTTGCTCGATCGAAGTTCGGCCCAGCGACCTGGACAGCCTGGCGCATGTCAACAACGCTGTCTACTTCTCCTACCTGGAGATCGCACGGGGACGGTACTGGGCCCATATTTTCGACGGGCATCGGCGTCTGAGGGACGACGTCATACTTGCGCGGGCGGAGTTGGACTACCGGTCGCAGGCGACCGACGACGACCGACTGGTCGTGGAGATCCGCACTTCGCGCATCGGACGCTCGAGTTTCGAATTCACCTATCGCATCGTCGGAGAGGGAGACGGACGTCTGATCGCGGAAGGCCGATCGGTCCAGGTGATGTTCGACTACACCAACAACCACAAGATTTCCCTGCCACAATCCGTCCGGAGGGTCATCCTCGAGTTTGAAGGAGAAGAAAACGTGGAACGGAGTCGGATCGATGGCGACCGGTAAGTGGGTCCGGGCAGGATCCCTCGACGACGTTCCCGAAGACGGCATGGGCCACGCGGTTCGAATCGAAGGCCTGGATATCGCGCTATTTCAGTGGGACCGGGCTTTCTACGCCCTGGAGAACTTCTGCCCGCACTTGGGATTCCCACTGACCGAAGGCATGGTCCAGGACGGTGCGGTCATCTGCGGCTGGCATGGGTGGCGTGTGCGGCTTTCGGACGGCGGGTGCCGGAGCGAGCGCGAGGCCGCCCGGAGCTACCGATGCGAAGCCAGGGGAAACGACCTGTACGTGGAGGTTCCGGTTCCCGAATGACAACCGCGGCTCGGCCCGGCGGCGGTCCGGCGCCGATCGTTCGGTGTTCGCGGAACTATTCCAGCACGGCGCCTTTAGACGCCGAAGAGACAAGCTTTGCGTAACGGGCCAGGACGCCCTTCGTGTACCTCGGGGCGGGCTCGGACCAGGACTCCATCCGCGAAGCGATGTCCTGATCGGTCAGATCGACGCCGAGACGGCAGGCGCCCGCGTCGATCGTAATCGTGTCGCCGTCCCGAAGCGCGGCTATAGGCCCCCCTCGGGCCGCCTCGGGGGCGACATGGCCAACCATGAGACCGTGCGTGGCGCCCGAGAACCGGCCGTCGGTGATCAGACCCACCGAATCGCCCAGCCCTTCGCCGTATAGCGCGCCGGTAACGGCCAGCATCTCCCGCATCCCGGGCCCGCCACGGGGGCCTTCATAGCGGATCACGACGACGTCCCCGGCGACGATCTTGCCGGCCAGAATGGCCGCAAATGCATCCTCCTCACGCTCGAACACCCGCGCCGGCCCGCTGAAAGTCGTGTTGCGGACGCCCGCGGTCTTGACGACGGCGCCTTCGGGTGCCAGGTTCCCCTTGAGGATCACCATCGTCCCCGTGCCCGAAATCGGCTTGTCGATGGATCGGACGACCGAACGCTCTTCAACCGGCGCGACCTCGGACAGCACCTCTCCGATCGTCTGGCCCGTCACGGTCATCGCGTCCGGGTTCAAGAGGCCCGCGTCGAGAAGGACCTTCATCACGCGAGGAACGCCACCCACACGATCCAGGTCGGCCATTACGTAGCGACCTCCCGGCCGCATGTCCACGATGTGGGGGACCTTTGCCGTGACGCGATTAAAATCCTCGATCTCCAACTCGACTCCCGCTTCGTGAGCGATCGCCAGAAGGTGGAGAACCGCGTTGGTCGATCCGCCTGTCGCCACGACGACGGCCATCGCGTTCTCGAAGGCTTCGCGCGTGAGAATCGCACGGGGACGTATTCCCTTCCGGAGCGCCTGCATCGCCAGACGTCCAGTCTCGACACAAAGATCTCCCCGTTCCTCGGCCACGGCTGGCACGGAAGCGCCGCCGGAGACGCACATACCGAGGGCTTCGATAGCCGCGGACATCGTGTTGGCGGTGTACATGCCGGCGCACGAGCCCGCTCCCGGACATGCCAACCCTTCGAGCTTTCGCAAGGCGGCCGCGCTCAGCTTGCCGCGCGCGTATGCCCCAACCCCTTCGAAGACGTCCTGGATCGTAACGTCCCGGTCGTCGACATGCCCGGGCATGATCGTCCCGCCGTACAGAAACACAGACGGCAGGTCGAGCCGAGCCAGCGCCATCAGCATTCCGGGCAGGCTCTTATCGCAACCGGCGATCGCCACGAGTCCATCGAACCGTTGGGCAATTGTGACAACCTCGACCGAGTCCGCGATAATCTCCCGGCTGACCAGCGAGGCCTTCATGCCTTCGTGACCCATCGATATTGCGTCGCTGACGGCGATCGTGCCGAACTCGATCGGCGTGCCTCCGGATTCCCGAACACCTACCTTAACTCTCGATGCGAGCTCGTTGAGATGAACGTTGCAGGGAGTGACCTCGTTCCAGGAGCTGGCGACGCCGATGAACGGCCGGGCGATTGCCTCGTCGTCCATGCCCATGGCCCGGAACATCGCCCGGTGGGGAGCGCGCTCCGGTCCTTCGGTCACCTCATGACTGCGGTGCTTGAGCTTCACTTCTGGAGCCATCGGTTTTCTCCTGCACTCTAAGAGTGATGTCGCCGAGCGAAAAACGCCCCGGTTTCGCGCCTTCCGCACTCAACTGTTTCATCATTTGCAGCAGCGTCGTGTTGTACGGTGTCGGCACACCGGCTTCGAGCCCCAGACGGACGATCTCACCGTTGAAATGGTCGACTTCGGTCGAGGCGCGGCCAACGACCACGTCCTGCCAGGTGGAAGGATAAGTCCGGCGGTCGGGCGGCAGATCCTCGGGGTTCTCGTAGGCGAACCCGCCGCCCTCTAGCTGGTCGATGAACTCGTCGACACTCGGCTCGCCCGGACCCATCCTGACGGCGATGTCCAGTGCCGCCGCGACTCGGAGCCCCTCACGCATCGTCTGCCCCATGAAGTACCGGTAATCCGGATCGGTGTAGGCCAACTGCAGCCACGTGTCGACCAGCGCATAAACCGCATTGTTGAGGTTGAGCAGCAGCTTGCCCCACTTGGGGGGCATGACGTCCTCGTCGAGCGTCACGCGAAAGCCCGCCTCTGTCAGCGCGTCCCCGACGCGGCGAACGGCCTCGTCCAGCCCGCTCGGGTAACGGCCAATGGCAACGACATCGTTCCGTGTGTGTTCGATCACGCCCGGTTCGACGAAATTCACACTGAACACGACGAGACCGCCGTAGGCGTTTTCGAATCGCTCGGCCGCCCATTCTTCGTTTCGGACCCCGTTCTGGAAGCAGAACACGGGTGTCTCCCGTGGCGCCTTGTCGAGATGATCGAGCAGATCCACCGTGTCCTGGGACTTGGTGGTGACGAATATAATATCCTCGGGTTGCCAGGCGACATCCGAGGGCTCAGTGACGGCATCGAGGTCCGCGCGGCGATCACCCCGCGCCGTCTTGATTATCAGTCCGTTCCTACCGATCGCCTCGGCATGCGCTCTGCGGGCGATCAGAACGACCGGGCTTCCCCCAATCGCCAGATAACCGCCCATGACGCTCCCGATAGCACCAGCGCCGGCGATGATGAATCGCATGCGCGTCAGAATACACCACGGTAATCTCCAATCTCGAATTTCAAATGAACGTTGTCCAATGTGGAATCTCCAATAGAAAACCTGCAATTTGTGGGAACCGATCGGGAGATAGCCACGGATTACACGGACTTCACGGATGAGGCTGGTTTGTCGGGCCGAACGACAGAACCGCGAGCGGTAACGACCAGGTGCCTCCACGCCATCCTTAGCGTCGGGCCCACCGTCCCAGTCCGACTTTGGAGAGTGCCCAAACTGTCCGCTCAGCGCTTGTCCGACTTTGGAGAGTGCCCAAACTGTCCGCTCAGCGAAGGCCTCGGGAACTCAAAGCCGGGCCGGTCCCCCACGCCAGGAGCCTACAAATCCAGGGGGCGGCCGACGCCTCTTTCCTTGGCGCGTTCGTAGACGAAGGCTCCCAGGGCGACGTCCTCGAGGCCGATGCCAAGGGACTTGAACAGTGTCACTTCAGAGGCACCACGGTCAACGGGCCGCGCCAGGGCATCCTTCAGTTCGACGACTTCATCCCAGTGACGGCGACCGACGGTGAAGGCCGGAACGAACTCTCCGCACTCGGTCCGAGCCTGCTCGATCGAGTCGACGACGATCCGGTCCGAGCGCATGATAGCCGCCGTATCCAACTCTCGGCGAAGCGCAATGTTCCCACCTGCCGCGTTGATGTGTGTGCCGTCCTGGATCCATTTTCCGAGCAGCACGGGCTCCCGGCTTCCGGTAATCGTCGTCACGAGGCGACTTTCGCGAACCGCCTCTTCAGGGGACTCCGCCAAGACCAAGTCGCCGGTCACCTGGGGCGACATCCGTTCGATGAACTCTTCGCCACGCCGACGGGTCCGGTTGACAATCCAGACCCGTTCGAGGGAGCGGACCGAGGCCATGCCTAATAACTGGGACTCGGCCTGAAAACCTGCACCGAATACGGTAGCCACTTTGGCATCGTCCCGGGCAAGCAAGCGCGTTGCCAGTCCTGTCGCAGCGCCCGGGCGGATCTGCCCGAGCCACTCCGCCTCCATGACCGACACGAGGCCCGCGGATTCCACATCGAACAGATAGAAGAGAAAACGTCCAGGACCGCCGCCCGTCGTGTAGGCCTTGTACCCGAAGTAGCCGGATGAGGCGCCGGCGAGCATATGCAGGAACGCTCCGCGAGTCGCCAGGCGGTGCCGCGGATGCGCGGTGGCCTCGCCGCGGCTCTGCTCAAGGAAGGCCTTTTCGAGCACATCCACGGTTTCGGCAACCGAGGCGAGCCCGCGGACATCTTCTTCGCCCAAGAACAGCGGCTTCATCGGTCGAGTGTTCTCAGGCCATCGGCTCCGGCAACCACTACCCTGTCGGCCATTCCCGAAAAGAGACCGGAATCGACCACGCCAGACATCGACTTGAGGCGATGCTCGAGTTCTTGAGGATCCTCGATGGGCCCGCACCTCCAGTCCAGAACGTGGTTGCCGTTGTCGGACACGAACGGGGCGCCGTCCTTCATCCGGACCTCGGGCCGAGGGCCGATGTCGGCGAGAGAACGCCGAACCAGGTCGGTTGCGAACGGAATGACTTCGACCGGCAGCGGGGAACGGGTTCCGAGGCGATCCACCAACTTGGCCTCGTCGACCACGATCACGAGCCGCCCGGAAGCCTTGGCGACGATCTTCTCGCGGACCAGCGCTCCGCCAAGCCCCTTGACGAGGTCGAGGGCGGGAGAGACTTCGTCGGCACCGTCGACAGTAACGTCCAGGCCCGACACGTCGGCAAAAGACACGATCGGGATCCCACCCCGACGAGCCAACCGGTCCGATTCGACTGACGTAGCGATCGCCCGAACATCGAGCCCGTCCCGCACACGCCGTCCCAATTCCTCGATGAAATACCGGACGGTCGAACCCGTGCCCAGACCGACGAGCATTCCCGTCCGCACTTCGTCCAGCGCGGCGATGGCCGCCTTGTGCTTGAGGGAGTCGTTCACGTCTCGCCTTTCGGAGCTGCTTTCCGGTGCTAACGCCGGCCGATGAGGTTCAGGAATTCGTTTCGGGTGTTCTGGTCGTCCTTGAACGCGCCGAGCATTGCGCTGGTCACGGCGACGGAATGCTGTTTCTCGACGCCCCGCATGATCATGCAGAGGTGCTGCGCTTCGATGACCACCGCCACCCCACGGGGCCGGACCTTTGCGTTGATGGTGTCTGCAATTTCCTTCGTGAGCCGCTCCTGGACCTGCAGCCGTCGGGCGTACATGTCGACGAGGCGCGGGATCTTGCTGAGCCCCACGACCTTCTTGTCGGGCAGATACGCCAGATGGCATTTCCCGAAGAACGGCAACATATGGTGTTCGCACAGGCTGAACACCTCAATGTCCTTCACGATGACCATCTCGTCATACGGGACGTCGAACAGTGCGCCGTTCAGGAGGTCGTCTGCGTTCTGTTGGTATCCGCTGGTCAAGTATCGAAGCGAGCTGTCGACGCGTTCGGGCGTCTTCAGCAGGCCGTCGCGTAAGGGATCCTCTCCTATTTTGACAAGAATCTGTCTGATGGCATCGATCACACTGGTTTCCTCACGACCTGCCGTGATCGGCCCGCCTCGCGGTCGATCCGCAACGCACCCTTGTGGCACAGGAAGCAGTCGGCCTTCCGGTCGGAATCGCTGAAATAGGGAAGCTCGTTGAGAATGCTCACCATCCGGAACATCTCGCGGGCGGCCTGCTTTTGGGTCATGTCCTCCGCCGCAAAATCACCCTGGACATGGCAAACAACGCACGTAACTCCCAGATCTCTGGACCATGACTGCATGGTCGACAGGATCTCCCGGTCGGTCATACCGGTAAGGACCTCGACGTTCCTGTAGTTGGAAGCCTGGCTGCCCCGTCCACTTCGACAAACACGGCGGCGAGAATGATCGCACAGATTACCGACACACCCCACGACGTGGCACTGTTCATGGCGATTGACCTCTGGAAAAAGACCGGACCTCGGTCTCAGTTTGCCACCAGCTCTTCGTAGGCCCTCAGAATGTTCTCGTTCACGGAGTATCTGAAGTACGGGAAGTACGACTCGTACTCGTCCAGGCTAACGGCACCGACAATCTCGTCCGCCCCGATGCCGGCGGCGATCGCGGCCTGCACCCGTCGGGTCAGATCGCCGAGGTAGCTGACCAAGATGTCGACACGGTCCCGGGGCCGATCGATCCAACCGTGGCCCGGCACGACATGATCCCAAGCCAGCGTGCTGAGCTTCGACAGCGTCGGCCCCCATTGTGATGGGACGGCGTCGCCACGACGCATGAACGGTTGACCCGGGGTCAGCAGGTCTCCGAAAATAAGTGTCCGCTCCTGGGGAAGAAAGACGACGATGTCCCCCTGGGTGTGTCCGGGCCCCACATACCTCAACTCGATCGGCTGGGCCGATATGTCCAACCTGAACACGTCCTCGAAAACCACATCGGGCGGAGCGACGTGCATCGTCGTCAGCTCTTCCAGGTAGGCCAGGTCCAGTTCAATCTGCATCTCGAGCTGGGCGACGGATTCGGGAGAATCGCCCCGTGCCCGGCGCTCATCCAGAGTACGGTGGGCGGCTTCGAGTTGACCAGGCAGGACTTCACGCTGGAGTTCGATGTTCGGGACCACTCGCCCGAGGATGTCGCGCAAGGTGTTGATGTGCCCGACGATGGTCGCGCGCCCTTCGTAAATCTGATTCCCGAGCGTATGGTCCTGATGCCAATGGGTGTTGATCAAGTAACGGATGGGAAGGTCCGTGATGCGCCCGACCAGATCGACGACCTCCGCATCGAAGGAAGGCTGCTGGTGTGTGTCGACCACGGCGACGCCGGTGTCTCCGACGATCACTGCAGTGTTCGTCGGAATACCCGAATTCGGCTTCCCGCGAACCGCAAAAACGCTCTCGCTGACCCGCAGGACGTCGAAGTGGTTGGTCTCGGCCGGTATTCCGGATCTTAACCTCTGAGACACACCGAAACGGGGCGCAACCAGCAGTAGCGGCGCACCTCCGCCAACAGTCTTCAGGAAGTCTCTTCGCTTCATCGCTAGCACCTCATCTTATCACCGCTTCGCCCATGCGGGTGCGGCGCCGCATGAAGGGCACGGCACGATCTGTCCAACCGATTTCGTTGTACTATGGCACTGTCATGCCGATTTATGAATACGGATGCGACAAGTGCGGAACCGTTATAGAACGCATCCAGAAATTTTCAGATGCCCTGCTCACCACCTGCGAGACCTGCGGCGGTCCGCTCGACAAATTGATCTCGAAATCCGCCTTTCATCTGAAAGGTGACGGATGGTACGTCACGGACTACGCGAGGAAGGACAACGGCAAAGACGCCGACAGTGCGCAGTCCGAAGACAAGAAAGAAACGAAGGCAGACGCCAAGAAAAGCGCCGCGGCCGGCGAGGGCAAGTCTGAGAGCAAGAAGGAAACTCCCAAGGACTCCGCGAAGAGTTCGGGCAAGAACGGATCGAAGGACAAGTCCGGGTAGTGCCTCGTTTCCGTCGGCTCGAACGCATCCTCGGCGCGCTCGAGGCGACCTATCCCGATGCGCGATGCGCGCTCGATTTCAAAACGCCCCTCCAGCTTCTCGTCGCCACGATCCTCTCCGCCCAGAGTACGGACAAGATGGTCAATCAGGTGACGCCCGCTCTGTTCCGCAAGTATCGGAGCGCGCGAGCGTTCGCAAAAGCAGATCCTGAGACGCTGGAAGAGATGGTCCATTCGACGGGCTTTTTCCGGAACAAGGCCAGGCACATCCGCGAAGCCTGCCGGATCATCGCCCAAGAGCATCGCGGAAAAGTGCCCGACGACATGGATGAGCTCCTCGCCCTGCCCGGCGTCGCAAGGAAGACGGCCAATGTCGTGCTCGGCGTCGCGTTCGGACAAGCCGAGGGCGTGGTCGTTGACACCCACGTCAAGCGACTCTCAGGGCGCCTCGGTTTCTCGCAGGAGTCGCAGCCGGAAAAGATCGAACGCGACCTGATGCGCGTCGTGCCGCGCGAACAGTGGAACCAGTTCAGCCACCTGCTCATTTACCACGGCCGCGGCCCGTGCAAGGCGCGACGCCCCGATTGCATGAACTGCACCCTTGAAGAACTGTGCGAATCCGCGGACAAACGCATGGAACCTGCTAACCGAGCGAAGGTGGGAGGACCGAATCACCGCAAAGACGCAAAGGCGCGACGCAAGAGTTAGGAAGCTTCCGATGGACGCAGTCGACAAAGTGGTTGGGGAACTCAAACTCTACGAGCATCCGTTCTTCGGGTGGTCGGCTGAAGAATGCGCTGAAGGGGTGGAGGTCGTGGTCCGGTCCAGGGTCGACGGTGTTCACACACCGGAATATCGATTCACTCTGACCGCGCGCGAGATCGACGATTCCCAGTTTCGGTGGAATTTCCAGAAGCTGCTATACGGAAACCTCAACGACTACATGGTGGAACTGTTCACGGGTTCTGCCTACGACTAGAAGCGTGTGGTGAAAGTCGGGTCTCTTCTGTAGGTGCGGTCTATGACCGCACTCCCGGGAATTTGGATGAAGTGCGCTCATAGAGCGCCGCTACAGCAAGCGCCTCCTCGATTTTCAATTCCGAAATGATTTGAGATCGCAGATTGACCACTGACCATTGATCAGCGACCATTTGAAATCTGCCGACTGTAGCCACAGGCTGCCAGACTCCTAAAGTCCGCCGGCTGTCGCGGTAAACTCCATCTGATCCATCTTCTTCTCCAACCGCGCCTTCCGCGCCTCCAACCGATCGCGCCGCCTATCCATTCGAGGCAGTCCCGCAATTCGCCTGAGTGCCTCTTCGACTACGCCGCAGGCGGCCGGGACGTCCCGCGCCTGTCGCTCGTGGTAGAGCGCCGCACCGGTGTAGCCGGCCAGGCTGAACTCGGGACCCGCCATCAGCTTTGTACACAACTCGAACGACTGCTGATGCTCACCCATGCGGCGGTATAGGACCGCAAGGCGCTCCATCGCCCGCACACCGACCTCCCACGGCATCCCAATCTCGAGCGCCAGTTCGTAGCATCGGATACCCCTTTCCATGTCGCGTGCCGCGTCGAAGATACGCCCGAGGGAGTACACATCGAGCGCGTCGTCCGGCGGTGCCGGTTCGGTCACGAGCCTCTCGGTGGCATGGATCGTCAGCGCGGCCAAGGTCAGGATGTCGTACATGTGGTGTGAGAACACGCTGCGTAGCGCCGTCGCCTGACCGAGCTGGAGGTAGTCGAAATACGCCTGAGGAATCAGAGATCCATGGATATCCGGGCCGCGCATGAAGTGGACGATCTTCGCCTCGAGCGCGGTCAGTTTGCAGCTACCGTGCCTGGCGCGCCACAGGCGCCGTGCCGTGAAGAGCAGGTCCAGATGGGTCAGGCGTTTGAACGGACTCTTCTGCCGACACAGGACGTACCGGTTCTCGACCAGGGGGAGATCGAACGACCGCCCGTTGTAGGTCACGATCAGATCGAATCCGTCGAGTTGCCGCGCCAGGGCCGCCAACATGGACGGTTCTTCGTCGAAATCCCGCATGAAGTACTGGACGATCCGGAAACTCCCGCTCCTGAGAAAGCCCAGCCCGATCAGGAAAGGACACATCCCAGCACCGCCGTTGACGCCGGTCGTCTCCGTATCCAGAAAGACGACACGTTCGGGATCGATGCCGGGGTGGTCCGAACGCGCCAGTCTCAGCAGTTCGGGCAGCTCGTCCCGAGAGAGCCGGTCTAGACGAACGTTCCCGTGCAAGTGGTTTTCCGGATACTCGTTTCGGATGAAGTAGTGGACGCCTTGGGCGTTCTCGACAACTTCTCCGTCCGGGATCGCGCTTCCGAAAGCGGGACGCTCCCGACGCTCACGCGGCGGTGGGGGCGGATCCACCAGAAAGCGCAGCTGTTCGAAAATCGAGAAACCCGATGGGGGGACGTCACCCCGCAGCCGGCTGAGTGCTTTACGAAACTCCGACATCGCTCAGAGCGTCGACTATTGCCAGGGCCGGCTCCTTGGCTCCTGGTATGGGGCCAACGCAGGAGGGGCATCCCTCTGCGCAGGCGCACGAACGGATCAGCTTGCCGGTCTCGGCAAGGACACGCTCGCGAATCTCGAACAACGGCCGGCTGAGGCCGATACCCCCGGGATAGTTGTCGTAGATGAAGATCGTGGGTTCGTAGGCAGGATCCTCCGCGCTAACGCGACCGCCCGCGGCCAGCAACGCCCGTTGCTCGTGTACGGATTCCTCGCCGGTCTGGACCGACGACCCGAGGTCGCGACGGTCGCACATCAGAAAAACGGCGGCGACCGCGGCCAGTGCATAGCCCAGCCCGAAGACTCCGTCCAACCGGGCCGACATCGAAAATGGCAGGCCCTCGAAGATGGGCCTGGGAACCCGAAGCCAGTAAGCGGTGGTGTGCATCTCCTGGGTCGGCATGCTCAGATCGCCCGAGCCGATGTTCTCCATCGTCTGGAACTTCAGCTTCTTGAAGCCGACGACCTGATGGGCCACGTGGACTTCCCCGTGCTGGTGCGTGGTCCGGCGCTCGGCGGTGTCGAGCACCCGGACGTTCGTGTAGGTGATCGCGTCGGTGAAGTATTCCGAATCCACGCGCTTCACGTAGGCGCGCCGCTCCTCTACATCCAGCTGCTGCACGTAGAATTGCCGGCCCTGGTGCAAGTAGATTGCCTTTTCGTGCAGCGTCGTGAACGCGCTCGAATAGTCCACCTCTCCGATCACGCGGCTCTCGCCGGTCGTCTCGACGACGATGAAGTTATCCGAACCTACGCTCCGGAGGGACATCGAGTCCGCCGGGTACGCCTCGCTGGTCCAGTGCCACTTCTGCCCGGATTTGTGGATAAAGCCGCGCTCTTCGAGGTACGCCATGATCTCTTGTACATCGTGACCTCCGAACAGTTCCTCGGTGTCGAACGGGAGCTCGAAGGTGGCGCACTGGAGGTGGCTGATCAGGATGTGAATGTTCTCGGGATTGATGAGCCCGGACTCGGGCGACTGGCCCAGGAAATATTCCGGATGGTTCACTATGTACTGATCCAGGGGCGCGCTCGATGCCACCATCACCCCGATGGAACGCTCGCCGCGGCGGCCGGCGCGGCCGAACCGCTGCCAGGTCGACGCCACGGTCCCTGGATAGCCCGCCAGTACAGCGACATCGAGGCTCCCGATGTCGATTCCCAACTCCAGCGCGTTTGTCGACACGACGCCGCGTATCGTGCCCTCTCGGAGTCCCCTCTCGATGGCCCGGCGCTCCTTGGGCAGGTAGCCACCGCGGTAGCCCACGACAATGTCGTCCTGCCCGATGCCGGGACGGAGATCTTCCTTGAGGTAGCGTACGAGGATCTCGGTGATCAGACGGCTGTTGGCGAATACGATCGAACCCAGGCCGAGACCGAGGAAACCGGCCGCGAGACCGCGCGTCTCCTGCACGTAGGACCGTCGGATACCGAGCCGGCGGTTCACGACCGGAGGATTGTAGAAGAACACATGCTTCTCGCCCTCGGGGGCTCCGCTGTCGGCGATCAGTCCGAACGACTTTCCCGTCAGGCGTTCAGCGAGCTGCTTCGGGTTGGCTATCGTCGCCGAGGTGGCCACGAACTGCGGCGAACTTCCGTAGAAATGGCAGATGCGTTCCAGCCGCCGCAACAGGTTCGCCAGGTGGCTCCCGAAGACACCGCGGTAGGTGTGCAGCTCATCGATGACGATGTAGCTCAGGTTCTCGAACAGCCGCGTCCACTTCGTGTGGTGGGGCAGAATACCCTTGTGGAGCATGTCCGGGTTCGTCAGGACGACGTGACCCCTGGAGCGGATCGCTGCCCGCGCGTCCTGGGGCGTATCCCCGTCGTAGGAATGGATACGGATATCTCCGGGCAGCTGGTCGGACCACTGGATCAGGTCGTCGAGCTGATCGTAGGTCAGCGCCTTGGTCGGAAAGAGATAGAGGGCCCGTCGGTCCGGGTTTTCGACAATGCTCTCGAGAACGGGAAGGTTATAGCAGAGCGTCTTCCCTGAAGCCGTCGGGGTCAGGACGACCACGTTCTCCCCCGCACGAACCCGCTCGTAACACTCGGCCTGGTGGGAATACAGCCTGCGGATGCCACGGGAGATCAAGGATTCGACAACGGCCGAGTGCAGCGAGGAAGGAAGGTCGACGAGACGGGCTTCCCGGGCCGCAACCCGATGGTAGGCCGTAACACATGGATTCTGCTCGAGTTGGACGAGAAACTCCCTGGTGTTTCTCGGGCCCTCGAGAGACATGTCCGGGAGACGCACCTGGAGCTCAGAGCGCATAAAGCCCACAATCGCCCTGAGGTCGGCCAAGTCAGGTCCGGAATATTGAAAGATGAGAGTTGGACACTGGACGTTGGAGCTCGACGGACTCGGAAACCACCGGAGCCTCGGTTTGTGGAGCGGTCAAAATCCCCGTATGATGAGTTTTTCCAGTGGGCGATGCCCAAGGGGAGAACTTTAGCCCGGAGGTGGGAACCGTGAAAATTCAGCTCAAATACGATGATCCTCGGAAGGTCAAGACCGACCTGCTGGTCGTCATTCTCGACAAAGACACGAAGCTCCACGATCTCGGTCGCTCTCCATTGGCGGACACGGTGGATTCATGCCGGAGACGCTTCAGGGCAAAAAGACTGCTGAAGGAATACCTTGTGCCCTTGAGCCCTCGAAGCGCGGCCCGACACCTTGTGGTCTACACGACCGCCCACGATCCCGCATTCAACGTGTGGGAGAACGTCAAGACCTCGGTTGCGCGAGCGCTTCGCACGGCACGGGACCTGGGATTGAAGAACGTGGCGGTCGTTCTGAACACCGACGCGGCTCTACCGTTCGTGGGGAAAGCTGTGGAGGGTGCGTTGCTCGGCAGCTACACCTTCTCGAGCTACAAGAAGAGTAACAAGGAGAAACAGGACTATTACGACAAGATGCGGCTGCAAATCGTCGCGTCGAAGGCCCATGACGAGCAGAACCGTTTCTATGTGAACCGTTACACGATAGCTTGTGAAGCCGTCAACCTGGCCCGCGATCTCATCAACGAACCGGGAGGCGTCGTCACCCCGGCGCGACTGGCCGAAGAGGCGAAGGAGATTGCCGCAGAATCCGGGCTCGAGGTCCGGGTGTGGGATGAGAAACAGCTCGTCAAGGACGGCTATAACGGTCTGGTCCAGGTGGGTAAAGGCAGCGCGAACAAACCCCGGCTGATCTGTCTGAACTACCGTGTGGCCGATTCGCCGCATTGCCTGGCGCTGGTCGGAAAGGGCGTCACCTTCGACACCGGCGGCATTTCGATCAAGCCCGCCCACAACATGTTCGAGATGAAGGGAGACATGTCGGGCGGCGCGGCCGTCCTGGCGGCCATGAAGGCGATTGGCCAGTTCAAGCCGAACCTCAACGTCGTCGGGATCGTTCCCGCCGCAGAGAACAGCCCTGACGCAGAGGCACAACGGCCGGGCGACATCTTTTTCGCGAAGAACGGCAAGTCGATCATGGTCGACAACACCGACGCCGAAGGCCGGCTGATCCTAACCGACGGCCTGGCGCTCGCCGGCGAACAGGGCGCCACCCATATCATTGATATCGCGACGCTCACAGGTGCGTGCGTCCGGGCGCTTGGGGCGAGCATCGCGGGCGTGATGGGAAACTCGCCGGAGCTCATTCAATCCGTCATCTCCTCGGGTGAGAACCACGGAGAGAGCTACTGGGAACTGCCACTTCCGGAAGAATACAAGGAGATGCTCAAGACTCCCTATGCGGACCTCAACAACATCGGAGGGGCGCTCGCCGGCGCCTCAACGGCCGGCCTGTTCCTCCAGGAATTCGTGCCCGAGGGCACCGCGTGGGCGCATCTGGATATTGCCGGACCGTTCATGCGCGACAAGAGCTGGAAGTACTACGAGGCTGGCGCGATCGGTTTCGGCGCCAAGACGATGATCGACCTGGCCGCAAAGTTCAATGACTACTTCAGCGGAGCGTGAGACCGGCCGAGGCGGGTACCCGTCTTGATTGGACATCGTTCATTGGACATTCGAGATTTTTCATTTGTCGGCCTGTGCGGCCCGATCCGGACCGTTCCGGCAATCTCAATCGAAAGATGTCCAATTGTACGATGATAAATAGCCGGCCGCTCAGGCCGGCTATTGGTCCCCGCCAGAAGTGGCGTTGCTAGATTTCGGAGCGCAACGGCGCCGGATTTGGGGGAGCAACGACGAGCCAATGCTCATTCATTGTGAGGAGGAGCGACCGTTCCGCCCGAACCCGCAGGGCCGAAGGAAGTTGCCCACCCTGAACGCCAAGGACCTCCGAAGTCTCAAGACGCTGAGGAGGAGCGACGCCAAAGACGGCGCCGTTCCGCCCGAACCCGCAGGGCCGAAGGAAGTTGCCCACCCTGAACGCCAAGGACCTCCGAAGTCTCAAGACGCTGACGTCGTGGATTCCGCCATTCGGTCCGGTCGAACTTCTTTCGGAGATAGTGACGGTATTTCTGGCGGGGACCACTAGAGGTCTTCCGGGCCGCAGATCTCCCCTTTGACCGCTGACGCAGCGACGACGAGAGGATTCGCCAGGTACGCGTCACCGTCTCCCATCCGGCCCGGCATATTCCGATTCGTCGCCGAAATTGCCACCTGACCTTTCTGAGGTCCACCGGGACCCGCATTGATGCACGCGCCGCAGCCTGGCTCTTCGATTATCGTCACACCTGCGGCAATCAACGTTTCGTGAATCCCCTGACCAAGCGCCTCAGCACGAACGCGTTCGGAACCGTACTGGATGAAAGTCGGCACCCGGACCTTGCGTCCGTCGAGCACCCGTGCGTACATCGACACAGAAGTCAGGTCTCCCGCCGTGCATGAGCCGGCGTAGGCGAGGTCGATCGCAGTACCGCGAACCTCGTCAAGGGCAACACCATTGCCGGGATGGCCCGGCGCGGCGACCAGCGTCTGGATGTCACCCAGATCCAGCGCGACCGTGGTCTCGACCTGTGAGTCGGGGTCCGGATAGACCAGTCGGGCCTCGATGTCGGGGCGCGCCATTCCCCGACGTTCTTCGAGGTATCGGATCATCGGCTCCGTCGGCTCCATGACCGCGGTCAGCGCGTTGCACTCGACCGCCATGTTGGAGAGCACCGCCTGCTCTTCAAGTGAAAAGGTCGCCAGGCCAGGTCCGACGAACTCCATCACCCTGCCGGTGAAGATGCCTTCCTGCTTGCCCTGACGCGCGAGGTGCAGCATCACGTCCTTCGCGGTGCAAGATGGGGAGAGCTCGCCGGTCAGCCGAATTCGTACGGTTTGAGGAACGCGCCCCGCCACCTCGTTGTGCTCCCAGATCGTTGCTATCTCCGTGTTGCCGACCCCGTATGCGAAGCAGTTCAATGCGCCGGCCGAGCATGTATGGGAATCGGTCCCAAGGACGACATGACCCGGGAGCGCTATTTCCTCTCGCACTACGGTATGGCAGATCCCGTCGCTGCCGCCTCCGGCACTGCGGTGGTAGTGGATTCGGGTCTCTTCGGCGAACGCGCGCTGCCCTTCCCGAAGGTCCTTGATACCCGCCAGGGCTTCGGCGGTGATGCCGGGCAGGTTTGGCGCCAGGGTCAGGTGGTCCGGAAAAGTGTGAATGGAGTCCGGATTCTTGACGCGCGGCTCCCGGCCCAGCGCCGATCGCAGCATGGCTGCGCTGGGAGCGGTCGTGTAGTCGTGGGAGAAGCCGGCGTCGACGCGGATAAACCCGGCATCCCCGGGCTGGACGGCGCCGTTGGCGGTCTGCATGTGTGTGGCGAGGATCTTTTCGACGACTGTCATGGACCGCCGAGGCGTCTGGATCGCGGAGTCGGCCTCCTCGCCTGCGGCCCGCGCTTCCATATAGAGGAAGAGTCCACCACGCTGGACGATCTTCCGGTTCAGATCGTCCAGTCCGGCCGTCAAGTCCTCCACGGGTACGCGCTCGCCGGAAGCCAGGCGCCGGGCCAGTTCCGGATCCGTCACAGGGAACATGCCGTTGTTGATCAGGTTCTGCCGATGGATGGGCGCAATGCTCGGCGCCGCAACGATACCGATCCCGGCGTAGAGAAGGGCCAGCACGGCGACTTCGCGCGACGAGCCCTCGCCCCACCCTTCGCCGGCGAAAATCATGCCAAATCCGCCCCTGTGGAGGTCGCCGGGCTCCACATAATCGCCACCGCCCAGGGACCTGAGCACCAGGTTTCCCAGACGCCCGTCGTAGTAATAGCAGTCGGGGTTTGCCTTGATAATCGCATCCGTCGACACGTGAGCGAAGAGAGCGTCCGTTGCGGGTGCGTCTTCGATATCCTCGCCGTCGAACTGCCGCCGGAGTATCGCAGGATCCGCCGTGAGGTAAAGAGCCCTCCCATCCAGTTGAACGGACTCAACCATTTTATTTTCAGTGAGATATATACTTACATGGCCTATTTTTCGCACCGGGCACCTCGTAGATAAGAATGAGTACCGATTGTATCACCGACTCGGAATGGGAATTCGAGCTATCCGCTTCTCAGCATTTACCTTACGGAGCCGCGGGGGGACTCCGGGACCCCGCATTTTTTGCTTGAAATTTGCGGCGTCACCTATGGTACGCTGCTCAAGTCGCAGAGTTCCCACGAGGAGGGGCCGAGTGACCAGAGCGTTTTCTTGAACGAAAAATACAAGAAAAGCTTTACAAATGGGGTGTCCTCGGTGCATAAACCCCAATGAGTATACTTATTGTCAGGAGGACAACAGGATGGAACCGAAGAATATCGAAGGAATCGAAATCGAAATCGAACTCGAAATCAATATTGAAGAACTAGAGCAAAAGATTGCGCCCGGTGAAACGGTGTGGCCGTTCCCCGGACCCGGCAACCCCTGGGGTGGCCACTAGAGTCTTTTGCGCTGCTTCCGTCGGTTGACGGAGGCAGTGTTTTCGAGTCTCCGAACTCGAATCTCCTTAAAATGCAGCTGAGGCTGCATTTTTTTTTGCTCGCTCACTGACATGTCACGCATTGACGCGCTCAAAGGCTTCCTCTCTGATGACCCCGCCGATTCTTTCTCCCGCTATGCACTGGCCCTCGAGTACATCAAGATAGATCGCTTCGGCGACGCAGTCGGCGAATTCGAATCCATCGTCCGGAACGACCCTGATTACCTTGCAACCTACTACCAGCTCGGGAAGGCGTACGAACACGAGGACAGCACCACCGAGGCGGAGCAGACGTATCGCACGGGCATCGAAGTCGCCAGTCGGGCTGGCGACGCTCACGCCAGAGATGAACTCCAGGAAGCCCTGAGCCTGCTCCTGGGCACGTAGTGCCCGAAGCAAGCACGCCCGTCGAACCCACGTTCATCGCCATGCTTCTCGGCTCCCTGATACCCATCGCGGTTGCCATTGCCATCGCCGCCCTCGGGGGATTCCTCATCTACCTTTTCTGGTTTGGTACTGACTGGATCTTCAACTAGGGACAGCTTTACCTGTCCCTGGTCAGTTAAATGACCCCCGGCAGAGCCGGGGGCTTATTTCTGTGAGCCCCTCAAAGGGGCCGGTCAAGAGCCGCCTGAAGGCAGCTGATGCCCCCACGCCATGTTCAGCTCCTCCAAACGCTGCTCCTCCCGCTCCTGCCGCCAAATGTATTCCCGCACGAATTGTTTGTCCATCCCCACCGTGGAAACGAAATAGCCTCGCGCTCAGAAACTCTTCCCTGTCAAACGGTGTTTCAGTCCCAGAAAGTTCCGGGCAGTCGAGATTGCACTCTTCCCCTTGATGAATCCCGCCACACTGGATACCGCCTACTTCGGAATGAACACCATGTGATACTTGCAGTCCCATTTCGTGTGCGATCGCCTTCGGGCCTCTTTCATTGAGTCCTCCTTCTTTGGAAGTCGTCGCTTCCAAGCAGGACTTTCCTATCTACCGCCGCTCTCGGTCAAACCTCTGCGAGTCGCCCCGGCTAAGCCGGGGGTTTACCTATGGGAATTAGCGCCCTATTTGATCAGCGCTTTCAAGAACGGTGAGATGTCCTGGCGATCGGTGATAACGGGCGCCCACAGGTCGCCGACCCGCTTCAGCCGCCGGAATATCGTCCGGATGTTGTACTTCACCGGATCGATTGGACGGCGTAGCTCTTCCCACCGAAGTGGCGTCGATACTGGCGCTCCGGGACGTGCCCGGGGCGAATACACCGAAGCAACCGTTTTCCCCCTCACGTTTTGCAGAAAGTCGATGTACACGTTCTTGGGACGGCGGCTGACGACCCGTTCGATCGTGGCCAACTCCGGAGCCCGGGCGACGACGATCGAAGCGATCGCCTCGGCAAAAACACGGACATCCTGATAGCTGAAGGTGTCTTCCAGAATCGGCAGGTAGATGTGAATCCCGCTCGCTCCGGATGTCTTCGGGTAGGCACGAAGCTCCAGTTCGTCGAGCGCTTTCTTGATCCCCAGCGCCACTTTCTGAGAAACCCGGTACGGCGTGCCCTCGGCCGGGTCGAGATCGAAGATCACGTAATCGGCGTAGTCCAGCCGACCCAGCCGGGAACTCCAGGGGTTCTGTGTGATGGCGGCCATGTTGGCCAGATAAATGAGCATCTCCCGGTCGGCACCGATGAAGTAGCGTGTGTCTTTTTCGACGTCCTCGCTCGAGAGCGACCCGGTACGGAGCCATTCGGGCGTGTAGTCGGCCGCGTCCTTCTGGTAGAAGTACTCGCCGTGGATGCCGTTAGGATATCTCTTGAGGATAAGCGGTCGGTCCTGGAGATAGGGGATGAGAAAGCTGGAGATCTCGTCATAGAAACGGATGAGGTCGCCCTTGGTAAACCCGTCGTCCGGCCAGAACACCTTGTCCATGTTCGTTAGCTGAACGCGGGTCCCGAAACTTGCCCCGGGCCCGGGTTCCGGACGTCCCGCTTCGGGCGGCTGCTCGTGGGCAGGTATGGGGTCCGGTTCCGGATCCTCTCGATTGATACAGGCCGACGGCTCGATGTCGTCCCGAAACCGCAGAAAGACCGGGGCGCGGAGTTTCGCATCGGGCGTCCACTCATTGAACTTCACTTCGGCGACCAGCTGGGGAGACACCCAGGTCGCCTCGGACAACTCCGCCGGCACGGCAGAAAACGGCGCCTTCTTGCGCACGAGCCGCTCGAGGTTCGCGTGGGCCTGGGCCAGACCCGCGTCGTCGAATCCGGCGCCGGCACGGCCGACGTAGACGAGCCGGCCGCGGCTGTCGTACTGGCCGAGGACGAGCGCACCGAAGTGTTTCCGCGATGCGCCCGGTGGGGTAAAGCCGACTACGACGAATTTCTCTGAGCGCGTAGTCTTGATCTTGAGCCACTGGCGAGAACGTCCCTGCCGGTACGTGGAGTCCTTGCGCTTAGCGACCATTCCCTCGAGGTCATGCGCCGACGCGACTTCGAAGAACTCGCGACCCCGCCTCTCCACGTGGTCGGTGTAACGGATCCATCCCCGATCGTCGGTGATAAGTTTCCGCAAAATGGCCTTGCGGTCGACGAGCGGACACGCCACCAAGCTGTATCCGTTGATGTGGAGCAGGTCGAACGCGTACAAGTAGGCGGGTATGGCAGTGTCGGCCTTCTCGATGTCGCTTTCCCCGGTCAGGTTGATTCTCGGCTGGATCAGGTTGAAGCGGGAGCGACCCGCCTCGTCGAACACGACGATCTCGCCGTCGATCACCGCCTGGTCGACCGGCAGCGCAGCCAGGGCGCGCACTAGAGTTGGAAAGCGCCTGCCGATCAGTTTCTTGTTGCGGCTGTGAACATGTACGTCCGCGCCGTCCTTCGAAACGATGGCGCGGATACCGTCCAGCTTCATCTCGAACAGCCATTCTTCCCCATCAAACGCCTCTTCTCGCAAAGTCGCCAGCATCGGGGACACTTCCCGAGGCGGAGCCATTCGGCGGCCCTTCTTCATGCCGCGTTTCTCGAGTTCCCTCTCAAGTTCCACATACCAGTGCCGGGCCTGGGCGCCCTTCTCACCGACCTGTTCGACGAGCAGGCCCGAAACCACCGATTCGGGCCGCAGTTCTGTGATGTCTGCCGCGTCGGCATAGTCGTCCCGAACCTTGAAGAAGATCCACTGTCGTTCGCCCCGGCGCGTTTCGACGAGCACCCACTCCCCACCCAGCTTCTTTTCGTGCAGGACAAAGTGGAACTTCCTTTTCTTCCAGCCGTCCTGGGCCGTCGACGGATCGACCATCTCGTACGTGCCATGGTCCCAGATGATGACCTTTCCCGCTCCGTAGTTGCCCTTGGGGATCACGCCTTCGAAACTGCCGTAGTCGACGGGGTGGTCTTCGGTCTGCACCGCCAGGCGTTTTTCCCCGGGGTCGAGCGACGGCCCCTTCGGGACCGCCCAAGACCGGAGGACGCCATCCATCTCCAGACGGAGGTCGTAATGGAGGCGCGATGCCCGGTGCTTCTGTATGACGAAAGAGCTGCCCGGACGTTTCCTGGGACGGCCCTCGGGTTCGGGCGTCTCGTCGAACCTGCGCTTCTTGTTGTATTCCTGAAGTCCCATGCTCCAGTGTTCCTGGCTGATAGGAGCCTTTGGTGGAAATCGCCTAAAGCTGTAGCGGCGCTCCATGAGCGCCGAATTATGGTCGGTCGCAGACCGCCCCTACAGTGTAGATCCGACTTTCACCACAGGCTGCCTGGCCCACACTCCGTCGATTCGGACTCGGGTCGACGTTCGGTATAATACGCATCATGGGCCGAAAGCGAATCAAGAAGAAGGACACCGTCATCCCTTTCCGCGAGACCGTAGCATACCGTTTCATTATGTCCGCCGGCTCCCTGCTGCTGTTCCTGGTCGCAGGTTTTTACACGATATCGGCGTTCAGCCTTCCGAACTCGTCGGCAATCATCGTGCCGGCCGCCGTGGCCGTCGGCGCGATCATCCTGGCCTTCTACAACCTGAGCCAGATGAAGAACGCCAAGTCGCCGCGCAGGACCGCCGAGAAGATCAGGCTCCGATGATGCTCCGCGTGTTCCTTCTGATGATGATCGGGCTGCAGGGGCCGCTTCCACAGCAACTCAACGTCCGAGCCGGGTCCACGTCGGTCGAATTCTACGAGGGACTCGAAGGCCCGCTCTACCGGCAGGGACTCGGCCTCTTCGAGAGCGGCGAATACGGGCTGGCGCTCGCCCGATTTGAGGAGCTGTACGAGGCGGAATCACATCCCGCCGCGCTGTTTCTTGCCGGCAATGCCCTGTACCAACTCGGTGAGTTCGACAGGGCGATCGACGTGTACCTGCGCGTCATCGACGAAGGTCTCGACCGAATGCCGGACGTCCACTACAACCTCGCGAACGCATACTACGGAAAATATCGGCGGCAAGAGGCGATCGAATCGTTTCGGCGAGTTCTCGAACTGACCGAAGACCGCGACGCGATGGCCCACTACCATCTCGGCATCCTACTCGACGGTGAAGGCGCGCACGAGGAGTCCATCGCACACTACCTCAGGACGGTCGAACTCACCGATGATGGCGAGCCGCTCGCCCGGCAGCACCTCGGCGTAGCGTACTTCATGAACGGACAGTATGAAGAATCGGTCGAAGAGCTGGAGATCTACGTGGGACAGGTCCCGAATGACGCCGGCGGCTACCTGAACCTGGGCATCGCGCTACGCTACTCCGGCCGGATGGACGAGGCATTGGAGCAGTTCGACAAGTCCCTGAACGTCAGCGGAGACCATCTTCCTCCCGCCCATTATGAGCTCGCCCGGATCTATTCCGAACGCGGGGACCACCGGCGTGCGATCGAACATTTCGAGGCGGCCATCGCCCAGGGGCACACGAGTCCGAGAATCGAGCAGGAATACGAAGAAGTCAAACGCAAGGCCGGCGGCTAGGGCCTCCTTGCTACCGCCGGTCGTCCCCGCACATTGGCGAGCAGGCGGGTGGATGATCAGTCGGTTTTGGTGGGAACTCCGGGTTTCGAAGAGACTGGAATCTCGATCCCCGAACCTATCGACCGGCCTCGGCGCAGCTCGATGAGCATCAGCACGAGCGCGACCGAATGTGCGAAGAACCAGAATGGCGCGAACCAGGTCGCAGCACCGAGGCGACGGGAGTAACAAAAGTAGCTGATCGACATCAGGCCGTAACTGGACGCCGCGAAATAGAGGATCCCCATACCCGCGACGCTGCTCGAAGGCGAAAGCAGCCCGAAGACGATGCCGATGACCGAAACGATCGAGACGACCGCACTTCCGGCGACGAAAGCCGACACCCGGCCTACGCTCAACACCTCAGTGTCGACATTTGACATGAGCGACCGAGCCGTGGCCTCCCGGGAAATCCACCCGGACCCATCGCCCTGAAACGTCCTAAGGCCTTCTGATCGGTAGCTCCACAGGGTCCATCCCGCCTCGTTCAAGATTCCCGGCAGGCGGTTCATCTTATTGATGACGGTGTGCGTATGCCCGTGCAGCAGCAGGAAGGGTTCGACGAGGTTCATCCTCTGGGACTTCTCGCGTCCTCTGTCGACGACACGGATCATCCTCACGAACCACTCCAGCGACGGTGCCAGCAGCTTCTGTGCGAGCGACCGACACTCGATGCCGGGGCTCAGCGCAACCGCTGTGATGTCCTCGCTCGTCGCAAATTCGAGAGCCGATTCCAGCGCATGTCGGTCCAGAACCACATCGGATTCCAGAACCAGCAGCCAGGAACCCCGGACGCTCGCATGCGCGTGGTCCAACGCACGGATCCGGTCGGTCTCGGCGTCCAGCGCGAACGGCACCGGCACCGCACGGACCGGAATATGGGACCGGATCGAAACGAAATCTCCGGCCACTCTCGCGTAACGTTCGTTACGTTCGTCATAGATGAGCAGTAGCTCGATAAAAGGGTAGGACTGGTCGAGAATAGACTGGATGGTGATCCGGATGTCTTCGGTGGAACCTCTGAGGGGAACGAGAGCCGAGATGACGCCTTCGGTGCCCGAGGACCGGCGCGCCCCGAGCTGATTTCTGCGAGCGAGAGCGAGCCAGCTCTCGAGGAAAATGACCAGTGTCGCGAGGGCTGAAATCCAGCACACGAACAGCAACGCATATTGGGCCAAGGCGCCGAGCATCTTCCTATCTAAGGCCCCCGTCCGGCTTATTGTCAACACCCGATGGCCGATATTGCCTCGAGGACTACCGCTGGTAAGGGCGGATCCGTTCGTAGAGTTCGGCCGTGGCCTTGCAGTCGGCCAGGCAGTAGCGTGCGATCTCGTCCAGACGTCCCTGCTTGAAATAATCGCCGACTTTGCTCCCGTCAATACCGTCCTTTGGGGAGGGCACACCGAAGATCTCGCAAAAGAACTCCAACGTCCCCTTCCGGTACCGGTCGTAGTTGGTCAGCGCTTCACGTACGTCGAAGTGGCGATCTGTCGCAAAGCGGCGGGTATCGAGAAGGACGTCCCGCGGGGCGGGCACGCGGAGAATCGCGCTGCGAAGGTTGATGTAGGGAAAATCGAAGGACTTGCCGTTGAACGTGACCAGGCGCCCCGGTCGAATCTGGGCCAGATCCGCCCAGAAGTTCGCGAGCAGCTCGCGCTCGTCGGCCTGACAGTAGGCCCGCGAGCGATCCCGCTCGATCCAGTAAACACCGATACAGACGATGCGTCCTGTACACGGATCCAGGCCGAAACGGTCCAGGACCGCCCCGCGCGCCTCCTCGTCGTCCACGTTGAGCAGGATCTCCAGGGCGCGCGGTGGGATCTGATCTGGATCCTGTCCGACGGTCTCGATATCGACAACAAGCGTGCTGGGACTGGCCATGAGGGGTTCCGACTCAATGCTACCCAATCCCCGGTCAGATCAGGTTCCCCCGAAATTTCCGGCGGCGCTAGTGGTCCCCGTCAGAAGTGGCGTTGCTAGATTTCGGAGCGCAACGGTGCCGGATTTGGGGAAGCGACGACGAGCTAATGCTCATTCATTGCGAGGAGGAGCGACGCCAAAGACGGCACCGTTCCGCCCGAACCCGCAGGGCCGAAAGAAGTTGCCCACCCTGAACGCCAAAGACCTTCGAAGGCTCAAGACACCGACGTTGTGGATTCCGCCATTCAGTCCGGTCGCAACTTCCTTCGGAGGTAGTGACGGTATTTCTGGCGGGGACCACTAGAACGTGTGCCGAACTGGGCGGTGACTCCATGTACAATGCGGAGAAATCGTCGGGCGTTCACATGCAAACGCCCCATGACGAATCAGGAGGACTACATGACTCGAGCAGTTAAATGACCCCCGGCAGAGCCGGGGGCTTATTTCTGTGAGCCCCTCAAAGGGGCCGGTCAAGAGCCGCCTGAAGGCAGCTGATGCCCCCACGCCATGTTCAGCTCCTCCAAACGCTGCTCCTCCCGCTCCTGCCGCCAAATGTATTCCCGCACGAATTGTTTGTCCATCCCCACCGTGGAAACGAAATAGCCTCGCGCTCAGAAACTCTTCCCTGTCAAACGGTGTTTCAGTCCCAGAAAGTTCCGGGCAGTCGAGATTGCACTCTTCCCCTTGATGAATCCCGCCACACTGGATACCGCCTACTTCGGAATGAACACCATGTGATACTTGCAGTCCCATTTCGTGTGCGATCGCCTTCGGGCCTCTTTCATTGAGTCCTCCTTCTTTGGAAGTCGTCGCTTCCAAGCAGGACTTTCTTATCTACCGCCGCTCTCGGTCAAACCTCTGCGAGTCGCCCCGGCTAAGCCGGGGGTTTACCTATGGGAATTATCCGCTACGGCCTGCTTCTGGCGCTGGTATGGATCGTGATCGCACCGTCACAGGCCGAAGCACAGAGCCTGGCAGGCAAATGGGTCGTCACGGTGGAATCGCCTCAGGGACCGAACGACATGAACATGACCCTGACGATGGCCGGCGCCAAGCTCACTGGCGAAATTTCCAGCCCGATGGGCTCGATGAAGATCGAAGGTGGAATCGATGAGGAGGGCAATATCACGTTCGAGTTCACCTTCGAGCAGCAAGGTGAGAAGATCCTGATCAGCTTCTGGGGATACAGCGACGAGGACGTGGAGTACCTGGAAGGGGAAGTCGACTTCGGAGGCTTCGCCAGCGGGTACTGGTCGGCCGTTCGGGAGTAGCGAGACTACATTCGTGAAGTCAGCCCGCCGTCCACTGTCAAAACCTGCCCGGCGAGATAGTTGTCCGGTTCGAGGAACAGTGCGATCGCACGGGCTATATCCTCCGCTCGCCCAAACCGCGTGATAACGTCTTTTTCGCTGTAGGGATCGTACTTCCCACTCCCGACGCTCTTTTCTGCCATGCCCGACGTCGTTACGCCTGGAGCCACGACGTTCACGCGAATCCCCCCAGATCCTCCCCACTGCCTGGCCAGAATCCGGGCGGCATGAACCAGCGCAGCCTTGGGAGCCGCATAGGCGGTGCTTCCGGGAAATACTCCGATTGCCTGCATCGTCGATATGAACACGATGCTCGCGTCTGCCAGACCCACTGCAGCGGCGAAGTCCCGGGCAAGCAGGACGGGCGCCACATAGTTGATCCGGGCAGAGGCAAGAAGGTCGTCCGCTTCGGCCGTCTCGATCGGTACGCGCGACGGCTCGCCAACCAGCGGGACTAGTCCGTAGAGCGTGCCGGCATCCGCCCCCGCCTGGATGAGACGAGCCCGGGTGGATGCCTCGAGGACGTCGCCCGAAACGACGGGCGCGCGAACGCCGTAACGATCCGCGATGGCGTCGGACAGATGCCGGGCGCGTTCGACCTGTTCCCGGCATCCGATGACGGGGACGAAGCCGCGCGAAGCCAGCAGTTCCGCAGTTGCGGCGCCGATTCCTCCCGAACCACCCGCCAGGATGACGCTAGCAGCCTGTGGTGGGCTGCTCTGCCTCTGGGTCACAGTCTTATGCTCACGGAGTCGACAAATCGCGGGTCCACCTTTGCGCCGGCGAGTGGCCGCAACTCTTCCAGCAATTGGGTCGCCCAGCGGCGTGCAAACGGTTCCAGTTCCGGCGGCAGTTCCACAGCCGGCACATCGAGACCTCCGGCGATGAACTTCTCAACCATGCTCGAATCGAGAGGAACCGGCTCGAACTCCCCGGTGACTGCTTTCCGGATCAACGCCGTGTTGAACGCCTTCCGCAGGGAGGTATCCGTCGTGGCGAAGAGCCGCAGAAATCCTTCCGTCATCGTCCGAAGCTCCTTGAGCCTGTAGCCGGCATCCTTGACTTCTTCGAGCGTCTTGAAGTTGCGGTAGATTCCCTCATACCAGAGCAGGGGCTTGAAACGGCGTACGCCCGTGTAGAACTCGCGGTCGGCGTCTTCCAGCAGCCCGAGGGAGAATGCGGGGAACCCGGCTATCTGCTCGGCCTCATCCCTGAGGCCGGCCAGTTGGTTGAAACCGGCACTAAATACGTTCTGGGTATAGTTTGCGGCCAGGACGCCGGGAGCCGAGTCTTCGTCACCGCCGGAAAGGTACTCCAGACCGATCGTCAGGTAGTCCCGCATCTCGGCGAGCGCTATCCGGATCCCCTCCACCTCGCCGAGGTTCACGAGGTTGGCCGACAAGATGCGGTTTCCCAGCGCGGTCAACTCGCCAGCCAGCCGTTCCGATTCGGAAGCGGCGACATCTCCGAGCGCCGCCAGCAGGAAGCTACTGCCTGACAGGGATTCGGCAAACAGGGTCGGCAGAAACTGCGGCGGTTCCTCTCCCGGTATCTCTTCGGTAACCGCTTCGGCACGGGGAACCGCCACCGTCTCGGTTCCTTCAGGACCCGCGTAGATGGACAGGGCCTCGTAGTAATCCACAAAACCATGTACGTCGAGCCGCCGAAGCTTGTTCTGATAGGCGGTCTCCTCGAGTTCGATCAGAGAGGTGTAGCGTAGGCGCCGGAGGATGCTGTAGCCAAGGTCCGGGTTGAATCGGAACAATACGTCGAGGATCAACGACGCTATCGTCGCTGCATCTCCCGACTCGGTCTGACGCATGGCAAAGCGGTTGTCGGGCGTAAAAGTGAGTTCAGTCGCCGGCGGAGGCTCGTCACGATCGATTTCAAACACCTCGATCAGATCCTTCAGGAACAGGGCGACCACAAACTCATCGATACCCTCCAGAGCCAGGGAAAGCGTATCCGGCCCGATCTGGACGAACGCGGCGATCCACTCCATGAACGGCTTCCGAGCGAACGCATCTTTTCGCCAGCAATCCAGATCGATGAAGCCGCGGGTCTGTGCTGGGGTCACCAGTGGCAGCAGTTCCAGCGAGTCGGCCAGGCCCATAGTCTTTACGGTGAAGAACACCTGCTCGAACGAGGCAGCCTCCACCAACGAACGGGCATCGGGCGACGTCAACAACTCGTCGAGTTGTTCCTTGTTCCCGATTCGAAGAGTCTTGCCGGTCAGGGGACCGAGGGCTTCGTCGGACATGAATTCCAACCTTAGGAACCCGTGGCGGAAGTCTGATGGTTCGCGCGCACGGGTCTAGGGAAGCGGAAGCGAGGCGCGAGGAGGAACTGATGCTGTTTCATCATAACGACGGGCAACATAGTATACGCCCGCGAGTCGTCGGGTTTGGGCCAACCTTGGTAAGATGCCGACGATGGAGCTCGAAGGCCACATCGTCGAATTCATCGACTCCGGAGCCTTGCGCATGGGGTACGTCCGCAAACGTGACCTGCGCAAGGTTCACATTATCGACAGGCGCGGGCGACAGTCCAACGTACCGGCGAATAGAGTCGTTGTCGTCCACACCGCCACGACCGAAGAGGAGTTTCCCAGGGTCGGACAAGCGATATTGGATCGCGTCCTGATCCGGCGCTCGGAGATCGACGCCGAACTACTGTGGGAGTCGGTCCACGGCGCCGAACGAGAGTTCCGGGCGGCCGAACTGGCCGAAACCTATTTCGGTGAGACCTCCCCGGAGGCCGAATCTGCCGTCTTTCGCGCGCTGGACGAGGCGCCGATCTTTTTCAAGAGAAAGGGGAGCGAGTTTCAACCCCGCTCCGCCGACCAGGTGGCATCGGAACGGGTTCGGCGCGCACGGGAGCAAGAGCGGGAACGCTTCAGGACCCGTGTAGCGGACTTGTTACGTCCCGTTTTGAGGGGCAGTCCGCTACCGGACGACCCGGATTGGGGTCCACTTGCCGACCGGATCGAACTCTGGTTCCGCTCCGGCGGTAACGACGAAGTCGGCTCGATACTGGCATCCCTCGCAGGCGAAACGCGAGCGCGGGAGGCAGCCTACGAACTGCTGATACGGTCGGGTCATGTCGACGCCGCCGAAGATCGTTTCCTCCTGATTCAGGGTGTCTCCATTGAGTTCCCAGCCGAGGCCGAGGCCGCAGCAGAAAAGCTCCGGCCATACGGGGGAGACCCAAGCCGGGAAGACTGGAGCGGCAAAGACGCGATCGCTATCGATGATGACGACACACGGGAAATCGATGACGCGCTGACCGTCGATATCGGCGAAGTCGAAACCGTCGTCGGCATCCACATTGCCGATGTCTCGGCTTTCGTGGAAAAGGGAAACCCGCTGGACTTGGAGGCCTCGAGAAGATCGACGACAATCTACCTGCCCAATACCACAGTCACCATGTTCCCGAATAAGCTCGCTACGGACCTCGCCAGTCTGGTCGAAAGCCAGGTCCGGCCTGCGATGAGCCTCGAAGCGCGTTTCGATTCGGCCGACTCGCTTTCGGGATTCAGGATCTTTCGATCCACGGTACGGGTCGGGACACGATTGTCCTACGAAGAGGCGGATCGCGCTCTGGAGGGGGGCGACCCGGACCTGGGTCGCCTGCACAGGATTGCCTGCCGGCTCCATGAAGATCGGGCCGAAAAGGGCGCGCAGACCTACCGCCGGCGCGAGCTGAAGGTCAAGGTCATGGACGGGGAGATCAACGTGTCCATGATAGACCCGAACACGCCCTCGCGAGTATTGGTGAGCGAGATGATGATTCTCGCCAATCGTCTCGCGGCGGATCATGCTTCCGCAATCGGACTGCCGGTCATTTTCAGGACGCAGGAAGCCCCGTCCGAGGCACCGCCCGATACGGCTGGACTGCCCGAGCCGCTTCGGTTTGAGCTCCTCAGGAAGACCTTCAAGCGTTCGCGACTGTCGGTTACGCCAGCCCCGCATGCCGGGCTCGGCCTGGATGCGTACACCCAGATGTCTTCGCCGATCCGAAGGTACGCCGACCTGGTCACGGAACGACAATTCGGTGCGGCACTCACCGGCACGACGCCACCGTACGATCGCGATGAACTGCTGCATATCCTCACAAGCGCGGAAATCGCGGAGTCAAAAGGGCGCAGGCTGGAACAATCATCGACAACCTACTGGGTGCTGACGTATCTTTCGCGTTACGCGCGAGAAGCACACCTTGAGGCGATCGTGATGGATCACAGAGGTAACGTGACGCTGGAGGACTACGCTGTTCGCGGCAGGGTGGAGGGGCAGCACCACGGTTGGAGCACAGGAGACCGGGTGGTCGTGATGATCGAAGATGTCGATCCGGCGAGCGGAACGATCCGGTTTCGGGCGGAGTAGCATGGGGAAACAAAAACATCGCAGGAAGGTCCCAGCCGAAAAACGATTCGAACGCGCCATGGTCGACAGCACGGACCTGTTAGCCGATCTGATCGCAGACGTGGAGTTGCCCATACGGACGGATGATTTTCAGGTTTTCGAACTTGCCCGCCTGATCCACGATGGGCAGCCATCGTTCCGCGACGAGGAATTCCGGATGCTCGTGGAACTCAGCATCCGGCTTGACCTGAACAACGCCGTCGACGTCCGCGCGGAGATGGTCGACAGGATTCGCCGCGCCCTGCCAGGAATGACACCGGCTGCGCGACGCATCGCGCCGGACGTCATCGGTGCCATCGAAGACGTGGAGTTTTCACTGGATCGCGTGGGCGCAGTCGTGCGCAGCTACACGAACCAGCTCTTCTGCAGGCTCGAAGAAATGCCGGACTCGGAGCAGCCGACGATCGACGGTCGGAACACACTCGAACAATGGCGCGCGGGTCAGATCGATCGGGCAGTCATGTTCGAACGCCTGCGAAAGCTCGGAGCAGAAACCGTCACCTCGGTGGCGGACATGCTGTTCGAGTCTCTGGCCGATCCGTCTATCGTCGAAACCGCCATCGAATTGCTCTCGATGTACGATGACCGCGTGTCGGCACGGGTGCTTGCCTACCTCGTTTCCGAGCCGATGCTCGAAGAAGACCAGGAAGCAATCGTGCGGTCGATACTCAAGGAGAGGTGGCCGGCCTCGCGCAACTACATCCTTTACAAGCTCAAGGCGCATACGCACGAAGACCTCCCGTTCCGTTGGTTCGAGCTACTCGTCGAAACCGGGGAACCGCGCGCCGCCGACCGAATCCTTGAAGAGGTTGCCGTCCACGGTACTCACGAACAACATCGGGAGGATCTGAAGGCGCTGCTGGGCCTGCTCGACCGGTCGAAGGATCCGGGGCTCACCGGGAAAGTCCTGAACCTGATGACGGAAGAAGCCATTCCGGAAGCTGCCCAGGAACTCGTCGAGGAGTGGGCCGAATCATCCGCAATCGCGGCCGACCTTGAGGAAGCGCTCGATAGCTGGAACGAAGGGCGTGCAATCCTCGTCCGGGGGTCCGAGGACTTCAATTCGTTCGCCTCCGGCCAACTGGACCGAGGATTCGACGAAATTCGGGCCGACAGGAACGCGGCCTATCATGAATCGCTCGGATGGCAGAGGCGCGCTGACTTCCCCCGAGGACCGATGGAGACCGAATTCGAACAGGAGCTCGCGGACGCCATGATGGGCGGTCTCTCCCTGAACCCGCAACTGGACGAGGCCGCCTTACGGCATCAGGTCGAATCCTTTCGCGAGAATTGGCTGATGACGCCTAGGGACGGCGTGATCCCACTCGTGGCGATCTATCTGGAACGCTCACGGGAGAAGCCGTGGCTGGAGGAGATCTACTGGTCCGAAATCAACAGTTGGTACGTCAAGACCGCCCAGGCGTTCGACGAAGGGAACGCCGACAAGGCGCGACAGTACCTGGATGTCCTGCTCGGGATCGAACCCGATTACCCCCTGGCGATCGTTCTCGACCGAATCATGGTCGAGGATTTCACAGATGATTAGCAAGGCCGAGAAGAAGGCCACGGATTTCACGGATTGAACGGATTGATACGGGCAAGAGAGACAAGCCTTTCTTAGATCCGTTCAATCTGTGTAATCCGTGGCTAACTCCCCTCCCCCCTCAATCCGTGCGTCAAAAATCGGAACAGGACTTGTAGAAGCCGCACCGTGGACAGAACAGCTTGCACTTCAATTCGTCCAGGGGCAGATCGCAGTTCGGGCACGTGCGCTCGATAGCCTCGACATCGGGCTTCGGGTATTGTTGCTCGGGACTCATGGTTCCACGTCGGTGAGGATCGGAGGACGATGGGCCGCCGTCAGCACCACGCCGCCAAATATCAGAATGGCGGCAATCCCCATCGTCCAGGTTATCGTTTCGCCGAGCAAAGGAACCGCAAGGATGGCCACCAGAATCGGCTGGGTGCAGATATACACCGCCACCAGGGTCGCAGAAGCCTGCTTGAGCGCCACTCCGGTCAAGTAGTAGGCGACGATGCTCGCCAGCACGGTCAAGAATGCCAGCGAGACCCAGGTCGACCGGCTGAGGCCGGGAAAGTCCGTCGCCCGAACCTCTCCCCAGGCAAACGGAAGCATGGCGATCGACCCGAACACGAAGATCCACGTGACGACCGTCATCGGGTGGTAGCGGGACATGATCCTGCGCGCCAGAACCAGGTAAGCCGAGTACCCGAACGCACCGCACAACAGCAGGATATTGCCGAGCGCGTGCTCGGTCTCCATCGATATCATTCCGGGACCAGCCAGCAGGAACACGCCGACGAAGGCCAGCACAATCCCCGCGACTTTCAGGAGGCCGGCATCCTCCCGGCGGAGCGCCAGAGCCATGAGGAACGTGAAAACGGGAATCATCCCGACCAGGATCGTGGCGTTGATCGCCGTCGTCAGCGACAGTCCCTTCAGGTAGCAGAGCTGGTTGATGGTGACGCCGAACAGGCTGAACAGGGCCAGCTTTCCGTAATCGAGCCGGGTCACGCGATCGCGCGAGAACACCCCGAACCACACAAGCAGAATGACGGAGGCTGCGGCCAGCCGCACCCAGGCCACCGACCACGGCGACATCTCCCGGAAGGCGATCTTCGCCGCTATCGGAAACACTGCAAAGATGACCTGCACGGCCATCAAGCTCAGATGCGTCACCATTGTCTGGATAGATGCAAGCCTCGCGGTCGAGGCACCGCCAGGAGAGCCGACGAGAAAGGCGGGCTAGCGATACTTGTCGTCCTGTTGAGTGTCATCCGGCTGTTCCTTACCAAAGTACTCAGCCAGATGACCCAGAATCGCAGCCGCATCGGTAGGCCGACCTTCGAAGGTCGTGATGCAACGCGAACGCCTCCAGCCCTTGCCGTGTTTGACACCGATGATGATGTACTGATCGAAGAACCCGGTGTCCTTCAGGAACCGGACGGCGGACTCGGGCGTGAATTCGTTCGCGCGAAACTCGCAGACACTGATGAGATCCCGCAAACGCTCCGTCTGCTCCGGCTCGAAGCTCTCCATGAACGGTTCGAGCCCGTGGACCTCGCAACGAACCGGGGGCAACCCGTCTGAGGCAAGAGCCTCGAGCTGAGCGCGAACGAACTCACCGAGAGCACAGTCGATGAAGCCCTCGATGACCGGACCGTTTCGAGGATGGGAAAGCGCGAAGACCTGGTCACGCGGAACCACCTTCCCCACGCCGTCAACAGACGCCAGGAGCGCTGCCTCTTCGAGCGTCGGGAAATGAAAAGTAATCGGTCGAATGAAAGTTCGGCGGCTCTGCCCACTATCGAAGACGGTGTTTCGAATCCGAAACGGTAACTCAACCATCGACTGCCCCCTCATCTTCGTCCTGTTATCAGGGATATAGAGGCCAGAAGTGGTCCACCAAGAATCAGAACCGGGAACGGTAGTGACCGGGTAATTTTCGTTCCTCTCGGCGGACCCCGTCGCTACCGCTGTGGGTTCTGTCGGACCGGGAAGCGGCTTACTCGACCAGGTAGCCTTCGCGGGTGCGGACGGTTACGTTGCGCCCGGGGACCTCCACGCGAATCGCATGGTAGCCGGGCTCGGAAGAAGCGTGGTAGCCGAGGTAGTACTGGTACCGAATTTCCTCGCGAATCTGCATGAGCGCGACGACGACGTCGTCATCGCTACTAGCGGGTACGACACGGCCTCCTGTAATGGAAGCCAGTCCGCTGATGGTGTGCAGGTCGACCAGGATTCGGGGACCCATTGCGACGAAGTAGAGCATCACCATGCGGCCTTGCGCGTCCTCGACGACTGCCGTGTAGCTGGACTGACTGCGGTTGTCGTTTCCGTCGGTCAGCACGACGAGCGCCTTGCGGGTATGGCTGCCTTCGTGCGCTTTGGAGGTGCCGAAACGGAGCGCGTCGAAGAGAAGTGAAGTGCCCAGGGAACGGAGTCCCTGGAGCGAGGCCGACAGGTCCTCAGCCTCGCTGGTGAAACCGTGGATCGTCCGCACCTCGGTCGCGAACGACACCACGAAGGTCTCGTCAGCGGGCGTGAGCGTGGAAATAAACTGGAACACCCCCGACTTGATCGCATCGAGATCCGCGGCCGAACTGCCGCTGTTGTCGATCAGCACTCCGACGGTCGTCGGAAGATCGTCCTGCCGTTCGAAGACGTCCACCGAGCGCAGTTCTCCGTCCTCGTAGAGTTCGAAGTCGTCCAACCCGAGATCCGTCACGTACCGTCCCTCCTCGTCCTGAACGGTGGCAAACAGGTTGACGAGGTTGACGTCGACCATGATGGCCGACTGCAGCGGCCACCAAGCGGCAAAAGCGGTCAATAGTAAGAGTCGGCTCATTTCACACAGCGACCGATAAGCAGGTCAGAACCCCTCGAGTCCCTTGCGCATCTTGTATATCTCGGTATGCGACGGGAAAATTCTCGCTCCCTTGTCGAGAACTCTGCGCGCGTCGTCCCAGCGCCCGGCGGCAGTGTAGATGCCTGCCAACCGCGTGTAGATCTCAGAGTCGCGATCCACCGCATATACACTCAGGAACTCCAGATGCACGATCGCGGCTTCCGTATCGCCCCGATTCTCGCGTATCTCAGCCAGGCGAAGGTGCGCCAGGAAAGAATAGGGTTCGAGACTCAGTGCGGTCTCGAGCGCGCTAACCGCCTCCTCCTCGCGTTCGGCTTCGAGGAGATACTCGCCCAGCATCGCCCAGTAGCGCCCGCTCGCGTACGGCGAGGTCTGGATATAGCGCTCCATCCACCGACCAGCTTCATCCCAATCTTGCAACTGCGCGAACATCTCCGCCAGTCTCTCCAGGGCTTGAGTGCGCTTCGGGTCCAGAGCAACCATGCTGCGGTAATGCTGAACCGCGCCGACGCGGTCTCCGGTTGTCTCGGCCAGCAACGCCCAAACTTCCTCGCGTTCGGCGCCGTAGACGTCATCTTCACCTGCCAGTTCCGCTGCTCGGATCAACGACTCTTCAGCGGCGTCGTACTGGCGGGAATTCACGTTGAGGCGCGCGGCAGCGATGTAGAGGCTCTCCTCTGCCTCCCGTTCCAACTGTGCCAGGTCCTGTACGGCGACGCCCGCGAAACCGGTCTCCCCCATCGCAATCAGCGGCTCCATGACCGCCAGATAGGCGCGTTCACGGAACCGCTCCGGCAGTTCGGCCGGGAGCAAGACCGACTTGTATTCGTTCAGGAGTGCCACGTTCAGGTCCCAGGTCTCGGAGAACATGTTCCTCGGAGAGCGAAACTCGAGGAGCGGATGGTCGTCGGTGTTGCGAAGGTCGGTGACCGCGAATTCGCGCACGCGCTCGACGGGCATCACGTAGTGCGCCAGAATACCCAGGGGGTCATCCAGCAACAGGTGCTCCCGGAAATCCTTCTCCACGGTGGGATCCGTTTCAATGATCCGGTCCATCCGTTCGACATCCATGACGAGGGGCTGCCGGCTTCCGAGCAGAACCAGGTCTCCCACACCCATATCCCAGACGGTCACTTCAGGAAACTGCCTCTCGAACTCGGCGAGGATCATTCGGATGTCCTCGGGTGAAAGCTCATAGAGCTGGACCCATTGGGCAAAGATCCCGTCGTCGTTGAGCGCGGCGGCGGCTCTCTCATAGAACTCGGCAGTGAAAAGGCTGCCTATTCCGGCGATCCATGGATTGGACGGTTCGGAGATGATTATGTCGTAGGTCCGGTCGCTGATGTTCAGGTAGTTACGCGCATCCCCTTCGATGATGTTGACCTTGGGGTGGTCATAGCTACGGCGGTTGACATCGTCGAACCACGGTCCTGCCGCCACGACTGCAGGCTCGATCTCGACACAATCGACACGCACGACCTCTGGAAAGACCGCCGCCGCGCCAGCAGTGACGCCGGATCCGTACCCGATCACGAGGACGTTTTCCGGCGACGGATGGTGGAACCCGGGCAGGTAAGCAATCATCAACTGGGTCGTCATGTCCTGGCCGTTGGACGCATCGACCTTGCCGTTCGTGCGCAGACCAACGTAGCCGTCACCCCGCCTCACCGAAATGCTGGCGTTCTTCCCCTCGGCAAAATAGACGATATCGGTATCCGTGTAATGTTCCTCGACCAGCAACCCGGGCCGGGCCTCGAACTGCCGCGCGTAGATCAGGACACCACGGTCCAGCATGCCCGGGTCCCAGAAGATTTCTCCACGCATGGATACCGTGGCGACAAGAAGCATTCCTACTGCCGCCCAGCGGGCAGCCGCGAAGACGCCGCGCTCTTCAGCCAGCAGGACCAACGCCAGAGCGGAATTCAAGAACAGCCCCGTGAGGATCGTCCTTTCGGTGCCGATCGTGGGTACCAGGAAGAAGCCGGCGATCAGAGACCCGAATATCGCTCCGACCGTGTTGACGGAGTAGGCGCTGCCGATGCTCCGGCCGAGAACGACCAGCCGACTCGAGTAGAGTTGCGCCGCAATCGGAAACGTCGCCCCCATGAAGAACGTCGCCAGGATCATCAGCGAGGCACTCATGATGAACTGGACTGTGAGAACCGCTGGAAACGAGTAATAGAGCGCACGCACCAGGCCGAGCAGGAGATATGGGGCAAACACGTACCCGACCAGAAAAACGAGTCCTCCGAAGGCGATCAACAGCTGAAACAGACCCAGCATGCGCAGGCTGGCCGATGGCCGGAAGCGGCTCGCCCACGAACTGCCTGCAGCAATTCCGACCAGAAAGGTCACCAGCATGATCGAGAACGCATACGTGGAACTGCCTAGCAGCGCGGAAAGCGAGCGGGTCCACGAGACTTCATAAACCATCGCGACAAACCCGGAAACCGCCAGCGTCGCCAGCACCAGACCGTCCGAGACATTGGACGCCGTGGGGCTCTCGCTTGCGGGGTCGACCCTCACCGACTGGTCTTCAGCAACCAAGGGTTCCTCAGACAGATCCAGGCGGATGGCCAGGAGGCCCAGACCGATGTTCAACATGGCGATCCATACCGTCGTCAATTGATTCCCGAGGTAAGGGATCAGCACCAACGCCGCGGCCAGAGTACCCATAGCCGCGCCGGCCGTGTTGAGCGCGTACAGGGTTCCCAGTCGCGATTCCACCTCGTCTGTGGCACGGACGAAGAACCGCGCCAGGACAGGCAGAGTCCCTCCCATCAGGAATGTCGGGACGAGCATGATCACGAACGACATCACGAAGCGGAAAACCAGATCCGCACCCACAATCACTTTGAGGTCCGGCGCCACGGCCCAGTAGGCGGAGTCCAACGCTCCGAACGCGTACGGCACGACGACGGCAGAGAGACCGATCAGGATTTCCAAAATGCCGTAGAACCGCAACGGGCGCGATTGCCGGTCGGCGTAGCGGCCCAGAGCCCAACTCCCCAGCGCCAGACCCGCCATGAAAGCGCCGAGTACAGTCGCGATGGAAAAGGAAGTGTTTCCGAACACGAGCCCGGTCAAACGAACCCAGATCACTTCATAGACCAGGCCGGTGGCACCCGATGCAAAGAAAACCAGGTACAGGATGCGTGTCATTGTCATCGATCTAAAGGGCACGGCTGAATCCTCCGACAAACTGGTCCACAGCGTGTTGCAAAGAGTTGCGGCAGCCCCAGGGGCGGTCGCCGACGTTCCCCACAGTTGTAGACACTTGTAGCCACAACTCTCAGCGCAGACCGCAGGACGAATCATTCAGGGTAAATCAGGATGCGATGATGCGCTATTCAAAAGGCGGACGGATGGTAGTGGTCAGAGGCGTGGAAGCGAGAGCGTGAACGTCGTGTTGCCGGGGACGCTGTCGGCCGAAATCGCTCCGTGAAGCTCGTCGATGACGATCCGGCGGGTAATGTAGAGACCCAGTCCTGTCCCCAGTTGCCCTTTGGTCTTGAAGAACGGCTCGAAGATACGCGCGGTGTCGGCGGTAGGGATTCCCCTGCCGGTGTCGGTCACCCGGAGCGTCAGTCGGTGCGTGTTCAGTCTTGTCTCGACGGTCAGCCTTCGTTCGAAACGATCAGTCATCGCGTCTGCCGCATTCTGGAACAAGTTCACAAGAACCTGGACAAGGGGCATACGGTCAACCCGAAATATGGCCAGATCGTGCCCTGGCTCAAACTCGAAGGAAATGCGGCGCAGGTCAAGATAGGGACGGACGAAACTGTAGGCGTCGTCGATGATCCGATCGACTCGGGCCTGTTCCTCCGCCGCTCCACCCTGACGTGTGAAATCAAGCGTGCGGGAAGCAATCTTGCCGATCCTTTCGGCTGCTTCATTGGCGGCCTGGATGCTCTTTCGCATGCCACTGTCGGCCGGCAGTTGATGGTCGACCAGTCTCAGGTGCCCTTGTATCAACATCACTAGTGTCCGGAACACGGTGCGACAGCCGCCGGCAACTTATAGATGAACAGTGAGTTGAATGGCATTCTGCGATTTTTCGATTTGAACCTGCCGATCACACTTTTAGCAATATTACGGTGAGAGGGGTGATACCAATGGCGCATGAACTCAGGCCAAACCGTCTTCTCACAAGTCATGGATTACGCGCCCCGATACGAGTTTCAGAAGTGTGTCGCCCGCTATCGGGGCGATTACCAGCAGAAAGGGTTTTCCTGCTGGGATCAGTTCCTGGCGATGGCATTCGCCCAATTGACCTATCGTGAAAGCCTCCGCGACATCGAAGCCTGCTTACGCGCCCTCGGCAGAAAGCGTTACCACATGGGATTCCGAAGCAAGGTGGCGCGGACGACACTGGCCGACGCCAACGAGCGGCGCGACTGGCGGATCTATGCGGATTTCGCACAGGTCCTGATCGGCATGGCGCGGCCGTTATATGCCGAAGACCCCATCGGCGTCGAGTTGGATCAAGGTCTATATGCCCTGGACTCGACCACCATTGACCTGTGTCTTTCACTATTCCCATGGGCCCGGTTTCGCCGGCACAAAGCCGCGGTCAAGATGCATACACTGCTGGATCTTCACGGCAACATTCCCGCGTTTATCCACGTCACAGACGGGAAAGTCCATGACGTCAACGTTCTCGATGAGATCGCACCCGAAGCGGGTGCCTTCTACGTCATGGACCGCGCCTATATCGATTTTGAACGGCTCTTTCTCTTCTCCCTCTGTTCCGCTTTCTTTGTGGTGCGTGCTAAGAAGAACGTCGTCCTGCGGCGGCGGTACTCCCGTCGGGTGGACACGACCACGGGATTGCGATCCGACCAGACGGTCATCCTCACAACGAACAAATCCGCCAAAACCTATCCCGATCCGTTGCGGCGTATCAGCTACTTCGATGCCGGGACGAACAAGCGGTTGAAGTTCCTGACCAACAACTTCGCGTTGCCTGCACTCACCATCACTCAGATCTACAAGTCGCGATGGCAGGTGGAACTTTTCTTTAAATGGATCAAACAACACCTTCGAATCAAGTCCTTCTACGGCACCAGCGAGAATGCGGTGAAGACCCAGATCTGGATCGCCATTTCGGTTTATGTTCACGTCGCCATCATCCGGAAGCGCCTCGGCATCGATAGGAGTCTTTACCAAATCCTACAGATTCTCAGCATTACGATTCTTGAGAAACAGCCCATTTTGCAGGCCTTTCACGCGCCTGATTCCCAATTCAATGAACTCCAAGATCCTAACCAGCTGGTTCTATTCGACTTCTAACCGGACACTAGTGTCAACATCAAGGGGTTCGACACCTCGTGCGCGAAACAAGCAACCAGCTCTCCGACCATGGCCAGGCGCGACACACGCACCAGTTGATCGACAGCTTTCGCATCCGTCGCTGAAGCCGGTGCGGCTCTCTGGACCAAACCTGCCATCAGCGTCGAGCGTAGGCGAGGCTCGGTCACCGCCGAAGCCTCTTTCGCATTCTGCTGAGAACTGCTTCGATCCCCGAAACGCTGAGCGAGAATCCCGGGAAAGCGGCCAGTTCGGATGCCGTAAATCCGTCGATGTAGTAGAGTTTGAAGATCAAGAGGTTCCGGGTGGCGTGTCGACGGTCGTGGTCGCCCTCCAGAACGCGTTCAACGTCGATCCAGGAAAGAAGAGCGCCGATCGCCGGGGAGTCCAGGTCCTTGCCCTCGACACGCGAGTTCTCAACCATCTCTCTGGCATGATCAATTGAAATCACCTGTGCCTGCCTCTTTTCTGCCGCTAGGAGCCTGCGCCGTAGGACGATTTTCGGCTCGGCGAATTACGCGAGATGGCGATCGATCGGTATCGGTGACCGGGGAATGGCGTTTTGGACGCCGAGGCGCCGATGGGTGCGCCACGGGTGCTTGAATCGACCCTCGTTCGGCCTGATTTGCGGGCGGTATCCCTGTCATCAGGCTGCCTGAAGCCCTGCATCCGCTTGACGTTCAATGCCAGACACACCAAGTTCCACTCGCCCTGGACCTTGTTCAGGCCGCGCAGGCTGAATCGGCGGAAACCGAGCACCTCCTTGATCCACCCGTTGGGCGCCTCCGACAGCCATTTGCGTCGGGCGTACTGCACCCGTCCCGCCGAGGTCGCCAGCTTCTCGGCCATGCGGGCCTTCGCCGGATGCCTGGCCGCGTCCACCGCGACCGCGCGCCGGCCCTCCCGGCCCAAGGCCACATAGCCGTCCACGCCGCGCGCCTCCAGCGCCTCAAGGTCGTCCTCGTTGCAGTAGCCCGCATCCGCCAGCACCGTCTCCGGCCGTTCCCCATGGGTGGCCTCCACCTCGTCCACCAGCGGGACCAGTCGACCCTGGTCGCTGGCGTTCGACGACACCTCGGTGGCGACGATCAACTGCTTCTCTCCCTCCACCGCCACCTGCGCGTTGTAGCACTGCTGAAAACCCTCCGATGAGGTCTTCATGATCCGGCTTTCGGGATCCGTGAAGTTGTCCTGCGCCTTCTCGTCCGGCTCGCCGTATTCCCGCTTGTATGGCCGCCCGCCCTTCCGGTTGCGCTTCGAACCGGGCTCGCGTCCCCGCGCCTCGTCGGCCTCCCGTTGCCTGGCCTCCAATCGCGCCCTGGCCGCCCGGATCGCCGCCAGCCGATCCTCCCGGCGGCGTAACTCCTCGGGTAACTCATCGCCGCGATGCGCCTCCCCGAAACGCGCGTCCTCCGCCGCGTCGGTCTCCCGCGCGCGCGACAGCAACGCTTCGATCTCGCTCTCCAGACGCCGCTCCTCCTCCAGCATCCGACCGTAACTCATCGCCTTGCGCTTGCTGGCGTTGGCTCGAACCTTCGTCCCGTCGATCGACAACTTGCCGAAGTTCGCAACGCCGGTCTCGCGCGCCAGACGCACCACCTCCACAAACAGCGCCTTGAAATCCGCCAAATGACGGCGGCGAAACTCGCAAATCGTCCGATGGCTCGGAAAATTCCCCGCCGCCAACACCCGAAATGCCACGTCCTCCTCCAGCTTCCGCGCCAGCCCTCGGGAGGAAAACACCCCCGTCGCGTACCCGTAGATCATCACCTTCACCATCATCCGCGGCTCATACGGCGACTTGCGACGACCGTCCCCCTCGTAAGGCGCGTAAAACGCCGTCAAGTCCAATCCGTCCACCAGATCGCTCACATGGTGCGCCAAGTGCCCCTCCGCCAACCAATCCCGCATATCCGGCGCCAGCAGCAACCCCTGATCCGGCTGGTACGGGCGAAACGTCGTCGGCATCGCAATCTCCTCCTAACTGCGACACAATTATCTCATTCACTTCCTACGGCGCAGGCTCCTAGATAGCGGAAATGGTCGGATACGACACTTGTGGCGATCCGGGCCAGAAAGGCTTTGACCGCGAAATCGGTCTGACCCCGGAACGACTGCAACATCCGACCTTCGTTCTGAACGAGACGGACATACACTTCCTGTGCCAGATCCAGGACGATTTCGCGGATCTCATCCTGGTGTCCTCTTGAGATGCGGCATGCGCGAAGCACATAGAGAAATATCCTCTTCTGGAAACGCTTCTGGAACTCTTCCCACAGATCGGTGTCCGTCGGGTGAACCCCGCATTCGCGCGGCAGTGTGGCAGACGAAATCCCTTCGTCGCCAGCCTTCTGAATTGATTCGAGATGAGTCATCGCCTGGCAGCGGAACTAATCGACGTTCACCAATCTACAGAGTTCGTCGGCCCATTGAGAATCGCCATCCAGGTCGATGTACGCCCTCGCCCTCGCCTCGGCCTCAGCCACCAGGTCCTGCCTCGAAAACAAGATAGCCAGGTTGAAGAGGGCGGGAGCGAAGCGGCTGTCCAGGTCGAGTGATGCCTCGAACGACTCGCGCGCAATATTCATGTCTACGGCCTGCTGTTCGGAGGAATCAAAATCCCTTTCGAGGTGAGCCACGCCCAGGTCGTTGTGGACCGCGGGTTTGCTTGCGGCATCGGCTTCATCGACAGCCACTTCAAGGTGATCGATCGCCATCTCGAAGTTCTTCTCCAACAGGTAGAACATCCCCAGCGAGTAATTTTCCGCGGCGCCGCGCAAAAGGTTGAGGTCGATCCGGCGGGAGGCCCCAGCGGCCATGTTCGGGGCGCGCGTGCGGGGTATGTACTGCTGGAGGGCCAAACGTGCGTCGAACGGCCGCTCTTCGGCGAGAAGACGCTCCACAATCTCACCGCCGCTCGGTCCGAAGTCCCAGTTGACGCTCACAAACACCGTCAACGTCACCATGAGAAGCAACGACGCCGCGATCGCCAGACCCTTCATCGAGCTGAACATTGCCCCCGAAGCGGGCGCGGGAACGGATCGGCCCGACCAACGCTCCATGGCTGCCTGGACAACCGACTCCTCTTCTTCGCGAACGTCTTCATCCAGAATACGCATGTAGAACGCAAGCTGGCTCCGGCAGCTGTCACAGCCGACCACATGCTGTTCCACGGCCGCTCGGACCGGCGGATCCAGCAAGCCTTCCAGGTAGCCCGCCAAAGTCTCTTCATTCAAGCATTTGCGTTGAACCATCGGTTCCCCTTGTTATTCGAAGGCGGGTTCCTTCTGACCCGCGGTGGATTTGGTCCTTCCTTGAATTAAGAAGACGTAATAAACGGCGCAGACCCCACAAGAAACTTTTCTACAAGTCTGAACGGAAAACTTACGTCTCTTAGAGTCGTAAGCCCATTTTTCTTGTTAACAAGGAGATACCAATGAATAGAAGAGATTTTCTCACCGTAGCTGGTGGCGTCAGCGCAGCTTCGATCCTGGGCGCCTCCCCCCTCCTCGCGGCCGAAAAGACCACCCCATTCTACGTTAGGGGTTTGGCCATGTTGTCATTGAACGATCCGGACTACCTGCGCATCGGACTGCCGAAGGCGCCGCACCACCGCGCGACGCTGAGCGTAGTCCCGAAGGCAGACGACCGGTATGCAGTGGCCATCAGTGGCAACGGGGAGCTTGAGGGCATCCGAGCCGCCGGCGGCAACCCGGACCTGTACCTCCGCATCGTCGTCCACGTTCGGGAACTCTACAAGGATGCGATTTCCCTGATCGATCGCAGCCCGTCCATGATCTCGATTCCATGGACGGCCATCAAATCGGTGGAAACTCATTCCCTCAGCAAGGAGCGCTGGACGTTTGTGCGGAGGGAGACCGAGGAAGAGGTAATTTCCTTCCGCCCGCGGAAGATTGCCGATTCGATCAAGATTGAGTTAAATGACCCCCGGCAGAGCCGGGGGCTTATTTCTGTGAGCCCCTCAAAGGGGCCGGTCAAGCGCCGCCTGAAGGCAGCTGATGCCCCCACGCCATGTTCAGCTCCTCCAAACGCTGCTCCTCCCGCTCCTGCCGCCAAATGTATTCCCGCACGAATTGTTTGTCCATCCCCACCGTGGAAACGAAATAGCCTCGCGCTCAGAAACTCTTCCCTGTCAAACGGTGTTTCAGTCCCAGAAAGTTCCGGGCAGTCGAGATTGCACTCTTCCCCTTGATGAATCCCGCCACACTGGATACCGCCTACTTCGGAATGAACACCATGTGATACTTGCAGTCCCATTTCGTGTGCGATCGCCTTCGGGCCTCTTTCATTGAGTCCTCCTTCTTTGGAAGTCGTCGCTTCCAAGCAGGACTTTCCTATCTACCGCCGCTCTCGGTCAAACCTCTGCGAGTCGCCCCGGCTAAGCCGGGGGTTTACCTATGGGAATTAGCGCACGGCACGAGTCGGTTCGCGCACGGTTCTATCTATCGACATATTTGTTTCTCGAAGGCAGCGTCGGGGAAAGTCTCGACGTGGCCACGGCGGCCTTCGCCCTGGTTCCCCAGGATGACCACGCCCGGCGACAGCAGTTGCACTGGGTCACGAGCCGGAACCTCGCGGCTCTAGGAGCCTGTCGGGAATAAGAAGTCTGCAACCAAGAATCAACAACTTACAGACCGGGGATGGCTCGTAAGTTGTTGATTCTTGCTTCGAGGGAGCCAATTCCCGACAGGCTCCTAGGCAGAGCAGACCAGGCCCTGGATCACCAGGTTGAAACTATCCGGCGCGCAGACCTCGCCGGAGATCCGGCCAGCCGGGTGCAGTTCAACGTGGAACTCGCGCAAATGCAAGAAGCGGCTTCTCTGCCGGATTTGGCAGACGCGCGAATGGCGGCGGCTGAGGCCGTGTTCGAGGAGATCGACACTTCGAACGCGGTCAAAGGAATGCTCGATGTGATCCTCACGTTCGGCAAGGCCAGGATTCAAGCAAATCGGGGCCAGCCATCCGAAGTAATCCAAACGCTGACCCCCAAACTCCCTCTGCTCACGCAACCACCGTTCGATGTGTTTTACAGGCACCAGTACCGCCTCGAGCTCGCCAAAGCCAACCAGGAACTCGGCCGGGCGACGGCCGCGACAGGTCACTTCGCATCAGCGGTGGAAGCGATCGAAAGCGAGGATGACCAGCTTGCGCCTCGCGCGAGACTGGCGTTCGACCAGAGGAGACGTTCCGTTTACGAACAGGCGATCGGGTTTCACGTCGATCGGGGCGACATCGAGACGGCCTGGCGAGACACGCAGGGATACCGACAGAAGCTACTGACGGAGATGCTCGATCAATACGTTGAGGACCAGGAGTTCGCCAACCGGTTGTTCGGATCCGGTCGAGGGTACCCGCTGGAAGACCACGTAGTCCTGGAACACATGATTCTGGACGATCGAGTGCTCCTATGGGTCGCCTCGAATGGTTCGCTGGACGTTCGTGAGCACGCCGTTCGACGCGATGACCTTCAGGAGAAAGTCGAGCGTTTCGGGCAACTGCTCCAGGACCGGGCAGCGCCAGAGGAGATAGACACACTCTCGGAGGAGCTGTACCGCATTCTGATCGAGCCTGTAGCCGACCTGATAGACGGTTCCGATTCTCTGACGATCGTTCCCGACGGGCTGCTGAACCGCCTGCCTTATAGGGCGTTACTATCCCCTGCGGGCCGGCACCTGATCGAAGACTTCTCAGTTATGCAGACACCCAGCCTGGCCTACTTCCTGAACACCCAGCTTCCCGGACGTGAAGGCAAGTTGGTTTCGCTGGGCTCCCGCAATCAGAGCGTGGCGATTCAGGCCGAATTGAACGCTCTGGGTCAGATCTACGGCAGCATCGAAGAGTTCGATGGGGTCGAAATGGATAAGGCAACCTTCCTCAACGCTCTGGATGACGCGTGGTTGGTGCACTGCGCGGGCCATTCGGCCTTCGACGGCAACAATGCCCTGTCCTCTTCGATCCGGCTGGACGGAAGCGCGGAAGGTCCCAACCTGGTGACGGCCCGGGAAATCGCAGACCAGCGGCTGGCGCCAAACGCGTTGGTCGTGCTCTCCTCCTGTGATTCCGCCGTGGGCAATTCGACGGGTGGAACCGGAGTTCGGGGCTTGACATCGGCCTTCATCATTGCCGGGGCCGGTTCGGTCGTCGGCTCGCTCTGGCCGGTCGAGACAACCGCCACATCACAACTCATGCGGTGGTTCCACGAAAGCGTGGCGGCGGGAGTGCCAATCGCCCTGGCCCTCCGCAAGGCCCAGGTTCGGATGATCCAGCGAGGCGACCACCCGTTCTACTGGGCCGCTTTCACGATCAACGGCAACCAAACAGCACTCGAGCCCGCCCCGTTTGCCTCGCCTGTTACGGAATCAGCAGTACTTTCCCAGTAGTCTTCCTGCCTTCCAACTGACGATGGGCCTCGGCCGCCTCGGAAAGCGGGAACGTGTGCTCGGACCGGAGCTTCAGGCGCCCGGCGGCGTACCAGTCAAACAGATTCTTCGAGCGACGCACAACCTCCTCGCGCGTGGCCGCGTAGTTGGCGAGGGTGGGACGCGTGAGAAACAGCGAGCCTTTGGCCGAAAGCAGGCCCGGGTTGAACGGGGCGATCGGACCGCTGGACTGGCCGAACGACACCAGATATCCGCGTGGCCTCAGGCTGCCGAGGCTCTTTTCGAACGTCGACTGCCCGACCGAATCGTAGACGACATGGACGCCCTCCCCATCGGTCAGGCGCCGCACTTCGGATTCGAAGTCCTGTTCGGTGTAGAGGATGACTTCGTCGGCGCCGGCATCGCGCGCCAGTTCCGCCTTAGCTTCTGTGGAAACAGTGCCGTAGACGGTCGCACCGAGCATCTTGGCCATCTGGATCAACAAGAGCCCGACACCGCCGGCCCCAGCGTGGACCAACGCACGGTGGCCTGATCCGAGCGGAAACGTGCTGTGGCACAGGTAGTGGGCTGTCATGCCCTGAAGCATGATCGCCGCGCCCACCCGAGCATCGACGCCGTCCGGTAGCGGAACCAGTTTCCATGCCTGGACCACCGCGGATTCAGCGTAGGAACCGGGGGTCATCGCGTAGGCAACGTGATCGCCGATTTTCACTTCGTCGACATCGGGCCCCACTTCGGCCACCGTCCCTGCCGCCTCCATTCCGGGAGTGAAAGGAGGTTCGGTGGGGTAAAGACCCGTCCGATGGTAAACGTCGATGAAGTTGACACCGATGGCTTCGGTCCGGACCCGTGCCTGTCCGGACACGAGTTCCGGCTCCGGGGCATCTTCGTATTGGAGGACTTCGGCTCCCCCATGGTTGTGCACGCGAATAGCTTTCATGGTCCGTAAACTTACGGCAGACACCGGCTTCGGGTCAACTCACCCTTTCCGCACGAGCGAGAAGAAGGAAGGCACATCGGACGGATATCGGAAATTGCATTTCGCCTCGGCGTTCGAGTACATTCCTTTCAGCATGCGGACCGACGGCATCTGGGCGAACATCTTCCGGCTCGGCCGGTCAAAAGAAGGCGTGGCGGAAATCCTCCGGCAGGTTCCAATCTTCCGGGAACTGAACGACCGGGAGATGCACATCATGACCCGGATAGTCCACGCCCGCACCTTCGAACCTGATGAAGTAGTCTTCATGGAATCCGAGCCCGGCGCCGGAATGTACGTGATTGAGTCGGGCGGCGTCGACATCCTGCTGGACCACGACTCGGACAACCCGCTCTTCCTGGCGCAGCTGGAGGCGGGAGACTTCTTCGGCGAGATGGCTCTCCTGGGGGATCCCGAGAGGTCCGCCACGGCCAGAGCACGCGAGCGTTCCGAGTTGATCGGCTTCTTCCACCCGGATTTGCTCGAGATCATGAACCTGCACCCGATCATGGGGGCCAAGATCACGATGGGCCTGTCGAGGACGCTGGCGGAGAGGCTGCGGTACACCAACAGCCAGCTCCGGAAGCTATGGGACGTCCAGAGCGAATGAGCACGTTCAGCGACTTCGTGACGCGCCTGCTTTTTCTCGGAGCGTTGGTACTCTTCCTGGGGCTGGCGTACTTCACGGTCCGAATTCTTCTCGTCCCGTTCATAGCCGCCTTGTTCCTCGTCTACCTGTTCGAGCCTGGGGTCACGCGCCTCGGGCGGCGCGAATTCACTCCAGGGAACGCCTTCCTCATCCTGTTCGGAAGCATGGTTCTCGCCCTGGGAACGTTTATGGCATTCGTCCCCGGCTGGCTCAGTATCGACGAGGACAGCGAGATTCAGTCGGTGATCGCGGGGTCTTCAGAAGACGAGCCGTCCGAGTTCGCCGCACGGCTGGAATCTCAATTGAGGGCCGTGGACGATTCGATCAAGGCGCGACTTCCCTTCATTGAATCGTTCGACATCGCCGGAGAGATCACCAACCGCGGAACGTCCTTTGTCCTGGCCTTTTTCGAAAGCCTCCCGTCCATCGTCGGAAGCCTCACGATCAACTTGATGCTGGTTCCGCTGCTCGCCTACTTCATAGTCCGGGACGGCAAGCAACTGAAGCGTCGACTGATCCAGATGGTACCCAACCGCTACTTCGAGATGATTCTGATGATGCTCCATCAGATCGACCGGCAGGTCGGGGGCTATTTTCGGGGCCGCTTTATCGAATCGGTGCTGGTTGGTGTTTCGATGATGGTAGCGATGGGAGTCGTGTCGCTGTGGACGGCCCAGCCGTTCATCCTGCTGATCGCAGTCGTCATCGGTACGACGAACCTGATCCCATACGTTGGGCCGCTGATGGGCCTCGCGTTCGGTGCCCTGCTGTACCTGGGATTGGGTTTTCCGATGGCGTCGATCCTGGGGCTGGCCATCGCCGTCGCCATCGCCCAACTCCTCGACAACGTAGTCTTCGCGCCGGTCGTGCTGTCCCAGAACGTGGACCTCCATCCGCTCACGGTAATCTTGGTCCTGTTGATCGGGGGAGAGATCCTGGGAGTGCTGGGGTTGTTGATTGCCGTGCCCGCGGCCGCGAGCGTCAAGATCGTCGCCGAGGAGATGTATCGGAACTACAGTCTGCAGGTGCGTTGAAGAATGAACGATGGTCGATGGCCGTTGGCTGTTGGCCGTTGGCACCCAGAAAGCCAAGAGCCAATCGCCAACTGACTACTGATCACTAACATTGCAGACTGACCAATAACGATTGATCATTGGTCATCGTCAGGAGGCTGCGGTGAAAGTCGGGTCTTACACTGATTGGCGGTCTACGACCGCCCATTCCTCGGCGCTCACAGAGCGCCGCTACAGTAAGAATCGCCTTCGGCAAATGAAAAATGAACGATGGTCGATGGTCAGTGGTCGATGTCAAATAGCCAATGCCCGATTGCTCGTTTTATCTGTCATTGAGAATTGAACACTGCAGACTGACCAACGACGATCGATCATTGGTCATCGTCAGGACTCCCACAGAGCGGTGCTCATGTATCGCTCTCCGAGGTCATTCAACATCGTAACGATCACGCCTTCGCCTATCCGCTTCGCGGTCTCATAAACCCCTTGGAGGTACGCCCCGGACGACTGGCCCGCGAATAGCCCGTGCCGGGCCAGTCGTGCGCACATCCTGACGGATTCGTCGCTGGAAACCCGGACCTTGTGGTCGACGACACTGATGTCGAGGATCTTGGGAATGATGTCGCCGGGAGCCTCGAGTGGCTTGAGCCCTTCGACGCCGGGAAAGTCTTCGGGGACGACTTGAACGATCTCGACACCGGGGACATCGTCCTTCAGCCGCCTGCCAATTCCCGTAAGCGAGCCGCCCGTCCCGACGCCGGTCACGAAATGCGTGATCCGGCCTTCGGTTTGTGCCACGATCTCCGGTCCGGTCGTGTGGTAGTGCGCCAGCCAGTTGTGATCGTTGGAGTACTGGTCGCAATGGAAAAAGCGATCCGGCTCCGCTCGCCCAATCCGGTGGCACTCCCGGAGCGCCTCGTCGTAGCCTTCGATCGGGTCCGTCTCGGTCAGAGTCGCGCCGTGGGACAGTATGCGCAGTTTGCGCTCGCGGCTTGCGTTACCCGGTATGACGATGTGAACGGGAACTCTCATCATCGCGCCGATCATCGCGTACGCGATACCGGCGTTCCCCGAACTCGAATCCAGTATCGCGCGATCGCCTTCTAATTCACCGGCCAGCATGGCTTCGAGAAGCATCCGGCGGACCGGCCGATCCTTCAGACTCCCGCCCGGGTTCTGGTACTCGGTCTTGGCGTAGACACGCACTCCGGGAAACTCGTCCCTGAAGACGGAAAGCTCCACCAGGTGGGTATTGCCGATGAGGTCGAGCGCGGGGTAGCGCGTATGCAGTTCCCGGTAGCGTTCTTCAACAGCGATCTCTCTGGACAGATCCATGACCATAGATAAGTTACCTGATTGACTTAGTAAAGAAAGAGTTTAGCGCGAAAAGCGTGGAAGTTTTCAGGGAAGATCGGGGGGGCGGCCGCCGAAGAGTGGGTACTACGTCCGGTAGGAGGCCACCACCTCCTTCAGTTCGAGTCGCATGAGTATTCGGGGAAGGCGGGCACTGCGGGCCCGAGTCTCTACGATCGGCCGGAAGCCGGCGGCTTCGAACATGGGCGTGAAGCCGACGTAACCGGAGGTGACGTCGATACGACGGCCCTCCGGGTCGATCGGGTAGGCCTCGATCGCCGGGACGCCGGCCTCGCTGGCGAAGTCAATCGCACCTGTCAAAAGCGCCGCAGCAACGCCCTTCCGGCGATAGCCGACCCTGACCATGAAGCAGACGATCGCCCAGACCTCCCGGTCGTCGATCTTCGGGATCGTGCGCGAGCGGACCAGTCGCTCCATCCGGTCGCGCGGCCAGAAACCGAGCCAGCCGGCGGGCTCTCCGTCCAGATAAGCGACCATGCCGGGTGGTGGCCATTCCCGCACCTGACGACGGAGATCTCCGGCTCCTGCACCCGGTTCCTTGCCACTGTATGCAGACGACGACTGGCGCCGATATTGGCACCAACACCCATGTTCACCATCGCCCCGAAACAGCGTGAGCACATCGTCCCAGCACTTGTGGGTGGCCGGAACAACGTCGATGGAGGATGGCGATTCGCGTTTCCGGTCGGTCACAGCGATGTCCCTCGAAGCGCCGCCCGAATCCGCTGCCACAAGGACGGTGGGGCGGGGGGATGGTGCGCGACGTCGGGCAAATAGGCCCGTTTCTTTGCCAGTTGCTTGACTGTTTCCTGATAGGCGAGAACATCGCACCGGACACAGCGGAGCAATGGGACCTGGACTTCCAGGAGGGGAAGGAAAAGATGTTCGTCGGACTTACAAACGGGAGACTCGTCCATGTTCGCCCCGAATGCAGAGAATCAATTGCCGAACTGCTTCAACTGGTCGCGCAGTTCCTCGACGTGATCCGCGGAACGGCGCAGCAGGATCAATTCGTCCACGGACAGGTCGAGTTCAACAACGCGTTCGACGCCGACGGAACTCAAGATGCAGGGAACGCCCACGAACACACCGTCGATATCGTATTCCCCTTCCAGCAGTACGGAACAGGGGATGATCTTGTGCTCGTCGCCATGAATCGCATGAACCATGTCGACGATCGCAGCGGCGGGTGCAAAGGACGCGCCGCCAGTCCCGAGGTTGCCGACTATCTCCGAACCTGCGTTGCGGGTTCGATCCAGCACGGCCTCAAGCTCGTCCGGCTCCATCAGCTCTGCCAACGGCGCGCCGGCAACGGTGGCGAAACGGACCAGAGGCACCATGCTCGGACCGTGACCGCCGATGACAGTCGCGTCCACGTTCTCGATCGACACGCCGAGTTTATGGGCGATAAATGTCCGGAAGCGCATCGTGTCGAGCATGCCCGCCATGCCGATGACCCGTTGCTTCCCAAGACCGCTCTCATCCAGGGCGACATGACACATGGCGTCGAGCGGGTTCGTCACGACGATCAGGAACGGCTCAGGCGAATGCTCCATGACCGAACGGACGCATGAGCCTACGGTCTCGGCGTTCTGCGACAGCAGATCCGCACGGGTCATCCCCGGAAGCCGCGGCAAGCCGGCCGTAATCATGACGATGTCGGAGTTTGCCGTGAGCGTGTAGTCGGACCCTCCTTCGATCCTGGAATCCGACAGCGTCATCGCTCCGACCTGCTGGATGTCCAGTGCGCGGCCCCTCGCAAGGCCTTCCATCGCATCGATCAGAGCGATGTCGAATATATCCATCCCGGCAAGTCGAAGGGCCGTCGCGGCTCCCACGTTTCCGGCTCCAATAACGGACACCTTTCGTCGCTTCATGGTGGGTCCCCTACCCCCTGTTACGCGCTCCTGTACAACTTCGTCAGCACGAACTCCCGATGGCCGAGGACCTCCGCCGCGACAAGACGACCGTTCAAGGTCCGGACCAGCATGTCGATCAACAGGTCACCGGCATCGTCCAGCGTCATCTCACGCCGCAGGATGCCGGTGATGTCGACGTCGATGTGCTCCGACATAGTCTCGGCGGTAATCGGGTTGGCCGTGGTCTTGATGACCGGGATGATCGGGTTACCTATGATATTGCCCTGGCCGGTCGTGAAGAAATGCGCGACAGAGCCCGCCGCCGCCCAGAGCGTCACCGCCTCCGCGGCGGCCGATGAGGTGTCCATGAACCAAAGGCCCTTGCCGCCAGCGGCCTGGGCCGGTTTCAGGACGCCGACGTAGCGGGTGGTCTTACCGATCTTCTGGAGATTCCCCAGCGCTTTTTCTTCGATCGTCGTCAGGCCTCCGGCGATGTTGCCCTTCGTCGGCTGGGAGCCCAGCAGGTCGGCCCCCTGCTCCTCGATGAAGTCGTTGTAAGCCTTCCAAGTGTCGTAGAACGCCTGGCCGACCTCCGGCGTCGCACCGCGGGCCTTGCAGATCTCCTCGGCACCCGTGATTTCAGAAGTCTCTCCGAACAGAATGGTCGCATCCGTCCCGATAAGCCGGTCCACGACATTGCCCACTGCCGGGTTTGACGCCAGGCCCGAAGTCGTGTCGGACTCCCCACATTTCATCGAGATCGTCAGGTCCGCGAACGTGCACGGCGTTCGCCCCAACTCCGAGGCCCAGTGGACGAACTCAGCAGCCTTGCGAGAGGCCATTTCGATGGTCTTGAGGTCGCCGTTCCGTTCGATCGAGAAACCAACAATGGGTTTTCCTGTCTTCCGAATCCCCTCGACGATGCGCTCGGTCCAGTTCGGCTCGATGCCGATCACGACGACCGCGGCGACGTTCGGGTTCGCTCCGGTCCCGATCAGCGTGTCGAAAAACAGCTCGAGGTCCTCCCCGAACTGCAGCCGACCATAGGGATGCGGCAGGGCCATCGTCCCTTGAATATGAGCCGCAACGGCCTCGCAGGCGGCGTTCGACAGGTCGTCGAGCGGCAGGATGATCACATGATTCCGGACCCCCACCGCCCCGTTCTCCCGGCGGTATCCCATGAATTCCAAGCTGCTCACTGTTGCCACCTGGCACTCCGGAGGTTGTGAGTGTGGACGTGGTCGCCGGTCCCGATGTCTGCTGTCGCAAGCCCGATGCTCACACCGTACTTGATGATCGCGTCTCCGGCGGCACAGTCACCCAGGGCGATCTTATGGCCCAGCGGGACGTCGGTTGTGGCACGGATCGACATCGTGGAATCGTCTTCCATGCACCAGCCTTCAGCCTCTTCACCGCGCGTGAGAATGCGGACAGCGACACCGACGCGATCGCCTTTGTTGTGGACGATGAACCCAACCATTTCAGTTTCTTCCAGGAGCCCCTGGGAGCACCCATCAATCGGCGCTCAGAGAGCGCCGCTACAGCTTTTGGCGGCCTTCACCACGGGCTCCTCGGGGGATATCGAGCGAGAGTCTACCATAACGGGTTGTATGAGAAATTGCGGGGACAGACGCGTCAACACTCGAATTCACAAGTGGAGGGATTCGGGAGTCCATTCGCTGTTGACGGGTCCGTCCCCATGACTTACGGTCTCCATGATCGACTTAGGATTAACGCTGAGACCAGCACCAGAAGTGCTTGCCATTTTGAAGGCACGGCCCTAAGGTAGAAGAATAACCCCAGTGAGAGGCACAAGTTCGTGGATCGTTTCGACGGAAACCTGAAAGGCCTGAAAAACCTGATACGCGTCGCCGGCTACAACGGAAGCTGGTCGATCATCGCCCACGGCTACGAGTTCATGTCCAGGGACGGCGCCGTTCTAAACTGGTTTCCCGACTTCAGCCGGAAGATCTACTACAAGGGTCCGCCCGACGCCGCCGGGAGGCTGCGGCAGGCGCTGGCAGTTGGAGACACGACCTCGCTCCCCCCGACCCCACCCGATAGCCGGAACAAAGCCGCCAGCCGTTAGTATTAGCCACAGACTTCAAGAATTAGGCGGATTCTCTTGAGGACACCCGCCCCCAAAAGCATTTCCTCTTAATCCGCGTAATCCGTGGCCTTCCCAATCCGGGCCTAGAGGGGCCGGTTCGGATTGATCAACGTCCGCCACATGTGTGCCGTCGGACTGTTGTCGAAACCGAGCCCTTCCTTCGGCTGCTTGAAGTGGCGACCGATGATGTCGGTGAAGGTCTCAAGCTGCGGCCTGGCATCCCGGTCGAAGCTGTACTCGTCGTTCATCGTGATCAGCCGCGCCCTCATGTACCACTTGTGGTTGCGGGCAAACTTGTACGCATCATCGATGTAGGGTTCGGGCACATAGTCGGCTCCGAACATCCGGATGTACATCTCCGGGTATTCAAACCCCACTTCCGGATCCGGGTAGAACCGCAGCGGCTGATGGTAATTGATCGCCCAGCTCACCTGCTCGGACACGTAGGGCCTGAACAGCTGCGCGCCCCACCAGCCGTGATCCGGCCGGATCAGCGTCAGCACGAGGTCGTGCAGGAGGCACGACAGGATGACTTCTTCATCGTGGCCGTTCTCCATCGCACGCGTCGCGCTCTGCATGACGTGGCTGGTCGACCGGAACCTGTGCTCGAAGAAGTCCGCGAGCGTGGGCGCCGCAGGCATCTCGGAGAGTTCGGGCTCCTCCTGGTTCTGCGGGGGTTCCAGCTCCTCGATCATCATGTGCTCGAGGGTTTCGGCCAGAGCCGACGTCGGAACGACGCTCGTCGCACCCGCCGCACCGATAGCCGCAAAGAATTTTCTTCGATCCATGGGGTCTCCTTAGTTGGGAACACTGTATTGACGTCCCGCCGAAGCGTCAATGAGATTCGGTGGATGCCCGCCCTCAGAGGCTCTCGTCGCCATTACCTTGAAGGTGCGTCAGGAACAGGATCAGGTCCGACTTCGTGATGATGTCGAAGCCCCTTTCAGACTTCACGAGAACCGCCGTAGCGTCGCCTTTCATGTGTTCTGAGATCGTGTTGATGGGTGCGTCCCCCGAAAGCACGGCGAACGGGCCTTCCATATACTCGGCCACGGGCTTGCTGCGCGCCGTCGGGTCCGACACGAGGATTTCCAGGATCCGACCTTCGCTGATGCTGCCCACGAATTCGTTGTTTTCCATCACGGGAACCTGCGAGATCTGATGCTCCTGCATCAGGTCCACGGCCTGCTCGATCGTCGTCGCCGGCGGCACCGAGGCCAGGCCTCCCGCCCTGCGGGTTTTCTTGCCCACAACCTGGTTCGCCCGAACGTTGAGCATCGGTTCCAGGTACTGGTTCTCCCGCATCCAGTTGTCGTTGTAGATCTTGCTGAGGTAGCGGGCACCGGAATCCGGAATGATGACCACCATCAGCGCAGATTCGTCCAGGTCCGCCGCCACTTTCAACGCGACGTGTAGCGCCGATCCGGCCGAGCCCCCTGCGAAGATCCCTTCCAGGCGCGCCAGCTTCCGTGTCATCAGAAACGAGTCTTTGTCTGAAACCGGGTACAGTTCGTCGATCACGCTAAAGTCCACGTTCGCGGGCTTCTCGTCCTGGCCGATACCCTCAACAGTGTAGGGCTGCGGCTCGGGCCGCTGGCCGGTCTTGAACATCTCCGCGAATATGGAACCGATCGGGTCGACACCGATGACACGAATGTTGGGATTCTTTTCCTTGAAGAAACGGGCCGAGCCGCTGATTGTGCCGCCCGTTCCGACACCGATGACGACGTGAGTCAGCCTGCCGTCGGTCTGCTCCCAGATCTCGGGTCCCGTGGACTCATAGTGGGCCTCGCTGTTGGACATGTTCTCGTACTGGTTGGGGAAATAGCTGTTCGGGATTTCCTTGTTCAGCCGTACGGCCACCGCATGGTAGCTGCGCGGGTCATTGTGTTCGACCTGGGTGGGCGTGACGATCACTTCCGCCCCGAGCGCCCGGAGCGTGTTGATCTTCTCCTGACTCATCTTGTCCGGCATCGTGAAGATGCACTTGTAGCCCTTGATGGCAGCAGCCAGCGCAAGGCCCATGCCGGTGTTACCCGAGGTCCCTTCGATGAGTGTTCCTCCGGGCTGGATCTTCCCGTCACGTTCCGCATCCTCGAGCATCTTGATCCCAATCCGGTCCTTGACGCTCCCGCCGGGGTTCATGAACTCCAGCTTCGCCAGGATCGTCGGCTTCAATCCTCGCGCGATGCTGTTCAAACGCACGAGAGGAGTGTTTCCGATCGTTTCCAGGATGTTTTCGTACCACATATCACTAGTGTCCGGTTAGAAGTCGAATAGAACCAGCTGGTTAGGATCTTGGAGTTCATTGAATTGGGAATCAGGCGCGTGAAAGGCCTGCAAAATGGGCTGTTTCTCAAGAATCGTAATGCTGAGAATCTGTAGGATTTGGTAAAGACTCCTATCGATGCCGAGGCGCTTCCGGATGATGGCGACGTGAACATAAACCGAAATGGCGATCCAGATCTGGGTCTTCACCGCATTCTCGCTGGTGCCGTAGAAGGACTTGATTCGAAGGTGTTGTTTGATCCATTTAAAGAAAAGTTCCACCTGCCATCGCGACTTGTAGATCTGAGTGATGGTGAGTGCAGGCAACGCGAAGTTGTTGGTCAGGAACTTCAACCGCTTGTTCGTCCCGGCATCGAAGTAGCTGATACGCCGCAACGGATCGGGATAGGTTTTGGCGGATTTGTTCGTTGTGAGGATGACCGTCTGGTCGGATCGCAATCCCGTGGTCGTGTCCACCCGACGGGAGTACCGCCGCCGCAGGACGACGTTCTTCTTAGCACGCACCACAAAGAAAGCGGAACAGAGGGAGAAGAGAAAGAGCCGTTCAAAATCGATATAGGCGCGGTCCATGACGTAGAAGGCACCCGCTTCGGGTGCGATCTCATCGAGAACGTTGACGTCATGGACTTTCCCGTCTGTGACGTGGATAAACGCGGGAATGTTGCCGTGAAGATCCAGCAGTGTATGCATCTTGACCGCGGCTTTGTGCCGGCGAAACCGGGCCCATGGGAATAGTGAAAGACACAGGTCAATGGTGGTCGAGTCCAGGGCATATAGACCTTGATCCAACTCGACGCCGATGGGGTCTTCGGCATATAACGGCCGCGCCATGCCGATCAGGACCTGTGCGAAATCCGCATAGATCCGCCAGTCGCGCCGCTCGTTGGCGTCGGCCAGTGTCGTCCGCGCCACCTTGCTTCGGAATCCCATGTGGTAACGCTTTCTGCCGAGGGCGCGTAAGCAGGCTTCGATGTCGCGGAGGCTTTCACGATAGATCAATTGGGCGAATGCCATCGCCAGGAACTGATCCCAGCAGGAAAACCCTTTCTGCTGGTAATCGCCCCGATAGCGGGCGACACACTTCTGAAACTCGTATCGGGGCGCGTAATCCATGACTTGTGAGAAGACGGTTTGGCCTGAGTTCATGCGCCATTGGTATCACCCCTCTCACCGTAATATTGCTAAAAGTGTGATCGGCAGGTTCAAATCGAAAAATCGCAGAATGCCATTCAACTCACTGTTCATCTATAAGTTGCCGGCGGCTGTCGCACCGTGTTCCGGACACTAGTGACCACATATAAGAACCTCTGAAACCAATCTCAGGAGGCGGCCGGGGCGCCTTCGGGCCGCCCTTCGATGCGACTCAACCTGCCTTCGACGTCGATCATGGGAAGATTGCTGATGTAAATATTCTTGACTCCGCGCCCGAGCAGCGCCCGGACGCTCTCGGCGCAGACCTGTTCGGATCCCTTCCCGGCAGCAAAGTCCCGGGTGAGCCCGTCGTCAGCGACCGGGAAGAACTGCCGGAGCATGCCCAGCGTCTTTCTATTCGCGCTCCGGTAGTAGAAAACACCGAAGACGCCGGGTATTTGTACACCCCGAGCGGCGCACTCGTCCAGGAACTTGTCCAGACCGACAGTGTCGTAGTGGGAGACGATCTGCGCGAGGTAGAAATCCGCACAGAACTCGGGGTCCGCCATGAACTCGCCCTGCCGGACACCGCGGTGGGGATTAGCCCAGCCACCAAGGGTCAATCCCGGAACGCTTTTACGGATCAGCTGCCGTAGTTGGTATGCGTGCTCGACGCAACGTGCGACGCCGTCGAAGCGGTCGCCACCGAGAACGACCAGGGAACGAAAACCGAGTTCGTAGACACGCTCGGCGAACTCGAGGCAGTAATCCAGAGTATGCTTTGCCGTCAGTATCGGAACGATCCGCAACGGCTCTACTTCATCGCCCAGGTTGGCGATCACGTGGCGCAGGTTCTGCTCCTCCCGACGGCCCGTCGAGCCGTCGGTCATGAAGACGAAGCGATCCAGCGACGTAATTTTCCGGAGGAAATGATTGCTGTCGATCCAGGCGTCGAGGCTCTTCTCGAGCGACATGTCCAGCTGTGGCGGGCACCATTCAACGTTCAAGGCCGGACGTTTGGAATCGTAGAGAGAGGTCAGCAGCGACATCTGGAGGGTAGAGGCCTACCTCTTCCCGACGCCCTGCGATTTACCGATCTTGCGCCTGCTCTTGCGCCCGGTCGGGGCCACAGTAACCTCGACGCGGTAACTGTCGAGCGTGCGGGCCAAGTCGGTTTCGATCCGGCGGCGCAGCTTCTCGGGAGCGAGCACCGTTGCCGACGGACCAAAGCTCATGATCCATGCCCCCAGTTCGAACTCCCCTCCGACATGCATGCTGACGACGATTTCGCCGTTTCCCACATCCTTCACCTTCTGCGAGGGATGCCACAATCGCGAGCGCACGTAGGAGGCCACGTTTGGTTTGAAGTGGATCTCGACGTCGAACGGGTCTTCCTTCACGAGCCCGAACGATGATTCCAGGTATGACTCGACGGAAAAATCGGACGGCTTCTCGAACGTGTCCGTCAGCTTCTCCAACTCTTCGATGCGCTCGACGGCAAACGTCCGAATCTGATCGTACTCCTCGACGTATCCGAACAGATAGAGGCCACCCCGGAAGTACATCAGCCGGTAGGGATGCACGGTGTAGGCTTTCTTCCTCTGGCTGTGGACCGAGTAGTACCCCATCCGGATAAGGCGATCCTCGCCGATCGAGTCCATCAGGGTCTGGATCGTTCGTTTGTGCTCTTCCAGGTTCTTGGGCGCGTCGGGACGCACCGAAACCATTGCATCCAGGTTGTCGAGGAATGAGATGTTCTTCTCCGGCAATGCTCCTTCGATTTTCTTGAAAGCCGAATCGATGTCGCCCGAGAACGGGGGCGCGGCGAGCGCGGCCACGAGGTTCCGGCTGAAATAGAGCGCCGCCAGCTCCGACAGCGATAGGTTGGCCAGCGGCAACCCCTTGTATTCTTCCGCCAACCGCCAGTAAACCTTCCCTTCGTAACGTTCGTCGTAGAGCGGAAAGCCGGCCTCCATCAGGGCGGCCAGGTCGCGCCGGATGGTCTTGGTTGAAACCTCATGGCGGGAGGCCAAGTCGGGAATCGTGCTCCACCGAGTGCTCTCGATCAGTTTGAGGATGGCCCACTGACGGATCAACTGTGCGTTGCGTCCCATTCTGTAACCTCAGTTTCCGGAGCGACTCCCTCGTTCGTTGGAGCCGGACCCTATGGCGGGTAGCGGAACATTTGTCATTGGACGATGCTTATTGGTCATCGCAAACACGTCGCTCTTCGCATTTCCGACAATGACAAATTGAGCAACTTCGAATGACCAATGTCAAACATTCCCGTTCTACGGTCGTGGGGTCATGAAGACAAGCAGTACGACGTTGTCTTCGCTGTCGTTGCGAACACCGTGATCTTCGTTGGGCCGGGCAATCACCGTCTGCCCGACGCCTATTTCGCTCTCCTCGCCCGCAATGTGAAACAGGGGGCGGCCTTCGACCACATAGTAAATCTTATCGGACCCGGGGTGACTGTGGATCCGCTGTTCCTGGCCGGGCTTCAGGCAGTATAGATCGCAGAAATACTCTTCCGAATCGAACAATGGAATCTTCCGCATCTTCGCATCGGAAAATTCCACCAGGGCGCGCGTATCCTTGGCTTCCACGGAGCCCTATTGTAGTGGATAGACCTTGGCAGACGGCACAATTTCCTGGATGAGTTCCAGCAGGTGCGGATGGCAGGTAAAAAGCAGAATCTGGTGCGTCTCCGAGAGGTCCCGGACCGCCTCGATCGACCGGCGGGTCCTGACGGGATCGAAATTGACAAAAATATCGTCGAATACGATCGGCAGTGGTTCCACGTGCCGGGAATACTCGCCGACCAGCGCGAGCCGCATGGCCAGATACAGCTGTTCGCCGGTCCCACGGCTCAGGTTCGCGGGGTTCAGACGCCGGCCGGCGTCGGATTCCACCAGGATTTCGGCCGAACCGAGAGGGGCAATCACGCGAACCCAGCGCCCGTCAGACATATTGCGGAAGAACTCCGATGCCTGCCGGAGCACTTCGGGCTGCCGCTCGGTCTCATAGACGCGTCGGGTTTCGTCGAGCAGCGTCCGGCACAACGTCAGGACCGCCCACCTTTCGGATGCGTCGTCGATGCGGGCCAGAATGGCCTCCTGCCGCAACCGCGCGCGCGAGCGCTCTTCGCTACGTCCGAGAGAACCGATCCGCTCCTCGAGTCTGCCAATGTCCGCGCGCGCCTGGCCGAGCAATTCATCCATGCTCGCGAGTTCCCCAGCGGCTTCGCTGAGAACGCGATCGTCCGCCCCAGCCGCAGGATCCAGGCCTTCGACGGGCGCCACGTCCCCCGACGGTGTCCGGGCCAGGTCCGTGAGCAGTTCCTGGCGTTGCCGAAACAGCTCCGCCCGCCTGAAGAAGTCGCTCTCTGATGGCGCACCAGCCTCCGCCAGCAGTCCGGCAACGCTTCCGCCGTTATCGCGGATCCGGCTCCGAATTCCGTCCCCTTTCCGGTCTTCCCCGGCCATCGTCTCATCGATCACCCGGATCCGATCGGCGATCTTGTTCAACCGCTCGGCACGTTCTTCGGCCCGGCCCAGGTCCCCCAGAGTGAAGTCCACCTTCCCGGTCAGGCCCGAGATGGTGGCCAGTAGTTCCGCCCTCCTGGCCCCGGCTTGACCCACTTCCCCGGACGCGGCGCGGAGTCGGTCGGTGGCCCGGGCGAGCTCCGTTCGGATCCGCCGCACATTGACGAGCTTTCCGCGATACCACCACGCGAGGACAACGATGATGCCCGCCACGGCGGCCGCTATCTCGGGTCGATCGGCATAGACAAAACCTGCGGAGACGATGCCCACAAGGGTCATGAAAGCGCCCATTGCGACCGACGACGGCGGTTGGGCCGACTCCAGCCGGGACATCACCGCGGCTCGTTCTCCGGCGACGGCATCGCGTGCTGCGGACGCCGCCCGGACGATTTCATCGGTGGACTCCCTTCGCGGCAGGAGGGCGCGCAGAGACTCCACCGCCCGGGTACGCCGTATCAGTTCCTGCGGGTTGTACTCCGAGGCAAGATCCACGCGTTCGGATCGCTGTGCCCGACATTCACTCTCGTGTTGGGCGAGCTCCGCGTCGAGAAGGCGACGCTGATGGAGCAACATGTTCAGCCGCTCCACACCTCCGTCCGGGAATCGTTCTACGGCTTCCACCGAATCCAGCGCTCGCCCGATCTCTTCCCGTCGGCGCCGGTGCGGTTCGGTCTCACGAAGCTTCTCGTAGTAGGCGACCTTCTTGCGGAGACCCTCAGCGGACGCCCCGAGTTCTGCCACCTGGGCGTCCAGTCTGGTCCGATCTTCGTGAGCCTGGATGTAGGCGTCCGGATCGCTTTCGGTTCGGTCGAGTTCTTCACGTACGGATTCGAGTTCCTTCAGGGCGCGGTTGATCGTCGAGGTCTGCCCACGGGGAAGAAACAAACTGCTCCGGCGGTCCTCGAGGTCCTTCCAGACCGCACTCCATCGCTTGGCGCCGACGCCCAGGCCCGCTCCGGAAATATGAGCGGCAACTTCGCTGTCTTCGAGGGTCCGAAAGTGCTCGAGTTCCTCCAGGCCGAACGCAAAGACGTTGTGATACAGCGTGCGGGTTGTCCCGCACATCAACTGTTCGAGCATCCGCTCGTCGTCCGTGCCCCCGTCGTGGTGTACGAGAACTTTGCCACGGACGTGACGGCCGGCGGTTCGCTCGATGCGAACGCGGCCTTGGGCGCAATCGACACGGAGCCAGCCCCCGTGATTCCCCCCGGCGAGTGGTTCATAACGGCGGGGATGGTTTCGCCGCTCGAATCCGAACAGGACCGAACGGATGAAACTCATCAAGGTCGTCTTGCCGGCTTCGTTTCCGCCAACAAAGACGTTGAAGTGATCCGACAGGCCTTCCCACTGGCGGTCATGCCAGACGCCAAAGCCATCGATCTGGATGTCTTGGATCTTCATCGGGGACGCGTCAGCGGCTAGTCGAGCAGCATGTCGACGCCCAGTCCGCCTGCCTTCTCGATCCATTCGGCAATGCGGACGTCGTCGGGAGCCGACAGCCCACGTTTCCTGAACAGAGGGCGCAGGCTCACCGCCAGCTCCTGGCGGTATGACGGATCTTCTCGGGCACGTTGGACGAGTTTCAAAAAGTCGCCGATGATCGGTTCGTTCTCGATGAGCCGGTCCCGGCTGAGACCGGGGCCGGTCGCGATACGCACTGCCTCGACTTCTACGAAGGGTTCCATCACGGCGGACAACTCCTCGGCCATGCCTTCGCGTTGAAGATCGGCATGAAGCGGGCCGGAGCCGCTGAGGCGACACCGGACGATGGTCGGTCCTTCAAAGCCTTCCGCAATCCGGCGCGCGTTCTCGCGGAGGCACTCGGCCAGACTGTCCATCCGTGTGTGGTCCGCGATCGAGAGGTTCAGCGTCGCCCACCGGACGACGGCGGTCTCGATGAACTTCAAGCGGGTTTGCCCTTTAGTCCCGACGTCGACCTGGAAGCAGCCCCGCGGGCCTGTTTCCCGCACGTGACGCCCTTGCGGATTCCCCGGGTAGACGATTGCCGGCGATGCCGAAAGCACGGCACGGTTGTGCACGTGACCGAGCGCCCAGTAGTCGAACCCGGCCTCCATCAGATCCTCGACAGGGGCCGGAGCGTAGTCGGCATGACCACTCTGGTGACCGATGTTCGCATGGAGTAGCGCGATCGAGTAGACGTCGCCCAAGGTCGGCCGGAAGGAACGCGCCAGGTTTTCGGTCACACGTTCCTTCGTGTAGCTCATTCCCGTGATGCGGGCGATCTCACGCCCCTTGCGGACGACCGGTTGCGCACGGGCCTCGCCGTCGAAGACGAGAACGTTCGGTGGCATGTTGAATTCGGCGCCCCATCCATTAAGAGGGTCGTGATTGCCGTGGACGATGTAGGCTCCGATGTCGTGCTCGGCCAGTCGCTCCATCTGACATCGAAACTCGACGAGCGCGCGCAGACTCCGATCGCGCGAGTCATAGAGGTCCCCGGCAAACACGACGAAGTCCGCTCGGGACTCGACCGCGTGGCCGACTATCCGTTCCAGGGCCTGGAAAGTTGCCGAGTGGAGGGTGTTACCGAGCCGAGGGGAAGTCTCTGACAGCCCCCTGAACGGGCTGTCCAGATGCAGGTCGGCGGCGTGGATGAAGCGAAACGATCTCATCATCTTAAGTTTTATGGGAAAACAGGACAGAACTGGTCCGAGCGTGCCCCCCGACGGTTGCGGTAAACTAGACCAATCCGTCTTCTGTAGCGGCGCTCTATTGAGCGCCGAAATCGGTGGACCTGCAATTCGGCGGCGAGGCTTCGGACGCCGCCACAGGAGGAACCGAAGTTGAAGCACCTGGTCTTGTTGCGTCACGGCCAAAGCACCTGGAACAAGGAGAACCGGTTCACCGGATGGACGGACGTCGGGTTGAGTGAGCAGGGCGTCGACGAAGCCCGCCATGCGGGCCGGCTGATGCGGGATGCGGGCTACGGCTTCGACATTGCCTTTACGTCCCTGCTCCACAGGGCTATCAAGACGCTTTGGCTTGCGCTGGAAGAGATGGATCTGATGTGGATTCGGGTCGAGCGATCCTGGCGTCTGAACGAGCGGCACTACGGCGACCTTCAGGGCGCCAACAAACTGGAGACGGTAGAACGCTTCGGCGAAGAGCTGGTTCACATCTGGCGCCGGAGCTATGACATCCCACCTCCGGCACTCAACCCTGATGATGACCGGAACCCGGCAAAGGATCCCAGGTATTCCGGTTTGAAGCCCGATGAGATTCCACTGACCGAGAGCCTCGCGCTAACTGTGGAACGTGTCCTGCCATACTGGCACGAACGCATTGCGCCGACTCTCAAGACGGGTCAGCGCGTCCTGGTGGCTTCGCACGGCAACAGCCTGCGTGCTCTGGTGAAGCACCTGGACGGCATCTCCGATGAGGACATTGTCGGGCTGAACATCCCTACGGGAATCCCGCTGGTCTACGAACTGAACGACGATCTGACCCCAATCCGACACTTCTATCTGGGCGACCCGGACGCCGTCGAAGCCGCCACCCGGGCCGTGGCAAACCAGACGAAACACCCAATCCGACCAGAACAACGGTAGTGATCTGTAGCGGCGGTCTATGACCGCCGAAAGTGCTCGGAATGGATTTCGGCGCTCATAGAGCGCCGCGACAGTAAGGTACCGCGCTTGACAGAACGATCGTTCGTTCGTATCATTAGTACGATCGTTCGTTTAAAGGATTAAGCGCAGTTATGGTCAAGATATCGCATCGAGGCGCCCAAACAAAGCTGGAAATACTCGACATTGCTGTTGATATTGCCTCGGCCGAGGGTCTGGAGGGATTGACCATCGGTCGACTGGCCAAAGAGACCGGGATGAGCAAGAGTGGTCTGTTCGGCCATTTCGGCTCCAAAGAGGACCTACAACTGGCCGTAATCGACACGGCACTAGACATTTTTGTCACCCGCATCGTCGAACCTGCTCGGGATACCGAACGCGGGATCACGCGACTGCGTAAACTGCTCGACGGATGGCTGGCCTACGTCGAGGGCACGGTGTTCCGAGGGGGCTGCTTCTTTGCGGCCGCGGCCGCTGAGTTCGACGGCCGACCGGGCCCGGTCCGGGACCGCATCGCTCACCTGTCGGGACAATGGGTTTCCCTGCTCGAAGAAGAGACGCGCCAGGCCCAGCGCCGCGGCGAAATCGATGCGGGGCTGGACCCCGGGCAATTGGTCTTCGAGCTCCATGCCTTCGCGCAGGAGTCAAACTGGGCACACCAGTTGATGGATGCGTCCGATGCCTTCGACCGGGCGCGAATCGCGATGGCCGACTGTCTCCGAAGGGCCTCCACCGGGGCCCAAACCACACCAGAGGGACCACAATGGATATGAAACTACTCCGACGGGCACTCTGCGCGAATGCCGCCTTCTCGGCACTCTCAGGAACCATTCTTCTGATCTGGTCGTCCTGGCTGGCCACAACCTTCGGCCTGTCGAATCCCATCTTTGTTACCGCCACCGGCGTCGGTCTGCTGTTGTTTTCGGCCGGCCTTGTCCGCAACGCTACGCGTCGAAAGCTCAATCTGGGAGAGGCCCGCATGACGGTCGCGCTCGACGTGTCCTGGCTGGCCGGCAGCATCCTGCTCCTTGCCGCCGGTGTCTTGAACCGTGAAGGCAACTGGGCACTTCTGGTCGTGGGTGACATCGTCCTCGCCTTCGCGATCCTCCAGGCGATTGGCATTCGGCGGGCGGCCGGCGAGCGTCCTCAAGAGGCCGTAACAGAAGTCTGATGGCTCGTGTTATTTGACCTAGTGGTCCCCGTCTAACAGACTGTACCTTATTCGGATCGTTCCCCGAGCCAGACCGACACACTGCGGCTTCGGCCAAGCCGTCCGAGTTCGTTCCGCACAGGGATTTCCGATCTAATGGTCATTATTTTCCTCATATATGATCAGAAATGGGACAGCCAGAGCCGTTACGTTAATTGTGACGGACTACACTAGGAGCCTGCGCCGTAGGACGATTTTCGGCTCGGCGAATTACGCGAGATGGCGATCGATCGGTATCGGTGACCGGGGAATGGGCGTTTTGGACGCCGAGGCGCCGATGGGTGCGCCACGGGTGCTTGAATCCGTGATTATGCACTTGACTCCGAGCGTTGAAAAGCGCCACAAGATGTTGTGTTCAAGCGTCTTGCCAGATATAGTGGTGTCTGAAAATGAACGATTGGCGGGCGAAGCTGGAGACTTCGCCCGCCGGTCACAGCAACAGAGGAAATCAACTATGAACGCCCTAGCTGTCGCCGTGAAACCTTGTTGGGACGTGCTTGCCCAAACTTGGGATGCCATTTCTCTCGCCAAGGATTGAGGTGGCCCCGGTTTGTGGACAGCTTGGCGGCCTGTTTAAGGTGTATTCCGGTTGCCGCTCATCTTGCCAGAATCTCCTTGGATCGATCTTCCTGTCGCCGTTGCTGCGCCGGTGGGTAAGCGGGCAAGGCGCGTAGCTGCTTGTCCATCATATCCGCAGGCGGGTCGCCGCGGTAGGCCTCGGCCGGGGTTTTTCCGCCGAGGGCCGAGTGTGGCCGTTCGGCGTTGTAGAAGTCGATCCACTCGCCGATGACGCGCCGGGCCTGGAAGCCGTCGGCAAGGTCGTGCAGATAGACAGCCTCGTATTTGAGGGAGCGCCACAGCCGCTCGATGAAGATGTTGTCCATGCACCGGCCCCGGCCGTCCATCGAGATCTGGACACCGGCCGCCCGCAAGCGCCCGGTGAAGGCGAAGCCGGTGAACTGGCTGCCCTGATCGGTATTGAAGATCTCCGGCTGGCCGTGGCGGGTCCGCGCCTCCTCGAGCGCCTCGACGCAAAAGCCGGCGTCCAGGGTGTTCGACAAACGCCAGGCCAGCACATACCGGCTCGCCCAATCCAGGATCGCCACCAAGTAAAGAAAGCCGCGCCGCACAGGGATGTAGGTGATGTCGGCGCACCAGACATGGTTTGCCCGCTCGATCGCCAAACCCTTGAGCAGATAGGGGTAGACCCGGTGCTCGGGATGCGGCTCGCTGGTGCGGGGTGCCCGGTAGATCGCCTGAAGACCCATCAAACGCATCAGACGCCCCGCCCGGCGACGGCCGATGCGCACGCCCTCGCGGCGCAGATGACGGACGATCTGACGGGCACCGTAGAACGGATGCTTCAGAAACAACTCATCGATGCGCCGCATCCGCGCCAAGGTCTCCGCGCTCTCGCCCTGGGGCGTGTAATAGAGCCAGGAGCGCCCGATCGACAGCAAACGGCATTGACGACTCAAGCTCAGTTCCGGGTCAGGGCGCCTCACCATCGCCCGGCGCGCGGCCCGGCTCATCGACCGGACCCTCTGGACAAAAAATCCCGCTCCACCGTCAATTCGCCGATCTTGGCGTGAAGCTCACGAACCTCGCTTTCATGATCCCGCCGCCGGCGTTCCACACCGTTCGAGAACATCTCGCCAAGCCCTTCCATCGCCTGGCGCTTCCATGTGCTCACCTGGTTCGGATGAACCTGGTGCTTCGAGGCAATCTCCTGCAGCGTCCGATCGCCCCGAAGCGCTTCCAGCGCGACCTTCGCTTTCAACTCCCCAGAAAACCTGCGTCTCTTCGTCATCGCGTATCCCTCCTCAGTCGGTGGAATACACCTTAAACAACTGCCCGATTTTCCGGGGCCACCTCAGATTGCCTAGTAACCGCGTTGCGGCTCCTGAATGAAGCCAAGAACATCCGGGAACTGTTTCGCCGCAGGAGACCGAAAAAGCACCGCGTGGCCGCCCATGAGGTCACAGCGCGCATCACTTTCGGCGCACCGACCGCCACCGCGCGGGTCTCTGTTTCACCCCCGGTGTGGTTCTGACGTAACCACCCCAATATCTTGTGGTTAGCCCGTTTCATGCGTGACCACCATATATGGGATAGCCTGTCTTTAAATTGGGTCAAGTTCATAACTACGCTTGAATCGACCCTCGTTCGGCCTGATTTGCGGGCGGTATCCCTGTCATCAGGCTGCCTGAAGCCCCTGCATCCGCTTGACGTTCAATGCCAGACACACCAAGTTCCACTCGCCCTGGACCTTGTTCAGGCCGCGCAGGCTGAATCGGCGGAAACCGAGCACCTCCTTGATCCACCCGTTGGGCGCCTCCGACAGCCATTTGCGTCGGGCGTACTGCACCCGTCCCGCCGAGGTCGCCAGCTTCTCGGCCATGCGGGCCTTCGCCGGATGCCTGGCCGCGTCCACCGCGACCGCGCGCCGGCCCTCCCGGCCCAAGGCCACATAGCCGTCCACGCCGCGCGCCTCCAGCGCCTCAAGGTCGTCCTCGTTGCAGTAGCCCGCATCCGCCAGCACCGTCTCCGGCCGTTCCCCATGGGTGGCCTCCACCTCGTCCACCAGCGGGACCAGTCGACCCTGGTCGCTGGCGTTCGACGACACCTCGGTGGCGACGATCAACTGCTTCTCTCCCTCCACCGCCACCTGCGCGTTGTAGCACTGCTGAAAACCCTCCGATGAGGTCTTCATGATCCGGCTTTCGGGATCCGTGAAGTTGTCCTGCGCCTTCTCGTCCGGCTCGCCGTATTCCCGCTTGTATGGCCGCCCGCCCTTCCGGTTGCGCTTCGAACCGGGCTCGCGTCCCCGCGCCTCGTCGGCCTCCCGTTGCCTGGCCTCCAATCGCGCCCTGGCCGCCCGGATCGCCGCCAGCCGATCCTCCCGGCGGCGTAACTCCTCGGGTAACTCATCGCCGCGATGCGCCTCCCCGAAACGCGCGTCCTCCGCCGCGTCGGTCTCCCGCGCGCGCGACAGCAACGCTTCGATCTCGCTCTCCAGACGCCGCTCCTCCTCCAGCATCCGACCGTAACTCATCGCCTTGCGCTTGCTGGCGTTGGCTCGAACCTTCGTCCCGTCGATCGACAACTTGCCGAAGTTCGCAACGCCGGTCTCGCGCACCAGACGCACCACCTCCACAAACAGCGCCTTGAAATCCGCCAAATGACGGCGGCGAAACTCGCAAATCGTCCGATGGCTCGGAAAATTCCCCGCCGCCAACACCCGAAATGCCACGTCCTCCTCCAGCTTCCGCGCCAGCCCTCGGGAGGAAAACACCCCCGTCGCGTACCCGTAGATCATCACCTTCACCATCATCCGCGGCTCATACGGCGACTTGCGACGACCGTCCCCCTCGTAAGGCGCGTAAAACGCCGTCAAGTCCAATCCGTCCACCAGATCGCTCACATGGTGCGCCAAGTGCCCCTCCGCCAACCAATCCCGCATATCCGGCGCCAGCAGCAACCCCTGATCCGGCTGGTACGGGCGAAACGTCGTCGGCATCGCAATCTCCTCCTAACTGCGACACAATTATCTCATTCACTTCCTACGGCGCAGGCTCCTAGCCCGTGTTAACCAAAACAGCCAAACGGCGTCTTATATACAGAGCGCCGGAACACGATGCCGACGCCGGATGCACGACAAACAAACGCTAGAGGTCAGGGCTATGAGAACTGGAACAAAGAAGATCGAACAACCCACGACAGACTACCGAGTCGTCGCTCTCCAACCCGAGTTGAGCCACGCAGCGAACGAATTGGAAGTGGTCCTTCCGCTCGGTCTCCGGTGTGAGCCTGACCCAAAGCGCCCAGGCTTCTATACGGTCCGGATGGACGGCAGGAGCTACTACATCCACGTGTACGAACCCGGTAAGACGGTGTACCTGCTCGGCATCGTGCCGGCCGCAGACCAGGTGCCGGCGAACCTCTTCGCCATGGAACCGGCCATCGCTTGTTGCCCGACCGCCTGAACGGCGACACCTGGGAAAAAAAGAAAAGGCCCGGAGGAAATCCTCCGGGCCTTTTCTTTTCTCAGGCGCGGTGGGCCCGACACTAAGAATGGCAGGGCGTGGGGGGACCGTGCCCGTCCGAGTTCCCACGATCAGGGGGTCAGAAACCGGCTCAGGGCACTCTCCATTCGTCGGGCTGTCCGAGGCGCGGTGGGCCCGACGCTAAGAATGGCAGGGCGTGGGGGGACCGTGCCCGTCCGAGTTCCCACGATCAAAGGGCCAAAAACCGGCCCAGGGCACTCTCCATTCGGCAGGCTTTCTCAGGCGCGGTGGGCCCGACGCTAAGAATGGCAGGGCGTGGGGAGACCGTGCCCGTCCGAGTTCCCACGATCAAAGGGCCAAAAACCGGCTCAGGGCACTCTCCATTCGGCAGGCTTTCTCAGGCGCGGTGGGCCCGACGCTAAGAAATAGACTGCTAATGCGCCGGCTCTCTCTCGGGCGCCAGAACGGGCGTACACCAGTGACGGTACTTCGGCTCCCGCCCACGCACGATCGAGAAGAACAGATCGCGCAACTTCGCCGTGATCGGCCCCATTTGACCCGTGCCCACGTTGCGATGGTTGACTCGGGTGATGGCCGTTAGTTGAACGCCGGTGCCGCTGAAGAACGCCTCGTCGGCGATGAACAATTCGGTCCGGTCGATCGAACGCTCCTCGACTTCGACGTTCAACTCGTCGCGGAACAGCTGCATGACTGTCCTGCGGACAACACCCTCGAGGATGTTGTCGGTCACCGGGGGCGTGATCGCCTTACCCTCACGGATGATGAAGACGTTCGCGGCCGAACCTTCCGACACATGGCCGTCAGCATTCAGGACGATCGCTTCATCGAAGCCCGCCCTTTCCGCCTCTGTCTTGACGAGCGCCGAATTCACATAAGCCCCCGTCACCTTGCCCCGCGCAGGAATCGAGTTGTCGTCGACCCGCCGCCAGGAAGAGACCGAGACGTGGCAGCCCTCGTCGTTCTCGACGTAGAGACCGAACGGCACGGCGACGATCGAAAGCTCGGGCGTCATGTCATGCAACTTGACACCGATCACGTCTTCCGGAAAGAAGGCCAGAGGACGAACGTATACGTCTTCCCGATGCCCTTCCGTCCGTAGCAGTTCGATCGTTACGTCGGTTAGATCCTGCAGCGTGTAGGGTAGCTCCATACATAGCAGCTTCGCCGACTGCAGAAAGCGCCGGTAATGATCCGCCGGACGGAAAATGAACATCTGCTCTTCGTCATCGTTCCAATACCCGCGAAGTCCTCCGAAAACGCCGGTACCATAGTTCAGCGAGTGGGCCAGAACGCCTACGCGCGCTTCACTGTAAGGAACGATGCGGCCTTTGAAAAACGCATAACTCGGTGTTGTAACCACATTCGTCTCCTGTTCTTCGGATCAAAAGGACCCAAATCGTATTATTTTCCAGTATGACTCAAGGACTTGAATTTAAGGAGTTTTATCGCTAATACGCAGGATTTGCGCGCGGCGGGCGGCCAAAAGGGGTCAGCCTACGAACTTATAGCCAAGTCCGTGAACCGTAAGGATGAACTGCGGGCGACGAGGATTCGTCTCAATCTTCTGACGCAGCCAGGCTACATGGACATCGACCGTACGGGTGGTCGGCATCGAGTTGTAGCCCCAGACCTGGTCGAGCAGCTCGTTCCGGGACAAGGCCGCGCCACGATGCTGGATGAAATGGCGAAGGAGTTGAAACTCCTTTGCCGACAACTCCACGGCCTTGCCGTCCTTGTGGACTTCCGCGCTACGAAAATCGACCTGGACATCTGCGAAACGATAACGCTCGGCCGTTCCCGACACCGACGAGGACGACCGCCGTAGCAGGGCTTCGACGCGAGCCAGCAGCTCGAGCATCTCGAATGGTTTGGTCAGGTAGTCGTCGGCGCCGAGCTTCAAACCGACGACCTTGTCGGTGATCTGGCTGCGCGCCGTGAGCATGAGACATGGGTGCCCCGAAGCCTTCGCGCCGGAGGTCACGGCAGATGTCGAACCCGCTCTTGTGGGGAAGCATCAAGTCGAGTATGACGAGGTCGTAACGCCCGTTCATCGCGCACGCCTCGGCTTCGTTGCCGTCGACAACCGTGTCCACGGTGTAGCCCTCGCTCGAGAGGCGATCGACGAGAGTCAGCACAAGGCCGGGCTCGTCTTCGACAAGGAGGATCCGCGCCAGTTCCTGCGCCTGGGTGCTCTTTGGTGCCGACACGTTGCCCGCTGGCGTGGTCGAAGATCCCGGCTCAGGCATGGGATCCCTCCGCGACCGGAAAGCGCAGGATGAAAACGCTGCCGTCTCCCGGCTTGCTCTCGATACGAATCTCACCCCCGTGCGCGTCGACGACGCGGCGCACGAGACTGAGACCCAACCCGTTGCCGTGGATCTGCGAATCCACCGCCGCACGGCCCCGGTAGAAGGGTTCGAAAACGCGATCCACCTCCGCCTGGGGGATACCGATGCCTCGATCCTGGACTCGGATCTCGACCCACCCGAGACCGTCCTGAACCTGCTCGACGGCAAGCCGGGCCCACGGATGCGAACCGCAATACTTCATCGCGTTGCTCAGCAGGTTCCCAATCGCGGACCGGACGGCACTGGGGTCGGCCGCGATTTGCGGCAAATCCTTTGCGATGTCTGTCTCGAGGGCAAAACCCTTTTCGGCCATCAGCGGCCGGTAATCCGACAAAGCACCGTCCAGGACTTCTTCCACGGAAACCGGGCGGATCTGATACCGCTTTTTTCCGGAAGCGTCTCCAGCAAAGTTCATCACTTGCTCAACCATCGCCGAAAGGCGTTTCGCTTCGTTCCGAATGACAGAACCGTACTTCTGCACCCGCTCCGGATCTATCAGGCCATCTTCGAGGTTTTGCCCCGCGGAATTGATGACTGCCACGGGTGTGCGGAGTTCGTGTGAGATGTTCGCCACGAAGTCCACCTGCTGCTGTGCCAGCCGTTGGGCGCGCTGGCTCGACACCATGATGATGACCATGCTTACCCCGAGCATCATCAGGATTCCGAAGCTGATCATCAAATTACGGAAGCGCACCTGATCGACCGCAGCTTCGAGCGATCCGGCGCGATGCTGCACAAGAAGGTGCCAGGAACCCGCAGCCGCAGCAGTCTCGAAAGTGCGCATTGCGACACGCGGCCCCCTCCCGGTCTCTTGCTCGGAAACGATTGCCGTCGCGACAAGGACGTCGGAGGGCGGGGGTCGCCCCCCGACCAACCCAGCTACTGCACGCGCTGTCCCGAAGCCAATCCTCTCGCTGAATCGACTGGAATCGAAAGTCCAGAAGTTGACTTCTCGCCCAAGATCGAACATGGGCACCATGGCATCGGGATGCGACAGGACGTCCGGCGACTGGCCCTCTTCAGATTCGTAAAAGACCACGTCGGAGTCCGTGTGTGCGACGGCGACCCGGTAATCCCCTCCGGAAGTGTCCGAGAAGTGGCGCTCGACGAGTTCGGGAAAGAAAGTGTTGCGCAGATAGGCTTGGTCGAGTGCAATCACGACCCAACCATCGAGCTGAACATCGGTGATAAGTTCCGAAACGTGCATCTCGTGAGCGCCATCCGTTCGGAGTAGGAATTCAGCTCGTGCGGTCGCCAGCTGCGGGAGGATCAGCGTCGGGGGATCGTCCAGCACCTGTTGACCGGTCGGCAGTGTCCGAATCCGCGAACGGGAATCCATAATGTCGGGAGCGTGCAGGTCCAGCGTGTGGCGAACGTTTTCCAGGCCACTCCAATCCGTATCGACAAATTCGCCCTGATCCTCATCGAAGCGTCGGATCCGGTCGCCGGCCAGCTCCAGCTTGATCCGGTAGAAGGATTCGATCAGCTCCGGCCTTGGTGCCGTCTCGGACCACATCCCCAGCCGCTGAATCAGGTCCGCTTCGGCGTCGGCCGGTGCTTCGAGCGAAACGATGCCTCCGGAAAAGGCAAGCGAGAGGCGAGCCAGTTCGGTGTCGAATTCTTCGGCGAAGCGGTCCGCACTGACCCGCAGGTTCGATTGCATGCGCACACGCTCGTCTGCGCTCAACTGCCCGAGCCACTGGTACTGGAGCCAGGCCAGGACCGGGAGCGAAAGGAGCAGGAGAACCGTGACACCGAAGGCAAGCGGTCGCTTCTGGAAGATATCCACGTAGTAATTTTAGGGGATTATATATTAGAGTTGACATCCCCATAGGGATACTGTAGTATATAGGACATGAAGAACGTAACACAATCTGGACCCGGCAAAGTCACCCGCAAAGGGCTATCACTCTTTGAACTGACCGAGATGTTCCCGGACGAGGAATCCGCCCGCAACTGGTTTGAATCGATCATCTGGCCTGAAGGTGAACGTGTCTGTCCAGAGTGTGATAGTGGGAATACCTATGAATGTAGCCATGTCAGGATGCCGTATCGCTGCCGGGACTGTAAGAAGTACTTCTCGGTCAAGACTGGAACTGTCATGGCCGGATCACCGATACCCCTGCGTAAGTGGCTATTCGCTATTTACCTCGATACGACTTCCCTCAAGGGTGTTGCCAGTACCAAGCTCCACCGTGACCTAAAGATCACTCAGAAGTCTGCTTGGCACATGCAGCAGAGAATCCGTGAAGCGTTTGTCGAGCAAGGCGTCAGGTTCGGTGGTCCTGTTGAAGTCGATGAAACCTATTTCGGCGGCAAGGAACGGAACAAGCACGAAACGAAGCGGAAGAAGCTAGTGGTCCCCGTCTAACAGACTGTACCTTATTCGGATCGTTCCCCGAGCCAGACCGACACACTGCGGCTTCGGCCAAGCCGTCCGAGTTCGTTCCGCACAGGGATTTCCGATCTAATGGTCATTATTTTCCTCATATATGATCAGAAATGGGACAGCCAGAGCCGTTACGTTAATTGTGACGGACTACACTAGGGCGTGGGCCTGTTGGAAAGACCGCCGTAGTCGGTGTGAAGGATCGCCAGACGAATCGGATTGCCGCCCGTGTAGTTGGGTCTACGGATGCTCAGACACTTCAGGCATTCGTAGAGGAGCACACGACGGAAGATGCCCAGGTCTACACCGATGATGCTCGTGCATATGAAGGGCTACCGAATCGTTCTTCGGTAAAACATAGTGCGGGCCGTTACGTGGATGGGCATATTCACACGAACGGCATAGAGTCCTTCTGGTCGATGCTGAAGCGGGCGCATAAGGGGACTTTTCACAAGCTGTCTCCGAAGCATCTGCAACGCTATGTGAATGAGTTTGTGATGCGGAATAACATTCGTGGTCTAGACACTCTCGACCAGATGCGAATTGTAACGGCGAGACTGGCGGACCGGTTTCTGCCGTATCAAGAGTTAATCCGCCCTAACGGGCTTTCATCAGAGGCGAGAGGAGGATAAGCAAATGGTAATAGAACACAAACTTGTTTTTGATCTGGGCGATATTCTGCGTGTTCGGTTAGATTGTGCGGATTCAGATTGTATCGGAGAGGTTGTGGTGCCGTTAAAGGGCACTGGGGGTAATGGGATTCCTGAGAAGTGTCCGTCTTGTGGCAAGCTGTGGACAAGCCCTAATCATGGCACCTTGCCGGAGGTCGATCTTCTGAAAAAGATTCGTACCTTTATTTCAGATCCAAGTCCGCGCATCAATATGCGCTTTGAAATGGACGAGGATGAGATGGACGAATAGGATGAGTAGACCTAACTGGAAGAACCAGACCATCTGGACTGGCGACAACCTGCCGTTCATGCGTGGCATGAACGGCGAGTCTGTAGACCTGATATATCTGGACCCACCGTTCAACTCTAAATCGAACTATGCCGCTCCTATTGGATCAAAGGCCGCTGGTGCCGCGTTCAAGGACACGTGGACCCTCTCAGATGTGGATGTGGAATGGGTCAACTTAATCGAGGAAAAACACCCCGCGCTCTACCGTGTCCTGCTGGCGGCGATGACTTCCAGCGACAAGTCCTATCTGATCTACATGGCGACTCGGCTGCTGGAGATGCACCGACTACTGAAGCCGACAGGCTCGATCTATCTCCACTGCGATCCGACCATGAGCCACTACCTGAAACTGCTCATGGATGCGGTGTTCGGTAAACGTAACTTCAGGAACGAAATCATCTGGAAGCGCAACTCATCACATAACGACTCGAAGGCGTTTGGCCGCGTGGTCGACTCGCTCCTATTCTACGGCCCGCCAATAAGGACCGATGCCGTCCGTGTCCCGCTAGGCACAGATTACACTGAGAAGTTTTACCGTCACCGGGACCACCGAGGACTGTATCGACACGACCACATTACTCGATCCGCATCAATGGGCGAACGGCCTAACCTGACCTATGAGTACAAAGGCTTCACGCCGCCCTTTGGGTGGCGAATGACCAAAGACAAGATAGCGGCGCTGGACGCGGACAACCGAATAGCTTGGTCTGCATCTGGGCGACCCTATCTGAAACGCTATTTGAATGAGAACAAGGGGCAGGTGCCGTCGGCGATCTGGACCGATATTCCGCCAATTTCGGGCCGTGCCAAGGAACGAGTCGGCTATCCGACGCAGAAGCCTGTCGCGCTACTGGAACGCATCATCAAAGCAAGCTCCAACACGGGTGATATGGTTCTGGACCCGTTCTGCGGATGCGCCACGGCCTGCATTACGGCTCAGGGTTTACACACCTCGGTGGTCACTTCAAAACCGGCCAATGGTGGTCACCGCAAAAGCGGCCAATGGGGATGGCCCGGGACAGTGTTGTTTTACCCCTTTGAACCGGTACCGGGCAAGCCCGTTTTGGTACGCCAGCTCCGGGGACCGCACTTGAGAACGTGACCGTGATGGAGAAGGCGGTCCAACATCGCGGTGACAGCGGCGCTGTCGCCTAAGAGTTTCCCCCAATCCTCGACCGGACGATTCGAAGTCAGCAGCGTACTGGTGCGTTCGTAACGTCGCATGACGATTTCGAGAAGTTGCTCGGCGGCGGTCGGAGGCAGCTTGCGCATGCCCAGGTCATCGATGATGAGCAGGGGTACGGTGGCCAGAGTGTCCATGTGTTTTCTACGGGTGCCGTCGATGGTGGCTTCGGCAATATCGTCGAGCAGGGCGTGGGTTTCACGATAGAGGACGCGATGGCCCTGCAGGATGGCCGCCATGCCGATGGCCTGGGCCAGATGACTCTTGCCGGTTCCGGGTGGACCCAGAAACAGCGCGTCTTCGTGTCTGGAGATGAAGGTGGCGGTGGCGAGATCGAAGACGAGGCCGCGATTCATCTTCTTGTTGAAGGTGAAGTCGAAGCCCTCAAGTGTCTTCTGAGGGTCCCGGAATTGGGCCTGTTTCCGCCGCCGTTCCAGCAGCCGCGTGCTTCGGCGGGCGAGTTCGTCCGAGACCAGGATCGAGATCAGATCGATGGGCGCCATGGCTTCGGTCTGGGCTTGGTGCAGACGTGTTTCCAGGACTTCGGCAATGCCGCCGAGGCGAAGTTGTCGCAAAGCCCGCTGGAGTTCGATGATGTTCATGATTTTTCCTGCTCCTGAATCTTGAGGTTGATGAGATCGCGATACTGGGTCAGTTCGCGGATGAGAGGATCGACTGGACGCAGCGTCACCGGAGGTTTCCGCTCCAGATAGCGACGGACGAAACGGTACTGGTAGACGTGGAGTTCCAGAGCGGCGGCGGAGGCATCCTCAACAGCAGGGACACCGTACTTTTTGGCCAGGGAGATCACGCCCAGGATGCGGCGGATGCCGGCTTCCCCTTCCCGTTGATGGATGGCTTCACACAGCGCACCCACCTGCGATCCAACCCGACGGGCACGGTCGAGCAACTGCACCGTGGTTAAGGGCGTTTTCTTCGGGTTGTCCTGGGCACGCACCCGGTATCCACCCCGTTTCTGACGGACATGTTCGCGCAGTAGCTGATGGGTCTCCGGATCGAGGATCCGGACGTGGAACGTGTCCCACTGCACCTGAACACTCCGTCCGATCCAACCGGGAGGAAGTCCGTAGTAGGCGGCCTCGACTTCGACACAGCCGTCGAGATGGACGACGCGTTTCCCGTATTGGTAGTACCGGAACGGTTCCAACGGCAATGGCAGTAATGACGGCTTCTCTTCGGCGAACATGGCGGCAACCTGCCGCTTGGTGGTGCCGTGAATGCGCGTGTCGGCCCAGCGGGTCTCCCATCGGTCCAGATAGGCCTGCGCCAGGTCCAGGCTCTCGAAGCGTTGCCCCTTCAGCGGCGTTTTCTGGGCGTGGCCTACACCGGATTCGACTTTCCCTTTCCGATCTGGATCGCGCACCCGGCATGGCATCGCCACCACGCCGTAATGGGCGAGCACGTCCTTGAATAACGGATTCAGAGTGGGATCGTAATAGTCGGAAACGATCACGCCCTCGCGCAGGTTATCCAGGATGATGTAGCGAGGACTGCCACCGAGCCGGCGGAACGCGGTTTCATGCAGCTCGGCCCAGATGTGGGAACTGGATTTGAAGGTCAGCAGCCGGACCGATTTGCGGCTGTAGCCCAGCGTCATCACGAACAACCGGGTACGCCGGTACTTGCCCGTCTTGGGGTCCCGCACCATCGGGCCGGTCCCGTAGTCGACTTGGGCTTCTTCCCCAGGTCCAGTCTGGATGATGCCTGCAGCTTGGGGGCCCTGCGATCCGCGGAGCTTGCCCACGAAGCGTTTAACCGACTGGTAGCTATTGGCGAAGCCGTGATCCGACACCAGGTCCTGCCAGATCGCCATCCCATTGCGGCCTCGACTCAGGTCCCGCTCGATGATCTCCCGGTAGGGTTCGCACCCACTGCCCGAGGTGGAGACCGGTTCTCCCAGTTCCGCGATGGCCCGATTCTGGGACCCAGAGTCGGTGGTCACCTCTATGGCCGGTTTTGCCGGTGGCCGTTTACCCCAACCACCGGGCCGCCGCACCGGGATACCCGCGCCCCGCAGGTATGTCCCTGCCGTTTCCCGACGGACACCGGTCGTCTCCTCGATCCGCCGTAGCGACCAGCCCAGCCGTCCCAATGCGACAACTTGTTCTTTCTTCTCTTGGCTCAAGGCATTGCTCATGCCGACGGAGCCTATTCAGCTTTCCGCCGGTTTCAATGTCCCGGGCCTCTCTATTTTCGTTGGCCGGTTTTCAAGTGACCTTTAATGGCCGCTTTTGGGTGACCGCCGAGGACACAGGCAGTGGGTCGGAATCGACGTCTCTTCTAAGGCCGCCGAGTTGGTTCAGCAGAGAATGAAGGACGAACTGGGTCTGTTTGGCAAGGTGATCCACAGAACGGACATCCCGCAACGAACGGACCTTGGGAAGCTACCGCCATACAACGCACTAAAGAATCGCCGCATGCTCTACGGACTTCAAGAGGGTCACTGTGCCGGATGCCGGGAGCACTTCGCGGCGCGACACCTAGAAGTGGACCACATCATCTCAAGGCGAAAGGGTGGGACGAATCACATCGACAATCTGCAACTGCTCTGTGGAAACTGCAACAGGGTGAAGGGTGATCGCGGCATGGACTACCTCAAGACTAAGCTCCAGATAGTTCGATGAACAGAGAGGGACGTGATGACTAATAAGCCCGGTACGCGGAAGAAGCCCAAACGTGGTTTGAAGGCCAACTACAAAGGCGCGACACCAGAACAGGTGGGTCTAGTCGTACTCAAGCGTCGTAAGAAGACGTCTAAGAAGAAGGCCGGGAAGTAGGATTATGGTGGTTCAACTCTAATATATAATCCCCTAATTTTAACATTGTGCACACCTGCCGGGATCGTGCGCGAGGTGAATTAACATACTTAACAAATCATTAGCGTCGGGCCCCCTGCGCAACCGATCAGAACCGGGAACGGTGGCGACCGACATATTCGGGACGGATCCATCTCCTGTAGCGCTCCTGTAGCGGCGGTCTATGACCGCCGAAGAGTTCCCGACATGGATTTCAGCGCTCATAGAGCGCCGCTACAGAAAGGGTTCTGTCCTTATCCCTAGAGATCCGGTTGGCTTTTCTTGATCGCTTCGTACAGTGTCGGCAGCTGGTGGGAGGGCAGCACGAGGGGAAGGCTCACCCGGCTGCGCATTTCGATCCGCAACCGCGTTTCGCCACCCGATTCCCGAAGCGTCTCCACATCGATGATGTTCTGGTACAGCGCCTTTCGCAGCAGGAGTCCGGTGCGGCCCGTCGTCACGAAGTACTCCGGGTACAGGCCGACGGACTGCCGGGTCAAGAGGACGAACCCAAAGACGTAGAACAAACCGGTGATGAGAAAGCGCATGGCGACCAGGGCGGGCTCGGGGGCCGCTCCATAGTAGGCGTACCGGATGAACACGGTCACGATCGCGGTGATGATCGTGATCAGCCCGAAGTTAGCCCGGGTCGACCAAGGCCGGTGAGAGAGCACGACGGGTTCGGGAAGGTCGCGCAAGACGCTGAAGACCCACGTCAGTGGCACGGTGGCGACGAGGCTCGCGATGGCGATCGCTGCGATCCATGAAGGCATCTAGTGGCCTGTACCTCCCATATTGGGACCAGCGTTGGGGCCCAATGGTATTGGATTCAAGGAATCGGCGCCGAGGAAATGGTTTTCATTGCGAGAAGCCGATGACGCCGAAGACGATGCCATTTCGCCGCAACCCTTCGGGCCGATGGGGGTTCGAGGCGATCTCGTCGTTGCGAGCCGTCGTCGATGAATGAGCATCAACTTCCGACTCGCGCCTCGACCTCGCCTCGAAGACCCATCGGCGCTGGTCCCAATATGGGTGGTACAGGCCACTCTACCCCTCGAACGCCCACTCCCGCCAGCCCTGGAGCATCGGAAAGTAGAGCCCGAGGCGGATCGGGCCGGGATCGATGTGTCGCATCGCGCCGGCGTAACCCTCCAGCTGCGCCCGGTAGCGAGCCTGTTCGTTATCCAGGAAAGCCTCCACTCCGCCGCCTCCGTGTGTCCCCGTCTTGTAGTCGATGATCCAGCGGACGGCGCCATCGATGAACGTCCGGTCGAGCACGACGCGGCGGGCGTGCCCCCCGATGAGGGTCGAGAGGGCGTATTCGCGCTGGTCGTCCTCGTGATCGGCAAGCACCCACCGACCCCGCTCGTCCTGGGCCGTCGCCTCGAGCGCCTGCTCGATGCGGCGGGCCGCCTCGTTGAGCCTGTCACTCGCCAGACCTTCCGACACCAGCGCCGCCCGGATTGTTCCAGCATTCCAGCCGTCGAAGCCTTCAACCTGCGTCCGTCCAAGCAACGCGTGGACCACAATGCCCACCCGACGCCCGAGTTCACCGGCCCAGTTGAACGTCGGGTGAAGGGGAACTTCCTCGATCTCGTCGGCGGCGCCCGAGGCGGCGCCGCCTGGTTTCCAATCGATGTCTGCCCGAAGCGGCGGCGGTGTCCAATCGCGGTCGAGGCGGCGGAGCGGAACGCCCATGGGTTCGTCCATTCCCCCTACCACAGCGTTCGTCCCGACAGCATCGCCGTTCATCACACGCGCGGACTCGAACTCGGGTTCCACGACGTCCCAAATCTTTCGGAGCAGTGTGCGCTTCCCCGGAACTCGGACGCGGCCGGCGGCCGCCACGATTCCGGTGTGCCCCATCAAGTGCAGGCGTTTGCGCGCGCGTGTGACGGCGACATACAGCAGACGCGTGCTCTCGTGTTCCGCCTTATTGGATCCCACGCGCCGGAGGTATGCATACAGCGGGTCTTCGTCGCCGCCGGTCTCGCCAATCGGCGCCATCAGAAGTTGCGAGGCGCCGCGGCGGTCGATGTACTCGAGCCACATCATCAGGCTGGGTTCTTCGTGACGGGTCCCGCGTCCGAGTCCGGGCAGGATGACTGTGTCGAACTCGAGACCCTTGGCCTTGTGTATCGTCAGAAGTTGCAGTTCGCCAGGCTCACCGACGTTCGGCGCCTCCACATCCGGCCGCGCAAAAAGCCGGGCGACGTCGTCGATAAACTTGCGCTCGTCGCCAAGGTTCGCTCCTGCCGTCGATTCTTCCAGCAGGTCCAGGTAGGCGGCCGCGTCTTCGAGGTCTGTCCTGTTCCCGAGGCAGGCGGGTCCGCCAAGACGCACCCAGGTCGCCTCGACCCAGCGCCGAATCGGCATCGTACCGATCCGCGGCAGCGCATCGGCCAGGATGCCGCGCACCCTGCCCAGGCGTGCGGACCCGTCCGGAGACATCGATGCCAACCGATCGGCATCTTCGACCAGGTCCCAGATTGACGAGGCAAAATCGCCCGCCACGAGCGCGTCCAGATCAGCGAGAGTCAACCCGCACCAGGGTGCGCGAAGAATCGACAACCATGCCACACGGTCCCCCGGGTGCAGCATCGCGCGCGTCAGAGCGGCCAGGTCGCGGACCACGGGACGTTCTCCCAACGCATCGATTTCGACAGCCCGAAATTTCTCACCCGCACGCCTCAAGGATCGGACCACGGCAAACAAGTCGCTACGCGCGCGCACGAGCACCGCGATGCTTCCTTGCGGGTCCACCGCTCGTGCTTCCTTAATGACGTCGAACACCCGCATGGCCTCGGGTTCCAGGCTGCCCTCGAAGAATGGATGCACGGTGACCGCTTTCGCATCGGCGGCGGCCTCCGTCTCCGGCGCAAATGCAACGGAGGGCTCATAGGTCACCGCGCCCGTGAACATGTCTTCCACGTCGGGAAACGCCGGGCCAAGTCCTCGATTGACCCACTCGACGATTGCGGGACTCGAGCGAAAGTTCACCGACAACGTGAGGGGAACCAGCCGGACATTTCCGATCCCCTCCTTCCTGGCCTTCAGAAAGAGCGCAACTTCCGCCTCGCGAAAGACGTAGATCGATTGCAGCGGGTCGCCAACGAGAAACAGGGTCCGCCCGTCGCCCTCCTGCCATTCTTCGGTCAAGCGCACGAGCAGTTCGTACTGGCTCTGCGACGTGTCCTGAAACTCGTCGACGAGCAGATGCCCGATGCGACAATCGAGCGCGAACGCAAGATCGGTGGGGTTCTCGGGCGGGCCGAGGGCCGTTCGCGCGCCCATGGCGATCTCGGTGAAGTCCACTATCCCCTCTCGTCCAAAAACCAGCCGCAACTGGGCGGCCGCCACCGGGAGCAACGCCATCAGCCCCGACAGAATCTCTCCCTGTCGTTCGTCGAGAACGAGCGGCGGAAGAGACCGAAGGGCACCGAGCTTCGCGATCAGCCGATCATCGAGAGGTATCGCCTTGAATCGGCGTTTGGCCTCCTTACCCTGTTTCGTCGGCGGGAACCCCTGTCGCTTGTCGGGCTGACGGCGTCGTTCCCCGTTCCTGGTGAGGAACATCTCCGCCAACCCGAGCCAGGGTCCGAGGGATGTCCAATCCGAACCCGGCAAGCTGCCCAGATCCAGACAAGCGATCAACGGGCTGTCGGCCTCCTCTTCCCCGAGGTTCGCCGCCGCGAAACGGGCCAGGATGAGCGTCTCGGGCACGATGTCTTCCGGAAACAAGGTGACTAGCTCTTCGAGTTCATCGGTGACGATCCCGGTCAGCGCAGATTCCAGCACCCCGCCGAACTCGGCGGAACCGGCGTTCGGCACGACATGGCGCAACCACTGATCCCTTCGGGCAAGCATGGCGCCGAACAGTTGCTCCACCGCCCGAACGTCGTTATCCAGGTGGGCGAGGAGTCGCCCCAGGACGTCGGCGTGGGCGCTCCCGGAATCCAGCAACTGCAACGTTTCGCGCGCGGCCTTGCGATAGAGATGGTCGACGTTTTCTTCCGGGCGCGGCGGCGCGCCCATGCGGGACACCCAGGGCATCCCACGGACCAGGCTCCCGCACAGCGAGTCGATGGTCTGGATTCTCAACCGGGAGGGATGTTCGAGCAGCCGCCACCCCTGCTGTTCGTCGCGAGCGAGCGCCCTGGCGGCCAGCGCCGAGGTTTGCCGCTCGTGATCAGATTGCGGCTCCGGGCCCGACGCGCTCTCGAGCGCGCCGATCACACGGTGACGCATCTCACCGGCAGCCTTCCGCGTAAACGTGAGCGCGACGATCGACTCGGGCTGATCCACGCCGGCGAGCAGCGTGAGGAACCGTTGGATCAACAGCTCGGTCTTTCCGGAACCGGCCGGCGCCTGTACGATGATCGAAGCCCTCGGATCGAGAGCACGCAGCCTTTCGGATCGGTCGCGGATGGGCGTATCGATGCGTTCAACCATCCCGACCCTCCGCATCTTCAGACAAGGTCGCGGACTCACCGATCCGGCACAGGGACGACAGGCTGCAGTAACGGCATGTCTCACCCGGCTTTTTCGGGTCGACCCTCGCCTTGCCTTCCCGAAAATCGCGTCCCAATCGGTCGAGAACGCCGCGCCAGTCCTCGATCGCGTCGTGCAGGGGACGGTCCCTTTTCCTAGGTTTCACTCCGGGCACGATGCCCTCTGAACAAGCGAGGCCTCGGAACCGGGTACCACCCGTTTCGAGGATTCCGAACAAGACCCCGCTCAACTGTTCCGCGGTCGTCGTGGCGTAGAGCGGAAGCTGGGGCTCGTCGGGACGGTCCCCATCCCAATCCGAAGGCGACCGCTCGGAAGACTTATAGTCGATCACGACCAGCGTGCCGTCGGCCAGGCGATCCACCCGGTCGGCGCGGACGGCGAGATCGATGCCTCCAACGTTGATCTGACGCTCCTGCTCGAGAGCAAGGACCGTGAAGGGAATACGGGCCTTCTCTTGTTCGAGCCAGCCGGCGACAAGCTGTTCCAACCTGGCCTGCTCGATCCCGGCGAAACGAGCCTGCCGCAACACCCGCCTTGCCGGCGCCATCTCGGAGATTTCGGCCCGGACCGCCGCCCGGATCAACGTCCCTAGTTCGTCGGCGCCCGCCGACATCAACGCCTCGTGGGAACCAAGCCGGGCCCAGACGCGCTCGAGGATCGCGTGGATGAGTATGCCCCGGTCGAGCGCACTCAACCCGGGCTCGGGGGCATCCAGCGATTTTGCGCCGAGCCGGATGTGGGCGAATGCCCGGAACGGACATGCCGCCTGGTGGGTGAAGATCGCGGTGCCGCCACGGGCGAGCGCTCCCTCCCACGCCGGAGCGTCATGATCCTGGACGACCTCGATTCGAGAAGACAACCGGAGCGTTTCCACGTACGGAGGCGCCGATGGCAAACCGAGCGCAGCCGGATCGACGACCGGAAGGTCGGCAAAAAGAGGACTCGGTCTGAGATCGGCATCGGCCTCGCGCAGAGGATGGCTGACGACGACGTCGGGGGCCGATCGAAGCAGTTGGCCGGTCAGCCGCTTCGCAAACTCCAACTCCCGCCGCGGCGAAGATTGAGGCAGGTCCAGCTGCCGCCCCAGTCGGAGGGGCAGGAACGGGTTCGGTCCCCTCGAGCGCGGCCACGCACCGTCGTGCATCCCCATGATCCAGAGATGATCGAAGCGAAGGCCGGATGCCTCGAAGACGCCCAGGATCTGAACAGGCGCCAGCGCGGATTCCGGCTGAAACTGCCGGCCGGCGGCCAGTCGGCCGAGGGCATCCAGGGCTCCGCCGATATCGACACGACCCGCGACGCCATCCAGACCGGCAAGTTCGGCCAGAAGTTCCTTCCACACCGATATCGCCTGGTATTCAGCGCTGCCGAGAGCGCGGTCCCCAGGCCATCCGACGGCCTCGAGCAGTCCCGACAGCGACACGGCCCACTCACTCGGGGCCTGCCGGTGCGGCAGCTCGGCCCACGCCTCGTTCCATCGCGCAAGATTGGCGATGAGTTCCGGGCACGCGAACCGTCCTGTCGGGCCGCTGCCGAGGCGCAGGAGCGTCATCACTTCCAACCGGGGCTCCCTTGCCCGGCCGAGGGCCGCATCGAGAAGCGCCCGACGCGTGCGTTCCCGGGCCGCACCCTTGATAAACGGAGACCGCAGCAGACGGCTGGCCGCATCGACGCCGATGTCGTTCGGGTCCATCTCGAGAACGGCCAGCGCCGCATCGATGACCGGATAGTCCGCCAGCGCGGAACCCAGGGAAATGTTGAAAGCGCGTTCCGCGTCGTGGTCGGGCGCCAGGGCGCCCGTCGGATGAAACTCTTCGGCGAAAATGCGCTCGATGGGGCGCCGGTACTGTCCGAGGTCCGGCACGATGATCCCGATGCGACAATCGGTGGAAGAAGCTTCTTCGACCTGCCGGCGCGCCCAGCGAGCAGAAGCGCGGATCTCGGTCTCCTGATCGATCAGCGCGACGCGCGCAGCCTCGGAGGCCGTCGTGTCGTCGGTCCTCTCTTCGAGCTGGACACCTCTCGCGCGAAGGCTCGCGAACAAAAGCTCGTCGGCCGGGGTCAGCTCGATGAAACCAGCGACGACAAGCCTGTCGAGGGGTGTGATGCTCCCCTCGTCGATCCGATCTCGGATGAACTGGGAGAGAAGTGCCCCGGGCAACCAGCCTTGCTGCTCGGATCGCTCGAGGAAACGGCCGACCCAGCCACGGAACGCCTCGCTGTCGTTCGCATCGTTCCACTCGGGTGCGTCGAGCGGCAGTCGCCACGCGCAGGCCAGCTTCCAGGCATCCGTCGCCGCGTCCGCCGTGGCGCCCACGTCGAGCAACTCGCTTCCTTCGACAGATTCGCGAATGATGTCTTCCCAGATTGCTCGCTCCTGGGCAGGGCCGAGCAGCTGGACCGGGCGCAGCTGTGCTCCTGAATACAACCAGTCCCGCCAGAGGCGGACGAGCCACGCCCCGAAGGGCAGAATGTCCGGATCCCGCCACGTCCGGCGCCCCTCGGCAATGCGAGCACGGTCGTGCTGGGCTCTCAGCTCTCGGGCCAGCCGGCTCGTCGCCGTGACGATCGTCGTCCGGGTTCGCTGGGAGTCGATAGCGTCAGCCTGCGGCAATACGAGTTGGCGAGTCATTACACGGTCACTATTTCGGGAAAGGCTGGGCAGACCAGTGTCCTATGCCCAGAGGACAGACCGGGTCCGGGATGAGCGGATGCCTATCTGTAGCGGCGGTCTATGACCGCCGAAATCTATTCCGAGAACCTTCGGCGGTCATAGACCGCCGCTACAGAAAAACAGTTTCAAATGTGGATTCTCAAACAGATGATCTGCCGTTGGTGGCATTGCGGGAAACTTTGCTTCGCCTCGGTCGGGTCTGCTAGGAGCCTGTCGGGAATAAGAAGTCTGCAACCAAGAATCAACAACTTACAGACCGGGGATGGCTCGTAAGTTGTTGATTCTTGCTTCGAGGGAGCCAATTCCCGACAGGCTAGGCTCGAACCCTCTCAGGATCCAGTGAGGCGGGTTAGAAACCAGAGGCGGTTCGCCTGCCCGTCACGCCATGGCGGCCTTTCCCGCTTGCCCTTCGCGTCGTCCTGGTTCGCGTCGTCCTGGTTCCGCTGGCGTTGTTTCTGGCGACTCTTGCTTACTATTATCTGACTCGCGTCGGATCAACGATCTCTCGTCCGGGTCTGTCAGTCGAAGACCCCTTCAACGCGATCCACCTGTGTAACGGCTTGCTACTGGCGCTCCTGGCTCTGCTGACGCTCAACGCAGGCCTTCGAGGCCAGAAGGCGCTGGGGCCGATCGACTTCGTGGCAAAAGCGGTCGCCACGGTTGTGCTTCTTCCGCCCACCCTCTATCAAATCGCACGTGAGGGTCTCCCCGCCTTGTTCCGCTGGTTTGTCGGCGTCGTCGTCCTTATCAACGCGATCGGGTTCTTGTTGTTCCTCGCGGCGGACTATCGACCCGATCCGCCTGAAGCCTTTGTCGCTCAGATTGACCCATATACCGTCACCAGCACCGGCGGCATTCTCTTTGGAAACGAACTTTCGGGAGGGCAGGGGCAGGCTCGTTTGACGCCGGCGCTGGTGCGGGCTCTCGACCGCGCCGGCGTCTCGATCGGAGAAACCCCGGGACGTCTGCGGGAACTTGTATTGCCGGGTCTGCTGCCCCTGGCGATGCTCTTCGGTCTGATCGTGTTGCGCATTCTGGGGCGCCTGTTGTCGGGCCGTTCCTCGTGGCAGACGCCGTGGGTGGCAGAGCATCGGCGGACCATGGTCTGGTCGGGAATCATCGGTCTCTATGTCATGGGCTGGATGGCGATCGGCCAGTTGGGCACCGAGCTTCAGGTTTTCGATTCCTCAGCACAACTCGGGTCGGATTATGCCGGACAAGCTTCTCGACTGGCCTTCGGTCCGATCCCTGGAGCAGAGACTGGAGTTGAACCGGGATCGGACGCGATGGAGGCCCTGGAGCGAGTGGTTCGTTTGAGGTTTGTCCGCTTTATGGTTGCTGTCGGTGTCTTCCTGATCACGGCACTTCTGGTGGCGCTGGCGGTCCATCAGGCGAGCGAACGCACTGCCGTCGATGAGGTCGCCATGCTGGGGTGGACGCTGCTCTACACCCTGGTCCTGATCGCCGGAGTATCGGGGATCTATTTCGTGTCGTTCACCAGCGCCGGCTCACCCGTGGGTCCGTGGGTATTCGCCTACGGGATCCTGGCTGCCATGTGTTGGTACGCGTCCCTTCCCCGGGAATTTTTCCGCGAGGAGATTTAATTCAGTGGAGCCGGGCCCATGGGAGTAGCCGTGCTGAAACGACTCGCCTCAGTAGTCCTGGGCCTGGCGCTGTGTGTGCCGCTACTCGCCCAGGGCGAGTTCACATACCTGGAGACGGACGAGCAGCGGCAAGGCCGCGAACGCACCTATGCATTGGGAGTTTCCCGGCAATGGGCGGCGCTCCTGCCCGGTGTGACACCCAACGATGTCTTCGATGCAGCGCTCGCCCGGACCCAAAACCCTGGATCAGAAGAATGGGTCCGCCTGCTCGTACCCCACCTGATGAAGGCCCTCGACGCGCTGATGAATGCCCTCGACGGGCCTCGGGATCAGATCGCCGACATCATCCAGTCGCCAGGCAACGAAATCGGCTTCGCCGTGGAGATCGATCAGCGGTTCAAGTACAAAAAGTTCATCGATACCAGGCTCGCGCTCTCACTCGGAACTGGTGGTGCTGGCGGCTCCACTGCCATAAACGCTGGATCATTCGGTTTCTCTCTTTCGGGCTCGTCAAATCCGAACAATAAGACTCTCAGAGTGTCGGTCAACGGAGAGGCGCGCCTAATGGCAATCGACATACCTGGCACCGAGGCAGAGGTTACCTTGGTCGACACTGGGGATTTGAAGCCTACCTACCGGGACCAGACCACGTACGCGAAAGCGAACCTCGCTGTCGCGGTAACTAATCTCTTGGGGACCGCTAACCTCGTGATTCCTCGAATCACTGGCCGGTTCCTTGGTGGAGAAAGTCCTGCGGAGGCCGTTCTCAAAGGAGGGCAATGGGGCTCGGACTACATCAGAGATTATGAGAGCGTTTCCGGTGGAATAGGGAGCGCGATCATTCTGAAAGTCAAGCGCGGCAACGCTACGGTCGCGATCAAGTTTGATTTCAAGCAGATGGAACGCCTCGAACCGGGTCAGCAGATCGGAGACGGCGTTCGGTACACCGAGACAAGTCTCTCGTTCGAACCCGAAGTGTCCGCGGCGGGATATGGCGGGGGCCTGAAGCTTTCTGTCAGCCGCTCGAGCGACCCGAATGCCCCGCAGGGAGTCGACCCGACGGCACGCCTGATCGCCGACTGGTATCGCGAAGGCAACATCGAAAGGATTCTCGATCGAGGGCGGGCGCTCACCTCGTGGCTGACTTCCGGGATAGAGGGCGACCTTGACTTCCCGCTCGAGCCGATCGTTGAGGCGGTAAGGGCCCTGCCGCTTAGCCTCGGAGGGATCGCCCTGGACCCGGGACTCGACCTTCCGACCATGGGTGAGGTCACGGAGCTTACTCTCGATCAAGATGCCTGGCGTGTCGTTGCGGTGACCGACGAAGGGCGATTCCCCATCGAAACACTCGATCCCCAGAGTTTCGCGCTCATCCATCGGATGGTCCTGGCCGGACAGATCCCCTATATCACCATCGGGTCCGAGCCGTCCGACCGCGAGGGCTTCGCTCGAGTCACCTACTCGCCCGACTTGATCGAGACCCGGGAAGGCTCAATCCTCTACCGGGCCGATACCCAGTTCAAAGCCATTCTCGCCGGCTATCCCCTGGGTGACGCTTACCAGCTCAACCGGCCGGACGATCCCTTGATTTCAGGCTTCCCGGGGGTCGGGGGCGACTCCCTACGTTTCTGGATCACTTCGTCGGACTTCGCGCTGGGTCTTGACGCCGGTCGTCTTGTTCCGATGCGCCACGGGATGCGCATCCTTAGCGAGACAATACTCCGCGGCAAGGTCGTTCGCGACCCGGAACTCGAGGCATATGCCGCGAGGCTCACGCGGGACTGGGACGAGATTGCCGGAAGTCTCCCCGAATTCCGGGCAGTCGAGGACCTGGCGCTGGCAACGGCGCTGGCGTTTTGGGTCGAGAAGCAAGACGTGACCGTTTCCACCGAGCTCGAGAAACTTCCGCCGCGCCTTGCCTACACGCCCGAATACGCACCGGTGGTGGCGGGCTACGGAAGAACGATGGGAATCGCGGGCGGCATCGCATTGACCCCCGAGAACAAGGCGGCCGAAGCCGGCCGCATGTTCGTGTTCGACGCGGCTTCGGCGATGAATGTCATGGAGCAGGGAGGCCTCGGGCGAGCGGCAACCCGATCTCTCTTCGTGATCACGTCGATGGTACTGCTTGCGTTACTCTTGCTCGCGGGTGGAGGGGCCTTGTGGTTGCTCAGCAGGTTGGGCTTGCGCGGGACCTGGGGCCGCCTCCGGCTCCGTGCTGCAGTCAAGCTCTGGATGTGGCTGACGCTCTGTCACTTCGTCATCGTGTTGCTTCTGACGCCACTCACACATGCCGCGTGGTTGTCGGCATTCGACCAGGATCTGATCGCGTTCCTGGGCACGATCGTGGCCGTCCCGGCGATCATGTTCGGGGCCTCCGGACTGGGCGGGGAGGATCTCGGATACATTTGGACGTACATGAAAGATCGACCGTTTTCACGGTTCGCTATGCTGCTCTTCGGGTCGGTGGGTGGTCCCCTGAGCACCGGGCTGGCCGGTTCTCTGACAGCGCTCATAACGATTGGCATTTTCGGTGCCGTGCCGAGCCCGTCCATGGAGACGTTCCTCACCCTTCAACTCGCTCCAGCCGACATGCTCTCTCAGGCGACAGTCATCGGATTCGTTGACGAGTCCGCGGAGAACGGCAGGCGGATCGTTCCGATGCCTTATTCCCTCGCGGAGGCATTGCAGTTGCCCTACGAGCGTGTTCAACAGACGCCACCGCGGGAAGATGTTCTGGACGTTGGAGTGAGGATCCCGTTCCTGCCTGGGGATCGACTCCAAAGGGTCCGCTGGCCGGACGAAGTCGACCCGCCGGACGAGACGGAGCATTTCACGATCGACGGACGTCCCCCCTACGACCCCTGGGGCCCGAACTAAGAGACTAGATGGGATCGGCGGTCATGTCGGATTCCTGGACTCCCCGCTCCCGGAGGAGCGACCACACCGCCGCGTCGGTGCGTTCTTCGATGTAGGAGGACACGTAGTGGTCCATGGGGCCGTTGCCGTCACACGTCGACAAACGGCAGCCATAAGCAATGTGGAGACTGCTCGAACCCGACAGGTAGCTCCATTCGAGCAGGGCTGCGGAAATGTGGTTCTGGCGGCAATCCTGGCAGATGCCGTACGGCCTCTCGTTGGGGCGTATCCAGTTGCCGACCGCTTCGGCCAGGGGAAGGAATTCTTCCGGACCGAGGGACAGCGGTTTATCGAGCGAGACTGCGCGGCAACGGTTTTCCATGATATTCACTCCGGCCACGACTATTCTGATCGTCTCCGGTCGGCCTGTCTAGTAATCCTGGAGCCGTAGCGGGGATAGTGCAGCGGCGGTCTATGAGCGCCGAAATCTATTCCGAAAACTTACGACATTTCCGATTTCAACACGAAGGCGCGGAGAGACCTTCTTCTCTTCTTCGTGTCTTCGTGGGTCTCCGTGTCTTCGCGTCAAAGACGGAGTTAGTAGAAGCCCACTTACAGCGGAGGAGCCTCAGTGATCCACTGATACTTCGTGTTCCGGAACAGCTCCGGGTGCGCGACCATTACGAGCTTGCGGCGCGCGCGGGTGATCGCCACGTTGAACCGGCGGTCGTCGAAGACGAAGTTGGTCCCGCGCGAGCGGACGAACGACATGATGATCACGTCGCGCTCGCCGCCCTGGAAGCGCTCGACCGTGTCCGCACCGACACCGGTACCCTCGAGCAGACGGCGCAACAGGACGACCTGCGCGCGGAAAGGCGAAATGACGCCGATGTTGTCGGGGCCGACCTCGGCCACGAGCGACTCCACGATCTCGACCACGCGTTTGGCCTCGTCCAGATTCGACCTGCCCTCCTCGTCGGACTCGACAGGAACGAAAACCAGCGGGGCGCCCGAGGGCGGGGTTCGGTCCTCCGCATTCACGCCGGCAGAGAGCAGGCCGTCGTAGTACAGGCGGTTGGACACGTCCATGATCTCCGGGTGCATCCGATACTGGACATTCAACAGCGTCAGCGAGTCCGGCGCGTCGGTCGCTGCGACACTCTTCAAACGTTCGAACGTCGACGCCGCGAGCGCATCGATGCGGACCACGGGTGGCAGCTGGCGATCGTCACCGATCAGGACGAAACGGCGCGCCCGCATGACGAGGCCGAGAGTGAGAGGCTCTGTGAGCTGGCCGGCCTCGTCCACGATCGTCATCTCGAAAGACCGGCCCTTCAGATACGGATGGGCCGATGCGCGATGCGCCGTCGCCGCAACGATGGTCGTCTCATCGAAGCGCACTCGCAACTCGCTTGCCGTCGGAACCGAGGCCGCCAGGTCCTCGCTGAAATAGTCGCCGGCGCGCTCGCCCAGGCGGGCCGCAAGCTCGGGCGAGTCCTTGGACCGTCCGAACCGGAGGAACCGAACGTCGGGATCGGCATCCAGCATGGACCCGAGCATCTTATCGACGGCCGTGTTCGTGAACGCGCCCAGGAGCACGGGCCCACCGGCGTCCCGGACTATTTCGGGCACGACGACGGTCTTTCCCGTGCCGGGCGGTCCCCAGATCAGGTGGAATACATCGGCCGCGACTGCCCGTTGCACCGCTTCGCGCTGGCTGGGGTTCAGTCGGGCATTGTCGTCGATCGACGCCGGAGCCCCACGTTCCGAGTCCGGATACCTGGCCCCGAGCTCCCCGAGGATGACCCGCTTCCGCGCGTCCGAGGGCGAATCGAGAAAGTCGGACAGCGCGGTTTGCGACGCCACCGAGGTGCGGTCCGACGGCAAACGGTCGATCGTCCACGACGCGTCTCCGAACGTATCCGCCGTCAGATTCTTGAGTGGAATCGCGACCCGCGCGCGTGTGCCCTCGACCGAACGGATGTATCCGTGATAGCTCGTGGAACTCGAGATGCGTCCGCCGTGAATCAGGACGCGATCGCCGGCGCCGAGGTCTGACCTGTTCTCCTCGAATCGGAAGACGAACTGACCGTCTTGCTGCCCGACGCAGTGGGCATCGCATATGGTCCGGAAGTTGCGCACTCGATACCCGAGCCGGCTGTCGTCGAGCAGATCGCCCAGGTCCCGGTCGACGGACCACTTCTCCCGCTGCACCAGCGTCGAGAACTTCCGGAAGAAGGCCAGGTCCGCCCCCTCGTCCGCATCCGGCATGTCTCCATACGTTGCCGAAGCCTCCTTGCAACGCTTGGAGGTCCATGGAGGGCAGGCGCCACAAATGTCCGCGTCATAATCCACGTAGGGCATGGCGACGTGCCGTTTGGCACGCCCCAGCGAGTAGGACAGCGCGACCAGGCGATTCCGGACATCCATGACATCGAGAAATCCCACGTCGGACCGGAGGGGAGTGCTCATACCGTCGACGGACGACAGCAGGCGGGACGTCAGTTCGATGGGCCTTCCGGCGAGCAGGCGCGTCCGGCGAATCATGTCCGACAGCAGCAGGCGGTAGATGAACAGCTGGGCATGATCTTCAGCACGGATGCGCTTGCCCGTCTTGAGCTCGACGACGTCGAGGCGATCCTGGTTCTTGAAGACCGCGTCGATCCGGCCCTGGATTCCCAGCGTGGCGGAGTACCGGTGCAACTCCACCTGGGGGTCGATCCTCATGTGCGGATTGAGGTCGACGAATTCCTTGAGCGTTTGCGCGTGGCGGAGCGCCTCGGCACGGAACTCGCCCTCGTCGAACAACGCATCGGCCAGCGCGGCCATCTGCGACCGGTACCCGGGCACGACGGCTTCGTAAGACCCTTGGACGTCGTCTTCCCCTTCGATGATCCGGTCGAGGATCGCGTGAACGATCATCCCCTTGAGCGTGTGGACGGTCAGGTCGCCCCGACCCTGGCGGATTTGATCGATCTGAGGTTTCGGGCAATTCATGCTGCGCGCGATGGACGTCGCGTTCACCTGCCGGAGCGGTTCGAGGACGAAGAACGTATCGTTCCGCGCTTCGAACTTCGCCGGCGCCGTCCCCTCGAGGTTGTACATCGCGACAGTCGCATGAACCCAGAGGTAGGAGGTGATAAAGCACGCCTTGGGGTTGACGTCCGAACGCACGCGAACCTCGATCTCGGTGTCGTGCAACGGCCCGCTCGTGACCTGCGCTTCGAAGGCGGCCTCCCAGCCGTCATCCAATCGGACAGGCTTCTCGATACTGAGTATCCGTGCCTCCGGAACGACGAACTTGCCCTCGTCGGTAGCGTGTCCCGGGTCGCGCGATTCCAGGGTCGGTGGGTTGCGGTCGAGGATGCCGTACAGGCCGGCGACGACCTCATCGAGCGTCTCGTAGTCTTCGGCGAGCGCCCGCCAGATCACCTGCGCAAGATAACGCGAGACCCCATGGTCCGGCCCCATGAGCCGATGCGGATCGTCGCGGAAGGCGTCGGGCGACAGTTCCCCATCGGACAGTATGCCGAGGATCTCCCGGCCGGCGTCCTGGACCGACATAGCGGGCCGAGCGAGAACGGATTCAATCAGGCTGGCAACCGGTTCGCTCATCAAACATCTGTAGGGGCAGTCTGCGATCGCCCATCGTTGGGCGGAGATTAAACAGGGGCAGAGGTGCCTGGCCCTATTTAAGAGTTACAGGCGCCGGCCTGTTCCTTGTCGGCCAGCCAGAACTGCCCGGTGATGACTTTGTGAGGAGTGACCCGCTGGTAGAGCGCTTCCCGCGTGCCTGCGTTCCAGACCGTCACCGGTGAGGCGCCGACATCGAGGTTCCACGCCCCCTCATCGTCGTAGGCAACACCTGGTAGCGGGTACCGGAGCGCAGGGCTGTGTGAGCCGAAAGGCACGGCCGGTCCCATGCCGTAGATGCTCCCCAGAAGCTGCACCGTGTCCCCGAACGTCAGGCTGTCGTCGAACAGCACCTGGAGCGCCGCGATCCGGCCTTCACAGAAGATCAGGTTGACCTGCTCGACGATAAAGTCGTCCTCGAACAGCAACGTCACGAGGCCCTGCCCGTAATTGTCGGTCCCAAGCGCGAGCGTGTTCGAGTCGGGAATGTCCGTGGGCAATTTCATGCGCGCGCGCATCCCGTCCGCCTGTTCCGGTTCCAATCGTTCGGTGTCGGCGAGCAGCATCTGGTTCCACCGGTCGATCGCCTCGAGAGCGTCGTCGAACTCGGAGCCGACCAGGCCCCCGAGTATATCCATGTCGTTGATCTGCGCGCCGGCGGGGAGCACAAGGCTCCCGGCCACCAGCAACGTCATCACAACCACAATGGGCATCCTCATCGTCTCACCCGTACCCTTCCGTCGAGAGGCATCGGAACGGCCTCGGAGCCGGCGATGTAGGCTTCCAGCGCTTCGCGAAGCAGCATGCCCGTGTCCTCGATTTCGATACCGGCCGCAAACTCGACGAACCCATCGCCGCCCGCCAGGAGGAAGTCGTTGGCCGTCACCGAATACAAGGCGCCGTCCTCGATGGAGGTCCCGTCGGACAGGGCCACCGAGACGAGGCGATCTCCTGCGGGTCGACCCATGTCGACCTCGATACGCAGTCCGCTGACCGCCAGCAGATCATGCGCCAGAAGGCTCTTGAGATTACGCCCCGAAAGCTTCATCGTCACCAGCGTGTTCTGGAACGGAAGGACTTCAAACAGCTTCCCGCGCGTGATCGGTCCCGGCCCGAACCCGGCCCGGATCCCACCGAGGTTGGTCAGGGCGATCTGGGTGCCGCCCTGGGCCCGGACGGCATCGGCGATCAGGTTTGCCAACGGAGATTCTTCGAAGTCCGAAGACTGCAGGCGCTCGGGCGCATGCGCGACGACCATCGAAAACTCGGCCGACAGCGCGGCTTCGTAGGGCGCAAGGATGTCGGCGACCTCGGCATCGGGGTCGGCCTCAACCGTGGGGATGAGGCGATACGTCATGTTCCGGGCTCGCGGCCCGTCGAACTCGATGTCGATGCGGCCGATCCACTGTCCGTAGTGGCCAGTGCGGACGATCATCGTTTCGCCGACGAAGATCGGCTCGGTCAACTCCTGGTGGGAGTGACCGCCGATGATGAGCCCTATCTCGGGGAAGGCCTGTGCGACGCGGATCTCCTCGGCCGGTGTCAGGTGTCCCAACACGATCAGGAAGTCCACCCTGTCCCACATGCGCGAAATGGTCTCTTCGAGCGACTCCACGAGATCGCGGACTTCGATCAAACCGAGGTTGCGCGGATGCGTCGTCGTCTTCAACTCTTCGGTGCTCAGACCGACGACGCCAAACTGGATCCCTGCGCTGCTGAAGATGGCCCCGTCGTGCAGGTCTTCGAGGGGCCCCCTCACGTTGGCGGACAGGAACTGGAAGTTCGCCTGGGCCATCCGTTGCCGGAGCACGTCGATGCCGTAGTCGAACTCGTGGTTCCCGAGCGCGACCGCATCGTAGCCGATAGCGTTCATCACCTCGATGGTCGATCGGCCGCCTGAAAGATCGGCGATCGGGGTGCCGGTGAACAGGTCGCCGGCATCGAGCATGAGGTTCGGCCGCATCTTGCGCACGATCGAAGCGATGCGCGCGCTTCCACCCGTAACTCCATCCGGGAGCAGATGCCCATGGATGTCGTTCGTGTGCATGATGACGACATGGGTTTGCGGCGCGGCGCCGAGCGAAATAACGACAAGGAACGGCAGGACCGCTACGAAGCCGAGAAACCTTCGGCGGGGGAACATGGGCAAATTTTATCATGCGGGCTTCCGTAGTAGTGCCCCTCACCCGAAGACCGGTATAATCCTCGCTGCAAGCTACCTATTGCCCGACGGGACCGTCTGAGAGTTAGGAGACGCGGACACGTCCCCACAACGGGAGGCTACAGTCATGAAACGAAACGGCATCCTGATGACCTTGGCGCTGTTGATCGCTCTACCGGCGCCGCTCGCGGCGCAGCGTATCGGCTTCGTCGTCGGCCTCGGCGGCTACCCGAATGCGATCGCCCCCCGGACGACGCACATCGTCCAACCGTTCGGCTTGGGCAACTTCATCGTTCCCCGAACCCGTCGCGTGCCCAGAGCCCAGGTGGTTCCGAGAGGAAGCGGGGTGATATTCATCGCACCCGGACACGTCAAGATCGCCCCGGGATACGAACGGCGGAGCCCGGCGCATTTCAACGTGCTTCCCAGGGTCCATTACCCGATCGACTACACGGGTGTGACCCCGCGTCCGCGGGGGCGGCAGGGAGCCGTTCAGATTGTCGATCCCGGCTACGGGAACCTCGTCTACGGACGTGGACAAGCCCGGCGCGGTTCGAATGTCGTCGTCATCGACAACTACGGACGTGGAGCCACCGGTGTGTCGCCGATCGTCGTGGGCACACCGCGCGCTGACGTCATTCAATACTACGGCCGGCCGAGGGTAACCATCCTCGACGGGCACAGCGAAACACTGGTCTTCGGCGGCGGGACCACCGTCATCATCATCAGAAATGGCATCGTGGCCGTCGTGCAATGAGATTGTGGACTGCCGGCGCTGCCCGCGTCTGGTAGCCCACAGGGAAAAGATCGCCCACACGAAGACGCGTCGTTTTGCCGACCAGGAGTACTGGGGCCGCCCGGTGCCCAGTTTCGGCGACCGTCGTGCTCGCCTGCTTATCGTCGGCTTGGCGCCCGCCGCCCACGGCGCCAATCGCACGGGACGGATGTTCACAGGAGATCGGTCCGGCGACTGGCTCTATCGCGCTCTCCACAGATCCGGCTTCGCCAACCAGGCGACGGCCGTCGATCGAAACGACGGACTGAAGCTCATCGATTGTTTCATGACGGCAGCGGGCCATTGCGCTCCGCCGTACAACAAACTCACGCCTGAAGAACTGACTAACTGCCGGCCGTACTTCGCCGATGAACTCGACCGCCTGAAGCGACTGCGCGCCGTTGTCGTGCTGGGCAAGATTGGCTTCGACGCTTACTTAAGGACGAGACAGGAACTCGGCCTGGCGAACCCCCGCCCAAAGCCAAAGTTCGGTCATGCGGTGAGCATCGACCTGGCTGACGGCGTCACCTTGATCGGTTCCTACCACCCCAGCCAACAGAACACCTTTACCGGCAAACTCACCGAACCGATGCTGGATAACGTGTTCCAACTCGCCCGAAAAGTGATCGAAGCTTAGCTGTAGGTGCGGTCTATGACCGCACACTGGCGCTCATAGAGCGCCCCTGCAGAAGAATTCTTCTGGAACGATTCTTGCAGACGATTCAGGCAGCCCTTGCTCCGTCGCGGCGGCTCTCGTAGAATCCATATTGGAACCATAATGGAACCACCTAATGCTGAGGAGGCTCTCGTGGCGACGCTTACGATCAAAGGCCTGCCGGAAGAACTCTACAAACGGCTCAAGAAGCGGGCGGCCGATGAACGCCGGAGCATCAATAGTCAGGTGATCGTGTGTCTTGAGCAGCATTTGGCCAAGCCTCGCCGCGACCCGAAGGCCATCCTGAAACGCGTCGACGCGCTTCGAGAGAGGCTCAATCTTCCCGCGATGACCGTGGAAGAGTTTCGGAAAGCGAAAGAATCCGGGCGCCTATGATCATTGTCGATACAAATGTGGTCGTCGATGCCTCCGTTATTGGACCGCGCACCGCGAGCGCCAGGGCAGCTTTCCTGAAAGACCCGGAGTGGTGCGCTCCGCCGCTCTGGCGGAGTGAATTCCGGAACGCTCTTGCCCTGTATATGAGAAAAGAACTGCTGACGATCGACGACGCGCTCAAGCTGCTGGCCGAGGCTGAAAGCCTGGTCGAAGATCGCGAGTTCCCGCCCGACTCTGTCCGCATCCTCCGCCTCGTCGCCGACTCCAACTGCTCGGCGTATGATTGCGAATTCGTCGCGTTGGCCCAGGAACTGTCGACTTATTTGGTCACCTCCGACAAGAGATTGATCCGGGCGTTCCCCGAGACGGCAGTCCCGTTAGAAACTTTTTCCTCGAAATAAGCCCTACTACACTCAGGTCTGGCATACTCGGGAGCCAAACGGAGGCAACCATGGACCTGACCCTGCGTCCGGGAACCATCGCCGACGCGGAGCGGTGCGGGCAGATCTGCTACGACGCGTTCAAAACTCTCGCCGACGCCCACAACTTTCCGTGCGACTTGCCTGACCCGGAAATGGCGATCGGGTTTTGGTCGCTATTCCTGTCGCACCCCGGTTTCTGCGGCATCGTCGCCGAAACCGACGGACGTATCGTCGGCAGCAATTTCCTCGATGAACGTTCGAGTATTGCCGGCCTCGGTCCGATCACGGTCGACCCGGGTGTCCAGAACAGCACTGTCGGACGCCAACTGATGCAGCGCGCACTGGGTCGGGTCGCCGAGCAGGGCCGGCCCGGAGTCCGGCTGGTTCAGGCTGCGTACCACAACCGTTCTCTCTGTCTCTATGCGAAGCTCGGGTTCGAGGCTCGTGAGATGTTGTCCAACATGCAGGGACCGGCGCTGAACGTGCAGATTCCCGGCTTCGACGTACGACCCGCTACCAACGAGGACCTTGCCGCCTGCAATGACATGTGCCGGCGCGTCCACGGGAACGACCGCAGCGGCGAGGTAGCCGACGCGATCACACAGGGCACGGCCACAGTCGTCGAAAACGGCGGCCGCATTTCGGGATACGCGACCGGAGTCGGGTTCACGGGCCATGCCGTGGCAGAGAACAATGAAGCGCTGAAGGCGCTGATCGGCGCGGCTCCGGAGTTCTTCGGACCCGGATTCCTGTTGCCCACCGGCAACGGAGAACTGTTCCGTTGGTGTCTGGATCAGGGCCTTCAGGTTGTGCAGCAAATGACTTACATGAGCCTCGGGGCGTACCAGGAACCGACCGCTCCCCATTTGCCGTCGATCCTTGCCTGACGGAAAACCGAGTCCCTATTTTTCTGTATTCCTATCCAACAGGATGGTGCATATGAAAACCAGATCAGAAAGCCATCGACTCGTGAAGGCTCTCGTGGCAGCCGCACTGCTCCTGGTAACGATCGGCGTGTCGGCCCCAACTCGCGAGATCGCCGCTCGACCACAGACCGATCCTCGCTTCGAGGAGTTGGCCGCGCTCGTCACCGAGAAGATGGCCGAGTACCGGGTGCCCGGAGTCGCGTTTGGAATCGTCAAGGACGGACGGGTGCAGTCTCGGGGTTTCGGGGTAACAAACCTCGACAATCCACAGCCGGTTACATCCGATACCATTTTTACGGTCGCTTCGATCTCGAAGACCCTCGTTGCAACGGCATTGATGAGGCTCGTCGAGGCGGGCCAACTCGATCTCGAGGCTCCGGTCCGCAGCTACCTTCCGGACTTCAAAGTCCAGGATGAAACGGCCACGCGCGACGTTCGGATCTGGAATCTCATGACGCACACGCCGGGCTGGGAAGGGCAACTGGGCGCACCGGATCGAGGAGCCCTTTCCCTCGCCGCCTTCATGGAGTCCATGGAGGATCTGCCGCAGCTTGCTCCGTCAGGAGCCCTCTGGAGCTACGACAACGCCGGCTTTGCTCTCTCGGGTCGGGTGATCGAAGTCGTTACCGATAAGTCGATACACGAAGCGCTTCGGGAAGGCGTCATTGAACCCCTGGGCCTCGGGCGGACGTTTACGGACCTCGGGAACATTGCGACGTACCGATTGGCCGTCGGACATCGCGAGCGCGGCGGGCAGACGATGGTCGTTCGGCCATTCCCGCGTGGGTCGAGCATCCCGTCGGGAGGCGTCAAGATGAGCCTCGATGACATGCTGACCTACGCCGAGTTCCATATCGGAGACGGAACCGCCGGCAATGGCCAGCGGGTGCTCAGTCACGAGACGCTGGAACAGATGCGGGTTCCTCGAGTCCCGAAACACGGGACAGACGACGAGATGGGGATCGGATGGCACCTTCGCAACATTGACGGGGTGATGACGGCGACTGGCGGAGGCACATCGGGCGGCAACTGTCTGCTGATCGAACTAGTGGCCGAACGAAACCTGGCCATCGTCATCCTGACGAACCACAGCGATGGCTGGCGGTTGATCCAGGACGTCGAGCGCGCCGCGCTCGAGCTGTACGAAGACCTCTCGATGGATCCGGCACACGCGATCACCAATCGCGGCGTGCATGAAACGATGCCGAACTTCGAGCTCCTGGCCGAGCAGCCGGATTTGGCACAGTACGTCGGCGTCTATCGGCGGCCGCCGCTCAACTCAGTGACAAGAGTGCGCGAGGTTGACGGGCGCCTTATCCTCGAGAATGGGAACGGAAACGAAATATCCCCCATCGCGTTCTATGCCCCGGATCGTGCGGTGATGACGTCCGACAACCGGCGCGGCAGTCCGGTCGAATTCATCCGAGCCTCGGACGGCACCGTCCGCTGGATCCGGTCGGGTGGCAGGATCGGACGCAGAGAGCAATAAATGGGGACATAGGTACCTGCCCCATTCCTTCTTCCTTTCCCCTTGCTTACCGAGATGAGTCATCGTATCCTCTCGGTAACCGAGGGATAATCTATGAGCAAGCCGACCGACCTGGTCCAGGGAACCCTGGACCTTCTGATTCTGAAGATGGTGGCCCTGGAGCCGATGAACGGCTGGTCGATCAGCCAGCGGTTGAAACAAGTTTCCGGGGAAGTGCTGCGCGTCAGCGACGGCTCGCTTTATCCAGCCTTGCACAAACTGGAACAGGGGGCGTCGATCCGGGCCGAATGGAAACGCTCCGAGAACAACCGCCGCGCCAAGTTCTATTCTTTGACACGAATCGGCCGTAAGGAGCTGGCTCGAGAAACAGCCAACTGGGCACGCCTGTCCGAGGCCATCACTCACGTCGTTCAGCTCAGCGAGGTGTAGGTACATGCGATTCGAACGCTGGCTCAACATGCTTCCGTTGAGAGTGCGTTCCCTGTTTCGGCGACAGCAGGTGGAACATGAACTCGACGAGGAAGTGCGCTACCACCTCGAACAGCAAATCGCAGAGCACGTCGCGAACGGTATGAACCCGGAAGAAGCTCGCCGTGCCGCCTCCAGGGCATTCGGAGATGTTTTGGGGCACAAGGAAGCGGCCAGGGACACACGCCGCCTGAACCTGATCGACAATCTGTTCAAGGATCTTCGCTACGCCGGCCGCGCATTCCTCAAGAATCCGGGCTTCACCGCGGTCGCGGTTCTGACTCTAGCTCTCGGCATCGGCGCGAACACCGCCATATTCAGCGTAGTCAACAGCGTCCTGTTGCGGCCGTTGCCCTATGAGAACCCTGAAGAACTGGTGATGGTGTGGGAAACCGAACTGGCGGAAGGGTATCCGACGAACGTGGTATCCCGCGGCAGCTACCTGGACTGGCGCGATCAGAACGCTGCCTTCGAGGACATGGGAGCCTACATGCCGGACTTCGGTGTCAGCCTGACGGGAAAGGGAAACCCGATCAAGCTCTCCCAGGCCACCATGACGCCAAGCTTGCTGGACGTGTTCGGTGTCCGGCCGGTAGTGGGCCGTGGCTTTTCCGCCGAAGAGGGCGTCACCGGGCGCGGCGATGTCGTCCTGCTCAGTTACGGCCTCTGGCAGCAACTGTTCGGTGGGGACGAGGGTGTCCTGGGCGACGCGCTGACGATTGACGACTCCCCGTACACGATCGTCGGCGTGATGCCCCCGAGCTTCAACGTTCCCACTGAAAGAACCGAGATCTGGATTCCGTTCACCTTCAGTCCGGAGGATCGGGAGCGGCGGGGTTCGCACATGCTGACCGTGGTTGCACGCATGCGGGAGGGCGTGGACCGATCCGCCGCCCAGGCAGACACCGATCGGATCGCTGCCACGCTGACCCTCGAGTACCCGGAGGTCATGGAGGGGTGGGGTACGAACGTGGTCCCCCTGCACGAGCACGTGGTCGGTCGAATACGCCCCACGCTGCTGGTCCTGTTCGGCGCGGTCGGCTTGATTCTGTTGATCGCCTGCGCGAACGTCGCAAACCTGTTGCTGGCCCGCTCGGTGGCTCGAGAACGTGAGATTGCGGTTCGTTCGGCCCTCGGAGCAGGACGTTGGCGCCTGACGCGGCAGATGTTGATCGAAGGGTTGCTGGTGGCTCTGTCCGGGGGCGTGGGCGGCCTCCTGCTCGCGCTCTGGGGAACCGATCTGCTGATTGCGGCCGCACCCGATAATCTGCCGAGGCTGACCGAGGTCGGCGTCGACGGCAACGTCCTCGGATTCACGCTCGCGATGTCCGTTTCCACGGCCTTGGTCTTCGGATTGTTACCGGCTCTACGGGGATCGAACCCGAACCTCATCAGGGCGTTGAAAGATGGCGGGCGCCCGATGGCTTCGGGTCGACATCATCGGTTGCGCCGAGTGCTGGTCGTTGGCGAGATCGGGGTCGCTCTTTCGGTATTGATCGGCGCCGGGCTCCTCGTCCGCAGCTTCGAGGGATTGCGCAAGATGGACCCCGGCCTGGACGTGGATCGTCTACTGACGGTTTCCCTCAACGTTCCCTTTACCCGATACCCGGACTCTGCCGCACACAACTCCTTCTATGAAAACCTCACCGAGCGTATTCGCTCCGTCCCGGGCGTCGAGGCCGTGGCGGCGACCTCGGAACCGCCCCTCGTCGGCTACGAGATGACGCGCAGCTTTGCCATGGAAGTTGCGCCGGAAAGGGCGGCGGACGAGAAAGGGTCGATCCACTATCGCGCGGTGACATCCGACTATTTCGACACGATGGGCATTGATCTGATCCGGGGACGGGGACTCACACCACGAGACACCGTCGATGCGCCGAGGGTCGTCGTGATCAACGAATCGATGGCGGGAGAGTTCTGGCCAGGCCAGGATCCGATCGGCCGGCGCATTCGCTTCGGAGATCCGGATGATCCCTGGTACACCGTCGTCGGACTCGCCACCGACACGAGCCACTACGGCCTGGACTCCGGGGATCGTCCCGCAGTCTACGCGTCTCACCTGCAGAAGGATTGGGAATGGCTCAGCTGGATGACGCTGATGGTGCGGACCTCGAGCGATCCGACGGTTCTCGCCGATCGCGTGCGGAGCGAGGTATGGGCTCTCGATCCCGAGTTGGCGATTGAAGACCTCCGCCCCATGTCGAACATCTATGCCACCTCTATCGCACAGCGACGGTTCAGCATGCTTTTGCTGACCATGTTTTCTCTGGTCGGCCTCCTGCTGGCCGCGGGCGGGATCTACGGGGTGATTTCCTACTCGGTCAGCCAGCGCACGAGCGAGATCGGGACGAGGATGGCGCTGGGCGCAAGGGCGGTCGACATTTTTCGTGTGGTGATGGGAGAAGGACTGGCATTGATCGCGATCGGTGTCGGCGCCGGCCTGATCGGTGCGTTAGCTCTGACCCGATCGTTATCGACCCTGCTCTTCGGTGTCGACGCCGCCGACCCATTCACATACATCGCGATCGCGGCCTTCCTGTCGTCGGTCGCGGTGATCGCCTGCTACATCCCCGCCCGACGCGCCACCCGCGTAGATCCCATCGTCGCGTTGAGATCTGAATAAAGGGACAGGCACCTCTGTCCCTATTTATAAGTCGCTGAAATCATGATCGATAAAATAGGGACATAGGGGCCTGTCCCTACCTTCACTGTTTTCGGTTCCTGCCTCAGCTCCAGGATCATACGGTTCCGCGGGTAGTCGAAAATGACATTGAAGCGTTCGAGGACTCGCAACCCCAGCACGCCCTGACGGCCGCCTGCAGTCGCATGTCCCCGGGTCTGGAACTTGGTGGCGACGCCTTCGAGCGTATGGGCACCCAATCTGAGTTCTTCGACCAGCCCGCGGTATCCCTCGACCCTCCCCGACAGCCCGAAGCCATCAGCCCGGACCGCATCGGCGGGCACGGTTATCTCTAGAAGAGAGCCCGGAATCAATGAAAGCGCGCCCCGACTACCGAGATCCACGTGGAGCTTGACGGTCACATCCGGGCCATCGGGCAGCGTCACCGCGGCCTTCGTGTAGGGCTTTCGCTGGTGCATTTCCAGAGGAAGCACTTCTCCGTTTCCCCGATACTCGTAGGAATCCGGTTGGTACAGTGTGAGGACGCTCTCATCGAAGTCCAATCGAACGACGTACCGCTTCAACAGATCGTAACCAATGATCCCCTGGAAGTCGGGGACCTCGTCCAACTCCAGGAAGGAAATCTCGCTCCATGGGATCAGGACCGCCGTCTGGTCCAACAGATGCGTGTCGCCAAGCGAAATCGTCAGGCCCTCGACGAGGCTCCCGGTCGGGGACTCTCCATAGCCTGAACCACCGACCGCCACCGGCCGACCCGTGTCGATACCGATCCTATCGATGATGTCTGTGCCGAACAGGCCGATCGCGGGTGCGCCCGTGTCGAGCACAAACTTCATCGTGTCCGAGCCATTGACCCGAACTGGAAGCGTCACGAAGTCTTTCTTCTCGAACGAAATTCGAATCTGGTCGTTCGTCGACTCCCACCGGTCGGCGCTGCCGTCGTTGGCGTAGTAGAGGCGGAGCGTGTTGACGGAACTGCAGCCGCTCAAAGCGAACAAACCAACCAGCAGCAGGTATGCGGACAGGATCCTCCGCGCTCGCAAAGCCGTTTTAGATTGAATAGTCATGGGTTCCCTCCAACTGCGCGATGCACTTCATGGCGCTTTAGTGTGATAGCCTACTAGTACACTAGAAGCATGGATCCCGTCAAGTCGGCGCGAGCAATTATTTGATTAACTACATTATAATAAAGATATTAAATAGGAATCACTCGAATCCAACCGGAATTAGGAGTTGCATCGCAGAGGCTCAAGCCTTAGACTGTACTAGCTTACTAATACACCTATGATCATTAGGATCAACGATTCGGATCCGAGACCGATCTATAAGCAGATCTGCGATCAGGTTGTCCGCGGCCGCGCGCTGGGCACGATTCAACCCGATGAGTGCCTTCCCTCGATCCGGCAACTCGCCTCGGAACTCCGCGTCAATCCGAACACGGTAAAGCAGGCCTACCGGGAGCTCGAGCGAGATGGGGTGGTCTATGTGCGACGGGGTCAGGGAACGTATCTGGCACGACCCGACGCCGCCCGCAACGAACGCGCGGAGATATTCCGAGCGATTGCCCGACGCGCGGTCGACGAAGCTGAGCGGAGTGGGCTCTCGCCCGAGGACCTGATCCAGGCGATTCGCGACCTGCCCGAACCGGAAGCGACCGGAGAACCCGCAGAAGTCGAAGGAGGTGGCGATGAAGCCGACCATACCCAATAGCCTGTCCGCGTCGTCCATGGCGGTGCAAACGGACAATCTTACGAAGTCATACGACGGACGGAATGTGCTCGACAACCTGGGGTTGACCGTTCCCGCAGGCTCAGCTTATGCACTGGTCGGACCCAACGGCGCCGGTAAGACGACGACGTTCGAGGTCTTGCTCGATGTGGTTCGCGCCGACGCGGGCCATGCCACGGTGTTCGGCCACGATGCTAGCTCGGACGGCCCCAACGTACGGGCACACATCGGCTATCTGGCCGAACGGCCCTCTTTCGGATATGGCTGGATGACGGTGGAGGGGTTGCTGGACCATCACGCCGCCTACTACCCCGCCTGGGATCCGACCTACGCGCAAACACTTGCCCGAGAGTTGTCCATCCCGCTTCGGTCTCGATTCGGCCAACTGTCGAAAGGGGAAACGCGTCGCGTTCAACTGGTCATGTGTCTGGCGCACCGACCGCCGCTCCTGCTTCTCGACGAAATGACCGATGGGCTGGACCCCCTGATACGGGATCGGGTCCTGGGGTTGCTCATCGAGCACATGGCGACGACACCGACCACCGTACTTATCGCCACTCATTACATTCACGTCGTCTCCCGGCTGGTCGACCACCTGGGCGTGATCCACAACGGGAGGATGCTCGCCCAGGTCAGCTGCCAGGATCTGGATTCCAGGTTGCGCCGGTATCGAGCCCGCGTGCCCGAAAAGTGGCAGGCGCCCGAACTGTTGGGATCGAACGTTATCGAACGGAACGGCAATGCTCGTGAGATCTCGTGGACGATATGGGGAGAAGAACCCCTCGTGGTCGGCATGCTCAAGGAATCGGGCGCCGAGGTCGACGATGTTTCGCGCCTGTCGCTTGAAGACGCCACGCTCGCGCTGCTGAAGCGCGAGGAGGGATGATCATGGAGAACAATGTAAACTGGGTCCCGGTCGGTTGGCGGATCGCGGCTAAGGAGCAGTTTCGTATCATCGGCCCGCGCCATCAGCGCGAGTTGCTGGTCTTCATGGCCATCGGCATGCTCCTGGCTCTGTTTGGAACGATCAACATTGAGATGCGGGTTTCTATCGGTGGAGAATCGATTATCGCGTTTCCGCGCCTCATGGCCGTCTATCCGTTTCTGCTGGCGTTTGCGGTGATCTGGCCTCTTTCGGTGTGGGGGGACAAGGGTTCTTCCTGGCGCGCCTACCATCAGGCGATGCCGATCGACCGGCGGGTGCACGACCTGGCACGCATCTTGATGGGCGGTGCCTGGATGTTCATGGCGATCGCCCTGATGGTGCTCCTGGGGTCCGGCTTCTTTCTTCGCTCGGACACGTCGGAGATGATCTCGGAGCTCGCACCCTGGTTCTGGATCGCCTTTTTCACGGGACCGGCGACCGTCTACCTGGGGAGTTCGATCGTCGCCCTTGCCAGCCGGCGCCCGTTAGCCTGGATCGTGGGTATCCCGTTCGGCGCGCTCGGCCTCGTACTGACGGCAAGGTCGCTCGGACCTCTCGGCCAGATTCTCTCGGGGCTCGTGACCGCACCGGTCGGTCTCGGCTTTGCGCTGTCGCGCGCGGTCCTCCCCGCTTCCCCGTTCTTCGGAGCAACTCCGGGCATCGGGTGGTTCGCTGCCGCACTGGGATGGCTCGCATTGGCGGGAATCGGAGTGTTCTACGCAGCAGGTCGGACGGTCAGAAAATAAGGCACAGGCGCCTATGTCCCTATTTTTCTCGTTTGAATCGGTCGCCTTAGTCCCGGAACTGTCGATTTCTTTGGTCACATTTGGACGAGACCCCGATACAGGGGTTCGCCTTCCCCTGCACAGTTTGCCCACACGTTAGGTCCTTCTCTTTCGCCACGCGTCCCGTCGCGTGTCTTGGCATGCTCCGTGCAAACGGGAGTCTGCCCACACCGAACCCTCCGACAAGTTGAGCCACCTGCAGCTCTTTGTCTATTCCCCGAGTTTTCCCATTCTTGGTTGCGGATGAAATTTGAGATCATAGGTCTGATCACTGAGATCAGCCGCATCGCCGCAGGTCCGGGAGTCCAGATGGGATCGCACCTGTGCAAGATTTACGGTCAAGGTCGATGGCGGAAACTAAAGGGGCTCGCGACAGTCGATCTTCCCAACGGAACAAGGCGACGGGTGGAGTTACACTGGTACGAAGCGCACGGAATCGGCCGAAGGGACATGAAAATCAAACGCTACATTGACGAAGGATGAAGGCACCGACACAACCTTTTGTCCTATGTCTGGACAACAGCGATTGCGAGGCCTCCCTCATTCAAGGGAAGGTCTATCGCGTCCTGCCCGACAAGGAAGCCTCGAAGGACGGCCTGGTGCGTGTCGTTGATGAGAGCGGCGAGGACTACCTCTACGATCAAAGCCATTTCGTTTTCGTGGACTTTCCCCCGGCCGTTACGAAAAGACTTCTCTCCTTGGACAGCGCCAGCTAAGAGGTCTAGCAGGGGGGGGGACAGGCACCTATGTCCCTATTTTTGTAACCTCAGCTGCTTCCGCCAGTCTTACCGTTCCAAAAGCGCCCAATACCCGGAAAGGAAGGATTTGGCATGACACTTCGATATTTTCTGACCGTGACCCTAATGCTCGCCGCAAGCGCCTGTGCGACAGCCACCCAAGTCGCTTCCGAAACCTGGTCCGGAGGCATTGGCCAGATCCAGGGGGACCGGCCTCACTGGGCACACTTCACGGCAAGCCTGACGTTCAGCGAAACCGGGCTCACCGGAGAGGGCGAGTTCACCGCCGGCGAGTCGAGCTATCGGGGGATGCGCGTCGACCTTTCCGGCACGGTGGATGGGGAACGCCTGACCCTGTCCGTGCGGTACGGCGGACAGGAGTTGGCCTGCGAGGGGACGATGACCGGCGAGGAAGCAGTGGCCACGTGCGGGAGCGGCCCAGATGAAATGGATTTCCGCATCGTTCGTGCGGAAGTGCCAACGGACGAAGAGATCGATCGGATCACGGGTGCGTACGCCCTCGCGCCCGACCACCGGTTCCAAATCGCACGGACGAGCAACTCCAGCCCGTTCATGATCGACCTGAAGTCGGGCGAGTTCCGACGCCTCTTCTCAAAAGGCAACAACACCTGGGTCGCCGGACCGCTCGTCCTCGTGGGAGCACCTGAGCAGTGGCGCATTCGATTCGAAAGCGATGGAGACGGAGGCACGAGTTCTCTCTGGATCAGCAAGGACGGCGAACCCGAACGCCACGCCGAGCGGACAGCGAAGCCCCGCCGCGAGGAGTTCTCGTTCGAAACCGAGGACGGTCTCGCAATGCGCGGTTCCCTGACTTTACCCGAAGGGGCAGGTCCCCACCCTGCGATCGTCTGGGTTCACGGCTCCGGCCCTGTGACGCGCAACTCGGCGACGTTCTGGCCGGACTACTTCGCCGAGCTCGGCTTCGCCATGCTGGCCGTCGACAAGCGGGGTGTCGGGGCGTCCGGGGGTGATTACCGGTTGCCCGACGGGGGGCGTGACAACATCCCCCACATGCAGCGCCGCGCGAAGGACGTCCTCTCGGCAGTGCGGGCTCTAAAGCAGGACGCTCGGATCATTTCCGACCGGATCGGACTGACTGGAATCAGCCAGGCCGGATGGATCATGCCGGTCGTGGCTTCGGCCGGCGAGAACGCCTTCACGATCACGCTATCGGGCGGTGCGACGCAGATCAGCCGCGAAGGTTTGTTCAGCAGGCTGGCCGGTGAAACCAGATCCGATGCCGGCCTGCCGAGCGTCGAGAAGATCCTCCCCGAAGTCCGGGCGCTCAACTCGAGGGACTATGACTGGAGCCGGGATTTCCGCAACCAGACGTCCCCGGGCCTTTGGCTCTACGGCCTGAAAGACAGAAGCAATCCATCCAAACTCTGCATCGAAATGATCGAGGGAATCGCCGAAGCGTACGACAAGGATTTCACGATCGCCCAGTTCCCCAACGGAAGCCACGGCCTGTTCGAAAGCCGGGTCTCCGGCCCGTCCGAACGAAACGTCGTGAGCCAGTACGTCCCGGGCTTGTTCTCCACCATCGAAGGATGGCTCTCGGATCAGGGATTCCTGGGCAGCCTGTAGGTGCGGTCTATGACCGCACAGGGGCGCTCGCAGAGCGCCCCTAAGGAAAAAGCTTCCGACGGAGAACGGTTCGCCAGCCTAGCGGCCTGACGCCGTTCGCCCCCCGACTACTCACCACCACCTGGCAATCGAATTGCACCTGTATACTTCGATGAAGCGTCGCGAACTGCAAGTCGAACTCAGGAAACTGGCCGCGACGATTCTGAGAAGAGTACGGGGCAAACCGATATGAGATTCCACGGCAAAGTGTATCGGAACGAAGGCTTCTGGTTGGCGGAAGTGTAGGACGTCAATGCATTTCGGACAGAATCCACTGAAAATCTAAGAGACACTTTCCTGATCGGAACGATCTCGAGGAGGATCGATGAAGGAGAAAGTGTCGGCAGAGAATCGGGTACGTGAGATCCGTCGAAAGACGCGGAAGAAGTACTCGTCCGAGGAGAAGGTGCGGATTGTGTTGGAAGGGCTACGAGGCGAAGAGAGCATCGCAGCCCTATGCCGGCGGGAAGCAATTCCGTCGAACTTGTACTACCGGTGGAGCAAGGAGTTTCTCGAGGCCGGCAGGAAACGGCTGGCTGGAGACACGAAGCGGGAAGCGACTTCAACTGAAGTCACCGAACTGCGGCAGGAGAACGAGCAGTTGAAGCAGGCGGTGGCGGAAATGCTGCTGAAGAATCGTTTTCTGAAAAAAACGCTGAACGTAGTGGATTCCGAGAGCATCGATATATGAGGCAGTCCGGATCCGAAAAGCTGGAGACCATCCGACTGGTCGAAGACTCGGAGTTGTCGGTGACGGCGACGTTGCGGGAGCTGGGAGTCCCCCGCAGCACATTCTACGGCTGGTACCGGCGATACCAGGATCAGGGAGCAACCGGGCTAGCCGACCGGCATTCCGGAGCGGGCTTTTACTGGAACCGGATTCCGGATCCGGTGCGTCAACAGGTGGTCGACACGGCACTGGCACGCCCGGAATCTTCACCCCGCGAGCTGGCCTGGCAGATCACCGACACCCAGGCCTACTTCATCTCCGAATCCAGCGTGTACCGGATTCTGAAGCGGTGCGACCTGATCACCAGCCCGGCCTACATCGTCATGTCGGCCAGCGATCGCTTCCAGCATCCGACCCGGCGTGTGAACGAACTCTGGCAGACCGACTTCACTTATTTCCGGGTTGTCGGCTGGGGCTGGTATTACCTGTCTACGGTCCTGGACGATTACTCCCGCTACATCATCGCCTGGAAGCTGTTCCAGACCATGGCCACATCCGATGTTCAGGACACGCTGGACCTGGCTCTGGAAGCCACTGCCCTCACCCAGGTTCGGGTCCGACACCAGCCACGGCTGTTGAGCGACAATGGTCCCTGTTACGTGTCGCACGCGCTTAAAGACTACTTGCAGCGTCTCGGCATCAAGCACACTCGCGGTGCGCCCTACCATCCGATGACGCAGGGCAAGATCGAACGCTATCACCGCTCGATGAAGAACGTGGTCAAACTGGAGCACTACTATTATCCGTGGGACCTGGAAGAGGCCACCGACCAGTTCGTCGAGCACTACAACCACCTTCGGTATCACGAATCCTTGAACAACGTGACGCCGGCCGATGTGTTCTTCGGCCGCGACCAGCAGATCCTGTCTCGCCGGGAACAGATCAAGCAGCGGACCCTGGCTCAACGCAAGATCGAACACCTTAGGACTGGAGTGGTATAACTTGAACACCGTCTCTTAGAAAAACGGCACTTCTGTCCGAAATGTTCTGACGACGTACACCTCGGCAAAACTCGATCGGCTGCGAAGTCGCTAATTCTTCTCCCAGTGTTTGAAGGTTCTTGCGCGTCTCAACTAGCCCTCGCTGTCTCACGATCGAGCGAACGTATTGACCAAAGCCAACGTACGTAAACTGAAGAGTGTCAGCGAGCGCTCGAGATAGAGTGGTCTTGCCGCTTCCGATCGGTCCACTTATAGCCACGACGGGTGAACTGGCTTCCGGCGCTGGTCCAAACAGAGAGGGATTGGATTCACGACTCCTGAGCACAACCCATCCTCTCCGATCCTTCTTCTCGAATCGTGTTGGCTCAATCGCCGCTACGTTTCCGATCTGGATTAGGGTCGCAAATGAAGTCTTAACTCGACTGTGAACCGCCCCGGGTTTTCCGGAGACAGTTTTAGTTGAGTCCGGCCTCGACGAGGCCGGACGCTCGGTTCTGATAATAGTCCTGTTCAAACTCGGCTGAAGGGATATCTCCGATCGGCTCCAGCAATCGCTGGTCGTTGTACCAGCACACCCAATCCAGTGTCTCGAACTCGACATCATCGAGTCCCTTCCACGGACCCTTCTGGCGGATCACTTCGGTCTTGTACAGGCCGATGACCGACTCGGCCAGTGCGTTGTCATAGGAATCCCCGACGCTGCCGACCGACGGCTCGATGCCGGCCTCTGCGAGTCGTTCCGTGTAGCGAATCGATAAGTATTGCGAGCCACGGTCGCTGTGATGGATCAGCCCATCGGTGTCTGGCCGCGACCACAGCGCCTGCTCCAGAGCATCCAGGGCGATATCGGTTCTCAGGGACGTGGTCACCCGCCAACCAACGATCTTCCGGGAGAACACGTCGATGACAAAGGCGACGTAAACGAATCCACGCCAGGTTGCGACGTAGGTCAGATCCGCTACCCAGAGCTGATTCGGACGGGTTGCTGTGAAGTCCCGATCCACCAGATCCGGTGGACGGAGTGCGGCTTCATCCGGGATGGTGGTCCTGAACCTTCGACCGCGAACGACGCCCTTAAGGCCCATATCCCGCATCAATCGTGCCACGGTGCACCGGGCCACCGGCTGTCCCTCTCGGTTGAGCTGCTTCCAGACTTTCCGGGCACCATATACCTGGCGATTCTCACGCCAGACCCGATCGATCTCCACTGAAAACGATGCGTCCCGCTTTGCCCGGGTCGGCAAGCGATCTGGATCACGTAATCGCGCCGCGTTTTCGTAATACGTCGACGGGGCGATCTGCAGCATGCTGCAGATCGACTCGACCCCATACCGGTCCCGATTCCGGTCGATGAACTCGGTCACCACTTTCCTCGGCGGTCGAGTTCCGCCTGCGCGAAAAATGCCGATGCCTTCTTCAGGATCTCGTTCGCCCGCTTCAGCTCACGATTCTCTCGCTCCAGTTCCTTCAGACGCTGCTTCTCGTCTGTGGTCAGGCCCGCACGCTGGCCTGTGTCCCGTTCAGCCTGCCGCACCCACTTCCGCAACGTCTCTGCCGTCCAGCCGATCTTCGATGCGATCGATGCCATCGCTGCCCATTGCGATTCGTACTCCCGCTGGTGCTCGAACACCATCCGTACTGCGCGCTCTCGAACTTCCGGTGAATATCTGCTCGGTCTTCCCATGATGACTCCCATCTTCTCAAGTAATGGAGTCTCCGGAAAACCCGGGGCGGTTCACACGTTCGCGATGATGAAGCTCTTTGCCTTCCGTGATCGGATTGACGATCGGGACAAGGATTTCGGCCAGTATCATGCGCTGGACCTCTACTCAGCTCTGGCGTTAACCGACGAAAGAGAGTGGGAGGAGGCGATTGCCTTGAGTGAACGGCATCGATCCGCGCCGGAAGTCCAGGAGGCAGGAAGGATCGTTGCGCAGCATTTTTTGTCGCCAACGAGCACCGGTATGCTTCGTTTGCGGGAGAGCCCCTACTTTAGACCAGAGATGCAGCTGGAAGATTTCTTTTCCACGCTCGGACTCCTGTTTCCGAAGCGCACCTGACGATTGCCAATTACCGCCTTTGGAATAGGAACCCGGTCGCTACCGCTCCCGGTTCTGTTAAGCCCGGGTAAAGGCGCGTAGGCTTGGCAGTCGATCGGCAAGCGCCTTCAAATAGGGACATAGGTGCCTGTCCCTATTTTCCCCTGATTCGAAGCTCCAACTGTCGCGGCGCTCTGTGAGCGCCGAAATCTATGTCCGGAAGATCTTCGGCGGTCATAGACCGCCGCTACAGAAAACGGTTTTGGCGGTTCCTTTAAGTCCTTGAAATAAAGGATCTATTAGACGGAGAATGGGTGGGGCAAGCGGGTTCATTAAAGTAATGTTGAAACGAGCGATGATCATTCTCGGCGTGGGCGCGGGCCTGGTGTTGCTGGCTGCAACGGGTCTGGAAGCGGGGCAGGCAACTCCCCAATCCGGCATGCCCGTAGCAGCGCAGCAGGCGCTGGTCGATCAGTACTGCGCGGACTGCCACAACGACGCGCTGCGGGCGGGGGGATTCTCGTGGGCGGACATCGATCTCGCCCATCCGGAGCGAAGCGCGGCGCGCGTGGAGCAAGTCATCCGGAAGTTGGGTATTGGGTTGATGCCTCCCGTCGGCAGCCGACGCCCTGATTCGGAGGCGGCGCGGTCGTTCGTCTCCACGCTCGCCGCGTCCATGGACGCTGAGGCCGCCCTTCGCCCGAACCCCGGCTCGCGAGGATTTCAGCGGCTGACGCGGACCGAATATGCGCGCTCTGTCCGCGACCTTTTCGGCATCGAACTGGACGTTGCGGCCGTGTTGCCACCCGACTCGCTCAGCGGCGATGGGTTCGACAACCTGGCCGACGCGCAGGGATTCTCGGCGACGCTGACCGAAGGCTACCTGCGCGCGGCCCGGGAAGTCACGCGCGCTGCCCTGGGCGACCCCAAGGCCACCCCCGCCTCGGAAGTGTTCCAGGTGTCCCGCAACGCGGCGCAGATGGAGCGTGTCGAGGGCGCGCCCGCTGGAACGCGCGGGGGGATCTCCGTCACGTACAACTTCCCGGCCGATGGCAATTACAGCATCCGTTCGATGCTGTATCCGGATTCGGTCGGCGGGGTCCTCGGGTCGACGATCGAAGGCGAGCAACTCGAGGTCTCCATCGATGGCTACCCCGTCGCTCTCTACGACATCGATCAGAGCATGCACGAGCGTGATCCGGCCGGAATGAATCTCGCTCCGGTTCGCGTTTTCGTCAAAGCCGGTCCGCACCGTGTAACGTCGGCGTTCATCGCCAGCCATTCGGGTCTTCTCGACGATCACATCACGCCGCTCGAAAACACCCAGGCCAACATGGATTCCGGCCTCACCGGCATGATCACCGTGTGGGCCCACCTGCGCGAGCTGGAGATTTCCGGTCCGCTCAACGTTACCGGCGTCTCCGACTTCGAAGGCCGCCGTCGCGTCTTTCTATGCCGGCCGCTCGACCCGAGCGAGGAATTGCCATGCGCCACCCGGATCATCGGTGACCTTGCCGGGCGGGCGTTCCGCAGGCCCGTGACTTCCGAAGATCTCGAGGGCCTGATGACCTTTTTCGATCGCGGCCGGGAGGCGGGCGATTTCGAGTCGGGAATCCGCATGGCCACGCAGGCCATCCTCGTGAGTCCGGACTTCGTGTTTCGATTCGAGCAGCTCCCGGCCACCGCGGTGCCGGATGAGATCTATCCGGTCGGCGATTTCGAATTGGCGTCGCGGTTGTCGTTCTTTCTCTGGAACCGGGGCCCGGACGACGCACTGCTCCGCATGGCGGCTGAAGGAAAACTGAAGGACCCCGTTGTTCTCGAAGCCGAGGTCCGCCGCATGTTGAAGGACCCGCGCTCGGAATCGCTGGCGATGAAGTTTGGCTCCCAGTGGCTACACCTCGACGAGCTGGATGCCATGACTCCGAACCTGTTCCACTACCCGGAGTGGGATCTGACGCTGACCGAAGCGATGAAACGCGAGGTCGAGCTCTTCTTCGACAGCATCGTGCGTGAAGATCGCAACGTGCTGGACCTCGTCACCGCGAGCGACACCTTTGTCAACGGACGCCTGGCGCGGCATTACGGACTGGGGCGCGTGTTTGGCACGGACTTCCAGCGAGTCGAAATGCCGGAAGACTATCGGCGCGGCCTGCTGGGAAAGGGCGCGATCCTGACGCTGACGTCTCTTGCCGACAGGACATCGCCAGTGTATCGCGGGAAATGGGTGATGGTGGTCCTGTTCGGCACGCCTCCCCCGCCCCCGCCGCCGGCCGTTCCGCTACTGGAAGAGACTTCCGGTGTTTCCGCCGGTCGCGTGCTGACCGTGCGCGAGCGAATGGAGTTGCATCGGGCGAACCCGGCATGCACGTCCTGCCACCAGTTGATCGATCCCATTGGGCTGGCGTTGGAGAATTTCGACGTGACCGGGATCTGGCGCACGATGGACAAGACGGCCTCCTACAACGAGAAGAATATTCGCGTCAGATCGCCCGGCATACCGATCGATACGAAGACACAGCTTTTTGACGGTACGCCCCTGGATGGACCTGCCAGCTTGCGCGCAGCCATCCTCGACCATTCCGACGCTGTGATTCAAAACCTCACGGAAAAACTGATGGCGTACGCGCTGGGGCGGCGCATCGAGCATTTCGACATGCCGGTGGTCCGTGCGATCGCGCGCGGCGCGGCAGAGAACGACAACCGCTTTTCGTCGCTTGCGCTCGGCATTGTGAACAGCCAGGCGTTCCGGATGAGTCAATTCGAGGCGGCCACGGCCGACCAACAAGAACAGTAGGGAGCAACCATTGTTTATCACCAAAAAACACCTCTCACGTCGAACGATGCTCCGCGGGTTGGGCGTTACGCTCGCCCTGCCGGCTCTTGAAACGATGCTGCCCGCGATGACGCAGGAGGCGACCCCGAAGCCGCGGCTGGTCTGCATCGAGAACGTGCATGGCGCCGCCGGCAGCACCAAGATCGGCGGTGAGAAGAACCTCTGGGCGCCGGCGGGCGAAGGCCGCGATTTCACCCTGACCGCGGGCAATCTGGTCACGCTCGAGCCCTTGAAGGATTACGTCACGGTCGTCAGCAACATGGACTTCCAGACTGCCGAGGCCTGGACAATTCCCGAAGCCGGCGGCGACCACTACCGCTCGAGCGCCGTCTTTCTGACCGCCGCCCACCCACGCCAGACCCAGGGCTCGGACATACTTTGCGGCACGTCGATGGATCAGTTGTTTGCCCAGCGATTCGGGCAGGACACACCGCTGCCCTCGATCCAGCTCTCGATCGAAGGGCAACTTGCCGGAGGCTGCTCCTACAACTACGCCTGCGTTTACATGGACTGCATCAGTTGGGCCGCTCCGGACAAGCCGCTTCCGATGGTCCGCGATCCCCGGCTGGTATTCGACATGATGTTCGGCGGCGGCGGCACGCCCGAGGCTCGAGCCGAGCGTATGAGCACCGACCGCAGCCTGCTCGATTTTGTGAACCACAGAGTTGCCGCGCTGAAGCTCAAGCTGCCGCCTTCGGATCGTGCCCGTGTCGACGACTACCTCGGGAGCGTTCGCGAAGTCGAGCAACGCATCCAGAGAATCGAAGAACGAAACCGGAGCGGGGAGGTTCGCGAACTGCCGACGGCGCCCGTCGGCGTTCCGGATGACTACGACGAACACGTGAAACTGATGTTCGACCTCCAGGTCCTGGCGTTTGCCGCCGACATCACGCGAGTGTCGGCGTTCAAGATGAGCCGCGACGTCGCCGGCCGATCGTTCCCCCCGAGCGGCGTCACGGACAGCTACCATGGCGCTTCGCACCATGGCGAAGACGAGCAGCGAATCGATCGATTCGGCAAGATCAACCAGTATCACGTGGGCCTGGTGGCGTATTTTCTGGACAAGTTGAAGCAGACCCCGGATGGCGATGGCAACCTGCTCGACAATTCGCTCATCATGTACGGGGGCGCCATGGGCAATGGCAACCTGCACAACCACAAGCGAGTTCCCATGTTCCTGGCCGGTCATGCGGGAGGGGCGATCCAGGGTCGTCTGCACCTGAAAACACCGGATGGAACGCCCGCGGCAAACCTGCATCTGACGTTACTGAACAAGCTGGGGTTCGACGACATGTCGTCGTTCGGCGACAGTACCGGCACTCTGGATCTGTAAATGAACGCTTTGACGAAACACCTGATGTGCTTCTGCGTGGCCGGGCTGCTTACGGTTCTGTCGGCAACCGGAACCATGCGCGGCGCGGCAAACGACCTGCGCGTCGTCACCGCGGCGATGAACGGCGACATCGAGGCCGTCCGCAACCTCATCAGGGAAGCGGCCGATGTGAATACCTCCCTCGGCGATGGCACGACGGCCCTTCACTGGGCCGCGGAAAAAGACGATGCGGAGATGGCGCAGTTGCTCATCTACGCCGGCGCGAACATCCGCGCCACGACACGCATCGGGGGATACACCCCGCTGTTCATGGCGGCCCGGCGAGGCGCGGCGCCGGTTGTCGATGCTCTTTTGAAATCGGGTTCGGACGTGAATGTGGCCGCGATCAATGACATGACGCCCCTCATGTTTGCGGCACTCTCGGGCGACCGTGAATCGGTCCGGCTGCTCGTTGAGGCCGGCGCCGACGTGAATGCAAGAGAGGCCGAGCACGGACAGACGGCGTTGATTTTCGCAGCGGCGTACGATCGGGCGGATGTGGTCGAAGAACTCGTCGAACATCAGGCTGACCTCGACCTCGCGACGGAACTCCAGGAACCGGCGAAGCGTCCCGAAAGGCCGGACCAGGTTGAGCCCGTCGGAGTACGGTCTCCTCCGCAGAATGCTCCGGCACCGGCGCGAGATCGCCGTCAACAACTGCAACAGGCTCTGCTGGACGAGGATGGGCGGAACCCCCGCAGCCCACGCGGCGGGCTGACGGCCCTGATGTACGCCGCCCGCGATGGGAGCGTCAACGCGATCCGGGCGCTCGTGGGAGGCGGCGCGGCCATCAACGCGCTCAGCGCAGACGACAGCACTGCGCTTTTGATCGCATCGATCAACGGCCGTTTCGATGTCGCGAAGTATCTGGTCGAAAGCGGAGCCGATCTCAACCTGGCGAGCATGGACGGCGCGACACCACTTTATGGCGTCCTCCACGTTCAATGGTCACGTGAATCGGAACAGCCGCAGCCCTCCATCAAGCACGAGGAAACGTCCTACCTGGACCTGATGAAACTCATGCTCGAGGCTGGAGCGGATCCGAACCCGAAGCTGACGCGCCAACTCTGGTATACGTCGTACGGTGTGGCGCGCAACGGCGCCCGCGATATCGGCACGACGCCATTCTGGAAAAGCGCCTCGGTTGCGGACATCGACGGGATGCAGCTTCTGCTGGCTCACGGCGCCGATCCGATCATTGCCAACAAGGACGGAGTGACGTCCCTGCTGGCGGTTTCCGGAGCGGGTACCCACGGTAACGACGACATCGAGGCGCCCCAGGGGCGCATGGCTTCAGTGAGGTACCTGGTCGAGCGGTTGAGCGCGGATGTCAACGATAGTGACAACGGCGACTCACGCCGGGGCCAGCAATCGGTACAACCGAAGCAGAACCCGGCCAACCCGTCCGGGGCGATCGGCTACACGGCGCTACACAACGCGGCGTCGCGCGGAGACAACGAGATGATTCTGTATCTGGTTTCCCGGGGCGCCAACGCGGGTGCCGTCACCAAGTACGGCGTGACGGTCGCGGATATGGCCAACGGTCCGCGCCAGCGCATTCAGCCGTACGCTGCGACGCTCGCGTTGCTGGAGTTGCTCGGCGCGAAAAACAACCATCAATGTGTGTCGTGCTGACTGTAGGTGCGGTCTATGACCGCACATCTTGAGCGCTCCCGCTGATTCGAAGATCCAACTGTAGTGGCGCTCTGTGAGGCCGAAATCTATGTCCGGAGGAAGTTCGGCGGTCATAGACCGCCGCTACAGAAGACGGTGCGGTTCTGAGCCAGCGGCCGGCCAAAGAAGGCTGTGTTGTAAACGGAGGGACATAGGTGCCTGTCCCTATTTTCCCGCCAGTTCTCCGCCCCGTTTTCACACGTGATGCGGTTCGTATCGCTCCACCTTGATCCGACCCTGGTGCCGGCGGGCTAGCGCCAAGTCGTAAGCGGCCTGCAGCCGCATCCACTGATCGGCTGTGGACCATCCGACTTTTTCCAGGCGTATGGCCATCTCTGCAGAAATGCCAGCCTTCTCGTTGACCAGGTTGTTCAGGGCCTGACGCGTCACACCAAGAAGCCCGGCGGCCTTGGTTACGGTCAGATCGAGAGACTCGATACAGTCCTGCCGGACGATGCGGCCGGGATGCGGTGGTTTCTTCATCGGCATGGTCGTCCTCCTCCTTCGTCAGTGGTAATCGATCAACTCGACCTCGTGGGCATGACCTCCCTCGAATCGGAAGATGATGCGCCAGTTCGCCTTGACCGTCACCGACCAATATCCCTTGAGTTTCCCTTTGAGCGGATGCAGGCGATACCGGGGAATCGCCAGAGCCTGAACTGTCAGCGCCTCGTCGAGAACGAACAAAATGTTCTCGACGGTATCAACAAGGTCGGGACGGATCAAACGGCGATCCCCACGGTCGTACAGGCGCTTTAGTCCCCGGTGTCGAAAACTCTTGATCACCCTGCTTTAGTTTATAGTGACAATTGTCGCTTGTCTAACGGAAAAGGGCTTTGGGTCACGTGGAGAAGGGCAAGCGGGCCCTTGCTGATCGGATATTCAGGGGACACTGACAAATAGGGACATAGGTGCCTGTCTCTATTCTCCTGTCCTCTGTAGGTGCGGTCTATGACCGCACATCTTGGGCGCTCATAGAGCGCCGCTACAGCTGGATTACGCTACTCCCGCGGCCCGCAACGCAGCAAGCACACGCTCATCTCTGAACGGAACCCGGCGCATCCGAACTCCCGTCGCATCGAAGATGGCGTTGGCGACGGCCGCGATGCTCGGTTTGATCGACGCTTCACCGGCTCCATAGTGAGGCAGGTCGGGACGGTCCGGATTGGGATCGCCGTTGACCAGCATGATGTCGATGGCGGCCGGGGCGTCAGTGTGCCGGAGCGTGGGATGGGAGATCCAGTCCTCGCTGGTCACCTTCTCCCCGTCGAACTGCACCTCCTCGTGGAGCGCGCGGCTCAACCCGTGGAGCATGTTGCCCTCGATCGTGTTGCGGAGTCCGTCGGGGTTGATCACCAGTCCGCAGTCGTGGCCACAGACCAGGCGCTTCACCCAGACGTGGCCGGTGGTGCGATTCACCTCGACCTCGGCGATCTCCGCCACCACCGTGCGGCCGCGGTAGCAGTAGGCGATGCCGCGGCCACTGAGGATCTCTCCCCTGCCGAGCGGTTTCGGTGAAGGCCGCGTATCCCACCCACACAGATCTGCCGCCGCCTCGATGACCGCAATCGAACGCGCGCGAGTGTACCGGGCATCGTCGTCCGTAGTGGCGCTGAGAAGCTTCAGGCGGAACTGAACCGGGTCGGTGTTCGCCGCCGCGGCCAGCTCGTCGATAAACGATTCGCCGGCAAACGTCGTCTGCGGACCGTTGGGATCCCGGAGATTCCCCGTACGGAGCGGCGTCTCGAACACCTGGGGGAACCGGATGACGTGGGTTTCCTGGAGCCTGTTCGGGATGACATACAGTTCCGAGGGCGGGGACGCGCCTCCCGGAGCAATCCGTTGCGGCCGGATCCCCATGAGTTGGGCAATCAGCACGGAATCGGGCTGGTTGTAACCCAGGTGCGCATAGTCGGCGGTCCGCGCCCGGTACTCCAGCGCGACCACGTTGCCGTCGGCATCCAGACCGCCGCGCAGGTTGAACGTAAACGCGGGGCCCTTCGTGTCCCAGGCGGTCTCCTCGTGCCGCATCCACTGGACGCGGACCGGGCGCCCGATCTCATTGGCAATGTAAGCCGCCTCGAAACCGGCATCGTCGGCTGCCGTACGGCCGTAGACCTGGGGCCCATCCATGTAGACCACGCGGACGCGTTCCCGCGGCATGTCGAGAAATTGGGCGACGCCGTTCCTGAGGCCGTAAGCTTTCATGTCGTTCGAGTAGATCGTCATCTGCCCGTTGGATGGATCGGCCATGGCATGCGCCGGACCGATTGCGGTGTGCCCCTGGAACGGGACATCGTAGGCGCCCTCGACGACGGTCGCCGCGCTCGCCATTGCCCCTTCCGGATCCCCTTCGATGTTCGGGACGGGCTCTGGAACCGTGCGTGAGCCCGTGTTCCGGGTGCGCGACGTCGGCGGCTCGTTCCGCATGTAGTCGAACAGGTCTTCCGATGTCGGGAAGGGTGCGGTCTCTGGCGGCCGCCACTCGACGTCGAGCACCGCGGCCGCGCGGATCGCTTCTTCTTCCCGCTCGCAAACTACCGCAACGTAGTTGCCACGGCTTACGACCTTGATGAACCCCGGGATGTCGTTGACCGAAGACTCGTCGATGGAAACAAGCGTGCCGCCGACCATGGGCGGCCGGACGTTGCGCGCGTGGACCATGCCCGGTACCTGGACCCCGGTGGCCCACTTGAGCGACCCGTCCACCTTGGGCGGGATGTCGTAGCGTTGGAACGACTGGCCGACGAGTTCGAGGTCCTGGACCGACTTCATCTCGGCCACGCCTCGGGTGTCGTTGATACGGTTGCCTGTCAGGGTGACGTTGAAACGCCTGTCGCCGATCAGTTGTCCGTAGGTGACGCTGCGGCCGTTGCCGATCGTAATCACGCCTTCGCGGACACTGAGCTGATCCACCGGCACACGGAACCGCCTGGCTGCCATCTCGAGCAGGACCCGGCGGGCTTCGGCGGCGATGCGCCGCATCGGCAAACCATCGGTCTGGATCGCGTCCGAGCCGCCCGATCCCCCTTGATCGACCGTGCGGTCGGTCTGGCCCATGATCAGGTCGCTCTGGTCGAACCCGATGTCGAGTTCATCGCACATCATCTGCCGGAACGCAGTGCCGGTGCCCTGCCCCCCGTCGGTCTTGCCGACGTAGAAGGTCGCCGTCGAGTCTTCATGGATGACGATCCAGGAATCGAGCTGGTGGAAATCGGGGTCGGGATAGAGGTCCGTTGCCTGCGCGGGGGCAACACCGGTGCCCGAGGTGGCCGCGTGGGCCAGCGACGGGGCACTCATGCTCACGACGAACAGGCCCGAGCCCTTGAGGAAGTTCCGCCGGGAGGTTGTCCCATTCCAGTTCGCGAGCGCTTCTTCGACTTGCTTGGGGATGCGAGTGAAGGCGGTCATCGGGCCACCTCCTCGGTCGCCATCGCTTGGGCGGCGAGCTTGATGGCCCTCTGGATGCGGTAATACGTGAAGCACCGGCACAGGACGCCGTCCATCCCATCGCGGATCTCCGCGTCGCTTGGGTTCGGATTCGCATCCAGCATCGCCTTGGCCGTCATGATCTGCCCGTTCTGGCAGAAGCCGCACTGCGGGGCCTGCGCATCGATCCAGGCCTGCTGTATCGGGTGCAGTTCCCCGTCTTTCGCGAGGCCTTCGAGCGTGGTGATCTCGCTGTCTATGCCCGAGACCGGCGCCAGGCACGACCGGACCGCCACACCGTCGACGATCACGGTGCAGGCGCCGCACTGCCCCAGGCCGCAACCGAAACGCGGGCCCTCGAGGCCCAGATCATTCCGCAGGATGTAGAGCAGCGGGGTCGACGGGTCGACATCCACGGTGTGCGTTTCGCCGTTCACGTTCAGTGTGACTTCGCTCATATTGTCTCCTTAAAGGCCGGGTGGACATATCTCGCGAAAGAAGAGGGAGCGGGGGTGACCGCCCAGGCTGACTGATGATAACGACAAACGTTGTCGGACGCACGGAATACGGTGCACCAGGCGACGGTCAACCCGGCTCCAGCGATACGCATTGCGCGGCGAGACTCCCTCAGTGTATATAGGAGTCCCCGAAATCGACGTGTCTGACCACCGCAGATATTAAGGAGGAACGTATGAGGAATCTCCCGCGCATCCTGACGTTTACCGTCGTGTCCGCTGTGACGCTTGGAGTCCTTGCGGCTCGGCCACAGCGTGCCCCGGCACCCGCAGCCGGAGACTCCCCACCACCTTGGGCATATCCTGTTCGAGACCCGGACACGCCCCGAGCGCCGCGTGCGCCCGACGATGGCACTCCGCAACGCGTTCCCGGTAGCAGCGTAACTTTCACGCTGAGCGAAACCAGGGACTTGTTCAACCCACCCGACTGGCATCCTGACGGCCACCCCCCGATGCCCGAAATCGTGGCCCATGGCAGAAGCCCCGAGGTGCGCGCTTGCGGGTACTGCCATCTGACCAACGGGCAGGGTCGTCCCGAAAACGCCAGCCTGGCGGGCCTGCCTGCCGCTTATATCGTGCAGCAGATGGCCGATTACCGGAACGGCCTCCGAATCAGCTCAGAGCCCAGGATGGGACCGCCGAACGCCATGCTCGCCATCGGAAAGAGCGCGAACGACGCTGAAGTACAGGCCGCCGCCGAATACTTTTCCAGTTTTGAATTCAAACCATGGATCCGGGTCGTCGAATCAGCGAACGTGCCGAAGCCCTATGTCTCTGGATCCATGTTCGTCGCATCGGAGGACGGCTCCGAGGAGCCGATCGGCCAACGCATTGTCGAGTTGCCGGAAGATCTGGGCAGAACCGGGCTTCGTGACGGAGCGTCCGGGTTCGTTGCGTACGTGCCGCCCGGTAGCATTCGCAGAGGCGAAGAATTGGTCACCACAGGTGGCGGCGGCAGAACGACCGCGTGCGGGATTTGCCATGGCCCGGATTTGAAGGGCCTGGGTCCCGTGCCCGGGATTGCAGGCCGTTCCCCCAGTTACAGCGCCCGCCAGCTTTACGACTTCCAGTCGGGCGCGCGAAACGGGGTGTGGGCGGAACTGATGCAGGGGGTTGTGGCGGAGTTGACTCTGGAAGACCTGGTGTCGATCGGCGCTTACACCGCTTCGCTGGCGCCGTAGAAAGCTGTCACGAGAAAGATTGCCTGCGAACGAGGAGTTAGGACTTGCGTTCGGCGGTCATAGACCGCCGCTACAGAAGAGGGCACGAATGCCGCTATAGCTCCGGATTGCCGGGCGAACGAGGAGTTCGGACTTGGTTTCAGGTAAGAGCGGCGCGGCTTGTCGTGCTCTACGCCCTCCGTCATAATACCGGCCATGCGGCACCCCCATCTGGCACTCCTCTTGGATCCTCCTCCCCGCACTCGCGATTGCGCAATCCTCTTCCAGCGGGACTCGGGTCATCGATTACGAGAGGATTCGCGCGGAGCGGATCGTGCAGGCGGTCGCGATCGAAACGCCGATCACGCTGGACGGGAAGCTGGATGAGGCGGTGTGGGAACTGGCCACTCCGGCCACCGATTTTCTCCAGTGGCAGCCGGATCCCGGAGCGCCGGGCTCGGAAAGAACGGAGGTCCGGTTTCTCTACGACGACAACAATCTCTATGTCGGCGCGTTCTGCTTCGACTCCGATCCGAAAGGCCCCATCGTCAACGAGCTGAAAGAAGACTTTCAGGGCCAGGAAAGCGACGGACTGCCCCTGGTCATCGACGCGCTTCATGACCTGCGATCCGGTTTCGTCTTCACGACCAACCCTGCCGGCGCCAAGAGGGATTTTCAGGCCTCGAACGACGGCGCCACCATGAACATCAACTGGGATGGCGACTGGGACGTCGCGACCACGATCAACGAGCAGGGATGGATCGCGGAATTCGTGATTCCCTTCAAGACGCTGCGCTTCTCGGATGCGGAACAACAGGAATGGGGCCTGAACATAGTCCGCCGTATCCGCCGAAAGAACGAAGACGCGTACTGGGTGCCGGTCCCCTGGCCGTACCGGGCCAACAAGCTCTCGATGGCCGGAACGCTGCAAGGAATCGAAAACATCCGCCAGGGGCGGAACTTCAAGGTGAAGCCGTTCGCGATCGGTGGGATTCGGCAGACCCGTGATGCCGACGGCGTACTCGGGCGGGATGGGGATTTCGACGGCGGTCTGGACATCAAGTACGGCATCACCTCCACCATGACGCTCGACCTGACCTACCGTACCGACTTCGCCCAGGTCGAGGCCGACCAGCAGCAGCTGAACCTGACCCGGTTCAACCTCTTCTTCCCCGAGAAACGGGAGTTCTTCCTCGAAAACGCGGGGATCTTCAACTTCGGGGAGACGACGCAGCTGTTCAGCGCCAGCGGTGCCGGGGGCCGTCGTCCCAACAACCTGATTCCATTCTTCAGCCGCCGGATTGGTTTGGATGGGGGCGAATCGGTCCCGATCGTCGGCGGCGCCCGGGTCACCGGCACGATGGGGAGCTACGAGCTCGGGCTGATGACCATGAAGACCGAAAGTCATGAGGGAAACCCATCGGACACCTTCATGGTCGGCCGTGTGAAGAAGAATCTGCTGGGGAATTCCTGGATAGGCGCGCTGTTCACGAACCGGGAGGCGACCGGAGAGGGCGACAACAACCGCGTGTACGGCACGGACGCCCGCTTTCGGTTCCTCCAAAAGATGGAAGTCGCGGGTTACCTGATGCAGAGCCAGACGCCGGGTCTCGAGGGCGACAACCAGGCCCGACAGCTCGAAGGCGGATGGCGTGGCGAAACCTTTTCCGCCGGCGCGCTCTATCACCAGGTGCAGAAAAACTTCAACCCGGAGGTGGGGTTCCTGCGTCGGCCCGACACCACGCTCTATTCCGGAGCCGCTTCGTGGCGGCCCACCCTCGAAGGCGCCTCACAGATCCGCAACCTCGGCTTTGGCACCTCACTCGACTACTACGCCGACGGGACCGGAAACATCGCGACCCGCGAACACACGGTCGACATGGGTCTATTCTTCCAGAGCAGCGCGTCGATAACCTTCAAGGCGTCCGAAAGGTTTGAACGCCTGTCGCGCGCCTTTACGATTGGGGGCCTCGAGATTCCCCTCGGGGACTATCAGTTCCGCGGGTATACCGCGGCGTTCACTTCCAACAGGAGCCGCAAGATTTCGGGAAACGTCCGGCTGAATTGGGGAGATTTCTGGACCGGCAGCCGGAAGTCGATGACCGGAAGGATCCAGTTGCGCCCGAACTACCATCTGAACATCGACCTCGACTACACGCGCAACGACATCACTCTCGCTAATGGCGAGGTCAACTCCAGCCTGGTCGGGATGCGGGTGCTGTACGCGTTCACGAGCCGGATGTTCTTCAACGCCTTCATCCAGTACAACACCGATACGAATCAGGTCAGCTCGAACATCCGCTTCAACATCATCCACCATCCCCTAAGCGACCTCTTCCTCGTCTACACCGACACGCGCGATACGCTCACAGGGGAACTGCTGGACCGCGCGGTTGTGGTGAAGTTTACGCAGTTGTTTAATTTTTAGGGGAAACGCGGTTTCCGAGAACGGGAAAGGGATCAGGATGACTGATCCGGCTGTAGGTACGACCATGCCTCATCTTCTTCAGGCCGGTTCCAATCTGAAAGGGTAGGTTCGCTGACGATCGCGCCGGCCAGGCCGGATGACTCTTCGTCCATGGTCAACAGGAAGGCTCGTTTCTTACCGGAGACCCGGCACGACTCTGCAAGGTAAATGCGGCCCTGCTCGTCGACGACTGCTTCGATAGCTTTCATGGCGCTTTAATCCTGAGGACATTTTATACCAATCGAGCAGGAGTCCGGCGGTCATAGTCCGCCGCTACAGGAGAGGGCGCGAATACCCCTGTAGCGGCGCTCTATGAGCGCCGAAATCTATCAGGTGGTCTCCGGATTGCCGGGCGAACGAGAAGCTAGGATTTAGTGTCGGCGGTCATAGACCGCCGCTACAGAAGAAGGGTTCGCTATTCTTCCCAGCGCACGTTACAGATCTTGCAGGTCCACCAACCCTTCTTCCAGTGTGCCAACCGCGACACACTGTCGTTGCTGCCGCAGCGGAGGCATTTGGGCTTTTTCGAAGTCGAATGGGAAGTCTTGGTGTCCGCCATCTGCGAATTGCTCCTGGGAAAGGGTGTGTGGACAATGCCGGCCGCAAGGCACGACCGCGAAGTCTGACAGTATACTACCGCCCGCAACCACATGCACATAGGGGCGGAATTGGGTAGTGGTCTGCTAGATTGTTGCTCCAATTAATTCCCCTAGAGTCCAAACGTGATCCGTGATCCCCGCTTCCATCGCCGGAGTGACTTTCAGGCTCCCATGAATCCTCACGAAGTTGTACCACGCGAAGTAGAGCGCGACGGCAGCCTTCAGGTTGTCGAGCTTCTTTGAGAAGCCCAAGCACAGCCGCGTCATCCGGCGAATGAAGGTCCGCATGGTCAGGTTAGCTCGTTCGACGTGCGACGTGCATATCATTTCAGGCCGCCTTGCGATGCGTTGGCTCACCTCGTCCCGTGAAGGCCGGTCTCGGCCAGATACCGGCCCCGGCGTTCTTCGGTCCGGACTCGGAAAATTCCCCGCGTATGCCACGTCCTCCTCCAGCTTTTACCCGTAGATCATCACCTTCACCATCATCCGCGGCTCATACGGCGACTTGCGACGACCGTCCCCCTCGTAAGGCGCGTAAAACGCCGTCAAGTCCAATCCGTCCACCAGATCGCTCACATGGTGCGCCAAGTGCCCCTCCGCCAACCAATCCCGCATATCCGGCGCCAGCAGCAACCCCTGTCCGGGTTTCCAGTGACGCTGGTTGGGACTGCCCCGATGCACTCTGAAGGGGAATATTTTCCTCATATATGATCGGCCCCGGCGTTCTTCGGTCGGATTGGCGTAGATTCTTGGTTTTTATCAGTTGGGCGAAGTCGATATCCGCTCCAAACACATCCTCAACAGCCCCGACGTAAGGCGCGAAACCGTCCGTGGTAAGTTGCGTTCTATTCGCCAGCCGTCCGCAGAGGTCTGTCATCAGAGCGAGCGCGTTTAGCCCGGATCGCTTACCGACGATATAAGAAATAACGAGCTTGGATTTCGGGTCGAGAGCAACCCATGTGTACTGATCGCCGATGGTGCGATCATCTTGGCCCCTCCGCACGTTCTTCTGTTTGCAGTGGACGAAGGACCAGATCTCATCCGCCTGGACCTGATCGACCGTAACGTTGCGGATCTTCTCGTCAAGGATGCGCTCACAGCGCTCTCCGGCCAGCGTAAGGACTCGGAGTACGGTTTCCTTGTGAACGCCAGTCAGACGCGAAGTGGCGTTGACCCCAACGCCTTCCACAAGCATGTTGAGAATCTTAACGGCCTTCTCTTCGGAAATCCGCATGTCACCGAGCGGTCCTTCGGCTTTGAACGTCTTCCCGCAGGACAGGCACCGGTAGCGCTGGACTGGACCATTAGCTGTTTTGAATTTACCGGATTTCTTGGCGTTGGCTTTGCAGTAGCAGCATGTCATTGTGGGCCTTGCCTTTCGATGGCGATTGGCCCACAATGGAGAGCTGGTCGGCTATCCTGCGGGTTCGTCGCTGAGAGTCGGTTGAAAAGGCCCCATCTGGGTGTTAGTCAGCACTCGATGGGGCCTCTGTTTCATACGACCTCTAATTATTACTAAAAAATTTAGTAGATGTCTACTAAAATAAATGATAATACGAGGCTATGTTTGGAGGTCTATAATGAATCCTGCAAAAAATGTAGTCGATAAGTTCGGCGGTCAATCCGCTCTCGCCAAGATGCTCGGTAAGAGACCTGGAACTGTTCAGTACTGGGTCAAAACCGGCCATGATCCCCTCAAGACGGCAACTAGAACTATTGAATCTTGCAAAGAAGCATTGGGCGTGAACTTACAGCCTCGAGAATTCATCGCCGATTCGTCTCAGAGTGAAGCCGTCGCCGTTCGAAAGTCCTGGCCGCCTGAAGCGAAGTACAAGGGCTTCTTGAATCTTCTCGATATGGATATTCCGGCTGTACGTGCTATCGAACGGCCAGAGGGTCGTCGGCAGGACATCCGCAGCAGAAATGTTGTCGGATATTAAAGGCGGTGGAAGTCTCGAGAAATATATTGGGGTGTCATCTCTTAAGCCATTCATAAATAAGGATACAGTGCTCGAGAGAATGGTGTCATTTAGCCTCCTGAAGTTCAGGGGTTGAAGCGCGATGTGAAAGGACTTCCCGCCGATCTGCTTATCGAAATCTGTCAGGGATTCGTGAATGCCCTTCACGCTGAGCATAGGAGCGAGACAATGCTCACGGATCGGCAGAGACAGATGGCGATCAAGGCCAGTATGTTTGTTTCTGCATGCGCAAAGGTCGGATTAGACGCGCTAATCGATGAGGCGACTGGATACCAGTATGATCGTGCGGAACAAGCCCTGGAAGTGAAGCTGCGAGCCTATCTTGCCGACGAAATGAGAAAGTGGGAAAAGACATTTCCAGATCAATTGTGGGTTGAATTCGGGCGTTTGACCAACTGGAAGGGATCGGTAACGCAGAGGCCTAAATATTGGGGGAAGCTCGTCATGGAGCTAGTTTACGAGTACATCGATCCAGATGTTGCCGATTGGCTAAAGACCCATGCCCCTAGGCCAATACATGGACAGAACTACCACCAATGGCTAAGCGAGCAGTATGGACTCAAGAGATTGACTGAACATATCTGGATGTTGATCGGCATGGCATCGGCCTGCCATTCCATCCATGGAATTGAAGCAGAAGATGGCGGAGAGGTTCGGGCGTGTTCCTGTTCAGTACACGCTATTCATCCCCGGTGAGGTACAAGACAAGTGATTCCCTGGCGGCCCGCACTCGCAAGGCCGCCACCAAGAGCAACAATCTAGCAGACCACTGAGGTGGCCCCGGTTTGTGGACAGCTTGGCGGCCTGTTTAAGGTGTATTCCGGTTGCCGCTCATCTTGCCAGAATCTCCTTGGATCGATCTTCCTGTCGCCGTTGCTGCGCCGGTGGGTAAGCGGGCAAGGCGCGTAGCTGCTTGTCCATCATATCCGCAGGCGGGTCGCCGCGGTAGGCCTCGGCCGGGGTTTTTCCGCCGAGGGCCGAGTGTGGCCGTTCGGCGTTGTAGAAGTCGATCCACTCGCCGATGACGCGCCGGGCCTGGAAGCCGTCGGCAAGGTCGTGCAGATAGACAGCCTCGTATTTGAGGGAGCGCCACAGCCGCTCGATGAAGATGTTGTCCATGCACCGGCCCCGGCCGTCCATCGAGATCTGGACACCGGCCGCCCGCAAGCGCCCGGTGAAGGCGAAGCCGGTGAACTGGCTGCCCTGATCGGTATTGAAGATCTCCGGCTGGCCGTGGCGGGTCCGCGCCTCCTCGAGCGCCTCGACGCAAAAGCCGGCGTCCAGGGTGTTCGACAAACGCCAGGCCAGCACATATCGGCTCGCCCAATCCAGGATCGCCACCAAGTAAAGAAAGCCGCGCCGCACAGGGATGTAGGTGATGTCGGCGCACCAGACATGGTTTGCCCGCTCGATCGCCAAACCCTTGAGCAGATAGGGGTAGACCCGGTGCTCGGGATGCGGCTCGCTGGTGCGGGGTGCCCGGTAGATCGCCTGAAGACCCATCAAACGCATCAGACGCCCCTCGCGGCGCAGATGACGGACGATCTGACGGGCACCGTAGAACGGATGCTTCAGAAACAACTCATCGATGCGCCGCATCCGCGCCAAGGTCTCCGCGCTCTCGCCCTGGGGCGTGTAATAGAGCCAGGAGCGCCCGATCGACAGCAAACGGCATTGACGACTCAAGCTCAGTTCCGGGTCAGGGCGCCTCACCATCGCCCGGCGCGCGGCCCGGCTCATCGACCGGACCCTCTGGACAAAAAATCCCGCTCCACCGTCAATTCGCCGATCTTGGCGTGAAGCTCACGAACCTCGCTTTCATGATCCCGCCGCCGGCGTTCCACACCGTTCGAGAACATCTCGCCAAGCCCTTCCATCGCCTGGCGCTTCCATGTGCTCACCTGGTTCGGATGAACCTGGTGCTTCGAGGCAATCTCCTGCAGCGTCCGATCGCCCCGAAGCGCTTCCAGCGCGACCTTCGCTTTCAACTCCCCAGAAAACCTGCGTCTCTTCGTCATCGCGTATCCCTCCTCAGTCGGTGGAATACACCTTAAACAACTGCCCGATTTTCCGGGGCCACCTCAGTTCCGGGCGGTCGGTTTGAAATGGCGGTCTGCTGAAACAGCAGCACGCCGAATCCGAGGATGATGACGGCTGTTGGAAAGGCGTCCCAGCAAGCCCAAAGCTGCTTTTTTCGATTCGTCTCGATCAGATCAAACATTCACCTCCGTACCTAACTACTTCTTTTTATTCGCAACCTTTCGCGGCTGAGGCGTCTCTCTCTCGAGTATTGCGACGAGCTCTCCCAGCGACAGGGTTCCGCTCGATTTTTTTAGGCGCCGGCGCATTTCGGCTACATCGAATCGGTCTTCCATTGCTACTAAGGCTGCTTTCTGTTTCAAGAACATCACTTCCGGGTTGTTCTTGGCTATCTCTAAGAGCCGAAGTCCAGCATCGCCAGGCGATCGCGTCCCCTGCTCCCACCCCCGCACCGTACTGGCGCTGACGTTCAGAAACCTGGCGAACATTGTCTGGGAGCACTTCACGGACTTGCGTAGAGTAACGATCGCCCTTGCCGTCATTGGAGACGGCGGTTCTGGCATGGCCAGGGTAGTGGTGCGCAGGTCAGCTCGCTTTCCCTCTACGAACTCCGCGGCCTCTTGGAACGCGCCCTTCATCTTCCTGAAAAGTTGCATCGTCCATGTACTGTTTCTTTGCCATTTTTCTTACCCCCCTTTCTTGATCCGGGTCGTGAGCTCCTTCAGCTCCCGTTTCTGAGCAGGAGAAAGGTTAACCCGCACGTTCTTGGCGAACAGGAACATCAGAAAAATCTGGCCACGGTGTTCCACGTACAGATAGATGTACCTGAACCCGCTCCGCTTACCTTCCCCGGGTCGAGCTTCTCCCTTTTCGAGCTCCGCCAGTTCCTCCGATTACCGGCCAACGTGTGGGATCCTGGAGAAGATCGATCTGGATTGCGGTGAGGATTTCGTCATTGTCCAGCAACTTACTGAACAGGCTGGTCTCAATGAACTGTATAAGCCTCGCTGCCATGAACAAACTATAATACTGAGTAGTACACTTGACAACAAAAAAAGTAACACTGAGTATTATAAATACTGATGCCGGACAAAGATCGATCTTGTTTTGGTGGCGTGCGGACAGCGGGGCTAGGAGAAATCTCTCCTGCCCCAGATTCTCGCTGGATGAAGCGACTGGGCGTGACGGGTCGGTGGTCGGCGGCGGTCATAGACCGCCGCTACCGGTGAGAAAAGCGGGCTAATCGACCGCGGGGGCTCGGGGCATCTTCCCTTTCCGCATCGCGGCGTGGTAGAGGATCGACGCCATCACGACGGCGGCCTGTTTCAGATCTTCTTCCCCAACCCGCTCGAACGTGTCGGCGTTCGTGTGGTGCGTACGCACGTCGTAGTCGGTGTAGTCGTGGATCGCTTGGAACCCGGGCAGGCCGGCCCGGATGAACGACAGGTGGTCGGTGCTTCCGACGCCCTGGAGCGTCGAGATCGTCGCCCCCAGATCGTTGAACGGCGCCAGGAACGCCTCCATGAGGTCCCGCGCTTCGGTGTTCCCTTCCATATAGAAGCCGTAGATGGGCGCGTATCCGTTGTCGAGGTTGAAATAGACGGAGAACTTGTCGTGCGCTTCCTGGTTGTCATCGCCTGCCAGGTTCTGGGCGACCCACTCGCGCGAGCCGAGCAGACCCTGTTCTTCGCCGCCCCACAACGCAACCCGGATTGTCCGCCGCGGTTCCACACCGAGCGCGACCAGGATGCGCAGCGCTTCCATGGCGATGGAACACCCGTCGGCGTTATCGGTCGCACCGGAAGCGGAGTGCCAGGAATCCAGGTGCGCGCCGACCATGACGACTTCATCACCGATCTCCGGGTCGGTCCCGGGAATCTCGGCAATGACGTGGTAGGCGTTCGTGTCGTCCGTGTAATAGGTCGCGTCGAGGTCAACGGCAAGTTCGACCGGGATGCCCTGCTCGATCAATCGCGCAACAAGGTTGTAGTGTTCCGACGCCAGGACGACGGACGGAACGGCGTCGGGACCGCCATCACGCCCGGTGACAAAGAGCGTGCCGTGCTCGCCGATGTTTGGCTCCAGAATGACCCCCGCCCCCTCGGCCTGAAGCATTTCGGTCATGGCCCGGCGGACTTCCTGCTGACGCTGACGCTCGGCGCGCTGGGCGGCCTGGTTCGGTGAGCGCGGCGCGTTATTGGGCGGGGCCAGCGTCAGCGCGTCTTCGAGCAACGGTTGCGGACGATCCGCGCGGACGAAGTTTGTCTGCACCGGGCGAGTCATGACGATCTTCCCGGAAAGCTGGCCGGCGTGGCTCTCTAGTTCTTCCATGGAAGCCTCGCCAAGGAACACCGGTGCGCCAAGCAGGCGGCCATCGGTCGAAGCGGACCAGCCACGGGGATAGCCGATCATCGGCAGGTACCTCGGCTCGACCATTTCGACGGAGAACCGGTCCAGGGTCCATCCTCTTCCGAACTCCCAGCCCTCGGCGCGGGCGTTCGTCATGCCCCACTCGTCCATCTTGGCGCGCGTCCATTGGACGGCTTCATGGTAGGCGGGCGATGCGGTCAGTCGCGGGCCGATGACGTTGGTCAGATGGTTGAAGACCTCCATGATGCGGGAGTTCTCCATGCCCTCCCTCCGGATGCGCTCAACCATGTCCTGATCGATGGGTTCCTGTGCGAATAAGTGTGCCGGCGCAGCCAGCAAACTCAACACGAGACAAAGGGCGAGACGCTTCATTGGACTTCTCCTTTGATCCTTCCGATCGCGAACAGGCTCTGGGATGAGCGCACATACATAACGCCCTCCGACAGCGCCGGCGTGGCCATCAGCAGTTCCCCCATGGGGTTCGTCGCGATATGTGTCGGCTCCGGACCGGCCGCAAGCACCAGCATCTCGCCGTCCTCGCCGGAAAGATATATCTTGCCGTCAGCAGCCACGGGCGATGCGCTGAAGCCGCTGCCGAGGTGCTCGAGCCGCTGGCGATAGATCTCTTCTCCGGTGTGGAGGTCGTAGGCATCGAAGATGCCGTTGTTTCCCAGCACGTACACGAGCCCCTCGTAGATCAGGGGCGTCGGCATGTAGGAACCCCGCCGAACCCGGCTCCAGGCAATGGCGTCGCTGCTCGTGTTGCGGCCCGACAGCGTGATGTCGCCGCGGGCGCCGGCGCGCACGACGAAGATCGGCCGTTCCGGTGCGCGGCCGCTGGCGACGACGAACAGGTCGTCGGCAAAGACCGGCGTGGGCGCCGTGATCTTGGAACTGCCATCGAGCGTCCACAGTTCCTCGCCGGTACGCGGGTCGTATCCTCGGATCAAGTTGGCCGCGTTGGTGACCAACTCCGGTCCCGCGGAAGTCATGGCGACGTTCGGCGTCCCCCAGGAGGGCAGTTCGTCGCGCGCGGTCTGCCATACGGTCTCGCCGGTTTCGGCGTCGAGGGCCAGGATGAGCGAATCGGCCTGCGTGTCGCTCTGCAGGATCACCAGGCCGTTCCAGATGATGGGCGAACTGGCCGGACCCCATTCGAACGTCGGGATGTCGTAGGCGCCCAGATTGATGCGGCCGACGTCGACCTTCCAGAGGAAGTTGCCGTGGACGTCGTACGCATGAACGCCCTGGGACCCGAACCAGGCGACAACGATGCGGCCATCGGTGACAGGTGTGGAGCTGGCGTAGGTGGACTTGATGTGCCGCTTGTCGACCGGCGTGCCCTCGTAGGCGACGCGTTCCCACAGGGTTTCCCCCGTCCCCTTGTCGATGGCGTAGATCATCCAGCGGTGATGGGAGCGGTCGGCAGAGGCGTCGCCGTCTCCGTACAAGCCGGGGCGGAACGTCGCGTTGGGATCGGTGCTGACGGCGCTGGTTACGAAGATGCGCTCGCCCCACACGATGGGGCTGGAGTGACCGAGGCCCGGAATCGGCGTGTGCCACAGGATGTTCTCACCCGTCACGCCGTCCCAACTGTCGGGCAGGTCCTGGTCTTCGGCAACACCCGATGCCTGCGGTCCCCGAAACGACGGCCAGCTCCCGGATGCAGAGGCCGCCTCGGGCAGAGAAATCACACCATCCCCGCCGGTACGCACGATGCGACGCTCGGGCACGACCTCGGCCTCACCGACGGGCCGCCACCTGCTTCCGTCGAGGATCATGCGGCGCGGCACGCAGTCGTCGGAAACCAACGCGAGGTGGACACGGGTTCCCTCGATACGAAACTCGTACCGACCGGGCCCGTCACACCCGCCGGGGTCCTGGGAGGAGCGGAGTTCGACCTCGGCGCCGTCTGCCGTCCATGTGCCCGCGAGCGGGGGCCAGCCCTGGCCGGCAAGCGCGAATGCTCGATCGGGGCCGAACTGTGCGACGAAGTCCCCGAACGCGAGCGGGTAAGACGGGAGCTGCGCTTGCTCGGCGGTAGACGCCGGAGCGACGATGAAGACTAGCGCGAGTGCGATGGCAACTCCCGGAGCAAGCCCTCTCACGCCTCTCAATTCCCTCCTCCCCCGCCGCGTGGATTGCGAACCGGGTAGGGCGGTCGGACCGGTTTCTGCGGTGGATTCCGCTCGAGCTCCTCGAGAATGACTTCGATCGCCTTCTCGAGTTGCGGATCGCGGCCGGCTATCACGTCTGCCGGCCACTGCTCCACTTCGATGTCGGGCGGCACGCCGACGTTCTCGACGACCCAGCCGTCCTCGGTCCAGATCGCCAGGTTCGGCGCCGTCACGCTGCCGCCATCCATCAGGATCGGGAATCCGAGCGTGCCGACCAGGCCGCCCCAGGTTCGCTTCCCGACCAGGGTGCCCATCTCGAACTTCCGGAACATCCAGGGAAGAAGATCTCCGCCCGAGCCGGCGGTCTCATCGATGATCATGACCTGCGGGCCCTGGATCGAGGCGTTGGGCGACTTCAGGTCCGCACCGTAGCGCATGTTCCAGTAGGAGATCTCGTCGCGTCGCAGGTGGTCGATGTAGTAATCCGCGATCGAGCCGCCCCCGTTGAACCGCTCATCGATAATGATGGCGTCCTTGTGGGCCTGCGGGAAGAAGTAGCGTTTGAAGTACTCGTGGCCGGACGTGCTCGTGTTGGGAACGTAGACGTAGGCCACGCGCCCGTCGGTGGCCTCGGTCACCTTCTGGAGGTTCCCTTCCACCCAATCACGGTTCCGCAACGCGGATTCGTTCCGGACGGGAACAACCGAAACCGTGCGGGAGTCGGATCCGTCCGGGTTCGGACCGACCGTGATCTCGATAATCTTCTCGGCCGTGTTCTCAAAGAGGCTGTACAGATTGGTCGGGGCTCGCAGGTCTCTGTTTTTCACTGCCAGCAGATATTCCCCCTCCTTGACGCCGACCCCGGGTTCGGTGAGCGGTGAACGCATGTCGGGATTCCAATTCAAGCCTCCAAAAATCTTCTCGAAACGGTACCGGCCGTTGGCGATGACATAGTCGGCCCCGAGCAAACCCCCGGGCAGGCTGTCGGGCTGCTCGAGCCGGTCTCCCCCGCCGACGCGGTGGTGACCGACGGCCAGTTCGCTCGACATCCATCGGATGAGGCGGTTGAGGTCGCTGCGTGTGGCCAGGTCGTCGAGGAACGACCCGTACTTGTCGTGCATCGCGTTCCAGTCCACGCCGTGGTAGTTCGTGGCGTAGAAGTAGTCGCGGTTGATCCGCCAGGCCTCGAGGAAGATCTGCTCCCATTCGGCCTTCGGATCGATACGCACCTGGAGATCGTCGATGTTCAGCCGGCCTTCCTGTCCATCGATCTTGCCTGCATCGGCGATGGACCAGTTGTTTCCGGATCGGTAGAACAGCTTCTTGTTGTCGGCGCTCAGGCTGTAGCTGCGGACACCCGCACCGAGCGATTCGGCCTCACGCTTGGCCAGATCGTAGCGTTTGAGCGTCGAACCGGGCCCGTCCGAGAAGGCCGGGCGCTCGAGAAAATAGATCTCCCCCGTGTTCCCTGCCTGGAGGCTTGCGTAATCCCGGGCGGGTAGCGGTACCGCGATGATCCTCTGGTCGAGCCCTTCGAAGTCGATCCGGAACGGGGTGTCGTCGATTTGCTCGTCGTCTTCGGACTCTTCGGTAGCTCCGTTCTCTTCGTCGCTTTCCCTAACGAGTGGGGACGGGAGGTCGTCTCGCAGGACCGCCAGGTAGATCGAGCTGGTCATGTCCATGTCTATGATCGACTGGTCGAACCACTGGCGGACCGGACCGGCGTCCGTCGATCCGAAGAAGTACAGATACTTGCCGCTGGCGTCGAACACCGGCTCGTTAACGTCGGAGAGCCCGTCGGTCACGGCGTAGGACTTGTCTTCGTCGAGCGAGTAGACGTGAACCGTGCGGATGTAGGTCTCGCTGTCCAGGGTGTAGGTGATCCACTCCGAATCGGGCGACCATCTGAAACGCTGGCTCTGTCCACGGCCGGGACCGTAGAGATATTCTTCGCCGAACTTGGTCACTTCCTCGGAATCGAGGTCCAGATAGTAGTAGCTGAGCGAGTTGTCCATGAAGGCGATCTTGCTGCTGTCCGGGGACCAGCTTGGCGTCTCGTAGAAGCCCGAACCGCCCAGCGAGAACTGGCGAACTTCGCCTTTCCCGTCCTGATTCCGGACATGGATCTGGTATTCGCCCGACTCGTCGGAGAAGTAGGCGATCTGCCGGCCATCCGGAGACCACACGGGAGACCGCTCGTGCGCCGCCGGGGTTTCGGTCAGGTTACGCGGATCGCCCTTGGCGGCGGGGACCGAGATGATCTCGCCGCGAAATTCCATCACGGCCCGCGCCCCTGAGGGCGACACGTCCGTGTTTCGGATGAATCGCGCTCCGCTGGCGAAGCGCGGCCGGGTCTCGCGAAGTTCGGCCGCGACACCGACCCTCAACCGTTGGGTGGCCACGGCGTCGGGGTCGAACACGTGCAGGTAGCCGGCCTGCTCGTAGATGATCCGGTGCCCGTCGTGGGACGCGCTCAGGATCGGGAAATCCGTGTGGTCGGTAAGCTGGTCGATCCGCTGCGACCGGACGTCGTAGGAAAACAAGTTGAACTCCCCGTTCCGGTCGGACAGGAAGTAAACCGTGTCGCCGATCCACATCGGATCCGTTTCGTTCGAACGACCCTCGGGCTGCGCGATCTGGACGACGCTGTGGTCGGAGGCGTCGTAGAGGAATATGCGGGAGACCGTCCCCCCACGATAGTTCTTCCACTGGTTGAACCTTTCACTGATGGGGGTGTACGCGATGTGCGACCCGTCCGGACTGTAGGTGGCCTTGAAGGCGTTTGGAATGGGCAGGCGTTCCGGGAAGCCGCCATCGATCGAGACCGTGAAGAGCTGGGTGTAGCGGTTGGTGAACACCTGTCGTCCCGATCGGAACATCACGGCGGAGCCGTCGGGCACGAACGCCTGCACGGCATCGGCGGAGGGGTGCCACGTGAGCCGCTGGGGCACGCCGCCCGCAACCGGGATCACGTAGACGTCGGTGTTGCCGTCGTAATTTCCGTTGAACGCGATCAAGCCCCCGTCGGGAGAGAAGACCGGGTTCGATTCCTCGCCCCTGGCGGTCGTCAGCCGTCGCGATCCGGTGCCGTCGACGTTGGCAACCCAGAGGTCGCTGTCGTAGAGGAAAGCGATGTGCGTGCTGCTGATCGCCGGGTCCCGGAGCAGTCGTGTGTCATCGACATTGACACTCAGGATTGTTGACGGCACGAGGGCAAGAATGAGCACCAGCAAAAAGAGACCTTGCTTCATGGGTTCCTCCAGCAATTCCCGTCGGTAAGCCAGGGTTCGGAGTCGACACGGATTGACGGTTAGAGGTAGCTATGATCCTGCAAATGGCGGCAGGCGGCAACAAAAGACATTTCGGCGCTCACTAGAGCGCCGCTAGAGAAGAACGACGGAGAATCCCGTAATAGCCTTACAGTTAAATGACCCCCGGCAGAGCCGGGGGCTTATTTCTGTGAGCCCCTCAAAGGGGCCGGTCAAGAGCCGCCTGAAGGCAGCTGATGCCCCCACGCCATGTTCAGCTCCTCCAAACGCTGCTCCTCCCGCTCCTGCCGCCAAATGTATTCCCGCACGAATTGTTTGTCCATCCCCACCGTGGAAACGAAATAGCCTCGCGCTCAGAAACTCTTCCCTGTCAAACGGTGTTTCAGTCCCAGAAAGTTCCGGGCAGTCGAGATTGCACTCTTCCCCTTGATGAATCCCGCCACACTGGATACCGCCTACTTCGGAATGAACACCATGTGATACTTGCAGTCCCATTTCGTGTGCGATCGCCTTCGGGCCTCTTTCATTGAGTCCTCCTTCTTTGGAAGTCGTCGCTTCCAAGCAGGACTTTCCTATCTACCGCCGCTCTCGGTCAAACCTCTGCGAGTCGCCCCGGCTAAGCCGGGGGTTTACCTATGGGAATTAAAGTAAGGAGGGCCCTATGGGAAAGAAGAAGAAACTCGTCATCGGAGCCGTCGCGGTCGTGGCCGGTGCTGCCGGAGCCGTGGCCGTCCTCAAGAAGTCCCGGCTGATGAGGGGCGCGTCAGGGGGCTATCGTGGAAACAGCAGGTCCCAGACGGTTCACCGGTCCGGTTGCCGCTATTTCCCCGCAAAGAACCTGGCCCGAGCCTTCACGAGCCTGAAGGAAGCCACCGGTGCCGGGTATCACCCGTGCAAGATTTGCCTGTCCTGATTCGCAACGGAGGTCACCGTTGAACAGAATCCTTTCGAGGCTGGCACTTTCAGCAGTGGTCATCGCCTCCCTTCCTCTCGCAGCATCGGCGCAGCCCGAATACCGATACGGTTACATCAGCACGGCATCCAACGAGATGATGGCGAACGCGGCCCGAGCCGAGGGTTCTCCGGCGGGCGCGGCTGAGGTCACTGGAACCGCCTGCCTCGCGGTCCGGACCCTGAGGCGGGACAGGAACTTTATCGACGAAGTCATGAGAGCAAGCGAATCGGGCATCGAAGAACGCGAGCGATTCGCCAACGATGTTTACCAGTTCGTCGAGGTGTTCCTCCAGGCCGAGCGCACCATCTTGCGCAATGCCGGTCTGTCTCCAAGATCAATCGCAAAGATCATGGATGTTGCCACGTCTTTCAAAGACACTTTGAACTCCCCACCGGGCTGGGGAGCCGTGCTCGAGCTGCTCGGGATATTCGAATCGAGGCTATGCAACGCGGCCGACCGCCTCCGCGACATGGAAGATGCTCGCCAACGGCGGGAGCTGTACGGGAAGCTTTCCTGGGGTGTCCTCGCCGTGGCTATGTGCGCTGCCGACGCTGCGGTTGCGCCACCAACACTGGGTGTCAGCAACGCATCGTTGTCGATCTGCGGCGGAATCCTGTCGACGCTGGTATTCGATCTGCTCGACGGCGGCGAGCGCGACTAACCTGGACAGAACCCCACGTTGACTCCCGATTACGGGCGGTGTTACGTTTCTTGCTCCGCACACCACCGGCCGGAGTGGCGGAATGGCAGACGCAGCAGACTCAAAATCTGCCGAGACTTAGTCTCGTGGGGGTTCAAGTCCCCCCTCCGGCATTGATTCTAAAAGATTTGAGCCACTCACCATCATTTGTCCCTCTACTGCCCTACTCAATGTCTCCTGTATGTCTCCACTTCTGGAACGGACGAACCTGACCGGGAATTCATTTCGGCGGCCTCCGCTCGTTGAGATTCGATAATGCTCCGCGTCGCATGATCCGGCGCGAAGTGCGCGTAGCGCATCGTGGTGTGGATGTCGGCATGGCCCATCAGGTGCTGGACCGTCTTGAGATCGATACTTCGGCTCACCCACTGGCTGGCCCGGAAGTGCCGGAAATCCCGGAAGGTCACCCACTCCATCCCGGCGTCTTCCTTCGCCTTGCCGAACACGTAACGGCAGTCTCTGACGGGCCGCATCGTTTCCATCCGGACGATCGCATACTGGCAGCCGACGATCCGAGGCAGCATCTGGAGAAGCTCCAGGGCGTAGTCGGAGAGCGGGATGTGACGACCCTCTCCCTCCGCTGTCTTCGACTGATCCACCGTTAGCATTCGACCCGTCATGTCAATGAACGGCCATTGGATCCGCAGGCCCTCCTCCGGCCGCATCGCCGTCTCACCCAACAATCCGCAATAGACGCCCACGGCCAGATCCCGCTGGAGCGTCGCCTGCACGAGCGCCCGTTCTTCTTCCAGGGTCATTACCCGGAGCGCCTTGCGGCGTTCTGGGATCCGAGGGTATCGCACCATTGGATGGGCCTCGATCAGCCCCATATCCAGGGCAAACGTGAACAGGTTGCTCAAAACAGCCAGCCCTCGGTTGACTGTGGCGCCAGCCACCTGCTTTCCCCGCTTGATTTCGAACTGCTTCGCATCGGCGCGGGTAAACTCCTTCACCCGAATGTGTCCGACGATCGGCACGATCGCGACTTTGAGCGTCTCCTCCTTGAAATCTGGCCGGCGGTTGTGCTTCCGGCAGTAGTCCTCAAGATAGACATCGGCGAACTGCCCGATAGTCAGGTGATCCTTGGGCTTCTCATACAGCTCCTTCTTTAGCTCGCGCCAGGTACCCATGACGATCGACTCCTCGATCCGGGTCCGGATCTTTCGAGCGACCGTTCTATTGGGAACCCGCCGACGGTAGCGCGTGCCGTCCGGCCACGACTTGGAAAGCACCAAGCGCGGCCGGTTGGCATGGTCCAGTTCTTTAAAAATGCAGCGATCATCAGCTCTTGGCATTGACACTCCTGACTGAAATCGCTGACCTAGGTTTTCCGCCGGCGCCATTATCCCACTCCGGTAGGTCCTCGACATAGGCTTCCAGGTCTTCGAGTCGGTAGACGCGCCTCCCGTTCTGGTCGTACGCCCTCACCTGACCGAGATCCGTAATCTTGTACAAGGTGTCCGGGCAGACCCCCAGGTACTTCGCCGCTGCCGACGTGGCGAAGAGCCTCTGGTTCGGCACGTGGATCAACGCGACGAGCTTTCCGATCATCTGTCGCCTTCCCCAACCGTCACTACGGCTCTCGGTCTCGGTTTCTGACACTTCCAGACGGGTATTCCGGTTAGCGGCGTATGCCCGTACGCAGGCGCGATACGCATCATTGCGCCAGACGTGTCAGGAAGTGTCAGGCGGTTGACGACGCTGAACTTAGCCTTTTGTGAAGTGTCAGGGGCCCTAGTCATGATCCCGCCTTTCCGTCCGGTGGCGATATTCTCGATCATCGATACTCTTCTGCGCGGTCTCCCGCTCATGCTCGTTCAGCCGTAGTCCACTGAACACGCGGGCGTCTCCTGAGGCGTTTTTTCCGCGATCGAAGCCGAGATCATCGAGCCGCTGTGAAAACGTCTTCATACCCAGCGGCTCCTCTCCGCGCTCCTGCTTCCAACGTCGATGGGATTCCCGCAGACGCGCTACGGGTTCCTGTTTGCCGGGACCTCGGACACAGCATTCCGCCAGCCACATCTCAAACGTATCCTCACCGGCGAGGTAGTCAGCGGTCGCGTCCAGAACAGCTTCGGGCGGATTGAGACCCTGCTCCTGCCAGTCGAGACACCCCTGCACTGCCCAGGTGAGGATGCCGTCGGCCTCAGCCCGAAGGACCTCCTTTAGGTTTGGGTCACGTTCAGCGAGTGGGATCACGATGTTGAACGGTACTAAGTGGAAGCGGCGCCTGATGGATTCATCGACCGTCTTGAGTGAGGGCTTGTGATTGCCGGCGATGATCAATGTGAATTGGGGCATGAAATCGAAGAAATCTTGACGCATGAACCGGCCGGTCATGATGTCACGGCCGGTCAGGTTCTTGAGCCGGGCTTCGTCCCACCGTTTTCCTTCGTCGACTTCGTTCGAAACCACAAGACGAGTGCCGGCCAGTTTCGCAATGTCGCAGGGATGCTTGTCGCCCTTTGATTCCGCGAACGTCTCCTTCGCGGCGGTCGTGGCGTACTCTCCGAACAGGTGTTGCATGGTCGCGAGAAAAGTCCCCTTGCCGTTGCCTCCCTTGCCATAGAAGAAGTCCACGCATTCCTCGGCAGGGTCACCTACCAAGCCGTACCCTGCGAGCCTTTGAAGGTATGCTTGAAGGTCTTTGTCCCCTGCGGTTACTCGATCGAGGAATTCCCTCCAGCGAGGACAATCCCCGTTCGGCGTAGCGTTTGCGATCTTGGTGATCCGGTCATCACGGTCGTGTGGTCTGAGCGTCCCGCTTCGCAGTTCAATCGTCCCCCCCCGGCGCGTTGAACAGCCAAAGATTGGAGTCCCATTCAGACACATCAGAAAGGTGGCGGGGATCGCCACGGGCAAGTCGTTCCACCGCCGCAACGGTTCTTGCTGATGAAATCGTTCGAGCGAGTGCTGTCCGAGATTTTTCACTCAGTGACTCATCCCGATTACATCGCTTAGCAACGCTTCGGCAGATGAGTCTGGCAAATTGCATGGGCACGACATCCGATACGCGACGCCATTGGTTGCCGATCCATTGCACCCATCCCCAAGTGGGGACGAACTTCAGATCGTTGCCGTTAGCGGCAGAGAACAGATCCGCGATCGCGTCTTCGCTGTACCGTCTGGGCCTCTCTGAGGTTGTGCTTTCCACGCGGTGGGGCGGTTGTGCTTTACCAATCGAAGCCCTGACGGCTTCGAGGCCATGTAGTCGATGGAGGTCGTTGAAATCGGTCGCAGTCGCGGGTTGTTCATCACCGAAATTAGGAACGGCAAGATAACCATCGACGGCCCTCGCCGCAGCAGTGGCCTTGGTGAGTCCCGGATTTCCCTGGGTCTCACGATCGTCGTCTGCGCACAGGATGAGCCGAAGGTCCGGGTGCTTCGTCCGAAGAGCCCGGGCGACAGGTTCCAGGTTGCCGGCATTGAAGGCTACTGCGACGCCGTGGCCTGTCGCCTCATGGATGCTCGCTCCTGTCGCCACGCCTTCGGCGATACAAAGCGTGTCGTTTGGGCTACCGATCATGAAGAGCCCGGCCTCAATCTTGCCGTCTTTCATAAAGCGTTTGTTGCCGTCCATGTCAATGAATTGCAGTGACATGAGCTTGCTGGAGATGTCACGGACCGGAACAACAAGGGCTTCTCGAGATACGCGGAGGCCGTGTGCGCCCACTCCTTTGCGGACAAGGTAAGGATGGTCCGCCGATGCCGGTTCTGAGGCGTCCCAAATTGCTGCCGCCTTCTTTGCAGCCTCACCTCTTCGCAATTCGTCGTCGGCCTGCTTCTCGATCTGAATCGCAATCACCAGCTCCCGGTGAGCCGCGAGCTCCGTCTTGGATAGATCATGCCCAATGTTTGCGCTCCAGGGCTGCGACAATCCGGAGCGGAAGTCGCCAAAGTGGCCGGCGGGGATGCCGTCGGCGTAGAGGACGTACCATCCTGCATCGTCCTTCCGCTTGCCGTTGGTGGAGAATCGATGGAGGTTGCCGTCAGCCTCGATCTTCTCCGGTGGATCGATGCCGGCCGCTCGCATGGCGTCGCCAAACTGCTGGATGGCATCCCTCATAACCGTTAGTCCATTCCCGGTCCGAGCCGCTCGCTATTCGGAACCGACTTCATTTGCCGAATCGTTCGCACAGGCGCCCGCTTCGAGATCGGCAAGTCTGAGACCAGGTGCGGTGCCGATCAGCGCCACAATCTCGGATTCAATGAAGACGATCTTCCGACCGATCGTCCCCCGCCCCACGATTTCCTTGGACAGTGATTTGAGAAACTACAACGCAGGAGGATCACGATATGTCCAGAGAAACGAAGGAGGAATCCGGAATCGCGAAGGGAGCCCGTAGGGCGACCGAAGCGGGGCCGGATTTTCGAAGCCGCGGGAAGGGCCGGTGGTCGGCTCGGCGTAAGGTCACGGTAGTGCTGGAGTTGTTGCGTGGAGAAGATCTTGAAGCGATGAGCCGGCAGTATGGCGTGACGGCGGCGGCGCTGACCCGTTGGCGGGAGGCGTTCCTGCAGGGAGGCGCGGACGGCCTGAAGAGCCGGATCGTGGGTGTGGTTGACGAAGAGAGGAAGACGCTGAAGTCAGCGGTGACCAGTCTGGTGATGGACAATGAACTGTTGCGGGAACGGATCCGGCATCTGGAGGACGAGAAGCCTTTTCTACGGTGGAGGTCGAAGCGATGAGCCGGACCCTGTCGCCCTCCACACACCAACTGTATGGTCTGGCCCGTGTCGCAGCGGTCTGGGGGTTGCCCCGGTCGACGTACTATGCTCGACGGGATCGACGGAACCATCCGGCCGAGCCGCGTAAACGGGGGCCCAAGACCCCGTTTACCGACGCGGAGTTGACCGGACGGATTCGGCAAGAAATTGCGGCCTCGCCGTTTACTGGGGAAGGACACCGGAAATTCTGGGCGCGGCTCCGGGTCGCCGGCGTCCGCACCTCCAAGGCTCGGGTCTTGCGCCTGATGCGGGAAGCTCAACTTCTGGCGCCCCAACGCCAGGCCGCACCCGTTGCGCGCAAGGCGCATACCGGAACCATCACCACCGATCGCCCGAACCAGATGTGGGGCATCGATGCCACCGCCACGGTGACCCTCGACGATGGTGCGGTCACTGTATTCGCCGCCATCGATCACTGCACGGCCGATTGTGTCGGCATTCACGCCGCCAAACGGGCGACGCGTTTTGAAGCCCTCGATCCCATCCGGCAAGGCCTCAAAGAGTACTTCGCCGGCTTTCACGCCGACGCGGCCGCCGGGCTTCGACTCCGTCATGATCATGGGTCCCAATTCATGAGCGACGATTTTCAAAACGAGATCCGATTCCTTGGCATCGTCTCCTCACCGGCGTGTGTCCGGGAACCGGAAGGCAATGGCTGTATCGAACGCTTCTTCAAGACCCTGAAAGAGCAGTTGCTCTGGGTGCGTCACTTTCGCTCTATTCCGGAACTGGTTCGAGCTCTTCAGGACTTTCGCGCTCTCTATAATCAGCACTGGTTGATCGAGCGCCTCGGCTTTCAATCTCCGGCTCAGGCTCGACAACGTCTTGCAATTGAGTCAGCGACTTGATTATGGTGGGTTCACTCTGTCCAGGAAATCAGGGGCGGTACACTTCCGACCGATCCTTCGATAGGGAAGTTGGCGACGACGTAACATCATGCGAATCGCGGCTTCGGAGCGCCCCAACAGGCCGGCTACTTCCGAGACCGAAAGACATCTCAAGTGTGATCCCGCGCTATCGTGCTTAACCATGCACACAGCGTAGCATTACTCAAAGCGCTGATTATTAAGTAGATACTGCCTCGCACCACTGCACAGCCACTACACTTGTGAGGGGGCCGAATCGTACGGGCTTTAATTAGCGGGAGGGGAATCCAAGGTGTTCAAACCTGCCCACAACCGTCGAAGTCGTGAAACAGACGAACTGCCGGAAGAAGACACTCGGAACTGAAATCCAATGATTTGGTCGGCAGCGTCGGTCCGGTCTTTGGCCTTGCCTAGAATCTTGAGAAGCTCGACAAGTGGACATTTGCTAAAGGACCGTTGAATTGCGACAACGTCCAAATCAGAACGAAAGTGGTGTGCCACGTGTTTGGTTCGCAACGCACCAGGTTTGCGTTCACCTCGAACCGTAAGGACCCGCCGCCAGAGACGCTTGAAGGAGTCGTTGTTGCGTAGGTTGTTCCGAGAGATTCTTGCTGCCTGAGCGATTGCTCGGGCGTTTCCGTACCGATTAAGGCGCTGGACGAAATTCCTTAGGGTAGAACCATATCCCGCGACAACGGGGTCTCCGGTACGGACCATGCGCAGCAGAAGTTCGTCAGGGAGCCATTCGCTTGTGCAGGGCCGCGTACCGGTTACCCAACACGTATTCGACGACGACGGTGGTTTTGGCATTGTCATCCCTTGCGACCATGTACGCTTCTTGTGCTGCTTTGTCCCAAGCGTTTTGCCACTCCTGAGGCTTCACAATTCTGGCGTCAGGCAAGAGGGGCACCCAGTCGGGCGGAATCTTGGGCTTCCGCCTCGGCATTCAACCCTTCAGCAGCGGTCCTTGACCGCTGCTTCCCAAAGGCGGATGCCAAAAGGCGACAAACGTCGTCACAGACCCCGCAACAATTGAGATGGACTGACGCCTAGTCCATGGGCAATTTCTTTGATTTTGATGAGGCACGGCTCCTTTTTTCCGGTCTCCAGCTCACTCAGATAACTCGTATCCATTCCAACTCGGTGCGCGAGTTCTTCTTGCGTCCAGCTCTTCTTCAGCCGGAGCCGTCGCAGGCGCTTCCCGAACTCGACGCAAGTCTTGTTGGACACGCGTCAATCATTCGCTATAGCCTATTCTGAGTACCATGGGCTATAGCCCATATACGAGGCGCGCCCCTTCAGAGGAATAAGCCAGTGTACGAGTGGCATCATTTCGGCCTACATGTCTTGCTCACCAAGAAGGAAGAAGCTGAACTGGTTTCTGAATTCTCAGCAACCCTCTGTGCCAATGTAGGTGAGACACCTGCCTAACCGTTAGTTAAATGACCCCCGGCAGAGCCGGGGGCTTATTTCTGTGAGCCCCTCAAAGGGGCCGGTCAAGAGCCGCCTGAAGGCAGCTGATGCCCCCACGCCATGTTCAGCTCCTCCAAACGCTGCTCCTCCCGCTCCTGCCGCTAAATGTATTCCCGCACGAATTGTTTGTCCATCCCCACCGTGGAAACGAAATAGCCTCGCGCTCAGAAACTCTTCCCTGTCAAACGGTGTTTCAGTCCCAGAAAGTTCCGGGCAGTCGAGATTGCACTCTTCCCCTTGATGAATCCCGCCACACTGGATACCGCCTACTTCGGAATGAACACCATGTGATACTTGCAGTCCCATTTCGTGTGCGATCGCCTTCGGGCCTCTTTCATTGAGTCCTCCTCCTTTGGAAGTCGTCGCTTCCAAGCAGGACTTTCCTATCTACCGCCGCTCTCGATCACACCTCTGCGAGTCGCCCCGGCTAAGCCGGGGGTTTACCTATGGGAATTAGTGAGCAGGGCGGGAAGGAAGTGAGCCTGTGTTGGTGATGAAACCAGAGAACGAGAACGAAGAATCGCGTGGAACGGAAGGCGCCCGCAGGGCGACTGGAGTTGCGCGTGAAGCGGCCGGTCGGAATGGGGATAATCCGGACCCGGAGGTGACCAATAAGGCGATACGGAGGCGATTCAGCGCCGCATATAAGCGCCGGGTCGTGCGGGAGGCGGACCGATGCACGAAGCCGGGCGAGTGGGGGGCCTTACTACGCCGGGAGGGATTGTATTCCTCGAGCCTGCGCACCTGGCGGCGGCAACACGATGCCGGGGAATTGGCCGGGATGGGTTCGGCGAAGCGAGGACGGAAAGCGCAGCCGAAGGACGGCCGGGACAAGCGCATCGCTGAACTGGAACGCGAGGCGCAACGGCTCCAGAGGAAGCTGGAGCAAGCCGAAACGGTCATCGAGATCCAAAAAAAAGTCTCCACGCTATTGGGGATTCCTCTGAAGAACCCGGACCAGGAAGAGAACAACTGATGGAAGCGGCCGAAAAGTTCTCCACCGAATTGGGGACGGCGCCGGCGTGCCGGGCCTTCGGGGTTTCCCGCGCGTCGCTCTATCGGCGTCGGCAGCGGGCCGCCGCGCCCGCAGCCGAGCGGGCACGCCCACGATCACATCGGGCATTGAGCGGAGCCGATCGACAGGAAGTCCTCGACCTGCTGCATAGCGGGCGCTTCGTGGATCAGGTGCCCGCCCAAGTGTGTGCGGCCTTGCTGGATGCAGACCGCTATTTGTGCTCGGTACGCACGATGTACCGGATTCTGGATGCGAACCAAGAAGTGCGCGAACGGCGGAACCAACGGCGTCATCCCGTCTACCAGTAGCCGGAACTGTTGGCGACAGGCCCGAATGAAGTGTGGACCTGGGACATCACGAAGCTGAAGGGACCACGGAAGTGGACCTACTTCTACTTGTACGTGATTCTCGATATCTTCAGCCGCCAGGCGGTGGGCTGGATGGTGGCCGATTGCGAATCTTCCGGCCTGGCCAAGAAACTGATTCGTGAAAGCTGTGACAAGCATCGGATCGAGCAGGATCAGCTGACTCTGCACGCCGATCGCGGCTCGTCGATGAAGTCGAAAGCGGTGGCGCTGCTGCTATCGGATCTGGGTGTGACCCAATCCCACTCTCGGCCCTATGTGTCCGACGACAACCCGTTCTCGGAAGCCCAGTTCAAAACCCTGAAATACCGCCCTGACTTCCCGGAACGATTCGGTTCGATCCAGGACGCCAAGGCGTTCTGCCGGGACTTCTTCCACTGGTACAACAACGTCCACTACCATTCCGGTCTGAACTGGCTAACCCCAGCGATGGTCCATTACGGTCAGACCGGTCCGGTTCTGGAACGACGCCAGCATGCTCTGGATCGCGCTCGTCGGCAACATCCAGAACGTTTCGTCAATGTACCGAGAAAGATCGCTGGGCCGCCGGACAAGGTGTGGATCAACCCGCCCGCAGAGTCGCCTACGGTAGCTTAAATTCCGAATGCAGGTGTCTCAAACTTGTTGACACGTTCCGCAAGTGCCACCGAGGCGATGCTCTACAGGATGGACCCGAAGATAAGGAAGAAGATCGAGTCTGCAATTGATCGCCGACTGAGAAAGCTCTCCAGGGCTGATCTTGAGAAATTTTTCGAAAGGTTCTGCCAAAGACTGCGGGTTGACGCCGAGGCGGCAAGAATGTTTGAACCTATGGTCGAAGCCTACGGGCGGATCACGAAACTAGCAACGATTGGCAAGTGGGATGCCGGAGGCTCCGAGCGGGACAGCTCTCTTGACTCAACTGCGGAAGAGCTCTACGAAATGGCGGAGGAGGATAATGACTCCTGGATCACGCTACGCTCGCCCCGACGGTTGCCGTTCCTCGGATACCGTGGATTCGGTAGATTCGGTATCAGAAAGAAAAGCATCAAACAGATAGTCGGAACGGTGGACAACTTCCTTGCCGAGTCCGACACGATGATGATGAAGTTCGGCCGGAGGCTCGTACGCTTCACTGTGAAGACGCCTTCTAAAGAGAAGTCCTCAGAGGAGCCGATCCAAGAGTTCGAACTGAGCGACGAGGACTGGATCGCTATAGACGTGGCCAAGAACGTCGCTCGCCGCCTCTTGGATCACCCAGCGATCACATCTGATCAGGTCGTTGGCATCGGTCACGCTCTGAAATCCCTCGAGCGCCTGCCAAGAGTCACGGAGTCGTACTCAGAGTTCGGAATCGTCTATCGCGCTGGGACGGAGCAGCACAGTGAAATGCGCTACGTCACTTTCGAGGTGTCAGGCTCAGCTCTTGGGATCTCCCGGGGAGGTAGCGTTTACGATAGCGCAGTCGGTGGTGACACGTTCTCGGAGCCAGAATGGCGGATTGAAATCAACGGGTATAGAGAAACCGACACGGACATTTCCAACATCGAGGATTCGATCGAAGAATATCTCAGTCTCGGTGCTGAACTTAGCGTTCACAGCGAGGGTGCTCCAGCACGATGATTCATGCTGCAATCTGAACCGACCGCTTGTGAGAAATGAACAGTTAAATGACCCCCGGCAGAGCCGGGGGCTTATTTCTGTGAGCCCCTCAAAGGGGCCGGTCAAGAGCCGCCTGAAGGCAGCTGATGCCCCCACGCCATGTTCAGCTCCTCCAAACGCTGCTCCTCCCGCTCCTGCCGCCAAATGTATTCCCGCACGAATTGTTTGTCCATCCCCACCGTGGAAACGAAATAGCCTCGCGCTCAGAAACTCTTCCCTGTCAAACGGTGTTTCAGTCCCAGAAAGTTCCGGGCAGTCGAGATTGCACTCTTCCCCTTGATGAATCCCGCCACACTGGATACCGCCTACTTCGGAATGAACACCATGTGATACTTGCAGTCCCATTTCGTGTGCGATCGCCTTCGGGCCTCTTTCATTGAGTCCTCCTTCTTTGGAAGTCGTCGCTTCCAAGCAGGACTTTCCTATCTACCGCCGCTCTCGGTCAAACCTCTGCGAGTCGCCCCGGCTAAGCCGGGGGTTTACCTATGGGAATTAACGCAGCCTTGCCAGCGCTTCTCGCAGGATGTTGTCTTCTCCGTTCCGGAGGAAGTATTCGGGGGATGGATTGAAGAGAACATCCGGTTGGGTTCCGTTACCGTCGTGCAGGAGGCCGGTGACCTGGAATGACGCCATCGAGGCGAGGCCGAGTGACAGCCTCGAGACTGGAAGCGCTAATCCAACCCGACGGGCACTTCCGCCTCCGCTGGGGAGATCCCATCAGGGGCACGAGGGGATATCCCTTGAACGCAGACACGAAGATATCGGTGGCGCTGAAACTCTTTGCGTCGAGCAGAACGATCACGGGCTTGCCGTAATAGAACGCGGCGGGGTTTGTTTCGCGTGACATCACGAGGTAGTGCCACTGGCTGAACTCCTCGTCAGGCGGAGTCCACTCGGGCGTAAAGGTCCGTTTGAACCGTGCGATCGCCCCGCGCTCGGCAGGTGACCATCCCGGCCAGTTCTCCCGGTACATATAGCGACTGCCACCGAGATGATCGGTTGGATAGTCCGGGTGGAGGCAGTAGACCGCAGCATTCACGACGAGGGGGTCGGCATCCGAGGTCATGACGTAGGGAAACAGGGCCCGGAGAGCATCCCGGCTGCCACCGCCGTTACCCCGAACATCAACGATGAGACCTCTGGTTTCCCGGAACCGAGGCATCCACGACAGCACTTCGTCTACGGCGCCACCGTTCATGGCTTCCAGGCGCAAGTAGCACACGTTGCCGTCGATGATGCCGCTCTCCGTGTCTGGCCAGATCCCGTACACTGGTCCCTGAGCGGCGACTGTCAACGAAAGCTCGAGTGTCGTGTCGGCGTCGGCCGAGGCCAGCTCCACGTTGACCGTGTCTCCCTGGGGCAGGCCCATCACACCTCGCTGGAACTGCAGATACCGTATCTGTCTCAAGGCGTGCCGCATTTGGTATTGCGACGATCCTTTCGGACTGAACGGAATAGCCGCTGTAATCCACTCCAGAATCGGCCGGCCGTCAATCCTGCGAATATGCGGAAATCCGTCATCGAGGAAACCTGACCGGTCCGGGAGGAAGGCTACAAACCGGTCTCCGGACGGCTCGATCAGGAACGGCAGATAGCCCTCCGGGTAACGCACGCCGCCGACCGCAGCATGGCCATCGATAAACATGGAGATGATCCGCTGGAGTTCCAGAGCGTATTCCTCTGACGACATCCCCTCGACCGCCCTATCGCGGACCGAACCAATCAGGGTTCGATAGTCCACACCCGTCGTCTTCAGATAGGCCCAGCGGCCCTCAAGCTCGTTCTGGAATGCTTCCAGGTCGCCGGAAATCTCATCGGCCGTGAGGGTCGTCGGCCGTGGCTCGGTGGTGCCGGCAGCGATTCGCGCCCGGCGGATGAAATCGAATTCCGACCCGAAGAGGACGATTGTTGAGGCGTCTCGGTTGATAGCCGGGCCCGTCCCCGAGCCCCTGCTCGTGTCGATTCGTGCCAGCGCCTGATCGCTCACATCGTAGAGCCATAGGTGCGGATAGCCGTTCGGGAGGCCTTCGTTCAGGAAATCCGCATCGCTGGCGAACACGATCTGCGTTCCGTCGGCTGTGATCTTCGGGTTGGCGCTGTCGGGTTGGAGCACCGGATTGGCCTCGATCTGTTGACCCGTTTCCCAAGTCGAAGTGATGCGATGGAGCGAGCGCGACTCCACCTCGAAAAGCCAGATTTCATCGACGGAATCCGGGCGCCCGTCACCCAGAAGGTCGTCGTCGCTGTGAAACACGACTCGGGTACCATCGGCGTTGATACTGGGTGCCTCGCTCTCCCGCGTCGGTTCCGTCTGTGTCGCGATCATCTCGAGCGCCGAGGCTTGGATGTCATAAAGCCCGATTCCGCCGTCGACTTCAAAGGCAACCCGATTCCCGTTCCGGCTGATCGCGGGACTGCTGGCCGAGGACCCGTCGTCGGGACTGATACGAATCTCCTCTCCTGAGCTGATGTTCAGGAGCCAGATCGCCCCATCCCGGTGAAACGCGACCATGGATCCATCGGCATCTATTGAAGCCCCGCCGCTGGCTCCGTCCAAAGGCTCCGTCAGCAGCTGAAACTGTCCGCTGGCAATCGTGTACAACCAGATTTGGTGCCGTCCAGCTGGGAGGCCTTCGTCGAGCAGATCCGAGTCGCTTTCGAATACGATCCTGCCTCCGTCCGGGCTGATTATCGGGTTTCGGCTATCCCGTTGAGGATCCGAAGCCGCCGTAATCCGAGTCAGCTCCTGCCGACCGACCGTGTAGAGCCAGATTTCGTCCGTGCCGTTGGGAAGCCCTTCGTCCAGGAAGTCTGAATCGCTATAGAAGACGATGCGGTTACCGTCGTCGCTGACGCTGGCGCCCATGCTTTCACGACCGGGACCGGATGCTGTCGTCAGACGTTCCAGCCCCTCAGCATCGGCGCCATACAGCCAAATGTCGTACGTTAGAGGCAGGGACGGTTGGAGTGGATTCTCCGGTGGGCCTTGGAGGCCGCACCCTATCAGCAGCACGGACGCGGCCAGAACGATGAATGCATACCGCACATCTTGGAGCGGGGCTCGCATAGGAAGAGGCTACGCTCCAAGGTGGGGAGAGACAAAGAATTTCGTCGAACGCCTAGCGTCGCTGGTAGAAATGATCGATAGGCTCAGCGAGACGATCGAACCAACTCAGGAGCCAAGAGAGACTTAGGAAAATCCTGACTCCTGCATTCCCAGGGGACCTGCGCCCCTAAATCCCGAATTCGACCCACAGCGGAAAATGGTCGGAGATTCGATGCGAAATGGACATCCGACTCAGGCTCGTGTTGGTGTACACGAAAGGCTGAAAGTCGAAGTTACCGCCATCACGCAGATCGAGGTCAACTAACGCTCCACTCCCTGTAGGTGAACCAGGCGATTTGGTCATAGAATGCGTCGTCGTCGGGATCGCCAGGATCATCAAACACCGTTCTGGGCAGGTTCGACAATTGGTCAGGGACGGAGAGACCGGCTGATGTGAACGCATCAAACAGAGGGCTGCCAGCTCGGTCGATATTGAAATCGCCGAGTGTAAGCAAATTGTGATGGAACCGATTGCTTCGGCGTGCCCAATCGCGCATCCAATCGGCGATCTCCTGTAGCTCCGGAAGCCGTTCTTCCTCAGCATCACCGAAGAGCACATGGAGCGTCACCAGGATGAATGTAGCGTTCCCTCGCCGAAAACTGACGGCATAGGGCGTGCGCACGAACTGTTCGTTCAAGGCGTTTGGGCCGATCCGCTCCAGCCGCTCGGGTGGAACGACTAGCTCGCCGGCGAGGCCTGATGCTGTCACACGCGTTCGGTCATAGAGAAAGGCCAGGCGTTCGGCATTGCCCTCATCCCCCAACGTGATGTCTGACATCAGGAAGCCCCAGTCATCGCCGAGAACGCGCATCGTGTCTCGCAAGGCACGAAGATTCCCTTTTACTTCCTGAACAGCAACCACGTCGAACCGGGAGAGGATCTCGATGATGGCCCGCAGCCCTCGCAGGTCACGCTTTGGACTGTCGCTCGACGTGGCGGCCCATTTGCGGGTGAGCGAAGAGAAAGATCGGATGTTCCATGTCGCGATCAGTAGGTTGTCAGCGACCTTGGCAGGAATCTCTTGATCAAGCTGCGTCGAGAGAGCATCGAGGTCGGCTTGGACGCTTGCGGGTGGTTGATCCGTAATACTCGGCATTTGCAGCTCCTTCTCGGCTCTACCCAATTTCAGGGGATGACTCGACGGACTCGGCCTAATGGGGGTCGTCGGGCAGTTCGATCAGCCAGATGTCGGACTCTGGTGGAGGGCTAAAACTGTAGTACAGGGTTCTATTATCGTCGGGGGAAGGCACAACCCCGCCCGAACCGGGACCCGGCAACACTTCCCATTGCACTTCCGATACACGGTCCACGGCACGAATGCCGCCCGGAGTGTTGTAGACCAGCGTTTGGTTGTCACTGAGCCAGCGGGGACCTCCGCCGGTATCGGTCAGCTTCTTGTACTCTTCCGACTCAAACGAATAGACGTAGATACCCGGGGGTGCCCCAGCGAAACCGTGTCCAGCCAACCACTTACCATCCGGAGACCACGACCATGTAACAAAGTAGCCATCGCCGTCATCCAGAGGCGGTAGGCGCACCGGCTCTTGCTCGTCCCAAGGCTTGTCGGCCTCCATGATGAAGGCACCGGTCAGCCAGCGGGAATATGCAATCCGCGACCCATCGGGAGACCACACGGGGACTTCAGCTTCGCCCGGAGCATAAGTCAATTGCGTTTGCCTGCTGCCATCCCGGTTCATCGTCCATAGCTGGTAGCTTCCGCTCCGAGTCGAGGCAAACGCGATCTTGGAGTCGTTGGGTGACCAGCGAGCCCGACGATCATTAGGCCGCTCGTTGGTCATCCGTTGCTCTCCCGTCCCGTCAGAGCTGATGACGTAGATATCTTCCTGTCCATAGCCGGATCTGTACACCAACGACGTGCCGTCGGACGATACATCTGACTCGCCGAAGTTCCCCGAACCTTGGGTCACGAGTTCAGGATCTCCGCTTATCTTCTTTGTCGCCGGATCGAAGTCCACCTTCATGACGTTCCTCGTGGTGTGAAAAACACGGTAGGCGAGCCGCTTTCCGTCCGAAGAAATGCTCAAACCGGCGGGCTGACCGGAAAGCGTGAAAGTCACTTGATCTGGTGGACCCACAGTCTCGCCCGTTTCCTCATCGATGGGCACGCGCCACAGGTTCATGCTCCCACTGCGATCACTCGAAAAATAGAGATAGTCGCCGTCCGGAGACCAGACTGGATTCCAGTCGAAGGCGTCGTCGTTGGTCACCGCAACAGGGTCCCCACCCGCTGCCGAAATCGTCCAGATGTCGCGCTGCGCGCCCGTGGGAGGCAGGCCCCAATAGGCGATACGGTGGCCATTTGGAGACCAGACCGGCTGGACCGCATCTCCATCAAATATCTTGTTCGGTTCTTGCGTTGCCACATCGACCGTCCACAGACTGGACACACTGTTGCGGGCGTAAGGATTTGGCCCGATCCCCTCGGTCGCAAACAGCACTTTGGTTCCATCGTGGGACCATGTTGGGTTGAAGCCAAAATCCGTCAATCGTCGGACCGATTCTCCGGTCGCACCCATCACGAAGATCCCAACCCCATCTCGAGCCGAGAAAAATGCTATGGACTCACCGTCAGGGGAGAAACTGGGCTGAGTATCATTATCCTGAGAACCCTCGGTCAGGTTCATGGCATTTTCCCCGTCGATCCTCCTGAGGTAGATGTCCCAATTACCGGACTCATCGGCGTCCATGTACACGAACGACACCCCATCCGGGGAAAGACTTAACGCGCCTTCGAGTCCAAGCTGAGATGTCAACTGTCGGGACGTGGGGTTGAGGTCTATGAACCGTGTGAACTCTTCACGGTCTGACATCACGACGTACGCCAGTCCAACGACCGTCACGACTCCAACCAGAGCCAACGCAGGTATCAACATGCTGCGCTGGGGCTTCGCAGGCTCGGCTGCACTCACCGCAACAGTCCGGCTCGAATCCGAGTCCCGCCGCATGCGCTTGAGGTCTGCCCTCAGTTCCGCTGCAACCTGATACCGGAGATCACGATCCTTCTCCAGCAGCTTGTTGACGACCCGTTCCAACTCGGCAGGAACATCAGGATTCAACCTGACAGGTGCGGTCGGGGCTTTGTGAAGGATGGCGTCAAAGGTAAGAGCGGTTGTCGTCCCGAAAAACGGCTGCTTGCCGGTGACCATCTCATACAGAACTACTCCAAGCGAGAACAGGTCCGTGCGTGCGTCCAGATCCTCTCCACGAGCTTGTTCTGGCGACATGTACGCAACTGTCCCGATAGCCGATCCGGGGCTCGTAAGGTGCTCGGGCTCGTTCGTCATCGTCGGAGCGTCGGCAATCTCACCCGGTTGCGCCTTTGCCAAACCGAAGTCCAGGATCTTCGCGTCGCCCCGTTCAGTCACGAACAGATTCGCGGGTTTGATATCCCTGTGGACGATCCCCTCGCTGTGCGCGGCGTCCAGGGCATCAGCCAACTGAATCCCCAACTCCAGCACCTCGTCGGTCTTCAACGGCCCGCGTGCCAGCTTCTCCTTGAGCGTCTGTCCCTTCATCAACTCCATCACGATGAACGGCTGCCCGTCGTGCTCACCGATCTCATGGATGGTGCAGATATTGGGGTGATTGAGTGCGGACGCCGCACGGGCTTCCCGTTTGAACCGCTCCACGGCCTGTCGGTCGTTGACGATGTCGGGAGGCAGGAACTTCAACGCCACCTGGCGCTGGAGGGACGTGTCCTCGGCCCGGTAGACCACACCCATACCTCCGCCCCCGATCTGTTCGAGGACTTTGTAATGGCTGATGGTCTGGCCGATCATGGTACCGGCACCCGTTCCTTCAGTTCTTCAAACCAGTTCAGGATGATATAGATTTGAGGTTGCCCTGTTTGTTCTGGGCGGCGAACGACCAGGAACTTTTGCCCGTCCGGCATGATGTCATAATTCCTATCCCCCCCACTGAATGTGTCCCGTAATATTCCCGTAACAGGCAGCGACTCGGGCCTACCATAGGTCCCCGAATCGGTGTCCACCACCACAACAGACACAAGTTCGGATTCCTCGTTGGCGTAGAACAGTTCCTGTCCGTCGGGCGACCACATGGGCACGGAACCCCCTTCGGTTGTGATCTGGGTCTTAGCGCCTGTTGCAGGGAACGGTTGTACCCAGATTTGGCTCTCGCCAGTCTCGAAGGATTGATACACAACTCACTTTCCGTTTGGCGAGAATGCGGAATTGAACTGAGCGCCGGTCGCCGCATAATATGGCGTCGTCTCACCGCCCTCGGCGCGAAGCGTCAACAGGTCCCCGTCGCCTGGGCTCCCCTCCCAGTAAGAAAGAAACTGTTCATCCTTAGTCCAGGAGAACGGGAAGAGGTTCTCTTCGCTTGAAGCCAAGAGTGTCGGCACACCGGACCCGTCTGCAGGTATCTCGTACAGGTCAAATGAGTCCCCGTCCCGATTAAAACCGAACGTGATCCGTTCCCCGTTCGGCGTCCAAACTGCGAAGAGAGTCCTGCCCTCAAATGTCAACCGGCGGGGTGCCGTGCGGCCCGAAAGGTCGTGCACCCATATGGCGTCGTCGTCGGTTTCATGTATCGCAACCAGAAAGCGCCGTCCATCTGGCGACACACGGGGAGCCCCATAAAATGCGCGGGGGGCGTTCAGTTCCTCCGCTCTTCCGTCGCGATCCACCAACGCCAACGTAAACTCCACACCGAGTGAGGCAGCACCATCCACATAAACAAGTGTGCCTGTATTGGAAAAATCGTAGTTAAATGACCCCCGGCAGAGCCGGGGGCTTATTTCTGTGAGCCCCTCAAAGGGGCCGGTCAAGAGCCGCCTGAAGGCAGCTGATGTACCGCCCCTGATTTCCTGGACAGAGTGAACCCACCATAATCAAGTCGCTGACTCAATTGCAAGACGTTGTCGAGCCTGAGCCGGAGATTGAAAGCCGAGGCGCTCGATCAACCAGTGCTGATTATAGAGAGCGCGAAAGTCCTGAAGAGCTCGAACCAGTTCCGGAATAGAGCGAAAGTGACGCACCCAGAGCAACTGCTCTTTCAGGGTCTTGAAGAAGCGTTCGATACAGCCATTGCCTTCCGGTTCCCGGACAAACGCCGGTGAGGAGACGATGCCAAGGAATCGGATCTCGTTTTGAAAATCGTCGCTCATGAATTGGGACCCATGATCATGACGGAGTCGAAGCCCGGCGGCCGCGTCGGCGTGAAAGCCGGCGAAGTACTCTTTGAGGCCTTGCCGGACGGGATCGAGGGCTTCAAAACGCGTCGCCCGTTTGGCGGCGTGAATGCCGACACAATCGGCCGTGCAGTGATCGATGGCGGCGAATACAGTGACCGCACCATCGTCGAGGGTCACCGTGGCGGTGGCATCGATGCCCCACATCTGGTTCGGGCGATCGGTGGTGATGGTTCCGGTATGCGCCTTGCGCGCAACGGGTGCGGCCTGGCGTTGGGGCGCCAGAAGTTGAGCTTCCCGCATCAGGCGCAAGACCCGAGCCTTGGAGGTGCGGACGCCGGCGACCCGGAGCCGCGCCCAGAATTTCCGGTGTCCTTCCCCAGTAAACGGCGAGGCCGCAATTTCTTGCCGAATCCGTCCGGTCAACTCCGCGTCGGTAAACGGGGTCTTGGGCCCCAGTTTACGCGGCTCGGCCGGATGGTTCCGTCGATCCCGTCGAGCATAGTACGTCGACCGGGGCAACCCCCAGACCGCTGCGACACGGGCCAGACCATACAGTTGGTGTGTGGAGGGCGACAGGGTCCGGCTCATCGCTTCGACCTCCACCGTAGAAAAGGCTTCTCGTCCTCCAGATGCCGGATCCGTTCCCGCAACAGTTCATTGTCCATCACCAGACTGGTCACCGCTGACTTCAGCGTCTTCCTCTCTTCGTCAACCACATCCACGATCCGGCTCTTCAGGCCGGCCTCGCCTCCCTGCAGGAACGCCTCCCGCCAACGGGTCAGCGCCGCCGCCGTCACGCCATACTGCCGGCTCATCGCTTCAAGATCTTCTCCACGCAACAACTCCAGCACTACCGTGACCTTACGCCGAGCCGACCACCGGCCCTTCCCGCGGCTTCGAAAATCCGGCCCCGCTTCGGTCGCCCTACGGGCTCCCTTCGCGATTCCGTATTCCTCCTTCGTTTCTCTGGACATATCGTGATCCTCCTGCGTTGTAGTTTCTCAAATCACTGTCCAAGGAAATCGTGGGGCGGGGGACTGAAGGCAGCTGATGCCCCCACGCCATGTTCAGCTCCTCCAAACGCTGCTCCTCCCGCTCCTGCCGCCAAATGTATTCCCGCACGAATTGTTTGTCCATCCCCACCGTGGAAACGAAATAGCCTCGCGCTCAGAAACTCTTCCCTGTCAAACGGTGTTTCAGTCCCAGAAAGTTCCGGGCAGTCGAGATTGCACTCTTCCCCTTGATGAATCCCGCCACACTGGATACCGCCTACTTCGGAATGAACACCATGTGATACTTGCAGTCCCATTTCGTGTGCGATCGCCTTCGGGCCTCTTTCATTGAGTCCTCCTTCTTTGGAAGTCGTCGCTTCCAAGCAGGACTTTCCTATCTACCGCCGCTCTCGGTCAAACCTCTGCGAGTCGCCCCGGCTAAGCCGGGGGTTTACCTATGGGAATTACGCTGAGAACGACCGCCAGTGCGATCCATTGCAGTATCGGCCTCGGCGATGCCCGACCAATGTCTGCGACAGGCTGGATGATCACGCCGTCGGGATCGGCGAGTACCTTCTGAATGTCCACTCGGGCTGAATGTCCACTCGGGCATCGGAGATGTCACCGTATAGGTCTTTCGATTCCTTTTCCAGGCAGCGTTCCAGGAGGAATCTGATTCTGGGATGGAGATGTAGCGGAAGGCTGTTCCAGTTAGGGTCAACCCGGAGAACATCGGCGAGGACATGCGACACTGTCTTGCCGTCGAAGGTCTGGCGTCCCGTCAGCATTTCGAACAGGACGACACCAAACGACCAGATGTCCGCACGTTTGTCGGTAGTGTCGCCGCTGGCCTGCTCGGGGCTCATATATGCCGCAGTGCCCAAGATGATGCCCTTCTGCGTTGCCGCCATGCTCAACGTCGGCGACTGCGACAGGTTCACGTCCGGGCCGTCTCCGGCAAACGCTTTCGCCAAACCGAAATCCAGCACCTTTATCTTGCCGTCGGGTGTGACCTTGATGTTGGCGGGCTTCAAATCTCGATGGATAACTCCTTTATCATGTGCAGCTTCCAATGCTTCGGCAATCTGAAGGGCGAGTTTCAGAGATTCTTCTACACGGATGGCACCACGTTTCAAACGCTCTGCTAACGTGTCGCCTTCGACGAGTTCAAGGACCAGAAACCGCGTGCCGTTGTCCTCTTCCAGGCCGTGGATGGTAGCGATGTTCGGATGGTTCAACGAGGCCAGCAGTTTCGCTTCTCGCTCAAACCGGGCAAGGCGTTCTTCGTCCTGTGCGAACTCTTCGGGTAGGGTCTTGATGGCGACCTCACGCCCGAGCTTCGAGTCCCGCGCACGCCAGACGGTCCCCATCCCGCCTTGGCCGAGCTTGTCGGTGATCTCGTAATGGCCGAGCGTTTTGCCGATCATGGCACCGGCACCCGTTCCTTTCAGTTCTTCAAACCAGTTCAGGATGACATTGATCTCAGTCGCTGGCTCGGGCTCGTTCTGGCTCTCCGTGGGCTCCAAGAAACGGCCGGCCGCTGACACGTCGTAGTTGCGATTACCGGAAGTAGCTTCGACACTATTGAACAGCACACGTGGCCTTCCGCGACTGAAACCCTCCTCGAAGGACACATCCACGACCATCATCTGGCAGTCACCCGGGCAGCCTGACTTGAAGAACAATTGCTTACCGTCCAGTGACCAAGTGGGGGACGTACCACCTCCGTTTGAAATCTTGTACATGGGGTCCGGGCCTGGGTAGGGGCGAACGTACATTTCGCCTCGCTCCAATTCCTCTGTCGAGCGATAGGCGATCCACCGACCGTCCGGCGAAAAAGTGGCGTGCGTCTCGTCATGTTCTGTGGCCAGAAAAGGTCGGGCCGTCCGATCTCCTTCCATCGACAGGATCATGATGTCGCGGCGAAAATCCGGTCGGGACTCCATGAACGCCACCAAATTGTCCGGCGACCATGAGGAGGGAGTTTGATAGTTATCGCTGTCGGTCAGGCGCTCCGGTTCCCCGCTGCCGTCCGCCGCCAGCAGGAACAGATTTCCAACTCGGTCGATTGTGGCGGAAGAGAAGATGAGCTCTCGGCCATTTGGACTCCAGACAGCAGAATGGCCCTTTCAGCTGGAGGTTCTGCGCGCTGAGATGTCGAGTTCGATGTCATACACCCTATGTATTGCTCAGAAGGCCGGCCGGCAGTGTATGCGAGGCGCCGACCGTCCGGGGAGATGCGGGAAGTAAAGAAGCCGCTGGGCGGCAGGGGCAGGAGTTCAGGCGTGCCAGTCCGATCGAGCCAATTCAGTTCTCGTTCGCTCTCCGGATAGATACCCCCCGACACGTAGGCGAGGGAGCCGGAATCAGACAGAGCGAACTGGGCCTGACCAGTGATGAAAGAGTTATCGTCGCCCTCCAGCGCCTGCATGACATCGTCGACGACTACAAGAGGGTCGCCCAGGACCGTCAGGCGATCCACGTCAAAGGCCACCGCCAACAAGGTCCCGCGCCGGACAAAGACCAAGTGGCCCGTCGATACATATCGCGGAACTGTACCTTCTGAAATGAGAAGACTTCGTTCTCTCGTCTCGATCGACTCCACCACGATGTCCGATTTGCGTTCATCCCTAATAGCACCACTTTTCCACACGCTGAATAACATCGCATTACCGCCCGGGAGCATCTGCGGGAAAAGATGACCATCTTCATCCTTATTGACATGGGTCAACTGCTCCGGGACTCCCCCGACCGCCGCCACCTGATACACGCCTGCGGCCCCGGAGAGAAGGATTGTGTCGTCGTCGGCCCAGCTCGCACCCCACGCGGCGATGTCGTCAGGAACCTCGTCAAGAATGGGTTGCACTTGTCCGGCGGCGGTCGGGACTCTCTTGAGCTGTCGTTCGGTCCTGACAAAGAAGGCAATCCACTCGCCGTTCGGAGAAAAGAATGGGTCTGATCCCCCTTCGGTGTTCGGAATGGGTCGGGCTTCCTCTTCATCCAACGCCCGTAGATATGGCTGGGAACCTTCACCCAAACTTGAAACATAGACCAGATATCGACCATCCGGGGAAAACGCAATTGCGCGGTGACTGGGACGTTGGAGTCCATAAAAAGTGTTTTCTCCAGGAACTCCGCCGGTCAGGAACTGGTCCGTCGGAAGATTCAAGGACAAGCGAGTCACCGCAGCGGGTTCGGGGGAACGCACGTTCCAGACGACCAGGGCGGTTGTCAGCGAGACGACAACAAGAGTGGCCACAGAGAGGAGTATCGAACGTGACGTGTGAGTGGCATCAGGCGAGGGTTGGGCGAGGACACCGCCCGGATCGGCGAGAACTCTCTGAATATCCACACGCACGTCGGCAATGTCGTGGCCCCGGTCCTTGTACTCCTTTTCCAAACATCGTTCGAGGACGAGCCGCAGTCGCGGATGCAGATTCGGTGGCAAGCTGTTCCACTCAGGCTCCCGAGCGACTAACCCTGCAATCACGTCGGTGACCGTTCGGCCATCCCAAGTCTTTCTTCCCGTCAGCATTTCAAAGAGCACACAGCCGAATGCCCAGATATCTCGCTTTGACAACGTAAAAAGGACCCACCCCGATCGAGTAAAAGGGACCCACCCCCTGGTTAATGGTTTGTAAGCGATTCCGCCGTCGAGGCTGTGGGGAGTGTGGGAGCCGAAGGCTTCCAAGCCACCGTGGGAGCGCGCTGGCTTTGCAGCGGGTTCCCATGGGGGCGGCACTTTCCACAGCCCGCCGCGCCCGCGGTTTTCACGCGGATCCTCCGGCGGACCGGGGTTTGTTCTTCCGTTTGCTAGCGGCGCCGAGACTGTCGGTAAACCGGATACTTTCCCACTCGAACTGGTGAATGGCGCAGTGATGGGTCAGCCGGTCCAGCAGGGCTGCGGTCAGTGCGGCGTCACCGAAGACGCTGGTCCACTGTGCAAACGGCAAGTTCGATGTGACGATCAGCGAACCCTTTTCGTAGCGGTCCGAGAAGACCTGAAACAGCAACTGCGCCCCCTCGGCCGAGAACGGGATATAGCCGACTTCGTCCACGATGAGCAGCTCGAAGCGGGCCAGCTTCGCCAGGTGCCGCTTCAGTTGCCGTTCCTCGCGCGACTCGATCAAGGTGTTGACCAGCCCGGCTGCCGTGGTGAACCCGACGCGGTAGCCCCTCCGGCAGGCTTCCACACCCAGCACCGTGGCGGCATGGGTTTTACCGGTTCCGTGCTTGCCCAACAGGACGACGTTCTCGTGCCGGGTAATGTAGCCGCACTCGGCATAGTCGCGAACCTGGACCGCATCGAGCACTGGCCACTTGTTCAGGTCCGTGGTCTCCAGGGTCTTGAGCAGTGGGAACCGGGCCTCCCGCAGTCGACGCTGGACCTGATTGGCTTGCCGCTGCTCCAGCTCGCGGCTGGCCAGAGCCAATAGAAAGCCGGTGTGCCCCTCGCCGGCCTCTTTAGCCTGTCGGGCGTGTTCCCGCCACTCCCGCACCATGGCCGGAAGCCGGAGTTGCCGCAGTGCGTCGTCGAGAACGATCTCCTGACCCGGACTCATCGCACACCCCCAGCCAGGAGACGGTCATATTGATCCAGATCGGCCCGGGCGATCGTCAGATCGGTGATACCGGGCATCAACCCGGACTCGAGCGGTGCATGGGATCGAGTCGGCGTGTCCTCCCGCATCAGAATGTGCCGCACCGCTTCCAACTCGATACAGTGGGCATCGAGCGCTTCCTGGATGGCCGATGACACCCGATCCAGATCCCAGTCCTGGTGGAGTTGCAGGATGCCGATGAACTCCCGGGTGCCCCGACTGTACCCATGCCGATCCCGCAACCGCTCCAGCGCGGTCTCATATTGGGTCGGCCATTGATCCCGCCACTGCCGGATCGGCCGGGCGCTCTCAAACGAGGCCACCTTCCGCCGGATCAACTCCAGGTAGTGCAACGGATCAATCCGCCAGTCGCTATGACCGAAGGCGCGGTCATGTTCGGCCACCTTCTTCTGGTCCGCGTAAAAGCTCACCCGGTCACAGCCGATATGGGCCCAGAGCCGGCGTCCCACATATGCGGTCGGCACCGAATACCGGTTCTGATCCACCTGGGCCGTCTGGTACGGGCTGATCCGCACACCCACCACCTTCGTGTTCTCGAATCGGGTGCCCGGCAGCGCCAGCAGGTACGCGCGTTCTGCTCCATGGCGTTCCCCGATCGTCCGATCGTCGGACCGACCGCCGATCCTCCGCTGGTCGGCGGCGCCGCAGCGTTCCAGCAACTGCGCGTTCAACTCGTCGAAGTCGGTCACCTCGGGAACCGGCACCAGGAAGTTTCTCCGTGCGAAGCCGACCAGTCCCTCGACCCCGCCTTTCTCCTGGCCCCGCGCCGGATTGCAGAACCGTGCTTCAAACGTGTAGTGCGCCCGAAACGCTGTGAACCGCGTCTGTTCAACCCGACCCTTCCCGCGCAGAATCTGTTTCACGGCGGTTTTCAGGTTATCGAACACTAACGTCGGGAAGACGCCTCCGTACCAGTCGAACCCACGGATGTGACCGTCCAGGAACATCTCCTGCCGTTCCCACGGATAGGCCCGCACAAACGCCTTGCCCGAGTACCGAGATCTCATGCAGAACAACTTGACCTGACGGTCTTGACCGTTCATCCGGACCCAGGCCGTACCCCAGTCCACCTCGGCTTCACGGGCGTGTTCCGGGTCCAACGGCACCACAGCACCGGTCTGGTTCCAGCCCAACCGTGTCTTCCGTTCCCGAACCCAGCGCCGTACCGTCGGCTCGGCTCCGGTAAATTCATGCTCCTCCACCAGACGTTGCCACACCCGGTGCGCGGTGTGGCGTTGCTTGACTGGCTGGTCCCGGTCCGCCTGGAGCCAGGCATCTACGATCCTGGCGACCGGGTCCATCACCGGACAGGCTGGCTCCTTCTCTTGAACCGCCCCGGGTTTTCCGGAGACTCCATTACTTGAGAAGATGGGAGTCATCATGGGAAGACCGAGCAGATATTCACCGGAAGTTCGAGAGCGCGCAGTACGGATGGTGTTCGAGCACCAGCGGGAGTACGAATCGCAATGGGCAGCGATGGCATCGATCGCATCGAAGATCGGCTGGACGGCAGAGACGTTGCGGAAGTGGGTGCGGCAGGCTGAACGGGACACAGGCCAGCGTGCGGGCCTGACCACAGACGAGAAGCAGCGTCTGAAGGAACTGGAGCGAGAGAATCGTGAGCTGAAGCGGGCGAACGAGATCCTGAAGAAGGCATCGGCATTTTTCGCGCAGGCGGAACTCGACCGCCGAGGAAAGTGGTGACCGAGTTCATCGACCGGAATCGGGACCGGTATGGGTCGAGTCGATCTGCAGCATGCTGCAGATCTCCCCGTCGACGTATTACGAAAACGCGGCGCGATTACGTGATCCAGATCGCTTGCCGACCCGGGCAAAGCGGGACGCATCGCTTTCAGTGGAGATCGATCGGGTCTGGCGTGAGAATCGCCAGGTATATGGTGCCCGGAAAGTCTGGAAGCAGCTCAACCGAGAGGGACAGCCGGTGGCCCGGTGCACCGTGGCACGATTGATGCGGGATATGGGCCTTAAGGGCGTCGTTCGCGGTCGAAGGTTCAGGACCACCATCCCGGATGAAGCCGCACTCCGTCCACCGGATCTGGTGGATCGGGACTTCACAGCAACCCGTCCGAATCAGCTCTGGGTAGCGGATCTGACCTACGTCGCAACCTGGCGTGGATTCGTTTACGTCGCCTTTGTCATCGACGTGTTCTCCCGGAAGATCGTTGGTTGGCGGGTGACCACGTCCCTGAGAACCGATATCGCCCTGGATGCTCTGGAGCAGGCGCTGTGGTCGCGGCCAGACACCGATGGGCTGATCCATCACAGCGACCGTGGCTCGCAATACTTATCGATTCGCTACACGGAACGACTCGCAGAGGCCGGCATCGAGCCGTCGGTCGGCAGCGTCGGGGATTCCTATGACAACGCACTGGCCGAGTCGGTCATCGGCCTGTACAAGACCGAAGTGATCCGCCAGAAGGGTCCGTGGAAGGGACTCGATGATGTCGAGTTCGAGACACTGGATTGGGTGTGCTGGTACAACGACCAGCGATTGCTGGAGCCGATCGGAGATATCCCTCCAGCCGAGTTTGAACAGGACTATTATCAGAACCGAGCGTCCGGCCTCGTCGAGGCCGGACTCAACTAAAACTGTCTCCGGAAAACCCGGGGCGGTTCATCTCGCCGATACTTGGGCTCCTGTCCGGCCAATACTTTCCGGACCGTCCGTCGCGTGTGCCCGGTCTCCCGGGCGATCTGTCGAATGCTTTTCTTGTAAACCCGATGTGCAGTTCTGATCAACTCGTACTGATCCATCCCTATCAATCCTCACCTCCCACTCGCGTGCCTGTTCATCCAGTTCACGCTTCGGGGGAGGCTATCAGGGGTGGGTCCCTTTTCCTCGATCAGAGCCCCGTTTGGTGGGTCCCTTTTACGTTATCGAAATCAAGATATCGGCTCTCTTGTCGGTAGACTCGCCCCGCGCCTGCTCAGGGGACATGTATGCGGCGGTACCGAGAATGATTCCTTGCTTCGTCGCTGCTGCGCTGATCGTCGGCGATTGAGAAAGGTCTACCTCGGAGTCACCGGCGAGTGCTTTCGCCAATCCAAAGTCCAGCACCTTGATCTTGCCGTCGGGCGTGATCTTGATGTTCAAGGGTTTCAGATCCCGGTGAGTTAAATGACCCCCGGCAGAGCCGGGGGCTTATTTCTGTGAGCCCCTCAAAGGGGCCGGTCAAGAGCCGCCTGAAGGCAGCTGATGCCCCCACGCCATGTTCAGCTCCTCCAAACGCTGCTCCTCCCGCTCCTGCCGCCAAATGTATTCCCGCACGAATTGTTTGTCCATCCCCACCGTGGAAACGAAATAGCCTCGCGCTCAGAAACTCTTCCCTGTCAAACGGTGTTTCAGTCCCAGAAAGTTCCGGGCAGTCGAGATTGCACTCTTCCCCTTGATGAATCCCGCCACACTGGATACCGCCTACTTCGGAATGAACACCATGTGATACTTGCAGTCCCATTTCGTGTGCGATCGCCTTCGGGCCTCTTTCATTGAGTCCTCTTTCTTTGGAAGTCGTCGCTTCCAAGCAGGACTTTCCTATCTACCGCCGCTCTCGGTCAAACCTCTGCGAGTCGCCCCGGCTAAGCCGGGGGTTTACCTATGGGAATTACACCCTTTTCGTGCGCAGCTTCGAGGGCTTCAGCGATCTGGAGTGCGAGTTGTAGCGATTCTTCGACAGGGATGGCACCACGTTTCAGCCGCTCCGCCAGCGTGTCACCTTCGACGAGTTCGAGGACAAGGAAGCGTGTGCCGTTGTCTTCTTCGAGGCCGTAGATTGCTGCGATGTTGGGGTGGTTCAACGACGCCAGCAGTTTCGCTTCACGCTCAAACCGGGCCAGACGTTCTTCGTCCTGGGCGAACTCTTCAGGAAGAGTCTTGATGGCGACTTCACGGCCCAGCTTGGAGTCCCGCGCACGCCACACTTCACCCATGCCGCCCTTGCCGAGCGCGGAGAGGATCGTGTAGTGGCCGAGTTCGGTTCCTGCCGCAAGAGACACACCGCACCCCGTTATGTTTTGAGCTATTCCCCTAGAGCAGAGTAAGTATTACGGAAGGAGGGGGTTGGGGTCAGTTAAATGACCCCCGGCAGAGCCGGGGGCTTATTTCTGTGAGCCCCTCAAAGGGGCCGGTCAAGAGCCGCCTGAAGGCAGCTGATGCCCCCACGCCATGTTCAGCTCCTCCAAACGCTGCTCCTCCCGCTCCTGCCGCCAAATGTATTCCCGCACGAATTGTTTGTCCATCCCCACCGTGGAAACGAAATAGCCTCGCGCTCAGAAACTCTTCCCTGTCAAACGGTGTTTCAGTCCCAGAAAGTTCCGGGCAGTCGAGATTGCACTCTTCCCCTTGATGAATCCCGCCACACTGGATACCGCCTACTTCGGAATGAACACCATGTGATACTTGCAGTCCCATTTCGTGTGCGATCGCCTTCGGGCCTCTTTCATTGAGTCCTCCTTCTTTGGAAGTCGTCGCTTCCAAGCAGGACTTTCCTATCTACCGCCGCTCTCGGTCAAACCTCTGCGAGTCGCCCCGGCTAAGCCGGGGGTTTACCTATGGGAATTAAAGGGTCGCGTCACCGCATGCCCGGGCATTTGCACCTTGTATGACAAGCCGCGCAGTTTGAGGTGGGTCCGATTTGATGGACGTTGCTGAGCGAATCGGGCAGGATAACGCTCGGCAGGCTTGAAGTGAACCAAAGGACTACTGCCGCAGGTGAGCGACACGCCGTTGGGCGTACAAGCAATTATGAATCAAGAGACGTTACAGGAAGGAATCACAAAACATCTGGATTCTCTCGCTGCTACCGTGCGCCTGGGACTAGGGGTTGCGATCCTATTCTGGTGGGCCGGCGTCCAGAATCAGGCGATCATCGAAGCATTCGGGATGGAGGTTCGCCGGGCAGACGCGCTGCTCGTTGCATGCATTTTTTACCTTTTCTTGGATCTTGCGATTCTCGACAAGTTTCTCCGCATTGGCGACCTGGTGCGTGAAATCGACGACGACGGTGTGGAAGCATCGGTTACTAGGCTGGCTACTCATCCGTGGATCGCAAATCCTTTTGCCTACTTCGGGGGCACGCGCATATCCCGCATTCACAGTTCGAAAGGTTTTGGTGCACTCATCGTGACGTGGTGGGTCTGTAATTCCTCACTCTGAAGTGGCCCCGGAAAATCGGGCAGTTGTTTAAGGTGTATTCCACCGACTGAGGAGGGATACGCGATGACGAAGAGACGCAGGTTTTCTGGGGAGTTGAAAGCGAAGGTCGCGCTGGAAGCGCTTCGGGGCGATCGGACGCTGCAGGAGATTGCCTCGAAGCACCAGGTTCATCCGAACCAGGTGAGCACATGGAAGCGCCAGGCGATGGAAGGGCTTGGCGAGATGTTCTCGAACGGTGTGGAACGCCGGCGGCGGGATCATGAAAGCGAGGTTCGTGAGCTTCACGCCAAGATCGGCGAATTGACGGTGGAGCGGGATTTTTTGTCCAGAGGGTCCGGTCGATGAGCCGGGCCGCGCGCCGGGCGATGGTGAGGCGCCCTGACCCGGAACTGAGCTTGAGTCGTCAATGCCGTTTGCTGTCGATCGGGCGCTCCTGGCTCTATTACACGCCCCAGGGCGAGAGCGCGGAGACCTTGGCGCGGATGCGGCGCATCGATGAGTTGTTTCTGAAGCATCCGTTCTACGGTGCCCGTCAGATCGTCCGTCATCTGCGCCGCGAGGGCGTGCGCATCGGCCGTCGCCGGGCGGGGCGTCTGATGCGTTTGATGGGTCTTCAGGCGATCTACCGGGCACCCCGCACCAGCGAGCCGCATCCCGAGCACCGGGTCTACCCCTATCTGCTCAAGGGTTTGGCGATCGAGCGGGCAAACCATGTCTGGTGCGCCGACATCACCTACATCCCTGTGCGGCGCGGCTTTCTTTACTTGGTGGCGATCCTGGATTGGGCGAGCCGGTATGTGCTGGCCTGGCGTTTGTCGAACACCCTGGACGCCGGCTTTTGCGTCGAGGCGCTCGAGGAGGCGCGGACCCGCCACGGCCAGCCGGAGATCTTCAATACCGATCAGGGCAGCCAGTTCACCGGCTTCGCCTTCACCGGGCGCTTGCGGGCGGCCGGTGTCCAGATCTCGATGGACGGCCGGGGCCGGTGCATGGACAACATCTTCATCGAGCGGCTGTGGCGCTCCCTCAAATACGAGGCTGTCTATCTGCACGACCTTGCCGACGGCTTCCAGGCCCGGCGCGTCATCGGCGAGTGGATCGACTTCTACAACGCCGAACGGCCACACTCGGCCCTCGGCGGAAAAACCCCGGCCGAGGCCTACCGCGGCGACCCGCCTGCGGATATGATGGACAAGCAGCTACGCGCCTTGCCCGCTTACCCACCGGCGCAGCAACGGCGACAGGAAGATCGATCCAAGGAGATTCTGGCAAGATGAGCGGCAACCGGAATACACCTTAAACAGGCCGCCAAGCTGTCCACAAACCGGGGCCACCTCACTCCACTGCGACCCGACTGCCAGCCACTACATCAAGGCCATCATGGATGCGATCTTCGGGTGGCGGAACTTCGTTAACGAGGTAGTTTGGAGGTATAACATCGGCGGCCGCGTTTCTAAGCGGGCCTATGGAAGACGCCACGACATCCTTCTGTTCTACGCCAAAACGCCCGGTTACACATTCAACTGGGACCAAGTTTTGATTGATTGGGACGACAAGGGAGAAGCGAAGTTTAAGCATCAAGATAAAAAGGGTAAGTACAGGCTGATCGGGCGTTTTCTGAAGGACAGCCCGATTAAGGGGCACAGGGATGTAAGCCCAGAATGGGAACGGACGCATCCTGAATTGGTACAGCGATACTACATGAAGTCCGGAAAATCTCAAGTGGACTTCTGGAACATCTCGCCGATCAATCAGGTGTCACCGGAACGAATGGGCTACCCCACGCAGAAACCCCTCGCCCTGTACGAGCGGATCATTAAGGCATCTAGCAACGAAGCCGATATGGTTCTCGATCCGTTTGCAGGATGTGCAACAACACTTATCGCCGCCGAGAAACTGAAACGTCAGTGGGTTGGAATCGACATATGGAACAATGCACGAAAGGTTGTTTTACAACGCCTCGAAAAAGAAGGACTGATCGCTTCGGATTCCACGGACAAACTACATGGCCATCTTTTTCCAGACGATGTTATTCCAACTAATAAACCGCCCACTCGAACTGACACCGGAGAATCCGCTGCACCAAATCTGAGAACGAAGGTAACGATGTTTGAGCCAAGAGGCTCGAAGATGACCCGTGCGGCCATGTACGAGCACTTGTTGGATCAGCATGGTCCCAAGTGTCAGGGCTGCGACCGGGCATTCGATGATCCGCGTTACCTTCAACTGGACCACAATACGCCACGAGCCGATGGCGGTCCGAATCACATCTCGAACCGCGTTCTGTTATGCGGTCCGTGCAATCAACTCAAGAGCCACGTCTACACGCTATCTGGCCTTCGGCGGGAGAATCGTAAACGCGGTTTCATGTATAAGGGGAATTGAAAGATGGCGGATGCAGTGAAGAAGAAACGCAAACGTGGCTTGAAGGCCAACTACAAAGGTGCGACACCAGAGCAGGTGGGTCTAGCCGTACTCAAGCGTCGTAAGAAGAAGGCTAAGAAGAAGGCCGGGAAGTAGGAGTATGGTGATTCAACTCTAATATATAATCCCCTAACCGACACTCGACCGGCAGACCATCTGTAGACGATCACTTCAAAATGAACATATTTGAACAAGCGCCGGTTTGAAGGTCGTCATCATCGGCGAAGCAGAGCGGAGGCTTTGGTAAGGTAGAGTGACGCGGAGAAAGGGAAAACCCCGATCGTATGAGCGATCGGGGTTTCGTTTATGGCGGCCCCGGTCAAAGGGCACAACCACAGCAAAAGCAAAGTCAGAGTGACACGACCGGCCGCCATTGTCCACTCCCGCGTGGGGTGGGATGGCCAGAGAAGTCGTGTTACGACAGTTGTTTTGCCGAGGGTCGGGTTGCGGGTTGATGTTTGTCATCTGCCGATCCTGTTATCGGGGGCAGGTCTACTGCGGGGATGAGTGCCGGCGCCGGATGAGGCGCGAGCAGAGGCGGCGTGCCAACCGCCGTTATCAGGAGGATCCGGAGGTCCGGGCCGATCATTGCCGGCGTCAGCGGGCCTACCGGAAACGTCGCCGAGAGAGGCGCGTGACAGATCACACTTCCGCCGGTGCGTGTCGGTCTGGCAGCATCGGGACACCATTGCCTGAAACGGGAATGAGAACGTCATTGGCGGAGGCACCCCATGGTCGACCCCGGTTTCAACGGCTCCAATCAGCCATCCGACTCGTTTGCATCCTGTGTGGCCGGAGTGGGGTCTTTATCGATGCCTTCCCCGACTGGGTGTGAGGCGTGATTCCTCCCGAAACGGTCACGCGAATTCGACACCTCTTTTTTGGCGAGCACTGGAAGATAGGCACCATTGCCGCCGAGCTGGGCCTGCATCAGGAAACCGTCCGCGCGGCACTGGAGACGGATCGCTTCAACCGGGCCCAGATGATGCGTCCGACGAAAGCCGATCCCTATATGGACTTCATCCGGGCGACGCTCAAGCAGTACCCCCGGTTGCGGGCCACACGGATTCATCAGATGCTGTCGGATCGCGGTTACACCGGCAGCGTGGTCGTACTGCGGCGTCTGGTGGCGCGTCTGCGTCCCGAACCCCGTGAAGCCTTCCTGCGGTTAAGAAGCTTTCCCGGTCAGGAAGCCCAAGCCGACTGGGCGCACTTCGGGGAAGTCCGGGTGGGTCAGGCCCGCCGCCGGTTGTCCTGTTTCGTATTGACGCTGTCGCACTCGCGCGCCCTGTTTCTGGAGTTCTTCTTCGATCAAACTCTGGAGAACTTTCTCCGCGGTCATGTCGATGCGTTTGCCGACTGGGGAGGGGTGCCCAGAGTCGTGCTCTACGACAATCTTCGAAGCGCCGTGCTGGAGCGCAACGGCAATCAAATTCGCTTTCATCCGCGCCTGCTCGAACTCTCCGCCCACTATCACTGTCAACCGCGTCCGGTCGCGCCGACACGAGGAAATCAAAAAGGACGCGTCGAGAGAGCGATACGCTATGTGCGGGATTCGTTCTTTGCAGCCCGGCCATTCACGACCTTGGAAGAGTTCAATCGCAAGGCTCTGGTATGGCGTGATGAGGTGGCCCATCAGCGCCCCTGGCCCGGTGGTGACGACAGGACCGTGGCCGAAGCCTTCCAGGAGGAACAATCACTCCTGATGTCGTTACCGGTGCACCGGTTCGATACCGACCGGGTCCAGCCGGTCCGTTCCGGTAAAACCATCTATATCCGTTTCGATCTCAACGACTACTCGATTCCCCCGGACCGGATCGGCCAGACATTGACGTTGGTGGCCTCCCAGACGCGGGTGCGCCTTCTCGATGGCACGACCGAAGTGGCCGCCCACCACCGGTCTTTCGACCGCCACCAACTCATTGTCGATCCGGCACATCAGGACGCGCTGCTGGCGGAAAAACGGAAAGCCCTCGGGTCCACCGCCGGTAGTCGCTTGGCCGCGAGCGTGCCTGAAACCGAACCCCTGCTTCAGGCCGCCTTCGGTCGTGGCGAGTCCATTCAACGGCAGAGCCGTCTCCTGCTCGGACTGCTCGACGACTACGGGGCATCCGAGCTCCAAGCTGCCGTTGTCGAGGCGCTCGAACAGGACACTCCGCGCGCATCGTCGGTGGCCTTCATCCTCCAGAAACGCTGGCGGGCCCAGAAACGCCGGGCCACCGTCCGGGTCGCCCCATCCCGCCCGGATCTGGCCGACATCCACATTCAACCTCATTCCGCGGAGACCTACGATGACCTCCATAGCCACGACACCGAACCCGAACAGTAACGATCTGGCCGTCCAACTCCAGCACATCGGACTCCGCTCCATCGCCGATTCCCTGGATGACTTTCTGGCTCGCGCCATCAAGTCTCAATGGCCCCCTCCCATGCTGCTGGAGGAACTGGCCCGTATCGAAAGCCACGATCGCGCACAGCGCAGTCTGGAACGCCGTCTCCAGTGCTCCCGCATCGGCCGTTTCAAACCCATGGCCGACTTCGACTGGAACTGGCCTAAAAAGATCGACCGCAACACCATCGGGCGTGCCTTCACCCTCGACTTTATCCCCGAAGGCCGCAACCTCATCCTGATCGGCGCCAATGGACTGGGCAAGACCATGATCGCCAAGAATATCGCCCACGCCGCCGTCCTGGCCGGCTACTCCGTGCTGTTCCGCACTGCTTCGGAACTGCTCGACGACCTGCAGTGTTGGACAGGACTGAAACTTACTTGAAGCCTAACCTAATCAATCGTCACGAGTTAGGGTTTCACTCACTCTCTCGTCTTGTTCGCCATCGTCCACCGACACTTGTCTGAGCAGAACCGTCCTCCCCTGGTATGGAGTTTGTCGTCCCACGGGCACATCTTGATCTCGATATCGGCCTCGCCATCGTAGCGGGGATCCTCGATCGTTTTCGTCTCGCCGTCCGGGTAGGTGATGCGGATTGTCAGCATTCAGAATCCTGTGCCGCCAGGGATGATGATTCGCCCGGACGCCTTGACCGAGAGCTCGAGCAACGCATGGCCCAACTTCTCGGACTGCTCTGGCGTCATTGTTATGTCGTGGATCCCGGCCGGGAGTACCATGCGAACCGCGCCGTCCCGGCAGGCCAACTCGACCGGGATCGAGGTTGGCGGCTTGATGAAAGGTGCCCTCGGGGTCGGGTTCTTGCTCATGCCGTCCCCTCGTTGATCTGCCGGTAATCGCGCTTCGCCCGGTCGCGGGCCATTGACCGTCGTATCGAATGTGGTTCCCCGCCAAAACGCTCATCGATGTCCAGTCGGGCCCGCTCACGTAGGGCAGCTCTCAATTCCTGTCTCGAATGAAAGCCATGCCATTTCCCCCGGCGTTCGTGGGCTGTAAGATGGCCGACGGCACGGTACGATCGGCCGAATTGTGCGGGCGTGGATTTGGCCACATTCCCTCCGTAAAAAAGAAAAAGCCCCGCCTTCCCCCTTGATCAAGGAAAGCGGGGCTCAAGTAAGCGACCAGCGCCCCGGTAGCTAACCGGAACGGATCGCAAGGTTGTGAAATCCGAATCTATGGGCCGTCGCGCTGGCGGTCCAGCGGGCCACGGTTCTTCTTGCGGTTAAATCTCCGCCTTCCCTTCTTCGCTCTCATCAGTTCTGACACGCCCCGTCTGTTGGTCTATAGTAGTAACGACGACATGCAAAAAACCCGCCACCGACGAATCATAAAACGACAAGCGGACCGGGTAATGGGACCAACTAGACCCACCGTTGAAGCGGACGAAAAGGTAAGAAAAGAATTGATGGCTCGATTTGACTTAAGCAAACGCGACGAAAATCTGCTCAAATCTGTGACATTCACGTCCAAACCTACCGGCGATGGTGCCCCGCCCGAAGCCAACGACCGCGCGTTCACCATCCCCGAATTACTAGTCCTAGCCATACTCTCTTACGCTCTGTTCCACTCGGCGACTGAACTCTTGTGGTGACCTGTGGTTGGGTTTGTCGTTAGCCATCTCGGCTCGATAGCCATACTGTTCGCAGTCACCGTTTTCGGCCTCAGCGCCTATCAGCGACGCGCCGACGGCCTGTATCGCCATCTCATCAGAGCTGCCGGTGCCAGCGCACTGCCCTACGGCCTCGTTCTCCTCTTCTACGCGATCGTGGACCCTGAAGCCGTCGGCCAGATTCCCGGTCTACAGGTGCCACTCGCCATCGGAGCTCTGGCGCTCTTGTATATTTCGGTCAGCGCTGTGGTGGAATAGCCACCAACACGCATTTGCGCGATCTTCCATAACGTTTGCTTCATAGGGTCAACCTCGGGACCGCACCTTCCGCATCTGCGCGAACGTTCGTTTCGTTGCCTCGAGGTGAGCCGTCTTCCCCGTAAACTCCTGCCAGCGCATCACGATCACGTCGACGTACTTCGGATCCAACTCCATCAGCCGCGATCGCCGCGCGGTCCTTTCGCACGCAATGAGCGTCGACCCGGAACCCCCGAAGACGTCCAGGACCAGGTCGTCGGCCAGGCTCGAGTTGTTGAGGGCACGCTCGATCAGAGCGACCGGCTTCTGGGTTGGATGGACGTACTCGCCAAGGACCTCCCGACCGAGGGTCCACACGTCCGACTCGGCCTTGCCGCCCCGCCAGCGCTTCCCCTTGCAGTAGAAGATGAACTCGTGGCAGAAGAAGATGAACTCGTGCTGGGGCCGATAGTGCTGGTTGCCCAGGCCGATCGATCCCTTGTTCCAGACGATGCAGGCGCTGGGCTCGAGCCCGACCGATCGGATGGAGGCCTCGAATTCTGAGTATGTCCTCCAGGTGAAGCAGGCGTAGGCTGCCGCGGCTGGCTTCATGGACTCCACGGACCGCCGCATCGCGTTCTCGACCAGGTCGACGAGCTCGCTGCCACGCTTGTCGTCCCCGATGATCATCCCGTGCGCCTTGACCCGGGCGCCCTTCTTCGTGGATCCGGCCGCACGTCCCCCGCCGTAGCTCATCCCGTACGGCGGATCCGTGAAGACCAGGTCCGCTTTCTCGCCAGCCATCAACTCGGCGACATCCGCGGGATCCGTCGAGTCGCCACACCGCGACCGGTGCCGGCCGAGCTCCCAAAGGTCGGAACGTCGAGACGTCGGTGTTGTCGGCAGTTCCGGCGCCGCGTCCGGATCTGTTTCGCCTTCCGTCCCGATCGGGGCGAGTAGCTCCTGGAGCTCGTCGTCGTCGAAGCCGGTCAGGTGCAGCTTGAAGGCCATCTCCTGGACATCGGCGACCTCGAGCCGGAGTTCGGGCCAATTCCACTCCGCGCGCTCCGGGAAACGGTTCACGGCCAGGCGGAAGGCTCGGACCTGAGCCTGGGTCCAGTCGTCGCAGAGAATTACCGGCATCCTCGGGATGGTCCATTACGGTCAGACCGGTCCGGTTCTGGAAGAGCCGATGGCGATCGCCATCATCTTCGGCCTGATGTTTGCAACGACGTTGACCCTTGGAGTCGTGCCCGTGCTTTATACGGTTCTCTTCAGGCTCCGACCCCTTTCAGTTCGATACGGTGCGCATTGTGGAGGAGGCGATCGCAGATGGCGTCGGCGGACCGACGCCAAGCTTTGCGAGTCCAAAGTCCAGCAACTTCGTCCCGGACTTGGTGATCATGATGTTGGCTGGCGTGAGATCCCGATGCACCATACCCTGCCGGTGGGCCTTGTCCAGGGCGTCTGCGATCTGGATGGCGTATTCGAGAGCCTGGTCAAGGCTCAGGCGTCCTTTCGTCAGCCTGGCGGCCAGAGTCTCGCCCTCCACCAGTTCCATGACGAGGAAGTGAACGCCGTCCTGCTCGCCAACGTCGAAGAGCGTGCAGATGTGAGGGTGGTTCAGGCTGCCCACGGCACGGGCTTCACGCTCGAAGCGTTCAATCACATGCGGGTCGGCGGCGAGATGTTCGGGAAGGATTTTGATGGCGACCGTGCGGTCCAGGCGAGTGTCGATGGCGGCGTACACTTCTCCCATACCGCCCGCACCGAGCTGGTCGCCGATTTTGTATGGGCCGAGTGTTTGACCGATCATCATTTCTACTGTAGCGGCGGTCTATGACCGCCGGTTTCTCGTTCGTGAGTACTTCGAGCTTCCCATCCTGAATGCCGGCGGTCATAGACCGCCGCTACAGAAGAGGGAATCTCGTAGGTGCCGAGTTGGGTGCCGGGGGTCATTGTCAGTTGTCCGTCGGGGCGAGCCGGTTCAATTCCTCGAACCAATTGAGGACGACGTTGAGACTGGTCACTGGTTCAGGTTCGGATGCTTGCCCCTGTCTCATGACGAACCGCTGCCCATCAGGGGTTATGTCATAACTCCGAATCGGAAAATTGCTGCCGTAGGGTCCTTCAAAGAGAAGACTCGGACGGCTTCGTTCGAAGCCGGAATCCGTCGTCACGTCTACAACCATGATTCTGTCGTCGTTGTTTGCATCGCGGTAAACAAGCTGCCGCCCATCAGCGGTCCATAATGGTGCCTTGCCACCACCGGGTGAAACCGGAAAGACCGGCTCTCCGGCGGGAAAAGGCCGAACGTAAACTTCCTGGCGGCCTGTTTCATTCGAGCTGTAGGCCAGCCACCTTCCGTCAGGCGAGAAGGCCGGATATTCCTGGCTGAAAGGAGCGTCAAGGAACAGTCTGGGTTCACTGGCACCGTCCGTCGAGAGGGTCATAATGTCCCACTGAAACCCCTCAACGTGCTGGGTAAACGCCAGAACCCCATCCCGCGACCAGGAAGACGGTAGCTGTAACCGATCACTCTCGGCCAATCGCTGGGGATCGCCGCTGCCATCCGCAGCCATCGAGAACAGATTTAGAGGACCACCGTCTCCTCCATCCGATGCGAATGCCACTCGAGAGCCGTCCGGGCTCCAGACCGGCGTGACATTTGTTCCCTGAAAGGTCAGTTGCAAGGGCAGTTCCAACTCGATGTCGTATACCCAGATCTGCTGTTCTCCCCCAGGCCCCTGAGCGTAGACCAGTCGAGTGCCATCCGGTGAGACGCGCTGGAAAGCGGTACTCGCTGGAAGTCCGGGCAGGGGTTCGACCTCCCCGTCGCGATCAACCCAGACCAGCACATTCTGCCCTACTGGATAGACGCCACCTGGGGCGTAAGCTAATGTTCCCGAACGTGACACGGCAAACTGCCCATCACCCATCCTCCTGTAGCTGTCCCCACCGCGTTCGGTGTGCATCACATCCTCAAGGACGACGACGGGATCGCCGGTCACCTCGAGGCGCTGAACGTCAAAGGGGACTGCCATGAGCGTTCCCGCTCGGGCAAACACGATGTGACCGGACTCGACGTAACGGGGGTCGCTACCGCCTTCGACCAAGAGGTGTTGTTCGCCCGTCTCCAGCGACTGCGCCACGATGTTCCACTCACTCGGTATCTCGCCCTGCCGAACGTTGAACAGAATGGCCCGACCACCCGGTAGCATTTCTGGATAAAGATGGAGGCCTCTACCCTGGCTGCGGTCGACGCTGGTCAACTGGTTCGGGGATCCTCCATTGTCGGAGACTTGAAACAGACCGTCCTCATATACCAGCAATATGTTGTGGTCACTTGTCCAACTCGCCCAAGCATTATTGAAACCCGGCACCGAGACCGAAATAGTACGGGGGTCTCCTCCTTCCGTGGAAACCCTCATCAGTTGGCCCTCCTCGCCCATCTCCCCGACAAAGAATCCTATCGATTCACCATCGGGGGAGAAGAACGGACTGGAAGCGCCTTCTGTGCCCGACATCGGGATCGCCTGATCCTGGTCCATGGGACGCAAATAGAGCCGGGAACTCTCACCGTCGGTCGCTGCATAAACGAGGTGCGTTCCGTCGGGTGATAAGGCAATGTTCTGTCTGGCCGGGCGTTGGAGTGCTCCTCCGCTCAACCGTGAACCCGCGGCGACATCGATGAGAAACCTGGTAACACCCGACTCCGGTGACGAGGCCGGGTTTCTGAAGGCGATGCCCCCAATCAGTACGCCTACGATCAAGACAGCCAATGCCACCGGAAGCATCTTTGTCCACGGCACGGGGCCCGACGTTTCAATAGGACCAGCGGGTTCCGTATGGGACACCCATTTCAACTCACGCATCAGATCGGTGGCACTTTGACACCGATCTTCAGGACTCTTGGCGAGGCATGCTCTGATCACGTGATCGAGCATGGGTGGCGAGACCGGTTGAACCTCGGTGACCGGCGTGGGCTGATGATTCATGATCGCCCCCACCAGACTTGCCTGACTCGTTCCCTCGAACGCTCTCTTGCCGGTGACCATCTCGTACACGACGGCTCCGAACGCGAAGATGTCCGTCCGGGCGTCGGCTTCCTTGCCTTCCAGTTGCTCGGGTGCCATGTACTAGAGCGTGCCGATGATCGTGCCTTCCGCGGTGAGGGGTTCGGAGGGGTCTTCGGTGGGCAGGGTAGAGACCTCGGCAGCGTCACCCTTCAACTTCGCCAATCCGAAATCGAGCAGCTTCACGCCCGCCGACTTCGTCAGCATGATGTTGCCGGGTTTCAGATCTCGATGCACAACACCCTGCCGATGCGCCTTGTCGAGTGCGTCGGCGATCTGGATGGCGTATTCGAGTGCCTGGTCGAGACGCAGTCGTCCCTTTTCCAGACGCTGCTGAAGCGTGTCGCCCTCCACCAGTTCCATGACGAGGTAGTGAACGCCGTCCTGTTCGCCTACGTCGTGGAGCGTGCAGATGTGGGGGTGGTTCAGGCTGCTGACGGCTTTGGCTTCGCGCTCGAAGCGTTCCCGGCGTCGTGGGTCGTCTGCGAGGTGTTCGGGGAGGACCTTGATGGCGACCGTGCGGTCCAGACGCGTGTCGATGGCGGCGTACACTTCTCCCATACCGCCCGCACCGAGTTGGTCGCCGATTCTGTATGGGCCTAGTCGTGTTCCTTCCGCGAGAGACACACTGCACCCCGTTATGTTTTGAGCTATCCCGTAGTGTTGGGCAAGTATTACGGAAGGAAGGGTTGGACGCAATCAAACACTGACTTAGCGTGTAACGCTAAGCCGGTAAGCGCGGCAACGGCTATCTGAGAATGCGGCTCATCCAAGATCCCATCGCCTCTCCAGCCACTGGGGTTTTCGTATTCACGAGGTCGAGAACACGACCGCCGGGTGCGGCTGCTTAAACCGACTGGAAAGCTCCGTTCTTGTCGTGGGGATGCGGGGCGATGCGTGCAGCTTGCTTGCCGACTCGATCTTTGGCCAACTCGAGATCGTAGTGAGCCTGCAGATTGATCCAGTAGCCGTCGATAGTGCCGAAATAAGCGGACAGCAGTACGGCCATTTCAGGAGATATCGCTCGTTTTTCACGCACAATGTCGTTCACCCGAGGTCGCGGCACATCGAGTGATTTGGCGAGTGAGTAGGCAGAAAGACCCACAGGCCCCATAAATTCCTCACGAAGAATCTTGCCCGGATGAGCGAGTTTGAGCTTCTTTGCCATAAATCCTCCCGTATCAGCAAAGCTCAAGGGCGACGTCGCTGAAGTTTCTCCGCTATCGAGGGGTAACCTCGAGGTAACCTTCGGGAGCTTTGCGGTTACCGGAGGTTAGGGTAGATGCCTCTCGACTGCCATGCCTGGACCGAGTACACGCACGACCAGGATCCCCGGCTTGGATGTTCGGTAATAGACAGCATGTTGCTTATGCATGAAGCGTCGGTATCCGGGGCGCAAGGCGCTCACATCGACACCAAGTTGAGGATTCTCGCCGAGTGTTGCCAACGATGCTTCCAGTGAATCGAGATACGCGTCGGCTCGGGCTACACCGAATTCCCGATGCGTGTACAGATAGATGTCGGCGACGTCTTTTTCCGCTGCTTTCGTAAGCCGGTACTTACGCACGCTTCAATCTACGCTTCGACTGCCGCCGAATATCGGCAATGGAGCGATCGCTCGGCCCGCTCAGTTCTCCTTCAATCAGAGCCATACGGACTCTGTCACGCTCGCGCTGATCATGACGTATGAGGTCTCGGAGGTAATCACTGGCATTCGCGTATTCACCGGCTTCGATTTGGGCATTGATCCATTCCCGCATGGAGGCCGGCATGGAGATGTTGAGAGTCGCCATATTCTTGAATCCCCGGATAAGACAGGATGCCAAATATTAGCATACTTTGCCATCAGGTTCATGGGCTGAAGCGCTCCATGTTGCGGTCTGGCGACTACGCGGGCATATGGATGCTTGTTCGGCCTCTCGGACGCCGTTATCGTGTTGTGTGAGTGTAGAATTACAGGAGAGGGGGCTACCGAACCATGAAGCTGACCGCAGTCTACGAGAAAGTACCAGAAGGATATATCGACTTTGTTGAAGAGTTGCCCGGTGCAAACACGCAGGGGGCGACTCTTGACGAAGCCCGGTCCAACTTACAAGAAGCCGTCGAGCTAGTTCTTGAAGCAAACCGTACGCTGGCGGAAGACACTTTGGACAACCGCCCCGTCATCCGAGAGCCCTTCGAACTCGTTTCCGAGTGAAACGCCGCGACGTCATCCGACACCTGGAACAACACGGCTGCGAGCTGCTTCGCGAAGGCAGCAATCACTCCGTTTACGTGAATCGTCCTCGGAACGTGTCAACAAGTTTGAGACACCTGCATTCGGAATTTAAGCTACCGTAGGCGACTCTGCGGGCGGGTTGATCCACACCTTGTCCGGCGGCCCAGCGATCTTTCTCGGTACATTGACGAAACGTTCTGGATGTTGCCGACGAGCGCGATCCAGAGCATGCTGGCGTCGTTCCAGAACCGGACCGGTCTGACCGTAATGGACCATCGCTGGGGTTAGCCAGTTCAGACCGGAATGGTAGTGGACGTTGTTGTACCAGTGGAAGAAGTCCCGGCAGAACGCCTTGGCGTCCTGGATCGAACCGAATCGTTCCGGGAAGTCAGGGCGGTATTTCAGGGTTTTGAACTGGGCTTCCGAGAACGGGTTGTCGTCGGACACATAGGGCCGAGAGTGGGATTGGGTCACACCCAGATCCGATAGCAGCAGCGCCACCGCTTTCGACTTCATCGACGAGCCGCGATCGGCGTGCAGAGTCAGCTGATCCTGCTCGATCCGATGCTTGTCACAGCTTTCACGAATCAGTTTCTTGGCCAGGCCGGAAGATTCGCAATCGGCCACCATCCAGCCCACCGCCTGGCGGCTGAAGATATCGAGAATCACGTACAAGTAGAAGTAGGTCCACTTCCGTGGTCCCTTCAGCTTCGTGATGTCCCAGGTCCACACTTCATTCGGGCCTGTCGCCAACAGTTCCGGCTTCTGGTAGACGGGATGACGCCGTTGGTTCCGCCGTTCGCGCACTTCTTGGTTCGCATCCAGAATCCGGTACATCGTGCGTACCGAGCACAAATAGCGGTCTGCATCCAGCAAGGCCGCACACACTTGGGCGGGCACCTGATCCACGAAGCGCCCGCTATGCAGCAGGTCGAGGACTTCCTGTCGATCGGCTCCGCTCAATGCCCGATGTGATCGTGGGCGTGCCCGCTCGGCTGCGGGCGCGGCGGCCCGCTGCCGACGCCGATAGAGCGACGCGCGGGAAACCCCGAAGGCCCGGCACGCCGGCGCCGTCCCCAATTCGGTGGAGAACTTTTCGGCCGCTTCCATCAGTTGTTCTCTTCCTGGTCCGGGTTCTTCAGAGGAATCCCCAATAGCGTGGAGACTTTTTTTTGGATCTCGATGACCGTTTCGGCTTGCTCCAGCTTCCTCTGGAGCCGTTGCGCCTCGCGTTCCAGTTCAGCGATGCGCTTGTCCCGGCCGTCCTTCGGCTGCGCTTTCCGTCCTCGCTTCGCCGAACCCATCCCGGCCAATTCCCCGGCATCGTGTTGCCGCCGCCAGGTGCGCAGGCTCGAGGAATACAATCCCTCCCGGCGTAGTAAGGCCCCCCACTCGCCCGGCTTCGTGCATCGGTCCGCCTCCCGCACGACCCGGCGCTTATATGCGGCGCTGAATCGCCTCCGTATCGCCTTATTGGTCACCTCCGGGTCCGGATTATCCCCATTCCGACCGGCCGCTTCACGCGCAACTCCAGTCGCCCTGCGGGCGCCTTCCGTTCCACGCGATTCTTCGTTCTCGTTCTCTGGTTTCATCACCAACACAGGCTCACTTCCTTCCCGCCCTGCTCACTAATTAACGGTTAGGCAGGTGTCTCACCTACATTGGCACAGAGGGCCTCGCGGTAAGGTGTCGACCGTACCGAGGCATCGTGAGATCAATGATTTCCTGGTAAGGAAGATCTGCCTAAACCTCGACCTGCCCCGCCCAAGAAAGCAATAGCCATCTCAGTCGGCAACCGCCAGACAGCGCCATCACCGCAAGAACAATTGAGGGCCTGGCAGTTCCGAGCTCCCGGTCTTTGACCGCCGGTTCCTCGTTCGTGAGTACTTCGAGCTTCCAATCCTGAATGCCGGCTGTCATAGACCGCCGCTACAGAAGAGCCTTACGGAACCGGAACCAGTTCGGCCACCTCTTCAAACCAGTTCAGGATGATGTTGACACGCGTCGCAGGTTCCGGCTCTCGATCAACCCGGGTTAGCATCACGAACCCGTCGCCGTCGGGCGAAACGTCGTAGTTTCGGGTTGGAAACGTTGCCACGTAAGGCCCTTCAAACAGCATCCGTGGGCGCAGACGCTCGGAGATAGATCCTCCGGGAATATCCACCACCATATACGGTGAGAAAAAGGGTTCCTCGGAAGCACGGTAGAACAGCTGCTCTCCGTTCGGCGACCATGCGGGCGAGATTCCCCCGCCATTCGAAACCAGATACCCGGGCTCTCCAGCGGGAAAGGGACGAACGTGGACCTCGAGGCGACCTGTTTCGTTAGAGCTGTACGCCAGCCAGTTCCCGTCCGGCGAGAATGCGGGGTGCATCTCCACGAAACGCGTTTCGCGAAGAAAAGGCGTAGGTTCGCTGTCTCCATCCATGGAGAGAACCATGATGTCCGGATTTGATGGGTCAGTCGCTGCCTCAAGAAACGCCAGCACACCGTTCGACGACCAGGACGCCGCGAATTTGTCCCCATCGCTCTCGGTTAAGAGCTCCGGCACTCCACTTCCGTCCGCCGCCGTCAAGTAGAGATTCACTGGACCGCCCCCAATCCACGAGGAAAACACAATCTCGGTGCCGTCCGGACTCCAGGCGAAGGACCAGTTTTCGTGTTCGAGCGAAGGCTTTGGCAGCGGGGTCGAAATCCCGAGGCCGATGTCGTAAACCCAGATCGAACGGGGCGTCCCGAGCTGCCCTTCCGTATAAGCGAGCCGGGTTCCGTCGGGCGAAGAGCGCGCGTCGGTAGTTCTGGCTGGAGACAGGGGAACCGGTTCGGCGTTTCCAGCCAGATCCACCAAATTCAACTGGTACTGTTGTTTCTCCGGGAAAATGCCGCCTGGAAGGTATGCCAACGTGCCGGAACGCGAAACGCTGTACTGTCCGATGCCCCAGTTGGAGCCGGTGCTTTCGGTGCCCTCGGCCTGCATGAGATCTTCGAGGACCACCACCGGATCGCCCCTCACTTCCAGATTGGCCGCGTCAAACGGCACGGCCATCAGCGTGCCGCTCCGGAGAAATACGATGTGTCCGGAATCGAGGTACGCCGGATCGGTTCCGCCTTCGAGCTCAACGATGCGGTCTTGGGTCTCGAGAGATTCGACGATCACGTTGAATTCTTCACTGGGAACTCCTATCCCTGCCGGTCCCTCCGCGTACAGGACAGCCCTACCGCCCGGAAGCAACTGTGGATAGGCGTGGACGTATGGAAACCCAAGATCGTGGGTCGTCAGATGTGTCACATCGCCGCCGTTGGCGGGGACCTGGAGCACACCCTCCCAACTCATCAGCAGGATTCTGTCGTCGTCGGTCCAGCTCAGGCCAAAGGCCACGATCGTGCCCCTCGACTGTGCGCCAGGATCGAAGAATTCGAATCCCGTGGTCGAAATGGTTCGGGCTTCTCCTCCATCTACGGGGACGCGCATCAGTTCGTTCCCGCGGAAGAAACCGATCGACTGCCCATCGGGTGCAAAGCGCGCTACCATGGCGCCTTCGGTCCCCGGAATCGGAACCGCCTGGTCCCGGTCCAGGGGTCGCAGATACAACTGTGTTCCTTCGCCATCGTTTCCGACGTAAACGAGACTCTTCCGTCGGGAGACAGCGCGAATGCACGCATAATGGGACGGTCTAATGTCACGTCGTTGCCCGGAGGCGTGTAACCAAGGCGCGCTCCCTCATGCACATCCAACGTCAACCGAATCACTTCGCCCGAAGGCTCCTGGTCGAAGCTTCGCATTAGGACGGCCGTGATGAGTGCCACGGCTGCCAGGGTCGCGAGAGCCACTGCGATGAACCCGCGCCTCGTCCCAGGCCCCGGTTGCTCGAGCGCGATGGGTTCGGCCGCTCTCACCCACGTCAATTCGTGCATCAGGTCGGCGGCGGTCTGCCAGCGCTGGTCGGGATCTTTCTGAAGACATCGTCCGATCACGTGGTCGAGCGACGCCCGAGTCGGCGTCAAGAACTCGGCCATCGGACCGGGTTCGTCTTTCAGGATGGCGCCGATCAGACTTGCCTGAGTCTCCCCGGCAAACGCCCTCTTGCCGGTGACCATCTCGTACACGACGGCGCCGAACGCGAAGATATCCGTCCGGGCATCGGCTTCCCTGGCTTCCAGTTGCTCCGGTGCCATGTACTGGAGCGTGCCGATGATCGTGCCTTCGGCGGTCAGCGGTGCAGATGGATCTTCGGTGGTCATCTGCGAGAGCGGCGAGACGTCACCCGCGTTGTCCTTCAACTTGGCCAACCCAAAGTCCAGCAACTTCACACCGGCCGACTTCGTGATCATGATGTTGCCGGGCTTCAGATCTCGGTGCACCACACCCTGCCGATGCGCCTTGTCCAGAGCATCGGCAATCTGAATGGCGTATTCGAGCGCCTGGTCGAGCGGGAGTCGGCCCCTCTCAAGGCGCTGTTGCAGCGTGTTGCCCTCCACCAGTTCCATCACAAGGTAGTGGACGCCGTCCTGTTCACCCACATCGTAGAGCGTGCAGATGTGCGGGTGGTTCAGGCTGCTGACGGCACGGGCTTCTCGCTCGAAGCGTTCACGCAGATGGGAGTCGCCGGCGAGGTGTTCGGGAAGGACTTTGATGGCGACGGCGCGGTCCAGGCGTGTATCGATGGCGGCGTACACTTCTCCCATACCGCCCGCACCGAGCTGGTCGCCGATTTTGTATGGGCCTAAGCGAGTTCCTTCCGCGAGAGACACACTCCACCTCGTTATGCTTTGAGCTATGCCTGTAGAGCTGGCTAAGTATTACGGCAGGAGGGGATTGGAAGCAATCAAACAGTCACTCGGACGTGTAGTAGCAAAGACGGAAATGTGAGGCCCCTGGAGCGGGGCTTTTTGAAAGCGCTCCATGTTGTCTGTAGTTCCGAGCTCCCGGTCCGCCGGTTCCTAGTTCGTGAGTACTTCGAGCTTCCAATCCTGAATGCCGGCGGTCATAGACCGCCGCTACAGAAGAGGAGCTTCAATCGCCGCGTTGCCCAATCCGGCTGTAGGTGCGCTCTATGAGCGCACACGGGCGGTCATAGACCGCCCCTACAGAAGATTCGATCCGAGACGCCGTAAGTATAACTACAGGTGGGGGTTGGAGGCAATCAAACAGTCACTAATCCGACAACACGTGCAGGTAGCCGCAGGCTGCCCTTGGAGGTGGAACGAGCAAAGCCTTACAGATTCTCGTTACCAACTGAGTGTCTTCGATTTCGTCTCACTGCGCGGCGATCCGTTCGTCTCGTTTCTGGCGCCGCGCTCGGTCCATTTTCCGTTCAACAGCCCCCGCGTCGATGAAAATTCCAGGTTCGACCCCGAAGTAGTGCGCAAGCTTCTGGATATGGGTCAGGTTGATCGATCTCTTGCCGGAAACCAGTTCCGACATCGTCGACATCGCGATGCCAGCCTCCAATGCCACCTTCCTCTGGCTGACCCCCCGCGCCTCGAGCAAGTGCTCGAGCATTTCACGATGTGATACCGGCTCGATCGGATGGGCTCGCGTCTCGTACTGTTCGATCAGCGTGCTCAATACATCGCGATAGGCATCCTCGTCCTTCCGTAATCTTCGGTCGAGCAGTACATCGACCAATTCGCTTGCCATCTTCAGATCACGCTCCGACCGGATCGGTCGGAGCGGAAACTTATTGATGAGCCCCAGGTATTCCCGTGACGGCTGACCTCGCTTGCTCATATTCCAACCTCGTAAGTTATTCTGCGACCGACCGCAAACACGCTATCGCTTCCAGTCATCTCGGTCGTATTCCTCATGGGTGAGTACGTGTCGAATGAAAATCTGCCACTTCGTGTAACGGATGGTGACGACGAGACGGTACCTGTTGCCTCCGATGTTGAACACCGTCAGCCCACCCACTTGGTCAGCGTGTGAATAGGTCTTTCGCACATCCACCAAACTCTTCCATTGGGCCTTGGTCGCCACGCCATACCACGCTCTAAGCAGCGTTTCGGAATTCCGATGCTTTGTCCAGAACTCCCTCAATCTCTTTATCGAAACGATGTGCATCGGGTTCAACGTGACTTGAATACAAGACAAAGCATATTCGCATTTTGCGAACACATCAAACGAAATATTCGCATTTTGCGAACTACTTGCTTCGGTGCTGTTGTTACGATCTTCGGTCAAGTGAAACCCGTTCCCCGTCTTCCCAGTCCCTATTGACACACGATAGGAGTCTTGCTACACTTCTATCGTAATCCGATAGGAAAGGCAGGATCATGAGTAAATCAGACGTTGTTCAAGGAACGCTCGACATGCTGATCTTGAAGACGCTGGCCCTCGAACCGATGCACGGGTTCGGTATCGGGCAGCGCATCGAACAGACGACCGAAGGCGTTTTCGTGACCGGTCCGGGTTCGTTTTTCCCCTCATTGCGACGCCTCGAGCGGAAGGGGCTGATCAAAGGCGAATGGGGATTGTCGGAAAACAATCGACGAGCCCGTTACTACTCTCTTACCGGAGTTGGGCGGCGGCGATTGGACGAGGAAGTGAAGAACTGGCGAAAGATCATCTTCGCGGTGGACCAGGTTCTCGAAACAGGCGGATAGGAGCAGCCGATGTCATTGCGTTCACAAGTGACCGGGTTTATGGAGGCACTGCTCCGCAAGAAGCAGGTTGAGGAAGAACTCGACCAGGAACTTCGATCCTACCTGGAGATGGCCACCGAACAGAAGGTCCGGGCAGGAATGCCCCTCGAAGAGGCCAAACGGTCGGCGCGCATCAAATTTGGAGGCGTGGATCAGGTGAAAGAACGGGTGCGGGAGGTCGGCTTTGAGATCAGGGTGGAGTCGGTGTTGCGGGACATCCTTTACGCGTTCAGGGTCCTGGCCAAGCGGCCCGGATTTACGGCGGTCGTCGTACTCACACTTGCTCTCGGTATCGGAGCCAATGCCGCGATCTTCAGTGTTGTCGACGCGGTCCTGCTGAAGCCTTTTCCCTACGAGGACGCCGACAGGTTGGTTCAGGTCCAGACCGGATGGCAGAGCGGCGTTTACGGCCCAGTGTCGACTCCCGAATACTTCGACTACAAGGAACAAAGTGGTTCCTTTGAAGGACTGGCCCTTTACCGCGGCCTCAGCGTGAATCTCGCAATCGATAGCGACAATCCCGAGAGAGTCGGAGGCGTCCAAGCCTCCACGGAATTATTCCAGGTCCTCAGCACAGACCCCATGCTGGGCCGAACGTTTGATCCGGACGACGGTATCCCCGGTGCGAATCGCGTGGTCTTGTTGAGCTACCAGACCTGGCGGCTGAAACTTGGAGCAGATCCGGGGGCGGTAGGCCGAGAAGTGCGGTTGGAAGGGCTTCCCTTCACTGTCGTGGGGGTCATGCCCGACGACTTCTATTTTCCGAACCGAAGCACGGAAGTTTGGGTGCCGCTCGCTGTCGATCCCGAACGAGCCGGAGCCCGAGGCGCGCACAATCGGCAGGTCATCGGACGTTTGAAGTCGGGCGTCACGTTGTCGGAAGCCCAAGCGGAAATGGCCGCAATCAGTGCGCGTCTCGTTGCGGAGTATCCGGAGAACTACCCCGAGGGCACCGGATTCACCGCGAAGGTCCGACCGCTGCGCGAACCGATCGTCGAGAATTCCAGGCCGGCCGTGCTGGCGCTGATGGCGGCGGTGGGTTTCGTTCTCCTGATCGCGTGCGCCAATGTGGCGAGCCTGTTTCTTGCCCGGGGCGCCGCCAGGGAAAGGGAATTGGCGCTCCGCGCAGCGTTGGGCGCGAAGCGGTCCCGTCTGGTTCGACAACTGGTCACGGAAACCCTTGTCGTGGCGCTGCTCGGAGGCGCCGCCGGGCTTGTCCTGGCGCTCGCGGGCGTGGAGGCCCTTCGCCTGCTCGACCCCGGTGACATCCCCGGTTTTGCTGAAATCGGGATAGACCTCCGCATGGTGGCATTTACGTTTGCTCTTACTTTGGCCACAGGGCTACTGTTCGGCCTGGTTCCCGCCGTTCAGGCAACGAGATCGGATCCGAACAACTCTTTGAAAGAGGGCCCGAGGGTATCCGGGTTGAATTTCGCCCGCCGCGTCCGCGGCTCTCTGGTAGTGCTCGAGACGGCCGTGGCTCTTATGCTGTTGATCGGAGCCGGCCTGATGGTCCGCAGTTTCCTGGAACTTGTCCGCGTCGATTCGGGCCTGGATCCCCGGCAGGTGACCGCTGCATCGGTCAGCCCGAGTGCGGGACGATATACGAACGATGAGCAGATCGGACGTTTCTACGAGACCCTCCTCGACGACCTGCGAAACCAGCCCGGGGTCGAGGAGGCAGGCGCAGTGTCGGTTCTGCCTTTCAGCGGATCGAGAGAAGACATTCCGTTTGGGGTGGAAGACCACCCGACACCTTCAGGAGAACCGGGCCCCAGCGCGGAGGGGCGGGTGGTGGCAGGCGACTACTTCACAGCCCTCGGCATCCCGCTTGTCCGTGGGCGTTTTCTCGAAGTGACGGATACAGCGGAAAGTCCGGAGGTCGTAGTCGTCAGCCAATCCGTGGCCGAACAATACTGGGGGAGCGTGGATGTCGTCGGGAAGCGGATCAAGCTATGGTCTTCCGATTACGATGGCCCGTGGAAGACCGTCGTCGGGGTTGTAGGCGACGTTCACCATCTCGGGTTGGATCAGGAATTCCCGCCCATCATCTACTATCCTCACAAACAGCCCAACTGGGGATCGAGAAGCATGACCGTTGTCCTGCGCGCGAGTGGTGACGCCGCGCCGATGAGAGGTCTGATCGCGCAGCGAGTTCTAGCAATCGATTCGGAGCAGGCTGTCTACAACGTCAAGACCATGGAAGAATACATGCGCGAATCGACAGCGCAGACCCGTTTTAGTTATTGGATGTTGAGTTTGATTGCTGTCCTGGCGCTGGTTCTGGCGGCCGTCGGGCAGTACGGCATCGTCGCGCAGTCCGCAGCCAGCCGCACTCATGAAATCGGGATTCGTATGGCGTTGGGCGCCAGGAAGCGTGGAATTTTTGACCTGGTCGTCCGAGAGGGACTTTCGCTCGTGATGATTGGCGTGGTGCTCGGTCTTCTGGGAGCGTCCTTTCTGAGCGGTCTGATGTCGACTCTGTTATTCGGCGTAGACGCTATGGATCCCTGGACCTATGGTCTTCTGTCCGTCGTACTGATTGTGGTGGCCCTGGCCGCCTGCTACATTCCCGCATGTCGCGCGATGCGAGTCGATCCGATGGTCGCGCTTCGCTACGAGTGAAAGAAGAAAATAGGGACATAGGTGTCTGTCCCTATTTTCTGATTGGCCGTCTATTGAAGTTCGGCGAGCTTGGTTTTGGCATCCGGACTGGCGGTATGCATAATGCCGGCGGCAATACTCGCTAACGTTTTCTCCGCATCTGTCGCGGATGAATCTTCAACAATCATTTCGAGAGTTTCCTTGTCCGCAGCACTGACACTGTGTTCGAAGTTGTGAACGGCCGTAGCGATAGCCTGAATCGCCTTACTATTAGCTGAATCGTGCGAAATCTCCATCAACGCTTCTTTGTCTGCATCCGACGGGAAATGATTCAGGCTGATCATTATCGTGGCTATCGACTGGGTGGCATCTATCGACGTCATCTCAGTGCCAGCGATGGACAACCCGGCAAACAAAGCGATACCTAGAACCACCGCACCTATCTTGACAGCGTTACTCTTCATTCTTCCCTCCTCGAATTGTTATAGCGCTCGGAACTCCTCTCCTTATGGATGCGGCGTTCCTTCAGTATCCTGGCAAGTCGGTAAGCTCGTATCTTAACCATTTCGAGCCGAAAGCCCACCCAGAATTCTTGAACGGACGGCGTCACGAGCAGTTTTCAATAAATGAACGGCTGCATTGGCCCCAGTAGGCCTTAACTTCTCCCGACATTTCTCGGTGGTCCTGACCACTCAAACCCCATCTGAAAAAATAGTACTAAACGTGCTGTTAATGAAATTGCGCAGGGAAGGTTATTAAGGACTCGGGAACGACGTATCGATATTTCGTTGAGAAACCGAGCTGACAACTATTTCGGATGCCACCTCTTCAAATGCGCTTGGACAGGCCCGGCACGAATGAGGATTCCGATCATGCTATATGACCTTCGTCACGCCCTACGGTCCCTGTTCAAGCGCCCCGGCTTCACCGCCGTCGCGGTAACGACTCTCGCACTCGCTATCGGATCGAGCACGGCAATCTTCAGCGTCATTGATACCGTGCTGCTCGACCCGCTCCCCTTCCCGGACCCAGACCGGCTCGTCATGATACGGGCCTCGGCTCCCGGCTCCGACCTTCCCGACGAATTCGGCCCGGGGTCGGAGTTCTTCGTCGAGTACCGGGAGAATGCGACTACGCTCGAGGATCTCGGTCTGTTCCAGCAAGGGCAGACCACCGTCAGCGCCGGGGAGCACGTGGAACGCCTCTTCATCTCGAGCGCCTCACCGTCCCTGTTTTCCACCCTCGGAGTCGAGCCCGTGATCGGGCGGTTGCCCACCGAGGATGATGACGAAGGCCAGGTGGTGGTGATCAGCCACTGGCTCTGGATGGCGTGGTTCGGAGGCGATCCGTCAATTCTCGGCGAATCTATCGTAGTTTCCGGTGCCCCCAGGACCGTGATCGGGGTGATGGGCCCCGCCTTAACCTATCCGCAGGAACGAACCTCTCTTTGGGTTCACGATCTGGTGACCGAACCGATCAGACCCGGGGGGTTCGGTATCAATTTGATCGGTCGAATGGCCCCGGGAGCGGATCACGAAAGCCTTACCGCGGAGCTCGACGCCCTGGCAAAGCGTCTTCCCGAACGATTCGGAGGCTCGCCCGCCTATGCACGTATCATCGAGCAGCATGTCCCGATCGTTCGTTCCCTGGAGGAAGATCTGGTGGGTGACATCGCGGGCCCGCTTTGGATTCTTCTGGGCACGGTGGGAATCGTGCTCCTCATCGCCTGCGCGAATGTTGCGAACCTCTTGATCGTCCGAGCTGAGAGTCGGAGGCGGGACCTGGCTGTCCGGCGCGCGCTCGGAGCAAGTCGTGCCAGCCTGATTCGCTCGCAAATGGCCGAAGCCGTGGTCCTGGCGGCGGCCGGAGGCGCCGGGGGAATACTCCTTGCCTGGATCGGCGTGCCGTTACTCGTGCGCGCAGCTCCCGAGGGCATTCCGAGACTGAGCACCGTCGGAATCGATCCAACGGCCCTACTGTTCACGGCTGGCGTAGTGCTTCTCGCCGCCTTCGGATCCGGCCTGCTTCCGGCCGTTCGTTTCTCCGGTGCGGGGATCCTCGGCGCCCTCAGGCATTCAACACGTGTAGGAGCCGGGCCGCGCCACCTCAGCCGCGACGTGCTGGTCGTGCTTCAGACGGCGGCCGCCCTCGTGCTGCTCGTGGGTTCCGGTCTCCTCGTACAGAGCTTCCGAGCACTCAACGATGTCGATCCCGGATACGACACGGAGAACATCTTCAGTTTCCAGATGGCCCCGGATGGCGCGGAACACGGTCTGATCGACGGACCGACGTACGCCGAGTTCCACTACGACTTCATGGACCGCCTGGCTGGGATGCCGGGTGTCGAATCGGTGGGAGTCGTAAACACGCTCCCCTTGGACGAAGGGGCGGGGACGACTCGGATTGCCACCCGACGAACGGATGCGAGCGGCGAGCCGGAACCGCTCATTCGCCTCACCCTCGCCGGTGGGGATTACTTCCAGACGATGGGGATCCAGCTTCTGAGGGGCAGCTACTTCGAACGAATCGCCGACCCGACGAGCGATGTCACCGTAATCGTCAGCGCCTCCGCCGCCGACCTCCTCTGGCCCGGTGAGGATCCCATCGGGCAGGTGCTTCGCCCTCCCGGGCAAGACGCGACGGCCTGGATGACCGTAGGTGGCGTCGTGAAGGACGTGATGCTGTCTGACTTTCAAGAGCAGGCCCCCACGCCGCTCCTCTATCTCCCGATGGTCGGCCAGACCGCCCGGAGCTGGGGCGTCGCAACACCCGCGTACGTCGTCCGATCCGAGCGCGCGGAGACGATCGCCCCGGAGATTCGCGAGGTCATCCGGCAGGTCGCGCCCGACGCCCCGATGTACCGGATCTTCACCATGGCGGACCTCGCGGCCCGGTCGATGGCGGTGCTCTCGTTCACGATGCTGACGCTGGCGATCGCTGCCGGACTCGCCCTGATCCTCGGCGCCGTCGGCCTCTACGGCGTCCTGTCATACGTGGTCTCCCAGCGGACACGAGAGATCGGGATCCGGATCGCGCTCGGAGCTCAGGCGGGGCACGTACAGCGCTTAGTTGTCGTCCAAGGCGTTCGTGTTGCGCTGGTCGGCGTGGTCATCGGTGTGGTCGGTGCGCTCCTCGCGACCCGTGTGCTCGACAGCCTCCTGTTCGGTGTGGAGGCGATCAACGTGCCCACCTTCGTAGCGATGTCGGGTGTGATGGCAGGTGTAGCCCTGTTGGCCGCTACGGGCCGGCGCTGCGGGCATCGTCCGTGGATCCGATGGTGTCGCTACGGGCGGAGCAAGGATGCCTTTGCAGCCCGCAGAATCATTCGAAGTAGTGGCTCTTGAATCTCTTGCCACGAGTGCTCACCTGTTCAGGCTTTGGCGCTGACCCCCGACGCGGCGACGCGGTATTCCGACCGAGGCGGCTTGCAATCCTCGCCGCATGTCTTTCCATTTCGCGTGGCACTGTTGGCTATTTCAGCTCTTGCTAAGGTGGCAGTCCTGTTCGGCCACTGGCGATCGAGATTGCACGCGCTTCGAAACTGGTTGGCATTAATCGCGGATCGGTGGGCGTCTACCGCCGCTCACTCATAAATTGGCAACGATTTCATTCCTTCGCCCGCCCGGTAAAACGCGCTTCGGTTTCATCAACGACAGGCACTTAGTTATTGGCAAGTCAGGGAACCGCATCTTGTTTTTGAAATTTGGATTGCTCGCGACATAGCTTTGTATTATAAAGTACTTGTTTTTGGTGGCACAGTCCCCCAAGTAGTTCATCAGCCCCGGGCACCAACGACAGGCAGCTATGGAATTACACATTCGAGGCGTGTCCAAGACCTACTCCAACGGCGTGCAGGCGCCTCCGACCGAGAGCTCGTCTCTCTTGTCCTCGGCACGAAGATCGCGCCGGAGATCCTCCAGTATCCGGAGAGCAACAAGGTCAGCGCCGTCGTCGGGGAATTCCCGAACATGATGCTGCGCAACATCTTCCCGATGAACGCCGACATCGACTGCTGGGAGGGCGAGTAGATGCGCCACCTCACCAAGCGGCGTGGGCTGGGCCTGCTGGGAGTGGCGGCCGCTCTTGCCGTGGTAGCCGCCATCCTGTTGCGGTTCCTAGTGATGAACAGCGGCTCGCGGACGCCCGTCGAACCGTTCCGCATCGCCGGTAACCTCTACTACGTCGGCGCCAGCGACGCCACTGCGTTCCTGCTCACCGGGCCTGAGGGCCACGTATTGATCGACGGCGGCTTTCCCGCAAACGGCCCGATGATCATGGAGAGCGTCGCCAAACTTGGCTTCGACATCGCCGACGTCAGAGTGCTGCTCAACTCGCACGCGCACTTCGGCCACGCGGGCGGACTGGCGGAGCTGCAGGAGGCGTCCGGCGCCGAGCTTTGGATCAGCGAAGCCGATGCCGACGTCGTTGCGGCCGGCCTCGCCGGCGATCCCACCGCCGTCGGGGTCCTCAAGTTCCTCGTGTTCTTCGGGTTCTTGAGGTTCCCCGCCCCGCGCGTCGACCACCGGTTCGAAGACGGCGCTTCGATCCGCCTCGGACCGCTCGAGCTTACCGCGCATGTCACTGCCGGCCACACGCCCGGCTGCACATCATGGTCGTTCCCCGTCCGCGACGATGGCCGTGAGCTGCTTGCCGTCAGCATCTGCAGCCTGACGTTGCTGCCGGGCATATCGCTGGTCGAGCCGGAGACGTATCCGGGAGTCCGGACCGACTTCGAGCGTAGCTTCAGCGCGCTGCGGAGCCTGCCCGCCGACATCTTCCTGGCGTCACACCCGGACTGGTTCAGCATGCAGCGCAAGCTCGGCGAACGCGCCGACGCTCGGGACCCGGCGGAACCGTTCATCGATCGGGATGGCTACCGCAGCTTCATCGACAGATACGAGGAGAGGTTCCGCGAAGTGCTCGCGGACCAGCAGCGACGTCCCTAGCCGTCCTTCCGCCGAACCGAATCAGAGAGGGTGCCGACAGTTATGGAATTACACATTCGAGGCGTATCCAAGACCTACTCCAACGGCGTGCAGGCGCTGAAGGACGTGACGCTCACGATTCCGGTGGGAATGTACGGGCTGCTCGGCCCCAACGGCGCCGGCAAGTCCACGCTGATGCGCATGATCGCGACGCTGCAGGAGCCGGACGAGGGGAGCATCCTCCTCGGCGACATCGACGTGCTCAACCAGAAGGACGAGGTACGCAAGACGCTCGGCTACCTGCCGCAGGAGTTCGGCGTCTATCCGAAGGTGAGTGCGGAGAACCTGCTCGATCACTTCGCGGTGCTCAAGGGCTTTGCTGGGCGTCGAGCGCGCAAGGAGGTGGTCGAGGCCCTGCTGCGGCAGACGAATCTCTGGGAAGTACGCAGGCAGAAGCTGGGTAGCTACTCGGGTGGCATGCGGCAGCGCTTCGGTGTCGCCGTGGCACTCCTGGGCAATCCGAAGCTGATGATCGTGGACGAACCGACGGCCGGTCTCGACCCGGCCGAGCGCGCGCGATTCCTGAACCTGTTGAGCGAGCTGGGAGAGAGCAGCGTCGTCCTCCTCTCCACTCACATTGTTGAGGACGTGACCGAGCTGTGCACCAAGATGGCGATCATCGACGAAGGGGAGATTCTGCTCGAGGCCGAGCCGTTCCGCTCGGTTGACGAGCTCCAAGGTCGGGTCTGGCGGAGTGTGATTTCGAAAGATGAGCTCCCTGAACTGGCGCGAAAGCATGCGGTGATCTCGACGACGCTCCTTGCAGGGCGCACCGTCGTGCACGTCTACAGCGACGCCACGCCCGGCCCTGGTTTCGAGTCCGTCGTGGCTGGCCTGAAAGATGTCTACTTCAGCGCGATGACAGGTCACATTGGTCGGCGCCGCAAGCAGCCGGAGCCGGTTGCCACGTCATGAAGTTCCTTGGGGTTTTTCGCTTCGAGCTCGGCTATCAATTACGCCGTGTCTCGACCTGGCTCTACTTCCCAGCCCTGGCCTTTTTTGCTTTCGTGCAGATACCGGGACAAGTCCCGGCAGCGCGTAGCGGAGAGTACTTCGTCGGTGCGCCGTTTGTCGTTGCGAGCGCCACGATCTTCGGCTGTCTGGCATGGCTGGTGGTGGCCGCCTACTTCGCTGGCGACGCGGCCGCACGGGACGGCGCGACACGGATGGATCCCCTCACGTACACCGCCCCGGTCAGCAAGGCCGACTACCTGGGGGGACGGTTCCTCGCGGCCTTTGTCCTCAATGCCCTGATCTTGATCGGCGTGCCGGCGGGCGTTCTGCTCGGCGTACACGTACCTGAGGTGGAGGCCGAGATCCGCGGTCCGTTCCTGCCGATGGCCTACCTCACCGCGTACGCCTTCATCGCACTGCCGTCGGCCTTCGTCGTCACGGCGGTCCAGTTCTCGTTCGCGGTGCTCAGCCGTCGCGCCGTTACCAGCTACCTCGCCAGCCTCCTCTTCCTCGCTGGAACGCAGGCGGTGGGAATGGCGCGCTTTCTGAGTCGGGATCTGCGACAGCTGCTGGATCCGCTCGGCGTCCTCGCCATCCTGCGCGACGACCTGACGGTCGGATGGACCCAGCTCGAGCTGAATACGCGCCTTATCGCGATGGAGGGTGGCCCCCTCACGAACCGCCTCCTCTGGATCGGCATCGCTGTGGGCGTGCTCGCCTTCACCCACTACCGGTTTCGATTCCACCACCCAAGAGCGAGCTCCTGGTGGAGTCGCATCACGCGACGCCGCGATGCGTACGCCCCCGCGCCCGCGCACGCCGGGATCATGGGGATCACGCTGGTCTCCATTCCGCAGGTCCGGCAGACGTTCGGCTTCGCGACCCGTGTCCGGCAGACAATCGCCATCGCGTGGCCGTCGTTCCGGACGATCGCGAGGAGCTGGAGCGGCCTCATTTTCACAGCGGCCATCGCGCTGCTTGCGTTTGCCATGGCGCTCGATGGGTTCATGCGCGTTCCGCTGCTCCCCAGATCCGAGCATGTCCTGGCCGCCCTGATCACGCCCCAACCCGGGCCCCTCCCCTGGCTCCTGATCCCGTTGTTCATCGTCTTCTGGGCAGGCGAGCTGATCTGGCGGGAACGGGAAGCGGGCCTCGCCGAGATCACCGACGCGACGCCGGTACCGGAATGGGTGCTTCTCCTGGGCAAGTTCCTGGGACTGAGTCTCGTGCCAATTGTGTTCATGGCGCTCCTGATGACGGTTGGGATGCTCGTTCAGGTGATCAAGGGGTATCCCGACCTCGAGGTCGGGCTATACCTGCGAGTCCTTTTCGGGCTTCAGCTTGCCGACTACGTCCAACTCGCCCTGTTCGCCCTCGGCGTGCACGTCCTGGTGAATCAGAAACACATCGGTCAGGTGGTGGTACTCGTCACCCTCATGGGCATGATGATCGCCTACGCGAACGAAATGGGGCACGACCTCCTCGTCCCAGTTTTCAATCCGGGGTGGTCATACACGGACATGCGCGGCTTCGGCCCGTCCCTCGGGCCGTGGCTGTGGCTCAAGCTCTACTGGGTCACGTGGGTGCTGCTGCTGGCCGTGGTGGCGAGGTTGCTCTGGGTGCGGGGGCACGACCCAGGCCTCGGCGTGCGGCTTCGAATAGCCCGCCGTCGCTTCACACGTCCGACGGCGGCGACTGCCGCGGCGGTGGTGGTGCTCATTCTCACGTCGGGCGAATTCATCTTCTACAACACGAACGTGTTGAATGACTACTCCACCGCATCCGACAGGATGGAGGCGCGCGCCGAGTACGAGCGGCGCTACGGGCAGTACGAGGGAATTCCGCAGCCCCGGCTGTCGGGAACTAGCCTGCACGTAGAGATCTATCCCGCCCGAAGGGAGGTGCAAATCCGTGGCACCTACCGACTCGTGAACAGCAGTGCGGTGGCAATCGACTCGATCCATCTGGCCACCGTCTCCGACGTCGAAACCGTCGGGGTGGAGTTCGATCGGCCGGCGACGCTCGCGCTCGCGGACGAGGATCTCGGCCACCGGATCTACGCCCTGGAGGAGCTGCTCGAACCCGGCGATTCGCTGGGACTCAGCTTCGAGGTGGATGTCGCATTGCGCGACTTCAGCAACCGCGGAGTCGACGCCTCCGTATCCGCGCACAGCACTTTCTTCACGAGTCAGGCCTGGCTGCCCGCCATCGGCTATCAGCGAAATCGCGAGATTGGCAGTGCGGGCGTCCGGAGTCTTCACGGGCTGGAGCCGCGACCCGCCATCCCCTCTCCATACGATGTCGAAGCGCACCAACTGACACCTGGCGCGGAGCGGATCGCCTTCGACGCGGTCGTGGGCACGGTCGAGGACCAGGTCGCCATTGCGCCAGGGGTCCTGCGCCGGACGTGGACCGAGGGTGGGCGCCGCTACTTTCACTATTCCACCGACGCCCCCATCGGGAACGAATACGCCTTCTTCTCCGCCGACTACGCCGTGCATGAAGCGCAGTGGAGCCCTTCGGCTGGCTCAGGAGACGTCGCGATCCAGATCTTCCATCACCCGAGACACACCGCGAACCTCGACCGCATGATCCGCAGCGTGCGCGCGTCGCTGGACTACAACACCGAGCAGTTCGGTCCGACCGGGCGCAACTACATCCGGCTCGTCGAGCGTCCCGGTCATGGCTTCGGCCTGCACGCTGAAAGTGACACGATCTTCTACGGAGAGGGGTTTTCCCTCTTGAATCCCGATGCGGACTCGCGCGGCTTCGACATGGTGTTCGCGATTGTGGCGCACGAGGTAGGGCACGGCTGGGGGATCCCTTACGCGCCTGTCGAGGGTGCCGGGCTGCTGTCGGAAAGCTTCGCGTGGTACGCAGCGATGGGCGCTGTCCGCGAGGGCTACGGACGCGATCATCTGCGTCGACTCCTGAGCTGGATGCGTAGTCCGGCGGCAGTTCCACCGGTGCGCGCGACCGTCCCATTGCTCCGATCCAACAACGAGTACCTGAGTTACCGCAAGGGCCCCTTCGCTTTCTACGCGCTCAGTGAGTACGTTGGCGAGGACAGGATCAACGGCGCGTTTCGGCGCGTGCGCGAAGCGCATCAATCCGCGGCGGCACCCCGGGCGACCTCGCTTGATCTCTATCGGGAGCTTCAGGCGGTCACCCCGGACTCGCTCCAGTACCTGCTCTACGACCTCTTCGAGGCGAACACCTTTTGGGAGCTCGAGACGGAGCAAGCCACGGCGGAGCAGACCGAATCAGGCGCCTGGCAGGTGACGCTCGACGTGCAGGCGCGCAAGGTGGTGGTCGATACCGAAGGCGTCGAAACCGAGGTGCCGATGGATGACTGGGTGCAGATCGGGGTCTTCGCCCCCGCCGAGGAGGGCGAGGAGCTGGGCGCCCCGAGCTACGTCCAGATGCATCGCATCCGCTCCACCGAGCAGACGATAACGGTGACGGTGCCAAGCAAGCCCGCCCACGCCGGCGGCGACCCGAACCACCTGCTGATCGACTGGGAGATGGACGATAATATCGAGGAAGTAAGGATTGGGAGCTGAGCGGACGTGGTTTCGAAGGAAGAGCTCTCTCGGCTGGAGCGAGAGCACGCGGTGATCTCGACGACGCTCGGCACAATGCCGCCCTAACCTCACAGAACGGCGTTTATGGGGACGAGGTGCGCTTGCGATATATTTAACTACAGCGTAGTATATTAAAAGCAAATTCAGTCTAGTTAAATGACCCCCGGCAGAGCCGGGGGCTTATTTCTGTGAGCCCCTCAAAGGGGCCGGTCAAGAGCCGCCTGAAGGCAGCTGATGCCCCCACGCCATGTTCAGCTCCTCCAAACGCTGCTCCTCCCGCTCCTGCCGCCAAATGTATTCCCGCACGAATTGTTTGTCCATCCCCACCGTGGAAACGAAATAGCCTCGCGCTCAGAAACTCTTCCCTGTCAAACGGTGTTTCAGTCCCAGAAAGTTCCGGGCAGTCGAGATTGCACTCTTCCCCTTGATGAATCCCGCCACACTGGATACCGCCTACTTCGGAATGAACACCATGTGATACTTGCAGTCCCATTTCGTGTGCGATCGCCTTCGGGCCTCTTTCATTGAGTCCTCCTTCTTTGGAAGTCGTCGCTTCCAAGCAGGACTTTCCTATCTGCCGCCGCTCTCGGTCAAACCTCTGCGAGTCGCCCCGGCTAAGCCGGGGGTTTACCTATGGGAATTACTTGGGGAGGATTCAGGATTGGGCAATCTTGGCGAGTTTGAACAGCTAATTCTATTCGCGGTGCTACGTCTAGGTGACAAGGCATGTGGGATTTCAATCCGGGAGGACATCGAGGAACGGACCGGGCGTGTGATTTCATCTGGAGCGATCTACACGGCGCTGGGACGAATGGATGAGCGCGGACTGGTGAATTCGTGGGTCGGGCAGCCGACATCGGGAAAGGCGGGTCGACCTCGCAAGTACTACACCCTCGAGCCCAAGGGAGCCCGGACGCTTCGTGACAGCTATTCGATGGTCCAGGCCATGGCGGGTGGACTCATTCGGAAGCTCACCGTTTTGGCGGAGGAATAGGGAATGCCATCTTCAAGACCTCGATTGTTTCACTGGCTCGCTCCATTCTTGATGCGCGGTGTGGACGCGACTTTCATCCTGGCCGATCTCGAAGAGGCCTTCGAACGGGACATCGAGCGTGGTGTGCCCCTGTGGTCGGCGCGACGCCGTCACGTCATAAACGTGGTCGGCTCCATCCTCAACACCTGGCGTTCTAACCCCTGGTTCCCGGGGTGGAGCGCTTCCTGGATCGACGTCAAGTTAGGCGTGCGAATGCTCGGGAAGCAACCGGCCCTGACGCTGGTGGCGGTCTTCGCGCTCTCCATCGGAATTCCCGTAGGACTGTTACCTCTACACGTCATAAGTGCAGGCCAGGCACTTCCCGTTCCGGACGGCGATGAAATCGTGGTTATCCGGAACTGGGATCTGACCGCGTCCCGCCGGGTCAGGCGCCCCATCCATGATTTCGTGCAATGGCGCCAGGATCTGACATCGTTCGAAGATCTCGGTTTCGATCGTGAGGCCACCTACAACGTCATTTCCGATCACGGACGGGCGGCCCCGGTTCGCGGAGCTGAAGTGACCGCTTCGGTTTTCTCCTTGCTTCGCGTTCCGCCCTTGCTGGGCCGGTCGTTCAACGAAGCTGATGAGACCATCGGGGCGCCCGATGTAGTGGTGATTGGGTACGATCTCTGGCAGTCGCGCCTGGCAGGAGACCCGGACATCGTCGGAAAGACGATCCGAATCGGCTCGGTGCCGCACGCCGTGGTCGGCGTAATGCCGGAGGGATTCCTCTTCCCGTACCGTGACCATCTCTGGTTTCCGTTGCGAGTCAACCCGCTCGACTATGAGCGAGGTGGCGGGCCGGAAGGCTGGATCATGGCCCGCCTCGCCGAGGGGGTCTCGATCGAGGAGGCGCGAACAGAGCTGGATGTCATGTCGGAACGCATGGCCAGCGAGTATCCAGACACGCATGGGAATCTTCAGGCGCAAGTTCTGCCCTACACCACCGGCCGGGTGGGGTTCGACGCTTCAGAAATGAGAGGAGCATGGCTTGTCGAGTTCCTGGCTCTGCTCCTGCTCATCCTGGTCTGTGGCAATGTCGGTATCCTGGTGCTGGCACGCGTGGCGACGCGTTCCGTTGAAATTGCAGTTCGGACAGCGTTGGGCGCCAGCCGTGCCCGGGTCGTGGGGCAGCTCTTTGTCGAGTCCCTGGTAATCGCGATCCTGGCAGCCGGTGTCGGACTTGCCATCGGACAGTCCGTCGTGACGCGAATGAGCTACGTTTCGGATTTCGTGCCGTTCTGGGTCGACTTCAACCTCACGCCGAGAACGGTCCTCGCTGCGCTTTCGTTGGCCGTACTCAGTGCCGTTGTCGCGGGCGTCGTGCCGGCGCTCAAGGCCACCCGTCGGAACGTGCAGGTTTCGTTGCAACGAGCATCAGGCGGCAGGTCGGGCATTCGCTTTGGAACAGCATCGAGTGTCTTGATCGTTGCCGAAGTGGCCCTCTCGGTCTGGTTCCTGACCCTTGGTTCGATAATGATACCGGCAGCCATTAGGGGACCATCCGGCCTGGGCATAGAAACGGATCAATACCTTCATGCCTCCCTGCGTATTCCCCGGATCGATCCCACGGCAAGCGGTGTCCAGGCTGACGGGGACGAATTCCGGGCGCAGGTCAAGTATGCACACGATGAGCTCAAACGACGCCTGGCGGCCGAGCCGGCATCCGGTCCAGTGGCCATTGCAAACGCCCTCCCTGGAACGGGCTATCCGGACAGTTATATAGAACTCGAGGGCGAGGCTCGATCCCCCGGCACGGGAGCGATCGAGGTATACGTGGCCGAAGTCGATGTCGACTACTTCGACGCGCTTGCGCAACCGATTCTGAACGGTCGGGGATTCAGCGCAGCGGACCTTGGGAACGACCGCACGTCTCTGATCGTCAACAGCGGCTTTGTGGAACGGGTGCTGAATGGTCGCAACCCGATCGGGCGCCGCATTCGCTATCTCGACAATGGCGGCAACCCGGAAGGGCCCTGGTACGAGATCGTCGGCGTCGTCGGCCCATTGGGCATGAACTCACTCGATCCGACCATGGATGCCGGAGTCTATCAGGTGGTGGCGCCCGGCGAGCTCCATCCAATGAGCTTTGCCGTGAGGGTCGGAGATGACCCGGGGGCGTTTACGCCGCGCTTGCGAGCGATCGCCATGGAGATCGATCCAAACGCGATGATTCAAGACCCGACACCACTCGATGAGGTGTACAGCGGGTATCAGACCCAGGCCTGGGTGACGTTCTTCCTGGGCCTGCTGGCATCGACCGCTGTCACTCTCTCAGCGTCCGGCCTCTACGCGCTGATGTCGTTCACGATCGCCGAGCGTACGCGTGAGATCGGGATTCGGACTGCGCTTGGGGCTCGGCCCGCAAAGATCGTGGCAGAAATCGGCCGGCGCGCCTGTGTTCAGCTCCTTATCGGTGTCGTCTCGGGTGTCGGGTTGTGTGCTCTGACGATTCCTAACGTCGAGCAGGATTCGATACGCGATTCGAACTGGCCGATCGTCGCGTTGGTTATTGCGCTCGCTGTTGTCGCGATCGGCATGCTTGCCTGTGTACCACCGACCCGAAGAGGCTTGCGGATTCGGCCGATCGAAGCGCTTAAGGCGAGCTGATATTTGATTGGCTTTTCTACTGAAGCTCCCGTCAACAACCTAGACCAGCGTCTTTCGATTCGACTAGGAGATGTCCAATATTCTCAGACTCTTCCGAAGTCGGCATTTGGACAGGGACCCATCCTGGTGCAGATTGGTTTGACGCCTGATCACTACTCAGAACGGCGTTTCTGCGGAACGACTCGTATCAGGGTGGCAGATCCGAGATCGCGGTCATGCAGGGGCGATGGGTGATCTGAGGGTGCTTGCTCCTCGGGTCCGCTACTCCCCTTTCAGTGCTTCCGTGGGCTGGATGCTGAGTGCCCGGCGCGCGGGTACCGCCGTGGCGAGGAGACCGACGCCTGTCATCAACGCGGCAGCGGCAATGGGGAGAACAATGTCCCGCCCGTCTCTCCCGTTAATGACTGTCGTCTGGGCCACGAGTCCTGCCAGCGAGGTACCGAGGACGATTCCGCACGCGATCTGAGCGGTCGCCCTGGACAGCACGCTCCGGACGAGAGTCCGCGGGCCGGCGCCCAGGGCGGAGCGGATACCGATCTCGCGGCGACGCGTGGAGATCGTGTAAGACATGAGCGCATAGATCCCGGCGGCCGAGAGCAGAACGACGCTCAGGCTAACGAGCGCGACCAGAAGCCTCAGGACCTGATCCGCTGAGTCCTGGCGCAGCGCGTCATCGAGGGTACCGACGCTCTCAAGGCGCAACAACGGATCGACCGAGACCGTGATCTCTCGAAGTCGTTCGGCGAAGGTCCCCGATGGGGCACCCCTCACGTGCAGGATCAGGAATACCGGAACCGTGCCCTCTGGCACCATTGCGCGATACAGCTTGGGCTGGAGGTCGTTCGGTCTAATGGGTTTCGGGAAATCGGGCACGACGCCGACGATCTCGAACCACGGCCTTGGCCCCACGTTTTCCGCAGTTGAGTCTCCTGCCCGGGTGGCGAAACGCACCCGGCGACCGAGCGGGTCGCCGCCTCCCAGGAAAAACTGCACGAACGACCGGTTTACGATGACCGTGGTCGGCTCGGTAAAGGCGTTGTCGGTCCCGAAGCCCGTGCCGGTCAGAAGGGGCATGTAAAAGGTGGGGAAAAATCGACGTCTACCGAACTGACGGTTGCGCGGCTAACGGCGGATCCGGATCCCACGGTGTCGGGTTCCGGCGCGCCTGGCAGAGGGTCGACCTCGACCTGAACACTGGCTTCGCCGTCGCGGCTGGGAAGTCGCTCGCGAGCACGACGTTGTCGATTCCGGGCTCGGCCTCCAGGCGTCGGACCAACTCGGCCCGGAGACTTGCGTAGCCTGTCTCGAACTCATCCTCCAGCTTCTCGGGGGCCCCGCCCGCGGACCCTTCGCGGTCGAAGTGGAGTCGCCCTACCATGTACTCCTCCGCTGCGAACCCCGATCCGGCCATCCGGTAGCGGACCCACGAATCCATTCCGGCGATAGTCAGCGGCAGGATCGTGACGGCGACGGCGACTTGCGCAACGATCAGCACCGTCCAGGTCTTCCCGAGTCGCATCCCGGAGCGTCCCGGTCCCTGTCCCTGGAGGCTGGCATGCAGCTGGTGTCGCGTCGCCCTGAGGGCAGGAATGACACCGACGACCACGGTAGCGAGAGCCGCGAGACCCGCGACGTACAGGATCATCCAGGGAGAGATGCCGAAGTTCATCCAGAAAGGGAGCTGCTCGGTTCGTAACAGGAACGCCTCGATCTACTGGAGGGCGAACGCCCCGGCCCCAAGTCCCAGCATGGCGGCAGCGGCGGAGAGCACCATGGCTTCCGCGGAGATCTGGGCGACGACGCGGCTGCGGCTGGCCCCGAGCGCGGTACGCACCGCTATCTCGCCCATCCGGGTCGCCGTGCGGGCGTAAACCAGGATCGCGACGTTCGTCCCGATCACCACCAGGAGCATGCTGACCAGAAGCTGGACGAAGTGAAGCCTCCAGGCCAGGTCAGGACTGTCGAGGAACGCATGTGCGTATGGCATGATCCGCGGCCGAATGAACTCGTGGGTCTCGGGATACTGGGTTGCCAATCGTTGACCGATGGTTCTCAATTGCGCATCCGCCTCGCTAAGCGTGGCGTTCGGTCGGAGGCGGCCGAAGACCTCGATCGCGGGTGCCTCACCGCGCTTGAAGGCCGACGGATCCAGGCCGAGCGGCGTCCACAACCGGTGATTGACCGGGAGCGCGAAGCCCTGCGGCATCACTCCGACGATCGTGTGGAGCCTAGCTCCGAGTTGGAGCGTCCGACCCACAACGTCAGGCTCGCCGGCGAAGCGGCTCTGCCACACGTCGTACCCGATCACGACCACCGGCGGCGCACCACGGCTCTCGTCCTGTTCATCGAGATACCGTCCCAGCACCGGGGGCACGCGCGCCACCCGGAATCCCGACGCGGTCATCTCCGCGATTCGCCTCGACTCGGGTGGGCCATCGCGGGTGATGAGGTTGCGACTAACGGTCCGGTACGCGCCGAGCTCCTCGACCGCCGTCAACGTCTCACGCCACGTCGGGAGGTCATGCAGGTGGGTTCGACGACCGTCGTCGCTCCTCTGCGCATCCAGGTTCTGGATTGCGACGATCCGGTCGCCCTCGTCCAGAGGCAACGTGGGATCGATGAACGTGTAGATGATGCCGAACGAGACCACACTGATGGCCACCGCGATCGCCATCTCGAGGACGCCGACCAGGGAGAGCCCCGGGTACTTCGCGAGCATGCGCAGCCCCAGCTTCACGTCCAGCGACATCCCGGCGAGCCACGCGAGACCCCGTCCGTCCCGCAGCGCTTCCTCATGCTTTCCCACACCGCCGAAGGTCACCAGCGCGCAACGGCGCGCCTCCTCGGGATCGAGGCCCGCCTCGCGCACGAGTCGCTCCGCCTCCATCTCGATGTGGAAGCGGAACTCTTCGGTAATCCTCAATTCGGCGCCCTGACGAGAGAAAAGGAGGCGCAGACGTGCGCGGGTTCCGTCGATCCAACTCATCGGGTGCTCCAGTCGTGGCGGCGCTCGACCGCGGCACGCCCCTTAGGTACTGCGCAGAACCGCATTGAGGCCCGCAGCGAAGCGCCGCCAGCGTTCGAGTTCGTTGCCCAGGGCGCGGCGGCCTGTGGCAGTCAACCGGTAGTAGCGCGCCCGCCGGTTGTTGTCCGTCGTTCCCCAGCCACTCCTGATCAATCCTTCCTTCTCGAGCCTCTGCAGTGCGGGATAGAGCGAACCCTGGTTCACCTCCAGCACCCCAGCCGAGATTTGCCCGACACGTTGGCTTATGCCCCAACCGTGCATCGGCTCGAGCGAGAGCGTCTTCAGAATCAACAGATCGATCGAGCCCCAAAGGGCATCCGTCTGCGGTCGAGGGGCCACGGTAAGCTCCGTACGGCAAATTTCTGTAGCTGTCTAGTGGAAGGATATGCGTCGCTCCTATCGCTGTCAACAGGAAACTCGCAGAATGAACGCTGATGGGGATCTGGCGCGGCTATTCGTCTACCACCGTGACCTGGATGAACGCTTCCACCGGCATGTCGTCCGGCATTTCGCCGCAAATCGTTTGAACCCGGAGGTGGAAATCACCGGCTCTAATCGGAAATACCCGACCGCCGGACACTGTGTCGGAGTTGAGATCGAGAAGCTCAGCTGCCCTGTTTTCTGTAAGCAACGCGATCGGCACCGGACCGATAGCTCTACCTCCCTGGTTGAGCGCGTGAATGGTGAGACGATCGAGCGAAAACCACTCGCCAACGACCAGCCGGAGTGTCGGGTCGGGTACGCTCAACTTCGCCGGGACAGCCATGCTCGGACAGATTTCCTCCAGCTGAGGAGCGGTAAACATGCGCCAGCCGACTCTGATGCCTTCACTCCCAGGCATTGAAGCCCAGGCCTCGGCGAGGCCTCCATACTCCGGTGTCTGCGAAGGCGCTAGTCTCATCAACCCGGATGCTCCCAAGAGCCAGATTGTCATAAATGCCAGACTAGCCTTCATTGAGCATCTTGGACTGTCTGGCGGGGAAAGGGTTTTAGAGAAGCAGCAGGCCAAACTGGTTTGAACAACCGGCGCCGAGGCCGTGATTGGAAGGCGAGCCAAAACCGCCCATGCCCGTCTAAGACCCTTGTTTCACGTTGAAACTCCAAAACAAGGTGGCCGATGAATCCGACTGGTGCTATAGCTTTCTTGAAATGGACTGGAAGGATCATCCTGGCTCTGACGGTCCTGTGGCTTCTTTTGTTCGGCTATCTCGATTTCGCTCTCGGGGATTTCTTCGGACCACCGAAGTGGACTGCGATTCTATCAGTGGCGCTTGTCGGATTGTTGATTGCGTTCTCACTCAGTTCGCTGGCAAAACGAATCTCGATAGCAGATCCATCTGTTAAACGGACTCCACCGCGGCGCACGGGTTGAGGGCACTCACTTGATATTTGTTGTCCCACCGATCGGAGCGGTCGACGCCCCAAATCAACAATCACCCTGAACCGTTTTGAATACCTTCGGTCGCCATCACTGAACCGGTCTACCCCCCTGGCTCGCCGGGGTCAGTCTCTCTATCGTCGTATAGCGGATGACGCCGTCCGGCGTGCTGTAGAACGCGAACCGGCCGTTTCCCGACGAAGCGGGGATAGCGGCGACAGCGTAGCGGTCGCCAATGGAGATCACGGAGAAATCGAATCCGTCGGTTGTTTCGTTGAATCGTGAATCCACCAGCCCCGCCGCAATCAATTCCGACAAGTTGCCGTAGCGGCCATCCCGGGCCGACATATAAGTAACCTGCGCCGTGTTCACGGTTCGAAGACCACGCACCGCCGCCGATTCACTCGATGCAGCGCCTCCGTTGGCGCCGATTTCGGCTACCGTCGCACCGGTTGAATCCCGATCGGGCGGACGGAGTCGCCCGGAGTCCGGATCTCCTGCCGCGAGGTCGGCCCTCGTGGTTTCGCCGCCGTGTACAGGGATCGAGCCAGGCGTCAGGCTGCGGTGTGCGGCGCTGCCGAGCAGCGACGCGACGTATGTTCCCTGGGGTATTTTGGAGATCCGGAACGATCCGTCCCGCCCGACGGACGCCTCGAAAGTGGAGACCGCGATCACGTCGGACAGCTCAATTCGAACCGCGCCTTCCTGAGGATCCAACCCGGTGACACGTCCTTCGAGGGCGCCCCACCGGACGTTGGGATCTAGTTTCAATGTAATCTCCAGCTCCGAATCCGCGTTTCCCGCCGTGACCTGCAGGGGTTCTTCCAGTAGATCGACATCGCCGAAGGTCGCCGAGACGACTTCATATCCGAGGGGAAGTGCGCTGATGCGGACCCTGCGCCCATCCCCGGGGAGCATGGTAGTGAACGAGCCATCGCTTCGGGGCTCGATTGAGACGCTCATTCGCGGCGACACGAGCTCGATCACGAACCCCGGGGTTGGTGCGTCGCCCTCGACGATCACGCGGCCGGTGACTTCGAACTCCTCAGATACGACGATCTCGACTCCGGCGACATCTTCATCGCCGACGGACACTCTCGTGGATGGAACGGCATCTCTTACCGGCACCAATCGCGCCGTGTAAGTCGTGGCTTGAAGGACCCTCGGAAACTCGAAGGTTCCATCCGGGCCGATAAACGTTTCAATCACCGCCGTGACGTTGCTTTCCAGCGCCACGCGAAACGGCCCCTGGGTTGGGTCGAATCCGACGACTCGACCGCTCACTCCCACCCATGGAGACGGGATCATCGTGACGAACCCGGCCTGTAGCTCGGCGTATTCCGCCTGGTCAACGACCAGGGGCTCGGTCCGCAGGTCGGCCTGACCATACGTGAGCGATGACAGAAGGTAGGCAGACGGTATCCCATCGGCTGGCACAGCCACCGTGTACTCGCCTTGGGGCAGCGACATTCGAAAAGTTCCATCCGAGAGCGGGTTCACGTCGACGGTAAGGATCTGCACACGGCCGGCGTTTGCGTCTTGCAACAAGGCAGTCGAAGCCACGGGAAGAGACGGCACTTCCGGGGGTTCGGATCGGTCCACCTTTTCCTCGCCATCACGGATCATCAACAACTGGAACTTCGGAGGCGGACCATTTCCCGCCACGACGGCGCTGCCGGACACCTCCTTTGGTAACGGCACAGGAATTTCCAGATCCTCAACGTCCCGATTCGGGATAACGACCGCTATCGGTGGCGACGACACGGCAGGCGTCAAGGGCACGCGAGCCAAGTAGGATCCGGGCATCATCTTTGCGATCTGGAACGATCCGTCGGTGTCGACCCTCGTCTCGACGGTATTGCGGACGACGCGGCCAGTCAGGACGATCCGGTCCAGGGTCAGGTTCGAGTCCGTCAACGCCCCTGGCACCGTCAAACGCCCTCGAACAGCGACTCCGGGCGAGGTTGCCAACACTGCCGCGATAGGTACCGGCTCATCCGATCCGACAATCCGGAGCGGGTCGACGAACAAATCGCTCTCGCCTGAATTCAACGATTGAAGATAGTAGCGGGCCGGAAGTTCATTTACGGTGAGACGATACTCGCCGTCCGGCAGCCGGGCGGTGAACGTTCCGTCCGATTGAAGGTTCGCCGTCGTCCGAAAGGGACCATCAATCCTCAGGGAGAAAGCCGGGCGGATCGCGTCGCCTTCAATCGCGACGGTTCCGTTGACGAGCGTGAGCCGCGGAACGGTCAGAACAACGTCATCGACGTCGTTCAAAACGGAGATGGTCACCGGCTGCATTCCTGGAGCGGGGCTGACGATAAGCCTATAGGCGCCCGCCCGAACGCCGCGGAACGCGAACCTACCGTCTTCGGCGATCACGCTAGTCTGAGTCTGGGACCTAAGTTCCCCTGATAGCCGGACGCTTTGCTGTTCATCGCCCGCGGTTGGACTCGGCACACGCGCAACACGCCCCCCGATCCTGAGGTTGGCGACCGAGGGTGGCAATGCGAAATCCAGATCCTCCACAACCGACCCCGCAGCGATGGTCAATACAGACGCTGCATCGGTGGTCCCAACACCGGGATAGTAGGAAACTGAATCGACTGGGCCCGTTCTGATGTAGTAACGACCAGGTGCAACGTTCCGCACACGGAAGGCTCCCGCATCATCGGTCCGAACGCCCCGCCTGCCCAAAGTCGCAACCGGTTGGCCGGGGTCAGGAACCGCAACGACTGATACCAGAGCCCCGGCTACGGGAGTGCCATCCGCAAACAGGAGGTGCCCACTAATCTCGCCGGCCTGGGATTGAGCCGCCGGAAAAACCGGACCGAGAAGAATACCGATCAGGACGAATGCCGTCATAGGAGCCTCCAAATTCCTGCTTGGTCTTCACAAGACCTGGCGGGTTCGAGCCTTCCCCCACCGTCAATCCTTCGGAATCAATCGAACCGAGACCGGAGGATTGTCGCCACTCGCTATGTTCACCCCAACGCCGAGAGCTTCGTAGGCCTTCAGGTAATCGAAATTCAGATAGGCGTTCGGCACTAAATCCTCCCAGGCAAATAGCTTGTAGCTCCCCGGGGGAATTCCCTCGAGGATCGCCGGTCCATCTTCGCCGGACATCGTGACGCGATACTGGTCTCTCCGAGAACGGCGTGTGACGTCTGGGACGAGTACGAAGTGCGCCGCGTGAGGCTCGCCCTCATCACTGTATGCCGCGACCTCGAGGCGGCCGCCGTCGGAACCCAGAGAATCCCGAGAGGGTTCGCCGCGTCAGGTGTGTCCAGCGTGAGTGGCCCTTCCAGGATATCGTCGTCACCGAATCGTGCCGCCTTGAGATAGAGATCGTGGGCCAAGCCGGAAATCTCCAGGACATAGCTTCCCGGTACGACGTCGTCCAGGACGAGCTGACCATCCGGACGCGCGAAAACTCTTCGAGGCGACGGCATGTCCGGATCGACTGATATGAGCGCAACGCTCGCTCCGCTCAGATCGGCACCTTCACGCGATTCGACGAACAAACGGCCAGTGATTGAGAACGGTGGAGCCAACCGCAGAGAAACCTCATGCTCCGGTGGGCGCGTCCTCGGACTGTACGGCACCGGACGGAGCGACACGCTCTCGAAGATCGCTAATTCCTGATCCCCGGATCCGCTCTTTGCCATGAGGACATACGAACCTGGTACGACATTCAGGATCGAAAATTGGCCGGGCTCCCGGCCAGTCGCCGAACTCTCGTCGCGATGTCGGGAAAAGCTCGGATCTTGGGCCGACGGCGTCAGCGTGATCGTGGCTGCAATGGACCGGCTTGTCCCTCCGTCCATCGTCTGACCGCGGACCGTCCACAGCGACATCCGTCGTGACAATCGGAAGTCGACACGTATTTCTCGACCCATGTCCAATCGGAGCGATTTCGCATCGTCAGGCGCGCGTACACCGGGAAAGTAAGTGGGCGTGACAACGCGCAAGGGCTGTTCTTCCTTGCTCTCCGGCAAAGCCGACGATGCGTAGAAAAAATACTCTCCGGGATCGAGCCAGAAGATGCGGTACTCACCGCGATCGTCCGTCAGGGCCGACGCGGCGCGGGCCAGTCTGGGACTCCCCCGGACATCGTAGGTTCGGTGCAGCGCCTCAACCATGACGTGGGCGATCGGTTCACCAAAGCTATCTAGAACCCGTCCGGCAAGCATTGCTGCAGGATCCAATTCAAACAGGATATTCCCGGCCTGCTGCCCTTCTCCGACAACGATCCTTTTCCCATACTCCTGCCGAATGAATCCATCGCTGGTGACTGTCAATCGGTATTGCCCGGGCCGAAGATTGGGGAACGCGAATTCTCCATTCAGGTCCGTTCGCGTCACCACTGCCGCGCCCTGGCCGACGGTCAGTTCCAGCCGTGCATCCCCCAGCGGCTGCTGGACCGCTGTGCCTCGTTTGATCACCGTTCCGGCGATCGTGCCGGGCTCGGGCGTTAACTGCAACGCGACAAGCGCTATTAGGAGTCCGGCCGTCATTGCAGGCCCCCCGCAGTCTCCTCGGCAGATATGACTATCAATTGGATAGCCTTCGTCTCGCCGACAGTCACAGAAACTGAGCGGTCTCTCAAGCGAGTTTCTGCCGCCGGATTGTACGCAAGTGCGTAATAAGCCCCCGGTTCAATCTGCTCAAAGGCGTATGCCGTGTATTCTCCGGAAGGAACGGCGGTCAAGAGCAGATCTCCGGATTCGCTGGTGAAACCGGTGATGTATCGATCGGCTCGGCGGCGCAGCGACGGGCCGGGAACGAGCACGACTTGTATCCCGGCTGACGGTTCGCTCCCATTCGTGACGTGCACCGACAATTCGTCCGTGGCGGCGGCGAGCACGATGCGCAGCGGCGAATTGGGAACAAATCGAGACTTGCCCCCAAGGATGTTGCGGCCGCCGAAGCTGATGCTCTTCACGTAGGTACCCGGCGGCAGCGGTTCGACGGCTACGTCGTACTCCGCTCTGGGAACGACAGGCTCGAGAGTAAATGTGCCATCAGCACCGGGGAAAGTTTCGATTTCTTGATCAAACTCGGTGGTGCTGCGCACCAGCTTGACTTTCAATTCGGAAAGATCCGCTCTGGTGTTGCCTTCCAAAAACAACTCACCGGAGACACCAATCGTTGGCTCAAGCGGCAGGCGCAGGCCATCGATATCGCTATCCGTCACGTTGAGTGCAATCACATCTGAGGACAGAGCGCCACCGTTTGCTGTCGCGAGCAGCAGATAAGCGCCGGGCGAAACTCCACGAATCTCGAATGAACCGTTTGTGTCAGGTATTGTGAAGTCGGCGGCCTCTGTGAGATCGCTGCCTTTGGGGACCAACACGACCTTCGTGCCGCCGACCGGTGGAAGCGTCTGGCCACGGACTTTGAGCCGCAATGAATCTCTTAGATAGATGTTCAGTGTGCCCGGGTAGGAGCCGGGCGCTAAACGCGCAGCCTGTGCCCTGGAGATGTCCTGGGCTCCGCCGTAGAAGAGCGTCGCGTAACCATCATCTGCCTTCGACACGTTCGCACTCAACTTCGCACCTCCGATCGCGGCCGCGCGGTCGCGGTCGCCGTATCCGGCGCTGACGAAGTACTGGCCAAAGTTCAGACCGAACAGGCGGAATTCTCCCCTGTCGTTGGTCATTCCTTTCTTCACGATTCTGAGCTGCGTTCCGTAGGGCGTGTACTGGCGCAGGTAGGCTCGCACCAGCGCTGCCGCCAGCGGATTTCCGTGAGGGCCGAATACTCTTCCCGTCAGAGCCGGCGCGGGTATCATCGGCAGCACGAGATCCTGCAAAGTTTCCCCGGGGGCCAGTGTGACGGTCAGTCCCGATAGAGTGAGTCCGCGTCCGCGGTCTTCTTGCAGAATGAATCCATCGTGGGACACGGAGATGGTGTATCGGCCGGGTGCGAGATTTCGGAACGTGAAAGTGCCGCGGCGGCTCGTGAAGACGGGACGATCGCCTGGTCGGAGTTCAACCCTGGCGCCCGGCAGTTGCTGCGGTACGGCCGCGGCGGCCAGGGCTCGAACCACCACCCCTTCAATCGACCCTCGCAGGGTATCTGGGGCGGGAGCAGGCTGGGCCTGCAATCCTGCGAGCCAAAGGGCCAACCAAAGAATCCGGAACATGCTCAATAGACAACCATGGCCCTATCGATGGTTCAACAACAAACGCACCGGTATTGAAGCGGTGGGAGTCGCCGACCACTAGACCGCTCAGTCGTCTCTCAGCGCCGTCACCGGATCCAGTCGCGTTGCACGCCGCGCTGGGATCCAGCATGCCGTGATCGCGACAACCGCCAGCAGCGAAGGTATGCCCACGAAGACGGACGGGTCGAGGGAGCCTCCGGGTACGAGGTGGATGTAGACGACGAACGCGAGCAGCCACCCGCATGCCATGCCGAGGGCAATACCGCCCATGCTTTCACCCACAATCTGTCTGACGAGCGTGCGGGTGCGGGCCCCCATCGCCAGACGGATGCCGATTTCCCTCGTGCGGCGCGTGACGTTGTAGGCCACGACCCCGTAGATCCCGATGGCCGCAAGCAGAAGCAGAAGCGGCGCGATAACCACGAACATCTGTGCGGGAATCCGCCGGAGGAAGAGGTTGGTTTCGATGTGCTCGGTCATCGTTCGTACGTCGAAGACGGGAAGCGCGGGATCCAGTTCGCGAACCACCCGCGCAACCTCCGGCGCGAGCAGAGCCTCACTGCGTGCGCAGGTCCGGAGATGGATCTGACCATCGGTGGGCATGCGATTTCTGTACGCGTAGTAGGTGAACGGGATCGGCGCTTCGCCGAACGATTCGTACACGGAGTCCTTGACGACTCCTGTAATCGTAAATGTTTGGCCGCTCGCTTCGAGCCGCCGTCCGATCGGCTCGGAGCCCTCCAGGAACCGCCGGACGAATTCTTCGTTGACGATCACCTGGAGCGGAGCCGTGGTGTCGTCGAGAGTAGTGAAATCGGTTCCCCGGACCAGCGGGATCCCCATGGTCTCGAAGTATGAACGGGTCACCACGTTCAGAAGGGCCCGGTCTGGAGCGAGTTCGGTTTGTGGGCGGCCTTCCAGACGGAACGACCCCAGCGGAAGGCCGTGAATGTCGATCGGCACGAACGTAGCGATCGCAGCCGACTCCACTTCCGGTAGCGCTCTCAGGTCTTCGAGGAGTCTCGCTGTAAATGTCCGGGCGAAGGTTTTGTCCGTGTCGGGTCCCGATACCAGGTGACCTGCCGTGCCGCCGGACAGATCGTAGGCTGAAAGAAGCAGGCCCTCGGTCTGGAAACCTGGATCCGTGTCGAGGGTTTCGCGGAAACCCTGAAGGAAGAGACCGGCCGCCAGCAGGACCATGAGAGCCAACCCCGCTTCGATGCTCATCAGGGCCTTTCGCATCTTCTTTGGCTCGGTCCCACTGCTGTGGGATTGAAGGCTCAGGCGGGATCCCCGCAGCAACTGCAGGGCCGGAGCCGTTCCGAAGGCGACCGCACACACGACGCCGAGTGCTGCCGCAAACGCAAGGCCGATCGCATCGACACCGGTCTCTAGCCGGACCGGAAACAGGGTGGAGAACCGGACGGCGCGTAGCGCGGTTGTTCCCCAGGTCGCAATCAGCACTCCTATCGTGGCGCCGGCAAGCCCCAGTAGCAGGCTTTCGGTCATCAGCAGCCGGATGACGCGTGAGCGGCTGCCGCCGATTGCAAGCCTCACGGCCACTTCACGCTGCCGAACGGTCGCCCGCGCCAGGATCAGGTTTGCCGTGTTGCCGCAGACCGCCAGCAGCAGGAGCAGCATGACGGCCTGAAAAATTGCGAGCCCGGGCAACACGAACTGCTGACTTCCCCTGGGTGCGCGCCAGAACGGAAGCACCTCGCTGCGGAATCCGGCGTGGACTTCGGGAAAATCCCGTTCGATTCGTGCAGTCACGGCGTCCACGTCGCCCTGGGCCTGGGCGTGGGACGTGCCCGGGGGCAGCCTTCCCATCACCGAGTAGCCACGCTGGTTCCGTTCTTCCAGTTCGCGCGACCCGTCGTAGAGCACCGGTGCCAGCCCCGCCGCAACCCACACGTCGAACTCCAGGCCGAGGACAGTTCCCTGAAACCCGGGAGGCGTGACGGCCACCACAGTCAGTTCCTGGCCGTTGACTCGCACCGTGCTGCCGATCGCATCGCCGTTCCCGCCCAAGCGTCTCTGCCAGAAGCCGTGCGAAACGACGGCCTCCATGTTGCTCGAGCCGTCGCCGGCCCAGGCGAACCGTCCGAGCAGCGGTTCCAGGCCCAGCGTGGCGAAATAATTGGTGGAGACGAGAAGCCCGTACACACGCTCGGTTCGTCCGTCTTCGCCAAAGTTGATCGGGACCATCCGGAAAGCCGCTAGATCGTTGAACGCGCTGACGCCCTCGGCGAGATCCCGGTACTCGGGCCACGAGACGCCAGGATAGGATCCCGCGTCGGAGCGCGGCTCGATCAGGTAGAAATCGGATGGATCGGTGACACCCGGGATCGGTTGAAGGACAAAGGCCTGGATCCATGAGAAAACCGTCGTGTTGATTCCGATGCCCACACCAAGAGACAACACCACGACGATCGCGAGCACGGGCATTCGAACGATCGTCCGAGCCGCGTAGCGGATGTCGCGCACAGTGTCGTCCAGCCAGTTCCATCCCCACACGTCGCTGGACTCCTCCCGAAGCCGCGCCGTATTGCCGAAGCGGACCACATCACCCATTTCAGCACGATGCGATTCCATTTCTTCCCGAAGGTCGGCTTCCATGCGCCGTCGGCTGAACAGGTAAGAGCAGCGGCGCCACAACTCTCCGAGCAGTCTCATGGCCTTACCCTCATGCACTTCCCAGAAGCACTTCTATGGCGCGGTTCATGCGGCGGTATTCGGAAAGCTCGAGATCGAGTTGTCGCTTTCCCGCAGGCGTGACGCGGTAGCAACGCACACGGCGACCCGAATCCGAAACGGTCCAGTTTGCCCGGACCCAGCCTTTCAGCAGTAGTTTCTGAAGGGCCGGATACAGCGACCCTTCTTCCACCCGCAGCTCTTCGCTCGACAGGTTGTGAATGCGTTGTGCGATGGCGTATCCGTGAAGCGGCCCGGTGGCCAGGACTTTCAGGACAAGCATCACCAGTGTTCCGGGCGGTAGTCCAGTTTCCCTAGGCATAGGTATTCTATGCCTTCAAGCGGCGAGAATGTCAAGGGGGATGGCAACAGGCCGCGAGCTTCACGACCCGCCTCGCGCAGTTCGGTCAGCCCTCCCAATTCCACACGAGGTGCCCGCCTGGCTTGTTCGGGCGTCATGCCTCGGCGCAAGTTGTCGTCTTCCGCCATCGCCAGGTGCGTTTCCAACTCCTGGTCGAAATCACGATCAAGATCGCCGGGGCGAAAGAAGGCGCGAATGCGTAACACCATCACGTGGAAGAACGTCGACATGAGTTACCTTCGCGCCGCCGGTCGCAAGTCTGGGCCTGCGCGGCTAGCCACGTAGCGCCTCGAGTGGGTCGACCCGGAGGCCGCGACGGGCTGGCCCGAGCGCTGCGAGCAGGCCGACCACAATCATGAACACTGCAGCCCCGGGGATGACACCTGGGACGTTCCGGCCGCCCGCCGCCTCGATCGGCAGGTAGTAGTCGACCAGGAGGGCCAGCAGGATACCGACGACAAAACCTGCCGCGACCTGGCCCAGCGCACGTCTGAAGATGGCCGCCAACAGACGCCTCGGTTGCGCCCCCAGGGCCGACCGGATTCCGATCTCGCGCCGACGCTGGTTGACGGCAAATGACATGAGCGCATACAGGCCCGCCACCGAGAGAAGGAGGACGCTCAACGTCACCGCCCCCATGATCGCCGCGGCTACCCGGGGGCCTGCAGCCAGGTCGCGGTAGATCTCATCGAGCCCGAGGACCTCCTCAATCCGCAGGGCCGGGTCGAGCGAGGTCGTCATGTCCAGGAGCCGGCCCGCCACGCTGTTCGCGGTGGGCTCCACGCGCAGCGCGAGGCTCACCGGGTGCGCCCCTCCGGGGGCCAGGGGGTGATACATCCTGCGTGTGTTCGTGTTCGCGGGAAGGTCATCCACGACGCCGACAATCTCATACCAGGACCCCGATTCCGAGGCCATGCCACCTTGCGTGCGGACGTAGCGGACCCGGCGGCCCAGGGGATTCGGAGCGCTCACGTAGTCTTGAAAAAAGGTCCGGTTGACGATGACCACGGCTCGCTCGCGCGTGTGGTCTCCGCCGTCGAACTGGCGGCCGGCCATGAGCCTGACATCGAACACGTCGAAGAAAACGTCGTCTACCCTGTTGACTTGAACCACTGTGCGCGAGAATGTGCCCTCCAACCCCTCGACCTCGACGAGCGCCGACGGCTCATCGCCGGGCACGGCTGCCGACACTGTCACCCGGGAGACACCAGGCTCGGCTCCGAGTTGCCGGACCAACTCGACCTGAAGGGCTCCGAAGCGAGTGGCGAACTGGCTCTGGCCTGCCTCGGCGCCCGGCGCTATCTCCCCATCCATCATGAGTCGGGCGGTCAGGACCTCCTCGGGCGCGAATCCGGGTCCCAGGATGCCGGGCCGGAGCAACCCCCATGTCATCTCGAAGGCCACGGGCAGGGCGGCAACCGAGAAACCGATCTGCGCCACGACCAGCACGGTCCACATCGCGCCGAGTTGGATGCCCGTGCGACTATCCAGCGCACGGAGCCCGGTCTGCACCAGGCGTCCGGTTGCCCGGTGCGCCGGCACGACCCCCACGATCAGGGCGGCGATCACGGCGAGTCCACCGGCGAAGAGAATCGTCATGTAGGAAAAACCGAGGTCGAACCAGAAGGGCTGGATGCTGTTCGAGATGCTGAGTTCGTGCAACATCCACAAGCGCAGGAGCACAAGCGCCACGCCCGCCGCCCCCGCCGCCAGCACAAGCGCCTCGACAAAGAGCTGCCCAATCAAGCGGCCACGGCTCGCGCCGAGGGCATAGCGCGCTGCGAACTCCTCCCCCCGCGTGACGGTTCGTGCGTAGACGAGGATAGCGATATTCGCAAGCGGCGGGATGAGAAGCAAAGTAACGAGGAACCGGATGATGCGGTCTCCGAATGGGAGAGGGGGGATTCTCGCGTCCCTGTACGGTAGAAGACGGGGTTGGAGGCTCTCGCCGGTATCAGGAACATCAGTGGGGGTCGGCCCGACCGTCGTCAACTCGGCCTGGGCGCCCTTCAGAGTGGCGCCGGCAGCGAGTCGGGCAAAGACGAAGACCTCCGGTCCCTGGTCGGGCACATCGTTCGTCGGATCCGATCTGAGCGGCGTCCAGAGACGGTGGTTCACCGGAAACCCGAAGTCCTCGGGCATGACCCCAACCACGGTGTGGTCCGTGCCACCGAGGCGAACATGCATCCCCACGACCGCCGGGTCGGCAAAGAACCGCGATTGCCACAGGTCGTAGCCAATCACAACGACAGGAATGGCGCCTTCGTGCTCGTCCGCGGCGATGAGCGGCCGCCCCAGCAGCGGCGGCACCCGCGCCAGGCCGAAGCCCGAGGCGGTCATCTCGGCGACGGACACCGGTTCGGCCGGGCCGTCCGCGATGGCCAAGCCGAGCTCGATGGTTTGGAACGCACCAACGTCCTCCAGCAACCCCAGGGTGTCGCGCCACCGCTCGAAATTCTTCAGGGACACCTCGGGCCAGATGCCAACCACCCGTTCACCCTCGTCCAGCGGCAGCGTGCCCCCCCCCTCATTATTTGAAAAGAGATGAACGCGAGCAGGGCGATACCGATCACGACCGTCATCGAAAGGCCCCCGACCAGCGTCAGCCCCCAGGACTTGCGCAGCATACGGAGGCCCAGCTTGACGTCCAGCCAGAACGTTCCCAGCCAAGGCAGGCCTCGAGCCTCGCGGCCCGACTCACGCAGCTGGGTCAGCGCTCCCAGTTCTACGCGAGCTGCCCGCCTGGCTTGCTCGAGCGTCATGCCGCGGCGCATGTTGTCGTCTTCCGCCATCGACAGGTGCGTAGCCAACTCCTGGTCGAAGTCACGATCAAGATCGCCGGGGCGAAAGAAGGCGCGAATGCGGGACACCATCACATGAAAGATCGTCGGCATGCGTTACGTTCGAGGCGCCGCTTCCAACACCCGGCCGATCACTCCAGAGATTCGCTCCCAGTTTTCGGTTTCGGCTTTCAGCTGCTTTCGGCCGGCCTTCGTCAGGGAGTAGAACTTCGCCTTGCGGTTGTTGTCGGATGTGCCCCACCGCGCCGCGATCCATTTCTTCTGGACGAGCCGGACCAGGCAGAGATAGATGGTTCCCTGGTTGACGATAAGGGCATCCTGCCCGACCTGCTCGATGCGACGAGCAATGCCATATCCGTGCAGGGGCCCGAGCTGCTCCAACGTCTTGAGCACCATCAGATCCAGAGTGCCTTGAAGAATGGGTGATCGAATCTCCGTCATGCCGTTTCCTCCATGTGGGACGCATAGAGGAGTCTACCCAGTTTCCTGTGGGATGTCAAGATGAAGGAGGTCGATATCAGATATGCGAGCTGAGGGAATCGGAAGCTTACCCAGATCACCCGGGTGTGAGTGCGCTCTATGAACGCACTCGGGCGGTCATAGACCGCCCCTACAGAGGAAAGGCTCTCGTCCTCGGCGCTCCGCTCAGTTCGCGAGCGGGTTCGGGCGGAGCTGGAAGTGCATCACCTTACTCGTCGTCCCCTTGCCGCCTTCCATGTGAAAGGGAACCCGGGTGCTCACGGTCGTCCAGAGGCCCTTGCCCTTCCAGCCGCCGTTCGGATCGTCGATGCGCCCATCCATCCATTTTGTATAGAACCCCAACGGATATGGGACTCGGAGAATGACCCATTCACCGTCCTTCAGTGCCAGCAGCCCTTCGGACGCATTGCCGGTGTTGATCGGCACGTTGCTGCCCAGCCCGAGCGTATCGAACTGATCGACCCAGGTGTAATAGCTGGACTCTGCGCTCCCGGAATCCGTGACGCCCTTCAGTTGCGGTAGCGGCTCGGGATAGAAGGTCCATCCCTCGGGGCAGTGTTGACCTGTCGCCGTCGGCCCGTTCAGCGGTCCCTCGCACTTTCGACGGTCAAAGCTGGCAAGATGTCCACTCGCCAGAGCGGCCCAGAACACGCCGTTGCGATCGACGTCTCCGCCACGCGGTGAGAATCCTTGAACAGGCACCCCCGCGTCGTCCAATGGCAGTTCGTACACTTCAGCGAGCGCGGTCGCCGGCGGGTTCGTCCCCGGATCCAGTCGTACTACGGCGCCCGGGAGGTAGAGGACCGTCCCCCAAATCGAGCCGTCCGGTGCCGGGGCGACGGCGTAAAAGGCCCGGCCGAATCGCTTGTCCTTGGCGGGATCCAGCGGTTCGTTGGGTTCCACGTACTCGTCTCTCCGGCCGTTGCCGTTCGTGTCCATGATCAGTGCGGTCCAGCCCTGCGACCTCTCCTCATCGCCGGTCTCCTCGAACATTCTGGTGTTCAGCCAGCCAACGACCTGCCCGCCGCCGCTCGTCCAGAGAGTGTTGTCGTCATCCTCGGCGAACATCAGGTGGTGCGTACCAAAACACGTGCTGAAATGCGTGAGCTGCTCGGTTTCCGGATCGTACATCGCGATATGCCGGCGGGCGCCGGTAAGCGGGAACAACATTGCCGACGGATGGGTCGACCCCTCTTTGCAATAGTCCGGGTTATCGGACGGGCGCACCGTCGAAGTGATCCAGACCCGACCCTCCCCGTCGATCATGGGATTGTGCACGTTGTTTTTGCTGTCCCAGAGGACCTCGTCGCCCCAGTACGGCGAAGGTTCGGCCATCCTCGGCGATGTCGCTGGCGTGTCCGCGTCGCGAACCGTCAAGTTCGCTCTGCTCGCGGCGTGGGCCACCGGATCCAGAATGGGCAGATAGTCCGCGCTGAGTTCGAGCGCTCCGTAGACGGGGCCGTTGGCATTGACTGTCGGATTCCGCCTGTCGGTCGCGACCACGTCGTGCAGGTAGTCTGTCGGGTCGGCCCAGTCCCACTGGGTTATGACGACGTTTCGTTCCAGACCCTGCGGACGGGGAGGTGCGGGCGGCAGCTCGCCGGCGGCGATGCGGTCGGTCCAGTCCGCGAACATTTCGAGCGCCCGCTCCCTGCCAAGCCGGTTGAGGCCGTTGCTCATCCCGGCACCGGCCTGCCCGGACTGTACGCGCCGGTCCCAGGCGGCCACTGACGATTCGAAAGTGCCGAGGCTCTCCGGGATCTCGCGGGTCGCCTTGTTGCCTAGTTGATGACAGGCCATGCAGTTACCCGACTTCACGTTCCTGAGCCATGCGGCTTGGCTAGCCATGTTCGTGGGGAGGCCGTTACCTTCCGGCCCTGTCCCGGGGAACTCGCTCTTGTCGGGCGGTTGGAGGAGAGAAAGCCAGTACCCCGCCGGGTAGTATTCCGCCGCCGCGCGAGCATTCGGCGCCACCACCGCCGTCAGGTTCACAATCCGGCCCGGTGCGGCCTGAACCATTGGCGAATCCACCAACCCGTAGCCTCGCACCCAGACGCTGTAGTCCGCGTCTGGAAGGTCGGGCAACAGGTAGCGCCCCTCGTCATCGGTGACCACGATCTTGACGAACTTGGTGGGCAGATCGGTGGTTTCCGCGATCACCCACACACCCGCTTCCGGCCCGTTCGCGCTGACGACCACTCCACCGAGGTCGTCGTTGTCGACGTCGACTGCCTGGCCGGTGACCTGGCCGGCGTTCATCCCGACCGGCGAAGCGGCCAGGAGTGCCGCGCAGCCGACGGCTGCTATGCCGAAGCCCAGCATTGTTCTCATCGTCATATCGGATCTCCTTCTTGTCTTCGGCTCCGTCACCGTCGCGTCAGTACCAAGAAATTTCGACGGTCAGAGACCGCCGCGACAGGCGATGGGGCAGCCTCCTCTGTAGCGGCGCTCTATGAGCGCCGAAATCCATGTCCGGAACCTCTTCCGCGGTCATTGGGTGAATTCGCTAGATAGTATGGGAGTAGCGTGTCAGGGTCAATTAATCGATCCCCGGTCTTCGTGTCGACGGGAACTCGCGCTGCGGATAATAGGGACAGGCACCTATGTCCCTATTTTTTTCGACTACCCAAAATGGCTTGACTCGGGAATGGCCCCGGAACATCGTGTGGCAGACAAATCTTTCGTTAAGAGACAGGATGTCGACTAAGTCGCAAGGAGGCGACGACGAATGGACACACTCACCACCGAGCAGAACTTTCAACTAACTCAAGCGATCGACACGATCGACTTCATGGCCCAGGAAGTGTTGGCCGACCCTTACGCCGAGGCGGTCCTCGAGACACAGGTGTTTTGCAGGCGTTGACGAGGGTTCGGAGAGGCCAGCAACAGACCAATACCGACCCAGCGTGCGCACGATGACGTCGACCGTGTCTCCGCACGCACTTGGCTGAATCCGCCCAAGTACGGTTTGGCTCTGGCCTTGCTGTCGGCTCACGCCCCCGACAGACAAGCGATGGCGTTGTAGCCCGTCCGGCACCACTGTTTCTCCAGCAACTTCGCGCTGGGATACAATCCGCGGCGTATGAAGGATCCTCGGGGAACGCGCCTCGACGCCTGGCTCGCTCATGCGGGTATTGGCAGTCGCAGGCAGGTGCGCATCTTGATTGGGCGTGGCCAGGTGAGGCTGGCGGGCGAGGTGTGCCGCGATGCCTCGATCCGCGTTGGCGGTCGTTCGGTGGAGGTCGATGGTAACGAGGTGGCCGAGCCAATCTCGGTCCTGCACCTCGCGCTCCACAAGCCGGTCGGTTACGCATGTACGCACGACGAGCGAGAGGCACCGATCGTCGACGACTTGCTACCGAGCGAGTTTCGCCTCGCCGGTCTCCACGTCGCCGGTCGCCTCGATCGCGAGACATCGGGGCTCGTGGTCCTGACGACCGACGGAGAACTGAACCATCGGCTGACCCATCCCCGCCGCAAACTCGAGAAACGCTATCGCATCGGATACCGCGGCCAACTCGACGCGAACGCGACCGAGCGGTGTGCGGAGGGTCTCAAACTAGTCCGAGACGAGAGGCTCACCCTGCCGGCGATGTTGCATATCGAGGAACCCGGCCGAGCCGTGATGCTGCTCGAAGAGGGGCGGACGCACCAGGTTCGTCGGATGATCGAAGCGCTGGGTGGATGGGTGATCGAACTCCATCGCGATCGGATCGGCGGCTATGATCTGCCGCGGGATCTGCCAGAGGGCGAATGTCGACGCCTGACACCGGAGGATCTGGAGCGGCTCTTCACCGTCAGCGACAGCAGTTTATAACCACTTTCCGCGGCGAGTGTGGTGGTGGAGCCAACCTCTGAAAGATTCGCTTCGTACGGCAGCGCCCGATTTGCGACGATGAGCGCGGTTGCGCCGACTTTCATGAAGATGGGCAGCTGAGAGAAGATCGCGCGGGCGGCGGCGAAGTCGACTGCCTTCCCGTCATGAAACGGTGGATTGATCAGTGCGAGATCGAATCCGGTGTCTGGCGGCGCCTCCCTCGCGTCCCACCAATGGACTACGCCGCGCTCTCGGATCTCGAGTGCGTCCCGGTTCTTCTTCGTACACACAATCGCTCGGGCGTCCGCATCGAGAAGCATGACCTGCGATTCCGGAAAGTGGATCGCCGCCATCAGACCGAGTACGCCGTTGCCGCAGCCCAGATCGACGATCCGTTGCGGCGGAACACGGTCGCCGAGGACGGACAACAGGATCTCTGAACCGGCATCGACACGCTTCTCGCTGAAGACGCCAGGAGCCACCAGGAACCGGATCGATTGTCCGCTCGGTCCGGTAATTTCGATCGCGGGCAAGACAGGTTCGAGAGGGCCCTCGCCACCGTTGCGGAGAAACCGGACGATTCGCGCATGGGCTCGATTCGTCAGCACCCGTGGCTGCTGGTCGAGTTCCTTGGCGAGCCGCTTCACCGCTGAGGTGATCCCAAGGTTATTTCCGCCGCACAGCAACAGCCGGCCGTCAGGTTTGAGCAGGTGCCACGCTGCCGTCAGATCGGACCACGTCGCAGCACGGCTCTTTTGCAGATGGACCAGGCACTGGCCGAAGCGCTCATCGCCCAGGTCGGCGGCAGAACGAACGGTCCGAATACCAAGGGTCGATGCTGCCAGCGACTCCGCCCGCCAGGGCAGCACGGCAACGCTGCCCGCGGTCCTGGCGGATTCATAGCCTTGGAACTCACAAACCGGTTCCGGTTCGAGCACACCGGGGTCGGCGGCGAGTTGCGCCTTGCGTGAACTCTTCACCAATCGTTCAGTCCCTTCCTGAATCTAGGACCAAAATAGGGACATAGGTGCCTGTCCCTATTTGATTCGCCTCAGAAGACCAGAGGAATGAATCTCTTCGTACGCTCTTTGTACGCCCGATACTCCGGGTACCGCTCTTCCAGAAGTCCCTCCTCCAGATCTGCCCGGATGTTTGTCACCAACAGCACGAGAGCGTAGGCGAGGACGACACCAAGAGTGGGGCGCACCAGCAGGAACGCGAGACCGACCGTCATCAGCCCCAGATATATGGGATGGCGAATGTAACCGTAGATGCCCTGATCGCGGAAGACGCTGGAACTCCTCGGCCGGGACAAGGGAGAGTACGACTGCGAACCCAGCATCAGACGGCTGCCTACCAGCAGGATCATGCCGACACTGACGATCGCAACAAGATATGGATCGGCGATCACCGCCCGAGGATCACTCAGAAACACGAGGAGAGAGAACGCCGTTAGCTGAGCAACGACCACGCTCGCATCCGTAGTGACCTTGATCATGCCCGGAACTTCAACGCTGATCGCTTGACGGGGCGCCCAGCGTGTCGACGAAGAACTCTTCCATCGCCTCGAGGCTCGGCTGGTACCAGGGCGGACCGTTAAAGAAACCGTGCGGGGCCCCGTCGGCCGTGAAGATTTCGGCCCGCACACCTGCCGCCTCGAGTTTGTCGCGCATTTCAACCGACTGCCGGTAAGGCACCGTTCGGTCCTCGGTGCCGTGCAGGAACAAGAAAGGCGCAGAATCTCCCCCCACATGACGGACAGGCGACGCCTCGGCCCAGAGATCCGGATTCTCCTGGTAGGACGAACCCAGGAACTGGTAGAGCGCCCGCTGGTCCGCTTCGCGCGCACCGATGCCGGAGAAATCAAGGGCGGGATTGAACCCCGCAACGGCTTGTACCCGACTGGAAAACTCGGCATGTCCTCCGTCGCCCTCGAATTTCTGGACGCCGGAGGTGGTTCCGAGCATCGCCGCCAGATGCCCTCCCGCCGAGCCGCCCGCCGCCCCGATCCGATTCGTGTCGATCCCAAGCTCACTCGCGTTGGCCCGCAGCCATCGCACCGCGGCCTTTGCATCTTCTACCGGCGCCGGGAACTTCGCCTCCCCGGACAGACGGTACTCTACGGAAACACCGACGAAACCCCGGGTCGCCATGTGGGCCGCTTGCCGCCAGAATTGTCGCTTGTTTCCGCTCCTCCAACCGCCTCCGTGCAGATAAACAACTGCCGGCGCCAGCCCGTCCTCGGATCGCGGCAGGAACAAATCGAGATGGAGGTCCCGACCTCCAGGGCTCGCGTAGACCAGGTCCGCCCGCATTTCGACATCGAGTGGAATCTCAAACGGCGGATTGAGGTCGCTGTCCCGCTGCTCGGCGGGCACCACACCCGCCAGCAACAGCACCGTCAGGATCGTTATGATGGCATGTCGCATATCCAGTCTCCTCGTCGTTCAGTCTGGCCGTCCGTAGCTCCAGTGGGTCAGTATCGCCCCGCCGTCTTCTCCGAGGCCAGGGATCAGCAACCACATTCGGTCGTGCATACCGGGAGGAAAGCACGACACGTTCGCGCAGGGGACGCAGGAGTGCCCGTCCTCGCACGGCGCACCCCGATTACCGACGCGGACACCCAGGCCAGCCATGATCGCGTAAAGGTTGTCGCTGTTTCCCGCAACGAGCACCGTGCTTCCCTCGGGCAACTCGAGCAGCGCCTCGGTCAAAGGTTCCGCCGCCAGGCTCGATGCGGCGGATGCAGTGATCTCCACGCTTTCCACATGGGCTCCGATCCGAGGTACCCGCACCACTTCCATACCCTTTGAATGGGCCAGTGGCAGGAGTGTCTCGTAGGTTCGGTTCGTGTGGGACGAGTAGATGTGGGTCAGTGGTACGTCTCGAAGCGTGTCCATCAATAGCGCAGCCCGCCGCTGGCCTATCTGGTTCAGATGGCGTTCAGGAGTGGAACGATCGGTCTCCCCGTGCCGAACGAAAAAGATCCTCGTGGGTTCGGATTGGGCGAAAAGATGGGGACCGAACTGGGTCAGCAGTAGGACTGCAACTGCGGCTATGTTTCGCTGAATCACGGTACCGGTAGCTGCTCCATCAGTTCGTGCTTGAAATAGGGACAGGGGTGCCTGTTCCTACCTAAGCAGTGAAGTTACCGCATTGCCCCGCTTTTCGCGACTCCCGAATCATCCCTTTCGTCGACACTTCCGGCAATCGTCCAATCGTCGCAGCACGTTGGCGATGGGCCTTTAATTGATGAACGGGCTCAGGGCAGTCATTGCTGTATTGACACACAAGAAAAAATACGATCGAGAGGCTAGGATGAAATGACGACATCCACGATCGACCCCCGACGGTACGGAAAGGCTGGCGAAGACGCTGCCGGCAGTGATCGAGACCGATACGGAGAATGAGCGAATCCTTGCCGAGATCAGTCGTCTTGTCGAGCGGGCCAGGTTATCCCCCGAGGAAGAGAAGCTGCTGCGGTTGATGATCCGCCTTGTCGAAGATTTTGAAGAAGGACACTACCAGCTCAAGGCAGCAACGCCTGATGAAGCGCTGAGAGAGCTGATGGAAGTCCGGGGGCTGAGGCAAATCGATCTGTTGCCGGTTTTCCGATCGAAGGGGATCGCTTCCGAAGTGATCAACGGCAAGCGTGCAATCAGCAGGCGCATACCAGGGCTCTGGCCACGCTGTTCAATCTATCAGCGGACTTGTTCTTGTCGATGGCCGGGAGCTAGCCCGCATTTCTCACCAGTGGTCTGCTGCAGCGCCGGATACATCCGCCACTACTGCGTTGCGCTTGGTCGGGCGCCTCGACGTACTGATCAAGTACGCCTGCGGTGCCCTTTCGGCGCGCGCCTTGTCCTGGCGGCGTCTCCGACGCTTCGCGACGACAACCGGTGAGAAAAGCGGGCTAGTACACCCACGGTCTGGCCTGCTTGATCGCGAGTTTACCTTCAGCAGTGATCTTGAACTCGATCTCCATGGCGAACTGATCGGTCTGCGACAGGCCGTAGAAACGGCGGAACGCGTTGTGGATCATCGTGAGGTGGCGTCGGAGCTCGGTTCGATGCCTTGCGCTTAGAAGCGTCTCACCGTCGGCGACGCGGTTGGAAGACCTCACGAACCGGTCGTTGCGGGCGTTCAACGGACTCAACAGGATCTCTTCGGGGATGGATTCGTCCTCGGGGTTGGTGACCAGGTCCTCGCCCACTTGCGTGTTGACGTAGTAGCTGCGACCGCCGAGCTGGTTCCCCGTCTAGTAGACGATATCCTCGGACACGGCCACACCGTTGGCAAGCTCGTCCGAGTAGTTCGGATGGGCAAGCAGGCCTATGGCGGCGGCGAAGTGATCGATGCGGTAGAACTCACGCTCCTCGTAGGCGCGGAAGTTCCAGAGGCTTGCGAACACTTGCTTGATCGACTTCGATAGATGACCTTCGTCGGGATCATGCGTGAACGAGTCGTACAGTCCCGCGCCGCTGAACCCGGGAAGATCTTCGTTGTTCGTGCTGGAACGGAGGCGGATCGATGTCCCTTCCGGGAACCCGTTCGCAAGGTCGTTGAGCGCATCCATCATCCAGTCCGGCATCTCGCCCGCTTCGATCTCGCTGCGAAACGCGGCTAGCTCCCTTTCCCTCATTTCGGTGTCGGTCCCGAAATCGACGATCCCGCGCATCGCCACCGCTCTTTGGTAAAAATCGTTGGACTTCATGAACTCGTCATAGAAGTAAAACGGAACTGCGAAACCATCCGGCACGACGGCGTCGGGAAGTCCGATCGTATCCAGCGTCGCTACGTTTGCGGCCTTGACGCCAATACTCGTCGCATCGTCGAACCCGATCTCATCCAACGTGCGGATTTGGGTCACCGAAAGGTCACGCACGGGGATCTGGGACTCGGACGGGCGGATGTCGGCGAAGTGGTTGTCGACTTCCTCGACGCTCGCCTCACGGATCTCGTAGCCGTCGGGCGCCACCTTGTAATAGACGTACCTACCGATCAGCTCTCGGATCTCTTCGTTCTCGGCCACACCTTTGATGTACGCGTTGGGGACATTGTCCTGCACCGCCCGAAGATTGACGTGGGACAACGGTGTCTGGCGGAACGCCGTGATGATTCCCGCGACACGCGGCATTTCATTCGGGAGACTGCGGTAGAGAACGACGTCACGGACTCCGGGTCGCTCGTCGAGTTCCATCAGCCGCAACCGGCCGAACCCTTCCGCCTGATTGAGCGGCAGGAAAGCGATGTCGCTGTACAGATCTTCGTCCAGGAAGACCGTCAGTTCGGCTGCCTCATAGGTATCCCGCTCGTCTTCGTAGCGGTCGATGGCGGCCGGCATCGGATGGTAGGCCAGCCGTCCGCGCACCACGGGCGCATATTCGGAGAGCAGGTTGTGGGCGATCTGAACCATATCGAACGGGTACGAGTCGAAAGGCTCGAATTCGAACGTGTACAACCCCGGCTGCCCATTGGGCGCGGTCAGGAGCGGACGATAGACCAGGACGCCCATCATGTACCCGGGGCCGCCCCGACCACCCAATCCCGCCACTTGCAAGAACCCCCCATGGGCTCGATGGGTCTTGGTGTTCATGAAATAGATCTTCGTCTCGTCGGTTCCCGCACCGGTGACGACGAACTTGACGAACGCCAGGCCGGTGAGGTGCGTGTCGATCAGAACCTCATCTCCCATGTAGGCGAGTTCGTTGAACGTCGCGTGTTCCGGTATTGAGTCTGTCCCGTCCTCGGAATCGATTTCTCGAGGCTCGAGCCTTACGGCGTTCGGGTCTCCGCCCCGCCCACGGCGACCGACACCTCCCCGACCGCCGGGACCTCGGCGACCGCCCAAGCCCGCACCCAAACCGCCGCGGCCGAACCCACCGGCCGGAACCAGTTCGTCGCCCACCAGCTTGCCGTCGCCATCGGCATCGAGGGGAATCAGCGCGGCGGAGGCATCGGCAATTTCCGCGGCCGACAGCGCGCCGTCGCCATCAGCATCCAATGTAGCCATGACCGGGAACGTATCCAGAATCCCCGCGCCGCCGAACCCGCCTCCAGGTCCGCCGCGTCCTGGGCGGCCACCGCGCCCTGCACGTCCGGCACGCCCTCCGCGACCACGACCTACCCCTCGACCACCACGCCCGCGTCCCCCGCGGCCGAGGGCCTCGATCTCCGGCGCCAGCTCGTCGGCACTCAGCATCCCGTCTTCGTCCGCGTCGAGGGAGACGAGGGTGTTGGGCGCGTTGTCGACCTCGGCAAACGACAGTTCCCCGTCTTCATCCGCATCCAGCGCGATCATCACCGGTAGCGTGCCGAGAATATCGGCAGCCGGATTCTGTGCCTGGATCATCACCGTCCCGATCACGAGGGCAAACAGGCCGATGCCGGAAAGGATGATCAGTTTCGCGCGGAACCCGAAAAAGTTGGTTTTCCTGAGTATCTTCACTACTCGATACTAACGGCGAATCAAGCGAAGAGCACTGATAACAAGTGTTAAATCAGATTTGGACTATTCAGACAGTGGAGGCATGCAGTAGAGCGCCGATGCTCCTTATCTGAGCCAGACACGCGACGACGTCCTGATACAGGCTCACGTCGAGTATGGCGCCTGTCGTGAGCGCAACGACTCGGGGGATCAATCGGCGCGTCACTCTCGAAAGACGTCTGAGACACGCGGCCAGATCCTCTTCCGGCAGAAGGACTTCGATCTCTGGGTCGGAACCGTCCTGGACGAAGTCGAGAAGCCGGTCCGCCATCTCTTCCAAGTCCCTCGCACGACGTGCCAAGTCCCGGATGGCCCACGGCTCGGACATCGGGGCGTACCGGAAAGCTCTCATCGCGCGCACGTCGAGGCGGAGCTGCTCGACCTCTCTGAGGAAGCCGGCCAGCCGCCGGCCACGAAAGAGCATCTCCCGCCCTTCTGCGCTCAAGACGAGGGGTGAACGTGTCGTGCGGACTCCGGGTTCTGTCGGACTGGGGGTCTCCCAGAGCTCCTCTTTGATTCGCGCCTCTTCGGCAAGCCTCGCGATCTCCAGTTCCGCCTCCCGGCGCATGATCTCCTCCGCGCTCTCGCCCGCAACCTGCGCACAGGTTGTATACGGAAACAATAAGCACAACATGGCAAGGACGATGGTTCGGCTGTGGATCATCTCTTTATTGCTGCTCGGTGTGGGTTGTCCGACATGTTGGGCCAGCAGCCCGACATGGTCAAACAAAAAAGGAGTCAGTCGAGCATTCCGGACAGCCAGTGCATCAGGTTGAGAGCAAACTGATAGTTCTGTTCGGCCATCGGCGAGTTCATCCCCATCGGTGTCCGCTCGGCGCCCGCGACCTGAGCGCTGAACATCGCAGCCTCGCCGAAAAACGCAGCGCGTCCCCGCCCGACGGGCATGACCGCACCCTGAAGCCACCCGCCCGTCGCAATGCGGCGTGTCGCGTCGTCAAACTGCCAGGCGGTCCTTGGCATCAACGTGATGAAATTTGCGGGCAGGACGAGCAGCGGTTCGGCCGACTCGGGGGCCCGGAAGGCTTGTCCCGTGAATGATCGGACGCTGGAAACGGATTCTCCATCGTCGCGACCTCGGGTGATCGCATGCATCCGGAGCGTCTCATCCTCGAGACGGAAGATCGTCGGTCGCGCCAGATCCGGTTCGCCGTCGATCGTCTCGACGGCAAATCCATCCGTGAACTCCACGTCGAAGGCTGCAGCCAGGCCGGCGGCAGCACCCGCGAGCGGCATGTGGTCGGCTTGAGCAAAAGGCTGCCTCCCGCGCGCACCCACTCCTCTACCGCCTGGATTTCATCGCCACCGAAGGCGGACGGCGTCGGGTATGGATAGTTATTCCAGCCCTGGTCTCCCGGCTGAGCGTTCGAAATTACGAGGATGTCGCATTCGCCCAGGGCATCAGGGGCGAAAGACGTACGGCTGGGAATCACGCGGTAGCCGTCCCTTCGCAGTAGTTCGCCGAACGCCCAGAATCGACCTTCCAGAGTATGGAAATTGCTGTGCGCTTCGTCCAGGCAGACAATTGGGCCTTCCCCGGAACCGTAGGCCGGGTCTGTCACCCGAGGGCGAAAGTCCCTGTCGGGAACCTGCTGGCCGAGGGCCGCGCTAACGAGACACAATGCCAACCCCAGAGGTAAAGCGAGCTCTGATCTCATGGATACCCTCCGCTTAGCTTCTGGCAGTCTGCGGGTATTCGGCGACGGGGTCCAGAGAAATGGGAGTTTGTCACTCTGTACCCCCGTTTGCTTGGACTTCGGCGCCGGCTTCCGGCAGAATGGCCTCAATCCAGACCACAACCAATGGAGGAAGTCCGGTCATGCTTCGACGTTTCACTCTGCTCTCGCCCCTGCTCATCGTCGCCGGTCTCTGGCCGATCGGGGCTCTCGGACAATCCCGGACCGAACTGGTCGGAAGCTGGGAAGGCAGCATCCGCATGCAAGGGGTGGATCAAGCCGTCACGCTAGTCGTCGAGGACGACGATGGCGAACTGGTAGGCGTGATCGACATCCCGGACCAGGATGCCGTGCTACGTCGTGTCGCCAGCATCCAGATCCGAGACCAGTACTTTTCCTTTGAAGTTGAGGGTGCCGCGGGTGCTCCTGCCTTCGACGGGGCGATTGCTCCCGACGGGAACGGCCTTTCTGGAAATTTCGTGCTGGAGGGCCGGATCTACCGGTTCGAGCTCGCCAGGCGAGCGGTGAGAGACGCATCCACCGATGCCCCTACACTCGAAGGGGCGTGGGAGGGCACACTGGACGCCGGTGGGTTGACTCTGGAGATCCGGCTGAATGTACCGGCGGAACCCGGTGGGCGGGTCGTGATGTCGATCGGGGCTCCGGGGCAGGCGGCCATCGAGTACGAGGTCGACACCCTCGCGGTCGAGGGCAGCGAGGTTCGTCTGGGCGTCCAAACGCTGGGCGCGTTCTACGTCGCGGAATTGACCGGGGACGGAGCCGCAATGTCTGGAACCTGGAGACAAGGAGACGCACGGATCGAGCTCACGCTCCGGGGATCGGACTAGGAATCTTCCAACGCTAATAAGCGGTACAGATTTCTACATTTCCCTCCGACCGTGTAAGAGAGACCCCACTGTAGCGGCGGTCTATGACCGCCGAAATCCATCTCCGAAACTTCTCCGGCGGTCATAGACCGCCGCTACAGCAGAGCTTCGAATTGGCGTTCGCAGATTTCACTGCAGAGTGTGCGAAATCGCGATCGCCGCCCAGCCCGTTCCCGCCGATGAGATCCACTGGTGTCTGTCGAAGGGGAATCCACTCTCAAAATACACCTGGGAAGGAAACGAACGCGACTTCACCAGCCAGGAACCGTCCCGATACTGGGTTTCGAGCAGAAACTCGATGCCGCGCCGGTAGGTGGCATCGTCGACCGGAACCCCGGCTTCGTGAAGCGCCACGAGTGAGAGCCCCGTCCCGTAGGCGTCGGGCTCCAGTTGAGAGAGCTGGGGCCAACCGCCATCGGCCCCCTGGTGCCCACGTATTTCCTCGATCGCCGCTTCCACCGCGGACCGCGGCGCTCCCGTCCAGACCAAACCCATCAGTCGCATTCCGCGTTCTTCCGCGGAGTTTGCTTCGGACGAAACCAACCATCGCTGTGCCATTTCGAGGCGTTCGGCAGTCTCGTCGGAACGACTGGGTATCGGGTACAGCGCCAGGACCCGTACGGCCATCGCCGTGTGACTGATCGTGCTGTATTCGATCGGCGGACGGTTGGCGCCGTTACCGATCCACCTGCCGTCTGGCATCTGGGTCGCCGCGACCCAGTGCGACATCGCCGCGGTAACTTTGTTCAGCGGGTATTTCTCGGCACCGAGCGCTTCGGCGACGTACCCCACCGTCAGCGCGATGCCGCCGATAGTCTGCTGCCCCTGCATCAAGCGTTCCCCGCTCGGAGGGAAGACAGCGAGCATGTCGTCAAGATTCTCCGCCGCGAGCTCCTCGTCCACCTCGATTCCCTTCCTGCGGGCAAGCGCCGCGGCAACTGCGGGCAGTGTGTTGTTGTGGCAGGTGACGCAGGTGCTTCGATCGAACATTGGAGGACTCGCTTTGAGGAGCAGGTCGACGCTTCTGCCGACCGAAACGCGAGGGTCCATGCGAGCATTCCGCTCCGGAGGAGGAAATGAACGCTGCCTGGGACCGTTGCCCCGCATCGCGCCGTACTCTTCGAGCACGTCGATCCTCGCCTGGGCGGATCTATAGATCGCCCAGTCCAGAGCCCGTTCGCCTTCCGAGCTTTCCGCGTTGGGGTCTGCTCCGTTCTCGAGCAGCAGCCGCACGGTCTCGGGCCCGGCCAGTTCCGAGGCGGCGGCCGCCATCAGGGGTGTCTTGCCGTACCTGCCCGTGCTCGCGTTGACGTCCGCGCCCATTTTGATCCAGCGCTCGATCAGGGAGGGATCCTGCCAGTGGCTTCCTCCGACAAGGGCGTTCGGGCTGACACTCAAACCGGCAGCCATCATGTACCCGATCGTCGGCAAATTCGGCCGACCGTAGACCCGGGTTCCTCGATTCCCGCCGGGATCGATGCCGTGCTCGACGAGGAAGCGCACGACGCTGGCATCCGAAGATCCCGTAGCCAGCGACAATGCCCCGGCTTCGACGTCGGCACCGTTACTGGAGAGCAACCGAAGTACATCGATGGTTCCCGGATAGCTGGCCGCGATCAGGAGCGGAGTCCGCCCCAGATTGTCCGACCGCGCATTGGCGTCTGCACCGTGACCGATCAGCACGCGGACCTTTTCCAGATCGGGCACCGCCCACATCAAAGCTGTGGCCCCGAACGGGTCGGTGAAATTCGGGTCAGCCCCGTAGTCGAGCAGCAATTCCAGCGTGGAAGCATCCGCGAACAGAGTCGCCAGCATCAGGGCCGAGGTGCCATCATCGTCCGCAACGTCCGGATCGACACCGCTATCGAGCAACTGCCGCACCTCGGCAATGTCATCAAGCTGGATCGCCTGAAGCAGAGAGTTTGGATCGGCTACGTTCTGGGCCGCTAGCGAGACCGCAAAAAGGCCGATCAGCGAGAAGCGCAGAAGGGTCATCATGCCTCCTCCAGGAGTGCCGACTTCGGCTGGCGAACAATCGGGATTAACTGAGGGAATCATATAGAAGGCCATAGTGCATGCGCCAAGGAAATCGCCGTCGGACTGACGGGATCTCGGCCGATCGACGTTTTCACTCGACACTATATAAGTTTTGCTATAGAATACTTGTCATAGTTACAGGAGAGACCCGACGTGAGCCTCGAACACATCCTGCTGGGCATGCTTCATGACCCATCGAGCGGCTATGACATCAAGACGGCATTCAGCGAAGGTGCCCGTCACTTCTGGTCTGCAGAGCTGAGCCAGATTTACCCGACACTGAAGAAACTGGAGAAACGCGGGTGGCTCAAGAGTCGGACCGAGCCTTCGTCCAAAGGACCGCCGCGTCGCGTCTACCGCCGGAACGCGGCGGGGCGGCGGGAGCTGCTCCATTGGATAGGCGCCGGCCCGCAGATGGGAACCGAACGGTTTGCGTACGTGGCCCAACTCTGCTTCATGCACGAGCTCGACAACCTCGAAGCGACGACAGAGTTCATGTTGGAGTTGCGGGGCAAGCTTTCCGACTTCCTGACAATGCTACTGGGGGTCGAATCCGAACTGACCGGGCGAGGGCAGGCGGCCATTGATTCCCTGAGCGCAGAGGACTTTCATGTCCACCTGGCACTACGCATGGGCATTCACTCGATGAGGGCGAAGGTCCGATGGTGCGACGAGGCGCTCACGCGCATCAAACAGAGACAACAACCAAGGGCCGTGCGGCCCCGAGGACCCGATAAGAATCCGAAGGAGGTCCGTCATGGCTGACATCATTCACAGCGTGCTGCGAGCGTCGCATATTTACTTGGGTTTCGTGGGGTTGGCCATGTTCTGGGTGCCGGCACTGACCCGGAAGGGCGGCAGGGTTCACGTGGTCGCCGGCAAGGTGTTCGCGGTATGCGCATACACAGTCGCGCTAACGGCTCTGGGGTCGTCGGCCTGGGTGCTAATCCATCCCTCCAGCTGGGTCGGCGAGCCGGTCGTGTTGTCGGAGATACCGATCGATCAGATCATGTTCATCTCGATACTCGGCCTGCTGGGCATCTTCCTGCTGAACAGCATCGAAAACGGAGTCCGGGTGGTACGAACGCGGCGGCAACCCGAGACGCTCGCCGGCCCGCGACTGCGGGCGTTCAACTGGACGCAGGCGGCGGCAAGCGTCGCGGTACTCCTCTTCGGTGTCTACAACATCGCCGTGGGCAACGGTCCGATGTTCGCGATCCCTACGGCCCTCGGCCTGGTCGGCTTCCTCGGTTTCTTCGAAACCCGAAAGTTCCTCGCCAACCCGCGGCCCACTCCGATGGCCTGGTGGTACAGGCATATGGATGGCATGGTGGGCGCAGGCGTCGCATTCCACACCGCGTTCTTCGTATTCGGGGCGAGGAACATCTTCGGCGGAGCCATCATCGAGGGGACGTGGTCGTTCCTCCCCTGGGTCCTCCCCGCAACAATAGGTTTGCCCGCGCTGCACTTCTGGACGCGCTATTACAAGAGGAAGTTCGGGGAGCTTCCAGAGAAGGTTGGGGACGCGCCGGCAGTCCGGACTTGACCCTCTCGGTCACTCCAGGTTCGTGACTGCCTTCCGGTACTGCACAACCGGATTCCCGTGCACTTCTCCCCTGGCCGACTCTCGAAACCCGTACTTTTCATACAGCGCCTGCGCTTTCCGCTGCGTCTCGAGCGTGAGGAGATGAAGCTCGCTCAACTACAAACCAGGTTTCAGCATCAGCCGGACGTCGGCAGCCCCAAAGCCGAATCCGAGCTTCTCCCAGAAGCCCGCGCTTTCATCCGTCACCGTGACGCTCAAACTTGGGGCGCCTCGGCCTCTTACCTCATGCTCCACCGCCGCTACGAGGGCCGTGCCGATTCCCTGCCGTTGAACGTCAGGGCAAATGGAAAGGAGATGGATCATCGCGCGCGAACCATCATAGTTGCCGCGAACGAGCCCCTGCGACCGGCCATCGACCTCGGCAACGAAGAAAAAAGCCGCCGGGCATGCCGCCACCCGCTTCATGGCGGCGGGACCCTCTACGTCGGGATGGCCGTATTGCCCATTGAGTTCCAGGATTTCGACCAACCGCTCGCAGTCGGTCTCGACGAACGGACGGATATGTACGCTCATACTCAGCGACACTCCGGCCCGGGCAGAAATCGTGGCATACTTTTTGGACCTTCCGGGATCAAGCTTAGAGGGAAGGCTACACTGAATGGCAACAACGATCTATCTCATCCGGCACGCCCAGAGCAATCCATCCATCAGCCTCGAAGAGAGCGCCTGGCCGTTGAGCGAGCGCGGCAAGGCGCAGGCGAAAACGCTGCCCGAATTGCTTGGGCCCCTCGGCATCGAGCAGCTGTTCTCGAGCCGTTACCTCCGGTGTGTGGAGACCGTCCGACCATATTCGAAAGCGAGCGATCTGGAGATTAAGCTCCGCGAGGGCCTCCAGAAACGCAATATCAGCAACGGAATCGACCGAAACTTCTACGAGATCTGGCGTCGGTCGTGGGAGGACTTCAGCTACGCGAAGCCCGGCTGCGAAAGCTCGATGGACGCTCAGACGCGATTCGTGGCCACAGTCCACGGGATCCTGGCCGAACCGGTCAAGAAGACGATCGGAATCTGCACACACGGCAACGTCATTGGGTTGTTTCTCAACGCCATTGACCGGCGATTCGGCATCGTGGAGACGGAAGCGCTACGGACGCCCGACGTCGTCAAGGTTCTGGCCGACGACGGTCACCTGACCCTGGACCGGGCCTTTCAGCTGCCCGACCTGCACGCGATCTCGACAGATCACCGCGACACGCCCATCGACATGGGGACTAAGCCTGATCTGTCTTTTACCTGAATGAGCCCTACGGGCTGACCAATCCCTTGAACTCGAACTTCTGCCCGCGCATTCCCGGGTCGGCCTCCGCCACGTAGATGTTGCCCCGCGAGTCCGCCGTCAGGTTGTGCGGCCGTCCCAACTCGCCCGGCCCGGACCCTTCCCTGGCAAACTGGCCGACGACTTCCATGGTCTCCCTGCGGAGAATCCAGATCCTGTGCTCTGTCCCGTCTGCGACATAGAGGAAGGTCTGCTCCGGATCGTGAGAAAGCGCAACGGAGAATGCAGCGCCGTTCCCTTCCCGGATGACGCGTTCGGTGACGTATTCGCCGTCATGCCGGAACACCTGGACCCGGCTGTTGGTTCGGTCGCCCACATAGATCAGCCCATCGTGCGAACCCGTGATGCCGTGGACGACCGCGAATTGGAGGGCTGGTGTCGGATCATCCTCGCTCAGTCGATTCCGGGCTTCGTCATCCGGGACTTCGCCGTATGCGCCCCAGTGGCGGAGGTACTCGCCGGTTTCGGCGTCGTAGACGATCACGCGACGGTTCGAATAGCCATCGACCACGAACAGTTCATTCGTGGTCGGCTCGACATAGAGTTCCGCGGGGCGGCCCAGGAGATTCGGATCGTTGCTGCCGCCGGTCTCGTCGAGGGTTCCGATCGTCATCACCAGTTCGCCGTCGCGGGTGAATTTCAGGATCTGGTGCTGCTCGCGCGCGTTGCTCCAGACGAAGTCGTTGTGATCGACGAACAGACCATGGATCACCGACCACTGCCCCTCGGGTCCCCGCGCGCTCCACACCTGCACGGGATTCCCTTCGGGGTCGAACTCGGCCACCTGGCCCCGCGTAGTGACCCAGACATGGCCTTGGGCGTCCGCGTTGATCCCCAGCACCTGTCCCCACTCGAAGCCCTCGGGCATCGACGCCGGCCAACCCATGTCCGCCTCGAACGATGGAACGCCGTTCGTGAAGTCCGGTGCGGCAGCGGCCTCCACCGCCTCGCCGGCCTCCGGCGCCGGACCGCAGCCGAGGAGAGCAAGCAACACCACCAAAGCCGGACCCACGAAACGTCTCTCGGATCGCGTCATCTTCAACTCCTTGGTCGGTCGGAAACCCGGCAACGACCTGCTTGAAACGGTTTTGGATACTTTAGTGTCCTGTCCCATATATCGCAATACAATCGCCGACTGTTTATTGGTGGCGGGGCCACAGTGATCAGGGGCCGCCGAAACGCCCTGGCCAGCAGATCAGGCGTCATGGAGAACGACAAGCGTCCCTTGCCGCGACCGAGCGGATCATGGGAACATGCGCGTCAAATGACTTCGCCAACTACCGACGAAAGTTGCCTCAACTGTGGCGCTGGACTGCACGGAGTTTACTGTCACCAGTGCGGACAGAGAGCAACGACGTCGACCCCGGGCATTCGCGATTTGCTCCACGAGGCACTCCACGAGTTTCTATATCTGGACAGGAAAATCCTGAGAACCGTGAAGGTCCTCGTTATGGAGCCCGGGAAGATCACGAAAGATTTCGTCGACGGTCGCCGCGCCAGTTACATATCGCCCCTCCGCCTGTATCTGGCATTTTCGCTGCTGTTTTTCCTGGTGGCGGCCGTTGTACCGAGCGATCAGGGCGGGTTTATTGATATCAACACCGACGCTCCCGATGCCGAGAGCGCCGAGGAGTTCTCCGACAGCATCCGGACCAACCTGCCTCGAGTCGGGTTCCTGCTGATGCCGCTATTTGCCGCGCTGACGCTTGCGTTCTATCGTCGCCGACAGCCTTACTACTCAGCACACCTGATTTACTCGCTACACTTCCACTCCTTTACTTTTCTCCTGCTCACGTTCGCCGCGCTCATGAGCGTGGCCGGCACGACCGGAAGGGTCATCGGTGCGGTTTGGGTGCCCCTCACGATCCTGTATCACTTCACGGCATTGAAGCGGCTTTTTGGGGAACGGTGGGGCAGGACTATCTGGAAGGGGCTGGCGGTAGGGGCACTCTACTGGGTTTGCCTGATCGCAGCTATGTTCCTGCTGATCCTCGTTTCACTTGGGTTGACCTACTCCCGGATATAGGTTCCCGTTACCTCCGACCAACGCAAGACCACACACTCGGCGCACGGCCCGTCGCTCTCGGGCAGGCGGATCAGGCCCGGCGTCCATCCTGGAACAAGAGGAGCGGCTACCTTCGCGATGGCCGGAAAAGGATAGGCGAAACCTTCGATCAAGACTGGTTGCGGGTCGATGGTTCGCATTGTTGCGATCAGTTGTTCGGTCGGAGCGGCTCGCTGCTCGTATTGTCCGTCTTTCTGGACCCAGAATAGACTGATGTTGATGAGGACGAATGAGACCAGAAATGCTTCCCGAATACGCTCGCGGCCGACCGCTAGCAGTGATTGGGCCATCGCCCAGCACAGCGGAATTGACGCGAGATACTGGTGACGACTGGCCACGGCACGATGGTCGAGGAAGGCGTACGGCAGCAGCGCGATGGCGACCAGGGCCAGGGATAGTAGGAAGGTTCGCCGGGCGGGCAAGCCCCGTATTGTGACCCAGCAGGCAATCAGCAAGGCGTACAGCCACGGATAGAACATGCGGTGCAAGCTTCGGAGCATCACAACGGCGGCATCCAGATTGAACGAAAACCTTCCGTACCCGACGATGCTGTTGCTCCCCAGCAGAAAGAGAAACGCGCCACCAAAGACGGCGGTCGGCACCAGCAGATACAAGTAGCGCGTTTCGAATCTCGGCCGCGATCCCCTCGCCCACTCGACGAGCACGATCAGGGGCAGGATGATGGGAGCCGCTTCCTTCGAGATCAAGGCGAAGCAGTAGAACAACGCGCTCGCGGCATACTTCCCCCGAATCCACAGAAGGAAGGCCGACAGCAGCCCGAAGGTCATCAATGATTCGTTCATGCCGGCCAACCACAGGACGGCCTCGTCGCCGTAGACGACGACGGCAAACATCAGAGCGCCCACGCCTGCGGTTGAGCGAGCCAGATCCAGTCTAAGGAAGAGAAAGAACACGAGGACGGCGTTCACGAAGTGGAGAAACGTCGTGAAGGCATACAGCACCCATGCCTGATACCCGATCGAGTATTTCAGGGCGCCGAAAGCGAAATAGCTGGTCAAGCGAAAGTACTGAGAGGAGTCGAATTCGAACGGGCGGGTGGTGCTCCCTCCGAATGGGTTCGCGCCATCCAGCAGGACAAGATCATCCGCGATAAATCCGTTGTCCCATCCCGGCAGGTAGGCCGCGACACACATCAGACCGATCAGGCTGATGAACTGCGCATTGCTGAGGGCGGACAGCCGGTTGAGAGGTGAGGTTGGGTTGTTCCGGTCCAGGGATTCCTCCGAGACGCCCGAAATTGGACATCAGGAAGAAACTCTACTGGCGCGGTCAGTTTGAAGCAACCTGCAGTTCAGCATCCGGAGCACTCGGCGCGTCCCCTCGTGGATGCCCGAGAATCTGGTCCATCGAGCTGGCAGTCATGACCCCGAGGGTCGACATGACGACCACATTGACGATCAGGAAGGCCGACATCGATTCGGGCCCCAGGGCGCCAGACAGAAACGGCAGGCCCGCGAAACAGGCGACCGGAGCCGCGGCCACGTTGGCGGCGATCCACGATTGAGCCCGACCATGGCTTCGCCTGAGGACCCACCACTGGACGCCGCCGAGCGCAATTGCAGTAATAGAGAACGCGACGAGCAGGGCAAGCACATCGGAACCGAGAATCGAGAAGCGGGATCCAACGAAACGACCTGCGCTCATGCCAGTCGTCCAACCGACAATACCACCGACGATGCTCGCCGCGACCCACCACGGTGGAGAAATGCCATGCCTGCGGAGCAGGATTGCCTCGGCCACGCCGATCATCATCCCGAGGAAAGCCCCGGCGAATACCCAGGTCGATACGATCTGCACACTCAGGGCAAACTCTATGGGCCTCAAAAGGTAAACGACCCAGCTCTCGACGAACGGACCGACGGCGCCAGCTGCCGCCAGCGTGGTGATCCAACGCGTCCGAAACTTGCGGTCGCGCTTCGGCGTCGGCCGATTGATGTGTTTGATGTGCTCGGTGATGACCGAGCGCACCAGATCCCAAAGAGTGCGCACCCAGAATCTGGCCATGACGAAAGGTCCCGACGCCTCCCGTCGAAGATCCTCGAACGCGCCTTCCAGACACTCCCGGTACTCGCTGCGAAACGATGCCGGGTAGAGCCAAACGAGCGCGCTGTAGATCCGCTGGGAACGATTGTTGTGAGTCATATCGATCCTCTGGCAGCCTTTGGTGGGCTGATCAGCCGGCGTTCCTGCATCACGCGGACAATTCCCTGAAGCCGCTCGGCCTCCGCCGCCACGACCCGCCGTCCGTAACGCGTCAGTCGGTAGTAGCGACGCCGCTGGTCGTCGAGTTCAGGATCGGGGCGACGGTCGCTCTCTTCGATCAAGCCGGCCTCGAGCAGTCTCTTGATCGCCGTGTATAGGGTCCCCGGCCCGAGCCGTACACGCTCGCCACTGAGGGCGCGGACATCCTGCATGATCGCGTAGCCGTGCCTATCGCCGCCGGTCAGGGAGACGAGTATATGCAGATCCGCATGGTTGAGGGGCAGTCGTTCGTTTGGGTGCTGATTTGTCTTCGCCATCATCATTCAGTCGATAGTAGATATATCGACAATAGATATATCATGGCGAATAGGGAAAGTGCAAGAAGGAAGCAACAAGGAAGGGGGACAGGCTCCCCTGTCCCCCTTGGGCACTATCAGCTATTACAGAATCAAAGCTGCAATTCCTGCAACGGAAGGAAGGGGACAGGGGAGCCTGTCCCCTATCGGTCAGTTGTTCGAGCCGCTTGTTGTCAGTTGCTTTGCCCGTTCCTGGCGGTGGTCTTCCAAATCCAGGTGGTCGATGCCTTCCTTCAACCACTTCGGCGCCTCGGCGTCGAGCAGGTGGTGATCGAAGAACTCCTGCATACGGACGAAGTAGTCCTTCCGGTTCGCATCCTTGCGCAAGCCGTGGTTTTCGCCCTCGTACTGCAGCATGACGACTTCCTTGTTGAGCCGACGCAGAGTGTTGAAGTACTCGATGCCCTGGTTCCAGTCGACCGCACCGTCCTGATCGTTGTGGAGCAGCAGGAGAGGCGTCGTCACGCGCGTCGCGTAGTAGACGGGCGAGTTACGCGTGTACGCCTCGATGTTGTCCCAGTATCCACCCTGGAAGCGGCCCTGGCTGCTCTCGAAGATGGCCTGGTTTGCGCCGCCCGTGTTCCAGTAGATCGAGCTGTACATACTGATCATGTTCGTCAACGGGGCACCGGCGGCCGCGGCACGGAAGCGGTTGGTCTGCGTGATGATGAATGAAGTCTGATAGCCGCCCCAGGAATGGCCGTGGAGTCCGACGCGCTCCGGGTCGACGACACCGGTCGCGATAGCCGCGTCGAGGGCTGGCAGGACGCACCAGACCGCCGACATGCCGGGGTCGTTCAGCGTGTAGGTGATATCCGGCTCCAGCACCGCGTACCCCTTGCTCGTGTACACGGATTTGTTGAAGCTGTAAGCGACGGGCTGGGCATAACGGTTCAGGTTCTGCGACCGCTTCTCGTAAATGAACACGATCGTCGGATAGGACTTCCCTTCCTCGTAGTTGGCGGGCAGGTGAAGCGCCCCCTGCAGTCGGGCGCCCTTGTCACTCACGTAGTCGATGAGGATCGACCCGTCCGACCACCGGACGTCTGCCTGCTGCGGGTTCGCATCGGAAAGGCGGGACGCATTTGAAAGCGTGCCCCCGGCAACGTAATAGTCGGGGAAGTTGGTGTTCGTCTGCCGCGTGTAGACGTAGGTGTCGGCGTCCTCGGCTTTGGTCAGGTTCCCAAAGCTCGCGTCCTCCCACATGAGCAGTTCGGCGGCAGTCTGACCCGGGTCGAGCCGCGCAAACCCGGATTTCTTGGTCCGCTCTCCGTACGCGTTGAAGTAGACCGGCTCGGACAGGTCGAAGCCTTCATCATCCGGATCCAGGCGGAACACACGGTTGTAACGGATGCCGTCCGCCCGGCCGTTGATGGTTAGATTCGTACCGGCGCCACCATGAACGGGCACGCTCCACACGTCCCAATTGTCGGAAAGCAGGACCGACTGGCCGTCCTCGGCCCACCCGATGGGCCGGATCGGCGGGTCGACGATGTTGTGGTCGTCTTCGGTATTGATGAAAGACGTCCCGACGCCCTCGGTGATGTTCCGATCCTCGCCGGCTGCCATGTCATAGGTGTAGTAGTCCCCACCCTTGTAATAGAGGAAGTGATCCGATTTCGGATTCTCGCCGAAGAACCAGCGCATCCGCTCCGCCGCAAGTGTCCGCTCCCCCGTCTCGAGGTCGGTCACGTAGACGTCGCGGTACCGGCGACCATCGAGATTCCCGAGAAGCTCGTAGTCGCGGACGTCGAATCCGATCGCATAGCGGTCGTTGGGGTCCGCGCTGACAGTCCGTACTTGATCGTCAGCCAGACGGATGAACTTGGTCTCGGCGACCCGATAGATGCTCAGGAAGCTGAAGTTCAGGTCCCGGTTCTCCTGAACCTGTTGCTGCGACTGCAGCCGCTCGTCCAGGTAATGCCACACGACCAGATCCGAGGTCTCGGGTTCGGCCTCCCGATCGCGTCCGCCGCGGCCTCCTCGCCGAGGACCCTCCGACTCCGGGGCGCTTTCAGAAGACTCCTCGTCATCTTCACCTTCGTCTTCGGCGTCCTCCTTTTCCACAACTTCGGTGATGCCGAACAGGATTCCACCGAGATCGTCCATCCACGCCGGTGCGCGGTTGTCGCTGATCGTCATGCCCTCGGGAAAATCGACATCTTCGGCCGGATCGTAGATCACCCTCTCCGCGCCCGTCGCCGAGAAGTTCGAGAAGGCCACGAGGCTGTAGAGATCGTCTTCGTAGTCCTCGCTTTCCTTGCCTTTCAACAGGGCCAGCGCGTCTCCCGCCTCAGTCCAGTTCAACCCCTGGTAGTTCGCGCGATCGCTGTCGAGCGCCATGACGACACCCGTCTCCATGTTACGAACCTGCACACCGTTGCCGATCTGGTCCTCTGCACCGATAACCCAACTGAGCCACTCCCCGCTCTCGTTGAAAGCGAACTCGCGAACGTTGCCGATGTTGAGCATCTGGCCGGTCGCCAATTCATACAGAATCATGTCGGAGCCTGTCAGCGCGGCATTTCCCTCGTCCTCACTCTGGCCCGTGGGTGGAGCCTGCCCGCGACCACCGCCCCGCCCGGGCGCTCCACCCGGTCGTGCTGCGCCTTTGTGAAGCGCAAGCCAGGCCGCGTTCTCGCCGGAAAAAGCAAAGTTCCGGATCTTCTCGAACTCGACCAGTTCCCCGGTCGCAAGCTCGACCAGCCCCGTCTTGTTGTCCAGCCTCTCCCTGCTCTGTTCGGCGTCCTTCGCTTCTTTCTTCGTCGGGAAGATCGTGAACGCAGCCCACCGGGAATCGTCAGAAAAGGAAACCCTCGCGCGCCCGGGGTCTCCGATCGGAAACTTCAGTTCCCGGTCGCCGTTCGTCTCCCGGATGATGACCTCCGCGTCGCCCTCGGCGGGGGTAACGGCGTGGCCGAACCAGGCGCCGTCTTTCGATACTGTTGCGCCCCCGATGCTCTTCCAGCCGAGGACATCGGCGAGATCCAGTGCCTGGAGGCCGGATTCTTCAACCTGATCCTGGGCCGATGCCGGCACAGCCGCAACGAGCATCGCGCTCAACGCAAAAACCAAGACAAACGACAATTTCCTGAACATGGACGCGTCTCCTCTTCTGGTTTATGGACCTACGTATTTGAGCAGAAGTAGGGCTGGATTTAAAGGTTCAAGTGGGCGGAGGGGATCACGGGCCGGTCGCCAACGACAGGTACAGTTCCTGGATGCTCTCCGGGGCGACGGACACGGCGAGGCCGAGTTCCTCGAAGGGCCGCATGAACTCCACATCCAAATAGGGGATCGAGTGGACACTGTCCCAGGTCAGAATCCGGTAGTCGCCTGGAGCGATGCTGCTGACTTCGAAACGACCATCGGAATCTGTCGTGACGGATCTGTAGTGTTCGTGTATGCCCCGACGCTCCCGGTCGGGAATCAGTACGACGGTATACCGGGCGTTTTCAAGGGCACCGCCCGTGGCGACACTTCCGACGATGGTCCCGCCGTTGTTCCCGAGGACAACTTCCAGGGCCGGCGGTGTTCGATCGAGTTCGAACCCCTCGAGGGCCGACTGGCTGCCGAGGCGAATATCCTCGACGTAAAATCCAGCAAGCAGGGGCTCGATGCCGAGCCGATAGGCGCCGGGAACCAGACCGGCGACTTCGAACGCGCCTCCAGGCTCGACCAATGCGACAGACTTGTGCTCGAGGCCTGAGACCACAACCCGCAATCCCTCCGGGGGCGCGAGTTCCCCAGCGACCGAGACGCTCCCTTCCAGCACAATCCCCCGGTCCATGAGAACGACGAGATCATCGATGTCGCTAAAGCCGGCGCGTACCAAGGCGTACCCGACCAGGGGACCCTCGGCGTTCTCGCCCCGGGCGATGATCTCGTATTCGCCGGGCACGACGTCCCTCAGCTCGAAAGCGCCGGGCTCGGGAACCGCGTAGCTGTCGGACTCGATCTCAGGATGGAGGTTGTCCCGGCGCCGCACGAGCAGGTTGTTGAGCCGCCCACCATCGCCGGCGCTCGGATCGAACTCGACGTGACCGCGCACAGTCGCGATGGTCTGCCGCACCAACGTCAGAGTCCGGACGCGCGTCTCTTCTCCGGCGACCACGTCGATCGGATTGGCCCGGGTCGGATCGACAGTCCCCGGGTAGTAAGCCGTCAGCAGCCCGGGAGCTCCGCCCCGGACCTTCGGGGACACGCCTTCGAGAACGGTAACGCGCAGGTAGTACGAGCCCGGCTGTAGCCAGAACAGGCGAAACTCACCCAGGTCGTTCGTCTCCCCACGAGTTCCGCCAAGCTGGGTTTCCCTGGCGAGCCGGACCGTTCCGGCGTCGGCCTCTACCCGCCAGAGCGTAACTTGGGCGCCGACGAACGGACGGCCTTTGGGAGTGTAGACCAACCCGCTGATGACGCCGCCACGTGAGAGTTCGACATCAACGGCACGCGTCGCTCCGGGCTCGAGGGTGACCGAACGCGCAGCCCGAAGCCAGGACGGGCCGGAATGGAAGTATCCGGACTTAGTGGCGAACATGGCGACGTCGCCCGGCTTCAATTCCTCGAAGGCGAATCGGCCTTCTTGATCGGTCGTCGTACTGCTGGAATTCGTGCCGAACAGCTGAACGCTCACGCCACCGATGCCCACACCGGTAACGGCATCACGAACGACGCCTTCAAGCTGTGCGTAGTCCTCCTGCCCGAAAGTCGCTGACTGTTGCGATCCAGCACGGGTGAGGTGGGGTACCAGGAGAAGAAGCGTGATGGCAATGTGCGTGGACCGGATCATCGATCTAACGTCAGCGACTCCGGAACGAGAGGAACCCGAAGCGAAGATCGGCCGTTCGGTGCGACCTCGATTCTTTCTCCGAAAGGCAGCAGCCGCCGAGACAATGGCTCATCGAAGTACCCGCGCGAACCGTCCTCAAACGCGACCAATGCATACCGGCCGGGCCGGACATCCTCGATCACGAAGCCAGCTCCGGCTCCCAACGGCTGCATCCGGAGCTCAGCGTACGGGTTCGAGCCCCGCCACTCGAGGGGGAGCAACACGACGACGGCATCGGTCACGAATTTTCCGCGCTCATCGACGACGGTACCGACGATCGTTCCGCCGTCGTTGGCCAGCGCGATCTCCAACGACCGCTCAGTCCCCGGAGCGATGTCAAAGGGTTCGTAGAGGACATCCTCACCGCCCAACCTCGCGGAACGGATGTAATAGCCGGCGAGTCCCGAGGCGGGTCGGAGTAAGTATTCCGCCGGGGCGAGGCCAGCGAACACAAACGACCCGTCCGGTTCGACGCTTACACGGTCTCCCCGGGCGAAAAAGGCCCCGGTGGACCCGGTTCCTGAAATCCGGAGCAGTAGCTCGGAAGTCTCGGGAGCCGGCGCGCCCGTTGGGAACCTCACCCGCCCTGCCAGATTCGTCCCGGGGGTCATGATGATGTCGGCGTTCTCGATGTCCTGGTCACCGACCTCGACGTGTACCCTGCCGTAGTTCGGGCCTTGCTCTCGATGGATACTGACCAGGAACTCGTAGCTGCCTACAGGAACGCCCCTGAGGAGGTACCGTCCCGGCTCGCGGCTGGTATTCTGGATCGTCAGAGGCGGAACGATGATCCCCTCCCTGGCCCGAACCAGCGTAATCGGCGGAATGGACACACGCGCCCAGCCGGTTGTGTCTTCGATGAGGGAGGAGATGATGCGGCCGCCGACAGTCACGGTGCCGGCGATGGACATGCTCAGGTCGATCCCCGATATCTCCAGACCGCCCGTCACACGGATAGGCGCTGCGGTCTCTGGATCGGTTGTGTTGGGATAGTAAGTCGGCGGATACCCCGTCGATCTCGAGGGCGCCTCATTACGGTCGGCTCTAAGGTAGTACTCGCCCGGCGCAAGGCCGAACAGGCGGTAGTCCCCCCGATCGTCACTCTCGACCGACTCGGCGAGTGCCATCGATGGGACCCCCCCAGTGTAGCTGCGGCGAAGCAAACGGACCCGGATGCCGGGGACCGGTTCCCGGTTATCCGCGTAGACCCGTCCGGAAATGACACCACCCCTCATCAAATAGAGGACGACTTCCGGGACCGTGCGGCCGGGAAGGACATAGACGGACCGTGTGCCCTCGACGGTCTCGGTCGGCGGCCGGACAAATCCGGCTAACTCGGGCGTGATCGCATACGATCCCGGCGGGACGTCCGCGAAGACGAAGCGGCCTGCGCGGTCGGTCAGGATGTCCCGGTCGTTGCCGTCTGAACCGAGCGTCACCCACACATCGGCCAGAGGCAGGCCCGAGCCCAACTCCACGACCATGCCTTCGACGCGACCGGGAACTGAAGTTGTTAGCTGAGGGAGGAGTCCGCCGAGGATCGCGAGCAGGGGTAGGATCGACAGCCGCAACATGCGACCGGCTTCGACCCTCTTGTGAACAAGAGCAGTCAACATACGTCCTTACCGGAATCCGGAGCCATGGCGACGGGGCGCGGAGGTCCCAAGTGTACCCGGTCGCTACCGCTCGCGGTTCTGTCGAGCCGGCAGTGCTTCGATTTCGAGCGTCACGATGCCGTTGGGTTCCACGGTAATCCGCGTCCCAGATGCGAGGAACGGCCGAACGAAGTCTTCGTTGAAGTACGGAGGCCGGCCCACCAGGCTGGCCCAGCACATGAGTACGTAGTCACCGGGAGGGATTCCAGTTAACGTAAACCTCCCGCCGGAAAGCTGCCTGGCAGCTCTCAACTCGGCATACGGATTCGATCCACGGCGCGCAACCGGCCACAGCGCCGCGGCAGCGTCCTCCACGGGGTTGCCATCCGCGTCAATTGCTGTTCCCTCGACCCGTCCTCCGTCGGTGCCCATCTCGGTCAGCAAGGGTCCACGGTCGGTCGTCCCGACGTCGAATTCGTCCCAAAGCAGCTCCTGGCCAGCCAGGCGAGCCGATCGAATGTAGTATCCGTCCGGCGCCCCGTTCAAGCGTCCGATTCGGTATGATGCCGGGGCGACGACGCCGATGGAGAACCTGCCGCTTTCCGACAGCCGACTGCCGGTGCCTCCCGTATACGACCGAGGGACGTCAGGGGTTGGAGAAATACCGATCCTCATCCCGGACAAGTCCGGCGATGGCTCACCGGCCACGACGACCCGCCCATCGATGCGCACCCCCGGCCGCAGAACCAGGTCCAAGTTGTCCCGGCTTTCATCCCCGAGTTCGAACGACGCCAGGGCAAAGTAGGCTTGTCTGAACAGCCGCGTCTTGACCCGCAGGTCATAGGAACCCGGAACGAACCCCTGAAGTTCATACCGCTCCGCTTCGGCGCTCGTGTCGAAGACGGACACCGGTTCGACCTGAAGGGACGATCGCGGGGTCACGAAATAATCGAGGGTCATTGCGAACACTACGCCTTCCGGGTCCGGGGGCTGGGGCAGGACGAGTCGACCACCCACAGAAACCGTTGAGCCCATCGACAAGTTCAGGTCGATCGCGGAAAGTTCTCGGCCCGCCAGCAGCGTGATCGGTGCGGCCCCAGACGGATCGATCCCGTTAGGGTAGTAGGTTGGCGGAAAGCGTTGATCCGCCGGGGCGCCCGCCGCACGGAGCGTACGAAGGTAGTACTCCCCCGCGGGAAGGCCATAAAACCGATAGTCGCCGAGGTCGTCGGTTTCGGTCCTTTCCCCAGCGCGCAGCACCGCGTGGTCCACGTTGTAGCTCAACCGCATCAGTTGCATTGGCATTCCGGACACGGGTTCGCCGTTGTCGTCATAGACCCGGCCGGAGATGACGCCGCCCCGGATCAGATGGAGCACGATGTCGTCAGTGGACCCACCCGCCGTCACGGGGACTATCCGATAGGTGGAGCCTGGCGGGTTCGCATACCCGGCGAGCACGGCGAGAATCGGATAGGATCCTCGGGGCACCTCCTCGAATACGAACCGGCCCGCGGCGTCGGTGAATTCCAACCGCTCGCGACCGAGCAGGATGCGAGCATCCTGCAACGGCAGTCCGGTACCGGGCTCGACCAGAATACCTTCGACGCGACCGGAAACCGATTCGGGTGTGGGCTGTTGGGAGGGCGAGGGAATAAGCCCCAGAAAGGCGAACAGCCAGACGATGGCAAGGTGCATGGTCACGAGGTAGCTATTATCCTCCAGCCGCGACGCAAGGCACAGGAACCACTTCCCCTCTCGGGATAAGCTGTTCCGGCAGCCGTGCATGGGAGATGAACCAGGTGTCGTCGGCAAGCGGCCTTTGTACAGCGAACTCGCCGGTCGCGGCGTCCATCCGGATCAACTGCACCGGCCCTTCGCGATTCGGATCGACCGAGTCAGTCCCATATAACCACCGCCCATCCGGGCTCGGAACGATCCTCGAGAAATAGGTCGACGACGCGAGATGATCCCACGCACCCGTTTCCGGATCGACTAGTAGCGCTCCCCCCGGTATCGTGTCGCGATCCGGATTCCTTCGGCGTCGATCGAGCTTGCCGCCGAAAGCTTCGTACACGAGCAACCGGGTTCCGGCGCGGACAACCATCTGGAACACAGCCCCTCGTTCGCTGGATAACGGAGGCAGGAGCGTCGTGTCGGGCAAGCCGAGTTCGCCCATTTCCGGCGTTACGGTCCAGACGAACCCTTCACGCCCATCGTTGCCGAACAAGTAGAAGCGGTCGCCGATCCAGTCGCCCTGGACATGGAGGCCCTCTGGGGTCGGGAGCTGGGCGACCATGGTGCGTTCGGACAGATCGAAAACATCCAGCGACTCCCCACCTGTTCCAAACAGCCAATTGTTGTCCGGGGACGACCGCAGTTGATAGAGGCTGGGCGCTTCGATTGTCGGCAAACGCGTCAGCGTCTCAGCATCGAAGATCTCGACTCCCATGTTGCCCCGCTGCGTAAACACCAGCCCTCCGTCGGGCGTCAGAGTAGGCGGCGTCACCGCGGGCTCATTCACGTGACAGAGCACGGTCGTTTCGAGATCCAGGGCGAACAGGGCGCAACAGAGATTGGAATCACCTGGGATCGCCTGCTCAAGGAACAGCATGCGCCCGTCCGGACGGGCGATGACGTTGTGCGCCATCGGGCCGACCTCGAAACGGCCTAGCGGTTCCAGTGTGGACGCATCAAAGACATGGAGCTTGTGGTCCCGTTGGGTAGCGAGGATGACGTCACGGAGAAACTCCGCTGCCGGAAGATCCGGCGTAGGCAGGGGCTCGTCGCCACCACCGCAGGCGGTAACGACGAGAACGACGGTTAGAGTGCAGATCCAGACGGGACGTTTCACTGAACGCTTCTCTCTCTCGTGATGAAGTCCGAGGCAGTCGGCGGATCTACTCGATCAAGTGCTTGGACACCGGATTCTCGGTCTTGTTCCGAAAAAAAGAAACCTGGAGCCAGCGGTCAGTCCGACCGCTTCCTGACGAAGACGATCGACGGCGTGATCGTCGTGCTCTCGAAAAAAGACTCGCGGGTCGGTGTGCCGGCCTGGCGGCCTCTGGACAGGTCCGCGGCGCCCTGCTCATCGACGAGTTGCTTGATGAATCCGACCATCCCGTGGCTGTGATTGGGCCATCGAGTCCGCAGCCGACGAAAGCCTGATGGCCGGGAAAAGGCTCTTCCGTCCGGCCAATCCTGCCAATAGCCGGTCCCCCAGTCTTCGATGACATAGAGCCCCCCCGGCTTCAGATGGCTCTTGACCAGGGTCCTGAACGACGCTTTGGCGGCCTCGCCAAGGTGCGACGCATCGTCGATGATGATGTCGAAGCCATCGGGTGCGGCCCCGATAGCGACATCTTCGAGAAAACGACTGTCGCTCTGGTCTCCCCGAAACATCTGAATCCGCTCCTCACCGTCGAAACCCGGAGGAAGTTCCAGGTCGATACCGACAATCTGTCCCTTTGGAAAATAGTCGCGCCAGAGGCAGAGCGAGCCGCCGTTGTGGATGCCGATCTCCAGGAGGGTGATTTCTTTACCCACGAAAGGGGCCAGGAAAGGATCGTAGCAAGCCAGGTAGCTGTGGTCGATCTTGTCGGTGTCGTACCGGGCAAGGTCGAGTTCGTGGCTACGCATTGACGGGAAGGTTCAGCCCGAGCCGGAGATGGCTTCGAGGATCGTGGCGCGCAACTGTTCCACAGCTTCGCGCTGCGGGCTGTCGGGAGCCTCTGCCAGGAACCCATTCAGCTGGACCAGCACCTCGCGATACCGCTGCTGCTTCAGCAAGATGTTGACCAGCATCAGCCGCGCATCGGGCATGGGCTCGTCGTGATCGACCGCACCCATCAGGCTCGCTTCGGCATCGACCATACGGTCCAGTTTGTAGAGCGCAGACCCCAGGTAGTAGAACGCACGGGCCGATTCGGGATCCATGATCGTTGCTTCTTCCATAAGTGCGGCAGTTACCTCGTAGAGGTCCTGGGCCCGCGCGGGGGTGAAGCTCTGTTCCATTTGGCCGGCCAGTTCCAGGTTCACCCCAGCAAGGCCGACCAGCGCTTCGGTACTGTCCGGGTAGAGTTCGCGCACTCGTTCGAAACTGTCCTTGGCGTCATCGAACCGACCGGCATCATGCTGGATGGCCCCCAGCTCCAGAAAGGCTTCGTAGAAAGTGGGCGCCATCCGGATAGCGTTTTCCAGGTGGCGCATAGCGCGGTTCGTATCTCCCGAAGCCAGTTCATCGAGCTCTCGATCGAATTCTTCGACGGCGCCTTCGGAGATCTCGAATCCCTCCAGGTCGGCGTCCTTGGGAATCGACACGCCGGAAACGGCGTAACGCCCCGTCCGAACCTCACCCTCGTCGGTGTAGTTCGAGGAATTGAGCATGATGGTCATGCTCGCATACTGACTGGCGCCGGAACTCAGCGCCACACGTTCGCGGACGAGGCCATACCCTTCCAGGTTGATGTAGAGATGGTAGACGCCCGATCGCGGCAAGTTGTGGAAGAAGAAGCGGCCGTCCGAATCCGTGTATACGGTGGCGACGAGAAATCGGATCGGTCGCTCCAAGCGAATTTCGATGCCGCCACGGCCTTCTACAGCGTTCTCTGGCAGCACGACTTGCCCGCGCAGTTCGATGTCGGAACCCTGTGCGAATGCCGAACTCGTACAAAGGCACAGCAGGGCCCCGGTCACTCTTATGGCTCTTAAGACAAACCGCATCCTCACTACGATACCCGGCAAACGCAGAGAAGGAAAACCCGAATTCGTCGGCCTCACCCGGATACCCGGCGCCCCATGCCTCAGGAGCGGAAAACGCTGTGCGGCGACAGTTCCATCGAGATTGGCGAAAGGCGAGCATGAGCTTCGAGGTGAGACAAGATGCTCGGCTAGCTGGAAGCGGGGACTCGCGATCAGTTCATCTGGGAGGAATGCCAATGCGCATCGGGTGAAAGCGTTGGGACAGTTAGTCACGTACCTGGAACTCCATTTCGCCATTTCTTGGCAGCAGGGGCAAGCGACTCAGATCAATCAGGCAGTTTCGGTGGGATGTCTCGTATCGGCTCGCTTTCAAGTTTTTCCTCCGTGGCATCGCATCCCGCATTCCATGTCACGGAAATATGGGATGCCACTGGCTGAAGCCGGACGATGCCGGACAACGCAGGGCCATAGACGCCTTCTCAAAAACAGCTGTTCTGCGTGCCTTGGACTCGGCGTAAATTGGGTGAGGCGGACCGATGGTCCGCCCCTCCTCGCAGAAATTCCCTACTTTTCCTAATACCGGTAGTTGTCCGGTTTGTACGGTCCGGCCACGGGCACACCGAGGTAGTCGGCTTGCTCGGGAGTCAATTCGGTGAGTCGTATGCCGAGTTTCTCGAGATGCAGACGGGCCACCTTTTCATCCAGATGCTTCGGCAACAGGTACACCTTCTTCTCGTATTTAGTGTGATTCTTCCAAAGCTCGATCTGAGCGATCACCTGGTTCGCGAAGCTGTTGCTCATCACGAAGCTGGGATGCCCGGTCGCACAGCCCAGGTTGACCAGCCGCCCCTCGGCCAGGACGATGACGCTGTGCCCGTCCGCGAAGTGCCACTGGTGCACCTGCGGCTTGACCTCCTCCTTCCGGATCCCAGGTAGCTTTGCCAGTCCGGCCATGTCGATCTCGTTGTCGAAGTGTCCGATGTTACAAACGATGGCCTTGTCCTTCATCCGGTTCATCTGGTCGGCGCTGATGATGTTGAAATTGCCCGTTGCCGTCACGAAGATGTCCGCCTCTTCGACGACGTCTTCCAGACGGACCACCTGGTAGCCTTCCATCGCGGCCTGGAGCGCGCAGATCGGGTCGACCTCGGTGACCATCACACGGGCACCCTGGCCCTTGAGCGCCTGGGCGCAGCCCTTGCCGACTTCACCGAATCCGCATACGAGGACGGCCTTGCCGCCAATCATCACGTCGGTGGCCCGCATGATGCCGTCCGGCAGCGAATGCCGGCAGCCGTAGATGTTGTCGAACTTGCTCTTCGTCACGCTGTCGTTCACGTTGATGGCCGGGAACAGGAGGGTGCCCTTCTCCTGCCTCTGGTACAGCCGATGAACGCCCGTCGTTGTCTCTTCGCTCACTCCGACGACACCTTCGGCCATGCGAGTCCAGTACTTCGGGTCCTCGGCCAGGCGGCCAAGGATCAGGCGCAGGATGACCTGCATTTCCTCGACGTCGGTTCCTTCGGGGTCGGGCAGCGTCCCGTCGGCGCCGTAGGCATCCTCGGCTTCCTTGCCCATGTGGATGAGCATGGTCGCATCGCCACCATCGTCCACGATCAACTGGGGGCCTCCCTCGGGATACCTGAGAATCTGGTCGGCGCACCACCAGTACTCTTCCAGCGTCTCTCCCTTCCAGGCGAACACCGGAACCTGGCTCGCGGCGATCGCAGCGGCGGCGTGGTCCTGCGTGCTGAAGATGTTGCAGCTGGCCCAGCGAACGTCCGCGCCCAGATCAACCAGCGTTTCGATCAGGACCGCGGTCTGGACCGTCATATGGAGCGATCCGGCAACGCGGACACCCGCAAGTGGTTTCTCGCTCACGTTCTCCGCTCTGATGGCCATCAAGCCTGGCATCTCGTGCTCTGCCAGCTCGATCTCCTTGCGCCCGAAATCGGCCAACTTGATGTCGGCCACCTTGTAGTCGGTCTTTACTGTCGTGCTCATCGGTTCTCCTCGTTGTCGTTGTCGTCAGGAAATCAATTGGTCTTACTTGTGCGTCTGGATCTACTGGAACGGTTCTTCGGGCGAGCCGCCCGCGCCTTACGTTCCGCGGAAATCAGGAAGAGTTCAGGCGCCGGTCGGCTGGGTGCCTCTGGACTGCCGGCAAGCGGCTGCGGCAGCGTCCGGCGCGCCAATAGCGTAAACCCCGCGCCCTTGAGTGCGTCCGCGGCTTCGGCTGGATCGAGCCCATGCGAGGCCTCACCGATGCGCCTCCTGAAGTCTTCCATCTCATGTGGCACGATATCGACTACCAGCAAACGTCCGCCATCGACAAGCGCTCGAGCAAGCTCCGTGCACGAGCCCCCGAGATCCGGAGAATGGCGCAGCGCCAGGACAGCCAGCGCGCAGTCGATCGACGCATCGTCGGCGGGAAGATCCTCGAGCCGGCCCAGCTTGAACCGGACGTTGGTGAGGCGCTCCCTTTCGGCACGCTGACGTGCCAGTTCGAGCATGCCCGACGAAGGATCCGCCGCGATGACTTCCCGGAATTGCCGCGACAGGATTGGCAGGAGATATCCGGTTCCCGTGCCTATGTCCAGAACACGCCAATCCGAAGGCAGCAGGCTCACGAGTGCTTCCAGGTGAAACATGCCGCCAAAATGCTCTTGCCGGAGTTCGTCCCACTGTTGGGCCAGGCGCCCAAAAGCGTCTTCGCCGCTCTGCCGGCTTTCCACAGCCCGCTGCAGACGTGTCTGGATGGCACTCGACAGTGGCTGGCGACGCAACCAGGCGTTCAGGACACTGGGGAGGTCTCCATCGCCATTTCCCTGGGGCTCCATCAGGCCGATGTAGACGCGACTTCCCTCACGGCGGTCCACGAGCAGGCCTGTCGAGCGGATGTTTTTCAGGTGTCGGCTCACGGTCGATTGCGGCAGGCCGAGTACGTCGGCGATCTCCCCAACCGTCAGCGCGCTCTCTGCGAGAATGCGTGCGACCTGACGGCGGCCGGGATCTCCAAGTGAGCGCAACAGTCCGTCAACGGCAACTTCATCCATTAATCCGAATATAAGGATTTTAGTTTATGCTGTCAATCCGGATTAGCGGCTAAATGGGGATAGGCTCACCTGTCTTCTATTTAGAACCCGACCAGCGCTCGAGCCCCAAGCGGTCGAAGAATGCCCCAAAGAGACGCATCTGCTCATCGTCCGCCCGAACCTGGAGAGGTACACTCGGATCCTCCAGCCGGAGGGATCGAACCATGCGGTCCAGAAGGTCCATCTTGCGGTACTGGGAGCGCACGGCGTAGGTCTGGAGGACTCGAATCCCTCCATGAGTCTCGACCGAAACGAAACCTACGACGACGGGATTCAGGGTTCGGGTCACGCCAATGCTGGCAATCCACACTTCCGTGCCCCGATCTTCCTCGGGCGCTCGACTCCAGGTAGAAAGCAGATCTTCCGGAAGGTGTAAGGGGACATCCTTTGGCAGGACCGTGGTCCACCGGACGTCCAGGATCAGGCCCAGGCTGTCTTCGCAGTAATACTGAAAACCGGGGCTGTGGTTTCCGATCAGCACGATCCAGTTTCGCCGGAACGACGGCGCGGATGCCCACCGGCTGAACAGGTTCATCCATCCACGATTGAAGGGGTGATCTCTGTTGTGACGCTTGTCGAGCCCGAGGGCGATGAACGCATCCTCCATGAAGTTGAGTTGCTGGCCGCAGAGATGAAGAACTCGGTCCGGGTCGGACGGGCCCAACGAAGCGGCGCCAGCGGCCCTCTCCGGGTAGATCTCGTGACAGTATACGGCCACGCCCCGGTCGTCGAACTCTCTCTCCAGCCGGGAGAGCTCCTCCTGGAGGTGCACGAAGACCTCTTCCCAAGGCCCACGCGGCCGCAGGGGTGGACGGAGCGCCGCAAACCATTCGGATATGCTCTCCGGATCGTATTCGTTCAGGTAGTTGTCCGGAGATCGCAGTTCACCGAGGTCCCGAACTACTTTGTAACCGAGCGCCCGATAGCATTCGAACTGCGCCTCATCGAAGAACTGGTCTGCGGTCGACTGGTGCGGAAACGTCGGATGCCTACGCCGGTAGGTTTTGAGGTACTCGTTCTCGTTGCCTGTGACAGATGCCTTGATATAGAGCAGGTATCCCACTTCGTGTTCGGAATACTGGATCTTTCCGAGCGCCCAGGACTTCAAGCTTAGGCCGTCATCGTCCTTAGCGAGGTCGTCGAGATCGATGTCGATGTCGAATCCCCAGTCGATCCGAGCGAAACGGATGACACGGGCCAGGGAACTGAACTCGTGATCCGGGTCGGCTTCCGCGTCCGAGGCGATGATGAACTTGCACCGGCGGTGGAGCAGTTCGTACACCCCGAGGTTCTCGACATGCCCCCCATCGGAGACGTTCACATAACTTCGGGAGGCGTTCGGCCCGCTCCACATCTCCCGCAGCAGGTAAGCCGGCCCCGGCCCCTTCTCGTACCTGCGCCGCCACCATTGGCCCGGTTCCTGAACCCACCTGGGATTGGGAAGCCAGTAGCCGAGTCGCACGTTCAGCAACGTCATGATGAAGACGAGCGCTGGAATAGTCGTCGTTCCCATGTTGGGGCTCGCCGCGGCCGCTGCGATCGCCATCGCGGTGCCCAGGTTGACCTTCGGGTCGTGGCGCCCGAGTTGGCCGGTATCGCAGTAACCCGTCCTGCGGCTGCCGCAATAGTATTTGGAAAACGTGAACCGCTCGGAATTTCTGCCGCGAAGCGACAGGTCCGTACTGCCCTGCAGGTTGAGCGTTGCGTTGATGAGGTGATACGGACCATGGGACACGAGCCCCGACAGTTTCTGTTCGTCGTTCTCGGGAGGATTCCCCGCGGCCTGTGGCCACCACCGGAACAGGTAAGCCTTGCTCAACCGGTCTCTGTAGAACATGAGCATCGACGTCGCGTTCGCATCGAAGCTGACATAGTTCCACAGGAACAGCACGGACGCGATCCACACAGCGGGAAAGACCCTCCCGGGATCCTGGATCAGATATCGCGCCAGATGTGCGTACATGAGCATCAGCGCAAGCGGCCCAAGCAGGCCGAGGACGTACAGGGCGACCTTCCCCCGCCAGGTGGCCACCTGCTCGGCGGCCATCCCCGCGCCCAGCGTCGGTAGCAGGAGAACAACGACACTTCCGACGGCCGTGAGGTGCCCCCACTCAAGCCTGTCATAGAGGACGACAATCGCCGGCAGCAGGACGAGAGCACCGATGAACACCACGGCTCCAAGCGCCCAGGCCCAGAGCTTCTGGAAGAAGTCTCTCGTGTCCCAGTTGGTTGGCCGGATGCGTGCCGAACCGATTGCAGCGACGGCAAAGGCGAGGAGCGTGGCCGGAACGGCCCACCGAAGCCACGCCGGCCATGCGGCAAAGGAACTGATGTCGGGGCCTGCCAGCGCCATCAGTACAGCCGCCAAAACGACGGCGGGGAGTACGACTGACAAGTTCACGATCATGCCCCGCAGCAACAACGCAGGAATCCTCAGCGTGTCGAAAACCCCTCCCGGCGCTAAATAGTTCGAGAAATTGCGGAGCTGGTGAATCGCAGCCGACTCCTCCGCGCCCTGCACATGGGCAAACGGAAAATTCGCCCCCCAGGCCACGCCAGGCCTTTGGCCTTTGGTGGCGCCACCCGTCGAGCTTCCATTGACGATCGAGGAAAGACTGCTCCCGATGTATCCGCCGCCGGACACCGTCGAAAGGTAGTCCACGTGACCGAGCAGTCCCTGTTGAGACAGCGCTTGAAGGACACCCAGATTGAAGGTGGCTGAACGTATGCCTCCTCCGGACAAGGCCAGCCCAACCAGCGAGTGGGTGGCCGAGGGCGCGACCGTCTCGGCGGGCGACGGTAGACGGCCACCGGTGTTGCCCCCGAACAACCGCCCTCGCCGGGCGCGGACATCCACGAGTTCTTGGGCATAGATTTCTGGAGGGATCTGCCGGGACGACGTCCCATGAACGCTCTGGTCACTCATGGCGCACTCCACAATGCGGGCTCGACGTCCTCTTCGACCCAAACTGAACCGAAACGAGATTCATGCTACACGGACCAGAGAGCAAACACGATTCTTTGTGGCCCCAACACTAAAAAGGGGCAGGTGCCCATTCCTGTTCTTGTAGCGTTTCGAGTACAGTTCACGGTTCAAGCAGCCCACATTTCTAAATAGAGGAGAACACTAGTGTCCGGTTAGAAGTCGAATAGAACCAGCTGGTTAGGATCTTGGAGTTCATTGAATTGGGAATCAGGCGCGTGAAAGGCCTGCAAAATGGGCTGTTTCTCAAGAATCGTAATGCTGAGAATCTGTAGGATTTGGTAAAGACTCCTATCGATGCCGAGGCGCTTCCGGATGATGGCGACGTGAACATAAACCGAAATGGCGATCCAGATCTGGGTCTTCACCGCATTCTCGCTGGTGCCGTAGAAGGACTTGATTCGAAGGTGTTGTTTGATCCATTTAAAGAAAAGTTCCACCTGCCATCGCGACTTGTAGATCTGAGTGATGGTGAGTGCAGGCAACGCGAAGTTGTTGGTCAGGAACTTCAACCGCTTGTTCGTCCCGGCATCGAAGTAGCTGATACGCCGCAACGGATCGGGATAGGTTTTGGCGGATTTGTTCGTTGTGAGGATGACCGTCTGGTCGGATCGCAATCCCGTGGTCGTGTCCACCCGACGGGAGTACCGCCGCCGCAGGACGACGTTCTTCTTAGCACGCACCACAAAGAAAGCGGAACAGAGGGAGAAGAGAAAGAGCCGTTCAAAATCGATATAGGCGCGGTCCATGACGTAGAAGGCACCCGCTTCGGGTGCGATCTCATCGAGAACGTTGACGTCATGGACTTTCCCGTCTGTGACGTGGATAAACGCGGGAATGTTGCCGTGAAGATCCAGCAGTGTATGCATCTTGACCGCGGCTTTGTGCCGGCGAAACCGGGCCCATGGGAATAGTGAAAGACACAGGTCAATGGTGGTCGAGTCCAGGGCATATAGACCTTGATCCAACTCGACGCCGATGGGGTCTTCGGCATATAACGGCCGCGCCATGCCGATCAGGACCTGTGCGAAATCCGCATAGATCCGCCAGTCGCGCCGCTCGTTGGCGTCGGCCAGTGTCGTCCGCGCCACCTTGCTTCGGAATCCCATGTGGTAACGCTTTCTGCCGAGGGCGCGTAAGCAGGCTTCGATGTCGCGGAGGCTTTCACGATAGATCAATTGGGCGAATGCCATCGCCAGGAACTGATCCCAGCAGGAAAACCCTTTCTGCTGGTAATCGCCCCGATAGCGGGCGACACACTTCTGAAACTCGTATCGGGGCGCGTAATCCATGACTTGTGAGAAGACGGTTTGGCCTGAGTTCATGCGCCATTGGTATCACCCCTCTCACCGTAATATTGCTAAAAGTGTGATCGGCAGGTTCAAATCGAAAAATCGCAGAATGCCATTCAACTCACTGTTCATCTATAAGTTGCCGGCGGCTGTCGCACCGTGTTCCGGACACTAGTGGTCCCCGTCTAACAGACTGTACCTTATTCGGATCGTTCCCCGTGCCAGGCCGACACCCTGCGGCTTCGGCCAAGCCGTTCGAGTTCCTTCCGCACAGGGATTTCCGATCTAATGGTCATTATTTTCCGCATATATGATCAGAAATGGGACAGCCAGGGCCGTTACGTTAATTGTGACGGACTACACTAGTGGTTTTGTGTATATATAAGCGAGCGGCGCAGGAACCGCCTCAATCCCCCTTCACAAGCTGGATTCAAGCAACTTGCGCCGGAAGTTGGCCGTCTGATTCAGTAAACTCGCGCTAGATAGTGCTCCACCATGGCACTCATCGTGTCACTCATCGTGCCCGTCCGGACCCGCAACCTGTCTCACATACGAGGTGGCGGGCTGTACACGCGGGACGGTTTTCAAACTTCACCCCACCTTGGAGTTGCACATCGGATACCCAAGTCGTTAGACCAACAAAATGTTGCGATTACGAGGGCGAGGGGAGGGGCGAATACCAAAACCCATAAATTTGTCTGACAAACCGAAGGTCGACGACACTTATACGATCCGCATTGCAATTGTATGCCTAGGAGCCTGTCGGGGAGTCAAGCCCATTCTTAGTTGAAACTCTCCACGGCTCACGATTGGTCACGCAACCTTCTTCTTCGATCTCGTCGACGTCTTCGCCTCAATCTTCAGCTCCCGCCTGAGGGCTTCGCGGAGCTTTGGAAGATGACGGTAGCCGATCACCTTCCTCAAGCGTGGTTCGATGTCGATGAGCGCCGTCGCCAACCAGCGCTGCCGCTGGCTCGAGTTCTTCCAATGATCGACCTTCGCGCACCTTTCCTCGACGAGGGCATTGACCGATTCCAAGCAATTCGTCGTCTTGAACGAACGGCCCAGGACCCCGTACACGCCGAGTCGATGCAACGTGAGGGTCTCCTCCAGGCCTTCCTCAAGGCTCGCAGCGGCCGATTGGTTTCGCTCCTCGAGCTCTCCATGGAGCTGTTCGAGGGCCGCCCGGGCTTCGTTGTACTCCGGGCGCTGGTACGCACGCTGAAGCCGCTTGCGCCACGCGGCTTGCTCGGTCTTCGACAGGTAGCTCACCACGTTCTCGCGTTTGTGCCATTGGCAGCGTTGGACCAGGGCTCGATTACCGAATGCCCGCTTGACTGCCGCGCGCAGACCTTTGCCGCCGTCGACGATCACCAGCACGCCTTCAGAGATGTCCAGGCCTCGCTCCATCAATGAACGGAGAAACGGAGTCAGTACCTGCTCGTTCTCCGTACTCGTCTCCACGAAGCCTAAGAAGCGTTTGTCGCCCGTAATTGTGATGCCCAGGGCCACAACCATCGTGGCGTCGGCAAACATTTTCCCGTCCAGGAAGATCGCCACCACGTCCTCGGCCGACAGATCCCGCTCCTGCATCTGCCGAAGTTTCGCGGCACTCGCCTGGACGAATCCTCGAGACACCGTCGAGCTCGACAATCCGATGGCTCCTGGAATCGCTTCCGCGGCCGACTCGTAGTTCCGGCAGGAGATCCCATAAAGCACACGTCTGAGAAGCAGTTCGTTCACCGCGCCATCCGGACTGAGTTCCTCGTAGCTCCGAAGCGGAATCTCCCCGCCCGCCACGCTGCGAACTCGAGGCACCCGAACCGGTACCCGCTGGCCCCCGAGCCCCACGGTCCCCGGATTGCTCCCGTGTCGCCGGCCCCTCAACGTCGCCTCCTTTCGCGCGTATCGCTCACCCGCCAACGCCTTCACTTCCTCGTCGAGCAACTCCTCTACGTGCATCAACCCCAGTGGGATCAACGCCCGGATCATCTCCACCTTCGAGTCCAATTCCAGTCCCGAGTACTCCTCCCGGCTCATGACCTCGACCTCACCCAGTACTCGCCTCTTCTTGCGTTTTTTCACCGCACGTAACAGACTCCTCATCTCGGCTCCTTTCTCTTACAGGCTTGATGTTGTTTCTTCCAATACCATCAAACCATAGGGTTTGGAGCCGTTTCAATTTCCAACTAAGATTGGCACACTTTCCTGTCGGGAATTGGCTCCCTCGAAGCAAGAATCAACAACTTACGACCCATCCCCGGTCTGTAAGTTGTTGATTCTTGGTTGCAGACTTCTTATTCCCGACAGGCTCCTAGCGCGAGTTTACTGGGGGCGGGAGCGCCGTTCTGCTGAAACCTCGGTGCCAGAGGGATTTACGATGACGGGGGCGTATACACAAACGGAGGCTCGGCGGGCACGAGCTTGAGGAAATAGTCGAGGATTCCAGGCTCAGCTTCCTCCAACTGCCACTGACACCGGGGCCGCCCTCCTTTCTTTCCGGATGGGCGGAGGATCATGGCCAGACGCACGGAACCAAGCAGGTCCAGGAGCCCGGACAGACACTCGGTGCGCCCCAGCTTCCTGGACTCCCACTCCACGATGCGGGCAAGGAGCAAGCCCAGCAGACAGATGAACGTGTGGACGTGGATCTTCTGATCGGTCCAGTGATATTGCGGCCGGACCGCCAGATGCTCGTCATCCTTGGTTTGGCGGAACACCTCCTCCACCTCGCTCTGGCCTCGGTAAGCAAGCATGATCTCCTCATCGGACCATTCCGCTCGATTGGTGATCAGTATCCGTTTGCCGAAGACTTCCTGTTCCAGGTAAGACCGTGCTTGCTCATCGATCCCGAACTGAAGACGATCGCTGCCCGATCGCGTGTCGTCATAGGTGATACGGAGGACCCGGCTCAGGTACTGACCCGAGAGCAGCGAGTCGATCTTCTTCTCGGCCGCCTTCTGGCTCCGAGGCCCGGACCGGGGCTTGCTCAGTTGCGACTTCCACTCGGCCAATTCACGAAGACGCCTCGCAAGATGCTGCTCCAGCCCGCGGATCTGACCGGCCTTGAGCTGCTCACTGATGAACAGAACCACCGTTCGCCGCTCCCCCCCCCCCAAATATCCTTCTGGAGACGCAGGACCGGCACGCCCTGTAGGCGGCCCGAATCCACCGGGCGGTACTCCGCCACCGGAATCCCCAGAAGATCTGCATGTTGGGTCGGAACCAGTGAAGCGACATAGCCGATCTGGCTGGCATCGACCCGGGCCTGGTTGGCTTTCGAGTTGTTGCCCTTGTCGTAGACCAGCGTGACGTCTTCCAGCTCGATGGAGAGCTTGGCCAACCGTTCCCGAATGTCAGTCAGAGACTCGGGAAAGCGCTTCGAATCCACCTCATTGCCTGCGTAGACGTGAGCATAGAGGGGAATCTGCCCGTCTCGGGCAACCAGAAGCGCGAGGCTGAACAGGCGGAGGTCGAACCGCTTCTGTTTGGACCGGCCCCGTTGGGGGAGCTTGGGCTTGCGATTCGTGGTGGCGATGTAAGTGAAGAAGTTCGTCGTGTCGTAGAAGAGGGTGTCCAGTTTCAGGTCCAGTTGGGTCACGATGCGCTGGGTGAGTTCCTCTTCGATTCGCCGCAGCGCATCCAGGGATACGCGGTTCATCTGGTCCCAGAAAAACTGCGAGGTGACCGTCTCCGTTTTCAGGCCTGGAAAGAGGCGGTGCAGGGACGTGCCGGCGGCCCAGTCGGCCCACCCCCGTTTGGACTGGGGCCGGATGGCTCGGTTGAGCGCGCCCAGCAGCAGAGTGGTGCCCACCGACGCTTTGCGGGACCGGCTCCGGCCCACTTCTCGGTCGATGAGGTCCACCACGCCGAGCCGATCGGCCACGGCCTTCAGGGCGGCCGCGTCGCCGTGCTGGTAGGACCGGATTCTCAGTTGCCCCTCTGGTGCCTGCAGCAGCCGATCCAGCAGGGCGTCGGCCGTGCCTAGGTAAAGGATGGGAACGGGCCGCGGCTTCCCGTTGATGCGCCGGGACTCCACGATCCGCCAGTAGGAGTGTCCAGCGACTTGGACCCGTTGCAGGCTGGCCATGTTTTATGTATACACATCTCTACATATCGTAGTCAAGTGGATTATGACCCCATAATATAGGATTATCGTGTGGATCCAATGATCGGAACGGCTTCCATGTTTGTGTATACATAAGCGAGCGGCGCAGGAACCGCCTCAATCCCCCTTCACAAGCTGGATTCAAGCAACTTGCGCCGGAAGTTGGCCGTCTGATTCAGTAAACTCGCGCTAGCAGAACCTGGAGCGGTAACGACGGAGTCGCCAATCCGGGTTTCAACACGAAGGCCCGAAGGAGGAACGGTGAGGTGGCCCCGGTTTGTGGACAGCTTGGCGGCCTGTTTAAGGTGTATTCCGGTTGCCGCTCATCTTGCCAGAATCTCCTTGGATCGATCTTCCTGTCGCCGTTGCTGCGCCGGTGGGTAAGCGGGCAAGGCGCGTAGCTGCTTGTCCATCATATCCGCAGGCGGGTCGCCGCGGTAGGCCTCGGCCGGGGTTTTTCCGCCGAGGGCCGAGTGTTGTTAACGATCGCGAAAAAGTGAAGTGTTCTGGACGAGCGCCGACACGTAAGTCGTGATTTTCTTCCTCGCGAATGTCGAATTCCGAGCCTGTCCGGTCGAAGGGCGGAAAACTATAGCAGAATTGTCAAGCGCGCGGAAGCGTGATCTGTCACGCAACGTCGCCCAAGCTGCACGACTGGTCGGAAAGCCCCGGCAAAGAGCCTCGCAAGGCCTCGGCGATGATGATGAGCGTTCAGAGTCTCGGCGTTTGTTCAGATTCATTCACTTTCTGGTGATCGTTTACAAGTGTGGCCGTTCGGCGTTGTAGAAGTCGATCCACTCGCCGATGACGCGCCGGGCCTGGAAGCCGTCGGCAAGGTCGTGCAGATAGACAGCCTCGTATTTGAGGGAGCGCCATAGCCACTCGATGAAGATGTTGTCCATGCACCGGCCCCGGCCGTCCATCGAGATCTGGACACCGGCCGCCCGCAAGCGCCCGGTGAAGGCGAAGCCGGTGAACTGGCTGCCCTGATCGGTATTGAAGATCTCCGGCTGGCCGTGGCGGGTCCGCGCCTCCTCGAGCGCCTCGACGCAAAAGCCGGCGTCCAGGGTGTTCGACAAACGCCAGGCCAGCACATACCGGCTCGCCCAATCCAGGATCGCCACCAAGTAAAGAAAGCCGCGCCGCACAGGGATGTAGGTGATGTCGGCGCACCAGACATGGTTTGCCCGCTCGATCGCCAAACCCTTGAGCAGATAGGGGTAGACCCGGTGCTCGGGATGCGGCTCGCTGGTGCGGGGTGCCCGGTAGATCGCCTGAAGACCCATCAAACGCATCAGACGCCCCGCCCGGCGACGGCCGATGCGCACGCCCTCGCGGCGCAGATGACGGACGATCTGACGGGCACCGTAGAACGGATGCTTCAGAAACAACTCATCGATGCGCCGCATCCGCGCCAAGGTCTCCGCGCTCTCGCCCTGGGGCGTGTAATAGAGCCAGGAGCGCCCGATCGACAGCAAACGGCATTGACGACTCAAGCTCAGTTCCGGGTCAGGGCGCCTCACCATCGCCCGGCGCGCGGCCCGGCTCATCGACCGGACCCTCTGGACAAAAAATCCCGCTCCACCGTCAATTCGCCGATCTTGGCGTGAAGCTCACGAACCTCGCTTTCATGATCCCGCCGCCGGCGTTCCACACCGTTCGAGAACATCTCGCCAAGCCCTTCCATCGCCTGGCGCTTCCATGTGCTCACCTGGTTCGGATGAACCTGGTGCTTCGAGGCAATCTCCTGCAGCGTCCGATCGCCCCGAAGCGCTTCCAGCGCGACCTTCGCTTTCAACTCCCCAGAAAACCTGCGTCTCTTCGTCATCGCGTATCCCTCCTCAGTCGGTGGAATACACCTTAAACAACTGCCCGATTTTCCGGGGCCACCTCACGGAGACACGAGGAAGAATTGAAGTCACAAAGCTTTCGCGGTCTCCGTGGATCTTCGTGGCCTTCGGGTTTTTAAGCCGGAGATGCGAAATGCTTGCGGTTCTATTCGGAAGGGCGCGCTCGGTGCAGACGAAAAAAGAGCGGAGGCCGAAGCCTCCGCTCTCTCTCGATCGAAAACCCGATCTACTACCGGCCTACCACTCCAGCCGGAAGCTGAACTGCATGACCCGCTCAGTTCCGCGAGTCGACGTCACTTCACCCAACCCGCCGCTGTGGCGGTCGATGCTGCGCCCGCTGCGTGCGGACGGGATCGAGAAGTTCGGGTGGTTCAGAGCGTTGAAAGCCTCCGCCCGGAAACGTGCCCGAATGCTCTCGGTGATCGAGAAGTTCTTCGTCACCGACAGGTCGACGTTGAAGAACGACGGTCCCTGTCCCTGGTTGCGGACGATCCCGCCGCCAGGATACGCACCGATGAAGTACTCCGAACCGTTGGTCACGTCGATCCGAGTCTGCTTGTCCGGCCCCACCATGTACACCTTGCCGGCTTCCTTGCAGACACAGAAATCGAGCTCCTTGATCATGTGCGGAATCGTCCGGCCGAAGTAGTGATGGTTGTACCGGCTCGATGCCGTGAACTGCCACGGACGCCCGCTGTTGGCTTGCACGATTCCCGCGAACTGCCACCCACCGATGATGTGGTTCGCAACGCTCGAGATGTTCGAGGCGAACGGCTGGCCCTGACCGAACGGGAGGTCGATCAGGAAATTGCTGTTGAACTGGTGGGTCTGGTTGAAGTCCGAAATCCCGTAGTTCTTCTCCGGGAAGTACGGATCTTCAACGGAGCCGGCATTCGTGGAACCGTTGGCGCGGTTGCCGTCGGCTTCAGCGGCCGAGGTCAGATCCATCGATTTCGAGAACGTGTAGTTCATCGTCACGCTGAACTGATCAAACCGCTTCCGGATGGTCAACTGCCCCGAGTTGTAGTTAGACATGCTCAGGTTCGTGAACAGACCGAAGTACTGCACCTGGGGCGACAAGAGGATTGCCCCCTGGCGCCGCTCGATACCCTGGATCTCGTCCACGAGGCTGGCGGAAGTGTTCGCCCCGGGAGCCCGGGACTTGTGCAGCAGCGCGTAAAACGCCTGCGTTGCGCTCGTTGCACCGAACGGGAAATCACAACCCGAACGACCCGCCCGACAACGCGTCCCGTCAGCCTCCCTTCCGAGACGCTGCTCCGCGACCGGAATCGCCGCCGAGTACACGTTTTCGAACCACGCGATCGGCTGAATATCGTCGATCGGCGTTTCGCCGAACTCATCCCGCTCGTACAGGATCTTGATCGCGTCGTAGTAGCTCATCCCGCTGATCGGATCGATCACGTTCACGGGGCTTGCGATATCGGCCTGACCCAGCAAGTTGCGCGCGAACCGCCCCACGTAGGACAGCTCGACAACCCAGCCGCCAGGCAGCTCTTTCGACCCGGTCAGGTTGAACAGGTGGTTGGTCGGGGCGAATATACCCGAGTCGATACCGCTGCTCGAGACACCGCCGGCGCCGCCGCTTCCGATCGGGACAATGTTCGAAACGATGTCGCCCTGCGTCGGGAAGAATCCGCGCGGCAGCAGGCCTTCGCCGGCAGGCTTGCCGTCGTAGGGCAAGCCGATCCGGGGCGCTCTGGGGGCACCGTCCAGATCGTCGATCGAATACGAGAACCCCGGCGTACCGAACCGGGTTTTCAGACCGAACGAGCCGAGTCGTGAGGCATCGCGGGCAAAACGACGACCGATGCCGTCGTAGGTCATCGTATAGCCGCCGCGAAGAACGGTCGGTCCCCCGACGTTCCAGAAGTCGCCCTGCGGCGTCCAGGCGAAGGCCACCCGGGGCGCAAAGTTGTTCACGTCCGCGGAGTAGTAGTCCGGCACGTTGTTCGCCCGTCCGGACGCCTGCGTCGTGAAGTAGGGCAGCTCGGTGACGGTCTTGGTGGTCCCCGCCTGCGTCGCCAACCGGTTGCCGAGGTGCTGCACCCAGTTGACCTGCAGGCCGTTCGCCTCGTACGGCGGTGTCTGGACGCTGTAGTTCACGCCCATCGTTACGGTCAGGTTGGGAGTCGCGCGCCAGGTATCCTGGAGGAAGAAGTCATACTCCTGGATCCGGAACGTCCGTTCGAAGGGACTGCCCGCCGCCAAAACGTTCCCTTCCACGTCGTACTGGACGTCTTCGGAAAAGAGAGAAACCGACCCGGTTGCGGCCATCACCGCGTCGCCCGCAGAATGCGGGCTAACGGCGAGGTCAAATTCCGCCTGCCCCACCGCACGGTTGAAACCCGGGCTCGCGGACACGCCGATGTTGTTCGCCGTCAGGTTCGCGCCCCCGCTGAAGCTTCCGGGATTGACATCGCTGAACGACGTGCGATGGTTGTTCATGAACCGAACGTTCCCACCGAACTGGATATTGTGGTTTCCGGTCTGCCAGCTCAGGTTTTCGACGATATTCCAAGTGTCGATCGCCTGACGGGCCGCGCCGGTATCGTTAAACGGCTGGCTGTAGAACCCGTAACTCCACGTCGGAAACGCCACGCCGGACGTCTCCCAGGATTCCCGGGTCAGCCCCACCGTGAAGTTGCTGTTCACGAACGGGGAGATCACCCAGTTCCAGCTTCCGGCAAACCCCTTGCTGTTGTCCAGACGTTCGCGCGCATTGTCTGCGCCGGGGAAACTTTCCGAACCCTGCGTCCGGACGTCGTCGTTCAGGTTCCCGCGCCAGTAGAACGTATGGTTCGCGTTCAGGTTGAGGTCGATCCGGCTGATGTAGACGTTCCGATTCCGCACGAACGGCGACTGGAAGCGGTACCTCAGCTGGTTCGCACCGTTGTCCGCGCCAGGCGACAGCGTCCCGCCCTGCCCGCTCGAGAACGGCCGGTATACCTCGTACAGCGCACCCGGTCCTCCAATGACGTTCGGATTCCAGCCGTCGCAGGGAATGAAAGTCCATTTCTCCAGCATGCCGCCACAGCCGGTGGTCAGCGTGCCGAAGCTGCCGTCGCTCCGCTCGTAGCGAAGGTTGCCGTCCAGGAACTCGGGCGTCGGTACCGTCCGCGTCGCGATCTGCGCGCTCCGGTCGGTCTGCCGCTCGAAGGCGCCGAAGAAAAACAGCTTGTCGCTCAGGATAGGTCCGCCGACCGAGCCGCCCGGCAGGTGCCGGATCAGCCGCGTCGGGTTGCCTTCATCTCCTCCGCTCAGGAAGTAGTTGGTCGCCGAAGTTCCCGTCGACCGGTAGAACTCGTAGACCGACCCGTGCCACTGGTTCGAGCCGCTCCGGGTCACCATCTGCACCTGTCCGCCGCTTCCACGGCTGGCCGTGCCCGACCCTGCGGTCTGCACCAGGAACTCCTGGATCGAATCCAGCGTCGTCGGAATCGCGCCTTCAAACGCGTCGCCGGCTTCCTGGCGGTTGATGTTGACGCCGTCCAGAACGATGTTCTGTTGGTCGTTTCGGGCGCCGTTGACCTGGCCCTGCTCGGTCACGCCAGACTGCAGGCCCAGCAGGCCTACGATGTTCCTGGCGTTCAACGGCAGGTCGATGATCTTCCGCGCATCGAAACCGACTCCCAGTTTCGCGTCGACCGTGTTCACGGTTTCGACGCTGGCAATCACATCGACGACATCGGTGATCTCACCGACTTCCAGTGACAGGTTCGCAATCACCGTTTCGCCGACCGGCAGCGCGACGGCTCTCATCAGTTGCGTCCGGAATCCCGGAAGTGTCGCGCTGATATCATAGGTACCCGGCGGCAACTGCGTCACCGAGTACGTGCCGGTCTCGTTCGTGATGACCAGTCGAGACGCCCCGGTGGCGGTGTTGGTCACCGACACCTCGACGCCCGGAATCACGGCACCGGTCGGATCGCTAACCGAACCCGTTACCGTAGTGAATCCTTGGGCAAAAGCGGCAGGCTGCATCGCGACAAGCGCCACGATCGCTAAGACCCCCGCCAGCCATCTGCAATGGCCTGTTATCGAATTCATTCGTTCTTACCTCCACGCTTGACGTGAAACGCCTTCATGCCTCGGCTGCGCCGCTTCGGCCCTTCCATCCGGACAGAAGCACCGCCCAAGTCATGAAAAATGGGCCCGACATGACGCACCCACACCCACAAGTCGACCGTGCGGTCGAACATGGATCCGCGTCAATACAGGCACACCTGCCCACACCTTGTATGGACAGATTATTTATTGTGCATGCAAAGTATTCTATATAGATGTGCGCTGTCAAGGTAGATGGGGTTGGAAGACCTCTCGAAAATCCTTGCCATAGACCACATGCGGCAGGGCTTTCCATCGAAACAAGCGAGGCACGCATTAGAGTATCTAATAGTATAATGGCTACAGATCCAACGATTACGATGTAGGAGCATCCAGCCAGTCCGCCCAGACCCTGTAGATGGGACCGAGGCCGGACACCACTTCTTCCCATCGCTCAAGATAGTCGGTATTCGGATGGACGCTCATCTGGGTCCGCAAGATTGCGAAGTGCTCGTCTATTAGTTCGTAGTAGCGGATCAACTCTCCGTGGGCCCGTGTCCCGTCAGACGTCACGGTTCTCCGTGATCGAAGGTAATCGAGCACATCCAACGACTTCCGGTGCGCGTCGAGAAAGTGGTACAGCCGCCAGGTGTCGGTAGGGCCATCAGCGGACCGGTCGAGCGCGGCAAGATGCAGGCCCTCCAACCGTTCGATCTCGGGCAGGATGAAGCGGCGGTATCGCGGGCGCTCGTCGTATCGACTTCCGAGGGCGAGAGGGATGACGATGAGCAACGCCAGCAGCGACAAGGCGGAGGAGATCTTGTTGCGGCGGACGCCTTCGGCGGCGCTCGACACGACGGAACCGAGAACGAGCCCAATGGAGGGTTCGTGGTCGATCCGCATCAGATTCCCGGGTCGATGAGGTCTTCCATTGTGACGTCAAAACGGTCGAAGACGTCTTTCGACACAGTTTTCACGGCCGGATCATCAGGAGACTTCCAATAGATGTCGTCTTCGCCGACGTCGGACCCGAAGGCAAACCTCAACACGTCGGCGGAGCCGCTCCGGAAAGTCACTTCGAGCGGCGGGCTCGCAAGACCGAAACTCCCCAGTGATCCGGGAGAATCGACGATGGCGCTGGCGCGTTCGAACTCGATCGCGTTCAGCATTCCCGCTACAGCGCTACGGTCTGCGACGCGTCCATCGGCGAACACCCAGTCGTCGCCGGTCCGCTCGATCACAAGCCGGTCTTCCCCGCGCTTGAGTTCGATCGCGGTAACGGCCTCGCGGTCGAAGCTGGCGACCGTCTTGTCGCGCCAGTCGAATAGCGGGCGCCGTAGCTTCGTAACGATTTCGTCGTTCACGACGAAGACAGGAGCTCGCATCAGGTCCCTGACGTAGTAGTCTCCGCCATCCTCCTCGGTTTGCCCTCCCACGAGAAGCACATGATCGACATCTTCGGCCGGGTCGTGTAACGCAATCCGAAACTGGGGTGAATCCAACCCATTCTCGACTTCGGAATCTGCAAAACCCGTCGCTCGCGCGAAGGCGATGGAGCCGAGGAACGTACTGACCTCGCTCTGGTCGGCCGCAGCGACGAGGGGGGCCTCGATAGTCCACTCCCCCTCCGTCTTCTGGAAAGCCAGACGAGCAGCGCCTTCGACGACGATGCTGTCGATGTTTTCCTGCTCGAATCGCAGAACGGTCTTGTCGCGTAATTCGTCCGCTTCCTTGCTGAAGATCCGCAACCACGAACTCGGCGTGAAAAACACGTCGTCGCTCGAGGCGAGCTTCGCGTAGTTATAGATCTTCCGCGGGTTTTGGGCGCCGAAGAGTACCTGATGGGTCGCGCCGTCCGTCATTCCGACGGTGACGCGAAGGGCGGGGTTCTCCAAGCCGTAGCGTTCGAGCTCGCCCGCCTCCGTCGTGAGCGTTTCGTCGCGTTCGATCCGCGGGATGTTCGAGGCCAGGAGGTCCCATTCGCCCTGGTCGGCTTCAAACCCTTCCGGTGTGACAAACGTCCAGACGCCGTCCTCGGATCTTCCCCCGATGATGGTGCGGTCCGGGTACTCGATTCGGATTTCGGCAATGGCCTCGTCATCGACCGGAAGCGCAAGGGTACTCTCTTCAGCCTCCTGTTCCCGTTGTTCACGCCCGCGAATGTCGGTGAAGTAGACCCATCCGGCCAGCCCCACCAGCACTACGAACAGAGCGGTTGTGCCTTTGAACTTCATGCGCGTTGCGCCGGATTACACGGAGAAGAAGAAGCAGAAGAAGGCCACGGATTGCACGGATTTAACGGATTTCGGACAAAACTTGTCTTAAGACTCTTCCCAGAAAAAACCATCTTCAATCCGTTAAATCCGTGTAATCCGTGTAATCCGTGGCTAACTCCTCCCATCCGAGTAATCCATCCTCACATGGTGCGGCGTTTCATCCAGACGAAGATCCCGGCTCCCAGGATTCCCAGAAAAGGGAAAACCAGCGAGATGTAAAAGGTCATGCGACCCTGGGATGCGGTCAGCGTTAGACGCCGGTCGGTCGGGACCTTCGGCCGGACCGAAATGAAGCTCTCGTCTTCGGCCAGCCAGCTGACAGCGTTCAGGAAGAGGTCGCCATTCCCCTGGAGGGTAAAGAACGCGTTCGTGGCGAAATCCGAATCTCCAATCACCACGAGGCGCACTTTCTCATCCGCGTCGAGATCCTTGGTCACAACAAGCCCGACGCTGACAGGACCGCCAAGATCCGACTCCGGATCGAACGACGCCTCTGTGTTCTCCATGTCGCTTTCGCCCCAGCTCTGAGCGCTCGTGGTCAGAAGGTCTGAGACAACGTGGCCGCCCTCGACCGGGTCGCGCCGCGAAACCGATCGGGCCAGAGGGAAGAACGTCATTAGGTTGAAGCTCTCGGTGATCGCGTGCGTTCCGTACTGCTGAACCAGCGGGATCTCGGGCCCCGCACCGAGCAAGCGGCCGACTCCGCTCGCATCCACGACAAAATTCTCGCCAGTCGAAACCGACCAGCGGGCTAGCAGGCCTTCGAGCGAGGACGCCGGGGGAGGGTCGACCATGACGAAAACGCTGCCTCCGCGATTCAGGTACCGGTCGACGATTTCGATTTCCGCGTCAAACGGTTCGCTTTCGGGGCCCGGCCAGACCAGGACGGCGGCGTCGGAGGGAACTTCCTCGACACGGACAAGGTTGATCGTCTCGACCCGGTAGCCTTCTCTCTCAAGGACGTTCCGCGCGCCGTCCAGCCCGTTGCGTTCGGTCTCGGCGACCAGCTTTTCGCCGTGCCCCTCGACGAAATAGACCACCTTGGTCTCTCCCCTCACGAGCTTCATCAGGGCGTTGGTGATGTCTTCTTCACTGAGGGGCTCGGATTGCTTGGCGATCCGCTCCCGACGACCTGCCATTTCGACGACCACGGTGCCGAACCGGATGGTCTGACCCGTCAGCGGATTGTTGAACTCTCCGTACACGCTCACGTCGTACTGTTCGGCAAGCTGGGGCTGGAGGTCCGGATCGATGAATTCGTGGCTGATCCGGGAACTGCTCTGCCGAAAGAGTTCGAGAAGGTTGCGGGCAAAGGGATCTTCTCCCTGGGGAAAGAACGCCCGGATGTGCACATCTTCCACGAGTTGGCCGGCCACGTTGACCGACTGCTCGGCCAGGCTGTTGATCTTACCGGTCGTCAGGTCGAACCGCTGCGGATTCTGGACGCCGAGGTAATTGATAAAACCGAGGACGCCGAGGAGCAGCAGCACCGAGGTAGCCGAGTTCATTCCGAACTTCGTCGATCTTCGTCGGAGACCAGCGCGGACCTGTTCTAGTTTCAAGGCCAGCGAAACGACGACGAGGAGCGCACCGATGACGACGGCGACCGTTTGGTAAGTTGTCCAGACCGACTGCACCGAGTAGACGACAACCGCACCCACGACGATGGTCAAACCGAGCAGGTCCGCTTTCTTGAGGAGTTCCCGAACGTCCATACTCAGCCCCTCCACCTCATGGAGTCGATCGACCTGTAGGTCAGGAACAACGCCAGCGTCATCATCGACAGGTAGTAGATGACGTCCGTTGTCGAAATCACGCCGAGGCGGAAGTCATCCATGTGGCCGAGGATCGAAACGTAGGTCAACACCTCGCGCGTCAGGGCGGTGGCGTTCTGGGCTACACCATCGATAATCCACAGAATGAGCGCCGTTCCGAAGCTCGCGAAACCTGCGACGATCTGGTTCTCTGTCAGAGTCGAGACGAACAGACCCAGGGCCAGTAGTGCCACACCGTAGAGGAACAGGCCCAGGTATCCTGTGAGGATGGGCCTCCAGGCCGGATCGCCGTAGAGAAACAGCACGGACATCGGAATCCACGTCGTTGCCAGCATGATCGCGTAGAACGACACGGCCGCCAGGAACTTCCCCAGCACGATCTGGACATCCGTAAGCGGCACGGTGAGCAGGAGCTCGATCGTCCCGCGTCTTTTCTCATCGGAAAAGAGCACCATCGTGATCATGGGGAGTGTGAAGAGTAGGATGACCTGCATCGACCCAAGATAGTTGCTGCTGACAAGGAAGGGCATGTCGATCGGTGCCGGACCCGTGCCGAAACGCTGGCTTTGGAGGGCGTTGATCGTGGCCATCTGGATGATCTGGTTCAGGACGAGCAGAAAGAAGATGCCCGACAGGAGCACGAATACCGTCAGCACGACGTAGGCAACAGGCGAGATAAAGTAGGCGCGCAGTTCGCGCTCGACGATGGCGAGGATATTTCTCATGCGTCGGAGGACTCCGTCTCGTCGGTTGCTTCGTTTTCCGGTTCCAAGTCCTCCGGCCCGGATGCCTCCTCTTCGTCGTCGGTCGTCAGTTTGAGAAAGACGTCCTCGAGCGACATCGTAGAGGATGTCAGCCCGTACAGGCTCCAACCACCCTCGACGATCGTACGTGCAAGCGCAGGAGAAAGATCACCATCCGCCCCGGCTTCCACCTGGACCCGATGGCGGCCGTCAATACCTTCGAGTTGGGTAGCGGTGGCGACGCCGGGGATGACGCGAAGCCGTGACAGGATATCGTCGATCGGACCGGCGACTTCCACAATGGTCCGGTCGCCTCCCTTCGACGCGTGAACCAGGTTGGCCGGCGTGTCGACGGCGACAATCTTTCCACCGTTGATGATAACGACTTGACTGCAGGTCTGTTCGACTTCCGGGAGGATGTGCGTGGACAGGATCACGGTGTGCTCGCCCCTCCATTCCTTGATCAGTTCCCGCACTTCATGGATCTGTTTCGGGTCCAGACCGATGGTCGGCTCGTCGAGGATCAGCACCGGTGGGTCATTGAGCAGGGCCTGTGCGAGCCCAACTCTCTGGCGGTAACCCTTGGACAGCCGACCGACGATACGCCCTTCGACGTCGCGCACGTTGACCTTCTCCATGACGCGAACGACCTCGTTCTCCAGTTCCGCCCGGGGAACGCCCTTGATCTTGCCGACGAACCGCAGGTATCCGGATACCGTCATCTCGGGGTAGAGCGGGGGGTTCTCGGGCAGGTAGCCGATCTGACGACGTACTTCGAGGGGCTTGTCGAAGACATCAAAACCACCGACGGTGATCCGCCCTTCGGTTGCCGGAAGGTAGCCGGTAATGGCCCGCATCGTGGTGGTCTTGCCGGCGCCGTTCGGGCCGAGGAAGCCCAACACCTCTCCAGCGCCAACGCTGAAGGTCACGTCGGAAATGGCGGTCGTCCTGTCGTATCGTTTTGTGAGGTGCTGTACTTTGATCATAGACCAGCAGTTCGGCCGAATCCGCCAAGACCGGCCCAGGTGGACACGGTCCCCCGGTGATAGAATGAACATTCTATCGGACGCATGAAAACTTATTCAACGCTCATCTTCGACGCCTTCGACACCCTCATCCATTTCAATAATGACAAGTTGACCGAATGCCGGGTCGGAGGAAGAACGGTGTTTACGACGGCGCCGGCGATCCATGCGATGTACGAAGAGGATGCCGGCCCGGTTGATTTCGAACGATTCGTCAAGGCCTTCTTCGAAAGCTTTCAAGAGGCAGGCCGTCGCGCGGCGGACCTCCGCGAGGTTCCTTGCCCGGATCGATTCCGAATCATGCTCGAACTGCTCGGCAGGGATCCTGACAGCCTCGCTGAGGATTTCCCAGACCGCCTGGCAAGGACACACATGGGTCAGCTTGAACCGGCGATGGAAGTGCGGCCGGAGAATCGCGGTGTCCTCGAGTGGGCTGGGGCAAACGGATACCGGGTGGCGATGATTTCGAACTTCGACCACGCCCCGACGTTGCACCGTTGCCTGGAACGGCACGGCCTTCACGATACGTTTGAAGCCGTCGTCGTGTCCGATGACGTCGGGTGGAGAAAGCCGCACCCTCGCATTTTCGAGCACGCGTTCGAAGCGCTGGGGATCGAGCCGTCGGAAGGACTCTTCATCGGTGACCGGCTCGACCTTGACATCGACGGGGCTGCCGGAGTCGGCATGGATGCCGTGTGGGTCGACACGGGGCGCTATCACTGGTCGCCCAGGCACGCCGAACCCCGACACACCGTACAATCACTGGATCAACTGGTGCCGATCCTGACAACAGGAACAGCCTAAGGAGACAGCGGTGAGCTACAGCAATCCCGATTTGCTCTGGTCCCCCCAACAAGTGAAGGATCGCCTGGCCGACGAACGCATCGTCGTGCTGGATCTGCGTCAGCCCGAAGCCTACGCCAACGGACATATCCCCGGAGCTCGCAGCTTCGACATATTCGGCATCAGCCTGATCGACACTCGGGAGGGTCCGCTGAACGCCTTCCTGTGGATAATCGAACACCTGATCGGTGCGAAAGGCGTGAGTGACGACAGCACGGTCGTCGTTCACGACGCGATCAGCGGAGAACGCGCGGCGCGGTTGTTCTGGTTCATGGAGTTCTTCGGCCACCAGGACGTCCACATGCTGAACGGAGGGTTCAACGCCTGGAAAGCTGCGGGACTGCCCGTCACCCAGGACGCCGAAGTTCCGACCCGTGGTAACTTCACGGCCGACCCGCAGAGGAGCCTCCTGGCGACGGCCCTTGATGTGGTCGATCGACTCGGGAAAACAGATGTCGCTATCGTCGACACCCGCTCGGCCGAAGAAAACGCGGGGACGCTCGTCCGCTCGGCACGCGGAGGCAAGATACCCGGAGCCGTTCACCTGGAGTGGAAACACAACCTGACGGCGGACGGGCTGTTCAAACCCGCGGAAGAACTCGCCGCCGAGTACCGCGCGATCGGTGTGACCCCGGATCAAGAAGTCATCCCCTACTGCCAGGGCGGCTACCGCTCGGCACATACCTACGTTGCGCTCCGGCTCATCGGCTATCCGAAACTCCGAAACTACCTCGGGTCATGGGGAGAGTGGGGAAACCGGGCGGATTTGCCGATTGAAAACGGAAGCTGAATCAAGAGAACAAATTGGAGATTCGAGATTCTTAGTGGACGGGCAAAGCCCTCCCGAGTGACGGATCTGAGATCTGGAATTTCGAATCGGAGATTTCGAGTGACCGGATCGGGGCCGAGCCCCGGCCGTGTTAGTTTTGGTGGTTATGCCCAAAGTCACGATCAACGATCAGGAGTACGAGGTCGAGAGCGGGAAGACGATCATCCAGGTCGCCGATGAAGTCCGCGTCCAGATCCCCCGCTACTGCTACCATCCCGACATCGGGATCGAAGGCAGCCGCCGGATGTGCTTGATCGAAGCCGAGGGCGCACCCAAGCTGATGCCTTCCTGCGCAACCCCGATACGCGACGGCATGGTCGTGCGTACGAACACCGAACGTGTCGCCGAAGCCGTCCGTTACGCGATGGAGTTCCTCCTGCTCCACCACCCGATCGACTGCCCGGTGTGCGACCAGTCCGGGGAGTGCTGGCTCCAGGACTATTACATGGAGCATGCCGGCCATGAGAGCAGGGTCGCGGTCGAGCAAAAGACCCGACGGCGGAAAGCGTTCGACATCGGCCCGCAGGTCAAACTTGACCAGGAACGGTGCATCCTCTGTACCCGATGCGTACGTTTCACCGAGAACGTGACCGGCACGGCAGAGATCCAGATCCTTGGCCGCGGCCACTCCTCCAAGATCGGGATATATAAAGATCGGCCGCTCGACAACCCGTATTCGATCAACGTCGTCGACATCTGCCCGGTCGGAGCGCTGACAAGTTCCGACTTTCGATTCAAGGTTCGTTCGTGGTTCCTGAAGGGCACGCCTTCGGTCTGCGGTGGTTGCAGCACGGGTTGCAACCTTCGTATCGACCATTCCGCCCGGGCCCAGGGCGGAGGCATCCCGGGCCTCTCCGCAACTGACGGCGTGGTCTACCGCACGATCGGACGGCGGAACCCGGACGTCAACAAGAGTTGGCTCTGTGATGAGGGCCGGCTGAGCTTCCACGCACTCGAAACGGGCGCGCGAATCGCCGAGGGCCGCGTTGGGAATGAAACCCGGCGCGTCGACGACTGCCTGGGCGAAGCGCACCGGAATTTCGAGGAGCTGCGGGCCGAATACGGCGGCGACGCCGTTGCGGGACTCGGCTCGGCCACGAACACCAACGAAGCGTTGTTCCTGCTCAAGACGTACTTCGAGGGCCGCGCAGACTTCAGGCTCGGCCACGAATCCGAACTCTACACGGAACGTCAGGACGACCTGCTGCGCCGCATGGACAAGCATCCGAACACGAGGGGCGCCCTGGATCTCGGGCTCGCGTCGGATTTGGGTGGGCTCAGAGGCCTGTGCGAAGCAGCCGAGAACGGCAGCGTGAAAGGTGTTTGGATCGCTTTCCATCCGCAGCTCGTCGATGAGGATTCTGACTCCATAGTCGCAAACCTGGATCGGCTCATTGCCGCCGTAAACTTCAGCGTGGTTTCGACGACGCACGCCTTCGACTGGACCAAGGCGGCGGCGGTCCTGGTCCCCATGGCGGCATGGTCGGAGGAATCAGGAACCTACACGAACTACGAAGGCCGTATCCAGTTGGTCAAGCGGGCCGTGACGCCGGTCTCGGAAGTGAGGCCGCTCCACCGGTTGATGGCCGGGATGCTCCGTCTGGCGGGCAAGACTGTCGACGATAATCCCGCGAAGATCTTCGAGGACATCACTCGTCGGGTGCCACGCTACTCGGGGATGGACTACGAGGCGGTCGGACCGATGGGCGCGCCGGCCGGGGCCGAAGCCGAACCACAGGCGGTTGTCCAATGAGCGGCCCTTATGCCGTCGACGTCCCCGTCATCAACGTCAGCGAACAGGCACGTCGCGAACCGTCGTCATTCCTGATGACGTTCAAAGCGTTCGGAGTGACGATCGGACACCTCTTTCGAACCCTGTTCAAAGGGGACAGTCCGACCATCAGCTACCCGGAGCAGACTCGGCCCTACTCCGAGCGATTCCGGGGCACCCATGTCCTCACGGTCCGTGACGACGGGAGCCTCAAGTGCGTCGCCTGCTACATGTGTGCGACGATCTGTCCCGCCGAGTGCATCTATATCGAAGCCGGCGAGCACCCGAACCCGGAGATCGAGAAGTTTCCCAAGCTTTTCAACATCGACATGATGCGCTGTATCTACTGCGGTTTCTGTATCGATGCCTGCCCCGAAGAAGCCATCGTAATGAGCCGCGAGCACCACCAGGTCGCATCCAACCGCAGTGAAACGATCTACACGATCGAAAAACTGATGCAGCGTACCGGCATCGACGCCAAGGGCGTCGGCTACCGGCCGAACGATTCCTTCCTCCAGGCGAAGGTCTACGACGCTTCGCAAGAAACCTGCGACTACCCGTCCACAGCCGAGCAGCGTTACAAGCCGGTTGTTTATGAATCGATGATCAAGCGGCGGGAGTAGCACCGCGGTTCGGTTCTAACCCATGGGCTGCGTGCTATCCTCCCCCCTACGGAGGAATGGCCGAGCGGTCGAAGGCGGTGGTCTTGAAAACCACTGTGCTGGAAACGGCACCGGGGGTTCGAATCCCTCTTCCTCCGCTATGGATATCTGTTTGGATGACTGTTCATAGGGTCGATGCTGAATCGGCTCCTAGTTATCCACCAGTTCATCCACCACTCTAAGCAACAATCTCTAGTTTTCGAGGGCCTTGAGATTCCGGGCTCTGGAGTCCTGGAGCCCGACCCCGCCCCTCCCCTCGGCGAGCGCTGGCTCAACGCCAGCGCCTCTGAAGTTCAAAAATGACTTTCAGAACGTGGGAAATCCACTTTTCCGTATCGGCGACTTCTCGTTCCTTGAGAATCCCGAAGAGCGGCGTTACGGTAGAGGACGTGCGTTCCACCAGGGAGGAGTTGGGAACCGAAGACTTCTTCGGTCTCCGCTACCTCGACAACAAAGATAAGCGGACCGTCTGCAAGAGATAATACATCAATCGAACGAGAGGAGATCGTCATGAAGCACATGTCCGGCGTTTACTCGCGGCCCCTCTACCGGCTCGCCTTACTGGCCGCACTGGCCCTGTTCCTGGCGCCGTTCGCATACGCCCATCTGGAACTGGAGCGTACGGCGCCCGAAGCCAATGCAAGGGTGGAAGAATCGCCCGCGGAGATCCGTCTTTGGTTCTCCGAGAGGCCGCTAATGTTTGGCACGACGATCCATCTGGAGGACTCCGCAAGAAAGCTCGTCCCCGCGACGGATGCGCAGGCGGACCGCGACCCTAGGCAAATCTTTATCCGTCCCCGAGTGCCACTCCGCACGGGACGCTACACGGTCGAATGGCGCGCGGTCGCTGAAGACGGCCACTACATCGACGGTATCTTCAACTTCGACGTGCAGTGATTCGATCCGTTCTGATTGACGCCCTCGTAACGGCGCTGTCAATTCGCTTTCAGCGAATCACCGCGCCGCCACCGCTCCCACATCTCAGTCCTCTCGGCCGCCGTGAAACCGAATCGCATCCCTTTCCGCATACACTTCACCCCTTGCTCTCAAGATAAAGTGTTGCGTCGATCTGTTGAGACCACCCGACTATACGTCCGAGTGGATTGAGACAAGGTTGCTGGAGGAGAAGAATCGGACAACGGCGCCTATGGCACCGGCACCCGTTCCTTCAGTTCTTCAAACCAGTTCAGCTTAGTGTGATCTGTCGCGTCTGACCACTTCCAAGCTAAATCCCCTAAACCGCTTTCGGATCATCATGTTCAAGGCGATGGGTGCAATTACAAAGAATAACAACAGGTAATACGCTGTTTGCGACCGAGCTATCGGTACTCCGGGAAGCAGACCCACGACCATGGCAAACAGAACCCCCGCAGCCATGACCGGCCACGCCAGCAGCCACCCTATTCGTAGTTTCTCGGAATAGCTCGCTCTTGCCTTTTTTCGCTCTGAACTCGCGGGCTCTTCTTCCTTTTCATGTCTTTGTATTCATGCCCGTGCTCATCCAGATGATGCTCAGGAAGCAATTCTCTGGTTTTTCCTTGGCGCTGAACGGAATATCTGAGTCCGAAACGGCACGCAATCAAACTGTCACTCGGACTTATAACTGCATACTCGGAGATCTGAAATGCCCTTGTTTTGCGGGGTCTTCGTGAAAATCCACTTCTCCGGATAGGTTTTACATGCGTGTGGTTCTCCCCGCCCGCTTCGGACTAGGACCGATTTGATGGACTTAGATCACCAGATCGATCAGCATAGTCCCTGATCCTGGCACACCCGTATTCGTTCCGGGGAAGCAGCGCGCGGTCGGTGCTGGGGCCTGAAGACCAGCGCAAGGCTTCTGAGCGATTCGATCTCCTTGAAAAGTTCGTAGCGGGTCGACGAGTGATTGAGACTCATGGAGGCCTGCGAGCCGGACGGCTCCCTCAGACGCCGTGACGGGACCAGGTCGCCTTGGCGGTGTGGCCAGAGAGAGCAGAGCTCGATCAGGAGGATTGTCTTGAACACGAACCGAATTGCCCCAGTCGTTGCACTGTGCGGACTCCTGTTGGGAGTCGGGCAACCCAGCCTTACCGGTGCCCCGGCATCCGTTGCTTCGCAAGCCGGCTTCGACGAAAACTACAGCGTCGAGGCGAGGACCGCGGCCGGCGCCCACTTCATATGCGCGGGCCTGTGGGTGGTGGGACGAGTCTATGAACGAACGCCGGAACAAATCGTGGCCGACGACGTCGCGCGGTTTCCGACGTGGGGATGGGACCGTTCTTTCCGTTACGACGTGGACTGGGAACGACACCGTGTCAGCGTCTACAGCCCGACCACGCCGCCGCGAACTGCGGTGTACACCGGCGATCAGGGCTGCACGATCCTTCCGCGAGGCGAGGAGACCGTTCATTTCGAGCCCACTCCGGTTCCCCGCAACGTTCCCGACCCACGGACGACTCCGTGGCCGACCGGCGATCGCGGGGCTGACACCCCGTTGCCGGAAGGAGTGGACGTCCAAAAAGTCGACACGGCCCTGGAGTGGGCCATGGCGCAGGAGGCCCAAAACACCCGCTCAATCGTCGTAGTGTATGACGGAAAGATCATCGGTGAACGGTATGCACCCGGCTGGACCAAAGATACGCCGCAGATCAGCTGGTCGGAAGGAAAGAGCATCACGTCAGCGCTCGTGGGAATCCTCGTCGAACAAGGTGAGTTCTCCGTCGATGATTTCGCACCGATCGAGGAATGGCGCCGAGAGGACGATCCCCGGGGACAGATCCAGATTCGCGACCTGTTGCGGATGAGTAGCGGACTCGACTTCCCAAACCTCGGCATGCAGGGGCCTCATTCGTTCCGGCGGGATAATGATCACATGAGGGGTTACTTCGACGGCTTCAACATCTTCGAGAATGCGGTCAGCAAACCGCTTGAGCTCCCTCCCAACACGGAACGGCGTTACCGCAACAGCGATCCTCAGATGCTCACCTATATCGCGAAAAACATTGTCGAAGCGCGGGGCGAGAACTTCCTGACGTTTCCGCAGCGTGCGCTGTTCGACCGGATCGGGGCACGCAGCTTCGTTCTGGAGACCGACGCGTGGGGCAACTTCGTCCTGACTGGATTCGACTTCGGATCCGCGCGCGATTGGGCGCGTTTCGGCCTGCTGCATCTGTGGGACGGAGTGTGGGAAGGCGAGCGCATCCTTCCCGAAGGCTGGGTCGAGTTCATCTCGACTCCCGCGCCCGCTGACCCAACGAAGAGCTATGGGGGATTGTTCTGGCTGAACCGGGGCCGGTCGATGAATCGAGTTCCGGAAGACGCATTCTGGGCTTCCGGACATATGGGGCAGACGACGATGGTGATCCCTTCCCGCAACCTCGTGATCACCCGCCAGGGCCCGAGCCCGGTCGGGACACGCGGCTACCTGAACGAGTTCATCGGACGGCTTCTGGAAGGTCTTCCTCCCTCCCGCTGATACTCAGCCTGGATTGCCGTTCCCCCAGGGGAACGGCAGCCTCGGGGCATAGCGGAACCGTTAGCGTCCGTTCAACCGAGGCAACGAACCCTCAGGTTATTCTTGCAGAATCCACTATTCCGTGTAGGCGACTATACGTCAAGGTGGATTGAAACAGTCTGGCAAATCGGAAAGTTGCGAGGGATTGAAGAACTCGATCAGCGAGGGCAAGGGCACCGGTTCCCGTTCCTTAAGTTCCGTTTTCACTCCCTCGGCTGTGGTTTCGCACCAGCGGCCACTAGCATCTCCGTGACATCGGTGAGGTAGTTGGCATTAGTTAACCTGACAGTACCCTATTCACGTAGGGAGCCGGCCGGATCGATGCCGGCGGCGCGACGGGCCGGGAACGCACTGGCCCCCACGGCTGTGGCGGCCAGCGCCAGCACTGCGGTGCCGACCGCAACCGGGTCGAGCGACCCTACGCCGAACAGCTCGCTCTGTATGACCCGTCCGAGCCCTGCTCCGGCCGCGACGCCGAGCATGACGCCGCCGCCCGCCAGCGCCAGGGTGTGACCCACGATCATAAGCAACACGTCAGCCGCCGTCGCGCCGAGGGCCATCCGGATACTGATTTCGTGCGTCCGTTGCACAACGGTATAGCTGGTCACTCCGAAGATGCCGACGGCGGCGAGGGTGAGCGCCACGCTGGCGAACAGGGTCATCAGCGCCGCGAATACGCGCGGGCGGGCGACCGACGTGGCGACCAGCCCGTCGAGCGATATGAACTCCGCGATCACAAGATCCGGATCGAACGCGCTCACCTCGGCGCGAATCTCCGCGGCCAGTGTTGACGGATCGACGGTCGTGCGTAGGACGAATCGGAGGGGGCCACTCTGCAGCTGCGCGTGCGGGGCAAAGAGCTGTGGCCTCACCGGCTCCCCGGGATACGACTGCAACACATCGGCAACGACGCCAATGACCTCGAGCTCGACGCCCGTCCTCACGTGCTTGCCCACCGGATCCTCGCCCGGAAACCAGAGGCGAACGGCCGCTTCATTGACCAGCGCGACGTGTGGTGCGGGAGCGTTGTCCCGATCGGTGAAGAACCGTCCGCTCCGCAGCGGTGTGCCGATCGTTTGGAAGTAACCAGGTGTCACACTGGCAAAGTGGATCTCACGGTTCACATCGGCGGGCGGCGGCGGAGCGTCGACAACGTCGAATCCGTATATTGAGGTGGGACCGCTTAGCGGCAACTCCGTGGTCGCGCCGACGCTAGAGATACCGGGGAGCGTCCCCAAACTTACCAGCAGCTCGTTCACCCGGTTCACGGATTCTGGGCCGACTGCGTTTGAACCTTGCATCAGGCGGAACGCCATCACTTGTTCGGACTGGAAACCAAAGTCGACGCGCGTCATCTCGACGGAACTTCGAATCAGCAAGCCCGCACCCATTAGCAAGGCAACGGTGAGCGCCACCTCGGCCACGACGAGCGTGGAGCGTGTGCGGTGCCCGCCCCCTCCGCCGCGGGCGTCTTCGCGCAGGGCTCGAATCAATCCTCCCCGGGTCGCCTTCAGCGTGGGGACGGTGCCGAAGACGAGGCTCGTGACGAGCGTGACTGCCAGCGCAAACAGCAGCACGGTGCCGTTCAGATCGACCTCGTCGAGGCGAGGCATGCCTACCGGTTGCACGGCGACCAGTGCCCGCGTGCTCCAGTAGGCGATCGCCAGCCCACCCACGCCACCGGCCAGACCGAGCACAGAGGCCTCTGTCAGTAGTTGGCGCACCAGCCGACCGCGTCCCCCGCCCAGCGCCGCACGGACCGCCAGTTTTCCCTGGCGTGCCGATGCGCGAGCCAGCAGCAGGTTGGCAACGTTGGCACACGCCACCAGTAGGACGACGCCGACTGTCGCCAGCAGTACGAGCAGTGGTTGCCGGACGGCGCCAATGATGGTGTCTGCCAGCGCGACCGCGTCGAACGTCCGCCCCTCGTTTCCCCGTGGGAACGCGACCTGCAACTTGGTCCCGATTCGGCGCAGGTCCTCCTGAATTGGGTCGCCCCCCGCAGCTGTCGCTCGCCCGAGCACATGGAGAAAAGTGTTTTCTCGCCCCTGCGCCCATTCGGCGCTGTAATCACGACCATACTGAAGCGGCCTGTAGACATCCGGCTCTCCGGGCATCCGCGCGCCGGGCGCGAGCACCCCCACAATCGTGTACGACTCTTCCCGGCCATACTCAAGGAACGACAACCGGCGGCCGACAACGCCCGAGTCACCACCAAACGCGCGTTGCCAGAAGCCGTTGTCGAGCACCATTACATACTCGTTCCCACGCTGGTTCTCCTCCGGCCCGAAGCCACGACCGATCGTAACCTGGAGGCCGAGGAGATCGAACAGTCCGTCGCTGATCGACACACCTTGAGCCTCCTGCGGTTCGCCCTCCGTGAGAAGCGTGAGCATCGAACGGTTGTCATACGCCTCGACCTGTTCGAAGACACGGGTCTCCTCACGGATGCTCATGAAGTCTGGTGGAGACATCGGATAAAGCGTTCCGTCCGGAAAGACGGTGCTGATCTGGTACAGGCGTTCCGCGTCTGGATACGGCAGCGGTTCCAGCAGGACGCCGTTGACCACGCTGAAGATCGCTGTCGTAGCCCCAATGCCCAGCGCGAGTGTCACTATCGCCACTGCCGCGAAACCGGGCGCGCGGCGCAGCGTGCGCAGTGCGTAGCCCACATCCTGCCGTAGCTCTGCCATGTACTCCGTGCGTACCATGATGCGTCTCCTCGGTTCGCTGATCTCCACACACTGGCGACGCGAACTCTCGTAGTCGCCGAACCGGCGCTGCGCCATCTCACGGGCCCGCCCAGGCGTTTCGCCGCGCGCTACAAGCTCACGGACGTGCGTTTCGATGTGGAAAGTCAGTTCGGCTTCGACGTCGCCTTCCGGCTCGAGTCCGAAAATACGCCGGAAGCGCGTGAATCTCGTCATCGGATGACCTCGCGCATGCCTTCGGAAGAGCACTTCGCCCTCCATAACACTCAACTGCCTGAAGACGGACTCGCCGGACTGCAGCAACTTGACGCAAGTCAGTAAGATGCGTCTGGACAAGCTTTTCTTGCGGGATCTTGTCAGGCCGGAGGCGGCACGGCCGGACCAGAGTGGTTTGGATAGGAGGCTATCTGAAGAGATAGCGTCTTAGTCGAGGTCCTATCGCGTCTGGTTTGGCCGGGGCCGTCGTCGTTGTTTCGTAGTGTCCAAGTCTCGACGAGCCGGCCTGAATCACTCGTAGATAAAACTAGCGTAGCAACTTGTGAGGTGGCCCCGGTTTGTGGACAGCTTGGCGGCCTGTTTAAGGTGTATTCCGGTTGCCGCTCATCTTGCCAGAATCTCCTTGGATCGATCTTCCTGTCGCCGTTGCTGCGCCGGTGGGTAAGCGGGCAAGGCGCGTAGCTGCTTGTCCATCATATCCGCAGGCGGGTCGCCGCGGTAGGCCTCGGCCGGGGTTTTTCCGCCGAGGGCCGAGTGTGGCCGTTCGGCGTTGTAGAAGTCGATCCACTCGCCGATGACGCGCCGGGCCTGGAAGCCGTCGGCAAGGTCGTGCAGATAGACAGCCTCGTATTTGAGGGAGCGCCACAGCCGCTCGATGAAGATGTTGTCCATGCACCGGCCCCGGCCGTCCATCGAGATCTGGACACCGGCCGCCCGCAAGCGCCCGGTGAAGGCGAAGCCGGTGAACTGGCTGCCCTGATCGGTATTGAAGATCTCCGGCTGGCCGTGGCGGGTCCGCGCCTCCTCGAGCGCCTCGACGCAAAAGCCGGCGTCCAGGGTGTTCGACAAACGCCAGGCCAGCACATACCGGCTCGCCCAATCCAGGATCGCCACCAAGTAAAGAAAGCCGCGCCGCACAGGGATGTAGGTGATGTCGGCGCACCAGACATGGTTTGCCCGCTCGATCGCCAAACCCTTGAGCAGATAGGGGTAGACCCGGTGCTCGGGATGCGGCTCGCTGGTGCGGGGTGCCCGGTAGATCGCCTGAAGACCCATCAAACGCATCAGACGCCCCGCCCGGCGACGGCCGATGCGCACGCCCTCGCGGCGCAGATGACGGACGATCTGACGGGCACCGTAGAACGGATGCTTCAGAAACAACTCATCGATGCGCCGCATCCGCGCCAAGGTCTCCGCGCTCTCGCCCTGGGGCGTGTAATAGAGCCAGGAGCGCCCGATCGACAGCAAACGGCATTGACGACTCAAGCTCAGTTCCGGGTCAGGGCGCCTCACCATCGCCCGGCGCGCGGCCCGGCTCATCGACCGGACCCTCTGGACAAAAAATCCCGCTCCACCGTCAATTCGCCGATCTTGGCGTGAAGCTCACGAACCTCGCTTTCATGATCCCGCCGCCGGCGTTCCACACCGTTCGAGAACATCTCGCCAAGCCCTTCCATCGCCTGGCGCTTCCATGTGCTCACCTGGTTCGGATGAACCTGGTGCTTCGAGGCAATCTCCTGCAGCGTCCGATCGCCCCGAAGCGCTTCCAGCGCGACCTTCGCTTTCAACTCCCCAGAAAACCTGCGTCTCTTCGTCATCGCGTATCCCTCCTCAGTCGGTCGAATACACCTTAAACAACTGCCCGATTTTCCGGGGCCACCTCAGCCGTTCGTGAAGATCTGGGATCAGCGGGTATCGAAAGAGTTCCAGGTCAACGATCGCCACACGATCGAGGCGAACTTCGATCCGTTCAATTCGACGAATGCCAACACGGTTACCAGGATCCGGGAGCGTCATGGCTCGCGGTACCTGGAACCGGAACGCATTCTGCCGCCACGGATCATGCGCCTCAGCATAAAAGTTCTGGAAGTTCTAACAGAGACGGTAGACAGCTAGTGACAGTCAAAGGGCGGCCTCCCCAGGCCTCCCCAGGCCGCCCTTTTTTGTGGTGCAGATCTCCGCCGGCATTCTCACCAAATCGGTGGGAGATAGCCACGGATTACACGGATTGCACGGATAGGAAACATAGGGTAGGGAGGCTGAGTCCGAAAGACCATCTAAATCCGCGCAATCCGTGGCAAACTCTCCCTGACTTTCGCTCGCAAGTTATCTAAGATATTGATAATAAATATGTTAAGCGTGTTTCAACGCCGAGCCGGTCCCCCCACGCAGGGATTAACCGGCAAAAAGGGCTTGCAGTTCATCACATGTAAGCTGTATACAAAGGAGAGCAAATACAATACCCATGTAGGGTATTCGACATAACGCTAGGTCTGGCCTCCATCTAGCCGACCTAGCTGAAGACGAAATGTCGCGGGCGGTCAATGTATGCAGCGCAATGCGACGTACGTGCACGCGGCATTACTTGTGTCAACGGAGGTCCAATGAACCTTTCGAGAGGAAATCTATTTGCTGTCCTCGTGCTGGTTCTGGCGCTCGCAGCGCCGGGACTCGGACAGACGACCAGTACGATTACGGGTCGCGCGATGGACAGTTCGGGTGCGTTGATCCCGGGCGTGGAGGTCAGCGTGGCCAGTACGGCCCTGATCGGCGGCGCCCGGATGGCGATCACCAATGAATCAGGCAGCTATCGTTTCACACAGCTGGCGTTCGGTGAGTACACCGTGACGTTCAGCCTGCCGGGCTTCAAGACCCTGAACATCGAAGGCGTGCGCGTGCAGTTGGGCGCGACGGCGACGGTCAACGGGGAGCTGGAAGTGGCGACGGTGGCCGAAACGATCACCGTACTGAGCCAGGAGCCGACGATCGATTTGGAGCAGGCTTTGGTGGCGGTAAACTTCAGCACGCAGGAGTTCGAAGAGCTTCCCTACAGCCGGAGCCTGCGCGGTGTCATGATGATGATGCCGGGCGTGTTTGCGACCAGCTATGACATCGGCGGATCGAGCTTCGGTACGGGCTCATCGCCCGGTGGCCAGGCGTTCGGCAAGAGCGGCGACGCGCAGGTGGTCATCGACGGGATGGTCTGGGACCAGCACTACGAAGACTACGGGGCGTTCGAAGAAGTGCAGGTGGCGACAGCCGCCAAGAGCGCCGAGCAGTCGGCCGCGGGCACGAGCCTGACGTTCGTGGTGAAGAGTGGTGGTAACGACTTCCACGGCCAGCTGGCCGCGGAGTATTCCCATTCCAGCTTCCAGTCCGGGAACATCGACCAGGACCTGCTGGACCGGGGCTTCAGCCCGTCACCCAACGCGTTCACGAAGTACACCGACTACTACGGTGAGATCGGCGGACCGTTGTTCAAGGACAGGTTCTGGTTCTACTTCACCGACCGCCACGGCTACGGCGGACGGCTGATCCCGGGTTTCATCGATAACCGGGACGGGCAAGATGCGGAGACGGGACCCCCGGCAGAGTTCTACACGATCCTGCGGGACCCGACGATCAAACTGACGTGGCAGCTGACCGACAACAACAAGCTGGAAACCATGGTGCAGTTCGGTCGGAAGTGGCAGCCCTACCGCGGTGGAAGCCGCACACGGCCGCTGTTGTCGACGCAGAACCAGGACTCCTGGTCTGCGGTGGGTCCGATGCTGAAATGGACCTACATCGCCAGCCCGACGACGACCCTGGACGTCCAGGTGAGCCGTGGCGGGTACTGGTGGCCGTCGATTCCGTGGACGTCGGACGTGTCGATCCAGGACCGGAACTCGGGAGAGATCCGGGGTGGATATCTCGAGACGAACCGCCGCCCGGTGCGGTGGCAGTGGAACTTCAACTTCAGCAAGTTCGGCGATCTGGGCAGTACGTCGCACGAGCTGAAAACCGGCTACCACGGCACGTGGGGCTATTCGAGCGCCACAGACCAGGTCGGGTACCGGAACCAGCAGTTCTACCGATACCGGTCGACTGACGCGGAAGAAGCGTTGGGTATGTTCTTCCTGAACCCGGATGATGTCCGCATCTATGACTATCCGAACTTCTCGAAGAACGGCGAAAGCTACGACTCGTGGTTCTTGAACGACAAGGTCACGATCAACCAGAACCTGACGGTAAGCTTCGGCGTGCGGTGGGACCGGTACACCTCGTGGCTGCCCGAGCAGGGCAACAGCGGCGTGGGACCGTTCGCGATTGCGAAGATATTCCCGGCGCAGGGACCGGATCAGTTCCCGGTCTACAACTCGATCGTACCGCGCGTGTCGTTCGTCTATGACATCACCGGCGAAGGCCGGGTGGCGTTGAAGGCGAGCTACGGCCAGTATGCCGGCTCGGATTCCGGTGGCGGACAGTCGCCGGGCAGGACCGCCAGCAGCGCGAACCCGTCGGGAACGACGACCTGGACCTACACGTGGGACGGCACGATTCCGTTCGTTCCGAATAACGGTCCGGACGGCATCTTCGGCAACGCCGACGATCCGGAGTTTGAGGCTCAAAGCGGCGGCGCCGGTAATGTCACCCGGTCGTTCGCCTCCGACCTGGGAGCCGCGTGGACCGAAGAGTTCACGGCGGGTGTCGACGTCGGTATCAGCCGCGACTACAGCTTCCGGTTCAACACGGTCCGGAAGGTGGACTACAATAACCAGAAGACGATCAGCGATAACCTGCCGTTCGGAGCCTACACGGACGTGCGGTATGGGCCGGACCCGGGTCGGGACAACATCGCCGGGACCTCCGACGACGGCACGGTCGAAACCTGGTCGGTTCCTCGGACCCATCCGTTATTCGGGGACCAATTCACGACCTATGTCCAGTCGGGCCCGAACGAGGGCAACGACCACTACCACGGCTACGAGTTCACGTTGAACAAGCAGTTCTCGGACGGTTGGTCGTTCATGGTTTCTCTGGGTACGAGCCTGCGGAAGATTCGGGCCAACGACCCGACGAACCCGAACTCGCTGCTCTACAGCTACGCGCAGCAGATGAACGAGTGGAACAAGTCGGTCAAGATCAACGGCGTCTACGAGTTGCCGTTCGGCCTCCAGTACTCCACGTCGATTCTGGGACAGAGCGAGAACTGGGTCTGGCGCGAGGTTCGTCTCCGCAATGCGTTGCGAAGCACACAGACCATCATCCCCGAAAGGCAAGTCTTCCGGCTGCCGTTCGTGAAGATCTGGGATCAGCGGGTATCGAAAGAGTTCCAGGTCAACGATCGCCACACGATCGAGGCGAACCTCGATCTGTTCAATTCGACGAATGCCAACACGGTTACCAGGATCCGGGAGCGTCATGGCTCGCGGTACCTGGAACCGGAACGCATTCTGCCGCCACGGATCATGCGCCTCAGCATAAAGTGGAAGTTCTAAGACGGTAGAGAGTTCGAACGGGTCACACCGTTCGCAATGACAGTCAAAAGGGCGGCCTTCCGAGGCCGCCCTCTTCTTGTGCAGATCTACCCGGTCACTACCGTTCCCGGTTCTGTTGGGACGGGAACACCCGGTCGCTACTGCTCGTGGTTCTGAATTATGTGTGTGGGTGCTTGTCGGGATGGCGCTGATTGTCTTAATCTTAGAGAGCTATGAGACTTGGATACCTGTTCGCGATCGTAATCGCAGTGGCCTTCATGGTTCCGGCCGTTCATTCCACAACTCTTCCGGCTGCGGCACCACAACGGTCCATCCTGGACGGCGTCTACACGGAAGACCAGGCGATCCGGGGGGAGAATCTCGTGTACAGCGCCGGATGCGAGCGCTGCCACGGGGGCGGATTGGCCGGCGGTAACGAAGACACCGCCGCGCTCGTCGGAGAGGATTTCTACGCCTCGTGGGTCGGTCGAACGGTAGGTGACCTGTTCCACCAGGTGGGCGACATGCCGCCGGACAACTCAGCGACGATCAATACCCGTGGACACGCCGACCTGGTCGCGTTCCTGCTCTGGCTCAACCTGTACCCCTCGGGCGATCGCGAACTACAGCCGGACCGCCGCATTCTCGACCAGATCGAGATCGTCCGTCCCGATTTGGTGACGGTGCATTAATCCTTACATCCGGTACAGCATCAGATACACGACCACTCCGGTCACCGACACGTAGATCCAGATCGGGAAAGTCCACCGAGCAATCCGCGTGTGTTCGGCGAAGCGCTCGCGCCATGCCAGGTAGGCCGTCCGTAGGACCATCGGGACGATTGCCACGGCGAGCACCGTATGAGAAAGCAGAATCGCCAGGTACACCGTGCGGATCGGGCCTTCCCGCTCGAAAGGCACGGAGCCGACATTGTAGTGATAGACCAGGTAGGAGACGAGAAACACCGCGGAGACCGCGAGGGCGGTCAGCATACATGCTCGGTGGGCGGCCTTCCGGCCGTTACGGATGAAATAGATGCCGGTCGCCACCAGGATGGCGCTTGTGAGGTTCAGCGTGGCGTTGAGCGCGGGAAGATCCGTGACGTCCATCAATCCTCGGCAAGCACCGCCATAACGTCCGTCGCCAGCCGGGAGACCTCTTCCGTGTCGGTCCCGCTATAGTACCCCCGGATCTCTCCGGTCCCATCGACCAGCGCCATGCGTGTGCTGTGCGTGATCGGTTCGATTTCAGTGCCGATCGTGTCGTCCACAGCCAGGTGGAAGCCCTGCTTGGACAGGGAGTAGAGCGCGTCCTTCTCGCCCGTCAGGAAAAGCCAACGGTCTCCCTCGATGTCGTGTCGGGTTGCGTAGTTGCTGAGTACTTCGGGCGTATCCCGGTACGGATCGACAGTGAAAGAAACGAATCGCACGCTCTGGGGCAGGGCGTCCTGGAGCCGTTTCATGACGTCGGTCATCATCGGACATGTACCGGCGCAGTTCGTGAAGATGAAATCCGCCACCCAGATCTGGCCGGCAAGATCGTCCAGCGTCACTGTCCTTCCGCTACGTTCGGTCAGCGTGAATTCCGGCACGCTACCGAACGATTCCGGTTCCGGGGGGGCAAACACCTCGATCCCCAGCGTGATCGCGATTCCTGACATCGCGATCGCGATTGCCGCCAGCGATGACCAGTGGGGAAGACGCGACATGCATTCACTCCTTCGTGTTCGGTGCCTCAACGCTTGTTCGTTACAACGAGTGCGACGCCGAACATGACGAGGGCGAACCCCACGACCACAACGAGAGCGGTTCCGGGAGACGGCCCGCCGAGCTCGAGGTAAGCCGGGCTACCGTAAAGGCTCCATCGTACCGCGGCGACCCCGTAGGTGAGCGGGTTGGCCCCGATGACCCATTGTAACCATCCCGGCGCGCCGTCGGCCGGGAAAACCGCACCCGACAGCAGCCACATCGGTATGAGGAACAGATTCATGATCGCGTGGAATCCCTGAGTCGAATCCATGCTCCAGGCGATGGCGTATCCCAGGCCCGTCAGGCCGAGCGATACGAGCGCAAGCACTGCGATCGTGACCGGGATCGCCGTGACGGATATACCGATGACGATGGGTGCCAGGACCAGGAACAGCGCGCCCTGGATCAGGGCCAGGGTCGTCGCTCCGGCAATCTTGCCGACCACGATCGTCGCGCGGGAAACAGGTGCCACCAGGACCGACTGCAGGAACCCTTCGCGTCGATCTTCGATGATCGAGATCGTCGCGAATATGGCAGTAAACAGCACGATCAGGACGATGGTGCCGGGGAAGAAGTACTCCAGGTATCCCATGCCACCGCCGGCGGGCAGTTCAAACGAACGTCCGACACCGCTACCCAGGAGGAACCAGAACACCAGCGGCGGCCCCAGCGCCCCGACGATCCGGCTTCGCTGCCGGATGAAGCGCACCAGTTCCCGGCGCCACAACGTGTACGATCCGAGCAGAAAGCTCACTGGTCCTCCCAGAGCCGATGTCCGGTCCGGTCGATGAACACGTCTTCGAGCGACGGCTTGGACAGCGTAACGGAATCGATCATTCCCGGAAAGGCCTCGATGAGCGTCGCGATGAACTCGTGCCCGTCGGGCTTTTCGATCCTCACGGTGCCGTCCAACACCACGGGCTCCAGTCCGAATCGTTCGGCGATTCGACCGCGAAGGTCGTCGGCAATTCGGCTCCGAAGGGCAATGACATCGCCGCGAATCAGTTGCTTCAGAGTGTCGGGCGCCCCTTCGGCGACGATTCGTCCTTCGCTCAGGATGATGACGCGGTCCGCGCGCTCGGCCTCCTCGACGAGGTGGGTCGTGAGCAGGATCGTCACGCCGGCCTCGCGAAGCTGTTCGAGGTAGCGCATGAGGTCGTATCGTGCCCCCGGATCCAGGCCGACCGATGGCTCGTCCAGGATCAGCAACTTGGGCCGATGCAGCAGACCCTTGGCCAGTTCGACCCGCCTGCGGAGCCCGCCTGACAACGTCTCGACCAGTTCCCGGCTTCGGTCTCGAACGCGTAGTCGCTCCAGTGCATCGTCGATGCGCGAGGTGAGCACTGACCCCCGAAGCCCGTAGAGATGCCCCTGATGATAAAGATTCTCTTTGACCGTCAGCTTGATGTCCAGACTGGGATTCTGAAAGACGATGCCGATCTGTCGGCGTACGTCGTCGGCCTCGGTGGTGACATCGAAGCCGAACACCCTGGCGCTCCCGCCGGTCGGAGGCATCGCCGTCGAAAGAATCCGGAACAGCGTCGTCTTGCCCCCGCCGTTCGGGCCGAGTAGAGCGATGATTTCGGCCTCACCGACATCGAACGTGACATCGTCCAGGGCTCGGCGGCTCCCATAGTCATGGATAAGGTTTACTGCTTCGACAACAGGCATAATCAGGCTGCCACTTCGACTCAACCGAGCTTGTTCACAACCATTAAGAGTAAGACCGCCGGCAGGTAGAGGACCGACGCTCTCAAGAGGCGGCGTGCGGCCGTCGTAGACCGGAACATCGCGACCGCCACGCCATATCCGAGGTAGACGATTCCGGCCAGCAACGCTCCGAACAGATATGTGCTCCCTGTGACGCCCAGCGTGGAAGGCAGCAGGCTGACCGGAATGAGCGCCGAGCAGTAGAAGATGATCTGCCGTGACGCGCTGCCCGGACCCGCGTGGCGGATCGTCAAGGGTTCGAAGCCGCCCTGCATGTAGTCCTCATCGTAAAGCCAGGCTATTGCCAGGAAATGCGGAAGCTGCCAGAGGAAGACGATCAGGAACAGGGCGCCGGCCATCGCGTCCAGCGACCCTCCCGCCGCGGTCCATCCGAGAAGCGGCGGCGCGGCGCCAGGAACTGCCCCCACGAGGGTCGCAAGTGCCGTGCGGGACTTCAGCGGCGTGTACACCAGCACGTAGAGCAGCAGCGTGGCCGCGGCCAACCCGCCGGTGAGCGGGTTTGCCAGCAGTGCCAGGTAGACGATTCCGGCGATCGAGATCGTCAGCGAGAAGACGAGCGCCTCGGACTCGCTCAAGCGTCCTTCGGGTAGAGGCCGCTCCCTGGTGCGGCGCATCCGAGCATCGTGATGACGCTCCAGGTATTGGTTGAGACCGCTCGCTCCACCGGCAACCAGGGCGGTTCCGAGCACGGCATGGAACAGCAGCAGTCCCTCGATGCCCGTCTCCGTTCCCATGTAGAACCCGACGAGCGTCGTGATCAGGACGAGGGACGTCACGCGCGGCTTTGTCAACTCCAGGTAGTCGCCGGCACGAGTCCGTCGTATCGCCATGTCTGCGCCTATCGTCTTCATGGTCAGGCAGGCTGATAGCTAGACGCGATCCGTGGCGGAACCATTGCGAACGCCCGGAGCGTCAAGAGTAATGATGTGCCCAGAATGACCGCTCCGGTCGCGACGTGGAAAGTCGTGATGTAGACGGCTTTGCTGGACCACACGGTGAACGCGCCGAGCGTGACCTGGAGTATGAGCAGGACTACCAGCGCGAGAATGGGCCGAAGGAGCCGGCTCTGCTGCCGGTACCCGGAAACGATCCGGATGAATGTCCAGCCGATCATGCACGTAACAAGCAACGCTCCGACCCGATGTGAGAAATGGATCAGGACTCCCGAGGACTCGAACGGGGGAATAATCCGTCCGAACGCCAAAGGGAAGTCCGGAATGGCGAGCCCGGACTTGGTGTGGCGCATGACGGCTCCCAGCAGGACCTGAAGGTAGACCGCCCCTGTCGTCAGACCGCACAACCACGGGAGGCTCAGGCTTTCGGCGCGTTCCCCCACCGAAGGCAGGCCGCGTATCCAATCTGGAGAAGTAAACAACGCTATCGCGATCGTCAGGCAGAAGAAAGTCTGCGCCAACATCGCGTGCGCGACCGATATGGGTGTTGGCAACAAATAGATCACGGTCAGCCCGCCCAGCATGCCTTGGGCGATGACGGCCAACAGCGCCCCGATACCAAGCCGCCGGACCCAGCGTCGCGGTTCCTTTGCATAGGTCCAGGTGGCCAAAATCACAGTCAGAAAGCCAACAAAAGCGGCAACCATCCGATGGCCGTGCTCGTAGAAAACACCGCCGACCATCGGCGGGAAAAGCATTCCGTAGGACAGCGGCCAGTCAGGAACGGCAAGACCAGATTCCGTGCTCGTGACCAGACCGCCCGCGAAAATCAGGAAGGTGGTGCACAGAGCCAGGAACACTGCGAAACGATGAAGCCAGATGTTGTCAGGCGGCGATTCCGGTCCCGCCGTGTCTGCCATATTTAGTCCGCGGCGGATTCGGCTACAAACGTGAAATCGTGGTCGTTCTCCCCCACTGCGATCTCGATGGTCGCAACCTGCTCTCCGTAGCGCTCGTGCCATGCGACGATTTCGTAGGTTCCCGGCGGCAGGCTGATCGAAAAGGTGCCCGTGTCGCCCGACGTCGTGTGGAACGGGTGCTCGAACACGCCCACGTAGGCGTTCATCCACCGGTGAACGTCGCAGCGAAGCGGGAAGATTTCCTCTTGGGCGAACTGGGTCGTGCTTTCCATTCCCTGAATGGCCTGGCCGACGTTGAACTGCGGGTTGACTTCCGAGAATCCGTGGATGTTGTGCAGTGTCTCGTCGCTGTTCCGGACCGTCAGGTCCTGATTTACCATCATTGTGAACGAGTGCGGACTGTAGGTGCAGTTCTCTTGATTGACGACCACAGGCTGACTGGGCGTTGCGTAGGACGGACCCTCGTGTCCGGACCGGACGTAGACCAGCACGTTCTGGAGTTTGCTCTCGTCAGTGACGAGAACTTCCTGGCTCCTCGCGCCCTCGGCGTGCGACAGGCAGAACGGATCAGCCGCCATCTGGATTGGCGGCATCTCGGGGGTTTCTCCCTCGAACATGATGTTGCCGTTCAGCGTTGCCGTCGCTGTCGACGCGTCGTAGGCTGGTCCGCCACCGGTTCCTCCGTCACCTGCTCCCGGCGGCAGCCCGCCCTCGTTTCCGCCGCCGCATGCGAACAGTAGCAGCGTCGAGACGACGGAAAGGAAGAAAGTTCGTTTCTGCATTTTACAAATCTCCTGGAAATATTAGGTTCAGATACGACTATCCAAACTATCCACTATAGCCAACACCAAAGGGGTTCTCAACCGTTACCGTTCCGGGTCTGGGTGTAGGGGCGGGACCTGTGCCCGCCCGACATCTGTCACCGTCGCTCGAGCCGCCTTCCCAGAATTTCGAGCCGCCTTCCCCCAAGAAATTCGAGCCGCCCTTCCCCTGACGTTCAAGCCGCCGGGTGGCTACAGGTGCCACCCCTACACTGTCAAAAAGGGCGGTCCCTGGAGGACCGCCCTTATCCCACTCGGCAGTGATGCCTAGTCGTCTTCGGTGATGTCCGGTGCGCGCTGCCCGTTTCCGATCGTTAGGAACAGGTAGTCTCGAATCGCCTCGATGTGAGTGAGTGCACTGCCGCCTCCCAGCTCGGGGGGCGCGAGGGGAAAGTCAGGGTAGTACGTCGGCATGCGCGTTCCCGGCATGATTTGCTGCGGGTTCGTTAGCCATCGGACTACCCACTCGGGTCTGAGCCGCTCGTGCCCAAGCTGCAGGTTCGGTGCCAGGTCGGCAGCCGTGACTCCCGGTGGAGGAGGCGCGTCCGAGGTCGGGTGGCAGCGCTCGCACTGCAGCAGGCGGAACAGTTCGGCACCCTGCTGGAGCCGTTCGTCGTTCGTCGCGATGGACGTCTCGATGAACGGGTACTCGACTTCATCGAAAGCGGAGAAGTATCGTCCGATGGTCGCCGCCTCCACTTCGTCGAAGTAGAAGGTCGGCATCCTCACCGAGAGCCAGGGCCTAAGCGTTTCCTCGCCCGGATCCTGCAGGAACGGGTGTAACCAGAGAGGCTGCGTCTTGGCGCCCTCCGTGGCCAGCATCGGGGGTGCCAGGCCCTCTTCAAGAGTCGCCTGAATGTCGCCGCCCGCGCCTTCGATTTCGTGACAACCGCGGCAGTTCCGACGTGCGATCATGGCCCGGCCGGCCTCGAGTTCCGCGCTCAGGTCGTTCCGCATGTCCGGCGGCACTTCTCCCTTTACGAGTCCGGTTATGACGAGGACGATGGAATCGACCTGCTCTTCGGTAAAGTTGAAGTTGGGCATCCGCAGCCGTTCATCCGGCCGCTTCACGCGTCCCACGTCGAAGATCCGGGGGTCGGTGAGCTTCTGTTCGTACCAGGCGCTGCGTTCGTGGGGGAGGTCGAGAAAACCGAAATCCAGCCGCGTGACTTGCTTGCTTCCCGCGATCGTCAATTCGGTGCCGATCGGCTGTGTCGCCTCGAATCCTTCGATCGTGTGGCAGCCGAAGCATCCGTACTGCCCGATGAGTCGTTCGCCCGAGAACAGGTGCTTATCCTCGAGCGACATGCCGGTCAGTCGCTCTCGCGCTTCGATGCCGGTGGATCCGGCACGGAGGAACTCCAGGGTGATCTGATCCAGCGCGGTTTCGTCGGTTTCGGTCCACGGTTGCGCTTCGAAGTCCGGGTTGGTCAGTGAGCTGAGATAGGCGGCGACATCCGCCGCCTCCTGGTTCGACAGGCGCAGGCTCGGCATGTTCGTGTCGTGCCACACCGATTGCGGATCGCGGACCCAGTTGTAGAGCCACTCGGTCGTTACCTTGCTTCCCTGGTTCTCCAGGTTGTAGCCGAAGCGGCGCCTGTGCTGGGCTTGGCCTTCCTCTTCGGCGATCGGTCCCACGGCGTGGCAACCCATGCAGCCGACGCTCTCCACGAGTGCCTGTCCTTGCTCGGCGTTGCCATTGGTTCGGCCTGCGGGCAGCGGGTTTGGCCTGGATTTTGAATAGAGGAACTCCACGATGGCGTTGATTTCCGCGTAATTCCTCGCGGCGTCCACAGGTGCATTATTGTTCGAGTTGAACCAGAACTGCGGCATCCGCGCTTCGGACTTGAAGCCCCGAGGTTCCCGGAGCCAACGTCGGGCCCATTCCTTGTCGAGCTTGCTGGCGATTGTCGTCAGATCGGGCCCGACGCGCCGAATATCCTCGTACCCAGGAATGTTGTGGCAACCGAAGCAGCCGTACATCCGTATAAGATCTCGCCCGACATTGAGCGATGGCGCTGCGGGCACGTCTCCGGCGCCGGTATGGCACTTGAGGCAGCTGGCCTCAATGCGGTTCATCGGGAGCATCGGAGTCTCCAGAAAATGCTGCTCCTCCCAATGATAGTTCTCCTCCCATTCCGCGGTTTGAGCTTCGTCGACGGGCATGTGCCCGGCCCGCGTAAACTGAACGGCGCGGTCCAGGCCGGAGTGACACGTCGTACAGCCGAACTGGTCCATCGGGTGGGGCGAACTGCTTCCGAGAAACTTGTCCAATTCAGGGTGTGCCGTGAACGGCTGCGGAGCATCGGCGAAACCTTCCTGATCGATACCCAGATGGCACGTCGTGCAGCGGTCGACCCGCGGCACCTGCAGAAACGGGTGGTCGTTGAACAGATTGGGTACCAGGATCTGCTTGATCTTCTCCGACGGGTTGAGCATATCCAGGACCGGCGCATTTCGGAACGACGTGACGACGAGACCGGGGTCGAGGGTGTTTCTGACTCCTTCCAGTCGGTCGTACTCGGCCCGCAGGCCGGCCATCTGGCTCTGGATGTCGTCCCGCTGTCCGATGAAAGTTCCGAGTTCAGCCTCGGCGGCGCGGATTTCCAACGTTAGTTCCTCGACGCGCAGTTCGTGCTCGCCAACCAGGGCGAGCGTGGCCTGGGCCTGTCCCAGGAGAGCATCCGAGTTCGACGCGCCACTTGCGAATGCTTCCTCATGGTCGTATTGTTCGACGTCGTAGGTCGCGCGCGCGAAACGGAAATTCTGGTCTGCTGCGTACAACTGAGCGTTCAGGTCGTCGAGCTCTCCCTGAATGCGGTTCACTTCAGATTCGTTGGCGACCAGTGTGCCGCGCGCGTCGTTCAGTTGACCCTGCAGTACCCCGAATGCGGCCACATCGATCGCGCCCGAGGCGGCGTCCATTTCCGCCTGCGTCTGCTGAACCTGCATCCGGTTGAACGCCCGCTGGTACTGTTTCCACTCGCGGTTGTAGTCGGCCATGATCATCCAGACCGTGAAAACGAACAGCAGGAGGCTCGTGATCGCAAACCACTTGTGCAGGCTTTCGACCTCGTAGAGCCGATCTCCCCGTTGCGAGATGTTCAGGGCCGGATCTTTCTTCGCCGGCGGTGGGATCGCCGGCTTCTTTCCTTCGCCGTTGGGTGTTTCGCTACTCAATGCTTTCTCCGCTTCAAAAGTCTTTCAGGCTGCTAGATGTTGAAGAAGTATTCCGGAATTCCGATGATGTACTTCAGGTTGAAGAGCCAGCGCAGGACCATCTTGATGGGAAGAGCCGCCATAGAGAGCAGCAGAAACACCATCACGTGATACCGCGCCGGACCCAGGTTCTCGTAGAATTGTTTGAACAACGTCTTGGCGAGTATGATCGGCGTCACCAGGAGGTATGCAAGGACGAGGATAAAGCCGAACGACTCCCGCACCAGGATGTTCGAAGGAAGCCCGGTTCCGAGCGCCTTCACCCAGATGTACTCCGACAGGTTGATGTTTACCAGCGCCTCGAGCTTGTGAACGTCCCAGTATTCATAGGGCCCGAAGAAGTTCCAGTTCGGCCCCCTCAGAAATGTTCCCAGAATCACCAGCAGCACCCACAGGATCAAGAATCCGAACAGGAATGTCGTGATCTCCCAACTGCGTTCCTTGAACGTGTAGTATCCGTTTCCTTTGGGGTTCGTGTCGATGTACGGGATAGCGATCAGTCCCCCGACGATCAGGCTCGGGAAGACCACTCCGGCCAGCCATGGGTCGAAATAGACCAGCATTTCCTGGAGTCCGAGAAAATACCATGGGGCCTTCGACGGGTTCGGCGTGCTTGCCGGGTTTGCGGCCTCCTCGATCGGCGCCCCGATCATGATCGACCAGCCGATCAACACGAAAGTCAGGACGACCATGCAAATCAACTCGGTGTAGACCAGGTCGGGCCAGCACAGCACCTTCTTCGCCGACTCGTCCTTCTCGACGACAGGTTTACCGGACGCTACTCGCTCGTCGTTCCGGATCCCCTCGCGCATGGCGAACCACGTGAAGAAGGGGATCAGGAACAGCATGCCCACGATCGGCACGTTGTCCGGCTTCGTGACGATCAGGTAGAAGTTCTCGTCGAGCATGCTCACGCCGAGGAAGGCGAACATTCCCGGAAAGAGGATCAACGCTGCCTTGTCGCTGTAGAAGATGCTGCGGTACTTGACGGACACGAACAGCAGTGCCGCCGCCAGCACGATCAGGTACTTCGGCGCCGCCAGGTAGTTGATGACATCTTTGATGAATTCCATGTTATTCCCGCTTTCTACAAGGGACCGGAGATGCCGCCGTCACGGCGGATACGCCAGAAGTGGACAGCCATCAGGAAGCCGGCGACCAATGGCAGGCCCACACAGTGCAGGACGTAGAACCGCAGCAGCGCGGCCTCACCTACGAACGTGCCACCCAGCAGCGCGAACCGCGCGTCACTGGTGTTGTTGACCAGGTTGATGTCCCCGAGGGCCAGCAATGCCGCCCCAGGGCCCTCGTGACCGAGGAATGGTGTCGCGCGCGCCATGTTCGAGCCGACCGTGATTGCCCACATCGCCAGTTGGTCCCAAGGCAACAGGTACCCTGTAAAGCTCAGCAGCAGCGTCAGCACGAGCAGAATCACACCGACACCCCAATTGAACTCCCGGGGTGGCTTGTAGGATCCGGTCATGAAGACGCGGAACATGTGCAACCAGACCGAAATCACCATCGCGTGGGCTCCCCATCGATGGATTTCCCTCATGATCCCCAGCGGAACCTGTTCCCTCAGGTCGATGATGTCGACGTAGGCGTATTCGAGTGTCGGCCGGTAGTAAAACATCAGCAGCAGCCCGGTGAACGTCAACACCAGGAACAGGAAGAACGTGATACCGCCCATGCACCAGGTGAATCGCAGGCGGATTCCCGACTTGCGAACCTTGACCGGGTGCAGGTGGAGGAACACGTTGCCCAGCATCACGAGCATCCGCTTGCGGTCGGAATCCGGTACGCCGATACGGAAAACAGAGCGATAGATCTGGCTTTCCTGGATCGACTGTCCGATCTTGTCCGGCGACAATTTCGAAAGTAACTCTTTAAGCTGACTCATAGGTAGATAGACCCGATTCGATTATGATTCTTGCCTGAGGCCGACGAGTCTTCGCCGGCTCCCAGATTTCTTTCGTCCGCTTCTCCCGGCAACCTACAGCTCGAGAAAAGCCAACGGGTTGCTCCACTCACCCTTTTCCCGCTGATACTTCTTGCTCTTGTCGACCAGGATCAGTCCGTCCTCGCCCAGCGTGATCGTGTAGCGTTCCAGCGGCCGCGGAGCCGGTCCTTCGAAGTTGATTCCCGTCTTGTAGAACCCACTGCCGTGGCACGGACACTTGAACTTCTGCTCGGAAGCCAGCCAGTTCGGCGTGCAGCCCAGATGCGTGCAGGTCGTCGAAAGGGCGTAAATGCCCCTGTCGTCGCGGATCAGCCAGGCGCCGAACTGGTCCTTGAATCGTTCATCCACAAGCCCGATTTGGTACTCCTCGGGCCGACCGGCTTTGAAGGTGGACGGTGGTTCGAACAGGACGTTGGGGAACATGAATCGCGCGGTTGCCGTTCCGGCGGCCAGCATGGACGCGGTAAAGGCCATCCAGGCCACGGACATCCACGACAGGAACGACCTGCGCGAAGCGCCGTCCTTGGCCGAGGTCGCCTTGGGCTTCGCGGCCGGACGCTTCGGTGGCCGAGGTGGTAGCGGCGGCGGCGGTGTTTGAGGATTACTCATGAACAGTCTCCTCGCTTGTTGTCTGTATCGTGTGCTTCAAGTCCGCGCACGAAAGTTTGAGTTCTCCAGATGAATGCTCACGTCAATCAAAAAATGTTCAACGCGGCGAGCGCGGCATCGCGAACCAGGAGGCTCGGATCATTCTCGCTCAACAGCGCGATAGCGGTTCGAGTGCCTTCGAGCTTCAGCAGGCCGAGGCACTTTATGGCGTTAACGATGGCGTTATTCTTGTCTTCTTCCGCCATCTCGGTGAACTGGGACAGGTAAGTCCGGTCGGTCAATTGCAACAGGACATCCGCACCCGCGTCGTTGCCCATCTGGGCGAGTGACATCGCAGCGTTCCATCGAACGTCGGAGACCGTATCGTTGAGTGCGACCTCGAGTTCGTGCATCGTCGACGGGTCTTGCAAGACACCTAGAACATATACAGCCATCTTGCGGACCGCCGCGTCTTCATTCGACGTCTGTACGGCGACGCCCGGCGCCGCTCGCCGGTCGGCGATGGCGCCCAGGGCCCAGAGCGTCGAGATCTTCGTATCGACGTCCGAGTCGTCAAGTCCTTCGACCAGCACCGGTACGGCGATAGGATCCGCCAGATGCGCCAGGCTCATCGCCAGGAACTGTCGGATTCGGGGGTCGTCGTTCCGGGAGTCCTCGTACACACGCAGCACATCGGCCGTGAACCCAGTGTCGAGCAGGTCCTCGTCACGCGCAATCACCTTTGAAAGCTCGAATGCCGCCTGCCAACGACGCGTGTCCGAACCCAGTCGGATCTCGTTCAGATACACCTGTGGCGACTTCTGGTCGTAGGTGATGTATCCGAAGAGCAGGAAGATGCCGACACCGAATGCAATGACGATCAGCGGGAACAGGAAGAACTGTGCGACCAGCAGCGAGGTCGGTTTCCGGACCTCGGTAAGATCCTCCTGCGGAGGCATGGAAATGGGGTTGCCGTTGGATTCCATCAGTGCGCAGATATGGCGGGATCCCTCCCGCGGACGAACATAGCAGGATAGTGAACCAGAGCGGGCGACGTCAACCGTAAACCAAGGGAAAATCGACGATTTCCCGGTATTTCTAGCCTGCAGTGGCCGGCGGTGCGGTGGACTTGGCCAACAGTACGCCGTCGCTGGCCCACGCTTCGATGTCGGAGTTCGGGCAGCCCAGCCATTCCAGTACTTTGCGGTTGTCTTCACCGAGCCTCGGCGGAGGGGTTTCAAGGCTGCCAGGTGTATCGGACAGTTTGATCGGTATTCCAAGCATTCGGAGGGGGCCGTACTCCGGGTGTATCAACTCGGCGACCATTTCGCGAGCATGGATCTGGGGGTCCTCGAGTATTTCTCCGACTGTGTTGATCGGTCCGACAGGTATGCCGACCGCGCCGAGTTGTTCGGCGATCTGGGCTCGGGTCCGTCTGCCAAGCGATTCGTCGATGATGGGCTTCAAGGCTTCGTAGTTGGCTATGCGTTTCGGCATCGAATCGAACCGCGGGTCTGTGGCCACGTCCGCGAAGCCGAGCACGTCGCAGAACAGAACCCACTGCTTCTGGTTCGTGACCGCGATGTTGATATAGCCGTCACGGGCCGAGAAGCTCTCGTAGGGGACGATAGATGGGTGTCGCGTCCCCATCCTTCGCGGAGACCGGCCAGTCTCCAGGTATATTAGTGCCTGGTAAGCCAGGGTCGATACCATGCTGTCGAGCAGGCTGATGTCGACCTGCTGGCCCGCCCCGGACCGGTGTCGGGAGAGAAGCGCAAGCAGGATTCCCTGAAAGGCGTACAGCCCGGTCACGATGTCTGCGAGTGACGCTCCCATCTTGAGCGGGGGCCCGTCCGGTTCTCCGGTGAGATCCATCATCCCGGATTCTCCCTGGGCGATGACATCATAACCGGGTCGGTCGCGGTAGGGACCCGTCTGGCCGAACCCCGAAATCGAGCAGTATACGACCCGCGGGTTGCGTTCATGAACGTCGGCGTAGCCGAAACCCAGTCGGTCGATGACACCGGGTCGGAAGTTCTCGACGACGACGTCGGCCCGGTCGATCAGTTTCCACAGAATCTCCCGGCCTGCCTCGGTCTTGAGGTTGAGTCCCAGGCTCTGCTTGTTGCGGTTGATCGAATGGAAATAAGTGCTGATTCCGCCGACGAAGGGGGGCCCCCACAGCCGGCTGTCATCCCCGTGCGGGGGCGGCTCCACCTTGATGACGCGAGCGCCCATGTCACCCATCAACATCGTGCAGACCGGGCCGGAGAGAATCCGGGAAAGATCGACTACCAGAGTGTCATCGAGCGGTTTCATCGGGCGAATCCTACCATTTCGGGCTGCGTGTAGGGGTGGCACCTGTGGCCACCCGACGGCATCAATGTCGGAGCCACCTGCCTGATCATGTCGGGCACCTGCCCCGATCATGTCGGGCGACGCATGCCCCGACCCATCGGGCGACGCATGCCCGAATCCCGTCCGGCGGCGCCCGGCCTCATCAAACAGTCAAGACGTCGGGCGGGCACAGGTCCCGCCCCTACACCCGGATTAGAACTGCTTTCTCGAATCCAGCAGGATCGTTGCGGGGCCGTTGTTTACCAGTTCGACGTCCATCATCGACTGGAATACACCCGTGGATACCGGAACCCCCAGGCTTCGGACAGCTTCGACGAACTGGCCGTAGAGTGCGACGGCTGCTTCAGGTCGGGCCGCCCTTGCGAACGATGGCCGGCGACCCTTGCGGCAGTCTCCCAGGAGCGTGAATTGCGACACGGCCAGCAACTCGCCGCCGGTGTCCAGAACAGAACGGTTCATGCGGCCTTCGTCATCCTCGAAGATGCGGAGTTCGGATGCCTTCTTCGCCAGCGCTGCGGCGTCTTGGGCGGTATCGTCACGTTCCACGCCGAGCAGGACCAACAGTCCCGGCCCGATTTCGGAGTGTTTCCGGCCTTCGATGCGTACTGAAGCGGAATGAACGCGTTGGATCACGGCTCGCATCTGGCGGTTTGCCTATCGGGGGTTTCGGAGGCTCTTCATGAATCGTTGCTGGAGCTTCTTGTTGAGGAGGCGGGTGTTGCGGGCGTCGGTCTTCCACCTGGCGCACAGTGTGGCCAGGGGGATGATGGCCTTTGCCATCGACCCGTGTCCGCCTGCGGCGCCGAGGCCCCCGAAGGCCTCCTTGAGGACCGTGCCCGCTGCGCGTACGTACCCCACGTTTCGAACCGAGATGACCAGATCCGAGGCGAAGATTCCGCTGACTACCGACCAGTCGGTGCCCTCGAACTGCAGGCAGAAGTCGGCGATCTGCGGGATCAGATCTTCGCGTTCCACCCGGCCGAGGTTGACAAAGGCAACCTTGTCGCAGATCTTTCGCGTCTTGAGTGCCCTGGCCAAGGCGTCCACAGCCGCAGGTGGCAACTCCGGGCGCTCAATCCGCCGCAGCAGGTTTTGGTTGGCAAGCGGATAGAGGTAGGAGAAGGCCTCCACGTCCCACTCGTTGGTCTCACGGGCAAGCAGAAACGTGTCGCTCTTGATCCCGTAAAGAAGCGCAGTTGCGAGCCGTGTACCGATGCGGTGTTCGGTCGATAGCAGGTACTCGAGAAGAATGGTCGATGTTGCACCGTAACCCGGTCGAACATCGCTGATCTGGGATTCATTGCCATTCTGGAGCGGATGATGGTCGACGATGAGGTCCACTTTGTCGAGCTTCGCCTTGATATGCGAGGGCTGCAGGTCCACCAGCGCGACTCGGTCAAAGTCTCCGACTCTCTCGGCTGTGACTTCCTCGACCTCGATTTCCAGAAGCTTGACCATTGCGATGTTTTCCGGGCGCGTGATCCTGCCGAAGGATCCGATCACTGCGGTCTGTTTGTTGCGCCCCAGGACCTGGCGCAGCGCCAGTCCGCTGGCAATCGCGTCCGGATCCGGGTCGTCCTGTAACAGGATCAGGACCGAGTCGGCATCCGCAAAATGCTCCCGGATCTGTTCGACTTGCCTCGTCGACCGCGCTAGAACGATCTGCCAGCTCAGGTTGCCTTCAAGCAACTCTTGCATCGTGATCGAGTGCACGAACTGCTCCTGCTCGTTGATCGTGTCTCGATGCGCCGTGATGACGAGCGTGGGTACCCGCTTGCCGTGTTCGCGTACCACCTTCAGCACGCTGTCGATCCGGTCCAGGTCATCCGACTGTACCAGGAGCAGGTCGACGCTGCCTGCGGTCAGCAGTTTCTTGAGCGAAGCGTTATTGCGACCGGGAAGCGAAACCTTCTGGCCGTGGGCGGCCAGGTGGCGTTTGGCGGCGGGGTCGGTGACGATGTAGGAGGTGGGACCGTTTCCGGCGAAATAGTCCTTGAGGAGCCCCGCGACGTAGTCCTCCTCGATGTATGCGACCGACTTCATGATATCGGCTCGGCGCGTCCGCCCGTCACGCAACAAAAACGCACCATCCTCGAGGAAGATGCTGGTGCTCCCGACGCCCATCGCGGTGGCCAGCCAAACACTAATTATACCGTGGCGATGTCTACATCACAACGGTCCCATTTCCGGCCACGATGGTTCAGGATCTACAACCGCTCTGTCAGCCCCGCCACCAGGGCGGTCCGCCAGGCCAAAGAACTCAACAGGATATGTTCGTCGAGTTGATGAGGACCGAGACCGATCGGGCCCAGTCCATCCAGCGTCGGAATGCCGAGCGCGGCTGTGAAGTTACCGTCGGAGGCACCGCCAGTGGATCCTTCTTCCAGTGCTTGGCCCAGCGCGGCGGCGATCTCGCGGGCGATTCCGAACATTCGTGCCGTTTCCCTGGTCCGCTCCATCGGCGGGCGGTTGATCCCCCCGCGGACTTCGAGTCTCGACCCGTCCAGGACGGGAGACAGGCCGCGTATCGCCGTCGTGATGCGCTCGACCTCTTGGGGCGTTGAGGTCCGCGTATCGACTTCGATCCCGGTTTCTGCGGGGACGACATTCGAGCGGGTGCCTCCCTTGATGACCCCGACAGTAACGCTCGTTCCGCGGTCCGAATCGTTCATCGAGTGCAGTCGAAGAATCTGGTGGGCGATTTCTTCGATCGAATTCACTCCCGCCCCCGGGTTGATCCCAGAGTGCGCGGCCTTGCCGATCGCTTTGACGGTGAAACGTCCAACGCCCTTCCGAGCGGTCTTGAGACTGCCCCCGGGAAGTGAAGGCTCCAGAACCAGAACCGCTTGGGCCTTTCGTGCTTCGGCTTCGATCAGCTTCTGTGAGCTCGCTCCGCCGATCTCTTCGTCGCTGGTCAGCAACACTGTAACCGGGTTTGTCAGTCCGCCGCGCGTGTCGAGCAGCGTCGAAAGGGCCATCCACATCATTGCAATCCCGGCCTTCATGTCGAAGACACCCGGTCCGGTGGCGACGTCGCCTTCGATCTTGAAGGGCCGCCGGTTCGCTTCGCCGGCAGAAAAAACGGTGTCGGTATGACCCAACAGCATGATCGTTCGATCGCTACTGCCTGGGAAATGAATCCCGAGGTGGTCGCCGAAACCCGCGACGGGCGTGATCGTGACCCGACCGCCGATCTGTTCGAATCGACCGGCCAGGAAGCGGACCAGCCTGTCGACCAGCGGCTTGTCATAGCTGGGCGAGTCCATGTCGACCATCTGGTGGAGCAGCGCGATGCCGTCCGGTAGACGAGTCTCCAGATCCGTGAGTATTTCCTTCATGTGCGGTACGGTGCTCCCGGGCCACGGGCTCCTGGATTGCCGGGTATAATGCGTCCCCGGGACTTATACCATATGAAGATCGGCATCCTCGGCACTCGCGGAATCCCGGCCAATTATGGCGGTTTCGAGACGTTCGCTGAGGAACTCTCGACTCGGTTGGTGGGCCGCGGTCACGATATCACCGTCTATGGACGCTCGAACAACATCGACTATTTGGGCGATATATACAGAGGTGTCCGGCTGGTCATCCTGCCGACCGTGTCTACCAAGCATCTCGACACGGTGGCGCACACATTCCTCTCCGTGTTCCATGCCCTCGGTCGCCGCTTCGACGCCATCCTGATGTGCAACGCGGCAAACGCCGTGTTCTGCGCCGTGCCACGCATTACCGGAACGCCCGTAGCACTCAATGTCGACGGCATCGAGCGTATGCGCAAGAAGTGGGGCCTCGCGGGCCGCACGTACTACCGGATCTCGGAGACATTATCGACGCTGGTGCCGACTGTGGTGGTTACCGATGCCGAAGTGATGAGGGACTATTACCAGAATGAGCACGGAACAGCTTCGGTGATGATCGCCTACGGCACCGACCTCCGGCAGAGCGAAGGCACGGCGCTTCTCGACTCGCTCGGGCTCACCCCGCGCCGCTATCTGCTTTATGTCTCCCGGCTCGAGCCCGAAAACAACGCCCACGAGGTCATCGCCGCGTACGGCAAGGTCGCGACCGACATGCCGTTGGTTATCGTCGGCGATGCGCCCTATGCGTCCGAATACATCTCGGGCCTCAAGTCGATGGCAGACTCGCGTGTCCGTTTCACTGGTGCCATTTACGGGGACGGCTACCTCGAGCTGCGCTCCCATGCGTACGCCTACTTTCAGGCTACAGAGGTCGGCGGGACCCACCCGGCTCTGATCGAGGCGATGGGTTCGGGAAACTGTATCCTGGCCAAGGACACTCCCGAGCACCGGGAAGCGCTCGGCGATACGGGTGTTTACTTCGACACGGTCGATGAACTGGCCTCGGTTCTGGGTAAGGTCCTCGACGACGCCCAAGGCGCGCGGACGAGCGGCGTCAGGACACGGGAGAGGGCCCGAGCACTCTATTCCTGGGACAAGGTCACCGACCAATACGAAGAGTTGTTTCGGTCCTTGACCGAGCGTTGATTCGTCCCGGTCGGGTCGTGGGTTACAGGTTGCCATCAACTTCGATACAATTGCCGGGATCCCAATAGCGGAGATCCGTTAGTGCAGGCCACCCGAGGAGGCTAACCGTATGAAATCGACAGCATTGGCACTGGCGATAGCGCTCGTGCTCGCCACCCCAGCCGTTGCGACGCAGGACTATGGATTCAGCTCGGCCTGGCCGGGACTGAGTCCGGAGGAACGCGCCGATGTGATGACGTTTGGCGAGGACTTCAAGGACTTTATGGGCCGGGCCAAGAGCGAAATGTGGTTCGTCCGCGAGGGACTGGAACTTGCCGAGTCGGAGGGCTTCAACCAGTGGTCCGAGCAGGTGTCGGCCGGGGACTTGACACCCGGGTCCCGCTGGTACGCCGTGAACCGCGACCGGACACTCGTCCTGTTCATTATCGGGAACGAGCCGATCGAAGCCGGCCTGCGAATCGTCAACACTCACATCGATTCGCCCCGGATCGAGTTCAAGACCAAACCACTCCGGGAGCGCAACGAGGTCGTGACGATCGATGCCCAGGTTCACGGAGGCATCAAGAATTACCAGTGGGTCAACGTTCCGCTCGCACTCATCGGCCGGATCGACAAGACGGACGGAACCACCCAGTGGATCGAGATCGGGACTCAGCCCGACGATCCGATCCTTCTCATTACGGACCTCGCACCCCACGTCGATGCCGACTACAGGTCCCGGACCCAGCGCAACGTCATTCGGACCGAAGAACTCGAGCCCATCATCGCCTCGATGCCCCCCGACGAGGGCAGCGAGCATGATTCGACGATGGACCGCCTGCTCGCGCTGCTCGAACAGGAGTACGGCATCGATCCCCGCGACTTCCTGTCGGCGGACATCCAGATTGTTCCCGCCACGGTTCCTCGCGACGTCGGTCTGGATCGTGCTTTGGTCGCCGCCTACGGGCAGGACGACCGCTCGACCGCTTATGTCAGCCTCCGGTCAATCGCTGAAGTCGGGACGCCCGAGCATACGGTGGTCGCGTACGCGGTCAACAACGAGGAAACCGGTTCGTGGAACACGGGCGTCAACTCTCAGTGGTTTACGACGCTCGTGGCAGAGATGATCGACACGCAGACCGGTGACTTCAACGACTTGACGCTCCGACGGACGTTCCGCAACACGGAAGTCCTCGTCAGCGACACGACTACTGCCCTGAACCCCTTGTTCGCCGGACCTCAGAACCAGGCATTGACGTCGCGGCTCGGTTACGGGCTTGTCGTGAAGGAGTACGGACCGGGCCGCGAGGCCAATTCGGAGTTCTTTGCCAAGATTCGCGGCATCATGGATGCTGCCGGTGTGAGCTGGCAGACACACTCCTACGACTCCGGCTATGGAGGCGGCACGATCGCAGCATGGTTTGCCGGCCAGAACATGGAGGTCATCGATGTCGGTATCGGCATCGTGAGTATGCACTCACCGTTCGAGATGTCGTCGAAGGTCGACCTCTGGGAGCTCTATAAGGGTTTCCAGGCGTTCTTCAACTACTAGCAGTTGGAGATTTGAGATTGGCTTGGAGCGGTCGGCCCGACACCTAAGGAGTTTGCGTGAAAGGGATTGTACTCGGCGGTGGTCTTGGCACCCGCCTTTATCCACTCACCAAAGTTACCAACAAGCATCTCCTGCCGATCTACAACCGGCCTATGATCCACTACCCGATCCAGAGTCTCGTGGATGCGGGTATCGAAGAGATCCTCGTGGTGACCGGCGGCAATGGCGCCGGGGATTTTCTCGAACTGCTTGGCCATGGCAAGGAGTTCGGCCTCAAGCATCTCGACTACACGTACCAGGAAGGGCACGGGGGCATCGCTGCCGCCCTGGATCTTGCTGCGTTCTTTGCTGACGGCGAGTCGGTCTGCGTCATCCTGGGCGACAACATCTTTGAAAAGAGCTTTCGATCGTCGGTCGAAGCATACGAGAAGCGGGGTTCCGGGGCGCGCGTGCACCTGAAGAAAGTAGAGAATCCTCAACGCTTTGGGGTGCCTGTTCTGGACGGTCATCGGGTGATCCATATCGAGGAGAAGCCAGCCGATCCCAAATCCGACTATGCCGTGACCGGGATGTACATGTACGACTCCCACGTGTTCGAAGTCATCAAGACCCTGGAACCTTCCGGCCGCGGCGAACTCGAGATCACCGACGTAAACAACGCCTACATCGAGATGGGCGAGATGACCTACGAGATTATTGACGGATGGTGGTCCGATGCCGGAACGTTCGATTCTTTGTTGCGAGCGAACATCCTGGTTGCCGGCCGCGAAGGAACAACCTCCGAGGAAATCTCGATGGAAACCATTCGTCGTTCGGCCGCGGCGCTCGAGGAAAGGTAGATGTCCGCAGACACAAGGCGAACCATCCTTGTCACCGGGGGAGCCGGTTTCATCGGTTCCAACTTCGTCCGTTACGTGCTCGAGACCGAGAGTGACGTAACGATCATCAACTACGACCTGCTCACGTACGCAGGCAACCTCCGGAACAACGAATCGGTCGGTGATGACGATCGCTACAGCTTCGTACGCGGAGACATCACCGATGCCGCGCAGTTGGCCGATGTGTTCGAAAAGAACGACATCGATGTCGTTGTCAACTTCGCTGCCGAGACTCACGTCGACCGTTCAAACGAGGATTCCTCTCCTTTCGTCCGCACCAATGTGCTGGGAACCCAGTGCCTGATCGACGTCTCTCGTCGCCATGGCGTGTCCCGTTACGTGCAGATTTCGACCGATGAGGTCTACGGTAGCCTGGGCAGCGAGGGCAGCTTCCGTGAGGACACGCCGATCAATCCGACCAATCCGTATGCCGCGACGAAAGCGGGAGCCGACTTCTTGGTCCTGAGCCACGCGAGGGTTCATGGGTTTCCTGCCGTCGTGACCCGCTGTTCCAACAACTACGGATCGAACCAGTTTCCGGAAAAGTTCATCCCGTTGATCATCAGCAACGCGCTCGAAGGGAAACCGATCCCGGTTTACGGCGAAGGCCTCAACCGCCGTGAGTGGATCTACGTGGACGACCACTCGCGAGGTGTCTGGAACGCCATCGAACGCGGCCGTGACGGCGAAGTCTACAATATCGGCGGAGGGCACGAGATCCCCAATATCGAGGTCGTGAAGCAGGTGCTCGCGATCATGGGCAGACCCTCCTCGCTCATCCAGTTCGTCACGGACCGCCCCGCACACGACATGCGTTATGCGATCGACTGTTCGAAGATCGAAAAGGAATGGGGCTGGTCCACCCGGACCGATTTCTCCACTGGTATCGAGAAGACCATCGAATGGTACCGGGCCAACGAAGATTGGATCCGCGAAGTCCAGGACGAGTCCTATCTGTCCTACTACGAGCGCCACTACACGAACCGGGACCGGACGCTGGCCGAAGCAGACGGATGAACACCGTCCGGCCATCGCTCGAGCGCGCAGGGGACCGCCCTCCCCTTTCGGACCCGGGCGATTCCGCCGGCCGCGGATGCGATCTCTGCGGTGCAACCAGAGCGAGGCGTGTCCTGGCTCCTCGGACCCTCGATGGTCCCTTGATGCGATGTGACGAGTGCGGGCTGTACTTCGTCGGGAACCGAACCGCCGGCCTGGCGTTCGGCCGCGAGGCTCGGGCCGAAGTGGCCGCCAGAATCCGTGACGCGAACGCCGGCTACCGGAGCCTGGCCAGGGACGAAGAACGACGACTGAACCATCTCAACTCCCGTTGGCGGCTGGATCTGATGAAGCCGTACTGCAGCACGGGCCGCCTGCTCGAGGTGGGTTGTGGACGTGGCGATTTCCTGAGCGCCGCCAGGGAGCGCTTCGAGGTGTTTGGAGTCGAACCGAATCCCGAGTTGGCGGCCGACGCCCGGGCCGAAGGAAACCTGTTCGAAGGCTTGGTGGCCGATGCCCCGTGGTCGGATTTTGACGCTGCCGTCAGTTTTCACGTCATCGAGCACGTCGACTCCCCGTCGGCCTTCGTTGCGGACATTCGAGGACGACTCAAGCCTGGCGGCCTGCTGGTCCTCGAGACGCCCGACATCGGAGGATGGCCGTACCGACTGATGCGCTCGCGATGGCGTCAGTTCATTCCGGAGCACTACTATTTCTTCGACCGCAGGACGCTGGCTCGACTGCTTGGGAAGCAGGGTTTCGACGTGCGCCGGATCATCCGAGTGGGAAAGTACGCCAGCCTGGGGTTCGTCGCGAACCGGCTCAGCCGCTACCTGCCTTCAATCGGCGACTGGTCGCGACCGGGAGCCTCCCGTGTTTTTCGGCTCAACCCGTTCGACATCATGTTGGTGCTGGCGACGCGCCGATCATGACGGATATCTCGGCCGTAATAGTCAACTGGAACTCGGGACCGATACTACGTTCCTCGGTCGAATCGCTGCTTGCAGAAGAAGGCCTGGAGGTCGTCGTCGTCGACAACGCTTCGAGCGACGGCTCGATGAGGGAGCTCCGGCCGTTCGAAGACCGCATTCAGGTTATCGCGAACGTCGCGAATGTCGGATTCGCGGGCGCGATCAACCAGGCGTTCCGCTCTACCTGCGCGCCGTTGGTGCTGATCCTGAACCCGGATGTTCGTGCGCGGCCCGGTGGCGTCCGCTCGCTCGCCCGCGTGTTTGATGAACACCCGCGCGCCGGCGCCGTCGGGGGCTTTGTCAACGAACGTTACATGCCCCGGAGGTTTCCGACTGTGGGCAGTCTGGTCCGAGAGAACCTGGGCTTCGCGCCCTCGGATGTTCGGGTCACCGGCTCCACCTCGGTGCGTGTGGACCAGCCGGCCGGGGCTGCCTTGATGGTCCGCCGCCAGGCGTACGACGAAGTCGGAGGGTTCGACGAGCAGTTCTACCCGGCCTGGTACGAAGACGTCGATTTTTGCCGGAACCTTGCCCGAGCGGGTTGGAAGTCATACTTTCATCCCGGCGCTGCCTTCGACCACGACGGCGGTTACAGCCTCGAAGCTCTCGGCTTCGAGCGTTTCTTGTCGACCTATTACGACAATCAGTTTCGGTACGCACGGAAACACTTCAGCCAGAGGTCGACACTCGCGTTGAAGGCAGCGCTGACAGTGGGAACGCTGCCGAAGATTCTCGTCCGGCCGGGACGCGCCGGCAGCTACTGGCGCGTCCTCTGCGAAGTACTCACCGATTAATGAGCCAAACCCGAGTCTCGGTTCAGATCGTCACGTTCAATAGCGAGTCCGATATCTCCGGATGCCTCGCGAGTCTTTCCGGCCAAACCTATCGAAATTTCCGGGTTCGGATTCTCGACAACGCATCATCCGACCGGACCCTCGAACATGTGGGTGAGTTCGAGGCCGACGTGATCCATTCGGATGTGAACATCGGGTTTGGGGCCGGCCACAACCGGCTCGCCCGTTCCTGGCCGGCGCCTTACGTTCTGTTTCTCAACCCGGATACCGTCCTCGAGCCCACCTTCCTGGAGGAGATTGTTTCCGCTCTCGAAGAAGCACCCGATGCCGGGTCCGCCTCCGGGAAGCTGCTGCGGATGGACGGGCAGACGATCGATTCGACCGGGATCATCATGACGCGGAACCAGCGGCATCTCGACCGGGGGGCTGGAGAGGCCGACCGGGGACAGTACGACGTGGCGGGTCCGGTGTTCGGTCCCAGCGGGGCGGCCGCGCTCTATCGGTATGCGTGTCTCGAGGACGTCGCTATCGGTAGCTGGTTTTTTGACGAGGACTTCTTTGCCTACCGCGAGGACGCCGACCTGGCGTGGCGATGTCGGTTGCTGGGCTGGGGCTCGATCTACGTCCCGTCCGCGCTCGCGCGGCACCGCAGGAGGGTTACACCCGAGCGCCGGTCCGAGTTGAGCGAAGCGATCAATCGCCATTCGGTGAAGAATCGCTTCCTGCTGAGGCTGAACAATATGACCTGGAGCCTCTACCTTCGAGATCTTTGGCCCATCACGGCCCGAGATCTACAGGTTGTCGGTTACGTGCTGCTCCAGGAGAATTCCTCACTGCCGGGCCTCTTGTATCCGCTGAGGCACCTCTCCAGGTTGCTCGAGAAGCGTAGGATTATTCAATCGCGCGTCCGGATCGATTCAGGGGAGCTCGAACGTTGGTTCGGGTAGAATACGCGGGGCGGGATTAGCTGAGTCTCACGCATCGCGACACGGGTCACTATGGCTGAAAAACTTATCGGAAGCCTGATCTACGGCGACCATCCACCTCCGACAAAGGCCCGCCCCATCAAGGATCGTATCAAGGTCCCCGTTACTATCGCCCTCGTCCTGATCGTTGTCGGGGGAGCGCTCTACAGGTTCGCCAACTACCGCGAAGAATCCCAGGTTCACAGGTTCCTCGAGACAATCGAGGCCGGCCGGTACGAGGACGCCTATGCGATGTGGGATGCCGGCGAGCGGTATCGCTTGAGCGCTTTCCTTGAAGATTGGGGTGCCGACGGCTACTACACGAGCGGTCCAATGGAGTTCGACGTCATCGATTCAGACGGAGGCGGAGGGGCAGTTACCGTGTACGCACAGATCGACAACCAGGGGCCGGTTGCGATCCTGGTCCACAAGGAGACGCTCCTGTTGTCGTTCTCACCCGACAACAAGTACCGGCGTTAGCAGCCCGCGGCAGAACTCTGACGCCCGATCTTCCGGCTGTCGAGGGATGTGGTTAGCTATGTTGAGTCCTGCGGCTTCCCGCGCAACTGCATGTAAAACTCTTCGATTCGGGGAACGGTCAACGAAATGTCGTACCGCTTCCGGACCCGCTCGCGAGCTTGTTCCCGCAGGGCGAGCCGTAGAACGCCGTCTGCCCGAAGACGCTGAACCGCTCCGGCGAGCTCTCGGGGATTCTTTGGCGGCACGAGCACACCGGCCTTGCCCCAATCGAGGATTTCCGGTGGCCCACCCGCGTCCGTCGCGATCACATTGACACCGGCCGCCATCGCTTCGACGATGACGATGCCGAAGGGTTCCTCCCACGAAAGGACCAGGAGGACGTCCACCCGCGGCAAGAAGTCCTCTGGACGGACGAAACCGAGGAACTCGACCGGAAGATCCTGGGCCTTGGCCCTGAGTTGGTCGACGTAGGAGGGCTCTCCGTCGCCCGCCACCAGCAGACGGTAATCGGGTCCCAGTCGGCGCATCGCCTCGATGGCGTCGTCGTGGCCCTTATGTGGCGACACCTGACCGAGAAGACCCAGGGCCATCGGCTTGCGGAGAGGCCGGTCCCCGTAATCGAACCTTCCCAGTTCGACCCAGTTGGGGACGATCGCCGTCGCCCGGGGTTTCAGGTGAGCAATCGAGCGGAGAATCTGGTCGGTAGTCACGATCCACCCGTCGACCCTGCGGTAGATCGGGTTCCCCCTGACGGGAAATACCAACTGACGGGTCAGGACCAGCTTCGGCTTCCTGAGCCTCCAGAGGGCGCCGGCGACGACCGGGTAATCGCGGGCCACATGTGCGTGGACGATGTCGAACTGTTCGCTCGCAACGATTCGGGAGAGCCGCACGGCCGAATAGACGTCGACGGAGTTGAAGAAAGGCAGTCGATGGTCGAGTTCCAGAGGTCCCTCGGCCCGTCCCGCCACCCGGACTTCATGGCCACGTTCACGGAGTTTGCTGATCAGTTCCTCGACGTGGACTTCCCCACCACCCATCACCCGGGCCGAACAGACCTGGAGAATACGCATGCGCCTACACCAGGGGCGATTCGATCAGTTCTGCGGGTGCGACCGTAGCGGTGCCTACTCGGCCGACAACGATTCCCGCTGCACGGTTGGCAACGCGTGCGGCCTCAATGAAGGAACCGCCCGCCGCCCGCGCCAGTGCCAGGGTCGCGATGACCGTATCGCCCGCGCCGGTGACGTCGAACACCCTGCGCCCTGCCGCCTCGATGTGGTGCGTGCCGTCGTCGCCGAACAGGGACATGCCGTCTTTGCCCCGCGTGATCAGTACGTATGGGCACTTGAAGCGGCCGAGCAGTCGCCGACCGGCTTCCTCCGCGGAGGAACGATCGTGGATGCGGATTCCGGAAAGAGCTTCCGCCTCATGATGGTTGGGTTTGATAAGAGTAATGGGACGATAGTCGTCCGCGTGGTCGAGCTTGGGGTCGAGAAAGACCGGAACGCCCGCGCCCTCGGCCATGGGGAGGATACGACCCAGCAGGCCGGGGTTGGCCGCCCCCTTGTTGTAGTCGGAGACGACGACCGCGCTCGCGTCCCCAAGAGCTTCGGCGAAACGTCCGGCGAGTTCCTCATTGACACTGTCGGGCACCGGCGTCCGATCCTCGCGGTCGGTCCGGACGATCTGCTGATTGTGCGCGATGATTCGCGTCTTGAGCGTGGTTTGTCGGTCCGTCGGGACAAGTCCGTCGGCGGACATTCCCATGCCCGCGAAGAGTGAGGCCAGACGGTCCGCCTCGGCGTCGCGCCCCACGAGGGCGATGGTTATCGGAATTCCGCCAAGCGCCTGGATGTTCGCAGCCACATTGCCACAGGCACCCGGACCGTAGGTTTCGTCGGTCACTTTGACGATCGGGACCGGCGCTTCGGGCGAGATCCGCTCGACGAGTCCCCATGTGAACTGGTCCAGCATCACGTCGCCGATGACCACGACCCGGCGGCCGGCGAACTGTTCGACGAGCTGTTCCAGCCTGTCCTGCTTCATATCGGTCATCCGCTCCTACCCGACGGGAACATGAGGCCGAGAGCGAGGCTGGCGCACCATATCGTCCGCCGCTCGGCCGACCTGTTCCACGGTGACCGATTCGATACAAAGCGGTGAATCGGCGACCTCGCAACGGTACCCGGCGCATGGGTTGCAGTCGAACGGGTTCTGGACGATCCGGTGCGGCGCCTGCCACGGATGCCATCGAAACGAATCTGAGGAACCCCAGGGGACGACAATCGGCGTTCCCACCGCCGCCGCGAGGTGCATCGGCCCGGAGTCGTTGCCGACGTAGAGGTCTGCCCCGCGGATCAACTCCCCGAGCCGCGGGATCGTCAGGCCAAGAAGGATTTTACTGTTCGGGACGTCGCGCGCGACGTCGGCAACCACGGACTCCTCCCCCGGCCCGCAGGTCAGGACGACGGATTTCTCGCGGTCCTGGAACATGCGGCCGACGGCCGCAAAGCCTTCGGCCGCCCACCGCTTCGTCTCCATCTGCGCCCCGGGATGGATCACCACGTAGGGCCGTTCACCCATCGTCTGCCGCACCCAGGCTGCGTCTTCCGCGTGGGGTTCGTACCGCAACGGCGGAAGCTCGTCTGTCTCCATGCCGAGCCACCGGAACCATCGGGCGGTGTTTACCACGGCGTGAAGCCGCGCGTCCTCGGGACGTGGTATCAGAGCGGTGTAGAGCCGGCTGTACTGGTAGCCTTCCATCCCGACGCGGGGACCCCGCGCCGCACACGCGTACATCAGGCTCGTCGGGCCGCCATGCAAGTTTACGATCGCGTCGAAACGCCGGTGGAACAGCTCCATCGCAGTCGCCACTTTGCCCCGGGCGGTCGTCAAGACTTCGTCGACGTCGGGGTTGCCTTCGAAGCATCCTCGGAAGCGCGGCTCGACCAGTAACGAGACGCGGAAGCCGGGAAACTCCCGCTTGAGCGAACCGAGCGGGCTTGTCAACAGGAGGCAGTCGCCCATCGAGCGGAGACGGATCAGCAGGATGGATGCGTCAGGGGGGATCCTTCGAAAAAGGTCGCGCAAGGGTTCGGAGCCTCGCTACTCCTCGACCGTTGCTTCGCTCACCAGCATCACCGGAATGTCGTCCCGGATCGGATAGACGCGGTTGCACTCGGTGCACTTGAGTCCCTTGCCGTCGTGTACCGAGTCCAACTGCGCCTTGCAGAGCGGGCAAACGAGAATCTTCAATAACTCGGGGCTAACCGCCATAACGCGATGATGTTACCACAGTTAAATACGGCGATCTTTGCTAGCATACCGGACGATGAGTGAGCTGCGGCTGGCATACGGAGGTTCCCACTTCAGCCTGACCTTCGACGCTTCCCACCTCACGGTGGTCGCTCCGGAGGAGTCCGTTCCGGGCCCCCCCCACGAACGCCTGATCGATTCCGCGCCGCTCGAAGAGGTGGCCCGCGGGAAACGGGTCCTCGTCATCGTTTCCGACCTGACACGCCCGACGGGAACACGGGAATTCCTTCCAGAAATGCTGCGTCGATTGGAAAGCGCGACCGCCGTCCGGTTTCTGTTCGCCACGGGCCTGCATCGGCCCCTCGACGCGTCAGACAAGGCCGCCATCGTCGGGGATGATGTCTTTTCGGCCTATCCGATGCTCGATCATGAACCCGAGTCCGGCAACACGCACGTCGGCGATACCTCGTTCGGGAATCGTGTGGAGATCGACAGCCAGGTCCTCGAGCACGACTTGATCGTCCTGACCGGCTCGATCGGATTTCACTACTTTGCCGGTTTTTCCGGTGGCCGCAAGAGCCTGCTACCCGGGGTTGCATCACGGGCGTCGATCGAGTTCAACCATCTGCTCGTGCTGAATCGGAACGGGTCCGGGCGAAACCCGGATGTCCGTGTGGCCACACTCGAGGGGAATCCCGTTCATGACGACATGGTCGAAGGTGCGCGTCTGGTCGATCGCGAACTGTTCGTCTACAACACGATCCTCGACAGCCGAAAACGGATCCACCGCGTCTACTGCGGTCACTGGCAGGAAGCGCATCGGCTTGGGACCGAGGACTACTTGCGGCATGGGAGCGTACCGATTCCCGAGCTCCGCGACCTGGCGATCGTCAGCTGCGGAGGGTTCCCGAGGGACATCAACATGATCCAGGCCCACAAGGCGCTGGAGTTCGCGCGGTACGCCGTCCGGCCGGGAGGAACCATCATCCTGCTCGCCGAGTGCCGGGAGGGCATGGGCCATCCCAGCTTCTTCCCCTGGTTTCGGTACACCGAACTCGACGAGTTCGAGCGAGCGCTCGGTGCCGGCTACGAGGTTTACGGCCAGACGGCGTACGCTCTACTGTCCAAGGCCCGCCTCTTCCGCGTGATTTGCGTGTCCTCCCTGTCCGAAGAAGATGTGCGTCGGATGGGCATGGAGCCCGCCCCCGACCTCGATTCGGCGATGGCCCTGCTCGAGGGTGAGGCCGCCCGCGGGCCGGGCTACATTCTTCCGTTTGGCGGCCAGGTCCTTCCGGTTCTCCGGTAAACTTTCAGCGGACCGCCGGGTCAAACCCAAAGGGGATCACTATGTTGAAACTGCGTTGGTGTCTGCTGCTGGCTGTGCTGCTTGCCGTTCCCGTGCGGGCGACGACCGTCAAGCGTTTGGATCTGGACGGGCTCGTGTCCACGGCGGGAACAATTGTTGTGGGGGAGGTCGTGGGCTCGGAGACGTACTGGACTTCGGACGGTCGCATGATCCTGACCCGCCATACGATCCTGGTCGACGAAACATTGAAGGGCGCCGCCGAGGAAACGATCGAGGTCACGACCGTCGGGGGAACCATCGGAAACATCGTGCTGTACGTTGCCGGAATGCCCGCCTTCACCGCCGGAGAGCGCACCGTCCTGTTCCTGGAGTCGAGCAGCCGGTACCGCACGGTCGTCGGGCTTGGCCAGGGCAAGTTCCGCGTCGAGGGCGACTTCATCGCGAACGAAGTCTCTGGACTGGAGTTCTCCGATGGCAGGCCGGCGTCCCCGACCCGCATGCCGTTCGCCCAGTTCCGGGAAGAAATCCGACAGCGTCTCGATCGATAGAGATCCACTTTGAAGAAGACGCGCGCACTGCTTCTCATCCTGCTCTTCCTGGTCCATCTCGGGCCGACTCTGGCCTACGTCCGCATCACCCTTTCTCGTGCCCGCACGGTGCTGTGGACCGAGATGCCGATCTCATACGCGATCAACGAACTGGGCTCGGACCAGATTCCGAACGGCAGCGAATTCGTCGCCACCCCCGAAGCGTTTGCGACGTGGGAGGCGGTTACCAGCGCTGACATCGAATTCGACTTCGAGGGCACGATCGCCGAGCGCTCCGTCGGCCTGGACGGCACGAACCTGATTACCTTCGCCGACGACAGCGATCTGCTAGGCACGACGACGCTGGCCGCGACGTTCTCCTGGTTCCGGATCGAGTCCGGTGATGTCGTCTTCAGGGAAGCGGACATTGCGTTCAACCCCGTGTTCGACCTGACGACCAGCGGCGAGGCGAACAGGTTCGACATACAGGGCGTGCTGACACACGAGATCGGTCACATGCTGGGGCTGGACCACTCGGGGATCATTTCATCGGTGATGGCGCCGTTCGCATCACCCGAGCAGATCGACCAGCGGACCCTGCAATACGACGACATGGCCGGCGTTGGGGAAATCTACCCGAACGCGGACTTCGCCCGAGGTGTCGGATCGATCACCGGGCGCGTGCGTTCCAATTCCGTGCCCGTCTTCGGAGCGCACGTCGTGGCCATGAACGAAGATGGGACGTCGCTGGTGGCGATTCTGTCCGACGAAGATGGCGAGTACGAGCTGGGATCGCTGCCGCCCGGAGACTATCGGATCTATGCCGAGCCCCTGGATCTGCCCGTCTCATCGGACCAGCTGCCCGGATTCTTCAATGGGATCCGGACGGATTTCGACGCCACCTACTTTGGAGGGACTCGCTTTCTCGCCGACGCTCCGAGTGTGGCCGTTTCCGCAGACACATCGACCCGGGACGTGGATATCGACGTTTTCCCCGAGAGCGCCGATTTCAACCTGACGCGCCCGGTTTTTGCCCAACGTGTCGAACGGACGGGAACCGAAACCGTGCGGGTCGGGGGTACGGACGTCGTTGCCGGCACGTCTTTCTCTTTTTCCGCCCCCGGAATTACGCTTGACGAGCCCGTCTTCGGTGGGCGCATCTCCCGCACGGCCCGGACGAGTGCCACCCTGTCTGTGACGGCTTCCACCGACGTGCCGCTCGGCCCGAAGAGCGTCACCGGACTGTCGGGCGGTTCGCCCTCGGTGCTGAGCGGAGTTCTGGTGATTACCGATCCTCGGCCATCGGAGATCGAAGTCGCCCCCTCGGCCGGCGCCATCGACGGGGGCACGGTTGTGACGATCATCGGGCAGGATTTTCGTCCCGGGTTGAGTGTGCTGTTTCGCGGGTTGCCGGGGGAGGACCTCGAGTTCCTGAACTCGGGCATGCTCCAGGCGACAGTTCCCCAGAATTCGCCCGGGCCAGCCAACGTACACATCATTAACCCGGACGGCACCTGGGGGCTGCTCGAAGACGGCTTCGATTACTTGGGACCGCCGCCGCAATTTCGACTGTGGAGCCGCTCCTCGGTCCTCCGACGACGCTCGTGACGATCGAGGGAGAGAACTTCGACATTCGCTGCCAGAATGTGGAGGTTCGGTTCAACGGCGTGCGCGCCAACGTCATCAGCACGACCCGCACCCAGATTCAAACGGTTGTGCCGTTCGGCGCGACCACCGGAGACGTCACGGTGGAGGTCTTCGGAGTTATCGCCCAAGGCCCATTGTTCATGGTAACCGAGTTGGGAATGAGCTCGAACGTCGCTCCAGCAGGCTTCCGGTTCGTGGATGCGTCGCCCGCGGCCGGTGGCACCGAACTCGACTTCATCAACGAGGACGATTCGGTTTTCTTCATGGAACTTCCGTTCTCGTTCAGCCTGTTCACCGACACCTTCGTTGCGGGCACGCGGATCTCGATCGCCACCAACGGGTGGCTAAGTCTCGAAGGTGCGTCGCTTCCCGAGTTTTAGAACGCCGCGCTTCCGGCCAAGACCGTGGACCGTCCCAGCGGTAGCGAAGGAACCATCCCGCCGGCGTTGATTGCGTCCTACTTCGATGATCTGATCCTCGTTGACGACGCCCGTGTCGCGACGCTCGTGACCGGCGACCCCGGCGAACGACAGTTCGTGGTCCAGTGGGAGGGCACGTCGATCCTGGATTCGGTAGGCACGGACCTTGGTGCGGATCTGACATTCCAGGCCGTTCTTTTTGAAGGCTCAAACGACATCCAGTTTGCCTACCAACAAATGCTCGGCCCGCAGTCGGACGGCTCCAGCACGACGATCGGAGTTCAGAGTCTCCTTCGTAACCGGGCCGTTCAGAGCGGCTTCAACCAGAGCATTGTCGGATCCGGTGTCGCTGTCACCTACCGTTTCGTGGCGGGAGAGTACCTCGAGGAGATCAGCGACTTCACGTCTCCGTCGACGCCCCTCGTGACGGATGGGGGTGAGCGGACCTCGGACGCGACTGTCTTGTTCGCCTCCTGGGTAGCGGAGGAAACCGAGTCCGAGATCCGTGAGTTTCAGTACGCGATCGGAACGACACCGGGCGGTGAGGAAGTCCTGGCCTTCGCGTCGACCGAAAACAATTCCGTCGTCGTCAAAGGTCTGTCCCTGGCCGAGGGGGTGACTTACTACTTTGCCGTTCGCGCCGTGAACACGCCGTGCCTGGCGAGCAAAATCGGTACATCGGACGGCATCGTGTTCGATCCGACGTTCGTTCCGGTCCGAAAGATCTTTCCGTCCCTGCCAAGCGGGAACGGCAGCTTTGGCGGTCTTGCGTTCGTCGCGGCCAGTGAGATGGACGTCGTATTACGGGCAATCAATACCGATGGGACGCTGCCGATGGCGCCCGGCGTACGTAATCCGACGGCGATCCATCTGGAAGCGGGCGAGCAACTCGCCCGGCTGGTCGGTGAACTGATCGGGCTCACATCATTCAACGGCTGGATCGAGTTGGAGGCGTCGTCCGAGGGCCTCGATGCGTACGCTGCCTCCGGGCGGGACGATCTTCGGGGAGTCGACGGCGTGCGTCCGAGCCTTCCGTCTACGAGTTTCTACCTGCTGCACGCCGGCGCTGCCGCGTTTCTGGTCAATCCCGGCAGCGAGACGACGACGGTCACGATCACACGGCTTGACGACGGAACCAGCCTCCCCCTGGAAATACCGGCGCGCTCGAGGCGAACGACACCCCTGGAAACCCCTGTTCTCATATCCTCGCCGTCTCCGGTCGCTGCCGCTGAGTTCTTCGGTTCCGATTTCGACCTGGCGATCGGCAATGCAATCGAACCCGAACCTCTTCGCTCCCTGGTCTTCCCTCAGGCCGTCGTCGGTGGCGGCTACCGGTCATGGGTCACGTTGGCGAATAGGTCGGGCAGCGCCCGAAATGCCAAGGTTGCGTTCCTTGACGCGAACCGATTTGTTGAGGTGCCGGGAGACGGCGTCGTCCGGTTCTCACTAGGCGATCTGTTCGGCCTCTCTTCAACCGAAATACTGGCCGACGCGGTCCACGTGACGGTCTCCTCGATTTTTGGCCCGATCGCGAGCCTGGTAGGTGTCATCGATATCGAGACGGATGCCTCGCTCGTGACGCTCCAGGCCTCGGCGCCCGGAACCGAGTTTCTCTTTCCGCAGGTTGCCGACGGAGGCGGTTTCTTTACCGGTATTGCGATTGCCACCGGTTCCGCGGAGACAGAGGTCCTCGTCGAAGTGTTTCCACCTTCGGGACAGACACCCAAGATTACTGTTGTCAAGGTCGAGGCGGACGGTTATCTGGCGAACCTTATCAGCGAACTCGTGCCCGAAGCGGCGGGTCAGAGCGGCGGCTACATCCGGTTGACCGCAGACGAGCCGATATGGGCGTGGGAGATATTCGGTACACATGAAGCCATGGCGTCGGGGCCACCCTAGGCTACCGGGCAGTTAAATATGAGATTTCGGGCTCACCCTAATCGTCCTCTTCCTCGTGTCCGGCGGCCTCGGCCTTCGCCTTCTCGATGACCTTGTCGGCGATGTTGGCAGGCACCTCGTCGTAGTGATCGAACGCCATGGTGTAGTTGCCGTGCCCGCCAGTCTTTGACGTCAGGTCCGAAGCGTAGGTCAGTATTTCCGCCAGCGGGACCTGGGCCCGGATGACCGTTATCTTGCCCTTCACGTCCATCCCCTGGACGCGTCCCCGGCGGCCGTTCAGGTCGCCCATGAGATCGCCGGCGTATTCTTCCGGTGTATCGATCACGACGTTCATGACGGGCTCGAGCAGGACCGGCTTTGCAAGTTGCATCGCCTTACGGAACGCCAGGCGGCCGGCGATCTTGAAGGCCATTTCCGACGAGTCGACGGCATGGAAGGAGCCGTCGTAGAGGGTGACCTTGAAATCGACGGTCGGGAACCCAGCCAGCGGCCCCCGCAGTCGGGCCTCCTGGATGCCCTTTTCAACGGCAGGTATGTAGGTCTTCGGGATCGAACCGCCGAATATCTCGTCCGCGAACTGGAAGTCCGAGCCACGGGGTAGCGGCTCGACCTTGATCTTGCAGTCGCCGAACTGGCCGTGCCCTCCGGTCTGCTTCTTGTGACGTCCCTGAACATCGGCCCTGCCTCGAACCGTCTCCCTGTAGGGAACCTTTGGGGGTTTCAGGTTGACGTCGACGCCGTAGCGTTTCTTCAGACGCGAGACCGAGACTTCGACGTGCATCTGTCCCTGGCCGGAAATCAGGAACTGCCCCGTCTGGGGCTCGCGTTCATAACGCAGCCCTGGATCTTCCTCGATGATCTTTTGGATGGCAGTGCTGATCTTGTCCTCGTCGCCCCTGGATTTGGGTTCGATCGCGAAAGAAATCATGGGTTCCGGCCATTCGATCGCGGCGTAGGATATCGGCACGGTTTTGTCGGACAGAGTATCGCCGGTGTGCGTGTCCTTGAACTTGGCGACGGCCGCGATGTCACCGGCGTGAACCTTCGCGACCTGGATGTGCTCTTTGCCTTGCAGCAGGACGACGTGGCCGATGCGCTCGGTGGATTCCGATCGGACATTGTAAGGTTGCACGTCCGATGTCAACGTGCCTGAATACACCTTGAACAGCGAAATCCGGCCGGTGAACGGGTCCGAGATCGTCTTGAAGACATAGGCGGAGAACGGTTCGCTGTCGGAAATGGCGCGATCCACGTCGTTCCCCGAAGCGTCCTTGCCGAGGACCGACCCCGGCTGTGTGGGGCTCGGCGAATAGTCGATGATCGAACCGAGGAGCGACAAAACTCCGATGTTGCGGGTTCCCGAGGCAAACAGGACTGGATAGATCGCCCGCTTCAGTACCTGCTCCCTCAGTCCCTCAATCAATTCGTCATCGGACAGGGATCCTTCCTCGAAAAACTTCTCCATCAACGCGTCGCTGCTCTCGGCGACCAACTCGATCAGTTTTTCCCGGTGTTCCTCGGCCTGGCCCTTGAGGTCGTCGGGGACATCCGATTCGGAGAACTTCCCACTGGCGTCGCCCTCGTATGTGTACGCCTTCATGCGGATCAGATCCACGACCCCACGAAAGCCCTGCTCGGCTCCCAGCGGAATCTGAACGGGGACGCAGGTCCTGCCGAAGTCTTGCTGTATCGAGGCGAGCGACTGTTCGAAGCTCGCTCGTTCGCGGTCCATGCGGTTGACCAGTACGAAACGAGGCACAGCGAATTCCTCGCAGAACTGCCAGACCTTCTCTGACTGGACCTGGACGCCGGACACCGCATCGATGACGACCACCGCCGTGTCGGCTACCCGGAGGGCCGCCCGGGCTTCCTGGATCATGTTCCCGAAGCCGGGCGTGTCGAGCATGTTGATCTTGTGCGAGTTCAATTCGCAAAACGCCAGTTTCGTCGAGATCGTCATCTTGCGTTCGATCTCTTCTTCGTCGTAATCAGTGGGCGCGTTTCCGTCGTCGACGCTTCCCAGCCGGCTCATCGCTCCCGTGGAGAACAGAGCCGCGGCGACCAGAGAAGTCTTGCCCGTCCCGCCATGCCCGACGAACGCGATGTTGCGGATATTCTTGCCCTCGTAGACGTTCACGAATTGCTCCTTGTTCGGTACTTGGTGGCCCCTCGCATCCTCAGCACGAAACCCGTGCAGACAGGGGCATTCGCGAAGGTTCGATCGCTCATCCACGCTCCGAATTGTGTCGGAAATAGCCTAGCCGGCCGGTGGGGCAAACCATGCGAAAATGCCTTGCTGATTTGAATTGCCAAATCTAGCACAATCATCCTTGAAAACACTACCCTCCAGCCAGTAGGCTCGGTGCGTGCCGGCCCCGAGACGCTTCGCGCCCTCTCTGTTCTCGATCGCTCTTGCCCTGACCGTTCCGTGCTTGTTGTTTGCACAGCCGGATGCGGATTTTACGTCGGAGCTTCCGGCTGTTCAGACCATCCGTCTCGAAAACGGAGTGCGCGTCGTTCTCCTGCCCCCACCTCCCGGCTCCGATCTTGCGGGTTGGACCGATGTTGCCTTCGGCTATACGTTCGGAGTTCGCGATGAAGTGGGGTACCCGTCCGGAACTGCGAGGGTAGTAGCGCGGCACTTTTCTGTTTCTCCATCGGCCCGGGCAGTGGCCATCATCGCGCATTTGAGTGGCGGCAGCTTTGAGTTTGTCGAGGAACCCGATCGCGTGGGCATGCGCGTTCGTGTACCGACCCCGTTGCTGCCTGGGCTGATGGCCGAGGTTCGGAAGTACTTCCGCCTCTCGTCCGTCATTGCGCCGCTCAACTATGCCCACGACTTGATCCGTGAGGAAGCACCGGATGTGGCCGGCTATCGCGCGGAAATCGAGCGCGAGATTCGATCGGCGCTCCTCGGCGAGCGCCCCTATGTGGGCTCCGTGTTGGACCGCACCGCCGTTGACCGTATCGAGTATTCCGACCTGACCCGCTTCATCGCCGACCACATCTTCAGCAACCGTATGTACGTCATCGTTTCCGGCCCGATGCCCGATGAGGCGGAAGAATCCCTGGCTCGAATCCGTTCGAGGATCACGAGAGACGCATATACTCCAACGTCGCTGCCGGAGGATCAGGAGACGCGCCTGGAGTTTCCCTCCGAAGCCGAGGGCGGTGTCGTCGTGGCGACGGCGCTCGATAGTGTCCACTACGAGTCCTGGTTCATGACCCTGGTGCTGGACCGCCTGTTTGGGTATGTCCTCGGTGCGGATGCGATTCTGGAGCTCGATCCCTACCTCGATACGTTCTTTCATCGGATCGAGATACCGGTAGGTGTCCCCGAGTCCCCGGAGGGCGTGCGCGACCGGTTGCTCGAGCTATTGGACCAGCTTCGATACCGTCCTCCCAGTCCGAGCCGCCTTCAGACCCTCAAGCAGGAAGCCCTGTCCTATCTGCTGGAGCGGAAGACATTGGAGTGGTTCGCTGCGCACGATCTGTGGACGGCGCTCAAGGACGGTTGGGGCGCGATATTCCACATGACCGCCGACGATCTGAGGTTGGCTGCGGACGGCTTCGCTTCCGCCCGACGGGTTATCGGCATATGGCGGCCCGTACTGGACGCCTCCGCGGTCACCGTGGAGAGCCTCGATGCTTGCCCCTTCGAGCTCCAGCCGACAGTTCTGTTCGACCATCTGCCGCGCCGGATCTCGATTCCTCTGTTCGCCCCGACGTCCATGCCGGATCCGGAGCCCGTTCGTGTCGAGCCGTTGCCGTCGGGAGTCACGCTGGCCCAGGGTCCGAAGAACGCTCTATTCGTAGCGGGTCGGTTCGACGGAGACTTCGGTGGTCTGGTCGCCTCGGGTCCGAACGGCTCCCTGTGGACTTTCTCGGGCGTACCGCCACCGACGGTCTGGGAGGGCATTGCCGGTTTGCGGCCCGACCGTATCCTCGTGTTTGGTCCGCCCGAACAACTGACTGCTTTGAGAGAACGTCTCCGAGGCCGGGCGAGCGATACGATGGACTCGACGCCTAGCCTCCCTGCCGGCGAAGTTGCCACCGGCGACATTTCGAGCCTGCTCATCCTCAAGATGTGGCTGGATGCAAGACTGATCGAGGCGGGTGGTTGGAGTGCCGTGCGGGTGGAAGTAGACGCGACCAAAGGGTCCCGCCTCTCGGTCGACGCCGAACCGGAACGCGCGCGCCAAGTGCGGTCGTGGATAGACGAAATCATAAATGACGGGATGGACGAAACGGAGTTCGAACGGGTTCGGGCGGCGGCCCTCGGATACTTCGAAAGGATTCGCCGGGATCTCGCGATCCTGCTCTGGCAGCGCGATCCGGGCGGCGCCATCACGCCGCCATCCGCAGTGTCTCTTGCGCGATTTCTGGAGATGGTGCGCTACTACTACCGAGAGGAGCGATGAACAAGGACGCGACCGAGAACGTCATCCGGCAAGTGGTTGCCGATGTTGGTGGAGCCTTCGCCGCAGGCCTGGGCTACATCGGCGATCGGCTCGGCCTCTTCAGGGCACTAGCGGCCTCGGGACCCTGCTCGAGCCGGGCACTCGCCAGGACGATTGACCTCGACGAACGGTACGTTCGGGAATGGCTCAAGGCGATGGTCAGCGCGAACTATGTGGAGTACGACGCCCAGGAGCAGGAGTATTCGATGACCCCCGAGCAGGTGGCCGTGCTGGTGCAGGAAGATTCTCCGGTCTTTGCCGCGGGTGCGTTCCAGTTCGCCCTGCCTTCACTACTGCTCACGCCCAGGCTGATCGAACGATTCAAAGACGGGGGTGGCATTTCGTACTCGGAACTGGATCCGGAGATTTTCGAGGCAATCGATCGCATGCACCGGCCCTGGTTCGAACACCGACTCACAACGGGCTGGCTGCCCGCTGTGCCCCGGATCCACGAGAGGCTTCTGTCTGGAACGACGGTCCTGGACGTTGGTTGCGGCCTCGGTCGGGCGAGCCTGGCTGTGGCCTGCGCCTATCCGAATTCTCGCGTCCTCGGGATCGATCCTCACGAAGACAGCATTGCCCGCGCCAGGAGACTGGCTTCCGATTCAGGCCTCAAGAACGTCGATTTCAGAGTCGTGCGGCTCGAAGGGATTGCGAACTCGGAAGCCTACGGGCTGATCCTCGCCATCGACTGCATCCACGACATGCCGGATCCGGTAGCTGTGCTGAGGGGAATACGCACTCTGCTCGATCCCGCCGAAGGGCTGTTGTTCTGGTCCGAGCCCACCGGGTCCCACAACCCGCTGGAAAACCGAAATCCTGTAGGGAAGATGCGCGCCACACTCAGCCCGTTTCACTGCCTCACGGTCTCGCTTGCCGCAGGAGGGGCGGGCCTGGGGACCATCATCGGAGAGAAGGGCGCGCGTGACCTGGCCGACGAAGCCGGCTTCGAATACTTCGAGAAGCTGCCAATCGAGAACGCCATGCAACAATTTTATTTGCTTAGCGGCAGGCCCACCGTTCTTTGAGTTGGAGATTCGCGGGATTCGAAATCGGAGATTGTAAGACTGCACCCCCGAGATCGGAAGTCACATGGCGATAAACAGCAGGTAGGCGGCGACAACCGATCCGGCGAAAGCCCCGCCATAGGTGCCGACCACGATCACTTCATTCAGATGCTTGATCTGTGCGCCGTCGTACAGCGTGTAACGAAATCGGTGAGCCCAGTGAAAGAGCGACAAGACGGAGAGGACGAGCAGGTAGAGACGTGTCACCGGAGATTGGATCAAGCCGAGGAGGCTCTCATAGCTGGGAGGTTCGATCCAGCCTAAGGGAAAGGCCAGGCCGAAGAGGAACACGTGCACGGGTAAGAGAAAAGCTGCCGTGACTCCTCCCGCGCTGAATAGCGCCCAGAAAAAAGCAACGTAAGATTTCTCCGCCATCCTAGCCTCCGAGGACGAACCAGGCGACGACGCCCGATATCACGAGCCACGCCACGTAATTAGGCGCGATGATCAATAAGTCGGGAACGCGCTTTCCACCTAATCGAAGGACGATCGCGCGGGGCGTGAGGTTGAACCAGGTGATGGTGTGCAAAAGCAGAAAAAGAAAGGCGACAATATTCAGGAGAACGACGAAGGGATGCGCCATGAACTCCTGAAACGCCACGTACTCTGCGGGGCCCTCGCCTAGTGCTTGAACCTGCATCAGGGTAATCACGATGAAGTAGGCCACGAACACACTGCTGAGTTCCCGCAGGATGAACTTCGTGTAAGACCACTGTGAAAGCCACCAGTAGGTAGACACGCGCGTGCGATACCACTTCGGGTGAAACTCCCGGTATGCTGGATTGCTCTTCAATCCGCCCCCCGGGGCATGATCAAGGATTTGAACCAGTCCATGGTCGCGGTCACCTTATACTGCTGGATAGCCCCGGCCGGGTCGACTTTCTTCGGGCAAACCTTGGTGCACTCGCCGACAAAAGTGCAGCCCCAGATTCCTTCGTGGTCCGACAGCGCTCCGAGGCGCTCACGCGAGCCCTGATCCCGTGAATCCATGTTGTAACGCTGAGCCAGGGCGATCGCAGCCGGCCCTGTGAAAGCCGAATCCAGTCCATACACAGGACACGCGGAATAGCACAGCATGCAGTTGATACACATGCTGAACTGTTTGTATTGGTCCAGTTCCTCCGGGCTTTGAAGATACTCTCCCTCGGAGATGGGCTTTTCGTCTTCCCGGATGATCCACGGCTTGACGTTCTTGAGTTTCTCCATGAAGTCTGTCATCTCGACTGTGAGATCGCGGATGATCGGGAAGTAACGCAGCGGTTCGATGCGGATAGGCCCGGACGTGTAATCGGAAACGAACGTCGCACACGTCAGCTTTGGTTCCCCATTCACCATCATGCCGCAACTGCCGCAGATTCCCATCCGACAGGACCATCGGTACGACAGCGATCCGTCAATCTTGTCCTTGACGTAGTTCAAGGCGTCGAGGAGAACCCAGTCATCGGTGAACGGCACTTCGTACTCTTGAATCGTCGGTTCGGCTTCCTGCTCGGGCCGGTAACGAGTGACGTGGAGGAGAACCTTTTTTGTCATGCGTGCCTACTTCCCATAGACTCGTTCCGCTGGCGGCCAACGCGTGATGGTGACCGGCAGGTACTCGATTCGGGCAGAGCCGTCTTCATTTCGGTATAGGAGCGAGTGCGCCAGGAAATTGTCGTCGTCCCGATTGGGAAAATCGGTCCTTTGATGCGCTCCGCGGGATTCGGTCCTTTTCAGACCGCTCTGGACGATCGAAGCGGCAACATCGAGCATGTAAGCAAGCTCGAGTGCTGAAGTCAGTTCGGTATTGAAGGTCCGGCTGTCGTCTTCGATCAAGATGTTTCGGAAGCGATCCTGCAGCTCGAGGATCGTGTTCGTAGATTTCTGGAGGGCCGGGCCGTTTCGGTAGATGCCAGCCCCCTCTTCCATCGTCGCCTGCATTTCTTCCCGGATCGTCGCGATCCTTTCAGTGCCGCCTGTCTTGCGAAGATACTGCTCTTCCAGCCGCCGGCGCTCATCGTTGGCCTGAGCCATGAGGGAGCTCGAAGGCTCCTTCTGTTCCGATGCGAACGATGCCGCCGCCTGCCCGGCACGGGCTCCGAAAACGAGCAACTCGGTCAGAGAGTTCGATCCCAGGCGGTTCGCCCCGTTTATGCTGACGCAAGCAACCTCGCCGGCAGCAAACAAGCCCTCGATCGGTGTCGCCCCTTGTTTGTCGGTATGAACGCCCCCCATCACGTAGTGAACCACAGGCCGGACGGGAATCATCTCGCGGACGGGATCGATGTTCTGGTACTTGAGGCAGAGTTCCCGGACGAACGGGATTCTGGCGTTGATCTTCTTTTCTCCCAAATGCCGCAGGTCGAGGTTGACGACGTGACCGTACGGGCCTTCGATCGTGCGTCCCTTCTCCTGTTCCTTGATGAATGCTTGGGACAGGCGGTCGCGTGGTCCCAGTTCCATCGAGCGTAGGACGGGTTCAGGCTCGGGCTTGCCCAGATCGTAATCCTGCAGATAGCGGTACTCGTCCTTGTTCACCAGGAAGCCACCCTCAGCCCTTGCGGCTTCCGTGATCAGGATTCCGGTGAAGGGAAGGCCCGTCGGGTGGTACTGGATGAACTCCATGTCCTTCAGAGGCGCCCCCGCCCGGAGAGCCAACGCCATTCCGTCGCCGTTCTTGATGTTGGCGTTCGTGGTGAACGGGAACACCTTGCCGCAGCCGCCCGTGCACAGAATTACCGACTTCGCGGTTATCGCCTGGATTTTCCCGGACATGAGTTCCAGGGCCACCACCCCTTGGACTCGACCGTCGTCGATGAGCAATTTGGTGACGAACCACTCGTCATACCGGACGATCGGGTCGTACCTCAGCGATGTCTGAAACAGGGTGTGGAGCATATGGAAGCCGGTCTTGTCTGCGGCAAACCACGTCCGCTTGTTTTTCATGCCGCCAAACGGTCGTACCGCGACACGTCCGTCCGGTGTCCGGCTCCAGGGACACCCCCAGTGCTCCAGCTGAGTCAGTTCTTTGGGGGCTTCGTCTACAAACAGCTCGACCGCGTCCTGATCACACAGCCAGTCCGCGCCGGAAATGGTGTCGTAGGCGTGCTCGTCGAGGCTGTCGTCGGAGGCTACAGCGCCTGCCGCACCACCCTCCGCCGAGACCGTGTGGCTCCGCATCGGATAGACTTTCGAGACGACGGCAACGCTGAGTTTCGGGTTGAACTCCGCTACGGCGATCGCAGCGCGGAGACCGGCACCGCCACCACCGACGAGGAGAACATCGTGAGAAGAGACGTCCACTACCACTCCAGAAAAATTCTTCCGAGGAAAATCTCGAGCGAAAAGCCGTCGCGAATTTACACGTTGATCATCGGTCTGTCAAGGAGGCGCGAGATGAAGACCCGCGCGAACACAGGGTGTGTTATCTCGTCTATGGGCGGGACAGAATCGTTGCCTTCACGTGGTCGCGGTTCATCCGCGCGATCCACTCGATGGATATCTCCTTCGGGCAGGCGGCCTCGCATTCGCCCGTATTCGTACATGCTCCGAACATCTCGTCATCCATGGCAATCACCATGCTCAATACGCGATGGTGGCGTTCGGGCTGGCCTTGCGGCAGCAACCCGAGGTGAGCCACCTTCGCGGCGGTGAACAGCGTTGCGGAGGCGTTGGGACAGGCCGCGACGCAGGCGCCGCAACCGATGCAAGCCGCGGCGTCCATCGCCATCTCGGCCGTTTCCTTCGGAATCGGTATGGCGTTGGCTTCCGGTGCACTGCCCGTCGAAACGGAAATGTAACCGCCGGCCGCGATAATCCGGTCAAGCGATCGACGATCGACCACCAGGTCTTTGATGATCGGAAAGGCCCGGGCGCGCCACGGTTCGATCGTGATCGTGTCACCGTCCTTGAACAACCGCATGTGTAACTGGCAGGTCGTCGTCGCGGGTGACGGACCGTGTGCATGTCCGTCGATGACGATGCCGCACGTTCCGCAGATTCCCTCCCGGCAGTCGTGATCGAAAGCGATGGGAATTATATACGGTTTTAGCCAAAACTCATTGACACCATCGCACTGATTGGCTAAAATACCTCCATATATAGATGGAGTATTTGATGCCCAAGAAAGCACCAGGGAAAAGCTACCGCGAAGGACTCTCACTCACCAAGCTATTCAAGATGTTTCCCGACGACGAAACCGCCGAACGATGGTTCATTGAAACCCGTTGGCCGAATGGCGTCGCCTGCCCTAACTGCGGGTCAGCGAACATTGCGAACTGCCGCAAGCCTCAGCCATACCGCTGCCGTGATTGCCGGAAGTCCTTCTCGGTTAAGACTGGAACTTTGATGCACAGCTCCAACCTCGGACTGAAAACGTGGGCTATTGCGTTCTACTTGCTGGCTACAGGGATCAAGGGCACTTCGAGCATGAAGCTCCATCGGGACTTGGGAATCACGCAGAAATCGGCTTGGCATCTGGCGCACCGCATCCGGGAAACTTGGGGCGATCATCCGCTCTTCTCAGGTCCAGTTGAAGTCGATGAAACCTATATCGGCGGGAAAGAGAAGAACAAGCACAACTCAAAGAAATTGAATGCTGGGCGTGGTTCAGTGGGCAAAATCGCAGTTGTCGGCGCAAAGGATCGGGAAACGAATTCCGTCAGTGCGACCGTCGTAGAAAGTGTGGACCGGCGATCGCTAGAGGGTTTCATCCAGGGCCGGACACAGAAAGGCGCGACTGTCTACACAGATGATCACGGCGGCTACGATTCCCTGTGGCTAGACTTCGAGCATGAGTCGGTCAAGCATAGCGTTCGGGAGTATGTTCGAGGCCAAGCCCACACCAACGGTATCGAGAGCTTCTGGTCTATCCTTAAGAGGGGTTACTACGGAACTTACCACAGCATGAGCGCGAAGCACCTGAACCGCTACGTCAACGAGTTCTCCGGTCGGCACAACCAGCGGAGTCGCAACACCGTTGACCAGATTAGCGCGATGGTTCGTCGCATGGATGGGAGGCGGCTACGTTATCGGGATTTAATTGCTCAGATGTCTCGATCATGGTAATTTACCATTACGTATGCCGAAAGCAAAACCACATCCGCCTCGGCTGGTGAGGTTCGATTTTGACTTCGGTAAGTTTTTAGCTGCCGTTCATTACATCGCCTCCAGAGACCTGCCAGACCTCACTGCCTACAAGATTTGTAAGCTACTTTTTCTATCCGATAAACACCATCTCGTGAGATACGGAAGACCGATCACGGGAGATCACTATTGTGCGCTCGCATATGGTCCAATTCCATCGATGGCGCTGGATCTCCTGAGGGCCCTGGCAAAGGATGTACAGCAAGACGACGAGAATGTCAGGCGCATGGCGTCAAGATTGGATGTTGACCGACAGTTTCAATATCCGAGGTTTTCTACAACCAAGGCTTTGGAGTTTGGCGATCTCTCAAAATCGGACCTGATGTCTCTCGATGAAGTAGTCAATGAGTTCGGAGATATGGGCTTCAACCAACTCAAGAGCATCACTCATTCAGTATACGCGTATAAGAAGACATCGCATAAAGGCGAACACTGGATGCGCTATGAAGATTTTTTCCGTGAAGACCCAGGCGCAATCGATGGCGCGCACGAAGAGATGCTAGAGAACAATGAGTTACGTCGAGCCTTCGGCGTGCTGTGACTGCATTCGATCCCGTATCCAGCGCACGATACTCAGTCATAAGACTACCTTATTTTTTTAGAGGTGGTAGTCGTATGAAGTTGTTTGTAGTTCTAGGCCACGTAGAAGGCACTGCGGTTTGCATCAAAGCGACGAGTAAAGTTGATGTGTACCTCAACAATAAAGAAATGAGGGCGGGTTGCGTATACTACGAAGCAGGAGAAACGGGATATTTTATCAAAGACACGGCTATTCAGCCTGACAATCAGTTCCCGATCTCACATGAACATATCCGATCCTGCCACCGTGATCGAATATTTGAGGATCTCGGCATACTTCCACGCGGCTTTGGAGAAGCTCTGAAGTCTGCCATGAACAATTCAATCACCATGGATGAGCGCAAGAAAAAAAGGATTTCTGAATTGATCGGTTTTTAGGACAAACCCAGCGCAACAACAATCACAACATACCTTCCTTCTAAGTTTCGAAGAATACGCGGCATGACAGATCATAAGAACAAAAAGAGGCGAGGAAGACCGCCGAAGCGCACAATGCCAGCCCCAATCCCTGACACGCCACAGAACATCGCGCTAGCCTGCATGAATGGCCTACCTAAGCGCGACTGGAACTACCTCAAGAAGTTAGAAACAAAGGAAGACGCCGACTAAACCATGCCGACGGTTTGGCTAAAACCGTATATAATTCCCAATGAATTGAGGAGTCCGACCAAGCGCAACGCAGTAATGGCGGATGGATCCGGCGATGCAGCAGACCACTGGTGAGAAAGGCGGGCTCGCTCCTCGCCCCTTTTTTTCTTTGATGACGCGCGCTCGCGGGATAATAATGCCACCATTCGTTCCCCAATTGACCGTCCGGGCCTTGCCTGACCTACGGAGGATGACCTGATGAACCCGAAAAGATTTATCGTCTGCTGTCTGATCCTGGTGTCGGCCGTAATCGCTGCCGCGTCACAGACTCCTGAAAGAAACATCACGATCGACCGCATCGCCCAGATCAAGTACCCGACCAGTCCCGCCTGGTCGCCCGATGGGGAGCGCGTGGCGTTCCTATGGGATGCATGGGGCAAGCAGGATCTGTTCGTCGTAACGCCGGGTGAAGAGCCGGTCCAGCTGACGGACTTTCCTGTGGATCCGGACATGCTGATCACCGACATCGGCAGCGTCGACTGGGCCTCGTCGGAGGAGATCCTATTCGGCAAGGAAGGTCAGCTGTGGACGGTGTCCCCGACAAAACCAGGACCGATGCGGGTGCCGGGGTTGGCCGGCGCTGGCAGTTTCGCACTCTCACCCAACCGGGGACAGATCGCGTTCTCGCGGAACGGGCAACTCTGGCTCGCGTCGCTCGAGACGAAGTACGAGCGACAGCTCACGTTCATCGAGGGAGGGCTGCGTGCCTCGGCACCGGTGTTTTCACCCGACGGCCAATGGCTCACGTTTGCCGCTTCGCGCAGCACGACAATCCAGTACCCGTTGCCGTTCAACGGAAACCTCATTCGCTCGTACGTAAACGCGAACCAGGAACGCCGACTGGGAGTCGTCTCGACGCTCGGCTCCAACGTGACGTGGATCCCGACCGTCGGCAATGCCCGGAGCGCGCAGTTCACCGCGGACGGATCCATCCTGTATGAAGAAATATCGCCCGACCGGAAGACGCGCGAACTCAAGGTGACCTCCGTCGGCGGCGTCCCGCGCACGATCTGGAAGGATTACGACGACCGCTGGTATTCTCCGCATCGCCGGGACTCCAAACTACTCGTTTCACCCGATGGAGAGTCCGTCGCGTTCGTCAGCGATCGGCAAGGATGGGTTCACCTCTACGTGATGCCTGTCGATACGGCCTCCGAGAAGGAGGCAAAACAGCTGACGTCGGGCAACTACCTGTCCGCTCTGGGAAGCTGGTCGCCGGACAGCGGTCGGATTGCGTACCATCACGGCGTCGACGGTAACCCGATGGAACGCTTCATCGACATTGTCGAGGTAACGACGGGTAAGTCCGAGACGATCGTCGCCGAGAACGGGGTCAACCTCGACCCGGCCTTCTCGCCCGACGGGACGCATCTTGTCTACGGACGCACGGACACGCAGAATTCGCTCGACTTGTTCGCGGTGGCGGCGGAACCGCGATCGAAATCGGTCCGGCTGAGCGACTCCATGCCGCCCGGAATGGACCGAACGCTGCTGACGACTCCCGTCGCCGTCGAATTCCCGAGCCGTCACGATGGCCAGCCCGTCCCGGCGACGCTGATGGTTCACGAGGACCTCGATCTGACCGAACGTCATCCTGCCGTCGTATGGATTCACGGCTCCGGCTCGGACCAGAACTACCTGGGTTGGCACCCCGCCAGCTACCGGATGTACTACTCGATGCACCAGTATCTGGCCCAGCAGGGCTACGTCATCCTCACTCCGGACTACCGGGGCAGCTCGGGATATAGCCGCGACTGGTCGACCGGCCACCATATGAGCATCGGCGTGACCGACACGGCCGATGTCGCCAGCGGCGCCGACTATCTGAAGACGCTCGACTACGTGGATCCGGACCGTATCGGGGTTTGGGGTCTGAGCTACGGCGGGTTCATGACGCTCCAGGCACTGTGGAGAGACCCGACGTTGTGGCGGGCCGGCATCGACGTGGCGGGAGTTGTCGACTGGGCCTACCGTGGCGCGGGCATAAACCTGAGCGGCTTCACGATCCCACGGCTGGGCTCACCGGCGGAGAATCCGGAAGTCTACGAAGTATCGTCCTCGTACAAGCATATGGACATGCTCGAGCGGCCGTTGATGGTCATGCACGGGACCGACGACCGGAACGTAACGTTCCACGATTCGCTGATCCTGATCGACCAGCTCGTCAAGCTCGGCAAGGACTTTGAGACGGTGATCTATCCGGGCGAGATCCACTTCTTCCGGCGAGACATCGTCCTGCGTGACGCCTGGAGGCGTGCGGAGCAGTTCTTCGACAGACATCTGAAGAACGGTCCGAAAATGTCCAGTCAGTAGGAAAGCTTAGGGGACATCTAGGGCATCTGTCCCATCATGCTATACGCGAAGAGAAGACCCATCGTCGCCGTAAAGATCACGGTGCCCAGGATGAGTATCTCGAGGACGGTGGGGTCCCGCTGAGGCAGAAAGCGCGCCAGGATGTTAACCCCGGCCGTTTCGGCAACAGGATCGGAGGCAGACTCTCCCGACTCCGATTCATGGTGCCCATGATGCGAACCGCTCTCTCCCCGCCTCACCGAAGCGATGCTGGCAACCAGTACGACGATCATGACGGGAAAGAGGATTCCAGCGCCTGTGGCCAAAGCCTGTAGGATTTCGCTCATCACTTGCTCCTGTTCGACCCATGATGATACGACAAATCCACGGTCAGCTTCACCTGAGATACCGGTTTCGGACGTTTCCGGATTAGGCGACCTGGAGTTGACGCGGTTGTTTGCCGGGCCGTAGAATCGAATCGCAGTAGCAAACGGGGCGCGTAGCTCAGTTGGAATGAGCGCTACCTTGACACGGTAGAGGTCATCGGTTCGAGCCCGGTCGCGCCCATTGATTCTAAAGAATTTAGCCCGGCTCATTGGCCGGGCTTTCTCTGTTGGGTGCATATTGGGTGCAGATTTCGACTGAGAGGGGCGCGTTTGAGACCAGAGACTGACACAGCTATCCGTGCGGTGGGCATCGGCCTAAGAATCACAGATTCACGAGTAGGCGCGGACCAGGCAGAAATGAAGGCCGGCATCGATTTGGTCACGGCTACTGATCTTGCCTGCGAAGACGCGATTCGAGCGAACCTCACCGAATCGTTTCCGAACTATCCCGTGATCGGTGAAGAGCGCGGTGGTGCGCCGCAGGACGGCAAGCCGTATTGGTTGGTAGATCCGATCTGTGGAACCCGCATGTTCGCCTCGGAGCTGCCACTGTATTGCACAAACATCGCATTGGTCGAGGACGGTGCCGTGTCGGCAGCTGCGGTTGGTATAGGTCGGACCGGCGAGATCCTCTTCGCCGAAAGGGGATCCGGCGCATGGATGCGGACTTCCGCTGGCCAGCACCGTCTCGAAACCCGCGAGGACAGCAATACGATATGGGTCGGAGCCATGAGCAAAACGGCGGGAAGGATCGTACAATGCCTCCTCTCCACAAAGCGCTGGTACGTGCTCCAGTTTCCTTCGTCCCTCAGCTACGCCTACCTGGCGGCTGGCCGCATCTCAGGCATCATCCACACCGGACACACGCAGACTCCGCACGGTTCCGTGCATACGGCAGCCGGTTGTTTTGTCGCGTCTGAGGCCGGCGCCGTCATAACTGATCTTGATGAAGGCACACCATGGAGCTTGGAAACGAGCTCGTTTCTGGGGGCCGCGACCTCTGAATTACACCGCAAGCTACAAGGTACGATCGGCAGGCCTCAGCCCAATACTGCAAGTCTTTGACGCTCTTTCGCGTCTTTGTAGTCTTAGGGGGTGAACATGGCTGACGTTGTAACAGGGAGACAGAAAATACTCATCTGGGGCAAGAGTCGGCACTGCCGATCCGAAGCTTGCTGTCAGTTTCCGACAGACAGTCTATTCAATCGACGGCCTGTTCCTGAACCGTCGGAATCGGAGTTCACTCAACGGTAAAGTGGGGCTGGCTGCCGACAATGATTCTGTGTCCGGCTGGCAACCCGCCGGGGAGGTGTCTCTCTTGACACCCCCTTTCACAGATCGCCTACAGCTCCATGTTGAGCTCGTTGGGAATGCCCACGGTCGGTGCCCGTGTTTCCGGATGGGCGGCTCATGACGCGCCTAACCCCAATCGGGCAGTGAAGGGGCAGATTCTTGTTCGATTGGACCCCAGGCGGGGCACAGCTCTTTTCCTTGCGCGATCTCAGTAACGGAGCGCAATGGTGAGCAACGCCGCCGCAGCAAGGGCTGCGGCCGTCCGCACGTGGTTCCAGGCCGTCCAAATAGTGAGGTAGCTTGCCCACACGCGGGCCCCCTCGGAGCTTGCCGAGTCGACAGCCTCCAGGGCGTTGTTCCGCGGCACGTTGAATCCACCCGTCACCAGGATCGTGCCGAAGAGATAGAGCAGGCTGCCCACGATCAGGAAGACGCTGCCAGGTGTTGGCCAACCTAGCAATGCGGATACCGTCAAGACGACGCAACCCGCGGCCGGCCCGAAAAACGCCGTCATGAACAACGGATTGATCACCGCGACGTTGATGGACTGCATGGCAGCAATACCCTGCGCCGGTGGGAGCCGGCCGAGTGCCTTCATTATGAAAGCAGAAAAGGCAAAGAAGATACCTCCCACCAACCCGCAGCCGAGCGCTGAGATGAGGGTCAGGACGGAAAGCAGTCCGTCACTCACGTTGTGGCCCCTTCCGCTTTCGCATCCCAGACACCCATGGCGGCAGTCTCCCGAACGTATTCTGCAAGTCGTCTCGGTTTTCGTCCGGTCACCTGCTGGATGTCATTGGTGATACGGCTCGCCCCACCCTCGCTAAAGTAACGTTCCAAGTCCAGCAGGCGGTCGGAGAGCGCCTCCGGCATCCCCGCTGCCAGCAGGCCGCTTTTCAAATCCGACGGTGAGAGGTTGATGTGACTGATCGGGCGTCCGAGCGCCTCCGACAACTTGCTCGCTAGCTCGTCATAGGTCAGCGCTTCTGGGCCGGTCAACGTGTATGCGTTCCCCTCGTAGTTCGACCCGGTCAGCTTCTTCACCGCCACTGAGGCAATGTCGCGCACATCCACGTGGCTGATTTTTGCCCGGCCGCTCGCACTGTAAAATCTCGATTCAGCACGGATCGTCTCCCCCATGAAAGTAACGGCATTCTGCATGAAGCTATTCGGCCGAAGAAACGTCCAGGCCAGCCCGCTCGCTTCGATCGCCTTCTCGACCGTCCGATGGACCTTCGCCAGGCTGTACGATTCTTCGTCGGCCCCCAGTACCGACTGCTTGACGATGTGCCGTACGCCGGTCGCCTTCGCCGCGTCAAGGGCGTTCCGCTCGAGCTCTGACTGGTTCAGGGCGCTTGGGCCGAGCAGGAACAGTCTGTCGCATCCGTGAAACGCAGCCCGAAGGGTCTCAGGCCGGTTGTAATCGATGATGACGGCCTCGATCCCTCGAGAGCGTGCGGATTCTGCCTTCTGGTTCGAGAAGTAGGCGCCGCGAAAGGGTGTCTTTGACGATTCAAGCTGTCGGATTACTTCGCTGCTTACTGTCCCGCTGGCCCCTGTGACGCAAATCATGTGTAGTTCCTCCCCTTCGATTTCATCGATGGCAACTGTTGCAAACATCGCCCAGCCGTGTCTTGGAGAGTTCCATATAGCACCGCAAACCCCGCCTGTCCATGTTTCCCAATTCGAGCGCCGATGCCTGGTAAGTCGCCTACACTTCCTTGTGGATCCCGTTGGGAAAGCTCCATTTCAGGCGGTTCCCAGCTTTCCGTGTATGCGTGCCACCTCAACCGGTCGACGCAACACAAGAATTGAATCGTTCAGCGGGAGTTTCGAACCCCAGCGTCTGACGAGGTCGTTCATTGAGCTTCCTGGCAATCATATCCAGATGCTCCTGGGAGTGAACCGATAAGTCGGTTCGTTTTGGAAAGTAGTACCGGAGCAGACCATTCGTATTTTCGTTCGAACCGCGTTGCCATGGACTTTGTGGATCGCAGAAGTAGACAGCAATGTCAGTGGCAAGAGTGAACCGCTTGTGATCGGCCATCTCCAGGCCCCGGTCCCAGGTCAGCGATTTGTAGAGTTCGGTGGGTAGAGTCTTGGCGTGTTCGATGAGTGCGGAGACGACGGTCTCGGTGTGTTTGCTGGGTACTTTCACCAGCATCACGTAACGCGAGTAACGTTCCACCAACGTCGCGATGTAGCTGTTCTTCGACCCGACGATCAGGTCGCCTTCCCAATGACCGGGCACGGCCCGGTCATTGACCTCGGCAGGTCGTTGGCGGATCGACACCATGCCATCGATCTGACCGCATCCGTGGCCTTTGTGGCTGGTGTGTTTCGGGGATCGGCGAATCGATCGCTTCGAACGCAGATACTGAGTGAGTTCTTTCTTCAGAACCCCACGGGCCTGGATGAAAAGGCTGCGATAGATCGTTTCGTGAGACACGTGAACCGACTCGTCTTCCGGATATGTGCGTTTCAGCCAGCCTGCGATCTGTTGAGGTGACCAGTCCTCGATGAGCTTATCTTCAACCAGCTGCCGTAATCGCGGACATCTGGCCAGGCGACATGACTTCGGACGACGGGCCCGTTTCCACGCCTGCTCGTCCGCAGCCGAAGCCCGATAGCTATCATAGCCTCCGTTACGAACGATCTCCCGACTCACGGTCGAGGGTGCTCGACTGAGCCCAGCTGCTATCGACCGGATCGATTGCTTCGCTGCAACGCCTCTGGAAATCTCTTCACGTTCGACCAGACTCAGTGCTCGCGACGAGCGGCAACGCGACCGGGGACGGATGCCACCATACACGGCCAGTTGCTGGTGAATCGCCGATCCGCCTCTGTCGAGCGCACGTCCGATCCCTTTAGTTGACTCCCCCCGCTGCCATCGATCCCATATCTCTACCAGTTCCGTAGCCGTGAACCAGCGCTTCCTCCTCATCGGTTTTCTCTTTCTCTTCTTCCGCATACACCTCACCTGTCCTTTCACGTGAAGTGTTGCATTCACCTGTTGAGATCAACCGGTTTACCAGGAGTTGAACCTTCTGATTGCTACCAACCTCTTCCTGCCATAGTATTTACGCAGTTTTGGCGACTCTTCTGTAGGGGCGGTCTATGACCGCCCATGTGCGCTCATAGAGCGCACCTACAACCGGATGACTAGGATGATCGGTAAGACGCTTGCGCACTACGAAGTCGTTTCTGCCCTCGGCAAGGGCGGCATGGGCGAAGTGTGGCGTCGCGTGATCAAAAGCTGGGGCGTGAAGTCGGCATCAAGACCCTGTCAGAAGAATTTGGTTAGTGAACCCGCCGGGGCGGGCGAATTACCCTGGGCGGCGAAAGTATCCGATGACTACTGTGCAAAAGATCGATCGACGCAGTTTCCTTAAGGCCGGGTGAGGTGGCCCCGGAAAATCGGGCAGTTGTTTAAGGTGTATTCCACCGACTGAGGAGGGATACGCGATGACGAAGAGACGCAGGTGTTCTGGGGAGTTGAAAGCGAAGGTCGCGCTGGAAGCGCTTCGGGGCGATCGGACGCTGCAGGAGATTGCCTCGAAGCACCAGGTTCATCCGAACCAGGTGAGCACATGGAAGCGCCAGGCGATGGAAGGGCTTGGCGAGATGTTCTCGAACGGTGTGGAACGCCGGCGGCGGGATCATGAAAGCGAGGTTCGTGAGCTTCACGCCAAGATCGGCGAATTGACGGTGGAGCGGGATTTTTTGTCCAGAGGGTCCGGTCGATGAGCCGGGCCGCGCGCCGGGCGATGGTGAGGCGCCCTGACCCGGAACTGAGCTTGAGTCGTCAATGCCGTTTGCTGTCGATCGGGCGCTCCTGGCTCTATTACACGCCCCAGGGCGAGAGCGCGGAGACCTTGGCGCGGATGCGGCGCATCGATGAGTTGTTTCTGAAGCATCCGTTCTACGGTGCCCGTCAGATCGTCCGTCATCTGCGCCGCGAGGGCGTGCGCATCGGCCGTCGCCGGGCGGGGCGTCTGATGCGTTTGATGGGTCTTCAGGCGATCTACCGGGCACCCCGCACCAGCGAGCCGCATCCCGAGCACCGGGTCTACCCCTATCTGCTCAATGGTTTGGCGATCGAGCGGGCAAACCATGTCTGGTGCGCCGACATCACCTACATCCCTGTGCGGCGCGGCTTTCTTTACTTGGTGGCGATCCTGGATTGGGCGAGCCGGTATGTGCTGGCCTGGCGTTTGTCGAACACCCTGGACGCCGGCTTTTGCGTCGAGGCGCTCGAGGAGGCGCGGACCCGCCACGGCCAGCCGGAGATCTTCAATACCGATCAGGGCAGCCAGTTCACCGGCTTCGCCTTCACCGGGCGCTTGCGGGCGGCCGGTGTCCAGATCTCGATGGACGGCCGGGGCCGGTGCATGGACAACATCTTCATCGAGCGGCTGTGGCGCTCCCTCAAATACGAGGCTGTCTATCTGCACGACCTTGCCGACGGCTTCCAGGCCCGGCGCGTCATCGGCGAGTGGATCGACTTCTACAACGCCGAACGGCCACACTCGGCCCTCGGCGGAAAAACCCCGGCCGAGGCCTACCGCGGCGACCCGCCTGCGGATATGATGGACAAGCAGCTACGCGCCTTGCCCGCTTACCCACCGGCGCAGCAACGGCGACAGGAAGATCGATCCAAGGAGATTCTGGCAAGATGAGCGGCAACCGGAATACACCTTAAACAGGCCGCCAAGCTGTCCACAAACCGGGGCCACCTCAGGGGTAGCGGCTACGGGCGGCTTGGTTTTCGGTTTCCCAGCTCAGTCGCCAAGGCTCATTCGGCCACCGTCTGCCACCAATCTCAGCGCCGACTCCGACGTTGTCGAAGTGGAGCTGGTCGCGAGTGAGGACATGGTGTCGTTCGGTACCGGCAACATGACCAGCGTCTATACCTTCAACGGCAGCATTCCGGGTCCGACGATCGAGGGAAAGGTTGGAGACAGACTGATCGTTCACTTCAGGAATCTCTTGCCTGAGGAGACTACGATCCACTGGCACAGCTTGGAGCTTCCCGCGAACATGGACGGGAGCAACATCTCACAGCATCCGATCCCGCCGGGTGGCACATACCAGTATCAGTTCACGTTCCTGCGCGCCTCGACATTCTGGTACCACCCCCACATTCGCACCTACGCGCAGGTCGAGAGGGGCCTCTATGGTTTGATCGTGGTGCGCGATCCAGATGAGGATAGGCGGTTAGGCCTTCCGGAGCGCGAGCACTACCTGGTGTTGGACGACGTGCTGCTGAATGAGAACGGGCAGATTGCCGAGCCCTTTCCGGCCGACCCGCTCGAGAATGCAGTCACACAAGTGAACGGCCGTGAGGGCAACACCCTGCTGGTGAACGGGGCGGTGAACTCGGTGGGCACAGTCGAGCGGGAGTGCCGCAACGATTACGCCTGGTGAACGTGTCCAACGCGCGCTTCATGCGGGTTTCGATATCGGGCCATCGGATGTTCCGAATCGGCGGAGACGGCGGACTCCTCGAGGCTGGGATCGAGATTCAGCCGATCGACCTGGTACCCGACCCTGACAGCCAGACCGAAATGATTTCCAATCCCGACCCCAATCGGGGACTGCTGCTGACCCCAGGGGAGCGCGCCGACGTTGTGTTCACGCCGCAGGGCGACGACTCGACGATTGCAATACAGTGGCACGACATCGCACGGGGCCGCCGCCGAGCCTCCTTCAGGCCCCAGATAGCGACCGATCCGGGGAGTTTCCAGGGAATTGCTCTCGACCCTGACGAAAGGGATGGCAAACGGCCGCCGCAAACCCTGCTCACACTCGAGCTCACCGGCCAGGATGGCGACAAGGAGTATGTGCTGCCAGCCGTGCTCCGCAATATCGAAACCATCGACGCGACCGGGGCCGAGCCGATCCAGGTGGAATTCGGCCACAACTTCCCCGAAGCAAATGGAGACATCACATTCTTTCGTAGTTATGAACTTGACCCAATTTAAAGACAGGCTATCCCATATATGGTGGTCACACATGAAACGGGCTAACCACAAGATATTGGGGTGGTTACGTCAGAGCCACACCGGGGGTGAAACAGAGACCCGCGCGGTGGCGGTCGGTGCGCCGAAAGTGATGCGCGCTGTGACCTCATGGGCGGCCACGCGGTGCTTTTTCGGTCTCCTGCGGCGAAACAGTTCCCGGATGTTCTTGGCTTCATTCAGGAGCCGCAACGCGGTTACTAGGCAATCCTTGGCGAGAGAAATGGCATCCCAAGTTTGGGCAAGCACGTCCCAACAAGGTTTCACGGCGACAGCTAGGAGCCTGCGCCGTAGGAAGTGAATGAGATAATTGTGTCGCAGTTAGGAGAAGATTGCGATGCCGACGACGTTTCGCCCGTACCAGCCGGATCAGGGGTTGCTGCTGGCGCCGGATATGCGGGATTGGTTGGCGGAGGGGCACTTGGCGCACCATGTGAGCGATCTGGTGGACGGATTGGACTTGACGGCGTTTTACGCGCCTTACGAGGGGGACGGTCGTCGCAAGTCGCCGTATGAGCCGCGGATGATGGTGAAGGTGATGATCTACGGGTACGCGACGGGGGTGTTTTCCTCCCGAGGGCTGGCGCGGAAGCTGGAGGAGGACGTGGCATTTCGGGTGTTGGCGGCGGGGAATTTTCCGAGCCATCGGACGATTTGCGAGTTTCGCCGCCGTCATTTGGCGGATTTCAAGGCGCTGTTTGTGGGTTCTGGTGCAGATAGGATTGTCAGAGCGATAAGACTCAGGGGTGCGCTAGGGCGATGCGGCCTATGCTGCCATGACGTGACGCCAGATCACCGCGGGATTCGACTGCCATGAGATCGGAATTGCGAACTGGCGTTTGTGAATCTTCTGCGCCAGTTCGATGCCGATAATGACGCGTCGCGCATGGTAGAACGTCTTGAACCCCAACATCGGTCGCAATCGCCCCTTCACCCGGCGGTGGTCCTGCTCCACAACGTTGTTCAGGTATTGACAGCAACGAATCTTCACCGGGTTCCGCCCCCGGAAGTTGAACTCCCCGTTCATTCCCATGCACCGCAGCGCGCTATGGCTCGGCTGGTGGCCATCCAGGGTGATGCTGTGTGGCTCCTGATGATGCTTCAGCGCCTTGCGAAAGAAGGCCTTCGCCGCCGCGATACCACGTGTCCGACTCAGATAGAACTCCACGGTGTTGCCCTGTCCGTCCACGGCTCGATACAGGTACATCCACTGGCCTCGCACCTTGATGAATGTTTCATCAACTCGCCAGCTCCCACCCACCTGTCGCTCGAATCGGTTCCAGCGCTTCTCGCAAGTTTCAGCATAGCGAACGACCCAACGCAAAATCGTGGTGTGCGAAATCGATAAACCCCGTTCACCTAAAATCGCGACCAGGTCTCGGTAACTCAATTTGAAGCGAAAATACCAGCGCAGGCAGAGGAGAATGATGTCGTCTTCGAACCAACGTCCGGCAAATAGAGGATTCCGCTCAGTTTTCTGATGCGCCATAACCCATTATCGCCGATCCCCGTTGGCTGTCTGCACCAGAACCCCCCCCCTACAAACGTTGCTAATGTGGGTTCTAGACATGATGAGTGGTGCTGTCAAGTCAAGCAGTTTGGCGACATTCTCACCGCCTTGCGGCCGCTAAGTCATTGATTCCTAGCCTCAGATTCAGCGTTGCTCTTCCGCAAAACAGGCGGGGCACTCAAAGTAGTACTACTAATCCGTCCGAGTTGACACTATCTATCCGCCTGCTACGATGTAACAATAAGTAACACCAATTAATACAGTAATGCCATGCGATCACGGCAGACATTTACCATATCCCTCCCCGAGTCTATGGCCAAACAGGTCGAGGAGGCCATGAAGGCGGAACAGCGGACGCGCTCGGAACTCGTGCGGGAGGCACTCCGCGGATACCTGAACAAAAGCGTTCCCGTCGTTGCGGTTTCGAAGGCGGAACTCGCGGCTATCCGCCGCGGACGTGCCGAGATCGAGAAGGGTGAATACGTGACGTTGGACGAACTCCTCCATGGCCTGGCAGCTACGGATCGCAAAACAAGTCGCAAGAAAGCTCAAAAAAGTTCCGCGTAAGGATCAGGAAAGGATCGCGGGGGCCATCGCCGATATGCGCATGAGTCCGTTCCGGGGCGACATCGCGCGGCTCAAGAGCGAGTCGGCCGCTTGGCGTCGTCGCGTCGGGAACTACCGGATCTTCTTCGATGTGGATGTGGAAGAACTGCTCGTCGATGTAACCGATATCCGGCGGCGGACAACGACCACGTATTGACGCAGGTTCACGAATCCGGTTCATTTTCGTAATGAGGGTAGCGACCGACAGCTTTTTCTACAAGCGGCGCCAGATTGCAGCATCCCTTGAGTATTATTCTGATCACGGAATTGGTGTGGAATACCGACGCTCACCGCGAAGAACAAGGACGACCTGACGGCGTGCGCCGAGAACATTCTCCTGGTGCGCGAAGCGCAGTTTCCAGCAACCATCGCCGATCTCTTCTCTACGACACCGAGAGGATGCGGGACAACCTCCGCGCGGCACATGAGCACAATGACGAGGTGCTGGAGTACACTCGCCTCATTGGTGACGTAGGACCACCATCGGGTCAGTTCGCGCCGCCTGCAACGCCGGCCGGAGGCTGGCCGCGAGCGCGGCGGTGAGAAGTACTGTGATAGAGAATGCGATCGTCGACGGGTCCATTGGCGTCAGACCGAACAACAGGCTGGAAACTAGGTGTGTGGTAGCCAACGCGGCCAAGAGCCCTAACAGAATACCGGTAGCGAGGACCAGGAACATTTCCTGAGCAAGTAGCGCCAAGACATTGGCGGCGGGGGCACCCAATGCCATCCGGATGCCAAGTTCGCTTCTTCGCTGAGCAACACCGTAAGCGACCTGACCATAAATTCCGATCGACACCATGAACAGCGCCAGTAGGCCAAACAGACTGGCTAACCGCGCCATGAAACGTTCGCGTACCAGAGTTGACTCCAGCAACTGTCCCAGCGATTGGAGGTCTGTAACGTAAAAGCCAGGATTGATTTCATCAACCAGATCTTGAAGGGCGGGTGCTAGTGTGGCGAGACTCTCCTTGGTACGCACAGCAAAGAGATTCGCATAGACCGCGCGTGTATAATTTAGGCGATACAGGACCCATGGTGGCCGCTCGACCAGTAGCCCATATCTCGCGTCTTCTGCTACACCTATCACTTCTATTTCCGTTGATCCCACTCGGACTTTCCTGCCTATTGGGTTCCGATCCCCAAAAAGGTCTTCCGCCATATTTCGACTGATTACGCCGACCGCAGACTCGGAGTCAGGCGTCTGAACTGGGTCACCCTTGAATTTGCTGAATGGATCCGGTTCACGTGCCAAGTCCGCTTCGCGAAAGTCTCGTCCGCGGTGCAGTGATACCGCCAGCGTTTCGAAGAATCGCGGCCCCACAGGCCAGACTGAGGCCATCAAACTCTCGTGAGGCGCCGGGACATAGCCTTCCACCTGAATCGGTGTCATGCGGATCCTGTTCACGAGAGGTCCGCGGAAGAAATAGTTAGTTGCTGCATCGATTCCGGGCAAGTTGGCCAGGCCAGAGGCGAAACGCTCGCCGGGATCTGCAGTGAATTCGTCGCCTCTAGGCCGCACTGCGAACTGTACCGTATCTTCCGTGCCAAAACCTCTCTCTAGATCTCGCAAATTATGAAACGTGCGGAGAAATAATCCAGCACCGAGGATCAACAAAAGAGAGAATGCAACCTGCCCGACCAAAATCAGCCGGTTCCACCTCATCAGGCTCGAGCCGTTGGTGCCGGTACGGCCTTTGAGCACTGAATCCAGGTTCAGCCTTGTGGCTCGCATCGCTGGAACAAGACCAAAGACAAGAACGCTCAGAAACGAGACCGCAGATGTAAAACCAAGGACCCTAAGATCAGCGCCAACTTTCGGCATAAAGCCGGATTCAGGCGGTAAGTACCCCACCAGCAGTTGCGCCCCCCCCCCGACGACAACGCCAAGAAGTCCACCCAAGACGGCGAGGATGAGACTTTCCGTCATCAGTTGACCGACCACCCTGGAAGGAACAGCGCCCATCGCTAGACGGATACCCAGTTCCTTCCGCCGAGCCGCACCAAGCGCAAGCAACAGAGCGGCAACGTTCGTACACGCAATGGTCAGGACGATGCCGGTTGCAACCGCCAAGATCAACAGGGGTCTCCTATACTCTGACCGTAGCACGGAAAAACCAGAGTGGCCCGAATCTACATGAACTGCGCCGGTGCGGTAGTGGTCGGGAAGCAGCGAGGCAATCTGGGAATAAACTACATCCAGTTCTGCTTGAGCCTGCGGTAGACTGCTGTTCGACTGCAAGCGGCCCATCATCTGGACGGGCAACAACCCAAAACTCTCGGTGCCCGGTCCACCGAACCCAGGCCGGTGATGAAGCGGCAGCCATACGTCCGTGTTGAAGTCGACATTAACGCCATGGAAGTTTGGCGGCGCAACACCGATAATCGTAAAGGACTTGTAGCCCAGCGCAGGGATCGTTAACGAAACGGCCTGCCCGATTGCTTGGGTCGTCCCAGCGAACCGCCGCTGCCACAATCCGTGGCTGATTACGGCGACTGGTTCGCCACTGGCGCGGTCCTCTTGTTCCAAAAACACTCTTCCGGCAACCGCATCCACACCGAGCGTCTCGAAGTAGGCTCCGGAGACCCATTCCGTCCGAATCCGGCCGGCAGCACTTTCCCCTTCGACTGTCAATAGAGTGTGGGTAGGGGGCGCTACGGTTGCAAAGATTCCCGTCAAGGCGCGGCCCTCTGTTCTTACTTGGTCGAACAGCAGGAAAGGCACGTAGTCAATGTCGGGAAGATTGGGCACCCGCATTCGAAACAGGACCAAATCATGAGGGTTCCTCACAGGTAACGCTCTAAACAATAGCGGATCTGCAACACTAAAGATCGCGGTGTTAGCGCCAATCCCAAGTGCGAGCATGACGACCGCTACAAACGTGACCCCTCCGTTCTTGCGAAGTATCCGCAGGGAGTAGGCTAGCTCTCCGGCCAATAGTTCGAGGGGCATCAGCCGGCGAAAGTAGCGTCTCATATTTGGTCCGAAACCTGAGATGATGTGGACAACGGACCCGCCCTTGGAAACCACCGTGCCGTTGGCTCGAATTGCATATCACCACCCATGTCCAGCATCAATCATTTTTCCCGGGCGTATTGCGACAATACGCCCGGGAGGCTTAATTGTCATTGATCAACCAATTTGTGTATCACGGTCGTTTCCCCCGCCCCACGATTTCTTTGGACAGTGATTTGAGAAACTACAACGCAGGAGGATCACGATATGTCCGGAGAAACGAAGGAGGAATCCGGAATCGCGAAGGGAGCCCGTAGGGCGACCGGAGCGGGGCCGGATTTTCGAAGCCGCGGGAAGGGCCGGTGGTCGGCTCGGCGTAAGGTCACGGTAGTGCTGGAGTTGTTGCGTGGAGAAGATCTTGAAGCGATGAGCCGGCAGTATGGCGTGACGGCGGCGGCGCTGACCCGTTGGCGGGAGGCGTTCCTGCAGGGAGGCGAGGACGGCCTGAAGAGCCGGATCGTGGATGTGGTTGACGAAGAGAGGAAGACGCTGAAGTCAGCGGTGACCAGTCTGGTGATGGACAACGAACTGTTGCGGGAACGGATCCGGCATCTGGAGGACGAGAAGCCTTTTCTACGGTGGAGGTCGAAGCGATGAGCCGGACCCTGTCGCCCTCCACACACCAACTGTATGGTCTGGCCCGTGTCGCAGCGGCCTGGGGGTTGCCCCGGTCGACGTACTATGCTCGACGGGATCGACGGAACCATCCGGCCGAGCCGCGTAAACGGGGGCCCAAGACCCCGTTTACCGACGCGGAGTTGACCGGACGGATTCGGCAAGAAATTACGGCCTCGCCGTTTACTGGGGAAGGACACCGGAAATTCTGGGCGCGGCTCCGGGTCGCCGGCGTCCGCACCTCCAAGGCTCGGGTCTTGCGCCTGATGCGGGAAGCTCAACTTCTGGCGCCCCAACGCCAGGCCGCACCCGTTGCGCGCAAGGCGCATACCGGAACCATCACCACCGATCGCCCGAACCAGATGTGGGGCATCGATGCCACCGCCACGGTGACCCTCGACGATGGTGCGGTCACTGTATTCGCCGCCATCGATCACTGCACGGCCGATTGTGTCGGCATTCACGCCGCCAAACGGGCGACGCGTTTTGAAGCCCTCGATCCCATCCGGCAAGGCCTCAAAGAGTACTTCGCCGGCTTTCACGCTGACGCGGCCGCCGGGCTTCGACTCCGTCATGATCATGGGTCCCAATTCATGAGCGACGATTTTCAAAACGAGATCCGATTCCTTGGCATCGTCTCCTCACCGGCGTTTGTCCGGGAACCGGAAGGCAATGGCTGTATCGAACGCTTCTTCAAGACCCTGAAAGAGCAGTTGCTCTGGGTGCGTCACTTTCGCTCTATTCCGGAACTGGTTCGAGCTCTTCAGGACTTTCGCGCTCTCTATAATCAGCACTGGTTGATCGAGCGCCTCGGCTTTCAATCTCCGGCTCAGGCTCGACAACGTCTTGCAATTGAGTCAGCGACTTGATTATGGTGGGTTCACTCTGTCCAGGAAATCAGGGGCGGTACAGTCTTTCGCTACCGGAAGAACGGTACGGCGAACGATACCAGCGTGTTCAGTTCGGTCAGGCGTTGCTCGACCGACTCAGCGCGCTGCAGGTCGTTCGGTCGGCGGGATTCGCCGATTCCATCCCGCTGGCCGACGACCGTCAGGGTACTTCGTTGCATATCGAAGGCACGCCGCTACCGTGTCCGGGCGAAGAGGCGATCGTCAACTTCACGCTCGTCAGCTCGGGTTACTTTCGGGCGATGGGGATGCAATTGGTCGCGGGAAGAAGCTTCGATGCGCGCGACGTCGCCGAAGGCAACCCGACAGCGATCATCGACCGGTCGCTCGCCGCCCGGCTCTTCGGGGGCGAAGACCCTATCGGCCGACGGATCAACTTGGGATTCAACAGCGAATACCGTGAGGTCGTCGGCGTCGTATCCGACGTCAAGCATGAAACGCTGGCCTGGGGTGTCACGACGAACGCGTACGTTCCGATCGTCCAGGTGTCGTGGCCATTGCCGCTTGTGTATGCGATCCGGGTCGACGGGGGCGTGGACACCGTAAACACCGTACGGGAGGTCGTCCGTTCGATGGATTCTGAACTCCCCGTCTACGACGTCCGGTACCTGGACGATGTCCTGTCGGACTCGATCGCCACACCGCGTTTTTCCGCAATGTTGCTAGGTAGCTTTGCCGTCGGTGCGCTGCTTCTTTCGGCGGTCGGCATCTACGGCGTAATCTCGTTTTCGGTGAGGCGGCGGATCAGGGAGATCGGCATCCGAGTTGCGATGGGAGCTGAGCCGGGAGACATCTTCAAGCTCGTGATTGCTCGCGGCATGGGGCTCGCGGGAATCGGAGTCGGGATCGGGCTGGCCGGTGCGTTGGCATTGACCCGTCTTCTTTCGCGCCAGCTGTTCGGGGTTGGTTCCACCGACGCGGTGACTTTAGCGGGGATCACGGGGCTCCTGCTCGGTACGGCCTTCCTCGCGTGCTACGTGCCGGCGCGCCGCGCGACCGAGATCGATCCGCTGACAGCCTTGCACTTCGAGTGACTCGGCGTTCCCCCTGGCGGCGGGAACTGACCAAAGAGAAAAGGGCCGGCGAGGCACGCCGGCCCTTTCGCGTTCCCTTTCCTTTTCTCTAGAACGCTATTGCGGTCTCCAGTCGCCGTGCGCCTTGACTGCCTTTCCTTTGGTCCCCGGATAAGCGGTGAAGTGCTTCCACCGCCAGTCGGCCTGAGACTCGTCGAAGAAGAACTCCTCACCGAACGCCGGCTTCAGGTCGTCGATCCATGACGCCGTCTCGTCGAACTTGGCGAAGAACACTCGGTTCGTCCAGTGCGGATCCCTGCCCTGGATGAACTTGAGGACAAACACTTTCTGTCCTTCGATCTCGGCAACGCCGTCGACCAAGACCTTTCCGGGGGTGCATGACATGGACGGCCCCCGAACCGTCCGTCCCAGACCCGACACCTGTCGCACCGCGCGCGTGAAGATCTCGAAAGCACGGTGTAGCGGCACATCGAAGTACTGCTTCGGCCCCGTATCCCGCTCGACAAACATGTAATAGGGGATGATTCCCAAATCGACCTGCTTCTGCCACATCGCGGCCCAGAGGTCGGCGTTGTCGTTGACGTTCCGGATAACAGGCGCTTGGGCCCGGATGGTCGCGCCGGTACTCTGGACCCGCTGAACCGCGGCTTGTGACACCGGTGTCCCCAACTCCCGCGGGAGGCTGTAATGGGCCATGAACGCCAAATGCTTGCCTGCAGCGATGACTTCTTCGCACAACCGGAGAAGATCGTCGGCGTCGGCATCGCTGGTGAATCGGTAAGGCCACCAGGCCAGCGCCTTGGTCCCGATGCGAATGCTCCTGAGCGTTTCGATCTTCAGCAGGGGTTTGATGTAGCGACGGAGTACGCCGGTCCGCATGATCATAGGATCGCCGCCGGTGAAGATCACGTCGCGCACCTCAGGGTGCTTGTGGAGGTAGCGCACAAGACTACCGCTCTCGTTGGTGGCGAACTTCAGTTCGTCCATGCCGACGAACTGCGCCCACCGGAAGCAGTAGGTGCAGTAGGCGTGGCAGGTCTGACCCTGGCTGGGGAAGAAGAGCACCGTCTCTCGGTACTTGTGCTGCACTCCGGCCTGGGGATGGCCGTCGACCAAGGGAACATTCAAATCCATCTGTCCCGCGGGGTGCGGATTCATACCCAGACGAATGTCCTTCACGGCCTGATCGATCTCGTTTGCCGGAGCCTCGCGTTCGATCAGCCCATGGATGTGCTCAAACTCGGGTTCGGTCAGCATGCCTTCCTGAGGAAAGGTCAGCTGGAACATCGGGTCGATCGGGATGTTGTTCCAGTCGATCAACTCTTCGACGACGTAATTGTTGACCCGGAATGGAAGCACTCTCGATACCGCGGAAATAGCTGCGCGTTGCTCTGAGGTCAGGGACTTGAACTGTGGAATCTGATCGATGTTCCTGTTGGTGTAGGCGCGGTACTTAGTGGGCTTCACATTCCGATCTTTCATAGGCATCTTTTCAGAGTGGGCCGGTCAGCGGCCGCTATGATAAACGAGATCCGTTCGGGTCGTGTGGCGATTCGGGTTTTCCTGCCGTATGTCCCACAGTGCCCCCGGAGGTGGCCGGACCTGAGCGAGCTTACGGATCCCGTGTAAGTCGGGCTGGTGATCGCTCCGTGTGGAATCGGTTCTTGACCGTGCGGAACCAGCCGGAAACGTTCAATCTTTATGACTTAACGGTTTAGTTTAACATGCCGAGGTCGTTTGGTCCAAGCGATCGCCCTTGAATGTGGACGCGTCTTCTGGTCGGGGAAGAGTTCTGGCGAGGCGTGTTGAGTCAGGACTACCTCGTCGAGGAAGGTGTCATCACCCCGGAAGATAGCCGACTGGTGTCTTGCGCGGAGACGGCGTTGGAAATAAGGGAGAGGCTGCGGGGCTGACTACCCTTCAACCAGCCCCCTGGAATCACGTGCTAGAAATCGTGCGATCCGTCTCTGCGTCGCAGCACGGGGCGGTCGTCTTCGGCCGACTCCTTGCCCGAAACGTTCGGTCGCCGAGTTCTCCGGCGAAGGCTCGGTCGATCGTCGTCACGTGCGGGGATGCGGTTTTCCGCCACGGTGAGCCGGTCCTTGATCCGGTCGAATTCCGACGTCGTCAGTGCATACTCGTCACGTTCCGGAAGCACCGTCACGATCGTTTCTTTCGTCTTTTCGATCCGACTCGCCGTCGCCGGATGGCTTGAGAACAGTCCCGAGACCTTGCCAGGTGAGGACTTCTGCTGCGCCTGCAGTTTCTCGAACATCGTGATCATCGCTGCCGGATCGTAGCCGGCCCGGTACATATACTGTGTGCCGAGGTAGTCGGCTTCCTCTTCGGCCCCGCGTGAGAACTTCAGGAAGGTCATCGGTATCGCGAATTCTGCGACCTGACGCGCTGCCAGCCCCGGGACCCCTCCGAGGAAGATCAGGGGGATGGACGCCAAGCTGATGATTTGCGATTTCGCCTGGCTCTCCGTTCCATGGCGTGCCGTCACATGTGCGATCTCGTGGGCGAGAACTCCGGCCAACTCCGCTTCCTCGTCCGCCGCAAGAATCAGCCCTGTGGTGATGTAGAGGTAGCCACCCGGAAGCGCGAAGGCATTGATCTCTGTGGAATCGATGACCTTGATCGTAAAGGGAACCTCGGCATCTGAGTTGCGCACCAGGTTCTGCCCGATCCGATTGACGTATTCGGTGATCACCGAATCGGTGACGAGCCTGGATTCGCGCTCGATGTCGGCCGCCAGCCCCCGGCCCAACTGCATCTCCTCTTCGATCGACGTGAAGTTGATGCTGCCCTTGTTGATGTTGCGGTTACCGATGTTCTCGAGATCGGAGTTTTTCTTGTCGTCCGCCCCCGCCGGCACCGCGAGGGCGGCAATCACCACGAGTGCCGAAATGCTTCGTGCCAGCCCGGAAATCATCCTGATTTTTCTGCCTCTTGTTGTAGCCATGTATCGTTTTGACGGACAGGTTTGGGTTTTGATGTCCGGTGGTTCCGTTTTTACAGGTGTTAACTGGTGGCACGGGTGGGAGGCGGGTGGCGGTTCCGCCGGCGTGCTCGGTGCGGGTGTCCTCGTGTTTCAACATGGCCTCCGCCGATATGAATCGGGGAACCTGATGCTGATGCGGGAGTGAGGTCGCTCGGTGTGAGTGTGTTCTAATTGGGGTGTTCCGAGAGCACCCCAAATGTCCGTCAACGTCTCTACTGAGATCATCATCGAGCGGGATCGACCCTCGATCGCGCAGTTCGTTACCGATCCTGCGAATGACCGATCGTGGATTGGAGGCGTCCTAGAGGCGAAGCGACTCGACGACGGGCCCATCGTCGTCGGAAGCCGTATCGCCCGCGTGGTCCGGTTTCTCGGCCGGCGGATCCAGTACACGCTCAAGATCGTGGAACAGGAACACGAGCGCCGAGTCGTGATGACGACAGACTCCCCCTTCCCGATGATGGTCACCTATGAGTTTGAGGACGCCGGTTCCCAGACGCTTGTACGCGTTCGTGTGAGCGGGCAACCCCGCGGGTTTTTCAGGCTCGGCGGGGCCTTCCTGAACCGTATGGTGCTCGGGAATGTCACGAAGGATCTGGTACGGCTGAGGGATCGGATGGAGAGTCCGTCCTGATCGGTAAAACCGACGGCGGGCCCAAATGTCGGACCCGCCGGATTCCGTTCAGAGGATTTTCGATTGCCGCTATTGACCCAGTGAATCGACCGCGTCGGGGCTGTACTGGACCCGCACGCTGTTCAGTCCGTTGTGGACTGTGAATTGATAAACGAGGTTGAACTTCGTCTTGAACTCGACGAGGCCGTCGATAAAGGTTCCTGCCGGATAAGTGCCCTCTTCCAGATTGTGAAGACTCGTCGTTACACCGCGTACCCGCCCAATTTCCTGAATCTCGATGATGAATGCCGGGTTGATACTGGTTTCCTCCACCGTCGTTCCCTGGACGTAGAAGATCGTCGACTGGTTGGCCAGCGCGCGCAACGAATACAACAACGGAGGCTGAAACAGGATCCCGACCGTGCGGCTGTTGACGTGGAACAACGTCAGAGGCGTGCCGGGCAGCGGGCGTCCGAATTCGGCGAGGCTCGTCCGGTCCTCTTCAGACATTCCACCCGATGGGGGGGCGGGGTCCTGTACAGCTTCAGGGGCCGGAGGAGCCGGAGCGGTCTGTTGGGCACCGGCAACGTTGACGAACAGGAGTCCCAGGATGAGGACTAAGCACAGTTTACGCATATGAAGTTCGTTCTCCTTACAAACGGGGACACCAAGACTATTCGGAATTGGCGTGCCGTCGAGGGTTTTGCGAAGTAAGCGTTCGGCGCTAATCGACGGCTGCTTGTGTTAATCGCTAAATATATCTTTTGTTGTTCGGGTTAGGCAACTTTCTTGTGCCGCCGTGCACGACAGGTTGAACGTGGGTGTTTGACATGCCCCGACCAAAACGTAACCCCGTAGATTTGCACACCGATTCCCATTGGGGGCGAATTGACACATGACTGACGATTTCAACGCGGCATTCCGGGCCACCTGTGTCGATCCGGTGATCGCGCTCCTGAACAAGTAGGATTCAGCGTTTTTTCGAAGGCACGCACTGCTAGATGATGCGAAAGATCCGAACTCACTGGGTAGTGGTTCTTGTGCTTCTGCTACCCCTCTCTGCGCTTCTTGGCGCCCGCTATGCGACTAGCTTCGAGCCGATACACGGTTCACCGGCGGGGTTGCTGCCCTGTCCGGCAAGTCCCAACTGCGTTTCGAGTCTCGCTCCGTTGGACGACGCTATGCATCACATAGATCCGCTACGGTTCGAGGGAGATCCGGGCGAGGCCTGGTCCGAGTTCCAGGCCATTGTGGAGTCCAGCCTGCGCACTACTGTCGTGGAGTTCTCCGAGACCTACCTCAGGGCGGAGGCCAGAACGCTTGTGTTCGGCTTCGTCGACGATATCGAGTGCCTCCTCGAGCCCGATAATGGCCTCATCCAGCTTCGATCGGCGTCCCGACTGGGCCACGGTGACCTCGGTGTGAACCGCGCCAGAATCGGCGTTATCCGACAGAAGTGGAGATCCGGCTCCCGCTGAACGGGGCATGGCAGGCCCGAGTGGAAAGCACTGATATAAAAATAGTTATCCGGTTTTTGTTGTCCAATCGTCGTCGGCTCCAGTACCATGGGGGGTTAGAAGGAACGATGAATCCCCTGCGGGCACCCACTATTTGGTTTCTCGACGGGGAATAAAGCCGTAGCGAGGAGAAAAGAGCCCACGGTCCTTTCGGGGTCCGTATTCTTAATTAGAGCAATAATGAGTAGCCATAAGCCATCTGTCCGAGCCGCCGCCGATGACGCCCTGCTCGCCGACAGCTCTTCCGCCTTCCGGATCTATTGGTACCGCTGTAACGTCTGCGGCGAGGACTTCGAAGACGTCAGTCCATCGCATCGCAAGCGTCTCCACCTCCTGCTCGAGCACAAGCAGGCGCACCGGGAGCACGCCAAGAACTTGTAGCCGACGCTTTCGGCGAGCGCGGGACCGTGTGTTTCGGCGCTAACAACCCGTGGTGAAACCACACGCAAAGGTAGTGCTGCGCCTTCCGCACTGTTCTCCTTGACTGTCTAGGAAAGCCTGCCTATACTGTCCTAGTCATTCTAGGAGACATTCGTGCCCAAACAGATGGACCTCCTTCAAGGAACCCTCGACCTGCTCGTCCTCAAAGCGGTTTCGCTCGGACCCACACACGGCTATGGCGTGCTGTTGCGAATCGGGCGGGTATCGGGCGAACGTCTGCAGATCCCGCAGGGTTCGCTATACCCGGCGCTGTACCGCCTCGAACACCGTGGCTGGATCGCCTCGGAGTGGGGTGAAAGCGAAAATAGGCGGAGGGCCAAGTACTACAGCCTGACCGTGTCAGGGCGCCGCCAGCTACGGACTGAGCGAGAGCGGTGGAACTACATGTCGACGGCGATTGCCAGCGTTCTGGCCGCCAAACCCAGCGAAGTCTAGAAGCCACAGGCTGCCAGGACAGGGTGTAAATGCTGTCACGACTCCAATCTTTCCTCAGTGCCCTGATCAGCCGTTCCCGCCTTGAAAGCGAGATGAGGCACGAAATCCGGGATCACATGGAACGCTATGCCCGGGATCTGGTGAGTTCCGGTGTGTCCATCGAGGAAGCCGAACGTCGAGCGCGGATCGAGTTCGGTTCAGTCCCGACGATAGAGGACGAGTGTCGGGAAGCACTCGGTCTGCGTCTGGTCGACCAGCTACGCCGAAACGTCCGCTATGCCTTCCGGATGTGGACCCGAAACCCGTTATCGACCGCGGCGATTGTCCTGACACTGGCTCTCTGTATCGGTGCCAACACTGCGCTGTTCAGCGTAGTCGACGCCGTCGTCCTGCGCCCTCTGCCGTATCCGGAACCCGATCGACTTGCGCAGATTGTGATCGACATCAAGAACGGTAGTTCCGGCGGTCTCCTGGTCTCACAGACTGGCGAAATCTGGGAGGCGGTGCGGGATCATGCGAGCAACCTGGATGCTGCCGTCTTCTACAACGGTTCGAGCGGAGTCAATTTTGTCTCCGGAGACCAGGCCGAGTTCCTGGAGGGGCAGAGGATATCGGCGGGTTTCTTCCGGGTGCTGGGAGTGCCTCCCGTGCTGGGCAGGGGTTTCACTGAGACCGAGGACGTCGTGGGTGGGCCGCGTGTGGTCGTGCTCAGCTATTCGCTGTGGAACCGAGTCTTCAACCGTGACGCCGCGATTGTCGGCGGCAGGATCACGTTGCGCGGCGAGCCGTACACGGTCGTCGGTGTGATGCCGGAAGGGTTTCGCACGACCGCCGAGGCCGACGTCTGGACCCCGCTTCGTCCTTCGACTTCGGGCGAAGGGCAGGGTAGCAACTACGCCGTGATCGGGCGATTGCGAGACGATGTGACCTGGTCGCAGGCCGATGCCCAGATCGGTATCGTCGGCGGCCCGGCCGTCGACAACTACCGGATGCCCGAAGGCGCCGAAGCGGAACTGCGGCTGGTGCCCCTTCAGCGCGGCCTCACCGAGTTCGTTCGGGAGCCGCTGTTCATCCTCTGGGGTGCGGCCGGTGTGGTCCTCCTGATGGGATGCGTCAACATCGCCAGCCTGCTGCTCGCCCGCGAGAGGGGCCGCGTTCAGGAAGTGGCGACCCGGATCGCCCTGGGCAGTGGCCGGAGCGGCGTCATCGGTCAGATGCTGACCGAGAGCGCCGTTCTTGGTGCGGCTGGTGGTCTTGCCGGGATCGGGTCCGGCTACCTCGGCATCGACCTTTTCAACCGCCTGGCTCCGGGAAACATCGGCATCTGGCAGACGGTCCAACTGGACATGCGGGTACTGGCGGCAACCCTGTTCCTGTCGCTGCTCACCAGCGTGCTGTTCGGCCTGTTCCCAGCCGTCCAGGCCAGCCGGATTGACGTGAACACCGGGTTGACGTCGGCGGGCGGTCGTGGCTTCGCGGGCTCACGGTCCAGGTGGCCGCAGCGTCTACTGGTCGTTGGGCAGATTGCGATGAGCTTCGTCCTGCTGGTCGGCGCCGGCCTGTTGATACGGACCTTCGATCAATTGAGCCGGATCGAACCTGGTTTCGAAGCGTCGAACCTCGTCACGGCGAAGATCTCGCTGCAGGATGCGAGGTACGAAGACAGCACTGCAGTGGCTCGCCTGTTCGATGAGGGATTGAGACGCATCCGATTGCTTTCCGGTATCGAGGCCGCCGCGGTCGGTCTGTGCCTGCCATACGAACGGCCCCTGAACGCAGGGTTCGTTCGGCTCGACGGACCCGACGTAGACGGCGAGCCAAAGTTTTCTAACGTCTGTTATGCCACCCCCGGCTACTTCCGAGCGCTCGGCGTTCCCGTGGAGCAGGGCAGAAACTTCGACGAAGCCGACAGCGCCGGATCGGCTCCGGTCGCTCTCGTAAACCGCTCGTTCGTACGCGAGTACCTCACCACGCAGGAACCCCTCGAAAGTCACATCGCTGTTTTCGGCGCCGAACGTACCATCGTCGGCATCGTGGGCGACGTCCCATACACCGCCGGGTTTGGAAACTACGGTCCCATCGATTCGCCACCAGCGATCTACATCCCCGTGGCGCAGACAAGCGCCGGGACGTTCATCACGGCCCACACCTGGTTTGCGCCAAGCTGGATCGTCCGGACTTCACGTTCACCCGAAGCGGTCGTGGCGGGCATGCAGGAAGCCGTGCGGAGCATAGATCCCCTTCTCCCGTTCTCGAGCTTCCGCACGATGGATGACGTTCGGCACAGCTCGCTTGCCAACCAGCGTTTCCGGGCAACGCTGCTGGCGATCATGGCCGCGATCGCGCTGACGCTGGCGGCAATCGGCGTCTACGGCCTCATCGCCAACTCGATCGTTGAACGGACCCGGGAGTTCGGAATCCGGATGGCGCTGGGAGCGACGCTCGGTCAGGTGATCCGCGCTGCGGCGCTGCCGGGGTTCATCATGGCGGCGGTCGGTGTCGCCATCGGATTTGCTTTGGCTCAACCCGCGACCAGCCTGCTGCAGGGTCTTCTATGGGGTGTAACCCCGGCAGACCCGCTGACGTTTGGTGCCGGTGCGGGTGGTCTGCTGCTCGTTGCCCTGGCGGCAAGCCTGATCCCCGCCATGCGGATCATCGGTCTGGAACCGTCCAGTACACTGCGGCACGATTAGCGGACTACTAGCCCGCATTTCTCACCAGTGGTCTGCTGCAGCGCCGGATACATCCGCCATTACTGCGTTGCGCTTGGTTGGGCTCCTCGATTCATTAGCGTCGGGCCCACCGTCCCCGCGCACGCCAGGCTCTTCGGAGTACCCGGACACGGGCTCGAAGCAGGAATGAGGGGAACTCCCATGCCGGGCCGGTCCCCCCACGCCTCAACGTATTGTCAAGTACGCCTGCGGATCCCTCCCGTCGCGCGCACAGCATGGCCCGTCAAGGGCCATGCCAATTTATGCCTTGGCGGCGTCTGTATCCTACCGGGCCACGAGGTGGCCCGGCGGGCTTCGCGACGACAACCGGTGAGAAAAGCGGGCTAAAACCTTCGGCCCATAATCGATCCTGACGTCGACCGTTCAAGTTGATTCTGTCCGGGCTGCATCCACCCGCTTCAGTAGGTTATCCTCGACTGGTACCGCTCCGGCGCAGAACCCATGAACAGTACCCCCCGGTCTCCCGTCAATCCGCAGACCTGCCGGTTACCGCCCGCCCTCGAGGAGCAGGTCGCGCGTGCTCTCGATCGCTGGGAAAGTGATGGTGGGTCAGCCCGACTCTGGAACCGCGACGCTTCGCTTTGGACGGGCGGCGACGAGGGCCAGTGGATGGGTTGGCTCGAAGTCGTCGATAAGCAGGCCCGGGAACGAGGCCATCTGGATCGGATCGCTCGAGACGTTCGGGAGGCGAGCTTTACCCGTGCACTGCTTCTCGGGATGGGCGGCTCGAGCCTCTGTCCGGAGGTGCTGGCTCGTACCTTCGTGCGGGCTGAAGGGCATCCGGAACTCCTGGTATTGGATTCCACCGATCCAGCACAGGTGATGGCCATCGAAGGGCGATTGGACATGGACCGGACCTTGTTCATCGTGTCGAGCAAGTCGGGGACGACGCTCGAGTCACGCATCCTGAAGGACTATTTCTACGATCGCGTGTCTTCGGAGGTGGGTGCGGACCAAGCCTCCACGCGCTTCGTTGCGATCACGGATCCCGAATCGGATCTCGACCGCTCGGCCCGCGATATCGGCTTTAGACACGTCTTTCGAGTCGATCCGACGATCGGTGGGCGGTTCTCAGCCCTGTCCGACTTTGGCATGGTGCCAGCGGCTGTGATCGGTCTCGACGTGGAGCGGTTCCTCAGCCGAACGCTCGATATGGTTCGAGCCTGTGGCCCGGCGGTCCAGGCCCCGGATAATCCGGGTGTGGTCCTCGGGCACGTCCTCGGGGTTCTCGGTACAAGCGGCCGGAACAAGGTCACGGTCGTGGCTTCTCGGGGCATCCGAAGTCTTGGAGCCTGGCTCGAGCAGTTGGTCGCCGAATCCACGGGCAAGGACGAAAAAGGACTGATTCCCATCGACGGCGAGGAACCAGGTCCGCCCGACGCATACGGCGCCGATCGCGTGTTCGTCTACCTTCGGTTGGAAACCGCTCCGTCATCGGCCGACGACGATGTTGTCGAGGCGTTGGAGCGAGCCGGTCAGCCAGTGGTACGGATCGACGTTCCTGATGTCTATCGTCTGGGCCAGGAGTTCTTCCGCTGGGAGATCGCCACGGCCGTGGCGGGCGCGCACATGGGCATCCATCCCTTCGACCAGCCCGATGTCGATGCGAGCAAAGTTGCCAGCCGGGCATTGACGGCGGTCTATGAAGAGTCGGGGGTTCTACCGGCGGAAGAGCCGATTCTCGAAGACGGGGGCCTTGGCCTCTTCACGGATGCCGCCAACGCTGCCGTCCTCGAGGAGGTCGTCGGACCGGGGGCCGGCCTCATCGAATACGTGAGAGCTCACCTGAACCGCCTGGATGCCGGTGACTATTTTGCGGTGCTGGCCTACCTGGAAAGAAACCAGGCCAATGAAATTCCGCTCCAGTCGGTCCGTCATCTGGTCCGGGATCGGAAACGTGTCGCGACCTGTCTGGGGTTCGGTCCGCGGTTTCTTCACTCGACCGGCCAGTTCCATAAGGGTGGCCCGAACACGGGCGTCTTCATTCAGGTGACATGCGATGACGTGGCGGATCTGGCAGTTCCGGGGCGATCCTACACGTTCGGTGTCGCTAAAGCGGCGCAGGCAGGGGGCGATTTCGAGGTCATGGCGGCGCGCGGGCGTCGCCTCGTTCGAGTACACTTGGGAGCCGACGTTACTCTGGGACTTCGGAAGCTGGAAGACGTTGTCCGTGGGGCGCTCGAGGAAGGGTAGCAGGGCCGCCCGCAACCCGGCAGAACCGAGGAGAGTGAACATGCAGATCGGAATGGTCGGCCTGGGGCGCATGGGTGGGAATATGACCCGGCGGTTGATGGCCGGAGGTCATGACTGCATCGTCTGGGATCGCGACCCCGTCGGTGTGGCAGGCCTCGTGGCCGAAGGTGCCGGCGGTGCGGACTCTCTGACGGCGCTCGTTGAGGGGCTCGCGCCCCCGAGGACGGTTTGGGTGATGGTGCCGGCCGGTTCGGCGACCGAACAGACCGTGACCGCACTCGGTGATCAACTCGATGGCGGCGACACGATTGTCGATGGCGGAAACACTTACTTCAAGGACGACGTCCGCCGCGCGTCGATCCTCGGAGGGAAAGGCATCCGCTACGTCGACGTGGGAACCAGCGGCGGGGTGTGGGGCCGCGAGCGGGGTTACTGTCTGACGATCGGTGGGGACGAGTCTGGGGTCGAACACTTGGAGCCGATCTTCAAGACCCTCGTGCCTGGTAGCGGCGATGTCGGGCCGACGCCAGGCTGGGTCCCACGTGCCAGTACCGCCGACCAGGGATGGGTCCACTGCGGGCCGTCGGGAGCCGGCCATTTTGTCAAGATGGTGCACAACGGAATCGAGTACGGGTTGATGCAAGCCTACGCGGAGGGATTCGATATCCTGAAGAACGCCGGCTCGAAGGATCTTGCCGAGAACATCCGGTACGACTTCGACCTTGCCGACGTTGCCCAGGTATGGCGGCGAGGTAGTGTGGTGGGTTCCTGGCTGCTCGACCTGACGGCGACGGCTTTGACCGAGGACCCCGTGCTGTCGGATTATTCCGGTTTCGTCGAGGATTCGGGCGAAGGCCGCTGGGCGATCAACGCCGCGGTGGAGGAGGGTGTCCCGGCCGCTGCTCTCGCCGCTGCCCTCTTTGCGAGATTCCGGTCGCGCCAGGAGCACACGTTCGTAGAGAAGGTGCTGTCGGCGATGCGGCACAAATTCGGCGGTCACCTCGAACGGACGGACGAAAGTTAAATGACCCCCGGCAGAGCCGGGGGCTTATTTCTGTGAGCCTCTCAAAGGGGCCGGTCAAGAGCCGCCTGAAGGCAGCTGATGCCCCCACGCCATGTTCAGCTCCTCCAAACGCTGCTCCTCCCCGCTCCTGCCGCCAAATGTATTCCCGCACGAATTGTTTGTCCATCCCCACCGTGGAAACGAAATAGCCTCGCGCTCAGAAACTCTTCCCTGTCAAACGGTGTTTCAGTCTCAGAAAGTTCCGGCAGTCGAGATTGCACTCTTCCCCTTGATGAATCCCGCCACACTGGATACCGCCTACTTCGGAATGAACACCATGTGATACTTGCAGTCCCATTTCGTGTGCGATCGCCTTCGGGCCTCTTTCATTGAGTCCTCCTTCTTTGGAAGTCGTCGCTTCCAAGCAGGACTTTCCTATCTACCGCCGCTCTCGGTCAAACCTCTGCGAGTCGCCCCGGCTAAGCCCGGGGTTTACCTATGGGAATTAAGTGTCCTGAATCAGAAGTACGGTTGCTATATTTCGGAGCGCAACGGTGCCGGATTTGGCGGAGCGACGACGAGCTAATGCTCATTCATTGCAAGGAGGAGCGACTCCAAAGACGGCGCCGTTCCGCCCGAACCCGCAGGGCCGATGGAGGTTGCTGGTTGGGAAGGCTAAGCCAACCGAGGCCATACCCACTGTTATCGACCGATTCAACATCCACCTTGCGTCCGGCAACATCTATTGGAGATAGTGAGCGTATTTCTGACCGAGGACACTAGCGTACCAGTCGGTGTTATCCAAACAACATCAACTCAAGCTGGATTGGGTTATTCGAAATTGAGGAGCATGTAGTGCGGGTGGGAACATTCAACATCTGGAGACCGGTTGCTCTGCTGGTGTCGGCCCTGGCCATCGCCCAGGTGCTGGCTCCCTTGGCTTTGGCCCAGTACGCCACCCGTGCCGAAGAGATCCAGGCTCAACGTCAGCGAAAGCTCGATGCGCTCTCACCGGAGCAGGCGCCAGACGGCGAACGGACGATGAACACGATCGAGGACAAAAAAGTCCTCGAGCGCCTGGCCTTCGGCTATCACGGCCTGACGCTGGTCATGGGTGGACTGGGAACCGGCCAGGGTTTTGCGTTCGGCCCGCAGTATCTCCGGACCGATCTGGCCGGAGGAGACATCACCGTGCGTGGTTCGGCCCGCTACGCGCTTTCCAATGCCTATCTGGCCGACGCGGTGCTGAGCTTTCCAAGCCTTGCCGATGAACACTTCTTCCTGGAGTTTGCCGGTACTCATCGCAACTACCCGACCGTCGACTATTACGGGCCGGGACCCGATTCGCGGGAGCAAGATCGGACACATTTTCGTCTTGAGGACACCTCGCTCGGCGTCACCACGGGTGTCCGCCCCTTCGGCGGTTTGGAGTTCGGGATTCGGGTCGGCGCGCTGTTGGTCAATATCGGGAAGGGAAACGACATCGACGATCTGGACCGGCCGCGCACCGAGGATTTCTTCGATCCCGCAGATGTCATCGGCCTGGACGTACAGACCGATTTCCTGGAGGGTGCTGTCTTCGCCCGCGTCGACTATCGTGACAACCCTCTCGGCGCGCGCAGCGGCGGACACTATCTCGCTCGCCTGACATACTTCGACGATCGGGACCTGGATCGACACGACTTTCGGCGTCTCGAACTGGAAGCGCAGCAGTACGTTCCGTTCTTCAACAAGCGTCGCGTCATCGCGCTTCGTGCGAAGACCGCGATGTCGTTCACGAACGGTGCGTCGCGTGTTCCGTTCTATATGCAGCCCGTCCTGGGTGGTTCCGACGACCTCCGCGGATTTCTACCCTATCGCTTCTACGGGGACAACCTGATCGTGGCTAACGTGGAGTACCGGTGGGAATCGTTCACCGGTCTGGACATGGCGCTGTTCTTCGACGCCGGGAAGGTAACCGATGATCGGTCCGAGCTGAACTTCAACGACCTGGAAACCTCCTTCGGGCTCGGGTTCCGGTTCAACGTGAATAACAGTACGTTCATCCGCCTCGACGCCGGCTACAGCCGGGAGGGCATTCAGATCTGGTTCAAGTTCGCGAACCCGTGGTGAGGAGCATGCGGCGATGACGACCTTGCTGGTGATGGCGATGATGTGGGGGGCCGTGTCCCCTCAGAAGTTCTATCCTGATGACCCTATTACCAGGGAGCCGGCACCGATTTCCCTCGAGAACGCTGCGTACCGCAAGCTGAACGATTTCTACGACCTGTTTCTCCATACCTTCGGCGATCCCGGGGAGCGAGGGACCGAGGGCGGTGAGCCGATTCGCGCGCAGTCGACGAACACCCTCGACGAGGTCCCCGACAACGCCTGGTTCACCAACAGGATCGGTTCGGTTCCGATGTCGGTCGAGGATGTGGCTCGCGGTCCGAGGACCGGAAACGCCCCGGATCCGGGTGGTCCCTGGACGATCGTCGGTGCCAAGACCGAGGGCGTGACGCCCGGTTTCCAGATTGAGGACAGCCGTGGCACGCGCTACCTGCTCAAGTTCGATCCGGAGACGAACCCGGAGATGGCGACCGGAGCTGGAGTCATCGGCGCTCTCATCTTCCATGCCCTCGGGTACAACGTTCCCGAGGACTACCTCGTGACGTTCGATCCCGAGATACTCGAGATCGCTCCCGGGGCGACGGCGCCCGACCAACTGGGCGTCGACCGGCCCATCTCGCGGATGGACGTCAACACCGCGCTGGCCCGGGTTCCCAGGATGCCCGATGGCCGCATCCGTGGGATTGCAAGCCGCTACCTTTCGGGTAGGATTCTCGGCGAGTTCCGTTACCACGGTACGCGTTCGGACGATCCCAACGACATCGTGCTCCACGAGCATCGGCGGGAGCTTCGGGGGCTGTTTGTGTTCGCTGCCTGGGTAAATCACAACGATTCCCGGCCGATCAACACGCTCGATTCGCTCCTGGAGGAGGGGGGACGCAGTTTCATCCGGCACTACCTCATCGACTTCGGCGCCACACTCGGTAGTGCCAGTGTCCTCGCCAACAGCGCCAGGGATGGCAACGCATACTTCTTCGAATTCAAGCAGGCGCTCGGTCAGGCTATCAGCCTGGGCTTGTATACGCCCGGGTGGGCGCGAGCACGCTACGACAAGTCGGACGCCATCGGTATGATCAACCACGATGCGTTCGACCCGGACGCATGGAAACCAAACTATCCCAATCCCGCTTTTCGGAACCGGCTCCCCGACGACGAGTTCTGGGCGGCAAAGAAAGTGATGGCGTTCACGGACGAACAGATCGAAGCGATCGTCGGCGAGGCCAGGTATTCGGACCCGGCTGACGAAGCGGCTCTGGTCGAGTACCTGATCCATCGGCGTGACCGCATCGGCCGCACGTACTTCGAGCGAGTTCTGCCACTCGACCGCTTTCGCATCGAGGAGGACCGACTGGTCTTCGACGACCTGGGCGCGCTCCACGGCATTACCGGTGCGCGCGATTACCCCGTCCGATGGTCACGTTTCGACAACTCGACCGAAGAGCATGTGCCCTTTCCGGACGCGTCCGGCCCGGGCCTTCCGGAACAGGTTGCTTCTTCGGCTCCCGGGAGCTATTTCCTGGCGAGGGTCGGGGACGAGGGGGCAGCGAAGTCCGTACTCGTATACGTTCGCCGGGACGCCGACGGTGTCCGGATCGTCGGCGTCGAGCGAACCTGGTGAACCACAGAAGGCGCCACCGCTTTTTTTCGGCGTCTCTCCGGCTTTGGGAATAATGTGGACAACTGGTTCTTGTTCCCGACGTCCATCGCCATCGCAACCGTTGCGACCGCGAGCGGCATTGGCGGCGCGATCTTCTTCGCACCGATCTTCCTGCTGGTTCTCGGACTCGAGCCGATCGTAGCCTTCGGGGCTGCTTTGCTTACTCAACTGTTCGGGTTGAGCTCGGGCTTGTTGGTCTATGTGAGGGCCCGTCTCGTCGATTTCAGGCTTGGAGGGAGTCTGCTCATGTTCTCGCTGCTCGCCTCGGTACTGGGCGTGATGCTGGCGGACCGGGTCCCGCAGGAAGCGTTGAAAGGGGTGTTCGGCCTCGTTCTGGTCCTGATAAGTGTGCAGATGTTTCGTGCCTGGCGGCAGGACCGAGCTCCCGGTTCGCTCGAAGTCGGTCCCGGAGACGGCGACGGTCACGAGTCCGTGCTCATCGACGCCCGGGGCTGCGAGTACCGGTACACGGCAGGCAACAAGTCCCTGGGAGCTTGCTTTGCGGGCGTCGGCGGCGCCCTGCTCGGCATGATCTCAGTCGGTTTGGCCGAGTTGCAGGAATACAATCTGGTCGCACGGTGCCGGGTTCCTCCACCGGTTGCCATCGGAACCTCGATTTTCGTAGTTGTGATTACCGTCATCGTGGCATCAGCAGGCCGCGTGTATGGGTTGCTCACGATGGATGGGCCCGAGCCCCTCGACCAGGTGCTCGGCGTGGTCACGTTCACGATACCCGGCGTGTTGATAGGAGGGCAGATCGGTCCCCGGATCCAGGCCCGCTTGAAGCAGCATGTTGTCAAGATCGGCTTGGCGGTGATCTTCGCGATCGTGGGTTTGTTAATGCTGGCAATCGTTGGATTCTCGGCAGGGTCAGCCGGGTGACTGAACTTGCCCGTCCAGCACGCACCCTCGCCATCGACATCGGGGGCACGCGTCTGAAAGCGCTGGTCGTGGGTACCGACGGCGGTCCCGTGAGCAAAAAGGTGGTACGTCCCACGCCGTCGGACCGCAATCCCGAGTCCGTGCTTCGAGTACTGACGGAGATGATTGCCGGGATGGGTTCCTTCGACCGCGTGTCGGTCGGCTTCCCAGGAGTGATTGCCAGGAGTACGGTCCGCACGGCAAAGAACCTCGGTTCGGCATGGGAAGGCCTCAACCTCGAGGAAGCTCTCGAGCGGATCACCAGCCGTCCCGTCCGCGTTGCGAACGATGCCGATGTGCAGGGTCTGGCTGTGGTCGAAGGCCGGGGTGTCGAACTTGTGATCACGCTGGGCACCGGGATGGGATCCGCTCTCTTCGTGGAAGGCATGCTGCTTCCGAATCTCGAGCTCGGACAACATCTCTTCAAGGGGAACGAGACTTACGACGATAGAATCGGCAAGCAAGCCCTGGAGCGTGTTGGCAAGGAGGAGTGGAATCGACGCCTATTCGAGGTGGTCGCCTGTCTGGAGGCGACGTTCAGCTACCGCATGCTCTTCATCGGGGGCGGAAACGCGAGCAAGATAGTGTCAGACCTGCCTGTCAATGTTCGGAAGGTATCCAACGACGCGGGTCTTGTGGGCGGCATCCGACTGTGGGAAGGAAGCAGCTCTCGAGGGGCATAAGGACTTGGAACGGTGGTCGGAGCTGTTCTAAACTCCTGCCTGGAGAGTTGCTCTCCGAAGACAACAGGACGAAAGGACGTGGATTCTTATGGCCGGATGTATCAGGACCGGGTTGGGTATTTTCCTACTCATGATGATTGCCGCGGTCGGCACGCTGGCGCAGCAGCCGAGCGGATCGACTCAAGATGGAGTCTTTACTGAAGCGCAGGCCAACCGCGGGGCCGAGGTCGCCCAATCCGTCTGCTCGGAATGTCACACGGCACAGTATTTTCAAGGCGCATTCTTCGCTTTGTGGGAAGGCGCGACCCTCAAAGAGCTCTACGATCTGATCCGGGGGACGATGCCCGAAGGGAATCCGGGCAGCTTGAGTGCCCGACGATACACCGACGTCCTGGCCTATATCCTCGACCTGAACTACATGCCCCGAGGCAGACGGGAGCTCAACTCGAGGAACCTGGACATTCTTATCGAGCGCGGGAAGCGATAGCACTCGCGGAGTAGCGCTGTTGCATGGATCGGGGCGGAGATGGAATTCGCCCTTTCCCAAGCGGTAGCGTCAGGCGATACGTTCGAACACAGGCCGTCCGAGTGCGGTCATTGTGTTCAGGACTTTCTGGCCGACCTGGATCTCCGTGATTTGCCTGGAGAAGCTGCGGGATCTGAGTCTGGGGCCGATGACGCTCTTCCACCGGCCGATCTGCGTTTCTATCCGGCTGCGCTGGTTGTACCCTGTGGCCACTTGCCATGCCATGCGGCCGTTGCTGCGGATCTGGGCAATATGGCGATCCCGAACGGTTGGATCCCGCGCCGATTGCGGTCGGATCACTGCGTTCTTTGGCGGCGGTATAACCACATCCAGGGTCTCCCCATACCGATGTCTCAACATATCCCGTGTGGACGCTCCATCATAGGCGCCGTCCGCCAGGAAGCCCGTGACCGAGGCATCGAGTTGATCCAGGAGCCCGGGTAAGGCGGTGCTGTCTCCAACGTCATCGTGAGTCAGGTCGGCGCAAACAATCGCACCGCTATGGAGGTCCAGTCCGAGGTGGAGTTTGCGCCAGCGGCGGCGTATTCCCCTGGTTTTATGCTTCTGTGCGAGCCATTCTCCTTCTCCGAAGATCTTGAGGCCGGTACTGTCCACCACCAGATGGACAGGCACAGACCCGGCTTGCCTCATCGCCTGAGCGATGCTCAAGCCGTTTGCGCGACGCGACAGTGTGGAGTAATCCGGCACCCGTATATCCAGCCCCATGAGTGTGCCGATGGAACCCATCAGCCCCTGCGTTTCTCGCAACCCAAGCCGATACGCCGTGCGCAGCGTCAGGCATGTTTCGATCGCCAGATCCGAGTATCTCCGCTGGCCACCCCGTGACGTGCGGCGCGGCGCGCGCCACACACTTTGAGCCTCATCACTGACCCAAATCGTCAGATCACCCCGCTGGCGCAGGCTCTCGTTATATTCCGCCCAGTTGATCACCCGGTACTGTGCCTTATCAAACTTGTGCCGTCGCGCTGCGTTGAACTCACTAGTGGTCCCCGTCTAACAGACTGTACCTTATTCGGATCGTTCCCCGAGCCAGACCGACACACTGCGGCTTCGGCCAAGCCGTCCGAGTTCGTTCCGCACAGGGATTTCCGATCTAATGGTCATTATTTTCCTCATATATGATCGGAAATGGGACAGCCAGAGCCGTTACGTTAATTGTGACGGACTACACTAGGAGCCTGTCGGGAATTGGCTCCCTCGAAGCAAGAATCAACAACTTACGAGCCATCCCCGGTCTGTAAGTTATTGATTCTTGGTTGCAGACTTCTTGTTCCCGACAGGCTCCTAGTGTCCGGAACACGGTGCGACAGCCGCCGGCAACTTATAGATGAACAGTGAGTTGAATGGCATTCTGCGATTTTTCGATTTGAACCTGCCGATCACACTTTTAGCAATATTACGGTGAGAGGGGTGATACCAATGGCGCATGAACTCAGGCCAAACCGTCTTCTCACAAGTCATGGATTACGCGCCCCGATACGAGTTTCAGAAGTGTGTCGCCCGCTATCGGGGCGATTACCAGCAGAAAGGGTTTTCCTGCTGGGATCAGTTCCTGGCGATGGCATTCGCCCAATTGACCTATCGTGAAAGCCTCCGCGACATCGAAGCCTGCTTACGCGCCCTCGGCAGAAAGCGTTACCACATGGGATTCCGAAGCAAGGTGGCGCGGACGACACTGGCCGACGCCAACGAGCGGCGCGACTGGCGGATCTATGCGGATTTCGCACAGGTCCTGATCGGCATGGCGCGGCCGTTATATGCCGAAGACCCCATCGGCGTCGAGTTGGATCAAGGTCTATATGCCCTGGACTCGACCACCATTGACCTGTGTCTTTCACTATTCCCATGGGCCCGGTTTCGCCGGCACAAAGCCGCGGTCAAGATGCATACACTGCTGGATCTTCACGGCAACATTCCCGCGTTTATCCACGTCACAGACGGGAAAGTCCATGACGTCAACGTTCTCGATGAGATCGCACCCGAAGCGGGTGCCTTCTACGTCATGGACCGCGCCTATATCGATTTTGAACGGCTCTTTCTCTTCTCCCTCTGTTCCGCTTTCTTTGTGGTGCGTGCTAAGAAGAACGTCGTCCTGCGGCGGCGGTACTCCCGTCGGGTGGACACGACCACGGGATTGCGATCCGACCAGACGGTCATCCTCACAACGAACAAATCCGCCAAAACCTATCCCGATCCGTTGCGGCGTATCAGCTACTTCGATGCCGGGACGAACAAGCGGTTGAAGTTCCTGACCAACAACTTCGCGTTGCCTGCACTCACCATCACTCAGATCTACAAGTCGCGATGGCAGGTGGAACTTTTCTTTAAATGGATCAAACAACACCTTCGAATCAAGTCCTTCTACGGCACCAGCGAGAATGCGGTGAAGACCCAGATCTGGATCGCCATTTCGGTTTATGTTCACGTCGCCATCATCCGGAAGCGCCTCGGCATCGATAGGAGTCTTTACCAAATCCTACAGATTCTCAGCATTACGATTCTTGAGAAACAGCCCATTTTGCAGGCCTTTCACGCGCCTGATTCCCAATTCAATGAACTCCAAGATCCTAACCAGCTGGTTCTATTCGACTTCTAACCGGACACTAGTGCGTTGAACTTATGTGGCATCTAGGTTATCCCCTGTGTTGAAAAACACGATGATAAGGTATCCTTCGGGATGATCCATGCAACAAGGTCATCGTAAACGACCGGTTCATGACGCCGTTCATGATGAACTTCACGCTGTTCAGCCTGATTCTCGCCACCGAACGCAGTCTCGGCGAGGCGACGATCGAGGTCACCGGGACGATCCAACTCGAGAGCGGCGAACAGATCGATGTGGCGAACGCTCTCGCCGGCGACGTCAACGGCCCCGCACAGGCGACGATCGCGACCGTGGCGCCGATCAATTACCTCATGTCGGCCGGGTTTCGGGACCTGGCCATAGAATCGATCGAGATGAGCATCCGATCGACAGACAGCAAGCGCATCGTGACGCTCGATGCCCTGCGGATAGACCGCACCGAAGTACGCGCCGGAGAGTCTGTCACGCTCGAAACGACACTCCGAACGCCGGGGGGGCGACGCGTTCGTCGAGAGCTACGACATCACGATACCCGCCGGAATCCGCGCCGGAACTGTGGAGCTGTCGGTGGGTGACGGTGTGTCGATGACGGCATCGGACCTCGGCCGGGTTCCCCCGGGCGCGCCTCGGGACGTTGCCCAGGTGCTCGACGAATTACGGAAAATCCGGAGGACCGATCGCCTCTATGTCCGTCTTCTGGAGTCGAGCCCAAGCGCCGTCGTCGGCGGGCGTGAAATGCCCGCCCTGCCGCCGTCGGTGATCGCGATGATGCGAACGGATCGTTCCGTCGACAGCAATACCTCCGGGACGCGGAACTCCGCAGTCGAGGAGTTGGAGTTGCCACCGTCCGGCTTCGTAATTCAGGGCCGACGCTCGCTCACCTTGAGGGTCGTCCCATAGCAGCCTGTGGTCTCACCCCCGGCTGCCATGGGACGTGACTCGGCAAAGGCATCTCTATGAAAAAAGCGTTCTGGCTCCTTCCCGTTCTGTTCGCGCTCCCCGCTCTGGCGGTGATTCCCCGATTCTGGGAGGTCCGCACCTACGACCAATTTCGGCAGGGAGAGCTGGAACGTCTGTCGGTGACAAGCGACGGCGAAATAGTGCTCGCTCCGCGCGTCGACCTCATATTCGAGACGGACGAACCGCTGATCCTCAGCGCAGTTGTGGATTCGTCAGGGAACATCTTCCTCGGTACCGGGCACGAGGGCCGCGTCTACCGGGTCAGCCCGGACGGAGATGGCGCGGTGCTTGCGGATCTTCCGGAGCTGGATGTGTTTGCGCTGGCGCTCGATGGAGACGACAACCTGTTTGCCGCAACGTCTCCGGATGGGAAGGTTTACCGGATCGGCGACGACGGTGCCGCTGTGCCGTTCTTCGAACCGGAGGTCACCTACATCTGGTCCATGCTCTTCGATGACGAAGGCCGGCTTCTGGTCGGCACCGGCAACGACGGAGTGATCTATCGCGTGGACCCGGACGGCGCGGTCGATGTGTTCTACGACAGCGACGAGACACACATCATCACGTTGGCACTGGATGGGAACGGCGATCTGATCGCCGGTGGTGATCCGAGGGGTTATTTGTACCGGATATCGGATGACGGCGATCCGTTTGTGCTCTAGGACTCCGGTATGCGCGAAGTCCATGCGGTTGCCGTCGACTCCGATGGGACGATCTTCGCCGCAGTGCTGGGCGGCGGAGGGGACAGTCTACCGGCGACCTCCTCGGGCGGGACCGCTCAACAGGTCCAGGCAGCCACCGTGAGCGTCACGGTAGGTTTGGCGGCTGCGCAACAGGTTGCCGTGGAGGGTGGCGGCTCACCACAGACCGAGGCCCGGCCGTCGTCGTCGGCGGGAGCGGGAGGTGATTCGCGCAGTTCCATTCTGGAGATCCGATCCGACGGCGTGGTGACGACGCTGTGGCAGTCCGGAGAGGAACTTGTCTACGCGATCCTTCCCCAGGCGGATCGCCTGCTGTTTTCAACTGGAACCCGGGGCCGCATTTACGCTTACGAAGGTCCGGAGAGAACGACGCTGCTCGTGGAGTCGTCCGAAGAACAAACGACACGTCTGCTGGCCCATCGGGACCGTGTGCTGGCGACCTCTTCGAACATGGGCAAGCTGTTTGCGATCGGCGATGTCACAGCGGCGTCAGGGGTCTACGATTCGATCGTCAGGAACACCGAGGCCACATCAAGCTGGGGCAAGGTTACCTGGACCGGCACCGGCGCTCCCGAGATTCTGACCCGGACGGGCAACACCGGCAGTCCGGATCAAACGTGGTCGGACTGGCAACCGGTAGGCGACGACGGTGATGTGGCGAGTCCCAGGGCGCGGTTCGTTCAGTGGCGGGCTGTGTTGAACTCGGGAAACGATGTGCCCCCGTCGTTGTCCTCCGTCACTATTCCCTACTTGCAGCAGAACTACAGGCCGTCCGTCGAATCCGTCGACCTGCTCAAGGCGGGAGTTCGGTTGCAGAAAGTCCAATCGTTCAACAACAACGGTGCCGGAGCGAACGGGGGAACCAACACGGGCACCTCGGGCCGGGTTGTTACGACAATGGTGGCGACCCCGCCACGCCGGGTGATCGAAAGCGGCGTGCAGGCTCTTGAATGGCGCGCCATCGACAGCAACGCGGACACGCTTCTCTATTCCATACACTACCGGTCGGGCAATGAGGAGACCTGGAAGCAGCTCGCGGACCGAATCGAGGATACTTTCTACACGATTGCGTCCGACACGCTGCCCGACGGTATGTACGTGGTCCGCGTGACGGCGAGCGACCTGGGATCGAATCCGCCGGAACTCGCGTTGGCGGGTAGCCTGGAATCCAGGCCGTTTGCCATCGACAACACGTCTCCGGCGGTGACGATCGGCCAGGAAGGCGTCCAGGACGGCCGGGTTCGGATTCGGGTGACGGTCGAGGATGGAACGTCGATCCTGAAGCAGGCCGAGGTTTCCCTGGATGCGGGGAGCTGGACTCCGGTCTTTCCAGTCGACGGTATAGTCGATTCGCTGTCGGAGGTGTTCGAGTTCGCATCACCCCAACTCGAGCAGGGAGAGCACGTTATCGCCTTTCGGATCTACGATCAGAACGAAAACGTCGGTATGGGAAAAACTGTGGTGCGCATTCCATGAACCGCCCGTCTAAGAATTGGTGACCCGCGGGATGTGAACGGAGATAATGCATTCTTACGAATGACTTTCCCCACAAGAACATGAAAACAATTCAAGTGTTTCTAGTTACTTGCCTCGTTTCTGCGACAGGCTTTGCGCAGAACCTGATACCGCTCGCGGCAGAGTCTGATCGCCCCACGATCGATGTCGAGTCCTACTCGATAGAAGTGACGATCGATCCCTATGAACGCGAACTCCGGGCCATTGCGACGATCCGCTTCATCCAGTTGGACCGTCAGAGCTATGCGGTTTTTGACCTGGACCGTCGCTTGCGGGTCCGGGACGTGTTCCTGGGCGAGATCGAACCGATTCCGGTCCGCTACCGGCAGTTCGACATCGATTCCACCTTGGAAATCGACCTCGCCGACCTCGGGCAGTTCGACCAACCGTATGTGCGGATCGAATACGACGGTGTCTTGAACCCGGAACCGGACCGCCGTGAGCCGATTCTGAGCCGTGTCGGAGCAGAAACCGCGTTCCTACTCGATGAAGCGAAGTGGTTTCCGACGAACGGCGTCGGTTCCGATGAGGCGACGATGGAAGTGCACCTGACGGCCCCGGTCGGCTGGGAGGTCATCAGCGACCTCACCCCTCTGGGGGATCCCGAATACCTGGGCGAGGTTGTCCGGAACTCTCTCGTCGGCGAAGAGCCCGGGTTCTGGGGGACGCTGGTCGTGGGCGATTACGAAATCGTGTCGACGTCTGTGGAAGACGGCTACGACGTCGAAGCGGTCGTGCTCGGGGATTCCCTCGAAGCAGCCAGAGCGATGGGCGAGGCGGCCTCGCGCATCATGGGTTTTTATGCGGAGACGTTTGGGCCGCTCGATTCCACGTCTCTCCGAATCGTGGAGGTCGACGGCGCGAACTGGGACTCGCGCTTTGGCGCGGGAATGCTGCTCCTTCCCTCCTCGGGGTTCCTGGCTGATCTGGACGAATGGGAGTTTGCCCAGTATGTCGCCGCGCAATGGTTTCCGATGATGTACCCGATCGAGGACCCGGAAGCGGACGCATGGCTCGCCGAGGGTATGGCCGTGTTTGCGAGCACTTATTACTTCGAAGAGACGCTTGATCCTATCGATGCCGAGGAACACGTCAGAAGGGGATTGGTCAATGCGCTCAGCTACGAGGGCAACCTGCCTCTCAGCCGGGCGGGCACGCTCTCGAAGGATTCCGCGGAGTACCGCACGCTGGCTGGTTTCAAAGGTGGATTCGTTTTTCGGATGTTGCGCGATGTGGTCGGTGATGAGGGCTTCAGCACGATGCTTTCCCAGTTTCCGACGCTGTTCGCGGACCGGCCGTTGTCGACCGACGCGCTGCTGGACGTCGCATCAACGGCCGCCGGTGAGGATCTGACCTATTTCTTCGACCAGTGGCTCAACGGGACGGGGATACCCGAGTTCGACCGCGAATACACGATCTTTCGCACGAGGGACGGTTACAAGGTGATGGGGCTGATCACGCAGGACCTGGACCTGTTCCGCATGCCCGTCGAGTTGGAAGTCATGACCGACGGCGAGCCGGAGTTCCAGATCGTCTGGGTATCCGGGCCGGACAGCGATTTCGACATCATCGCCGAACGGAAGCCCCTGACGATCCGGATCGACCCGGACATGCGTCTGTTGCGGTTGTCTCCCGAGCTGCGGGTGGCCGTCCATATCAGCCGGGGTGAGGACCTCGCCGATGACGGGCGCTTCAACGACGCGATCGACCAATATCAGGCGGCCGTCGATGAGGACCGGCTGAGTTCGCTGGCTTTCTTCCGGATGGGAGAGGCGTTGTTCGAGTTGGGAAACCTCCAGGCCGCGGCGAATGTTCTTACCGAGGCGCTCAACGGAGATCTCGAGCCAACGTGGGTTGAGGCCTGGGCCTACATCAACAAAGGCAAGATCTACGACATCCGCGGGCAACGCGAGCGCGCCGTAAACGAGTACCAGCGGGCCGTTAACACTCGTGACGACGCCTACGGTGCGCAAGCGGAAGCGGAGAAGTACCTTGCCGCGCCGTTTCGTCGAGCGGGGCGCCCGACGATCGGCGACTGATCGTTAATCCAGCTGGTAGTTTGGCGCCTCTTTCGTAATGAACACGTCGTGGACGTGCGATTCCGTTAGCGATGCGGTCGTGATCTTCAAGAACCGGGTCTTGGTCTGGAGGTCCCCGATCGATTCAGCTCCGCAGTATCCCATCCCCGCTCGCAACCCGCCCACCAGTTGCGTGACCATCGCAGCCAGGGGGCCCTTGTGGGCCACCCGCCCCTCGACGCCTTCGGGAACGAGCTTGTTCGGTTGCGCCTTGTCCTGGGAGTAGCGATCGCTGGAGCCTTCCTGCATCGCGCCGAGCGATCCCATGCCACGGTAGGACTTGTAGGTGCGGCCCTGGTACAGAATGACCTCGCCAGGGCTCTCATCGGTCCCCGCAAACAGGGACCCGATCATCACGCAGTCGGCTCCGGCCGCGATAGCCTTGGTGATGTCGCCGGAAAACTTGACGCCGCCGTCGGCAACCAAGGGAATGTTGTGTTCCTTGCTGATGGGCGCGCAGTCGAGGATGGCGCTGATCTGAGGCACGCCGACGCCGCTGACGACCCGTGTCGTGCAGATCGAACCCGGTCCGATGCCTACCTTGATGGCGTCCACCCCCGCATCGATGAGATGCTCGGCGGCTTCGGCCGTCGCGACGTTTCCGGCCATGAGATCAGTATCCGGATAGCTTGCTTTTATCGTGCGGATGGCATCCAACACGCGCGAAGAATGCCCGTGAGCAGTGTCGATCACGATGACGTCGACGTTGGCCGCGATAAGCGCCCCCGCGCGGTCGGCGTAATCTCCGGTCGCGCCGATCGCGGCTCCCACTCGCAGGCGCCCGTGCTCGTCCTTGGCCGAAGAGGGGTACTTGATCTTCTTCGTGATGTCCTTAACCGTGATCAAGCCCTTCAGGTTCCGGTCGTCATCGACGACGAGGAGCTTCTCGATACGGTGCTTGTGGAGGATGCGCTGGGCTTCGTCAAGCGTCGTGCCGGTAGGGACCGTGATGAGGTTGTCCTTGGTCATCACGTCCCGAATTGGAAGATCGTAGCGGTCCTCGAAACGGAGGTCCCTGTTTGTCAGGATGCCGACCAACCGGCCTTCCTCGGTAATGGGCACTCCCGAGATCTTGTAGTGGGACATCAGGTCCAGAGCATCCTGGATCCTGCGATCCGGAGACATCGTGATCGGATCGACGATCATCCCGCTCTCGGAACGTTTGACCTTGTCCACTTCAGCGGCCTGCAGTTCCACGCTCATGTTGCGATGGACGATTCCGATTCCTCCCTGCTGTGCCAGTGCGATAGCCAGCCGGGATTCGGTGACGGTATCCATGGCGGAGCTCACGACTGGGATGTTCAAAGTGATGCGGTTCGTCAGGCGGGTCGTGGTTTCAACTTCGGTGGGCAGGACTTCGGACTTCTGGGGGACGAGGAGGACATCGTCGAAAGTGTAGGCTTCGGTGAATCTGTCTTCGTTCAAGCGCTCGCTCCGTGGCATTTCTTGTATTTTTTCCCGCTGCCGCATGGGCAGGGGGCGTTTCGGCCGACCTTCGGCGCGTCGCGCTTCACCGTCTTCTGACGCGGATCCCCGCCGCCCTGGTTTTCGGCGACGAACTGCTGACGTTTGCGCCTGCGTTCCAGTTGTTCGGCTTGTTTGTCCTGATCCACGGGCTGGAGCAGGTAGAGGAATCGAACCGTGTCTTCCTCGATTCGATTCATGAGTCCTTCGAACAGTTCGAAGGACTCCTTCTTGTACTCGATCAACGGGTCGCGCTGGCCATACCCGCGGAGCCCGATGCCTTCTTTGAGATGGTCCATCGCGAGCAGATGGTCCTTCCACTGCGAATCGACGATCTGGAGCATCAACATCCGCTCGTGGAAGCGCATCGCTTTCGAAGAGATCACCTGTTCCTTCTCGTCGTATCTCCTGTGAGCGGTTTCGAACAACGCCTCGGCGAGCTCCTTCGATGAAAGTTCGTCCGGGTCGATCCCCTCGGCCTTGAGATCAAACCCGTACTGTCGCCCCACCGCCCTTCCGAGGCCGTCGAGGTCCCATTCACCGGGATGTGTCTCTTCGGATGCGAACTCGGAAACCAGCGACGCCATGATGTCGTCCGCGATCGACGCCAGGTATTCCTTCTGGTCGTCCTCTTCGAGCAGTTGCCGGCGCAGGCCGTAGATCGCCTCGCGCTGCTTGTTCATCACGTCGTCGTACTCGAGCACGTGTTTTCTGGCGGAGAAGTGCTGTCCTTCCACCTTCTTCTGCGCGCTTGCGATCTGCTTGGATACCATTTTGGATTCGATGGGGACGCCTTCCTCCATGCCGAGCTTCTGCATGATGCTCGAGATGCGGTCGGCAGCGAAGATACGCATCAGGTCGTCTTCGAGCGAGACGAAGAAGCGAGACGAACCCGGGTCCCCCTGGCGTCCGGAACGGCCTCGCAGCTGGTTGTCGATCCGTCGCGCTTCGTGCCGTTCAGTTCCGATGATGTGGAGCCCACCCAGCGCCACGACTTCTTCGTGCTCTGCCTTCATCTGGGCTTGGGCTTCGCTCAACGCGTTCTGTTTCTGTTCCTCGCTGGCCTCGTCGGGATTGATGTTCTTCTTGCGCAGGATGCCGCGTGCCATGAACTCCGGATTGCCGCCCAGGACGATATCCGTACCCCGGCCCGCCATGTTGGTGGCGATCGTCACCGCACCCTTCCGACCCGCCTGTGCGACGATCTCGGCCTCTTTGGCGTGGTACTTGGCGTTAAGGACGACGTGCTTAATACCCTTGCGCTTGAGCATCGAGCTGAGGCGCTCGGATTTGTCGATCGTGATCGTGCCGACCAGCATCGGCCGCCCGTCTTCGTGCAGATCGCGGATCTCATCGAGCACAGCGTTGAATTTCTCACGCTCGGTCCGATATATGACGTCCGGGTTCTCGATGCGGTGGAGTTCCCGGTTCGTCGGGATGACCAGGACATCCAGACCGTAGATCTTCAGGAATTCCTCCGCTTCGGTCTCAGCCGTACCGGTCATCCCGGCGAGCTTGTCGTACATGCGGAAGTAGTTCTGGAAAGTGATCGATGCGAGCGTCTGGTTCTCCTGCTGGATCTTCAGGCCCTCCTTCGCTTCCACTGCCTGATGGAGGCCGTCGCTCCACCGGCGGCCGGGCATCAGGCGCCCGGTGAACTCGTCGACGATCTGGACCTCGCCATCCTTGACGACGTAGTCCACATCCCGCTTGAAGATCGTGTGTGCCTTCAGGCTCTGGTTGATGTGGTGGAGGACTTCCATATTTTCCGGATCGTAGAGGTTGTCGACGTTCAGGACTTCCTCGGCGCGGACAACACCGTCCTCGGTGAGGGTTGCAGTCCGGTGCTCTTCATCCACCTGGTAGTCGATGTCACGGCGCAGTTTGGGTACGATCTTGTCGATCTTGTAGTACTTGTCGGTCGCTTCGTCCGAGGGACCGGAGATGATGAGCGGTGTCCGTGCTTCGTCGATCAGGATCGAGTCGACCTCGTCGACGATGGCGAAGTTGTGTCCGCGCTGCGCGCAGTGCGCGATCTGAAACTTCATGTTGTCGCGCAGGAAGTCGAAGCCCAGTTCGTTGTTCGTGGCGTAGGTGATGTCGGCGCGGTAGGCGTCCTTGCGCTGCTGCTCGTCGATCCCGTGCCGGATCACGCCGACCTCGAGCCCCAGGGAGCGGTAGATGCTTCCCATCCATGCCGAGTCTCTGCCGGCGAGGTAGTCGTTGACCGTCACGACATGCACGCCCTTGCCGCCCAGGGCGTTGAGGTACCCCGGCAGCGTGGCGACCAGTGTCTTGCCCTCGCCGGTCTTCATCTCGGCGATGCGGCCCGTGTGCAGCGCGTAGCCACCGACAATCTGCACATCGAAGTGGCGCATGCCGAGAACACGCTTGCCCGCCTCGCGAACGACAGCGAACGCTTCGTGCAACAGGTCGTCGGGAGCCGCACCCTGATCCAGTTTTTGCCGAAATTCGGCGGTCTTCGCGGTGAGTTGTTCGTCGGTGAGCGCCGAGATGCTCGGCTCCAGGGCGTTGACGGCTTCGACGATCGGTTGGAGCTTTTTTAGCTCCCGATCATTCCGGGAACCCACGAATTTCTTTACGAGGCCGTCAAGCATTCTTAAAGATAGCCGAATTTGTCGCTTGGGGAAAGAGGCGGGGAGGGCTATTGGAGATTCGTTGTTGGAAATTGTTCATTGATCAATGGTCGGTGGTCCATTTGCGATCTCAAATCATTTTGAAATTGAAAATCGACCACTGACCATCGACCATTGATCATTTTTCATTGCCCGGAGCACGGAAGAGTGGGTATCGACAGTGGAGGAAAGAGGCTCTTACTGTAGCGGCGCTCTATGAGCGCCGAATAAAGGGCGACGTCGCCGTAACGCGGGCCATCAGACTTCTGTCAGGGGCTGCTAGACCACAGGATGAAACCGATCGGGGCCGGCTAATCGGCAATCGAGGCGGTCCCACGCGGGAGGTAGTTGCGCGGGGGTTTCTCGGGATGTCGTTCAGCCGGACTTCATAGTGAAGGTGGGCACCCGTAGATCTGCCGGTCGATCCGACGTAGCCGATGATGTCACCCTTTCGCATCACGTCGCCGATGCCGACCGCGAACCGGGACAGGTGGCCGAAGCGTGTCGTAATCCCATCGCCGTGGTCGAGGACGATCAGGTTGCCGTAGGCGGAGCGGCTCTGGGCGAACGCGATCCGTCCGTTTGCGGGCGCACGCACCGCGGTCCCGTAGAGGGCGCCGATGTCCAGCCCCCGATGGAGCTCGGCTTCACCCGTGAAAGGGTCACGGCGCGTACCGTAACCGCTCCGGATCGGTCCGGAGACGGGCCACATCGACGGCGTCAGCAGCAGCTGGTCGGCTCGCCGTTCGGCGATCTGCTCGACGAAGAGAAGCTGGCCTTCCAACTCCAGGGTGCGGTCCCGGGCGATGTCGATATTGGTCCGAATGTCGAGGCTTGCGATCAGCGTCGCCGTCGGATACTCCTCGATCGCCCCGCCGATCTCCCCGTCGCCCTCGAGCAATCCGAACCGCTGGTTCCAAGTGTCGTCCTGCATCAGCTCCTGGATTCTGGCCGAGATGTTCTCGAGGCCTCGAATCTTGTTGTTGAGCTGTCGCGTGGCGACTTCCAGATTCTTCTTGTCGACTTTGAGCGTTGTATTCTCAGCGACCAGGCGGTTGTAGTCGGTGGTCTCGAGCGCCATCCGTGCATAGCTGAAACCGAGACCTACGACTGCAAAGAAACCGAGCAGCACGAGGCTGCAGATGACGTAAAAAGCCGCCAGCGGGATGCGTACCTTATGGAGATGAGAACTGGAGTTGGGTACGATGATAAGCGTGTATGAGTTCTTGACCATTTGCAAAGAGATGTCGACTCAAACGACGGCTGTGGCCGCGCTGCCGGCGCGGTCGCCTATTGTTATGATTTGTAAGAACTTATCTTGCAAGAAAGGCGAATCGTAGCAAATGGTCTCCGAACGGGTCAAGCCAAAACTTCGGGCCAAAGTCCCGCTGATGCTGGCTTTGCTGGCGATCATCTCGTTCCTGGCGTCGTGGTTGGGGTGGTTTCGGGCCAGTGCCGTCGAGCGTTGGTTCTCGCGAGGTGTCTTTCCGATAATCTCCTCCGTCATGGGTCTGGTGTCGGACCTGTCTCCAATTTCCGTGATGGACCTGCTGATTCCCGCCGCCCTTTTCCTGGTCGGATACCTGGTCTACAGGCGGAGGTTTCGAGCTATCCTCGGCTGGTTGTCTGGCGCATATCTGGTCTTTTTCTGGACATGGGGACTGGGCTACCACCGCGAGCCCCTGGTCTCGAAACTCGATTTCGGCGCCGACCGCGTCACCGAAGAGTCCGTTCGGCTCCTGACCCGAGAGGCAGCCGAATCGTTGAACCGGCTTCACTCCGAGGTCCGGGACCTGGACTGGGACGATGAGCAACTGCGTCTGGAGGCGTCGAATCGGGTCGCCGGCGTGGTTCGAGAACTCGATGGTATCGCGTGGCGGGCCGGCTCACGAGTGAAGCATTCGTGGGTGCTCGGCCGGTTCTTCCGGGCATCGGGCATCGACGGCATGTTCAATCCCTTCGGACATGAAGCGCTGGTCGTCTCGGGTCTGCTCCCTTTTGAACGCCCCATGATCGTTGCCCACGAGATGGCCCACGTCCGCGGCTATCCGGATGAGGGCGATGCCAACTTCGTCGCGTTGATGGCCGTGCTGAACTCCCCCGACCCTGGGTTTTCCTACAGCGGATGGCTCCATCTCTGGCTGTACCTGCGCGGCGGCAACGAGCTTCTCGATCGAGGACCCCGGCGCGATCTGGAAGCGATTCGGGAGCGGATTCTCAGGTCGCGAGTTCAGTGGGTGAGCCGGGCGCAGAGCCGGACGCTCGACACGTTCCTCAAGCTGAACCGCGTGGAGGAAGGTGTCTGCAGCTACGCACGTATCGTTTCGCTGGCGGTGGGTACCCGGGATTCCTGGGACCGATTCGTTCCGGCACCGTAGCGTAGCGACGAATAGTCATCGCAAAGGCGCAAAGACGCACAGTGTCGAGCCGGATGTTCGGCGTGGTGATCCTCTACCAGAAGCGGCGTTCGACGTAGCTGTAGAAGTTGTCTTCGCCGCTCTCTATGTCGTGCCCGTAAACGACAGTGAACGACGTGGTGGGCGTTTCAAAGCGGAACCCCGCGCCCACATCGTTGAGCCACAGCCCCTGGGTGAAGATCCGCTGCCGGTCGAAGACTTTGGCGGTGTCGAAGAACGCGAGCACCTTGATGTCGACGAAGGGAATGCTCAGCGCGTTGAACATCGGGACACGGACAATCCGCCGCTCGACGTCGGTGTTGAGCAGCACGAAGTCCGTACCCATGGGTGAGCGTCCGTACAGTCCCTGATCGGAAGCCACGTGGCCACGCAGGAGGTGTTGGGTCGTGCTGCCGATGCCGAGCGAAAAGTAGTGATCGACGGGCAGATCACCGCGCGCCGTACCGCCCGTTACCGACCAGTCGAAGAACATGGCCTCGTCTTCGTCGATGACGAAGCGGTTGGCTATCTCCAAGGAACCTCCGCTGAAATCGAAATCGCCGAGCGCCGCCGCGCGCGCGACGAATCCGTCCAGGCGGAACTGCGTTTTGAGGCGTTTGTTGCGTGCCAGGATGATGGCGCCGAACCTGAAAGTGCCGGAGTTGCGCGCGTTCATTCCCAGTTCGGTGATGGTTCCAGACGCAGCCCGATTGCGGTATTCCAGGCCGACACTGAACTCCACTCGGTAGTCGGGCACGGCCCGCAATTTGAAGCCGATACTGTTCGACTTGTAGTGAAAGTTGGCTTCAGGCTCGAACTCCGGACGCAGGCGCGTCGCCATGTTCCATTGCTCCGAGCGCCATACGTTGCGCAGTTCCAGAACCGGTAGTCCGGGCAGTGGGAGGGGAATCAGCAACTGCCCTCGGATCCGGCGTCGGTCCTTGTCCCACCGGTAGTGCGACCGGACGCTCACACCGGAATGACGGATGTCCCAGATGTCCAGAAAAGTTGATTTCACCGGGATTCCCCACAACAGATCCAGCAGGATGTCGCTCGGCGTGTTTCCACGAGGCGTTGTGTGGACAATGGCGTTGTAGAGATCGGGCGATGGCGAAGGCTCCACATCCAGCCCGAGGTTCGTGTACAGTTTGCTGGCGTACAAGCGCGACTCGGTCGTCCGCCAGTCGTCATAGACCAGGACCTCACCGGGACCGAACGCGAGCGCATCCGGTACCGACCGATTGAGGTAGGCGGGCGAGAAATTCTGGAGCACCTCGTCGATCCGCGGTTGTCCCACCTCGTTCCAAGTGTCGAGCGCCGCGGCGACGTCTCCTTCCGACAGATGTATCGACGCCAACAGGTCCGTCGCGATTTCATCTTCCGGTGCAATCGCCAGAGCCTGCCGCAACGAGTCTTTCGCCAGATCGAGATCCCGGTTCCTGACGTGTAGCTCGGCCGTTTCGTTCAGGAATCGGACGTCATCCGGGTACATTCGGGCTGCCGCTTCGAACAACTCCAGGGCGCGATCGTACTGGACGAGGTTCCTGTAGGCGAGGCCCAGGTACAGCGAGGCGTCGGCACTGGGGGCTGTCCGGATTGCTTCGGACAGAATTTCGACCACTCGAAGATAGTCCTCTTCGGCCATGGCCTGGCGGGCCTCTTCAACCTGTGCGAGGGCCGGCGCTGTCTGCACGAAAAGGCTCACGAGGATGAACCCCAGGCAGAATGGACTTCGTCTTCGGCGAGTAACAGCGATGTGATCCGGCATCCGATTGATTATAATTTGTCGATGAAACACTTCTGCTGTTTTCTTGTTCTGATTCTACTGATCCCGGCGCCGGCCTTCGCGGACGACCTGACTCTGTTCGGCGGATTCAATCATCCCGGTACCGTCGATCTGGCAAGCGTCGAGGACGTGGGCGGCGACGTGATCGCGACGCTGACCGACCCGAAGGATTTCGGCGTGTTTGGCGCCCGCCTCTACCGGACGAACGCTCCGCTCGGTTTCGAACACACGATCGCATACAGTCCCAACTTCCTCGACAGCGAAGCCAACGCGATAATCTACAATACGAACCTTCTCGTTCAGGCGCCGCTGCCGGTGCTGAAGCCGTACGCCACCGTCGGCGCGGGTCTGGTCAGGGCCGCGGGAGACGGGCCCGGAGCGTTCGGCACGAAGTTCGCGTTCAACTACGGCGGAGGGATCAAGCTGATGATGGGCCCGATCGGTGTGCGCATCGATGCCCGTGGCTACCGAATCCGCAACGTCGGAGATTCCGCTTTGAACGTAGTGGAAGCCAGCGTGGGGATCGTATTCGCCTACTAAAGGCAAGACATCATGAGCCGCATCCGACACAGGCTCTTCCTCATACCAATCGTCATGGCGGCCGTCTTTTCGCTGTCGGCAGTTTCCGCCAGGGAGCTTCGGACTACCGTCGAATGGTTGTCCGACCCCGCACGCGATGGCAGAGGGTCCCAGAGCGCCGGTGCGATCGCTACGGCCGAATACCTGCTCGAACGCTTCATGGAACTCGGCCTTGACGCCGAAGCCCAGAGGATCGGTCCCGGGCGTCAGAATGTGGTCGCCCGATGGGGAAACCGAGGTCCGCATATCATCATCGGCGCGCACTTTGACGGACAGGGAAGAGGCTACGCGTCGGCCAGCGACAACGCTGCGGGCGTGGCCGTTATGCTGGAGTTGGCCCGCGATCTTCGTGAGACGGAGTTGGTTCCCTCGCTCGTCTTCATCGCTTTCGATGACGAAGAACGTGGTCTCAACGGATCGAGACACTATGCCGACGAGCCGCTGTATCCCCTCGAAGATGCGATCGCGGTCGTCATTCTCGACACAATGGGCCGCAGCTTCATCGACCTCGACCGCTGGTCGCTGATCGTCTTCGGGACGGAGTTCTCGCCCGAACTCGGCGCCATCGCCACGCGAAGGGGTGGATCGACACTCGTGCCGCTGGGCACTGACCTGCTCGGCTCCCGTAGCGACTTCGCGCCGTTCGCCGCGCTATCGATCCCCTACCTCTTCTTCACGAACGCCACGCACGAGGACTATCACGGACCTGGCGACACGCCGGCAAAGCTGGATTACGACCGACTCTTGAGCGATACCGAGACCGTCCGGAGCGTGATCGTCGACATCGCTGCGCTCGACAGTGCACCGGTCTACCTGGGAACGCCTTCCTATCCCGCCCGAGAAGCGGAGCAACTACGGGCTTACATGGACGCGATCGAAGCCGAGCACGAGGCCCTTTCGCCGGTGTATCCGGCGCTGTTCGACGATCTTGGCGGGCGCCTCGAGACCGATCCCACACGTGAGACGTTGCGTCTGGCAACGTCCGTGATGCTGGCCGCAGCCACGCCCCGGATGTCCTCGTTCGGCCTCGCCTACCTGATCGGCCCGCTTTACGAAGCGGAGGGCAAGACGGCCCTTGCCATCGCCGTCTATCAGGAGGCGGTTCTAAGGATGCCCAACGAGTTTGCCCGCCGCCCGATTGAAGAAAAGATTCGCGCCCTCCAAGACTGAAGTTCTTCTATCTTTAAGCTATCAAGCAATTTACCAGCTCTCCTCGGAATTGTAATAAGTAATTCCCATAGGTAAACCCCCGGCTAAGCCGGGGGTTTACCTATGGGAATTACGATCTTCGCGCCGCAGCCGCGCGCATCGAAATTGCTCTGGCGGACACGACGATCGCGGGTGCGCCGCTGCTTCCAAACGTCGACGTGTCGTTGAACCGCAGCCAGCAACGGCAGAACTTCATCGGTTTTCCGTTCCCGGGAGGTGAAGGAGGCGTTCTGAGCACGACCTCAACCAATTACGGATTGCGGCTGAACGCCAGTTGGGAACCCGATCTTTGGGGCCGTATCCGTGCCGGAGAACTGGCCGTTGTCACGAACGCGAGGATCCGTTACGCCGATCTGGCCGCCGCCGAGTTGTCGCTGACCGGTCAGGTGGCGAAAGCGTGGTTCGCCACTATCGAAGCCGGTCGGCAGGTCGATCTGGCCGAGGTGAGTCTCGAGAGCTTCCAGGTTTCGGCCGAGCGAGTCCGGGCACGGTTCGAGAGTGGCCTGAGGCCTTCGCTCGACCTTCGGCTTGCGCTGACAGAAGTTGCGCGTGCCCAGGCGGCGATAGAACAGCGCATCGAACAGCGGGATCGGGCTCTCCGTGGGCTGGAGGCCTTGATGGGGCGTTACCCGATGGGTGACTATGCATTGGGGAGCGATTTGCCGCGAGTCCCTGACGAGGTCCCCGGTGGGCTGCCCTCGGAACTGGTGCACCGCAGACCCGACCTCGTGGCCGCCGAGATGGGTGTCTTGTCCGCCGATACGCGTCTCATGGAAGCCCAGGCAGCGCTCCGGCCGAGCTTCAGCCTCACGTCGGGAACGGGCACGGCAAGCAGCGACCTGATCGATCTGCTCAACTACAACCTCTTCATCTGGAATTTTGCGGCGAACCTGGTTTACCCCCTCTTCAACAATGGTCGACTGGATGCCACTGTCGTCCGCAATGAGAGTCAGGTTGCCGAGGCGCTCGCCAACTACGAGAGCCGCATCCTGGCTGCATACCGGGAAGTTGAATCCGCGCTCGCAGCCGAAGATGTCCTCCTCCACCGCGAGCGGGCACTGACGGAAGCCGTGAGGCAGTCGGTCGCCGCCCAGGAATTGGCCGAGCAGAGGTACCGACTGGGACTGACCGACATCATCACCGTACTGTCGGCACAACGAACAGCCTATTCGTCCGAAAGCCAGCTTCTTGGAATCCGGCGTACGCGGCTCGATAATCGCGTCGATCTGCATCTGGCTCTGGGCGGCGGTTTCGCCTCGGCCGATGTGCCTTCCGAAGACGCCGCTCGCGGCATGGGCTCTGAGTCTGGAGGTGGGTCATAGTCAGACTAATTCCCATAGGTAAACCCCCGGCTTAGCCGGGGCGACTCGCAGAGGTTTGACCGAGAGCGGCGGTAGATAGGAAAGTCCAGCTTGGAAGCGACGACTTCCAAAGAAGGAGGACTCAATGAAAGAGGCCCGAAGGCGATCGCACACGAAATGGGACTGCAAGTATCACATGGTGTTCATTCCGAAGTAGGCGGTATTCAGTGTGGCGGGATTCATCAAGGGGAAGAGTGCAATCTCGACTGCCCGGAACTTTCTGGGACTGAAACACCGTTTGACAGGGAAGAGTTTCTGAGCGCGAGGCTATTTCGTTTCCACGGTGGGGATGGACAAACAATTCGTGCGGGAATACATTTGGCGGCAGGAGCGGGAGGAGCAGCGTTTGGAGGAGCTGAACATGGCGTGGGGGCATCAGCTGCCTTCAGGCGGCTCTTGACCGGCCCCTTTGAGGGGCTCACAGAAATAAGCCCCCGGCTCTGCCGGGGGTCATTTAACTCTTAGAATCGTGCTCCCCATTCTCGTCCTGGCGATCGCGGGCTACGGAACTGCAACGATGATCCGGAACCGGCCGGCGCCCGAGACGCGTGTGGCGGACCTTCCGGCTCCTCTCGTGGAAGTGAGCGAGATCCGCTTTACGGACGTCGCGATGAGTGTGTTCACCGAGGGGACGGTCATGCCGCGTACGCAGTCGGAGCTCGTTCCCGAAGTTGCGGGCCGCGTGATCGAAGTATCTCCGTCGCTGGTTTCCGGCGGCTTCTTCGAGAAGGACGACGTCCTGCTGCGGCTCGACCCCCGGGACTATGAACTGGCGATCGTCCGTACCAGGGCCGCCATCGCGCAGGCGGAGTTACGCCTGGCGACCGAGCGCCAGGAGGCGGCTCTCGCCCAGAATGAATGGGAACTGCTGGGAAACGGCCGACCGACGCCGCTCGCGATGCGGGAACCCCAAATCGCCGAGGCCCTGGCTGCGCTCGCCTCCGCCCAGGCAACGCTTGAACAGGCAGGGTACAACCTGGAGCGAACGGTGTTGCGCGCTCCCTATGCGGGTAGGGTTCGCCAGGAACGCGTCGACGTCGAACAGTATGTCGTCCCCGGGGCTTCGGTCGCAACGTTGTATGCGATCGACGTGGCCGAGGTCCGGCTGCCGATTGCGGACAAGGAACTGGCGTACGTCAACCTGCCTCTGGCCTACCGGCAGGATGGAAACGAAGCGGATCCTAGAGGTCCCCGGGTCACATTGCGTTCGAATTTTGGCGGGAAAAATCACGAATGGACCGGCGATATCGTGAGGACCGAAGGTGTAATCGACCCGGAAACTCGGATGATCCATGTCATCGCCCGGGTGAACGATCGTTACGCGCGCGGTGCCGACCCGAGTCGTCCGCCGCTGGCGGTCGGAATGTTCGTCGAGGCGGAGATCCGCGGCCGGCGGTCCGGACCAGTGGTAGTCCTTCCACGTTCGGTGATCCGGGGCACGAATGACGTGCTGGTCGTCCAGGACGGCGTGTTGTTTTTTTCGAAAGGTCGGGTTCCTGCGGCAGGAGCGCGATCGCGTGCTGGTCAACGCCGGGCTCGAAGATGGAGATCGTGTCGTGACATCGCCTCTCGAGGGTGCGGTGAGTGGGATGCGGGTTCGCGTTCAGGAGGCGGAGCCCGTGGAGCCGGAGGAATAAGCAGTGAAAGGGCTCATATCGTGGTTCGCCCATAACGGCGTCGTCGCCAACCTGCTGATGATCATCATCGCTGCGGTCGGCGTGATGGCTGTTTTTTTCCGTCAATCAGGAAGTGTTTCCCGAGTTCGAAGCCGAGCTCATTTCCGTTACCGTTCCCTACCGCGGCGCCGCTCCCGAAGAGGTCGAGGAGGCCCTCCAGGGTCTCGAGGGCGTCAAGCGCATCACGTCGACGGCCTCGGAAGGCGCGGGCAGCGTCATGATCGAGGTCGAGACCGGATTCAACATTCGTGAGCTGCTCGACGACGTCAAGGCTCGTGTCGACGCGATTTCGACTTTTCCCGAGGAAACCGAAAAGCCGATCGTCCAGGAGATGCTCGCCCGTCTCGGAGTCATCAGCGTCTCGATATCCGGGGATACGGACGAGGTGACGCTCAAGCGGCTCGGCGAGGAAGTCCGTGACGAGATTGCCGACCTTCCCGAGATCAGCCAGGTCGAGTTGAAGAACATCCGGCCCTATGAGATCGCGATCGAGGTCTCCGAGGACACGCTCCGTCAGTATGGTCTGACGTTTGACGACATCGCGCGCGCCGTCCGGGGATCGTCGCTTGACATGCCGGGCGGTTCGGTGAAGTCCGACACCGGAGAGATTCTGCTCCGTACCATCGGCCAGGCCTATCGCGGTGAAGACTACGAGCAGCTGACACTGCAAACGCGGCCCGATGGAAGCCGCCTGCTCCTGGGGGACGTCGCCACGATCATCGACGGTTTCGAGGAAACCGATCAATGGGCGCGTCTGGACGGCGAACCGAGCGTTACGGTCCAGGTCTATCGTGTGGGAGACGAGAACGCTCCCGATGTGGCCGCTGCCGTGCGGCACTACGTGGAAGAGAAACAGGGTTCGATGCCCGTTGGGCTGTCCCTGTCCACATGGCAGGACACGTCGGTCCTGTTGGAAGACCGGACCGATCTGCTCGTCCGGAACGGACGGAACGGCCTGATTCTGGTCTTCGTCATACTGACGCTGTTCCTGAGGATGCATCTGGCAATCTGGGTGGCCATCGGCATCCCGGTCGCTTTTCTCGGCGCGTTCGCGACGATGCCCTACACCGGCATCACGATCAACATGATGACGCTGTTCTCGTTCATTCTTGTGCTCGGCATCGTCGTCGACGACGCGATCATCGTGGCCGAACGCATCCACCACAGGCACGAGAAGGGCGATAAGGGTCTGCTTGGGGCGATCAAGGACACGCAGGAGGTGTCCGTACCCGTCATCTTCGGCGTGCTCACGACGATGGTGGCGTTCGCGCCATTCATGATGGTGCCGGGCATGATCGGGAACTTTACCCGCGCTATCCCCCTGGTCGTTATCCCGGTGCTGCTGTTCTCCCTGATCGAGTCGCAGCTCGTTCTGCCCTACCATCTGTCCCGCGAGAAGATCAAGAAGCCAAACGGAAGCCCCAATATCGTGGCCCGGATGTGGAACGGGTTCTTTGGGGGGGTCAATGCCGGGCTCGACTGGTTCATCGGGCGGGTCTACCGCACCGTTCTGGGATTCGCCCTGGAGTGGCGCTACCTGACGGCGGCCCTCGCCCTCTCGGCGCTGCTGCTGGCTGTCGGACTGGTCGGGGGCGGGGTCGTCGAGTTCGTCTTCTTTCCAGAAATGGACTCGGACAACGTCGTCGTTACCCTGACGATGCCGCAGGAAACCCCGTCGGAAGTTACTGCCCGGGCGATCGAGAGCATCGAGGCAACCGCGCTCGAGTTGGGCCGGGATCTGGCGGTGGAGTACGGGGCGCCGGCGTTCCGGCATGTCATGTCGAGCGTCGGGCAGCAGCCTTCGACGGCAGCGGGACCCGGTAACGCGCTGGTGGCGGCCGCGCGGTCGTACCTCGGTGAAGTGAACATCGAGTTGGTCGCAGGAGAAGGCCGAGCGTTTTCGAGCGCCGAAATCGGCAGCCGCCTGCGAGAACGAATGGAGCCCGTTCCCGGCGCGGTCGAACAGGCTATCCAGACCAACTTGATGGGGGGCGGCGGCAAGCCGATCGACATCCAACTCTCGGGACCGGACGTCGAAGAGCTTCGGATGGTGGCCACCGAGGTTCGTGAGCGGCTGGCCGAGTACCCTGGCGTCACCGACATCACCGATTCTTTCCGCGGCGGCAAGCCCGAGATCACGCTGGCGATCAATCCGAGCGCCGAGCCTCTCGGACTAACACTCCAGGATCTCGGACGGCAGGTGCGTCAGGGCTTTTTCGGTGAGGAGGCCCAGCGGATTCAACGCGGCCGTGACGATGTGCGTGTGATGGTGCGCTACCCCGCTGACGAACGGCAGTCCGTGGGAGACCTCGAGCGCATGCGGATCCGGACGCCGACGGGTGAAGCCGTGCCTTTCGGTACGGTCGCCGAGGCCCAGATGGGCCGCGGTTTCGCCAGCATCAAGCGCGTCGACCGGGATCGCGCCATTAACGTGACAGCAGGGGTGGACGAGGCGGTGGCGAACGCGAACAACATCCTGTCCGACATCGAGGCGCGGCACATGCCGGACATCCTTGCGGGTCATCCCACCGTCAGTTACTCGCTCGAGGGTCAGCAGCAGATGCAAGGCGAGTTCATGGAGGGGTTGAGTCGAGGTTTCCTGGTTGCGCTGTTCGTCATATTTACGTTGATGGCGATTCCGTTCAAGTCTTATGTGCAGCCGCTGATCGTCATGTCGGCGGTGCCTTTCGGTCTGGTGGGAGCGATTTTCGGCCATGGCCTGCTCGGCATGACGATGAACTTCATGTCGATGATGGGAATGGTGGCAGTGGCGGGTGTCGTGGTCAACGACAGCCTCGTGCTTGTCCACTTCGTCAACCGCACGCGGGCCAAGGGGCTGGCGATCAAGGATGCTGCACGCGAGGCCGGGGTGGCGCGTTTCCGTCCGATCCTTCTGACCTCACTCACGACGGCGGCCGGGGTGACCCCGCTGATCCTTGAGACCAGCATCCAGGCCCAATTCCTGATTCCCATGGCGGTCGCGCTGGCTTCGGGCGTCCTGTTCGCCACGGTGTTTACGCTGCTGCTGGTGCCGTCCAGCTATCTGATCCTCGAGGACATCCGCAGTCTGTTCGGCTTCAAGGCAAGTATCCTTCCCGTGGAAGTCGCCGTTGATTCCCCGATGGGTGACTGAATTACTTTCCATCGTTCATTAGAAACCTGTCATTTCACATCTGCCGGAATCGCGGTCTCCAGCGCGACCCACGCCCTACCGTTTGCTTTGCATCCTGGGGTATTGGGTAGGGTAGACTATCGGTCTCTCAGAAATTCCAGAAGGAGACCGACATGAGGAAGATTTCTTTTGTTCTAGTCGTTTTGGCGTTGATCACGCTGGCCGCCGATCCGGCGTTCGCGCAACGCGGTCGTGGCCGTGGTCGTGGCCGCGGTCAAGCAGGGCCCCCTCCCGACATGACTTTCTTCGTAACGAGTGTCGGACCCGGCAACGGCGCCGACCTCGGCGGCCTCGAAGGGGCCGATCAGCACTGCCAGGCACTCGCAGCGGCTGTTGGCGCGGGTGATAAGACGTGGCAGGCGTACCTGAGCACGACCGGATCAGGAGGCGTCAACGCACGCGACCGCATCGGCGACGGCCCCTGGTATAACGCCAGCGGTCAGATGGTCGCGGGCAACGTAGCGGATCTGCACGGAGACGTCCAGCGCGATCGGAACAACATGACCAAAGCGTCCGCGGTCAACGAGAAGGGCGATGTCGTCAGCGGCCGGGGAGACGATGTGAACCGGCACGACATCCTGACCGGTTCGAACTCGGACGGCACGGCCTCGGATCAGACCTGCGACAACTGGACGAGCAGCGACGAAGGAAGCGCGATGATCGGTCATCACGATCGAAGTGGCGGCGGCAACACGTCGTGGAACTCTTCGCACGCCACCAGAGGATGCAGTCAAGAGAATCTGAGGGGCACCGGTGGAGACGGGCTGTTCTACTGCTTCGCAATCGATTGAGCACGCGGGCCCGGCGACCGGTTCGGTTCAGATCCGGCGCCGGCCTCTTCCTCTTCCTCTTCGCGGGAAAGACGCACTTGAGGTCATGATGAAACGAATCGCGATTACAGTTCTGGCTCTGCTGGCGTTCGGCGGAACCGGGTTTGCCCAGGACTTGTCGATCCGGAACTTCCTGAGGGTCAACGAAGAGTTCTGTACGGCGGGTCAGCCGACAATCGACCAGTTATCGGAATTAAAGGATGACGGGATCCGGGCGATCCTGAGCCTGAGGACACCGGGTGAGCACGACGCGAGCGCGGAAGCCGACATGGCCCGGGCACTCGGGATGAGCTACTTCAACATCCCGGTCGCCGGCAGCGATGTCGCCGATGGGCAGGTGGAGGAATTCCTGAGGCTGACCGACGATGAGAGCAACCGACCGATGTTCATCCACTGCGCGTCGGCGAATCGGGTCGGTGCGTTCTGGCTGATACGCAGAGTGCTCCGGGATGGTTGGGATCTTGCCGAGGCCGAAGAAGAAGCGGCCCGGATCGGCCTCCGATCTGCTGCGCTCAAGGAATTCGCCCTGCGCTATATCGAAACGCACGGGCTGAAGTGATACCTTACCGGAACGGGGGCGCCGGCTCCCGCTTCGGGGAAGCCAGACCGTTCAGTCGATCGTAACGTAGCGTTCCATTCGACGGACTTCGTCGTCGTCGACGTACTTGCCCATCTCCCTGCGAAACTGCTCGATCTGCCGGTACGGCCGGTACTCCTTGAATTCGTGCAACATCCTGTTTCCGATTCCCGGAATCGACAGGATGTCCTCATCGCTGGCCGTGTTCAACTTGACCGGAACGAAGACGTACTGTTCCAGCCTGGCAACTTCGTCGTCGTCGACGTACTTGCCCATCTCCCGCCTGAATTCGGCCAGAGCCCGATAGGGCCGGTATTCCTCGAACTCGTGAGCCATCCGGTCGCCCACTCCCGGGACCATGTGGATCTCTTCGTCGCTGGCCGAATTGAGGTTGATCGGCAGGAAGAGATGGACATAGAGTTCCTCCCGTTGTTCCGAGCTGAGCGACGCTCCGAGGAACGCGTCCAGCTCCGTCATTCCGAGAAACGGCCGTCGTTCGAGCATTCCGTCCACCAGCGCTGAGTTCAGGTGCGGCAAGCCGGTCAGGTCGCTCTCTCCCGCAGTGTTCGGGTTGGCGACCCCCATATTTTGTCCCACCTGGGCTTGGCCGTCGGGGGCCAGGGTCAGGGTCAAAACGACCGCGCATAAGGCGATTTCGAGTCTCATCGTTGTCCTCCCGTGTCGCGATTCGTCGCGGCTCGTATGTTGGAAAAATCGGGATGCCTGTAAGTGTACAGCAGTCCCACCAGGCCAAGTTGGATCATCATGCCGGGAGCCAGGGCAGGCATAGCACCGGTAAGCGATTCCCAGATCAGTTCGATTCCTCCCATCGACGGGTACATTTCCAGCTCGAATTCCCGGTTATTTGCGTAATGAAGGGCGATGCCGAGGCAACCGGAGACCAGGAACAGGCCCATCGTTACCTGGAACAGTCGCATCACCCGCGGGTCTCTCAGACAAAACCGGAACGCTAGAACCACAAGGCTGAAGGCGATCATGCCGAGCGGCGTCCACTGCCACGAGTTCTCGTAGTGGCCCAGCAAGAGTAGCTCGATGCCCGTGCCCAGAGTGCCCAGGAGGAACACTGCCAGCAACAGCGCGCGGATCATTCCGGAATCGTTGCGGTTAATCGGTTCGGTCAAACGAGAGACTAGAAATTGAAATTAAGCGACAGTGAAATCTGCCTGGGGGGCCGTGCGCGTGTCGGCAGTCCGAAGAATGGCGACGTCATCACGCCACTGAAGCTCTGGTAGTTGACCCGGTTGAGCACGTTGTTGGCATTCGCCGAGATGGTCATCCGGACGCCCCGTCGCTGGCCGTAGTAGCCGCCGGCCGCCGCCGGGCCGGTACTGTCTCCCTCTACCGTCGTGGACCGGAGCTGGATGGACTTCGACAGGTTCAGACTCAAATTCGAGAAGCTGGGTCCAGTCAGGGAATTTCGCGGCACGCCTTCGGGGCGATCGTTCGTGTTCTGGTCCTGGTTGTCGTCTCGTCCGGTCCGGAGGTTGTAGGGGTTTCCCGAGTTCCAGTTGAAGCGTGTGTTGGCGTTGATGTTCCAGGGCAGCCGGAAGTTTACCGAGGTATTGAATCGATGCCTCGCGCCGTTGCGTCCCCACTCCGCAGCCAGGTCGTGGTTGTCCTCGGGCAGGCTGAACGGCCCTCCACCGGAACCGTATGAGGAGTTCAGAGAGTAGCCACCGTTGATGTTGACGAAGCTCAGCCGCTGCCGGAAGTTGATGTTGAGATTGTGACTGCTGGACAAGCCCGTGGACTCGAGCATGTAGATGTTGCCCTTCGCCGGGTCGGGGCGCTGGCACGTCGTTTCGTCCTGCTCCGGGCGGCAGGAACTCGGAGTGGAGGCTGTGATGTCCACCGGAGCATTGGTGTTCCGTGACCGGTACAGATGGACGCCCCGCACGAAGCTATACGTTCCCGTCAGTGCGAGACCTTGATCGAATATAGTTTCCAGCGACACCTGCGAATTCCATGTGTAGGGCGTCGCCAGATCATCGGCTCGAACCCGCGTGGACGTCGGTAGCGAAAGGATTGGTTCTCCCTCGGTGTCGACGAAGGGGTTGGGATAGGAGGGGTTGCTGATCGTGATCGACTCCTGTCCGGTTCCGTCGAAGCGGATCAACTGGGCGACGGTTCCCTGGTTCAGCCGCTGATGGAAGATTCCCGTGCCACCCCGAAGGACGGTCGAGCTGCCGATCGAATAGGCGAAACCTAACCGGGGGTCGAGGTTGTTGTTGTCGGAAACGTTCGTCTGCGTTTCGTAACGGAGGCCGAAGCCCATGGCCAGCCGGGATGTGAGTCTGAAGTCGGTCTGGACGAACATTGCGGTCTGAAATTGATCGACGTCCAGCGTTGTTTCCCCTCGGTTCACGTTGTACAGAATCGGTTTTCCTGCGATGAAATCGTCCAGGCTCGAGAACGTGAACGACCCGTTGAAGTTATTGCGCGAAACCGAATCGTTCCGGTTATAGGTGCCGTCAAAACCTGCCTTCACGGACAGATTCTGTCCCGTGTACATCAGCAACTCGCCGAATTCATAGAATCGATTCTGGTTCTCGCCGTCGGCGCTCGATCCGCCACCCTTGAACGCATCGATGACGTTGATCGACGGTGCGATGGTCGCCGGTACCGTATTGTTTGAGCCCCCGCTAACGCGGAAACGAACTTCGTTGTTCAGAGAAGACGACAGGACCGCAGTGTCCTTGATCTGGAAGTTGAAGTTGTTGCCACCAAAGCTGAAGGCCTGCTCCGGAAGGGTGAACCCGCCCACTCCAAAGTTCCTATTGTTGTTGCTTCCATGACTGAAGCTCCAGTTGACGACGTGATTCTCGCTGATCTGTGCGGTTGCTGTTGTTGAGTAGTTTCGGTTCTTACTCGGGATCGTAACAGCTCCGGACACTGGTCCATCCGGCGTGATGGCCCGCAGTGTTTCGCCCCGTTCGTTCGTGTTGTCGCGCAGGCTGAAAGGATAGAGTCAACCGGTTCCGGATGACCGGTCCGCTGAAGTTGCCGTTGAAGTTCCGGCGCTGGTACGGCGGGCGGAACGACGCGAATGTGTTCCGCGCGTCGAGCGATTCATCGGCGAAGTTGAACCCGAATGTGCCCCTGAACTGGCCGCTGCCACCGCGAGTGATGATTTGCGTCTGACCTCGGCCCTGTCGGCTCTGTTCGGCCGTGAATGCGTTCTCGTTGATTCGAATTTCCTGAATTTCGTCCCGGTCCGCCATCCGGCCGCCACCGAAGCCGTCGATAGAAATACCTCCACGGCCGCCGGGGCTGCGCAAGTCTCCGAGATACTCCCGAAGCTCACCCGGGTCTTCGGGCAGATCCGTGTTGAGGTCCATCTCGAGGAGTTCCGAGAGAACGTTTCGCTGGGCGGGGTTCAGGAACTTGATCGAGGCGAGGAACACTTGTTCTTCAAGGTCCGCGATGTTTTCGGCGATGGCCTGATTGACGACACCGCCGTTCTCTTCGACAAGGCGGCGGAACTCCCGGTCGTGCGCTTCCCAAACCGTCTGAACCTGAGTTTCCTGATCGAACGTCAGGGGCGGCACGCCGGCTTGTTCCAGAACGCTTGCCAGTCCGGTGACGCCTTCATAAAGGAGGGCCTTCCCAATCTCGGCGGGCGTCTGCGACACCGGGGCGTCGGATTGAGCCGGCACAAGTGTCGGGCACAGCGCCAATGCGAAGATGCCAGTGGCCAAGATCGACAGCGGTGTCGGAGCGATCCGAATGTTGCGAGCGTGTAGCATCTTCTCGAGCTTGTGCAGGGAATGCGTGCAACCTTCCTTGCAACCTAACAGGGTACCATTAGTCAATGGCGTTGATTCTAGAGACACCGGACGTCGCGGCTTTGTTCAACGTTTCCGTCCGGCCCTCATCGACCGCATCGATTTAGACACAGACTCCGCGTCTGCCGATTCGTTACCAAAGCAGGGAAGCCTTTAACGTTATCGGTCCCGATTGCATCAGCCTTGACTGCTTAATGGTAAATGGTGGAAGCTCTTGTGGAGTTTTGACCCTGTCTTTGTTACCTAATGTTTACAAACAGTCCGAAGCGGAAAGCGCAGCTGACCCATGTTCTCTTCGAATCGGTGGGCGTCGTTGTCTTCGGATTCTGGGGTGTCCTTGCCGCCGAGTCGATGGCGTTCCGAGAGCAGCCTCGAACCCAAGTCGAACGAACCGGACGCGAGCTCTACCAAGGTGGGTGCGCCGCTTGCCACAGCGCTGACGGCACGGGCAGTCCAATTTCCACAGTCGGGTTCGATATTCCACTTCCCGATTTCACCGACTGCCGGTTTGCCTCCAGGGAACCGGACGGCGACTGGCTGGCGGTTGCGCACCAGGGCGGTCCGGTGCGAGCATTCGACCGGATGATGCCGGCTTTTGGCGAGGTCCTCACCGAGGACGAGATTCTGCTCGCTCTCGGCCACATACGAACGTTCTGCGAGGACAAGAGTTGGCCGAGGGGTGAGCTGAACCTGCCCAGGGCGCTGGTAACCGAAAAGGCGTTTCCTGAGGACGAGATGGTCCTGACGGTGACTACTGCAGCCGAGGGAGACGGTTCGGTCACACCCGCGATCGTCTACGAACGCCGTTTCGGATCGCGCAACCAGATCGAAATCAAGGTGCCGTTCACTTTCGAGGGACGGAACGCCGGAAGCTGGCGTGGTGGGATCGGAGACATCACGCTTGGCTACAAAAGGAATCTGTTCTACAGCCTTCGGACGGGTTCCATCTTCAGCGTGGCCGGGGAGGTCATTCTCCCGACGGGCAACGAAGACCGGGGTTTCGGGAAGGGGGTGACCGTCTTCGAGCCGTTCGTTGCCTTTGGTCAGATGTTTCCCGCCGACGGGTTCATGCATCTTCAGGCTGGCCTGGAGATTCCGGCTGACCGCGACCGTGCCGATGAAGCGTTCTGGGGTGCCGCGGTCGGTAAGACCATCGCCCAGGACGGCGGGTGGGGCCGCGCATGGTCTCCCATAGTGGAGTTGCTCGGCGCCCGGGATCTCGACGACGACGCGCCAACCCACTGGGACCTCGTCCCCCAGGTCCAGTTCAGCCTCAGCCAGCGCCAGCACGTCTTGATGAACGTCGGCGTGCGGCTGCCGTTGACCTACACCGGGCGCCGCAGGACAGAGGTCATGGTTTACGTACTCTGGGACTGGTTCGACGGAGGGCTGTTCGCGGGATGGTGAGACCGACGCCGACGCTCCGAATTAGTGCTCTGGTGGCAGCCATATCGACCCTGCTGATCGGCCTCGAACTGTTGTCTCCTTTCCCTTCGGGTGCGGCGCAGGCACCTTCCCCTCTACCGGCGGACCACCTGTTCGACACGCACCACGCCTGTATCGCGTGCCACAACGGGCTCGTGACGCCATCCGGTGAAGACGTTTCGATCGGGTTTGCGTGGCGTTCCTCGATGATGGCCAACTCGGCGCGCGATCCATACTGGCAGGCGGCGGTACGCCGTGAAGTGATCGATCATCCGGAGGCCCAGGCCGCCATCGAAGATGAGTGCTCGAAGTGCCACATGCCGATGGCGCGTTATTCGGCGAACGTAAATGGCGGAAGCGGTAGCGTATTCGCGCATCTGCCGATCGGGTCCCGTGACGACCCCCAGGATCTGCTGGCGGCCGACGGGGTGTCCTGCACGCTATGCCATCAGATCACCGAAGAGGGGCTTGGGACCGAAGAAAGCCTCGTCGGCGGTTTCCGCATTGACGAGACGCGATTCGAGGGCGAGCGGGCGATCTACGGTCCGTTTGAGCCGGACGACGGACGGCTCCACATGATGAGGTCGGCCACGGGGTTCCGGCAGACCGAGTCCACCCACATTCAGGAATCGGAGTTGTGCGCCACGTGCCACACTTTGATCACACAAACTCTCGGGCCCGGAGGCGTAGTCATCGGTGAGCTGCCCGAACAGGTACCCTACCAGGAGTGGCTGCACAGCCGCTATCGCGAGGAGCAAAGCTGCCAGGATTGTCACATGCCCGTTGTTGCCGAACCCATGCCGATCACGTCGGTGTTGGGCGAGCCGCGCGAGGGTTTTTCGCGTCATGATTTTCGCGGGAGCAACTTCTTCGTGGTGCAGATGCTGAACAGGTACCGTGCAGAGCTTGGCGTTCAAGCTCTTTCTCAGGAGCTGGAGTTGGCCGCAGAGCGAGCCCGCCGGCATCTGGCGGAGGACAGCGCGCGCCTGACAATAGAGCAGGCCTCGGTCCGCGGCACGCGTCTCGAAGCCAATCTGCTTGTGGAGAACATCGCGGGGCACAAGCTGCCAACGGCCTATCCGTCCCGGCGTGTGTGGTTGCACGTGACGGTTCGCGACGGCTCAGGACAAATTGTATTCTCTTCGGGCGCCTTGACGCCCGACGGCTTGATCGAGGGCAACGACAACGATGCCGACCCTTTGCGATACGAACCTCATTACGAGCAGATCACGAACGCCGATCAGGTTCAGATTTACGAATCCATCATGGTGGACCGAAACGACGTCCTGACGACAGGCTTGCTCACTGGCCTGCGCTACATCAAAGACAATCGCGTTTTGCCGGAAGGCTTCGACAAGACTACGGCCGGCGAGGACATCGCGGTCCACGGATCGGCATCCGACGACACGGACTTCGGAGGCGGATCGGACCGGGTGCACTACTCGATCGACACTTCCCGAGCCGAGGGCCCATTCCTCGTTGAGGCTGAACTTTGGTACCAGCCCATCGGGTACCGGTGGGCCGAGAACCTGAGGCCGTACGACGCACCCGAACCTCAGCGTTTCGTCTCCTACTACACTTCCATGGCGGCTTCTTCCGGTGTCGTTCTGGCACGAAGTTCCGTTCGTCTGGACTAGTTCGTTTCGTCGGACAACCAATTTCACAGTTTCGGAGTCTATAGAGGATTCGGGGAAATGTTTCCCCCGGTGGAGGCCTGATGTTTGGAGATCTTCGACACGCCGTCCGCGTCCTGCTTCAGTCGAAAGGCTGGACCGCCGTGGTACTACTTTCGCTCGCGTTGGGTATCGGCGCGAACACGGCTCTGTTCAGGGCGGTCAACAGCCAACTGTTGCGGTCGATTCGGGTCGCGGACCCGGATGGACTCGTGCGGCTGAGATGGTTCGGAGACAACCAGATGGCGACGAGCCGGAGCGAATACGGAGCGGTTGCGCCGACGCCTTCGGGCGAGAGGGCCGCCGCAACGTTCTCCTACGCGACCTTCGAGCAACTCCAGGCGAGTAACGAGACCCTCTCGGGAATGTTTGCCGCTGCGCCGTTTGGCCAGGTCAACGTCGTTGTCGACGGGCGGGCTGAGATCGCGTCTGGGTTCATTGCCTCCGGTGGGTATTTTGAAGTCCTCGGTGTTCCGGCGATCGTCGGCCGGACGATACGGCCCGATGACGACGTTGTGGGTGCGGAGCCCGTCGTCATGATCAGCCACGGGTATTGGGGCCGGAGGTTCGGCCTGGACCCGACTGTCGTGGGCAGAGTCGTTACGGTGAACAACACGCCGGTCACGGTGGTCGGCGTGACGCCGCCCGACTACACGGGAATTCAAACGGCATCGGGCACTGCCGCCGACGTTCATCTGCCGCTGACACTGGATCCTCAATTGAGCGGCCGCGAGAGGCTGGGTGACGCGACGTGGTGGTGGCTCCAGGTCATGGGCCGATTGAACCCCGGCGTTCGCGCCGAACAGGTCCGCGGCAACTTTGAGAGTGTCTTCGGGCGAGTCGCGAGCGAAGGCATGGCTGCCTACCTCGAGGCCCTGTCCGCAGAGGACCGCGCGCGGTCCAGAAATCAGGGTCGGACGGCCATTCCCGGCCTGCAGGTCGACTCCGGGGCACGCGGTGTCTACGACCCCGGATCCCGTACGACGCGCACAGCGACCATCCTCGGCGCTGTTGTGGCGCTGGTTCTCCTGATCGTCTGTGCAAACGTCGCCAACCTGCTTTTATCGCGGGCCACGGCCCGCCAGAAAGAAATATCGATCCGTCTGTCCATGGGGGCCACCCGCAGGCGTCTCGTGCGACAGTTGTTGACCGAAGGTGTGTTGCTTTCGGCGTTTGGCGGAATGCTGGGTCTCCTGGTGGCCTATTGGGGACGACAGCTCTTGCCCCAGGGTCAAAGTGCGCCTTTCGACTGGCGTGTGTTCTCGTTTGTCGCCCTCCTGAGCGTCGCAACCGGGGTGATCTTCAGCCTGATCCCCGCCCTCCGCGCGACTCGGGTGGATCTGTCAGGTGCTCTCAAGGAGACAAGCCGCGGCGTTGCCGGAGGGAGGACACGCCTCAGCAAGGCCCTGCTGGTCTTCCAGGTCGCCGTGTCGCTGGTGCTCCTGATCGGTGCCGGCCTTTTTCTCGGCACACTCCAGAATCTGCGCGGCGTTGATGTGGGATTCAATCCCGACAACATCCTGCTGTTCCGCCTGAATCCAGCCCTCAACGGGTACGAAGACGACCAGATCACCATGCTGTATGGTCAGATTCGGGAACGTCTCGCCGCGCTGCCTGGGGTGCGTTCGGTGGGAATGTCCCGGACCGCCTTTCTCTCGGGCAGTACGAGTACGAGTAGCGTCTACGCCGAGGGGAGGGAAGTCATGGACGACAACAGCGCCCACATGATGACGGTGTCGCCAGGGTTCTTCGAGACTCTGGAAATACCGTTGTTGGCCGGGCGTGTGCTCGATCCGAGGGACAACGATGCCGGGCCGGACGTGGCGGTGATCAACGATGCCGCCGCGAAACACTTCTTCACGGGCCAGGATCCGCTCGGCAGCCGGTTCGGTTTCGCTCTCGAAGATGCCGGAAACGTTACGGTCGTCGGCATCGTGGGCGACGTGAAGTACACCAACGTCCGTGATGAAGAGCCACCCACCATCTATCTGCCTTACACGCAGCGAAACTCCAATAGCATGACGTTCGAGGTGAAGACCGCGGGCGATCCCGAAGGGCTTGTCGCGAGCGTTCGGGAAGCGATTCGGCTCGTCGATCCGAACCTGCCTCTCATCAACGTAATCACCCAGGCTAAGCAGATCGAGCAGCGGTTGTCGCAAGAGCGGTTTTTCGCACTGTCATACCTGCTGTTTGGTTGCCTGGCGCTCCTGCTTGCCTCGATCGGCTTGTTCGGGCTGGCATCCTACAACGTCGTCCGGCGGACGAACGAGATCGGCATTCGGATGGCGCTGGGCGCGCAAAGGTGGGACGTGACACGGATGGTGCTTGGGGAATCGCTGGTGCTCGTGGCCCTCGGCATCGGCATCGGGCTTGCGGCGGCGATGGCCGCGGGCCGGCTCGTATCGAGCCTGCTCTTTGGCCTGGCTCCGACCGATGGGCTTACGATCGCGTCCGCGGCTCTGCTGATGGTTTTCGTCGGGGGGTTAGCAGGCTACCTGCCGGCACGGCGGGCGTCCCGCGTCGACCCGATCGTCGCGCTTCATTACGAGTGAGCGGGCCACGGATTACTCCGATCCGACCAGGTCAATAGTCCTGGGTGAGACTACCGCTGGCAAGTCGATGCCGCGTCCCCAACGGCCGTGAGGCTGATCCGGTCCCCTTCGGGATCCCGGATCAACACACCTTTTATCATCAATTTGTGGCCGTCGTGGGCGTCACGGTCGAAACTGCCGACCATGAAGAAATTCTGCAGCCCGAAGAAGCTCTCACCGAGCTGGGCCGTCTTCGCAAGAGCGACCTCGTCGGATGTCACTCGCTCGGAGTTCCGAATCCGTACAAGCTCGGTCGCGTCGCTGAGCGTCCAGTCGTCGCCATCGGCTCGCGTGAAGCATCCGACGACCTGAACCGTCGCCCGGTCTGGTACCGGCTGTGGTCCGTTCGGTCCTTCAATCCGGATCTCCCGCAGTTCTTCTCGCACCAGTTCGTAGCCTGGAGGGAAACCGTTCGACTCGAGGATGTAAGCGACGATGTTCAGGTATGTCCGGTCGTTTAGCTTCGGACCCGAAATCGGCATGGTCGTGACGGCGTCGTACAGGTGTCTGACGGTGCCCTCCCGCCAGTCGTCCATGAACGTCTCTCCCGCAAGCGCCCTCTGTGCCAATGTAGGTGAGACACCTGCCTAACCGTTAATTAGTGAGCAGGGCGGGAAGGAAGTGAGCCTGTGTTGGTGATGAAACCAGAGAACGAGAACGAAGAATCGCGTGGAACGGAAGGCGCCCGCAGGGCGACTGGAGTTGCGCGTGAAGCGGCCGGTCGGAATGGGGATAATCCGGACCCGGAGGTGACCAATAAGGCGATACGGAGGCGATTCAGCGCCGCATATAAGCGCCGGGTCGTGCGGGAGGCGGACCGATGCACGAAGCCGGGCGAGTGGGGGGCCTTACTACGCCGGGAGGGATTGTATTCCTCGAGCCTGCGCACCTGGCGGCGGCAACACGATGCCGGGGAATTGGCCGGGATGGGTTCGGCGAAGCGAGGACGGAAAGCGCAGCCGAAGGACGGCCGGGACAAGCGCATCGCTGAACTGGAACGCGAGGCGCAACGGCTCCAGAGGAAGCTGGAGCAAGCCGAAACGGTCATCGAGATCCAAAAAAAAGTCTCCACGCTATTGGGGATTCCTCTGAAGAACCCGGACCAGGAAGAGAACAACTGATGGAAGCGGCCGAAAAGTTCTCCACCGAATTGGGGACGGCGCCGGCGTGCCGGGCCTTCGGGGTTTCCCGCGCGTCGCTCTATCGGCGTCGGCAGCGGGCCGCCGCGCCCGCAGCCGAGCGGGCACGCCCACGATCACATCGGGCATTGAGCGGAGCCGATCGACAGGAAGTCCTCGACCTGCTGCATAGCGGGCGCTTCGTGGATCAGGTGCCCGCCCAAGTGTGTGCGGCCTTGCTGGATGCAGACCGCTATTTGTGCTCGGTACGCACGATGTACCGGATTCTGGATGCGAACCAAGAAGTGTGCGAACGGCGGAACCAACGGCGTCATCCCGTCTACCAGAAGCCGGAACTGTTGGCGACAGGCCCGAATGAAGTGTGGACCTGGGACATCACGAAGCTGAAGGGACCACGGAAGTGGACCTACTTCTACTTGTACGTGATTCTCGATATCTTCAGCCGCCAGGCGGTGGGCTGGATGGTGGCCGATTGCGAATCTTCCGGCCTGGCCAAGAAACTGATTCGTGAAAGCTGTGACAAGCATCGGATCGAGCAGGATCAGCTGACTCTGCACGCCGATCGCGGCTCGTCGATGAAGTCGAAAGCGGTGGCGCTGCTGCTATCGGATCTGGGTGTGACCCAATCCCACTCTCGGCCCTATGTGTCCGACGACAACCCGTTCTCGGAAGCCCAGTTCAAAACCCTGAAATACCGCCCTGACTTCCCGGAACGATTCGGTTCGATCCAGGACGCCAAGGCGTTCTGCCGGGACTTCTTCCACTGGTACAACAACGTCCACTACCATTCCGGTCTGAACTGGCTAACCCCAGCGATGGTCCATTACGGTCAGACCGGTCCGGTTCTGGAACGACGCCAGCATGCTCTGGATCGCGCTCGTCGGCAACATCCAGAACGTTTCGTCAATGTACCGAGAAAGATCGCTGGGCCGCCGGACAAGGTGTGGATCAACCCGCCCGCAGAGTCGCCTACGGTAGCTTAAATTCCGAATGCAGGTGTCTCAAACTTGTTGACACGTTCCGGGTTGCGCTGGTCGTCGTGGCGCTGGCGTCGTCACCGGCGTCGTGAACGATCCGACCGGCGCCGTGATTCCGGGCGTCGAAGTCACCGTGACCAACGCCGCCACTGGAGCGACCCGCCTGGTCGTCACGAACGAGACCGGCACCTATTTCGTCAGCCAGCTTCCGCCGGGAACCTACGACGTCAGTGCGTCGCTGCCGGGTTCCGGACGCAGCTGATGAGCGGCGTCTCGCTGCCGATCGGGGAGACCGTGATCGTCAACCTGGCGCTCGAAGTCGGCGCGATCACCGACGTTGTCGATGTCATCGCCAGCGTCGATGCTGTCAACACGGTCGATGCCAAGCTCGGCGTTGGGTTCGACACTCGTAAGATTATCGACCTGCCGTTGAACGCGCGGAACATCGTGGGCCTGCTGGGCTTACAAGCGGGCGTGCAGATCTCCGATCAGACCGGCGACGAGTTCAGCAGGGACGACGGCGGCCAGGTCAACGGCGCGCGGAACGACCAGCAGAACATCGTGCTGGACGGCGTGAACATCAACCGCCAGGAAGCCGGGTCGTCGCTCGAAGGCGCGTTGCCGACGACGCTCGATTCCAGCCAGGAGTTCATCGTTCAGACCGCCGGCGGCGGCGGCCAGGCCGCGCGCGGCAGCGGCGGACAGGTGCAGCTCGTAACGAAAGGCGGCAGCAACCAGTGGCATGGTTCGTTGTACGAGTTCTACCGATCGACGGGAACTTCCGTGCGGAACTACTTTGCGTCGGAGCCGGACCGGCTCATCCGGCACTTGCCGGGCGGCTCGGTCGGCGGGCCTGTCCTTAGCAACAAGCTGTTCTTCTTCGGCGCCTACGAGCGGCAGACCGATCGCAGCTCGATCCTTGGCACGCAAAACGTGCCGACGCCGGAATTCCTCGACGGTATCATCCGCTACGAGCGTACCGACGGATCGTTCGGGGTTCTGACTGACGGTTGCGGCGGCCAGCTCGAGCGCTGGACGCTGATCGATTGCGATACCTGGAACCCGAACCTGATCGGCTCCCACTTCGAACTGTACCGGCCGTTCTCGACCGATGCGGCTCGCACGACCGCGGGGGCGGATGCCGGGGCCAACACGCTGAGGTACCGGTTCCAGTCGCCGTTCGTCCGAAACCGCAACGTGTATGTGTCGCGGATCGACTACACGGCGAACGATGACCACACCTTCTTCTGGCGCGGGACGCTCAACGACGATGTCCGGACCCTCGGCAGCGAAAGCTTTCCGGGCTTCGAGGATTCGCGCGAGCGGCTGAACAACAGCAAGGGCTTCGCCGCGAACTGGAACTGGGTTGTGTCGCCGACCGTCAACAACAACTTCACTGCGGGACTGACGCGTGAGACGTTCGAGTCGACAGGCAACAACCGATCGTTCTACAACGTGCCGCTCTTCAGCGAACCTTTCCAGGATGACGAGGCTGTGCGGCAGGCGATCGACACCTGGAACCTGGTCGAGAACCTGAGCTGGATCAACGGCGATCACAACATCCAGGTCGGCGGGAACTTCCGCTACATCACGAACAACTTCAACTCGTTCGACCTGGTTGATCCTCCACAGTACGGCGGCGGCGCGAACCTCACCGGAAACGACGTCGGCGTGGAATCCAGCCCCGGTCTCTTGCGGGCGCTGGGAGCCGAGGAGTTTGCCCGGGTGCAGGACGCCGAAGCCATTGGAAACGCGGTCATGGCGGCCACTGGTTCGCTTTCGCGCTTTTCCGAAGATGTGCAGTTTGGCCTTGACGGCAATCAACTGGCGCCAGGCAGCGCGTTTGCACGGAAGTTCCGGCTCCAGGAGTACGACTTCTACATCCAGGACACATGGCGAGCGACGCCAAACACGACCGTGACTTTCGGCGTGAACTATGCGTATCAGACGCCGCCGTACGAGGCGAACGGCGTCCAGTTGAACTGGACCCAGGACCTGGGGCAGCGTTACCGGACGCAGATCGAAACAACGAAGACGGTCCTGGAGTTGCCCTTCTACACGGCGCAGCCGGCCGGGCGCGCCAACGATCTGCCTGACTACTACACGCCTGACACCAACAACTGGGCGCCGCGCGTCAGCGTGGCGTGGTCTCCCCAGGGAGACTGGGCGAACAAGGGTGGCCCGACGGTCATCCGTGGCGGCTACACCATGACCTACGATTCGGTCGGCCGCCGATTTGCGCGCGACGCCGCCGAAAGCGGTTCGGTGGGACTCTTGAGCCAGTTCTCAGTTCCCGGCTTTACCTACTCGATCGATGGCCTGAACGACCTCGAACGGGCGCCCCGAGTCGGCGTGGGCGTATCGTTGCCGCGGGACTTCTTTCCCAGCCTGGGTGAGACACCCGACTTCACGTTGCCGATTACGGACTTTGGTATCGGCAGCCTGTCGACGGCGGGTATCGATTCGGGAATCCATTCGCCGCAGAACCACCTGATCAACTTCACGATGTCGAAGGAGCTTCCAGGGGGCTGGATCGTTGAAGCTTCCTATGTGGGCCGGTTTGCACGCGACCTGCTGGGTACGGTGGACATTGCCAGTCCGGTGAACATCCTGGATCCGATCAGCGGCCAGACCTACTACGATGCGATCTCGACTCTCTATGAACTCTACGAGAACACGGGTGCCGCGATCGCGGACGTCCAGCCGATTCCGTGGTTCGAGAACGTCTATTCCGACGTCCTCAACTACGTGAACACGGCCTCGAGATTTGACAGTATCCGTCCGGAAGGCGGTTTCGAGAGCGCCACGCAGGGGTTCTACGCCGTGATGCACCGGACGCGTCCCGCCGGGCCGAATTCCCGGGTGAGTCTGGTTGACCGACTCGTCGAGATCGAGAGTCGGCCCGAGGTGGGCAACATTCTCATGTCGCCCCAGGTGCAGTTCTTCGGCATGTTCACCAACATCAGTCGGTCCAACTACAACTCGGGTCAGTTCACCGTCCGGAAGCGCTTTTCGGATGGCTTCAGCGTGACGATGAACTACACGCTGTCGAAGTCGATGGACATCACGTCGGCATCGGAATCCCGTGGCGAGCGTGCGAACGGCCAGAGTGGTGAGGGCCTGGCGAACGATCCTTACTTTCCGGAACGGAACTACAACATTTCGGACTTTGACCGCAGGCACCAGTTCAATGGAAACTTCCTGGCGGAGCTTCCGTTCGGACAAGGCCGGGCGTTTGCTAGAAATCTACCGGCGATAGCCGAGCACATCATCGGTGGATGGGAGTTCTCAGGTATCGTCCAGGCGACGAGCGGCCGTCCGTTCAACTTCACGACGGGCCGTTTCAACCATCACTTCTTCGGACGTTCGCAGGCGCTGCTGATCGGTACCGTGCCGTTCGGTGTCAACAAGGAGGACGGCCGTGTCTTCCTGATCGATGCGGATCGGGACGAACGCACCCGGATCGGAAACGAGGAGTTCGTCAACGTATACCCGGGCAGCGACCTGGGACGCAACCAGGGTCGTGGACCCAAGTTCTTCAACATCGACCTTTCGGTGACGAATAACTTCACGATCACCGAGAGCATTCGGGCGCGGTTCCGGGCTGAGGCGTTCAACGCGATGAACCATCCGAACTTCGCAATTCCTGAAGGCGGCACCCGTATCGACCGCAGCAACTTCGGTGAAATCACCGAAACGCGCGGCACCGAGCGTGTGATGCAGTTCAGCTTCCGACTGGAGTGGTAGGTCGGCTTCTTGGTCGAGAAATAGCGGAGGCTTCGGCCTCCGCTATTTCTTCTTGTTGGCATTGGGCGGCCCTTCCGGACAATGTGCTTGTCACCTGTGCCCCCGGACCGCCCGAATCCTGCCCAACGTACAAATTCTATGAGAACCTGTATTATTTTCGGCACGCTTGAACGTAAGTCATAGACTTTACACGTATCTCTATTTGGTACGCCGTGTGCTCTCTACCACAGTGGGATGGCAATAGACCCGTCGGCCGGTCACCGCTGAAAAGGCGGCCCAGCGAAGACTGGAACCGGCATAAGAAGACGGGCGAGAGTGGAATGGTGGAGACGCATCTATCCTTGTAGATGTTTAAAAACCCGGACCTTGGTCCGGGTTTTTTGTTTGGGAATTATATACGGTTTTAGCCAAACCGTCGGCATGGTTTAGTCGGCGTCTTCCTTTGTTTCTAACTTCTTGAGGTAGTTCCAGTCGCGCTTAGGTAGGCCATTCATGCAGGCTAGCGCGATGTTCTGTGGCGTGTCAGGGATTGGGGCTGGCATTGTGCGCTTCGGCGGTCTGAGGTGGCCCCGGTTTGTGGACAGCTTGGCGGCCTGTTTAAGGTGTATTCCGGTTGCCGCTCATCTTGCCAGAATCTCCTTGGATCGATCTTCCTGTCGCCGTTGCTGCGCCGGTGGGTAAGCGGGCAAGGCGCGTAGCTGCTTGTCCATCATATCCGCAGGCGGGTCGCCGCGGTAGGCCTCGGCCGGGGTTTTTCCGCCGAGGGCCGAGTGTGGCCGTTCGGCGTTGTAGAAGTCGATCCACTCGCCGATGACGCGCCGGGCCTGGAAGCCGTCGGCAAGGTCGTGCAGATAGACAGCCTCGTATTTGAGGGAGCGCCACAGCCGCTCGATGAAGATGTTGTCCATGCACCGGCCCCGGCCGTCCATCGAGATCTGGACACCGGCCGCCCGCAAGCGCCCGGTGAAGGCGAAGCCGGTGAACTGGCTGCCCTGATCGGTATTGAAGATCTCCGGCTGGCCGTGGCGGGTCCGCGCCTCCTCGAGCGCCTCGACGCAAAAGCCGGCGTCCAGGGTGTTCGACAAACGCCAGGCCAGCACATACCGGCTCGCCCAATCCAGGATCGCCACCAAGTAAAGAAAGCCGCGCCGCACAGGGATGTAGGTGATGTCGGCGCACCAGACATGGTTTGCCCGCTCGATCGCCAAACCCTTGAGCAGATAGGGGTAGACCCGGTGCTCGGGATGCGGCTCGCTGGTGCGGGGTGCCCGGTAGATCGCCTGAAGACCCATCAAACGCATCAGACGCCCCGCCCGGCGACGGCCGATGCGCACGCCCTCGCGGCGCAGATGACGGACGATCTGACGGGCACCGTAGAACGGATGCTTCAGAAACAACTCATCGATGCGCCGCATCCGCGCCAAGGTCTCCGCGCTCTCGCCCTGGGGCGTGTAATAGAGCCAGGAGCGCCCGATCGACAGCAAACGGCATTGACGACTCAAGCTCAGTTCCGGGTCAGGGCGCCTCACCATCGCCCGGCGCGCGGCCCGGCTCATCGACCGGACCCTCTGGACAAAAAATCCCGCTCCACCGTCAATTCGCCGATCTTGGCGTGAAGCTCACGAACCTCGCTTTCATGATCCCGCCGCCGGCGTTCCACACCGTTCGAGAACATCTCGCCAAGCCCTTCCATCGCCTGGCGCTTCCATGTGCTCACCTGGTTCGGATGAACCTGGTGCTTCGAGGCAATCTCCTGCAGCGTCCGATCGCCCCGAAGCGCTTCCAGCGCGACCTTCGCTTTCAACTCCCCAGAAAACCTGCGTCTCTTCGTCATCGCGTATCCCTCCTCAGTCGGTGGAATACACCTTAAACAACTGCCCGATTTTCCGGGTCCACCTCAGTCTTCCTCGCCTCTTTTTGTTCTTATGATCTGTCATGCCGCGTATTCTTCGAAACTTAGAAGGAAGGTATGTTGTGATTGTTGTTGCGCTGGGTTTGTCCTAAAAACCGATCAATTCAGAAATCCTTTTTTTCTTGCGCTCATCCATGGTGATTGAATTGTTCATGGCAGACTTCAGAGCTTCTCCAAAGCCGCGTGGAAGTATGCCGAGATCCTCAAATATTCGATCACGGTGGCAGGATCGGATATGTTCATGTGAGATCGGGAACTGATTGTCAGGCTGAATAGCCGTGTCTTTGATAAAATATCCCGTTTCTCCTGCTTCGTAGTATACGCAACCCGCCCTCATTTCTTTATTGTTGAGGTACACATCAACTTTACTCGTCGCTTTGATGCAAACCGCAGTGCCTTCTACGTGGCCTAGAACTACAAACAACTTCATACGACTACCACCTCTAAAAAAATAAGGTAGTCTTATGACTGAGTATCGTGCGCTGGATACGGGATCGAATGCAGTCACAGCACGCCGAAGGCTCGACGTAACTCATTGTTCTCTAGCATCTCTTCGTGCGCGCCATCGATTGCGCCTGGGTCTTCACGGAAAAAATCTTCATAGCGCATCCAGTGTTCGCCTTTATGCGATGTCTTCTTATACGCGTATACTGAATGAGTGATGCTCTTGAGTTGGTTGAAGCCCATATCTCCGAACTCATTGACTACTTCATCGAGAGACATCAGGTCCGATTTTGAGAGATCGCCAAACTCCAAAGCCTTGGTTGTAGAAAACCTCGGATATTGAAACTGTCGGTCAACATCCAATCTTGACGCCATGCGCCTGACATTCTCGTCGTCTTGCTGTACATCCTTTGCCAGGGCCCTCAGGAGATCCAGCGCCATCGATGGAATTGGACCATATGCGAGCGCACAATAGTGATCTCCCGTGATCGGTCTTCCGTATCTCACGAGATGGTGTTTATCGGATAGAAAAAGTAGCTTACAAATCTTGTAGGCAGTGAGGTCTGGCAGGTCTCTGGAGGCGATGTAATGAACGGCAGCTAAAAACTTACCGAAGTCAAAATCGAACCTCACCAGCCGAGGCGGATGTGGTTTTGCTTTCGGCATACGTAATGGTAAATTACCATGATCGAGACATCTGAGCAATTAAATCCCGATAACGTAGCCGCCTCCCATCCATGCGACGAACCATCGCGCTAATCTGGTCAACGGTGTTGCGACTCCGCTGGTTGTGCCGACCGGAGAACTCGTTGACGTAGCGGTTCAGGTGCTTCGCGCTCATGCTGTGGTAAGTTCCGTAGTAACCCCTCTTAAGGATAGACCAGAAGCTCTCGATACCGTTGGTGTGGGCTTGGCCTCGAACATACTCCCGAACGCTATGCTTGACCGACTCATGCTCGAAGTCTAGCCACAGGGAATCGTAGCCGCCGTGATCATCTGTGTAGACAGTCGCGCCTTTCTGTGTCCGGCCCTGGATGAAACCCTCTAGCGATCGCCGGTCCACACTTTCTACGACGGTCGCACTGACGGAATTCGTTTCCCGATCCTTTGCGCCGACAACTGCGATTTTGCCCACTGAACCACGCCCAGCATTCAATTTCTTTGAGTTGTGCTTGTTCTTCTCTTTCCCGCCGATATAGGTTTCATCGACTTCAACTGGACCTGAGAAGAGCGGATGATCGCCCCAAGTTTCCCGGATGCGGTGCGCCAGATGCCAAGCCGATTTCTGCGTGATTCCCAAGTCCCGATGGAGCTTCATGCTCGAAGTGCCCTTGATCCCTGTAGCCAGCAAGTAGAACGCAATAGCCCACGTTTTCAGTCCGAGGTTGGAGCTGTGCATCAAAGTTCCAGTCTTAACCGAGAAGGACTTCCGGCAATCACGGCAGCGGTATGGCTGAGGCTTGCGGCAGTTCGCAATGTTCGCTGACCCGCAGTTAGGGCAGGCGACGCCATTCGGCCAACGGGTTTCAATGAACCATCGTTCGGCGGTTTCGTCGTCGGGAAACATCTTGAATAGCTTGGTGAGTGAGAGTCCTTCGCGGTAGCTTTTCCCTGGTGCTTTCTTGGGCATCAAATACTCCATCTATATATGGATGTATTTTAGCCAATCAGTGCGATGGTGTCAATGAGTTTTGGCTAAAACCGTATATAATTCCCTTTTGTTTGGTGTCTACCTTGCCGATAGGCCCCCTGTCCCGCTACCTCCCAACCTCTTGATTTCAACCGTATTTCACCCACCCGAAGAGGGTCTATCCCCCAAGACATGTCCGAACGGTAAGTCCCTGTTCTTGTAACGATTTGTGCTGTGGATTCAGTTGAATCTCCGAAGGGCTGGCGATATGTAGACGGTCACTTCAAAATGAACATATTTGAACAAGCGCCGGTTTGAAGGTCGTCATCATCGGCGAAGCAGAGCGGAGGCTTTGGTAAGGTAGAGTGACGCGGAGAAAGGGAAAACCCCGATCGTATGAGCGATCGGGGTTTCGTTTATGGCGGCCCCGGTCAAAGGGCACAACCACAGCAAAAGCAAAGTCAGAGTGACACGACCGGCCGCCATTGTCCACTCCCGCGTGGGGTGGGATGGCCAGAGAAGTCGTGTTACGACAGTTGTTTTGCCGAGGGTCGGGTTGCGGGTTGATGTTTGTCATCTGCCGATCCTGTTATCGGGGGCAGGTCTACTGCGGGGATGAGTGCCGGCGCCGGATGAGGCGCGAGCAGAGGCGGCGTGCCAACCGCCGTTATCAGGAGGATCCGGAGGTCCGGGCCGATCATTGCCGGCGTCAGCGGGCCTACCGGAAACGTCGCCGAGAGAGGCGCGTGACAGATCACACTTCCGCCGGTGCGTGTCGGTCTGGCAGCATCGGGACACCATTGCCTGAAACGGGAATGAGAACGTCATTGGCGGAGGCACCCCATGGTCGACCCCGGTTTCAACGGCTCCAATCAGCCATCCGACTCGTTTGCATCCTGTGTGGCCGGAGTGGGGTCTTTATCGATGCCTTCCCCGACTGGGTGTGAGGCGTGATTCCTCCCGAAACGGTCACGCGAATTCGACACCTCTTTTTTGGCGAGCACTGGAAGATAGGCACCATTGCCGCCGAGCTGGGCCTGCATCAGGAAACCGTCCGCGCGGCACTGGAGACGGATCGCTTCAACCGGGCCCAGATGATGCGTCCGACGAAAGCCGATCCCTATATGGACTTCATCCGGGCGACGCTCAAGCAGTACCCCCGGTTGCGGGCCACACGGATTCATCAGATGCTGTCGGATCGCGGTTACACCGGCAGCGTGGTCGTACTGCGGCGTCTGGTGGCGCGTCTGCGTCCCGAACCCCGTGAAGCCTTCCTGCGGTTAAGAAGCTTTCCCGGTCAGGAAGCCCAAGCCGACTGGGCGCACTTCGGGGAAGTCCGGGTGGGTCAGGCCCGCCGCCGGTTGTCCTGTTTCGTATTGACGCTGTCGCACTCGCGCGCCCTGTTTCTGGAGTTCTTCTTCGATCAAACTCTGGAGAACTTTCTCCGCGGTCATGTCGATGCGTTTGCCGACTGGGGAGGGGTGCCCAGAGTCGTGCTCTACGACAATCTTCGAAGCGCCGTGCTGGAGCGCAACGGCAATCAAATTCGCTTTCATCCGCGCCTGCTCGAACTCTCCGCCCACTATCACTGTCAACCGCGTCCGGTCGCGCCGACACGAGGAAATCAAAAAGGACGCGTCGAGAGAGCGATACGCTATGTGCGGGATTCGTTCTTTGCAGCCCGGCCATTCACGACCTTGGAAGAGTTCAATCGCAAGGCTCTGGTATGGCGTGATGAGGTGGCCCATCAGCGCCCCTGGCCCGGTGGTGACGACAGGACCGTGGCCGAAGCCTTCCAGGAGGAACAATCACTCCTGATGTCGTTACCGGTGCACCGGTTCGATACCGACCGGGTCCAGCCGGTCCGTTCCGGTAAAACCATCTATATCCGTTTCGATCTCAACGACTACTCGATTCCCCCGGACCGGATCGGCCAGACATTGACGTTGGTGGCCTCCCAGACGCGGGTGCGCCTTCTCGATGGCACGACCGAAGTGGCCGCCCACCACCGGTCTTTCGACCGCCACCAACTCATTGTCGATCCGGCACATCAGGACGCGCTGCTGGCGGAAAAACGGAAAGCCCTCGGGTCCACCGCCGGTAGTCGCTTGGCCGCGAGCGTGCCTGAAACCGAACCCCTGCTTCAGGCCGCCTTCGGTCGTGGCGAGTCCATTCAACGGCAGAGCCGTCTCCTGCTCGGACTGCTCGACGACTACGGGGCATCCGAGCTCCAAGCTGCCGTTGTCGAGGCGCTCGAACAGGACACTCCGCGCGCATCGTCGGTGGCCTTCATCCTCCAGAAACGCTGGCGGGCCCAGAAACGCCGGGCCACCGTCCGGGTCGCCCCATCCCGCCCGGATCTGGCCGACATCCACATTCAACCTCATTCCGCGGAGACCTACGATGACCTCCATAGCCACGACACCGAACCCGAACAGTAACGATCTGGCCGTCCAACTCCAGCACATCGGACTCCGCTCCATCGCCGATTCCCTGGATGACTTTCTGGCTCGCGCCATCAAGTCTCAATGGCCCCCTCCCATGCTGCTGGAGGAACTGGCCCGTATCGAAAGCCACGATCGCGCACAGCGCAGTCTGGAACGCCGTCTCCAGTGCTCCCGCATCGGCCGTTTCAAACCCATGGCCGACTTCGACTGGAACTGGCCTAAAAAGATCGACCGCAACACCATCGGGCGTGCCTTCACCCTCGACTTTATCCCCGAAGGCCGCAACCTCATCCTGATCGGCGCCAATGGACTGGGCAAGACCATGATCGCCAAGAATATCGCCCACGCCGCCGTCCTGGCCGGCTACTCCGTGCTGTTCCGCACTGCTTCGGAACTGCTCGACGACCTGCAGTGCGATTCACCTCACCGGCTCCGTCAGAAACTCAAAGCCTATGCCCGCCCCGCATTACTGTGCATTGATGAATGTGGATATCTGGCCTACGACAATCACGCTGCTGACCTGCTCTACGAAGTCGTCAACCGCCGTTATGAACAACGGTCGATTCTCCTCACCACCAATCGCGGCTTCACCGAATGGAACGAAGTCTTTCCCAACGCCACCTGTATCGCCACCCTACTGGACCGGCTCACCCATCATGCCGACGTCACGGTCCTTGAAGGACAAAGCTATCGCGTCCATGAAAGTGAGCAGGAGGCGAAACGCCGTCGGAAGAAAAAGAAATGACCCTCGACCTTGGAACCTACTCCAGCAGAGTGCTGGATCTCTACTCCCAGCTGCCTGACACACCCTTACTCCCCCGTCGCGCCGATCGTCAACTCGTCGTCCAACTCCATGCCCGTTCCGTTGACCCCGACATCATCGAATCCGCCCTCTTACTCGCCACGGCTCGCCGCCTCTGTCGGCCTTCGGACAGGCCACCACTCCCCCCTGTTCGCTCACTCGCCTACTATCTTCCCGTTCTCGACGAGTTGCTTCACCATCCCCTCCCTCACCGCTACACCCACTACCTTCGCTCCAAAGTCCTTCCCTAGAACTCACCCCAATCTCACCCGGTCGACGCCCGGTCGGCGCGTGTCCAGAAAACTTCACTTTCTCGCGATCGACAACAGCGATATGATGGACCTCAAAACCTTGTTCCACACACGCGTTCTTCCTCGGAGGGATCGTGATTGATAAGTCAATAAGAGCGTTCCTGATCGTCCTTGTGTTGACGACCGCAACACTAGTGGTCCCCGTCAAACAGACTGTAACTTATTGAGTTTCTTCCGAGCGCGTTGGGTTTTCTCAAGGATGTCGGTAGCCTTGGCGGTCCAGATGAACGGCTTGGGGTTCCGATTATGGCCGGCGATGTAGTCTTCCACGGCTTGGGTTAACTCGGAAACCGAGCAGAAAACGCCGCGCCGAAGTCGTTGTTCGGAAAGATCCCGGAAAAAGCGTTCGACCATGTTCATCCACGACGCACTGGTCGGGGTGAAGTGCACGTGGAAGCGCGGGTTGCGGTTCAGCCAATCGACGACTTTCCGGTGTTTGTGGGTGGCATAGTTGTCGCAAACAATATGGATTTGCTTCTTTTTCGGCGCCGCCCGTTTGATTTGATTGAGAAACCGAATCCATTCCTGATGCCGATGCTTGGGCATGCAACTGCCGATCACCGAGCCGTCCAGGGTATTGAGCGCGGCGAACAGCGTGGTGGTTCCGTGGCGTTTGTAATCGTGGGTCATTGTGCCGCACCGCCCCTTCTTCAGAGGTAATCCGGGTTGAGTGCGGTCCAGGGCTTGCATCTGGCTCTTCTCGTCGCAGGACAGGACCAGGGCGTTTTCCGGCGGGTTCAGATACAACCCGACCACATCCTCGAGCTTTTCGGCGAATCGGGGGTCGTTGGACAGTTTGAAGGTGCGTCCCAGATGCGGCTTCAGACCATGGGCCCGCCAGATTCTCCCGACCGTGGACTCGCTGACCCCGGTGGCCTTCGCCATCGAGCTCCGGCTCCAGTGCGTGGCGTTGGGCGGCTTCTCTTCAAGCGTCCTCTTCACAATCCGGGCCTGTTTCCGACGGCTGATCGACGGCAGCCGTCCACTTCGGGGCGCGTCCTTTGCGATCCCTCCAATCCCCTGTTCCAGGAATCGATTGCGCCATCGTCCGGCTTTCTGACGCGTGACGTGCAGCCGGGCTCCAATATCCTGATTATTCAACCCATCGGCAGCCAGCAAGACGATCCGGGATCGCTCCGCCAGCCGGACCGATGTACTCCGGCTTCGGCTCAAACCTTCCAGTTCCTTCCGCACTGCGATATCCAGTTCGATGACCTGTGCTTTCCTCATGTCTACTTAGACGTTGGAAAGATCATTACGTTACATTAAATATGACGGACTACACTAGTTGCTCAACACCCAACGATGGACCCGAAGTCGGACACGGTTCCGACGATCGACTACGGTGAGGGACCACTGACGCCCACCATCGACGACTACTACCTTGAAGGGAACCCGGACGAATTCATCCCGGACGAATTCATGTCCAACCCGAGCGGTGAGGTCGACCCGACAGCGCTCGAGGGATACCATTTTCCGCCCCTGTTGAAATGGGTGCGGGTCGTGTCGGATCGCCAGATCGAGGCAGGTGGCACGATCCGTCTCGAGGCCCAGGCCGAGAGCCCTGCTGCGGTTCGGAGCTGGTGGATCGCCTACCAGAGTCCGTTCGGAAGACGGACGACCTTCCGTGCGAACTTCACCCCCCGACCGGACAACCCCTGGCTCTTCGACGGTGTTGTCGAGACCGATGAATGGGCTGAGCCAGGCGTCTACGTCGTCTACGACGGGGAGCTGAACAGCGAAATCGGCCACTCGAAGGCTTTCTTCCCACCGATGCACCAGGCGATGCTGGGTCTGGAGTTCGAGATCCTGCCCAACCCCAACGTTGACGTGATGAAGCCCGAGTTGGTGGATATCTGGATCGGTGAAGACGAGAACGACAACGGTGCGACCTTCGACATCGACGCGCAGATTCCAGTTCGATTGAGGTTGAGCGACAACAAGTCGGGTGCAAACGAGGCGATTCTGCGGATGTCCGGCCCCGACAACAAGTACATCGAGCTGAACCTGCAACCCCGTTTCAACCATCCCGGCGAGTTCGTGGGCTACTTCACGATCAACCCGTGGTCGGTCGGCGGCGAATACGGAGTGCGCACGATTCAGATCAAAGACCGCGCCGGCAACCAGGCGGATCTGTTTGCCATGACGAACGAGAAACTGGCCGCGGTGAAGTTCAACATCCGTCAGGATCCAAATAATGTCGACAAGGTTCCGCCGAAACTGATCAGCGTCGCTTTCGATAAGTCAACCGCGAGGATGACCGAAGAGGTCAAGGTCATCGCTATTGCCGCCGATGACTTTTCCGGCATCGGAGACATCGTCGTCGACGTGGGTGCGACACCCAGCTTCATCGATAAGAAGCGCGTCCGGCTGACGCCGCGTGCGAAGAGACAGATCATCAAGCCCGGTTACGACGTCGAGCAGAACATCTGGGAAGGATCGTTCAAGACGCACGAACTGGATGAACCCGGCAACTGGACGGTGAGCCGGGTCTTCGTTCGCGACAAGGCGAACAACTACCTCGACGTACGGGCGACCGACCACCCGGATCTGGCCGACGTGAAAGTGTTCTACACGGGGGGCGGAGCCGCAGCGGCTCGTGCACAACCTGGGGGCAACACGGCTCGGGCTCCCGTACGGCGTGTGGACATGACACCGCCACATCCGCCGCGGGGTCCGTGTCTGAACTGCCACCAGCCGTAACGATCGCAATGTCATTCTGAATTCATTGAAAACGCGAAGGAGCAACCACATGAATCGTCGTTCTTTTCTCAAGAATTCCAGCCTGGCCGGTGCGGGACTCGCGATGGGGCCCCGGCTCGCCGGTGCAGCGCCCCAGGTCGGATCACTGAATCTTCAAACGAAGCATCTGATCTGGATCATCAACGGCAACGGTGCACGTAAGAAGGAGTACCTCGAAGACTCCGAGATCGCGCCAAACCTGAACGCTTTCGCGAAGGAAGCCTACGTCTTCAACGAGGACCACTGTGAACAGGCTTCCTCACACGGCACCTCGTTCACGGAGTTGCTGACCGGCAACGTTTCCCAGACAAGCGTCCCTCTTTACCCCACCGTGCCGCATTACGTTCGGAAGGCGTACGGGGACGAAGCGACGAAGTATTGGTACGTGAACGGGACGTCGTACTTTCGCCAGTGGCGGTACGACCTGAAGTATTTCGCCGCCCACAAGGACTTCGGTCCGGAGACCCGGCCGGTTTCCTTCACGACCCAGAATGTTTTTCAGGACATGTGGTACAAGAATCGGGATCGTTCGCCGCGGCAGATCGTCGATGAGGAATTTCCCTCAAACATGGCGCTCACCGAGGTGGAGCGCGTTCAGCTGACCGAGTGGATCGAGGGCGTGCTCGAATCCAGGAGTTACGAGTCGTCGCTCAGTCACCCGTTCATCCCGCGTTCTCCCTTTCTCGAAGAGGGCCAGGCACTGCACATCATTCCGCAGATCCTGCAGGCGTTCAAACCGCGGATGATCGTCTTTCAGCAGGTCTCCCACGACACCGGACATGGCGCCGGAGGCTACCTGCGCTATGAAACTGGCCACGACGAGTATGTTTCGACGGCGCGATCGACCGACGAGGCGATCGGTAACATCATCGATTTCGTCAAGAACGATCCTTACTTCAGCCAGAATACGGCGATCGTCGTCCGCCCGGAATTCGGGCGTGATGACGAAGTAAACATGTACGGAGAGATTCACCACTCCAAGGGCTACTATTACGCCCAACGCCCGGCCAGCATCTATTGGGGGCCGGACTTCAACACTGGCTTTGACGGCAAGACGGTGATCAACCGGATCGACATAGCGCCGACGCTGACCAAGCTGTTCAACGTGGACGCCGCCCATGCCCAGGGGCAGGTCGTGCCGGGGCTGTTCAAGCCGGAAGTGGGTGAGATCCCGGAGTACGTGCCCTACACGCTTTGAGCGGAAAAGGATGGTCTCCACAAAGAGGGGCGTGGCGCTGGCCACGCCCTTTTCTATTGCGGGCGGATCCGTTGCAACCGGTTCATTAAATGGGGGTTGCGTGCCACACCGCGACCCAGCCTTAGATGTGTCCTGGACGTCTTAACATTTCGTAACCTTTCGGGCGTCTTGATCGTATGTGTTGACATAGCCCGGTTCGGGACAGAAGGTCCAACATGAGCGAGATTCTTCCCAGGGAGTTTGTCAGACGAGAGCGTCGGCGTGTGATCACGCCGGACCGAACGTTCGCGAAACGCGTCGTGGCGAGGCTCCGGCAAGCGGGCCGGCCCGCGACCGAAGTGCGCGAATCTTGTTCCCTTGTTCGGATGTCAACTGGTGCCGCTGCTAACGTTCGAGTTCGCCCAGCGCGGAAGCAAGCGAGGCCAGGAACGATCCTTCGATCAGGGAACCCCGTGTGTAAACCCTGCCTTCCTGGTTCACGACGACGAACTCACCGGCCCGGGCCCCCATCAGCGTCGAACCGCTGTTGATGCCCAGCGGGAAAGTTACTCCCGCGGGGCGCGAGCCCGAATTGCGGGCGACACCCAGCATTCTTACTGTTCCCGACGTTCCGAAGGTTTCATAGGCCTGCTGGAACGCGGCGGCTCCATCCGCGTTCTCGTCGAACACCGCAAACACCAGGATGGTGCCCTGGTAATCCGCCAGGGAAAGGGCGTATCCAGCTGGATCCATCACGCTGAACTCCGGCGCGCCAACTGCGGTCCCTGTTGCCTCGATAGCCGCCGCGGATGCTGCGGCCAGGTCGGTGGGATCGGCGACGCCGAGTTTCGCACGGTTTGCGTCATCGATCGCCGGGTCTTTCACGTTCCCCTCTGACCCGGAGCCTGTCGCGGCGGCCATCGCGGTCTGGCCTGTGGCGGGCGCTATCCGTTGGTCTCCCGACCATGGGAACCGGACGACCAGGATGAGTACGATGGCTCCGGCCCCGGCCAAAGCGGCTCCACGGGTCAGCCATCCTGGCACGATCCGCGGAGCCCGATGCGCCCGCGCCAACTGCTGACCGAAGTAGGCCGACACGAGGCGGTCGACCTGACGGTACTCCTCGATTTCGGTCCGGCACGGGTCACACGTGTCGGCATGCGTCTGGATGCGGGTTCGTGTCTCCGGGTCGGACTGGTCTGAGAGGTAATCCTCCAAACGCTTCTCCACCCATTGGCAATCGATCTTCATTTCTTGAGGCTCCTTTTGAGCCGCTTTCTTCCGTAGAAGATCCGTGACTTGACGGTTCCCTCCGGAATCTCGAGGATTCCTGCGATCTCCGGTATCGTCAGGCCCTCGGCAGCCAGCATCAACAACGGCACTCGAAACGCGTCCGGCAGCTTTTGAATGTGCTTTTCCACGTCCAACATGGCTTCCCGATCGAAATCCCCGGATGGGTCGGCCGGGTCGAATGGAATCGGTTTTCCCGAACCGTCCTGGCGGTCGAGGTCACCGAACAACATCCACCGCTTTAATGTCCGGACGAAGCTCCGCCTGTGGTTGATCGCAACCCGGACGACGATGCGCGCCAGCCAGACCCTCAGGGGGCAGTCCCCCCGAAACCTGTCCAAACCCCGGTAGCCGCGCAGCAGCGCCTCCTGGACGACGTCCTCGGCATCGTGAACGTTCCGGGTCGAGGCGACAGCAATCCGCATCAGGTATGGCCGATGTTCGCGTGCTGCAGCGTCGAAATCGATTTCGGCCGCCATCGTGTCGCTTGTGTCCGGACGTTCCGGCTTGTCTTTGTCTAAGACACTGTCGGGAGCCAAAGAGTTCACCGGGGGTTCAAGGGAGGGATTACGGTTGGCCTACAGATCGGCCATTTCATTGAAAACAGATAACTTCTACTGGTAGCCGGGTTGCAGTTCTTCCAGTTTCTTGCGGACCTCATCGCGCTCCTCCTCCTCTTCGGCCAGCTCCAGGGACCGTTCGTAGGCGGCCCGCGCCTCATCAATCCGTCCGGTCTGGAGGTACACATCCCCCAGATGTTCGTGAATTGTCGGATCGCTGCCCGAAAACAGAAGGGCCCGCTTGAGGTACTGTTCGGCCAATTCCAGCTGCTCCAGCCGGAAATACACCCATCCGAGGCTGTCGAGGTAGGCTCCGTTGATCGGGTCGGATTCGACCGCCTTCTGGACCATCTCCAGCGCTTCGTCCAGCTTCGTGTCGTTGTCGGCGAGCATGTAGCCCAGGTAGTTCAGCACGGCAGGGTTGTCGGCATTAATTTCCAGGGCCCTGCGGAAGGCGTTCTCCGCGCTTCCGTATTCCTTCTGCCTCTCGTAGAGAGCGCCTTGCAGAAAGTGGACCTGTTCATCCTGATCGAACTTCGCTCGCGCTTCGTCAAGCACGTCCTGCGCCGCCTCGAAATTCTTTTCCCTTTGATGGATGCCGACGATCGCCGCGTAGATTTCTGTATCGGGTTCGGGGTCCGCCAATTCCCTCAGTATGCGAACACCCTCATCCGGTTCCCCCTGCTCGGCGATCAGGTCCGCCCGCTGGACGCGCAGTTGCCGGTTGTCGGGAAACTCAGACAGAGCCGCTTCGGCTAAATCGAGCGCCCGTTCGGCTTGGTCCGCGGCCCGATAGGTATCGACGATGTAGGCATCGACCGTGCCGTCTCGGTCGCGGATGATCTCCTTGATGCGGCCGAACGCCTCTGCGGCCTCGTCATATCGCTCCAGCAGGGAGTTCAGTATTCCCAAGTGGGTGAGGAAAACGCGCCGGTTTCGCCGCTCGCCTTCGGTGTACCTGTTGTTGGGACGTCGGGTGTCGTCCAGAAGCCGATCGATACCATCCATTGCCTCGGTGAACCGGCCCGAGTCGCGGTTGAGCAGTACCAGGTTGAACTGAATCTCTGCACTGTCGGGCACCAGTTCCACTGCCCGCTCCATGTGCTTCCGCGCTTCGTCGTAGCGCATCTGCTCCTGGAGTATCTGTGCCAGCCTCAAGCGGACCGTCGGGTCATCGGGGGTACGTTCCACCAGCAGGATGTAGCGTTCGCCGGCCTCATCCATGCGGCCGGCGAAAAACAGCGCCTGTGCGAGCGCGCTAAGAAGTTCCCTGTCGAGCGGGTCCAGTTCCGATGCCTGCTCGAAGGCATCTGCCGCCTTGTCGAAATCCTCGACGAATGCGTACGCTTCGCCTAGCGTCGCCCAAGCCGTGTCCGAGTCGGGATGGGCGTCGGTGAATTCGCTCAATATCGTGATGGCTTCTTCGACGTTGCCTGCCTCCATCTGCAGTTCCGCCAGAGCTATGGCGCCCTGCTCAGAATCCGGCATGATATTGAGGAAATCCCGATAGACCGCTGTGGCTCGTTCGGGCTCGTTCTTGAACCGGTAGAGCTGTCCCAGCGTCAGGTATGCCTGTCGCTCCCTCGGATTCAGCCGGACTGTATTTTTCAACGCCTCGATGGCGCGGTCGACTATTTCCGGGTTCGCTCCCTGTACGGAACCGATGTTGCTGATCATGCTGACAAACAGCGAACTCAACAGTCGGTGCGCCTCGATGTTGTCCTGGTCGGCGCTGGCGGCCCGTTCCGCATATTCCAGCGCGTCAGTGAACTGACCGTGCTGCATGTAGCCCGCCGCGATTTCGGAGTAGATTGTCGAATTCGTCGGATCCATCTCGAGGGCCTGCTGGTAGGCCTCGAGGGCTCCCTCCCAGTCGCCTCTCGCCTCGAGCACCTTCGCCCTGCCGAAGTGGTAGTATCCTTCGGCCCGTTCCGATGCGGCCTGCTGGGCCATGAGTGGTCCGGGAACGAACAGCGCGCACAACAAGAGTCCAAGAACCATCTTCTTCATTCTGATATCCATCTATAATCCGCGAATTGAGGCCATTATATGCCGTTCACGCCGGATGTTCATGTATAGATTGGACTCGGCGGGAGTGTTTCCGGAAGCGAGCCGTAACGGAATCGGGAGCGGTTGCGACCGGGTATCGCCGTTTGGAGATAGGTCGGAAAGCCACCCGTCAGTGTTTGAAATGGCGCGTGTCGGTCATCACCATCGCGAGGCCGTGCTCTTCAGCGGCCTGGATGACTTCTTCGTCTCGCCGCGAACCACCGGGCTGAATGATCGCCCGCACGCCGGCTTTTGCAGCCTCGTCCACACCGTCGCGGAAAGGGAAGAAAGCGTCGGAAGCGAGCACGGCGCCCTCGGCCCCCGGTCTGGCCTTGTCTACGCTCAGGCGGACTGAATCGACACGGCTCATCTGCCCCGCGCCCACTCCCACCGTTCGCCCGCCGCGCGCCAGGACGATCGCATTCGACTTGACGTGCCGGGACACTCTCCAGGCGAAGCGGAGGTCCCGCCACTCTTCATTCGTTGGCTTTCGCGACGTGACCGTCCGGATCGAGCTGCCCGAGAGTTCCTCGGAGTCATCGACACTCTGGACGAGCAATCCGCCGCCGACGTTGCGGATTTCCATCCCTCTAGCGCCGGGTGGATCGGCCTTTGCGCCGGCTCTGATAAGGCGGAGGTTCTTTTTTGCAGCGAACAGGGCCGCAGCGTCCGGGTCGATTTCGGGCGCGATGACAGCTTCTACGAATATCTTGGTCATCTCTTCCGCCGTCGCGGAGTCCAGCGTCCTGTTGACGGCGATAACGGACCCGAAGGCGGATACTGGGTCCGACTCGAGCGCCTTGACGTAGGCGTCGCGAAGATCGCTTCCAACAGCGGTGCCGCACGGATTTGTATGTTTGATGATGGCGCAGGCGGGCTCGTCGAACTCCTGGATGAGACGCCAAGCGGCTTGGATATCCACGAGGTTGTTGTAGGAGAGTTCCTTGCCCTGAAGTTGCTCGGCCGCCGCCATTCCGAAGGCGGCTCCCGAACCCCAGCCGTAGAACGCGGCGCGCTGGTGCGGGTTTTCGCCGTAGCGAAGAGGGGACAACTTGCGCAAGTCCATGAAGATCCGGTCCGGGAATTCGGGGTCTTCGGGCAGCCGAAAGATATCGCCATCGATCTTCACGCCGGACAGATATTGGGCAATCGCGCCATCGTACTGGGCCGTGTGGACGAAAGCCTTCTGCGCGAGTTCGAGCAACAGAGCGGCCGGCAACCGACGGTCGGCCTGCCGCATCTGGTCGAGCACGCGGCCATAGTCCTCGGGATCGGTGACGACGGCGACGTCGCGAAAGTTCTTGGCCCCGGCTCGGATCATTGAGGGGCCGCCGATGTCGATGTTCTCGACCACCTGATCGAAGACCACGTCCGGGAGTTCGGTGGTTTCGACGAACGGGTACAGGTTCGTGCAGACCAGATCGATCGTGCCGATGCCGTGTTCCCCCAGCTGCCGCATGTCGTCGGGGTTGTCCCGCCGCGCCAACACTCCGGCGTGAACGTTCGGGTGTAGGGTCTTGACACGGCCATCCATCATTTCGGGGAACCCGGTCAGTTCGGACACATCAGTTACCTTGATGCCTTCGGCACGGAGCATTCTGGCCGTGTTGCCCGTGGACACGATTCGAACTCCGAGTTCGGCAAGGCCGCTGGCGAACTCAGCAATTCCCTTCTTGTCGAAGACACTGATCAGCGCGCATTCAATTCGATTCAAAAGTGTTCTCCGCTGTTCATCGTCTGTTAATGCTTGCTGTTGTGCCCGCCCGCCGCCGTCCATATATAGAACCAGACGTTCGCGACGTCGCTGACGGCATGGGAATAGGCGATAGACGCCATGCCGAATTCCGGAGACAGTTCGACCTGTTCGGACCGGTTGGGCAGCTGGGAAGCTTGTCGGTATCGCGCGGCCAGTCGCTCGCGTTCGGCGGCGCGTTCCGACAGGTATCGCCCGAGATCCCCCTCGACGATGGCGGGGTGATAACCGTAGAAGACGACTGCGAACTTGGGCGACTGGGCCTGGATCAGGCGATCCATGCCCGGATCGTTCGCGGCCGCGGCGGCGCATCCGGCATCTCTCAACGCTGCGACCGCGCGCCCGGGATTGCCGTCTCGGTCGGCAAACTCCGCGACCGCCCTTTCCACCGCCTCTCTGAGTGGCATGACCTCACAGGGCTGGCCGACTACGGGTGCCATGTCCGACAGAAGCCGACCGAGGGCATCGGGTAGCGCTTTTTCCGCGTGGCCGAAAATCTCACGGTAGGTCGACTCCGGCCAGGCTGGGCGGGGCCTGGGAACGCCACCATTAACATCGTGATCAGCAGTGCGCTTCGCATGTCGAATCCGTAAGCCCAGCAGTATGGACGAGCGTGAAGGTAGAAGTGGTCCATTCGGCTGGCCGGTTCGATTGTAAACCGGTCTTCGCTGTGCTGAAATAGCCGCATGGAGGCACTCCGAAAGATCCCTCCCGTCAACGACATCCTGGCCTCGAAGGAGTTGGCCGGCTTCGGGCCGGTGCTTGGCCAGCCCTTCGTTCAATCGTTGCTCAGCGAGTTGCTCGCCCAAACCCGCGGTCGATTGCGCTCGGACGGAACGGGCACGACCCGCGAGGGACTGACCCGGGAGTTGGCCCGAGACCTCGCCTACCGAATCGATGCCTTGCTGAGCCCATCGTTGAGGCACGTGATCAATGCGACCGGCGTGGTGTTGCACACCAACTTGGGCAGGGCGCCCCTGTCGCGGGCCGCGCTCGACCACGCCGGCCGTGTCAGCGCCGGCTACACCAACCTCGAATTCGACCTGAAAACAGGCAAGCGCGGCAATCGTGACACCCACGTCGAGGGTCTTCTTGAGGGATTGCTCGATTGCGAGGCCGCCATCGTCGTCAACAACAACGCTGCCGCAGTCCTGCTCGCGCTCAACACACTGGCGGACGGGGGTGAGGTCGTCGCCTCCCGGGGAGAGCAGGTCGAAATCGGCGGATCCTTTCGGATACCGGACGTGATGACCAAGAGCGGTGCCGTTCTTCGCGAAGTCGGCGCGACGAATCGGACCCGGATCGCCGACTACGAAGCGGCGATCGGACCCGAGACCCGGCTCCTGTTGAGAGTGCACCCCAGCAACTTCCGTACGATCGGTTTTACCGAGCGGCCGGCACTGGATGAGTTCGTCGAACTCGGCCGTCGACACAAGGTTCCGACGTTCGACGATCTGGGCAGCGGCTGTATGCTCGACATGGCCCGACTGGGGGTGAATGACGAACCGATGCCTGCCGACAGTCTCCGCGCTGGTGTCGACCTGGTGTGCTTCAGCGGGGACAAGCTGCTCGGTGGCCCTCAGGCGGGCATCCTTGCGGGAAAGCGGGATCTGGTCGACCGACTGCGGCGGAATTCCCTTTTCCGCGCGCTACGGGTCGACAAGCTGACCCTGGCCACCCTTGAGATCGTGCTACTGGCGTACCTGCGTGGAGAGGTCCGGGAGATTCCGGTCTGGCGTGCGCTGCTCGAGATCGAGGATGTCCTCAAGACCCGTGCCGAGGCGCTGGCAGAGCGACTGGGCGGTACCGCCAGTGTCCGCTCGATGGCATCGCTCGTGGGCGGTGGATCGGTTCCCGGGGTCAACCTGCCTTCCTGGGGCCTCGAGATCGATCCGGCTCCCGCTTCAGCCGAATCTTTGCAGGGGAAGTTGCGCGGCGCGGACCCTCCCGTCATCGTCCGAATCGAAGACGACCGTGTCCTGCTGGATCTGAGAACCGTCGCCGACGAGGAAGAGGACTCCCTGGTTTCAGCCCTGCGAAGTGTCATGATTGACCAGGAAGGCTGAGGAATCTTCCCTCTTTGTCTGGTTGAGTTTCCGAATCCGAGTTGCTGCTAGTGGCCGGTACCACTATTCACGGACTCGCTCGAGGTATTTGCCTTCCGTGGTGTCGACCCGTATCTTCTCGCCTGCCGATATGAAGTGGGGCACTCCGACTACGAGCCCGGTTTCCGTCGTTGCGGGCTTGAGGACGTTTGTGGCCGTCGCCGAAGGCATCCCCGGCTCGGCCTCGACGACCTTGAGGTCCACCGTCTTGGGCAACTCGATGCCGATGGGACTCTCCTCGTAGAACTCCACCGCTATCTTCGCGTTGGCGATCAGGTACCGCATCGCGTCTCCGAGGACCTCGGACGTGAAGTGGATCTGTTCGTAGGACTCCGTGTCCATGAAGTAGTGGGCGCCTCCCTCGCTGTAGAGGTACTCCATCTCCCGCTGATCGAGGATGGCTTTCTCGACGGAGTCGTCGGATCGGAACTTGTGATCGCTGATCGCGCCTGATCTCAGGTTCTTCAGCTTCGTCTGCACCATCCCGCGTCCTTTTCCCGGTGTGAGATGCAGAAATTCCACGACGCGAAATAATTCTCCGTTGTGGTTGATGACGTGCCCCCGCCGCAGTTGTGTCGCTTGAATCATGTATGAATGCCTTTCGTTCGTGTTTGCCTATTGACCGCGTGCCGCGGCCATTAGGGCTTCAATTTCTTCGATCTCCTTCGGAAAGTCCGACAGTATGCGGTAGCCGTCCTCGGTGACGAGGACATCGTCTTCGATCCGGACGCCGATGTTTTCCCGCGGGATGTAGATTCCCGGTTCAACCGTCAGGACCATGTCCGGTTCCAGTTCCCTCCCGGTGCGACCGACGTCGTGGACCTCGAGGCCGATATGGTGGCTCGTGCCGTGGATGAAGAACTCGCCGTAACCCTTCGATTCGATGTAGTCGCGCGCCGCCGCATGAATGCTCCCGAACGTTGCCCCGGGGCGAACCTCGGCCAGCGCCGCCTTCTGGGCTTCCAGCACCACCAGATAGATCTCGCGCTGCCGTTCGTCGAACCGTCCGCTCACCGGGTAGGTTCGCGTGATATCTGCGGTATAGCCGCTATACTCCGCTCCGATGTCGACGACCACCAGGTCGCCTGCCTGCATCTGACGGACATTGCGGTCGTAGTGCAGGACCGCCGCGTTCGGGCCCGAACCGACGATTGACGGGAACCCGGGCCGCTCGGCCCCGTTGCGTCGAAACTCGTACTCGATCATCGCCTCGGCTTCGTATTCCCAGGCGCCCGGTACGATCACACCGGCGACGGCCGCGTGAGCGGCCATCGTGATATCGATAGCCTTGTCGAGAAACCCGATCTCGGTGGCCGACTTGACCTGGCGCATCGCGGCGATAGTTGGCGCGACCTCTCGGTACCGTACGCGGGGTGCGGCCGACTTCAATCGCTCGAGGTCCTCGGCGCGTGCGGTCAGGGCCCAGACCGTTCCCGCCTCCTCGGCCAGGCCCCGGAAACGGGACCCGAACGCCTCGGCAGAGTCCACCCGTGAAAAACCTGTAGCGCGGGCGGCATCGCTGCCCGGGCCGAGCAGAACACCGGTCCAACGCTCCCGATCGGTATCCCGTGGAGGGAGGAACAAGAATTCGCCGGCATCGGACCCCGAGCCGTACAGCATCAGGATCGCGCCGGGTTGGTCGATACCGGTGAGGTAGTAGAAGTTGTCCTCCTGTTCGTATTCGACCAGATCCTCGATCGGTTCGGCGAACAGTACGATTACCCCGTCCAGCTCGGAGGCCAGCGATTGCCGCCGGGCTCGGTATTGTTCCAGCGGCTCGCGCTCAACGCTCGTGGCCACAGTGGAGCCCAGCAGCAGGCAGATCACAATCGCTCTTTTCATCAATAAGGCTCCCGGCTATGTGAGGACGTCGGCTGCGAACGCTGCCAGAAGCACCAGGCTCACGTACCCGTTCATGTTGAAGAACGCGACATCGACACGGGTCAGGTCGTCCGGTCCGACGATACGGTGTTCCCAGTACAGGATTGCCGCGACCGCCACAATCCCCGCATAGGCGAGGGGGCCTGATTGGCTCAACCAGGCTGTCCCGATCAGCAACCCAACCGTCCCGACGTGGAGAGCCGACGAAACCTCGAGGGCCCGGGCGGTGCCCCAACGCGAAGGCATCGAAAACAGCCGCGTCCGGCGGTCGAAATCCACATCCTGACAGGCATAGATGATATCGAATCCGGCGATCCAGAGCATCACGGCAGATCCCAGCAGGATCGGCGGTATCGCAAACTCTCCGCTGACGGCCAGCCACGCACCAAGTGGGGACAGACCGATCGCGAAACCCAGAACAATGTGACTCAGCGAGGTGAACCGTTTTGTGTAGGAATACAGGAATAGAATCGCCAGAGTCGGAACTGACAGGTACAGGCAGAGTCGATTCAACATACCCGCGGACAATATGAACAGCGCGGACATCATCAAGGTGAACCCTACCGCGAAGCCACGTGAGAGCGCCCCGGAAGGAAGCGCCCGGTCCCTGGTCCGAGGATTGGCCCGGTCGTAACCGAGGTCCGCGATTCGGTTAAATGCCATCGCCGCGCTCCGTGCGCCGACCATGGCCAGAAGTACCCAGGCGAGTTCCCCCCGGCCGGGCAGGCCGTCTTCGGCCAACAGGACCGCGATCAGAGCGAACGGCACCGCAAACACAGTGTGCTCGAACCGGATCATTCTGAGCGTGATCTTGAGCTTACGCCACATCCACTATACTTATGCCTCTGTAGCCTGCATCCACCTATATATTGTTCCGAAACGTGACTGAAGACCAAATCAAGCGGCTGCTGGAAGACTACCGGAACGGATCGATCTCCTCCGGTGATGCGATCGCGCGCCTGCGCGCGCTTCCGTTCGAAGACCTCGGGTTTGCCAATATCGATCATCATCGTGTCCTGCGCCAGGGGTTCCCGGAGGTCGTGTTCGGGGCAGGCAAGACCGATGACGAACTTGTGGAGATCCTGCGGGCGATGAACGCCGGGGACCACAACATCCTCGTAACGCGCTCGGGGCGCACCACGTTCGACCGTGTTTCCGAGTTCATTCCCGGAGCCCGGTTTCACCCACGTTCCGGAGCGATATCGGTGATCAAGCACCGGGAGATAAAGGGCAAGGGCACGGTCATGGTGATCTCGGCCGGCACGTCGGACCTTCCCGTCGTCGAGGAGGCTGCGGTGACGCTCGAAGTCATGGGCAACGATACCGATGTTCTCCACGACGTGGGTGTTGCCGGGCTGCACCGACTGCTCGACCGCCGGGAGCGGCTCGAACGTGCCCGGGTTGTCATTGTCGTGGCTGGCATGGAAGGGGCACTGCCGAGCGTCGTCGGAGGACTGCTCTCGGTTCCCGTGATTGCGGTCCCGACCAGCATCGGTTATGGCGCGAGCTTCGGTGGCGTCGCCGCCCTTCTGGGAATGCTCAACTCCTGTGCGTCGAACGTTACGGTCGTCAACATCGACAACGGCTATGGCGCCGGCGTGGTCGCCAGCCTCATCAACCGCCTGCCATGAACTTCTCCCTCGAAGCACTGGAATACGGTCGGTTGAAAGAACTGGTTGGCCGCTACGTAGCCAACGCTGCCGGGAGGGAACTGCTCGAGGGCTTACGGCCCTCGACCGACCGCGCCTTGCTCGAAGAGATGCACGCCCTCAACGGTGAGGCAATGGAATATCTCCGTGAGAATCGCGTGCCGTTTCCCGACGTCGCCCTGCTGCCTGCCGTTCTCGAACGGCTGGGTTTCGGCGGCGCGACGCTGGACCTGTCCGAAGTCGAAGCGATCCAGGATTTCCTGTCCGAGATCGAAACTCTAAGGTCCCGGTGGAAGGGGTCCGAGGCCGAACACTACCCCCGACTGGCCACCGCCGCCCGCCGACTGGCGGACATGCGGCCGCTGGCCGCTTTGCTTGGCAGGGCCGTTCGTGGCGGCGAAATCAACGAAGACTACAGCCCCGAACTCAAGCGTCTTCGGACCGAAGGCGAGCGGGTCCGGGCCCGTCTGGGCCGCAAACTGGAGTCCATCATCAAGAGCCCGGACCTGTCCGACCAGCTCCAGGACCGACTGGTCACGATCCGAAACGGTCGGTACGTGATTCCGGTACGTGCCGAACAGCGGCGCAGCGTGTCCGGCATCGTTCATGGCAGTTCTTCCAGCGGCGCCACAGTCTTCATGGAACCGCTCGAGACGCTCGAGATGAACAACGACATCGTCAGGATCCAGGAAGCGGAGCAGCGCGAAGTTCAGCGAATTCTCGCGGAGTTGACAGACCGCATCCAGGAATCTATCGACGATCTCGGCGCGGCATCGGAGTTGCGCGCTGAACTGGAGGTGCTCTTCGCGCGGGCCCACTTCGGGCGCAGGTTCGACTGCACCACGCCGCGCTTCTCGGACGGCTCTCTGCACGTCGTCGACGCGCGCCACCCTCTACTCGAAGACCGTCTTCGATCGCTGAAACAAACGATCGTTCCTCTGAGCCTCGATCTGGACGCCGGGGATCGTGTTCTCGTCATCAGCGGCCCGAACGCGGGCGGAAAGACCGTCGTACTGAAGACACTCGGACTCATCCAGCTGATCGCGCAATCGGGAATTCCTGTGCCGGCTGCCGCGGCGACGTTGCCGATCCGGGACCGCGTTCTGGCCGACATCGGGGATCATCAGTCGATCACCAATCAGCTCAGCACGTTCTCCGCTCACGTTCTTGCGATCGGAGGGATGATCGAGTCGGCATCGAACGACACCATGATCCTGCTGGATGAAATCGGAAGCAGCACCGAGCCGGCAGAAGGAGCCGCTCTGGCCATAGCCGTACTGGAGCATTTTCGTGCTGTTGGCGCATTCACGATCGCGACGACACATTACAACCGCCTCAAGATGTACGCCGAGACGACCCCCGGCGTGCGCAATGCGGCGATGGAATTCAACGAGGAGACGCTCGACCCGACGTATCGTTTTATCGATGGCCTGGCGGGCCAGTCCAGTGGCCTCAAGATCGCTGAACGGTTCCAGCTTCCCGCGGGTCTGCTGGCGGCCGCTCGTGAGGCGCTCGACGGTACAGAACTGGAGGCGGCCCGTTACGTGGAAGACCTGAAGGCGCGGATCGAACATCTCGAGCGGGAGAAGCAAGACCTGGAGGCCGAAAGGCAAAGCTTCGAAGAGTGGAAGGAGAGGTCGGGCCGACAAGTCGAGCAGGAACGCGAAAAGGAAATCGACCGCGTCGAGAAACGGCTCGACGCCATCATCGCCGACATCCGGGAGCGCGCGGCCGAGGAACTGGCTTCGGCGAGCAAGGAAACGGTACGACGCTTCGAGCGCAAACTCGAGCGCGCGCGTGCCGAGGCTGTTCGGCAAGTCCGTCGCGAACACCCGGTTCCGGAGCCTTCGAACGGTGCCGCCGGGGCTCCCTCTTCAGCCGGACCGCCGGTGGTTGGAGCCCGGGTCCGTGTCCAGTCGCTCGGGGTCGAGGGAACGGTTGTCGAAGTGGCTTCCGGCCACATCGAGGTCGCGGTCGGCAGCATGAAAGTCAGACGCCCTCCCGACGACCTTGAGGTGTTGTCCGCACCCGACATTGCGCTACCCAAGGGTGTCCGCTTCGACTTCTCAGGGAAAGAGGCCACGTCGCGCGAGATCAATGTCATCGGCTGTTCTGCCGACGAAGCGGTGGAGATGGTAGACAAGTTTCTGGATGACGCATTTCTTGCGCATCTGCCTTCGATTCGGATCGTTCATGGTTTTGGCAAAGGCGTGCTGCGCAAGGCGATCGGCGATTTCCTCGGGCTCCACCCCCAGGTAGCGCGGTTTGGAACCGCACCGCAGAACCAGGGCGGAGGCGGGGCCACGATCGCCACTTTGAGGGAATGACAATGCGGGGCACCCCGGGCGAGCCCTCGGCGTCTGGAGCAATTCCGCAATACGTTGTCAACGCGAAGGCACGAGGGTCACGAAGAAGAATATGTCTGTCTTTTCCGGATCCTTGGTCCCCTTCGTAATCTCCGTGTTAAGAATCAGACTTGCGATGTGTTGCCGTACGTTCCGGGTCCTGCTGTGTCCTTGCATTGCGCCAAAATTAGCGCTATCCATTGCCAGCTCGCGGACGATAGTGTAGGTAGTCTGATTTCGTTTCAGCTTGAGGCGCCCTTCCGTTCTGAATGAGAAATCTTGCCGAATCCGTACGCTTTTCTGCCGATATCGTGCGTGTCATCTCCGACTACGTCACGCTGAAAGCGAGCGGCACGAGCCTCAAGGGCCTCTGCCCGTTCCATTCCGAGAAGACCCCATCGTTTTCGGTACACCGCGAAAGACAGATTTTCCATTGCTTCGGCTGCCAGGAGAGCGGAGACGTCTTCGCTTTCGTGATGAAGATCGAGGGCGTTGGTTTCCCCGAGTCGATCCGGATCGTTGCGGAGAAATGCGGCATTCCGATGCCGAAGGTGTCCCCCGGCGATGACAGGGCGGGAGCGGAGCGTCTGGCGCTTATCGAAATGTATGAGCAGGCGTCGGCGTACTTTTGCAAGCGGCTGGGTTCGGGCGAGGCGGCTCCGGCGCGGAAGATTCTCGAAGAACGGCAGATTCGGCCCGAGTTCGTGGAGCGGTTCGGCGTGGGTTATGCGCCGCCGGGAGGGCTTGGAAAGGTCGTAAAGGCAGGAAAAGATCCGGTGCGAACCGGATTGTTCCTGAAGAACGACCGCGGTGAGGTCTACGACCGCTTCCGGCGGCGGCTGATGTTCCCGATAGCGAACGAGCGCGGTAAGGTGATCGCCTTCGGGGGCAGGATCATCGGTGACGGCCAGCCCAAGTATCTGAACTCCCCCGAGTCGCCGCTCTATTCGAAATCGTTCGTGCTCTACGGACTGCACCTGGCGCGGCAGGCTGCGCGCAAGGCCGGTCGCATGGTCGTCGTGGAGGGCTATTTCGACGTCCTGAGCCTCCACCAGAACGGCGTGGAGAACGTTGTGGCCTCATGCGGCACGAGTCTTACGCCGCAGCAGGTATCGGTGCTGGCGCGCCACGTCCGTGAGATCGTCATCAACTACGACCCGGACGCCGCGGGCCAGAAAGCCGCCCGAAGGTCCATCGAACTGTTGCTCGAGCAGGGACTGACGGTGCGAATCCTTCGTCTGCCCGGCGGTCTCGATCCAGACGACTTCGTACGGAAGGAGGGAGGAGACGCGTACCGAGGCCTTCTCGAACGAGCGCCGTATTTCTGGGAACACCTGGTCCAGGATGCCCTCGGCCGCGACGATTGGTCGCAGCCGGAGGTCAAGTCCCAGGTGCTGGGCGAGATCGTCCGCTACGTGCGGTACATTGCCGACCGGGTCGTTCAACTAGAGATCTTGCGCTCTGTTGCCGAGACGTTCCGGCTGCCCCTGGACATCGTGATGGAAGGCCTCAAGGGAGCCGAAACACGGGCGTCCACCAGGGGGCAGAAAGTTTCCAGGCACCCCCTGACTCTGGCCGAGAAGCAGATCATCCAGGCGGTGCTGCAGGATTCCGGGATTGCGGCTTCGCTCCAGCAGTTCATGGCCAGTGATTTTCTGTCGGAGATCCGATCAGGCCCGGTGATTCGGAAGCTGATCGGTGATCCGGAAACGGGCATCGAGAGCGCCCTGGAAGGGCTGGACGACTCGGCACTTGCCGGCGAGGTCCGTGCGGCGGCGATGGAACCTTTCGGCAGGATCCGGCCTGAGGTCGCGATCGTATCGATGGGCCAGCTGTACCAGGATCACCTGACCAGGAAGGAAAAGGAGATCCGGGAACAATTGAAGGCATACGGCCCCGGCGCGGCGCCGGCCGATCTGGTCCGCCGGCAGATGGAAATTGCGTCGGAAAAGTCCAGATTAAAGGCGATCCGACCGTGATCCGGACGCCCGCCATTCGACGCGTGGGCCGGAAAAGTTCGACCGTGATCATTTTTCGCTTCCCAAAAAGGGGCTAAGCCCTTGAAAATGAAAAGTTCGTGCCTATCGTTGGGTGTGCCCAGGGACCACGTCGGTCAATGTGTTGCTCAGGATGCGAGTGTGCCTTGGAAAGGCTGACGTCGAGAGCCACCTGTCTGCGCATTCCAATCATGCCTCAGCGGAATAGTTCGAGATAGTTACTGGATATTTACTGGAGGACCATGGGACTCGAAGAGAAATACGATGAAGTACAGAAGCTGATCGACATGGGCAAGGAGAAGGGGTACCTGCTCTATGACGAAGTCAGCGACTTGCTTCCTCCCGAGATCAGCGCCTCGGCCGAGGACCTGGACGATCTGTTCGTGGCGTTCGGCACGGCCGGCATCGAGGTCATCGAGAGCGACGACCAGACCTTTTCGCTCGACAAACTGCGAGAGAAGGCCAAGGAGAGGGCGGCCAGCCACGAAGAACCCGAGTTGGACCTGACGCCGGGTGCGCTCGAGAAGACCAACGATCCGGTTCGAATGTATCTCCGCGAGATGGGGACGGTTCCGCTGCTGACCCGCAATGGCGAAGTGGAGATCGCCAAGCGGATCGAGAGGGGCCAACTGCGTGTGCTCAAGGTGCTGTCTCGTTCGCCGCTCGTCATTCGCGAGATCATGACCCTTGGCGACCAGTTGAAGAAAGACCCCAGCCAAATCAAGGATCTCATCCGATTCACCGACGACGACCTGACCGAGGAGAAGATCGAAGCCAAGCATGCCGAGACGATCGAAACGATCGTTCAGATTGGCAAAGGGTATCGCCGGATGAACACGCTCCGGATCAAGCTCGCCTCGATTCCCCGAACGCGCAAGCCGAAGGAACACAGGAAAGCCCGATGGAAACTCGGCCGCCATCGCGTCCAACTGTCCGAACTTGTCCGGTCGCTCAAGTATGCGCCCATGAAAAAGATCGCCCTGACCATACTCGTCAGGGAAGCCGTCGGTACGATCCGGCCTCTGGAAAGGGAACTGGCGCGACTCCAACGCAAGGCCGATCACACCAAAAAGGAATACCGCAAGAACGTTCAGAAGGAGATTCGGACCGCCAAGCAGAGCATCAAGGCGTTCGAGGAGGAGCACAAGACGACGGCGCTCGAGGTCCGGCGGACCCTGCAGACGATCGTCCGTGGACAGATCCAGGCCGAGAACGCGAAGAGGGAACTCGTTGAGGCGAACCTGCGGCTTGTCGTTTCGATCGCCAAGAAGTACACGAACCGCGGACTGCAGTTTCTCGACCTCATCCAGGAAGGCAACATCGGCCTCATGAAAGCGGTCGATAAGTTTGAGTACCGGCGCGGTTACAAGTTTTCGACCTACGCGACCTGGTGGATACGGCAGGCGATCACGCGAGCCATCGCGGACCAGGCGCGAACGATCCGGATTCCAGTCCACATGATCGAGACGATCAACAAACTGATCCGGACGTCGCGAGCGCTCGTCCAGGAGTTGGGCCGGGAACCGAGGAGCGAAGAGATCGCCGAGCGGATGGACATCGCCGTCTCGAAGGTTCGGAAGGTGCTGAAGATTGCGCAGGAGCCGATTTCGTTGGAGACCCCGATCGGCGAAGAGGAGGATTCCCACCTTGGCGATTTCATCGAGGACCGTGGCGTGGTGTCGCCCTCCGACGCGGTGATCAACATCAACCTGAAGGAAATGACCGAGCAAGTGCTCAATACTCTGACCCCTCGTGAGGAACGCGTGATCAAGATGCGGTTCGGTCTGGAGGACGGGACCGAGCATACTCTCGAAGAGGTGGGACAGAATTTTGCGGTCACCCGGGAGAGAATCCGGCAGATCGAAGCCAAGGCGCTACGCAAGCTGCGCCATCCGAGCCGAAGCCGCCGTCTACATGCCTTCCTGGACGGCACGACCCGGGACTAGCCCGCATTCTCACCGGTTAGCGTCGTTTTTGGGGCCCATAGCTCAGTTGGTTAGAGCTCCCGGCTCATAACCGGGCCGTCGTAGGTTCAAGTCCTACTGGGCCCACTTCTAACGTTACCTCCCCCCCCCTTCGGTGGGCGTGGGGGGGCCGTCCCGTCCGAGTTCCCGGCGCTTTGGTCCTGACGGCGCGTGAGGGCACTCTGAAAGGTTGGAAAAGCCGCAAGGACGGTGGGCCCGACGCTAAATGAAGAAGGGCGTGGGGGGACCGTCCCGTCCGAGTTCCCGGCGCTTTGGTTGAACCTAGTGTTCGAGCACTCCTCGACTGTGGAGATGCGATAAGGACGGTGGGCCCGACGCTAAATAAAGATGCATGCTGACCTCAAGAAGCTGATCCGCCTCCAGTCGATCGACATCGCTGTTCAGGAACTCCAGGAAAACACAGAAGCATTTCCGGCACGATCGAAGGCACTCGATGACAAGCTTCGGGACGCCAAGGCCGTTGTCGACAAGGTGCGGGAAACAATCGGCGCCAACCAGTCCAGGCGCAAAGAGTTGGAGGCCAGGATCGTCGACACCGAAGTAAAAATCTCCACGTACAAAGGACAACTGATGTCGGTCAAGACCAACGATGAGTACAAGGCGATGGTCAAGGAGATCGGGTTCAACGAGAAGGCGATCAGTAACGTAGAAGACGAAATTCTTCTTCTTATGGAAGAGTCCGAGACACTCAGCGCCCCACTGAAGTCGGCCGAGGCGACACTTCGCGAGGACGATACCAGCGTCCAGGCCGAGCGGGCCCGTCTAGAAGAGCTCAACGCACAGGATACGAAAGCGCTCGATTCGAATCTGGAAGAACGGTTGGGCCTGGCGAAAGAAGTCGATGAAGATGTGCTGTCGGGATACGAGCGAGTTCGTAAGTTCCGCGGTGGCATCGCGATGGCAGGGGCCAGTGACGAGGCCTGCGAAGTGTGCAATGTCCGCATGCGTCCTCAGGTCTTTCAGGAAGTGCGCCGGAACGACCACATCATCCCGTGCGACAGTTGTGGCTGCATACTCTACGACCCGGAAAACCTGGACCATCCCTTCGAAGTTGCGTGACGACGGAGGCCTATATTGACGGCGGTTCCAGGGGAAACCCCGGTCCCGCCGGGGCCGGAGCCTACTTTCCCGGTCTCGTGGGCATCGCCGAATACCTGGGACACCAGACCAACAATTTCGCCGAGTACTCGGCTCTCATCATCGCGGTGCGCTTTGCCGTCGAGCGCCGCGTTGAGCAGCTGAAGATATATTCCGACTCCGAGCTCGTAGTGAAACAGATTCAGGGCGTTTACAAAGTGAAGAATGCGAACATCCGCCCCTTGTACGAGGATGCCGTACGCTGGATCGCACAGTTACCGGAATTTTCAATCGAGCACGTACGCCGCGAGAACAACAAGGACGCGGATCGCCTTGCCAACGTCGCTATGGACGCCAAAGGCAACAGGATCGAGTGGGATTCGGAGTGAACGTTGTGAAGTCTGAACCCTACCGTTTCACGGAAACGGAAGAAAAATGGCGGAAGTACTGGGCAGATGTTCGCCTTTACGAAGCGAGCGACGACGATCCGCGCCCGAAGTACTACTGTCTCGACATGTTTCCCTATCCTTCCGGTTCGGGTCTCCACGTGGGCCACTGGCGCAGCTACGTGCTTCCCGACGCATGGTCGCGTTACAAGATGCTGAAGGGCTACAACGTGCTTCACCCGATGGGTTGGGACGCATTCGGACTTCCAGCCGAAAACGACGCCATCACCAAAGGCATTCACCCCGAGATCAACACACGCAAGAACATCCAGAACTTCAAGCGCCAGTTGATCGAGATGAGCCCGATGTACGACTGGTCTCGGGAGATCAACACGACGGATCCTTCCTACTACAAGTGGACGCAATGGATTTTCGTCCAGATGTTCAAGAAGGGCCTGGCGTACCAGGCGGTGACGCCGATCAACTGGTGCCCGAGTTGCAAAACCGGCCTTGCCAACGAGGAAGTCGTCGGTGGCGAATGCGACCGATGCGGGACGGCTGTCACCAAGAAGGACATGAAGCAGTGGATGTTGAAGATCACTGCCTACGCACAGCGGCTGCTCGACGGCCTGGACGATCTGGATTGGCCCGACAAGGTCAAGGCGATGCAGCGCAACTGGATCGGCCGGTCCGCCGGAGCCCGTGCCACGTTCACGGCCATCGCTCCGGACGGTTCGGAACACCCGGTGGAGATTTTCACGACCCGTCCGGACACACTGTTCGGGGCGACGTACATGGTCCTGGCGCCCGAACATCCACTCGTGGACCGGCTGACCGCAGCAGATCGTGTCGCTGAGGTTTCCGACTATGTCCAACACGCACGTCTCGCGTCCGAGAAGGACCGGACCGCGGTCAAGAAGGAAAAGACCGGGTTGTTTACCGGCGCCTACGCGTCGAACCCGGTTAACGGGGAAAGGATTCCAATCTGGGTGGCCGACTATGTCTTGATGGGGTATGGGACCGGGGCGATCATGGCCGTGCCGGCGCACGACGAGCGGGACTACGAATTTGCGAGCAAGTTCGGGCTCGAGATCCGGGAAGTGATCTCGTCGGAACAGGGAATCGAAAAGGAGCCCTACCTCGGGCAGGGAGACATGATCCAGTCCGGGCGGTTCGACGGCATGAGTTCGGAGGAGGGCCGGCGGGCCATTATCGGATGGCTCGAGTCCGACGGCCTCGGTGAGGGAACCGTACAGTACAAGCTGCGCGACTGGGTGTACTCCCGGCAGCGGTACTGGGGAGAGCCGATTCCGATAATACACTGCCCCAAGTGTGGAGAAGTACCCGTCCCGGAGTCGGATCTGCCAGTAGCGTTACCCGCGGTGGAGCGATACGAGCCGACCGGCACCGGAGAGTCCCCGCTGGCCGCTATCGAAGAGTTCGTCCGTGTCGATTGCCCGAACTGCGGCGGGGAAGCCAGACGGGAGACCAACGTCATGCCTCAGTGGGCCGGGTCTTCCTGGTACTTTCTCCGGTACACCTCGCCCCAAGATGACAACGCCCTGCTCAGCGAAGTGGGAAAAAAGTGGCTGCCCGTCGATATGTACGTCGGCGGAGTCGAACACGCGATCCTCCACCTGCTCTACGCGCGTTTCTTCACGATGTTTCTACACGATATCGGGATCGTCGACTTCGATGAACCCTTCACTCGCCTGTTCAACCAGGGCATGATCACGCGTCTGGCGAAGACCGGACGCATCGAGAAGATGTCGAAATCGAAGGGCAACGTGGTCAATCCCGACGATCTGGTCGAGCGCTACGGATGCGATTCACTCCGGCTCTACGAGCTGTTCGTCGGCCCTCCCGAGATGGACGCCGAGTGGAACGACAACGGAATCGACGGTGTGCACCGCTTTCTGAAGCGGGCCTGGGCGTGGACGCTCGCGCCTGATGGGAAGTGGTCGGATTCGCCGTCTAAACAGATGCTCGTCGGGCGGAACCTGCTGGTGCGAAAGGTGACCGAGCGTCTGGATTCGTTCCGCCTGAACACGGTCGTGAGCGCGATGATGGAGTTTCTCAACGAGGTTGGGTCGCTGAACGAGACGCCGGATCTCGAGACGGTCGAGACGTTCCTCATCACGCTGTCGCCGTTCGCGCCGCATATGGCGGAAGAATTGTGGGAGCGGACGGGTCATACACCGTCGATCTTCAGTCGGCAGTGGCCCGATTGGGACGAATCCTACACGACGTTCGACACGGTGACGGTCGCAGTTCAAATAAACGGGAAGATGCGCGGGAAGGTTACCGTGGAAACGAACTCATCCGAAGACGTGGTCTTGGAGGCGGCGATGAATGAGGCCTCCGTCGGACGGCATCTTGAGGGCAAGGAGATCCGGAAGAAGATTTTTGTCCGCAACAAGATTCTGAATCTGATCGTGAAGTAGTTGGCGCTGCAGCAGACCACTCGCGAGAAATGCGGGCTAGTTTTCTTCTAATCCCGCAATCGCCAGAATCGTCGTCAGGACCACCCGGAGTCCTTTCAGGGTGGCTTCTCTTTCCACGTCGATCCATTCGTCCAGCGAGTGCGACCGGCCGCTGAATCCTCCACGGTCGATCGTTATGGCCGGGATGCCGAGGCTGATCGGGATGTTGGCGTCGGTGCTGGAACGACTGTAGGTAGGTTCGATCCCGAACGCCCGGTAGGCCGCGGCAGCAGCCTGCACGATTGGTGAGTCGATCGGGATCTCTCCTGAGGGCCGGTCTCCGATCACTTCCAGGTCGAGTTCAATCAAACCCTCACCAGTCGACCCCCGGGCATTCTCCCCGTCGACCGCTTCGTTCATCAGACGAACGAAGGCGTCGTCGAGTTCGCTGAGTTCGCCGCCGTCTTCGGAGCGCAGGTCAACGTCCATCCACGCTTCCACCGGGATGGAATTGACAGAGGTACCCCCGCCCATCACACCGACATTGAACGTCGTTTTGGGATCGTCAGGCACGTCCATTTCCGCGAGTCTCCGGATCGCGTCACCCATGGCGAAGGCCGGACTCACCATGCCGAATTCGCCGTAGCTGTGCCCACCGGGTCCTCTGAATGTGGCACGGTAGCGCTTGCTACCCAAAGCTGCATTCGTGATGTCGCTCTGCCGTCCGCCTTCGACAGACACGAACATCCGGATGCGGTCCCGGTACGGACCGTCGAAGAAAAGGTGCTTCACCCCGCGCAGGTCGCCCGGGCCTTCCTCGCCGACGTCCCCGACAAACAGGATGTCGCTGGTCGTACGGATTCCGGCGGTGTCCATCGCTCGGACGATGGTGAGCAGGGTGGCAAGCCCAGCGGTGTCATCGCCGACACCGGGTGCCGAAAGCCGGGTTCCCTCGCGGATGACGGTGACGTCGGTACCCTCCGGAAAGACCGTGTCGAGATGGGCTGTGACCGCCAGCAGAGGTCCGCCCGCGCCGGGCCTGACGCCCATGACGTTTCCTTCGGCGTCCATCTCAACGTCCTCGAGGCCCAGTTCGCGGAGTGCCTCGAGGTAGGCTCTGGCCCGGGCGTCTTCCATAAAGGGCGGGGCGGGTATCTCGGTGAACCGAATCAACTCTTCCACGAAACGATCGTAGCCCCTATCGATGGCTTCGAGGGCTTCTTGATAGGCCGCATCCGCCCGGATGTCGGCCACCAGTTCGTCGGCGGACTGTCCGTATGCTTGTACAAGGCCGAGCAGTGTCAATAGCGTGAGGCTCACGACTCGACCCCTAGCGCGCTTCTTCATGAACCACCTTTCCCCCCACGACTGTCACCATTGCCTTGCCCTTCATGGCCCGGCCGTCGAACGGACTGTTGCGGCTGAGCGAACGTGACCTTTCGACCTGGAACGCCCATTCCCGTTCCGGGTCGATCAGTGTCAGGTCCGCTGTGCTGCCCTCGTAGAGGCCCCAGCCATCCACCTTCATGATCCTCTGCGGATTGGTTGAGAATAACTTGATCAGGTGTGCCATGGGAAGTTCCAGCCCGCCGACGGCCAGACCCACCGCAGTTTCCAGGCCCGTGATGCCGAACGGAGCCCGGTCGAACTCGAGCATCTTGAGGTTCGTGTGATGCGGCGCGTGATCTGTGGCAATCGCGTCGATCGTGCCGTCCCGGATTCCGGCCACGACCGCTTCGAGATCATGCCGAGACCGGAGGGGCGGCTTCATCTTGGCGTTCGTGTCGTAATCGTCGATCGCATCGTCGGTGAGTGTGAAGTGGTGCGGCGCAACTTCTGCCGTCACCGCCAGCCCCCGCTCTTTGGCCCGACGAACCATTTCGACCGCTCCGGCCGTCGAAAGGTGAGCCACGTGGTATCGCGCCCCGGTGAGTTCGGCAAGAGTCAGGTCTCGTGCAACCATCGAGTCTTCAGCCGCTGCCGGTATGCCTTGCAGTCCCAGTCGGGTCGAGACCGCTCCTTCGTGCATGACGCCACCCATGGAGAGCTCAAGGTCTTCGCAGTGTTGGATGACGGGCAGATCGAACATCCTGGAGTACTCCAGCGCACGACGAAACAGTCGCGAGTTCATAACGGGCTTGCCATCATCCGATATACCCACGATGCCGGCCTCGACCATTTCGCCGATCTCGGCCAGTTCCTTGCCTTCCTGCCCTTTGGTAATAGCCCCGATCGGGAATACCCTTGCCGGAGAGTGCCGCCGCGCTTCCGATATGATGAGCTGGGTCGTTGCCCCATTGTCGTTGGGCGGCTTCGTGTTGGGCATCGCCGCCACCGCCGTGAACCCCCCGGCTACCGCGGCCTCGCCGCCCGAACGGATGGTTTCAGCCCCCTCTCCTCCCGGCTCCCGAAGGTGAACGTGGATGTCGAAGAAACCCGGGGCGACAACCAGGCCGGTCGCATCGAGTATTTCGGCATCGGTGTCCCCAAGAGCGCCGATCGAGGCGATCCTGCCGTCTTCGATCAGGATGTCGGTCTCGCGGTCGACCCCTAGCGCGGGGTCGATCAAGTGTCCGTTTCTGATGGCGAGTTTCATGCACCTCCCAGCAATCGATAGAGTACGGCCATTCGTACCGAGACGCCGGCAGATACCTGGTCGAGGATGACCGAATGTGGACCGTCGGCTACCTCCGCGGATATTTCGATCCCGCGGTTCATCGGACCAGGATGCATAACGATCACGTCCGGTTTCGCTCCCTTCATCCGCTCCTGGGTGAGGCCGAAGTAGCGGCAGTACTCGTGAATCGAAGGGAAGAAGGATTCGCCCATGCGCTCGAACTGGACCCTCAACATCATGACCACGTCGGCCTCGTCGATCGCCTCGTCCAAAGAAATCGTCGTGTGCACGCGGGAGCGATGCGAGTTGGTAATCTCGACAATGTCTTGCGGCAACAATGTGGGGACCCCGCATAGCCACACGTCTGAACCGCAACAGGTCAAGGACAGTATGTTGGACCTGGCGACCCGGCTGTGCCGGATGTCGCCGACGATGGCGATCTTGAGCCCATCCAGCCGCCCCTTTCGCTTGCGGATCGTGAACGCGTCCAGCAGGGCCTGTGTCGGGTGCTCGTGAGCTCCGTCGCCTGCGTTGACGACCGAAGCCCGTGTATGCCGGGCGATCTGGTGCGGTGCGCCGGCCGATTCGTGCCGGATGACGATGCAATCGGGCGACATGGCGTCGAGTGTCTGTGCCGTGTCAACGAGAGTCTCTCCCTTCGATACGCTGCTTCCCGAAGACGACATGTTGATGACATCCGCGGAGAGTCTCTTGCAGGCAAGTTCGAAGGAAGTTCGGGTTCGGGTGGATGGCTCGAAGAAAAGGTTGATGACCGTCTTGCCGCTGAGTGCCGTTGATTTCCGGGGGGACCCCGGAGAGTCCCCTTGGAAAGACGCCGCGGTATCGAGGATGGCGGCGATTTCTTCCGCCGTCATCCCCGCGATTCCGAGCAAATCCTTCTGGTCGGCCATCGACCCTACCTATTTCCTCTTCGCTTTCCGCGTGTGAGTCCGGAATATCGAGCCCGGGCGCAGCAAGTTCGTCGGAGAACGCTCCGGCTGGATGCTGAAGGACGGTTGGGAAGAGTGACAACCCGGTGTGTCCGGACGGCCCCCCGGATGCGGCGGACTCGCGCTGCCAATGCCTGATGCCCCGTGTCGTCTGTCATCGGACGGCGGGCCTTCAATGTCATCGCAGGTGAGGATTATATGATAAATTCGTGCAAGCATGAGTACGGTTCCGGACCTCTCCGTGGAAATCGCGGGCGTCAGATTTCGGAATCCAGTCATTCTCGCCAGCGGTACCGTGGGTTACGGAGAGGAGTTCGAAGGACTCATCGATCTCTCCCGGGTTGGCGGTATCTCGATCAAAGGGACATCGCTCGATCCGATCGAGGGTAGTCCCGCCCCGCGACTCTTTCCCACGTCCTCAGGAATGCTCAACGCTGTCGGCCTACAGAACGTGGGCGTCGAACGATTCATGTCCGAGAAGATGCCCTTTCTTCGGGGGTCCGGATGTGTCGTTATTGTGAATGTGTTCGGCTACAGCCAGGACGAATATGTCGCCGTAGTCTCTCGGCTCAACGACTGCGAAGGGATCGACGCGTATGAATTGAACATTTCGTGCCCGAACACCGAACAGGGCGGCATGGTCTTCGGAACACGAGCGGATGCAACCCGCGAACTTGTCGCGCGTGTCCGGGAGCGCTCCGATCGGCCGCTCTTCGTCAAGCTCTCGCCCAACGTGACCGACATCGGAGAGATCGCCGGCGCCGCCCAAGCTGGCGGGGCGGACGCTCTGACCGTGGCGAACACCTACTTGGCGATGGCTATCGACTCGGAGACGTTCCGCCCGCGACTCAAGAACGTCACCGGGGGGCTGTCCGGTCCGTCGATCCGTCCGATCACCCTGCGCATGGTCTATGAGACCGCGCGCGCGGTGCGGATTCCGGTGATCGGCCTGGGAGGCATTGCCTCCGGTTCGGATGCGATCGAGTACCTTCTGGCGGGGGCGTCGGCGATTCAGGTCGGAACGGCGCATTTCGAGGATCCGGGCGTGTCGGTGCGCATCGTCGGGGAAATCGAGCAGTTTATGCACCGTAAGGGCATCCGGACAGTGTCGGAGATTGTCGGGGGGATGCGGCCTTGATGACCGGTACGAAGACGAGCCCGGTCATCGTCGCGTTGGACGTCCCCACGCGGGACGAAGCCGCAGTGCTCGTGAATCAGCTTCGAGGCCTGGCTGGGATGTTCAAGATAGGGAGTCGGCTCTTCACGGCAGAGGGTCCGGACGTTGTCCGGGCTGTCATTGATAGCGGCGAGCGCGTGTTTCTCGACCTGAAGTTCCACGACATTCCGAATACCGTGGCCACCGCCGCCGTCGAGGCCGGGAAGCTGGGCGTGTCGATGCTGACCGTTCATGCATCGGGCGGCGCCGCCGTGTTCGAAGCCACACGGCGCGCCATCGAGGACAGCCTCGGCGAGAGCCGTCCTCTCGTGGTTGCCGTTACGGTGTTGACCAGCATGGACGAGACGGCCCTGGCGAGCATCGGCGTGTCCGACTCTCCAGGGCAGCAGGTCCTACAGCTTGCCCGCATAGCTCGGTCGGCGGGCGCGGACGGGTTTGTCTGTTCGGCTGAAGAGATCCGCATGATCCGCGACGAGTTCGGTCCCACGCCCGGGATCGTCACGCCGGGGGTCCGGATGCCGGGTGGGTCCGTCGACGATCAGAAACGCGTCCGCACGCCCAACGAAGCGATAGCAGCCGGAGCTGACTGGATCGTGATGGGGCGCCCCATATACCGGGCGACGGACCCTCGCGCGGCGTTAAAGGCAGTCGTCGACTCCCTGGGCGGTCACCAACTAATGACGGGTCACAAGGAGAAGATATGAGTCTTGATGGGCGGCGGGTGGGTGTACTCGGGGTCGTGTTCTTCCTTGGACTGGCAACGATGCCCTCGTCAGAGGCTGCGGGGCAGGACAGGGTGCGGCCCAACGCGGACCCCGGTGGATCGTCCGATGCTCTCACCGTCGGCCAGGTGCTCGTCGACAGGCTCGATTTCGCCAGGTTTCAGCGAAACATCGGTACCCTGGCAGGTTTTGGCACGCGGTACTGGAACACCGAGGGCAACGCCGAAGCAAGGGATTGGATCGCAGAGGAACTGGAGTCGTACGGGTACGATGTCGAACGTCACACGTTCGTAGCGACCGGCCGCCCCGAGGGCAGCGTAGAGCCGACCCAGGTGGATAACGTTTACGTCACGAAGGTCGGAACCCGGTACCCGGACCGCATGTTCATCGTGTCGGCACACATGGATAGCTTCAACACGGAAAGCGAGGACCAGTCCTTCGCGCCCGGGGCCAACGACGACGGCTCAGGAACGTCGATCATATTAGAGGCCGCGAGGGTGTTTGCCTCGGCGGACATCAGGACCGAGTATTCCATCCGTTTCATCTTCTGGAACGCCGAAGAGATCGGCCTGGTCGGATCCGAAGCCTACGCGCTGGAATGGCGAGAACTGCAGGGGCGGGAGTTCCCCCCCGGTTCGGGTACTTACCCCGAGCCGAGGTGGATGGGGGTCATCCAGCACGACATGATGATGTTCGATCATGGCGTTCCGCCGTCGCGGGATGAGCTTCCCGACGATGAACAGAGTCCACGGGCGGATGTCGATATCGAATACCAGGCAGAGAGTGCGTTCGCCGGCGCAGCGAAGGAACTGGCGGCCCGCCTGCTGATCGCCAACGCCCGCTATGCCACCGACTATCCCGCCGAGGTCGGGCAGAACATGTCCAGTACCGACTCGGCTTCATTCAGCGATCACGTCCCCGCGATCAGTCTCCGCGAAAACCAGAGGCGTGCCGAGATCAGCCGGGGCTCGAACCCGAACTGGCACAAGAACAGCGATGTTCCCGAGACCTACAGCGAGGCCGACTACAGGCTCGGCTTTAACGCGCTGCAGATGAGCGTGGGAGCCCTGGCCGAGTTGGCGGCTGCCAGGATGGATTGAGTGTGTAGGGGTGGCACCTGTGGCCACCCGACGGCTTCAACCCCCTCCCTGCCGAGCCCATCAAGCCTGCGGGCGGCAGGGAGTCTCGGTCGCGCGTGGTCCAGCGGGGGAGACGGCCAGGGTGGTGGTCGAGCGGGGGGAGACGGCGTGGGTGGGTCGTCGAGCGGGGGAGACGGCGAACAGTGAAGCCGACGGGCGGGCACAGGTCCCGCCCCTACATACCGTCCTGAAATAGCCGGATTGCCGCATACCCCGCGGCGCCTGCCTCCATCACGAGAGGTACCCGTTCTTCGTCGATTCCACCGATGGCCAGGACAGGAATCGATACGGCTGTCGCGACCTCTTTCAGCCGGTCCACCCCCACCGAGCGCTTGCCGGGCGTCTCAAACACCGGCCCGAAAGCGACGAAGTCGGCACCGTTCTGTTGGGCCTCGAGGGCCTCTTCGAGTGTGTGGGTCGATACCCCGACCGTCCGCACCAGCGGGCGAACCGCATCGATCGGGAGCCCGTTTGCCGGTAGATGGACGCCATGGGCTTCAGCTGCGAGCGCCACATCGAGCCGATCGTTGACCAGGACTTCGGTCGGGGTGTTCCGCGCCATCTCGACGATCCGGCGGACCAGAGGCAGCAGGTCCCGTGCTTTGAGGTCCTTCTCGCGAACCTGAATCATCTCGATGCCGCGCGCGATCGCTCGGCGGGCACAGGTCTCCACGTTTGCTCGTCGACGGTCGGTGACGTAGCAGCGAAGCATGACTACCGAGGGCCATTGTCGGCGTTGAACCAGCGTGAGGTCCGGAGAAAGCGCCGCGCTTCGGAGACACCCATCAGCAGGTCGAGGACGCCGAGGACGGAGACCGAGAGGCGGGCGGGCGCGCTGATGACGACCGCTCGCACACCGGGTGCATAGAGGAACAGGAGGTTGTTCTCCCAGAGCGAGGACCAGGGAACCAGAACCAGGAAGAATCCGATTTCGAAGCAGAAGAGGATGAAGGCAACCGCGAGCACTCGACTGACGATCCTCACTGTCGACGACTCCAGGGGGTCAGGGCCGCTGGCCGCGGATGCGGTCGAGCGGCATTCGTGTTGGGTGGGTCAGGCGCCCCGCCGGGCACTTAGCCCGCATTTCGCACCAGTTGTCTGCTGCAGCGCCGGATCCATCCGTCATTACTGCGTTGCGCTTGGTCGGGCTCCTCGACGTACTGTCAAGTACGCCTGCGGCCCCCTCCCGGCGCACGCCTTGTCCTGGCGGCGTCTCCGACGCTTCGCGACGACAACCGGTGAGAAAAGCGGGCTAGTTCTTGAGCTCGCGGATCCGTGCCGCCTTGCCGCGCAGCTCGCGAATGTAGTACAGCTTCGCGCGCCGAACGCGTCCCTTCCGCATGACTTCGATCTTGTCGATCACTCTTGAATGCAGAGGGAAGACCCGCTCCACTCCCTGACCGAATGAGATCTTGCGAACGGTGAAGGTCTCGCGGATTCCTCCGTGCTTTTGTGCGATGCACACACCCTCAAAGACCTGAATTCGCTGCTTATCGCCTTCTCTGATGCGGACGTGGACGCGTAGCGTGTCGCCGGGATTGAATTCCGGCAGGTCGTCCCGAAGCTGTTGTTCCTCTACCATGTCGATAACGTTCATTATTGCCTCTCAACTAATGCGATCGTTCCTGTTCTTCGGCCAGCGTCCGCCGATCGGCCTCCGTCAGCATTTCGTCGTCGATCAGATCGGGCCGGTTCCGGCGCGTCTTCCTCAGCGACTCGTCCCTGCGCCAGCATTCAATCGCGGCGTGATCACCCGAGATCAGCACATCGGGAACCGGAATTCCTTCGAACTCCGCCGGGCGCGTATAGTGCGGATGCTCCAGCATTTTCCAGAGTGCTCTGGGGTCCGAGAACGAGTCCTTCAGGACCGACTCCTCCTTGCCCACCGCACCGTGTACGTAACGTGTCACCGCGTCTACGACGACCACCGCGGCTGGTTCTCCGCCGGACACGATGTAGTCTCCGATCGAAAGTTCCGCGGTCGCCAGTTGCTCGACTACCCGCTCGTCGATGCCCTCGTAGCGGCCGCACACCAGAATGATCTGGTCGCTGCTCGCGAGGCGTAACGCCTCCGCCTGTGTGAATCTGCGGCCCGCCGCGCTCAAGACGAGGACCTCAACCTTCGCACCCTCGGTCCGGATTGCCTCGACCGACCGAAAGATCGGTTCAGGCTTCAAGACCATGCCTTCACCGCCGCCGAACGGCCGATCATCCACCGTTCGGTGGCGGTCGTCCGTGTGGTCCCTCAGGTCGTGGACGGCGGTCTTGATGAGCCCGCGCTCACGTGCCCGACGGACGATCCCGTGGTCGAAAGGGCCTTCGAAGAAGTCCGGAAAGATCGTGACGACGTCGAATGCCAACATGTTCCGCTCCGGGCACAGCTACCGCTATTCACTTTCGCCGATTCAGTTCGACCAGGCCGTCGGGCAACTCCATGTCGATGCGCTTTTCTTCCATGTCGACACCCTTGAGAAAAGCGTGGACAAACGGGATCAACACTTCATTCCCTTCGTCCTCGACGCGCAGCAGATCCGTGTCGCCACTGGCTTCGATGCCGGTGACGGTGCCGACGTACCTACCGTGCCCGTAAACGCGGCAGCCTTCCAATTCGAAGCTGTAGAACGCGCCTTCCCCGGCGGGGGGCAACTGGGCCCGCGGTATCAGCAGTTCCGCACCGACCCACTTTTCCGCGTCGTCGATCGACCCGATTGCATCCAGTTTGGCGACCCAGCGTCCGTGTTGAGCGCGGCACTCGTCGAATACTGTCTCGACACGTCGTTCTCGGAGGCTCAAGATCACCGCCTGCCCGCGGGCGAACAACTGTGGCGCATCGAAGTCGATCCGGATACGAACAGCCCCTTTCAGGCCCTGTGGACGGGTGACTCGAGCGATGGAAACGAAGAGGTCGGGGTCGATGCCGGACACCTACTCCAGGATCTCAAGCGTGAACCGCTTCTTCAGCTTCATTCCAGCGGCGCCCAGAATTGTGCGAATGGACCTTGCAGTTCGGCCTTGCTTGCCGATGACCTTCCCAAGATCACTCTGAGCTACCCGCAACTCCAGTACGACGGTCTGTTCCCCCTCAATCGCGTTAACGGATACTTCATCGGGACTGTCCACCAAGGCCTTCGCGATCTGCTCGATAAGTTCCTTCACACAACACCTCCAGGAACAACGTCACATGCACGCGTATTCGACAGCCGGCCAGGACTTCCCGGTTCTTGAACCTACACAATCTCTTTCTTGCGCAGGATATTGCGTACCGTCTGGGAGGGTTTCGCTCCCTTCGAAAGCCAGTAGCGTGCCCGATCCTCGTTGACCACGATCTGGGCTGGTTCAGTCATGGGATTGTACTGGCCTAGAATTTCAAGAAAGCGACCGTTTCTGGCCCGGCTTTTTTCTATGACGACGATCCGATAACACGGGCGCTTCTTCGACCCGGTCCGGGTCAGACGCATTGCTACCAAGTTCATGCCTCCCTATGATTACTGCAATAGATAAGAAAAGAAGAGCACGCCCCGATGGTCACCTCAGACCGGACAACCCGCAGCGTCTCCTAAATATCCTGAAATTATAGTTTTATAGGGAAAACAGCGTCAACCAGTTTTCGAAAAAAAGACCACTACATCGGCATCTGCGGAAGACGGAAACCTCGCATTCCCCGGCCCTTCTTGCCCTTCTTCTTGGCCCCTGCAGTCATGCCCTTCATCATCTTGCGGGTTTGAATGTACTGCTTGAGCAGCTGATTCACTTGCTGGACGGTTGTGCCGCTGCCGCGGGCGATCCGCTTGCGCCGGCTTCCGTTGATGACCTGGTGGTTGCGCCGCTCCTTCGGGGTCATCGAGTCGATGATGGCCTCGGTTCGGGTGAGCTGCCCTTCGTCCACCTGGGCCTTGCCTATGTTCTTTAGAGGCCCGATGTTGGGCAACATTCCCATGATCTGCTCGAGTGATCCCATCTTGCGGATTTGACGAATCTGATCGCGAAAATCCTCCAGGGAGAACGTGTTGGAGAAGACCTTCTTCTGCAGTTCGAGCGCCTTCTTCCTGTCGATCGTTTCTTCGGCCTTCTCGATCAGAGTGAGGATGTCACCCATGCCGAGAATTCGGGACACGAGCCGGTCGGGGTGGAACAGATCCAGGGCATCGTATTTTTCCCCGGTTCCGACGAACTTGACGGGTTGGCCGGTGACCGCCTTGATCGACAGCGCCGCGCCGCCGCGGGCGTCCCCGTCCAGTTTGGTCAGGATGAAGCCGGTGAAGCCCAGCTGCTCGTGGAACTCCTGGGCGCTCCTGACCGCGTCCTGGCCCAACATGGCGTCCGCTACGAAAAGGATCTCGTTCGGATGCAGGGCCTCGTCGATTTCCACGAGTTCCGCCATCAGAGCTTCGTCGATATGGAGGCGTCCGGCTGTGTCGATGATCAGGACGTCGTGGGCCGAGTTTCGCGCCTCCACGAGAGCCCCCTTCGATAGTTCCAGCGGTTTCTCGTCCGGTTTTCCTTCCCAGATCGGCACACCGATCTCAGCCGCGATGACCTTCAGTTGCTCGCGCGCGGCGGGTCTGTAGACGTCAACCGAGACCAGCATCGGCCGGTGTCCCTGCTTCACGAGCCAGCGAGCCAGCTTACCGCTCGAGGTTGTCTTTCCAGACCCCTGGAGGCCGACGAGCATCAAAACCGACGGCGGCTGCGAAGCCAGGTTCAGTCGGGCGGTTTCGCCACCGAGCAACTCCACCAGTTCGTCCCGCACGATCTTGATAACCTGCTGCCCCGGGCTGAGGCTCCCGAGAACCTCCTGACCGAGGGCCTTGGTCTTCAACGATTCGATGAACTGTTTAACAACTTTGAAGTTGACGTCGGCCTCGAGCAGCGCCATCCGGATCTCTTTGAGAGATTCCTCAAGGTGTTCGGCAGAGAGCCTGCCTTCTCCGCGAAGGTTCTTGAAAACCTGCTGGAGTTTGTCGGAAAGATTTTCAAACATTACAGTGCGAAATCCGCGATAAATTACCCATCATTCATCCTATCACTGCCGACACACGCGTTCGATCGACCGGGCCTTCCCGGTCTTCGGGTCCACGTCGATCACGGCGCCGTTGAGTCGGGCATCTTCGGACGCTGGTTCGAAGCGCACGGGAACCTGCTTGAGGAATCGCTCGATCGCGCCCTTCGCCTCGACGCCGATCACCGACCGGAAAGGGCCCGTCATGCCGACGTCGGTCTGGTAGGCGGTTCCTTCGGGCAATACCCTGCCGTCGAGGTACCAGCCGATGGCGACTTTCTCGGCCGTGGCTTCGGCGTGCATGTCGACGACGATGACGCGGACGTCTTCAGGAAGCCGCTCGAGTTCCTCGTCGACGGCACGGAACGGATCGTCGATCGAAGGCATGAAGACGCGCCCTTGAACGTTCAGAACCGCGACCGAATCTCCGGTTCGTGCCTGGATGACGATGCTCCCGCGTCCGGGGTTGATGGCGGGATAGTTGGCCGGACGCAACAGCCGGGGCTCGGTATCCAGGTATGGAAGCACCTCCTTTCTGTCCCAAATGTGATTTCCCGAGGTCAGCACGTCCACACCCCAGCTGAGGAGCTCGTCGGCGATTTTGGGCGTCACGCCGAAGCCCGCGGCTGCATTCTCGCAGTTGACGATCACGAGGTCGATGCCCATCGATTCCCGGATCGAATCGAGATGCTCGTGTAGAATCTCCCGGCCGGCCCGGGCAACCAGATCACCGATGAATAGGATCTTCATTTTTACAGCCCGTGGTGAAAGCCGCTTAAGCAGCCCGTGGCAGAAGTCTGATGGCCCGCGTTACGGCGACGTCGCGCCAGATGCAAGGCGCCGCGCCGGCAGCGATACCGTCGCTACAATGTAGACCCGACTTGCTCATGGTCGGGGAAACAGGCGAAGAAAAGCCCCGCTCAGCCGTGTGGTACTCCTATTTGAACCCGTCAAAACAGGGCGGGTGTCCTATCCGCGCTTTAGGGAACCGTCAACCCTTTCGGGGACGGTTCACACACCACGCGAAAGATCGGACCCCTTCAAATAAGACATAGGTCAAATAATGTTTGTACCTGCACGCACTTCGCAGGGCCATTCGATTGTATGAAATTCAAGGTCGGCGGGCAATGCCTCTACAGAACCCGATCGATCGCCCGGATCCACTTCTTCGAGCCGGCCTCCACGGCCTCTTCCAGCCCACCGACGCTTTCTTCCATGTCCTGCTGCTCTTGGGCCAGGTGAAGAGCCGTGAGGATGGCGACCTTCAGTGAGTCGACGGTTCCACTTTCGCGGGCGAGTTCGCGCATCCTGGCATCCACCCGTTCGGCGAGCTTCAGCACTTCGGTCCGTTCCGTGGGCGTCCTGAGGCGTAGCGGATACCGCTGGTCGAAGATCTCGATCTCGACGACGTTGGTCCTGTCTTTCTTGGGCAACTTGCTCCTTACCGGGTGACGGAGATGCTGGCGATCAACGTTTCCACGCGGCCCTTGACGGCTTCATGCTGCTTTTCGAAGGACTTGAGCTCGGCCTGAAGATCCTGAATCTCGCGCCGTGCGGCGGCGAGTCCCTTCTCCAGCGTGTTCTTCTCAGTCCGGAGTTCCTTGAGGGCCTTCACGGCCAGATCGATCCGTTCTTCCAGGGCACTGAACCTTTCGAGAGCGTTCATGTGGTCTCACCTCTCAACCCGACTCCGAGCCGCTTGAGCTCGGCCAGGATCTTCCGGTCGAAACCCCGGACTTCCTCATCCTTCAGCGTGCGGTCTCCGGCCCGGTAGGTAAGGCCGATTGCCAGGCTGTAGCAGGAGGCAGGAAACGGGCCTTCCTCGAGCCGGTCGAACGGATAGACGTCGATCAGTTCCGCAATCTCGGCCGCCTGGATCGCCTCCACGACTTCGGAATAGCGAAGTTTTCGGTCGACCAGCAACGCCAGGTCCCTCCGCACCGCAGGGTACTTCGGAATCTCCCGCGCCGCAACGTCTCTGAGACCCGCCCGGTAGAGTTCTTCGACTGCGATCACCGCGATGTAGACCTTCTGTCTCAGCTTGAAGCGCTTCAGGATGTCGGCATGCAGTTCCCCGAGCAACGCAACCGAGCCGACCCGCATGCTGCGTCCTGGATGCATATAGGGCGGGATGTCCTCGACCCGCCCCTCGGCCGGAACATCGAACATGCACAACAGCGCCCCGACGTCCCCCTTCAGCCTGTAGAAGTCGAAATCGGCTGATGCGCGATGAACGTTCGCGGATTCGCCCAGACCCGTCGCGGCCAGAATCAGGCGGCGGTGCTCGCCCTCTTTCGGATAGGTCTTGGCGATTTCGTAGAACCCCAGATCCCGCGAACCGCGGTTCAAGTTCCACTGCACCGACCGGAGCATGCTCGGAATCAGCGAGGTCCTGAGAATAGGCGCCTTGTCCGACAAGGGGTTTCGGATAACGACCGGGTCGGCATCCGGCTCAAAGGTCGCCTCGGTTTCCCTGTCGCTGAAGGCGATCGTGCAGGCCTCCGAGTATCCGAGCCCGGAAAGCTGCCCGCGGACGGCCGCTTCGGCGGCATGCCAGGGTAAGCGTTGTCCTTGCCCCGACCATGCGGGGAGTGTCGACGGGAAACGGTCGTAGCCGAAATGGCGCGCGATCTCCTCCATCAGGTCTTCCTCGCTGGAAATATCGTGGCGGAATTCGGGCACTGTCACGGTCCAGCCCTCGTCGTCGTTCAGGGCTTTCGGTTTGAAGCCGAGTCGCTCGAAGATGCCGTGGACCGCTTCATCGGGGACTTCCATGCCGAGATACTGGCGGATCCGCCGGCGTCTGAGGCTTGCTTGCTTCGCCGGTTGCCGACCCGGGTAGACGTCGATCACTCCTTTCGAGATCGTCCCTCCGGCGAGTTCCTGGATCAACCCAGCTGCGCGGTCACAGGCGAACCGTGCCATCTCTACGTCGGTGCCGCGTTCGAAACGGTACGACGCGTCCGTGTTGAGGTTGACCCCTCGAGCTGTCCGGCGCGTGGCGTTGGGGTCGAACCAGGCACTTTCGAGCAGTACCGTGCGCGTCGTCGCGGATATTTCAGTCTCGGCTCCACCCATGATCCCCGCCAGCGCCACGGGGCGCTCGGCGTCCGCGATGACCAGCATCGAGGGATCGAGGTCCCGTTTCTCGCCATCGAGCGTTTCGAGAGTCTCGTCGACATCCGCTCTTCGGACGATGATTTCGCTTCCACGGAGTGTTTCCGCGTCGAAGGCGTGGAGGGGGTGGCCCAACTCCATCAGGACGTAGTTGGTCACGTCGGCGACGTTGTTGATCGGGCGGATTCCGAGGGCCTCGAGGCGTGCAACCAGCCAGCCGGGAGACGGCCCGACCTTGATGTCTGCGATCAAGCGTCCGCAGTAGCGCCGGCACAGGTCGGCATCGGCTATCGAAATGAAAAACGCTTCCTCGACGGGACGGCCGCCTTCTTCGAGCGTGAACTCCGGGAGGCGCACGCCTGTCTCCTGAATCACCGCCAGTTCCCGAGCGACGCCCAGGTGAGACAGGCAATCTCCGCGGTTGGCCGTGACATCGAGTTCCAGGATGGTGTCGTCTCCGGCACCGACGACCGCGTCGAGTGTGAGTCCGGCCATCGTGAGCCGTTCGCCCACGTCGCGCGGGGAGCCTTCGACATCCATCAGGTCACTTAGCCAGTCGCAGCTGATCAGCATGTGTCCAGTCTCAGAACTGCCCAAGGAAACGGATGTCGTTCTGGAACAACAGCGGGATGTCGGCGATCTGGTACTTCAGCATCGCGTAGCGGTCGATGCCGCCGCCGAAGGCGAACCCACTGTATCGTTCCGGATCGTAGCCCACGAAACCGTACACGATCGGATTGACCATCCCCGAACCCATGAGTTCGATCCATCCGGTCTGCTTGCACACGCGGCATCCCCGTGCTTCGCAGAAGATGCACGAGATGTCGACCTCCGCGCTTGGCTCGGTGAACGGGAAATAGCTCGGCCGAAAACGGGTCTCGGTGTTCTCACCGAAAAACTGCCGGTGGAACAGTTCCAACGTTCCCTTCAGGTCTCCGAAAGTGATGCCCTCGTCGACAACCAGCCCTTCGATCTGGTGGAACATAGGGGAATGCGTTGCGTCCAGATCATCGTGCCGGAAAGTGCGGCCCGGGCAGATAATGCGGACCGGAGGTGGGGCGTTCTCCATCCTCCGAACCTGCACCGGCGAGGTGTGGGTCCGGAGCACGACGTCGTCAGAGACGTAGAAAGTGTCTGACGGACTGCGTGCCGGATGACCTTCAGGGATGTTCAGCGCTTCGAAGTTGTAGTAGGTCGACTCGACTTCGGGGCCGTCCTCGACCGTGTAGCCGATCGAGACGAAGATCCGTTCAATCTCTTCGCGAGCGAGAGTGATCGGATGGCGGTGCCCCAGGCGCTGCCGCAAGCCGGGCAGCGAGACGTCGATAGTCTCGTCCTGGATTCGGCGAGTGTCTGTCGATGCGGCCAGGGATTCGGCGAACTCGTCCAGCGTCGACTCGATTCGGTTACGGATCTGGTTGGCAAGCTGCCCGAATTCTGCGCGCTGCTCCTTGGGCAACTGGCGCAAGCCCTGAAGCTCGAGGGTCAACAAACCTGACTTTCGGGAGAGGTACCGGGCGCGGACTTCGTCGAGAGAACGCTCGTCCTGGATGGATTCCTTTTCCTGCTCGAATCGATGGCCGATCTCGCGGAGATGCTCAATGCCGGTCACAGGCTGGATTGACCTATGCGGTCTGGCCGATCGCTGCCTTTGCTTTCTCCGCGAGCTGGGCAAAACCGGCCGGATCTTCGATGGCGATATCCGCCAGAACTTTGCGGTCCAGTTCGATCCCGGCCTGCTTCAAGCCGAACATGAATTGGTTGTAGTTGACGCCGTTCTGGCGCGCCGCCGCTCCGATCCGGATGATCCAAAGCCTGCGAAAGTCTCGCTTGCGCGTTCTTCGGTCGCGGTAGGCGTACAGGAGCGCTCTGTCTACGGATTCGGTCGCGAACTTGACGAGCTTGCTCTTGCCCAGGAAATATCCCCTGGCAAGCTTCAGAACCCTCTTTCGGCGGTCGTGCCGTTTCGTTCCACGTTTGACTCTTGGCACTTCTACTAATCCTCGATAATTGCTTCGATCTAAACGAAACCAGAATGTTCAGTGACGAGACACGGGCGATGCGCAGGAACTGGCCACTATTCGTTGCCGATCGTCACTTCCGCACCATCAATCGTGCGGAAGCATCTCCCGGACGCGCTTGGTATCCGCTGCGGTGAGGATGCCGGCCTTTCGAAGGTGACGTTTTCGCTTTGGTGACTTCTTCGTCAGGATGTGGCGCTTGAGCGAATGTCCGCACTTGATCTTGCCGTTCGCCGTAATCTTGAACCGCTTTCGCGCGCCCCTGTGGGTTTTCAGCTTTAAGGCCATGTCTAGCTATTTCTCCTTGAGCGGCGCGAAAATGGCGACCAGGTTGTTACCTTCCATCTTGGGCCGGTTCTCCACGGCGCCGATTTCCTCGAGTTCTTCGACCAACCGTTGGATCAACGCGCGCCCGATTTCCTTGTGGACAATCTCACGTCCCCGGAACCAGACATTAGCCTTGACCTTGTCTCCCTGCTTGAGGAACCGGATAATGTGGTTCTTCTTGAACTCGTAGTCGTGCTCATCCGTGTTCGGCCGGAATTTAACTTCCTTGACGGTGACGCTTCTCTGGTGCTTCTTTGCCTCGTGAGCCTTCCGCTTCATCTGGTAGCGGTACTTGCCGTAATCCATGATCCGGCAGACGGGCGGATCCCCGTTCGGCGCTACTTCTACAAGATCGAGGCCCTTCTCTTCCGCGACACGTATCGCCTGCTGCGGTGGCATCACCCCCAACTGGCCGCCGTCGTCATCGATGACACGGACTTCCCGCGATCGAATCCGATGGTTGACTCTCGTTCTGTCCTGGCGCGGACGCGGGGTGAATTTCCTCACAGGCAAACACTAAACATAACAAAACACCGGCATTTGTTCAATCGCCTACCCTCCATTTCAAGATCATCGGTCTAGCAGCCCGTGGGGGAAGTCTGACGTCGCCGTAACCCTTCGGGGCATGGGAGTTCGGAGGCGAATACCTGGTTGCTGGCCGTCATACATGAAGCAGCAACACTTCCTGCTCGCGCCTCGTCTTCGCCTCCGAAGACCCATGCGCGCGAGCCATCAGACTTCAGCCACGGGCTGGCCGGCCGGCACGCCCGGAAAGAAACGTTTTTCTCTAACAAGCATCTAACACTGTGTATGACCATTCTTTCGGCCATAACGACCCGGATCCTTCGGTTTCACGAAACCGACCGTCCATCCTTCATCATGCTGGTTGATGGCGCGGCGTTCGTCGGAGTCGTGGGACTGATCGTCGGCGCCGCCTTCCTGAAGGATATTCTGTACTGAACTCCCGTCCGTCACCCGGAAGCTCCACGCCCCACATTGTACCCCGGTACCGGTCGCTCGAGGGCTTGTGCGCTCCAGTGCTTTGAGATACCTTGAGCTGGTGAGATACTAAGTCATCGAAAGCCTGATCGGGCCCCTGACGCTCGTGTGGGTGGACGGGGGTCTCCGGTCGATCCGCTTCGGGCGAGATGTGCCCCATGGAGCAGTGGAAGACGGGATGACGGAGCCTGCTATCGGACAGCTTCTGGAGTATTTCGACGGTCGCCGGATGATATTCGACGTGCCGCTGGCCTTGGAGGGGACGCCGTTCCAGCTATCCGTCTGGAACCAACTGATGGAAATCCCCCATGGCGAGACCCGGAGCTATGGCGAGATAGCCGCGGCTATCGGAAAGCCCGGGGCGGCGCGGGCGGTCGGCATGGCCAACCATAACAATCCGATCCCGATCATCGTTCCGTGCCACAGGGTGGTCGGCCACGACGGATCTCTCACGGGCTATGGTGGGGGTCTGGAAGTCAAAGCCCAACTCCTCGCTCTGGAAGGAGCGCTGTCCACTAAGGAGCCGAATGCCACGAGTCCGAGTACTCGTGGCCGTTCGACGGCTACCCAGTCGGCTCTCTTCGTGTAGCACAGCGTCCGCCGAGCATTCATGCCTCCCGGACTCTGCACCCTTCAATCAATCGAGATCAGACGATAAGAGGAGTCATGTCCAACAAGCAGAATCTGGAAACCATACGCCATTCGCTGGCCCACTTGATGGCCGCATGCATCCAGGAGTTTTACCCGGACGCCAAGTTCGGAGTGGGCCCTGTGATCGCAGACGGCTTCTACTACGACGTTTACCTCGAACACTCCCTGACACCCGAGGATCTGGAGAGAATCGAGCAGTTGATGCGTAGGAAGGTGGGGGAAAAGCTGACGTTCGAACGTTCCGAAATGCCCATTGCCGATGCCATCGACCGGTTCGGTGAGATGACCCAGGATTTCAAGGTCGAACTGCTCAACGACCTCAAGAACCGCGGCACGACGGCCATCGCCGACCTGGAGGACGACAACCTGATCGGGTCCAGCGTCGAAACCGTCAGCATTTACAAGACGGGAGATTTTGTCGATCTGTGCCGGGGGCCGCATATCGACAACACCCGGCAGATCCGGCCGGACGCCTTCAAATTGACGCGCGTTTCGGGCGCCTACTGGCGTGGCGATCAGTCACGCGACCAGATGCAACGTGTCTACGGCGTGGCTTTCGAGGACAAGAAGGCGCTCAAGGCGTACTTCGTCCGCATCGAGGAGGCAAAGAAGCGGGACCATCGGCGGCTGGGCGTTGAGTTGGACCTGTTCAGCATCCATCCCGACACGGTCGGCGCCGGGCTCGTGTTGTGGCACCCGAAAGGAGGCCTGATACGGCATCTGACCGAGGAGTACTGCAAGCGCGAGCACCTGGCGAACGGCTACGATTTCGTCTACACGCCGCACATCGGTCGGGCGACGTTGTGGGAGACCAGCGGGCACCTCGACTTCTATGCGGACGGTATGTACGCCCCCGTCGAAGTCGACGATCAGAAATTCTACCTGAAGCCGATGAACTGCCCGTTCCACGTCAACATCTTCAAGAGCGGCATCCGCTCCTACAGGGATCTGCCGATCCGTCTGGCCGAGTGGGGCACGGTCTACCGGTACGAGCGCAGCGGCGTATTACACGGGCTGACACGAGTTCGGGGATTCACCCAGGATGACGCGCACTTGTTCTGCCGACCGGATCAAATGCCCGAGGAAATCGACAGGGTCCTGGATTTCAGCCTGCACATCCTCCGCGCGTTCGGATTCGAGCAGTTCAAGCTCTACCTGAGCACGAGGCCGGAGAAGCGGGTCGGAGCGGAAGCCAGTTGGGACGCGGCCGAGGAGGCTCTCAAGGCCTCACTCGAACGTTCCGGCCTGCCGTTTGAGATCAACGCCGGCGACGGGTCGTTCTACGGCCCGAAGATCGACATCGTCCTGACCGACGCGATCGGTCGGCCCTGGCAATTGAGCACGATCCAGATTGATTTCAACCTTCCGGAACAGTTCGACCTCAGCTTCGTGGGCGAAGACGGAGGGCAACATCGTCCTTACATGATCCACAGGGCGTTACTTGGAAGCATGGAGCGCTTCTTCGGCCTCCTGATCGAGCATTACGCTGGCGCGTTCCCGGTTTGGCTGGCGCCAACGCAGGCGGTCGTGATCCCGATCGCGGACCGCCATGTCGACTACTGCGGTACGGTTGTGGAACGCCTGCGGTCGAAAGGACTGCGCGTCGAGATCGATGACGGTGCGGACCGCATGAACGCAAAGATCCGCAAGGCGCAGCTCCAGAAGATTCCGTACATGCTGGTTGCCGGGGACAGGGAGACCGAGGCGAACAGCGTGGCTGTCCGGCTGCGGTCGGGCGAGGACCTCAAGGCCAAGACGATCGAAGAATTTCTCGCCATAGCCGGTGAGGCCATAGAGAAACGAGTGTAGGGGTGGCACCTGTGGCCACCCGACGGCATTACTCTAAGGAACGGGGAAATGTCCCGACGCTGAGCAACGGAGAGGATGCCACCGAGTCCGTTCAAGGAACGGGGAGTCCCGAGGCTAAGGGGAAGCTGACGGGCGGGCACAGGTCCCGCCCCTACACCGCTATCCTTGTGGAGCCACCGCCAGGATGCGTCGCATCGTGGACTCGTCGGCTTTTATCAGGTTGGATGCCGGCAGGCGCGTGAGTAACTCCGCCCAGTTTTGATCCCGCCCGAACACTTCCCGGAATATCGGTAACGACTCGTCGACCCGGCCGGCGTTGACCAGGGCGACGCCGTGCCAGAATTTCATCTCGAGATTGTCGGGAACGATTGCCTGCGCGGCGCCATACTCCCGCAGGGCTCCGTCGACATCCTCTTTCTCCATGGCCAGGTCGCCAGCGTTCATGTGTTCGTATGCGCGGTGGAGGCCCATCAAGCGACGCAGTTCCCCAACAGGATCCGGTGCGTCTTCGACACGGAGATCCATCACTCTGTCCGGCCATGGACGGCCCGAGGACTCTGCCGGTACGATGAGGATCGCAGCGGATTGCTTCCCGCGGATGTCCCCGCCGGCGTCCTGGGCGGCATCCAAGGCCGCCATCATCCGCTCTGCCAGCGTCCCGGTCGCCTCCTCGAAAGCATCCGACATCGCTCCCCAGACCGTGTCGTTCAGCATCATGTTTGCCTGTACCGAATAGCCTTCCCCCGATACATGGCCCGCATTCTCGATACAGGAAGCCCCGGTGTGGACGGCTACCCTGCCCTCGGCATCGATCATCGCGACCTGTCGAACATCGCGAGCCTCGTCGATCGCGAGGAGAGCTTCAAGGGCCTCCGGCGCGGTCTTACCCGCACGCATCAATTCCAGGCCGAGCGGGCCATAGGACACCTCGACGAAAGACTGCGTTGCGACCGCTCCCACACCGGCCTGGGCCCAGGTCACGAGGGTTCCTACAGAGAACCAGTTGGACTGGACAGCGACACCCATTTGTCCGGTCGCGGCATCCCGAGCCACGATCGAATATGTGTGGACAGGTCGCGCGGCACCTTGTTCCGCGTAAGCCGCCGTTGCGCCGCCGCACGCGATGAGAGTCAGCAGTAAAGCCTTCGATGACATGAAATCCCCTCCAGAGTCGTTTCGGTTCTGTCCGTAAAGCGTATTGTGCACGTTCGTCCCGGGTCAACCGGAGCGAAAAGCGCCACTACCCACCAAACGTATCGCGAGGGCCTACGTCTGAGCCTCTTACCTGAGCAGCCCCATGCGCGCGAGCCATCAGACTTCTGCCACGGGCTGCTAAACGCCCAGTAGTCTTGTCTTGAGTAATCTGGCTCACAGTACGGCAGGGTCCCGACCGTCTTTCATAAAGTATATGAGCAACCACACCATCGGATTCCTCTGCGGTTTGTGCCTCTGGACGATCGGTCTGACGGCATGTTCCCCGGTGACGCCGGACACTTCGTCCCCACGAGAGTACGACGTCCTCGGCGTTATTGCCGAGTTGCCTGAAGACGGGCAGAGCGTGGTTCTTTCGCATGAAACGATTCCCGGATTCATGCAATCGATGGTCATGCCTTTTGACGTCGCTGAATCGGCGCTGCTCGACGGGCTGAAACCAGGGGACGACGTCTGGTTCCATCTGGTGGTCCGGGCCGAACGCGCGACAATCGACGCCATCAAGAAGATTCCGGAGTTTTCCGGAGCCTTTCCTCATTTCCGCCTGAAGACTCAGCAGGGCGAACTCGTCGATTCTTCCCGCCTGGCTGGGAAGGTGGCGATCGTCAACTTCTGGGCGTCCTGATGCACGCCCTGCAAGACCGAGATTCCATGGTTCACCGAGCTCCGCATGCAGTATGACGACGCTGATCTTGAGATCATCGGGGTGGCCCAGGATGTCGAGAACGCGGATGCCATCGCCGAACTCGTGGCCGAACTCGGAGTCAGTTAAATGACCCCCGGCAGAGCCGGGGGCTTATTTCTGTGAGCCCCTCAAAGGGGCCGGTCAAGAGCCGCCTGAAGGCAGCTGATGCCCCCACGCCATGTTCAGCTCCTCCAAACGCTGCTCCTCCCGCTCCTGCCGCCAAATGTATTCCCGCACGAATTGTTTGTCCATCCCCACCGTGGAAACGAAATAGCCTCGCGCTCAGAAACTCTTCCCTGTCAAACGGTGTTTCAGTCCCAGAAAGTTCCGGGCAGTCGAGATTGCACTCTTCCCCTTGATGAATCCCGCCACACTGGATACCGCCTACTTCGGAATGAACACCATGTGATACTTGCAGTCCCATTTCGTGTGCGATCGCCTTCGGGCCTCTTTCATTGAGTCCTCCTTCTTTGGAAGTCGTCGCTTCCAAGCAGGACTTTCCTATCTACCGCCGCTCTCGGTCAAACCTCTGCGAGTCGCCCCGGCTAAGCCGGGGGTTTACCTATGGGAATTACACCGTGCTTCTCTCTGACGGGCTCCTCGAAGCTGCGGTGGGAGGGATCTACGCCATTCCGACAACTTTTATCCTGGATCGGAAAGGCCACGTTGTCGCGAAGCACGTGGGTCTGGTCTCGAAGGAGGACCTCCGGGCAACGATCGAGGGCTTGTTATGAAGCCCGGCAGCCGTCATTCACGAACTCGGAACCGGAGTCTCGAAAGGGTTGGCGATACGGATCACGCCATCGGCCGCCGGTTTGCCGAGTAGCCTTTCGATGTCCTCAGCGGTCGGGTTGCCGAGGAACGCGATGCGATCATCGATCATGTAGGTTGGGATCGCAAAAACTTCTGACCTCGGTTTCCTGTGATCAATGTTGAAGATCTCGACATCGAGGTCGGGATATCGATTCTGAACGGAGCGGGCAATAGAGACCGCATCCACGCAAGTAGGGCAGTGGTCGCTGACGAAGACCGTCAATCGTTCGAACTTCATGGGTTCAATGTAGCCCGGCGATCGCTGCTGTTCGGTAACGCGGCCTACACCCGCCCGCCACTAATGGGGATTTTTGGGGTGCAGATAGGGCGACGGCCCGAGGAGTACCGATGAAACTCTCTCAGAAAATGTTGTCGTTGCTCAAAGGCAACGAGCCGAAGCCGACGACGAAACTCGCCTATCTCTCGACGGTGGACATTTTTCAGGATCTCGGACGGGACGAGATGAAGGAGATCGAACGGGCGACCTCGATGACGACCTGTCCTGCGGGGAAGATCTTCTATTCACCCGGCCAATACGGCAACGTGATCTTTATCGTGAAAACCGGCAGCGTACAGATCTATCGGATGTCATCGGAAGGCCGCAAGCTTGTGCTCGAAACCCTCGGTCCGGGAACGATGTTCGGTGAGATGAGCCTGATCGGCACAGGACCGTATGACGCGTTTGCCGAAGCGATGGAGGATTCGCTGATTTGCGTAATGAACCGTGCAGATGTGGAAAAGCTGATCCTGTCAAAGCCGAAGATAGCGATCCGCCTGCTCGAAGGGATGGGAACCAGGCTTCGGGAGTCGGAGGAGCGGCTCGAACAAACCCTGTTCCACGAAGTTCCCAATCAGCTGGCCTCCCTTCTGCTCCGGCTGCGCTCGGAAAACGGCAGCGACACGATATCGACGACGCATGAGGAACTCGCCGATCACCTCGGGGTCTACCGCGAAACGGTGACGATGGCTCTCAACGGATTGAAGAGGCAGGGGCTGGTTGCCATCAGCAGGAAGCGGGTCGAGATCACCGATATCGTCGGTCTTCAGAGGAAGGCCGCCATCTAAATCGAAGGCGGGTCGATACCGTAGGGGCAGTTTACGACCGTCCATTGTCCGGTGCTCACAAGAGCCCCGCCACAGCTTTAAAGAAGAAGAAGGAGGGGTGCAACCTACACCCCGCCGCGAAATCTGGTCGATCGACTCTCGACTACTGACCGCCTCCCTTCTGTATATTCCGCATATCCATCATCATCTTGGCCATCGGATCGGGCAGCGACTCGACGTCATCGGGGTTGACACCTCCCAGTGCCCCCTGTCCGGCCTGCCACCCCATCTTGCACTCGCCGCATACGGGTTCGCCTGCGCTGAGCTTCAAGCCGCACGGGCACATGGCACCTGCGAGGGCGCAGAAATCGCAGCCTTCGGTCAGGCAATAGGAGTACTTGCCGGCCTCGGCGAGACCACTCTTGAATTCCGCCAGTTGCGCGTGCAACGTCCGAAGCGTCTGCCTTTCGTCGGCCGTCGGCATGGGCATCTCCTGCTCTGCCGCATTGAGAGTGATCTCGGTGAGATGCATCAGGGTTGCGGTTCCGGCCAGAATAAAAACCGCCATCATCAGGCCGGCAACTGTCTTTTTCATAATCTTACGGAGCCTCCATGGGTAGCTGAAACTGTATTGCTGAAACCGAGCGGTCTGCTGCTGATTACTACAAAAAGTCTAGTTGAGCCTGTTGGAGGTGTTTGTAGTCCTGCTCACACACCCTGGGAAGTTTCGATCGGGCAGCAATGTAACCGGAATCACTGTCTTTTCGACGGCGTACGCGCGATGCTTGGGAGATCGTGATGTTGATGGTTTTTCTCGCGTTGTTCCCGTTGGCGCAGGACCCGGCAACTTTGGTAGTCGATGGACATCCCGTCGTCGATGTCCTGCCACGCGACGCTATTCCGGCGATCGATCGACCCGTTTTTGTTCCCGCCGGGGAAGCGGACGATTTCATGAGCGACGACGAACTCGTGATCGGTGTCGTCGCCGGGGGTGTGGCCAAGGCCTATTCCACCTGGCTGCTGGATCGTCACGAGATCGTCAATGACGTCATCGGGTCGACGCCGATTGCGGTGACGTGGTGCCCGCTCTGCTATACGGGCATCGTCTACGCCCGCGAGGTTGACGGAAGAGAACTGACCTTCGGCGTGTCCGGCCGTCTCTGGCGCGAGAACCTCGTGATGTACGACCGGCAGAGCGAGTCTTTCTGGTCGCAGGCCGGGGGCCGCGCGATCGCCGGTCCGATGAAGGACACCAAGCTGGAAATGTTTCCGGCAGAGATGATGACCTGGAAGCAGTGGTGGACTCTCCATCCGGAAACCCTCGTGCTTTCCAAGTACGTGGGTGGAAGACTCGAGGGTGCTGCCGACACGTACGCCGACTATCACAGAAGCTCCCGGATCGGCGTGACGCGTACCCTCGGGTTCTCCGATTCAGGGCTCGGACCAAAGGAACGCGTCCTCAGCTTTGTCGTGGATGGCCAGGCGTTCAGCGTCCCGTTGGTGGAACTGTCCGACGACACCGTGGTCACGATCGAGACGGCCAGCGGTCCGCTCCTGATCGTTGGAACCCCGGACGGCCGAACGGCCAGGGTATTCGTGACAGAGTCTTTGGAGTGGGCACACTTCGGTGAGCGCGAAGGCAGGACGATCATCAAGGATGGCGAATTGGGCTCCGAGTGGGACGGTTATACCGGTCGGGCCCTCGCCGGGCCAGCAGAGGACCGGACGCTCGACCAGATTCCCACCACCCTCTCCTACTGGTTCGCCTGGAAGACCTTCTACCCCAATACCACGATAATCCGCCCGTAAGACGCGTACGAATACTTGACTCCTGGTCCGTTCGGCAGTAGAACGGCAGGACTACCTATCAAGACAACCTCAATCGGAGCGGGCACGATGCCGCTCGCGGCCCGAGAGGGCTCTTTCTTAGAGGAGACGTTATGCCCAAGCGAGCTTTCCTTGCCATGCTCGTCGTCCTGTTGCTGCCTGCAATGCTAACCGCGCAGCCCGAAGACAGGTTGACGCTGGATCTCTATCTGGAACTCGAGGGGGTGTCCAATCCCCGGATTTCCCCCGACGGGACCCAGATCATCTACACGCGGCAGTGGATCGACAAGGTCAACGACAGCCGCGAATCATCGCTGTGGATCATGAATGCCGATGGGAGCCGGAACCGGTTCCTGATCGACGGCTCGAACGCCAGGTGGTCGCCCGATGGCGAGCGCATCGCGTTCACGGCGCCGGGCGAACCCCGAGGCTCGCAGATCTTCGTGCGATGGATGGACGCCGAAGGCGCGGTCACACAGATTACCCACGTCGACAAGGGCCCGGGATCGATCAAGTGGTCACCCGACGGAAACCATATCGGTTTCACGATGCTTGTCGATGAGAAGCAGTCCTGGAGTATCGACCTGCCCGATCGCCCCGAGGGAGCGGACTGGACTGCCGCTCCAAAAATCGTTACGCGTCTCCGCTACAGACGGGACCGACAGGGTTTTACCGACACCGGGTATCGGCACATATTTGTCGTTCCCTCGAGCGGAGGCACTCCGAGGCAGATCACATCAGGGAGCTACAACCATAGTTCGGTCGAGTGGACGCCAGACGGGAGAAGCATTCTGTTCAGCGGCCTGCGCGAAGACGACGCCGAGTACCAGTGGCGTGAAAGTCATATTTACTCGGTGGACGTTGCGACCCGCGAAGTGCGCCAGGTGACCGATCATCACGGTCCGGATTCCGGACCAGTCGTTTCGCCCGATGGCAGGCGGATTGTCTACGCGGGTTACGACTGGACCGAGGATACATTCGTCGAACGGAAGCTTTACGTCGTCGAGCTTGACGGGCGGAACGGCCGGCTCGCCTCAGGCAATTGGGATCGGTCCCCTTCGAACATCACATGGAATGCCTCGAGTGACGGCGTCTACTTCACCTCCAGCGACTCGGGAACGCGCAACCTGTATTTTCTGCCGCTTGAAGGCGACGGGGCCGGCGTCGTCAGGCCGGTTTCGACCGGCACGCAGATGCTGACGACAACCGATATCCACCCGTCCGGGATGGCTGTCGGCACCCTCACACGCTTCCACAGCCCGGCTGATGTCGTGATTTTCGACGTGGACGATCCGTCGTCCTTGAAACAGCTCACGGCCGTGAACGAGGACATCCTGGCGGACAAGAAGCTCGGTGAAGTCCACGAGATCACCTATAAGTCGACCGATGACCTCGAAATCCAGGGCTGGTACATCACGCCCCCGGACTTCGACCCGAACCGCAGGTACCCGCTGCAGCTCCACATCCATGGCGGACCGCATGGCATGTACAACGTCGGCTTCAACTTTGGTTGGCAGGAGCAGGCCGCCAACGACTACGTCATTCTGTATACGAACCCCCGTGGGAGCTCCGGTTACGGTAGCGAGTTCGGCAATGAGATCATGCGCGCGTATCCCAGCAAGGACTACGACGACCTCATGGCCGGAGTGGATGCGCTTCTCGATGAAGGCTTCGTCGATTCAGACAACATGTTCGTCACCGGGTGCAGCGGAGGTGGCGTGCTGACCGCCTGGGTGGTCGGCCATACCGATCGCTTCGCGGCCGCTTCGGCGAACTGCCCCGTGATCGATTGGGTTAGTTTCGTGGGAACGACCGATGGGGCGAGTTGGTATCGCAACTTCGAGGAGCTCCCCTGGGAGGACCCGAGCGAACACATCCGACGCTCCCCGCTCACATACGTTGGGAACGTCACGACTCCGACGATGTTGATGACCGGCGTCAACGACCTGCGGACGCCGATGCCGCAGACCGAGCAGTTCTACAGCGCGCTGCGGTACCTGAAGGTTCCTGCGGCAATGGTGAGATTCAACGACGAGTGGCACGGCACGACGTCGAACCCGTCCAACTTCATGCGCACCCAGCTTTACCTGCGATACTGGTTCGAGAAGTACCGGACGGACACGCCGTCGACCGACGTCCAGAATCAGTAGGTTAGTCCGGGCAGAGGCGTCGAGCGACGCTCGGCGCCTCCGCGATGCTCCTGCGTGTACCGGAGCACGCAGGTTTTCTGGTATATCTCTTTGAGGATGTACCGAGCCCGACGCTTCTTCTTCGTTGCTCTAGCTCTCCTGGCCCCGACACTATCGCTCCAGGCACAAACGACAACCGGTTCGATCCTGGGCGACGTTATCGACCCGTCCGGGGCCGTTCTGGACGGTGCCGCGATTCGTGCGGTCAACGATAGTACCGGTGCCGTGCGTCGGACCCGGACCAACGCCCAGGGTTTGTTTCGCATCGACGGACTTGTCCCCGCCCTCTACAGCGTCACCGTGGAATTTCCCGGTTTTCGTTCGGTTACGCATTCCGGGCTGAGGGTGCCCATTCAGGGAGAAGTCAAGCTCGACTTCGAGCTCACTATCGGGCCCGTCGCTGAATCCGTTTCGGTTACCAGCCAAGCACCGCTTGTCGCCACCACCGAGCAGGTCATCAAGACGGTCGTCGACAATCGGCTCGTCGAAAACCTTCCGCTCAAGTCCAGGGACTTCCTGGACCTCGGCTTGCTGGCGCCCGGTGTTTCCCTCGACCAGAGTTCGATACGAAGCGGGGCAACTGAATCGATCAGCTTTTTCGCTCTCGAGGAACGCTACAAGTCCGTCTGGCTCGAGGGCGTTGACTTCAACGACGAGGTGACCTCAGGTGGGACCAACCTTTCCAGAGCCACACGAACCCGCCTCGGCCAGGAGGCGGTGCAGGAGTTCCAGGTGCTGACCAGTGGCTACTCGGCGGAGTTCGGCCGCTCGGCGGCCGGCGCGATCAACGTCGTTATCAAGTCCGGAGGAAACAACGTCCACGGCAACGCCTTCTATTTCCTCCGGGACGACTCATTCGACAAACCCGCTTTCCGGATCGTCGGCGGAGAGGCGACGCCCGCTTCCGAAGTGCCGCCTTTCAAACGTCAGCAGTACGGTGGGACCGTCGGCGGGCCGATCGTGCGGGACCGAGCCTTCTACTTCGGCTCCATCGAACGGCAAACTGGGGACGAGAGCGCCCAAATCTCAATACCGAAGACGGTCGAAGAATTTGTCGATTCGCTCGGGATGGGCTACGACACCAGATCCGTGGTCCCACAGGAACTACGCGCGATCAACGCGTTGGGAAAGTTCACCTTCAACCTGAACCCGTCGCACACCTTGAACGCAACTTATCTCTACGACGACAACCGGGAGTTCAACAAGAACATCGGTGGCCAGATCGGTGCGGACAACGGGTTTGACGACCTGGGAAGCAGCTACTTCGCGTCGTTGAACCACAGCAGCATTCTCGGTACGGCGACCGTCAACGAACTACGCGTGAACCGATCAATCCAGAGGCTGTTCCGCGGTGTTCAGTCCGGCGGACCTTTCCTGCCAACTCTGGATTTTCCGTCAGTCGATGTCGGCACTAACGGCGGAACGACACCACAGGGGCGTGTTCAGAAGAACTGGATCCTCGCAAACACGACCAGCTACCAGACCAGCAACCATACGATCAAGTGGGGCGGCGAAATTAACAATGCGGCCGCTTCGAACGACACGAACGGCACGTTCAATGGCGCGTTTCGCTTTCCGGACGACACGGCGCCGTTCGTGCCGAATCGATACGTCGCGAGTTTCAACCTGCAATTCGAGCGCGGCGATAGCCCGGACCCGACGTTCGTCAGGGTCGATCGCGATGTTGCTATGTACGCGCTCTTTGTGACCGACACTTGGCGTGTCAATCGGACCCTGACGCTCAACGCCGGGCTCCGCTACGACCTGCGAGTGTTCAAGGCCGATTTGGGCGGCCCGGATGCTTTCGAGCAGTCCGGCTTTTCGCGCGGCCGTCCCCAGGATGTATGGCTGGAGGTTGCGCTCGGGCCCGCGGGCGCCCTTGGGACCGACTATTGGCGCCCCGTCCCAACCGACTCGTTGGACCTGTCGCCCCGCTTCGGGTTGTCGTGGGATCCGCGGGGAGACGGCCGGGCCGTTATCCGCGCCAGCTACGGTATCTTCCACGACCGGATATGGACGCTCGGCCTGCGCGGAGTGATCGCCGGCTACAATGGGTTGATTGCTCAGAGAGTCGAGGTGACGAACCCCGATTTCTTCCCAAACATACCGGCTGCTGCCGGGCTGCCCGCCACCACGACTAGCGTGACGGCTGTGCCGGCGCCCTCGGCAGACACCCCTTATGCGCAACACGCGAGCGCTGGCTTCGGGTTCGAGGTATCACCTGACGTGGCGTTTTCGGCCGACTTCACCCATATCCTGGGCTTGAACTTCCAGATGATCTACAACGCAAACGCGCCCCTGCCCCTGGAGACGACTGGTGGGGAGCGCGTCTGTCCAATGGCTGAGCTTCTCGTCGCTCGCGGCGCCGGCGCATGCACGCAGATGCGGATGTCCCAGGACCAGAGCAACCGACTCCACGTCAACACCGCGACCTTGAGGTTGGAGCGGCGGTTTGCCGACCGCTACGGGTTCCTCATCGGCTATACCGTCGGGCAGTCGAAACAATGGTCCGAGGGAGCGTTCGGATCCTCGCCCAGCAACGCCTACGACCGCTTCAACGAACTGGACTTCGGCCCGACCGCGAACGATGTCCGGCATCGTTTTACCGGTCACCTCATGTATGAGCTCCCGTTCGAGGTTCAGTTCGCGACTATCGTGACTGCCAACAGCGCGCCGCCCTTTAACCATACGACCGGTCTTGACGACAACCTCGATTTCGTACGTAACGACCGTCCTGCCGGTGTGGGATTCAATTCCCTCCGCGGCGAACCCTTCTTCCAGGCAGACGTCAGGCTCTCGAAGCGAATCACGATCGACGACAACCGGGACGTTGAGGTCCTTTGGGAGATGTTCAACCTTTTTAACAGAGCGAATCTGTCCAACTTCAACGGGAACGCCCGCTCTTCTACGTTCCGGCAGGCGCGCACTGCGTTGTCTCCTTTCCAGGCTCAGTTCGGAATCAAATTCCGGTTCTGAGGCCGGTGGAACGAGGTCGCGCAACCGATTGGCAGCGTCTCCGTGTGCTAAGATGAGCTTTCCCGATCGGGCGTAACGGACTCAAACTAATGGATCCCGCGGTCATAGAATTGTTGAAACAGGGTGGCGTGATCATGGCGCTCGGCTTAGGCGTTGTTTTCTCTCTGCTCAGCGTCCTGGTGTTCGCCGTCTACGGAATGTCTTACCTGGCCGGGTTGATCGAAGTGCCGCTGCCGGTCGCAGCCATCGGGGACGCCGCCGCGGTGGACGACTCGGATGTCGTTGTAGCAATCACGGCCGCTGTTCATGCCCATCGGAACCGGACCGGACTAGATCGATGAAGAAACCCCTCCGAATCACAGACGTCGTCCTCAGAGACGCCCATCAGTCCCTTCTCGCCACGCGCATGCGGATCGACGACATGCTTCCAATCTGCGAAAAGCTGGACCGTGTGGGCCTGTGGTCTGCCGAAGTCTGGGGAGGCGCGACCTTCGACGCCTGCATTCGTTTCCTCGGTGAAGACCCGTGGGAACGTTTGCGACAGTTTCGAAAGGCGATGCCGAACACTCAGCTCCAGATGCTCTTGCGCGGCCAGAACGTCCTCGGCTATCGCCATTACGCCGATGACGTCGTCGAGGCATTCGTCGAGACCGCTGCCGATAACGGCATCGATATCTTCCGCATCTTCGATGCGATGAACGATATCCGGAATCTCGAAGCGGCCGTCGCGGCAACGCTCAAGGCCGGAAAGCACGCCCAGGGGACGATTTCGTACACGATCAGCCCAGTGCATACGCTCGACATGTGGGTCGAGATGGGGAAGCGCCTGGAAGACTTGGGATGCCAGTCTATCTGTATCAAGGACATGGCCGGCCTGCTGAAGCCGTACGTCGCTCACGAAATGGTATCGCGGCTGAAAGACGCCGTATCGGTTCCTATCGCGATGCACTGCCACGCCACCACCGGTATGAGCACGACGACCCTCGTCAAGGCGGTCGAAGCCGGGCTCGATTATGCCGATACCGCCATTTCGTCGATGTCCCACACATACGGGCACGCGGGAACCGAGTCTCTCGTCGCGATCTTCCAGGACACTGATCACGATACCGGGTTCGACATGCATCTACTCGAGGAGATTGCCGGTTACTTTCGAGAGGTCCGGAAGAAGTACGCGAAGTTCGAGGGGTCTCTTCGCGGTGTCGATTCGCGCATCCTCATCGCGCAGGTGCCCGGCGGGATGCTAACGAACATGGAGAATCAGCTGCGGGAGCAGGGCGCCCTCGACAAGTTCGACGAGGTGCTGGCTGAGATGCCGAGTGTTCGCAAGGACCTGGGGTTTATCCCGCTCGTGACGCCGACTTCCCAGATCGTCGGGACGCAGGCGATCGTCAACGTGCTGACAGGGGATCGCTACAAGAACATCACGAAGGAAACCGCCGCCCTGCTGAAGGGCGAGTACGGGAAGACTCCCGCTGCGGTTGATCCGGATCTCCGCAACCGAGTCCTGAACGGCAACGACCCAGTCACCTGCCGTCCGGCGGACCTTCTGAAGCCCGAACTGGAGACCCTGACCACGAAGTTCGATGGCATCGCGCGCGAAGAGGGAATCCGCCGCGCAGACCGGCCGATCGAAGACGTCCTGACCTACGCTCTGTTTCCACAGGTCGGTCAACGCTTCCTCAAGAACCGGGATAACCCGGACGCGTTCGAGCCGCCCCCGTGGCTCGAACCACAGTCGGAGCAGAAGCCGGATGCCCCCGTCGAGACGGCGGAGCCTCGGCCAATGCCCGCTCGAGTGGGACCGGAGCGTTACCGTGTAGCCGTCAACGGCAAGGAATACGATGTCGAGGTCACTCCGGGAGGCGCCCTTTCGTCGGTCCGTCCGAGGGCTGTCGTTCCGCCCGTCCGGTCACGCCTACCGTCTCGGGCACCCTCGGCTGCTTCCGGCGGTCAGGGCGATCCGCTGCCGTCTCCACTAGCCGGGACGGTCTTGCGTGTCGTTGCTAAGGAAGGACAACAGATCCAGACAGGAGACCTCGTCATCGTTCTTGAGGCGATGAAGATGGAGACCGAAGTTCGCGCCAGTCGCGCTGGCAATGTGGCCTCCGTACCGGTCAGCGAGGGCGACTCGGTTCAAGCCGGCGACGCCCTGATCTACCTCGCCTGATGTAGCCTGAGCTGATGCAGGAAGATCTTGTTTCGCGATTGTGGTTGACGACCGGACTCGCTCATCTCGAGCCGGGCCAGGTGCTGATGATCGCGATCGGCTGCCTGCTGATCTACCTCGCCGTCTCTAAAGGTTTCGAACCGCTGCTTCTGGTGCCGATCGGTTTCGGCGCGATCCTGAGCAACATCCCCTTGGCCGAGATCAGCGGCCCGGAAGGCCTCCTGGGTCAGGTGTACGACGTCGGTGTCGCCACCGGCGTGTTCCCTCTGCTGATATTCATGGGCGTGGGTGCGCTCACCGATTTCGGGGCCCTGATCGCAAACCCTCCCACCCTGATATTGGGTGCGGCCGCGCAGTTCGGGATCTTTTTTACCCTGTTGGGTGCGTTGGCGATGAACGTGATTCCAGGGATGGATTTCTCGCTGGCTGACGCTGCGGCGATCGGAATAATCGGGGGCGCGGATGGGCCGACCGCCATCTTCCTGGCATCAAGACTGAGTCCTTCATTGTTGGGTGCCATAGCCGTTGCGGCGTATTCCTACATGGCGCTCGTTCCAATCATCCAACCTCCGATCATGCGCGCCCTGACGACCGAAGCCGAACGATCGGTCGTGATGGCGCAACTGAGGTCGGTGTCCCGTCTCGAGCGCATCCTTTTTCCGTTCACGGTTCTCCTGGTTGTCGTGCTTTTCCTGCCGACGGCGTCGCCGTTGATCGGGATGCTGGTGTTCGGAAACCTGCTCAAGGAATGCGGTGTCGTCGACCGTCTGGCCAAAGCGGCACAGAACGAGATTATCAATATCGTGACCATACTTCTGGGGCTGGCCGTGGGCTCGAAGTTGCGTTCCGAAGAATTCCTGAACGCTGAAACGATCGGCATCCTGGTCATCGGCTTCGTCGCGTTTTGTGTGGGCACTGCCTCCGGGGTCCTCATGGGCAAGGTCATGTACCGACTGAGTTCGGGCCGCGTGAATCCGTTGATCGGAGCGGCAGGCGTATCGGCAGTACCGATGGCCGCGCGTGTAGTCAACCGCGTCGGGCTCGAGTCGAACGATCAGAACCACCTGTTGATGCATGCGATGGGGCCGAACGTCGCCGGTGTTATCGGCTCGGCCGTGGCCGCAGGACTCCTGCTCGCGCTGCTCGGTTGAGCGATCCGGCGTGCAAGGAGCCGGACAAATCGCTACCATGGGCTAATAGCCTGTGGTTTTTCCACAGCTTATTAGCTTCGGGTCGGTGATCGATGGAGCGATCCGGAGACAACAGATGATCGGCAAGCAGATCTCTCATTACAGAATCGTCTCCCAGATCGGAAGTGGTGGGATGGGGCGCGTCTACCGCGCGGAGGACGCCCGTCTGGACCGGGCGGTCGCGCTGAAGTTCCTTCCCGACGAGTACGCCGAGAACGAGCAGGCGCTCGAGCGGTTTCGGCGTGAAGCTCGAGCCGCTTCCCGGCTTCAACACCCACACATCTGTACCGTGTTCGACATCGGAGAATGGGAGGGACGTCCGTTCATCGTGATGGAGCTGCTTGAAGGGCAGGACGTCTGTCGGCGTCTGGAGCGCGGACCGTTCAAAACCGAAGCACTGCTGGAGGTGGCGATCCAACTGGCCGACGCCCTTGATGTCGCCCATTCCGAGGGCATTATTCACCGCGACATCAAGCCGGCTAACATCATCATCTCCTCCCGCGGACATGCCACGCTTCTCGATTTTGGCCTGGCGAAACTTTCCGTTGTCGGAGGGTGCTCGACGGGGGTCGGCGACGACCTGACCCTCACCGGGGGGGTGGGGTTGACCAACCCGGGATCGACCGTCGGCACGATTGCCTATATGTCGCCCGAACAGGTGAGCGGCGAGGAACTCGACGCAAGGTCGGACCTGTTCTCGTTCGGCGTCGTGCTCTACGAGATGGCCACGGCGCGGGCCGCGTTCGGCGGCAATACCACGGGGCTCATTTTCGACGCCGTATTGAACCGGGTACCTGTCAGCGTCGGGGCGTTGAACCCGAACGTTCCCGTGGGTATCGTGACCCTGATCGATCGGGTTCTCGAGAAGGATCGCAGCGTGCGCTACCAGACGGCGGCCGACATGCGCGCCGACCTGAAGCGTATCCGACGGGACAGTTCGTTCCACGCCATTCCCACGCCGATGCCCGCTGGGGCGGCGCCCACTCCATTGCCCACGGAATCCCACGGTGGTTCGGGCTACACAGCGCCCACCCCACAGCCACCACTATCGACTCCACAGCCCGAGCCGCCGGCCGCCGCACAAGGGCCCAACATGCTCTTTCAGATCCGGCTCGTGTCGTACGCGATGATCGTCATGGGCGTGTTGACCATCTTGTCAGGCTTGCTGGGGCTGATTGCCAGTCAGGTGGTCGACGAGATCTCCATCCTCAGGATCATTGCCTCGGCTTTCAGCGCATGTGGGCTCATCGTCGGTGCTTTGATGATATGGGCGGGGAGGTGCCTCCGACGCTACAACAACAAGGCGCGTATCGCTACGCTCGTTGTTGCCTTTGTCCTGCTGTCGATGTTCCCGGTCGGCACGGCTCTCGGAATCTACGTCGGCTGGGTACTGTTGTCTAAGGAAGGCCGCGCGTACTTCCGGCCGCATTGAGAGGGCTACCGCCCAGCCGCTAAATTCGCCCGCGTCCACAGCCCGGGTGCTCTCATCCATCGAGCGAATTGTTCGAAATCGGTCCTCGGCCCGAGCCATCGAAGCTCGTCTACGGAGTCGAACACCTGCGCATCGGTCCGGAGGGTCGCTAGATCGCGGTAGAGCAGGGCGTCCTCCCAGCCCTCGGCCAGGGTTGTCGCCAACTTGCGCGTGTTCCTGACCGAAACATCCCAGTCGTCGGGGTTGTTGGGGATCGCTTCCAGGTGCTTGTAGCGCGCCAGTACCGCGGCGGCAGATCGGGCGCCCCACCCGGCAAGGCCCGGGAAGCCGTCGGCGCTGTCTCCGACGAGCCCCAGGAAATCGGGGATCGATTCGGGTGCTACGCCGAACTTTTCCCGGACGCCGTCCTCATCGCGAACCAGGTTGTTCCTCCGATCGAGCTGGACAATGCGGTCACCGACGACGGATTGAGCCAGATCCTTATCTGGTGTGCAGATGAGAACTCGCGAAACATCGGGGTCTTCCGACGCCCGCAGGGCAGCTGCTGCCATAGCGTCGTCGGCTTCCTGATCGATGATGGGCCAGACCACGACGCCCATCGCGCCGAGGCCATCCTCGAGGGGAGAAAACTGCGACCGAAGATCTGGATCGATGCCGTCGCCTGTCTTGTAACCGGCGTACATTTCGTTGCGGAACGACTCGATCACGTGGTCGGTCGCCACACCGAGGTGAGTGGCGCCCGCCTCGATCATCCTCAGCATCGATCCGATGACACCGCGGAGGGCTCCGACCTCCTTTCCGTCTTCGGATAAAGCGGATGGAACGGCAAAGAAGTGGCGGAACAACTCATAGGTTCCATCGACGATATGCACTTCCACGAGGTTCAAATTATCGCATGTTGAGCCCGCTCAGGACGCAGCTGAGTGCCTGTGGTATTCTTCGCAGAATTTCCGTAAGGGGTGAAGCCATGTCGGATGGACTGGGAATGAAGGTCGGCGGGTTGGAGATCCACTCTCCGGTGACCGACGAGTTCGCGGAGATACTGACCGCCGAGGCGCTCGCGTTCGTCGCTTCGTTGTGCCGGCAGTTTGACCACCGTCGGGAAGAGTTGCTCGAGCGGCGCCGCCAGGTTCAGGTGGATTTGGACGCCGGTAAGCTGCCCGACTTCCCGTCCGAGACCGCGGATGTTCGCAGCCGAGACTGGAAGATCGCCCCGCTACCTGAGGACCTCTTGGATCGGCGGGTGGAAATCACGGGACCGGTCGAGAGAAAGATGGTCATCAACGCGCTGAACTCGGGCGCGAACATCTTTATGTCGGACTTTGAAGACTCGCACTCACCGACGTGGGCGGCCACCGTCCAGGGTCAGATTAACCTTCGCGACGCCATCGACGGCACGATCACCTTCACCGCGCCAAACGGGAAGTTTTACGAACTCAAGGAAACGACAGCCGTTCTGCTGGTCCGCCCACGCGGCTGGCATCTTCCAGAAAAGCACGTCACGCTCGACGGCAAGCCGATCTCGGGCGGCATCTTCGATTTTGCTCTGTACTTCTTCCACAACCACGACCGTTTGAAGAAGCACGGAACCGGGCCGTACTTCTACCTCCCCAAGCTGGAAAGCTATCTTGAAGCGCGGCTGTGGAACGACATCTTCGTCACCGCCGAGGAGACGCTTGGAGTCCCCAACGGCACGATCAAGGCAACAGTGCTGATCGAGACGATTCTTGCGGCGTTCCAGATGGACGAGATCCTCTACGAGTTGCGAGACCACAGTGCGGGATTGAACTGCGGCCGCTGGGACTACATTTTCAGCGTGATCAAACGGCTGGGGAACAACCCCGAGTTCATCCTTCCCGACCGTGCCGACGTGACGATGACCAAGCACTTCATGCGGTCCTATACGCAGTTGGCCATCAAGACCTGTCACCGAAGGGGGGCGCCGGCGATGGGAGGGATGGCTCCGCAGATTCCCATCAAGAACGATCCTCGGGCGAACGAGGCGGCGATGGCCAAGGTGCGCGAGGACAAGGAACGAGAAGCAAGGGACGGCCACGACGGAACATGGGTGGCCCACCCGGGACTGGTCGCCCTGGCAAAAGAAGAGTTCGACAAGGTGCTCGGCGATCGCCCCAACCAAATCGACAAGTTGCGAGAGGATGTCGAAGTAACGGCCCAGGATCTGCTGACCGTTCCCGAGGGGAACATCACCGAAGAGGGTCTCCGGAAAAACATCACCGTCGGCGTTCAGTACATGGAAGCGTGGCTCGGCGGAAACGGCTGCGTTCCCCTCTATTACCTGATGGAGGACGCCGCCACCGCTGAGATCTCACGGACGCAGGTATGGCAGTGGATCCGTCATCCCAAGGGCGTGCTGACCGACGGTCGGAAGGTGACGCTCGATCTCTTCCATGAGCTTCTTGAAGATGAAATCAGAAAGATCCGGGACGAGGTTGGCGAGGACCGTTGGAACGCGGGCCGGTACGAGCTGGCAAGAGAACTGTTCGACAAGATCACCTCCAACGACGAGTTGGAAGAATTCCTGACGCTCCGCGCTTACCAGAATCTCGATTAGGAGCCCGTGGTGGTCGGGCTAGGCTCCCTCAGCAGGAACTCCTCGAGCATGTCGAGCGCTTCGTCCAGGCGCTCGGGCGTGTTCGCAAAGCAGATCCGGATGTGGCCCTCTCCGTGGGGACCGAACGCGCTGCCGGGCGCAACCCCGACTCCAGTCTCCTCCATGAGACGTCTGGCGAAGCCCATAGAGTCTTCCAGGCCCTCCACCTTCGGAAAGACGTAGAACGCTCCGTCAGGTTGAGGGATCGTGAGCCTGGGCATCCCACTGAGCTTTCCAAGAACGAGGTCCCGCCTCGTCCGGTACTGCTCCTGCATTCGCTGTATGTGTCTTCTCCATGCCGCAACGCGGCGATGCCGGCCTGCTGAATCATTGCAGGAGGTGAGGAGATGATGAACTCCTCAACCTTGGCCATCAGCCCGATCAATCTCTCGTCCCCCAACGCGTAACCGAGCCGCCATCCGGTCATGTTGTAGGTCTTCGAGAAGCTGTTGATCAGGAGAAGATGCTCGCGGTCGGTTGCAATCCGGGAGAATGACGGCGCGACGGCCGAATCGAAGACGATCCGCTCGTAGACTTCGTCGCTGACCAGGAGAATGTCGCGCTCCACAACCAATGCCCAGAGCGAGCGCTGCTCCTGTTCGGTGATGACCCAGCCGGTCGGATTGGACGGGCTGTTGACGACGACGAGTTTTGTTCTGTCGTCGACCGCCGCCTGGAGCGCTTCCATATCGAGCCGGAAGCGGTCCCCGTCGAGAGCGAGCGGTACCTGGCGGACCTCTCCGTCAAACAGCTGTACGGTCGAGGCGAAAACAGAAAACGCCGGCGCCACGATGACGACATTGTCGCCTGGTTCGACCGACGCAGCGATCACCAGGAATATGGCCATCCCGGCGCCGACCGTCGTCACCACTTCGGAGGGCTTGTAGCGGACAGCATGGAGCTGGTTAATGTGGTCCGCGATCGCTTCCTTCAACTCCGCATATCCGGCCGTAGGGGTGTAGTAGAGGTGTCCTGCCTTCATCGCCTCGGTCGCCGCTTCGCAGATGAAATCCGGTGTCGGCAGGTCGGGTTCCCCGTAGTAGAGGCGGTGGGTAGCGTCGACGCGGTCGGCAAGCATGGCCACTTGGATCAAGGTCGATTCGGAAGCCCTGAGAGCCGGTTCGGAGTACTTCATCGCCGCCACTATAGCTCATCGGCCAGCAGCCTGTGGCGGGTTCGGCGCGACTGATCTCTTGCTCTGTCTCAAGAATCGGCTACGATCTCATTGTGGGATGATCGAGGAGGCGATGAGATGGTGAAGATGACTTTTGCGGCACTGCTTGTCCTGGTGTTCACGTTCGGTGTTTGGACCGAGGCGCAGGCGCAGAACGGTGATGAATGGGAGGACCGGCGGGGTGCCGCCCGTTTTGGGGAACTCGACTGGCTGATCGGCGAGTGGCAGGGGTACGGGGTTTTCGCCGAGGGCCGCAACCAGATCCACAAGAGCTACGGCTACGAGGTTGGGGGGATGTTCCTCGTCGAGCGGACGCTCGACATGTTTCCGACCGAGACGCCGAGCACCGACTACGAGATTCATCAGGATTTCATGGTGGTGTACCGGGACACGTTGGGAGGCGGCCTGCGGGCGAAGACGTTTTTCATCGAAGCCTTTGTGGCGTCGTCCGAACTGACGGTCGCCGAGGGTGGCGACGTCTTCGTCATCGAGTCGACCCGGATCGAGAACGGCTCTCCCGAAATGCGAACCCGCTACACCATCCGGCGCCAGGGGCCCGACGATTTCACTGGAACGTTTGAGCTGGCGTTCGACGGCGGAGAGTTCACGGTCTTCGAAGAACTGACGCTCCGACGAATCTACTGAAACCCCGTTGCGGTTGAGTAGCAACGGCGGGTTTCAAGTTCAAAGGCCACGGTAGCGGCCTGCCCTCCGAAGACCTACTCGCTGCGCAGCACAGTGATCGGGTCGACTCGCAGCGCACGCCGGGTCGGGATGTAGCCTGCGACGAGGGAAACGGCCGCGAGCAGACTCGCGAAAAAAAGGAACGGGCCGAATTCCAGACTGATCGTCCCGAACAGCGCGCTCTCCATCAGGCGGCCCAAGCCGAGGGCGAGGGCGAGGGCGACGATGGTTCCCGAGAGGGTGAGCCACGCGGTTCGCCGGAAAATCAGCACCAGCACGTTACGCGACGAAGCTCCGAGAGCCGTGCGGATGCCGATCTCATGTGTCCTCTGACTGACCAGGTATGCCATCACGCCGTAGATTCCCATCGCGGCCAGGATCAGCGCCAGAACTCCCAGCACACTCATGATGCCCGCCGCATACTGGATTCCAATGGTGGTTTCCCGGATCGCCCGCTCGAGTGTCAGAACCTCGGAGACAGGCTGGCCCGGGTCCACCGTCAGCACGGCCGCGCGGAGTGCGTCGGCGTGGAGCAGCGGGTCGTCCATGGTGGCGATCACGAGGTCGAGCGACAATGTGGGTGCCTGCGAGTAAGGTCGGTACACTGTCGGACTATTGCGACTGCCGACCCAGTGGTGGATGACGTCGCCGGAAACTCCGACGACCGTCAACCAGTCGCCGTCCGTGCTGCCGATTTTTAACCGTTTACCAATAGGCTCTTCGCCGGGCCAGTGCCGTTCGGCCATCGCACGGCTGACGACCGCAACCAGCGGCGCACTCTCGGCGCCATCCTGTTCGGCGAGCGGACGCCCTGCCACGATCGGAATGCCCATGGTTTCGAAGTATCCGGCCGACACCGTGCGGTAGTCGGCCCTCGGGGGCAGGGATGGGTCGGGCAGGACCTCTCCCTCGACGAACACCGCCCGTCCGGAGCCGTTGCCGGCTCCGGGGGTCACGTTCGTCGCGACGGCTTCGGTTACGCCAGGAAGAGCCCGCAACTCGTCCAGGACGCTTGAGACAAAGCGACTTCGCTCGGCCGGATCTTCGTAGCGACCTTGCGGCAGTGTCAGGCGAGAGATCAGCTTCCCTTCTGGTTCGAAGCCGTGCGGCCCCGCTACCAGGCTCTGCATTGCCGCGACGCTCAGGCCAGCTCCGACAAGGAGGCTCAGGGCCATCGCGATCTGCGCGACGACGAGAACGTTGCGACCCTTCTGCTTTCCGGCGCCGCCGGTCGCACCCCGACCACCCTCCTTGATCGATGCATTCAGGTCCGGTCGGGAGAAGCGTAGCGCGGGCAGGCAGCCGAATATCATGGCCGTCAGGACCGAGGCACCGAAAGTGAGCGCGACCAGGCGCCCGTCGAGGTCGATCTCCTTCCATCCGTTCACGAAGCGCACGATGTTGGCGGGCAGCGTGGACCGGATCACGTCCAGACCGATCCAGGCGAACAGCAGCGAGAGGGCGCCTCCAGCCATCGACAGCACCAGGGCTTCTACGAAAAGCAGTTGGAACAAACGCCGGCGCCCGGCTCCGAGGGCTGTCCGCACGGCCAGTTCCCGACTGCGTTCGCTTCCGCGCGCCAGCAGCAGGTTTGCGATGTTGGCGCACGCGATCAGCAGGACCAGACCCGCGGCGGCCTGCATCACCCCCAGGAAGGCGGGCGCGCCCTGATCGCGGACGCCCATAGCCAGCGGCTCAAGGCGCATGGTCCACGATTCGTTTTCCTCGGGGTGCTCCCGCTTGAGACGCTGATCGATGACTTCAATTTCGGCTTGGGCATCCTCGAGACTCCGGTCATCCCGGAGGCGTGCGATAGGCGTCAGGTACCGGGACGATCTGTTTTGCTTTGCGGTATCAGAGAAGGAAAGAGGGGCCCAGAGCTCCGAGCCCATCGGGAAGTCGAAATCGGTCGGCGCGAAACCCACGACCGAGTAGGTCTCTCCGTCGAGACGTATCGTCTGTCCGACGATCGCCGGGTCTCCACCGAAGCGCCGGGTCCACAGCCCATGCCCGAGGATCGCGCGGAATCGATTGGCCCGCTCCTCTTCCTCGGGCAAGAAGGTCCGTCCCATGTCGAAGTCGACCCCGAGAATCTCGAAGAAGCCGGGTGAGACAAGCATTGCCTGGACTCGCTCGGGTTCGTCCTGGCCTTCCAGGTTGACGCTCCAGGTATCGTAGGCCGCGACCTCCTGAAACATCTCCGACTGGTCGCGCCAGTCCAGGAAATTGGCCGGAGCGACGGAGAACTGATCGAATCCAAACAGACTCCGCGGTGACGTTTCCGCCATCATTACCATCCGATCGACATCTTCGGTCGGGAAAGGGCGGAACACCAGCGCATCGATCACGCTGAAGATCGCCCCGTTCGCGCCCAGTCCCAATGCCAGCATCATCACGATCATCGCAGCCACGAGCGGCTGTCGGGCGATCGACCGTAGCGCGAAGCGGAAATCTTGTCCGAGAGAGCCCATGTGTCGATTCCTCCGTAGCCAATGGTTACGCACTGACGACGGAGAAGGTTCATCGAAATTATCAGAACGACCGTAAACTTTCCGGCCTCGAACTCCGTGTCTACGATCAGGCCGTTAAGGAAGGCGGCGCATGCACGTCTGAATCTTACGGAACCGGGAGCGGTAACGACCGGGTAGGACGAGGAGACATTGTTTCATGGGAATGGTTCAGGATTTTAGGTTCGCGCTTCGGATGTTACTGAAAAATAAAGGTGTCACGATCGTGGCGACGATCGCGTTGGCGCTGGGGATCGGGGTTAACGCGACCGTGTTCACGCTCGTCAACGCGGTTCTCATCAAGGGCCTGCCGGTCGAAAATCCGGACGAGATCGTCTTCCTGCGATCCCGTAACCAGGTTGAGGGGAGTGAGAGGGGCCTTTCCTACCCGGATCTGCGCGATTGGAGGGAGCAGAACCAGTCGTTCCAGGGCCTGGCGGCCTACGGGAACAGGACGGTCAACCTGAGTGATGACCGCGAAGTGCCCGAGCGCGCCGCCGTCGGTCGCGTAACCGCCAACACTTTTTCGCTGCTGAACCAACCGGTTCTCCTCGGCCGCGGTTTCGCTCCCGGCGAGGACGGACCGGGCGCCGAGCACGTTGCAATCATCGGGCATGGGATCTGGCAGAGCCGCTACGGTGGCGATGAGGCGGTAGTCGGGCAAACCCTGCGTCTGGATGATGCGCCTTACACCATCATCGGTGTCATGCCTCGGGGGATGGAGTTCCCGAACAACAACGACCTCTGGATTCCCCTCGATCCTGAGGAGAACCAGGAGCGCCGGGGAGCGCGCACGTTTGCCACCGTGGGGCGGCTCCGGCCGGGCGTATCGATCGAAGAGGCAGAGACGGAACTAACCAGCATCACGGCGCGACTGGCCGCGGAATATCCGGAAACCAACGAGGGGATCGACGCCCGCGTGATTTCCACGCAGGACTTCTACAACGGCGGGCCGATCCGCATGATCTTCCTGTCATTGATGGGCGCGGTCAGCTTCGTCTTGCTGATCGCCTGCGCGAACGTTGCGAACCTCCTGCTCTCCCAGGCTGTTCACCGGAGCCGGGAAACTGCTGTCCGCACAGCTATGGGGGCGAGTCGATGGCGGATCATCCGGCAACTTCTGATCGAAAGCTTCGGGTTGAGCGCTATAGGAGCCGCGCTCGGTCTGTTGATCGCCGTCGTAGGCGTGCGCCTGTTCGACGCCGCGGTCGCCGACGTGGGCAAGCCCTACTGGATCGACTTTTCGATGGACCTGACGGTCTATGTGTACCTGCTCGTTGTCGCGTTCGGGACGACGGTCCTGTTCGGCCTGGCGCCGGCGCTCCATACGTCGCGGACCGACATCAACACGCATCTCAAGGAGGGGAGCCAGGCAAGCATGGGCGGCGTTCGCGCCGGGAGACTCGGCGGTGTGCTCGTCGTCGGCCAGCTCACGCTCACCGTCGTACTTCTGGCCGGCGCAGGATTGATGATCCGGAGTTTCATGGAGATGCGAAGCGTCGACCTGGGAGTCGGTACCCAGGATGTGGCGATTGTCAGCGTGACGCTTCCGGACACGCGCTATCCCGAAGCTTCGGACCGTCTTCGGTTCCAGGAGCGGATTACCGATGAATTGGGTTCGATGGCCGGTGTGGACGCGTTTGCCGTAGCGAGCGCCGTTCCCGCCGGTGGGACGAACAGCCGCAGCCTGGAGCTTGAAGGCAGAGATCTCGGGGAAGGTCCCGACGGGCCTCCCAGCCCGAGAATGGTTGCGATCACCCCGGACTACTTCAAGGCTTTCGAGGTCCCGATCATGCGTGGGCGTCTCTTTACCCGGGCTGACGGGGGTGCCGGCGCCGACGTTGCCATCGTAAACCAGCGCTTCGTGGCGATGTTCTTCCCCGACGAAGACGCGCTCGGAAAGCGTCTCCGTCTGGGCGGGTCGGAATCGCCCTGGCTCCAGATCGTGGGCGTCAGCCTGGATATCCGTTATGGCAGCCTCCAGGAGCTGGCGCCGGATCCTGTGGTCTTCGTCCCGTACAAGGCTGAACCGGCCTTCACGGCGTCCCTCGTCGCCCGGGGTTCGATAAGCAGCGAAGCTCTGCTCGAAGCCATGAGGCGGGCCGTCCAACGCGTCGACCCGACGTTGCCGACCTTCAACGCGGCGACGCTCGCCGCGCAGATGCAGGAAAGTACCTGGCCCTACCGTGTCTTTGGAAGTCTCTTCACGATTCTCGCAGCGGTGGGTTTGATCCTCTCGTCCGTCGGGGTTTTTGGAGTCACCGCGTATGCCGTCAGCCAGCGTACCCGGGAGATTGGGATGCGGATGGCGTTGGGTGCCGTATCGAACGACGTCTTGTGGCTCATCACCCGCCAGGGTGTGCGTTACCTCGCGATCAGCCTGACGCTGGGCCTGATAGCATCCGCCGGTGTGACCCGCGTTCTGGGCAGTTTGATGTTTCGGATCGGCACAACCGACCCGATAACGTTCATGACGATTCCCCTCGTGCTGTCGCTGGTGACGATTGCCGCCTGCGTCCTGCCTGCGCAGCGTGCGGCGATGATCGATCCGATGCGGGCGCTTCGGGCCGAATAGCCAACACTCGATCGGCCGTCCGAATAACTTCATTTGGATGAAAGTTGCGGAGCGTGTTTGTGGGGACGACAGCGGATTGCCGGAATGGGGCCGGCGGTTGCATCTCGCCGCTGCAGTAGAGGGAGCCGTGTTCACCCAATTGGTTCCGACTCTTGCGCTCTTGGTCAGTGCAGCCAGGTGTTACCGGGGGCAGATGGCCACCGATCGCCTGTCCCGACGTTCCGATGGCCGGCTCGCATACCGGTTGAAGCGGCGCCGGGCGGATGTGTTCCCTTGATCCGACCTCCGAGCGGTTCGCTCGCCGACCGGTTCGGCCCGACCTTTTGGTACAATCGGACGCCAGCGCCCCGGCGCAGGGGATCTCCGACTGCCGTACGGCGTCTCGGGTCCGCCGGTCCATGCAAAGCATCGATTAGATCTTCAACGTGCGTACCCTTGCGAGCATTTCCGCTGTTGTAGTGCTGCTGTTCGCGGCGGAGTCGTTTGCCGGCGACCTGGACGTCGTGATCAATGAAATGCTTACAACCCCCCGCGAGGGCTCGGTGATGCCGAGTTCATCGAGCTCTACAACAGCGGTGAGGATGCCGTGGATCTTGATGGCCGGTTTTTTGACGGGAATTACACTAAATAGTGCCGAAAATGCCTTGACTTCTTTCGGCACTATTTAGTAAAATCTTCTTAGTTCAAGGAGATTTTACATGGCCGAACACGCACCAGGCAAGCACTTCAGAAAGGGTCTCTCTCTCCCTCAAGTCTTCAAGCTGTTTCCCGACGATGAGACCGCCGAGAAATGGTATGTCAGCCAACGCTGGCCGAATGGGGTACGGTGCCCCTACTGCGGATCGGAGAACGTGCAGACTGGCGCGAAGCACAAGACCATGCCGTATCGCTGCCGCGAGAAAAAATGTGCGGAAAGGTTCAGCGCAAGGACCGGGACTGTCCTTGCATCGTCTAATCTTGGATTCCAAGTCTGGGTGATCGCCATGTATCTGCTCTCGACCAACCTCAAGGGCGTCAGCAGCATGAAGCTCCACCGAGACTTGAACATCACGCAAAAGAGTGCGTGGCACTTGGCCCACCGTCTGCGGGAAGGGTTGGGCAACGATAACAGGGGTCTGTTTACAGGCCCTGTCGAAGTAGATGAGAGCTACTTTGGCGGTAAAGAGAAGAACAAGCATAACTCGAAGAAGCTCAACGCCGGACGCGGCGCGGTCGGAAAGACCGCAGTGGTCGGCGCAAAGGATCGAGTTACCAACACTGTCAGCGCAACCGTGATCCATACTCCGGATCAGGACACGTTGCATGGGTTCATCGCGGACCGAACGGAACGCGGCGCGACCGTCTACACCGACGATCACAGCGGCTACGGATGGCTGTGGCTCGACTTCGAGCACCAATCGGTGAAGCACAGCGTCCACGAGTACGTCAACGGCCAAGCGCATACCAACGGGATCGAGTCGTTTTGGTCGGTCCTCAAGCGCGGGTATTACGGAACCTACCACCGCATGAGCGGGAAGCACCTGCACCGCTACGTGGACGAATTCGCGGGTCGCCACAACATCCGTCGCATGGATACCCTAGAGCAAATGTCTATCGTCGCCCGTGGGCTTGATCGGAAGCGGCTAAGATACAAGGATTTGGTAGCATAGATGAACGCTTGAGTCAACATCAGGTTCTCTGTCAGAATGGGGAGAGGTATCAGAGAAGGGAGCTGCATGGCGAAGAAGAAGATCCAATTTCAGGGACGGGAAGTCTGGGGCGAAGAAGTCGAGTTCGAGATAGAGAACGAAGGGTTCAATTCGTACATCTTGCATGACGGAACACAACTGAAAATGAAAACTGTCGTCACGAACGTGGTGCGCTTAGAAGAATATCGTGAAGCTGATGGGGAGCCGCTGTATCTCGTCAACTCGACAAACATTGTGTCAGCTGAAGTGCCAGAGAACCTCAAACGAAAACCAGAATGAGAGGGTGTCATGTCTTTTGAGAAATTAGCTAGTGACTCTAGCACCACCGTACCATCTCTTTACGATCCTCCTTCTGGACAGATGATGTTTCTGCTCGACGTAAAGGGAAAGCGGGAGGTTGATCCCTTCGTGAGTGGAGATTTTCTCGTCAGGCAGGGATGGTCGGCGACCACCAGGGCCGTAACGTCAAATTTGAGGGAGCTTATTGCATTCGAGTTTTCCTTGATACGTGACGTCCAGTACGTCTTCACGGCATTCCGTGACAACCATGTCTTCTACGCCTGGGTGGTTGTTGATCGTTTCGAGGATGATGTTCGTAACAAAATCTACAATCGGCAAGAAACAATTATCGACGAGTTTCCAGGATTGGAATTCGACTTCTACATCGTCGCTAGAATGGGCAGAGACATAGGGGATCTTATTGACACCTCCGCACAATTGACCTACCAGAAGGCTTCTATATAACGCCGGTGCCGAAGAAGCACGAACATCTCCGGAAGGCTCGCCATGATGAGGAATTCGTGGACTCGCTGGATGTTGATACTACGAAATTCCTAGACTGGGCCGTAACTTCCCTTTTCTACGCGGGGATGCACTATATCGAAGCCTACTTTGCGACGCGCGGTGTTCACTCATCAGACCACCGCACCCGTGACAGTTCCGTTCTTCGTGATCCTGATCTTCGCCCGTTCTACAGAGACTTCAACGAGCTCAAGAATCACAGTATCAATGCGAGATACTATATGGTGCCCTTTGTTCCATCGGACGTACAAAAGTTGAAGGAGTGTCTCGCCTCAATTAAGGACCGACTTACTCCGTTGCTTTGAAAACGAAGCCGCCGTGGTCTTGGCTAGTATGATGGATAATTCCCTTTTGAAACGATGAAAACTGCTAAGAAGCCAACCGTGAAGATCGTGCGCTCGACCTACCAGCCGAGCAAGGCGGAGTTGGCCGAAGACCCTCGACTGAATGCGAGTTTCGAGCAGATCGTGAAGGCCGCAACTGCTCACGTGAAAATCAAGTACATCGACAAACCCCGCCGCAAAAAGTGAGCGGGGTTCGGCACTATCGTATATAATTCCCTATGCATACGCCCAGTCTCTGGCCGAGCTCCGCACGCTGCTCGAAGAGCTCGTCGCGACTCCCGCAGTCTCCGGGCACGAGGAAGAGCTGGCCGCCGAGATCGCTGACCGTCTGAAACAGAGCGGACTGACGCCCCAAACCGATCGGACGTCCAACGTCACCGTTACTCTCGGTTCTGGAACGCCCCGAAGATTGATCGTCGCGAATATCGACGAGCCGGGCTATGTCGTTTCCGGTTGGACTGACAATGGCTATCTGCGCATGGCGCGGGTCGGGCCGGCCGCCCATGGCTACATCGATCAGTACTTCGAGGGACAGCGCATGCGGATCCGGACTTCCCGGGGCATCGTCACCGGTGTGACGTCCATACCGTCGATACACCTCAGACGCGGCCGCCCGGACACCGAAGATCCATTCGACCTTTCAGATGCTTACATCGACCTGGGCGCTCGCTCGGTTGCCGAGATCGAGGAACTCGGGATTCGGCTGATGGATCCGATTTCCCTCGAAAAGACCGTCGATCGTCTTGCGGGTGACCGCGTCGTCGGTCCGTTTCTGTCGGACCGGATCGGTGCGGCCGCCCTGTTGTCGGTCCTGACGCGGGTTCCGGTTTCCGACATCGAAGGCACCCTCACCGTTGCTTTCGTGACTCAGGAGCACTTCGGACGCCACGGCCTGGTACAGATTGCCGCAAGGTTTCAGGTCGATGAGGTTTACGTTCTCGAGGCCATGAACCTCGATGGCGATAGCCGGCTTACCGAACTCGGAACCGGGATCGGTATTGATGCCGGCGCCGCACCGGAGTTCGCCCGCCGGATCGAACGTTTTGAGTCCCTGTTGCGGGAAGATTCCCTGGGCCCGGCCCCTCTGATGCCCGATTGGGGGCCGGATGCGTCTCTTGTGCGGATCGGTGTTCCGGTGATGTTTCATCTGACGCCGGTTGAGGTGCTGGACCTGGAAGATCTTCGTCATGTGGTGGACTTTCTTCGCATCCTGATGACAGGAGGACAGTCGTGAGGGGCCGCCTTGCCGTTACGCTCGCGTTGTCGCTGGTGATCGTTACGGCGTCGGGTTTCGCCAGACAAGGGCCGGGACCTCGGCCGCCCGATTCGTTCGAAATCCTGGGCGACCTGATCGCGACCTACGGCGTGTCCGGCTACGAAGGGCCTGTCCGGGAGAAAGTCCGGGCGTATCTGCCCGAATGGACAAGTCCCGAAGTCGACGACAAGGGGAATCTCACCGTCACGTTCGGCAGCGGCGACGAACATCTCGTTTTCGTAGCCCATCTGGACGAGACCGGCTATGTCGTCGCAAGCATCGAGGACGACGGGACACTGCTGGTCGACAAACGGGGTGGATTCTACGACCGGTACTATGAGGCTCGAGCCGTCCTGGTCCATACGCGCCGAGGCCCGGTGTCGGGGATCGTGATGCCCCGGTCGGGCTATTCCCGGCGCGCCGAGGCCGATGCCGAGTTCACAGCGAACAGCATTCGTGTGTGCCTGGGTACCGACAGCCGGAAAGATACCGAGAGCATCGGGATTCGGACTGGGGATTCGATCACCGTACCCAAGCAACTCGTGCCCCTTGCCAACGGTTACGCGACCGCGCGATCTTTCGACGACCGCAGCGGGTGCACGGCCCTCCTGCTCGCCCTGATGGGTATCGATCCTTCGACGGTGACGAAGAGGATTACGTTTGCATGGGTCGTCGAGGAGGAAATCGGTCTCATCGGAGCTCGCGAGCTTGCGGCACGAACCGAGGCCGATTTCGTTTTCGCCGTCGATACTTTCGTGTCGTCGGACTCTCCACGTGAGGATCCCTGGTTCGCGGACGCGCCCATCGGTGATGGCTTCGTTATTCGCGCGCTCGACACGAGCAGCGTGACTCCAGCCGAGTTTGTGGACCGTGTCATGGGCATCGCCAGGGGGCACAACATCCCCGTACAGGTCGGCACGACCAACGGCGGCAACGACGGCTCGGCATTTACCCCCTACGGGACTGTCGACATCCCGATCGGTTGGCCCCTCCGGTACTCCCACTCTCCTGTCGAGGTCATCGCCCAGAGCGATCTCGATGCCCTGGCCGCAGTCATCCGGCACCTGGTCGCTGAGTTCTGATCCCGTTTTCCGAACAGAACGAAACCGTGACACCCGAGTTGATCTCGATCCCCGAAGGCTGGTTCTGGATGGGTTCAGACGACCATAATCCATCGGAGGAACCCCGTCACCGCGTGTGGGTCGCCGCTTTCGGGATCGCCCGTACCACGGTGACCCGGAGAGAGTACGCCCGGTTTCTGGATGAGACTGGACATGGACAGCCCAAGGGGTGGGACGAAGAGGCGTTTGGTGTTCCCGAGCAGCCCGTAGTCGGGGTGAACTGGTTCGATGCCAGGCGGTACTGCGAATGGATCAGCGGTGGCGAAGAACCCTCGTTCCGCCTGCCCACCGAGGCCGAGTGGGAGAAAGCCTGCAGGGGTTCCGAGCAAGACGGCCCGTACGCCTGGGGTGCCCAGCCGCCCGCAGAGATCGCCTACTTCGAGGGCGACTGGACCGGGCCGCGGCCCGTGGCCGAGTGGCGGCCGAACAGCTCCGGCCTGTGGAACATGGGGGACAATGTCCACGAGTGGTGTGCGGACTGGTATTCCGCCGACTACTACACGGTATCCGTCGGCCGCAGCCCTTCCGGGCCCCGGTCCGGAACTCGCCGTGCTTCCCGGGGAGGCTCGTGGCGCCACCAGGTCCGTGCCACGCGAATCACCCAACGCAGCAGTCTGCCTCCTGAGTACCGTTACACGGACTATGGATTCCGCCTCGCCGCTACGATCTAGCCCGCATTTCTCACCAGTGCGCTGTGCGCTGCTGGCGCCGGATACCGGGCCACGGATGGCCCGGCGGGTTTGGCGAGGACAACCGGGTGGCGCGGGATAGTAGGGCCCGCCGCCCGGACACGTTACCTGCCGCCGCGACCGCAGAATCGCGACCCCGGCTCGCAGCGCATCCGGACGGCTTACCCATGCGCTACCGTAGAGACGGCGGCACGCTTGTATCCTTAACGTACTTTCTCAATTCGATCGGAATGCCCGGATCCGATCATCGATTTCCCGGACCTGTTCCTGCTCACTGAGCCACCACCCCTCGTCGAGCTGCGCATCGAGATCCTCCACGGATTTTCCCTGCTGCTCCACCCAGGTGTAGTACTTCAGGTTGTGCCACTGGCGGCGGACTTCGGGCGTGCCTTCCTTGATCCAGTCCACGGCCTGATCCGCGAAGATGCGTGTGCGTCGATGGGCCTCCTCATCATCCATCACCCCGAACCTGTCGGGCATTTCCGACATCACGGACCCGTACCGGTCGATGGCGTCGGTGCAAACCGTGAGGATGGGCTGGCTCGGACCAAATCCGTAGAATTTCGCGGTCTTGATCGCGGCCAGGACATTCGCCACACCGCTGATGCCGAAGATGCGGGCCATCGCTGCCGTTTTTTCATGCGGGATGCCGCGCCCGGAGAGAACCTCGATGCCGGCTTCGGCGGTCAGGAGCTGGAGTCCCTTCAAGCAATCGCTGTCGTCGACGCAGACGATCGCATCCATGTTTGTGACGTGGTGAATCCAAGTCACGTGCTTGTCGCCAATACCCTGAATCTCGTGTGATCCGTACCCATTGTTGTAGAGCGTGGAGCATTGGACCGGTTCGGCACCGACGGTCTTCAAATCGACCCACTCCTGTTTCAGGCGGTCGCCGGCCGCGATCGTGCCGGCCGACCCGATCGCGCTGACGAACGCTGCGAATCGGCCATTCCCGACGCCTTTTCTTTCCAACTCCGCCGCCAGGGCGACGCCCGTGTTACCGGTCACGTAATAGTGGAAGCGGTAGTTGCCCATCAGCTCGAACTGATTCATCACACGAATGTCAGGGTCGGCTTCAAGCCGACGGACCCTGTCGTAGATCTCCTTGACGTTGCTTTCGGTCCCGGGGGTCTTGATGAGCGAAGCGCCATAAGATTCGATCCGCTCGAACCGTTCCCTGCTCATCCCCTCCGGCAGAACGACGACGCTCGGAAAGCCCATCCTCGGGCCGACCCATGCGCCCCCGATACCGTAGTTACCCGTAGACGGCCAGACGAGCGTGTGCCGGGCTGGATCGAGGTCACCATCCAGTGCCATCTCGGCGGCAACCGCGTATGCGGCGCCGACCTTGTGCGAGCCCGTTGGGAAGTCGACAGAATAGAGGGCGACGATAGGCGCATCGACACCCGTCAGCTCTTGCGGCAGAACCTCATACCGGATGCGCCCGTCCGGACCGGTCCAGCTGATGTTATAGAGATTGACAGGGTCGAGAGGGTCCCCCGCCTGTGCCTCCCCCGCCGTTTCGCGGACCCGCGGATCGATCCGTCCGGGGTTGAGCATCTCTTCGAACGTCGGGCCGGAGAACCATGGAGACGTCATCTGGGGAGTGTAATACAAGGCGAGTTGACAACATGTAGCTGCTCCATATATTGTATAACCATATATGGTAACGACAGAAGAAGGGAGATTCGGATGATCGACCGTGAGATCAAGAAGGGAAGCACAGAACTATTGATTCTGGCCCTGCTGGAAGATGAACCCCGGCATGGTTACGAGATCGGCCAACTCATCGAGGAGCGATCCGGCGGAGTCCTTCGCTACCACATTGCGTCACTCTATCCGCTTCTTTACCGGCTCGACCGGAAAGGATGGGTGGATGGTCGCTGGGTCGAGAAACAGGGACAGCGTCGCCGCCGCTATTACCGCCTCACAGCGACGGGGCGCAAGGTTCTGGCCGAACAGCGCAGCAATTGGAAGGAATTTGTCGTCGCGGTTGGACAGGTCGCTGGGGTGTAGGCATGTCCGAATCGCAACATCCGAATTGGCTTCGGTACGTCCGAGAGAACCTGCCGCGCATGCCGTTGGCGCCCGAGCGTGCCGCCGAGATCGAAGAGGAACTGGCCATCACATGGAGGCTTTCTACGCGACCCTCCTCGGACGGGGCATCGACTCGGGCCGGGCAGCGGCGATGGTTCGGGCCGAGGTTCCCCGCTGGCGGAAACTTGCACACGACCTTGGCCGCGCGGAGCGCCCGGTTGCGTCCAGCTTGCTAGGAGGCGCTTCGCCGCTCGACGATCATCTTTTCGAGAAAGGCCGGTGGCTGGTGTTTGGTGAACTCTGGTTCGACATGCGACACGCTCTCCGCACTTTTCTACGGGAGCGATCCTTTACGGCCGTAGCCGTGGCAGCTCTGGCCCTCGGGATCGGATCGACGACGACGGTCTTCAGCGTATTTAACGCGATTCTGAACCCACTGCCGTTCGATGAGTCGGACCGGCTCGTCATGCTCCGCGACGAGCAGGGCGAGTCCGACGCTCCCGCCTCCCTGCCCGAGTATCGGGACTGGGATGAAAACTCTAGGGCCTTCGAGGACATGGCAGCCTACTTCAATGCAAGCGCGAGTCTGACGGGCGAGGGTCTGGCCGAGGAACTCTGGAGGATCCGCGCGACGGCGAATCTGTTGCCCACACTCGGAGTCGAACCGCATATCGGTCGCGGCTTCACTGTCGCTGAGGAAGTGCCCGGAAACGACGACGTGGTGCTCATCAGCCATGGCCTGTGGCACAGAAAGTTCGCTGGAGATCCCGCTATCGTCGGCCTGACGGTAATGCTGCGCAACCGTCCGACTGTAGTCATCGGCGTCCTTCCCGCCTCATACCGTGGAGTCATGCCGGCGGATCTGACCCGTGACCGCGTACGCGATCTCGTCTTTCCGCTCGGGCTCGATGAAGACATCTCCAGGGGTGCGCACTTTCTACGCGTGGTCGGGCGGCTCGACAACGGCGTGACACTTGAAGCTGCACGCGCAGAGGTGAATCAACTTGGCCAGGGGTTGATCGACGACGGCGTGACGCCACACTCGATAACGGTCCACGCGTTCGAGGACTACGTCGTCGGCGACCGGGACACCGCGGTCCTCATCCTGTTAGGTGCGGTGACCTGTTTGCTCTTGATTTCGTGCGTGAACGTCGCCAACCTTTTGCTCACCCGTGCGAGCGCATCGCGCCGCGACAGTGCCATCCGTATCGCCATCGGCGCGAGCCGCGGACGGCTCATCCGGCAACGTCTGACCGAGAGTGCTTTTCTGGCCCTTGCGAGTGGGCTGGCCGGGTTGGTCCTGACGTACTGGGGTATTCAGATCGTCGCCGCTCTCGACGGCGAGTGGCTGCCCCTTATGAACGAAGTCGCTATCGACATGCCCGTACTGCTGTTTGCCCTGGGGGTGTCGGTTGCCACCGGGTTGCTGTTCGGTTCTGCACCCGCGGTGCTCGGTTCGCGGGCGACCCTGGGTGATTCACTCCGGGAAGGCGGCCGCACGCTCGGCGCGGTGGGTGGGTCGGGAAGGCTTCGAGGCGCGCTCGTTGTGACCGAAGTGGCGCTCTCGCTCATCCTCCTCATCGGTGCCGGTCTGCTGGTTCGCAGCTTCTTTACGCTGATCGATGAGGAGAAGGGCTTCGAGACGGAGCGCACGGTGAGCGTCGACCTCAGCATCGGAAGTCGCTACACCGACCCCGAGTCACGGCGGCGCTTTTCCGTGTCGCTAGTCGAACGGCTCGGTGCGCTACCCGGCGTCGAAGCTGTGGGTATCGGTAGCGACATCCCGCTCGATGGAAGCGACACAAACGGGGACATCACGATCGACGGCAGGGACCAGCAGAGCCGGCCGATTGCGCACAAGCGGATTGCAGACGAGCACTATTTTGAAGCGATCGGAATACCTCTGCTCCGGGGCCGCAATTTCTCAGCATCGGACTCGGCAGATTCTCCCGGCGTCGCCATCATCGACGAAGCGCTCGCCGAGGCCGTGTTTCCGGGAGAGGACCCGATCGGCAAACGGGTTGGGTTCGACTGGTTTATGGACGGGCTTCAGGAGGTCGTCGGTGTCGTGGGGAGCGTTCGGGAGTTGTCGTTGGGGCAGGAACCCGAGCCGATGATATACGTATCGTCCTCCCAACGTTCGATATCGGACTTCTCGGTAATCGTGCGCTCGTCGGTCGATCCATCCGCGCTGGCCGCCAGCGTCCGTAGGGTGGTTTACGAGATAGACCCCAACCAGCCGGTCTCCCGCGTGCGGGTGCTCGACGACATGGTCGCTCAATCGGTGGCCGGCGAGCGTCTGATAGCACTGTTGCTCGGTGGTTTTTCGCTTATCGCAATGCTGTTGGCAGCCATCGGCATCTATGGTGTGCTGTCGTATTCGGTCAGTAAGCGTACCCACGAGATCGGCATCCGTATGGCTCTGGGGGCGGGCCGCAGGGAGGTTCTGAGGCATATCCTTCGGGAGGGGATGGTGCTGGCGATGGGGGGGATTGTCGTCGGTCTGATCGGAGCGTTCCTGGCGACCCGGTTCCTCGAGTCGCTGCTGTACGGCGTCGTGTCGACCGACACCCTTGTTTACGCTGCGATCAGTGCCCTGCTCCTCGGCGTCGCTTTCATCGCATGCCGTGTCCCGGCGGGACGCGCCACTCGGGTGGATCCGCTGGTGGCCCTCCGACACGAGTGACGACAGGCGCTAGGGTCCGCGCGCGACCAGCGGATTGGCATCCCGGTCGATCAGTATCGGCCGGCCCATGCCGAGGGCGTTTAGCCGGGCCAGTTGGGTGCGAGCGTCTCCGACGACAAGATAAATCATCCTGGAGGCGTCGGCGTAGCGTCGGGCGAGTTCCTGAACCCGCTCCTCGGTCATGTCGCGGACAATCTGTTCGCGCTCGACGACGTAGTCGTGGGGCAGACCGTACGCGCTGATGTTTCGTAGCATGTTGATCTTGGCATTTGGTGTCTCGAAGGCCCGGGCATTAGCGCGTAGCAGGTAGCTTGTCGTCGCCTCGAGATCGGCCTCGTTGAAGCCTTCGCCGTACCCTTCCAGGATGTCCTTAATGACGTGGATCGATTCGAGGGTGACGTTCGCCCGCACACCCGTTGCAATCGTGTAGGGGCCGGGAAGGTCGGTTCCCGAGAAAAACGATCCCACGCCATACGTGTATTCCTTCTCTTCGCGCAGTACCTGGAGCAACTGGGACGCAAAGCCGCCGCCACCCAGTCGGAAATTCATAACCGTCGCCGGATAGTAATCCGGATCGATGACGGCAAGCGCGAGCGCACCGACGCGGATGACCGACTGGCTCGCGTCCGGAACGTCGACGAAGTAGATCCGCGATTCGTTGAGGGCCGGCGGCAGCGTGTAGCTGGGGAACTCGACCTCTCTTGCCTCCCACCTTTCGACAAGTCCGGCGAGCGACGTGGTGACTTCCTCGCGACCGATGTCCCCGACGACATGCATGCTCGCGAGTGTGGGCGACACGTTCCGAGCGTAGTAGGTCTTCAGATCGTCGATGGAGATGGATTCGACGGACGCGAGTGTGCCGCGCGTGTTGTTGGAAAGGATGTGGTCGCGCCCATACAGCAACCTGTTGTAGGCGTTCGCCGCGATGGAGTTTGGATTGGCTTCCTGCTGCCGTAGTGTGTTTGCCGTGCGTTGCCGTGCCAGATCGAACTCCTCGATGTCCCAACGGGGCTCCAGCAGGATCTCCTCGACCAACGCCATTGTCTGGGCAAAGTTTCGCCTCAACGTGTTGGCCGAGATCGTCAGGGTCTCGCGGCCGGCGGATACGTTGATCGAAGCACCGAGCGAATCGATGGCTTCCTCGAGCTCTTCGGGCGTTCGGTCGGCCGTCCCTTCAGTCATCAAGCCGGCCATGAGAGAGGCCACCCCAACCTTGTCCGGCGAGTCGAGCAGGAGCCCCCCCTTGAGTTGAATCGTCAACCGGACCAATGGCAGCTCGCCATTCTCGATTCCGTAGACGTCCAAGCCGTTCGCCAGAGAATCGGTCCAGACCTCCGGAATAGGGAGGGACGCCGCTTCACCGAAAGGGGGTTCGACGGACCGGTCGAACGCGGACGGTGTCTCGGAGATGTCGCGCGCCGGGGGCAGGACCAGTTCCGCCTCGCGACCGACGACTATCGGTTCCTCGACGACTTCGGCCTCCACCGCACCCGAAAGAACGAGTTCCTTCTGGCCTCTGGGGACAAAGCTCGTGGCGACGAAGTTCCTTCCCTTGATGTAGGTATCGTAGACGCGCATCACGTCGCCGGAGGTCACCGCCAGCAGCCGCGCGATGTCCTCTTCGATATATCCAGGTGATCCGGCGAAGATGTTGTACTGGGCCATTTCGAAGGCTTTGCCCAACACGCTGCTGATACCGTTGTAGAAGAATGTTTCGGCGCCCGCCTTGACCCGTGCGAGGTCCGCCTCGGTGAACCCTTCCGTTTCGAAACGCGCCAATGCCGCCTTGACGGCATCGTGTATCTGATCGAGGCTCGTTCCGGCGAAACCTCTCACCGACACCGTGAACCGGCCAGCGAGTTCGGAACCCGAGCTGGACATGTTGACCGATGGCGCTAGCTTCTCTTCATCCACGATCACCTTGTAGAAGGGCGCCTTCTTGCCGTCCGCCAGCAGATCCGCGAGAATCTCCAGCGGGTAAGAGTCCGGATGGTACTGCTCCACGGTCGGCCAGGCGACGGTGAGTGCGGGCACGCGGGCGTAATTCCCATAGGTAAACCCCCGGCTTAGCCGGGGCGACTCGCAGAGGTTTGACCGAGAGCGGCGGTAGATAGGAAAGTCCTGCTTGGAAGCGACGACTTCCAAAGAAGGAGGACTCAATGAAAGAGGCCCGAAGGCGATCGCACACGAAATGGGACTGCAAGTATCACATGGTGTTCATTCCGAAGTAGGCGGTATCCAGTGTGGCGGGATTCATCAAGGGGAAGAGTGCAATCTCGACTGCCCGGAACTTTCTGGGACTGAAACACCGTTTGACAGGGAAGAGTTTCTGAGCGCGAGGCTATTTCGTTTCCACGGTGGGGATGGACAAACAATTCGTGCGGGAATACATTTGGCGGCAGGAGCGGGAGGAGCAGCGTTTGGAGGAGCTGAACATGGCGTGGGGGCATCAGCTGCCTTCAGGCGGCTCTTGACCGGCCCCTTTGAGGGGCTCACAGAAATAAGCCCCCGGCTCTGCCGGGGGTCATTTAACTGTCTTCATGGAACAGGAGCTTCGAGGCGGTGAGCGTCACGTCGGGTACAACCGGCGCCTCCGGCATCTGAGAAGCTGCGATCTCTCCGAAGTATTTTTCGATCCACTCCTTTGTCCGATCGATATCGAAGTCGCCCGCAAGGGCCAAAGTCGCGTTGTTTGGCGCATACCATGTTTCGTAGAACTCACGGACGTCGGTGAGGGTCGCGCTGTCCAGATCTTCGAGCGAACCGATGACTTGCCAGTTGTAGGGATGGGATTCGGGGTACAAGTTGCGGCTGATGACGTAATTTGTGTGTCCGTAGGGGTTGTTGTTCACGCCCTGCCGGTTTTCATTCTTGACGACCTGCTTTTCCTTAGCGACGACTTCCTCAGTGACGGTATTGATGAAGAAGCCCATCTTGTCGGCTTCCGCCCAGAGGATGTTTTCGAGCGCGTCCCGGGGCACAACCTGGTAGTAGTTGGTCCGGTCACGGCTTGTCGAGCCGTTGAGTGTGCCTCCGACCTTGTTGATCAGGACGTCGAGGCCGCCGCGGCCGAGGTTTTCCGATTCGAGAAAGAGCAGATGTTCGAACAGGTGCGCGAAACCGGTCTTGCCCGGAAGTTCTCGGGCGGAGCCGACGTGGTAGGTCATCGCGACCGCCACAATCGGGTCCGAACGGTCGACATGGAGGACGACCTCCAGACCGTTGTCGAGCGTATACTTTTCGTAGTCGATCGAGAACGATGCGTCCGTGGACACGGGCGTCGGCTGGCAACCGGCACCCAGGCTTGCCGTCAGGATCACGGCGAGACAGAACCTGCGCATTACTGAATCCCCCGCTTTTGACGTTTGATCGAGTATACAAAACGGGGGTCGCCGGCATGCAACAACTTGTAGTTGTTACGCCGCGAGCAACTCCTCCAGTTCGGCGAGCTCGGTGTTCCAGCCTCCTGTGTTCTCCTTGTGATGTTCTTCGGTCTTGAAGCCGGATTCGCACATCTCGAGCGTCGTCCCACCATCCTTGCGGGGACTGAGCTTCCCCTCGACAAGTGTCGCGTTATCCACGTCGAAAGGAGCGTCCGGCTTGTGGGTCCAGCTCCACGAGAAGCGCCGCCCAGGCTGGACCGTTTCGATTCGAATGGCGTAACGACCGTGATCGTCCCATTCGAACCATCCCTCGGCCCCAGGGAGCAGGTCGAATTGGGCGCGGTTGGGAAACCAGTGGCAGAGCTCCGCCGGGTCCGCCAACGCCTTCCAGACACGTTCGGGCGGTGCCTTGAGCTCGAGCTTCCGTTCAATCTTCATCGTCATCGTAAGCCTCCGTGTCCAGATGCTGTTCGAGCCGAGCCAGCCGTCGATCCCATTGGGCGGCGTACGGGGCCAGCCAGTCTTCGACCTTCCGGAGCGGTGTTGCGCGCAGCCGGTGGTACCGCTCCCGTCCTCGCCACTCCTGTTCGATAAGCCCCGCATCGGTGAGCATGTTCAGATGCTTCGTCACCGCCTGACGGCTCATCGGCAACGGTGCGGACAATGCACCCACCGACTGCGGTCCGCCGGACCGGAGACGCTCCAGTATCTGCCTTCGGGTGGGATCGGCTACCGCAGTGAAGACGTCTGGCATGGCGGGGATTATATGCAACTTAAAGGTTGCATGTCAATCAGTCGATCACCCAGCAGCAATGGCCGCGAGGTCGGTTCGACGAAGAAAGAAGGGCAGCGTTTCCGCCAACCAACGCCCGCCTTCCGGCTCCCAGGGGTGTTCGGCGGAATCGACAAAGAACCGGCGTTCGATGGCTCCTCCCGACACAGCACGGCGTTCGATCCGGGTGGTAGCCTCTCCCCGCTCCTCGGAAATAGTGAGGTATCCGCCGTCCGAGATTGCGACTACGTCGCGGTCGGAAATCGTCACCCCTCCCCGATAGCTGACGTCAAGCGCACGGCGCTAGAGACCATGGTCGCCACGATAGATGGCTCGAATCAGTGTCCGCTGCGAAAAGGGAACGTAGGCCAGGCAGGCCGTCGCGGCCATCGCCAGGCCCAGGCCGATCCGATCGACAAGAAGGAGAGGCGCCGACGCCCAGGCGGCGTCGAGCACGAGCAGGAAAGGGAAAAGCGTTCTGAACTTCACACCGGCCTCAGGATGATCGAGTGCGACCCCCGACGTGAGATAGAGGCGCACGGCGATCCCGAACAGAGCGAATACGATCAACCCCGGCAGCCCGACCTGGTCCGGGACACCAAAATTCCTGTCGAGCACCGCGGCGGCTTCGTCGACATAGAACATCGTCGCAATGTACAAGGCAAGGTAGCCGCCCTGAATCAGGAGAAACGTGATCCGTGCGGCGGACCCGGACAGGCGGAGTTCGGGCTGTGGCTCATCGTCGCCGATGGCCCGGGAACTCCCCGACTCGCTCCGGAGCTCGATCGCCAATTCTCCGGCCGACCCGTATCGCTCGCCGCGATCCTTCCGGAGGCATCGGCGGATCACGCGGGCCAGGAACCCCGGCACTTCGGGCGCGACATCGGCGAGCTGAGGCGGCTCCTCCTTCAGGATGTTGGCGATCGTGCTGCCTGTACTGCGGCCCAGAAAGGGATGCCGTCGGGCCACCATCTCGTAGAGTACGGTCCCGAGCGAGAAGATATCGGTGCCCGCGTCGACCTGGCTTCCCTCGAGCTGCTCGGGCGACATGTAAGCAATCGTTCCCACGGCGATGCCCGAAGCCGTCAGGTTCTCGGACAAGGTTTCCGCGTCCGGCGCTGCCAGAACCTTGCGGGTGAACTTCGCAAGGCCGAAGTCCAGTAACTTGACCTGGCCGCTCGTTGTGAGAAAGATGTTCGCCGGCTTGATGTCGCGATGCAGGATCCCGGCCTTGTGCGCGGCGCCGAGCGCATCGGCGGTATGACATCCGACGCGGACGATCTGATCCACTGTCAACGGCATGGTCTCGGTCTCGAAGCCACGTCCACCGGCTTGGGCTGTCAGATGGCGCTCGAGCGTTGCACCCTCGAGGAACTCCATCACGATGAAATGTCGACCCTCGTGTTGGTCGATGTCGTGAATCGTACAGATGTTAGGGTGATTCAGCGCGGAGGCCGCCCGCGCCTCCTGCCGGAATCGTTTCAGCGCGTCACCCTCGTGAGACCATTTTTCGTGCAGAAACTTCACGGCGACGAACCGGCCCAGGCGGACGTCTTCACACTTGTAGACAACGCCGAAGCCGCCCCTGTCCAACTCCTCGAGGATCCTGTAGTGGGATACGGTCGTACCGATCATGTTGACCAGTTCCTATTGTAATGTCCTGAGCGCGGTCCTTCGACCCGCCCGACCCGACAATTGGCGGAATCTTCCACGACGGGACTGCCTACGGGTTGAAGAAACGCAACTGATCCGAGCCTTGCGGCCTGGCCGCAATTGATGGAAGTTGCCTGAGCCCGAGCCAATGAGTAACAGCGCTAAAACGGCCATCCCGGTGACTGAGTCGCATCGGTCCGCAGCAGGCGCCGCAACTGGCCCCAGGCGGCATCGATCGATTCCGCGGGCGCTCGCCCAGGGCCGTTGACGACCGCGTCGATCTCATCCACGAGCGCAAAGTAGTGGGCTTTGAGTAGCAACCCTTTCAGGTTGGGGTGGCCATAGGCAGACGCAACTTCGACTGTGAATTCAGCACCAAAGTCTTCGTAGATGTAGGTGAAATCGTAATCCGGGTCGCACCAGGACACGTCCCAAAAGTCGAGGACGCTACACAGGCGCTGATTGCGAACCAGGAGGTGGTCACGGGACAGGTCGGCGTGGACGACGACTCTTCTGTCGGAATGGTTATCTGAATCTTCGATGAACCAGGAGAATTGCTGGCGTAGCGCCCAGGTTTCCTCTTGGCTCAGGTAGGGGATAACTTCCCGTTCGGCTGCCTCGCTCCCCGATCGTGCGTAGGCAAGAAGATCTTCCGAAGGCATCTTTCCCGCCAGTTCAGCCGGTGGGTCGAGCCTGTGGAGAGAACCGAGGAAGGCCGCCAGTGCCGTCGCTGCCGCCGTCCGCCTATATGGCGACAGGGAGGCGGGATCAAACGGTTCTCCCGGAAGATACCGATAGACGGCGTATCCGTGCGGCGAGCCGGCCGACTCCCGACGAGTCCTCAGATAATGCGGTACCTCCAGTGGGAGGCTGTCACCGGCGAAGTCCAGGAACTTGATCTCGCGGTCGTATTCCGGCCATGCGTCAGCCCGTTTGGGAAAACGAAATACCAGCGAGTCGTCAACGAGAAAGGAGCGCGCGACCCAGCCCTCGCCGAGTGATTGCTCAGTCCCCAATTCGAGGTCCGGATTCTCCCGGCGGAGCTCCTCCCAATCGATCAACACGAGCGCCTACTCTTTCTGGCCCATTGCCGCACCAATCGCAACACCGACGCCGGCTCCGGTCGAAACACCGATGGCCACCCAGAAGCCCACGTTGCCAGTCGTCGCGCCGATCACTGCCCCGATTATCGTTCCGAAAGCGGACCCCAGCGCAATTCCAAGCCCGATGGACAGAGTCTGTCGATTCTCGTCTTCTTGTTTCTTGCTCGTCATTCTTCGTTCGCTCCGTGTTTTGCCAACACGTCGACGAGTGCTTCCATCAGTCCTGCAGCCTTCGGATGAGCACTCGACGTCAGCAGCGGCAGTGGGGTGTGCCAACCGCCATACATGCGCGCACGCGCGTTGACGTCGGCTCCTCGCCCGACCAGCAGGTTCACGATGTCGACCGCGTTGGACGGCACTCTCTGCCGAACGGTCTCGACCCCGTTGGCCGCGACGTAGTGCAGCAGCGTGGCGCGATGTCCGTAGGCCGATGTTCGATTCCCCAGATCCGGCCCCCGGTCGATCGCATCGGACAGATCGTCGACCTCACCGTTCACCGTCTGGTCCACCGCCCGTTCGAATTCAGGGTCCAGGGTTTGTGCTCCTTCGCGCTCCGCTTCCTCGATGTCGTTAAATCCATGTTCCCGGACGACCGCCAGGAGCGCGTCTCCGAGAGTGGGATCAGTCTCGAGAATCTCCTCGCGACTCAGGCCAACCATTCGGGGATGCCAGTTGCTGAGGACGACATGAGGAGCGTGGTTCCCGTTCATCCAGGCGTCCAGGAGCCTTGCTGCCCGGGACCGGAGTAGTTCGATGACGGGACTCCCAGGCGCTTCCGATCCGGTCCCGTACATCGCCCCGACCTGGGAAGCGCCCGTCGGAATATAGACATGAACTTCCGTCATCGGAGCCTCCGTTTCCAGACTACCGGATACTGGTCGCTGTCGAGTGGGTCTCCGTCCCTCAGCCCCGGATTGCAGAGGTCGCCATTCGTACCCGGGCCCGCATAGTACGTTGTTTCGCGGCCGCAGTAGCGGACCGCGTACCCGCGGCGACGCACATCGTGCCGATCGTTCCCCCCGGCTCCGTGAACCATCAACGCGTGGAACGCAACCACATCGCCGGGCTGCATGTCGAAGCACAGAATATCGTGTGTCTTTCTTTCCGCCTCGAAGTCGGGTATCGGTTCATACCCGGGGCCTTTCTCGTACTCGGCCCCGCCCGGGGCGAACGCCTCGGGCTGGAACCAGCGGTCCCAGAGGTGGGAACCCCGGATGAACTCCAGCGCACCGCTCCGGCGGGTAACCGGATCCAAAGCCAGCCAGAACGACATGACCGGCCATCCACGAACAGGCCAGTACGGCTGATCGTTGTGCCACCGCGTGCGTGTCGGCGTCTCGGGTTCCTTGACGAACAGTTGGTCGTAGAACAAGTTCACTTTGTCGGTCTTCAACAGCGCGGCCGCCATAGCCGGAAGCGGTGAGCTCTCGCAGTAGTCGCGGAAGTCCGTATCGTGTTCCCAGAGCCGCATGCTGCCGTGAAAACCACCGCGGCCATCCCGGGTCCGGTATCCGTGGAAGTGCGGTCCGGGGTGGGCGATGTCACGCTCGACCACCGCCTGGAGCCGATCCAGCCAGTTCGAATCGATGACGCCCGGCAGAAGGACGACGCCATCCGTCTCGAAAGTTCCCACAACGGCTTCCGTCACGAGATGTCTGGAATCTGTCGGCATATGTCTCGTTTTTGATACTCTCGGTTCCGACCATTTTCCCCCACGGAGGACCAAAATGCGACCGTCCGTTATGCCCATCCATGTGTTCGCTCTGATAGCGACGTTCTTGCTTGCCTTGCCCCTGGGCGCTCAGGAGGCCTTCAGGCCTGACACCGTGACCGCCGAGGAGTACGCGCGCGCAGAACAGTTCATGAGCTACAACACGAACGACCTCGTGCTCAGGACCGGCGTTCAGCCGAACTGGCTGCCTGATGAGCGGTTCTGGTATCGGGTGACGACCGAGAGGGGAAACGAGTTCTTTCTGGTCGATCCGGCGAACGGGACGCGTGATGCCGCGTTCGATCATGAGCAACTGGCCGGTGGGCTGTCTCGTGTCACCGGTACCGACTACACCGCTTACGATCTTCCGTTCAACCAGATCCAGTTCTCCGAGGACATGCGGCGAATCTCGATCAACGTCGAGGACGGGCGCTTTGAGTGCGATTTCGAGAGTTACGCATGTCGTGGAGTCGCCGCAGACCGTTCCGGTGGACGGGGAGGCCGCGGCGGTCGCGGCGGGCGTGGGGGGCCCCCGATTGCACCGTCACCCGACCGCGCCCAGGCGGCGTTTACCCGTGAAAACAACCTTTGGGTCCGCGATACCCAGACCAATGAAGAGCGACAGCTCACGACCGACGGCATCCTGGACTACGGCTACGCGACGAACAACGCGGGTTGGACCAAGAGCGACCGGCCCGTCGTCGTGTGGTCTCCCGACTCAACGAAGATCGCCACATTCAGGCATGACGGGCGCAACGTGGGCGAGATGTACCTGGTTGGGACTCAGGTGGGGCATCCCATCCTCGAGGCATGGAAGTACCCGCTTCCTGGTGACGAATACATCTTCATGATCGAGCCCGTAATCATCGACGTCGAAACAGGAGAAATGGTGCGCTTCCAGATGCCGCCGGATCCGCACCGCTCGACGAACTGCGACCATGTCGTTTGCGGAGGGCGATGGGCCGATGTGCAGTGGAGCGCTGACGGAGAAAGGCTCGCGTTCGTATCGACTTCCCGGGACCACAAGCAGGAGCAGCTCCGAGTCGCCGACACTTCGACCGGTATCGTACGGGACATCCTCGAAGAAACAGAGGAAGCGTTCTTCGAATCGGGTAACGGGGGAGTGAACTGGCGGTTTCTTCCGGCCTCGAACGAGGTCATCTGGTATTCCCAGCGCACGAACTGGGGACATCTCTACATGTACGATCTGGGAACCGGACGCGTAAAGCACGCGATTACGAGCGGCGAATGGAACGTCACTGAGATCGTCCGCGTCGACCGCGAGAACCGGATGCTGTACATCGAGGGTGTCGGCCGCGAGGGTCGCGACCCCTATTTCCTGCATCTGTACCGCGTCAGCTTCGACGGGGGTGAACCCGAACTACTCACGCCCGAAGACGCCAATCACTCGATCGCACTGTCCGAGTCTGGTGAATACTTCGTCGACAGATATTCCCGTCCGGATATGCCCCCTACCGCCGTTCTGCGCAAGGCGGACGGCGAGTTGATCATGGAGCTTGAAACGGCCGATGTCTCCCGGCTTCGGGAGACCGGCTGGCGGCCGCCGGTGTCTTTCCGGGTCAAGGCCCGCGATGGCGTGACCGATCTTTACGGGTTGATGTTCGTACCGACGAACCTCGACTCGTCCCGGAGATACCCCATCATCAACAGTATTTATCCCGGTCCACAGACCGGAAGCGTCGGCAGCAGGAATTTTTCGACAGCGCGCGGTGACGCCCAGGCCATTGCCGAGTTGGGCTTTATCGTCGTGAAGATAGATGGTATGGGGACGCCCTGGCGATCGAAGGAATTCCACGAGGCCTACTACGGCAACATGGGCGACAACACGCTTCCGGATCAGGTTACCGGGATGCAGCAACTGGCCGAGCGGTACGATTGGATCGATATCGATCGTGTCGGCATCTACGGTCATTCCGGCGGCGGTTACGCGACAGCGTCGGGCATGTTCCAGTATCCGGACTTCTTCAAAGTCGGCGTTTCACAAGCGGGGAACCATGACAATCGGCTCTATGAGGACGACTGGGCTGAAAAGTGGCAGGGCCTGCTGACCGTCAATGAGGACGGAGAAACGAACTACGACAACCAGGCCAACCAGTTGTTTGCCGAGAATCTTCAGGGCAAGCTGCTGTTGGCGCACGGAACCATGGATACCAACGTTCCGTTCTACAGCACCCTGGTCGTCGTCGATGCGCTGATCGCGGCGAACAAGGACTTCGACCTCATCATGTTCCCCAACCGCGGCCACGGCTTCGGCAACGAACCCTACATGGTACGCCGCCGGTGGGATTACTTCGTCGAGCACCTGCTGGGCGCGACGCCACCCGATGATTTCACCATCCGGGCGGACAATAACTGACCGATCTCGAATTTCGAGCCTCGAGTCTCTGATGTGGATTCTTCGATAAAAAATCTGCGATGACCTACTTGGCGCCGGAATGACGCGAAGCGAATCGCAGATCTTCTACTGGACAGTCTGCATTGAACATCGTTCATTCGAAATTCGAAATTGGCTGGGCGCCCGATGACCGCCGACGTTTTCCTACCTCGTAGTGGAGTCGCACGACCCCGTCCCTGTAACGTTTCGTCGACCGTAGCTCGAGCGGGATGTTGCGATGCCGGGGAGCGACCAACGGAATGCCTTCGCCGATGAGCGTCGGGATGACGTGGATGACGAACTCGTCGACCTGGCCTTCGTCAAGGAAGGATGCGATGATCTCGCCGCCCCCCATCATCCAGATGTCTTTGCCCTTTCTTCGGCGGAGACGGCGAGCGAAGGTGCGTACCGGTTCGTTGACGAACTCGACACCTTTCGCGGCGGGCGGTGCCGGCCTCCGTGTGAAGACGTGGTTCCGGATGCCCTTGCCGAAGCCCTCCGGACTGCCGCCCAGATCGAGTCCTTGTTCGTAGGTCTTCCGTCCCCACAGGATCGTATCGATAGACCGCAGGAACGCGGCCATCCCGTAGCTCCCGGGAACAGGCGGACGGTCCAACCAGCCGACGTCGCCGTCCGGCCTGGCGATGAACCCGTCCGCGCTCGTCGCGATGTAGACGATAATCCGGCGCCTCACGTTTGTTTCTCCTGGATGAACCGAATGTTACCACCCGCGTGAATCGCCTGGCCTTCGGCAGGAACCGGCGGTCATAGACTTCCGCTACAGGTAAAGTGTCCCATCTTCTGTAGCGGCGGCTACCGCTTTCGACCGCTCTCTCGTTCGAGCAGCGCCCGCTTGCGCTCCACGCCCCAACGATAGCCCGCCAGCCTGCCGTCATTGCGCACGACGCGATGACAAGGAATCGCGACGGCCAGAGCGTTGGCGCTGCAGGCCCGTGCCACGGCGCGAACCGATTTCGGCGACCCGATGTGGCTTGCGATGTCGGTGTAGCTCGCTGTTTCGCCTGCCGGAGTTTTGCGCAATGCCTGCCAGACGCGCCGTTGAAACGCGGTCCCACGGACGTCGAGCGGTAGATCGAGTCCTAAACCGGGGGTCTCGATGAAGCCCACCACTTTGGCAACCAACTGCTCGAATTCAGCGTCGCCCCCGATCAGGTTGGCCTCGGGAAACCGTTTTTGAAGATCCTGTGCCAGTCCATCCGGATCATCACCCAGGAGAATGGCGCAGACGCCGCGATCGCTCTGTGCGACCAGGATCGACCCGAGAGAACATTCTCCGATGGCGAAGCGAATTGCCGTGTCCATGCCACCGGCACGATATTGGGTGGGCGTCATGCCGAGTATCTGATTGGATTCCTCGTAGAACCGGCTGTTGGAACCGTAGCCGGCGCCGTAGATGGCTTCGGTCACCGTCTCCTGGCGAACGAGTTCCTGTCGGATTCGCTTGGCCCGATGCGCCTCACCGTAGGCTTTGGGTGTCAGGCCGGTGATATCCCTGAACACGCGGTGGAGGTGGTAAGCGCTGAGTCCCGCGTACTGCGCCAGCTCATCGAGAGTAGGCAATTGCTCGGCCTTCTCGATGAACCGGCATAGCTCGGCCACCTTGGCCGTGCGCTGTTCCGTCAGGGTAGGCTGATCCGGCTTGCATCGCTTGCAGGGGCGGAAGCCCGCGCCCTCCGCGTCCACCGTGCTGAGGTGGAAGGCAACGTTCTCTGGTTTCGCGATGCGCGCCCCGCAAGACGGCCTGCAGTACACGCCGGTGGTCTTGACCGAGTAAAAGAACCGGCCGTCCGCTTCCGGGTCGCGCGCCACAACAGCGGCCCAGCGAGGATCGCTCACCGTCACCGTCGCCAACATCTTCCTCTTGGTGGTCATGTTCACTTGCTTCCCCTCGATTCTTCATTGACCGATGCTTCGAGTCTAGCTGTCGCCGGCCGGTAAGGCACTCCGGGTCTTGCTTTTGAATTCGCTTCACTAGTGTCCGGTTAGAAGTCGAATAGAACCAGCTGGTTAGGATCTTGGAGTTCATTGAATTGGGAATCAGGCGCGTGAAAGGCCTGCAAAATGGGCTGTTTCTCAAGAATCGTAATGCTGAGAATCTGTAGGATTTGGTAAAGACTCCTATCGATGCCGAGGCGCTTCCGGATGATGGCGACGTGAACATAAACCGAAATGGCGATCCAGATCTGGGTCTTCACCGCATTCTCGCTGGTGCCGTAGAAGGACTTGATTCGAAGGTGTTGTTTGATCCATTTAAAGAAAAGTTCCACCTGCCATCGCGACTTGTAGATCTGAGTGATGGTGAGTGCAGGCAACGCGAAGTTGTTGGTCAGGAACTTCAACCGCTTGTTCGTCCCGGCATCGAAGTAGCTGATACGCCGCAACGGATCGGGATAGGTTTTGGCGGATTTGTTCGTTGTGAGGATGACCGTCTGGTCGGATCGCAATCCCGTGGTCGTGTCCACCCGACGGGAGTACCGCCGCCGCAGGACGACGTTCTTCTTAGCACGCACCACAAAGAAAGCGGAACAGAGGGAGAAGAGAAAGAGCCGTTCAAAATCGATATAGGCGCGGTCCATGACGTAGAAGGCACCCGCTTCGGGTGCGATCTCATCGAGAACGTTGACGTCATGGACTTTCCCGTCTGTGACGTGGATAAACGCGGGAATGTTGCCGTGAAGATCCAGCAGTGTATGCATCTTGACCGCGGCTTTGTGCCGGCGAAACCGGGCCCATGGGAATAGTGAAAGACACAGGTCAATGGTGGTCGAGTCCAGGGCATATAGACCTTGATCCAACTCGACGCCGATGGGGTCTTCGGCATATAACGGCCGCGCCATGCCGATCAGGACCTGTGCGAAATCCGCATAGATCCGCCAGTCGCGCCGCTCGTTGGCGTCGGCCAGTGTCGTCCGCGCCACCTTGCTTCGGAATCCCATGTGGTAACGCTTTCTGCCGAGGGCGCGTAAGCAGGCTTCGATGTCGCGGAGGCTTTCACGATAGATCAATTGGGCGAATGCCATCGCCAGGAACTGATCCCAGCAGGAAAACCCTTTCTGCTGGTAATCGCCCCGATAGCGGGCGACACACTTCTGAAACTCGTATCGGGGCGCGTAATCCATGACTTGTGAGAAGACGGTTTGGCCTGAGTTCATGCGCCATTGGTATCACCCCTCTCACCGTAATATTGCTAAAAGTGTGATCGGCAGGTTCAAATCGAAAAATCGCAGAATGCCATTCAACTCACTGTCCATCTATAAGTTGCCGGCGGCTGTCGCACCGTGTTCCGGACACTAGTGAATTCGCTTAATGAACGTTGTCGAAAGCAAAGTGGGTGAGTAACGGCACGTTGACATTTAAACGACAATGTCATAATAATCAAGCCATGAACTCCACAGAGAATCTAGGCGGCTTCCAACTCCTGTCGTTGCTGGCGGTGATCCGGCGTAACGGTGATGCCCATCCAGCTCGAATCCAGGACGAACTCGAGCAGATCGCACGCCGGACCGTTACTATCAGCACCGTTTACGTGACGATGGAGCGACTTCGCAAGAAGGGTATGGTCCGGTCCTGGTTGGGCGAGCCCCAACCCGTCCGGGGCGGTCGTCGGAGACGGTACTACGAGATCACTGACCTGGGCCTCCGCTCGGTGCGGGAAGCCCGCCAGGAACTCGACCGTATGTGGGTCGGACTGGATAGCCATCCGGATCTGGGGAGACGTTGACGATGCCGATTCCAGAGCCGCCGCGGATCGTCTCCGCTCTGATCCACATCCTGACCCCACCGAGCTGGAGGGTGGAAATCGCAGGCAGTCTTCGCGATGGATATGTCAGGCGACATCAGACACACGGCTCGGGCTGGGCGCATGTCTGGTGCTGGAGACAGCTTTGCTCCCTCGACGTGGTGCGACTCTGGTTTATCGAGCCCGGAACGGAACCGGACCCCCAGCCGGAGCGTTCCGGAAGATCCGGTTCCGGCGTCATCCGGGATGTCGGTTTCGCGCTGCGTACAGCCCGCAATGCGCCCGCCTTTTCGGCGGTAGTCCTGCTGACGCTTGCCTTGGGAATAGGGGCCACGACGGCAATATTCAGCGTGGTCAACGGCGTGCTGCTTCGTCCGCTCCCTTACGAGGATCCGGAGCGGCTCGTGATGGTTTTCCGGACCGTGGAACGCCTCGGTTTTACTCGCTCCACCGCCTCGTATCCCGACTTTGCCGACTGGCGGGAAGCATCCACAAGCTTCCAGGACCTCGCGGCCTATTCCAGCGCGACACGAAACTACAGCGGCGAGTCCGGAGCAGAACTATGGAGAGGCTGGGCGGTGACGGCAAACCTCATGCCCCTGCTTGGCGCAAACGCATGGCTGGGCCGGACGGTTCTGGAAGAAGAAGATCAGCCCGGTGCGGAACGGGTCATCCTCCTCAGCCACCGCAACTGGCAATCCCGGTTCGGAGGTGATCTCCAGATAGCCGGGTGATCGATCACCATCGATGGCGAGCCTGTGACCGTCGTCGGTGTGATGGCTCCGGAATTCGATTTTCCTTCGCGGAACACCGATTTCTGGGTGCCCATGCGGGGCGACGCTGCGGCTCTCGAGCGCGATTTCAACTTCCTGACCGTCCTCGGACGCCTATCGCCTGGTCTCACCGTCGAGATGGCCCAGGAAGAGATGAGAGCCCTGGTCGGGCGGATCGATGGGGAATCGCCCGATGGCAACAAAGGTTATGGCATCTTCATCGAAGGGCGCCACGCGTTTGTCGTACGGAATGCGCGGACGGCTCTGCTGGTTTTCCTGGGAGCCGTCGGGCTCGTCCTTGCGATCGCCTGCACGAACGTAGCGAACCTTATGCTGGCCCGTGGAACTCAGCGGCGGCGGGAACTGGCGCTGCGGACAGCGCTCGGGGCTAGCGGCGGCCGCCTGGTCCGGCAAATGTTGACCGAAAGTACGGTCCTCGCGCTAGGCGGTGGTGTGTTGGGTCTGGCCCTCGCGTGGGCACTGGTGCGTGCGCTCCTGTTACTGGACTCATCCCAGATACCCCGCATGGAAGAGGTCGGGATCGAACGGTCCCGGCTGTCCTCGCGTTCGCTGCCCTGGTGTCACTCGGATGCGGAGTTGTTTTCGGCCTCGGCGGGCCATTAAAGGTCACTTGAAAACCGGCCAACGAAAATAGAGAGGCCCGGGACATTGAAACCGGCGGAAAGCTGAATAGGCTCCGTCGGCATGAGCAATGCCTTGAGCCAAGAGAAGAAAGAACAAGTTGTCGCATTGGGACGGCTGGGCTGGTCGCTACGGCGGATCGAGGAGACGACCGGTGTCCGTCGGGAAACGGCAGGGACATACCTGCGGGGCGCGGGTATCCCGGTGCGGCGGCCCGGTGGTTGGGGTAAACGGCCACCGGCAAAACCGGCCATAGAGGTGACCACCGACTCTGGGTCCCAGAATCGGGCCATCGCGGAACTGGGAGAACCGGTCTCCACCTCGGGCAGTGGGTGCGAACCCTACCGGGAGATCATCGAGCGGGACCTGAGTCGAGGCCGCAATGGGATGGCGATCTGGCAGGACCTGGTGTCGGATCACGGCTTCGCCAATAGCTACCAGTCGGTTAAACGCTTCGTGGGCAAGCTCCGCGGATCGCAGGGCCCCCAAGCTGCAGGCATCATCCAGACTGGACCTGGGGAAGAAGCCCAAGTCGACTACGGGACCGGCCCGATGGTGCGGGACCCCAAGACGGGCAAGTACCGGCGTACCCGGTTGTTCGTGATGACGCTGGGCTACAGCCGCAAATCGGTCCGGCTGCTGACCTTCAAATCCAGTTCCCACATCTGGGCCGAGCTGCATGAAACCGCGTTCCGCCGGCTCGGTGGCAGTCCTCGCTACATCATCCTGGATAACCTGCGCGAGGGCGTGATCGTTTCCGACTATTACGATCCCACTCTGAATCCGTTATTCAAGGACGTGCTCGCCCATTACGGCGTGGTGGCGATGCCATGCCGGGTGCGCGATCCAGATCGGAAAGGGAAAGTCGAATCCGGTGTAGGCCACGCCCAGAAAACGCCGCTGAAGGGGCAACGCTTCGAGAGCCTGGACCTGGCGCAGGCCTATCTGGACCGATGGGAGACCCGCTGGGCCGACACGCGCATTCACGGCACCACCAAGCGGCAGGTTGCCGCCATGTTCGCCGAAGAGAAGCCGTCATTACTGCCATTGCCGTTGGAACCGTTCCGGTACTACCAATACGGGAAACGCGTCGTCCATCTCGACGGCTGTGTCGAAGTCGAGGCCGCCTACTACGGACTTCCTCCCGGTTGGATCGGACGGAGTGTTCAGGTGCAGTGGGACACGTTCCACGTCCGGATCCTCGATCCGGAGACCCATCAGCTACTGCGCGAACATGTCCGTCAGAAACGGGGTGGATACCGGGTGCGTGCCCAGGACAACCCGAAGAAAACGCCCTTAACCACGGTGCAGTTGCTCGACCGTGCCCGTCGGGTTGGATCGCAGGTGGGTGCGCTGTGTGAAGCCATCCATCAACGGGAAGGGGAAGCCGGCATCCGCCGCATCCTGGGCGTGATCTCCCTGGCCAAAAAGTACGGTGTCCCTGCTGTTGAGGATGCCTCCGCCGCCGCTCTGGAACTCCACGTCTACCAGTACCGTTTCGTCCGTCGCTATCTGGAGCGGAAACCTCCGGTGACGCTGCGTCCAGTCGATCCTCTCATCCGCGAACTGACCCAGTATCGCGATCTCATCAACCTCAAGATTCAGGAGCAGGAAAAATCATGAACATCATCGAACTCCAGCGGGCTTTGCGACAACTTCGCCTCGGCGGCATTGCCGAAGTCCTGGAAACACGTCTGCACCAAGCCCAGACCGAAGCCATGGCGCCCATCGATCTGATCTCGATCCTGGTCTCGGACGAACTCGCCCGCCGAAGCACGCGGCTGCTGGAACGGCGGCGGAAACAGGCCCAATTCCGGGACCCTCAGAAGACACTTGAGGGCTTCGACTTCACCTTCAACAAGAAGATGAATCGCGGCCTCGTCTTCGATCTCGCCACCGCCACCTTCATCTCCAGACACGAAGACGCGCTGTTTCTGGGTCCACCCGGAACCGGCAAGAGTCATCTGGCCCAGGCCATCGGCATGGCGGCCATCCTGCAGGGCCATCGCGTCCTCTATCGTGAAACCCACGCCCTGCTCGACGATATTGCCGAAGCCACCATCGACGGCACCCGTAGAAAACACATGGACACTCTGGCCACCGTACCCCTGCTCATCATCGATGACCTGGGCATGCGCAAGCTGCCTCCGACCGCCGCCGAGCAACTTCTCGAAATCGTCATGCGACGTTACGAACGCACCAGTACGCTGCTGACTTCGAATCGTCCGGTCGAGGATTGGGGGACACTCTTAGGCGACAGCGCCGCTGTCACCGCGATGTTGGACCGCCTTCTCCATCACGGTCACGTTCTCAAGTGCGGTCCCCGGAGCTGGCGTACCAAAACGGGCTTGCCCGGTACCGGTTCAAAGGGGTAAAACAACACTGTCCCGGGCCATCCCCATTGGCCGCTTTTGCGGTGACCACCATTGGCCGGTTTTGAAGTGACCACCGAGGTTTTCGGGACGGCACCGGCACTGTTCGGCACGAAAACCGACCCGGGTCAGAGCCTCAAGGGTGGTCCTCAGGCGACGGGCCTCGGAAGGATCGGTCGGCGGTTCCAGGAGACGCTCGTCGTCGTTCAGGTCGGGCTGGCGATGCTCTTGGCCGTCGGTGCCGGTCTGCTTCTGAACAGTTTCGTGCAGCTCACGTCGGTCGAAAAGGGGTTCGATCCCACCAATGTCTTGGCATCTCGCATTGCTGTGCCACCGTCGGAAGTTCAGCTTGTTCCAAATCCCACTCCCGGGGAGCGGCTGCGGATTTTTGCGGCCTTCATGAACGAGCGCATCGGGTTCTATGACGATTTGACCCAGACGCTGGAGAGCCTTCCCGGTGTCGAGCGTGTCGGCATGTCCTACGCGGTACCCTTCGGTGGGCACACATTCAGTCGCTACTTCGTCCCTGAAAGTCTTGCCCCCGCGGACGGGGAGGACCCGATCATCGACGGGAACGTCGTGCGGGGCGATTATTGTCGCGCGATGGGCATCCCCCTCTTGAAAGGTCGCATCTTCGAAGAGACCGACGGGCCGAACGATCCGTCCGTGATCGTTATCGATGAAACCGCCGCGCGAGCGTTCTGGCCGAGTCAGGACGCAGTCGGCAGGCGCGTTCGGATCGGGGGTGTAGGCAACCCCTTGAGCACCATCGTTGGGGTCGTCGCCGACGTCCGCGAGCGATCGTTGATGGACGAACCACGGCCGACGTACTATCGTCCGTTGGCCCAGGTCAACTGGCCGGACGCCGTGTTCATGGTGGTGCGGTCCGCGATCGATCCCGGCGAACTTGTCCCCATGCTGCGCCGTCGGCTCGGAGCCGCCTATCCGGACCTTCCCCTAACGGATGTTGCGACCGCCGACGATCTGATCGACACCGCCGTCGCCGCGCCTCGCCTTCGGACTGTGATCCTGTTCACCTTCAGCGCGCTGGCCCTCGTCCTGGCTCTTGTCGGAATCTATGGGGTCATCGCCTACTCGGTAGGTGAACGCCGTCGCGAGATCGGAGTCCGCATGGCGCTGGGCGCCGAGCGGGGCGACATAGCACGGATGATCATGTCCAAGGCGTTGGGTCTAACGCTGCTCGGCATCGGATTAGGCGTAGCGGGTGGGATTGCCGTGACCCGTTTCATCGAAGGGATGCTTTTTGGCGTGACACCTTACGACTTGACAACCTTCGCCGTTGCGGGACTTCTGCTCGTCATCGTTGCGTTGCTTGCCAGCTATCTTCCAGCGAGAAGTGCGGCGAATGTGGATGTGGGTGTGTGTTTGAGGTGGGAGTAGGCCGCCGTAGCCAGTTTCAGTCAATCGGAACCAGCGATCGAGCCGAACCGACGTCCGGCCACAAATCGAGCGCAGTTCCGATGAGCAGGACGGTGAAGGCAACCGTCAGTATCAGAGGGATCATAATGAGCAGGAGGTTCGCATCGACGTTGAACAAGTCAACCTGCTTCCTGAGGCGTGGATAGGGATGCATCGTATAGGACCTGAGTTCTCTCAATGCGGCGCTGACCAACAGGTAGGTCCTGAGGACTGCGAGGAAGAGCAGAAACTTCGACTGCTGGAGAGGAGACAGGACCGCGATATAAGCCTAGAACTTAAAAGCGAGGCGAAGACGAGGTAGAAGTTCAGGCGGTCCTTCAAAAGCGTCTCGAGGTGTTTTCGTTCAGCGTACATCTCCTTCCTATCGTTGACTCCGCTTCTGGCAGCTTACAACTCGCTCAGTTTGCCAGGGCCGGTCCGGACTTCGTTGAGGATCACGACGAAGCCATATCCTGCTCCCGCGAAGACGATTACCAGTACCACCCAGTGCATATAGCAGCTCCGTGTCTCCAGTTACCTTGAGAGTTCACAACCTGTGCTCCGCCGTCTACTCAATCCGCACGGTATCACCACGCCCCACCATTCCGCCCGTCAGGACGAAAGCGTAAACTCCGACGCTCGGCAGGACTTCTCCCTCCAGCACAGGAATACCCACCCGGTTGTGGTCGGCGATCGTTCGCAGGATTCGGCGATCTTCCGGAAGGTCCCCTTGAGCCAGCGTCGGGATCGAGCAGCGCGGAGCGGGATCACTGATCTTCAGCCGCACTTCACGACCGATGGCGAGGGTCCGGCCGACCCACGCGTTCTCGACAAAGCCGTTCACGTCCTTCGGAGTCTCGACAACGATATTGGGGCGAAACCTCCGGACATCGAACTGACCCTCCGGGTAGAGCTCCGCGAGTCGTTCGAGTGTTGCCGTCGTCAGAAGATGAACGGCAGCATAGTCGGAAAACCGCCCTGGCATCATGAGCTCGCCGATGTCGACGATGGTCTCATCGTCAGCGAACGGGTCCAGACGTTCGACGCTCGGGGTTTCCGGACGGAAGTCACCGAGATCGACAGGGCGGCCGAGAGCTTCCGATAGCCGCGCGCCGAGATCCGGGTCGCCACTCGAAACGGCGGTGCCGTCCGGCAGAGCGATACGTACGGTCGGTACGCGATCGTCCGACTCCGCGGTCTCACACGCCGCGCTGCATTGGACCAGCCCGCCCCACTTGCTCGGTACCTTGGCGCTGGCCACCTTCCCGTTGGACCGATCGATCACCGCGTACGCCCGATCGTGGATGATTCCGCCCTCGGTCACCCGGGCGGAATTCAACTCCTCGCCACGCATGGACTTGACGGGGTAGCGCCAGAGGGATCGCACAGAACCGTCGACATGTATCGGTTGCGATGACATAAATCCTCCTTGTGACTAATAAACGCCCAGGTCCCGCCCGGAAACCACCGCGCCTTCATAGCCGGCTTCCCGGAGCTCCCGGATGAGATCATCGTCGGTCGCGCCCCAGTACAACTGGTGGTACAGCACGAGCAGCTTCGGCTGCGCCCGGCGTGCCAGCTCCGCCAGTTCGACAGTGGATGTGTGGAACGAACGGTGGTAGGTCTGCCACTCGGGAGGCCGCGTGGGGAGGCGTTCCCTCGAATAAACCTCGTGCACAAGGATGTCACAGCCGTCGCAGGCATCCACCAGAGCCGGACTCGGAGCCGCATCGCCGGATATCACGATGATGCGGTCCGAGCTCTCAAATCTGAAGCCGAACGCTTCGGGCCAGGACCCGTGAGTTACGGGAATAGCTTCGATCCGTACCCTATCGTCCTCGTAGATCGAACCGCCTTCGATTTCGTGAGTGATCGCACGGTAGTTTCGGTTGTTCCGGGGTTCGAGTCCGAACAGGCGCATCTGAATGTCCTCGGTCCACGCCGCTTCGAGGTTCTCTGCCATCGCACTGATTCCCGGAGGACCGTAGATCTCGAGCGGCACTCTCCGTCCGAGCACCCACGGGCTGAACATAAGATCCGGCAAACCAAGCGTATGGTCCGAGTGGAGGTGGGAGATGAACACCCTTTCCAAGGATGCCGCGCCCAGCGCCCGGGTGCCGTCGGCCATGGCTGCGGCTGCGCGCCGCACCACGCCTGGGCCGGCATCGACGAGATAGGATCGACCGTCGACGACAACGGCAACTGCGGGGCCGGAGCGTTCCGGGTCTGCGTTCGGTGTGCCGGTACCCAGCATGACGAGTAGCATCCCGCTTTCCTGGATGGGTGTTCTGTTCGGACGGCTTTCGGCGATCTTTTCCGAAGACAGCAGCGGCATCGATGCGATCAGCGCCGCGATGGCGCCGAGGACAATCTTCGATGTAATCCGTTTCATGGGTGGACTCCTTCTTCCGGAGAAACGCGGCGTTCGAGCAATGGGTTGATGCGAGCCAGTACTTCGTAGGAGATGGTTCCGATGCGATCTGCCAGGTCATCCGCCGCAATCTCGGCCTCCCCCTGGCGGCCGATCAGGACCACCTCGTCATCGTGTTCGGCGTCGACGTCGGTGACATCCAGCATCGTCATGTTCATCGCCACACGCCCGACGACGGGGACGCGGTTGCCGCGGACCAGGGCGTGGCCTGAACCCGAGAGCTTGCGATCGTAGCCTTCGGAGTATCCCACTGGGATGACAGCCAGAGTTGTCGATCGGGCGGCCTGGAAGGACAAGCCGTAGCCGACGTACTCGCCGGGTTCGATCCGCTTCAACTGCGCAATACGTGTCTTCCAGGTCATCGCAGGTTCGAGCGTGACAGCCCGTCCCCGCTCGCGCGCGGCGATCCGCGTCTCGCGCGACGGCCACACACCGTAGGCTCCGATTCCCAGGCGAACCATTGTGAAGTGGGTTTCGGGATAAAGAAGGATTCCTGCAGTGGCGGCGCCGTGGATCAGGGCGGGGCGGATTCCTGCCTCGTCCAGGGCTTTTACAGCGTCGCGGAACCGTCCTAACTGCAGTTCGGCGTACGACGGATCCAGCGTGTCCTCGATGTTCGCGAAATGGGTATAGATACCCTCGACCTCGACGCCCGGTAGCGCGGCGACCGACCTGCCGAACTCGGTGGCCTCGGCCATGGGAACTCCCTGTCGATTGGTCCCGGTTTCGATCTTGAGGTGGACCCGTGCGGCCTGGCCGTCGGCTGCAGCCGCGCTCGACAACGCTTGGGCCTGATCCATCCTGTACACGACCTGGCGGAATCCCTTCCCGACGATCGTGTCCGCGCTGCCCGCCTCGGAGTAGCCGAGGATCAGGATGGGCTTCGCGGGGGCGACGCCCTTGACTGCGATTGCTTCGTCCAATGAGTCGACGCCGAACCAGTCGGCGGCGTCGGCGATCTCCCCGGAGACAATTTCGAGGTCGTGGCCGTATGCGTTCGCCTTGACGACGACCATCAGGTTGGTCCCTGCGGTCAACACGTCGCGAAACGTCTTCACGTTTCGGCGAAGTGCGTTGCCACTGATCTCCAGCCAGGAAGCGTTGATGCTCAAGTGGAATGGACTCCTCGTCGATCGGTGTCCGGAACGGTTTCAGCGATCATGGACCGCCGCCATAGGGAAATGCGTGACCGATTATACGGTATCCTTACGCGATGCTCCCCGACGCTCAGGCCGCCGCAAGTATCAAGTTTGAGGGCGCCGTCTACCGCATCGATCCCGATCACCCGATCATCCATGACCTCACGTTGTCGATCGCACCGGGGGAGACCCTCGTCCTGCTTGGCAGGAGCGGTTCGGGCAAGACCACGACGCTGAAACTCATCAATCGGCTTGTGGAACTGTCCGAGGGTCGGGTTCTCGTCGGCGGAGAGGCCGTAGCGGACTGGGATCCGATCCGACTGCGTCGCCAGATCGGCTACGTCATCCAGGAGGTCGGCCTGTTTCCGCATTTCACGATCGAGGGGAACGTGGGCCTCGTACCGTCGCTCGAGGGTTGGTCCGCCGATGAAACCCGCGGTCGTGTGGAAAAGATGCTGGAGCTGGTCGGGCTGGACCCAGCCGAGTTTGCCGGCCGCTATCCGCACGAACTGTCAGGCGGCCAGCGACAGCGCGTCGGTGTGGCCCGAGCACTGGCGGGGGACCCCCCGATCCTGCTGCTGGACGAACCGTTCGGTTCGCTCGATCCGATTACCCGAGCCGAAATTCGGCGGGAGTTTCGTGCCCTCCAGACACGCCTCAAAAAGACGATGGTCTTCGTGACGCACGATGTTGCCGAGGCGTTCGCGTTGGGTGACAGGATTGCACTGATGCAGCAGGGCCGCCTCGCGGCGCTGGCGCCGCCGGACGAGTTCAGGATGCTCGATCACCCCGAAGCCCGTCTGTTCGTGGAGTCGCTCGGATGAACTTTTTCGAGTACATGGTTGCTAACGGAGACGAAGTCCTGCGGCTGACCGGCCAGCACGTCGTCCTCGTCGGCTTGTCGACAATGCTTGCAATCATGATCGGCTTTCCCCTGGGCGTCCTGATGACGCGAATGGAGAGCCTCAGTCGACCGATCCTGACGTTTGCCAACATCATGCAGACGATCCCGAGCCTCGCGATGTTCGGCTTTCTCATCCCGATTCCCTTTATCGGCGGCATCGGTGCGCGGACGGCGATCGTCGCGCTGCTCCTCTACTCGCTGCTTCCGATCATCCGGAACACCTACACCGGGATCATGCACGTCGATCCAGCCGTCCGAGAGGCTGCGATCGGCATGGGCATGACTGACTGGCAGGTCCTGGGCAGGGTCGAGATCCCGCTGGCCTTGGGCGTGATCTTCGCCGGCATCCGGGTCGCGACGGTCATCGCGGTCGGCTTGGCGACGATCGCCGCTGCGATCGGGGCGGGCGGCCTGGGAACCTATATTTTCCAAGGTGTCGCAATGGCCAATCCGTCGCGGATACTGGTCGGAGCCGTTCCGGCTGCGGCGATGGCATTGACCGCCGACTTTGGACTCGGCTTGATCGAGCGCTGGCTCGGCGGCAATCGAATGCGCGAGGCCAGGGTGCAATCGGGTGTCCGAGCAAGATGAAAAGAACACTCTTAGTCGTAGTGCTAACGGCCGTCGTTCTGACGGGTTGTGGGCCGGCGCCGGATACGATCGTCGTCGGATCGAAGAACTTCACCGAGCAGATCATCCTCGGCGAGATGCTGTCCCAGCAGATCGAGAATCATACCGACCTCGTCGTCGACCGGCGGTTGAACCTGGGCGGCACGTTCATCTGCCACGAGGGAATCGTTGCCGGCCAGTTGGATATGTACGTCGAGTACACGGGAACGGCGCTGGCGGCAATTCTCGAGCAACCCCCGCAGTTCGACCCGGATGTCGTGTTGATGCAGATTCAGGAAGAGTACGAGAGACGTTTCAACATCCAGTGGATGCCTCCACTCGGGTTCAACAACACCTTCGCGATCATCATCCGCCGGAGCGACGCCGAAGAACTGGATCTGGAAACGATCTCCGACGCGGCACCGTACACGCGTGGTTGGACCCCGGGTTTTGGCTACGAATTCGGGGAGAGGGAGGACGGCTACGCCGGTCTGGCCGCGACCTACAGACTGAGGTTTTCACGCCCGCCGCGGGTGATGGAACTCGGCCTGACCTACCAGGCCCTGGCTGACGGCCAGGTGGATCTGATCGCGGGCAATTCGACCGACGGCCTGATCGAAGCGCTCGACCTGGTCCATCTCCGAGACGACAAGGGGTACTTTCCGCCCTACGATGCCGTCCCGATCGTCCGCAAGGAAATCCTCGCACGCTACCCTGAGGTCGCCGATGCGATCCGCATGCTGGGCGGGTTGATCGACGAAGCCGAGATGCGACGGATGAATTACGCCGTCGACGGCGCCGGGCGCAGTGTCGAGGAGGTCGTGGCGGAATTCCTCGCCTCGAAAGGGCTATGAGCGAACCCGCCGATGTCGTCATCATCGGCGGTGGGCTCATCGGCTCCAGCATTGCATTCCACCTTCTCGAGGCCGGCTTCGACGGGACCGTTCGTGTCGTTGAACGCGACCCTTCATACCGGTTCGCATCGAGCGCCCTGGCGCTCGGTGGAGTGCGGCACCAGTTTGCCTCCCGTGTGAGCTTTGAAATGGTGCGCTACAGTGCGGATCTCTTCGAGAGTGTAGCGGAGATCGGCTTCCGGAGGCTGGGCTACCTGTTTCTCGTCGATGCCGACAGCGCGGATCTCTTTCGGCGTCGGTTCGAAGCGATGCGGGGAATCGGCGTGTCGGTCGAATGGATAGACACGGCCGGTGTGCGCAGGTTGGTACCGGATCTCAATACCGACGACATTGTTGCCGGTGTCTTCGGACCGAAAGACGGCTATCTCGAGCCACGGCGAGCGCTGGAGGCGTTGCGGGGCAGGGCCGAGCGCGCGGGAGCCGAGTTCGTGTCAGATGAAGTCAGGCGCATCGAAGTTGTTGGCGGGCGAGTCCGCGCCGTGACTTGTCGGTCCGGCGTGAGCCCGACCCGGCAGGTCGTAATAGCGTGCGGCGCATTCTCGGCCCCGATCGCGGCGACCGCCGGAATCGACCTGCCCGTCACGCCCGTTCGGCAGCAATTGTTCCGGTGCACGCTGCCGCGGCGCTGGGAATACGATTTCCCGATGGTCGTCGATCCGAGCGGCCTGCATTGGCGAGGTGAAACGCCCACCACGATCGTCGCGGCGAGAACGCGCCACGACGAGCCCCCCGGAGAACGATTCGAATGTGACACGGGAAGGTTCGACGAGGAGTTTCTCCCCATCCTCGGTCGTCGACTTCCGGCCTTCAGGGATCTCCGGTTGGAGTCCGGCTGGGGCGGCCTCTATGAAATGACGCCCGACCACAACGCGATCCTGGGCGGGTGCGACGAGATCGAAGGACTCTACTGGGCGACGGGGTTCAGCGGACACGGCCTGATGATGGCGCCGGCGGCGGGCCTGTTGATGTCGGAGTTCATCCGGACGGGCAGGTTCGCCTCGATCGACGCGTCCCAGTTGTGCCTGGAGCGGTTCGCACGAGGAGAACTGCTTCACGATGAAGCGATGATCTAGCTGCCAGAGCCAGCTCAAACATTTGACGGTTCGGCGTGTTCTTTTCCGACCGAACCCGGAGCGGCAGCGACAGGGTGATTCAAAACTGCCCGACGATGTCCCGTAAGGCCACGACGACGAAGAACACCAGAACGAGCACCAACGTGATGTTCGCGCCCCATCCGTTGCGCTTGAGCGGGGAATCCCATTTCACTCGGTTGTTCAGGTACAGGAGCGTGGCGGCGAGGAATGGAATGAACAGGCTGCCCAGCACGGTGTATGTCACCAGCAGGTAGAGCGGTCGGGCCAGAAATGCGAACGGAATCGGCGCCAGGGTGATGACGATCAGCGCGGCGCGGTAATGCCGGCTCGTCACCTGGGTCATCTCGCGCCGGACGTCGTGCGGGTATTTCCTGATGATCCCGTAGAAATCCGCGAACATGTACGGGATTCCCTGCCAGACACCCAGCAGCGATGAAAACACCGCTCCCCAGAAGCCGATCGAATAGGCAAAGCTGCCCAACGGGCCGATCGTCGTCCCGAGCATCGCGGACATCTGCGTGACGAGCGATTCGCTGGTCAACTCGACCCCGGTAACAAAGAATGCCTGGTTGGCAAGCAGCGCGATGGCGACGGCCAGGATCGCAGTCACTGAGTAAGCGACGATCAGGTCGGCCCGCACGTACCGGAGATACGCCGGCCCGTCGATCTTCTCTTCCCGCATCCAGTAGCTGTAGTTGAGGATCGTGATCGTTCCCCCGACGCCCCCGATGAGTGCAAGCAGGGAGCCGGTGCTGCCTTCGGGGATGATCGGTATGAACAGGCCGCTGATCGTGCCCGGGATATCCTGGAGGGTGAGCGCGGCGCAGGCGACGATGGTGACGACCATCAGCCCGATCAGCGCCCGCATAACCTTCTCGAAACCGCTGAACCCGCCGAACCAGACGAAGGCGAAACCGATCAGGCTGTGCATGACCGCGCCCCAGGAACTCGGCACCGCGCCATTGGTCAGGTTGGATATTCCCAGACCGCACGCGTTCGCCAGGGCTGCGCTGACAGAAACCGTCCACAGGATCAGGTAGGCGCCGAAGTATGCCTTGATCCATCCGGGAAGATGCGCGCCCCATCCTTCGAGCAGCGTTGTGTTCGTCGCCAGCTGCCATCGTGCGACACCCTCGGTGAGGACGTACTTGAAGAACGCGCCGATGACGATGGCCCAGAGCAGTACAAGGCCGAAGTTCGCGCCGCCCACCGTTGCTGCGGCGAGGTCCCCGGCGCCGACACCGGTGGCGGCGACCATAAGTCCCGGGCCGATCAGGGTTGCCAGGCCGATTCGGGGAAGGTTGTTCTTGTCGGGAGCCATGAGTCAGCCTCTACCGCATCTCCTCTTCGTCCCTCCCGGCCTCTCGGTCCGCCGCCATGCGGACCTCACTGAACGACACGACCCGACCGTGGATGGGCATGACCCGGTCGATCCGGAGGCTGTAGGTTTCGATATTCTCCATCAGGTTGGTCACGAAAGGGAAACTACCCTGGATGGGCTCTCCTTCGGCTGGGGGGGTGTATACGTCGGCGAACGTCAGAATCCGCTGGGCCGGAAAGTAGACCATCAGCATCGTTTCCGAGTGCGCGCTTCCCCGGACCGGATACAGCTCGATTGTCCGGACGCGGTCGCTGATCGTGTGCTTCTCGGCGACGGTCTCGATCCTCAGCGGGCGCGGTTTCTGATCGAGGGCATCGGGAGCGGCTGTGTGCGAGCGCGAGGCGATGTCTTCGACGAACCGCCGATTGCCCTCGTGGGTGATGACGGTCAGGCCGGACGCGATCGCCGCTCGGATGCCACCCGAGTGGTCGAAGTGATGGTGTGTATTGATGACTTCGGTCAGCGGCTTGTCTGGGTTGAGCTGCCGTGCCTGTTCGATCACGGCGAGAGTCCGCACGTCCCCCCTGGGGGGCTTCGATCAACGTCAGGTGGTCGTCGAACTCGATGACGACGCTGTGATGGGAGCCCCCGGTCAAGTACCAGATGCCCCGTGCCACCTGCTCGACCTCGACCGAGGCCATCCGGACCGGAGCGGGAGCGGACTTGATTCCAACCGGGGCCTCCAGCTTGCCCGTGTCCGCGTTGACCGACGAGTTCACTTCGAAGATCGCTGTCGTGAAGCGATCCAGTCGAGTCGTCAGGCGTGTCGGGAGCATGATCTGGTCGACCTCTTCGTAGTCCTCGAACACCGTCTCAACGAACACGTCGCCCAGGTTGCGGTTGTAGGCTGACGAGCGCACGCGTGCCGGCAGCTTCGTTCCCATATCGGCGTACAACGTCAACTCGGTTCCGTCCGACGTCATGATGTCGATGGCTTCTTCGTCTCCACTCTCCCGCCGCCTGACGACGCGTGCGGCCGGGTCGAGGGCCGCCTGCACGATGCCGACGGGATGGTGGTAGAGAGCCATGCGGCGAGCCTCTCCTTCGAGGTCGCTCAAACGGCTTGCGGTGCCGTCGCTGCCGACGTCGAAAGCGACGCCGTTATCGACTCCGGAGATTCGCGTTACGGGTCCGGGATTCGCTGTGGGGAACTCGGGTATGCGCACGATCTGGTCGCGCCACCTTCGGTTCGCGAAGTCGATCGCCTGCCGATACTCACGCACCCGGTATTGCGGCAACTCTCTGTCCGGGGTCACGTTCTGGCCCAACCGAAACTGCTGCCCCGAGCCTTGGAGCACCAGCGTCTCGACGGCCAGGATTCGCGCCTCGCCTCCCATCGCCGTGGCGATTTGGTTGAGGAGTTGACGGTCCGGATCGATGGCGGAGCAACCGAATAGGTAGAAAGCGATGGCAGTGGTCAACAGCCGGGTCTTCGTCCTCTCTTGGCGGGCAAAACAGGGCCGGGAATGCATCGATGCGTATGCTAGCATGGGAGGCTCCAGCAGGGATTCCGAATCGGGATCGCTCTGCACTTCCCACGATGACTTTCAGAACTGAAGTATCCGGCCCGTCCCCGGCGCCGATTTTCGACCTGTGGTTTCTCGAGCGTTTCTTCGAAAGGGCAGAGAAAGATCCCGGACGGTTTGCGCTCGCCATGGATCACTCCGACCGGATCGAGGAGTACTCGTACGGAGACGTCGTCGAGACATCCGGGAGGTTGGCGGCCGCGCTGGCCGCGGGCGGTGTTGTTCCGGGGGACCGTGTCGGTATCCTGATGAGCAACAGCCCTCAGTGGGTCTTCGTTCTGATGGCGACCCTGAGGATGGGCGCCGTTGTCGTGCCCCTTTCCACGCTGCTGCCCGCCTCTGCCGTCCGCCGTCTTGTGGACCATGCCGAGTGTCGGGTCGTGTTCACCGATGAGGGAAACGTCGCGACCGCCACTGAAGCGGTCGGCGGTGACCCGGTCGAAATCGTGGGATGCGAGACCCCGCCCGAAGGCGTTGTCTCCTGGGATTCCTTCATCGCTCGTGGCGGCGATGCCGAGCCCCCGTCGGCGACCCCGCCTGATGGGACTGCCGTGCTGATCTACACATCCGGGACGACGGGAGACCCCAAGGGTGTTCGCATTTCAGCTAAGGGGATCTCTCACGACGTCTACGGTCTCATCGAAATGCTGGAGCTGTCGCCGGACCACCGCATGCTTTCCGTGCTGCCTTTTTCCCACGTGCTGCCGCTGGTGGCCAACGGGCTGGGCGCGCTCGCCTCGGGGTGCGGGGTCGTCTTCCTCGGTCAGATCTCGCCGCAGGGAATAGTGGAGGCCTTCAAACAGCATCACATCAGCTTTTTCGTGTGTGTTCCCCAGTTCTTCTACGCGGTTCACAAGCAGATATTTGGGAAAGTGGCCGCGGGCCCTTGGTTCACGCAGAAGGTTTTCGCCGTGCTGATGGGTTTGTCGCGAAGGATGAAGAAACCAGAGCTGAGCCGCAGGTTGTTCGCGAAAGTCCATGCCGGCGTCGGGCCCGACCTGTCTCTCCTGATCACGGGCGGCTCCCGGTTCGAGCCGAAGATCGCCGAAGACTTTGCGGCTCTCGGCTATACGATGGTCCAGGCTTACGGCCTGACCGAAACCAGCGCCGCCGCGACCATGACGCCCGTCAGCGCCAACGCCCTCGGCACAGTGGGCCGGCCGCTCCGGGGCGTCCGCATCCGCATCGATCGGCCGAACGGCGACGGAATTGGCGAGGTATCGATCGCCGGTGACATCCTCATGCAGGGCTATTACAAGAATCCGGAGGCAACGGCCGGCGCGATCCGCGACGGCTGGTTCCACAGCGGTGATCTGGGCCGACTGGATGCGGACGGGAATCTGACGATCACGGGACGGAGTAACGATGTCATCGTTCTTGCGAGCGGCAAGAACATCTATCCCGATGAGATCGAGGAACACTACGACAAGTCCCCATTCATCAAGGAAATCTGCGTGATGGGCATGCCCGACGCTTCCGGTCCCGGCGACAAGCTGCACGCCGTGGTCGTGCCGGACCTGGAAGAGTTTCGCCGGCGGAACCAGACGGCAATCACGGAGATGATCAAGTACGAGCTCGACAACCGTTCCAGCGATCTGGCCTCCTACCAGCGGGTCCTGTCACTGTCGGTCCGGAACGAGCCGTTGCCCCGCACCGTCACCCGGAAGCTGAAGCGGTTCGAGCTGTATGAAGAAGAGGTCCAACGTCTCCGGACGGGCCGAGTAGAGTCCTCGGCCGAGGACGATCCCAGCCTTCAGGAAGGAGTCGCAGCCGTTGTCGCCCGGGTGATTCACGAGGCCAAGCCGGACCTCGGGGCCCTGGCGCCGGACATGAACCTCGAGTTCGATCTGGGCTTCGACTCCCTCGGGCGAGTGGAGGCTCTGGCCACGATCGAGGGCGAGCTGGAGCTGGAGTTGCCCGAGGAGCAGACGAGTCAGGTATTTACGATTGGAGACCTGGTCGCGGTGCTGGAACAGGCCAGCCAGGGAACGGGCCGAGGAACGACCAGCTGGGCCGAAAAACTGGCCGCCGACGGATACGACGAGGTTGCCGCGACTTTCATCAAGGAGTCGCGTGCCAGCCTCACGTTTTTTGGCTTTCCGGCAATCCGGATGCTGGGTCTGCTGGCGAAGATACCGTTCCACACGAAAGTGCGCGGCCTGGAGAAGCTCCCAGATCGGGGGCCGTACCTGCTCTGTCCAAACCATGTGTCGTACCTGGATCCGTTTCTGCTGTGTTCGGTGCTTCCGTTTAGCGTGATCCGGGACATTTTCATTCTGGGCTACACCGACTATTTCGAGGGGGCAGTCATGAGCCGGCTCGCGGCTTCCGTAAACATCGTCCCGGTCGACCCTAACGCGAACCTCACCCGCGCAATGCGGGTGGCCGCCGTGGGACTGCGGAAGCAGCGAATACTGCTGGTCTTTCCGGAAGGCGAGCGCAGTATAGACGGCCGTCTGACCCGGTTCAAGAAAGGTCCGGCCATACTGTCGGTCGAGCTGAACGCTCCGATCGTCCCTGTCGGGATGCGGGGAACCTTCGAGGCGTGGCCTCGGGGGGGCCGCCTCAAGGCCAACAAAGTCGAGATCGTGATCGGCGATCCGATTCTTCCCGCCAGGTTCCGGGACCTCCAGGATCCCTATGGCGAGATCAACCGGGCTGCGAAGGAAGCTGTCGCCAGACTGGTCGGCCAGCCTGTCGAGGAATAGTCCTTGTTCTCTTTTTCGACGACACGGGAATATAATAGTAGGGTCCTATCAGAAATCCCCTTTTCTGACCCCTCGACTACCCACACTTCTCGACAGGTCTAAAAGGAAACCACATGGGAAGACAGTACAGCCAACGCGGCTATCAACAAGAGGAACGTGAGCGTTCGGAGGAACGAGGCAAGAAAGAGCCTCGTCGTTCCCGCGAGGGACCTCGTTCGCCAAGGATGCCAAGTTTCCAGGAGTTGTTGCGGTGCAGCATGTGCGGCCACATCATTCCTTCCACCATGGAAATCTCCGTGGACAGCCAGTGTCCGAAGTGCCAGACCGATCTGAGGAGTTGCAAACATTGCCGGCATTTTGATACCGGCGCTCAGTTCGAGTGCACGCAGGCGATTCCAAAACGCATCCCGAAGGACATACGAAACGACTGCGAGTTCTTCGACGTGCGTACGTCTATTGAACGCGAGACCACATCCCCTTCAAACAGCGGGAACGGCGGTGAACGGCGTTCCCGTTCTACACACAAGGACGCCAGGAGCGCGTTCGACGATCTGTTCCGCTAGGCGGATTCTGCCGTTCCGGCAGCGAATTGTTCCGGCAACGAAGAGCAAGAATCAAAGAATAACTGTGAACAGTCTCCGTGTAGGCCAGGTCCGATGAGCGCACCCGACGGGTGCGCCCTCCGGACCCGCATCACGCGGACGAAGGAACCAATTTGACTGAAGACCGTTTGAAAATCGCGGTGTTCGTCGACTTCGACAATATCGAAATCGGAGTCAAGACCACCCTGAATCGAAACTTTGAAATTGCGGCTGTCCTGGACGCCATCCGGGAGCGCGGCGAGATTGTAACCAAGGTAGCCTACGGCGACTGGAAACGCGCGGGCGACTATGGCCGGCAGATGGGCCAGCACGCCATCCAGATGGTCCAGAGGAATCTGACGCCCGGCGGCGACAAGAATGGCGCCGACATCAACCTGGCGCTCGACGCCCTGGAGATGGCGTTCACGCGGAACCACATCAACGCTTTCGTGATCGTAGGCGGCGACAGCGATTTCATCACGCTGGTCGAGAAACTCAAGCAGTACGACAAGAAGGTGTTCGTCGTCGGTGGGCGTGCGTTTACGAGCAACATAATGCAGAAGAACTGCCATGAGTTCATCGCCTACGAGAACCTGATCCGTGGCCCGAGCCGCCGGCAGTCGGGCGGACGGGCCCGCCCGGAAACCAGCGAGCTCCGTCCAGACAAGGCGCTGCCTCTGGTTCTGCGCGCCGTCCAGATCTTGAACGACCGCGAGGTATCCCCGCAGCTCGGCCTGCTCAAGAGCACGCTGTTGCAGTTGGATTCGACTTTTTCGGAGCGGAACTACGGTACGTCGTCGTTCCGCGACTTCATAGAAAAGCTGGCCCGCACTGGTCGGGTCAAGCTGAAACACCTGGACCGCAGCATCATCGTCGAGCTGCCTGACGAGGTCGAGGACCGCGAGAACGACCGTGAACCGAGCCGTCCCCGGCGTCCCCGGTCCAGAACATCCCGAGACACGCAGACGACGGAGCCGGCTGAAGTAAATGGAAACGTTGCATTACCCGGTGACGAGGGCAACGTCGCAGTACGCGAAGATGTTGGCAATGGAGCAGTGCGTCTCGAGGAAGGTGTCGAGGTGGTGCGCAAGGCCTTCGACAAGTCGGAAAAGGTGCCGAAGTGGCCTTTGTACCTGCGCAGCATGAAGCAGTTTATCAAGGCTTCTGATCCGGACTTTGATGAGAGAGCCTTCGGATTTTCGGGCCTGCGGGATCTGGCACGGCATGCGCAGAAGGCCGGACTTTTTCGGCTGGAGCGCAACCGGCAGGATGTGCTGCGGATCTTCCCGGGGGATGAGCTGGAGCGGATGCTCAAACCTCCGACCGAAACCAGCGATACCTCGACCGAAGCGATGGCGCCTGAAGCGGCAACGTCCGATGTCGACGCCGTTGCTGTGACCGAAGCCCCCGCCGCTGCCGATGAGAGGGCCGCACCCGAGTCCAAGCCGAAGGCCACCAAGCGAAAGACCGCAGCCAAGAAGAAGACGACGAAGAAGGCGGCAAAGAAGAAAACGACCGCCAAGAAGAAGACCGTTCGCAAGACGACGAAGAAGGCGGCCCCAAAGGCCGCGTCTGCGAAAGAAGAGCCCGCGCCTGAAGCCGCGGAAGACTAAATTCTCGCTCAGTGTGTAGGGGTGGCACCTGTGGCCACCCGTCGGCTAATGAACGCCGAACCGGATCGTCTTCAGGACCGCATCCACCACTTCCGGGTCGAACTGCGTCCCCTTGCCGAGGATCAGCTCTTCGGCTGCTTCTCTGTCCGTTTTCGACTGTCGGTACACGCGCTCGCTTGTCATCGCATCATAGGCATCCAGGACTCCGATTATCCTCGCGCCTAGAGGGATGTCGTCTCCGGCCAGACGGTCCGGATAGCCCGTGCCGTCGAACCGCTCATGGTGGTGGCGCACGATCTCGGCCACTGGAGCGAACTCGGTCGCTTTTTCCAGGGCTTCGTATCCGAACTGAGCGTGTCCCTGCATAATGAGCCTTTCTTCCGGGGTGAGGATGCCGTTCTTGTGCAGGATCGGATCGGGGATAGCAATTGTCCCGAGATCGTGAAGCTGTGCCGCGGTTTCGATCAGCCGGCCTTCCGTCCCGGACAGATCCAACCTCTCGCAGACGTTCCGGGTGAGGGACCGAATCCGTTCGCTGTGAATGCCGACGAAACGGTCCCGCATCCTGAGCAGATTCGCGAACGCTCCGCTATTCATCAGAATCGTGTCGGTTTCCAACTCCTGCAACGCAATCGACATGCACGTTCTCCTCGCGGATGGGTGTGTAGCGTCCCCCGCTTCACTGTTCTTTATCGGCAGGAACAGGGAACAGGTTTAGCTCTTTTCTTCGTGTGTAGTGGCGGGACCTGTGCCCGCCCGACATCTTCAGTCTCCCGGGCATGTCCCTTCCTTTTCTCGAAATAATCCGGCCAACGCATATACGATGGCGGAATCGTCCAAGGCTCAGGTTTTTCGATCGAATAGTTCCAAGCAGTTGCTGCAACCAGGAGCCGTGCCTGCTCGAAGCGCGAACTGGTCGACCAGCGACCCTGCCGGTGACTATATGACCTGACATTCAGCCGAAGAAGCTTCGCCTAGTGTGCAGTACGCTGACGCGACCAACCTGAACGCGCGCGTTCGTCTCCATCAGAAATTCAGCGTGAACGCCACCGGCTTCGTCAACTGGCTATTTGACCAGCTGATAGTGCCTGAGGGCGCCGTCATTCTGGAGGTAGGTGGGGGGCCTGGCTGGTTCTGGCGAATCAATCAGCATCGGACGCCAGCTTCGTGGCGGATCTTCATGAGCGATCTATCGGAAGGGATGTTGACCGAAGCCATGCGAATGCTCGGGCGGTCCGGGAGGAACCTCAAGTTTTGTGTGTGTGATGCAGAGGCCCTTCCGTTTGAGAGTGATTCGATGGACGTCCTCCTGGCCAATCACATGCTCTATCACGTTCCGAACCTGGAGTTCGCTCTGTCCGAATTCACACGAGTCTTGAAGGACGATGGCACACTTTACGCTGCAACTAATGGGCAGAGACATCTCAGGGAGATAGACGAACTGCTTGCACGTGTGGCGCCTGGCACACGTCGGCTACAATTGACCAGCCAACCATTTTCCCTCGACAACGGGGAAGCCTGTCTGGGCCAGCACTTTCAGAGGGTTGTGAAGGCGGAGTACCCGGACGAACTCCGTGTGACCGATTCGACGGCCTTGATTGAGTACATCGAGTCCTGTCGTTCGCTGACCTCCGACGTTCGACACCATCTGGTTGACTTGATCGATGGAGAGATTGCCAGCAAGAGCCATTTTCGGGTTGCGAAAGATGCTGGGCTTTTAATCGCCAGCCACCGCAAGGTATCGACCGTCGCAGCGAAATGACGGGCTGCTAGAGGGCATCCAGCGGCCCTTGGCACATCCATGGGGCGCTGCTTGTCCTATCAGGGGCCATGCCCTTAATGTTTGGGAGTCGCACTATGGGTCAGATCGAATCGAACGAGAGCACGATCGCGGCGGCAACACTGCGGTCGGTGTTGAAGAGCCAATATCATGCTGCCCTCGCGATGTTGCGGGAGACGCTCGAACGGTGTCCCGAGGATGTCTGGATCGATAAGGCACCCGTCAACGCGTTTTGGCAGCTCGCCTACCACACACTGTTCATCGGCCATGCTTACATCTCGCCCAACGAGGCCGCGTTTCGGCCTTGGGAGCATCACCAGGCCGATGTGCAGCACGAGGATGGGATCGCAGGGCCGCCGGTACCGGGCAGCAATCTCCCACTGATACCTGAACCGTACACTCGGGCGCAGGTTTTGGAGTACTGGAATGTCTGCGACGCGCTGATCGATGACGCGGTCGATGCGCTCGACCTCCATGCCGAAGACTGTGGATTCAGCTGGTATGACGCTTCCAAGTTGGAGCATCAGTTCGTCAACATCCGGCATCACTAGTGTCCGGAACACGGTGCGACAGCCGCCGGCAACTTATAGATGAACAGTGAGTTGAATGGCATTCTGCGATTTTTCGATTTGAACCTGCCGATCACACTTTTAACAATATTACGGTGAGAGGGGTGATACCAATGGCGCATGAACTCAGGCCAAACCGTCTTCTCACAAGTCATGGATTACGCGCCCCGATACGAGTTTCAGAAGTGTGTCGCCCGCTATCGGGGCGATTACCAGCAGAAAGAGTTTTCCTGCTGGGATCAGTTCCTGGCGATGGCATTCGCCCAATTGATCTATCGTGAAAGCCTCCGCGACATCGAAGCCTGCTTACGCGCCCTCGGCAGAAAGCGTTACCACATGGGATTCCGAAGCAAGGTGGCGCGGACGACACTGGCCGACGCCAACGAGCGGCGCGACTGGCGGATCTATGCGGATTTCGCACAGGTCCTGATCGGCATGGCGCGGCCGTTATATGCCGAAGACCCCATCGGCGTCGAGTTGGATCAAGGTCTATATGCCCTGGACTCGACCACCATTGACCTGTGTCTTTCACTATTCCCATGGGCCCGGTTTCGCCGGCACAAAGCCGCGGTCAAGATGCATACACTGCTGGATCTTCACGGCAACATTCCCGCGTTTATCCACGTCACAGACGGGAAAGTCCATGACGTCAACGTTCTCGATGAGATCGCACCCGAAGCGGGTGCCTTCTACGTCATGGACCGCGCCTATATCGATTTTGAACGGCTCTTTCTCTTCTCCCTCTGTTCCGCTTTCTTTGTGGTGCGTGCTAAGAAGAACGTCGTCCTGCGGCGGCGGTACTCCCGTCGGGTGGACACGACCACGGGATTGCGATCCGACCAGACGGTCATCCTCACAACGAACAAATCCGCCAAAACCTATCCCGATCCGTTGCGGCGTATCAGCTACTTCGATGCCGGGACGAACAAGCGGTTGAAGTTCCTGACCAACAACTTCGCGTTGCCTGCACTCACCATCACTCAGATCTACAAGTCGCGATGGCAGGTGGAACTTTTCTTTAAATGGATCAAACAACACCTTCGAATCAAGTCCTTCTACGGCACCAGCGAGAATGCGGTGAAGACCCAGATCTGGATCGCCATTTCGGTTTATGTTCACGTCGCCATCATCCGGAAGCGCCTCGGCATCGATAGGAGTCTTTACCAAATCCTACAGATTCTCAGCATTACGATTCTTGAGAAACAGCCCATTTTGCAGGCCTTTCACGCGCCTGATTCCCAATTCAATGAACTCCAAGATCCTAACCATCTGGTTCTATTCGACTTCTAACCGGACACTAGTGATCGAATATCTTGAAGCAAGCAACCCTCCCGAATCTATCGACTCCAAACTCCCTACGATAAACCCCCGCGGATTGTTCGATTTCAAATCTCGAATCTCGAACCTCCACTTGCAGATTGGGGGCTAGCGCCGTTTGAATGCAGTCGTGTCGAGCAGATCGCTCCAGGTCGACAAGGCCTTGATGAAACGAAACGCCGTTCGGTCTAGTTGAAGCGGCGTGAGCGAGGTGTAGCCTTCGGCCATCGCATCGATGTCGGCTGGCAGATCCTCGTCGCTGTTCCCGGCGAGTTCGTGCGCCTCCTCATGCAGCCAGAAGTAGTGCCGGCCGCGGGGATCGAGGTTTTCGACGAGGATGGTCTTGCCGGCTTTCTCGCCCTGACGAGTCAGGACGACGTTTCCGTTCCAATCGGTCGGGAAGTTGAGATTGAGGACGACACCGGGAGGCAGCCCTTCCTCCAGAATCCTGTGCGCCAGGATGGCTGTGAAGTCCGCTGCGGACTCGTAGTCCATCCGCTCGCTGTACTCGAGCGATACGGCCATGCTCGGAATCCCCTGCAACGCCCCTTCAAACGCGGCCGCGAGGGTACCGGAATAGAGAACACCGTCACCGACGTTCTTTCCCCGGTTGATGCCGGACACGAGAAGCTCGGGACGCCGATTGAGAATCCGTAGGCAGGCGAGGATCACGCAGTCGGCGGGCGTTCCTTCAACGGCAAAGTGGTTCGTTGCCGTCTCGTGGTAACGAAGAGGCTGGTTGAGCGTAATCGCGTGGCTGGTGGCGCTCATCTCCCGATCCGGGGCAACCACATTCAGACGTCCGATGCGCCTCAGAGCCCGCTCGAGTGCAGGCAAGGCGGGCGCTCGAATCCCGTCGTCGTTCGTTATTAGGATTTCGGCGGTCACAGGGAAAAAATCGGGACGAGAGGATTTGAACCTCCGACCTCACCCACCCCAAGGGTGCGCGCTACCAGGCTGCGCCACGTCCCGCTCTGATCGCTAAGTTAGGTCTTGCGATCGAGCAAAGTCAAGATGTCCTCTAGGCCGGACCGCACTTTGCGCAAGACTTTCTCACGATTGTCGGCCGTGGCCTCATCGGGCGATTCGGGCCGTCTGAACTGTTTGCGCGCACCTGCAATCGTGTACCCCTTCTCGTAGAGCAACTCCTTGATCCGGAGCAGCGTCTCGACATCCCTCTTCCGATAGACGCGGTGGCCCGACTCGCTCTTCCTGGGGGAAAGAACGGAAAACTCGGACCCCCAGAACCGTAAGACATAGGCCTCAACGCCGACGATGTTGGCCACCTCGCCGATTTTGAAGTAGAGCTTATCCGGAATCTGGGCGTTACCTTCGGCCACCGCCACCCCTCTTGCGTTTGCGCTGCTTGATTATAATCGGCGCGCCTTCGAATGAGAATCGATCCCGGATACGGTTCGACAGGAAGCGTTCGAATGAAAAGTGCAGCTTGCGCACCGTGTTGGCGAAGATCACAAAAGTCGGCGGGTCGACGCGGACCTGGGCGATGTAGCGCACCTTTACGTCCGAAGGCAGTCCGCCACGAGTCAGGGGCAGTTTGCTCAGGAAATCGTTCAGCTCTCCTGTGCTGATCCGGCGATTCTGGCTCTCGTACACCTGCTCGATAAGTCCATAGACCTTGTGAACCCGCTGACCGGTCTTCGCAGAGATGAAAACGATAGGCGCATAGTCCAGAAACTTCATTTTCTCCCGGATTCGCCGCTCGAACTCCGCCGTCACGGCGGCGTGCTTCTCGACCACATCCCACTTGTTGACCGCGATGATGGCCGCCCGCCCGGCTTCGTGGGCGTATCCCCCGATCGTGGCGTCGATTGCGCTGATATCGCGCTCGCCGTCGATGAGCAGAATCGCAACGTCGCTGCGTGCCAGATGCTTGCGCGCCATCATCACGCTGAGCCGCTCCGGCTTCTCGCTGGTCCAGACCCTGCGGCGGATGCCCGCGGTATCGACAAACCGAAAGCGCCGGCCGTCTTTCTCGACGAGGCTATCGACTGCATCCCGGGTCGTTCCCGCTACGGGAGAGACCATAGACCGTTCTTCACCGACAAGGAAGTTCAGCAGGGTGGATTTGCCCGCGTTCGGGCGACCGATGATCGCAATACTGATCTCGTCGGCCTCGGTTCCAACTTCCGCGGCAGGAGGCAGGGATCTTGCGAGGTCATCGAGCAGTTCGGTGAACCCGCGTCCGTGTTCGGCCGAAACCGGAAACAGCTTTTCAAAACCTAGTTTCGAAAACTCGCCGACGTCGGCCATCTGCTGGTCGGAATCGACTTTGTTGACGATGAGAAAGACGGGCTTACCGGCCTTGCGGAGCAGCGAGGCTAATTCTTCATCGGCCGGTGTCCGCCCGGACCGGGCATCGACGATGAGAAAGAGCAGAGACGACGCCTCGATCGCGACTCGAGCCTGCTCGAAAATCTTGTTGGGAATCTCGGACTCTTCGCCGGGGATGATGCCGCCTGTGTCGACGACCTCGAAGCCGACGCCGCTCCACTCCAGGACGCCGTAGATCCGGTCCCGGGTGATGCCTGGCTCGTCGGATACGATCGACCGCCTCCATCCCACCAGCCGATTGAATATCGTCGACTTTCCGACGTTCGGTCGGCCGACGATGGCCACAAGCGGCAGGACCGCCCGGACGGAAGCGTTGTTTGCGAGTGGCTCGGACATGAGGGTAGACGGGACACGGCACTCTCGCCGGGCCCCATCGCGGACGACCGCTTGCTAAGGCTCGGAACGGAGCGCAACGTCCTCTATCGATCGGAGGTCAACTCCCTCCCGCGATCGACGGTAGTATTGAGATCGTATCGCCATCCTTGATGGGGGTCGCCAGGTTTTCTCGGTCCTTGATGTTGTCTTCGTTCACGTAGACGTTGACAAACCGGCGAACCTCGCCACTCTCATCGAGGAGCCGGTCCTTCAGACCATCGAATTGGGCCGTCAGCTGATTCAGGGCTTCGGCGACCGTACCCGCCTCGACTGCTACCTCGGCTTTGCCCGACGTCATGGTCCTCAGCGGTGTGGGAATCTTCACGCTTACAGCCATCGCCTACTCCTCTCCGTTCCTCTCATATTAACTCCCATCCAGGATTTCAAGTTCTTCCTCGTCGAACGCGCTTCCCGACTGGTCGAGCTCCCAGCTCTGCAGGCTTCCCATCTTCCCTTTCTCGACCGACCCGATGATATAGGAATAACCGGGCCAGGCATGATCGGTATCAAACCCGGATGGCCGCGATGGGTGGTCGGGGTGGGAGTGGTAGACGCCGATGATGTCCCAGGGCCCCCCATCGAGTTCCCGCTGAACCTTCAACATGTCCTTCGGATCGAGCTCGTAACGGTCGACAGCCCGCTCCGTGTTCAAGTTGCGGCACCGCCTGGACGCTTCGGCAGTCTTCGATTCGCCCATCGTGCCGACGATCAGGCCGCAACATTCATACGGATAGGTTTCCTCCATATGCCGGTGGATCTCGCCGAGCAGCTTTCTTGAAATACGCAACATCCTATGGCTTCGCCTACAACAAACCCGTGGGAGGGTCTGCACTGTAGGGCCCCCTATTCGGCGCACATAGAGCGCCGCTACAGCCCCAGCACATACGGCGCCGCGACGTGTCCACCGTTCCACTCGACCACGGCTTCAGCCAGGTCGTCTAGGAGCCTGTCGGCAATAAGAAATCTGGAGAAGTCTGAAGCTGAAAGACCCATCGCGATTTCAGGATGAAGGCCACCTTGGGAAGCGTTTGCTCAGACAGATCCATGAGATGAGATTGCGGCAGCCCCCATTGAGCGCGATACGTATTTTTCATCCGCGGATTCTGTGTTTGCCAGGATCTCCCTGCTTCGATTCAAGCCGCCAGTGGCTTGAATCCTCCTCCGTAACGAAACAACTTCAGGATGTTGTGGGTCAAACAGACCAGTTGCCATTCCGCCCGCACGTTCTCGAGACCGCGGAAACTGAAACGCCGGAATCCCCGGCATTCCCGGGTCTGTCCGAATACCGGTTCCACAATCGCCTTGCGCATCTTGTAGACGGCCCGCCCCACATCGCTGTCCAGTTTCTGTTTCATTTGCTCCCGTACGCCGGCGCCTTCAGCCGCTCCGGGCGGGCCGCCGGAAGACTTCGGGGATGCGCCGGTCCGGACTCGCCCCGTGGCCACGTGTAAATCGATCCCTGCGGCTCGCGGGTCGGTCACCTGCCTGGGGCTCCAATACCCGGCATCCGCGCTGACCGCGACGGGCCGGGTCCCCGTGTTCCGCCGCACTTGCGCGACCATGGGCGCCAGTTGCTCTTTGTCATTGGCGTCCTGGGTGATCTCGGCCGCGACGATGACTTGCGTGTCATCGTCCACAGCGATCTGGGCATTGTAGGCCTGCACGAAACTGCCTTTGTGCGCGCCGTCGGGCATGATCCGGCTGTCCGGATCGGTGAAGTTGCGCTGCGCCTTCGCATCCGGCGCCGCCTGCTTCGGATCGGGAACCCGCGGTTGGCCTCCACCCGTCTTCTTCCCCGTTCGCTCCTCTTGCTTCCGCCGCTGGGCCATCCGCGCTTCCGCGTCCGCCTTCGCCTGCGCCGCCTTCTGCCGGGCTTCCGCTTCCAATTCCGCCCGGGCCTGTCGAATCTTCTTCAACCGGCTTTCCCGCCGCGCCAATTCCTTCGGCAACTGGTCGGTCAGTCCTTGCCGTTGCTTCTCATCCTCGACCGCGTCGACCGCCTCGGCCCGCTTCAGCAACTCCTCCACTTCCGCCTTCAGCGTCTCTTCGGCCCCCCTCATCCGCCCATAACTCATCGCCTTGTGCTTGCTGGCGTTCGCCTGGAGTTTCGTCCCGTCGACCGCCACATGCCCCAGTTTCACCAGCCCCGCCTTCCGGCACAATCCCAGCGCTTGCAGAAACAGTCCCGCCAACGCCTCCAAATGCCGTTTCCGAAACTCGTTGAACGTGCTGTGATCCGGATGCGTGTCCGCACTCAAATACCGGAACGCCACGTCCTCATGCGTCCGTTTCTCGATCTGCCGCGAACTCACCACCCCGGTACAATATCCCTACACCAACAACCGCACCATCAGCACCGGGGAGTAGGCCGCCTGACCTCGTCCATCCTTCGCCTCATAGGAACGGTAAAACGCCGACAGATCCAGCGTCTCCACCAGGTCGGCCACAAATCGCGCCAAATGATTTTCCGGAAGCCAGTCGTGTAACGACGGCGGCATCAACAAGCTCTGATTCAGGTCATCGGATCGGAAGCATTTCGTCATGCCTTCTTCTACAAATCCACCCGTCCAGCTTAGGTCCCATCCGGTTCTTCCCCGACTTCTGTCGCCACCCATCCCCAATCTATTCCCGACAGGCTCCTAGTGGAATCGGAGATCCGGCCGGAGCGATCACGACCCAGAGCAGGTTCCGGGTTTCCGCGTCCACCCGCGTTCGCATCGAATCGGAAACCGGGCTCCCAAACGGACCCTTCCGGTCGACGAGTAAAGGGAAATGATAAAGGTTCAACTCGCTCCGGCCAATCCCCTCGTAGGATTCCCCTTCCCGTCGGACACGGAATTCGATCGGCGGATCGACCTTGTCGGCGTCGAACAGCCCCATGGGAATCAGCAGCTTCAACGACCAGTAGTTGATGAGATCGACCGCGGAATTGATGAAGTACAGGTCCTTCCCGCGGACCGCGCGACGGAACAGAGCTTCCGACGACGGGCGGTACCGGGTCGGGTCCAGCCCGGTGTGGTGGAACAGCTTCCGGACCGACCGGATGCCCTCGACCTCGGAGGGAACGACGTCCTTATACCGTCCAGCGTACTCGGCCGCCAGCTCTGTCAGCAGGCTCCGGTGCATGTCGGAAGTCGGCTTCACCGAGACATCGCTCGCCTGGATAACACCCAGGGTCACCGCGCCATGGAGGCTGGGATGTATTTCGATCATAGGGCCTGGATGGGTCTGGACCCAGCGGGCTTTGTCAACTTAACCACCGCCGACGGAAGCTCATGCAGTATCTGTGGTAGAGCCAAACGGCGTGACTGATGATCTCGGGCGGGTATCGGTGTCCGTGATAGCGGGATCGGGTGCTTCTCATCCGGCAAGTCTGGCAGTTATCGGCCCAAGTTGACAATGCCTGCGGCCTATATCACCGGGCAAGTGATCCAGGTGGACAGCGGCTTGGCGATTTGAGCTCGGAGTTGGAGGGACCTGTCGTAGTATTTGAATGGACCCTTCGCAATTCGATTCGACAGGCAACAAACATGCCAGGCACATCATTCGTCACGTCCAGACTCCTCATTGTTGAAGACCACCCTATCAACCAGGAAATCCTGTTGGCTTTGCTGGAAGATCTCGGACTTTCAGCGGATGTCGCCGACAACGGTAAGGAAGCCCTGGAAAAATGCGAAGGCGAAGGCTATGACCTGATCCTGAGCGACATCAGCATGCCCGTAATGGACGGCATGCAGTTTGTTCGAGAGCTGCGAAGTAGGGAAAGGGATAAGGCGCGGAGGACGACTGTCATTGCGGTCAACCGCGGATGCGACAGAAGCTGATGTGAAAGAGACGCTTGCGGCGGGATTCGACGACTGTCTGAGTAAGCCGATAGATCCAGACGTGCTCGAAAAGGTGCTTCGGGCCAATCCTGAGAAGGGATAACGCTCAATCCGTCGAGTTGGCGAAGCCGGCGATCCGGACTTGAAAGATTCTTGCCGGCTACTGCCGAGGCTCGAGACTAGCGATCGAGACCACTACCCGTTCCAGTTCAGTGCTGAAGCCCTCCAGCCCTGCTTCCATGTCCTCGACCCTCTCCTCTTTCAGGATCGTTTCCAACCGGGTCGCTGTCTCGTAGAGCTCCTGGACACCCAGATTGCCGGCCACACCCTTCACTCCATGGGTCAGGGCTCGCCCCGCCTCCCAGTCCCGTGCTTTGATGGCAGCCTCGATCCCCTGGACCGTTTCGGCATTCATATCTTTGAACTTGAGCAGCAGTTTCCGGTAGAGCTTTTGATTGCCGGCGACCCGTTTCAGGCCGGCCTCGACGTCGATACCGTCAAGCTCGGGCAAATCTCCGGCCTCCTTCCCCTTGCCGACTTCCTTCACCACCGTCGCCTTGCTTGCCTTGGGTTTTGCCAATCGCTCCAGGGCCGAATAGAGCGCGTCCGGATCGACCGGCTTGGTCACATGGTCGCTCATCCCTGCGGCCAGGAACTTCTCACGGTCCCCGCTCATGGCGTGAGCCGTCATGGCAATGATGGGCAGTTCGGCAAAGCGCTCATCGCTGCGAATTTTTTCCGTCGCTTCAAAGCCGCCCATCTCGGGCATTTGAATGTCCATCAAGACGGCATCGAACTCGGTCTCGCCAACTGCATAGACCGCCTCCACTCCGTTGTTGGCGACCGTCACTCGTACACCGGCAATTTCAAGTAATTCGGTCGCAACTTGCTGGTTGATCTCGTTGTCTTCGGCCAGCAGAACGTGAATCCCGGCAAGCGCGCCACCGGCCTGAACGGTGTCGGACCGAGCTTTACTTAATGGAACAGCACTCTCGGAACAGGCGGTCATGATGGCGTCCAGCAACGTCGATGAAGTGGCCGGTTTGACGAGAAAACCGTCCAGCCCCGCTGACTTCGCCTCTGCCATGACTTCTTCCCGTCCGTACGCTGTGACCATAATGATCTTCGGGGCATTGACAAGCTGTGAATCGTTCTTGATTCTGCGTGAGGCTTCGATGCCGTCTATCCCCGGCATTTTCCAGTCCATCAGCACCAGATCGAAACGTGATTATGCACTTGACTCCGAGCGTTGAAAAGCGCCACAAGATGTTGTTTTCAAGCGTCTTGCCAGATATAGTGGTGTCTGAAAATGGACGATTGGCGGGCGAAGCTGGAGACTTCGCCCGCCGGTCACAGCAACAGAGGAAATCAACTATGAACGCCCTAGGAGCCTGCGCCGTAGGACGATTTTCGGCTCGGCGAATTACGCGAGATGGCGATCGATCGGTATCGGTGACCGGGGAATGGGCGTTTTGGACGCCGAGGCGCCGATGGGTGCGCCACGGGTGCTTGAATCGACCCTCGTTCGGCCTGATTTGCGGGCGGTATCCCTGTCATCAGGCTGCCTGAAGCCCTGCATCCGCTTGACGTTCAATGCCAGACACACCAAGTTCCACTCGCCCTGGACCTTGTTCAGGCCGCGCAGGCTGAATCGGCGGAAACCGAGCACCTCCTTGATCCACCCGTTGGGCGCCTCCGACAGCCATTTGCGTCGGGCGTACTGCACCCGTCCCGCCGAGGTCGCCAGCTTCTCGGCCATGCGGGCCTTCGCCGGATGCCTGGCCGCGTCCACCGCGACCGCGCGCCGGCCCTCCCGGCCCAAGGCCACATAGCCGTCCACGCCGCGCGCCTCCAGCGCCTCAAGGTCGTCCTCGTTGCAGTAGCCCGCATCCGCCAGCACCGTCTCCGGCCGTTCCCCATGGGTGGCCTCCACCTCGTCCACCAGCGGGACCAGTCGACCCTGGTCGCTGGCGTTCGACGACACCTCGGTGGCGACGATCAACTGCTTCTCTCCCTCCACCGCCACCTGCGCGTTGTAGCACTGCTGAAAACCCTCCGATGAGGTCTTCATGATCCGGCTTTCGGGATCCGTGAAGTTGTCCTGCGCCTTCTCGTCCGGCTCGCCGTATTCCCGCTTGTATGGCCGCCCGCCCTTCCGGTTGCGCTTCGAACCGGGCTCGCGTCCCCGCGCCTCGTCGGCCTCCCGTTGCCTGGCCTCCAATCGCGCCCTGGCCGCCCGGATCGCCGCCAGCCGATCCTCCCGGCGGCGTAACTCCTCGGGTAACTCATCGCCGCGATGCGCCTCCCCGAAACGCGCGTCCTCCGCCGCGTCGGTCTCCCGCGCGCGCGACAGCAACGCTTCGATCTCGCTCTCCAGACGCCGCTCCTCCTCCAGCATCCGACCGTAACTCATCGCCTTGCGCTTGCTGGCGTTGGCTCGAACCTTCGTCCCGTCGATCGACAACTTGCCGAAGTTCGCAACGCCGGTCTCGCGCGCCAGACGCACCACCTCCACAAACAGCGCCTTGAAATCCGCCAAATGACGGCGGCGAAACTCGCAAATCGTCCGATGGCTCGGAAAATTCCCCGCCGCCAACACCCGAAATGCCACGTCCTCCTCCAGCTTCCGCGCCAGCCCTCGGGAGGAAAACACCCCCGTCGTGTACCCGTAGATCATCACCTTCACCATCATCCGCGGCTCATACGGCGACTTGCGACGACCGTCCCCCTCGTAAGGCGCGTAAAACGCCGTCAAGTCCAATCCGTCCACCAGATCGCTCACATGGTGCGCCAAGTGCCCCTCCGCCAACCAATCCCGCATATCCGGCGCCAGCAGCAACCCCTGATCCGGCTGGTACGGGCGAAACGTCGTCGGCATCGCAATCTCCTCCTAACTGCGACACAATTATCTCATTCACTTCCTACGGCGCAGGCTCCTAGTGTAGTCCGGTAACGGCTCTGGCTGTCCCATTTGACCATTCGGAAATCCCTGTGCGGAACGAAATGGCCGAAGCCGCAGTGTGTCGGTCTGGCTCGGGGAACGATCCGAATAAGGTACAGTCTGTTAGAAACTAGGAGCCTGTCGGCAATAAGAAATCTGGAGAAGTCTGAAGCTGAAAGACCCATCGCGATTTCAGGATGAAGGCCACCTTGGGAAGCGTTTGCTCAGACAGATCCATGAGATGAGATTGCGGCAGCCCCCATTGAGCGCGATACGTATTTTTCATCCGCGGATTCTGTGTTTGCCAGGATCTCCCTGCTTCGATTCAAGCCGCCAGTGGCTTGAATCCTCCTCCGTAACGAAACAACTTCAGGATGTTGTGGGTCAAACAGACCAGTTGCCATTCCGCCCGCACGTTCTCGAGACCGCGGAAACTGAAACGCCGGAATCCCCGGCATTCCCGGGTCTGTCCGAATACCGGTTCCACAATCGCCTTGCGCATCTTGTAGACGGCCCGCCCCACATCGCTGTCCAGTTTCTGTTTCATTTGCTCCCGTACGCCGGCGCCTTCAGCCGCTCCGGGCGGGCCGCCGGAAGACTTCGGGGATGCGCCGGTCCGGACTCGCCCCGTGGCCACGTGTAAATCGATCCCTGCGGCTCGCGGGTCGGTCACCTGCCTGGGGCTCCAATACCCGGCATCCGCGCTGACCGCGACGGGCCGGGTCCCCGTGTTCCGCCGCACTTGCGCGACCATGGGCGCCAGTTGCTCTTTGTCATTGGCGTCCTGGGTGATCTCGGCCGCGACGATGACTTGCGTGTCATCGTCCACAGCGATCTGGGCATTGTAGGCCTGCACGAAACTGCCTTTGTGCGCGCCGTCGGGCATGATCCGGCTGTCCGGATCGGTGAAGTTGCGCTGCGCCTTCGCATCCGGCGCCGCCTGCTTCGGATCGGGAACCCGCGGTTGGCCTCCACCCGTCTTCTTCCCCGTTCGCTCCTCTTGCTTCCGCCGCTGGGCCATCCGCGCTTCCGCGTCCGCCTTCGCCTGCGCCGCCTTCTGCCGGGCTTCCGCTTCCAATTCCGCCCGGGCCTGTCGAATCTTCTTCAACCGGCTTTCCCGCCGCGCCAATTCCTTCGGCAACTGGTCGGTCAGTCCTTGCCGTTGCTTCTCATCCTCGACCGCGTCGACCGCCTCGGCCCGCTTCAGCAACTCCTCCACTTCCGCCTTCAGCGTCTCTTCGGCCCCCCTCATCCGCCCATAACTCATCGCCTTGTGCTTGCTGGCGTTCGCCTGGAGTTTCGTCCCGTCGACCGCCACATGCCCCAGTTTCACCAGCCCCGCCTTCCGGCACAATCCCAGCGCTTGCAGAAACAGTCCCGCCAACGCCTCCAAATGCCGTTTCCGAAACTCGTTGAACGTGCTGTGATCCGGATGCGTGTCCGCACTCAAATACCGGAACGCCACGTCCTCATGCGTCCGTTTCTCGATCTGCCGCGAACTCACCACCCCGGTACAATATCCCTACACCAACAACCGCACCATCAGCACCGGGGAGTAGGCCGCCTGACCTCGTCCATCCTTCGCCTCATAGGAACGGTAAAACGCCGACAGATCCAGCGTCTCCACCAGGTCGGCCACAAATCGCGCCAAATGATTTTCCGGAAGCCAGTCGTGTAACGACGGCGGCATCAACAAGCTCTGATTCAGGTCATCGGATCGGAAGCATTTCGTCATGCCTTCTTCTACAAATCCACCCGTCCAGCTTAGGTCCCATCCGGTTCTTCCCCGACTTCTGTCGCCACCCATCCCCAATCTATTCCCGACAGGCTCCTAGCTGTCGCCGTGAAACCTTGTTGGGACGTGCTTGCCCAAACTTGGGATGCCATTTCTCTCGCCAAGGATTGCCTAGTAACCGCGTTGCGGCTCCTGAATGAAGCCAAGAACATCCGGGAACTGTTTCGCCGCAGGAGACCGAAAAAGCACCGCGTGGCCGCCCATGAGGTCACAGCGCGCATCACTTTCGGCGCACCGACCGCCACCGCGCGGGTCTCTGTTTCACCCCCGGTGTGGCTCTGACGTAACCACCCCAATATCTTGTGGTTAGCCCGTTTCATGTGTGACCACCATATATGGGATAGCCTGTCTTTAAATTGGGTCAAGTGCATAACTACGGATCGAAAGGGCGTTCGGCGGCCTCAAGTTCAGCGATTCCCTCCTCACCGGACGCTGCCAGCGACACCTCGAACCCCATCGAATCCAGCATGACCGACAGTATCTCGCGCGAATGCTGGTTGTCGTCCACCACCAGTATGCGGAGATCGCGAAGATCGATGGGTGCTGCCTTCCGCTTTTGCCCGGCACCCTCCGGCAGCCCAAAGCGGGCCGTAAAATGAAACGCACTACCCTGGCCAAGCTTACTCTCGACTCCGATTTCGCCCCCCATCGCTTCCACCAAGCGCTTGGAGATTGTCAGTCCCAGACCTGTTCCGCCGTATTTGCGGGTGGTAGAAGAGTCGGCCTGGGTGAAGGGCTGAAATAGCTTCGAAATCTGCTCGGGCGTGAGTCCGATGCCTGAATCGGAGACAGCGAAACGAAGTTTCGTTGAGTCGTCTCGCTTCTCGACCAGCTCGCAACTCACCATCACCTCGCCCGATTCGGTGAACTTTATGGCGTTGTTGGCCAGGTTTGTGATGACCTGCCCCAGACGCAAAGCGTCTCCGGCGAGCCATTGGGGAACGTCTGGAGCTGTTTTGAACAAGACCTCGAGCCCCTTTTCCTGGCCCTTCGGGGCAATCAATGTCGCGACGTTTGCCAATGTCTTCTCAAGGTCGAAAGCCACTGTCTCTATCTCGATCTTGCCGGCTTCAATCTTCGAGAAATCCAGGACGTCGTTGATGATTCCCAGCAGTGAGCGTGCCGCATTGTGCGTCTTGTCTACGTAGTCGTGTTGTTTGGCGGAGAGGTCCGTTCGCAGGGCAAGATGCGTCATGCCGATGATGGCGTTCATCGGCGTGCGGATTTCGTGGCTCATGTTGGCCAGAAACTCGCCCTTGGCACTGTTAGCGGCTTCCGCTTCCTCCTGAGCCGTGACCAGGTCCGCAGTCCGTTTTGCGACCGTGTCTTCCAATTGCTCGCGGTGCAATTGAAGTTCCTGGTTCCGTGCCTCCAGATCAGTCAGGAGTTCTTCACGCGAAGGACTCTCGATCCGCTTCCGGTGCAATTCGACAAATGACTCCGTCGGCTCGACACTGGTCGTCGGGAGCTTCTTCCAGGCGCGAATGCCGCGATAGCCTTCCTCCGTATCGGAAAGCGCGGTTTCGTCGAAGAACGGATCGAGAACAGTTTCCGAGTCCAGGCGTCCCTTCCTCTCGAACACTAGCACCAGATCGAACGTGCCGTTCACGAAGTCGAGTTTCACGGAAATCCGGGGTTCGCCTCCCTGACGGCCGAGACGGCGAGCCATTTCGGTGGATGCGAATCCCAGGCGGGTGGCGACGAAGGGGCTGAAAGACAGCGCCTCCGCCAGGAGGCGAATCTTGTGTCCCGCCTCGAATATGGACGCTCCATCTCCGATTGCGATTCGGCCGAACTCGATCGTTCTCAGCATTTCAACGCCACGCACGCTGCGTCGTCATGGGCACGACCGAAGCTATTACAATCGTCGACGCGATGGTCTTCACATCGTCGCGAAGCATTTGTGGATACTCTTTCAGGGTGAAGTGCGACTTGACTCCGTCCGTGTACAGAATGACGACGTCGCCATCCTCCAGCGCGATAGTCTCGAGGGCTGGCATGCGCATGCGCCCTCCGACCATTCCATCTCGAGACACCAGGCGGCACTCCACAGAACCGAATCGCCGGATAACAGTATTTCCCACACCGGCGTATCGCAACACGCCTTCTGCCAGATCGATGTAGCAAAGACCGACAGCGGCTCCCAACCTACCTTGGGAAGCCCGGTCGAGCCGATTCAAGGTTTCCACCACGTCCGACGTCCCCGAGCGTTCCAACCACGCCTTCACAAACTCGGCCATCTCATGCGCGCGGAACCCATGCCCGAGGGCATCGACGATGGCAACCATGCTGCCGTGATCCAGTTCGCGTATGGCAACGGCGTCCCCGCTGACGCGGTTGCCTCGACACGGCTTCACACGACTATCGATCTGTAATTGACGCATGCTACAAGGCCCATTTCCGAATCGTCACGACCGTTCCAGAGCCCACTTCCGTTTCAAGGTCGAACTCATCGGCGAGTCGCCGGACACCCGGAAGACCCAGGCCCAGCGTGCCTCCGGTGCTCGTGTGATCCTGTAGGGCCTCTTCGATATTCTCGATTCCGGGCCCACGATCCCTCGCAACGACTTCAATTCCGACCCGGCCGTCCAGATTCAGGCTGCGAAGAATCAACTCTCCCTTGCCGGCGTACTTCAATACGTTGGTCGACAGCTCGGATGCCGCCGTTGCGATCATGGATCGGACGGCTTCGGTGAACCCGCAGCCGTCCGCGACCTGGTTGCAGCTCAGGACGACTCTGAGGATGTCACTCTGTGCTCTGAGCCGGATTCTGATTTCTCTGCTCATCGTCGTTTCCAGGTAGTTCCGTTAACGGCCGGACTGCTTCGCCCTCTTCCGGCGCTTCCGGCTTCCTCTCGTTGGGCTGCAACATGGCGAACGCCTCTTCCAGATCCAGCGTGGCACGCAGATCGCCGAAATCGCCCACGATGTCTACCAGAGACGACACGATCCCGGGTTGCAGGCCCACCAGGACGGATGACGCCCCCAACAAAGAAGCCATTGCTATGGTCTTTCGGAGCGAATTAAATACGTGTGCGTCCATGATCGCCACACCCGAAACGTCCAGAATGACCCCCCGCGCTCCTGATGATTTCACTCGTTCCAGCACATCCTGTTGGAACTGACCGAGGACCGAGTCGTACAAGTCAACCTGAATGGTCACCACAACGCATCCTCGCATCGTTTGCATCGACACACGGGCGCCCGTTGTGTCTGAGGCGGCCTCCTTCGGCATCATCGGATTTCCACGTTCAGTGAATCGAAAGCCATCTTTACGGCGTCCCTCAGATTCCCAGTTGTGCGAATTTCACCTACGTCGATTCCCAGCTCCACCCTGGTTTGCGCAATCGACGGGGACAGGCCCGAGATCGCGCATTCACATCCCATCAACTTGGTTGCCTTCGTGATCTTGATCATGTGGTTGGCAACGGCGGTATCCACGACCGCCACACCGCTGATGTCAAGAATGAAGTAACGGGCCTGCGTTGCGGCGATCTTCGTGAGCATTGCTTCCAGAATATCCGGCGATCGCTTGGAGTCGATGACGCCGACCACCGGCAGCATGAGGATGTTCTCCCAGAGTTCCTATACCGGCGTGGACATCTTGATGAGCGACTCGCTCTGTTCGGCGATCAGTTTGGCGGTGAGAGCTGAAAATGTCTCTACCACGATTGCAGTGTCGAGATGAACGAGCTTGGTGATCGAGTGGACGCTGTCCCCGTAGCCCTTCGTCCCCGTCTTGCCGTCATACAGTTCATCCACCATCACTAGTGTCCGGTTAGAAGTCGAATAGAACCAGCTGGTTAGGATCTTGGAGTTCATTGAATTGGGAATCAGGCGCGTGAAAGGCCTGCAAAATGGGCTGTTTCTCAAGAATCGTAATGCTGAGAATCTGTAGGATTTGGTAAAGACTCCTATCGATGCCGAGGCGCTTCCGGATGATGGCGACGTGAACATAAACCGAAATGGCGATCCAGATCTGGGTCTTCACCGCATTCTCGCTGGTGCCGTAGAAGGACTTGATTCGAAGGTGTTGTTTGATCCATTTAAAGAAAAGTTCCACCTGCCATCGCGACTTGTAGATCTGAGTGATGGTGAGTGCAGGCAACGCGAAGTTGTTGGTCAGGAACTTCAACCGCTTGTTCGTCCCGGCATCGAAGTAGCTGATACGCCGCAACGGATCGGGATAGGTTTTGGCGGATTTGTTCGTTGTGAGGATGACCGTCTGGTCGGATCGCAATCCCGTGGTCGTGTCCACCCGACGGGAGTACCGCCGCCGCAGGACGACGTTCTTCTTAGCACGCACCACAAAGAAAGCGGAACAGAGGGAGAAGAGAAAGAGCCGTTCAAAATCGATATAGGCGCGGTCCATGACGTAGAAGGCACCCGCTTCGGGTGCGATCTCATCGAGAACGTTGACGTCATGGACTTTCCCGTCTGTGACGTGGATAAACGCGGGAATGTTGCCGTGAAGATCCAGCAGTGTATGCATCTTGACCGCGGCTTTGTGCCGGCGAAACCGGGCCCATGGGAATAGTGAAAGACACAGGTCAATGGTGGTCGAGTCCAGGGCATATAGACCTTGATCCAACTCGACGCCGATGGGGTCTTCGGCATATAACGGCCGCGCCATGCCGATCAGGACCTGTGCGAAATCCGCATAGATCCGCCAGTCGCGCCGCTCGTTGGCGTCGGCCAGTGTCGTCCGCGCCACCTTGCTTCGGAATCCCATGTGGTAACGCTTTCTGCCGAGGGCGCGTAAGCAGGCTTCGATGTCGCGGAGGCTTTCACGATAGGTCAATTGGGCGAATGCCATCGCCAGGAACTGATCCCAGCAGGAAAACTCTTTCTGCTGGTAATCGCCCCGATAGCGGGCGACACACTTCTGAAACTCGTATCGGGGCGCGTAATCCATGACTTGTGAGAAGACGGTTTGGCCTGAGTTCATGCGCCATTGGTATCACCCCTCTCACCGTAAGATTGCTAAAAGTGTGATCGGCAGGTTCAAATCGAAAAATCGCAGAATGCCATTCAACTCACTGTTCATCTATAAGTTGCCGGCGGCTGTCGCACCGTGTTCCGGACACTAGTGATCCACCATGATCCGCATCGACTTGTTCATGCCGGCAAAGTAGGCATCGAGCGACAGGCCGATGTCCACGTGGACCCGTCCGACGGTGCGGCGCGTTTCCGCGTAGTCCTCATCGAGGTGAGCCTTGAAAAAACTTTCCCAGTAGCCAATTTGCATTTTCTGCGCATAAGCAAGACGATCGGGTCGGAAAAGAAGGTCTCGTACTCGGGCAATGGGCCCATCCATTCGTAAAACAGCTCGATATACCGGTCCAAGCGGGTAATCAGCCCCTTTCCGAACTCCCGAATGCGATCGAGATCAGCGTCCTCGATTTCGTACATGCTGATGAGTCTGTCGATGTCGTACCCCGAATCTCGGGACGATCGCTGGTTGGCAACGCTGGTCATTCAACTCTCCTCATTTGCCCGGCGGCAGAAGATGCCCACGCGGAAGGACTGGTGAAGTCAGTCTGTCTCTCCTCGAATAGGCTTGCAGGTGCTAGAGCGAGGTTCCCCACGAACCTTGAGTCGGTACATTAGACTACCGCCACGCAAGGCCACAAGGACTTTGCGGTTTAGCGCGCTCGTAGCGCAGGCGGTGGGCCTGGGGAGGCTCGACTTGGCTGGGACGATCACCTAGGAGCCTGTCGGGAATAAGAAGTCTGCAACCAAGAATCAACAACTTACAGACCGGGGATGGCTCAGTTGTTGACCGGGGATAGTCCGCGGATTCGTAACGGCTCTGGCTGTTGTTGATTGACCTTCGGAAATCCCTTCGAGGGAGCCGAAATCTCCCGACGAATAAGGCTGTTCCTAGCAAGGGGACTAGAGTGGAATGACGAGAACCGGGGAGCCCGTTTTCCGGAGGACCCGCCCCGTGTTGCTTCCCATCAGGTGACGTTCGATCCGGGCGTGCCGGCGCCCGCCCCGGACAATCAGATTGGCCCTTGGACGGCGTCTATGCGGCCGCCCAGGACGGGTATCCCCGGTTTCACCTGCTGTCTCCACTCGATGATGCCGAGGTCGTTCAGGTGGCCGGCCGGCTTGCCAACAGGACCGTCGCCATGCTGGAACGGTGTGGTTTGAGGCCCGACGCCGACCCCAAAGAAGCGGATCACTGGCGCGGGATGAACCGTTGTTGGCCGCGCTCACCGCGCCTCGGTGGCGGGCCGCATCGCCACGGGCCCGCATGCCGGCCAGCGTGTCCTCGGGTGGAATTCAAAGCGACGACCGCTATCTATGATGGGCGCAGTCTTCACCGCAAAGACGCAGGTGATTTCACGCTCTTTCTTTGCGTCTTCCCGCCTTTGCGATGACAAACATCCACCCGTGCAGGAATCGGACCGACTGGTCTCAGTATAAACTTAACGGCGATGGAAGATTTTTTCGGGCCCGACGGGCTGCTCGCACGGAAACTCGAAGGCTACGAGGTACGGCCTTCGCAGACCCGAATGGCCGAGATCGTCACTTCTGCGCTCGAAGGCCAACACCACGCAATAATCGAAGCGGGTACCGGCACCGGAAAGACGCTGGCCTACCTTGCTCCCGCCTTGACGCACGGCCGCCGGTTACTCGTATCGACGGGGACCAAGGCCCTCCAGGACCAGATCTTCTACAAAGACATTCCGTTGCTCGAGCGGATACTCGACCGACCTATCCGCGCCGCCTATCTCAAAGGCCGGAACAACTATCTGTGCAAGGTCAAGCTGCACACCTTTCAGCAGGAAGGTCTGTTCAGCCCACTCGAACTGGACAACTTTTCAGAGATTGCCGAGTGGGCCGTTCGCACCGAAACCGGCGACCGGGCCGAACTCAGCGGCATCGCCGACGATGACGAACTCTGGGCGAGCCTTGACGCCCGTCGGGATCGCTGTATCGGCACGAAGTGCGAGGAATTCGACAATTGTTTTCTGACGCTGATGCGCCAGAAGGCCATGGAATCCGACATCGTCGTCGTCAACCATCACCTCTTTTTCGCCGACCTGGTCATCCGCGAATCGGAGATGGCACAGATCCTGCCCGACTACACGGCGGTGATTTTCGACGAGGCGCACGAACTGGAAGACATCGCGACGGGGTACTTCGGTTTCCACGTCAGCAACTACAGGGTGCAGGAGCTGCTGGTCGACACGAGGACGTTGGCGGGCGAAACCAAGGTTTCGATCGAACGTGAAACATCAACGCTCTCGCGCGAGGCCGACCATTTCTTCGGCCGCTTTCTGGTCAAACGGGATGGACGGCACGCGCTGCCGGATCTGGAAGGCATCAAAGAACTCATTGACGAGATCTACGGCCTCAGGCGCGCCGTCAAACAGCAGATCGACCCGGGGGGTGAATGGGGCAATCTGGCCCGTCGATGCACCGAGATCGCCACGGAGTTGGAGATCTTCCAGGACGGTAGCCCGGACAATTACGTGTCGTGGCTCGACCGCCGCGGGCGAGGCGTTTTTCTGGAAGCCTGCCCCATCGACGTGTCGCCGCTCCTTAGGGAAAACCTATTCGATCGGGTACCGACCTGCGTGCTGACGTCGGCAACGCTGACCGTGGGGGGCGAGACCGATTACATCCGCTCGCGCCTCGGCCTGTTCGACGCCCACAGCGATACCCTGTCGACAGAGTTCGACTTTCAGAAGCAGGCGGCCCTCTACATTCCCAGGGATCTGCCCGACTACCGAGATCAGAGGTACCTGCCGAGAGCTACCGACGAGATTCGGAAAATCCTGGAAGTGTCCGAAGGCAGGGCGTTCGTCCTGTTTACCAGCTACCAGCAGATGCAAGCTTGCTACCGCTTGCTGTCGAACGAACTACCCTACCCGACGCTGCTCCAGGGCCGGGCGAGCCGAAGCCGCTTGCTCGAAAAGTTCCGTGGGACCGAGAACGCGGTCCTGTTCGCGACGTCGAGCTTCTGGCAGGGCATCGACGTCCCGGGAGACCGACTGAGCTGCGTCATCATCGACAAGCTGCCCTTCCAGGTGCCTTCGGATCCGTTGGTTCAGGCCCGGATCCGCGAGATCGAAGAGAACGGAGGGAACCCCTTTTCCGACTACCAGGTCCCGGGTGCCATCCTGAGGCTCAAACAGGGATTCGGGCGGCTGATCCGTTCGCGGTCGGATCGAGGCATACTGGCCATTCTTGACAGCCGTCTCCGCACGCGCGGGTACGGCCGGCTGTTCCTGGAAAGCCTTCCCGACTACGCTATCGTGGATACGGTCGACGGCCTCCGCGATTTCCTCGTCGAGGCGGGCTCGGCAGGTCGATCGGATTCCACGGCCAGCTCCGAAGACACCCCACCCGCATCTCCCTGACAAAGCTCGGCAATCTCCGTTAACCCTCCCATCCTAGTAGGTTTACAGGCCGACTAATGCTTTGACTTGAGCCATTTCAAAAACTACACTGGAATGTCCGGTGTTGGGCCAGAGGATTGTGACGAGTCGTAAGCCGAAAGCCGTTGTCCTGATGAGCGGCGGATTGGATAGTTGTGTGGCCGCGGCCATCGCACGCGGGAAATACAGCGTTTACGCGCTCCATGCCGATTACGGCCAGCGTACCGAGCAGCGAGAGCGGGAAGCTTTCGAGGCTCAGGCGGATCATTTTTCCGTCGAAGAACGGCTTGTCGTCAATCTCGGTTACCTGGCCACGATCGGCGGATCGAGTCTCACGGATCGAGACATCGCTGTTCCGGAAGGAAACCTGGACAGCCGCAATATTCCGAATACTTACGTTCCGTTCCGGAACGCGCATTTCCTGGCGGTGGCGACATCGTGGGCGGAAGTCGTCGGAGCGGAAAGCATTTTTATCGGTGCGGTCTTGGAGGACAGTTCGGGCTATCCGGACTGCCGTCCGGAGTACTACGAAGCGGCGAACGCGTTGATTGACGCGGGCACGAAGCCGACGACCCACATCCGGGTCGAAACGCCGCTGATCCGGATGCGAAAATCCGAGATCGTTCGCAAGGGATTTCGATTGGGTGTGCCGTTTGAACTCACCTGGTCGTGCTACCGGCACGAGGGGAGGGCCTGCGGCACGTGCGACAGTTGTGCGTTGCGGCTCCGGGCGTTCGCCGGGGCCGAACGGGCCGATCCGATCGCCTACGAGAAACCCCAGTATGCAAGAGTCTAAAGGACGGAGGGTAACGATGAAATTTGCGAACCGGTTGCTGCCCCTGTTGACGCTGATGGCGGTGTTTGCAGTATCTGCTACCGCACAGACAGGGTCCATCAGAGGCACGGTGATAGGCCCCGATGGAGAACCCATCGTGGGCGCAATTATCCTGATCGACCGTCAGGATATCGCCCAGCACTTCGAAACGGAAACCAACGACGACGGAGGATTCTTTCACGCCGGCCTTCCGCCCTACTTGTATCGAATCACGCTGGTCGTCGATGGGCGGGAGTTGACCGCGGTCGAGGGCAAGGTCAACCTGGGCGATCCCACTCCGGTGAACTTCAACCTCAAGATACTAGCTGCAGCTGCGGCCGAGACCCCCGAAGCCAAGGCGGCCGCGGAAGCCCGAGCAAGAGTGGAAGCGGCGCGCGGAGCCTTTGATATCGGCGTAGCCGAGATGGCGAGCAAGAACTACGACGAGGCCATTCGGCAGTTTGAACTCGCACTCGAGGCCGATGACACCCAGCACATTGTGTATGCGAACCTTGCCGACGCCCAGTCTGCCGCTCGCCAGTACGACGGCGCTATTACCAACTATCGGAACGCTCTCGCCCTGTCGCCGGGGGAGGGGGGCTATTTGATCAACCTCGGGACGGTGTACGCCAGCGCCGGGCAGATAGACCAGGCCATACAGACGCTCGAAGAGGCATATACGATGGACCCGTCGAGCGGCGGTCAGATCTACTACAACCTGGGCGCTGTGCTGTCGAACCGGGGCCGAGCGGCGGACGCCGCCGCGGCGTTCAACAAGGCCATCGAGGTCGACCCGGAATACGCCGAGGCCTACTTCCAGTTGGGTCTCTCTTACCTCGGCAACCCGGACACGATATCGGATTCCGTCCCGGCGCTCGAGAAATACATCGAGCTGGCGCCCGACGGGCCTAACGCCGAAGCGGCGAAGCAGTTGATCGCCTTTGCGAAGGGCGGCGAATAACAGCCCTGCCAATCCGTCCAGTCTGACGAGGGGTCGGGTTCGACCCCTTCGTCTTACCCATGTTCAGCGCAAAGAACATTCACATCGGTCTGCTCGGCATCATTCTGGGAGCCGCGTCCGCCTACATCTACGCCAGCCATCAGGCCGAGGCACGCCGCGACGTCGCTGCCGAGCAAGCCCTCGAGGCCTTCCAGGAACGCTCCGCCGCCGAGCATCCCGACATCAGCGATCAGGAAATGCTTGCCCTGTTCGACCAGGCGCTTGCCGCCAACCCGAACGATCCCGAATTGATGACCCGCTATGGGAATTTCCTTTATAACCTCGGGCGCTTTCCCGAGGCCGTGGGGTTTTACCGAAAGGTTCTTGTGAGCAATCCCGGTGACGCCCAGGTTCGCACGGACATGGCAACGGCTCTCTACAACATGGGCCTGAACGAGGATGCGATCGCGGAGTACCGGGCCGCGATCGAGACGGACCCGAACCAGATCATGGCTTTGCACAATTTGATCATCGCATGGCTGGAATCCACTGGCGATGTGACTGCCGCTGAGGCAACACTTCGCCGGATCGAGCAGATCGATCCCAACTACCCCGGCCTCGTTACGTTGCGTCAGCGAATCGCGACCGCCCGGACCGCTTCCGGCTCAGACTAGATCCGTATGCGCTTCTTCCTTCGCGTTGCCGTCGTTTTCGTCCTCGTCCTGAGCGCCCTGTCTTTTCTCCGCAAGGCATTTTCTTCCGAGAAGGGACGCGGCACGCCGAGGAGTCCGTCGTCGGGCCCCAATCGCAGTCGGGCCGGCAAGCTCGTCAAGGATCCGGTCTGCGGCACCTATGTCACCCCGGAAGGCGCGATCAGCACCTCACGCGCCGGGGAAACCTTCCATTTCTGCTCGGACGAATGCCGCGAAAAGTTCGTCGCCACCGGTACCTAGCATCCCCCGGAATATCAGATTTCGAATCTCCCATCTCGAATCTCGAATGTAGGGCCTCCGATAGTCACTCTGCATTGCCTTCCGTCCAACCGAATTGCAGATTTTTCTATTGGAGAAGCCGCATTGGACAACGTTCAGTGGAAATTCGAGATTGGAAATCGTGGAGGGACGGTGGGCCCGACACTACGGCGTGGGGGGACCGTCCCGTCCGAGTTCCCGACTCTTACGCTGAGACGAGGCGACCGGGCCCTCCCCAATGTTGGGCCAGCGCAAGGACGGTGGGCCCGACGCTACGGTGTGGGGGACCGTCCCGTCCGAGTTCCCGAGACTTGCCCTGAGACGAGGCGACCGGCCCCTCCCCACTGTTGGGCCAGCGCAAGGACGGTGGGCCCGACGCTACGGCGTGGGGGGACCGTCCCGTCCGAGTTCCCGAGACTTGCCCTGAGACGAGGCGACCGGCCCCTCCCCACTGTTGGGCCAGCGCAAGGACGGTGGGCCCGACGCTACTTAGACGTTAGGTCCCGAGGTGGCGGCTTTCGGGTCCAGCCAATCCCGTATTGCATCTCCGAGGAAGTTGAACGACATCACGGTGACCATCAGGACCAGAGAAGGAAACACCACCATGTGAGGAGCATCGAACAGGTGGTTGCGGGCCTCGTTGAGCATCGATCCCCAACTGGGCGTCGGCGGCACGATTCCGAGACCCAGAAAGCTCAGTGTGGCCTCGGCCAGGATCGCCCCCGCCATGCCTATGCTTGCCTGGACCAGGACCGGCTGAATGATGTTCGGTAGAACGTGGAGCGTGAAGACACGCGGGCCGGACCCGCCCATGGCGCGAGCAGCTTCCACGAAGTCCAGCGTCTTGACTTTCATCACCTGCCCCCGGGCAAGCCGCGCATAGCCGACCCAACCCATGACCGTCAGCGCGATGATGACCTTGTCGATGCCGGGCCCCAGGAACGCCACAAGCGCGATAGCGAGCAGAACCCCCGGAAACGCCAGCAGCGCATTGATCACGATCGCTGTGATCAACGTATCCAGGTAGCCCCCGACAAATCCCGCCACGCCGCCGATCAGGACCCCGATGGATGCTGACAGCAGCACGACCGTGGCGCCAACCCACATGCTGATCCGGGTGCCCATCAGGATCCTCGAGAAGATGTCCCGCCCAAGCTCGTCCATCCCGAACGGGTGCTCCCACGATGGTCCCATCAGACGCGCCGACAACTCCTGGGCGGCGGGGTCGTAAGGCACGAGCCACGGAGCAAGGAGCGCCGACATCGTCAGCACGACGATGATCAGGAGGCCCGCGAAGGCCAGCTTGTTTTTGCGGAACAGCTCAGTCATTGCGAATACGTGGGTCTACGACCGAGTAAAAAGCGTCCGTCACAAGGTTCACGAGGATGTAGGTCAGTGCGATCGCCAGGATGCACCCCTGAATCAGGGAGTAATCGCGCGCCCGAATCGCCTGGATGGTCAACTGCCCCAGGCCGGGCCAGGAGAATATGAGTTCGGTAATCACGGTTCCGGTAAGCAGGACGCCCAACTGCAGGCCGATCACGGTCAGCACGGGAATGAGGCCGTTGCGTAGCGCGTGCCGAAACATGACGGCTCGCTCGGTGAGCCCCTTGGCGCGGGCGGTGCGCACGTAGTCCTGGTGGATTTCTTCGAGCATCGACGATCGGACCATTCTGGTCGTGATAGCCGCCATAGCGCCGCCGAGCGTTACGGCCGGAAGGATCAGGTGGGCCAGGCTCTCACGGCCCGATACGGGCAGCCATCCCAGCTCGATCGAGAACAACAGGATCATCATCGGTCCGAGCACAAAAGGGGGCAAGGACACACCGATAAGGGTCAAGAAACCGATCGAACGGTCCGTGGCAGTGCCTCGACGGATCGCTGCGATCACACCCAACGGTGTCGCGATCAGGATCGCAAAAATGATGGCGGCGACTGCAAGCTGGATCGTAGCCGGATAGCGCCGCGCGATCGAGGTCGCCACCGGCTCCTGGTTCCTGAACGACGTTCCCAGATCGCCTCGCACAAGGCCCGACATGTAGGAGACGTACTGTTCGAAGATGGGCCGGTCGAGCCCCAGGTCTTGCCGGAGTCGATCCACCTCGATCACTGTCGCCCCTTCACCGAGCATCTGCGCTACCGGATCGCCTGGAACTATGTGGATCAGGGCGAAAACCAGTGTGACGACGATCCAGATCACGGGAAGGGTCAGCAGGAGTCGACGGAGTAGGAAGGAGCCCATCGGGGGCCAGTATACCGTCGATATGGCCGGGACAGGGGTGTGGGAAGGTTGGGCGGGCGTTTACGTTAGAATGGAGGGTTATTCTTCGGAGGAAAAGCAGTATGAGTACGGCAGAAACTATGCAATTCCAGGCTGAGGCGCGCCAGGTTCTCGACCTGATGATTCATTCCCTTTATACGCACAAGGAAATCTTCCTGCGCGAACTGATCTCGAACGCCTCCGACGCTCTCGACCGGCTGAGAGTCGAGGCGCTGACAAACCCCAACCTTCTCGGAAAGGACGACAGATTCGAGATCGTACTCGAAATCGACAGCAATGAGCGCACGCTGACGATTCACGATAGCGGGATCGGAATGAGCCGAGATGAAGTGATCCGGCACATCGGTACGATCGCGAAGTCCGGTACACAGGAAGCGATCGAGGCGCTCAAGGAAAACGCCGATGATCTGGCCGAAGAACTGATCGGTCAGTTCGGTGTCGGTTTCTATTCCGCGTTCATGGTGGCCGATCGAGTATCGCTTCTGACGCGACGGGCCGGGGAGAGCAAGGCGACGCTGTGGGAGTCGGCCGGCGACGGTGAATTCACGGTGTCGGAGGCGGAGAAGTTCCGCCGCGGCACGACGATCACGCTCCATCTCAAGGCGGTCGACACGGAGGGCGAGGGCGAGGATTTCACCGAGGAGTGGATCATCGAACGCATCGTCAAGCAGTACTCCGATTTCGTCACCTACCCGATCGCCTTCCTCGCCAAAGATGCCGAAAAGAAAGACGGCCCGGATTCGGGCAAGCCGATCAATTCGATGCGGCCGATCTGGTCGCGGCCGCCTGAGGAAGTCAAGGAAGAGGAATACAAGGAGTTCTACAAACACATCAGTCACGACTGGAACGAGCCTCTCAAGCATTTCTCCTTCAAGGCTGAGGGCCGTATCGAATACCAGGCCTTGCTTTATCTGCCCTCTCAAGCACCGCTGGATCTGTCCTTCGATGTCGGCAAATTCGGGCTCCAGCTGTACGTTCGAAAAGTCCTGATCATGGAGAACTGCGAGAATCTGCTGCCACGCTACTTGAGGTTCGTAAAGGGACTTGTCGATTCGTCCGACCTGCCACTGAACATTTCGCGGCAGCGACTGCAGGAAGACAGGCACATCATCCAGATACGCAAATGGCTGACCAAGAAAATCGTCGATGTGTTGGCCGACATGCTCAAGAACGACAAGGAAGACTACCTGACGTTTTGGAAGCAGTTCGGGCGTGTGCTCAAGGAAGGCGTCGCCTTCGACTTCGAATACCGGGACAAGCTGACGCCGCTACTGCTGTTCGACTCGTCCAACGAGGCAGAAAGTCCAACCACGCTCGGGCAGTACGTGACACGCATGCAGTCCGAGCAGGAAGAGATTTTCTATCTGACTGGAGAATCTGCCGAGATGATCGCGGCGTCGCCGCACCTGGAGGCGTTCCGTACCCGCGGCCTGGAAGTCCTATACATGAGCGACCCGGTCGACGAGCTGGCCGTACAGGCCCTGGGCGAATTCGACGGGAAGAAGATGAAGTCGGTCGCCAAAGGCACCGTCGATCTCGGAGACAAAGAGGAACGAAAAGCGTCACGGCGCAACCTCAACGCCAAACAGGCAGAGATGGCCGACTTGATGAGTGTCCTCAAGAAGAAGCTCGAATCGCAGGTCAAAGAAGTCCGAGTGACCAACCGACTGACCGATTCGCCGGCCTGCCTGGTGGTCGCCGAGGATGACTTCAGCCCGCAACTGGAGCGGATCATGCAGGCGCAGCAAGGCAAGGGACCGAAACAACTCCGGATCATGGAGCTGAACCCCGAACACGAGATCGTCAAAAGTCTTCAGGCAAGGGTTCGAGCCGACGAGAACGATCCCCTTCTGGACGAATACGCCGAGTTGCTGTTCGGTTACGGGCTGATCGCGGAAGGCTCGGATGTCGCAAACCCGGCAAGTTTCAACCGGGCGGTCGCGAAACTGATGTTGGCCGGGATCGAGCGATCCGCCGCTGAAGAAGAGAACTCATGATCGATCCCAAAGACGTTCGATCGAAGGCCGATCGACTCAAGGAGATCGTCAAGCTGCGGAAAGTTCCTCCCGACAAGGCCGACGTGGACCGCTGGCTCGGGCTGGACGTCGAACGGCGTGCACTTCAGCAGCAGATCGAAGGACTGAACGCCGAGAAGAAGAAGATGGCCGCCCTCGGCAAGACCGATCCCGAGGCTGCACGCAGCAAGGGACAGGAGCTTCGGGAACGCGGTCGGGATCTGGACAGGCAGTTTGCCGAGGTCAGCGTCGAGTGGCAGTCGCTGCTGGACTGGTTCCCGAACTGGATTGACACTGAAATGCCGACGGGTGGGAGCGAAGAAGACAACGTCGAAGAATGCGCATGGGTTCCCGAGACCGGGTATCTGGACGCCGACAAACTGGGCAAGGCGAATCACTCGGCCGAGTTCATGCCCACCAGTCCCATCCACGCCGGCGATTCCGGCTTCAAAACGCTGCACTACACGGAGTTGGGGGAGCGACTTGGGGGTGTCGACACGCAGCAGGGCGGTAAGGTTTCCGGCTCCCGTTTCGCTTACATTCTGGGCGATATCGCCCGGATGCAGATGGCGATCCATCGTCTTCTGACCGACGAACTGCTCGCACGGGGATACCAGCCGATCTTCCCCCCGCTATTGGTGCGCGAACGTGCTCTGTACGGAACGTCGCAATTCCCGGAAGGCCGCGACCAGATATACGAGATCAAGACCGACAACGTCGAGGAGCCGGTGCCGCTGTTTCTCGTCGGTTCGTCCGAGCCGGCAAATTTCAGCTACTTTATGGACCGCACTCTGACCGAGGAGGAGTTGCCAATCCGTCTGTTTGCCGCGACGCCCTGCTTCCGCTCCGAGGCAGGGTCGTGGGGTAAGGACGTTAAGGGGATCAAGCGGGTCCATCAGTTCGACAAGATCGAAATGAACGCCGTGTGCCGGCCCGAGGAATCGGAGACCGTCTACGGTGAATTCCGGGACATCAACGAATGGCTGATGCAACAGCTCGCCATGCCCTACCGCATCGTCGATAAGTGCACGGGGGACGCGGGATATCTGGCCAGCTACCGTCAACGGGATGTAGAGGTATGGATGTCGGGGTCGGGAGAGTTCATGGAAGTCATGACCGACACGAACGCCTCGGACTACCAGGCACGACGGCTGAGCATCCGTTACCGGACGACGGACGGCGCCATCCGGTTCTGTCACACGGTCAACGACACAGGGTGCGCGATGGGGCGGATGCTGATCGCGATTCTGGACAACTACCAGCAACCCGACGGGTCAGTCCGAGTCCCCGAAGTGCTTCGTCCAATGATGGGCAAGGACGTCCTCCGGAACTAGGGGACAGGGGAGCCTGTCCCCTACTTCAACCTAGGCGGTGCCTCGGACCAGGATCACCCTGGCCGGAAACCTCAGGCCGTCGTTCGAAACATACTCGCGGGCAGCCCGCTTGATTTCCTCGGCAACCCGCTCCGCGCTCTTTCCATCGAGTTCGGCCAGCTTTGTGCGAAGCGTGTCGGATAGTTGCGAGCGAATCTCCCAGAACCCCTCGACCGAAGCGGGCACGTGGATGTCGAACGCCAGAAGCCGTTGATCGACGGCTTCGGCTCGGGCGGACCGGAATACATCGGCAAGCTTGCCCGATTCCGCATACCGAAAGGCCCCCGGGGCGTCCGGGTCCGGCGGCGCCGACTCCACGACGTATTTCGCGAGCACGCGCGTGACGATGTTGTGGGAAGGGTTGATTTCGCTCGAATGCCACACCGCAACGACAACGCTTCCACCGGGCCGTGTCACGCGGAGCATCTCGCCGATCCCGGCCACTGGATCCGTAAAGAACATCGCGCCGAAACGGCATACAACAGCATCGAACGAGTTCGACGGAAAAGGCAGCGACTCCGCAGGGCACTGGCAGTGTGCGATGCGGTCCGCGCCGAAACGGCCGGCGTGCCGGCGGGCCGCCTGCGCCATGGCGGCTATGGGATCGGTGTAGACGACTGTCCCGTTCCCGCCGACGTGCTCGGCAACAGTCAGCGAAGGTTCTCCCGTACCACCCGCGACGTCGAGAACCCGAGATCCGGGCCCTATCCCGCTCTCTTCGATGAGAGCAAGCGTCACCGGCGCGAACATCTCCCGGATTGCGTCCAGGTGCAGGTCCCAGTAATAGGCGGACTCCGACCAGTTACAGGGGTCCCCGGAGGGATCTGGGCTCGGGTTCATTCGCGTGGTAGTCATGCGTCGATCCGATTCGGGCCTGTCCGGCGCGTCGGATAGCTCCGAAGTGTAATAGCTAGTGGTCCCCGTCTAACAGACTGTACCTTATTCGGATCGTTCCCCGTGCCAGGCCGACACCCTGCGGCTTCGGCCAAGCCGTTCGAGTTCCTTCCGCACAGGGATTTCCGATCTAATGGTCATTATTTTCCGCATATATGATCAGAAATGGGACAGCCAGGGCCGTTACGTTAATTGTGACGGACTACACTAGGAGTGTTATATCCAAGGGACACAGGGCTTCCAAATCAACCCCTGACGTCCAGCCACAGACCATGTTCGGTTCCGAGCCGACTGTCCCGCAAGTGGACACCGCCGGCTGCCCCGCCCGATACCCGAAATCAATCCCATCCCTCTTTGTGATAGTACTTTGCAGCGCTCGACCCACTTTGGTCCCCAACGTGTTTCTCCGCACATGGAGCTGTCGAAACTGATCGCGACAACATCCGGCGTAAGTAACGGGGGAACTCCATGGATTTCTTGAACGACATTCGATTCACGCTCCGATCGCTGGCCAAGGCCCCCGGCTTCTCGGCGGTCGTCATCCTGACGCTGGCCCTCGGCATCGGGGCCAACGCGTCGATCTTCAGCGTTGTGAACGCCGTGCTTCTGAACCCGCTGCCCATCGCGGATGCGGACGATGTCGTTCTGGTGTCGGAAACCATCCGTCGCGACATCGTCGAGCGGCGCTCGGCCTCCTACCCGGATTTTCTGGACTGGCGGGATCAGAACGAGGTCTTCGAGGAAATCGTCGCCTTCGCCAACGGCTCCTTCACGATTACCGGCGACAACGGCGCGGAGCGGGTCGAAGGAGAACTCGTGATCGACGGCTATTTTCGCCTGGTCGGTGCCGAACCCGCGCTCGGTCGAGCGTTCACGCCGGAGGAGAATCTGGCACCGGAAACACATCCGGTCGCCGTGATCAGCGACCGGATGTGGCAGGGACGGTTCGGCGCGGACCCGGAGGTCCTCGGCCGCGCCATCATGATCGAGGAGCGTGGGTTCACCGTAATCGGTGTCGCGCCCCCAGGGTTCGTCGGACTCGATGACGACACGGATCTCTGGATTCCGATGATGATGGCGCCGATCGGTTTACCGCTTCGATTCCTCGAGAACCGCAGCACGCGATGGCTCGATGTCATTGCCAGACTCAACCCAGGCCGCACCGCCGAGGAAGCCCAAGCCGAAATGGATGCGATCGCCGCGCGGCTGGAATCCGAATATCCCAACGACAACGAGAACCGTGGCGCGCTCGTGCTGCCGATACGGACGAGGTGCAGGCCGGCGAGGAAGCCCAAGCCGAAATGGATGCGATCGCCGCGCGGCTGGAATCCGAATATCCCAACGACAACGAGAACCGTGGCGCGCTCGTGCTGCCGATACGGGACGAGGTGCAGGGCGGCCTGCGCGGGCCGCTGCTGGTCCTGCTGGCAACCGTCGGATTCGTGCTCCTGATCGCGTGCGCGAACGTGGGCAACCTGATGCTCACACGCATCGCGGCACGCGAGCGTGAGACGGCCGTTCGGGCCGCGCTCGGTGCGGGAAGGGCTCGGCTGTTCCGGCAGTTTCTTACCGAAAGTGTGGTCTTGAGCGGAATTGGCGGGCTGATCGGCATCCTGGTTTCTCTATGGATGGTCGAAGCTTTGAGAGAGTTCAGCCCGATGGGACTGCCCAGCTATGTCGATATCAGCGTCGACGGACGCGTCCTCCAGTTCACCATGCTCGTTGCAATCCTGACCGGAGTCGGGATCGGAGCGGTGGCGACCTTCCACGGCTCCAGGCCGAATCTGAACGAAGCGCTCAAGAGTGGAGGACGTTCGGGAGCGGGAACCGCACACCAGCGACTCCGCAGCATCCTGGTCGTATCCGAAGTCGGGCTGGCGCTCCTGCTGCTGATCGGTGCCGGGTTGATGGTCGAAAGCTTCAACCAGATGCGCAGTGTCGAGACGGGTTTCGACGCCGACAACCTGACGACCCTCAGAATCGGACTGCCGACGATCCGGTATTCAGACGACCAGGTCTGGCCGTTTGGGCGGCAGCTATTGGAGCGAATTGAAGCCCTTCCGTCGGACGGGGCGTCCGGGTCTACCGCCACCAGGTCAGCCCGGGTTTCTTCGAAACCGCAGGCATGCCGCTGCTTCGTGGCCGAAATTTCGACACGCGGGACAATGCGGACTCCACCTGGTCCGTGATCGTAAGCGAAAAGTTCGCCGAGCGGCTGTGGCCGGACGAGAGCCCCATCGACCAACGGATCAAGTTCGGCGACCCGAGCTCCACCGGCGACTGGATGACGATCGTGGGCGTCGTCGCAAACGCCAAGTACCGGACGCTCGTCGAAGACCCCACCGAGAATCCCGATGACCCCGATATCTTCTTTTCCCTCTCCCAGTATCCGATCCATGACCTCGGTCTGCTGCTCCGTACGAGCAGCCCGAATCCCACGGGCCTGGCGGCCGCGCTCCGGCGCGAGGTCCAGTCCCTGGACAGCTCGGTCCCGATATACGCCGTTGCCCCGATGAGCCAACTCGTGGAACAGCAGACGGCGGGCGCGCGGTTCACGGCATTGCTGATGGGATTGTTTGGAGCGCTGGCGCTTGCACTCGCAACGATCGGCATTTACGGCATTGTCAGTTACTCGGTGACCCAGCGCAGCCGCGAGATCGGGGTGCGAACGGCCCTCGGCGCCCAGCGAGCCGACGTCTTCAGGATGGTCATCGGTCACGCCCTCGCGCTTACCGGCGTGGGCATCGCCCTGGGTCTCGCTGGCGCGCTCGCCCTGACCCCGTTGATCACCAGCCAACTCTACGGAGTCAGCCCGACCGAACCGATAGTATTTGTGGTCATGTCTCTGGCTCTGCTCGCGGCAGCGGGGCTGGCAAGTTATCTGCCGGCCAGGCGCGCTACGCGCGTGGATCCTCTGGTTTGCCTGCGCTACGAGTAGAGCCATTCTTAGCGTCGGGCCTACCACGACCTGCCAATTTTGTTGATACCCGGTCGCTACCGCTCCCGGTGCTGTTATTAGATTCGAAATCTCAAATCTGATCGGCCACCCGCACTGACCGCTTGTCACTCCCGCCCATCGGTTGCATGATGGACGGACACCAAAGTATCCAAGCCTCGCAAAGAGGAAAGGGGTCCGTGATGTCGAGTCGCCACAAACACATACTGGCTGCGGCCTTAACCCTTCTTATCCTGCCGACGATCGAAACGAACGCGCAGGAGAAACGGTCGCTCGAGGCCGAAGAATACGGGCGGTGGGAGAGTCCGGGCCAGGGACGGCTTTCCCCCGACGGTCGCTGGCTCGTCCACGACATTCGGCGTAGCGACGGGAACAACGAACTGCGGATCCACGAGATCGCCTCGGGCAAGGTCACCGTGGCCGCGTTCGGCGAGGCGCCGGCTTTTTCCGACGATTCCCTGTATCTCGCCTACCGCACGAACCGTCACGAGGACGAGCGCGCCAGGATGGGGGATGAAGGCACACCCGTGCGTAACGGTCTGGGGTTGTTCGACACCGAGACCGGAACGACGGAAACGATCGATGGCGTCGCCTCCTTCGCCTTCAGCGAGTCGGGCAAATATCTGGCCATCCATCGGTACCCCCCAGAGCGTTCCCGGCGCAACGAAGACAGAGAGGACGACGATGGGCCGAGGGGCGCCGACCTGATTATCCGCGACCTGGTGCGTGGCGCTGATCTCCACTTCGGCAACGTGTCGGAGTTCGCGTGGCAGGACGAAGGTTCCCTGCTCGCGATAATCACGTCGGCCGAAGGGAGAGTCGGAAACGGGGTTCGGCTACTCGATCCCGCCTCGGGTCGTCTGAGGACACTGGACTCGGCCGACGCCGTCTACAGCGGGCTGGCGTGGCGAGAGGATGCCGATGACCTGGCCGCCTTCCGGTCTTTCGAGAATGAAGACTACGAAGGCGATAGCCACAGCCTGCTGGCATGGAGGAACCTTGGCAGCTTGGATCGACAAGACGATGGGCTCTCCCAGTTCGATCCGAACCAGTCGGCCGGCTTCCCGGCCGAGATGCGCATCGTCTCTTTCAGGCGGCCGGAATGGACCGAGGACGGACGAGCGGTTCTGTTCGGAATCCAGCCATGGGATCGAAAGCCCGAACCTCCGGAATCGGACACTGACGACGAAAACGAGGAGGACGCCACGTCCGTCGACAAACCCTCAAACGTCGAGGTCTGGCACAGCCGGGATCCCCAAATCATCCCGCAGCAGAAGCTGACAGCGAACAGGGATCGCGAAAAAAACGACCTTTCGATCTGGCACCTGGAATCGGACACCTTCGTCCGCCTGGGGGATGGAACGACTGAAACTGTGGTCGCGCTCGACGGGGGACGGTCCGCAATCGCACTCGACCTGAGGCGGGCAGAATTTGACGCCATGTTCGGACGCGGACGAAGGGACGTTTACCTGGTTGATCTGGAAGACGGCGCGAGGCGCATGATTCTGGAACAGATCCCGGGCGGATCCCGCTTCCCCGACCGAACGCTCACACCGAGCCCCGACGGACGGCACATCGCTTACCTCAAGGACGATGACTACTGGATTTACGATGTCCGGAACGACACGCATACCAATGTCACGGATGGGATTCCAACTTCGTTCGTCGATGTCGACGACGACCACCCTTCCCCCGTGGTCCCGCCGTACGGCATTGCCGGATGGCTGGAGGGGCGGGACACCCTGCTCGTCTACGACAAGTGGGATGTCTGGAGCATCCCGGTGAACGGGTCGGATCCCACAAGGCTGACCCGAGGCGCCGAACAGGAGAGGCGCCACCGGTACGTTCGGCTCGACCCCGAGGAAGACTGGATCGATCCCGATCAGGCAATGTATCTGTCCACGTACGGAGAATGGACGAAGGAATTCGGTTTCGCGCGAATCCCTCCGGGGCAGAACGCTGAACAACTCGTGCGGATGGACAAAGACCTGACAAGGTTGTCCAAGGCCGAGCATGCCGACGTCTTCGCCTTCATGAGCCAGGACTTCGATGACTCGCCCGACTACTTCGTCGGCGGACCGGACCTCAACGTTCTGGAACAGGTCACGCGGACGAACCCGTTCTTCGAGGAATACCACTGGGGGCGATCCGAACTCATCGAGTACGAGAACTCCCAGGGCGACCGCCTGCAGGGGGCGTTGTACTACCCGGCGGACTACGAGCCCGGACGGCAGTATCCGATGGTGGTTTACATCTACGAGAAGCTGTCGCAGTCGGTCCACCGTTTTGCTACACCGTCGGAGCGGAGCACCTACAACACATCCGTGTTCACGACACAGGGTTACTTCGTCCTACAGCCCGATATCGTCTTCCGGGCAAGGGAGCCGGGCGCGTCGGCGCTGGACTGCATCACTTCCGGAGTGGAGAAAGTACTCGAGACCGGCATGATCGACCGGGACCGTATCGGCCTGATCGGTCATTCCTGGGGAGGGTATGAAACCGCCTTCCTGGTCACGCAAACCGACATGTTCGCAGCAGCGGTCGCCGGAGCCGCGTTGACGAATTTCTTCAGCATGTACGGATCGGTCTTCTGGAATTCGGGCGTACCCGAAACGGGTCACTTTGAAGTCGGCCAGGAGAGGATGGAAGTCCCCTTCTGGGAGGACATCGACGCCTACATTCGAAACTCGCCGATTTACTCCATCGAGAACATGAACACGCCTCTCCTGATGGAGTTCGGCGACAGGGACGGCTCGGTGGACTGGCAGCAGGGCATCGAGATGTACAACGCCGCTCGGAGACTGGGCAAGGAGATGGTCCTGCTGGTGTACCCGGGAGAGAACCATAGCGTCCGAAGAAAGGAAAACCAGATCGATTACCACCACCGGATCCTGGACTGGTTCGGGCACAAGCTCCAGGGACAGGAACCTGCGAAATGGATCATCGAAGGCATGCCTCACCTGGAACGCGAGAAGGAAATCAAGCGGATCACAGACCAGCAGCAATAGTCTAGTGTCCTCGGTGAGAAGTATGGTTGCTATATTTCGGAGCGCAACGGTGCCGGATTTGGCGGAGCGACGACGAGGCTAATGCTCATTCATCACTAGTGTCCGGTTAGAAGTCGAATAGAACCAGATGGTTAGGATCTTGGAGTTCATTGAATTGGGAATCAGGCGCGTGAAAGGCCTGCAAAATGGGCTGTTTCTCAAGAATCGTAATGCTGAGAATCTGTAGGATTTGGTAAAGACTCCTATCGATGCCGAGGCGCTTCCGGATGATGGCGACGTGAACATAAACCGAAATGGCGATCCAGATCTGGGTCTTCACCGCATTCTCGCTGGTGCCGTAGAAGGACTTGATTCGAAGGTGTTGTTTGATCCATTTAAAGAAAAGTTCCACCTGCCATCGCGACTTGTAGATCTGAGTGATGGTGAGTGCAGGCAACGCGAAGTTGTTGGTCAGGAACTTCAACCGCTTGTTCGTCCCGGCATCGAAGTAGCTGATACGCCGCAACGGATCGGGATAGGTTTTGGCGGATTTGTTCGTTGTGAGGATGACCGTCTGGTCGGATCGCAATCCCGTGGTCGTGTCCACCCGACGGGAGTACCGCCGCCGCAGGACGACGTTCTTCTTAGCACGCACCACAAAGAAAGCGGAACAGAGGGAGAAGAGAAAGAGCCGTTCAAAATCGATATAGGCGCGGTCCATGACGTAGAAGGCACCCGCTTCGGGTGCGATCTCATCGAGAACGTTGACGTCATGGACTTTCCCGTCTGTGACGTGGATAAACGCGGGAATGTTGCCGTGAAGATCCAGCAGTGTATGCATCTTGACCGCGGCTTTGTGCCGGCGAAACCGGGCCCATGGGAATAGTGAAAGACACAGGTCAATGGTGGTCGAGTCCAGGGCATATAGACCTTGATCCAACTCGACGCCGATGGGGTCTTCGGCATATAACGGCCGCGCCATGCCGATCAGGACCTGTGCGAAATCCGCATAGATCCGCCAGTCGCGCCGCTCGTTGGCGTCGGCCAGTGTCGTCCGCGCCATCTTGCTTCGGAATCCCATGTGGTAACGCTTTCTGCCGAGGGCGCGTAAGCAGGCTTCGATGTCGCGGAGGCTTTCACGATAGGTCAATTGGGCGAATGCCATCGCCAGGAACTGATCCCAGCAGGAAAACCCTTTCTGCTGGTAATCGCCCCGATAGCGGGCGACACACTTCTGAAACTCGTATCGGGGCGCGTAATCCATGACTTGTGAGAAGACGGTTTGGCCTGAGTTCATGCGCCATTGGTATCACCCCTCTCACCGTAATATTGCTAAAAGTGTGATCGGCAGGTTCAAATCGAAAAATCGCAGAATGCCATTCAACTCACTGTTCATCTATAAGTTGCCGGCGGCTGTCGCACCGTGTTTCGGACACTAGTGCTCATTCATGGCAAGAAGGAGCGACTCCAAAGACGGTGCCGTTCCGCCCGAACCCGCAGGGCCGATGGAGGTTGCTGGTTGGGAAGGCTAAGACGACCGAGTCCATACCCACTTTTATCGACCGATTCAACATCCACCTTGCGTCCGGCAACATCCATTTGGAGATAGTGATCGTATTTCTGACCGAGGACACTAGCAGTCCGTGCCGAGTGAAAGTCGACTCACAAGGAGGAGTAGCCTGTCAGTCGCCAGGGTCCTGACTTGGGATTAATGCACCGTCCCGAATTATGAAGATTCCGCTCTACCAGGTCGATGCGTTTACTTCCCGGGTCTTCTCGGGTAACCCGGCTGCCATCTGTCCTCTGGATGCATGGATCGATGACGATCGGATGCAGGCCATTGCAGCCGAGAACAACCTGGCCGAGACAGCGTTTTTCGCTCCCGAAGGCGACGGGTATCGCCTGCGCTGGTTTACTCCTACCACCGAGGTGGATCTCTGCGGCCATGCCACGCTGGCGACCGCATGGGTTCTGTGGAGCCGGCTCGGGAGCACCGCCACCACGCTGCGATTCGTCACCCGAAGCGGAGAGCTGACCGTAGAACAGCGCGACGGACGGCTGGCGATGAATTTCCCGCTGTTGCGGCCGATGCCGTGTGAGAACCCGCCCAAGAATCTGATCGCCGGGTTGGGTCGGACGCCCGAAGAGGTGCTCTCCTACGGAGAGACCGAGGGCTCGGGGAACTATCTGGGGGTGTTTGCGACCCAGGATGATGTCGAGGGCTTAAGACCGGACATGCAACTGCTCGCCGGCGTCCCTGGGATGGGTGTGATCGTGACGGCGCCGGGCAAGACCGCGGACTTCGCATCGCGCTACTTCGCTCCCGCATATGGCATCGACGAAGATCCCGTGACCGGTTCGATCCACTGCGCACTGGTCCCCTATTGGGCTGGCCGGCTCGGCAAACAGACCCTTCACGCTGTGCAGGTTTCCGCGCGAGGAGGAGATCTCCACTGCGAGCTCACCGGCGACCGGGTGGTCATTGCGGGAGAGGCGGCGTGCTTCATGCAGGGCGAAATAGAGTTGTGAAGTCGGAGCTCACTCCTTATCTGCTTTCGCTTCCTGAACGGGTGCTGCGCTCGGCCTCGGCGCTTGCGGGCGGTCTGCTTCACGAGATCGGGAGCGTGACCCTGCCCGAAGCGGTTCGCAAGACCCGGCTTTACGTCAACGTGGTTGAGATGACGCTGAGGTTCATGATCGAACAGGTCGGAGAGGTCGAGGGTGTATTCCCGACAGAGGAAAAGCTGAATCGGGACTTCCTGGTGAGGCGTACGGCCGGTAGTGGCCTCGAGATGATCGGTCTGCTGGCCTTTCGCGCTTCACCGGTCTGGGTTCTGGCGGCCCTGGCCGACGTGACGGGTGCGGGCCGCCAACTACTCGGCGACATCACGGCCTCCCTCAAAGAAGAAGGGCTGATCCAGCCGGACACCGATGTTCAGACGATGGACCAGATGCTCGATGGTCTGGAAAACAGCGCCGGCCTGGCCGCGAACACGATCAACGCGCCTCCGTTGGACATCGCGGGCCTGCGCCAGGAGTGGGCAAACCTCAAGACCGAACTCGCGAAGGTACCCCCCAGAGAGCTTCCTTCTGCCGACGTCGTGACTGGAACCTGGAGGTCCATCAAACAGGAAGCCCGGGCGCAAGGTCGTTCGACGTTCGAGATGTCATCGGTAATGGCGCTGTCGGCCGTAGGCACACTGCCCGAAACGGTGTATCGGCTATCCCGTTCTGCTCTGGTCGCAGGAGAGACGACCGGCCAGATGTTTGCCGGCCCGCTGCTGGAACACTATCGACAGACGCTGGTAGATATACGCGAGGTGGGCTTCTTCAAATACTGGACGCACCAGTTCCGGCCGTACCTGCACACCGCTGCCGCCCAGTTTTCCCCGGATCGGGGTTCGCTGACCGAGCGGGTACTGTCGTTCCGCATGAAGAAAGGAGATAGAAACCAGAAGTGAGCCGCAAAAAGTCCGTCCATGCGTGATAACCGCAGGCTCGGAAAACGGTATTCAGGGTAGTGAGACCACTAACGGAGGCCCTGATGAGGAAGACAACCTGGATCGCCCCGATCGTTCTGACGGCACTGCTGGCGGGGGAAGCAGGCGGACAGGCTACGACACCACAAGCTCCGGTGGAGCCGCCCGCTCCCCCCGAGGCGCAGGCTGTCGAGATCCGCAGCGAGCAAGCGTCCGAAATCTTTCAACAGCTCCGGGAGGTGATGCGCCTGTACCCCTCCACACTGCGAGACGTGTTGCGGATCGATCCCGTGCTCCTCACCGACAGCGCTTTTCTGGAACCCTACCCCGCGCTGGCCGCGTTCGTAGCCGACCATCCCGAGGTCGTCCACAACCCGGATTACTTCATCGGATCGTCCCGCTCGAACAACGACTGGTTGGAGCCCATCGCGGCGATCATGGTTTTCCTTGCAACGATCGGTCTCCTGATGTGGCTGATTCAAACCCTGATCGACTACCGTCGGTGGAATCGGCTGTCCAAGGTGCAAACCGAAGCCCATTCGAAGCTCCTGGACCGGTTCACCGCGAACGAAGATCTGCTCGCATACATCAAAACGTCTGCCGGACAACGGTTTCTGGAGTCGGCTCCCATCTCGCTCGGCACCGAGGCACCGGCGGTCGGGGCGCCGACCAACCGGATTCTGTGGTCGGTACAGGCAGGACTGGTCCTGGCGCTCGGCGGTTTCGGTCTCCATTTCGCGATCCCGCGCCTGATCGACGAAGGGGCCGCTGACGGGTTGTACGTCATGGGGACCCTGGCCATCGGTCTGGGCATCGGATTCGTCCTTTCGGCGGTCGCATCGCTTATAATCTCCAATAGGCTGGGACTCTTCTCTCAGTGGCCGCAGAACCGACCCGACAGGGAGGGCTCCGCACCACGGTTATGAGCGTCCCCTGAGATTCCATATGTCGCTACCGAACCTCACGCTTACTGAACTCCAACGCCTCGAGGGCCAACGGGCGGAAACCGTCGACACGCTCCAGATGGATCACGACGCATTCCAGGGGTTCTACCAGCAGACGGCACGGCCCGTGTGGGTGTTCCTGTTCCGGCGCACCGGGGACGAGCAGCTGGCCGATGACCTGCTTCAGGACACGTACTATCGGTTCCTGCGAACTCATCGGGATTTCGAGAACGAGTCCCATCGACGGAACTACCTGTTTCGAATCGCTCGGAACGTGGCCAACGACGCCCTGCGCTGGCGACGCGACCGAAGCTGCGCTCCTCTGCCCGAGAACGGACCGGGGGAGCCGGCCGCCGGGGGCAACGCCGCGGCCCAGAGTGAGAATCGGACCGATCTGAACCGCGCCATGACGAGCCTGAGTGTCCGCCAGCGCGATGCTCTGTGGCTGGCCTACGCGGAGGGCTCCTCTCATCAGGAGATCGCCGAGGTCCTCGGACTGAAGACCGCAAGTATCAAGCTGCTGCTGTTCCGTGCCCGCCGCAAGCTGGCCGGTATCCTGCAGGGGGGACGCGGGGAGGGGGGGCGATGAAGCGCACCGAATGCCCGCGGGAACCCGAAGTCCTCGACGCCGTGACATCCGGGCAGTGGCCCGAAAGGGCTGACGAAGGTCTGCGACAGCACGCGGCCGAGTGTCCACTCTGCCAGGACGTCGCCGAAGTGGCCCATGCGCTCCAGGCAGACCATGACGTCGCGATGAAGGATGTTCACATCCCCTCGGCATCGGTCGTCTGGTGGCGGGCGGAGATGCGTGCCCGGCACGAAGCGGCGCGCGTTGCCGCCCGGCCGATCTCGATCGTGCAGGCATTCGCAGCAGCGGCAACGGTCGGTGTCGGACTGGCGTTGCTGGGACTGGTGACGCCCTGGGTCGCGGAGTGGTTTGGCAGGCTGACGGCGGCGATGAGCGAGTTCGGACCCGCAACCGAACCCGACGTGGGCATCCTATCGACGCTCGGGCTTCCATTCAACATGCCGATGCTCGTCATCATTGCGGGCTGCGCGATGCTCGCGTCGGTAGCGGTCTACTTTATTCTTTCGGAAGAGTAGAGAATCCTGCTTTCGGAAGAGTAGGTTCCTGCTTTTCAAAAAAGAGGGGATAGCGCACGCTGTCCCTCCCCGGCCAACACCCACACGACCTTCTACGCTCGGGACAGCGTCCTCAGTCCCCTGTCGGTTCGGAGGGGTACGTTCGCTCGGTCGCTACCGCTCCTGGTTCTGTTGGTCTTGCTCGGAATCCTCCTGCTGCCGGCGCAGCATCTTTCGCTGCTTCGCCGTGTGATACGCCTCGAACGGCATGTAGGCCCAGAAACCGAAGGTAAGGAATCCGAAGAACGTCTCGATGGCTGCGGGACCTATACTATTCAACGTGATCAGCAGTGCGAACAGGACGAAGTGCGCTCCCGCCTTGGGAAACTGCGCGTTGTAGAGCGCACCAACGCCCGGAATCAGACCGAACAGAAATGCCAGCCCCGGCCGCTTGCCTCCCTGGTGTTAACGATCGCGAAAAAGTGAAGTGTTCTGGACGAGCGCCGACACGTAAGTCGTGATTTTCTTCCTCGCGAATGTCGAATTCATAGCCTGTCCGGTCGAAGGGCGAAAAACTATAGCAGAATTGTCAAGCGCGCGGAAGCGTGATCTGTCACGCAACGTCGCCCAAGCTGCACGACTGGTCGGAAAGCCCCGGCAAAGAGCCTCGCAAGGCCTCGGCGATGATGATGAGCGTTCAGAGTCTCGGCGTTTGTTCAGATTCATTCACTTTCTGGTGATCGTTTACACCCTGGTGCGGGTCGGCGACCGAAACATCGAACGCGGTCCTGGCAAAGCGTCGAATCGCACCGGGCGCCTGGTCGGCGAACCGCTTTACGGCTTCGGGCGATATGAGTTGTTGCGGCACAAGAACAGCCGTCTTCACCGGCACGGACATGCCGGACAGGCTGTCGCGTCGCAGGCGCTTCAGGTCGCTGCGCAGGTCGCCAGCGCTCTGGTAACGCAGATCGGAATCCTTTTCGAGCGCCTTGGCGATAACCCTGTCCAACTCGGGCGGGAGCCCTGAATTCAGGCGTGTCGGCGCCACCGGTTCTTTCGTCAGAATCCCTTCGAACACGACGGCCGAAGTCTCGCCCGGAAACGCTTGCTTCCCGGTGGCCATTTCGTACAGCACGACACCGGTAGAAAACAGATCCGTCCGCCGGTCCACTTCCTTGCCCCGGGCCTGCTCAGGGGACATGTAGGCGACGGTGCCAACCGTCGATCCGGGATTGGTGAGATGGTCGTTAACGGTCGTGGCCGTGTCGGCTCCGTGCCGCGGCGCGAGCTTTGCCAGACCGAAATCTAGGACCTTTATCGAGCCGCCCGACGTCACGAAGATGTTTCCCGGTTTGATGTCGCGGTGGATGATTCCCGCGCTGTGCGCCGCATTGAGCGCGTCGGCGATCTGGAGTCCCATTTCGACGAACCGATCGAATTCGATGCTCTCCGACGCGATGACGTCGTTCAGGGGGCGGCCGTCCAGCAGTTCCAGTGCCAGGTAGGGACGGCCCTCCCACTCGCCAACGTCGTAGACAGTACAGATGTGCGGGTGGTTCAGTGCGGCAGCGGCCCGTGCTTCGCGGCGGAAGCGCTCTAATGCCTGGTGGTTCTCGGCAAACTCTTCCGGGATGAACTTGAGCGCAACCTGGCGTCCCAGGCGTGTATCCTCGGCCCGATACACCACACCCATTCCGCCGCGACCGAGCTGGCCGGTGATCTTGTAATGAGAGACTATCTGACCCGGTTGCATCTGGCTATTCCCGATCCCCGGTCCATCGCCTGGCGATCCCCGTAGTATCCGTTCAGTATATACGTGACCGATGCCCCCCACGTTCCACGTTTCCCCCGCAGTCGACCCGACCGGTTGAGGTCCAGCTGTTCTTTTTGCATTCTCTTGCAAAATCCGCAGATCCTTCAAGTTACTATTGTTAGTTTGGAAGACGGGCGATCGCCCTACCAGCCAGGAGCACCATACTTCACGATGACACGTACTTTGACGACCGTTCTGTGCCTGATTCTGTTCTCAGGCATCGCATACTCGCAGCAAGGATCCGAGGGATTCGAGGGCCGAAGGATCCTGAACGCCCTCCGTATCGAAACCAACGACGAAATCAGCCTCGACGGAATCCTGGACGAGGCCATCTGGGATCGGGCCGACGTCGCCGACAACTTCATCCAGATCGATCCCGATAACGGGGCTCCCGCCACGGAGCCGACCGTGGTCCGCGTCATCTTTGACTCCAACCGCTTGATTCTTGGCGTGATGGCCTATGACTCTGATCCGAGCGGGATGATGGGCAACACGATGCAGCGGGACGCGCCGTTCTTCTCGGATGACCGCTTCATGTGGAGCATCGACACCTACCTGGATGAACGCACCGGCTATTACTTCGAAATCAACCCCTCGGGCGCGATGGGCGACGGCATCATCGGCGGTGGCGGTGGTTTCGGGGGGTTTGGCGGGGGCGGCGGGTTTGGCGGGGGCGGAGGCTTCGGCGGTGGTGGCGGCGGCGCCAACAAGGCCTGGGACGGCATCTGGACGGCGCGCGTTGTTCGCCACGACCAGGGATGGAGCGCGGAGATCGAGATCCCGTTCCGCACGCTGAACCTCGACCCGAACACCCAGGCCTGGGGTATCAACTTCCAGCGGACTATTCGCCGCAAGAACGAAGAGACACGCTGGAACGGCAACGCCCGGAATCAGAACGTCAGTCAGATGACCAGCGCCGGTCTGCTCGCCGGCGTTACGGAAATCACCCAGGGCGTCGGTCTCGACGTCAAGCCGTACTTCGTCGGACGCGCAACCTCGGTCCCTGCCGATGGTAGGGACGCGACGTATCTCGGAGACGTCGGCGGAGACCTCTTCTACAACGTCACACCCAACCTGCGTGCCAACTTCACGATCAATACCGATTTCGCCGAGACCGAGGTGGACGACCGTCAAGTCAACCTGACGCGCTTCCCGCTGCGCTTTCCCGAAAAGAGGGAGTTCTTCCTCCAGGGAGCCAACTTCTTTAACTTCTCCGGCGAACGGGACGCGTTCTTCAGCCGCCGGATCGGCCTGACCGACGGTGCGGTCCAGAAGATCGACTACGGCGTGAAGCTGACTGGTCAGCTGGGCCTTTACGATGTCGGTGTCCTGCAGGTCCGGACGGCGGAACTGGCGCGTCCCGAAGACGATGACGGCCCCCTGCCGGGTGAAGACTTCACGGTCGTGCGCACGCGCCGGCGTTTCTTTCAGCAGTCACACGTGGGCATGCTCTACACACGCCGGTCCGAGCGCGATACGGGACGCAATACCCGCCAGACAGCGGGGGTCGACTTCCGCCTGGCAACGTCGAACTTCCGCGGTGCGAGACAGAACCTCAACTTCACCAGCTACTACCTGTGGACAACGAACGAGGACAGCACCGGCGACAGCGGCAAGTACGGCGCCAGCCTGAGTTATCCAAACGACATCTGGAACTTTCGGGTCGCGGCCAACCAGACCGAAGAGGGCTATGATCCCGCCGTGGACTTCCGTTTTCGGAGCGCCGTTCGGAGTTACAACGGAAACTTCTACTGGAACCCGCGTCCCGGCAACGACTCGCTCATTCGGCGTCTCACCTTCGGAGTGAACTACAACTTCAACACCGACACTGCGAACCGGAAGCTGAGTCATCGCTTCGACATTCAAGTGTTCGGGATCAATTTTCAGTCCGGTGACAACTTCCGGTTCAGTATCACGCCACAGGCGGAGCGGCTCGATGGAAACTTCTTCCTGCCGGGGGGCATCACGCTGGCCCAAGGGCAGGAGTTCAGTTTCACGCGCTACCGGATTGGCTTCGGAACGGCGGGGCAACGACCGATTTCTCTGTTCGGCTTCGCCGGTTGGGGGAGTTAAATGACCCCCGGCAGAGCCGGGGGCTTATTTCTGTGAGCCCCTCAAAGGGGCCGGTCAAGAGCCGCCTGAAGGCAGCTGATGCCCCCACGCCATGTTCAGCTCCTCCAAACGCTGCTCCTCCCGCTCCTGCCGCCAAATGTATTCCCGCACGAATTGTTTGTCCATCCCCACCGTGGAAACGAAATAGCCTCGCGCTCAGAAACTCTTCCCTGTCAAACGGTGTTTCAGTCCCAGAAAGTTCCGGGCAGTCGAGATTGCACTCTTCCCCTTGATGAATCCCGCCACACTGGATACCGCCTACTTCGGAATGAACACCATGTGATACTTGCAGTCCCATTTCGTGTGCGATCGCCTTCGGGCCTCTTTCATTGAGTCCTCCTTCTTTGGAAGTCGTCGCTTCCAAGCAGGACTTTCCTATCTACCGCCGCTCTCGGTCAAACCTCTGCGAGTCGCCCCGGCTAAGCCGGGGGTTTACCTATGGGAATTACTATTCGGGAACGAGGCGGGACATCAACGGAACGATAACCGTCCGGCCTCGCAACGGTGTCCGATTGAATTTCAATGGACAGTGGAACCGGATTGAGTTGGCCGAGGGTAGTGTGTCGACGACCGTCCTCCGGTGGGAGGTCGATACGCAATTCAGCCCGTGGATCTCGTTGAGCAACAACGTCCAGTACGACAACCAGAGCCGCGGCCTGGGCTGGCAATCGCGTTTTCGGTGGACCATGAAGCCGGGCAACGACATCTTCTTCGTGTACAGCCACAACTGGATGAACGACCCGGAGGGGATCTTCACGAGCGACCGTAGCGCGGTCTCGAAGATCGTCTTTACACGACGGTTCTGAGAGCAGTTATTGCAGGAATTCAGGAGTGAACGAATGGGGCTGCCCACCGGCAGCCCCTTCTAGCTCGTAAGCGGCTATCTCTTTTGAGGCTTGCTGCTGAACAGGTCGGGCTCCGCCTTCAGTTGCCGGCCGAGCCCTGGATCTCATCAACTTCGTAGACAATCGACTCTTCCGTCTATCAATTTTGTAGACAGGAGCCGGGCCGTTTCTGGCCTGCGTTGGCCTGCCATTCTCGAATCTCGCGGCCACGATGAAGAATTTCCGGCCAATCTGCATGATCGGAATCTCATCTTCCTCAATGATTCTGCGGAAATGGCGGATGGAGAATCCCGCGAGCCTGGCCGCAGTCGGAACATCCATGAAAGTTCGCTTCCTCGTTTCTGTTGCTGCCTGTTGAGCCATTGGTCGCCTCCTGCCTTGTCTTATGCAAAGAGAGTTCCATTCCGGCTGGCACGGTCCGGGACGACCTGCGAAATGCCTGAATCGGTCGTAGAAAGATGCAGATCTGCGCAATTGATGAAATTCCTTCGCTTTTCGGACCGGCATCGAGAGGGCCGAAGCGATTGCTGCTGCAAGGATTGAAGAAAAACTGAGGAGTTCTGGCGAAGTTGACTAGCCTGGCTAGTCGCGCGTGCTTTCGATAATGGCTTGAAGGATCCCGTCCGGATCGACCCTCTCGGCCTCGCCCTCAAAATTGAGGATGATCCGGTGGCGGAGCGCGGGCAGCACCACCCTACGAATATCCTCGCGCAAGACTTCCCGCCTGCCGGCCAGAAGCGCCCGGACCTTGCCTCCAAGCACCAAAGCTTGCGAGCCTCGGGGGCTGGCGCCGTAGCGCATGTACTTGCTGGTCAGCTCGTGGGCATACTCGGTTGAGGGTTGCGTCGCCATCACGATGCGAATCGCGTAGTCCTGAACTTCTTCCTGGATCGACACGCCGAGGGCAATCTGGCGCAGTTGCAGGATCTTCTCGCCATCCCAGATGCGTTCAACTTCGGGGGCCTTCGATTGAGTCGTGCGTTCCAGGATCTCGTGGATTCCCTCAATGTCGGGAAAGTCCATCCGGAGCTTCATGAAGAAACGATCCACCTGCGCTTCGGGTAGGGGGTAGGTCGCCTCCAGTTCCAGCGGGTTCAGCGTCGCAAGGACGACGAACGGACGCTCCAACTGGTAGGTCTCATTGCCAACCGTTACGCTCTTCTCCTGCATCGCTTCGAGCAGCGCGGACTGGGTCTTGGGTGTCGCGCGGTTGATCTCGTCGGCGAGGACGATGTTGGCGAAGATCGGACCGGGCTGGAACTGCAGGAGTTTCTCTCCCCTGTCGCTTTCCTGAACGACGTTCGTGCCGACGATGTCGGCCGGCATCAGGTCCGGCGTGAACTGGATTCTCGAAGACTTCAAGTGGAGGACATCGCTCAGGGTCTGGACGAGCTTCGTCTTCCCGACGCCGGGAACCCCCTCCAGGATGGCATGTCCTCTTGCGAGGACGGTGATCAGCACCCCATCGATGACATCCCGATAGCCGACGATGATCTTTGACATCTCCGAGGCGACGCGTTCGAATTCCTCTCGAAACTGGTCGATCTGTTTCTCGTCAAGCTCAAGTACGGATTCTTCCACGTCGTGCCTCACCTGGATCGGGAGTAAATCAGAATCCAGCATTATAAGGGAACAGGACGAGGAGCGGTAGCGACCGGAGTTTCGGGTAGTGTCTCAGTTTGATTTTCTCGGTCCCTTCGGCCCAGGCTTCGCTGGCTTTGGTGCTCGCGCATCCACCAAACCAACGATCCACTCTGCATCGTGCAGTTGGGTCGTTATGCCAGCAGCCATAGCTGGGGACACACTCAGCGTCTTGTGAATCCGGCAGAAATTGTAGTGGACGAAGTATAGCGCGAGAGCAAGCGCATGGTTTCGCAGTTTCTTTGAAAACCCATTGGTCAGGCGTGTGAACCGGCGCATGGACATCCGCATCGTCAGGTTGTGGCGTTCGACGTAGGACGTACTGATGTGGTCGGGATCGGGCCGGCCGGTTACCACCGTCTTGATCGTCCCTTTGCACGTTGCGGGACTATACCGCTTCTCATCTTCTACGGGTGAACCAAAGACCTTTACAATTTGTGCGTAGTCCACATCGGCACCGAGTACTGCCTCAACCGCAGTCCTGTAGAGACGCAAACCGTCTGAGGTAAGTTGTGTACGCCCGACGATCCGTTCCGCCAAGTCCGCGATGAAATGGTAGGCGGATCGCTGGCTCCGATCTCCGAGCAGCCATGAAACGATCAGCTTGGAGTCCGCATCAATCGCCGTCCAGGTCCACGTATCTCCAGCCCCCTCTGGAGCAGCCTTTGCGCTTGAAACGTTCTTTTCCTTCGCGTAGCAGAACTGCCAAATCTCATCGACCTGCATGCGCTTTGCATTGACGCGGTGGACGTGGTTGTTGTGGAAGTCTACACACGCTTCGCCCGCCTCGATTAGCATCTTCGACACAGTGTTGATTGAGACATCCTCTATACGGCTGATCGCGCGTAACGATACGCCATCCACCAGCATCCTGATTATCTGGGATCGCTTGGCAGTGGATAGCTTGTTCATAATTAAAATGATACTATAAGCAAGCATGTGTGTCAATAGATTTCTGTGGGAGAGTTGCTGTCTATGATAGACTTGTCACGAACAAAGGCCACGCGCTGTAAATCTTTTGCGAGAAGACAGCGCGTGGCCTTAAAGGAGGCGGCACCATGAGATGAACGCCACCCGTCGTGGGTGCGGGGCCGGGGAAACCCGGCCCCTTAAAACCCTAAACCATTTTCATTTTACCCTAAATACAACGGAATAATCAAATGACTGACTATCGAGCCTTTTTCAAATCCAAACTGGTCGAAGTTGAATCCAAGCAGGCAGACCTCAAAAGGGAACGCGAAGGGATTCTGTCGGCGCTCGGACTTCTTGATGAAGCCGACTCTGAATCTATCCGAGAAAAAATTTCACCACAGAAGCATATAGCCACGCATGGCGTAACACTGGCCGATACCATTGTCAGCGTCTTGGGCGAGCGGGCAATGAGGACTAACGAGATTTATGAGCGCGTTGTTCTAAAATACGAAACATCCAAGAAAACAATGGTTGCGTCCTTGTATAGGATGCGGACGCGTGGAAAGGTTGTCGGGAAAAATGGTCTTTGGCGGTTGCCAGGATCTAAGGATTCCACCTAGCGGCCGCCGCAGCCTTAGCGATCTCTCTTCGGCGTTCTGGCGTGAGAGATTCAGTGCGAGCTTTTCCGCCCAGCTTGGCCCGTTCGCGCTTGTAATCTGGGTGGTCTGGCCTCAACTCCTGGCCGTCGTCCTCGATCTCCCCAGTCGCAATGCGTCCTACGTGAATAGCACATGCTATGTCGCCTGCGGGTCTCCATTTGCCTTTCGGTCCTCTAGCCATATTGAGAGTCTAACACCTCCTGAAGAAACGGCACAACGACCCAATTAATCAAACTGATACACTACCGAGTTTCGTGACGGTGCACTAATCCCAAGTCAGGACCCTTGGACCTAAGCTGGGATTACAGCACCGTCACGAAATAGGAGGGTTCCGAAGACTGCTTTCACTTGCGGGAGAAGATTCTTCCAATCAAGGACGTTCGGGAAGCGTCCGGCTTCGTGGCCAGTTGCTGTTTCAGATGACGGATCTCAACCGCGCGCCGGTCTCGCTCGGTCTGCCACTCGGCTTCGGCATCTTTGAGGCGATGTTCAGATTCAGCCTCCAGGACGTGCCGGCGTGCCGCAAGCTCGATCTCCATCATCTGTTCCAGTTTCTGCTCGGTCCGGTGTCCGTTGCTGGACCTGTCGAGCAGTTCGACGATCTGGCTCTCCAGATCCTCAATCTTCGATCGCATCCGCAACTCCTCGGCCTGGAGTTTCTGCTGCGTCTCCTGACACTGCACCTCCAGTTGCTTGCTGTATCGCTGAGTCTCCAGGAAACGTCCCTCGAGTTGTCGCCGCCCCTCGGCCTGGCTTCGGAGTTCGTCCACTGTCCTTTGCAGCGTGTCGATTTCCACGCTCGTTCGTCGGCGCTCGGCCTCCAACCGGCCGTACGCCGCTTCGAGTTCGGCGTACCGGGTATTGGCGCCCCGTTCGGCGGCCCGGTCCAGGTCCTTGTAAGGCTCTCTTCCCAGACACGCGCGAGCTTCGAACAGCGAACCAAACCCGCTGTCTCCGTTGTACTGATCGGGTCCTGCCATCCTTTGATCCTCGAGTTCACCCGATGTTCCCGACCGTCGCAATGCTCGAACCTGAGCCGGCCAGCAAGAGCGGGTGCGTCATTCACATCGAGCGCTTCGGCCCGCGTCCGTGTCGGGAAGTCCACGCCACCCTGATGGTTGCTAACATCCACCATTCGCTCGGCATGGATGAAGCACGCGCAGCTCCAGAGTGCGCTATCGCGAGGTAAGCCTCAGGGGATCAACGAAATGAGCGGACTTGGGGCGAAGGCGAAAGCCGGTTATTCCACCTAGTTGGTTGAATATGGACAGGAGGAGCGGGACCCGTCGTCAGACAACGCCGTAAGCCAGCATCGCATCGGCGACCTTTACGAAGCCGCCGACATCGGCGCCCTTCACGTAGTTGACGTATCCGTCCGATTCGTACCCGTACTGGGCGCAACGCGCGTGGATGTTCGTCATGATGTGCCCGAGACGGTCGTCGACTTCCTCCCGGGACCAGGAAATACGCTGGGCATTCTGGCTCTGCTCCAGGCCTGACACGGCAACCCCACCGGCATTGGCGGCCTTGGCCGGGCCCACCGGTATCTTAGCGCGCAGGAACAACGAGAGCGCTGCAGCCGTGCACGGCATGTTGGCGCCTTCGGCGATCGCTTTCAGACCGTTGTCTAGCAGCACGCGAGCCGCATCGACATCGAGTTCGTTCTGGGTCGCGCAGGGGAACGCCAGATCGACGGGGACGACCCACGGCGATTCCTTGTAATGAAATGTCGCGCCCTTGAACTGATCGACATACTCGCGGATTCTTCCCCTCCGGACTTCCTGCAGCTCCTTGAGGAACTGAAGTTTCTCAGAGTCGATGCCAGCGGGGTCGTGGATGAAGCCCCCGGAATCGGATGCGGTCACCGGTCGCGCGCCCTCCTCGATCAATTTCTCCAGCGTGTACAGGGCGACATTGCCCGATCCGGACACGGCGCATGTCTTCCCCTCGACGCCGTGGCCCCGGCCCTCGAGCATTCTCTGCATGAAGTACACACACCCGTAGCCGGTGTCCTCGGTCCGGATCAGGCTGCCGCCGAAGCTCAAACCTTTGCCCGTCAGGACCCCGGCAAAACGATTCGACATACGCTTGTACTGGCCGAACAGATAGCTGATCTCCCGGGAACCCACTCCAATGTCGCCGGCGGGCACGTCGATATCCTCGCCGATGTAGCGGCGCAGTTCGGTCATCAGCGACTGACAGAAACGCATCACTTCCGCATCGCTCTTGGCCTTCGGGTTAAAATTCGATCCACCCTTGGCACCGCCCATCGGCAGTCCGGTCAGGCTGTTCTTGAAGACCTGCTCGAAACCGAGAAACTTGCAGGATGCTCAGCGTGACCGATGGGTGAAACCGCATACCGCCCTTGTAGGGTCCGATGGCGTTGTTGACTTGAACCCGCCATGCGCGATTCACACGGATCGATCCCTGGTCGTCCTGCCACGTCACCCGGAAGGTGATGATGCGATCGGGTTCGGTCATGCGTTCGAGGATCTGTGCCTTCTCGTACTCGGGGTGTTCAAGGATAAAAGGCGCCAGATTTTCTGCAACGTGCCGAACGGCCTGGTGGAACTCAGGCTGACCGGGATTTCTCCGGATCAATCCCCGCATGAACTTTTCAACGTAGGCGTCGGCTTCCGCTTTGGCTAACTCGCTCATGAGACCCTCGAAACAGATCCTACCTTGTGGTTACGCCGTTTCCCTCAGCGCATCCGCGACAGCGGGATGCACGATCTTCCCGGCCACGACATTGGCAGCTCGAGAAAGAACAGGGTCCTTCAATTCCGGGTCCAAGGCAAGCCGGAGCGTGTACGGCAACAGGACGCTGGAGAGGGCCTCGGAACTTGTTTTCGGAACGGCACCGGGCATGTTCGTCACACCGAAATGGACGACGTCATGAAGGACGTAGGTCGGGTCGGCGTATGTGGTGGGGCGTATGGTCTCCACGCATCCCCCCTGGTCTACCGACACGTCCACGATCACGCTGCCCGGCTTCATCCGCCGGACCATTTCCACGTCCACAGCTTTCGCCGCGCGGGCGCCGGGCGTCAGAACGGCGCCGACGAGAAGATCCGCGTCGCTGACCGCTTCCTGGACCAGACTCCGGTAGGCGGGAAGCCCGGTCACGTTGGCGCCCAGCGCGTGGGCACGCTCATGGCTCTTCCGGCTCCTGGCGAACACCGTGACGCGAGCGCCGAGCGCGGCAGCGACTTCGGCCGCGTTGATCCCGACGCTGCCGGCTCCGATAACCACCACGTGGCCCCTATCGGCCGAAGGCAGCCCACCCAGCATGATTCCCCGACCTCCGTTGTGCCGGTGCAGCAACGTGGTCCCGATCTGAGTCGCGAGCCTGCCCGCAATCTCACTCATTGGCGCAAGGATCGGCGTCCCGCCGTGCTCTTCGACGGTTTCGAACGCCACGGCCGTCAGGCCTTTGTCCTGGAGTACCCGGGCGAGTTCGGGAACCGCCGCAAGGTGGAGGAAACAGAACAGGAGGTGGTCAGAACGAAGGTGCTCGAACTCTGGTTCGATCGGTTCCTTGACCTTCACCAACATCTCGGCTCGACCGTATAGTTCGGCGGCGTCCGGAACGATCTGGACACCGACGTCGGTGAACGCCTCGTCGGGATAGCCGGTGGACATGCCCGCAAGAGATTGCAGGTAGACTTCGTGGCCCGCCCGCACCAACTCGGCCGCGGCGGCCGGAATCAAGGCCACCCGGCCTTCTTTGGGTTTGATTTCAGTAGGAATGCCAATGCGCATGTCGGCACCTCCCGTACCTACTCTGAATATACCTGACGAAACGGCGATCCGGCGGGAGCGGTCATAGACCGCACCTAGAGCGAAGGATGCGACTACGCTCCGCGCGGAGCTACTAGGAGCCTGCGCCGTAGGAAGTGAATGAGATAATTGTGTCGCAGTTAGGAGGAGATTGCGATGCCGACGACGTTTCGCCCGTACCAGCCGGATCAGGGGTTGCTGCTGGCGCCGGATATGCGGGATTGGTTGGCGGAGGGGCACTTGGCGCACCATGTGAGCGATCTGGTGGACGGATTGGACTTGACGGCGTTTTACGCGCCTTACGAGGGGGACGGTCGTCGCAAGTCGCCGTATGAGCCGCGGATGATGGTGAAGGTGATGATCTACGGGTACGCGACGGGGGTGTTTTCCTCCCGAGGGCTGGCGCGGAAGCTGGAGGAGGACGTGGCATTTCGGGTGTTGGCGGCGGGGAATTTTCCGAGCCATCGGACGATTTGCGAGTTTCGCCGCCGTCATTTGGCGGATTTCAAGGCGCTGTTTGTGGAGGTGGTGCGTCTGGCGCGCGAGACCGGCGTTGCGAACTTCGGCAAGTTGTCGATCGACGGGACGAAGGTTCGAGCCAACGCCAGCAAGCGCAAGGCGATGAGTTACGGTCGGATGCTGGAGGAGGAGCGGCGTCTGGAGAGCGAGATCGAAGCGTTGCTGTCGCGCGCGCGGGAGACCGACGCGGCGGAGGACGCGCGTTTCGGGGAGGCGCATCGCGGCGATGAGTTACCCGAGGAGTTACGCCGCCGGGAGGATCGGCTGGCGGCGATCCGGGCGGCCAGGGCGCGATTGGAGGCCAGGCAACGGGAGGCCGACGAGGCGCGGGGACGCGAGCCCGGTTCGAAGCGCAACCGGAAGGGCGGGCGGCCATACAAGCGGGAATACGGCGAGCCGGACGAGAAGGCGCAGGACAACTTCACGGATCCCGAAAGCCGGATCATGAAGACCTCATCGGAGGGTTTTCAGCAGTGCTACAACGCGCAGGTGGCGGTGGAGGGAGAGAAGCAGTTGATCGTCGCCACCGAGGTGTCGTCGAACGCCAGCGACCAGGGTCGACTGGTCCCGCTGGTGGACGAGGTGGAGGCCACCCATGGGGAACGGCCGGAGACGGTGCTGGCGGATGCGGGCTACTGCAACGAGGACGACCTTGAGGCGCTGGAGGCGCGCGGCGTGGACGGCTATGTGGCCTTGGGCCGGGAGGGCCGGCGCGCGGTCGCGGTGGACGCGGCCAGGCATCCGGCGAAGGCCCGCATGGCCGAGAAGCTGGCGACCTCGGCGGGACGGGTGCAGTACGCCCGACGCAAATGGCTGTCGGAGGCGCCCAACGGGTGGATCAAGGAGGTGCTCGGTTTCCGCCGATTCAGCCTGCGCGGCCTGAACAAGGTCCAGGGCGAGTGGAACTTGGTGTGTCTGGCATTGAACGTCAAGCGGATGCAGGGCTTCAGGCAGCCTGATGACAGGGATACCGCCCGCAAATCAGGCCGAACGAGGGTCGATTCAAGCACCCGTGGCGCACCCATCGGCGCCTCGGCGTCCAAAACGCCCATTCCCCGGTCACCGATACCGATCGATCGCCATCTCGCGTAATTCGCCGAGCCGAAAATCGTCCTACGGCGCAGGCTCCTAGCTAAAACCTTTGGGCCTCAGATCCCTCATCGTGACGCGTCACCGCGTCGGTGAGCATCCGGACCATCTGCGGAGACCCACCCTGTCGCACGGCGAGATCCACCATGCCGTCCGTTGCCACGGCCCCTCGCGCAAGCAATACCTCGACGACCTGTTCAAAGCCGTACCAGACGGCCCAGGTCAACATGCTCCAGTCGTCGGCCTCGGCATTCGGATCGGCGCCTGAATTGATCAGGTACCCGACGGATTCAGCATCCCCGGTCTTCACGGCTGCGATCAGATCAGAGCGCAACCCTCTCTCGAGTGCGGAACCGACGACGGCAGGCTGCCAGCGTTTCCACAAGGAGAAGAGGCCGAGTGACGCCACGGCCAGGGCGGCCAGGGTCCACATCGCGTTTGCACCCGTGATGAAGCTTGCCGGAATCGGCCACCACCGTGCCCAGGAATTCGCCACGACTACAAGGTCGTCGTAGGACACGAGGCCGGCCGCATTCAGGACGACCGACGCGTCCCCTCGCTCCACTGCTTCGCGCAATGTCCGGTAGAAGCTGTCCTGACCCAGGGAAGACTCGAGATAGAGAAAGATGCGCTCGTATTCCTCGTATTGGACGACCGGACCGATCCGAAGCATTCCTCCGTCGACAGGATTCAGGACGACGTGAGCCCTGCCGCTGCCGCTGAAGTGGATCGCCATTGCCTCGTGAAACCAGGCTGGGAAGTCTTCTGCGGCGCCGAGCCTGGCATTCAGGAAAGCATGGACGAGCTCGTGCGAGAACGTCGCCCGCATCGCATCGTCGATCAATCGACCCTCGGAAAGGCTGCGGGGCACCGGCGTCAGGACGGCAACGTAGCGTGAGATTGTGACGGCCTGCGTCTGGGGATTGTCGAACGCCGGGCGGATGTTCTCCGGCATCTGAGATCTTTCGTTGAAATACCGTACAAAGATGAAACCCTCGGGAGGAGCAAGGCCCAGCTCTTCCCGCAACCGGAGAATCGCCGGATCGCGGCTGGTGGCGAGGTCGATGGTTTCGGCTGAAACCGGCCCGTCTCCGTCGGTCTCGATCGGAGCTGCGAACGACAGAAACAGTTCGACGTGACGCCGCACGGTTGTCGTCCGGCCCGAGAACGACGCCGCGGGTCCGGCCCCGGTCGCGAAACACCTCCGAATGACGCGGTATCGTTCGACGGTCTCCGCGATTTCCGCGGGTGTCTCCAGCACCGGGTTGACCAGCCGTTCCAACCAGTCCCGGGGCTCGAGAAGCTGCACGAGTTCAGGACATTCCTCGGTCCGAACGGCCTGAGCGGCAGCGGTCGGAACACCCGAGCCGATTCCCGACAGGGTAATGATCAGCGCCAAAACAGCCGTTCGGGTGGCCGGGTTGGGGAAGGTCTTCATCTCCAATCACGATACTACCGCCCGGGGAGGCATTGACAACAACGCCTCTTCCCTTCCCCGTCCAAACAAAGCTATTCTTGTTGTTTGGCCTTAGGCCGATGGGGTCGGCTATCAGGTCTTCCTGACAGTCGGGTCTACACTGTATGGGCGGTCGGCCACGACCGTTGTTCGGCGCTCATAGAATGCCGCTACAGCCTTGAGCGACGCTCACCGAGAGCTGCCAGGGGCAGTGGGACGAGAAACAGGACGAGAAACAGAATGAAGCTTCGCAACATCGCCATCGTCGCCCACGTCGACCACGGCAAGACCACCCTGGTCGACGCCATGCTCTGGCAGAGCGGAACCTTCCGGAAGAATCAAGCTGTCCAGGAACGGGTCCTGGATTCGATGGACCTCGAGCGCGAGAAGGGCATCACGATCATGGCCAAGAACACGGCCATCCGGTACGGCGACATCAAGATCAACATCGTCGATACACCAGGGCACGCGGATTTCGGCGGTGAGGTCGAACGCACGTTACGGATGGTGGACGGCATCATGCTGCTCGTCGATGCGGCCGAAGGCCCCTTACCCCAGACGCGATTCGTTCTCTCCAAGGCCCTGGCGCTGTCACTGCCGGCGATCGTCGTGATCAATAAGATCGACCGCAAGGACGCCCGTCCCGCAGAAGTACTGAACGAAATCTACGACCTGTTCATCGACCTGGACGCGACCGAAAGCCAGATCGAATTCCCTGTCGTGTATGCGGTAGCGAGAGAGGGCAAGTGCGCGGGGAAACTCGGGGCGGCGATGAACGACCTGAAGCCGTTGTTCGACCTGATCGTAGACCGTGTCCCGCCGCCCTCGGGCGATCGAGACCGTTCGTTCCAGATGCTCGTGACGAATGTGCAGCCCGACGAGTATCTTGGCCCGATGGCGATCGGGCGAATCGTGGCGGGGACACTCCGGGGCCGACAGCGGGTGACTCTCTGCCACAGGGATGGCTCCACGACCTGCGCCGGGGTCACCGAACTGTTCGCCTATGAGGGACTCGACCGTGTCCCTATCGACGAGGCGGGACCGGGAGACATCGTCGCCGTGGCCGGTATGACCGGGATCGGCCTCGGCGAGAGTATTGCCGACGGCGACGACCCGCACCCGCTACCTCCCCTGCAGGTCGACGAACCGACTATGTCGATGGAGTTCTCCATCAACACCTCGCCGTTCAGCGGCAAGGAAGGTCAGTTTGTTACTTCCCGACACATCCGGGAGCGGCTGATGAAGGAGGCGGAGCATAACATGGCGATGCGGGTGGAAACCACCGACTCGCCGGATCGTTTCCAGGTGTACGGACGCGGGGAGTTGCAGCTCGCTATCCTGATCGAACAGATGCGGCGCCAAAGCTACGAATTTTCGGTCGGGATGCCGCGCGTCATTACGAAGACTGTAGACGGAATTGTCAACGAACCGTTCGAATCCGCTCTGATCGACACGCCGGAGGAATACATGGGCGTTGTCGTTCAAAAACTCGCGACGCGCAAGGGCGTCATGGTGAAGATGATCAACCACGGTTCGGGACGTGTACGGCTGGAGTTCGACCTGCCGAGCCGCGGCCTGATCGGCTACCGGACCGAATTCCTCACCGACACCAAGGGCACGGGCATCCTGACGCACATGTTCAGCGGGTACCGGCCGTGGGCGGGCGACATTGCCCACCGAACCACGGGGGCCCTTGTCGCGGATCGGAACGGCCGGGTCACTGGCTACGCCGTGGTCAATCTACAGGAGCGCGGCGAGCTCTTCCTGGCTCCGACCGAAAGCGTCTACCGCGGCATGCTCGTCGGCGAAAACAGCCGCGATGCTGACCTCGACGTCAACATCACAAAAGAAAAGAAGCTGACGAATATGCGGTCGTCCACTTCCGACAACTTCGAAAGGCTTGTGCCTCCACGGCGAATGTCGCTGGAACAGTCGATCGAGTTCATCCGTGGCGACGAGCTGATCGAAGTCACGCCAACTGCCCTTCGGCTACGCAAGCGATACCTGGATCCAAACGAACGGAAGCAGAAGGCCGGTCAGTAAACCGGTATTAACTCGACAGCCCGATCGGTTCCCGGGCTAAATGGTGGGCGATGCTGCCGAATCGAACGAGCTCCCTGCACCGCTATTCGCAACGCCTGCTCATTATTCTTACGCTGATCGTGAGTGCACCGTCGGCACTGAGGGCTCAAGATGCGGAGCCCGCTTCTTCCCGCCTTCCTACACTCAAGGACATTCCGGCGGATCTGGCTCGTAACTCCCGCGCACTGTTTTCCGAGGACAACCTGGTGCCCCTGCTGGTCGGTGCAGGCCTGACGGCCGCTACCCATCCCGCCGACCGGACGACCCAACGGTATTTCGCCGGCGGCGATCGGTTCGGGGTTCTCGAACATCGCTTGGGCCATCAACTGGGGCGAGGACCGATTCTGATCGGTGCCGTCGGTGGGTTCTTGATCGCGGGGCAGATGATCGGCGATAGCCAGTTCAGGAGGTTCACCTACGACATGGCTCAGGCGACGGCATTAAACGGGCTGCTGACATCGGGCATGAAGTACGCCGTCGGGCGTACACGTCCGGACGGCAGCAACCGGCTATCTTTTCCGTCCGGACACTCGTCCAGCATGTTCGCCGTCGCGACGGTCATCGACCATCACTACGGGCTGCCCGGCACGATCGCTGGGTACGCTGTGGCTAGCTTTGTCGCGGCTTCGCGCCTGGACCGGAGCAAGCACTATTTGAGCGACGTCATCGCCGGAGCCACGGTGGGATACATCGTGGGCCGAACTGTGGTCCGCAGAACGGAGCGGGAAACCGACCGTACGGTCGTCGTGGTACCGATTCTGTTCGGGGGTAGGGTCGGCGCGGCGGTGTCCGTATCCTTCTAACCGTGTTTTCGTTCGAACTCCCGCATGAAATCCACCAGCGCGTCCACGCCTTCTTCCGGAAACGCGTTGTAGATCGACGCACGCATCCCGCCGACAGAGCGATGCCCCTTGAGACCCTCGAAACCGGCCGCTGCAGCTTCCACAATGAAAGTCTTCTCGGCTTCCTCGGCCCGCAGCCGAAACGTCACGTTCATCCGTGACCGACTGCCTTTACGAGCCGTGCCCCGGTAGAAACCGGTCCGATCGATCTCGGTATAGAGCTTGGACGCCTTCCTTTCGTTGACCTCGGCAATGCCGGCAAGTCCCCCCTGGGAGAGAAGCCACTTCATCGTCAGGCCGAGGATGTACACACCGAAGGTGTTCGGGGTGTTGAAGTGGGAGTCATTGTCCACGTGCGTACGGTAGCTAAGCATCGTCGGCAGGTCGTCCGAGGACCGCTCGATGAGGTCCTCACGGATGATCACCAGCGTTACGCCGGAAGGGCCGAGGTTCTTCTGCGCTCCCGCGTAGATCAGGCCGTACTTCGAAATGTCGATAGGACCGCTCAGGATGTGGGAAGACGCGTCGCTGACGATCGGCCGATCGCCCACTTCCGGCAGGGCCGCCCACTCTGTACCGGCGATCGTGTTGTTGCCGGTGATGTGGACGTAGGCCGCGTCAGGCGTGAGACGGATCTCGTCGGCAGCCGGAATTCGGCTGTAGTTGTCGTCCGCGGTAGTTGCGGCGACGTTGACGGCCCCGACCCGTCGCGCTTCTTTAATGGCCTTCCTGGACCACGAACCCGTATCGATGTAGTCTGCTGTCTTTCCCGACTGCAGCAGGTTCATCGGAACCATCGTGAACTGAAGGCTGGCGCCGCCCTGCAGCGCCAGGATCTTGTAGTTTTCCGGCACACCGGCAACCTTCCTGACAGCGCCGATCGCGCCGGCGAATATGCGTTCAAAGGTGTCGGACCGGTGGCTGACCTCCAGGATCGACATGCCGACTCCCGGCAGTGCGACCAGGTCGCGCCGCGCCTCCTCGAGGACGGGCAGCGGCAGGACGGCGGGACCGGCGGAGAAGTTGAAAACACGATTCGTAACGGCCATCTAAGCGTTCCTTATGTTGATGCTGGATGAACGACCTCGATCTTACCGGCGCAGTCTCGGACCGGGAGCTTGGGTCAAACTCTAATCGTAACCTCAATCAGCGTTCGTGGCATAATTTGCCTTGAAGCAATGATTCAGCGCACCACAATTCGATTCTGGATTCCTTTATTGGCGCTCGGTGTCTTTTTTCCGGTCGCCCTCGCTCAGATGCTCGGGTTGCGGTACGACGTGGAATACGAAGCCATCGGATACTCGACTAACGCCCCGACCGACCGGCTTGGCCAGCTTTCCCGACAGATCGAGGAGGGTGCTGCGACGCTGGAATTCGAAGGCGAGAACGGCTACTTGGCGTCGCTTCTTACCGCACTCGGAATCGAGTCCGATTCGCAGGTTCTCGTGTTCTCCAAGACCAGCGTTCAAACCTCGCGCATCACGCCGGAAAATCCCCGTGCCATCTACTTCGACGATGACGTCTATGTGGCATGGACGCCGGGCAGCGGCTCGCTCGAACTGGCCGCGATGGACGCGGATCTCGGGCCCGTCTTCTACACGCTGGACCAGACCGAGGATGCCACCCCCCGGATCGAACGAAAGACGGCTGTCTGTCTCCAGTGCCACGACTCCTATTCGATGACCGGGGGCGGCGTGCCGCGCTTCATCATCGGCTCGGGGTATACGGGCGCGCGCGGAGAACTCGTTTCTCACGAAGCCTGGATCATCACCAGCGACCGAACCCCTCTCCGGAGCCGCTGGGGCGGCTGGTACGTCACGGGAACCCACGGCGAGCAGGGTCACCTGGGTAACCTCGTTGTGCGCGATCCTGCCGAGCTTCAGGATCTCGATCTGTTGGCTACCGGTAACGTGACTGACCTCGGTACGCTCATCGACCCGGAACATTATCTCGGCGGGCACAGCGACATCGCCGCGCTGATGGTCATCGAACACCAGGTTGCGTTTCAGAACACGATCACGCGGGTGAACTTCGACACACGGCAGGCGCTCCACGATGAACGGGCACGCAACCGCGAAGCTGGACGCGACGAGGCCCTCGTCTCCGAGGACACAACTCGCCTCATCCAAGGCATCACCGAACCGCTCGTCCGCGCAATACTGTTCGTCGGTGAAGCAAGAATTGAAGGACCCATCCGCGGCACGTCCGGCTTCGCCGCCCGCTTTGCCGATGGCGGTCCGAAGGACTCGGAAGGTCGATCACTGCGACAGCTGGACCTCACGACCCGGCTCTTTCGCTACCCGTGCAGCTACCTCATCTATTCCGAGGCCTTCGACAGTCTGCCGGATATCGTCAAAGACGACGTGTATCGCCGCCTGAGGGAAGTTCTGGGTGGCGATGTGTCTCCTGGAGATTTTGCCCACCTGACAAGCTCCGACCGCGCGGCAATCCTGGAAATCCTCGAAGACACGAAGCCGGATTTCAGAGCAGCACGGGCCCGGTAGCTTCACATTTCCGGTTTTTCTTCTCCACTGCTCTCGTTTTCTGATGGAATCCGAATGCGCGAGGCATTCGATTCACTGATTCCAAGGTACGGAAGGTCCGGCACCACTTCGGTCCGGAACGTCACTGGGTCATATGTCGTCCGTCGTTGATCGGGCAAACCGATGATCTTACACACCTTTACACCGCCCCCAACGACGTAACGGTTAAACTTGTCTCGACGCACTTTGGTCACTAGTATTTGAATCACGGCAGCTTGAGAGGTCGAGACTTATGAAAACTTGGAAAATAGTGGTCCTGCTCCTGGTCGTCACCACAGGAGCGGCACTGGCACAGAGACCTGCGGGAAGACGCGGTGTCGGCCCGATGCCGGGCGACGTTGCGCCCGATTTCACCCTCAACACCAAAGACGGCAAACAACAGATCACGATGTCGGAACTCGGTGGACGACCGACCGCACTGGTGTTTGCCAGCTACACGTGAGGGCCGTTTCGGCGCGATGTCGGTGACATCGAAAACTGGTACCAGGACAAGAAAGACGAGGCCAACTTCTTCTTCGTCTACATTCGCGAAGCCCACCCGACCGACGGAAACCTCGGTGCGGCCAACGTCATCGAAGGGGTTTTGATCGAACAGCCGAAGACCGACGCCGAACGGGCCGAGGTCGCGGAGCTCTGTACGACGTCGTTGCAGGTTTCCATGCCGACGATCATCGACAAGATCGATGATCGGGTCGCGAACGTATACGCCGCCTTCCCCGATCGCATCTACGTCGTCGGCTCTGACGGCAGGATCGCCTACAAGGGCCAACCCGGCCCGTCAGGGTTCAATGTTCCCGAAGCGATGGCGGCACTCGAGATCGCGATGGACGGTGAGATCACGCCTTATGGCGAGCAACCCGGTGCGCGGCGGGCAAGACGCGGCGGACGTGGCGCGCGCGGTGCCCGTGGAGGCATGCCCGGAGGCCGGGGCGAGGGCATGGGAGTCATGGATGCGGATGCGGACGGCAGGATATCGGCCGAAGAATGGGCTGGCGAAAGCGATGTCTTCGAGCGATTCGACGCTGACGGCGACGGATTCCTGACCCTTGGCGAGGTTCAGCGCGGCGGCCGTGGCGGGCGCGGCGGGCGTGGCAGAGGAAACCCGCAGGCTCGATTCCAGGCAATGGACGCCGATGGCGACGGGAACATCTCGGCAGCGGAGTTCGAGGGTCCATCCGAAATGTTCGACATGCTCGACGCTGACGGCGACGGCTTGGTGTCGGAACAGGAGATTGGGGCTGGCGCTGGGCGAGGCCGAGGACGGGGTGGAGCGAACGCTCCGGGGGCCCTGGCCGAGATGGATACGAACGGAGATGGGAGAATCTCACGGGAAGAATGGACCGGGCAGGAACAGATGTTCAACCGGAGAGACGTCAACGAAGATGGTTTCCTGACCTCGGATGAAATGCGCCGTGGCCGCGGAGGGCGCGGTCCGGGCGGCTAAATCGATTTCACTTTGTGAGGTGCGGAGTGCTGAAGAGAGTCATTGGGATTGTTGCTATTGTCGCCCTGACCGGCTCGGTGGCGTGGGCTGACGATTTCTGGGACAAGAAGAATTTTCTCGAGTGGGACATCCGGGAAGTTCTGAAATTGAAGTCGGATTCGCCCTGGGCCCAGCGAGCTTCGGTCAAGGTGGGCCGCGGTTCGGCGTTTAACGCCAACGCCGTCATTGCAAGCGACGTGAGCGCAAGGGATGTCACGGCCGCCGGAGGTGGCGGCACCAGCTTCAGCAGGGTAGGCAGTTCAGAGACGATTCCCATCGTTATTTCCTGGCAGAGCGCGCTGCCGTTCAAGAAAGCAATCGTCAAGGGTGAGGTCGGCAACCGGAATCTGGTGACCGACCAACAGCAGCAGTATCTCGAACTGGAGGACGAGCATTACCTGCTCGTGATCGGAAGGCTGCCGCCGGATGTGGCCAAGGGATTCGAAAGCATCGAGGGCATCGAAACGAAGATTTCGCTGGACCGAAAGGGCAAGGAAAAACTCTTCGTCGCCCAGGTTCGCGTCGATGCTGCCCGGGGCGAGGTGTACCTGACTTTTCCCAAGACCGATCCTGTAACGCTTGCCGACAAGGATGCCGAGCTGAATGTCGATATCGAAGGTATGAGATTCAAGAAGAAGTTCAAGCTCTCAGACATGGTGATCGCCGGAAAGCTCGAACTCTGAAGCCCGTGGCAGAAGTCTGAAGCAGCGCGGGACACATTGGAAGGGCGGTCTACGACCGCCCTTCATTCGGCGCTCATGGAGCGCCGCTACAGCTTGACGGCTAAGTCCACTTTGAGACTACCCGAGCGCGCCGATCCCCGCCATCGCCACCTGCTCGTCCTGTTCTGAGGTCACGCCGCTCACGCCGACGGCCCCGATCACCGCATCGTCGACCACGACGGGCACGCCCCCCTGAACCGGAACAATACCGTCGATCGCCACGAAGGCCGTGCGACCGCCGGCGATCATCTCTTCCATCGCCTTCGTCGGCCGGTTGAAAGTCGCCGCGGTTCGAGCCTTGCCAATCGAAACGGCAATGCTACCCATCTGGGTTCCATCCATCTTCTGGAACATGATGAGGTTGCCGGCCACATCGACGATTGTGATGGCAACCTTCCAGCCGTTCTCCGACGCTTTCGCTTGGGCGGCCTCCATCATCTGCTTGGCCGCTTCGAGCGTAATGTATTGGGTGGTTCCGAGCATGTTGACTCCCGTCAGTTCGAAGTTGGCTGTTGTTCATCCCCCGCGTTTGAATACCATAAATGATGGACACCCCACCAGCGATTTGACAGGTCCCGTCAGCTAAACAAATCTCTCCGCGGGACCGATAAGACCATTGTGGGACCAGCCCACGTGCGTCCAATCGAACACCCAGGAATCGAACACCCAGGAAGAAACGGGAGTGGCTGTGACATGCGCCCACTAAGGCGGGACGATATCGAACCGGGGTTCAAAGGCCTCACCGGCGGCGCCCGAGTGATGCCGTTTTCCCCACATCACGGTGTTGACTTCATCGAGCACGCACCGGATGCGGACGATGTGCTCGACCGCCTGAAACAGCTCGTCCAGGTCGGTCTGGCGCTCTCGGGCGAAACCGATATTGACCGGTTGCTCGAGACGATTCTGGTGGCGGCACAGAGTACGACCAACGCCGATGGCGGAACGCTCTACCGGGTCACGGATGAACGCACCCTCCGGTTCGAAATCATGCGCACCGATTCGCTCGGCATCGCGATGGGCGGCACCACCGGTGCGGAAATCCCGTTTCGACCACTGCCCCTCTACGACGGGGAAGAAAGGCCGATCCATTCGAACGTCGTGGCCTATGCCTACCACCACGACATCTCGCTGAACATTGCGGACGCGTATTCGGAAGAGGGCTTCGACTTCTCGGGTACCCGCGCGTTCGACCGAAACATCGGTTACCGCTCGAAGTCATTCCTGACGGTACCGATGAAGGATCACGAGAACAAGATCATCGGCGTCCTGCAGTTGCTGAACGCCAGGGACCGTGCGGGAACCGTCGTCCCGTTTTCGTCCGAAGATCAGAAACTTGCCGAGTCGCTCGCATCGCAGGCGGCGATTGCGCTCACGAACCGGTTGTTGATCAACCATCTGGAGGTCCTGTTCGAGTCATTCATCGCACTGGTCAACGGAGCAATCGACGACAAGTCTCCCTATACAGGCGCGCACTGCGACCGTGTGCCGTTGCTGACCATGATGCTCGCCGAGGCTGTTGCCAACTCCACCGTGGGACCGCTCAAGAACTTCTCCATGACCGATGAGGATCGCCATGAGTTGAAGGTCGCAGGCCTCCTGCACGACTGCGGCAAGATCACGACACCGGTACATGTCGTCGACAAGGCGACGAAGCTGGAGACGATCTACGATCGGATCGGCGCGATCGATGCTCGTTTTGAAGTGGCCCGTAGAGACGCCGAGATCGTAATGCTCCGGGCCGAGCTGGGCGGCAGACACCGGGCTCCCGGCGCCGAGCGGGACTTTGGGGAGCGTTTGCGCGAGATCGACGAAGATCGCGAGTTTCTGCGTTTTGCGAACATCGGAAGTGAGGCAATGGATCCCGAACACGTGCAGCGGGTAAGGGATATCTCGTCCAAGTACCGGTGGCGTGACGCCGAAGGCCGCGAAACAGACTTCCTTACCGATGACGAGATCGAGAACCTGACGATACGTATGGGCACGCTGAACGCCGCCGAACGCCGCATCATCAACCGTCACATCGAGATTTCAATCCAGATGCTCGAGGCGCTGCCATGGCCGCGACATCTGAAGAACGTGCCCGAATACGCGGGCGGCCACCACGAACGTATGGACGGCAAGGGCTATCCGCGTGGGCTCACACGCGATCAGATGTCCGTTCAGGCGCGCTGCATGGGGATCGCGGATATTTTCGAGGCGCTCACGGCCAAAGACCGCCCCTACAAGAAAGGCAAGACGCTGTCAGAATCGCTCGAAATACTCGGGAGGCTCAAGCTCGATGGGCACATCGATCCGGATCTGTTCGATGTCTTTATGTGGGAAGAGGTCTACCTGAAGTACGCCGAGCAGTACCTGGATTCCGATCAGATCGACGAACTGGATCTATCCGGCATCACCGGTTACGTGCCTCCACCCGCCGCCCGATTGTCGCTCTTAGGACAGCCTCCATCCCCGACCCAGGATTCCACGATCTAGCTCAAGTACCTGGGCTTTCTTATTCTTCCATGCCCCAGCCAGGCCTGATACAATCGCGCTCAAAGTTTCGTTACAGCGCGGCGGAGGGCGGGATATCGACGCCTGCTTGCCGCTATAACCCGGGCACGCCGAGCGGCTCGATTGAAGCCTCGGCAAGGCGTTCGCCCTCGGAGATGACATGAAGAAGACAATTCTGGTCCTCGTCGCAGTCGTTCTGGTCACCATGCTGGTGTCCGCGCAAGAGCGGCCTGCGCCCAACCCTCGAACGATGGGTGGCGGCAGCTGCGACAATAGTGTGTACAACTGCTCCGACACGCCGAACCCGCTGCCCGCGCCGGACACGGTGTGGCTCGAAGAAATGACATGGATGGACGTCCGGGATGCCCTCGCCGGGGGCGTGACGACGGCCATCGTCCCTACGGGCGGGATGGAGCCGAACGGCCCATGGCTCGTGACGGGCAAGCACAACTACGTGTTGCGCGCAAACTGTGACGCCACGGCACGCCAATTGGGGAACGCGATCTGCACACCCATCATCAAGTTCGTTCCTGAGGGCAGCATCGAACCACCCAGCGGCCACATGACGAGCCCCGGAACCATGAGTGTCCGTCAGGAAACCTTCGAGGCAGTGCTGACCGACGTCGCTGGGAGCCTGAAGGCGCACGGCTTCCGAAACATCATCTTCATCGGCGACAGCGGCGGAAACCAGGGCGGACAGCGGACCGTGGCGGAGACGCTGAACGCGGAATGGGGCGGCGCAGCCATCGTTGCTCACGTCCAGGAGTACTACGATTACGGGGGCGCCAGCAGGTACATGGCCTACAGGGGGCTGGAAGCGGGCGAAGGCGACGGCCTCCACGACGACCCCGTGATAGCGCTCAACATGTTTTTCAGCGATCCCAGCTCGATTCGGTATGACGAGCGGGTGGCTGCGGATCTGGCGACCATCAACGGCGTGTCGCTCGGCGATCGAGTCCAGTCTCTCGAATGGGCGAGGGAAATCGTCGAATTCCGGGCGGACGTTACGGCTCGGGCCATCATGAAGGCAATCGCAAACAGGGGCACGATACCGGCACCGGTACGCGCCGCGAGAGGCGGCGGTGGTGGTCGTGGCGGCCGTGGTGGTCGCGGGGGCCAGGCCCGGCCTGAGCCCAACCCACGGACGATGGGCGGCGGCAACTGCGACGCGAACGAGTACAACTGCTCGGACACGCCCAACCCCCTCCCGAAGACCGACACCATGTGGATCGAAGAGATGACGTGGATGGACGTGCGCGATGCACTGGCCGAGGGCAAGACGACGGCCATTATCTCGACGGGCGGCATGGAGCCGAACGGGCCGTGGCTGGTTACCGGCAAGCACAACTACGTGCTCCGCACCAACTGCGCCACGATCGCTCGGGAACTGGGCAACGCGCTCTGTGCTCCCGTCATGGAACTGGTTCCCGAGGGCAGCATCAATCCGCCGAGCGGCCACATGCGCAGCCCGGGCACCTTGAGCCTCCGCCAGGAGACGTTCGAGGCGATGCTGACGGATGCCGCTGAGAGCCTGAAAGCGCACGGCTTCAAGAACATCATCTTCATCGGCGACAGCGGTGGCAATCAGGGCGGCCAATCGAACGTCGCCGAGACGCTCACGGCCAAATGGGGCGCTGCGGCGAACGCCATCCACATCGGCGAGTACTATCGGGCACCACAGGGCACTCCCAATGTGCTCCGTGATCTTGGTGTTACCAGAGAGGGTATGCCCAGCGACGGCCTGCACGACAGCCCTGGCATCACGCTCAACATGATGCTCGACGACCCCGACTCTGTTCGCTGGGCGGCGCGCGTGAAGACCAACCAAGCCATGATCAACGGTGTCTCGATCGCGGATCTCGGCAGGTCGCTGGAGCTTGCGAAAGCCATCTCCGACGCGCGCGCCAAGCGCACGGCGGACGTGATCCGAGAGCGGATTACGGAAAAGACCATGGAACAGCAGTAGCAAGACGGGTGGCACCGCGCGACGACGGGCGGTGCTGCCCTTTCGGACTGGACCCAGGCGGTCTGTTCGGGATCGTTCAAGAGTTGCGCCCGCCGCATTCTTCCGCAGATTTCGAATTTCGGATGTCGGAAGTGTCGTTCCGGCAGCACCACTAAAGAACCAAGAGGCTCCTTTCTGATCGCAGCAGATCGGAACCCCAACCTCCGACCATGCCTCTTCGCGGTACGCCGCGACTTTCCTACCCACAGCCTCCTGGCTGAATCGGACAGCCTCGATTAAACCTGAGGTGGCCCCGGTTTGTGGACAGCTTGGCGGCCTGTTTAAGGTGTATTCCGGTTGCCGCTCATCTTGCCAGAATCTCCTTGGATCGATCTTCCTGTCGCCGTTGCTGCGCCGGTGGGTAAGCGGGCAAGGCGCGTAGCTGCTTGTCCATCATATCCGCAGGCGGGTCGCCGCGGTAGGCCTCGGCCGGGGTTTTTCCGCCGAGGGCCGAGTGTGGCCGTTCGGCGTTGTAGAAGTCGATCCACTCGCCGATGACGCGCCGGGCCTGGAAGCCGTCGGCAAGGTCGTGCAGATAGACAGCCTCGTATTTGAGGGAGCGCCACAGCCGCTCGATGAAGATGTTGTCCATGCACCGGCCCCGGCCGTCCATCGAGATCTGGACACCGGCCGCCCGCAAGCGCCCGGTGAAGGCGAAGCCGGTGAACTGGCTGCCCTGATCGGTATTGAAGATCTCCGGCTGGCCGTGGCGGGTCCGCGCCTCCTCGAGCGCCTCGACGCAAAAGCCGGCGTCCAGGGTGTTCGACAAACGCCAGGCCAGCACATACCGGCTCGCCCAATCCAGGATCGCCACCAAGTAAAGAAAGCCGCGCCGCACAGGGATGTAGGTGATGTCGGCGCACCAGACATGGTTTGCCCGCTCGATCGCCAAACCCTTGAGCAGATAGGGGTAGACCCGGTGCTCGGGATGCGGCTCGCTGGTGCGGGGTGCCCGGTAGATCGCCTGAAGACCCATCAAACGCATCAGACGCCCCGCCCGGCGACGGCCGATGCGCACGCCCTCGCGGCGCAGATGACGGACGATCTGACGGGCACCGTAGAACGGATGCTTCAGAAACAACTCATCGATGCGCCGCATCCGCGCCAAGGTCTCCGCGCTCTCGCCCTGGGGCGTGTAATAGAGCCAGGAGCGCCCGATCGACAGCAAACGGCATTGACGACTCAAGCTCAGTTCCGGGTCAGGGCGCCTCACCATCGCCCGGCGCGCGGCCCGGCTCATCGACCGGACCCTCTGGACAAAAAATCCCGCTCCACCGTCAATTCGCCGATCTTGGCGTGAAGCTCACGAACCTCGCTTTCATGATCCCGCCGCCGGCGTTCCACACCGTTCGAGAACATCTCGCCAAGCCCTTCCATCGCCTGGCGCTTCCATGTGCTCACCTGGTTCGGATGAACCTGGTGCTTCGAGGCAATCTCCTGCAGCGTCCGATCGCCCCGAAGCGCTTCCAGCGCGACCTTCGCTTTCAACTCCCCAGAAAACCTGCGTCTCTTCGTCATCGCGTATCCCTCCTCAGTCGGTGGAATACACCTTAAACAACTGCCCGATTTTCCGGGGCCACCTCAACCCTTCTGCGTTGTCGGTAGTCTGTAAGTGGATAGGGAACCAGAACATGCCGAAACAAGCACTCAGCATTGCTTTCTTTCTATGCATAGGACTGAATTTTCATTCCTACGCAGACACGGTCAAGGTATTGGAGTGGAATATCACTGGATCCGAATTGAACGGCAACAACCCCACCAATCAAAGTGAGGCGACGAATATCTTCAGCGATGAAAATGCAGACATCATCACGCTGCAGGAAACCGGCAGGGGCGCCGATGAAATCGCCGCCATCCTGGATGCAGATTACGATCTTGCCGTTTTAGTGGATGGTCAGGAGATATGGATCATCGACAATGGTCGGTTTGAGATTGAGGGCACCGGCACCTGGGCAGGACAATGCAATGGCCGAAGTCTGTACGGTGCGATGGCATCTTTTCGAGACTTGAATTCCGACGGCAATATTCTGCATGTCTATAGTGCTCACTTCTGTATTCCCGATACTTTTGTTGTCGGTGTGGACACGAACCCTGCCGTTAGCAATGAGGATCAACAGGAACATATTTGCGAAATCGTAAGTGACATGGAAGGCAATGCCACTACCGGCAGAGTGCTTATCGGCGCCGACTTCAACAACATCAATATCCCGTCGGGTGAGAGCATCATCAGCTTCCTGGAAGGTACCGGTACCCTCAATGCCGGATTCTGTACTGAAACCACCATCAACATGACGCACGTGGTCTCCACAGACGTCACCCACATTATGGGGACCGGTGGCCCCGACGTGTTCAGCAGCACTGGCTCAGGCAACCCCGCCTTTGGTCAGCACGGTTACGTAGTGGCCAGCGTCGACCTGGGCACGGCCAGCGCGGCGCCCGTACCGGGTTTCCGAGCGTTTTCCATAGATAACCTGGGTGGCGTCTCCCTGACGAGCGCCGGGAGTGGGGAGACGGTGTCGGCGGGCTATGCGCGGATACAGCCCTCCGTTGGGACGACGACCCCGTCAGGCGTGGCGATTTTCGAATTCACACAGAATGGGATCCTGGTCTCCGAAGCGGGGATTCCGACGGCGGTTCCGATCCAGGAGGGCCGAATTTTTGCGGAAGTGAATGGACCGGTGACTACAGGACTGGCTATCGCGAACCCGGACGACGAGGCGGCAACGATCAGCTTCTACTTCACTGACATGAATGGGACAGACTTCGGCGGCGGCAGCTTCACCCTGGGCGCCAGCGAACAGATCGCGAAGTTTCTCAGTGAGAGTCCGTTCAACAGTGGGGACTCGGTGTTCGGAACCTTCACGTTCATGTCGTCCGTTCCGGTTGCGGTGGTCGCGCTGCGCGGGCTGACCAACGAGCGGTCGGATTTTTTGATCACGACGCTGCCGGTATCACCGCTGACACCGGTTTCGGAAGACATCATCTACTTCCCGCATTTCGCGGATGGGGCAGGCTGGTCCACCGAGGTGATTCTGGTCAACCCGACGGACACGACCATTACCGGCAGCGTCGAGTTCCTGGACCCTGGTACCAGTACGATCACCCCTGGACAGCCCGTGGTACTGACATTAACCGACGGGCAGATCGGTTCGACCTTCGACTACTCGATTCCACCACGCAGTTCCGAGCGCCTACGGACCACGAGTCCGGTAGGCACGACCAACGTGGGGTCGGTAAGGATCGTCCGGAGTGCGGGCAGTTCCAGTCCATCTGGTGTTGGGATCTTTTCCTTCGTAAGCAACGGTGTGACGGTCTCCGAGGCCGGGGTTCTGGCCCGTGCCCCCGGGTCCGCGTTCCGCATATATGTCGAGACCTCGGGTACTCCGGGACAGCCTGGGTCGATCCGAAGCGGCGTGGCCATCACGAACACGTCCTCGGCCGCGACGACCGCGACTTTTGAATTGGCTGATCTTGATGGGGTGTCAACGGCATTGACGGGTTCGTTGACAGTCCCGTCTTCGGGTCAAATCGCCAGGTTCGTAGACGAGATCTTCCCTACGCTGGCAACGCCTTTCTCCGGGATTCTCAGAGTGACCTCGAGCTCGTCGGACGTCGCCGTCATCGGACTCCGGGGTCGAACCAACAAACGAGGCGACTTCCTGATCACCACGACGCCTCCTTCGAATGAAGGAGGGGTGGCGTCCAGCGCCGAGGCATTCTTTACTCACATTGCAGATTCCGGCGGCTGGACCACGCAGTTCATCCTGTTCAACGGTACATCGGGGCAGGGTTCGTCGGGAACACTGAGCTTTGTTGGACAGGATGGACAGGTGCTCGAATTATCGCTGAATTGAATCCTGATACTCTTTCAACTCGCGAAAAGTCCCTCTAAGCTGAAGTTGACCAGGTGGCCATGTGCTCGCCCTGTCGAAAACTCGACGCTCCGTACGTGCCCCCGTCTGTCATGATGGCGCCGTAAGAATTTTGTTCCACGGGTTGATCGACCCACAGGCTGTTGCACAGTGGGCTCACCTATGATCAAGAAGTTCATCTGGGGCGGTTTCTTTGTGGGATCGGCGGTTGCAGGGTACCTGCCCTCGCTGTGGGGCGGCAGCACGCTGTCGTTGTCGGGAGTCCTGCTGTCGTTCGTAGGCGGGATCGCCGGAATCTGGCTGGGCTATCGACTCGGACGCTGAATGGGTTGGCCTCTCCGCAGCATTCGCTAGTAGCGGGCGCGCAAACCATCAGACTTCTGCCACGGGCTGCTAAGCTGGGGCGATGACCGTCGCATCAATCTTCAACCTTGTCGCGCTCATAATCACCCTTGCCGCTGTCTTCGGGTGGGTCAACCACCGCTGGCTCAAGCTCCCGCACTCCATCGGTCTGGTCCTGATCGCCCTGATCGTCTCGATCGTCACGCTCCTCGTCGACGGACTCTTCCCCGGCTTGCTCCTCGAAGCAACCGTACGCGAGACGCTCACCGAAATCGAATTCCACGACACGCTCATGCGGGGGATGCTGAGCTTCCTCCTGTTCGCGGGCGCGCTGCACGTCGATCTCAATCCGCTCCTGGATCGCCGGTGGGCAATCGCCTCTTTGGCTACGATCGGCATCGTGACGTCCACGGCAATCATCGGGGGCGTCTCCTTCTACGCCCTGCAGTGGGCCGGCCTCGCCGTGCCGCTGTCTTACTGCCTGGTCTTCGGAGCCCTGATCTCACCGACCGATCCAATTGCCGTACTGAGTATCCTCAAGCACGCCCGTGTCCCGGAAACCCTGGAGGCGAAGATCGCGGGCGAGAGCCTCTTCAACGACGGCGTCGGAATCGTCATGTTCACGATTCTCGTAGCTCTGGCGACCGGTGAGGAAGCCCTCACGTTCATCGGCGTCACGACGCTGTTCGCCCGCGAAGCCGTCGGTGGAGCCCTGCTCGGGTTCCTGGCCGGCTACTTCGCCTATCGGGCGATGCGGGCGATCGATGAGCACAACCTGGAGGTCATGATCACGCTGTCGCTCGTGATGAGCACCTACGCGCTCGCGTCCATCATCCATGTTTCGGGCCCGATCGCCATGGTGGTCGCCGGGCTCCTGATAGGCAATCACGGGACACGGTTCGCGATGAGCGAGGTCACGCGCGATCACGTCGAGAAGTTCTGGTCGCTGCTCGATGAGGTGCTCAATTCCCTGCTCTTCCTGGCGATCGGGTTCGAAGTCGTGGCGCTGACGTTCACCGCAGACGTGGTCGGAATAGTGGCTGCCGCGATTCCGATCGTGCTCATTGCCCGCTTCATCAGCGTCGGCATCCCCATCCGGGTGCTCGGAATCTGGCAGGAGTTTACGACCGGAGCGATCCCCGTGCTCACCTGGGGCGGGCTACGCGGCGGAATCTCCGTGGCACTTGCGCTCTCACTCCCCGACCTGCCGGGCCGGGACTACATCCTGGCGGCAACCTACGGTGTCGTCGTCTTTTCGATCCTGGTTCAAGGGTTGACCATCGAGCGTGTCGTGCGCGCTACAGTCCGCTGAGGTCGTCTAAACCTGTAGCGGCGCTTTTGAGCGCCGAACGATGGGCGGTCGTAGAGCGCCTCTACTATGGGTCGTCAGAACCTTGGAATGATGTCGAAGAACGTTCCCGCCCTGGTAAATTCGTCCAGATCGCAGACCCATTGGTAGGCGCCGGCCTTCAGGCCGAACTGGCCATCCCGCGGTAGGGGCGGGTCGAATGTGAGCGTCTCGAGCGAACCTGCCTGAACTTCGGGGACTGTCGCTGTTCCTTCCCATACCGCGGAGCCGGAAAATGTGTCAAGTATCTGACAGTCCACGGCTTTGTTCTTGTCTCTGCGGGCATCCCAACGGACTTGCAAATCCAGTGCTTCACCCGTGTAGTAGGCCGGTCGAACTCCACCTCGAAGATCCGCTACCCTCACGTTGAACGGCGCATGACACGCCTGCAACACCAGGAATGCCGCCACGGCAAGGATCACAAGTCGTTGAAACTTAATCGATCGATCCACTTGATAAGACCTCCTTGTCAACTGCATGGAACGCCGATGTGATTCGGCGGTCCGAGCCCGGATGAGTAAATGACGCCACAGTCGGTCCCGTCACGTTCCCGCCGGCGCTCGATGGCGCAGGGGTCCGATTCTTCCGAATGCGATTCCCCCGGTTAAGGACCTAGCACATACATCGCCAACGCCCAGCCAACCTTTTCTGGACCATTGGCACCGCGGTATCTCGCACGTTCTGGTCATGCGCTTGATCTCACATTCGCGAAGAAACACTTGAAATACACACACGACGTTCACTGTTCACTCCCCCTGCCGCCGGTACGGTCCAGCGCGGGTTCGCACCGCAGCGCTGGGAGTGTCCGCACAGACCTCATCCGAAATGTCGTTCGAGGGCGCGACAGCGGGCCGGCCTGCAAACGCGCAGACAAATCCCTCCAGCGCGGTGAACGCCGGCGGTCACGTCGAACAGCTGGAGAAAATAGCTTGCCGTCCTGCCTGGAGACATGCGAAACCGAGGAACGGCAGCTGGCGAAGTTGCAATAAGATGTATTCGACCTGAAGGATGATTGATGACAACAGCGAAGGCCTTCTAAGAAGGCGACAATAGGAGAACGGAAATGCGTGATTATGCACTTGACCCAAACTTAAAAGTGGTGTACTATGTTTGCATGAACTTCGGAACTCCCTTTCTATCAATATCTTCGATCTTCTTGTCGAGTTCTTTCTTTAGGAGTTTTCCGAGAAGTTTTTCCGCCAGCGCCGGACCGTTCAGTTCGGCGATTGTTTTCTTCTTCCTCTTCTTCCTCTTCTTCGGAGTTTGAGAAGTCATGAACCTGATCTCCCTGTTTGATCGTTTCCCTAATGACGAAAACTGCCGTAAGCATCTTGAGGCTCTACGGTGGCCGAGTGGCGTGGCCTGCACCCGGTGCGGCGACATGGCTGTGAGCAAGGTCAAGGGACGCATCCACTGGAATTGTCTCGGATGCGGATACCAGTTCAGCGTGACGGCCGGAACGATCATGCATGACTCCCACCTGCCGTTGCGGAAGTGGTTCGCGGCGATCTACCTGATGTGCGTTTCTAAGAAGGGCGTCTCGGCGCACCAACTGCACAGGTCGTTGGGCATGGCCTACCGGACGGCTTGGTATCTGTGCCATCGTATACGGGAAGCGATGGGAAACGACGCTTTTGACGGACCCACGTTGTTCGGGGTGGTGGAAGTGGACGAAACGCTGGTCGGCGGCAAACGGAAGGGCCGTGGACGCGGCTACCGTGGAAACAAGACGTGGGTTGCTGGAGCGATCCAGCGCGGGGGGAAGGTCCGGCTTGAGAGAATACCGAATATCCGCCGTCACACGCTGCATGACTTCATCAGCCGCACCGTCAAAGACGAGGCCGAAGCGATCTACACCGACGAAATGAAGTCCTATCTTGGGATCGAGGATCACGACACCCGCCATGAAACCGTCAACCACTCCAAAGAGGAATGGGTTGTTGGCGACGTTCACACCAACGGGATCGAGGGCGCGTGGTCGCTCTTCAAGCGGTCGATTGTCGGATCGTTTCATAAGATCAGCGCAAAGCATCTGGACCGTTACCTCGAAGAGTTGGAGTGGCGTTTCAACAACCGCGACAACCCAGACATTTTCCGCGACACGCTGCTTCGGATTCTCAACACGGATACCCTCACTTACCGGGACCTGGTCGCATGACGGGTTAGTCATCGTCGTGCAATTTCAACTTTAGGATGACGCTCGGGATCTTGGGTCATCGTTTCTCGGAATATTTCGTTGTAGGTTGCTGCCGATAGGATTCTTCTTCAATCCACCATTCAAGATGTTCCTTTTTATACTTGCCTTCACGCACCCACGCGGGATGGCGGGTGGAAAAATCTCTCATTAGTTTGTTGGCCAATTCCTTAGCCAGCGCGTCCCCTGGAGTCTCGGAGCCAAAACCTAGGGATCGTGCGATTGCCTCCGCAACGGTTACGATCTCTTTTGGCAAGCGCAGCCGGACCAAAGACGAGGAACGAATCAAGTGCCTCGGTCTTGGTAATCCATTTCTTAGCGTAAGGGGCCGCTGGGATAGGGCTATCTGGAGTCTGCATACCAGGTGAAGTTTCGGTCGGCATCGGGTCTGGGTGGTGGACCTGAGAATCTAAATTAGCCGGAATGCAAGACGAGGGAACGGTTGCGGTTAGCCCGATGAATAGATTTTTCAGTTTACGCGGCCAAGTGTGAATACTGAGTGCATAAAAGAAACAAGTAAACCCTAAGGCGTTCCATATCCAGTCCTGCCACGTCATAACGGCAACCACAGAGCCCAAAATAGACAACCAAGACCGGCCGTCTTCGATATATCCAGGAACAGAATACAGATGCAGGAGTGACCTTCTCGAAGCAACCAACCCTCCAACAAAAGCAACACAACGCTTCCACATCTGACCATTTTATCCGCCGGTCCAACTTGGGTCAAGTGCATAATCGCCATTGCTTACGGCGTCTGGCCGGATATGACCGAACATGGATGGGAAAACGATGCGTGGCCCTCCATTCTCGATAAGGTGATGAAATCGGAGATCCTCGTCATTACGTCACCGATCTGGCTGGGCGAGAAGTCATCGGTTTGTACGAAGGTAATCGAACGACTGTATGCAGCGTCCGGGCAGTTGAACAGCGACGGGCAGTACGCATACTACGGCCGCGTTGGGGGCTGCCTGATCACGGGAAACGAGGATGGTTCGAAACACTGTTCGATGAACATTCTGTACTCACTGCAACATCTTGGATACGCCATCCCTCCGCAGGCAGATTCGGGTTGGCTCGGTGAAGCAGGCCCCGGTCTTTCCTATCTCGACGCGGGATCAGGCGGTCCTGAAAACGACTTTACCAATCGCAACACAACCTTCATGACATGGAATCTGCTGCACCTGGCACGCATGATCAAAGACGCCGGCGGGATTCCAGCCCATGGCAATCAGCGTTCGGAGTGGGACGCCGGTTGCAGGTTTGATTTCCCAAATCCGGACTATCGCTAAAACGCGTCAGGGGCAGCCATGGCCAACCCTGATGGTAGGCGCGTCACCCGATTTGTCAGGCCGCCTGGCTACTGCGCACTCAAACAGGACCAATAGCATGGCTTGTATAAATCGTGACGGTGTTTCCATCGGGATCGTCGATCTGGAAGACGTAATGCCCATGATACATCTCGTCTTCAATTGGCTTTGGCGCCAGTCCCCTCTTTCCAAGGCTGTCCCGATACTCCTCAAGATCTTCGCGAGAGCCCCCACTTATCATCAGTTCGAAGTCTTCTTTCCGATCAGGCGCTTTCGCCCCAATCCGTGATGCCCTCATATTCTCCCAGGCCGCTTTTTCGTCCGATAACAGAATGTGCGTACCTCCCAGCAACTCCACCAGCGACATTCGAGGTTGTTTTGCCACGATACGAAGGCCGAGCTTTGAATAGAACTCCGCGCTCTTCACGGCATCCGCGACATGCATGACAATGTGACCAATCGCTAGTTCTGGCTTGTTCTCATCCATTCCATTAACCGTTTGGCACCGCAAGGAATCAGGGACCTGCGCCGCGAATCCGCGCTGGAGATCTATTGAGGCAGTCGCGACCCTGCTCGACGCCGAAAGTATCGTGGTAGCCCGGCCATGAGAAAAACGATCGAGCCGACTCCGAACCAGAGCGTCCGCGTAGCCGGGTTGAGAAGCAGCAGGCCATTCCAGAGCATGGCCGCGATAAGGCAAAGACCCCCATGCCACCGGTCTGCCTGCGGTAAGCGCCAGAGGCACAACGCCACTCCCAGCAGATACACGCACAACGTCACTATGTTGGAAGCGTCTGCCATTTCTCAGATCTTCTCACACCTCGGGTCGGCTGAAGCAGCCCTTTCACTCTCGGTTGGCGACGTCTTTTTACAAGTGGGACGGGTAACCATTCCGCCCTTCGAGTGTCTCCTCTAAAGAGGACAACAAACCACGGCGCCGGCTGGTGAGTCCTGGGTCCGCTCACGCTGATGCCCCCGGGAAACGGGGCTAGGTGTGAACTGGAACCTGCCGGCGGCCGCGGCGACGATGCCAAGCCTGGAGGGACACTTGGTCTACGGGCTTATCCTCGGCGCCTCGCCGCATGAGTCAAGCCCATTCTTAGTTGAAACTCTCCACGGCTCACGATTGGTCACGCAACCTTCTTCTTCGATCTCGTCGACGTCTTCGCCTCAATCTTCAGCTCCCGCCTGAGGGCTTCGCGGAGCTTTGGAAGATGACGGTAGCCGATCACCTTCCTCAAGCGTGGTTCGATGTCGATGAGCGCCGTCGCCAACCAGCGCTGCCGCTGGCTCGAGTTCTTCCAATGATCGACCTTCGCGCACCTTTCCTCGACGAGGGCATTGACCGATTCCAAGCAATTCGTCGTCTTGAACGAACGGCCCAGGACCCCGCACACGCCGAGTCGATGCAACGTGAGGGTCTCCTCCAAGCCTTCCTCAAGGCTCGCAGCGGCCGATTGGTTTCGCTCCTCGAGCTCTCCATGGAGCTGTTCGAGGGCCGCCCGGGCTTCGTTGTACTCCGGGCGCTGGTACGCACGCTGAAGCCGCTTGCGCCACGCGGCTTGCTCGGTCTTCGACAGGTAGCTCACCACGTTCTCGCGTTTGTGCCATTGGCAGCGTTGGACCAGGGCTCGATTACCGAATGCCCGCTTGACTGCCGCGCGCAGACCTTTGCCGCCGTCGACGATCACCAGCACGCCTTCAGAGATGTCCAGGCCTCGCTCCATCAATGAACGGAGAAACGGAGTCAGTACCTGCTCGTTCTCCGTACTCGTCTCCACGAAGCCTAAGAAGCGTTTGTCGCCCGTAATTGTGATGCCCAGGGCCACAACCATCGTGGCGTCGGCAAACATTTTCCCGTCCAGGAAGATCGCCACCACGTCCTCGGCCGACAGATCCCGCTCCTGCATCTGCCGAAGTTTCGCGGCACTCGCCTGGACGAATCCTCGAGACACCGTCGAGCTCGACAATCCGATGGCTCCTGGAATCGCTTCCGCGGCCGACTCGTAGTTCCGGCAGGAGATCCCATAAAGCACACGTCTGAGAAGCAGTTCGTTCACCGCGCCATCCGGACTGAGTTCCTCGTAGCTCCGAAGCGGAATCTCCCCGCCCGCCACGCTGCGAACTCGAGGCACCCGAACCGGTACCCGCTGGCCCCCGAGCCCCACGGTCCCCGGATTGCTCCCGTGTCGCCGGCCCCTCAACGTCGCCTCCTTTCGCGCGTATCGCTCACCCGCCAACGCCTTCACTTCCTCGTCGAGCAACTCCTCTACGTGCATCAACCCCAGTGGGATCAACGCCCGGATCATCTCCACCTTCGAGTCCAATTCCAGTCCCGAGTACTCCTCCCGGCTCATGACCTCGACCTCACCCAGTACTCGCCTCTTCTTGCGTTTTTTCACCGAACGTAACAGACTCCTCATCTCGGCTCCTTTCTCTTACAGGCTTGATGTTGTTTCTTCCAATACCATCAAACCATAGGGTTTGGAGCCGTTTCAATTTCCAACTAAGATTGGCACACTTTCGTCCTGCGTGGCGGAAGATTTGAACGACCTTTCGTATTGCTTGAACTAGCCGCGCTTGACGCTCTTGCCCAGCGCCATCAAGAAGATTGCACTCTTGCCGGCAGCGTGGGGTGAGAAGAACTCGATGACTTCGTCGTCGTAGAAGGTGAGTCCCGTCGCGCCGAGACGCTGGGCGTAGGCCCCCAGGTAGAGTTTCCCACCGAGGATCCCGGCTTCAAGCTGCACTGCACGGTATCCGCCATAGGGCAAGCCGTAGCGGGGATGCCCCACAACGCTCAAGAAGAACTGCCCGTTGCGACGGGTGTATTCGAGACCCTCGCGCCTGCGAATGGGCAGTCCGCACAGGATAAACGGCCGTGAGGAATAGCCGATGCTTTGGTTCCTCTTCCTCACGCGCATGGCGAACCATCGCGATGGATTCGATCTGCTTCAGCCGCCGCTTGCTAATAGTGAATCCTTTAAACTCGCTCTCGCTGATCTTCCTGATGTGCTCCATCACAGCTCACGCCCCTCTTCGTCTTTGTGAAGGACTCCTCCCTGGGTTCCAAGGTATGCCGCAAGCGCTTCTCGCACGACGACAGAAATCGACCAGTTGGGATCGCGTTCGGTTTTTCTCCGGTGCGACTCATCGAGTAGCAACCGCCGAATCGGGCTAGGCAGAGTCACCGTTATCTTCGCGAAGTTATCCTTCTCTCCGTGTGGCGGGTTGAGCACGAGTTTGCTCAGAGCGATTTTTTGGTCTTCAACATTTATGTTTTTAGTTGTTCTTAAAACCTTTTTTACATTTTTCTTCTTTTTATCGTTCGGCGCTACCGCAGACCCCCCCCCACGTCCCACTTCCAGGATGCCGAGCTTTTCGGCTAACACACCCATTCGAGCTTTCGGCGGCTTCATCGCTTCACAATCCTTTCTACCGCCATGGCCAACCGTTTAAATTCTTCATGGGCTTTACTCCCAGGAGCATATTCGCCCACAGTAAGCCCTTGGATCACAGCTTCGGCTACGACCACTCGTTGGCAGGTGCCCGGCAGTACCCCCTCGCCGAGTCGTTCCAGGGTTGCGGTGAGGTCTCGGGAGAGAAGCGTATTTACCGACACACGTGAAGGCGTGAATCGGATCATCGGTTTAGTGTTATTTCGCTTGACCTGAGCTTCCCTCATCATCGCCATTGATTCTTGACCGGCAATAATGTCGAGCGGCGAGGGAGTAACGGGAAGAATGACGAGATCAGCCAACAAAGCCGCCATCAGACCGGTATCAGGCAATCCGGGAGGGCTGTCGAGGATCACCCGTTCCATCTGTTGAGCCGCCGCCGAAACTTTTGTTTGAAACGCTGATGGGCTAGTAATGTTGCCAGCTTCGACCAACTCGCTCAAAAGCCCGTTGCCCAGTTTAGCCCAATTAACAAGACTGTGTTGCGGATCCAAATCGATAACCGCCACGCTGCGTCCGAAGCGCACCATCTCGCCTGCAAGATTGGCGGAGATCGTGGACTTGCCCACACCCCCTTTTTGCTGGATCAGTGCAATGATAGCCATGCGCGCCTTAAAAGTAGTATATCTTAAAACAGGTTATATTATTTCTTAAATATTCTGCAGCTGAGTGTGGCTTTTCTACTCCGGAGGATTTCTTCGCAACCGCTACTCTTGAGACCCATCAGGCCTATCGTTATCCTTTACGTAACGAATATTATTGTGGCATATTGGGAATGATCGTCAGCTATCACGATAAGCGAACTAGAGACTTTGCAGCCGGGAAGAAAATCAAGGCTTTTTCTGGCATCGAACAGGCTTCACGGCTGAAGATCGACCGACTTGAAGCAGCAGTCGCTCTTCAAGACCTTGCTGCTCTGCCAGGCAATCGTTTCGAAGCGCTTAAAGGTGATCGCAAGGGACAATACAGCATCCGCATCAACGACCAATGGCGGATTTGCTTCGAATGGCCGAAAGAATCCCCCGGACCCGAGAATGTAGAGATTGTCGATTATCACTAGGAGAAGCGCTATGGCCGTGCCCGCAATCCATCCCGGTAAACATCTCGCCGAAGAACTGCAAGCTCTCAATATGAGCGCGGCAGCTCTAGCGCGCCAACTCAAGGTGCCCACGAATCGTATCACTGAGATTTTGAATAGTCAGCGAGCCATCACTGGCGATACGGCCCTACGCCTAGGGCACTTCTTCGGTACTAGTGCGGAGTTCTGGCTCAACTTGCAAAAGCTCTACGAACTGCGCCTTGCTGAGAAGAAAGCCAGAAAGGCGATCAAGGCCCTGCCGACCCTTGTCGATATAGTGAGCTACCACTCATGAAAGCAAGGGTTACGTGGTGACACGATCTATCTGTCTCGCCCAGATTTTGCGAAACGAGGGATCGCCCCTCTTGGATCAGGACCGTGCGTGCGACTGGGTCGGTCGCCATCGACGGTGAGCCGGGAGGTCAGCCGAAACGGGGGCTCTGATAGCTATCGGGCATCGGAAGCCGATGAGCGGACCTGGGAGCGGGCGCGCCGTCCGAAGTCGTGCCGGTTAGCCCGCAGTCCCCGCTTACGGCAGCTTGTTGAAGAGAAGTTGCGGCAGGTCTGGTCGCCCGAGCAAATCGCCGGTTGGCTGAAACACTCATATCCGGAAGACGAGTCGCTTCACGTGTCCCACGAGACGATCTATCGCAGCCTTTTTGTCCAGGCCCGCGGGGTTTTGAAGAAAGAACTGACTCAGTATCTGCGGACAAGACGCACGATTCGCCGATCTGGAAAAGCGAGCCGGAAAGGCCATGGAAAGGGACAGATCGAAGACATGATCTCGATCCGTGAGCGCCCGGCTTCAGTCGAAGATCGTGCGGTCCCCGGTCACTGGGAAGGGGATCTGATCGCCGGATCGAGGAACACCTACATCGCAGCGTTGTTGCATGGATCGGGGCGGAGATGGAATTCACCCTTTCCCAAGCGGTAGCGTCAGGCGATGCGCTCGAACACAGGCCGTCCGAGTGCGGTCATTGTGTTCAGGACTTTCTGGCCGAGTTGGATCTCCGTGCTTTGCCTGGAGAAGCTGCGGGATTTGAGCTTGGGTCCGATGACACCCTTCCAACGGCCGATCTGCGTTTCTATCCGGCTGCGCTGGTTGTACCCTGTGGCCACTTGCCAGGCCATGCGGCCGTTGCTGCGGATCTGGGCAATATGGCGATCCCGAACCGTCGGATCCCGCGCCGATTGCGGTCGGATCACTGCGTTCTTTGGCGGCGGTATAACCACATCCAGGGTCTCCCCATACCGTTCCCTCAGCAGATCCCGTGTGGACGCTCCATCATAGGCACCGTCCGCCAGAAAGTGTGCCAATCTTAGTTGGAAATTGAAACGGCTCCAAACCCTATGGTTTGATGGTATTGGAAGAAACAACATCAAGCCTGTAAGAGAAAGGAGCCGAGATGAGGAGTCTGTTACGTTCGGTGAAAAAACGCAAGAAGAGGCGAGTACTGGGTGAGGTCGAGGTCATGAGCCGGGAGGAGTACTCGGGACTGGAATTGGACTCGAAGGTGGAGATGATCCGGGCGTTGATCCCACTGGGGTTGATGCACGTAGAGGAGTTGCTCGACGAGGAAGTGAAGGCGTTGGTGGGTGAGCGATACGCGCGAAAGGAGGCGACGTTGAGGGGCCGGCGACACGGGAGCAATCCGGGGACCGTGGGGCTCGGGGGCCAGCGGGTGCCGGTTCGGGTGCCTCGAGTTCGCAGCGTGGCGGGCGGGGAGATTCCGCTTCGGAGCTACGAGGAACTCAGTCCGGATGGCGCGGTGAACGAACTGCTTCTCAGACGTGTGCTTTATGGGATCTCCTGCCGGAACTACGAGTCGGCCGCGGAAGCGATTCCAGGAGCCATCGGATTGTCGAGCTCGACGGTGTCTCGAGGATTCGTCCAGGCGAGTGCCGCGAAACTTCGGCAGATGCAGGAGCGGGATCTGTCGGCCGAGGACGTGGTGGCGATCTTCCTGGACGGGAAAATGTTTGCCGACGCCACGATGGTTGTGGCCCTGGGCATCACAATTACGGGCGACAAACGCTTCTTAGGCTTCGTGGAGACGAGTACGGAGAACGAGCAGGTACTGACTCCGTTTCTCCGTTCATTGATGGAGCGAGGCCTGGACATCTCTGAAGGCGTGCTGGTGATCGTCGACGGCGGCAAAGGTCTGCGCGCGGCAGTCAAGCGGGCATTCGGTAATCGAGCCCTGGTCCAACGCTGCCAATGGCACAAACGCGAGAACGTGGTGAGCTACCTGTCGAAGACCGAGCAAGCCGCGTGGCGCAAGCGGCTTCAGCGTGCGTACCAGCGCCCGGAGTACAACGAAGCCCGGGCGGCCCTCGAACAGCTCCATGGAGAGCTCGAGGAGCGAAACCAATCGGCCGCTGCGAGCCTTGAGGAAGGCCTGGAGGAGACCCTCACGTTGCATCGACTCGGCGTGTACGGGGTCCTGGGCCGTTCGTTCAAGACGACGAATTGCTTGGAATCGGTCAATGCCCTCGTCGAGGAAAGGTGCGCGAAGGTCGATCATTGGAAGAACTCGAGCCAGCGGCAGCGCTGGTTGGCGACGGCGCTCATCGACATCGAACCACGCTTGAGGAAGGTGATCGGCTACCGTCATCTTCCAAAGCTCCGCGAAGCCCTCAGGCGGGAGCTGAAGATTGAGGCGAAGACGTCGACGAGATCGAAGAAGAAGGTTGCGTGACCAATCGTGAGCCGTGGAGAGTTTCAACTAAGAATGGGCTTGACTCGTCCGCCAGAAAGCCCGTGACCAGGGCATCCAGTTGATCCAGGAGCCCGGGTAAGGCGGTGCTGTCTCCAACGTCATCGTCAGTCAGGTCGGCGCAAACAATCGCACCGCTATGGAGGTCCAGCCCGAGGTGGAGTTTGCGTCAGCGGCGGCGTATTCCCTTGGTTTTATGCTTCTGTGCGAGCCATTCTCCTTCGCCGAAGATCTTGAGGCCGGTACTGTCTACCACCAGATGGACAGGCACAGACCCGGCTTGCCTCACCGCCTGAGCGATGCTCAAGCCGTTTGCGCGACGTGACAGTGTGGAGTAATCCGGCACCCGTATATCCAGCCCCATGAGCGTGCCGATGGAACCCATCAGCCCCTGCGTTTGTCGCAACCCAAGCCGATACGCCGTGCGCAGCGTCAGGCATGTCTCGATCGCCAGATCCGAGTATCTCCGCTGGCCACCCCGTGACGTGCGGTGCGGCGCGCGCCACACACTTTGAGCCTCATCACCCTCGGCGGTCACCCAAAAGCGGCCATTAAAGGTCACTTGAAAACCGGCCAACGAAAATAGAGAGGCCCGGGACATTGAAACCGGCGGAAAGCTGAATAGGCTCCGTCGGCATGAGCAATGCCTTGAGCCAAGAGAAGAAAGAACAAGTTGTCGCATTGGGACGGCTGGGCTGGTCGCTACGGCGGATCGAGGAGACGACCGGTGTCCGTCGGGAAACGGCAGGGACATACCTGCGGGGCGCGGGTATCCCGGTGCGGCGGCCCGGTGGTTGGGGTAAACGGCCACCGGCAAAACCGGCCATAGAGGTGACCACCGACTCTGGGTCCCAGAATCGGGCCATCGCGGAACTGGGAGAACCGGTCTCCACCTCGGGCAGTGGGTGCGAACCCTACCGGGAGATCATCGAGCGGGACCTGAGTCGAGGCCGCAATGGGATGGCGATCTGGCAGGACCTGGTGTCGGATCACGGCTTCGCCAATAGCTACCAGTCGGTTAAACGCTTCGTGGGCAAGCTCCGCGGATCGCAGGGCCCCCAAGCTGCAGGCATCATCCAGACTGGACCTGGGGAAGAAGCCCAAGTCGACTACGGGACCGGCCCGATGGTGCGGGACCCCAAGACGGGCAAGTACCGGCGTACCCGGTTGTTCGTGATGACGCTGGGCTACAGCCGCAAATCGGTCCGGCTGCTGACCTTCAAATCCAGTTCCCACATCTGGGCCGAGCTGCATGAAACCGCGTTCCGCCGGCTCGGTGGCAGTCCTCGCTACATCATCCTGGATAACCTGCGCGAGGGCGTGATCGTTTCCGACTATTACGATCCCACTCTGAATCCGTTATTCAAGGACGTGCTCGCCCATTACGGCGTGGTGGCGATGCCATGCCGGGTGCGCGATCCAGATCGGAAAGGGAAAGTCGAATCCGGTGTAGGCCACGCCCAGAAAACGCCGCTGAAGGGGCAACGCTTCGAGAGCCTGGACCTGGCGCAGGCCTATCTGGACCGATGGGAGACCCGCTGGGCCGACACGCGCATTCACGGCACCACCAAGCGGCAGGTTGCCGCCATGTTCGCCGAAGAGAAGCCGTCATTACTGCCATTGCCGTTGGAACCGTTCCGGTAGTACCAATACGGGAAACGCGTCGTCCATCTCGACGGCTGTGTCGAAGTCGAGGCCGCCTACTACGGACTTCCTCCCGGTTGGATCGGACGGAGTGTTCAGGTGCAGTGGGACACGTTCCACGTCCGGATCCTCGATCCGGAGACCCATCAGCTACTGCGCGAACATGTCCGTCAGAAACGGGGTGGATACCGGGTGCGTGCCCAGGACAACCCGAAGAAAACGCCCTTAACCACGGTGCAGTTGCTCGACCGTGCCCGTCGGGTTGGATCGCAGGTGGGTGCGCTGTGTGAAGCCATCCATCAACGGGAAGGGGAAGCCGGCATCCGCCGCATCCTGGGCGTGATCTCCCTGGCCAAAAAGTACGGTGTCCCTGCTGTTGAGGATGCCTCCGCCGCCGCTCTGGAACTCCACGTCTACCAGTACCGTTTCGTCCGTCGCTATCTGGAGCGGAAACCTCCGGTGACGCTGCGTCAAGTCGATCCTCTCATCCGCGAACTGACCCAGTATCGCGATCTCATCAACCTCAAGATTCAGGAGCAGGAAAAATCATGAACATCATCGAACTCCAGCGGGCTTTGCGACAACTTCGCCTCGGCGGCATTGCCGAAGTCCTGGAAACACGTCTGCACCAAGCCCAGACCGAAGCCATGGCGCCCATCGATCTGATCTCGATCCTGGTCTCGGACGAACTCGCCCGCCGAAGCACGCGGCTGCTGGAACGGCGGCGGAAACAGGCCCAATTCCGGGACCCTCAGAAGACACTTGAGGGCTTCGACTTCACCTTCAACAAGAAGATGAATCGCGGCCTCGTCTTCGATCTCGCCACCGCCACCTTCATCTCCAGACACGAAGACGCGCTGTTTCTGGGTCCACCCGGAACCGGCAAGAGTCATCTGGCCCAGGCCATCGGCATGGCGGCCATCCTGCAGGGCCATCGCGTCCTCTATCGTGAAACCCACGCCCTGCTCGACGATATTGCCGAAGCCACCATCGACGGCACCCGTAGAAAACACATGGACACTCTGGCCACCGTACCCCTGCTCATCATCGATGACCTGGGCATGCGCAAGCTGCCTCCGACCGCCGCCGAGCAACTTCTCGAAATCGTCATGCGACGTTACGAACGCACCAGTACGCTGCTGACTTCGAATCGTCCGGTCGAGGATTGGGGGAAACTCTTAGGCGACAGCGCCGCTGTCACCGCGATGTTGGACCGCCTTCTCCATCACGGTCACGTTCTCAAGTGCGGTCCCCGGAGCTGGCGTACCAAAACGGGCTTGCCCGGTACCGGTTCAAAGGGGTAAAACAACACTGTCCCGGGCCATCCCCATTGGCCGCTTTTGCGGTGACCACCATTGGCCGGTTTTGAAGTGACCACCGAGGTCATCACTGACCCAAATCGTCAGATCACCCCGCTGGCGCTGGCTCTCGATATATTCCGCCCAGTTGATCACACGGTACTGCGCCTTATCAAACTTGTGCCGTCGCGCTGCGTTGAACTTATGTGGCATCTAGGTTATCCCCAGTGTTGAAAAACACAATGATAAGACATCCTTCGGGATGATCCATGCAACAACGCTACGTCGCAGCACCTTCTTGTAGAGGAATCGCAACGCCGAGGTCCGCATCTGGACCGTACTCGCCGCCAGCTTCTTTTCCTTCAGTAAGTACAGCTGAAAGCGCCGTACCTCCTCGGCTCCCATCAAGGCCGGAGACTTACCGAAGTAATTCGCGAATTGTTCGACTGCCAGAATGTAGCCACGACTCGTGGCCGGAGAATAGTTCCGTCGCTGGAGTTCCTCCAGCATCCGTTCGCGTAGTTGGGTCATAAGACACCTCCTTATGACCGCTACTGTATGGGACAGACTTTATCCGCAGGACGCCGACTCCGAGCGCCAGCGGCTTAGTTCTAACTCGATGTGCGGTCCTGACCCATTCGTACTGATCCATCCCTAACAACTCCTTATCCTCCCTCCGCCGTGCCCGTTCATCCAGGCACACGCCGGGGGAGGCTATCAGGGTGGGTCCCTTTTACGTTATCGAAATCAGATTGGTCGCGAAGAGCCCTCAAGAGCTCATCTTCGGCCCGGTTGATGCCGCGACGGATCTCTTCGAACTCTTTACTCAGCTTGGCGTCGGCTAGAAGAACAGCGACATCTTCGTCGTTACTCAGGTCAGCATCATAGGGAGGAACGACCAGAACGCTGTTAGGGGCTAGTTCGTCTCCATTCTCATCGACAATGTTTCGGATTGTTTCGCGGTCGGCATATATCCTGTCGACTGACACTTTCTCAGCAGCAATGTCCGCAAATACGAAAGTGTGCCAATCTTAGTTGGAAATTGAAACGGCTCCAAACCCTATGGTTTGATGGCATTGGAAAAAAGAATATCAAGCCTGTAAGAGAAAGGAGCCGAGATGAGGAGTCTGTTACGTTCGGTCAAGAAACGCAAGAAGTCGCGTGTGCTGGGTGAGGTCCAGGTCGTGAGTCGTGAGGAGTACACGGGACTGGATGTGGACTCGAAGGTGGAGATGATCCGGGCGTTGGTCCCGTTGGGATTGATGCAGGTAGAAGAGTTGCTCGACGAGGAAGTGAAGGCGTTGGCGGGGGAGCGATACGCGCGAAAGAAGGCGTCGTTGCGGGGTCGGCGTCACGGGAGCAATCCAGGGACGGTGGGGCTTGGCGGCCAGCGGGTGCCGGTTCGGGTTCCCCGGGTTCGCAGCGTGGCGGGCGGGGAGATTCCGCTCCGGTCCTACGATGAACTCAGTCCGGGTGGCGCGGTGAATGAGCTGCTTCTCAGACGTGTGCTTTATGGGATCTCCTGCCGGAACTACGAGTCGGCCGCGGAAGCGATTCCAGGAGCGATCGGACTGTCGAGTTCGACGGTGTCTCGAGGTTTTGTCAAGGCGAGTGCCGCGAAACTGCGGGAGATGCAGGAGCGGGATCTGTCGGGCGAGGACGTCGTGGCGATCTTCCTGGACGGGAAGGCGTTTGCCGACGCCATGATGGTGGTGGCCCTAGGCATCACGCTTTCGGGCGAAAAGCGCTTCTTAGGCTTCGTGGAGACGGACACGGAGAACGAGCAGGTACTGACTCCGTTTCTCCGTTCATTGATGGAGCGGGGCCTGGACATCTCTGAAGGCGTGCTGGTGATTGTCGACGGCGGCAAAGGTCTGCGGGCGGCAGTCAAAAGGGCATTCCACAATCGAGCCCTCGTCCAACGCTGCCAATGGCACAAACGCGAGAACGTCGTGAGATACCTATCGAAGACCGAGCAAGCCGCGTGGCGCAAGCGGCTTCAGCGTGCGTACCAGCGCCCGGAGTACAACGAAGCTCGGGCGGCGCTCGAAGAGCTCCATGGAGAGCTCGAAGAGCGAAACCAATCGGGGGCTGCGAGCCTTGAGGAAGGCCTGGAGGAGACCCTCACGTTGCATCGGCTCGGCGTGTACGGGGTTCTGGGCCGATCGTTCAAGACGACGAATTGCCTGGAATCGGCCAATGCTCTTGTCGAGGAAAGGTGCGCGAAGGTCGATCATTGGAAGAACTCGAGTCAGCGGCAGCGCTGGTTGGCGACTGCACTCATCGATATCGAACCGCGCCTGAGGAAGGTGATCGGCTACCGTCATCTTCCGAAGCTCCGCGAAGCCCTCAAGCGAGAACTGAAGATTGAGGCGAACACGTCGACGAGTTCGAAGAAGAAGGTTGCGTGACCAATCGTGAGCCGTGGAGAGTTTCAACTAAGAATGGGCTTGACTCGCAAATACTTGTGCCAACGAGGACTTCATCGAGCCATTTGGAGCATAAATGGCATAAGCACTCTCGACCGTAAAATCGAAACTATGTTCTAAGCGCTTTATTCCATAGCAGTGATGAAGATCGAGCCGTATTTTGTCCATTCTGTACCTCGGGAGGCCTAACATAAAGGCATCCAAGTCATTGAGTCATATATATTATGGCCCTTATCAAGTGCAGGTGTGATAGAGCGCTTAGCCGGAACCGTCAAACTCGCCCTTGGGAAACCTGAACCCTTTTCGTCGTCCAGCCACGATCGAAGTAGGCACGTTCATGGCATGTCAGCACTATGATCTGCAACCTCTCGGCCGCGCCATCAAGATGCGCTGCATCGCTTCAAACCTTTGGTCGTCTGAGAACACCAGCGCATCATCAAGAATGATTGGTGATTTCTTACCGTACTGATACAGCAAGTCTGCAAACGCCAACCTAGCCAACACAGCTGAGTGGTCGCTCCAGCGCAAGAATGATTGGTGATTTCTTACCGTACTGATACAGCAAGTCTGCAAACGCCAACCTAGCCAACACAGCGAGTTGCTCCCGCGTGCCGATACTGAGGCGCTCGTAGGGTTCGTCCATACCTTCACGGCGCAGATGAGTGATTCGAAGTGTCTGATCGTCCAGCAGGAGCGCAGCATTCGGGAGCAGGCGTTTGAGATAGGGTTGGACGCGATCGCAAACGGGGGCAAGGAACGTCTCGCGTGCGATTTCCTCTTCTTCCAGAAGAGTGTCCAAGAGAAGGGCGAGCGCGTCTGCCTGATGACTCAGCCTCCCCTTCAGGTTTTCGGCACGTACAAGCTCACCCTCTGCTATCTCCATTTCACCGGCCGCGTCGTCCTTCCCAAGTGTGCGAAGTTCTATTGTCAGGTCATCGACTTGACGGCTTTTTTCACGGAGATTCGCCTCGACATTGATACGAGCCGCCTTCGCAGCCTCTAACTCCCGACGAGTTCCGGTAGGATCGCTCTCCGAGAGTGCCTTCTTCAACCCATCGACCGCTTCCTGAGCGGCCTGTTGGGAGTCCGTCGATTTACGGAGCTCTTGCACTAATTGGTCGTCCTTATATTCGGCCACGGCCTTGTCAAGCGCTTGGCGAAGATCATTGGACTGCTTCTCCGCAGTCTCTCGTTGAACAGTTATGGCTGCAAGCGAATGCTTCGCCTCTTTCAGCGCCCCCTCCGCATCCTTTAGAGTGTCTGACGCGGAACGTTCAACCACCTCCACTTCGCTGAGTGTACGCCCCAGTTCGTTGGCCCGGTGAGTCGCTTCAACTGACGTCATTCTGCGAATATCTGCCACATTGACGTCTTCCAGGAAGCTATCGACTGCCGCCTGGAGGGTCGCAACATGGTTGCGTAGCTCATCCAGACCTTCAGGCGCATGGGCCTCAGCTATCGTGCCATGTATAGCCGCTTCGTTGAGCCATGTCTCACGGTCGTTGGCGTGTGCGGCTGCGACCTGGACGCTGGCTATGTCATAGCTATCCAGTGCGAGCTGCAGCTTTGATGCTGCGGTAGCCGCCGCATCGCGGCGGATCAACAGGTCTTCACCGCCGGGTATTACCCGGATCGTTCCATATCCGTTGAGATCAATGTCGGTTGGCTCGGTAAGTGTGAGTGCATCCGACTCGATCGCTTTACCCTGAATCGTGGCACTCCTGCCTTCGTCAGGGGTGAGTTCGAGTAGCGTGGCGATAGCGTTAAGTCGGACGCGTTCCTCGCGAGCTTCGATCTCAATGCGCCGTAGCTCCTCGAGAGCCGTCGATGTGAAAGCACTCGCTTTAGCTTTCGCCATCAGGGTGGTTGCAACCTCATCGGCGGCTTGCGCTTTCTTAAAGCGTTCCTGCGTTGCGACGAGTTCCTCGCTCTTGCGAATCGAATCCGCCAATCGACGGGCGGCTGCCGTCAATTCTCTTTTGCTATCCAAGGCCACCTTCGCCTCTTGATGTGCGGCGGCTGCTTTGTTGTGAGTCGTCTGGGCGTCGTTGACAGCCTCCTTGGCTTGCAACTCTGCCGCTCTGCGTTCCACTAATGTTAGATCTGCGTGCTCGACTTCCTTGCGGCTCTCCTGTCTCCGCTCCAACCGCGTCTTTGCCAGTTCGTACTCCGATTGGGTGGTCTTGAGTTGCGCTTCGGCTGTTTGCAACTGGCTTTCAAAGCCTTCGATATTGCGGACAGCCTCCTGGGCTGCGGTGAGACGCTTCTCTGCGGTACCGACGGGATCGTCCACCTCGCGCTGGGCGAGGCGTTGGCGCTCCTCCGTTAATGTAGCGACCTTGTCTTCGAAGTTCTTGAGTCTGTCGGCGATTTCAGTGCGGTGAGCAAGGGCCTTTGTCGCCCGGTCGATGGCACCCTTGTACTCTCCAGTCGGCTTCCTGGTCTTTGGAGTGAACATCTCGCTCACTCGACTTTCAACACGCTTGATAAGCGTCCGGCCCCGCTCCCCGCCGGTAACGGTTCCAATCTCGGCTTCCAGCGCTCCAGCAAGACTGATATGGGACGTGTCGTTGATTTGTGGTTGTGCAAACGCCAAACCTTGTTCGACCCAGAACAAGGTTTGGAGGCCACGGTGTTCGGGCTTTGCCCCGCCCCTGGGCGGGGGTGTGAATTCCAGCATGTCCCGAAGCTGGTCTTCTGCGGCATCCCCGCTCCAGCGAGTTCCCGTTTCAGCTTCGAGCTCAGCTATCGGCTTTTGGCAAAAGGCTTTCGAAAGACGATAATGGACACCGTCGTGGTCGAACTGGAGAGTAATTTCGGGCCGCACCTTCGAGCTATATGGGAGCATGGCGGCGGCTACGGTCCCGCCGACAGTGTGTTTCTCAAAAAGGACCGTCTGCAGTGCAGCAAGCACGGTCGACTTCCCCTCTTCGTTGTCGCCAACCAGCAGGGTAATCCCATCATCGATGTTGTCGATTAGGATGCGGTCCCTAAAGCATCGAAAGGCCGCGATCTCGATGCTCCGGATCTGCATGCCTCAGTTCCCTGCCTCGACGTGCACAATGTAAAGGAGTCTCAGGGCCGTTCGGGCAACGTCCCTCTCTGGATCGGCTGGATTGTCAGCTTTGGACTTGAGCCGATCAACGGCGGCGCGAACGAAACCACTGCGGTCAATCATATCCAGGTCATCGGGGCTGGGCTCGTCGACAAGTTCATCGAGATCGCGGTGGAGATACCTGAGCCTAGCCTGCCAAGTGTCGAGGCAAATGTCTATCCGTCGGCGACCGGCGAGGTCCACGGTACCTGACACAGTAAGGTGGACAAGCATATCGGTCGGGCGATCCGCAACACTCCCGATGACGCCCTCAATACCCAACGCTGGATCTTCCTCGCCGCTGACCCCGCACTCGACCTTGCAACTACGCCATTGGAAGCGGCCGACGGCAACCTTTTCAACGCCTGGAGTAGCGCCCCTGCCGTCGATCGTGACAACAAGCACATTTCCTGGCTCGTTCCTTGGAAACCGGTCGGGCTCAGGTGTTCCGCTGTACCAGGTTTTGGGAGCGATCTCTACGGTGCCGTGCCAATCGCCAAGTGCGAGGTAGTCGAGAGTAGCCGTCTCAGCGCGGTCGTCGGAAATGAGGTTCTGAGCGTCGCCTTCGGGAAGCCGATTGGAGATAGAACCATGAGCTAGCCCGACTCGGATCGAGTCAGGTGGAGTTCCAGCTGTGTCCATCCACTGTGTGACATCATCCGCCTCATGCTTCCGCGTAAGCGGCGCAGGCAGAATAGCGAGCTTTCCGTCAGCGAGCAGAACCGGATCGGGTGCGAGGGCGCAGATAACGTTGTCAGGCCGCCCAATGCGCTCGATCCGCGTCCAGGGACTCTCAGAGATCCCGGGGTCATGATTGCCTGGAAGCAAGACCCACGGGCCAGCGAAGGCCTTCATTGCCTCTAGTGCCCGCCGAACGATCTGTTCCGGCACCGTGACGCTGTCGAATACATCGCCGGCAACAAGGACAGCGTCCACTGCACGCGTAGTTGCCAGCGACGCAATGCGCTTTACTGTTTCGAAGCGCTCTTCACGAAGGAGGGCTGCTGTGTCGCCCCCAATTGATCCAAAGGGCTTACCCAACTGCCAGTCGGCTGTGTGGATAAACGTAATAGGCAACTATTTGCACCTGCGCTTCCTGCTTGGCAGAAGAAGAGTATGGCGTAGTGGTGATCGGCTCATTGAACCCCCCTTAGAAAAATTCATCATCATTGAGCACGCCAAGCGGTTCCCGGACCCACGCGGAGGGCCGGGTTTACCTAATACACGCAATCTGAGTGGACAAACTCATCCAGGAGCAATAGCTCCATGTTTGCCACAGACTCTTCCTGCTCCGCAGTCCTGCCCCCGGTCTGCAGCGGGTCGCCGTGCTGTGTCGATACTGTCCAACCGTTCGAGCGGAGCCACTCGGCGAACCGGAGCCCATCGGCTTCTTGCCCGGCGTGTCGCTTTGAGCCACCGACGGGTCGTTCAAATCGAGTTCGATCGTCCGTCCGTCGCTCTTCCAGCGATTGGCTTCTTCTGGTAACCGCATCCTTACCTCCCCTTGATTTGATTCTCCGGCTCTATCAAGCTTCCTTTCCTGCCCCGAACATTCTTCCAGTGCTTTATCAGCGTTCGATATCTCCTTCTTCAGTGTAGCCCGTCAAAGCGTTCCGGACAGAATCCCTTGAAAAACCAAGAGACACCTCTCCGATCGGAACTATTGCCCGCAGAGTCTTCTGCTCGCGCGATCAGGGCGCGAACCGACACCGCGCCGGCCTTGCCGAACCCCAGGCCAGCCAGACTGGTCATGATCTGTCGGGCGCGGCGCTCCCCCACGCCGAACAGTTTCTCGACCGCCAGGCGGTCGACGTGGCTAGCGTCCATGCTGCGGAGAACTCCGATAATCTATGGAAGTCGGTGAAATCATGTGGGTTTGGAAGGTATCGTGCGGGCTCCGATTATACTCCACGTAAGGGAGCGATCCGGCATTATATGATTTTCCGGATATGGCCGGGCCGGATTGATAATGAGTGATAAAGGAGGTGATTTCAATGGGTCGATGCAACACTTCACATAAGAAGAGAGGTGAAGTGTATGGCCAAGAAAGGAAAGAACAAGCGGATGAGGAAGCGGCGATGGTTCACAGCGACCGAGCGGGTCGAGGTGTGGGATCGCTGGCAGCGGGGGGAGTCGTCCCAATCGATCGGACGCGTGCTGGACAGAGGGGGATCGGCGATTCATCGTCAACTGGCCGTGTACGGGGGCATCCGTCCGCAGTCCCGTTGCCGGTCATCGCGGGCACGGACTCGGGTCGACCGTGAAGAGATCTCCAGAGGTATTGCGGCCAAAGAATCGATCCGTTCGATTGCCGTGCGACTGGGTCGGTCGCCATCGACGGTGAGCCGGGAGGTCAGCCGAAACGGGGGCTCTGATAGCTATCGGGCATCGGAAGCCGATGAGCGGACCTGGGAGCGGGCGCGCCGTCCGAAGTCGTGCCGGTTAGCCCGCAGTCCCCGCTTACGGCAGCTTGTTGAAGAGAAGCTGCGGCAGGTCTGGTCGCCCGAGCAAATCGCCGGTTGGCTGAAACACTCATATCCGGAAGACGAGTCGCTTCACGTGTCCCACGAGACGATCTATCGCAGCCTTTTTGTCCAGGCCCGCGGGGTTTTGAAGAAAGAACTGACTCAGTATCTGCGGACAAGACGCACAATTCGCCGATCTGGAAAAGCGAGCCGGAAAGGCCATGGAAAGGGACAGATCGAAGACATGATCTCGATCCGTGAGCGCCCGGCTTCAGTCGAAGATCGTGCGGTCCCCGGTCACTGGGAAGGGGATCTGATCGCCGGATCGAGGAACACCTACATCGCCACTCTGGTCGAACGTCACTCGCGTTATGTGATGCTGGCGAAGGTTCCCAACAAGAAGACCGAAACTGTTGTCAACGCGCTCATCGAACAGGCGCATCAACTCCCGACGGAACTCTACAAATCACTGACCTGGGATCGCGGTCTGGAAATGGCGGATCACAAGCGGTTTACCCTGGCGACAAACATTGCCGTCTATTTCTGCGACCCACGGAGTCCATGCAGCGCGGATCGAATGAGAACACCAATGGTCTGCTTCGATACTACTTTCCCAAAAGGACGAATCTGTCGGTACACTCGCAGGAACATTTGGACGCGGTTGCTCGGCAACTCAATGAGCGGCCACGCAAGACGCTGGAGTTCGCAACTCCGGCAGAAACATTTAATGCATGTGTTGCATCGACCGGTTGAGCCGGCAGACATTATCATTCATGATCATATGCGCGCTGGCGTATAGACTGCAAAATGACGCCAGAGCGGACCTTGCTGTTTCTGGTGGAGACGCTATTCTCCACAGCGAAGCGCTATCCCTTTCGCATGATGTCCAAGGTGATTTTGGAGCGCTCAACCACACGGAAGGTGTCGCCATTACGGCCGTCGCCGACATTCTTCGACTAGCATGCTCGCGTCCATGTCGTTACTTCTCGTTCAGCTAGAAGCGCGGATTGGTATCGACTTCTTGCGACGTCCACCTTTGCCGCATCGAATAACCTCGCGGCTTCATTACATGTCTCCGTCTGCAACTGTAGGAAGATTATCCGATTTCTTGCGTGGACCTCCGTTTAGCGCAACCATCGCTCTTTCAATGGTTTCGCCGAGTGTGATTTCTTCCCGGTCTGCGTATTCGTAGATTGCCTCGTACGTTGTCTTATTAATCCGCGTTGAAAATTGATGCACCCGGCCTGTTTTGCGTCGTGTTCGCTTTGGTAGATTGGCTGCTGCTCGCGGCGTGGGTGTTTTTCCCTCCGAGGTCTTTGGTGTTGCCTGGACACCGGTCTTTCGAAAGCCAACTCGTGCAGAGATCTCGCGAATCGTATCGGGGCTAATAACGGGCTTTCCTGGCATCGCTTTTTCTTCGTCGTCGCCGAAATCGAGCTTGGCACGCTCTTCGTCCAGTTGCTTCATGCGATGGCCTTTACTTGACTCAGCTTGGATAACACGCTCTGCACAAATGCTTGTGCATTCTCTCTCGCACCCAGCAACCCGGAAACCTTCATGGCATCGATAGTTCGAATCGTCCCACCAAAAGAAAAGATCGAACGGTACGCGGCTCGGTCGATCAACTGACAGTCGAGCACGGGCACCCGCGCCGATGCGAACTGCACCTCGATATCCCTGAGGGTTTTCTCTCTGATGGCAGCGCTCGTTCTTGTAAAGAACACGGCATAAGGAATTGCGCGATTTACAACGCGCGACATTTGTCGAATTAACTTGATGGACTTGGCTGCTTCGGTGGCGTCAAGCAGCGAGCCTTGCGCCGGAATCAGTACGAGGTCGGATTGTGTGATGGCAAAGCCGATGCGGTCCGTGGCTGTGCCCTCTAGATCAACGAGAACGAAATTGGCGCGGCTCTTTGCCTCTGAGATGGTGTCAACGATCGTTTCAGCGGATTCGTCGATGACGACTTGGACGTTGTCGGGTTTGCCCGGTCGACCAGCCCAGGCGACGAGCGGTTGATTCGGGTCGGCGTCAATCAGAATGACCTCACGTCCTGCCGAAGCAATCTCGCCGGCAATGATCAATGCGGCGGTACTCTTCCCCGCCCCACCTTTGCTGCTCACCATTGAAACTACCGGCATTGAAATTGGGCACATTCAAAGCATAGAAATTGATAACAACTTACAAGCATAATGTTATCAGCTTGAAGCGATTTACAAACATTATACTACCTGTACAGCTGCCATAATATAGACAATTTATTATCTATTGTCTTCCATATTACTATCTTCTATCTATCAGTTTCTACTGGAACCGACGTTTTCCTTTGTCTGGGGAACCGAACAATTGCGGGTCTGCGTAGCAATGGAACAGGAATCTTGACCTGCGATGGTATCATAATCATACTACTCGACTGATTTTCCCCAGAGTAGGAGCCACAACCGAATGGAGGGGCCGGCAGGATCACGGTTCATCCCCCCGTGTGTGGGGAACAGTCCGGCTGTTAACCCGCTTCAGATTGCAGCAGTGCCGTCCTCTCGCCGTTACGGGCGTCCACGAAAAAAGGCGAAGGGCGTGAACCCGCCGCCGGAAGGTGCGCGGTCGTTTACGCGGCTTCGTTGCCGTCGGCCGCGCTGCCCACCTGGGCCGCATCAACGTTGCGCTCGGCAATTAGCGTGTGCGCCTGATCGGCGAGCTTGGCGAGGCGGAACGTGTCAACAAGTTTGAGACACCTGCATTCGGAATTTAAGCTACCGTAGGCGACTCTGCGGGCGGGTTGATCCACACCTTGTCCGGCGGCCCAGCGATCTTTCTCGGTACATTGACGAAACGTTCTGGATGTTGCCGACGAGCGCGATCCAGAGCATGCTGGCGTCGTTCCAGAACCGGACCGGTCTGACCGTAATGGACCATCGCTGGGGTTAGCCAGTTCAGACCGGAATGGTAGTGGACGTTGTTGTACCAGTGGAAGAAGTCCCGGCAGAACGCCTTGGCGTCCTGGATCGAACCGAATCGTTCCGGGAAGTCAGGGCGGTATTTCAGGGTTTTGAACTGGGCTTCCGAGAACGGGTTGTCGTCGGACACATAGGGCCGAGAGTGGGATTGGGTCACACCCAGATCCGATAGCAGCAGCGCCACCGCTTTCGACTTCATCGACGAGCCGCGATCGGCGTGCAGAGTCAGCTGATCCTGCTCGATCCGATGCTTGTCACAGCTTTCACGAATCAGTTTCTTGGCCAGGCCGGAAGATTCGCAATCGGCCACCATCCAGCCCACCGCCTGGCGGCTGAAGATATCGAGAATCACGTACAAGTAGAAGTAGGTCCACTTCCGTGGTCCCTTCAGCTTCGTGATGTCCCAGGTCCACACTTCATTCGGGCCTGTCGCCAACAGTTCCGGCTACTGGTAGACGGGATGACGCCGTTGGTTCCGCCGTTCGCGCACTTCTTGGTTCGCATCCAGAATCCGGTACATCGTGCGTACCGAGCACAAATAGCGGTCTGCATCCAGCAAGGCCGCACACACTTGGGCGGGCACCTGATCCACGAAGCGCCCGCTATGCAGCAGGTCGAGGACTTCCTGTCGATCGGCTCCGCTCAATGCCCGATGTGATCGTGGGCGTGCCCGCTCGGCTGCGGGCGCGGCGGCCCGCTGCCGACGCCGATAGAGCGACGCGCGGGAAACCCCGAAGGCCCGGCACGCCGGCGCCGTCCCCAATTCGGTGGAGAACTTTTCGGCCGCTTCCATCAGTTGTTCTCTTCCTGGTCCGGGTTCTTCAGAGGAATCCCAAATAGCGTGGAGACTTTTTTTTGGATCTCGATGACCGTTTCGGCTTGCTCCAGCTTCCTCTGGAGCCGTTGCGCCTCGCGTTCCAGTTCAGCGATGCGCTTGTCCCGGCCGTCCTTCGGCTGCGCTTTCCGTCCTCGCTTCGCCGAACCCATCCCGGCCAATTCCCCGGCATCGTGTTGCCGCCGCCAGGTGCGCAGGCTCGAGGAATACAATCCCTCCCGGCGTAGTAAGGCCCCCCAGCGCTTATATGCGGCGCTGAATCGCCTCCGTATCGCCTTATTGGTCACCTCCGGGTCCGGATTATCCCCATTCCGACCGGCCGCTTCACGCGCAACTCCAGTCGCCCTGCGGGCGCCTTCCGTTCCACGCGATTCTTCGTTCTCGTTCTCTGGTTTCATCACCAACACAGGCTCACTTCCTTCCCGCCCTGCTCACTAATTAACGGTTAGGCAGGTGTCTCACCTACATTGGCACAGAGGGCTTTCGGCAAGTACTCTCTTTCGGAGTTACGCCGGCGACATGTTAAGGAGTGGGCCGCCGGTCGCAGCGGATCTCCCAAGACACTGGGCAACATCCTGTCTCCCCTTCGGATCGCCCTCGATGATGCGGTCGAGGATGAACTGATCGATCTCAACCCGCTGGCCGGGTTCAAGATCAAGCGGCGTAGAAATACCACTGGTGTCCGCAGGCAGGCCCGCCAGATTGCCCCCTTCTCAGTTGAGGAACGCGAGGCAATTCTCTCGCGTCTCGAAGGCCAGGAACACAATCTGATTCAGTTTGCGTTCTGGAGCGGGTTGCGAACCTCGGAGCTTTGCGCCCTCGACTGGAGTGATATCGACTGGCTGCGCGGTTCGGTGCGAGTGTCACGGGCACTGACGCTGGGTTCTGAGGAGGCCGAAGAGCCGAAGACCGAGGCCGGTCTCCGTGATGTCAAGCTTCTGGATCCCGCAATCAAGGCACTGCGTTCTCAGAAGACGTCCACGTTCCTGAAGGGGGAAGAGGTCTTCCAGAACCCGAGAACGGGCCAACGATGGAAGGGCGACGCGCCGATCCGTCAGTCGCTTTGGATACCGGCTCTAAAACGTGCCGGTGTGCGCTACCGGAACCCCTACCAGACGCGGCACAGCTACGCCACAATGATGCTAATGGCGGGAGAGCACGTGATGTGGGTAGCCAAGCAGATGGGACACACGGACTGGAGCTTTACAGGAGTCAAGCCCATTCTTAGTTGAAACTCTCCACGGCTCACGATTGGTCACGCAACCTTCTTCTTCGATCTCGTCGACGTCTTCGCCTCAATCTTCAGCTCCCGCCTGAGGGCTTCGCGGAGCTTTGGAAGATGACGGTAGCCGATCACCTTCCTCAAGCGTGGTTCGATGTCGATGAGCGCCGTCGCCAACCAGCGCTGCCGCTGGCTCGAGTTCTTCCAATGATCGACCTTCGCGCACCTTTCCTCGACGAGGGCATTGACCGATTCCAAGCAATTCGTCGTCTTGAACGAACGGCCCAGGACCCCGTACACGCCGAGTCGATGCAACGTGAGGGTCTCCTCCAGGCCTTCCTCAAGGCTCGCAGCGGCCGATTGGTTTCGCTCCTCGAGCTCTCCATGGAGCTGTTCGAGGGCCGCCCGGGCTTCGTTGTACTCCGGGCGCTGGTACGCACGCTGAAGCCGCTTGCGCCACGCGGCTTGCTCGGTCTTCGACAGGTAGCTCACCACGTTCTCGCGTTTGTGCCATTGGCAGCGTTGGACCAGGGCTCGATTACCGAATGCCCGCTTGACTGCCGCGCGCAGACCTTTGCCGCCGTCGACGATCACCAGCACGCCTTCAGAGATGTCCAGGCCTCGCTCCATCAATGAACGGAGAAACGGAGTCAGTACCTGCTCGTTCTCCGTACTCGTCTCCACGAAGCCTAAGAAGCGTTTGCCCTCTGTCCCTCTGTGCCAATGTAGGTGAGACACCTGCCTAACCGTTAATTCCCATAGGTAAACCCCCGGCTTAGCCGGGGCGACTCGCAGAGGTTTGACCGAGAGCGGCGGTAGATAGGAAAGTCCTGCTTGGAAGCGACGACTTCCAAAGAAGGAGGACTCAATGAAAGAGGCCCGAAGGCGATCGCACACGAAATGGGACTGCAAGTATCACATGGTGTTCATTCCGAAGTAGGCGGTATCCAGTGTGGCGGGATTCATCAAGGGGAAGAGTGCAATCTCGACTGCCCGGAACTTTCTGGGACTGAAACACCGTTTGACAGGGAAGAGTTTCTGAGCGCGAGGCTATTTCGTTTCCACGGTGGGGATGGACAAACAATTCGTGCGGGAATACATTTGGCGGCAGGAGCGGGAGGAGCAGCGTTTGGAGGAGCTGAACATGGCGTGGGGGCATCAGCTGCCTTCAGGCGGCTCTTGACCGGCCCCTTTGAGGGGCCCACAGAAATAAGCCCCCGGCTCTGCCGGGGGTCATTTAACTGTGATGCCCAGGGCCACAACCATCGTGGTGTCGGCAAACATTTTCCCGTCCAGGAAGATCGCCACCACGTCCTCGGCCGACAGATCCCGCTCCTGCATCTGCCGAAGTTTCGCGGCACTCGCCTGGACGAATCCTCGAGACACCGTCGAGCTCGACAATCCGATGGCTCCTGGAATCGCTTCCGCGGCCGACTCGTAGTTCCGGCAGGAGATCCCATAAAGCACACGTCTGAGAAGCAGTTCGTTCACCGCGCCATCCGGACTGAGTTCCTCGTAGCTCCGAAGCGGAATCTCCCCGCCCGCCACGCTGCGAACTCGAGGCACCCGAACCGGCACCCGCTGGCCCCCGAGCCCCACGGTCCCCGGATTGCTCCCGTGTCGCCGGCCCCTCAACGTCGCCTCCTTTCGCGCGTATCGCTCACCCGCCAACGCCTGAGGTGGCCCCGGAAAATCGGGCAGTTGTTTAAGGTGTATTCCACCGACTGAGGAGGGATACGCGATGACGAAGAGACGCAGGTTTTCTGGGGAGTTGAAAGCGAAGGTCGCGCTGGAAGCGCTTCGGGGCGATCGGACGCTGCAGGAGATTGCCTCGAAGCACCAGGTTCATCCGAACCAGGTGAGCACATGGAAGCGCCAGGCGATGGAAGGGCTTGGCGAAATGTTCTCGAACGGTGTGGAACGCCGGCGGCGGGATCATGAAAGCGAGGTTCGTGAGCTTCACGCCAAGATCGGCGAATTGACGGTGGAGCGGGATTTTTTGTCCAGAGGGTCCGGTCGATGAGCCGGGCCGCGCGCCGGGCGATGGTGAGGCGCCCTGACCCGGAACTGAGCTTGAGTCGTCAATGCCGTTTGCTGTCGATCGGGCGCTCCTGGCTCTATTACACGCCCCAGGGCGAGAGCGCGGAGACCTTGGCGCGGATGCGGCGCATCGATGAGTTGTTTCTGAAGCATCCGTTCTACGGTGCCCGTCAGATCGTCCGTCATCTGCGCCGCGAGGGCGTGCGCATCGGCCGTCGCCGGGCGGGGCGTCTGATGCGTTTGATGGGTCTTCAGGCGATCTACCGGGCACCCCGCACCAGCGAGCCGCATCCCGAGCACCGGGTCTACCCCTATCTGCTCAAGGGTTTGGCGATCGAGCGGGCAAACCATGTCTGGTGCGCCGACATCACCTACATCCCTGTGCGGCGCGGCTTTCTTTACTTGGTGGCGATCCTGGATTGGGCGAGCCGGTATGTGCTGGCCTGGCGTTTGTCGAACACCCTGGACGCCGGCTTTTGCGTCGAGGCGCTCGAGGAGGCGCGGACCCGCCACGGCCAGCCGGAGATCTTCAATACCGATCAGGGCAGCCAGTTCACCGGCTTCGCCTTCACCGGGCGCTTGCGGGCGGCCGGTGTCCAGATCTCGATGGACGGCCGGGGCCGGTGCATGGACAACATCTTCATCGAGCGGCTGTGGCGCTCCCTCAAATACGAGGCTGTCTATCTGCACGACCTTGCCGACGGCTTCCAGGCCCGGCGCGTCATCGGCGAGTGGATCGACTTCTACAACGCCGAACGGCCACACTCGGCCCTCGGCGGAAAAACCCCGGCCGAGGCCTACCGCGGCGACCCGCCTGCGGATATGATGGACAAGCAGCTACGCGCCTTGCCCGCTTACCCACCGGCGCAGCAACGGCGACAGGAAGATCGATCCAAGGAGATTCTGGCAAGATGAGCGGCAACCGGAATACACCTTAAACAGGCCGCCAAGCTGTCCACAAACCGGGGCCACCTCAGCCTTCACTTCCTCGTCGAGCAACTCCTCTACGTGCATCAACCCCAGTGGGATCAACGCCCGGATCATCTCCACCTTCGAGTCCAATTCCAGTCCCGAGTACTCCTCCCGGCTCATGACCTCGACCTCACCCAGTACTCGCCTCTTCTTGCGTTTTTTCACCGAACGTAACAGACTCCTCATCGCGGCTCCTTTCTCTTACAGGCTTGATGTTGTTTCTTCCTATACCATCAAACCATAGGGTTTGGAGCCGTTTCAATTTCCAACTAAGATTGGCACACTTTCCTTTACAGCCCGGACCTACTCCCGCTGGATACCGGACGACGCCCCTGAGGCAGGGGCCAAGGCGGTCCAGATGTGGTCACAATCTGGTCACAGTGCAACCGTAAATGATAGATTATATTAGATATTGTGCGGGTTCGAATCCCGCCTTCGGCATTTTGAAAGCGGAACAGGCAGCGCTTGTTCCGCTTTTCCTATTGCGTGAAACTTCAGAAAGGACCTTCGGAAGCCTGGTCGTATTGGTCCGTGCGCTCGGTTCGAAGAATGCGGGTGAGTAGTGGATGGGTGCTGCGGCAGGATCACGTTCGGTTGGATGAGAATGATTCCTCGATGAATGACATTATTCCGGCGGAAGCACGACCGGTCGCCAGGGTTCTGCTGATAGACCCGAAAGAACGCCTGCTACTGTTGGAGGCGGAACACGAGTCTCGCGGGTATACGTTCTGGGTTGCGCCCGGTGGCGGCCTCGAAGGGGATGAGAGCTTTGAAGAGGCTGCTCGCCGGGAATTACACGAAGAGACCGGGCTGGATCTTCCGATCGGATCCTGGGTGTGGACGCGTAGACACGCCTACTCATGGGATGGCCAGTCCTTCGATCAGTACGAGCGATTCTTCGTCGCACGAACCGAGACGACGCACATCGCGCCGAAGATAGCGGATGCCTATGTCATCGGTCATCGATGGTGGACCGTTTCAGAGTTGCGGGACTCTGGCGAGCAGTTTGCTCCGCGTCGTTTGGCAGAGTTGCTTCCTGACATCATTTGCAGCAATTACCCAAAGTTGCCAATCGACTGCGGAATCTGAGCGACACGGAGAGTGGTCGTGATTCAGACCGCGATGATGAGTCCGTGAAAACCCCAATGCATCCGCTGGGCTGGATCGTGCTGCTGTTCGCATTCGTCGAGGGTGGCTGGCTGGCGTTTGACGGCGGCCGGGCGCTCATCGTCGGCGACTACGTCACGCCGAGCTCCGGAACGTTTGCAGGACAACTCGGGCCCTGGGCCGATCTGGTGTCCGCGGTTGGGATAGAGCCACGCTCGACCTTGATGATGTCGATTCACGTCGTCGTCGTCGGAACCTGGCTGGTTGCTATGGTTGCCTTCGTGTTTCGTTACGAGTGGGCGTGGTGGGGAATGCTGGGATGCGCGATAGCCGGCCTGTGGTACCTGCCGTTCGGAACGCTACTCAGCACTGGTCAGATCGTGATGCTCTTGCTGCGGCCGCTGCGCAAGTCAGGTTAGGCGAATGGCGGGTTCGTTCCGAGCCCGCCACTCGCACCATCCGTCATTCAGTCTTTCAACATGGCGCCGGCAAGCTGTGAAATCGCAGCCAGCGTCGTCTGTGCGGCGTTCAGGCCCAGACGAAAATCCTTGTCGCTGAACGTCTCAAATACATCGATCGGCTGGTGCCAGGTCGGATTCCAACCCGCTCCGGTGTGCATCCCGCGCTCGTTCTCGCGGAGGCTGATCGAGGGAACCAGGTTCATGAACGGTGTCGAATCGGTGTTCGTCATGTGAGGCCCGACGGCTGCCGGGTAATCCGTCGCGTAGTTTTCGTTGGCTTCACGGAAAAAGAACGCCATCTTCATCGCCTCGTCGACAAATTCCGAAGTGGACTGGAACTCGATGTTGACGTCGGCTTCCGGCCGCTGCTCCGGATTCCAGGTGCCGTCAGCGCGAGGCATGCCGTGATCCCACATCATCATGTCGTGCTGGATCATGCCGACCCAGTTCGGTTCAGGATAACGGCCCGATCCCGGCGGATCTTCGATACCCTGGAGTTCGGCACGTTGCTCCACGTACGCTTCCGAACCATTGAGGCCTGTCTCTTCGTTGTTCCAGAGGGCGAAACGAATCGTCCGTTCCGTTTCCACATCGGGCATGTTGAGGACGCGGGCCAGCTCCATCACTAGCGCGGTGCCCGAACCGTTGTCGTTCAGGGCTGCGCCCCATCCGTGCCCGTCCATGTGCGCACCGATGATGTACATCTCGTCGGGTCGCGTCGAACCGACCTTCGTGCAATAGACCTCTTCACGCGGGCCGTTCGTCGCCGGCTGCATGTTGAGTTCGCGCAGGGCTTCGTCCGGCTGGCCTTCCGCGTCGTTGTTCACTCCCGTGCGTCGGGTCGTGCCGTAGTACCGAGATCCCCCGGGGCCGTTCCGGATTTCCCCGCTCGCAATCACGGGATCCGGCCGGGTACCGCGCCCGCCGCCGCCGCGTCCGCCGCCGCCGCGGGGCTGCCTGGGCGCGGGATTGTACTCGTAGTGGATTCGCCCGGTCGAGCAGCCATAGCTCTCGAGCTGCTCCTCGATCCAGTCGATCGCCGCCATGTTTCGATCCGTGCCCTGTCGCCGATCGCCGAACTCGGCCAGCCCTCGGAGCGTGTTCTTGTAGCCCTCAAGGCTCAGACGTCCGACCAATTCGGCTACTGGGTCCACTTCGGAGGCTTGCGCCTGGGGCGCCTGTCCGGCCGCAACCGCCGGTAAAAAACCTGGACTCACGGAAACCGCAATCAAGCCACATACAGCGAACGCGATGAACGCTTTGAACCGCATCTCAGCCCTCCAGACAGATGTGAATGTTCGAGGATCATACCCCATTTGGGTTTAGTCGGAACCATTACCACGACGGGTGGGAACAGGGAATCCCCGATTCCGCATTAGCGCGTCGATACCGGCGTCGCGGCCGCGGAAAGCGCGGTAGGCTTGGGCCGGATCGACAGCATTGCCTATCGCAAACAGGTTGCTGACGAGCTTTCTTGCCAGATCCTTGTCGTAGAAACCACCGGGCGCCTCCCCGAAGGCTTCCGCAGCGTCAGCCGTTAGCACGTCGGCCCACATGTAGCCGTAGTAGCCGGCGGCATATCCTTCGTTCGAAAATACATGTCCGAACTGCGGGCTTCGGTGTCGCATGACGATTTCCTCGGGCATCTTCAGTTCCTTAAGCGCCGTGCGTTCGAAAGAGTCAGGTTCGATGCCATCGGGGGCAGTGGTGTGGTACTTCATGTCCACGAGCGCCGAGGCCAGGTATTCCGTCGTCGCGAAGCCCTGGTTGAACGTCGCCGCGTTCTTGATCTTCGCTACCAACTCTGCCGGAATGGGCTCACCCGTTTCGTGATGCACGAGATAGTTGTCAATTACCTTGTCAGTCAACAGCCAGCGCTCCAGGAGTTGCGATTGAAATCCGGTGTAGTCCCGGACCCCTCCATTGAGTGTCGGATACTCGACCGTTGACGAGAAATAGTGGAGCGCATGGCCGAATTCGTGGAACAGGGTAACGGCATCCGTCCATGAAATGAGGACCGGCTCGCCCGGCGGTCCCTTGATGAAATTGGAATTATTCGAGCCGAGCACCGTCCACTTGCCATCGAAGGTTTCATGGCTGCGGTAGGTGGTCGCCCAGGCGCCTGAGCTCTTGCCGGGGCGTGCGTACGGATCGAGATACCAAAGTCCGACATGGTCGCCCGATGTGCGGTCTGTGACCTCCCAGACGGTGACGTCCTCGTGGAAGACGGGAACCGCACCGTCAGGGACGGGCCGAAATTCGAAGTCGAACAATTCGCCCGCGACGAAGAACATCGCCTCGCGGAGCTTATCCAACTGCAGGTACTGTTTCACGAGGTCGGAATCGAGGCTGTACTTCTCCTTGCGCACCTTCTCGGCGTAGTAACGGTAATCCCACGGGGCGATCGTGATACTCGCACCTTGGGCATCGGCCACCGCCTGCATGTCGGCGACTTCTTCGGCGACGCGCCCTAGCGCGGCCGGCCATACCGCTTCCATCAGGTCCATCGCCGTGCCGGGCGTCTTGGCCATGCGGTTTTCGAGGCGCCACTTTGCGTAGTTGTCGTAACCGAGAAGCTGAACGCGTTCGTGTCTTAACCGCAGGATCTCTCGGATTACGGCTTTGTTGTCGTGTTCATCGCCGTTGTCTCCCCGGGCATAGAAGGTGTTCCAGACTCTTTCTCGGAGTTCGCGTTCATCGGAGAAGGTTAAAAACGGATCGGTCGAAGATCGCGTGTTCGTGATCGCGTACTCCCCGTCGCGGTCCCGTTCCCTGGCCGCCTCAGCAGCGGCCTCGATGAAGGATTCGGATAGGCCGCTCAACTGCCCCGCATCCAGGTAGTGGACATACGCTTCCTCGTCGGCTAGCACGTTGTTGGAAAACTCGGTGTGGAGCTCGGCGAGCCGCTGGTTGATCGCCGCGTAGCGTTTCTTGGCCGGGCCCTCCAATGTCGCGCCGTTTCGCGCAAAGCCATCGTAGACGAGCCGGACGAGACGTTTCTGGTCGGGCCGCAACGCCGCCATCTGGTCGCCTTTGTAAACCGCCTGGACACGCATGAAGAGGTTGCGGTTCTGGGTGATCTTCGACTTGTACTCAGCCAGGCGCGGGGCCATCTCTGTCTGGACTTTCCGGAATTCGGGTGTCGAGAGGTTCCAGCCCCATATTCCCCAGTATGCGAACACCCGATCGAGGTCGCGGCCGGTGCGCTCCATCGCGACTATGGTGTTCTCGAACGTTGCCGGTTCCGTGTTATCCGCGATCGCTTCGGTTTCCTCGAGATGCGCTGCCATGCCCGCCTCCAGGGCCGGTTTCAAGGCGTCGAGATCCATTCTGTCGAATGCCGGCACCCCCCCATAGGGGCCGGTCCATTGCGCAAGCAGGACGTTACTTTCATCTGAATTCATTTGCGAGGGTTGCTCCATACTGGCTGCTGTGAGAGGTTGATCGCCCGATCTTATCAGTCAGCCGCACGGGCGGACAATCACGCGCGGTCATTATGGTTCGGGTTGGCGTCGAATTGCAGGAGCAGTCTTCTCCGGGAATCGAAGGTCCTGTCCGCTCTCGTCAGGGGGTCGGTGAAGGACAGTTGGCGGGCCAGGAGTTGCAACGGAGGTTCCCCATCGACTGCTTCGCGCAGCTCCGGGTACAGTCGATCGCCGATTATCGGAAAGCCAACCGATGCCATGTGGACCCGCAGTTGGTGTTTCTTGCCGCTCTCGGGCCGGAGCCGGAACAGCCCGATGCCGTTGTCGGATTCCAGCAGCTCGATGTCCGTCGTCGTGTTGGCCGGACCATCTACGATTGTTTGCCGATACCACGGGTTACCCGATGCCATCCTGTTTTCAACCCGCCATCGCGTGCAGCCCGGAGCGCCGGAGCACCGTGCCAGGGCCAGGTACTCCCTTTCGATAGTCCGCTCGGCGAACAGCCGGTGGTAGTGCGGTCGTGAAGACCGTTTTATGGCGAAGAGGACGATTCCCGCGGTTTCCCGGTCGAGACGATGCATGGGCGCCAGTTCCTCGAGGCCCGTGCTTCTTTGCAGTCGGAACAGCAGCGAACGCTCGACGTGGTCCCCGGCGGGTGTGACCGGCATCCCGTGTGGTTTGTCGGCAACGAGAATCTCGTCGTCCCGGTGGACGATCTCCTCGGCCTCCGGCGTTGCCGGTTCCCCTGGAACCTCCCTCCGATACAGGACCATGATGCCGTGTTTATAGGGCGTGTCCTCGCGCACCACCGTCCCATCTTCAGTGGTAACCAGTCTGCGAGCGATTCGTTCACGCCAGGCGAGGGCTGGCACGTTCGGGAAGCGTCCGACCAGGAAAGCGAGTATGGTCGCTGGCGGAAACGCCAGTTTCGGCAGATGAAGGCGGGACGGAGAGGGCATGATGTTAGTGGTCCCCGCCAGAAATACCGTCACTATCTCCGAAGGAAGTTGCGACCGGACCGAATGGCGGAATCCACAACGTCAGCGTCTTGAGACTACGGAGGTCCTTGGCGTTCAGCGTGGGCAACTGCCTTCGGCCCTGCGGGTTCGGGCGGAACGGCGCCGTCTTTGGCGTCGCTCCTCCTCGCAATGAATGAGCATTGGCTCGTCGTCGCTTCCCCAAATCCGGCACCTTTGCGCTCCGAAATCTAGCAACGCTGCTGCTGGCGGGGACCATTAGCCGCCTGTGGTACGGGAGTCCTTCCGGTTGCTCCCTCGGACCAGCTTGTATTCGAAAAGCCTGCAGTCCAGTGCGCCGTTGAACAGGGGTATGCGTTTCGATGCGGTCAGGTGGATCAGCTTTCGCAGACCGAGGTCGGCTGTGAAGATGTAGGCGGTCCAACCGGGATATTTCTGTTTCAGCACATCGCCGAGGCGGGGATAGAACTCCGCCAGCTTCTTCTGTTCGTCCAGGCGGACCCCGTAAGGCGGGTTCGTCACGATGATTCCCGCCGCCGCCGGAGCATCCATCTTCAGTACATCCGCCCGCTTCAGGTGAACCGCGTTCTCCAGGCCGATTGCGGCAAGATTGGCGCGCGCCAGCCGCAGGGCTTCGCCACTACGATCGCTGCCGTGAATGGTGGTATCCGTGACGTCCTTCCTGCGGCGTCGAGCCACCTCGCGCAGCTCTTGCCAGAGGCTGACATCATGGTTCCTGAGCTTTTCGAAGCCGAATCGACGCCGGGCGCCGGGCGCGATGTCCGCTGCTATCATGGCCGCCTCGGTGAGGAACGTACCGCTGCCGCACATCGGGTCGAGCAGGAGCACTCCCGGCCGCCAGCCGGCCAGTTGCAGGATGCCGGCGGCGAGGTTCTCCCGCACTGGCGCCTCACCTGTGCCGGCACGATAACCACGTTTGAACAGCGCCTCGCCCGAAGTGTCGAGATAGAAAGTACAATCGTTAGCCGTTAGGAAAGCATGGATGCGGACGTCCGGGTGGCGTGTATCGACATCGGGGCGTCTTCGGGTCGCGCGACGAAACACGTCGCACACGGCGTCCTTGATCCGAAGTGTTGTGAAGTCCAGGCTCCGGAGCGGGCTCTTGATCGCGGATACGTTGACCCGGATGCTACGCTCCGGGATAAACCAGTCGGGCCACCGAAGCGAGCAGGCGGAATCGTAGATGTCCGACTCGTCCCGATAGTCGCCCTGTCCGACTCGCCACAGGACGCGGCTGGCGATACGGCTTTCGAGATTGACCCTGCGGCACAGGCCGTAAGGTCCCGTGAACCCAACGCCACCGTGGACCCCCGCCACGTCGGCCGCGCCGAGGGCCGTCAGTTCCGCCGCGAGAGCGGCTTCGAGGCCGCGAGGGCAGGGGGCGAAAAAGTGCTCTGTTGGACTCATGGGCCATTGCGCCAGCGTGCCTCGGCTTGACAGCCACTCCCGGTGCAAGGATCATTATGGATCACTAGCAGAGCGGCGTGACGGTCGGGATCAGGCATTCTGGCGAATGTCTTTACCCATGGAGGTGAGATGAAGAGGAGATCCTTCTTCCGAGGACTGATTTGTTGTTGCGTGGTCGTGGCTGGACTGGCTGGCATTGCAGAGGCCCAGGAGCAGGTTTTCGAGTCCGATCATCTGAAGTATCGCGTCGTCAACGTCGCCGAGGGGCTCGAAAACCCCTGGTCGATCGCTTTCCTTCCCGGAGGCGACATGCTCGTTACCGAGCGCCCGGGCCGGCTCCGGATCGTCCGCGACGGTGTCTTGCAACCCGAACCGATCGTGGGTGTTCCCGCTGTGCGGGCCGGCGGTCAGGGCGGCTTGCTCGAGGTCAAGCTGCATCCTGACTTCGAATCCAACCGCCTGCTTTATCTCAGTTTTTCCAAGCCGAGTGAGGATGGCACCCAGGCGACGACGGCCGTCGTCCGCGGTCGGTTTGACGGCACCCGCCTGACCGACGTCGAGGAGATTTTCGAAGCGCGGGCCTGGAGCGGGGGCCGCGGTCACTTCGGATCCAAGCTGGTGTTCGATTCAGACGGCTACCTGTTCATCACGGTAGGTGACCGGCAAGCCCCGCCGCGCGGCGATCTCGAGGCCCATCCCGCACAAGATCGCGGCAACCACCAGGGAACGGTGAACCGTCTTCACGACGATGGGAGGATTCCCGAGGACAACCCCTTTGTCGGCAACCCCGGCATGCGACCGGAGATCTGGAGCTTTGGTCACCGGAACCTCCAGGGCTTGACGATCCACCCGGAGACGGGCGACCTCTGGGAGACCGAGCACGGACCGCAGGGCGGCGACGAACTGAACTTCATCCGCCCCGGCCTCAATTTCGGCTGGCCTGTTATCGGCTACGGGGTCAACTACGGAGAAGAGCGGGTTCCCATCCATGAGAGCACGCACCGCGAGGGGATGGAACAGCCCGTTCACTACTGGGTGCCTTCCATCGCGACTTCGGGCTTGGAGTTCTACACCGGAGACCGGTTTCCAGACTGGAAGGGAAGCTTGCTGGTCGGAGGCCTGGCCGGTCAGCAGATCGCCCGGCTTACTTTGGAGGGGCGTCGGGTCGTTAACGAAGAGACACTGGTCCTGGGGCTCGGACGCATCCGCGACATCCGCCAGGGACCGGATGGCTATATTTATCTCGCGATCGACGCCAGAAGGGGCGGCCTCACGGCAGTTGTGCGGCTGGAGCCGATAACCAGTAATTAGTCGGCTGTGGTGAAAGTCGCGTCCACACCGTAGGGGCGGTCTACGACCGCCCATTATTCGGCGCTCATAGAGCGCCGCTACAGCTTTGGGCGACTTCCGCCATAGGTCCCAGGCGTTATTCGCCCAGGTCGAGGGCTACGATCCTTGCCCGGTCCCGGGCATAGAGCGTCGTGCCGACCAGTGTCGGCACGGTCCACGACGTCGTGTCGAACAACCGCGTCTCGGCCAGTACGCTCACACCTTCCGGCGATAGCGTGGCCAGCACCAGGTCACCGTCCTCGTCCATGATGATCGCCTTGCCGTCCGCATAGACGATGCTGGAGCGGCCGAAGCCACGTTCGCGCCATTGGGCCTCACCGGTCCGGATGTCGACCGCGGTCAGGAAGGCTGGGCCGAAGTTTCCGTCCGTGCCATAGATGTAGTCGCCGAGCCGGATTGCGTTGGCGAACATCAGGCCGAGCCGACGTGTGAACCAGAGTTCCTCGACGCTGGTTTTCTGCTCTTCTCTCGTGAGCCGTAGCGCCCGACTGCCCTGGTTGTACGCCGACGAGAGGAATAGCACGTTGTCGGATCCCCAGACCGGCATGCTGTTGTTCATGTCGCCGCTGGTGTCGTGGGGATGTGACCAGAGGACTTCGCCTGTGTCCGGGTTGAGTCCGTTGACCGTCTGCCCGCCGAAGATCACCAGCTGGGTCTGCCCATCGACATCGATCAGGATCGGTGCTGCATGTGCGGTGAGGAAGTCGCCGCTCTTCCAGACGAGCGATCCGTCACTCTGGCGGAACGCCATCACCGCCTGACCAGTTCCTCCCACCTGGACGATGATCGTGTTCTTGTAGGCTATCGGGCTGCACGCGTAGCCGGCCGTAACCGCCGGTCGAATCAGGGTTGGTGGCGCGCCGTAGTCGGCAACCAGATCGTGCGACCAGACGATCCGACCGGTCGTCTTGTCGAATGCGTGAAGCTGCTTGTTCGTTCCGGCCGTGAACAACAGGTCGTCGACCACGAGCGGCGTGGCGTGAGGGCCGGCGCCGAACTGGAAGTGCAGAGGTTGGGACGGATACTCGTGTTCCCAGAGGGTGTCGCCCGAGGCCGCGTCCATGGCGATCACGATTTCCCGGCTCTCCCAGCTTCCCCGCCGTCTGGTTTCAGGTCCTGGCCGGTACATCGTGTACAGGTTTCCCTGATCGACAACGATGGCGGAATGGCCCAGACCGAGGGGGCGGGTCCAGAGCAGGGGAGGCCCCCCATCCGGCGAACTCTCCGCCAGACCCGTCGCGTCCGAAATGAAGTTTCTGTTCGGGCCTCCCCACTGCCGCCATTCGCCTGCCGTGGAATAAGCGGCCTGTCCGCCCGCCGTTGTGCCTCCGGCCGATACCGTCAAGACGAGGAGCGCGAGGACGGCCGCGCGATTCCTCGCGCGCGTGAGCATAGGTCGCTGCTCGTTCCTCGTTTGATTCGCCGAACCCATGCCGGCGATAGTACCGCGATATGTGTGCGGGGATTCTCGAGAAACCGCTATCTTCTTAGGTGTTATCATCCCGGCTGACAATGCCATGACAACGCGGCATGAGTCCCGTAGATTCGAACGCCCCTCATCGTCGCATCAAGCCCTGGAGAATCCCAATGAAGAAGCTCCTCCTCGCCACGCTGGTCGCTGGCCTTTCGTTGTACCTGGCCGCTTGCACGCCCGTCGATGCCGAACTCGCGCGCCTGGAAGCGCGAGCCGCGGAGGTCACGATCATTCGCGACGACTCTGGTATTGCCCACATCCACGGGCAGACCGACGCCGACGCCGTCTTCGGCATGATCTATGCCCAGGCCGAGGACGACTTCAACCGCATCGAGGTGAACTTCCTCAACGCGATGGGTCGCCTCTCCGAGGCTGAGGGGGAGGGCCAGATCTGGCGTGATCTGCGCATGAAGCTGTTCATCGCTCCCGACGATATGAGAGCCCAATACGACGAAGCCCCCGTGTGGCTCCAGAGCCTGATGGACGCGTGGGCGGATGGGCTGAACTACTACCTCGACACTCATCCCGAGGTCGCGCCACGCGTGCTCACGTATTTTGAGCCCTGGATGGCGCTCACGTTCAGCGAGGGCAGCATCGGCGGAGACATCGAGCGGGTGAACCTCGGCCGACTCGAAGACTTCTACGGCGGCTCGCCGATGGCCGAGGCAGTGGTCGATGTCGAGGACGACAGGTTCCGAGAGCCCTCCGGGTCGAACGGCTTCGCGATCGCGCCCGAGAACAGCGCGACAGGTAATGCGTTGCTGCTCATCAACCCGCACACGTCGTTCTTTTTCCGCTCAGAACTGCACATGACGAGTTCGGAGGGTCTGAACGCCTACGGCGCCGTGACGTGGGGGCAGTTCTTCGTCTACCAGGGATTTAACGAGACAGCTGGTTGGATGCACACATCGAGTGGCGTCGACAACATCGACGAGTACCTCGAAACCATCGTCGAGCGGGATGATGCTTTCTACTATGTCTACGGCGATGAGGAGCGGCCCGTCACGACCGAGCAGATCACGATCCCCTACAAGACCGATACCGGGATGGCCGAACGCGAGTTCACCGTGTACAGGACCCATCATGGCCCCGTCGTACGTGCGGTCGATGACAAGTGGGTGAGCGTCCGGCTCATGGAAGAGCCGCTCAAGGCACTCCAGCAGTCGTACTTGAGGACCAAGGTGCTGAACTACGAGGACTTCTACGAGGTCATGGGACTCCACACGAACTCCTCGAACAACACCGTCTTCGCCGACGCCGAAGGCAACATCGCGTACTTCCACTCCAATTTCATCCCGCGTCGCGACGAAGGCTTCAACTGGAACGCGCCCGTCGACGGGTCCGATCCGGCGACGGAATGGGGCGATTTGCTGTCGATCGATGAGAGTCCAAACGTTCTGAATCCTCCGAACGGCTGGATCCAGAATACAAACAACTGGCCCTATTCGGCCGCCGGTGAGCACAGCCCCAGCCAGAGTGATTACCCCGGATACGTGCAGAGGAGTGGTGAGAACGCACGCGGGCTTCACGCGATTCGGGTCCTCCAGGGTAAGACCGAATTTACGCTCCAGTCACTCATCGACGCCGCGTTCGACAGCTATCAAACGGCGTTCGAGCCCCTCATACCAGCGCTCCTCCGGGCTTACGACCGGACTCCGGCATCGAACTCGCTCAGAACCGAGGTGGCCGAGCAGATCAGCCTCCTCGGTGACTGGGATCTCCGCTGGGGAGTCGACTCCGTCGAGACCTCCCTGGCTATCTATTGGGCTACCGAGATGATGGGGCGCGTCAGGAATGATGCGCGGAGCGCCGGCATGTCGAACGCGGACTACATTGCCGGTCCTGCGAGCCCTGCCCATCACCTCGAGGCTCTCGCCGCCGCCTCGGCCACGCTCGAGAACGACTTTGGACAGTGGCGAACCCCGTGGGGCGACATAAACCGCTTCCAGCGCCTAACCGGCGACATCGTTCAGCCGTTCAACGACGCCGGTCCGAGCAGTCCAGTCGGGTTTTCGTCGTCCCGTTGGGGCTCGCTTGCGTCGTTCGGGGCTCGCACGTACCCGGGCACCGTGAAGATGTACGGCACGAGCGGGAACAGCTTCGTCGCCGTTGTCGAGTTTGGCGACCGCGTCAGTGCCAGGGCGGTGACGGCCGGTGGCGAGAGTGGCGACCCCGCGTCGCCGCATTTCAACGACCAGACGGAGCGGTATGCCACTGGAGATCTGAGGGAGGTGTACTTCTATCCGGATCAGCTCGAGGGTCATGTCGAGCGGGAATACCATCCGGGAGGGTGAAGAAATAGGAGACATAGGTGCCAGTGCCTATTTTTCTCTCCGCACTCTCTTCGCCTCTTCGATCTGTTCCAGGATTTCAGGGGTTTCGCTGTGAATCGCCAGTGCTTCCAGGGCGAGTTCCGCGTCCCTGCCGAGGCCGTTTCGTACAAGGTCCAGCAGGAACGTGATCGCGGTTTCATTCCGGGATGAGCTGAGAGCGCGGAGCAGAACGCCCCCGAAGCCCCGGTCCGTACCCTCGTTCCAGGCCTCGATGAGCTTTCCGACGGCCTCGGGTTCGCGCGACGCGCCCAGTGAAAGCGCGGCTTCATCTGCAACTCCAGGGGCGTCCGCACCGAGGTACTCGCATACGAAAGAAACGGCCTGGTCCGGTTCCAGACGCAACAGGGCATCGAAGACGTGCCCGACGACGGGCGCGTAATCGTCGCCGAGGCGGGCCTTCATCCGCAGCACGAGCGCGGCGTCATCGCCTTTCATCTGTTCGAGGGCTCGTGCGGCATCTGTACGGACCGGGTGCGCAGCGTCACTGAGGGCGTCGACCAGGCGTTTGAGGATCATGTGCCGGGACAGATCCGTGCAGGCGATCAATCCCAGGATCGAAGTCCCTCGTAGCTCGGCAGCCGCATCCTCCTGCCCGCCCCAAACCGGCTCCATCTGTACGTGTTCGGATCCGCGGACGAACGGTTGGGCGTCCTCGTAGTCCAGCTCGATCAGGGCCTTGATAATAGCGGTCTTGCCCCGGCACTTCGGGTCACGCTTGACCGGGTCCTTGAAAAGCGGGTCCAAGGCGGAAAGAAGGTCCGGAATCAGGTGCCGGAGCCGAAGTTTGGCGACCATTTTGGCCGCTTCCGCCACGATGAGATTTGATCGGTCGCCGAGCGAGCTGCCGAGGAGCGAAACTGCGGCATCGTCCGGGGTGGACACCCGCAGTTGCCGCAAGATTTCGAGCCGCTCTTCGAGGCGGCCTCTACTCATACCGGAGCGCGTGCATCGGGTCGACCCTCGACGCCCGGTGTGCGGGGATGAATCCCGCTCCCATCGCGACGACGGCCAGCAGGATGCCCGTGCCGGCCAGGACGGCGGGGTCGCTGCCCTCAAGCTCGAATAGCATCGATTGCGCGAGACGTCCGAGGCCGAGGCCAATGAACAGGCCGATCGTTCCGCCGACGATTGTCATGCGGCCCACCTGGCGGAGCACGGTGCCCCGCACCCGCCCCGGAGCGGCGCCCAGAGCCATGCGCAACCCGATCTCACGGGTTCGCTGAGAAACCGTGTATGCGAGGACACCGTAGAGGCCGACTGCTGCGAGAAGCGTCGCCAGGACAGCGAACGAGGACGACAGGACGCCGATGACGCGATCGACAACGACGTTGTCCCGGACCTGCCCCTCCATAGTCTGGAGGTCTTCCACCGGAAGGTTCGGATCGAGTCGGGCGACGGTAGGCTGGATCAGGCTGAGTATTTCTTCTGGGGCGATCGAAGTCCGCACGTAGAAGTTGTTGAAGCCAAGGTCGTCGTCCTGGCGATACGGTATGACGAACAGGGGGGGTACCTCGGACTTGACATCGTTGTACTTGGCGTTCTGGGCCAGCCCGACGATCTCGACTTCGAGTTCGTCGCCGAACGTCGCCATGCGTTTGCCGACCACGTCGCTGCCGAGGTTGAACTTTTCGGCGAATCGTTCGTTCACTATCGCCACCTCGGGCGCTCCCAGCGAGTCGGCCGCCGTGAACTCGCGGCCTGCGATCAACGGCATCTTGAGCGTTCGGTAGTAGTCGATGCCCACTTCGTTGTATCGGGAGCCCGAATCGATGTCCGGTCCGTTTTCAAAGCCCTGGACCTGCACGCTCGTCCCCCAGCTGCTGCCATCGATCAGCGCCACCATCGCGGTCGATACACCCGACACTCCGGGTATGGCCGCCAGTTCCTCTTCGAGTCGGGCGAACAGCTCGCGGGACTGCTCTGGGGCATAGCCGTTCAACTGCGGCGAGATTCCGAACGTGATGAGGTTGGTGGGATCCAATCCCAGGTCGACCCGGCTGACGTTGTACAGGCTGCGGATAAACAGACCCGCCGAGATCAGGAGCGTCATCGACAACGCAATCTGCGCCGTGGCGACCGCGGTTCGGAAGCGTGCAGCGCTGCGAGAGCCGGACGGCTGACCCGTCTGGCCCTTGAGGGTCGATACGACATCAGGCCGCGTGCTGTGCAGCGCCGGGAACAAGCCGAACAGAATGCCGGTGCCCAGCGTGATGAGGGCGGCGAACATCATGGCCGTGCCATCGAGCCCGAACGGTATCGCCGCGGCATCTTGCGCCGGCAATAGCGATGCGATCAAATCGAGCGTCCAGCGCGCCACGACCAGGCCTCCAAGGCCGCCTACAACGGCCAGAAGGAGGGATTCGGTTAATAGTTGCGCGATGAGCTGCGGACGATTCGCGCCGATCGAGAGCCGGACGGCCATCTCACCGGACCTCGCGGCAGCGCGCGCGAGCAGGAGGTTGGCGACGTTGGCGCACGCGATGAGCAGGACGAACGCCGTGACCCCGAGCAAGAGAATGAGCGGCGCCTCTGCATCGGCGTGGGTGGAACTCTGTCCCCGGTGGCCCGGTTCGATCAGGACCTGTTTCGCACGGAACCGCTCCATCGTCTGGTCGCTCATGCCCTCTTGTAGAGGCGCTTCGACCTCGTTGACGATTCCCTGGTAGAGAACGTTGAGCCCGGTCCGTACCTGTTCAATGGAGACCCCCGGCTTGAGCCGGGCAAACAGGTAGGCCCAGTAGCTGCGTCGGTTCTCAAAAGTATCGACGCCGGACAGGATGCCCCGCATCGTGATCGGAACGAAGATCCGCGGTCGCGATCCCAGCGTCGTTCCGTCGAAGCCTTCCGGTGCGACACCGATGATCGTCATCGGCTGGCCGTTGACGACGAGCGTCTCACCCATCACCCCTGGGCTGGCGTCAAAACGCTCGCGCCAGTACGAAAAGCTCAGGACGACAACCGGCGACTCACCCACGGCAGAATCGTCACCCGTCCCGATCAGCCGTCCCACGGCCGGATTAAGGCCGAGGACAGAGAAGTAACTGCCTGAGACGAGCATGCCCTGACTGCTGGCGGTCTGTCCCCGGTAGGCCAGGTTGGCGCCGAAAACCCGATGGGAGGCGATTCCTGTGAAGACTGTCTGATCGCGCCCGAGGTCCCGAAACATCGCGTAGCTGAACACCACCTCGCAGTTACCGGCGTTGTTGCAGGAATTGGAGCCCGGTTTCGGGCCTGGAGCGGCGAGGTTCACGAGTTCATAAGGATCGGCGACGGGCATTGGCCTGAGGATCATCTGATTGAAAATGGAGAAGATAGCGACGTTTGCACCGATCCCGAGAGCCAGTGATGCAATGGCCACAGCCGTCACCAGGGGGGTCTTCATCAGCGTTCGGAAAGCGAACCTAAGCTTGCTCATCGTAATGCCATCCTCTCTCACTAGTGTCCGGTTAGAAGTCGAATAGAACCAGCTGGTTAGGATCTTGGAGTTCATTGAATTGGGAATCAGGCGCGTGAAAGGCCTGCAAAATGGGCTGTTTCTCAAGAATCGTAATGCTGAGAATCTGTAGGATTTGGTAAAGACTCCTATCGATGCCGAGGCGCTTCCGGATGATGGCGACGTGAACATAAACCGAAATGGCGATCCAGATCTGGGTCTTCACCGCATTCTCGCTGGTGCCGTAGAAGGACTTGATTCGAAGGTGTTGTTTGATCCATTTAAAGAAAAGTTCCACCTGCCATCGCGACTTGTAGATCTGAGTGATGGTGAGTGCAGGCAACGCGAAGTTGTTGGTCAGGAACTTCAACCGCTTGTTCGTCCCGGCATCGAAGTAGCTGATACGCCGCAACGGATCGGGATAGGTTTTGGCGGATTTGTTCGTTGTGAGGATGACCGTCTGGTCGGATCGCAATCCCGTGGTCGTGTCCACCCGACGGGAGTACCGCCGCCGCAGGACGACGTTCTTCTTAGCACGCACCACAAAGAAAGCGGAACAGAGGGAGAAGAGAAAGAGCCGTTCAAAATCGATATAGGCGCGGTCCATGACGTAGAAGGCACCCGCTTCGGGTGCGATCTCATCGAGAACGTTGACGTCATGGACTTTCCCGTCTGTGACGTGGATAAACGCGGGAATGTTGCCGTGAAGATCCAGCAGTGTATGCATCTTGACCGCGGCTTTGTGCCGGCGAAACCGGGCCCATGGGAATAGTGAAAGACACAGGTCAATGGTGGTCGAGTCCAGGGCATATAGACCTTGATCCAACTCGACGCCGATGGGGTCTTCGGCATATAACGGCCGCGCCATGCCGATCAGGACCTGTGCGAAATCCGCATAGATCCGCCAGTCGCGCCGCTCGTTGGCGTCGGCCAGTGTCGTCCGCGCCACCTTGCTTCGGAATCCCATGTGGTAACGCTTTCTGCCGAGGGCGCGTAAGCAGGCTTCGATGTCGCGGAGGCTTTCACGATAGATCAATTGGGCGAATGCCATCGCCAGGAACTGATCCCAGCAGGAAAACCCTTTCTGCTGGTAATCGCCCCGATAGCGGGCGACACACTTCTGAAACTCGTATCGGGGCGCGTAATCCATGACTTGTGAGAAGACGGTTTGGCCTGAGTTCATGCGCCATTGGTATCACCCCTCTCACCGTAATATTGCTAAAAGTGTGATCGGCAGGTTCAAATCGAAAAATCGCAGAATGCCATTCAACTCACTGTTCATCTATAAGTTGCCGGCGGCTGTCGCACCGTGTTCCGGACACTAGTGGTCCCCGTCTAACAGACTGTACCTTATTCGGATCGTTCCCCGAGCCAGACCGACACACTGCGGCTTCGGCCAAGCCGTCCGAGTTCGTTCCGCACAGGGATTTCCGATCTAATGGTCATTATTTTCCTCATATATGATCAGAAATGGGACAGCCAGAGCCGTTACGTTAATTGTGACGGACTACACTAGTGATATTCGATATGCACTCCGACGGCTCCGACGGAGCCCTGGCTTTCTAGCCGCCGCCGTCCTGACGCTGGCGGTCGGCATCGGCGCCACCACGGCCATATTTTCGCTCGTTGACGGTATCCTGCTGAAACCACTGGGCTACCGCGAGCCGGATCAACTCGTTCTCCTTCGCGAGGTGATCCCACAGATCGCGGACCCCTATCCGACGCTTCCCGTGAACGCGCAACATTTCTTGACGTGGAAAGAGGAGAGCGAGTCGTTCGATGCGATCGCTCTGGTCCAGGCCATCTACATGAACATGACCGGGGACGGCGAGCCCGAACGCATCCTGGCCGGGGCCGTGTCGTGGGATATTTTTCCGATGCTGGGAGCCGACACACGAATCGGCCGGACTTTTCTCGAGAGCGAGGGTGAGCCGGGCAGCGAGGACGTCGCCGTCCTGACGCACGCATTCTGGCTCCGACGTTTCGGCGGAGATCCGGAGGCTCTGGGCCGGACTATTACTTTGAACGGTCGACCCGCCGAGATTGTCGGTGTTCTGCCCGAAACGTTCCGCTTCCCGAAGAACGAAGAACTGGGTCCGATGATCGAGCTTGGAGACGGGGTCGAGTTGTTCCTTCCTCTCACACTGGATCCCGGTTCTCTTAACATGACGGGAAGTCACAACTACGGTGCGATCGCCCGGCTTAGCCAAGGACCAACATTGGAGCAGGCGGAGGCCGAGCTCAACATCCTGGAATTCGGGATCGCGACCGAGGCGGGGATCCAGGCGGGAGTCGACCTCAACATGGATCTGGAGGCGCGTGTCATCCCGATGCAGGAGCAGATGATCGGTTCGGTGCGACTGGCCCTGTGGGTCCTGCTGGCTGCGGTCGGGGCCGTGCTGGCGATCGTCTGCGTCAACCTGGCCAACCTGCTCCTGGCGCGCTCGGCTCATCGTCGGAAGGATGTGGCGGTGCGCGTGGCCCTTGGGGCCCCGGCGCGTCGCCTCGTCCGTGAGTTCATGACTGAAAGCCTGATATTGGCGTTTGCGGGCGGGATTCTCGGCATCGCGGTTGCCTATGTCGCCCTGAACGTCATGCTCGCGGCGGTGCCGGTCGATCTTCCGCGGATCGATGAGGTCGGCCTCGACGGACGGATTCTCGCCTTTGGATTGATGCTGACGGCCGCGACCGGAATATTGTTCGGGGCACTCCCTGCCTGGAGGCTGACGCGGATCGATCCGCAGAGTTCCCTTCAGGCGGCCGGCGCCCGGACGACCGAGGGTCGTCGGGCTTCGCGCCTCGGCGGAGCGCTTGTGAGTTTGGAAGTCGGCCTGAGCGCCGTGCTGTTGATCACGGCGGGTCTACTGACGACGAGTTTCTTCCGGCTGATCGGGGTGGAGACCGGGTTCGTCGTCGACAACGCACACTCGATCGAGTTGTTCCTGCCGTTCGGGACTTACGGTGACTCCGAATCCCGAGTTGCCTTCTACGACCGGCTACTCCAAGAGGTTGGCGCGATCCCCGGGATCGAAAGCGTGGCGGTGACTTCGCACCTTCCGCTGAAGGGCGAGACGAACGTGAGCATCGTTTCCATCGATGGAGAGACGCGACCTTTGCTGGAACGGCCCCTGGCCAACTACCGTTAGATCAGTCCGGACTACTTCCGGACCTTGTCGATTCCGGTGACGGCTGGCCGTGCGTTCGAAGAAAGGGATCGCGACCGTGACGTAGCGATCGTATCCGCCACGCTTGCTGAGCGGCTGTGGCCGGGAGAGGAAGCTCTGGGCCGGACGTTTTACGAGGACGACGATAGCGCTGAGCCGTGGGTGGTCGTCGGTGTTGCCGCCGACATCCGTGGCCTCCACCTTGATTCCGGACCGGGATCGATGGTTTACGTTCCCTACTGGGCGTCACCAAACAGTCAGTCCGCTTTGATCGTGCGGGGGGGCGCCGATGCCGGCCTGGGCGGAACACTCCGCTCTGCTGTATGGAATGTCGATCCACTGCTCCCGGTGCCCGAAGTGCGTCCGATGGAGCAACTCCTCATCGAATCGACGAACCGCCAGCGCTTCCAGAGCACGCTCGCATCGGCCTTCGCGGTGGTGGCGCTGTTCCTTGCAAGCCTGGGGATCTACGGTGTCATCTCACAGACAGTTGCCGGGCGGACTCGGGAGATCGGTCTCAGGATGGCCCTGGGAGCGGACCGCCGGAGCATTTTCTCTCTCATGTTGGGGCAGGGCATGATCCCGACGCTGATTGGCGCCGCCCTCGGCGTAGCCGGCGCGGCAGCCTCCGCGCGCGTCATCGCAAGTCTGCTGTTCGGCGTTGAGCCGACCGACGTGACGACGTTTGCGAGCGTGATCGCACTACTCCTGGCCGTGGCGTTCCTGGCCTGCTACCTGCCGGCCCGACGCGCGACGCGAGTCGACCCCCTGGTGGCACTGCGGTACGAATAGTGGCTTTTCTGCACTCCCACGGTCCCTAAACGATTTCCGACCTCGGATTTTCGATGAACGATGTCCAATGCGGAGTCTCGACGAGAAAATCTGCAATTCGCTACCTGGCCCGTTCGACAGAACCGAGAGCGGCAGCGACGGGGTGTCTTCGATCCCGAGTTTACGCTCTATGTTAGAATTGTCTGGTTTGACGTCGGGACGTGGCTCAGCCTGGTAGAGCACCTGGTTCGGGACCAGGGGGTCGGAGGTTCAAATCCTCTCGTCCCGACTTTCCAAGCTCCATGCGGTCAGTTAGTTGCAGGCTTTTCGGCAGAAAGGTCAGGGAGGAGTGTTTGTTCACTGTGCCCAATTTTGTGCCCACTTACGCGCTCTAGAGCGGCTCGTACCGTGTCCTTGTCCGGGTGCACATAACGTTTCGTGACCGACATATCGCTGTGTAGCCGAGCTAGCAGGAATCTGGCTTTCGCACTCAGTCGATTTCATTTCATGAGGCTGGATCGTTGAGGTTTTCGTATCCGTTGGCCGCGCAAACCCCCGAGTCAATCGAGTCCAACAACAAAATCAATCACTTCCTCTCGAGTCACCCACCCGAGCCACGACCGAGGCAAGACCTGCGGCCTCATTTGGCCATGCGCTCCCAGCGCCTCGACACCGACTCGGCTATGCATCCAAACGCTGAGCTTGATCTGATGTGTCCGAAGTGTGGGTCGGACTAATTCAACCTGCGCCGACATCACGACCTGAACGTTTTCAATTGTGCCCGCTGCTTCGGGAGAACGCCCGTGGCATAATCGCGTTACGCTGGAGGTTCACATGCCGCCACTGACAACTGCCCAGAAAAACACCGTGAGCGCCGCCCTCGACGCTCTCCAGCACATCATTGACTGCTACAAGAACCTGCCCACGGACAAGAAGCCTGTTCCCGACGCCCAGTTCAAAGAGATCGAGCGCACGGTGGAAGCGATGAAAAAGCTGAATAGCGACGGCAAGATAGACTTCCAATCGACTGGCTACGCCGTCCTTGCCTTTGCCGACCGCAACGGGGTCCATCTCAACTCCAACTTTGGCAACGATTACACCAACAACTACACGCTGCCGACGGACTACAACTTGGACGACTGCGAAAACGGCAAGTTCTACGACCTCTGGCGCCTCATCGAAATACTCATCCACGAGAACTATCACTACGAGCGCCACTCCGGCCCTGTCGGCGCGTTCAGAAAGCTCGGCCTCGTCCTTGGGTATTCCGCTGATCGTGAACACCAGTTCCGGAATCATGAACACCGATTCCGGCCATCGTGAACACTCGCCGGAGCGAAGCGACGGGTTAGCGTCTCAGTTTATTCCTTCAGAGTCCAGGTTTTCCCTGTTTTAGTCCTTTCCAAAATTATTGTGATAAATCGCCGCCGGCCTGTGTGTAACTGTGCGAAAGGCGGGAGCGTTTTTTGCGGAGGCTTTTGCAAGCAGCGGTGGAAATGATCAAGAGAAAGTCGGCCGAAGGCCACCATTCCCATTTGCACGGCTGCGGCAGTTTCCACAGGCCCCGTGCCCTGCGTGAGGCGCGCGTTCCGCGCCCGGACCCGGATTCCTGCACTTCCTTCGCGCGAGGGTTGCGCAGGAGCGACGATTGGGTCCGGGGCCGGCCTGGATACCCCCTGGCGGCGGCGTGTGGATGCATCGGTGCGCCGATCATCGGGACTCCTTCAACGTCTTGGGTTGGGTCTTGGTTTGCCGCATCGATGCCCCTTTCAGTTCGATACGGTGCGCATTGTGGAGGAGGCGATCGCAGATGGCGTCGGCCTGGTTCGGGTCGCCAATGACGCCGTGCCAGTCGGGGACCGGGAGCTGGCTGGCGATCAAGATGGCGGAACGTTCGCTCCGTTCCTCGACGACTTCGATCAGGTCCCGGCGTTCAGCGTCGCGCAGCGGGGCCAGGAGCCAGTCGTCGATGGCCAGCAGATCGGTTTTGGCCAGACGGGCCAGGACTCGGGTGTAGGAGCCGTCGCCACGGCCGACCGCCAGTTGGTGCAAGAGCCGAGGCATGCGGACGTAGGTGGCGTTAAAACCCCGCCGGCAGGCGCGTTCGACGAAAGCCGAAGCCAGAAAACTCTTTCCGATGCCGGTCGGACCGGTGATGAGAAGATTGTGCCGGTCTTGGATCCACCCGCAGGAGCCCAGAAAGTGTGCCAATCTTAGTTGGAAATTGAAACGGCTCCAAACCCTATGGTTTGATGGCATTGGAAAAAAGAATATCAAGCCTGTAAGAGAAAGGAGCCGAGATGAGGAGTCTGTTACGTTCGGTCAAGAAACGCAAGAAGTCGCGTGTGCTGGGTGAGGTCCAGGTCGTGAGTCGTGAGGAGTACACGGGACTGGATGTGGACTCGAAGGTGGAGATGATCCGGGCGTTGGTCCCGTTGGGATTGATGCAGGTAGAAGAGTTGCTCGACGAGGAAGTGAAGGCGTTGGCGGGGGAGCGATACGCGCGAAAGAAGGCGTCGTTGCGGGGTCGGCGTCACGGGAGCAATCCAGGGACGGTGGGGCTTGGCGGCCAGCGGGTGCCGGTTCGGGTTCCCCGGGTTCGCAGCGTGGCGGGCGGGGAGATTCCGCTCCGGTCCTACGATGAACTCAGTCCGGGTGGCGCGGTGAATGAGCTGCTTCTCAGACGTGTGCTTTATGGGATCTCCTGCCGGAACTACGAGTCGGCCGCGGAAGCGATTCCAGGAGCGATCGGACTGTCGAGTTCGACGGTGTCTCGAGGTTTTGTCAAGGCGAGTGCCGCGAAACTGCGGGAGATGCAGGAGCGGGATCTGTCGGGCGAGGACGTCGTGGCGATCTTCCTGGACGGGAAGGCGTTTGCCGACGCCATGATGGTGGTGGCCCTAGGCATCACGCTTTCGGGCGAAAAGCGCTTCTTAGGCTTCGTGGAGACGGACACGGAGAACGAGCAGGTACTGACTCCGTTTCTCCGTTCATTGATGGAGCGGGGCCTGGACATCTCTGAAGGCGTGCTGGTGATTGTCGACGGCGGCAAAGGTCTGCGGGCGGCAGTCAAAAGGGCATTCCACAATCGAGCCCTCGTCCAACGCTGCCAATGGCACAAACGCGAGAACGTCGTGAGATACCTATCGAAGACCGAGCAAGCCGTGTGGCGACGGCGGCTTCAGCGGGCCTACGAGCGCCCGGAGTACAACGAAGCTCGGGCGGCGCTCGAAGAGCTCCATGGAGAGCTCGAAGAGCGAAACCAATCGGGGGCTGCGAGCCTTGAGGAAGGCCTGGAGGAGACCCTCACGTTGCATCGGCTCGGCGTGTACGGGGTTCTGGGCCGATCGTTCAAGACGACGAATTGCCTGGAATCGGTCAATGCTCTTGTCGAGGAAAGGTGCGCGAAGGTCGATCATTGGAAGAACTCGAGTCAGCGGCAGCGCTGGTTGGCGACTGCACTCATCGATATCGAACCGCGCCTGAGGAAGGTGATCGGCTACCGTCATCTTCCGAAGCTCCGCGAAGCCCTCAAGCGAGAACTGAAGATTGAGGCGAACACGTCGACGAGTTCGAAGAAGAAGGTTGCGTGACCCATCGTGAGCCGTGGAGAGTTTCAACTAAGAATGGGCTTGACTCGGAGCCCAGGGCGAGGACTTGGGAACGGTCCAGACGGCGACGATGTTTGAAGTCGACGTTTTCCAGCGATGCCGTCGCGTAGCGCAGCTTCGCCGCGCGCAGGCGTCGGGTGAGCTTGCGGTGCTCCCGGGCCGTCCACTCCTCATCCACCCGTAGGCCCAGACGTTCCTCGAAGCCGAGATCCGTGTACTGATTCGAGCGGCGTTGCTGCTCCAGGGCCTCGACCATGGCCGATAGCTTCATCTGGTTCATCTTCTCCAGGGTTTGTTCCATTAGCATGAGTGCGTCTCCTCGGGGTCCGCATAGTAGGCGGCGCCGCGAATGTTGTCGTGATGGGGCGTCGGTGGGGTTTCGGTGTCCCCGAAAGGCAACCGGTCCTGGGCCGACGACAGGATGTTCTTGACGGTGCGGTAGCTATAGGACTGCAAGTGCAGCGCCCGCGCACTGGCGGCTTCGAGCCGCTCGGCGCCGGAGCGGCGACCTAGGAGCCTGCGCCGTAGGACGATTTTCGGCTCGGCGAATTACGCGAGATGGCGATCGATCGGTATCGGTGACCGGGGAATGGGCGTTTTGGACGCCGAGGCGCCGATGGGTGCGCCACGGGTGCTTGAATCGACCCTCGTTCGGCCTGATTTGCGGGCGGTATCCCTGTCATCAGGCTGCCTGAAGCCCCTGCATCCGCTTGACGTTCAATGCCAGACACACCAAGTTCCACTCGCCCTGGACCTTGTTCAGGCCGCGCAGGCTGAATCGGCGGAAACCGAGCACCTCCTTGATCCACCCGTTGGGCGCCTCCGACAGCCATTTGCGTCGGGCGTACTGCACCCGTCCCGCCGAGGTCGCCAGCTTCTCGGCCATGCGGGCCTTCGCCGGATGCCTGGCCGCGTCCACCGCGACCGCGCGCCGGCCCTCCCGGCCCAAGGCCACATAGCCGTCCACGCCGCGCGCCTCCAGCGCCTCAAGGTCGTCCTCGTTGCAGTAGCCCGCATCCGCCAGCACCGTCTCCGGCCGTTCCCCATGGGTGGCCTCCACCTCGTCCACCAGCGGGACCAGTCGACCCTGGTCGCTGGCGTTCGACGACACCTCGGTGGCGACGATCAACTGCTTCTCTCCCTCCACCGCCACCTGCGCGTTGTAGCACTGCTGAAAACCCTCCGATGAGGTCTTCATGATCCGGCTTTCGGGATCCGTGAAGTTGTCCTGCGCCTTCTCGTCCGGCTCGCCGTATTCCCGCTTGTATGGCCGCCCGCCCTTCCGGTTGCGCTTCGAACCGGGCTCGCGTCCCCGCGCCTCGTCGGCCTCCCGTTGCCTGGCCTCCAATCGCGCCCTGGCCGCCCGGATCGCCGCCAGCCGATCCTCCCGGCGGCGTAACTCCTCGGGTAACTCATCGCCGCGATGCGCCTCCCCGAAACGCGCGTCCTCCGCCGCGTCGGTCTCCCGCGCGCGCGACAGCAACGCTTCGATCTCGCTCTCCAGACGCCGCTCCTCCTCCAGCATCCGACCGTAACTCATCGCCTTGCGCTTGCTGGCGTTGGCTCGAACCTTCGTCCCGTCGATCGACAACTTGCCGAAGTTCGCAACGCCGGTCTCGCGCGCCAGACGCACCACCTCCACAAACAGCGCCTTGAAATCCGCCAAATGACGGCGGCGAAACTCGCAAATCGTCCGATGGCTCGGAAAATTCCCCGCCGCCAACACCCGAAATGCCACGTCCTCCTCCAGCTTCCGCGCCAGCCCTCGGGAGGAAAACACCCCCGTCGCGTACCCGTAGATCATCACCTTCACCATCATCCGCGGCTCATACGGCGACTTGCGACGACCGTCCCCCTCGTAAGGCGCGTAAAACGCCGTCAAGTCCAATCCGTCCACCAGATCGCTCACATGGTGCGCCAAGTGCCCCTCCGCCAACCAATCCCGCATATCCGGCGCCAGCAGCAACCCCTGATCCGGCTGGTACGGGCGAAACGTCGTCGGCATCGCAATCTCCTCCTAACTGCGACACAATTATCTCATTCACTTCCTACGGCGCAGGCTCCTAGCGCGATCTTTCCCGGTCGACATGAAGATTCTCCAGGCTCTCAAGCAATCTTCACTGGCACTCGACCTGTACGCCTTCGCTACCGCCAAGGTCTACGGTATGAAGAGCACGACTGCGATTTCGTGGAAGGCGATGCATGCACAGTTTAGTGGTGATTATTCTTCGATCTATGATTTCCGCAAGAAAGCCCTGAAACACCTACGCGTTATCAGGACGCTGTATCCGGACTTCAAGTACACCTTGGAACGCGGTCGCATCATCATTTGGCCGTCACGAACCTCCGTTATCCCCATGACGAAGCGGGACTAGCTCCACCCACTTTCCCTCAACAAGCGATAGGTCCGCCAACATGTGGAAAACCCGGCGAATCTAAGAGTTTTTCCACGCATAAACGGTCCAGTTTCATTACCCGTGTTAATTCAACTACCTAGCGGGTTTTCCACGCATAAACGGTCCAGTTTTCCACGCATAAACGGTCCACCATCTATTAATCAGCCTAATAAAAAGTATTACTTGTAGTTTGATTTCCTTTATATCTGTGAAAATTGCTTAAAACAACTCAAGGAACGTACCTCAATCCGGAGTGGTTCCGATCGCTGCCTTGCTGGCGGCTGTGTACTGGTGGCAGACCGTGCTCGCGCCGCTGCTCGCATAGTCAAGTTTGTGTTCGGGATCATCCTTTACAACCTCCTGAGGGTGGTCATCCTCGCGGTTCTGTTGGTGTTTGTGGTCAGATACGGTGGTTACTGGCTATCGCGCAAGCTGATGGGCAGGCAAGCGTGACCTTTTCGTATCACGTTAGGCCGACCGAACGCCTTTCAGACACTGCCTGTTCGTGGCAGATAAACGACAGTCAGGAAGCGCGAGAAAGAATCGGAATCCGGAACGGGGATCCCGGATCGACTGTGGGATTGGATCGACCGGGGCTCCAGCCGCGAACTCGATCGAACGCGAGGAGACCGGAAGAGGGGAGCGAAAGAAGAAGAATGTCCCAATCCATGCGGTGCGCTTAGTCGGATGTCTCTTCCGCGTCCATCCATTTTCCAAGCGCGTCTTTGATTGACACCACGTGCGGCCTGCCCGTCAACTCCTCCAGGACGAGCACGGTCCCCTTCACCTTCTGCCGCCGGGTGGAGATGCGCTTCGCCTCGCTTATGTTAAATGCCTCGAACTCTATTCCCGACTCGGAGGGGCTTTCCATATCTTGCTTTTCAGTCATCCGATACCAGTTCCCGTTCAACATGTTCCGTCCTCCTCCTGTTGTTTCACTTCGAGATTACTTTCACTGGCGGGTGTTGTTCCATGGATCGTGGCGGGGATGGAATTCGCCCTTTCCCAAGCCGTAGCGGCAGACGATAGGTAAACTGGCCGTCGTGCCACATGGCTTCGACATGGAAGGGGGGATCATGTGCCCGATCCGAGTATCTCCACTGGCGACCCGGTGACGTGTGGAGCGGCGCGCTTCACACACATGGAGCTTCCTCACCGACCCAAATCGTCCGGTCACCCTGCTGGCGCAGGCCCTCGTTATATTCCGCCCAGTGGATCACCGGGTACTGTGCCTTATCAAACTTGTGCCGCCGCGTTGCAAGGTCGCCCGCAATGAAGAATTGCCGAAACAGTGAGGATCGCGCGCCTCAAGAAATCCCAAGGGCGGCGGACGGCGGGACGAGCTTTGACCCGGTCCTGGACGGACTTCTCAAATATTTGACCTTTCGCATAAACTGAAAACACATACCCATGATTCCACATTTGCGAGAGCGTGAAAAAAATCTTGAACGGTTCGGATGGAAACCGGAGGACGCCGAGTGGGTTGCAATGGTCTGTCTCCACAGCGGTGTGTTCACCCGTTCCCAATACACCGCTTATTTCCATGCGCATCATAGCCGCGCACAGCGTTTCGTTCAGAGCCTCGTGGACTTCAAACTTGCCGTGGAAGAGCCTATTCCGGTTATTCGCCGCATGGATCGCACGCAAGCCTGCCGGATCACCCATAAGGGCATCTACCGGGAGCTGGGCGTTCCCAACATCCGCCACCGGAGGTTCGCCGATCCGGCCGTCTATCTTCGCCGGCTCCTGTCGCTCGATTACGTCATCGAACACCCCGAGCTGGAATGGCTCCCGACCGAAGAGGAAAAGGTCTTTTACTGCACAGGAGTCGGCGTCCCCAAGGAGCACCTGCCCAAACGGATCTATGGTGGATCGGCCGGGAGCGTCTCCCGGTATTTCCATCTGAAGCTCCCCATTGCCGGCGGGCCGACCTCCACGTTTGTCTATGTCGATCCCGGCAACAACACCTCCACAGAACTCCGGAATTGGGGCCGGGCGCACCAGCATATGTGGCGTGTCATGCGGGAACGCGGGATCACAATGCATGTGGCTGCAATCGGCGTCAACCCGGACGCTGATAACCGCGCGCGGGCCGTCCTGGCCGGATGGGCGCGCGATAACACGGGGGCCAACGGCGGGAGTAACGGCCCAAACCCCCAGGCGGCAGAGCTGCAGAAGGAAGTGGACGAACTGTCCAGGGCGCTCGATACCTTTGATTCCAAGGTTCTCGCACGATTTGGAGGTTTCACCCGGGCCGGGGCGCACTACCGGTCATTGAGGGCCATGTTGGCAAATCCCACGACGGACACTATCCGGATTGACACCTTCAAGGTATGGCGATCCAGGCGAATTTATCCGGGCGGTGTGCAGCTCTACAAGGTCCCTGAATGAGAGCACACTGTGTGAATTGTCCCGGCGCGTCCCACATCCGATTCGGCCTTCGCACCCCAGCCATAATCTCTCGAAAATCGGGCACCCATTGCGCAGCCGAAATGCCGTACCAGCGTGCGCCAAACAGAACGGATACTGTTGCGCACGAGCTTTGCGCACCCCCTTTGCGCACGGTCATTGCGCACGAGCTTTGCGCAGAACCTTTGCGCATCTTCTCTCTCCACTATCACCCTTATCCAATTGTGGTTAGGCCAATGCGCAGGTCATCTCCAGGGCCGCACCGGAGGGGGGATCCAGTGCTGCACCAGACTGGGGGTCCAGTGCTGCATCAGAGGGGGGGCCAGTGCAGTACCAGACTGGGGGTCCGGTGCTGCACCAGAGGGGAGCAAAATGGCGGGAGCGACCCCCCCGTTTGCGCACTTCGTGCGGCACTGACCCCCTGATGCAATGCGCATCACGTGGACCACTACCGCCCTCCCTACGCGGGGGTCGCTCCCGCCACAATAATCCCTGCGGGAAGGCTCGGATTGCGGAGCGTTGAGACGACATGAAATGGAGTCATATTTTCCTATTTATCCTGGCGGTGGCCGCCTCAACGGGCCGGTATGTGTGGAGCCCGTTTCCGGCCGGAACGGAGAATCCCCTCGTCGCGCTGATGGCCCTGAATGCGCCCATGCTTCTGTGGGTGATCCACGGTTGGTATGCCGCCATGCCCGGCACCGCTGTCTTTATCGGTGGCACGCTCGTTTTGGGTGTGTGGCGGGTCTGGTTCGAGCCCGGTCCACGGAAGAAACAAGGCAAGGGTGAGCTGCCCCCATGGCCGATCGCCCCATCGGACGAGAAACCGGCCATCGTTGTCGGCGAGACGCATCACCCGGTCGAGGCGCGGGAGGTTCCCAACCCGGACTGGCTCGTGATCCCGGAGCGATAGCTCTACACCGGAGTCGCTATCTTTCGGAGCTGTCGGGTCGCGGCCCGCGCCCCGTAGTCGACCAGTTCGTCCCCGCTCCGGCATCCGATGAAATCCGCGCCGCCCGGCGGAACGAACTTGCCCGAAGCCAACAGGTGGCCTGGGGAGCGGAGTACGCACATCTGTAGCGCGAAGCCCCGTTTGTTGCGAGGGCGCCGCTGGGCCCGTTTTTCTGCAGGTCGTCCACGCCCTGGGAAAAGAATTTCTTCGCCATCGCGCGCCTCCATTCCTGTGCGTGCCGGTGACTGCTGGCCGCGGCGATCTCTCCCACGGTGCCCCCGTCCTCGAGCATCAAGCCGCTCGCCTCTCCGGTTGTGTTGCAACTTTGGTCGATGGCGGCTGGTAACCTAAAGTGATCATGAAAAAGACAATCCGACCGGCGACCTTCAAGTGGCGACAAACCGAGCCCGAGGTGATTCTTTGCGCTGTGCGCTGGTACCTGCGGCACGCGCTCTCGTTCCGCGATGTCGAAGAACTGCTCGGCGAGCGCGGTCTCGAGGCGGACCATACGACAATCTGGCGCTGGGTCCAGTGCTACGGTCCCGAACTGGAGGAGCGGCTGCGCCGTCATCTCAAGCCAACCCATAAGTCCTGGCGTGTGGATGAGACCTACGTTCGAGTCAAGGGCCGTTGGTGCTACCGCTACCGCGCCATCGATTCCACTGGAGCCACCATCGGCTTTATGCTCTCCAGGTTGCGCGATGCCGCTGCGGCCCAACGCCTGTTCCGCAAGGCGCTGGCGGCTCCGTCGCATCCACAGCCCCGGGTTATCAATACGGACCAAGCGCGTATCTATAATGTCGGCGATCCTCGCCGTGCAAGAATAAGGACGGTTGCGTCGCCGATGCCGAGATCGCCTGCCCCCTACAAGTCGCCAACCCGACGGTGGGTTTAGTGGGACGCAATCTCCGATGCCGCTGGCCGACTTGCCAGTCAGAAGCGATCGCTTGGACAAATCCAGGTTTCTCTGTGAGGATAGAGGCTCTCCGTGATCAACCAAACCACAGAGGCTGCGTGGGAATATCACAACGCCACCAAGCATTCGCCGTCGAGTGTCCGGGCCAATACATACCGTATGGATTGGTCCATCAAACCCCTTCCGTTCAAAATTTATCCCAAACTGGAGACGATCCGGCTGGATCGGTCGATTGCCAGAACCGAGATTCCCGCTCTTGTGGCCGTGTCGGCCATCAAGGTCGACCCGGAAGCCGAAAGCGCTCCGGACCTCAAGCAGCTGGGGCAGTTGCTGTACCTTTCAGCGGGTGTCACCAAGAAAGTCGAGCACCCGGGCGGTACACAGTACTTCCGCGCCGCATCCTGCACGGGCGCGCTCTATGCGTTCGAGTTGTACATTGTATGCGGCGATCTCGATGGACTCGATGCGGGTGTATACCACTTCGGCTCGGGCGATTTCAGCCTCCGCCGACTGCACGAAGGTGACTATCGAGGTGTGCTGGCCGGGGCAGCCGGGAGTGATCCTGCCATCGTTCGGGCTTCCGCGATCCTCATATGCACTGGCACTTACTGGCGGAATGCATGGAAGTATCAGGCTCGAACGTACCGTCATTTCGGCTGGGATAACGGCACGATTCTGGCGAACATGCTGGCCGTTGCCGAGGCGCTCGGTCTCCCCGCACAAGTGACGTGTGGCTTTGTCGACGCAGAGGTCAATCGTTTGCTCGACCTCGACACGGAACACGAGGTGGCGTTTTCGATGATTCCGCTGGGTCGTCAATCCGTTGTTCCCTCGGCGTCTCCAACCGAAATCCCATCACTGAGCCTCGAGACAGTACCGCTTTCAGAGAGTGAAGCGCAGTATCCCCAGATGACCCGGATGCACGAGGCGTCGTCGCTCGGGAGTATTGAGGAGGTTGTGGCCTGGCGCGGCCACACACCGGTCGGCCCGGGAACGTCCTTAAACAAAGGAACTATTTCTCTCTTGCCGCCGTCTGACAGTCAGATACCCAAAGACAGCATCGAGACAGTGGTCCTGCGACGTGGATCAACACGGCAGTTCGACAGGGTGTCGATAGAGGCCAAGCAGTTAGGAACAATGCTTCACTGTGCGACACGGGGCATTTGGGCGGACTTTCTCTCTCCCTTCGGTTCGTCCCTGAACGACGTTTATCTGATCGTGAACGCCGTGGACGGAATCAAACCCGGCGCGTATGTGTACCATCATGAGGAGAACAAGCTGGAGCTTTTGAAGGAAGGGGATTTCCGTGGCGTGGCCTCACACCTGGGGTTGGACCAATCGCTTCCCGGAGACGCCAGTGTCGCCGTGTTCTTTTTGGCGGACCTCGCCCCAATTCTCCAGCGGTTTGGAAACCGCGGATACCGTGCAGTGCAGCTTGAAGCCGGGATCCTCGGTGGGAAACTCTACCTGGGGGCCTACGCCCAGCGTCTCGGCGCGACGGGACTCACCTTCTACGACGACGAAGTCATCGAGTTCTTCTCACCCCACGCTGCCGGCAAGAGTGCAATCTTCTTGATGGCGCTGGGCAAGAGCGTCAAGCGCGGCTAGTTCAAGCAATACGAAAGGTCGTTCAAATCTTCCGCCACGCCGGACGGCGGACTTGGGTGGGTTTCAAGCCTCATTCCTGAGGTGTCTCTGTTGCCGTGCGCGAATGGGTCTCCCGGGCACTGTCAAGTTAACCGGAATTAACTCTTTTTCGACGCGCAATCAATTCTAGCCAGCACGGACAATCAGTGACTTACCGCGCATCTCAATCAATGGGCTCTCCAGGAAATCACTTAACTTGACAGTGCCATCTGGCATAGGGTCAATTGCAGAGCGTTGTTGCATGGATCATCCCGAGTCAAGCCCATTCTTAGTTGAAACTCTCCACGGCTCACGATTGGTCACGCAACCTTCTTCTTCGATCTCGTCGACGTCTTCGCCTCAATCTTCAGCTCCCGCCTGAGGGCTTCGCGGAGCTTTGGAAGATGACGGTAGCCGATCACCTTCCTCAAGCGTGGTTCGATGTCGATGAGCGCCGTCGCCAACCAGCGCTGCCGCTGGCTCGAGTTCTTCCAATGATCGACCTTCGCGCACCTTTCCTCGACGAGGGCATTGACCGATTCCAAGCAATTCGTCGTCTTGAACGAACGGCCCAGGACCCCGTACACGCCGAGTCGATGCAACGTGAGGGTCTCCTCCAGGCCTTCCTCAAGGCTCGCAGCGGCCGATTGGTTTCGCTCCTCGAGCTCTCCATGGAGCTGTTCGAGGGCCGCCCGGGCTTCGTTGTACTCCGGGCGCTGGTACGCACGCTGAAGCCGCTTGCGCCACGCGGCTTGCTCGGTCTTCGACAGGTAGCTCACCACGTTCTCGCGTTTGTGCCATTGGCAGCGTTGGACCAGGGCTCGATTACCGAATGCCCGCTTGACTGCCGCGCGCAGACCTTTGCCGCCGTCGACGATCACCAGCACGCCTTCAGAGATGTCCAGGCCTCGCTCCATCAATGAACGGAGAAACGGAGTCAGTACCTGCTCGTTCTCCGTACTCGTCTCCACGAAGCCTAAGAAGCGTTTGTCGCCCGTAATTGTGATGCCCAGGGCCACAACCATCGTGGCGTCGGCAAACATTTTCCCGTCCAGGAAGATCGCCACCACGTCCTCGGCCGACAGATCCCGCTCCTGCATCTGCCGAAGTTTCGCGGCACTCGCCTGGACGAATCCTCGAGACACCGTCGAGCTCGACAATCCGATGGCTCCTGGAATCGCTTCCGCGGCCGACTCGTAGTTCCGGCAGGAGATCCCATAAAGCACACGTCTGAGAAGCAGTTCGTTCACCGCGCCATCCGGACTGAGTTCCTCGTAGCTCCGAAGCGGAATCTCCCCGCCCGCCACGCTGCGAACTCGAGGCACCCGAACCGGCACCCGCTGGCCCCCGAGCCCCACGGTCCCCGGATTGCTCCCGTGTCGCCGGCCCCTCAACGTCGCCTCCTTTCGCGCGTATCGCTCACCCGCCAACGCCTTCACTTCCTCGTCGAGCAACTCCTCTACGTGCATCAACCCCAGTGGGATCAACGCCCGGATCATCTCCACCTTCGAGTCCAATTCCAGTCCCGAGTACTCCTCCCGGCTCATGACCTCGACCTCACCCAGTACTCGCCTCTTCTTGCGTTTTTTCACCGAACGTAACAGACTCCTCATCTCGGCTCCTTTCTCTTACAGGCTTGATGTTGTTTCTTCCAATACCATCAAACCATAGGGTTTGGAGCCGTTTCAATTTCCAACTAAGATTGGCACACTTTCATCATCCCGAAGGATGCCTTATCATCGTGTTTTTCAACACAGGGGATAACCTAGATGCCACATAAGTTCAACGCAGTGCGACGGCACAAGTTTGATAAGGCGCAGTACCGGGTGATCAACTGGGCAGAATATAACGAGAGCCTGCGCCAGCGGGGTGATCTGACGATCTGGGTCAGTGATGAGGCTCAAAGTGTGTGGAGCGGGCCGCGCCGCACGTCACGGGGTGGCCAGCGGAGATACTCGGATCTGGCTATCGAGACATGCCTGACGCTGCGCGCGGCGTATCGGCTTCCTTTGCGACAAACGCAGGGACTTATGGGATCCATCGGCACGCTCATGGGGCTGGATATACGGGTGCCGAACTTCTCCACACTGTCGCGTCGTGCAAACGGCTTGAGCATCGCTCAGGCGATGAGGCAGGCAGGATCTATTCCTGTCCATCTGGTGGTCGACAGTCCCGGTCTCAAGATCTTGGGCGAGGGAGAATGGCTCGCGCAGAAGCATAAAATCAAGGGAATACGCCGCCGCTGGCGCAAACTCCACCTCGGGCTGGACTTGGCCAGCGGTGCAATTGTTTGCGCCAATCTGACTCACGATGACGTGGGAGACAGCACCGCCTTACCCAGGCTCCTGGATCAAGTGGATGCCCCGGTCACGGGCTTTCTGGCTGACGGCGCCTATGATGGAGCGTCTACACGGGATCTGCTGAGGGAACGGTATGGGGAGACCCTGGATGTGGTTATACCGCCGCCGAAGAACGCAGTGATCCGCCCGCAATCGGCGCGGGATCCAACGGTTCGGGATCGCCATATTGCCCGGATCCGCAGCAACGGCCGCATGGCCTGCCAAGTGGCCACAGGGTACAACCAGCGCAGCCGGATAGAAACGCAGATCGGCCGTTGGAAGGGTGTCATCGGCCCCAAGCTCAAATCCCGCAGCTTCTCCAGCAAATCACGGAGATCCAACTCGGCCAAAAAGTCCTGAACACAATGACCGCACTCGGACGGCCTGTGTTCGAACGCATCGCCTGAGCTACGGCTTGGGGAAAGGGGGAATTCCATCCCCGCCCCAATCCATGCAACAACGCTGTCGCCAAGCGGATCGAGCACGCGCCCCATTCCGAGCCGCCGAAGGTGATCATCAAATCGGTGAACCCTGAATACGACACCTACGAACGCGATGCCGCGGAGGTCCACGTCATCGGCCGCGTCGTCTGGGCGGCTCGGCGGCTGTGAAACGCCTTCCGCATGCCCTCCCTGAAGCTGGCGCAGTGGACCGGCACCCGAACCGGTGTCGCGGGCGCTGTTCGCAGGGCGCTCCACATCGGCGCAGTCGCCGCCGGATTCACGTCCTTCCGGATATCTTCCGCACCCTGGAGCCCTGTCGGCTGGATCCACCGTGATCCGAGCCTCCTCGTGCTGCAGGGTGACGGGCTACAGGCGACTGGCGACGAAGCAACGATCAAAAAATAGTTCCAGGAACGGTTGTAAAGGTATCGCCAGGCTACTGACAGCAAAGAAGGCGTTACAATGTCTTTATTTATGAGCTATATGCATCAATTCAGTAGGACTGGGACAAAATTGATCCATCATCACCGCAGAGCTTCGAATTACTCGTGTCTTAGGCTTGCCAGCGGATCCATACTTAACGCACGAAGCACGGGCATACTGCACGCGAACATAGATGTGGTGAGAAAACCGATGGTAACCACCACATATGTCGTCGGATCAACCGCCGAGACATTCCACAAGGCGCTTTCGATAACCCGGGTGAAGGCGATTGATAAACTCAGTCCTAGCAAGAGGCCAAGAGCAGAAATCACGACCCATTGGCGAATGGCAAGCCTGAGGACTGCCATGGGGGATGCTCCTAGTGCGATCCGAATCCCGATCTCTGGTGTGCGTTCAGCAAGCGACTGGCTCATCAGGCCGTAGGTACCGACCAGTGCCAGAAACATCGTGATGCCGCCAAACGCTCCCAGTAGGCCTGCCGTTCGCTTGTCGTTGAGGAGTTGGTCGGAAAGGTACTGGTCGACAGATTTGATGTTAAAAATTGGCCAAGTTGGATCAAGGCTCGCAAGTGCTGAGCGAACTGAAGTCGCAAGCTGGATCTCGGTTATCGACGAACGTATGATAAACGTAATCGTGTGTGTCGGCCGGGTCGCTTGTCCCAACGCTCGCTCTGGCACTTGTTCTATGGGGACAAAGATCTGAGGTTGAAAGGATGCTCGATTGCTTTGCCGTGTGTCAGCTACTATTCCAACAACTCTCCGTTGTAAGTCGCCGGTAAGATCGACTTGAACCATCTGACCGATCGGGTTTTGTCCTGACCACAAGCGCATTGCCAGCGTCGAGTTAACGATCGCGACTGGAGTAGAGCTCTCTCGCAGTTGAAAACCGTTCCCAACGAGAATTGGGACGCCCAGCGCCTCGAAGTAGTCATTACCTATCGCGTACCATTGAGCCCTCAATTCAGTGGTCGCGGAATCGGTTCGAATCCCTAGGGTACGCGCACTCCCGCTAAACGGAACGTGTGCTGCGATGGTCGCAAATTGAACACCACTAGTCTGCGCGAGGCGATCTCGAAGCTGTTCGGCGAGAAACAGAGAATCACTCCCATGTTCGTTTGGAGTGCCCTCAGTCGGGGAGGCCGCTATACTTTGCCTGCTCAGCGGCATCTGAAGTGTTGAGAGTCCACTAGGATCAATACCGATTTCTACAGCGTTTAGTCTTATCAGAGTATTGAGCATGAGGCCGGCAGCTATAACCATCATGAATGCAAGAGCAATCTGCACGACTACGAACACTCTCCTGAAATCTGGTCGGGTGAATCCTTCCCTTCCAAGCTGGCTAAATTGGCCAAGAACCTTTCTGAGGTCTCTTCGAGAGGCTTGTATGGCAGGAGCGATACCGAACGCGAGGCCGATAGCCACCCCTGCCAGAAGCGTAAAACCAACCACTCTAGAATCCGTCGCTATACTCTCTGCCGAGGAAAACACGCCGGGCAGAAGGAGTAGTCCCAACCATGGGGCCAACCATGCCGCGATCACAAGTCCCAAAATGCTGCCCAGCAGCGATAGCAAGGCGCCTTGAGTAAGCAGTTGCCGAACAATTGACGTCCGAGTACCGCCCAATGCTGAGCGGATTGCAATCTCCCTTTTCATAGCCATTCCCTGATATGCGACTAGGCTGCCAATATTGGCACATGCTATTACGAGGACAAAGAGGACCATCCCTTGGAGTAATAACAGGGCGTTCTCTGCACTCCCGAAATAGAACTCGCGTAACGGGACAAGCTTCAAGCCCCGTTCGGCTGCGCTTTCTCCGTTGTCCGCAGGGATCCTAAGACCATCGAACTCCAGTTGCGCCTCTTCGATCGATAGTCCTTGCCGGAGCCTGCCCACAGCCGTCCAGCTTCGTTGTGATCGGGAAGATTCAGCGGGAGTCCTACTAAACGGAATCCAGAACTGTGAAGACGGGCGTTCGGCAAAGCCGGGACCGATAATCTGCGCAGGATGGAACTCGAATCCCTTAGGCATAATGCCAATCACCGTGGCTAGCTCGCGGTCGATCCTCACTAGGCGTCCCAGGATGTCCGACATCCCTCCGTAACGGCTCTGCCACAATTCATGACTTATGACCACGACACGATTCGCGTCTGGTGATTCCTCTGCCTCCACAAACCAGCGACCTAGAAGCGGCGATGTACCGAGGGCCCTTGGAAAACCGGCTGTAAACTGCTGTCCCGGGACGAACAGAGGAGCTTCGGAATCCGCTTCAGGATCTGACCAACTCATCGCAATGTCTCGAGTGCATCCCACCTCCCCTAAACTGCCGTTGTTTCTCTGAACTGCCCGGCAGTCACTGATCGTCGCCCCTGGTCTTCCGGCTGGCCGATTTGGCTCAGTGAAATACGTGACTATAAGATGGTCCGAGCCTGGGTATGGGAGGGGCCGGAATAGGGCCGCATTCGTCATCGCGAAGATAGCAGCGTTGGCGCCGGCTCCCAGCGCCATGGAAGCCAGCACCACCAGCGTACTCGTGCGTTTCCTCGCCAGTGAGCGAGTTGCGTAGCGAAGATCGTTCCAGATGGTCATTACAAATCACCAACTGCCATCATTGCGTACGCATGCGTCCTTCGTGCTTGCGCGCCACACACACGGCATTTTGAGGTGCTCCCCATTCATTGGACAGGAAATCCGGGATCATAAGGTGGATCGCCGCCGTTGAAATGGGTTGATGTTTGGCTCGCCGCCCGGCCTGGGGGAATTGTGAAACAGTCGAGTCCGCGAGGCTGTTTGCAAGCGGCGGTGGGAATCAGAGGGCTGTGGTGATTTCCACAGCCGTGCCAGTTTCCACAGCCCCCTGTCACCCGTTGAAAATACGCGGATTCGGGGGTCTGATAGTCGAAGACCTGATGCCCACGCTCCCGATTGTAGAACCAGAAAACAGTGCGGCGCGATCTCCTGGATCGTTCCCTGCGCCTTGACCGCCTCCTCCTCGGCGATCTTCGCCTTCAGGTCCGCGCTGTATTTCTTCCGCTGGCGCTTCTTCATCTACCTCGTGTACCGCCCCTGAGGGATTGGACAGATAAGCTACACCATAATCAAGCCGCCGGTTCGATGGCAAGACGTTGTCTGGCCTGAACTGGAGACTGAAAGCCAAGGCGCTGGATCAACCAGTGCGGGTTGTAGAGAGCGCGGAAGTCCTGGAGCGCCTGAACCAGTTCCGGGATCAAGCGGAAGTGGCGCACCCAGAGCAATTGTTCCTTGAGTGTTTTGAAAAAGCGTTCTATACAACCGTTGCCCTCCGGTTCCCGTACAAAGGCCGGTGAAGATTCGATGCCGAGGAATCGGATCTCGTTTTGAAAATCGTCGCTCATGAATTGGGACTCATGATCATGACGGAGTCGAAGCCCGGCGGCCGCGTCGGCGAGAAAGCCGGCGAAGTACTCTTTGAGGCCTTGCCGGATGGGATCGAGGGCTTCAAAACGCGTCGCCCGTTTGGCGGCGTGAATGCCGACACAATCGGCCGTGCAGTGATCGATGGCGGCGAATACAGTGACCGCACCATCGTCGAGGGTCACCGTGGCGGTGGCATCGATGCCCCACATCTGGTTCGGGCGATCGGTGGTGATGGTTCCGGTATGCGCCTTGCGCGCAACGGGTGCGGCCTGGCGTTGGGGCGCCAGAAGTTGAGCTTCCCGCATCAGGCGCAAGACCCGAGCCTTGGAGGTGCGGACGCCGGCGACCCGGAGCCGCGCCCAGAATTTCCGGTGTCCTTCCCCAGTAAACGGCGAGGCCGCAATTTCTTGCCGAATCCGTCCGGTCAACGCCGCGTTGGTAAACGGGGTCTTGGGCCCCCGTCTACGCGGCTCGGCCGGATGGTTCCGTCGATCCCGTCGAGCATAGTACGTCGACCGGGGCAACCCCCAGGCCGCTGCGACACGGGCCAGACCATACAGTTGGTGTGTGGAGGGCGACAGGGTCCGGCTCTGTCCAACGTCAATAGAAATTCCCGCTCGTATTGCCTCATTTAAAAATGTTACCGAAAACCAGCCGGTTGCCTAATCGAAAATGTTACCGAACGACCTTGCCCGTGCTGCGCACCGGTGTCTCCATCACCATCTCCGCCGGGCCCTTGCCCAGAGCGTTGACCGCGCGCGCCTCGAAGACGTACTCCTGGTCGTTAATGAGGTTCTCCACAGTGATTCTACGCGCCCCGGCGGCCGCGTTTTCCCAGTCACCCCACTCCTCCCCGACGGCTGCATGCCGGTACTCGTAGCGGATGATCGGTGATCCTCCGTTTTCCGTCGTCCGGTTCCAGCGCAGCGTCACCTCACTGTCGCCCGCGCTTGCCGACAGACCGATCGCGGAGATCGGCAGGGTCACTTCCGGCGGCGCGACACGCACCGCGAGCATCGCCTCTTCGTTTGGCTTGTTCCCCGTAAGCGACGAGACCCGTCCAGTTGGCACGGTGAGGTTCAACGTGTAGTTGTGCGCCACCCGGTCGGTCCCGGGCGTCACAGCGGCCGTGAAGATCCGGTCGTCGATGGTCTCGAGCGGCCCGATGAGCGGGTCGCAGAACACCGGCGTATTCTGGTCGTCCATGCAGGCCGGATCCTGCCCCGTCTCGATGTCGTTGGGCGAGAACCCCGTCACTGGCTCGGAAAAACTGAATCTCACCGTGAACGGGCCTTCTACCGGCGGCTCGATGTCACTCGTCATCTGAACCGTCAGCGGCGTGACGGTCATCCCATCGCCAGACTCGGACCAGTCGCTTGTCCCCTCGTCGTTGGTGGCCCGCACCTGCACTTCATAGACCGTGCCCGGCTCCAGGTCATCCAGCGTCAGAGAGAGCCCCGGCCCCTCGTGTTGACCGTCGATGAAGCGCCCCGTGCCCTTCTCCCGGCACTGCACGTCGTAGTCGCTGATCGCCGGGCCCGTGTTGTCTGGTTCGCTCCAGTTGATCGTCATACTCTCGACCGTCTCTCCCGAGAAGGTCGGCGCCTCCGGGATACCCGGCGGTTCCCGTTCGTCCGTCACTCTGATCGTGAACGTCTGGTCGGCCTCCAATTCCCTCGCCCCCGCCCCGCTCATCACCTCCACTGTCACCTCATACTCGTTATCTCCGGGGGCTTCGAAGTCCGGCGGGCGTTAGCCTTTGGTCGAGCATTCGGAAGGGGTGCCGCGCCGGGGGCGCCGTGTGCGGCGTCCTCGGCGCAGGGCGCACTATTTCAAGACCTGGTGTCTGGCCGTCTCGTTTCATGGCGTTGATTCTCTCACCCGCAGGGACACCACAGGGGCGGCCCCTCTGAGAGGGAGCCGTCCGTCTCTCCATGACCTGATTCCAGGGGCCGGAGAAGGTTCGGATCGACAGTCACCCAGCGACAGCGAGCCCTCCAAAAAAAAGTTCTCAACGAATCTGTCGGGTCGGCAGTATTACAGGGGTGAAGCCGATGATGCCGAAAGATCGGCGCGAAGATCGACATGGGAATAACGCTCTCGATGCCCGCACCGACAGAAGTCACGGAACATCAGCACGATGAGCTCTCGCGATGGATCGGTCTCGCGGCATCCGGCGACCTGTCGGCATTCGAGTCTGTCATCCGTCGCTTCGAGCGCCAGGTTTTGCTCACGTGTCAACGGCTGCTGGGGAACATCGACGACGCACAAGATGCCGCCCAGGAGACGTTTGTCAGAGTCTTCCGAAACCTGAGCCGTGTCGATCGGAATCGCCGCTTCGAGCCTTGGCTTTACCGCATCGCGGTAAACGTTTGCCGGGACACTTGGAAAAAGCGGCAGCGGCACGTGGAGGTCCCGCTGCCAGAAGAGGGAGGACTGCGGGATCTTTCAAGACGCGGGGACCCTTACCGCACACTTCGAGCGCGGCAGGAGCAAAGGATGCTATACGACGCCTTGGCAACGTTACCGAAAAAAGAACGGACGGCAATCGTGATGCGGGACATCGAGGGTTTCTCAACGGCTGAAGTGGCGGGCATCCTGGGATCTTCTGAAGGGACCGTTCGCTCGCAGATCAGCACGGCTCGCATCAAGATCTACAAGGCACTCGAAGGTAAATTACGGAGAGCGAAATGAACTGTCAGGAATGGGAGCAGAGTATCGCGCTGTGGGTCGAGGGAGATCTCCTTTCCCCCGATAGGGAACGCGTTGGAGTGCACCTGAGCTCGTGCGCCGCATGCCGCTCATTCGCCGATGCGCTCGCCGAGACGCAGACCCAGCTGAAGCTCATGCGCAACGAGGATGCCGAAGGAGCGGCGCTCCAGGGCGTCCGAACTCGCGTGATGGAGGAGCTCGAGGCCAACCGGGCGGGAACTGGCTGGCTCCCGGGCTGGGGCTGGACCTATGCATGCGGCGGCGCGGCTGCACTCCTCGCCCTGTCGTTGGGGTTCTGGGTTCTCCCGAGAGACACATCGGACTTCGGCGTCACGATTCGTGGCCCGGAACCAGTCGCCGAGGGATCCACGCCGAGCGAGGCTGTACCCCTCGTTCCATCGCGACCGGAACCGGAAGCTCAAGCTGCAGTCGCCGAGGCTGGCCCACCCTCTCCGCCACCGGGAGTGGTCGGCAACAGTGTTCGAGACGAATACGCAGAGATCATTTCGGAAACGCGCATCGAGCCTGTGAATGAACCCGAAATGTTCGAAGTCAAACTACTGACCGACGATCCGAACGTGGTGATCTACTGGCTCGTCGATCAGGATGGAGGATAGAAATGATAACTACCAGACAGGCAACGTTCACGATACTACTGATGTTTACGGTGACGCTGGCTCCCCTTGGCGCCTTGGCCCAGCCGGGTCAGCAGTCGTTGGAGACCGGGGTGTTCGAGGTGCAGCACGCAACCCAGCTCGAGCTCGAGCCCATCCTTGAAATGTTCAGGGTCGCCTTCGGTCCGGTGCAGTGGTCGTTTGATTCACGACGGAAGATGCTGATCGTGAGAGCTCCCGGAGAAATCATGCCAGCGATCGAGCGGGTGGTGCGCCGCGTGGACGTTCCGGCGCCGGCAGCCCGCAGCATCGAGCTGACAGCTTTCATCCTCATGGCGACGAACGATGGGGCGCAACAGGCACCGGCGGGTTCGCCGGCGGACCTATTGGACCGGATGGCCTCGGTCTACAACGGGTCGGGACGTTGGCGGGCGCTTCCGCCACAGCTGGGCCCGGTGGTAGAACAGTTGCGCGGCGTCCTGCCCTACAGGGTTTTCAACTTCCTCGATAGTGCCATCGTACGCGGTGTCGATAAGGAGGTCATAGAAGTGCAGGGTGTACTGCCGCAGATACCCGGGGTGGCTCCGGACCCTCCGAATCATTACTATCTCAGGGCTGAATTGATTGTCACGGGGGAGCCGGATGACCGGCGCGTCGTCCGACTCGACAACTTACTGTTCCGTACGACGGCCCCGCACCTTGGTGTGTCTATTGACACCTCTATTGAGATCGCCGAAGGGGAATACGCCGTGGTCGGGAAAACCAGTATCGGCGACAACGCGCTGATCCTCATCATGAATGTGCGGGTCATCGATTAGGCTCCTGATCCTCGTTGTGCCTAGCCGCTAGATGCGGGGATCCAGGCCGAGCTGACGTCCGATGAAATCCACGACGTCCGGCGGAACGAACTCTCCCGGAGCCCGCACAGCGGGCAGCGCGAAGCCCAGCGTGTTGCGAGGGCGCCGCCGGGCCTCGACGTTCTGCAGGTCTTCCTCGCTCAGGGTGTCGTGACGCTGCAGCTCCGCCTCGCGTGGTGGAGGGAATCGGTTGGAGTTGCCCTCTTATGTAGTGTACGGTTTATATGTACACATGTTGAAAGGGCAGGTGATAACAATGAAGACAATCGGAGCAGCCGAGTTCAAGGCCAGGTGTCTCCGCGTGATCGGACAATTGAACAAGGACCATGAGCTGTGGCGCAGTGGGTGTATGGACCGACGTATTTAGGCGGGCAGGCGGTCGGTGTCGTGACGACGGTAACGGTGACCTTCAGCTTTGGGGGATAGCTGCGTTACGCGCTTTCTTGACAGCTGAGTCAAGCCCATTCTTAGTTGAAACTCTCCACGGCTCACGATTGGTCACGCAACCTTCTTCTTCGATCTCGTCGACGTCTTCGCCTCAATCTTCAGCTCCCGCCTGAGGGCTTCGCGGAGCTTTGGAAGATGACGGTAGCCGATCACCTTCCTCAAGCGTGGTTCGATGTCGATGAGCGCCGTCGCCAACCAGCGCTGCCGCTGGCTCGAGTTCTTCCAATGATCGACCTTCGCGCACCTTTCCTCGACGAGGGCATTGACCGATTCCAAGCAATTCGTCGTCTTGAACGAACGGCCCAGGACCCCGTACACGCCGAGTCGATGCAACGTGAGGGTCTCCTCCAGGCCTTCCTCAAGGCTCGCAGCGGCCGATTGGTTTCGCTCCTCGAGCTCTCCATGGAGCTGTTCGAGGGCCGCCCGGGCTTCGTTGTACTCCGGGCGCTGGTACGCACGCTGAAGCCGCTTGCGCCACGCGGCTTGCTCGGTCTTCGACAGGTAGCTCACCACGTTCTCGCGTTTGTGCCATTGGCAGCGTTGGACCAGGGCTCGATTACCGAATGCCCGCTTGACTGCCGCGCGCAGACCTTTGCCGCCGTCGACGATCACCAGCACGCCTTCAGAGATGTCCAGGCCTCGCTCCATCAATGAACGGAGAAACGGAGTCAGTACCTGCTCGTTCTCCGTACTCGTCTCCACGAAGCCTAAGAAGCGTTTGTCGCCCGTAATTGTGATGCCCAGGGCCACAACCATCGTGGCGTCGGCAAACATTTTCCCGTCCAGGAAGATCGCCACCACGTCCTCGGCCGACAGATCCCGCTCCTGCATCTGCCGAAGTTTCGCGGCACTCGCCTGGACGAATCCTCGAGACACCGTCGAGCTCGACAATCCGATGGCTCCTGGAATCGCTTCCGCGGCCGACTCGTAGTTCCGGCAGGAGATCCCATAAAGCACACGTCTGAGAAGCAGTTCGTTCACCGCGCCATCCGGACTGAGTTCCTCGTAGCTCCGAAGCGGAATCTCCCCGCCCGCCACGCTGCGAACTCGAGGCACCCGAACCGGCACCCGCTGGCCCCCGAGCCCCACGGTCCCCGGATTGCTCCCGTGTCGCCGGCCCCTCAACGTCGCCTCCTTTCGCGCGTATCGCTCACCCGCCAACGCCTTCACTTCCTCGTCGAGCAACTCCTCTACGTGCATCAACCCCAGTGGGATCAACGCCCGGATCATCTCCACCTTCGAGTCCAATTCCAGTCCCGAGTACTCCTCCCGGCTCATGACCTCGACCTCACCCAGTACTCGCCTCTTCTTGCGTTTTTTCACCGAACGTAACAGACTCCTCATCTCGGCTCCTTTCTCTTACAGGCTTGATGTTGTTTCTTCCAATACCATCAAACCATAGGGTTTGGAGCCGTTTCAATTTCCAACTAAGATTGGCACACTTTCGTATATCTTACGAACGAGGACCAGCGACTCTCGTTCGCGCGTCAGAAGGCCAGCGAGCTGGGTTCGCGATCCAGCCTCTCCGAACGTTCTCGAACTATCATGATGGATTCCTTGATACAGGATCTACGCTTCTCGGCACGAATGCTGTGGAACAATCCGAACTTCGCGGCGGTTACGCTTGTGACGTTGGCAATAGGCGTTGGCGGTGTCACGGCAGTCTTCAGCATTGTCAACGGAGTATTGCTGCGGCCGCTGCCATACGGTGAACCGGAGCGACTAGTGACCGTGCGCAGCTTCGTTCCTGGTAGTAGTGGCATGCCACCCGTACCGCCTAGTCCTCTCCCTCCTGATGCGGACTGGCGGACGCGAAGTCGCGTGTTCCGAGAAATTCTTCAGTATTCCAGCGATGATGTCACGCTTCTGAATGGAGAGAGTCCCGAGCAGTTGAACGCATCCAGTGTTACGACCAACTTCACTGACGCGCTGCAGGTCGAGCCTCTCATGGGAAGAACGTTTGAACCGGACGATGCCTCTGATGGCTCGGCTTCTGTTGCCATCGTAAGCTATGGGTTTTGGAGAAATCGCCTGGGAGGATCTCACGACGCAATCGGTGAGGAATTGAGAACCGACAAGGGAGTCCTGACCGTTATTGGGATAATGCCAGCCACATTTTCGTTCCCCCCAGTAAGATCCGATCCAGACGATCTTTGGGTTCCAGCCATTCTCCGCTCAGGAACTTCAATTGCACGGTTGGACGCGGGAGTTTCAATAGAGTCGGCATCGCACGAGTTGACTAGTTTATTTGAAGTACTCCGAAGTGAGTATCCACGAGTCGGTGATAGCGAGGTACAGGTAACTTCCTTAAAGGAATCGGCCACGGGCGCTGGCTCGGAGCGACTACTGATCCTGCTCTTCGGGGCTGTTACATCCGTATTGCTAATTGCAATTGCCAACGTTGTAAATCTGAGTCTAGCCCACGGAACTGGTAGGGAACGCGAGATGGCAATTCGATCCGCCGTTGGTTCTACCCGTTCCCGCCTAGTCCGTCAGCTCCTTGTCGAGAACTTGCTACTGTCCTTACTGGGTGGCGCGCTCGGGCTGGGCATGGCATACCTGGGACTTCAGCTGATCGTCAGCGAGCTACCTGCAGGATTCCCGAGAGTACAGGAGATCGGCATTGATGCGCACGTGCTCGGCTTTACGCTGGCTACAATATGCCTCACAGCATTGGCCTTCGGAATTCTCCCCGCTCTTGACCTCTCCAAACCGGTACTGGACCGGATCCTCAAGGAAGGGGGAGGTGGTTTCACCGAGCCGGCGCGGCATCGCCGCTTTCGCTCAGCATTGACCGCTGGCCAAGCTGCACTTGCGACGGTGCTTGTCATCGGAGGCCTGTTGTTTGCTAGGAGTTTTGTCCAACTGATCAATACGCCTCTCGGAATGGACATTAGGAATGTCGTCGTAGTGACACCGGCATTTTCGTCTTCAAAATACCCAAGTGCAGTAGCTCGTATTGCGTTTCTTTCGGATCTGAGGGATAGACTCTTGCTCAAACCCGATGTGATATCAGCATCGATCTCCTCTAAGTCGTCGGTGACGAGTACCGTTGTACTTCCAGTGTGGATAGAAGGGCAGTCAAGGGAACAGATCTCCATGCACTACACTCTTGAGGGGTCACCTGAGTTCTTTCAAGTTCTAAGGATTCCCCTCCAGTCAGGTAGGAGTTTCCGTGATTCGGAGGACGCGGTTGTCATTACAGAAAACTTCGCTCGACGATATTTCGGGGAAAGGGAAGCATTAGGACAGCAAGTGTTCGTTTCCTCTCGCGCAAGGGGGCTTACAATCGTGGGGGTTGCTCAAGACTTCCGGCAAGCGGGGGTTGCTCGTGAATCGGCTCCAACAGTTGTCCGCCGTCCCGGTCTATTTTCCCGGTCGTTGTTGGTAAGGACGTCGGGGCAGGGGCAAGAAGGGGCTATGCTCGAAATCCGCGGGGAGATAGCAGCGCTTGACGCAGAGATGGTTGTGAATCTGAAAACATTGGAACAGTCCCTGAATGCATCCCTTCCAGTCGCCCAACCGCGTTTTCGGATGGTGGTGCTTGGTTCATTTGCAACGATTGCCTTCTTCTTAGCGCTGGTTGGTATCTACGGCGTTGCGTCCTACTCGGCATCGAAACAAACGCGAGAAATTGCGATTAGGCTCGCACTTGGAAGTAGTCAGATAGAGATCGTCGGGATGATAGTGCGTCGGACGATGGCTCCCGTTCTTGTCGGAATCGCCAGCGGAATCATTGTAGCGATGTCGACAACCCGGGTGATAACCAGCTACTTGTATGAGACAAGTCCGACGGATCCCGTATCCTTCACGGCGACGGTGTTACTCCTGGTCTCGGCAACATTCGTTGCAACTTGGATTCCCCTGCGGAAGATTGCGCTACAGGACCTTGCTATGAGCCTGCGTAGTGAGTAGGTGCTCAAGTTTGCGGTGCCTTTCGGTGGAGAGCCCCGACAAAGGAAAGGGACAGCCGTTTGCGCGCTCTGTTGTCAAGCGGTCCATGCCGACAGAGATCCCGTTTGGCGTCTTCCACCGGCTACCTTCTCCCCGAGTTCTGATCCAGTCTGGCATCGTCTTCGACGCGGGATGCCAGACGGCACTGTCAACTTAAGGGCATTGTCAGGTTAACTCTCCCCGCTTGCAGAATGCCGGGATGAAGGCTCGTCGATTCCGCTACCTTAGGCATCGCTTTCCACCAAACAATCATCAGCCACGCAGTCTGGGCTCTATTATCGATTCGTCTCCCTCTGTGCCAACATGGGTGAGACACTTGCTTGAACGTTAATTAGAGTGCAGGGCGGGAAGGAAGATAACCTGTGTGATCAGCGACAATCGAAAGTCCCGGCCGTATTGCCTCATTTAAAAATGTTACCGAAAACCAGCCGGTTGCCTCATCGAAAATGTTACCGAACGACCGGTCAAACGGGAGAGTTCTTCCCGCCGTCGAGGCTGTGGGAAAGTGGGAAACTCTTCGAGTTTCCCAAGGTCGCGGGGCGACCGCCTTTTCCACAGCCCCCGTCGCCCGCAGATGCTGAAGCCGGGCGGACCCGATCCAGTTCGAGCCACTCGCCATCGAAAGTCTCCAGAATCTGACGCCGCCATTCGCGCACGCGCCGCTGCAGGGTCCGTAACTGACCGTTGGGATAACGTCCCGAGCGCCGCTGCTGAAGCTCAAACAACAGCGACTTTGATGTTCGCCCGGGATCGGATTCAAGCCATGACCGCATCTCCTCCCAGACGCCGTCGAACGGGTCCGGGCGAGTACGCCAGGTGTGGGGCACAGGTTGTTTCCGTGTTTTGCGATACCGACGCGTGATTCGTTGCTCGAAGCCGGGATCGGGGAGTTCCGCCTCAATCGGGGCTCGGTCTGCATCTGCGTCGCAGTTCGGGGACACAAGGGCGGCGCGCACGATGTCGTCCGTTAGCGTGGGAGAGGCCAGTTCCTTCGCATGTCTCCAGAATGCATCCTGGAGTTTCTCAAGCTGTCGTAGGAGATCGACCGGATCCGAACGTTCATAAATCGCAGCAAGGCGAACGCGAACCTCCGGGTCGAGCGCATCCGAATTCGAGAGCCGTTGATAGGGCGTTTGCGCGATATCGTAGCGTTTCGTCACCTGCGATCCATCGCGAATCCTGGTCTTGAGCTTCATGGACGGTTGAAAGAAGTTCACGTAGAACCGGACGACCCGATAGAGTTCGGCAAGCTGCCTGTAGGCCAATGAGCCTTCGTAGCGGTCGTAGCCGACCAATTGGCGGACGATCGAGCCGTTCTTCTGTTCGACGAAGCACTGGTCGTTCTTCCGGCGCGCCCGGCCTCGGGTGAATTGAATCGTTTCACGCTCGCAGTAGGCGAGGAGTCCGTAGTTCATGAACTCGGAACCGTTATCCGTGTCCAGGCCGACAAGCTGAAACGGAAGGATCTGCCGTGCCGTCGTGAGCGCCTGCAGAATGTCCGCCTCCGTACGCCGTAGCAACGCCAGACATTCGGTCCAGCCGGTCGCCACGTCGGTCAATACCAGGGTGTGGAGGAAAGGGCCTTCCGAGTTCCCGCCGCAGTGTGCAACCAAGTCCGCTTCCATGAATCCCGGCCGCGTGTCCGCCCAGTCGGCGAATGTGCGAATCGGAACGCGGTGTTTGAGTAACTGTCCGGACTTGGTGGTGGTCTTGCCGTGCGGTCGATGATCGAATCGGAATTGACGGAAGATCCGATCAGCCGTGGCGGCGCTCAGCTCAAGCAGATCCGCCCGCGTTTTATCGGACAATGACAGATGCCCGTGACGCTCCATGGTCGGGATCAGCTCCGGCAGAAACGGAACGAGCAGTTTGCCACAGACATAATTCCCACAGGTAAACCCCCGGCTCAGCCGGGGCGACTCGCAGAGGTTTGACCGAGAGCTGCGGCAAATAAGAGAGTCCTCCTTGGAAGCGACAACTTCCGAACAAGGAGGACTCAATGAAAGACTATCAAAGCCTATCGCACACGAAATGGGACTGCAAGTATCACGTAGTGTTCATCCCGAAGTACCGACGGAAGAGGAGTTTCGGTACGGGGCTACTTCGTCTCGACGGTGGGGCTGGAGGAAGAAGTCGTTCGAGAATACATTCGGCGCCAGGAGCAGGAGGAGCAACGGTTGGAGCAGCTGAACATGCCGTGGGAGCGTAAGCCGCCTTCAGGCGGCTCTTGACATGCCCCTTTGAGGGGCTCATCGAAATAAGCTCCCGGCTTTGCCGGGGGTCACTTAACTGACTGTGCGCCAGGCCGCGATCAGGGCGGCCTGCACTGCGGGGCCGTATCGACGGACCCGGCCGCGCGGTTGCCGTCGGGGCCGTTCGCCCCTCAGAATGTCGTTCAGAAGCCGTGTCGCGTGCTTCCGATGGAACCCGGTCGATTCAAGGAACTCATCCAGGATTCGCTTCTTCTCCGGTCGCGCCGCATTCTTGTATCGGACCGCCGTTCGTAGAGCTAATTCTCGCCTTGCCGCAACAGTCATGTGTGTCCTCACTTCCCACCTCCGTTCTCATAGAGTTGGGTAATATTTCTAATGAGGCAACAACCCTCAGTTCGGTAACATTTTCAATGAGTCAATGCGAGGGGGAATTTCTATTGACGTTGGACACCCGGGTCCAAGTCTGGCTTCAGGAGTTGCTTGAGGACGAAGTCACGCAGTTTCTGGGTCGGGAAAAGTCGGAGCGGAGTCCGGATCGGCGAGGATACCGGAACGGTCACGGGAAGCCGCGACGCTTCGCAATGATGAACGGGACGATGGAGGTTCGACGACCTCGGGTCCGAAACACTACACAGGTCCTTAGAAATCCGGTTGGCGGACGCCGAGAATTGAACCGTGTGAGTTCACGTGGTTCCCATGCGTAAGGAACCGCGATCGCGTCGGGATTTCTAAGCTTCTGGCTCGGTCCGATCGACTGTAACGGGTGCTCACTGGACGGTATCTGAAGCTGGACCCACAAGAGATTCGATGCCTTCTTCCATAACAGTTCTATGTACTTCATCCAATGCTTCTTGATCGGTGTCGAACTGGTCGTCCCAGACTGTAGAGTTTCCGAAGTGATCGACAACCTCCAGGATCCACTTGCCGGAATCGCCGGCATAAATTTCGATCTGCACGGTGTGACGATTCCTCGTTAAGGACTGGCACAAAGGTGAAATTTCAGGAACAGGATCAATATCCATACGCATTCCTCCCACCACTGGTGGATCGTGTTTCAAACTGGGTCATCATACGGAGTAGAAGGGAACATCAGCAAGTCAGTTCGTCGCTCCGGTGCCTTCCGTCCTCACTTTCAACCATTTGCAGATTGTGTTCCTGAGCAAGGAGAACTGAAAAAACGTCTCCGGTGAGTTGACCTGGCGGGCTCAAGTCTTGTTCGCGGTCGAATGGGTGCTGGTGCAGACAGCCAACGGGGATCAGCGATAATGGGATATGGCGCATTGGAAAACTGAACGGAATCTCTATTTGCCGGACGTTGGTTCGAAGACGACATCATTCTCCTCTGCCTTCGCTGGTATTTTCGCTTCAAATTGAGTTACCGAGATCTAGTCGCGATTCTAGGTGAGCGAGGTTTGTCGATTTCGCCACACCACGAACTTGCGTTGGGTGGTTCGCTATGCGGACAGGTGTGAAAAGCGCTGGAGCCGATTCGAGCGGCCGGTGGGTGGGAGTTGGATGGTTGAGGAAACGTTCATCAACCAGCTGTTCGGGGTGGCTGCATGAGACGGCGCATGGTCGACCCGACTCATCGCTCTCCTGCCTCTTTGTGAAAGTTGCAACACACCGATGAGCAACGTTGTGCTGACGGACGAAGCCGCAAGGAGGGTTGCGTAAAAGTGAAGCGGCACCGATTGGAGCGCAGACAGGCATGAACGAAGAGAACCACGAATCCGGACGCTACATGACGCTCGACGAGATCCTTCTGACAATTTCTCCGGAACGCAGAGCGGAGGTTGTGGCTCAGATGGTCACACATGTTCACGAGAGGCAACGGGCTTCCCGGTGGGTGAACCAGCAGGTGCAAGCTATGTTCGATGTGCCCGGCATCGTCTACAAGTACGTCGCCTGCCGGCATCTGGCATTTGGCTACCCCCTGATCCTGCGGGCTACGCAGCCCGTGGCGCTGAACGACGTAATGGAAGGCAACCTTAGCACGTTCAAGGCGGATGCCGACATGGACAGGGACCGTTGGTACGAGATGCTGAGCAAACGCCTGCGCGAGATATTTGGTGAGTTCTCGCTGTCCCCGGAAGAACTGGAAAGCCGCAAGCGGCGATACGGAGATCCCAGGGTCTCGACAATCGTCAGGGACTATCTGTCCCGCTTCGTCGGCGTGGTGTCGTTCTCGGCCGACCCGCTAATCCCTATGATGTGGACGCACTACGCCGAGAATTCCGGGTTCGTGGTCGGTTACAGGACGGAGGCCATCAGACCGTTTGGCGTGGGCCTGCGGCGCGTGCTGTACATGGAACTCGCCCCCGTGTATTGGCCGGAAAGAGACGACACTGTCGAGGTCAACTTCGTCGACGAAGAAAGGCGGAAGGCAGATCCCGATCTCAAGGCAATACCGATTCTCGACAGTTACGACTTCTTGACGATGAACAAGGATTGGAAGACTTTGTCTGACCTGCTGTTCGTGAAGGCCGACGCTTGGAAGTACGAACAGGAAATTAGGTTTCTAGTGGATCAGGAGACAACGAGATCCACGGGCGCGGTCGATCAGAATGAGCATCCGGTCACGGTCCTGGACATTCCCGCAGATGCCATCGAGGAGGTCTACGTGGGTTTCAATACTCCCGATTGGGCCGTGCGCAGGATCTTCGAGACGGTGAACAATCACGAAAGCGACCGCCAGTGGAAGTTGAAGCATACGGACTCGCACGCCTACCGAATGCAAGTGACAAGCACATCGATCAACAATCGAAGAGTGCGACTGGACCCAGTGTGATCGCCTGACGATGACATTGTTCGGATGTTCAGCAACAGATTCAGTGCATCAACCTCCTGTTCGGGGTGGCTGCATGAGACGGAGTCTAGTCGACCCAACCAGTTGCTCTCTTGCTGCTTTTTGAAAGTTGGAACACATCCACTTGACTCCAGCACCCGATCGTTCTTCAGGGTAGCGTTGTTGGGGTCATCGCAAGGTTTGTTCGTAGAATTACTCTAAGGGACCGAAGAGCCTCGGTTTCGACTTCAACGCAGCGCCTTTGCGATTCTGTAAGCCGTTACCCTGCCAATGCCTAGCTGTTTTGCGGTTCGAGCGGGAGACAATCCGGCCGCGATGAGTTTCTGAGCAGCGGAAACCGTCTCCGGGTCCAGCGGCGGTCGACCTGGTGTTCGCCCGCGTTTCCTGGCGGCGGCGATGCCGTCGCGGGTACGCTCGGAGATGAGCCGGCGTTCGAAGTGCGCGATGGAGCCGAAGACATGGAACACGAGTTCTCCGGCCGCAGACAAGGTGTCGAGGCGCTCCTCGAGGCTGATCAGGTGGATGCCGCGGGTCTTGAGATCGTCGACGGTTTCGAGCAGTTGCCTGAGTGAGCGTCCGAGCCGGTCGAGGCGAATGATGCAGAGGCGGTCACCGGGTCGGGCGTGATCGATGAGCTCGGCCAGGGCCGGGCGGTCGAAGCGCTTACCCGAGACGATGTCTGTAAAGACGCGAATGGCGCCCGCCTCAATGAGCCGGTCGCGCTGGGCGTCGGGGTTCTGGTCGTGGGTCGAGACGCGAGCGTAGCCCAGGGTGTCGCCCACGCGAACCGGCGCCACCGTCTCAATATCGTTCCTTTGTGCGCCAGGCGCAAGTTTCCACCCGCAGCTTCGGACAGCATGTGGCGGATATTCCGGGAGCGGTATCCCCTTGCTGTAGGCATTCTTTGCTTCTGAATCTGCCCCTTCCATGCACGGGCTGATCCTGCGCCTCGGATTTCAATCCCCGGTTCAGGCGCGACAATGTCTTGCTATCGCCGCGGCGGCTTGACGATGGTGGGTTCACTCTGTCCATGAAATCAGGGGCGGTACACGACCTGGTCCTCGTGAATGTGGCCGGCCAGCCGGTCCGCCCTGCCATTTATTTCTACGACCGGGGAGGAATCTGATTGACCCGGAATCGGTGGTGGACGTCATAGGAGATCTAGCAGCCTGTGGCGAAAGTAGGGTCCACACTGTACGGGAGGAGCGAAACTGCCGTGAACCCGCCGCCGATGTCGAACCGAGGCCTTAACAAAGACTTTACGTTCTTGACACTATAGTGCTGGCACAGCGCGCGAGGTTCTGTCCAAGATGTATGTAGTGCTGATTTGAACTAGGAGCGAGTGCCAATGAAACCGATCGTTCTATTCCTAACCTTGATGCTGATGCCTCAGGCGGCGTCCGAACAGCTGCCCGCGAATGGTTCGCTGGAAGGATTCGTCATCCGTGTCGGGACCGCCGATCCTGTGGCGCGGGCCCAGGTGGTCTTGACGAGCGAGACAGGTCCGTCGATAACACTCCGCTCGACAACGGACGGGGGAGGCCGGTACGTCTTCGACGGTGTGCCCGCTGGAACGTACAGGCTGCGCGTCTCCCGAGACGGTTTCGTTCAGGCGGAGTTCGGCCAGCGCGGTCCAACGAGTCCCGGAACACCGATCACCGTCGGCCCGGGTCAGGAACTCGAAGATGTGTTGATCCAATTGACGCCCACCGGCGCCATCGCTGGGAGGGTCTATGATCGATACGGCAATCCCGTGGTGAGGGCGCGCGTGGAGGCGATGAGGTACACGTTTGAGGACGGAAGACGCGTCCTGACCGTCGTCGAAAACGCTGAGACGAACGACCTGGGCGAGTACCGGCTGTTCTGGATGCAACCCGGCCAGTACGTGGTCAGGGCAATGCCCACACCAAGTTCAAGCCTCAATGGCTTGAGGGTCGCCACCCGCGCGACTGCTTCACTGGCAGCCATCCAGATGATCCACGACGAGTCAGCCGGCAGCCTTTCCGGGGGTATGCTGGGAACCCTGGCAGGGGCCCCGGACTCGGACGAAACCTACGTCCCGGTCTACTACCCAGGGTCGACAGATCCGGCGACAGCCGCCCCGATCGACCTCGGACCCGGGGCAAACTACACGGGCGTGGACTTGATGGTTGTGGAAACGCGGACCGTTTCCGTCCGTGGGCGCGTTATCAACGGCGCAGACGCTGGTGCGTCGGCAACTAAGATCCTTGAAAATGGCACGGAATTGAGAAGGATAACTGGTGTTTCGGTGACGCTGCTGCCTCGAGAATCAATCGTGGGCGGCCCGCAAAGAGGACTCTCGGCAACCGTCTCTGAGACCGGCGAGTTCGAGGTCCGCGGCGTCACCCCGGGGTCCTACGATCTCATCGCAAGCCTCGGAATCCAGATCTTCGGGTCGGTGGGCGCAAACGAACGGGCTTCAGTGTTCTTCGCAATGTCAACGATAAGGAGGGAACTGGGCGGGCTTCCGGACGATTCACGCAGCGGCCAGGTTGGCGGTGTCGTGCGAATCGACGTCGGGAACGCCGACGTTGAGAACATCACTGTCGCCCTCCAAGCCGGGGTCGACATCACAGGCCGCGTGAGCATCGATCGAGGGCCCCTTGCTGAAGGGGACGCAGATTTGGGTCGCATTCGCGTGTTTCTCAGACCGGATCCGCTGATTCCGCAGCTGACCCCGGTTCCTTCCCGAACCGACCCGGACGGAAGGTTCACCGTTGGCGGAGTCATACCTTTTGAGTACCGCGTGGAGGTTACGGGACTGCCCAAGAATCACTATGTTCGGTCGGCTCGTCTCGGAGAAGCCGACGTCCTCAATTCCCTGCTTCGTCTTGACGGTCCGCCCCGAGGGATGCTGGAGGTTGATATCGGGACGGACCCCGGTACCCTCGAGGCCATCGTACGCGACGAGCGTCAGAGCCTCGTTCCCGGGGTGCGGGTGGTTCTGGTCCCAGATCCGGCACGGCGCCTGCGGTCCGACCTGTTTCGAACCGCCACGGCGGATGCGGACGGCCGGATTCGCATGGAGGGCGTCCCGCCGGGTGACTACACGCTGTTCGCTTGGGAGGAGGTTGAAGAGGGCGCCTGGCAGGACCCGAATTTCCTGAGCATTTATCAGCCGCTGGGAAGGGCGATTCGGATTGGGGAGAACGGAAGGGAGAACGTCGAACTGCGGTTGATTCCCTTCAGGTAGCGTTAGGGTCCACTGGTTACTTCCGGGAGCACCTGGGCATCTGCTTCCTTATCATCGAGCCCCTTCCAGGATCGCTCGCGGCGCATGACCTCAGTCTCGTACAGCCGATGACGGTTTCAGCGAGCGCGTTGTCGTAGGAAATCGGGTAGCGACCAGAATGGTGTTGAAATACAACATGACGATATGAGTGGCGGTTGGATGCGGCCCGATCTGCTAGGGGGGGAAGTGCGTCTTGCCGTCAGGCGCCTGGCCAACAGACCTGCGACCGCAGTGACAGCAATTGTGACCCTGACATTGACGATCGGCGCCATGGTTTCCATGTTGAGCTTGATCGATCGCGTCCTGGTTCGCCCGCTGGGTGTGCCAGAACCGGACCGTCTCGTGGTCGTTCAACGAATTTCCAATCGTGACGGCGTGGAGCGCCGCCGCTCGTCCATGTCGTGGGAGTTGTACCAGCGGCTCCTCGACGCCTCAATGTCGACCTTAGACGGCCTCACAGTGTCCAGCGCCTCTACCGAAAGGCGGTCCAACCAGTTGCATGTTTCGTTCGAAGCCGGTACAAACCCCGAGTACGCGCGTGGCTTGTTCGTCACGGACAATTACTTTCGCATTCTTGGTCTGAGGCCGGCCGCCGGTCGGGACTTCGGGCCCGTCGACGATACGAACAGCTCAGTGCCGGTCGCGATTCTGAGCCATCGGCTATGGCGCCAACGGTTTGGGAGCGACATGGGCGTCCTCGGCCGGACGATGGAGATCAACGGCGTGCTGGCTCAGATCGTTGGTGTGGCTCCGCCGGGCTTCGCCGGAACGGACCTCAGCACCGTGCCGCCGGATCTGTTCCTTCCGCTGATGACTGCGTCACGTGTGTTGGGGTCCGGTGGTACACAAATAGATACGCGGGGTAGGGGTTTCACCCCAGGCTACCCAGGTGCGGTTCCTTCCCCAATTTCACCGATCTCCCAGCTGGTAATTATTGGGCGCATAAGAGACGGCTCCGTGGTCGAGCAGGCGCAGGCGGAATTCAGTGCGCTTGTGGACCCGGAGGCTGGTCAGTCCCTCGTTCCACTCAGCCAGGTGGCGTTGCCCTTCCAATCGCGCTCCGAGATCGTGCAGTTCCTCAGCTTACTGACCGTTGCCGTCGGTCTGACGCTGCTCCTGGGATGCGCAAACCTGGCCGGTCTCCTGACAGCGCGCGTTGAGGAACGGCGCGGCGAGATTGCCATACGCGCTGCGCTCGGCGCCGGGCGGGCCCAACTCGTCCGGGAACTTGCAGGCGAGGCCGTCGTTCTGGCGGTGGCGGGAGGAGCAGCGGCGCTCGTCCTCGGACAGTGGATAAACAGTGGAATGGCCATTTTTGCGCTGCCGGGAGGCATCCCTGTCGGGTCACTACGGGGCGGTGTCGATGGGCGGATGATATTCTTCACGGTATTGGTGACCGCCATGGCAGCGATCGTCATCAGCCTGGGGCCCGCTTGGCTTGGCGCCAACTTCGAAATCGGCCGCAATCTCGGAGGAAAGAGTGGCTCGCCCAAGCTCGGAACTACGCTTTCCCTGGTCTTCGTTCAGCTGACTTTCAGCGTCGTGCTGGTTTACGGTGCCATCCTATTCGTGCGGAGCGTTTCCGAGGCCCTGGCTACCGACATGGGATTCGATTCCAGTGGATTGCTTTCGGTTTCGGTAAGGCCTCCCCCTTTTACTTCTTCGCGTCAGGCATATGCGGCGCTGCAGTCTCTCGATTCCTTTGCCGAACGTGCGGGCGAGATTCCAGGTGTTTCCGGCGTGACGATCGGGCCGATGCCACTCTTGCGGGGAAGTGACAGATCAACGGCACGCGTTCTGGTCGACAGCGTATCGGTAGATCTTCCGGCCGCGTTGGAGATTACATATATTGGTTCGGAGTACTTCACGGTCATCGGTCAGAGGCTTGTTCGGGGCCGGGATTTCAACGCCCGTGACGGCGCCACACCGTCTCTTGTTGGGATCGTGAATGAGTCGGCGGCACGCCATTTCTGGCTGGATGACGATCCGCTGGGCCGACAGTTTGCGTTCCCGCTGTCCAACACGGCCATCACGGTCGTCGGCGTTGTTCGGGACGCGAAGCTCAAGGATCTTCGGGACGACGGACGACTGGCCGTGTACCTGGCCCGCTCGCAACATCGGGCTTACTTGTCCGGTTTTTTGTCCGCTTTGGGCAACGGATTTCTGATTCTTCGTACCAGCAACGACCGCACGTCGGTCATCCAATCCCTCAGGGCCGCCGCGGCGGATACCGGGCTGTCACTCGGGGACGTCACAACATTCGATGAAGTGATTGGCACGATCCTCATGCCGCAGAGACTGGGCCGCGCCTTGCTAACCTTTTTGGGTGCACTTGCCTTGGTGCTGGCCAGCGTGGGCATCTACGGCTTGGTTTCCTGTGCCGTGGCACGCACCGAGATGGAGATCGGCCTGCGCAGAGCGCTCGGCGCGTCAGATGCCGATGTCATGCGAGCGATCGCAAAACGAATGCTCTGGCCCGTTGTTGGAGGACTCGCTGGGGGCGCGGCTTTTGCGTGGTGGGGAGGGCGCTTCGCCGACCGATTCATGTATGGGGTCAGCGGGTCCGACCCAACGGCGATCGTCCTTGCCGTGACCCTGCTTGCGATTGTCGCGGGCGGGGCAGCCCTGATGCCCGTGAGGCGTGCGTTGCGGGTGAACCCCGTCGAGTTATTGCGCACCGGGTAGTCGTAAGCTGCTCGCTGGAAGTTGTAGCCCGTCAGAGCATTTCGGACAGAATCCACTGAAAAACTAAGAGACACTTTCCTGATCGGAGGATCGAATGAAGGAGAAGGTGTCTGCAGACAATCGAGTGAGGGAGATCCGTCGAAAGACTCGAAAGAAGTACTCGTCCGAGGAGAAGGTCCGGATCGTGTTGGAAGGGCTGCGAGGCGAAGAGAGCATGGCCGCCCTGTGCCGACGCGAAGGGATTCCGTCGAATCTGTACTACCGCTGGAGTAAGGAGTTTCTCGAGGCCGGAAGGAAACGCCTGGCCGGGGATACGAAGCGGGAAGCGACGTCGAGTGAAGTCACCGAGTTGCGGCAGGAGAACGAGCAGCTGAAGCAGGCGGTGGCCGAAATCCTGCTGAAGAATCGTTTTCTGAAAAAAACGCTGAACGTTGTGGATTCCGGGAGCAGCGATATATGAGGCAATCGGGATCGGAGAAGCTGGAAACCATCCGGGTGGTCGAAGACTCGGAGCTGTCGGTAACCGCAACGTTGCGGGAACTGGGCGTGCCTCGGAGCACGTTCTACGGCTGGTATCGACGGTACAAGGAACGTGGATCCCCCGGTTTGTTTGATCGGCATTCCGGACCCGGCTTCTGCTGGAACCAGATCCCGGAACCGGTGCGTCAACAGGTAGTCGACACGGCACTGGAACATCCGGAGTCCTCACCCCGCGAGCTGGCCTGGCAGATTACCGACACCCAAGGCTACTTTATCTCCGAGTCCAGCGTGTACCGGATTCTGAAGCGGTGCGACCTGATCACCAGCCCGGCGTACATCGTGATGTCGGCCAGCGACCAGTTCCAGCATCCCACCCGCCGTGTGAACGAACTCTGGCAGACCGACTTCACCTATTTCCGTGTGGTCGGCTGGGGCTGGTATTACCTGTCCACGGTCCTGGATGACTACTCGCGCTACATCATTGCCTGGAAGCTGTTCCAAACCATGGCGGCCTCTGACGTTCAGGAGACGCTCGATCTGGCCTTGGAGGCGACCCGCATCTCCCAAGTCCAGGTGCGACATCGTCCACGGTTGCTCAGCGACAATGGGCCCTGCTACGTGGCTCACGATCTAAAAGAGTATCTTCGGCAACACGGGATGGAGCACACGCGCGGGGCGCCGTACCATCCCATGACTCAGGGGAAGATCGAGCGCTACCATCGTTCGATGAAGAACGTGGTCAAGTTGGAACACTACTACTATCCGTGGGAACTGGAGCAGGCGATCGAGCAATGGGTCGAACACTACAACCACCGTCGGTATCACGAATCTCTGGACACCGTCACACCGGCGGACGTGTTCTTTGGCCGTCAGCAGGAAATCCTCTCCCGTAGGGAGAGCGTCAAGCGCCGAACCCTGGCCGAACGCCGGCGCGAAAACTTGAAGACTGGAGTGGTATAACTTGAAAACCGTCTCTTAGACAAACGGCTCTTCTGTCCGAATTACTTTGACGACGTACATACGCACAAACGGATCTACCAGGCATTGGGAATTCCCGAGATTCGCCACCGCCGGTAAGTCGCCACGGTTTACTGAAGGAAGTCAATTGATTTTGAGGAGTCACCTTAAGCGCGTCGAGCGGTTCGGTCGGCGTCGGGCGCGGAGGCGGCCCTGAAGAGAAGTATTTCAACGTCGATTGCTTCCGCGCAGTTCACCTTGAGGGAGGCTCACTTCATGCGCAGTCTTGGGACCGACTTTCGCCAAGCACTCTGCCGTCTTCTGACGACGCCGTTGTTCACATTGTTCGCGGTAGTGACGCTGGCCCTCGGGATCGGTGCAACGACGGCGATCTATGCCGCGGTGGAAGCACTCTTACGGCCACCTAGTATCCTCGAGATCGACCGCGTCGTCAATATCTACCACAAGGAGCCCCCCGGGTCCCGATCCATGATTCTCCTTTCGTGGCCGGACTATCAGGACTTGGAGGTGCAACAGACCAGCTTCAGCCAACTCGTGCCATGGACGCTGTTCTCGCTTCCCGTGGTCGAGTCGGGCCGAGCCGAAGTAATCCGGGGAGAGATGGTCGGTGCCAACTACTTTCCGCTTCTCGGCGTGCAGCCGGAGCTAGGCCGACTGCTGCAGCCAGAAGACGATCAGCCCAGTGCGCCCTCAGTCGTCGTCATCAGCCATACATTCTGGCAGCGGTGGTTCGGTGGCAATCCTTCGGTCGTTGGGCGTACGCTCAGGATCGCGGACGAAGTGTTTGAGGTTGTCGGTGTTGTGGGGCTGGAGTTCAGGGGCGTCGATATCCCCAACGTCAAACCGACCCCGCTGTGGATGCCTCTTTCGATTGGCATGCGACTCGACCCGACCATGCGAGAAGGATTAGCCCTCGACCGCGAGCGTCGTCGGCTTTTCGTCAAGGCTCGCTTGAAGCCTGGAGTATCCATTGAAAGGGCTAGAGCCGATGTAACGACCATTGCGAGCAGACTGGATCTGACCGCTCCAATCGGCCTGGATACCACACGCCGGGCGCGACCGTCTTTTGTCACGAGCCGACCTTGGCACGTAATGCCGGCTGCGGACGTTCGTCTGCATGAGTCAGTCGATGCCTTCGCGTTGCCCTTGGCAACGGCCTTGGCGGTAGCCGTCACCCTCGTGTTGCTCGTGGCATGCACCAACCTGGCCAACCTGATGCTGGCACGGATGTCGCGGCGGCGGCGCGAAATGGCAGTTCGCCTCGCGATGGGCGCATCGCGGTGGAGGTTGATCCGGGAGCAGCTTGCCGAGGGCAGTCTGGTCGCCGTCGCCGGTGGCCTTTGTGGGGTATTGGTCGCGAGAGCGCTGATAGCAATGCTCGACGGCCCTGTTCGCGTGTCTTCGGGTCTAATAATTCAACTCGCGCCCGTATTCAACGCGACCGTGATCGGCGCGTCCGTTGGAGCGACGGCCCTAACAATGATCGTTTTCAGCCTGCTTCCCGCGATTCGATCGACTCGTTCCGACCTGTGGGCAGCCTTGAACGCCGACGGATCGACCACGTCTTCCCAATGGAAGGGACGGCGTAGTGTGATTGCAGGTCAAGTGATGGTTGAGGTGGCCCCGGTTTGTGGACAGCTTGGCGGCCTGTTTAAGGTGTATTCCGGTTGCCGCTCATCTTGCCAGAATCTCCTTGGATCGATCTTCCTGTCGCCGTTGCTGCGCCGGTGGGTAAGCGGGCAAGGCGCGTAGCTGCTTGTCCATCATATCCGCAGGCGGGTCGCCGCGGTAGGCCTCGGCCGGGGTTTTTCCGCCGAGGGCCGAGTGTGGCCGTTCGGCGTTGTAGAAGTCGATCCACTCGCCGATGACGCGCCGGGCCTGGAAGCCGTCGGCAAGGTCGTGCAGATAGACAGCCTCGTATTTGAGGGAGCGCCACAGCCGCTCGATGAAGATGTTGTCCATGCACCGGCCCCGGCCGTCCATCGAGATCTGGACACCGGCCGCCCGCAAGCGCCCGGTGAAGGCGAAGCCGGTGAACTGGCTGCCCTGATCGGTATTGAAGATCTCCGGCTGGCCGTGGCGGGTCCGCGCCTCCTCGAGCGCCTCGACGCAAAAGCCGGCGTCCAGGGTGTTCGACAAACGCCAGGCCAGCACATACCGGCTCGCCCAATCCAGGATCGCCACCAAGTAAAGAAAGCCGCGCCGCACAGGGATGTAGGTGATGTCGGCGCACCAGACATGGTTTGCCCGCTCGATCGCCAAACCCTTGAGCAGATAGGGGTAGACCCAGTGCTCGGGATGCGGCTCGCTGGTGCGGGGTGCCCGGTAGATCGCCTGAAGACCCATCAAACGCATCAGACGCCCCGCCCGGCGACGGCCGATGCGCACGCCCTCGCGGCGCAGATGACGGACGATCTGACGGGCACCGTAGAACGGATGCTTCAGAAACAACTCATCGATGCGCCGCATCCGCGCCAAGGTCTCCGCGCTCTCGCCCTGGGGCGTGTAATAGAGCCAGGAGCGCCCGATCGACAGCAAACGGCATTGACGACTCAAGCTCAGTTCCGGGTCAGGGCGCCTCACCATCGCCCGGCGCGCGGCCCGGCTCATCGACCGGACCCTCTGGACAAAAAATCCCGCTCCACCGTCAATTCGCCGATCTTGGCGTGAAGCTCACGAACCTCGCTTTCATGATCCCGCCGCCGGCGTTCCACACCGTTCGAGAACATCTCGCCAAGCCCTTCCATCGCCTGGCGCTTCCATGTGCTCACCTGGTTCGGATGAACCTGGTGCTTCGAGGCAATCTCCTGCAGCGTCCGATCGCCCCGAAGCGCTTCCAGCGCGACCTTCGCTTTCAACTCCCCAGAAAACCTGCGTCTCTTCGTCATCGCGTATCCCTCCTCAGTCGGTGGAATACACCTTAAACAACTGCCCGATTTTCCGGGGCCACCTCAGAAATCGCCATGCTGGCCGCCGGGATCACCCCCGAAGAACTCCGGGTCGAGAATGTCATCCTTCGGATTCAGGCCAATCCGGTCGAGCCGCACGGCGCGGTCGCCGACTTCGTCCTCGTCCGGACCCGGCAGGAACGGGAGGTATCCCGGGAGGCGTGGACCGCCACGATGCAGTTTGTTTTCCTGCCGGTCATACCGGCCGATCTGGTCATCGCCAACCCGATGGGCATCCAGGTCACGTACCTCGAAACCGACAGAACCCTTATCACCGAGACGCCATGATTGCTCATTTGCGTGGCCGGGAAGAAGCACTCGAACCGTTCGGGTGGAGCCAGGAAGACACCGAGTGGGTTGCGATGGTCTGCCTCAACAGCGGCATGTTCACCCGCACCCAATACGCCGATTATTTCAACACTCATCCTGTCCGCGCGCACCGCTTCGTTCAGAGCCTCGTGGACCTCGGCCTTGCCGTGGACGAGCCCATTCCCGTCATCAGCACCAGGAATCGCACGCGAGTCTGCCGGATCACCCACAAGAGCATCTACCGGGAGCTGGGGGTTCCCAACATCCGGCACAGAAGAAACGCCGGCCTGTCCGTCTATCTCCGGCGCCTCCTGTCGCTCGATTACGTGATCGAGCGCCCAGAGCTGGAATGGCTCCCGACCGAGGATGAGAAGGTTCGGTTCTGTACGCATTACGGCGTGCCGCACAATCGGCTGCCGCATCGGATTTACGGCGGAGCGGCCGGGTGCATCGCCCGGTATTTCCACCTGAAATTGCCCTTTGCGGGCGGGCCGACCTGCACGTTTATCTATGTCGATCCCGGGAACGACACCGCCACCGAAATGCGGTATTGGGGCCAGACGCATGAGCATCTTTGGACTGGATTGCGGCACCGCGGGATCAAGATTCATGTGGCCGCAATCGGCGTCAAGCCTGACGCCAACAAACGCGCCAGGACTGTGTTGGACGGATGGGCGCGGGATCGGGAGGGTGTCCGGGCCGGGGACTACCGGGAGCCGGAATTGCGGGAGGAACTCGACGCGCTTTCCCGGGGCATCGACACCTTCGATTCCCAGATTTTCGCGCGCTACGGGGCCAGCCCAACGCCGTGCGGCGCTGGCAAGAGTTGAAGGACATGCTGGCAAAACCGTTGCCCTACAACATCCGGATTGACACGTTCGAGATATGGCGGTCCAGGCGGATTTATCCGGAGGGTGTGGACCTCTACGAGATTCCGGAATGAGATCGGCGGATGACTCATTTTTTGAGCGGGCAGGGGCGGCTTTTGGAGCGAAAAACCGGGTGACGGTCTCTCAAAAATTGGACCTTCAAATTACAGCCACGGTGCCGCACGGGAGCGTAATTCCCATAGGTAAACCCCCGGCTCAGCCGGGGCGACTCGCAGAGGTTTGACCGAGAGCTGCGGTAAATAAGAGAGTCCTCCTTGGAAGCGACAACTTCCGAACAAGGAGGACTCAATGAAAGACTTACGAAAGCCTATCGCACACGAAATGGGACTGCAAGTATCACGTGGTGTTCATCCCGAAGTACCGACGGAAGAGGATTTTCGGTACGCTTCGGCAGCACTTGGGCGAGATATTTCGTGAATTGGCCAAGCAGAAAGAGAGCCGGATTGTGGGAGGTCACTTGATGGCGGACCACGTGCGCATGTGCATCAGCATCCCGCCGAAACGAGCGGTGTCGAGTGTGGTGGAATTCATTAAGGGGAAGAGTGCGATTTCGATTGCGCGGAACTTTATGGGCCGGAAACGGAATTTCACGGGTGAGAGTTTCTGGGCACGGGGCTACTTCGTCTCGACGGTGGGGCTGGAGGAAGAAGTCGTTCGAGAAGACCTTGTTGCATGGATCATCCCGAAGGATACCTTATCATCGTGTTTTTCAACACAGGGGATAACCTAGGAGCCTGTCGGGAATTGGCTCCCTCGAAGCAAGAATCAACAACTTACGAGCCATCCCCGATCTGTAAGTTGTTGATTCTTGGTTGCAGACTTCTTATTCCCGACAGGCTCCTAGATGCCACATAAGTTCAACGCAGCGCGACGGCACAAGTTTGATAAGGCACAGTACCGGGTGATTGTACCGCCCCTGATTTCCTGGACAGAGTGAACCCACCATAATCAAGTCGCTGACTCAATTGCAAGACGTTGTCGAGCCTGAGCCGGAGATTGAAAGCCGAGGCGCTCGATCAACCAGTGCTGATTATAGAGAGCGCGAAAGTCCTGAAGAGCTCGAACCAGTTCCGGAATAGAGCGAAAATGACGCCCCCAGAGCAACTGCTCTTTCAGGGTCTTGAAGAAGCGTTCGATACAGCCATTGCCTTCCGGTTCCCGGACAAACGCCGGTGAGGAGACGATGCCAAGGAATCGGATCTCGTTTTGAAAATCGTCGCTCATGAATTGGGACCCATGATCATGACGGAGTCGAAGCCCGGCGGCCGCGTCGGCGTGAAAGCCGGCGAAGTACTCTTTGAGGCCTTGCCGGATGGGATCGAGGGCTTCAAAACGCGTCGCCCGTTTGGCGGCGTGAATGCCGACACAATCGGCCGTGCAGTGATCGATGGCGGCGAATACAGTGACCGCACCATCGTCGAGGGTCACCGTGGCGGTGGCATCGATGCCCCACATCTGGTTCGGGCGATCGGTGGTGATGGTTCCGGTATGCGCCTTGCGCGCAACGGGTGCGGCCTGGCGTTGGGGCGCCAGAAGTTGAGCTTCCCGCATCAGGCGCAAGACCCGAGCCTTGGAGGTGCGGACGCCGGCGACCCGGAGCCGCGCCCAGAATTTCCGGTGTCCTTCCCCAGTAAACGGCGAGGCCGCAATTTCTTGCCGAATCCGTCCGGTCAACTCCGCGTCGGTAAACGGGGTCTTGGGCCCCCGTTTACGCGGCTCGGCCGGATGGTTCCGTCGATCCCGTCGAGCATAGTACGTCGACCGGGGCAACCCCCAGGCCGCTGCGACACGGGCCAGACCATACAGTTGGTGTGTGGAGGGCGACAGGGTCCGGCTCATCGCTTCGCCCTCCACCGTAGAAAAGGCTTCTCGTCCTCCAGATGCCGGATCCGTTCCCGCAACAGTTCGTTGTCCATCACCAGACTGGTCACCGCTGACTTCAGCGTCTTCCTCTCTTCGTCAACCACATCCACGATCCGGCTCTTCAGGCCGTCCTCGCCTCCCTGCAGGAACGCCTCCCGCCAACGGGTCAGCGCCGCCGCCGTCACGCCATACTGCCGGCTCATCGCTTCAAGATCTTCTCCACGCAACAACTCCAGCACTACCGTGACCTTACGCCGAGCCGACCACCGGCCCTTCCCGCGGCTTCGAAAATCCGGCCCCGCTTCGGTCGCCCTACGGGCTCCCTTCGCGATTCCGGATTCCTCCTTCGTTTCTCTGGACATATCGTGATCCTCCTGCGTTGTAGTTTCTCAAATCACTGTCCAAAGAAATCGTGGGGCGGGGGACAGTACCGGGTGATCAACTGGGCGGAATATAACGAGAGCCTGCGCCAGCGGGGTGATCTGACGATTTGGGTCAGTGATGAGGCTCAAAGTGTGTGGCGCGCGCCGCGCCGCACGTCACGGGGTGGCCAGCGGAGATACTCGGATCTGGCGATCGAGACATGCCTGACGCTGCGCACGGCGTATCGGCTTGGGTTGCGAGAAACGCAGGGGCTGATGGGTTCCATCGGCACGCTCATGGGGCTGGATATACGGGTGCCGGATTACTCCACACTGTCGCGTCGCGCAAACGGCTTGAGCATCGCTCAGGCGATGAGGCAAGCCGGGTCTGTGCCTGTCCATCTGGTGGTGGACAGTACCGGCCTCAAGATCTTCGGAGAAGGAGAATGGCTCGCACAGAAGCATAAAACCAGGGGAATACGCCGCCGCTGGCGCAAACTCCACCTCGGACTGGACCTCCATAGCGGTGCGATTGTTTGCGCCGACCTGACTCACGATGACGTTGGAGACAGCACCGCCTTACCCGGGCTCCTGGATCAACTCGATGCCTCGGTCACGGGCTTCCTGGCGGACGGCGCCTATGATGGAGCGTCCACACGGGATATGTTGAGACATCGGTATGGGGAGACCCTGGATGTGGTTATACCGCCGCCAAAGAACGCAGTGATCCGACCGCAATCGGCGCGGGATCCAACCGTTCGGGATCGCCATATTGCCCAGATCCGCAGCAACGGCCGCATGGCATGGCAAGTGGCCACAGGGTACAACCAGCGCAGCCGGATAGAAACGCAGATCGGCCGGTGGAAGAGCGTCATCGGCCCCAGACTCAGATCCCGCAGCTTCTCCAGGCAAATCACGGAGATCCAGGTCGGCCAGAAAGTCCTGAACACAATGACCGCACTCGGACGGCCTGTGTTCGAACGTATCGCCTGACGCTACCGCTTGGGAAAGGGCGAATTCCATCTCCGCCCCGATCCATGCAACAACGCTGTTGTAAGGGACCTTGTTGCATGGATCATCCCGAAGGATGTCTTATCAGCATGTTTTTCAACACAGGGGATAACCTAGATGCCACATAAGTTCAACGCAGCGCGACGGCACAAGTTTGATAAGGCGCAGTACCGGGTGATCAACTGGGCAGAATATAACGAGAGCCTGCGCCAGCGGGGTGATCTGACGATTTGGGTCAGTGATGAGGCTCAAAGTGTGTGGCGCGCGCCGCGCCGCACGTCACGGGGTGGCCAGCGGAGATACTCGGATTTGGCGATCGAGACATGCCTGACGCTGCGCACGGCGTATCGGCTTGGGTTGCGACAAACGCAAGGGCTGATGGGTTCCATCGGCACGCTCATGGGGCTGGATATACGGGTGCCGGACTTCTCCACACTGTCGCGTCGTGCAAACGGCTTGAGCATCGCTCAGGTGATGAGGCAAGCCGGATCTGTGCCTGTCCATCTGGTGGTGGACAGTACCGGCCTCAAGATCTTCGGCGAAGGGGAATGGCTCGCACAGAAGCATAAAATCGAGGGAATACGCCGCCGCTGGCGCAAACTCCACCTCGGACTGGACCTGGCCAGCGGTGCGATTGTTTGCGCCAATCTGACTCACGATGACGTTGGAGACAGCACCGCCTTACCCGGGCTCCTGGATCAACTCGATGCCCCTCTCACGGGTTTTCTGGCGGACGGCGCCTATGATGGATCGTCCACACGGGATCTGCTGAGGGAACGGTATGGGGAGACCCTGGATGTGGTTATACCGCCGCCAAAGAACGCAGTGATCCGCCCGCAATCGGCGCGGGATCCGACGGTTCGGGATCGCCATATTGCCCAGATCCGCAGCAACGGCCGCATGGCCTGGCAAGTGGCCACAGGGTACAACCAGCGCAGCCGGATAGAAACGCAGATCGGCCGTTGGAAGGGTGTCATCGGCCCCAAGCTCAAATCCCGCAGCTTTTCCAGGCAAATCACGGAGATCCAGGTCGGTCAGAAAGTCCTGAACACAATGACCGCACTCGGACGGCCTGTGTTCGAACGTGTCGCCTGACGCTACCGCTTGGGAAAGGGCGAATTCCATCTCCGCCCCAATCCATGCAACAACGCTCCGTTCTTCATGGTCAACAGGTCGATTTCGCCCTTCGCATACCGATCGGTCCCCTTGAACTGCATGTGCTCGAGGAAGTGCGAGCGGCCCGTCTCTCCGGGTTGCTCGTTGCGAGAACCGACCCGATACCAGAGCATCGTCGAGACGGTCGGCGAGACGTGGGTCTCGCGGGTCAGGACGACGAGACCGTTCGGTAGAACCGTGCGGCGAACGTCGCGGCTGCTCAGAGTCGGTAAACTGGAAATCGTCGGCATCTTTTGGTCTGCTATCAGAATACAGGCCTCCGGGTGATCGACCGGTCTTAGGCTGGCGGCCTTTGGCTCTTACGGCTCAGCAAGCCAGGACGGTCCAACATTTCGGTCGCTTCCGGAAGGGCGGGATGACGCTACCATCCGCCAAGATTCCCTGTCAAACCGCCCCTTCGGCAACTATCGGCGGTTTGACCTTCCGTGTTATCTCTGTGAGTAGGACCAAGGGCGACTCTTTTGATGTGCTATATGCATAGTATTATTTCAAGAACCTAATGACGGTACTCCGTCCGGAACGGGTGGAGTCGGTGTTCGACCGACTGTCCGTTGAGAGCCGCTTTACCGACGGCGAATTGGGCTCTCTAACAACTACAAATATAGTTGATAAGTCCGGATTCCTTGTCTTTCCGACCCCCAAGGACAGCCAAGGCCTGTCGATCCTCGCGTTGCGGAGTGCTCTGGGGGTCGATCCGGCCCGAGTTCCCTGCTTCTTCGATCACCCCTGGTACCTGGAAGAGCCTTTCATTAGACGGACTTGTGCGCCGGGATGGCATGCCGTTGCGATGGACGTCCTGCCGGACAGCGTCGGCCAGCCCGTCTATTACGCCGAGGAGCTCAAGGGAAGGGGCTTGTACATGCCCTCGGCGGTAGAAATGGCCTTGATGTTGTTTCTTCACTTTGCCGAAACCGGCGAACACCTCATGCTCCGCAAGCACACATGGACGAGGGATCGGACCGATGGGGGTCGATTCGTGACGGTGGGAGCCTTCGGCCCGAAGGGGCTATTCGTCAGCAGCCACGAAGTGGGCTACAAGAGCCGGGGGCTGGGGATCTGCCCAATCGTGGATCCGGAGCGCTTGAGCCCGGAGCAGCCCGTGGCAGAAGTGTGATGGCCCGTAACGAAAGCCTATTGGGACAACCGCGGCGGAGGTAGGGCTAACGGCCGGCTTTTTCGGCTACCTGAATTCGAACGACGGCTCTCTGGAGCGCGGCCTGTGCCCGCTCGAAATCGATGTCCTTGCCGCTGCCCGAGATGCGCTCTTGGGCCCGGGCCTCGGCCGAGCGGGCACGTTCGACGTCGATCTCCCCGGGCTCCTCGGCCACATCTGCCAGAATACGCACCTCATCGTCGAGGATCTCGACGAAGCCTTTCGCAACTACAAGAGATCCGCCGCCGTCCGGGGCCTCATAGGTCAGTTCGCCGATCATCAGTTCGGAAAACAGCGGGGCGTGTCCGGGTAGCATGCCCAGGTATCCCCCGAGCCCGGGAACCTGGACTTCACTGACTTCCTTTTCGAGGAGCGACTTCTCCGGTGTGACCACTCGAAGCCGCAACGTGTCCGGCATCGGCTTATGCCCCCGTCTTCATCTGCTCAGCACGCTCGACCACTTCTTCGATCGTTCCGACCATGTAGAACGCTTGCTCGGGAATGTCGTCGTGCTTGCCTTCGACGATCTCCTTGAAGCCCTTGATGGTGTCGGCCACCTTGACGTACTTGCCAGGCGTGCCGGTGAACTGTTCGGCAACGAAGAACGGCTGGGACAGGAATCGCTCCATCTTCCGCGCCCGCGCGACCGACAGCTTGTCGTCTTCCGACAATTCATCGATCCCCAGAATGGCGATGATGTCCTGGAGGTCCTTGTACTTCTGGAGCACAAGCTTGACGGCCCGCGCCGTCGCGTAGTGCTCTTCGCCTACGATCCGCGGGTCGAGGATTCGCGACGTGGAGGCCAGCGGGTCCACAGCCGGGTAAATGCCGCGCTCGGCGATCGGTCGGGACAGGTTTGTCGTGGCATCCAAGTGGGCAAACGTCGTTGCCGGGGCGGGATCGGTGTAGTCGTCGGCCGGGACGTAGATGGCCTGCACCGACGTGATCGACCCCTTCAGCGTCGACGTGATGCGTTCCTGCAGCTCGCCCATCTCGCTGGCCAGCGTCGGCTGGTAGCCCACCGCCGACGGCATCCGGCCAAGCAGCGCCGAGACCTCCGAACCCGCCTGGGTGAACCGGAAGATGTTGTCGATGAAGAGCAGCACGTCCTGTCCCTCTTCATCACGGAAGTACTCCGCCGCCGTGAGTCCAGTCAGCGCGACGCGGGCACGCGCTCCGGGCGGTTCGGTCATCTGACCGTAGACGAGCGCCGTCTTGTCGATAACGCCCGACTCCTTCATCTCGAGCCAGAGGTCGTTGCCTTCGCGCGTCCGTTCGCCAACGCCCGCAAACACTGAGATACCACCGTGCTTGGAGGCGATGTTGTTGATCAGCTCCATGATGATAACGGTCTTGCCGACGCCCGCCCCGCCGAACAGTCCGATCTTGCCACCACGGAGGTATGGTTCGAGCAGGTCGACCACTTTGATGCCGGTCTCGAACATCTCCATGTTCGTGTCCTGCTCGGTGAACGCCGGAGCCGATCTGTGGATCGGGTCCTTGCGGTCCGAATTGATCGGTCCGGCGTTGTCGACAGGCTCTCCGATCACGTTCATCACACGGCCCAGGGTGGCCTTGCCGACCGGTACGGTGATGGGTGCTTCCAGATCGGTGGCTCCCATTCCGCGGACCATGCCGTCGGTCGTCTGCATGGCGACGCAACGGACGCGTCCCTCGCCCAGGTGCTGCTGGACTTCGACGATGACGTCGAGCGGTTCCGGTACGTCGAAACCTTCGCTCGTGATGCGTAGCGCGTTGTAGATAGACGGCTGCTGTCCCTCGTCGAACTCGATGTCGACTGCCGGACCGATTATCTGGAGGACTCTACCGATGTTGGCCATGTGCTTCTGAACTCCTATTATTTAGCGTCGGGCCCACCGTCCCTCGCCTGCCCAACTTCTGAGAGTGCCCTGTCCGTGCTCGCATCTCAATTCGAGGGAACTCCTTCGCCGGGCCGGTCCCCCCACGCCATTATTTAGCGTCGGGCCCACCGTCCCTCGCCTGCCTCACTTCCCTGAGTGCCCTGTCCTTGCTCGAGGCTAATTTTGTAGGGAACTCGTTCGCCGGGCCGGTCCCCCCACCCTATTATTTAGCGTCGGGCCCACCGGCCCTCGCCTGCCCCACTTCCGAGAGTGCCCTGTCCTTGCTCGTGTCTCAATTCGAGGGAACTCCTTCGCCGGGCCGGTCCCCCCACGCCATTATTTAGCGTCGGGCCCACCGGCCCTCGCCTGCCCCACTTCCGAGAGTGCCCTGTCCTTGCTCGTGTCTCAATTCGAGGGAACTCCTTCGCCGGGCCGGTCCCCCCACGCCATTATTTAGCGTCGGGCCCACCGGCCCTCGCCTGCCCCACTTCCGAGAGTGCCCTGTCCCTGCTCGTGTCTCAATTCGAGGGAACTCCTTCGCCGGGCCGGTCCCCCCACGCCATTATTTAGCGTCGGGCCCACCGGCCCTCGCCTGCCCAACTTCTGAGAGTGCCCTGTCCATGCTCGCATCTCAATTCGAGGGAACTCCTTCGCCGGGCCGGTCCCCCCACGCCATTATTTAGCGTCGGGCCCACCGGCCCTCGCCTGCCGAAATCTCCCACCGGTCCGCAGCAACGGCTATGCGCTGGCTCCACTGACGACCTCGATGAGCTCCCTCGTAATCGCCGCCTGCCGGATGCGGTTCATGTTGAGCGTAAGGCTCTCGATCATTTCACCGGCATTGCGTGACGCGGCGTCCATGGCTACCATGCGCGCTGCGTGTTCGGCGGCCGCCGACTCGAGCAACGCCCGATGGACCTGGACGTCGATGTACTGCGGAAGCAGCCGCGTAAGGATCGCCTCGGGCGGCTGCTCATAGATATAGTCCACGCGCGACTCATCTGCTTCGAGCGTGCTACCGGCGAACGGCAGCAACGGCTCCACGACGAGACGCTGTTGGATGACCGACTTGAACTCGTTGTAGGCGAGATAGACCGCGTCGTTCTCCTCGTTTGAATAGAGCTCGACGATTCGTTCGCCAATCGCGCTAGCATGCTTGAAATCAAGGTTCGCGAAGATATTGATGTGTTCTTCGAAAATCGAAATCTCGCGCGAGCGGAAGTAGTCCCGACCTTTGCGTCCGACCGTCATGAGCTGCAGATCGTTGTCGGCGCGTTCCTCTATGAACTTCTGAGCTGCACGGGAGATGTTCGTGTTGAACGCGCCGCACAAACCACGATCCGCTGTGACGACCACGATCAGGACTCGTTTCTCGTTGCGCACCTCGAGTAGGGGGTGGCGGAGGTTTTCGATCCGCGAGGCCAGATTTCCCAAAACGGTCCGCAACTCGTCGGCATAGGGCCGCGCCGCGAACACGCGAGCCTGCGAGCGCCGCAGTTTCGCCGCGGAGACGGTCTTCATCGCCTTGGTGATCTGCTGGGTGTTCTTGACCGAGCGGATCCGGCGCCGGATGTCGAGGAGGTTTGCCATTCAGGGACTACGGGTCAGGCTTCGCCGCGCTCCTGTTTGAACTTGTCCTTGGCTTCTTCGATCGCCGACTCGAGCTGCGGCTTCAAGTCGTCGTCGATGATCTTGCGCTCCGTGATCGCGGCCAGCAGATCCGCCTTGCTCGTGTCGAGAAACCGGAACAGCGTATCTTCGAAGCCGCCGAGGTCTTCGACCTCGAGGTCGTCCAGGAAGCCCTTGGCCCCGGCATAGATGATCGCGACTTGCTTGGCGATCGGTAGCGGCACGTATTGGTCCTGCTTGAGAATCTCAGTGAGCCGCTGCCCGCGCGCGAGCTGGGCCTGAGTTGCCTTGTCCAGGTCCGAGCCGAACTGCGCAAACGCCGCCAGGTCGCGGTACTGCGCAAGGTCAAGGCGAAGCGTTCCGGCAACCTGGCGCATGGCTTTGATCTGCGCGTTGCCGCCAACGCGAGAGACCGACAGACCGACGTTGACGGCCGGCCGGATACCCGAGTGGAACAGGTCGGCCTCGAGGTAAATCTGGCCATCGGTGATCGAGATGACGTTGGTCGGGATATAGGCCGACACGTCGTCCGCCTGAGTCTCGATGATCGGAAGCGCGGTCAGCGATCCGCCACCTTTCTCGGCGCTGAGTTTCGAAGCGCGTTCCAACAAACGGGAGTGGAGATAGAACACGTCGCCGGGATACGCCTCGCGACCGGGCGGACGCCGGAGCAGGAGCGAAATCTCACGATACGCCGCTGCGTGCTTGGACAGATCGTCGTAGACGCAGAGGACATGTCGGCCTGAATCGCGGAAGTACTCGCCGATCGAGGTACCCGAGTACGGGGCGATGAACTGCATCGGCGCAGGATCACTCGCCGAAGCCGAAACGACAATGGTGTAATCCATGGCGCCGGCCTCGTCCAGGGTCTTGACGACCTGGGCGACCGTCGAGCGTTTCTGGCCGATCGCAACGTAAATGCAGATGACGTCGAGGCCCTTCTGGTTGATAATCGCGTCGATCGCGACGGCGGTCTTTCCTGTCTGACGGTCCCCGATGATCAACTCACGCTGGCCCCGCCCGATCGGAATCATTGCGTCGATCGCCTTGAGTCCGGTCTGTAGCGGTTCCTTGACAGGCTGACGGTCGACGACGCCCGGCGCCAGCCGTTCAACCGGGTTGGTCTTCTCCGAGCTGATAGGATCCTTACCGTCAATCGGCTGGGCGAGCGCGTCGACCACGCGGCCCATGAGGTGCTCGCCGACCGGAACTTCCATGATGCGGCCCGTGCGCTTGACCTGATCACCCTCCCGAATCTGGTGGGATTCGCCGAGGAGCACGGCACCGACCTGCGCTTCCTCAAGGTTCAGCGTCAGACCCATCACGCCATGGGGGAACTCCAACAGCTCGCCCGCCATCGCCTTCTCGAGGCCATATACACGGGCAATGCCGTCGCCAACCGAAATCACGCTTCCCACTTCGCTGACCTCAAGGCCCGGCCGGTACTCTTCGATCTGCTCCCGGATGATCTTGCTGATTTCTTCCGCTTTGATGTCCATATGTGTCTCTTTCCTTAGCTCTTGGCGGTTGCCGTCCGGACCAGCCGGCAACAGCCGGGGCGAATGGCTTTCGTTTCACCCCTCAACCATCCGCTGCCTGAACCCCGCTAGATGCTGGCGCAGTGACCCGTCATAGACCGTGCTTCCGATCCTGACAACAAGGCCGGCGATCAACTCCGGATCCTCTTCAATTTCCATGACCACGCGTTTCCCTGTTGTCTTTTCCAGCCGTGCGGCGATCTCGCGTTGTTCGGCCTCTGACATCGGCGCCGCGGCGCGAACCTGGGCGCGAACAATCCCGTTCCGCTGGTCCAGCATCTTCTGGTAGGCGACGACGACATCGGCCAGAATCGGGAGCCGGCGCCGCTCGACGATGAGCACAAAGAGCCTGCGAACCCGGGGGTCGAGGCCCATGGCCTCGGCCAGTCGCTCGATAAAGCGTTTTCGTCGATCCTGCGGGACTACCGGGTTTAAGAGGAGCTTGCGCGCATCTTCCTCTGTCGCCATCAGATCGTTGAGACGCTGAATTTGATCCAGCCCGGTATCCGCCTGATCGGGCGACATCGCTTCTATCAGGGCACGGGCGTAACGACTGGCTACTACGGTCATAGTTGTATGCTAGAGCTCCTGCAGTGCGCGGGCGAGCAGACGCCCTCGAGCCCTGTCGTCGATCCGACCGCGGAGCTCTTGCTCGGCACGTCCTATGACGAGGTCGGCGATGTGCCCCCGAACTTCCAACTCAAACCCACGGACCATGCGGTCGACTTCCTCGCGCGACTGCGCTAGCGCTCGGTCGACCTCCGCCTTGGCGTCGGCAACGATCCGGTCGCGTTCGCTTTCGGCGGACCTTTCCGCCTCGGTCCGAATTTCGGCCAGATCGCTGGACAGATTCGCCAGACGGGCCTCGATGTCAGCCATCCGCTGGTCGGCATCGGCCCGGGCTTCCCTCGCACGCTTGAGGCCTCCGAGAATGGTGTCCCGGCGAGTTTCGAAGAATTCCGCCGCCGGCTTTCGAAGCAGATACCCCAAGCCCCCGAACAGAATGGCGAAGTTGACCCACCGGAAAACAACGTCCAGAGGGGAGGCGTGCTCCTCCTCAGTGGTCGCGTCTGTCGCCTCCTGGGCCCAGGCGGGTGCGGCCGCTACCAGCACCACTGTCAGGAGGACGGCGACCCAAAGGGTTCTTTTCATTGGGGGTCCTCGAGCAACGAGTCCGAGAGCCGAACCGCAAGCGTGTCGATTTCGGCCTCGAGCCGTTTCCTGGCGTCGGCGGTTTCCGCGCGGAGTCGCGCTCGGGCGTCTTTGATGATCTTATCCGCCTCCTGACGGGCGTCGGCCAGGAGTCGAGCCTTCTCTTCGAGGGCCGCATCGCGGATGGTTTCCTGCTGACGGTAGGCCTCGGACCGCACCTCACGCACCGCGGATTCATACTCGGCCGTCTTCTTCTCGACCTCTGCGATCCGCCGTCCTGCTTGGTCCAAGCTACCTTCGATCGCTTCCCGGCGTTCTTTCAGGATGCGTGTGAACGGACCGAAAAAGAAGGGCGAGAGAAACACGTAGAGGACGGCGACATAGACAATCGTTAGGAGGATCGAAGCGTCGAGGTCAATCATGCATTGTTGCGGCCGGAAACGGCCGAAAGAGAGTTTAGATACGTCCTGTCAGCAAACGAGACAGATTAGCATCGCACCTGGGGGGTGTCAAGGTCCGGCAGGAGCGCCAAACCCCTCGGGTGGCGGCCTTTGGGCATCGGTGGGCACTATGTGAAGAGGGGGTCAGGCGACGACGATCCTCGTGGGTCCGGAAGCGGTGGTTGTGCCGATTTCGACGGCGACAACTCCGGCGCTTCGCAGCGCGGTCACGAGGGTATCCGCGCCCGCGGCGGGCGCAAAAATGAGGAGGCCGCCCGAGGTCTGCGGATCAAAAAGAAGGTTCCGGTAGTCCTCGGAGACACCGTCCCCGAAAGTGACGTCCGGGGAAAAGAAATCGCGATTGCTCTTAAGCCCTCCCGCACAATAGCCGCGAGCGCTGTACTCCAAGGCGCCCTCGAGGACTCGGATACGCGTGTGGTCGATGTCGAGCGTGACGTCACTCGCGCGGGCCACCTCCAGGCCGTGGCCGAGGAGGCCAAAACCGGTGATGTCGGTCATCGCGCGTACGCGCGAGTCGGCGACCGCCTCCGCCGCGGCGCGGTTCGTCTCGACCATCACAGCCACGGCACCGTCGACGTGGCCCGGATCTGCATCACCCTTCTTCAGCGCTGTCGCTATCAAACCCGTACCCAGCGGCTTGGTCAGAAGAATGCGATCTCCGGGAACGGCACCTCCATTGTCACGGATCGCACCGGGCGCAATCGTTCCCGTCACCGCATAACCAAATTTGATCTCGTCGTCCCGAACCGAATGTCCACCGAGAAGCGCAACTCCACACTCGTTGAGCTTGTCCAGGCCACCGGCCATGATGTCGCCCAGGACTTCGGGTTCGGCAGTGGTGGAAGGGAAGCCAACGATCGCGAGAGCCGTCAGCGGCTTCCCGCCCATGGCGTAGATATCGCTGAGTGCATTGGCAGCGGCGATCTGCCCGAACGTGAACGCATCGTCAACGATCGGAGAGAAAAAGTCGACGGTCTGGACCAGGGCCAGCTCGTCGGTCAGTCGATACACTCCGGCGTCGTCGGCGCCTTCAAAGCCGACAAGAACCTGCGGTATGGATTGCCGCGGGAGGGTGTTAAGGGCGCGGTCCAAGTCCCTTGGACTTAACTTGCCCGCTCAACCCGCAGACTTTGAGAAATCAGTGAGCCTCATCTGCGCTCTTGTATTCCTTACTCTCCGGGGCCGCCTCCGGCGTTTGGTCTTCGTCCATTCGACTGCGCCCGTCAAGAGTTGCCCCAGCCTCTACTACTAATGTAGGCGTACTCACATCCCCCCGGACCTTTCCCGAAGAATGGATCCATATGCGCCGCGTTGCGTCGATCTTGCCGGACACACACCCATAAACTTCGATCTCAGCCACTGAGATATCGGCGTGAACGACGGCATTCTTGCCGACGATGAGCGCATCCTCGCTGGCAATCGACCCGTGGAATGCCCCATCGACCCTGAGTGTTCCCGAAAAGCGCAGCTCCCCGGTAACTTCCGCGTCTCGATCCAGGAACCCCGTGATCCCACCCGAAAGCAGCCGGCTTCGACTTCGCATGAGCTACCCCCCTTTTGACCCTTCGCAGCGATGCCACACTCCCACCGACGGCATCGTGCCGGGCGGGACCGGACACAAGCAGCGCGGTAGCCCACTCAGAAGCGAGCTTCAACCAGACCGTTATAAAGCCGGTCGCGCTCGGCTTGGGAATGGAAGTGGATCTCGATCTTTCCCTTTCCCTTTCCGCTCTGCTGAATCGTAACCTTCGTCCCGAGTGCGCGTTCGAGCGCTACCAGCGCAGCTCGGACGTTCGGGTCTTCGGGTAACTTTTCCCGACTCTTCTTTCCGGAACCGGCCGACCGCGACACCAGGGCCTCGGCCTGACGGACAGAATATCTCTCTTTGATAATCTCGCTGGCGACTTCGAGCATAGCGGCATCGTCGACGAGCGCCAACAGGGCTTTGGCGTGGCCGACGGTAAGTTTGTCGGCGAGGAGCCACTCTTGCACCTTTTCGGGCAGTTTGAGCAGCCGCAGTATGTTGGCAACACTTGCCCGGTTCTTGCCGACGCGTTCGGCGATCGCTTCCTGTTTCAGGTTGAACTCCGACAAGAGTCGTTGATAGGCGCGCGCTTCGTCGATCGGGTTGAGCCCTTCTCTCTGGAGGTTTTCGACCAGGGCAAGTTCCAGCGTGTGATGCTCCTCGCTCTCCCGCACCACGGCCGGCACGCGATGGAGACCTGCGATCTGGGCCGATCGCCAGCGACGTTCTCCCGCGATGATCTGGAACACGCCATCCTGGAGCGTACGGACGACGATCGGCTGGATGACGCCGTGGATCCGAATGGAAGACGCGAGTTCTTCTAAACCATCGCGATCAAATGTGTTACGCGGCTGATTGGGATTAGGAATGATCCGATCGACGTCGATTTCACGCAGTCGATCCGGTTCCAGATCGGGAGTACCGAGCAGCGCGCTCAGCCCTCGGCCTAAAGCCTTTCTCTGCACAGGCATGGATTACCTCCTTAGCCAGTCTGATGTAGCTTTCCGCTCCCTTGGACTTGATGTCGTAGAGCAGTATCGGGCGACCGTGACTTGGGGCTTCCCCCAATCGTACGTTTCGCGGGATCCGAGTCGCAAACAATTGGGAACCGAAGAACGACTGCAGGTCGGCATAAACCTGTTGGGCCAGATTGGTCCGTTCATCGAACATGGTTACGAGGACCCCTTCAATTTCCAACTCGGGATTGCGCTGGCGGCGGATTTGACGGATGGTTTCCACCAGCTCGGAGATCCCTTCGAGGGCGAAGTACTCACATTGAATGGGTATAAGAACGCTATCCGCCGCAATCAATGCATTTACGGTCAGTAGATCCAGTGACGGCGGGCAGTCGATCAGGATGAAGTCGTATCCGTCGGCCAGCGGGCTTAGCAACTCGCGCAGTCGACGGTCCCGCCCTTCGACCTGAGCCAACTCCATGGTGATTCCGACCAGCTCACGCCCCGCTGGGGCCAGCATGAGCGATTCCAGCTCCGTGTGGAGCAGGATCGACTGGATAGGCTCGCCGAAGATCATTGAGTCGTAGGTCGTACGCTCCTGGCTGCCCTTCCGCACTCCCAGCCCGGATGTCGAATTGGCCTGAGGGTCCATGTCTACCAACAGCGTATGCATCTCCGCAGCGGCCAGCGAGGCCGCCAGATTGATGGCAGTCGTGGTCTTGCCGACGCCCCCTTTCTGGTTGGAAATTGCGATGATTCGTCCCATATCGGGGAAAGTACCACAAGAAACGCCGGGATGCTCCCGGACTCGTTCGAAGGGAAAGGGCCCGAAAACGCTCGAAGCCTATCCCGGTATTTGTTCCACGTGGAACAAGCTTGATCTCCGTTGGGGGAATGTTCCCCCTAGGAAGACCCAGAAGAGGTCCGGTGAGAAACCCGAAATACCATCGCGAGACGGTCAGTTCCGGGAATCTGGAGGGTTTCCTCCGGGGCGACGGGCGGGTCTACGCGCCCGGTGAACCAGACGATCCGCGCGGCCTCCTCGCAGACGGGGGATAGGGATTCGTACAGCTCCGCGGTCAGGCGCATACCCTGGAGAGTGATCCAGCCGACGGGGGCCAGATCACTCACGCATTCCTCGACCCGTGCGGCGTGCACCCGAACGGCGCCCAGGCCCAGGCTGTGTGCGACATGGCGCAGAAAGACAGACCGGCGTTGACGCGCCTCGACCAGGAAAGCCGTGTTGAATTCACAGTGGATTTGCCACGGAATGCCGGGCGAACCGTTGCCCGAACCGATGTCCAGATAACGCCCGCCGGGCTTCAGCTGTTCCGCCACCCATAAAGGCTCAGCCACCAGCCGGCGTACAAGGGCTTCCCCTTCCAGTGCCGTCAGGTTCATCCTGCGGTTCCAGTGCTCGAGGGATTCGATGTAGCTCCGCAGCCGAGCCAGTTCGGGCGGGGAAGGGGATACACCCAGTTCGTCGAGGGCCTCGAAAGCCTTTAGATTCACTACGATTGGATCGCAGGGACGGCTCCGCGGTCACGTCCGAGTTCCAGATGCAGCAGGATGATCGACAACGCTGCCGGGGTGACGCCCGGAATACGGCTGGCCTGGCCGATGGATCGGGGTCGGACTCGCGTCAGCTTCTCAATCATCTCGGCAGAAAGCCCGGGCATCGTTGGGTAGTCGAGGTTTTCGGGAAGGGTTCGGGATTCGGCCCGGCGCAGCTTTTCGATCTGTCGATCCTGTTGCTTGAGGTAGCCCTCGTACTTGATCGCGGTCTCTATCGAAATGACATCCTCGCGCCGGAGCCCATCGGTAGAAACGAACCCCGCACTCGCCAAATCTTCCAGGCGGATTTCAGGACGGCGCAGGAGGTCGTGGACCGTCGGCCGGTCTTTCAGTGTGACGCCGCGGTCGGAAAAGAAGGCATGCCCGGGATCCGGCCTGGTTTCCCGAACTAGCTGTCGGACGTGCTCCAATCGTTCTCGCCGGGCCCTGAAGAGCTCCCAGTGGGCGTCGTCGACGAGCCCCGCATCGCGGCCGATGGCAGTCAGCCGGAGGTCGGCGTTATCGATACGCAGGTTGAGTCGGAACTCGGCACGCGAAGTAAACATGCGGTACGGCTCGTCCGTGCCCCGCGTGACCAGATCGTCGATCATGATGCCGATGTAGGCCTGGGACCGGTTGAGGACGAACGGTTCCTCCCCCCGTACACAGCGCGTCGCGTTTACTCCGGCCATCAAGCCCTGCGCAGCAGCTTCTTCATATCCCGTCGTTCCGTTGATCTGCCCGGCGAGAAAAAGGCCGGCGTAGCGCTTTGATTCCAGCGAGGGGCCGAGTTCGGTCGGCTGCACGAAGTCGTACTCGATCGCGTAGCCCGGCCGAATCATTGATGCTGACTGCAATCCGCTTATTTTAAACAAGATATCCTTCTGGACATCGATGGGCAAGCTCGTCGACATGCCGTTGACGTAGACCTCATGGGTATCGAGGCCCTCCGGCTCGAGCACGATCTGGTGGTGGTCTCGGTCAGCGAATCTGACGACCTTATCCTCGATCGAGGGGCAGTACCGTGGCCCCACTCCCTGGATCTGCCCGCTGTACAGTGGCGATCGGTTCATGTTTCTACGGATCAGATCGTGGATTTCCGGGCTTGTCCGGGTGAGATAGCAGCAGATCTTATTCTCGAGGCGATCTCGCGTGCGGAAGGAAAACGGCGTCGGTTCATCGTCTCCCGGCTGGGACTCGAACGCGTCGAAATCAATCGTGCGGCGGTCCAGTCGTGGCGGTGTGCCGGTTTTCAGGCGCCCCCACTCGAACCCAAGTTCCCGGAAGCCGTTTCCCAGGGTAGTCGCCGAGGGCTCCCCGCTACGTCCCGAAGAGAACTGTCTCTCGCCGATGTGAATCAGGCCGTTCAGGAACGTACCCGTGGCAATGACGACCGCGCCGGCGCCGACGCGGCGACCATCCATGAGCTCAATTCCAACCGCGCGCTGGCCCTCGAAAATGAGAGAGATGACCTCGGCCTGCTTGATGTACAGGCGCTCCTGGGCTTCGAGCACCCGTCGCATCTCGTGACGGTAGCCGGCCTTGTCCGCCTGCGCACGAGGTGACCAGACCGCAGGGCCGCGGCTCGTGTTCAAGAGCCGAAACTGAATCCCCGCGCGGTCTCCGACGATACCCATGACGCCGCCCAGGGCGTCCACTTCGCGGACCAGGTGTCCTTTTGCGATCCCCCCGATGGCCGGATTACACGACATCTGAGCGATTAGATCGACGTTCATCGTGTAGAGTGCCGCGTCGAGTCCCGCCCGCGCCACCGCGTGTGCGGCCTCGCATCCGGCATGACCCGCCCCTACAACAACGACGTCATATCGCTCATCGAACATGCTTCACTCCAGCCTCCAACTACGAACTATACCGAAAAACAAGATATAGCCACGGATTACACGGATTGATGAAGGTCACTAGTGTCCGGAACACGGTGCGACTGAGGTGGCCCCGGTTTGTGGACAGCTTGGCGGCCTGTTTAAGGTGTATTCCGGTTGCCGCTCATCTTGCCAGAATCTCCTTGGATCGATCTTCCTGTCGCCGTTGCTGCGCCGGTGGGTAAGCGGGCAAGGCGCGTAGCTGCTTGTCCATCATATCCGCAGGCGGGTCGCCGCGGTAGGCCTCGGCCGGGGTTTTTCCGCCGAGGGCCGAGTGTGGCCGTTCGGCGTTGTAGAAGTCGATCCACTCGCCGATGACGCGCCGGGCCTGGAAGCCGTCGGCAAGGTCGTGCAGATAGACAGCCTCGTATTTGAGGGAGCGCCACAGCCGCTCGATGAAGATGTTGTCCATGCACCGGCCCCGGCCGTCCATCGAGATCTGGACACCGGCCGCCCGCAAGCGCCCGGTGAAGGCGAAGCCGGTGAACTGGCTGCCCTGATCGGTATTGAAGATCTCCGGCTGGCCGTGGCGGGTCCGCGCCTCCTCGAGCGCCTCGACGCAAAAGCCGGCGTCCAGGGTGTTCGACAAACGCCAGGCCAGCACATACCGGCTCGCCCAATCCAGGATCGCCACCAAGTAAAGAAAGCCGCGCCGCACAGGGATGTAGGTGATGTCGGCGCACCAGACATGGTTTGCCCGCTCGATCGCCAAACCCTTGAGCAGATAGGGGTAGACCCGGTGCTCGGGATGCGGCTCGCTGGTGCGGGGTGCCCGGTAGATCGCCTGAAGACCCATCAAACGCATCAGACGCCCCGCCCGGCGACGGCCGATGCGCACGCCCTCGCGGCGCAGATGACGGACGATCTGACGGGCACCGTAGAACGGATGCTTCAGAAACAACTCATCGATGCGCCGCATCCGCGCCAAGGTCTCCGCGCTCTCGCCCTGGGGCGTGTAATAGAGCCAGGAGCGCCCGATCGACAGCAAACGGCATTGACGACTCAAGCTCAGTTCCGGGTCAGGGCGCCTCACCATCGCCCGGCGCGCGGCCCGGCTCATCGACCGGACCCTCTGGACAAAAAATCCCGCTCCACCGTCAATTCGCCGATCTTGGCGTGAAGCTCACGAACCTCGCTTTCATGATCCCGCCGCCGGCGTTCCACACCGTTCGAGAACATCTCGCCAAGCCCTTCCATCGCCTGGCGGTTCCATGTGCTCACCTGGTTCGGATGAACCTGGTGCTTCGAGGCAATCTCCTGCAGCGTCCGATCGCCCCGAAGCGCTTCCAGCGCGACCTTCGCTTTCAACTCCCCAGAAAACCTGCGTCTCTTCGTCATCGCGTATCCCTCCTCAGTCGGTGGAATACACCTTAAACAACTGCCCGATTTTCCGGGGCCACCTCAGACAGCCGCCGGCAACTTATAGATGAACAGTGAGTTGAATGGCATTCTGCGATTTTTCGATTTGAACCTGCCGATCACACTTTTAGCAATATTACGGTGAGAGGGGTGATACCAATGGCGCATGAACTCAGGCCAAACCGTCTTCTCACAAGTCATGGATTACGCGCCCCGATACGAGTTTCAGAAGTGTGTCGCCCGCTATCGGGGCGATTACCAGCAGAAAGGGTTTTCCTGCTGGGATCAGTTCCTGGCGATGGCATTCGCCCAATTGATCTATCGTGAAAGCCTCCGCGACATCGAAGCCTGCTTACGCGCCCTCGGCAGAAAGCGTTACCACATGGGATTCCGAAGCAAGGTGGCGCGGACGACACTGGCCGACGCCAACGAGCGGCGCGACTGGCGGATCTATGCGGATTTCGCACAGGTCCTGATCGGCATGGCGCGGCCGTTATATGCCGAAGACCCCATCGGCGTCGAGTTGGATCAAGGTCTATATGCCCTGGACTCGACCACCATTGACCTGTGTCTTTCACTATTCCCATGGGCCCGGTTTCGCCGGCACAAAGCCGCGGTCAAGATGCATACACTGCTGGATCTTCACGGCAACATTCCCGCGTTTATCCACGTCACAGACGGGAAAGTCCATGACGTCAACGTTCTCGATGAGATCGCACCCGAAGCGGGTGCCTTCTACGTCATGGACCGCGCCTATATCGATTTTGAACGGCTCTTTCTCTTCTCCCTCTGTTCCGCTTTCTTTGTGGTGCGTGCTAAGAAGAACGTCGTCCTGCGGCGGCGGTACTCCCGTCGGGTGGACACGACCACGGGATTGCGATCCGACCAGACGGTCATCCTCACAACGAACAAATCCGCCAAAACCTATCCCGATCCGTTGCGGCGTATCAGCTACTTCGATGCCGGGACGAACAAGCGGTTGAAGTTCCTGACCAACAACTTCGCGTTGCCTGCACTCACCATCACTCAGATCTACAAGTCGCGATGGCAGGTGGAACTTTTCTTTAAATGGATCAAACAACACCTTCGAATCAAGTCCTTCTACGGCACCAGCGAGAATGCGGTGAAGACCCAGATCTGGATCGCCATTTCGGTTTATGTTCACGTCGCCATCATCCGGAAGCGCCTCGGCATCGATAGGAGTCTTTACCAAATCCTACAGATTCTCAGCATTACGATTCTTGAGAAACAGCCCATTTTGCAGGCCTTTCACGCGCCTGATTCCCAATTCAATGAACTCCAAGATCCTAACCAGCTGGTTCTATTCGACTTCTAACCGGACACTAGTGGATGAAGGTCTTTCGGAAAGGCGATCCGAACATCACGCCTTCCCTTCCATCTGTCTAATCCGTGCAATCTGTGGCAACTCTTAGGTCCCTGCCATTCTCATGGGTGATTTATTTTCCGATGCAAAACGTAGAAAAGATGCGCCCAAGGATGTCGTCGGTGACGACCTCGCCCGTCACCTCGCCGATTGCGGACAGGGCAGCGTACAGGTCCAGTAGAACCATCTCGTGCGGTACCCCGGCGCGGAGGCTGGTTGAAGCGGCTCGGAGCTTCGCGAGTGCCTTCTCGAGCGCTTCCTTCTGTCGTGCGCTCGTGAGGACGAAGCTTTCGGCATCGGCTGGCCGTCGTTTGGAGATGTGGTCACAAATCGCGGCACGGAGGTCTTCGATGCCCGCACCTGTCAGGGCGCTCACGCGAACCGCCGGGCTCCCGTTCAGGCTTTCCCAACGGACGGGCAGGTCGACCTTGTTGGCAACCACAAGGTGCGGCAGGGGTGCCGCCCGTGCCAGAACCGCACGATCATCGTCATCCAGATCCTCGGAACTATCTACAACCACGAGGACGAGGTCGGACTGGGCCAGCGTCTCGATCGTCCGGGTGACGCCCATCGCCTCCAACCTGTCCGCGACCTCCCGGACGCCTGCCGTGTCGGCAAACCGGATCGGCAAACCGCCAAGCTCGACCGTCTCGGTCAGCACGTCGCGCGTCGTTCCGGGAACGTCGGTGACGATCGCCCGATCATACGATACCATCCTATTGAATATACTTGACTTACCGACATTGGGCTTACCGATGATCGCCAAGCAGAAACCGCCCGACAGCAGCCGGCCATAGTCGAATGTTTCGACCACTTCACTGATTGGAAGGCCGATCTCATCGACACGCTCTGCGATTGTGGCGGATTCCGGGACATCGACGTCGTCTTCGGCGAAATCGATCCCCGCTTCAAGTTCTGCAATCACATCGACCAGTGCCTCGGTTCCCGGTCGGACCTTCGTTGCCAGGGCGCCGTTCATCTGGAGCATCGCGGCCCGGGCCTGCGATTCTGTCTGCGCGTCGATGAAGTCCCGGACCGCCTCGGCCTCGGCCAGGTTCATTTTTGCGTTCGCTACCGCTCGCAGAGTGAACTCGCCGGGTGACGCACGTCGTGCACCTGCAGCCAATGCTAAGACTGTTATCTTATTTAATATCAGTGGGTTACCGTGAGCGCTGATCTCCGCGACATCTTCGCCCGTGTAGGAATGCGGACCCTCGAAAATTGTGGCGACAACCCGGTCCAGACATTCTTCTTCCGTGGTCAGGATGGTGCCGTAGCGGGCTCTGCGGTCTTCGGGGGATCGGGTAGAACGAAAGATCTCTTCGAGGATGGATCGAGACCGGGATCCGGAAATTCGGACGACGCCGATACCGCTACGACCGTACGGAGTGGACACCGCAACGATCGTGTCTTCCAGCGAACCGAGCTTGTGCAGTCCGTCCATTGCGCTGCGGGGACGTCGACTACTTCCGGCGGCCCTTTCGCCGGCGGCGCTTCGCATCCTCCCCGGACTCGTCGTCCCGGTCGGCGGCTGCGGAAACGACTTCGGCAGACACTTCGATGGTTTCCGGCTTCGGCCCCTTCCGCTTGCCCTTCTTGCCAGTGTCTTCCGGAGCCCAGTAGGTGCGTATGAAGTACTGCTGCCCGACGCCGACGACGTTGCTGGTCAGCCAGTAGAGCATCAACCCGGCCGACACCGGGAACAGAATGAACATCCCCGACAGCATCACAGGCATCATCATCATCATGCGCGCCTGGGCGGGGTCCCCGATCATGGGGGTCATCTTCTGCATCACGAACATCGAGGCACCCATCAACACGGGAAGCACGTAGTATGCATCGGGCGCCGAAAGATCGTGGATCCAGAGCATCCATGGCGCGTGCCGGATCTCGATCGATGTCCTCAGCAAGCTGAAGATGGCGAACAGAAACGGCATCTGCAGCAGCATCGGCACGCATCCACCGACCGGATTGACGCCGTGCTTCTTGTAGAGCCCCATCATCTCGGCTTGGATTTCCTGCTTGCGCGGGTCGTTCGCCTTGAGCTTCTTGAGCTGGTCCTGAAACGTCCGCATCTGCGGCTGAATCTTCGACATCTTCATCATCGACAGTTGCGATTTCAGGCGCAGCGGAAACAGAATGATGTTGATGAACAGCGTGAGGACGATGATCGACCAACCGTAGTTGCCGACGTAGCCGTTGATCCACATCAGGCCGAGCAGCAATGGCCGCGCCAGGATCTCGAAGAAGCCGTAGTCGATCACGGGGACCAGGAACGGGTCCGCATCAGCCAGGGCTGTTTCCTGTTTCGGGCCGACATAGATGGTCACGGGCGTGCCCGGATACGGTATCCGCAGCCGGGCCATCGGAACGGATTCGCCCTCAACGACGAGCGGCGCGGCGTCCGCGACAGGCGCGGTGCCCTCCGGGACCATGAACATCGCGAGGAAGAATCGGTCTTCGATTCCGACCAGGGTCGTCGGAATCAATGGCTGCGGTCCTTCGATACCGGTGACGTTGAGGCGCTCGAACTCGCCCTGTTCGAGATAAACGACGTTCGCAAATGCGGGATCGTACGCAATGGACTCGGACTGGTCGCCGAATTCCCCCTGCAAGACCAGCGAAAAGTCGACTGGCTGGCCATCCCGTCGTACCTCCGCGGTAACTTCGAGAAGGTAGCCGCCTCCCTGACCGAAAGCGATTTCCCTCCGGACGTAGAGGCCATCAGCTGCGTATTCGCTCCGGACGACATCGCCGTTCCGTTCGACGACATGGAGCCCCGTCCTGATCGCTTCATCAGTCGCTAAGTCGCCCGTCTCTATCGCAAGCGGCCATCCCAACACCTGGGCTGTTTCCGGGTTGACCAGCTCGAGTGGCATGCCCGTACCCAGTTCACCTTCATACTCCGGGAGGCGCAAGCTACGAAGCTGGCCCCCTTCGTTGGCAATCGTAGCGCCATAGAGGGAGGTCGCGATGCTCACGTCTCCGGCAAAGTCCGCCTGAATCGTCTCTTGCTCCCCCGCTTGGGCTTCGCCCTGTTCGGGGGCAGGTTGGACGCCGGGCTGCGGCAGGCTCTCCGGCGCCGCGACCGCCGCCGGGGGCTGTGTAGCTTCGGCCGACGGTTCTTGTTCCGCCACTGGTTGGGGTGGTGCCTCAACGGGCGGCGCCAGGAACCGTGTGAACACAAACAGGACGACGAAAGAGAGGGCAAACGCCAGCAGGATTCGTTTTTCGATCGAGTCTTCCACGGTTTCTTCAGGGCAGATCCACCCCTCCGGGGTGGAACGGATGGCACCGCAACAGCCGTGCCAGGGCTTTGGGCAGTCCGCGCAGCACGCCATACTGCTCAACCGCCGCGCCGGCGTACTCCGAACAGGTAGGAACGAAACGGCAGGCGGGCGGCAGCCATGGAGACACGACACGCTTGTACGCCCGGATTCCGAAGAGTGCGGCTTTTGTGGATGCCGGCATCGGTCTGGTATGGCTCATGACATCGTCCCAAGCAGCGACCGCAATTCGGCGTCGATCGAGGCGAAATCCCTATCGAGCACCGTTCGTCTCGGGTTGATCACCACGTCGTACCCGGAAGCAAGCGCTCCCCGGCCGTGACGCAGAATCTCCCGCACGCGGCGCCGGATTCGGTTTCGCTCGTGCGCCTTGCCGACCTTTCGCGGCGTCGTCAGGCCGAACCGTGTGGTTTCGCTCTGGTTGGGGAGGATGAAGACGACAAACGAGCGGGAAATCTTTTTGCGGCCGCCGGAATACACCGCGCGAAACTGGCTGGCGTTTTTCAGCCGACTCTCTTTTGGGAAGCGCCGGTCGGTGCTGGCCGGATCGCGCCCCTTCTCAGTACTGCTCAACGGTCAGCCGTTTGCGTCCCTTGGCTCGCCGCCGCTTTATCACCAGGCGCCCGGCGGCCGTACTCATCCGGTGTCGGAATCCGTGCTTCTTCGCCCGCCGCCGATTGTTCGGTTGATAGGTCCTCAATGGCATATTCTTTAGGCTCCGCCGAAAAACTATGAATTTATCACCGCCCGTCCGTACGGGTCAAGCTAGCCCTTTGATAAACAACCTCTTAATTGATCCCAATCTTTTGCAATTTCGCGTAAATTTTTCGCTAGATTTCGCGTTGAAAACGCCCTGTGAAAAATGTTACGCTTCGCGCTCGAACCGAGCAGGAAATCGACCGTAAACCCTCTGGATTTCCACAGATGTGGAAATTTCTGTGGAAATTTCTTCCCCTCTCGCGCTGACCGCAAGCATATGGACACCTGGCAACAAGTTCTTTCCGCTGTCGAGAAAAAAGTCAACCCGCAGAGCTACAACACCTGGTTCAAACCGACCCAGCTAATTCGCCATGATGGACGGGCCCTGTACGTCCGGGTGCCGAACAGTTTTTTTCGTGACTGGCTGACCGACCATGTGGACGTCGTCATCGAAGCGGCTGAGGCCACGGGCCTGGGATCGATCGACGTCGTCTACATCATCGAGGAAAAAACCTCCACGGCCGCCGAAGCAGCTACAGTCCAGAGACGGCTGGACTTCGAATCGATCGATAACACACTCAATCGAAAGTACACTTTCGAAAGTTTCGTCGTTGGTTCTTCCAACCAATTCGCACATGCTGCGGCCCTCGCGGTCGCCGAGCGTCCATCAAAAGCGTACAACCCCCTGTTCATGTACGGAGGCGTGGGTCTCGGAAAAACACACCTCATGCATGCCATAGGCCAGACGATCAAAGCCAACAACAAGGCTCTCCGTTTGGCCTATGTCTCGACCGAAAAATTCACCAACGAGTTGATCAACGCTATTCGATATGATCGCCTTACGGCGTTCCGGGAGAGATACCGGAACCACGACGTCCTGCTGATGGACGATATCCAGTTCATAGCCGGCAAGGAGCGCACACAGGAAGAATTTTTCCACACGTTCAATGCTCTCTACGACATGCAGAAGCAACTCGTGATCTCGGCCGATTGTCCTCCCCGCGAGATTCCGACGCTTGAGGAGCGCCTCCATTCCCGCTTCGAGTGGGGCCTGATCGCAGACATTCAACCCCCTGACCTTGAAACCAAGATTGCAATCCTGCGCAAGAAAGCAGAGCGCCAGAAGATCACGCTGCCCGACAACGTCGCCATCTACATCGCCAGCAAGGTCCGCTCGAACATCCGCGAACTCGAGGGCGCCCTGATTCGCCTGATCGCGTTCTGCTCTCTGACTGGTGCAGACATTACTCTGACGATGGCCCAGGAGACGTTACGGGACCTGTTCAACCCGGGCGAAAAACCCATTTCGATCGAGATGATCCAGAAAACGATATCCGACCATTACGGCCTCCGCGTCCAGGAATTGAAGGCCAAGAACAATTCAAAAGCGATCACGCTGCCGCGGCAAATCTGCATGTATCTCTGCAGACACGTCACCGGCGCGTCTCTGCCCCAAATCGGCAGGGAGTTCGGGGGGAAGCACCACACGACGGTTCTTCATTCCGTCAACAAGATCGAGAAGTTGCGTCAGAGCGACAAGGAGATCAATAAACTGATCCAGAATTTCATGGACTCGTTTGCATGACAGGAACCGGGGGATCGCACAGCCCGAAGTGGTCCTGATGTGGACACGCTGTGGATAGGATGGGAGCGGCGAATTCTTCACAGAAAATGCACAAGTGCTCGGAGGCCTATTCCACAGGGCTAACCAGGATAAGCTCCTATCCCTGATGGGATTTACGGGGATTCCCATTAAATCCACAGGACATAGAGATAAAGATAAATAAATATCACTATGGAATTTACTGTTAAGAAGTTCGATCTTCTGCACGAATTGACATTGATTCAGGGTGTTGTCGAACGTAAGACAACAATTCCGATCCTGGCCAATGTCCTTCTGAACGCCGAAGAAGATCACCTGGGAATTATCGCAACGGACCTGGAGATAGGCCTCAGGTCGACGTGTCCGGCAAAAGTTACCGCACACGGAACTGTCACCTTGCCCGCAAAGCGCCTATACGAAATCGTCAGAGCGCTTCCGGATAAGGAACTTCGGCTCAAAAAGGGAGACGCAAACTGGGTCACGCTGACATGCGGACGCAGTCGTTTTCGCATGGCCGGCCTACCGAAGGAAGACTTTCCGGAACTGCCGCACGCAAAAGGTGATACCACCGCCATTCCGTCCGATGTGATGTCGCAGTTGATTGGGAGGACCATCTACGCAATCAGCACGGAAGATTCCAAGTACACGTTCAGCGGTGCACTGCTGGTGATGAAGCCTGGTTCGCTGACGATGGTTGCGACCGACGGTCACCGATTGTCCCATGTCGAAAAACGCGGCGTTGTCGAAGATCTGGCCGAGGAAACGAAAGTCTTGATTCCCAAGAAAGCGATGGGGGAATTGCACCGGATGTTGAGTGAAACAGACGACGATGGGGCTATAGGCTTTTCCCGTGACGACAACCACCTGTTCTTCGACCTCGGACGGCGCTTGCTGGTCTCCCGGGTATTGAGTGGTCAATTTCCCAACTGGGAAGCCGTTATTCCCAGGAGCAACGACCGAACTTTCGTGATCGGTCGCGACGAGGTAGCGGCAGCGATCCGACGAGTTGCGATTCTGGCGGATGAGCGGTCAAGGACCGTTCGGTTTGGCGTGTCGAAGGGAGCGCTCGAAATCGCGGCCAGCCATTCCGACTTGGGTGACGCCAACGAAACGCTCGAAATCGAGTACGACAAGGAAGAGTTTCAGATCGGGTTCAACCACCAGTATCTTATTGATTTCTTATCGACTATTCCGGAAACGGAGGTCTCTTTCGAGTTCAAGGATGGCGAGAGCGCCAGCCAGTTGCGCGCCCTTCCGGGAGAGGAGTACGACAGCCGATACATCGTTATGCCGATGAGAATCTAGAACAACACACTCAACTAGCTGATATAACAAGAGTTAGTATCATTCGAGGAGCCTTGGAACTTCATCCCGGACCACACCTACCAGCCAAGGGTGAGCAAATACCCTTCCGAAGCAGGTTTGACGGCCACAAAACCGTTATTTTCTGGTAAAATAGCTGTTTGATTTGGCCTGCAGAATTCAAGCTGAATCCAACGAAGCCAACCACTTGAGGCGGACTACCCGCAAAGAAGATAAGTTTCTTTTTTTTCAATACGTTACGGTCATTTCCCGTTCGGCGGCGCGCCCACGCTCCAAAGGTGGACGACAGCAAGGACAATGAATGAGTAATCGGACGGAGCCCATGGACCCAAAAACAGGGGCCCAGAGCGAGTACGGCGCCGATCAAATCAAGGTTCTCGAGGGCCTCGAAGCCGTCCGGAAGCGGCCGGCGATGTACATCGGTTCCACCGCGGCCTCAGGACTGCATCACTTGGTGTACGAGGTTGTCGATAACTCGATCGACGAGGCGCTCGCCGGTTACTGCACCGAAGTCCACGTCCAACTCCACATCGATGATTCGGTGACAGTGACCGACAACGGGCGTGGCATTCCGACCGAGATGCACAAGGACGGCAAGCCTGCCGCAGAGATCGTCCTGACGAAACTGCATGCCGGCGGCAAGTTCGACAACGACGCCTACAAGGTTTCCGGCGGTCTGCATGGGGTCGGCGTTTCCGTCGTCAATGCGCTGTCGGAGCATCTCGAGTTGGAAATCTGGCGTGAAGGCAAGGTCTATTGTCAGACCTATCAACGCGGCAAACCGGCCACGGACCTTGAAGAGACCGGTCATACCGACCGCCGGGGCACGAAAATCCGCTTCAGGCCCGACGGCAAAATCTTCGACACGACAACTTTTTCATTTGAGATGTTGTCGCAGAGACTGCGGGAGTTGGCGTTCCTCAACAAAGGATTGCTGATCACGATCGAGGACGAGCGGGACGAGAAGACGCATACCTTCCGGTACGAAGGTGGCATCGTGTCCTTCGTCGAGCATCTCAACAAGAAAAAGTCGAGCCTGCATGACGAGGTGATCTATTTTTCAGGCGGTCGTGACGACGTCGACCTCGAGATCGCCATGCAGTACAACGACAGCTATCAGGAACAGATCTTTTCCTTCGCGAACAACATCAACACCCAGGAGGGCGGTACGCACCTGAGCGGTCTGCGCGCGGCGATGACACGCACACTGAACGCGTATGCTGTCGCGAATAACCTGACGAAGGACCTGAAGGAAAATCTTTCAGGCGAAGATGTCCGCGAGGGACTGGTGTGCGTAATCAGCGTGAAGCTGAAGCAACCGCAGTTCGAAGGCCAGACCAAGACCAAGCTGGGGAACAGCGAAGTGAAGGGCATTGTCGAGGCCCTGGTCAACGACGGTCTCGGCATGTACCTCGAGCAAAATCCTTCGGTCGGCAAAAAGATCATCGGCAAGGCCGTCGAGGCGACGAGGGCCAGGGAAGCGGCTCGCAAAGCGAGAGAACTGGTCCGGCGCAAGGGCGCACTCGACAGTATGGCGCTACCGGGCAAGCTGGCCGACTGCCAGGAGCGGTCGCCCGAGCGGTCAGAACTGTTCATTGTCGAGGGCGAATCCGCGGGTGGGTCCGCAAAGCAGGGCCGTGACCGGCGCACGCAGGCAATCCTGCCGATTAAAGGCAAGATCCTGAACGTGGAGAAGGCCCGTTACGACAAGATGCTGTCGCACCAGGAGATCATCGCCATGATCACCGCCCTGGGAACAGGGATCGGGCAGGACGACTTCGACATCGCGAAGCTGCGCTACCACAAAGTCATCATCATGACCGATGCCGATGTCGACGGTTCGCACATCCGGACGCTCTTGTTAACGTTCTTCTACCGGCAGATGCATGAGCTGATCGAACGCGGGCACATCTACATCGCGCAACCGCCGTTGTTCAAAGTCAAGAAGGGCCGCAAAGAGCAATACATCAAAGACGAACGCGAGATGTCGGAGTTCCTCCTGAAGAAGGCCGTCGAAGCCGTGAGGGTTCGCGTGGGCAACGGGAACAGCCAGGGTGAGGAACTTACGGGCAAGGACCTCCGGAAGTTCTTCGGCCGGCTCATGGAGATCAACAGCACGTTCAACAAGGTCGACCGCCATTTCCGCGACCCGCGGATCATCGATGCGCTGCTCGAGGCCGGAGTTCAGGATCGCGCCTACCTGGCCGACAAAAAACAGATGAAGGCGTTGTCGAAGCAGATCAAAGACCTTGGCTACGACGTCAATCTCACGGAAGACGAAGAGCACAGCGTTCAGAAGATCCTGTTCCGCGAGGGAAGTTCAATTGAACGCGAGATCGGTTACGAGCAGATTTCCAGCGCCGAGTATCAACGGCTCGCGCAACTGCATCGAGACAGCGGCGCCTGGGACCATCCCCCATTCACGGTCGCCAACGGCACACGCGAGGCGACGATCGGCAGTCGACAGGAGTTGATTGACCATGTTCTAGGGGTGGCCAAGAAGGAGTTCCAGATCCAACGGTACAAGGGTCTCGGTGAGATGAATCCGGATCAGCTCTGGGCGACGACGATGAACCCACAAGACCGCCGACTCCTTCAGGTCCAGATCACCGACGGGGTCGGTGCGGATGAAATCTTCAGCATCCTGATGGGTGATGCCGTAGAGCCGCGGCGGGAGTTCATCCAGGAGAACGCACTCGACGTCAAAAACCTTGATGTGTAGCTATCAGTTGGGTAATCAGTTGTCAGTTATTGGTTATCTGCTTTGAATCTTTCCAACTGACCGACTGACAACTAAATGGCCGACGAAACGACACCACCGTCAAACGAAGCGATCCCCGTCAATCTCGAAGACGAGATGCGCCGGTCGTACCTCGACTACGCGATGAGCGTGATCATCGGACGCGCGCTTCCGGATGTCCGCGATGGTCTGAAGCCGGTGCACCGACGGATCCTGTACGGCATGCGGGGCATGGGCCTCGCCTCGAACCGACCATACCGCAAGTGCGCAAAGATCGTCGGCGAGGTGATGGGTAACTACCACCCTCACGGCGACAGCCCGATCTACGACTCCGTCGTGCGCATGGCCCAGCACTTTTCCTACCGGTACCCACTGATCGACGGCCAGGGGAATTTCGGTTCGGTCGACGGCGACCCACCGGCAGCGATGCGGTACACCGAGGCCCGGATGAAGGCGGCCTCCGAAGCGCTTCTTGAGGACATCGATAAAGACACCGTCGATTTCGTACCCACCTACGACGAATCGGGCGAGGAACCATCCTATCTCCCGGCCCGCATCCCGAACCTCCTTGTGAACGGATCCGGAGGGATTGCCGTCGGCATGGCGACAAACATGCCGCCACATAACCTGACGGAGATCTGCAACGCCGTGATCCACATGATCACGAAGAAGAGTGCGACGTTCGAGGAGATCACGGCGATGATTTCGGGTCCCGACTTCCCGACGGCGGGCTTCATCTACGGGCGTGCCGGAATCGACGCCGCGTACAGGACTGGCCGCGGCCAGCTCACGATGCGGGCGCGCGCAACGATCGAACCGTTCGGCAAGGATCGTCACCAGATCATCATCACCGAAATTCCCTACCAGGTGAACAAGGCCCGCCTGATCGAGAAGATTGCCGAACTCGTCGGGAACAAGCGGCTCGAGGGCATCTCGGACATCCGTGATGAGAGCGACCGGGACGGCATCCGGGTTGTCGTCGAGCTCAAGAGGGGTGAGCAACCTACGATCATCCTGAACAAGCTGTACAAGCTGACACCGATGCAGACGACATTCGGTGTGATCAACCTGTCGATCGTCGACGGGCAGCCGCGCGTCCTTACGTTGATGCAACTGCTGCGTCACTTCATAGACCACAGGATAGACGTCGTTCGCCGACGGAGCCAGTTCCTGCTCCGCCAGGCCGAGGAACGCGCCCACGTCCTCGAAGGCCTGCGGATAGCACTGGACCATATCGATGAAGTCATCAAGCTGATCCGTGCGGCCAAGACCCCTGTGGAAGCCAGGGATGGCCTTATTGAACGCTTCGAGTTCAGCGAACGGCAGGCGAAAGCCATCCTGGAGATGCAGCTCCAGCGGCTGACGAACCTCGAACGCCAGAAGATCGAAGACGAACTCAAAGACCTGCACGAGAGAATTGCCGACTACAAGGAAATCCTGTCGAACGAGAACAGGTTGCGGCAGGTGATCATCAAGGAGCTCAAGGAAATCCAGAAGAAATTCGGCGATGCGCGCCGGACCGTGATCATCGACGAAGCGGCCGAACTGAGCATCGAGGACCTGATCGCAGACGAAGACATGGTCATCACGATGACGCACACCGGCTACATCAAGCGCACGCCGCTGGCGATCTACCGCAACCAGGGGCGGGGCGGCAAGGGCCGTATCGGCATGAAGACGCGCGAGGAGGATGTCGTCACTAGCATGTACGTCGCCAGCACCCATAGCTACCTGCTCGTCTTTACCGACCGCGGTAAGCTGCACTGGCTGAAGGTTTACGAGGTCCCTGACGTCGCCGCCAGCGGCCGCGGGAAAGCGATCGTGAACCTCGTCGACATTGCCCCGGGGGAAAAGGTCGCCGATGTCGCCACTGTTCGGAATTTCGATGAGGCGTCGTCGGTCGTGATGGCGACACGACGAGGACAGGTGAAGAAGACGAGGCTCGCAGCGTTCAGTAACCCGCGCGCAAAGGGCATCATTGCCATGCGGCTTCCCGAAGAGGACGAGTTGATCGCAGCGCAGTTGATCACCGATGACGAGAACGTGGTTCTGGGCACCCACAACGGACTCTGCATCCGTTTTGGGCACAACGATGTGCGTGAAATGGGCCGTACTGCTTACGGCGTCCGTGGCATTCGGCTGCTGAAGGGCGACTACGTCGTGGGGATGATCACGGCCGACAAGGAAGGGATGATCTTGAGCGTCACGGACCGTGGTTTCGGCAAGCGGACTAAGATTTCCGAATACCGCACCCAGAGCCGAGGCGGCAAGGGCATCATCAACGTCAAGACGACCAAGAGAAACGGCAAGGTTGTCGCGATCATGCAGGTTACCGAGCACTCGGGCCTGCTGGTGATCACCAATCAGGGCAAGCTGATCCGCGTGAAAGCCGACGGTATCCGGAAGGTGGGCCGCAGTTCCCAGGGCGTCAAGCTGATCAAGATGAGCGAGGACGGCCGTGTGGCCGCCGCGAGCCTCGTCGAGAACGAGAGCGGGACAGTGGAAGATCTACCCTTGGAGCCGGGCGAGACCATTCACTAAGGGATTCCTCAACTCCGTTTTCAACACGAAGGAGTCCTGTTCTTTCATCTCCCTTCCTTCGTGGAGCTTCGTGTCCTCCCCGTTGAAACCGGATGTAACCGACCCCTACGGTGAAAGTGGGCCTCGACGGCCCCTCATCCCTGAATACTCCTTTCGGGTTGCCTGCCCGCCCGGGCGGCAGTAGGCTTGGGCAATTCGAGCAGCCCGAAAACAACACCACCGACAGGAGGCTCCGATGACTCCCCGAACGTTAACCGTTGTCGCAATCGTATCGTGCCTGCTGGCCAGCGGCGCCAGCCCCGCCGGGGGCCAGCAAGCCGAAGTGTTGGAGTATCGCGTCGACGGAATTGCCGGACCGGCGGAGATTCTGGTCGACCGATGGGGTGTACCTCACATTTTCGCGACGACGCAGTACGACGCGTTCTTCGTTCAGGGTTTCAACGCGGCGCGCGACCGATTGTGGCAACTGGACACGTGGCGCCGACGCGGCCTGGGACAGATGGCCGAGGTCTTTGGCCTGAGCTACGTGGAACAGGATCGCGCCGCCCGCCTGTTTCTCTACCGAGGCGATATGTATTCGGAATGGCTCGCATACGGATCCGATGCGAAGAGAATCGCGACCTCCTTTACCGACGGCATCAATGCCTACATCGGACTGACGCGGCGGAACTCGAGCCTGGTGCCTTGGGAGTTTTCGTTTCTGGACTACGAGCCCGCGATGTGGAGCCCGGAGGACACCGTCCGCATCCGCAGCCACGGTCTCGTGCGTAACGTTTCGAGCGAGGTACAGCGCGCCCTGTTTGTGCGCGAAAACGGTTTGGCCGCAGACGCTCTTCGCCGCCCGCTCGAACCGGACTGGGAGACCCGTATTCCCGACGGTCTGGACCTGGACCTCATTCCGGGAGATGTTCTGAACGTCTACAGGCTCGCGACCCGGGGCGCGACCTTCACCCCCGAACGGCTGAGAGTGGCCGCGAACGATGAAAGGTCGGATTCCCCGGTGGAAGACGTCTCCGAGCCGCTCGGAATCGACGAGATCGGCAGCAACAACTGGGTCGTGTCGGGGCGCCTGACCGCGACCGGTCGACCGATTCTGGCGAACGACCCGCACCGGGGCCAGTCAGTCCCCTCCCTACGCTATCTTGCCCACCTGGTTGCTCCCGGACTCAACGTTATCGGCGCCGGAGAGCCCGCGCTTCCCGGAATCTCGATCGGACATAACGAACGGATTGCCTTTGGCCTGACGATCTTTGCGATCGACCAGGAAGACCTGTACGTATACGCAACGAACCCGGCAAATCCCGACCAGTACCGGTACCGAGATGGGTGGGAGTCCATGGAAATCGTCACCGAGACGATTCCCGTCCGTAACGGCAACTCCGAAATGGTCGAACTCCGTTTCACACGCCACGGTCCCGTGATCTACGGGGACGAGGAGGCGCACACGGCCTTCGCTGTCCGCGCGGCCTGGCTCGAACCGGGGATGGCGCCGTACTTCGGGAGCGTGGAATACATGCGAGCCCAGAACTGGGACGAGTTCCTGGCGGCGATGAACCGTTGGGGAGCGCCATCGGAGAACCAGGTTTACGCCGATGTCGACGGGAACATCGGGTGGAAGCCGGGCGGCCGGGCGCCGATCCGGCCCAACTGGGACGGCCTCATGCCGGTTCCCGGCGACGGCAGCTATGAGTGGGCAGGTTTCTGGGACATGGACCGGCTACCGGTCGAACTCAATCCGGAGCGCGGTTGGTCCGCGACAGCGAACAACATGAACCTTCCGGAAGATTATCCCTACGAAGAAACCAAGCTCGGCTTCGAATGGTCCAACCCGTCCAGAAAGCAACGAATCAGCCAGGTCCTGTCGGAATCGTCAAACGTAACCCTCGACGACATGCTGCGCCTGCAGACCGACCATGTGTCGATGTCTGCCGAGCGCATGAAACCTCTCTTCGACAACCTCACCTCCTCGGACCCGAAGGTTCAAGCCGCGTTGAACCTGCTCTCTCGGTGGGACCTCGTGCTGGACAATGAGTCCGCAGCCGCGGCCCTGTTTACGAACTGGTTCTCGGGTTTCGGCCGGGAGCTGTTCCGAAGCGCAGTCTCGACGGAGGTAGCTGCGGCGATCCGAAACCCGAATCAGCTTATCGTTTTGGACATCGTGGAGAACGCCGATGACTGGTTCGACGCGGACGCCCAGGCACAGATCCAACGCGCCGTCGAAAGTTCGCTTGCGGATGCCGTGGAGGATCTGGAAGCACGGTTCGGCCCGCCATCGACTTGGCGCTACGGAGCCACCAATCGAATGGGGCTCGCCCATCCGTTGTCGCGCGTCGTGGACGAGGAGACGCGGATGCGGATCGACATCGCGCCCGAAGAAAAATGTTCGGCGGGTGGAACCGTGGGGACGACGAACGCTTCATGGCGGCAGATTCTCGATGTGGGGAACTGGGACGCCGCGATCGCGATGAGTAACCCCGGGCAATCGGGAAATCCTGACAGCCCCTTCTACCGCAACCTCTGGGACCCCTGGCGACAGTGTGAGGTGTTTCCCCTGCTCTACGGCCGGGACAGGATCGAAGAGGAGACGGTTCTGCGGATCCGCCTCTTGCCCGATTGAGCTGTGACCCTCCGACCGATAGGGGACATGGCTTGCCGTGTCCCCTTCCCACGGAGGGTCAGATCTACCTTGCAAAGGGGCTCTTCACCAGATCGAACGCCACCCTCGGAATCGACCAGGCCAGTTTCCTCTTGAGACCGATATACGGCTGGCTGCCTGCGATCAGGTCCGCAAGGATCGTGCGGATCGTGGGACTCCTCCGCGCCACCTGCACCATTCGCTTCGTGAAGTTCACCCCCGCAAAACGCCCGGAGTAGAAGCGTCGATACATCCGGGACGCCCGCTCGAGTTCCGGCACACAGTCGCGGGCGACGGCAGCGATGTAGTCCTCGGGCGACCCCAGCGTCTCTCGGAGCAGTTCCGCCGATCGGAGCGCATAATAAATGCCCTCGCCGGTGATCGGGTCGACCAGGCCGGCTGCGTCACCCAGGAGCGCCCAACCGTCGCCGGCGATGTGGTTCTCCGACCACGAGTGCGGACCCAATCCGGGCACGGGCGCGCTGTAGAATTCGGCCTGATTGAAGATTTCCTCGCCCAGATCAGCCTCGATGAAGTTCGTCAGAACTGTCTTGTACCTGGACGTCCAGCCCGGGTCGGGACGGGTGGTCAGGCCGTATGACAGATGGTCTGGCCTGGGAAACGACCAGATGTAGCCTTCGAGCGTCGGCAGGAAGAAGACCTTCATGTTGGTCCCGGTCTTGCCGGCGATGAAGTAACCGAGCGTGACGTTTAGTTCCTCGCTGGTGAGTGGCGTGCCGAGCTGACGTCGAACGAAGCTGGTGGCACCGTCGGCCCCCACAACAAAGTCTGCTTCGATCGCGGCATTTCGGGTCCCGAGCGTCCAGCCGGACCCGTTCCGGGCCAGCGAGCCGACGCGCTCGCGGACGAAACGAACACCGGCGGCCTCGGCCGTCTGCAAAAGATGGACACCGAATTCCTTTCGCGATACGACGACAAGGGGTTCGGAGGGCACGAACTCGACCGATAGCTGATCGCCGAAGTACACGGTGATCGTCTCGATCTCACGCCGAGGCAGATCCGGGGGGACCGCGCCGGCGAGGTCCAGCGCCTTCGAAGTGACGCCGCCACCGCAAGGCTTCTCCCAGGGTCCCTGGGCGTCGAGCAGCGTGACCTGGTGCCCCGCTTGAGCCAGTAATTGGGAAACTCGGCAACCGGCAGGACCACCTCCGACAACGGCGATGTGCATGATTTCAGGCGACTTTTAGCGATTTCGCCCGTCCATTCTAACATGCGCTGACTTAGCCGGGCCCTGATGCGCCACGGGCCGCGGCCGATACGAATACTGGGAGGTTCAGACGATGGCCCGAGCGACCAACGCGGTTCCGGAGAATCATCCCGTCCGATCCCTCTTTCGCACGATGACCAAACGCGGTTTGGACCAGATCAACCTGTGTGACGCCGAGGCTGTGGCGTACATTGGCGATCTGATGGCCGAGTTTGTCCGGACCGACAGCATGTACCTCCGGGACCGGGAAGGACAACGCTTGGAACATGTCACCGATATCCTGGCCGCTGCGGAGCAGGCATCCGATCCTGAGGTGCGGAGGGGCCGCTATAAACATCTCGGCGACCTGACGCTCTTTATGCTGGGCCTGTTTCCTGAACGGTTCGCGCACCCACGCCGATCCATTTCGGCGGACTACTATGCCCAGCAGGGCCGCCGCTCTTACCGCATCGTTGCCGAGTTGGATCCGGGTCGTGGCGACCCCGCCCTTTACCGTCGCCTGGCGGACCGGTTCGAGCAGTACGTGACCGGCCTGAACTGGGTAAAGCTGTACACCGAGGATCCGTTTCTTCCAGTACATGTTCCGGGAGTTCGGCATATCCGAAAGGTAGGGTGGGCCCGCGGGAACCTGAAGCGGTAGCGACCAGGGTTTACCCCTGCTACAATAACCGGCGCTGTGGCAAAGACAAGAATCTCGATCGTTCAATACCTGAACTCTGTTCCTCTTGCCTGGGGCCTGCTGGAGGGCCCGCTGAAAGACGACTTCGAGCCCGTGTTTTCGACGCCCGCCCAGTGTGCCGAACAGCTGGCGTCCGGCGCTGTGGACGTTGGCCTGATCCCGTCGATCGAGTACCAGCGTATCAAGGGCTGCCGCATCGTCCCCGGCCCGGCGATCGCCTCGTTGAGCCGTGTCCAGAGCGTTCTTCTCCTGAGTCTCCTGCCGTTGTTTCGCGTCCAGACGGTTGCCTACGACCCAGCCTCGCGTTCGTCCCTCGCCCTGGCTCGCGTGATCTTCAACGAGTTCTACGGAGTAAAGCCCGAATTCCGCGGAGCCGAGCCCGATCCGGCACGGATGCTGGCCGCCAGCGATGCGGCGCTGATCATCGGCGACGCCGCGCTACGCTACAAGGCCGCCAACCTGTTGCCGGAGGTTGCCGATCAGAAGGACCTCGTCCGGCTGGGTGCCGAGCCTGTGGAGACGTTCGACCTGATGGAACGCTGGAAGATCCTGACGGGCCTTCCATTCGTCTTTGCGTTCTGGGCCGTGCGACCGGGCTTCGATGACAGGACGATTGTCGACAAGCTGGTGGAGTCCCGAGAGTTGGGACTTACCAACCTGGAGACGATCGCGGAGCGGCATTCCGAAACGATGGAATTGGACAAAGCCTTCCTCCTCAGCTATCTCCGGAACAACGTGTACTATCATATGGATAGCGACTGCGTGGAGGCGCTGGGAGTATTCTACCGGATGGCGGCAGCAGCCGGCGCCGGGAAGTGCTCCCGAAGTATCGAGTTTTTGTGAAACGCATATCCGACATCCTGGAAACGGCGCGGGTCGGTGGCCGGGTCACCGACGACGAAGCGACACTGCTCTTCGAAGAGGCCGATCTGCTCGAGTTGGGGGCAACCGCCGACGCCATTCGCGAGCGTCGCCATCCCGAGGGCGTCATCAGCTACCTCATCGACCGCAATATCAACTACACGAACGTGTGCAACGAGTTTTGCACTTTCTGTGCATTCTACCGAGTCAAGGGTCACGCCGAAGCTTACGTCCTCCCGAATGACCTGATCTTCCAGAAGATCCAGGAAACCGTCGAGTTGGGCGGGTCCGGCATCCTGATGCAGGGTGGTGTCAACCCGGACCTCGGGATCGACTATTACGAAGAGCTCCTCAACGGAATGCGGGAACGGTTCGAAAACGTGCACCGTCACTGTTTCTCCCCGCCTGAAATCCTGAACATCGCCCGCATTTCGAGCCTGACCGTCGGTCAGGTCTTCGGCAGACTCAAAGTGGCCGGCCTCGAGTCCATGCCCGGTGGAGGAGGAGAAATCCTGGACGATGAAGTCCGAAAAGACATCAGCCCGCTCAAGTGCACGACGGATGAGTGGCTGATGGTGCATCGGGTGGCACACAAAGAAGGGCTGCGGACGTCGGCAACGATGATGGTCGGCGTCGGCGAACGACTCGAACATCGGATCCGGCACCTGAGGCGGATCCGGGATTTGCAGGATGACACGGGCGGATTCACCGCGTTCATCCCCTGGACGTTCCAGAAGGAAAACACGCCGCTTGGCGAGCGGGACCTTCGGGAGGTGACCGCCGTCGAGTACCTGAGGCTGCTGGCAGTCAGCCGGATCTATCTGGACAACTTCGACAACATTCAGGTGTCCTGGCTGACGATGGGGCTGAAGCTGGGGTCAATCGCACTGCGCTTCGGTGTCAACGACATGGGCAGCATCATGATCGAGGAGAACGTCATCAGCGCTGCCGGCGCCAACCATCGGGCCACAACCGAGACGCTCCAACGGCTGATTTCCGACGCCGGATTCACCCCCCGCCAGCGGACTACGCTGTACGAACGATTCCTGAACTGATCGTTATTTAATTCCCATAGGTAAACCCCCGGCTTAGCCGGGGCGACTCGCAGAGGTTTGACCGAGAGCGGCGGTAGATAGGAAAGTCCTGCTTGGAAGCGACGACTTCCAAAGAAGGAGGACTCAATGAAAGAGGCCCGAAGGCGATCGCACACGAAATGGGACTGCAAGTATCACATGGTGTTCATTCCGAAGTAGGCGGTATCCAGTGTGGCGGGATTCATCAAGGGGAAGAGTGCAATCTCGACTGCCCGGAACTTTCTGGGACTGAAACACCGTTTGACAGGGAAGAGTTTCTGAGCGCGAGGCTATTTCGTTTCCACGGTGGGGATGGACAAACAATTCGTGCGGGAATACATTTGGCGGCAGGAGCGGGAGGAGCAGCGTTTGGAGGAGCTGAACATGGCGTGGGGGCATCAGCTGCCTTCAGGCGGCTCTTGACCGGCCCCTTTGAGGGGCTCACAGAAATAAGCCCCCGGCTCTGCCGGGGGTCATTTAACTTGCCTTGCGCGCCCGGGCCTTGGGTCTTGAGACCTTCGAACCACCCAGTTCTTTTTGGGTCTTTTTCGGCAGCTTCGCTACAACCAACCGGTAGGAGACGTCGATAAGTTCCTCGGTTTCGTCCTTCGATAGACGGCATTCTGCGGGATCGATCTTTACCCACTTGTTGCGAGCCATGTAGGGGGCGGGGATGATGCCGGGTTGTTGCTCGGTGAGCTCGTAGAAGGTTTCCTCCTCACACTTGAACGCGTATCCTCCTCCGGGCTCCAGATCCGTGATGAGGAATATCTTTCCTCGGACCTTGAAGACAAGGTTGTTACCCCACAACACTTCCTCCGCCGTGCCTGAATAGGACAGGCCGACCTCCCGCAGTTGGTCGACCCTCATCAGACCGCGCCACCGGATTCCTGCACGAGAGTACTGAGAGCGAAGGCAAAAAAGAGCATGGAGTTGTAGGCAACGTGCACGATGATCGGAGGGATGATCGACCCCGAGTGGCGCCGCAGCGCCGAAAGGATGTAGCCCACGCCCAGGATGAGCAGGATGCCGGCCCAGCTTCCCCATAGCTGCGGGATATGAAGCGATGCGAAGAGTACGGCGGTCATTGATACGGCGACCGATGGTCCGGCGAGTTGATCGAAGACCCGAAACAGAAAGCCGCGGAAAATAAACTCCTCGAGGACGGGTGCGAAGGCGATCCCGAACAACGCGAACGTCCAAACGGCCCCTGGAGTCGACAGCATGCTTTCGATCGGCGGCGGCGAGGCCGGCGGGAACAACGCGGCAACGATCATCACCGACACCGCCAGCCCGGCGCCCACCAGGATCAGGGGTATCGTCCGATACTTATGCCCGGGCGACCAGCCCATCTCTTCCCGGAACGAAAAACCGTGGACCCTACGGACGAGGAAAAATATGAAGGCGACCAGGATGAGGTCAACGAACCCCTGCAAGATGACCGAGTGAACCGCCGTTATGTCCTCGAGGCCAAACTCCGGGTACAGAACCTGGGCGCCCCGAATCATCAGGGACGGCAGGAACACGACGGAGAAGATGAAGAAGCCACCGAAGAGGCTGAGGTCGATGCCGCCCCATGGCCTGTGCCGCTCGGGCGCGCTGGTTGGCGGCGGACTTGGTTCGGCTCCGAAGCGCTCCTCGATGGGGTCGTTCACGGCTGGCGGGCCCCTGCCCTTGACTTGAGGGCCGCGGCGATCAGCGGGAGCATGATTTCGTGGTGGCCCGTCAGCGCGAACGAACGCCCCCCGCGCGCGGTAGGACGTTTGAGGACGTTAACGGTCGGCCGGTAGTGCTGGATGAAGTCGAGGTTCGCCGTCGTGAAGTCCTCGAGCGTCTTCCCGAGGTTGCGGACGAGGGAAACTGCCTTGAGGAACACCTCCGGAAGGATCACCGCCGAGCCCAGATTGACATAGACGCCGCCTTCCAGGTTGCCGACGAGCGCGCACAGCAGTTTGAAGTCGCGCATCGTAGTTTCGCCCAGCTTCGCGCCCGAAACCGTAGGATGCACGTGCGTTATGTCGGTTCCGATCGCGACGTGTACCGTCACCGGAATCGATCGCGCGTACGCCACGGCGAGTATGCTGGAGTCCGCGTGTCGGAATCCGACGTTCGGCGGGTCTTCCGCGATAAAGCGGCCGATGCCCTCGCCGATGCCGATACCGTCGTCGGCCGCCGCGTTGACAGCCGCATTCAGGTACTCGCCAGTCTCCCGCGCCATTCCGAAGCGTCCCGAGCCCAGTTCGGCTTCCACCTCTTCGGAAGTGGACCCCCGGAGGGCGATCTCAAAATCGTGGATGGCCGCAGCCCCGTTCATCGCGATGCCCGTGACGAGGCCGTCACGGAGCATGTCGATGAAGATCGCACCCAGTCCGCACTTGACGACATGTCCTCCCATCCCCCAGAGAATCGCCTTGCCCGAGTTGCGCGATCGGTCCAGCGCATCAACCAGGCCCCGGAGATCATCCGCTGCCAGGATGCCCGGCAGCTTTTCAAGGAACGTGCCCACCGAATCGTCGGGTTCGGGCGGCCTCCCGAACAGACCGACGTGGACCTTGCTCTTGCGGTCTCCGAGCGGATATGTGGAGATGTCGTCGAACTCCAGAGGGCGGATCGGGTATTTCGAATCAGTCATCGTAAGCGTCCGGAAACAACTCACGGTCGACGAGTTCGCAGAGGACATGTCCCAGCAGGATATGCGTTTCCTGGATGCGTGGCGTGACGCCCGACGGGACACGGAACAACACTTCGACCCGGTTGGCCAGTTTGCCGCCTGATTCTCCCGTAAAACCGATCGTGTACAGCCCCTCTTTGCGAGCAGCGTCGATGCCGGCTAGCACGTTGGGCGAATTCCCGCTCGTCGAGATCGCGATCGCTGTGTCGCCGGCTCGGCCGAGGGCCTCAATCTGCCGGGCGAACACGTTTTCGTACCCATAGTCGTTAGCGAGGGCTGTAAGGACCGAGGTGTCGGTAGCCAGCGAGAGGGCCGGCAGGGCCCGTCGGTCCGGAATGAAACGTCCGACGAACTCCGCCGCGATGTGCTGCGCATCGGCTGCACTGCCGCCGTTGCCGAAGAGCAGGATCTTTTTGTCTTCCCGCAGTCCGGCTGCGATGATAGTCGCCACATCGACGATGTCCCGGCGGTACGTCTTGAAGAACGACGCCTGCACGCGATGACTCTCGGCGATGAAACCGTCGAGCGTCCTCTCAGCGTCGTTCATGATTTCCTCTTCGGTGTCTTCGAGCGGACTCGAGACCGGTCGTCGGAAAGTATCCTGGAGAGAGCTTGTCCCGTGTAGGACCGCTTCGTTTGTGCCACCTGTTCCGGTGTACCGGAGGCCACGACGCGACCGCCGCGCTCTCCGCCGTCCGGCCCGAGGTCGATGATCCAATCCGCAGTCTTAATGACGTCGAGATTATGCTCGATTATGATCACCGTGTTCCCGAGGTCTGTCAACCGCTTGAGAACGTCGAGAAGCTTTCTGACGTCGTCGAAATGGAGGCCCGTCGTGGGCTCGTCCAGGATATAAAGCGTCTTGCCAGTTGCGCGTTTGCTCAGCTCCTTGGCGAGCTTGATCCGCTGGGCTTCGCCTCCGGAGAGTGTTGTTGCGGGCTGCCCGAGATGGATGTAGCCCAACCCGACTTCCATAAGGGTCTGGAGCTTCGCCCGGACCTGTGGAATGTTCTCCAGGACTTCGAGGGCGTGTTCGACCGTGGCGTTCAGCAGGTCGGAGATCGACATGCCGCGATACCGAATGGCGAGCGTCTCACCGTTGTAGCGCTTTGTGCGACAAACCTCGCATGGCACGTAGACGTCTGGAAGAAAGCTCATCTCGATCTTGCGCAGACCATCGCCACGGCAGGCTTCGCAACGCCCGCCCTTTACGTTGAAGCTGAAGCGGCCCGCCTTGTAACCGCGGGCACGCGACTCGGGCATCATTGCGTAGAGATCGCGGATCGGCGTGAACATACCCGTGTAGGTGGCGGGGTTCGAGCGGGGCGTCCGGCCGATCGGGGACTGGTCGATCTCGATGACCTTGTCGATGTGCTCGACCCCCGAGATGTTCCTGTGTGCTCCGGGTTCGTTGACAGCCCTGTAGAGCTTGCGGGCAAGCGCCCTGTAAAGGATGTTGTTGACGAGCGTCGATTTTCCAGAGCCGGAAACGCCCGTGACGACCGTCATGAGGCCGATGGGGAACGAAACGTCGACGTTCCGCAGGTTGTGCTCGCTTCCGCCGCGAACCTGGAGCGCTTTCGGCGACGGCTTTCGCCGCTTGGTGGGCACGGGGATTTCCTGGCGGTGGGACAAATATTGACCAGTCCGGCTCTCTGGCACCTGGGCGATGGCTTCGGGCGTACCCAGTGCAACGATGCGGCCGCCATGATTGCCGGCTCCGGGTCCCAGATCGACGACGAAGTCCGCGCGACGGATGGTGTCCTCGTCGTGTTCGACGACGATCACGGTGTTTCCAAGATCACGCAAACGTTCGAGCGTAGCCAGGAGTCGGTCGTTGTCTTTGTGATGCAGTCCGATCGACGGCTCGTCCAGGACGTAGAGCACACCGCGGAGACTCGAGCCGATCTGGGTCGCCAGGCGGATGCGCTGGCTTTCACCTCCCGACAGCGTGTTGGCGGTGCGTGAGAGGCTGAGGTAGTCCAGCCCGACCGCCGCCAGGAACTCCAGTCGCTCGTGGATTTCCTCGACGACTCTCCCTGCGATCTGCCTTTCCCTGGGGTTGAGCCGGATCGTCGCAAAGAAACCCAGGCACTGCTTGATCGGCCATGAGGTGATCTTGGCGATCGTCTTTCCCGCCACGGTGATCGCGAGGCTCTCGGGGCGCAACCGGGCGCCGTCGCATTCGGTGCAGGGGCGGGTCGCCATGAACTCGCCGAGCTTTTCGTCGGCATCGTCGTCGTGCAACCGGTTCAGGACGTCGATGATGCCTTCGAGCTTCTTGCCCTTCACACCGTGAAAAACAGCGTTTCTTACTTTGGCCGGGAGACCTTCAAACGGCAAGTCCAGGTCGACCTTGAAATGCCGCGCGATCTTCTTGAGCTGGATCTCGATTTCGTTGTCGAACCATCCATTCAAGTTCAGCCCGCCGTTAAGGATGGACCGCGTCGGGTCGGTCAGCATGCGGCCCGGGTCAAAGTCGAAACGCACACCGAGTCCGTTGCATGCTCGACAGGCTCCGTAGATGCTGTTGAAGGAAAAAGTACGGGGTTCGATCGTCGCCATGCTCACGCCGCAATCGACGCAGGCCATCCTTTCCGAGTACAGGCGCTCCTCACCCTCGATGATCGCGATCTGCACGATGCCACCGGTGAGCTTGATCGCCTGAGCGACCGAAGATTCCAACCGCTTTTCGATACCTTCCTTGATCATCAGTCGGTCGACGACGACTTCGATCGTGTGGTTCTTCCGCCGATTCAGTTCGATCGGTTCGTCCAGACTGAAGAGTGTTCCGTCGACCCGTACCCGAACGTAGCCTGCCTTGGCGATCGTCGCGAGCTGAGCCTTGAACTCTCCTTTTCGTCCGCGAACGATGGGCGCCAGCACCATTATGCGTTCACCGTGGGCCAGGTTGCGAAGGTTGCGTACGATCTGGTCGGGGCCTTGCTGAGAAATCGGCTTACCGCAGCCCGGGCAGTGGGGGGTTCCGATCGAAGAGAACAGCAGCCGCAGGTAGTCGTAGATTTCGGTGACGGTACCGACCGTGGAGCGCGGGCTCCGGATCGAGCTCTTCTGTTCTATCGATATCGCCGGCGAAAGGCCTTCGATCGAGTCGACATCCGGTGGTTCCAGGCGGTCCAGAAACTGGCGAGCGTAGGCTGAGAGGGACTCGACATACCGGCGTTGCCCTTCCGCATATAGCGTGTCGAAGGCAAGGCTGGACTTGCCCGATCCGCTCAGCCCAGTCACGACCGTGAGCGTGTTGCGCGGGATCTCGAGGTCGATGTTCCTTAGATTGTGTTGCCGGGCGCCGCGAATGCGGATCGCTTCGATTGACATTACCGCTACAGAACTCCTCTTGGCTTCGACGGACGACAGCCAAACGACCGGTTGAAACCTTAAATTCTACCAACACTGCGGGTTCGTGGGGCGCATCTTCTTTCTTGAGCGATCATCCGTGATGCCGTATATTTGCGCCCGAACCGGATAATCCACCCAGAACGAGAGGTTTTCCATGAAATCTGTTGCAGCGATACTGGCATTGGTGATCGCCGCCGCCGGAACACTCCAGGCCCAAGGGCCCGATACGGTATTCATCGAGGAACTGACCTGGACCGAGATACGGGACCGGATCGAAAACGGGACCACGTCGGTCATTATCGCCACCGGCGGCACCGAACAGAACGGTCCGAACATGGTGATGGGAAAGCACAACTTCATCATCAAGGTAACGTCAGAGCGGATCGCCCGGGAACTCGGCAACACGCTGGTCGCACCCGTCGTGGCGTACGTTCCGGAGGGCGACCCCGACAACGTGAGCAATCCTGGTGTGATTTCTCTCCCTAACGACGCCTTCGTCCTGTTGCTCGAGTACGCCGCGCGCAGCCTGAAGAGCGGCGGCTTTACCGATATCATCCTGATCGGCGACAGCGGCGGGAATCAGCGGGGGATGCAGCAGGTTGCCGAAAAGCTCAACGAAGCGTGGGCCGGCACTCGCGCGCGGGTCCACTATGCTCCGGACTATTACCGCAACAACGGTTTCGCGGACTGGCTGGAGTCGCAGGGGGAGACCCGGGAAGCCATCGGTTCGCACGCCGGTATCACGGATACCTCCCAGGTGATGGCCGTGGACTCGAACCTGATATGGTTCCACCAGCGCGTCGCGATGGGCGGCTTCGAAGGCGCCGGCGTCCGCGGCGACCCCACCAGGGCCACCGTGGATTACGGGCGAGTCGGGTTACAGATGAAGGTCGACGCGGCCCTCAGGCAGATCCGGGAGTTGATGTCCCAGGATTAATCCCCCTCCAGGTGCGCTCTATGAGCGCACAATAGTGCACAGGTCAGCAGTCCCAGTGCAGGGCGACCCACCGCTCGGCGTCACTGCGCCCCAGGAACCGGCCCGCCTGAATGCGCTTCCCTTCGACATGGTCGAAGACGTGGTGCACGAAGTCGCCGAGTTTCGAGCGCAGTTGATCGTCAACGACCATCTCTTCGCCCGGCAGGACCGCCAGGACATTGTGGTCCTCTTCGCCGTCCTCGATCTGCTCCATCAGGCCCTCCGCCTCGCATTCGACGATATCTCCGGTATGTAGCGTCCGGTCGGTGACGACAAAGCAATCCAGGTTGCCGCCGTCCGCCGCGGTCGAGTTCAGGATAAAGCCGTAGGGGTAGGGATAGGGCCGCGAGACGCGGACGCTCTTCTCGTGGCGCAGCGTCTTTTCGTCGTGGATGTTCTTGGTGTCCGAGCCGGCTTCGTTCTCGATGAACACACGAATCGTTGGCGGTCGTGGGGGTGTTGCCTCATCCAGCGCGGCTCGGAAGGCCGCCGGATCCTCGTAATCGGGAACGACATGCGAGGCTCCGTGGGCGCGAAGCCGTCCGCCCCGGTCCCCGGTGCCCACTCCGACGAACGGGAGATTCAACCGAGCCGCGGCTCGGACATCCCACACTTCGTCCCCGACATAGACGATCCGCCGAAAGGCGTCGCCGGACTCGGAAGCCCTCCGAATTGCCGCCCGGATCACGTGTGCCCGAGAGAGGGCATCGTCCGATGATGCGAACGGTACTCCCTCGGCGTCGATACCCGTGTGCCGCAGCTTGAGCCGGGCGGATTCACTCCAGGCGCCGGTGGCCACGGCGACGGCGGTCTGATCGTCGTGCCGCAGCCGGTCGAACGCCCTCGGCGCTCCGGGTACCGGTTCCAGTCCGTGGCTATCCATATGGCGGCTCAGTTTCTCGACAAACCGCTCCCGGATGCGGCCGAGGTTTTCGGGCGTTGCCTCACCCAGATGCCGCGTGAGGATGTCCGAAGCGATGCCGCTGTCGGTGGAATACCGGTACGAGGCCCAGTCCGTATCGATGTCGCGGATCGCGAACAGTTCGTCGAACGCCGCAACAAAGCACGCGGTGTCGACCCTCGTGGTATCGGTGAGCGTGCCGTCGATGTCGAATACAGTGAGTCTCATGAGGCGGAGCATGGCCAGCTTCGCTGGCCCGCTGTCTTCCGGTTCGGCGGCTGTCGCGGATTGACCCGGTTGATCTCGCTTCAACGAGAGTGAGGGGCAACCGGGGAAATCTATTCGATCTTCAGGATTTCCAGGACCACCCGCCCGCGCGGGAGGTCCAGCTGAACCTCATCGCCGACGGCCCTGGAAGTCAGCGCCCGGGCGATGGGAGAAATCCAGCTGATCTTTCCGTTGTCCGGGTCGGTCTCGTCTACACCCGAAATCTGGTACGACTTTTCGATACCGTCCTCGTCGGCCACGGTCACCGTCGCGCCGAAGACGACGCGGTCCGGGATCTTGCCCGGCGGTTCGACGATCTCGAGCCCCGATACCCGTTCGTCCAGGTATCGGATCTTTCGATCCAGCTTACGTAGGCGTTTCTTGTCGGCCGGCTCCGGCTCTTCGCCAATGGCCTCACAGAGGTGCGGTCGTTCGTCAACGAGGCTCCCCAGATCGGCCCGGAGACGCCTCGCACCCTCGGGCGTGATGTAGTTCTTGACGCCGGGCGGCAGGACCTCCTTCGGCTCGACGACGATTTCATCGAGCGACTCGTTGTCGGATTCGCGGGTGAATGCTCTTGCCATTAGTCGCTCGATTGGAGCCAATCCAGAAAAACCCCGGCAAAGTCCGAGCCCTGGATGCGGGCGTCGTCAAGTGGGTTATCCCACCAAACCCCTTCACTGTTGGCCAGAACAATCAGCGTGGCGCCGTGTTGGGGGACCTTCAGATACAGTGCGGAAAAGGCACCCGGCCACCATCCCGAGTGCCAGATGAGACGCTGACCCTCATAGTCCTGCACATACCAACCGATTCCATACGGAAGGGTTCCACCGGCTGAGGACTCGGTCGGCGTGAACATGGTGGCCTTTGAACTCTCGGAGATAAGCTCGCCGCCGTCGAGCGCGATGTCGAACCTGGCAAGATCGACGACAGTCGAGATAATGCCCCCTGCCGCTCCGTCGCCCTGAGGACCCATTGGAGGGGCAGGGGTTGCCTGTCCGAATTCGATTTGGTATGGGGTCGCCAACCTTGAGGCCAGGCCTTCCGGAGGCGGCAGATCCCGATGGACGCGCGCGGAATCCTTCATTCCCACGGGTTCGAAGATGTGTGCCGACACGAGTGAGGAAAAATCCTGCCCAACCTGGTGAGCGATGGATCGGGAGGCGTAGGAAAATGCGACAGGGTTATAGCGGAATCTCTCACCGGGGGTTCCATTCACAGTGTGGCCGAGATGCTGGCGGAGCGTTGTGTCGCAGGAGTAGTCCGCCGCGAAGATGGATTCCGTCTCTCCGAACTCGGCGCAGAACTCCATGAACTCCGGCGTCTCAGCCATCGGTTGATTCAGGTCGAGCGTGCCAAGTTCTACCAGCTTCATCGCCAGGGTCCCGGAGATCGCTTTGGTCACCGATGCGATCCGGTACGGCGTGTTTTCATCAGCGTCGACCGATTCGGCGATATCCGCGTAGCCGAAGCCCCTGGCGAGTACGACCTCTCCGCCGCGCACCACGGCGACCGACATCCCCGGGATCAGACGTTCGCCCCGGAGGCGTGCCAGTTCATTCTCGAGTGGTTCGACGGGTATGTCGGACGAGGTTGCCTGGTCCGGGCCCCCGGAGCCGGGGGCACAGGCGGCAACCGCGAGCGCGGCCAAGGCGAGAATCGCCCATCCGGCGACGGCCTTCGATCGTGGGCAGTTCATGTTGCTCATGATACACGCCGACCGCCGGTTGGCGATGGCCTCGCTTCTACAGCTCTCGACAGTAGTGAGGTGGCCCCGGAAAATCGGGCAGTTGTTTAAGGTGTATTCGACCGACTGAGGAGGGATACGCGATGACGAAGAGACGCAGGTTTTCTGGGGAGTTGAAAGCGAAGGTCGCGCTGGAAGCGCTTCGGGGCGATCGGACGCTGCAGGAGATTGCCTCGAAGCACCAGGTTCATCCGAACCAGGTGAGCACATGGAAGCGCCAGGCGATGGAAGGGCTTGGCGAGATGTTCTCGAACGGTGTGGAACGCCGGCGGCGGGATCATGAAAGCGAGGTTCGTGAGCTTCACGCCAAGATCGGCGAATTGACGGTGGAGCGGGATTTTTTGTCCAGAGGGTCCGGTCGATGAGCCGGGCCGCGCGCCGGGCGATGGTGAGGCGCCCTGACCCGGAACTGAGCTTGAGTCGTCAATGCCGTTTGCTGTCGATCGGGCGCTCCTGGCTCTATTACACGCCCCAGGGCGAGAGCGCGGAGACCTTGGCGCGGATGCGGCGCATCGATGAGTTGTTTCTGAAGCATCCGTTCTACGGTGCCCGTCAGATCGTCCGTCATCTGCGCCGCGAGGGCGTGCGCATCGGCCGTCGCCGGGCGGGGCGTCTGATGCGTTTGATGGGTCTTCAGGCGATCTACCGGGCACCCCGCACCAGCGAGCCGCATCCCGAGCACCGGGTCTACCCCTATCTGCTCAAGGGTTTGGCGATCGAGCGGGCAAACCATGTCTGGTGCGCCGACATCACCTACATCCCTGTGCGGCGCGGCTTTCTTTACTTGGTGGCGATCCTGGATTGGGCGAGCCGGTATGTGCTGGCCTGGCGTTTGTCGAACACCCTGGACGCCGGCTTTTGCGTCGAGGCGCTCGAGGAGGCGCGGACCCGCCACGGCCAGCCGGAGATCTTCAATACCGATCAGGGCAGCCAGTTCACCGGCTTCGCCTTCACCGGGCGCTTGCGGGCGGCCGGTGTCCAGATCTCGATGGACGGCCGGGGCCGGTGCATGGACAACATCTTCATCGAGCGGCTGTGGCGCTCCCTCAAATACGAGGCTGTCTATCTGCACGACCTTGCCGACGGCTTCCAGGCCCGGCGCGTCATCGGCGAGTGGATCGACTTCTACAACGCCGAACGGCCACACTCGGCCCTCGGCGGAAAAACCCCGGCCGCGGCCTACCGCGGCGACCCGCCTGCGGATATGATGGACAAGCAGCTACGCGCCTTGCCCGCTTACCCACCGGCGCAGCAACGGCGACAGGAAGATCGATCCAAGGAGATTCTGGCAAGATGAGCGGCAACCGGAATACACCTTAAACAGGCCGCCAAGCTGTCCACAAACCGGGGCCACCTCAGTAGATCGTCGAATCAGCGGAGACAAATTTCAATTGGTCGATGACCGATTGCTTAGCCGATCTGGTTCCAGCATGCCTCCAGGTCCCGGTAGAGCCTTTCGAGGGACTCCTTCAGCTCCGTGTAGCGACGGTTTGTGTCGTCCCACTCCAGCTCGGACGGCGGAGAGGCGAACAACGCTTCGATTTCCCGCAGGTCGCGTTCGTGGTCGGCGATTTCATCCTCGAGCCGCTTGGCTTCCCGGGCAAGCTGTTCTCTCTTGTTCTTGCTGAGCTTACGGGCCGGCTTTTCCTTTGGTTCCGGGTGCACGGCGACACCCCCTGTCCCTTCGGTTTCCGCATCTACGCTGTTGCCCAGCCATTGCTCGAACGCGTCGAAACGGTCGAACGTCTGCGCACCCTCCGGGCCCAGGCAGAGAATGTGCGTGGCTATCCTGCGAACCAGATACCGGTCGTGGGTGACGAGAATCATCGTCCCCGGGTAGTCCTTCAGCGCAGTTTCCAGCGCCTCGCGCGAACGAATGTCGAGATGGTTGGTCGGTTCGTCGAGTGCGAGCAATGTTGGTGCTTTGTAGATGATCTTAGCCAGGGTGAGCCTGGACTTCTCTCCACCGCTCAAGACCCCGATTTGCTTGAAGACCTCTTCCCCACGGAACAGGAAGGCCCCTAGGAAGGATCGGAGTTCGCCGTCGGTCGCAACCGTGTCGACCGCGCGCAGTTCCTCGAGGACCGTCGCCGTCCGGTCGAGGTCTTCAAGTTGCTGTGCGTAGTAGCCGACGGCGAGGCGTTCGTCCCATACCAGTTCCCCGCCCAGCGGCGGCTGTCCCCCGATCAGCGAACGCAGGAGCGTTGTTTTTCCCGACCCGTTCGCTCCGACAAGCGCCCACCGCTCGCCGCGTTGCACGTTCAGGTCGAGGCCGTCCAGAATCGGCCGAGTCGGCTCGTAACCGATCGAAAGGCCGCGTGCCGAGATCAGGTAGCGGCCGGTCCGGTCTGCCGGTGCAAAGTTGAAACGGACACCCGCACCGTCATCTTCGGGCCGCCGAATGCGCTCGGTCCGTTTCAACATGTTGCGACGGGACTGCGCCTGCTTCGTCTTCTGACCGTAGATATTCCGTCGAATGTAGTCTTCTGTGCGGCGGATCCATTCCTGCTGGCGTTGCCACTGCTTTTGCTGTAGCTCGCGTCGCTCCGCCCGTTGCTTCGTGTATGCGGAATAGTTGCCCTTGTAGGCTGCGACCGTGTCCTGTTCCAGGCAGAGGACTCTCGAGACGATTTGATCGAGGAAGAAGCGATCGTGCGACACGATCAACAGGGCCTTGTCGGTGCCCTTGAGGAAGTGTTCCAGCCATTCGATCGACCGGATGTCCAGGTGGTTGGTCGGTTCGTCGAGCAGCAGGAGGTCGACCTCGGCAAGCAGCAATCGAACTAGAGCCAGGCGATTCTTTTCTCCCCCGGAAAGCTCCCGGGCAGGTTCGGTGAATCGATCCGCGCCGAAGCCGACTCCCAGCAACGCGGCTTCGGCCCGGGCGCGATAGCTGTAGCCGCCGCGGAACTCGAAGTCCTGCAGCAGTTCGGAGTAACGTTCCAGGACCGTCGGGGCGGCTTTTTCGGCAATGGACGCCTCCATGTCCCGAAGGCGTTGCTCAGTAGCCTGGAGGTCGGCGAAGGATTCCAGCACGACGCTGAGTGGCGTCGCCCCATCACCGAAATCGGGGATCTGGTCGATACACCCCACCCGCGTTCCCGAACCCAGCGTGAGCGTTCCGGTATCGGGATCGACGGTCCCTGCGATCATGCCGAGCAGCGTGGTCTTTCCGGTACCGTTCGGTCCGAGCAGGCCGACCTTCTGGCCGGGATCGATCTGGAAAGAGACGCCGTGGAAGATATCGAATGAGCCGTAGGCCTTGGAGACTTCGTGGAAACGGACCAGCATCTAGCAGCCTGTGGTTCCACCACTGGCTACTGGCAAGCTCGTGGAACGAGTTTGCGGTTCTCGGTTACGTGCGCTGCGACGGAAATGAAGCTCTTTCATCCTGGAGGAACGGCGACAACCGAGATCGTGTATCCGTCAGGCCGCGTTGGGGATTGCGGCTTCCTCGCCGGCGAGGATCTCGATGGCCCGGTTGAGTTGTCGGTCGCCTTCCGAGGCCCCGGCATTCGGGGCCGCCAGTGGATCGCCCACTGTTTCGGTCACCTCTACCGTGGGTTCTACGCCTGAGCTCTGAATTTCCGTGCCGTTGGGCGAGTAGTAGTTGGCAACCGACAGCAGCAGGGCCCGTCCCCCTTCGAGGGGAAATAGCTTCTGGACCGATCCGAGGCCGAATGTCCGGATCCCGACCAGTTCGCCGCGTTCGTTATCGCGGATCGCCGCCGCGGTGATCTCGGCCGCGTTCGCCGTACCTTCGTTGACCAGGACGACGAGCGGTAGATCCGAGACCACGCCATCTGGTTCGGCGGCAAAAGTTTCGCGCTCGAAAGTCTGTCCTTCCAGGTATCCGAGCGTACCGGAACCGACAAATAGATTGGCGAGCGCGATAGCTTCTTCGCGCGTCCCGCCTGCGGAATTCCGCAGGTCGAGAATCCATCTTACCGCCCCTTCACCCGACAACGCCTCCATACGGCGTCGCGTTTCATCCGCCTTGCCCGGGCCAATGACCGGAACCTTGAGATATCCCACTGCCTGTTCGAGCAATCGCGCTTCTACAGGCGGCATCGAGACGACTTCGCGAGTCAGGGTGACGGTTTCGGGAGCGGCCCTGGAGCGGCGGATAATCCGCAGTTCGACCTCGGTGCCGGCCTCTCCGGACAACAGCTGCCGGACCTCGACGAGGTTATGCTCGCGCAGCGATTCTGCCGCGATGCCCTCGATCGTGTCCCCGGTTCCGAATCCGGCACGGTCGGCCGGGCCGCCCGGCACGGCTGAGACGATGACGGGATAGTCGAACTTCTTGGCAAGGGTTACACCGATTCCGGCGGCCGTCACCTCGTCGTAGCTTTCGTAAAACCGCACGCCTTCCAGGGTCAGGTAGCCCCCGTAAGGATCGACACGCTCGACCATGCCCCGGACTGCACCTTCCCAGGCTGCCTCCAAGGCCGGATCGTCGACGTAGTCGCCTTGAATCCGGTTGTAGACTTCCATCAGCGTCGAAAGCTCGGGGTAGGATCCCTGGGCGCTGACCCGGCCCATCATCCCGCCGACAACCGCGTACGTGACGACGATGGACGAGATCACCAGGATCGAGTACTTCGTTCTTGAACTCAAACCGAACCTCCGGGGCTAAAGCGTAAGTTACTTCGATTATAGCGTGGGTATGGTGGGTTCCATATGCGTCGAAGGATTTTTTGCGCGGTATCCTTGCGCGGTATCATGGGGATGTGAAGGCGGATATCGTGCGCAGGATGGCCCTCGACGTGGGAGACCGGCGGATCGGGATTGCCGTCACCGATCGGCTTGGAATGACCGTGCACGGCCGTCCGACGCGCGTCCGTACGAATCTCGATGCCGACGTTCTGCATATTTGTGGGCTTGTCGGTAGCGAAGGTGTCGGCGAAGTCGTCGTCGGACTTCCCAGGCATATGGATGGGAAGCGGAGCCGTCAGACGGAGAAAACCGAAGTGTTTGCCGAGCGGCTCACGCGCGACTTGCCGGTGCCGGTCGTGCTCTGGGACGAGCGACTGACGTCGTTCGCCGCCGAACAACAGCTTGAAGAGCTTGGCCTGGCCTGGCGCAAGAGGCGGAAGCACGTCGACGAACTGGCGGCGACGCTGATATTGGAGGACTACCTCGAGCAGCACCGATGAAACGTGTCTTACTCATTCTCCTCCTGTTGGGATTGATCCTCTCGTCCGGTGCTGCAGGGTACGGCTGGTACCTCGTGCAGCAACCCTACCGCAACTATTCGGGTTCCGAGGTCGTCGATATTCCGTTCGGCGTCGGCTCGGAGGAGATTATCGACCAGCTCGTGGCCAAGGGCGTGATCGGGTACCGCTACCCGGCGTTAGGCTACCTTTATTTCAGTGCGTACCGCGGAAAACTGCAGGCCGGCGAGTACCTGTTCGAGCAAGCGATGAACGTCGAAGAAGTGTTCGAAAAGCTCGGACGGGGTGATGTCCGACTGTACACATTCACCGTGCCCGAAGGGTTGCGGCTCGACGAGATCGCTCTTCTGTGGGAGGAAGCCGGCCTCGGTTTGAGTCAAGAGTTCCTGGAAGCGGCCGTGGCCGCGCTACCTACGATTCGGATGATCGACCCTCGAGCCGTGTCCACGGAGGGTTACCTCTTTCCGGAGACATATTCGTTTCCGCGGGGCGTGACCGCAGCCGAGGGCGTTGAGGCAATGATCCGCGGCTTTGAAGATGCGGTGGCACGGCTTGCGGGCCAGGTGGACCCGGACCAGTGGGGGCTGGACCTGAATCGCACGCTCATCCTGGCGTCATTGATCGAGAGCGAGGCCGCCGTGGCCGACGAACGGGAAGTGATCTCTTCGGTGTTCGTGAACCGTCTCGACCGCGGGATGCGTCTCGAATGCGACCCGACGGTGGCCTACGCACTCGTCCTCGAGGGTAGCTACCGGGGCCGGCTGCTGAGGGACGATCTGGGTTTCGATTCGCCGTACAATACATACATCCACGCAGACCTTCCCCCGGGGCCGATTTCCAACCCCGGATATGCCTCGCTCCGTGCGGCGGTCTCCCCGGCCGACACGAACTTCTACTACTTCGTGAGGACCGATGGAGGACGGCATACGTTCTCTAGAACGCTGACCGAGCACAATCGGGCGGTTGCTGCATATCGACGAGGGACGGAGCCTTAGCTCCGTCCCCCTATCCTTTACTCCTACTTCTCTCCATCTCCCCTCGTCCTCTCTCCTTAATTCCTACTTCGGAAGAAGAAGGGGAGGAAACGGATGGGGAGACGGAGCGCTGGCTCCGTCCCCCGTCTATCGAAACACTGGGGCTTTCCGGTACTCCGCGAAACTCACGTTGTTCTGATCGCGGGCTGAAAGGGTCGGGTTCGAAATCGGCCATTCTACGCCGACGTCCGGATCGTTCCAGGTGATCCCCCCCTCTGCGGCAGGCGCGTAGTAGCCGGTCTGCTTGTACTGGACTTCCGCTATGTCGGATAACGTCGCGAAACCATGCGCAAACCCGACCGGGACGTAGATCTGCCGCTGGTTGTCCGAGCTCAGTTCCACTCCGAACCATTGACCAAAGGTTGGTGAGTCCGCTCGCAGGTCCACTGCCACATCGAATATCGCGCCGACCGTACAGCGCAGGAGCTTTCCCATTGGAACAGTCATGTCCTGGTAATGAAGCCCGCGGAGCACACCCTTTCCGGACCGCGAATGGCCTTCCTGGACGAACTCGAGATCGAGACCTGCGGCCCCAAAGTCCTTCTTGTGCCACGACTCGATGAAGAACCCCCGCTCGTCGCGGAAGTAGTCGATGTCGATCAAGACGAGGCCGTCCAGCGGTGTTTGGGTCAGCGTCGTTTTCATGGGTTATCGGTCTGCTTTGCTTTCCTGCTCATTCGCCGACCAGGGCGATGATCCGTGCGGGACCACCCGTGCCGCCTTCGATCTTGATCGGAGCCACGATTACCCAGGCGCCCGTCGGCGGAAGTTGGCCCAGGCCGGCTGTGTTTTCGATGTGGTACTTGGCCTTCCCGTGGCTGAGGTGATGAACCCGGTAATCCTGGGACAGACCGTAATCGACGCTCCGCGTGTCAATTCCGAGACCGGCCACATCTCGTTCGTTTACCAGCAGCTCCGCAGCCACGGGCGAGAACCCGGGAAAATGAAGAGCCCCGCCATCGTCCGCATTCTTGTAGCTGTCGAAATCGTCCCAGCGCGCAGCCCATCCCGTGTACATGAACACGAGTGTGTTCGCGGCGATCGCGCCGTGTTCGGATTCCCAGTCGACGACGTCTGCCGATGTGAGCAGGTAGTCGGGGTTGGATTGAACCTGGTCCCGGACGTCGATCACCGCGGCGAGAACGACGAGTTGCTCCAGCGGGATGCGGTCGACCGGAATCTGGCCTTCGGTGAAGTGGTTGGGTGCGTCCAGATGGGTGCCGGTGTGCTCGGCCATCGTGAACCTACCTGAGAGCACGCCGTCCTCGGGGATCGTCGCGAAGATCTCATAAGAGAAGGGCTCGTATCCCGGGCCCGGCCAGTGCGGGCTTTCGGGACTCAGAGCGTGGGTCAGGTCGACCATGCGGGTCGTGCCATCCGCCAGGCCCTCCAGGACCCCTCGGTAGGTCGAGGTGTCAGAGACGGTGATCTCCGGAACGCAGCTTGCGATGAGGAGTGCGGAGAGTATTACCGTGGGCATCAGGGCATGTTTAAATATCCGCATGATTCGTTGTTTCCTCGCTCTCGGTTCGAATCTGGGGGATCGCGAAAACCACCTCCGGTCAGCCCTACACGGGTTGAACGGCCACGGTGTTCGGCTGATCAGGAGTGCATCCCTCTACTCGACGGAACCGAAAGAGATCACCGATCAGCCCTGGTTCCTGAATACCGTTATCGAGGTCGAGACCGATCTCGAACCCGAAGCGCTCATGCAGGCCTGCCTTGATGTCGAGCGGCACGGGGGCCGGCTTCGGGGAGAGCCAAAAGGTCCGCGCACACTGGATATCGACATTATCCTGTTCGGCGATCGCATTGTCCGGAGCCCCGATTTGACGATTCCCCATCCCCGGTATACGTCACGCCGCTTCGTCCTGGAACCGCTGGTCGAGATCGCGGGAGATGTTGTCGATCCTGCCCTCGGCCGGGCAGCACGACGACTGCTTTCGGAGGTTTCCGACCCATCTGTCGTGTCGCTCTGCGGGCCGTCGCTTTCGACTGGGGCGGATTATAACAGAAGGTCCGAAGCGGGTTAGAACGCCCCCTCCGTCTCCGCCAACCGTGCCTTTTCCTCGTCGACGAAGTAGAGCAGTATCAGGCCCACGATGAAGAATACGATCAGCGACAAGATTGCCGTACGCGAGGAGCCCACCATCCGCACGATTCCGAACACGAAGGGGCCGGTGATCGCCGAAAACTTGGCGAAGACCGAGTAGAAGCCATAGAACTCCGCGCTCGCGTTGGCGGGAATCATCGATCCGTAAAATGAACGGCTCAGCGCCTGCGATCCGCCCATCACGATTCCGACCAATGCGCCAAGGAGAAAGAATTCGCCTGCGGTCTCGATGAAGTAGGCGTAGATGACGATCCCGGACCATGCGACAAGGGTGATCATCACTGATCGCTTCGTTCCCAGCACTCTCGCGATTCGGCTGAAGACGACCGCGCCGGCGATGGCGACGAATTGGACGATCAGCAACGTCAACATCAGGGTTGTGAAGTCGAGACCCAGTTCGTCCGTCCCGTAGACAACCGCCATCTGGAGGACGGTTTGTATACCGTCGTTGTAGAACATGAAGGCGACGAGGAACAGCGCGAGATGGGGAAAGCGGCTGACCTTGCGCGTCGTCTCGAGCGTCCTGCTGATACCGACCGCCGCGTAGGCAAGTGCCTTGGGATAGCGCCGGAACCGTTCCGGCATTTCGACAACGATGCGAGGTTCTTTGAGTTTGCGCATCGTCACCAGGGTGAAACCGCCCCACCATAACGCCGCCATCGCCATGGAAAGTCGGACCGCCAGATCCCGGGAGATTCCGATTTGTTCGTAACCCGCGACAAGGCCCAACGAGAGGGCGAACTGTAGCCCGCCGCCCAGATAGCCGTAGGCGAACCCTCGCGCCGACATCTGGTCCATTTCCTCGCCAGTCGCGATTTGCGGGAGAAATGCGTCATAGAAAACGTTTGCGGCGACGAACCCGATCTGCGCAATGATGAAAATCGTCAGGGTGGCGGCGACGCGCCCGGGGCCCGCGAAATAGAGCAGCAGTGTGGCCGTCGCTCCCAGGTACGCGAAGAAGAGCAGGAACCGTTTCTTGGCCGCCGAGAAGTCCGCGATCGCGCCAAGGATGGGAGCGGCGAGGAAGGCAAGAAAAGCTGCAAATCCCACCGCAAAGGGGTGAAGCGACGCAGCTGGAATTTCGAAACCGAAGACTGCCCACCCCGATATCGGGACGACAGCGGCGATGAAATACGCGGGGAACAAACCCGCGGACACCGTCGTCGCGTAGGCGGAGTTCGCCCAGTCGTACATGCACCAGCCGAAGAGGCTGTCTTTGTCGTCCCGGCCAGATGAGGAAGAAGTCATGCGTTGACCGCGTCGTCGGCCCGTCAGTCTCTTACTTCTTTGCCCGGTTCAGGGAAGAGGAACAGACACAACCCCGTCAGGAAATACAGTCCCGCTGTCGCCTGAAACGCGGCGGTGAACCCGTACAAATCGATAAGTTTCCCAATCGCGTAGGGTGACAGCGCGCTGATACCGCGCCCGATGTTGTAGGTGAACCCCTGTGCCGTCGCGCGGATCTCGGTCGGAAACAGCTCTCCTGTGATGATTCCAAAGCCGGCGAAATGGCCAGCGCCGAAGAATCCGATGAGCGGTCCGATGAAAAACAGCGCCGTCGGATCTCGCGTCGCCGCGTAGATCGGGACGAGCACCGCCGCCATGAAGACATACGTAATGTAGATCTTCTTCCGGCTGAACCGGTCGGCCAGAACTCCGAACGTCAGGTAGCCGGCGAAGCTGCCCGTGTGCATGACGACCAGGAACAGGTTGAATTGGAGGTCTCCCAGGCCTGCGCCGCCCTGTTCGGTGGGCAGAGCCAGCAGCGAGGGTATCCACAGAAACAGCGGCCAGCTTGCGAACATCGCTGCCGTGCTGACCATTGATGCCACGACGACGTTTCGGCGGACGTCGGGGCGCATGAGCTGGCCTATGGACGGGGCCCTTCGTTTTTTGGCAACGACTTCGGCGCGCGATGCGAGCCATGCCTTCGGCTCTTCGACGTTTCGGCGGATCCAGAGAGTAAACAGAGCCGGGATGACCCCGACGAAGAAGACGGCCCGCCAACCCCACAACGGAAGCACGACCGCAGCCACGATTGCTGCCGTCGCATAACCCACCGCAAAACCGCTCTGCATGACCCCGAACGCCTTGCCGCGATGTTTCGCCGGCCATGTCTCGGAGATCAAAGCGGCTCCTGTACTCCATTCACCCCCGACGCCCAGTCCGAGAAGGATGCGGAAGATCGCCAACTGCGTAATCGTCTGGGAAAACCCGCATAGGGCCGTGAATATCGAGTAGACGAGGATGCTCATCATCATCGCGCGGACCCGGCCGATGCGGTCTGCGATGAGTCCGAACATGAGGCCGCCGACGGCCGACGACATGAGGGTCAGCGAGTTCAGGAAGCCACCCATCGCCAACGTCATTCCAAAGTGTTCGACCAGGTGCACGAGGACGAGCGCAAAGAGCAGGACGTCCATGCTGTCGAGGACCCAGCCCAGTGTCGCTGCGGTCAGGGCCTTGCGTTGTGGGGGAGTGGCTCCGCGCCACCAGTTTTGTGAGGGCACTTGGGGGGTTGTTTCGTGATTATGCACTTGACGCGCTAGGGTAAAAGCACCACAACATGTTGTGTGTAAACAGTTTACTAGATATAGTGGTACTGAACACAAACTGATTGGGAGGCGAAGTGATTGGGAGGCGAAGGCTTCGCCTCCCAATCACAGCAACAGAGGAAATCAACTATGAACGCCCGAACTGTCGCCGTGAAACCTTGTTGGGATGTCTTTGCCCCTATCTGGGAGGCCATTCTAGGAGCCTCGGCCGCCATACAAATCGCTTTGCGGATCAATTCCGCATCCCGGTATCTCCGGGATGCGCTACGCCGCAGGAGACCGAAAACGCACCGTGTGGTCGCCAAGGAGATCAGAGCGCGCATCACTTTCGGCGCACCGACCGCCGCCGCGCGGGTCTCTACTTCACCCCCGGATTGGCTCTGACCCAACCACCACAGTATGTTGTGGTTAGCCAGTTTCATGCGTGACCACAACATGGGGGATAGTCTGCCTGAAAGTTGAGTCAAGTGCATAACCACCGGTTGTTTGCATGCGCGACCCTTCTACCATTGTTCCGGGGTAGAGCGAAAGTGAATAGGCCGCCATCCTCTCCGATGGTCGTCGTCGCGGTCAGCAAACTAACTAATCGGCGAATCCGTACGAGTCGACGTAAAAGTCGAAACCCATGAGGCGGGACTCATGGCCGAGACCGCTCTGCTTGACGCCGGGGAACTCGAGATGGAGGTCACCGAAGATGCCGTGGTTGTTGTGAAACACAGCCCCGGCGTGGATGCGGTCGGCAAGCCGTTCGGCGCGCGCCCGATCCGCGGTCCATACCGAGGCGCGCAGACCGTAGATCGTGTCATTGGCCCACGCGACAGCCTGCCGGTCTTCCTCGAACGGTACGATTGGAATGACGGGTCCAAACTGCTCGCAGCCCACGAGCTCATCGTCATGTGTTCCTCGGGTGACCACTGCCGGCTGCATGAAGTAACCGTCATCCCACCCGTCGGGATTGAGCTTCCTTCCGCATACCTTCACGTTCAATCCGCTTCGATCCGCATGATCGAGTAGTCCGCGAACGAAGTCGAACTGGGTTCGATTGTTCAGGGGACCCATGGTCGTTTCGTCGTTCAATCCATCACCGATGACGGTCCGGTTGAACGCCGCCGTGAGCTTTTCGGTGAGCTCGTCGTGGCGTGACCGGTGGACGTAGATCCGTTTGACCGCGACGCAGACCTGACCAGTGGCCCGGAGAATCGCCCGAGTCATGCGCTCGATCGCCGTGTTGTCCAGCACCGCATCCTCCAGCACCACGGCGGGGTCGTTGCCCCCCAACTCCAGAGAGAGTTTCTTGAGGGTCGATGCCGAGCGCTGGACGATTCGTCGTCCCGTTTCGGTACCACCGGTAAACGCGATCGTCGAGACCCGGGGGTCCCCGACAAGCCGGTCTCCCACGATATCGCCCGGTCCGGTCACGAGATTCAACACGCCAACCGGGAAGCAGGGGCCGAGGAGACGAAAGCATTCCATGAGGGTTAGCGGACAGTAACTCGCAGGTTTGAGTACGACGGTGTTGCCACCCGCGACTGCCGGGACCCATCGCCGGAAGCCGAGGAGAACCGGGGAGTTCCAGGGAGAGATGACCGCCGTCACACCGCGCGGTCGCCGTCGAATCCAAACCGGCTGGCCGGGCTCGATGAGTTCCGGTTTCGACCAGGCCGGCACGTCGTGGGCCGCAATCTCCATCATCTCGATCGACCGGGCGATGTCGATTGCGGCCTCACTGAGGGGCTTGCCGTTCTCGCGGACCAAGAGGCGGACCAGGTCGTCGGTGTGTTCCCTCAACCGAGCAACGGCGTCGGCGAAACACGCCGCCCGCGTTTGGGCACTCGTTCGAGACCACTCTTCGAACGCGGTAGATGCGGCCCCAACAGCGTCGTCGGTGGCGTTCTCGTCGGCCTGTCCTACCCGACCCACTTGTTCCGCCGTCCGGGCGGGATTGACAACTTTCCGTGTGGACGCGGTCGCTATCCACCGCCCCCCAACGAGGATCAGTCCGGAGCTTTCCGGCTCAGTCATGGGGTTCCAGAATAGCGCCACTGCCCGGAGGGCCGGCAAAGGGGATGTGCATCGGTCCGATCGCCTTCACGTCGACGACGATCATCTGGATGTCGGGCGACGACACGGCTTGCTCGAGACACTGCCGGAATCGATCGGCGTCTCCCACGCGCGAAGTCTCGATGCCGAAGGCCTTGCCGATCATTTCGAAATCGGGTGTCCAGAGATCGGCACCGACGCGCCGTCCCCCCATGTAGCGGTCCTGAATGTTGCCGATCACGCCATAGCCACCGTCATCGTACAGGACGATCGTTAGCCCCAGGTCCTGCTCGCGCGCCGTCGCGAGATCGCCGAGCCTGAACAGAAAGCCGCCATCGCCGGCCAGGAGGATCACGGGCCGGTCGGGCTGCCCGACCCCGGCACCGATTGCCATCGGCAACCCTTGCCCGATACCGCCTCCCGAAGCGTGCAGGGACGTACGGGGAGTCCGGATCGAGATCAGTCGATTGCCCCAGCTCGTGTTCGGGATCGTGATGTCGCGTACGACGATGGCGTTGTCGGGAAGCGTCGTCGAAATCGCATCGAGGATCGCTTCCCACTGCCCGAGCGTTTTCCTCAGTCGTCGTCGGACGGCACGGCGAACCCCTTCGACTTCTCGGCGGTAGCCGGGTTTCGGATCGATTGCCCGGCCTTCCAGCTCTCGGATCAGCGTCTCGAGACCCACGCGTGCGTCGGTGACAAGGCTCATCGTGCTCGGGAAGTTCCGTCCGGACGCATGCGGATCGATATCGATACCGATGTGCGTCTTCGGAACGACCATGTCCCAGTTCGAGGTCTCGTTGCCGCGGAATCGCACTCCGGCGCTCAGTAGGAGGTCCCCGGATGCAATTAGTGCTTTTGCCTCAGGAAATGCTGCGAAGTGCCCGATGCACAGAGGATGGTCTTCGGTAATAACGCCTCGTCCCGCTTGACTCGTAACGACGGCGGCCCCCAGCATCTCGGCCAGCGTGCGCACCGCATCGGAGGCCTCGGATCGGATCGTGCCGCCTCCGACCCAGAGCACGGGTCTAGCCGCTCCCGCCAGCCGGTCGGCAGCGGCCCGGATCGCTGTAGCGTCCGGCTCGCTCTCGACTAACGAAGCCACGTAGAATTGCGGACGCTCGATGCTCTGTGCCTGGAGGTCGATCGGAATCTCCACCGAAACCGGTCCCTGGGGTGCCTTGAGGGCGGTGGCAACGGCGCGTCTGAAGATCGAGGACGCCTGCGCTGCCCGTTGAACTCGGTAGACGCCCTTGTCGAGCGCCCCGAGCATCGTGTTCTGGCCTTCGAACTCATGGATGTACCCGCGGCCCGATTCGAGGTAGGGGGTCGGAACCTGGCCCGTGAGGTGAACGAGCGGCGAGCCCGCGGTGACTGCTTCGATGAGTCCGCCCATCGCGTTGCCGGCTCCAGCGCCGGTGCTGGTGATTACCACGCCTAGCTTTCCGGTAACCCGGGCGTAGCCATCAGCCATGTTGACCGCGCCGCCTTCGGTTCGGGCCGTGACGATCCGAAAACCGCCGTGACGCCGGAACGCGTCGTACAGGGGAAGATTGTGAATGCTCGGGATGCCGAAGACATGGCTGGTTTCCATCTCGCCGAGGTCCGAGGCTATGGCATCGGCAACCGTCATAGAGCGGCTCATCGAGGGGTGGGGCCGGGCGTCGGCGTCGGAACCGCCGCGGCGCAAAAACTCTCGATGAGCGAGTTGAAGATGCTCGCCCGCTCTAGGTAGCAAAGGTGCCCTGCATCGGGGATCACCTCGAGGCGGCTCCCCGGGATTGTGGCCGCCATCCGCCGTCCTTCGCCGAGCGGCGTGATCCGGTCGTCGGCGCCCCAGATCAGCAGGGTGGGCACGGCGATGCGAGCCAGTATGGATGTCTCATCGGCCTCGGCGAGAGCTTCGGCGGCGAAGCGGTATCCTGCCGGCCGAATCTCGGCCATGATCTCGACGGCCTCTCGAACCAGGTCCAGAGGTGCGGCGGCTCGAAGCAGCGCCGGGGCACGGTGTTCGGCGATTTGCCTCGGTGTCTGTTCGGCGATGGCTTTCAACCGGGTTTCCAGCTTGCGGTTACGGACAAGTTCTTCCTCGGCGCCACCACCCCGGGAGGTGTCCGCCAGCACGAGAGTCCGAACTCTTTCCGGATAACGGCCGTAGAACTCTTGCGCGATGATCCCTCCGAGGGAATGCCCGATCAGATGGACGGGTTCGTCGACGAGGGTCCCGAGCAGCGCCTCCAGATCGTCGGCATACGTGGCTACCGACCCAGGTCCGACCGGTTCCCGTGAGCCGCCGTATCCTGGGGCATCCCACGCGATCACGGTATATCTGTCCGAGAGTCCGCGCAGTTGTCGCCGCCAGGAGCGGCTATTCGACCCGATGCCGTGAAGAAGGACGAGCGGAGGCCCGTTACCGGCAGTTTCGTAATGGATGCCTGCCGTTGCGGCAGCGGACATTTACTCGCTCCTCTCGGTGGCCCTCGTCAGGTCGGGGCGAGTTTCGGGTCCTCGAGCATGCTCCCTCAAGAATCGGCGAAACTCGTGGACGCCCCGGTCGGAATTGGCGAGGTGCTCGGTGCTGCGTGAACGGGCACCCCGCTGCGACTCCAGGATGACCCGGTCCTGATCGATGACCTTGGCATGTTGAGCTTCCCAGAAATACCGGTACATGAGGCGCCAGTACATCTTCATGACGCCCGACAGTTGACGGTACCTCAGGAAGTAGACCAGCGAACGGTTGCCGTCGATCGGGGTGACCATGCCGACAATGCGTAGTGTGCCCCGGGGGCCCCATGGCAAGGGGATATCCAGTCGTACCCATAACGTTCCCGCCCAATAGAACTCCGCCCAGTCAAAGTTGACGCCGCGCTGCCCGGAGCGCTCGACGGTAAAGCCGTTGTCGTTGCGGATGATCCGCATGTCGTCTTCCAGCGTGCCGCGCGAAAGCGTGAAGGAGTTGCTGTGGAGAAACGGCCCGTGCATCGGATCGGCAAGGTTCTCGAGGATGAGGATCCAGTTCACGTCCCACACGATCTCACAAATGAAACCGCTCCATTCCGGATCCTCGAGCTCGGGCGGCAGGACGAGGTCCGGGGTGGCAACCCCTTGCTCGGCGAAGTAGGCCCAGACCAGACCGGCCCTTTCCTGGCACGGATAGGTTTGAAGGCTTAGTTTCGGGGCGAGCGTCTCGTTCGCGTTGCGGCTGGTCGGAATGTGCCGGCAGCGGCCCTCACCGTCGTAGCTCCAGCCGTGGTAGGCGCACCTGATCTGGTCGTTGTCGACGACCCCTTCGCTCAACCGTGTCCCCCGGTGTAGGCATGAGTCGCTCTGGACATGGACACGGCCACTTCGGTCGCGCCAGGCGACGATGTCGGCGCCAAGGCGGGTCATCCCGTACGGCGGACCCGCCACGGCGGTGGACTGGCATATCGGGTACCAGAGATTCCCGAGGCCGGCGCGGAGTGTTCGGTCGAAGGCGAATTCCATCAGTGCAATACCAGCCCCCCGTCGACGACGATCGTCTGTCCCGTGATGAAAGCGGCATCGTCAGAGAGCAGGAACGAGACGGTGCCGACGACGTCCACTTCGGCGGACTCCCTTCCAAGAGCCCGATTGGCGATGTTCCAGGCGTATTTGTCCTCCGGAACGCCCGCGGTTGCTTCGTTGCGCACGAGGCCGGGGGCGACGCAATTGACACGGACACCCGCCCCACCCAATTCGCGAGCCAGCGCCCGGGTAAAAGCCATGACCGCACCCTTGCTGGAAACGTAATGAAGCAGACGCGGGCTTCCCCACATCGCCGTGTCTGAACCGATCGTGACGATGCTGCCGGACCCTCGCCCCTCCATGTGCGGCGCGACCGCCCGGCAGCTTAACCAAGTACCCCGAACGTTCACCGCCATCAGACGGTCCCATTCGTCGACGTCGATCTCTTGGTACGTGGCACCCCCGACCGAGTCTGCGATCGCGGCATTGGCGACCAGACCGTCGATTCGGTCCCAACGAGAGATGAAGAACCCGGCCATCGCTTCGGCGGAGTCGGGTGAAGACACATCGGTCGCGAAAAAGGTCGCGTCCCCGCCGGCGTTTCTAATCGCAACGGCCGCTTCTTCGCCCCGGATCGGGTCGATCTCCGCGATGCCGACGCGTGCGCCTTCGGACGCAAGCCGTTCGGCGTATGCGCGGCCGAGGCCGCGGCCGGCTCCGGTGATGATGATGGACTGGCCGTCGTGTCTGTTCACGGATCTGAGTCTATTGCAGATCTGCTATTTAAGAATCCACATTGGACATCGCTCAGTCGACACTTGATCAATTGGAGATTTGCTGAGTAGTGCGGACGCCGCTTCCGGGCGCCCGAATCCGGAAAATCTGAAATTGATAAACCTCCAATCTCCAACTTCCATTTTTCCGGTCGCTACCGCTCCCGGTTCTGTTTACGTGCTTCGGTTAACGGGCTGCCTTCCGGGTAGGTTGGCAGCTCGGGGCGGGCTGTTCCCAGCATGACCAGCATGAGGGCGTCTTCGTCGCCGTCGTTGCGGACGCCGCGGTAGACGCCCGCCGGTGTGCAGATCATGTCCCGGGGACCGAGCGTCCGCTCGAGTTCCCGCTCGCCGTCGGCCCAGATGCAAGTCACCGAGCCCTGGAGGACGAAGAATACTTCCTCGACGTCACTGTGCAGATGGAGCGGGCCTTCACCTCCTGGGGGGACCAGCATCGTGCTCAAGGTAAAGTGCTTTGCCGGCACGACGTTCGGGTCGCCATGCTTTCCGGTGCCGCCGCCTCCGAGGTATCGGATCTGCGCGCGTCGGTATTTCGGATTGATCTTGGCCTGGAACCCCAGCGCGTCCCAGTCGAACTCGCGTTCGGCGAGCCGCGATATCCAGCGGTCGATCTCAACGATCGGCGATGTGTCGTCGTTCATACAGCTCCCGTTTGAAGTCAATCACCCGTCGACCCAGCCTCGGTCGGGCTCTCCGGCCATGGCGTGGCGGATGTCGGTGCTCGGCGGTCCGGCCGTGCCCCACCGGTCCATGTATTCAGGGGTCCGTTCCCAGACCTTCGCCACGTGTGCCGCCTCGTCGTCGATGATGTCGATGTTGGACGTATACTCGGTGACGTAGCCCAGCGGGTCCTTGTAGTAGCAGAACACGTTGTTGCCCGGACCGTGACGACCCGGCCCCCAATCGGGTTCTCTTCCGGTTCGTCTCATGCCGGCGATGCCGCGCATCAATTCGTCGACGCCGGCCATCAGGTAGGCCACGTGGTTCACCGAAGGGTAGGTCGCGCGGTTGAACGAGATCACGTGGTGCTTCGTGTTGCACCTCAGGAAGACCATCTGCTTTTCGCTCCAGTCGGAAACACGGAAGCCCAGGATGTCCGTGTAGAACGCGACGATTTCTTCGAAGCACCCGGTATTGACGACGACGTGGCAGATTGACTGTGGTTCGACCGTGCGGGGGACCCATCCATCGTCGTGTGTTCCAACGCCTGCGGAAAGTTCGATGCAACGGTTTTCGGGGTCCAGGAATCGGAAGCCGTATCCGCCGCCGGGTTCTGCCAGAAATCCCGGGCCAGAGGTGATTCTGACCCCCCGACCCACGAGTTCGGCAGCCGCGCGGTCTATGGCATTGTGGTCGTCCATGGCAAAGGCAAGGTGGTGCAGGCCTCGGCCGGTTCCCGGGTGGAGGCTGAGGATGTAGTGCTCGGGTGAGGAGCCGCGAAGGTAGCGGATGCCTTCCCGGTCGGCAACCTCGGCCAGGCCCCAGACATCGGCATAGAAGGAGGCGTGCGAGGGGGCATCGGGCGAAAACAGGCCGATGTGACGAATGTTGGCGATGTTCACTGTTCGGATTCAGATCGTAACAAACAACGCGGCAAACACCCAGCCCTGGACCAGCGCGGAGAACAACGCCGTGCCAACCGGATCGCCGGTTGCGTTTCGGATGAAACCCGCAAGCCACCAGAGGACGAGCCAGAAGACCACAGCCAGGTGTGTGATGAGGACGAGGAACATGCTTTCGGTGTTGAGCAGGAGAACGCCGGTCAGCACCGCGGCCCACAGAATCATCCGTGTAAGCGTGACCATGACCGCGCGCTTCCAGGCCGGCGCGATCCGACGAAGATCAAGTTCGTCCGCGAGGAATAGCGGCAGGCTTACGGCCGCCAGTATGGGGAAACGCGCCCATTGCTCTCCGGAGGGCAGCATGTGGAAAACATGGGAACCCACGCCCAGAGCCAGTACCCCGATCGTGTAGGCGGCGCCGACGATCCCGATCATGACGCCACGGACACTGCTGGGGATTCCCCGCCCGCGCCAACAGGCGAGGCCGGCCAGGAGCACGAAGCTCATCAGGTAGTCGGTCGTGAACAGGCCGAGCCAACGGAGCGGCACGACAAAACGCAGGATGATGATGGCCGCTCCCCCCGCGGCTACGTAGGAGACGAGGGTCCTGCCCAGGTCCGGAGCCGTTGGCGGTTCGGAAGCGGGCGCCGGGCCGACCCTTGGTCGAGCAAGAAGTCCCAGGCCCGCGAGCACACCGCCTGCGGCCATTAGTGCCAGCCAGCCGAAGCGCGTCGACGTGCGAAGGTCACCCGCGGAGCCGCCCATCCAATCGGCGACCATCGCCAGCCTCGTCGGGCTGAACAGCGTACCCGCGTGCCCGACCGCGGGGAACACCCACCACTCGCTCGATCCCTGGGCGCCGCCGAGAAGTTCGGGTATGAACTCGTTGATCACGGGTGGATCGAGAGCCCCGGTCACAACGAGAAGGCGCCCACGGCCAAGATCGCCGACGGGAATCGGCGCTGGTGATAGCAGGACCATGCTGTGGAACCGCCGCGTGGGCGCGATATCGGCCAGGATTGACGCGCCCATCGAATGTCCGACAACGATCGGTGTGACCCGGAACGAATCGAGAACGATCTCGACTGCACGCCGGGTCTCGTCCGAATCGAACGCGGCCTTGGAATCGCCATGTCCCGGCAGATCTATGGCATAGGCGTCGATCCCGGCGTCGGCCAGGGCCATTCCGATGGTCTGCATGAACTCCTTGCTTGAATTCAGGCCGTGGACCAGGAGTGCGGTGGCGACTGGATCCGCTTCGGGTTCGAATCTGAGATAGGGCGTCGGCGGAGAACCCGAGAAGACGCCGGCAGTGACGTCGGGCATCGCAGACCCCAGGCCGAGCGATCCGACGATGAATGCGCCGGCACCCGCCAGTGCCCACGCTGCCCGCCCGATACCCGCCATCGGCCAATGCTATACTACGGTGGTCGAATCCGCCCTCGGAAGAGGGACTGAACGCCCCACCGACTTCAAACTCGGACTGTTCCGATGAAAACGCCCGCTTCGAGCATCGAACCCATCGCCGCGCTTGGGGAACGAGTGCGGAAACTCCAGGCTTCCGGGCAGCAGGTCGTCTTCACCAACGGCTGCTTCGACATCCTTCACTCCGGCCATATCGAATTGTTGAGACGATCGCGGGAACTGGGCGACGTCCTGATCGTTGCCATCAACGACGATAGCTCGGTACGCCGGCTCAAAGGGCCGGGCCGTCCCGTCTTCGATCAGGAAGAACGGGCGGAAGTCCTGGCGGCATTGGAGATGGTCGACTTCGTGTGCGTTTTCCGAGACGATACGCCGCTCGAGACGATCCTAGGCATCCGTCCCGACGTGCTCGCCAAGGGCGCCGACTGGGCGGACAAGGGCATCGTCGGAAGCGAGGAAGTCGCCGGATGGGGTGGGACAATCGTGACGATTCCGATGGTCGATGGGAAGTCGACGACGGATGTTGTCGCCCGGATCATCGACCGCGCGGCCGGCGGTGGCGCCAGCCCGACCGAGCGTTAGACCGGACCGCTCCGAAACGTTATGGAACTGGTCCAAAGCCGACTTCAGGAGGCCCTTTCCGGCATCCTGGACATTGCCGACGTACGCCGGATTGCGTCTGATTGCCTCAAGAGTGCCCGGCCCGACGCGCCCGCCGTCACCGTTTCGGGCTTGGGCGGATCCGCGAAGGCGCTCTTTCTGGCGGCGCTCTGGGGGGTGTTCAAACGCCCCCTGATCTTCGTCACCACGAGCGAGTCGTCGGCTGAGTCGCTCGCCAACGATGCCGCGTACTTTCATGCCGAGTTGAACGACCGGTCGCGCGACCTGGTCTCGAACCTTCCGGCATGGGAAACCGACCCGTACGCGGGCCTGTCCCCCCATGCCGATGTGGGGCGGGCACGCGCGACGGCCCTCTGGCGACTGCGAGCCGAGCGAGCCGACATCGTCGTGGTTCCGGCACGGTCGCTTGGCATCCGGCTCGCGCCGCCGGCCGAGTTCGACGCCTCGATCCTGCATGTGAGGGTGGACGACGAGATCTCACAGGAGTTGATGCTCGAGCACCTGGCCGCGGCGGGTTACGTGCGTGAGGAGCCGGTCTCGTCGGTGGGAGAGTATTCCCGGCGTGGTGGGATCGTCGATGTCTTCTCCCCGTTGATGCCGCTTCCGGTCCGGATCGAGTTCTTCGGCGACAGCGTTGATTCGATTCGCGAGTTCGACGTCGACGACCAGAGATCGCTCAACCCCCTCCGATACGTCGACGTTCTGCCGATGCAGGACAACGTAGTCCCACGCGAGACGTTTCGTAAGTGGGCAGGTGAGGCCCGGCGTCTGTGGCAGGAGGATGCCTACCAGGACGATCTACGGGAAAGACTCGTATTCGCCGACGACGGAGAGCCGTTCGCCGGGTGGGTGTTTCTGCTGCCGGGCGTTTTCCCGCGCGAATCGTCACTGCCCGACTACCTCGGCGAGGCCGTCTACGTCATCGACGAACCGGAGCTCGTGACCGAGGACTACCGCGAGTATTTTCGGATTCTCACCGAAAGGCACAAGCAGACTCTGGACGCTGGTGGATTGGCGCTGGCGCCCGAGCGCCTCTATCTCACTCCGGAAGAGTTCGACGGGGCGTTGGCCCGGTACCCGTCGTTGGCACTGGAGCAACTGGCCTCCCATCGGTCGGTCCACATGGTAATCGGGCAATCGGCGCACCGCTTCCACGGCCGGATTCGGGAGATGGCCGAATCCGTAAAGCAGTCATTCAACGCCGGCCGCCAGGTTGTGCTTCTCGGCGGCACGATCGGCATGGCCGAGCGCTTCCGCGACATCCTGCACGAATACGAGGTTCCGTTCCGGGCCGACTTTGGGGACCAGCCCGCAAAGTCAGTTGCCGACACGAACGCGCCACTGGTCGGGGTCGGGCGGCTGTCCGCCGGCTTCCGGCTGCCCGACATCGGGCTGGAGGTCTTTGCCGAGACCGACATACTCGACGAGACCGAGCACTTCGTTCCGTCCAGGCGCAGGAAGTCCAGCGCTTCGACGTTCCTTTCCGGCCTTCAAGACCTGAAGCCCGGGAACTACGTCGTTCATGTGGATCACGGCATCGGATTGTACGGAGGGGTCACCTCGATCCACGACAGCGAGTGCATGGTGCTGACCTACCTCGACGACGATCGTCTGTACGTCCCCCTCGAGCGGCTCGACCTCATCCAGAAGTACTCGGCGACGGAGGGTTCACGGCCGAAGCTGGACCGGCTGGGCGGGACGACCTGGGTTCAGCGGAAGGCGAGGGTCCGAAAAGCGATCCGCGAGATGGCCACCGAGCTCCTCCGTCTCTACGCGGAGCGCAAGATGGCTCTCGGCCACGCTTTTCCGCCGGATACGGAGTGGCAACGAGAATTCGAAGAGGCGTTCCAGTACGAAGAGACCGACGACCAGCTGACCTCTATCGCCGACATCAAGAGGGATATGGAAGCCGAGACTCCGATGGATCGTCTGGTTTGCGGGGACGTCGGGTACGGCAAGACCGAAGTGGCCATGCGTGCCGCTTTCAAGGCGGTCAACGACGGGAAACAGGTGGCGATACTGGCTCCAACGACGGTGCTCTGCTTCCAGCATTACGAGACGCTGAAAGAACGATTCGCGGCTTTTCCGGTGAGCATCGCGATGCTCAGCCGCTTTGTGATGCCGAAGGAACAGAAACAGGTCCTCCATGGCCTCTCGACCGGAAAGACGGACGTGGTTGTCGGCACGCACCGTCTCTTGTCCAAAGACGTTGAGTTTCACGACCTCGGCCTTCTGATCGTCGATGAGGAGCAGCGCTTCGGCGTCGCGCACAAGGAACGCTTGAAGCAGCTCAAGAAACAGGTGGACGTGCTGACGATGACGGCGACTCCGATCCCCAGGACGTTGCACATGGGACTGACCGGATTGCGGGACATGTCCATCATCGAGACACCGCCCCGGGACCGCCTGGCGATCCAGACGTCGGTAGTCAAATTCAACCCGACCGTCATCGAGAACGCGATCAACTTCGAACTGGATCGCGGCGGGCAGATCTATTTCGTGCACAATCGCGTCGGCTCGATCTATTCGCTTGCGGACTTCGTCCGGCGAATCTGCCCCAGGGCTCGTGTGGGGGTCGGACACGGACAGATGGGAGAGAAGGAACTCGAGCGCGTCATGCTGCGTTTCATGCACCATGAGTTCGACGTCCTGGTCAGCACGACGATCATCGAAAACGGCTTGGATATCCCGCTGGCGAACACGATGGTCGTCAACCGGGCGGATCGCTACGGCCTGTCCCAGCTTTACCAGTTGCGGGGACGGGTTGGCCGCTCCAACCGGAGGGCCCACGCGTACCTGCTGATCCCTTCCGACAAGACGCTGACGCCGATCGCCCGCCGCCGCCTGGCCGCCATCCGGGAATTCAGCGAGTTGGGCGCTGGCTTCCGGGTCGCCGCCCTGGACCTGGAGCTTCGCGGAGCGGGAAACCTGCTTGGCGGCGAGCAGCACGGTCACATCGAAGCGATTGGATTCGATCTGTATTGCCAGATGCTCGAACGCACAATGGAGGAACTGCGCCACGGAGAAGCCCCTCCGGACGTCGAGACGAGCATCAACCTGAGGGCCGACCTCAAGGTGCCGGCAAGTTTCGTTTCCGATGAAGCATTGCGGTTTCGCATGTACAAGGACATCGCGTCGGCGCGAAGCGAAGAGGAAGTCGACCGGCGATACCGGGATCTGGAGGACCGGTTCGGCGAGTTGCCGCCCCAGGTGGAGAACCTCCTCGAGTATTCCCGCCTGCGGATATTGGGACGTGCGCTCGGGATCCAGGCGATGGAACGCCGGCGGGATGCCGCCGAAATTGTTTTTCATCAGGATGCTCGCGTTCACCCCGATCGAATCGTCCAACTCGTGGAGTCGGGGAGAGACATCAGCTTCAGGCCACCGGCAACACTGAAGTTTGGGCTTCCGACCGCCCGTAGGGCGTTCTTTGAAGGTATTCAAGACGTGCTGCGGGAGTTATCTTGATGTACCCTCAAAGGATAAGCTTGAGGCCGTTACCCTGGAGGATACGGGCAGAAGTGTCCGGTAACGGGTCCGTGGCAAACAGGGAGAACTCATGCGCCGAATCGCATTATCCGTTTTCGCAATCGTTTTGATCGCTGGCGCCGCCAGGGCGCAGACGGTGGTCGACCAGATCATCGCCCGGGTCAACGACAAGATCATACTCAGTTCCGAGTACAACGAAGGGCTCCTGCTCGTGGAGACTGAGCTGGCTCAGCAGTTTCAGGGCGAGCAACTCCAGACCGCGCTGGTCGAGATCCGACGTGATCTGATGCGGAACATGATCGACGAGCAACTGATCATCAGCAAGGCGGAAGAGCTGGGAATCAGTTCGGACCTTGAGGTCATCAAGACGATGGAGCGCCTCCGCCAGGAAAACAATTTCGAAACGCTCGAGGCGTTGGAACTGGCGATCTTGCAACAGGGGACAGGACTCGACGAGTTCAAGGAAGGCATCCGTTCCCAATACTTTCGGAACCAGGTACTCCAGCGGGAGGTCTATAACAAGATCATCATTTCGGTTGAGGACCTCCGGAACTACTACAGAGCGAACATCGATTCCTTCGATCGTCCCGCCGGCGTCCGACTGCTCGAGATTGCTCTGATTACCGAGGGGAGGGAGCCTGAGGAAGTAGAAGCGGCCCGGGCGCGTGCTGAAGAGGCGCTTGAACGGATCCGGTCCGGCGAGGACTACAGCAATGTGGCCGCCGAGGTTTCGGAATCGCCCAGCGCCGCGAGTGGTGGCGAGTTGGGCTTCTTCGAGAGCGGCATGTTGCGGGAGGACTACGCGTTAGCCGTGGAAGGGTTGGGCCGGAACCAGGTAAGCGAGATCCTGGAGCTTCCCGGAGAGCTTGCGATCCTTAAGGTGGCCGACCGGCATGAGGGAGGCATCCTCTCGTTCGAGTTGGCCCGGAACGAGATCCAGGATCTGCTCTGGTTGGATCGCGTCACGCCCCGTATCCGCGTGTACTTGAGCCAGCTTCGCTCCGATGGTTTCGTCGAAATCCAGGAAGGTTATACCGATACCGGCGCTGACGACGCCGACGAAGGTCGATCGGAAATCCCTGTGCGGAACCTAGGCGGAGACTCCACCGGTACTTTTCCGTATTCCAAAGCCAATTTCCGTGCGCCTAGACCAGTTGCTTAAGTGGAGCCGCGTGATTCCCCGCCGGTCGCTGGCGAAGGCAACCTGCGATGCCGGCCGCGTTCAAGTGAACAGCCAGCCGGCACGGGCCGGGCGGAATATCCGGCCCGACGACGTAGTTACGGTCCGTCTGCCCCACCGCGTCCTCACATTTCGTGTCGTCTCTGTTCCAGCGCATGCCCCCGGGAAGTCCCAGGCCCGGGATATCATTGAAATCCAGAAAACAATCGAAATTGACAGGTTGGAGCCGGATCTGTGACGACACTAACCCCGCTGGAGCTGGCGATCATGCAGTCGCTCTGGCAGCGACAGGATGCCCCCGTCCGTGACGTCCAGGAGGACCTCCTGCCCAATCGACCGCTCGCCTACACGACAGTCATGACGGTTCTGGACCGGCTGTACAAGAAGGGGCTGGTCCGACGGTGGAAAAAATCGCGCGCCCACGTTTACCAGCCGGCGGTAAGCGAATCCGAGGCTCGTGCCGCCGCGGTCGAAGGGCTCGTGGACCGGTTTTTCGGGGGGTCTGCCGCGGATTTGAAGTCCTACCTGGCCGGCGGTGCGAAATCGCCCCACCGCCCGGTCGCCAGCTCCGGGCCTTTTCCCCGGGCACCCGCTATCGAAGACATACTGCTGTAGATAAAAGAGATAAGTAGAGGACAGGCTCCCCTGTCCCCTATTTTCGCTATTTTCGGAAGAGGATATTGTAGAGGACCTTGTTGCATGGATCATCCCGAAGGATGTCTTATCAGCGTGTTTTTCAACACAGGGGATAACCTAGATGCCACATAAGTTCAACGCAGCGCGACGGCACAAGTTTGATAAGGCGCAGTACCGGGTGATCAACTGGGCAGAATATAACGAGAGCCTGCGCCAGCGGGGTGATCTGACGATTTGGGTCAGTGATGAGGCTCAAAGTGTGTGGCGCGCGCCGCGCCGCACGTCACGGGGTGGCCAGCGGAGATACTCGGATTTGGCGATCGAGACATGCCTGACGCTGCGCACGGCGTATCGGCTTGGGTTGCGACAAACGCAAGGGCTGATGGGTTCCATCGGCACGCTCATGGGGCTGGATATACGGGTGCCGGACTTCTCCACACTGTCGCGTCGTGCAAACGGCTTGAGCATCGCTCAGGTGATGAGGCAAGCCGGATCTGTGCCTGTCCATCTGGTGGTGGACAGTACCGGCCTCAAGATCTTCGGCGAAGGGGAATGGCTCGCACAGAAGCATAAAATCGAGGGAATACGCCGCCGCTGGCGCAAACTCCACCTCGGACTGGACCTGGCCAGCGGTGCGATTGTTTGCGCCAATCTGACTCACGATGACGTTGGAGACAGCACCGCCTTACCCGGGCTCCTGGATCAACTCGATGCCCCTCTCACGGGTTTTCTGGCGGACGGCGCCTATGATGGATCGTCCACACGGGATCTGCTGAGGGAACGGTATGGGGAGACCCTGGATGTGGTTATACCGCCGCCAAAGAACGCAGTGATCCGCCCGCAATCGGCCTCGGTGGCAAACTTGTCGCGCTCGCCCAGGATCGAACCGATCGTACGGAGCTCTTCGATGTGCAACCGCAACGCCTTTGTGTCGAAGGATACCGCTCGATCCGGAACGTCTCCGCGCGTGTCGAGCATGAAATGGCGTTCGACTACTTGAGCACCGAGTGAGACGGCGATCACGGAACCGATGGTCCCTACGCTGTGGTCGGAGAAGCCGACGGGCAAGCCAAAGCGGTCCCGCAGGTATTCCACCGACTTCAGGTTCAACTCGCCGGGCTTCGGCGGATATGCCGACACACAATGCAGAAGGATCACGCGGTGATTGTCCTGGGTGAAGATCCAGTCGATTGCCTTCTCGATTTCCTCCACCGAGCTCATCCCAGTCGACAGCAGGATGGGCTTGCCCTTCCCGCCGATCTGCTGGACCAACGGCCGGTGCGTAATGTCGCCCGAGGCGATCTTGAACGCGCCGACACCGAGCTCGTCGAGGAAGTCCGCGCTTTCCTCATCGAACGGCGTCGACAGGAAATCGATCTCGAGACGTTGGGCTTCCTTGTGCAGAGCCCGGAAGGTCTCAAAGTCCAGCTCCAGCTTCTTGAAGAGAGCGTTGTTGCATGGATTGGGGCGGAGATGGAATTCGCCCTTTCCCAAGCGGTAGCGTCAGGCGACACGTTCGAACACAGGCCGTCCGAGTGCGGTCATTGTGTTCAGGACTTTCTGACCGACCTGGATCTCCGTGATTTGCCTGGAAAAGCTGCGGGATTTGAGCTTGGGGCCGATGACACCCTTCCAACGGCCGATCTGCGTTTCTATCCGGCTGCGCTGGTTGTACCCTGTGGCCACTTGCCAGGCCATGCGGCCGTTGCTGCGGATCTGGGCAATATGGCGATCCCGAACCGTCGGATCCCGCGCCGATTGCGGGCGGATCACTGCGTTCTTTGGCGGCGGTATAACCACATCCAGGGTCTCCCCATACCGTTCCCTCAGCAGATCCCGTGTGGACGATCCATCATAGGCGCCGTCCGCCAGAAAACCCGTGAGAGGGGCATCGAGTTGATCCAGGAGCCCGGGTAAGGCGGTGCTGTCTCCAACGTCATCGTGAGTCAGATTGGCGCAAACAATCGCACCGCTGGCCAGGTCCAGTCCGAGGTGGAGTTTGCGCCAGCGGCGGCGTATTCCTTCGATTTTATGCTTCTGTGCGAGCCATTCCCCTTCGCCGAAGATCTTGAGGCCGGTACTGTCCACCACCAGATGGACAGGCACAGATCCGGCTTGCCTCATCACCTGAGCGATGCTCAAGCCGTTTGCACGACGCGACAGTGTGGAGAAGTCCGGCACCCGTATATCCAGCCCCATGAGCATGCCGATGGAACCGTAGTTATGAACTTGACCCAATTTAAAGACAGGCTATCCCATATATGGTGGTCACACATGAAACGGGCTAACCACAAGATATTGGGGTGGTTACGTCAGAGCCACACCGGGGGTGAAACAGAGACCCGCGCGGTGGCGGTCGGTGCGCCGAAAGTGATGCGCGCTGTGACCTCATGGGCGGCCACGCGGTGCTTTTTCGGTCTTCTGCGGCGAAACAGTTCCCGGATGTTCTTGGCTTCATTCAGGAGCCGCAACGCGGTTACTAGGCAATCCTTGGCGAGAGAAATGGCATCCCAAGTTTGGGCAAGCACGTCCCAACAAGGTTTCACGGCGACAGCTAGGGCGTTCATAGTTGATTTCCTCTGTTGCTGTGACCGGCGGGCGAAGTCTTCAGCTTCGCCCGCCAATCGTTCATTTTCAGACACCACTATATCTGGCAAGACGCTTGAAAACAACATCTTGTGGTGCTTTTCAACGCTCGGAGTCAAGTGCATAATCACGGATGGAACCCATCAGCCCTTGCGTTTGTCGCAACCCAAGCCGATACGCCGTGCGCAGCGTCAGGCATGTCTCGATCGCCAAATCCGAGTATCTCCGCTGGCCACCCCGTGACGTGCGGCGCGGCGCGCTCCACACACTTTGAGCCTCATCACTGACCCAAATCGTCAGATCACCCCGCTGGCGCAGGCTCTCGTTATATTCTGCCCAGTTGATCACCCGGTACTGCGCCTTATCAAACTTGTGCCGTCGCGCTGCGTTGAACTTATGTGGCATCTAGGAGCCTGTCGGCAATAAGAAATCTGGAGAAGTCTGAAGCTGAAAGACCCATCGCGATTTCAGGATGAAGGCCACCTTGGGAAGCGTTTGCTCAGACAGATCCATGAGATGAGATTGCGGCAGCCCCCATTGAGCGCGATACGTATTTTTCATCCGCGGATTCTGTGTTTGCCAGGATCTCCCTGCTTCGATTCAAGCCGCCAGTGGCTTGAATCCTCCTCCGTAACGAAACAACTTCAGGATGTTGTGGGTCAAACAGACCAGTTGCCATTCCGCCCGCACGTTCTCGAGACCGCGGAAACTGAAACGCCGGAATCCCCGGCATTCCCGGGTCTGTCCGAATACCGGTTCCACAATCGCCTTGCGCATCTTGTAGACGGCCCGCCCCACATCGCTGTCCAGTTTCTGTTTCATTTGCTCCCGTACGCCGGCGCCTTCAGCCGCTCCGGGCGGGCCGCCGGAAGACTTCGGGGATGCGCCGGTCCGGACTCGCCCCGTGGCCACGTGTAAATCGATCCCTGCGGCTCGCGGGTCGGTCACCTGCCTGGGGCTCCAATACCCGGCATCCGCGCTGACCGCGACGGGCCGGGTCCCCGTGTTCCGCCGCACTTGCGCGACCATGGGCGCCAGTTGCTCTTTGTCATTGGCGTCCTGGGTGATCTCGGCCGCGACGATGACTTGCGTGTCATCGTCCACAGCGATCTGGGCATTGTAGGCCTGCACGAAACTGCCTTTGTGCGCGCCGTCGGGCATGATCCGGCTGTCCGGATCGGTGAAGTTGCGCTGCGCCTTCGCATCCGGCGCCGCCTGCTTCGGATCGGGAACCCGCGGTTGGCCTCCACCCGTCTTCTTCCCCGTTCGCTCCTCTTGCTTCCGCCGCTGGGCCATCCGCGCTTCCGCGTCCGCCTTCGCCTGCGCCGCCTTCTGCCGGGCTTCCGCTTCCAATTCCGCCCGGGCCTGTCGAATCTTCTTCAACCGGCTTTCCCGCCGCGCCAATTCCTTCGGCAACTGGTCGGTCAGTCCTTGCCGTTGCTTCTCATCCTCGACCGCGTCGACCGCCTCGGCCCGCTTCAGCAACTCCTCCACTTCCGCCTTCAGCGTCTCTTCGGCCCCCCTCATCCGCCCATAACTCATCGCCTTGTGCTTGCTGGCGTTCGCCTGGAGTTTCGTCCCGTCGACCGCCACATGCCCCAGTTTCACCAGCCCCGCCTTCCGGCACAATCCCAGCGCTTGCAGAAACAGTCCCGCCAACGCCTCCAAATGCCGTTTCCGAAACTCGTTGAACGTGCTGTGATCCGGATGCGTGTCCGCACTCAAATACCGGAACGCCACGTCCTCATGCGTCCGTTTCTCGATCTGCCGCGAACTCACCACCCCGGTACAATATCCGTACACCAACAACCGCACCATCAGCACCGGGGAGTAGGCCGCCTGACCTCGTCCATCCTTCGCCTCATAGGAACGGTAAAACGCCGACAGATCCAGCGTCTCCACCAGGTCGGCCACAAATCGCGCCAAATGATTTTCCGGAAGCCAGTCGTGTAACGACGGCGGCATCAACAAGCTCTGATTCAGGTCATCGGATCGGAAGCATTTCGTCATGCCTTCTTCTACAAATCCACCCGTCCAGCTTAGGTCCCATCCGGTTCTTCCCCGACTTCTGTCGCCACCCATCCCCAATCTATTCCCGACAGGCTCCTAGGTTATCCCCTGTGTTGAAAAACACGCTGATAAGACATCCTTCGGGATGATCCATGCAACAAGGTCGTTCTCCGGCGGGATCCCGTTGACGATAGCCGCCGGCGCGGACTTTGCGACCTGGCTCGTTCAACTGCGAGCCGGACAGGTCGTGCGCTCCCAGATCGGACGGTTCAAGGAAGACCTGACGATGATGAGTTTTGAAGACAATGTCTTCGCCAACGAGGAAGAGCTGAACATCGGACGGAACCGCGCCCCTCGCCGCTACGCGCGGTCGAGACATACGACGGCGTACGTGAACTGAGGATCTGCTGTTGCCGAACCCCATGAAAACGGAAGTGATGTCTTTGGGTCTCGACCGATTGACCCCAGGGTCTGCTCCTCCTTGGTTCGGAACCCCGGCGGCGAAGCCCGAGTTCCTCGGCCGGCTTGTGGCCGGCCTGGTCGGCATCGAACGGACCGAGGCGGTGGCCGCATTCGTCGTCGAATGCCTGATTGAGGGCACACGCGCCGAGAGTTGTTCGGTGATGCTTCTGGACCCGGACTCGAACCGACTCGAGGTGATCGCAGCCGACCCTGTCGCCGAGGACATGCCGCTTTCGGACTCGGTCGCGCCTTTGAGGCTGGGTGAAGGAGCCGCCGGCTGGGTCGCATCCGAGCGACGGCCCCTTCGTCTCGATAACGCCGCTGAAGATCATCGGTTTATCTCGCCCGCCGGATCCGGCGTCGTCGTCAATTCGCTCCTGAGTCTGCCCCTCACCGTTTCGGGCCGCGTGGTGGGAGTCTTGAACCTCGGCAGCCCCACCCCCGGCGTGTTCTCCGAGGCCGACGAACGTTTTCTGGCCACGGTGCTCGGTCCCATTGCTTCGGCACTCGACCGAGCCCGAAGGGTGGAGCTTCTGGAGCGTGAGAATCTTTCGCTTTCCGAACAGATAGCGGAGTGGGGAACCCGACTCGCACAATCGGAGAAGATGTCAGCGGTGGGGAGCCTGCTCGCGGGGATCGTCCACGAGCTGAACAATCCTCTGACGACGATTCTCGGATTTTCGCAATTCCTGGCGGGTGGCGGCGGCGACCAGAAGAAGAACCTCGAACGTATCGTCTCCGAATCGGAGCGCTGTGCGCGGATTGTCCAGAACGTCCTCAGGATCTCCAGACCCGGCAGCGGTGAAAAGGAAGTCGTCAACCTGAATGCCGCGATACGCGAGACGCTGGAGCTGGCCGTCTACCAACTGCGGCTGAACCGTATCGGGCTTGGACTGCACCTGGCAGAAGCCAATCCCTCGATTTCGGTCAATTCCTGTGAGCTGACGCAGGTCCTGCTCAACCTGGTCACCAACGCCGTGCAGGCTATTTCGTCAGATCGGGATGAAGGCACCGTCGACGTCTCGACGTCGATCGAGCGGGACCGGGTGACGATCCGCGTGCGAGATAACGGTCCGGGCATGGACCCGGGGACAGCGGAGAGGGTTTTCGAGCCTTTCTTTACCACGAAAACTACCGGTACGGGTCTTGGACTGAGCCTGACGATCCGCGTGCGAGATAACTCATGGACCCGCCAGTTGGTCGAAGCCAACGGCGGCGGCCGGATAGAAGTGACTAGCAAACCCGGTGAGGGCACCTCATTTGCCGTCGAGTTTCCGCTGGTCGCCGACTCCGCCATCGCGCCCCTCGAAGGGCCTGCGACGCTCCGCCGTGTTCTGGTTGCCGACGATGAGCACCATATTCTGGACCTGGTCGAAGCCGTTCTGGGTTCGGGCTTCGCCCTCGAGTGTGTTCCTTCGGGTGAGGCCGCGCTCGAGAAGCTGGAAGCGGGCGACTACGATCTGCTCATCAGCGATCTGCGGATGCCGGGCATCGGCGGCCGGGAGTTGATCGAGTGGGTCCATAACCAGGGCAAGGACACTCGAGTGATGCTGCTGGGGATGTCGCAAGTAAGGATGTCAAAGAGTTTATCTCGGACTCGGGCGCCGACTGTCTTCGGAAGCCTTTCAGGATTTCCGAGCTGACCGAAGCTGTCGACCGGATCTTTGCCGACGAACCAGATCCCCCGAGCGCGCTATGAAACCCCGGACTGTTGGCATCATCCAGGCTCGGATGGGATCATCCCGCCTTCCCGGCAAAGTGTTGCTGCCGCTGGGCGGCCGCTCGATTCTGGGTTACCTGGTCGACCGCCTCCGCGGGACTCGGATGCTCGACGACATCGTTGTGGCGACGACGGTAAAACCCGGTGACGACATCATCGCGGCGGAGTGCCTCCAGAGGGACCTTGTTGCATGGATCATCCCGAAGGATACCTTATCATCGTGTTTTTCAACACAGGGGATCACCTAGATGCCACATAAGTTCAACGCAGCGCGACGGCACAAGTTTGATAAGGCACAGTACCGGGTGATCAACTGGGCGGAATATAACGAGAGCCTGCGCCAGCGGGGTGATCTGACGATTTGGGTCAGTGATGAGGCTCAAAGTGTGTGGCGCGCGCCGCGCCGCACGTCACGGGGTGGCCAGCGGAGATACTCGGATCTGGCGATCGAGACATGCCTGACGCTGCGCACGGCGTATCGGCTTGGGTTGCGAGAAACGCAGGGGCTGATGGGTGAGGTGGCCCCGGTTTGTGGACAGCTTGGCGGCCTGTTTAAGGTGTATTCCGGTTGCCGCTCATCTTGCCAGAATCTCCTTGGATCGATCTTCCTGTCGCCGTTGCTGCGCCGGTGGGTAAGCGGGCAAGGCGCGTAGCTGCTTGTCCATCATATCCGCAGGCGGGTCGCCGCGGTAGGCCTCGGCCGGGGTTTTTCCGCCGAGGGCCGAGTGTGGCCGTTCGGCGTTGTAGAAGTCGATCCACTCGCCGATGACGCGCCGGGCCTGGAAGCCGTCGGCAAGGTCGTGCAGATAGACAGCCTCGTATTTGAGGGAGCGCCACAGCCGCTCGATGAAGATGTTGTCCATGCACCGGCCCCGGCCGTCCATCGAGATCTGGACACCGGCCGCCCGCAAGCGCCCGGTGAAGGCGAAGCCGGTGAACTGGCTGCCCTGATCGGTATTGAAGATCTCCGGCTGGCCGTGGCGGGTCCGCGCCTCCTCGAGCGCCTCGACGCAAAAGCCGGCGTCCAGGGTGTTCGACAAACGCCAGGCCAGCACATACCGGCTCGCCCAATCCAGGATCGCCACCAAGTAAAGAAAGCCGCGCCGCACAGGGATGTAGGTGATGTCGGCGCACCAGACATGGTTTGCCCGCTCGATCGCCAAACCCTTGAGCAGATAGGGGTAGACCCGGTGCTCGGGATGCGGCTCGCTGGTGCGGGGTGCCCGGTAGATCGCCTGAAGACCCATCAAACGCATCAGACGCCCCGCCCGGCGACGGCCGATGCGCACGCCCTCGCGGCGCAGATGACGGACGATCTGACGGGCACCGTAGAACGGATGCTTCAGAAACAACTCATCGATGCGCCGCATCCGCGCCAAGGTCTCCGCGCTCTCGCCCTGGGGCGTGTAATAGAGCCAGGAGCGCCCGATCGACAGCAAACGGCATTGACGACTCAAGCTCAGTTCCGGGTCAGGGCGCCTCACCATCGCCCGGCGCGCGGCCCGGCTCATCGACCGGACCCTCTGGACAAAAAATCCCGCTCCACCGTCAATTCGCCGATCTTGGCGTGAAGCTCACGAACCTCGCTTTCATGATCCCGCCGCCGGCGTTCCACACCGTTCGAGAACATCTCGCCAAGCCCTTCCATCGCCTGGCGCTTCCATGTGCTCACCTGGTTCGGATGAACCTGGTGCTTCGAGGCAATCTCCTGCAGCGTCCGATCGCCCCGAAGCGCTTCCAGCGCGACCTTCGCTTTCAACTCCCCAGAAAACCTGCGTCTCTTCGTCATCGCGTATCCCTCCTCAGTCGGTGGAATACACCTTAAACAACTGCCCGATTTTCCGGGGCCACCTCACAGTACCGGCCTCAAGATCTTCGGCGAAGGGGAATGGCTCGCACAGAAGCATAAAATCGAGGGAATACGCCGCCGCTGGCGCAAACTCCACCTCGGACTGGACCTGGCCAGCGGTGCGATTGTTTGCGCCAATCTGACTCACGATGACGTTGGAGACAGCACCGCCTTACCCGGGCTCCTGGATCAACTCGATGCCCCTCTCACGGGTTTTCTGGCGGACGGCGCCTATGATGGAGCGTCCACACGGGATCTGCTGAGGGAACGGTATGGGGAGACCCTGGATGTGGTTATACCGCCGCCAAAGAACGCAGTGATCCGCCCGCAATCGGCGCGGGATCCGACGGTTCGGGATCGCCATATTGCCCAGATCCGCAGCAACGGCCGCATGGCCTGGCAAGTGGCCACAGGGTACAACCAGCGCAGCCGGATAGAAACGCAGATCGGCCGTTGGAAGGGTGTCATCGGCCCCAAGCTCAAATCCCGCAGCTTTTCCAGGCAAATCACGGAGATCCAGGTCGGTCAGAAAGTCCTGAACACAATGACCGCACTCGGACGGCCTGTGTTCGAACGTGTCGCCTGACGCTACCGCTTGGGAAAGGGCGAATTCCATCTCCGCCCCAATCCATGCAACAACGCTCTCGAGATGGAGGCGAAGCTGAGCGTTGCGGCCCACGTTTGCCAGCTCTGTTCGCCGCGTTTCGACCAGCGTTTCGGCCTGATCGATCTCCTCGGCGCGTGGGCCGGCTCGCAGTTGGGCCAGCTCGGCCCGCTTTTTGGCCAGTTCACCTTCTACAAACGACAGTTCCTTTTCCTTGTCCGGGTCGTAGAGGCGTGCGATGAGGTCGCCGGCTATGACATGGGCCCCTTCGGTCACGAAGATCTCGTCGACGGTCCCCGCAGTCTCGGCACGGACGATCGACTCCTGCTGTGGGAGGATCCGGAAATCCGCGGAAATGCGCAGCTCCCACGGAATCACAATTATGGCGATCAGGAACGCCATACCGATGCCGAGGTTCCGGTACTTGCGGATCAGGGCCCTCGCGCCCAGGGAGCGGGCTGCGGTGACCGACTCGCCGGCCGTGCGCTTCAATGTGAAGGTCGAAAACATCACGAAGCCGACCAGCCCGGTGAAATCGAAGTAGTGGGTGGCCAGCAGGTAGATGTTAACGTAAACGAACAAAAGCAGTAACGTCGAAAACGTGAGTGAAAGCCCGCCGTAAACCAGCAGGCTTCGGCGTTGGTCCGAAGCCAGTAGCGGCTCGTTCCGTGCCCCCAGCCAGGCATGGAGCGCTTTCATCGCCTTGGCCCGGAGGTTCGGGATCTCCAGGTAGTCGCTCAGCATGTAGTAGCCGTCGAGCTTGATCAGCGGGTTGAAATTGAACAGCGTCTGCAGGCCCGCAAACAGGATCACGATCAACGCGACCTGGCTGATCACGGTTTCCTCGGCGACGACGCGCCACACCACCGTCGCGATGCCCCACACGACGAGCTGAAAATACCCGCCCGCCAGCGTCACCCAGATCCGCTGGCGTCGGGTCGGAAACATCCACGCGTCGCTGACGTCGCAATAGAACGCTGGCTGGAAGTAGATCAGCATGAAGCCCAGCTCTTTGACCTTGCCCCCGAAGTGGCAGCAGGTCAGCCCGTGCGCGAATTCGTGCGTCGTCACGACCACGCTGACCACCAGCCAGATCGTGATCAGACCGTTCAGGCTCAAGAGAGACAGGACGTGGCCGGTCAGACGGCCCGCGTTCGAGAACGTAATCGCGACTCCTGTCAGGATGGCCAATGCCGCGAAGACATGGAATGCCGGTGTGAAGCACCAGCGCACTTTCGGCAACAACCAGTCGAACACGCGGTCCGGGTTCAGCGAGAACAGGCGCAGGTAGAGAAGGTTTTTCTCCTGCTTGGTGCTCTCATCGCGATGGTCCAGCTTGTCGCGCGTCTCCGCGTTTTCGAGGAGCAACTTTTCGTCCAGCGATCGCAGAAAACCTTCGAGTGATTCCCGCTTCACCGGGGTGTGCAGCCGATCGGCGGCGGCAGAGGCCAGGGAGTCGACATCGATCGGGGAGTGGAGCAACTCGAGAATCGCGGCCTGTCCTTCGGTAAACCTCAGGTAGCGGTTGGTGACCGGATCCTTGACGACGACGAAGGAGCGCCCCTGGTGGGTCTGGGACGAGAACTCCAGCTCCGGGCGGAGGCTGTAGAGCGCCGACATCGTCCCTTTATAACAAAAAAGACCCTGCGAATTACTTCGCAGGGTCAGTGGCGCAAAGAAACCGGGGTCTTCAGGCCATCACTCGCGTGACTTCCTCCGCCTGGAAACCCTTCGGACCTTCAGTAATCGTGAACTCGACATCCTCGCCTTCTTTCAGCGTCCGATATCCATCGTTTTGGATGGCCGAGTAGTGAACAAAAACATCCCCGCCGCTGGCCCTTTCGATGAAGCCGAAGCCTTTCTTGTTGTTAAACCACTTCACTTTCCCTGTTTCTTTCATCGCCTTGAAACTCCTTACACGTCTGAAACTGCTGTGGCGCCCGAACAGCGCACACGGCTGAAAGGAAAACGGGCCGCCCGACGGGAATTAAGAAACTCGGGCCGCGCCTTTTTCTCTTAGCTGATGTAAGTATGAACGGCGGCATTATACCGTAACCCCCTGAAGTGTCAACCAACTACAGACGGGTTGTAAATGGCAGACAAATAAGCCCCGACGGGTCCCTCCCCATGGGCCGCCATGTCGCCTACAGGAAAAAAGTGCAGTCGCCGTAGCTGTAGAAGCGGTAGCCCGATCGGATAGCGTGGCGGTAGGCGTCGAGCACGATGTCGCGGGATGAAAATGCGGATACAAGAAGCAACAGCGTGGAGCGTGGCAGGTGGAAGTTCGTAAGGAGACCGTCAACAGCCGAGAACCGGTGTCCGGGCAGAATGTACAGGTCGGTTTCGCCTTCGGCGGCGACGAATCGCCCGTGCCGCGCGAACACGTATTCCAGTGTTCGTGTCGACGTCGTTCCGACCGCGATGATGCGTCGGCCCGCGCTGCGCGCTGCGTTCAGACGTTCGGCGGCTCCCTCGCTGATCGCGTACCGCTCTGGTTTCAGGCGATGGGCGGCCGGGTCGTCGTTCCGCACCGGGATGAATGTTCCAGCTCCGACGTGCAGCGTGATCTCCACGGTTTCGATGTTGCGTTCACCCAAAGCCGAAAGGATGTGTTCGGAGAAGTGCAATCCTGCCGTGGGCGCTGCGATCGCGCCGGGCCGGGTGGCGAACACGGTCTGGTAATCCACTGCGTCTAGCGACGTGTCGCCCCGGTGCAGGTAGGGTGGCAGCGGGATACGGCCCGAACCGTCGAGAAATTCTTCGACGGCCACGCCCGCCGGGGGAGACACTTCAACTTGCCGGAGTCCGAATCCTGCCGGGTCTCCGACGACAATCGAGCCTTCGTCCTCAAGAAGGATTCGGTCGCCCGGCCGCAAGCGTCGACCGGGACCGAGGATGGCCTCCCAGGTGCAGCCCTCCTCCGGGTTCGACAGCAACACCTCGACAGGGCGGCCGGTGCGTTCCAGCGTACCGAGAAGCCGGGCCCTTAGAACGCGCGTATTATTAAGGACCAGCAGATCCCCCGCCCGAAGATGGGTCCCAAGGTCCCGGAAGTGCGAGTCAGTCCATTGACCCGTTTGACGGTCGACGACCAGCAGCCGCGACGAGTCCCGAGGGCGTGCGGGCTCCTTTGCGATACGATCCAGCGGCAAATCGTAGTCAAAGTCCGACAGTGTCATGCGATAAATATATCATTACAAATGAGATACGTGACAAATAAAAAGCGGCCGACAAAACTTGACAATGATGCACTCACTTCTTATGATAGCAACTGACTAATTTATCAGGAGGCTTAACGATGGCTGTCATTAGATGGGATCCTTTCAGAGACTTGAATACGATGCAGGACCGGATGAACCGGATGTTTGAGGACGCCACCCGAGGCGGAAGTCCCGATGATCCCGCATCCACCACATCCTGGAGCCCTTCGGTCGATATCTTTGAGACCGATGCCGCAATCACGGTGAAGGCAGAGGTTCCGGGAGTCAGGCAGGACGATATCGATCTGAGTCTGGACAACAACGTGCTCACCCTCAAGGGCGAGCGGCGATTCGAGAAGGACACGAAGGACGAGAATTACCACCGGATCGAACGGGCCTACGGCACTTTCAGCCGGTCGTTCTCGATCCCGGCCGTGGTTGACTCGGGCAGTATCGCGGCCGACTACAAGGAAGGCGTGCTGACGATCACGCTGCCAAAGAGCGAGAAAGCCCGGCCGAAGCAGATCGCGATCTCGGGCTGACGTCTGGGACCGTCAACAATATTTGAATCAGGACACGAGACCCAATGATTCGTTTCGACAAATTTACGGTGATGGCCCAGGAAGCCCTGCAGACGGCCCAGACCCACGCGAAGGAGCGGCACCATTCCGAACTGGAGCCCGAGCACCTGCTCTGGGCTTTGGTCGGGCAGAAGGACGGGGTGGTTCTGCCCGTCCTCGAGAAGCTCGACGTGGATGTCCGCTCCCTTGCCGAGGATTTGGCCAACGCCGTGGCGTCCCTGCCCCGTCTCGCCTCGCCGGTCGAAGCGCCAATCTCCAGGACACTGGCCGGCACCCTGCAGACTGCACAGCGGGAAGCCGCACAGTTCAAGGATGAGTACGTCAGCACCGAACACATTCTGATCGCTCTCGGTTCGGCCACCGATCACGCCGCCGGTCGTCTGCTCGCAAAGAACGGCGTGACGAAGGATGCGATCCTCGGCGTGCTTGTGTCGATCCGCGGATCTCAGAAAGTCACCGACCCCAACCCTGAAGAGAAGTATCAGGCGTTGGAGCGCTATTCCCACGACCTCACCGCGCTTGCCGAAAGCAGCAAACTCGACCCCGTCATCGGACGCGACGAGGAAATCCGCCGGGTCATCCAGGTACTGTCGCGCCGCACTAAGAACAACCCGGTACTGATCGGCGAGCCCGGCGTAGGCAAGACCGCCATAGTGGAGGGCCTTGCGCAACGCATCGTGGGCGGCGACGTCCCCGAATCCCTCAAGAACAAGAGAATCGCCTCGCTCGACCTGGGTTCGATGATCGCGGGCACCAAGTACCGGGGTGAATTCGAAGACCGGCTCAAAGCGGTCCTGAAAGAAATCGAAGAGGCGGCCGGACAGGTTGTGCTCTTCATCGACGAGTTGCACACACTAGGAGCCTGTCGGGAATTGGCTCCCTCGAAGCAAGAATCAACAACTTACGAGCCATCCCTGATCTATCGCCTTGCGCTTGCTGGCGTTGGCTCGATAAGTTGTTGATTCTTGGTTGCAGACTTCTTATTCCCGACAGGCTCCTAGTCGGCGCCGGTGGAGCGGAAGGCTCAATGGACGCGTCCAACATGCTCAAGCCCGCGCTGGCCCGTGGCGAGCTGCGGTGCATCGGTGCGACGACGCTGAACGAATACCAGAAGTACATCGAGAAGGACAAGGCGCTGGAAAGGCGCTTCCAGAAAGTACAGGTTGGCGAGCCGACGCCCGAAGACGCGATCTCGATCCTCCGCGGTCTGAAGGAACGTTACGAAGTCCACCACGGAGTTCGCATCAAGGACTCGGCCATCATCGCCGCCGCGATGCTTTCGCATCGATACATCACCGACCGCTTCTTGCCCGACAAGGCCATCGACCTGATCGATGAGGCTGCAGCCAGCCTGCGCATGCAGATCGATTCCATGCCGGTCGAGATCGACCGGCTGGAACGCGCGATCGTTCAGCTCGAAATCGAGCGGCAGGCGCTGGCCAAGGAGAGCGACGCGGCGTCGCGCGATCGGCTGGAAGAGATCGAAAAGGAGCTCGGAACCCTACGCGAGGACTCCGCGCAGCGAAAGCTGCGCTGGCAGGCCGAGAAGGAAGTCATCCAATCCGTGCAGACGCTCAAAGAGCGGCTCGAACGGGCCCATATCGAGGAGCAGCATGCCGAGCGCGACGGCGATCTGAGCCGCGTGGCGGAGATCCGCTACGGCCGGATTCGCGAACTCGAGAAGCAACTCGAAGAGGCAAACCGCCGATCCGAACGAGAGAACACTGAAGAGCGGATGCTTAAGGAAGAAGTCGACGAAGAGGATGTCGCCAGCGTTGTGGCGAAGTGGACTGGCATTCCCGTGGCGAAGATGCTCGAGAGCGAGGTGCAGAAACTGGTCCGGATGGAAGAACTCCTCTCACGCCGTGTCATCGGACAGCGCGACCCGCTCGTCGCGGTCGCCAACGCCATCCGGCGTTCGCGAGCCGGCCTACAGGACCCGGAGCGTCCGATCGGCGTGTTCTTGTTCCTGGGGCCAACTGGCGTTGGCAAGACCGAGACTGCCCGAGCCCTGGCCGAATTCCTGTTCGATGACGAGCGGAACATCGTCCGGATCGACATGTCCGAGTTCATGGAGAAGCACTCGGTTTCGCGTCTGATCGGTGCCTCTCCCGGCTACGTCGGTTACGAAGAGGGCGGGTACCTGACCGAAAGCGTGCGACAACGACCCTATTCCGTTGTCCTGCTCGACGAGATCGAAAAGGCGCATCCCGAAGTCTGGAACGTCATGCTCCAGATCTTCGACGACGGCCGCCTGACCGACGGCAAGGGCCGGACGGTTGACTTCAAGAACACCGTCCTGATCATGACGTCCAATATTGCCGTCGAGGGCGATGAGGGCGACGTGCGCCAGAGGTTGCAGACCCAATTCAAGCCGGAGTTCCTGAACCGAATCGACGACATTATCCGGTTCAAGAGCCTGGGAAGCGACGACATCGTCCAGATCATCGACATTCAACTAGCCGCACTTTGCGATCACCTCGAAGAACGCAAGGTGACGCTCCGGTTGACTCCTGAGGCCCGCGAACTCCTGTTCCGGGAAGGCTACGATCCAGCCTTCGGTGCCCGTCCGCTGAAGCGCGCGATCCAGCGCCTGGTGGCCGATCCCCTCTCGCTCAAGATTCTCGAAGGTGAGATTCCCGCCGGATCGCATGTGACGGCGGATGCGGGCCCCGAACATGGCCTGGTTTTCGAATCGAGCCCGGTGGATGCCCGGTCGCTCTCATCAAAAATGGCTCGATCCGCCTTCGGGGCGTACCGTTCCTCCGGTCCCGACTGGTTTCCGCTATCGTATTCCAGCCTGTCCGGCCCCTGCTGCCCGCAGGATAACGACGATATCGGCGCGTTCGTCCGCCACCGCCAGGTCCAGAGCCGTTGTGCCAGCGTCGTCCGTCGCGTTCACGTCGGCTCCGGCATCGATGAGGAGTTGCACGACGTTGGTGCCCGCCCGCGGCGATGCTGCATACATCAGAACCGTCCGGCTGTTATCGCTTTTGGCGTTCACGTCGGCTCCGGCGTCGATCAGAAGCTGTGCAGTGTCACCACCGCCCGCCCAGGCCGCCCGCATCAAAGCGGTATAGCCCGTTCCGGACGAGGCATTTACGTCGGCGCCGGCGTCGATCAGGAGCCGAACGACATCGGGGAAAGCCGTCGCGTTAATCGTTGCGGTTAAACCCTTTTCAGGTTTCGCGTTCACGTTGGCGCCGGCGTCGATCATGGCTTGAACAACGGCAAGACGTCCGATGCCCGCGGCCCTCATCAGCAGCGTGTTTCCGTCGCCCTCCACGGCATTCACGTCGGCTCCGGCGTCGATCAAAGCCTTGATAATTTCGACGATGAAGCCATCATCGCTGGGTGAAAGGGCTATCTTCAGGGCGTTCGCGCCGTCCATCCGTTTTGCCGTCACGTCCGCGCCAGCCTCGATCAGAACCTCAACAACATCGAGGTTGCCCTGGAAGACAGACCGCATCAGGGCCGTGGAAGCACCGATTCCGGCCACGGCATTCACGTCGCCGCCCCGGGAGACCAAGTCCCGAACGCCGGCTTGGTCGCCGCTCGTTGCAGCCGCAATCAAATCCGAATTCAGCTCTTTCTGTTCTTCACTCAGTTCCTCTTCGGCTTGCTGCTCTTCTGCCTGAAGCCCGGCAAGCGTCCCTGCCGATGCCCTCGTCGTCAAGGCCAAGACGATGAAGAACACCAGCGCGCCAGAACGACGAAATACCACTTTCATGGGCACCCCCTTGTCGCATCCGATATTGGAGTCGGCTGCGAAGTTCATTGGAGAAATCGGTTGAATGTTACGCAGGATGGCGAGTTGCGGTCAATCAAAGTCGAAACTGGATCGGGCGAACTCTGCGGAAACCCAGGGTTGCGTTTGCCTCGTCGCGTGTTCCACGCTTGGGGCAAAGCGGAGTATCGGCGTAGACTGACACTCGCCATGCTTCGCCGATTTGTCCTCGTACTGGTGCTGACTCTGACCCCCTCGGCGGCTATCGCGCAGGACTGGCCGCAGTTTCGCGGCCCGGACGGGCAAGGCCATGCGGTCCGCCAGAGCCTACCGCTCGAATGGGATGAATCATCGAACATCCTGTGGAAGATTCCGGTCCCCGGGCAGGGGTGGTCTTCTCCCGTCATCGCCGACGGTCGGGTCTGGTTGACGACGGCAACCATCGATGCCGATGGGGCATCGCTTCGCGCAATAGCCTACGACGTCGAGACCGGAGAGGAACTCGTCAACGCCGAAGTGTTCCGGCAAGACGACGCGACCCTGCTCAACCTCAAGAACAGCCACGCTTCCCCGACGCCGATTGTCGAGGGTGATCGTGTTTACGTTCACTTCGGGGCGTCCGGCACCGCGGCCATCACGACTGACGGAACGGTCGTTTGGAGAACCGAGTTCCCATACATTTCACAACACGGCAACGGCGGGTCCCCTACCCTGTTTGAGGATCTCCTGGTCATCAACTGCGATGGTTTCGACGAGGCCTTCGTCATTGCCGTGGACAAGGACACCGGTGAGGTCCGCTGGAAGACCGAGCGGCGTCAGCCATTCAGCCAAGCGTACTCGACGCCTATCGTAATCCGGGTCGGGAACCAAGACCAGATCGTCAGCATCGGTGCGTTCTACGCGACGGCGTACGACCCGGAGTCCGGAGACGAGATCTGGTACGTCCGATACGATGGCTTCTCGAACGTCCCCAGTCCAGTCTATGGAGAAGGGGTGGTCTATATCGCGACAGGATTCCACCTGCCTGCGCTGGTGGCCGTGCGTGTCGATGGAGAGGGGGACGTTAGCCGAACCCATGTCGAGTGGGTGAGACAGCGCTCCATTCCGTTCACATCATCACCGCTGCTGGTCGGTGAAGAAATCTACATCGTGAGTGATATCGGCGTGATCAGCTGCCTGGACGCCGCGACGGGAGACGTGATCTGGCAGCAGCGGGTCGTCGGCAACTATTCCGCGTCTCCTACCTACGCCGACGGTCGGATCTATTTCCTGAGCGAGGAGGGCGTGGCGACCGTCATCGCTCCGGGGACCGAGTACCGTCTGCTCGCCTCGAACCGACTGGACGGCTGGACACTGGCGTCGATGGCGGTCTCCGGGGGTTCGATTTTCATCCGAAGCGACACCAACCTGTACCGGATCGGACAGGAGTAGTCCTGTCGCTGCGCTGCCCGTTTACATGGTGATTCCGATCATTTTCTGCAAGGATTCGTCCCCGTTTGACGTCCTTATACCGCAAGCCCCTCGAAAGATTGCTCGGCCAGACTCTTCGGCACAGGAGACACGATGGACCCCAAGACGATCACCTTCCCCAACGGCAAGCTCATCCTCACGCCCCCGGATGGGCTGAAGAGCCTCGGCAAAGCGCTCGTCGACAACACGCCGTTTCCCGACGACGCGTTCAAAGCCGGCGCAATCGCATTCGGGTCGATCGATGTGTCGGCGGAGAAAGACATCGATCTCGGCGGCGACGTGAAGTTCAGCGCTTCGGGCAGTGCGTTCGCCGGATTCGGGGTCTACCGCAAAGTCGCGAAGCTTTACCAGGCATTGAAGGCCGAGGGTCTCGACGAACCGATAGTGTCGCGTCTCGGACTGCGCGAGGATCCCACGAAAAACCTCTACGCCCTCCGCTGGGGATATGACGCATCAGCGGGGGTGAACGGTAAACTCGCTCTGGGTCCGGGCGTCAGTTTCGGCGCCAGCGGCCAGGCCGAGGGTTTCTTCGCCGTTCTCCATTCCGCCGACCGTACCCGAGGCGCGCGCGATGCCGTGCTTGCCACGGCCAGCGGCTGGATGCTGCCCCGGCAGGTTACCGAGCCCGGGAAACTCAAACCTGGAACGTGGGTGCTTGCCGAGACGGGGGGCGAGATCAAGCTCTCTCTCGGTGTCGAGTACGGGTACGAATACAGCTGGGTGCGTGAATCGCTCGACCTCGGTGGTCTTGCTGGAGATGTTGGCCTCAAGATCGAACTCGGAATCAAGGCCAGTCTGGGCTTCCATGCCAGCGGACGGTATGCCGTCGTCGTGTCCCGTGCCGATGCCAGTGAGGTCCTCCGACTCCAGATCTACCGTCTGAAACGGAACGGCTGGTCGTTCGCATTCGATGCCGGTGTGACGGCGGAGCCTCAGCAATCGATCGCCCCGGGCAATCTGGATGACTTTATCCGCGGCGTCCTAAATACCGAAGGCCTGCAGGCGCTCGGGGACATCTACGCGGACTTCAACAAGTGGACGAAGCCAGGCAACAAGCTCAGCGATCTGTTGGGACAGGAGCTGGTCGGCTATGCCTACGAGCTTGTGGAAGAAGTCACGGGTTTCGACCCCGCCGAGGATTTGGACCCGGCGCTCGACAAGCTTCGGGATGTCGTCGGCAAGTGGCATGACCTGCCCCACGAGCTTTCCACCGTCCTCTACAAACTTATCCGCGACGAAGTGCCGCTCGATGAGCTGACCTCGTTCCTCAAGAACATCAAGAGCGAGAGCGAGCCTGAGAGGATCGCCGATCGGATCAAGGCGGAGATTGTCGATGTCGCGTTTTTCGAGACACCGACCGGAAAATGGCTCATCTCTGCCGCCCAGGGCGGGATCATGTCGGTCCTCGCCAACATCGAATCCGACCGGCAGGCACTCGTCGACATGGCGGACAAGACGCTGGCACTGCTGGACGGCAGCGCCGTCGAGGAAACCTTCAGGAAGCTTCAGGCGGCGATCGAAGACAGGCTGGGGCTCGACCGGATCCTCGACATCACCGACAAGGCCAGTTTCGAGCAGGCGGACGCATGGCTCAAGCAGCGACTGTCAGACTTCCTCGGCAAGACCATCGTCGTCAGGGACCTGAAAAAGATAAAGAAGGCCATTAACAAGGTCCGCGACCAGGCCGAGGGTTTCTACGAGATGGGGTACAAGGCGATCAGCCGCAAGTACTCGGCCGAGCTCAGCTACGCCTTCGAGAAGAGCACGACGCGCGATGCGCTCCTGGACATCACATTCGACTTCGTTGAAGATGCCGCGTCGGCAGGCAGGCACCTGGCCGGGGCGCTTGACGGGGACTTCTCCGAGATCCTGAGAACCAGGTTGATCTCAACAGGTGAATGCAACACTTCACGTGAAAGGACAGGTGAGGTGTATGCGGAAGAAGAGAAAGAGAAAACCGATGAGGAGGAAGCGCTGGTTCACGGCTACGGAACTGGTAGAGATATGGGATCGATGGCAGCGGGGGGAGTCAACTAAAGGGATCGGACGTGCGCTCGACAGAGGCGGATCGGCGATTCACCAGCAACTGGCCGTGTATGGTGGCATCCGTCCCCGGTCGCGTTGCCGCTCGTCGCGAGCACTGAGTCTGGTCGAACGTGAAGAGATTTCCAGAGGCGTTGCAGCGAAGCAATCGATCCGGTCGATAGCAGCTGGGCTCAGTCGAGCACCCTCGACCGTGAGTCGGGAGATCGTTCGTAACGGAGGCTATGATAGCTATCGGGCTTCGGCTGCGGACGAGCAGGCGTGGAAACGGGCCCGTCGTCCGAAGTCATGTCGCCTGGCCAGATGTCCGCGATTACGGCAGCTGGTTGAAGATAAGCTCATCGAGGACTGGTCACCTCAACAGATCGCAGGCTGGCTGAAACGCACATATCCGGAAGACGAGTCGGTTCACGTGTCTCACGAAACGATCTATCGCAGCCTTTTCATCCAGGCCCGTGGGGTTCTGAAGAAAGAACTCACTCAGTATCTGCGTTCGAAGCGATCGATTCGCCGATCCCCGAAACACACCAGCCACAAAGGCCACGGATGCGGTCAGATCGATGGCATGGTGTCGATCCGCCAACGACCTGCCGAGGTCAATGACCGGGCCGTGCCCGGTCATTGGGAAGGCGACCTGATCGTCGGGTCGAAGAACAGCTACATCGCGACGTTGGTGGAACGTTACTCGCGTTACGTGATGCTGGTGAAAGTACCCAGCAAACACACCGAGACCGTCGTCTCCGCACTCATCGAACACGCCAAGACTCTACCCACCGAACTCTACAAATCGCTGACCTGGGACCGGGGCCTGGAGATGGCCGATCACAAGCGGTTCACTCTTGCCACTGACATTGCTGTCTACTTCTGCGATCCACAAAGTCCATGGCAACGCGGTTCGAACGAAAATACGAATGGTCTGCTCCGGTACTACTTTCCAAAACGAACCGACTTATCGGTTCACTCCCAGGAGCATCTGGATATGATTGCCAGGAAGCTCAATGAACGACCTCGTCAGACGCTGGGGTTCGAAACTCCCGCTGAACGATTCAATTCTTGTGTTGCGTCGACCGGTTGAGGTGGCAAGGCTTCCCGGAATCACCATCAACGAAGGCATCAAGCGCCGCTCTCACCTGGAGGTCGACCTTCCGTTCTTCAAAAACTCGCTCGACCACATCAACGAGTCGGTTGCGAAGGGTAAGGTTGTCGATCAGGGTGAAGATCGGCTGTGGGTGTTTACGCTCAAAGGCCAGGACGTCGTACGCAGCCGAAACAGCATGAGCCGGCTCAGCATAGGGATGACGATCGGTAGGAACGTCGGCCTGCGGACCTTTACAGAAGAGGCCTACAGCTACGACTACGCGTTCCGGTTCGCCAGGCGGGACGCAAGACGCGAACACCTGGAAGATCGACTGGCGGTTCTGACCGAGGAGTATCTTCCCGAGAAGTTTGGTGGGGGCGACCGGAGAAGCCTGTCGACATACCTGACCGCCCTGGACAAGGCGCTCGATTCTGCCGGAGTTGCCGGAGATGACAACTTCGGATCGACGCTCGTCGGCCTGGAAGTCAGCGTGTCCGGCAAAGCGCTTGCCGCGTGGAAGAAAGTGTCGGGCGACAAACTGGACCCGCGGTACCTGGAGATATCGCGGCGCGTACAGACGATGCTCCGGGAGTACATCCGTCGGTGTTACCTGCAGGATCTCGATAACTACAGGCAGACCGTCGCCGTGTGCCCGCTGTTTGTCTACTCCGCTCTCCCGCCAATCAATCGCGCGAAGTTGAAGGGCAAGACGCTGGAGTTCAACGAGAGCGATATTTACAACTGGGACTATAGGAGCGCGAAGGTGCTCGCCCGGATGCTCGAGGAGCATTGCCAGCCTCGTCTGCCCAAAATGCTGCGTCAGGCTTACCGAGACCTGGAGGGATCGAGCCTCATCGAGGACTACAGATACGCCAACATCGGCAAGATGCTCCGCCTAAAGCCGAAGCAGGCGAAGGAAAACTTCCAGACCCTCGTTCTGACGGAAGCCTACCTGATCAAGGCTATCCACAGCGCGTGCCTGCGAATGCACAAATTCCTTGCGGCCGACAAGCTGGACGAGGCCACCGAGGAACTGGCCAAGACGGGAGCCGAGCTAACCGAGGCGTTCAACAACAAAGTGGGCAACACGATCTATGAGGGTGCCGGCATGCGTCCCCTGGGGACGTTGCTCTTCCTTGAGGTAGCTCGTGCCCTCGATTCCAAGCTGGCCAAGAAAATCCGACCAGTCGCCATGATGGAACTGGGGACGTTGCTCTTCCTTGAGGTAGCTCGTGCCCTCGATTCCAAGCTGGGAATCCGAGTCGCCTCGATCGTTCGAGACGTCGAGGTCGATGATTTTCTCCTCGACAAGCGGCCGGAATCGTCTGAAATTGCCCTGTCTCAGCGGTTCGTCGGATAGGCGCGAATACGAAAGGCCTGTCTCGGGTAACGTGACCGCCTCCGAGATCAAGTGTAGCGGGAATTACCACGGAGGGCCGCCAATCCACGGTACGCTGAGGCGACCATGAATCTCGTCACATTGCGATCGACGACCGACGACAAGCTTGCTGGAGGCATTCGTCTGATGCTTGCCGTGATTTTCCTGATGACGGGGCCGATGAAGGTGCTCGTGCCCAGCCTGGCCGAGGCCTGGGCCGGCCAACTCGTCGCCGCCCAGATCCCCTTCGCCGAGTTGTCGCGGGTGACGGTGCCGTTCGTCGAATTGTTGCTCGGCATCGTCCTCGCCGTCGGAATCTTCGTACGTCCGGCAGCGTTCTTCGTCATCAACATCATGCTCGTCGCCACATACGTACACGTGGTGGTGGACGACCCATCTCTGTTTCCTCTGCAACCCGAGCAACCTATCATTCCGATCATAGTCATGATCGGAAGCTTTTATTTGCTGTGGCGCGGCGGCGGCGCGTGGAGCAGGGACCTGAAGATCACCCCGTAGGTCCCAGGACGTTTCTTGTAGAGAATCCCTGGCTATGCTCCCCCGCGCCCACGAGGGGGGCGCTGCTCGGCGAAGATAACCAGTTCACGATCGCAGACCTGTGTCTTGAAGCCGTTGATGTCGACACAGTTGAAGCTGTAGTCCGTGTCGAGACGCGGCTCGAGGTTCCGGCGGGCAAGCTCGGCCTCGACCGAATCCTTGTCGAACTCTGTGATCGTGTAGGCGATGTGATCGAGTGTTCCGAGCGCCGCGGAAGTTTGTCCTCCCTCGCGCAGATTGGTTGGAATCCAGACCGAATCCCCGAACCATTGATAGGTATCCCTGCCGGAATTGCGCGTCTGTCGCAGGTCCAGTAGTTCCCGATACCAGTCGGCAAGCTTCGTGTAGTCCTCGGTGAGAACCACGATGTGGTTTGCGCTGACCGCTTTCCATAGCATCGGGTTCACGGTTGTTGGTGAGGGCCGCCTCATGTAGTCGCTGGCGAAAACGCCGATCTCGTTGCCGTCAGGATCGTTGAACCAGAAACCCTTGTCGCCTTCCGGCGTCGGTCGGAGCCCCCGACCGCGCAGCTCCGAAGCCACGGTATTCGTGTCCCAGTTGTCGAGCGTGAACCCGAACTTCTCGATTCGCGGGGCTGTTTCGCCGGCCGAGGCCTGCCGGACGATCATCACGGTATCGCCACCATCGTCGCCGTACCACAGATGCACTTCGTTCATGCCCGCCCGATCTTCCTGCATTCCGAACACCTCGACGTACCAGTCGACGGTCTTCTGGAGGTCGGGGGCGACGTAGGTGTACTGATTCGCCCATGTCGACTTGAATGAAGCCGCCGCCTCCAAGGGCAACGGAAGCGCTGCCGCCGCCGCCGCCCCCGCGGCCGCCTCAAGGAACCTCCGTCGCCCAATGCTTCCCGACCGCAGTCGACGAAACACTCTTTCAAAATCTTGCATCTCCATTCTCCTGTTGAATTCCCGCACCACACGATCTATCGCCGAAGGTCTGAGGATCTTCCCATCGTGGGGCCTTGTCAAGATCTGCGGTGCTGGCTGGAAATGTCTGGCGGAGTGTTGCAAGATGGATTCGCCGACTAACAGCTATCAACCTCAGAGGCCGACTCTTATGACCTGCAACCGAACTATTCTGAGCGTCATTGCTATCGTACTGGCTGCCGGTCTGATCACTCCGACCTACGCCCAGGACGAGGTGCCGGAACATCCCGTGATCAAGCCCATGACGGGCGCGACGCTCGGTCCGGGGTCGACCTTCGTGGATTTCGGCCGGTTGCCGCTGAATTTTCGGGAGGGTGGAAGTTCGGTGCAGATGGAGGTGGAGGGCAACCGCTGGCACCTGGAGTATCAGCTCGAGAACACTTCGACGAGCCGTGACGAGATCATGGCCAACTACGAGTCCGAGGCGCGCAGACTCGGGGGCGACGTTCTCAACCGGACGGGAACCCGGCTCCTGTTCCGGCTGACGAGGCCAGGCGGTGGCACCACCTGGTGCCGGCTCGACACGCGGTCGGGCGGACGGTACATTCTTGAGATCATCGATGAAGCCGGGCTGGACCTGAGCCTCGAGTTCGATGCTGAAGCGTTGCTCGAAGCCCTGGACCGCGACGGCCAGGTGGCCATCTACGGAATCCTGTTCGATGTCGACCGGGCCGACCTGAGGCCTGGCAGCGGACAGGTGCTCGACACGATCGCGACGATCCTGAAGTCCGATTCCGGGCTTCGTCTCGAAGTGGCCGGCCACACCGACTCGAACGGCTCGGCCATACGTAACCGCGAACTGTCGCTCGAGAGGGCGCGAGCCGTCGTCAATGCCCTGGCGTTGTACGGTATCGACCGGGGTCGCCTGATGGCGCGTGGTTACGGTCCGGATCAGCCGGTGGCGGACAACGCGACCGAAGAAGGGCGCCAGCAGAATCGTAGAGTGGAACTGGTCAAGCAGTAACCCGAGGAAATCGATGTCAGGCACGGTGCTACACATATTCACGGCCCCCGCCGAAGAGGCTCCCGCGGCCTCCCGCGACGAGGTGCGGGCCGTTGCGGGAAGGGGCCTCGAAGGAGACCGCTATTACCGCGAGTCCGGTATCTTTTCCGAAAACCCGGAGCCCGACCGGGAAGTGACCCTCATCGAGGTCGAACAGCTTGCGCGTTTGGCTGAAGAGTCAGGAATCGAGCTGGCGGTTTCCGAACCCCGGCGGAACATTGTGACAAGCGGCGTGTCCCTGAATGGCCTGGTCGGAGCCGAGTTCAGCGTGGGAGAAGTCCGACTGCGTGGGATCCGACTGTGCGAGCCGTGTAGTCACCTCGAGAAGCTGACCGGCAAGCCCGTGTTGAAGGTTTTGGTCCACAAGGCCGGACTGCGCGCTCAGATTGTTGAAGCCGGTACGATTCGCGTCGGAGACACAATCCTTCCTGCTTGAGCGAGCCGAGGCCAGTACTCAGAAAGATGCCGTTCACGCTCGTCAAAAGCGCGACACTGCGCAGCCCGTGATGACATGTCGGAACATCTAACCTCTTGATCCAAAACGAACAAATCCTGTAAGCTTGGCACTCGCAATACACGAGTGCTAATACCCGCAATTCTTCAAGTCAGCGACCTACGAGGAGTACACAATGCCTGCAAAAGAACTGTTGTTTCGTGACGAGGCCCGGAGGAGGGTCCTGGACGGAGTCAATACCCTGGCCGACACCGTGAAAGTGACGCTTGGCCCTCGGGGGCGCAATGTCGTCCTGGACAAGAGTTTCGGTGCGCCCGTGATAAGCAAGGATGGCGTGACCGTCGCGCGGCATATCGAGATCAAGGACCGTTTCGAGAACATGGGTGTGCAGATGGTCAAGGAAGTCGCCTCGAAGACCGGCGATATTGCAGGCGATGGGACGACTACCGCGACCGTGCTCGCTCAGGCCATTTATCGCTCCGGACTGCGGAACGTCGCTGCGGGTGCCAACCCCATGAGCCTGAAGCGCGGGATCGACCGCGCGGTCGAGGCCGTTGTTGCCGACCTTCACAAGCGGTCCACGCCCATCAAGGGGCGCAAGGAGCGACAGCAGGTCGCCGCGGTTTCAGCCAACAACGACGAGCGGATCGGCGAGTTGGTCGCCGAAGCGATGGAGCAAGTCGGCACGGACGGCGTCATCACCGTCGAAGAAGCGAAGTCGACCGAAACCGATCTGGAGATCGTCGAAGGCATGCAGTGGGACCGCGGTTACCTGTCGCCATACTTCGTCACCGATCCCGAGCGGATGGAGGCCGTCCTCGACAACCCGTTGATTCTGGTTCGCGAAAAGAAGTTTACGCTCGTCAACGATGTCGTGCCCGTCATGGAACTCGCCGCGCGGTCGGGCCGGCCGCTGCTTATCATCGCTGAAGACATCGAGGGCGAGGCCCTGGCGACGATGGTGGTGAACAAAATCCGGGGCTCCGTGCAGTGCGTTGCGGTAAAGGCTCCGGCTTTTGGAGACCGCCGCAAGTCAATCATGGGCGACATTGCCGTGCTCACGGGCGGCCGTTCGATGACCGAGGATCTGGGAATTTCCTTCGAGAATATCGGTGTGGCGGACTTCGGACAGGCCAAGCGGGTCGTCGTCGATAAGGACAACACGACGATCGTCGAGGGCAAGGGCAAACGTCCCGCCATCGCGGGGCGAACGAAGGAAATCAAGCTACAGATCGAGAACAGCACTTCGGACTACGACAAGGAAAAGCTGGCCGAACGGATGGCCAAGCTGACCGGTGGAGTGGCTGTGATTCACGTTGGTGGGTACACCGAAACCGAGATGAAGGAGTTGAAAGCGCGAGTGGAGGACGCGTTGCACTCTACGCATGCGGCGGTTGAGGAAGGCATCGTTCCGGGCGGCGGCACCGCCCTGCTGCGGGCTCGCGCTACCGTCGACAAACTTGCCGGCACGCTGGAAGGCGATGTGCGCACGGGTGTCGAGGTTCTGGGCCGGGCCCTGGACTCACCGCTGCGCAGGATTGCGACAAACGCGGGCCTCGAAGGCGCGATCGTGGTCGGCCGCGTGCTCGAGAGCAAGAACTACAAACTCGGCTACAACGTCGAGACCGGTCGGTACGAGGACCTGTTAGCGGCCGGCGTGATCGATCCCACGAAAGTAGTTCGGGTCGCTCTCCAGAACGCAGCGTCGGTGGCAGGGTTGCTCATCACGACGGAAACGGCCGTCGCCGAACTCCCGGAGAAGAAGGCCGCGATGCCTGGTGGCGACTACGACGATTACGATTAGTCCTGGAAAACGGAACGGAAACCGCGGCAGTCTTCGGACTGCCGTTTTTTTGCCTGCCTAATTCAGGTTGAACACTACACCGGTCGACAGATTCGTTCCCGGGGACCAGAACCCGTTCGACTTGAACCACATCCGGCTGACGTCGAACCGCAGGATGAGGGCGCCCCCGACTGGGATGTCCCCGCCACCCCCCGCGCGTAGATCGGCCAGATCAGCGTCGTTGAACAACGACCGGGAGGTGCCGAAACCGAATCCGACGGTGCCATACGGCATCATGCGACCCAGGCCTCTAAAGGTGAACTCAAACCAGTTCGTCAGGTTGATGTCGGTGTAGACGTTGATGCCGGAAAACCGTTGGTCGTAGAGCTCCCCAAAACCGATGTTGCCGTATCCGAGGCCCATCTCGAGCCGGGAGAAGTCTTCTTGCGCCAGCAGGGGTACGGCCAGGAGCATTATCAGTAAGAGGGCTGAAAGCGTTCTCTGCATGGCACGCTGAGCAACAAACGGGTGATGAGTGGTCCGTGACGCGTCAACTGAGCGTCGTAGACTCCCCGATTAGATACTCGTCACTAGTCACTCTTTGCCGCCGGCTCGACGGGCGCCTGCGGTCCTGCTTTTTGCCCCGTGATGGCCACGTAGAGTATGCCGCCGATCATGGCGAACAGCGAGAACAACAGGACATTGATGAGGAAGCTGATCAGGAGCGTCGTGAACGAAAGATCCGGCGAGAGTAGCTGCAACAGCATTTCCCGGACGGCATCCTCCATCTCGGCCTCGGCGAACATCTCTTCGAAAGCTTGCTGTTGCGAACGGAGCACGTTGGCAGTCAGCAGGCGGACAGGGATCGACACCAGCGTTGCGACGAACGCTCCGAACAGGCCGCTCAGCACGCCGACGAACGCCCCGTCGCCGTAGCTCATAGCGCCCACGCCTCCCGGCCGTTCACGGGCCAGCAGCCAGGCCCCCAGCGCGCCACCGCCGACGACCCACATGCAGCAGCACCAGTTCCCGGCGTTGACGATCGGCAACGAGGAAAGAATGCCAAGGGCGGCGCCCGCGATCATCGCCGGCTGGATGAAATCACTCTGCTCGGTTGCCCCGGCCTGTCGGGGCGCATCGACCGGCGTACCGCATTGCATGCAGTACTGCGCCTGGTCTCCCAGCGTCACCCCGCATTTCGAACAGGTTCTCAAGAGGCCACCTCCCGGAAAGTCTGTCCTCGAGAGCGCCCGATCCTCGCCGCGGCCTCAGCGATCCCCTGTTCGACGAACCCTGCAGACGCCAGGCCCAGGAGCAGGCCCGTAACTGCCCGGACCGCTTCGACATCGCCGATCAAACGGGCGCCGACCCACTCCAGCGCCGTTGCGGCCAGCGCGATCCGCAGGAACCGCGTGCTGGCTGGCAGCCGCACAACGAGCGCTCCGAGAAAGCCCGCGTAGATCGCGGTGCATCGGATGCAGACCGCCAGCGGATGTCCGTCGAGGAACCAACTGCGATCAGGCAGTTGATGGCAAATTGCCGAGAAGAGGCGGTAAAGGAGGTCGATCTCGAACAGGGGTGCCGCGACGATCGCCAAACACCACAGGAGGACGCCGGCCATCACCGCTCCGCGAGTAGAGGGGAAAGTCCCGTCGGTCCCGGCGCGGGCCGGTGTGCTGGGTTCGGGGCCGGTCCTAAAACTCACGTGTACGCTCACAATTTGGGGCGGAATACGTCTGCTACGTAGTCGATCGATTCCGGAGCCGTAAATGCTCTGCTTCGTATCGGTTGCGAAACCGTTTCGGACCGCGTCATTGTAGCAGCGCCGCGGGCTTGCCCAAACTACTGAATCTCTTGACTGTTACACTTCCGGTGCTATGATATTGGATTATCGAGTCATCATGGGATCTTCAGCTCTATCGAGGTGATTTAATGAATCGAAAAGTCATCATGGGGGCCATTGTGCTCGGACTGGCGACCACAGTCGTGGCGTACAGCCAGGACCGGAGTTCGCGTTATCAAGAGCGAGCGAACCGAGCCTTGACCAGGTGGTTGGACGAGGACGCTGCTTACATCATTACGGATCAGGAAAAAGCGGCTTTCAAGGCGTTGCAGACCGACGAGGAACGATCGTCGTTCATCGAACAGTTCTGGCTCCGTCGCGACCCGACGCCGGATACGTTCGAGAACGAGTACCGTGAGGATCACTACATCCGGATCGCGTACTCGAACGAGCGGTTCCAGTCCGGGAAGCCCGGATGGAAAACTGACCGTGGGCGGATTTACATCATCCACGGCCCGCCTGATAGCATCGATGACCATCCTTCAGGGGGGACCTATGTCCGACCCTTCTATGAGGGCGGCGGTACGACCATCGCCTATCCATTCGCCGTCTGGACCTACCGTTATATCGAAACCATCGGCAGCAACGTGGAGTTCGAGTTTGTCGATCCGTCAGGGACTGGTGAGTTTCGGCTGGCGTTGAGCCCCTGGGAGAAGGATGCGTTGATGATGACCGCCACCGGCGGACTTACCCTCGACGAGGAGATGTCCGACGACCCGGCCGAAGCCAAGCAGAACCGCCTGATCAACGAAATGACGGGCCAGATCTCCCGGATCAACATATTCGACCGCCTCGACACCTACTCGAAGGCTTTCAAGGCCCCCGAGGTCAAGTTCAAGGACCTCGAGGCGATCGTCACGACGAACCTTTCCTACAACCTGCTGCCGTTCGAGATGCGCACAGACTTCGTGCGCGTGACCGCAGAGAACGTGCTGACGCCGGTGACGATCCAGATCCAGAACGTGAACATCGCCTTCCAGCAAACTCAGGGGATCCACCAGGCGCTGATCAACGTCTATGGGCGTATTACCGGTATCAACGGCCGGGTCGCGCACACCTTTGAGGACGTCATCAAGCTGGATATTCCGGATGCGATCTTCCGGAGGAACCTCGAGCGCCACGCCGTCTACCAGAAGGTAATCCCGATGAGTCCCGGTCTGTACAAGATCGACCTCGTGCTGAAGGACCTCCACAGCGACAATGTCGGTACGATCAACCGGCGGCTGGCAGTCCCCCGCTTCCCCGAGCAGCAACTCGCCGCAAGCTCCCTGATCCTGGCCGACGTCCTCGAGCCCCTGCCTGCGCGGCAGGTCGGCAGCGGGATGTTCGCCCTGGGCGCCTCCAAGGTGCGTCCGAACGTCAAACAGGAGTTCCATCAGGACAGAGACCTGAACATTTGGCTTCAGATCTACAACCTCGAGATCGACGAAGATTCGCTAAAGCCGTCGGCGACGATCGAGACCCTGATCACGCGCGATGGCACGGAAGTCACCAAGATCGTCGAAGACTCCGACGAACTGTCGGGAGCGGCGCAGCAGATGACGATCCAGAAAAAGTTGCCTCTCGCCGATTTTGAGCCCGGTGAATACCAGATCCAGGTTCGGGTCATCGACAAACTGTCGGATGAGATCGTCACGGAGACGAGCAAGTTCGTTGTCCGTGGGCCGCTCGATTCAGCCGCCGTACCGCAGCAGTAGCGTTCGGGCACTGAATCCCGAGGTTCCGGAAGGAATGGATGCCGGAGCAGTGAGGAGACTGGGAGAGATGACGAGAAAGGCAACGAAGCCTTCGAGCTTGACGGTGCTGGCGTCGGTCGTCCTCATCGCCGTGCTCTCGGTTCCGACGGCGTGGGCGCAGAGATCTTCCAGCATCGGCGGCCGTGTGGTCGACAGCGCTGGAATGCCACTGGTGGGGGCGCTGGTGGCGGTTCAGTCGATCGAAACCGGTCTCCGCGAACGCCTGTCCTTTACGGATCATGCCGGTATCTTTTCGATTCCGAATCTTGTCGCTGGCGGATATTCCGTTAAGGTGACCAAACCCCGATTCCTTCCGACCCAGGCTCAGGCAGTGGAACTGGATGCCGGCAGCAGCATCGCCCTGACGCTCAATCTTCAGACGGCTATGGACATCCTGCGCCGTGGCATTCGGCGCGGCAGCCTGGAGGAGATGAAGTGGGTCTTGAGGAGCGCCGCCTCGACCCGATCCATCCTTCAGATGTTCGAGGATCAAGGCACCGAGGAAAGCACCGACAACCTGCTGTCGTCGATGGACAGATCCGGGTACGTCCAGGTCTATTCGACGTCCGTCGATGCTTGGGGCATCGCTACGGACTCTGTCGGCTCGCAGTTTGAATTCGTCATGCCGCTCGCGGCGGATTCCCACCTCACTTTTTCGGGTCAGTACAGCGAGTCGACCGACCAGCCGCGAGGCTTCGGTGCCGAGTACGAGTTCTCGCCCAGGGAACGCCACCGGTCGAGCCTGGCTGTCAACGTCCGACAGGGCGCGATGCTGAACGGGGAAGTCGGCGGGGCAGAATCGCGTGAGATCAAGGTGGAGTACGGCGAGCAGATGCAGTGGTCCGACCACCTGGTTCTGACTTACGGCGCGGCCCTCGGCCGAGCCGATGGCGTTAGTAGCCACAGCTATCTCCGGCCCGAAGTCGGTGTGGCCTGGGTGCCGCAGGCTCGGACGACGGTCCGTGCATCGTTCTCGAGGCGTGCTCCGACCGACACCAGCGATCCCATTCGAGGGCGCGAATATTTCGACCGCGCTGTCTACATCCCGCTCGAACTGGAACGGTTTTCGCATGTCGAACTGAGCGCAACCCGAGTGGTGTCGGAGTCGTTGCGGGTCTCGATCGCGGGTTTCCGCTATCATCTGGGGCACGAGGCGTTCCTGGTCGATTCAGACGACGGTCGGCGCGCAGTCATGATCTTCGACGGGAATACTGAGCCGACGACCGGAATCCGGGTGCACGCGGATCGCATCTTCGATGACGTCGAGACCGGTGTGTCCTACGCGTTTGCCAGGGCGATCGGTTTCGACCAGGATGTCGTTTCCCCCGATGAACTCCGGCAACAGGCGAAGCGCAGGAACTTCCACGTTGTGACTTTGCGTGTGAAGACGGCCATCGATTTCACCCAGACCGCGATCACCGCCGTGTATCGGTGGTCCTCGGGGCCTTCGCTCAGCCCGGTCGATCCGTATCAGCGTTTCGCCGAGTACAATGACCCCACCTTGAGTATCACGATCGCGCAGAATTTACCCACGTTCAGCCTGCTTCCAGCCAAACTGAAGGCAGTCGTCGATGCACGCAACCTGTTCGAACCCTCTTTTGGATCCCGCCGAACGATGCAGGCCCGGTACCCGCGCCTGCTAAAGGGCGGCATACACTTCACGTTCTGAGTAGAATCCCAGTTTTTATATATCGATATTCCAAAAATGGGATTTTAATGTTACTTTCAGCGCAACTGTGTGTAAATACATGTAGTTGTTTGGAAGCGGGATTGCTTGTTCCTCAACAAGGAATAGGTGCGCCCGGCGTTCGCAGATAGCGTATGACACGACTCCTCTCATTCCGACTGATCGCAACGCTCGTGCTGAGTCTCGGGCTGATCATTCTCGGTGGGTTCAATGTCCAGCAGAAGCGGCGCTGGGTGGCGCCCGACGACGGAGTGTCATGGATCGGCAACGACGCGGGTGTCGCAGCTACGCTGGTTGTGACGGATGGTCCGGGCGACAGGGCCGGAATCAAGAGCGGGGACATCATCGAGGCCATCGATGAGACTTCCATCGAGGGCGACGTTCAGGTCACCCGGGTGCTATATGAAATCGGCGAGTGGTCGCGGGCGACCTATCACCTGGCACGCGACGGAGTCCGGTTCGAGACGACCGTGGTCGTGTCTCCGCAGTCGGAGCGGTTCCAGAGGCAGTTTCTCATCCAGGAAATCATCGGCCTGCTCTTCCTGGTGGCGGGCATATTCGTCGTCACGAAGCGCTGGCGCGCTCCGCATTCGACGCACTTTTACTTCGTGTGTCTGTTGTCCTACGTCTTCTTCGTTTTCCACAGCACGGGCAAGCTGAACGAGTTCGACTGGACGATCTTCTGGGCCGACATCGCAGCACTGGCTTTCCTGCCGCCTCTGTTCATGCACTTCTGTCTGGAGTTTCCGGTCCAGAAATCCTGGATTCAGAATCGGATTGTCGTGCCGCTGATCTACCTACCGGGCGCCCTGCTGATGCTCGTGTGGATCGCGTTCGTGACCGGTGTGCTGGGCTTTGTGCCTTCACCGTTGAGTCTGCGTCACCTGCTGAGCAACCTGACCGACGTCCACTTCGGCTTGTTCTTCGTGCTGAGCGCTTTGATCCTGATTCACACCTACCGGTCCGTTACCGATCCGGAGCTGCTGCCACAGCTCAAATGGGTCACCCGGGGGACGGCGGTTGCGGCGATTCCGTTCTTCCTGCTGCAGGCGCTGCCGCGCATGCTGGGCTACGTGCCGCCCGAGGCGGCTGACCTGGCGTACGTTCCGCTGGTGTTCATCCCGCTGTCGTTCGGCTGGGCTATCCACCGCTATCGGTTGATGGACGTCGACATCCTGTTCAAGCGCGGTGCGGCCTATACGCTCGCCGGGGCGATGGTCGTGGGCCTCTACGTCACCCTGGTCGTCGTGATCGGGAGGCTGTTCGGCGAAAGCCTGCCCGGCCTCGGCGAGGCCGGCCAGATCATGGCAACGATCCTGGCAGCGTTCATGTTCGCGCCGACCAAGGACCACGTTCAGGCGTGGCTCGACAAGGTTTTCTACAAGGATCGCTACAACCTGCGTCTGACGGTCACCGACTTCGGGCGGCGGCTGGGATCGGAAGTCAACCTGGGACGGGTTCTCGACCGTATCGTCGACCGCCTGAGCGGTTCACTCTACGTCGACCACATGGCGGTTATCCTGGAGGACCCGGACGATCCGTCCCGCTTCATCCTGGCCCGTTCCCATGGGCTCGACACGCCTTTGGGAACCGTCTATCCCTTCCTCGAGAAAGAAGTCACTCAGCCGTACATATTCATCGAGGGCGATAAGTACGGGCTGAACTATTTCATCCCATGCCGCGCGAAGGACCGTGTGATTGCCTACCTCGGGATGGGACGGACGCACGACGGGGGGTACCTGACCAGCGAGGATATCGATCTATTGGAAGGCGTGTCCGACTACATCGGCGTGGCCGTGGAGAACGCGTCGCTCTACCGGTCGCTCGAGGACAAGGCCACGCAGTACGAAACCCTCAAGGACTTCAACGAGAACATTGTCAGGTCGATCAGCGTTGGCGTGATGGTGGAAATCGGCGGCAAGATTATGGGTTGGAACCGAGCGCTGGAAGACCTGACGGGCAAGCGCCGGACCGAGATGATCGGGAAGCCGACCGAGAGCGTGATCCCCGAGCAGTCGCTCGAACGCCTGCGCGACGAAGGAGCACTCTACAAGCACCGTTGGGGCGATCTGGTCGTCAATTTTTCGGCCACTCCGCTGCTGGACAAGGTGGGTCGCTCCACGGGTCGCCTGATCATCGTCGACGACATCACAGAACGTGTTCGGCTCGAGGACCAGCTGGTCCAGAACGACAAACTGACATCGATGGGATTACTGGCGGCGGGCGTGGCGCACGAGGTGAACACGCCTCTGGCGGTGATCTCGAGCTACTCCCAGCTCCTGAGAAAACAGTTGGGCGTGGGCGACGAGCGCGAAAAGCTGATGGACAAGATTATCAAGCAGACGTTCCGCGCGTCGGAGATCGTCAACAACCTGCTGAGCTTTTCCAGGACGAACGCGACGGACCTCGTGGAACTGGACGTCCACCAGGTGATTGCCGACACGCTTTCGTTGCTCGAGCACCAGTTGAAGAATGCGGGTATCACCGTGGAACGGGAGTTCGCGGCCGACACGCCGATTGCGTTCGGCAACGCCGGAAAGCTCCAGCAGGTGTTCCTGAATCTCTTCCTGAACTCCAAGGCCGCCATGGCGGGCGGAGGCACACTCCGGATCCGGACCGCTACGTCGAGTGCAAAGTTGAGCGTCTGGATCGAAGACACGGGAGTCGGAATCAGCCAGGAGCACCTCAACAAGATTTACGATCCATTCTTTACGACAAAAAAAATCGGCGAGGGCACCGGTCTCGGCCTGTCGGTCTCCTACGGAATCATCCAGGAGCACGGCGGCAATATTTCTGTTGAGAGCGAGCCCGGCCAGGGAACGACGTTTCGTCTGGAACTGCCACTAGCCAGGAAACCTGCAAATGTCTAAAGCTGAACCAAGAGTTCTGGTCGTTGACGATGAAGAGGAGATTCGAGACAGTCTCGAGTTGCTCCTGACCTCGGAAGGCGTGTTGGCGGATACGGTGGCGAACGGCGAGGAGGGTATCGAGCGAATCGAGAGCAACCTGTACGACCTCGTCTTGCTTGACCTCATGCTGCCCGGCCGCTCGGGTCTCGAAATCCAGAAGGAAGTCCGATCCATTGATCCTACGCTGCCCGTCGTGATCATCACGGCAATGGCCGACATCGAGACTGCCGTCGCTGCGATCCGGTCGGGAGCCTATGACTACATCACCAAGCCCTGGAACAACGAGAAGCTGATGGCGATCGCCGGCAACGCGATCAAGCAGCGCCGGCTCCACAACGAGAATGTCCAGTTGCGACGTGCGTTGAAGGAACGTTTCGGCTACAGCAACATCGTCGGCAAGAGCGAGCGGATGCTGAGCTTGCTCGATATGGTGACCCAGGTTGCGGCCAGCCGAAGCACCGTGCTCATACAGGGCGAGAGCGGAACAGGCAAGGAACTGATCGCGAAAGCGATCCATCTGAGGAGTCCGCGCTGCGACAACCCGTTTGTGCCGATCAACAGCGGAAGCATGCCGTTGGATCTGCTCGAAAGTACTCTGTTCGGGCACGTAAAGGGCGCCTTCACCAGCGCTGTCGCGTCCAAGAAAGGCCTGTTCGAGATCGCCGACCAGGGAACGATTTTCTTCGACGAGATCGGGACCCTCGGGGCCGAAACGCAGGCGAAGCTGCTGCGCGTGATCCAGGAGCGTGAGTTCATGCGCCTGGGCGGCATCGAGACGATTAAGGTCGACACCCGGATCATCGCCGCTACCAACGTCGATCTCACCCAGCTCGTCCGCGAAGGCAAGTTCCGGGAGGACCTCTACTACCGGCTCAATGTCATCACTCTTGAAGTGCCGACCTTGCGCGACAGGCGGGAGGACATCCTGCCGCTGATCGATTTTTTCATCCAGAAATACTGCGAAGAGAACGACAAACCGCTCTACCGATTCAGCTCGGAAGCGCTGAAAATCCTCGTCGACTATCTATGGCCGGGAAACGTCCGGGAGCTGGAGAATGTCGTCGAACGCGCCGTGGTGCTTGCGCATGACGAAGTCCTGGGGAGGGATCTGCTTCCGGACTCGGTGGTCAACCCGGCGCCGCGTTACGCTACGATCGCGTCGCTCGAGATCGATCGAGACAGTTCCCTGAACGATCTCGTCGATGCTTTCGAGAGACGCATGATCCTCGATCGGCTCGAGGAGAGCGGCTGGAGCCAGACCGACGCGGCCGAGAGCTTTCGCATTCCTCTGTCGACCCTGAACCAGAAGATCAAACGGCACGGGATCAACAGCAAGAAGAAGCGCGAGCGCACGCCGGTTTCGAGCCGGTAGAGCTCGGGTCGCTAGTCGGGTCGCTAGTGGTCCCCGCCCGAACCCGCAGGGCCGAAGGAAGTTGCCCACCCTGAACGCCAAGGACCTCCGAAGTGTCAAGACGCTAATGTCGTGGATTCCGCCGTTCGGTCCGGTCGCAACTTCTTTCGGAGATAGTGGCGGTATTTCTGGCGGCGACCACTAGCGCTACGGATGCCGTGAGGCGCTCCGGGTCGACTTCCCTTACTACGGTGCTATTCTTTTGCGGCGTTCATGTCCTTATTCCAGACCATTCGAAGACGCGCCACCGAAGCGGAGCGAACTGTCGTCTACCCGGAGTCCGGGAACGCGGCGATTCTGCGGACGGCAGACGCCGTGGCCCAGCTCGGGATTGCCCACCCGATCCTTGTCGGCGATCCGGACACGGTCCGGGCCGATGCCCGTGCACTCGGGGTGGGGCTGTCGGGAGTAGAAGTCTGTCTACCGGAAGAGGCGCGCATCGCGCGGTACGCGGACAGATTGCTGGAGGGCTGGAGGGCTCGGGGGACGCGCGGCGTAGAGGCCCGTGCTCGGTTGGCGGATCCCGTATGGTTTGGAGCAGCTATGGTCGGCGCCGGCGATGCCGACACCGTCGTCTGTGGAATATCGATTCCGAGCGCCGCGGCGACAGAGGCGCTGGTGGAATGCATTGGACCTTGTCCGCTCACTTCGGTGCTTTCGCGTTACTTTCTCGCCGATTCCACAAGCGCCACAGGAAAGCCCGGCATGCTCGTAGCCGATGCGAACTTCCTCAGGACGCCATCCGCAACCGAACTTGCCGAGATCGCACTCTGCGCCGCCGAGAGCGTTTCTCGCATCCTGGAGAGCGAGCCGCGGGTAGCGTTCGTTTTCTTCACCGCAGTCGCCTCACTCGGGCAGAAGAATCGATTCAAGAGCGCGGCGGAAGAACTCGGTGAACGTGTGGTACGCGCTCTGGGGACCATCCAGGCTCGGGATGAAAAGCTCCGTGTCGAACGCGAGCTCCGGCGGGGCGTTCGCTGGGAGGACGTCAACACGCTCGTTTTTACCGACCACCAGGCCGGGAATATCGGCTACACGCTCGGTCGCGAATTGGACGGAGCCCGGGTCGTCGGACCCCTGATTCACGGCTTGGCGCATCCGGCTGCCGTGGTGAGCGCGGGTACGTCCGTCGACGACCTGATCGACCTGACCGCGCTGACCGCCCTGACCGCCCAACAACAGAACCCAGGGGAACCGTAGCAACCGGGTATCCGCCCCCGACATCCAGAAACGAACAAAGCCCCCGGAAATCCGGAGGCTTCGGGAACATCCACCGTTTTGGCTGTGCGGGCTAGTCGCTTGTGCGGCGCCGGATCTTCTTGCGGCTTCTCTTCCGTGCCAGTGCCTGCTTGATCCGCTTCTTCTCGCCCGGCTTCAGGTAGAAGGAGTGCCTTTTGACTTCTTTAATGATGTCCTCTTGCTGGACTTTTCGCTTAAAGCGCCGGAGAGCGTTCTCAATCGACTCGCCGTCTTGTACTCTTACTTCCGCCACTCGGTACACACCCCCAATCTATTCAATGGCATAAACAACCATTATCCTGTCTGGCAGGGGGCAAAGTCAACCGGCGCGCTCTCGGCCGCGACCCGATCCTAGTGTAGTCCGTCACAATTAACGTAACGGCTCTGGCTGTCCCATTTCTGATCATATATGAGGAAAATAATGACCATTAGATCGGAAATCCCTGTGCGGAACGAACTCGGACGGCTTGGCCGAAGCCGCAGTGTGTCGGTCTGGCTCGGGGAACGATCCGAATAAGGTACAGTCTGTTAGACGGGGACCACTAGTATATACTTCGTTGCTGTCGAGTCGTCCTCGTGCTGGCACTCGCTATCGCCGGCGCGATCGTGGTCGGGCAGGGTTCCAAACCTCTGGTGTCTGCACAGGTTCCGGCGGCGGGCGACGGTCCAATCTCCGCGGATCCGCTGCTGAACGGCTCGCCTGCATCACCCCGACTAGCATCGGGTAACGGATTCGGTCGGAAAGATCAACTTCGAGAAGATGACCCGGATCGGAGAACTCGTCTACGCTCTCGGCTGGCTTGTCGCAAGCATGGATCATGCGCTGGCCCGCGACGATCGGGGCCCGCGCATGGGCAAAAGCGCCCGGGGCAAGCTACCCCAGTAAGCCAGAAACCGGAATTGAATCTGCTTGGACATAGCTCATTTGACGATTATCGATTTGTCATCTGAAGGACCAGTCGCAGTCCATGCCCCGAACAATATGAAATGTAAGACGACCAATCTCAAATGACCACTCGTTCGTGCCACCTGTGCGATTCCCGGTCCGGTAAGCGGTACTGCCCCGCGTTGGCGAAGCGCATCTGCGCGGCTTGCTGCGCCACCAAGCGCGAAATCGAGATCGACTGCCCAAGCGATTGCGCCTACCTAAGACAGGGACGCTCTTTTGAGTTCGAACGGCACGATCATCACGTCGACGCGGACCTCCGACGTTTTGACCAGCGGTTTCTCTACCGTAATGCCCAGGCGCTGACGATGCTGGCGGCCGGCATCGCTGAAGCGCGCGCCCAGCACCCCGGAATCGTCGATATCGATGCCCGGGCAGCTTTCGAGGCGCTCCGGGCGACCACGAAGACACTGTCGAGTGGTATCTATTACGAAACCCAGCCGGATGGCCGTCCAATCGCGGCTGCCCTCTATCGGTCACTGAAGAGGCTGCTCGATGAGATGAGGCAGCCGCCGGACCCCAACATCACCGGCCTCAAAGACGAGGACGCGCTCGAGATCCTGGAGTTCATGATAGCTACTTCGGACTTCTACTCCGGCGGTCGGCCCAAGAGCCGCCGGCACATGGACTGGTTGGCTTCGATGCTTCCCTCGAGATCCAACGAAGAAGAGGGGAACCGCCTCATCGTTCCGTGAGTGGGATTCGAGAAATCGCCGACATTCTTGCTATCCGTTTTGCGCGGCTCGGCGATGTTGCGCTGCTCCTTCCCGCGTTGGCTCATCTGAAGGATTCGTTCCCCTGCGCCCGCCTCACGCTCATGACGGGAAGCCGGACGGCTCCGCTGGCGAGGCTCTGTCCGTGGGTAGATGAGGTGTTCTCGGTAGACCGACTGGCGATGCGGGACGGTTCGAAAGCCCGCGCCGTGGCTGACCTCTACCGTCTCGTCCGAGCAGTGCGTGCGCGGCGTTTCGACCTCGTGGTGGACTTCCATAGTTTTAGGGAAACCAACCTCCTCTGCTGGGCTTCCCGAGCACGCTACCGTCTTGGAATGAAGCGGGCAGACCGCGCCTATTTGGGGTTTTCCTTCAATCTGCCGCCGGCTCTCGAAGACAAGAGCCTCCATGTGGCTGAAATGTTCGAGCGCGTGGTCGAACACGTGCCAACCACTTCAGCCCCTTGGACGCCCCCACCGGGCCCGCACATCCGCGTCCCACCCGAGGCGGAGTTGTTCGTTAACGAGCTCGGCCTGGGGCAGCCCATCGTGGCGTTTTACGTGGGCGCATCCGTCGAGTCGCGTCGGTGGTCGTCAGCCGGCTTTGCCGAGGCCGCCAAGCACGCTGCCGGCGATTGGGGGGCCGATGTGGTGGTTCTGGCCGGAGCTTCTCACGGGGAAGTGGCAATCGCCGGCGAGGTCGAGGCGCTTCTGGGCTCGAACCCCCGGATCCGCGTGCTGACGGGCTTGGACATCCCGCGGTTGGCCGGGGTCATCGCTCAGTCTCGGCTGCTCGTCAGCAACGACACCGGGCCGATGCACCTCGGGCCGGCTCTCGGCGTGCCGACTCTGGGTATCTTCAGCCGCAGCCTTCCGGAGCACTATCGGCCTATCGGGCCCGGGGACCGCTTTATCAGGAAGAGAACCGTTGAAGAAGTGAGTGCCGCGGATGTCGTTGAAATCATGGACGAAATATGGGGTTAGGTTGGTCCCGGCGCGCCTCGCGACGACAACCGGCCAGGAACGCGGCCTAGTGAGAATCGAGATCGTCGATCTTGATCTTTAGCGACTTCAAGAACTTCATGTCCTGAGCATTTACTTTCAACTCGACATCGCTCCGGAGGATGGCCGGCCGGTTCCCGTCCGGGTCTCCAGCCTTATCCCGACGATTGAAGCCGATCGTGGCCTCCAGGACGAGAAACACGTCATAGCCCGCCGCCCGCACGTCCTGGATCGCTTCGCTGATCCGTTCCGAATCGGAGAGGGCATCGTTGATCGCCGCACCCAAATCCTTCATCAGCCGTTTCAGTTTGTCATCCATTTCCAAAACGTACTCCGAGCCGACGGGGCCCGACCACTTGCGATTGGCGGTCGACAGTTCGCACTTATCGCACTAATTCCACAGGCTGTCAAGCCGGCCTCCATCGAGTGTTTTTGCTATTGGGACTTGGGTTTACGAGCCTATTTGGACCAATATTCAGGATCACTAGTGTCCGGAACACGGTGCGACAGCCGCCGGCAACTTATAGATGAACAGTGAGTTGAATGGCATTCTGCGATTTTTCGATTTGAACCTGCCGATCACACTTTTAGCAATATTACGGTGAGAGGGGTGATACCAATGGCGCATGAACTCAGGCCAAACCGTCTTCTCACAAGTCATGGATTACGCGCCCCGATACGAGTTTCAGAAGTGTGTCGCCCGCTATCGGGGCGATTACCAGCAGAAAGGGTTTTCCTGCTGGGATCAGTTCCTGGCGATGGCATTCGCCCAATTGATCTATCGTGAAAGCCTCCGCGACATCGAAGCCTGCTTACGCGCCCTCGGCAGAAAGCGTTACCACATGGGATTCCGAAGCAAGGTGGCGCGGACGACACTGGCCGACGCCAACGAGCGGCGCGACTGGCGGATCTATGCGGATTTCGCACAGGTCCTGATCGGCATGGCGCGGCCGTTATATGCCGAAGACCCCATCGGCGTCGAGTTGGATCAAGGTCTATATGCCCTGGACTCGACCACCATTGACCTGTGTCTTTCACTATTCCCATGGGCCCGGTTTCGCCGGCACAAAGCCGCGGTCAAGATGCATACACTGCTGGATCTTCACGGCAACATTCCCGCGTTTATCCACGTCACAGACGGGAAAGTCCATGACGTCAACGTTCTCGATGAGATCGCACCCGAAGCGGGTGCCTTCTACGTCATGGACCGCGCCTATATCGATTTTGAACGGCTCTTTCTCTTCTCCCTCTGTTCCGCTTTCTTTGTGGTGCGTGCTAAGAAGAACGTCGTCCTGCGGCGGCGGTACTCCCGTCGGGTGGACACGACCACGGGATTGCGATCCGACCAGACGGTCATCCTCACAACGAACAAATCCGCCAAAACCTATCCCGATCCGTTGCGGCGTATCAGCTACTTCGATGCCGGGACGAACAAGCGGTTGAAGTTCCTGACCAACAACTTCGCGTTGCCTGCACTCACCATCACTCAGATCTACAAGTCGCGATGGCAGGTGGAACTTTTCTTTAAATGGATCAAACAACACCTTCGAATCAAGTCCTTCTACGGCACCAGCGAGAATGCGGTGAAGACCCAGATCTGGATCGCCATTTCGGTTTATGTTCACGTCGCCATCATCCGGAAGCGCCTCGGCATCGATAGGAGTCTTTACCAAATCCTACAGATTCTCAGCATTACGATTCTTGAGAAACAGCCCATTTTGCAGGCCTTTCACGCGCCTGATTCCCAATTCAATGAACTCCAAGATCCTAACCAGCTGGTTCTATTCGACTTCTAACCGGACACTAGTGACCTCAGATAATCAAGCAGCGATAGCTGCGAAATTCTGGCTCCGACGGCCAACGTCGCCTGCAGAGCATTTTCGTACGACTGGAATTCCGTCAGCGTCTCTGTCAGGTCCGACGACTCCAGTTCTAGCAGGTCTTTCTCGCGCGCCAGCGAAAGCGCGCTCATTTCGTTCTTGATCGAATCGGAGACGTTGATCAGGCTGCCGATTCTGCTCCGGCTGACCGAAAGGCCCTCCCACGCAGCTGCGATGCCACTGAGCTTCGCGTCGATGTTGGCCTTGACGCCGGACTTCATAGCGTCCACAAGATCGGTTATCGCCTGGAAGATGTCGGTACCGGCACCGAAGAGTTGGTCTCCAGGGATCTGGGTCTGCACCGACGACCCCAGCCCGACCTGCACTTTCGGGATATCGGAGTTTCCTTGATAGGTGACCGTGCCGGAACCATCGCTTGTGAACGGCTGCGTGTCTCCGTCGGTCCCGCCGAAGATAAAATGTCCCTGGAACGCGCTGTTTGCGGTGCCCAGGATCTGGTCGCGGAGGCCTTCGACCTCCGTCACGAAGGTATCCGGACTGGCGGTCGTACCGATCGCCGACAGCGCCAGGAAGCGGACCCGATCGACCATGTCCTGCAGGCCTCCGACAACCGTGTCGGTGAATTCGAGCCGCGACTGCGCGAATTGAAGGTTGCGCTCGTACTGCCTGTACTCGCTCTTGTCCGCACGGAGCCGCAGGACGTCGGACATCTCCCGCGGGCTATCCGATGGACGCAGGATCGCACGGCCGGTCGACGACTTGTTCTGGGCGTCGAGCATCCCTTCTTTCGCATTGGCGACATCGCGCAGGAAGGCGCGGATTGCCATACTTCCAGTAACTCTCATCTCATACCCATCGAAAGAACCGTTTGCAGTAGTTCATCGACGATACGGATCAGGCTCGCCGATGCCTGATAGGAACGCTGAAACTGCAGTATTTTCATCGTTTCTTCATCTACGGAAACACCCGAAGTCGCATCGCGACGGTCTTCGAGTTGGTGCAGCAGAGAGATATGCTGGTCCAGCTTTCCGGTGGCGTTGGCGGTATCGTTGCCGACGCGGAACACCAGGCTCCGATACTGGTCGATAACGCTGCCCCCGGTGAACTTCTGGACATGCAGCAGGTTGCCGATCTCGCTTGCGGCTTCGTTGTCCTTGCCGCTCGACTGCTTCGCAGTGGCGATCTTGCTGACGTCGCCCACGATGTCGCCACTGACTTCAATCTTCAACGATGCGTCGGCAGTAGCCGCAAGTGGTTCGAAGAAATTCACGCCGGTGTTTCCGCTTCGATCGTAGGAGGCAGCGTGAATCAGGTTCACCTGCTCAGTGATTTCGTAGGCCAGTTGGTCTAACGCCGCCAGGTAGTCTGGAACATACTGATCACGCACCTGGAGGCGGCCGTAAATGGATCCGCCCGACACATTTGATGTGATGTCGGAATTGCCGGCCTTGATCTCGAGGAATCCCGTTGTGGCCGACGGTTGTGTCGAGACTGGGACGGCACTGCCGTTGGAAACCAGCAGACCGGTGCCGGCGATCAGGATCTGCTAGTTGCCCTTGGACTCGACCTCACGCACGTCGACGAGTTCGGACAACTGACTGACCAGGGAGTAGCGTTGGGTACGGAGGTCGTTGGCAGTCTGCCCCGCGGCTTCCTGCTTGCTCATCTCCGAGGAAATCGTGGCGATCCGGTTGGACAACGTGTTGATCTTCTGCACGTCATCATCGATGTTCTGATCCGCCAGGGCGCGAATGCGGTAGAGTTCCTGGCCTCTCGTGGTGAAACTCCGGGCCAGATCCTCGCCCTTGATGCGTACTTCTTCGCGGGCATTTATAGAAGTCGGGTCGAGCGCCAGGGCGTGGAACGAGTTAAACAGCTCGGTAACGCCGTTCAACATTCCGGTCCCGGCCGCGTCGTTGAACAGGACTTCGATGTGCTCTAGTGTAGTCCGTCACAATTAACGTAACGGCTCTGGCTGTCCCATTTCTGATCATATATGAGGAAAATAATGACCATTAGATCGGAAATCCCTGTGCGGAACGAACTCGGACGGCTTGGCCGAAGCCGCAGTGTGTCGGTCTGGCTCGGGGAACGATCCGATGTGCTCTAGGAGCCTGTCGGGAATTGGCTCCCTCGAAGCAAGAATCAACAACTTACGAGCCATCCCCGGTCTGTAAGTTGTTGATTCTTGGTTGCAGACTTCTTATTCCCGACAGGCTCCTAGCGCTCCTTCAATCACTTCTTCGCTGCTGGTGTTCGATTTTTCCTCACGAAGGCGGTTTTCGATCAGAACGTCTCGAACGGCCTGGATCGAAACGGCCGTGACTCCGGCTCCGGTCAATAACCGGTCGCCATGGTTTTGCGCGGGTTGCAAGATCAGCCGTTGCTTGGCGTAGCCCGGTGTCCTCTCGTTCGCGATGTTGTTTCCGGCAACGGCCAGCGCCTGCGACGCAGCTTCCATCGAACGGAGCGAAGTATGAAGAATACTGATGACGGACATCCTGCCTACCCTTCCACGCGGACCCGCCCTCGGGGTTGCTGAGCGGCGCTACCCCGGGACGTGTACTCCTGCCCGGCAAGCGCAAAATGCGGAGATATGGAAATCAGGTTGAGTAGAAGAGCCGCGTTTCTCTTGGTCAGCTCCGCCAGGCGGGCGATACGCTCACGGGAAACGTCAGATGCGTCACCGACTCCGTCGGAGGCCAGGCGCGCCTGTTCGGCTACGCCGGCTTCGTAGGAATCCGGGTCGAATTTGAGAAGGGCCTCATGCTTGACCGACTCCAGCTCGAACAGCCGGTCGATCAGCCGATTCCCCCGAAGCGGGATGTCGGATTGACTCATTTCCAGTTCTCTTTCTGTAGGGGCGCTCGCAGAACGCCCGTCCTGGTGCGGTCAAAAAGACCGCACCTACATCTCTCAACTCGTTATTCGCCGGGCGCTACTTCTACTTCGAGTGCGCCGCGATCATCTTGAGGGCGATCTCTTCGCCGGAAACTTCGTACGTGCCGTTCTCGATGGCCGCGCGGATCTCGTTCAGGCGCTCGGTCCTGTCGGCACCCTTTGCGGCCAACTGGGCGAGCCGCCCTATTTCCCGGGCCTTCGACGACAACGCGATCGAATCCTCGGACGGCTTCGCGCTGGCTGCCCGGTTCGGGCCCGCTCCGCGGTTGTCCGCTTCCGAGGCTCGATCGACGGATTGATGGTTGTCAACACCCTGATTAGTCAGATTAATGCGATCAATGTTCATAAAGTGGCTCCTGGCTATTCGGCTTCGCCAGCCTGGCTGACCGGCTCGTGAAAGCCGGTTACACCATCCGTGGGAGCGGTTAGTCTCGAAAGCATCCCTGCTTTCGGGTTCGGGCAGTTTTTGCCTCTACGTATCGGATCGGCAGAAACGCCAGAATCCATTAACGACTCCGTCCAAAAAAACGTCACTCCATCACCTCGAAGTGAACATGCGGGCCCGTCGACCGTCCCGTTGAGCCCACCAGTCCGAGTATTTCGCCAGCATGAACCCGGTCGCCAACCCGGACATGATTCTCTAGGAGCCTGTCGGCAATAAGAAATCTGGAGAAGTCTGAAGCTGAAAGACCCATCGCGATTTCAGGATGAAGGCCACCTTGGGAAGCGTTTGCTCAGACAGATCCATGAGATGAGATTGCGGCAGCCCCCATTGAGCGCGATACGTATTTTTCATCCGCGGATTCTGTGTTTGCCAGGATCTCCCTGCTTCGATTCAAGCCGCCAGTGGCTTGAATCCTCCTCCGTAACGAAACAACTTCAGGATGTTGTGGGTCAAACAGACCAGTTGCCATTCCGCCCGCACGTTCTCGAGACCGCGGAAACTGAAACGCCGGAATCCCCGGCATTCCCGGGTCTGTCCGAATACCGGTTCCACAATCGCCTTGCGCATCTTGTAGACGGCCCGCCCCACATCGCTGTCCAGTTTCTGTTTCATTTGCTCCCGTACGCCGGCGCCTTCAGCCGCTCCGGGCGGGCCGCCGGAAGACTTCGGGGATGCGCCGGTCCGGACTCGCCCCGTGGCCACGTGTAAATCGATCCCTGCGGCTCGCGGGTCGGTCACCTGCCTGGGGCTCCAATACCCGGCATCCGCGCTGACCGCGACGGGCCGGGTCCCCGTGTTCCGCCGCACTTGCGCGACCATGGGCGCCAGTTGCTCTTTGTCATTGGCGTCCTGGGTGATCTCGGCCGCGACGATGACTTGCGTGTCATCGTCCACAGCGATCTGGGCATTGTAGGCCTGCACGAAACTGCCTTTGTGCGCGCCGTCGGGCATGATCCGGCTGTCCGGATCGGTGAAGTTGCGCTGCGCCTTCGCATCCGGCGCCGCCTGCTTCGGATCGGGAACCCGCGGTTGGCCTCCACCCGTCTTCTTCCCCGTTCGCTCCTCTTGCTTCCGCCGCTGGGCCATCCGCGCTTCCGCGTCCGCCTTCGCCTGCGCCGCCTTCTGCCGGGCTTCCGCTTCCAATTCCGCCCGGGCCTGTCGAATCTTCTTCAACCGGCTTTCCCGCCGCGCCAATTCCTTCGGCAACTGGTCGGTCAGTCCTTGCCGTTGCTTCTCATCCTCGACCGCGTCGACCGCCTCGGCCCGCTTCAGCAACTCCTCCACTTCCGCCTTCAGCGTCTCTTCGGCCCCCCTCATCCGCCCATAACTCATCGCCTTGTGCTTGCTGGCGTTCGCCTGGAGTTTCGTCCCGTCGACCGCCACATGCCCCAGTTTCACCAGCCCCGCCTTCCGGCACAATCCCAGCGCTTGCAGAAACAGTCCCGCCAACGCCTCCAAATGCCGTTTCCGAAACTCGTTGAACGTGCTGTGATCCGGATGCGTGTCCGCACTCAAATACCGGAACGCCACGTCCTCATGCGTCCGTTTCTCGATCTGCCGCGAACTCACCACCCCGGTACAATATCCGTACACCAACAACCGCACCATCAGCACCGGGGAGTAGGCCGCCTGACCTCGTCCATCCTTCGCCTCATAGGAACGGTAAAACGCCGACAGATCCAGCGTCTCCACCAGGTCGGCCACAAATCGCGCCAAATGATTTTCCGGAAGCCAGTCGTGTAACGACGGCGGCATCAACAAGCTCTGATTCAGGTCATCGGATCGGAAGCATTTCGTCATGCCTTCTTCTACAAATCCACCCGTCCAGCTTAGGTCCCATCCGGTTCTTCCCCGACTTCTGTCGCCACCCATCCCCAATCTATTCCCGACAGGCTCCTAGGAGCCTGTCGGGAATTGGCTCCCTCGAAGCAAGAACCAACAACTTACGAGCCATCCCCGGTCTGTAAGTTGTTGATTCTTGGTTGCAGACTTCTTATTCCCGACAGGCTCCTAGAGGATCCAGGAACCGCCGTGCGGCGCCTCTCACATCGTCTACCTCAAGGAGAACGCGCCGCATACGGTCAATGAGTTCAGATCCTGCCGTGGTGATCATCACGCCACGACGATCGCGCTCAAACAACTGGACGCCCAGCCCGGCTTCTAGTGGTCCCCGTCTAACAGACTGTACCTTATTCGGATCGTTCCCCGAGCCAGACCGACACACTGCGGCTTCGGCCAAGCCGTCCGAGTTCGTTCCGCACAGGGATTTCCGATCTAATGGTCATTATTTTCCTCATATATGATCAGAAATGGGACAGCCAGAGCCGTTACGTTAATTGTGACGGACTACACTAGCTCCGCCACCTGCACGCTCAGTGAGGGTTGAGACACATGGCACCGCTCCGCAGCCCGGCGAAAGTTCCTCGTATCGGCCACGGTCACTGCGTACTGAATCTGCCGAAGTGAGAAGTTGTAGGGTTTCATCATTGATAGTAAAATCCTATCATTCTTATAGAAATAATGTCTTGGACATATCAACCAGGTCCGTTTCAGACTGACTGGAGATATCAGGAAAGAGTGAGACCAATGCATGAAGCAAATGTACTGAATTTCTGACTTATCAGGAGCCAACTGAGATGCTTAAACGAACCATATCTGTGATTACCTTTCTGGCGGTTGCGATCTCTCCAGGCTTGCCAGTCAACCTGGCGGTTGCCCAGCAGGGTGCGCCGACCAATGAGTATTGGTGGCCTAACCGCTTGAGCCTCGATCCATTGCGCCAGACCTCTCCGGAATCGAATCCTCTGGGCGAAGACTTCAACTATGCGGAAGAATTTGAAAGCCTCGACCTGGATGTTGTGAAGGCAGACCTTGAAGAGCTGATGACGACTTCTCAGGACTGGTGGCCCGCTGACTTTGGTCACTACGGGCCGTTCTTCATTCGTATGGCTTGGCACAGTGCGGGCACCTATCGAACCATCGACGGCCGAGGTGGTGCCGACGGTGGTCTGCAACGCCTCGCGCCGCTCAACAGCTGGCCCGATAACGCAAACCTGGACAAGGCGACACGATTGCTCTGGCCGATCAAGCAGAAGTACGGCCGCAAGATTTCCTGGGCCGACCTGATGATTTTGGCAGGCACGGTCGCCATGGAGTCGATGGGCTTCGAGACACTGGGCTTCGCCGGTGGTCGTATCGATGCCTGGCAACCCAAATTAGTGAACTGGGGCCCTGAGGGCGAATGGCTCGCCGCCGATCGACGCAATGAGGACGGAGAACTCGATCATCCTTTCGGTGCGACGCAGATGGGCCTGATCTATGTGAATCCTGTCGGTCCAGGCGGCAACCCGGATCCGCAGGCGGCCGCTCATGCCACACGTGAGGCTTTCGGCCGCATGGCCATGAATGATGAAGAGACGGCTGCACTGATTGCGGGTGGCCACACCTTCGGTAAAGCCCATGGCGCCGCTGATCCGTCCCAGCACGTTGGTGTTGAGCCAGAGGGCGGCAATATCGAAGCACAGGGATTCGGCTGGCAAAACAGCTACGGCGCTGGCAATGGCACCGAGACGATCACCAGTGGCCTGGAGGGTGCTTGGACGATCAACCCCTCAGCGTGGACCCATAACTTCCTGGAAAACTTGTATGCCTATGAGTGGGTGCAGACTCGAAGTCCCGCCGGTGCAATCCAGTGGGAGCCCGCTGGAGGTGCTGCATCGAATTTGGTGCCGGATGCCCATGATCCGTCCCAACAGCATGCGCCAATGATGCTCACCACCGACCTCGCGCTGAAGGTGGACCCGGCGTATCGGGAGATCACTTCGCGCTGGCTCGATAACCCCGAGGAGTTCCAAGGCGCGTTCGCCCGGACCTGGTTCAAGCTGACTCACCGCGACCTGGGTCCGACGTCACGGTACCTGGGTGATCTGGTGCCAGACCGGCAATTCGTATGGCAAGACCCCATTCCTGAAGTGGATCACACGCTGATCGGTGCGCAGGATGCGGCCGAGCTGAAAGCTGACATTCTTAACTCCGGGCTGTCGAGGGCTGAATTGGTCCGGGCCGCCTGGGCCTCAGCATCCACTTTCCGCGGGACCGATATGCGCGGAGGAGCCAACGGAGCCCGTATTCGTCTCGCACCCCAGAAGGACTGGCCTGTAAACGACTCACCTGAACTGGGCCGCGTGTTAGAGACCCTGGAGGAGATCCAGAGTGATTTCAACAGCGCGCAATCCAGCGACAAGCGCATCTCTCTTGCAGACCTGATCGTTCTGGGCGGTGCCGCGGCCATCGAGCAGGCCGCTCAAGACACCGGGATCGACGTCGATGTGCCCTTTGCACCCGGTCGCATGGACGCCTCCGAGGAGCAGACCGATGTGGAATCCCTTGCTGTGCTCGAGCCGGCCGCCGATGGGTTCCGCAACTACTTCGCCAACGGTAACTCCCGATCTCCGGTGGAAATACTGATAGAGAAGGCGGCTCTGCTGAACCTCACAATTCCCGAAATGACGGTACTTGTCGGCGGCATGCGTGCGCTGAATGCCAATGCCGGCGGCTCAGCCCACGGCGTGTTCACAGACCGTCCCGGCACGTTGAGCAACGACTTCTTCGTGAACCTCACCGACATGTCAACCGTGTGGACCCAGTCGTCCATAGATGGCATTTACGAAGGTCGTGATCGTGCAACGGGCGAGCTCAGGTGGACAGGTACTCCGGTGGACCTGATCTTTGGTTCGAACTCTGAGTTGCGCGCAGTTGCTGAGTTCTATGCAGCTCACGACGCGCCGGAAGAGTTCGTGCATGACTTCGTTGAGGCATGGACCAAGGTGATGACCCTGGATCGGTTCGACCTGGAACGGTAATGGCAAGGTCGTAACGACACGATAAATGGTCGCGCTTCTGACTGGCGGCTCATATTGAGCGTCGTGTTGTGAGATCTCGTGGAACTCTTCGTGATTTGAAAAAAAAGACGGTGGCGCTTTCTATGCCGCCGTCTTTTCTATCTGTGGGCTGCAACACATCCGTCAATACCTGAACAAGGTTGTGGAGCAGGACCACCGCCGGGTGCAGGGGCGCTTACGCCCGATGTTGGGGTTCAAAGCGTTCTACAATGCGCGACGCGTGATTATCGGTATCGAGCTGGCGCAGAAGATTCACAAACGCCAGTTCGCAATTCCGATCCCATGGCGGTCGAATCCCGCGGTGATCGGGCGTCACGTCATGGCCGCATAGTCCGCATCGCCACGGCGCACTCCTGGTCTTATCGTTCCGACAATCCTATCTGCACCAGAACCGAAATGGAGCGGTGTTGCGACTTCGGATGAAGAGGGACGCGAACGGCGTATGGGTTGGGGCGCGATCTGCAGATTGCGCTCAGATCTAAAATCGAGCAACTCGAGCCAGGCCTGACTGTCATCGACGACAAAAGGGTACTAACCAGATTCGTCCAGAAATACACGCTAAGGGCTCGGCTTGAGCCCCCCCAGGTCCTCATGAAGCTGTAGAGGGCAGTACGGGACACGCCCGTGAGTTTGGCGATGGCGGTCTTGGAAAGGCCCTGCTGCGTGGTCGAGACCCTCAAATAGGCAACGGTTCTCACGGCCTGACCATGAAATACGGCTTCTGGTATTTTATCTGACAGATACGAAATATGGAATGCGTTACGTTCCATGATACTAAACTGTCCGGTCATAACGGGCGTTTGTTCCTGACAGACCCATGCCGGTTTCCGACCCCGACGTCTCGTCAACGCATCCTTCGGCATGGCTTTTCCTATTACGTCGGTCTTGATTCCAAGTCAGGTCCGGCACAAGGCAACGAATCTCAAGGGCGGCGCTGATCTCCAACCTTGTTCCGGAAGCAGGGAGAAAGGAGGGAAATATCAATCCGCCTAGCGGTCTGCATAAAGACCCTGGATCCGCTTGACGTGGGCCTGGGTTTCGTCGGTGGGCTCTGAGGCTCCGAGATAACGTGTCAGGCCTGTCCACAGCCCGTGGCGGGAGATGTAGTCCTTCAGTATTCGCGTCCCGAAATCAACGTTATCCTCGACTCGGAAAAGGTTTATCTGCTCCGAATCCACCAGAGCACCCCACGTCGGCACGTGTATCTGCATGATGCCCACCGCGCCTTTGGCGGATATGGCAAATGGGTTGGCGCTGCTTTCAGCCAACAAGACGCTGGCAACAAGGAACGGGTCCACGTCGTGCTTCTTGGCACTGGTCACCACCGCCCGGGCAATCCGGAATCGCTCATCCTGGCTAACTCTGGCGTGACGTCGGAGATGCTCCTCGATCGCGTTGACCACGGGATCGGGAATCGGGGCAAGGTCACCCTCGGCGAGGGACGCGGGCACGGCATCGGTGGAAAGGGTCGGGTTGGACTCGACGACGGCGGAGGTGGTTGGAAATGTGGAAATGACTATTGCTGTAGCGGCTGTATATGTGAGCATTCTCAATGACTTGGCAAGCCAGCCGCCGCAAACCAAGCCGTGCTTCAGGTACTTCCTGTTCCAGCCGACCTCGATCCCGCGACACCGGTCGCAAAATGCTATCGGTCTCATGAATCCCTCCCGGGAATGAATAAAGGCAGGCCCAGTCGAGGGACGATCCCCGGACAAGGCGCAGACCGCGGTACTTCTAGATTGGCCGCTCGATACGGCTTCCCAATGGCAACTGTAAATTTTCCACCGGTTGCGGACGCCACGGAAAGTGTCTCCGAATCCCGCCAGTAAGGTCAAGGGGAAGGAAAAGAGGTTGGCACCTGAGAAGGTGATGCGGGTCCATGGCTGATGTGTTGATTAGGTCCCCGACCGGGCGTGTCTCCGGCGCGCCGTCACAAGGAAGGGTCAAGGTCGTCCCAAGGGCCGAAACGGCGCTCGTGGCGCTGCATGAGCCGCGTGATCCTCACCGCTTCAGCAATTCTTCAATGTGGAGGAGCAGGTGTTTCCAGACGGTTTCTCGCGGGCGGACCGCATGGTGTTAACGATCGCGAAAAAGTGAAGTGTTCTGGACGAGCGCCGACACGTAAGTCGTGATTTTCTTCCTCGCGAATGTCGAATTCCGAGCCTGTCCGGTCGAAGGGCGGAAAACTATAGCAGAATTGTCAAGCGCGCGGAAGCGTGATCTGTCACGCAACGTCGCCCAAGCTGCACGACTGGTCGGAAAGCCCCGGCAAAGAGCCTCGCAAGGCCTCGGCGATGATGATGAGCGTTCAGAGTCTCGGCGCTTGTTCAGATTCATTCACTTTCTGGTGATCGTTTACACGCATGGGACCGGGGACCTATGTGAAGCTGCTGGAGCGCTATGGCTGGGCTCGGACGCGCGAGGTCTGAGGGGCATAGTGCAGCGGGGGGACGCCGCCGCGCAGGCGCCGGCTTGTTAAAGCGGTTCTTCGCGTTGTGTTGCAACTTTGGCGAACAGCGGCTGGTAACCTGAAGAGATCATGAAAAAGACAATCCGACCGGCGATCTTCAAGTGGCGACAAACCGAGCCGAGCTGATTCTTTGCGCCGTGCGCTGGTACCTTCGGTACTCGCTCTCGTTCCGCGATGTCGAAGAGCTGTTCAGCGATCGCGGCCTGAAGGCAGACCACACGACAATCTGGCGCTGGGTCCAGCGCTACGGTCCCGAACTGGAGGCGCGGCTGCGCCGTCATCTCAAGCCAACCAACAGGTCCTGGCGCGTCGATGAGACCTACGTTCGTGTCAAGGGCCGTTGGTGCTACCTCTACCGATCTATCGATTCCACCGGAGCCACGATCGACTTCGTGCTCTCGGGGTTGCGCGATGCCGCTACGGCCAAACGCCTGTTCCGCAAGGCGCTGACTGATCCGTCGCATCCACAGCCCCGCGTCATCAATACGGACCAGGCACGCCTCTACGGGGCGGCGATTTCAGGAGTGAAGCAGGAAGGAATCCTGCGACACCGTTGCCATCACCGGCCGATCCAATACTTGAACAACATCCTGGAGCAGGATCATCGAGCGATCAAACGACGCGTGAAGGCCAAGCAGGGCTTTCGTGAATTTCACGCGGCACGGCGAACGATCCAAGGATATGAGGCAATTCACATGATCCGGAAGGGTCAGGCGAGGTGGGTGAGCGGTTCGGATGTTCGGCAACAGATTCAGTTCATCAACAAGCTGTTCGAAGTGACTGCATAAGACGGAGCCTGGTCGACCCAACCAGTCGCTCTCTTGCTGATTTTTGAAAGTTGCAACATATCCCCTGGGGAGGATAGGTACCGCCCCATCCCATCGAGCGCACAGCATTCCGTCTCGGTCCTCGCGGTCACGGGTCCGCCAACCGCTTCGCGCTCTGTGACTGCTGCGGCCCGCTCCAGCCGTGCATCATATATGAGGGGGTGGGGCTATCCGGCTTGGCCGGTCAGCAACCCACTCTCGCAGAGGTCCTCCACGCTGTTGTCGAGCTGCGTTGCGCCGTCGGCATAGACCAGCAAATCATCCTTGCCGAACACGGCAATGTTGTTGCGGTTCCCTCCAAACGTGCCTCCGGCCTGGCGCTCGTGCAAGAGCAGAAAATCCGCTGCTGCCCGGTCGGCGGTAATGCGGACATTGGGACAGAATCGGCGCAACTGCTTCATAACCTCGATGGTTTGAGGCTCTGTTGTGCCGCCCATATTACCTCCCCTAGTGCCGCCAGACCCGCTAAAGCTCGATACCGTTGACCCTTCCACAAATACCAGGACTCCGGTGGGACCCTCTTGAGCGACCGTGTTCATGGCGGTCAATGAAAGCAGCACTACTCCGACAACTAATCTCAGCATAGCGATAGACCTCTCCTTCGAAGTTTTGCGAACGTGACGAGTATCCCAAATGGTTTCATTGCAACTCCTCTTGTGTTGGTCGTCTTACCCGAGATTTCCATTGTGGCCGGTCCGATCAGCACGTTTATACACGAAACCAATGAGTGCTCCGGTTCGGCAGTATTCGTCCGTTCTGATTCAGACCTGATCTGGAATGAAGACCGAGCAAGTGACGCGGCTACGCCGCTCTGATATCAGTGCGACGGCCCGTAGTCCCTCTCTGGACAGCGATCGCGGGCACGCTCCGGCTGCTGCTCCCGCTGCCGTGCGACCTCCCGATTAGGGCACTCCAATTCCCATGTTCGCGAGTCAAATGCGTCTAGTTTTATCGTTCTCGCCACTTGATCTATCCGCGCTTCCCGCGCCGCTGGAGACTCAATCCAGTCCGGCTGCGGGAATCGTTTATACCAGATCTCGACCATTAGCCGCCGCTCCCGCTCAGGCCGCGACATCCCCCACGCCTCTTTGTCCTGCTCGCATTGCCGTTCCGCCGTCGGCGCCCGTCTCGCCGATATGATGCGCTTTACCAGACCTTCTTTCTTCGGCTTCGCCCACCGTTCGTGCAGCGGAACCATATCCCCCTTCGCTTTCGGCTGGCGGCGCTCCTCCACCGTCGCCTTCTCCTTCTCCAACTTGTTGCATGGATCATCCCGAAGGATGTCTTATCATTGTGTTTTTCAACACCGGGGATAACTTAGATGCCACATAAGTTCAACGCAGCCCGACGGCACAAGTTTGATAAGGCGCAGTACCGGGTGATCAACTGGGCGGAATATAACGAGAGCCTGCGCCAGCGGGGTGATCTGACGATTTGGGTCAGTGAGGAGGCGCAAAGTGTCTGGAGCGCGCCGCGCCGCACGTCACGGGGTGGCCAGCGGAGATACTCGGATCTGGCGATCGAGACATGCCTGACGCTGCGCACGGCGTAACGGCTTGGGTTGCGACAAACGCAAGGGCTGATGGGTTCCATCGGCACGCTCATGGGGCTGGATATACGAGTGCCGGACTTCTCCACACTGTCGCGTCGCGCAAACGGCTTGAGCATTGCTCAGGCGATGAGGCAGGCAGGATCTATTCCTGTCCATCTGGTGGTCGACAGTACCGGTCTCAAGATCTTGGGCGAGGGAGAATGGCTCGCGCAGAAGCATAAAATCAAGGGAATACGCCGCCGCTGGCGCAAACTCCACCTCGGGCGGCCAGCCTGGAAGAAGGGTTGGACGAGTTGTTTACCATCAACCGGCTTGAGCTGCCTCCGGCCCTGCGCCGCTGCTTGGGGACGACGAACATCATCGACAGCTCTCATTCCGGGCATGCGCATCCGAACCCGTCGGGTCGGTCGACGGCGGAACGGCCAGATGGTGCTACGATGGGCCGCCTCGGCTTTCCTGGCTACCGAGGAGGGCTTCCGTCGAATCCAGGGCTGTCGTGATCTCTGGATGCTTCAGGCCAAGCTCAATGACGCGGTCACCGGCGACGACAAATCCAAGGTGGCTTAACTGATGACCCGGCGGACCGCCATCGACAGTTTCCATTATGTTCGGGACAGCTTCGAGGATTTGACTGCAGGGCGACAGTGCTGCTGAGCACGTCCATAGTGGTTTCACGCAGTATCCACGTGCCAGATCCCGAGTGACGACGTTGCTTCAAGACATACGCCACGCTTTCCGTTTCCTCGCCAGAAGCCCCACGTATTCTCTAGTGACCCTCTTGACGTTGGCAATCGGTCTCGGTGCAACAACAACAGTTTTCAGTATCGTCAACGGATTACTGCTTCGACCGCTGCCGTACCAAGATCCAGAGCAACTGTTCACGGTTTGGGTGACGAATGGGCCCGGCCAGACCGGTCTTTCCTGGCGTCAATTCACCTCTCTCAAGGAAGATGGCAAGAGCTTTCAGAATCTAGGCTTGTACTCCGACACGTTCGTTGACATCGATTACGAAGGGAAGCTGGCTCGAAGGAAAGTTGCGCGGGTGTCATCGGGATTCATCGATGCGTTACGTGTCCAACCCGTGCTGGGCCGGGGTTTTTCAGTTGACGATGAACGGGCGGAGGCACCGTCCGTCGCCTTAATCGATTATGGGTTCTGGTGGTCTCATTTCGGAGGTGATGCACGGGCCGTTGGCCGACAGGTACGACTAAGCGACCATAGGCCGGTAACAGTCATTGGCGTGCTACCTCAAGAATTCCGATCACCGTTGCGCGGAGAGTCGCCTTCGATATGGACCTTGGAAATCGAGAGTCTGCAAACCAATCTAGATGCTCCGTTTGAGCGAACTCTGGGACGCCTCGCTCGGGGTGTAACCGGCGAACAGGCCGGGGCAGAAGTCTCGTTACTTCATGATACGGCTCTTGAGGGTAGGTTCAGCCTAACACCGTTGCTCGACTACCTTGTGAGAGGTCACCGCACCCAAGTTCTACTTTTTCTAGGAGCAGTCTTGTGTGTGCTGCTTATCGTAATCATCAACCTCACAAGCTTGGAACTCGCTCGGTTTCCTATGTTCGAAGACGAAGTGTCGATTCGAACCGCGTTGGGTGCGCCAGCTTGGAGGCTCATGACCTCGGCGGTCACCCAAAAGCGGCCATTAAAGGTCACTTGAAAACCGGCCAACGAAAATAGAGAGGCCCGGGACATTGAAACCGGCGGAAAGCTGAATAGGCTCCGTCGGCATGAGCAATGCCTTGAGCCAAGAGAAGAAAGAACAAGTTGTCGCATTGGGACGGCTGGGCTGGTCGCTACGGCGGATCGAGGAGACGACCGGTGTCCGTCGGGAAACGGCAGGGACATACCTGCGGGGCGCGGGTATCCCGGTGCGGCGGCCCGGTGGTTGGGGTAAACGGCCACCGGCAAAACCGGCCATAGAGGTGACCACCGACTCTGGGTCCCAGAATCGGGCCATCGCGGAACTGGGAGAACCGGTCTCCACCTCGGGCAGGCCGCGGGCGTGGGTGCGAACCCTACCGGGAGATCATCGAGCGGGACCTGAGTCGAGGCCGCAATGGGATGGCGATCTGGCAGGACCTGGTGTCGGATCACGGCTTCGCCAATAGCTACCAGTCGGTTAAACGCTTCGTGGGCAAGCTCCGCGGATCGCAGGGCCCCCAAGCTGCAGGCATCATCCAGACTGGACCTGGGGAAGAAGCCCAAGTCGACTACGGGACCGGCCCGATGGTGCGGGACCCCAAGACGGGCAAGTACCGGCGTACCCGGTTGTTCGTGATGACGCTGGGCTACAGCCGCAAATCGGTCCGGCTGCTGACCTTCAAATCCAGTTCCCACATCTGGGCCGAGCTGCATGAAACCGCGTTCCGCCGGCTCGGTGGCAGTCCTCGCTACATCATCCTGGATAACCTGCGCGAGGGCGTGATCGTTTCCGACTATTACGATCCCACTCTGAATCCGTTATTCAAGGACGTGCTCGCCCATTACGGCGTGGTGGCGATGCCATGCCGGGTGCGCGATCCAGATCGGAAAGGGAAAGTCGAATCCGGTGTAGGCCACGCCCAGAAAACGCCGCTGAAGGGGCAACGCTTCGAGAGCCTGGACCTGGCGCAGACCTATCTGGACCGATGGGAGACCCGCTGGGCCGACACGCGCATTCACGGCACCACCAAGCGGCAGGTTGCCGCCATGTTCGCCGAAGAGAAGCCGTCATTACTGCCATTGCCGTTGGAACCGTTCCGGTACTACCAATACGGGAAACGCGTCGTCCATCTCGACGGCTGTGTCGAAGTCGAGGCCGCCTACTACGGACTTCCTCCCGGTTGGATCGGACGGAGTGTTCAGGTGCAGTGGGACACGTTCCACGTCCGGATCCTCGATCCGGAGACCCATCAGCTACTGCGCGAACATGTCCGTCAGAAACGGGGTGGATACCGGGTGCGTGCCCAGGACAACCCGAAGAAAACGCCCTTAACCACGGTGCAGTTGCTCGACCGTGCCCGTCGGGTTGGATCGCAGGTGGGTGCGCTGTGTGAAGCCATCCATCAACGGGAAGGGGAAGCCGGCATCCGCCGCATCCTGGGCGTGATCTCCCTGGCCAAAAAGTACGGTGTCCCTGCTGTTGAGGATGCCGCCGCCGCCGCTCTGGAACTCCACGTCTACCAGTACCGTTTCGTCCGTCGCTATCTGGAGCGGAAACCTCCGGTGACGCTGCGTCCAGTCGATCCTCTCATCCGCGAACTGACCCAGTATCGCGATCTCATCAACCTCAAGATTCAGGAGCAGGAAAAATCATGAACATCATCGAACTCCAGCGGGCTTTGCGACAACTTCGCCTCGGCGGCATTGCCGAAGTCCTGGAAACACGTCTGCACCAAGCCCAGACCGAAGCCATGGCGCCCATCGATCTGATCTCGATCCTGGTCTCGGACGAACTCGCCCGCCGAAGCACGCGGCTGCTAGAACGGCGGCGGAAACAGGCCCAATTCCGGGACCCTCAGAAGACACTTGAGGGCTTCGACTTCACCTTCAACAAGAAGATGAATCGCGGCCTCGTCTTCGATCTCGCCACCGCCACCTTCATCTCCAGACACGAAGACGCGCTGTTTCTGGGTCCACCCGGAACCGGCAAGAGTCATCTGGCCCAGGCCATCGGCATGGCGGCCATCCTGCAGGGCCATCGCGTCCTCTATCGTGAAACCCACGCCCTGCTCGACGATATTGCCGAAGCCACCATCGACGGCACCCGTAGAAAACACATGGACACTCTGGCCACCGTACCCCTGCTCATCATCGATGACCTGGGCATGCGCAAGCTGCCTCCGACCGCCGCCGAGCAACTTCTCGAAATCGTCATGCGACGTTACGAACGCACCAGTACGCTGCTGACTTCGAATCGTCCGGTCGAGGATTGGGGGAAACTCTTAGGCGACAGCGCCGCTGTCACCGCGATGTTGGACCGCCTTCTCCATCACGGTCACGTTCTCAAGTGCGGTCCCCGGAGCTGGCGTACCAAAACGGGCTTGCCCGGTACCGGTTCAAAGGGGTAAAACAACACTGTCCCGGGCCATCCCCATTGGCCGCTTTTGCGGTGACCACCATTGGCCGGTTTTGAAGTGACCACCGAGGCATGAGACTCGTGGTGGTGCGTTCGCTAATACTTGGAATCGGAGGAGGAACACTTGGGATTGCCTTTGCAGTCGCGAGACTAGACTCGCTTATTGCGAGCATGCCTAACCTTCCGAGGACTGAAGCTATTCAACTGGACGGCCGCGTCTGGGCATTCGCATTGAGCATGTCGATGGTGAGTTCAATCCTTGTAGCAATTCTTCCAGCGTTGAAGGCATGCCGCCGCAAGCGCCCCCATGCGCTGCACACAACGGCAGTTGCTTACACCGAGACTAGGCAGCACAGAGTCTATCAGGATCTTCTTATTGTATTTGAGACTGCGGTGGCACTAGTCCTTGCAGTTTCTGCGGGACTGTTGATCAAGAGTTTGTGGCATCTGACGGCAGTTGAGTTGGGCTTCGAACCGCAAGGCGTCACGGTCGCGAGGATCAGTTTTCCTGATCCCTACCTAGAGGCCCAACAGCAGGTGTTTGTCGAAAATGTGCTCAATCGGTTTCACGCCATACCTGGCACTGAGATAGTCGCCTTTAGTGACACACTGCCCCTTGAGTCTATCACGCGTGCACTCTTTTGGCGACCAAGCAAGGATCAAACAATAGTTCCAGCAACGGTTGTAGCGGTATCGCCAGGCTACTTTGACGTTTTGCAAATCCCACTTCGCGAGGGGAGGAGATTCTTCAGCACTGAACAAGAAAGTCCTGCCAGGGAGGTGGTCATAAGTGAATCGGTCGCAAGATCGCTTTGGCCGGACCGACCGCCCGTTGGGGAAGCACTACTAAGTGGCGTCTCGGAAGACCCTTCCGAATTCACCGTCGTCGGGGTGACTTCGGATATTGGCTCACGAGGTCCGATGCAAGGGCTGGACCACACCGTTTTCGTTCCATTGACCGTTTGGTTACAGGAGACTGGGAACAGTTCCGGGCGGCTGCGGCTGATAGCTCAAACGTCTATGAGTTCCGAAGATCTCATGGCCACAATAAAGGAATCCGATCAACGAGTAGGAGCAGAGATACAACAAATGCAAGATCTGTATACCGTCCAGATCGCTGGACCGAGGTTTAGGGCAATACTGTTTGGCGTGCTCGCTACTTTTTCGTGCTTTCTGGCTGCAATTGGAATCTACAGCATTCTTACCTATGCTGTAGCTCGTCGAACGCGAGAGATAGGAGTCTGCCTGGCGCTAGGCGTCAAGCCTATTCAGCTTTTTGTCCAAGTGCTAGGACCGATCATGATGCGGGCCGTACTTGGTGTTGCTTTGGGTCTGTTGGGTAGCATGGCGGTTCAGCAATTGCTCGGAAGTTACCTGTTTGGCATTCAGGCTAATGATATGTCGACCTATCTCACCGTTACGCTGAGTGCATTGGCAGTGTTCTTCGTTGCGTGTGCGATACCAGCCCAGCGAGCGATCAGGCTAGATCCGGCTTCCGCTTTGCGCTCTGAATGATGGCCGGTGCTTCGACGAATCGGTCAACGACCAACTGCTTCTGACGGGCATAGTCGAGTATGGCCAGCTTCTGGTTGTCGAGGTTCTGAGAGCCGGTGGAAACGCGCAGGTAAGCTGCGGTTTTCATGGTGCTGTCTATGGAAAGGTGGAAATGGTGTTTTATCTAACGGATACGGACACACTAATACTGAACCGCCCCGGGTTTTTCTGAGACAGTTTTAGTTGAGTCCCGCCTCGTCGAGGCGGGACTGTTGCTGTTGATAGTACATCTGTTCGAATTCGGCCGGTGGTATGTTGCCAATCGGTCCCAGGAGCCGCTGCTCATTGAACCAGGACACCCAGTCGAGAGTGGCGAACTCGACATCGTCGACTCCCTTCCACGGGCCGTCCTTTCAAATGACCTCGGTCTTGTACGGGCCGATCACCGATTCGGCCAGCGCATTGTCATAGGAATCGCCCCGGATTCCAACCGAGGGCTCGATCCCGGATAGCGGATCGACAGATACTGGGTGTGTCCAGCGTCAATCATTATTCCCGTCGCATTGACTCATTGAAAATGTTACCGAACTGAGGGTTGTTGCCTCATTAGAAATGTTACCCAACTCTATGAGAACGGAGGTGGGAAGTGAGGACACACATGACTGTTGCGGCAAGGCGAGAATTAGCTCTACGAACGGCGGTTCGCTACAAGAATGCGGCGCGACCGGAGAAGAAGCGAATCCTGGATCGCTTTGACAACGTAAAAAGGACCCACCCCCTGGTTAATGGTTTGTAAGCGATTCCGCCGTCGAGGCTGTGGGGAGTGTGGGAGCCGAAGGCTTCCAAGCCACCGTGGGAGCGCGCTGGCTTTGCAGCGGGTTCCCATGGGGGCGGCACTTTCCACAGCCCGCCGCGCCCGCGGTTTTCACGCGGATCCTCCGGCGGACCGGGGTTTGTTCTTCCGTTTGCTAGCGGCGCCGAGACTGTCGGTAAACCGGATACTTTCCCACTCGAACTGGTGAATGGCGCAGTGATGGGTCAGCCGGTCCAGCAGGGCTGCGGTCAGTGCGGCGTCACCGAAGACGCTGGTCCACTGTGCAAACGGCAAGTTCGATGTGACGATCAGCGAACCCTTTTCGTAGCGGTCCGAGAAGACCTGAAACAGCAACTGCGCCCCCTCGGCCGAGAACGGGATATAGCCGACTTCGTCCACGATGAGCAGCTCGAAGCGGGCCAGCTTCGCCAGGTGCCGCTTCAGTTGCCGTTCCTCGCGCGACTCGATCAAGGTGTTGACCAGCCCGGCTGCCGTGGTGAACCCGACGCGGTAGCCCCTCCGGCAGGCTTCCACACCCAGCACCGTGGCGGCATGGGTTTTACCGGTTCCGTGCTTGCCCAACAGGACGACGTTCTCGTGCCGGGTAATGTAGCCGCACTCGGCATAGTCGCGAACCTGGACCGCATCGAGCACTGGCCACTTCTTCAGGTCCGTGGTCTCCAGGGTCTTGAGCAGTGGGTGCGTATTCCGCTGATCGTGATCACCAGTTTCGGGATCATGATCACCGATTCCGGGGATTGTGATCACCCGCCGGAGCGAAGCGAGGATTAGGATCTCAGTTTAGACCTCCTGAAGTCCACGATTCTTGTTTGAATCCTTCCATAACCTTGTTGTTCGGCACCGGGCCTGTGTGGAAATGTGGTAAAGCCGCAGGCTTTTCCAAGGCTGTGGGAATCCACGTCTTGTGTGGATTTCCATAGGCGTCATTTTCCATAAGCCACTGTTGTTTTCGTTTTCGGTTCTTTTTCATTCGTTGTCGGGTCCTGACCGAATTCCTGCAAATCCTTCGCGCCAGGATCGCGTACCAGCGACGATCGGGCGCCAGTCCGAGCTGGACTACCTCGTGGCTGGGTCGGTTTCATGCCGGCTCCTTGGAGGAAACTTTCGGCGCCGCCTGAGTCCGTCTCATAGAGCGTCCCTTCAGTTCGATACGGTGCGCATTGTGGAGGAGGCGATCGCAGATGGCGTCGGCCTGGTTCGGGTCGCCAATGACGTTGTGCCAGTCGGCGACCGGGAGCTGGCTGGCAATCAAGATGGCGGAGCGTTCGCTACGTTCCTCGACGACTTCGATCAGGTCCCGGCGTTCGGCGTCGCGCAGCGGAGCCAAGAGCCAGTCGTCGATGGCCAGCAGATCGGCTTTGGCCAGCCGGGCCAGGAGTCGGGTGTAGGAGCCGTCGCCACGGCCGACCGCTAGTTGGTGCAAGAGCCGGGGCATGCGGACGTAAGTGGCGTTGAAACCCCGCCGGCAGGCGCGTTCGACGAAAGCCGAAGCCAGAAAGCTCTTCCCGATGCCGGTCGGACCGGTAATGATCAGATTGTGCCGGTCTTGGATCCACGCGCAGGAGCCCAGGGCGAGGACTTGGGAACGGTCCAGACTGCGACGTTCGTGTAAGGTTAAGTCGTCCTACTACTACTGGACACACCTCTGCGGTTCGGGCCTCAAGCTGCTCCAAGACCGCATATTTCGCCGTGGGAGAGGAGCGGTATTAGCTGTGGTGGTGGTCGGTGCGGCCCGACCGTGGCTGCACCGACCACCACGCTGAACACGACAGGCACGCGTGGCAGGCGGTAGCCGTCATGGGCTACGCTGAATGCGCCCATGACGCCGTATGACTCTATCTCTATCCGATACGCCAACAAAACCGCATTGAAGTCAATCGCGCTAAGGCGTGAGCGGACGACGAGACAGTCCCGGTCGGGGGCCAGCCGCTCGAAGGCGCGTCACTAGTTCTCGATGAAATCTGGAGGGATCAGGAAGATATCCCCAGACATTACGAGATTACTTACCCGTGTAATTCTTCGATTCTCACTAGTGCGAGCATCTTCGAACCTATGCTCCAGCGGAAGGATGCCTCCGCCAGTTACGCCGAGGTCATATGACCAAGTCTCATGCGACACTAGAATTGACGTCCCGTCGGGGCCATTCAAGGTCATAGTCTGCCGCGATCCCTTCAGCGTAAGACCGTCAATCGTCTTTTCGCCAATGCTTGTATTGAGGTCATCGCTAACTAGCACTCCCCCGGAGGTATAGCTCGCTCCTGAGCGCTCCCTACCAGACCTTGATGGGCGCCGCAGCGCACTCCGCGCCGCAGTCTTTCGTTCAAGGTTCAACACATGGCGGGTGTTATTCTGGTAGTCAAGGATCTGCACACTCGTGTTTTGGCCGGATGATCCGGAAACTCGGGTTGTTTCGGTTCTTACCCTGCCGTCCGCGGCTATGTAGACAACACCGGACTCCACAATCACCGGGGACTCTCCTGCCTGTTTGAGTACGCGGGTCCTCACCCAGTCCACTCGTGTGACCGAAATCTCCGTTGATGCAGAGGAGGTCGTATACCTGGCAGAGAACCAGTAGCCCGCTACTACCATTAGGAGGGACGACACTAACAATACGATCGATGTGGGCTTAGGGCTCGAGAAGTTCATTCTACAACTCCGTGTACCTGCAGCACCCTACGTATTCCCAAAAACCTTCATACACGCCCGGCTCAACCATGCAGATCACTGAGGTGGCCCCGGTTTGTGGACAGCTTGGCGGCCTGTTTAAGGTGTATTCCGGTTGCCGCTCATCTTGCCAGAATCTCCTTGGATCGATCTTCCTGTCGCCGTTGCTGCGCCGGTGGGTAAGCGGGCAAGGCGCGTAGCTGCTTGTCCATCATATCCGCAGGCGGGTCGCCGCGGTAGGCCTCGGCCGGGGTTTTTCCGCCGAGGGCCGAGTGTGGCCGTTCGGCGTTGTAGAAGTCGATCCACTCGCCGATGACGCGCCGGGCCTGGAAGCCGTCGGCAAGGTCGTGCAGATAGACAGCCTCGTATTTGAGGGAGCGCCACAGCCGCTCGATGAAGATGTTGTCCATGCACCGGCCCCGGCCGTCCATCGAGATCTGGACACCGGCCGCCCGCAAGCGCCCGGTGAAGGCGAAGCCGGTGAACTGGCTGCCCTGATCGGTATTGAAGATCTCCGGCTGGCCGTGGCGGGTCCGCGCCTCCTCGAGCGCCTCGACGCAAAAGCCGGCGTCCAGGGTGTTCGACAAACGCCAGGCCAGCACATACCGGCTCGCCCAATCCAGGATCGCCACCAAGTAAAGAAAGCCGCGCCGCACAGGGATGTAGGTGATGTCGGCGCACCAGACATGGTTTGCCCGCTCGATCGCCAAACCCTTGAGCAGATAGGGGTAGACCCGGTGCTCGGGATGCGGCTCGCTGGTGCGGGGTGCCCGGTAGATCGCCTGAAGACCCATCAAACGCATCAGACGCCCCGCCCGGCGACGGCCGATGCGCACGCCCTCGCGGCGCAGATGACGGACGATCTGACGGGCACCGTAGAACGGATGCTTCAGAAACAACTCATCGATGCGCCGCATCCGCGCCAAGGTCTCCGCGCTCTCGCCCTGGGGCGTGTAATAGAGCCAGGAGCGCCCGATCGACAGCAAACGGCATTGACGACTCAAGCTCAGTTCCGGGTCAGGGCGCCTCACCATCGCCCGGCGCGCGGCCCGGCTCATCGACCGGACCCTCTGGACAAAAAATCCCGCTCCACCGTCAATTCGCCGATCTTGGCGTGAAGCTCACGAACCTCGCTTTCATGATCCCGCCGCCGGCGTTCCACACCGTTCGAGAACATCTCGCCAAGCCCTTCCATCGCCTGGCGCTTCCATGTGCTCACCTGGTTCGGATGAACCTGGTGCTTCGAGGCAATCTCCTGCAGCGTCCGATCGCCCCGAAGCGCTTCCAGCGCGACCTTCGCTTTCAACTCCCCAGAAAACCTGCGTCTCTTCGTCATCGCGTATCCCTCCTCAGTCGGTGGAATACACCTTAAACAACTGCCCGATTTTCCGGGGCCACCTCACTACGAGTCGGGGCACAGCAACTGATCCAACGCGCGGTGGAAGCCGAACTGGCAGAGCTGCTATCCCAGCACGGCGATCGGCGAACCGAGACGGGGAACGCCGGGGTGGTGCGCAACGGTTATCTGCCTGAACGTGAACTGCAGACCGGTCTGGGGCCGGTAACGGTCCAAATTCCGAAGGTCCGTGCCAAGACGGGTGAAGCAGTGACGTTCCGATCGGCCCTGGTACCACCCTACATTCGGAAGACGAGGTCGCTGGAAGCAGCGGTGCCGTGGTTGTATTTGAAAGGCGTCTCGAGCGGCGAGATGGGTGACGCCCTAAGAGTTCTTGTCGGTCCTCAGGCGCAGGGCCTGTCGGCGAGCACGGTATCGCGCTTGAAACAGGTCTGGGCCGAGCAGTACCGCCACGGATGCGACCAGCGTTTGGACGCAGACCGTTGGGTCTATGTCTGGGCCGACGGTATCTACAGCGGACTGCGCGCTGAACAAACCAAGTTGTGTGCATTGGTCGTGATCGGCGTGAATGAACGCGGAGAGAAACGTTTTCTGGCGATCGAAGACGGTGTCCGGGAATCGACACAGAGTTGGCGCGAGGTCTTGTTGAAGCTGAAGTCCCGTGGGATGAATATCCCGGAGTTGGCCATCGGTGACGGTGCGATGGGGTTCTGGGCCGCACTGGAGGAAATCTATCCCGAGACACGCCAACAACGTTGCTGGATGCACAAGACCATGAACGTGCTCAACTGCCTACCCAAGTCGGCCCAGGCGAAAGCGAAACAGGCATTGCACGCGATCTGGCGGGCCGAAACCAAGGCAGACGCCGAGAAGGCATTCGAACTGTTCATTGAAACCTATGAGCCGAAGTATCCGAAAGCCACTGTCTGCCTCCAGAAAGACAGAGAAGAACTGCTGGCCTTTTACGACTTTCCGGCCAAGCATTGGCAAAGCATCAGAACGACGAATCCCATTGAGTCGACCTTTGCCAGAACTTGTTCATGGATCATCCCGAAGGATGTCTTATCATTGTGTTTTTCAACACCGGGGATAACTTAGATGCCACATAAGTTCAACGCAGCCCGACGGCACAAGTTTGATAAGGCGCAGTATCGGGTGATCAACTGGGCGGAATATAACGAGAGCCTGCGCCAGCGGGGTGATCTGACGATCTGGGTCAGTGAGGAGGCGCAAAGTGTCTGGAGCGCGCCGCGCCGCACGTCACGGGGTGGCCAGCGGAGATACTCGGATCTGGCGATCGAGACATGCCTGACGCTGCGCACGCCGTATCGGCTTGCGTTGCGGCAAACGCAGGGACTGATGGGTTCCATCGGCACGCTCATGGGGCTGGATATACGGGTGCCGGACTTCTCCACACTGTCGCGTCGTGCAAACGGCTTGAGCATCGCTCAAGTGATGAGTCAAGCAGGATCTGTGCCTGTCCATCTGGTGGTGGACAGTACCGGCCTCAAGATCTTCGGCGAAGGGGAATGGCTCGCGCAGAAGCATAAAACCAGGGGAATACGCCGCCGCTGGCGCAAACTCCACCTCGGACTGGACCTGGCCAGCGGTGCGATTGTTTGCGCCAATCTGACTCACGATGACGTTGGAGACAGCACCGCCTTACCCGGGCTCCTGGATCAACTCGATGCCCCTGTCACGGGCTTTCTGGCGGACGGCGCCTATGATGGAGCGGCCACACGGGATCTGCTGAGGGAACGGTATGGGGAGACCCTGGATGTGGTTATACCGCCGCCGAAGAACGCAGTGATCCGCCCGCAATCGGCGCGGGATCCGACGGTTCGGGATCGCCATATTGCCCAGATCCGCAGCAATGGCCGCATGGCCTGGCAGGCGGCCACAGGGTACAACCGGCGCAGCCGGATAGAAACGCAGATCCGTCGTTGGAAGAGCGTGATCGGCCCCAGACTCCAATCCCGCAGCTTCTCCAGGCAGATCACGGAAATCCAGGTCGGCCAGAAAGTTCTGAACACAATGACCGCACTCGGACGGCCTGTGTTCGAACGCATCGCCTGACGCTACCGCTTGGGAAAGGGCGAATTCCATCTCCGCCCCGATCCATGCAACAACGCTCCTGACAGCACCGTCCTCTTCGGCCAAGTCGATCTCCCGACTTGGCCCGGTGCCTCACTGGAAATCTTCCGACACCATCTCCCAGACCCGAATACGTGGTTCCTTCGTTGCGGCAACGAGATACCGTCCGTCGTCTGAGAATTGAAGGAAGCTGACGGTCGAAGCATTCGGGAATTCTCGCGGAGGCTTCCAAGGAGGGAAATGGAGCGTCGTTATCTTCCTTCCATCGGACAGAGCATACAGGTTAATCCGGGCATGCTCCAGGCTGGTGGCCGTCGTCACGGCGCACGATATCCAGCCGGGGGTGTCCGGCCGAGGCGGTTCCCAAGCTCCCGACTCTTCCCGCAACGTACTTCACATCGCCGTCGAGGACGTAGCCGAGCATGAACCCCACGGGTAGATTCTCCGAGTACTGCCCTGTAGTGAAACGAGAGAGTCCATCCATCACGTACTCCTTCGCCAGCGACCTCCTGCCGTCGTCGCGGGGTACGTTCAGGCGCTTACCGCGCCGCATTGTGCTAGGCTGCTCGGGAACGGGGGATCCCATGAAGGCTGCCATCTATCTGATCGTCACGCTCCTGCTCGCGGCGCCCGCCGCCGCGCAATTCGCCGAGGTCGGGTCGCTCGACTTTCCGACGTCCGCGCGTTCGGAGGAGGCGCAGCGCCATTTCCTGCGGGGCGTCGCCATCCTGCACAGCTTCGGCTGGAAGCAGGCCATCGAGCAGTTCCAGGCCGCGCAGGCCATCGAGCCGGACTTCGCTCTCGCGTACTGGGGCGAGACGCTAAGCTACAACCACCCGCTGTTCGGCGGCGAGCCCGGCCTCGACGAGGAGAATCCCCGCGCGGTGCTCGCGCGGCTCGGTCCGACGCCGGCGGCGCGGGCCGCCAAGGCCCCGACCGATCGCGAGAGGGGCTTCCTCGAAGCGGTCGAGGTCCTGTGGAGCGACGAGGGAACCTACAACGAGCGGCGGGTCGGCTACATGGAGGCGATGGAGCGGCTCTACGAGCGCTACCCCGATGACGACGAGGTGGCGACGTTCTACGCGCTCTCGATGCTGTCCGGATCCCGTGCACTCGGCGATCAATCGTTGCGGCTTGAGGTGCGGGCTGGCACGATCGCGATGAAGGTGTTCAACGAGAACCGCGACCATCCCGGAGCGGTGCACTACACCATTCACGCCTTCGACGATCCGCTCCATGCCCCGCTGGCACTCGACGCGGCCCACCGCTACGCCGAGATAGCGCCGGCGGTCTCGCACGCGCGCCACATGCCGACGCACATTTTCATCCAGCACGGCATGTGGGACCTCGTCTCGCAGCACAACCAGTCGGCGCACGACGCGGCCATCGCTCTGTGGGAGCCCGACGACAGCGTCGGCGACGCGGTCCATTCGCTCGACTGGGGTCAGTACGGCGATCTGCAGCGCGGGGACTACGACAAGGCCCGAGTCTGGATCGAAAGGCTGGAACGGCTCATCGCCGACAGCGACGGGCAGGCGCGAGCCGTCAGCGCGCTGCCCCTGGTCAACGCCCGCTACGTGGTGG
>CAXWPM010000004.1:0-18196 GCA_963667345.2 Terriglobia bacterium
TCGGCCCATTCTCCCACGCCACAAGACAAGAACCACAGTGAACTACCGGCCAATGTCCCAGCCGCGGTTCCGCGTCCTAGCTTGTTGGATCAGGTTCTCGATTCGCCCCGCAACCCGGTCCCACCGATCCCCAGCATTCCGCTTCCGATCGGCCTCGGGGTGGATTACCGAAAGAGCTCGTTCATATCCCGCACAACAGTGTTGGATACGTTGATCATTTCGTTCACATTCTGCTGGAGTCCCTCGTAGGCGTTGGTCAAGACCGTTACATGTCCGCCCAACTGCACCATGTTTTCTGTCAAAGTCTCGACCTGCGCGGCCAACTGCTTCTGCTCCCGCTCGTATTGCGCGGCCAATCCCTGAACGTGCTCGGACAAGCTCTGCACCTGTTCGGACTGCGGCTTCAAATCCTCGGCTAACGCTTCGGACCGCCCCAGCTGCTGCTTCAAGTCCTCCGCCAACACTTCGGACCGTTCGAGCTGCGGCTTCAAGTCCTGGACCGCTTTTTCGAGCCGCTGCACTTGATTCTGCAATGTGCCGACCTGCTCGGCCTGCTGCGCCATCTCCGCCTCGTACTGCTTCGAAAGCGCGCTCAAGGCGCTTGTCAACTGCTGTTCTAACTCGGTCATAAGTCTCCCTCACTCGATCGAAAGCCGCACGGCAGGCTGCCCTTGCACGGTGTAGGGCCATCGGTTGACGATGTCGAGCGTCGTCCCGTCGGGAAACACGACGTACCTCGTCCCGTCCTCCTCCTCGTGCATCCACACGCCCCACGTCTGATCCAGGAGCGTCTGCTGCCGCTCGACCTGGAGCCTCATTGCGTCCCGCCTCTCGATGAGGTTTTGGATCTGGATGGCATACCACTGCGTCAGGCCCCAGCTCCCGACGCAAATGCCCAGAAAGATCAACAGGCCGATCACGATCGGGCGCACCCACGCTTTGAGTGCCGCCGCGCTCAACCGCCGGCTCCAGGTTTTCGTATCGCGCTCGATGGTATAGATCTCTTTCCAGACGATGTCGCTCAAGTTTTTGGAAAGCTTCTTGAGCTCGCTCTGCACTATTGCCTCGACCTCTTGCCTCTCCGTCTCGGCCGTCTTCTGGAGACGCGCTTTCAAGTCGCTCACGCCGGAAGTCCTGTTCATAGATCACTCCTTTCAACCGCCACTTGCCGCCGCTCTCCGGGTCCGCCGCCGTGATGTAGTCCTTGCCCTGTCGCGGCACCTCAAAGCCCGCACGTTTCAAGGCGTCGACCATCGTGGCGCGATCCGAGACGGCCCCGCTTTCGATGCCCTGCTTCAAATAGTCGGTAATCAGCCTCCGGGGGTCTTTCTCCGCCTCGATCCCCGCCCGGAGTTGGGCGGCCTCGATGTAGGCCCGATGACCCGGCTGCACGTCCCGCGCCCTCTCCGGATCGTCCGGCCGGCTCCAGCCGTTCTCGTGGTTCTGCCAGTCTCGTAACGCGTCAAACGTCTTCTGCCAGCCGGGAGCCGCGATATTCAGGCTCTTGCCGGTCTCCAGTTCGCACCGTGCTGCCAGGACATGCACGTGGACACCCCCGTCCGCTTCGCGGTGCTGGACCGCCGTCCAGGCGTAGCGGTCCGGCTCAAGTCCGGCCCAGGCGGTCTTCTCGAATTCGTCCACCACCCGGCCTGTTTGCGCATCGCTCGGGTTGTCCTCCGGGGCCCAGGCGATGACCCCCGACGTGTACTTGTGCTCGAACTCAAGCCCATCAGCCACGGCAGCCACCTGGTCGGGATTGCCCCGCAGCACGGTGACTTCGTCCGGGTTCTTTTCCGGGTCTTGTTCGGGGGTTTTCTCCGGATCTGGCTCGGGAGATCCCTCACGGGTGAGGTAATCCACCGCAGCCGCCGCCCGCCCGGTCCCGCGGGCCAGAAACTTGATCATCATGGCTCGCGCTCCCCATCGACGGTCAGCGTCTCCAGCGCCCGCTCGATGGCGGCCAGATGCGCGACCACCTCCAGCGCATCGGCGGCCTCCCGGTAGGTATTCGCCCAGCGCGCGATCTGGTTCAGGTTCGACCCGATCCGCGCCAGCTCCCGGGTCCGCTCTCTCTCAAGCTCGGTGTGCGCGACCGTCCAGGTCCGCACCCGGCCCACCGACCGACGCACCAGATCCGACAGCGATAACCCGGCCGCGCGCGCCTTGGCGTGCCACTCGGCCCGCTCCGCATCGCTGGACCGGATCTTTACCCACACTGCGCGCCCCGCGCCCATGTTGCTCCTTTCCCTCCCAATCGGGGGTTGTAGGGGGCGTCACCCCCTCGCCAGCCCCTGCCGGGGAGCACGCTAAGCGTGGCCCCAAAGGGTAGGCTGGCTACTGATTAAAATCCTAACACTCCCTGTCAACCCCCGGCCACCCGGTGGCCCTTTGTGAACCCGTGATATACACCGATATCACTGGCTCGGCTTCCTCCCGACCTCCACAATCCCCCCACAAGGGCGGGGACATCCACCATTCCCCGCGATATACTCTGATATCAAATGAAATATAAACCCCTACTGCTCCGGCTCCCCCCAGACCTCCACGACGCCCTCACCCGTTTGCGCACCGAACGCCACATCAACACCAGCGCATGGATTCGACACACCCTCAAGAACGCACTCGAACGCGAAGGCATGATCATCGGTGCCGGAGCAACCCCGCTCCCAGGCTGGAGACCGCACCGCTTGGACAATGGCGACTGGGGATCCATCTACCTCGGCGATACTGTCGCGCTGCCCTCTGATCTCGCCGGCGCAACGATCGTCGTGCAGGCGCGGGACGGCCAGTCCTGGACCACCACTGTAACGGCGGTCCTGGACCGTAGCAGCGGCCAGGTCATCGTCACCGATTCCGGGCGGCCTGCGGCACCGTGATCTCCGGCTCCTGCCGGCCCGAAGCAGTCGCAAGAAAAGCGAACGCGCTTCCAGCCGTCCGTCTTTTCTGCTTTTTGACCTGAATGGTTTTTCAACAGCCCCGCCGCTCCTACTACCTGATTCTTAATTACTTGTTCTTATTACTTGTATGTCTTGGTGTTTGTCCGTTGAAAAGTCCCTGAAATCACATGCACTTGTGGAAATGGCCTTCAGAGGCCATGTGGAGATCCGGACGAAAGGCAGGGGTAGAAGGTTGATCGGCTCCTCTTGGGCAATCCTAGGGGCGGAACAGTCGCAGCGGCGGGATCGACGGCGCGCAAGGGTTCAACACTAAGACGCCCTTGGCAGTGTCGTAGTTTAACTCCGGCCAAGCCAGATTGATTTTCTTCAACTCGCGCAGGCAGTCGGTGCGAAAGTTGTCAACCGTGCGTATGTCATTTGACCGATCGGGCCTCGCGCCAAACTGGCGGTAGAGTCTCTTCCAGGAAAGCTGCTCCGACCGCGTGAGGACGAATGTTTTGTAGGTCAGCCAAGTGTAGAGATCCAGTGCGAGTGTCGACCGTTTGATTGCTCTCAACACGTTCATGTCCAGCGGCACCGGATGGCTCACGATCTCATTGAAAAAGTCCTCACCGAGGCGGATGGTGCTCTCCCAAAGCATGGGCTCATCGGGACGCTTCAGGTCCCACCAGAACTCACCCCGGTCCGCGATCGCCGAGGACACGAACCGCTCTCCGTGCGTGTCTTGGTAGACCAACTGAACGTGCGATCGAAAGAGCCGCTGCATTTGATTACGGAGCCGCAACTGGGGATTTCCGCCCGAGTCATAGATTTGTAACTTTCGCATAAAGTTGCCCAGGGACCGGCCCAAGGTCAACACCCGGTCTTGGATCTGCACCGCTTCGGTGCAGATCCAAGCAATCAGTAGGCGTGGAATGTTCCCGTATGGCAGCTTGTTGTTGGCTCCCGCGATCATGGTGAGGCTATAGGGGCCATTGCGGCGGGCGTACTGAAGCGCGTCGCCAGGGTTCGTACTGGGCAGGCTGTACAGCGCTATCAGCCGCGCCATGAAACCGAGATCGGCGTCCGCTTCGCTGGTCCCGACAAGCTGGTCGATCTTATCGAAGCGGGTGAAGTGGTGTCTGGCCGGGGCGTCAACGCATCCTTCGGCATGATTTTTCTTCTTACTCGGTCTTCATTCCAAATCAGGTCCGAATCAGAACAGGGAAGTCTATACTGACCAGATGAGCCAAGAATTGATAGGAATCATTGTCGCGGCCATTGCCCTTGCAGGCATCATCGTTACCGGACAATGGGCACTGCGGCGGGATATGGCAGACCTGCGGAAAGATATTGCCGCCCTGGGCGAGCGCGTGGGCAAGGTGGAGTTAGGTTTGGTTGAGCGCATCGGCAAGCTGGAAACAGCCCTTGGCGAGCGCATAGCCAGACTCGAACAAGCGACGGAAGGATTCATCAAGCCGCAATCCACGCCCCAGTGACGCAGATCGGAGGAGATGCACGCTCCGGCGAGTGTTCACGATGGCCGGAATCGGTGTTCATGATTCCGGAACTGGTGTTTACGATCAGCGGAATACCCACCACGCGCAGGGACACCTCAGGGGACCCGCATCGCTGGCCGCCCGCATCTGTTGTAAATTCCTCACTTGAATTCGATAAGATGTCTATGCGATGTCTTAAAGACATCAGAATATCTTAATACGGGCGATCCCCATGATAATCACCGTTGGAGGTATCAAAGGCGGCTCAGGCACACCGTGGCGCTGAAACCCGTCCCTCCCGACATCCATAACCCACTGAAAATACAAGGGCGCGCACAGACGGCAGACCCCTCGATATACACCGACATCAAATGCAATACAATTTTCTGCCCCAGAAGACCCTTCATCGCCTGGAGCTGCTCTGGACTCCACTCTGGAGCAGATCTGGATCCCCTCTGGAACTGCTCCGGCACGAAGCTGTCGCAGGAAACCGAACGGGCTTTCAGCCGTCCGTCTTTTCTGCTTTCTGACCGGAATGGTTTTTCAACAGATCCCGCCGCTTCTATTACTTGTTCTTATTACTTGTTCTTATTACTTGTATGTCTTGGTGAATAGTCGAAGATTTCGGCAGTCAATCTTGGTGAATAGTCGAAGATTGGCCGTTCTCAATCTTGGTGAATAGTCGTGGAAAACTCCCCAAGATCACAGTGAACTGTGGAAACGGCGCTCCTGGGCAATTCTTGACTACGTAACGAGCTTCAGAGGCGGGATCGACGGCTTGGATGGCAGCAGAACCAAAGAGCCATTCTTTTCGTGCCGGTAGCCGCGCTCGATGCGGTACTCCAGGCCCGGCCAGGCTGTCTTGATCTTCTTCAACTCCCGGAGGCAGTCGGTGCGAAAGTTGTCAACTGTGCGCTTGTCGCCCGCCTTGGCCGGGTCCGCCCCGAACTGCCGGTAGAGCATCGGCCAGGCCAGCCGCTTCGGACCGACGAGGCTAAACGTCCGGTACGTGAGCCACATGTACAGGTCGAGACCCAGCGTTGCCCGCTTCAGCGCCTTCAGGACGGTCATGTCCAGCGGCACCGGGTGGCTGATGATCTCGTTGAAAAAGTCTTCGCTCAGTTCGATCTTGTTGTCCCATAGCGTGCGGTCGTCTGGTTGCTTCGGGTTCCACCAAAGCTCCGCGCGGCGGACGATCAGCGCATTCACGCTTGCTTCGCCGTTCTCATCTTCGTAGATCCACTGGAGATGCACGTTGAAGAGCCGCTTTATCTGTTCGCGGAGGCGACCGTACTTCTCGCCGCTGGTGCTGTAGATACCCAGCTTGCGCATGAACTCGGCAACCGATTTCCCCAAGATCAACACACGGCTTTGTGTCTGTACCGCTTCGGTGCAGACGTAAGCCATCAGCAGCCGCGGCAGGTTGCCATAGGGAAGTTTGTTGTCGATCCCAGCGGTCATCCCTAGCTTGTAAGGCCCGTTGCGCCGGACATATTCTTTCTGGTCGCCGGGATCGGTGCGGGGCAGGCTGCACAGCGCCATCAGCCGGTGCATGAATGCGAGCTCCGCGTCCGCTTCACTGGCCCCAACAAGCTGGTCGACCTGATCGAAGCGGGTGAAGTGGTGCCGCGTCTGGGGCGTCAGCGTATCTTTCGGCATGGCTTTTCCTCTTACTCGGCTTTCATTCCAAATCAGGTCCAGATCAGAAACACATCGCGATACGCGTTTGTTTTAGGCTGTGTCTGAAACAAAACAATCGTTAGCCAGCAAAACACATCGCGGCTCCCGACACGGGCTTATATCGACTGGTAGCATGATACCAATGTTACAATAAAAGTAGTAATCATGGTTTGATGGTGTCATGCGTATAGATTCTTTGGCAAAAGGTAATCTGGCTTGACCTATATCGTCGGCATGGTTTCCCAGAAAGGAGGAGTCGGAAAATCCACCCTTGCACGACTCTTTGCCCGGGAGTTGGCCCAGGACGGCTTTACCGTGAAGATCGCCGACCTGGACATGCAGCAGATAACCTGCACAGAGTGGGCGAGCGACCGGGCGGAATCCGGGATCGAGCCTGAGATCCAGGTCCAGCCATTCGGGAATCTCAAGACGGCACTTGCCGAGGCGGGCCGCTTCGACGCCTACATCCTCGACGGCCGTCCGCACTCCTCGCGACAGACGCTTGAGATCGCCCAGGCTGCTCATTTAACCGTCATACCAACGGGACAGACGAAGGATGATCTGCGGCCCGCCGTAAAGCTCGCCCACAGTTTGGTCGATTCTGGAATCAATAGCTCTCGTATCGTCTTCACGCTGGTGAAAACAACCCGTAGCGCCGCGGAGATCGTCGCGGCGCGAACCTACCTCGAACAGACGGACTACACCCTGGTCGATGGGTTTCTTCCAGTCTCCACGGCCTATGGGATCGCACATGATGCTGGAAAGGCAGCGACCGAAACCGCGTATCGGAGTTTGAACGAAAAGGCCGAGCGAATGGCCCAGGCGATGATCGATCTCCTGGTCGCCGTCACGGCCACAAAGGAGAATCTGTGATGGTGAATACTTCCGCACTCAAAAAAGGCGCACCGCCACCGCGCGAGAAGAATAGGAACCTGACCGAAACCGACTCGCGGGCTACTGAAGGAAAGAATAAGCCGTTGCAGTTAATGGTGCCGCCGGATGTGTTCCTGGCGTTCAGTGCCCGGGCAGGAGAGGAATTCGGCTACACGAAAGGCGCAAAGTCTCGACTCTTTCTCGCCATGTGGGAGGCATATATTGCCATTTAATCATGGTTACTTGTTACCATGATTAAATAGGCTTCGGCGTACTAAGGGTATCAGGCAGATTGGTGTAATTTTGCACGCTAAGGCCGTGAGCGCGACCGGCACAAAATCGCCAAGAGGCCATTGTTCCTGCACCAGATTCAGTTATAACGCTGTTGACCACTGATCATCGCGATGAGGAATACGAACCCACTGCCGAGGGGGCACACTACCGCCCACGCGACAAAAAGGCTGACCAAGCGAAAGAGGCCCTCTTAGACGAACTCTTCCCAAACGGTGATGAGGCCTATTATGCACAGCAGATCGAAATCTTTTTTGAGGAACGCTTCTTCCACTGGATTACCCACCGTGCCCTGTATGAACTGGTCGATGAAGGGAAGATCCGCTGCGTGTCCAGGAAACTCTCCGCGCACCTGACCATTAATTCCCATAGGTAAACCCCCGGCTTAGCCGGGGCGACTCGCAGAGGTTTGACCGAGAGCGGCGGTAGATAGGAAAGTCCTGCTTGGAAGCGACGACTTCCAAAGAAGGAGGACTCAATGAAAGAGGCCCGAAGGCGATGGTTCGGGCAAGGCCGAGACAATGCGGGTGAAGCAGTCGAAGGAAACCGAACGTGCGTTCAGCCGTCCGTCTTTTCTGCTTTTTGACTCGGAATGGTTTTTCAACAGATCCCGCCGCTCCTCCTACATGAATTCTTATTACTTGTTCTTATTACTTGTATGGGTAGCCACTTTCAGCGGAAAATTGAAGGGTAAGGTTTCCACTTTCAGCGGAAAATCGAGCCAGTAGGGTTTTCACTTTCAGCGTGGAAAACTCCTTAGAAGATGATCGACGCGGCCAGCTTCTCCAGGATTCGTCGGTTGTCGGGGGCGCTGGATGTGCACGTCCTGCTGCGCGGTCGACACCGTCAAATAGGCAACGGTTTTCACGGCCTGACCATGGAATACGGTTGTTGGTATTTTATCTGACAGATACGAAACATGGAATGCGTCACGTTCCATGCTACTGGACTGTTAGGTCAAGACGTCCGTTTGTTCCTGACAGAACCCTGCCGGTCTCCGACCCCAACGTCTCGTCAACGCATCCTTCGGCATGGCTTTTCCTCTTACTCGGCTTTCATTCCAAATCAGGTCCCGATCAGAAACACAAATGATTTTTCAACAGATCCCGCCGCTCTTACTACCCACGCCGAACTGCCGATAGAGCATCGGCCAAGACAGCCGCTTCGGACCATCGAGGCTGAACGTCCGGTACGTGAGCCACATGTACAGGTCGAGACCGAGTGGCGACCGCTTCAGGGCCTTCAGGGTGTTCATGTCGAGCGGCACTGGATGACGGATGATCTCGTTGAAGAACTCTTCACCCAGCCGAATCTTGCTCTCCCACAGCGTCCGGTCCTCGGGATGCTTGGGGTTCCACCAGAACTCGGTCCGATCGGCGATGCGCGAGGCAACCGAGCGTTCGCTGCTCTCATTCTCTTGGATCAACTCCACCTGACAGCGAAAGAGCCGTCGCATTTGATTGCGCAGCCGGGTCTGCGGGTGGCCACCAGAGTTGTAAATGCCCATCTTGCGCATGAACTCCGAGAGCGAACGCCCTAAGACGAGTTCGCGGCTTTGGGTCTGGACCGCTTCGGTGCATACCCAACCCAGCAGAAGCCGTGGGATAGTCCCGTATGGGAGCTTTTGCTGGTAACCAGCGGTCATCACCAGGGTGTAAGGACCATTGCGACGGACGTACTCTTTCCGCTGCCCAGGGTTGCTGCGCGGCAGGCTACAAAGAATCATCAGCCGCACCATGAAGCCGACGTCCGGTTCGGCATCGCGGGCCCCGATGAGGGCGTTGACTTGATCGAGCATTCGGGAGTGGTACCGCACCGGGGCCGTGGAGTCTTCGGTTGGATCGTGGCGGACAATCTCAAAACTGCGTTGCCGCCTGTCGTCTTGATTCATGGTGCCCCTCTCAGGCGAATTCTCTCTCATCGCGGGCCAAGACAGGAAAAAATGTTTCTACGGGAGGATCGCATCCGGTAGATCAGCTCTGTCCGCCCGGCGCTCCCGCAAATCCTCCAGGGGGCAACAGCGCTCACAACTTTCCACTCGGTAAGTTCTATACATAAATACACGTATTTATGACAATGTCATTAATTTATTTCAATATTATATATTTACTTCATTGTAATAAACACATAGTTTTATTACAATGAAATCAATTTTCCCGGTTGAGCCAGTGGTTATGCCCGGATCCAAAAGGGCCACTTCCTGGCCGACAGGACCACGAGAAATTATGAAGATCTTGGCTGTGACGAACCAGAAGGGCGGCAGTGGAAAAACCACGACCACAGTGAACCTGGCCGCCGCGCTTGGCGAGATTGGGTGCCAGACCCTCGTGGTAGATCTTGACCCGCAAGCGTCCGCCTCGGCTTGGCTCGGCTCGAAGGACGGGGGTCGGGGGCTTCTTGATGTCTTTACCAATAATGGCAGCCTGGCGGCCCTCGTCCGTGAGAGTGCAGCCTTGGGCGTGGATTTGGTGCCGTCCTCGACTTGGTTAGCCGGTGTAGAGAAGGCCTTGGCTGGCGAAGTGGGGGCTGAGATGATCCTACGGGAGGTGCTGGCCGAACTATCCGAGCCGTGGAACTTCATCCTGCTGGACTGCCCCCCCTCCCTCGGCCTGCTAACCGTATCCGCTCTCTGTGCGTCCCACGAGGTTCTCGTGCCTGTCGAGGTTTCATCGATGGCCATGGCCGGCCTGGCTGGGGTGATGCAAACCATGGATCGCGTTCGGGACCGACTCAACCCCGACTTGACCGTGACTGAGGTTCTGATTTGCCGGGCGGACGCGAGGACCAATCTGTCCCGTGAAGTGACGGAACGCTTGCGAGAACGTTTCGGAAAACTGGTTATGAATACGGTGATCCGGGAAAACGTCCGCCTGCGCGAGGCGTGGTCCTTCGCGCAACCGGTGACCACATACGACCCGCAGGGCCGCGGAGCGGAAGACTACCGCGCTGCCGCGGCCGAGTTACTCGAAAGGAGACGACAAACATGAAAAGTAGCGCGACTCGCCGAAGACCCGCTCTCGGGTCCGATCCGCTGGATGCCCTCGTGCCGGAAACTCCAGCGTCGAGTCCCAGCCAAAAGGAGCCGTCCAAGGTCCGAAAGATTCGGGCCACGTTCCATTTACCGGTGGAGCTGTTCGATCGGGCGCGAGATGCGGTCTACTGGACGCCAGGCCTTACCCTAGCCAGTCTGTGCGAGGCTGGCCTGCGATCAGAAATTGTCAACCTGGAACGGAAGAGGGGTGAAACCTTCCCAAAGCGGGCGTCCGAACTCAAGGCCGGCCGCCCCGTCAAACTCTCTCAATGACACCTCCACCGAACTGCGGCATTGGGGCCGCGCGCACGAACACGAACACGTTTGGGCTGGCATGCGGGGCCGCGGGATCATGATTCATGTGGCCGCAATTGGAGTCAACCCTGACACGGACACACGCGCGCGCGCGCCGTGTTGGAGGGATGGGGGTGCGGACGGAGTGTTACCACTCTCCGGAATGCATGGGGGACGGCATTGATTGCAACACAATCGCCGCATAAGCTTGAACCAAGGAGGTGGGACAATGGCGAGCATCACGATCCGCCATCTTGACGACGATGTGAAGACCCGGCTTCGGGTTCGCGCGGCCGCCAACGGCCGTTCGATGGAAGAGGAGGCGCGGGTCATCCTGCGCGAGGCGGTCGGCCGGGAAGCCGAACCTGAGAACTTGGCCAGTTTCATCCACGAATGCTTTGCGCCTTTCGGCGGCGTGGACCTCGAGCTTCCGCCACGGGAACCGATGCGCGAGCCTCCCGACTTCAGTTGAGGCTCGACGAGGAATCGCAGTCATGCTGATCGCCCACAAGATCGCGCTGGATTTGAACAACGTACAGGCGACCTACATGGCGCGAGCCGCAGGCACGGCTCGGTTCGCCTACAACTGGGCGCTGGCCGAATGGCAGCGGCAGTATGCGGCGCACCGCGCCGACCCGTCGTTACCGCGACCCTCACAAGCGGCCTTGCGCCGCCAACTCAACGCCATCAAGGCCGAGCAATTCCCCTGGATGCTGGAAGTCACCAAGAACGCGCCCCAAATGGCGATCATCCAGCTGGGAGAAGCATTCCGGAACTTCTTTGTCGGCCGCGCCCGCTACCCGCGGTTCCGCAAGAAAGGGGTACGCGACCGCTTCACCCTCACCAACGACTTGTTCTGTGTGGACGGCCCCCGCATATGCATTCCCAAGCTGGGTTGGGTGCGCATGCGCGAGTCGTTGCGCTTCTCGGGCACAATCATGTCGGCGACGGTCTCCCGCGTGGCCGACCGCTGGTTTGTCAGTCTCACCGTGGATACGCCCGATACCGCGCATCTACCCAAAGCCGAGAACCAAGGCGCGGTAGGTGTGGATCTGGGCGTATCCAATTTCGCGACGCTCTCGACGGGAGATCCTTCCCTCCCCGGCCCCAAGCCGCACAAGGCGTTGCTCAGGCGCCAGCAGCGCTTGTCCCGCAGCCTGAACCGGAAGGAAACAGGCTCGGCCAATCGCAGGAAAGCCCGGGCGAAGCTGGCCCGGCTGCACGCCCGTATCCATAACATCCGTCAGGATGCACAACACAAGCTCACCACCGATCTCACGCGCCGGTTCCACACGATCGGCATCGAGGATCTGAACGTGAAAGCCATGATGGGGAACCGCCGTCTGGCACGCTCGATTGCCGACATGGGCTTCCATGAGTTCCGACGGCAACTGGAGTACAAGGCCGCAATGCGCGGGGCTGTGGTGGTGGTCGCCGATCGCTGGTTCGCCAGCAGCAAGGCCTGCTCTCACTGCGGACACAAGATGGACAGCTTGCCCCTGTCGGTGCGCGCGTGGGTGTGCGCGGAATGCGGCAGGCCCCATGATCGGGACAGGAATGCCGCGATCAACCTGAAGAATTACGCCGTGAGTTCCACGGTGTCTGTCTGTGGAGGGGAAGGCGCTGGCTCTGGTCGCAAGACCAGAACGAAACCGGCCCCAGTGAAGCAGGAAGTTAGCACCATATCGACCTATGTGTAGGTATGGATAGGTCTAACGGAACGGCATCGTCCCGTTCGGCTGGTCGTTACAGTCCTTTGTGCGCGCACCTAATGCAGCACAGTGTGTTGCAGAGGCACGCCTTGTTGCAAGTCTTGCGGCCTCAAGCCGATTGCCGTGCGGTGCCCGCAGATCGTCCGGCCGGTTTATTGCTTTCACGTTGAAATCGTTACGCTGACGGGATACGATAAGCCCTCTGCATCTGGTTTTTAGGAAACTTCTTTTGGGTTTCTTGGTTTTCCCGAGAGGCTCGGTCGGCCACAGGCCACCGAGCCTCTTTCCCTTCCGGTTCTGGGTGAGCTAAAAATACACACTTCCGGTGACACACCGTGTCGTTACGACACACCCCAAATTTTCTCTTTCCATAAGTGGATCAACAGCTTACAATGATGGCCGCCGAGCTGCATACGCATGAGCCGGTACCGGGCGCATCCAGCGTCCAGCACAGGGGAAAACTTTAAAGAAAACCAAGATGTCAAGAAGTTACAAGGAGAACTAGATGAAAACCAGATTTGTATTTTCCGCATGCTGCATGCTGGTTGCCATGACGATGGCCACCGGTGCGTTTGCGCAAGGCATGTTTTGTACGGTGAGCAGCGGCAATCGAGCCGCGGGGCCGGCTGCAATACGGCCACACGGAGGTGAGCCGGCGGTATCACGCGTGGCGATGAGCTAAGCCGGCAACGTCAACCCCACCAACGGCGCCAGCGACCAGGCTGGGATCGGTGATTATCGATTACGGCGTTCCCATCACGAATGCAGTGGGCAATGCCGCCAACACCAGGAACTGCTGAGCACTACTGATATTGAGCCGATCGATTATCTGTGGCGACCCGGATCGGACCGCTGATAATCTGCGGTGAGAATGACGAAAAGACACGATTACGGTCACGGTTGATGTGATGGTGGGTACTCTGTGTCTGACCGAACTCATCGATGCAATTGATGTTACCGACGTGTTCGGCTCTCCCTTGCGGGATCGGGCCAGACCGGCATCGTTGACGCCACTGTTAGCTCCACAGGGGGCGTCCGGCTCCCGAGCGGCTCCAACCAGGTTTCCAAGGTTATCAATTCCATCGTGGACGAGTTGGTCGACGACGGCGTGACCGCCGAAAGCACTGGACGCTAATCCGCCACACCGGTAGTTCCCGTCGGCGGTGCCGGCGCAGTATTTCAAGCTCTGGTGATCGAAGGAAAACGCCGAACGACTCGTTCGCGGATGCGGCGCTCGATCTGGACTTCTCCGGGGGTCGGAGCCGAGAATGTCACCGTCACGCTGGATGCGTGGGTCGACGACCAAAGAAGAATTGCGTACGAACCTATGAACGTGCCATCGACTAAGGTGCTCGTCGCCGACGATCCGCTACTATCGGAGATGAAAATAACGAGGCCGCAGACAACGTCCTTAACGAACCAGCAGTTGTCCATCGGTTCGAAGGCGAGCCACCCTGGATACCGCTGATATCACTGACGCTAAACAACTCAAGCCCGATAGTGTTGATCGCGGCCTAGGGGGCTTGTTCCGAAATGAAGCTGGCGCTCTCGTTGACGACGGCACCACCATGGCGTATAGATGAGTCGATGATCATGCGGCGGTAGCACTCGATCCGGCCAAGGTCGATGATCGACGTCGTGATTCGTCCGGCAAGATCGCTCTCACGACGACGGGACCGATGACAACGCCGATCTGAACTCCCGCTGACCCTGGACATCGCTGGCGAACGGCGGACTGTAGGCTCCGATTGGAGTCCGCAATCCCGCCGAAGACTGGCGACCCCGAACGAAGGGATTCCGCGGTTTCGCCTCCGACCCGAGCGCACACCGTGACGGTCATCGACTCCACGTCGGACCAGACCAAGCTGCAGGGTCGCCTACGTCTTATCCAACGGACCGTACGACACCGGAATCTCGGGGGTCCCAACATGACGGAGGGAAGGAGTGCCCAGAGCTGGCGCAGTCCACTTCGACTCTCTACATGAATGGCCAGAGGATCGGCCCCGCGACCGCGGACTACTCGTACTCAACATCCATGTTGGGGCCGCAGTCCACGATGTTGACACTGCTCAGCGAGGTGCTCACTGGCCGCCGGTCATACGGGTAGCTTCAGCGGGTACATGGTCATAGACGCGGACTTCAACGAAGCCGACGCTGGAGTTTACATCTCGGATTTCACAGGGTTTACCTCAGGGGCTACTGTCCGTCAACATAACGGACGAGTAGAAATCCTCGCGGTCCGGGGCTCGGATCCATGCAGGGAAGGGGCCATGCACCCTCTTCCCTGTTGTTTTTTGCCCAATGCCGGTGCGGTGGAACAGGAGACATCGATGAACCGTTTCGTGAGCGTGTGCGGGATGGTTTTGGCATTGGGGGTCGGGCTGGAGGCCGTCTCGCGGACTGAGAGCCGCGCGGGCCAGTCCGATCCTGCGCCCGGTGGGGTGTTGCAATCGCGCGTGCCGCGGCGTACTGGCATCCTGCTGGCCGCGGGCGACCGGGAAGGCGCGTCGCGGTTTCTCCGGCCGGAAGACCGGCCGTATTTTCTGGAGCACCCGGAGCCTCCGTTCCAGGACCCGGAAGTGCAGGGGATCGAGGCCTCCGCGGATGGGACCCGGGCCGTTGCCCGGATCGCCTTCAACTTGTTGACGCCGGCCGGACCATTTCGATGGAAGATCCGACAGGCCTGGACCTGCGTCGGTGGAGAATGGGTGGCGGAACCCCGCCGGAGCACGGGCAACCCTTTCCAATCCCGCCCTGCGGCCGTAGGAGCCGACCGCCGGCCGCCGATACGGGGTGCCGCCCCTGACGGCCCAGCAGCGACAACCAAGGACACACCAATGACCCATATTCAGCGATGGACGAGCGTCCTGTTGGCGGTGACCGTCCATCGCCAGTGGCGGTACAGCCTGGGCGCAGGCGACGTTCACGTGTGTCGAGCACGGCGTCGACCGTCATCCGGACCGGACATGCCGAGCCGTTGGGATTGCACTGTCGTTCTGGGTCATTTACGGGACCACGGTGGACGAGATGCCATCCCAATCGATCTCTCACCGGCCGTGCTCACCGGCGACGCCGACGCCATCGTCATTTCGATCAACGGGGTTCAGGCAACGGGTTTCAGTGCCATGGTGGATCCCGACTGCAGGGCAAGTCCGGTTGCATGTGCCTGGCCGGTGTGGGGACCGGGGAGGCTGGTGAGACCTTGAAGGCCTGCAGGATATCGGTCCCGGCCAGCGGCATCGAAACGCTCGACGCGCGGATTTCCACGGTCGAAAACCGGCTCGTCGCCGGGAAGCCGGGTCGTCCAGGTCATCGCACGAGTCGCCGACGCCATCGTCATCGATCCTTCGACCGATCCGGTCTACACCTATAGCTCGGGCCGTGTGCTCATCGACCATCTTGGCCACTTCACGTTCAGTGAGGGCTTTGCCCGGGCGTTTTCCGAGGACGGGGCCGGGCAGACCACCCCAACGGAAATCATTTTCCAGGTGTCCTCAGCTACCCAGGAACACCCAACTCCGGTTCCCGGCGATTATCGGATCACAGACCGGGGCGAGTTTGACGACTGCCGACGGCGAAGAAGACGTCACGCTGGCGTCGGGAGGAGCCCGGAACCGGGTCGTCTATACGTTTTCATCGGGCGCCTCCAGCCCCTCCGCTGTCGACGTGTTCAGCTTTAGCCCGGTGCTGGAGCGAGACCGGACCGGTGGGAGCCGGGACCGGCTTCTACCAGGTCATGATCGGGCCGATCGGCGCGGCCAAGCCCACCCGCGCGGCTGCCCTCGAAGGCGGTACCCCGCTACGACGAGCTCCTGCTACCGGTGCTGGGGCCGGACCTGCCGACGTCGAAGACGTTCCTGTTTCCGGTGGAGCGGGGCGTCGACACACAGTCCTTCACGGTCTCGAACACAGCCGACCGGTGCGGCGCCGCTGACGATCCGGGCCTTTGACGAAGCCGGGGACCTGCTGGAGGGGTCCGGACGTGGCCAACGAACGCTCCCGGACTGCTGGGGGCCGGTCAGACCCTGACCTTCGACCTGGAGACCATGTTCGGGACAGGGCGCGACCGCCTGTGACGGTGGCGTCGGTGGCCATCGAATCTAGGAACGACCGGCCAGTCGCAACGAAGATCGGGACCGCAGCCGGGAGGCGCCTACGCCGTGCACTCCCAGACGCCGGTCGAGCCGGCCTATTTCCCGTTCGACCGGCGCAGCGCCGGGGAGATGCCTCTCGTGAGTGTGGCCGGTGCGGGCGCGGCGGATTTCGAGTCCCGGTGGACACTCATGGATACGGCTGGCGTCGAGCAGGCGTCCGCCGTGCGGGAGGCCGGGGCCGGGGGTGCGGTGCGGGATTCCCTGGACGCCCTGTTCGGCATCACGGCCGCGGCGGTGCCGCTGGCAGGCTACGTCCGGGTGGAATCGATAGAGGCCCGAATTCCGGGGAAACCTTGTCGACAATCCGGGCGAGGGGACAGCTCGCCGTGCCAGCGTTGGGGGCGACGGGGAGCCAGACTGGACCGTGTACCCCTACTTCGTCATCGGCAGGGGATACAACACCGTCGTCACGCTCATCAATGCCTCGGACGAGACAGCGGCCGTGACGGCGACCGCATTCGATGACCGATGGGATGCGAAAATCGCGCCGGGGTTCACGACCCGGATCTCTGCCACAGACCATGGAAGAGCTGGACTGGGCGGCGATTCTCGGAACCGGCGGCAGCCTGCGCCAAGGGTATTTCGCGCTGGATGTCGTGCAGGCCGATCGGCCGCACCCGTTCGTCAGCGTGCCGCATCGTGGCCGGGGTGGTCCGCATCGAGGCGCCGGGCAGGCCGGGTGGCGATGCCGTTGACCAACGAGCCCGGCGACGAGTTCTTTTTTCACGCCGGTCCGCTCGGACGAAGACGAGTACACGGGCCTGTCGATCCTCAACGAGGGGCAGGAGGAAATCGAAGTTCTCATCGAAGCCTACGCCGGGGAACGGCGAATTGCTGGATGCGGCCGAGGAGGACTCCTGGTGATTGCCGGGGCGCGCCACCCGCATCGGGCTGCTACGGGAGTTCCTGCCCGAGCTGGGATCGGCCGATGGAGGCTACGTGCGCGTAACGTCGACCTCGATCCGGATGCGGGCCCTCGCCTTGCGAGGGCGGATGGACGGCGGCACCGGGCTGCTGCATCTGGCCGCACAGACGGTGCCCTAGAGGGACCAATGGCTTGATCAGCTAGGAGCCTGTCGGCAATAAGAAGTCTGAAGCTGAAAGCGCCATCGCGATTTCAGGATGAAGGCACCCAGGGAAGCGTTTGCGCAGACAGATCCATGAGTGAGAGGGGCTTCATGACGCGGATGATGGTGTTGTGCTCATTGCCGCGCACCAACCCCGGCAACCGGAAAGAGTACAAGCGTGTCAACGGCCCCTTACCGGCTCTACATGCAGGCCGGGCCGGAGACTAAACTTCCTTTCGGCAAGATCCCGTCGCTCCTACTACCTGTTTCTTACTACTTGTTCTTATTACTTGTGTGGTGAAGGGTTAATCTCGTGGAAAACTAGCTTCTCCGCGATCCGTCTGTTGTCGGGGGTGCTGGCTGCGAACGTCCTGCTGAGCGGTCGAGACCCTTAAATAGGCGACGGTTTTCACGGCCTGGGTCAGTACCCTTATCGGCGTGAAACGGGCTTGGATCTCAGTCTCGAACGGGCCGCGGCCCTTGGTGGAACGCGGGGCCAGCCACATGCATCAGGCGGTAGACACGGCTGCATTCCGCCGCGTGGGCTTGCTGTCGTTCCTGGAAGTGCATTCGCGCCTTGAATCTTTATGAACCGCCGTATACGGAACTGTACGTACGGTGGTGTGGGAGGCATGCCCGACAGCTTGGGGTGAGAGTCTCCTACCCTACCGGATGGAGGTGAAGGGTTAGCGAAGCTCAAGGGCGTCGTCCGGAGACGA
>CAXWPM010000005.1:0-1318118 GCA_963667345.2 Terriglobia bacterium
TATGGGAAGGTGGAAATGGTGTTTTATCTAACGGATACGGACACACTAATACTGAACCGCCCCGGGTTTTTCTGAGACAGTTTTAGTTGAGTCCCGCCTCGTCGAGGCGGGACTGTTGCTGTTGATAGTACATCTGTTCGAATTCGGCCGGTGGTATGTTGCCAATCGGTCCCAGGAGCCGCTGCTCATTGAACCAGGACACCCAGTCGAGAGTGGCGAACTCGACATCGTCGACTCCTTCCACGGCCGTCCTTTCAAATGACCTCGGTCTTGTACGGGCCGATCACCGATTCGGCCAGCGCATTGTCATAGGAATCGCCCGGATTCCAACCGAGGGCTCGATCCCGGATAGCGGATCGACAGATACTGGGTGTGTCCAGCGTCAATCATTATTCCCGTCGCATTGACTCATTGAAAATGTTACCGAACTGAGGGTTGTTGCCTCATTAGAAATGTTACCCAACTCTATGAGAACGGAGGTGGGAAGTGAGGACACACATGACTGTTGCGGCAAGGCGAGAATTAGCTCTACGAACGGCGGTTCGCTACAAGAATGCGGCGCGACCGGAGAAGAAGCGAATCCTGGATCGCTTTGACAACGTAAAAAGGACCCACCCCGATCGAGTAAAAGGGACCCACCCCCTGGTTAATGGTTTGTAAGCGATTCCGCCGTCGAGGCTGTGGGGAGTGTGGGAGCCGAAGGCTTCCAAGCCACCGTGGGAGCGCGCTGGCTTTGCAGCGGGTTCCCATGGGGGCGGCACTTTCCACAGCCCGCCGCGCCCGCGGTTTTCACGCGGATCCTCCGGCGGACCGGGGTTTGTTCTTCCGTTTGCTAGCGGCGCCGAGACTGTCGGTAAACCGGATACTTTCCCACTCGAACTGGTGAATGGCGCAGTGATGGGTCAGCCGGTCCAGCAGGGCTGCGGTCAGTGCGGCGTCACCGAAGACGCTGGTCCACTGTGCAAACGGCAAGTTCGATGTGACGATCAGCGAACCCTTTTCGTAGCGGTCCGAGAAGACCTGAAACAGCAACTGCGCCCCCTCGGCCGAGAACGGGATATAGCCGACTTCGTCCACGATGAGCAGCTCGAAGCGGGCCAGCTTCGCCAGGTGCCGCTTCAGTTGCCGTTCCTCGCGCGACTCGATCAAGGTGTTGACCAGCCCGGCTGCCGTGGTGAACCCGACGCGGTAGCCCCTCCGGCAGGCTTCCACACCCAGCACCGTGGCGGCATGGGTTTTACCGGTTCCGTGCTTGCCCAACAGGACGACGTTCTCGTGCCGGGTAATGTAGCCGCACTCGGCATAGTCGCGAACCTGGACCGCATCGAGCACTGGCCACTTCTTCAGGTCCGTGGTCTCCAGGGTCTTGAGCAGTGGGTGCGTATTCCGCTGATCGTGATCACCAGTTCCGGGATCATGATCACCGATTCCGGGGATTGTGATCACCCGCCGGAGCGAAGCGAGGATTAGGATCTCAGTTTAGACCTCCTGAAGTCCACGATTCTTGTTTGAATCCTTCCATAACCTTGTTGTTCGGCACCGGGCCTGTGTGGAAATGTGGTAAAGCCGCAGGCTTTTCCAAGGCTGTGGGAATCCACGTCTTGTGTGGATTTCCATAGGCGTCATTTTCCATAAGCCACTGTTGTTTTCGTTTTCGGTTCTTTTTCATTCGTTGTCGGGTCCTGACCGAATTCCTGCAAATCCTTCGCGCCAGGATCGCGTACCAGCGACGATCGGGCGCCAGTCCGAGCTGGACTACCTCGTGGCTGGGTCGGTTTCATGCCGGCTCCTTGGAGGAAACTTTCGGCGCCGCCTGAGTCCGTCTCATAGAGCGTCCCTTCAGTTCGATACGGTGCGCATTGTGGAGGAGGCGATCGCAGATGGCGTCGGCCTGGTTCGGGTCGCCAATGACGTTGTGCCAGTCGGCGACCGGGAGCTGGCTGGCAATCAAGATGGCGGAGCGTTCGCTACGTTCCTCGACGACTTCGATCAGGTCCCGGCGTTCGGCGTCGCGCAGCGGAGCCAAGAGCCAGTCGTCGATGGCCAGCAGATCGGCTTTGGCCAGCCGGGCCAGGAGTCGGGTGTAGGAGCCGTCGCCACGGCCGACCGCTAGTTGGTGCAAGAGCCGGGGCATGCGGACGTAAGTGGCGTTGAAACCCCGCCGGCAGGCGCGTTCGACGAAAGCCGAAGCCAGAAAGCTCTTCCCGATGCCGGTCGGACCGGTAATGATCAGATTGTGCCGGTCTTGGATCCACGCGCAGGAGCCCAGGGCGAGGACTTGGGAACGGTCCAGACTGCGACGTTCGTGTAAGGTTAAGTCGTCCTACTACTACTGGACACACCTCTGCGGTTCGGGCCTCAAGCTGCTCCAAGACCGCATATTTCGCCGTGGGAGAGGAGCGGTATTAGCTGTGGTGGTGGTCGGTGCGGCCCGACCGTGGCTGCACCGACCACCACGCTGAACACGACAGGCACGCGTGGCAGGCGGTAGCCGTCATGGGCTACGCTGAATGCGCCCATGACGCCGTATGACTCTATCTCTATCCGATACGCCAACAAAACCGCATTGAAGTCAATCGCGCTAAGGCGTGAGCGGACGACGAGACAGTCCCGGTCGGGGGCCAGCCGCTCGAAGGCGCGTCACTAGTTCTCGATGAAATCTGGAGGGATCAGGAAGATATCCCCAGACATTACGAGATTACTTACCTGTGTAATTCTTCGATTCTCACTAGTGCGAGCATCTTCGAACCTATGCTCCAGCGGAAGGATGCCTCCGCCAGTTACGCCGAGGTCATATGACCAAGTCTCATGCGACACTAGAATTGACGTCCCGTCGGGGCCATTCAAGGTCATAGTCTGCCGCGATCCCTTCAGCGTAAGACCGTCAATCGTCTTTTCGCCAATGCTTGTATTGAGGTCATCGCTAACTAGCACTCCCCCGGAGGTATAGCTCGCTCCTGAGCGCTCCCTACCAGACCTTGATGGGCGCCGCAGCGCACTCCGCGCCGCAGTCTTTCGTTCAAGGTTCAACACATGGCGGGTGTTATTCTGGTAGTCAAGGATCTGCACACTCGTGTTTTGGCCGGATGATCCGGAAACTCGGGTTGTTTCGGTTCTTACCCTGCCGTCCGCGGCTATGTAGACAACACCGGACTCCACAATCACCGGGGACTCTCCTGCCTGTTTGAGTACGCGGGTCCTCACCCAGTCCACTCGTGTGACCGAAATCTCCGTTGATGCAGAGGAGGTCGTATACCTGGCAGAGAACCAGTAGCCCGCTACTACCATTAGGAGGGACGACACTAACAATACGATCGATGTGGGCTTAGGGCTCGAGAAGTTCATTCTACAACTCCGTGTACCTGCAGCACCCTACGTATTCCCAAAAACCTTCATACACGCCCGGCTCAACCATGCAGATCACTGAGGTGGCCCCGGTTTGTCGACAGCTTGGCGGCCTGTTTAAGGTGTATTCCGGTTGCCGCTCATCTTGCCAGAATCTCCTTGGATCGATCTTCCTGTCGCCGTTGCTGCGCCGGTGGGTAAGCGGGCAAGGCGCGTAGCTGCTTGTCCATCATATCCGCAGGCGGGTCGCCGCGGTAGGCCTCGGCCGGGGTTTTTCCGCCGAGGGCCGAGTGTGGCCGTTCGGCGTTGTAGAAGTCGATCCACTCGCCGATGACGCGCCGGGCCTGGAAGCCGTCGGCAAGGTCGTGCAGATAGACAGCCTCGTATTTGAGGGAGCGCCACAGCCGCTCGATGAAGATGTTGTCCATGCACCGGCCCCGGCCGTCCATCGAGATCTGGACACCGGCCGCCCGCAAGCGCCCGGTGAAGGCGAAGCCGGTGAACTGGCTGCCCTGATCGGTATTGAAGATCTCCGGCTGGCCGTGGCGGGTCCGCGCCTCCTCGAGCGCCTCGACGCAAAAGCCGGCGTCCAGGGTGTTCGACAAACGCCAGGCCAGCACATACCGGCTCGCCCAATCCAGGATCGCCACCAAGTAAAGAAAGCCGCGCCGCACAGGGATGTAGGTGATGTCGGCGCACCAGACATGGTTTGCCCGCTCGATCGCCAAACCCTTGAGCAGATAGGGGTAGACCCGGTGCTCGGGATGCGGCTCGCTGGTGCGGGGTGCCCGGTAGATCGCCTGAAGACCCATCAAACGCATCAGACGCCCCGCCCGGCGACGGCCGATGCGCACGCCCTCGCGGCGCAGATGACGGACGATCTGACGGGCACCGTAGAACGGATGCTTCAGAAACAACTCATCGATGCGCCGCATCCGCGCCAAGGTCTCCGCGCTCTCGCCCTGGGGCGTGTAATAGAGCCAGGAGCGCCCGATCGACAGCAAACGGCATTGACGACTCAAGCTCAGTTCCGGGTCAGGGCGCCTCACCATCGCCCGGCGCGCGGCCCGGCTCATCGACCGGACCCTCTGGACAAAAAATCCCGCTCCACCGTCAATTCGCCGATCTTGGCGTGAAGCTCACGAACCTCGCTTTCATGATCCCGCCGCCGGCGTTCCACACCGTTCGAGAACATCTCGCCAAGCCCTTCCATCGCCTGGCGCTTCCATGTGCTCACCTGGTTCGGATGAACCTGGTGCTTCGAGGCAATCTCCTGCAGCGTCCGATCGCCCCGAAGCGCTTCCAGCGCGACCTTCGCTTTCAACTCCCCAGAAAACCTGCGTCTCTTCGTCATCGCGTATCCCTCCTCAGTCGGTGGAATACACCTTAAACAACTGCCCGATTTTCCGGGGCCACCTCACTACGAGTCGGGGCACAGCAACTGATCCAACGCGCGGTGGAAGCCGAACTGGCAGAGCTGCTATCCCAGCACGGCGATCGGCGAACCGAGACGGGGAACGCCGGGGTGGTGCGCAACGGTTATCTGCCTGAACGTGAACTGCAGACCGGTCTGGGGCCGGTAACGGTCCAAATTCCGAAGGTCCGTGCCAAGACGGGTGAAGCAGTGACGTTCCGATCGGCCCTGGTACCACCCTACATTCGGAAGACGAGGTCGCTGGAAGCAGCGGTGCCGTGGTTGTATTTGAAAGGCGTCTCGAGCGGCGAGATGGGTGACGCCCTAAGAGTTCTTGTCGGTCCTCAGGCGCAGGGCCTGTCGGCGAGCACGGTATCGCGCTTGAAACAGGTCTGGGCCGAGCAGTACCGCCACGGATGCGACCAGCGTTTGGACGCAGACCGTTGGGTCTATGTCTGGGCCGACGGTATCTACAGCGGACTGCGCGCTGAACAAACCAAGTTGTGTGCATTGGTCGTGATCGGCGTGAATGAACGCGGAGAGAAACGTTTTCTGGCGATCGAAGACGGTGTCCGGGAATCGACACAGAGTTGGCGCGAGGTCTTGTTGAAGCTGAAGTCCCGTGGGATGAATATCCCGGAGTTGGCCATCGGTGACGGTGCGATGGGGTTCTGGGCCGCACTGGAGGAAATCTATCCCGAGACACGCCAACAACGTTGCTGGATGCACAAGACCATGAACGTGCTCAACTGCCTACCCAAGTCGGCCCAGGCGAAAGCGAAACAGGCATTGCACGCGATCTGGCGGGCCGAAACCAAGGCAGACGCCGAGAAGGCATTCGAACTGTTCATTGAAACCTATGAGCCGAAGTATCCGAAAGCCACTGTCTGCCTCCAGAAAGACAGAGAAGAACTGCTGGCCTTTTACGACTTTCCGGCCAAGCATTGGCAAAGCATCAGAACGACGAATCCCATTGAGTCGACCTTTGCCAGAACTTGTTGCATGGATCATCCCGAAGGATGTCTTATCATTGTGTTTTTCAACACCGGGGATAACTTAGATGCCACATAAGTTCAACGCAGCCCGACGGCACAAGTTTGATAAGGCGCAGTATCGGGTGATCAACTGGGCGGAATATAACGAGAGCCTGCGCCAGCGGGGTGATCTGACGATCTGGGTCAGTGAGGAGGCGCAAAGTGTCTGGAGCGCGCCGCGCCGCACGTCACGGGGTGGCCAGCGGAGATACTCGGATCTGGCGATCGAGACATGCCTGACGCTGCGCACGCCGTATCGGCTTGCGTTGCGGCAAACGCAGGGACTGATGGGTTCCATCGGCACGCTCATGGGGCTGGATATACGGGTGCCGGACTTCTCCACACTGTCGCGTCGTGCAAACGGCTTGAGCATCGCTCAAGTGATGAGTCAAGCAGGATCTGTGCCTGTCCATCTGGTGGTGGACAGTACCGGCCTCAAGATCTTCGGCGAAGGGGAATGGCTCGCGCAGAAGCATAAAACCAGGGGAATACGCCGCCGCTGGCGCAAACTCCACCTCGGACTGGACCTGGTCCAGCGGTGCGATTGTTTGCGCCAATCTGACTCACGATGACGTTGGAGACAGCACCGCCTTACCCGGGCTCCTGGATCAACTCGATGCCCCTGTCACGGGCTTTCTGGCGGACGGCGCCTATGATGGAGCGTCCACACGGGATCTGCTGAGGGAACGGTATGGGGAGACCCTGGATGTGGTTATACCGCCGCCGAAGAACGCAGTGATCCGCCCGCAATCGGCGCGGGATCCGACGGTTCGGGATCGCCATATTGCCCAGATCCGCAGCAATGGCCGCATGGCCTGGCAGGCGGCCACAGGGTACAACCGGCGCAGCCGGATAGAAACGCAGATCCGTCGTTGGAAGAGCGTGATCGGCCCCAGACTCCAATCCCGCAGCTTCTCCAGGCAGATCACGGAAATCCAGGTCGGCCAGAAAGTTCTGAACACAATGACCGCACTCGGACGGCCTGTGTTCGAACGCATCGCCTGACGCTACCGCTTGGGAAAGGGCGAATTCCATCTCCGCCCCGATCCATGCAACAACGCTCCTGACAGCACCGTCCTCTTCGGCCAAGTCGATCTCCCGACTTGGCCCGGTGCCTCACTGGAAATCTTCCGACACCATCTCCCAGACCCGAATACGTGGTTCCTTCGTTGCGGCAACGAGATACCGTCCGTCGTCTGAGAATTGAAGGAAGCTGACGGTCGAAGCATTCGGGAATTCTCGCGGAGGCTTCCAAGGAGGGAAATGGAGCGTCGTTATCTTCCTTCCATCGGACAGAGCATACAGGTTAATCCGGGCATGCTCCAGGCTGGTGGCCGTCGTCACGGCGCACGATATCCAGCCGGGGGTGTCCGGCCGAGGCGGTTCCCAAGCTCCCGACTCTTCCCGCAACGTACTTCACATCGCCGTCGAGGACGTAGCCGAGCATGAACCCCACGGGTAGATTCTCCGAGTACTGCCCTGTAGTGAAACGAGAGAGTCCATCCATCACGTACTCCTTCGCCAGCAGCGACCTCCTGCCGTCGTCGCGGGGTACGTTCAGGCGCTTACCGCGCCGCATTGTGCTAGGCTGCTCGGGAACGGGGGATCCCATGAAGGCTGCCATCTATCTGATCGTCACGCTCCTGCTCGCGGCGCCCGCCGCCGCGCAATTCGCCGAGGTCGGGTCGCTCGACTTTCCGACGTCCGCGCGTTCGGAGGAGGCGCAGCGCCATTTCCTGCGGGGCGTCGCCATCCTGCACAGCTTCGGCTGGAAGCAGGCCATCGAGCAGTTCCAGGCCGCGCAGGCCATCGAGCCGGACTTCGCTCTCGCGTACTGGGGCGAGACGCTAAGCTACAACCACCCGCTGTTCGGCGGCGAGCCCGGCCTCGACGAGGAGAATCCCCGCGCGGTGCTCGCGCGGCTCGGTCCGACGCCGGCGGCGCGGGCCGCCAAGGCCCCGACCGATCGCGAGAGGGGCTTCCTCGAAGCGGTCGAGGTCCTGTGGAGCGACGAGGGAACCTACAACGAGCGGCGGGTCGGCTACATGGAGGCGATGGAGCGGCTCTACGAGCGCTACCCCGATGACGACGAGGTGGCGACGTTCTACGCGCTCTCGATGCTGTCCGGATCCCGTGCACTCGGCGATCAATCGTTGCGGCTTGAGGTGCGGGCTGGCACGATCGCGATGAAGGTGTTCAACGAGAACCGCGACCATCCCGGAGCGGTGCACTACACCATTCACGCCTTCGACGATCCGCTCCATGCCCCGCTGGCACTCGACGCGGCCCACCGCTACGCCGAGATAGCGCCGGCGGTCTCGCACGCGCGCCACATGCCGACGCACATTTTCATCCAGCACGGCATGTGGGACCTCGTCTCGCAGCACAACCAGTCGGCGCACGACGCGGCCATCGCTCTGTGGGAGCCCGACGACAGCGTCGGCGACGCGGTCCATTCGCTCGACTGGGGTCAGTACGGCGATCTGCAGCGCGGGGACTACGACAAGGCCCGAGTCTGGATCGAAAGGCTGGAACGGCTCATCGCCGACAGCGACGGGCAGGCGCGAGCCGTCAGCGCGCTGCCCCTGGTCAACGCCCGCTACGTGGTGGAGACCGAGCAGTGGCGCGTCGAGCCGATCACGGACGACTCGTCGATGCACGAGCTGCTGGCCACGGGCCTGAGCGCGGTCCGCAGCGGCGACCTGGCCACTGCGCACGAGGCCGAGGCGGCGCTGGCGGCGCGGGCCGAGAACGGGGGCGCACAAGATCGCATCGCCCACAAGGAGGTCACCGCCTCGATTCAGGCGGCCGAAGGCGACGCCGAGGCGGCGATCGCCTCGATGGACGAGGCTATCGCCATCGTCGAGACGCTGCGTCTGCCGAACGGCGCGGCTAGCCCGATCAAGCCGCCGTACGAGCTGTACGGCGAGATCCTGCTGCAGCTCGGGCGCCACGACGACGCGCTCGAGAAGTTCGAGACCTCGCTGCTCCGCATGCCGAACCGGATGCGTTCGCTGCTCGGCGCGGCCCGCGCTGCCGCGGCCGTCGGGGATCGCGCCACCGCCCGCGAGCGCTACGCGACGCTCGCCGACTTCTGGATTGGCGCGGACGACGATCCGGGCTACGCCGAGGCGCGCGAGTTCATCGCCTCGACGAACGGCAACTGACGTAGCCCGGAGCCCGTCGCGCCTTGCGGTCACGGGCTCCTGATCTTGCAGCGAAGCCGGCTTCGCGCCTCGTGCGCGGGGCCGGCAGACTAGTCTCGGCCCCCCCTGACCTGCCCCAGCCCGAGACACCTCTAGCTAGGAGCCTGTCGGGAATAAGAAGTCTGCAACCAAGAATCAACAACTTACAGACCGGGGATGGCTCGTAAGTTGTTGATTCTTGCTTCGAGGGAGCCAATTCCCGACAGGCTCCTAGGGCCAGTCGTGCCACATTCACAGCATCGTCGAACGTGAAGCTAGCCACTGAAGCGCACCACTCAGGAACTCGGACCATGCGTGCGAGCGGAACGGTCTACTGTCATAAGGCCGGATGGTCGTGTAGGCAGCGATAGATCGTTGCGACATGGACATTGAAGGTCCGGGCGACTTCGCTGACGGATTTTCCTTCTTCAATGAGATGGCGAGCGAGGGTGCGTTGCTCCGGCAGCAGTTTGGGCGAACGCCCGAAGGGGACGCCGCGTGCCTGGGCGGCCCGCCGGCCTTCCTCGGTTCGCGTGGCGATCAGCGAGCGCTCGAACTCCGCGATGCCAGCAAAGACGGTGAGCACCATGCGCCCGGCCGGCGTCGTCGTATCGGCCCAGGGCTCGGCAATGGACTGCAGTCCGGCGTGTTTTGCCTCGATACTCTCCGCGATGCGCAGCAGCTCGAACGTGGAGTGCGCGAGGCGGTCCAGGCGAGTGACGACAACGACGTCATTGGCGCGCAACTCGGCGAGCAGGCGCTCGAGCGCGGGCCGCTTCTTGCGGGCGCCGGAGGTTTTCTCCTCGAACAGCTTTTCGCAGCCGGCCGCATAGAGGCGGTCGCGCTGGATGGAGAGATCCTGGTCGGTCGTGGACACGCGCGCGTACCCGAGCTTCATGCGTCCGAATCCCCTAGCGCTGCAAATCTTATTGCACAAGACGCACATTTCGCAAATATATTATGCGAACGATAAGTCCTTCTTTCCACACCCTGCGATTTCCCTTCGCAATTCTCTGGAGATCTGCGCATGCCGAAGCGCTTCCGGTGCTCGCGCGCGCGGACAACTCCGACTTCTGCGTGACCCGGATTCCGAATAGGACTTTCGCGACGCCTTATGTCAGTAGACCGTTCCGCTCGTACGCACGGTCCGCTTCGTGGCGTGCGGTCTGCTGAGGCGGCCGGGATCATTCAGAGCGAGCCTGGAGAGGATTATGCAGAGCACTGCGTTATGGTGAGCCAGAGATAGATCTGCTGCTCTTTCCCTCGTTTTCTTACCGTTCAGCCAACTACGGCTTCAGCAGATGCCGAATACGAGAGAATCGAAGTAACTCCTCTGCGCCTAACACTGGATTACCCGGCCAGGACTCTTCGTCCATTTCGTCGTCGAGAACCTCCACCTCCAGATCCGGTTCTGGTGGAACCAAACACTTCGTGCGCTCGAGATCGTCCAGAAACTCCCGAATCTCCGCAGCAGAGAAGAGCCGCCGGATCTCAGCCACGAACGCGGGCAACTCCTTCGCGAAGTCGGGATCGTCTTCCGAAGCGCGAACGAAGTCGAGCAGTTTTTCTCCGATCAGATAGCGTATGGCATCTTCGAGCCCGAAGCGTTCACGGATATCCTCAGTCGCCCTACACTGTTCAATCCAGATCTTATGGAACTGTATCGATGGACCACTCATGGTCGAATCCTTTCTATTAGAATACGCCGCGCGGAAGTACAGTCGATATGAAGTTGCCGGGCGACCGCAGTCGGTCTTCCCGGTGGCCCGGCTGTGGCCGGGTCTTCTGGATCTGCCGTCATTGTGACCGGGACCACTAGCGGGGCATATGGATCGTGATCTGGTCGCCTGGCCGGATGACCGACAAGTCTGAATCGGGGTTCCAGGCGCGGATATCGTCCACCGAAGTGCGGTAAAACATGGCGATTTGGAAGAGCGTATCGCCAGGCCGGACCTGGTACACGACACGCTCGGTCCGGGTGGCATTTCCGGAACTCGTCGCCGGGGTCGATGCGGGAGGAAGGCGCAGACTTTGACCCGCGATCAAGAGGTTGGACGACATGCCGTTCCAAGCCTTGATCTCATTGATTGACAACGCGAAGCGGGTTGCGATGCCGATCAATGTGTCCCCGCGCCGAATCTGATACGCAGCCGGACGGTCGGTGGAAGACGCCGGTGCCACTGCCGGGGTTTCGGCCCCGCCGTCGGCCCGCGACACACCCCTGACAGGGATCACCAGGGTCTGTCCGGCCCGGATCATGTTCTGGTTTGCGATCCCGTTCGTTCCGGTAATCAACGTCATGGACACGCCGTAACGGTTCACCAGTTGCGACAGTGTTTCACCATTGGCCACGACATGGTGATGGAACTGGATGCGTTCGCTCTCCGGCAGGGTTGCGACTTTTTCGGCGAACAGGGCTGCCAGTCCAACAGGGACATTTAATTCGAATTCGTCGTCATCGGGTGGCGTTGCCCATCGCAGGACATGGGGGTTCAGTTCCTGGATCCGTTCGACTGAAAGGTTGAGATTCTCCGCAATGACTCGCAAATCGGTGGCATGTGGGACGCGGACGCGCTCCATCTCGATTGGATCCGCAGGCCGAACAGCGAAGCCGTATCGGGCCGGGTTCTTGCCGATGATCGTCATAGCCAGAATGGTCGGAACGTAGTTGCGCGTTTCCTGCGGAAGAAGATTACGGTCGGCCAGCGCCCAGAATTCTCGCGAGCTGGCTTGCTCCACCGCGCGACTCACCCTCGCAGGGCCGGCGTTGTAGGCCGCCATCGCCAGATACCAGTGACCGAATTCCTGATACAGGTCCTTGAGATGCCGCGCGGCTGCCCGCGTCGACTTCTCCGGGTCGGACCGTTCGTCAATCCACCAGTTCTGCCGCAGACCGTATTCGCGACCCCGCGAGGCAATGAATTGCCACATTCCCTTTGCCTGGGCCCGGGAGAGGGCCTCCGGTTTGAAAGCACTTTCAGCCTGGGCCAGATAGACCAAGTCCTGCGGCAGTCCTTCTTCGTTCAGGATCCGCTGGATCAGGGGCCGGTACAGGCCGACCCGCCTCAGCCCCAATTCGATCGCTCGGCGTCCGCGCCCTTCGGTGAAATAGATCAGGAGTTCCAGAACCCGGTGGTGGAGTTGGATCGGAAGATCGGAAGTGATCGATGCGATATCCGAAGCGGTTCTCTCGCGCAGTGCCGCATACCCATCCTCAATGGGGGCGTCGAGCGTCGCCGGATCGTCGATCATGGCCGGCTCGGCAACCGGTGTCGGTCCCAGAGCGGCCAGGCGCATGTTCAGGAAATCGATCTCGCGCTCGAACTCGAAGCTTCGGGACCTGGTTGGCGTGTAGGCCCGCAAGACTTCGAGAGCCGTTTCAAAAGCGTCACGGGCTTCGTTCACGTTGCCGTCCCGCAGCAGTCGTTCCCCGCGCTGGGTGTGATCCCGCGCGTTGATCAATACCTGCGCCAGCGGGTCGAGGGCGACCGGCCGCCGATTCGCTGCTGGAGTCGAAGTGTCGATGGGTGGCGGGGCTTGCGTCAACGGGCGGTTCGAGCGGACGCAGGAACTCAGAACAGGGAGGATTAGAACGAGGACGAAAACGGAGCGGCTGTGGCGTCGATCCACGGATGACCCCCATGATATTGCGTTGACTCTCGAATGTCGCAGGATGCCGCTTGCGGCTCGACCACCCAAGATGGTTCGCTTAGTCGCTTCTCCACAATAGTTTAGGTAGCACAATCGTACTCTTCGAGTCAACATTTCCGAGTTCGATGCTGCGTTGCTAACGCTGAGGCGCAAAGACGCAGAGGCCGCCGCATGGAAGCAAGAAGAACTTATTAGCCCGGAGACCCCGGCCTACGCGGCGGTGAAGGCGGGGGCGGTTCCCGGCCTGCGTGAAGGCGATCAGGGCCGTCGCCGCGATGACGGCACTGCGGAGCTGGCCGTCATCACGCCGGCCGAAGCCCTTGACGGACTGCCTATGTTTAATTCGAAAGTAGCGTTGCGACGCCCCTTTGAACTTGGTATCTTCTTTTCCCTTTTTCCAAATTGCTTGAATGAAGTCGAAAGCCCCCACACCATAAGAAAAGAGCGCGGCATGAGCACTATCGTTGACCTGTACGAAACTTTTGTTGAGTGTGGAACAGCGAAAAAAAGGCGCGGGGTGCCGCGGGTGCGGCTCACCTGGATCAACACCTGGTAACCAAAGAAAACCTTCTCGCGAAGCGCCTCATCGAACGGCAGCGGCGCTTGACGGCGGCACCCGCCGGGAAGGATCCCCGCGGCGCCCAGCAATAGCGTCGGAACAATATGGGGGCGGGATCGGACTTTTCCGGGCTTCTGACAGGGATCGTTACCACCAGAACTCCGGATCGTTCCACCTTTCCGGATCCCCTGCGGCGGCGGTCCCTTGAGGCGCACCGACAGGCGTCCCGTGTAGCCCGTCAAGTCATTGACGTCAGCCGCTATTTGCACCAGAACCCCTCCAAAGCGCTGTCCCCGTCCGTCTCGCTGCCTCTACTGACCGATGAGAGTCGTGACGAACGTTTTCGTTATGTTCGTGGACTTCAAACTTGCCGTGGAAGAGCCCATTTCCGTCATTCGCCGCATGGATCGGACGCAAGCCTGCCGGATCACCTACAAGGGCATCTACCGGGAGCTGGGGGTGCCCAACATCCGGCACCGCAGATTTGCCGATCCCGCCGCCTATCTCCGGCGGCTCCTGTCGCTGGATTACGTTATCGAACACGCAGAACTCGAATGGCTCCCGACCGAAGAGGAAAAGGTTTTTTACTGCACGGGAGTCGGCGTCCCGAAGAACCAACTGCCCAAACGGATTTATGGTGGCTCGGCCGGGAGCGTCTCCAGGTATTTTCATCTGAAGCTACCCATTGCGGGCGGGCCGACGACCACGTTTGTCTATGTCGATCCCGGCAACAACACCTCCACGGAACTCCGGAATTGGGGCTGGGCGCACCAGCATGTTTGGAGTGTCATGCGGGAACGGGGCATCAAGATTCATCTGGCCGCAATCGGAATCAATCCCGACGCCGATAACCGCGCACGGGCCGTCCTGGCGGGATGGGCGCGCGATAACACGGATGCCAACGGCGGGAGTAACGGTGCAAGCCCCCATGCGGCAGAGTTGCAGAAGGAAATCAACGCACTTTCCAGGGCGCTCGATACCTTTGATTCCAAGGTTCTCGCACGATTTGGAGGTTTCACCCGGGCCGGGGCGCGCTACCGGTCATTGAGGGGCATGTTGGCAAACCCCACCGCGGCCGCCATCCGGATTGACACCTTCGAGGTATGGCGATCCTGGCGTATTTATCCCAGCGGTGTTCAGCTCTATGAGGCTCCGGAATGAGATCGAACTGTGCGGATTCTTTCAGCGCCACTCATCTTCAATCCGGCCTTCGAACCCAGGCCGCACTCCCTCGAAAATCAGGCACCCATTGCGCAGCCGAAAAGCCGCACCAGCGTGCGCCAAACAGAACGGGTACTGTTGCGCACGACCTTTGCGCACGACCTTTGCGCATTTTCTATCTCCAATGTCTCTTTTCTTAACTTGTGGTTAGGCCATTGTCACGGTCGTTTCCAGTGCTGCACCAGAGGGGGTCAAAATGGCGGGAGCGACCCCCCCGTTTGCGCATTCCACTCGGCTCCGGACCCCCGTGGCTTTGCGCATCACGCGGGTCCGGTGCCTCCCTCCCTACGGGGGGGTCGCTCCCGCCATAGTGATCCCTGCGGGAAGGCTCGGATTGCGGAGGGCTGAGACGGCATGAAATGGAGTCACATTTTTCTATTTGTCCTGGCGGTGGCCGCCTCAACGGGCCGGTATGTGTTGAGCCCGTTTCCGGCCGGATCGGAGAACCCCGTCGTCGCGCTGATGGCCCTCGATGCACCCATGCTTTTGTGGCTGATGCACGGCTGGTATGCCGCCATGCCCGGCACCGTTGTCTTTATCGGTGGCACGCTCGTTTTGGGCATGTGGCGCGTATGGTTGGAACCCGCGCCCAGGAAGCCTGGCGGCCGCGGCGGCCTTCCCCCGTGGCCGATTTCGGAAACGGACGAGAAACCGGCCATCGTCGTCGGCGAGACGCATCACCCGGTCGAGCCGCGGGAGGTTCCCAACCCAAAGTGGCTCGTGATCCCGGAGCGGGGGCTGTATACCGGAATCGCCATCTTCGGAGCCGTCGGGTCCGGGAAGACCTCGGCGTGCATGAACCCCTTTGCCCGGCAGTTGCTCGGCTGGCAAGCCAGGAATCCGAAGCGCCGGGCGGCCGCGCTCGTCCTCGAAGTGAAGGGGGATTTCTGCTACGACATCCGGAAGATTCTGAAAGAGGCGGGCCGGGAAGACGATTACATGGAGCTCAGCCTGGGCGGCAAATATCAGTGGAACCCCCTGGCCGCGCACTGGCTCGATTCCTACTCTTTGGCCTATACGGTGTCGTCTCTCCTGAATCAGTTGTTCGGCAAGGGGAAAGACCCGTTCTGGCAGCAGGCCTACACAAATCTGGTGAAGTGGATTATCGAGCTGCACCGGATCTTTCCCGACCGTTGGGTGACCTTGCAGGATGTCTACCAATGCGCGATCAATCCCGAACTGTTCGGACAAAAAATCGTTGAGGCCGAGATGCACGTATTTCTTCATACCTATGGGTATGTCGTGCTTTCAGCGAAGGATTGGGCGGCGCGCAAGGACGCGTTGCTCGCCTTTGGAACCTGGGAAGACACGGACGATGGGGAGTGTATATCCATCAGGACGCCCGAGCTGGAACGCTGGTTACAAACAAAGGGCATCAAATACCGCACTGAAATACCCGAGGCTCACACCCACCCGACGCGTTTGGGGGCGCGCCTCAAAAGCGTGAAGACCTGGTACGAGCATGACTGGATGAAGCTGGACCCGAAACTGCGGACCTCGTGTGTCGAGGGGATTTCCAGTTTCCTGTCTCTGTTCGACATGGAGGACGTTGCCGCCGTCTTCTGTCCGAAGGCACCACCGAAGGACGAGGCCATCGATTTACCACAGTGGGAGCCGAGAGAAGAAGGCGGAATCCGGAAGCATCTTCCGCCCCTGGACGAGCTGATCGAGACCGGAAAAGTCCTCGCGCTCAACATGCCCGCCGGATCGAATCCCGCGCTGGCCCGCGCCGTGGGCGTGTTCCTCAAAAACGCCTGGCTCCAGACCCTGCTCCGGCGGCCGGCACAGATGAAAGCGGACCCGAAGCGTTACTTCCGGCCCGCCGTCTTCATTTGCGACGAGTACCAATCCTTCGCTTCGGTCGGCGAGGACGATCTCTCGGGAGACGAAAAGGCGTTTGCCCTCACCCGGCAGTGCCGTGTCATCCCCATCGTCGCCACCCAATCCATATCCTCACTCCGCTCCGTGCTGGGCACCTCCGAGGCCTGGCGCACTCTCTTGCAGACGCTCCGCACCCGGATCTTCCTTTCCCTCAGCGACGACGCCAGCGCCGAGATCGCCTCGAAACTCTGCGGGCAGGTGGCCAAGATCAAGCCAAGCTGGACCGTCACCGAATCCGCGCGGAAAGCAGAAGTGTCGCTCCTGTCCGGCAAGGCCGGCGGAGGTCAGGGATCGGTCGGAACCAGCAAGTCATTCCGGGAACAACGCGAGGCCTTGTTTCAGCCGAGAGAGTTTGCCTTGCTTCCCAATTGCCAGGCGATTTGCCTGCCCTATGACGGCACCAACGCCACAAGCGCCGTCCGCGTCTATCTCAAGCCGTACTACCTTCCGGTGACCACGCCATACTGGCGCGCCGTCGAGGCGGGGAAGATATGAGCGGGGCAGATAGGGACGGACGCGGCATGGATTACCTGCGGCCGTTTTTGCCGGGCCTGGAATCGGTCCTCGAAGATGAGGATGTCAGCGAGATCATGATTAACGGTCCTGGAAACGTGTGGGTTGAACGCCGGGGGGAAATCCGGGAGCATCCCGCGCCCGGCCTCGATGGGGCGGCGCTGGATCGGGCGGCCATTCAGATCGCGCGGCCCCTCGGCCTCGATCCGGCCAGCTCCCCGATCCTCGATGCCCGCTTGGACGACGGATCGCGCGTGGCTATCTGTGTGCCCCCTGCCGCGCCGCACGTCGCCATCACCATCCGGCGCTTCGGCAAGCGGAGCTTTTCGCCCGAGGATCTCGTGCGCTTCGGCTCACTGCCCATCGAAGTCCTGGACGCGGCGCGGGCCGCGCTGCTCGGACGGCGGAACATCCTGGTGTCGGGCGGAACGGGCTCGGGTAAGACCACGCTGCTCAATGCCCTGGTCGAGCTGCTCCCCGCCGACGACCGCATTGTTTCCATTGAGGACACCCTGGAACTCCGCATCGACCGGAAAAACTGTGTCCGCTTCGAGGCGCGGGGGATTGACGGCGAATCGGTGACGATCCGGGACCTCGTCAAGCACGCACTCCGGCACCGGCCCGACCACATTGTTGTCGGCGAAGTCCGGGGCGGCGAAGCCGCCGATCTGCTGCAGGCGCTCAACACCGGGCACGGCGGATCCCTGACCACGATCCACGCCAACAATGCCGAGTCGGCCCTGTCCCGGTTGGCGACTTGCGCCATGCAAGGCGAGACGGACTTGCCCTGGGAAGTCACCTGCCGGGGCGTCGTGGACGGGATCTCCATGGTGATTCACATGACGCGGCGCGAGGGGAAGCGGTACGTCGAAGAAGCCCTCCACGTGGGCGATTACGACGCCGCAAAGCGGCGCTGGCACTACAGGCCCGTTGTGTTCGCTGTTGTCGATCGCGAGAAAGTGAAGTTTTCTAGACACGCGCCGACCGGGCGTCGACCGGGTGAGATTGGGGTGAGTTCTAGGGAAGGACTTTGGAGCGAAGGTAGTGGGTGTAGCGGTGAGGGGGGGGATGGTGAAGCAACTCGTCGAGAACGGGAAGATAGTAGGCGAGTGAGCGAACAGGGGGGAGTGGTGGCCTGTCCGAAGGCCGACAGAGGCGGCGAGCCGTGGCGAGTAAGAGGGCGGATTCGATGATGTCGGGGTCAACGGAACGGGCATGGAGTTGGAGGACGAGTTGACGATCGGCGCGACGGGGGAGTAAGGGTGTGTCAGGCAGCTGGGAGTAGAGATCCAGCACTCTGCTGGAGTAGGTTCCAAGGTCGAGGGTCATTTCTTTTTCTTCCGACGGCGTTTCGCCTCCTGCTCACTTTCATGGACGCGATAGCTTTGTCCTTCAAGGACCGTGACGTCGGCATGATGGGTGAGCCGGTCCAGTAGGGTGGCGATACAGGTGGCGTTGGGAAAGACTTCGTTCCATTCGGTGAAGCCGCGATTGGTGGTGAGGAGAATCGACCGTTGTTCATAACGGCGGTTGACGACTTCGTAGAGCAGGTCAGCAGCGTGATTGTCGTAGGCCAGATATCCACATTCATCAATGCACAGTAATGCGGGGCGGGCATAGGCTTTGAGTTTCTGACGGAGCCGGTGAGGTGAATCGCACTGCAGGTCGTCGAGCAGTTCCGAAGCAGTGCGGAACAGCACGGAGTAGCCGGCCAGGACGGCGGCGTGGGCGATATTCTTGGCGATCATGGTCTTGCCCAGTCCATTGGCACCGATCAGGATGAGGTTGCGGCCTTCGGGGATAAAGTCGAGGGTGAAGGCACGCCCGATGGTGTCGCGGTCGATCTTTTTAGGCCAGTTCCAGTCGAAGTCGGCCATGGGTTTGAAACGGCCGATGCGGGAGCACTGGAGACGGCGTTCCAGACTGCGCTGTGCGCGATCGTGGCTTTCGATACGGGCCAGTTCCTCCAGCAGCATGGGAGGGGGCCATTGAGACTTGATGGCGCGAGCCAGAAAGTCATCCAGGGAATCGGCGATGGAGCGGAGTCCGATGTGCTGGAGTTGGACGGCCAGATCGTTACTGTTCGGGTTCGGTGTCGTGGCTATGGAGGTCATCGTAGGTCTCCGCGGAATGAGGTTGAATGTGGATGTCGGCCAGATCCGGGCGGGATGGGGCGACCCGGACGGTGGCCCGGCGTTTCTGGGCCCGCCAGCGTTTCTGGAGGATGAAGGCCACCGACGATGCGCGCGGAGTGTCCTGTTCGAGCGCCTCGACAACGGCAGCTTGGAGCTCGGATGCCCCGTAGTCGTCGAGCAGTCCGAGCAGGAGACGGCTCTGCCGTTGAATGGACTCGCCACGACCGAAGGCGGCCTGAAGCAGGGGTTCGGTTTCAGGCACGCTCGCGGCCAAGCGACTACCGGCGGTGGACCCGAGGGCTTTCCGTTTTTCCGCCAGCAGCGCGTCCTGATGTGCCGGATCGACAATGAGTTGGTGGCGGTCGAAAGACCGGTGGTGGGCGGCCACTTCGGTCGTGCCATCGAGAAGGCGCACCCGCGTCTGGGAGGCCACCAACGTCAATGTCTGGCCGATCCGGTCCGGGGGAATCGAGTAGTCGTTGAGATCGAAACGGATATAGATGGTTTTACCGGAACGGACCGGCTGGACCCGGTCGGTATCGAACCGGTGCACCGGTAACGACATCAGGAGTGATTGTTCCTCCTGGAAGGCTTCGGCCACGGTCCTGTCGTCACCACCGGGCCAGGGGCGCTGATGGGCCACCTCATCACGCCATACCAGAGCCTTGCGATTGAACTCTTCCAAGGTCGTGAATGGCCGGGCTGCAAAGAACGAATCCCGCACATAGCGTATCGCTCTCTCGACGCGTCCTTTTTGATTTCCTCGTGTCGGCGCGACCGGACGCGGTTGACAGTGATAGTGGGCGGAGAGTTCGAGCAGGCGCGGATGAAAGCGAATTTGATTGCCGTTGCGCTCCAGCACGGCGCTTCGAAGATTGTCGTAGAGCACGACTCTGGGCACCCCTCCCCAGTCGGCAAACGCATCGACATGACCGCGGAGAAAGTTCTCCAGAGTTTGATCGAAGAAGAACTCCAGAAACAGGGCGCGCGAGTGCGACAGCGTCAATACGAAACAGGACAACCGGCGGCGGGCCTGACCCACCCGGACTTCCCCGAAGTGCGCCCAGTCGGCTTGGGCTTCCTGACCGGGAAAGCTTCTTAACCGCAGGAAGGCTTCACGGGGTTCGGGACGCAGACGCGCCACCAGACGCCGCAGTACGACCACGCTGCCGGTGTAACCGCGATCCGACAGCATCTGATGAATCCGTGTGGCCCGCAACCGGGGGTACTGCTTGAGCGTCGCCCGGATGAAGTCCATATAGGGATCGGCTTTCGTCGGACGCATCATCTGGGCCCGGTTGAAGCGATCCGTCTCCAGTGCCGCGCGGACGGTTTCCTGATGCAGGCCCAGCTCGGCGGCAATGGTGCCTATCTTCCAGTGCTCGCCAAAAAAGAGGTGTCGAATTCGCGTGACCGTTTCGGGAGGAATCACGCCTCACACCCAGTCGGGGAAGGCATCGATAAAGACCCCACTCCGGCCACACAGGATGCAAACGAGTCGGATGGCTGATTGGAGCCGTTGAAACCGGGGTCGACCATGGGGTGCCTCCGCCAATGACGTTCTCATTCCCGTTTCAGGCAATGGTGTCCCGATGCTGCCAGACCGACACGCACCGGCGGAAGTGTGATCTGTCACGCGCCTCTCTCGGCGACGTTTCCGGTAGGCCCGCTGACGCCGGCAATGATTGGCCCGGACCGCCGGATCCTCCTGATAACGGCGGTTGGCACGCCGCCTCTGCTCGCGCCTCATCCGGCGCCGGCACTCATCCCCGCAGTAGACCTGCCCCCGATAACAGGATCGGCAGATGACAAACATCAACCCGCAACCCGACCCTCGGCAAAACAACTGTCGTAACACGACTTCTCTGGCCATCCCACCCCACGCGGGAGTGGACAATGGCGGCCGGTCGTGTCACTCTGACTTTGCTTTTGCTGTGGTTGTGCCCTTTGACCGGGGCCGCCATAAACGAAACCCCGATCGCTCATACGATCGGGGTTTTCCCTTTCTCCGCGTCACTCTACCTTACCAAAGCCTCCGCTCTGCTTCGCCGATGATGACGACCTTCAAACCGGCGCTTGTTCAAATAGGTTCATTTTGAAGTGATCGTCTACAGCCGTCTGGCCTTCTCGCCACTTACTCGCTCAGCACCCGCACGACCGCCTCGGGATCCCGGTCAATGACGGTCAGCAGGACGCGGGCGGCGCGATCTGGAACACGACGCCCCTGTTCCCAATCCTGCAGGGCCCGCGCATCGAGACCGAATCGGTCCGCGAACTTCTGGCGACTCAACTTCATACGCTTCCGTATCGCAAGAATATGCTCTGCGGCAGGATCGTCGACAATGCGGCAGGGTAAATCTACTTCGCCGCGCACATGGGCAATAACCTCGCCTAAGGCCGCCTCTATCTCCTGACCCACCTTGGTTCGTTCCGTCGTCATCGGCTTGCCTCTTCTTTCTTGATCGCGGCGACCAGCCGCGACAGGGTTTTTCTGTCTGCCGGAGTCAGGTCGTCACGGTCGGCCTTCGCATAGGCTGTCAACATGTAGATTGCCTCCGGTTCTACGTGATGGAAGTAAATCGTCCGGATTCCCCCTCGCTTTCCGTGTCCCGATCCTGGCCAACGCAACTTGCGAATACCTCCCGTTCCCCGGATCAACGGTGCTCTGCCGGGATCGGCAACGATTGCCGCCTCCATTTTCTGGCGCTCCGCTTCCGACATGAGCTTGCGAACAACGCGCTCGTAGGTTCTAGTGGCGAAGATGCGCACTGGCCTTGATTATGCGGCAATGCCGCACATCTGTCGAGGGCGTCCTTATGGCGGATAAGCCGGGTGATTTCAATGGGTCGATGCAACACTTCACATAAGAAGAGAGGTGAAGTGTATGGCCAAGAAAGGAAAGAACAAGCGGATGAGGAAGCGGCGATGGTTCACAGCGACCGAGCGGGTCGAGGTGTGGGATCGCTGGCAGCGGGGGGAGTCGTCCCAATCGATCGGACGCGTGCTGGACAGAGGGGGATCGGCGATTCATCGTCAACTGGCCGTGTACGGGGGCATCCGTCCGCAGTCCCGTTGCCGGTCATCGCGGGCACTGACTCGGGTCGACCGTGAAGAGATCTCCAGAGGTATTGCGGCCAAAGAATCGATCCGTTCGATTGCCGTGCGACTGGGTCGGTCGCCATCGACGGTGAGCCGGGAGGTCAGCCGAAACGGGGGCTCTGATAGCTATCGGGCATCGGAAGCCGATGAGCGGACCTGGGAGCGGGCGCGCCGTCCGAAGTCGTGCCGGTTAGCCCGCAGTCCCCGCTTACGGCAGCTTGTTGAAGAGAAGCTGCGGCAGGTCTGGTCGCCCGAGCAAATCGCCGGTTGGCTGAAACACTCATATCCGGAAGACGAGTCGCTTCACGTGTCCCACGAGACGATCTATCGCAGCCTTTTTGTCCAGGCCCGCGGGGTTTTGAAGAAAGAACTGACTCAGTATCTGCGGACAAGACGCACGATTCGCCGATCTGGAAAAGCGAGCCGGAAAGGCCATGGAAAGGGACAGATCGAAGACATGATCTCGATCCGTGAGCGCCCGGCTTCAGTCGAAGATCGTGCGGTCCCCGGTCACTGGGAAGGGGATCTGATCGCCGGATCGAGGAACACCTACATCGCCACTCTGGTCGAACGTCACTCGCGTTATGTGATGCTGGCGAAGGTTCCCAACAAGAAGACCGAAACTGTTGTCAACGCGCTCATCGAACAGGCGCATCCACTCCCGACGGAACTCTACAAATCACTGACCTGGGATCGCGGTCTGGAAATGGCGGATCACAAGCGGTTTACCCTGGCGACAAACATTGCCGTCTATTTCTGCGAACCACGGAGTCCATGGCAGCGCGGATCGAATGAGAACACCAATGGTCTGCTTCGATACTACTTTCCCAAAAGGACGAATCTGTCGGTACACTCACAGGAACATTTGGACGCGGTTGCTCGGCAACTCAATGAGCGGCCACGCAAGACGCTGGAGTTCGCAACTCCGGCAGAAACATTTAATGCATGTGTTGCATCGACCGGTTGAGCCGGCACGCTTTATTGACAACACACCATCGGCATACGCCACTGAAGCGTCCCGTCTTGGCCGTATCAACGCGTGAGGGCTGGCGTTCGCGCTATCGATGCCATCCTGCCATCGTGCGCTCGAATGGGAAGGTTCCTGTCGAGGAAGACCTCGTGTGCCTTGACTCCGACCCCGCGATGATCACGTCGAACGGGACCTTGTTGCATGGATCATCCCGAAGGATGTCTAATCATTGTGTTTTTCAACACCGGGGATAATTTAGATGGCACCACTAGGAGCCTGTCGGGAATAAGAAGTCTGCAACCAAGAATCAACAACTTACAGACCGGGGATGGCTCGTAAGTTGTTGATTCTTGCTTCGAGGGAGCCAATTCCCGACAGGCTCCTAGTGGTCCCCGTCTAACAGACTGTACCTTATTCGGATCGTTCCCCGAGCCAGACCGACACACTGCGGCTTCGGCCAAGCCGTTCCGAGTTCCTTCCGCACAGGGATTTCCGATCTAATGGTCATTATTTTCCGCATATATGATCAGAAATGGGACAGCCAGAGCCGTTACGTTAATTGTGACGGACTACACTAGTGTCCGGAACACGGTGCGACAGCCGCCGGCAACTTATAGATGAACAGTGAGTTGAATGGCATTCTGCGATTTTTCGATTTGAACCTGCCGATCACACTTTTAGCAATATTACGGTGAGAGGGGTGATACCAATGGCGCATGAACTCAGGCCAAACCGTCTTCTCACAAGTCATGGATTACGCGCCCCGATACGAGTTTCAGAAGTGTGTCGCCCGCTATCGGGGCGATTACCAGCAGAAAGGGTTTTCCTGCTGGGATCAGTTCCTGGCGATGGCATTCGCCCAATTGATCTATCGTGAAAGCCTCCGCGACATCGAAGCCTGCTTACGCGCCCTCGGCAGAAAGCGTTACCACATGGGATTCCGAAGCAAGGTGGCGCGGACGACACTGGCCGACGCCAACGAGCGGCGCGACTGGCGGATCTATGCGGATTTCGCACAGGTCCTGATCGGCATGGCGCGGCCGTTATATGCCGAAGACCCCATCGGCGTCGAGTTGGATCAAGGTCTATATGCCCTGGACTCGACCACCATTGACCTGTGTCTTTCACTATTCCCATGGGCCCGGTTTCGCCGGCACAAAGCCGCGGTCAAGATGCATACACTGCTGGATCTTCACGGCAACATTCCCGCGTTTATCCACGTCACAGACGGGAAAGTCCATGACGTCAACGTTCTCGATGAGATCGCACCCGAAGCGGGTGCCTTCTACGTGTTAACGATCGCGAAAAAGTGAAGTGTTCTGGACGAGCGCCGACACGTAAGTCGTGATTTTCTTCCTCGCGAATGTCGAATTCCGAGCCTGTCCGGTCGAAGGGCGGAAAACTATAGCAGAATTGTCAAGCGCGCGGAAGCGTGATCTGTCACGCAACGTCGCCCAAGCTGCACGACTGGTCGGAAAGCCCCGGCAAAGAGCCTCGCAAGGCCTCGGCGATGATGATGAGCGTTCAGAGTCTCGGCGTTTGTTCAGATTCATTCACTTTCTGGTGATCGTTTACATTCTACGTCATGGACCGCGCCTATATCGATTTTGAACGGCTCTTTCTCTTCTCCCTCTGTTCCGCTTTCTTTGTGGTGCGTGCTAAGAAGAACGTCGTCCTGCGGCGGCGGTACTCCCGTCGGGTGGACACGACCACGGGATTGCGATCCGACCAGACGGTCATCCTCACAACGAACAAATCCGCCAAAACCTATCCCGATCCGTTGCGGCGTATCAGCTACTTCGATGCCGGGACGAACAAGCGGTTGAAGTTCCTGACCAACAACTTCGCGTTGCCTGCACTCACCATCACTCAGATCTACAAGTCGCGATGGCAGGTGGAACTTTTCTTTAAATGGATCAAACAACACCTTCGAATCAAGTCCTTCTACGGCACCAGCGAGAATGCGGTGAAGACCCAGATCTGGATCGCCATTTCGGTTTATGTTCACGTCGCCATCATCCGGAAGCGCCTCGGCATCGATAGGAGTCTTTACCAAATCCTACAGATTCTCAGCATTACGATTCTTGAGAAACAGCCCATTTTGCAGGCCTTTCACGCGCCTGATTCCCAATTCAATGAACTCCAAGATCCTAACCAGCTGGTTCTATTCGACTTCTAACCGGACACTAGTGAAGACAGGTGTTAAGCACGGCGGCGGTTGTGGGAAACTCAAATTTGGATCTCGCTATGCCTTCTCCCCCCGTAGGCCCGGGCGAGAGCCTCCGTGTTCGGATCATCTAGGAAGTAGTGGAAATTGTAGGGGCGGGACGGAAGGCATGGTAGAGGGAAGTAAAACCAGAGCTCCATATGGCGTGGAGTAATTTAGCCCCGGCCACGCGACTTTAATTTTTTTCAGTTCCCGCATGACCTTCTCGCGGAAACTTCGGACGGCGTAACTGTCGCCCGCCCTGGACGGCTCCCCCCCGAACTGCCGGTAGATCTGCTTCCAAGAAAGGCGCACGGGATGTTTCAGCGCGAACGTTCGGTAGTTAACCCACTGGTACAGATCGAGCCCGAGAGAACACCGCGAGAGGGACTTGAGGACGTGAATGTCCAGAGGGATAGGGTGAGCGATGATCTCGCTGAAAAATTCTTCACCCAAACGGATTGAGCTGTTAAATACTCCTGAATCGCCGGAATTTCGCTCGGCCTACCAAAACTCGTGTTTGTCTGCCACATACGGACTTACTCGCGTAAACCCTGACTTGGCCTCATAGATCAACGTGATACTGCAACCAAACAATCGCTTCATCTGATTCCGGACTCGGGCAAAGGACGCCCCTGCTGGGTCGATCCCCAGGATCCGCATAAAATCGGAAAGAGTCTTACCGAGAATCAAGTCCCGGCTTTGGGTCCGTACCGCTTCGGTGCAAACCCAGGCGAGCAGCAACCGGGGAATGTTGCCATAGGGGAGTTTATTGCCGGCTCCAGCGACCATGTAGAGTTGGTAGGGGCCGTTGACCCGCTTGTACTGAAGCCGTTGACCGGGGTTGGTGCGCGGCAGACTGCACAGCGCCAGCAGCCGTCCCATGTAAGCAATTTCCGGGTCCGACTCCCCGGCACCTACAAGCTGATCGACCTGATCGAAGCGGGTGAAATGGTGCCGCCCTTGAGGCTTCACCAGCGAGAGTGCAGGTTTTGATTTTTCTTTCATGTCCAAGCAAACCCCCATATTCGTATCATGTTTTACCGGCCAGATCGGGGCCGTTAACCCGAGATTCTTTGTCGCGTTGTATCCGCGAACCAGTAGAAGCATCGCCCTGACAATCCAGGCTCGCCCCTGTCTCATCGTCCTGGCCGCGTTGTCCCGCATCACCGCACCTGCGTCAGTTTGAGTTGGGGGTCGGCGAACACAACGGGCCTGTAGTGCCAGCGCCGCTTTGCGGCGTCGTAATCGCCCACGTGGAGGGCTTCTTCGACGTAGCGCTTCCCCTCGCGCCGCGTCATGTGAATTACCATGGAGATCCCGTCCACGACGCCCCGGCACGTGACTTCCCACGGCAAGTCCGTCTCGCCTTGCACGGCGTACGTTGCCAGCCGGGACAGGGCCGACTCGGCGTTGTTGGCGTGGATTGTGGTCAGGGATCCGCCGTGCCCGGTGTTGAGCGCCTGCAAGAGATCGGCGGCCTCGCCGCCCCGAACTTCGCCGACAACAATGTGATCCGGCCGGTGCCGGAGCGCGTGCTTGACGAGGTCGCGGATCGTCACCGATTCGCTGTCGATCCCCCGCGCCTCGAAGCGGACACAGTTTTTCCGGTCGATCCGGAGTTCCAGGGTGTCCTCGATGGAAACAATGCGGTCGTCGGCGGGGAGCAACTCGACCAGGGCATTGAGCAGCGTGGTCTTACCCGAGCCCGTTCCACCCGACACGAGGATATTCCGCCGCCCCAGCAGCGCGGCCCGCGCCGCGTCCAGGACTTCTTGGGGCAGTGAGCCGAAGCGCACGAGATCTTCGGGCGAATAGGTCCGCTTGCCGAAGCGCCGGATGGTGATGGCGACGTTCGGCGCGGCCGGGGGCACACAGATCGCCACGCGGGAGCCATCGTCCAGCCGCGCATCGAGAATGGGCGCGGTGGCCGGATCGAGGCCGAGAGGCCGCGCGATCTGAATGGCCGCCCGATCCAGCGCGGCCTCATCGAGGGCGGGGGCGGGATGCTGCCGGATTGCGCCCCGGCTTTCAACCCACACGTTGCCGGGACCGTTAATCATGATCTCGCTGACATCCTCATCTTCGAGGACTGCTTCCAGGCCCGGCAAAAACGGACGCAGGTAGTCCATGCCTCGTCCGTCCCTATCTGCCGCGCTCATATCTGCCCCGCCTCGACGGCGCGCCAGTAGGGCGTGTCGACCGGAAGGTAGTACGGCTTGAGATAAACGCGGACGGCGCTTGTGGCGTTGGTGCCGTCATAGGGCAAGCAAATCGCCTGGCAATTGGGCAGCAAGCCAAACTCCCTGGGCTGAAACAAAGCCTCGCGCTGTTCGCGGAAGGATTTGCTGGTTCCGACCGAACCCCGGCTGCCGCCGGCCCGTCCCGAGAGCAGGGACACCTGGGCCTGTTGTGCGGATTCGGTGACGGTCCAGCTCGGCTTGATCTTGGCCACCTGCCCGGAGAGCTTCGATGCGATCTCGGCGCTGGCGTCGTCGCTGAGGGAGAGGAAGATCCGGGTGCGCAGGGTCTGAAGGAGCGCCCGCCACGCCTCGGAGGTGCCCAGTACGGATCGGAGCGAGGATATGGATTGAGTGGCGACGATGGGGATAACGCGGCACTGCCGGGTGAGGGCAAACGCCTTCTCGTCTCCGCTAGGGTCGTCCTCGCCAACGGATGCGAACGACTGATATTCGTCGCAAATGAAAACGGCGGGCCGGAAATAGAGTTCAGGCTCCTGCTTCATCCGCGCCGGCCGCCGGAGCAGGGTCTGGAGCCAGGCGTTCTTGAGGAACACGCCTATGGCGCGGGCCAGCGCCGGATTCGATCCGGCGGGCATGTTGAGGGCGAGGACTTTCCCGCTCTCGATCAGCTCGTCCAGGGGTGGAAGGTGCCGCCGCATTCGGGCCTTCCCGACCGGAGGGCGACTGTCACCGTTCCCGGCATCCTCGCCTTCGGCATCTTCGCCTTCGCCGCCCGGCGGCCGGGCGGGTGCCTTCGGACAGAAAATGTCGGCCACGTCCTCCATGTCGAACAGAGACAGGAAACTGGAAATTCCCTCGACACACGAGGTTCTCAACTTCGGGTCCAGCTTCATCCAATCCTTCTCGTACCATGTCCTGACGCTTTCGTACCGCGCCTTCAAGCGGTCCGTGTCGGTGTGACCCGCCACGGGGGCGACACGGTGGGTCACGCCCTCCCGTTGCAACCACTTTGCGAGCTCGGCCGTCCACGGGGTCTGGCGTTCCCCGTCAGAAAATGGGGTCCAGGGCACCCCGCCAAGGTCGGCTCTCCGCTTATCGAGATCCTTGGCCGAAATGACGATGGCCCCCTGCATCTGAGTCTTGACGACACCCTTGGCTTCATCGAGCTTTTGCTTGAACAGTTCGGGGTCGATCGCGCACCGGTAGACATCCCGGAGGGTCACCCAACGGTCGGGAAAGATCCGGTACAGCTCGATAATCCACTTCACCAGATTCGTGTAAGCCATCTGCCAGAACGGATCCTTCCCCTTCCCGAACAACTGATTCAGGAGCGAGGACACGGTATAGGCCAGGGAGTAGGAATCGAGCCAGTGCGCGCCCAGGGGGTTCCACTGATATTTTCCGCCCATGCCGATCTCCATGTAATCCTCTTCACGGTTCGCTGCTTTCAGAATATCCCGGATGTCGTAGCAGAAGTCGCCCTTCACTTCGAGGATCAGGGCAGCGGCCCGGCGCTCCCGATTCCAGGCTTGCCAGCCAAGCAATTGCCGGGCAAACGGGTGCATGCACGCCGAGGTCTTACCCGAGCCGACCGCCCCGAAGATGGCGACTCCGGTGTAGAGGCCGCGCTCCGGGATGACGAGCCAATCCGGGTGGGGAACCTCCCGCGCCTCGACGGGGTGATGCGTTTCCCCGACGACGATGGCCGGTTTCTCGTCGGATGGGGAGATCGGCCACGGAGGCAGCCCGCCCTTGCCTTGTTTCTTCCGTGGGACGGACTCGAACCAGACATGCCATACGCCGGAAAAGAGCGTGCCGCCGATGAACACGACGACACCGGGCATGAGGGCATACCAGCCGTGTGCCAGCCACAGAAGTACCGGCGCATTCAGAGCCATGAGCGCGACAACCGGGTTCTCCGATCCGGCCGGAAACGGACTCGAAATATACCGGGCGATCGCGGCAGAAACCGCGAGGAGAGATAAGAAAATATGTCTCAATTTCATAGGCCTTTACATCTCCAGACTTCAAGCCTTCCCGCAGGGATCACTGTGGCGGGAGCGACCCCCCATCTGGGGGGCGTCCATGTACCCCCGGAGTGCGCATTGAAACGGGGGTACAGGGACGCACCAGCCCCAAAAGGTGGGGTCGCTCCCGCCACTCTCCCCCCCTCTGGATCGGCGCTGACAGGGGTTTGCGCATTGAGCTAACCACAAGTAACGAAAAGCGATATGGAACAGAAAATTTGCGCATTGAGCGTGCGCATTGACCCTCGTTTTCAATGCGCACTCCCGTGCGGCACCGGGGCTGCAATTTGAAGGCCCAATTTTCGAGAGACCGTTACCCGGTTTTTCGCTCCAAAAGCCGCCCATACCTGGTCAAAAAATGAGTCATCCGCCGATCTCATTCCGGAATCTCGTAGAGGTCCACACCCTCCGGATAAATCCGACGGGACCGCCATATCTCGAACGTGTCAATCCGGATGTTGTAGGGCAAAGGTTTTGCCAGCATGTCCTTCAACTCCTGCCAGCGCCGCACGGCGTTGGGCTGGCCCCCGTAGCGCGCGAAGATCTGGGAATCGAAGGTGCCGATGCCCCGGGAAAGCGCGTCGAGTTCCTCCCGCAATTCAGCCTCCCGGTAGTCCCCGGCCCGGATACCATCCCGATCCCGCGCCCATCCGTCCAACACCGTCCTGGCGCGTTTGTCGGCGTCAGGTTTGACGCCGATTGCGGCCACATGAATCTTGATCCCGCGGTGCCGCAATCGGGCCCAAAGATGCTCATGCGTCTGGCCCCAATACCGCATTTCGGTGACGGTGTCGTTCCCAGGATCGACATAGACAAACGTGCAGGTCGGCCCGCCCGCAAAGGGCAATTTCAGGTGGAAATACCGGGCGACGCATCCGGCCGCTCCGCCGTAAATCCGGTGCGGCAGCCGATTGTGCGGCACGCCGTAATGCGTACAGAACCGAACCTTCTCATCCTCGGTCGGGAGCCATTCCAGCTCTGGGCGCTCGATCACGTAATCGAGCGACAGGAGCCGCCGGAGATAGACGGACAGGCCGGCGTTTCTTCGGTGCCGAATGTTGGGAACCCCCAGCTCCCGGTAGATGCTCTTGTGGGTGATCCGGCAGACTCGCGTGCGATTCCTGGTGCTGATGACGGGAATGGCCTCGTCCACGGCAAGGCCGAGGTCCACGAGGCTCTGAACGAAGCGCGCGGCTCGGCTGTGATGCACATTGAAATAATCGGCGTATTGCGTGCGGGTGAACATGCCGCTGTTGAGGCAGACCATCGCAACCCACTCGGTGTCTTCCTGGCTCCACCCGAACGGTTCGAGTGCTTCTTCCCGGCCACGCAGATGAGCAATCATGGCGTCTCGGTGATAAGGGTTCTGTCGGTTTCGAGGTATGTGACCTGGATGCCCATCGGGTTGACGACGACCAGGTCGGCCGGTATGACCGGCATGAAAACAAACTGCATCGTGGCCGTCCATTGTTCCCGGGATACCTCGCGCTCCTGCCGGGTCCGGACGAGGACGAAGTCGGCGACTGCCCCGTGCGGCTCGGTGGGATTGGCCTGAATCCGAAGGACGACATTCTCGACCCGGAGTTCTTCGGGGGTGATCCCGGCGGCCAGCATGGCGATTTCCTCGTTGCTGGCGGTGAAGGCCGCGTTGGCCAGATCGATGCTGAGAAAACGGAGGCTGCGCGGCCAGTATTCCTGGGCCGTCGCCCGGCGCCGTCCGAAGTGGTCATGGAGAAAGCGGTTGAGGAAATATTTGGTGGTCGGGTCGCGGGGATCGGCCTGGGCCTCGACCGTCTCATAGGCCAGGGCTTCGGCCCGGCCGACTTCGTCCACCCGAACGACGATTGGCCGGGGCGGCTCGACCGAAGACAGCCGAACCACGGCGATTGTCACGAATAGAAGTAATACCCCGAGGACTATGGTGAACACGCGCAAGTGACGGTTCGAGTGGATCGTCTCTCCCCATATCTCGGCATATTGTTTTCCGGCATCGGATGCGTTGTCTTTGGGTTTTGCCACGGATATTCAGACTCCCTTGAGTTTGGAAAGGCTGCGCCCGGCCTCGCCGATCATGCCCATGATTCCCCCGCCCGCCCCGCCGCCGGTGATTTGCGAAGCGAGCTGGCCGATCATGAGTGAGGAAAGAAGCCCGGCAACGGTGAGAGGCACGATGCTGAAAAACCATGCCGTGCTATGCCACAGGAAATTGGTATTCGGTGGGGGACCGACGACAATGGCGTCCATCCAACCGATGCTGGCCGCGAGGAACACCCGCATGAGCGCGGCCGCAATCGCGCCATAGAGGGTGTAGGTGAACATGCTCTTGAACCATCCCCAGAACAGGAATGCCAGGGGCTCGACCAGGAGAAACGGAATGAAAAGCGGCCCGAGGATCAGAAGAACCCCGAGGGCGAGCTGCGCCCATAGCACCTGGGCCATTGAAACGGCATAAATCACAATGAGGCACAGGAGAATGAACAAAAGAAATAGCTCGAAGATGATGGTGTGCAAGAAGGACATGAGCAGGTAAGACAAGTCGGTCAGACCATTCATGATGATGTCCATGATTCCGCCCCCTGTCCCCAGTTCCATGGCCTCGGCCCGCGCAAAGAGATTTCTGGAGAGTTCCGAGAACGAGGCGATGAAGTCCTCGCCGGTGTTCTGAATCAACATGAGCTGGAGCCACTCCCCCCCGTCGGTAATTGCGGCTGTGAACGAGCGGGTCGATCCGGGAAGCGGAGAGTTATAGAAGGTGAGCATCGCCCACGGAAACCAAAGGGCGATGACGACTCGCACCACGTCCCACGGGCGGAAGTCGCCGGTAAAAGCGACCCGCAATCCGGTCCAGACGACCAGAATAGCCGCGAGCCCCCGCCACAGGCCGAAACCGGCCGTATGGATTTGCGGCGCGGCTGCGAGAGCGACCTGATCCATGATGGCGGATACAACGGTCGCGGGGTCCGGAGCCGCGGCCGGATCGGCCGGGATGGTGGGAACGAACTGAAGCATCAGCGCCAGGGTCATCATCAATTCCGGTTAAAGACGGCCGGGAGTTGATAGCCGCCATACATGGATTCAATCCGTTCGTTGGCCCGTGCGGCCACGTCCACCCTCTCCAGAGCCCACTGCGCTTCGAGAGCGGCACGGTCGGCCAGGCGCCGGGCCTCGATCTCCCTGCGGAGTTCCTCTTGACGAAAACGGGCCGCGGCGTCTTCGGTTGCGGCGAGGGCCCGGCTGCGTCCAATTCCGATCAGGGTCCGGATTTGCGCGAGTGATCCGAGGACATCACCCTCGGTGAGCGCCGCCGCGGAGCGATTCGGTGCACCGGAACCCGGATCCGCATCGACTCGCTCGCCGATGCGGCCGATGGCCCCGGTTGTGGCTGCGTGGATCTGCATGAGATCGGCCCCGGCGTCGGCCCGGGCTCCGGCATATTCCAGGCTGCGATCCGCGTAGTCCCTGCGGCGCTCGAAGGTTGCCACCGCATCGTCAGCCCCGCTCTGATAGATATTCCGAATATCCGCCGCGGTCACGGTATCCACCGCTTGCAACACGTCGCGCCAGCTCCGGCTGAAGGACTCGCCGTTAGCGGCAAGGCCGCGGAGTGAATCGACCATGCTCCCGGCTTGGTCTGTGAAATCCGAGTGCCAGGCGCGCGTGGTGTGGAGCAGGCCGGTAGGCGCGGCGACCAGATCGGCCATCGGGTCTGCGATCGAGCCGACGAAACCCTGAGCGGCATCACGGACCTGGGTGAGCTGGCTCCGGGCGGTCTCGAACTGCACGACGAGCTTTTGAAGCTCTTGAACCTGGTTGGCGATCATGGCGCGTTGGTTGCCGTGCATCATCGGCCGCAGGACGAACCAGATGAGCAGGTCTTCCGGACTCGGAATGCCGAAGATGGCAAGAGCGGGACCCGACGCGGCCAGTGCAAAGACGAGTGCCGAGGTAATGACTCGTTTTTTCATCATGATCGTTAGTTCCGGTTGAAGACGGACGGGAGTTGGTAGCCGCCATACATGGATTCAATCCGTTCGTTGGCCCGTGCGGCCACGTCCGCCCTCTCCAGAGCCCACTGCGCTTCGAGAGCGGCACGATTGGCCAGCCTTTGCGCCTCGGCCTGCCGGCGCGCCACTTCCGCGCTATAAGCGGCCGCCGCGGCGGCCGAAGCGTCCCATGCTTCCATCTGAGCGAGCGCGGCCAGAAGTTGTCCCTGCGAGAGATTCCCGGCCAGGACCGCTTGCTGTAGCGCCGTGGTCGAAACATTGTTCTCTCCGGCAACGGTGTCGATCTTCTCTTGCGTTTCGACTGCGGTGGCTGCAAGAGACGCCGCGGCATCGGCGCGTGCATGGGCCAGGACCACGCTGCGATCCGCGTAGTCCCTGCGACGCTCGAAGGTCCGAACCACAGCGTCAGCCCCGCTCTGGTAGACGTTGCGAATGTCGGCCTCGGTGACCGTGTCCGCGGTTTCGAGCACGTCGCGCCAGCTCTCGCTGAGCGATGCGCCGTTGCCCAATTCCGTCAGCGCGTCAATGAGGCTCCCGGCTTGGCCTGTGAAATCCGAGTGCCAGTCCCGTGCGGTGTAGAGCAGGTCCGTGGGTACGGCGACGAGATCGGCGATGGGGTCCGCAATCGCTCCGATCTGTCCAAGCGCGGAAGCGCGCAGATGTTCGAACTGCCCGGTAAGCTGCGTGATGTGGGTGTCCATACGCATGAGGGCTTGAACCTGGTTGGAAATCTGGGTGCCTTGATTAACGATCATTACGAGGTAGGCCGCGGTGTCCTGAGCCGTCCCGCTCTGCACGGCCCCGATAAGCGCCCCGATGGCGATGAGGGTGATCAGCCGTTTTTTCATGGCAATGCTCCTTGATGAGAAGATGAGAATCAGTTGCTCTTAGTTCGGGTTGAAGACGGACGGGAGTTGATAGCCGCCATACATGGATTCGATCCGTTCGTCGGCTCGTCGGCCACGTCCGCTCGCTCCTCAGAGCCCACTGCGCTTCGAGAGCGGCACGATTGGCCAGCCTTTGCGCCTCGATCTGCCGGCGCGCCACTTCCGCGTTGTAGGCATCCGCTGCTTGAGTCGATGTCTGGTAGGCACGAAGCTGAGAAAGAGCCACGAGAATCCGCGCGCGGGTGAGCGTAGCGGCCACCTGGGCTTGCGCCATGCCCGTCGTGGTGACGCTGTTGCGCGCTTCAAGATCCGCAACAACGCGTTCGGCCGCGTCCAGCGTGCCGGTGAGTGCGGCAGTGGCATCGACCTGGGCATGGGCCAGGACCACACTGCGATCCGCGTAGTTCCTGCGGCGCTCGAAGGTCGCCACCGCGGCATCGGCGGCCCCGGCCCCGCCCGGGTAGACGTTCCGGATGTCGGCCTCGGTGACCGTGTCCGCCGCTTGCAATACGTCGCGCCAGTCTGGAAGAGGCGGGGCGGTATTGAGCAGATCCGTCGGTGCTTGAAGTAGCTGCCGGTAGGAATCTCTGAACGCGCCGAGCATGTTGAGGGAGTCGCAGACAACGGCGGCCTCGTTCAATGGCGTGGCCTCGGCGCCCGCGGCCATGCCCTGTGCCGAACAGTCGAGGCTTGTGAATTGACTGAGCAATGTCGTGTAGCGCGTGATCCGATTGAGGATCTCCTGAAGTTGATTTCCGATCTGGGTGGCTTGCAGGTCCAGGTCGAATTGCGCGCCCGCGCTCGGCGGCATGGCACAGACCACAGTGAGGGTGAGCGAGAAAACGATCGCGTGTTTGATCGTCATTGGATTCCCCCTGTCGGCTGAGGCGGCGGTGGTATGAGAACGTCGCCGGTGAACCAGATTCGCAAGCGGTGGCCGGCGCGAATCGTGATGGTGGGCAGGCGATTCAGGAAGCGGTTGAGAATCTGAATGGCCGCTTCACCCAGCCCCTGACTGGCCCCGGCCTGGAAGCCCGCGCGGCCTCCGGCATAGGGGTTTGAGCCGATGGCGGTCAGGCCGGAAAGGATGCCGACGGCCCCGGCCGCGGCGAACATCGAGAAATAATGCCGATCGACTGCGTCCTTGAGCGCGCTTTCCCCAATCTGGTTGAGGCCGTTGAATTCGAGTGAGACGCTCCGGCCGTCGGGCCAGATGATGCGGTGAAAGGCAACGGCGAGGCGCTCCTGATCGGCCCCCGCAACGGCCGCGACAGAACCCACGACGCGCGCGCCACGGGGGATCAGGACCCGTTGGCGGTCGGCGGAATAGAAAGGGACCGATACGTTGGCGAGGACCGGGCCGGGAAAGTCACCACTGAGCTCGGTGACGAGGACGGCCTCTAAAAACGATCCTTCATAAATGCGGTCCCAACCGTCCGGATCGGTAGGCCGACCGGCCACGGGAGTTTCCATCTCGGGCTGCACCAGGGCAAGAGACAGGGGAGAGTCTCCCGCCCGCGGCGCGGGCTGAGCCGTAGCGGCCAGTTCCCGGTCGTTGAGTTCGGTGAGCAATGCGAGGAAGTCTCCGGCTGTCGAGACGGCGTTTTCGGCGGTGACGGAGGGAAGGGCGGCCTGGGGAGTGCCCTGGGCGGCCTGTGCCAGCCTCGAAAGTGCGTCCGGCACTTGCGCCCCCGCCGCTGCGGTAGCGTCTGCCCCCGTTTCGGAGTTCCGGTAGGACAGCACAAGCGGCCCGGTGCGCAGGGAGCGACGACGGCGCTCCATTTCCTCGAGCCGCAGTGTTTCCAGCAAGACCGCCTCGGCCTCGGTACGCGGCGCGTCGCCAGCGAAGGGTACGGCTTGATCGTCAGGAAGCAAGACCCCGCCGGGGTCTTGACCGGGGAGCGGCACGATGCCGGCTCCCAATATGGCCGCATTCGATTCCTGTTCGCTCTGGAGTTGGGCCAACTGGCGCTCGGCTGAGGCGGCCTGTTGTCGGAGCTGCCCGGCTTGCCGCCGCGCCTCGGCTTCGATTGCGGCCTGGGCCCTCTGCTGAAGATCGAAGCCCGCGGCCTCGGGAACCTCAATCCCGGCTCCGGGTTCACCCCCGCCGGTGAAACTGTAGGTCAGGAGCATCGCCGCCAGGAGCAAGGACGTGGCCGCGATCCCGATCTTGGTAACCATGCCGGCGGGCATCACACCACCCGGCGGGACGGGAATCTTTTTCCATACGCTCATGATGCTTAACGCTCCGGTTCGTAGCGCCAGATCGCCCGCCGCTCTCCAATCTGCAGCCATCCGGAATCGAGGATGCGCCGCACAATGTAGAGGCCGTCTTCGGTGAGGTCGTAGGCCACCAGCGACGGGTCGCCATCCACGGCTTCATACAGGGCCGGTGATTCTTGAGCGTGTGAACGGAGATAGGTGAACTGGCCGTCGTGCCACATCGCTTCAACATTGAAGGGGGGATCCAGAGCACGATCCGACAGGGTGTAATCAAAATGGAGCCGCGTGGGGTAATCCGCCCGAAAGTCCTCCACTGCCGCGGCGGCTTCAGCGCGGGCTTCATCGGCCAGCGTGTCGGCCGCGAGCTGCGCGTTACGGGCCGTCTTCTGGGCCTGTTGCGCCATGACCTGATAGGCCGTGACTTCGGAACGTGCAATGAAGGCGGGGGTATGGGGCGCGGCCGATATCAGCGCGTCGTCGGGCGGCGGCTCGATCCGAACGACAAGGTGAGGCGCCCCGCCCTCGGATGCGAGGAACGAATAAATCCGTCCGGACTCGCAAATCAGCGCGACGTTGGTTTCCACACCCGTTGCAATCGGTTTCAGGAACGCCACATTCGCCGCCCCGGTCAGATGCCAGTATTCGGAATCCCCGACAACGAAATCGAGGATGTTTTCGTTCTCCGGCAGGACGATGACGGTGGTATGGCGCACCTGGGTCTGAATGTCCACGAGTTGATCGACACCGGGGATCGCCTCGATGCGCAGCATGGGGCCGCCATCCTGGGCGGTACTGGTCTGCGGCTGTCCAAGCCAGAGAAAGACAGCGGCGGCCGCCGCAAGCGTCGTCGAACCGCGCTGCCGTCTAAAAGATCGATGAGTCATAACGGTTAACTCCCTGCGCCCAATATTTCCAGGGCGCGCTGCAGTCCGTGTTCTTCGATCAGATGGGCGCGCCGTTCGGAATCACGGGGGTTGGACGTATAGAGCCAGTAACTGGCCGGATCCACTTCAAGCCGGAGGATCGCACTGAGTCCGGCGCGCTTCAAATAGAGTTCCATCTTTGGAACGAGAGATTGGATCGTGTCCATTTCGCTTGGATTGAGACGGAAGATCTCGCCGACCTTTTCGGGGAGATTCGGGTTCGCGAGGAAAATCTTGGTGGGCATGGATTCGAGCAACCCGGCCGCCTCGGGCGTACTTGTGACGTCGACGGCGCTCTGTGTCGCCATGATGAGGGCGGCGTTTTTCTTCCGCCAGGTCTTGGCGGCTTCGGCGAGATAGGACAGCACGGCGGGATCTTTGAGATAGCGCCACGCCTCGTCCACAACCATGAGCTTGACGCGCGCAATTTCAGTGGGATCTTCAAGAGCGATCCGCAAGCGTTCGAGCAGGTAGAACATGGCGGCTTCGCAGAGGTCTTCATGTTCGGCCGCCCCGGCCAGGTCGATCACCTGCCAGTCGGAAAATTCCAGGTCGTCGCCATCGGCCGGGTTGTCGAAATACCGGGCCCAGGTTCCCGCGCCGTGCCAGCGTCCCATCGCGGCCCACATGCTCTTGGGCAAGGATCGGACCAGCGAGCTGAGGTCGCGGCGGTCCGGAGGAAAGGCATAGAGGTCTTCGATGCGATTGCGGATTTCAGTGGGATCGTCGCCGGAGGTTGTCATACCGCCGAGCCGAAGCAATCGCGTGACCCATCCGGTCAGGAATTGAAATGTGCGTTCCCCGGGAGGGAGGCTGAACGGGCGCAAGCGGAAGGAATCTCCCGATGCGCCGTCGTCGGGCGACAGTTCCAGGTAGCCCCCGCCGAGGAAGCGGGTGAGCGAGCGATAGCTGCCGCCCAGGTCGAGGATCAGGACGCGCGGGCGGTACTGCAACGCTTGAACGAGCAGGAAATTCAACGTGAAGCTCTTGCCCGCTCCGGTCGCCCCGAGGATCAGGGTGTGCCCGACATCGCCGGCAAAGAGGTCATAGAAGAAGGGCGTCTGCCAGTGCGTTTCGAGGATGGTCATCGCCGGCGCGTCCAGATGCGCGCACCGCTCGGTGCCGCGCGGCGGGCCGAACAGGGGCGCGAGCGAGGCGGCGGCCCCGGCGGACACCAGGACCTTGCGGAGTTGCCGGGAGCGGGGCTGACCGGGCATCCGATTGAACCACTGCGCGAGTTGCCCATAGCCTTCCCGGATCAGTTTGGCGTCATGGGTTGCGAAGATGCGCCGCAGGTCGCCGTCCAGGCGCTCGATGTCTGAAAGCTCTCCATGCAGCGCAATGGATAAGCTTACGTCGCCATAGGCAATGCCCTCGGTTTCCAGCTCGACCAGGGCTTTGGAGAGCCGATCCGACTCCGCGCTGGCCACGCTGTCCTCCATGGCCACGGCGCTGCCTTCGGTTTCCTGAACGTGCGCCATCATCGAGTACCGCTGCGAGAAGTAGTGCTTGCGCGCGGAGTTGATCTTCTTGCGGCCCGCCTCGGTCGTGTAGGGCCGCCATTCCAGCGACACCGTCATACGGGCGTTCAAACGGTACAGGTCGTTGAGCATGTTGGCGCGGGCCGCGCCCGGTGGCGAGAGCAGGGAATAGAGGATGACGGGCTCCCCATCGAGGCGCAGGAAGCGCCGCTCGGCATCCAGCTCCGATACGGCGAGGCTCCAATTCAATCCGGAGCCGACCGACCCATCCCAGGGCAAGCCGGGCCGGTTGACGAGCTCACTCAAGAAACGGCCCCCGTCCCGGCCGTTCAACAGTTCGATCTGGGTCAGGTCCGAGACGAGCTTGGAACCCGCATCGACAAGCTGCCGGAAACGCGAGGCCGCCGCCTCGATCTCGTCGTAAATGTAGACGGCCTCATGGGGCGCCCGCTGGCGGGCCAGCCAGGCCCGTGCGGTGTGGAGCCACCACGGCCCTCTGCCATGCGTGGCGGTGGCCTGTTGTAACCCCGGATCGTGACACCAGACCAGATACGCCTGGACGTCCTGCAATCGTTCGCTAAGGAATGCCTTGCGCCGCCGGCGCGCGATGGCCGACACGCTATCGCCGTGATCGGATTCCTCGTCGGGAAGAACAACCGGCCGCCGGGCTCGACATTGGAGAGCATCCGGGTCCAGCGTTCCAGCACCGCATCGAGCGCCTCGGGGGTGCGGCCATCCAGCGGGCTGGGGGTGATGCGGCCGACGCATAACAACTGGCCATCCCGGGTCAGACAGGTCCGGCCGTCTTTGAGATAACCCCACCAGGGCAACTCTTCGGCCAGCGCCCCGGCCGTATCGTATTCCGTACGTTCAGCAACAAGATTCATTCATGCCGTCCTTTCAAGATCACGCGCCAGGGTTCGGCAATCCATTTGCCGGGGTCGTAACGCGCCTTGAAACGGGTCGACGCCTTGAGGATCGCGAGCATGTTGGGGTCCTGTTTCCAGGCGAGGTAACCCGCACCCCACAGCCCCACGAAAACGACCGCTGCCGTGACGATGGCATTCAAGGCGTTCCACAGGGCGAGCGCGAGCGTGGCGCTCAGAATGAACCACGTGCGCTCGACCCCCATGATGGTGAGCGGGCGGCTCAGACTTCGGTAACACGGCCAGAGCCGCTTTCCTTGCCGTGGCATCAGGGAAACAGCCAGCCGAGGAAATTGACCGCGCCCACGGCCATGCCCACACCGAAGATGATCCCGGCCATCGCCTTCTTGCTGCCGCCCTCGCCAAAGGCGAACATCAGGCCGCCGCAGACAATGCTGATCAGGGCCAGCCCGCGTGCGATCGGTCCGGTAAATGCGTCCTCAAGGACGGTGACGGCCTCGAGCCAGGGGCTCTGCGCCCAGACCGTGACCGGAGCGCATAGCAAAATCGCTACTGCCCATAAGGCACGGTGCTGCCATGGGTTGTTTCGAAACAGAGTCATCGTGGACCTCCCTGTGCGTTTGTTAATCGGGATACACACCGGCATCGCTCCGTTCGAGGGCATGTTGCAGGTCCGCATCCCCTGAGCCGCGGCGAATGCCGCGCTCTACCAGATCGACCCGCCGCCCCAGATCGGCCAGACCGGCGACACGCGCCAGCGCGTAGAAGACGACAATGCTGGTGACGAGCAACGCGGCCGCATGCAGGGCGAGCTCCCACCCATACGTGCGAAGGATCGTGCCCCACCAGGGCGAGAGAAAGTCGAGCCGCGGTCCGACTAAAAGAACAGACAGCCCGGCCCACGCCGCCGTGATGCCGACGCCAAAGAAGATCGGTTTCATAGTTCGATAACTCCCTTGCCCTGCTGTGCTCGAGGGCGGCCCCCACCGTCACGACTGCTCGAGCTGGCCAGTTTCCCGGCATTGTCGATGAGCGACTGCGCGCGGTCGCTCCCGTTGCCGTGCATGCGGAACCCCGCCGCGGCCTTGGCCGCGATGTCAGCGGCGCGGTAGTTGCCGGAGACGACTTCGATGTTGACGTGGCCTCGGGTGAGGCCATCGGGTTCGAGGAATTCCAGCTGCGCGTCGGGATACTGCACCTGGCCGTTCCGGATGGGAAGGTGCAACGCTTCGGCGGCCTCGAATCGGGCGCGGTCGGCGGCCTCCCGGCCGCCCTGTTGTCGCGCGGCCTCCGAGCGGCTATTGATCGCCGCTTTCAGTTCTGCGTCAGTGCGGACCCGCCGAAGCGTTCGGCCGCGCACTTCAAAGCGCGCCTGTTCGGCTCGCGCGGCGCGGTAGATGGCCACATCGTGTCCCATATCGCGCGACTTCGAGGCGGCACCATCCCAGGCTCGCTGTTGCTGGTCCATTTCCCAGGAGAGGTCCTGCGTCCGGGCTTCGCGGGCTCCGGCGGCGGTGGGGGACAGGACGCGGTATTGCCCGCCTTCCGGTCCCTCCAGAGTGCGTTCGGTGACCCATCCAGCGGCCTTCATCTGATCGAGGGCTTTCCGGGCCGCGTAGGGGTTGCCCCCGAAACGCTCCCGCACAATGTCGGCGACGGCGACAACGCGGTAATGACCGACATCGGCGACGGCGGCATTCTTCCGCTCGGCGATGGTGTGCTTCTCGCGTAGCGGGTCGTGGTGCCGCCGATGCCCGGGGCGCTCCGGGACCCGCTCGGGCCGGCGCCCTCGTCCAGGCTCCGGCCGCCGGTCGAGAGGAGGTGTTTCCCTGATGTCAAAACGAGCCACGCGGTTATGCCTCCGTTCCCACCGCGGCCGTCGCGGCTCCGTCATCCTGTCGAAGCACCGAGACCCGGGTGTGTGCGATGTCGGCGACCTTTGCCAGCAGCAAGAGGTCGTTGGGGCCGAAGCTGTGTGTCGTCTTCCACTGCGCACCTTCGCGGTAGAGGCGGGAAAAGACGACGTTGTAGCGGGGCGCTCCATCCTCGGCGGTATTCATCCAGATCGTTGCCTTGACGCGGCCAATGCGGATCTCATCGGCCGGTTTCGTGTCCGTCATGCGCAACACTCCTTTCTGTTCGTTCTGTTAACGGCTCAACTCGATCTCCGGCGCCCTCATTGGAACGGGAGTCGCCGGTTGGGGTTCCCGCGCCGCGGTCGGCGCGTCAATGGACCGTTCCTGCTTCGTCTTCCCGGTTGCAATCGGCGTGTCCTTGGCCTTCTCGATTTCAGCGGCGCGGGCGCGCTCGGGAGCGGCGCAGACATAGTCGGAGATGCGCCCGGCTTCGGCCGCCGCCTTGTAGATTTCCTGCGGATCGTCCTTCAAGGCTTTGACCCACGAGGCCACATAGGCGGCGCCATGTTGCGGCTCGTAGGCCACGCCCAGGCGCTCGGACGACATCATGGCGCTGATTTCCGCCCTGAGTTCTTCCCGCGCGTAAGCCTGTGATCCAAAGCCGTCCGTGATGCCTTGTTGAAGACTCTCCCGGTTCATGCGGCTCTTGTGCCCGGTACTGTGGCCGACTTCATGGAGTGCGGTCTGGTAATAGGCTTCGGCGCTCTTGAATTGGGCCCGCTCGGGCAACACGATGTGATCGCGGGCCATGCTGTAATACGCCCGCTCGCCGTTCACCTCCCGGATCGTGACCCCACTGGCCCGGATGACTTTCTCCACGTTCTGCTGCGCTTCCCATTGGGGAATCTCCACTCCTTTGCGCTCGGGAAGCTTGAGGCCCTCGGCTTGCTCGACGTTGAACACCGTGTAGTGCCTCCACGTTCCCCGCCGGGTCTTCTCCGCATCGCGCTCGTCGCGTTTCTCTTCGGCCCCTTCTCCGGGCGTCGTTTCCTGGGTATCGCGTCGCTTGGGCGGTTTGTAAGCGAGGATGCGGGTGCCCTGTTCGCCTTTGCGGACATGGCCGCCCGCTGCTGCGATCTGGCGGTAGGTGCCCCAGCGGTGGTCGTTGTAGCTGTGCGCTGTGCGCTGCACCATCAGCTCCAACGTATTCCCGCCCTGATTGTTAACGATCGCGAAAAAGTGAAGTGTTCTGGACGAGCGCCGACACGTAAGTCGTGATTTTCTTCCTCGCGAATGTCGAATTCCGAGCCTGTCCGGTCGAAGCGTGATCTGTCACGCAACGTCGCCCAAGCTGCACGACTGGTCGGAAAGCCCCGGCAAAGAGCCTCGCAAGGCCTCGGCGATGATGATGAGCGTTCAGAGTCTCGGCGTTTGTTCAGATTCATTCACTTTCTGGTGATCGTTTACACCCTGATACTGCTTTTCGGTCGAAAAGTTCTCAGGGAGCCGGTTTTCGCCGCGCTTCCAGCTCTTTTGCCACGGCGCGGTGCCCGCCTCGATCTGCTGGGTGAGTTTGGCGGCAAATTCATGGGTATATTCCTCGGCCGTTTTCCCAGGCCGCCGGCCACCGCGTGGCTCCTTATGAGCGGGCTCCTGCTGTTGTGCGCTGGCCGCGCGCAACACGGTCACGGTCGGGGTGGAATCGGGTGCGGGGGCCACGTCAATGGGCGTCCGGCCCTCCCGATCGGCGGTATTGGGATCGGCGCCGGCGTCAAGCAAACGCTGGGCCACGTCCGGGGAGCGATTACTGGCCGCATAGTGCAACGGCGTGGCCCCGTCTTTGTCCGGCGCGTTGGGATCGGCCTTGGCCTCGAGCAGATAGTGCACCGTTTCGGGCGAATCGGATTGGACGGCCAGGTGCAACGGAGTGACACCCTCCCGATCGGCGGTATTGGGATCGGCTCCGGCCTGGAGCCGCTTCCGGACGCCGAGAACCGACCCGTTTTCAGCGGCGCGATGCAACGGGGTCCGCCCCTCGGGGTCGGCCGGATTGACAGCATTCTGAATCCGCTCGTACTCTTCCGGGCCTGTTCGCAAGCTGTGGGGAAGATTGTCCATGTTGCGAATTTCGTTGGAGTCGTTGGCTCTCTGCTCTTGCTCGTGTTCCCCTCTGCCGTCGTCCGCCGGAAGGTGTTGGATAGGGACGCGGCCCGTATTGTCCCGCGCCTCCAGGTTGGCCCCGGCTTCGAGTAGGCGGTGCACCATGTCTTGCCGCTCGGCGGCATAGGCCAGATGCAGCGGGGTCCGGCCTGTGTTATCCGGAAGGTTTGGATCGGCTCCATGCTTGAGAAGAGTCTTCGCGCCCGCATCCAAACCTTTCCCGGCCGCCTCATGCAAAGGCGTGGAACCGCCTTTGTCTCGGGCGTTGACATCCGCCCCGGCCTCAATCAGGAGATCGGCGCGGCCCGGGGACGGTTGCCCCGCCGCGCGATGCAACGCCGTGGCGCCCGTGTCGTCTCGGGCGTTCACATCGCCCCCGGCGTCGATCAGGGCGCGGTGAACATCCAGGTCGGGATTCCGAATGGCGGCGCGATGCAACGGGGTCTCGCCCCGCCAATTCCTAAGGTTCGGATCGGCCCCCCGGTTGATGAGGTCGCGGACCTGATGTGCGGTTTCGGTCGCGGCCGCGCGATGCAATCGAGACGCGCCATCGACAAGAGAATCAATGAAGTCTTTTCTTAGGCTCATCTAATCAGCCTCCGGCTCGTTCGGATCGGGCGGCCCGAAAAACTCTGCGTTGCTGACCACGTCCTCGGTAGTCGGAAAAAACCCGAACTGGGCGGCCAGCTCGTCGGACGCCTCGAACGCCTCGCCGCTGGCGAAGCATGCGTTGAATTCCTCCCGCGTCGTTGCAACCCGGACAGGTCTCACCCGGGGTTCTCTTCCGCTTTGCATGACTGCCCTCCTCTGTGTCGTCCTGTCATGGATGAAAAACACTGGCCACGGTTTCCCACAGTGCTTCGACCGGAATAAGGACGCGTCCCAGGGCGATACCGATAAACAAGGCCCCGAGGACGAGCCACTTTTCGCGCTCGATGCGATGGCGTAGGGGCACCGGGGCGAGGCGCGCGCAGTGCAACGCCTGGATGTGTGCACGGAAATCCTCTTCGACTGCTTGACAGTCCCGCCGCAAGTTGGCCTTGAACTGTTCCATGTCCTCGCTTATGGATTGCACCAGGCTCTCCCAGAAGCGAGACTTGATCCGCTTGTATGCGAGCATCGCTTCTCTCATGTTGTTCTCGCCCTGGCTTTCCTCAATCGTGTGGTTGACCCGCTTTTGAACAGCGGCCAGGGCGTTCATCAATTGGTGGATGGTCGCTTCGATGTTGCGTTCAAAGTCCTCAATCTCAGCCGCTGTCTCCATCAGTAGAGCGTCCCGCCTGGCTCCAAATTCCCGTGCAACAAGGACGGGGTCTTGGTTCCCTTCAATCGCGCGCTTTAGCAAGCTGAAAATCTCTTCCTTCCGATCCGGTTCCTTCCCCGCCGGCCCCTGGCCTTCCTGTGAAGCGTCGGCCTGTTGAGGGACCGCGTCATTTGCGGGCACGTCTCGATCCGATTCCTTCCCCGCCGGCCCCGGGCCTTCCTGTGAGGCGTCGGCCTGTTGAGGGACCGCGTCATCTGCGGGCGCGTCTCGATCCGATTCCTTCTCCGCCGGTCCCGGGCCTTCCTGTGAGGCGTCGGCCTGTTGAGGGACCGCGTCATCCGCGGGTACGTCTCGATCGGATTCCTTCCCCGCCGGTCCTGGGCCTTCCTGTGAGGCGTCGGCCTGTCGGGAGACCGCGTCATCCGCGGGCACGTCGGGCATAACCTGATCGGTCGCATTGAATACGTCGGCAAGCTCGGCTGACTTGCGTCTCAGATGGGTGTCCCGCTCACTCATCGCATTCAACCTTGATCGCGGGCCGATTCCTCACCCGCCAAACGGTAGTCACATCCGCGACGGCCGGAAACAGGACGAAGCAGCGCCCATCGCTGTCTTTATCGGTCAGTGTCAGGCCCCCGCTCCTGCGGTTGAACCGGTCCAGGGCGTCTTCCTGGGCGGCAATCTGTTCGGCAATCTCCGCGCTCTTGGTCACTTGCCACCGAAATTGCTGTTCGGTCCAGGCAATACCGATCCATGCAGCGGCTCCGATCCCGGCGAATATGAAAGCGCCGGAGAGAAGGGCCCCGCCCCACACCCCAACGATGCCTTGCGCCTGGGTAATCCCCTCTCGGACTCTCTCCGCGTGTGATTCGCGAATCTCGTTTCCCAGGGAGTTGAATTTGCCTTTGATCGCCTTCAAGCCGGTTTCCAGTTCCGTGTCCATGAATTTCAGCTCGGCGCTCACCGCGCCGCGATACTGTGAAAGCTGTTGGTGAACCTCCTCCGCGATCATCTTCCGGAGTTCAGCGCGCAGTTGCTCGTCGTCCATCACCGTTCGATCTCCCGGGCCGGTGACTCCCGCTCCATCCGCTTCCGCGCTCCCGGCCACGGCCCGAGACGCTCTCGAATCCATTGCACGCCGGCCTTGAGCCCCGCCGCCGGCCGCGTTCGAATCCTTTCCCATGCTGCCCGCCGCCGCGCCGCACTGATTTCTGAGTCCAACGCCCGTATCTGCTGCTCCAGATCCCGGACCTCCGCTTCCGCGCACTCGACCTGGCTCCTGTGTTCGGCCAGTTCCGCTCGATCCACGCGATTGCTCCGCTCGATTGCCGCGGCCAACTCAACGACCCTTGAGTGGCCGCCGGGCGCGGCCCGGTATCGCTCCGCGCCCAGGTGGATGCCGGGGATGCGGTCGAGCTCCGCCGCCCGATCCAGTTCCCCGCGCTCGAGGGCCTCGGTGCGTTGCGCCTCGAGACTGCGGTGGTCGATCCGCTCGGGCCGGCCGGCCTCCTCCAGCGCCCGGTTGGCCGCCCTTGCCCAGCCTCTCCGGGTGTTCTCCAGCCACTCCTTGCCATGGATCGAGCGGGTCTTCCGCGCCCCGCCCTTCTCCGGTTCCTTTCGGTTGTAACGTTTGAACCAGCGCTCGGCGTCACGGTCGTGACCGTCGAGGGCACGCTCGGAAATCATCAGTTGGAGGTAGGGATTCTGCCCGCCGCCCCGACGGAGGGCCATCGTGTAGGGCAACCGCACCTGTCCGGTGAGTTCGGCGGCGAAGCTATGGGCAAGGGTGCGCTGCTCCGCCTCGTTCAGTTCCTTCGGCAGTGCGCACCCCACTTCGAGAAACAACCGCCCGTTTGCCCGTTCGTGTGCGTCCGCGGCGGCCCAATAGTGCCGGGGATCGTCCTCGGCCCAGTCCGGCATGTTCCCGCTCTCGCTGTGAGCGAGCTCATCGCGGCCTGTCTCATCCTTCGCTTCCCGCACGATGTATTGGGCCCGGGCGCGGGCCGACTGCCCGTCGTCACGGCTTCCGGTCTTTACATTCAAGTGATAGATAGCCACGGCTCTCCCTCTGCCCGGCCGAGTTCCTCGTCGGCCATCAGCGTTCGATCTCCGGGGCTGGCATCTCCTGCGCAAGCGATGCGACCGCGCCCTCGACCGTGCGCCGCGCGTAGTATCCCGGGTTGGGTTGATCGTCGGTCCGGCGCTCTTCGAGGCGAGCCCGGACAATGGCCGGATCCTGCCCGCGCCGGAATGCCTCCAGCCACCATGCCCCATCGCGTTCGCTCTGAGAGACGGCCGTCCCCGCCGGATGCCGGTCAAGGTTTTCCGCCTGGGCTGTGTCGCGTTTTTCATCGTTCGCCACACCGCGCGTGCCCTCTTCGATGCGCTCACCGGAAACCTTCTTCGCGTCGTCTTTCCCGTGCTGCCAGGAGGATTTCTCCGCCATCGCGCGCCTCCATTCCGGCTCGTGCCGGTCACGCCGCGCCGCGGCGATCTCTTCCACGGCGCCCCCGTCCTCGACCATCACGCCGATCCGCTCTCCGGGTTCCCGCGTCAGCTCGAGGGCGAGCCCACGGTTGAGGGCCCCGTGAAACGCAGCCTCCGCCCGGGCCGGGACGCACTTCACCCGTTCGCTTGCTCTTTCCGGATCAGGGTTCTCGCCTCTTTGGGGGGTTAGGGTCCACATGGGGTGACGGAAAATCGCGGCGTGTACGGCCACAGAGGATGCAGGCGGGTTCAAATTCGGGGCGGACGGCATATCGAGCCTCCCCGGAGACGCTTCCCGGTCCGTTTTTGGAGGGAGAAGGCTCCGTCGGGTCGATACTGTCCGAATCGGAGGGGGCGGGGGAAGTATGATACGTCACGCGTTGGCGCCGGCGGCGTGCCCGGTAGGCCCGGTTCCGGTCGCGGTGATCGTCCCGTCCCTCTGGGCTTTGCTGGTGTTTCCGGTTGGCGGCCCGCGTTTGTTGCCGGCGCGCTTTCCGCCGGCATCGGTCACTGCAGTATTTGTGGCCCCGGTAGCAATGACGGCAGATCCAGAACACCAGGCCACAGTCGATCCCCCGGCAAAACCGTTGACGCAGTGGCTCTTCACGGGTTCCCATCGCCGCGTTTCCGGCGGGCCGGAACAACCGCGACGCAGCTAAAGCGTGGTCTTATCTACAGAGGATGTTCGGCGGGTTTCTTCGGCCCAGCTCAAAAAGCGCGATCGGCAGCGGACGGTCGGGATTGTCCCATACCGGCCTCGGAGCTGTCCTGCCAGAGTCTCGGCCCTGATGACGGCTCAATCCCTCACGATCGGCGCTCACCGAAAGACGCTTCCATTCGAGCTTATTCTGGCATTGTTCAAGGGATTCGAGTGACACGGGCACCCTGCGAGCGGGATGCGCTCCGTGTCCGGCTCGATGTCGGCGGCCGCATTCATGCGATCTCCGAAGCACTGGAATGGATCCGGCGGAGAGAAGAATAAAGAGCGCCACCACCGGAAAATGCATCGTTTTCAGGCTCCATGTTCGTTCCCAGATGCAGGCTCCACGGTCTCCTGCGGAAATCAACACACCGATCCTGCAAGACCGCATCCGTACTGCAATGCCGTTTCACAACGCCGAAGTCCTTGAGCATCCGTCCGAACCGGATCGTTGTGTAAACGTTCTCCTTTACGCAATCCCGCCCGGGATGGGAATTAGCTCTACGAACGGCGGTCCGATACAAGAATGCGGCGCGACCGGAGAAGAAGCGAATCCTGGATGAGTTCCTTGAATCGACCGGGTTCCATCGGAAGCACGCGACACGGCTTCTGAACGACATTCTGAGGGGCGAACGGCACCGACGGCAACCGCGCGGCCGGGTCCGTCGATACGGCCCCGCAGTGCAGGCCGCCCTGATCGCGGCCTGGCGCACAGTCAATTATGTCTGTGGCAAACGGCTCGTTCCGTTTCTGCCGGAGCTGATCCCGACCATGGAGCGTCACGGGCATCTGTCATTGTCTGATAAAACGCGGGCGGATCTGCTTGAGCTGAGCGCCGCCACGGCTGATCGGATCTTCCGCCAATTCCGATTCGATCATCGACCGCACGGCAAGACCACCACCAAGTCCGGACAGTTACTCAAACACCGCGTTCCGATTCGCACATTCGCCGACTGGGCGGACACGCGGCCGGGATTCATGGAAGCGGACTTGGTTGCACACTGCGGCGGGAACTCGGAAGGCCCTTTCCTCCACACCCTGGTATTGACCGACGTGGCGACCGGCTGGACCGAATGTCTGGCGTTGCTACGGCGTACGGAGGCGGACATTCTGCAGGCGCTCACGACGGCACGGCAGATCCTTCCGTTTCAGCTTGTCGGCCTGGACACGGATAACGGTTCCGAGTTCATGAACTACGGACTCCTCGCCTACTGCGAGCGTGAAACGATTCAATTCACCCGAGGCCGGGCGCGCCGGAAGAACGACCAGTGCTTCGTCGAACAGAAGAACGGCTCGATCGTCCGCCAATTGGTCGGCTACGACCGCTACGAAGGCTCATTGGCCTACAGACAGCTTGCCGAACTCTATCGGGTCGTCCGGTTCTACGTGAACTTCTTTCAACCGTCCATGAAGCTCAAGACCAGGATTCGCGATGGATCGCAGGTGACGAAACGCTACGATATCGCGCAAACGCCCTATCAACGGCTCTCGAATTCGGATGCGCTCGACCCGGAGGTTCGCGTTCGCCTTGCCGCGATTTATGAACGTTCGGATCCGGTCGATCTCCTACGACAGCTTGAGAAACTCCAGGATGCATTCTGGAGACATGCGAAGGAACTGGCCTCTCCCACGCTAACGGACGACATCGTGCGCGTCGCCCTTGTGTCCCCGAACTGCGACGCAGATGCAGACCGAGCCCCGATTGAGGCGGAACTCCCCGATCCCGGCTTCGAGCAACGAATCACGCGTCGGTATCGCAAAACACGGAAACAACCTGTGCCCCACACCTGGCGTACTCGCCCGGACCCGTTCGACGGCGTCTGGGAGGAGATGCGGTCATGGCTTGAATCCGATCCCGGGCGAACATCAAAGTCGCTGTTGCTTGAGCTTCAGCAGCGGCGCCCGGGACGTTACCCCAACGGTCAGTTACGGACCCTGCAGCGGCGCGTGCGCGAATGGCGGCGTCAGATTCTGGAGACTTTCGATGGCGCGTGGCTCGAACTGGATCGGGTCCGCCCGGCTTCAGCATCTGCGGGCGACGGGGGCTGTGGAAAAGGCGGTCGCCCCGCGACCTTGGGAAACTAGAAGAGTTTCCCACTTGCCCACAGCCTCGACGGCGGGAAGAACTCTCCCGTTTGACCGGTCGTTCGGTAACATTTTCGATGAGGCAACCGGCTGGTTTTCGGTAACATTTCTAAATGAGGCAATACGAGGGGGAATTTCTATTGACGTTGGACACCCGGGTCCAAGTCTGGCTTCAGGAGTTGCTTGAGGACGAAGTCACGCAGTTTCTGGGTCGGGAAAAGTCGGAGCGGAGTCCGGATCGGCGAGGATACCGGAACGGTCACGGGAAGCCGCGACGCTTCGCAATGATGAACGGGACGATGGAGGTTCGACGACCTCGGGTCCGAAACACTACACAGGTCCTTAGAAATCCGGTTGGAGGAGGCCGAGAATTGAACCGTGTGAGTTCACGTGGTTCCCATGCGTAAGGAACCGCGATCGCGTCGGGATTTCTAAGCTTCTGGCTCGGTCCGATCGACTGTAACGGGTGCTCAATGGACGGTATCTGAAGCTGGACCCACAAGAGATTCGATGCCTTCTTCCATAACAGTTCTATGTACTTCATCCAATGCTTCTTGATCGGTGTCGAACTGGTCGTCCCAGACTGTAGAGTTTCCGAAGTGATCGACAACCTCCAGGATCCACTTGCCGGAATCGCCGGCATAAATTTCGATCTGCACGGTGTGACGATTCCTCGTTAAGGACTGGCACAAAGGTGAAATTTCAGGAACAGGATCAATATCCATACGCATTCCTCCCACCACTGGTGGATCGTGTTTCAAACTGGGTCATCATACGGAGTAGAAGGGAACATCAGCAAGTCAGTTCGTCGCTCCGGTGCCTTCCGTCCTCACTTTCAACCATTTGCAGATTGTGTTCCTGAGCAAGGAGAACTGAAAAAACGTCTCCGGTGAGTTGACCTGGCGGGCTCAAGTCTTGTTCGCGGTCGAATGGGTGCTGGTGCAGACAGCCAACGGGGATCAGCGATAATGGGATATGGCGCATTGGAAAACTGAACGGAATCTCTATTTGCCGGACGTTGGTTCGAAGACGACATCATTCTCCTCTGCCTTCGCTGGTATTTTCGCTTCAAATTGAGTTACCGAGATCTAGTCGCGATTCTAGGTGAGCGAGGTTTGTCGATTTCGCACACCACGAACTTGCGTTGGGTGGTTCGCTATGCGGACAGGTGTGAAAAGCGCTGGAGCCGATTCGAGCGGCCGGTGGGTGGGAGTTGGATGGTTGAGGAAACGTTCATCAACCAGCTGTTCGGGGTGGCTGCATGAGACGGCGCATGGTCGACCCGACTCATCGCTCTCCTGCCTCTTTTTGAAAGTTGCAACACATCCGATGAGCAACGTTGTGCTGACGGACGAAGCCGCAAGGAGGGTTGCGTAAAAGTGAAGCGGCACCGATTGGAGCGCAGACAGGCATGAACGAAGAGAACCACAAATCCGGACGCTACATGACGCTCGACGAGATCCTTCTGACAATTCCTCCGGAACGCAGAGCGGAGATTGTGGCTCAGATGGTCACACATGTTCACGAGAGGCAACGGGCTTCCCGGTGGGTGAACCAGCAGGTGCAAGCTATGTTCGATGTGCCCGGCATCGTCTACAAGTACGTCCCCTGCCGGCATCTGGCATTTGGCTACCCCCTGATCCTGCGGGCTACGCAGCCCGTGGCGCTGAACGACGTAATGGAAGGCAACCTTAGCACGTTCAAGGCGGATGCCGACATGGACAGGGACCGTTGGTACGAGATGCTGGGCAAACGCCTGCGCGAGATATTTGGTGAGTTCTCGCTGTCCCCGGAAGAACTGGAAAGCCGCAAGCGGCGATACGGAGATCCCAGGGTCTCGACAATCGTCAGGGACTATATGTCCCGCTTCGTCGGCGTGGTGTCGTTCTCGGCCGACCCGCTAATCCCTATGATGTGGGCGCACTACGCCGAGAATTCCGGGTTCGTGGTCGGTTACAGGACGGAGGCCATCAGACCGTTTGGCGTGGGGCTGCGGCGCGTGCTGTACATGGAACTCGCCCCCGTGTATTGGCCGGAAAGAGACGACACTGTCGAGGTCAACTTCGTCGACGAAGAAAGGCGGAAGGCAGATCCCGATCTCAAGGGAGTACCGATTCTCGACAGTTACGACTTCTTGACGATGAAGAAGGATTGGAAGACTTTGTCTGACCTGCTGTTCGTGAAGGCCGACGCTTGGAAGTACGAACAGGAAATTAGGTTCCTAGTGGATCAGGAGACAACGAGATCCACGGGCGCGGTCGATCAGAATGAGCATCGGTCACGGTCCTGGACATTCCCGCAGATGCCATCGAGGAGGTCTACGTGGGTTTCAATACTCCCGATTGGGCCGCGCGCAGGATCTTCGAGACGGTGGACAATCACGAAAGCGACCGCCAGTGGAAGTTGAAGCATACGGACTCGCACGCCTACCGAATGCAAGTGACAAGCACATCGATCAACAATCGAAGAGTGCGACTGGACCCAGTGTGATCGCCTGACGATGACATTGTTCGGATGTTCAGCAACAGATTCAGTGCATCAACCTCCTGTTCGGGGTGGCTGCATGAGACGGAGTCTAGTCGACCCAACCAGTTGCTCTCTTGCTGCTTTTTGAAAGTTGGAACACATCCACTTGACTCCAGCACCCGATCGTTCTTCAGGGTAGCGTTGTTGGGGTCATCGCAAGGTTTGTTCGTAGAATTACTCTAAGGGACCGAAGGGCCTCGGTTTCGACTTCAACGCCCCGACTTTGCGATCCTGTAAGCCGTTGCCCTGCCAATGCCTAGCTGTTTTGCGGTTCGAGCGGGAGACAATCCGGCCTCGATGAGTTTCTGAGCAGCGGAAACCGTCTCCGGGTCCAGCGGCGGTCGACCTGGTGTTCGCCCGCGTTTCCTGGCCGCGGCGATGCCGTCGCGGGTACGCTCGGAGATGAGCCGGCGTTCGAAGTGCGCGATGGAGCCGAAGACATGGAACACGAGTTCTCCGGCCGCAGACGAGGTGTCGAGGCGCTCCTCGAGGCTGATCAGGTGGATGCCGCGGGTCTTGAGATCGTCGACGGTTTCGAGCAGTTGCCTGAGTGAGCGTCCGAGCCGGTCGAGGCGAATGATGCAGAGGCGGTCACCGGGTCGGGCGTGATCGATGAGCTCGGCCAGGGCCGGGCGGTCGAAGCGCTTACCCGAGACGATGTCCGTGAAGACGCGAATGGCGCCCGCCTCAATGAGCCGGTCGCGCTGGGCGTCGGGGTTCTGGTCGTGGGTCGAGACGCGAGCGTAGCCCAGGGTGTCGCCCACGCGAACCGGCGCCACCGTCTCAATATCGTTCCTTTGTGCGCCAGGCGCAAGTTTCCACCCGCAGCTTCGGACAGCATGTGGCGGATATTCCGGGAGCGGTATCCCCTTGCTGTAGGCATTCTTTGCTTCTGAATCTGCCCCTTCCATGCACGGGCTGATCCTGCGCCTCGGATTTCAATCCCCGGTTCAGGCGCGACAATGTCTTGCTATCGCCGCGGCGGCTTGACTATGGTGGGTTCACTCTGTCCATGAAATCAGGGGCGGTACACGACCTGGTGCTCGTGAATGTGGCCGGCCAGCCGGTCCGCCCTACCATTTATTTCTACGACCGGGGAGGAATCTGATTGACCCGGAATCGGTGGTGGACGTCATAGGAGATCTAGCAGCCTGTGGCGAAAGTAGGGTCCACACTGTACGGGAGGAGCGAAACTGCCGTGAACCCGCCGCCGATGTCGAACCGAGGCCTTAACAAAGACTTTACGTTCTTGACACACTAGTGTCCGGTTAGAAGTCGAATAGAACCAGCTGGTTAGGATCTTGGAGTTCATTGAATTGGGAATCAGGCGCGTGAAAGGCCTGCAAAATGGGCTGTTTCTCAAGAATCGTAATGCTGAGAATCTGTAGGATTTGGTAAAGACTCCTATCGATGCCGAGGCGCTTCCGGATGATGGCGACGTGAACATAAACCGAAATGGCGATCCAGATCTGGGTCTTCACCGCATTCTCGCTGGTGCCGTAGAAGGACTTGATTCGAAGGTGTTGTTTGATCCATTTAAAGAAAAGTTCCACCTGCCATCGCGACTTGTAGATCTGAGTGATGGTGAGTGCAGGCAACGCGAAGTTGTTGGTCAGGAACTTCAACCGCTTGTTCGTCCCGGCATCGAAGTAGCTGATACGCCGCAACGGATCGGGATAGGTTTTGGCGGATTTGTTCGTTGTGAGGATGACCGTCTGGTCGGATCGCAATCCCGTGGTCGTGTCCACCCGACGGGAGTACCGCCGCCGCAGGACGACGTTCTTCTTAGCACGCACCACAAAGAAAGCGGAACAGAGGGAGAAGAGAAAGAGCCGTTCAAAATCGATATAGGCGCGGTCCATGACGTAGAAGGCACCCGCTTCGGGTGCGATCTCATCGAGAACGTTGACGTCATGGACTTTCCCGTCTGTGACGTGGATAAACGCGGGAATGTTGCCGTGAAGATCCAGCAGTGTATGCATCTTGACCGCGGCTTTGTGCCGGCGAAACCGGGCCCATGGGAATAGTGAAAGACACAGGTCAATGGTGGTCGAGTCCAGGGCATATAGACCTTGATCCAACTCGACGCCGATGGGGTCTTCGGCATATAACGGCCGCGCCATGCCGATCAGGACCTGTGCGAAATCCGCATAGATCCGCCAGTCGCGCCGCTCGTTGGCGTCGGCCAGTGTCGTCCGCGCCACCTTGCTTCGGAATCCCATGTGGTAACGCTTTCTGCCGAGGGCGCGTAAGCAGGCTTCGATGTCGCGGAGGCTTTCACGATAGATCAATTGGGCGAATGCCATCGCCAGGAACTGATCCCAGCAGGAAAACCCTTTCTGCTGGTAATCGCCCCGATAGCGGGCGACACACTTCTGAAACTCGTATCGGGGCGCGTAATCCATGACTTGTGAGAAGACGGTTTGGCCTGAGTTCATGCGCCATTGGTATCACCCCTCTCACCGTAATATTGCTAAAAGTGTGATCGGCAGGTTCAAATCGAAAAATCGCAGAATGCCATTCAACTCACTGTTCATCTATAAGTTGCCGGCGGCTGTCGCACCGTGTTCCGGACACTAGTGTCTCAAATATTATGGCTCGTTCATTGAGGAATGCCTCCTGCCAGCGCGGGTCGTGGGCGACGAGGTGAACCATCCCGTACTTCAGTCCAAGCACCTAGAGCATGCCTCCGTCCTAAAGGTGAACCGCCCCGGGTTTTCCGGAGACAGTTTTAGTTGAGTCCGGCCTCGACGAGGCCGGACGCTCGGTTCTGATAATAGTCCTGTTCAAACTCGGCTGGAGGGATATCTCCGATCGGCTCCAGCAATCGCTGGTCGTTGTACCAGCACACCCAATCCAGTGTCTCGAACTCGACATCATCGAGTCCCTTCCACGGACCCTTCTGGCGGATCACTTCGGTCTTGTACAGGCCGATGACCGACTCGGCCAGTGCGTTGTCATAGGAATCCCCGACGCTGCCGACCGACGGCTCGATGCCGGCCTCTGCGAGTCGTTCCGTGTAGCGAATCGATAAGTATTGCGAGCCACGGTCGCTGTGATGGATCAGCCCATCGGTGTCTGGCCGCGACCACAGCGCCTGCTCCAGAGCATCCAGGGCGATATCGGTTCTCAGGGACGTGGTCACCCGCCAACCAACGATCTTCCGGGAGAACACGTCGATGACAAAGGCGACGTAAACGAATCCACGCCAGGTTGCGACGTAGGTCAGATCCGCTACCCAGAGCTGATTCGGACGGGTTGCTGTGAAGTCCCGATCCACCAGATCCGGTGGACGGAGTGCGGCTTCATCCGGGATGGTGGTCCTGAACCTTCGACCGCGAACGACGCCCTTAAGGCCCATATCCCGCATCAAGCGTGCCACGGTGCACCGGGCCACCGGCTGTCCCTCTCGGTTGAGCTGCTTCCAGACTTTCCGGGCACCATATACCTGGCGATTCTCACGCCAGACCCGATCGATCTCCACTGAAAACGATGCGTCCCGCTTTGCCCGGGTCGGCAAGCGATCTGGATCACGTAATCGCGCCGCGTTTTCGTAATACGTCGACGGGGCGATCTGCAGCATGCTGCAGATCGACTCGACCCCATACCGGTCCCGATTCCGGTCGATGAACTCGGTCACCACTTTCCTCGGCGGTCGAGTTCCGCCTGCGCGAAAAATGCCGATGCCTTCTTCAGGATCTCGTTCGCCCGCTTCAGCTCACGATTCTCTCGCTCCAGTTCCTTCAGACGCTGCTTCTCGTCTGTGGTCAGGCCCGCACGCTGGCCTGTGTCCCGTTCAGCCTGCCGCACCCACTTCCGCAACGTCTCTGCCGTCCAGCCGATCTTCGATGCGATCGATGCCATCGCTGCCCATTGCGATTCGTACTCCCGCTGGTGCTCGAACACCATCCGTACTGCGCGCTCTCGAACTTCCGGTGAATATCTGCTCGGTCTTCCCATGATGACTCCCATCTTCTCAAGTAATGGAGTCTCCGGAAAACCCGGGGCGGTTCATCCTTCCGACTTCGCGTGGACGAATTCATCAGCAACGCCCACGCAAGTTTCGAGTTTGGCTTGGAGACCGCACTCCTCAGCAGCCTCGCGAACGGCGGCACGCTCAGGTGATTCACCGACGTGTTGGCCGCCACCCGGGAGAAACACTCCCATAGGCGTACTAACGACAGCTATGAAGCCATCGTGGTTTCGTAGGACGACGTAAGCGCTGGGTCGCAGGACATAGTCGCCATTGGAGGACCGAGTTCCGAACTGCGGGATCTTATGCGCGGAATTCATCGGGTCTCCAAGGCCGCCCAACTAAGTATTAGCTAACTCCGTATAGCACTCCAAACCCCGCCTGTCCATGCTTCTGGGCCTCACTGCGAGCCGACCAAGTATCAAATAGTGATAGAGTTGCGGACAGTGATTTGTTGCTACGAAGAGCTTACGCGAGCCGTTCCTACCGCATCTAGCGTGAACATCCGGACCCAAGCTTGAAAGTGTGCCGATCTTAGTTGGAAATTGAAATGGCTCCAAACCCTATGGTTTGATGGTATTGGAAGAAACAACATCAAGCCTGTAAGAGAAAGGAGCCGAGATGAGGAGTCTGTTACGTTCGGTGAAAAAACGCAAGAAGAGGCGAGTACTGGGTGAGGTCGAGGTCATGAGCCGGGAGGAGTACTCGGGACTGGAATTGGACTCGAAGGTGGAGATGATCCGGGCGTTGATCCCACTGGGGTTGATGCACGTAGAGGAGTTGCTCGACGAGGAAGTGAAGGCGTTGGCGGGTGAGCGATACGCGCGAAAGGAGGCGACGTTGAGGGGCCGGCGACACGGGAGCAATCCGGGGACCGTGGGGCTCGGGGGCCAGCGGGTACCGGTTCGGGTGCCTCGAGTTCGCAGCGTGGCGGGCGGGGAGATTCCGCTTCGGAGCTACGAGGAACTCAGTCCGGATGGCGCGGTGAACGAACTGCTTCTCAGACGTGTGCTTTATGGGATCTCCTGCCGGAACTACGAGTCGGCCGCGGAAGCGATTCCAGGAGCCATCGGATTGTCGAGCTCGACGGTGTCTCGAGGATTCGTCCAGGCGAGTGCCGCGAAACTTCGGCAGATGCAGGAGCGGGATCTGTCGGCCGAGGACGTGGTGGCGATCTTCCTGGACGGGAAAATGTTTGCCGACGCCACGATGGTTGTGGCCCTGGGCATCACAATTACGGGCGACAAACGCTTCTTAGGCTTCGTGGAGACGAGTACGGAGAACGAGCAGGTACTGACTCCGTTTCTCCGTTCATTGATGGAGCGAGGCCTGGACATCTCTGAAGGCGTGCTGGTGATCGTCGACGGCGGCAAAGGTCTGCGCGCGGCAGTCAAGCGGGCATTCGGTAATCGAGCCCTGGTCCAACGCTGCCAATGGCACAAACGCGAGAACGTGGTGAGCTACCTGTCGAAGACCGAGCAAGCCGCGTGGCGCAAGCGGCTTCAGCGTGCGTACCAGCGCCCGGAGTACAACGAAGCCCGGGCGGCCCTCGAACAGCTCCATGGAGAGCTCGAGGAGCGAAACCAATCGGCCGCTACGAGCCTTGAGGAAGGCCTGGAGGAGACCCTCACGTTGCATCGACTCGGCGTGTACGGGGTCCTGGGCCGTTCGTTCAAGACGACGAATTGCTTGGAATCGGTCAATGCCCTCGTCGAGGAAAGGTGCGCGAAGGTCGATCATTGGAAGAACTCGAGCCAGCGGCAGCGCTGGTTGGCGACGGCGCTCATCGACATCGAACCACGCTTGAGGAAGGTGATCGGCTACCGTCATCTTCCAAAGCTCCGCGAAGCCCTCAGGCGGGAGCTGAAGATTGAGGCGAAGACGTCGACGAGATCGAAGAAGAAGGTTGCGTGACCAATCGTGAGCCGTGGAGAGTTTCAACTAAGAATGGGCTTGACTCAGAATGCCGCTTTGGAAGTTGCAAACCGTTGGAGGGACGCAGTTGGATTTCCTTTACGAGAATCGACAAGGAGGAGGAACAATCGAGCTTCGGCCAGGAGTAGCGTATTGCCTTCGTCAGTTCTATAACCTAGTAACGGAATTGGTTCGTCACCACTGGATCCTCTACATTCGACGTCACAATGCCAGAACTCTTGGAACGACATCAGACCTGTCTGAGTTTCTATTCGGTGGTGAACGTGGAAGATTGGGGACTGTCCAGCCTGTGCTCAACGAATTGCAGAAGGCTTGCTGCTTCTACTGCTTACGCCCCCTTCGACAGGACGCGTCACACGTCGATCACTTCATTGCCTGGTCCCGGTATCCAGTCGATCTAGGGCATAACTTCGTTTTGGCACATCAGGTGTGCAATTCAGCAAAGGCAGACCACCTCGCTGCTGTGGAATACCTTTCGAGATGGTCGGAACGGAACCAAGAATTCGGCACGCTGCTTAGCAAGGAGTTTGATCGAGTCAGCATCACTCACGACTTGCCGGTCTCGACACGCATCGCGCTCTGGGCGTATGAACAGGCAGATGCAGTGGGAGGTTTGACTTGGGTTGAGGGAAAGGCACTTGTTCCGTTGGAATCAGACTGGGAACAAGCATTGAAGACCATGGCGCGTTGACAGTACCGCTCGAACTAACCGCGCTTGACGCTCTTGCCCAGCGCCATCAAGAAGATTGCACTCTTGCCGGCCGCGTGGGGTGAGAAGAACTCGATGACTTCGTCGTCGTAGAAGGTGAGTCCCGTCGCGCCGAGACGCTGGGCGTAGGCCCCCAGGTAGAGTTTCCCACCGAGGATCCCGGCTTCAAGCTGCACTGCACGGTATCCGCGGTTTCCAAACCGCTGGAGAATTGGGGCGAGGTCCGCCAAAAAGAAGACGGCGATACTGGCGTCGCCGGGAAGCGATTGGTCCAACCCCAGGTGTGAGGCCACGCCACGGAAATCCCCTTCCTTCAAAAGCTCCAGCTTGTCCTCTTCATGATGGTACACATACGCGCCGGGTTTGATTCCGTCCACGGCGTTCACGATCAGATAAACGTCGTTCAGGAACGAACCGAATCGAGAGAGAAAGTCCGCCCGAATGCCCCGCGTCGCACAGTGAAGCATTGTCCCTAACTGCTTGGCCTCTATCGACACCCGGTCGAACTGCCGTGTTGATCCACGTCGCAGGACCACTGTCTCGATGCTGTCTTTGGGTATCTGACTGTCAGACGGCGGCAAGAGAGAAATAATTCCATTGTTTAAGGACGGTCCCGGGCCGACCGGCGTGTGGCCGCGCCAGGCCACAACCTCCTCAATACTCCCCAGCGACGACGCCTCGTGCATCCGGGTCATCTGGGGGTACTGCACCGCACTCTCTGAAAGCGGTACTGTCTCAAGATTCTGTGGTGGAATGTCCCTTGGAGACTCTGGGTGAGAAACGGATGGACTCCCCAGCGGAATCATCGAAAACGCCACCTCGTGTTCCGTGTCGAGGTCGAGCAGACGATTAACATCAGCGTCGATGAAACCACACGTCACTTGCGCCGGGAGACCGAGAGCTTCGGCAACGGCCAGCGTGTTCGCAACGATCGTGCCGTTATCCCAGCCAAAATGACGGTACGTTCGAGCCTGATATTTCCAGGCGTTCCGCCAGTAAGTGCCGGTGCAGATGAGGACCGCAGCAGCGCCGGCGATGGCCGGATTGTTTCCGGTTGCCCCGGCCAGCACACCCCGATAATCGCCTTTGCGTAGTCGGCGAAGGCTCAAGTCGCCTGGACCGAAGTGGTAAACGCCTGCATCGAGCCCATTGAGATCGCCGCATACGATGTACAACTCGAACGCGTAGAGTGCGCCCGTGCAGGATGCGGCACGGAAGTACTGGGTCCCGCCCGGGTAATTGACTTTCTTAGTGACACCCGCCGAAAGGTACAGCAACTGCCCCAACTGCTTGAGGTCCGGAGCGGTTTCGGTTTCCGAGTCGACCTCGGTGGCCGACAGGGCCACAAGAGCCGGAACCTCGGTTCTGGCAATCGACGGATCCAGCCGGATCGGATCTAGTTTGGGATAAATCTTGAACGGAAGGGGTTTGATGGACCAATCCATACGGTGTCTATTGGCCCGGATACTCGACGGCGAATGCTTGGTGGCGTTGTGATATTCCAGCGCAGCCTCTGTGTTTTGGTTGATCACGGATAGCCCCTATCCTCACAGAGAAACCTGGATCTGTCCAATCGATCGCTTCTGACTGGCAAGTCGGCCAGCGGCATCGGAGATTGCGTCCCTCTAAAACCCACCGTCGGGTTTGCGACTTGCAGGGGGCAGGCGATGTCAGCATCGGCGACGCAGCGTTCCTTGTCCTTGCACAGCGAGGATCGCCGCGCCGTAGAGGCGTGCCGGGTCCGTGTTGATGACGCGGGGCTGCGGATGCGACGGATCCGTCATCGCCTTGCGGAACAGACGTTTGGCCGCCGCGGCATCGCGGAACCCCGAGAGCACGAAGTCGATCGCGGCTCCGGTGGAATCGATGGCGTCGGTAGAGGTAGCACCAACGCCCCTTGACACGAACGTAGGTCTCATCGACACGCCAGGACCTGTTCGTTGGCTTGAGATGACGGCGCAGCCGCTCCTATAGTTCAGGACCGTAGCGCTGGACCAGCGCCAGATTGTCGTATGGTCCGCCTCCAGACCGCGTTCGCCGAGCAGTTCTTCGACATCCCGGAACGAGAGCGAGTACCGCAGGTACCAGCGCACGGCGCAAAGAATCAGCTCGGGCTCGGTTTGTCGCCACTTGAAGATCGCCGGTCAGATTGCCTTCTTCATGATTTCTTCAGGCTACCCGCTGCCCTCGCCCAAAGTTGCAACACAACCGTCTATGCCGGCCCCTATTTCTGGAAGTGACCGCAGGCGAAGAGGCCCGGAATCTCAAACGGCAGAGGGCCCAGTTCTGCAGCGTAGCGGTGACCGAGATCCATCATGGTGATTCCCTCGATGGTGCGGAAGCCCGCTTCAGCCATCAACGCACTCATCTGAGCCAGACTGAAGTCGCTGCGCATTGGCTCTCCTCTCTTGGCAACGTACGCTTCAAGCTGTGCCCGTGTTTCCCGGTGCTCGGGCCACGCGGATCCGTCGTCAAGCATGTAATCGACAACAAGCTCTGAACCGGCGGCCACGCCTTCCGCAATAGAGTGGACGGTCGAGGCAAGGACCTCCCGTGGTAAATAGTAGATAACCCCCAGGAGGGACAGTAACGTTCTTCTTGCCGGTTCGAACGCCGATTCCGACAGCGCGTTCATCACCGGAATTCGCTCAAGGTCCGCCGGAACAAAATGCAATCCAGGCGGCATGTCCAGACCGGCTTGCCGCAGACGCCTCTGTTTGATCTCCTGCATGGCGGGACGGTCGATCTCGTACACTTGAAGGCGTGGCATGAGATCGGACCTGCGGAGAGCAAACGAGTCCATGCCTGCCCCGATGATCACGTACTGGGTGTGCCGCCCTCGACTGCGGCCTCTAACACCTGCTCGGCGTAACGTGCCCGGATCAGTGTCCCGAGCGCGGCCGGTTGGAGGGCGCGTAGCACCCAGTGTGCCATGAGCCAGCTGGCGGGACGAATTCCCAGAATCAGGCCACGTATCGACCGCAAAGCAGGATGGCGTACGGGTCTTCGACGAGCTGTACGCGGTCCCGCTGGTGGAGGGCGCGGACTGCGGCCATGAGGTCAGCAGTAGAGGCGTGTGTCTTCATGTGTGCCGTTCATAGAGATCGTTCCAACTGTATCGTGGCTGTGGAACACATCGGCCACACGACGATGAAAACCAAGAGTCCCGGACCAATGGGATATGCAAACGCCTCCACCGCACGATATTAGACGAGTTCTACACGATCAATTTCCGCAAGAAACTGTATCGTAGTCTCGATGAACTGCAGACCGATTTAGATGCGTTCCGCGAGTACTACAACAATGAGCGCAATCTACGACATTTGAACCAACTTGACGCGTTCACAATGCGGGGAATATTCATGGGACTGGAACGACAAAATCAGAGGAGATGAAGATGGCTACGCACGCCGTGACCTTCGAAGTGCCGGAACGAAAACTCGGCTGCAGTGATGTGAAATTTGAAATCAAACGCGATGCTGAAAAGTTCGGAACCATGACGATATCGAATGGATCTGTGGTTTGGTTTCCTAGGAGCCTGTCGGGAATAAGAAGTCTGCAACCAAGAATCAACAACTTACAGACCGGGGATGGCTCGTAAGTTGTTGATTCTTGCTTCGAGGGAGCCAATTCCCGACAGGAGTGTAGGTCACAATTCGTAACGGCTCTGGCTGTCTGATCATATATGAGGAAAATTGACCATTTCGGAAATCCCTGTGCGGAACGAACTCGGGCCGAAATCTGGCTCGGGGAACGATCCGAATAAGGTACAGTCTGTTCCTAGGAGCCTGCGCCGTAGAAAAAACCCGGCACTACATATCGACGCTAAGCGCTGTATACCCACAACATACCGTGGCCATAATGGCCGAAAATCGTCCTGCGGCGCAGGCCCCTAGGGGTACTTCCAATGGCTACAAAATGGGTACTGTCAACTCAATCAGAATTCGTCCGATTTGTGGGCGGAATCTGCTGAAGCCGAGACTAGGAATCAATGACTTAGAGGTGGTAGAGGGCTGCGAAAACGTCGACGAAAAGCTTAAGTTGACAGTACCCCGTCAAGGCCGGCCGGGTAGCGACCTACGACTACCTGCTGCACCGCGTCTGGTGGGCGCGGCGCGGCGCATCCCCGGTCGGTGCACGTCTTCGTGAAGAAGCTCCGCCGCAAGCTGGGCGACGATGTGACCCGCCCGGCCTACATCTTCAGCGAGCGTGGGGCCTCGAGGCACGCAAGCTCGCGCGGTGGATCGCTCTAGCCGGAACTTGGTGCTACAGAATGGGCCCCGGGGGTCAACTATCACCTGAAGAAGTCTGGCTATTTATCCTGCAAAACTGTCAAGTCTTTCTGCTGCTGCCTCTCCCTGCTACAACCCTCCCGGATGCTGTCCCACGAGTTCTCCCATGGTGGGTCGACCGTGGCGACCACTGGGTCTACGCTGCGCCCCCAGATAATGTCCGCATCGGTGAGCGTATAGTAACCCTCTTGCACGAGTAGCAATTTCTGTACCGCCCCTGATTTCCTGGACAGAGTGAACCCACCATAATCAAGTCGCTGACTCAATTGCAAGACGTTGTCGAGCCTGAGCCGGAGATTGAAAGCCGAGGCGCTCGATCAACCAGGACTGATTATAGAGAGCGCGAAAGTCCTGAAGAGCTCGAACCAGTTCCGGAATAGAGCGAAAGTGACGCACCCAGAGCAACTGCTCTTTCAGGGTCTTGAAGAAGCGTTCGATACAGCCATTGCCTTCCGGTTCCCGGACAAACGCCGGTGAGGAGACGATGCCAAGGAATCGGATCTCGTTTTGAAAATCGTCGCTCATGAATTGGGACCCATGATCATGACGGAGTCGAAGCCCGGCGGCCGCGTCGGCGTGAAAGCCGGCGAAGTACTCTTTGAGGCCTTGCCGGATGGGATCGAGGGCTTCAAAACGCGTCGCCCGTTTGGCGGCGTGAATGCCGACACAATCGGCCGTGCAGTGATCGATGGCGGCGAATACAGTGACCGCACCATCGTCGAGGGTCACCGTGGCGGTGGCATCGATGCCCCACATCTGGTTCGGGCGATCGGTGGTGATGGTTCCGGTATGCGCCTTGCGCGCAACGGGTGCGGCCTGGCGTTGGGGCGCCAGAAGTTGAGCTTCCCGCATCAGGCGCAAGACCCGAGCCTTGGAGGTGCGGACGCCGGCGACCCGGAGCCGCGCCCAGAATTTCCGGTGTCCTTCCCCAGTAAACGGCGAGGCCGCAATTTCTTGCCGAATCCGTCCGGTCAACTCCGCGTCGGTAAACGGGGTCTTGGGCCCCCGTTTACGCGGCTCGGCCGGATGGTTCCGTCGATCCCGTCGAGCATAGTACGTCGACCGGGGCAACCCCCAGGCCGCTGCGACACGGGCCAGACCATACAGTTGGTGTGTGGAGGGCGACAGGGTCCGGCTCATCGCTTCGACCTCCACCGTAGAAAAGGCTTCTCGTCCTCCAGATGCCGGATCCGTTCCCGCAACAGTTCATTGTCCATCACCAGACTGGTCACCGCTGACTTCAGCGTCTTCCTCTCTTCGTCAACCACATCCACGATCCGGCTCTTCAGGCCGTCCGCGCCTCCCTGCAGGAACGCCTCCCGCCAACGGGTCAGCGCCGCCGCCGTCACGCCATACTGCCGGCTCATCGCTTCAAGATCTTCTCCACGCAACAACTCCAGCACTACCGTGACCTTACGCCGAGCCGACCACCGGCCCTTCCCGCGGCTTCGAAAATCCGGCCCCGCTTCGGTCGCCCTACGGGCTCCCTTCGCGATTCCGGATTCCTCCTTCGTTTCTCTGGACATATCGTGATCCTCCTGCGTTGTAGTTTCTCAAATCACTGTCCAAGGAAATCGTGGGGCGGGGGACGAGTAGCAATTTCACAGCGAGCGGGAACACGTGGGCAGCCATGACAAGGTGTTCATGGATTGACCAGCCCCACTCACGACTCGCGGTAGTACCGCGATGCGCGACCTTGCTCCAGACTGACGTCGTACAGCTCTTCGACCCACTTCTTGTGCACATACCAGCCTAGGAGTCTGCGCGGCAGAAGAAAGGCGGCACTACATATCGACGCTAAGCGCTGTATACCCACAACATACTGTGGGTCTAATGGCCTAAAAACGTTCTGCCGCGCAGACTCCTAGCTGCGTTTCTTCATGCTTCGGCTTGAGTTGAATTCCAGGACGAACCTTTCGCGCATCTGTGACAGTGACATTGCCAAATTCTTGGAAAGCGTCTCCAAACTTGGTCGCGGTGCCGTACGCTCCTCCGCCCTCGAAGATTTGCTCAAAGGCAGAACCCATGAGGATCGCTTCGTTGTGCATCGTCATGAATTCGTCGTCCGTATTCGCAAGCTCAACGAAGGTCATTGCAGTGTCGAGTCGTTCGATAACCTTTGACCCACCAGTACGAGCTGTTTCGAGGGCAAGCAAGAACGCATCGTCAATGGCGACAGTCTTGTCAACGGAGCACTGAGTCGGCATGGCGAACGTCCATTCACCGTGCTCGTATCCCGCATGTATTTTCTTTCCGTCGCGACGCCGGGATGACACGGTGATGGCGTCCGGCAGGTCACCGGTGTAGTTTTGCCCCACCAGACGGAAATGGCTTGAGTTGGTGTACTTACCCAAGAACTTGGGGAAGTACTCGTTGCACGCCCAAGAAGCAAGAAACAAAACCGCCGCCGCCGCCCGGACGGTTTCAAAATCTTCTTCTTTCAGATCCCATCCGTGATCTCCAACGGTGGCGACAACGCAATTGTTAAGCAGTTCACCGTCCCTGTCGAGGTAGCCGGACAGGATCTTTAGCAACGGGTCTTCAACGCCTGACAGGGCTCCTGGCAAATTGCCCCTGGTGTCACGCAACGGAAGGAACTCAACGTCACCAACCTTGTACCCTTTTTCACACTCAAGGCGGAGAAATGGCAGAAACACCACGAAGTATTCTTCTGGCGTTACCGCTGACCCTCTGTGCCAATGTAGGTGAGACACCTGCCTAACCGTTAATTAGTGAGCAGGGCGGGAAGGAAGTGAGCCTGTGTTGGTGATGAAACCAGAGAACGAGAACGAAGAATCGCGTGGAACGGAAGGCGCCCGCAGGGCGACTGGAGTTGCGCGTGAAGCGGCCGGTCGGAATGGGGATAATCCGGACCCGGAGGTGACCAATAAGGCGATACGGAGGCGATTCAGCGCCGCATATAAGCGCCGGGTCGTGCGGGAGGCGGACCGATGCACGAAGCCGGGCGAGTGGGGGGCCTTACTACGCCGGGAGGGATTGTATTCCTCGAGCCTGCGCACCTGGCGGCGGCAACACGATGCCGGGGAATTGGCCGGGATGGGTTCGGCGAAGCGAGGACGGAAAGCGCAGCCGAAGGACGGCCGGGACAAGCGCATCGCTGAACTGGAACGCGAGGCGCAACGGCTCCAGAGGAAGCTGGAGCAAGCCGAAACGGTCATCGAGATCCAAAAAAAGTCTCCACGCTATTGGGGATTCCTCTGAAGAACCCGGACCAGGAAGAGAACAACTGATGGAAGCGGCCGAAAAGTTCTCCACCGAATTGGGGACGGCGCCGGCGTGCCGGGCCTTCGGGGTTTCCCGCGCGTCGCTCTATCGGCGTCGGCAGCGGGCCGCCGCGCCCGCAGCCGAGCGGGCACGCCCACGATCACATCGGGCATTGAGCGGAGCCGATCGACAGGAAGTCCTCGACCTGCTGCATAGCGGGCGCTTCGTGGATCAGGTGCCCGCCCAAGTGTGTGCGGCCTTGCTGGATGCAGACCGCTATTTGTGCTCGGTACGCACGATGTACCGGATTCTGGATGCGAACCAAGAAGTGCGCGAACGGCGGAACCAACGGCGTCATCCCGTCTACCAGTAGCCGGAACTGTTGGCGACAGGCCCGAATGAAGTGTGGACCTGGGACATCACGAAGCTGAAGGGACCACGGAAGTGGACCTACTTCTACTTGTACGTGATTCTCGATATCTTCAGCCGCCAGGCGGTGGGCTGGATGGTGGCCGATTGCGAATCTTCCGGCCTGGCCAAGAAACTGATTCGTGAAAGCTGTGACAAGCATCGGATCGAGCAGGATCAGCTGACTCTGCACGCCGATCGCGGCTCGTCGATGAAGTCGAAAGCGGTGGCGCTGCTGCTATCGGATCTGGGTGTGACCCAATCCCACTCTCGGCCCTATGTGTCCGACGACAACCCGTTCTCGGAAGCCCAGTTCAAAACCCTGAAATACCGCCCTGACTTCCCGGAACGATTCGATTCGATCCAGGACGCCAAGGCGTTCTGCCGGGACTTCTTCCACTGGTACAACAACGTCCACTACCATTCCGGTCTGAACTGGCTAACCCCAGCGATGGTCCATTACGGTCAGACCGGTCCGGTTCTGGAACGACGCCAGCATGCTCTGGATCGCGCTCGTCGGCAACATCCAGAACGTTTCGTCAATGTACCGAGAAAGATCGCTGGGCCGCCGGACAAGGTGTGGATCAACCCGCCCGCAGAGTCGCCTACGGTAGCTTAAATTCCGAATGCAGGTGTCTCAAACTTGTTGACACGTTCCGTGAAGCGGCTCCCATGCTTTTGGTGCCTCCCGAACTTGTTTGGCCCCGGTTAGCTACTCGTTTCCGAAAGCGACGCCGGTCCAGATGATTGCTACCGTTTCCCGACTTTAGCCGGTCTAACACTCCGACGTCACCTTAGTTTTTCTTTGCTGCTCGTCGTCATTGTGAAGGAACATCAATTGTCTTCTCGCTTCGTGATCTTGACTGGGGAAACACGCGGGCGATATTAGTGCTGCTTCTGATCCGGCAACACTGGGCCAAAGAATCCTTGGACTGGAATACGGCCCAGGAAAGTGTGCCAATCTTAGTTGGAAATTGAAACGGCTCCAAACCCTATGGTTTGATGGTATTGGAAGAAACAACATCAAGCCTGTAAGAGAAAGGAGCCGAGATGAGGAGTCTGTTACGTTCGGTGAAAAAACGCAAGAAGAGGCGAGTACTGGGTGAGGTCGAGGTCATGAGCCGGGAGGAGTACTCGGGACTGGAATTGGACTCGAAGGTGGAGATGATCCGGGCGTTGATCCCACTGGGGTTGATGCACGTAGAGGAGTTGCTCGACGAGGAAGTGAAGGCGTTGGCGGGTGAGCGATACGCGCGAAAGGAGGCGACGTTGAGGGGCCGGCGACACGGGAGCAATCCGGGGACCGTGGGGCTCGGGGGCCAGCGGGTGCCGGTTCGGGTGCCTCGAGTTCGCAGCGTGGCGGGCGGGGAGATTCCGCTTCGGAGCTACGAGGAACTCAGTCCGGATGGCGCGGTGAACGAACTGCTTCTCAGACGTGTGCTTTATGGGATCTCCTGCCGGAACTACGAGTCGGCCGCGGAAGCGATTCCAGGAGCCATCGGATTGTCGAGCTCGACGGTGTCTCGAGGATTCGTCCAGGCGAGTGCCGCGAAACTTCGGCAGATGCAGGAGCGGGATCTGTCGGCCGAGGACGTGGTGGCGATCTTCCTGGACGGGAAAATGTTTGCCGACGCCACGATGGTTGTGGCCCTGGGCATCACAATTACGGGCGACAAACGCTTCTTAGGCTTCGTGGAGACGAGTACGGAGAACGAGCAGGTACTGACTCCGTTTCTCCGTTCATTGATGGAGCGAGGCCTGGACATCTCTGAAGGCGTGCTGGTGATCGTCGACGGCGGCAAAGGTCTGCGCGCGGCAGTCAAGCGGGCATTCGGTAATCGAGCCCTGGTCCAACGCTGCCAATGGCACAAACGCGAGAACGTGGTGAGCTACCTGTCGAAGACCGAGCAAGCCGCGTGGCGCAAGCGGCTTCAGCGTGCGTACCAGCGCCCGGAGTACAACGAAGCCCGGGCGGCCCTCGAACAGCTCCATGGAGAGCTCGAGGAGCGAAACCAATCGGCCGCTACGAGCCTTGAGGAAGGCCTGGAGGAGACCCTCACGTTGCATCGACTCGGCGTGTACGGGGTCCTGGGCCGTTCGTTCAAGACGACGAATTGCTTGGAATCGGTCAATGCCCTCGTCGAGGAAAGGTGCGCGAAGGTCGATCATTGGAAGAACTCGAGCCAGCGGCAGCGCTGGTTGGCGACGGCGCTCATCGACATCGAACCACGCTTGAGGAAGGTGATCGGCTACCGTCATCTTCCAAAGCTCCGCGAAGCCCTCAGGCGGGAGCTGAAGATTGAGGCGAAGACGTCGACGAGATCGAAGAAGAAGGTTGCGTGACCAATCGTGAGCCGTGGAGAGTTTCAACTAAGAATGGGCTTGACTCCGGCCCAGTGCTGGGTAAGAAGAAGATGAGGTCATTGTGTTACGGGTCGTCCATCGCATCCTTGTTCTGGTTGTTCTAGTTCTCGTAACTTTCTGCTGGAACGTTCCGACTAGTAAGGCCCAAGTCTTCGCCAATTCGTCGCAGGCCCCCAACTCCAACGAGCCTACCGCTTTGCGGCTGGCTTCTCGGTCATCGTCTCGCAACCCAAGGAAGAGTTTCGTCGGAACGTCGGCAACGGTATCGGCATAGGCGGGACGCTCAACTACCACCTGGACCGCGCCGGCTGGGTAAACCTCCGGTTTGATCCCTCCTGGCTTCGTTACGGACATGAGTCCAAACGTGTCCCGTTTTCCCGAACTGTGGGAGGGAGGATCGAGGTCGACGTCACCACGACGAACCAGATTGTGGGTCTCAGCTTCGGTCCGGAACTGACGCTACCCAAGGGCCCTGTTCGTCCTTACCTGAACGCCGCTTTCAGTGGACTCCTGTTCTGGACGACATCGTCGGTTCGGGGCATCGACTCCGATGATGAGGAGATTGCCCGGATGACAAACCACCGCGACTGGACGCGGGCTTGGGTGTTCGGGACGGGGGTTAAGGTTCCTCTCGGTGGGAGGGATTCCAACTTCAATTTGGATTTCGGGGTCCGGTACCACAACGGCAGCGAAGCATCGTACCTGCGGGAAGGCAGCATCCGGGACAACCCGGACGGATCCATCACGATCACCCCACTCACCAACGAGACTCCTTTTCTAATGTACTCCGTCGGCTTCAACTATCGGTTCCCGCACGGCTCCTAGGTTCCATCTCAAGGGTGGCCGTCCGGACTCGGAGAATCCGTTACCGGCGTGATGGGACGACCTCCGGCGTGCTTTCACGTCGTGCGGATCTTCCCCAAGCGGGAGAGTTGGCTTGGACTGATCCGCGTCCTTGCCACCGAGATCCACGAAAACCGGATCGAGGCGGCTTTTTAGCTGAACATGACCTCTCCATAGATGCAGATAAGGTAGTGATGCGTCAGGCCGCTGCTTAACCCGAAGGAGCTGCAGAACTCCCATAACCGTGTACGGTTCTTCTTCGTCCGTTGGTGTCGGAGAGAGATGTTTCCGGGAAGGCCGGAGCAATCGACTCAGGAAAAGCCAAGGTTCCGTCTTTCGTGTCCTACTAACCATTCAGTCGGAACAGTATCTGAGCCATCAGATTGTTGATCGTCTGATACCTTTCGGTCGGTGCCGCAAGAATCTCCTCCTCGGACTGCACGTACTTTGAGGGCATCAGCTCTCCCCGGCAGTGTTCGACAAGCTGCCGGGCCGCGTCGGGTGTGGTTTCCAGATGAAACTGAAGACCCAGCACCCGGTCCCCAAACTGGAACGCCTGGTTTTCACAGGCTTCGCTCCTGGCCAGCAATCGCGCACCATCCGGCAAATCGAACGTTTCGCCGTGCCAGTGGAGCACTGTCATAGAGGACGGCAAGCCGAACTCGTTGTCCGAGGCCGCCGCTTCGACGGGAAACCAGCCGATCTCCTTCGCGGGGTTCGGATAGACCTCGGCATCCATAGCGCTGGCAATCAGTTGGGCGCCGAGACACACGCCTAGAACCGGCTTCCCCGTCTGGATGCAGTCGCGAATGAAACGTTTCTCGTCCACTAGCCAGGGATGCCGGGTGTCATCATTCACGCTCATGGGACCGCCCATCACGATCACGAAGTCGACCTTTCTTGCCGCAGGCAGATCGGTCGATTCGAAGAACGGGGTGCGCGTTATCTCATATCGGGCTGAGCGGAGCCATGACTCGATGCTGCCGAGTCCTTCGAATGGAACGTGCTGCAAGTAATGAGCTCTCATGATGTCGCACTCCAACGGCTAGAAAGCCAAGCAGGGCCTGTCGACTCAGATTTTACGCGAGTTAGAGCCGCACGGCACAATGACCACCACCCGTTCGTAGCGCTGTTACGCCCAGAAGCCCCCTGCGCGAGGGAGCCCTGCAGTTGCGCCCTGATCGGTTAATCAAAGAGCGATCGTGGTGAATCAGGGCGGGGGGGAACTGGGTCAATTAGTTCTCGGCCCTAATTACTTGAGTTGTTCACGGCCGTTGAGACCGGATAGGCCCGCATCGCGCTTTCCGGGTACCGGTCCGAGAGGTACTGTCAACTTAAGCAGAATTCGTCCGGTTTGTGGACGGAATCTGCTGAAGCCGAGACTAAGAATCAATGACTTAGAGGTGATAGAGGGCTGAGAAAACGTCGCCGAAAAGCTTAAGTTGACAGTACCATCATGACTGAACCGCCCCGGATTTACCGGCGACGGTTTTAGTTGAGTTGCGACCGATCCTGTATATCCATTTGCACCCCCAGACCTCGAAGCGCCTCCATCCTCGCATTCACCTCGGAAGGGTCGAGCACCCGGAGCGTGTCAAATAGCTCTCGTAGGCTCTCCGGGCCCAGCCTACAAACGTTCAGGGCATCGCGGACTTGGGCACAGTCGGGGCAGAGCGTCTGTTCCGTTCCGCTGTCTTCATTCTCGATGCCGCACAGCGTGATCGACTCGGTGGCCGACTCGCCTACCCAGTCCACGCGCAAATGGCGATAACCTGAGTGGCTCTTCATGGCCTCACAGATTACCTCAGTTGTGCTTCCTATCCGGGGCGGTGTTGCGTAAAGGAACCCTTCTGCAACGATGCGGCACTGGCCGGTGCTCCAGACGGGCTGCTTTTTCGCCGAGCGGCTGGCGAAAACCGTCGGCGTCCAGACCCCGCACCGAGCCCTCCGGGGCAGCAACCTGCCTCGAACTTTAGAGAGCTGAGTGCAAATCCATAATTCTGGTGGATGCTCTTGCATCGTCTCTGTACGATCATAGGCCGCCCGCAGTTTGCTCATTCACGGAATAAGTGGTGTTCAAAAGCACCCCTGCAGTCGTCAGCGAGTGTCACCGCAGGCTATTAGGAATCCCGCATAAAAATCCGGTCCCGAAGGCGACCGAGTGCTTCATCGTCTCGCGGTCGTGCCCAGAGGTCTCTGGCCGTCTTACCGATGATCTCCAACTGGGCCTTATAGCGCCGGCACTTATTGCACAGAAACAGGTGCAGGGCGATCAGGAAACGGCCTCTGCGATTTACGGGCGATTCATCGCTGGCGAGCTGCCGTGTAACTTCCTTACAGTCAAGACCCATCATTGCCGTTTCACTCCCTTCGCTTCCAAGCACTCCCTCAAGCCATTGCGCCCCCGGTAGAGAAGCACTCCTAAGTGGGTGTGCGATACTTCCGAAATATTACAAATTTCTTCCGTGTCCATCTCCTCCATCTCACGCAGGACGAAAGCCATGCGTTGGAGAGAGGCCAACCCCTCCATGCAATCCTTGAGGAACTTCGCAATCTCGCCTCCATACAGAGCCATAGCCTGGGGAGGGGATTTCCACATCCCCCTTGGATCAAAGCGGCCTTCCATGACTTGATCGATGGCATCGGACCGCCGTTCCCTGTTCAAATCACGCCGCGCCTCGGAAATCTTGCGGTAAAGGATGCCGAACAGCCAGGTCCGGACGTGTGAACGCCCTTCAAACTCGGAGGCTCTCTCGAGAAAAGTCGTAAACATCGCCTGCGTCACATCCTCGGCCCGTTCCGGAGCCAGTCCGGATGCCCGGGCGGTGTTGAGGATATGGGGCAGATAGGACTCCACCACGTCGCGAAGAGCCTCGGAATCACCACTCCGGATACGCTCGACAAACTGGGGATCTTCAAAATTCATTCGATCGCAGTGTAAGAAATCCGCCCTTCTTGACACTCATTCTCGAATCCCATGATGCAGTCTCAACCACGGAGCGCCAACTACATAAGGAGAAAAACAATGAATCCAAGAAACATCCGACATGGAGCCGTTGCGGGTATCGCCGGTGGAATCGTTTTTGGAGCCATGATGGCCATGATGGGTATGTTGCCCATGATCGGGCAGATGGTCGGATCGCCCACCGCAGGAGCGGGATTTCTGGCTCACCTCGTTATCAGCGCATTGATCGGCGCATCCTTCGGGCTGATCTTTCATTCTCGGGTGCACGGGACCGGCTCTGGCCTCGGTTACGGCGCATTTTACGGCGGCGTCTGGTGGATTCTCGGTCCGCTGACGCTCATGCCTCTCATGATGGGAATGGGCCTGGGAGTGAACTGGAACAGCGCGGCCGCTGCCGCTATGCTTCCGAGCCTCACCGGACATGTCATTTACGGATTGATCCTGGGTTGTACCTTTGCCTGGCTCGGACACCGAGCGAATCCGGTGGCGACGGCAGGTCGGGCAGCCTCGCACACCGCCTGATCAGTACCGCCCAACTTCCGGAGCGGACCGAAGCCGAATGCAGAAGCGGCCGGGTTCGATCTCGCAATCGGAATTCGGTCTCTGTTTCAGGCCTCCCGGTACCCATGTGGCGCGACGGGCATGGGTGCCGGAGGGGCACTGTCAAGTTGACATTCTTATGACTAAAGGAAGAATCGCCATGAGTGGCCACGACGCATTCGAGCGCATCCTCGCATCGTTGTACGATGCCATGCTCGACGATGTCCACTGGCCGGCCACCTCGGCCCTGATTGAAGAGGCCTGCGGCATAACGGGCAATACCCTCCTGGTCGGCGAAGGTCCCAAGGACGACCTCCGGGTACTCTTCGTCGGGCTCTACTACCGGGGGCAGCGCCGCGAAGACCTGGAACGCGAGTACCTTGAGGTCTACCATCCCATCGACGAACGCATACCGCGCTTTCGGCAACTGCCCGACAGTCGGTTGGCGCACATCGCCGACCTGTACACAGCCGAGGAGTTGAAGACCTCGCCGACCTACAACGAGATATTGCTCCGGGCCAAATACCAGAATGGCTTGAACGTGCGCCTGGACGGGCCGGATAGCTCCCATATGACGTGGGGCCTCGGCGATCCCGTGGCCTCGGAGGGCTGGGGGTCATCCGAGATTGCGATGATCGAGAGACTGCTGCCCCATATCCGGCAATTTATCCGCGTCCGGCAGGCGCTGGTCCGCGCCGAGGCGCACGAGACGAGCGTGACCGGCCTGCTCGACAACCCTCGGATCGGCGTTCTCCACCTGGACCGGCGTGGGCGGGTCCTGGCGGCCAATGACCGCGCCCGTCGCATCCTCCGACACGGTGATGGGTTGTCCGATCGGGAGGGGGTGCTCTGTGCGCGGGAGGCCGCCGATCGGCTCCGCTTCGAGAAGTTGGTGGCCTCCGCACTGCCGGCCTCCGGAGCCGTCGCCCTCAGCGGGTCGATGCTGATCCGCCGCTCGTCCGGGTCACCGCCGTTCGTGGTGCACGTCAAACCCGTCACTGTTCCACAACCGGACTACGGCGCGCGGCCCGTCGCCGCGCTGATACTGATTATCGAGCCGAAGAGCCAGCATCGGATCGACCCCGACCTGGTGGCCCGGCCCCTGGGACTGACGCCCATGGAGAGTCGGGTCGCGGCCGGGTTGGCGGAAGGCAAGAGCGTCCGCGACATGGCCGAGGCCATGGGGCACACGCCAGGCTCCATCTATTGGCACCTGAAGCAGATCTACAAGAAACTGAGGTGGCCCCGGTTTGTGGACAGCTTGGCGGCCTGTTTAAGGTGTATTCCGGTTGCCGCTCATCTTGCCAGAATCTCCTTGGATCGATCTTCCTGTCGCCGTTGCTGCGCCGGTGGGTAAGCGGGCAAGGCGCGTAGCTGCTTGTCCATCATATCCGCAGGCGGGTCGCCGCGGTAGGCCTCGGCCGGGGTTTTTCCGCCGAGGGCCGAGTGTGGCCGTTCGGCGTTGTAGAAGTCGATCCACTCGCCGATGACGCGCCGGGCCTGGAAGCCGTCGGCAAGGTCGTGCAGATAGACAGCCTCGTATTTGAGGGAGCGCCACAGCCGCTCGATGAAGATGTTGTCCATGCACCGGCCCCGGCCGTCCATCGAGATCTGGACACCGGCCGCCCGCAAGCGCCCGGTGAAGGCGAAGCCGGTGAACTGGCTGCCCTGATCGGTATTGAAGATCTCCGGCTGGCCGTGGCGGGTCCGCGCCTCCTCGAGCGCCTCGACGCAAAAGCCGGCGTCCAGGGTGTTCGACAAACGCCAGGCCAGCACATACCGGCTCGCCCAATCCAGGATCGCCACCAAGTAAAGAAAGCCGCGCCGCACAGGGATGTAGGTGATGTCGGCGCACCAGACATGGTTTGCCCGCTCGATCGCCAAACCCTTGAGCAGATAGGGGTAGACCCGGTGCTCGGGATGCGGCTCGCTGGTGCGGGGTGCCCGGTAGATCGCCTGAAGACCCATCAAACGCATCAGACGCCCCGCCCGGCGACGGCCGATGCGCACGCCCTCGCGGCGCAGATGACGGACGATCTGACGGGCACCGTAGAACGGATGCTTCAGAAACAACTCATCGATGCGCCGCATCCGCGCCAAGGTCTCCGCGCTCTCGCCCTGGGGCGTGTAATAGAGCCAGGAGCGCCCGATCGACAGCAAACGGCATTGACGACTCAAGCTCAGTTCCGGGTCAGGGCGCCTCACCATCGCCCGGCGCGCGGCCCGGCTCATCGACCGGACCCTCTGGACAAAAAATCCCGCTCCACCGTCAATTCGCCGATCTTGGCGTGAAGCTCACGAACCTCGCTTTCATGATCCCGCCGCCGGCGTTCCACACCGTTCGAGAACATCTCGCCAAGCCCTTCCATCGCCTGGCGCTTCCATGTGCTCACCTGGTTCGGATGAACCTGGTGCTTCGAGGCAATCTCCTGCAGCGTCCGATCGCCCCGAAGCGCTTCCAGCGCGACCTTCGCTTTCAACTCCCCAGAAAACCTGCGTCTCTTCGTCATCGCGTATCCCTCCTCAGTCGGTGTCCGAATACACCTTAAACAACTGCCCGATTTTCCGGGGCCACCTCACCTTAGAGCGCGAATCCGCGTTGCATCATCGATAGTGGTGTATGGATACCGTTTGACGGGCTGGCCGCGATCCAACAGGGCTATCGAGTCATTTACCGTGACACCCCATGCACTCCTGGAAGACATTGCCGACGCTGCCATCGACGGGGCCCGTAAAGAGTGCATGGAGAATCTGGCGACAGTTCCACTGTTGATCATCGACGACCTGGGCATGCGCAAACTTCCGCCCACCGCAGCGGAGGAACTGCTGGAAATCGTCCTGAGACGCTATGAACGCACCAGCACGTTGCTGACATCGAATCGGCCCGTCGAGGACTGGGGAAAACTACTGGGTGACAGCGCCGCCGTCACCGCGATGCTAGACCGTCTTCTACACCACGGCCACATCCTCAAGTGCGGCCCACGGAGTTGGCGGACTAAAACGGGCTTGCCGAGTCCCCTTCCAAAGGGGTAGAACAACACCGTCCCGGGTCATCCCCATTGGCCGGTTTTGAAGTGACCACTGAGGTGTACGAGACTGGATGTGCGTGCTGCCCTTGGATCAGCTCCTGTGAATCGTCGGTTGACCGACAAGCCTCGACCGCCATATCCTCGGCGTCAAGCAGGATTCATGCACCAACGCCGCTTGAAGGGGCTTCCATGCCGACTGAAATACAAAAAGAGAAGACCCGAGCGTCACTACCGCTCCTGCCCAAGTGGGCAAATGCCCAGGACGGCTGGTGTAGAGCCATCGCGGCCGACGTGCTCAAGAATGGTGTCCAGGCGTCAGATCTCGACATTGATCGCTACTTGAAGCAGTTCCTGTCGGAGAAGAAGCTCGCCCAAGAGCCTTTTGAAGATGTTCCACAAATCGAGGACAGGCAGCCGGACGCCAGTCCTTTGGACTCCGTCCGCCTCGATGCCGTCATAGTCGGCGATGGCGTGAACGCCTGAAGCCCGGCTCTCAGATCGACTTCGCAACAGGCGTCACGGTCATCTTCGGTGAGAACGCTTCTGGCAAGTCTGGCTTCGTCCGCGTCCTCAAACGCGCGGCCGGTGTCCGCACTGCAGAAGACATTCTTCACAACGCACATGCCGACAGACGGCCGACCCCGAGCGCGACATTCACGGTCACGGTCGGTGACAAGGAAGAGACGGTTACCTGGAACAATGAATTCGGCCTTGCCCCGTTCAATCGCGTCGGCATCTTCGATGTCCGGGGTGCTCGCCTTCATGTAGAGGACGACCTCACTTACGTCTACACACCTGGCGAGTTGACGCTCTTCCCGTTGGTCCAGGACGCGATAGAAAGAGTTCGCACGGCTCTGGAGGGAGCGATCTCGGCAAGAACTCCAGGAGTCAATACCCTTCTGGCAGCGTTTGATCGTGGATGTTCCATTAATGCGGCGATTGAGACGCTCGGCGCAGCGACGGATCTCGATGAAATTAGAGCATTCGCCGTTCTTCCCGAGGACGCTAATTCCACCATCGAATCGCTCATCCTCGAGATCGACGCCCTCAGATCGCCGAACATTCAGAACGAGTTAAAGCGTGCCCGGGACAGGGCGGTTGTTGTCAACGCGCTCGCAGTGGCCGTTAACACAGCCGCCGCGTTCGATCTCGCTACATACGACGCTTACGTTCGGGCACGGAACGATGCTGCCCAGCGTCACACGGAAGCCAGCACCAAGGCCTTCGAGGGACTGTCGATTCCCGGGGTGCTAGCAGCCTGTCGGACTAACACCAAATCGAAAATCTAAGTCATTCATATGACTGTATTTACAGTTTCGAGCTGAAAAGGGTCGTCATTGAAAATAAAGGACTTACGCCGAAAGTCCGACAGGCTGCTAGGGGCAGAATGGCTTCAATTCATTCAGGCTGGCGAAACGTACATCAGAAGCAGTGCCGCCGGCGCGTATCCGGCGCTCGATGCACCGTGCGCCTACTGCCAGCAGCCGCTGACCGCTGCGGCCGTCGACCTGATCAGGAAGTATCGCGATTTCGTCAACGACGAGCTTAGGGCCGCCCTAGACGCCGCCGAGCGGCAGCTCGCCGAGTACGCCAATGCTGTGGCGGGCCTCAATGCCGACGCGCTTGCATCTCAGCTCGCAGCGGAAACCGCTGACCCGGCCGATGCCCTCGACAAGGTTGCTCCTGTTCTTGACCATCTGCGGACCCTCGCCGACAGCACTGCCAACCGATCCGACATCGCGTGGCAAGACAAGCAATCGTCGTTGGCGGCGGCTACGGCCGTACTGTCGGCCGAAGCCGCAAGACTTGACGCATTCATTGCCGGTCTTCAGGCATCTGTTGACAGACGGCACGCCGCACTCAAGACAAAACAGATCGCACTGACCGAACTGCAGGGCAAGAAGACCGCGAACGCGGTTCTCCCTCAGATCGAAAAGCGAGTCTCGGACGCCAAGTGGGTAGGCAAGGCGACTATCGTCAAGATAAACCTGACCCGTGTGCTGCGTTCCCTGACGGAGGCTGCCAAGGAGGTGAGTGAAGAGCTGCTCAATAGGGACTTCGGCAGGCGCTTTGAAAACGAATGCAAGCGCCTGCGTGCCCCCAACGTAACGCTGAACTTTCCGGGACGCCAAGGACAGGTGGCAAGGCGAAAGCTCGTGGCCTCCTACAAACCGGATCAGGTCCTTTCAGAAGGCGAACAGAAGGCACTGGCCCTGGCTGATTTTCTGGCCGAGGTGACGTCTGTGCCCGCGTCTTCACCCGTTGTATTGGACGATCCGATCACGAGCATGGACTATCGTCGAATCCACGAAGTCTGCGACCGCATCGTCGCCTTGGCCCATGACCATCAGATCATCGTGTTCACTCACAATATCTGGTTTGCCGCGCAGCTGCTGAGCAAGGCTGACAAGAAGAGTCTGAAGTACTACGACATCAGATTGGAGAGCGGTGACGTCGGCGTCGTCACGCCAGGATCACACCCTCGCGTAGACACAGTCGCGCAAGTCAGAGCCACCATCAAGAAGCTGATTGATGGCGCGGACAAAGCGGATGGCGAGGTCAAGGCAGCACTCGTGGAAAAGGGGTACGAGCATCTGCGAAACTTGAGCGAGATTGTCGTCGAGCACGAAATGCTCAAAGGGGTCGTGCAGCGTTACGCACCCAACGTGATGATGACGAAGCTCGAACAGATCAACGTCGATACCCTCAAGGAGAGCATGGCCGCCGTTACTCCCGTCTTCGACAAATGCTGTCGCTACATTGCGTCCCATTCGCAACCGCTTGAGACTCAGGGTATCCGGCCAACGCTTGATGAGCTCAAAGCGGACTTCGAGACGATTCTCAAAGCACGGGAGCCCCACAGGTCGTCTTAGAAAGCTCCGCAGACACATTCCTGTCAACCGCGCTTGTGGCGAATGGTCCTGCGCCGAAGGCTTCGGACCACCAGACTCTATTCGTCCGGCTTCACTGCGCGGCGCCTTCACCGCGCCCCAAAGAGGGTGCCAGTTCAACCGGTCGATGCAACACATGCATTAAATGTCTCTGCCGGAGTTGCGAACTCCAGCGTCTTACGTGGCCGCTCGTTGAGCTGCCGTGCGACCGCGTCCAGACGTTCCTGTGAGTGTACCGACAGATTCGTCCTTTTCGGGAAATAGTATCGAAGCAGACCATTCGTGTTCTCATTCGATCCGCGTTGCCATGGACTCCGCGGGTCGCAGAAATAGACGGCAATGTTTGTCGCCAGGGTGAACCGCTTGTGATCCGCCATTTCCAGACCGCGATCCCAGGTCAGTGATTTGTAGAGTTCCGTCGGGAGTTGATGCGCCTGTTCGATGAGCGCGTTCACGACGGTTCCGGTCTTCTTGTTGGGAACCTTCGCCAGCATCACATAACGCGAATGACGTTCGACCAGAGTTGCGATGGACGTGTTCCTCGATCCGGCGATCAGATCCCCTTCCCAGTGACCGGGTGCGGCACGATCTTCAACTGAAGCGGGACGCTCACGGATCGAGATCATGTCTTCGATTTGTCCCTTTCCATGGCCTTTCCGGCTCGCTTTTGCGGATCGGCGAATCGTGCGTTTTGTCCGCAGATACTGAGTCAGTTCTTTCTTCAGAGCCCCGCGGGCCTGGATGAAAAGGCTGCGGTAGATCGTCTCGTGCGACACGTGAAGCGACTCGTCCTCCGGATAGGTGCGTTGCAGCCAGCCGGCGATTTGCTCGGGCGACCAGACTTCTCTCAGCTTGTCCTCGATCAGTTGACGCAACCGCGGACAGCGAAGCAGTCGACATGATTTTGGGCGGCGAGTCCGATCCCAGGCACGCTCGTGATTTCGATAACGTAAAAGGGACCCACCAAACGGGGCTCTGATCGAGGAAAAGGGACCCACCCCTGATAGCCTCCCCCGAAGCGTGAACTGGATGAACAGGCACGCGAGTGGGAGGTGAGGATTGATAGGGATGGATCAGTACGAGTTGATCAGAACTGCACATCGGGTTTACAAGAAAAGCATTCGACAGATCGCCCGGGAGACCGGGCACACGCGACGGACGGTCCGGAAAGTATTGGCCGGACAGGAGCCCAAGTATCGGCGAGAGAAGGAGCCAGCCTGTCCGGTGATGGACCCGGTCGCCGGGATCGTAGATGCCTGGCTCCAGGCGGACCGGGACCAGCCAGTCAAGCAACGCCACACCGCGCACCGGGTGTGGCAACGTCTGGTGGAGGAGCATGAATTTACCGGAGCCGAGCCGACGGTACGCCGCTGGGTTCGGGAACGGAAGACACGGTTGGGCTGGAACCAGACCGGTGCTGTGGTGCCGTTGGACCCGGAACACGCCCGTGAAGCCGAGGTGGACTGGGGTACGGCCTGGGTCCGGATGAACGGTCAAGACCGTCAGGTCAAGTTGTTCTGCATGAGATCTCGGTACTCGGGCAAGGCGTTTGTGCGGGCCTATCCGTGGGAACGGCAGGAGATGTTCCTGGACGGTCACATCCGTGGGTTCGACTGGTACGGAGGCGTCTTCCCGACGTTAGTGTTCGATAACCTGAAAACCGCCGTGAAACAGATTCTGCGCGGGAAGGGTCGGGTTGAACAGACGCGGTTCACAGCGTTTCGGGCGCACTACACGTTTGAAGCACGGTTCTGCAATCCGGCGCGGGGCCAGGAGAAAGGCGGGGTCGAGGGACTGGTCGGCTTCGCACGGAGAAACTTCCTGGTGCCGGTTCCCGAGGTGACCGACTTCGACGAGTTGAACGCGCAGTTGCTGGAACGCTGCGGCGACGACGACCAGCGGAGGATCGGCGGTCGGTCCGACGATCGGACGATCGGGGAACGCCATGGAGCAGAACGCGCGTACCTGCTGGCGCTGCCGGGCACCCGATTCGAGAACACGAAGGTGGTGGGTGTGCGGATCAGCCCGTACCAGACGGCCCAGGTGGATCAGAACCGGTATTCGGTGCCGACCGCATATGTGGGACGCCGGCTCTGGGCCCATATCGGCTGTGACCGGGTGAGCTTTTACGCGGACCAGAAGAAGGTGGCCGAACATGACCGCGCCTTCGGTCATAGCGACTGGCGGATTGATCCGTTGCACTACCTGGAGTTGATCCGGCGGAAGGTGGCCTCGTTTGAGAGCGCCCGGCCGATCCGGCAGTGGCGGGATCAATGGCCGACCCAATATGAGACCGCGCTGGAGCGGTTGCGGGATCGGCATGGGTACAGTCGGGGCACCCGGGAGTTCATCGGCATCCTGCAACTCCACCAGGACTGGGATCTGGATCGGGTGTCATCGGCCATCCAGGAAGCGCTCGATGCCCACTGTATCGAGTTGGAAGCGGTGCGGCACATTCTGATGCGGGAGGACACGCCGACTCGATCCCATGCACCGCTCGAGTCCGGGTTGATGCCCGGTATCACCGATCTGACGATCGCCCGGGCCGATCTGGATCAATATGACCGTCTCCTGGCTGGGGGTGTGCGATGAGTCCGGGTCAGGAGATCGTTCTCGACGACGCACTGCGGCAACTCCGGCTTCCGGCCATGGTGCGGGAGTGGCGGGAACACGCCCGACAGGCTAAAGAGGCCGGCGAGGGGCACACCGGCTTTCTATTGGCTCTGGCCAGCCGCGAGCTGGAGCAGCGGCAAGCCAATCAGGTCCAGCGTCGACTGCGGGAGGCCCGGTTCCCACTGCTCAAGACCCTGGAGACCACGGACCTGAAGAAGTGGCCAGTGCTCGATGCGGTCCAGGTTCGCGACTATGCCGAGTGCGGCTACATTACCCGGCACGAGAACGTCGTCCTGTTGGGCAAGCACGGAACCGGTAAAACCCATGCCGCCACGGTGCTGGGTGTGGAAGCCTGCCGGAGGGGCTACCGCGTCGGGTTCACCACGGCAGCCGGGCTGGTCAACACCTTGATCGAGTCGCGCGAGGAACGGCAACTGAAGCGGCACCTGGCGAAGCTGGCCCGCTTCGAGCTGCTCATCGTGGACGAAGTCGGCTATATCCCGTTCTCGGCCGAGGGGGCGCAGTTGCTGTTTCAGGTCTTCTCGGACCGCTACGAAAAGGGTTCGCTGATCGTCACATCGAACTTGCCGTTTGCACAGTGGACCAGCGTCTTCGGTGACGCCGCACTGACCGCAGCCCTGCTGGACCGGCTGACCCATCACTGCGCCATTCACCAGTTCGAGTGGGAAAGTATCCGGTTTACCGACAGTCTCGGCGCCGCTAGCAAACGGAAGAACAAACCCCGGTCCGCCGGAGGATCCGCGTGAAAACCGCGGGCGCGGCGGGCTGTGGAAAGTGCCGCCCCCATGGGAACCCGCTGCAAAGCCAGCGCGCTCCCACGGTGGCTTGGAAGCCTTCGGCTCCCACACTCCCCACAGCCTCGACGGCGGAATCGCTTACAAACCATTAACCAGGGGGTGGGTCCTTTTTACGTTGTCAAAGCGACGCTCGTCGGCCTCCAACGCCCGATAGGTATCATAGCCGCCATTGCGCCTCACCTCCCGGCTGATCGTCGACGGTGAACGACCCAACAACACGGCAATCGATCGGATCGATCGCTTCGCCGCAATGCCTCTGGAGATCTCCTCACGCTCCGCTAATGTCAGGACGCGAACCGAGCGGCATCGCGTTCGGGGATGGATGCCTCCCTAGGAGCCTGCGCCGTAGGAAGTGAATGAGATAATCGTGTCGCAGTTAGGAGGAGATTGCGATGCCGACGACGTTTCGCCCGTACCAGCCGGATCAGGGGTTGCTGCTGGCGCCGGATATGCGGGATTGGTTGGCGGAGGGGCACTTGGCGCACCATGTGAGCGATCTGGTGGACGGATTGGACTTGACGGCGTTTTACGCGCCTTACGAGGGGGACGGTCGTCGCAAGTCGCCGTATGAGCCGCGGATGATGGTGAAGGTGATGATCTACGGGTACGCGACGGGGGTGTTTTCCTCCCGAGGGCTGGCGCGGAAGCTGGAGGAGGACGTGGCATTTCGGGTGTTGGCGGCGGGGAATTTTCCGAGCCATCGGACGATTTGCGAGTTTCGCCGCCGTCATTTGGCGGATTTCAAGGCGCTGTTTGTGGAGGTGGTGCGTCTGGCGCGCAAGACCGGCGTTGCGAACTTCGGCAAGTTGTCGATCGACGGGACGAAGGTTCGAGCCAACGCCAGCAAGCGCAAGGCGATGAGTTACGGTCGGATGCTGGAGGAGGAGCGGCGTCTGGAGAGCGAGATCGAAGCGTTGCTGTCGCGCGCGCGGGAGACCGACGCGGCGGAGGACGCGCGTTTCGGGGAGGCGCATCGCGGCGATGAGTTACCCGAGGAGTTACGCCGCCGGGAGGATCGGCTGGCGGCGATCCGGGCGGCCAGGGCGCGATTGGAGGCCAGGCAACGGGAGGCCAACGAGGCGCGGGGACGCGAGCCCGGTTCGAAGCGCAACCGGAAGGGCGGGCGGCCATACAAGCGGGAATACGGCGAGCCGGACGAGAAGGTGCAGGACAACTTCACGGATCCCGAAAGCCGGATCATGAAGACCTCATCGGAGGGTTTTCAGCAGTGCTACAACGCGCAGGTGGCGGTGGAGGGAGAGAAGCAGTTGATCGTCGCCACCGAGGTGTCGTCGAACGCCAGCGACCAGGGTCGACTGGTCCCGCTGGTGGACGAGGTGGAGGCCACCCATGGGGAACGGCCGGAGACAGTGCTGGCGGATGCGGGCTACTGCAACGAGGACGACCTTGAGGCGCTGGAGGCGCGCGGCGTGGACGGCTATGTGGCCTTGGGCCGGGAGGGCCGGCGCGCGGTCGCGGTGGACGCGGCCAGGCATCCGGCGAAGGCCCGCATGGCCGAGAAGCTGGCGACCTCGGCGGGACGGGTGCAGTACGCCCGACGCAAATGGCTGTCGGAGGCGCCCAACGGGTGGATCAAGGAGGTGCTCGGTTTCCGCCGATTCAGCCTGCGCGGCCTGAACAAGGTCCAGGGCGAGTGGAACTTGGTGTGTCTGGCATTGAACGTCAAGCGGATGCAGGGCTTCAGGCAGCCTGATGACAGGGATACCGCCCGCAAATCAGGCCGAACGAGGGTCGATTCAAGCACCCGTGGCGCACCCATCGGCGCCTCGGCGTCCAAAACGCCCATTCCCCGGTCACCGATACCGATCGATCGCCATCTCGCGTAATTCGCCGAGCCGAAAATCGTCCTACGGCGCAGGCTCCTAGGGTGCGATCTGGCTGTAGACAGACGATCCCTCCTTGCGAAACACTCTCCCGATCGCCTTGAGACTCTCTCCTCGCTGCCACCGATCCCACACCTCCGCCAAATCCATCACCGTGTAACCTCGCCGCGCCCCGTCTTTCTTCTGTTTCTTCCGCCGTTTCTTCCGCATACACTTCACTTCCTCCTTCCTACAGTAAAGTGTTGCATCGACCGTTTGAAATCACAGGTACTGTCGGACAAATGATGTTGCTATTGTAAACGTCCTCGGAGTGCCTCATAAGGGGTTTGGCCGCCGAAGGCGCCATGGGGTCGAGTGAGATTGTAGAAGCGTTCCCATTGCGCTAGTTTCTTGTTCAGATCGACATCATTGACATAGTCGAGCAGTTGATAGAATTCCTCCTGATCGGTCCGATGGGAGCGTTCGACCTTGCCGTTGAGCTGTGGAGAGCGCGGCTTGATGTAGACGTGACGAATGCCCTTGTCTTCGACGTGCCAGTGAAACTTGGCCTGGAACTCGTGCCCGCGGTCGGTTCAGATGCTCTGCACACGAAACGGGAATTTCTCAAGCACATACTCAACGAAGGCAATGGCGTTTTTCTGATTGTGGCGCGGATATATCTTAGAGCGCGAATCCGCGTCGCATCATCGATAGCGGTGTATTGATACTGTTTGACGGGCTGGCTGCCGCTCTTGCACAGGCTTAAGAACTTAACGTCGACTTGAAGGTGATGGCCGGGAACCTGTGTGTTGTGACGTCTCCTATGGAGCGCACGGCGACCGACGTTGCGCGGCAACCGATGGATTCCATGGCGCCTGAGAATCCGGTACACTCCGGCGTCGGAAATCCGGATCGCGTGGTAGCGCTCTAGATACCAAACGATCCTGATCGGTCCCAGGTGATAGGTCCGACGCAGGTGCAGCACCTTCTCCACCACTTCCTCAGGGGTCTGGTTCGGCATCTGATGCGGGATGGGCTTCTTCTTAATCAGACCCTCATCGCCCTGCGCCTGATAGGCTCTTCTTCACAAGTAGAAGGTTGATCGAGACACGCCAAAATACCGGCACCTCTTGATCACGTTTCGTGTGGTCCGCACGTGTTCCAGAATCCGCTTTCTTCTTCGAGTCTCCCGTTCAGCCTGATTCATCGGTACAGTCTCCTTTGAGTCCTTTAAGGACAGGATAAAACTGTCCGACAAGCTCCTACATATCTACAGGCCGAGACTCTATCGAAGTGGCTTCGGGGTGTAGATATGTACAGTCGCAAGCCTCTCTTGTGCCCGTTCCCCCTGGTTCTCGAACACTCTCAAGATCCGCCTGATTGTCCTGCGTGCTCCAGGAATCCCATATTCATGCATATGCTCGTGCGCCAGCCGTCCTCTGGCACACACCTCAGTCGAGTTGCGAGGGCATCAGCGCCGCGCGGCCGTCGGAGAATGCACTGACGACCTCCGTGCTTCGTCGAATTCTGTGTTCAATGCGCGATCTAGCGTAAGCTGTCAAGCATTGAGCGCCGCCCCTCAAACACCAGAGGAGACCCCGCACACTCCGCCTGCACGAGCCTCCTCAGCGAACAGCATCTTCGAGGCGAAACGGACCGGGCTGGCGACGTTCCTCTTTGCAATCCTGCGTCCAGGGGATGCTAGAGCGGCCACGGTCAATGCGAACCTCGTCAGGTTGTCGTTTGCATTCCGCTCCACAGAAGTAACCGTGGGCAATCTGGAGGCGGTCGACGTAGCAAACGGTCGTCGCTGGGCCAGCGTAAAGCTTCGCCATGCCGCGGGTACGGCAGCGGTATCGGGGCTGTCGCGGGAGGATGCTCAGGCGCTTGCCGATGCACTGGAAACAGCTAGGATCGGTTGGTGGTGCCGTGCCTTAGAGCCACAGATCGGAAAACTTAGCTCGATCCACGATCAACTCACGCAACTCGCGGATCCGCCGAAATACGTCGGTATCGACTTGATCCGCGATCTCATGCGTGATGCGGACACGGCAGCCGGCGGCTTCGCAGCGCATTGGCCGGATTCCCTGTCGAACTCCCCGGAAATTCGGATGCTGAAAACGATTGTGGAGTTCTTGGAAGCTCCGGAGGATGCCCGGGCGAAGGCGAACGATGTATTCATCGCGAATGAACTCGGCCGGTCGCGCGGTTTCTTCGACCGGATCGAGGCCCGACCGCTCACGGAGGAACAGCGCAAAGCGGTCGTGGTCGACGAACGCCGCAATCTCGTCGTCGCTGCTGCGGGCAGCGGCAAGACCTCGGTCATCGTGGCCAAGGCGGGGTGGTTACTCCGGAAAGGTTACCGACACCCGTCCGAACTATTGCTGCTGGCCTTCGCGAGGGACGCCCGGAACGAGATGGTGGAACGCATCCGCACGCGTCTCGGCACCGCAACGGCGCGTGACGTCACGGTTCGTACCTTCCACAGTCTGGGGCTGGCCATCATTGGCGAAGCCGAAGGCAAGCGACCGACGCTGGCCCGGACGGCGGAGAACGACCGGGCCCTGTTCGACCTGTTGAAAAACATCGTCGCCGACCTGCTTGTCGACGGCGAGCTGTCGGGGGTCTTGAAGGAATGGTTTCAGGACGAATTCGCGCCATACAAGAATGAGCACGAGTTCAGAAACTGGGGCGAATACTGGAACTACATCCGCCAGCATGCCATCCGATCTTTGAAGGGTGAGAAAGTCAAGAGCTACGAAGAATGCGAGATCGCGAACTTCCTCTATCTCAACGGCCTCACCTACGAATACGAAGCGCCCTACAAGCATGACACGGCGACGTCGGAGAAGCGCCAGTACCAACCCGACTTTTTTTCTTCCCGATCACAGTATCTACATCGAGCACTTCGGGCTCGACGCCGAGGGGAAGACCGCGCCGTTCGTCGACGGGGAAAAGTATCGCCGTGACATGGAGTGGAAGCGCCAAGTCCATGCCCAACATGGCACCGTCCTGGTCGAGACATTCAGCTATGAACGCGTGGAAGGCAAACTGATCCGCAATCTAACGGAGAAGCTTGCGGCTCACGGCGTCTCCCTGTCGCAGATTCCCAGGGACAAGGTGTTTGCCGTCCTCGAAGAACAGGGCCGGATCGATACGTTCACGCGATTGCTCGCGACCTTCCTCCAACACTTCAAGGGTGCCCGAGTGTCCTTTGCTGAAATCGCCGGAAGGGCGGCAACACTTCGCGCCGGAAGGCGGGCGGAAGCGTTCCTGGCCGTGTTCCGGCCAATCTTCGAGCGTTATCAGGAAACGCTGGCCCGATCCGAAGCCATCGACTTCCACGACATGATCAACCGGGCGACGGACTTGATCGAGGCCGGTCGCTACAGTAGTCCGTTCGGTTACATCCTGGTCGACGAGTTCCAGGACATATCGCCGGCGCGGGCGAGGCTGCTGAAGGCGTTGCCCGATAAGTCACCGGGTGCCCAGCTGTTTGCCGTCGGCGACGATTGGCAGGCGATTTACCGGTTCGGTGGTTCGGATATCGCGGTCATGCGGGAATTCGGGGGCGTTTCGGCAACTTCAGCAGGGTCGACCTGGAGACCACGTTCCGGTGTTCCGACCGCATCGCCGCGGTTGCGACCGACTTCGTGCTGCGCAACCCTGCGCAGATCCGCAAGACGGCCGCTCAATGCGCAAGGCAGATCGGCCAGCCGTGCATATCGGCCTTCCCGGTCAGGAAGGGCTTTCCCTGTTGACGGAGGCACTCGACAGGATTGCCGAGTTCGACGATAGCCATGACGGGACATCCGAGGTGCTGTTGTTAGGCCGTTACCGCCATCTGCGGCCCCGGAACATGGGCAATCTGGTAAAGCAATATCCGCGCCTGCACCTCTCCTACATGACCATTCACCGGTCGAAGGGACTCCAGGCCGACCATGTCGTGGTGCTCGGCCTGTGCTCCGGCAAACACGGCTTTCCCGTCGAGATCGCCGACGATCCGCTGCTCGATTTGGTGCTGGCGGTGCCCGAAGCGCATCCGAATGCCGAGGTGCGGCGCCTGCTTTATGTCGCCATCACCCGGGCTCGACACCAAGTTTTTCTGCTTGCCGACGGCGGAGCGCCGTCTTCGTTCGCCAGGGAACTGATCGACGGAGGATACGATATTACCGCTTTCGGCCGGCTGCCAGAAGCCGACGTCCCCTGTCCGCGATGCAAGGAGGGACGCCTGGAACGTCGGGAAAGTGCGCGCGACCGAGGCACCTTCTACGGCTGTTCGAACTGGCCCTATTGCGAGCACACGGGGCGTCCGTGTCCAAGTTGCGGAACCGGACTGCCGGTCCGGGCCGGTAGTTCCCACCGTTGCCGCAACTGCGATGCGCTATTGGAGGGCTGCCGCGTCTGCGACGGTTGGCTGGAAACCAGGATGGGCCCATACGGCCGTTTCCAGGGTTGCTCGAATTGGCCAGATTGCGACTACACGCGAAACCTGTAGCCGACGCGGGGCGGGACACAGAACGAATAGCACTCCGGCCTGAACTCTCATGGAACTTGGGAAACTAGAGACAGGTACTCTTCCGGTACGTGAATCGTTCGCTCGACCTTAACGGCGACGGCATTGCTGAAGTCGACCTTAACGGTGCCATTGCTGAAGTCGGGTGCCTTGGAGAGGCCATTCAAGAGAATCGGGACGCAGTGGACCTGAACTGGCTGTGTTTCAGCCTAGTGGTCCCCGTCTAACAGACTGTACCTTATTCGGATCGTTCCCCGTGCCAGGCCGACACCCTGCGGCTTCGGCCAAGCCGTTCGAGTTCCTTCCGCACAGGGATTTCCGATCTAATGGTCATTATTTTCCGCATATATGATCAGAAATGGGACAGCCAGGGCCGTTACGTTAATTGTGACGGACTACACTAGCGCTTTCTATTTTCATGCATAAGTCGACCGCCACTAATGTCTCAAGCTGCCGTCCGTAGACCGTCCTCGCACCCGGGTGTATCCTCTTAGAAATTGTATATGAAATTAGCTATGATCTTCAAAATATGGACGATATATCATTTGTGTTAATATAGTTACATTTTAAGAAGGCTCCTCAGGTAAGACTCGAACTTACAACCCTCCGGTTAACAGCCGGATGCTCTACCAATTGAGCTACTGAGGAGCAACGGCACTCGCGTGCGTTGTTATGCGTTTTTATCGTCGGTGCAACCCGATGAGATTAACAAGGTTGTGCCGAAAGTTCAATTGAGGACGGGTGCTCGAGGCGGGTGCTATACTCCCGGTTTCATGCCGAAAAACGCCGCCGCCGTCATTCTCTACCGTGAATCGCCCGAACTGGAAGTCCAGTGGGTTCGCAGGTCCCGGACCATGTTTTTCCAGGGCGGCTACTACGCGTTTCCCGGCGGCCAGGCCGAAGCCGACGAAACGATGGAAGCTTGTGCGGCGCGTGAGCTTGAAGAGGAATTGGGTGTCGCCGTCGATCCTGCGGACCTGCTGCCCGCGGGCCGCTGGTTGACGCCTGCCTTCGCGCCCAGGCGATTCGACACCTCCTTCTTCATCGCACGTTGCCCCGCTGGCGTTTCACCGGCGATCCAGTCGACCGAACTCGATCTTGCAGAGTGGGTCCGGCCGGCAGATGCCCTGGCACTCTGGAACGAAGGCGATCTCATGACGGCGCCGCCGATCCGTCATGCGTTGAGCTGCCTCGCGGATGGTCTGGAAGGCATTGACGAACGCATTACCGCGGACCCGCGGGCCAAGGGAGAGCTGATCCCCGCCATCGAGATGCGCAAGGGCATCGTACTGGTTCCGGTCCGCACGCCGACGCTGCCGCCGGCCACGCACACCAATTGCTACATCATCGGCGATGAAGAGTTGATCGTGATCGACCCAGCCTCTGGGTATCCCGAGGAGCAGGCGATCCTCGACTCGGTGCTTGAAAGCATGACGGCCGAAGGACGTAAAGTCCGTGAGGTCTGGCTCACGCACCGGCACAGCGACCACGTCGGTGGCGCCCATCACGTCAGCGAACGCTGGGGCGCGCCGATCGCTGCGCACGCGATCACGGCAGACGAACTGGACGGCCTGGTCCGCGTCGACCGTCATCTCGAAGACGGTGAAACCTTCGTCGTTCCTGGCAACCCGGACTGGATCTTTCGCGTGATCCACACGCCCGGTCACGCTCGCGGTCATGTGTGCGTCTTCGAGGAGAGCCGGCGAACTCTGATCACCGGCGACCTGATGGCGGGCTTCGGGACGATCGTGATCGACCCACCCGAAGGCCACATGGCGACCTACCTGGAATCGCTCGAGCGTATGGCCGCTCTCGAACCGACGGCCCTGTTCTTCGCCCACGGTCCTGCGAGCGCGACCGCGAGCGAAAAGCTGCGGGGATACATTGACCACCGCCTGGAAAGGGAAGCCAACATCCTCGAGGCGTGGCAAGCTGGGAAGCGTGATCCCGGTGCGATCGTTCCCGAGGTCTACACCGATGTTCATCCGAAGATGTGGGGATTGGCGGAGCGGAGCGTGTCGGCGCACCTGGAGAAGCTGCAGGAAGAGGGGAAGATCTAGCGGATCCCCGAAGTTCGAGATTCCCTATTTGTTAGGCGGTCATAGACCGCCCCTACAGACGGAGTCGTGCCACCGTTGAGCCCCGCCCCGGGACATCGTGAAACTCTTCGACGTCGGGGTGCTTTTCGAGGATCGACCGGACCATCTCCCGCTGCACGCCGATCCCTTTCCCATGGATGATCCGTACCTCCCTGAAGCCTTTCTGAAGGGCTTGGTAAAGGTACTCCTCCACGACGATCTTCACCTCACGTGGTTGGAATGGGTGTAGGTCGATCGTATCTTCGATAGGGAGTTCGTGCGGCGGGTCTTCACTCATACGTCTTCCGGTGCGGATTCGTCGCCGCCAGCATATGCGAGCAGGTCGCCGGGCTGACACTCCATCTCGCGGCAAAGCGCGTCCAAGGTCGAGAACCGCATCGCGCGTGCCTTGTTGGTCTTCAGGACCGACAGGTTTGCGATCGTGATGCCGACGCGTTCGGCCAACTCCGTCAGGGTGATCCGTCGGTCGAGGAGCAATCGATCCAGTTTTACTTCGATGGTCATCATGCCTTCTCCTCAGACGGTCAGTTCCTGATCCTGTTTCAGTTGGGTGCCCAGACGGAACACCTCCGAGATGACGATGACCGTAAATCCCACGATGATCGTCACGCCCTGGATGTCGATCGAGGCTCCAAAGTGAATCTGGTCGGAGCTGAAATGGGACATCACGTAATAGTGTTCCAGTCCGACAACGAAGGTCTTGATCACCTCTCCGGCGATGATGGCGATGCCGATCAATCGGATCCGGTCGGCGTTGGCGGCGACGAACGGCTCCCGGCTACGCAGCGTTCGGAAGACGGCCCGAAGCAGGCGGAGCACCCAGATGATGATTACCAGGCCGACAGCCGTGACGATCATGTTGCCAAAGAAGAACCAACCTACCGGCGGATCGAAGGTCATCTCGCCAGTCGCCTGCCCCATCTCGACCTCGTCGATGCCGAGCGTGTCGGACCGAATCTCGTAGGTGCCGACTTCGAGTTCGAAGACGACCGGAACGGTCATCGATCCGCCCAATGTTTCCCTGTCCGTCAGTACCTGGACCGCTCCGAACAACATCACCAGTCCGACCAGACCCAGCCCGATCCACGACATGTACCACATGACGTTCAAGATAATTTTGATAGCCGACGAAATTGATCCCTTGCCCATTGCTTCCATAAGAGTCTCCTTGGTATTTACTGATAAACGATAAAACAACATCGATAAACAGTCAATATATTTATTGATAAACAATAAAAATTACTGAAATCGTGAGTGTTAGAATCGGTGGGTTGCTATGAAGTTTTACGTTCGAACCTACGGCTGCCAGATGAACGTCGCGGACTCCGAAGAGATGGGGCGGCATCTGACCGATAGGGGACTCCTACCGACAGAGGACCCGGACGAAGCCTCGATTTACGTGATGAACACCTGCACGGTGAGGCAGCACGCCGAGGATCGGGCGTTTTCCGAGATCGGGCGGCTCCGGAAGTGGAAGACGCAGGGGACCGACCGAAAAATAGTCATCACCGGCTGCGCGGCGGAACGGACAAAAGAGTTTCTCGAAGCCCGCTTTCCGCATATCGACCTCATCGTCGGTGCGAAGTCGATCGAAGAGTTCGGGTCGATCGTCGACGGCCTGCTCGCCCGGCGCGAAACCGATGAGAGTCTCGAATACGCCGCTGGATCCTCTGGCGAGAGCGTCTCCGCGTTCGTCACGATCATGCGCGGCTGCAACTATTCTTGCACGTACTGCATCGTGCCGTATGTACGTGGGCGGGAGAGCTACCATCCGATCGAGGAGGTCCTGGACGATGTCCGCACGCGTGTGGCGGACGGCGCGAAAGACATCACGCTGCTCGGTCAGACCGTGAACTCCTACCACCGGGACGGAAGGCGGGGGCGCGACACCGACTTTGCCGACCTCCTCGAAGCCGTCGGCGCCGTCGATGGGGTCGAGCGTATTCGCTTCATCAGCCCCCACCCCTATTACATGACCGACCGCGTGATCGAAGCCATGGCCTCGGTGCCGGCCGCATGTGAGTGGCTGCACCTGCCGGTGCAGTCCGGGTCGAACCCGGTGTTGAAGTCGATGCTGCGAAACTACACGCGCGAGCAATACTTGGAGCTGGTGGAGAAGCTTCGTGCGGCCATGCCCGACATAGCGATCTCTACGGACCTGATAGTTGGCTTTCCCGGCGAGACCGAGGGCGATTTCCGCCGGACGCTATCGCTGGTGGAAGAAGTCGGTTTCGACTGGGGGTTCGTCTTCAAGTACTCGCCCAGGCAGGGGACCGCGGCGGCTGAGCTGGAATCCTACCCGACTGAGCTCATCTCAGAACGTCACGCCGAGTGCCTGGGTCTGGTTGACCGTATCGGCCTGGAACGCCGCCTCCGCCTGGTAGGGACGGTTCAGCAAGTCTTGATAGCAGAAGCAGACTTCGGACGGACCCGCGGCAATTACAAGATGCGTGTCCCGGGGGATTTTCGCCCTGGCGAAACGATCGAAGCTCGCGTCCTCGAAGCCGCCCGCGCCACGCTGGAAGGCGAACTCGTTCGTGTATAGGGGCGGGACATGTGCCCGCCCGGACCTCATCGACCCTGGAGATTGAAGCCGTCGGGTGGCCACAGGTGCCACCCCTACACCTTTTCAACGGGCACCCTAGATCTCGATCTCGTAAAGATCTTTCGCCGTCGTGATGTTTTCGTAGATCGATCGGGCCTCGTCGGCCATTCGCTTTACTTCCCGGTGGTCGTACCGGCTGCTGAAGTGCGTGGCGATCAGCCTGTCGGTTCCGGCCTCGAGTGCCACCCGCGCGGCATCCTCCATCGTCGAGTGCTTCCGCTCACGTGCCAGATCCAAGCCGTCGGGCCCGAAGGTGGTTTCGTGGATCAGCGCCGTGCAATCGGCCGCGAGCTCGATCGACCGTTTGGAGAACTGAGTGTCCAGACAATAAGCGATCGACTTGCCGGGCCGGGGTGCGCCGAGAACCTCGTTAGGCTGAATCGTCCGACCGTCGGACAACGTTACGGCCTTTCCGTCTTGAAGCTGCCCGTAGAGTGGCCCGCGCGGGATGCCCAGTTCCTGGGCGCGTTCGAGGTCGAAGACTCCGGGCCGGTCCTTCTCCTGGAAGCGCCAGCCGAGGCAAAAGATCGTGTGATCGAGCGGCAGCGCATCCACGAAGTACTCCTTCTCATCCAGAACTCGGCCGCTGAACCCGCGAGGGAACTCCTGGACGTGGATCGGGTAACTGAAGCTGAGGTGCTTGGTCCGGAACGAAGCGTGGAGAAAGTTCAGCAGGCCCACCGGACCGAAGACCCGCAGCGGAGCCTCCCGGTTGTCCAGTTGAAGCGTGCTCAGCAGGCCGTTGATTCCGTAGACATGGTCGCCGTGAAGATGACCTATGAAGATCGTGTCGATCCGGCTACGACGGACTCGGGCGCGCATTAACTGGACCTGCGTACCTTCACCGCAGTCGAACAGGAAGACGTCTCCCTCGCGGATTAGTGCGGTGGCGGAAAGGCCGCGGTACAGGGTCGGTACCGCGGAACTCGTGCCGAGGACGACGATCTTCATGGGATTGTCGGTTGAACCCGGAGCGGAAGGTCCGGGAGCTGGATCACTAGTCGCTCGATTTCTTCTTTGGTTTCGGCATGTAGGCGTTTTCCTTCCACTTCTTCTGGTACACCTGGTACTCACGCTCCAACACGTCGTGTTTCGCCGCGGTTCCCGTCAGCGTCGGCAAGGAAGCGATCCGCTCTACTGCGCTCGAATCGCATTCCGGGCAGACGAGCCGAGGTTCCTTTGCCGGCATCATGAGCTTTTCGAAAACGTGGCCGCAGCCCTCACACCGGTAGTCGAAGATGGGCATCGATCCAGCGCCCTCCGTTCACTAGATTAACACGGTAGCGGAACGGTTATTCGCCCCGGAGCATCGCCCTCATGACGTAGCCGGCGATCTCGGGATTCTCGCGGAGCCTGCGGACCGAGTAGGGATACCAGTCCTTGCCGTAGGGGATGTAGACACGTATGCGATGGCCGGCGTCACGGATGATGTCGCGGAGTTCTGCCTGCACACCGAGCAGCATCTGGAACTCGTAGGCCTCCTTCGGCAGGGACATTTCCTCGGCCATCCGGAATGCCTCCCACACGAGCAGTTCGTCATGCGTTGCGAAGGCGACGTACGCTCCCTTGCGCAGCAGCTCTTCGGCCATCAGGACGTAGTTGCGATTAATGATGCGCGGATCTTTGAAGGCAACCCTTCGCGGCTCGACGTAGACACCCTTGACGATCCGCACGTTCGGCTTCAGGTCCGCGATGGCGCTGATGTCGGCAACACTTCGCCATAGGTATGCCTGGATAACGATGCCGACGTTCGAGAACTCACCGCGCAGAGTGCGAAAGAGCTCGATCGTCTCCGACGTCGAGGAGGAATCCTCCATTTCGATGCGCACGAACTGTCCCTTCGACCGCGCGCGGGTAGTCAGGGACCGAATCAACTCAAGGCAGGCTCGAGGGTCGACCTTGAGACCGAACTGCGTCGGCTTGATCGAGATGTAGGCGTCGATGCCGCGGGTTGTGATTTCATCGAGCGCACGCGAGTAATCATTGGCTGCCTGACGGGCCTGCTCGATTCTTGTGGTGTCTTCTCCCAACAGGTCCAGTGCTGCGAGGAATCCCGCCTGGTTGAGGTCCTCAGCAACCTTGACCGCCTCGTCCAGCGACTCGCCCGCTATATAGCGTTTGGCGACTGCCCCTACGATAGGTTTTGGGACGAAGGGAAGAGTCAATGCGACGAGCCGGTTGAAGACACTCATTCCAGAAAAACTAAGAGATTAGCGTGGATGGGGCAGGGAGAACGACGGCATCCAGCCTAGTTGCCCCCGCCAGAAATGCCGTCACTATCTCCGAAGGAAGTTGCGACCGGACTGAATGGTGGAATCCACAACGTCGGCGTTTTGAGACTTCGGAGGTCTTTGGCGTTCAGGGCGGGCAACTTCCTTCGGCCCTGCGGGTTCGGGCGGAACGGCGCCGTCTTTGGCGTCGCTCCTCTTCGCAATGAATGAGCATTGGCTCGTCGTCGCTCCCCCAAATCCCGCACCATTGCGCTTCGAAATCCAGCAATGCCACTTCTGACGGGGACCACTAGTTACCCATTCTGTGCGACGACGCGTTGGCTAGCGGCATCCCTCCGTATTCAGCCAACAAGTCCTTGACGAAACTGTCTTGAAATTTTCGGTACTGGAGTACCGGTCCATGCGTGTTGAAGATGGCAAACAGCAGCGGACCGTGGTCCTTCGTGTAGAGGACTCCCGCCAGCGTGCTGATACCTTCGTCGGTCGAAACCAGAGTGCCGGTCTTGGCAACGACCGCGCCCCGGTAGCTCCTGGAGTTGAAGCGGACGCGCAATGTTCCCCGGTCGACGCCAGCCACCGGCAGGATATCCTCCGGGTACATGTCGTTGGCTTCAAGCCATCGGGTCATCTTTCGGAGAAGCATGACGGTACCGATAGGCGTGATCCGGTTGTTCCTGAGGCCGGAGGCGCGTTGGACGTGCACTTCCCCAGAGGGAAGGCCGACGACCGATTCCAGGTAGTACTCGACCGCCTCAGATCCCCCGAGAGCCCGACCGAGCCGGTCTGCCATCGTGTTGTTGCTGCGCGCGTTCTGGTAGAAGACCAGTTCCCGGAGCGGGTCGGAGAACCTCTCCGCCATGCGTTGCCCGCGGGCTGGTCCGTAGGTCACCTCGGTCGGGACGCGGATACCCAACCGACGGAGCGTCAGGGAGAGATGTCGCGCGACGCGGCGTTTCGAATAGAGGTTACCGATCGTAAACGGGCCGTCGATGATGAGTTGCCCGTCGACCTGCCTCAACCCGGCTCGGGTCAGTTCACGCCCAAGCCGGTTAAGATCGGCTGTTCCCATTTCCGGATCGCCGTCGCTCCGGAGAATCAGGTCGCCCCGGAGTACGCCCTTCTCATCGATTTCACCGTCGAGGTAGAACGCTGTTTCAAAACGATGATTCGCTCCGAAGCGTTCGAGCGCGGCCATCGAGGTCGCGATCTTGATCACGGAGGCAGGGTTGAAGATTCGGTCGCCCAGGTGGTCGGCGTAGATGACGGCGCCGTCCAGAGATTCCACGCGGATGCCCTGGTCCTCGAGATCCACGCCCCGGACCGAGAGAAGGTTCAGGTATTCGTCAACCGCGTCCGTCTCGATCTCTTCGGGAATCCGCAGACGGGCAAGGTCGGTAACGGCTTCCTGAGTCTGGATGGGCAAGACCAGGAAAAGGGCCAGTAGCGATAGAGTCCAAAGAGAACGCGTGATCATCACAAGGCGAAGCCATTGTGCCAAAAAAACAATGTAAATAGGAAACCTTTTGGAGTCGGAATCAACGGGTACTATTTACCTTGTTTTAGTATTTTTATGCTTCGGCCACGCCTCTGTCGACTTAGGGAGTGGAATGCTTATCATCGGCCGGAAGCGACTTCAGAAAATCATCATCTCCGACGATATCGAGATCACGATCCTGGAGATCGGCCGCAACCGGGTTCGATTCGGTATCCAGGCGCCCAAAGACGTCCGGGTCCACACCCGCCTTCAAGACCTGCCCGGCGACGAGCCTACCGAAGAGCCGGCAGAAGCGAATAGTCCCCGAGCCTTTGCGAGCCGCGCAGGCGGCAAGCACTGAGCTTTCGAGTCGTTTAGGCATTTACATACAAGAAGTTACACGCTAGTCGTGCGTCGGTCCGCAGCTGCATCACCTTGACTTTAGGGAGGCGTTTCGTGATAAGTTGCCGGTCTATTCCGTTTTCGCGACTTCCTATCGATGGCCACTAAGAAACGATCCACAAAGACGGCGGAGAAGGCCTCCAAAGCTAAGAAAAAGAAGGCCAAACCGTCCAAGAAGACAGCTTCTAAGGCTCGCCCTGCTCCGAAGTCCGCCGGGAAGCGGACCTCGCCGGCGAAGGCTGCCCGGAAAGGCGCTAAGAAAGCGCCGGCACAAACGAAGCCCGCGGTGAAGAAGAAATCGGCCGCGAAGGGCAAGTTGGGGGGCGCCAAGGCGGCAGGCAGGAAGACCCGAGCGGCCCCTGCCAAGCAGGCGACGAAGAGAGTCCGTTCGTCGCCTTTTTCAGCTGCCTTGAAGTTGTATGAAAGCGGGCTCAAACTCGCCCATTCAGAAAAATTCGAGCCGGCCAAGGACAAGTTCAAAGAGCTGATCGAGCAATTCCCCGGCGAGATCGAATTGCTCGACAGGGCACACCTCCTCATCCAGGCCTGCGACAAGCGGATTCTGGGACAGCGCTCCCGTCCCCGCCTCAAGACTGCCGACGATTTCTATGAAGTGGGTGTGACCGAGTTGAACGGGCGGCGCCTGGACGAAGCACAGGACCACCTCGAGCGAGCCCTGAAGTTGGAGCCTAAGGCCGACTATGTTCTCTACGCGCTGGCCGCGGTCTGCTGCCTGCGCGGCGAGCGGGATGCCGCCCTGGCCCATCTGAAGAGTGCCATCCAGTATCGCAGCCAGAATCGATTTCTCGCCGGCAACGATGCTGATTTCGCATCCCTGTCCGACGACCCCGAATTCATCGAGTTGATCACGTCGGAATAGCCACTCTGATGTCTTCGAGGGAAACGCGATCCACCTCGGACGGCCGTGCGTCCAGGGGGTCGCGGCGCGTTCCCCGCATCGTTTCCATCGGAGGTGGCACGGGTCTTTCCACGCTCCTTCGTGGACTCAAACAGCAACCGGCGGAGCTTGCGGCCGTGGTTTCTGTGACCGACGATGGCGGGAGTTCAGGACGACTGCGGGTAGAACTCGGAGTCCTGCCCCCGGGCGACATCCGAAACTGTATGGTCGCTCTTTCTGAGGATGAGGCGCTGATGTCCCGTCTCTTCCAACACCGGTTCTCCAGCATCGGAAGAGCGTTGTTGCATGGATTGGGGCGGAGATGGAATTCGCCCTTTCCCAAGCGGTAGCGTCAGGCGACACGTTCGAACACAGGCCGTCCGAGTGCGGTCATTGTGTTCAGGACTTTCTGACCGACCTGGATCTCCGTGATTTGCCTGGAAAAGCTGCGGGATTTGAGCTTGGGGCCGATGACACCCTTCCAACGGCCGATCTGCGTTTCTATCCGGCTGCGCTGGTTGTACCCTGTGGCCACTTGCCAGGCCATGCGGCCGTTGCTGCGGATCTGGGCAATATGGCGATCCCGAACCGTCGGATCCCGCGCCGATTGCGGGCGGATCACTGCGTTCTTTGGCGGCGGTATAACCACATCCAGGGTCTCCCCATACCGTTCCCTCAGCAGATCCCGTGTGGACGATCCATCATAGGCGCCGTCCGCCAGAAAACCCGTGAGAGGGGCATCGAGTTGATCCAGGAGCCCGGGTAAGGCGGTGCTGTCTCCAACGTCATCGTGAGTCAGATTGGCGCAAACAATCGCACCGCTGGCCAGGTCCAGTCCGAGGTGGAGTTTGCGCCAGCGGCGGCGTATTCCCTCGATTTTATGCTTCTGTGCGAGCCATTCCCCTTCGCCGAAGATCTTGAGGCCGGTACTGTCCACCACCAGATGGACAGGCACAGATCTGGCTTGCCTCATCACCTGAGCGATGCTCAAGCCGTTTGCACGACGCGACAATGTGGAGAAGTCCGGCACCCGTATATCCAGCCCCATGAGCGTGCCGATGGAACCCATCAGCCCTTGCGTTTGTCGCAACCCAAGCCGATACGCCGTGCGCAGCGTCAGGCATGTCTCGATCGCCAAATCCGAGTATCTCCGCTGGCCACCTCGTGACGTGCGGCGCGGCGCGCTCCACACACTTTGAGCCTCATCACTGACCCAAATCGTCAGATCACCCCGCTGGCGCAGGCTCTCGTTATATTCTGCCCAGTTGATCACCCGGTACTGCGCCTTATCAAACTTGTGCCGTCGCGCTGCGTTGAACTTATGTGGCATCTAGGTTATCCCCTGTGTTGAAAAACACGCTGATAAGACATCCTTCGGGATGATCCATGCAACAAGGTCGGTCGGAATGGGGATAATCCGGACCCGGAGGTGACCAATAAGGCGATACGGAGGCGATTCAGCGCCGCATATAAGCGCCGGGTCGTGCGGGAGGCGGACCGATGCACGAAGCCGGGCGAGTGGGGGGCCTTACTACGCCGGGAGGGATTGTATTCCTCGAGCCTGCGCACCTGGCGGCGGCGACACGATGCCGGGGAATTGGCCGGGATGGGTTCGGCGAAGCGAGGACGGAAAGCGCAGCCGAAGGACGGCCGGGACAAGCGCATCGCTGAACTGGAACGCGAGGCGCAACGGCTCCAGAGGAAGCTGGAGCAAGCCGAAACGGTCATCGAGATCCAAAAAAAAGTCTCCACGCTATTGGGGATTCCTCTGAAGAACCCGGACCAGGAAGAGAACAACTGATGGAAGCGGCCGAAAAGTTCTCCACCGAATTGGGGACGGTGCCGGCGTGCCGGGCCTTCGGGGTTTCCCGCGCGTCGCTCTATCGGCGTCGGCAGCGGGCCGCCGCGCCCGCAGCCGAGCGGGCACGCCCACGATCACATCGGGCATTGAGCGGAGCCGATCGACAGGAAGTCCTCGACCTGCTGCATAGCGGGCGCTTCGTGGATCAGGTGCCCGCCCAAGTGTGTGCGGCCTTGCTGGATGCAGACCGCTATTTGTGCTCGGTACGCACGATGTACCGGATTCTGGATGCGAACCAAGAAGTGCGCGAACGGCGGAACCAACGGCGTCATCCCGTCTACCAGAAGCCGGAACTGTTGGCGACAGGCCCGAATGAAGTGTGGACCTGGGACATCACGAAGCTGAAGGGACCACGGAAGTGGACCTACTTCTACTTGTACGTGATTCTCGATATCTTCAGCCGCCAGGCGGTGGGCTGGATGGTGGCCGATTGCGAATCTTCCGGCCTGGCCAAGAAACTGATTCGTGAAAGCTGTGACAAGCATCGGATCGAGCAGGATCAGCTGACTCTGCACGCCGATCGCGGCTCGTCGATGAAGTCGAAAGCGGTGGCGCTGCTGCTATCGGATCTGGGTGTGACCCAATCCCACTCTCGGCCCTATGTGTCCGACGACAACCCGTTCTCGGAAGCCCAGTTCAAAACCCTGAAATACCGCCCTGACTTCCCGGAACGATTCGGTTCGATCCAGGACGCCAAGGCGTTCTGCCGGGACTTCTTCCACTGGTACAACAACGTCCACTACCATTCCGGTCTGAACTGGCTAACCCCAGCGATGGTCCATTACGGTCAGACCGGTCCGGTTCTGGAACGACGCCAGCATGCTCTGGATCGCGCTCGTCGGCAACATCCAGAACGTTTCGTCAATGTACCGAGAAAGATCGCTGGGCCGCCGGACAAGGTGTGGATCAACCCGCCCGCAGAGTCGCCTACGGTAGCTTAAATTCCGAATGCAGGTGTCTCACACTTGTTGACACGTTCCGGTCGCCGAGCCGCTCACCACGGTCGGTGCCTTGCTAGTATGAATGGTTCAATTATAGCTCTTGCCCTGCCTGAGCTAGATCTGGCTCGGTCTGGTTGCGGCTTGGGTGGTACCACAAACGGAATACAGACCAACGGGGCGAGCTGAATGGCTAGTTGTTTGAAGTCGGCGCCGGAGTGTTCCGTGATCACTTCACAAGTCGGGAAAGAACGCGGCCTCAGCAGCCGTTGGTGTGCGGATTGAACCGCCCTTCTGAGTAGGAATTCGTGCTCGAATCAGGGTTTAGAGCCCGTTATCACACAAAACGTGACACACTCCGCACTTTTACCAATAGAGTTGATGCCTAAGCCGTTGAAAGGAAAAGTCGGGGCGGGGAGATTCGAACTCCCGGCCTCCTGCTCCCAAAGCAGGCGCGATGACCAGACTACGCTACGCCCCGGTCTTTCGATTGTATTCTAGACGATAATCGAAGATCGCCGGCTTGCCAAATCGGAATGGTTCGTAGAATGCCGGCGCTGTGGGGATGGGGGAACCGGTCGCTACCGCTCTCGGTTCCCAGAAAGATTAGGGCTCCAGCGGACGATCCAGCACGACTTCGATGGTCGTTCCCACGGGCAGCGTCAGGTCGTCTCCGCGAGTGAGTAACACCTGGGCCACGCCTGCCACCGCGCCGCCGATCGCTCCGATCCCGGCTCCTTTGACGCTCCTGCCGCCGATCGCTCCGACCCCCGCTCCGGTTACCGTTGCCGTGCCGATCGTGGCAGCATCCGCGCCCTTGCTGGCCTCTCCCCTAACCGTCGCCTCACCTTCCCGTTCGGCGACACCGCCGATCCCGCCAAGGCTGCCGAACAGGGGCAGCGTGATTCCACTGGGCAGGATGATCGTATGGAAATTGATGGTCAGTTCCGCCCTGCCCTTGATCCGTCCAGGCCGTGTCGCGTGGACGACCCGTCCTCGGACGTAACTGTTGACAGGGATGACGATCTCGTTATCGACAGTGACAGGGAAGATCGTACGCGCGTAGACGCCGTCCCCTTCCTCTGCGTGCTTCGTCGAAATCTCCGTGACCAGGCTCACCGGGATCACAGTGCCTTCGGGCACGACGAGCGGCGGCTTGATGTCGTCGGGCACTTCGAGCCTTTTCGGCCCCTGTCCCGCGGGGACTAACAGCATCAATGCGAGTATCCAAGCGCTCACGTCAAACCTCCTGGTGGAACGTCGCGGATTTAGAGCATGCCACCTGTGGATAGGTTAGCAGTCCGATGCAGTTTGCATTTGTTAAAACTCAACCGAGCGTGGCCAGGTACTCCAGCAGGGACGCGAGCGCCCGGCCGCGATGGCTGATGCGATTCTTGTGCTCCGGCGCGATCTCTCCCATCGTCTGGTCGAGTTCCGGCAGGCGGAAGATCGGATCGTACCCGAAACCGTTCCGGCCGACTGGGGCGTGGGCGATGACGCCGCGAACGCGCTGCTCGACCGTCCACGCGATCTTGCCCTCACGGGCGATGGCGAGGGCGCAGACGAACTCCGCACCACGGTCCTTGTCGGCCACGCCTTCGAGCGCTGCCAGCAGTTTGCGGTTCCGCGCCTCATCGTCCGGCGCATACCGTGCGGAGTGAACTCCGGGCGCTCCGCCAAGGGCGTCCACTGCGATACCCGAGTCGTCCGCCACGGCCCAGTCGGGACACGCCCGGCTGTAGAACTCCGCTTTCTGGACGGCGTTCTCGATGAAGGTGCGACCGGTTTCAACAGGTTCCCCAAGGCCGGGAGGAAGCGCCGCGATCTGCCAGGATTCCAGTGTTTCCAGTACCGTTCGAATCTCGAGCACCTTGTGCGCGTTCGTGCTCGCAACGACCAGCCGTTCCACTACGATCGGGTGCTCCCGATGGCCTCTTCCTGGATGCCTATGAGTTCCGAGATTCCGGCTTCCGCCAGCACCAGCAACTCGTCGAGGAATCCACGACTGAAGGGTTCCCGTTCCGCCGTTCCCTGGAGTTCGATGAACTCACTCCGCTCGTTCATCACGACGTTGAAATCCACCTCGGCTCCCGAATCCTCGCTGTAGTCCAGGTCCAGCATCGGCGTGCCACGAACGATGCCGACGCTGACCGCGGCAAGACTCGAACGCACCGGGAGGTGCGTGATTGCCCCATCGGAAACCAGCCGGTCCAGTGCCTGAACCATCGCGACGAACGCTCCGGTGATCGACGCCGTTCGTGTCCCGCCATCGGCCTGGATGACGTCGCAATCGACCCAGATCGTCCGCTCGCCGAGCAGATCGAGATCAACCGCTGTCCGCAGCGACCGGCCGATCAACCGTTGGATCTCCTGCGTCCTTCCCGACTTCCTTCCGAGGGATGCCTCTCTGGGCGTCCGGCTCTCGGTCGCCCTCGGGAGCATCGAATATTCCGCCGTGATCCAGCCCTTGTTCGTGCCCCGGAGGAACTTCGGAACCGACTCGTCGACACTGGCCGTGCATATGACGCGTGTGCGGCCGATCTCGATCAGTACCGATCCTTCCGCGTGGGGGATGAAGTTGGGCGTGATGCGGATGGGGCGCAGCTGATCGGATCGGCGTCCGTCGTTTCTCATGGCAGGGTTCCTTCGATTAACCCCTGTCCACTGTTTCCGCGATGTCGGTGATGGACAGGTCGGCAGGCAACGGTAACAGAAGCAGGCAGTGCCCAGCCAGGGTCTCCTTCTCGACGCCTCCGATCAGGATCTTGACGCGTTCGATCTCCGATATGTTGTAGCTGAGCGAATTGACGATGGAATAGATCGACGCCTGTTCGGGCAGCACCCCGCCTGGATGGTTGTCCGAAAGAGCGCTGTTGAAATCCAGATAGGCGGTGCCGTCTTCGGACACAAAGACCTGGTTGAGGCGGGTTCCTTCCGGCAGACGCCCGTAGAGGCCCTCTTCACCGATCCCTGCAATAAGGTGCTCGACGAGCTGCCTAGCCCTGTCTTCGACCCTCGTCGTGGCGAAGATCGTCACATCCCGGGTGCGAAGCAGAACGTCGTTGCTCGTGGCGGGTAGGAACAGCTTGACGTCGATCGACGGGTCGTTCGGTTCGTAGAGAGGCAGGTCAGCTTCGCTGAAGGACGGTTCGGCTTCCGGTACGGTGCTCGATCGGATTGTTCGGGTAACGTTGAAGAAATAGTACAGGGATCCCGCCAGCGCCAGCGACATGACAAACAAGGCGATTTGAACATTGCGCGGCATCAAAAATTTCCGGTTGATGTGCCGAATCGGGCCACGGCGTCGACGATCGCCTCGAGCAGGCGCTCCGGGAATCCGACATCCGTCAGCGCCTGGAGCGTCGTCGGGTTGTTCGCGTTTCCGAGTTCGATCAGAACGGCCGGCATACCGGTGCTGATGAGAGCGGAGATGGGTGCTTCGCGGATCGAGAAGGTCCATCCCGGAATCGCGCCGGCAAGGCTGGTCTGGAGGCGTTCGGCGACCTCACGGCTGCGGGGGGCGTGTGGTTCGAAGGCACGGAACCATGGTTTGAAGAGGGCGTCGGTCTCCCCGTCGCTTTCGCCAGCCGGGCGGGAGGGCCCGGCCAGAAACAGCGAAGAACCGGACTCCGTTGGGTCGGCGGAGTAGCCCACGTGCAGGCTGATCATCAGATCGGCCTGGTTATTGTTGGCGATGGCAGCGCGATCCTTGCCGTTCAGTTGCCGGTCCTCATCGCGGGTCAGGATGACAGTCGTATCCAGCCGCCGCCCGAGTGCGGCTCGCAGTCCGCGGGCCAGGTCGAGAGTGATCTCCTTTTCGAGCCGGCCTTGCACCTCGGTCCCTCCGTCCAGGCCGCCGTGCCCCGGGTCCACCACAACGACTCGCACCGCACCAGCCGAGGATCGACTGTCAGCCGGCGCCGGGCGCCGGTTTTCCGAATCCGTACGGTCTCCGACGAAGTCGACGAAGAAGCCGCGGTTTTCATCTGTTGGCACGAGCCGGACGCTGGATACCAGCGGCGTGGTTTCCACGATGATCTTCGAGCGTCCGTCGGCGTCGTCGTAAGTCACCGAACGGATGGCCGCGTCCCCGTAATCCAACGTCTCGATGATGGGGTCCAGCGGTGCGCGGTCGAATGCCAGCACGACGCGGTTGGAGTCAGGGTCCTGCTGTACCCGTACGTTGACGCTGGCGCCCGCGCGAACCGTCAAGCGGGTCGAGTCCTCGGTGCGGTCTGCGCCCATGCGGATCTCGGGGGCCGCAATGTCGGCGGCGATCATCCTCGCCGAGCCGGAACGGTAACGGAACGCGGTTCCGCCGACCCGATAGAGCGCAACCGTGATGAAGTCCGGAGGAACGAACCATCGGCCGTCCTCACGCACGACGCGTCCCGAAAGCTCGATCGACCCTCGGTCGATCGTGACCCGCCGATCGTTGCGGGAAGCGACGAGCGTTCCACCCGGAGCCCGTATTGTGAACGTCGCCGCAGCCGTCGCGTCGGTGTATGGCAAGGCCATCCGGCGTACGACGTCCACAAGCGCCACGTAGATGACGCCATCGACGCGGATCGAATCCGTGATCAACGAGTCTTCGTCGAAATAGACAACGAACGGAGACGTCGTCACCGGCTCCTGCGCCCGGGAGAGTGCGGACGTCACGAGCGCCAGGCCGACCAGCGCCATGAAGGTGAGCCGGAGGATGGTGTCTCTGGTGTCCATCTGCAGAACTCAGTGTATCAAGCACTCATCAATCGGGGTTGGAGGAAGGGCCGGTGGGCCCGACGCCAAGGAGAAGGGCTGGCGTGGGGGGACCGGCCTGAAGGAGTTTCCCTATAAGCTCCGTTTCGACGAGACGGTGGGAGCACTCATCGATCGGGGCAGCGGAAGAGCCGGTGGGCCCGACGCTAAGGAATGATCGCTACCGCTCTGGGTTCTCTTACTGTTTGCCTGTCACGACCGAAGCGCCCCACAAGAAGAGGGCCAGGATGGCCCCCATCACCATGGTGATCGGAAAAGGTCTCGGTTCCGATTGTCCACCCTGGTCGGAAAGGATGCCCTCAGGCGAAATGGAATAGGCGAAGCGGTATCGTCCGGAACCTATCTCGACGACGACGTCATCGCCGTCCTGACGGAACGAGCGGATGCCGGGTTTGATCTCGATCCTGGCTTCGCTCTCGAGGACATCTTCGACGCGCGTCCCCGGCAGTCGGACGCTCGCCGAGCTGTTGGGCGGCACCTCGGTATTGAGGGTGAACGCCGTCGTGTCCTTGCCCCAGTCGACACGCAGGGTACCGTACATCGTCTCCAGCGTCGTCTTGGCGTATCGCAACCGGTCGTCCGGTACCGGCGCGATCCATGCGTGCTTGTAGGCGGGCCGCTCGGGGTCGGGCCGGATCCCTCCGATCGTCCGGTACATCCAGTCGCCGACCGCGCCCAGGGCGTAGTGGTTGAATGAGTTCAACAGCGGGTCGCCGAAGACCCCGTCACGGATGCCGTCCCAGCTTTCCCACATCGTCGTGGCGCCCTGGGAGATCGGGTAGAGCCACGAAGGGTAGGAATCCTGCAGCAGAAGCGAGTAGGCGAGCTGTGCGTAGCCGTGGTCGGTGAGCACGTCGTTGATGTACGGAGTTCCCAGAAATCCAGTGCTGAGGTGCGTCCCTCGTTCCCGGATGTCGTCGGCGAGGCGCCGGACCGTGTCTGGGATCATCGCAGTCGGCATCAGCCCGAATTGCACGGCGAGCACATAGGCGGTCTGTGTGGGTTCACGAAGCCCGCCGGAAAAAGTAACGAACTGCTTTCCGAACGCCTTGCGGACGCTCTCGAATAAGTCCCGGTACTCGCGCGCGTCGTCCACGCGTCCCAACACCATGGCGGCCCGCGACAGAATGTCGGACGAGCGGGCCAGGTACGCTGTGGCGATCAGGTCGGTTCGGGTCGACCGGCCTCGGGCGGGCAGCCAGTCTCCAAACTGAAACCCGGTTTCCCAGATGAGGTTCGAACCTGCCTCGGTGGTTGCGTAGTCCACCCAGCGGCGCATGCTGTCGTACTGCTCTTCGAGGATGCGGACATCCCCGTACCTCACGTAGATCGTCCATGGGACGATCACCGCGGCATCGCCCCATCCGGCTGCCCCGGCCGGCTCGACCTCGCCGTCCGACGTCCGGGGACCGAGCACGTCGGGCACCACCCAGGGGACGGCTCCGTCGACGCGCTGGTCGGCGGCCAGGTCGCGCAGCCACTTCGTGAAGAAACCGGAGGCGCCCATGTTGAAGCAGGCCGTCGGTCCGAACAACTGGGCGTCGCCAGTCCAGCCGAGGCGCTCATCACGCTGTGGGCAGTCGGTCGGGATGTCCAGGAAGTTGCCTCGCTGGCTTCGGACGATATTCGCCTGTAGTTGGTTGATGGCGGCGTCAGAGGTTTCGAACGAACCTGTGTTTTCGAGATCCGAGTGGACGACGATCCCGGTCACATCGTTCGCATCGAGTTCTCCCCGATACCCTTCGATAGCAACGTACCGGAATCCGTGGAACGTGAAGTGAGGCTCGAAGAACTCTTCGGGGTCGCCTCTGAGCGTATACGAATCCGTCTGTGCAGCATCCCTGAGGTTGGCGGTGTAGAGCTCGCCGGTGTCGTCGAGGGCTTCGGCGTACCGGAGCACAATCGTGTCTCCAGCCTCCCCGCGAACCCGGAGACGCACCCAACCGACGATGTTCTCTCCCATATCGACGATGCTGCCACCGGACGCCGACGGCCTCAGTTCGATTGGCGTGATCTGTTCTGTCCGGCGTACCGGAGGCGCGACGTCGGCGACGAGCCGCGCCGAGCTGGGGTCGGATGTCGCTACCCGACCCCAGGACGCGTCGTCATATCCCACCTCGGACCAGCCCTCGGGTTCGAGCTGGGCATCCTGAGTTTCGCCGTTGTAGATGTCCGACGACAGAACCGACCCTCGGGCTGCCTTCCAATCATCGTCGGTGGCGATAACTTCGGTGCGGCCGTCCGTGTAGGTGATCTCGAGCTGGGTGAACAGCGCGAGGTTGGCGCCGTACACGTTCCGGTCTCCGGAAGAGCCCATGAAGCCGCGGTACCAGCCGTCTCCGAGCCGTGCCCCAAGGACGTTCGCGCCCGTAGCAATCAACTCCGTGACGTCGTAGGTCTGGTACTGCAGGCGCTTTTTATAGCTGGTGAAACCCGGCGTGAAGAGTCGATCGCCGACCCTCGTGCCGTTCAGGTAGAGTTCGTACAGCCCGTGGCTCGTGGCGTAGATCCTGGCGGAACTTACCCGGCCGGACGACACGAAGCGGCGGCGCATCAACGGCGCGGGGTTCGAGACGGAGAGATCTTCTTCCCAACCCGGCCCGATCCACTCGGCCTGCCAGTCGTCGGGCCGAAGGAGCCCCATTTCCCAGTAAGCCGGTTCGCTCCAGTCCGAGGGCGCTTCATCGCCCGTCCATACGCGGACCCTCCAGAAATAGCGGACGCGGGACGCCAGAGCCACCCCTTCGTACGGGACATGGATCGACTGGTCCGAGGTGACCCGGCCCGAGTCCCACACCAGATCCGTTCCGAAGAGCGCGCTCTCATCCGTCGTGACCTGCACCTGGAACGCGGCCTGTGACACGTCGCGCGCCGTGGAACGGAGTTTCCAGCTGAGGCGTGGAATCGAAACATCGATGCCGATGGGGTTCGCCAGGTATTCGGTGCGGAGGTCCCCCGGTCGGAGCGCCAGGGCAGGGAACTGGGCGACGGCCCCGCCCGAGTTCAGGATGACCGATCCGAGGACGAGCATCCACGCACGTAACCATCTTCGAGGTTGGCTCCCGATTCCCTTGACCATCGCACGGCCAGAAGAACACAGGAGCGAGGCGGGATTCAAATCCTTTGGTGAAGGGCGGGTATACATTGAAGGGCGGTCTACGACCGCCCTTCAGTTGGCGCTTTAAAGAGCCTCGCTACAGCTTAGAAAGCTGTAGCCCGCGTCCAGGCCTTGAAGTCCGGTTTCGTGTCTTCGAGGATCTCCAGGATCGCCTTCCGGTCGATCGGGGACAGGTGCGCGTACTCGGGGTCGCTGCCGTCGCCTTCGAGGATCTCCCGGATACGGACGTACGTGTAATTCCCATAGGTAAACCCCCGGCTTAGCCGGGGCGACTCGCAGAGGTTTGACCGAGAGCGGCGGTAGATAGGAAAGTCCTGCTTGGAAGCGACGACTTCCAAAGAAGGAGGACTCAATGAAAGAGGCCCGAAGGCGATCGCACACGAAATGGGACTGCAAGTATCACATGGTGTTCATTCCGAAGTAGGCGGTATCCAGTGTGGCGGGATTCATCAAGGGGAAGAGTGCAATCTCGACTGCCCGGAACTTTCTGGGACTGAAACACCGTTTGACAGGGAAGAGTTTCTGAGCGCGAGGCTATTTCGTTTCCACGGTGGGGATGGACAAACAATTCGTGCGGGAATACATTTGGCGGCAGGAGCGGGAGGAGCAGCGTTTGGAGGAGCTGAACATGGCGTGGGGGCATCAGCTGCCTTCAGGCGGCTCTTGACCGGCCCCTTTGAGGGGCTCACAGAAATAAGCCCCCGGCTCTGCCGGGGGTCATTTAACTTCTTCAATCATTTGCGATGGTATGTTGACCATGCTGCCACCGCTTTCTGGCCTGCCTCAGGTGCATCATCAGGAATCCAACGGCGACGTTATCAACGGCACGCTTGTATCGCGGGCTATTGAATACCCCCTTGGCCTTGACGCTGTGATCGTGACTCCATAATAGATTGCCGGTTACGTCCCGGATGGGTACCTACACCGACCTCCAGCACAGCCCTCATAACACCATGATCATTGTGATCAAACCCCAGCAAATGTCCCAGTTCGTGAGTCACGACGTCGCGAACAGCCACGGCGCCGAGCGACTCTGACGCGACCGACCAACCATGGCCGGCCGCGTTTCGGTCGATCAGGATGATGTCGTCCGGATAGGCGAAGCCCAGGAATGGACCGGGCAAATCAGCAATCCTGACATCCATTTGTCGCACGGCGTCCAGGCGCTTCGCAGGAATTCCCACTCCACGCCAGTAGTTGATTCCTTCAACAACGGCCGCCTGCAACATGGCGGGTGTCAACTCCACACCAGTCATCCCACCATCGCTTGCGGCAGCAGCGGCACGCAGCGGGCTGGGATTCTCGGAGAAGAAGACCACCGTCTGCGTATCGGTGTCCTGCACCGTCACGCTCACAGGTGTTGGCGAGGTGCCATCGGCCGTTGCGATGTTGGTCAACGACTTCGCCACCGGTCCCCTGCAGCCCGGCGCATTAGGACCGAACTCGCTGTTGGAACCCTGGAGCTTCACCTCCTGGGCGATCGCATGGAGACAGAGCAGAGATTCGTCCGAACCGGACACGTCCGCTCCCGCCATGGGGGCGAATACGATGGACTGGCTCTGAACCGTGAAGTTGGAACCCGCTATCTTGATCGGGAACTGATCGCTATCCGAATCCAGGTCCGACATCGCCAGGACTCCCAGAGCAAACGACTCGATAACCGCGTGCTGACCGCTGATACTGATGAGACCATCATTGGCCAGGAAGGTGAAACTTCTCGGGTTGGTCACCGTGCCCACGTCCTGCACGGACAGCTTGAGCACGCCGCCATTCGTGCAATACGTCCCATCCGCGTCGGCCTCCGTGAGGTCGAATTCGACCGGCCCCCCGGTGAGCGAGCCGAAGTCGCAGAACGGCTCCAGGGCTGCCACGTCCATCTGCAGGTAGTTGGATGCGGCCGTCACCACCGTATGCAGGTTCCCCGGCCAGTACTGATACGGATCCCCCAGTGGTACCTCCGCGACCGGCCCGACCAGAACGTCGCTCTGAACCGGCAACCAGGTCCCATCTGTCAAGCCCGGGAACTGAGGATCCGACAAAGAGGTCTTGTAGAAGTTGTCGCCATTGTCGTTCAAGAACCGGTAGGTGATCTTCCCGTCATTCAACGTGTCCGGGGGAACGGACGGCGTTCCCCCATTGCCGACATAGTGGTAGTAGATGTTCTGTCCACTCGAACTGAAGTCGGCGTTTGACCTGATCCGGCCGAATACGCTGTTGTCGCTGCCCGAGACGCTCGCCTGGGCGTCGTTCGACCCGTTGTCGATTGTCTCTGCCGCCTTTCCGTCCCTCGACTGGGCGAAAATGACGTAATCGCCGGCGTTGAGTTTGCCAGGTATCTCGGGAAGAGGCACGACCGGGCCCGCGGCGAATTCCTCCTGCGTCAACGTGTGCGCGGCACTCGCCGTCTCGGTATCACCCACCGACAGCACAGCCACGGTGTCCCCGGCCACGTCGCTCAGCGTCAGGGGGCCTTCTACGTCGTCCCCCAGCGATACGTCCGTCAGCGTCACGTCACCAGTGTTGGTCACCGTGTAGGAGTACGTGATCACGTCGCCAACCGCGGCCTGCCCGTCTCCGTTGACATCCGTCGTCAACTCCTGGCTCTTGACCACGTCAATCGCCGGGTTCTGCGGCACCGTCACCGTGTCGTCATCCTCTACCGGCGTTCCCGTCGGTCCGTCACCCGTTGCCGTGGCGATGTTGGTCAACGATGCCGCATTGAACTCCGCCTGCGTCACCGTGTGCGCCGCACTCGCCGTCTCGCTGTCACCCACCGCCAGCACAGCCACGGTGTCCCCGGCCACGTCGCTCAGCGTCAGGATGCCTTCCACGGTGTCATCCAACACCACGTTCGACAGCGTCACGTCACCAGTGTTGGTCACCGTATAGCTGTAGGTCACCACGTCGCCCACGTCGGGCAACCCGTTCAGGTTGGCGTCGCTGGTCAACGCCTGGCTCTTCACCACCTGGATCGCCGGGTTCTGCACGAACGGCACCGTCACCGTGTCGTCATCCTCTACCGGCGTTCCCGTCGGTCCGTCACCCGTTGCCGTGGCGATGTTGGTCAACGATGCCGCATTGAACTCCGCCTGCGTCACCGTGTGCGCCGCACTCGCCGTCTCGCTGTCACCCACCGCCAGCACAGCCACGGTGTCTCCGGCCACGTCGCTCAGCGTCAGGATGCCTTCCACGGTGTCATCCAACACCACGTTCGACAGCGTCACGTCACCAGTGTTGGTCACCGTATAGCTGTAGGTCACCACGTCGCCCACGTCGGGCAACCCGTTCAGGTTGGCGTCGCTGGTCAACGCCTGGCTCTTCACCACCTGGATCGCCGGGTTCTGCACGAACGGCACCGTCACCGTGTCGTCATCCTCTACCGGCGTTCCCGTCGGTCCGTCACCCGTTGCCGTGGCGATGTTGGTCAACGATGCCGCATTGAACTCCGCCTGCGTCACCGTGTGCGCCGCACTCGCCGTCTCGCTGTCACCCACCGCCAGCACAGCCACGGTGTCTCCGGCCACGTCGCTCAGCGTCAGGATGCCTTCCACGGTGTCATCCAACACCACGTTCGACAGCGTCACGTCACCAGTGTTGGTCACCGTATAGCTGTAGGTCACCACGTCGCCCACGTCGGGCAACCCGTTCAGGTTGGCGTCGCTGGTCAACGCCTGGCTCTTCACCACCTGGATCGCCGGGTTCTGCACGAACGGCACCGTCACCGTGTCGTCATCCTCTACCGGCGTTCCCGTCGGTCCGTCACCCGTTGCCGTGGCGATGTTGGTCAACGATGCCGCATTGAACTCCGCCTGCGTCACCGTGTGCGCCGCACTCGCCGTCTCGCTGTCACCCACCGCCAGCACAGCCACGGTGTCCCCGGCCACGTCGCTCAGCGTCAGGGGGCCTTCTACGTCGTCCCCCAGCGATACGTCCGTCAGCGTCACGTCCCCGGTGTTGGTCACCGTATAGCTGTAGGTCACCACGTCGCCCACATCGGGCAACCCGTTCTCGTTGGCGTCGCTGGTCAACGCCTGGCTCTTCACCACCTGGATCGCCGGGTTCTGCACGAACGGCACCGTCACCGTGTCGTCATCCTCTACCGGCGTTCCCGTCGGTCCGTCACCCGTTGCCGTGGCGATGTTGACCAACGTCCCCGCGTCGAACTCCGCCTGCGTCACCGTGTGCGCCGCACTCGCCGTCTCGCTGTCACCCACCGCCAGCACAGCCACGGTGTCCCCGGCCACGTCGCTCAGCGTCAGGATGCCTTCCACGGTGTCATCCAACACCACGTTCGACAGCGTCACGTCACCAGTGTTGGTCACCGTATAGCTGTAGGTCACCACGTCGCCCACGTCGGGCAACCCGTTCAGGTTGGCGTCGCTGGTCAACGCCTGGCTCTTCACCACCTGGATCGCCGGGTTCTGCACGAACGGCACCGTCACCGTGTCGTCATCCTCTACCGGCGTTCCCGTCGGTCCGTCACCCGTTGCCGTGGCGATGTTGGTCAACGATGCCGCATTGAACTCCGCCTGCGTCACCGTGTGCGCCGCACTCGCCGTCTCGCTGTCACCCACCGCCAGCACAGCCACGGTGTCTCCGGCCACGTCGCTCAGCGTCAGGATGCCTTCCACGGTGTCATCCAACACCACGTTCGACAGCGTCACGTCACCAGTGTTGGTCACCGTATAGCTGTAGGTCACCACGTCGCCCACATCGGGCAACCCGTTCTCGTTGACGTCGCTGGTCAACGCCTGCGTCTTCACCACAGCGATCGCCGGGTTCTGCTCAAACGTCACCGTCTCCGTATCGTCATCCTCTACCGGCGTTCCCGTCGGTCCCTCACCCGTTGCCGTGGCGATGTTGACCAACGTCCCCGCGTCGAACTCCGCCTGCGTCACCGTGTGGTCCGAACTGGCCGTCTCGCTGTCACCCACCGCCAGCACAGCCACGGTGTCTCCGGCCGCGTCGCTCAGCGTCAGCACACCTTCCACGTCGTCCTCCAACACCACGTTCGACAGCGTCACGTCCCCGGTGTTGGTCACCGTATAGCTGTAGGTCACCACGTCGCCCACATCGGGCAACCCGTTCTCGTTGGCGTCGCTGGTCAACGCCTGGCTCTTCACCACCTGGATCGCCGGAGTCTGCGTGAAGTTCACCGTCTGGGTGTCGGTGTCGCTCACGTTCGTGCCCAGCGGGCTCTCCCCATCGGCCGTGGCGATGTTGGTCAACGGTCCCGCGTCAAACTCCGCCTGCGTCACCGTGTGGTCCGAACTGGCCGTCTCGCTGTCACCCACCGCCAGCACATCCACGCCGTCCAAGGCCACGTCGCTCAGCGTCAGGGTGCCCTCGACGTCGTCCACCAGCGATACGTTCGACAACGTCACGTCACCGGTGTTGGTCACCGTATAGCTGTAGGTCACCACGTCGCCCACGTCGGGCAACCCGTTCAGGTTGGCGTCCGTCGTGAGCTCCTGCGTCTTCACCACCTGGATCGCCGGGTTCTCCATAAACATCACCGTCTCGGTGTCGGTATCCTGGACCGGCCGTCCCTGTGGTCCCTCACCCGCCGCCGTGGCGATGTTGACCAACGTCCCCGCATCGAACTCCGCCTGCGTCACCGTGTGCGCCGCACTCGCCGTCTCGCTGTCACCCACCGCCAGCACGCCTATGCCGTCTGTGGCCACGTCGCTCAGCGTCAGGGTGCCCTCTACGTCGTCCACCAGCGTGACGCTCGACAGCGTCACGTTGCCAGTGTTAGTCACGTCGTAGGAGTAGGTCACCACGTCGCCCTCGTCGGGCAACCCGTTGCTGTTGGCGTCCGTCGTCAACGTCTGGCTCTTCACCACCTGGATCTTGGGTTCGTCCAGGATGTCAACCTCTGCGGTGTCCGTCACCGCAGGCGTCTGATCCGTGTCGACGGTGACGGTGTTGTTGATCTGCTGGTCCGGGAAAGGATCGTCGTTCCCGCTTGAGTCCACTCCTCCGGGAATGTCGCCGGCCTGTACGGTGTAGGTACCGGTGTAGATCCACGTCTCGCCCGCATCGATCTTGCTGTCCCCGTCGTCGCCCTCGATGAACGTGGGTCCGGTGCCGTTGGGGCCTGACATCAGGGGGTCGGTCACGGTCACGCCGCTCAGCAGGGAGCCCGCCTCACCCGTGTTCTGCACGGTGATCTGATAGCTGATGACGTCGCCGGCTGCGTCGACCTGTCCGTCCGGGCCGGCGCCATCGACGTCGGTTACGATCTTGTCGATCGTCAGGTCCGGAATGCACAGCCCGGCGCCGAACCGGAACACCAGGTTGGAGCCCGACAGCTCGAGACGATCGGCGATGACGATCGTGGTGTAGATTGCGTGCTGTCCGCCCAAAGAGGCGAGTCCGTTGGGGGCGTAGATGACGCCATCGTAGGTGTTAACGTCGGCCGGACTGGCACTAATGCCGCTTCCAGACGTTTTGAGCACGGGACTGGAGGACGTATCGGTCTTGTTGGCGAAGAACAGCAGGTCGTCGGCGAACGCCTCGAGCCTCTGGAAGCTACCGTTGACCGTGATGGTTCCCGTGGTGACGATGGTGATGCCGCGGCCTTCTGGGCTCGAGGCACCCGCGTTGGGAAGCTCGGCGTCACCGTCGATGTACCAGAGACCGCCGAAATTGAGCTCTGCCGTGGTGAACACCTTGAGCCCGCTTGCTTCATGGTAGTCGGCGCCGGCCCTCTGTGCCAATGTAGGTGAGACACCTGCCTGACCGTTAATTAGTGAGCAGGGCGGGAAGGAAGTGAGCCTGTGTTGGTGATGAAACCAGAGAACGAGAACGAAGAATCGCGTGGAACGGCAGGCGCCCGCAGGGCGACTGGAGTTGCGCGTGAAGCGGCCGGTCGGAATGGGGATAATCCGGACCCGGAGGTGACCAATAAGGCGATACGGAGGCGATTCAGCGCCGCATATAAGCGCCGGGTCGTGCGGGAGGCGGACCGATGCACGAAGCCGGGCGAGTGAGGGGCCTTACTACGCCGGGAGGGATTGTATTCCTCGAGCCTGCGCACCTGGCGGCGGCAACACGATGCCGGGGAATTGGCCGGGATGGGTTCGGCGAAGCGAGGACGGAAAGCGCAGCCGAAGGACGGCCGGGACAAGCGCATCGCTGAACTGGAACGCGAGGCGCAACGGCTCCAGAGGAAGCTGGAGCAAGCCGAAACGGTCATCGAGATCCAAAAAAAAGTCTCCACGCTATTGGGGATTCCTCTGAAGAACCCGGACCAGGAAGAGAACAACTGATGGAAGCGGCCGAAAAGTTCTCCACCGAATTGGGGACGGCGCCGGCGTGCCGGGCCTTCGGGGTTTCCCGCGCGTCGCTCTATCGGCGTCGGCAGCGGGCCGCCGCGCCCGCAGCCGAGCGGGCACGCCCACGATCACATCGGGCATTGAGCGGAGCCGATCGACAGGAAGTCCTCGACCTGCTGCATAGCGGGCGCTTCGTGGATCAGGTGCCCGCCCAAGTGTGTGCGGCCTTGCTGGATGCAGACCGCTATTTGTGCTCGGTACGCACGATGTACCGGATTCTGGATGCGAACCAAGAAGTGCGCGAACGGCGGAACCAACGGCGTCATCCCGTCTACCAGAAGCCGGAACTGTTGGCGACAGGCCCGAATGAAGTGTGGACCTGGGACATCACGAAGCTGAAGGGACCACGGAAGTGGACCTACTTCTACTTGTACGTGATTCTCGATATCTTCAGCCGCCAGGCGGTGGGCTGGATGGTGGCCGATTGCGAATCTTCCGGCCTGGCCAAGAAACTGATTCGTGAAAGCTGTGACAAGCATCGGATCGAGCAGGATCAGCTGACTCTGCACGCCGATCGCGGCTCGTCGATGAAGTCGAAAGCGGTGGCGCTGCTGCTATCGGATCTGGGTGTGACCCAATCCCACTCTCGGCCCTATGTGTCCGACGACAACCCGTTCTCGGAAGCCCAGTTCAAAACCCTGAAATACCGCCCTGACTTCCCGGAACGATTCGATTCGATCCAGGACGCCAAGGCGTTCTGCCGGGACTTCTTCCACTGGTACAACAACGTCCACTACCATTCCGGTCTGAACTGGCTAACCCCAGCGATGGTCCATTACGGTCAGACCGGTCCGGTTCTGGAACGACGCCAGCATGCTCTGGATCGCGCTCGTCGGCAACATCCAGAACGTTTCGTCAATGTACCGAGAAAGATCGCTGGGCCGCCGGACAAGGTGTGGATCAACCCGCCCGCAGAGTCGCCTCGCTTTGACAACGTAAAAAGGACCCACCCCCTGGTTAATGGTTTGTAAGCGATTCCGCCGTCGAGGCTGTGGGGAGTGTGGGAGCCGAAGGCTTCCAAGCCACCGTGGGAGCGCGCTGGCTTTGCAGCGGGTTCCCATGGGGGCGGCACTTTCCACAGCCCGCCGCGCCCGCGGTTTTCACGCGGATCCTCCGGCGGACCGGGGTTTGTTCTTCCGTTTGCTAGCGGCGCCGAGACTGTCGGTAAACCGGATACTTTCCCACTCGAACTGGTGAATGGCGCAGTGATGGGTCAGCCGGTCCAGCAGGGCTGCGGTCAGTGCGGCGTCACCGAAGACGCTGGTCCACTGTGCAAACGGCAAGTTCGATGTGACGATCAGCGAACCCTTTTCGTAGCGGTCCGAGAAGACCTGAAACAGCAACTGCGCCCCTCGGCCGAGAACGGGATATAGCCGACTTCGTCCACGATGAGCAGCTCGAAGCGGGCCAGCTTCGCCAGGTGCCGCTTCAGTTGCCGTTCCTCGCGCGACTCGATCAAGGTGTTGACCAGCCCGGCTGCCGTGGTGAACCCGACGCGGTAGCCCCTCCGGCAGGCTTCCACACCCAGCACCGTGGCGGCATGGGTTTTACCGGTTCCGTGCTTGCCCAACAGGACGACGTTCTCGTGCCGGGTAATGTAGCCGCACTCGGCATAGTCGCGAACCTGGACCGCATCGAGCACTGGCCACTTCTTCAGGTCCGTGGTCTCCAGGGTCTTGAGCAGTGGGAACCGGGCCTCCCGCAGTCGACGCTGGACCTGATTGGCTTGCCGCTGCTCCAGCTCGCGGCTGGCCAGAGCCAATAGAAAGCCGGTGTGCCCCTCGCCGGCCTCTTTAGCCTGTCGGGCGTGTTCCCGCCACTCCCGCACCATGGCCGGAAGCCGGAGTTGCCGCAGTGCGTCGTCGAGAACGATCTCCTGACCCGGACTCATCGCACACCCCCAGCCAGGAGACGGTCATATTGATCCAGATCGGCCCGGGCGATCGTCAGATCGGTGATACCGGGCATCAACCCGGACTCGAGCGGTGCATGGGATCGAGTCGGCGTGTCCTCCCGCATCAGAATGTGCCGCACCGCTTCCAACTCGATACAGTGGGCATCGAGCGCTTCCTGGATGGCCGATGACACCCGATCCAGATCCCAGTCCTGGTGGAGTTGCAGGATGCCGATGAACTCCCGGGTGCCCCGGCTGTACCCATGCCGATCCCGCAACCGCTCCAGCGCGGTCTCATATTGGGTCGGCCATTGATCCCGCCACTGCCGGATCGGCCGGGCGCTCTCAAACGAGGCCACCTTCCGCCGGATCAACTCCAGGTAGTGCAACGGATCAATCCGCCAGTCGCTATGACCGAAGGCGCGGTCATGTTCGGCCACCTTCTTCTGGTCCGCGTAAAAGCTCACCCGGTCACAGCCGATATGGGCCCAGAGCCGGCGTCCCACATATGCGGTCGGCACCGAATACCGGTTCTGATCCACCTGGGCGTCTGGTACGGGCTGATCCGCACACCCACCACCTTCGTGTTCTCGAATCGGGTGCCCGGCAGCGCCAGCAGGTACGCGCGTTCTGCTCCATGGCGTTCCCCGATCGTCCGATCGTCGGACCGACCGCCGATCCTCCGCTGGTCGTCGGCGCCGCAGCGTTCCAGCAACTGCGCGTTCAACTCGTCGAAGTCGGTCACCTCGGGAACCGGCACCAGGAAGTTTCTCCGTGCGAAGCCGACCAGTCCCTCGACCCCGCCTTTCTCCTGGCCCCGCGCCGGATTGCAGAACCGTGCTTCAAACGTGTAGTGCGCCCGAAACGCTGTGAACCGCGTCTGTTCAACCCGACCCTTCCCGCGCAGAATCTGTTTCACGGCGGTTTTCAGGTTATCGAACACTAACGTCGGGAAGACGCCTCCGTACCAGTCGAACCCACGGATGTGACCGTCCAGGAACATCTCCTGCCGTTCCCACGGATAGGCCCGCACAAACGCCTTGCCCGAGTACCGAGATCTCATGCAGAACAACTTGACCTGACGGTCTTGACCGTTCATCCGGACCCAGGCCGTACCCCAGTCCACCTCGGCTTCACGGGCGTGTTCCGGGTCCAACGGCACCACAGCACCGGTCTGGTTCCAGCCCAACCGTGTCTTCCGTTCCCGAACCCAGCGGCGTACCGTCGGCTCGGCTCCGGTAAATTCATGCTCCTCCACCAGACGTTGCCACACCCGGTGCGCGGTGTGGCGTTGCTTGACTGGCTGGTCCCGGTCCGCCTGGAGCCAGGCATCTACGATCCTGGCGACCGGGTCCATCACCGGACAGGCTGGCTCCTTCTCTCGCCGATACTTGGGCTCCTGTCCGGCCAATACTTTCCGGACCGTCCGTCGCGTGTGCCCGGTCTCCCGGGCGATCTGTCGAATGCTTTTCTTGTAAACCCGATGCAGTTCTGATCAACTCGTACTGATCCATCCCTATCAATCCTCACCTCCCACTCGCGTGCCTGTTCATCCAGTTCACGCTTCGGGGGAGGCTATCAGGGGTGGGTCCCTTTTACGTTATCGAAATCAGTTAGAGAGGAAGGTGTTCTTGATGACCACACCGCCACGTCCACCAGCCTTCAGCATCTTGATAAAGTGTTGTAGGAACAGGAAAGCCGTCTCGCCCGTGCGGATGGGGAAGTTCTGCTGTACCTCCTTACGCTCCTTACCGCCGAACGGCGGATTGGCGAGGATCACGTCGAAGCGGTCCTTTTCCTGAACGTCGGCGAGGTTCTCGGTGAGCGTGTTCGTGTGAATGACGTTCGGTGCCTCGATGCCGTGCAGGATCATGTTCATGATCGCAATGACGTAGGCGAGCGATTTCTTTTCCTTACCGTAAAAGGTGCGCTCCTGAAGTGTCTTGAGGTTCTTGGTGGTGAGCTTCTTGTTCGTCTTCAAGTGATCGAAGGATTCGCACAGGAAGCCCGCCGAGCCGCAGGCTCCGTCGTAGATACGCTCGCCCATCTTCGGCTGAACCACCTTCACGATGGCGCGAATCAAAGGGCGTGGCGTGTAATACTCGCCGCCGTTACGCCCGGCATTGCCCATGTTCTTGATCTTTGCTTCGTAAAGGTGCGACAACTCGTGCTTCTCGGCCTGTGAACGGAAGCGTAGTTCGTCGATGTGATCGATGATGTCGCGCAGGCTGTAGCCCGACTGGATCTTGTTCTTGATCTCGCCGAATATCTCACCGATCTTGTACTCGATGGTGTTCGGCCCGCTGGCCTTTTGCTTGAAACCGTTCAGGTAAGGAAAGAGCTTCTGATCGACGAACTCTATCAAGTCATCGCCGGTCATGGCCTTGTTGTGGTCGACCTGTCCGTTCTTTCCCTTTGGCGCGGCCCACTCTTCCCAGCGATAAGGCTTTTCGAGGATGAATGTGTACTTCTTCCCTTCCAGTGCCGCTTCGGTCGCCTTGTCCTGCTCCAACCCGTCCATGTACTTCAGAAACAGCAGCCAAGAGGTCTGCTCCGTGTAGTCCAGTTCGGTGGTGCAGCCAGCCTCCTTTCTCAGCACGTCATCGATGCTCTTGAAGGCTTGTTCAAACATAGGTGTCCACCTTGACCCAAAAAACGGATCAACTCTACCGGAACTTAGACTGTCTGGCTTTCGGAGATATCTTGCGGCATTTTGCAGAGTATCTCTACGCCTTTTAGGGGGGAATCAGATCGATTCAAATCCTTGTGCGGATCTCTTCTGCTGCCTATCGATCCGTCTTATCCGTAGTCTCAACCTAGCGTTGTAGTCGTCCGAGATGGCGCTAGCTCCGCAAAGACGCCACTCTTCACCTGCTTTAACCACCGACAAATGTGGGGTGAAATGTGGGCTAAACAGACCTTGCCCTTATCATATGGCCTATTATCACCAACATGAAACACTAAGGAACGGAGAGGGGGGGATTCGAACCCCCGGCACGGTTTAACCCATGCAACTGCTTAGCAGGCAGCCCTGTTCAACCACTCCAGCACCTCTCCCAAGGGCCTTGAACCAAGCGTCGCTCCAGCCGAGAGTGCACCTGAAAGTGATCTGAGGCCGGAGAACTTCCCAATTATAAGAAAGGCGCTTCGAAAACACCACCGGCCCATACGCCGGGCTCGAGAGGCTCTCGTGGGACTCGATTTTCGATACGGCGCTCATTTCCCCTGCGGTATGCTTGTCGTGCGTTGTTTACGGAGACTTCGTCGGTCGCCATGGAACTACAACTGACCATCTTTGTCATCCTGATCTTCCTTGTACTGGCTTGGAATTCCGCATTGCTGTGGGGGATCTATCGCGAGGCTTCCCGCGCGGCCGCGAAGGCTTCGCGTTGTAGCGAGGAATACGCTTCCCTGCACACAAACTTAAAGAGTGTGCTTCGCGAAGCCGAGTCGGCTTCCGAGCGGGCTGTCGATTGGTCGGCTCGCGCCAGGGAACGAGCTCTCGGGCTGGACGCCGAGATCGAACGTACCCAGAATTGGTTGCGGTTCGGGTTGGCCAAAGTCGAGTTCCGGATGGATCGCTTCTCGGACGACGTGGCGTCGGGAACAGATCGTGTGAAGGCCGCCGTCTCGAAGCCCCTGTTCCGGTTCGGATCCATTCTCCACGGCGTGCGCGCCGTGCTCGAATCCCTGTCGTCGGACGAAGATGTCTTACGGGAGTCCGAACAGAGCGCACCGAGGACTGGCCCCGTTCCCATCCCCGAACGCCGTCGTGGTTAAGTAGCTTAGCCCGCTACCCGCTCCCTATAAAACGCGATCAGGTCCATGCTCGCAGGCGGCTTGGCGCCCAGTTGTCGCAGCAGCGTCGTCACCTGCCCCGGAACGTGTCAACAAGTTTGAGACACCTGCATTCGGAATTTAAGCTACCGTAGGCGACTCTGCGGGCGGGTTGATCCACACCTTGTCCGTCGGACCAGCGATCTTTCTCGGTACATTGACGAAACGTTCTGGATGTTGCCGACGAGCGCGATCCAGAGCATGCTGGCGTCGTTCCAGAACCGGACCGGTCTGACCGTAATGGACCATCGCTGGGGTTAGCCAGTTCAGACCGGAATGGTAGTGGACGTTGTTGTACCAGTGGAAGAAGTCCCGGCAGAACGCCTTGGCGTCCTGGATCGAACCGAATCGTTCCGGGAAGTCAGGGCGGTATTTCAGGGTTTTGAACTGGGCTTCCGAGAACGGGTTGTCGTCGGACACATAGGGCCGAGAGTGGGATTGGGTCACACCCAGATCCGATAGCAGCAGCGCCACCGCTTTCGACTTCATCGACGAGCCGCGATCGGCGTGCAGAGTCAGCTGATCCTGCTCGATCCGATGCTTGTCACAGCTTTCACGAATCAGTTTCTTGGCCAGGCCGGAAGATTCGCAATCGGCCACCATCCAGCCCACCGCCTGGCGGCTGAAGATATCGAGAATCACGTACAAGTAGAAGTAGGTCCACTTCCGTGGTCCCTTCAGCTTCGTGATGTCCCAGGTCCACACTTCATTCGGGCCTGTCGCCAACAGTTCCGGCTTCTGGTAGACGGGATGACGCCGTTGGTTCCGCCGTTCGCGCACTTCTTGGTTCGCATCCAGAATCCGGTACATCGTGCGTACCGAGCACAAATAGCGGTCTGCATCCAGCAAGGCCGCACACACTTGGGCGGGCACCTGATCCACGAAGCGCCCGCTATGCAGCAGGTCGAGGACTTCCTGTCGATCGGCTCCGCTCAATGCCCGATGTGATCGTGGGCGTGCCCGCTCGGCTGCGGGCGCGGCGGCCCGCTGCCGACGCCGATAGAGCGACGCGCGGGAAACCCCGAAGGCCCGGCACGCCGGCGCCGTCCCCAATTCGGTGGAGAACTTTTCGGCCGCTTCCATCAGTTGTTCTCTTCCTGGTCCGGGTTCTTCAGAGGAATCCTCAATAGCGTGGAGACTTTTTTTTGGATCTCGATGACCGTTTCGGCTTGCTCCAGCTTCCTCTGGAGCCGTTGCGCCTCGCGTTCCAGTTCAGCGATGCGCTTGTCCCGGCCGTCCTTCGGCTGCGCTTTCCGTCCTCGCTTCGCCGAACCCATCCCGGCCAATTCCCCGGCATCGTGTTGCCGCCGCCAGGTGCGCAGGCTCGAGGAATACAATCCCTCCCGGCGTAGTAAGGCCCCCCACTCGCCCGGCTTCGTGCATCGGTCCGCCTCCCGCACGACCCGGCGCTTATATGCGGCGCTGAATCGCCTCCGTATCGCCTTATTGGTCACCTCCGGGTCCGGATTATCCCCATTCCGACCGGCCGATTCACGCGCAACTCCAGTCGCCCTGCGGGCGCCTTCCGTTCCACGCGATTCTTCGTTCTCGTTCTCTGGTTTCATCACCAACACAGGCTCACTTCCTTCCCGCCCTGCTCACTAATTAACGGTCAGGCAGGTGTCTCACCTACATTGGCACAGAGGGCCCTCGATGGAGCGTTGTTGCATGGATTGGGGCGGAGATGGAATTCGCCCTTTCCCAAGCGGTAGCGTTAGGCGACACGTTCGAACACAGGCCGTCCGAGTGCGGTCATTGTGTTCAGGACTTTCTGACCGACCTGGATCTCCGTGATTTGCCTGGAAAAGCTGCGGGATCTGAGTCTGGGGCCGATGACGCTCTTCCACCGGCCGATCTGCGTTTCTATCCGGCTGCGCTGGTTGTACCCTGTGGCCACTTGCCATGCCATGCGGCCGTTGCTGCGGATCTGGGCAATATGGCGATCCCGAACGGTTGGATCCCGCGCCGATTGCGGTCGGATCACTGCGTTCTTTGGCGGCGGTATAACCACATCCAGGGTCTCCCCATACCGATGTCTCAACATATCCCGTGTGGACGCTCCATCATAGGCGCCGTCCGCCAGGAAGCCCGTGACCGAGGCATCGAGTTGATCCAGGAGCCCGGGTAAGGCGGTGCTGTCTCCAACGTCATCGTGAGTCAGGTCGGCGCAAACAATCGCACCGCTATGGAGGTCCAGTCCGAGGTGGAGTTTGCGCCAGCGGCGGCGTATTCCCCTGGTTTTATGCTTCTGTGCGAGCCATTCTCCTTCTCCGAAGATCTTGAGGCCGGTACTGTCCACCACCAGATGGACAGGCACAGACCCGGCTTGCCTCATCGCCTGAGCGATGCTCAAGCCGTTTGCGCGACGCGACAGTGTGGAGTAATCCGGCACCCGTATATCCAGCCCCATGAGCGTGCCGATGGAACCCATCAGCCCCTGCGTTTCTCGCAACCCAAGCCGATACGCCGTGCGCAGCGTCAGGCATGTCTCGATCGCCAGATCCGAGTATCTCCGCTGGCCACCCCGTGACGTGCGGCGCGGCGCGCGCCACACACTTTGAGCCTCATCACTGACCCAAATCGTCAGATCACCCCGCTGGCGCAGGCTCTCGTTATATTCCGCCCAGTTGATCACCCGGTACTGTGCCTTATCAAACTTGTGCCGTCGCGCTGCGTTGAACTTATGTGGCATCTAGTGGTCCCCGTAACAGACTGTACCTTATTCGGATCGTTCCCCGTCGACCGACACACTGCGGCTTCGGCCAAGCCGTCCGAGCGTCCGCACAGGGATTTCCGATCTAATGGTCATTACTCATATATATCAGAAATGGGACAGCCAGAGCCGTTACGTTAATTGTGCGGACTACACTAGGAGCCTGTCGGGAATTGGCTCCCTCGAAGCAAGAATCAACAACTTACGAGCCACCCCGGTCTGTAAGTTGTTGATTCTTGGTTGCAGACTTCTTATTCCCGACAGGCTCCTAGGTTATCCCCTGTGTTGAAAAACACGCTGATAAGACATCCTTCGGGATGATCCATGCAACAAGGTCCTGGAACGTGACCGGCCCCATGTTCCAGACCCTTCACCTCATGTTCGAGCAGCAGTACAACGAACTCGCGCTGGCGGTGGACACGATCGCCGAACGCATCAGAGCTCTGGGACACCCGGCCCCTGGGAGCTACGCCGCATACTCCAAGCTAGCGTCGGTCCGGGATACCGAAGGCGTGCCGAGCGCGACCGAGATGATTCGGGTTCTGGTCGAAGGACATGAGGCCGTCTGCCGCACGGCACGTAAGACCATAGCAACGGCCGATGCAGTCAACGACCAATCGACCGTGGACGTGGCAGCCGCGCGGCTGCAGATCCACGAAAAAACAGCCTGGATGCTGCGCAGCCTACTGGAATAATCACTGAACAATATTAGATTGGAGGAAACAGCTAAGCACTAGAACGTTCAGGATTGATTCTGCATCGAAAGATGGGGGGACGAGCGTCGGAAAGGTGAACCTCCACTACAGCCGTTCGCCGCACTTGGATCTCACGACCGAATACTGTCACAACGGCTTCCTGAAGAGGAGAGGAAATGGACCGCCTCGGCTACACATTCCAGTAGCTTCCGGAGAGCGGTTGACCAAACTTTTCCGATTTCTCAACTTCAGCGTCTGGGATTATCGTGGCGGCAACGATAACGGCGAGGTGGTTCGAGGAGAGTGACAACGACGCGCAGTCAAGGAGCAATAGAGGATGCCATTGCATCGTTATGTAACACTGGGTCGTTCGGGGCTTCGAGTCTGTAAACGATCACCAGAAAGTGAATGAATCTGAACAAACGCCGAGACTCTGAACGCTCATCATCATCGCCGAGGCCTTGCGAGGCTCTTTGCCGGGGCTTTCCGACCAGTCGTGCAGCTTGGGCGACGTTGCGTGACAGATCACGCTTCCGCGCGCTTGACAATTCTGCTATAGTTTTTCGCCCTTCGACCGGACAGGCTCGGAATTCGACATTCGCGAGGAAGAAAATCACGACTTACGTGTCGGCGCTCGTCCAGAACACTTCACTTTTTCGCGATCGTTAACAGAGTCAGCCCGTTCTGCATGGGATGTATGACGTTCGGCGAGGATTGGGGATGGGGTTCATCCGCAAAAGACTCGGAAGCGATCCTGGACCGATTCATCGATGCGGGGGGGATTTCCTGGACACGGCCAATGTCTATACGAAGGGGCATTCCGAGAAGATTATCGGGGATCATATCGGACGCCACGCCCGTCGGCGGCAGCACCTGGTCATAGCGACGAAATTCTTTGGAAACATGTCGGCAGGTGATCCCAACGCGGGGGGCAGCAGCCGAAAGTCAATCCACGCCTCTTGCGAGGAATCCCTGCGACGGCTTCAGACGGACTATATCGATCTATATTGGATGCACGCCTGGGACGCCACGACACCGATTGACGAAACAATGCGTGCGCTCGACGATTTGGTCCGCGCCGGAAAAGTACGCTACATCGGGTTCTCTGATACACCCGCATGGAAGGTGGCCCAGGCCCAGGTCACAGCTGAGTTTCGCGGATGGACTCCTTTGGTTGCGTTACAAATTGAGTATTCGCTGCTCGAACGCACGGTTGAGGGAGAACTCATTCCGATGGCACGGGAGATGGGTCTTGGCGTGACTTGAACCGCCCCGGGTTTCCCGGAGACGGTTTTAGTTGAGTCTGGCCTCGCTGAGGCCAGACTTCTGATTCTGATAGTACAACTGCTCAAACTCTGCTGGAGGGATGTCCCCGATCGGTTCCAGCAATCGCCGCTCGTTGTACCAGGACACCCAGTCCAGCGTCGCGAAGTCCACATCGTCGAGTCCCTTCTAGGGCCCCTCGCGTCGAATGACTTCCGTCTTGAACAATCCGATCACGGATTCGGCGAGCGCGTTGTCGTAAGAGTCGCCGACGCTACCGACCGAGGGTTCGATCCCGGCCTCTGCCAATCGCTCCGTGTACCGGATCGACAGGTACTGAACACCACGGTCGCTGTGGTGTACGACCCTTCGGTGTCGGAGCGCGCCCAGAGTGCCTGCTCCAAGGCATCCAGCGCGATGTCTGTCTTCAAGGAATTTGTCGTCCGCCAGCCGACGATCTTGCGAGAGAATACATCGATAACGAATGCCACGTAAACGAATCCACGCCACGTCGCCACATAGGTCAGGTCCGCCACCCAGAGTTCGTTCGGACGGGTCGCGCTGAAGTTGCGATCGACCAAATCCGGTGGCCGCATTGCGGATTCGTCCGCTATCGTCGTCTTGAACTTCCGGCCCCGAACCGCCCCGGAAAGGCCCATATTGGGTATTCCGCTGATCGTGAACACCAGTTCCGGAATCATGAACACCGATTCCGGCCATCGTGAACACTCGCCGGAGCGAAGCGACGGGTTAGCGTCTCAGTTTATTCCTTCAGAGTCCAGGTTTTCCCTGTTTTAGTCCTTTCCAAAATTATTGTGATAAATCGCCGCCGGCCTGTGTGTAACTGTGCGAAAGCCGGGAGCGTTTTTTGCGGAGGCTTTTGCAAGCAGCGGTGGAAATGATCAAGAGAAAGTCGGCCGAAGGCCACCATTCCCATTTGCACGGCTGCGGCAGTTTCCACAGGCCCCGTGCCCTGCGTGAGGCGCGCGTTCCGCGCCCGGACCCGGATTCCTGCACTTCCTTCGCGCGAGGATTGCGCAGGAGCGACGATTGGGTCCGGGGCCGGCCTGGATACCCCCTGGCGGCGGCGTGTGGATGCATCGGTGCGCCGATCATCGGGACTCCTTCAACGTCTTGGGTTGGGTCTTGGTTTGCCGCATCGATGCCCCTTTCAGTTCGATACGGTGCGCATTGTGGAGGAGGCGATCGCAGATGGCGTCGGCCTGGTTCGGGTCGCCAATGACGCCGTGCCAGTCGGGGACCGGGAGCTGGCTGGCGATCAAGATGGCGGAACGTTCGCTCCGTTCCTCGACGACTTCGATCAGGTCCCGGCGTTCAGCGTCGCGCAGCGGGGCCAGGAGCCAGTCGTCGATGGCCAGCAGATCGGTTTTGGCCAGACGGGCCAGGACTCGGGTGTAGGAGCCGTCGCCACGGCCGACCGCCAGTTGGTGCAAGAGCCGAGGCATGCGGACGTAGGTGGCGTTAAAACCCCGCCGGCAGGCGCGTTCGACGAAAGCCGAAGCCAGAAAACTCTTTCCGATGCCGGTCGGACCGGTGATGAGAAGATTGTGCCGGTCTTGGATCCACCCGCAGGAGCCCAGGGCGAGGACTTGGGAACGGTCCAGACGGCGACGATGTTTGAAGTCGACGTTTTCCAGCGATGCCGTCGCGTAGCGCAGCTTCGCCGCGCGCAGGCGTCGGGTGAGCTTGCGGTGCTCCCGGGCCGTCCACTCCTCATCCACCCGTAGGCCCAGACGTTCCTCGAAGCCGAGATCCGTGTACTGATTCGAGCGGCGTTGCTGCTCCAGGGCCTCGACCATGGCCGATAGCTTCATCTGGTTCATCTTCTCCAGGGTTTGTTCCATTAGCATGAGTGCGTCTCCTCGGGGTCCGCATAGTAGGCGGCGCCGCGAATGTTGTCGTGATGGGGCGTCGGTGGGGTTTCGGTGTCCCCGAAAGGCAACCGGTCCTGGGCCGACGACAGGATGTTCTTGACGGTGCGGTAGCTATAGGACTGCAAGTGCAGCGCCCGCGCACTGGCGGCTTCGAGCCGCTCGGCGCCGGAGCGGCGACCTAGACTCATCAATCCCAGGCAGGCCCGGTACCCCTGTTCCGGATGCGGCCACCGTTTCATGATCTCCTCGACCAGGCGGCCGGTCTTGGGGCCAGTTTTCTCCGCCCAACTAATCAACCGGGACGGTGTCCATTCCGCATGGGCCCGATGGGCACTGGGCATATGTTCGGACAGAGTCGACGGCTTGTGATCGTAGCGACGGCGATGGGACGTCACGCGCCGGCCTTTGTAGTAGACCTCGACAATGGACGCCGTGTAACGCGCTTCCACGGTCTCATGGATCAACTGGTAGGGCACGCTGTAAGGATGGCGGTCCACGGTAATGTGGTAATCGATGCTGCCACGACAGTCCTTCCACTCGGCCTGTTCATACCGGTTGGTCGGGAGGGGCTGTAATGCCGGTCGATCCAGCCGCTCGTAGAGTTCCAGGCGGGATACTCGAAGCTTCTGCATCGGCCGCTGGTTCAGTTCCACCAGCAACTCTCGAATGGCTCCGTTCAAGTCGGCCAGACTGAAGAACGTGCGATTCCGGATCCTGGCCAGGATCCACCGCTGTGCGACCAGGACGGTCGATTCAACTTTCGCTTTGTCCCGAGCTTTCCGCGGCCGGGCCGGTATGACAACGGCGCCGTAGTGTTCGGCCTCATCCTGGTAGGTACGGTTGACGCCTGCTTCATAGCGGCAGGGCTGGGTAATGGCACTCTTGAGTTGGTCGGGAACCCAGATCCGGCTCGATCCGCCGAAGAACTCCACCATGCGGATATGCACGCCGACCCAATCGGGGAGTTTCTGGCTCGGTGTCGCTTCCGCGTAGGTGTAACCGCTGGCGCCCAGAACAGCGACGAACAACTCGACTGGAATAGCTTTGCCCGTCCGTGGATCCGTCAGCTGTGGCCGTTTGCCGGAAAAGTCGATGAAGGTCTTCTCTCCGGCGCGGTGCACCTGTCGCATCGAGGGCTTCAATTTCTGGGCCCAACGCCGGTAGATCTCACAGAACTGGCTGTAGGCATATCCCTTTGGATTCGCTTCTCGGTACTCTTCCCACAGCAGGTGCAGGGTGACTCCAACACGCTTCAACTCCTGGTGGATCCGTTCTACATCCGGAGCCACCCGTTCCCGGGAGCCCGGTCCCGCGCGGGGAAACAGCCGCGCTTCAAGGCTGCCTCGTCCAGGTCTTCGGGCAGCGGCCATTCCAGTCCGGCCTGCTTGGCCCGTCCCAAGTAGTCCGCAACGGTGCCCAAGACCACGCGACATGCGCTGGCGATCGCCCGGTGGCTGAGCTGTTGGTCGTGTTTGAGTCGTAGAATCTCGCGTATCTGTCTCATCGGTAGTCGTTTCGTTGCCATCAAGGCCCTCCTGTGCTTCAGGAGAACCTAAAAGCTCCAAACTTCGCTACCGACGAGTGATCACGATGGCCGGAATCGGTGTTCAGGATCACCGGAATCACTGTTCAGGATCCCGGAATCCGCGTTCACGATTCCGGAATCGGTGTTCACGATGGATCGGAATCAGTGTTCAGGATGGTCCGGAATACGCACCGACGCGGCCGCCGGGCTTCGACTCCGTCATGATCATGGGTCCCAATTCATGAGCGACGATTTTCAAAACGAGATCCGATTCCTTGGCATCGTCTCCTCACCGGCGTTTGTCCGGGAACCGGAAGGCAATGGCTGTATCGAACGCTTCTTCAAGACCCTGAAAGAGCAGTTGCTCTGGGTGCGTCACTTTCGCTCTATTCCGGAACTGGTTCGAGCTCTTCAGGACTTTCGCGCTCTCTATAATCAGTCCTGGTTGATCGAGCGCCTCGGCTTTCAATCTCCGGCTCAGGCTCGACAACGTCTTGCAATTGAGTCAGCGACTTGATTATGGTGGGTTCACTCTGTCCAGGAAATCAGGGGCGGTACAGGGAGTGCTGAAAGGGAAATCGGCAATCCACATTCACCGGCAATATCTGGGAAAACAACGGAATTTCACGGGCTTCCACTTCTGGGCTCGGGGCTACTGTGTGAGTACCGTAGGACTGGATGAAGCGACGATCCGACAGTATATCCGGAACCAGGAGGCCGAGGAGAAGCGGCAGGAGCAGCTCACTCTGGGAGGGCTTTAGCCCCCTTCATTCGTTCGAGGCCCCCTCGGGGGGCCTTCATCATACCGCCCGCTCTGCGGGCGGTAGCTGATTTCGACACTTCAGAGGAATCCGAGCAGGCCTTTGCCCGACCGGATCAAGTCTCCGCGTCCCGTTGGGCAGTGAATTCTCCAGTTAGAACATCGGTCAAAGCGTTAGAGTCAATACCGGGTCGATTGCATGCCGTAGGACCCTGTCTACAGTGGTGCCGTAAAAATAGTTCTCGACTGGACCGTATCCCTTCGCACCCATGACAATGATTGTTGGCGCGATCTGTTTCGCCGCGTTGAGGATGCACTCGCTTGTAGGTCCCAATTCAACCCGCACATGGACAGACTCGTCCGATATGAACTCCGTGGGGATTACATTGAGTGCCTGCATTTCGGCCCATTTCCGCGGCTCGTCTAGCGACGATGCGACTTCGCTTGGCTGCAAGAGACTATGCAGCATCGTTGGCGTCTTGACCGCATAGACCAGATGGATTGGCCAGTCGAAGGCTTTCTTGATTTCGAAAGCATAGTCTGTGACCTTTTTTGCCTGCCGTGAAAAGTCGGTCGCCACCAGAATCGAGGCCGAATCACCGAAGTACGGGCGTGTCTGTTTGCGTTGAATGGACTCTGCGGAGTTCGAACTGGCAAGGTGGATGGGGATGGCAAGAACAGGGCGTGTCGCACTGCGAACCACTCTCATCGTCGTGACACCACGCGTGCTCCCCATAACGACAAGATCAACCATCTCTTGAGACGCAAGTCTGCAAATCTCTTCCGGAGGCTTGCCCTGCAAGATAATCGGGCGAAAACTGGTTGCCCGCTTCATGTCGTCTGGCAGCTCAGCCTTGATTTCTGTTTCGACATGGAAATCCATCTGTTTCTGAAGCTCGTGGACATCGAACAGCGATACCCAGTGCGCGTGGGGACCAAAGAAATTGTTGACGACATGGAGGACAATGACCTCCCTTTCGTTGAACTGCAATGCCTGAAAAGCACGGCCCAAGGCGCTGTTTCTGTCCTTAGAAAAGTCTGTCGGGAACAAAATTCGTTCGAACATGCTTTACCCTCGTTCGGGCATTGTAGCCCACTAGAGCATTTCGGACATAATTCCCATAGGTAAACCCCCGGCTCAGCCGGGGCGACTCGCAGAGGTTTGACCGAGAGCTGCGGTAAATAAGAGAGTCCTCCTTGGAAGCGACAACTTCCGAACAAGGAGGACTCAATGAAAGACTTACGAAAGCCTATCGCACACGAAATGGGACTGCAAGTATCACGTGGTGTTCATCCCGAAGTACCGACGGAAGAGGATTTTCGGTACGCTTCGGCAGCACTTGGGCGAGATATTTCGTGAATTGGCCAAGCAGAAGGAGAGCCGGATTGTGGAAGGTCACTTGATGGCGGACCACGTGCACATGTGCATCAGTATCCCGCCGAAACGAGCGGTGTCGAGTGTGGTGGAATTCATTAAGGGGAAGAGTGCGATTTCGATTGCGCGGAACTTTATGGGCCGGAAACGGAATTTCACGGGTGAGAGTTTCTGGGCACGGGGCTACTTCGTCTCGACGGTGGGGCTGGAGGAAGAAGTCGTTCGAGAATACATTCGGCGCCAGGAGCAGGAGGAGCAACGGTTGGAGCAGCTGAACATGCCGTGGGAGCGTAAGCCGCCTTCAGGCGGCTCTTGACCTGCCCCTTTGAGGGGCTCATCGAAATAAGCCCCCGGCTTTGCCGGGGGTCACTTAACTTGTTGAGAACCAAGAGGACGTTTCACTTGGGCAACGTAAAAAGAGCCCAGCCCGACCGAGTAAAAGGTCCCGCCCCCTGGGTTAATGGTTCGTAAGTAAACCCGCGCGCTTCAGGCGGACCCTCCGGAGGACCGGGTGTTCTTGTTCTGCTTGCTGGCGGCACCGAGACTTTCGATGAACCGGATGCTTTCCCAATCGAATACCATGGGCGATGATCGGCTGTTTGCAGACTTACCGGAAACCATCGCCAGGGGAGAAATAAGTGACTGCATCGGTGCGAAGCGTGAACGTTGACAGTGTGAACCGGCCGGTGGAAGCAGTCCGAATCGCGGACGGATTCGACATGGAGAAGATCCTTCGGACGGCATCCGACATCGGAGGATACGCGCCTGAAACGGACCGCGCTACGAACCTAATTGTCGGGCGGAAGAGCCGGACGATAGGGAGAGATTCGCGTGGGTTTCGCGGTGGCTAGGAGCCTGTCGGCAATAAGAAATCTGGAGAAGTCTGAAGCTGAAAGACCCATCGCGATTTCAGGATGAAGGCCACCTTGGGAAGCGTTTGCTCAGACAGATCCATGAGATGAGATTGCGGCAGCCCCCATTGAGCGCGATACGTATTTTTCATCCGCGGATTCTGTGTTTGCCAGGATCTCCCTGCTTCGATTCAAGCCGCCAGTGGCTTGAATCCTCCTCCGTAACGAAACAACTTCAGGATGTTGTGGGTCAAACAGACCAGTTGCCATTCCGCCCGCACGTTCTCGAGACCGCGGAAACTGAAACGCCGGAATCCCCGGCATTCCCGGGTCTGTCCGAATACCGGTTCCACAATCGCCTTGCGCATCTTGTAGACGGCCCGCCCCACATCGCTGTCCAGTTTCTGTTTCATTTGCTCCCGTACGCCGGCGCCTTCAGCCGCTCCGGGCGGGCCGCCGGAAGACTTCGGGGATGCGCCGGTCCGGACTCGCCCCGTGGCCACGTGTAAATCGATCCCTGCGGCTCGCGGGTCGGTCACCTGCCTGGGGCTCCAATACCCGGCATCCGCGCTGACCGCGACGGGCCGGGTCCCCGTGTTCCGCCGCACTTGCGCGACCATGGGCGCCAGTTGCTCTTTGTCATTGGCGTCCTGGGTGATCTCGGCCGCGACGATGACTTGCGTGTCATCGTCCACAGCGATCTGGGCATTGTAGGCCTGCACGAAACTGCCTTTGTGCGCGCCGTCGGGCATGATCCGGCTGTCCGGATCGGTGAAGTTGCGCTGCGCCTTCGCATCCGGCGCCGCCTGCTTCGGATCGGGAACCCGCGGTTGGCCTCCACCCGTCTTCTTCCCCGTTCGCTCCTCTTGCTTCCGCCGCTGGGCCATCCGCGCTTCCGCGTCCGCCTTCGCCTGCGCCGCCTTCTGCCGGGCTTCCGCTTCCAATTCCGCCCGGGCCTGTCGAATCTTCTTCAACCGGCTTTCCCGCCGCGCCAATTCCTTCGGCAACTGGTCGGTCAGTCCTTGCCGTTGCTTCTCATCCTCGACCGCGTCGACCGCCTCGGCCCGCTTCAGCAACTCCTCCACTTCCGCCTTCAGCGTCTCTTCGGCCCCCCTCATCCGCCCATAACTCATCGCCTTGTGCTTGCTGGCGTTCGCCTGGAGTTTCGTCCCGTCGACCGCCACATGCCCCAGTTTCACCAGCCCCGCCTTCCGGCACAATCCCAGCGCTTGCAGAAACAGTCCCGCCAACGCCTCCAAATGCCGTTTCCGAAACTCGTTGAACGTGCTGTGATCCGGATGCGTGTCCGCACTCAAATACCGGAACGCCACGTCCTCATGCGTCCGTTTCTCGATCTGCCGCGAACTCACCACCCCGGTACAATATCCCTACACCAACAACCGCACCATCAGCACCGGGGAGTAGGCCGCCTGACCTCGTCCATCCTTCGCCTCATAGGAACGGTAAAACGCCGACAGATCCAGCGTCTCCACCAGGTCGGCCACAAATCGCGCCAAATGATTTTCCGGAAGCCAGTCGTGTAACGACGGCGGCATCAACAAGCTCTGATTCAGGTCATCGGATCGGAAGCATTTCGTCATGCCTTCTTCTACAAATCCACCCGTCCAGCTTAGGTCCCATCCGGTTCTTCCCCGACTTCTGTCGCCACCCATCCCCAATCTATTCCCGACAGGCTCCTAGGCAGGTGTCCGTCCGTGAGGGGTGCAGAATAGGCGAACCGGGGTCCGGTGTCAAGGCGACCCAGAGGCCGTTTGGCGCACGACCTCGTCGATAAAGTCCACGTATCTCGGGCCCAATCCTGACGGGCGAAAATTCTCGCGAAACTGCCTCTGAAGCTTCGCGCCGTGCTGATCGCGGAGGCCGGGATCTTCGATCAGCCGCGAGGCAAGTTCCACGTACTCGTCCTCGGAATCAACGACGGCTTCGGGGATGCCGGCAAGTTCCGCCCCGGCGTTGAAGTGCGTAGCCTCGGCATACTTCAGGACCACCACCGGTTTTGCGATCGACATCGGCTCGAGGATCGATTGGCCTTCGGATACCGGGAACGTGTTCAGGTATACGTCGATAAGGTTCAGGATCGGTGCGACGTCGTCCATGTAACCCAGGAATCGAACCCGCGACAGCAGGCCCGCCGCGTCGAGTCCCTGCCGGAGCGGTTCCTCATCGCCCGAGCCCGCGATCAGATGGTAATGCTTCGGAAACCGTTCGAGGATCCGGACCAGCGTGCGGATGTATTCCTCCGAGGATGCCTTGAAGAGGTTTCCGAAGGTTCCGGAGACGGTCTCTGCTCCCACGACGTCGAAATCCATGCGCGAAGCCGGTGAGCAGACGGCGAGTCGGTCTTCGATGTCCGAAATCAGAGGTATCCAACGTGAGGGCCGGTGTGGGAAACGGCTGCGTTCCAGGCCGTTCTGGAACAAGTGCGCGAATCCTTCGAAGATATCGGCATCGACCTCGGTGGCGTGGTTCACGTTGATCTGGACCCGAGCCGGGTGCAGTGCCGCGACGCGGATCGTGATCTGCTCGGTCGGACCGCAGTGGTAGAACACCACGTCGATGTCGTGTTCGCGGATCGCTTCGGCGACCCGGTCGGCACGTTCGAGAAAACCTCCCTGCTCAGGGCCCACGATGGTTTCGGCCTTCACGTCCATCGGCTGGGACTGTCTTTCCGGAGGATTGAAGAACCATCCGGCGGCCCACTCGGTCGTGAAGACACAGGATTGGACACCGTGGTCGGCGAGCGCGTCCGACATCAGTTGGATGTAGAGGCTGGGCGCGTGGCCGGGCAGGAAGCAGCCGATGACATGAGCAATTCGATCGGTCCGGATCGCGCCTCGGGGACCGCTGCGCGGTTTGGCGAGCCTTGCCTGAAACTCGCACGCCTGCCGGATCCAGTCCGAAGAAGATTGCGCGCTGGTAGTAGTCCAGTGCCAGGCCGGGGTCGGCCGTTTCGTAATGGTTGCCGATCCGGAATGCAGCTTCCGCCAGCTCCGACGTCTTACCCGCAGCATGAAGAGCGATTGTGTAAGCGTCGTTCAGAACGGACGAGCTGTAGTGGTTTTTCGAGACGATGTCCTCGAGTAGGGTTGCCGCCCCCGGGTAGTCGCCGTCACGCAATGCCCGAAGGGCGTCTTGTTCGTCCGTCATGGTCGGAGCGGTCGCGCGTCGAGGATGGTTATCGGGAAGTCGGTGTAGGGGCGGCACCTATGGCCGCCCCTACCAGGGTTCTGCCAGAGGCTGCTATGGATCCTGTCGGTCAAAGCGTCCAATCGTCTGCTCGATACCGACCACACTATGCGTCATCGACTGCCCGTCTGATGAGATTTCGAACTGGTCCACGATTTCCGTGATGCTGGTACGCGTGACCAGACGGAACGTGTTGTCGTCGACCCGCTCAAAGGCCAGTGTGTAGCCCTCCGGCGCGTCTTCCATGGGGACCCGGACTCCATCAATCGGGAGCGTGTATTCCGACGTGATGGGATCGCCCTTGGTTGGGGTGATTTCGGCTTTGACCATGAGCGCGTTTCCGGCGACTTCAAAAGTCCACGTGCGGTCCAGCCAAGGCGCATCTCGCGACTCTCCCTCGCCGTCGAGAAAGGTCGACCGTTCCAGGCTCAGTTTCCAGGTGCCGATCAGCCTGTCGGTCACCGTCTGAGCGAGCGCAAAGCCTGCCGCCGCAACCAGGCCGATCAGTAACCCAAAACGAAGTGTTTTCAAGGTGTTTCCTTTGCTCATGTGTTCTTCCAACCTGTGGGTTCGCTATCCGCCCAATTATACCCATCCACGGGGCGTATTGGTTGTCGGTCCTTCCGTGCCGGGTGTAAGCTGAGGCACTTTTTCTTCACAAGCACCAAAAAGAGGAGTCGGCATGTCGCCCAATCTGCGTGACTGGTACTCGCGGTCAAGAGAGCTGTCGAACAAGATCTATGGCTGGATCAAGAGAACGCTCGGAGCGTTTCTGTCGGAGGCGCGTTGGTGGGAAGGTGCTGTTTGCGGAGTTGTTGTGGCCACGGGCGTAGTCCTTGCCATTCTCTTCTACACGCGAGTTCTCGACCCGTTCACCCTGGGTCGCTTCCTGGTGTTCGGCATGCAGGTTGGCGAGGCTGGGGTCACGGGACTGGCGGCCCTTGCGGGGGTTACCCTGATCATGAAGCTCCCCACGACATTCAAATGGGTGCTCGCGGTGGCGGCACCGGTGGTTTGGCTGGCGGTGGGTCGGGTGGGTCCCGGTCAGGCCGGATGGATCCTGCTCGCCCTGGTTCTCGTACCCGGGCTGTTTATCGGCGGAGGGTATTGGGTCGGGCGGGGTGGCCTTCGGGATGCGACGAAGACGAGACGTGTCCTGGTCATCGGCACCCTCGGCCTGGGTCTGGCCATCGCAGTCTTTGATGTTGCCTGGCTCGCGAACGACGGTTCAGAGCCGGACGCGTACACGAACGCGGCATCGGAGGGAAGTCCGCTCACGACCATCGACCTGCCAGATCCATCTGAGAGCGGGGAGTATCAAGTCCTGACGCTGACTTACGGGAGCGGGGAAGACCTTCACCGGCTGGAGTTTGGCGAGGACGCCGATTACGTTACCGAATCCGTGGACGGCTCGAAGTTGATCGATGGATGGGAGGGCCGAGGAGGCTGGGCGAGGACTCGCTACTGGGGCTTTGACTCGGAGGAACTGCCTTTACAAGGTCGTGTGTGGTACCCCGAGGGTGATGGGCCGTTCCCCCTGGTCCTGATCGTCCACGGAAACCACGGGATGGAGGATTTCTCAGATCCCGGCTACGGCTATCTGGGCCAGCTGCTCGCCAGTCGCGGCTACATCTTTGCTTCGATCGACGAGAACTTCATCAACAGCTCGATTTCCGACCGGCTGGACGACGATGGGGGACTGGACGAGGAGAATGACGCGCGTGGATGGCTACTTCTGGAGCACCTGAAAGTGTGGGCGTCCTGGAACGAATCCGCCGGACACGTCTTTGAGCGGAAGGTCAATATGGACCGGATCGGTCTGGTCGGGCATTCCCGCGGCGGCGAAGCCGTGGCGGTGGCCAGCGCGTTTAACCGCCTACCGTACTATCCTGATGACGCGACGCTCGCGTTCGACTACGACTTCAACATCCGTGCGGTCGTCGCCATTGCTCCCGTTGATGGACAATACCGACCGGCCGAACTTCCGACGCCGGTGGAGAACGTGAACTATTTCACAATCCATGGGGCGAACGACGGCGACGTAACGTCCTTCCAAGGATCCAGACAATTAGAGCGGATCCGCTTTACGGACGATCGATACTGGTTCAAGGCCGGACTCTATATTCTGGGGGCGAACCACGGGCAGTTCAACACGACCTGGGGCGCGACGGATACTTCCGCTCCAAACTCTTGGTTCCTTAACCGCGCACCGCTGATACCCGCGTCGGAACAGGAGCAGATCGCCAGGGTGTACATCTCTGCATTCTTTGAAGCGACGCTCCGTGGGGAGAGAGGATACGTTCCTCTTTTCGCCGATCATCGGTCCGGAGGCCACTGGCTTCCGGACACCGTCTACCTCGGCCGTTTCGAGGATTCCCGCCAGCAGTTCGTCAGCACCTTCGAGGAAGACATCGATGTTCTGACAGCGACCATGCCCGACGCCCGGCAATGGCAGGAGCACCTGACATTGTGGAAGGAGCGGGATGTGGGTCTCAAGTCGCGGACGATGGGGACCAAGGCGGTTTACCTGGGATGGAACACCGAAGAAGGCGAGGCCCCGGCGTCGTACACGATCGAACTACCGGAAGAGGGTTTGGAGTTGGATGCGGACAGTCTTCTGACCTTTGTCATGGCGGACGCGGATCAGAAGGCACCGCGCCCGGAGTCGGATGATGACGAGGGGGACAACGAGAACGCGGACGAAGCAGAAGCCGAGAACGACGACGAATCCTCAGCGGACTCGGAAGACGCCGAGCCGGAACCTATCGATCTGACGATCGAGTTGACAGACGCGGAAGGTCGTTCAGCTTCGCTGCCGCTCGCGCATTTCTCGCTGCTGCAGCCCCAGATCAAGGTTCAGACTCGAAAGGCCGAGTTCCTCAGCCGTGGTGCGTCTTCGGAGGTGGTCTTCCAAAGCTTTGCGTTCCGGTTGCGCGATTTTGCTGCGGCGAACCCGGAGTTCGACGCCACTCAGTTGGCGTCCATACGTTTTCTCTTCGACCGCACCCCCGAGGGGGTTGTGGTGCTGGACGACGTCGGTTTCCGCTAGGCGTTTATTCCGGTTGCCGTCGTCATGCGTCCTTCGGATCCAGCGTGTAGTCGGGTAGGATGCCCTGCCCGAAGAGAAGACCGTAGACGACCGTCTGGTTGGTCTTGTGGCCGGGCTTGATCACATTGTTCTTCAGCCATTCGCCCCAGTGACCGACGCCCTTTTCCAGATCGATGTCGGCATCGACCGAGAAGGACCGTTCTGCGTCCGTGGCCGGGTCTGGCCAATTCTCGGGGTGATCGGAGAAGGAGAGTTGCAGGTTCCCAACCGGGAAGGTTCGATGTTTCCAGCTGTCGGGGTGTCCCGGGTGACCCGGCGCCGATGCGAAAGCCGGGGATTGGTCGACCATGTCCTTGATCGAAGGTTTCATCGTCACGAAGATCCGGTCCGGCTTGACGCGGCGCAGGCCGGTAACCGACGCGCTAAGGGGGGTCCCGTCAATCCTTGTCGACCGTAGTTTCGTCTCGATGTTCAGCATGGCCATCTTCGCGGAAGGCGTCAGTGCTCGGTAATCATCTCGGGAAATTCCGATGCCTGGCTCGACGAGCGGCGACCCCCGGTCTCTGAGTTTGTCGAATCCGCCGTCGAGATCGGAAGAGGCGGCCCTGTCAGGGATCATGATCGTTCGGACAATCGCATCGGGCCGTTCGATCTCCCGGCCATCCTCCCTCGAAATGAAGCTGCGACGATGGAGGACATGGAATATTTCCCGATGGCCGGCCGCGTCGGCGTGGAGGATATACCGTTGACCCCGGTTGAAAGCCAGGTCCAGATCGAGCTGCAGCGTGGGTTGGTCGGACTCCAGCCTGGTCCGCCGCGGTCCGTTCGATGTCTGGAACCGCATGGCCTTGATACCGTTCGAATCTTGTCGGTGTATCCGCAGCGTGAAGGCGCCACCCTGCCAAAGCGTTCGATTGGCCGCGTTCAGAATCAGAGTTACCTGCTTGTTCGCCATGAGTGCATCCTCCTTAGGTCAAAGGGACTCATTTAGTCGAATCATACACAGACTCGGAGCGCTCCAGGGTGGACCTTTGCCGTTAATTGCGAAGGCCCGGTCATTACCTCGCCGTCGACGTGGAAACAGATATCGGATTCGCTGAGGATGGTGACACTCTCAACACCCTGGGTGAGCACCCCTCTCGCGCGATTCATGGAACGAAGGTAGAGGTGCCGGGCCTTCCAAAGGCTCCGGAGCGTCGTGGGCTCGGCGTCGACGACTACCAGTTGCAACTTTCCGTCGTCAAGTTGGGCCTGCGGGGCGATAAACGCACCGCTCCCGTACTGTCGTGAGTTGGCCAAGGCGACGATCAGCGCCCGCCGCCGGTGGGTCTCGTTGCCCAGGACGATGGAGTACTCAACCGGAGTGTATTTGAAGAGTTCGCTGATCGTCGTTGTGATGTACCCGATCGGGCGTCGTTGCTTCCGTGCGTTAAAGAGGCGCCCCACGTGTGCGTCGAATCCAATCCCGGCCACGTTTACGAACATCCGCCCCCCCAACTCGCCCACGTCAATTCGGCGAGGACGGCCCTTGAGTGCGGTGACGAGCGCCCGTTCCGGTCGCCGATCCAACTTCAGTTCTTTTGCGAGGCCGTTACCCGTGCCAGCCGGCACGATTCCGAGAGTGATGCCTTGCTCGACGACAATCGGTACGACTTCGTTGACGGTTCCGTCCCCGCCCCACGCGATAATTTTCGAACAACCTTGCGCGGCCATTTCCCGTGCCATCCGCGTGCCATCCCCGCGACCTTCCGTTACCAAAACTTCGGCCGTTGGGTCATACCTCCGCAGGACTTGCCACGCCAGATCTACCTGCCGCCCGCTCCGCTCTGCCCCGCTCCAACCAGCCGCAGGGTTGATGATCACTACTGTTTGCATTTCAAGTGAATGCCGTTCCTGACCCAGGGCAAATCAGCCAATCGGGCTGCGGTCCCTTGGCACCACCGTCTCAGGTAGCTTGGATCCGGTTGAGTATTCTTGCCAGGGCATCATCCCAGGATGAAGCCACTTCGACTCCCGCCGGAACCCTCAGCCCGCCAGTGAGCCCCACCTTCAGCAGGATTCCACTAACCGAAGCTCGTGCCGGCGTAAGATGGCGCGGGTCGTCATCCAGGAGAACCTTGCAGCCCAGTTCGGACGCAACATCGAGTTTCGGTTGCTTGGGCGCGGGCAGAAGCGCTTCGAAAAGGTCGGCCAGACCGTGCCGCTCAAGCCAGGTTCGAGCATACAACAGACGTTGGTCGGTTCTGGCCGACAGCAGGTACAGCGGGCCACTATTTGCCAACGTTTTCAGAGCGTCGGCCGCGCCTTCGACGAGGGGAGCGTTCGCACTGGCCGAGCTCTCGTACACCTCGCTCCCCATGATTTCGTAATTGTCCTTGCCAATAAGCGGAACGCAACTAGTGCGGTCACAGAGGTAGATCGGTACATCAATGCCCAGGTGTTCCTGGATCCATTGAACTTTAAGCGCGTTCGTATCGGCCACGACGCCGTCGTAATCGATGGCGATCATTATTCATCCAGCTTCCATTTTACGTAAGCTGCCACGGCGGACGAGCTCTCGGCCTCGTCGAACACCTCCTGGTTGTCCACACCACCGAGGATAAGGAACTTACCCGCGTGGGCGAGGCTGGAATGGATACCGTCGATGGTTGCGCCGATTCCCTTGAGAAACCGAGCCGGGGAATATTTGTACGTTACGGTGATCGCGTCAGCCTGGTCCAAGTTAAATGACCCCCGGCAGAGCCGGGGGCTTATTTCTGTGAGCCCCTCAAAGGGGCCGGTCAAGAGCCGCCTGAAGGCAGCTGATGCCCCCACGCCATGTTCAGCTCCTCCAAACGCTGCTCCTCCCGCTCCTGCCGCCAAATGTATTCCCGCACGAATTGTTTGTCCATCCCCACCGTGGAAACGAAATAGCCTCGCGCTCAGAAACTCTTCCCTGTCAAACGGTGTTTCAGTCCCAGAAAGTTCCGGGCAGTCGAGATTGCACTCTTCCCCTTGATGAATCCCGCCACACTGGATACCGCCTACTTCGGAATGAACACCATGTGATACTTGCAGTCCCATTTCGTGTGCGATCGCCTTCGGGCCTCTTTCATTGAGTCCTCCTTCTTTCTTTGGAAGTCGTCGCTTCCAAGCAGGACTTTCCTATCTACCGCCGCTCTCGGTCAAACCTCTGCGAGTCGCCCCGGCTAAGCCGGGGGTTTACCTATGGGAATTAGCTATCAGCTTCGGAGCGACGGGAACCGCCTCGAAGCTCGTCTTTATGAAGATTGGCCCGTAGACTCCAAGTCGTGTGTGCAGGCTTGTTGGAGTCCCGGGCGAAACCTTCTTGACCGTGGCGAGTAGTCCGGGCGAAAACGAATCCACCCAGTATCGTCCGAGCGCCGCGCCCTCGAGTCTGTCGAGTATGTACTCCATCGCCCGTGTCACGTCCCCAACGCCTGTCTTCAGTTCGACCACCAGGGGGATGTCCTCAAAGCGTCGATCGAGCACGTCATCGAGTTGAGCAATGCTGCCCCGTTCAATGCCATTTCCGATTTCGTTCAGCGTAGGGATTCTGTTCAGTCCCGAAGGATGAACGAACGCTGCCACGATCTCCTTCCCGTTCACGTACCAGCAGAGATCGCCCTCGGCAACCTCGGTCAAGTGTGGCGAAGGCGACCGACTGCGAAACCGCTCGAGTAAGGTCAGATCGTTGAGAAATCGATGATGAATCCGTCCAAAATCCGTCAGGCCCTCTTTGAAGATCATCAACGCCCCATTCCCGCTCCGTCGTCGGACCTGGGATGCGGTTCTGACGTGGTTCCCTGACGGGACACGTTTATGACAGCGATAGAGTAGTCCAGCAGCGACGCGCCAACGACCAATGCAACAGCGAGGCTGATACCACTGCTGACGGTTGCCCACCAGCCTCCCCAGAAAGAAGGACCTAGAATCAAGGCCAACGCACCGGTTCCCTGGACGACAGCTTTGGCTTTTCCGCTCCACCGCGCACCCGCGCTGGCTCCGACGCCTACCAGCCAGGTTCGAATGTAGGCGACGCTCACATCCCGGACGACGATGACCGGGACGACGTACGCGGCGCAATATCCAATTTGAGTCAGGCCCCAGAAAACCAGGAAGCGTGAAACGGCATCGGCGAAAGGATCGAAGACGCTACCGAACTTCGTCGTCAAACCGTACCGACGTGCGAGCTTGCCGTCGAGCCAGTCGGACAGTTCGATCAGCACGATACATACCAACGCCACGCGGGTTGCCGGCCCTTCTACGCCCGGCCGTGCCAGAAGCACGGCGACAAACCCGGCGAGAGGAATTCTGACGAAAGTGATCGCGTTCAGCCATACCGACGGTCTTGTTGTTTGAAGGAGGCTCACGAGTTAACAAGGTATGGGTACAAGCACTTGAGACATTGCGAGCAGTACGACTGAACCCATCGGGCATGCGAACAGTCTCATGTTCAAGGGCCAAACCGGTATCATCTCGCAGACCTGACGTACCGCCAGAACGCCGCTCAACCCCTTGCCGCTTTCCAAGTCGGTCCCATCACGCACAGCGTCGACCGTTTTCACCGAAGCCCACCCCTGTAGAATCGAAACGACAACTCGTCTGACGTCCAGAACGAGCGGCCGTCCCACGCCAGATCTTCCACTCCTCTATGAGGAGCGTTGTACTGATAAATCGTCGAGTCCCTGGAATTTCCGGTGTCCAACAGCATCTGAATATCGATCTTGTTGATGACGTCGTTCCCGAGCTTGTTTTCGGCTTCGTACAGATATCGACCGTCGAACTCGAGTCCCTGCGACAGTCCTTCGTTTTTGTACGAAAACTCGATGTGATTCCTGGCAGTGCCGTCGGCCATGGCGGACTCATAGTCCACAAAGATCGTACGTCTCGAGTTCATGTAGTCGGAAATCGCCAGAAGGGTTTTCCCTTCAATCGTTACGAAGCAAGCCGCGCTCGTACCGCGCAGTGTCGTGTCGAAGCTGCCCACAACACTCGCCTCCTGCTGTGCGAAGGATCGCTCGAGATCGATTTGATAGCCAAAGTTGGTCAGGTAGTCTACGGCCCACAAATACTTGCCGTCCCAGGCCAGCCCACTCGTGTGGTTCGCACCCGCTGGCATGTCGAAGTGAGCTTCGATTTCCATGCTTTCGGGGTCGATGCGATAAACCCGCGACTTGTCGTTCTGCCAGCTGTTCGCGAACAGCAAACGGTCGTTCACCCATGTCAATCCTTGTGGTGTAAACCCGTTCTCGCCCTCCGGTGTCGGACCCCGCTCCTCCCATGAAACTTGCCCTACTATCGCGGCTGGTTGCCGCTGCACGGCTCGCAAGAACTCCCAGGGCCGGTAGCGATATCCCAGAAAGACAAGGCCGGCGACGACAACGGCGATCCCTGCTACAACGCCGTACATTCTTCCCGCGACAAGTCATACACTTTTTCGATGAAGACGTGGTCAGCTTCGAGCTGTCATTTCCACCGACGAAATCTGGACGTCGTATCCGTCCGGATCTGTCACGTGGAAGCTCTCACTGTCTTCCCGTGGATCGAAGCCGCGGTCGCGCAGCACGGCCTCGACAGCGTTCAGGTCGAAGTCCTCGATCGTGTAGGCGATGTGACTCACCAGGGGTGCGCCTTCGCGGGAGCGCATGACGATAAAGCTGTCGCCAAATCCCATGTAGACGACGTTCTCGTCGTCGCGAAGCACTTCCATGCCCAGCAGGTCCCGGTACCAGTCCCGTGATTGTGCCAGGTCGCCGACGACGTAGGAGGTGTGATTCAACCCGATGGCCTTGAATGGGGCCCCCTGGGCGGCTTCGGCCACGCCGGCCGTGCCGGCGCCCGCGGCGAGCAACGCTAACCCCTGAATCAACTCTCTCCGGCTGAGCTTGCCGCTTTCATACTGGCCCAGGATTTTCGAAATAGTTTTTTCCATCATTACTCCGGTGAAGATATTTCGAGGCCACTCTATACCTATTCGCCGGGGAGTGGAATAGGTCTGTGGAGTGGTGTCCAGACTCCCCCGCCCCACGATTTCCTTGGACAGTGATTTGAGGAACTACAACGCAGGAGGATCACGATATGTCCAGAGAAACGAAGGAGGAATACGGAATCGCGAAGGGTGCCCGTAGGGCGACCGAAGCGGGGCCGGATTTTCGAAGCCGCGGGAAGGGCCGGTGGTCGGCTCGGCGTAAGGTCACGGTAGTGCTGGAGTTGTTGCGTGGAGAAGATCTTGAAGCGATGAGCCGGCAGTATGGCGTGACGGCGGCGGCGCTGACCCGTTGGCGGGAGGCGTTCCTGCAGGGAGGCGAGGACGGCCTGAAGAGCCGGATCGTGGATGTGGTTGACGAAGAGAGGAAGACGCTGAAGTCAGCGGTGACCAGTCTGGTGATGGACAATGAACTGTTGCGGGAACGGATCCGGCATCTGGAGGACGAGAAGCCTTTTCTACGGTGGAGGGCGAAGCGATGAGCCGGACCCTGTCGCCCTCCACACACCAACTGTATGGTCTGGCCCGTGTCGCAGCGGCCTGGGGGTTGCCCCGGTCGACGTACTATGCTCGACGGGATCGACGGAACCATCCGGCCGAGCCGCGTAAACTGGGGCCCAAGACCCCGTTTACCGACGCGGAGTTGACCGGACGGATTCGGCAAGAAATTGCGGCCTCGCCGTTTACTGGGGAAGGACACCGGAAATTCTGGGCGCGGCTCCGGGTCGCCGGCGTCCGCACCTCCAAGGCTCGGGTCTTGCGCCTGATGCGGGAAGCTCAACTTCTGGCGCCCCAACGCCAGGCCGCACCCGTTGCGCGCAAGGCGCATACCGGAACCATCACCACCGATCGCCCGAACCAGATGTGGGGCATCGATGCCACCGCCACGGTGACCCTCGACGATGGTGCGGTCACTGTATTCGCCGCCATCGATCACTGCACGGCCGATTGTGTCGGCATTCACGCCGCCAAACGGGCGACGCGTTTTGAAGCCCTCGATCCCATCCGGCAAGGCCTCAAAGAGTACTTCGCCGGCTTTCACGCCGACGCGGCCGCCGGGCTTCGACTCCGTCATGATCATGGGTCCCAATTCATGAGCGACGATTTTCAAAACGAGATCCGATTCCTTGGCATCGTCTCCTCACCGGCGTGTGTCCGGGAACCGGAAGGCAATGGCTGTATCGAACGCTTCTTCAAGACCCTGAAAGAGCAGTTGCTCTGGGTGCGTCACTTTCGCTCTATTCCGGAACTGGTTCGAGCTCTTCAGGACTTTCGCGCTCTCTATAATCAGCACTGGTTGATCGAGCGCCTCGGCTTTCAATCTCCGGCTCAGGCTCGACAACGTCTTGCAATTGAGTCAGCGACTTGATTATGGTGGGTTCACTCTGTCCAGGAAATCAGGGGCGGTACAAGTGGTGTCCAGACGTAAAAAAACCCGGCCATTCTTTCGAATGACCGGGGGTTCCTACACTAATCGCCTAGTCCTGCTGTCCTTCGGGTTCTTTCGGATCATCCGGGATCGTCGGGTTCACGCACGTCGACGCCCAGCACTTGTTCCGGAACGGCGCGCCCAGATCGAGCAGGTGCGTCACGGTCTCCGGGTGCTGCGGCGAATTCATCGTCCAGCCGTTGGCCATGTCCGCCGGAGAATCGCCGGTCCCCGGGTCGACCTCCTGGGCCGACCCACCACCGTCGCCGTTGCCGCTGATCATATTGGCTTGAACGGTTACATCTCCGCCGGCAGCCACCAGGTAGTCGATGATGTCATTCCTGCCGATCAAAGCTGCTCCGTGTAGCGACGTATGACCATTCGCATCCTTCCACGTTGGATCTGCTCCGAGTTCTTCGACGAGGAATCGGACTACAGCCAACCGGGCATCCGCGACGAACCGGAGGCCCTGGTTGGAAAAGTGAATGCCGGAAGCCACCATCAGGGGAGAATTGTCAGCATCGGTGTAAATGTTCGGGTCCGCCCCGAAGTCCAGCAGCAGATTCATTGCCGCCAGGTCATGCGCCTGCGTGGCGCGCCAGAACGGGGTCGAACCGACCCTGTTGGGACTGCCGCTGTTACCGAACTGCCGGTACCAGAGCTGGTTTGTCAGCGGCGCATTCGGATCGGCCCCTGCTCCGAGGAGGTCCCGCATGAGGTCGATGTAGTTCGTCTTCTCCTGCTCGACACTCGGCGGCGGATACCACGTCCGCTGCGCGAACTGCGCATCGAGTGTTGCATAGAGAGGAGTCAGCCCGTCAGCGTTGGCGATCGTTGGATCGGCGCCGTGGTCGAGCATGAACTTTGCCAGGTCGAGATTGCCGGTAATCAACGCCTGCGTAATCGGAGGCGTCCGGTCGTTACCGGTGAGCACGTTGACATCGGCGCCGGCTTCGACCAGCGCGCGCACCGCGTCCATTTGGCCGTCTCGCGAGGCATAGTGCAATGCGGAGTTACCACCCATAGTGACGGCTGGACGCGACTGGCGACGGCTGTTGACCCGCCGCTGACTATCTCCGGTGGCAATCTGGGACAGTTTCGTCACGACGTTCAGGTCTGCGTCGTGAGATGCCAGCATCGTGATCGCCGCACCTCGGTTCAGCGCGGCGGCGAACATCACTGCCGTCTGGCCGTTGACCAACTCCCTCGAGTTGACGTCGGATCCGGCTTCGATGAGGGCGGCCACAGTTTCTGTCTTGCCCGAGCCCGCCGCCAGCATCAGCGCTGTGGTCCCGGTCGACGTCGTCGCCCTCGGGTCCGCTCCGGCATCGAGCAACAACCTCACGATGGGCTCGTATCCCGTCCGGGCAACCAAGAACATCGGCGTCAGTTCTCCGATTCGGGTCTGGGCCGTCACGTTCGCGCCGGCTCCGATCAACACTTCGGCCATCTCGGCGTTGGAATGGTACGCGGCCCAGTGCAGCGCAGTGTTGCCGTCACCCTGTGCGGCGTTTACATCGACGCCCTCACCGAGCAATGCCTGGACCCTCGTCAGATCATTCCTCATCGCGGCGTCGGCGAGGGGCGTATCCTCGGCAGCAAACGCCGTAGTGGCCCCGAAGGTTGTCAGCAATAACGCCAGGCACAACCCGACGGAGACCGTCTTACCGATTAGTCTGGTTACTTTCATGGTTGTGTCCTTAGATGGCGATCGTGTCCGTGCTGTCGCCGACGCTGTCGACTTCAACCCCGAGCTTGTGCATGACGGTCAGCAGGCCGTTGCCCTGAGACGTCTCCTCCTTCGACCGAACGTGCATGTTTCCATCGACGGTTCCCGCAGCATGTCCGGCCAGCAGGAAAGGCACGCGCCGGTGGCCATGGACGTTTGAATTGCCCATGCCACTTCCATACAGGATGAGCGAATTGTCCAGCAGGTTGCCGTCCCCGTCCGGCGTATTCTTCATCTGTTCCATGAAGTAGCCAATGAGGCTGACATGGTAGCGGTTGATCTCCGCAAAGTTCTCGATCCCGCTCGGCGACTCTCCATGGTGTGAGGCCGAGTGGAACGGCGTTTCGTTACCGGCCTCCGCGAAGATCCGATCGCTGGTGTCCCGGCCAAGCTTCAGCGTTCCGACACGCGTGATCTCAGCGGAAAAGGCCAACACCTGCAGGTCCATCATGAGCTTCACATGTTCTTCCCACGAATCCGGCACACCCACCGGAGCGGCTGGCAAGTCGTTCTCCCCGACGTGCTCACGGTTGTAGGTCTCGATCAATTCGATCCGCCGCTCGATCTCGCGAACGTTCTCGAGATACGTGTTGAGCCGGTTCTGATCGCGGCTGTTCAATTCTTTCTGGAGCCGGGCCACGTCGCGAGTGATCCCGTCGAGGATGCTGCGGTTGGCGTCACGTCGCGACTGACGATCTTCGGCGGACCCGCCCGTCCCGAACAGATTCTCGAAAGCGACCCGAGGGTTGTAGGTCATCGAGAGCGGTGTTGTCGGTGACGACCAGCTGATGGTGTCCATGTAGACGCAGCTGTAATTGAACGCGCAGGTACCGGCCGCGTCGAAATTCTCCGTGCACAGCTGGATCGAAGGCAACGGGGTGTCCTGGCCGTACTTCGCCGCGTACATCTGATCGATCGTCGTACCCAGGTACACGTCCGAGCCCTCTGTCTGCTTGGGATGGCTCGCGGTGAGAAAAACGGCGGAGGATCGGAAGTGGTCGGCGCCGACTTCTTCGGGTACGAATGGATCCGCCTGATGGCAGTCCAACATGCTCATGATCGTGACGTATTCCCGCATAGACTCGAGCGGCTTGAGAATCTTGCCGAACTCAAAATCGCGGCCTTCGGTCGGCGGAGTCCAGAGGCCCTGCTCCGTGCCATAGACGGTGCTGCCGGCCGAGCCATGAACGATCTCGACGGCGGCAAACCGACTTTTAGGCCTGGCCGCGGTTTGGGCCAGAGCCGTCGATGCGGGCACCATCGACTCCAGCAACGGCAGGCTGACCGCCACGCCCATTCCGCGCAACATCGTGCGTCGGGAAATGTGTTTCTTCGTAATGAACATTCGCTTACACCCTCCTCCGTATCCTCGATAAACCCTCGATCAAATATTTGATAGCGATAACTGCTGTCTGCCTACTGCCTCTCGGAAACTACCGGGTTCTTAGTCATCTGAAACGACGGACTGTTGACCACACCCATGACGAACGCCGAGAATCGGTTCTCCTCCTCGGAGGCGGACCGTGCGACTTGCCGCACGGCGGACATATCCCGATAATCCAGAACACGACCCAGCCCGTAGGCGAGGAGCTTCTCCGAAAAATTTCTGATGAATGCGTCGGAGCGGGCCAGAACTGCCTGGCGGACACCGCTCACGCCGTCCAACTCCGAACCGTCGTACATCGTCGCCTTCGAGTCGATCGGTAAGGAGCTGTCGACTTCGCGCCATCGGCCGATCGGGTCGAAATTCTCCATCGCGATGCCGATCGGATCCATGATCTGGTGGCAGGCCGAACAGGCCGGGTTGGCCCGGTGCTGTTCCATGCGCTGCCGCACCGTCAGAAGCTCTCCGTTCATCGCGGGTTCCGCCAGAGGGGGCACGACCGGCGGCGGATTGGGAGGCGGCGTTCCGATGAGGACTTCCAGTACGTACTTCCCACGTTTAACCGGAGAAGTCCGGTTCGCCTGCGAAGTCATCGTCAACCAGCCTGCTTTGCCGAGCAGACCAAACCGGTTGGGGTCGGTTACGTCCACGCGCTGAAACTGCGATCCGACTACGTTGGGAATCCCATAGTGCTCAGCAAGCACCTGGTTGGCGAACGTGTAGTCCGCCGTCAGCAGTTCGAACACGTCGCGGTCTTCGCGCACGATGCTGTCGAAGAGTAACTCCACTTCCCGGCGCATCGCGCGTGCGAGAGTGCGGGTGAAGTTCGGGAATGTCAGGCCTTCAGGATTAACTTCCTGGATCCCCTTCAATTGCAGCCACTGCCCGGCGAAGCTCGTCGATAGCATCTCGGAGCGTGGATCGGCCAACATACGCTTCACTTGTTGTTCGATCACACCCGGTTCACGCAGCCGACCGGCGGCCGCGATCGTGATCAATTCGTCGTCGGGACCACTGCTCCACAGGAAGAAAGACAATCGCGAAGCCAGTTCCAGATCGCTAACGCGGTAAGTCTCCCCAGGACCGATACCGGCGGGGAGCCGTTCAAATCGGAAGACAAACTCAGGCTTGGCGAGCACCGCCTGCAGCCCCAGTCGCACGCCGATTTCGAAGCCGCCGTCTTCGTAACCTTCGCGATAGAAATTCATGAGGCTCTCGAGATCTTCGGGAGACGCAGGACGTCGAAATGCCTGCCGCGCCAACTGCGTGAGGATCGACTCGGCGCAGGCCTCCTCCTGGCTGGCATCCGTCGGGCGGCACGTAAAGATCTTCCGGCGGCTGGGCGTATCCGATACGCCCGTCACGTTCGTTGGGCCGGTGATCGCCACGGACTTCAGATGCGGTACTGCCGACATACCGGCCTTGTTGGCGATGCTGACGTCGACGAGGGTCTGATCGACCAGCCAGTAACGATCCTCGACGGGACCGTCGAACTTTGCCAGGAAGGTGATCGCAACCCGGCGGGGGCCCGCCTGGATCTTGATCGGGTCGGAACGGAGCCCGCCGTCGAAATCCTTCAGGTCCGGAGGAATGTCGAGCAGCGCAACGCGCTCGCCATCGATCGAAATGTCGACCTGCTGGCCGGCGAGGTTTTCGGGAAGACGCGAACCGATCAGGGAGCCCGTGTAGTAGTGGTAGAGTTCGGTCGTAAAAGTGTACTCGCCGTCAGCTGGGAAATTATGGACGACGGCCAGCCCCCCGCGTGTGCCAAACGGCGCTCCTTCTATATGGTCCAACTGGTTCTCGACCCGCGGGATCGAATATGACTCCATCGTGGCGGGGGCGCCGGCATCGCCGACCGCGAGGCGGGCGATCTTCTCGGCCGCGCGTACGTAGCCTTGCATCAGCGCCGGCGTCACGGTCAACGCATCGGCCATATTGTCGAACCCGCCCGTGATGGAATCCCGCGGCAGTATCCCGGTGACATCGACATCGATGTCGAGCAGGTCACGAATAGAGTTCTGGTATTCGGTCCGGTTGACCCGGTGCAACTCGGGCGCGTCTACGTGCGCCTCGATTGCGGCCGCGCCGTCGATCTGGGATTCCATCGTTGCCGCAAACGCCTGGAGCGCTGATTCCTCGGGCCGTCTCTGGCCGGCCGGCGGCATGAGACCGGCCCGGAGCTTGCGGATCACCTTCTCGGCAAGTTCGGCGTTCTGTTCGGCGTGTTCCAGGTCGAAGTCCATCAGGGTGAGGTTGCCTGCCTTCACCGCATCGTTGTGACAGGCTAAACAGTATTCCTCGGCAAGAGAGCGCTGCGATTCCGCGGACATCGTCCCGGTGGCGGTGGACTGGGGCTGCCCCCCGGCCAGATGTGTGCTACTGGCCGCAATTAGGCACAGGGCTGCTATACCCAAGAGCGCGATCGTGCGTCGACTCATGCGCCTCCCATCTATTACTAATAGAATCCTGCTTGGATTGACTATGGCTCTGAGGTCCGTAAAATATCTGATTTTTGTATCACTTCCGCGCATTGAGGGCAAGCGGAATGCCAGCTGCGCGCGCACAATCCGCCCGCGCCGCCGCCCAGGGGGCCGAAATTCGGCTATCCTCGGCCTTGGGTGGACCGATCTCGGGCCCGCTCCGCGGCGGCCACCATCGAGTCACCCGTCAGGCGTAATCGGAGGAGAAATAAGGGGATCTGCGCTTGACAGCAGAGTCGGCAGAGTCTACCATTCTCTGATGCGCCTGTGCACTTGAGTACCACCGTGTGCAGGGAGGCGACATGAAAACCGCTAAGCAAGATTCTAGCGGTTTTTTTAGCCCCTGATAGATCCCAAAAACGGTTTCCGTTCGCGGGTTTTGTCGAGCGCAGTTGAGGCCTGAGAGCCTTCGCTCTTTGACAAGAAAGCGTGCCTAATAGTCGAATTTTGAGCTGAGTTATTCAGCTTGCGAGCACATGTATCGACTTTCAAAGAATTATTTTGAGAGTTTGATCCTGGCTCAGAATCAACGCTGGCGGCGTGCCTAACACATGCAAGTCGAGCGAGAAAGGGGACTTCGGTTCCCGAGTACAGCGGCGCACGGGTGAGTACAACGTGGGTAATCTGCCTCGGAGTGGGGAATAACACCGGGAAACCGGTGCTAATACCGCATACGATCACGGCTTCTTCGGAGGCTGTGATGAAAGGCATTGTCGCTCTGAGAGGAGCCCACGCCCGATTAGCTAGTTGGTGAGGTAATGGCTCACCAAGGCCACGATCGGTAGCCGGTCTGAGAGGACGGTCGGCCACACTGGAACTGAGACACGGTCCAGACTCCTACGGGAGGCAGCAGTGGGGAATTTTTGACAATGGGGGAAACCCTGATCAAGCAACGCCGCGTGGATGATGAAGTATCTCGGTACGTAAAATCCTTTCGACAGGGAAGAAGCCTTCGGGTTGACGGTACCTGTAGAAGAAGCCCCGGCTAACTCCGTGCCAGCAGCCGCGGTAATACGGGGGGGGCAAGCGTTGTTCGGATTTACTGGGCGTAAAGGGCGCGTAGGCGGTTTGTGTAGTCGAATGTGAAAACTCCGGGCTCAACCCGGAGCCTGCATCCGATACTGGCAGACTAGAGTGCGAGAGGGGAAAGCGGAATTCCTGGTGTAGCGGTGAAATGCGTAGATATCAGGAGGAACACCGGCGGCGAAGGCGGCTTTCTGGATCGCAACTGACGCTGAGGCGCGAAAGCTAGGGGAGCAAACAGGATTAGATACCCTGGTAGTCCTAGCCCTAAACGATGGATACTTGGTGTGGGAGGGTTTGATTCTCCCGTGCCGGAGCTAACGCGTTAAGTATCCCGCCTGGGGAGTACGGTCGCAAGGCTGAAACTCAAAGGAATTGACGGGGGCCCGCACAAGCGGTGGAGCATGTGGTTTAATTCGACGCAACGCGAAGAACCTTACCTGGGCTCGAACGGCTAGCGCTAGAGGGTGAAAGTCCTTGTTCCCTTCGGGGACGTTAGTCGAGGTGCTGCATGGCTGTCGACAGCTCGTGTCGTGAGATGTTGGGTTAAGTCCCGCAACGAGCGCAACCCTTGCCCTTAGTTGCCATCACATAATGGTGGGCACTCTAAGGGGACTGCCGGTGAAAAACCGGAGGAAGGTGGGGATGACGTCAAGTCCTCATGGCCTTTATGTCCAGGGCTACACACGTGCTACAATGGGTGGTACAGAGAGTTGCAAACCTGCGAGGGGGAGCTAATCTCAAAAAGCCATCCTCAGTTCGGATTGGAGTCTGCAACTCGACTCCATGAAGTTGGAATCGCTAGTAATCGCGGATCAGCATGCCGCGGTGAATACGTTCCCGGGCCTTGTACACACCGCCCGTCACATCACGAAAGCCGTTTGTACTAGAAGCCGGTGATTCAACCTTCGGGAGATAGCCGTCCAAGGTATGAATGGTGATTGGGGTGAAGTCGTAACAAGGTAGCCGTAGGAGAACCTGTGGCTGGATCACCTCCTTTCTAAGAGTAAAGCTCACGATAGGCGCAAGTGAGCCGGACGATCGTTTTTTGATCGGAAGGCAAGCTCGGCGTCAACTCGCTCGTTAGCTGACGACTCGCTCGTTTGGCTTGCGGGCACGCTTTCTGTCTCAACTTTTTCAATGATAAATTCTCTGGCACAAGCCTATCCGGCAACGCGTGCGGAGTCGGCAAAAACTCCGGGCCTGTAGCTCAGTCTGGTTAGAGCGCACGCCTGATAAGCGTGAGGTCGGTAGTTCAAGTCTACCCAGGCCCATTTCCATTCGGGAATTCGGGGCTGGTGTAGGTTGTGCCAGGGGGATGTAGCTCAGTTGGGAGAGCGCCGCCCTTGCAAGGCGGAGGCCGTCGGTTCGATCCCGATCATCTCCATTACGAAGCTTGCTTCGCACATTTGAAATCTCGAATTTCAAATTTCAAATCTTTCGAATCCAACCTGCAGTTGGATCGAATGGCACCGGTCTTTGACAACTGAATATTGATGGGCAAATTCTACGAAAACGGATTCGTGGGAAGAGCCGCCATGCGACGATCGCTTGTACAGGGTCGAAGCCGGTGGTTCGAGTTATTCTCGCGGATTCAGCTGAGTAGAACGAGCGCCTTAGGCAAAGTTGTGTGGTGATCAAGCTACTAAGGGCACACGGTGAATGCCTTGGCGACGGTAGGCGATGAAGGACGTGGCAAGCTGCGATAAGCCTCGGGAAGCCGCAAGCAGGCGTTGATCCGGGGGTCTCCGAATGGGGGAACCCACTCCGGCAAAACCGGAGTATCTGCGACTGAATACATAGGTCGTATGAAGCGAACCCAGGGAAGTGAACCATCTCAGTACCTGGAGGAATAGAAAACAATAGTGATTCCGTTAGTAGCGGCGAGCGAATGCGGAATAGCCCAAACCATCGTTTCTTCGGATTCGGTGGGGTTGTAGGACCTGTCATAGTGGAGTTACAAATCGCTTCGCTAGTAGAACCGCCTGGAACGGCGGGCCATAGAGGGTGATAGCCCCGTACACGAAAGCGGCAGCGACTCCCGACAGGCACCTGAGTACCGCGGGACACGAGGAACCCTGTGGGAATCCGGGAGGACCATCTCCCAAGGCTAAATACTAACCGTCGACCGATAGTGAACCAGTACCGTGAGGGAAAGGTGAAAAGAACCCCTGCTAGGGGAGTTAAAAGAACCTGAAACCGTGTGCTTACAAGCAGTGAGAGGGCTATGGCCTTCGGGTCATGCCTGATCGCGTGCCTATTGCATAATGAGCCGGCTAGTTATTGTCACGGGCGAGGTTAACCCGTTTGGGGGAGCCGTAGCGAAAGCGAGTCTGAATAGGGCGAAATATGAGTCCGTGGGAATAGACGCGAAGCGGGATGATCTACCCTTGGCCAGGATGAAGCCTCGGTAACACGAGGTGAAGGTCCGAACCAGTGTCGGTTGAAAACGGCTTGGATGAGCTGAGGGTAGGGGTGAAAGGCTAATCAAATTCCGTTATAGCCCGTTCTCCCCGAAATAGCTTTAGGGCTAGCGTCACGCGAATTGCATCGGCGGTAGAGCACTGAATGGACTAGGGGCCCCACAAGGTTACTGAATCCAATCAAACTCCGAATGCCGATGACAAATACGTGGCAGTCAGACAGTGGGGGCTAAGCCTCATTGTCAAAAGGGAAAGAGCCCAGACCGCCAGCTAAGGCCCCCAAATCGATGCTAAGTGGGAAAGGACGTGAAGATGCTTAGACAGCCAGGAGGTTGGCTTAGAAGCAGCCATCCTTTAAAGAAAGCGTAACAGCTCACTGGTCAAGCGTCTTCGCACCGATAATTCAACGGGGCTCAAGCATCGTGCCGAAGCTGCGGAACTCATGGTTCTTCGGAATCATGTTTTGGTAGGGGAGCATTCTGTTCGGCGCCGAAGCCTGACCGAAAGGACAGGTGGAGCGTACAGAAGAGACTCTGCCGGCATAAGTAGCGATAAGGGAGGTGAGAACCCTCCCCGCCGAAAGTCTAAGGTTTCCTGAGGAAGGTTAATCCGCTCAGGGTTAGTCGGTCCCTAAGTCGAGGTCGAAAGGCGTAGACGATGGGAAACAGGTCAACATTCCTGTACCACCATGATTTCGTTTGTACGATGGGGTGACGCAGGAGGCTAGCTCAGCCAAACCCTATGGCTATGGGAGGTGGAACCCGGTAGGCGGTCCGCGCAGGCAAATCCGTGCGGGCATTCAACGCCGAGAGGGGAGTCCGGAGTCGTAACGACTCACAAGTGAGTGAAGCCACACTGCCAAGAAAAACCTCTAAGGAGAGATCAGGGTGACCGTACCGCAAACCGACACAGGTAGACGAGGATTTAAAGTCCAAAGGCGCTTGAGAGAACACTCGTTCAGGAACTCGGCAAATTAGCACCGTAACTTCGGGAGAAGGTGCGCCCCATTATCGTGAAAGACCCTCGCGGTCTGAGCGAGAAGGGGTCGCAGTGAAGCGCGTCAGGCGACTGTTTAACAAAAACACAGGTCTCTGCAAAGTCGAAAACGACGTATAGGGGCTGACGCCTGCCCGGTGCCGGAAGGTTAAAAGGAGGGGTTAGCTGCTTGCAGCGAAGCTCTGAATTGAAGCCCCGGTGAACGGCGGCCGTAACTATAACGGTCCTAAGGTAGCGAAATTCCTTGTCGGGTAAGTTCCGACCTGCACGAATGGCGTAACGATCTGACGACTGTCTTAACGAGTGACTCAGCGAATTTGTAGTTCCGGTGAAGATGCCGGATGCCCGCATCAAGACGGAAAGACCCCGTGCACCTTTACTATACCTTGGCAATGATTTACGGGCCAGCATGCGCAGGATAGGTGGGAGGCTTTGAACCGTGGGCTTTGGCCTGCGGGGAGCCACCCGTGAGATACCACCCTTGTTGTTTTGTGGATCTAACCTAGAACCGTTATCCGGTTCAGGGACATTGCCTGGCGGGTAGTTTGACTGGGGCGGTCGCCTCCTAAAATGTAACGGAGGCGCTCAAAGGTCACCTCAGGCTGTTTGGAAATCAGCCTTCGAGTGTAAAGGCATAAGGTGGCTTGACTGCGAGACCAACAAGTCGAGCAGGTGGGAAACCAGGACTTAGTGATCCGGTGGTTCTGTATGGAAGGGCCATCGCTCAACGGATAAAAGGTACGCCGGGGATAACAGGCTTATCCGGGCCAAGAGTTCACATCGACGCCCGGGTTTGGCACCTCGATGTCGGCTCATCGCATCCTGGGGCTGTAGAAGGTCCCAAGGGTTGGGCTGTTCGCCCATTAAAGCGGTACGTGAGCTGGGTTCAGAACGTCGCGAGACAGTTCGGTCCCTATCTGGTGTGGGCGCAGGAGATTTGAGTGGGGCTGACCTTAGTACGAGAGGACTGGGTTGGACGGACCTCTAGTGTACCAGTTGTCGTGCCAACGGCATCGCTGGGTAGCTACGTTCGGTTCAGATAAGCGCTGAAAGCATCTAAGCGCGAAGCTGGCCACAAGATAAGATCTCCCGGGCCATAAGGCTCCTAAAGACCCGTGGAAGACTACCACGTTGATAGGCGGGGTGTGTACGCACGGTAACGTGTTTAGCTAACCCGTACTAATCGGTCGTGAGGCTTGATCATTACGATTTTATCACTACGAATTTTCGCCAACTGGCGCTCGATGCCCATCAATATTGAGTTGTTAAAGACGTTCGCTCTTTGAAGGTTTTCCCTTCTGTCTGTAGCGGTGGTCTATGACCGCCGAATAACCAAAGGAAGGCCAACGATTCTCGAGTTTCTCGGTGATTCTACCGGGGGGGTCACACCCGTTCCCATCCCGAACACGGAAGTTAAGCCCCTCAGGGCCGATGGTACTGCGTGGGCGACTGCGTGGGAGACTAGGTCGTCGCCGGGGATTAAATGAAGAAGCCCCGATATCCGAAAGGATGTCGGGGCTTTCTGATTGTTGTATCCCGCAAGAACCGAGCGCGGTAGCGACCAGGTTCCATCGGATCCTTTATCGATCGCACTTCTACCCCATGCTCAACCTGCCCGCCGGTCCGAGTGACCTGACGAACAGCGCAGCCAGGTCCGCGGCATACGCTTGGTTCGTCTCCGCCGAGTCGCTCTCGATCATGATGCGCAGCAGCGCTTCGGTGCCCGAGTAACGAACGACGATACGTCCCCGACCTCGGAGCAACCCGGCAATCTCGTCGATCTTACCGCTCACTTCAGAAAGCGATTCCAGGGGTACTTTCTCGGCGACCGGAACATTGCGGATCAGCTGCGGCATCGGGTTCCAGTCCTTGGTGAGGGCGTCGAGCGAAGAGGTGCCCTCGACGATCGTTTCCGCCAACTTCAGCGCCGTAAGGAGCCCATCTCCAGAGAGTCCAAAATCCCCGAAAATGATGTGGCCGGATGGCTCACCTCCGATCGAAGCTCTCAAGGAGAGCATCTCGCGGAACACGTACCGGTCTCCGACGTCGGTGCGGACAAGCCGGACGCCTTCTGCGGCCAGGACCAGTTCGAGGGCGTAGTTGGTCATGGACGTTCCAACGACCACGGAGTTGTCGAGCTTTCCTGCCCGCCGCAGGTTGCGTGTGATCAGAAGCAGAACCGCGTCCCCGTCGATCAGACGCCCGGCGCGGGTTGCGAACATCGCCCGGTCTCCGTCTCCGTCGAAGGCGACTCCGAAATCAGCTGTCTTCTCTTTCACGGTAGCAAGCAGGCTGGCCGGGTGGACCGCCCCGCAACCGGCGTTGATATTCGTGCCGTCCGGGTCCGCGTGGATGGCATGGACTTCCGCTCCCAGAGTCCGGAACATCGCCGGCGCGATCCGGCTCATCGCCCCGTTGGCGCAGTCGACGACGATCCCGAGCCTCGACAGCCACTTGCCCGAACGAAAGCGTTTCCGAAGAAGTTCGACGTAACGATCAGCCAAAGGCGAAGGCGTCGGGTCGTCGGTGTCGCCATCGCTCGTGGCCTCGAACGACGTTGCCGCATCGGCGCCGTCGTCTGTTGCCACCCGATGCTCTATCCTTGCTTCGGCGTCGTTTTCGATCTTCCTGCCGTCCGCTGCGAACACCTTGATGCCGTTGTCCCCGTAAGCGTTGTGCGAGGCGGAGATCATGATTCCCCCGGCCGCATCGGCCTGTTGTGTCAGCAGCGCAACGGCGGGCGTTGGTACGACACCGGCATCCTCGACCCCGGCGCCGACCGTGGCGAGACCCGCTCTCAGCAACCGTCCGATCCACGGGCTCGATTCCCTTGGATCGCATCCGAGGATGACCGTGCCGCCAAGCTCTGCACCGATCGCCCTGCCGATCGCCGGTATTGTCCTGGGATCGAGCGGATATCCGCCTGCGTGCGCCCGGATACCGTCGGTGCCGAAGAGTTTGGGGGAAGCTGGCCGGGATTTCATTGAAGCGCCGATCGAACGATCACCTGCACGCTCTCAGGCAAGACGTCCTCGACGGCGAACGGATCGAGCAACCCGATGATCTCGGGGCTGACCTGCTGGGTTCCCGGCGTGAGCACCGTCGTGTCGACCGTGAAGAAGATCCCGCTAGTGTCCAGGTCCGCCATCCTGCTCTTGGGACCGCGTATCGTCACAGCCACCTCCGTCGGTTCGATCATCCAGATTGTCGGGTCGAGCGACGGATCGATCACGATCGTGAACGTATCTCGCACCTCGATTTCGTTGATCGGGACGGTGACCTCATAGGCGGAAAGCGACTCGCGGCGGACCAACGGGTTGAGGACGTTCAGGTCGACGGAGTCTTGCACATCCTGGTTGGCGCCGTCGATCCGGACCGTCGTCGTGGGCAGCGTCACGAGTGGGCCGATGATCGATTCGGGGCCGACGACATTGACCGTCGACGGCACGACGCTGATGGTCCCGACGACAAAGTCCTCCGCCGGATCGCCCTCTACGATGGGGCGCACGGGAATCGTCCGAGTGAGCGTTTGTTCGAGAGTGAACTGAACACGGGGTGGATCGAACCGCAACACTTCCACACCAAACGGCGTCAGGATGCTGGAGGCCGTCAATTGAACGTTCTTTTCTCCAGGGGTCTCGCCTGCCAGCGATATCACGGCCGCGATATCCGCCGGCGAAATCTCGTTCAACAGGTTCGAAGAACCTCGAAGCTGCAGGCTGACCTCGGTTGCCGACTCTCCGATGATCTCCATGAATCGCGGAATAGCTCGAAACTCGAGCGGGACGGTCTGGACGATGACCGAATTGGTTTCGCTGGCGATCGTGAGCCAGAGCAGAACCGCAAGCAGGATGGAGAACAGCTTAAGAAACCAGTTGCGCGTGACGGCGTGCCGAATGGATAGCATCGCCACTATGATCCCGCCGGGGTGGCGATAGCTTCGGGGATTTGGCGGGAAGCTCTCTTCTCGAACGAGTTACGCAGACGAAGGCGCAGTCCCTCGGCGTCCAGGAAACGCTCGATCTCACCGTTGGCTGCGAAGGAGATCGCGCCGGTCTCTTCCGAGACGACGATCGCGACGGCGTCGGTTTCCTCGGTCACTCCGATAGCCGCGCGATGGCGTGTCCCGAGTTCCTTACTGAGATGGGGGTTCACCGTGAGAGGCAGGAAGCAGGCGGCAGCGGCGATGCGTCCGGACTGGACGATTGCCGCGCCGTCGTGGAGCGGGACCGACGGGTCGAAGATCGTGACCAGCAGGTCGTAGGATACGACCGAGTCCAGCGTGATCCCGCTCTCGATGTAGTTCTTGAGGCCGATGTCGCGCTCGACGACGATCAGCGCACCGGTGCGACGCCCGGCGAGCGTCGTCGCGGCCAGGACCAGTTCGTCGTAAAACTCGCTTCGGTTGACCGTCGAGAACCCGCTGAAGAACGGCGTCTTGCCGAAATGGATCAGCGCCCGCCGGATTTCAGACTGGAAGATGACGATGATGGCGAATACGAAATAGGGAAGGATATTGGTCAACAGCCAGGACAGCGTCGCCAGACGACTCGATCGCGACAGATAGAAGAAAACGACGATCAGCGTCATACCTAACGCCATCTGGACCGCGCGTGTTCCGCGGATCAGGACGAGCACCTGATAGATGATGAACGCCACGACCGCGATGTCGAGGAACACGTAGGCGTCGATCGGTGGTAGTCCAAGCAGTTCGCTCATCATCTTCTCTCTCGCGTCCGGCGGCGACCGACTCGGGTACGCTTCGGTCCGATCGGGAAACCGTGTGTGGTCGTCGGACTGGACCGCCGCTATTGCTCCCGGTTCTAATTGCCCGATCCCTCGATTGCATCCGCCATTTCGGCCACCGCACGCATCTGGGCGACGTCGTGAACGCGCAAAATATGCGCCCCCCCCAGAATCGCCGCCGCCGAGGCCGCCGCGGTGTCCCACAAAGGCGCGTCGGATACAGGTACACGTATCCTGATAAAAGACTTACGGGATATGCCCGCCAGCATCGGATAGCCTAGTGTACTAAAAAGATCCAGTCTTTTTAACACTTTTAGATTGGTTCCAGGGCTCTTTCCGAACCCTATTCCGGGGTCCAGGACGATCGCTCCCGGCGAGACTCCGGCCTCGACCCCCGCCGCGGCCACCGAAGCGAGTTCATCCCGAATCGCAGAAGGGCTATCATCTTCTTTCCTATCATGGAGTTGGGCTCGGTCCCCGCGGCTGTGCGTCAGCACGACGCCGGAAACCGTTTCGGCCGCCAACCTTGCCATCCCGGAATCGAGGCGAAAGCCGCTGATGTCGTTGATGATCTGGGCTCCCGCGTCGATCGCGGCGCGTGCAGTCGCCGCTCGATAGGTGTCGACTGATATCGGGATCTTTACTGATGCAGCCAACAGTTCCAGGACCGGACCCAGACGCCGCATTTCTTCGGCCGCGTCGACCGGCGTTCCACCGGGCTTGGTCGACTCCGCTCCCACATCCAGGATGTCCGCACCCTGGGCCTCGATCTGCTGCGCCCGGTCGCGCGCGCGCACCGGGTCCACGTTGTCTCGTCCTTCGGAAAAGGAATCCGGTGTGACGTTGAGGATACCCATGACGATCGTTCGTGGTCCCAGCTCGATCGTGGTCCGCGGCAGTTTCCAGGTGTAGCTTCTGCGCATAAAGAAAAAGCCAGAAACCGAAGCTTCTGGCTGGGGATCATCTGCGGTCATCGACCGCCACTGCTGGCAAACTACGCCGGCGAAGGATTTTCTTGCGGCGGAATCTGCCCGACGACCTCGTCCTTGTCGACCGGCTCGGGCGCCTTCTCGTCTTTCCGGTCTTCGTCCTTGCTGGGCGGGACCGGCTCCGGCTTTTCCCTCAGCGGCTTATCATCGATCAACGCCTGGATGTCGATCGCGTCCAGCGTTTCGCGTTCGAGCAGTGCTTCTGCGATGCGGTTGAGGGCGTCCTTGTTCTTGGACAGGATCGACTTCGCACGCTCGTACCCCTCCATGATGAAGTTGCGTACCTGCTCGTCGATCGACTGGGCGGTCTCTTCGCTGTAGTCGCGGTGCTGGCTGATCTCGCGTGCGAGGAAGATCTGTTCTTCCTGGCGTCCGAACGTCAGCGGACCGAGCTTGGACATCCCGTACTGGCAGACCATCTTACGCGCGAGTTCGGTTGCCCGCTCGATGTCGTTGCCGGCGCCGGTCGTCATCGTGTCGAGGAACAGCTCTTCGGCGAGCCTGCCGCCCATCATGATGGCGAGTTGACCTTCCAGGTATGACCGCGGATAGGTGTGCCGGTCGTCGACTGGAAGCTGCTGTGTAACGCCCAAGGCCATCCCGTGCGGGATGATCGTTACCTTGTGGAGTGGATCGGCCTCCGGGACCATTGCCGCGACAAGCGCGTGGCCGGCCTCGTGAAACGCAGTCACGCGCTTCTCATTCTCTGTGATGATGAGCGACTTCCGAGCGACGCCCATCAGTAGCTTGTCTTTCGAGGTCTCGAAGTCTTCCTGCGCGACGACCTTGTGATTGAGGCGCGCGGCGTTCAGCGCCGCTTCGTTCACCAGGTTGGCCAGGTCCGCGCCCGAGAATCCAGGAGTTCCGCGGGCGACGACGCCGATCTCGACGTCCTCTGCCAACGGGACCTTTCTCACGTGCACGGCCAGGATGCCCTCGCGTCCCTTGACGTCCGGACGGGGCACCACGACGGTCCGGTCGAATCGTCCGGGCCTCAACAGCGCGGGGTCGAGCACATCGGGCCGGTTCGTCGCCGCAACCAGGATCACGCCTTCGTTCGATTCGAACCCGTCCATCTCGACGAGCAACTGGTTGAGCGTCTGCTCGCGCTCGTCGTGGCCGCCGCCCAGACCCGCGCCCCGATGGCGCCCGACAGCGTCGATCTCGTCGATGAAGATGATGCATGGGGCGTTCTTCTTGCCCTGTTCGAACAGATCCCGGACACGCGAGGCGCCCACGCCGACGAACATCTCGACGAAATCGGATCCGCTGATCGAGAAGAAGGGGACATTGGCTTCACCGGCGATTGCGCGCGCCAGCAGTGTCTTGCCCGTACCCGGAGGTCCGACCAGCAGCACGCCTTTGGGAATGCGTCCGCCGAGTTTCTGGAATTTCTGGGGTTCCTTGAGAAAGTCGATGATCTCGAAGAGTTCTGCCTTGGCCTCATCTACGCCAGCGACGTCCTTGAAGCTGATCTTTTTCTGGTGCGCGGTCAGCAGCCGCGCCCGGCTCTTGCCGAACGACAGGGCCTTGTTGCCTCCGCTCTGCATCTGGCGCATGAAGAAGATCCAGAACCCGATCAGGAAAAGGAACGGTGCCCAGCCCACCAGAGCGGAGATCCATGGACTCTGGGTTGCCGGTTCTCCGACGACCTCGACATTCTTGTCGCGGAGCAGCGTCAGCATGTCCGGGTATTCCATCGGGAGGTATGTCTTGAAAGTCTCTCCGGTGGTCAACTCACCGGTAATCTCCGAATCCGCGATCGTGACGCTCTTGACCGAGCCGCGCTCGACTTCATTGAGAAAACGCGTGAAGTTAAAATCGGTGTCGTCGGTCGACGTAGTTCTCTGGACGACCTGGTACAGCAGCACAGCCGTCAGCAGCAGAGCGACCCAGAATAAAATGGTCTTCGCTGTCGAATTCAATGAAACCCCCTGGCCCGAATCCGTCCGAGATCCGGGTTGGCCTAAGGCCTGTATTCCTTAGACACCGCCTTGCGGCAAACGTTTCCGGGTCCTGCCCGGACATCATCCCGGCGCGGGCACAGCCTCAAGAGCAATTATGCGATGGGAGCGTCCCGTCGGGACAAAATCGCGAGACACGGGAAATGAGGCTACCCAGACGATGGATGATGATGGGGCGACGAGGACGGGCCACTGATGTCTCTGCCTGCGCGGAATCCGTCCCTTCTGGAACAACCTCTTTAGCTTCGATGCCGGAAGCCCAACGGGGTTGTAGAAGTCGCCATTCCTCCAGTTTCTGATCTTAACACACGGTCCCAGCGATTCACCATCGACAAGCGCCCCGTTTTGATTGGGTTGGACGTCGTCGGGGGTGAGAATCCGTGCGTCGATCGTCATGCCAATTTCGGGAATGACGACGCGTCCCGGAATCGGCAATTCGTACTCGTAGTCGACTGGTTCGGACCCCGCCTGACCGAACACCAGCTTTTCGAAGTTCCGTTCCACCCGGATTCCACCCGGAAGCTCGATGACGCGACCGCTCTTTCCGACTTCGATCAGGGAGCGCACGCTCTCCATGTGCCGGAAACCCACGTCCTCGAGCGTCCAGACATCGCCGCCAGCTGTCTCGAGCGCGGCCCGAAGGATGCGTCGCACGAACCCGAGTTCGTCGGGGAGGTGGCCGATGTCGATCAGGAACTCCGTCCCTTCCCATGACCCGTGGTCGGCCAGCCAATCGTCGGTGACTCGTTCAATCCATTGATTTTCCGCTTCCAGGAGGTCGGCGGTCCGGTTCAGCGTTTTCGGGAGGCGCCGGTTGAACTCCGCGGCGAGCGTCGGCAGCACGACGTGGCGCATGCGGTTGCGTGCGAAGCCGAGGTCGTCGTTCGATTCGTCATGGCGCCATGGTTGGTGCTGGCCCTCGAGGTAGGTCACGATCTCGGACCGCGGTATCTCGATCAGGGGACGGATCACGCGGCCCGCCACCGGTCGCATCGATGAAAGGCCCTCCGGGCCCGCTCCCCTCATCAGGTGCAGCAGGAAAGTCTCGGCTCGGTCATCTCGGCTGTGTCCGAGGGCGATGCGGCTGAACCCCCCTCTGTCGGCAGTCCGTTCGAGGAACAATCGGCGGGCTTCCCGAGCTTCCGCTTCGAGATTGCCCCTCTCGGTGTCCAGGTCGACGCCGGCCCGGAAGAAAGGAATTCCAAGGTGTTCAGCCAGATTGCCGACGAATTCTTCGTCGGCGTTGGAGTCCTTTCCGCGAAGGCCGTGGTTCAGGTGGGCGATGCCGAGCGGATAACCCAACTCGTGCAGGATCCGGATCAGGCAGACGGAGTCCGCTCCTCCGGAGACTCCGACCAGGATCGACTCCCCGTCGTCGACCATCCTGTGTCTCTCTATCGCATCGGCGATGCGCCGTTTGAGCGTCTTGAACTTGTCCATCATTCGGTCTAATGCGATTATGGTTTAGTTTCCCTGTGTAATCAATGATTTAGGTATTGTCACGGTTGTGGCTGGGACAAGAAAAAGCTCAGATAGCCCGTGTCACCTAGGGTAAACTGATCGCGGAGAATTCTTCATGAACCGACCAGGCGATTCCACCGACACAGCCATCGGTCTACGGGCCACGCCAGACCGTTCGGCTTGGCACGCGTCGGACACCATCCTGGACAACTGGTCCAAACGTGAGTGGCGTGACGGCGTCCAGGTGGAGAGCCTTGCGGATCTGGATTCTCTCTGCGTTCGCACGGAGAACAGCACCTACGAAATCATGATCCTTTCGGGCCACACCGGTGAGGTGATGGTGCAGGGCGGTCGCTTCTTCCCCAGGCGTACCCCGGTTCATCTTGCGGGCAGTTCCCTTGGCGGTTCGTTCCTGAAGCTACGTGGCATCTACATCGGCTTCAACCTGGAGTTTCAGGTGGAGGGCCGGAGGATTGTGACCAGCCGCGTTCGCTCCATCGGCATGGTTGTCGAGTAGCTGACCGCGGCAGATTCCACCGCTCTTCGCACACCTCGATAGCTATAGTCTCAAGCGCTATCGTCCCATCCACAGAATCGGCAGGCGTAGAGACCGGTTAATCCCCGTTTCTCGGCCCCCGTAACGCCGGCTCCCGATTCCGTTAGTACTTGACTCCCACGCCCGTCTCCCCGATTCTCGTCATTAATCTCGAACATCCATAAGAGGAGGGCGCTCGCGCGAGCGAGCGAGGAGACCTATGACAATGAACAACCGACGTTGGGTTCCGGCATTGGTGCTGTTGCTGCTGGTTGCGGTGACAATTCCCGCTTCGGCGCAGGAACGCCGGGCGATGACGTTCATGGACGTCATCGACATGCAATCGATCGGCAATAGGGCCGTCAGCCCCGACGGCGACTGGATGCTCTACACGCGATCGATCACCGACTGGGAGGAAGGACGGGACTTCACCGATCTTTATCTCGTATCCGTCGACGAAGGGATCTCCTCGACGCGCCAGATGACCTACACCCAGGGTAAGAACGAGAACGCTCCCGAGTGGTCCATGGACAGCAGCTTCTTCGTTTTCAGGTCGAACCGCGAAGGTGACGACAACCAGCTGTACATGATGCGACCTGATGGCGGCGAAGCCCGCAGGATCACCGATGCGGAGGGCGGCGTCAGCCGATTCGCCTTCAGCGAAGACGGGAACTGGCTCGCGTTCACCGGCGGTGAGAACGAAGACCGGGACGTCTGGGTCATCGACCTGGCCGACATCGCTACCCCGGCCACGAAGCTGATCGACCACTACGCGCCCGTTATCTGGTGGAATTTTGCGCCCGACAGCAGCCAGGTGTACTTCCTGGCACCCGATCGGGTCGATGAGCGGAAGCGGGACCGGATGAAGGAAGAGTTCAACGTGATGGTCCGGAACGAGGACGTGCCCCAGGAGCACCTCTGGGCGTTCGACATGGGCAGCCGCGAGGCGACGCAGCTCACGACGAGCAGCGACTACTCCGCCCGAGGAGTCTCCATGTCGCGCGACTCGAAATGGATCGGTTTCCAAGGAGTTCCCAACGACCGCTACATGCGTACGGTGACCGAAAGCGGTATCTACTCCGATCTGTACCTGTTGGAGATCGCCACGGGTCACGTCGAACGGTTGACCGAGAATGAGGAAGTCGGCGAGAGCGGGCTTTCGTTCTCTCCGGACAGTTCGACGCTCGCCTTCTCGGCTTCGAACGACTTCACATACAACCGGGACCGCAAGATCTGGCTTCGCAGAGTGTCGGATCGCGCAGGGTCGTTACGAAAACTTGGTGGCGGCTACGACGGTTCAGTGTCGGTCGGCTTCTGGTCGAAGGACGGGGGGACGATCTACTCGAACGCCGGCATCGGCGCGACTCGTAACGTGCTGGCGATCGACGTGGCGTCCGGACAAGTCAGCCAGATCACGGACGCGGCCGCGTCCCTTTCGCTCGAGTACGACCGGCTGAGCGACTCGTTCAGGGTCAATTATTCCGACCCGGTGACGCCACCAAGCGTCTACGCGATCGCCTCGCTGGACGATCTCGCCAGCCGTGACAACTGGAAGCGCCTGACGAACTCGAACCCCCAGGTAGACGGATTCGCGCTAGGTCAGACCGAGGCCGTAACGTGGACGTCGACCGACGGCAAGATGATCGAAGGCGTCCTGGTCAAGCCGGTGAATTACGAGCCCGGACGTCGTTATCCGCTCATCGTCCAGATCCACGGCGGGCCCGCGTCGGCCACGGTCCAGAGCTTCAACGCGAGCCATGGCTACTATTCCCACATCTATGCGGCCGCCGGGTACATGTGCCTGCTCCCCAACTACCGGGGTTCCTCTAACTACGGGGAAGAATTCCGGACGGAGATCATCGGGGACTACTTCCGCCAGGGTTATGAGGACATCATGGCTGGAGTGGATCACCTGATCGCCGAAGGCATGGTGGACCCGGACCGACTCGGTGCGATGGGCTGGAGCGCGGGCGGACACTGGTCCAACTGGATCCTGACACACACGAACCGGTTCAAGGCGATCTCGTCCGGCGCGGGGACGATGAACTGGGTGTCGATGTACGCGCAGAGCGATGTTCAACGGAACCGCCAGAACTATTTCGGCGTGTTCCCCTACGACGACTTCGAGGCGTTATGGGATATCTCGCCGCTCAAGTACATCAACAACGCCGAAACTCCAACGCTGGTCCATGTCGTCGATGGAGATCCACGGGTGCCGCGCCCGCAGAGCGAAGAGTTGCACATGGCGCTCAAGAAGCTCGGTGTCCCGACGGAGTTCTTCGTCTATCCCGGCCAGACCCATGGCATTCCCACGCGTCGGAACCAGATGGTCAAGATGGTTTCCGAGTTCAACTGGTTCGAGAAGTACATCAACGGTCAGGAAGACTGGTTCGACTGGGAAGAGCTTTTGAAGACGCTACCGGCAAGAGGAGGGGAGGGGGAAGTGACCACAACTTCCGACCCCCAGATGCAGTAGCTTCGCGTGAGGGAAACCAACGGAGCGGCGGGCGTTCGCCGCTCCGTTGGTTATTCCCTCGCCGCCGCCTCCGCGCACTTGATCTCGGCCAGCAGTTTGGCCCGCTTGTCGTCTGACTCCACCAGCATTGCCCGCTTCGTCCGTCCGTCCGCGGTCACGCACTTGAAGGTGTACTGATAGACCTTGAGTTTTCCCGCGATCGGGACTTTCTCGATCTGGGTGCACGTGCAGGACATGGCACGATGATATTGAACATTTTCGGCAGCTCGAACATCAAATTGTAGCGGCGGTCTATGACCGCCGCAATCCATTTCCGAAAGGTCGGCGGTCATAGACCGCCGCTACAGAAGAATCTGCTCGAAGCAGTGCCCTCCGTGTGACCGCCGAAGCCGCAGGCTCCATAGGTGCGCGCTTCGTTCCGCTATACTCGGTCCGATGCGAATCGACGACACCGACGCGCTGCTCTTCGATCTGGACGGCACGCTGATCGACACAGTTGACCTGATCCTCCGAAGCTACCGCCATACCGTCGGTGTCCACGGGTACACGCCGCTGTCCGACGAGGAATGGTTGAAGAACCTGGGCATCCCGCTGCGTATGCAGTTTCGCCACTTCACCCAGGAGCCGGATGAAATCCAGGCAATGATCTCCACCTATATCGAGCACAACCTGGAACACCACGACGCACTCGTCTTGGAATACCCGGGGGTTCGTGACGCGGTGGCGTCGTTCAGCGAAGCCGGCTACCGGTTGGCCGTCGTGACGAGCAAGATGCACGGGAGCCTCGAGCGCGGGCTCGAGCGGGGCGGATACGACGGTCTGTTCGAAGTCCTGATCGGAGCGGACGATGTCGTGAACGCGAAGCCGCATCCCGAACCTGTCCTGATGGCGCTCGATAAACTCGGCGTCGCTGCTGAACGCGCGGTCTTTCTTGGCGACTCGCCGTTCGACATGGCCTCGGGCAAAGCCGCCGGCGTTCGTGTGGGCGCGGTGACGTGGGGTCCGTTCTCCCGGGAAGAGCTCGCCGGCTCGGAGCCGGATTACTGGCTGGAGAGCCCGACCGACCTCCAACGGTTCCTACCAAAGTCCCAGCACTTCAAGCTGTAGGTGCGCTCTATGAGCGCACTTCATCCGAATTTCCAGGCGGAGCGCCAACTGCCAGTAGGTCCGACTGTAGGTGCGCTCCATGAGCGCACTTCATCCGAATTCCCAAGCGTGCGGTCATAGACTGCACCTACAGAAGAGTAGCGCCACCGCCAGTAGGTCCGACTGTAGGTGCGCTCTATGAACGCACTTCATCCGAATTCCCAGGCATGCGGTCGTAGACCGCACCTACAGAAGAGTAGCGCCACTGCCAGTAGGTCCGACTTGTAAGCGCGAGAGCTATCACGGCGGAACAGGCCGATCAGAAACAGATAGAAACGCCGGGTGCCGAGGGTCCGGTCGATGAACTGGCCGATCGTTGCGACCGTTCCGACGCTCTGATCCGGCTGAATCGCCCATATCTGCTCCCGAGCCGCTTCGGCGAGCCCGAGCGGGTCTCGGTCCGTGCCCAGGACGACGATCATCGATCCGAACGGGTTCTGGCGGAGGGGCACAAAGATTTCCGCGCGCGGCGCCATGTCAAGTCCCGTGTGGCGTGCATCCGGGACGATTCCCACGACCTCGTGGATGCTCAACTCGCCACCATCGCTTATGCGGATCCGGCCGCCGACGGCCGCGCCACTCTCCCAATATCGTGTTGCGAGGCTTTCGGTGATGATCGCCACGCGATTCGAGTCGGTGCCATCGAAACGTCTGAAGCTGCGACCTTCCAGGATCGGTGTACCGATGGCTTCGAAGTAGCCGTCGGTGGCGATAGTCAGGAACGCGCTGTGGCCGCTCGATTCTGCCGGTTCGCTTTCGATCGTAAAGATGCGTTCCATCTCCTGGCTCGCGTCATGAAAAGGTGACGAGGACGCGGCCCCAACCGCCCGCGTCCCGGGAAGCGCTCGGAGCCGGCCAAACAGTTCGTCGAAGAAGTTCACCTGCTGGGCGGGCGCCGGATAGCTGTCCCAGATGTGGAGCTCGACGGTCAGGGCGTTCCTGGCGTCGAAGCCCGGATCAACTTTCACGAGGTTGATGAAGCTTCGTGCGAGCAGACCCGCCCCGACCAGCAGCACGATGGCCAGCGCAACTTCAGAGACGACCAGAGCCCGTCCCAGGCGGCGTGATGAGCGGCCGGCGGTTGTTGTACGTCGACTCTTTGAGCCTGGACTGAACGTCCCGGCCGAACACCCGCACGAGGGGAAACAGGCCGGCGATCAGGGCGGACCCAGTGGCGATAGCTGCCGTGAACATCAGTACTGTCGTGTCCAGGTCTATGTAGTCGAGCCGCGGGAAGTCGGATGGACTCACTAGAGGCAGTATCCGTTGGATTCCAGCTGCCAGGGCCAGACCGCCCGCTCCTCCCACGATCGCCAGAACCAGGCTCTCGACGACGAGTTGGCGAACCAGCCGCAAGCGGCCGGCCCCGACCGCCATGCGAACCGCGAACTCGTGTTCGCGCTGGGATCCTCGCATGAGCATCAGGCACGCCACGTTCGAGCACGCGATCAGCAGGACAAATCCGACCGCAGCCAGCAGCACCAGCAGCGGTTGACGGACATCTCCGATGAGATGTTCGCGCAGGGGCCGAAGGTCGATGCCGACACCTTCGTTGGATTCCGGGTAACGGCGGGCCAGATCCGCGCCCACCGCATCCATCTCCGTCTGTGCCTGGGCCGGCGTCACGCCTTCGGAAAGCTTGCCGACTACACGCCAGTAGGTGGAGGCCCTTTGTTCGGGCATGTAGGCCTGCCGGACCAGCGGCGACCAGATCTCTACTTCCTGGTCGGGGAATTGGAACTCGGGCGGCATGACGCCGATGATCGTGATCGGCGTTCCGTCAAAGGTGATATCGCTCCCGACAACCGCCGGATCTGCTCCGAACATCCGCAGCCAGAGGCCATGGCTGATGACGAAGGCGCGGTTGCCGGCGACGTACTCACTCTCAAAGAACGTTCGTCCGATGAGGGCGGGGACGCCAAGTGTTTCGAAGAAGCCGTCGGAGACCATCGAGGCGACGATGTCGACCGAGCGGCCCTGCTCGGCATAGCCGAACGAGAACGGAGCCGCCGCCGCGAGCCACTCGAAGGATTCGCTCTCGGCGTGCCAGTCCAGGAAGTTGGCAGGAGACACTTCTGTGTAGTCAAACTCCCCGCCGGCCTCCTGCTGCCACAGTGTGTAGACGCCGTCTGTGGCGTAGGGGAGCGGCTTGAGCAGCACCGCGTTGACCACGCTGAAGATTGCCGTGTTGGCCCCGATGCCCAGTGCGAGAGTAACGATCGCGACGATTGCGAAGCCGGGGCTGCGCCCGAACTCGCGCAACGCGTACCCGACGTCTTGCCGTAGCTGTTCCAGATAGTCCGCGCGTTTCATTTCCACCTCCCGCAGCCGATCGACGCCGGCGCACTCATTGTGAATGCCCTGGAGATTTCCCAGCAGCCGTTCCGCTTCCCGCCGCGCATCCACCGGCGACCATCCCTCATCGATCAATTCTGTCTTGCGGGCTTCTAAGTGGAAGTCGAGTTCCGCTTCCAGGTCCCGGTCGATGTCCCGGCCCCAGAAGGTCAGGTATCGCCGCCACATCGGAGGTTTTCTGCTCATTTTTCGTGTCTCAGTTCGTCCGTAGAACCTCGATCGGATCGACACCGAGAGCGCGGCGGGCCGGCACCCAGGCTGCCGCGGTCGCTGTCGCTAGCAGCAACATGGAGACCAGGAAGTAAGTCGCCGGGTCGGTGTTCGGTATCCCGAACAACATGGACTCCATGTATCGGGTCAGTATCAGGGCGCCGCCAACGCCAAGACCGACGCCCAACAAAGTCAGCATCAGGCCACGGCCGAGAACCAGCGTGAGGATCGCGTTGCGCCTCGCACCCAGGGCGATGCGCACCCCGAGTTCGTGGTTCCTCTCTGCGACCGAATAGTTGATGATCCCGTAGACACCGATCATAGTCAGTACCAACGCGAGCAGAGCAAACCCTCCCAGCACGATCGTATTGAAACGCGGTCGCGTCAGTGCCCCCGAGATCCATGTCTTCATCGGTGCGATCGGATCGACGACAATCGCCGGATCCACGCGGCGGATTGTCTCCGTCAGGGACGCGACCGCACTTTCGGGTGCGGCACGGGTCCGCACCACGAGCCAGACGCTACCCGGCACGTCGGCTTCAAAGTTGTAGTAGACCTTCGGAGGCGGTGATTGATCGGGTCCCCCGTGTCGGACGTTGCCCACCACGCCCACAACATGGAACCAGGGGCCTTCTTCCGATTCCGACCACCGGAAGCGTTCGCCGATGACGCCGGCCCGGCCCCACATTGCATCTGCGGCGGCTTCGTTGACGATTGCCGAGGGCGACGTGTCGTTCGCGTCTTCTGGGGCGAAGGTCCGCCCGTCTATCAACGGAATGTGCATCGTCCGGAAGTAGTCGGCGCTGACCCGCTGGAACGCCAGTTCCGGGTTCTCCGCGATGGGTTGCGAGTCACTTTCAACAGTCAGGCTGGTCGTCGGTATCCCATGCAGAGGGAGGTTCGAAGTCAAGGCGACTGTTTCCGCTTCGGGCATTGCCGCCGCATTTTCGAGGAGGGTCCGGTAGAGTGCCAGCCGCTCTCCGTCCTCGGAGTATCGGAGTCCGGGCAGCTCTACGGCCGCGGTCAGCATCTGGGTGGCTTCAAATCCGACGTCGGTGCCCATGAGCGTGACGAAACTGCGTGCCAGAAGTCCCGCGCCAATCAACAACGTCAGTGCGAGGGCAATTTCGGCGACGACAAGGACATCACGCGTGGTGCGACCCCGCTGGACGGCTTCCGTGCCTGTCCGTCCGGCCAACGATACCGCGATCGCCGAACGTGACGCCTGAAGGGCCGGGGCCGTGGAGAATAGGAGTCCCGCGAGGACCACGATCGCTGCGGTGAACAGTAGTACCGGCGATGTGACCGCAACGTTTTCAATACGGGGCAACCAGTCTGGGCGCACCAGTTGCATCAGCGCGACACCGCCGTATCCGACAACGAGACCGGCTGCTCCGCCCAGAGCAGCGAGGACGATGTTCTCGGTCAGGAGCTGTCGGATCACCCGGGCGCGGGTCGCTCCCATCGCGTTGCGGATTGCCATCTCGTGGACACGCGTCGTGGCACGGCCCAGAAGGAGGCTGGCCACGTTCGCGCAGGCGATCAGCAGGACGAATCCGACCGCGCCCAGCAAGACAAGCAGCATCGTTCGGACGTCGCCGGTGACCTGCTCGTGGAGGGGGACAACATTGGCACGCTTGCCGGTGTTGGAATCCGGATATGCGCGTTCCAGATCTTCGGTGATCGCGTCCAGTTCCGCATCGGCCTGTTCGACGGACACGCCTGGACGCAGCTTCCCGACGGCCCATAACCAGTAGAGCGAACGGCGGTAGTTCGAAGCGATCGGGTTGTGGATGATGGGCGCCCAGAAGTCGGCGTCGGTGAAGAACTTGAACTCGCGCGGTATGACGCCAACAACAGTGGCCGGTTCGCCGTCGATGACGATCTGTCTTCCTACCAGCGACGGGTCGCCTCCGTACCGGCTTTGCCAGAAACGTTCGCCCACGACCACCGCGAGCGGACTGTCGGCCTGTTCGTCGGCGATGCCAAGGGTGCGACCCTGGATCGCCTCAACTCCGAGCATGCTGAAGAACGGCGCCGACACATGCTGGATGATGACGCGCGCGGGTCCGGGCTCGGCTTCGAGGACCGCATCCCATCCGAACGAGATCACCGCGCTGATTTCCTCGAAGCTTTCCGAACGGGCCTGGATGTCCTGGAAGTCCGGGGCGGAGAGCGGGTATTCCGCGTCGTTCTGCGGCATGTTGTCCGTCCAGATCATCGCGAGCCGGTCCGGATCGGCATAGGGGAGAGGATTCAGGACGATTCCGTGGACCACGGAGAAGACTGCCGCGTTGGCACCGATGCCTAGCGCCAGAGTCAGGATCGTCAACAGTGCCAGACCGGGCCGGCGGGCGAGCTGGCGAACGCCATAGACAAGATCCTGGCTGAACTGATCGAAGTAGTCGGCGCGTCTCATCATCAACTCCTGTTCGTCGTCGATCTGCCGGCATTCTCTGCGAACGTCATCGGCGTCGCCGAACGCCCGATGCGCCGCCCGGTTTGCGGCATCGGGCGGCATGCCCTTTTCAGCGAACTCGCGCCCCCCTCTGTGCCAATGTAGGTGAGACACCTGCCTAACCGTTAATTAGTGAGCAGGGCGGGAAGGAAGTGAGCCTGTGTTGGTGATGAAACCAGAGAACGAGAACGAAGAATCGCGTGGAACGGAAGGCGCCCGCAGGGCGACTGGAGTTGCGCGTGAAGCGGCCGGTCGGAATGGGGATAATCCGGACCCGGAGGTGACCAATAAGGCGATACGGAGGCGATTCAGCGCCGCATATAAGCGCCGGGTCGTGCGGGAGGCGGACCGATGCACGAAGCCGGGCGAGTGGGGGGCCTTACTACGCCGGGAGGGATTGTATTCCTCGAGCCTGCGCACCTGGCGGCGGCAACACGATGCCGGGGAATTGGCCGGGATGGGTTCGGCGAAGCGAGGACGGAAAGCGCAGCCGAAGGACGGCCGGGACAAGCGCATCGCTGAACTGGAACGCGAGGCGCAACGGCTCCAGAGGAAGCTGGAGCAAGCCGAAACGGTCATCGAGATCCAAAAAAAAGTCTCCACGCTATTGGGGATTCCTCTGAAGAACCCGGACCAGGAAGAGAACAACTGATGGAAGCGGCCGAAAAGTTCTCCACCGAATTGGGGACGGCGCCGGCGTGCCGGGCCTTCGGGGTTTCCCGCGCGTCGCTCTATCGGCGTCGGCAGCGGGCCGCCGCGCCCGCAGCCGAGCGGGCACGCCCACGATCACATCGGGCATTGAGCGGAGCCGATCGACAGGAAGTCCTCGACCTGCTGCATAGCGGGCGCTTCGTGGATCAGGTGCCCGCCCAAGTGTGTGCGGCCTTGCTGGATGCAGACCGCTATTTGTGCTCGGTACGCACGATGTACCGGATTCTGGATGCGAACCAAGAAGTGCGCGAACGGCGGAACCAACGGCGTCATCCCGTCTACCAGAAGCCGGAACTGTTGGCGACAGGCCCGAATGAAGTGTGGACCTGGGACATCACGAAGCTGAAGGGACCACGGAAGTGGACCTACTTCTACTTGTACGTGATTCTCGATATCTTCAGCCGCCAGGCGGTGGGCTGGATGGTGGCCGATTGCGAATCTTCCGGCCTGGCCAAGAAACTGATTCGTGAAAGCTGTGACAAGCATCGGATCGAGCAGGATCAGCTGACTCTGCACGCCGATCGCGGCTCGTCGATGAAGTCGAAAGCGGTGGCGCTGCTGCTATCGGATCTGGGTGTGACCCAATCCCACTCTCGGCCCTATGTGTCCGACGACAACCCGTTCTCGGAAGCCCAGTTCAAAACCCTGAAATACCGCCCTGACTTCCCGGAACGATTCGGTTCGATCCAGGACGCCAAGGCGTTCTGCCGGGACTTCTTCCACTGGTACAACAACGTCCACTACCATTCCGGTCTGAACTGGCTAACCCCAGCGATGGTCCATTACGGTCAGACCGGTCCGGTTCTGGAACGACGCCAGCATGCTCTGGATCGCGCTCGTCGGCAACATCCAGAACGTTTCGTCAATGTACCGAGAAAGATCGCTGGGCCGCCGGACAAGGTGTGGATCAACCCGCCCGCAGAGTCGCCTACGGTAGCTTAAATTCCGAAGGCAGGTGTCTCAAACTTGTTGACACGTTCCGCCTACTCTTTCCCCTAGGAGCCTGTCGGGAATAGATTGGGGATGGGTGGCGACAGAAGTCGGGGAAGAACCGGATGGGACCTAAGCTGGACGGGTGGATTTGTAGAAGAAGGCATGACGAAATGCTTCCGATCCGATGACCTGAATCAGAGCTTGTTGATGCCGCCGTCGTTACACGACTGGCTTCCGGAAAATCATTTGGCGCGATTTGTGGCCGACCTGGTGGAGACGCTGGATCTGTCGGCGTTTTACCGTTCCTATGAGGCGAAGGATGGACGAGGTCAGGCGGCCTACTCCCCGGTGCTGATGGTGCGGTTGTTGGTGTACGGATATTGTACCGGGGTGGTGAGTTCGCGGCAGATCGAGAAACGGACGCATGAGGACGTGGCGTTCCGGTATTTGAGTGCGGACACGCATCCGGATCACAGCACGTTCAACGAGTTTCGGAAACGGCATTTGGAGGCGTTGGCGGGACTGTTTCTGCAAGCGCTGGGATTGTGCCGGAAGGCGGGGCTGGTGAAACTGGGGCATGTGGCGGTCGACGGGACGAAACTCCAGGCGAACGCCAGCAAGCACAAGGCGATGAGTTATGGGCGGATGAGGGGGGCCGAAGAGACGCTGAAGGCGGAAGTGGAGGAGTTGCTGAAGCGGGCCGAGGCGGTCGACGCGGTCGAGGATGAGAAGCAACGGCAAGGACTGACCGACCAGTTGCCGAAGGAATTGGCGCGGCGGGAAAGCCGGTTGAAGAAGATTCGACAGGCCCGGGCGGAATTGGAAGCGGAAGCCCGGCAGAAGGCGGCGCAGGCAAAGGCGGACGCGGAAGCGCGGATGGCCCAGCGGCGGAAGCAAGAGGAGCGAACGGGGAAGAAGACGGGTGGAGGCCAACCGCGGGTTCCCGATCCGAAGCAGGCGGCGCCGGATGCGAAGGCGCAGCGCAACTTCACCGATCCGGACAGCCGGATCATGCCCGACGGCGCGCACAAAGGCAGTTTCGTGCAGGCCTACAATGCCCAGATCGCTGTGGACGATGACACGCAAGTCATCGTCGCGGCCGAGATCACCCAGGACGCCAATGACAAAGAGCAACTGGCGCCCATGGTCGCGCAAGTGCGGCGGAACACGGGGACCCGGCCCGTCGCGGTCAGCGCGGATGCCGGGTATTGGAGCCCCAGGCAGGTGACCGACCCGCGAGCCGCAGGGATCGATTTACACGTGGCCACGGGGCGAGTCCGGACCGGCGCATCCCCGAAGTCTTCCGGCGGCCCGCCCGGAGCGGCTGAAGGCGCCGGCGTACGGGAGCAAATGAAACAGAAACTGGACAGCGATGTGGGGCGGGCCGTCTACAAGATGCGCAAGGCGATTGTGGAACCGGTATTCGGAGCGTTGTTGCATGGATTGGGGCGGAGATGGAATTCGCCCTTTCCCAAGCGGTAGCGTCAGGCGACACGTTCGAACACAGGCCGTCCGAGTGCGGTCATTGTGTTCAGGACTTTCTGGCCGACCTGGATCTCCGTGATTTGCCTGGAAAAGCTGCGGGATTTGAGCTTGGGGCCGATGACACCCTTCCAACGGCCGATCTGCGTTTCTATCCGGCTGCGCTGGTTGTACCCTGTGGCCACTTGCCAGGCCATGCGGCCGTTGCTGCGGATCTGGGCAATATGGCGATCCCGAACCGTCGGATCCCGCGCCGATTGCGGGCGGATCACTGCGTTCTTTGGCGGCGGTATAACCACATCCAGGGTCTCCCCATACCGTTCCCTCAGCAGATCCCGTGTGGACGATCCATCATAGGCGCCGTCCGCCAGAAAACCCGTGAGAGGGGCATCGAGTTGATCCAGGAGCCCGGGTAAGGCGGTGCTGTCTCCAACGTCATCGTGAGTCAGATTGGCGCAAACAATCGCACCGCTGGCCAGGTCCAGTCCGAGGTGGAGTTTGCGCCAGCGGCGGCGTATTCCCTCGATTTTATGCTTCTGTGCGAGCCATTCCCCTTCGCCGAAGATCTTGAGGCCGGTACTGTCCACCACCAGATGGACAGGCACAGATCCGGCTTGCCTCATCATCTGAGCGATGCTCAAGCCGTTTGCACGACGCGACAGTGTGGAGAAGTCCGGCACCCGTATATCCAGCCCCATGAGCGTGCCGATGGAACCCATCAGCCCTTGCGTTTGTCGCAACCCAAGCCGATACGCCGTGCGCAGCGTCAGGCATGTCTCGATCGCCAAATCCGAGTATCTCCGCTGGCCACCCCGTGACGTGCGGCGCGGCGCGCGCCACACACTTTGAGCCTCATCACTGACCCAAATCGTCAGATCACCCCGCTGGCGCAGGCTCTCGTTATATTCTGCCCAGTTGATCACCCGGTACTGCGCCTTATCAAACTTGTGCCGTCGCGCTGCGTTGAACTTATGTGGCATCTAGGTTATCCCCTGTGTTGAAAAACATGCTGATAAGACATCCTTCGGGATGATCCATGCAACAAGGTCCCTCGATGGTAAGACGCGTGGTTGACGACATGCTGGAGCATCTGCCAGAAGACTGAAGAGAACTCCTCCCCGGCAGTGGACTGGTACGCGATCAGAAGATCGACGCCATCGGGACAGAAGCTCTCGAGAACCGAGTGCATGGTCCGCTCGTGGTCGGTCCAAGCACTTGCGAGCGTTTCCAGGTCAGCGAACCCTTCCGGCGACAGCATCGCTTTCGGAGAGTGCCCCTGCCAGCGCGAACACCAGATCCATTCCGCTGAATAGATGTGGACGAGACTGTCACGGTCGGACGGGAAGCTGCTCACCAGGTTTCGGGTGAACTCTTCGGGCGATAGTGCGGCGACCGCATTTAGAAGCCGGTCGCGCGCCCAGTAGTGGTAATCGAGCAGCTCGCGTAGAGCCTCGGGGCCCACAGCTACTCTGTCCCTCGCTGCGCCGCGTATGTTTGAAACACAATTTTGCCTTCCCTCACGACAAACGTATCTGTTCCCAGCAGGACCCAGGGTCTTGCCTCCCAAACGATGTAGGCAAGTCCCCCGACAACTTCCTGACGGTTCAGCCTGAAGGCATCCCAGAATCCTTCTGGCAAGCCTCCTACGAACGCCTCAAAGAAATCGCGAATCTCCGTCAGGCCACGGTATGTGGCGTCCGGAGTGATCAGGACGGAATCGTTCGTGTAGTCCGCCATGATTGCTTCGACCCCTTCGCCGAAAGCCTGAAGATGATGTCCGAGCGTAGCTGCCGTCGATTCCTGGTTTGTCATCGGTGCTCCTCCTCGTCACAAAGAGATTTTCTTACGCTTCAGCTGCCAGTGCCATGCCGTATCGACGATGTTGGGAAGGTCGCTGTGTGCAGGCCGCCATCCCAGCACTTCGGCGACGCGTTCGGCCAGCGCCACCAGGCGCGGGGCGTCGCCTCGACGGCGAGGGCTCTCGGCGACCTCGAAATCCCGTCCCGTGACGGCACGGACCGTGTCGATCACTTCGCGAACCGAGGCGCCCGTTCCAGTACCCAGGTTGAGCGCCTGCGGCTCGAGGGTCCCCGCCATGAGTTTCTGAAGAGCGGTCACGTGGGCGTCGGCAATGTCCGTGACGTGGATATAGTCCCGCACGCAGGTTCCGTCCGGAGTCGGATAGTCCGTTCCGTAGATCTCAACTCGGTCGCGCAGTCCCGCGGCGGCGCCCAGCACGAGTGGAATGAGGTGGGTTTCAGGGGCGTGGTCTTCCCCGAATTCACATGCCGCGTCAGCTCCGGCCGCGTTGAAATAACGTAACGACAGGTGCCGGATGCCGTGAACGGATCCGAACCAGGCCATCGCTCGCTCGAATGCCAGCTTGGTCTCTCCGTAGGGATTGATCGGTCGCTGCGGATGGTCTTCGCCGAGGTTCTCGGTTTCGGGGATGCCGTAAGTTGCGCAGGTCGACGAGAAGATCAAGTTGGTGACGCCGGCCTCGCGCATCGCGTTCAGGAGGTTCAGCCCCCCGACGACGTTGGTCTCGTAATACAGTTCCGGTCGCTCGGACGACTCTCCGACAAGCGCTCGCCCCGCGAAGTGCACAACGCCTTCGATCGCGTAGCGATCGAACACGGACTGGACGTCCGTCATCCTGCCCAGATTGCCCTCGATGACGTCGACGCCCCGGACGAAGTCCGGATGTCCCGTCGAGAAGTCGTCGAAAACCACCAGCCGAAATCCGGCCTCACCGAGTGCCTTTACGGTGTGGCTTCCGATGTAGCCGGCACCGCCGGTTACCAGGATCACGCCAGTACCTTGCTGAAATAGTCGATCGTCAGCTTGAGTCCCGTGTCGATGTCGACTCGCGGTTCCCAGCCGAGATGCTCTCGTGCGCGCCCGATGTCCGGACACCGAACCTGCGGGTCGTCCTCTGGTAGTGGTTCGGTGACGATGGAGCTATTCGCACTGGTCAAACGGAGAACCCGTTGGGCCAGATCGCGAACGGTCCGCTCTTCCGGATTACCGATGTTGAACGGCGTGGCGACAGCCTCGGAGTCGGGCACCTCGGCCAGCTTCATGATTCCGTCGATCAGGTCGGAAACATAGCAGAAGCTGCGCGTCTGTTCGCCGGACCCGTATATGGTCAGCGCGTGGCCTTCGAGCGACTGCACGATGAAGTTCGACACGACCCTACCGTCGTTGGGCCGCATCCGAGGACCGAACGTGTTGAAGATCCGTACGATCCGGGTATCCATTCCGTGGAACCGTCGGTAGGCGACCGTCATTGCCTCGGCGAACCGCTTGGCCTCATCGTAGACCCCCCGTGGGCCGAGCGGATTGACATTGCCCCAATAGTCCTCGGGCTGGGGGTTCACCAGCGGGTCTCCGTAAATCTCGGAGGTGCTTGCGAGCAGAAACCGCGCGTCTTTGTGCCGGGCGAGCCCCAACGCCTTGTGCGTGCCGAGGGAGCCGACCTTCAGCGTCTGAATCGGCATCTCGAGATAATCGCGTGGCGACGCGGGCGAAGCGAAATGAAAGACGATATCGACCGCACCTTCCAAGTCGATGAATTCAGTGACGTTGTGGCGGACGAACCGGAATTCCGACCGGTCTCGGAGCTGGCTGATGTTCGATTCGCTTCCGGTGATCAGGTTGTCCAGGACGACGACTGCGTAGCCGGTATCGAGCAGCCTTTCCGCCAGGTGACTTCCCAGAAAGCCCGCGCCTCCGGTAACGACCGCTCTTTTCATGAGGCGGTCGGCCTGCCGACGGACTGGTAAATAAAACCCATTTCCCGCATCTGTGCCGGGTCGTAAATGTTACGTCCGTCGAAGACGACCGGTGCCCGCATCCGGCTCTTCATCCGTTCAAAATCCGGAGTCCGGAAGGCCTGCCATTCCGTGACGAGCACCAGGGCGTCCGCGTCATCCAGGCAGTCGTAGTTGTTCTTCGCAAATTCGATGCGGGAGCCGAAGATCGTCCGGGCCTCGTCCATGGCCTCAGGGTCGTATGCAGTGACGCTCGCGCCGGCTGCCAGCAGTCCCTCGATGATGTCGACGGACGGCGCTTCGCGCATGTCGTCGGTCCTCGGCTTGAACGCGAGGCCCCACACCGCGACTCGTTTGTCGTTTAGGTTTGAGCCGAAGTGAGCCATGATCTTCGCCAGGAAACGCAGCCGTTGATCGGCGTTTATCTTGTGAACCGCCTCGAGTATCCGCAGCGGGGATTCGTTCCGTCTCCCCGTCGCGATCAGGGTTTCGACATCCTTCGGGAAGCAGCTTCCGCCGTAGCCGACCCCGGAAAACAGAAACGCGTGTCCGATGCGCTGGTCCAGGCCCATGCCCTTTCGGACCAGATCGATATCCGCACCGACGTGCTCGCACAGGTTGGCGAACTCGTTCATGAACGAGATCCGCGTCGCCAGGTATGCGTTCGACGCGAACTTGATCATCTCCGCAGTACGGATGTCGGTGACCATCACCGGGCTACCGGTTCGGACGAACGGGGCGTACAACTCGCGGACGACCTCGGCGGCCCGCTCGTCCTCGGCGCCGATGACGACACGGTCGGGCTTCATGAAGTCCTCGACCGCGGCCCCTTCCTTCAGGAACTCCGGGTTCGAGATGACGTCGAAGGGCTGATCGGTGCCGGCACGTATGGTGTCGGCCAGTTCCTCGGTCGTGCCCACCGGAACGGTCGATTTCATCACGACGACCTTGAACCGGTCCATGGTCTTGCCGATTGCGGTCGCGACGGCACGGACCGCCGTCAGATCCGTCTCACCGCCGTGCTGAGGCGTGCCGACGGCGACAAAGATCACAAACGACTTCTTTACCGCCCCCGCCAGGTCTGTCGTGAAGGCGAGACGTCCCTCGCGGATGTTCCGCGTCAGGAGTTCGGTAAGGCCGGGCTCGTAGATAGTCGAACGCCCGTTCTTGAGATCCTTGATCTTCTCGGCGTCCGTATCGACGCAGATGACGTCGTTGCCGCTTTCGGCGAAACAGCATCCCGCGACCAGCCCGACATAACCGGTTCCGATGACAGCAATGTTCAACGCTTACTCCAGAAATTTTTCGACTGAAGAGCCGACCTTGGTCAGGAAAGTATTGCCCAGGGACGGGATTCCGCCGAGGTTCTCGTCCAGCATGATTTTTTCGACGCGGTGCAGAGGGAAGAATATGGTGGTGGGCCGGACACCGCTTTCCTCCCGCTGGGTGATGTCGTTCATCCAGTCCTCAAAAGCACCCAGGTCGAGTCCGCGCAACGTGACTCCGGCCGTACCGATTTCGATCAGGCGTCCGACGAACCGTTCGCTCGGCGTCTGCAGGTTGATGATGACGAAGCTATTTGGCTTCATGGGGAAGTTGTCAGTGATGAGTGACGTATGACACGGGTTGCGCATTCATCATTCGCCACTCGTCTTTTCATCTCTCGATGACCACCGCGATGCCCTGGCCGCCACCGATGCAGAGTGCGGCAAGACCTGTTCGCGCATCCCGCTTCTCCATCTCGTGGATCAGGGTTACCAGGATGCGAGCGCCACTGGCGCCCAAGGGGTGCCCGAGAGCGATCGCTCCTCCGTTGACGTTTACCCGGGACGGGTCGAGTTCCAGTTCCTTGACCACCGCCAACGACTGCACGGCGAATGCTTCATTGAGCTCGAACAGATCGATGTCTGAAGACTTCAACCCGGCTCGATCCAGCGCCTTCCGCACGGCCGGCACCGGCCCCATTCCCATGACGAGAGGATCGACGCCGGATGAGGCATATGACCGGATGACGGCCTGTGGTTTGACGCCCAGGGCGTTGGCCCGCTTTTCCGACAGCACTACCATGGCGGCTGCGCCGTCGTTGATCCCGGAAGCGTTGCCCGCAGTGATCGTTCCGTCTTTCTTGAACGCCGGGCGGAGTCCCCCGAGCTTCTCGACGGTCGTCGCCCGGGGGTATTCGTCCGTGTCGAAGACGACGGGATCGCCCTTTCGCTGCGGGATTGTGAAGGGAGTGATTTCGTCCTTGAACCGACCATCGGCGACGGCGCGCGTCGCACGGGACTGGCTCTCCACTGCGAACTGATCCTGCTCCTCCCGGCTGATCTCGTACCGTTCGGCTATGTTTTCCGCGGTGATGCCCATATGGATGAAGTTGCTCAGCGAGCAGGACAGGCCGTCCCGGACCATCGAATCGATTATCTCGCCGTGACCAAGCCGGTATCCGAAGCGTGCCCTGGGCAGAAGGTACGGCGCGGTGCTCATCGATTCCATGCCGCCGACCAGGAACGCCTGGTTGTCATCCGCACGGATCGACTGCGTTGCCAGGGTCACAGTCTTTAGGCCGGACCCGCACACCTTGTTCACGGTGTAGGAAGGGACGTCCTGGGCTAGACCGGCACGCATCGCAGCTTGCCTTGTCGTATTCATGCCTGCGCCGCCCTGGATCACGTGTCCCATGATCACTTCCTCGACCGCGCCTGCTTCCATGCCGGACCGCATCAGCGCCTGCTTGAGCACCTCAGCGCCAAGGTCCGCGACATGCGTATCTTTCAACGTTCCTCCGAAACTGCCGACCGGCAGCCGGATGGCGCCAGCGATCACTGCATCCATCGTGTTTCCCTTCCTTTCAAAACCGACCGATCTCACCTTCCGCGATCAGCGTTGGCTCGGTCACTTTCTGGACATCCTCCAGGTTCACTCCTTCTCGGAGTTCCCTGATTTCAAGACCGCGGTCCGTCACGTCGATCACCGCCAGTTCGGTGACGATGCGGTCAACGACGCCCACTCCGGTCAACGGCAGCGAGCACTCGGTGAGCAACTTGGGTTTGCCGTCCTTGGTTGCGTGAATCATCGCGACGATGACGCGGCGCGAGCCGGCGACCAGGTCCATCGCGCCGCCCATTCCTTTCACCATCTTCCCCGGGATCATCCAGTTCGCGATGTTGCCCTTTTCATCGACTTGCATGGCGCCCAGGACCGTCAGGTCCACGTGTCCGCCACGAATCATCGCGAACGATTCTGCGCTGGAGAAATACGCGGACCCATCCAGCTCGGTAACAGTTTCCTTCCCGGCGTTGATCAGGTCGGCGTCCGCATGGCCCTCGAACGGGAACGGACCGATGCCGAGCAGGCCGTTTTCGGACTGGAGGACGACATCGGCGCCCTCGGGGATGTAGTTGGCGCAGAGTGTCGGCATGCCGATTCCCAGGTTGACGTAGTAGCCGTCGGCGAACTCGCGCGCGATCCGGCTTGTGATGATCTCCCGGCTACCCATCGCTGGCCTCCTTGCGAATGGTCACGCGCTCGATGCGTTTCTCGTATTCTTCCCCTTTGAGGACGTGTTGAACGTAGATGCCGGGCGTGTGGATGTTGTCAGGGTCGAGTTGCCCGTTGTCTACGAGCTCTTCGACTTCGGCGATTGTGACCCGCCCGGCCGTCGCCATCATTGGATTGAAGTTACGCGCCGTTTTTCGGTAGACAAGGTTGCCCCACGTGTCGCCCTTCCACGCCTTGACGAATGCGAAGTCCGCCTGCAGCGGCTTCTCCAGGACGTACATCCGGCCGTCGATCTCCCGGGTTTCCTTGCCCTCGGCAATCAGCGTCCCGTAGCCGGTGGGCGTATAGAAGCCTGCGATACCGGCACCGCCTGCCCGGACTCGCTCGGCGAACGTTCCCTGCGGGACAAGCTCGATCTCGAGCTCACCCGAGAGAACCAGCCGCTCGAAGAGTTTGTTTTCGCCGACATAGGTCGAGATCATTTTCTTCACCTGCCGTGTCTCGAGCAAAATGCCGATGCCGAAATCGTCAACGCCGGCGTTGTTGCTCATCACCGTCAGGTCCTTTACACCCGTTTCGCGCAACGCGGCGATCAGGTTTTCCGGTATGCCGCACAGGCCGAAGCCGCCCATCATGATGGTCGCCCCGTCCTGTACGCCGGAAACCGCCTCGGCTGCGTTATCAATTATCTTGTTCACAGATCCTCCGCTTCGGGCAGCCCGCGAAAGTCGGGTCTGCACGGACTATCGTTGTTCGCCGCTCATAGCGCCCTACAGCTCTAGCCCGCATTTCTCACCAGTGGTCTGCTGCAGTGCCGGATCCATCCGCCATTACTGCGTTGCGCTTGGTCGGGCTCCTCAATTCATTAGCGTCGGGCCCACCGTCCTCCCGCTGGCCAAGCTCTTCGGAGTACCCAGACACGCACTCCAAGCATGTGTGAGGGGAACTCCTAGGAGCCTGTCGGGAATAAGAAGTCTGCAACCAAGAATCAACAACTTACAGACCGGGGATGGCTCGTAAGTTGTTGATTCTTGCTTCGAGGGAGCCAATTCCCGACAGGCTCCTAGGCCTGGCCGGTTCCCCCACGCCTCAACGTACCGTCAAGCACGCCTCGGTCGCCCTCCGGGCGCGCGCCCAGCATGGCCCGCCGAGGGCCATGCCAAATGCCCTGGCGGTGTCTGTATCAGACCGGGCCACAAAGTGGCCCGGCGGGCTTCGCGACGACAACCGGTGAGAAAAGCGGGCTGGGCTCCGTTCACCACGGTTTCTGGTGCCATTCCAGTGCCGGAACGAAACGAGGTTGAAAACCTCAAAGATATCATGCGCCCCTGAGCCAGCGGACGAACTCGCCGACTCGGGCGGGCATATCGTCGTCGTCGATTCGCTTCTCGATCTCCCGGACAATTGCGCTGCCGACAATGGCGCCGTCGGCTTCGGCCCAGACTTTCCGCACGTGGTCCGGGTGGGAAATGCCGAAGCCAACCGCGATAGGCGAAGCCGTCAATGAGCGAAGCAAACGGATGAAGTCCACCAGTTCGGAGGACAGCTCATTCTGCTCGCCGGTAACACCCGTGCGCGACAGCGCGTACAGGAAGCCTCCCGAGACCGCGGCGATCTTGCGGATCCGCTCCTCTGAGCTCGTTGGTGCTGCCAGAAAAATCGAATTCAGGTTGTTCGCCTCGAGGGCCTCAAGGTAGTCGGAGGCCTCCTCAACCGTCAGGTCCGTTGCGAGAATGCCATCGATGCCCGCATCGGCCGCCCGTTCGGCGATCGTTCGAACTCCCTGGCTCATCAGTGGGTTGAAATAACTGAATAGGACCAGAGGGATCTCGGATGTCTTGCGGATTCGCGCCGCCAGTTTCAGCACATCGCCGATCGAGGTGCCTGCCCGGAGCGCCCGCTCGGTCGCCCGTTGGATGACCGGGCCATCGGCGATCGGGTCCGAGAAGGGAACTCCCAACTCGATCACGTCCGCGCCGGCGGACTCGAGAGCCAGTACCAGTTCGTACGTCTGATCGACTCCCGGATCGCCCGCCGTTACGAACGGGATAAAGGCCTTCTTACCGGCGTCCAGGAGCTCGCGGAACTTGGATTCGATACGTGTCAAGCCGGATCCCTTTGAAGTTCGTCCGCGCCGAGTCGCGCCACTTCGTTGACATCCTTGTCCCCACGTCCCGAGAGATTGACGATGACGATTTCGCCCGGCTGTGGCGGTGTCGCCCGAACGTATGCCACGGCGTGGGCGCTCTCGAGCGCCGGAATGATACCTTCCAACCGGCTGAGCTCGTGGAAGGCTTCCATCGCGGCCCCATCCTCAACCGACGTGTAGTGCACTCGCTTGTTTTCGTGCAGCGCCGCGTGTTCCGGGCCGACGGCGGGATAGTCCAGCCCGGCGGAGACCGAGTGGGTCGGGATGATCTGACCGTCCGCGTCCTGGAGGATGTAGGAGTACGTCCCGTGGAGCACGCCGGGCTTACCTCCTGAAAACCGCGCTGCGTGATCTCCCGGCTTCGGGCCCCGTCCACCTGCTTCGACGCCCACCATTCGGACGTCTTCATCATCGAGAAACGGGGAGAAGAGGCCGATCGAATTGGACCCGCCGCCGACACAAGCGACCAGCTGATCCGGGAGTCGACCCTCCTGCTCGAGGATCTGGGCTCGTGCTTCGCGGCCGATCACCGACTGAAAGTCGGCCACCATTTCCGGGTAGGGATGCGGTCCGAGTACTGATCCGAGCATGTAGTAGGTGGTCCGTACGTTCGTGACCCAGTCCCGCATCGACTCGTTGATAGCGTCTTTGAGCGTGCGGCTGCCTGAACCGACCGGGATAACGCGGGCTCCGAGCAGCTTCATGCGGACGAGGTTCAGTTCCTGTCTCCGCATGTCCTCCTCTCCCATGTAGACGTCGCACTCGAATCCCAGCAGCGCGCATACGGTGGCCGTTGCCACACCGTGCTGTCCGGCGCCGGTCTCGGCGATCACCCGCTTCTTTCCCATTCGCTCGGCAAGCAGGGCCTGGCCGAGGCAATTGTTGATCTTGTGCGCTCCGGTGTGGTTGAGGTCTTCACGTTTCAGGTAGATCCGGCCTTTTCCGAGCGCTTCGCTCAGTCTCTTTGCGAAGTAGAGCGGAGTCGGACGGCCGGAATAGCTCGCGAAGAGCTCTTCGAGCCTCTTCCGGAACGCGAGATCCTGCTTCGCCTCGATGTAGGCGGCCTCCAGTTCCTCGAGCGGGTGCATCAGTGTTTCGGGGACGAACTGTCCTCCGTATGCTCCGTAGTGACCTCTCATGGTCAAGCCTTCCTCCGGCGGCAGTTCCTATTCCGCGTCGGCCTGTTGCACGGCTTCGATGAAGAGCCGCATTAGCTCGTAATCTTTCTTCCCCGGTTCGAGCTCGACGCCGCTCGAGACGTCCACGGCAAACGGATGCAACTCCGCGATGGCCTGTCCGACGTTCTCCGGTCTGAGGCCGCCGGCCAGGATGATCCGTCCGAACGCGTTCGCCCCTGCTGCCTGTGCCCACCGAAAGGCCCGCCCGGTGCCGCCGTACCGATCCTTGCTATAGGTGTCGAGCAGGATGCCCGAGACGGGGTATTGCCTCAGGCGTTCTACCCTGAACGTGTCATCGACACCTAGTGCCTTGATCACCTTGACACGGCTGATCATGGAACAGTAGTCGGGCGACTCATCACCGTGTAACTGAACGGCGTCCAACCCGATCGAGACCGCAAAATCCTCGAGCGCCTGGGGGTCCGGGTAGTTGACGAAGACACCGACGGCCGAAACGAATGGTGGGAGCACATCGATCAGCCGGAGTGCGTCCTCGGGGGCGATCACCCGCGGGCTCTGCTCGCAGAAATTCAGCCCCACTGCATCCGCTCCGAGGAGCGCTGCGTCTCGCGCATCGTCCGCATCGGTGATTCCGCAGATCTTGACGCGCGTCACGCCAGCTCCTCGAGTGCCCGTCCCGGGTCTTGCGATGTGATGAGCCGCTCCCCCACCAGGACCGCACTTGCGCCCGCTCCGGCCAGTCGCCGAATGTCCTCGGGATTCCGAATGCCGCTCTCGGCTACGAACAGAACACCGGCGGGAATCTGTTGCCCAAGCCGGATGGACGTCTCCAGATCGACTTCGAACGTCCTGAGGTCGCGGTTGTTGACCCCGACGATCACCGCCCCGGCCTCGAGCGCCTCGTCGAGTTCGGCCTCGTCGTGGACTTCGACAAGAGCATCCAGGCCGAAATCACCTGTCGCCCGGATGAGCATCGCGAGCTCGTCGGCACCGAGGATGGCGGCGATCAGCAACACGGCGCTGGCTCCGCCCGCTCGCGTCTCGGCCACCTGGTAAGGATCGAACAGGAAATCCTTCCTCAGCACAGGAAGGCCCGAGGCATCTGCGGCGATCCGAACCCAACCCAGGCTGCCTTGGAAGAAGTCTTCTTCGGTGACTACGGACACGGCCGCGGCCCCGGCGTCCCGGTATGCCGTCGCGACCTGGGCCACGTCGAGCTGATCGATGAGTGTCCCGGCCGAAGGCGATGCTTTTTTCACCTCGGCGATGATTCGGGTCCGTCCGGGTCTGGCAAGGGTCTCGAGAAACGACGGCCGTCCAGGGGCGACCGAGGCCATCTTCTTGACGATTACTTCGGGCACACGCATCCGGAGTTCCTCGAGGCGTTTTCGCTTTGCCTCGACGATGCGGGACAAAATATGCGTGCGCTCGAGAGTCTTCATGCAGCCGACAGCGCCCGGAGCGCCTCCAGTTTTCGGAGTGCCGCACCCGAGTCGATTGCTTTGCCTCCCAGGCGGAATCCTTCTTTCAGCTCCTCCGCGAGTCCCGCGGCCACGATTGCCGCCGCCGCGTTCATCAGGACGGCGTTGCGATGCGGGCCTTTCACGCCCTCCAGCACCTTGCGGATGATACCGGCGTTCGTCTCCGCGTTCCCGCCGTGGATCGACGAGATGGGCGTCGGCGCGATCCCGAAATCCTCCGGCGTCACGGTGTATTGATGTTGTTCGCCGTCCTTCACCTCGATGACCGTGGTCGGGACGGCGGGGGATATCTCGTCGAGCCCGTCACGGCCGTGAACGACGAAGGCGTGCCGAACGCCGAGGCGTGGGGCTGACGTCGCGATCAATTCCTGCACGTTCGTCTCGCTGACTCCGACAACCTGAAACCGCGCAGCGGCCGGGTTCGCCAGCGGGCCCAGGATGTTGAACACACTGCGTATTCGAATCTGTTTGCGCGCCGGCATGACATGCTTCATCGAGCTGTGGAAGGCTGGTGCGAACAGAAACCCGATGCCTACATCCACCAGAGCTCGCCGGATCTTGTCGACGGGCATCTGGATGTCGACGCCCAGAGCCTCCATGACGTCCGCGCTTCCGCAGCCGCTCGAAACGGAACGGTTGCCGTGCTTGGCAACACGGGCGCCCGCTCCCGCCGTCACGAATGCGGCGGCAGTGGAAATATTGAATGTCCCCGACCGGTCCCCGCCCGTGCCGCAGGTATCGACGACGTCCAACGGTTCGCCGTCCCAGACCGGAGCGGCCTTTCGGCGCATGACCTTCGCGAAGCCGACCAGCTCGTCTGCCGTCTCTCCTTTCATGCGCAGCGCCGTCAGAAAGGCGGCGACCTGGGCGTCGGTCGAGGACCCCGTCATGATTTCTTCCATGACGTCGGTTGCGGCCTGCTCGGAGAGATCCTTGCCGTCGACGAAACCCTGAATGACGTCGGTGATCATAGCTTTAGAAAGTTTCGAAGTAGTTCCATGCCTACCCCGGTCATGATCGACTCGGGATGGAACTGGATGCCTTCGGTCGGAAGACTCTTGTGACGCAGCCCCATGACGACGTCGCCGTCCGTTGTGGCTGTGACTTCAAGGCAGTCCGAGATGTCGGTTACCGCCAAAGAATGATACCGCGTTGCCTTGAAGCCTTGAGGTATCCCCTCGAAGATCGTCCTGCCGTCGTGCCCGATCGCGCTGACTTTACCGTGCATCAGCGTCGGTGCGGCAACGATCCTCCCCCCGAACGCCTCAGCGATGGCCTGATGCCCAAGACAGACGCCCAGGATGGGCGTGTTCTTGTGGAAGCGCTCCACCACGGCTTCGGAAATGCCGGCATTGGACGGCACGCCGGGGCCGGGAGAGATGACGATGCGTTCCGGGGCGAGGTCCTCGAGCTCATCGGGGGTGATCCGGTCGTTGCGGTAGACGCCGAGATCCGCTCCGAGCTCGCCGAGCAGCTGGACCAGGTTGTAGGTGAATGAATCGTAGTTGTCGATGACGGCGATCATAGTTCGAATCCCCGACCGGCGAGTTCGATCGCGCTGACAACGGCCCGCGCCTTGCTGACCGTTTCCATGTATTCCGCGTCGGGGTTCGAATCGGCTACGATGCCGCCACCGGCCTGAATGTAGCCCTTGCCGTCCTTTGCGACCAGCGTTCGAATGGCGATGCACGAGTCGAGGTTGTCGCTGAAATCGGCATACAGTACCGCTCCCGAGTACACACCGCGTTTCGTCGGTTCCAGCTCATCGACGATCTGCATTGCGCGAATCTTCGGGGCTCCGGAAACCGTTCCCGCAGGAAAACATGCCATCAGCGCATCGAACCGGTCGACGTCGTCGCGGAGTTCCCCCCGGAGGGACGACACGATATGCATGACGTGAGAGTAGCGTTCGATAACCATCAACTGCTCGACGCCTACCGTTCCGTACTTCGACACGCGCCCCAGATCGTTGCGACCCAGGTCGACCAGCATGATGTGCTCGGCCCGCTCTTTCTCGTCGGCCTCGAGCTCGGCGGCGAAGGCCCGATCCTCGGCCTCGTCCCTGCCCCGCGGCCGTGTGCCGGCGATGGGCCGGCAGGTGGCGCGCCGCCCCTGCACACGCACCAGAACTTCCGGCGATGCTCCGACGACCGCAAAGTCAGGCATCTGGAGGAAGTACATGTACGGCGACGGGTTGACGATCCGGAGAGCCCGGTAGATCTCGAACGGCTCGGCCGGAAGGTTCACTTCGAACCGTTGCGAAAGGACCACCTGGAATATGTCTCCGGCGGTGATGTAGTCCTTTGCCGTCCGTACGGCTTTGAGGTAATCCTCCTTGACAAAGTTCGATCGAATCTCGAGCGCTCCCTCCCGCTTTCTTGTCGCTGGAAGATCGACTTGCTCAGCCAGGGTTGCTTCCAGAGACTCGATTTCCCGAACGGCACTGTCGTACAGGTCCTGGGTCGTCGCGCCGTCGTAATCGAGGAAGACGTTTGAAATGATGTGAATCTGGTTGCGGACGTGATCGAACGCCAGGATCGTGCGGAAGAACATCATCATCGCATCGCCGATGCCGAGGTCGTCGATGGTGGTTTCGGGTATGTCCTCGATGAGACGCACCATGCCATACCCGAAATAGCCGACAGCGCCTCCCGTGAACGGCGGAAGTCCCGGAATCGCCACGGAACGGAACCTTCCCATCGTGGCACGAAGGTCCTGGAAGAACGCGTCCCGTTCGTCCGCGGCGAAGTGGCGATGTTCGAAGCCCTGGAAGGAGGCATCCGGAGCGGGACCTCCGAGGGTCAGGACCAGGAAAGGATCGCAGCCGAGAAAGGAATATCGCGCCAGCTTTTCGCCGCCCTCGATTGACTCGAGCAGGAACGCTCGCCTTCTCCCAGCCCGCAAACGGAGGAATGCCGAAACCGGCGTCAGGAAGTCGGCGACGACGGACTTGCATACCGGTACGACGTTGCCCCCCGAGCGGAGTTCCTCAATCTGTTCGAGGCTTGGACGCATGTCGTTGTTTCAATTCCCTTGTCACTTCGTCGAGCGAGACCCCTCGCTCGACCAGAAGCACCATCAGGTGATACAGCAGATCGGACGCTTCCGCCACCAATTCCGTCGTCGCGTGGTTCTTGGCAGCGACGATCGTCTCGGTGGCCTCTTCGCCGACCTTCTTCAGGATTTTGTCCAGACCGCCATCGAACAGCTACGTGGTGTAACTGCCCTCGGGCCCCCCGCTCGACGATCTCCCGCTTGAGAGCCTCTGGAAAACCGTAGGGATTCTCGTTCTGATCCAGCTTGACCGCGGCTTCGCCGTAGTTCCAGCTTGTAGGCTGAAATACCCCGTACCTCCGGCCTAATGACCTCGAATCGTGATCGACCTGGCATGTCCGGTAAGGCCTTCGGCGATGGCGAACTTTTCGATCATGCTTCCTGAGCGTTCGATAGCTCGCCCTGAATAGCGCACGATACTCGTACGTTTTATGAAGTCATGCACTCCGAGCGGTGAAAAAAATCGTGCGGTCCGCGCCGTCGGAAGCACGTGGCTCGGGCCCGCGAAGTAATCGCCGACGACGGTCGGCGAGTAACGTCCGATGAACACGGCGCCGGCATTGCGGATTCGGTCCGCAATCGCATCGGGTTCCGCCATCAGAATTTCCACGTGTTCGGGGGCGATATGGTCGACCAGATCGACCGCGTCCTGCTCCCCGGACACAATGAAGCTGACGCCCTTGTTGGCAATCGCCATCCGGGCGATCGAGTCGCGGTCCAGGGTTTCCAACTGCGCCTGGACCTGATCGAAGACAGCGGCGGCCACGCTCTCGGACCAGCAGATCAACCAGACGCTGGCAGCCTCGTCGTGTTCCGCCTGAGCAAGCAGGTCTGCGGCCGCCCACTCGGGATCGCATGTCTCGTCGACGACGACGGCGATCTCGCTCGGTCCCGCTATCATGTCGATGTCAACCCTTCCGAAGACTTCCTTCTTTGCGGCTTGCACCCAGCGGTTTCCCGGGCCGACGATTTTGTCGACCGGCGGCACCGACTCGGTGCCGAACGCCAACGCCGCGATGGCCTGGGCGCCGCCGATCCGGTAGACTTCATCGATTCCCAGCAGATCGATTGCCGCCGCGACGAGCGGGTTTTCCTCGAGCGACCGGGGAGGCGTCGCCACAACCAGCCTTTCCACGCCCGCCACCTTGGCCGGAATCGCGTTCATCAAAACCGACGAGGGGTAAGCCGCCGTGAAGCCTGGGATGTAGAGACCCACGCGTGCGATGGGTGTGACACGCTGACCGAGGTGGACCCCGTCACCGCCGTAGATTTCCCAGGATTCCTGGATCTGTTCTTCGTGGTACTGCCGGACGTTCGAGGCCGCGACCCGCAGGATTGCCACGAGTTCGTCGTCGGCTCCGGCGGCTATCTCCCGGATCTCCTCGACTGGTACCCGGATCTTTCCGCTCTCGAGCGTGAAACCGTCGAACTTTGCCGTGTACTCCGCCAGTGCCTTATCCCCGCCTTCACGGACTGCGGAGACGATTTCCGATGCTCTCGCCGCTGCTTCCGTGTCCGGGCCGTCGGCGTCCAGGATTCGGTCGACGGCGTCCAGGTCCAGCCCATCGCTAAGATCGACAATTCGCATTCAGTGGCCTCACAATTTCTCTAGGGCTAATCCACCATGGGCGGGATCACCTCGGTGTAGAACCAGCTCTCGAACACGGAAAACACTGCCGGCTCAACCGGTCGATGCAACACATGCATTAAATGTTTCTGCCGGAGTTACGAACTCCAGCGTCTTGCGTGGCCGCTCATTGAGTTGCCGAGCAACCGCGTCCAAATGTTCCTGTGAGTGTACCGACAGATTCGTCCTTTTGGGAAAGTAGTATCGAAGCAGACCATTGGTGTTCTCATTCGATCCGCGCTGCCATGGACTCCGTGGGTCGCAGAAATAGACGGCAATGTTTGTCGCCAGGGTAAACCGCTTGTGATCCGCCATTTCCAGACCGCGATCCCAGGTCAGTGATTTGTAGAGTTCCGTCGGGAGTTGATGCGCCTGTTCGATGAGCGCGTTGACAACAGTTTCGGTCTTCTTGTTGGGAACCTTCGCCAGCATCACATAACGCGAGTGACGTTCGACCAGAGTGGCGATGTAGGTGTTCCTCGATCCGGCGATCAGATCCCCTTCCCAGTGACCGGGGACCGCACGATCTTCGACTGAAGCCGGGCGCTCACGGATCGAGATCATGTCTTCGATCTGTCCCTTTCCATGGCCTTTCCGGCTCGCTTTTCCAGATCGGCGAATTGTGCGTCTTGTCCGCAGATACTGAGTCAGTTCTTTCTTCAAAACCCCGCGGGCCTGGACAAAAAGGCTGCGATAGATCGTCTCGTGGGACACGTGAAGCGACTCGTCTTCCGGATATGAGTGTTTCAGCCAACCGGCGATTTGCTCGGGCGACCAGACCTGCCGCAGCTTCTCTTCAACAAGCTGCCGTAAGCGGGGACTGCGGGCTAACCGGCACGACTTCGGACGGCGCGCCCGCTCCCAGGTCCGCTCATCGGCTTCCGATGCCCGATAGCTATCAGAGCCCCCGTTTCGGCTGACCTCCCGGCTCACCGTCGATGGCGACCGACCCAGTCGCACGGCAATCGAACGGATCGATTCTTTGGCCGCAATACCTCTGGAGATCTCTTCACGTTCGACCAGAGTCAGTGCCCGCGATGACCGGCACCGGGACTGCGGACGGATGCCCCCGTACACGGCCAGTTGACGATGAATCGCCGATCCCCCTCTGTCCAGCACGCGTCCGATCGATTGGGACGACTCCCCCCGCTGCCAGCGATCCCACACCTCGACCCGCTCGGTCGCTGTGAACCATCGCCGCTTCCTCATCCGCTTGTTCTTTCCTTGTCTTGGCCATACACTTCACCTCTCTTCTTATGTGAAGTGTTGCATCGACCCATTGAAATCACCACCCTTCGTTCGACCTCGCGCCGTCGCCGGGCGGCGTTTCCAATCGGGATCTGAGTGCCCGGCGGCACCTCGGTGAGGGAGTTCACCTAATCAAGCCTTTCCGGTACAGGAGTTCTGCGTTCAGAACCGCCGCCCCAGCGGCGCCTCGGATCGTGTTGTGGCTGAGCAACCGAAACTTGTAGTCGAGGACCGGACAAGGCACGACGGGGCCGACAACAACGGCCATCCCCCGTGAGCGATCGCGGTCCAGACGGGGCTGAGGCCTGTCGATGCGGTCGTCGACGATGATGACGGGCTTGGGAGCCGTCGGCAATTCCAACTCATCGATCTTCGAGGTAAAGGTGGCGAACGCTTCGGTTACTTCTTCGGCCGAAGCCGCGCGGGCGAGCTTGACCGAGCATGCCTCCAGGTGTCCGTCGCGAACGTGGACGCGGTGGGTCATGGCGCTGACACGGATGTCTGCAGGTTCGAAGCCGGCCCCATCCCATCGTCCCAGGATCTTCAACGGTTCGGTCTCCATCTTGTGCTCTTCGTCGAGACCGATCGGAATCACGTTGTCGATCACATCGAGTGAGGCGACACCGGGATATCCGGCCCCGGACAGCGCTTGCATCGTTACCACGTGAACCGCCTCAACCCCGAAAGATTCATGAAGGGCCGCCAGTGGAATGACCAAGCCGATCGTCGAGCAGTTCGGGTTCGTGACGATAAAGCCCTTTCCGCCGAAACGGGCGTGTTGGGATTCGATGGCCGCAACGTGGTCCCCATTGATCTCGGGGATCAGCAGCGGGACGTCGGTGGTCATCCGGTGGGTTCCCGCGTTGCTGATGACCGGAAATCCCGCGGCGGCGAATTCCGGTTCGGCAACCTTCGCCACGTCGGACGGTAGACTCGACAGGACGAAATCACAATCCAGGTGCGGGCGGCAGGGTTGGACCTCGAGAGCCGCGACCAAAGGCGGGAGTGGCGTGTCCAGCAGCCAGTGCGCGGCCTCTCGGTAAGGCTTGCCGGCCGAACTGCCCGATGCCGCCACCGCCGCCACTTCGAACCAAGGGTGCTCTGCGAGCAACTGGATCATGCGCTGTCCGACGGTACCGGTGGCCCCGAGGATTCCAACTTGCAACTTCTTCATGATTCTCTAGTTCTCTCCCTGGCAGCCCGCAACTAGTGTTGCCAGGAACTGTAGCGGCGCTCCATGAGCGCCGAACAACGGGCAGTTGTAGACCGCCCATACAGTGTGAGCCCGACTCTCAACAAGGCCACTAGCACGCCTTTGAGGGTCCGATTTCCAGCGGATGGGTTTGGGAAAACCGTCCCATCCGGTCGATTCGCGTGATCTCTGCCCTGGCGGAAACGCCGTGCGCCGCGAACCGTTCAACGATAGCCTTGCCGACGGCCGCCGCCTGCTCCCGGTCTGCGAGAGCGAGGATCGTCGGGCCCGCGCCGCTGAGAGCCACACCCAGGAGACCGTCGGTCTCCATGCTCAGTATGTCTTCGAGACCCGGGATCAACGATGCGCGGTAAGGTTGATGGATCCGGTCGTGCATCGCCTCGCCCAGATGTCCGAAGTTGCCGCTCGAGAGCGCCGCGACGAGCATCGCCGTACGCTGAACGTTGAACACGGCGTCCTGTCTGGAGTATGTGTCGGGCAACGACTTGCGGGCTTGCTCGGTTGACAGTTCGAAATCCGGTATCACCAGGACCGGGGTCGGCGGATCCGGCATCTCCACCCTCGAGAACATCGCGCCCCCGTCCGCGCGCGTCGCCGATACGGTCAAGCCGCCGAACAGAGCCGCCGCCAGGTTGTCGGGATGTGGCTCGAACTCGCCGGTGTAACCGAAGATTTCGTCCACCGACAGGCGCTGATCGGCAATGAGTTCGAAACACGTGATACCCGCAACGATTGCCGCTGCGCTGCTTCCCAGACCCCGTGCCAGCGGTATTTCGTTGTCGACCGTCAGGTCGACCGGGGTCGAACAAATGCCCCGGTCCTCCCGGATGTGGTCCATGACGCGGAGCATCAGGTTGTCCGGTCCGGTCGGGATCTTCGAGCTATCGATCCCTCGCGCCAGTACCCCGGTCCGATCTGCTTCCGCGGTCCGAATCTCGACCCGAAGGTAGAGCTCCACGGCGAAGCTGAGCGTATCGAAACCAGGGCCGAGGTTCGACGTGCTGGCGGGCACCCGGAACGCGGCAGTCGGCGCCGTCATGAATCCAGGGCCCGGAAGGCCCCCTCCGGCGGTCTGCGATCCGTCCAAATTTCGAACTGCCGGGCAGCCTGAGCCAGGAACATCGTCGTCCCCGAGATCGTGCTTCGCCCCTGCTCGTCGGCCTCGGCCAGCAGGCGGGTTCGTGCCGGGGTGTAGACCATGTCGAAGACGGTTTCGGCCCGTATCGGCCCCGGCACCGGAGTCCGGTCGGTATCGGGCGCCATCCCAACGGGAGTCGCGTTGATCAGCAGGTCCGGTCGGTATTTCTCGATGTTGTCGATGCTGTCGATGCGAACCTCGCGCGACCAATCGAGCGTTCCGGCGGTCCCGGAACGCGTGAGCAACGTCACCTCACCGGCTTCGTGCAAGGCGGCGACCGCCGCCCGTGCCGCACCCCCGGTCCCGAGGATGACGACCTGCTTGTTCTGAAGGCTGATGTGCTTGATCGACTCCCGAACTCCGTGGACGTCCGTGTTATCGCCCGTCCACTCTCCGCGAGAGCGGTAGACCGTGTTGACCGCGCCCGCCGCACGTGCCTCCGGGGTCAGCTTCCGCAGCCGTCGCACGATGTCCACTTTGTGCGGAATCGTCACCGAGAAGCCGACGATACCCAGCGCTTCGGCCTGCTCGAAGAAGTCGTCGAGCGCCTCGACCGGGAACTTCAGGTATGCATAATCCAGCCCTGCGGCGGCGAACGCCTTGTTGTGCAACCGAGGCGAAAGCGAATGGCCGACCGGGTTCCCGACGATGCCGACCAGCCGCGTCCCCGGTCCGATCCGCCGGAATCGGTAGGTTTCCAGGAGCTCTTCGAGCGCGAGTTGCCCCGGCGCCGAGGGCCCGCTGTCCGAAGCCGTGTACGTCAGCACGGTTCCTCGAGACGGGCCCAGAATTCGGGTCGGCTGCCCCATCGCTCCCATGCCGACGATCACGACGGGCTTGGGCCAATCGCGGCGCATCAGGTCGAACAGTCGACGGTTATCCGACCAGGACCGCACCTTGGTCGCTACTTTCGCGACCATGGCCGGTCCCCGGCACACACGGTCCAGGACGTCTTCCAGATCATCAGGTGTGGTTTCGAAGTTGTGGTAGGAGCCGATCACCTCCGCTCCGTCCAGCTGCTCGGCCAGCCGAAAGTCGATATCGACGAATCGGGCGCCGTCGGCGACCGCCTGTCGGAGTATCCGAACCTCGTCGGCGACCGAACCGGCGAATCGACCGCCCCGCTCTCGTCCTCGGCACGTAGCAATCAGCGGAACCGGTATCCGGTCCCAGCGTACTCCTGCCGATTCTCCCGGATTCTCGAGGTAGTCCAGCCGCGCTTCGATGCAGTCGGCGCCTCCAAGCGGGGTAGAGAACACCTCCGCAACCGTCGCAGGTGTTACCGAGACGCAAACGGGGCCGGGAAGCATCTCAAGAAAACAGCTCCGTGCTGAGGTAGCGCTCGCCGGTGTCCGGTAGTATGGCGAGCACCCGCTTGCCGGAACCCAGGTCGCGGGACAGCTCGATTGCGGCATGGAGAATGGCCCCCGACGACACTCCGCAGAGGATGCCTTCCTTTTGCGCCAGGATGCGAGTCGCCGCCTTGGCGTCGTCGTACTTGACGGTTACGACACGGTCCACGACCGCGCGGTTGAGGATTTCAGGAACGAATCCGGCCCCGATTCCCTGAATCCGGTGGGGCGCGGACGATCCGCCCGATAGCACAGCGGATTCGGTCGGCTCCACGGCGTGGATCTTGAGGTCGGGCATGGATGCCTTCAGCACCTCTCCGGTGCCGGTCACCGTTCCTCCGGTGCCGATGCCCACTACCAGCGCATCCAGGTCCGTGCCCACTGTCTCGAGAATTTCTCGGGCGGTCGTTTGGCGATGTGCTTCCGGGTTAGCGGCGTTCTGGAACTGCTGCGGCATGAAGTAGCCCGGGTGTTCCCGTATCAGTTCCTCTGCTTTCCGGATCGCTCCCTGCATGGCCTGGTCCCGCGGTGTGAGGAAGATCTCGGCGCCGAACGCGCGGAGCAGGTTGAGCCGCTCCGTGCTCATGTCCTCGGGCATCGTCAGGATTACCCGGTAGCCCTTCGCCGCCGCAACCATGGCCAGCCCGATTCCGGTGTTCCCGCTCGTGGGCTCGACGATCGTTCCACCCGGCTTGAGTTGTCCGTTCCGTTCGGCCGCCTCGATCATGCTCAGGCCGATCCGGTCTTTGATGCTGCCCCCCGGGTTGAAGAACTCCAGCTTCACGAGCAACTCGGACCAGCCGGGCTGGGGTATCCGGTTCAGCCGGACAGTAGGGGTGTCACCCACCAGTTCACAGATGTTGTTGTAGACCTTGTTTTTCACGACCGAATTGTCGCGGGGTCCCCACCGGCATCGAACCAGACCGACATGGCCCCACAATGCTATCCGAAACGTCAAACAATACCACAAATCCGGGCCAACGTATTCAATTCATTGGTAGATAGGGGTATCGAGACCATGCAACCGAGGATCCCAGCACCTTTCGCCGTGGGAGTCGCCGGCGAGCTGGGCAAACCGCGCAAATATTGCATCATGGTGTGCTCGAGGTGGGGTCGGCGAACCGGGCGGCAGGCTCAAGACCCGACGAGCAGCCCCGACGAAACCGACCAGAGACTTCCCGACCGCCGTTCGCCGCTCGCCGCCGCCTGACAACTCACAGGCGACCGTGTTGCCGAATGCAGCTGAATCTCTTGTTATCAATGTGTTGACTGCCAACCGACCTTCTGGTAGAAAGGGGTTCCTATGAAACGAGTTGTGTTGTTATTTGCCGTCTTCATGGTCCTGTCGAGTGGAGCCCAGGCACAGGACCCGCCAGGTCCGGAACAGGGGCTTCCCCCAACGAGTCTTTCCGAAACCGATGGGCACTGGACCGCAAACAATGCGCCGGATGACACCGAAGGCTTCGAAATCTACGTTGTCCAGTCTGGCGACAGCCTCTGGGCGCTGGCCGAGCAACTGATGAGCAACCCGTTTCTGTGGCCACAACTCTGGGAGGCCAACGAGCACATCATCAACCCGCATTGGATCTATCCGGACGACCGGCTGCTGATCCGCCGCATCACCCAGATCACCGAAGCCGAGCCCCCGGCGCCGCCACCCGATCCCGAGGCAGCTCCCGAGCCCGAACCGGATCAGGCACCCCGGTTCGTCCAACTTCCCTCGCTGACCGATCCCGTGCCGGATGCGGTGTCTAGCCCGGCGCCGTTCGACCTGCCGGAGTTGCGCCGAGCCCCAGTGGTCAAGGCAGGAGATCTCTACTGTTCGGGCTTCGTGACCACACGACAGATTCCGTTGGATTCGAAAGTGATGGCGAAGTTCCCTGGGACGGAAGGCGCTATTGCCACCGAGACCGAATACGTCTACTTGAGCCGCGGTTCCGCGTCAGGCGTGTCCCCGGGCGACCGATTTACCGCGGTTCGCCCCACACGTAGGGTCGAGAGCACGCGGGACGATGTCGGCGATCTCGGGCGCCACTACCTGGAGGTCGGACAACTCGAGGTCGTCATGGCCCAGCCGGAGTTCGCGATGGCGCGGATCGTGCACGCCTGCGGCGGGATCGAAGTCGGCGACGCCATCGTCGAGTTTCAAGAGATCGACTTCCCGGAGCTCCCTGGAAATCGGCCGTTCGGCCCGATGATGCCGAGCAGCGGAAAGATCACGGGCGCCATTGCTGCCGGACGGGACGTGCTGGCGAACTCGGGTTCCCCCGTATTCGGGAGCACGACCGTAGTACCGGGGGTTGTGTCGAGCCATTTGGCCGGGATTAGCATGGGTGTGGTGGGGGAGAGTCAGATCGTCTACATAGACCTGGGACAGCGGGATGGCGTCGAGCCTGGGGACATCTTCCTTATCTACAGGCCACTCGATCTGGACTCTCGCCTCTTCGATGTCGGAGAAGAGGTGTCGTCGATGCTGGCTGCACAGAGGAACGTTGTAGGTGAGCTTATCGTTCTGAAGGTCGAAGAGCGGGCCGCTACCGCCCTCGTGACTTTTTCTTCGCATGGCGTCGCGGCGGGCGACCTGATCGAGCTTCGCTAGGTCCGGGCGCCCGACGGAGCGTCCTCAACAGCAGAAAACTACCCACCAGAATCATGGGCAGGCTCAGAACCTGCCCGCGCGTCAGGACACCGGCCACGTCGAAACCGATGTGCGCGTCCGGTTCGCGCACAAACTCCACGCTGAAACGGAACAAGCCATACGTGCTGATCATCACCCAGGCAGCCGCGCCCGCCCGGAAGCCCCGCAGATAAATCCACCGCACGACCAGAAAGAGCAACAGCCCTTCCAGAAACGCCTCGTAGAGTTGGGAAGGATGCCTGGATACGACGCCGCCTGCGGGGAAGACCATCGCCCATGGGAGATCGCTCGGGCGACCGTACAACTCGCCGTTGATGAAGTTTCCGATCCGTCCCAGGCCCAGCCCGATCGGTACGGCCACCGCGATCAGATCGGCCGCTTCCAGGAAGTCCCACTCCCGTCGACGTGTGAACAGGATCGCCGCCAGCAGCATTCCGACGAGGCCCCCGTGGAAGGACATGCCGCCCCGCCAGATCGCCGCGATCGAAAGCGGATTCTCCAGATAGGTTCCCAGATCGTAGATCAGGACGTACCCCAGACGCCCCCCGATCATCAGTCCCAGGATGAGGTAGAAGAGAAAATCGTACAGATCATCTTGTGAGATGGCCAGGCCGCGGTGCTTGATCATCCGGCGCATGACAAAGTACGCGGCAATAAAGCCGATCATGTACATCAGCCCGTACCAACGGAGCTCGATCGGACCGAGTCGCAAGAACACCGGGTCGATGCCGTGGAATGGCAGTTGCCACAGCATCAACGGCTGTCCCCTTCGGCGGCCTCTTCGAAGACCAGGGCGTCGAACCTGAAGATAGCTGCGTCCGACTTCCAGGCGTCAGGCTCCAACCCGGCCTTGATGGCCGTCTGGCGGAGGAACTCGGAGCGGTCCCAACCATTTTGCGTCGCCACCTGTGGCAGCAGGAGCCCCTGGCGATCGCCGCGTTCGATCAGCAGCCCGTGCCGCCCGATTTCGATCTCGCCGGCCTCGGCGATCCGTTCAGGGGGTGACAGAACCGATATCTCGAACTTCAACTCGGCGAGTTCTGCGGGTCCGACGGGCAGGAAGCGGGGATCCCCGACGGCGGCCGAGACCGCGCACTCGTCGACGGTACGACATAGCGCCTCCGTCGGTTGAATTCGTCCGATACATCCGCGTAGTTGGTCGCCCTTATGGATTGAAACGAAAACACCGTAGGGTTCGCGGAGCGGTCCTTCGGGAACCTCGATTGGGTCGGGTGTGGCCTTCGACAGGTAGCCCTCGACGGATCGGCGGGCGATCTTGAGGAGCAAGCGCTCTTCAAAGCTACTGAGTTGGAGCATGGGGGCGCTGCGGCTTCTTGACGACCGTGTCGCGGCGGCGCTCCTCAGCTTTGAAGCGGGAGTCGATCTTCGACCAGAAGGTGCGGAAGTACTCTACGGCGGACAGTATCGCAAACAGAACTACCGCCCACAGCATGACTTGTCCGGGGGTCGCAAACACTGGATACTGGGTCGACAGGATGAGCAGGGTAATCGCAACGACCTGGGCGCCCATTTTGAGCTTGCCGAGGTCGGACGCTTCGATCGTAAAGCCCTGGGATGCGGCGATGCTCCGAAGGCCTGTTACCGCGAACTCCCGACCTACGATGACGACAACCATCCAAGCCGCGACTATCTGGAGCTGAACGAGCGAAATGAACGCCGCGGAGACGAGCAACTTGTCCGCGACCGGGTCGAGCAGCGTTCCGAGCGTCGTGACTTCGTTGCGCGACCTCGCCAAGTATCCATCCAGTAAATCGGTCGTCGACGCCGCCAGAAACACCAGCGCGGCGATCTCCATGCTGTACTTGGTCAGCAGCAACGTCACCAGCACCGGGACGAGGAAAATCCGCGACAGTGTTACTGAGTTTGGGAGGTTCATGACCTGAAAATGAGTCTAGCAGATTTTCCGCGGAACGCGTTACGGTTGAGTCGGTTGGACGCAGCCCTACGCGCCACGGGCTGCTAGGAGCTGCGCCGTAGGACGATTTTCGGCTCGGCGAATTACGCGAGATGGCGATCGATCGTATCGGTGACCGGGGAATGGGCGTTTTGGACGCCGAGGCGGACGAGGAAAATCCGCGACAGTGTTACTGAGTTTGGGAGGTTCATGACCTGAAAATGAGTCTAGCAGATGCCTGGCCGCGTTCCCGGCCCAAGGCCACATAGCCGTCCACGCCGCGCGCCTTCAAGGTCGTCCTCGTTGCAGTAGCCCGCATCCGCCAGCACCGTCTCCGGCCGTTCCCCATGGGTGGCCTCCACCTCGTCCACCAGCGGGACCAGTCGACCCTGGTCGCTGGCGTTCGACGACACCTCGGTGGCGACGATCAACTGCTTCTCTCCCTCCACCGCCACCTGCGCGTTGTAGCACTGCTGAAAACCCTCCGATGAGGTCTTCATGATCCGGCTTTCGGGATCCGTGAAGTTGTCCTGCACCTTCTCGTCCGGCTCGCCGTATTCCCGCTTGTATGGCCGCCCGCCCTTCCGGTTGCGCTTCGAACCGGGCTCGCGTCCCCGCGCCTCGTTGGCCTCCCGTTGCCTGGCCTCCAATCGCGCCCTGGCCGCCCGGATCGCCGCCAGCCGATCCTCCCGGCGGCGCAACTCCTCGGGTAACTCATCGCCGCGATGCGCCTCCCCGAAACGCGCGTCCTCCGCCGCGTCGGTCTCCCGCGCGCGCGACAGCAACGCTTCGATCTCGCTCTCCAGACGCCGCTCCTCCTCCAGCATCCGACCGTAACTCATCGCCTTGCGCTTGCTGGCGTTGGCTCGAACCTTCGTCCCGTCGGACAACTTGCCGAAGTTCGCAACGCCGGTCTTGCGCGCCAGACGCACCACCTCCACAAACAGCGCCTTGAAATCCGCCAAATGACGGCGGCGAAACTCGCAAATCGTCCGATGGCTCGGAAAATTCCCCGCCGCCAACACCCGAAATGCCACGTCCTCCTCCAGCTTCCGCGCCAGCCCTCGGGAGGAAAACACCCCCGTCGCGTACCCGTAGATCATCACCTTCACCATCATCCGCGGCTCATACGGCGACTTGCGACGACCGTCCCCCTCGTAAGGCGCGTAAAACGCCGTCAAGTCCAATCCGTCCACCAGATCGCTCACATGGTGCGCCAAGGCCCCTCCGCCAACCAATCCCGCATATCCGGCGCCAGCAGCAACCCCTACGGGCGAAACGTCGTCGGCATCGCAATCTCCTCCTAACTGCGACACAATTATCTCATTCACTTCCTACGGCGCAGGCTCCTAGCTGTGAGAGGTGCGATATCATAACGCTTGTCAATGAAAGGACTGATTCTTGCCGGAGGGAAGGGGACACGGCTTCGACCCTTGACCCTGAACATGCCGAAGCCGGTCGTGCCGGTGACCAACAGGCCGTTTCTGTTGTACCAGCTCGACCTGATGAAGAGTATCGGGATCGAAGAGATCATCCTGAGTCTTTCCTACCAGCCGAGAAAGATCGAGGATCTGCTCAAGGACGGGGCCGACTTCGACGTGTTGATCCGCTATGCAGTGGAAGGAACACCGCTCGGCACTGCTGGAGCGGTCAAGAACGCGGAAGAGTGGATCGACAGTCCGCTCGTGGTTTTCAACGGCGACGTTTTGACCTCGCTCGACCTCGGGTCGATCATCGAGACGCATCGGGCCACCGGTGCGGTAGCGACGATCGTGCTCACGCCAGTGGAGGACCCGACCGCCTACGGTCTCGTCGAAACGGACGATTCCGGCCGGATCGAGCGATTCCTGGAGAAACCCGGCGCCGATGAGGTCACCTGCAATACGATCAACGCCGGTACCTACATCCTCGAACCGTCCGTGCTCGAGCGCATTCCCAAAGGCCAGCCGTTTTCTTTCGAGCGCGAGTTGTTCCCCGCGTTGCTTGCTAGCGGCGAACGCATGACCGGAGTCGTATCCGACTGCTACTGGATCGACATCGGAACTCCCGCGAAGTACCTCGAGGTTCATCGTGACATCCTGAACGGGAAATACACCTCTCCGGATGTGCCGCCTCCTTATCTGGCCTCCGGGTCGCTACCGTCCGGAGCGTTTGTCGACGACGTTTCGATCATCGGTCCCGAGGTTGTGATACGCGAAGGCGTCCGAATCGAATCCTCGGTCATCGGATCCAACTGCAAGATCGACGCCGGCGCCCACATCGTTGACTCGGTCATCTGGTCCACCAACACGATCGACGCCGATGCTCGGATTTCAGGAAGCCTGATAGCGCGCGGATGCTACATTGGCCGGTCAGCCATCCTCCACCCCGGCACCGTGCTCGGCGGGAAATCGGTCGTGGCTGACTATTCGTCCTTATGAATTCGCGAGGATGCCACCACAGCCCGCGAAATTCCCGCCAACACGACGTCCAATGAGTTCGAAAAGGTATCCGATACGGTTCGGCACCGATGGATGGCGCGGGATCATTGCCGACGACTTTACGTTTGCGAACGTGCGCGTGGCCGCACAGGCCACAGCCGACCAGATGACCGCGTCGACGCCCGAAGCTGAACGCGCGGTCCTTGTCGGTTACGATGTTCGGTTTCTGTCGGATCGGTTCGCTCGCGCAACCGCCGAGGTCTTCGCCGGCAACGGTTTTCGAGTTCAGTTGATGGACCGGCCGTATCCGACGCCGTACGTGTCGTTCGAGGTTCGGCGGCGGGGTCTGACCGGTGGAGTCGTGATCACGGCCAGTCACAACCCGTCGTCCTTCAACGGATTCAAAGTCAAAGCCGCATTCGGTGGGAGCGCAACGCCCGAGATCACGGCTGACATCGAGGCCCGGATCGGTGCGACATCCGTTCTCAGGGGGACGGAGCGTATCGAAACCGTGGGTCCGAGTTCTGCATACGCCGAGCATCTGCGATCGCTCGTGGACTGGGATGCGATCTCGGCGTCGGGGATGCGGATCGTCGCCGACCCGATGCACGGAAGCAGCGGCCGACTTCTCGAGGAGTTGTTCGGATCGACCTCTTGTACCGTGCGGACGATCCGGGCCGAACCCGACCCGTATTTCGGCGGTGTCCACCCGGAGCCGATGATGCCGCAGTTGGAGCCGCTGGCCGAGGCGGTCGTCGCCGAAGGCGCGGCGGTTGGACTTGCCACCGACGGCGATGGGGACCGTTTGGGAGTCGTCGATGAAACAGGCCGGTTTGTCAGCACGCTGGAGGTGCTGCCCCTTCTTCTACTGCATGTCTACCGACGTCGCGGCTGGCGCGGTGACGTCGCGCATACGTTTTCGCAGAGCCTGCTCGTCGGGCGCGTTGCCGCCGCTCTCGGATTGGCGGTCCATGAAACTCCAATCGGGTTCAAGAACATTGCGGCGCTCATGCTGGATCGAACCGTTCTGATCGGAGGCGAAGAGAGCGGCGGAATCGGCCTGTCCCGCCACATGCCGGAGCGTGACGGGATCTTCGTCGGTCTCTTGATCCTGGACCTTTTGGTGGCTGCAGGCAGGCCGCTCGGGGGGCTGATCCGGGAAATGTGGGACGAGTTTGGGGAGTTCCATTACGATCGCCGCGACCTCAAGGTTCCGATCGCGGAGGCCGCGCGGCTGATCGACCGCCTGGAGGCAGAGCCGCCCGCTCGGTTTGCCGGCTCGCGGGTAACGGATGTGCGGACACTGGATGGTACGAAGTTCTTCCTGGGCTCCGACAGCTGGATTCTTTTTCGTCGGTCCGGCACCGAACCTGTCCTCCGCGTCTATTGCGAGGCGCCAACAGGCGCTGCGGTTGCGGACATCCTCGGGTCGGGTGCCGATTTTGTGGAACATTTCCTTGCCGACGGTGTCTCTTGAGTCACGGCCCGGTAGGGTATAATTTGGGAGAGCCCCATTCTATATTGGCTTCTCGCAGTTAACGGTCGTAGCGGTCGCACGTAAATGCGCACAGAGATATCGTATTCGGATCTGGAATCCGCCGTCGGGCTCTCATCGGAAGAGACCCTATTCGTGATGCGCCTGAGGGCAAACGAAGACGCGGCGTACGACGAATTGGTGCGGACCTTTCACTCCTCGATTTACCATGTGGCTTGTCGGATGCTCGGAGATCCGGGCGAAGCGGCCGACGTGACGCAGGATACGTTTGTGAAGATCTTCCGCAACATCGGGCGGTTCCGGGGACAGTCGGCCCTCAAAACCTGGATTTTCAGGATCGCTTTCTCCGAGATCCTTAACCGGCTGCGGTGGTCGCGGCGCCGGCACCGCCATGCGACCGTATCGCTCGACGATGACAGCAACAACGGTGGTGGCCGATCGGTGCCGGTGCAGGTGATCGACGGTGGTCCGACGCCGGAAGATGCGCTTGAGAGTCGGGAGCGCGAGCAGGCCATCGAACAGGCCCTTTCTAAACTCAGCAATAAGCACCGTTCGATCATCGTGCTTCGGGACATCCAGGGATTTTCGTACAACGAGATCGTGGAAATTCTCGACGTTTCGATGGGCACGGTCAAATCGCGACTGGCCCGGGCGCGGGCCGATCTCAAGAAGGGGCTGATGAGGTACTTGTCGGTTCAACGGATCGGTTGAGTGCCGGGCGACAGGGCTCGGGCATGAGCCTGGGTCGTGGGTGAGAGAGGATGAGAGGATGAGAGCAATGAGACGTCTTCTGATGTCACAACTCAAGGTTTCCCCTCGGCGGGCCGAGGTCGTTTGCCGTGAGGCCCAGCAGGTGATGAGCTCGTTTATCGACTCGATGGCCTCCCCCGAAGAGATCGAGTTGCTGGAATCCCACCTCGTCGTCTGTGAAGCCTGCCAGCGTCAGTTGCAGGGGTACCGGTCGGTCAAGAACCTGATGCTGTCCGCCGTGGAGCCCGAAGTGCCGGGCGACCTCGTCCTCGAGACACGAGTACGGCTGTCTCGTCTGCGCAACGCCAACCCGGCAGCCTGGGTGGAGGCCGTCTTTGAAAACCTGCTGAAGCCGCTCGCGCTGCCGGCGATCGCCGGCATTTCCACGACCATGTTGTTCTTTGTCGTTCTGCTGGGCAGTTTCCCTTCGACTCCGGAAGTCATGGCGGCTTCCGACGGTTTGCACGACCCGCCGGGTTATTTGTACAAGCGTGTGCGGGCGGGCGAACCCACGATGAGACGTTTCATGGACAATCAGCCCGTCCTGGACCAGCCGTTGACCGTAGAGACTGAGATCGGCGAGAACGGGCGCGTGATCAATTACGTCATCCTCTCGGGCCCGGAGGATCCGGAAGTCGACCGCTGGCTGAGAGAGATGCTGTTCTACTCGGAGTTCAAGCCGGCGACCCTTTTCGGCCGTCCGGTGCATTCGCGGATCATCCTTTCTTTCGTTGGCGTGACGAGTTAACCGTGCGGTAGACGGCGTCGGCTACCTTCATGGCGACGTCCCCGCCCCCTAGCTGTCGCCTGAGCCTTTCGTAGTTTCCCCGGATCTGGGACTGCGTCCAGACGTCGTCTATGAGTTTGATCGTGATGTCGGCGATGTTGTCCGGTGTCATGCTGTCCTGGTAAAGCTCCGGTACGACTTCCTCGCCAAGGATAATGTTCACCAGCCCGAACATGCGGATGCGCAGCAGCAGCTTGCCCAGCAACCACGTCGCCCGGCCGATCCGGTAGACAATAAGCTCCGGCGTCCCCAGCAGCGCCGTCTCCAGCGTCGCCGTGCCGCTGGCCACAATCGCGGCGCGCGCATGCCGTATCGCATCGTAGGTGTCGCCGCTGGTCAACCTGATGGGGCGGTTCCCGATGAATTGGCGGACGAAGTCTTCGGAGAGACCGGAGGCCACCGGAAGGACGAATTGCGTTTCCGGCTTTCTTTCGAGGATACGGTCGACGCCGAGTACGAGCGTCGGCAGGATATAGCGCAGTTCTTTCTTTCGGCTGCCGGGCAGCAGGGCGACCAGGGGGCGGGACGCGTCGAGCCGGTACTTGGCGAGGAAGACGCCCTTTTTCATCTGCGGCCGCACCATGTCGACCAGCGGGTGGCCGACGAACTCGACATCCACCCCGGCGTCGCGGTAGATCTCCTCCTCGAAAGGAAGGATCACGAGCATCTTGTCCACCAGGTCCCGAAGCTGCCGAACCCGTCCGCGGCGCCATGCCCACACCTGCGGGCTGATGTAGTAGATGACCGGAATTCCGGCCGCCTTCGCCCTGCCGGCGAGCCGCATGTTGAAATCCGGAAAGTCGATCAGCACGACCGCAGTCGGTGGATCCTGTTCGATGCGCATGGCCAGGCGACGGAAGACCTTGTACAGTATTCCGGAGTAGCCGATCGCTTCGAAGGGGCCGACGACAGCCGTCTGACGTATGTCGGCCACGAGGTCGACGCCCGCGGTTCGCATCCGGTCGCCGCCCACTCCGAACAGCCGCGGATTCTTGAAACGCTTTCCGAGCGCCCGCGCCACTTCGGCGCCGTACATATCGCCCGAGGCCTCGCCCGCGACGATGAGAAACTGATCTGTTGTCACTGGATGGATTGGATCTGGCCGTATTGTCTAATATGTTCTAATAAAATCATTTAGATGTGTTTTTATCGGGTCATATCAGCGTGCATTTGGCCGCCGGGGTAACTCAGGGGTAGCAGCCGAGCCTGCTTTCGGCTCACCTCAAACCGGCGGGCCTGCAACATCCCAGCCGATTGTACGATGAATCCGAATGATTCATGGCCGCCGTTGTGAATCCTTGGTACGGGCAGCGTTGTTGCATGGATCGGGGCGGAGATGGAATTCGCCCTTTCCCAAGCGGTAGCGTCAGGCGATACGTTCGAACACAGGCCGTCCGAGTGCGGTCATTGTGTTCAGGACTTTCTGGCCGACCTGGATCTCCGTGATTTGCCTGGAGAAGCTGCGGGATCTGAGTCTGGGGCCGATGACGCTCTTCCACCGGCCGATCTGCGTTTCTATCCGGCTGCGCTGGTTGTACCCTGTGGCCACTTGCCATGCCATGCGGCCGTTGCTGCGGATCTGGGCAATATGGCGATCCCGAACGGTTGGATCCCGCGCCGATTGCGGTCGGATCACTGCGTTCTTTGGCGGCGGTATAACCACATCCAGGGTCTCCCCATACCGATGTCTCAACATATCCCGTGTGGACGCTCCATCATAGGCGCCGTCCGCCAGGAAGCCCGTGACCGAGGCATCGAGTTGATCCAGGAGCCCGGGTAAGGCGGTGCTGTCTCCAACGTCATCGTGAGTCAGGTCGGCGCAAACAATCGCACCGCTATGGAGGTCCAGTCCGAGGTGGAGTTTGCGCCAGCGGCGGCGTATTCCCCTGGTTTTATGCTTCTGTGCGAGCCATTCTCCTTCTCCGAAGATCTTGAGGCCGGTACTGTCCACCACCAGATGGACAGGCACAGACCCGGCTTGCCTCATCGCCTGAGCGATGCTCAAGCCGTTTGCGCGACGCGACAGTGTGGAGTAATCCGGCACCCGTATATCCAGCCCCATGAGCGTGCCGATGGAACCCATCAGCCCCTGCGTTTCTCGCAACCCAAGCCGATACGCCGTGCGCAGCGTCAGGCATGTCTCGATCGCCAGATCCGAGTATCTCCGCTGGCCACCCCGTGACGTGCGGCGCGGCGCGCGCCACACACTTTGAGCCTCATCACTGACCCAAATCGTCAGATCACCCCGCTGGCGCAGGCTCTCGTTATATTCCGCCCAGTTGATCACCCGGTACTGTGCCTTATCAAACTTGTGCCGTCGCGCTGCGTTGAACTTATGTGGCATCTAGGTTATCCCCTGTGTTGAAAAACACGATGATAAGGTATCCTTCGGGATGATCCATGCAACAAGGTCGCTTTCATGATCCCGCCGCCGGCGTTCCACACCGTTCGAGAACATCTCGCCAAGCCCTTCCATCGCCTGGCGCTTCCATGTGCTCACCTGGTTCGGATGAACCTGGTGCTTCGAGGCAATCTCCTGCAGCGTCCGATCGCCCCGAAGCGCTTCCAGCGCGACCTTCGCTTTCAACTCCCCAGAAAACCTGCGTCTCTTCGTCATCGCGTATCCCTCCTCAGTCGGTGGAATACACCTTAAACAACTGCCCGATTTTCCGGGGCCACCTCACCCTTACAACGCTGTCCGAATTTCTGGGTCCACTTCTATGAATTTAAAGATCCTTATTGCAACCCTCGGTCTCGTGTTGGCGCTCGGATCGCTCGTTGGGACCGCTTCGGCACAGGAATACTCGTTTGGCGGAGATCTCGCCGCCGTCAGTAAATACATCTGGCGAGGCCAGCGGCTGACCAACGATTGGAGCATGCAGCCTTCCATGACAATGGCGATCAACGGTTTTTCGTTCAACGCATGGGGAACAATGGACCTGACGGCTGTGAACGAGGGAATGGGAAGACAGCTCATCAACGAAAACCCTGCCGCGACCGGAAGTGACAATGACGGTCTTCAGGGAAGGTTCTCTGAGATCGACTACACGTTTGCGTACGACCATTCGTTTAACGATGTCTCGGTCGGCGGCGGCGTGATCTTCTACACCTTCCCGGACCGTTTTGACACAACGACCGAACTCTACGGTACGGTGGGTCTAGACTCGGTTCCACTGGCCCCATCCGTGACGTTGTACGTGGATATAGATGAGACCAGTGCGGGTGATGGCGACACCGGCGTGTATGTGAACATCGAGGGCGGTCATTCATTCGGGTTCAACCACGATGTTTTTACAGGTCTGGATGTCGGTGGTTCGATCGCCTTCGCGAACGGTGGATTCGGGAATTTCTATTACGGCATTGAGGACGGCGGATCGCACGACGCCAGTTGCACTGCCAGCCTCCCGATCGCGATCAACGACAACTGGTCGGCGGTCGGCTTCGTGACTTACAGCAGTCTCCTAAGTGAATTTCGCGGCGGCCAGTTCCCAGATCTGCGGGATGCCTACCGGGGAACCGCAGGAACCCCCGGTTCTTACGCCGGCACGGTGTGGGGCGGATTCAATTTCAGCTTGTCCTTCTGACGGGTTCGGCCCGGATTGCAGGAATCGCGGCAAGGGATTCGGCCTAAGGTTGCGACTAGAAGGAGATGAAAGCAGGGCGCCTCCAGGGATTAGATCGCCTCCCTGCCCCTCTCTTCGGTGCGGATTCGAATGCACTCCTCCAGGGGGGTGATGAAGATCTTGCCGTCCCCGACCTCTGAGGTGGCCCCGGTTTGTGGACAGCTTGGCGGCCTGTTTAAGGTGTATTCCGGTTGCCGCTCATCTTGCCAGAATCTCCTTGGATCGATCTTCCTGTCGCCGTTGCTGCGCCGGTGGGTAAGCGGGCAAGGCGCGTAGCTGCTTGTCCATCATATCCGCAGGCGGGTCGCCGCGGTAGGCCTCGGCCGGGGTTTTTCCGCCGAGGGCCGAGTGTGGCCGTTCGGCGTTGTAGAAGTCGATCCACTCGCCGATGACGCGCCGGGCCTGGAAGCCGTCGGCAAGGTCGTGCAGATAGACAGCCTCGTATTTGAGGGAGCGCCACAGCCGCTCGATGAAGATGTTGTCCATGCACCGGCCCCGGCCGTCCATCGAGATCTGGACACCGGCCGCCCGCAAGCGCCCGGTGAAGGCGAAGCCGGTGAACTGGCTGCCCTGATCGGTATTGAAGATCTCCGGCTGGCCGTGGCGGGTCCGCGCCTCCTCGAGCGCCTCGACGCAAAAGCCGGCGTCCAGGGTGTTCGACAAACGCCAGGCCAGCACATACCGGCTCGCCCAATCCAGGATCGCCACCAAGTAAAGAAAGCCGCGCCGCACAGGGATGTAGGTGATGTCGGCGCACCAGACATGGTTTGCCCGCTCGATCGCCAAACCCTTGAGCAGATAGGGGTAGACCCGGTGCTCGGGATGCGGCTCGCTGGTGCGGGGTGCCCGGTAGATCGCCTGAAGACCCATCAAACGCATCAGACGCCCCGCCCGGCGACGGCCGATGCGCACGCCCTCGCGGCGCAGATGACGGACGATCTGACGGGCACCGTAGAACGGATGCTTCAGAAACAACTCATCGATGCGCCGCATCCGCGCCAAGGTCTCCGCGCTCTCGCCCTGGGGCGTGTAATAGAGCCAGGAGCGCCCGATCGACAGCAAACGGCATTGACGACTCAAGCTCAGTTCCGGGTCAGGGCGCCTCACCATCGCCCGGCGCGCGGCCCGGCTCATCGACCGGACCCTCTGGACAAAAAATCCCGCTCCACCGTCAATTCGCCGATCTTGGCGTGAAGCTCACGAACCTCGCTTTCATGATCCCGCCGCCGGCGTTCCACACCGTTCGAGAACATCTCGCCAAGCCCTTCCATCGCCTGGCGCTTCCATGTGCTCACCTGGTTCGGATGAACCTGGTGCTTCGAGGCAATCTCCTGCAGCGTCCGATCGCCCCGAAGCGCTTCCAGCGCGACCTTCGCTTTCAACTCCCCAGAAAACCTGCGTCTCTTCGTCATCGCGTATCCCTCCTCAGTCGGTGGAATACACCTTAAACAACTGCCCGATTTTCCGGGGCCACCTCAGTCCAGTTAGCCATACAAAACCACCGGCATTGTCACGTTAAGTGATCTAAACACGATCTGCGTGTTGAGAGGCTGAGCAGACTGATGGGGGGAGGTAACAATTCGAATGGTATCGGTTACCGGCAGACCTTGAGGGTACGGGCAGCCGAGCGGCCACCTTCCTTGAATCTGTGCATTGTGCTGATAGCGGTCGGGCAGCATGGCTATTGCACGATGTTGGCAAGTACACCCCGGCGTTCCAGGCGCGGCTTACGGGAAGCGCAAAGCGAGTTGATCACTCGACCGCTGGAGCCAAGATCGCGATTGGCCGTTACGGGTCGACGCTTGCAAGGTTGCTCGCCTTTTCCATTGCCGCCCATGACCACGACGATGAGGTGCTGGAGCCTATCTACATCGGCCGCCGCTTCAGGAACGATACGGAGCGGCTAGAAAAACAGTTCGAGATGTACGCGCCGATGACCTACAGCAGAAAGGTTTCCTGATCGCGGCCGGTTGACTGGGTCGCGCCAATCTGGCATAACTCAATTGCGATACAGGAGGCTTGGATGAAGACACAGAGCGTGATGCTCCACGTCCGGATGGACACCGAGATGAAGCGGAAAGCGACCGAGACGCTGGCGGCGATGGGGCTGTCGGCTTCTGATGCCGTGCGCCTACTGTTCCACCGCATCGCGGCCGATCAAGCCTTCCCCCTCGAACTCAAGGTCCCGAACGCGCAAACCCAAAGGGCGATGGCTGAGTCGGAAGAAATGATGAAGCAGGGCAAGGCGCGATTTGCGAGCGCGGACGAGATGTTTACGGAACTTGAAGAAGCCAGCGGCCAGTAAACGAACGCGCCCGCCTCGCCGGGCGGACTATACCCGGGACTTCCTCAAGGACTGGGAGCGGCTTTCGCGAACAGGCCGATATGATATGAAGCGGCTGAAGGCGGTCATGCTGCTTCTTATCGCAAACGAAGCCCCGCTCGGTCCCGAACGGAGGGATCACGCGCTGAAAGGCGTATGGGCGAACCACCGGGAATGCCATGTGGGCGGCGACTTCCTGCTGATTTATCAGGTCGATAATTCGGTCGGCCCATGCGGTTCAATCAACTTCGTTCGTGTCGGCACCCACGCCGAACTGTTCCAATGACCACCGGCAAAATCATCCCCATCCGTCTCAGTCACCTACGCGGCGCGCCCGGCAAGACCCGCATCTGCTTTACGAGCCTGATTGCGGAGTTGGACGCCTTGGAAGAGGCTGTCACCGAGGCCGTGAACGACACGCCGAAGGCCATCGTGGCGAGCCTGCTCATGGAGCAGGTGCTGGCTCCGCGCCCCGACTTCGCGCCGCAGGCACCGGCCCCTGGCCGGACTGCCGGGTGTGGCGCGTAGTAGGTGCTCGGCCGGTGCTTGGCAGTCCAGCCCGAACGGTCATGGGTCAGTTAGGGGCATGAGCCGCAGTGGTGTTAAAAATTACTCTAAGCGAGGTCGCTGGTCCTGAAATCGGGCGTCGAGGCCGACGCAAGGGAGCGGACTGGCTTGGCTTTCGGGGTGGCCAACAACCTCATTGCGCGAATCTCTATTTTGGCCAGGTTTTACGGGCCTTCTCGGGGTCGATTCCGGCATGGCCATAATCTATACCTTTTGGCCATGACTGGGCAGTCGTTCCCGAGGTCGAAGCCCCGAAGAACGGGCGCTTCATAGCAGCGGAAGCGGTGCCGGGAGTTACTCCAGGAAGGTCACACACGGACCCTTAGAGTAATTTTTCACACCGTTGCGGCTCAAACCCCAAGATGGACCCCATCTAGCAGCCGATCAGATGCAGGTTGCGGTTGCGTGCTTGCGGCCAGCTGTCGTTCAGAGAAATTCAAATCTCAACATCATGTCAGCAGGCTGTCATGTTGACAGAACAGCATAGCATCTTGCTATGCTGTTATCATGTGAAACTGACAGGGGAATACAGTGATCGTTCTACTTGGGAACTCGAAGGGTGGCGTAGGGAAGTCCACGCTCGCAATCAATTTGGCTGTTCATCAAGCAAGTGAAGGTCTTGATGTGGCAATCGTTGACACGGACCGACAGGGGAGCGTCGCGGCTTGGTCCGCAGTTCGGGATGAAGAAGGAATCACCCCTCGAATCCCTTGCGTGCAGGTCTTCGGAAAGGTTCACCGCGAGATTGAAGATCTCGAGCAGCGCTATGGATTTCTCATTGTAGATGCAGGGGGAAGGGACTCCGCTGAACTCCGTACAGCGATGGGGATAGCAGACATTCTCTTGATGCCTCTACAACCCTCACAGGCCGATGTGTGGGCAACAGAGGATGTCGTACAGGTACTTGAGCAAGCCCGGAGCTTCAACCCAGACATCCGTGCAATGGCAGTCCTAAACCGCTGTCCAACACATCCGCTCGTGAGAGAAACCCGGGAATCAAGAAGCTACCTTGAGGCGGCCGGGATCGAACTTGCTGATGTTGTAATCCGAGATCGGATCTCATTCAGACGATCATTTGGAGAAGGCAGGGGAGTGTCCGAACTTCAACCACTTGATGAGAAGTCCATGCTTGAACTTCGTGCTCTGTGGAAAGAGGTACTACCATGAGAAAGAGACCAGACAAAGGAACACTTTCGTCGCTGGATCAGTTCGCAGATCAAGTGTCATTGTCTGAACATATGACAACATCAAAGCACGACATCCCAAAAGCACGTAAGTATGTTGACATACCAGCAGAAACACTCAAACTGGTGAGCACTCGAGTACCGGTTAATTTGATCGATAGACTCCAACGGATTGCCGCACACACCGAGCTCTCAATTCAAGATGTGATCATCGCTGGAGTAAGAGAAGAGACCGAGCGGGTCATAAAACGGTATGAGGAAAAGATAGGGCACGCTCTCCCGCCAGTACCACAGAAGGTGAAGCTGTAAGGCTGAGTCTTGTTAGTCGTTCGTCGAAAAGATCTTGGGGCGGGGGATGTGGGAGGATGCCTCCGTCGTTCCGGTCATGCGCCCACCAGGGATCGATGACGTCGACCCCCATGTTCCGCCCAGCAGATTCCTCGTCGCTACTGCCATGCCGCGAGTGGAATAACGGACTTGACGCGATTCGCAGTATCGCTGATCACGATTGGGTGCCCATGGGAGATCCGGCGGGGAGGTTCGTTGGTGTCCAATAGTGCGCTGACGGGAAGCGGACGTGAGATAACGCCTCGGTGTGCGGGCTGCTGGTCTCTGGAAGAAGGAGCGGATCGGGATCAGCTGTCTATAGTCACGATCTTCATTCGATATGAATGACAATGTCTGCCGGGCTCAACCGGTCGATGCAACACATGCATTAAATGTTTCTGCCGGAGTTGCGAACTCCAGCGTCTTGCGTGGCCGCTCGTTGAGTTGCCGAGCAACCGCGTCCAAATGTTCCTGTGAGTGTACCGACAGATTCGTCCTTTTGGGAAAGTAGTATCGAAGCAGACCATTGGTGTTCTCATTCGATCCGCGCTGCCATGGACTCCGTGGGTCGCAGAAATAGACGGCAATGTTTGTCGCCAGGGTAAACCGCTTGTGATCCGCCATTTCCAGACCGCGATCCCAGGTCAGTGATTTGTAGAGTTCCGTCGGTAGTTGATGCGCCTGTTCGATGAGCGCGTTGACAACAGTTTCGGTCTTCTTGTTGGGAACCTTCGCCAGCATCACATAACGCGAGTGACGTTCGACCAGAGTGGCGATGTAGGTGTTCCTCGATCCGGCGATCAGATCCCCTTCCCAGTGACCGGGGACCGCACGATCTTCGACTGAAGCCGGGCGCTCACGGATAGAGATCATGGGTTGTGTTGCAACTTTGGCGGACAGCGGCTGGTAACCTGAAGCGATCATGAAAAAGACAATCCGACCGGCGATCTTCAGGTGGCGACAAACCGAGCCCGAGCTGATTCTTTGCGCCGTGCGTTGGTACCTGCGGTACTCGCTCTCGTTCCGCGATGTTGAAGAGCTGCTCAGCGAACGCGGCCTGAAGGCGGACCACACGACAATCTGGCGCTGGGTCCAGCGCTACGGTCCTGAACTGGAGGCGCGGCTGCGCCGTCATCTCAAGCCAACCAATAAGTCCTGGCGTGTCGATGAGACCTACATTCGTATCAAGGGCCGTTGGTGCTACCTCTACCGAGCCATCGATTCCACCGGCGCCACGATCGACTTCGTGCTCTCGGGGTTGCGCGATGCCGCAGCGGCCAAACGCCTGTTCCGCAAGGCGCTGACGAATCCGTCGCATCGACAGCCCCGGGTTATCAATACGGACCAAGCACGCCTCTACGGAGCGGCGATTTCAGGAGTGAAAAAGGAAGGAATCCTGCGACGCCGTTGCCGCCACCGGCCGGTTCAATACTTGAACAATATCCTGGAGCAGGATCATCGAGCGATCAAACGACGCGTGAAGGCCAAGCAGGGCTTTCGTGAATTTCACGCGGCACGGCGAACGATCCAAGGATATGAGGCAATTCACATGATCCGGAAGGGTCAGGCGAGGTGGGTGAGCGGTTCGGATGTTCGGCAACAGATTCAGTTCATCAACAAGCTGTTCGAAGTGGCTGCATAAGACGGAGCCTGGTCGACCCAACCAGTCGCTCTCTTGTTGATTTTTGAAAGTTGCAACACATCCAGATCATGTCTTCGATCTGTCCCTTTCCATGGCCTTTCCGGCTCGCTTTTCCAGATCGGCGAATCGTGCGTCTTGTCCGCAGATACTGAGTCAGTTCTTTCTTCAAAACCCCGCGGGCCTGGACAAAAAGGCTGCGATAGATCGTCTCGTGGCCTCGGTGGTCACTTCAAAACCGGCCAATGGTGGTCACCGCAAAAGCGGCCAATGGGGATGGCCCGGGACAGTGTTGTTTTACCCCTTTGAACCGGTACCGGGCAAGCCCGTTTTGGTACGCCAGCTCCGGGGACCGCACTTGAGAACGTGACCGTGATGGAGAAGGCGGTCCAACATCGCGGTGACAGCGGCGCTGTCGCCTAAGAGTTTCCCCCAATCCTCGACCGGACGATTCGAAGTCAGCAGCGTACTGGTGCGTTCGTAACGTCGCATGACGATTTCGAGAAGTTGCTCGGCGGCGGTCGGAGGCAGCTTGCGCATGCCCAGGTCATCGATGATGAGCAGGGGTACGGTGGCCAGAGTGTCCATGTGTTTTCTACGGGTGCCGTCGATGGTGGCTTCGGCAATATCGTCGAGCAGGGCGTGGGTTTCACGATAGAGGACGCGATGGCCCTGCAGGATGGCCGCCATGCCGATGGCCTGGGCCAGATGACTCTTGCCGGTTCCGGGTGGACCCAGAAACAGCGCGTCTTCGTGTCTGGAGATGAAGGTGGCGGTGGCGAGATCGAAGACGAGGCCGCGATTCATCTTCTTGTTGAAGGTGAAGTCGAAGCCCTCAAGTGTCTTCTGAGGGTCCCGGAATTGGGCCTGTTTCCGCCGCCGTTCTAGCAGCCGCGTGCTTCGGCGGGCGAGTTCGTCCGAGACCAGGATCGAGATCAGATCGATGGGCGCCATGGCTTCGGTCTGGGCTTGGTGCAGACGTGTTTCCAGGACTTCGGCAATGCCGCCGAGGCGAAGTTGTCGCAAAGCCCGCTGGAGTTCGATGATGTTCATGATTTTTCCTGCTCCTGAATCTTGAGGTTGATGAGATCGCGATACTGGGTCAGTTCGCGGATGAGAGGATCGACTGGACGCAGCGTCACCGGAGGTTTCCGCTCCAGATAGCGACGGACGAAACGGTACTGGTAGACGTGGAGTTCCAGAGCGGCGGCGGAGGCATCCTCAACAGCAGGGACACCGTACTTTTTGGCCAGGGAGATCACGCCCAGGATGCGGCGGATGCCGGCTTCCCCTTCCCGTTGATGGATGGCTTCACACAGCGCACCCACCTGCGATCCAACCCGACGGGCACGGTCGAGCAACTGCACCGTGGTTAAGGGCGTTTTCTTCGGGTTGTCCTGGGCACGCACCCGGTATCCACCCCGTTTCTGACGGACATGTTCGCGCAGTAGCTGATGGGTCTCCGGATCGAGGATCCGGACGTGGAACGTGTCCCACTGCACCTGAACACTCCGTCCGATCCAACCGGGAGGAAGTCCGTAGTAGGCGGCCTCGACTTCGACACAGCCGTCGAGATGGACGACGCGTTTCCCGTATTGGTAGTACCGGAACGGTTCCAACGGCAATGGCAGTAATGACGGCTTCTCTTCGGCGAACATGGCGGCAACCTGCCGCTTGGTGGTGCCGTGAATGCGCGTGTCGGCCCAGCGGGTCTCCCATCGGTCCAGATAGGCCTGCGCCAGGTCCAGGCTCTCGAAGCGTTGCCCCTTCAGCGGCGTTTTCTGGGCGTGGCCTACACCGGATTCGACTTTCCCTTTCCGATCTGGATCGCGCACCCGGCATGGCATCGCCACCACGCCGTAATGGGCGAGCACGTCCTTGAATAACGGATTCAGAGTGGGATCGTAATAGTCGGAAACGATCACGCCCTCGCGCAGGTTATCCAGGATGATGTAGCGAGGACTGCCACCGAGCCGGCGGAACGCGGTTTCATGCAGCTCGGCCCAGATGTGGGAACTGGATTTGAAGGTCAGCAGCCGGACCGATTTGCGGCTGTAGCCCAGCGTCATCACGAACAACCGGGTACGCCGGTACTTGCCCGTCTTGGGGTCCCGCACCATCGGGCCGGTCCCGTAGTCGACTTGGGCTTCTTCCCCAGGTCCAGTCTGGATGATGCCTGCAGCTTGGGGGCCCTGCGATCCGCGGAGCTTGCCCACGAAGCGTTTAACCGACTGGTAGCTATTGGCGAAGCCGTGATCCGACACCAGGTCCTGCCAGATCGCCATCCCATTGCGGCCTCGACTCAGGTCCCGCTCGATGATCTCCCGGTAGGGTTCGCACCCACTGCCCGAGGTGGAGACCGGTTCTCCCAGTTCCGCGATGGCCCGATTCTGGGACCCAGAGTCGGTGGTCACCTCTATGGCCGGTTTTGCCGGTGGCCGTTTACCCCAACCACCGGGCCGCCGCACCGGGATACCCGCGCCCCGCAGGTATGTCCCTGCCGTTTCCCGACGGACACCGGTCGTCTCCTCGATCCGCCGTAGCGACCAGCCCAGCCGTCCCAATGCGACAACTTGTTCTTTCTTCTCTTGGCTCAAGGCATTGCTCATGCCGACGGAGCCTATTCAGCTTTCCGCCGGTTTCAATGTCCCGGGCCTCTCTATTTTCGTTGGCCGGTTTTCAAGTGACCTTTAATGGCCGCTTTTGGGTGACCGCCGAGGTCGCGTGGGACACGTGAAGCGACTCGTCTTCCGGATATGAGTGTTTCAGCCAACCGGCGATTTGCTCGGGCGACCAGACCTGCCGCAGCTTCTCTTCAACAAGCTGCCGTAAGCGGGGACTGCGGGCTAACCGGCACGACTTCGGACGGCGCGCCCGCTCCCAGGTCCGCTCATCGGCTTCCGATGCCCGATAGCTATCAGAGCCCCCGTTTCGGCTGACCTCCCGGCTCACCGTCGATGGCGACCGACCCAGTCGCACGGCAATCGAACGGATCGATTCTTTGGCCGCAATACCTCTGGAGATCTCTTCACGTTCGACCCGAGTCCGTGCCCGCGATGACCGGCAACGGGACTGCGGACGGATGCCCCCGTACACGGCCAGTTGACGATGAATCGCCGATCCCCCTCTGTCCAGCACGCGTCCGATCGATTGGGACGACTCCCCCCGCTGCCAGCGATCCCACACCTCGACCCGCTCGGTCGCTGTGAACCATCGCCGCTTCCTCATCCGCTTGTTCTTTCGTTTCTTGCCCATACACTTCACCTCTCTTCTTATGTGAAGTGTTGCATCGACCCCTTGAAATCACCCAATTTTCACCTCAATCTCCATGAAATCATATAATGCCGGATCCCTCCCTGACCTGTAGTAAGAGCGGGAATGCCCGGTGCCTGCCGAAGTCGCATCCTTTCAGAGACTTCATAAACTTCTCGGCGTCCTGTAGTGCATAGACGTCGGCCGGGAATTCCGATTGTCGCTGATCAGCCATGAGCGATCCGGCGGCAGATCTCGCGCCAGCCCGGGTGTCCTTCGCCTCACGGCGTCTGCCACTCGCGTTGTCCAAACACCTTGTTTTCATCCATACTGCATCAATGGTGCGATTTGTTCATACGCTCGCTGGAGGCCAAAATGGGGACTACCCGCAAGACCATCACCGTGACTGAGCAACAAGACAAGTGGATCAAGGCGCAGATCGAAGGCGGTGACTTCACCAATGACAGTGAATATATCCGCGACTTGATCCGCCGTGACCAAGCCCGCCAGTTCGAAGTTGATGCGATCCGGGGGGAGTTGATCAAGGGTGAAGAAAGCGGGCCACCACAGGCGTTTAACGGCGACCTGTTCAAGGAACAAATGGCTGCCAAACATGCCCGAAAAGTCCCTTGAATATCGATTAGCGCCGGAAGCCAGGCGCGACCTTGAAGCCATCTGGCTCTATACGCTCGAAGAGTGGGGGCTGGAACAAGCCAATCGCTACACGGATGAATTGACAGATGGTTTTGCTCAACTCGCTGTGGGTCCGCAACTAGGAACAGCTTGCGATCACATCCGCACAGGCTACCGCCGCAGCAGGGTAGGGCGCCATGTGGTCTATTACCGTACGGCCGACTACGGAATCGCTGTGGTCCGCATATTGCACGATCGGATGTTACCCACACGGCACTTGTAGCCTGCGTGCGTCTATCAATCGAAATGTCGGAATCTCTTGAAGTGGAGGAGTTTGCCATGACGTACTACCTACACAGAATCTCGCATCACGCCGAGTTGGCGCATCCGCTGCTGGAGCGTGGCATCCTCTCGGTCGCGTGGTCTGGTTTCGCAACGCGTGAATTCATCAGTAGCCACGGGGCGAAGCAATGGGAGGATGTCCCGAGGGCCATCGAACAGCAGTGGGGGAAGATGCGGTCTCGGTTTGGGCTTCAGCGGTTCCTGCAGATGAATGTGGATGACCGCGTCGTCGTTCCGAGTTGGGGGACCTTTCACGTGTACGACGTCGTGTCGGATGAACGACTGATTGCTGCCGACCTTCAACCCGCCCGCAGAGTCGCCTACGGTAGCTTAAATTCCGAATGCAAGTGTCTCAACGACCTACGCGATCTCAAAACTTGGGACGGCCATGGTGTCCGAATGGAAAAAGGCCAACTCTATGAGGACGGGGATGAGCAACGGCGTCAGATCGACCTCGGGTTCTTCCGGCAAGTCAGTCAGGTCGCAAAAGACATCCCTCGCTCTGGCTTATGCCGACAACGCGTTGATTGCCCGCTTGAAAGTGCGCCAGACGAACGTCGAGATCAACGACATTCGAGAAAGTCTGGACGAAGCACTAGGCAGATGGGATAAGAAAAGGGGATTATATATTAGAGTTGACATCCCCATAGGGATACTGTAGTATATAGGACATGAAGAACGTAACACAATCTGGACCCGGCAAAGTCACCCGCAAAGGGCTATCACTCTTTGAACTGACCGAGATGTTCCCGGACGAGGAATCCGCCCGCAACTGGTTTGAATCGATCATCTGGCCTGAAGGTGAACGTGTCTGTCCAGAGTGTGATAGTGGGAATACCTATGAATGTAGCCATGTCAGGATGCCGTATCGCTGCCGGGACTGTAAGAAGTACTTCTCGGTCAAGACTGGAACTGTCATGGCCGGATCACCGATACCCCTGCGTAAGTGGCTATTCGCTATTTACCTCGATACGACTTCCCTCAAGGGTGTTGCCAGTACCAAGCTCCACCGTGACCTAAAGATCACTCAGAAGTCTGCTTGGCACATGCAGCAGAGAATCCGTGAAGCGTTTGTCGAGCAAGGCGTCAGGTTCGGTGGTCCTGTTGAAGTCGATGAAACCTATTTCGGCGGCAAGGAACGGAACAAGCACGAAACGAAGCGGAAGAAGCTAGGGCGTGGGCCTGTTGGAAAGACCGCCGTAGTCGGTGTGAAGGATCGCCAGACGAATCGGATTGCCGCCCGTGTAGTTGGGTCTACGGATGCTCAGACACTTCAGGCATTCGTAGAGGAGCACACGACGGAAGATGCCCAGGTCTACACCGATGATGCTCGTGCATATGAAGGGCTACCGAATCGTTCTTCGGTAAAACATAGTGCGGGCCGTTACGTGGATGGGCATATTCACACGAACGGCATAGAGTCCTTCTGGTCGATGCTGAAGCGGGCGCATAAGGGGACTTTTCACAAGCTGTCTCCGAAGCATCTGCAACGCTATGTGAATGAGTTTGTGATGCGGAATAACATTCGTGGTCTAGACACTCTCGACCAGATGCGAATTGTAACGGCGAGACTGGCGGACCGGTTTCTGCCGTATCAAGAGTTAATCCGCCCTAACGGGCTTTCATCAGAGGCGAGAGGAGGATAAGCAAATGGTAATAGAACACAAACTTGTTTTTGATCTGGGCGATATTCTGCGTGTTCGGTTAGATTGTGCGGATTCAGATTGTATCGGAGAGGTTGTGGTGCCGTTAAAGGGCACTGGGGGTAATGGGATTCCTGAGAAGTGTCCGTCTTGTGGCAAGCTGTGGACAAGCCCTAATCATGGCACCTTGCCGGAGGTCGATCTTCTGAAAAAGATTCGTACCTTTATTTCAGATCCAAGTCCGCGCATCAATATGCGCTTTGAAATGGACGAGGATGAGATGGACGAATAGGATGAGTAGACCTAACTGGAAGAACCAGACCATCTGGACTGGCGACAACCTGCCGTTCATGCGTGGCATGAACGGCGAGTCTGTAGACCTGATATATCTGGACCCACCGTTCAACTCTAAATCGAACTATGCCGCTCCTATTGGATCAAAGGCCGCTGGTGCCGCGTTCAAGGACACGTGGACCCTCTCAGATGTGGATGTGGAATGGGTCAACTTAATCGAGGAAAAACACCCCGCGCTCTACCGTGTCCTGCTGGCGGCGATGACTTCCAGCGACAAGTCCTATCTGATCTACATGGCGACTCGGCTGCTGGAGATGCACCGACTACTGAAGCCGACAGGCTCGATCTATCTCCACTGCGATCCGACCATGAGCCACTACCTGAAACTGCTCATGGATGCGGTGTTCGGTAAACGTAACTTCAGGAACGAAATCATCTGGAAGCGCAACTCATCACATAACGACTCGAAGGCGTTTGGCCGCGTGGTCGACTCGCTCCTATTCTACGGCCCGCCAATAAGGACCGATGCCGTCCGTGTCCCGCTAGGCACAGATTACACTGAGAAGTTTTACCGTCACCGGGACCACCGAGGACTGTATCGACACGACCACATTACTCGATCCGCATCAATGGGCGAACGGCCTAACCTGACCTATGAGTACAAAGGCTTCACGCCGCCCTTTGGGTGGCGAATGACCAAAGACAAGATAGCGGCGCTGGACGCGGACAACCGAATAGCTTGGTCTGCATCTGGGCGACCCTATCTGAAACGCTATTTGAATGAGAACAAGGGGCAGGTGCCGTCGGCGATCTGGACCGATATTCCGCCAATTTCGGGCCGTGCCAAGGAACGAGTCGGCTATCCGACGCAGAAGCCTGTCGCGCTACTGGAACGCATCATCAAAGCAAGCTCCAACACGGGTGATATGGTTCTGGACCCGTTCTGCGGATGCGCCACGGCCTGCATTACGGCTCAGGGTTTACACACCTCGGTGGTCACTTCAAAACCGGCCAATGGTGGTCACCGCAAAAGCGGCCAATGGGGATGGCCCGGGACAGTGTTGTTTTACCCCTTTGAACCGGTACCGGGCAAGCCCGTTTTGGTACGCCAGCTCCGGGGACCGCACTTGAGAACGTGACCGTGATGGAGAAGGCGGTCCAACATCGCGGTGACAGCGGCGCTGTCGCCTAAGAGTTTCCCCCAATCCTCGACCGGACGATTCGAAGTCAGCAGCGTACTGGTGCGTTCGTAACGTCGCATGACGATTTCGAGAAGTTGCTCGGCGGCGGTCGGAGGCAGCTTGCGCATGCCCAGGTCATCGATGATGAGCAGGGGTACGGTGGCCAGAGTGTCCATGTGTTTTCTACGGGTGCCGTCGATGGTGGCTTCGGCAATATCGTCGAGCAGGGCGTGGGTTTCACGATAGAGGACGCGATGGCCCTGCAGGATGGCCGCCATGCCGATGGCCTGGGCCAGATGACTCTTGCCGGTTCCGGGTGGACCCAGAAACAGCGCGTCTTCGTGTCTGGAGATGAAGGTGGCGGTGGCGAGATCGAAGACGAGGCCGCGATTCATCTTCTTGTTGAAGGTGAAGTCGAAGCCCTCAAGTGTCTTCTGAGGGTCCCGGAATTGGGCCTGTTTCCGCCGCCGTTCCAGCAGCCGCGTGCTTCGGCGGGCGAGTTCGTCCGAGACCAGGATCGAGATCAGATCGATGGGCGCCATGGCTTCGGTCTGGGCTTGGTGCAGACGTGTTTCCAGGACTTCGGCAATGCCGCCGAGGCGAAGTTGTCGCAAAGCCCGCTGGAGTTCGATGATGTTCATGATTTTTCCTGCTCCTGAATCTTGAGGTTGATGAGATCGCGATACTGGGTCAGTTCGCGGATGAGAGGATCGACTTGACGCAGCGTCACCGGAGGTTTCCGCTCCAGATAGCGACGGACGAAACGGTACTGGTAGACGTGGAGTTCCAGAGCGGCGGCGGAGGCATCCTCAACAGCAGGGACACCGTACTTTTTGGCCAGGGAGATCACGCCCAGGATGCGGCGGATGCCGGCTTCCCCTTCCCGTTGATGGATGGCTTCACACAGCGCACCCACCTGCGATCCAACCCGACGGGCACGGTCGAGCAACTGCACCGTGGTTAAGGGCGTTTTCTTCGGGTTGTCCTGGGCACGCACCCGGTATCCACCCCGTTTCTGACGGACATGTTCGCGCAGTAGCTGATGGGTCTCCGGATCGAGGATCCGGACGTGGAACGTGTCCCACTGCACCTGAACACTCCGTCCGATCCAACCGGGAGGAAGTCCGTAGTAGGCGGCCTCGACTTCGACACAGCCGTCGAGATGGACGACGCGTTTCCCGTATTGGTAGTACCGGAACGGTTCCAACGGCAATGGCAGTAATGACGGCTTCTCTTCGGCGAACATGGCGGCAACCTGCCGCTTGGTGGTGCCGTGAATGCGCGTGTCGGCCCAGCGGGTCTCCCATCGGTCCAGATAGGCCTGCGCCAGGTCCAGGCTCTCGAAGCGTTGCCCCTTCAGCGGCGTTTTCTGGGCGTGGCCTACACCGGATTCGACTTTCCCTTTCCGATCTGGATCGCGCACCCGGCATGGCATCGCCACCACGCCGTAATGGGCGAGCACGTCCTTGAATAACGGATTCAGAGTGGGATCGTAATAGTCGGAAACGATCACGCCCTCGCGCAGGTTATCCAGGATGATGTAGCGAGGACTGCCACCGAGCCGGCGGAACGCGGTTTCATGCAGCTCGGCCCAGATGTGGGAACTGGATTTGAAGGTCAGCAGCCGGACCGATTTGCGGCTGTAGCCCAGCGTCATCACGAACAACCGGGTACGCCGGTACTTGCCCGTCTTGGGGTCCCGCACCATCGGGCCGGTCCCGTAGTCGACTTGGGCTTCTTCCCCAGGTCCAGTCTGGATGATGCCTGCAGCTTGGGGGCCCTGCGATCCGCGGAGCTTGCCCACGAAGCGTTTAACCGACTGGTAGCTATTGGCGAAGCCGTGATCCGACACCAGGTCCTGCCAGATCGCCATCCCATTGCGGCCTCGACTCAGGTCCCGCTCGATGATCTCCCGGTAGGGTTCGCACCCACTGCCCGAGGTGGAGACCGGTTCTCCCAGTTCCGCGATGGCCCGATTCTGGGACCCAGAGTCGGTGGTCACCTCTATGGCCGGTTTTGCCGGTGGCCGTTTACCCCAACCACCGGGCCGCCGCACCGGGATACCCGCGCCCCGCAGGTATGTCCCTGCCGTTTCCCGACGGACACCGGTCGTCTCCTCGATCCGCCGTAGCGACCAGCCCAGCCGTCCCAATGCGACAACTTGTTCTTTCTTCTCTTGGCTCAAGGCATTGCTCATGCCGACGGAGCCTATTCAGCTTTCCGCCGGTTTCAATGTCCCGGGCCTCTCTATTTTCGTTGGCCGGTTTTCAAGTGACCTTTAATGGCCGCTTTTGGGTGACCGCCGAGGACACAGGCAGTGGGTCGGAATCGACGTCTCTTCTAAGGCCGCCGAGTTGGTTCAGCAGAGAATGAAGGACGAACTGGGTCTGTTTGGCAAGGTGATCCACAGAACGGACATCCCGCAACGAACGGACCTTGGGAAGCTACCGCCATACAACGCACTAAAGAATCGCCGCATGCTCTACGGACTTCAAGAGGGTCACTGTGCCGGATGCCGGGAGCACTTCGCGGCGCGACACCTAGAAGTGGACCACATCATCTCAAGGCGAAAGGGTGGGACGAATCACATCGACAATCTGCAACTGCTCTGTGGAAACTGCAACAGGGTGAAGGGTGATCGCGGCATGGACTACCTCAAGACTAAGCTCCAGATAGTTCGATGAACAGAGAGGGACGTGATGACTAATAAGCCCGGTACGCGGAAGAAGCCCAAACGTGGTTTGAAGGCCAACTACAAAGGCGCGACACCAGAACAGGTGGGTCTAGTCGTACTCAAGCGTCGTAAGAAGACGTCTAAGAAGAAGGCCGGGAAGTAGGATTATGGTGGTTCAACTCTAATATATAATCCCCCAAGAAAACCCCAATCAACATGGCCAGTTTGGTCATGGAGGGATGTACTGACAAGGTTCTGGAGCTGATCACAGAGAAACTGGACCCGGCCCGGCTGGAGAAGTTGATCGAATGGTACTTCAAGCGAATCGGGGCGTCGTCGGTGGACCCTCCAGCCAAGAACGAGAGTGGCAAGGAAGGCGATGCGGACATCGTGGCGACTTTCGAGCCGATCAAGACGATCATCTACGTTCAGGCGAAACACCACGTCGGAACCACGGATGCCTGGGCGGTCGAGCAGATCGCCAGTTATGTGGAGAACAAAGAACTTGGCCGAGAGGACGGCTACACGAGGATTCCCTGGGTCATTTCAACAGCCCTTAATTTTTCCACAGAGTGCCGCGACAAAGCAAAACGGCATCAGGTATGCCTAGGAGCCTGTCGGGAATTGGCTCCCTCGAAGCAAGAATCAACAACTTACGAGCCATCCCTGGTCTGTAAGTTGTTGATTCTTGGTTGCAGACTTCTTATTCCCGACAGGCTCCTAGTCAGTGGCAGAGAACTGGCTACCAGAATGCTGGAGGCTGGCCTGACCGATCTGGAGTAGCAAGCAGATACGAAAATCACAATCGGGTCTCGATGCAATCTGCTAAATTGTGCGATTCACAGACATGGTTTCAATCTGGCCCCCAAGTAGTTCCCCCCGAACGGCCCACGGACCGACTGAATATTCGGTCCTGAAACGACAATTGGATTTCCAGCTCTGAGCTGAACGTCAAGCCTGCGGGAAATGTAAAAGGCCGGAGGCTTTTCCAGGCGGTGGGGGGAATCGGTCTCTTCGCCGATTCCCAAGGGTGCGTAATTTTCCACAGATCAGAGGACGCATGTCCTTGAAACTTTCGACCGACGTTCCGTTCAATATCAATCCCCGGAGGGTAGCCACTGGTGGAAGCACAAATCCGAAAGCGATTAATCTGGGTCGAGCTATATAAAGTATACCAACAGCGTCAGCTCGTGGCCCGAGACTGCGTCAGGCTGAGCGAATCTTCACGAAGATTTCGGTTGGTAGAACGCCTCCTTCTACAAATACGTTCATCTCTCGAACAGCTTTGGCATGACTAGCGATGTTTGGCTTCGTGAAGTCGAATCGGACTGATAACCGGCCCGAGCCGGTCCGAGTTCGCAGAACTCTCCAGTATGTGACTCCCTGATCAAATCGGAGAGTCAGGGCTGTTCCATCCGAAAAGCGTACGGCTAAGGACCGGCTGTGCTGGACGTTCCTCCGATCTGATACAACCCATTTCGGCTTCAGGCCAAACGACGCCAGGACTCGTTGAGCGACGGAATCCCGAAGCGATGAGTCCTCCCAGTCCGAATACACAGTGTCGTAAATCCCATGGACTCCGCTGGATGTGTTGCAACTTTCAAAAATCAACAAGAGAGCGACTGGTTGGGTCGACCAGGCTCCGTCTTATGCAGCCACTTCGAACAGCTTGTTGATGAACTGAATCTGTTGCCGAACATCCGAACCGCTCACCCACCTCGCCTGACCCTTCCGGATCATGTGAATTGCCTCATATCCTTGGATCGTTCGCCGTGCCGCGTGAAATTCACGAAAGCCCTGCTTGGCCTTCACGCGTCGTTTGATCGCTCGATGATCCTGCTCCAGGATATTGTTCAAGTATTGAACCGGCCGGTGGCGGCAACGGCGTCGCAGGATTCCTTCCTTTTTCACTCCTGAAATCGCCGCTCCGTAGAGGCGTGCTTGGTCCGTATTGATAACCCGGGGCTGTCGATGCGACGGATTCGTCAGCGCCTTGCGGAACAGGCGTTTGGCCGCTGCGGCATCGCGCAACCCCGAGAGCACGAAGTCGATCGTGGCGCCGGTGGAATCGATGGCTCGGTAGAGGTAGCACCAACGGCCCTTGATACGAATGTAGGTCTCATCGACACGCCAGGACTTATTGGTTGGCTTGAGATGACGGCGCAGCCGCGCCTCCAGTTCAGGACCGTAGCGCTGGACCCAGCGCCAGATTGTCGTGTGGTCCGCCTTCAGGCCGCGTTCGCTGAGCAGCTCTTCGACATCGCGGAACGAAAGCGAGTACCGCAGGTACCAACGCACGGCGCAAAGAATCAGCTCGGGCTCGGTTTGTCGCCACCTGAAGATCGCCGGTCGGATTGTCTTTTTCATGATCGCTTCAGGTTACCAGCCGCTGTCCGCCAAAGTTGCAACATAACCTTCCAGAACGGATCTACAAGGGGGTGCGGCGGAGCGTTGTCGGAACGTGTCAACAAGTTTGAGACACCTGCCTTCGGAATTTAAGCTACCGTAGGCGACTCTGCGGGCGGGTTGATCCACACCTTGTCCGGCGGCCCAGCGATCTTTCTCGGTACATTGACGAAACGTTCTGGATGTTGCCGACGAGCGCGATCCAGAGCATGCTGGCGTCGTTCCAGAACCGGACCGGTCTGACCGTAATGGACCATCGCTGGGGTTAGCCAGTTCAGACCGGAATGGTAGTGGACGTTGTTGTACCAGTGGAAGAAGTCCCGGCAGAACGCCTTGGCGTCCTGGATCGAACCGAATCGTTCCGGGAAGTCAGGGCGGTATTTCAGGGTTTTGAACTGGGCTTCCGAGAACGGGTTGTCGTCGGACACATAGGGCCGAGAGTGGGATTGGGTCACACCCAGATCCGATAGCAGCAGCGCCACCGCTTTCGACTTCATCGACGAGCCGCGATCGGCGTGCAGAGTCAGCTGATCCTGCTCGATCCGATGCTTGTCACAGCTTTCACGAATCAGTTTCTTGGCCAGGCCGGAAGATTCGCAATCGGCCACCATCCAGCCCACCGCCTGGCGGCTGAAGATATCGAGAATCACGTACAAGTAGAAGTAGGTCCACTTCCGTGGTCCCTTCAGCTTCGTGATGTCCCAGGTCCACACTTCATTCGGGCCTGTCGCCAACAGTTCCGGCTTCTGGTAGACGGGATGACGCCGTTGGTTCCGCCGTTCGCGCACTTCTTGGTTCGCATCCAGAATCCGGTACATCGTGCGTACCGAGCACAAATAGCGGTCTGCATCCAGCAAGGCCGCACACACTTGGGCGGGCACCTGATCCACGAAGCGCCCGCTATGCAGCAGGTCGAGGACTTCCTGTCGATCGGCTCCGCTCAATGCCCGATGTGATCGTGGGCGTGCCCGCTCGGCTGCGGGCGCGGCGGCCCGCTGCCGACGCCGATAGAGCGACGCGCGGGAAACCCCGAAGGCCCGGCACGCCGGCGCCGTCCCCAATTCGGTGGAGAACTTTTCGGCCGCTTCCATCAGTTGTTCTCTTCCTGGTCCGGGTTCTTCAGAGGAATCCCCAATAGCGTGGAGACTTTTTTTTGGATCTCGATGACCGTTTCGGCTTGCTCCAGCTTCCTCTGGAGCCGTTGCGCCTCGCGTTCCAGTTCAGCGATGCGCTTGTCCCGGCCGTCCTTCGGCTGCGCTTTCCGTCCTCGCTTCGCCGAACCCATCCCGGCCAAATCCCCGGCATCGTGTTGCCGCCGCCAGGTGCGCAGGCTCGAGGAATACAATCCCTCCCGGCGTAGTAAGGCCCCCCACTCGCCCGGCTTCGTGCATCGGTCCGCCTCCCGCACGACCCGGCGCTTATATGCGGCGCTGAATCGCCTCTGTATCGCCTTATTGGTCACCTCCGGGTCCGGATTATCCCCATTCCGACCGGCCGCTTCACGCGCAACTCCAGTCGCCCTGCGGGCGCCTTCCGTTCCACGCGATTCTTCGTTCTCGTTCTCTGGTTTCATCACCAACACATGCTCACTTCCTTCCCGCCCTGCTCACTAATTAACGGTTAGGCAGGTGTCTCACCTACATTGGCACAGAGGGCATTATCGCTGCCATTATTGCCCTCAGCAGTTTAATCCTGCACCGCCTTGCCTGCTGCCGAGTCCCCGTCGAACACTCTGCCAGTGAGCCGACCAGTGGACAACTCCACAAGCATGAGGTCGGCACGGCAGATGGGGCCACGCTTCAACCGACTCCGCAAACCGAAGCTCCAGGCCTGACCGTCGAGAGACTGGCCGCCGTGACCGTGAGCGAGAACATGCGTCAGGTCATCCAGGCCGCGAACCTGATCAATCATAAGAAACTCGATCATGCAATTCGGTTGCTGGAATCACTTGATGACGACGATCTCGGTACACGGACTATTACGGCTCCCGACGGCTCGGCGACCGTGATAGAGGACAAGGAAGCTGTTGGAATGAAACACCTCCACCTAGCGCGAGTTTACTGGGGGCGGGAGCGCCGTTCTGCTGAAACCTCGGTGCCAGAGGGATTTACGATGACGGGGGCGTATACACAAACGGAGGCTCGGCGGGCACGAGATTGAGGAAATAGTCGAGGATTCCAGGCTCAGCTTCCTCCAACTGCCACTGACACCGGGGCCGCCCTCCTTTCTTTCCGGATGGGCGGAGGATCATGGCCAGACGCACGGAACCAAGCAGGTCCAGGAGCCCGGACAGACACTCGGTGCGCCCCAGCTTCCTGGACTCCCACTCCACGATGCGGGCAAGGAGCAAGCCCAGCAGACAGATGAACGTGTGGACGTGGATCTTCTGATCGGTCCAGTGATATTGCGGCCGGACCGCCAGATGCTCGTCATCCTTGGTTTGGCGGAACACCTCCTCCACCTCGCTCTGGCCTCGGTAAGCAAGCATGATCTCCTCATCGGACCATTCCGCTCGATTGGTGATCAGTATCCGTTTGCCGAAGACTTCCTGTTCCAGGTAAGACCGTGCTTGCTCATCGATCCCGAACTGAAGACGATCGCTGCCCGATCGCGTGTCGTCATAGGTGATACGGAGGACCCGGCTCAGGTACTGACCCGAGAGCAGCGAGTCGATCTTCTTCTCGGCCGCCTTCTGGCTCCGAGGCCCGGACCGGGGCTTGCTCAGTTGCGACTTCCACTCGGCCAATTCACGAAGACGCCTCGCAAGATGCTGCTCCAGCCCGCGGATCTGACCGGCCTTGAGCTGCTCACTGATGAACAGAACCACCGTTCGCCGCTCCCCCCCAAATATCCTTCTGGAGACGCAGGACCGGCACGCCCTGTAGGCGGCCCGAATCCACCGGGCGGTACTCCGCCACCGGAATCCCCAGAAGATCTGCATGTTGGGTCGGAACCAGTGAAGCGACATAGCCGATCTGGCTGGCATCGACCCGGGCCTGGTTGGCTTTCGATTTGTTGCCCTTGTCGTAGACCAGCGTGACGTCTTCCAGCTCGATGGAGAGCTTGGCCAACCGTTCCCGAATGTCAGTCAGAGACTCGGGAAAGCGCTTCGAATCCACCTCATTGCCTGCGTAGACGTGAGCATAGAGGGGAATCTGCCCGTCTCGGGCAACCAGAAGCGCGAGGCTGAACAGGCGGAGGTCGAACCGCTTCTGTTTGGACCGGCCCCGTTGGGGGAGCTTGGGCTTGCGATTCGTGGTGGCGATGTAAGTGAAGAAGTTCGTCGTGTCGTAGAAGAGGGTGTCCAGTTTCAGGTCCAGTTGGGTCACGATGCGCTGGGTGAGTTCCTCTTCGATTCGCCGCAGCGCATCCAGGGATACGCGGTTCATCTGGTCCCAGAAAAACTGCGAGGTGACCGTCTCCGTTTTCAGGCCTGGAAAGAGGCGGTGCAGGGACGTGCCGGCGGCCCAGTCGGCCCACCCCCGTTTGGACTGGGGCCGGATGGCTCGGTTGAGCGCGCCCAGCAGCAGAGTGGTGCCCACCGACGCTTTGCGGGACCGGCTCCGGCCCACTTCTCGGTCGATGAGGTCCACCACGCCGAGCCGATCGGCCACGGCCTTCAGGGCGGCCGCGTCGCCGTGCTGGTAGGACCGGATTCTCAGTTGCCCCTCTGGTGCCTGCAGCAGCCGATCCAGCAGGGCGTCGGCCGTGCCTAGGTAAAGGATGGGAACGGGCCGCGGCTTCCCGTTGATGCGCCGGGACTCCACGATCCGCCAGTAGGAGTGTCCAGCGACTTGGACCCGTTGCAGGCTGGCCATGTTTTATGTATACACATCTCTACATATCGTAGTCAAGTGGATTATGACCCCATAATATAGGATTATCGTGTGGATCCAATGATCGGAACGGCTTTCATGTTTTGTGTATACATAAGCGAGCGGCGCAGGAACCGCCTCAATCCCCCTTCACAAGCTGGATTCAAGCAACTTGCGCCGGAAGTTGGCCGTCTGATTCAGTAAACTCGCGCTAGGTTATCCCCTGTGTTGAAAAACACGCTGATAAGACATCCTTCGGGATGATCCATGCAACAAGGTCCATCGGAAGCAACGGGGGCCTCCACGACCACAGTTTCGGCAATCTATTCCTGAGTGCGATGTCCGACATTACGGGCGATTTCGCCGAAGCGATCCGACTCACGTCGGAGGTGCTGGCAATCAAGGGGACCATCTTTCCCGCGACGACGTCCAACGCAAGCCTCAGAGCGCTTGTGGACGACGGTGAGTGGATTTCCGGCGAAACCCGTATTACTGCGGACTGTCGCCGGATCGAAAGACTCGAGCTGGTCCCTTCCGGGGTGCGAGGGCTGCCGGAAGCAATCGTGATTATGCACTTGACTCCGAGCGTTGAAAAGCGCCACAAGATGTTGTGTTCAAGCGTCTTGCCGGATATAGTGGTGTCTGAAAATGAACGATTGGCGGGCGAAGCTGGAGACTTCGCCCGCCGGTCACAGCAACAGAGGAAATCAACTATGAACGCCCTAGCTGTCGCCGTGAAACCTTGTTGGGACGTGCTTGCCCAAACTTGGGATGCCATTTCTCTCGCCAAGGATTGCCTAGTAACCGCGTTGCGGCTCCTGAATGAAGCCAAGAACATCCGGGAACTGTTTCGCCGCAGGAGACCGAAAAAGCACCGCGTGGCCGCCCATGAGGTCACAGCGCGCATCACTTTCGGCGCACCGACCGCCACCGCGCGGGTCTCTGTTTCACCCCCGGTGTGGCTCTGACGTAACCACCCCAATATCTTGTGGTTAGCCCGTTTCATGTGTGACCACCATATATGGGATAGCCTGTCTTTAAATTGGGTCAAGTTCATAACTACGGAAGCAATGGAGGCCATCCGCTCGGCCGACATCCTGACGATCGGGCCGGGGTCGCTCTACACGAGTCTTATCGCGAGCCTGCTCCCGGAGGGTATGGTGTCCGCGATTGAGGAATCCCGGGCCCGGAAGATCTACATCCAGAACATCATGACGCAGCCGGCGGAGACGGCGAACATGACGGTGTCCGCCCACCTCCAGGCCTTCGTCGATCATTGTGGCAAGACCCTTTTTCCGACGGCGCTGGTAAATACCGGCACGCCTTCAGCGGCGATTCTGCGAAAATACGAGCAAGAGGGTGCCCGAGTGGCCGAATTCGATCGGAAGCCGGTCGAAGGCCTCGGAGTCACCGTAATCGAAAGAGATCTGCTGGCCGAGGATGTCGCCATACGCCACGATTCCGACCTGCTCGCCGCAGCTCTTCTCGAAATCACGGCTTCGTAGACACAGGCGCCAGGAATTTCACCGATGAGTAAGCTGAGGACATTGATCCTTGCCGCGGGCAAAGGGACCCGCATGAAATCGAAGACCGCCAAGGTTCTGCATCCCGTCGGCGGCCTGCCCATGCTCGAGTTCGTCCTCCGCTCGGCCAGGGAACTGTCCGATGACATTCGCGTCGTGGTCGGGCATCAATCCGACGCCGTGCGGGATGTCTTCGATGGCGTGACGTTCATCAATCAGGAGAAGCAACTGGGAACCGGTCATGCTGTCATGGCCGCCCGTGATGCGCTTGCCGACGCAGAAGGTAACCTGCTCGTGCTTCCCGGCGACGTCCCGATGATGTCGGCCGAGACCCTCGGCCGGTTCGCGGCTTTCCACAACGACGGTGGCTTCGCTGCTTCCGTTTTGACTGCCCGGCTCGACAACCCGAGCGGCTACGGCCGGGTTGTTCGGCGTTCGGATCACGAAGTCGCCGAGATCATCGAACACCGCGATGCCGATCCCAGCGTGCTGTCGATCAACGAGGTCAATTCGTCGATCTATATCTTCGATGTCCGTGCGATGTTCGCCGCCCTGGACCGTATCCGTACCGACAATGCACAGGACGAGTATTACCTGACCGACGTTGTGGGCATCCTGTCGGGGGACGGCGGCCGGGTCGGCGCCTTCAGTGTGGAGGACCCGGCCGAGGCCGTCGGGATAAACTCCCGGAGCGAATTGGCCGCGGCCGACCGTCGCATCCGCGCCGGAAAGTGCGAAGCGTTGATGAGGGATGGTGTTTCAATTCTCGACCCGTCTACGGCATGGATCGACGCCGACGTCGAGATCGGATCGGACTCGTGCATCCATCCATCGGTCGCCATCGAAGGACCGTCTGTCTTGGGCGAGGACGTCACTGTTCGATCGTTCAGCCGGATCACGAACTCGCGGATCGGAGACCGATCGCTCGTGCTCGAGGGCTCGATCATCGCGGACTCGGAAACGCGTGCCGACGTCCGCGTCGGACCATACGCCCACTTGCGAATGGGCACGATTCTGGGCGACCGTGTCAAGGTTGGCAATTTCGTCGAGATCAAGAAGTCCCGGCTTGGCGGCGGCACAAAGTCGATGCATCTGACGTACCTTGGCGACGCCGACATCGGGGAGAACGTCAATGTCGGAGCAGGGACGATCACCTGCAACTACGACGGCGTGCGGAAGAACAGGACCGTCATCGAAGACGGCGCGTTCATCGGAAGCGACTCTCAGTTGATCGCGCCGGTCCGTGTTGGGAAGGGGGCCTACGTCGCCGCCGGCTCATCGATCAACGAAGACGTTCCCCCGGAGTCGCTGGCCATTGCGCGCAGCCGCCAGACGATCAAGAAAAACTGGAAGAAGAAGCAGAAGGGAAAGTAATTGTAAGTGTGGTCTATGACCGCACATTAATTCCCATAGGTAAACCCCCGGCTTAGCCGGGGCGACTCGCAGAGGTTTGACCGAGAGCGGCGGTAGATAGGAAAGTCCTGCTTGGAAGCGACGACTTCCAAAGAAGGAGGACTCAATGAAAGAGGCCCGAAGGCGATCGCACACGAAATGGGACTGCAAGTATCACATGGTGTTCATTCCGAAGTAGGCGGTATCCAGTGTGGCGGGATTCATCAAGGGGAAGAGTGCAATCTCGACTGCCCGGAACTTTCTGGGACTGAAACACCGTTTGACAGGGAAGAGTTTCTGAGCGCGAGGCTATTTCGTTTCCACGGTGGGGATGGACAAACAATTCGTGCGGGAATACATTTGGCGGCAGGAGCGGGAGGAGCAGCGTTTGGAGGAGCTGAACATGGCGTGGGGGCATCAGCTGCCTTCAGGCGGCTCTTGACCGGCCCCTTTGAGGGGCTCACAGAAATAAGCCCCCGGCTCTGCCGGGGGTCATTTAACTGTAAGTGTGGTCTATGACCGCACATTAATGGGAGCTAATAGAGCGCCCCTACAGCCTGTATGTGTGGAATTTTTGGATATATAGGACAGCGTGACGCAGTCCCCATCGTCCTGGGCGGGCTGAGAAGCCTTGAGTACCGTGGGTACGATTCGGCCGGCCTGGCCGTCATCAATGACGACCACCTCGAGGTTCGACGTTCGTCGGGCAAGCTCGTCAACCTGGAGAAGCTTCTCCGTGATGAACCCCTCAGCGGGAACTATGCGCTCGGGCATACCCGGTGGGCCACGCACGGGAGACCCACCGAGGAAAACGCGCATCCGCACCGGGATTCAAAGGGCCGCATTGTTGTCGTCCACAACGGGATCATCGAGAACTACCTGACGTTGCGGCACCAACTCGCCGACGAAGGGCATGAATTGACGACCGACACGGACACGGAAGTCATTCCGAACCTGATCGCGCGGTACTTCGACGGAAACCTGGAAGAAGCTGTCCTCAGGGCGCTGGGTGAGCTTCGCGGCATGTTTGCGATCTCGGTCCTCTGCGCCGACGACCCGAAGAAAATCGTTACCGCGCGTCTCGGTCCGCCGAGCGTCGTCGGCCGCGTCAACGGCGAGGGGTTCGTCGCTTCCGACATACCTGCGCTTTTGCCTTACACGCGCGACCTGCTGTTCCTCGACGACGGTGAAGTGGCCGTCGTCGAGCCAGGCCGGATCCGGCTGATGGATTTTGAAGGAAGAGAAAAGGAACTTCACTTCGAACGCATTGCCTGGGATCCCGTTCAGGCGGAGAAGGGCGGCTACAAGCACTTCATCTTGAAGGAAATCTTCGAACAGCCCTCGGTCTTGACCGAAACGCTCGTCGGTCGCGTTGCCCAGGAGTCGAACGATGTGCGCCTCGACGACGTGGGGTTCACCGAGGACGAGTGGGGCCGCTTCAACGGTGTTTGCCTGCTCGGCTGCGGTACGAGTTGGCACGCCGGCCTCGTGGGCAAGTACATGATCGAGTCCCTCGCACGGATTCCAGTGCAGGTGGACTACGCCAGCGAGTTCCGTTACCGGAGCCCGGTCGTCGATCCTGACACGCTGGTGGTCGTCATCACTCAGTCGGGTGAAACCGCCGACACGATTGCCGCCCAACGGCTGGCTCGGGAGATGGGGTTGAAGGTTGTCACGTTGACAAACGTCGTCGGCTCGATGACGACACGCCTGGCCGACGGCGTGCTTTACACGCGTGCCGGCCCCGAGATCGGCGTCGCATCAACCAAGGCGTTCGTAACGCAGATGGCCGCGCTGTACATGCTGGCCTTGCAGTTGGGTGAGGCCCACCACACAATCGGTTCCGAGGAAATGGCCCACGCACTGTCCGAGTTGAGGGCCCTGCCTCCAAAGTTGGAGCGCGTGCTCGGGCTCGATGCCCAGATCCGACCGATCGCACAGAAACTCTTCCATTCGAGCGACTTTATTTTCCTGGGACGGGGTATCCACTACCCGATCGCACTGGAAGGGGCCCTCAAGCTGAAGGAGTTGTCATACATCCACGCGTCGGGATATCCGGCTGGCGAGATGAAGCACGGGCCGAATGCGCTGATCGACGGAGATCTCCCCGTCGTTTTCGTGGCAACCGCGGATAAGGAGCGTGGCGCGTCGCGCCAGATTCGCGAGAAAGTGCTGAGCAACATGCGGGAGGTCAAGTCCCGGGACGGGATCATCGTTTCGGTCGCGGTCGAAGGAGACACCGAGGTGGCCGAGCAGTCCGATTACTGCCTCTTCGTCCCGCCGTCGTCGGAGTTCCTCCTACCCATCCTCGAGGTCGTCCCGCTCCAATTGCTCGCATACCAGATCGCTGTCCTTCGGGGTTGCGACGTGGATCAGCCCCGCAACCTGGCCAAGAGCGTCACCGTAGAGTGAGGCATCACCGCAAAGACGCAAAGGCGCAAAGGGGAAGGGTATTTTCATTCCGCGTTGCAAACCTGCCTCTTGAACTTTGCGCCTTTGCGCCTTTGCGGTGAAAACCCCTTCTGTTCTCAATGGCAATTGAGCTCAAACAACATCTGAACCCGCAACAGCTCGAGGCAGCCGAGACGGTCGACGGGCCGATTCTGATCCTGGCCGGTGCCGGGAGCGGAAAGACCAGGGTGATCATTTACAGGATCGTTCACCTGATCGAGAACAAGGGCGTGCGCCCCGAATCGATCCTGGCGGTAACGTTTACGAACAAAGCGGCGAATCAGATGAAGACGCGTGTCGGTGAGCAGTTGCGCGGGATGCGTACGGGTGATCCGTGGATATCGACGTTCCACTCGCTGTGCGTCCGCCTGCTCCGGAGGGAGATCAAGGCGCTGGGTTACGAGCAAGGTTTCACGATCTATGACTCGGGCGACCAGCTCCAGGTTGTCAAGGCAACCATCAAGGAACTCGGTGTCGACGACAAGGTCGTCACCGCCCGCGTCGCCCATTCCCGAATCAGTTCTGCGAAGAATTCCCGGACCAGTCCGGAACAGATGGCCGAGGATGCCTGGCAGCCCGACTGGGAACAGACCGCCGCTATTTTTGAAGAGTATGAAAAGAAACTCAGGAAGGCCAATGCCCTGGACTTCGACGACCTGCTCGGCAAGACGGTCCTTCTGTTCGAGAAGTTTCCGTCCGTTGCCGAGAAGTACAGCGAGCGGTTCCGTTACATCATGGTCGACGAATACCAGGATACGAACCGGACTCAGTACATGCTCATCCGGCACCTCACCCGAAGCCACGGCAATGTGTGCGTCGTGGGCGACGAGGACCAGTCGATCTACAGCTGGCGCGGCGCCGACATTCAGAACATCCTCTCGTTCGAGAAGGACTACCCGGACGCCCGCATCATCCGGCTGGAGCAGAACTACCGGTCGACGAAGACGATCCTGGCCGCCGCCGGCGCCGTGGTCGCCAACAACGAAATGAGGAAGGGCAAGGAACTCTGGACCGAACAGGACGCCGGCGAGAAGATCAGCTACTTCCAGGCGCGAGACCCGGACCAGGAGGCCGCTTTCGTCGCCGAGAAGGTGATGGCGCACAGGCTCAACCGGCCAGCCAACCCCATCGCCATCCTGTACCGGACGAATTTCCTTTCTCGCGCCCTCGAGGAGATGTTCCGGCGCTTCGACATCCCCTACCGGGTAGTCGGGGGTGTCAGTTTCTACGAGCGGGCAGAGATCAGGGACATCATCGGCTACCTGACGGTGGCGCTCAACCCGGCCGACTCGGTTCACCTCCTGCGTATCATCAATACCCCGACGCGGGGGATCGGCAGGACGACGATCGACGCGCTGCTGGACCTGGCAGCGGAGCGGGAATTATCCCTCTGGGATGCCATCGGCATTGTTGTCGAGGGCCCGACAACTTTGCCATCGCGTTCCCAGAGGGCGCTCGCTGTCTTCCATTCCCTCATGGAGGAGTTCGTAGAGTCAGCGGATCAGCTTTCGAGCGGCGCCCTGATCCAATTGGTCATCGAGAAGACGCGCTACTTCGAGGTGTTGCGGGCCGAGGGCAGCGAGGAGGCGCTTGGCCGAATCGAAAACGTTGGCGAACTGCAGACTGCCGCCGAAGAGAGCACCAACCGCGGTGAGACCCTTCGGGACTTCCTCGACAACGCCGCGCTGGTTTCCGATCAGGACGAATACGACGAAAAAGCCCCCGTATCGTTGATGACCCTCCACACCGCCAAGGGCCTGGAGTTCTCGGTCGTGTTCATCATCGGCCTGGAAGACGGCCTGTTCCCTCACAGCCGCTCCATAGAGGAGCAGAATTCGCTCGAGGAGGAGCGCCGCCTCTTCTACGTCGGCATGACCCGAGCCGAGCAGCAGCTGTACCTGACCTCGTCTCGCTACCGAAGGACGTTCGGTACGATGGACCCGATGGTTTCCGCGACGTCGCGTTTTCTGGCAGAGATTCCCGGCGAGCTCATCGATGGTCTGACCGAGCAGGACACGTCCCCCGCGGTCCGCGAACGGGTAGCGTACTCGGGCCGCAGTTACAACAGCGTCGACGCCGTCGAGCGCTTTCTACGGTCGAAGGGCGCTCCCGGGGCGAAGGGACGCGGCCCGGGCGGTGGCGCGCGGTGGACCCATGGTACGAGGGTCAAGCACCCCAAGTATGGATACGGCACCATCCTTCGAATGGAAGGCAGCGGCGGCGAGGCCAAGTTGACGATCAGTTTCAACAACTTTGGAATGAAGAAGATGATAGCAAAGTACGCCTCCCTGGAAGTTGTTTAACCGTCCGGAGTGTGCAGCGCGTTTGTCGCCGCCGCCCCGCATCCGTTGTTGTTTAACTGATGAGCCACTAGTAGAATTGCGGCGCGATGCCCTCTGAAGCGGATTTACGCCAGCAGATCGCCGATTTCTCCCGCCTGACGTACCAGAAGAGTTACCTGGCCTCGACGGATGGGAACCTCAGCGCCCGGTTGCCGGACGGCAATGTCCTGTGCACGCCGACGATGATCAACAAGGGCTTTGTGCGGCCCGAAGACCTTGCCGTCGTCGACCTGGCCGGCAGGCAAGTCCGGGGCGATCGGAAGGCATCCAGCGAGATCGCGATGCACACACTGATCTACGAAATGCGACCGGATGTGAACGCCGTCGTGCATTGTCATCCGCCGGCGGCGACCGCCTATGCGGCGGCAGGCATTCCGTTGAACAAAGCCCTGATCTCCGAAGTCGTGCTCGCGCTCGGCTGCATCCCCATCGCGGAATACGGCACGCCCGGCACACCGGAACTGACCGATCGGCTCCGACCCTACGTCGAGAACTACGACGCGCTGCTCATGGCCAACCACGGTGTGGTGACTTATGGGGCGGGCCTCATGGAGGCCTACAACCGAATGGACACGGTCGAGCATTTTGCCAAGATCTCCGTCTACACGCGCATTCTCGGCAAAGAACAACTGCTGTCATCGGAAGATGTTGAAAAACTGTGGGTTCAGAGACAATCGTACTTCGGTCTCGAGACCGCGGACGAAGCCCGACCGAAGGACCCGATGTGTCCGGTCACGGACGGAAGATCGGAGACAATCTCTATCTCCAGGGATGAACTGGTCGATCTGATCCATCAAGTGGTCTCAGGTTTGGAGAAGCAACGGACTTAAAGGAGCATTGAATGGCAAAAGAGGTAGAAGCGATTGGTGAAGCTCTGGGGATGATCGAAACCCGCGGTTTCGTCTCGATGGTCGAAGCCTGCGACGCGATGGTGAAGGCGGCCAAGGTCAGCTTGATGGGTTGGGAAAAGATCGGCTCCGGTTACGTAACAGCCATCGTTCGGGGAGACGTCGCGGCGGTCAAAGCGGCCACCGACGCCGGTGCGACAGCCGCCCGTCGGGTCGGCGAGCTTATCAGCGTTCACGTGATCCCGCGGCCGCACTCCAACCTCGAGGACGTCTTTCCGATCGGCAAGGCTTCCGAGTAGTGGTCTGTAACCGGTAATGCAACTCGCTAGGGTCATCGGCACCGTGGTGGCCACCCGCAAGGACTCCCGTCTGGAGGGAAAGAAGCTGCTGGTCTGCCGGCCCGTGAGTCCGGAAGGAGAGGATTTGTCCGGATATCTGGTCGCGGTGGACACCGTATCGGCGGGGTATCGTGAGAGGATCCTCGTCGTTCAGGGGAGTTCCGCGCGGATGGCGTCGGGTTGCAAGGATATCCCCGTCGATGCGGCCGTGGTCGGGATCGTCGACGAGGTTGCCCTAGACTGATGTTTCTCGGGAAAGTCATCGGCCCGGTCGTCGCCACCGCAAAAGACGACGCCCTCCACGGCCGGAAACTCCTGCTCGTTCGCCGCGCTTCGGACGCGAGCACTCTGGTCGCCATTGATGCGGTCGGGGCGGGTGCCGGCGAGACAGTCTACGTCTGTCGGGGCCGCGAGGCCTCGTTCGCGTTTTCTGCTGAGGCAGTGCCCTCCGACGCCACGATCGTGGGCATCGTGGATCGAATCGATGATTATCGCTAGGGTTGTCGGCGCTGTCGTCGCTACTCAGAAAGATGTCAGCCACGAAGGGCAGAAGATCCTGCTCGTTCAACCGCTCGACATCGAAGGCGCCGAGAGTGGTCCGACCCTGTTGGCCCTGGACGGTGTGGACGCTGGCGTCGGGGACAGGGTGCTGATCGTCCAGGAGGGTTGGTCGGCCGCGGCGACCGTCGATCGCGAACGAGCTCCGATCGATGCGGCTGTTGTCGGGGTGGTCGACGAAGTGAGGCTCCAATGATCGCCCGGCTTTCGGGAAAGTTAAGCGATAAGAGCCCGGGGCGAGTCATTGTCGACGTCAACGGCGTCGGCTACGAAGTCTTCATCTCGTTGCCGACGTACAGTTCTCTTGCTGAGCTCGGCGCTGACGTGACTCTGGATGTGTACACGCACGTCCGCGAAGATATGATCCAGCTCTACGGTTTTTCGATGCCCCAGGAGAAGACGATTTTCCAGAGGCTGACTCAGATTTCCGGAATCGGCCCGCGTCTTGCGATGACGATCCTGTCGGGCAGTTCCGTCGAAGACCTGATCGCATCGATCAAACGGGAAGACCTGGCGCGACTGACCAGGATTCCGGGCGTCGGCAAGAAGACCGCGGAACGCATCGTCCTGGAGCTGAAGGACAAGCTACGAGACTTCGTAGTTGACGACGATCGGACCGACAGCGATCACGATGTCATCTCGGCGATGGAGAACCTGGGCTACAACCGTGGGCAGATCGAGGCCGCTCTCAAGCGTGCCCGCAATGGCGGGGATGACCCAGGGTTTGATCATCTGTTCAAGCGGACGCTGCAGATTCTCACCAAAGGGTGATGGACGAACGCATCGTTAACGGATCGGCCGCCGACGACGAGATACCGTTCGAGCTTTCCCTGCGTCCCAAAACGCTCGGCGAGTACATCGGGCAGTCTCTGGTCAAGGAAAACCTGGAGGTGTCGATCGGAGCGGCCAGAAAGCGCGGCGAACCGCTCGACCACATCCTGCTTTACGGCCCGCCGGGTCTGGGAAAGACGACCCTGGCCTCGGTCATCGCGAACGAGATGACCGCGAGCTTCCGGGCGACCGCCGGTCCCCTGGTCCAACTCAAAGGGGACCTCACCGCCATTCTGACCAACCTCGAGGGCGCCGATGTCTTCTTCATCGATGAGATTCACCGCCTCCAGCCCGCCATCGAGGAGATCCTCTATCCCGCGATGGAGGACTATAAGCTGGACATCATCATCGGCCAGGGCCCCAGCGCGCGGACACATCGCCTCGACCTGAATCGCTTTACGCTGATCGGCGCGACGACACGGATCGGTCTGATCACGGCGCCCCTGCGTTCACGGTTCGGCATCGTCCACCGATTGGATTACTACACGCATGAAGATCTCGAGGTGATCATCCGCCGGTCTGCGGATATCCTGCGCGCGTCGATCACCGAAGAGGGTACCCGTGAGCTTGCAAAACGGTCACGCGGCACACCCCGGATCGCAAACCGGCTGTTGAAACGCACGCGGGATTTCGCCGAAGTACGGGGCGACGGCCGCATCACCGACGAGATCGCCCGAGGCGCGCTCCGCCTGCTCAATGTCGACGAACACGGCTTCGACGAAACCGACCGCCGGCTGCTGCGAGCGATCATCGAGAAGTTCGACGGCGGTCCGGTCGGTGTCAACACGATCGCGGCGGTCTTGAGCGAGGAGGTTGACGCGATCGAAGATATCTACGAGCCCTTCCTCCTCCAGATCGGCTTCCTCCAGCGCACTCCCCGTGGCCGGGTTGCCACGAAGCTGGCCTACGACCATCTGGGGTTGGACTACCCGAAGTCCCCCCAATCAGGTCTGTTCTAAGGTCATCTCCCGAAGGGTCCAAGTCCTTGTCCGAGTTCTCCCGTTTCACAGGCACCCTTTATACGCTGGAACGGCATTCGGAACAGGTCTCCCGGCTACACGGGCTTCAATCGTAGCGCGTCCGCGTAGCGGGTGAGCGCCCAGTCCGCTGCGGCTTTGTCGGCGGCGGATCGTTTCGCGGTTTCAAAACGCCGCGAAAGAATTTTGATATTGCCTTTCGCCCTGTCCGCCTTGAGATCGAAGCGCGCGATCAGCCGCTCGCCCGCGAGCACGGGCATGCAGTAGTAGCCGTAGACGCGCTGCGGAGCCGGCTTGAAGATCTCGAGGATCTGATTGAAGTCGAACAGCCGTTTGACGCGGGCGCGGCCCCACAGAACCGGGTCGAACGGTGACAAGAGTACGCCACGATCCGCCCGGGGCCGGACGCGATCTAGGCGCGCCGCCAGGTCCAGGTCCTCGGGGCGGGCCCAGCCCGGCGTCGGACGTCCCCCCGGAAGCACCAGCGCGCACTCCACAACTTTGCCCTCGGCGACGAGCCGGTCCAACGACGCGGCGAGTTCATTCTTCCGGTTGGTCAGACGCCATGTTGCGGCCAGCGTGCCGGTCGTCGCCCAACCGTGCCCGGCGAGCGCCTTGAGCAACAGCGTGTCGATGCACTGGTCTTTCTTCAGTCGTACGGTGCGGACCGTGTCAGGAATGACGCGTCCGGCGAGATCGTACGTGCGCCGGAAGTTCCTCCGTTCCCGGATGGCGAACTCGCCGGTCGACCACAGCGCGGTTGCGACTTTCTTGGCGATTTTCAGGTCCCACCAGCCGCGACTCCCGCGCCCTTCCATGTCGACGGATCGAATTCCGCCCTCGTCACGAACCCGGCGCCGGAGCGTGCGCGCGACGTCCGGGTGTTTGCCAACGAGGTCGCCCCACCAGGGGTGGTGACGGTATTCGCGTCGGCGGAACCGAAAGGCGGGGTAGAGGTCGAGGGGAATCCAGATGGCTTCGTGACCCCAGTACTCGAAGACGGGCCCGCCGGGCCGGAGCACTTCCTCGCCCATCGCTGGGTCGAGGCCTTCCAAACGGGACAGAAGGACGATCGAGTGGCTGCGCGCCCCGGCGATCGACACCGTGTCGAGCTGCAGATAACCGAACCGAGAGATGACTTGGGCGATCGCCCGGTGCGTGCCGTCACCGCGTCCCCGGACCTTACTGGGGAACGCTGTCCATTCCGGCTTCAGAAGGCCAGCGCGCGCCAGAGCCAGACGCCTCGCCTTCCGAATCGTGATGGTCTCCAATGCGCACCCCAGCTGTGGATCAGACCGGCAACGCGGCCCGGCCGGGATACACGGCGCCGTCTTCCAGCTCCTCTTCGATCCGGAGCAGCTGGTTGTACTTGGCGGTGCGGTCGGTCCGGGAGAGGGATCCTGTCTTGATCTGCCCGGCGTTCGTGGCCACGGCCAGGTCGGCGATGAACGTGTCCTCGCTTTCTCCGGAACGGTGGGAGATGACGACGCCGTATCCGGCACGCCGTGCCATCGCGATCGCGTCCATCGTTTCGGTCAACGATCCGATCTGATTCACCTTGATGAGAATCGCGTTGGCGACACCTGAACCCATCCCGCGGGCCAGGCGTTCGGTACTCGTCACGAACAGGTCGTCGCCGACCAACTGGACCCGCCCGCCGATCTCGCGTGTCAGCTTCGCCCATCCGTCCCAGTCGTCCTCAGCCAGGCCGTCCTCGATGGACACGATCGGGTACCGTTCGATCCAGTCGGCAAACAGCTCGACCATTTCATCGGCAGTCTTGGTCGCGCCCCCGGACTTGGCGAACACGTACTTGCCATCGTCGAAGAGCTCGCTCGCCGCCGGGTCCAGTGCGATCGCTACCTGGTCGCCCGGCGTGTAGCCGGCTTTTTCGATCGCTTTCAGGATCAGTTCGATGGCCTCTTCGTCCTTCTTGAGGTTCGGCGCAAACCCACCTTCATCTCCGACGGCGGTCGAGTGACCGGCGCCCTGCAGGATCTTTCGCAAAGTGTGGAATATCTCGGCGCCCATCCGCAGGGCTTCACTGAAGTTCGGCGCGCCGAGGGGCATGATCATGAACTCCTGGAAGTCGACGCTGTTGTCCGCGTGGACTCCCCCGTTAACGATATTCATCATCGGCACGGGCAGTGACCGGGCCGACACGCCCCCGATATAGCGGTAGAGCGGCAGTCCGTGGGCTTGGGCCGCAGCACGGGCGGTCGCCATCGAGACCCCGAGGATTGCGTTCGCTCCAAGCTTCGACTTGTTCTTGGTACCGTCCAGGCCGAGCATGATCTGGTCGATGTGCGACTGCATCGAGGAGTCTTCACCCCTCAGGGCAGGAGCGATCTTGTCGTTGACGTTGGCCACGGCCTGGCGAACCCCCTTGCCCATGTACCGCCCCTTGTCACCGTCGCGCATCTCCAGCGCCTCGTGTTCCCCGGTTGAAGCGCCCGATGGGACGATCGCCCTTCCGACGATGCCGCTGGTCAGGACGCAGTCCACCTCCACTGTAGGGTGACCCCGAGAATCCAAGACCTCTCTGCCCTTGATCTGCCGAATCTGCATGCTTCCCTCGGTAGTCATCAATCCATCAGTATCGCGCGCACGGGCGCGCCGTCAGCACCGCGAATTTTCATGGGAAGGGCGGTGAGGCTGTAATCGCCCGCCGGAACGTCGCCGAGATTCAACCCTTCCAGGATGACGACGTTTCGTTCTAGCAGGACGAAGTGTGTGGCGTGGCCCACCGACTTGTACCGGTCTATGGACAGGTAGTCGATGCCGACCAGCTGGATGCCCGCCTCGACCAGGAAACGGGCGCCGTCAGGCTCGAGAAATACGAATTCCTCGTGGAAGCCCCGATCGTTCCAGTGCGCGGAGTTATCGGTTCTGAACAGGACTCGTTCGACGCCGTCCAACGGCTGGCTCTCGAGCTCAGCCCGTTCGATCGAGGTGACGCCACGGATATCGAGCACGCGTGCCGGCCCGACGAGTTGGTCGAGCGGGATGTCGCTGAGCGTTCGGCCGGATTCGATCATGTGGCTGGGCGCATCCAGGTGCGTTCCGCTGTGGGATCCGCAACGGATAGAGGTTACCCGAATGGTATGGGATTCATCACGGGCCGGGTGCTCGCGCTCTTCCAGGCGGACCTTCGGGTCCGATGGCCACACGTGCATGGCGTTGTGGATGGGTACGGAAATGTCGTAGATCATGTTCGCTCCGCTCCACTCTTTATAACACTATGAGGTAGTGGGATCTTCGGACGCCCCTGAAACTCTTGACGGTCCGTCCTCGGTGTGGTGTGATGGCTGGGCTCGCCTTTTCGGGGCCCTTCCGCCAAGTTTAATGACACAGGCTGCGTTGGTTTCTTCCCTCCAACCCGAGGAGAGCGTCTTGTCGCTGATGCGGCCCGAGTACGCGCGGCGTTACCGATCTTTCCCACTCCGAAGGGATGGGTCTTTCCTCATCGTGGCCATGTCGAATCCCTCCGACCTGGTTGCCATCGACGAGATGGAGTTTCTCACCGGGCTACGCATTCGCGCGGTTTCTTCCAGCGCCGAGGCGATCGATCGAGCAATCGAACGGCATTACCGGGACAGGCAACTCCCCGCCCGCGCGCCATCGGCATCCGCGGAAAGCGGGGCGGTGCCTCCCGTCGTTCGTATTCAAAAGCTTCTGTTCGCTGAAGCCCTTCGGCTCGGAGCAAGCGACATTCACATCGACCCGGGATTCCGCGGTACCGAGGTGCGCTACCGCGTGGACGGGTTGCTGCACGATACGTTTTCGCTACCTGGCTGGCTGCACGACCGCCTGGCGGCTCGGATCAAGGTCCTTGCCCGTCTGGACATCAGTGAGCGCCGGTTGCCTCAGGATGGACATTTTGCCCTCGGGATCAAGGGGATCGAGGCCCGGCTGTCCACGATTCCGACGGTTCGGGGCGAAGCCCTCGTGATCCGCCTTCTGGGTGATCGGACGTCCACTCCCACGCTGGCGTCGCTTGGCGCCGACGCGGAGGTCGAAGACCGACTGCGAGCGATGGGGCGACGTCCGCAGGGAATCATCCTCGTGGTCGGGCCGACCGGGAGCGGGAAGACGACGACCCTGTACGCACTGCTCGAAGAACTCCGCCGCAGGCCCCTAAACATCGTCACCATCGAAGACCCCGTCGAATACCACATGAACGGTATCCGACAGGTGGCCGTTCGCGACAAGTCCCGCCTCACGTTCGGCGTCGCGTTGCGATCGACCCTAAGGCAGGACCCCGACATCATCCTCGTCGGCGAGATTCGCGACCGGGAGACCGCGCGCATTGCCTTCGAAGCCGCGATGACGGGTCACCTCGTGCTGTCCACGCTGCACTGCGCCGACGCCGTCTCCGCGCTGCCGCGGTTGGAGGAACTTGGCGTTGCCCGCCACCTGACGGCGGCGAGCCTCATCGGCGTAGTTGCCCAGCGGCTGATTCCGAAGAACTGTCCGGACTGCGCCCGCCCGGACTTCCCATCCGGCTTCTATCTGGAGCGGCTCGGCATCCGCGGTGGTGATCTCGAGCGTCTCCGGAGAGGTTACGGCTGCAGTGCCTGCCGCTTCACCGGGACCCGTGGCCGTCGGGCGCTATTCGAGATCCTCGAACTCGACCAGGCCGTCCGCGAACTGGTCCTTGCAGGCCGCGAGGGGGAGGTGCGCCGGGGAAGGCCCGTACCGGGCTTCGTCCCTCTCGCCGAGCAGGCCGTCGAAAAGGCGCTCACCGGGGAAATCGCTCTCGAAGAAGCCTACCGATCCTGCTATTTCGGAGATTCCCGATGAGGCACACGCCCGACTACTATCGGATCCTGAGCCTGGCCGAGGGGGCGAGTGCCCGAGAGATTCACGGCGCCTACCGTGGCCTCGCCCTGAGATTTCATCCGGACCGAAACCCGGGACCCGAGGCCGCCGCCCGGATGCGACTCATCAACGAGGCATACGCCTGCCTGAGCGATGACGTGGCCCGGAGGAACTTCGACGAAAGCCTCCGTGCGCCCGAGCCGACGGAGCTTCAGGAAGCCGTGCTCGACGCTGCGGGGGAGGTTCTCGACAGGAGTGGCTGGTCCTCGGTGTTCGGTGACGGTCGCGACATTACCCTCACCGGCGCTCCGGGGAGGGTCTTCGTCCGATCCGTCGGCCTGTGCGGCGAAGCGGACACGGCTGCCTGGCTGTCCACGATCGAGTCGTTTCTCCGGAGCGGGGGCGCGGACTGTGCTGTGCTGCTGGCGTTCCGTATTCTCGACGTTGAGGGACTCGGGCGGGCTAGCCGAGACCTGGCCGGCACCGCACTGGCCATCGATCTGGTCGAGTCGCGTAGCGTCGGTGAACCTCTTGCGAACCCCGGTTTCGGGGAACTGTTCCGCCCGTTCCTCGTATCCGACGGTCCCGGATAAGTCTGATATCATCTGTCCGATGAACAAGGACTCCGCGCTACTGCTGCTGGTGGGCTTGCTGCTCGGTTTTCTCGCGACTTACCTGCTCGTAAGGAATCGCGACCTGGGGCCGCTCGTCCTGCGGGACGTTCCGGGACTCATGTCCGGGGGACCGATTGAGGCTCAGGCCAACGAACGGATCGATGCACTGATTCAGCAGGCGGAAGGCCGGTTGGAGCAGAACCCCGGAGACTTCCAGACGCTGATCGAGCTTGCGAACCTCAACTTTGACAGGGACGATTTCCAGGGTGCGATCGACTATTACGGCCGTGCTCTCGAGATCAACCCGGACGACGCTACGGTGAGGACCGATATGGGCACGGCGCTCTACTATCTCGACCGGGTAGACTTTGCAGCCGCCGAGTTCGAAAAATCACTGTCCATCGACCCCACACATCCCCAGGCGCTGTTCAACATGGGCGTGTTGCTGCTCGAGGAGCGCAACGACCGGGCTGGTGCGCTCCAACTGTGGGAACGGTTGGTCGACGCCAACCCGGGCTATCCGCAGATCGGGATGGTTCGCGAAGAGATCGCGCGGGTAAAGTCGCAACCGTAGCAGCCCGTGGCAGAAGTCTGATGGCCCGCGGTTACGGCGACGTGTCGTGCAAGATGCGAGCAGCCTGTGGCAGAACCCTGTGGGGTCGCGCGCACGGGTCTTCGGAGGCGTATACTTCATGCTCATCGTCATGCTGAAACAGCATCAGTTCCTCCTCGCGCCTCGTCTTCGCCTCCGAAGATTTATGCGATGAACCGGGACATCCTCTCCAAGCTGAAAAATGTCGTCGGTGACGAGCGTACGACGACCGACGAGACTGAGTTGCTCGTCTACGAATGCGACGCGCTGACGCTGTTCAAGCACGCGCCGGACGTTGTCGTCTATCCCACTTCAACCGAAGAGGTCTCGGCGATAATCCGCCTGGCGAATGAATACGGCGTGCCGTTTGTTCCCAGGGGTGCGGGCACGGGTCTAAGCGGCGGCGCGCTTGCCGTCGAAGGCGGGATCATTATCGAGCTCCAGCGGATGAACAAGATCCTGTCGGTCGACGCCGAGAACAGGGTTGCTGTCCTCGAGCCGGGCGTCGTCAACCTGCACGTGTCCGAGGCCGTGGCGCCCCATGGCCTGTACTACGCGCCGGATCCCTCCAGTCAGATGGCGTGCAGCATCGGCGGCAATGTTGCTGAGAACGCCGGTGGACCGCATTGCCTCAAGTACGGGATGACGACGAACCACATCCTGGCGCTCGAAGCCGTCCTCGCCGACGGAGAGATCGTGAGGCTTGGCAATCCGGTCGGCGAGCCCGTCGGCTACGACCTGGTCGGCGCCATTGTCGGCTCAGAGGGGACGTTCGTCATCGTGACAGAGGTCACTGTGCGTCTGCTGCCGAAACCGCAGGCTGTCAAGACGCTCTTGGCGGCTTTCGCGACAGTCGATGAGTGCAGCCACACGGTTTCCGACATCATCGCCGCCGGGATCGTTCCCGCCGCGCTGGAGTTCGTCGATCGTAAGACGACCGAGGCCGTGGAGGCGTCGGTCTACAGGGCGGGATATCGTCTCGATGCCGCGGCCAGCCTGCTGATCGAGGTCGATGGCTTTGAAGTGGCGTTGGAGGAAACGGCTGCAGCCATCGTTCGGATCTGCAAACAGAACAACTCCTATGACATCCAGGTCGCGGAAGACGAAGCGCAACGGAGTCGGTTGTGGATGGGCCGCAAGGGAGCGTTCGGCGCGATGGGCCGCATCAGCCCGGACATGATGGTCATGGATGCCGTGATTCCACGAACGAGGTTGCCCGAGGTCCTGAGGGACATCGAGCGCATCTCGAAGAGCTATGACATGCCGGTTGCCAACGTTTTCCATGCCGGCGACGGCAACCTGCATCCGCTGATCCTGTTCGACGGCCGGCGACCCGACCAGGTGGACCGGATCTTCGCGATGGGCCGGGAGATCATGGAAGTTTGCGTCGCTGTCGGGGGGGCACTCAGCGGTGAGCATGGCATCGGGGTCGAGAAGAAGGACTACATGACGATGATCTTCGGGGAGAACGACCTCGAAGTGATGCGGCGCACCAAGGCAGTGTTCAACCCGCGCGGTTTGCTGAACCCTGGCAAGATCTTCCCCACGAAGGGCGGCTGTACGGAGGTCGGTCCCGGTGTGACAAGCACGGCAGAGGCAGCGCGGCGGATCGACCGGTACGTTCGTGTGGACGACGGAGCCGCCCCATGACGGCTGGCCTGACGATCGACTCCGTTCGGATCGATCGGGTGCTGGTTCCCTCATCGGTCGAGGAACTCTCCTCCGCCATGGAGTCGGAAACGGGCGCAGTCGCGATCATCGGCGCCGGAACCGAGATGGAGTACGGCAATCCGCTTAGGGCCGCCGACTGCGCCGTGGATACCCGAAGGCTCTCGCGTATCACTGAATATGTCCCCGGCGATCTGACCGTGCACGTCGAGGCCGGAGCGCGCCTGGGCGATCTCCAGAGCGCGTTGGCCGAGCACAAGCAAATGCTTCCCCTCGACCCCTGGAACGGTCCAGACGCTACGATCGGTGGCATCGTCGCGACGAATGCTCAGGGTCCGTTGCGAGCCGTAGGCAGCGTACGTGACTGGATCATCGGCATGAAGGTCGTCCAGATCGACGGAAAAATCTCACGCACAGGCGGCCGAGTCGTCAAGAACGTTTCGGGATACGATCTGGCGAAGTTGTACGCCGGATCGCTCGGTTCACTCGCTGTCGTGTCGGAAGTCAGCTTCAAGCTGCGCGCCGCCTATCAAGCGACCGCCACTGCGCAAGCGCGTGTCTCTTCAACGGCCCAGGCTGCAAGCATCATCCGTGAACTGCGGGCAGGGGAGTTCGATCCGATCTCTATGGTGTGGACGGGACCTCGGAACACGATTCTGGTCCGCTTCGGCGAGCAACGGCGGGCTGTCGAGTGGCAGTTGTCGCGGCTTCCCGCGGCCGACTGGGAGCAGTTCGCGGAAGGAAACGAAGGTGGTGTGTGGGACGAGGTTCGGGATGCGTACCGAAGCCTCGGCCCAATCGTTGTGCGTGTCACGTCGTTGCCCTCGAAACTTCCCGAGATCGTGGATCGCTTCGCCCCGGAGGCCTGGCTGGCTCATGCCGCGACCGGCGTTCTCTTCATGGCGCTGTCGGACGAGGAGCAAGTCCACCAGGTTCGGAGCCACCTTCGGGCGGTGATCGACCGCGCGCCGCTCGACGTCAGGCGACGGACTCCAACGTTCGGCATCCGCGGAGGCGAGTATCGCTTGATGCGTCGGTTGAAAGATGCCTTCGATCCGGACGGACGTTTGAACCCGGGCCGCCATGTCGACGGGGAGGAGCCCGATTGAGTACCCAGACCCAGAGCCGCTACGAGGAGTTGTACCTGGACTGCGTGCACTGCGGCTTGTGCATATCGTCCTGCCCTACCTACCGCGTCCTCGGCAACGAGATGGATTCGCCGCGTGGCCGAATCTATTTGATGCGTGCGTTCGACGAGGGTCGCACCCAAATCACAGACACGTTTTCCGACCACATGTTTCGCTGTCTGGACTGTCGGGCCTGCGAGACCGTGTGCCCGTCCGGGGTTCAGTTCGGGCACATGATGGAAGAGATGCGAGGGAAGATTGTTGACCAGCGGCCCGCGCACCCCATCACCCGCTTCGTCCTGAATCACGTCTTCCCGCACCCGGGCCGGTTTCGGCTGGCCGCGCGGATGCTTCAGCTCTACACGGCGTCCGGACTCTCCGGTGTTCTGCGATCCACGGGTCTGCTCAGGCGGTTTGCGCCTGCCTATGCGGACGCGGAAGAGATGACCCCGGACGTGGGATTTGTCTCGGGTGTGGAGCCCGGAGCGGTCTACCCGGCGGCGGGCGAACGCGCTGGACGTGTGGCTCTCTTATCGGGTTGCGTCATGAATTCGCTGCTCGGCGAGGTCAACCGTGCGACGGCCCGGTTGCTCTCGGGGGCCGGCTACGATGTCGTCGTACCCGAACGACAGATCTGTTGCGGCGCCCTGGCGAACCATGCGGGTTTGAGGAAGACCGCATCGCGCATGGCGCGCGTAAACGTCGATGCATTCCGCCCGGATCAGTTCGACGCCATCGTTGTTAACGCCTCCGGCTGCGGTGCCATGATCTCCGAGTACCCGTTGTTGATCGAAGGGGCCGAGGATGTGTCCTCAAAGGTTGTTGACTTGTCCTCCTTCCTGGCCTCAACTCCCCTGCCGGAACGCCTGACCGAATCGCTGGACGTGCGTGTCGGCTATGACGACCCTTGTCATCTGGTTCATGCACAGGGAGTCAGTGATCCCCCGCGTATCCTGCTCCGGTCGATTCCCGGAATCGAATACGTCGAGGTGCCCGGCGCCGACGAATGCTGCGGCAGTGCCGGAATCTACAATCTCACCGAGCCGGATCTGGCGCGGGAGATTCTGGACCGAAAGATGGAACGAGTGCGCTCTGCGGACCTGGATGTCCTGGTAACGGGAAATCCGGGGTGTTTGTTTCAGTTGCAGTATGGCGCCCGCAGGCACGGCCTCGATATCGAGGTAGTCCATCTGGCCGAATTTCTCGACCGCGCGCTCGATCCCGGATTGCGGTCCCAGATCATTTGACAACCGGCGACCGGGTCATAGATTCTGGTTAAGACCGTTCCTAGGAGCCTGTCGGGAATAAGAAGTCTGCAACCAAGAATCAACAACTTACAGACCGGGGATGGCTCGTAAGTTGTTGATTCTTGCTTCGAGGGAGCCAATTCCCGACAGGCTCCTAGGGGAGGAGACGTATGAACGCCGCAAAAACCGCAGCTTTGATGACTGGTCTGACCGTCCTGCTGGTGCTGGCCGGGGGCGCTCTCGGAGGGCAGGGAGGCATGATCATCGCCTTTGTTTTTGCCGCGGGCATGAACGTGTTCTCGTACTGGTTCAGCGACAAGCTCGTGCTGCGGATGTATAAGGCGAAGGAGGTGAGTGAGGGCGACGCTCCGGTACTCTACGGGGTCGTCCGCGACCTGGTCCAGCGCGCAGACATGCCGATGCCGAAGATCTACCTGATCCCGTCGGACGCACCAAACGCATTCGCTACCGGTCGCAATCCGAATCACGCCGCCGTTGCCGCGACATCCGGCATGCTACGTATGCTCAATCGTGAGGAACTTGCGGGTGTCATGGCGCACGAACTCGCACACGTGCGAAATCGCGACATCTTGATCGGAACGGTTGCGGCCACCATCGCCGGAGCGATCAGCCTGCTGGCCACCATGGCCCAGTGGGCGATGATCTTCGGCGGCGGACGTCGCGACGACGATGACGGCGGTGGAATCATCGGCCTGATAGCGATGATGATTCTGGCGCCGTTCGCGGCCATATTGATTCAGATGGCCATCTCGCGATCCAGGGAATATCAGGCCGACGCCACCGGCGCTCGCCTGTGCGGAAACCCCATTTGGCTTGCCAGCGCCCTCAAGAAACTCGACACAGCTTCCAAGCGTGTTCCCATGGATGCGAGCCCGGCAACCGCCCACATGTTCATCGTGAACCCGCTCCGCGGCGGCGGCGTTGCCAAACTTTTCAGCACCCACCCTCCGATGGACGAACGCGTTGCCCGCCTGGAGAAGATGGCCCGGGGCGCGATCGAGTAAACCTTAGGTAACGGAAGAAGAGAGGCGAGGGGGCGGTCCAAAACGCTAGTCCGACAGATAGGGGACAGGGGTATAGCCCTGTCCCCTCTTTTTCGTTGCGCGAAGCTCTTCGCGAGCGCCTGCCGTCGATTTACCCCTGTGCCCGATCGGTCGGACACTGACAACTGACAACTAAGAACGCTCTCGTTGGCATTTGGCGATTGGCATTTGGCTTTCGGCAGCTAACAGCCAACAGCCAACAGCTCTTCAATACAACTCCGCTTCCCCTTCCGGGCGGGTCTTCCAGCGGCGGTGGATCCACAGCCACTGCTCGGGAAATTCACGGACGAAGTCTTCCAGGATCTTGTTGAACATTGTCGTGTTGGCCACGATATCCGCTTCGCGGTCGCCGGTGTCGATGAGTACTAGAGGTGGGTCGACATGGGCGATGTGACGCTGCCGTTCGGCATCCCAACGAATGTAGCAAGGAATCACCGCCGCTTCCGTGCGTAGCGCGAGCGTGGCCATTCCGGGGGTTGTTGCTGCCGGCACTCCGAAGAAATCGGCGAACACGCCTTCGCTGCGCGTCGTGTTCTGGTCGATGAGGAAACCGACGGCCTCGTTGCTCCGGAGCGCCTTGAGGATGGTTCGAGCTGCGTCGCGTCGGTCGATGACTTCGTTGCCCGCACACGTCCTATAGTGTGTGATGAGCCGGTCGACGAGCGGGTTGTCGATCGGACGGGTCAGAAACTTCATCGGATAGCCGTAGACCGAATGCGCGAAGGAGCAGAGTTCCCACGCGCCGATGTGTCCGGTCAGACAGAGGACACCCTTGCCCCGTCGCCGTGCTTCCAGGTAGTGTTCCAGTCCATCGTATTCGACCAGGGCCGGAATGGTGTCGCGACGCAGCTTGGGGAAGTGGCTGAATTCGATCAGGAGACGGCCCAGATTACGAAAGACCTCCCACACGATCCGCACCTGTTCCGCTTCGGACAATTCCGGCATCGCCATGCGCAGGTTGTGCATGCCTACCTTGCGCTGTCGCCGGGCGATCACGTAGGCAACCGAGGCGATAGCGTCGCCCAAACGGTAGCCGATGGACCGGGGCACTGCGCCCAGGAATCCTAAAACTGTCCGCGCTAACCCATACTGGATGAACGCTTTCGCACCCACTCGCATCCATGTTATTTTCACATACTTTCGCTATGAGACCGAAGCTGGACCTGCACCTCGACTACTTCATCGTCGCCGCCCTCCTGTTGCTCAGTTACGTCGTGTTCTTCCACCAGTTGGGAGCGATCGGCTTTCTCGGGCCAGACGAACCTCGTTACGCGGGCGTCGCCAGGGGTATGTTCGAGACCGGTGACTTCATCACGCCCAGGCTCGACGGCGAGACCTGGTTCGAAAAGCCCGTCCTGATGTACTGGCTGGCGGCCATGGGCTATGCGGTGTTCGGCGTTGGGGAAACAGGCGCCAGACTGCCGTCGGCTCTGGGAGCTACGATATCGATCTTCCTGGTCTACTGGATCGGCCGCAGGATGTACACGCGTGGTACCGGTTTCGCTGCGTCGCTGATCGTGATGACCTCTATCGGTTTCTTCGGGTTCGCCCGTGCCGCGTCGATGGATATGCTGTTGACGACGGCCTTGACGGGGGCGCTCGCGTTTTTCCTGGCTGGGATCGAATCCGAGGAGCCTCGTCGGCGGTGGTTCTTCTACCTGTTTTACGCGTCGCTGGGCTTCGGAGCACTGGCCAAGGGCCCGGTTGCACTCATTCTGCCCGCGCTGACGCTGGGGCTGTTCCTGGTGTGGCGAACCGGTCTGGCGGAATGGAAGCGCTGGCATCCGGAGGGGATTCTCGTGACCGCCCTTGTCGCGGGACCTTGGTACACGGCGGTGACGTGGGTCAACGGCCGTGAGTTCTTCGACGTTTTTATCCTCAGCCACAACCTTCAGCGATTCACGACCGACGTGTACGGACACGTGCAGCCGTTCTACTACTACGTTCCCGTTGTGTTGCTGATGATGTTTCCATGGTGCTTCCTGTCGATCCCGGCGCTGGCAAGGCGCTTTTCCAGGGGCGACCACCTGCTGCTGATGTGGGCTCTGGTGCCGTTGGTTTTCTTCTCTCTTTCTGGATCGAAGCTGCCCGCCTACATTCTGCCGATCACTCCGGCAATAGCCTTGCTGGCTGCGCGGGAACTGGCATATTCCGAGGCCACCTGGCCGTATCGCCTCGCCGTGTTTCTTCAGGCGGCTGTAACTCTGGCGATCGGGATCTTGCTGGGGTTCTTCCCCGATGCGCTGAACGTCGACCTTCAGATCGGGATAGGGGCGGCGTTGGGAGTCAGTGCGGTGATCGCCGGGTTACTGGTCGCTATCGGAATCTGGCTGCCGCCGCCGGCGCTCGGCCTGTTCAACGTGGTCAAGGTGGCTCTCATCGTCTTTGTGCTTACGACAGCGGTGGCTCCTCGTATCGACACGATTCCGACCATGCAACCTTGGGCCGACGAATTGGATCGCTTCGTCTCCGACGACCAGGGTGTGATCCTCTACAGGCCGGACCGGTGGATCGAGTACGGGCTGGGGTATTACCGCAACAACCATACGTTAACCGCGCTGTCGGAGGAGGAACTCGGTCAGCTCGCACCCTCCGGTTCGAGAACACTCTGTATCGCGGAGAGCGGCATGCTGGACGAACTCAGCGCGAGCGACACGATAGCGATCGAGGTCGTCCACACCATTGGGGACGTTATAGCGTTCTGGGTCTGGAAGCCCTAACAGCCTGTGGCAGAACCCTGTGGGGTCGCGTACCGGACCGCCGGATCCAGGGATCGGATCGCAGATTCTCTGGTTGAGAATCCACACTGGACGTTTATTCGAAATTCGAGATTGGAGACCGGAAGGAACGAGGCGCCTTCCTGGCGCCTTCGCATCGAGGTCCGGTTGAAGGATCTCAGTCCAGGTAGAAAATGAACCCAGCGGAGATTTCGGCGGTGTGGAAGGCGCCGGCGGCGGGAAAAACCGTCGCGTTCGGGTCGTCGGACTGCCGCGGCAACCCGAAGGTCGGCGTTCTTGACAGGATGCCCTTCAGATCGAATCGAAAGCCGACGCGGTTGCTCGCGTGAGCCTTCAGTCCGAAGCCGTAATTCCCATAGGTAAACCCCCGGCTTAGCCGGGGCGACTCGCAGAGGTTTGACCGAGAGCGGCGGTAGATAGGAAAGTCCTGCTTGGAAGCGACGACTTCCAAAGAAGGAGGACTCAATGAAAGAGGCCCGAAGGCGATCGCACACGAAATGGGACTGCAAGTATCACATGGTGTTCATTCCGAAGTAGGCGGTATCCAGTGTGGCGGGATTCATCAAGGGGAAGAGTGCAATCTCGACTGCCCGGAACTTTCTGGGACTGAAACACCGTTTGACAGGGAAGAGTTTCTGAGCGCGAGGCTATTTCGTTTCCACGGTGGGGATGGACAAACAATTCGTGCGGGAATACATTTGGCGGCAGGAGCGGGAGGAGCAGCGTTTGGAGGAGCTGAACATGGCGTGGGGGCATCAGCTGCCTTCAGGCGGCTCTTGACCGGCCCCTTTGAGGGGCTCACAGAAATAAGCCCCCGGCTCTGCCGGGGGTCATTTAACTGAACGCCATCTGAGCCGACTCCCTGAAGCCGGGGAGGTTGCCCCGTAACGGATCTCTGGCGATCCCCTTGGCTTCGTCGGTGGGCCGGTACAGCGCCCCGCCGATCCCGAAGACAAAGAAAGGCCGTACCGTCAAGCTCTCGTCTGAATCGATGTAGTACAGCGTGTTAACGGAGAACTGGTGGATCTGCATCCCCAACTCGAGCTCGGAGCCCGGAGCGGTCTGGGTGATGAAGCGCGCGTTGTTGTTCTCGTAGCTGTAGACGAACTCTTCGCCCCAGTGGCCCGAGTTGAAGACGTTGAGACGGACGCCTCCCCCGAGGCCCTGCTTGAGCTTGAAAGACTGCTGGATGGGCGTGACAGCCTGTGGGAAGCCGATTTCGAACTTGTTCTCGCCGTGCCAGGAACCCGTGGCGAACAGGTTGAGTTCCAGATTCCCGGCACTCTGGGCCAGCACTGGGACGGGGGCCGCACACAAACCGACCAAAACGACACCGATAATAAGCCTACGCATTCGTGACCTCGATATGCACAGTTGTCCTGGCGCGTTTGACCGAGAGGCGCGACCCTTCCGAAGAGTCCTTGGCACATTAACGGAAAGGACGCGCTAAAGTCAAACATGCTTAGTAGTTATGGCGATTAGTTGTCAGTTGTCAGTTATCAGTCATCGGTTCCGAGCTTTGAGCGAGTTGCTTGACTCGCGACGGACGACTGGCAACCGCCGAGCGTCAACTGCCAACTGATGACTGACAACAACCCAGCAGTCCACTCATGATTGATACGGGCTCTGGGCTTCAATTAAGATGAACTTTCCGTTGTTGATTGAAAACATTGGATTTATTGGCGGCTGGACCTTCCGAGCGACAGCGTGCGAGTGCCAGTAAGTCTCGTGCCTCGGACGCTCGATGCTGAACAGAAAGATGACCGGGAAGACATTGATTGCTCTGGCACTGGCCGTTTGTATTCTGGCATGGCCTACGCCGGTCCCGGCCCAATCGACGGAGTTCTTTCCCGTCGACGACCTTCGCGAGGGGATGCGTGGCGTCGGCAAGACTGTCTTCCACGGGACCACGATCGAGGAGTTCGAAGTCGAGATTCTGGGCGTCCTCAAGAATTCGGCCCCGAAGCAGGATATGGTCCTGGCGCGACTGTCGGGCGGCCCCCTGGCTGAAACGGGAATCATGCAAGGCATGAGCGGGAGTCCGGTCTATATCGATGGCAGGCTGGTCGGAGCCGTTGCGTTTGCGTTTCCGTTCGCCAGTGTTGCGATCGCCGGGATTCAGCCCATCGGCCAGATGGTCGGCGTCCTCTCGGACCCCCCCGAAGGCAACCGCGTGGCCGGGGCGTGGCCGGCCGAGAGCCCGCGGGCTTACGTCAACCGTGTGATGGTGGGACTGGCCTCCGGCGCCCCATTCGAAGAGTTGATGGCTCCCCCGGAACCGGTCGGCGCCAGCCTCATGGCCGCGTCCCTCGCGGGCACCGGTCTGGCACCGATTCGGACTCCGTTGTTCATCTCGGGAGCGTCTGCGCTTGCCATCAACCGTTTCTCCGGGCTGTTTGAGACTTTCGGTTTCGCCCCCGTTCAGGGTGGTGGACAGGGTAGCGCTGCGTCCCTGGGTAGCGTGGGGGAAGCGGAGATCGTTCCGGGCTCCGCGATCAGCGCCGAGCTGGTTCGCGGCGATATCAGCCTCAGCGCGAACGGAACCGTCACGCACGTCGACGGCGATCGTGTGTACGCTTTCGGCCACCCGTTTCAGTCCACGGGACCCACCTCGATGCCCATGTCGAGCGCCTACGTGATCACGCTGATTCCGAACCTTTCGAATTCGTTCAAGATTGCGGTTCCGATCGAAGTCGTGGGCGCTTTCTCCCAGGATCGGGCGACGGGGATGTCGGGTCGGGTCGGGGCGACACCACATATGATCCCCGTCGGCGTCACCCTGGAGACCTCGCGGTCTCGGACGGAGCGTTACGACTACGAGATCGTAAACAGCGTTGTTGCATGGATCGGGGCGGAGATGGAATTCGCCCTTTCCCAAGCGGTAGCGTCAGGCGATACGTTCGAACACAGGCCGTCCGAGTGCGGTCATTGTGTTCAGGACTTTCTGGCCGACCTGGATCTCCGTGATTTGCCTGGAGAAGCTGCGGGATCTGAGTCTGGGGCCGATGACGCTCTTCCACCGGCCGATCTGCGTTTCTATCCGGCTGCGCTGGTTGTACCCTGTGGCCACTTGCCATGCCATGCGGCCGTTGCTGCGGATCTGGGCAATATGGCGATCCCGAACGGTTGGATCCCGCGCCGATTGCGGGCGGATCACTGCGTTCTTTGGCGGCGGTATAACCACATCCAGGGTCTCCCCATACCGATGTCTCAACATATCCCGTGTGGACGCTCCATCATAGGCGCCGTCCGCCAGGAAGCCCGTGACCGAGGCATCGAGTTGATCCAGGAGCCCGGGTAAGGCGGTGCTGTCTCCAACGTCATCGTGAGTCAGGTCGGCGCAAACAATCGCACCGCTATGGAGGTCCAGTCCGAGGTGGAGTTTGCGCCAGCGGCGGCGTATTCCCCTGGTTTTATGCTTCTGTGCGAGCCATTCTCCTTCTCCGAAGATCTTGAGGCCGGTACTGTCCACCACCAGATGGACAGGCACAGATCCGGCTTGCCTCATCGCCTGAGCGATGCTCAAGCCGTTTGCGCGACGCGACAGTGTGGAGTAATCCGGCACCCGTATATCCAGCCCCATGAGCGTGCCGATGGAACCCATCAGCCCCTGCGTTTCTCGCAACCCAAGCCGATACGCCGTGCGCAGCGTCAGGCATGTCTCGATCGCCAGATCCGAGTATCTCCGCTGGCCACCCCGTGACGTGCGGCGCGGCGCGCGCCACACACTTTGAGCCTCATCACTGACCCAAATCGTCAGATCACCCCGCTGGCGCAGGCTCTCGTTATATTCCGCCCAGTTGATCACCCGGTACTGTGCCTTATCAAACTTGTGCCGTCGCGCTGCGTTGAACTTATGTGGCATCTAGTGTAGTCCGTCACAATTAACGTAACGGCTCTGGCTGTCCCATTTCTGATCATATATGAGGAAAATAATGACCATTAGATCGGAAATCCCTGTGCGGAACGAACTCGGACGGCTTGGCCGAAGCCGCAGTGTGTCGGTCTGGCTCGGGGAACGATCCGAATAAGGTACAGTCTGTTAGACGGGGACCACTAGGTTATCCCCTGTGTTGAAAAACACGATGATAAGGTATCCTTCGGGATGATCCATGCAACAAGGTCGATCCAGATCTAGATCTTCACCGCATTCTCGCTGGTGCCGTAGAAGGACTTGATTCGAAGGTGTTGTTTGATCCATTTAAAGAAAAGTTCCACCTGCCATCGCGACTTGTAGATCTGAGTGATGGTGAGTGCAGGCAACGCGAAGTTGTTGGTCAGGAACTTCAACCGCTTGTTCGTCCCGGCATCGAAGTAGCTGATACGCCGCAACGGATCGGGATAGGTTTTGGCGGATTTGTTCGTTGTGAGGATGACCGTCTGGTCGGATCGCAATCCCGTGGTCGTGTCCACCCGACGGGAGTACCGCCGCCGCAGGACGACGTTCTTCTTAGCACGCACCACAAAGAAAGCGGAACAGAGGGAGAAGAGAAAGAGCCGTTCAAAATCGATATAGGCGCGGTCCATGACGTAGAAGGCACCCGCTTCGGGTGCGATCTCATCGAGAACGTTGACGTCATGGACTTTCCCGTCTGTGACGTGGATAAACGCGGGAATGTTGCCGTGAAGATCCAGCAGTGTATGCATCTTGACCGCGGCTTTGTGCCGGCGAAACCGGGCCCATGGGAATAGTGAAAGACACAGGTCAATGGTGGTCGAGTCCAGGGCATATAGACCTTGATCCAACTCGACGCCGATGGGGTCTTCGGCATATAACGGCCGCGCCATGCCGATCAGGACCTGTGCGAAATCCGCATAGATCCGCCAGTCGCGCCGCTCGTTGGCGTCGGCCAGTGTCGTCCGCGCCACCTTGCTTCGGAATCCCATGTGGTAACGCTTTCTGCCGAGGGCGCGTAAGCAGGCTTCGATGTCGCGGAGGCTTTCACGATAGGTCAATTGGGCGAATGCCATCGCCAGGAACTGATCCCAGCAGGAAAACCCTTTCTGCTGGTAATCGCCCCGATAGCGGGCGACACACTTCTGAAACTCGTATCGGGGCGCGTAATCCATGACTTGTGAGAAGACGGTTTGGCCTGAGTTCATGCGCCATTGGTATCACCCCTCTCACCGTAATATTGCTAAAAGTGTGATCGGCAGGTTCAAATCGAAAAATCGCAGAATGCCATTCAACTCACTGTTCATCTATAAGTTGCCGGCGGCTGTCGCACCGTGTTCCGGACACTAGTGAAATCATATAATGACGGATCGCTCCCTTCCGTTGAGTAAGAGGAGAGATCCCGGGTGCCTGCCCAACTTGTGTGGTTTCATGAACTTCGTGAAATCCTCAACGTTGTACGGGTATGAACGCCAATCAGTTGGACCGTCAGGCGGTGGAACAAATCTTCCGGTCGTGCGAGCGCCCGGAAGAAGATGGCCGACTTGGTTCGTAGGTGTCCTGAACGTAGTTGAAAGTTTTGCTGGCGAACCGTATCCGGCTCGATTGCAATAAGTTCTTTGTCTCCTGCGAGCCGCTGTTCCATGCGAATATGGAAGGCCACCTCCTCTGTGGGAGCTGTGGTGTGCGGAAACGGTATCGGGTTCGCAGCGTCGGCGACGTCGAGCCAGATCCAGCCCTGGATCAACGGGAGCCGCCCGCTGGATATGGATCCCGCCAAAACCACGGTATTCCTAAACGAAGCGTCGTCTTGCGCCTAGGAGCCTGTCGGGAATAGATTGGGGATGGGTGGCGACAGAAGTCGGGGAAGAACCGGATGGGACCTAAGCTGGACGGGTGGATTTGTAGAAGAAGGCATGACGAAATGCTTCCGATCCGATGACCTGAATCAGAGCTTGTTGATGCCGCCGTCGTTACACGACTGGCTTCCGGAAAATCATTTGGCGCGATTTGTGGCCGACCTGGTGGAGACGCTGGATCTGTCGGCGTTTTACCGTTCCTATGAGGCGAAGGATGGACGAGGTCAGGCGGCCTACTCCCCGGTGCTGATGGTGCGGTTGTTGGTGTAGGGATATTGTACCGGGGTGGTGAGTTCGCGGCAGATCGAGAAACGGACGCATGAGGACGTGGCGTTCCGGTATTTGAGTGCGGACACGCATCCGGATCACAGCACGTTCAACGAGTTTCGGAAACGGCATTTGGAGGCGTTGGCGGGACTGTTTCTGCAAGCGCTGGGATTGTGCCGGAAGGCGGGGCTGGTGAAACTGGGGCATGTGGCGGTCGACGGGACGAAACTCCAGGCGAACGCCAGCAAGCACAAGGCGATGAGTTATGGGCGGATGAGGGGGGCCGAAGAGACGCTGAAGGCGGAAGTGGAGGAGTTGCTGAAGCGGGCCGAGGCGGTCGACGCGGTCGAGGATGAGAAGCAACGGCAAGGACTGACCGACCAGTTGCCGAAGGAATTGGCGCGGCGGGAAAGCCGGTTGAAGAAGATTCGACAGGCCCGGGCGGAATTGGAAGCGGAAGCCCGGCAGAAGGCGGCGCAGGCGAAGGCGGACGCGGAAGCGCGGATGGCCCAGCGGCGGAAGCAAGAGGAGCGAACGGGGAAGAAGACGGGTGGAGGCCAACCGCGGGTTCCCGATCCGAAGCAGGCGGCGCCGGATGCGAAGGCGCAGCGCAACTTCACCGATCCGGACAGCCGGATCATGCCCGACGGCGCGCACAAAGGCAGTTTCGTGCAGGCCTACAATGCCCAGATCGCTGTGGACGATGACACGCAAGTCATCGTCGCGGCCGAGATCACCCAGGACGCCAATGACAAAGAGCAACTGGCGCCCATGGTCGCGCAAGTGCGGCGGAACACGGGGACCCGGCCCGTCGCGGTCAGCGCGGATGCCGGGTATTGGAGCCCCAGGCAGGTGACCGACCCGCGAGCCGCAGGGATCGATTTACACGTGGCCACGGGGCGAGTCCGGACCGGCGCATCCCCGAAGTCTTCCGGCGGCCCGCCCGGAGCGGCTGAAGGCGCCGGCGTACGGGAGCAAATGAAACAGAAACTGGACAGCGATGTGGGGCGGGCCGTCTACAAGATGCGCAAGGCGATTGTGGAACCGGTATTCGGACAGACCCGGGAATGCCGGGGATTCCGGCGTTTCAGTTTCCGCGGTCTCGAGAACGTGCGGGCGGAATGGCAACTGGTCTGTTTGACCCACAACATCCTGAAGTTGTTTCGTTACGGAGGAGGATTCAAGCCACTGGCGGCTTGAATCGAAGCAGGGAGATCCTGGCAAACACAGAATCCGCGGATGAAAAATACGTATCGCGCTCAATGGGGGCTGCCGCAATCTCATCTCATGGATCTGTCTGAGCAAACGCTTCCCAAGGTGGCCTTCATCCTGAAATCGCGATGGGTCTTTCAGCTTCAGACTTCTCCAGATTTCTTATTGCCGACAGGCTCCTAGGAGCCTGTCGGGAATTGGCTCCCTCGAAGCAAGAATCAACAACTTACGAGCCATCCCCGGTCTGTAAGTTGTTGATTCTTGGTTGCAGACTTCTTATTCCCGACAGGCTCCTAGGCTTAAATAGTCATATAAATAGTCAGAATAGCGAATACGGGAGGGACACATGAGCAAGGCGTGGCAGGTTCAGGAGGCGAAGGCCCGATTTAGCGAGTTTCTTGAGGCGAGCGTCAGGGAAGGGCCGCAGATCGTGACGAAGCGAGGCGTGGAGGCGGCGGTGCTTTTGCCGATCGAGCAGTGGCGGAAGTTGCGGGCGCTGGCGAAGCCCGATTTGAAGGAGTGGCTGCTCGCACCGGAAGCCCGGACGGAGACGCTCACACCCCCGCGGACGCGCTGCCGCCATCGCCCGCCATTGGACTTCGAGTAGCCCGGTGTACCTTTTAGATACCAACGTTGTTTCGGAACTTCGCCGTCCCAGACCCCACAAGGCGGTGTTGAACTGGATCGAAGCGGTTCCCGCCGACCGGCTGTTCCTGTCCGCTGTTACGGCCGGAGAAATTCAGGCCGGTATCGAGAGGACGCGCGAGCAGGACACGGTGAAAGCGGCGGAACTGGAATCCTGGCTCGGCCGTGTCATCGACGGCTACGGTATCCTGCCGATGGACGTGGCAGCTTTTCGGGAATGGGCGCGCCTCAAGCACCGGCAGTCGGATTCGCTGTTCGAGGATGCGATGATCGCGGCCACGGCTCGCGTTCATCGGCTGACGGTGGTGACGAGGAATGTCCGCGATTTCCATAAATTCGACGTGGAATTGTTTGATCCGTTCAAGGGCAAATGACCGGGATCGCACCGAAGAGATCTGAGTGAACCTCCCCGGGTTTTCCGGAGACAGTTTTAGTTGAGTCCCGCCTCGTCGAGGCGGGACTGTTGCTGTTGATAGTACATCTGTTCGAATTCGGCCGGTGGTATGTCGCCAATCGGTCCCAGGAGCCGCTGGTCGTTGAACCAGGACACCCAGTCGAGAGTGGCGAACTCGACATCGTCGACTCCCTTCCACGGGCCGTCCTTTCGAATGACCTCGGTCTTGTACAGGCCGATCACCGATTCGGCCAGCGCGTTGTCATAGGAATCGCCCCGGCGTCCAACCGACGGCTCGATCCCGGATTCGGAGAGCCGCTCCGTGTAGCGGATCGACAGATACTGGCCAGGTTCAAGTGATCGTCGCAACACTACTCTCGGGGTAAGCGGAGGTAAGTGTCAAGGACTTCGGCAGGTGTCTTCCATCCGAGAGTCTTGCGAGGGCGACTGTTCAGCGCAAAGGCGACAGCTTCGAGATCGTCGCGGGAGTGCCTCGACAGGTCGGTACCCTTCGGGAAGTACTGGCGCAGCAAACCGTTGGTGTTCTCGTTCGTGCCGCGCTGCCACGGACTATGGGGGTCGGAGAAGAAAATCCCCAAGCCAGTGTCGCCGCGAAGTTGGGTGTGTTGCGCCATCTCGGCCCCCTGGTCCCAGGTCAGTGCTCGGCGAAGCTGTTCTGGAAGCTTAGTGATCCATGACGCGATGGCGTCTCGGACCGCTTTGGTGCCGTGCCCAGCCAGCGCTGGACCGTTCTTGACCGGCGGACTGCCGTGGCCGGCCATACGGGGAAGGTGTAGCAGCATCGTGAACCGGGTTGTGCGCTCGACCAGGGTTCCGATAGCGGAACTGCCCAGCCCGAGGATCAAGTCTCCTGCCCGGTGCCCGGGGACCGCCCGATCTTCTGCTTCCGCCGGGCGTTCACTGATCATGATCTCGGGGCTGACGAACTGGTTGTGTTGCAACTTTGGCCGATGGCGGCTGGTAACCTGAAGAGATCATGAAAAAGACAATCCGACCGGCGATCTTCAAGTGGCGACAAACCGAGCCCGAGCTGATTCTTTGCGCCGTGCGCTGGTACCTGCGGTACTCGCTCTCGTTCCGCGATGTCGAAGAGCTGCTCAGCGAGCGCGGCCTGAAGGCGGACCACACGACAATCTGGCGCTGGGTCCAGTGCTACGGCCCCGAACTGGAGGCGCGGTTGCGCCGTCATCTCAAGCCAACCAATAAGTCCTGGCGTGTCGATGAGACCTACGTTCGTGTCAAGGGGCGTTGGTGCTACCTCTACCGAGCCATCGATTCCACCGGCGCCACGATCGACTTCGTGCTCTCGGGGTTGCGCGATGCCGCTACGGCCAAACGCCTGTTCCGTAAGGCGCTGACGGATCCGTCGCATCCACAGCCCCGCGTCATCAACACCGACCAAGCACGCCTCTATGGGGCGGCGATTTCAGGAGTGAAGCAGGAAGGAATCCTGCGACGCCGTTGCCGCCACCGGCCTGTTCAATACTTGAACAACATCCTGGAGCAGGATCATCGAGCGATCAAACGACGCGTAAAGGCGAAGCAGGGCTTTCGTGAATTCCACGCGGCGCGGCGAACGATCCAGGGATATGAGGCCATGCACATGATCCGGAAGGGGCAGGCGAGGCGGGTGAACGGTTCGGATGTTCGGCAACAGATTCAGTTCATCAACAAGCTGTTCGAAGTGGCTGCATAAGACGGAGCCTGGTCGACCCAACCCAGTCGCCCTCTTGCTGATTTTTGAAAGTTGCAACACATCCCAGAAAACTCTTTCCGATGCCGGTCGGACCGGTGATGAGAAGATTGTGCCGGTCTTGGATCCACCCGCAGGAGCCCAGGGCGAGGACTTGGGAACGGTCCAGACGGCGACGATGTTTGAAGTCGACGTTTTCCAGCGATGCCGTCGCGTAGCGCAGCTTCGCCGCGCGCAGGCGTCGGGTGAGCTTGCGGTGAGGTGGCCCCGGAAAATCGGGCAGTTGTTTAAGGTGTATTCCACCGACTGAGGAGGGATACGCGATGACGAAGAGACGCAGGTTTTCTGGGGAGTTGAAAGCGAAGGTCGCGCTGGAAGCGCTTCGGGGCGATCGGACGCTGCAGGAGATTGCCTCGAAGCACCAGGTTCATCCGAACCAGGTGAGCACATGGAAGCGCCAGGCGATGGAAGGGCTTGGCGAGATGTTCTCGAACAGCGTGGAACGCCGGCGGCGGGATCATGAAAGCGAGGTTCGTGAGCTTCACGCCAAGATCGGCGAATTGACGGTGGAGCGGAATTTTTTGTCCAGAGGGTCCGGTCGATGAGCCGGGCCGCGCGCCGGGCGATGGTGAGGCGCCCTGACCCGGAACTGAGCTTGAGTCGTCAATGCCGTTTGCTGTCGATCGGGCGCTCCTGGCTCTATTACACGCCCCAGGGCGAGAGCGCGGAGACCTTGGCGCGGATGCGGCGCATCGATGAGTTGTTTCTGAAGCATCCGTTCTACGGTGCCCGTCAGATCGTCCGTCATCTGCGCCGCGAGGGCGTGCGCATCGGCCGTCGCCGGGCGGGGCGTCTGATGCGTTTGATGGGTCTTCAGGCGATCTACCGGGCACCCCGCACCAGCGAGCCGCATCCCGAGCACCGGGTCTACCCCTATCTGCTCAAGGGTTTGGCGATCGAGCGGGCAAACCATGTCTGGTGCGCCGACATCACCTACATCCCTGTGCGGCGCGGCTTTCTTTACTTGGTGGCGATCCTGGATTGGGCGAGCCGGTATGTGCTGGCCTGGCGTTTGTCGAACACCCTGGACGCCGGCTTTTGCGTCGAGGCGCTCGAGGAGGCGCGGACCCGCCACGGCCAGCCGGAGATCTTCAATACCGATCAGGGCAGCCAGTTCACCGGCTTCGCCTTCACCGGGCGCTTGCGGGCGGCCGGTGTCCAGATCTCGATGGACGGCCGGGGCCGGTGCATGGACAACATCTTCATCGAGCGGCTGTGGCGCTCCCTCAAATACGAGGCTGTCTATCTGCACGACCTTGCCGACGGCTTCCAGGCCCGGCGCGTCATCGGCGAGTGGATCGACTTCTACAACGCCGAACGGCCACACTCGGCCCTCGGCGGAAAAACCCCGGCCGAGGCCTACCGCGGCGACCCGCCTGCGGATATGATGGACAAGCAGCTACGCGCCTTGCCCGCTTACCCACCGGCGCAGCAACGGCGACAGGAAGATCGATCCAAGGAGATTCTGGCAAGATGAGCGGCAACCGGAATACACCTTAAACAGGCCGCCAAGCTGTCCACAAACCGGGGCCACCTCACGGTACCCCTGTTCCGGATGCGGCCACCGTTTCATGATCTCCTCGACCAGGCGGCCGGTCTTGGGGCCAGTTTTCTCCGCCCAACTAATCAGCCGGGACGGTGTCCATTCCGCATGGGCCCGATGGGCACTGGGCATATGTTCGGACAGAGTCGACGGCTTGTGATCGTAGCGACGGCGATGGGACGTCACGCGCCGGCCTTTGTAGTAGACCTCGACAATGGACGCCGTGTAACGCGCTTCCACGGTCTCATGGATCAACTGGTAGGGCACGCTGTAAGGATGGCGGTCCACGGTAATGTGGTAATCGATGCTGCCACGACAGTCCTTCCACTCGGCCTGTTCATACCGGTTGGTCGGGAGGGGCTGTAATGCCGGTCGATCCAGCCGCTCGTAGAGTTCCAGGCGGGATACTCGAAGCTTCTGCATCGGCCGCTGGTTCAGTTCCACCAGCAACTCTCGAATGGCTCCGTTCAAGTCGGCCAGACTGAAGAACGTGCGATTCCGGATCCTGGCCAGGATCCACCGCTGTGCGACCAGGACGGTCGATTCAACTTTCGCTTTGTCCCGAGCTTTCCGCGGCCGGGCCGGTATGACAACGGCGCCGTAGTGTTCGGCCTCATCCTGGTAGGTACGGTTGACGCCTGCTTCATAGCGGCAGGGCTGGGTAATGGCACTCTTGAGTTGGTCGGGAACCCAGATCCGGCTCGATCCGCCGAAGAACTCCACCATGCGGATATGCACGCCGACCCAATCGGGGAGTTTCTGGCTCGGTGTCGCTTCCGCGTAGGTGTAACCGCTGGCGCCCAGAACAGCGACGAACAACTCGACTGGAATAGCTTTGCCCGTCCGTGGATCCGTCAGCTGTGGCCGTTTGCCGGAAAAGTCGATGAAGGTCTTCTCTCCGGCGCGGTGCACCTGTCGCATCGAGGGCTTCAATTTCTGGGCCCAACGCCGGTAGATCTCACAGAACTGGCTGTAGGCATATCCCTTTGGATTCGCTTCTCGGTACTCTTCCCACAGCAGGTGCAGGGTGACTCCAACACGCTTCAACTCCTGGTGGATCCGTTCTACATCCGGAGCCACCCGTTCCCGGGAGCCCGGTCCCGCGCGGGGAAACAGCCGCGCTTCAAGCGCTGCCTCGTCCAGGTCTTCGGGCAGCGGCCATTCCAGTCCGGCCTGCTTGGCCCGTCCCAAGTAGTCCGCAACGGTGCCCAAGACCACGCGACATGCGCTGGCGATCGCCCGGTGGCTGAGCTGTTGGTCGTGTTTGAGTCGTAGAATCTCGCGTATCTGTCTCATCGGTAGTCGTTTCGTTGCCATCAAGGCCCTCCTGTGCTTCAGGAGAACCTAAAAGCTCTAAACTTCGCTACCGACGAGTGATCACGATGGCCGGAATCGGTGTTCAGGATGGTCCGGAATACGCAGTCGCCTACGGTAGTTTAAATTCCGAATGCAGGTGTCTCAAACTTGTTGACACGTTCCGAGCCCTCAGTTTGGTGCCGTTGTACCGCCCCTGATTTCCTGGACAGAGTGAACCCACCATAATCAAGTCGCTGACTCAATTGCAAGACGTTGTCGAGCCTGAGCCGGAGATTGAAAGCCGAGGCGCTCGATCAACCAGTGCTGATTATAGAGAGCGCGAAAGTCCTGAAGAGCTCGAACCAGTTCCGGAATAGAGCGAAAGTGACGCACCCAGAGCAACTGCTCTTTCAGGGTCTTGAAGAAGCGTTCGATACAGCCATTGCCTTCCGGTTCCCGGACACACGCCGGTGAGGAGACGATGCCAAGGAATCGGATCTCGTTTTGAAAATCGTCGCTCATGAATTGGGACCCATGATCATGACGGAGTCGAAGCCCGGCGGCCGCGTCGGCGTGAAAGCCGGCGAAGTACTCTTTGAGGCCTTGCCGGATGGGATCGAGGGCTTCAAAACGCGTCGCCCGTTTGGCGGCGTGAATGCCGACACAATCGGCCGTGCAGTGATCGATGGCGGCGAATACAGTGACCGCACCATCGTCGAGGGTCACCGTGGCGGTGGCATCGATGCCCCACATCTGGTTCGGGCGATCGGTGGTGATGGTTCCGGTATGCGCCTTGCGCGCAACGGGTGCGGCCTGGCGTTGGGGCGCCAGAAGTTGAGCTTCCCGCATCAGGCGCAAGACCCGAGCCTTGGAGGTGCGGACGCCGGCGACCCGGAGCCGCGCCCAGAATTTCCGGTGTCCTTCCCCAGTAAACGGCGAGGCCGCAATTTCTTGCCGAATCCGTCCGGTCAACTCCGCGTCGGTAAACGGGGTCTTGGGCCCCAGTTTACGCGGCTCGGCCGGATGGTTCCGTCGATCCCGTCGAGCATAGTACGTCGACCGGGGCAACCCCCAGGCCGCTGCGACACGGGCCAGACCATACAGTTGGTGTGTGGAGGGCGACAGGGTCCGGCTCATCGCTTCGACCTCCACCGTAGAAAAGGCTTCTCGTCCTCCAGATGCCGGATCCGTTCCCGCAACAGTTCATTGTCCATCACCAGACTGGTCACCGCTGACTTCAGCGTCTTCCTCTCTTCGTCAACCACATCCACGATCCGGCTCTTCAGGCCGTCCTCGCCTCCCTGCAGGAACGCCTCCCGCCAACGGGTCAGCGCCGCCGCCGTCACGCCATACTGCCGGCTCATCGCTTCAAGATCTTCTCCACGCAACAACTCCAGCACTACCGTGACCTTACGCCGAGCCGACCACCGGCCCTTCCCGCGGCTTCGAAAATCCGGCCCCGCTTCGGTCGCCCTACGGGCTCCCTTCGCGATTCCGGATTCCTCCTTCGTTTCTCTGGACATATCGTGATCCTCCTGCGTTGTAGTTTCTCAAATCACTGTCCAAGGAAATCGTGGGGCGGGGGACAGTTTGGTGCCGTTGACTTCGGGGCTGGAATATTAGCAGCCCTGGCTTACCTCTCATTCGGTGTTTACGGCGCTAAGATTGATCAGGAGATTAACAATAACTGCAACGAATGGCGTCGGGAAATGGTGAATATTGCGCTTGGCAAACCGCCGACAGAATTGGTCGAATTTGACCTCACATTAAGAAAATACTACTTGGTGGGCGGATGCTTGGTGCTGGCGGCTTTCGTGCCAATCGTGTTTATCTTTATCAGAATACTCCCCTAAAGCGTTAGGAGGGAATCAACGTGGCGGCAGATGTTCCAACTCGGGACGCTCGTCGTCTCATTGGTTTCGGAGTAGCTGGCTCGTCTCCCGTTTGTTACACACATCAAAGATCAGCTTTTCACAACTTTTCACTTCTATCGGTCGGCAAAGAACCCAGGGAATGAATGTGAGAAACTAAACTTATCTCAACAAATCACACGTCCGGCTGGACGGCTTCAGGATCTAGCGCGGCAGGGGTGTGTTCCGTTTGTGCCAGAAGAATCTCGAAAACCTTGTCTTCAGCTGTCAACAAGGTGGAACATATAGGTTTCTCATGGGAAATGGCCGAACGGAACAGCAAGATACAGCCCCGCCGGGCTCTGAGCAACTGTCGGGCGCCGACCAACTCAGAGCCAAAATAGTCGAGCACCTGTCCGCTGAGATCGTTTCGGCGACGGCGTTCCAGGCGTCATATCCGAACACGAATGCAATTTTCCGTGTTCGTCTCGCTTTGACAATGTAAAAAGGACCCACCCCCTGGTTAATGGTTTGTAAGCGATTCCGCCGTCGAGGCTGTGGGGAGTGTGGGAGCCGAAGGCTTCCAAGCCACCGTGGGAGCGCGCTGGCTTTGCAGCGGGTTCCCATGGGGGCGGCACTTTCCACAGCCCGCCGCGCCCGCGGTTTTCACGCGGATCCTCCGGCGGACCGGGGTTTGTTCTTCCGTTTGCTAGCGGCGCCGAGACTGTCGGTAAACCGGATACTTTCCCACTCGAACTGGTGAATGGCGCAGTGATGGGTCAGCCGGTCCAGCAGGGCTGCGGTCAGTGCGGCGTCACCGAAGACGCTGGTCCACTGTGCAAACGGCAAGTTCGATGTGACGATCAGCGAACCCTTTTCGTAGCGGTCCGAGAAGACCTGAAACAGCAACTGCGCCCCCTCGGCCGAGAACGGGATATAGCCGACTTCGTCCACGATGAGCAGCTCGAAGCGGGCCAGCTTCGCCAGGTGCCGCTTCAGTTGCCGTTCCTCGCGCGACTCGATCAAGGTGTTGACCAGCCCGGCTGCCGTGGTGAACCCGACGCGGTAGCCCCTCCGGCAGGCTTCCACACCCAGCACCGTGGCGGCATGGGTTTTACCGGTTCCGTGCTTGCCCAACAGGACGACGTTCTCGTGCCGGGTAATGTAGCCGCACTCGGCATAGTCGCGAACCTGGACCGCATCGAGCACTGGCCACTTGTTCAGGTCCGTGGTCTCCAGGGTCTTGAGCAGTGGGAACCGGGCCTCCCGCAGTCGACGCTGGACCTGATTGGCTTGCCGCTGCTCCAGCTCGCGGCTGGCCAGAGCCAATAGAAAGCCGGTGTGCCCCTCGCCGGCCTCTTTAGCCTGTCGGGCGTGTTCCCGCCACTCCCGCACCATGGCCGGAAGCCGGAGTTGCCGCAGTGCGTCGTCGAGAACGATCTCCTGACCCGGACTCATCGCACACCCCCAGCCAGGAGACGGTCATATTGATCCAGATCGGCCCGGGCGATCGTCAGATCGGTGATACCGGGCATCAACCCGGACTCGAGCGGTGCATGGGATCGAGTCGGCGTGTCCTCCCGCATCAGAATGTGCCGCACCGCTTCCAACTCGATACAGTGGGCATCGAGCGCTTCCTGGATGGCCGATGACACCCGATCCAGATCCCAGTCCTGGTGGAGTTGCAGGATGCCGATGAACTCCCGGGTGCCCCGACTGTACCCATGCCGATCCCGCAACCGCTCCAGCGCGGTCTCATATTGGGTCGGCCATTGATCCCGCCACTGCCGGATCGGCCGGGCGCTCTCAAACGAGGCCACCTTCCGCCGGATCAACTCCAGGTAGTGCAACGGATCAATCCGCCAGTCGCTATGACCGAAGGCGCGGTCATGTTCGGCCACCTTCTTCTGGTCCGCGTAAAAGCTCACCCGGTCACAGCCGATATGGGCCCAGAGCCGGCGTCCCACATATGCGGTCGGCACCGAATACCGGTTCTGATCCACCTGGGCCGTCTGGTACGGGCTGATCCGCACACCCACCACCTTCGTGTTCTCGAATCGGGTGCCCGGCAGCGCCAGCAGGTACGCGCGTTCTGCTCCATGGCGTTCCCCGATCGTCCGATCGTCGGACCGACCGCCGATCCTCCGCTGGTCGTCGTCGCCGTAGCGTTCCAGCAACTGCGCGTTCAACTCGTCGAAGTCGGTCACCTCGGGAACCGGCACCAGGAAGTTTCTCCGTGCGAAGCCGACCAGTCCCTCGACCCCGCCTTTCTCCTGGCCCCGCGCCGGATTGCAGAACCGTGCTTCAAACGTGTAGTGCGCCCGAAACGCTGTGAACCGCGTCTGTTCAACCCGACCCTTCCCGCGCAGAATCTGTTTCACGGCGGTTTTCAGGTTATCGAACACTAACGTCGGGAAGACGCCTCCGTACCAGTCGAACCCACGGATGTGACCGTCCAGGAACATCTCCTGCCGTTCCCACGGATAGGCCCGCACAAACGCCTTGCCCGAGTACCGAGATCTCATGCAGAACAACTTGACCTGACGGTCTTGACCGTTCATCCGGACCCAGGCCGTACCCCAGTCCACCTCGGCTTCACGGGCGTGTTCCGGGTCCAACGGCACCACAGCACCGGTCTGGTTCCAGCCCAACCGTGTCTTCCGTTCCCGAACCCAGCGGCGTACCGTCGGCTCGGCTCCGGTAAATTCATGCTCCTCCACCAGACGTTGCCACACCCGGTGCGCGGTGTGGCGTTGCTTGACTGGCTGGTCCCGGTCCGCCTGGAGCCAGGCATCTACGATCCTGGCGACCGGGTCCATCACCGGACAGGCTGGCTCCTTCTCTCGCCGATACTTGGGCTCCTGTCCGGCCAATACTTTCCGGACCGTCCGTCGCGTGTGCCCGGTCTCCCGGGCGATCTGTCGAATGCTTTTCTTGTAAACCCGATGTGCAGTTCTGATCAACTCGTACTGATCCATCCCTATCAATCCTCACCTCCCACTCGCGTGCCTGTTCATCCAGTTCACGCTTCGGGAGAGGCTATCAGGGGTGGGTCCCTTTTCCTCGATCAGAGCCCCGTTTGGTGGGTCCCTTTTACGTTATCGAAATCAGTCGCCTACGGTAGCTTAAATTCCGAATGCAGGTGTCTCAAACTTGTTGACACGTTCCGGTTCGTACACTCGTCCTGGGCCAATGCAGCCGAGGGAACGGTCAGAATATTGGAAAGAGGTCCGCAATCGTTCGCACCTGAATTGTTCGCAACTTTAGTTTTTACAAGTGTGAAAAACCCGACTACCAATCCGAGCAGGGTTCTCACGTCCGAAAGCGGGGGATCGTCAGTAACGCATCCTGCGACCTCGGATCAATGGCTGGTCGCTATCCCTCGCGCAATCTACTGGGTGTCAAATCTTATGACACGGGTGTCAAAACATACGACACTAATGAAAATCCATAGCATTGTGCCCTAGGACTATTACATGAGTCAACAGGGAAAGAGCCCCATTTCGATGTGAGACAAAGTTTAGGTAGGGTTGGGAAAAAGGCTGTTTAATGTATTACTTGCATTAGTTGCATTAAGACTTGAGGTGCTTTGATTCGTGCGCGGAGGGATGAACGGGGATTCTGATTGCATGTCAATTCTATGACACGCTAGGCCTTGTTGTTACTATGGAGGCGGCGGGAATCGAACCCGCGTCCGAAAACGTTCAACAGGAGAATCTACATACATATCAGGTTCCGATTTGTCTCACGTCCGGCGCGGGGGAACCTGCAACTCCGCCAGACGCCAGCCCATTCGAGTTTCGCTCCGGACTGACCGGGCCGGACATCCAGAGCTATCCTGCATGAAATGACGCTCCCGGGAAGACCTACAGGCGAATCAACCCGGGAACGTAGCTACGTTAAGCAGCTAATGCTGGCTGAAAGTCAGCAATTGATTGTTTTCCACGGGTTTAACGAGGATCGCGGGACCTCGGCATGCATCTCCTGCCTCATCGCATCCGTCGAAACCGGTGCGCCCCCGAGGCATTCTGCAACGTTAATATATAGGACTGATGCCGGGTCGTGTCAATACAGATCCCCGGCTGCCTGACCACCGGATCCGAGCGGTGTGGACAGCGGAAGTGACTTCGAACGATAGCGTTACACCTGACGTACTGCTATAATCCGGCCTTTCTCTGGAGGTCCTAAAGTGTCCCCGAACTCCCCTTCCGAAACGGGTGGAGAGAACCCTTCTCTTCAACGTCTTCTGGACGCAATCGCGCCTGCTGCGTCCGAGGAACTGGCCCGTCTGATGCAGGAATTGCGCGCCTCGCTGGCCGCAGACTCGACCGTTCGACTCCGGAAGGCGCTGCTCGACAAGGAGAAGGAGTTCCGGGAAAAGTCGGAGGAGCTTCGAGCCGAGGTCGAGAAAGATACAGGAGAGCGTGTCGGTCGCGAGGTGACCGAGCAACTGGAAACCCGATTCAAGGATGAGATGGCGAGCCAGTTGGCTGGGCTGCGCACGAGTCTCGAAGAGGAAGCGCGCGCCGCAGCGGCGCGATGGGAAGTAGAACGTAACAAGGTCGAAGCCGAGCGGGACGCGCAACTGAAGGAGTCCCAGGAGAAAGCGGACAAGCAGCGTGCGGACCTCAAGGCCGAGATCGATCGTTGGAGGTTGCTGGCCGAGTTCCATCGACGTGTCGGGGATGCATCGTCGCAAGTGGAGATTCTCAAGCGCTTCCTGACGGCGGCCGATCGCTTTGCGACCGGCGTTGGGTTGTACTTGAACAAGGCCGACGGACTCGAACTGTGGGACAGCCGCGGCGGGGCTCCGGCGTTTCCCGAGTTGGTGTCGAAAGATACGATCGATCCGGAGTGGTACTTTGCGCCGATAGTCGTCCGCTCGAAGACCGTCGCCGCAGTGTGCGCCGCAGGTGTCAAGGACCGGGACTCGCTTGTCGTTCTCGTCGACGCCCTCAAGAAGGCGATCGAGAATTTCGGTCTGCGTATCCGGTTTTTCGGAATGGGCGGTACGCTCGATTCACACCCGGTCGGAGAGGGGCGCGTCGAGCCTCCAACCGAGGATCCGGGGGATGACGAACAACTCCGCTCGGACGCGCGCCGCCTGGCGCGTATGCTCGTTTCCGAAATCAAACTGGGGAATGAGAAGGAAGTACTGGAGGGCCGGAAGCGCTCCGATCTATATCCCCGGTTGCGGAATCAGATTGAAGCCGGCCGCGAATCGTATACACGGAACATGTCCCCCAAGGTGGCCGACCATGACTACTTCCACGAGGAACTCGTGAAGATTCTGGCCGATAACGATTCGGATCGCCTCGGCGAGGGATATCCGGGTCCGGCCTGACGAGGGAAGAGGATCGAAACGTATGTTCAACAAGCCGATCTCGAGTAAGGCGGAGCAGTTTACCGAGTCCGTGATCCGGGAGATGACGCGACTGGCTCTCGAGCACGATGCGATAAATCTGTCGCAGGGTTTCCCGGACTTTTCGGCGCCCGAAGTCCTCAAGAAGGCGGCGTCCGACGCCATCTTTGCGGACATCAATCAGTACGCGATCACCTGGGGCGCGAAGAACTTCCGCGACGCGCTGGTGGAGAAGATGAAGCGCTTCATGGACGTAGATATCGATCCGGAGCGTGAAATCACCGTGGCATGTGGGTCGACCGAAGTGATGATGGACGTGTTGCTTGCCGTCATCAACCCGGGGGACGAGGTCATCGTCTTCGAACCCTTCTACGAAAACTACGGTCCGGACGCGATCATTTCCGGAGCGACGCCGCGATACGTCCGGCTGCAGCAGCCGGACTGGAGCTTCGATGAGGCGAAGCTCGCCGCCGCGTTCAACGACAATACGAAGGCGATCATCATCAACACTCCCAACAACCCGACGGGCAAGGTGTTCTCTCGAGAGGAGCTCGAGTACATCGCCCAGCTCTGCCAAAAGTGGGACGTCCTGGCCATTACGGACGAGATCTACGAGCACATCCTCTACGATGGCGCGAAGCATCTCTCGATGATCCAGATCGAGGGCATGCGGGAGCGCACGATCCTGATCAACGGCATGTCGAAGACTTACAGCGTGACCGGATGGCGCGTGGGCTATTGCATCGCTCCACCGATGATCACCGGTGCGATTCGCAAGATGCACGACTTCATCACTGTCGGCGCCCCGGCGCCTCTCCAGGATGCCGGCGCGGTCGCGTTGCGTCTGCCGGATTCCTACTATCAGGAACTGGCCCGGCGGTACCAGGACCGGCGTGACCGGATGATAAGGATGCTCGACGACGCCGGTTTCGACTACATCGTGCCGCAGGGCGCCTATTACATGATGAGCGACATCAGTCGTTGGAACTACACGAGCGACGTGGAGTTCTCGACGTTCCTCGTCAAGGAAGTTGGCGTGGCGACGGTTCCCGGTAGCAGTTTCTTCAACGATCCGGAGGCCGGGAAGAACCTGATCCGGTTCACATTCTGTAAGAAGGACGCGACGCTGGCGGCGGCCGAGGAGCGCTTGAAGAAGATCAAGACCCTGGCGGTCGGCAAAGCCTGACGTTAAGAATTTGTAAACCCAAGACGAAACCGAACTTGTGGCGTCAAACTCTGCATGCGCGCCGTCACGATCATGCGTCTTCGGCCGACGGCTAGATCCTGGCTCAACAAGTTGGACTGAGCTATAATCAGCTCAATAAACACCGATCGAATGGAAGGTTACCGATGGTAAGACAACGACCCCTTTTTTCCCTACTCGTCGTCGTTACACTCATTTTGGGCGTGGCGATCGGGACGATCATCTCCGGCAGGGTTACGGCGACCGAGCAGGCGCCTATTCAGTTGACGATTCCCGATCCCGTTCAGCTCTCGAATGGCTTCGGGCAGATCGCTGCCCAGATTGGACCGGCAGTCGTCAACATCACGACCGAAGGACGCGTGCGTGCGTCGGCGGGGTCGGACCCGTTCGGCCTCTTCGATTTCTTCGGCGGCACACCCGACACCACCCCGGATGAAGGGCGTCAGATCGCCAGCCAGGGCTCGGGCTTCATCGTCGATCAGGCCGGCTATATTCTGACCAATAACCACGTCGTCGAGGACGCGGACAAGATCACGGTTCAGCTCCAGGACGACACCGAGTTTGATGCAGAGGTTATCGGAACCGACGTTGAAACCGACCTGGCCGTCATCAAGATCGATGCGGGTCACCCCCTGCCATTCGCGAAAATGGGTAATTCCGATGCCGCGACGCTTGGCGACTGGGTACTTGCGTTGGGCAGCCCGTTCGGTTTCGAGCAGACCCTGACGGCCGGTATCATCAGCGCGATCAGTCGGAACGTGCCGGGAGGCGCGGCGTTCCAGCGGTTCATCCAGACCGACGCGGCGATCAACCCGGGTAACAGCGGCGGCCCGCTGGTCAACATGGCCGGAGAGGTCATCGGCGTCAACAGCGCGATCATTTCCAACACCCGGTCGTTTGCCGGTCTCGGTTTCGCAATGCCTTCGAACACCGCCATCATGGTGTACAACCAGCTGGTGACCGATGGGCGCGTCACGCGGGGTTCGATCGGAATCCAATACAGCGGTAATCCGGATCCGGCCTTGATCCGTGCTTTCGGCCTCGAGCATGGTGTCGTCGTTAACTTTGTCGTGCCGGACGGGCCGGCGGAAGCTGCCGGCTTCGAGCAGGGCGACGTTATTACCGGGATTGCGAATCAACCCGTCACGGACGGTGACGCCCTGCTCGAGATCGTGGCGGCACAGAGGGTCGGCGACACGGTGCCGATTACGGTCCACCGTCAGGGCGAAGCTTTGACGCTTCCCGTGACGATCGCAGACCGGGCTACGTTGTTTCCCGAGCAGGCCGGCAATGTCCGTCCGAACCGCGGCATCCCGTCGGAGCCGACGCGTCTCGGTCTTCGGGTCCGTGAGATTCCGAGGCAGATGTTGTCCCTGCCGGGAGGCAGCGATCTCAAGGGCGTGATGGTCGATTCGGTCGAGCCCGACAGCATCGCGGCCGAGGGGGGCCTCGGCCGTGGGATGGTGATCTCTCAAATCGTGGCGGGCCGCGATCGGTACAGTATAGAAAGCGTGGAGGACTTCCGGCGCGCGGAAGACCGACTGGAATCCGGACAGACCGTTGCCTTCATGGTGATGATCCGAACGCAGTCCGGCCAGTTCCAGTCGCAGTTCCTGCCGATGACGATCCCATAGTCGGAGGATCGAGATCCGAGGGAACGCGAGAGCGAAGGCGACGGGGTTGGGGTGAATCGAAGGGAATTACCCGGTCGCTACCGCTTCCGGTTCTGTTGAGAGGGGCACCGGTTGGGCGCCCCTTTTCTCGTTTCGCTAAGCCGTAGGCAGACATGGCCGATAAGTATTGGGAACTCATTCTCGACGGGGCCCTCGATGGCGAAACCAACATGGCCGTCGACGGGGACCTGCTTGCCTCAGTAGAGGAGGACCCGGAACCACGGACCGTGCTCCGTCTCTACTCGTGGGCCGCGCCGACGATATCGCTCGGTCGCAATCAGAAGATCGACCGGGCCGTCGATGTCGAATTTTGCCGCGCCGAGGGCCTCGGCGTCGTCCACCGGCCGACCGGGGGACGAGCCGTCCTGCACGACGACGAGGTGACCTATGCGGTCGTTTCCAACGATCCGTCCAATTTCGACGGGGGAACTGTCTACGGGACGTACCGCAGGATCTCCGAGGCCCTTGCCGAAGCGTACCGGCGATTGGGCGCCGATGTTGTCCTGGCGCCCGACACGCGGAGGCTTGGCGCCTCCGGAAACGGGGCGGATTACCCCTGTTTTGTCTCCCCGTCGCGGTATGAACTGATGGTCGGGGGTCGGAAAGTCGTCGGCAGTGCTCAACGGAGGCTCAGACGGGGCTTCCTCCAGCATGGCTCTCTGCCGATAACCTGTGACCGGAAGTTCCTGGCCCGCGCGACGCGTCTGGAAGATGCGGCCCTGCTCGAGGGCGAGATGGCAGGCTTGGAAGAGTGCCTGAACCGCAGGCCGACTAGCGGTGAGATTATCGGCGCCGTTGTGAGCGCGTTCCAGGAGTATTTCGGGGTTTCGTTCCGCCGACGGATTCAGCTGGCCGGCTGATGCCCTCGGAACGGCCTATCCGTCTTGTTTTGACATGGTTGAGTCGGTGTTTGAGGGTCTTGGGCTGGTCGGTTGACACCGAACTTAACCGGATGTTATATGCTTGGTTAAATGGTCCAGAAGTCTACAGTCGGCGCCGAGCTTGACGAACGCAGCCGGGAGATTCTCGGACTCGTGATCGGCTCGTACATCCGCTCAGGCGAACCGGTTGGTTCGAGGACGGTTTCCAAGGTAATTCCAAGCCGGCTCTCGCCGGCGACCATCCGCAACATCATGGCGGATCTGGAAGAGTCCGGATACCTGTTCCAGCCGCACACCTCCGCCGGGCGAGCGCCCTCGGAGAAAGGCTATCGGTTTTACGTCGATTGTCTGGGCAGTTCCGGAAAACTGACTCGGTCGAACGAAGCCTACATCAACCAGGCGCTGTCGGAAGCCGACACACCCGAGACGATGATGGCCACGGCGTCGTACCTTCTGTCCGACATATGCCACAACGTGGGCATCGTCGTCCCGCCACCGATCGAAACGAGTGTCATCCAGCACATCGAATTCGTGCGACTCGACGACGCGAAGATTCTGGTCATCCTCGTATCGAAGTCGGGATTGCTGCAACAGAAACTGATCCGTGTTTCCGAACCTTACAGCCATGAAGAGTTGACCCGTGCCGGCAATTACCTCGTGGAGCGATTCTCCGGCAGCACTCTCCCCGACATTCGGCGACAACTGGTCAGCGCGATGCAGCAGGACAGAATCCTGTACGACCGGATGATGAGAAACCTCGTCGAGACGTGGGCGAAGACCCTGTCTGATTCCGAAGAGGATAGCGCCGGTGAATCGGCCTACGTCCAGGGTACCGGCAACATCATCTCCCAGGTCGACCTGTCCGATGTCGACATGATGCAGGAACTGTTCCGTGTGTTCGAGGAGAAGGGAAAGCTCGTGAAGATCCTCAACGCCTGTTTGCCCGACGACACCGGCGACGGCGTACAGGTTACGATCGGCTCAGAGTTGGGAACTCCATGCATGCGCGACTTCACTCTGATCACATCCCCCTACGTCCAGAGGGAGGGTGTGACGGGCGTCCTTGGCATCATCGGACCGACTCGGATGGAGTACCGCAAGGGTATGTCGGTCGTCCTCTACCTGGCGGACGCCTTCAGCCGCCGGATCAACGCCTGATGCGGATCGGCATCCGCCCATCCGCATCGAAAGCCGTTCATTAGTCTATTTGCAATATTTCATTTGAGGACGTGGAGCCCGCCGGTCGTTCACGGGATGCCAGCATTGATTCGAGCTGACAACCGCAACCCCGGCCAAGCCCGCCTCGTAACGCGGCTGCTATAATGAATGATCGGCCCGTGCGGAAGGCCCGCCGCAGGCAGCGTCTACCGACGAACCGAAGAGGTCATGAAAGAAGAAATCAATAATCAGGACGTTATGGATCAGCTCGCCGGCGTCGGTGAAGAGACCTCGGTTTCGGGCTCCGAGACCGTGGACCCTGCGCTGGAAGCACTCACTGCCGAACGCGACGACCTCCAGGATCGACTTCTGCGGAAACAGGCGGAATTCGAGAACTTCCGGAAGCGCATCGATCGCGAGCGCTCCGAGTTTATGAAGTTTGCTTCCGCCGAACTGATGCGCGAGGTGTTGAATGTGCTGGACTCGTTCGAGCTGGCGTTGCGCGAAGCCGCGTCCGAGAAGGAGGACTCCGGCGACGTCAGGCAAGGCTTGGAACTCATCCACAAGCAACTTCTCGACAGCCTCAAGCGCTTCGGTCTGGAGGAAGTGGAAGCCGAGGGGCAACCGTTCGATCCTCACGTCCACGAAGCCGTCAACACACAGCCCAGCGATCAGCCGGAGGAAACCGTCCTCCACGAGTTGAGAAAGGGATATGTGCTCCACGGCAAACTGCTGCGGCCGGCCATGGTCACCGTTGCCGCGCCGGCCGGAGGAACCGACGGGTGAGCCCGAAGCGCGATTATTACGAGGCCTTGGGGCTCACGCGAGACTGCTCCGAGCAGGAGATCAAGAGCGCATACCGGAAGCTGGCCCTCAAGCACCATCCCGATCGCAATCCAGGAGACCAGGAAGCCGAGGATCGGTTCAAGGAAGCCGCCGAGGCCTATTCCGTCCTCAGCGACAGTAAGAAGCGTGGCCAATATGATCGGTTTGGACACGCCGGCGTAGGTGCAGGGATGGGCCCTGGCGGGGCCGGCTTCGACCCGAGCGTTTTTTCCGATTTCAGCGACATCCTGGGCGACTTGTTTGGCTTCGGGGACCTGTTCGGGGGCGGTGCCCGTCGTGGAGGGCGCGCGTCGAACCGCGGCGCTGACCTGCGCTACGACCTGGACATCAGTTTCGAGGAAGCGGCGTTCGGCAAGCGCACGCGCGTCAAGGTTCCGCGGCACGAGACGTGCGGAGAGTGTGGCGGATCCGGCGCGCCAAAGGGAAGCGGACCGACCTCCTGCCCGACATGCAATGGTTACGGCCAGGTGAGGTTCCAGCAGGGTTTCTTTTCGATCACCCGGACCTGCAGCCAGTGTCAGGGAAGCGGTCAGTTCATCAAGGACGCCTGCAAGGCTTGTCGGGGCGAGGGCCGCGTCGTACGGGAAAAGACGCTCGAACTGAAAATCCCTCCGGGCGTGGACACCGGATCGAGATTGCGCGTATCGGGAGAGGGAGATTCGGGCGCGCGCGGTGGGCCTTCGGGCGACCTCTACGTCATGATCCAGGTTGAGGACCACGAATTCTTCGAGCGGCGGGACGACGACCTGTTCTGTCATGTTCCGATCTCCTTCTCTCAGGCCGCGCTCGGCGCCGCGATCAACGTGCCCACACTTGACGGCGACGAACTGCTGAAGATCCCGGCTGGAACACAGCCTGAAAGTGTGTTCCGCATTCGGGGCGCGGGGATTGCGCGCACGAACGGGCGGGGATGCGGTGACCTCTATGTCAACGTCAGCGTCAACGTCCCCAAGAAGCTCACCCGCGACCAAAAGGAACTGATCGCGCAGCTCCGGGATCTGGACAGCCAGGAAAACCAGCCGATTCAAAAGAAGATCCTGGAGAAAGTGAAAGAGATTTTTGGGTGAACCATGGCTGTCAGTTTTCAGTAGTCAGTTATCAGTAATCAGGAGTCCGTGGCGGCGCTCGGCTGAAAACTGATCACTGAAGACTTCCCATGCACTGGCCGACCATCACAGTCGACGTTGACGAAGATCTCAAGGATGCCGTCGTCAGTGAGTTTGCGTCCGACGGTATCGTCGGCGTCTGGGAAACTCCAGGGTCCGGTGACGCCGTTACGCTCATCCTGTATTTCGAGGAGGGGAGAGTTCCACTGCTGGTTGACGCGAGGATCGGCCGCATCTGCGAGAAGAACGGTACCGCCGCTCCACACATCGATCGGGGTTTCCAGGAGCAACAGGATTGGACCCGCGAATGGCGACGCCGGTACAAGAGCTTTCCCGTCGGATATGGATTCCAGATTGTCCCGAGTTGGGAAGCCCCCCCCTCCCAAGACGGCCGCATCGTAATCCGGATCGATCCGCGGCAGGCATTTGGCACGGGAGCGCACGAAACCACCGAGATGCTACTCGAAGCCCTCGAGGAGTTCCCGCCGGGCGCTCACCTGCTGGATCTCGGTACTGGATCCGGAATTCTGGCGATCGCAGCCCAAAAGCTCGGATGGCGTGTCGTTGTTGGCGCGGACATCGACCCGTACGCCGTCGGCGTCGCTTCGGGGAATGTCCGCACCAACGAGGCGGACGTGGCCCTTTACTGTGGGACGGTCGCAGCGCTTGGTGCCAGCTCGGCTGACCTGATCCTCGCCAACCTGTCGCTGGACGTCATCGATCCAATCCTGGGCGAGTTGGCAACCTGCCTCGCGCCGGGTGGCCGGATAGTCCTGTCAGGCGTGCTGGATTCCCAGGTGGACCGGTTGCGAGAGCGGCTTCGAGAAGAGGGAATGCCGATCTTGAGGGAACTCGGTCGCGGCGAATGGGTTGCGATGATCGTTGGTGATGGCGATTAAGTCCGCATACTGCCCGGATTCCGAGCCCGACATGGGACGGATCGTCGTTGGCGGCGACGAGCATCGCCATCTGATGGTGTCCCGGACCGTTGACGGAGAACGCATCGAGGTTTTCGACGGTCGGGGAAAGGTCTGGTCAGGGCAGGTGCAGTCAGTCGAGAAGAAGACGACCACGATCCTGGTAGACAACGAGCGGACAGTCCCTCCGCCCATGGCGGAAATTATCCTCGTGCAGGCCCTGATCAAGACCGCCGCTTTCGAATGGCTACTCGAAAAGGTCGTCGAAGTTGGGGTTACGCGCATCATTCCGTTTCGGGCGACGCGATCGAACGTTTCGGTCAGAGAACGCGGTGACCGGTGGCACCGGATCATCGTGGAAGCGGCGAAGCAGACCAAACAGTACCGTTTGCCCGTTCTGGATTCCGTTTCTTCCCTCGATCTGGCCCTCACCACCGAGGCCGAATCGCGGGTTCTGTTCACTGAACGCGAAGGCGGCTCACTGGGTTCTGCCATTTCGGGGGCTCCGGTTCTTTACGCGATCGGGCCCGAAGGCGGCTGGACGAAGGAAGAGACCGTGCTTGCCATGGGACGGGGCGCCCGGGAAGTCCATCTCGGATCGAATATACTGCGTTCCGAGACCGCGGCCATCGTCGGAGCCGCGCTCAGCGGCTATCAATTGGGAGTTCTATGAAATCCACTGTTCTTGTTACAGCCCTGGTCATGATCGGCCTGTCGTCGGCGGCGTTGGCCGCGGCCCAGCAACGGCCCCTTCTGACCGAGGACCCCCGGTTGATAACTGAAGGGACCCTCATGACCGAGCTGGGTTTCGGTTACTTCGACAGCGTGCGTCTGCCGGTGAACGGAGTCGGGGGTAACCTGCTATCGATGGTGGACGGTGGTTTTCACTTCGGCTTGGCCCGTCGAGTGGAATTCCAGGTCACCGGTGTACTGCGAAACTACCTGTGGGTCCGCGACGGGGGCTCTGGACAGAGAAACGACTGGGGCGATAGCCAGGTTTCGACAAAGATCGCGCTGGTCGGTGCGATCGGGGGACTGCCGGACGTGACCCTGCGTACGACAGTCGTGATCCCGAATTCCAGCAACGAGAGCATCGGCAAAGACGGAACGGACTTCTTCGGAAGCCTTCTGGTCGGCAAGTCCTTAGGAACGGCATACGTCTTCGGGAATCTGGGGATCGGCATCCTCGATGACGCCGAACGCGCGTCGGCCCAACAGGATGTCCTGACTTACGGAGTCGCCGCGTTCGTGCCTGTCGGCAGGATGCGGCTGGCGTTCGAGGTCAACGGTCGGGAAAACCCGCAGTCCAACCCGACCGTCGGCGGAGAAGACCGCGCTCAGGCCCGGGCCGGCGTTCAATGGGAACTGTTCGGGATGCGGTGGGACCTGGGTCTCACGGCGGGTCTGACTAACCTCGATCACCGTGTGGGGGTCGTTTTTGGAACCACAAAGTCCTTCACCCTCTGGCGATAAGAGGCTGCTAGCGCAAATCTTAGAAAACCTGCAATGATCGGTTCGGATCCAGTCCCAGGGAACTGACAGCTATGACTCGAGCATTGCTGATTTTATTCGTCCTCTCCATAGCTTCCTGTGCTCCAAGCGGTCCGCGTCTGGAACGAGCCGACGGAGCCGCCTGGGTGGATGTCGCTCCACTCGAGTTGAGGTCGATAGACGGGTCCCGGGATGGAGAGCGGGTCGAAGCCCGAATCTACCTGGCGGGCGATGCATTCGATTTTCGGCTCGCTTTCGAGATTGTTCTGGGACCTCCGGCGAGCTTTGTTCGGGGGACTCACGAATCGGTGATCGCGGGCGAGCGGTCGGCAGGCCCGTTGAGTGCGGAATACGTCGACTTCCTCGGTGGGCAGAACGCCGCTCCCTCCGTCGGTGGAGTCTTTATTGTCGAAGTGCCCGAAACGGGTGCCCGATACCGCCTGCGGGTTCCCGCCACACCTCTCCGGCGTTGAGGCTTTCGAATCGATCTTGAATCCTCTAAGATGACTTCGGCATACTGAGATTGTAGTTCTAAGGCGCCTGTGCTGAAAGTCGCCTAAAGCTGTAGCGGCGCTCTATGAGCGCCGAATTAATGGGCGGTCGTAGACCGCCCCTACAGGTTGACCGACTTTAACCACAGGCTCCTAGGCCGGCGAATCAGCCATGAATTCCGAACATCCAGAAGAGCAGATAACTGCGGCCGCTGACGCGCCGTCCGTTGAGCGTCAGCTGAGTCTTTTGAGTGAGATACGAGGTTGGGCGCGTGACGTCTTCTTTGCGATCGGAACCGCCATCATCATCGTCGTGTTCTTCTACCAGCCGGTCAAGGTGGAAGGCACCAGCATGCTTCCGGAACTGGTCGATCAGGAGCGAATTTTCGTCAACAAGTTCGTCTACCGGATCGGCAGCATCGAGAGGGGGGACATTGTCGTCTTCTGGTATCCCCTCGATGCGACGAAGTCTTACATCAAGCGGGTAGTCGGGTTGCCGGGAGACGTCGTTGAAGTGAATAGGGGTAAGGTCATCGTAAACGACGAAGTGCTGGACGAGATTTACGTGCCCCCGAACTATTTCGATCGGAGAAGCTACAAGTCTATCCAGGTCGAACCGGGGCACTACTACGTCCTGGGCGACCACCGCAATCAATCCAACGACAGCCGCATGTGGGGTCTTGTCCCCGAACAGAATATTTATGGAAAGGCTGTCTTCCGCTACTGGCCGATGAGCAAGATGGGCACGATCGATTAATGAAGGCGACATTGCTCCTCGAGGATGGTCGGGTGTTCCGTGGTTCCGGCCACGGCTTCGAGGGCGAAGCTGTTGGCGAAGTCGTTTTCAATACATCGATGTCCGGCTACCAGGAGATCCTCACCGATCCTTCCTACGCGGGTCAGATCGTTACGATGACCTACCCGCTTATCGGCAACACTGGAGTCAACACCGAGGATGTCGAATCCCGGCGCCCGTTCCTCGAGGCGTTTGTCGTACGCCGCATGTCGCCGCATCCGAGCAACTGGCGGATGACGGAACCACTCGGGGACTACCTCGAGCGCAACCGCATCCCGGCGATCGCAGACATCGACACGCGCGCGCTGGTGCGACATATCCGCACGAAGGGGGCGATGCGCGCAGTCTTGTCGCTGATAGACGACGACCTCGAATCGCTGAGCGCCAAGGTTTCCGGATCCCCGGAGATGGTCGGCCGAGACCTGGCCGGCGCCGTGACGGCCAAAGAAGCCTACGAGGCGCCGACCGATGCCGTCGAGTTCATCGAGTTTGCCAATCTGGATGCCGGCAAGACTCGATTTCGAGTTGTCGCGTACGATTTCGGTATCAAGACCAACATCCTGCGTGACCTTGTCCATTGTGGAGCCGACGTGCGAGTAGTCCCCGCGTCGACGAGCGCCGCCGACGTCCTGGACCTGAATCCGGACGGCATTTTCCTTTCGAACGGTCCGGGCGACCCGGAGGCCGTCGACTACGCCGTGGGCAATATACGCAAGCTGATCGGGAGCAAGCCGGTGTTCGGCATTTGCCTGGGACATCAGATCATGGCACTCGCGCTGGGAGGACGGACGTTCAAGCTCAAGTACGGGCACCATGGCGGCAACCATCCCGTCATGAACGTGGACACCGGCCGCGTGGAAATCACGGCGCAGAACCACGGGTTCGCCGTCGATCCGGACAGCCTCGACGATGAGGAAGTGCGGATCACCCACATCAACCTGAACGATCAGACTATCGAGGGAATCGAGCATCGACGGCTCCCCGCTTTCAGCGTGCAGTACCACCCGGAGGCGTCACCCGGACCCCACGATTCCTACTACTTGTTCGAGAAATTTTTCCGCCTGATGCGTGATGCCTAAACGCGAGGACATTTCCAAGATCCTGATCATCGGCTCCGGCCCAATCGTGATCGGCCAGGCATGCGAGTTCGATTACTCAGGGACTCAGGCGTGCAAGGCGTTGCGGGAGGAAGGCTACGAGATCGTCCTGGTGAACTCGAACCCGGCGACGGTCATGACAGACCCGGAGGTGGCAGACCGCACCTACCTCGAGCCGCTGACCTTTGAGTTTGTCAGTCAGGTGATCGACCGCGAGAAACCGGACGCTCTGCTGCCAACCGTCGGCGGCCAGACCGCGCTGAACCTGGCGGTTGAACTCGCCGAAGGCGGCGTGCTGGAGAAGAACAACGTCGAGATGATCGGCGCGAAGTTGATGTCCGTTAAAGTTGCAGAAGATCGCCTCTTGTTCAAGGAGGCAATGAAGGAAATCGGCCTGGCGACGCCCGAGAGTGCCGTCGCCGAAAACATGCGTGATGCCGAACGCGTCATCGAGCGCATCGGGTTTCCGGCTGTTATCCGGCCGTCGTTCACACTCGGCGGTTCCGGAGGCGGCATTGCCTACAACAGCGAGGAGTACCTGGAGATCGTCGCCCGGGGTCTGGATCTCAGTCCCGTCCACCAGGTGCTGGTCGAGCAGTCCGTCCTCGGCTGGAAAGAGTTCGAGCTGGAGGTCATGCGCGACGTCCGGGACAACGTCGTCATCATCTGCTCCATCGAGAACTTCGACCCCATGGGAGTGCACACGGGCGACTCGATCACGGTGGCGCCGGCCCAGACGCTGACCGACCGAGAATACCAGCGGATGCGCGATGCCGCGGTGGCCGTCATCCGGAAGGTCGGTGTCGAAACGGGCGGATCCAACATTCAATTCGCCGTCAATCCAGAGAACGGCGAGTTGGTCGTGATCGAAATGAACCCGCGCGTTTCACGGAGTTCTGCCCTGGCTTCCAAGGCGACGGGATTCCCGATCGCGAAGATTGCAGCGAAACTGGCCGTTGGGTACACGCTGGACGAAATACCGAACGACATCACGAGAAAGACGCCCGCATCGTTCGAACCGATGCTCGACTACGTCGTCGTCAAGATTCCGAAATGGGCGTTCGAAAAATTCCGCGAGGCCGAACCCCTGCTCGGGACTCAGATGAAGTCGGTGGGCGAGGTTATGGCGATCGGACGAACGTTCAAGGAAGCTCTGCTCAAGGGGATCCGTTCGCTGGAGACCGGCAAGGACCCCGGCTCGGAGTTCATCGACCCCGAGCGCGTTCGCTACCACCTGGTGACACCCAACCCGGATCGACTGCCGAACCTGCTCTACGCGTTGTCGAACGGAATGGACGTCGAGGAGATTACACGGATTACCGGCATGGATCCCTGGTTCATCAACGAACTGGCCGAGATCGCTGCTCTCGCGAGAGAACTCGGTTCAGGCACGCTCGGAGGCCTGTCGCCCGACAAACTGCTCGAGGCCAAACGTTGCGGCTTCTCCGATGATCGACTCGCAGGCCTTCTGGGCAGCGACGCGTCTGCGGTTTCCGACCGCCGGCGCGAACTGGGCATCCGGCCCGTCTATAAGCGGGTCGACACCTGTGCTGCCGAGTTCGAGTCGTTTACGCCCTATTTCTACTCTACCTACGAGGAGGAAGACGAGGCGGCCCCGACCGACCGGAGGAAGATCATTATCCTCGGCAGCGGTCCAAACCGGATCGGACAGGGCATCGAGTTCGATTACTGCTGCTGCCATGCCTCGTTTGCGCTGAAGGAAGCCGGCTTCGAAACGATCATGTTGAACTGCAATCCCGAGACCGTGTCGACCGACTACGACACGTCGGACCGGTTGTACTTCGAGCCTCTGACGCTCGAGGACGTGTTGCACGTCGTCGAAGTAGAGAAGCCCGAGGGTGTGATCGTGCAGTTCGGTGGACAAACGCCGCTGAACCTTGCGCTCGAGCTTCAGAGTGCGGGCGTTCCCATCATCGGCACGTCGCCACAGTCAATTGACCTGGCGGAAGACCGCAAACGGTTCGGCCGCCTGCTGTCGGACCTGGGCATTCCACAGCCTCCGAACGGGACGGCGGTGACTTCCGAGCAGGCAAGGGCGGCTGCCGAAGAGATCGGTTATCCGGTTCTCGTGCGACCGTCGTACGTGTTGGGTGGCCGTGCGATGGTGATCGTCTATGACGATCGCGCGCTCGACGACTACATGAAGGAAGCGGTCGAGGTTTCCAGGAAGCGGCCCATTCTCATCGACCGCTTTCTGGAAGATGCCATGGAAATCGACGTGGACGCCTTGTGCGATTCGGAACGGGTCGTCATCGGCGGCATCATGCAGCACATCGAGGAGGCCGGCATTCATTCGGGCGATAGTTCCTGCGTCCTGCCGGCCGAACGGTTGAGCGACAACAGTCGCGACACGATACGCCGCCACACCCGGGATCTTGCGAAGGACCTGGACGTTGTGGGTCTGATGAACGTGCAGTTCGCCGTCCAGGACGAAATAGTGTACGTGCTGGAAGTCAACCCGCGCGCTTCGCGGACGGTGCCGTTCGTGAGCAAGGCCACCGGGGTTCCGCTCGCAAAGGTTGCCGCTCGCCTCATGATCGGTGAACCTTTGAGTTCGTTCGACCTGCCCGAGGAGTTGGAAATATTCCACTACTTCGTGAAGTCACCGGTTTTCCCGTTCGCGCGCTTTCCGGGAGTCGATACGATCCTGGGTCCCGAGATGAAGTCGACGGGTGAGGTGATGGGGATCGACGACACGTTCGGCAAGGCCTTCATCAAGGCCCAGATTAGCGCGGGAACGATACTGCCGCGTTCCGGCATGGCTTTCCTCAGCGTGAACGAACACGACAAGAGATTCCTCGCCGAGATCGGATCCGCACTCCGCGATATGGACTTCAAGATCCTGGCGACGTCGGGAACCGCGGATATGCTCCGGAACGCCGGGATCGAAACCGAGAGTGTCTTCAAGGTCAACGAAGGCCGGCCGAACATCGAAGACCGCATCCGAAGCGGGGACGTCGATCTGGTTGTCAACACGCCCCTTGGGCGGGAGTCCCACTTCGACGAGAAGGCGATCCGACGAGCCGCCATGCAGTATCGGATCCCTTGCATCACGACGATCTCAGGAGCCCAGGCGGCAGTGAACGGGATTCGGGATCTGCAGCGCGAATCGCTAACGGTGCGTACGCTCCAGGAATATCATGCCGAGATGAAGACGGCGCGCGCGCGCAGTTAGAACGCATCTGCAGCTTACACTTCCGAATCCTTGCTAGTAACCTCCTTAGAGTAGGCCGTGCGACTTCCCGACCGAGGACTTACACGGGCGCGTTCTGTGACGACTCACACCAGACGAACGGCCGATCAAACGCTGTGCCATCACCTACAACCCACCCACAAGCAACTTCACGCGGTCGAATGCCTGGTGCGGTCCCAACTGCCTCCCGGAACATACCGTTCTGCGACCAAGCTATCGCAGCAGCAGAGGGTGTTGTCGGACCGTAGAAACGGCATCGCTCGGGCCCTCCAGTTCCCGCTAAAGTCCCTGGATTGAGTCGTTAGCTGAAACCGAGCATCCGAAAGAACCGGACCAAAAAAGTTTGCTTGCGCTTTGACCGCCCCTGCGGTCTTATGGTGTTCTACGAAGCTTTTGCAATGAGGCGAAAAACGCGACAAACTCTGGTAAGTCTCCCGAGTATGGACGACTAACGATGACCCGCTGGCACCAGTACTACCATCTGGCCCACGGGATCGTGCGTTCTTGCCCTAGGAATCGGGAATGACAGACGCCCGACATTGCCCACCACGATCTGGCCCTGTCTTTGCGGGTGAACGACGCGCCGGCGGTTTCACGCTTTTCGAGTTGATGATCGTCGTGTTGATAATTCTTGCCGTGTCGATAGTGACCGTTCCGAACGTCGACCGGACGTTACAGACGTTCCGCCTCGACGGCAGTGCCTCGATGATCTACAACAAAACCCTGGAAGCGCGACTCAACGCAATCAAGCGAAACCGACAAGCCTGGCTGGCGATTGATTCCGACAACGGTGAGGTTCAGGTTCGGAGCACCGACGACACACCGGAAACCATCGATGTTGGGACCCCGGGTTTGCTGCAGAGTACTGTGGGTTTCCAGGAAGGAACCCCTGTCGAAATCCGCTTTGACTCGATGGGGCGGCCGACGGTTGCGCGGACGATTGTGATCGAAACAGCCGATATGGAGAAGACGATCACCATCTCGGCGACAGGCCGCATAACGGTGAACTGATGAGAGTATCGAGCAACTTCAGTCGGGAACGGGGCTTCACGCTTATCGAGACCGCGATCGCAATGCTGGTGTTCGTCACGGCGTCGCTGGCGCTGCTTCCGTTGATCGCCTGGGGTATCCGGCTGCAGGGGGATTCGCGGAACGCCGCTGTCGCTCACTCGATCGCACGGGCGGCGATCGAAGAGCTTAGCGCGCTGCCGACGACTGATGATCAACTTGCAGTCGGTGGAGCCCTCGACAGCGACGTTGCGAACCATTTCGGTCAACCCGCCGGAACGCCGTTTACGATCCGCTGGGTCGTTGCCGCCGGCCCAGCGGGAACGCTCGACGTTACGGTCACGGTCGTTTCTAACAACAACAACGTGAGAGTGCCACCGTTCCAATTCCAGGTATTGCTGCCACCGTAGCGGCTCGTGGCAGAAGGCCCGTTACGGCCAAAGGAAGAAATGGACGAATTGAGACCAACTGGTTCGTCGGACGCTGGTTTCAGCCTCATTGAGCTGTTGATCAGCACAGTAGTGCTGTCGGTCGTGCTCGGCATGGTGTTGCAGATTTTTGTCACCGTACAGCGGCAATACGTCGAACAGAGACAGTTAGTCGAGATCCAGACGAATGCGGTCACGGCGCTCGACAACATGGTGCGGCTCATTCGGATGGCCGGATCCGACCCGGAAGACATCGGTGTCACGGCGCTCGACGCGGACCCGGACGACAACGATTCCTACGACAGCATACGAATGCAGGCGGACTGGAATCCTGCCGACGGGGCGCTCGACGATGATTATGAAGATGTCACGTTCACTACCGCCAACGACGTCCTCCTGATCGAGGAGGCGGGGGGTGGTGCCGTGCCATTCCTCGAAGGCATCAACGCGATTACTTTTACTTATCTGGATGACGCAGGCGCTGCGATCGCAGACCCGGTGGCGAATGTCGCCGACATCGTACTCGTCCGGATCACGTTGACGACGCAAACAGTCGGCAGCAACACGATGACGTTCAACTCTTCGGCCTTTGTCAGGAGCAGCCGGAACTGACTTACGCCGAAGCGAGGGATCAGGACATGGGATACCAGGCAGAATCGAGGCAGCGGGGAGTCGCCTTGCTGATGACGATGACCGCTCTTGCGATCCTGACCGTTTTGGGTTTGGCAATATCGACGACCGGGCGAATCGCGTTCATGATCAACGAAAACGAAGAGGAAGCCATCGAAGCGGGCTACATCGCCGAGGCCGGCCTCAACCATGCCCGCGAGCTGATCATCGATATGAACACGGCCGATTACACGACACTGCTCCAGTCGGGTGCCGACGACACGGGGTGCACCGGCGATGAGTTGAGCGCGGTTGCCGACGATCCGATCCCGTCGGCCGGATACGACTTCGGCGGTGGAAGCTACGTCGTTTCGGTCTGCGACGACGACGACGGCGACGACGACACAGACGCCGACTCCAACGGCTCAGTTCGCGTCCAGTCGGTGGGTACGGGTGCGGACGGAGCGAGTGCCACGGTGGAACTCATGCTCGGAACAGAAGACTTGCCGGGGTTCCTGGTCGACGGGAACCTGCGGATCAACGGGAACCCGACGATCAACGGCGCCGGCGGTTCGGTGCACTCCAACGGCGACCTCATGTTGGTCGGCAACCCCTGCGCGCAGCTTCACTTCAGCACGGGTAACCTCGTCGACTCGAACGGTGATCCCATCGCCGACCCTTCGGTGCTGGGCGCGGATACCGGGGCCAACTGCAATGAGAGCGGTGGAGACCTCGACATGCGTAGCGATGAGGATGGGATCTCGGTCCCGGCGATGGACTTTCAAGCCCTGTACGATGCAGTCGACTATCGCCTGGAGAACGACGGAACCATTACGGACGTGGCCACAGGGCTGGACGTGACGGGCGTTCTGAGCGAATGGGGCTGGGATGCGGGCAATGTGAAATGGACCCTTTCGGGGAATTCCGTTACTCCAGGTTCCTATTATGCCGTCGAAAGTAACGTCACGATCTCAGGTAGTCCCGGCAGCCAGAACAACCCCACCGATTTCAGCCTGGTTACCGATGGTTACATCGACATGTCGGGTAATCCGAGCTTCACACCGAACCTGACGGTGGGCGGCCTCCTCTACTCACTCGTCGTCGGCACGGACCTCGGTTTGTCCGGCAATTCCGGGACCGCAGGGTCGCAAGGGATTCATTACGCCCACCATCAAGTCATGTTCAATGGCAACCCGAATCTCTTCGGACAGGTAATTGTCGCAGACGATGACGACACTCCGATCTACGGCAATAACAATCTGGCCGTGCTCGATGGCGACGGTTTCATGGAGGTCAGCGGGAACGCGACCATCACCTATGAAGGCGGCGGCGGCTTCGGAGGCATGGCGATTTCAGGATGGAGGGAAGTTCGGAATTAGACTTCTTTCTTCGTCCACCTACCAGAGAATTCGCTCGTGATTTCACCGACAAAAGCGACTTGGCCCTGAGGTAGGTGCTGCTCCGGCACCGACGCCTCAGGGACCCAGGCACCCTCCATTTGCTACGATTCGATCTCTCAAAGCTTCACGCCACTCTTCCATTCCTGCAATAAATATAGTTAAATGACCCCCGGCAGAGCCGGGGGCTTATTTCTGTGAGCCCCTCAAAGGGGCCGGTCAAGAGCCGCCTGAAGGCAGCTGATGCCCCCACGCCATGTTCATCTCCTCCAAACGCTGCTCCTTCCGCTCCTGCCGCCAAATGTATTCCCGCACGAATTGTTTGTCCATCCCCACCGTGGAAACGAAATAGCCTCGCGCTCAGAAACTCTTCCCTGTCAAACGGTGTTTCAGTCCCAGAAAGTTCCGGGCAGTCGAGATTGCACTCTTCCCCTTGATGAATCCCGCCACACTGGATACCGCCTACTTCGGAATGAACACCATGTGATACTTGCAGTCCCATTTCGTGTGCGATCGCCTTCGGGCCTCTTTCATTGAGTCCTCCTTCTTTGGAAGTCGTCGCTTCCAAGCAGGACTTTCCTATCTACCGCCGCTCTCGGTCAAACCTCTGCGAGTCGCCCCGGCTAAGCCGGGGGTTTACCTATGGGAATTAATTTAAAAATATCTTGCGTCCAGCGTGGCCCTGCGTTGAGATTGGTTACGCTTCCTTGAAGAAACAGGGTTAAAGCTTAGGTAAATAGCTGAGGACGCTATGCGAAATTCTAGGCCAGCCAAGTGCAGAGCAAGAACCGGAAGGTGTTGTCCATGGGATGTATCCCGGAGACGAGGAATGTCGTTTCTCGAGATTCTGATGGTCGTTGGCATCATCGGCAGCCTCGGGGTGGTCGCCCTGCCCCAACTGGCGGCCGTTCAGGAGAACTACCGCCTGGACGCACTGGCGCGCGAGGTCAGTGGGAACCTGAGCAACGCCCGGATCCTGGCGGTGACCGAAAACGCGGACCATCGGATCAAGGTCTCGGGCACCACGACCTATGTTCGGGAGGAGCAGGGGACCAACACCTGGATCGTAGAGGACACCTTCGAGATGCCGGATGGACTTACGATCGGGACGACGGGCGCCATCGCGGAGTTTGAATCGCGCGGAAACGCGTCGACCACTGCGACGTTCGTCATCACGAATCCGAACGGGTTGACGGCGAACGTCGTAGTTGAGACTTCGGGGAGGTCCCATGTCCAGTAACCGTGGGTTTTCGCTAATCGAAACGATGATCGCGACGGTGGTTCTGGTGACGGGCCTGCTGGCGGTCGCGTCGCTGTTTTCCTATTCCATCCGGACCAACATGTACACCGAGCAGATGACGACAGGTATTCTGCTCGCAAACACAACAATGGAAGGTCTTCGCTCGACGGGAATGTCCGGTCTGACGGCGGGCGGGGGGCTCGACTCTTCCAGCCCGACGGCGAACTACTTCGAATACGTCTCCATCTCGACCAGTGGAGCCCTCACGACCGATACCGTTACGACGACGGCGCCCTACCTGACGCTCTGGATGATTTCCGACGCCAACCCGCTCATCATTACCGTGGCCGTCTATGCGCAGCGTGGCGGCGTCAGCGGGCAGATGGCCGAGTTGATACGGACGACGACGAGTTTGACCAGTGGCTTCTGAACAAATACCTGGATCGCGAACCGCAGCGGGCTTTTCCCTCATCGAGATGATTTTCGCGATGTCCATCACGATGGGCATCGGCATGATCTCCTTTCAACTTTTCCTCCAGAACGAGCGGGTGTTCCAGGACCAGAACCTGGTCCTGGAGATGCAACAGAGCACTCGGGCAGTGGCGTCGATGATCACCGACGAACTCCGGATGGCCGGGCAGGGCGTTCCGGTTTATTCGCAGTCCCTGGACGGCACGGCGGCCGAGGCCTCTCAGACGTTCGTCAACGGATCGGGATCGGGCACGATCATCTTCCGTGCCTCGGTCAACAACGCCCGGGCGACGGTTGGTGGGACCCCGCCCTTGACCTACGTAGTGGATACATCCGTGACAATTACGATCGATGACGATACCGACATCGATGATCTGGTCGGGAGCAACACGGACCGCTATCTGTTTCTTTGGGGACCGAGCCACAATTCCTGGACGTGGGTGCGGGCGAGGATCACCGCGATTGCCGACACGCAGTTGACAGTGACGCCATCGCACATCTCGACCGGTGGGGGCACCTTCGCCTCGTTGCCCCATCTGATCGTCGAACAGGCCATCGCGTACCGTCTCAACGGTGACGACATCCAGCGGGGAAGTTCCCGCGCCTGGACGACCGTGGACTCTCCGAGCATCACGTACAGCAGTGTCGGTGAAGGATTCACGGCCCTGACGTTCACCTACTACGACCAGAGCAACAACATCGTGACGGCAGACACGCTTGCGCACCGGGCGACGATCCGGAGGGTGGACTTCACGTTGGCCGCCGAGACGGCTGACGAGATGGCGTCGAGCGGCGTCAAACGGACGTATGCGATATCGATGAGTATCTATCCACGCAACGCGGCGCTCTACTGACGGAATACGATGACCAAAGGAACCGAACAGAGACCCAGACCCAACATCGAAAGCGGCTTGGCGTTGATCACGGCCCTGCTGATTCTGAGCTTCCTGACGATCCTCGGCAGCGCGCTGTTGAGTAGCACGACGGTCGACGTGCGCATCGCGGATAACTACCGAACCAACACGCAGTTGTTGTTCCTGGCTGAAGCCGGGATCGAGGCGGGCCGGGAACAACTCCGGACTTCGGCGAATGCCCTTAGCGCGGATCTGGTGACGGCGGCAGGTGCCGATGGAAACCTATCGACTTCCGTGGATCTGGACACGCTGGTTGCGGCGGACGACATTCCGCTGATCCCGACCGACGCGGGTCTTATCGGGACGGGCGAGACGCTGAGCGACGCTTCCGGAGCTACCGTCGGTACCTACCACGTCTTCATGCGGAACGACCCCGTGGATGGCGAGACGTCGACGACCGAGACCAACGACGTCGTCACGCTGGTCGCCACTGGCACGATTGGAACAGCGTCGAAGACGATCGAAGTGGTCGTCAAACGTGGAAGCTTTCCTCCAGTCCCAGCCGCGTTGACACTGAGCGGGGGAATCGGCCCGTTCGATGCCGCCAACTCCAACCTCTTCAACATCGACGGTGACGATCAGGCCGGCAGCGGCAACAACGAGAACGCCGTCGGTGTAATCGCGGCGGCCGACGACACGACCGTGTCTGATGCGATTCCCGCCAACCGACAGGACAACTACACTGGAGACGGTGGGGAAGAACCGGACGTGGCGGACGTCAGCGGCGAACTTGCGGGATTGCTGACTACGACCACCGGGCTAGAGTCGATCGTAGCCAGCGTGTCTGCTTCAGCGACCACCTCCTACTACCCCGCCTGGAACGGTGTGACGTCCATCAGCACCGACATCGGCGCTGCCAACGATTACCAGGTAACGGTCGTCCACGGTGATCTCGAGTTCGGACCGGCCGACGGATACGGCATCCTTCTTGTGCGCGGCTCGCTGACGGTCAGCGGCAACTTCTCCTGGACCGGGTTGATCCTCCTCATCGGTCAGGGCGAGCTCCACTGGAACGGCGGCGGCAACGGTGTCGTCACGGGCGGGATCTTCCTCGCCACGACCCGTGGCACCCCTTACAACGGCAACGCCGTGGGAGACCAACTCGCCGACCGTGGCGACGTGATCGCAGACTTCAACGGTGGTGGCGGGAACGGCATCCTGTACGACACGACGGCGATTAGCGATGCCAACGCTTCATTCCCGTACGCGCTGATCGCCGTCCGCGAATTTGACTAAACCTTACCGTCCTACCATTCCCACCAATTTCGAATTTCGAATCTCCAATGAACGATGTCCAATGAGGATTCTTCAATAAGAGCTCTGCAACCTTCTTCGGCCACCTGGCTCATCGCAGATTGACTATCGAAGAATCTGCATTGGACTCAGAGGAACGGGGATTACCCGGTCGCTACCGCTCGCGGTTCTGGCTTGACGGGGTTGACCCCTCAACCTGTTTTGACGAGGCCTTCCCGGATTGCGTATCGGATGAGCTCCCCGATCGTCTTCATCCCCAGTTTGTCCATGATGTGTTGCCGGTGCGTGTGAATAGTCTTGGGACTGACGAACAGCGTCTTGGCAACGTCGCTCGAGGACTTGCCGTCTGCGAGCAGGTAGAATACCTCTCGCTCGCGGGGGGTGAGGGACTCGATGCTGCGTTGCGAGTTCTCGAACCCCTGGGCCACGTCGGCGAGGATCCGCGTGATGTCGGAAGAGAACACCGAGCCGCCCTTGCGGATTGTCCGTAGCGCGCTCAGCAGTTCGGTGTCCAGCGAATCCTTCAGCAGATAACCCGAGGCGCCCGCAGTGACGGCGCTCGCGATAACCTGCCGTTCCGGGTGGACGGTCAACACCAGAACCTTGGAAGTTCCCGTCGTCGAAATCTTTCGCGTGGCCTCGATGCCGTTCTGATCCGGCATCGAGATGTCCATGATGACGATGTCCGGATTGAGCTCATCGGTGAGCGCAATGGCTTCCGAACCGGTCGCGGCCTCGCCGACGACTTCCATGTCGGCTTCCTCCTCCAGGATGCGGCGCAGGCCCTGCCTCAGAATGGCGTGGTCGTCAGCGATCAGGACTCTAATTTTTTCGGTTGTCATTGCCATTTTGTTTGTCTTCTTCTTTTGTGGTGGTCGGAACGACCATTCCGATTGAGGTTCCCCGCCCGGTGGCGGTGCCGATGCGGAAAGACCCGCCGACATCGCTCATCCGTTGTCGAATCGTCCAGAAACCCGAACTCATTAGCTTACCAGCCGAATCGTAATAACGTCTTGGGTCGAAGCCACCGCCGTCGTCTTCGACGATGACCAATACTTCGGATGGTGCAAACAGGATCCGGATGGTCACGCTCGAAGCTCCCGAATGCCGTATCGCGTTGCTCAGCGATTCCTGGCAGCATCGGTACAGCGCGACGGCAATGTTCTCCTCGAGCGGTCGCAACTCGCCCTGGACCTCGCAGCGGATCCGGATGCCTGCGGGGTCGGAGACCTGCTCGGCCAGGTTCCGAAGAGCCGGTACCAAACCGAGCGTGTCGAGGATTCTCGGATACAGCGTGTGCGACAGGTCACGAATTCTCGAAAGCAAGCTGCCGATACCCTCTCGAACTTCGTCCAACTCGTCGGCGGCGTTTCTGCCCGAACCGTTCTTTCGGATGCGGTCCTGGACCAGCTTCACCTTGAGTTTCAGAGCGGCAATCGTCTGTCCGACGTCGTCGTGCAGCTCATGGGTGATCCGTCGCCGCTCCTCTTCCCGCGCTCTCAGTGCCGCGCGAACCAACTCCGCTTCCGATACGGCGCTCTTCTGGGCCTGCCGGATCGCCGCAAACAGGGTCAGCGCGGCCGCGATGTGCGGCGCCATCAACTCCAGCACCCACTCGGCCTCTTCCGTGTCGGAACTGACCGAAACAAAGCCGTACTGTTCGCCGCTCGTTTCGAACCGAACCGTTCGGGCGGCGGGTGAAGGCGAAGGCCACTCGAGGGTCTCGGATTCGCGGACCCGTCTGCCCGACGCATGCCACTCTTTCCACCGGCCCGCCGAAGCGTTGACGACGCGTAACTCGGTTGCCGCGGCCAGCTTGCGGGTCAGCTTCAGTGCCTCCAGGGCGACCGAAGACATATCGGACGATTGTGCGACCGTGCGGCCGAAGCGACCGATGAGAGCCACGTTCTCGCGAGAGATGTCCATGACAGCCACTCAGTCGCGTCCTTCCAACGCGTTGAGGAGGTTGATCCTTCCCCAGCCCAGCCGCTTGGTCCACTCTGGATTCAGATCGTCGATCGAGTCGGCGGTCGTGATGATGGCCCGGCCGGCATTCCTGTTGCGTTCGCCGGTCGACATCAGCAGAGCGACACCTCCAGCAACGATCGGCGCGCTGAACGAGGTGCCTGACGCCCGAGCGTACAAGCCTCCCGGGAACGTCGTTACAACTCCCACGCCAGGAGCCGCCACCGAAACGCTCCTCCCGTAGTTTGCGAAATCCGCGATGCGATCGTCCAGGTCCGTCGCCGTAACTCCGATCACGATCGGATAAGCCGCGGGATAGACCTCGCCCGCGTCTTCCCCGTTGTTTCCGACAGAGGCGACGAGGCTGATGCCCCGAGACCAGGCCAGGTTGAGCACCCGACTGAAGGCCTTAGAGTCCTCGCCGATCGAGAAGCTCATGTTGATGACGTCGACGTCGCGCCCGATGGCCGCGTAAACAGCAGCCATGGTCAGGAACAGCGTGGACTGGCCCTGGGCGTCGAAGGCGCGGATGGGGACCAGCCGCGCTTCGGGCGCCACAACGTGCAAGAGTCCGGCAACCAGGGTGCCGTGTCCGAAACTGTCCCAGAGCTTTCCGTCATCCTTGAACAAAGCCATGGTCGACTGGTCCAGGTACATCTTTTCCGTCAGTTCCCAGAACAGCGCCATCGTCGACTGGTCGACACCGACTTTTTCGAGTTCGAGCATGAAGAGAAACATCGTCGATTGGTCGAGACCCAATTCCTGGAGTTCCTTCCAGAACAGCGCCATCGTCGACTGGTCCAGATCTGTCGTGGTCAATCTTTCCCAGAAGAGGAACATCGTGGATTGATCCAGGCCCAGGTTCCCGAGAGCTTGCCAGAACAGCGCCATCGTGCTCTGGTTGAGGACAGGATCTTCGCCGCTGCCTTCCGTTGGGTCGTCTCCGGAGCGATTCTTCTTCCCGGACTTCTTGCTCTTCTTGCCCTTCTTTCCCTTTTCGGACAACGACTTGGCGGCGGCGTTTCCGTTCGAAGAGATGCCCTTCCCGTCGAGCGTAACGATCCGGTCTTCCTCTACATCCAGGACCAGCCTGTCGCGCAACAGCTGGCGCGCTGCGTTCTTGCCCTCCACATGGATGAGGAAGACCGGCGCGTCTCCAACCTGGCCGAGAACCTCGGCCTTGTACCGGGTCTCGATATGCCAGATGGCATCAGCATTCTTGAGCGTGACGATGAAGTTGCCCGATTGTGCGGCCGCCACGCCGGCCAATGCCAGCACGGTGACAACTGTGAGAAGTGTACGTCTGAGCATGCTTGAAATCCTGTTGGTCGAACCTCTCTAGCTGGCAGCCGACTGCGCGAGGCGCCATTCTCTCGGGTCGCGGCCCGACAGCCCGCGTACGACGAAACGCCGCCCTTCAAGTTGGATCGTCAGGTCCAGATCCCCATCAGATGCCGCGTGAAACATGAATTCCCCGATCGGGTTGGTTCGGGTGATGGTTCGCTCCCGGCCGCGCTCGATGACGACAGGCCGGTTGGCTACGTTCTCGTGGGAGCCGGTGTCAGGAAGAACCTGACCGCCGACGTGCAGGCACTCATCGCCGTTCGAACATTTCACCAACAGGTCGAGGATTACGCCGCCGCCTTCGAAGATCAGGTGACGGTCTTCGGGTGAGGAGTCTCTCACCAACGGCGTGTCCTCGAACCACGAGTCGAAGAGAAGCGATCCGCGAATCTCGACTAAGTCAAAGTTCATGTCCAATTCCTCCTGGCTTACGAACAAAGGTTCCAAACCCGCTCCAGAAGTAAGGATGCGGGTTCGACCGACGAATGACGGCGGAAGCGGTGCTAACTGCCGCCGCGGCATTCGTGCCGTCATAGTTCTCATAGAATATCTTCGAAAATAAATGCGCCGCTTCGTCCCTTACCGCCCAGAAGGCTGAGACGATCGTATGCGCGCCCGAAAGGTAGAAAGCCCTCATCAAACCCATCCACTCGTCCCCAGCCGATATGTTTCGCCGGGCCGTATGGCAGCCCGTTACCACTACCGTGCCCGCGCGAAACCGCATGTCCATCAGATCGCGGCTCGTCAACCGGCCCTCGGTAGTCTCAAGCCACGACAGCGACCCCCGGATGGGATCGATGCCCGCGTGTCCCGCCATGTGGAGCAGCGGGCGGTATCGGCTCATCTGTTCGGAAAGTTCGCCCAGGGAGGGGTTGATCAGGACGAGGGAATCGGGGAATCGCGCCGCGGCCTGTTCTACCTCTCCTACGATATCTTCCTTCGCGTTCGTCGAGAAAGCAACGAACAACGGCGGCTCGTCCGACACCTCTTCGGAAGGTTCCAGGTAGAGCGCGGCGCTGGGACTGTAGACGAGGGCGCAACGAGACATCAGAAAATCGCTTCCATCGTACAGCGCCTGAAAGGGAATTCCATGGAAGAAGCCGTGCGGCACGACTACGGCCGTTCCCCGGAGCCGTTCGGCGACCGGAGCGATGAGTTCATCATAGAGCCGCCCGAGGTGGGTCAATGCCGTAACTTCCAGCCTGTCGGCAATGCGGCTCAACTGCTCCCACTTGACGCTGCAACTTGCAAAGTGACGCTCCAGATGCGCCCACTCATCGCGGATGCGCGGCACAGCTCCCGGCCGTTGGATACATTCCAGGGAATTCTGGTTGATCGTGAAAATGTGCAGGTCGTCCCCCGCGATGAAGTATTCGACGATCGTCTCGTCCTGGTCGAGCCTCGCGGGAATCTCCGAGGCCGGTACCGGTGCCTCGCTTCGTGCCAGCCGCTCGACGAGAACGCGCGAGCGTGCGCGTTCCGACAGCCGAAACGCTTCTTCCGTCAATTGCTCGATCACGTTCGACACAAGGTGTGTGTAGACGGTGTCGCGATCGGTCAGGAACGCCATCTTGAGGTCGTCGGAACCGAGTCGATGCCAGAGTGAGTCCAGCATGGATTCCGCACGGCACAGAAATCCGACACCGTCATCACCCATGGGCATCCCGAGTTCGTGGTATGCGTGAAACTGCATCCAGGCCGATTCGCTTTCTTCAGCGAGCCGTACCGCAGATTCGAACGAATCCCGGGCGCAGACGTCATCCCCGGCTGCCCGCTGAAGCCGTCCGATTACGATGTCGGCGAGCGCGAGGCGATCCGGAAGCTGCCGATCTTCCAGGAGTGCCCGTGCAGAGGCGGCTTCCGCCAACGCATGAGGGTTCCCCTGTTCGCCACGGAACAGGGCCGCCTGGAGTCGCGATACGGCGATCCAGACGTTGTTGCCCTCGGCCCGAAAGCGTTCGACGGCGCCCTCGAGGAGCGTTCCCGCGTCGTCGTCCTGTCCCAGGCGAAGCGACGCGACCGCCTCGAATAGCATCGTCTTGCCGATCTCGTAGTTCAGGCTTAAGGTGCGGCCCAGTTCGCGGGCTCTCTCGGCCGACCGGATCGACTCGGAAAGGTCGCCGATTTCCAGCAGGATCTCCGCCTCATCGAGCCAGCAGAGACAAACGTGACGGTCGTCGCCGCGGCGCCCGAACTCTCGTCTGAGGTCCGCCATGTCGCCGAGGGCCCGGCCGCTGTTTCCCTTGAGGTAGTCCAGGTACGTCCGGTTGTAGCGACACTGGAGCTCGACAGCGTACATGTCGAGCTCTCGCGCCACCTCGAGTGCACGATCGTAACGATGTTCCGCGGTGTCGAAACGGTGGAGTGCCGTCAACACGACGCCGGCGTTCAACGAGGCGGCCAGCAGGCCTTCCTTGTCCTCACCCGTATCGAGAGTGGGAAAGGCGCGCTCGTAGCAGTCCAGTGCCTCCTGGTACTGGTCCAGCCGGTGATAGGCGTTGCCCAGGTTCACATCCAGCCGTGCAAGGCTGGACGCGTCCCCGCTCTGCTCAAAAACTTCCCGAGCCTTCCGCGCACAGTCGAACAACTCGTCGTAACGGCTCAGGAACAGCAGCAGCCCGACCTTCGCCAGCAAAGTTCGTCCGATCTGGGCGGAATCGTTCGTGCTTTCGAACAACTCGATCGCAGAGTTGTAGTGCTCGAGAGCCGCGGTGAAGTTGTTGAGTAGTTGGTGAGCGTTCCCGGCGGCACGGACGTACACACCACGGGTAAAGGAATCGGATGCAGCCGCAGCCTGTTTCTCGGCCTGATCGATTAACGGGATGAGTTCTTCTGGCGACCGACGTCCTGTCTGTCGAATTTTTTCGGCGAGCTTCAGTGCTGCCTTGGACACGGGTCCCTCCGTGTGACTATCGCTTCTCTTTCGAAAAGCCACCCGCATTCTGTTCGATGAAATCATCGTAATCAACTGCAAAACCGCGCTGTTTCCAAAAACCGAGGCTCGCCTAGGATTAAGTCCGACATCCGGCCACAAGCACATCATCGAATCTCCGGATCGGCGGAAGCCTCGCCCTCACAAACTACGGCCGAGCGGGCGAAATACCCTCCCAATCGGTATATCGGCAGCCCGACCGGTCAGCCTTAGCAGATTTTCGTCGTTTTTCCGTGTGTACGCGCGGTTACCAATCGGCCCGTCCAGGCGTCTAACCTGCAGAATTCCTGAAACTGTCTGAAAATGAGAGGTGCATCCATGAAGAAGTCAACCATTCTCGCCATCGCCCTGGTACCGCTTCTGGCCCTGACAGCCTAGGCCCAGGAGGCCAGTTGGCTGGGCGTCGGCATCAGCGACGGTGTCCAAACCAGGGTGTCCGTGTTGAGTCGGTCGAGCAGGACAGCCCGGCTGCTCGGGCGGGCGTTGAGGACGGCGACGTCATCGTAATGTTCGACGGCCAGCGCGTCGTCGGGATGCGTCAGTTGACCCGACTCGTTCGAGAGACCCCTGTGGGACGCACGGTCGATGTGACGGTCCTGCGCAACGGTCAGGAACAAACGCTCAGCGTGACCACTGCGGCCCAGACCGAGGGCGGGAATTTCCGGTTCGTCATTCCCGACGACCTGCCCGATCTGTCCGACCTCGGCGATCGAATTCGTGACGCCATCCCGCGGATCTACGTGGTGAGTTCGACTTCCCGTCTGGGATTGCGCGCCGTTTCGATGACCGAGCAGCTCCGCGAATACTTCGGTGCAGATGCTGATGAAGGTGTGCTCGTTTCCTCGGTGGACGAAGGTTCCGCTGCGGCGGACGCGGACCTACGTGCCGGCGACGTCGTGATCGCGATCGACGGCCGGACTGTCGACGAACCCGCTGACCTCCGCCGCCGAGGGCGCACCGACCGGGGTACGATCACATTGACGATCATCCGGGACAGAGCCGAGCAGGAAATCACCCTCGACGTGCCGCCATCCCGGCGACAAGAGTAGAAGGTACTCAGAAAGAAGGCCACGGATTACACGGATTTAACGGATTGAAAGAATAGTCATTGGCTTCGGACAGCTTCCTCGAAGAGACATTTCTATAATCCGTTTAATCTGTGTAATCCGTGGCAAACTCCCAACCCGTGAATCCGCGGCTGTCATAATGCCCGGAGATGACGGGGCGCGAAACCAGCCGGAACTCCGGCGTTCTGTGGGTGGCTGCCGGGGCTGCGTTGTGGGGCACCGATACCGTTCTCCGCCAGCCCCTGGCCCAGCAGATCGGCCCAGTCCACATCGTTCTCTACGAACATCTCATCCTGTCGCTGATCGCGCTGCCGATCCTCTACAGACACCGCCGCGCCCTGGTCGGCATTCGTATGGAAGTCTGGGCCGCGATCCTGGCCATAGCCTGGGGAGCTTCGGCGCTGGCCACCGTGTTATTCACGCTGGCGATACGATCCGGCAACCCCACAACCGCGGTCCTGCTTCAAAAGCTCCAGCCTGTGTTTGCCATTTTCCTGGCCCGTTACTTTCTTGGCGAGCGATGGCCGTCGAGCTTTCCCGTCGTGATCGGTGGCGCCATTGTTGGCGGTTATTTGATTTCGTTCGGAGGGGGCAGCCTCCTCGATCCTCTCTCCTCGGTCGATGCGGCGCCCGCCGCCCTGGCTGCGGGTGCCGCCCTGATCTGGGGGACTGCAACCGTCCTCGGACGATGGACGTCCGCGACGGTTCCTTTCGATCTGCTCGTCGGCCTCCGGATTCTATGCGCCGTGCCGTTCCTGAGCGTCCTCTCGTTGATGGAGTCTCCAGTGTTGCCGGTGGGCAGCCAGGTTTCCGCCCTGGTTCTGCTGGCTCTTGTGCCCGGTTTTGCGGCCCTGATGCTTTACTACAAGGGGTTACGCCGCACGCCGGCATTCTCAGCCTCGGTCGCCGAACTGGCCTTCCCCGCGACCGCCGCCCTGCTGAACTGGACGTTCCTCGGCGCAGAGGGCCGGCCGATCCAGCTTGTCGGCTTTGCGATCGTCTGGATGTCGATCGCCCTCGTCCGTTGGCAAACGGCGTCCGACCCGTCGAATTCCCACGCCTCCTGATGGGTCGCGCATTGTAAGATGCAGGTCGCTTATGCCTTTCCTCAGCCTGCAGGATTTCACAGCTCACCTGGAAGCGACCGGTCGGCTCCATCGTGTTGGGGTCGAGGTCGATCCCGTACTGGAAGCGCCTGAGATCGCGCAGCGCGTGCTCGGTGAGGGCGGTCCGGCCCTGCTTTTTGAGCGTCCGAAGGGGGCCGAGTTCCCGCTCCTGATGAACTTGTTCGGAACGATGGATCGCGTCCGGACCGCTCTCGGACAGGAACCGGGAGAGATTGCCGAAGAACTGCTGGCAACGGTCGACCGCATCAATCCGCCGTCTCTTAGGGGGCTGTGGGAATCCCGACACACGATCAAGAAAGGCCTGTTCACCCAGCCGCGATCCACTTCCACCGGGCCCGTCCAGGAAGTCATCGAGGAACCCAGGCTTTCACGCCTGCCCGTTGTCCAGTGCTGGCCCGGAGACGCCGGCCGCTTCGTTACCTACGGCATGGTGATCACACTCCATCCGGGAACGAAGAGGAGAAACTTCGGACTCTACCGACTGCAGGTGTTCGACGACACGACGACGGGAATGCACTGGCAGAGTATGAAGGGCGGGCGAGGGCATCATTGGGAGGCGGAGCGTCGGGGCGAAGATCTTGAAGTGGCCGTCGTGATCGGGTGCGACCCGGTCCTTATGATGGCGTCGATCCTGCCGTTGCCCGAAGACGTCGATGAGATTGCGTTCGCCGGCTTCCTCCGGGGGCGCTCCACCCGACTGGCTCCGGCGACCTCGATCGACCTGGCCGTGCCCGCCGACGCCGAATTTGTTCTCGAAGGCGTGGTGCCGTCCGGTGAGCGCCGGATGGAAGGTCCGTTCGGCGATCACTTCGGGCATTACTCCGACGCTGCGGAGTTTCCCGTCTTTCATATTCGGCGCATGACGCGCCGGCGGAATCCCGTCTACGTCGCCACCGTTGTCGGCAAGCCGCCCCAGGAAGACAAGTTCCTCGGAGCCGCCGCCGGCGAGATGGTCGGCCCCCTCATCCGCCTCATCAACCCGAACATCGTCGACATGTGTGCGTATGTCGGTGCCGGTTTCCACAACCTGCTCGTTGTGGCGCTGGACGAACGGCATCCCCGTGAAGTCCTGAAGACAGCGATGTCGCTGCTCGGAACCGGGCAGCTTTCACTGACGAAGGTCATGATCCTGATCCGGCCCGACCAGGATCCGTCGGACTTCCGCCGGATGCTCGAATCGATATGGCATCGATGCTGTTTCGAAGACCACATGTTGCTTCTAACCGTCGCCCCCCTGGATACGCTCGACTTTACGTCGTTCAAGATGCATGTGGGCAGCAAGCTGGTGATCGACGCGACGGGCGAAGTCATCCACCCGGATATGCCACGGCTACGCGACGACCCGCGGCGGTTCGATGCCCGCGTGGAGCGGTTCAAGCTGCTCGACGGCGGTTTCCTCGTGGTCACGGTCAATGGCAACCCCCGGGAAGTCATTCGGCGGTTGATCGATGCCGCGCTCGGAGTTCGCTTTATCGTTGCCGTCAGCGCGGATGTCGACCTCGACGACGACGAAAACCTCCAGTGGGGAATCTTTACGCGCTTCGACCCGGCCCGCGATATGCTCTTTGAAAGGCAGGAATTCAAGGGCGCCCGGCCGGTCTACGGGGGCACAGTGGGCATCGACGCCACGTGGAAGGAAGGCTACCCAGCACCGCTCGAAACAGACGAATCCACACGGAGACTCGTCGACCGGCGCTGGGGGGACTACTTTCGGTGAGCCACGGATAAAACGAAGAGCGGACTTTGCCACGGATTACACGGATTGAACGGATGAGCAGGGTCTTTGGAAGAAGCTATCCGACAAGTATGGTCTTCTCCGTGTAATCCGTGAAATCCGTGGCCTTCCTCTCTTCGCTTTAATCCGTGTCCCGTTGCCAACCCTATCCTGCCGGCGGTGTCTATGACGTCGAAAGGGAAGCGAATGGCCTCGGCTGACGAGACGCAACTTATTCAAAAAGCTCAAGATGGGGATGTAGACGCCTTCTGCACCCTCGCCGGCCGACACCAGAGGTCCACGTACCTGCTGGCCCTGAAATACTGCGGAAACCATCATGACGCCGAGGATTTGGCGCAGGAAGTGTTCATGAGCGCATACAGGGCAATTGGGAGTTTTCGGGCCGCCAGCTCCTTCCGGACATGGCTGTCCCGGATCACTTTCAATGCCTTCCTGAACCATCGTCGGAAGAACGATCCGCTCTCGGTGTCACGGAGATCCGAGGATGACCCGGAGTCGAGTTTGCCAGCGGTGGGATTCAGAGCTTTCGGGGCGTCGGCGCGTGCGACCGAAAACAGTCTGCTGGTCGGAGAGGTCTTTCGGTTCCTTGAGACCGTTCCGCCTCGCCAGAGGCTGGCATTTCTCCTCAAGCACCAGGAAGGGCAGACCTGCCAGGAGATCGCCGAGGTGATGGGCACCTCGGCGGGGACCGTCAAGAAGACGCTGTTTCGGTTCGCTCCGGCGGCGAGCCCCCTTAAGGAAGATTCAGCATGCATCGTTGCGAAAGCTTCAGAACAAGCGTAGTCGAGCCCCTGATCGACGGAGGGCAACTCGATGATGCGGCGCGCGCCGAACTGGAGGCATGTCCGCGATGCCTGGAGTTCTATGGCGAAGCGGAGCTCGCGCTCGGCCGGCTTTCGACGGCGTTCGAGGATCTCGAGCGAGTCGAGACATCGGAAGATGAATTCATGGCGGGCTTCAACGATCGCCTGCGCCGACGCGTGATCAACGACCGCGTGTCCCGAGACACCGTCGAAACCTCGCGACCGGCCGGTGCCGGCGGGTGGCTGTGGCGGCCGCTGGTGCCTGCAGTGGGGCTGATGATGGCTGCGGTGTTCATGTTCGTCAGCGTCCAGCCGGCCGACGTGGTATTGCCGGATCTTGCGGACCGGCAGCTGATCACCGATTACGTGCTGGAACTGGATCCCCTGACCCTGGACTTCCTCGAGCAGTCGGAGTTGTTTATGCGGATGTTCGTCAAGCTCGGTCCCGACGACAGCGAAGACCTCGCGGAATCGATGCAGGTTTCCGTGAAACAACTTCCGCAGCTGGAACAGCGGCGCGAGGCCGTGATGGAATTTCCGCCCGTGTTGATGGTCCTGGACGACTATGAAGGGATTCTGCGCGACATCCGCAACCTGCCCGAGGATGTCGCCGAAGAGGACATCAGCGACATTCAGATGCGAATTCATAACGATGGGTTGGTGGCGAGAATGCGCGCCTACCAGCCGCGAACATCACTTGTAGCTTTTGCACAGTAAAGGATGAGGAACGATTCAATGCGACGACTTCACTGGACCAATCAAATAATTCCCATAGGTAAACCCCCGGCTCAGCCGGGGCGACTCGCAGAGGTTTGACCGAGAGCTGCGGTAAATAAGAGAGTCCTCCTTGGAAGCGACAACTTCCGAACAAGGAGGACTCAATGAAAGACTTACGAAAGCCTATCGCACACGAAATGGGACTGCAAGTATCACGTGGTGTTCATCCCGAAGTACCGACGGAAGAGGATTTTCGGTACGCTTCGGCAGCACTTGGGCGAGATATTTCGTGAATTGGCCAAGCAGAAAGAGAGCCGGATTGTGGGAGGTCACTTGATGGCGGACCACGTGCGCATGTGCATCAGCATCCCGCCGAAACGAGCGGTGTCGAGTGTGGTGGAATTCATTAAGGGGAAGAGTGCGATTTCGATTGCGCGGAACTTTATGGGCCGGAAACGGAATTTCACGGGTGAGAGTTTCTGGGCACGGGGCTACTTCGTCTCGACGGTGGGGCTGGAGGAAGAAGTCGTTCGAGAATACATTCGGCGCCAGGAGCAGGAGGAGCAACGGTTGGAGCAGCTGAACATGCCGTGGGAGCGTAAGCCGCCTTCAGGCGGCTCTTGACCTGCCCCTTTGAGGGGCTCATCGAAATAAGCCCCCGGCTTTGCCGGGGGTCACTTAACTGCCGCCGTCATCGTGCTCCTGATCGTCGGATCGGGGGTAGCGTCTGTGCAGTCTCCTGAAGACCTGCTCGTAAGTCGGTACATGGCCGAGCAGAGCGCGGCCCGCGAGATCATGAATGCCGGGCGGGATCTGCTTGCCGAGAACCAGTACGCGGAGGCCGAGGAAAGATTTCGGGAGCTTTTGCGCCGGTTCCCGAACGACCGGTATGCCGCGCAGACCAACTACTATCTGATCCGGGCCCTCGTTGAGGCCAGGCAAGCCGAGGAGGCATTGCTCGAGGTCGAGCGGTTTCAGCAGCGCTTTCCGAATTCGACCTGGTTGAACGACGTCCTCGAGGAGAGGATCCGCCTGACTAACGAGCTGCCGAGGCTGGCCGCATTCCGCGCCCCCGCCGCTCCTGCCCCCCCGCGGTTCCTCCTCCCCCCGCGGCTCCACCCGCCCCCCAGGCGCCGCCGGCACCTGTAGCTCCCCCCGCTCCCGTGGTCGTGGGACAAGTGTTCGACCGGTACCGTGCCGTTCTCGGAATGAGCGAGGCACAGGGGCGTGAAATGGAAGCCAGGATGAGGGAAGCCGAGGCGATGCTGCGGTACGGCTTGTCCGGAGCGCTGGCCGGCGTGCAGGGAGTCGTCGCCGGCCGTCGGCAGGGTTTCGTGGAAGGAGACGACGTCGATCCCGAAGTCAGTCTTCAGCAAGAGATCATGCGTGCCGTTATCGCCGCGGACCCGGAACGCGCGATGGAGATCGCTGCCGAGCGCCTCGAACGCGATCCGTCCGATCCGGTCGTCCTCGCCAATTTTCATATGATCGCCCGAAGCAATACCGACCAGGCGTTGACCATGCTCCAGAACATCGCTACAAACTCCGAGAGCGAACGGGCGCGCCGGGAGGCCATCTTCTGGATCAGCCGATGGGATGGGGACGAGGAACGCATTGTCGATGTGCTGCTGGAGATTCTGCCGTCCATCGACGATGACGAAACGGCCGCTTCGGTGGCGTTTTCTCTGAGTCGGGTCGAGAGCGAGCGCGCAGTCTCGGTTCTCGAGACGATCGCCAGCGATGCGTCACGATCCGAGGAGTTGCGGAAGAACGCTGTGTTCTACATCAGCCGGACCGACGTGGGCAACCAGGTCGAGGCGTTGGGCCGCATCTACCGCAGCGCTTCGGACAACGAAGAGATCCGTAAGCAGGTGACGTTCTCCCTGAGCCGCACCGACGATGAGGCCGGGGCGGTCAACCTTCTTGGAGAAATCGCACGGAACGATCCCAGCACCGAAGTCCGGAAGCAGGCAGTGTTTTTCCTGGGGCGAATGGATACCCCAGAGGCGCTTCAGATCCTGGAGAGCCTCCTGACCGGACCGTAAGAACCAACCGGACGTGAGCGATGACGGGCGGGCATAGGTCCCGCCCCTACACCTCCTACATCGACCATGACAATCTTCGGCCTCCTTCTCATGTTTTCCTTCCAGGTTTCCACTCGGGATTTTGTCCAGGTTCCAGGCGCGACGCTTCGGTCACGTTTCGACACGGCGCTCGACCGCGGTCGATCCAGCGGTGAAGAATCCTTCTGGGTCGCCTACTCGTTTCCGATCGAGCCTGGTGTACGGATCGAATCCAGGAACGGTGGCCTGAACGTCACGCGGGGAACATCTGCTGAGGTTTTCGCGTCCGACGATGGAATAGTCTGGCTTTCCGAGGCCGGCGACGTGACCGTTCGCGCTGGGATCTTCCTGCTGACGCGGGCATCCGACGGCGCGATCCAGAGAATCCGCCTTCTCGACCTGGACGAGAACTTCGAGATCCGTGGCCGGCAAGTCTATTGGCTGGGGGAAGCGGCCGAGGCCGCGAGCGTCGACCTTCTCGCCGGGCTCGTCGCGTCTCGGGGCGAGGGTAAGGTGTCGGGCCTGATGATGCTGATGACCCTGCACGACGGCGAGGCCGCTACAGACCGCCTGATCGGCATCGCTCGCGGAGGCGGCGCCCGAAACGTGCGCAAGAACGCCCTGTTCTGGCTCGGCCAGGAAGTCAGTCGGCGCGCCGGAGAGGCGCTTCGCGATATCGTGATGGAGGACACGCCGGAAGTGGAAGTCCAAAAGCAGGCCGTCTTTGCCATCAGCCGCCGCAACGATGCCGAATCCGTCCCGATATTGATGGATATTGCCGAGAACCACTCCCACCTCGAGGTCCGCAAACAGGCCATCTTCTGGCTTGGCCGCAAGGACGACCCGCGAGTTGTGGACTTCTTCACCAGGCTCCTTAGACAGGGGCCGTAACAACCGGATCAATGGCCGATGGCCGGGAGGCCATTCCGCAAGTTTCTGCAAGTTTCTGCCACAGGCTGCCAGCCCGCTTTTCTCACCGGTTGTCGCAACGTGGTCATGGCGGATGGATCGATCCGGCGCTTGAGCAGACCACTGGCGAGAAATGTGGGCTCGCCCCTCCTCGATCGCTCGATAACAATCAGACTGCGAGCTATACTTGGACCATGTCAGACAAGACACTCGAAGTCCGTTGTACCTGTTGTGACGCGACTCTGACAGTAGATGCGGCGAGCGGGGAAGTTCTCTTTACGAAGCAGCCCGAGAAGAAGGGCCTGTCCTTCGAGGACGCCCTGGCCAGCGTGAAGCGGCAACAGGAGACTGCATCAGACCGCTTTGACCAGGCTTTCGAGAAGGAGAAAGGTCGCAAGGACCTGATCGACGCGAAGTTCCGGGAAGCGATGGAACGGGCCGACGAGCTGGAGATGCCGATTCGGGACATCGACCTGGACTAAGCTTAGCGTCGGGTCCCAAGAAGAAAAGGCGACCCGTACCGGGCCGCCTTTCGGATGCTTCCAACCTCGCCGACCTATCTTCGCCGGCGCCGGCTTCCTCTGGGGCCGCCGTCGCCCCCGTCTTGGTCGTTCGTGTCGCCCTCGGCGCCGGAGCTACTTCCGCCTCCGCCCCTCTGATCTCTCAACACCGCCCGGCGCGAGAGCTTGATCTTGTTCCCTTCGATGCCGATCACCTTGACCTGCACCTGGTCGCCTTCCTTTAAAACATCCCGGACGCTGCGGATACGCTGCTCGTCGATCTCCGAGATGTGAAGCAGGCCATCGGTGCCCTGGAAAATTTCGACGAAAGCGCCGAAGTCGGCCAGCCGCACGACTTTTCCGAGGTAGGTCTTGCCGATTTCGGGAGTAGCGGTCAAATCTTCGATGATTTGGATCGCCTTCTGGGCCGAAGGGCCGTCCGCGGATGCGATGTTCACACGTCCGTCGTCGTTGACGTCGATCTTGACGCCGGTTTGCTCGACGATCGACCGGATCATCTTGCCGCCCGGGCCGATCACGTCTCGAATCTTGTCGGTCGGGATCTTGATCGTGTAGATCCTCGGGGCATGGGGCGAAAGTTCCTCGCGAGGCGCCGGGATAGCTTCCTCCATCTTATCGAGGATATGCATCCGGCCCCGCTTGGCCTGCTCCATTGCCTTTTCCATGATTTCTGAAGTGACGTTCGTGATCTTGATGTCCATCTGCAAGGAGGTGATGCCTTCACGGCTGCCGGCGACTTTGAAGTCCATGTCGCCGTAGTGGTCCTCGGCACCTGCGATGTCGCTGAGGATGGCGTACTTGTCACCCTCGGAAACCAGGCCCATGGCGACACCGGCGATCGCATGCTTGATCGGTACGCCCGCGTCCATCAGGGCCAGGCTTGCGCCGCAGACGGTTGCCATCGACGACGATCCGTTCGACTCCAGGATTTCGGACACGACGCGAATCGTGTAAGGGAACCCTTCCTCATCGGGAATCATCGGCAGTAGCGCTCGCTCGGCCAGGTTGCCATGGCCGGTCTCGCGGCGGCTGGTGCCCATTAATCGACGTACTTCACCGACAGAGAACGGCGGGAAGTTGTAGTGCAGCATGAACCGTTTGAACGACTCACCCTCCAACCGGTCGAGCCTCTGGGCATCATCGGAGGTGCCGAGCGTCGTCGTCACGAGCGCCTGCGTCTCCCCGCGTGTAAAGACGGCTGAGCCGTGTGTCCGGGGAAGCAATCCCATCTCGATCCATATCGGGCGGATCTCGTCATGAGCACGCCTGTCGGGCCGCGTGTCCTCGTGCAATATCTGATCCCGGAAGATCCGTTCCTTGAGCGCATTGAAGGCCTTCTTGGCGATCTTCTGCGTGTCTTCTTCCGCTTCGGCATAGGCCTCCATCGCCTTGGCCTTGGCGGCATCGACACGCGCGTAGCTCTCGAGCTTGTCGTATTTCTGAGTGTTCAGCGCGTCTCGGAGGTCGTCCTGGATCAGGGACGCGACCCTCGCCTCGACTTCCTCATCCCGCGGCGGTTTCGGTGGTTCTATCTTCTGCGGCAGGATCTTTTCGTAGATCTCTTTCTGTAGACCGATGATCTTCTTGATCTCGTCATGAGCAAGCGCGATCGCCTCGATGATCACTTCTTCGGATACCTCATCGGCTCCGGCCTCGACCATCGTCACTCCCTCTTCGGTGCCCGCAACGATCAGGTTGAGCCGGCTCTCAACGAGTTCCGTGTAGGTCGGATTGATCACGTAGGCGCCGTCGATCAGCCCCACGCGCACAGCCGCGATCGGTTGCGTGAACGGCAGCACCGACTGGTACAAGGCCGTCGAAGCGCCGATGATGCTCAACGTTGACGGGTCGGTGTCTGCATCCGACGACAGGACCATCGCGATGACCTGGGTCTCGTGACGGTAACCTTCCGGGAACAACGGCCGGATAGGCCGGTCGATCATGCGGCTGTTGAGAACCTCACGGTCCGAGGGTCTGCCTTCACGCTTGAAGAATCCGCCTGGGATCTTGCCGGCGGAGTAAAAGTTGTCTCTGTGATCGCAGGTGAGCGGAAAGAAATTTACCTTGTCGTTCGGTTCCTTCGCTCCGCATGCGGTAACGAGCACGACGGTGTCTCCGTATGTGATGTACGCGGCACCGTCGGCCTGCGTGGCCAGCTTGCCGACTTCGATCGACAGCTCCCTGCCACCGATAGTCGTGCTGACTTTATGAACGTTCATAGTTTTTGTGTTTCCTTTTGTCGACTCCGACGAATCCGAAGGGAACCCGGCCACAATCAGGCCGATACACAACTGTACTTTGGTGACCTGGACTGCTGGATCCCACGGGGTTGGACTCGATCGGTAGAGGTTCTTGCGCTTACTTGCGCAGCCCGAGCTTCTTGGTCACTTCCTTGTACCGGCCCACCTCATGTCGCTTCAGGTATGCCAGCAGCCGGCGACGTCGTCCTACGAGCTTCAACAGCCCGCGCCGGGACGCGTGATCTTTCTTGTGTGTCTTGAAATGCTCAGTAAGGTAAGTGATGCGTTCACTGAGTATCGCGATCTGGACTTCCGGAGAGCCCGTGTCCGAAGAATGGATTCGATACTCATCAATGATTGAGCCTTTGAATTCGGTCGTCAGAGCCATTAATTTGCTTTTTTTCTCCTACTTTTTTGAGCAATCAGATTAACACAACTTTAGGGTGCGCCCAACCCCTTTCAACCCGAGCGACCGCTATAAGTCGGCCTCTTTTGTTTAAGATGCAGATGGGCGAGGTGTCCAGCCCAACTTCGATAGCCACCCCGTTTTGAACCTGGAGTTCGACGTCGGCATCGACCTCGGTCCGGTCCAGATGACCGAGCAACTTTTCGGGTGGAGTGATGTCTTCGGCTGACGCGTCGTCGACCTCGAGAGCGTCCTCGATGACGAACGGACCGGACCGGATCCGCCGCAGGGATAGCAGATGCGCCCCGACACCGAGTGCGTTTCCAAGGTCCCGGGCCAGACTTCTGATGTAGGTCCCCGCCGAACACACCGCATGAAACCTCACGATTGGTACCTCGAACGAAACCAGGTCGAACCGCTTGACCTCGATCCGAACCGGGGCCAGATCAACCGCGATGCCTCGGCGGGCCAGTCGGTGGGCCGCGACTCCCGAGATTTTCTTGGCCGAATAGGCGGGCGGGACCTGGTCAATCATGCCGGTCAGCCGGCCCATGGCAGTAGCGACGGATTCGCCGTCGACCGAGACCTCGGTGGGTTCGCCGACCGGCTCGCCTTCCAGGTCGCACGTCGTTGTCGCCCAGCCCAGACGTATCTCTCCTGTGTACTCTTTCGGGTACGTGAGAATGAACTGGGCCAGCCGCGTCGCCTTTCCGACCGTGATCGGTAAGACGCCAGTCGCGGCCGGATCAAGCGTGCCCAGATGACCCACCTTGGGGCCCGACAAACGCCGCCGGATACGGTCGACGACATCATGAGATGTGATCCCGGCAGGCTTATCGATGACGAAAGCGCCGGATAGTTGCAAGACCGTCATCCATCATTCGGAAAAAGAAGAAGGCCACGGATTACACGGATAGGAGATGTCTTTCCGGAGCAGCGTTCTGAAGCCATTGCCTGCTTAATCCGTTCAATCCGTGTAATCCGTGGCAGGTTCCCAATCGTCAGGATGTGCTTTCGACGCGAGAGGGCGACCCGGCGGAGGCGCGAGGCTCGGGAAGATCCATCTGGCGGCGTACCGAGGAGACGACCTGCTCCCGGACCGCCTCCTCTGAGCCGACCATGCGGCACCCGGCGGCTTTTCGATGTCCACCGCCACCGAACTTCGCGGCGACTGCCGACACATCGACATCGTTCTTCGAGCGCAGGCTGACCCGGAACGAGCCGTCTTCGAGTTCCCGGAAGAACACGGCAACTTCAACGCCGATGGTCGTCAACGGATAGTTGACCAGGCCCTCGACATCTTCATCCATGCATCGATGGCGTTTCATGTCTTCACGAGTGAGGACCATCCAGACGATTCGGCCGCTTTCGTCCAGATCCATCGCGTTCAACATCACCCCCATCGCACGCACCTTTTCGACAGGGTTGGAATAGAAGACCCGCATCGCGATCTCAGGCACGTCGGCGCCGTACTCGGCCAGCTCGGCCGCGATTCGAAAGGTCCCTGCCGTGGTCGAAGAAAACTGGAACGATCCTGTGTCGGTCAGGATCGCGACGTACACGTTGGTTGCGATTTCGGGTGTAATACCGATGCCCAGTGCCTTCGAAATCCGATAGATCATCTCGCCGACGGCGCAGGCCGACGGCTCGATCCAGTTGACATTCCCGAAGGGTTCGGTCGCATGGTGATGGTCGATGTTGACGACAAACTGATCGCCCAGCCCACCGATTCCGGGCCGGTCGATACTGCCGCATTCCAAAACGAATGCAGCATCGAACGACCGGTCCAGGCGGTCGGCAACCTGAACGCGGTCGGTTCCGGGTAGTTGTAGATAGCGTTCCGGGACCGGATGATGGCTGATGATCGTTACCTTCTTATCGAGAGCGTCGAGAGTCAGGGCCAGGGCGAGTTGAGAACCCAGGGAGTCTCCGTCCGGACGCACATGGGATGCGATCAGGAAATCCTGCTTGCCTTGGATTACTTCCAGAATGTCCTGAATCATGTTTCGTCCGAATGGATCTCGGCCAGCAGTTCCTCGATCCGAATCTCGTTCTCGACCGACGCGTCGTACTCGAAGGTGAGTTCGGGAACGCGCCGCAGGTGCGGCAGGTCCTGGCTGAGCTGCCTCCGGAGGAAGCCCAGGGCCGAATTCAATCCTTCGAGCGTCTGCCGCCGCCCTTCATCCGTCGTGCCCGGGCTGCTCACGTAGATCCTCGCATGGCCCAGGTCGTGAGACAGTCGGACATGGGTGACGGTGACGATGCCGACTCTTGGATCGTCCAGGTCTCCGGCGATAGCCGCCGAGACTTGCTCCCGCAGTTGCTCGGCGAGCCGGTCGATGCGTTTGATGTCCGCCATCAGAGAAACTCGATGTTCCCGTTCACCGTGCAATCGGGAAGAGCCCGCTCGACTTCCTGCAGCGCACGGTTCAGTTGCTGTTCCAGGTAGGCGTGATCGGGCCCGATGCTGACGATACCGACTCCCGCTCGCTGCCACAGTTCCTGGTGGTCGAGTTCGGAAACGGATACATTGAACCGATTGCGAAGCCGATCCTTGAGCCGCCGAATCGCCATCCGCTTCTCCTTCAGCGAATGCGCATACGGTATATGCAGGTCGAGTCGGAGTAGCCCGATATGCATTGGAACCACCGTCCCTTCGTCAAACCCACGGTTGAGAGGGCCTTGTCGGTTCGCAAGCCCGTGTGTGCAGGGAACACTCGCCGCTCGTTTAGCTATAGCTAGATGCCCAGTTCGGCAGCGACTTTCTCGGTAATGAAGGCTTCGATGACATCGCCGACCTTGATGTCGTTATAGTTCTGGAGGCTGATTCCACACTCGTAACCGGATCGCACTTCGTTCGTATCGTCCTTGAACCGCCTCAGCGAGGAAATCTTGCCTTCGAAGATGACGACATTGTCTCTGAGGAGTCGGACCTGAGCGTTGCGCGTCACGCGCCCGTCGGTGATGTAGCACCCCGCGATCGTTCCGACCTTCGGCACCTTGAACGTATCGCGCACTTCGGCCGCCCCCAGGTAGGATTCCTTGGTTACCGGCTCCAGTACACCCGTCATCGCGCGTTTGATCTCGTCCACGATGTCGTAAATCACCGTATGGAGTCGGATGTCGACGCTTTCCCGGGTCGCCACCTCGGCCGCCTTCCTCTCGGGCCTTACGTTGAAACCCACGATGATTGAGTTCGATGTTGCCGCCAGCAGGACGTCGTACTCAGTGATCGCGCCGACAGCCGAGTGGATGATGCGGACCTTGACCTTGTCGGTTTCGAGCTTGCCCAGCATTTCCGACAGAACTTCCGCCGATCCCTGGACGTCGGCCTTCAGGATGATCGGCACCTCCTTGACGTCGCCCTTCGCCATCTGGAGATGCAGCTGGTCCAACGTTAGCCTCGTGCTCTTGGCCATCTCCTGCTCGCGCATTTTCTCCTGCCGCACCTGCGCGATCAGCCGTGCCTTGGCGTCGTCGGTAATCACTTGGAACGGATCACCCGCCATCGGGAGCCCTTGAAGTCCCAGCACTTCGACGGGGACCGATGGTCCGGCGGCCTCAACCTTGTCGCCATGTTCGTCGTACATGGCGCGGACCTTACCGTACACGGCGCCGACGATGAAGTTGTTACCGACTCTCAGCGTTCCGTTCTGCACGAGTACGGTGGCCACGTTCCCGCGCCCCTTGTCCAGCTTTGCTTCGAGGACCGTACCCATGGCGGGGAAATCGGGATCGCCTCTCAAATTCCTCATGTCGGCGACAAGCAGGATCATCTCCTGCAGGTCCTCGAGGTTTGTCTTCAACTTTGCCGAAACCTCGACCATGACAGTATCGCCACCCCAATCTTCGGCGAGTAGTTCCTTTTCGGCCAGTTCGCGCTTGACACGCTCCACGTCCGCGTTCGGGACGTCGATCTTGTTGATCGCCACGATCAGTGGCACCTTTGAGGCTCTCGTGTGCGAGATCGACTCCACCGTCTGTGGCATGACCCCGTCGTCTGCGGCGACCACGAGGACCACCAGGTCTGTGACGGCCGCGCCTCGGGCGCGCATCAACGTGAAAGCTTCGTGGCCCGGCGTGTCGAGGAACGTAATCTTGCGTTTGTTGCTGAGCTCGACCTGGTAGGCGCCGATGTGTTGGGTGATGCCGCCGTGCTCGGACTCGGTGACGCGCGATTCTCGGATCGCATCCAGCAATGACGTCTTGCCGTGGTCGACATGACCCATGATCGTGACAACCGGAGGTCGTGACACCATCTTTCCCGTTTCGGCGATCTCGACCGCTTCGAGCTGGACGCTTTCCTCGAACGTGACGAAATCCGCCTCTGCGTTGAAGTCTTTGCAGAGGGCCTCGGCGAGTTCCTTGCCCAGCGGCTGGTTGATGGTCGCGAAGACTCCCCGATCCATCAGTTTCCTGATGACGTCCTTCGAGCGTGCGTCCAGCTGTTCGCAAAGTTCCTTGACGGTGACGTTTTCGCTCAGCGTGACCCGCCGGAATTCCCGCAGAGGTTCGGCCTTGGGCTGCGGCCGGGGCATCGGTCGCCGGCTCATGACGCGTGATGCTCGTGTCGGGCGCGGCCTGTCGCGTCGATCCCTGAAAGACGGTGGTGGTCCCTGGCGTGGCGGCGCCGTCCGGTTGAAAGGGGGCCGCGCCCCCGGCGCCCGAGGCGTTATGGGCCGTCTCGCCGGTGGCTTGGGTACCGGCCGGTTTTGTTGCCTCAGCCGTTCCTCGGCGAGCTGCTGCATCGTCTTCCGCTGTTCGACGGGGCGTTTTATCGCGGCGGGCTTCTGAGCCACCGGCGCCTTGGGAGGAGCGGTTTGTACCGTCGGTGGTGCTGCGGCCGCCGGACGTACGGGTTCGGGTGCTATTGCTGCAGGCATGGGTTGCGGCCGAGGCGGTTCGGCCTTCGGAGGTGCGGCTTCCACCGGCTCAGCCACCGGCTCCACCGGTTTGGGTTTCGCCTTTACGAGCTTCGGTTCCGGAACCGTCTTCTCTTCTTTAGTTTCCTCGGCTGCCGGGGCGACCTTGGTGCTCTTGGCCTTCTTCGCCTTCGGTTTTTTCTTCGGCTTCTCGATGACCAGGACACCCAGGGCCTGACGCAGCTTTTCCGCGATGCGGTCTTCGACCGTATTGGAGTGAGAGGTTACCGGAGCACCCAGGTGCTGCAGTTCTCGAATCACTTCACTGTTGTCGCGATTGAGCTCGCGAGCCAGCTGATAAACTCGAAGCTTGGCCATACTGGTGAGGTCTACCTCTGTTCGGGCGACTTGGCAGAATATCACGGACGGCAGGGACGAGCCCCATCAGGGCGCGCCCCACCGCCGATTCAACTCGGCTGTGTGTCCTCCACCTTATCTCCGATCTCCCTCGATGCGGCATCTTCGGGAACAGCTTCCGCGGCGGGTTCCGGGCTGCCGGTGTCTTCACTCGAAACTTCGGCTGTGACTTCCGCAGCAGGTTCGGGGCTGTCGGTACTTCCGCTCGAAACTTCGGCTGCGGCTTCCGCAGCAGGCTCGGGGCTGTCGGTACTTCCGCTCGAAACTTCCGCTGCGGCTTCCGTGCCCGGCCCAGGGCCGTCCGTGTCTTCGCTCGAATCGGATGCACCCTCCGCCGCCGATTCATCGGTCTCGCTTTTAGGCTCCTCGTCGTCGGACTTGGAGAACATGTGCTCCTGCGCGCTTCTTTCCAACTCCTCCTCGTAGGTCGGCATCCGCGCGTAGTATTCAGACAGTCCGTCACGGATCTTGTCGATGGTCTTTCCGCCGATGCCTGGGATTGCCTCCAGATCTTCGGGGGCAAGTTCAGCGAGCCGCTCGACGGTCGAGATGTCCGCGGCCTCCAGTTTCTGGATCAGTGCGGGTGTCAATTCCTCGATTGACGACAGCGGGGTGGCGGCCTGCATCCTTGCGATCTGGTCCTCGATTTCTGCGCGCTTCTCTTCCTCGCTCTTGATGTCGATCCGCCAGCCGATCAGCTTGGATGCCAGTCGCACATTCTGACCCTTCTTGCCGATGGCCAACGAGAGCTGGCTGTCTTCCACGACAATCTCCATGACGCGCTCTGTTGGCTCTGTTCCCGACTGGGTGTCGATGTTGGGTGTGTCCAGAATGGTGACTCGGCTGACCTTAGCCGGGCTGATGGCGTTGGTGGCGAACGTTTCCGTGTCGTTGGACCACTGGATGATGTCGATCTTTTCGCCGCGGAGTTCGCGGATGATCGACTGAACCCGGCTTCCCTTCATCCCAACGCAGGCGCCGACCGGATCGACATCCCTTTCCCTGGACTCGACAGCGATCTTCGTGCGTTCGCCGGCCTCCCTGGCGATTCGCTTGATCGTGACCGTTCCGTCGTAGATCTCTGGCACTTCGGTCTGGAACAGGTGCTGGACCAGAATCGGATCCGCCCGGGAAACGACGACCTGGGGTCCCCGGGAGGCTTTTTCCACTCTCACGATGACCACCCGCATCCGGTCGCCGATGGCACAGCTCTCCAGCCGGGATTGCTCTCGCCGAGGAATCCTTCCTTCCGTCTTTCCCAGTTCGACGATCGTGTCGCCATTTTCGAACCGCTTTACAATGCAGTTGACGATTGCTCCCACCTGCTCGTGGTACTCGGCGTAGACGCTCTCTCGCTCGGCTTCGCGGACCTTCTGGAAGATCACCTGCTTGGCCATCTGGGCGGCGATGCGGCCGAGTCCATCGGTCGGTTTCTGAAACTCGAGTTCGTCTTCGACCTGGGCGTCGGCCTTGAGCGCCAGCGCGTCTTCGAGCGAGATCTCGCGGAGTTCATCCTCCACGGTATCTACAACCTTCCTGACGGCGAAAACTTCTATCTCGCCGGTCTCCGCATTGATCCTGGAGCGCAGGTCTTCCTCGGACTTAAAGAACTTGCGCGACGCCACGACGATCGCATCCTCGATCGCATCCACTACGATCTGGGGATCAATGCCTTTCTCGCGGCTGATCTGATCGATCGACTGGAACAGCAGATTAGACATCCGTTTACCGACTCCTCTGCGATTTCGTTTCCCGCTCCCAGTCAACTTCCAGCCGGGTCTCGGTGACGACGTCGAGGGGGATTTCCATGAGTTCCCCCGATCGGGATTCCAGCCGTACTATGTTGTTGGCCAGCCCCTGGAGTCGCCCTCGAAACACCTTCTGGTTGTGGAGCGGCACTCTCGTCTGAACCCTTGCCAAGCGGCCCTGGAACCTGGTGAAATCACTATCCTTTACCAGCTTGCGGTCCAGGCCCGGCGACGACACCTCCAGCGTGTAGGCTGCTGGAATCAGGTCTTCCACATCGAGAACCGTGCCGACCTGGCGGCTGATGAACTCGCAATCGCTGTGAGAGATCCCGTCTTCCCGGTCGATGAAGACCTGCAGCACACGACTCTGGCCGGCGCCCTTGAGTTCGACGCCCACCAGTTCATAGGACTCCCTTTCGGCAATCTCTTCGACGATTCGGCTGATCCGTTCCGGTTCGGTTCCCATGGCCCATCTGGCCCCAACAAAAAAGTGGGCTGAATCGCCCACTCAAGCGGGCTCCCCGCCCACTCAGGTCCGACGGCCCGACACTACAGGCAGGCGCCTGGGGCACCGGGCCGCTTTCCAAGAGTATAGGTTTCGAGGTCCGTGAAAGCAACCTGTTATTTGGCGTCCGAAGACCGTCGAGGCGGACCGTTGGATGTCCCTAGCCTACTGAAAGCCAGTACTTTACGAAGAGGATCCCGCCGGCGCCGATGAAGCCGAGAGCCGCGTTGTACTCCCGGTTCGCCACATAGCAGGGGCCCGAAAAAGACCGGGCCCAGCCCCGGTCCAACCGGCGCGGGAAAAAGGTCGGGACCTGCTGCCGAAAATCTTCGAATTCCTTTCCAAACAGCTCCCGCAAATGCTGTTCCTCATCCTGGATAACCCGCGGATAAATGAGCGTCGAGGGTACCATCAGCACCGCTGCCGCCATCAAGCTACCGCTCATCAGGGCAAAGCCCGTGGCAAGCAGGAAACTTCCGAAATAGAGCGGGTTTCGCGTGAGGATGTAGGGCCCTTGACGGGCGAGAACGTCGTTCTTCCGGATGACACCCGCAGCTGCGCCTCGAAACACCAGTCCCGCGAGCGCAACCGGCAGGCCGCCGAGCAGGGAACCGGGGGATGGGGTGGCAAAGTAGAAGACCAGCGCGGCCGCTGCGAAGCCCAGCGGCACCCTCAACCGCCCGAGGGTCAACTCGCCGGACCCGCCAGGCGGCGCTCCTCGAACACCAGTCTCTTTATGCAGGCCTCGTAGATCTGGTCGACGGTCACGTCCATCATGCACCCGAGGTGCTCCAGTGGGCAGGCCGCCCGCTCGTAGCAGGGCCGGCATGGCATTCGGAGCTCTACCACCACGTCCTCCCGTCGAAACGGGCCGTTGCGATCGCTGCTGGTCGGGCCGAAGATGGCGACGATGGGAGTGCCGACCGCCGCGGCAAAGTGCATCGGCCCCGTGTCCCCTCCGACGAAGAGCTGCGACCTTTCGCAAAGCGCAACCAGTTCCTGCAGGTCGGTCGCCACCATTCTCAGGTCGGCTCCCGAAGCCGACTTCAATCTATCGGCAAGCTCTTCCTCGCCGGGCGCCCAAGTCACGGCGACGTCCCTGCCGTCATCTACCAGCCGGCGTGCCAACTGGCCGTATCGTTCCGGCTCCCAGCGCTTGGTCACCCAGTTGCCGCCCGGGTTGATCAGGACAAAATCGCGAGCATCTCCGACCTTCTGCTTGATCGACGACCTGGCCGACGCCGGTGAGTGCAGCGGTGCGGGTGTATCCCAGTCCGGGCTGATCCCGAGCGGCTTGAGCAGTTCCATCTGTTGATCGATGATGTGAATGCGCCGCGGTTTGACGACCTCGGTGTAGAAGAAACGGCTAGTGGACTCCTTCAGGAAGTCCCGTTCCCATCCGATACGGATAGGCGCGGCCGAGAGATACCCGACGAAAGCGGATTTCAGCAGCCCCTGGAAATCGATCGTGCAGTCGTAGCCATCGGTCCGTAACGCCCAGATGAACTCCAGGACCTCTTTGGCACTCCCGATCCCGGGGCTCGTGCGCCACTGGTAGGTATCGATGGGGACGAGCCGGACGCCCAGGCCGCTCATCTCGACGACGGTCTGATTCTTGCGCTCAATCAGCCAGTCGATCTCGGCATCAGGGAAGTGATCGAGTAGTTGCTTGACCGACGGCAGACAGTGAACGATGTCGCCGAGCGAGCCGAACTTGATGATGAGTATTCGCTTCGGCGCAGCATTGTGCCGTGCAGGCCTTGGCGTCGAGTGCATGACCACATCTTACAGGGAATTATGGGAGGCGTCCCGTGGAATGGCGGCCAATCCCCCCACACCTGCTTTCCTTAGCGTCGGGCCCACCGCGCCACTGCCTGCCCGTTCGCCTAAGAGTACCCTGACGGATTTTTCGCCCTCAATTGCGGGAACTCAAACGGGCACGGTCCCCCCACGCCTGCTTCCTTGGCGTCGGGCACTGCCGGTCGCTACCGCTCCCGACCGAGCAAGACCCGTGAGAGGACATCCTTCGTCGAGTGATCCTTCGGGTCACCGACGATCCGAACCTCGCCGCCCATCGCCCGAACCAACTCTCTTTCAGGGACCGTGTCCTCGGTGTAGTCGGTTCCTTTGGCATGCACTGCGGGTCGGAGTGCGCGGATCACCTCCGAGACGTCGGTCCCGCCAAAGGGCACGACGTAGTCGACCACCGCCAGGGCGGAGACCAGGCCCGCGCGCTCTTCCAACGGCATGATCGGCCGGTTCGGTCCTTTCAGTCGCTCGACCGACTCGTCGTCGTTGATCGCGACTACCAGGACGTCACCGAGGTGGGATGCGCCCTCCAGGTACCGCACGTGGCCGACATGCAGGATGTCGAAACAACCGTTGGCGAGGACGACGCGCCGTCGGGCCAGAAGGTCGGGGAGTTCTTCGAGCGTGCGGAGCTTCATCGATCCGCGCGAACGGCCTCAAGCAGTTCCTTTTGAGTCACCGTCCGAGTTCCGTGTTTCATCACGACGATTCCCCCGGCGTAGTTGGCCAGCCGTGCCGCCTCGATGAAGCTCGCTCCGGCTGCAAGGGCCAGCGTGAAGACCGCGATCACTGTGTCTCCGGCTCCAGTCACGTCGGTGATTTCGTCCGTGCCGTAAATCGGGACGTGGGAGGTCTTCCGGCCCTTCTCGAACAGCGCCATGCCGTCCTTGCCGCGGGTGATCAGGACAGCCTTGTGCTTCAACCGGCGGAGCAGGGTCCGTCCCGCGCGTTCCAGCCGTCCGAGGTCGCTACCGATGCGGAAGCCGAGCGCCGCTTCCACCTCCGGCTCGTTGGGCGTGGCGGCCGTCAGATTCCGGAACTGCTCGACCCGGAATCGGGAGTCGACGGTGACTGGGATTCCAGAGTTCCGAAAAGTCTCCGACACCGACGGTCCAACGATCCCGTAGCCGTAGTCCGAGATCAGAACGGCGTCGGCCTTCCGGAGCCTCGACTTCACGGCCCGAAGCGTCGCCTTCGGTGTCGAAGAGGCGTCGAGAGTGTGGCCCTCGTCGATCCGCAGCACCTGCTGCCGGTAGGAGTGAGGCGCACCGGCCAGGATTCGGGTCTTCGTCGGCGTCCGGTACCTCGCCGCCTTGCGGATACCGTTGACGTCGATCCCGCGTGAGGCGAAGTACTCGACGATCTGCCGGCCCTCCGCATCATCGCCGACCATTCCGACTGGCATCGGTTTCGCTCCGAGCGCCCAGAGGTTGTGTACCGCGTTGGCCCCACCGCCGGGCGCCAGCCTCTTTTCACGGTGGGAAAGGATCAGGACGGGCGCTTCGCGGGAGACGCGGGAGATTTCCCCGTAGACGGACACGTCCGCGACCAGGTCGCCGAGCACGACCACCCGTCGTCCTTCAAAACCTTCAACCAGCTGTTCCAGTTTCATTGTTCCGCCAGTATGAAGTCGACCGCCTCGGTCAGGTCGCGTGCGACAAAGTCGGGTTGCACGTCGGCGTTCCGGTGCCGCTCGAGCTCTTCGCGACCATTGCCCGTCAGGACGAGGACGGTCCGCGTGCCGGCTGCGTGCCCGGTCCGTACGTCCAGGTAACGATCCCCGACCATGAAAGAGTCCGCCAGATCAATGCCCAGTTCGTCTCGTGCGCGCAGCAACATTCCCGGGTTTGGCTTGCGGCATCCGCAGTCCGAATCGGGAAGATGCGGACAGAAGTATGCCCCATCCAGGACGCCACGGGCACGCGTGATCTCCTCGCGAAGGCGGTCGTGAACCCGACGCACCATGCGTTCGGTGAAATAGCCCCTCGCGACACCGGACTGGTTCGTTGCGAGCAGGACCTTCATGCCTCTCTCGTTGATGCGCCGAATGGCAGGTCCCGTCCATGGGAACACCCGGTACAGCGACACGTCGTACATGTATCCCACTTCTTCGGAAACCGTGCCGTCGCGGTCGAAGAACACGGCCTGATCGTTTGCCTCGGCCCTGCTCATGCCCGCCTCTGCCCTGGGGCGGCGAGCCGGACGGCGGCCTCGTACACCTGGTCCACCGTAACGCGTTCCATGCATCGATGGTCGATCGGACATTCTCTGAGCAGGCAGGGGCTGCAAGAGACACCGTGGCGGACGACGCGTGTTCTTACCCCAACAGGGCTCGTGACCTGGGAGTCCGTCGACCCGAAGACTGCGGTTGTCGGAACGCCCAGAGCCGCCGCGATGTGCATCGGGCCAGAATCGTTCGTCAAGACAAGCGCTGCATCGGCGAGCACGCCAATGAGGGTTTCGAGCGTCGTCTTCCCCGACAGTAGTGTCGCGTGCCGTTGCATTGCGCTTCGTACCCGTTCTGCGATCGGCCTTTCCGATTCCGAGCCGACGATGACCACCTGGGCCCCGAGCTCTTCTGCGACTCGATCGGCGAGGGCAGCATAGCGATCCTCGGGCCATCGCTTCGCCGACCCGAACGCGGCTCCCGGATTGACGACGATGTAGGCCTGTTCCGGATCGAGCCCTTCGCTGAGGAACAGTTGGCGGGCATCGGTCCGCTCGTCATCTGTGGCCCGGATTGCCAGCGGCGGCTGCGGGACCTGCCCGAACGCCTGTTGGATCAGGTGCATGTAATAGCCGACCTGATGGAGCTTTGTGCCGGGTGGTGTGACGGCACGAGTGAGCAGCATGCTCCGGCCGTCGGTCGCGTAGCCTATGCGTTCGGGCACCCTGCCCGCGAAGGCTGTCAACGCGGACACGAAGGAGTTGGGCAGCAGGATCGCCAGGTCGAAGCGTCGTCGATGAACCTCTTGAGCCGAAACGTACCAGTCTCCGAAGCCAGAGCGGGGGCGAGCCCAGACGGCGTCGATGTACCGGGCGGAACGGAACAGACCCGCAACCTCGGGTAGGACCAGCAGCGTGATTTCGGCGTCCGAGAACAGGTTCCGGACGGCCCTCATCGCAGGTATGCCCAATACGGCATCGCCCAGCCAGTTGGGTCCGCGAATGATGATCTTACGAGGTTCCATCGGTGGGAGCCGGAATCCTCGCGGCGATGAGGTCCTGGAGGGCTTCGAAGCGCCGTATATTAGCAGAAACCCGGAGGAAGTAGAAATCGCCGGGAGGCTGCCGCACGGCATCTTTTTCCGTCGTAATCCGGATGCCGCCACCGATCGAATCGAGGTCCCTGGCCCGGTAGGAATGGTGGTCCGGAAACGCTTTCCTGGTAGCCGGGGCGAGGCCGATCGCCTCGAGCGTCCGGAAAAAACGTTCTGGTTTTGCGATGGCCGCGAACGCAGCGATCTTCTGTCCGACAAGGGTTTCCGGGGATGTCGTTTCTCCGTCCCGTACGAGCCCGTCGACGACGGTGTCTACAGTGAACGCCGGTATCGACAGCTCGGGAGTCGTGGTGGTTTCCGAATACTGGACACATGCTGCGTGGGCTCGGCCGAGGGCCTCACGCGGTTCGCGCCAGAGCCCGGAAGGGAGCAGGCGTTCGTCACCATGCCATTCGACTGGATCGATTGCGACCAGGTCGAAGTCGCGATGGAGCCTCCGGTGTTGGAATCCGTCGTCGAGTATGAACAGGTCTCCGAGGTCCTCGCCCTCGGCTCGAAGCCCCGCCCGGTAGCGATCGGAACCGACCACGACGGCGACGTTGGGAAGGCGGACCGCCATCAGGAACGGTTCGTCACCGGCGTTCTGCCACGCGACCTCCGGGCCTTGGCCGCGGCCGACCACGACGATCCCGTGTGTGCGCCGCCGATACCCCCGGGACAGGATCACCGGACGGTAGCCCAGGTTGCGGAACTGCCGTGCCAGTTCTATCACCAACGGCGTCTTTCCGGTGCCGCCCGCCGTCAGGTTGCCGACACTGATCACAGGATGGTCTAGCTGGTAGGTCGGCAGGACGCCGGAGGCGTACAGCCGGGAACGAGTGTTGACGATCAACCGGAACAGACGACTCATCTGGAAGAATCCCCAGACAGGAGAAGATTCCCCGACCGGCTCTCCTCCAGACACGTTCGGACCGCATCCAGCGTTCGTTCTGTCGCGCCACCGTTCTCCTCGGCCAAGCGCCTTCCGCGCCGTCCGATCTCTGCTGCCCGCGCCGGCTCCGAGAGCAAACCGATCATTTCGTTGGCCAGCTCCGCCGCATCGACGACTTGGATGCCGGCGTTCGCTTCCAGAAAAGTGCGGGTCATTTCGCGAAAGTTCTGCATGTGCGGACCAAAGAGGACCGGTTTGGCGAACCGCGCGGGTTCCAGCAGGTTGTGTCCGCCACGTGGTACGAGAGTTCCTCCCATGAACACGAGGGTCGCATACTCGAAGATTCCGCTCAGTTCGCCGATCGAGTCGAGCAGGATAACGTCCGCGCCATCGGCAGTGTCGGCAATCCTGCTTCGACGGCAGTACGTCAACCCAGAGGTCCGGAGCAAGGCCTCGACTTCGTCGAAGCGGTCGGCCAACCGTGGAGCGATGAGCAACTTCGCGGCCGGTTCGTCCGACCAGACCGCGCGAAACGCCTCCAGAACGAGCGTTTCTTCTTCTGCCGCCGTGCTGGCCGCGACGATCAACGGCTGCGATGCCTCGAGTAACTCGATCAGCGGTCGGTTCAGCTTCGGTGTGGCTAACGGCAGGTCGTACTTGAGGTTGCCGAAGACGGCGACTTTAGAAGGATCTGCGCCCAGTTCGCTGATCCGCCGGGCGTCGTCCCCCGACTGCATGCCGAGCAGCCAATAACCGTTCAGAACGCGCCCCAGCCACCGCCGGCCGTTCAGATATCGTGGAAATGATTTGTCCGAGATGCGTCCGTTGACCATGAGGACCGGGATACCGCGGAGACCGCATTGGCGGAGGAAGTTCGGCCATATCTCAGTTTCGGCCATCATGATCAGGTCGGGCTGTATCTGGTCGAGACTGCGCCGGACCGCCGAAGGGAGGTCGAGTGGAAAATAGACGACGCGGTCGACATCGGTGAGTTCGAGGGCCAGTCCCCGGCCCGTGGGCGTTGTCGTGCTGACTACGATGCGATGCTCCGCGAAGCGGTCCCGGATCCCGGTGATAAGGCGATCCACGGCCCGGACTTCGCCCACCGAGACAGCGTGAACCCAGATCGTCGGACCTTCGGGCCCCGATTCGATGAAACCCAGCCTTTCGCCAATCGTGGGAAGGTACTTCCTGAAACGAACTATGTAATACGGCAGCGTCAGGAGCAGCCCCAAAGTAAGTACCGATGTGTAGATCAGGTACATCTCGACCCTATTCTACCCGGCGAGGGCTGTCCAGATCGGTTATGATGAATGGTTTCTTTCGGCTTTGCCGTCACTGTAATAACCGCCCTCTGGAGAGGATTCATGTCTATCAAGGTTGGAATTAACGGATTTGGTCGGATCGGGAGGAATTTCTACCGGGCCTGCCAAGGGGATACCGACATCGATATCGTCGGCGTCAACGATATCACCAGCCCGGCTATGCTGGCCCACCTGCTGAAATACGATTCCGTGCTCGGCAACCTGTCGTCTGACGTTGCAGTCGGCGGCGACGGACTCGAAATCGATGGTAAGCCGCTGAGGGTTTCGAGCGAACGCGATCCCGGGCAGATCGACTGGGACGATCTCGGCGTGGAACTGGTCGTCGAGTCGACCGGGTTCTTCACCAAGGCGGAGGACGCGCGCAAGCACAAGCGCGGATCTGTGCGGAAAGTCATCATCTCGGCTCCCGCGAAGAATGAAGACATCACGGTATGTGTCGGTGTGAACCACGAGCAGTACGATCCCAACAAGCACGATGTCATATCGAACGCTTCCTGCACGACCAACTGTCTGGCACCCATCGCCAAGGTGCTCCACGAAACTTTTGGTATCGAGCGTGGCCTGATGACGACGGTGCATTCATACACTAACGACCAGAAGTTGCTCGACCTGCCGCACAGCGACCTCCGCAGAGCGCGCGCGGCCGCGCTGTCGATGATCCCGACTTCGACGGGTGCCGCCAAGGCGATCGGCCTGGTCATGCCGGAACTGAAAGGGAAGCTTGACGGTGTCGCCATCCGGGTGCCGACTCCCAATGTTTCCATCGTCGATCTGACCGTGACGACTGAGAAACCGGTCACCGCAGAAACAGCAAACCAGGCGTTCAAGCAAGCCGCCGACGGCGCTCTGAAGGACATCCTGCAGTACACCGAGGAGCCCCTGGTCTCGGTCGACTTCTTGCGCAACCCGCATTCCTCGATCGTCGACGCTTCCTTGACCCGGGCCCTCGACAACAAACTGCTGAAGGTCTTCTCCTGGTACGACAACGAGTGGGGTTTTAGCTGTCGGCTGAAAGATCTCATCAAACACGTCATGAAATAGGCGGTCACGGTGGTCCGGGCCGCCAGCTCTTGCTCGTCGTCGTGCCCGGGAGCATGAAAGGTCGGTCATTGGACACTTGTGATTTGTCATTTGAAGACAAGGTCGCCGTCTTGAGTTCTCCTAAATATCGAATGTCTTGTTTCCAATCACCAATCTGCGATTTGCCGGTCCTCCCTCACCATCACCTTCGACCATGAACAAGCTCTCCTTAACAGATTTGGACCTGTCCGGACGGCGCATCTTCATGCGCGTCGACTTCAACGTACCGCTATCGGGTGGAGAGATTACCGATGATACGAGGATCCTGGCAGCACTCCCATCGATTCGTCATGTAGTCAAACACGGGGGACGGTTGATCCTGGCTTCGCATCTCGGGAAACCAAGAGGCAAGGTGGACCCGGCCTTGGTACTCGGCCCGGTCGCGGAGCGACTCGGCCAGTTGATGGGCTGTCCTATTGCCGTTGCGCCCGACTCGATCGGTGGCGAAGTTGCGGCCATGATTGCCGGGTTGAGGGCCGGCGACATTCTCCTGCTCGAAAACCTTCGATTTCATCCCGGCGAACAGGCCAACGACCCCGAGTTTGCTCGCCGGCTGGCCCGCGGGATCGATGTCTATGTGGACGATGCGTTCGGCGCCGCCCATCGGGCCCACGCGTCGACTTCCGGGATTTGTTCGCTGGTCGACCAGGCTGCCGCCGGCTTTCTGATGCAGAAGGAACTGGATGCACTCAGCCGGATTCTCAAGGGCGCCCAGCGCCCGTACATCTCCATCGTTGGAGGCGCGAAGATTTCGGGGAAAATTGAGCTCATCGCGAGTCTTCTTGAGACTGCCGACGAGATTTTGGTTGGCGGCGCCATGGCTTACACGTTTTTCAGGGCCGAAGGACTGGAGACCGGCCGGTCCCTGGTCGAAGATGATCGCGTGGATATTGCGCGGGAATTGCTGGAGACCGCCCGAAAGCGGAACCGGAGAATCCACCTGCCCGTCGACCATGTCGTAGCCAGGGACATGGACGGGACAGGCAGGCGCACTATCCCGGTCTCGGAGACGGCTCCCGAAGAAATGGGGCTCGACATCGGTCCCGAGACCGTTTCCCATTACGCCAAATCCATAGGTTCCGCACGCACTGTCGTCTGGAACGGGCCGATGGGTGTGTTCGAAAACCCGAAGTTTGCGGAGGGGACACTCGCGGTAGCCCGTGCGGTCGCCGAGTCGAAAGCTTTTTCCGTCATCGGCGGTGGCGATTCGGCGGCAGCAGTGCACCAGGCGGGTTTCGAGGGTTCGATCAATCATGTCTCCACCGGAGGCGGTGCTGCTCTGGAGTACCTGTGCGGCCGCAAGCTGCCCGGGGTCGAGGCGCTGACGGACCGACCGGCCGACTGAGCGATCAGCGAGGAAGACTTAATGAGGCAACCCGTTATTGCCGGCAATTGGAAGATGTTCAAGACCGGGGACGAGACCCGTCAGTTCTTCAAGGCGCTGGTCCCGGCAGTGGTGGACGTTGACTACTGCGACATCGTCATCGCGCCCCCGTTTACGGCGCTGACCGTGGCCCTCGAAGCTGCAGCCGGCAGCCGGATCGCGATCGCCGCCCAGGATGTCCACTGGGAAAAGGAGGGCCCGTTTACCGGAGCCGTGTCTCCTCGGATGCTCAGCGGCGTGGGCTGCACCTGGGTCATTGTCGGCCACTCCGAGCGCAGACAACTATTCGGTGAGACCGACGAAAGCGTCGGACGGAAGGCGGCGGCTGTTCTGGCCGAGGGGATGGAGGCGATCGTGTGCGTCGGCGAAACGCTCGCTGAAAGGGAGGCCGGGCGCGCGGAAACGATAGTTAAGAAGCAACTTATCGACGGGCTGGCTCGATTGACTGCTAGTGACCTTTCTCATATCATTGCCGCTTACGAGCCGGTTTGGGCAATCGGCACGGGGCGGACCGCGACCCCGGAGATCGCTGCCGAGATGCACGGCGTGATTCGTCGCACCGTTTCGGAGACTTACGGTGCTGAGGTGGCCGAGTCGCTTCGGATCCTTTACGGAGGGAGCGTTAAGCCGGATAACATCGCCGCGCTGATGGACAAGCTGGACATCGATGGCGCCCTGGTCGGAGGCGCAAGCTTGAAACCGGACGCGTTTCGAGCGATCATCAATTACGGGAAATGATGGCGGCCTGAACCGCCGAAGGATAGCTGGATGATTACTGTGTTAACGATTCTTCACGTCATCGTCTGTGTCTTTCTGATCCTCGTCGTGCTGCTCCAGCAGGGCAAGGGCCAGGATCTTGCCAGTTCGTTCGGCGGTGGCGGGACACAGACGACCTTTGGCGCCCGCTCATCGGCAACCGTGCTGCACCGGTTGACGACTGTGGCGGCGGTTCTGTTCATGTTCACATCGATGGGCCTCACGATACTGATTTCGCAGCCTGGAGCGGGATCTGTTCTCAGCGACGATGCCACCGTGCCAACGACGGAGACGAGCGAACCCGCGGTCCAGGCGGATCCGGTCCCCGCCGAACCCTCGGTTGAGGATGCGGTTCCCGCGGATGAGGGCGCCGACCAAACGCCCGATCCCGATTCAAATTAGTTGGTCAGTGAGGTCTGGCGGCACATAGAAGAGATTTCAGGTACGCCGAAGTGGTGAAACTGGCAGACACGCCATCTTGAGGGGGTGGTGCCTTCGGGTGTGCGGGTTCGAATCCCGCCTTCGGCATTTTAGAATCAATAACTTAACCCCGCAAGGTGACCGGTAAATGGTCACCTTTTGGCATGTTTGGGCATGGTTTGGTCACACTTTTGGTCACACTTTCGCAAATGAATTCCAACACTAGTGTCCGGTTAGAAGTCGAATAGAACCAGCTGGTTAGGATCTTGGAGTTCATTGAATTGGGAATCAGGCGCGTGAAAGGCCTGCAAAATGGGCTGTTTCTCAAGAATCGTAATGCTGAGAATCTGTAGGATTTGGTAAAGACTCCTATCGATGCCGAGGCGCTTCCGGATGATGGCGACGTGAACATAAACCGAAATGGCGATCCAGATCTGGGTCTTCACCGCATTCTCGCTGGTGCCGTAGAAGGACTTGATTCGAAGGTGTTGTTTGATCCATTTAAAGAAAAGTTCCACCTGCCATCGCGACTTGTAGATCTGAGTGATGGTGAGTGCAGGCAACGCGAAGTTGTTGGTCAGGAACTTCAACCGCTTGTTCGTCCCGGCATCGAAGTAGCTGATACGCCGCAACGGATCGGGATAGGTTTTGGCGGATTTGTTCGTTGTGAGGATGACCGTCTGGTCGGATCGCAATCCCGTGGTCGTGTCCACCCGACGGGAGTACCGCCGCCGCAGGACGACGTTCTTCTTAGCACGCACCACAAAGAAAGCGGAACAGAGGGAGAAGAGAAAGAGCCGTTCAAAATCGATATAGGCGCGGTCCATGACGTAGAAGGCACCCGCTTCGGGTGCGATCTCATCGAGAACGTTGACGTCATGGACTTTCCCGTCTGTGACGTGGATAAACGCGGGAATGTTGCCGTGAAGATCCAGCAGTGTATGCATCTTGACCGCGGCTTTGTGCCGGCGAAACCGGGCCCATGGGAATAGTGAAAGACACAGGTCAATGGTGGTCGAGTCCAGGGCATATAGACCTTGATCCAACTCGACGCCGATGGGGTCTTCGGCATATAACGGCCGCGCCATGCCGATCAGGACCTGTGCGAAATCCGCATAGATCCGCCAGTCGCGCCGCTCGTTGGCGTCGGCCAGTGTCGTCCGCGCCACCTTGCTTCGGAATCCCATGTGGTAACGCTTTCTGCCGAGGGCGCGTAAGCAGGCTTCGATGTCGCGGAGGCTTTCACGATAGGTCAATTGGGCGAATGCCATCGCCAGGAACTGATCCCAGCAGGAAAACCCTTTCTGCTGGTAATCGCCCCGATAGCGGGCGACACACTTCTGAAACTCGTATCGGGGCGCGTAATCCATGACTTGTGAGAAGACGGTTTGGCCTGAGTTCATGCGCCATTGGTATCACCCCTCTCACCGTAATATTGCTAAAAGTGTGATCGGCAGGTTCAAATCGAAAAATCGCAGAATGCCATTCAACTCACTGTTCATCTATAAGTTGCCGGCGGCTGTCGCACCGTGTTCCGGACACTAGTGGAATTCCATAATGGGCGACGACGATGCCACGTGCCGAGACAGATAATCGCTACGTTGTCCGTATGAACTTGAGACTCGGGTCCGACGTTCGGCGCTTTCGCGAGATACATGCTGACGAACAGGACAACGTTTATGTGGAGTCAAGCCCATTCTTAGTTGAAACTCTCCACGGCTCACGATTGGTCACGCAACCTTCTTCTTCGATCTCGTCGACGTCTTCGCCTCAATCTTCAGCTCCGGCCTGAGGGCTTCGCGGAGCTTTGGAAGATGACGGTAGCCGATCACCTTCCTCAAGCGTGGTTCGATGTCGATGAGCGCCGTCGCCAACCAGCGCTGCCGCTGGCTCGAGTTCTTCCAATGATCGACCTTCGCGCACCTTTCCTCGACGAGGGCATTGACCGATTCCAAGCAATTCGTCGTCTTGAACGAACGGCCCAGGACCCCGTACACGCCGAGTCGATGCAACGTGAGGGTCTCCTCCAGGCCTTCCTCAAGGCTCGCAGCGGCCGATTGGTTTCGCTCCTCGAGCTCTCCATGGAGCTGTTCGAGGGCCGCCCGGGCTTCGTTGTACTCCGGGCGCTGGTACGCACGCTGAAGCCGCTTGCGCCACGCGGCTTGCTCGGTCTTCGACAGGTAGCTCACCACGTTCTCGCGTTTGTGCCATTGGCAGCGTTGGACCAGGGCTCGATTACCGAATGCCCGCTTGACTGCCGCGCGCAGACCTTTGCCGCCGTCGACGATCACCAGCACGCCTTCAGAGATGTCCAGGCCTCGCTCCATCAATGAACGGAGAAACGGAGTCAGTACCTGCTCGTTCTCCGTACTCGTCTCCACGAAGCCTAAGAAGCGTTTGTCGCCCGTAATTGTGATGCCCAGGGCCACAACCATCGTGGCGTCGGCAAACATTTTCCCGTCCAGGAAGATCGCCACCACGTCCTCGGCCGACAGATCCCGCTCCTGCATCTGCCGAAGTTTCGCGGCACTCGCCTGGACGAATCCTCGAGACACCGTCGAGCTCGACAATCCGATGGCTCCTGGAATCGCTTCCGCGGCCGACTCGTAGTTCCGGCAGGAGATCCCATAAAGCACACGTCTGAGAAGCAGTTCGTTCACCGCGCCATCCGGACTGAGTTCCTCGTAGCTCCGAAGCGGAATCTCCCCGCCCGCCACGCTGCGAACTCGAGGCACCCGAACCGGCACCCGCTGGCCCCCGAGCCCCACGGTCCCCGGATTGCTCCCGTGTCGCCGGCCCCTCAACGTCGCCTCCTTTCGCGCGTATCGCTCACCCGCCAACGCCTCCACTTCCTCGTCGAGCAACTCCTCTACGTGCATCAACCCCAGTGGGATCAACGCCCGGATCATCTCCACCTTACGAGTCCAATTCCAGTCCCGAGTACTCCTCCCGGCTCATGACCTCGACCTCACCCAGTACTCGCCTCTTCTTGCGTTTTTTCACCGAACGTAACAGACTCCTCATCTCGGCTCCTTTCTCTTACAGGCTTGATGTTGTTTCTTCCAATACCATCAAACCATAGGGTTTGGAGCCGTTTCAATTTCCAACTAAGATTGGCACACTTTCTTTATGTGTTTCAGCCTCGAAAGGGCGGCAGTGTCAAAGTGAGTTACCACGAATCCGGGCAACGGCACCTGAAGATCGGGAACAATCCAGCGATGTTCGCGCTGCATTCCACTCGGCCTGAGTGGGTTTACGCCGAGGAGCAGCTTTGGTCAAAGAGCTTTGAGAACTTCGAGAGCCTGTTGCCATACGAGGGAGCGCTAGCAGACGCTGTGCACGAGATCGATTTGCCAGATCTTGAAGAAGACAGGATTACATTCGCGGAGGTCAGTATCGGTCGGTTCTTCGATCCAGTGGGATGGACAACGGATCAGGTGACACAGGCCACGCTCGACCAGAAGACATTGCTTGTTCCAATATCCCCTTCCAAACTTCAGCTCTGTATTCGAGTGCTGCGATTGAGCCGGGAAGGTTGAAGCCGCGACGTCCAGCTTGGGAAATGAACTGCTAACCGTGAATCACTAGTGTCCGGTTAGAAGTCGAATAGAACCAGCTGGTTAGGATCTTGGAGTTCATTGAATTGGGAATCAGGCGCGTGAAAGGCCTGCAAAATGGGCTGTTTCTCAAGAATCGTAATGCTGAGAATCTGTAGGATTTGGTAAAGACTCCTATCGATGCCGAGGCGCTTCCGGATGATGGCGACGTGAACATAAACCGAAATGGCGATCCAGATCTGGGTCTTCACCGCATTCTCGCTGGTGCCGTAGAAGGACTTGATTCGAAGGTGTTGTTTGATCCATTTAAAGAAAAGTTCCACCTGCCATCGCGACTTGTAGATCTGAGTGATGGTGAGTGCAGGCAACGCGAAGTTGTTGGTCAGGAACTTCAACCGCTTGTTCGTCCCGGCATCGAAGTAGCTGATACGCCGCAACGGATCGGGATAGGTTTTGGCGGATTTGTTCGTTGTGAGGATGACCGTCTGGTCGGATCGCAATCCCGTGGTCGTGTCCACCCGACGGGAGTACCGCCGCCGCAGGACGACGTTCTTCTTAGCACGCACCACAAAGAAAGCGGAACAGAGGGAGAAGAGAAAGAGCCGTTCAAAATCGATATAGGCGCGGTCCATGACGTAGAAGGCACCCGCTTCGGGTGCGATCTCATCGAGAACGTTGACGTCATGGACTTTCCCGTCTGTGACGTGGATAAACGCGGGAATGTTGCCGTGAAGATCCAGCAGTGTATGCATCTTGACCGCGGCTTTGTGCCGGCGAAACCGGGCCCATGGGAATAGTGAAAGACACAGGTCAATGGTGGTCGAGTCCAGGGCATATAGACCTTGATCCAACTCGACGCCGATGGGGTCTTCGGCATATAACGGCCGCGCCATGCCGATCAGGACCTGTGCGAAATCCGCATAGATCCGCCAGTCGCGCCGCTCGTTGGCGTCGGCCAGTGTCGTCCGCGCCACCTTGCTTCGGAATCCCATGTGGTAACGCTTTCTGCCGAGGGCGCGTAAGCAGGCTTCGATGTCGCGGAGGCTTTCACGATAGATCAATTGGGCGAATGCCATCGCCAGGAACTGATCCCAGCAGGAAAACCCTTTCTGCTGGTAATCGCCCCGATAGCGGGCGACACACTTCTGAAACTCGTATCGGGGCGCGTAATCCATGACTTGTGAGAAGACGGTTTGGCCTGAGTTCATGCGCCATTGGTATCACCCCTCTCACCGTAATATTGCTAAAAGTGTGATCGGCAGGTTCAAATCGAAAAATCGCAGAATGCCATTCAACTCACTGTTCATCTATAAGTTGCCGGCGGCTGTCGCACCGTGTTCCGGACACTAGTGACCGTGAATAAAGAATCTAGCGTCTTTGGCGTCGATTCCCGTGGCAATAGGTTCATAGAGTTGCTGAATTCATTGTCTTAATGGAGCACAAACGGAGCACGCTCTTCAGCCCGACCGAAGCGAACGGAAGCTAATCCGTAATAAGTCTTCTGACACAGATCAATGTGATCGGCAGAAACACGAGCAACAACAGGATTGGGGCTGGAACGTAGTACTTGTAGTACTCCGATACATCGATTCCCATCACTATGCTTGTTTCTGACGGTTCCTTGCCACTCGAGATCCTGGCGATTTCCCTACGCCACACGTTGCATTGAACTTGCACCCGCTGATCTATGGCAGCGCCATAGACAAACATTCCAACGTAAGCGAGCACCGCGCATATTCCCGACAGGAAATCCAAGACATCAAGCGTGGGGTTAGGAATCTCACCATTCGTAGCAACGAGGAAACTGCCTAGAACGATGAAGGGGCCGACGAATGATTTCGATAACGTAAAAGGGACCCACCCCTGATAGCCTCCCCCGAAGCGTGAACTGGATGAACAGGCACGCGAGTGGGAGGTGAGGATTGATAGGGATGGATCAGTACGAGTTGATCAGAACTGCACATCGGGTTTACAAGAAAAGCATTCGACAGATCGCCCGGGAGACCGGGCACACGCGACGGACGGTCCGGAAAGTATTGGCCGGACAGGAGCCCAAGTATCGGCGAGAGAAGGAGCCAGCCTGTCCGGTGATGGACCCGGTCGCCAGGATCGTAGATGCCTGGCTCCAGGCGGACCGGGACCAGCCAGTCAAGCAACGCCACACCGCGCACCGGGTGTGGCAACGTCTGGTGGAGGAGCATGAATTTACCGGAGCCGAGCCGACGGTACGCCGCTGGGTTCGGGAACGGAAGACACGGTTGGGCTGGAACCAGACCGGTGCTGTGGTGCCGTTGGACCCGGAACACGCCCGTGAAGCCGAGGTGGACTGGGGTACGGCCTGGGTCCGGATGAACGGTCAAGACCGTCAGGTCAAGTTGTTCTGCATGAGATCTCGGTACTCGGGCAAGGCGTTTGTGCGGGCCTATCCGTGGGAACGGCAGGAGATGTTCCTGGACGGTCACATCCGTGGGTTCGACTGGTACGGAGGCGTCTTCCCGACGTTAGTGTTCGATAACCTGAAAACCGCCGTGAAACAGATTCTGCGCGGGAAGGGTCGGGTTGAACAGACGCGGTTCACAGCGTTTCGGGCGCACTACACGTTTGAAGCACGGTTCTGCAATCCGGCGCGGGGCCAGGAGAAAGGCGGGGTCGAGGGACTGGTCGGCTTCGCACGGAGAAACTTCCTGGTGCCGGTTCCCGAGGTGACCGACTTCGACGAGTTGAACGCGCAGTTGCTGGAACGCTGCGGCGCCGACGACCAGCGGAGGATCGGCGGTCGGTCCGACGATCGGACGATCGGGGAACGCCATGGAGCAGAACGCGCGTACCTGCTGGCGCTGCCGGGCACCCGATTCGAGAACACGAAGGTGGTGGGTGTGCGGATCAGCCCGTACCAGACGCCCAGGTGGATCAGAACCGGTATTCGGTGCCGACCGCATATGTGGGACGCCGGCTCTGGGCCCATATCGGCTGTGACCGGGTGAGCTTTTACGCGGACCAGAAGAAGGTGGCCGAACATGACCGCGCCTTCGGTCATAGCGACTGGCGGATTGATCCGTTGCACTACCTGGAGTTGATCCGGCGGAAGGTGGCCTCGTTTGAGAGCGCCCGGCCGATCCGGCAGTGGCGGGATCAATGGCCGACCCAATATGAGACCGCGCTGGAGCGGTTGCGGGATCGGCATGGGTACAGTCGGGGCACCCGGGAGTTCATCGGCATCCTGCAACTCCACCAGGACTGGGATCTGGATCGGGTGTCATCGGCCATCCAGGAAGCGCTCGATGCCCACTGTATCGAGTTGGAAGCGGTGCGGCACATTCTGATGCGGGAGGACACGCCGACTCGATCCCATGCACCGCTCGAGTCCGGGTTGATGCCCGGTATCACCGATCTGACGATCGCCCGGGCCGATCTGGATCAATATGACCGTCTCCTGGCTGGGGGTGTGCGATGAGTCCGGGTCAGGAGATCGTTCTCGACGACGCACTGCGGCAACTCCGGCTTCCGGCCATGGTGCGGGAGTGGCGGGAACACGCCCGACAGGCTAAAGAGGCCGGCGAGGGGCACACCGGCTTTCTATTGGCTCTGGCCAGCCGCGAGCTGGAGCAGCGGCAAGCCAATCAGGTCCAGCGTCGACTGCGGGAGGCCCGGTTCCCACTGCTCAAGACCCTGGAGACCACGGACCTGAAGAAGTGGCCCGTGCTCGATGCGGTCCAGGTTCGCGACTATGCCGAGTGCGGCTACATTACCCGGCACGAGAACGTCGTCCTGTTGGGCAAGCACGGAACCGGTAAAACCCATGCCGCCACGGTGCTGGGTGTGGAAGCCTGCCGGAGGGGCTACCGCGTCGGGTTCACCACGGCAGCCGGGCTGGTCAACACCTTGATCGAGTCGCGCGAGGAACGGCAACTGAAGCGGCACCTGGCGAAGCTGGCCCGCTTCGAGCTGCTCATCGTGGACGAAGTCGGCTATATCCCGTTCTCGGCCGAGGGGGCGCAGTTGCTGTTTCAGGTCTTCTCGGACCGCTACGAAAAGGGTTCGCTGATCGTCACATCGAACTTGCCGTTTGCACAGTGGACCAGCGTCTTCGGTGACGCCGCATTGACCGCAGCCCTGCTGGACCGGCTGACCCATCACTGCGCCATTCACCAGTTCGAGTGGGAAAGTATCCGGTTTACCGACAGTCTCGGCGCCGCTAGCAAACGGAAGAACAAACCCCGGTCCGCCGGAGGATCCGCGTGAAAACCGCGGGCGCGGCGGGCTGTGGAAAGTGCCGCCCCCATGGGAACCCGCTGCAAAGCCAGCGCGCTCCCACGGTGGCTTGGAAGCCTTCGGCTCCCACACTCCCCACAGCCTCGACGGCGGAATCGCTTACAAACCATTAACCAGGGGGTGGGTCCTTTTTACGTTGTCAAAGCGACTAACACGGATAACGCCTCGGTAAGCCTACGCAAGCAACTTCTGGAAAGCTGCAATCTGCACACAGTGCTTGACTGTCCGAGCGGCACCTTTCAGGGGGCTGGTGTAAAAACGGTAGTGCTTGTTTTTGAGAAAGGCGTTCCGACGCGCAAGGTTTGGTACTACCAGCTTGATCCGGGCCGCAACCTCGGGAAGACCAACCCGCTCAATGATGACGACCTCACCGAGTTTGTGAAACTCCAAGAGACCTTCGCCGATTCGCCCAAGAGTTGGAGCGTGGACACCGAAAGCATTGACCCGGCGACTTTCGACCTTACTGTGACGAATCCCAATACCGGCGAGGAAGTGATTCACCGCAGCCCGCAGGAGATCATGGACGAAATCGCCGCTTTGGACGCCGAGAGCGTGGACGCGCTGGAGAACATTAAGGCGCTGCTTTGAAGAATGTGTGGCCAATGAAGGTGTTGGGCGATGTGTGCGAGAACCTCGATAGCAAGCGAGTACCCATAACGAAGAACAAGAGAAGTTCTGGCCCGTATCCGTACTACGGAGCTTCCGGTGTCGTAGATCATGTTGGTGACTATCTATTTGACGAGGATCTACTCCTCGTTTCCGAAGACGGCGCAAACCTACTCGCACGGACCTACCCGATTGCCTTCTCGGTTTCCGGCAAGGTCTGGGTCAATAACCACGCACACGTTCTCAAATTCGCTGACATGGAGTCCCAGCGATTCATTGAGTTCTACATCAACTCTATTCCACTCGATTCTTTCGTCAGCGGAATGGCGCAGCCTAAGCTGAATCAAAGGTCGCTGAATTCGATTCCCGTTCCAGCGCCACCACTCCCCCAACAGCGGCGGATCATCGGAATCCTCGATGAAGCGTTTGACGGAATCGCCGCAGCCAAAGCCAACGCCGAAAGGAACCTCGAAAACGCACGCGACCTGTTTGAGAGCCATCTAGACGCAGTTTTCAGGAAGCGGGACGAGGAATGGGAAGAGCGCGGCCTAGATCAACTTGCGACTTTCCGAAATGGTATTAACTTCACGAAGTCGAGTCGTGGCGACTCCGTCAGAATTGTGGGGGTGAAGGACTTTCAGACAAATTATTGGGTGCCGCTCGACGATTTGGACACCGTAACCATTAACGGTACGCTCCGTGACTCGGACACGGTGAGAGAGAACGACCTTCTTTTCGTCCGATCGAACGGAAACGTGGAACTTATCGGTCGCTCTCTGCTGGTCGGAGCAGGTGCCGACAGGATTACGCATTCGGGTTTCACGATTAGGGGAGTCAAGCCCATTCTTAGTTGAAACTCTCCACGGCTCACGATTGGTCACGCAACCTTCTTCTTCGATCTCGTCGACGTCTTCGCCTCAATCTTCAGCTCCCGCCTGAGGGCTTCGCGGAGCTTTGGAAGATGACGGTAGCCGATCACCTTCCTCAAGCGTGGTTCGATGTCGATGAGCGCCGTCGCCAACCAGCGCTGCCGCTGGCTCGAGTTCTTCCAATGATCGACCTTCGCGCACCTTTCCTCGACGAGGGCATTGACCGATTCCAAGCAATTCGTCGTCTTGAACGAACGGCCCAGGACCCCGTACACGCCGAGTCGATGCAACGTGAGGGTCTCCTCCAGGCCTTCCTCAAGGCTCGCAGCGGCCGATTGGTTTCGCTCCTCGAGCTCTCCATGGAGCTGTTTGAGGGCCGCCCGGGCTTCGTTGTACTCCGGGCGCTGGTACGCACGCTGAAGCCGCTTGCGCCACGCGGCTTGCTCGGTCTTCGACAGGTAGCTCACCACGTTCTCGCGTTTGTGCCATTGGCAGCGTTGGACCAGGGCTCGATTACCGAATGCCCGCTTGACTGCCGCGCGCAGACCTTTGCCGCCGTCGACGATCACCAGCACGCCTTCAGAGATGTCCAGGCCTCGCTCCATCAATGAACGGAGAAACGGAGTCAGTACCTGCTCGTTCTCCGTACTCGTCTCCACGAAGCCTAAGAAGCGTTTGTCGCCCGTAATTGTGATGCCCAGGGCCACAACCATCGTGGCGTCGGCAAACATTTTCCCGTCCAGGAAGATCGCCACCACGTCCTCGGCCGACAGATCCCGCTCCTGCATCTGCCGAAGTTTCGCGGCACTCGCCTGGACGAATCCTCGAGACACCGTCGAGCTCGACAATCCGATGGCTCCTGGAATCGCTTCCGCGGCCGACTCGTAGTTCCGGCAGGAGATCCCATAAAGCACACGTCTGAGAAGCAGTTCGTTCACCGCGCCATCCGGACTGAGTTCCTCGTAGCTCCGAAGCGGAATCTCCCCGCCCGCCACGCTGCGAACTCGAGGCACCCGAACCGGCACCCGCTGGCCCCCGAGCCCCACGGTCCCCGGATTGCTCCCGTGTCGCCGGCCCCTCAACGTCGCCTCCTTTCGCGCGTATCGCTCACCCGCCAACGCCTTCACTTCCTCGTTGAGCAACTCCTCTACGTGCATCAACCCCAGTGGGATCAACGCCCGGATCATCTCCACCTTCGAGTCCAATTCCAGTCCCGAGTACTCCTCCCGGCTCATGACCTCGACCTCACCCATTACTCGCCTCTTCTTGCGTTTTTTCACCGAACGTAACAGACTCCTCATCTCGGCTCCTTTCTCTTACAGGCTTGATGTTGTTTCTTCCAATACCATCAAACCATAGGGTTTGGAGCCGTTTCAATTTCCAACTAAGATTGGCACACTTTCGATTAGGGCGCGACTTAATGACGGCGTAACGCCGAGATATCTCTGTCACTACCTGAAGTCGAACACAGCTAGGCGCGAAATGATCGGCAGCGGCATCGGTACAAACATCAAGAGTTTGAATCAAGGAACGCTGTCCGCGCTTAGCGTTCCTGTGCCGCCTGTGAGCGAGCAGATTCGTATCGTTAAACAAGTTGATGCACTCGACATTGAAACTGAACGCCTCAAATCCGTCTATCGCGAGAAGCTCACCGCACTCGACGAATTGAAGGATTCGCTGCTGCACCAAGCCTTCAACGGCGAATTGTAGATCGATGAACGAAGCGGAAACCAGAGCCGAGCACATCGACCCCGCCCTCGCAGCGGCAGGCTGGGGTGTGGTCGAGGGTAGCCGCATCCGACGGGAATATGCGATCACGCTGGGTCGGCTGGAAGGGCACGGACGACGCGGTAAACCCCTGTCCGCTGATTATGTCTTGGTCTATCGAAACACCAAATTGGCCGTCGTTGAGGCCAAGGCGTGGGACGAGGAACTGACCGAAGGCGTGGGGCAGGCGAAGAATTACGCCGGGATGCTCGGCGTCCGTTACACCTATTCCACCAACGGTCGGGCCACCTACGGCATCGACATGCAGGAGGGTACGGAAGGCGAAGTACCCAGCTACCCGACCCCGGACGAACTTTGGGACCTGACTTTTGCTGAGCAAGACGCATGGCGCGACCGTTTCGCCGAGATCCCCATCGAGGATAGAGGCGGATATTTCCAGAGCCGTTACTACCAAGACATAGCGATCGAACGTGTGCTGGAGGCCGTCGCTGCCGACCGTGACCGCATCCTGCTGACGCTGGCCACCGGTACCGGCAAGACCTTTATCGCCTTTCAGTGAGGTGGCCCCGGTTTGTGGACAGCTTGGCGGCCTGTTTAAGGTGTATTCCGGTTGCCGCTCATCTTGCCAGAATCTCCTTGGATCGATCTTCCTGTCGCCGTTGCTGCGCCGGTGGGTAAGCGGGCAAGGCGCGTAGCTGCTTGTCCATCATATCCGCAGGCGGGTCGCCGCGGTAGGCCTCGGCCGGGGTTTTTCCGCCGAGGGCCGAGTGTGGCCGTTCGGCGTTGTAGAAGTCGATCCACTCGCCGATGACGCGCCGGGCCTGGAAGCCGTCGGCAAGGTCGTGCAGATAGACAGCCTCGTATTTGAGGGAGCGCCACAGCCGCTCGATGAAGATGTTGTCCATGCACCGGCCCCGGCCGTCCATCGAGATCTGGACACCGGCCGCCCGCAAGCGCCCGGTGAAGGCGAAGCCGGTGAACTGGCTGCCCTGATCGGTATTGAAGATCTCCGGCTGGCCGTGGCGGGTCCGCGCCTCCTCGAGCGCCTCGACGCAAAAGCCGGCGTCCAGGGTGTTCGACAAACGCCAGGCCAGCACATACCGGCTCGCCCAATCCAGGATCGCCACCAAGTAAAGAAAGCCGCGCCGCACAGGGATGTAGGTGATGTCGGCGCACCAGACATGGTTTGCCCGCTCGATCGCCAAACCCTTGAGCAGATAGGGGTAGACCCGGTGCTCGGGATGCGGCTCGCTGGTGCGGGGTGCCCGGTAGATCGCCTGAAGACCCATCAAACGCATCAGACGCCCCGCCCGGCGACGGCCGATGCGCACGCCCTCGCGGCGCAGATGACGGACGATCTGACGGGCACCGTAGAACGGATGCTTCAGAAACAACTCATCGATGCGCCGCATCCGCGCCAAGGTCTCCGCGCTCTCGCCCTGGGGCGTGTAATAGAGCCAGGAGCGCCCGATCGACAGCAAACGGCATTGACGACTCAAGCTCAGTTCCGGGTCAGGGCGCCTCACCATCGCCCGGCGCGCGGCCCGGCTCATCGACCGGACCCTCTGGACAAAAAATCCCGCTCCACCGTCAATTCGCCGATCTTGGCGTGAAGCTCACGAACCTCGCTTTCATGATCCCGCCGCCGGCGTTCCACACCGTTCGAGAACATCTCGCCAAGCCCTTCCATCGCCTGGCGCTTCCATGTGCTCACCTGGTTCGGATGAACCTGGTGCTTCGAGGCAATCTCCTGCAGCGTCCGATCGCCCCGAAGCGCTTCCAGCGCGACCTTCGCTTTCAACTCCCCAGAAAACCTGCGTCTCTTCGTCATCGCGTATCCCTCCTCAGTCGGTGGAATACACCTTAAACAACTGCCCGATTTTCCGGGGCCACCTCAACCATCGTGGCGTCGGCAAACATTTTCCCGTCCAGGAAGATCGCCACCACGTCCTCGGCCGACAGATCCCGCTCCTGCATCTGCCGAAGTTTCGCGGCACTCGCCTGGACGAATCCTCGAGACACCGTCGAGCTCGACAATCCGATGGCTCCTGGAATCGCTTCCGCGGCCGACTCGTAGTTCCGGCAGGAGATCCCATAAAGCACACGTCTGAGAAGCAGTTCGTTCACCGCGCCATCCGGACTGAGTTCCTCGTAGCTCCGAAGCGGAATCTCCCCGCCCGCCACGCTGCGAACTCGAGGCACCCGAACCGGTACCCTCTGGCCCCCGAGCCCCACGGTCCCCGGATTGCTCCCGTGTCGCCGGCCCCTCAACGTCGCCTCCTTTCGCGCGTATCGCTCACCCGCCAACGCCTTCACTTCCTCGTCGAGCAACTCCTCTACGTGCATCAACCCCAGTGGGATCAACGCCCGGATCATCTCCACCTTCGAGTCCAATTCCAGTCCCGAGTACTCCTCCCGGCTCATGACCTCGACCTCACCCAGTACTCGCCTCTTCTTGCGTTTTTTCACCGAACGTAACAGACTCCTCATCTCGGCTCCTTTCTCTTACAGGCTTGATGTTGTTTCTTCCAATACCATCAAACCATAGGGTTTGGAGCCGTTTCAATTTCCAACTAAGATTGGCACACTTTCACGATTTGGGTCAGTGATGAGGCTCAAAGTGTGTGGAGCGCACCGCGCCGCACGTCACGGGGTGGCCAGCGGAGATACTCGGATCTGGCGATCGAGACATGCCTGACGCTGCGCACGGCGTATCGGCTTGGGTTGCGAGAAACGCAGGGGCTGATGGGTTCCATCGGCACGCTCATGGGGCTGGATATACGAGTGGCGGATTACTCCACACTGTCGCGTCGCGCAAACGGCTTGAGCATCGCTCAGGCGATGAGGCAAGCCGGGTCTGTGCCTGTCCATCTGGTGGTGGACAGTACCGGCCTCAAGATCTTCGGAGAAGGAGAATGGCTCGCACAGAAGCATAAAACCAGGGGAATACGCCGCCGCTGGCGCAAACTCCACCTCGGACTGGACCTCCATAGCGGTGCGATTGTTTGCGCCGACCTGACTCACGATGACGTTGGAGACAGCACCGCCTTACCCGGGCTCCTGGATCAACTCGATGCCTCGGTCACGGGCTTCCTGGCGGACGGCGCCTATGATGGAGCGTCCACACGGGATCTGCTGAGGGAACGGTATGGGGAGACCCTGGATGTGGTTATACCGCCGCCAAAGAACGCAGTGATCCGCCCGCAATCGGCGCGGGATCCGACGGTTCGGGATCGCCATATTGCCCAGAAATTGTAAACGATCACCAGAAAGTGAATGAATCTGAACAAGCGCCGAGACTCTGAACGCTCATCATCATCGCCGAGGCCTTGCGAGGCTCTTTGCCGGGGCTTTCCGACCAGTCGTGCAGCTTGGGCGACGTTGCGTGACAGATCACGCTTCCGCGCGCTTGACAATTCTGCTATAGTTTTCCGCCCTTCGACCGGACAGGCTCGGAATTCGACATTCGCGAGGAAGAAAATCACGACTTACGTGTCGGCGCTCGTCCAGAACACTTCACTTTTTCGCGATCGTTAACACCCAGATCCGCAGCAACGGCCGCATGGCATGGCAAGTGGCCACAGGGTACAACCAGCGCAGCCGGATAGAAACGCAGATCGGCCGGTGGAAGAGCGTCATCGGCCCCAGACTCAGATCCCGCAGCTTCTCCAGGCAAATCACGGAGATCCAGGTCGGCCAGAAAGTCCTGAACACAATGACCGCACTCGGACGGCCTGTGTTCGAACGTATCGCCTGACGCTACCGCTTGGGAAAGGGCGAATTCCATCTCCGCCCCGATCCATGCAACAACGCTGCTCTGGACGTCTTCGGAGGTCACGGCCATGATCTGGGCCGGGTAGACGTCCCAGTAGTCCGCATCGAAGCCGTAGATCTCACGCAGGGTGGAGTAGCCGAGCAAACTCGAGGGCTGTTCGAGCGACAGCGCGAAACCGGCCACGATCGAGCGCTTGGTCTCGGCGAGTTCGCCTTCGGGAACAGGCTCCTCGCGGATCCGGGTAATCTCGTTCATGAACTCGTTCATCGCCCCTTCGGTGACCTCTGTGCGTACGTCGCCGAACGCACGCCACGCGCCCGGGTACTTGAGCGCCGAAAACGTACCGTATGCGCCGTAGGTGTACCCCTTTTCCTCTCGCAGGTTGATGAACAGGCGCGCGGCCGCGCCGCCGCCCAGAACCTCGTTCATAACGGTGAACGGCACGTAGTCGGGATGGCGCCGGTCGATGGCCAGGGTGCCGATGTAGATCGTCGTCTGCTCCGAGTTCGGCCGGTCGACGAGGAAGATCCTGGTTTCGGGCGGCGTCGGCGGGTCGGGGGGCAGTTCTTCGACGAGATCGGTCCGTTCCCATCCGGCAAACCACACGTTCAGCTGCGGGATCAGCTCATCCGCATCGACATCGCCGGCGATGCCGAGGATCGAGTTCTGAGGGGCGTAGCGGTCGCGATGCCACCGGGCAATCGTCTCGGTAGACATCGCGTCGAGCGAAGCCTCGGTCTCTGTAACTATCGCGGCGGGATGGTCGCCGAAGACGGCGGCATTGAACCGCTCGTCGGCGAGGAAGGCCGGCGAGCTCCGCTGTTGACGCAAGCCAACCCTGGCCTGTTCCCTGAGGCGATCCAGTTCCGATTCAGGAAAGCTGGGATGGAGCAGAACGTCCAGCATGATCTCGACCCACTCGTCCATGTTGCGAGCAAGGCCAGAGGCGCTCACCGACGCCTGGGCGGAACCGAAGTTGGACCGACTGGAAAGTGTGGCGCCGAGCCGGGCGACCTGTTCGAGGATCTCCTGCTTGGACCGGGTCGCCGTACCCTCGCGCAACATCTGGGCCGTCATCGTCGCCAGCCCCGGCACGTCCGCCGGCTCGTAGATCCCTCCGGCTCCGCTGATACCGAGTTCCATCGACACAATCGGCAACCGATGGTCTTCGAGGATCAGCACCTTCAAACCGTTATCCAGGACGGCCTCGACGGCCCGGGGCAGGGTCACCTCGAGAACTTCGTCCGAGACCGGAGCGCGGTTCTTCCGGACGATCGACGAGGTATCGGGCGCGACGTCCTGCCCGTAGGCAATCGACGCCGCGGGCATCGCCAGGGCTGCGGACAAGCCGAGGATCAAACCACGCTTCATCGTCCACCCCCACCTGTTAGCGGAAGCGTGATGACAACGGTCCGATTCTTCGCCTGAAGGTAAAGCTCGGCCGCCCTCCGGACACCTTCCTTGGTCACCCTGTTGTACCGTTGCAGTGAGGTGTTGATCAACCCGGGGTTGTTGTAGAAGACCTCGTTCTCGGCGAGCGACATCGCGCGCGACAGCGTACTGCGCAGGCTCTGGGCGTTCCGCCTCTCGATCTGCATCCGGACCTTCTCCATCTCCCAGTCCTCGACCAGATCGGTCTGGAGCTTCTCGATCTCCTCATAGATGATGGCTTCCAGCGTGTCGAGATCCGTTCCCGGAGTGGGCAGCGCTACAAACTGCACCAACGATGGGCCGCGCCGTTCGGTGAGACCGCCGCCAGCGTTCACCGCCATACGTTCCTCCCGTACGAGCCGCCGGTATAGTCGGGACGATGTGCCCCCGGCGAGGATATCGGCCATCACCGCCAGGATGTACCAGTCCCCGGTATTACCGGGAGGCGCCTTGAACACGATGTCGAGGCGGGGCAGCCTCGCGAACGGATCGCGAACAGTAGTTCGCCTCTCCGACTCCTGAGGTGTGTCGAAAGCCAGCATTTCGGGCTGCTTCAAGCGGGGTTGGATGTCGCCGAAGTACTCCTTCACCTTCCCGAGCACCTCTTCAGTGTCGAAATCGCCAACCAGGGCCAGAACCGCGTTGTTCGGCGCGTAGTACTCGTCGAAGAACTCCTGCACGTCTTCCAGCATCGCGGCGTCCAGATCCTCCATGGAGCCGATCGTCGAATGTCTGTAACCAAAATTGTCGTACGCCGTCTCGGCAATGACTTCGAAGGTTCGTCCGTACGGGGCGTTGTCGACACGCAACCGGCGCTCCTCCTTGACCGCCTGACGCTGGTTCTCGAGGTTCACATCCGAAATGTCGGGCGAGCGCATGCGGTCGGCTTCGAGGAACAGGCCCAAGTCGATCTGGTTCGCGGGCAGTGTCTGGTAGTAGTTCGTCCGGTCCGTCGTCGTCGTTCCGTTCATCCCGCCGCCGTTTCTCTGGATCAGGATGAAGTGCTCTCCTTTTCCAACGTTCTCCGATCCCTGGAACATCATGTGTTCGAACAGATGGGCGTATCCGGTCTTGCCCCGGGCCTCATCGCGCGAACCGACGTCGTAGACCACGCATATCGAGTACGTTGGCGCCGAATGGTCCTCAGACAGGATCACGGTCAGACCGTTGTCGAGCGTGAACAGCTCGAACGGAACCTCATAGGGGTTCTGGGGGGGCTCGGGTGAGGCGCGTGAGACCAACGCCAACAGGCCGAACACCAGAACGAGAAGAGCCTTCTTCATCAACATCGGTACACCTCAAAACAGGACGAGGACGGTGCGTTAGCTCCGTCCTCGAGCTCAGTCTATGCGACGCGCTTCATCCATTCCACACATTCCGCAACCTTCTCTCGCATGACCGTATGCGGATAGTGGGCACGGCGTCCGTGTCCGGGCAGGACCCACTCGAAACGGTAGTCGAGCAGTCGTTCCATCGATCGAATCGTCTCGGGCCAGGAATACCAGTTGTGCCGGCGGAAGGCGATCAGGTGCTCATAGTTCGGGGACCAGGCAAGGTGGTCGCCCGTGAACAGGAAGCGCTCCCGGTAAAGCAGGACGGCGTGACCGCGCGTGTGTCCTGGCGTCGGGATGATCGTCAGCCCGTCTCCCAGTTCGATCGAGGCCTCACCGTCGAACCGGGTCTCCGCCGGGATTCCGCCCGAGTCCGCCTTGTGGATGATGCGTTCGCAACTAAAACGATCGTGGAAACGGGCGTGATCGGCGACGTCGTCGCGATGGGACAGGAACATCTTCGAGACACCGCCCATTTCGTCGAGTCTGCTGACCAGCGGGCCCGCAAACCGCGGGGAATCGATCAGGACGTTTCCCTCGTCCCGGACGATCAGATAGCTGGCGCCACCGAACGAGTCCCGGGATGCGTAACCACAGAAGTAGACATCGTCTTCGATCGGATCCGGGTAAGCACGGATCGCAGGGCCCAGATCCATCTTCTCCCGAGTCCCGATCGAACCCGTCGGACAGACAACGAGCGCCATCGAGGCGAGACGCAACTGGTCGGAAGTTTCCGGTTGGCGGCCGACGACCGAGAATCCATCAGCGGCGACGAACGAATTGGGTGCTATCTGTCGACAGAGGTCGCAATCGATGCACGTCGAATCGACGAAGAAGTTGCCCTCCACGTTGCCCGATAGGACGGCTTTGGGATCTGCCATGGTCCGGGACCTAGCGGCGCCTCACCCCATCGTCGCGACGCGGTCGGGACGCACCTTGTAGATCACGCGGACTTCGCCCTCGGCCCGGAAGGGATACTTATCCTTGTCGAGGTACTTCTTCGCCAGCTTGTCGATGTGGTCGTCGGCGCCTTCGAGCGTGATCTCGTCGACAGTGCCGCGTATCGCAATGTGGCGGTAAGGGTTGTCGACATCGACGATCATGAGCGCCACGTGGGGATCGCGCCGCATGTTGCGGTCCTTGATCCGGCCCTCGGCGCTGTTGATCACAACGTGCGACCCGTCCCAGTCGAACCACACCGGAGTGACCTGGGGACTCCCGTCCGCCATCACTGTGCCCAGCGCCGCAAGCGCCTTGCTGCTCAAGATGTCCTGGAATGCCTCGGGTATCGCTGCCATGTGTTTTCTCCTCTTACGATTCGGATGTATCATGCTGGCCCGCCGCCAGGCCTGCTCCACTCCCGGCGAGGGCGGTGGCGAAATCGGTCTGCGCCTGGAAGGCACGCAGGCCGAACTCGGGAAGAATTGAAAAGATGTGATCAAAAATGTCCGACTGAATGTCTTCGTACGCCACCCACGCCGTCGTGTTCGTAAATACATACAGCTGAATCGGCAATCCATTGGGCCCGGGATCTAGCTGACGGACGATGAGCGTCATGTCCTGACGGATACTGGGGTGCCGCTGCAAATACCTGACCAGGTAGGCGCGCAACGTTCCGACATTCGTCAGTCGGCGCAAATCAGCCCCGCTGCCTGGTTCGGCCGTGTGTTGCCGGTTGTGTTCGGCCAACTCCTTCCGCTTCTCGCGCACGTAGTCGCCGAGGACGGCCAACCTCTCCAGGCGATCGAGTTCCTGGTCGGCCAGGAACCGGATCGAGCTCATGTCGATGTGGAACGAGCGCTTGATCCGCCGACCGCCCGAGTCCTGCATACCGCGCCAGTTCTTAAACGGCTGCTCGATGAGCTTGTTCGTCGGTATTGCCGTGATGGTCTTGTCGAAGTTCTGGATCTTGACGCTGTGGAGGCTGAGTTCGATGACATCCCCGTCGGCGCCGTACTGATCCATCTGGATCCAGTCGCCGACACGAATCATGTCGTAGCTGGCCATCTGCAGGCTGGCGACGAACGACAGAATCGTGTCCTTGAAGACCAGCAGGATCACCGCCATGAGCGCGCCGATTCCGCTCAGCAGAATCAGTGGGGAGCGTCCGGTCAACGTCGCGATAACGAGGACACCGGCAAGGATATTGAGGGCGATCTTGGCGATCTGGATGTATGCCTCGATGGGCCGTCCCTCCGCTACCGTGCTCGTCGCGTAGCTCTTGCCGATCGCCGTCAGAAGAGATCCGAGCGCGGACACCCCGACCAGGATCATCGCCGCCTGCGCCGCATGCTGGATCAGGGTATCGGCGGCGGCCGGAATACCCGGAACGATCTGGATGCCGTAGTAGAGGGCAAGGGCCGGGGCCAGATGTGCAAGCTTCCCGAATACGTTGTATTCGACCAGGATGTCGTCGAACTCGAACGAGGTCTCGCGTGCTACGCGGCCGATCACCGCCAGGAAGACCCTCTTGGCGATCCTGTCGGCCACGTAGGCCAGGAGCAGGACTAGAACGAGTCCCGTTGCTGTCTCAACGAGGGGGTACCGGCCGAGGAATTGAGCGATGTCCTGCATAGCGGGAAGGACCATTCTAGCAGCCTGTGGCGAAAGTAGGGTTCACACTGTCGGGGCGGAGCGAACCCACTGGAAACATCGCTACCGCCGCCAACGTCGAACGGCGGCCTTAACAAAGACTTTACGTTCCCCTCTGTGCCAATGTAGGTGAGACACCTGCCTAACCGTTAATTAGTGAGCAGGGCGGGAAGGAAGTGAGCCTGTGTTGGTGATGAAACCAGAGAACGAGAACGAAGAATCGCGTGGAACGGAAGGCGCCCGCAGGGCGACTGGAGTTGCGCGTGAAGCGGCCGGTCGGAATGGGGATAATCCGGACCCGGAGGTGACCAATAAGGCGATACGGAGGCGATTCAGCGCCGCATATAAGCGCCGGGTCGTGCGGGAGGCGGACCGATGCACGAAGCCGGGCGAGTGGGGGGCCTTACTACGCCGGGAGGGATTGTATTCCTCGAGCCTGCGCACCTGGCGGCGGCAACACGATGCCGGGGAATTGGCCGGGATGGGTTCGGCGAAGCGAGGACGGAAAGCGCAGCCGAAGGACGGCCGGGACAAGCGCATCGCTGAACTGGAACGCGAGGCGCAACGGCTCCAGAGGAAGCTGGAGCAAGCCGAAACGGTCATCGAGATCCAAAAAAAAGTCTCCACGCTATTGGGGATTCCTCTGAAGAACCCGGACCAGGAAGAGAACAACTGATGGAAGCGGCCGAAAAGTTCTCCACCGAATTGGGGACGGCGCCGGCGTGCCGGGCCTTCGGGGTTTCCCGCGCGTCGCTCTATCGGCGTCGGCAGCGGGCCGCCGCGCCCGCAGCCGAGCGGGCACGCCCACGATCACATCGGGCATTGAGCGGAGCCGATCGACAGGAAGTCCTCGACCTGCTGCATAGCGGGCGCTTCGTGGATCAGGTGCCCGCCCAAGTGTGTGCGGCCTTGCTGGATGCAGACCGCTATTTGTGCTCGGTACGCACGATGTACCGGATTCTGGATGCGAACCAAGAAGTGCGCGAACGGCGGAACCAACGGCGTCATCCCGTCTACCAGAAGCCGGAACTGTTGGCGACAGGCCCGAATGAAGTGTGGACCTGGGACATCACGAAGCTGAAGGAACCACGGAAGTGGACCTACTTCTACTTGTACGTGATTCTCGATATCTTCAGCCGCCAGGCGGTGGGCTGGATGGTGGCCGATTGCGAATCTTCCGGCCTGGCCAAGAAACCGATTCGTGAAAGCTGTGACAAGCATCGGATCGAGCAGGATCAGCTGACTCTGCACGCCGATCGCGGCTCGTCGATGAAGTCGAAAGCGGTGGCGCTGCTGCTATCGGATCTGGGTGTGACCCAATCCCATTCTCGGCCCTATGTGTCCGACGACAACCCGTTCTCGGAAGCCCAGTTCAAAACCCTGAAATACCGCCCTGACTTCCCGGAACGATTCGGTTCGATCCAGGACGCCAAGGCGTTCTGCCGGGACTTCTTCCACTGGTACAACAACGTCCACTACCATTCCGGTCTGAACTGGCTAACCCCAGCGATGGTCCATTACGGTCAGACCGGTCCGGTTCTGGAACGACGCCAGCATGCTCTGGATCGCGCTCGTCGGCAACATCCAGAACGTTTCGTCAATGTACCGAGAAAGATCGCTGGGCCGCCGGACAAGGTGTGGATCAACCCGCCCGCAGAGTCGCCTACGGTAGCTTAACTTCCGAATGCAGGTGTCTCAAACTTGTTGACACGTTCCGCCCGCGCATTTCAAGATGGAAGTCGATCTCATCGTTGACGTCCCGGCGGCGGTTGCGTCCCCAGAAGGTCAGGTAGCGCCGCCACATCGGGGTTTTTCTGCTCATGTCGTTTACGCCCAGTCCGGAGCGTCCTTCGCGTTTACCACCTTGCCGACCGCTTCGGCAAAGCGAGCCCAGGTCGACATTTCCCGCTGAAGTTGCTTCCGGCCCAGCGGCGTCAACTCGTAAAACTTGGCTCTGCGGTTGTTCTCCGACAGGCCCCACTCCGACTGGATCCATCCTTTACGCTCCAACCGGTGCAGCGCGGGATAGAGGACTCCTTCCTGAAGCTCGAACGTCTCGTCGGTGACCTGACGGATCCAGCGCGACACGCTGTACCCATGCATCGGTCCCCAACTCAGCGCCTTCAGGATGAGGACATCCATGGCTCCCTTCAGGACTCCGATTTTCTGCTCGCTCATATTCTCTCTCCCAAAGTAATGCTAGGAGCCTGTCGGCAATAAGAAATCTGGAGAAGTCTGAAGCTGAAAGACCCATCGCGATTTCAGGATGAAGGCCACCTTGGGAAGCGTTTGCTCAGACAGATCCATGAGATGAGATTGCGGCAGCCCCCATTGAGCGCGATACGTATTTTTCATCCGCGGATTCTGTGTTTGCCAGGATCTCCCTGCTTCGATTCAAGCCGCCAGTGGCTTGAATCCTCCTCCGTAACGAAACAACTTCAGGATGTTGTGGGTCAAACAGACCGGTTGCCATTCCGCCCGCACGTTCTCGAGACCGCGGAAACTGAAACGCCGGAATCCCCGGCATTCCCGGGTCTGTCCGAATACCGGTTCCACAATCGCCTTGCGCATCTTGTAGACGGCCCGCCCCACATCGCTGTCCAGTTTCTGTTTCATTTGCTCCCGTACGCCGGCGCCTTCAGCCGCTCCGGGCGGGCCGCCGGAAGACTTCGGGGATGCGCCGGTCCGGACTCGCTCCGTGGCCACGTGTAAATCGATCCCTGCGGCTCGCGGGTCGGTCACCTGCCTGGGGCTCCAATACCCGGCATCCGCGCTGACCGCGACGGGCCGGGTCCCCGTGTTCCGCCGCACTTGCGCGACCATGGGCGCCAGTTGCTCTTTGTCATTGGCGTCCTGGGTGATCTCGGCCGCGACGATGACTTGCGTGTCATCGTCCACAGCGATCTGGGCATTGTAGGCCTGCACGAAACTGCCTTTGTGCGCGCCGTCGGGCATGATCCGGCTGTCCGGATCGGTGAAGTTGCGCTGCGCCTTCGCATCCGGCGCCGCCTGCTTCGGATCGGGAACCCGCGGTTGGCCTCCACCCGTCTTCTTCCCCGTTCGCTCCTCTTGCTTCCGCCGCTGGGCCATCCGCGCTTCCGCGTCCGCCTTCGCCTGCGCCGCCTTCTGCCGGGCTTCCGCTTCCAATTCCGCCCGGGCCTGTCGAATCTTCTTCAACCGGCTTTCCCGCCGCGCCAATTCCTTCGGCAACTGGTCGGTCAGTCCTTGCCGTTGCTTCTCATCCTCGACCGCGTCGACCGCCTCGGCCCGCTTCAGCAACTCCTCCACTTCCGCCTTCAGCGTCTCTTCGGCCCCCCTCATCCGCCCATAACTCATCGCCTTGTGCTTGCTGGCGTTCGCCTGGAGTTTCGTCCCGTCGACCGCCACATGCCCCAGTTTCACCAGCCCCGCCTTCCGGCACAATCCCAGCGCTTGCAGAAACAGTCCCGCCAACGCCTCCAAATGCCGTTTCCGAAACTCGTTGAACGTGCTGTGATCCGGATGCGTGTCCGCACTCAAATACCGGAACGCCACGTCCTCATGCGTCCGTTTCTCGATCTGCCGCGAACTCACCACCCCGGTACAATATCCCTACACCAACAACCGCACCATCAGCACCGGGGAGTAGGCCGCCTGACCTCGTCCATCCTTCGCCTCATAGGAACGGTAAAACGCCGACAGATCCAGCGTCTCCACCAGGTCGGCCACAAATCGCGCCAAATGATTTTCCGGAAGCCAGTCGTGTAACGACGGCGGCATCAACAAGCTCTGATTCAGGTCATCGGATCGGAAGCATTTCGTCATGCCTTCTTCTACAAATCCACCCGTCCAGCTTAGGTCCCATCCGGTTCTTCCCCGACTTCTGTCGCCACCCATCCCCAATCTATTCCCGACAGGCTCCTAGAGGAGATCATCCCCGATTTCCACAACACGCCGCAATACTTCCTGGCCCTCGAGGCCGCCGTTCGGGACGACTCTCATGACCGGGCAGCGGGCTGCAGGGAAGAGCGGGCTGCAGGGAAGACGTCGATTTCGTCGAGGCGCGAAGCCCGCTTCTTGCGACCCTGCGCGACCTGTTGGCCCGTGGCGACCTGCGCGACCGGATCGTCCATAACGACACCAAGGTCAACAATGTTCTCCTGGATGAGAAAACGAACGAGGACCTGGCTGTGATCGATCTGGATACGGTGATGCCCGGACTGGCCCTCTATGACTTTGGCGACCTGGTGCGAACCGCGGCTTGTTCGGCACGCGAAGACGAAACCGATCTGTCTCGGGTGTGGCTCAACCTGTCGATGTTCGAGGCGCTCGTGCGCGGCTACCTGTCGACCGCCGGAGGGTTCTTGAACCGGACGGAAATCGATCATCTGGCGTTTGCCGGATGGTTGATGTCCATGGAGAGCGGCATAAGCTTCTTGACGGATCATTTAAGGGGCGATACATATTTCAAAGTTCATCGAGACGGCCACAACGTCGATCGCTGTCGAATGCAGTTGAAGCTGGCGGCAGAGATCGAGCTTGGCGAGCAAGCAATGCGTCGGATTGTCGACCTCGCCGCACCCTGATTGAAGAGGAGTCGGAAAATGGCAAAAGACCAGGACTCGAGCAGGAACCCCCCCGAGACGCCCGGACAACTGAACCGTCGCGACCTGATGAAACTTGCAGCTGCGGGGTGGGTGGGGCGATGCTGCCCGATGGCACGTTGGCCGCCCCGGCGGTGGCGGCTTACCAGGAGCCAGCCCAGCGGTTGGGCCCTGCGCCGGCAAGCCCCTTTGCGGCCGAACCGATGGACATGGTCCGGGTTGGCTTTGTGGGGGTCGGCCTGCAGGGCTCCTCCCATTGCCGGAACCTGATGCGGATTGAGGGCGTCGAGATTTCCGCGCTCTGCGACATCGTTCCCGAGAAGGTGGAGCGGATGCAGGATCGGATCGTTGAAGCCGGGGGCCGGAAGCCGACCGCCTACACCCGTGGCGACTTCGATTTCGTTCGGATGTGCGAACAAGAGGATCTCGACCTCGTCTATACGGCCACACCATGGAAATGGCACGTGCCGGTATCAGTTGCGGCGATGCAGAACGGCAAGCACGCGGCCACGGAAGTACCCGCTGCCCCCACCATCGATGAATGCTGGCAGCTCGTCGAGAACGCCGAGAAGTACCAGAAGCACTGCCTCATGATGGAGAACGTCGCTTACGGCCGGGTGGAGATGATGGTCCTCAACATGGTTCGTCAGGGTCTGTTTGGCGAGATCCTGCACGGCGAGTGTGGCTACCTGCACGACCTCCGGTCGATCAAGTTCGAGGACGCAAACGAAGGGCTGTGGCGCCGGGCGCACTCGATCAACCGAAACGGCAACCTCTATCCGACTCACGGACTGGGTCCGATCGCCCAGTGCATGAACATCAACCGCGGCGATCGATTCGGACATCTGGTGTCGATGAGCAGTCCGTCGCGGGGGCTCGGGCTGTATGCGGAGGAACACTTTGCTCCCGATGCGCCGGAACGGAAGGAAACCTATAAGCTCGGCGACGTGAACGTCAGCCTGATCCAGACCGCGATGGGACGGACGATCTTCGTCAGTCACGATACCAACCTGCCCCGGCCCTACAGCCGCATCAACCTGGTACAGGGGACGCGTGGAATATTCCAGGGATACCCCGACCGTGTCTACACAGAAAGCCGGGGCGAGGGACACCGCTGGGAGGACGCCGAGGACTACTACGCGGAGTTCGAACATCCGCTTTGGTCCGAACAAGGGCCGCCGTGCCCGGGGAGCCGGGCACGGCGGCATGGACTACATCGAGGACTATCGGCTGATCCAGTACCTGAGGGAGGGGCTGGCAACCGACATGAACGTATATGACGCGGCGGCGATAAGCGCCGTGTCGGAGTTGAGCGAGCGCTCGGTGGCTAACGGCGCTCAACCGATGGAGTTTCCCGACTTCACTCGTGGCCGCTGGCGGACGAACCCGGTGTTGGGAATCGTCGGAGGGTAGCGCTCGGGGGAACCCTCGGAATGTAGCTGCGGTCTTATGGCCGCCGATTCTCCCATGCAACTGACTTTCCTCGACTGGCTCGTCATCGCGGCCTACGGCGTCATTGCGCTTTCCCTCGGCCTCTACTTCGCCCGGCGTGCCGGCCAGGGTACCAGTGAATTCTTTCTGTCCGGCCGCAAGCTTCCGTGGTGGTTGCTCGGCACCTCGATGGTGGCGACGACCTTCTCAACCGACACGCCCAACCTCGTCACCGACCTGGTCCGAACCGGGGGCGTGAGCAGCAACTGGCTCTGGTGGGCGTTCCTCATCACGGGAATGTGCACGGTCTTCTTCTACGCGAAGCTGTGGCGCCGCTCCGGTGCCCTGACCGATATGGGTTTCTATGAGCTGCGGTATTCGGGCAAACCTGCAGCGTTCCTGCGCGGGTTCCGGGCTCTCTACCTCGGAGTTTTCTTCAACGTCATGATCATGGCGGCGGTGACGCTGGCTGCGATCAAGATATCGACCGTCCTGTTGGGGGTGGACAAGTTCACGACGGTCGTCGTCGCTGCGACGGTGACCGCTATCTATTCGGCCACGTCCGGTCTCTGGGGCGTTGTCGTGACCGACATGCTCCTGTTCGTGATTGCAATGGTCGGGTCGATTGCGGCCGCGTACTACTCGCTCCAGCATCCGGAAGTGGGCGGCCTGTCGGGCCTGATCTCGAACCCCGCCGTGAGAGGCAGACTCGACCTTCTCCCGGATTTTTCAGATTGGACCGCCGTCACAACGGTCCTGATCGTTCCTCTGGCCGTCCAGTGGTGGAGTACCTGGTATCCGGGCGCGGAGCCGGGCGGTGGCGGGTACGTAGCGCAGCGGATGCTGGCGGCCCGTGACGAACGCGAGTCGATGCTCGCGACGCTGTGGTTCAACATAGCGCACTATGCTTTGCGACCGTGGCCGTGGGTGATCGTCGCCCTGTGCTCCCTGATTGTCTACCCGAACCTGGAATCCATCCAGACTCGGTTTCCGAACGTGGATCCGTCCATCGTCGGGCACGATCTGGCATACCCGGCCATGCTGGTTTTCCTGCCATCGGGCCTGTTGGGCCTGGTGATCGCCTCGCTCGCGGCGGCCTACATGTCGACGATCAGCACGCACTTGAATTGGGGAGCATCCTACATCGTCAACGATTTCTATCGGCGATTCGTCTCCGGCGACCGGAGCGAACGCCATTACGTCACCGTCGGTCGCCTCTCGACGGTCGGGCTGATCGTCCTCGCTTCCGCGGTCTCGCTCTGGCTCGATAGTGCGCTGCAGGCATTCCAGATCCTGTTGCAGATCGGCGCCGGGACGGGTCTGATCTTTCTCCTGCGCTGGTTCTGGTGGCGCGTAAATGCCTGGAGTGAGATCTCTGGCATGGTGATTTCCTTCGTGATAGCGGTGTACTTCCAGTTTGTCCACGAATCGCTCGGGCTCGCGCCGCTCGATCCTTCGCTGGCACTCGTGCTCGGCGTGGCGATTACGACAGTCGCCTGGCTCGGGGTGACTTTCCTCACACCGCCGGCAGACGAAGCGACGCTACAGAGGTTCTATGATGCGATCCGTCCGGTTGGGAAGGGATGGACGAGGTTCAGAGACGCCCGAGCCGGCAGCGCCGGGCCGGATGAAAGCCTGACGCCGGCGTTTCTGGGCTGGTTCCTCGGCTGCACGGCGGTGTATTCCGCGCTGTTCGGCACGGGCTATCTTCTCTACGGTCAGTTTCTGCCCGGCGTCGTGTGTTTGATCCTGTTCGCCGCGGCGATGGCGGGCATGCTCAAACTCCTCAGGCTAGCCTACTGAGGATTCCGGAACCACTGCGGGTGCTCGGCGTCCGGACCGGGCGCAACCATCAATTCACCGTTGTCGAGCACGCTCATGCCGTGGACCCCGGTGATGTTCACGTAGGTAAGAAGCTTTCCCGTCTCGCGGTCGACCTTCAGTAACCATCCGGGCGACATGTTCCCCTCGTTTCGGTGCTGTGACGCCAGCCAGACCGCCCCAGGAACCACGTGCAGCCCGAAGGTCTTGCCGTACTCAGTCCACATGCCCAGAAAATTCCCTTCGAGGTCGAAGCGCTGGATGCGGCCGTTTTCCCGGTCGGCGACGTAGACGACGCCCTCCTCGTCGATGGCGATCGAATGCGGCAGGCGGAATTCGCCGGGGCCTGTGCCCGGGGTTCCCCATTCGCGGACCTTCTGGCCGTCGGCGGTGTATTCGAGAATGCGCGCGTTCCGGTAGCCGTCGGCGATAAAAATGCGGCCGTCCGGGCCAAAAGCGACGTCGCTCGTTCCGCAAAACGCGCCGTTGCATCCCTCGGGTTGTCCGCCGACGGAGATCTCCATCAGTTTTTCTCCGGTCGAACTGTACTTGATGACCATTGAGCTCTTCGCGTCGGTCGTCCACACGTTTCCGTCGGGATCGATCCGGATTGAATGGGGCGTTTCATAGAGACCCTTTCCCCACGATCGGACAAGCTGTCCATCCTTGTTCACGACTACGATCGGGTCGGCGTTCTCGCCGCGCTGCAGCAGGTAGGCCAGGCCGTCATCGCCCGCGGCGACCCACGACACCATTCCCATACCCCAACCCTCGGAAGGAGGAGCGACAGCGATTTCGACGGGCTCGAGTCCGAGTTGCGAGGTTTCGCCGATGATGGCACGGAGCGCATCCGCCTGGGCGTCCAACGCCGGATCCGCGTTTCGCTGGAACGGGAGTGCCAGCAATACGAGATAGAGAAGAGTCTTGATCATCATGAGCGGGACTCTATCACCACAGCAACCCGCCTGAAAAGGATTTCAAGGGACCGTTCTCGGCGCCTTCCTGGAGCCGACGGATCTGGATTGTCGCAACCGGTTTGGGTATTCTTCTGAGGGTGACACTCTACGCCGAGAAGGCGGCAAAGGCGCGGTGGGCCCGACGCTAAGGAATGGCGTGGGGGGACCGTGCCCTTCCGAGTCCCCGCGATCAGGGGACGGAGATTCGGTAGGGGCACTCTATGCTGAGAGGGCGGCAAGGGCGCGGTGGGTCCGACGCTAAGAAATGAATCGCACTCCAATCATCATCGCGGCGACGATAGTCGTGGTTGTCGGTCTGATCGCTGTATGGGCCGCGATGTCTCCCCCGGTTGACGCCGTCGGATCCGATCCCTCCCTGACCCGTATCGATTCCGCCGCTCGGTTGCTCGAATATGTGGAGTTGTCCCGCCTCGGAATCCTGACGAGCCGGAACTACGTCGGGCACCGGATCCGTGTTATCGAAGGATCGGTGACGAACGTGAGCGATCAGACCCTTCGTTCGGTCGAGTTGAGGCTGGTCTTCAGCAGTTATGAAGGGGAGTCGATCCTGGAATCCGACCACGAAGTCCTGAAGACGCCTCTCCGGGCCGGGGAACGCCGCCGCTTCAGCTACCGTTTCGAGAACCTGCCGGATGGTTGGAATTACCGAGTGGCGGTAGGGACGGTCCTGGCTGTCGGGTATTAGCACTTCGCGGCGAACGTCGCCTGGGGCTGCAGAGATTGCCAAGATCTTACTTGGTGCGAACTCTTCTGTAGCGGCGGTCTATGACCGCCGAAGAACTTCCGAAACTAATAGATCAGTGGGGAGTCAACCCGCACACAAACACACTCTGGGGTGGGCAGGTGTTCGATTATTGACCAGAGGCAGCGGCCTAGCGGCCGTGCGTCAGCCGGTCGATCAGGTATTGCGGAAGTTTAGCGTCGGTCATCTTCTTCTGGGTCACTTCCACGGGGTACTCGACGCGGTAGAACTCGACGCGGGCACGGTCGGGATCCCAGATCGCGAAGCCGGCCCGCGGGTCTCCGTCTCGAGGCTGACCGACCGAGCCGGGATTGACCAAGTACTTCTTATCGCCGTCGAGTGATAGCACAGCGGCCTCGTCACTCACTTCGAGTCGCTCCAGGATCACGTTGCCCGATGAATCGCAGGTAAAGACCACCTGAAAATGGCTGTGGCCGAAGAAGGTGAGGTCGAATCCGTCGATCGCGAAATTGTCCGCCGCGAACGATTCCGACATGATGTAGTCATCTTCGTGCGTGATGGCGCCGTGCACCAGTTGAGCGCCCTTGCCGATGTCGAGCGGACCGAGCGGGAGATTCTGCAGATAGGCGTTCGTGTCGGGTCGCAGCGATTTGCGGGTCCAGAACGCCGCGGCTTTCGCGTAGGGATTGAAGTCCGTCGGCTCGTCCTGGCCGCACGCGACGCGGTCGTGGTTTCCGCGGATGGTGATCGCGTCCAACCCACGCACGATGTCGACCGCTTCGTTCGGGTCCGGCCCGTAGCCGACCAGATCGCCGCAACATAGGACGCCATCGAAACCGGCCTCACGGGCACGCTCCAAACACAACTCGAGCGCCTCGATATTCGAATGGATGTCGCTCAGCAGCAGTTGTCTCATCGGCGAGACTCTCTCCTCCAAAAGCATCGCGCGCAGGGTCACCTATGGCCCGGGTTGCCGTCAGTTTCGATGGTGTATGATGGTCGCGATGAGCCCCAAAACGCTGTTCGGATTCTCGGCCGTCCTTGCGATTTCGGCCGCCGGTACGGCGGCGTTGTCGGAGCTCAACCAGGCAAGCGGGTCGACTTCCGTTATCTGGATCATGATATCACGCTTCGTTGTGGTCATGGCTTTCGGCACGTTCGGTCTGTATGCCGCCCAGGGGAGCAATTTGCAGGGGTCGGTCGCCGCCACGGCCGAAGACGCTCAGTCGGCATTCCAGAGTGTGATCAACTGGGGGATCCTCCCAGGTCTGGTTCTCGGCGTTCTTAATTATCTGTTCTTCTTTCGGTATCGGTACAGTCCGTTCGTCGCCCCGCGGATTCGGGACATGGAAAACGTCTACGACGCGTTCCTGTTGTCGCTGGATTCCGGCCTGATCGAAGAGACATTTTTTCGCTTGTTCGTCCTTTCCTCGATGCTGTTCATGTTCCAGCACCTCTACCAGAAGATCAAAGCGATCCGGCCGACTCTGGTGTTCGTCCTGCCGCGGGCGATGGCGCTCGTGCTGTCGTCGCTCCTGTTTGCCCTGGCGCACAACATCTACGGTTTTACCGCGGCTTTCTGCGGCGGCCTGATCCTGGGATTCATTTATCTGGGGGGTGGTATCGAGAGCTCCATCGCGGCGCACTTCGCTGCCAACTTTCTTTTCTACACGATGTCCTATGTCCTGCCTGAGATCCTGGGATAGAAAGGCGGAAATCTGAATCAATGAACACGACCACCCTCGGACAGCTTCGAACGAGCCCTTTCGGGAAAGATGACAGCAAGCGGCAACGAACCGTAAAGGATGAGATGCGCGGCAACCTCATCGGAAAGCTCAAGACGGGTGAAACCATATTCCCCGGAGTGCTCGGTTACGAAGACACGGTTGTGCCGCAAGTAATCAACGCGGTCCTGTCTCGTCACAACATGATTCTGCTCGGGCTGCGCGGACAAGCCAAGAGCCGCATCCTGCGCCAGCTGGCGTCGCTGCTGGACGAGGCGATCCCGGTAATCGAAGGCTGCGAAATCAACGATAATCCGTTCGCGCCCATCTGCCGGCGCTGTCGAGATCTGGTGGCCGAACAGGGCGACGACACTCCGATTTCCTTCCGGACTCGTGATGATCGGTACGTGGAAAAACTGGCGACACCGGACGTGACTATCGCGGACATGATCGGCGACATCGATCCAATCAAGGCGGCCCGAGGCGGGCACTCGCTGGCCAGCGATTTGACAATCCACTACGGGTTGCTGCCTCGCGCGAACCGTGGAATCTTCGCGATCAACGAGATCCCCGACCTCGCCGGAAAAATCCAAGTCGGGCTGTTCAACATCATGCAGGAGGGCGATGTCCAGATTAAGGGTTACCCTGTGCGGCTGCCCCTCGACGTGGTCCTGGTTTTCTCGGCAAACCCGGAGGACTACACCGCTCGCGGCAAGATCGTCACACCGCTCAAAGACCGCGTCGGGTCGGAGATTCAGACGCACTACCCGGCGGACCTGAACGCCGGCATCGCAATCACCATGCAGGAAGCCTGGACCGATAGGGCCGGTTCCGAGCTGACGGTTCCTCAGTATCTCCGCGAGGTCGTGGAGGCGATAGCATTCAAGGCCCGACTGGATCAGCGGATCGACAAACGATCGGGCGTCAGTCAACGCCTGCCGATCTCGTGCCTGGAGAATGTCGCCAGCAATGCGGAACGGCGGCAACTGGTGCGGGCCGAGGATGCGGCGACCACGCGGATCGTTGACGTCTATGCGGCGCTGCCGGCAATCACCGGTAAGCTCGAGCTCGAGTACGAAGGGGAACTTACGGGCGCCGACACTGTAGCGCGCGACCTGATTCGCCAGGCTGTCGGGATGGTGTTCCGGCGGCTCTTTCCGCGGGGCGACTTCAAGCCGATCACCGAGTGGTTCGATGCCGGCGGTGCCTTGAAAGTGTCCGACACGCAATCGACGGCCGAGCTCGAGGAGGTATTCGAGGGCGTCGATGGATTGATGGCGCGGATCAAGCCGCTCGTCGGACCCGATCCAACGCCCGGGGAACGTGTGGCAGCGGCCGAGTTCATACTGGAAGGCCTCTGCTCGCTGGACAAGATTACCCGCTCCGAGGAGCGGGGTTACACCGCGCCTGAGCGGAAGTCGGTGCAGGACTTGTACCGGGATTTTCCGGTCGATCCCAGTCGCTTCAAGAAACCGTTGAACTAGCCCGCTTTTCTCACCGGCCACTGGTGAGAAATGCGGGCTGGCGGTCTGTGACCGCACAAGGATGGGCGTTCAGTTACCCCCGGAGCCGGCACCGTGCCCAAGATCAAATATACGAAATACACACCCTCACCGCTCGATGGGCTCAGCATAGAGGATCTGCTCGACTCCTTGTCCGACTTCCTGCTGCAGAGCGGGTTCCAGTACGGTTTCCATGACGTCACGCACCCGCGTGATATGGAGGCGTTGCGGCGAGCGATCATGCAGAAGCTGGCCGAGATGGGGCGCATTCCTCCAGAGTTGCTCGCCGAGTGGCTCGGGAATCCGAAGCAAGGCGATGCGGGCGAGATGGATCGCATGCTGGACGAGCTCATCCGGAAGATGGTCGAGCAAGGGTGGCTCCAGACGACGGGCGAGCAGCCTTCCCGCGCCTCCGAGGGGAGTGGACCCGGCACCCAGGGCGATGCCGGTGAGGCCCGGTTCGAAATCACCGACAAGTCAGTGGACTTTCTTGGCTTCCGAGCGCTCCGCCACCTGCTTGGTTCTCTCGGAAGGAGCAGCGTCGGCCGCCATGAGACGACACACCTGTCGACGGGCGTCGAGGCGTTTCAGTCGTCCAAGGCCTATGAGTTTGGCGACACCTTGAACCTGGACATCAGCGCAACGCTTTTGAACGCCGTCGCCCGCGAAGGCCTGGGCGTACCGATCAACCTGGAGCAAGACGACCTCCGCGTGCGCCAGGCCGACTACGACAGCTCGTGTGCCACCGTTGTGATGCTCGACACGAGCCATAGCATGATTCTCTATGGAGAGGATCGATTCACCCCCGCCAAGCGAGTCGCGCTGGCCCTGGCGCATCTGATCCGGACCGAGTACCCCGGCGACTCATTACGGATGGTCCTGTTCCACGACTCCGCCGAGGAGATTCCGTTCAAGAAGCTTGCCCGTGTCGTCGTCGGCCCGTACCACACGAACACGCGCGAAGGACTTCGGCTGGCGCGTCGGCTGCTGATGGCGGAAAAAAAAGACATGCGGCAGATCATCATGATCACCGACGGTAAACCTTCCGCGATAACCTTGCCGAACGGGAAGATCTACAAGAATGCGTTCGGCCTGGACCCGACGATCCTCGAAGAAACCTTCAAGGAAGTTGCAACCTGTCGCAGGGCCGGTATCCTGATCAACACGTTCATGCTGGCGAGCGACCACTACCTTGTGGACTTCGTAAAGAAGGTCACGGAAATCTCGCGCGGCAAGGCATACTTCACTTCCACCGCGACGCTCGGCCGTTACCTGTTGATGGATTACCTCAAGAAGAAAGTCGAGACGATTCACTAGGTGTCATGCCGACGATTTCTGAGTTCAGCTGTCCGACGCGCAAGTCAGAACTGGGAGCGGTAGCGACCGGTTGACACGACCGGGCGCGGTGGGCCCGACGCTAAGAATAATAAAGCCCCGCCGAATGGCGGGGCTTTATTATTCCCTTATCTCTTTACAACACTTGCTCACCTAACGTGGGTCAGCAACTTTATTGAGCATATTTTTAAGATATGTGCTCAAAAAATTCAAAGTAAAAATCACACGTGAAATTCGTTTTTTGCGCGCGCAAAATACCACTCGATCGAACGTAGCTGGAACCCCTATGGACAGGGCGTTTCAGAGCGGTGTGAGTTTCGGCAATCAACGACGACGCGAAAAGTTTTTGTCGCGCCAGCCTGTCCGTACTTCGTTTCCGTTTGCGAAAAGCGATGTGTCGCCGCATCCGACCTCAACGTCGACCGTCGCGGAATTCTGGGATTCGCGTCGCTAATAATTCATCCGTCGTGACGTCTTTGGTAATTAAGGACCGTTGCGAGTGGCCGGTGGTTGCCACGGATTGATCTGATCCTGTGCGCCGCCTTCTCGTTGCTGATACAATTTATTGGTTGCGGTGCGCCCTTTGTTTGCAACATACGAGCCTGTGAGTTCGTAGGAGTAGGAATAGAGACAGCATGAGTGCAGGAAAGAAAATCGTTTTGGCGCTGGTGATGATCGTGGCGATCGCGGCGACCGTCGTGTATGCCGTGACGTCAGGTAACCGGGGTGTCGTTGCCGTTGAGACCGGAGAGGTGATCCGCCAGGATCTGTCTCAGTCGGTCAGAGCGAACGGAGAGGTCAAGCCGAAACGGTACGTCAACATCAGCTCGAACGCCTTCGGGCGTATCCTTTCCCTGCCCGTCCAGGAGGGCGATCGAGTAGAGGAGAACGACTTTCTTCTCCAGATCGAGTCCGTCACAACCGAGGCTGACGTTCAAAGCGCTCAGGCGAGCCTGGATGCCGCCGGTTCGGAGTTGGCGGGTATGGATGCGTCCATAAGGTCTGCCGAAGCTTCGGTTGCCAGCGCAAAGGCGGAGAAGAATCGTGTCAGCGCGGATTTCACTCGTTCGAAGCAGGAATTCGAGCGTGCCCAGGAGCTTTTCGAAGGCGGATTGATCTCGCGGGAAGAGTTCGATCGCCAGGAGTCATCCTTCAACGTCGCCGTGGCGCAAGGCGACGCGGCAGACGCCCGGGTGATCCAGACCGAAGCCCAACTCGCTCAGGTTGTTCTACAGAAGGAAGGCCTGCAGTTCCGAATGGGACAGCAGCGTGCGTCAGTGACCAGAGCCCGGGATGCGCTGTCGAAAACGACGATCCGGGCTCCTCTTGCGGGCGTGATCACGTACCTCCCGGTCAATGAGGGCGAGAATGCGATCATTGGAGTCCAGAATCAGCCGGGCACGACCCTGATGACGATCGCCGACATGTCGGTCATCACGGCGGAACTACGGGTCGACGAAACCGACATCCTCAATCTTCGGCTCGGCCAGCGGACTGAGATCAGGGTTGACGCACTGGGTGATCGCCTTCTTTCCGGTTTCGTCTCCGAGATCGGTAACACCGCGTTGAACAGCGCGGGGCAGGGCGGGATTTCGGCCACGACTGCTTCAACCGAGGCCAAGGATTTCAAGGTCGTCATCACGCTCGATTCTCCGCCGCCTGAGTTGCGCCCGGGACTCTCCTGCACGGCGACGATCGAGACCGCGAGCCAGGGAGCGGCGCTTACCGTGCCGATCCAAGCGCTGACCGTGCGGGAGATCGAACAGAGTGAGCTGCCCGACTACATCGATGATCCGGTCCTGACGACTCCCCGGCCCGGCGAAATACCGAAGGTGGAGCAGGAAGGCGTGTTCGTCGTCGAGAGCGGCGTCGCCATTTTCCGTCCCGTGAAGACCGGCATCGTCGGCACGACGGATATCGAAATCCTCGAGGGCCTTTCCGAGGGCGAGGAGATCGTCATCGGCAGTTACCGAATCCTTCGCACGCTCGACGACGAGACTCGCGTAAAGATCGAAGACAGCCCGTTCTCGTGACCCAGCCCATGGACATCATCCGAACCGAGGACCTCTGGAAGACATACCAGATGGGCGTCGACAATGTGATCCACGCCCTTCAAGGCGTTACTATCACGATCGAGCGGAATGAATACATCGCGATCATGGGACCGTCCGGGTCGGGCAAATCAACTTTGATGAACCTGATCGGGTGCCTGGATACGCCGAGCCGCGGCACCTACTGGCTGAACGACCGACTCGTCAGCGAAATGGACGACGACGAGTTGGCGGAGGTTCGGAACAGGGAAATCGGATTCGTCTTCCAGACGTTCAACCTCCTGCCCCGTGCGACCGCCCTCCAGAATGTCGAGCTTCCGCTCATCTACAGCGGCATGCCCGCTAAGAATCGACGCGATCGCGCGCACGAGGCCTTGCGGATGGTGGAGCTGACCGACCGCGAGGCTCATCGTCCCGCGGAGCTTTCTGGAGGGCAGCGTCAGCGGGTCGCGATTGCCCGCGCCCTGGTGAACTCGCCGTCGATCATCCTCGCAGACGAACCCACAGGCAACCTCGATTCCAAGACCGGCCACGAGATCATGAAGCTGTTCGACGAACTCCACCGGGGTGGCAACACGATCATCCTGGTCACGCATGAACGGGACGTCGCGGCCTGCGCCAACCGGATCATCCACATCAGGGATGGGCAGATCGAGTTGGACGAGAGGGTCCACCGTCAGGAACCGATCTCCACCCCTGCTGACACGTCCGTTGTCTTGCGCGGAACGACGAATCCCAACTGACGCCGTTAAGGCGTCGAACACAATCTGCTCCAAGCCCCCTCGGATTCTGTTGATGAACGGACCGTGGCGGAAGATAATCTCTCGAACTCGTTATCAATTCAGGCACGTGGTTTGCGGAGGGCTTTCCTATGGTGAAGAGACTGATTGCATGTTCCGTGATCGTGACTTGTGTCGCGCTGGCCGCCTCGGCACAGACGCCGCGGGGGAGCATCACGATCGAACGCATTTCCGAGATCAAGTATCCATCGAATCCGTCCTGGTCGCCCGACGGCGCGATGGTCGCCTTTCTCTGGGATTCCTGGGGAAAGCAGGATCTGTTCGTCGTCACGCCCGGGCGTCAGCCTGTGGCCTTGACGGACTTTCCCGTGGATCCGGATCTGCTGGTCTCCGACATCGGTTCGGTGGCATGGGTTTCTCCCACCGAGATCCTGTTCTCAAAGAACGGACAACTGTGGACGGTGTCGCCCTCCTCGCCCAAGCCCATGCGTTATCCCGAGCTGTCCGACGCCGGGAACTTCACGCTGTCACCCGACAGAACGCAGATCGCGTTCGTCCGGCAGGGAGACATCTGGTTCGCATCGCTCGAAGCCAAGACCCGAAGGCAGGTGACGGTCCTGCCCGAAGGCATGAGCGCCGGCGGTTCCGTGTTCTCGCCAGACGGCAAGTGGATCGCCTTCACGACTACCCGCAGGACGTCCCTGCCCGATTCGGTGCCGCTGCCGTTCAACGGGAACCTGATCCGGTCGTTCCGGACCTCGAACCCGAGCGGCGAGAGGCGTCTGGGAGTGGTGTCTATCTATGGTGGTGACGTGGCGTGGATCCCCACGATCGGAAGGGTCAGTTCCGTGCAGTTCACCGGCGCCGGATCGGTTCTCTATGAAGAACGGTCCGCAGACGCGAAGACACGCCGCATGAGAGTCGCGGCTATAGGCGAAGCGCCACGCACGCTGTGGAGGGATTACGATGACCGCTGGCATTCCCCGACGCGGCGCGACAACCGCACAATCGTCTCCCCGGACGGCGAGTCGGTTGCCTTCATCAGCGATCGTTCCGGATGGATTCACGTCTATGTGATGCCGGTAGATGCCACCTCCGAAGACGAAGCCACACAACTGACGTCGGGCAACTTTGGCGCCGGATTGCCGTCCTGGTCTCCCGACAGCCGACAGATCGTCTACCAACACAGTGTCGACGGTAACCAGATGGTGCGGTTCATCGATATCTTCGACCTGGAAACGGGTGAGAACGAATCGATCATCACCGAGGTCGGCGTCAACTTCAGCCCGAGCTTCTCTCCAGCCGGCACGAACATCCTCTATCACCGGACCGATCCGGAAAACTCCCTGGACTTCTACACCGCCCCGGCTCGTGCCGGTGCCGAGTCTGTACGTTTGAGCGACTCGATGCCTCCCGGACTGGACAAGGCGGACTTGACCACACCGCGTCCCGTGTACTTTCCGAGCCGCTACGACGGCGCCCAGGTGCCGGCAACGCTGATGGTTCCCAGAGATCTGGATACGACGCAACAGCACCCGGCAATCGTGTGGATTCACGGTTCGGGTTCCGATCAGAACTACATCGGATGGCATCCGGGCAGCTATCGGATGTACTACTCGGTCCACCAGTACCTCGTGCAGCAGGGCTACATCATCCTGACGCCCGATTACCGCGGTAGCTCCGGATACAGCCGCGACTGGGCGACGGGCGTTCATATGGGCGTCGGGGTTTCGGACACGGCGGACGTAGCCTCCGGGGCGGACTATCTCAAGACGCTCGACTATGTGGACCCCGACCGGATCGGCGTGTGGGGCCTCAGCTACGGCGGATTCATGACGCTACAGGCGCTGAACACGGATCCGTTACTCTGGCGCGCCGGCATCAACGTCGCCGGAGTCGTGGATTGGGCGACCTACGGCGCGGGCTATACGACCCCGCGTCTGGGCACGCCGGTCGAAAACCCCGAGATCTACGACATATCCGCCCCGGTGAAACACATGGAGAATCTCCAGAGACCTTTGATGATCCTGCACGGCACCTTCGATAGGAACGTCGCGTTCCACGACTCGCTACGGTTGATCGATGTCCTCGTCAAGCTCGGCAAAGACTTCGAAGCCATGATCTATCCCGGCGAGACCCACTTCTTCCGTCGTGCAATCGTCCTGCGTGATGCGTGGAAGCGTGCCGAGCGATTTTTCGATCGGCATCTGCGGAGCGGGCCGGTGATGACTAGCCAGTAGGCTGGCATCTCGAGACAGTTCGATCGGCTTGAAAATCTGCGCGGGGGGAAATGAGCGGAATGAAGACGGAGCTGTACCTCCGTCCCCCTACGACCGGCCGCGCCCGACGCTTCCTGAAGATCGTCGGAGCCGTTGTTGGCGTTTATCTCGTGCTCGGTTCGATCGTTCACAACCTCGTGCTGCCGGAGCGCGTGCCTCCCCCCGAGGCATATCTGGCCGTGGGCACGAGGCTCGACAGCGTGCAGGAAGGCTTCCGCCAGGTCATCACGCGGATGGAGGACGGGCGAATCTGGACGCGTATGGTACTGGAACCGAACGCCGTGGGCCCTCCCGAGCATGTTCATTCCGGGTTTGGCGAATTCTTCCAGGTCACCGAAGGCACGCTGAGTGTTCTTTACAACGGGGAAGTCCGGGAGCTCGGACCAGGCGATGAGCTGGACATTCCACCGGGAACCCGGCACAAGCCGTTCAACACGACGGACCAGCCTGTGGTTGTGGAGGGAGAAAAGGGATTCCTACCGGCCGAGTTCGGCCTGTTTCTACTTCAGGCCTACGCGTTCTTCGACGCCGATCCGGCAAACTCATCGCCGCCGAGGGCCATCTCCCAGATGTCCCTGTTCAGCCCTCGGTACGATTCATGGCTGGCCGGTCCCCCGATCGCACTGCAGCGGTTGCTCTTCGGCATGATCGCGCCCACCGCGCGTCTGCTCGGCTACCGTAGTTTCTACGAATAGTGCACCGATGGGTTGAGGCCGAGCAAAGTCTCAAGAGCGGAAATCCTCATGCGGTATATTCATATCGTGCTTGGAAGGGCAAACGCAGTGATCCTGGCGATCGGCCTCCTCTTGTTGGGGGGATGCGCGGAGAAACCCGTGCTGGAGTTGTTCGACGTCGAGGAAGCACTCGCCGCCGCCGCTGACGTCGAAGCCGACATCTATGCGCCCGAAGAGTTCAACCTGGCAGTGATGAACCTCGAAAGCGGCCAGCATGCTATCGAAGACGAGGAGGCCCGGGCCGCCTGGAGTCGGAACTACGAACTCGCGGTCGACTACCTTTTCATGGCCTACGAGCAGGCCATCCAGGCCGAAGCTATCGCGATGGCGAACAAGGAAGAGATCTTCGAGCAGGCCCAGGCCTCGCTGCCCATCGCCGAACGCACGATGGACGCCGCGTTCGAAGCCGTGGAACGTTTGCGCACACGGCCGGTCTCCATCCGTGATCTCCAGACTCTGGACGACGAACTGGCCGCCGCATTCCTGAACTTGAACCGTGGCCGGGCGGCCTTGGAGGATGGCAGCTACCAGGATGCGGCCACAATCCTCCAGCAAGTTCGGGAAACCGCGGCCGCGGCCGAATTGAGAGCCCGTCAGATCGCGGAACTCCTAGGCCCGCCGATGTAACGGCCAAAGTGATTCTCGAATACGAATCCAGCGGGTGACTTCGTAGTGCGTCAGTTTCTTCCCGGTCCTCGCCGCCCACCCCGTCCCCTTCCACGTCCCCGACCGCGCCTTCCGCGTCCGCCCCCGCGGCCTCCCCGCCGCGGAACGGCATCCTGCTCCAACCACGCACTCAGCTCCGCCGTCAGTTCCCCGACCCTTTCCGCGTACTCCGGATCCATCGCCAGGTTGGTGATCTCCCGTGGGTCCTCCTGAAGGTCGTAGAGCTCGTGCTCGGTACCCTCACCGTTGTGATGAATTTCCACCGCCCGTCGAACTGCATCGCGAACCCGCGGCTTTGCTCACTGTGTACGAGATCCCGATTGGATTCCATTTCGCCCCGAAGGACAGGTGCGAGGGAACGGCCCTGAACCGAGTCCGGAGTTTCAAGACTGAGCAAGTCCGTGAACGTCGGAAACAGGTCGATATGCTCGGCCAGCGCGTTGCTCTGGCCAGCTTCCAGCTGGCCCGGCCAGCTCAGGATCAGCGGTATATGAACGGATTGTTCGAAGAAGTTCGACTTAGACCACAGCCTGTGGTCATAGAGCATTTCTCCATGGTCGGCCGTGAAGACAACGAGCGTGTCTTCCCTCAGCTCGAGATGATCCAGAACACCCAGCACCTGCCCGAATAACTCGTCGCAATAGGCGAGGCTGCCGTAGTAGCCCTGCATGGCGTCGAGAACGACTTCGTCATCGAGCTCCGGGGCGCGGCTCGTTCCGTTGGGCCGTTGCCAGAGGGCGGGGTTGACATCGTCCAGGTCATCGTCTGGGTAGCGGGGGATGACCAGGTTTGAACGGTCGATCCTGTCCCATTGTCGCTCGGGCGGCAGGAACGGGGGGTGCGGTTTGCGGAACGAACACTGGATGAACCAGGGATCGTCTCGGTTCTCTTCCATGAACGCGATCGTGTGCCGCATGTCGTGGAGTTCGGGATGGAATTCTTCGTCGAAGCCTGCCGGACGTCCGACGGGGATAATTCCCGCCGGAGCCTCCGGTTCGGGAGTGTTTGTTGCCGCACCCTGACCGCGACGACCGCGCCCTCCACCGCGCGCTCCACCCCGTGCGCCCGCGCGCGACGGGCGAGAATCATCGACAATATCCCAGTCCAGATCGCTGCGGTCCTGAACGTGAAGCTTCCCGAAACACGCCGTCTTGAAGCCCGCTTCGCGCAGCACCTGGGTGAAAGAAATCTGGTTCCGGTACGGAAGGTCCTGGTTGGTCAGCACTCCCGTGGACCGACAGTAACGGCCCAGCAGCAGCGAGGTGCGTGCGGGAACGCACAGCGGATTCTGGGAATACGTTCTAGAGAAGACGACGCCCGAGTCCGCCAGTCGGTCGAGAACGGGCGTGACGGCGAAACGGTTTCCGGCGTAGCCGAGTCCATCGAAACGGAGCTGGTCGCACATCAACAAGAGGATGTTGCGGGGCCGTAACTGCACCTGGCCGTGGGCGGCTGGACCCGCAGTCGCTCCGAGTATTCCCCCGAGCGAGGTGCCGGCGGCAGATTTCAGAAACCGACGTCGTGATGTGATCATGATTTCCCCACCTTCTTTTTCTGACTGTAGGTGCGCTTCAGTGAGCGCACACGGGCCGTCATAGACCGCCCCTACAGAAGAATGTAGCCAGAACGGAGTTGGCGTCAATCAAAGTCTCAGGCCCGGTAGACACACGGTCACCCTGAAGGTCGAACCCGTTGCCGGGCCTATAATGGTGCGTCAAGTGTCTAGGAACGCATGTACTGTCCAAACTCCGAATGTCCGGACGCTCAGGACGGCGAACGCGCGGAGTTCCGCGACGATGTAGCGGTTTGTCCCTTCTGCGCCACCGCCCTGGTCAGCTATCTCGAACCGGATCCGACTATTGTGGGGGAAGAGCCGCCACCAAAACCGAGGATCGCCGATGACGAAGAGATGGAGGTTGTGCTCGAAACGATCGACCTGACCGAAGCAGCCATCGTCCGGTCCTTGCTCGACGGGGCAGGAATGCCATACCTGACGCGTGGCGATGACCAGTACGACGCGTTCCAGGGCACATTGCGGGGAACCTTCTTCAATCCGACCGGGAGACCCATCACTTTCCTGGTACCTACGCGGATGGCGAAAGATGCTCGCGAGCTTCTGAAGGAATCGGAGTTGCCCGACGAGGGCTGAGGCTTCAGTTCACAGGGCACACGTCCTAAAACCTGCCACGATATTTCGACGCTGCGGCATGAAAAAGTTCCGCCACGTGTTGCGGACCAGCTTCGAACGTGAAGCGAAACCGCCGCCGCGGAGAACCGGCTTCTGCCCGAAGTATGGTGCGGAATACTCCTTGTAGAGGTCTGGCGTGAACCCCGGGTAAGGGTGGAGGGTCGAATCGGTCCACTCCCAGACGTTGCCGATCATCTGACGGCAACCGAACATGCTGTCTCCGTCCGGGTAGTCGCCGACATCCACCACTCCCAGGTGGCTCCAGTCCAGGTTGGCGCGCTCAGGGGTCGGGAGTTGCTCGCCCCACGGGAAACGACGCTTGTCGTAACCCGAAGCCGCCAGTTCCCATTCGGCCTCGGTCGGAAGCCTGCGACCGGCCCACCTGCAATATGCCCGTGCTTCATACCGGTTGACGTACGTGACGGGTGCCTTCGGCCTCAGTGGAGACTCGACGCCGAAACTAACCTCGGCCCAACCGCCTTCGGATTTTCGCCAGAACAGCGGATGGGTTGCGCCTTCCCGACGGCGCCACTCCCAACCGTGCTTGCCCCAGAATCGCCGCGCCCCGTATCCTTCATCCTGAACGAACACCAGGAACTCGTCATTCGTGACGGGCGCGTTGGCAATACGGAAAGGTTCGATCTCGACCTCGTGCGCCCATTTCTCGTTGTCGAAGACAAACGAGCCGTCTTCGGGCGCGCCCAGAGAATAAGTTCCGCCCGGGATCTCCACGTCCATCGGTTTGAACGTAGGGTCGGGCAAGATCGCCCTCATTTCAATACGTGGCCCCGGGTATCCCAACGTCTGCCGCACCATGCAGAGGTTCTCCGAGTGCATGTATTCGTGCTGCGTGACCAGCCAGTAGAGATACTTCTCCTCTTGGTCCGGCCGACGTCCAGCCAGGCGTTCCACCGAACGATCGAGGACGGTCTCCACATAATCCAACGTCTCTGCCCGCGTCGGAAACTCGTGGCCCCAGCGAAGTTTATAGGACACGTTGAACGAATCGTAAATCGCGTCCCCGCGCTCCAGCATTGATCTCGCCCCATCGAAATTTCGGAGGATCCAGTACTCTTGAAACCAGCCGACGTGTCCGAGTTCCCAGATCGGCGGTTCGAGGAAGTGCCCCTGCGGGCCGATGAGCTGGTCTTCGGCGAGGTCGGTGAAGAGCGCCAACTCCCTCGCGCGCGCTTCGCAGAGGTCCTCAACGAGATCTTGCGCGGTAAGTTGGTGTGCGGCCGTCATCAGATCCGGAATGGTATCGGATTCCATCCGTGACACAAAGAGAGCAGCCGAGGATTAGCCAAAGCGAGTCATTCATCGGCACATTGGGTTAACATTGAGCTCCAGCATAGACAGGACGGTAAAAGAGTGAACCGCAAGCATCTGATACTTGTACCGCTGGTCGTGATCGGAGCCCTGATCGCCTACAAGACGCAGGGATCCATCGCGGTCTTGCGGGGCGTTTCGGGTTCCGGAGAGCTGGCCGCTCGTCCCGAAACCCTCTGTGCCAATGTAGGTGAGACACCTGCCTAACCGTTAATTCCCATAGGTAAACCCCCGGCTCAGCCGGGGCGACTCGCAGAGGTTTGACCGAGAGCTGCGGTAAATAAGAGAGTCCTCCTTGGAAGCGACAACTTCCGAACAAGGAGGACTCAATGAAAGACTACCAAAGCCTATCGCACACGAAATGGGACTGCAAGTATCACGTGGTGTTCATCCCGAAGTACCGACGGAAGAGGATTTTCGGTACGCTTCGGCAGCACTTGGGCGAGATATTTCGTGAATTGGCCAAGCAGAAGGAGAGCCGGATTGTGGGAGGTCACTTGATGGCGGACCACGTGCACATGTGCATCAGCATCCCGCCGAAACGAGCGGTGTCGAGTGTGGTGGAATTCATTAAGGGGAAGAGTGCGATTTCGATTGCGCGGAACTTTATGGGCCGGAAACGGAATTTCACGGGTGAGAGTTTCTGGGCACGGGGCGACTTCGTCTCGACGGTGGGGCTGGAGGAAGAAGTCGTTCGAGAATACATTCGGCGCCAGGAGCAGGAGGAGCAACGGTTGGAGCAGCTGAACATGCCGTGGGAGCGTAAGCCGCCTTCAGGCGGCTCTTGACCTGCCCCTTTGAGGGGCTCATCGAAATAAGCCCCCGGCTTTGCCGGGGGTCACTTAACTAGTGAGCAGGGCGGGAAGGAAGTGAGCCTGTGTTGGTGATGAAACCAGAGAACGAGAACGAAGAATCGCGTGGAACGGAAGGCGCCCGCAGGGCGACTGGAGTTGCGCGTGAAGCGGCCGGTCGGAATGGGGATAATCCGGACCCGGAGGTGACCAATAAGGCGATACGGAGGCGATTCAGCGCCGCATATAAGCGCCGGGTCGTGCGGGAGGCGGACCGATGCACGAAGCCGGGCGAGTGGGGGGCCTTACTACGCCGGGAGGGATTGTATTCCTCGAGCCTGCGCACCTGGCGGCGGCAACACGATGCCGGGGAATTGGCCGGGATGGGTTCGGCGAAGCGAGGACGGAAAGCGCAGCCGAAGGACGGCCGGGACAAGCGCATCGCTGAACTGGAACGCGAGGCGCAACGGCTCCAGAGGAAGCTGGAGCAAGCCGAAACGGTCATCGAGATCCAAAAAAAAGTCTCCACGCTATTGGGGATTCCTCTGAAGAACCCGGACCAGGAAGAGAACAACTGATGGAAGCGGCCGAAAAGTTCTCCACCGAATTGGGGACGGCGCCGGCGTGCCGGGCCTTCGGGGTTTCCCGCGCGTCGCTCTATCGGCGTCGGCAGCGGGCCGCCGCGCCCGCAGCCGAGCGGGCACGCCCACGATCACATCGGGCATTGAGCGGAGCCGATCGACAGGAAGTCCTCGACCTGCTGCATAGCGGGCGCTTCGTGGATCAGGTGCCCGCCCAAGTGTGTGCGGCCTTGCTGGATGCAGACCGCTATTTGTGCTCGGTACGCACGATGTACCGGATTCTGGATGCGAACCAAGAAGTGCGCGAACGGCGGAACCAACGGCGTCATCCCGTCTACCAGAAGCCGGAACTGTTGGCGACAGGCCCGAATGAAGTGTGGACCTGGGACATCACGAAGCTGAAGGGACCACGGAAGTGGACCTACTTCTACTTGTACGTGATTCTCGATATCTTCAGCCGCCAGGCGGTGGGCTGGATGGTGGCCGATTGCGAATCTTCCGGCCTGGCCAAGAAACTGATTCGTGAAAGCTGTGACAAGCATCGGATCGAGCAGGATCAGCTGACTCTGCACGCCGATCGCGGCTCGTCGATGAAGTCGAAAGCGGTGGCGCTGCTGCTATCGGATCTGGGTGTGACCCAATCCCACTCTCGGCCCTATGTGTCCGACGACAACCCGTTCTCGGAAGCCCAGTTCAAAACCCTGAAATACCGCCCTGACTTCCCGGAACGATTCGGTTCGATCCAGGACGCCAAGGCGTTCTGCCGGGACTTCTTCCACTGGTACAACAACGTCCACTACCATTCCGGTCTGAACTGGCTAACCCCAGCGATGGTCCATTACGGTCAGACCGGTCCGGTTCTGGAACGACGCCAGCATGCTCTGGATCGCGCTCGTCGGCAACATCCAGAACGTTTCGTCAATGTACCGAGAAAGATCGCTGGTCCGACGGACAAGGTGTGGATCAACCCGCCCGCAGAGTCGCCTACGGTAGCTTAAATTCCGAATGCAGGTGTCTCAAACTTGTTGACACGTTCCGAAATCGTGGCATTGGGCAGCGGACCGCTCGGAGTCGGCGCCCTCGGGCGAACGCTCAATTACATGACCATCATCGCGCCGGCGTTGATTTTCGGCGTCCTGATCAGCGCGGCCGTTCGGGCCTTCGTCTCAGAGCGGTGGATTGCCGGCGCCTTCGGAGCCGGTTCCAGCAAGGCACACCTCTGGGCCGGGCTGGCGGGCGCTCCGATGATGCTGTGCTCTTGCTGTGTGGCCCCGGTCTATCGCTCAATCGCCGAGAAGACGGCGCGCAGCGGCCCGGCGATCACCGTCATGCTTGCCGCTCCATCCCTGAACCCCGCGGCGCTTCTCCTGACGTTCCTTCTGTTCCAGCCCGAGCTGGCTCTTGGGCGGTTGGTGATGGCCGCTCTGATCGTGTTTGCGGGCAGCCCGATCATAGAGCGGTTTCTCCCGCAAATCATGTTGCCGCCGCCCACCGAAACGGCGCCGCCCGCCGAGCCCGATCAAGGAGCAGTAGGCTTGTTCCTGAAGTCTCTGGGGTCCGTGAGCATACGCACCGTGCCGGTGCTCATCGTCGGCGTGATCGCTTCGATGTTTCTCCTCGAGTGGATGCCGGCGAACCTGTTCAGCAGTCCCGGATCGCAGCTGGTCGCCGTCCTGGCGGTCGCCACGATTGCCGTTCCCGTAGCGCTGCCGACGTTTTGCGAGGTTCCTATCGCACTTACCCTGCTGGCGGCGGGTTTCCCGCCGGGGGCCGCTCTCGCGATCCTCGTGGCGGGTCCGGCTGTAAACCTGCCCTCTCTGGTGACCGTGGGCCGCTTCAGCGGATGGAAGATGGCCGTCGCTGTCGCCGCACTCGTCTGGTTGGTCGCTGTAGTAGGCGGCCTCATCGTTGGTTGACCGGAGCCCCCGATGCTCGTCCCCCGACCCAGCCGCAACCTAACTCGAAAAACCGCCGCTGCGGTGTTGGCCTTATGTCTGCTGGCCGGCGTGGCGAGCAGTCAGTCGGGATACCGCGATACGCGCGGCGATGGTCCCGAAGCCGAGTTCCACATGGCGCGCATGATCTATCGGACCTTCGGCGGCGGCGGGTCCTTTGGTAATCGCCAACCCTGGTGGGCCATCGACTACCCTATGGCGGAGAAGCACTTCCTGCCGGCGCTCGGAAGACTGACGGGCATTTCGGTGGCCCCGGACAGCAGGCACCTGGAAGTGATCGACGATCGCATCTTCCAGTATCCGTTCCTGTTCGCTCAGCAGGTCGGGCGCGGAAACTGGCGTCCGACGCCTGTGGAAGCCGAGAGGCTGAGGGAGTACCTGCTTCGGGGTGGGTTCATGGTGGTCGACGACTTCCACGGACCGTATGACTGGGCGGTTTTCGAGACTGCGATGCAGGCCGTGCTTCCAGACCGGCCGATCGTTGAGTGAGGTGGCCCCGGTTTGTGGACAGCTTGGCGGCCTGTTTAAGGTGTATTCCGGTTGCCGCTCATCTTGCCAGAATCTCCTTGGATCGATCTTCCTGTCGCCGTTGCTGCGCCGGTGGGTAAGCGGGCAAGGCGCGTAGCTGCTTGTCCATCATATCCGCAGGCGGGTCGCCGCGGTAGGCCTCGGCCGGGGTTTTTCCGCCGAGGGCCGAGTGTGGCCGTTCGGCGTTGTAGAAGTCGATCCACTCGCCGATGACGCGCCGGGCCTGGAAGCCGTCGGCAAGGTCGTGCAGATAGACAGCCTCGTATTTGAGGGAGCGCCACAGCCGCTCGATGAAGATGTTGTCCATGCACCGGCCCCGGCCGTCCATCGAGATCTGGACACCGGCCGCCCGCAAGCGCCCGGTGAAGGCGAAGCCGGTGAACTGGCTGCCCTGATCGGTATTGAAGATCTCCGGCTGGCCGTGGCGGGTCCGCGCCTCCTCGAGCGCCTCGACGCAAAAGCCGGCGTCCAGGGTGTTCGACAAACGCCAGGCCAGCACATACCGGCTCGCCCAATCCAGGATCGCCACCAAGTAAAGAAAGCCGCGCCGCACAGGGATGTAGGTGATGTCGGCGCACCAGACATGGTTTGCCCGCTCGATCGCCAAACCCTTGAGCAGATAGGGGTAGACCCGGTGCTCGGGATGCGGCTCGCTGGTGCGGGGTGCCCGGTAGATCGCCTGAAGACCCATCAAACGCATCAGACGCCCCGCCCGGCGACGGCCGATGCGCACGCCCTCGCGGCGCAGATGACGGACGATCTGACGGGCACCGTAGAACGGATGCTTCAGAAACAACTCATCGATGCGCCGCATCCGCGCCAAGGTCTCCGCGCTCTCGCCCTGGGGCGTGTAATAGAGCCAGGAGCGCCCGATCGACAGCAAACGGCATTGACGACTCAAGCTCAGTTCCGGGTCAGGGCGCCTCACCATCGCCCGGCGCGCGGCCCGGCTCATCGACCGGACCCTCTGGACAAAAAATCCCGCTCCACCGTCAATTCGCCGATCTTGGCGTGAAGCTCACGAACCTCGCTTTCATGATCCCGCCGCCGGCGTTCCACACCGTTCGAGAACATCTCGCCAAGCCCTTCCATCGCCTGGCGCTTCCATGTGCTCACCTGGTTCGGATGAACCTGGTGCTTCGAGGCAATCTCCTGCAGCGTCCGATCGCCCCGAAGCGCTTCCAGCGCGACCTTCGCTTTCAACTCCCCAGAAAACCTGCGTCTCTTCGTCATCGCGTATCCCTCCTCAGTCGGTGGAATACACCTTAAACAACTGCCCGATTTTCCGGGGCCACCTCAGAGATCCCGAACGACGATCCCCTCATGCACGTCTTCTTCGACCTGGGTGACCGCATCCAGATTCCCGGCCGCCGCCACCTGCGGGGGTCGTTCGGAGGGGAGACCTTTGCGTCAATGCTGGGGCCACCGCACTGGCGCGGCATCTACGACGACCAGGATCGCCTGATGGTCGCCATCAGCTTCAACATCGACATGGGCGACGCCTGGGAACACGCCGACGACCCCGTCTATCCCGCCGACATGACCGGCCTCGCGTACCGACTCGGTGTCAACTACGTCATCTACGCGATGACTCACTGAGTCCGCCTGTAGGTGCGCTCTATGAGCGCACAAGGCGGTCGTAGACCGCCCGAGAAAGAGCGGGGACCAGCGCAAAGTCAGTCGGTCGCGCCCAGTTTTCGGAGCAGTTCTCCAGCCGCCTGCGACTCGGGCGAGGGGCCACCACCACCACGCCTCCCGCCTCCGCGGGAGGTAAGGGCCAGTGGGGTCTGACCTTCCAGGTTCTTCACGTTCAAATCCGCGCCCCGGTCGGCGAGCAGTTGTATGACCGAGGCGAGCGCGCCTGACGCCGCGGCATGCAGGGCCGTGGCTCCCGCCTCGTTGGCCTCGTTCACTTCCGCCCCTGCGTCCAGCAGGATTCCTACGGCTTCGAGGATGCCGTCCTCGGCACGATCACAACAATCGTCTCCAATGTCTGTCGAGGTATCGGTGTGATCGAGCCCCGGTCGATTCAGACGTCGCTCGACGGTAATACCGGCCGCCACGAGTAAAGGTGTGGTTCCATCCGGCAGTGCCCGTGCGACGCTGGCGCCGCTGCGTACCAACGCCCGCATGACGTCCAGTTCCAGGTAGCTGGCAGCAATTATCAACGGAGTCGCGCCTGCCCAGGCACTCGACAGGGCCCACTGGGATCCGTTGCGGCGAAGCGGGCTGCCCCTGGTTATCGGAATGTCCGGATTCGCTCCGTGGGCCAGCAGTCTCTCCACTGTTTCCAGATCACTTCTCATTGTCGCGGCGTGCAGGGCGGTGTATCCGCCGCCGGTGGCGTTGGGGTCCGCACCCTCGTCCAGAAGCCAGGAGGCGAACGGGCCGTGACCGGAGAACGCTGCCACGACCAGGGGCGTGTTGCCGTCTGCCCCGGCCTCATTGACCTCGACCCCCGCCCCCAGCAGGATCCGCGCCGAATTCAGTCTGCCGCCCTGGGCGGCCAGCAGGAACGCAGTGTTGCCTCCCCTTTCGATTTGGGTCGAGATTTCCGCTGACAGCTTGGCCGTGCCCGAAGGAACTTTGTTGAGCATGGCAAGGTCGCGTCGCGTCCGTGTGCGGGCGTGGGGGTCCGCGCCGTATTCGAGCAGCAGCCCGACGACGGCGGGATGTTCCTGGACGACGGCCCACATGAGCGCCGTCTGTTGCCGATCGTCGGTTCGCGCGTCGACGTCTGCGTCGAAATCCAGCAGAACACGCGCGGCATCGATACTGCCAGTGCGCGCAGCTTCCATCAACGGTGTCACTCCGGTTTCGCCCGCGGCATCGGGATCGGCGCCCGCCTGGAGTAGACGCTCTACGATCGTGGCGCTTCCGTTGGCGGCGGCCAGGGCGAGGGGGGTGACTTTTAAATCGTTCGCGGCGTTGGCGTCCGCGCCCGCGGCGATCAGCCGGTCCAGGGTCGCGACATCATCCCAGTATGCCGCCCAGTGCAGGGCCGTCGCGCCGTCCGCCTGGGGCTCGTTGACATCGCCTCCGCGTCCCAACAAGGTATCGACGGCTGCCTCGTTCTTCTGCTTGACTGCATCGACGAGCCGAAGCGCGCCTTCACCTGAGTTCTGGGGCGTTGCGGCGCCGACAAGGGAGACGACGAGGAGCAGAGCGAACGCAGTCCTGATAACAACGCGCGACATGGGTTAGATCCCGGCCAACTGATCGAGCTCAACCGACCCCGTGCTATTGCCGAAACTCTCCACGGGCGCACCCAGCTTGTCCAGGAGCGAAACGTGCAGGTTGGCCAGCGGCGTGCCTTCCGGATACCGGATGTGATCGCCGCCCTGAAGCCGCCCCGACCCGCCGCCGGCCACGACAAGGGGAAGGTTCCGGATGACGTGACCGTTGCCGTCGCTCATGCCGCCCCCGAACAGGATGGTCACGTGATCCAGTAGCGAGCCGTCACCATCGGGCGTCGTGGCCAGCCTGTCCATCAGGTAAGAGAACATCTCCACGTGGTAACGACTGATCCGGGCAAATCGGTCCATCCGTTCGGGAATGTTGCGATGGTGCGATATCGGGTGATGGGCATCCGCGATGCCGATTTCCGGATACGTCCTGCCGCTGAATTCCCGGCCCATCATGAACGTGCTCACGCGGGTGATGTCCGCCTGGTACGCGAGCACCTGCAGGTCGAACATCAGGTGCGCATGCTCTTTGAACGTGGCAGGGATGCCGGACGGCCGCTCGACGGCCGGAATCTCGACGTTCTGTTCCATGGCTCTCTGGATGCGCTGCTCGACCGCACGCACGCTGTCCAGATATGCCGTCACCCGCGATTGGTCGCCCGGTCCGACGCTGGCCTTGAGCGCGGCGATCTCGTCGAGTACCGAGTCCAGAATGCTGCTCTTCGCCTCGGCCCGCGCGCGGCGCGCGACCGGATCCGTGGTGTCGTCGCCGAACAGCCGTTCAAAAGCGGCCGCAGGGTCGGTCTCCATCGGCAGGGGCGAGGTCGGCCAGGCCCAGGCAATCGTGCCCACGTAGATGCAGCTTCCGTCGTCGCAGGTCGCCGCTGCATCCACGGATTCGAGGGCAAGTTCGAGCGACGGCAACTGTGTGTCCCGGCCCAGCACCTTAGCCGCAATCTGATCCATCGAAACGCCGGCCCGAAGCGTTCGGTAGGGGTGCACGTTCGTCAGAAACTTCGTGCTGGCCCGTGCGTGGACCGCACTGGGAGCGTCCGGTGATCGGGGGGGATCGCTGTCGAGTCCGCTCACCACTTTCATGCGATCCCGAAAGGGCTCCAACGGTTTCAGTATCGGTGTGAACTCGTACCCGGTTCCTTCGGTGGAGGGAAACCATTGTGCCGGCACCACGCCATTCGGGATGTAGACCGCGCTGAAGCGCTGTGCCGGCCGGGCCGGAGACTGCGCCAGGGCGGTCAGCGACGGTATCATTGCATCCATCAGTGGCAGCGCGACCGTGGCGCCCAGACCCCGCAGCAGCGTCCGGCGGGAAATGGTCTTCTTTGTGATGATCATGGTGCTGTTCTCCTCATCTGAAACGGTAGACTCTGAGCGACACCGACAATGATAGAGGACCAGGAGTAGTCCGTGGTCTCGGCTTCCCCGAGGATCCGGCGGATGGCCGGGTTGTCGTAATACTCAACACGGCGGCCGAGGGCGTATGTCAGCATCTTTTCGGCAAACGTGCGGACGAAGTCCTCGCGACGACCGAGCAGCAGGCTCCGCATTCCCGGGACTCCTTCGATTGGCGTGCCGTCGGAAAAAGTGGACGATGCGTCGATCGGGGTGCCTCCATCCTCCGTGCGCCACCGACCCACCGCATCGAAGTTCTCGAGCGCGAACCCGAGCGGGTCCATCCGCACGTGGCACACCGCACACGCCGGATTCTCCCGGTGGCGCTCCACCTGTTCGCGCATTGTGAGAAGTCGTCCGTCCTCAGCCTCCGGTTCCAGGGCCGGCACGGTAGGCGGCGGCGGTGGCGGCGGCATCCCCAGGATGTTTTCGAGCAACCATACTCCGCGCACGACGGGAGCCGTCCGGTCCGGATAGGACGTGACCATCAGGATGCTTCCCTGACCGAGAAGACCGCCACGCACGCCGTCGTCGAACGTCACCCGCCGAAAGCGTTCTCCGTAGACGCCCGGGATTTCGTAGTGGCTGGCCAGCCGCTCGTTGACGTAGGTATAGTCCGCGCTGAGCAGGTCCACGATGCTGCGGTCTTCGGAGAACTGGTCCCCGATGAACAACTCCGTCTCCCGCAGGAAGGCCTGCCGCAGGTTTTCGTCGAAGTCGGGGAATCGATCCGGATCCGGTTGCCACGACTCGGCCCTTCGGACGGTCAGCCACTGGCTCGTGAAGTTCGTCACCAGGGCCTGCGACCGGTCATCGGCCAGCATGCGCCGAACCTGGCGTTCGAAGACAGTGGGGTCGCTCAATCGCCCGTCGATCGCCAGATCGAGAAGTTCGTCGTCGGGAATGCTGCTCCAGAGGAAGAAGGACAACCGCGAGGCGAGATCCAGGTCGTTGAGTTCGTAGACGGTTTCGGCAGCTGTGCCGGGTGGAGGATTCTCGAGACGCACGAGGAAGTGGACGCTGACCAGGAGCCGCTCGATCGCCGACTGGATGCCCACTTCGAACCCGCCCAGGTTGCGGCCCGTTTCGTAGAAACCCAGTAGCGTGCCAACTTCGGCGTCCGTCACGGGTCGGCGGTACGCGCGGCGTGCCAGCCCCGACAGGATCTCTCTCGCGCACGGCCCTTCGTCGGCAGCGCTCGACGGTCGACATACGAACACGGCAGACCGGCTGGGGGTGTCTCCCGGTCCCGTCGGCGAATACGGGCCCCCGATTGCCACGCTGTCGACCGCAGCGTGGCCGTCGTAGTAGTGATCCGAAATGACGCTGAAGCCGCGGGGTATCGGCTGGGGCATCCGTTCCGATTGCCGCGGGGCGTCCACGAACGACACCGACACGTCTCGCGTGCCCGCCAGAACCGGGACGCGGACTTCGAGCGGGTCGTCGGCGGTGTGCATGTACTCTTCCCACTCGTCGTCCCCGTTGATGTCCCCAACCCACGTCAACGGCGCAGGCGTCCCCTTTTCGTCACCGACGCCGCCCACCGTGAAACGTGCGACACGTTTCCCGTCCACGCGTATGTCCATGGTCTGCCGGTCGCCCAGGCCGACGATGTAGTCGTAGATCTGCCGCCGCAGGCGTACTTTGATGAGGTACTCGCCGTCGAGCGGAAAGTTGTACCGGATCACCGTGCCGCCACGCGCGCCGAAAGGCAGGTTTTCGCTGACGCGGGAATCCTGGTTCAACAGCCGCGGCACGGCGTGAATCTTGAAGCTGGGAACAACCCCCAACGTCGGGTCGCCCACGGCGAGCCGGCTGATCTTCCGTGCTGCGGACATGTAGCGCTCGAAATGCGCCGGCGATATCGTCAGGCTGGCCGCCACGTTGTCGAAGCCCTCGTCGGTCTCATCGGGCAGCAGGAGCGTCTTCGCATCGACTTCGACCGCCAGCAGATCCCGGACGGCGTTCGTGTATTCGATCCGGTTCAGGCGGTGGACACCAACTCGTCCGGGGTTGGGGTCTAAGAGCGCCGCGCGATCGAGAGCCGCTTCCAGGTAGGACAGGGTGGCGTCTGCCGTCGTTTTGTCCGGCTGAGGCATGCCCTGGGGAGGCATCTGTCCGGTCTGTAACTTGTGGACCACCTTCTCCCACGTCTCGGCGTCCCGGCCCACGTCCCCGGCGTCGATCTGTGTGAGATCGAGTCCTGCGGCCAACAAGTCCGCGTTGTGGCACGTCACGCAGTAGGTATCGATCACTTCGCGCTCGGCCTGCGGCGCCGCGGCCAGCACTCCGGGTAGCATGAGGACCAGGAACAGAATTTTGGGTCTCAAGATCATGTTTGCCGTCTGATTATCGTCCGAACACCCGAATCCGTCCAACCTGTCCTTCGCAGTGCCTGCCGCTACAGAAGAGAGGAGATTTCATACGTCCGACTGTAGGTGCGCTCTATGAGCGCACATCTTCTCGCCCGAAACAATTTGTGCGGTCATAGACCGCATCTACAGAAGAACTCCCCTTCACGGCACCGGCACCTTTTCTTTCAGCTCTTCGAACCAGTTCAGGATAGCGTTGTTGCATGGATCGGGGCGGAGATGGAATTCGCCCTTTCCCAAGCGGTAGCGTCAGGCGATACGTTCGAACACAGGCCGTCCGAGTGCGGTCATTGTGTTCAGGACTTTCTGGCCGACCTGGATCTCCGTGATTTGCCTGGAGAAGCTGCGGGATCTGAGTCTGGGGCCGATGACGCTCTTCCACCGGCCGATCTGCGTTTCTATCCGGCTGCGCTGGTTGTACCCTGTGGCCACTTGCCATGCCATGCGGCCGTTGCTGCGGATCTGGGCAATATGGCGATCCCGAACCGTCGGATCCCGCGCCGATTGCGGGCGGATCACTGCGTTCTTTGGCGGCGGTATAACCACATCCAGGGTCTCCCCATACCGATGTCTCAACATATCCCGTGTGGACGCTCCATCATAGGCGCCGTCCGCCAGGAAGCCCGTGACCGAGGCATCGAGTTGATCCAGGAGCCCGGGTAAGGCGGTGCTGTCTCCAACGTCATCGTGAGTCAGGTCGGCGCAAACAATCGCACCGCTATGGAGGTCCAGTCCGAGGTGGAGTTTGCGCCAGCGGCGGCGTATTCCCCTGGTTTTATGCTTCTGTGCGAGCCATTCTCCTTCTCCGAAGATCTTGAGGCCGGTACTGTCCACCACCAGATGGACAGGCACAGACCCGGCTTGCCTCATCGCCTGAGCGATGCTCAAGCCGTTTGCGCGACGCGACAGTGTGGAGTAATCCGGCACCCGTATATCCAGCCCCATGAGCGTGCCGATGGAACCCATCAGCCCCTGCGTTTCTCGCAACCCAAGCCGATACGCCGTGCGCAGCGTCAGGCATGTCTCGATCGCCAGATCCGAGTATCTCCGCTGGCCACCCCGTGACGTGCGGCGCGGCGCGCGCCACACACTTTGAGCCTCATCACTGACCCAAATCGTCAGATCACCCCGCTGGCGCAGGCTCTCGTTATATTCCGCCCAGTTGATCACCCGGTACTGTGCCTTATCAAACTTGTGCCGTCGCGCTGCGTTGAACTTATGTGGCATCTAGGTTATCCCCTGTGTTGAAAAACACGATGATAAGGTATCCTTCGGGATGATCCATGCAACAAGGTCGACGCCAGGTTGCCGGCGTCGAGTTCCTGAGGGTAAACGACCTCGAAGGGGAACTCGAAGTTCTCGAGGAGGAACCGCGTCCAGCCCGACGGCATCGAGCCGCCGTACCGATCCCACAATCCGATGCGCAGACTGCGCAGCATCAGCGCATCGCTCTTCGGCTCGCTGGCCGCGGCCTCGAACGTCAAGCCGACTTCGGATGCCAGTTCCTCGAGGCGAGCCTCGGTCTGAGCGCCGGCGCGGATGTACATCGTTCCGGCAGGATAATTTCTCCCGTTCGCCTCGACAGGTTCCCGCAACCAATACACTTCTTCGTTCGCAGCCAACAGGCGGTTGACGCCGATGAACGAATCGTTGGCGGCGTGGCCGAGAAAGAATCCCTCCGTGTTCGTCAACTGTGTGACCCTGCCGTCGGGCACGACGGCGAAACCTTCGATCTTCTCGAGCGGCCCGTCGAAACCTTCAAGGATGCGGTCGAACCGGACTCCCATCGACCTTGTTGCATGGATCATCCCGAAGGATACCTTATCATCGTGTTTTTCAACACAGGGGATAACCTAGGAGCCTGTCGGCAATAAGAAATCTGGAGAAGTCTGAAGCTGAAAGACCCATCGCGATTTCAGGATGAAGGCCACCTTGGGAAGCGTTTGCTCAGACAGATCCATGAGATGAGATTGCGGCAGCCCCCATTGAGCGCGATACGTATTTGTCATCCGCGGATTCTGTGTTTGCCAGGATCTCCCTGCTTCGATTCAAGCCGCCAGTGGCTTGAATCCTCCTCCGTAACGAAACAACTTCAGGATGTTGTGGGTCAAACAGACCAGTTGCCATTCCGCCCGCACGTTCTCGAGACCGCGGAAACTGAAACGCCGGAATCCCCGGCATTCCCGGGTCTGTCCGAATACCGGTTCCACAATCGCCTTGCGCATCTTGTAGACGGCCCGCCCCACATCGCTGTCCAGTTTCTGTTTCATTTGCTCCCGTACGCCGGCGCCTTCAGCCGCTCCGGGCGGGCCGCCGGAAGACTTCGGGGATGCGCCGGTCCGGACTCGCCCCGTGGCCACGTGTAAATCGATCCCTGCGGCTCGCGGGTCGGTCACCTGCCTGGGGCTCCAATACCCGGCATCCGCGCTGACCGCGACGGGCCGGGTCCCCGTGTTCCGCCGCACTTGCGCGACCATGGGCGCCAGTTGCTCTTTGTCATTGGCGTCCTGGGTGATCTCGGCCGCGACGATGACTTGCGTGTCATCGTCCACAGCGATCTGGGCATTGTAGGCCTGCACGAAACTGCCTTTGTGCGCGCCGTCGGGCATGATCCGGCTGTCCGGATCGGTGAAGTTGCGCTGCGCCTTCGCATCCGGCGCCGCCTGCTTCGGATCGGGAACCCGCGGTTGGCCTCCACCCGTCTTCTTCCCCGTTCGCTCCTCTTGCTTCCGCCGCTGGGCCATCCGCGCTTCCGCGTCCGCCTTCGCCTGCGCCGCCTTCTGCCGGGCTTCCGCTTCCAATTCCGCCCGGGCCTGTCGAATCTTCTTCAACCGGCTTTCCCGCCGCGCCAATTCCTTCGGCAACTGGTCGGTCAGTCCTTGCCGTTGCTTCTCATCCTCGACCGCGTCGACCGCCTCGGCCCGCTTCAGCAACTCCTCCACTTCCGCCTTCAGCGTCTCTTCGGCCCCCCTCATCCACCCATAACTCATCGCCTTGTGCTTGCTGGCGTTCGCCTGGAGTTTCGTCCCGTCGACCGCCACATGCCCCAGTTTCACCAGCCCCGCCTTCCGGCACAATCCCAGCGCTTGCAGAAACAGTCCCGCCAACGCCTCCAAATGCCGTTTCCGAAACTCGTTGAACGTGCTGTGATCCGGATGCGTGTCCGCACTCAAATACCGGAACGCCACGTCCTCATGCGTCCGTTTCTCGATCTGCCGCGAACTCACCACCCCGGTACAATATCCGTACACCAACAACCGCACCATCAGCACCGGGGAGTAGGCCGCCTGACCTCGTCCATCCTTCGCCTCATAGGAACGGTAAAACGCCGACAGATCCAGCGTCTCCACCAGGTCGGCCACAAATCGCGCCAAATGATTTTCCGGAAGCCAGTCGTGTAACGACGGCGGCATCAACAAGCTCTGATTCAGGTCATCGGATCGGAAGCATTTCGTCATGCCTTCTTCTACAAATCCACCCGTCCAGCTTAGGTCCCATCCGGTTCTTCCCCGACTTCTGTCGCCACCCATCCCCAATCTATTCCCGACAGGCTCCTAGATGGCGACACGACCTGCACGTTTTCGGCGCAGGACCGCTTTTTGACGATGCAGCGTTCTTCTGGCGAGACTTGCACAGGAACGGAGCTGTCGGCGCAGGACCGCTTTTTGACGATGCAGCTGTCCTTCTTCCTCCCAGGAATGAACGATTGGCGCATTCTCAAGACAGCGACCCCGCAGGGCAGTGTGGTCTCGTCTGGTATGGCAGTTCTCGATTGCAACAAGGAGGTTTCAGCGAACACGCTGTTCTCGCTGGAAGTTGGCGGTTCAGTGGTTGCCGAGGCTCTAGTCGAGCCATCCGAAGAGGTTGTGGCCTCCGGAGAATTCGCGGTATTCCTTGCCGATCACCGGGATAGCGCGCGGTTCGGAATGGCGGTGGCGAACCCGTCGAATGAGCCGCTCGACGTGTTCGTGACGGTGCGTGACACGAAAGGACAGGCCGTCGTTGATACTGCGACCGTGAGGATCCCGGCGAACTCCTCCAAGGCCTTTTTTGTCGACGAGTTGGGAACGATCCCACCGGGCCATAGCGGACAGGTTCTCATATGGTCCGCCGAGTCGGTCTACGTGGTCGGCTTGCGGTTCACCGGGGTGGTGTTCACTACTATTCCAGCAACAGTGAGATCCTTTTAATGAACGTCTGTCCACAGAAAGACAATCTTATAGAAGGTGTCCGATGGCACTGTCAAGTTAACTGATTTCCCGGAGGTTCCACTGATTGACATGCCAGATAAGTCGCTGATTTTTCGTGCTGGCCAGAATTGATTTCGCGTCGAAAAAGAGTGAATTCCGGTTAACTTGACAGTGTCGGCGACCGTTTTGCTAAGAGACGGTTTTCAAGTTATACCACTCCAGTCCCAAGATTCGAGATTCTGCGTCGAGCCCGGTCCCCTGAGGTCACGTTGTTGCGTGCTTCAGGGTCGACAACATCTTCATTCTAAGGGGGCCACATCTGTGTCCACCTCCACGAAGAAGCGGGCAAACATCACGCAATGCCCTGTCACTACACGCTGGAGTCCGGCTTCCATCTCTACATTGACTCTACATTGAGGCTCTCCGCACCACCGCTCTCCAGGCCGGTGCCCCTCTCGACCCGAAGGGCTACATCTTCTCTAACGCCCGTAGCCCGGCCGACCGCCGCACCGCACCGCACACCCCATACGCCAGCCCGGTCTACCGCATGACCCCCGCGGCGCCACCAACCTCGGCATCGACACCAGAATCGGCTCCCACAGCTTTCGAGCCACCGGGATCACCGAATATCTGCGCAACGGTGGCAAACACGCGATCGCCCAACAGATGACCAACCACGAATCCACCCGCGCCACCGGCATCTACCACCGGCGCAACAACCAGCCCTCGCTTGATGAGAGGGGGAGGATCCTGATTTGATGCGCCGCCGCTAGGCTGCAACGAACGGTCAGTTCTCCATCGATAACGGCAACGACGTGGAGGACGGGCCAGGGAGCGAGAGCGATCCACGATCAGGGTATCGCCGTCACAGACTCCCGATCCTGCCATCCCATCGCCTTCGATAGTGACAATGAACGTTGACGCCGCCCGTTTGACGAAATACTCATCGAGACCCCGGCTTTTGCAGTTGCGACAACCGGGAACATCGGACAAGTCCATGTTTCTCAGGGCGGATTGGGAGACCGCCTAAAACGACCTGGGAGAAGTCACCAGGAATCAAAGCGATCTGTCGAAAACCGCTGGGTCCACAGACCGATTATCTGATTTTCGACTGGGCCGCCCTTTATCACAAGCATGGCAGTTCGATAGTTTCGCTGAGTGTGATTTCCTCGCGGTCGGTGTATCCGTAGATTGTCTTGTGTGTTGCCCTGGGAATCCGCGTGAAATTGAAGCGCGCGGGTCGTCAAGGAAGTCTAGCAGGACGATCCTGGAAAGCCCACTAGGTCAACTCCTTAACCTTCTTGTCAATCGCCGGTAAGAGTACGTCAATACAGAACTGGTGCATGCTGTCTGGCGTGTGTGCCGCAATGTGCTTGAGCTTGAGCAAATAGGGCTCGGGCAAACGCAGGTTGTAAACCTTCAGCACGTCATCCCGCACCTGAGGATCTTCCCAGGGCGCTGATGGAGCTAACTTTCTTTGCATGCGGCGTGGTTTTGATTCACGGGTTCCCTGCGGCGGCGCTGCATTTTGCTCCAATTCAGCGGTTCGTTGATCCGCACCGTCTATGAAATCCTTGGCGCTAATGATGGGCGGCTTACTGCGCAGCTTGCTCGTCATCGTTGAATACCTCCATGTAAAAAGCGTTCATTTCCCGACTCGCCTTTACGTCGGATGGCTTCATCTCTACGACCGAGAGGCCATCACGCGCCGCCTTGCGGTACGCGATGCGATCGCGAACGACACTGGTGGCGAGGCCGAGATGCTCGAAATCGCCCAGAATCTCTACTGCCTCGGCAATCTCCGTTACGGACGGATTCGTCGATCCACGATTAATCACGACCCGGGCACACAGATCGGGATTAAACCCCTGCGCCGTGACCAGCAAGTTGTTCATTTGCGCAAGAGTCCATATATCGAATTGTGACGCTTGAATGGGCACATAGGCCTTGTGGGCTACGACCATCGCCGTGCGGAGCTCCACCGAGTCGCGGCCGCCGGCGTCGATAATGATGTCCTGGTATCGGTTCGCGAGATCCTGTAACTCCCCTTGCAAACCTTTTCCGAACTTCTGAATGCAGGCCACACGTGGCTTGATGCCATTCTCAGCCCGGGATGTTGTCCAATAGCTCGCACTGCCTTGGGGGTCAGTGTCCACAAGCAGCACGTCGCGGCCAGCCAATGCACGCAAGGCAGTCAAATTGGTCGCGATCGTGGTTTTTCCCGTGCCACCCTTTTCGCCCCCGATCAGAACAATCATTGTTTATTCCTCATATGACTCGATATTCTTTCATGTCATACCATTATATATCATATCATGCTGAAATTGCTTCAGCGCTGCCGCCCTAGCAATCGATGACAACGGAACGAACCCCGGTGCGTCAGGAGGCAGGGGTAGCCTTGGCGAGGTTCTTGCCCTTGTGTGCGGCGAAGTGGAGCTGCTGTGCCAGCGTCGACAGCATCAGGCTGGTCCGCCCCGACGAATCCGTTCCCGCGATTTCGGTGATCCTGCCGCGTCGAAATTCACCGGTGAGGCGATCGATTTCCACGATTCCGGCCGGGACGGTTTCGACCGGCGGCCCTGCCGGCATCCGGAAATCTGGCGCGTGCCGGCCCACCAGCGCCTGCTCTAACTCTGTGCGAATTAACGCAAGAGGCATTAGGTGGTTATACCAAACAGATGCTTGGTATTTAACACGCGCTTCTTGCCCACTACAGCGGCTCCAATAAAGGGGGCTCGGTCGAAAAGTGAGCATTCCCGCCCCTGTCAATTCACCAATCACGTCCCATGGCCACCAGCTCGACTCTCCGCCCGGTCCAACACCAGCCACGCCATCGCCGGGAAACCCTCCGGCAGTCCGGACCTCGGCGGTCACCCAAAAGCGGCCATTAAAGGTCACTTGAAAACCGGCCAACGAAAATAGAGAGGCCCGGGACATTGAAACCGGCGGAAAGCTGAATAGGCTCCGTCGGCATGAGCAATGCCTTGAGCCAAGAGAAGAAAGAACAAGTTGTCGCATTGGGACGGCTGGGCTGGTCGCTACGGCGGATCGAGGAGACGACCGGTGTCCGTCGGGAAACGGCAGGGACATACCTGCGGGGCGCGGGTATCCCGGTGCGGCGGCCCGGTGGTTGGGGTAAACGGCCACCGGCAAAACCGGCCATAGAGGTGACCACCGACTCTGGGTCCCAGAATCGGGCCATCGCGGAACTGGGAGAACCGGTCTCCACCTCGGGCAGTGGGTGCGAACCCTACCGGGAGATCATCGAGCGGGACCTGAGTCGAGGCCGCAATGGGATGGCGATCTGGCAGGACCTGGTGTCGGATCACGGCTTCGCCAATAGCTACCAGTCGGTTAAACGCTTCGTGGGCAAGCTCCGCGGATCGCAGGGCCCCCAAGCTGCAGGCATCATCCAGACTGGACCTGGGGAAGAAGCCCAAGTCGACTACGGGACCGGCCCGATGGTGCGGGACCCCAAGACGGGCAAGTACCGGCGTACCCGGTTGTTCGTGATGACGCTGGGCTACAGCCGCAAATCGGTCCGGCTGCTGACCTTCAAATCCAGTTCCCACATCTGGGCCGAGCTGCATGAAACCGCGTTCCGCCGGCTCGGTGGCAGTCCTCGCTACATCATCCTGGATAACCTGCGCGAGGGCGTGATCGTTTCCGACTATTACGATCCCACTCTGAATCCGTTATTCAAGGACGTGCTCGCCCATTACGGCGTGGTGGCGATGCCATGCCGGGTGCGCGATCCAGATCGGAAAGGGAAAGTCGAATCCGGTGTAGGCCACGCCCAGAAAACGCCGCTGAAGGGGCAACGCTTCGAGAGCCTGGACCTGGCGCAGGCCTATCTGGACCGATGGGAGACCCGCTGGGCCGACACGCGCATTCACGGCACCACCAAGCGGCAGGTTGCCGCCATGTTCGCCGAAGAGAAGCCGTCATTACTGCCATTGCCGTTGGAACCGTTCCGGTACTACCAATACGGGAAACGCGTCGTCCATCTCGACGGCTGTGTCGAAGTCGAGGCCGCCTACTACGGACTTCCTCCCGGTTGGATCGGACGGAGTGTTCAGGTGCAGTGGGACACGTTCCACGTCCGGATCCTCGATCCGGAGACCCATCAGCTACTGCGCGAACATGTCCGTCAGAAACGGGGTGGATACCGGGTGCGTGCCCAGGACAACCCGAAGAAAACGCCCTTAACCACGGTGCAGTTGCTCGACCGTGCCCGTCGGGTTGGATCGCAGGTGGGTGCGCTGTGTGAAGCCATCCATCAACGGGAAGGGGAAGCCGGCATCCGCCGCATCCTGGGCGTGATCTCCCTGGCCAAAAAGTACGGTGTCCCTGCTGTTGAGGATGCCTCCGCCGCCGCTCTGGAACTCCACGTCTACCAGTACCGTTTCGTCCGTCGCTATCTGGAGCGGAAACCTCCGGTGACGCTGCGTCAAGTCGATCCTCTCATCCGCGAACTGACCCAGTATCGCGATCTCATCAACCTCAAGATTCAGGAGCAGGAAAAATCATGAACATCATCGAACTCCAGCGGGCTTTGCGACAACTTCGCCTCGGCGGCATTGCCGAAGTCCTGGAAACACGTCTGCACCAAGCCCAGACCGAAGCCATGGCGCCCATCGATCTGATCTCGATCCTGGTCTCGGACGAACTCGCCCGCCGAAGCACGCGGCTGCTAGAACGGCGGCGGAAACAGGCCCAATTCCGGGACCCTCAGAAGACACTTGAGGGCTTCGACTTCACCTTCAACAAGAAGATGAATCGCGGCCTCGTCTTCGATCTCGCCACCGCCACCTTCATCTCCAGACACGAAGACGCGCTGTTTCTGGGTCCACCCGGAACCGGCAAGAGTCATCTGGCCCAGGCCATCGGCATGGCGGCCATCCTGCAGGGCCATCGCGTCCTCTATCGTGAAACCCACGCCCTGCTCGACGATATTGCCGAAGCCACCATCGACGGCACCCGTAGAAAACACATGGACACTCTGGCCACCGTACCCCTGCTCATCATCGATGACCTGGGCATGCGCAAGCTGCCTCCGACCGCCGCCGAGCAACTTCTCGAAATCGTCATGCGACGTTACGAACGCACCAGTACGCTGCTGACTTCGAATCGTCCGGTCGAGGATTGGGGGAAACTCTTAGGCGACAGCGCCGCTGTCACCGCGATGTTGGACCGCCTTCTCCATCACGGTCACGTTCTCAAGTGCGGTCCCCGGAGCTGGCGTACCAAAACGGGCTTGCCCGGTACCGGTTCAAAGGGGTAAAACAACACTGTCCCGGGCCATCCCCATTGGCCGCTTTTGCGGTGACCACCATTGGCCGGTTTTGAAGTGACCACCGAGGGTCCGGATTCGAGAAGGACACAAAAGCATGGAGTCTGCGGGAAAGAACTCTCCAGCTGTGTCTTGATCGTGAGATTCAGAAAAGCCGCCCGTCTGTGCAAGGCGGTCCACAGGGCCTGCGAGCAGTCTCCCCCAAACCCGACACCGAAGGTGACGAGGTAAAAACCAGTCGGCATCGAGCACCTGGAAGCAGGGACAGTGGTCCCCCAGATCAAAAACATCGGATGCGTGTCCGCGCCCCCGCTCGAGACGGCCAGGCCGGCCACAGAAATCACGGCGTGCTGCTACTTCATGCCATCTCGACCTGTGGGTGCTGTCGAAAGTAAGCGATCAGGCCCACGCGTGCATCTTCGGGCTTCAGCAGGAAGAAGAGCCGCAGGTGGTGAGGCCTCCGGGTGTACGGTAGGTATTAGGGCGTGGCGGGGCCTGGACCCGTCGACCCTCTCCTTCGGCAAGGGGAATGATTGCAATTGGCGGAACAGAGCCTGCTTCACATCACCCTGAATACGAATCAACGGCGGCGCATCCTGCGTTCGGAAGTGAGCCATGAGGGCATGGATCTTCTATCCGCCCTGATTCTGAAGCCGACGTTTGCGATCCACGCCCAGGCCGCCTACCGCTGCAGGGCACCTCCTGTTACCGCACGTTGAGCTGCAGTACGAGCAGGGAGAACACTTGAGAACACAACCACCACGGTCATAAAGAGCGTTGCATTCACGAGAACCCACAGTTCGTTTGTACGAACCTCATACACGAACTTGGAAAGGGCATCAGACACCGCCGCACTAATGAACACTCCCAGAAGGAGTCCCAAGAAAGAACAGCCAATACTTCGCCGCAGCACCGATATGAATATCCACTGTCGCGTCGCACCAAGGGCCGCCCTGACGGCAAGTTCGTGGCGGCGCTGACTTACGGCGTATGCAGTGGCCCCATACACACCCATCACTACCAACAACAATCCGATCAGTCCAAACAGGCTTACCATGCTTGCCAGTGCTTGAGGCTGCCATAAGTCGGAAACCAAGTGTTCATTGATCGTCTTGAAGTTATGGAGTGGGATGCCACCTCCCGTCGAATCCTGCGTCGAAGCCGCCACAGCTTCGACCATCGTTCGGCTCGCGGGAGGCGCATGCACCACCAAGTTCATTCGGGGGTCGTAGTTTTGGGACAAAGGCAGATACTCGATCGGCTGCGGATACTCGCCCAGCATCGAATTCCTAATATCATCAACGATGCCAATCACACGGGCGTCATCAGACAACTTTCCTATCGGATGCTCCCCGTGCCATATGAGTCTCGCAAGAGTCTCGTTTACGATCACGACCGCGGGCGCGTCTTCAGAATCTGTAGAATCAAAATCGCGCCCTTCTAGAAGACTGATACCCATCGTCCTGAAGTAATCGTTTGAAACAACGTTGTAGTCGATGACGACTCGGTCAAGGCCCGTCGAATCAGCCTGCCAGAGAGTCGAGCCTCGTCCGACCAGGGGAACAGCGCGGCTCAGGCTCGCTGACTCGACCCCCGGAATTCCCCTGATGTTGCTGAGCAGTTCTCTGTAGTAAATAGCTCCCTCATCGTTGGTACGTCGTTGCCGCTCCAAATTGGCTGATCCAACCAGCACATCTCGACGAAACCCAAGATCGGCACTATAGAAGAGTTGAATACCACTCCAAAAAAGGCCCATGCAGACGATCAGCACCAAGAGCAGTCCGACCTGGACCGCGACTAAGGTGTCAATCATCCTCCGCCCTCCGTCGCCTTGTTCCACTCCGACAGTGACTGCTCGTAGTTCGCCCGCCAGATTCCGGCGACTTTCTCGTAACCCGGGGATCAAGCCACACAACATGCCCGTCGCGAGTGTTAACCCAAGGCCAAATATCCATACAGGCGCATCTACCGCGAATCCGATGTCATAGGGAAGTGGGAAGACACTGCTCAGCCAAGCGGTGCTTCTCACCCAATAGGCAATCGGAAACGCCAACGCTCCACCCAATAGGGCAAGTATTGCTGCTTCACCGACAAATTGTCGCAAGATATGGCCTTGGGTGGCGCCGATTGCGAACCTTGTCGCGGTTTCGACTCGTCGCGCTGAGGCGCGTTGAAGCAGCAAGATATTGACATTGCTGCAAGTCATCAACAGAAACACGGCGGCCAAGAGCATTATCAAGGGCGCCGACTGGTCAACTGTTCGCTTAAGACCTGATGACAGTCGGGCAGACGAAAGCGGTGCCAACATCACTCTCCACTCGCCACCACCTTCCTGGGCCATTATTCCAAGTAGACGGTTTGCATCTTCCAGCGGGAGTTCGGATTGCAACCGGCCGAGTAGGTGTACCCAGAAGTATCCGGGCTGATCGAGCAAGTCGTCTGTCGAAAGGGCCCTCTGCACTATCTGTGAGGCCCACCTGACAGCTGTTTGTGCCTCCATGGGCACCCACAACGCGGGTTGATAGCCTACCACCGTCCCCAAAAACCCCGGCTGTGCAACTCCTATCACCGTAAACGGGTATCCGTTAATGCGGAGCACCTCTCCGACGATCTCTCGAGCCCCACCAAAATGACTCGACCAGAAGGAGTGGCTGAGCACGGTAACGAACGGGTCGCCTTCAAAGTCGTCGACGCCCCTTGAGAACGTGCTTCCTATGGTCACTCCGACGCCCAGCATCTCAAAGTAGTTGTCCGAAACGATCGCGCTACGCAGACGCTGAGGCTTCTCTCCCGTACCCAAGTCCACGGTCATGTGATCGTACGCCAATAGATCTTCGAACAGGTCTCTCCTTTCCTTCAGTTCTTGAAACACTGGGTAGGAGAACTCTTGAAGCTCGCGCAGATTCGCCGACACCTGATAGGCGTTCACAATCCCTTCCGGGTCGTCGATAGGTAACGGTTTGATTAGTATCCCGTACGCCAAGCTGAACACTGCGGTACTAGTTGCAATACCGATCGCAAGAGACAGCACAATAAACACACTTACGATAGGTGTACGTCGAAGAGATCGGGCAGGATGATGAATGATAGGAGTCACTACAACCACTGGGGACGTCAAGATGGGTGAGGTGGCCCCGGTTTGTGGACAGCTTGGCGGCCTGTTTAAGGTGTATTCCGGTTGCCGCTGATCTTGCCAGAATCTCCTTGGATCGATCTTCCTGTCGCCGTTGCTGCGCCTGTGAGTAAGTGGGCAAGGCGCGTAGCGGCTTGTCCATCATATCCGCAGGCGGGTCGCCGCGGTAGGCCTCGGCCGGGGTTTTTCCGCCGAGGGCCGAGTGTGGCCGTTCGGCGTTGTAGAAGTCGATCCACTCGCCGATGACGCGCCGGGCAGGATGACAGTCGTTCTGAGCGACTGGCTTCCTGCTCGCTCTCCCCACCGAGATGCATGTCCATCTTGCCGTTCCGCATCCGTTCGGCCAATACCTTCTTCAGATCTCCGACAAGGCCGTCTGAGCGCAAGACCGTCCCAGGATCTCGCCCTTCCAAAAGTTCATCCAGCAGCTCCGCGCTGAACCTAACCTCTTGCTTCTCCATCGCCATACGTGCTCCTTTCCCTTCCGGGAGTCAGTATGGCTCACAAACACATAATTCCTGACAGGCTCAATGTAGACGTTGCCAGCGTCGTCCGCTTCGTGGCGAAGCTGCTCCGCGACGGCCAAAGTTGCAACACAACCCTGCGATCGCTTCATTATTGTCGGAACTTATCCTGATTGCGATACTCATTCCACACCACCCTTCAACCGAGCCAGAGTTGAACCACGGCAGCCGCTAGCTGCTGTGCATCCACTGTTAGCGTGAGCAACACTGCTCCGAAAAGCGAAATTGCTACTGCGACGCCGATGTTCGTCTGCTGCTGCATACGTTCAATCTTCACAAGTCGTCTCTCGTAACCGTTCATCAGAAATCTCCTGTGGCGTGTCGAGCGTCCGGGTTTCAAAGACGTAAACGCCTCTCTTGATTCAAGGTCACAGGTCCTTCCTGCCGGAACCAGGACCAAGCGCGCACCGGATTAGGAAGGAGCAATCCATCAGCCACAAGTGTAATACCTGTAAATAGGGATAACGGGTACTGAGTTTGGGTAAAGACTCGGCGGCTCTGTTAGGTCGGCGCCAGTGCCAGCGCGCTTCCAGAGTCAAGATCACGACGGAATTCGGGCCTGTGCTGACAGGGCGCCGCGGGGTGCGAGGTCTAGTGCTCAGAAGTTGGACCGGCGGCGGCAGGGTTCGTAGCCCTACCGCCGCCCGGCTTGTGAGGGAGGTTATCGGAGCAGTTGCAGAACCGACTGCGATGACTGGTTCGCCTGACTCAGCGCGGCGAGACCGCTCTGCGTCAGGATGTTGAACTTCGTCAAGGAAGCCGCCTCTTCGGCGATGTTGGCGTCGCGAATCCGGGACTCCGAGGCCCGTACACTAACCGACATCGTTTGTGCCTGAGAGATGGCGAAACTCAACCGGTTCATCGCGGCACCGACCCGGCCCTGGACCGTTCCGAGCGTTCCGATGGCGGTCTGAATAGTCGAGATCGAGGTGGAGGCGTTGGCCTGGTTGGTAATGTCCTGGGTACTGACGCCGAGACCCTCGGCGTCGACGGCGGTGGTGAGAGCGAACGACACGTAAGTCACAGCCGCAGTGGTGGCCGTCTGGGTGTTTCCGACGAAGACCGACCGGGCGTTCAGGTTCGTGTTGCCCGTCTCGATACCGGCCGCAGTCGCGTTTCGGGTGATTTCCGAAAGCACCGACTGAAACTCCGAATCCAGCGTGGTCCGGGAACCCGTGAAGGTATCCGATGCAGCCTGGCTGGCAAGCGTCAGTGCCCGGTCCAGCAGGGACGAGATGTTATTGAGAGCGCCGTCTTCGATCTGAAGCTTGCTGATCGCGTCGTTGGCGCTGCGGATACCGATGGTCAGACCGGTGTTATCGAGGCGGTGCCTGTTGGCCACCGCCAATCCGGCGGCGTCATCGGCCGCGCTGTTGATCCGTAGACCGGAGGTCAACCGCGCGAGCGTGCGCTGCAAACCACTCTGGGTGGTATCCAGCGTCGCCTGGGCGTTGATTGACGAAAGATTCGTCACTACCGAAAAACTCATTTTAGGATCCTCCTGGAAATTTCAGTTTGATCCTCCTTGATCTATAGCGGTTTTCTTGACCGTCCAAACATCCGTGTTCGTTGTTGTTTTCCCCTCCTATCGGACGAAGGCCCCCCGCAGATTAGAAAAAACTATAACAACTGGACCTTGTTGCATGGATCATCCCGAAGGATGTCTTATCAGCGTGTTTTTCAACACAGGGGATAACCTAGATGCCACATAAGTTCAACGCAGCGCGACGGCACAAGTTTGATAAGGCGCAGTACCGGGTGATCAACTGGGCAGAATATAACGAGAGCCTGCGCCAGCGGGGTGATCTGACGATTTGGGTCAGTGATGAGGCTCAAAGTGTGTGGAGCGCGCCGCGCCGCACGTCACGGGGTGGCCAGCGGAGATACTCGGATTTGGCGATCGAGACATGCCTGACGCTGCGCACGGCGTATCGGCTTGGGTTGCGACAAACGCAAGGGCTGATGGGTTCCATCGGCACGCTCATGGGGCTGGATATACGGGTGCCGGACTTCTCCACACTGTCGCGTCGTGCAAACGGCTTGAGCATCGCTCAGGTGATGAGGCAAGCCGGATCTGTGCCTGTCCATCTGGTGGTGGACAGTACCGGCCTCAAGATCTTCGGCGAAGGGGAATGGCTCGCACAGAAGCATAAAATCGAGGGAATACGCCGCCGCTGGCGCAAACTCCACCTCGGACTGGACCTGGCCAGCGGTGCGATTGTTTGCGCCAATCTGACTCACGATGACGTTGGAGACAGCACCGCCTTACCCGGGCTCCTGGATCAACTCGATGCCCCTCTCACGGGTTTTCTGGCGGACGGCGCCTATGATGGATCGTCCACACGGGATCTGCTGAGGGAACGGTATGGGGAGACCCTGGATGTGGTTATACCGCCGCCAAAGAACGCAGTGATCCGCCCGCAATCGGCGCGGGATCCGACGGTTCGGGATCGCCATATTGCCCAGATCCGCAGCAACGGCCGCATGGCCTGGCAAGTGGCCACAGGGTACAACCAGCGCAGCCGGATAGAAACGCAGATCGGCCGTTGAAAGGGTGTCATCGGCCCCAAGTTCAAATCCCGCAGCTTTTCCAGGCAAATCACGGAGATCCAGGTCGGTCAGAAAGTCCTGAACACAATGACCGCACTCGGACGGCCTGTGTTCGAACGTGTCGCCTGACGCTACCGCTTGGGAAAGGGCGAATTCCATCTCCGCCCCAATCCATGCAACAACGCTATTGTAGAGTGCGTTTCGGCCGACACCCAGGCGTGCGGAAATCAGCCGGAGGAGTTCCTGGCGGGTCATTCCCGACACGTCCAGAGCGGCTTCTTCGCGCCCCGTCGGAGCCCCGCCCACCAGGATCGTGAATTCCCCACGCTCTTTAATCCTGGGCAGCACGTCGCCGATCCGACCGAAGAGGTGCTCTTCGTGCAGTTTGGTCATTTTCCGGGCCAGGAAGACCTCGCGGTCTCCGAGTAGTTCGAGCATGTCCGTGAGCGCCGCCCTGACTCGCTGTGGCGCCTCGAACACGATCAAGGTGCATGCCAGGCCTTCGAGCGACGCGATCCGTCGCCGTCGTGCGGCCTTTCTGGCGGGTAGGAAACCTACGAAATGAAACTCGTCGGTCGGGAGGCCGGAGATCGACAGCGCCGCGATCGCGGCTGATGGGCCGGGCAGCGGTAGTACCGGAATACCTTTCTGCCGACAGGCGCGAATCAAGCGGTAGCCGGGGTCGGATATCGTCGGGGTACCGGCGTCGGAGATCAGGGCGATCGTGCTCCCGTCCCGGAGACGCTTGACGAGACTTGCCGCCTTCCGGGCTTCGTTGAAATCATGGTAGCTCTCGAGTGGCTTCCCGATACCGTGGCGGTCTAGCAACTTCTTCGTGTGACGGGTGTCTTCACAGAGTACGACGTCGACCTCCCTCAGGATTGCCACTGCACGCAAGGTCAGGTCGTCGGTGTTGCCGATCGGTGTGGCAACGATGTACAGGCTTCCTGGAGAGGCTGTCTCTGTCACGGGATCGCGATTAGGCTTGACTATCAGTGCCTGCTGGCGGATATTGTGTTTGGTGTACGCGTCGTGATCGTCGCATGCACGCTGGAACTTCACGAAGAAATGAGTTTTCCAACCATAACGCCCAACCATAACGAACCACTGTTTGTTTAGGACAGTCCCGCTTATTATCGCATTCTTCCAATAACGATCGATCTCACCAAAATATTGCCCCGGTCTTTCACTGTAAAGACCGGGGCATCCTCATTTGGAAGCGCTATTCGAGATTGGGAATTGGACGTTCGAGATTCGAGGTTTTCGGGACGAGTGTTCTGCTAGAGGTCCAGGTTCTTCAGGTATTCTCGGAAATCGCCACCGAGATCTTCGCGCTTGAGCGCGTACTCAACCGTTGCCTCGAGGAAACCGAGCTTATCGCCGGCATCGTAGCGTTTGCCCTCGAACATGTAGGCGTAGACGGGTTGCTGCTCGAGGAGTATTCGGATCGCGTCGGTGATCTGGATCTCACCGCCCCGTCCAGCCGGGGTCTTGTCGAGCGCCTCGAAGATCTCCGGCATCAGGATATAGCGGCCGATGATCGCAAGGTTGGACGGAGCCTCCTCACGAGATGGTTTCTCAATGACGTCTTCGATACGGTAGACCCGCCCCCCGTAGCCATCCAATTGCCGTCCCTGGATGATGCCGTACTGGGAAACCTCGGCCTCGGAAACCTCGCACGTCGCGATGATCGAAGACTGCACCTTCTCAAACAGATCCATCATCTGTTTGAGGCAGGGTACTTCCGAGTCGATGATGTCGTCTCCCAGCATGACGGCAAACGGCTCGGGGCCCACGACGTCGCGTGTGATCTTTATGGCGTGACCCAGGCCGAGCGCTTCCTTCTGACGCACGTAGGCCACGTTGATCATGTTCGAAATGCGACGGATTTCCTCAACTTGCTCGGTCTTGCCTCGCGCGGCGAGGGTCTGCTCCAGCTCGTAGGAATAGTCGAAATGGTCCTCGATGGCATTCTTGCCGCGTCCGGTGACGATCGTGACGTTCTGGATGCCGGATTCGACGGCCTCCTCGATGACGTACTGGATCAGCGGCTTGTCGACGAGCGGCAGCATCTCTTTCGGTTGCGCCTTGGTCGCGGGTAGGAAACGGGTACCGAGGCCGGCCGCGGGGAAAACAGCTTTTCGAATCTTCTTCATCCTGGTATCGAGATCCTGTCGAGCCGGCTACAGAAGCCCGCGAACCGCCCCCCCGTCCACCGGTATGGTTGTGCCCGTGATATAGCTGGCGCGTTCCGAGGCCAGGAAGGCGACCAGCGATGCGAACTCCGGGGGAGTGCCGATCCGACCCAGGGGAATCGTCCCTTCCCATTCCTTCAGGATGTCTTCGGGCCGGACGCCACGGCGTTCTGCCGCGGCTTCGGAGAGCTGGACGACGCGCTCGGTCATCGTGAACCCCGGGCAGACATTGTTGACCAGGATGTTGTGGCTCGCCACCTCCCTGGACAAGGTCTTGGCGAAACCGACGACCGCGGCGCGCAGGCTGTTGGAGAGCATCAATCCGTCGACGGGCTCCTTGACGGCAATCGACGTGATGTTGACGATCCGCCCCCATCCCTTCTGTTTCATGTGGGGGACGGCCGCACGGCACAGCTCGACGACGCTGGCGAGGTTGAGCCGATACGCGTTTTCCCAGTCGTTGTCGGTGATGGTTTCGAAGGTTCCGGAGGGAGGTCCGCCGGCGTTCGTAACGAGGATGTCCAGACCTCCGAGCCGCCCGGTCACATCGGCGATCAACCCTTTGACCTCCTCGGGCCGGGACACATCCGCCCGCAGCCCGATGACCCTCGCTCCCGAGTCGCTTGCGATGGCCTCGGCCACCTCTGCGATGCGTGAGGCGTCGCGCGAGCAGATCGCCAGGCGAGCGCCTTCACACGCAAGCTCTTCGGCGACAGCCCGGCCGAGACCCTTGCTCGAGGCGGTGACCAGGGCTGCCTTCCCGGCGATGCCAAGATCCATCTACGTATTCCTCAGGTAGTCGTCTGTCTTGTCGAGCCAGTCCTGCCGGATCGGCGAGAACACATCCAGGTCCAGTGTGTCCTCGAGCGCCTCGGCCCCGTGCACCACGTTTGACGGGATATGAAGCACTTCGCCCTCTCGAACGATGACTTCCCGTCCCTCGATGTCAAACTTCAACGCGCCCTTCAGGATGTAGGTCACCTGTTCGTTCTCGTGGTGGTGGGCCGGGACAGAGGCGCCCTTTTTCAGGATGACTTGGGCCAGCATCACACGGTCGCCGACGACGAGTTTGCGGGAGATCGTTTCGCTCAGCGTCTCGAGTTCGATATCGTCCCACCGGTAGTGGGTTACGGTTTCGGTTGGCATTCCTGCTCCTTGGAATCGTCTACTCGATCATCATTCCGATGCGAAACCAGCGGGTTCGCGAGAAGAAATGAAGCCCGATCGACAGGTAGTTCTGGAGGCGTTCCCCTACCGAACGGTGTCCCGGCACGTAGGGATCGCTCTGGTAGGACCAATAGACAAAGAGGGGTTTACCGATAATGTCCTCGCGCGTGATGAAACCCCAATAGCGGCTGTCGTGGCTGTTGTCCCGGTTGTCGCCCATCAGGAAGTAGGAGTTCTCCGGCAGGGTTACCGGGCCGTAGTTATCCCGCACCTTGAGGTCGCCCGGCGTCCACGGGTCGTCGGGGTAGACACCCGAGTCGACGTGGATCTTGTATGGTTCAACGAGTTCCTCCTCGTTGACCCAGACGAGCTTGTTTCGAATCTCGAGCGTATCGCCGGGCACGGCGATCAGGCGCTTCACGAAAGGGATGTCGCTCTCGGTCGGTGCCATGAAGGCAACGATATCTCCCCGTTCGAGTGAGCGGTCGGGGAGATAGCCGCGGATGGCTTCCGGATAGTTAGCAGGGAACGCGAACTTATCCAGGAAAAAATGATCCCCGACCATGATCGTCGGTTTCATCGACTCGGTCGGGACTTGGGTGGCCTGGGCGATAAAACTGGTGAAGAGCAGGACGAAGGCTACCGTGAATACAATGCTTTCGACCCATTCCCGAACCTGCCCCTTTCCGTTCTCCGATTGTGGAGTCGGAGTTTCCGGTTCGGGGGCCGGTGGCCGAATCGCGTGAAACGGACCGACATCTTCCAGCCGTACGTCGGGGACTTCGGATCCGAACTCTCTCGATTCCTCGTTCATCGCCCGCCGAGCGCCTCCCGAACCAGTCCGCTGACGCGCCCGCCGTCGACAGTTTTGCCCGTCAGACCGGTCATGGTTGCCTTCATTACGGCGCCCATCTGTTTCATCGATTCCGCACCTGTTTCCGCGATCGCTGCCGCAATGGCTTCCCGGATCTCGTCCTCGGTGGCGGGCGCCGGCAGGTAACGTTCGATGAAACCGATCTCCGCTTCTTCTTTCTCGGCAAGTTCGTCACGCCCGCCTTTGCGGAACTGTGTCGCGGAATCCCGCCGTTGCTTGACCTGGGTGTTGAGCACGCTCTCGACGGCCTCGTCGGAGAGGGTTTCACCGATTTCCACTTCCTTGTTCTTGATTGCCGTCTTGACCATCCTCAAGACTCCTAATTGGAGGGCGTGTCCCGAGCGCATCGCCTCCACCATATCGGAATGGATCTGCTCTGAAAGCGACATGCTGAACGGCTTCTCCGGTAATCCTGGCAGCCTATGCTTTAGGCACAGGCCGCTATTCTTATCATGATACCGCTCATTTGGAGTCTGGACAGCGCCGCAGTGCTTCTCTCATCGACCGCGGCGGTCGAGGTTTCGTGCCACCTGGCTTCGGCTGCTAGTGGTCCCCGCCAGAAATAGCGTGACTATCTCCGAAGGAAGCTGCGAGCGGACTGATTGGGCGGAATCCACACCGTTGGTGTTTTGAGACTTTGGAGGTCTTTGGCCTTTTAGGGTGGGCAACTTCCTTCGGCCCTGCGGGTTCGGGCGGAACGGCACCGTCTTTGGCGTCGCTCCTCCTCGCAATGAATGAGCATTGAATCGTCGTCGCTCCCCCAAATCCGGCACCGTTGCGCTCCGAAATCTAGTAACGCTACTTCTGACGGGGACCACTAGATATCGAGTTCGACGTTCCAATAAAGATAGTCCCGCCAGCTGTCGGGCGGTGACTTGATGCGGAAAGTAATGTGATACGCCGGCAGCCAGCGAGGTTCGGTGGGCTGACGAATCAGTGCCATCCCGGCCTCGCCGGGTGTGCGTCCTCCCTTTCGGTGGTTGCAGCGGAAGCAGGCCGTCACGATGTTGTCCCACTTCTTCCTTCCGCCGGCGGCGACGGGCACGACGTGATCGAACGTCAGATCTTCAGTCGGAAACTTCTTGCCGCAGTACTGGCACTCGTAATTGTCCCGGGTGTAGATGTTCGCGCGGGAGAACTTCACGCGGTTACGGCTCTTGAAGCGAGCGTAGCGTACGAGACGGCAGATTGACGGGAGCTTCACCGAAAAGGTGACGCTGTGGACTTCGCGCTCGTACTCGTCGATGACTTCGACCTTTCCGGCGAACAGCAGCGTTATCGCTTTCTTCCACGAGATTATACGCAGCGGCTCGTAGGAGGCGTTCAGTAACAGTGTTGCCTGCATACTCGTCCGTTCGGTTCTCCCGATGACGATGCTGCGGAGTTTCTTCCGCGCGGCACCGAATCCAAGGCGCAGTTAATGAAATTCTTGTTGACCCTTCGCCCGCTTGTCAAGGTCCCATCCCACAAGCTGCTTCCGTCGGCCTGCGGTACAATGTGTGTTTTTCCGGGCAAATGTCTTCAGAAACGCTGGACAAGGAAGCACGGCTGAGGGAGATCCTAGAGGAGCTGGGTTCTTGCCTCGTCGCATACAGCGGAGGTGTGGACAGCGCCTATCTTTCGGTCGTGGCCCACGATCAGCTCGGCGAGCGATCTTTAGCGGTGACCGCTGAGAGCCCCACGTATCCGGCCTACCAGAGGGGCCAGGCGGTCGAACTGGTCACGCGTTTTGGTTTGCGGCATGAGTTCATCCGCTCCAGGGAGTTGAACGACCCCAACTACGCCGGCAATCCCATAAACCGCTGCTATTTCTGTAAGCACGAACTGTACGGCTTGTTGACCACGATGGCACGGGAACGCGGCCTCCACCTTGTTGTCGACGGCAACAACGCGGACGACACGCTCGACTACCGGCCCGGCAGGCAAGCCGGCCGCGAGTTATCCGTGCGTAGTCCCCTTATCGAGGCCGGCCTGACCAAGAACGACGTGCGCGCCCTGTCCCGGGCCAGGGGGTTGCCCACCTGGGACCAGCCCGCGTCGGCCTGTCTGGCATCGCGGATTCCGTACGGGTCCGAGGTGACCGAGGAGAAATTGAGGATGATCGATCGGGGAGAAGACGTCCTGCGAGGACTGGGCTTCCGTCAGAGCCGCGTTCGCCATCACGGTGACGTCGTGCGAATCGAGATCGCACGAGAAGAGATGGAGCGTGCACTCAACATGGACATGTTCGACCGCCTGGCGTCCGAATTCAAAGCAATCGGCTTCCGTTTCGTGACGCTCGATGTCGAGGGCTACCGCACCGGCGCTCTCAATGAGGCGCTGTCTGGCATCGAGGTTTCCGGAAAGTGAAATGTCTCGTCGTCGGATCGGGCGGCCGTGAACATGCGATCGTCGATGCCCTCGCTGCCAGTTCCGTTGTTTCAAGTGTCGTCGCAGCGCCTGGAAACGGGGGTATGCGGGAACGGGCGGAACTAGTCGACATCGCGCCCACCGATATCGAGGCACTGATCGGTTATGCCGAGGAGAACGGCGTTGAACTGACCGTCGTCGGGCCCGAGGTTCCGCTCAGCCTTGGGATCGTGGACCAATTTCGGGCGCGTAGCCTTCCGATCGTCGGCCCGACCCGGAAACACGCTCTCCTTGAAGCCAGCAAGTCGTTCACGAAGCGACTGTGCCGCGACCACGGCATTCCGACGGCTTCGTTTACCGAGTGCACGGACGTGGACGAAGCTTGTCGAGTCATCGATGAAGGACCGTGTCCGGTCGTCGTCAAGGCCGACGGACTGGCGGCGGGGAAAGGCGTCGTGGTGGCGGGCACCCACGAAGAGGCCCGTCGGGCGGCCCGCGACATGATGGAAGGCGGATCGCTCGGTGAAGCCGGCCGCCGGGTCGTCATCGAGGAGTTCATGTCCGGCGAAGAGGCGTCCTTCCACGTGTTCGCCGACGGCCGTGGCTTCCGGCCGATGGCGATCTCCCAGGATCACAAGGCGCGCTTCGCCGGCGACAAAGGTCCGAACACCGGCGGGATGGGCGCCTACTCGGTCGACACCATCCTGACCGAAGAGCAGCGAACTGAGGTTGTCGAACGAATTATCCGTCCGACTCTGGATGCGATGGAAACGTATTCCGGAATTCTGTACGCGGGACTGATGCTCACCGCGGACGGACCCAGGCTGGTCGAGTACAACGCGCGGTTCGGCGATCCGGAGACACAGGTCATCCTGCCTCGGCTCAAGACCGACCTCGGCGATGTCTTCGTCGCGATGCGGGATGGGCGACTCGCCACGATCGAGTTGGAGTGGCGCCCGGGAGCGGCGGCCACGGTTGTGCTCGTCGTGGACTCTTATCCCGGGAAGGTCGAAAAAGGAAGCGAGATCACCGGCTTGGCCGAGGCCAGAAAAATCTCCGATGTGAAGGTCTTCCATGCCGGGACGCGTTGGGAAGACGGCCGCGTCTACACCAACGGCGGTAGAGTCCTGAACGTCACGGCAGTGGGCGACAGTCTCTCGGAAGCCCTTCAGAAAGCATACTTTGTGGCTGAAATGATAGACTTTGAGGGCAAGGACTACCGGTCCGACATCGGACAGAAAGGACTCAAGGCGAAGCGATGAAACCAACCATAGGAATTCTGATGGGAAGCGACTCGGACCTGCCGGTCATGAAGGGAGCCCTCAAGGTGCTCGAAGACTTCGGCGTCGGGTTCGAAGTCGAGGTCTGCAGCGCGCATCGCTCCCCCGATCGCGCGATGGAGTATGCAAAGACCGCCCGCGAAAGGGGGCTTCGAGTCATCATCGCCGGGGCGGGGAGTGCGGCCCATCTGGCCGGCGTGATCGCCGCCGAGACGACGCTGCCTGTCATCGGTGTCCCAATCGACAGCTCTCCACTCAAAGGTTTCGACTCGCTCCTGGCGACCGTCCAGATGCCTCCGGGCGTGCCCGTGGCGACCATGGCCGTTGGAAAGGCCGGGGCGATCAATGCCGCCCTGTTTGCGGTCCAGATCCTGTCGACTGGGAACGAATTGCTCGTAGAGAAGATGAAGGACCACAAGTTGAAGCTCGCCGAGGGCGTCCGAGGGAAGAACGAAAAGGTGCAGCGAGAACTCGAGGAAGGGAGCGGTGACTAGTAGCAACAGTGCCCACGATGAGGGGCCCGCGAAGGCAGGCGTGGGGGGATCGGCCCGGCGCCCTGGCGCCACCGATACTTTCCACATCGCGAACTTCGGCTGTCGGGCGTCGCAATCCGAGGGCGCCACCATCCACGAGGAGCTGACACGGGCAGGTGTTGAAGAGGCCGACTCGCCTTATGAAGCGGGCGTTGTCGTCATCAATTCCTGCACGGTAACCGAGCAAGCCGACCGCGACGTTCGACGTCTGATCCGCCGTGTCGCCAGGCGGAATCCCGGAACCCCGATCGTCGTCACTGGCTGTTACGCCCAGCGCCGCCCGGTGGACCTCGCCGCCATGCCCCAAGTGCGTTACGTCGTGGGCAACTCGCACAAGCCGATGGTTGCCGCCCTGGCGAGGGAGGCCCTCGAAGACCCTGGGCGTACAGGCCGTGCGGAGGGTTTTGCAGCGACATCTTCCCGAAGGAGTTGGGGCGCGCTTCCCATCAGGGGTCGTCCGGCCGGACCCGCGTCACCGTGAAAGTGCAGGACGGGTGCGATGCGAACTGTTCGTTCTGCATCATTCCAGCGGTCCGCGGCAGGAGTCGCAGCCTCCCTGCAGATGCCATCATCGGCCAGGTTGTCGATCTGGTGGAACGGGGCTACCGCGAGATCGTGTTCTCGGGAATCCACCTCGGTTCGTACGGTCGAGACCTCGCCGGCAGACTCACCCTGGCCGAACTGATTCGGTCCTGTCTGGACGCGGTCCCGCGCCTCGAGCGACTCCGGTTGAGTTCCATCGAACCGCTCGAAGTGACCGACGAGGTCATCGACCTGGTTGCTTCGCATCCGAGAGTCGCGCACCACTTGCACATCCCGCTCCAGAGCGGCTCCGGCCGCGTACTGCGAGCGATGCGACGGCCCTACAGCCCGACGACATATAGCGCGTTGCTCGACCGCGTTCGTGCTGGGGTTCCCGACGCGGCGCTCGGCGCGGACGTGATGGTCGGCTTCCCTGGCGAAACTGACGAAGATTTCATGGAGACATTCCGCCTGATCGAAGGCTCACCCCTGACCTACCTTCATGTATTTCCGTACTCAGCGCGTCCGGGCACCGTGGCGGCGGACCTGGCAGACCCGGTACCCGAGCATGTGGCGCGATTTCGTGGCAAAACCCTCCGCAGCCTGGCCGAGCGCAAAAACGCAGATTTCCGCAAGACTTTTGAAGGGAGCGAATTATCCGTTCTCGTACTGGATGAAGAGCCGCAGGCTGGGTGGCGGTACGCCATCAGTGACAATTTTCTACGGATTCGGGTGCCCGAGGGGCTCGAAGTGAATCGTTGGCAAAGACTTACGGTGTCCGGCGTAGGTGAATCGGGACTTCAGGCGTCGAGCACGACAACGGCAGCGGAGACCAACTGATCGTGGGTCAGAGACACGACGAAGCGTTCTGCACCCAGGGTCTTCGCCCGCTCGAGCGCCGCGCCGTGCAGATGAAGCTCTGGTTTGCCCGAAGGTAACCGCTTGACCTCGACGTCCCTCCAGCGGATACCTCCGGACCAACCGGTCCCCAACGCTTTAAACGCTGCTTCCTTGGCCGCGAAGCGCGCGGCGAAGTGAATTGTCGGATTCGCGCACGACCGACAGTAAACGGCTTCAGCTTCCGTGAAAATACGAGACACGAAACGCTTTTCGAAACGCTCGAGCGATTTCGCAATTCGCTCGTTCTGAATGACGTCGATACCGATGCCGATGATCATGGGATAAGCGATTGGCTTTTGGCAGTTGGCGTTTGGCGATTAGCAGTTAGCGTTTGGCCTTTGGCTTTCGGTTAGTGCCAGGAGCCAATAGCTAACAGCCAACAGCTAACTGCCAACTGCGTACCGACAACCGTGTTACAAATCTATCGTAATACAAATGTGACGTTTCTTCGTTCGCCCGCCCTGGACCGGTTACCCGGTGTCGTCCATGCTTTCTCGACGCGACGCGGCCTGGACGACAACTTTTCGTTCGGCCGCGACGTTCGGGCCGGAGCCAAGAACCGAGAACATTTCCTATCTGCGATTGGCCTGCCCGGCTGGCCTCTCGGCCGGGTGCGTCAGACGCACTCGAACATCGTTCACGCCGTAAGAGACAACGCATTTGTGAACGAGCAACCCGAAGGAGACGCGCTCCACTGAGGTGGCCCCGGAAAATCGGGCAGTTGTTTAAGGTGTATTCCACCGACTGAGGAGGGATACGCGATGACGAAGAGACGCAGGTTTTCTGGGGAGTTGAAAGCGAAGGTCGCGCTGGAAGCGCTTCGGGGCGATCGGACGCTGCAGGAGATTGCCTCGAAGCACCAGGTTCATCCGAACCAGGTGAGCACATGGAAGCGCCAGGCGATGGAAGGGCTTGGCGAGATGTTCTCGAACGGTGTGGAACGCCGGCGGCGGGATCATGAAAGCGAGGTTCGTGAGCTTCACGCCAAGATCGGCGAATTGACGGTGGAGCGGGATTTTTTGTCCAGAGGGTCCGGTCGATGAGCCGGGCCGCGCGCCGGGCGATGGTGAGGCGCCCTGACCCGGAACTGAGCTTGAGTCGTCAATGCCGTTTGCTGTCGATCGGGCGCTCCTGGCTCTATTACACGCCCCAGGGCGAGAGCGCGGAGACCTTGGCGCGGATGCGGCGCATCGATGAGTTGTTTCTGAAGCATCCGTTCTACGGTGCCCGTCAGATCGTCCGTCATCTGCGCCGCGAGGGCGTGCGCATCGGCCGTCGCCGGGCGGGGCGTCTGATGCGTTTGATGGGTCTTCAGGCGATCTACCGGGCACCCCGCACCAGCGAGCCGCATCCCGAGCACCGGGTCTACCCCTATCTGCTCAAGGGTTTGGCGATCGAGCGGGCAAACCATGTCTGGTGCGCCGACATCACCTACATCCCTGTGCGGCGCGGCTTTCTTTACTTGGTGGCGATCCTGGATTGGGCGAGCCGGTATGTGCTGGCCTGGCGTTTGTCGAACACCCTGGACGCCGGCTTTTGCGTCGAGGCGCTCGAGGAGGCGCGGACCCGCCACGGCCAGCCGGAGATCTTCAATACCGATCAGGGCAGCCAGTTCACCGGCTTCGCCTTCACCGGGCGCTTGCGGGCGGCCGGTGTCCAGATCTCGATGGACGGCCGGGGCCGGTGCATGGACAACATCTTCATCGAGCGGCTGTGGCGCTCCCTCAAATACGAGGCTGTCTATCTGCACGACCTTGCCGACGGCTTCCAGGCCCGGCGCGTCATCGGCGAGTGGATCGACTTCTACAACGCCGAACGGCCACACTCGGCCCTCGGCGGAAAAACCCCGGCCGAGGCCTACCGCGGCGACCCGCCTGCGGATATGATGGACAAGCAGCTACGCGCCTTGCCCGCTTACCCACCGGCGCAGCAACGGCGACAGGAAGATCGATCCAAGGAGATTCTGGCAAGATGAGCGGCAACCGGAATACACCTTAAACAGGCCGCCAAGCTGTCCACAAACCGGGGCCACCTCAGTAGCGGCCGTCCATGCGGGATGGCGGGGTACTTCCGAGGGCGTGGTCCGGCGCGCCGTGGAGTCGCTGGTAGCCGAAGGGATGCAGGCGTCCGACCTGACGGTGGCAATCGGCCCCCACATCGGAGTCTGTTGCATGGAGGTCGGCGAAGAGGTCTACGATTGGTTTGCCCAGCCCGATGTGTTCGAACGGCGGCCGGAATGGAAGAAGCCGCACCTGAACGTGGCGAAGGCCAACACGAGACAGTTGGTCGATGCCGGGGTACCCGAAGAGCGGATTCAGGTGTCGACGCTGTGTACGCGGTGCCGCCGGGACCTGTTCTATTCCTACCGCCGCGACGGTGCCGGAACGGGGCGCATGCTCGCGGCGATCGGCATCGACCGTTGAACGACGCGCGATTTGAGGAACGCGAAAGGATGGTCGGAGCACAACTGCGGGCTCGCGGCATCCGCGACGAGCGTGTTCTGGCCGCAATGAGTCACCTTCCCCGTCACGAGTTCGTTCCGGCGGAACTGGCGGACCGGGCGTACGAGGACGGACCACTGGCGATCGGGCTGAACCAGACGATTTCGCAGCCCTATATCGTTGCGCTGATGACCGAAAAACTGAACCCCGGGCAGGACGATCGCGTCCTTGAGATCGGCACGGGCTCCGGCTACCAGACGGCGATCCTTGCGAAGCTGGCCGGTGCCGTCTTCACGGTGGAGGTTCTCCGGGAACACCACGAGGTTGCCAGCGAACTCCTCGGGCGGCTCGGCTATACCAACATCCGGACACGGCTGGGCGATGGGAACAACGGGTGGCCGCTGCACGCGCCGTTTGACGGCATCATCGTGACCGCGGCTGCCAGGGAGCTGCCCGAGCGCCTGCTGGGGCAGCTGAAGGAAGGCGGACGGATGATCGTCCCGGTCGACGATGAGCGCGGCGGTGGCCAGCGGCTGCGCCTGGTGAGGCGCCGCGGAGGCTTAGCTGTGGACATCGAAGAGGGCGTTCCGGTACGATTCGTACCGTTGGTACAGGAGGCCGAACGAAAATGAACAAGACTGCCAGAATCGCCTGCATGGCGATCTTCGCCTGTCTTCTTGCGATCCCGGTAGGGGCCCAGGACAGACCGGCGCCCGAGATCAGCGGTATGGCCGTCCAGGGCGTATCCGTCAACCTGGAATACTTCAAGGGTGATAAGAACGTCCTGGTCGTCTTCTACCGGATGGACAACTGACCGTTTTGCCGCGCGCAACTCGGTGAGTTGCAAGAATATTACGATGAGATTCAGGGCCTGGACGCCGAAGTCGTGGCCCTCAGCGCAGACCCCGTACCCTTGGCCCGCACGACCGTCACTGAGCTGGGCCTTAAGTTCCCGGTGCTCTCCGACACGGCCCGAACATCCATCCGGTCGTACGACGTGCTCCATCCGACCGAGGGGATTGCCCGGCCGGCCGCGTTCATCATCGACCGTACCGGTCAGATTCGGTGGCAGTTTGTGGGCATGAGCGCTTCTGAACGTGCGCCGATCCTGACGATCATTCAGGAGCTGACGGCTCTTCAGTAAGAGTGTCATTGGTCATTTCGGATTTGATATCGGCCATCGACCACTGACCATCGACCATTTGTCATTTTCATCTGTCGGGACCTGTCTTTCCCAAATGAGAAATGAAAGATGGTCGCTGGTCAATGGTCAGTGACCAATGTGAAATGACCGGATTTGCCGGATCCCCGATCCGTCTTCACCCTCGCGACCACTTCCGCACCATTCGTCACCCCTGCCAGGCCCGGAAGACCGCCGGAATCTCTGTGCTAACATTCCGAATATGGGCGGGCGCAATCCTTACTTCGATGAACTCGCCGCGGTCCAGGCGCCGTCCACGAAGTTTACGATCACGTTCCTTCCCATGAACGTCACCGTGGACGTGGATCCGGAGCGGATTCCCTACGGTGACACGGGACTTCCCGGCAGCATTCTCGACGTAGCCCTGGCGCATGGTATCGAGATCGACCACGCCTGCGGGGGTGTTTGTGCCTGTTCGACCTGTCACGCCATCGTCCGTGAGGGCTCCGAAACGCTCTCGGAGATGACCGAAGGCGAAGAAGATCAGCTTTCCTACGCCGCTGGACTCGAACCCGACAGCCGTCTTAGTTGCCAAGCCGTTGCCAACGGCACCCGAAACCTCGTCGTCTACATTCCGGAATGGAACCGCAACGCGGTCAGCGAGGACCACTAGACCCCGTAGTGAAAGTCACCTGAAGCTGTAGCGGCGCTCTATGAGCGCCGAATAATAAGCGGTCGAGACCCCCCTACTGTGGAGAAGCGACTTCAATACAGGCAGGCTGCTGGACCCCGGACGGGCTACATCGACCGCAGGGTCGAATATGATCCGGATACAGGTTTCTATTGACCTGGTTCAGGCGCTGACGTAAATATAGGCTCACAATGACGACAAAACACTTTCAGAAGATTGTGGGCGTGGCCCTGTGTCTTCTGGCGGCCGGCGGTTTCGCCGCGGGCCAAACCCTACCGGTGACCCAACAGCAGGTAACGCCGGGGGGCCAGGGAGCACAGGAAGAATTCAGACTTGCGGTCGACGTCGAGCTGGTGAACGTCACCGCTACGATTCTCGATGACGAAGGGAAATATGTCGAAGGGTTGACGGACGCGGACTTCAAGGTCTACGAAGACGGTGTCGAGCAGCAGATTGCATTCTTTTCGCACGATATGCGAGTACCGATCAGCATGGGGATCCTGGTCGACACGAGCGGCAGCATGCGTCACAAACTGCAACAGTCGCTCCAGACGGCACGGGAATTGGCGATGGCGCTCGGTTCCGATGACGAAGTCTTTGTAATATCGTTCGCGAACGACGTCGACGTGCTTCAGCGATTCGGTCCGACGGGCGACCACATCCAGGACGTCTTTCGGGGGCTTCGTGCCCGTGGCGAGACGGCGGCGTTCGATGCGATCGGCCTCGGTCTCGATATGATGGAGAACGCGAAGCACGACAAGAAAATCCTGTTGTTGATCACGGACGGATTCGATACCAAGAGCGAACTCAGCGCCGACGACATCGACGCGATGCTGAGGCGTGCCGAGGTGATGGTCTACGCGATCGGCATCGACGATGACGACGACGACCCGGAGGTACGGCGCCGCACGCGGTACCACATCTACCACTACATGCTGGCCAAACTGACCGGCGTGACTGGTGGCCGGGCGTTCCGCCTGTTTACGGGGCGCCGGTACGCGCTGCAAAGCCTGGCGGAGATCCTGCTGGAGGAATTGCACCAGCAGTATACGCTCAGCTACTACCCGAACAGCGGTGCCATGGACCAGACCTGGAGGGAGATCGAAGTGGATCTGGACCACCCTGGCGCCACGATCCGGCACCGCGGCGGGTACTTCATCACCCAACCTTCGGCGACATCCGGTCAGGATTAGCCAGCCGCCGGTGGCAATAGTCGGGTCTGCACTTCGGGCGGTCCATGACCGCCCATTGTTTGCACTACCGATCTCATCCCTGTAGCGGCGGTCTATGACCGCCGAATAGCTTCCAGAAATATATTTCGGCGCTCATAAAGCGCCGCTACAGTACGCGACTTTCACCAGCCGAAACTCAGCCCGCCCGCGCCAGGTCCTGGAGACAATTGGTCTTCAACGTCGATGCCTGACGAGACTCTTCGAGCAGAGGCGCGGCGTCCACGATCAGTTTCACAACTTCCGGGTCGAACTGATTCCCGGAGAACTCCTCGAGTTCTTCGATCGCGCGGTCGGTCGCAAGCGCCCGCCGGTACGGGCGATTGCTGGTCATCGCGTCAAACGTGTCCGCTGCCAGGATGAGCCGGGCCTCCATCGGAATAGCCTCGCCTTTCAGACGATCCGGGTAACCCTTGCCATCGAAACGTTCGTGATGGTGGCGGATCGACGATGTCAGATTGAACCCCTCAAGGGTCCGAACGATACGGCTGCCGATAGCCGGGTGCGCTTGCACTTGCCGCTGTTCTTCCGGGGTCAGTGCCCCTGGCTTACAGAGCAGAGCGCTGGGAACGCCGATCTTGCCGATATCGTGGAGAATCGCGCCGACCCTCAGGTTGAAGATCCAGTCTTCGCTGAACCCGCCGGCCTGCCGCGCCAGTAGCTCGGCGTAGCCTTCGACGCGGTCGCAATGTCCCGCTGTGTAGATGTCCTTCGCTTCGATCGATCGCGCGTGGGCCTGAATCGACGTGACGAACATCCTGCGAAGCTGCGCTTCGTGCCGACGCACCAGATAGTGTTCCTTCAGGTATGCGTCGATCCGGTTCCGGAAGAGCCGGAAGACGTAGCGCTGAGCCTCGATGATTTCTCCGACTGGGTTGTCATACCCCATGTACAGGTACCCGGTGAACACGCCCAGGCCCAGCGGCCAGCATCCAGCCTGTTGGTTGCCCTTTTCCAGGAACAACGTCTCGGGAAGTGGGGCGAGGCTTGTGGACTGGGCGAGCACCGTCCGAGCAAGCGGTGCATCCGCGGTAAGCGCGTTTCGATCCACCCGCCTCCCGAAGCGGTCGCTGTAGACGAGTTGTTCCGGCCCGCCTGCCTCAAGGGCGAAGATGCCGAACGTGTCCGCTCCCAGGTGGGACAATGCGAAATCGGCAAACTCCTCGAGGGCCCCGGACATGTCCCGAACTTCGTAGGAGCTTGGTCCCAGAGCCTGCAACTCCATGAGAGTCTCATTGGTTCCGGTGATCGCGTCTTCGCGTTCGACCACCATCCGTTCCAGTTGCCGTCTGTAGCCGTCATGCTCGACCAGGACCCGACGCCGGCCACAAGCACGTTCGAGGAGGGCGTTCAGCTCAGTCTGCGTATACGGCTTGCTCAGAAAATCGAAAGCGCCGGCGCGCATGGCCTCGATGATCCGGGCCTCGGTCGTGAACCCGGTCAAAAGAACGGGGACGACCTTCGGGTGGGTTTTGACCAGTCGCCGGACTAGTTCGATCCCATCCATTCCCGGCATCTCTATGTCCGAGAAGACGATATCGTAGGAGTTGAGGTCCAGCAGGTCCAAGGCTCGGAAGGCGCGGTCGGCCGTATCGACCCGGAATCCCTGCCCGGTCAGAATGTCCGATAAGACGGACCCCGCCTGTTCGTCGTCCTCGACGATAAGTATCCGTTCCATATCGGACTTATCGGGCGGGTACCGCCTTAACGTTAAAGGAACCGCTTTATGGAAGAAACAACCACGCGCGAACGCACAGAGATAGGGATCGCCAGCAGTGTCAGGTTGGTGGTGCACCCGGGCGTACGTTCAAGATGTTCGCCGAAATTTAGTATGTGCCGAAATATCGACTTGACGATTTTCGGACCTTCGGACAATTCGGTCAAAGTTTTCATCTGCGTGCTACCCTGAGTGTTTCGTCATGGGCCACCCAGTCTCGAAACTGTTGAGTAGTCTGAATCGGGCTCTCGTGCTCGAAACGATCAATCCCATTGGAACCGCCGTGTTTGTCCTGGATGTTGTCGGTGATGGTACGTTCCGTGTATTTGCGATTAACCGACATACAGAGAAGGACATAGGCATGCCTGTCGACAGCGTGGCCGGTAAGAAACTCGAAGAAATAATGGATCCTGAGCACGCACGATGGACGGGCCGGTTTCGTCAGCAATGCGTGGAGACCCGTTCGACGGTCGAGTTCGAGGACTTCTTTGATGCCCCTGAAGGCCGTCGATACTCCCGAACCACCGTCGTGCCTATATTTAGTCATGACGACCGGGTCGTTCGACTTTTCGGACACGGAGTCGAGATCACCGCCGAGAAACGGGCTAAAGAGAAGCTCCGCGAAAGCGAGGCGCGCTACAGGCACGTTGTGGAGGACCAGGCCGATTTCATCGTCCGCTGGTAGCCCGATGGGACGCGGACGTTTGTGAATGAGGCTTCTTGCCGATACTTTGGCGGGACGAAGGAAGAACTGACGGGAACAAGTTTCATACCGTTGATTTCGGACGAGGATCAAGCGGCTGTACTCGAACGGCTCTCTGTTCTGAACGCGGAACAGCCGGTCTCAGGCGGGGAGCATCGAGCAATCAAACCGGACGGGACGACGGCCTGGCAGGAGTGGTTGGACCACGCAATCTTTGACGACTCCGGAAACATCACCGAGGTGCAGTCGATCGGCCGAGACATCACGGAGCGCAAGCAAGTCGAGGAGGAGCGGGAGGAACTCGACAGGCAACTGGACCGCGCTCAGAAAGTTCAGGCTATCGGACTGCTGGCCGGAACGATGCCCAGTGATTTCGGCAATATCGTGTGTGGAATAGTTGGTTACACGGCTCTCATCATGGACGGAATGCCCGAAGGGTTTCACGTGAGCCTGGCCATACACCAGCCAGATACGAATCAACTCGCCATGTACTCACAGAAGACCTTTCGCGGATCGAAACCGTTCCAGCCCCTGATGCTCCCTCTCGACGGACATCCAGTTGGACTGTCGTTCACGCGGCGAAAGTCACTGATGTTGGGTCGGCTCGATGCGACGGCCTTCCCGACCGGTCCCGGGCAGGTGTACATGAAAGGGCTGCGTTCGCTTTACTGTCTTCCGCTGGAGTCGGGAAAACGGGTCTGGGGAACGATGAACGTCGGGGGCCGGGACGTCCAGATGTTCGACGAAGACGATCGGGCGCTGTTCGATCAGGTGGCGAAGCAAGTCACCCTCGCCGTAGAGAACGCACTCGCTTTTCAGGAAATCGCCGATCTCAGAAACAAGTTGACGGAGGAAAAGCTCTACTTGGAAAATGAGATTCGCGCCGATCATAACTTCGACAAGATTATAGGTGAGAGCCGGGTGCTGAAGGAGGTGCTCCGACAGGTGGAGACCGTCGCGCCGACCGACTCCACGGTGCTGATCCAGGGCGAAACCGGGACAGGTAAGGAACTCATCGCCCGAGCCATCCATGACTTAAGCACGCGCCAGAAAGGGACCTTCGTCAAGCTCAACTGCTCGGCCATCCCCGCTGGCCTGCTTGAGAGCGAGCTTTTCGGCCACGAAAGAGGCGCCTTCACCGGGGCGATCGCGCGAAAGGTCGGCCGGTTCGAGTTGGCCGATCATGGCACGCTGTTCCTCGATGAGGTGGGTGATATTCCACCGGAGCTACAACCCAAGCTGCTCCGTGTGCTTCAGGAACAGGAGTTTGAACGGCTGGGCGGCATCCAGACTATTCGAACCAACGTCCGCTTGGTGGCCGCCACGAATCGCGATCTGACCGAGATGGTCAGCAGCGGAGCGTTTCGCCAGGATCTTTACTACAGGCTGAACGTTTTTCCGGTCCGCGTTCCGCCACTCCGAGGGCGCACGGAAGACATCCCGCCACTTCTATGGCACTTCACACGAAGGATTGCCCGACGGATGCACCGGACGATCGATACGATCCCGACCGATACGATGGACCGATTGGTCCATTATCAGTGGCCCGGCAATATCCGGGAGCTGGAGAACCTGGTCGAAAGAAGTGTGATTCTAAGCCAGGGGTCCCGGCTCCAGTTGCCGATCGGAGAACTGGAAACGAACCTGGACGTGGCGGGTACGTCGATGGAGTCGGTGGAGCGCAACCACATTGTCCGCGTCCTCGATGAATCCAACTGGGTGGTCGGTGGACCCAACGGGGCCGCCACGCGTCTCGGCATGAAGCGCACCACGCTGCAATCCCGGATGGAGAAACTCGGGATCTCCAAGCGGAGGTGAGATCTCCGAACTCGAACCATGCGCGAAAAAGAACCGAGTCTCCTGACCAGCGACAACCGTCCGGGAATACTGGAGTTGATCAATTCATTTCCGACGCCGGTCTTCCTCATCGACGTCGAGGACGCCGGTTTCCGCTTTTTTGCCCTGAACCAAAGCATGGAGGACATGCTCCCAATACCGGGCGAGCAACTCTTGGGAAAGCGCGTGGAAGACCTGGAGTTGCCTGTGACGTCGGAAGTGATTGAAGCCCGAAACGAGGCCCTGGAACGTTGCGTTCAAACCAAGGCCAACACCGAATATATGGTCCAGGCCCGATCCTCCGGTGCAGATCGGTGGGCACGTACGTCGCTGTTACCAATCTTCGATAGCGACGACCGGGTCGTTCGCATCATGGGTACTTCGCTCGAAGTGACGGAACAGAAGCTCACCGAAGAGACACTCCGCCAGAGTGATGCCCAATATCGGCGAATCGCCGAAGACCAGACCGGTTTGATCGTGCGCTGGCGCCCGGACGGAACCCGTACTTTTGTCAACGAGGCCATGTGCCGCCATCTGGGCCGCACGCTTGAACAACTACTCGGCGAAAGCTTTCTCGACCGATTCACCGTCGACGAACAGCGGGCGCTGCGGGACAGGATCAGCCAGATGTCTCCGGAGAAGCCCACCAGTCTCGCTACCCACCGAAGCGTTTCCCCTGATGGGACCGTGATGTGGGAAGAATGGCTCGACCGAGGCCTCTTTGACGAGAGGGGAAATCTAGTCGAAATCCAGTCCATCGGGAACGATGTCACCGAACGGAAGCTCAATGAGCAGCGAAAGGAACAGCTGCGAACCCTTCGAAGGAAGGCACAGATGGTTCGTGCGATCGCGCTCCTGGGTGTGAGGACCGCGCACGATTTTACCGATATCGTTCGAGCCATTGCAGGTTACACGTCCTTGATCATGGATGGAATGCCGGAAGGGGCCCATGTCAGCCTCACGTTGTTCGAGCCGGAAACTAACCAGCTGGCCATGTACAAGTTGGAGGACCGGGATGAGTCCGAGACACCTGGGCCCACAATGCTCTCCGCCGAGGGACATCCAGCCGCTGTGGCGTTCGTGCAGCGCAAACCCCTCTTGGTAGACCCCCTCGATCCGGGTCGTTTTCCCGATGAAAGTCGGCCGGCTTATCTGGAAGGGCTGCGCTCGTTGTATTGCCTGCCTCTGGGGATGGAGGCACGGATTCTGGGAACGATGAATATCGCGAGCAGCCGAAGTGAGGTATTCGGAGAAAACGAGCGAACCCTGTTCGACCAAGCGGCCAGGCAGGTCACACTCGTCGTGGAAAACGCGCTGGCCTTCAGAGAGATTGCCGAACTCAAGAACAAGTTGGCTGAAGAAAAGCTCTACCTTGAGGATGAGATCCGCACCGAACAGAACTTCGATCAAGCCTTTGAGGCAATCATTGGTGGAAGCCCGGCGTTGAAGGACATTCTTCAGCAGATGGAGATGGTGGCGTTGACGGACTCGACAGTCTTGATCCTGGGCGAGACCGGAACCGGCAAGGAACTCGTCGCCCGGGCCATCCATAACCTGAGTGACCGTCAGAAAGGCACGTTCGTCAAACTCAATTGTGCGGCGATTCCGTCGGGCCTGATCGAAAGCGAGCTGTTCGGCCACGAGAGGGGCGCATTTACCGGAGCGATCGCCCGCAAGATCGGCCGATTCGAGCTGGCAGACAAGGGCAGCCTGTTTCTTGATGAGGTGGGCGACATCCCACCGGAGCTACAACCCAAGTTGCTGAGAGTCTTACAGGAACGGGAATTCGAACGGCTAGGCAGCGTTAGAACCATAAGGGCCAACGTCCGCTTGATCGCCGCAACAAATCGCAACCTGATTGAGATGGTATCTGGTGGAGAGTTTCGACCGGACCTTTACTACCGGCTCAACGTCTTTCCGATCCGCATCCCTCCACTTCGCGATCGCGCGGAGGACATCCCGCTCCTGGTGCGGCACTTCACGAAGAAATTCGCCCAGAGAATGAACCGACCGATCGAGACGATCCCTGCCGACACGATGGACCGCTTAATGCGCTATCGTTGGCCGGGAAACATTCGGGAGCTGGAGAACTTCGTCGAGAGAGGGGTTATCCTCAGCCGGGGCTCGCGGCTCCAACTGCCGATCGGAGAATTGGAAGGACCCGCCGGTCCGAGGGCCGGCGGGTCGATGGAATCGGTCGAGCGCAATCACATCCTCCGCGTTCTCGGCGAGTCCAACTGGGTCGTCGGAGGCGCGAAAGGAGCCGCGCGCCGACTCGGCATGAAACGCACCACACTCCAATCCCGCATGCGCAAGCTTGGGATCGATCGTTCCGTCTGAGCCCACACCTGCCTCAGCGGCGGGTTGCTCGGAATCGAACGGTCGTAACCTTAAAAAGACGCTTGGTTCATTGGCCGCGCACTACCTGGCCGACCTTCCGAAGCAGAGCGGCCGGACTGAAGGGTTTCTGCAACAGATGGCTCCCCTTACCGAGTGGCCGAGCCGCCAGAGCCTCACCGGTGTATCCCGACATGTAAAGCACCCGCATACCCGGATCCGTGGCGCGAGCCCATTCGACGAACTCAGGGCCGCTCATGCCCGGCATGACCACGTCGGTCAGCACAAGATCGATGGACCGTTCCACCCCAAGCGCCTCGCGCGCTTCTGCCACGGTGCCGACTTCGATGATTGTGTAGCCGCTCTTGCCGAGGACTTCGGCAGCCAGCGACCGTACATCCTCGTCATCTTCCAGCAAGAGGATCGTTGCGTCTCCACGGCAGTCTTCCCTCGTCCCATCGCTCTCGGCGGATTCGTCCCGAGAGAGTTCGGTTCGTCGGAAATAGATTCTGAAGACCGTTCCGCAACCCGGCTCGCTTTCGACCTCGATGGCTCCACCACTCTGCTTGACGATACCGTAGACGGCCGACAGACCCAGACCGGTGCCTTCGCCTTTTTCCTTCGTAGTGAAGAACGGTTCGAATATATGGGGCAGCGTGTCTGCATCGATGCCGGAACCATTGTCGGTGACGCTCAGTCGGACGTACGGGCCCGGTTCTATGTTGCCGAGGATCGCCGTTTCCTTTTCTCCCAGCCGAACATCGGCGGTTTCCAGCTTCAGGTGTCCTCCCTGGGGCATGGCGTGGCGAGCGTTGACGACGAGGTTGACGATGACCTGCTCCAGTTGGGCCGGATCGGCTTCGATGTGCCCCTTCGAACCGAGCACTGTGACCAGGTCGATATCCTCTGCCAGCGAGTGAAGCAGGACTTTTCTCAACTGCGCCACAATGCCGTTGATGTCGAGAACCTGCGGTTCGAAGCGTTGTTTGCGGCTGAACGCGAGGAGTTCTCGGGTAAGTATCGCCCCTCGTTCCGTGGCCCTTGACTGCGCTTCGAGGTTCTGCTTCAGCCCCGCGTCATGGGCCACCTTGTCTTTGATCAGACTGGCGTAGCCCGTGATGACGGTCAGGATGTTGTTGAAGTCGTGAGCGATACCGCCGGCGAGTTTCCCGATCGCTTCCATGCGCTGCGCTTCGCGGAACTGACGCTCCATCTCTTTGTGAGGACCGATGTCCCGGGCGATACCGACGGTGCTGGTCACCTTGCCGGATGAATCTCTCAGCGAAAAGATCGACACGGACACGTCGACCCGCCTTCCATCCTTGCCGACGCGGACCGTTTCGGGTATCTCAGCGCTTTCGCCCCGACTCAACCTGTCGAGAATCACGTCGCGCTCATGGGACAGCTCGGGGGGGAGAAGAATGGTTACCGGCATTCCAACGCTCTCGTCCGATGAATAGCCGAACATGGTTTCGGCGCCGGCGTTCCACGCGACAATCTTGCCGTCAACGCCAGCCTGGACGATCGCATCGGTCGAAGCGTCGACGATCGATGCGAGCTGCAGGCGAGCGTCTATCGCTTCACGGATTTCGGTGACGTCGCGAATCGTTGCCATGGTGACCGTTTCTTCTCCCATCTCAACCGGGCTGAGACTGATTTCCACTGGCAATTCCGACCCGTCTTTTCGAAGCCCGAAGAGACTTCGGGCGGCGCCCATGGGTCGTGCTCGAGGGGCGTCGCTGTAGCTCTTGCGGTCCACGCGATGGCGATCGCGGGAACCCTCCGGCATCAGCATCTCGATCGACTGGCCGATCAGCTCGGTTCTCTCGTAGCCGAACATCTCTTCCATGCGCGCGTTCACCAGCGTGATGCTGCCGTCGGCGTCGGCGACGAGGATGCCGTCGGGTGAGGATTCCAGCAGCATGCGGACCCTCTTCTCAGCGACCTGTAGTTGCTCGTTGGACTTTTCCAGCTCGGATTCGACCTGCTTGAGGTCGGTGATGTCGGTGATAAGGGTGTAGTAACCCCGTACCTGCTGGTCGGTCCCCAGGTCGGGTGCCAGTTGGACTCTGGCGTACCGTCGCTCGCCGTTGGGGAGGCAGAACCAGCCTTCGAAAGATGTCGGCCGACCTTCCAGGACCCTGGCCAGGTGCGGTTTGGCGACATCGTAGATGTCAGGAGGGAGGACCTCGCGGACGCGCTTACCCAGGATGTCTTCGCGGGGGAGGTCATAGATGAATTCGTAGGCCTTGTTGACGAACCGGTAGCGCTCGTCAGCATTCACGTACGAGATCAGGGCAGGGATATGGTCGGTGATCGTCTGCAGTTCGCGCTCGGTTTTCCGTAGCGCTTCTTCTGCCAGCTTGCGTTCGGTGATGTCCATCGAAACGCCGACGACGCGCTTGGGCCGCCCGTCTTCGCGCTCTAACCTGGCCCTGACTTGGATATGCTTCAAGACTCCACCCGGTAGCAGCCGGTACTCGACTGCGATGGGCTCCCCTCTTTCAATCAATGTCTCGTATGCCTTCTGCAAGAGGTCTCGATCGTCCGGATGTAAGGACCGACGGAACTCATCGCGGCTGAAATACTCCTTGTCGGGCGAAAGTTCGTACAGACGGCGCGCTTCTTCGGAACACTGGATCCGTCCGGTGTCCAGGTCCAACTCCCATCCTCCCAGTCCAGCGAGGTTCTCCGCTTCTTCGAGCAGCGTGTTGATCTTGCGGACGTACGCTTCCCCATTCTTCCGGTCCGTAATGTCGGTAATCGTTCCGATATATCCGAGTGCCTTTCCGGTTGCAGACAGCTGGGCGACAGCCTGACCGTAAACCCAGGTGATCTCCCCGTCGGGGCGCCGGTAACGGTATTCGGACGCGAACGGCTGCCCGGTGCTCACCGCGTAGTTCGCTTCGGCGATCACCCGATCACGATCGTCCGGATGGAGCGAATCGGTCCAGCCTTCTCCGCGAGCCTGCTCCAGCGTCATGCCGGCGAGCTCCGTCCAGCGTTCGTTGACGTAGATACAGCCTACCTTCTCATCGGTCTGGAAGATCCCGACAGGGGCCGCTTCGGTCAGCGATTGATATTTGTTCTGACTCTCCCGCAACGCCTCGTGGGCGAGTTTGCGTTCGGTGATGTCCATTGAAACGCCGATGATACGGCCGGGACGATTCGCCTCCTGCTGCAGTCGGGCACGCATCTGAACGTGTTTTAGTTTACCGTTGGGCTGTTTCAGGCGGTACTCGATCTCGACGGGCCCACCGCCTTCCATCAGCGTGCGGTATGCCGACTCGGCGATCTCCCGATCATCGGAATGGATCGCAGCGCGCGTTTCCGCGCGAGTGTAAAAAGCCTTGCCGAACGGCAGCCCGTAAAGGCGGCAGGTTTCATCGGAGCAGTAGAACTGCTCGGTTTCAGGATCCATCTCCCAGCTGCCCAGGCTGGCGATCCGTTCGGCGTCCTCAAAGAGTGCCATTGCCTTGTTCGCAGACTCTTCGGCGCGTTTCCGTTCCGTGATGTCCATCGAAACGCCGACAATGCGGGCCGGTCGACCGTCTTCGTATTCCAGCTTGGTGCGCACCTAGAGGTACTTGATCGCGCCGTCTTTGGCCTGCAGCCGATACTCGACCTGGATGGGTTCACCCGTTTCGAGCAACTTGTGGTACGCGTCCAGAGGAATCACCCGATCCTCGGGATGCACCGTATTGCGTCCTTCGTCCCGGCTGAAAAGTGCTCTATCGAGCGGCAATCCGTAAATGCGGCGGCTTTCCTGCGAACAGTAGATCGTGTCGGTTTCCAGGTCCATTTCCCAACTGCCGAACCCGGCGATCCGCTCGGCCTCTTCGAAGAGGCTTGTGGACTTGCGGGCGGTCTCCTCAGCCTGCTTACGAACACTGATGTCCATGACCATGCCGAGGCCGAAAAGAGCCTCGCCCTGCTCGTCTCGGACCACCGAAGAGGTGACATGCCCCCACATGATGCTGCCGTCCTTGCGGATATACCTCTTTTCTCTCGCATTGACTTGGATGTCACCCCGGAAGAGCCGCTGGACTTGCTCCAATTCTTCAGCACGATCGTCCGGGTGCGTCACGCCATCGAATCCCAACTCCTTGAGCTCTCCCTCCGAGTATCCAAGCATCCTGCACAACGCTTCATTCGCCTTTGTGGTGCGAAAGTCGAGACCGACTAGCCCCATTCCGAATGAACTGTCCCGGAACACGTGTTCGAAAAGACGGTCTTGTTCCCGGTTGTGCGCGGTCAGCCGCTGCATTAATTCCGCCGATTCGGACAGTTCTTTACGGGCACGCCGTTCTTCGGTGATATCCACCGCAGTTCCCATGATCCGGATCAGACGGCCGTCCTCGTCGAAGAGCGGTACGAGCGTGGTGCGTCCCCAACGCCGTCCGTCGGTCGTGTCGATGTAGTTTTCGAATCCGACGGCCGAGCGGGTGTCGAGGCATTGCCGGAGCGCGTCTTCCCTTCGTTTCGCGAAATCGGGATCGAAAATGTCTTCGAGACGCTTACCCCTGGCGACCTCGTTTTTGTACCCAACGATGCGTTCTTCAGACTCGTTGATCACGAAGAAATGGAACGTGCCGTCTTCGGCGACGTCGATCAGGTACACCGGGGTCTGGATCAGGTTGATGGTCGAGCGGACTGCTGTGTCGTCATCGCTCGCCAGTAAAGAGATTTCTTTGCTCATAGTTGTCTGGACTTCCGACCGAGGATTCGACGACCGATCTGCCCAATTCGTTCGGAATAGGCCGGTAATCGGTACCTGTCATACGGCGCCGCGTAGGCTCTCTTTTGATCGGTGGTGCTCTTCATCTCACGTTCGTAACTGAAGGACTTGCCGCGAAAAGCCCGGGACGTGTTCATCCATGGGCTTTTCATTCAGGGAAAGTGATCAGCCGCCTTCATCGAAAGAACGGGTTGTAGGGGACGCGGCTTTCCGCCGCCACACTGCGGAGCTGACATTCGGGCTCGGTGTCCACACCTAACGGCAGATTGCATGCCATTTCGTCGGGTGCTCTGCAACTGCAAGGAATTGATCGAGTTGTTGATGTCCGCTGACGGTGTGCCGACGAACTTCGCGCCATCGACTGGGCCGAAATGTCGGCAGTTGCTGGCATTTGGGCAGATCATTCTCGGAAGGCCTTGCTCCCGAAGCAGAGGTCCACCGTTCGAGGCCGGCCCGCCGAGAACCGAAGGGGTACCAGATCCGTCGAATCTCAGGAGCTCACCCCAAACGACCGGAACTTGAACCGCTCGATCAGCGCCTGTTGGGACCGGACCCCCAATTTTTTGAAGATCGATTTCAGGTGCTGCCGGACCGTGTTTGGGGTCACTTCGAGCGAGGTTGCTACCGTGGCGACCCGGCCGCCGTCGAGGATGGCGAGGGCCACTTCGGTTTCCCTCACGGACAGGTTTCTGAAGCGGGCATTCGCGAAATGTGCGCTTTCCCCCCGGATTACCCTGTTCAACTCCCCGACTGTCCGAGCCAGTGACTGCTCCCATAGTCGTCTCTCGGTGATGTCGAGCAACACGCCTTCCGTGTATAAACGCCGGCCGTCTTCGCCGAAAACTGCGCGTCCATGGACGGCCACCCACCGGGTGCTGCCGTCGGAGCGTTGGAGGTCGAGTTCAATGCCCCTGGCGCTAGTGTTGGCCCTGCCCGTCTCCGAATCGAGGGAGGGGATCTCCCCGGCGCCGAAGAAATTTGTAACCGCCTCGTGTTCGGCGGTGATCAGGTCTTCGGGAGACGTGTATCCGAAAAGCTCGGCCAGGGAGTGGTTTGCGAAGGCGAGCCGGCCGCTCGGCATGGCCCGGAACATCGGCAGAGCCCAGTCCTCCATCCCGCGTAGCGTGTCGGCGCCATCCTCGGGACGTCCGTCCATATCAGGCGCCCCCGTAGGGCTCCCAGCCACGTCGGTCTTGAGCAAGCCCGCCACGGTGCTGAGCAGTGTCGGAGGGGCGAACGGCTTCTCCAGAACGTCGGCGTGTTCCTCGTCGATCCAGTGGTCCGCTTCCGAATAGCCCGATATGTAGAGAACCCGGGTGTCGGGCTTCCTGCGTCTCATTTCGCGCACCATTTCCGGACCGCTCAGCCAAGGCATGACGACGTCCGTCACGACCAGGTCGAACGGTCCTTCCTTCTCGAAGATCTCCAGCGCCTCTCGTGGGTCCTCTGCCCGCGCGACAGCATACCCGCGAGCCGTCAGAACGTCAGTGCTCAGCGCGCACAGCTCCGGGTCGTCTTCGACGAGCAGGATCGCGCCTCCTCCCCGCGTTTCGGCCGGCGTTCGGAAGCCCACCCTCGGCAAGGAGACCTCGGACGGTCGGTCCAGCACCTGTGGGAAGTAGACCGTAAAGCTGGTTCCCTTGCCGGGAGTGCTGCTCACGGAGATCGCACCGCCGCTCTGCCGGACCGCACCGTAGACTGCCGCGAGGCCCAGGCCGGTCCCATCGCCTGGTTCCTTGGTCGTGTAGAAGGGGTCGACAATCTTGGCTAGAACCTCCTCCGTCATCCCCGCCCCCTCGTCGGTCACTGTCAACACGACATTCGGGCCGATGGGGATCGGATCCGGGCACACCGTCCCCCTGGGGTCCGGCGTTTCAACGACGATGTCCGTGGCGGTTATCAGGAGCCGGCCTCCACGTGGCATTGCGTCCTGCGCGTTCAGTGCGAGGTCCAGAAAGATCTGCTCCAACAGCGCCCGATCTGCTTTTATGCTTGCGCGCGAGTTGGGAACCACCGAGACGTCTATGTTCTCGCGCAGAACTTGGTGAAGCACTCTTCCGGACTCGAAAAGGAAGGCGCTGAAAGGGACGATGGTCGGGGTGTGCGGTCGGTTTCGCGCAAACGCCAAAAGACGGTCGGCGATCGTCGAGCCTCTTTCGATGGCGCGGTACAGTGCGGAGACGGTCGGGCTGTCCTGCTCAGCCTCAGGAAGCTCCTCGCGGACCAGCCCGGCGTATCCGAGTATGATCGTCAGGATGTTGTTGAAGTCGTGGGCAACACCGGCGGCAAGCCTGCCGACCGATTCCAGCCGCTGGGCGTGTCGAAGCTGCTCTTCGAGCTTTTTTTGAACCGTGATATCCCTGGAGATTCCCCCGGCGGCGATCACCTTGCCGCGGCGATCCCGAATCGGGTGGATAGAGATGGATACCGTGATGGGTTCGCCGTCCTTTCGTAGGCGTACGGTGTCGGGCAGGTGGAGCGGTACTCCTTGCCGAATTGAATCCAGAACCTGATCAGATTCACCGGCGCGGTCCGGGGGGACCAGTTTCGACAGTCCAAGGCCTATGGCTTCCTGTGCCGAGTAACCATAGATCTTCTCTGCGCTCTTGCTCCAGCCCTCGATCGTGCCGTCGAGCGCAACCCGGTGGATGGCATCCTCGGAGGATTCGACAATAGTTGCGAGCTGCAAGTGCGAGTCGACTGCGGCGCGGAGGTCCGTCATGTCGCGCACGACAGTGACAACCAGTTGTTCGCCACCCACGTTCAGCGGACTCAGACTGATCGCGCACGAAAACGTCGTACCGTCCTTGCGCCGCGCCGAAAGGTCCAGGCCGTTCCCCATGGACCGAACACGCGGTGCGTTGCCATAACGTGTACGTTCGTTGGGATGCGCGGCCTTGAAGCCGTCCGGGACGAGGATCTCGACGGGCTGGCCGACCAGTTCGGCGGCATCGTAGCCGAACATCTCGCTTACCCGGGCGTTGACGAGAGCGATGGCGCCGCTCCGGTCCACCGCGACAATCGCGTCCGGGATACCATCGAAAAGCGTCCGGACTGTCTTGTCGGTCAGTTCAGTCGTCGGAAGAGCCTGATCAGCTTGTTCGGGCTCGGTGGCGTTCTTGGTCATGACGGGTGTCCTCGCATCATCGCCCATCTCATTCATTCTTCTATGCTCCGTTGCTGCTTGGCCTTCTGAGTGAAATCCAGTGAGCGAAGGCCCGTACGTTAACGGCCTTCTGTCAGCGGGGCCGTCCCAAGAAAGTAAAAAAACTGCCACCATTCCCGCACACACACAGGGTGAGTGGCACTAACCAGTCCCCCGCCCCACGATTTCCTTGGACGGTGATTTGAGAAACTACAACGCAGGAGGATCACGATATGTCCAGAGAAACGAAGGAGGAATACGGAATCGCGAAGGGAGCCCGTAGGGCGACCGAAGCGGGGCCGGATTTTCGAAGCCGCGGGAAGGGCCGGTGGTCGGCTCGGCGTAAGGTCACGGTAGTGCTGGAGTTGTTGCGTGGAGAAGATCTTGAAGCGATGAGCCGGCAGTATGGCGTGACGGCGGCGGCGCTGACCCGTTGGCGGGAGGCGTTCCTGCAGGGAGGCGAGGACGGCCTGAAGAGCCGGATCGTGGATGTGGTTGACGAAGAGAGGAAGACGCTGAAGTCAGCGGTGACCAGTCTGGTGATGGACAATGAACTGTTGCGGGAACGGATCCGGCATCTGGAGGACGAGAAGCCTTTTCTACGGTGGAGGGCGAAGCGATGAGCCGGACCCTGTCGCCCTCCACACACCAACTGTATGGTCTGGCCCGTGTCGCAGCGGCCTGGGGGTTGCCCCGGTCGACGTACTATGCTCGACGGGATCGACGGAACCATCCGGCCGAGCCGCGTAAACTGGGGCCCAAGACCCCGTTTACCGACGCGGAGTTGACCGGACGGATTCGGCAAGAAATTGCGGCCTCGCCGTTTACTGGGGAAGGACACCGGAAATTCTGGGCGCGGCTCCGGGTCGCCGGCGTCCGCACCTCCAAGGCTCGGGTCTTGCGCCTGATGCGGGAAGCTCAACTTCTGGCGCCCCAACGCCAGGCCGCACCCGTTGCGCGCAAGGCGCATACCGGAACCATCACCACCGATCGCCCGAACCAGATGTGGGGCATCGATGCCACCGCCACGGTGACCCTCGACGATGGTGCGGTCACTGTATTCGCCGCCATCGATCACTGCACGGCCGATTGTGTCGGCATTCACGCCGCCAAACGGGCGACGCGTTTTGAAGCCCTCGATCCCATCCGGCAAGGCCTCAAAGAGTACTTCGCCGGCTTTCACGCCGACGCGGCCGCCGGGCTTCGACTCCGTCATGATCATGGGTCCCAATTCATGAGCGACGATTTTCAAAACGAGATCCGATTCCTTGGCATCGTCTCCTCACCGGCGTGTGTCCGGGAACCGGAAGGCAATGGCTGTATCGAACGCTTCTTCAAGACCCTGAAAGAGCAGTTGCTCTGGGTGCGTCACTTTCGCTCTATTCCGGAACTGGTTCGAGCTCTTCAGGACTTTCGCGCTCTCTATAATCAGCACTGGTTGATCGAGCGCCTCGGCTTTCAATCTCCGGCTCAGGCTCGACAACGTCTTGCAATTGAGTCAGCGACTTGATTATGGTGGGTTCACTCTGTCCAGGAAATCAGGGGCGGTACAGTGGCACTAACCAGCAAAAGAGCATGCGGAACACCATTTCCAACCACAATCTATAATTCCTTAAATTACTGGTATATATGTATGTTACTTCGTCGCCTTGTTCTTCCAACAGAATGCATGTGGTGCTGATTTACCGGCAACTGCCGAAATACCGGCGATTTATTGCTAGACAAGCACAGGCAGAAGCGGAGCGTTTCTCAGGAAGGGATGAAGCTTAAAGGTGCGACATGCCATGTGTCATTTATTCCAGTTGTTAAGCGTTGTTGCATGGATTGGGGCGGAGATGGAATTCGCCCTTTCCCAAGCGGTAGCGTCAGGCGACACGTTCGAACACAGGCCGTCCGAGTGCGGTCATTGTGTTCAGGACTTTCTGACCGACCTGGATCTCCGTGATTTGCCTGGAAAAGCTGCGGGATTTGAGCTTGGGGCCGATGACACCCTTCCAACGGCCGATCTGCGTTTCTATCCGGCTGCGCTGGTTGTACCCTGTGGCCACTTGCCAGGCCATGCGGCCGTTGCTGCGGATCTGGGCAATATGGCGATCCCGAACCGTCGGATCCCGCGCCGATTGCGGGCGGATCACTGCGTTCTTTGGCGGCGGTATAACCACATCCAGGGTCTCCCCATACCGTTCCCTCAGCAGATCCCGTGTGGACGCTCCATCATAGGCGCCGTCCGCCAGAAAACCCGTGAGAGGGGCATCGAGTTGATCCAGGAGCCCGGGTAAGGCGGTGCTGTCTCCAACGTCATCGTGAGTCAGATTGGCGCAAACAATCGCACCGCTGGCCAGGTCCAGTCCGAGGTGGAGTTTGCGCCAGCGGCGGCGTATTCCCTCGATTTTATGCTTCTGTGCGAGCCATTCCCCTTCGCCGAAGATCTTGAGGCCGGTACTGTCCACCACCAGATGGACAGGCACAGATCCGGCTTGCCTCATCACCTGAGCGATGCTCAAGCCGTTTGCACGACGCGACAGTGTGGAGAAGTCCGGCACCCGTATATCCAGCCCCATGAGCGTGCCGATGGAACCCATCAGCCCTTGCGTTTGTCGCAACCCAAGCCGATACGCCGTGCGCAGCGTCAGGCATGTCTCGATCGCCAAATCCGAGTATCTCCGCTGGCCACCCCGTGACGTGCGGCGCGGCGCGCTCCACACACTTTGAGCCTCATCACTGACCCAAATCGTCAGATCACCCCGCTGGCGCAGGCTCTCGTTATATTCTGCCCAGTTGATCACCCGGTACTGCACCTTATCAAACTTGTGCCGTCGCGCTGCGTTGAACTTATGTGGCATCTAGGTTATCCCCTGTGTTGAAAAACACGCTGATAAGACATCCTTCGGGATGATCCATGCAACAAGGTCCTGTAAGACGACTTCTAGCAGCCCGTGGCACAAGTCTGATGGCCCGCGTTACGGCGACATCGCGCCAGATGCTAGGCGCCGCGCCGACTCACGATGCGGGTACATCGTTGAGGGGCGGCAACAACGCAGATGGTGTGACGCCGCCGTAACCCTTTGGGCGCATGGGGGTTCGGAGGCGCATACTTCGTTGCTCGTCGTCATGATGAAGCAGCATCACTTCCTCCTCGCGCCTCGTCTTCGCCTCCGAAGACCCATGCGCGCGAGCCATCAGACTTCTGCCACGGGCTGCTCGGACGGGCGCCTCGCCGTTCGGACCCCTGGGCGGACTCCCGCTTTTCGGCAACCCATTCGCGAAGTTCCGGAACCTGTTCGGCCATCGCCCGGTAGTGCTCTTCCAGATCCTTCCCAAGACCCAGACGTTCGAGGACCAAAGCGCGACAGACCCAGTGATCGGGCGCGGCCGTTCCCGACCCGATGACCTCGTCCAGATGGGGCAACGCATCATCGAGCAGTCCGGCGCGGGCTTCGTAGAGGCTGAGGTCCCCGAGAAGGGCCGGGTTTCCGGTTTTTTCGTAGCCATGGCGGAGATGACGGGCGGCGCGGGCGAATTCGCCGGCGCTTCCGTAGATATGGCTGATGTTGATCCGTGCGTTGACCTGCGACCTATCCTTCAGAATGGCGGTCTCGAGATGACGGCGCGCTTGAGGGTGGTCTCCCTTTTCGAGGTAGGCCGCGCCTCGCAGCGATTCGGCCACGGGATCGTCGGCAAACCGATCCGCCACCGTGGCGAGAGCATCGTCGGGCCGACCGAGCTGAAGATAGGCTTTGACGAGGGCCAGTCGCGCCTCCCGGTGGTCGGGCTGAAGGGCAACGATCCGGGTGAGAACACGCGCCGCTTCGTCGTAATTGCCTGAATCGGAGTGGAGCGTGGCTAGTTCGAGGACCGGCTCGACGAACCGAGGATCGAGATCCGAGGCACGCTTGTAGTAGCTGAGCGCCTTGTCGATCTTGCCCATCTTCTTATAGGTGAGCCCGATGTTGAACGTCGCGACCGGGCTACCGACGCTGCGCTCGAGGCACACCCAATAAGATTCCCGGGCCTTCTCATGCTGATCCTGTGCCAGCCACACGTTCCTCTGCTCGAGATGAAGTCCGAACGAATCGAGGCCGGCCTTCTGGGCCCGGTCGAGCAAGCTGGCGGCGGTGTCGTAGTTGCCAACGCTTTTTTCCGCCACGGCGCAGTGAACGAGGCTGACAGGGCTGTAGCCCATCTCGAACGCCCGGAGCAGCGGCGACCTCGCCTCTTCGTGGCGGCCCAGTTCCTGAAGCTGGATGCCGTAGTCCATGTGGGCCTTGGCGTTGGTCGGATCTTCCTGGAGCTTTTTGGCGCCGAGCTTCAGGTAAAAGTGCTGTTTCTGGACGACACGATCCTGCCCTCGGACTTTTCCGTAATGGTGGATCACGGCCGGGAGGGGCGAGAAGCTCAGGTCGTCGGGTAAGCGGGTCGGATCGATAATTTCGTGGACCGCGCCGTGAAACCTGAGACGTGGGTCGTTGCGGAACAGCCGGATCAGGGGATTGTCGACATAACCCGGGTACGGCTTGCCCTCGACATAGTCCGCGGCGTTGGGGGCCCATCCGTGGGCTTTGTTCTCGTAGACGTAATTGCGTTGTACCAGGCTGTAGCCGTCATGGGAACCCGCGACCGCTTGTTCCAGTTGACTGAGGTCCTCGGCCGCGATGCACTCGTCGGCATCGAGGACCAGGATCCAGGGGGACCGAGCGGCTTCGAGGGAGATGTTCCGGGCGTCGCCAAAGTGGTCGGTCCACTCCGTCTGGATCACGGTCGGATCAAACCGGCGGACCCGTTCGAGGTGTAGACGATCACTTCAAAATGAACATATTTGAACAAGCGCCGGTTTGAAGGTCGTCATCATCGGCGAAGCAGAGCGGAGGCTTTGGTAAGGTAGAGTGACGCGGAGAAAGGGAAAACCCCGATCGTATGAGCGATCGGGGTTTCGTTTATGGCGGCCCCGGTCAAAGGGCACAACCACAGCAAAAGCAAAGTCAGAGTGACACGACCGGCCGCCATTGTCCACTCCCGCGTGGGGTGGGATGGCCAGAGAAGTCGTGTTACGACAGTTGTTTTGCCGAGGGTCGGGTTGCGGGTTGATGTTTGTCATCTGCCGATCCTGTTATCGGGGGCAGGTCTACTGCGGGGATGAGTGCCGGCGCCGGATGAGGCGCGAGCAGAGGCGGCGTGCCAACCGCCGTTATCAGGAGGATCCGGCGGTCCGGGCCAATCATTGCCGGCGTCAGCGGGCCTACCGGAAACGTCGCCGAGAGAGGCGCGTGACAGATCACACTTCCGCCGGTGCGTGTCGGTCTGGCAGCATCGGGACACCATTGCCTGAAACGGGAATGAGAACGTCATTGGCGGAGGCACCCCATGGTCGACCCCGGTTTCAACGGCTCCAATCAGCCATCCGACTCGTTTGCATCCTGTGTGGCCGGAGTGGGGTCTTTATCGATGCCTTCCCCGACTGGGTGTGAGGCGTGATTCCTCCCGAAACGGTCACGCGAATTCGACACCTCTTTTTTGGCGAGCACTGGAAGATAGGCACCATTGCCGCCGAGCTGGGCCTGCATCAGGAAACCGTCCGCGCGGCACTGGAGACGGATCGCTTCAACCGGGCCCAGATGATGCGTCCGACGAAAGCCGATCCCTATATGGACTTCATCCGGGCGACGCTCAAGCAGTACCCCCGGTTGCGGGCCACACGGATTCATCAGATGCTGTCGGATCGCGGTTACACCGGCAGCGTGGTCGTACTGCGGCGTCTGGTGGCGCGTCTGCGTCCCGAACTCCGTGAAGCCTTCCTGCGGTTAAGAAGCTTTCCCGGTCAGGAAGCCCAAGCCGACTGGGCGCACTTCGGGGAAGTCCGGGTGGGTCAGGCCCGCCGCCGGTTGTCCTGTTTCGTATTGACGCTGTCGCACTCGCGCGCCCTGTTTCTGGAGTTCTTCTTCGATCAAACTCTGGAGAACTTTCTCCGCGGTCATGTCGATGCGTTTGCCGACTGGGGAGGGGTGCCCAGAGTCGTGCTCTACGACAATCTTCGAAGCGCCGTGCTGGAGCGCAACGGCAATCAAATTCGCTTTCATCCGCGCCTGCTCGAACTCTCCGCCCACTATCACTGTCAACCGCGTCCGGTCGCGCCGACACGAGGAAATCAAAAAGGACGCGTCGAGAGAGCGATACGCTATGTGCGGGATTCGTTCTTTGCAGCCCGGCCATTCACGACCTTGGAAGAGTTCAATCGCAAGGCTCTGGTATGGCGTGATGAGGTGGCCCATCAGCGCCCCTGGCCCGGTGGTGACGACAGGACCGTGGCCGAAGCCTTCCAGGAGGAACAATCACTCCTGATGTCGTTACCGGTGCACCGGTTCGATACCGACCGGGTCCAGCCGGTCCGTTCCGGTAAAACCATCTATATCCGTTTCGATCTCAACGACTACTCGATTCCCCCGGACCGGATCGGCCAGACATTGACGTTGGTGGCCTCCCAGACGCGGGTGCGCCTTCTCGATGGCACGACCGAAGTGGCCGCCCACCACCGGTCTTTCGACCGCCACCAACTCATTGTCGATCCGGCACATCAGGACGCGCTGCTGGCGGAAAAACGGAAAGCCCTCGGGTCCACCGCCGGTAGTCGCTTGGCCGCGAGCGTGCCTGAAACCGAACCCCTGCTTCAGGCCGCCTTCGGTCGTGGCGAGTCCATTCAACGGCAGAGCCGTCTCCTGCTCGGACTGCTCGACGACTACGGGGCATCCGAGCTCCAAGCTGCCGTTGTCGAGGCGCTCGAACAGGACACTCCGCGCGCATCGTCGGTGGCCTTCATCCTCCAGAAACGCTGGCGGGCCCAGAAACGCCGGGCCACCGTCCGGGTCGCCCCATCCCGCCCGGATCTGGCCGACATCCACATTCAACCTCATTCCGCGGAGACCTACGATGACCTCCATAGCCACGACACCGAACCCGAACAGTAACGATCTGGCCGTCCAACTCCAGCACATCGGACTCCGCTCCATCGCCGATTCCCTGGATGACTTTCTGGCTCGCGCCATCAAGTCTCAATGGCCCCCTCCCATGCTGCTGGAGGAACTGGCCCGTATCGAAAGCCACGATCGCGCACAGCGCAGTCTGGAACGCCGTCTCCAGTGCTCCCGCATCGGCCGTTTCAAACCCATGGCCGACTTCGACTGGAACTGGCCTAAAAAGATCGACCGCAACACCATCGGGCGTGCCTTCACCCTCGACTTTATCCCCGAAGGCCGCAACCTCATCCTGATCGGCGCCAATGGACTGGGCAAGACCATGATCGCCAAGAATATCGCCCACGCCGCCGTCCTGGCCGGCTACTCCGTGCTGTTCCGCACTGCTTCGGAACTGCTCGACGACCTGCAGTGCGATTCACCTCACCGGCTCCGTCAGAAACTCAAAGCCTATGCCCGCCCCGCATTACTGTGCATTGATGAATGCGGATATCTGGCCTACGACAATCACGCTGCTGACCTGCTCTACGAAGTCGTCAACCGCCGTTATGAACAACGGTCGATTCTCCTCACCACCAATCGCGGCTTCACCGAATGGAACGAAGTCTTTCCCAACGCCACCTGTATCGCCACCCTACTGGACCGGCTCACCCATCATGCCGACGTCACGGTCCTTGAAGGACAAAGCTATCGCGTCCATGAAAGTGAGCAGGAGGCGAAACGCCGTCGGAAGAAAAAGAAATGACCCTCGACCTTGGAACCTACTCCAGCAGAGTGCTGGATCTCTACTCCCAGCTGCCTGACACACCCTTACTCCCCCGTCGCGCCGATCGTCAACTCGTCCTCCAACTCCATGCCCGTTCCGTTGACCCCGACATCATCGAATCCGCCCTCTTACTCGCCACGGCTCGCCGCCTCTGTCGGCCTTCGGACAGGCCACCACTCCCCCCTGTTCGCTCACTCGCCTACTATCTTCCCGTTCTCGACGAGTTGCTTCACCATCCCCTCCCTCACCGCTACACCCACTACCTTCGCTCCAAAGTCCTTCCCTAGGAGCCTGTCGGGAATTGGCTCCCTCGAAGCAAGAATCAACAACTTACGAGCCATCCCCGGTCTGTAAGTTGTTGATTCTTGGTTGCAGACTTCTTATTCCCGACAGGCTCCTAGAACTCACCCCAATCTCACCCGGTCGACGCCCGGTCGGCGCGTGTCTAGAAAACTTCACTTTCTCGCGATCGACAACATTCGAGGGTCTGGTCGGTGCTTCCCGTGTCCACAATTATGACTTCGCTGACGGTAGATATGACACTCGAGATCGCGTTTTCGATCCGATCTTCCTCATTCTTAACGATCATGCAGAGCGATATGCCGTTCGTCATGGTGGTCATTAATGCAAGCCTTGGACCAAACAAAAACTCGAGCGCTCGCTGCGAGCCCAACGTCCGCCCAACCTCCCCGCGGCGATCTGACACGGGGTGTCGGTTTTTTGACATTCGCCTAAAGTCCCGTGAGCCGGCGTTCGATACATAGTCTGTGGCGGACCAATAGGTGGCCCGCCGAACCAGGACGGAAGAAAACGCAAAAAAGTCGGCAAGGACGTCGGCGATAAAAAATAATTCATGGAGGAAGCTTAAATGAGCTTTTCAGTCGTAACCAATCTCTCATCGATCAACGCCCAGGCGACCCTGGACTCCACGCAGACGGGTCTGCAGCGGACCTTGGCCCGCCTGACTTCCGGTCTCCGGATCAACAGCGCGGCCGACGCCGCCGCGGGTCTGGCAGTGGCCAACCGTCATAAGCTGGACAACACGGGTCTGACGATCGGTATCCGCAGCGCCAACGACGCCATCAGCAAGCTGCAGATCGAAGACGGCGCGATGAATAACATCTCGGCCCTGCTGGATCGGGCCCTGACCCTCGCCAGCCAGGCGGCTTCGGACACCTTCACGGGTTCGAGGGCGACGCTGGATTCCGAGTTCCAGTCGGTTCTTTCGGAAATCACCCGTAACGCAACGGCGGCCGGTATCGAGACGGCCAACACCAACCTGAACGCCCGGTCGGTCTTCGTTGGAAACACCCAGACGGCCACCAGTGCGGCTGTCACCTACGTGTCGTTCGCTCTGACCACCGCCGTCGATGCGACGGGTCTGGGAATCAACTCGGAGAGCATCACGGACCAGGCCAACGCAACTTCGGCCATTTCCGCCATCCAGACCGCGATCGGAACCCTCGGTACAGTCCAGGGTCGGGTCGGTGCCGCGATGAACCGGCTGAGTTTCACCATTTCTCAGGCGCAGACGATGTCGGTCAGTGTCCGGGCTTCGGAATCCCGAATCCGTGACGCCAACATCGCCGAAGAAGCGGCTTCGTTGACGAAGTTCAACATCCTGACTCAGAGCGGTTTGGCCGCGCTGAGCCAGGCGAACCAGTCTTCGCAGTCCGTGCTCCAGCTCCTCAGATAGGGATTCAGGGGACTGACGCCCCGCACGATTAGGTTCCTCGCTCAAGTCGGAAAGCGGCGTCGGTCCCTCGAATTTCTTGCAGATTCTCCAGAAGGGGCCCTAAAGAGGCCCCCGGAGACCGCCGATAACATGGTTGCAGACGAGATCGAGAACAGCGAGGAGATAAGAGATGGCCGGTGAGATCAATTTTTCTGGATTCAACGGTTTCGACTTCAACCAAGTCATTGACGTAACGATCCAGGCTGAGAGCGCGCCGCTAGAGGCGACCGAAGCCAGGGTCGCCGAAGCCAGGGTCGCCGAGCTCAAGAAGAAAGACTCCGCGCTCGGGGCGTTCGGAACCGAGGTCGCCGACGTCCAGGATCCTGTCGGGGACCTGGTGCTTGGCACCGCATTCACGGATCTAGCCGCCGAATCGACCGACACCGACATCGCAACCGTTACCCTCGGGGACGCTACGACGGCGGGCGCTTACGCCCTCAATATCACACAGTTAGCCAGAGCTCAGGTCACCGCTTCGACCAACGGTTACACGGCCACGACCGACACGGCGGCCGACGGCGGGTCGATCTCGTTCACAATCGATGGCAACACCACGACCGCGATCAACATCAGCTTGGCGACGACGCTCACCGAACTCAAGACCTTAATCAATGATCAGGATTCCGGCGTTGTGGCGTCAGTAGTCAACGACGGCACGAACAACAAACTCGTGATTTCGAGCCGGGAAACGGGCGCGGTCAACGGCTTCACGATCAACAACAGCCTGACCAACGGCGTCGACACTGTCGTTGCGTTCGCCGTCGGTCAAAGTGAATCCTCGGGCAACAGCCAGGACTCCCAGAACGCGGCGTTCACCGTCAACGGCCTCGCGATCACGGGCGCCTCGAACACGGTGACCGACGCGATCCCGGGAACCACCGTGACGCTGGTCACGACCGGCACGGCTACGGTCAACGTTACCAACGACTACGACGCTCTCGAGGAAAGCGTCAAGACCTTCATCACCGAGTACAACGCGTTGAAGGAGTTCTTCGACGAGCAGGTGAAGCTCGATTCCATCACGGGCAAGCCCGGGCCGCTCGGCAGAGACTCGATCCTACGGCAGGCGCTCTCCGATGTGCGGAACACGATCCTGACGTCCAACGGCAACGACGGTCAGTACTCGTACCTGACCGAGATCGGCGTGGAGTTCGAGCAGGACGGCACATTGACTCTCGATCAGGAAAAGTTCGACACGGCGATGGACAACAACGTGGCAGATGTCCAGAAGCTGTTCCAGGGCGACGGCACCGTCGACGGTGTCTTCGACGACCTGGACGCCGCATTGAAGAACATCGACTCCACGGCAGGTTTGATCAAGACGACCCGAACCAGCCTGGATACGTCGATCAAGGTCCTCAGGGACCAAATCCTGGCGCAGCAGCTTCGTCTGGAGTTGCGGCGGCAGGAGTTACAGAAAATGTTCGCAGCCGCCGATCAGGCGATGTCCCGGCTTACGAGCCAGGGCAGCGCTCTGGGTTCGATAGGCTCTTTCTTCTAAAACGAAGTATCAAACCAAGAGGAACCTATGAACTACCCGAACTATAAATCGTCCGTTTACAGAGAGGTTTCGATCACAACGTCGAGCCAGACGCAGTTGATCGTCATGCTCTACGATGGCGCGATCCGTTTCCTGCGTCGGGGAATCGAAGCCATCGAAAAGAACGATATCGAGGCTAAGGCCGCCGCGAGCGATCGTGCCCTTGCGATCGTTCAGCACCTTCATCTTTCGCTCGACATGGATCGCGGCCAGGAGATCTCGGCGAACCTGGAGAGGCTATACAGCTTCGTCATCACGCAGATCACGGAAGGATCCAGCGGGCTCCAGCCGAGGAAATTGGAAGAGGCAATCAAAGTGCTAGATACACTCCGTTCCGCATGGGCCGAGGTCGCCCAGCAGGAGAGAGCAGAATCGGTCCCTACCGAGTTGCTCGCCCAGCAGGCGGCGAACGGAAGACTGGCCGTTCACGGATAACCATCGGACCATCGAAACCAGGAGAATATCCATGAATTCCGTCGACATACTGACCAGTCTCGAGCGCGAGAGACAATTGCTTGAAGAGTTTCGCAGCCTGTCGGAGCAACAACTAGAGTTGCTCGCAGACGAGAATATCGATGGCGTCGAGAGCCTGCTGGGCCACCGCGCCGAGCTGATGGTCGAGCTGACCGCTATCGAATCGACGCTCGGCACCTGGATTACGCAGATCCGCCACGACCCGTCGGTCACAACGGAGACGATGAAGGAGCTTCGAGGCCTGAACGACGAGATCGTCGATCTGGCGAAGGAAGTCGTCGCCATCGATGCGGAAACGCACTGGCGGCTGGACCTGATTCGCGACCGCACCAAGACCGAACTGCGCGACATCAACTCTGGCGCCCGCGCAATGTCGGGCTACGAGGCGACCCTGCAGATACCACAGCCGGGCATAGACTTCGAAGGGTAAACGCTAAAGCAGCCTGCGGTGGAGCCACCGGGTGCTACACCCATGGATCCCCCGCCGGTGCGGCAGAATCTGCCCTACCGGCAAGATTTGCCGACTCTTCGGGCCAAAAGGTCCGAAGAGTCGGCTCCAGAATCTCCCCTTCCCTTTCCGCCTGGTCCTCCAGAACCGGGAGCGGTAGCCTTTCCGCTTTCAACACGAAGCCGACGAAGATCACAGAGACCACGAAGGCCCTTTTACCTTCATTACCTTCTTCGTGCCTTCGCGTTAACCCCTGGATTTGTGGCCCTTTCTACCCCATCGCTACCGCTCTGGGTTCTGATGTTTTTTGGGCTAATGATCCACCGAGCGGGTACCGATAAGGTGGGTGTCCGGCAGGAAAAAGGGTCGGACTTTAGAGAGGACTTAGGGAGATCCGCCGGCAAGGACGCCTGGCCCCCAACATTCACGGAGGATTTAACATGAGCTTTTCAGTTGTAACCAACCTTGCTTCAATCAACGCCCAGGCGACACTGGACTCCACGAGCAACGGCCTTCAGCGAACGCTGGCGCGTTTGACATCCGGCCTTAGGATCAACAGTTCGGCCGACGACGCCGCGGGTTTGGCCGTGGCCAACCGCCACAAGCTGGACAACACCGGTCTGACCATCGGTATCCGTAGCGCCAACGACGCGATCAGCAAGTTGCAGATCGAGGATGGCGCGCTGTCGAACATCGCCTCGCTGCTGGACCGGGCCCTGACGCTCGCGAGCCAGGCGGCTTCGGACACCTTTACAGGTTCGAGGGCGACGCTGGACGCAGAGTTTCAATCCGTACTTTCGGAAATCACGCGAAATGCCACCGCTGCAGGTGTCGAGAGTGGAAACGCCAACTTGAATGCCCGCTCGGTGTTCGTCGGTAACACCACGACGAACACGTCGGCGACCGTCACCTACGTCTCTTTCGCCCTGACGACCGCTGTGGACGCCACGGGCCTCGGTATCAACACGAATGACATCACGGACCAGGCGAACGCCAGCACCGCCATCGCAGCCATCCAGACCGCGGTCGGAACCCTCGGTACGGTCCAGGGCCGGGTCGGCGCCGCGATGAACCGGCTGAGTTTCGCAATCTCCCAGGCGCAGACGATGTCGGTCAGCGTGCGGGCTTCGGAATCCCGGATCCGTGACGCCAACATCGCCGAAGAAGCCGCCCAGCTCACGAAGTTCAACATCCTGACCCAGAGTGGCCTGGCCGCACTGTCGCAGGCGAACCAGTCGTCGCAGGCCGTGCTCCAGCTACTCCGGTAAACCGGAACCTCCGGGGGGTGGCTCGCCGTCCCTGGCCTGACATAAAACAGAGGTCGCCCCCGAATAAGAAAAGCCCCGCTGAAAGGCGGGGCTTTTTATTGAAAATTGTAAATACCTCCAATCTCAAATGGTCCCTTCCCCCGGCTTGTAGCCCTTCGGGGCTTCGTGCATCAGCGCCAATGGGTTGCCCGCCGGGTCCTTGAAGGTCACCATCCAGAGGTCATGATCTTCCATCGGAGCGACCAGTTGCGGTGTGTCCACCGAGGGCACGCCTTTCTCGGCAAGGGCTCGCGCCGCCAGCGCGATGTCCGGTGTCCGGAAATACAGAACCGAACTGGACGGAGCGAACGGCTGTTCGGTGGACTTCTGGATGTAGAGACGGACGCCGGCGCAATCGAAGAACACGAGATCGCCAAAACGGTAGAGCTTTCGCAGACCGAGGCTTTCTGAATAGAATTGTTCAGCGACATCGACGTCATCCACGGTCAGCGATACCTGGCCGAGCTGGTTGAGCCTAATGTCCGTCAATGTCGCCCCCCACCGAGCATGTTGTACATCCCCTCGATGTTCAGGGGCAGCCAGTCTTCGTACGACGCCCAGTCACTGGCGTCATCGAACCGGATGGTCTCCTGCAGTTCGGCCAGAGTCCTTCCCGCGGCAATGCCCTCGGCGACCGCGTCCCGCAGGCGCTCGACATAGTGGCGATGGTCGACGACATCGTCGGTAGTCCCCACCTGGCCGTGGCCGGGAATCACGATGTCGGCTCCGAGCGCCTCCACGGTCCGCATCTCGCTTAGCCAAAGCTCGAGGTCGAAACCGGCAAGGTTCCTGAACGGCAGGCGCTTGATGCTGATGAAGTCGACGACGAACACGGCGTTCTCGGCCGGAAACCGCAGCACGGACATGTTTGCCGAATGCACAGGGCCGGGATAGATCATCTCCACGCTCCTGCCGCCGAGCGTCACGGAATACCTGTCGGAATAGAACACGTCAGGAGGATGTACACCGTCGGGAACGCCGTCCCGCATGGCCTCGTGTCCGACAAACTCCGCAGTATCGGCAAAGACCTCCCCACCGGAGGCGTGGTCTCGGTCGCTGTGGCTATAGAGGACGTATCGGACCGGCATTCCGAAGCGCGTGTCCAGCTCCGACTTGAGCCACGCGGCAAAGTCCCGGTTGATCGTGTCCGACAGGATAATCCCTTCCGCGGTCACCAGGAACACCGTGAAGTGGTTGTTGTTCTGCGCCCGGTACAGATTGCCGGCGACGCTGGCGATGCTTCTGATCGGCTGTTGCTGAGCCGGCAGGGGCGTTGCCAGCGCTCCAACCATCAATATCAGGGTCAAAATCAGGCCGTTACGTTTCATGGATGTTCTCCTCCTCGAAAACCAGACGACATTATTCCTTGACTCCGGTAGGGTTGGCGGAAGAAATTGCTTAACGCCGGCCAATTATCGGCCGTTCGCTTGATGGCACTCATGACTGGTTTTGATCTACGAGAGGTTCTTGAAGGAGGATCGATGAAGGTAGCAAGGTTGTTGTTCGTTTTCTTGATCGTAACGATGGTGGCCGAGCCGGCTCTCGCCCAGCGGGGCGGCCGTGGCGGTCGTGGTGGCACGCCGCTGACTCCGGAACAGGAGGTCACTCGCGCTCGGGCACAGGCACGACTTCAACGACCGATGGAGGCTCTGGACACGATTTGGTTGGAAGAGATGACGGTGACTGAGGTCGGCGACGCTATCAACGGCGGCAAGACGACGGCCCTGATCCTGACGGGCGGCGTTGAGGCCAACGGTCCGCATCTGGCCCAGGGCAAGCACAACTACGTCCTTCGACAGACGGGTGATGCGATCGCGCGACGTCTGGGCGACGCACTGATCGCCCCAATCGTGACGTTGGAACCGACCGGCAACGTTGGCGCAGATGTTCGCATAGGCCTGGCCGGCCCCAAGATCTCCCAGGGAACCTATCTCGCTTTGCTGACCGACATCGGCGACAACCTGCGGGCCATGGGGTTCACGACCATACTCTATCTGGGCGACAGCGGCGGCAACAGAAACGGCATGCACGGTGCCGCCAATGCTCTGAACGAAAAGTACGAGGGCAACCCGGCAAACTTCTACCACATCCCCGAGTACTACGATTACCGGTCGGTGCAGGAATACATTCAGAATCAGCTGGGAATTCCCGAACAGATCAGACTCGGTGGCAGCAACGGCTGGGCGGACAGCATCCACGAAGAGTACGGGATCGACGCGTTGATGGCACTGGAAGACCCAGACACGATCCGTTTCTATCAGCGGGTCGAAGCGGGTCGAGCGGTCATCAACGGAGTGCCGCTCGAGCCGCTCGAGACTCTGCTCGACCACGCTCGGCAGTTCCTGGAGGTGCGAACACGACTCACCGTCGCGGGCATAGACAAAGCACTCGCCAGCCCACCTCCCGTCTACGGACAACCTCAGAACCAATAGGGACCCACCACGAGGGGCGCTCGGGCGCCCGCCGTGGATTCGACATTTTAGATTGGACGTCCGAGATCTTGGCTTTACCGGATGCGGCCCCCTGTAGGGGCGGTCTACGACCGCCCATTATTCGGCGCTCATAGAGCGCCGCTACAGCACCAGGCGATGTTCGCTACCGGCTCCTAGAGTCGTGTGTAGGTGTAGAACGCGGCGGCCACCGTCATCACCAGTATCCCCGCCATTGCCCAGAGTCTCAGGCCCAGTGGCGGCCGCATCGATTCATCTTCGATCAATCGCGTCACGCAGTAGTAGTTGAAAGCGTACAGGATGGGCGCCACCAGAAGGCTCACGACACCGACCAGCGTCACGACCAGTACCGGGTTCGGCAGGAGCGTGTTCGACACGAGAGAGAACGTGAAGATCACGACCATGAAGATCCAGTAGGCGGGGTTGGACGGCTTCTCCAGAAACGAGTTCGAGGGGAACAAGGTCCGCAGGATCGTCGAGAAGGCGCGTGGAAATCCGTCCATCACAGAATAGACCGACGAAAACATCGCCGCAAACGCCGCAAGCATGAACAAGGGGAACATCCATTCTCCGAGCAGTTCCGTGTAGATCCTGGAGATCGTGAGGGCTACCTCGATACCGTCGGGCACGAGGCCGCGGGGCCTGAGCAGGTTGGCTCCCAGCGAAAGCAGCATGACGGCCAGCACGGCAGACAACCAATAACCGACGCCGAGATCGCGCCGGCTCATTCTGAGCAGATCGCCGCGGTTGGTCGTCTCCTTTTTCCAGTACTTCAGATGCTCGACGGTCCACAGCGAATGCCATACCGCCACGTTGATCCCGGTTGGCATCAGCCCGAAGATCGCTGCAACCAGCAGAAGGGAGCCCGCCGGCAATACCGGAACGAACATCCGTCCAAGATCCGCCGGCTCCGGCGGCGTCGCAACGAACGCGACGAGGGTTCCGATGACGAGCACCCCCATCATCAGTTTGCTTCCGAACTTGAGCGCAGGGTACTTCCCGGTCTGGTGGGCAAGGATCGTGAACACGCCCAGAACAAGCAGCCATGCGGGATAGGAGATGCCGCCGAGCGTCACGACCAGGATCGACGCTGCGACCGACATCACGCCGGCCAGGATGGTCAGGCCCTGCAGGACCGTTATTGCCAGAAAAACGAACAGCGCCCAGTTTTTCGGTCCCGGAACCTTTTGAAATCCCTCAATCAGCGATGTCTCGGTCGCAACAGCGTAGCGCGCGCCGAACTCGAAAGCGGGGTACTTGAACAGGTGGGCGAACAGGATCAGCCAGAGCAGGTCGTAGCCGAACCGCGCTCCGGCGACCGGAGCAAGAACGATGTGACTCGTCCCGATGGCGGTTGCCGCCATGATCATGCCTGGCCCCAGCCGGCCGAGGAATTGCCGAAACCCCATCGGATCAGACGTTGTTGAGGATCGCGAGCGCGGTGCCGTTGAAGATCTGGTTCTTCTCGCGTTCAGGAATATGGAGATCCTCGATCGAAGACACGCTGCGTTCGATCGAACCCAACAGGTGCGGATAATCGCTCCCCATCACCATGTGGTCGGTCCCGACAACATCGCGCAGCATCCTGAGCGTATGCGGACTGAAGGTGACGGTGTCGTAGTACAGCTTCTTTAAGTAAACGCTGGGCAGGTCGTCGATGTTCGTGCGGCACTCGGCAAAATCTCGCCAGCCGTTGTCCATGCGTTCCATCAGCCACGGGATCGCGCCGCCCGCATGGCCGACAATCCAACGGATGTCCGGCAGCTCTCGAAGCATCCCCGAGTAACACATCTTCGCGACCGCGAGCGTGGTGTCACAAGGAAATGCAATGATCGGCCCGAGGACGTACTCGCTGAACTGCTCCGTGTTAGCCGGCAGCATCGGATGGAGGAAGATGCACAGCTTCATTCGATTCGCCTCCTCGAAGAAAGGTCGGTACTCGGGCGAAGTCAGTGCGCGTCCCCGGATGTTGCTGGTCACGATGACGCCGTTCATCTTGAGATCGTCGAGGGCCCGGTGCAGTTCGGCGAGCGCTTCGTCCGGAGCATCCATCGGGATCGAAGCGAAACCTTTGAAACGGTCGGGATGGCGGGCGATCAGCTCCGCGTAGGCGTCGTTCATCGCTCGCGCCACTTCGGGCTGGTCGCCGGGCTCGGCGAAGAAGACATTCGGAGTCGACAGTGACAGGACTTCGGTGTCAATCCCGACGCGGTCCATGTCCTCGATCCGTTTCGCGGGGTCCGTCATCGGGGGCGTGATACCGAAAAAACGGGCGCCACGGTACTTGATGATCGTCCGCCCGGTCGGGTCCTTACCGAAGGAAAACTCCTGGCTCCGCTCCTCGATCATCTTGAAGAAGGCTTCGGGATAGTAATGCGTATGCAAGTCAAATTTCATGCGGTGTTCCCGTAAATTATTCAAATCTAAGGCGAAGGAATGTTATCGGAGGCCGAGACAGGCGTCAACGGACGGATGCGGCGTAACGGAGTTATTCGGTGGAGTCGGAGTCGGAGGGTTTGGCCTCGGTCCGCAGACCGCTGGCGATGCGTTCAAGCATGTCTTTGTCGGGGATCTGGGACTCTACGGCCGAGACGTTCTCACTCTTGATCGCATCGTAGATCTCGTAGCGGTAGATGGAGATATGAGCCGGGGCCTTGATACCCAGGCGGACATTGTCCCGGCCTATCCTGAGAACTTGAATCTCGATCTCGTTCCCGATGATAAGCTTTTCATCTTTCTTGCGAGTGACGACGAGCATCCTTGACCTCTGCCGATAATGCGGCTACGACGATTCCACCGTCGCACTGTAACCGACGCTCGTCGCATCATATAACCGATGACTCGCGAGCCGCAATCACCGATTTCTTAGCGTCGGGCCCACCGTCCTTACGCGGCCCTTCGATTTGGCGAGTGCTCTTACGTTCCGCTGACTTCAAGCTCCGGGAACTCTGACGGGACGGTCCCCCCACGCCTTGCCGCTCTTTAGCGTCGGGCCCACCGTCCTTACGCGACCCTTCGATTTGGTGAGTGCTCTTACGTTCCACTCACTCCAAGCTCCGGGAAACTCTGACGGGACGGTCCCCCCACGCCTTGCTTCTCTTTAGCGTCGGGCCCACCGTCCTCGGATCTCCACTGAACCATGCCCAATGTGGCCTCGTTTCGTCTCCGCGCCTTGTCGAGTACTTCGACGCAGGGCTTTCCCCAAGCGGCGCAGAAGTACCCCGTCGGGCGGAAACGCCGCGGCCTACAGCAGCGGGTGACGTACCGAGAATCCCGAGTCGGTCAGGATCACCTGCTTGCCGATCATCTCCTTGTAGTTGATCAGCATAGGTGCCTGGAAGTTGGCCGTGCTCTCTTCGGCTGTCGGGCCGAGGATCGTTGTGACGAAGGCGAGGCGGTCTGCCCGCGACGTCACGCCAATCGAGGCCCACTCCCGGTCGGGAATCAGCTCGCAATACTCGGGCACGCGGCTCGAAGGATCGAACACGAGAAACCCCACGTCGGACGACTCGACCGCCCGCAGCAAGCGGAACGGCGCGAGATAGTCGTTCTCGAGCAGGTTGAAGTTCTTGAAATCGGAAAACCCGATCAACCCTTCCTCGAAAGTGGATAACGGTCTCCTGGCCTCGAACATCGGACTGATCGACTTGATCCAGTGTTTCTATGACATTCATGGTTTTCTACCTCAGATCACTAGTGTCCGGAACACGGTGCGACAGCCGCCGGCAACTTATAGATGAACAGTGAGTTGAATGGCATTCTGCGATTTTTCGATTTGAACCTGCCGATCACACTTTTAGCAATATTACGGTGAGAGGGGTGATACCAATGGCGCATGAACTCAGGCCAAACCGTCTTCTCACAAGTCATGGATTACGCGCCCCGATACGAGTTTCAGAAGTGTGTCGCCCGCTATCGGGGCGATTACCAGCAGAAAGGGTTTTCCTGCTGGGATCAGTTCCTGGCGATGGCATTCGCCCAATTGATCTATCGTGAAAGCCTCCGCGACATCGAAGCCTGCTTACGCGCCCTCGGCAGAAAGCGTTACCACATGGGATTCCGAAGCAAGGTGGCGCGGACGACACTGGCCGACGCCAACGAGCGGCGCGACTGGCGGATCTATGCGGATTTCGCACAGGTCCTGATCGGCATGGCGCGGCCGTTATATGCCGAAGACCCCATCGGCGTCGAGTTGGATCAAGGTCTATATGCCCTGGACTCGACCACCATTGACCTGTGTCTTTCACTATTCCCATGGGCCCGGTTTCGCCGGCACAAAGCCGCGGTCAAGATGCATACACTGCTGGATCTTCACGGCAACATTCCCGCGTTTATCCACGTCACAGACGGGAAAGTCCATGACGTCAACGTTCTCGATGAGATCGCACCCGAAGCGGGTGCCTTCTACGTCATGGACCGCGCCTATATCGATTTTGAACGGCTCTTTCTCTTCTCCCTCTGTTCCGCTTTCTTTGTGGTGCGTGCTAAGAAGAACGTCGTCCTGCGGCGGCGGTACTCCCGTCGGGTGGACACGACCACGGGATTGCGATCCGACCAGACGGTCATCCTCACAACGAACAAATCCGCCAAAACCTATCCCGATCCGTTGCGGCGTATCAGCTACTTCGATGCCGGGACGAACAAGCGGTTGAAGTTCCTGACCAACAACTTCGCGTTGCCTGCACTCACCATCACTCAGATCTACAAGTCGCGATGGCAGGTGGAACTTTTCTTTAAATGGATCAAACAACACCTTCGAATCAAGTCCTTCTACGGCACCAGCGAGAATGCGGTGAAGACCCAGATCTGGATCGCCATTTCGGTTTATGTTCACGTCGCCATCATCCGGAAGCGCCTCGGCATCGATAGGAGTCTTTACCAAATCCTACAGATTCTCAGCATTACGATTCTTGAGAAACAGCCCATTTTGCAGGCCTTTCACGCGCCTGATTCCCAATTCAATGAACTCCAAGATCCTAACCAGCTGGTTCTATTCGACTTCTAACCGGACACTAGTGATTCAGGATATACGGAACCTTGGCGCGCGATTAAACTGAGGGATTCGGACTGCGGCTCAAAACTGACGCTCGTCCGCACGACCCGAGGTTGCTTTCTGGAGTCGCCCGCGAGCCGGGTCGGCACAGGGTAGGAAACCCGAACCATGGCTGGAAAATTCAGGATCGCTTTCAAGGACGCTATCAGAGTTGCCCACACGCTCGTGCTGGAGGTTCTGGGTGCATTTTTCCTCGCCCTGGCGATCATCGGCGGCTCGAGCGTCGTCCAGGAATACACGCGATACGGCAACTCGCCCGACGACGGCGTGTGGCGCATCGGCCTGGCAGGCGTGTTCGCTGTTTCTATGTTTGCGTTCGGCATCCATAGCTTCTGGAAGGCGAGGAAAATCCGGAAGTGAAGGCCGGCGGGCACCAGAAGCTGGGCGATCCAGAGCTCGTTGGACTCTGCCTCGAGGGCGACCAAGCCGCCTGGGAAACCTTGATCGAGCGCTACCGCCGGCTCATTTATTCGATTCCCAACAAGTTCGGATTCTCTCAGTCCGATTGCAACGACGTGTTCCAGACAGTCTGCGTAAAACTGATCGAACACCTCAGCGACCTTAAGGACGAAACGAAGGTGAGTGCGTGGTTGATCACGACGACGACACGGCATTGTATCCATGTCCAGACCCTCGGTCGGCGAGATGTTTCCGACGCGGACGGAATGGAAGAGGCGCCCGATCCGACGGTATCGATGGAACAGATTCGAGTCGTGTCCGACCGGCAGCAGAAGGTTCGGGACACCATTGCGGAAATGCCGGAACGGTGCCGAAGGCTGTTGTCGCTTCTCTATCTCGATTCTAAGAGTCCCTCATATGAGGAAATCAGCGTGAAGATGAGCATGCCGGTGCCGAGCATTGGCCCCACTCGGGCTCGATGCCTGGACAAGCTCCGAAGGCTTCTCCGCCGCAAAGGAATCCAGTAGCATGGAGGCCTCCGAGGCCCCCGGTCTAAGGGGGCCTGGGGGCTCTAAGGATTGGTCCTAGGAGCTTGTCGGGAATAAGAAGTCTGCAACCAAGAATCAACAACTTACAGACCAGGGATGGCTCGTAAGTTGTTGATTCTTGCTTCGAGGGAGCCAATTCCCGACAGGCTCCTAGGCCGGAGTTCCGTGTATTTTTCCGGTCCCCGTGTGGTTCTCTTGTGGTGAAGGCAGTAATAGGGGGACGGGCCCCCAAGGCACGGACGCCACGAACGCCAATAACGGAATGGAGAAGACGATGCGGCACCTAACGACTGACACCTTACTGAATCATATTGAGAACACTGAGGATTCGGCTGACCGGGCCGCTCGGACCGTGCACCTCGGTTCCTGCGCGAGTTGTCAGGAAAAGGCCGAGGAATTACAGGAATTGGTCAGTTTGCTCAGTCGTGATGCCGCGAACGAACCGCCGGCCGACTTGGTCCAGTGGGGAGTTCAATTGTTCCAGCCCGTGCTCAGTCCGAAGGAAAATCCGCTGCGCCGGCTCGTCGGCAGGCTGGTTTTCGACAGTTTCCTGCAGCCCGCGACCGCCGGTGTTCGCCACGTGGGGGCGGCTCCCCGACAGCTGCTCTTCAAGGCCGGCGATGTCGACGTCGATCTCAGGATCGAATCGGGCTTGGACGATCGAATCTCGGTTGCCGGCCAGGTCCTCTCTTCGACGAAACCGTTCTTTGACGACACGCCCGTGCGGCTCGAGTCGCATGGAGTGGTAGGGTACAAGACCCGGACGAACCCGGTTGGTGAATTTATTTTCGACGAAGTGCCCCCGGACACGTACCATCTGTCCATGGACTTGCCCGAAGGGCAGGTAACTCTGTTCTGCGTATACCGCGCTGAACCGTCCATGGCGTAGGACGCCCTCGAGGTTCAAGGGCGCGTAGGACGCCGCCCACAATAAGCAGGAAGCGCCGGTCTCGTGAAGCCCTCTTCAGTCCGTGAATTTCTGGACGCACTAATCCAGATACGTGACTCGGAGGGCCAACTTGCGTTTGCGGCCCAATCCGGCTTTCCTCCATCCGATGAACTCATCGAAAGTCTTTCCGATCGGATTCGTGAATACCTGCCCAAAGACCGCGAGCTGGCCGAAGCCCTGACGGCAACGAACCTCGCGCTGGCCGCCGAAGTCGACAGCCCTGGCTCTCTAGGGTTCGCCAACCTGTGCCAGGCCTATGTCTTCATGAACATGAAGAAGTGCGCCGATGCACAGCCGTTCTACGAGAAGGCGGCGGAACTGTTCGCCGAAGCGGGTTCGGACCGAGATCTGGGCAGGACGCTGTGCGCGGAAGCGGAAAACCTGACCTACCTCAGCCAATACGATCGGGCGCGTCGGTTGGCCGAACAGTCCGCCCAACTCCTGACGCGGGCCGAGGATACCGAATACATTCCCCGGATTCACGTTGCGCTGGGCAACCTGTTCAACCGGATCAATCGGTTCGTCGAAGCTCTCGCCGAGTTCGACCAGGCGCGGTCGCTGCTTGAGGGAAGCGACCAGTACCTGGTCGTCGCAGCCGTCGAGTTGAACCGCGCCGGCGTGTTGACGGATCTAAATCGTTTCGAAGAGGCCATTCGGGGCTATGAGACCGCGCGGGAGTACTGTGAGCGGCATGAGATCGTGCTGTGGGCCGACATCCTGGACCGAAACATCGCCGACCTCTATTTTAAGCGCGGCAGCTATTCGGCGGCCCTCCGCAGCCTCGAAAAGGTGCGACCGCGCTACCAGGAGCAGGGGGATGATCGGCGCCTCGCCCTGTCCGACCTGGCGCGAGCCGAGATCTATCTCCAGCTCAACCTGGCCCAGGAAGCCGGCGAACTTGCCGAAAAGGCGCAGAGCATCTTCGAACGGCATTCCAACCGGTCCGAAGCCGCCCAGTGCCTGACTCTGGTCGGTATCGCCCGTTTGGAGAGAGGGGAGGATCGTGGGGCGGCGGAGAACTTCCGCCAGGCGACCGAGATGTTCGAGGCTGAAGGGAACGCGGTCTCAGCTGCGGCAGCCCGGCTTCAGCTGGCGAGACTCGAACAAAAACGGCACGACCACGCCGCCGCCATCAGCCTCGCGCTCTCCGCCGCCCTGTCTTTCGAGTCCGAACAGCTCGCCGTACGGGGCGCTTACGCTCGGATCACGATGGCCGAGAGCCTTAGCGAGCAAGGGCGCGTCGAAGACGCGATTGGGGAGGCCCGCGGAGCCCTGGAAAAACTGGCCGATTACCACGCGCGTTGGGTTTCGTACCAGTGCTATAACTTGCTGGGCACGCTGGAGGCCGCAGCCGGCCGCCCGGAGGAGGCCGAACCGCTGTACATGAAGGCCATCGAAGAGATGGAATCACTACGTGGCAACATCCGACTCGATGAGTTCAGGATGTCGTTCGGACGTGACAAGTATCAGGTCTACGAAAACCTCGTCGACCTGAAGTTCCACTCCGGTGCCATCGAGGAGGCCTTCTCATTCGTCGAACGTTCGAAGTCACGTACCCTGATCGACCTGCTTGAGAACAACACCGATTCCCTGTGGCAGTCGGATCAGTCCAGCCCGAAGCAGCAAATGATTAAGAAGCTGCGCCAGGACCTGAATGGGCTGTACAGCCGCCTGTCCCAAGCTGGCACGACCATCAGCAAGCTTGTTTCCGACAAGGAGATCCAGGCCGAGATCGCCGAGCGCGAAAGGGAAATGCTTCAGATGTTGCGTGAAGCAGGTTCCGAAAAAGAGGACTGGGCGGCGCTCGAAACGATGCCCATGCCGACGGTCGCGGACATCCAGGCCATCCTCGACGACGACGAGATTCTGGTTGAATACTACGCGGTCAAAGGGAACTTCTGCGCGTTCGTTATCGGTTCGGATCAGTTTCACCTGGTCCGCAGCATCGCTCCGGAACTGGCTGTTCGGACGGCGCTGAAAGGCCTGAATTTTCAGTTGGCGAAATTTCACCTCGGTGAAGACTATCTGAAGCGGTACCACGAGACACTGTTGGTGGCGACGCGGCACCACCTCGAGAAACTCCACGATATGCTGATCGCGCCGCTCGTGAAGTACATTGAGGGACGGTCACTCGCGCTCATCCCCCACGGAGTTCTCCACTACGTCCCCTTCCAGGCGCTCTACGACGGGAAGGATCATCTCATCGACGGGCACGACATCGTCTACAGCGCGAGCGCGACGGTTCTCAAGATCTGCCGCATGAAGCAACCCCAGCCCAGCGAACTGGACCTGGTCCTGGCCGTACCGGACGAAGCCACGCCGGCCATCCTAGAAGAAGCCGAAGCACTCAGAGAGCTCCTCCCGAACGCGCATGTCTTCGTCGGCGAAGACGCCAAGGCTGATCTGCTCCGCGAGTACGGAGCGCGCGCCGGCAAACTGCATATCGCCGCCCATGGCGTCTTCCGGAGCGACAACCCCATGTTCTCGGCGTTGCGTCTGGGCGACAGTTGGCTGAACCTCGTCGACATATTCAACTTGAAGCTGGGCGCGGAACTGACCACGCTAAGCGCCTGCGAGACGGGGATGAGCGCGTTGTATGAGGGCGACGAACTGCTCGGGCTGACGCGCGGCTTTCTCTATGCCGGAACGCCCTCACTGGTCGTGAGCCTGTGGCGGGTCAGCGACCGGTCGACCACTTTGCTCATGCGTCGTTTCTACGAAGGGCTCGGCCAGGGCCTTAACAAGCCCAAAGCCTTGCAGCAGGCGGCACTTGCCGTGAAGAAGGAGTTTCCGCACCCCTACCATTGGGCCCCGTTCATATTGATGGGCAAGTCGTAACCGACCGCTGTGCTACGCTTTACCCCGATGTCTTCCGAAGACCAACGGGAACGGTTCAAAACGCTATCCGGCCTGGATCTGGATCGCGTGTACGAAGGGACGTCAGACCGTGATGCCGACTACGACGAGCGTCTTGGCGATCCCGGCAAGTTCCCCTACACCCGAGGCATCCGCGAAACGATGTACCGCGGTCGCCTGTGGACAATGCGACAGTACGCCGGCTTTGGTTCGGCGGCCGAGACCAACGCTCGTTTCAAGTATCTCCTCGACCACGGACAGACCGGCCTTTCGGTCGCGTTCGACCTGCCGACGCAGATCGGCATGGACTCCGATCACGAACTGGCTCGGGGCGAGGTTGGCAAGGTTGGGGTCGCGATTGACACGCTCGAAGATATGGAAACGCTGTTCGACGGCATCCCGCTCGATCGCGTTTCCACGTCGATGACGATCAACGCGACCGCACCCATCCTGCTCGCGCTCTACATCGCAGTCGCTGACCGTCAGGGGCATGGCGCCGAGGCCATCCAGGGTACCGTGCAGAACGATGTCCTCAAGGAGTACATCGCCCGCGGCACCTACATCTACCCGCCCGGACCTTCGCTTCGTCTGATCACCGACGTCTTCGACTACTGCCATCGCGAGGTTCCCAACTGGAACACGATTTCCATCAGCGGCTATCACATCCGCGAGGCGGGGTCGACGGCGGTGCAGGAACTGGCGTTTACCCTCGGCAACGCCATCGCCTACGTCGAAGCGGCGCTGGGCCGCGGGATGGACATCGACAGCTTCGCGCCGCGCCTGTCGTTCTTCTTTAACGCGCATAACGACTTTCTCGAAGAAATTGCCAAATTCCGGGCCGCACGGCGGCTCTGGGCTCGGATTGCGCGAGACCGTTTCGGGGCCAAGGATGAGCGGTCGATGACTCTCCGGTTCCACGCCCAGACGGCCGGTTCGACGCTGACGGCACAGTTCCCCGACGCGAATGTCGTGCGCGTGACGCTTCAGGCCATGGCGGCAGTGCTCGGCGGCGCCCAGTCTGTGCACACCAATTCGAAGGATGAAGCCCTGGCCCTGCCGAGGGAGGATACCGCTCGGCTGGCGCTGCGGACGCAGCAGATCATCGCTAACGAGTCTGGTGTCCGAAACACGGTTGACCCGGTTGGCGGGTCCTTCGCCATCGAGGCCCTGACCGACCGCATCGAGACGGAGACGCTCGACTACCTCGGCAAGATAGACGCCATCGGCGGGATGCTGACTGCTATCGAAGAAGGCTTCGTGCAGAGAGAGATCCAGGAGGCCGCGTATCAGTTCCAGCGGGCCGTCGAGAACGAAGAGCGCGTGATCGTTGGCGTCAACCGGTACCGGTCCGACGAAGAAGAGCGAATTCCGATCCATTCGATCGACCCGGCGCTGGAACCCGCACAGATGGAGAAGTTGAACCGAGTGAGACAAAGGCGGGATGCCGCGGCCGTCGCCAGGGCCCTCGCCGAACTCCGTGCGGCGGCCGAAGGGGAAGCCAACATGATGCCCCTGATTCTCGCCGCCGTCGGCGCCTACGCATCGGTTGGTGAAATCTCAGACACGTTGCGCGCTGTGTTTGGCGAGTACCGCGAAGCGGTTACGATCTAACAGGCTGATAAATCTTCATGAGCTCCGCCAACGTCCTCGAAGTACGAAACCTCAAGACGCATTTCTTTACCGACGAGGGCGTTGTCAAAGCCGTCGATGGCGTCTCCTTTTCCATCCCGCGAGGCAAGACCCTCGGCCTGGTCGGCGAGAGCGGTTCTGGAAAAACCGTCACGGCACTCTCGATCAACCGTCTCGTGTCCGATCCCGGGCGCATCGTCGGTGGAGAAGTCCTGCTCGACGGAGAAGATATCCTGAAGCTGGACGAATCGCGCATGCGGTACTGGCGGGGAGGTAAGGTCTCGATGATCTTTCAGGAACCGATGACCGCGCTGAACCCCGTGTTGACGGTCGGCTACCAGATCGCCGAAGCGGTCCTCGCCCACGAGGGAGTCTCCCGTAGCGAGGCCTGGAACCGAGCGGTGGAGTCGATGAACTCGGTTGCCATTCCGGATGCCGCGCGCCGCGCCCGTGACTACCCGCATCACCTTTCCGGCGGTATGCGTCAGCGCGTCATGATCGCGATGGCGCTGGTCTGCAATCCCACGCTCCTGATCGCTGACGAACCCACGACCGCACTGGACGTCACTATCCAGGCACAGATCCTCGACCTGCTCAACAGCCTGCGCGAACGCTTCGAGCTGTCCCTCCTGTTGATCTCACACGATCTGGGCGTCATCGCCGAGGTCGCCGATACCGTTGCAGTCATGTACGCGGGTAGGATCGTCGAAATCGGATCGTCGTTGAGCGTCTTCAATGAGGCGCGACACCCCTACACGGAGGGACTGCTCAATTCCATCCTCCGTTTGGGATCCAGCGTCCTCGAGAAAGCCAGACTCAACGTGATAGAGGGCGTGGTCCCCAACCTCCTGCATCTGCCCGACGGCTGCGCTTTCGCTCCGCGCTGTTACAAAAAAACCGAGGAGTGTTCGAGGAAGGACATTTCGCTCGATTCTGTAGGCGAAGGCCACCGGGCGCGGTGTATCCATGTCTGAGAATCTTCTCGAAGTCCGTAATCTCAAGAAGTATTTTCCGATCCGGAGCGGGGTATTTTCCCGCGTCACGGACTATGTACACGCGGTCGACGACGTCAGCTTTGCGATCGGCAGGGGAGAGACCTTCGGGTTGGTCGGTGAGTCGGGCTGTGGCAAGACAACCACAGGCCGGGCCGTGTTGCGGCTGATCGAACCGGATGCGGGAGAGATCCTGTTCGATGGAGTCGATCTCCGAAAGCTGGGGTCCTCTGAATTGCGGACCAGGCGCCGCGACATGCAGATCATCTTCCAGGATCCATTCGCTTCACTGAACCCGCGGATGCCGGTGCGATCTATCGTCGGTGAGCCTTTCGCGATTCACGGTACGGCGTCGGGAGGGGAACGGGAACGCCGGGTCGCCGAGTTGCTGGAAACGGTTGGGCTCGATCCGGACGTGGGAGGCCGCTATCCACACGAGTTCAGCGGAGGGCAGCGTCAGCGGATCAGCATCGCCAGGGCGCTCGCGATGAAGCCCAAATTGATCGTCGCCGACGAGCCCGTGTCTGCGCTGGACGTATCTATCCAGGCTCAGATCATCAACCTGCTTGCCGATCTCCAGAAGCAGTTCGGATTGGCCTACCTGTTCATTTCCCACGGCATTCCCGTCATCGAACATATCTCCAACCGGATCGGTGTGATGTATCTGGGCAAGCTCGTCGAAGTCGGGACCAGCGCCGAGATTTGTACGGCGCCGAAGCACCCATACACGAAAGCGCTCTTGAGCGCGGTACCGGTGCCCGAACCTGGGCGTAAGCGAGAACGAATCATCCTCAAGGGCGATGTCCCGACGCCCATCAACCCTCCCGCAGGCTGTCGCTTCCACACACGTTGTCCGATTGTCGAAGATCGCTGTCGGACCGACGAGCCGCCTCTTCGCCGCGTGGCCGACGGCCGCCTTTGTGCGTGCCATTTTGTGGACTGAAGGGGAAACGCCCGAGCAGCCTGTGGTATCGCCCACGGGCCGCTATTGAGAAAAGTCTTCACTAGAGATTGGCCCGTGAGGACATTGTTCGATCTGTCATCTGTCAAACTGAGCGGTGGGCTCCATCCGAAACAAGCCTCAGATTGATCAATCTCGAATGAACGATATCCGGTGACGATTCTCCTATAGAGAATCTGCAATGAGATTTGAACTCTTGAAAACGGATCCCAACACCCGTGCGCGCAGGGGCCGTCTTCATACCTCTCGTGGTGTGATCGAAACGCCCGTGTTCATGCCGGTCGGTACATTGGGGACGGTAAAGGGCATGACTCCCGAGCAGGTTCGCGACCTGGGCGCCGAGATCATCCTGGCCAATGCCTACCATCTGTTCCTGAGGCCCGGACATCGGCTGATCGAGAAACTGGGCGGGTTGCACAAGTTCATGGGATGGGATGGTCCGATCCTTACCGACAGCGGCGGTTATCAGGTGTTCAGCCTGGGTGACCTACGGAGGATCGACGATGAGGGTGTGTCGTTTCGCTCCCACCTGGACGGCAGCGCCCAGTACCTGACGCCGGAGTCCGCGGTGGACATTCAGCGCGCCCTCGGTTCGGATATCATGATGGTCCTCGACGACTGCCTCGCCTATCCTGCGACCCAACAGAAAGCGGCCCAATCGATGCGCCGCTCGATGGACTGGGCCGCACGGAGTCGGGCTCATCTCGACAAGCAGCCTCCGAGGGAACAGGCCATGTTCGGTATCGCTCAGGGTTCGGTCTTTCCCGGCCTGCGGCGGGAGAGTATCGAGCGGCTCGAGCAAATCGGCTTCGACGGTTACGCAATCGGAGGGTTGGGCGTCGGCGAGCCGATTCCGATGATGTACGACATGGTGGAGAGTATGGATGGCATCATGCAGGTCGACCGACCCCGTTACCTGATGGGTGTCGGCACACCGGTGGATCTGGTCCAGGCCGTTGCTCGCGGTGTAGACATGTTCGATTGCGTCATGCCAACACGTCATGCGCGCAACGGGCACCTGTTTACTACCGAGGGTCACATCGTCATCCGTCACGCCCGGTTCCGGGAAGACCCGGACCCGATCGATGCGAGCTGTGGGTGTCCGGTCTGCGCCAAATATTCGCGCGCCTACCTCCGGCACCTGTTCCAGGCCCGGGAGATTCTTTCATCGGTCCTCAACACCATCCACAACCTCTTTTTCTATCTTGACACCATGCGCAAAATCAGGCATTTTATTGAATCTGAAAGGTTTAGTGAACTGTTAGCTTAATCGGAGAGTTCCGGGGCCCAGTCGAACCTGGGCCCCGTTTTTCGTTCGGAGGTCGAGGTTGTTTCTGCAGGCGGCTCCACAACAGCCGGGTCCGTTAGCCCTTGTTTACCCTTTTGTCCTTATTCTGGGGATCTTCTATCTGATCGTGTTCCGTCCGGCGCGGAATCGCCAGAAACAGCAGCAGGCGATGATCGACAACCTGAAAACGGGGGACAAGGTCATCACAAACGGTGGTCTTCACGGAACCGTAGCCGCCCTACGCGGAGACAAACTGCAGTTACGAATCGCCGAGAACGTCAAGATCGACATCTCACGAAACGCGGTCGCGTCGTTGCAATCGCCCGAACAAGAGTAAGACATCATGTCCAAGAGGATTCGGAACAGGTTGATCGTGAGCCTCGGGGTCACGGTTTTTGCTATCTTTCTCGTCGCCGGTTTCCCGCCGACGCTGGACAACGTCCGGGAGCGCATCCGGCTCGGACTGGACCTGAAGGGTGGGACCCATCTCGTGCTCGAGGTGGTCACCGACGACGCCATCCGAGCAGAGAGCGATCAGGGCATCGACGGTTTGCGTGAAGCGATGAACGCCGAGGGCATCGTGTTCCGGCAGGCCTCCCGCGTCGAGGACGATCGCTTCCAGTTCGTCGGGGTCGATCCGGACCGTGACGCGGACGTGCGGCGGATCTTCCGCGATCAGCTACCGGAGTGGAATCTGGTTTCGACGTCCGGTGTCGCGAACACCTACGTTCTCGAACTGGATTCAGCGACCCAGGCCGTGTACCGGGATCTGGCGGTAACCCAGGCGATTCAGACGATCCGGAACAGGATCGACAGCCTTGGAGTGACCGAACCCGTCATCCAGGAATACGGTGGCGCCGGGCGATATGAGATTCTCGTGCAGTTGCCGGGCGTTGACGATCCGGGGCGGGTGAAGACGATCATGCAGTCTACGGCCCTGCTCGAGTTAAAGCTCGTCGCCACCGGACCGTTCGGAAGCCAGCAGGCGGCGCTTGGGAACTACGGCGGGGCGCTGCCGCTGGATCTCCAGGCGGTCCGTTCCGTCGAAGCGGATCTCACCGCCGGCGGAGCCGAGGCTTGGTACGTGGTCGAGAGCGTGGCCGCGATCACCGGGCGGGACCTCAAGAACGCTTACCAGTCACGAGATGAAAACGGACGGCCCGCTGTCACCTTCGGCCTGACCGTCGACGGTTCGCAACGCTTCGGCAGGGTCACGGAACAAAACGTCGGGCGTGGCCTGGCTATCATCCTTGACGGCCGAATCCAGTCGGCGCCGACGATCAACGGCCGCATCACGCAATCGGGCTTGATCACTGGCGGGCCGGGTGGATTCTCGATTCAGGAAGCCCAGGACTTGGCGCTCGTGTTGAAGTCGGGCGCATTGCCCGCCTCCATCCGATACTTGGAGGAGCGCGTGGTCGGTCCCTCCCTTGGCGCCGACTCGATCCGCCAGGGAATCATGGCCGGTTCGGTTTCGTTGATCGGTGTGCTCGTATTCATGCTTTTCTACTACCGACTGTCCGGCGTCAACGCCGCCGTGGCGATGATATTGAACCTCATCCTGCTCTTCGGCGCCCTGGCCTACTTCGAGGCCGTCCTGACGTTGCCGGGCATCGCCGGCATTATCCTGACGATCGGCGTCGGGATCGACTCGAACATCCTGATATTCGAGCGGATCCGTGAAGAACTGCGAGCGGGCAAGACCGCGGTGTCTGCGGTCGTGACCAGCTTCAACCGCGTGTTCATCACGATTGTCGACACGCATCTGGCGGCGCTGATTTCCGCCATGTTCCTGTTCCTGTTCGGTACCGGGCCGGTCAAGGGGTTCGCAGTGACTCTGGTGATCGGCCTGATCGCGAACGTGTTTACGGCCGTGTTCGTTTCCCGAACCCTGTTTGAATGGCTGCTGGGTCGATCAGAGCGCGTGCCGACCTTGAGCATTTGATAAATCTCATTTCCGCTGTCGGCCCGATGGATTTTGGGAACATCGGGGTCCGGTGCGGTGTCGAAGGATAGGTAAGGTCGAATGATCGAAATATTCGGCGATATCCGGATTGATTGGCTGAGCAAGCGCCGTTTGTTCTATGGTTTTTCGGCTGTTCTGCTGCTGGTCGGTCTGGGTTCGGTTCTCGCTAAGGGGTCCTTGCGGTACGGCGTCGACTTTCAGGGTGGCGCCGTAGTCTACGTTCGGTTCGCAGACCCGGCCCCGGTGGATCAGATCCGGGACCTGCTCCGCAATAGTGGAGCACCCGACAGCCAGATTCAGGAGCTGGGGGGGTCGGGCGATTCGGGCTATGACTTACTGATCCAGGTGGAGCAGAGCATCGTCGAGGAGGACTTGAGCGCGGGACGAGAACTGATCACCGCGGCGCTCAACGACTCGTTCGAGGGCGGGTTTGAGATCCTGAACTCGGAATCGGTCGGGCCGAAAGTCGGCGCCGACCTTCGGCGGAAGGCGGTTTTTGCAACGCTCTACGCGCTGGTCGGCATACTGGTCTTCATCGCGTTTCGGTTCGAGTGGATTTATGGTGCCGCGGCCGTTTTTGCGGTGTTCCACGACACGCTGATCACGCTGGGTTTCTTCTCGATCTTCAACAAGGAGATCAACTTGACCGTGATCGCCGCGCTGTTGACGCTGGTCGGGTATTCCGTCAACGATACGATCGTCGTGTTCGACCGCGTTCGGGAGAATCTGAGGATGAGCCGGAGAAGCACATTGGAGAACGTTCTTAACCGGAGTATCAACCAGACGTTGAGCCGGACTGTGCTGACATCCGGACTGACGCTGATGGCGGGTCTGGCCATGTACTTTTTTGGCGGCGAAGTGATCAATAACTTCGCTTTCGCGCTGGTGGTTGGTGTGCTCGTCGGAACCTACTCTTCGATCGCGGTTGCGTCGCCGATCGTGTTGGTTTATATCAACTATCGGGAGGCGGCGAAGGCCCGCGGCACGGCCTAGGCAATGATGCACAGGGAAGCGCGTGCGAAGTAGAAGCTTTGGTCGTTCGAGGTGGGGTATTAGTAGTTGACAGTCTGTTGAAGCGGTTGATATAAGGGTCGCTTCTCAGAGTGTTTAGAGTCTCTGTTACGCCGTCCGCACTTTTGGAATGCGTGGGGTGTTGCTGCACTGTGGCCGAGCGGCATTATTTAGTCCAGTATTCGGATTTTCTCTCGGGTGGTTTCCGGTCCATGGCAGCCATCGGTGGACGACGCTCCAGCATCTGTGAGAAGAAGTTCTTGGAAGGGAGGTAAGCGACGCTATGTTTGAAGATTCCCTGATTCAGCATAAGAGCAAGAGCCCCATGACGATACTGATCTCGACGGTCGTTCATGTTGTGATGCTCGTCGTAATGATTCTGATTCCGTTGATTTACACGGATGCGTTGCCGGCTCAGCAGCTGATGACGTTCCTGGTGGCACCGCCACCGCCCCCGCCGCCCCCGCCGCCGCCGCCCGAGGAGATCGCTCCGGCGCCCATCGTGGTGACTCAAGTGCAGATCGATCCGGGCGCCATGGTGGCCCCGTCAGAAATTCCCGACGAAATTGCGCGCATCGTCGATGAGGGCCCTCCCCCGGCGGTTCGTGGCGTCGTGGGTGGGACTAACACGGGTGTGCTTTCCGGCGTACTCGGTGGTGTGTTAAAGGCGCGGTCCGATGCGGCGCCACCACCGCCACCGCCACCGCCGCCACCGCCGCCGCCGCCGCCGCCAGCGCCGATTCGCGTAGGTGGCAACGTCCAGCAAGCGGCCCTTATCAATCAGGTACAGCCGCAGTATCCGCCGCTGGCCCGGCAGGCTCGCGTTACAGGCATCGTCATCCTGGAGGCGATCATCGGCAGGGACGGCGCCGTTAGGGACGTACGCGTGATCACCGGTCATCCTTTGCTGGCGCCCGCGGCTGTCAAAGCCGTTGAGCAGTGGAGGTACAATCCGACGGTCCTCAACGGGGAGCCGGTGGAGGTCGTGACGACCGTCACGGTCAATTTCTCGTTCGGCGGGTAGGCGAGCTGGAGATACCGATTTAGGTAAGGAATACTTTGTAATGTGTCCGCAGTGCGGACTAGCAGGAGGAATCTGGTTCTATGTTGCTTTATAAGCTCAACTTTTTTGGAATGATGCTGTTGCAGGAAGTCGGTTTCGACCTCCGATCCATGTGGTCGCAGATGGGTCTCATGGCGAAAGCAGTGGTCGTCCTGCTCGCCGTCATGTCCGCGTGGTCCATCGGTGTAATGATCGACCGTTTTCTGGCATTCACTCAGGCGCGCAAGCAGTCCCGCGAGTTTGCACCCGCGGTCGCCGGTTGTCTGAAGGAAGGGAAGATCGAAGAGGCAATAAGCGTTGCCGAGCAGAACAAGCGCAGCCACCTGGCCAAGGTCGTCGAGGCTGGCCTGCAGGAGTACCGGTCTCAGGGAGCATCGACGGAACTTTCGGGCGACCAGATCGAATCTTCGCGCCGTGCCTGCGAGCGCGCTGAGGCGATCGTCAACGCGGAGCTGAAGCGCGGCCTTTCAAGCCTGGCGACCATCGGTGCGACCGCTCCGTTCGTCGGCTTGTTCGGTACCACTGTCGGCATCATCAACGCGTTCCAGGGCATGTCGAGTGAGAAGACGGCCGGATTGTCGGCTGTCGCCGGCGGCATTTCCGAGGCGCTCGTCGCGACCGCGTTTGGTCTGTTCGTTGCGGTCCCCGCGGTATGGGCATACAACTCGTTCACCAACAAGGTGGAATCCTTCCAGATCGAAATGACCAACTCTTCTTCGGAGCTGATGGATTATTTCGTGAAGAGGCGGGGGAACTAACCCATGAGTATGGGAGGCGGTGGAGAACAAGGCGGCATCCAATCGGAAATCAACGTCACGCCGATGGCGGACGTCATGCTGGTCCTGCTGATCATCTTCATGGTCATCACACCGATGTTGCAGAAGGGCGTCAGCGTGGAGCTGGCCCAGACCAACAACCCGATCGAGATGGAGGCAGCCGACGCGGAGGACGCGATTCTGGTGGCCGTGACAAGGGACGGCAAGTACTTTCTCGCCAAGGACCCGGTCACGCTCGCGGAACTGCCCACACTTGTTCTGGATATGCTTCAGGGCAGGCTCGACAAGACGGTTTACGTCAAGAGTGATTTCCGGGCACGGTACGGGGACGTGGTCGCGCTGGTCGATTCAGTTCGGGCATCCGGCGTCGACAAGATCGGTCTCCTGACCGAACGGCTGGACGATCAGATCCGTCAGTAAGGAGGGCTGCTGATGTCTCAAAAAAACAGGTGGGGTAGACAACTCGCTTCGAAATCCGAGATCAACATCACCCCGTTGATCGATGTGTTGCTGGTACTGCTGGTGATCTTCATGGTCATCACGCCGCTCACGCCGCAGGGACTCGATGCGGCCGTTCCGCAGCCTCCGCCGCCTGGCACTCCTCCGCCTCCTCCAGACGAGGAGAACCGGACCGTCGTGATCTCGCTTGACAGCCGCGGCCAAATCACGATCAATCAGGATCCAGTGGACCTGCAGAACCTCGGTTCCCAGCTGCAGGACATCTTCAAGACCCGTAACGACCGCACGATCTTCGTCAACGCGGATCCCGACCTGCTGTTCAACGACGTGATCACGGTGATCGATATCGCCAAGGGATCCGGCGTCGACAAGGTCGGACTGATGACCGAAACCATCACGTCGACCGGTATCGGCGGCGGGGATCAGTAGTATCAGTTAACCCGGAGGTAGATAGGTCAACATGCGGCAAAGCAAAATCCTTTTTGCGCTTCTCGGTCTGCTTGCGTTGGGCTTGGTAGGCTGCAACAAGCTGCAGGCACGGGACAACCTGAACAAGGGCGTTCGAGCGTTCCGGGAATCGAACTATCAGACGGCAGTCGACTATTTCAAGACGGCGCTGGACCTGGACCCTGAGCTCTTGAATGCGGAGTTGTACCTCGGGACGGCGTATTCGCAACAGTTCATACCCGGGGCTCTTTCTGAAGAGAACCGGCTTAACGCGCAGCTGGCGGTCGAGACCTTCGAGAGCGTTCTGGACAAGGATCCGAACAACTCGAGCGCCATCGCCGGTCTTGCGAGTATCTACCAGAACACGGGAGACCTCGATCGGGCACGCGAATACTACGTCCGGCAGGTAGGGCTGTCTCCGGACGATCCGGTCGCGCACTACAGCGTCGGCAGCATTAACTGGTATATCGTTACCGACCGGGCTCCGCAACTTGCGGGTCTGGATGACCTCGTCGACGAGGAGGAGGACGAAGGAACCACTGCGGAAGAGGCTCAGGCGGTGCGGGACGAGCTCACCGCCCTGATCGAAGAGGGTCAGCAGCACCTCGACCGCGCCCTGGCGCTTCGCGACACTTACGAGGACGCGATGTCTTACAAGAACCTGCTGTACCGGCAGGCGGCGGAGCTTATCCCCGAAGATACCGAGGACGAAGATGCCCTCGCCCAGAGAGAACAGTTGATCGCTCAGGCCGACGACTGGTTCGACAGGGCACTCGCGACTCGGGCTAGAAACGCGGAACTCGCGGCCGCAGGCCTCCCGGTTGAACAATAGAACTTACTGCTAGTCAGAAAAGAGCCACCCGGTTGGGTGGCTCTTTTTCTTGGTGCGCTTGGCTTTGGTTGGCATCGAAGGAGATGACCCGTTGCTACCGCCCCGGGGTCGTGTGTTGGGGGGCGTTGCGGCGCCAGATTTCGCCGCGCCGTCGGCGGGCCGCGGCTACAATAGGGGCAAGCGTCCGACCCTGACAGCCTGCTAAACCATGATTCGCCTGGGACAGATACTCGAGAAGATCGAGAAGAACCATCCGAGCGACGATCTGGAGATCGTCCGCCGAGCCTATATCTTTTCGGCAAAAGAACATAAGGGACAGGTTCGGGCGTCGGGCGAGCCGTACCTGACACACCCACTCGAGGTCGCCAACATACTGGCCGACATGAAAATGGACGCCGTGACGGTGAGCATCGGCCTGCTCCACGATGTTGTCGAGGATACGCTGACGTCCCTTGAGAACATCGAGGAGATGTTCGGCGCCGAGACAGCACACGTCGTGGATGCGCTGACCAAGATCAGCCAGATTCACTTTACATCCAGCGAACAGAAGCAGGCCGAGAACTTCCGCAAGATGCTGCTGGCGATGAGCGACGACATTCGCGTCATCGTCATCAAACTTGCCGACCGCCTCCACAACATGCGGACGCTGCGGTACCTGAAGGCGGAACGGCGCGAGGCCATCGCGGGCGAGACCCTGGAGATCTACGCTCCGCTGGCGCACCGGCTCGGAATGGGAAAGATCCGCGGAGAACTCGAGGATCTTGCGTTCAGCTTCCTCGATCCGCACGCCTACAAAGCGATCAAAGATGCCCTGGAAGCAAAGCGGAAGGTGGACCAAAACTTCCTCGATGAAGTCCGATCCGTGATTGAAGAAAAGATGGCCGAGCACGACATCCCGTGTCTGACCGAAGCCAGGATCAAGCGGATCTACTCGATTCATTTGAAGCTCCGGCGGCAGCGTATTGCCCTGGACCAGGTCTATGACCTTCTTGCGATCCGTATCGTTACCGACGACATCAAGAACTGCTATGCCGCGCTCGGCGTGATCCACAACACCTGGAGACCGATCCCCGGACGTATCAAGGATTTCATCGCCATGCCCCGGCCGAACATGTACCAGTCACTGCACACTTCCGTCATCGCTCGCGGACAGCCATTCGAGGTTCAGCTAAGGACGGCCGAGATGCATCGCGTCGCCGAGGAAGGGATCGCCGCGCACTGGAAGTACAAGGACGGCAAGCTTGTGGCGGACGATCGAGAAGACCAAAGGGTTTCCTGGCTCCGCCAGCTCGTCGAGTGGCAGCAGGAAATGAAGGATCCGACGGACTTCCTGAGCACACTCAAGGTCGATTTGTATCAGGAGGAAACCTACACGTTCACGCCCAAGGGTCGTGTCGTGACGCTGCCAAGTGACGCGACTCCTGTGGACTTTGCCTACTCCATCCACACCGAGGTCGGCCATAATTGCGTCGGGGCGAAGGTCAACAGCCGCCTGAGTCCGCTACGGACCCGTCTGGCCAATGGTGACATCGTCGAAATCATCACACAAACGGGCCACCATCCCAGCCGGGACTGGCTGAACTTCGTCAAGACCTCGCGAGCTCGGAACAAGATTCGCCACTGGCTGAACGTTCAGGAACGAAAGAAGGCCGTGGAACTCGGCCGCAAGCTGCTCGCGAAGGAGGCCCGCAAGTACAAGGTGGCGCTGAAAGAGCTGACTGAAGGGGAGAAGCTGCTGGCAGTGGCGCCCGACTACGGATGCGCGAAGGTCGAGGACCTGCTTTCCGGCATTGGGTACGGCAGGATTTCCGCGCGTGCGCTCCTGGAGAAGTCGTCCCCGGAATTGGTGAAGGCGCCGGCATCGAAGTTGACCACCGCTGTCCGCCGGGTGCTGGGACTCGGCAAGGACGTCAAAATCAAGGTCAAGGGGCTCGACGATCTCCTGGTCTATCGGGCTAAGTGTTGCAGCCCGATTCGCGGCGAAAAAATCATCGGCTACGTCACTCGCGGCGAGGGCGTGGCTGTTCATGCCAAGGACTGCCCCAACGTCCAGAACCTGATGTATGAAGCGGACCGGCGGATCGATGTCGAATGGACTCGCAGAGGGGCCGAAAGCGAGCTGTACGACATAGGTCTGACAATCGTCACCGCCGACCGGCCTGGGATACTGGCCGCCATTTCGGCGGCCATCTCCGACATTCGCTCGAACATCCTCGACGTGTCGGCCCGTACCGATGAAGAACGCGGCATCATCGATATGACCGTCGCGATACCGGACATGAAGCACCTGGACAAGGTGATCTCGTCTATCCGGCAACTGGACGGCGTATTCGATGTAATGCGCGCTTCCAAAACCGTCAACACGACCACAGGGATCGAAAGCAGGTAGCGTCCATCGAAATGGACTGGCTCCCTGGAAAGTAGACCAAAGACTATGCAGAAGATCGTCGTTTCCACGCCTCTCGGGCCGCCGGCCATTGGACCCTATTCCCAGGGTATCCGCGCCGGCAACTTGGTTTTCGTTTCCGGACAGATCGCGCTCGACCCTGGGACGGGAGCACTGATCGACGATATGTCCGTTCACGCTCAGTCCCACAAGGCGCTCCAGAACCTGCAGGGAGTCCTCGGCGGCGCCGGCGCGTCGCTGGGCGACGTCGTCAAGGTGACGATTTATCTGGACGACATGGGCAACTTCAAGGAAGTGAACGCGATATACGGAGAGTATTTTCAGCACTCGCCGCCGGCGCGAGCGACCGTCGAAGTAGCAGCGCTGCCCCTCGGAGTGGCGATCGAGATCGACTGCATCGCCCTGGTCGGCTAGCAATCCAAACCGAGCCACTTGCGCGGCGTTTCGCGACGATAACCGGTGAGAAAAGCGTATAGCCCGCATTTCTCACCAGTGGTCTGCTGCAGCGCCGGATCCATCCGCCATTACTGCGTTGCGCTTGGTCGGGCTCCTCAACGTACGGTCAAGTACGCCTCGGTCGCCCTCCCGGCGCGCGCGCAGCATGGCCCGTCAAGGGCCATGCCAAATGCCCTGGCGGTGTCTGTATCAGACCGGGCCACAAAGTGGCCCGGCGGGCTTCGCGACGACAACCGGTGAGAAAAGCGGGCTAGTCGAATCGCTTCCGAAGCTTTACGTCCAAGCCGACGGCTCCGGTCTCATCCCGCGAGGCGATGAACGATGTGTTGTTGTTGAGGAAATATTCGATCTGGATGATCTGTTGGCGGCTCGACGACAGGTCCTGCGAATAGGTGATGGTCAGGTCGCGTGTGATCTGCTCGGAAAACGTGATCCGGGCGACCGGGCGATTTTCCGCGCCCACGTGAAACGGATCGATCCGGAAGCGGTCCAGCAATCCGAAACGAGATCCAACGCGTGATTGCAGCAGGTCGGATAGGATCGTTGCCGCCCCGCCGGTGAACAATTGTTCGCTCGTCGGCAGGCCCGAGGCATCCGTTCCTTCTGCGAACTCCTCCCGTGTCCGACCTCCTGTGATGAGGCTGATAATCTCCAACTGCGGCAGCGGCGGGTCCGACCTGATGTCCAGCCGAACATCGTCACCCCGACCGTTGAGGGCCAGAATGACACGGTAATCGCGCAGCTTCGTCTCCGCTTGAACATCGACAAGCGGCTCTATCGAGACTGGATCAACAAAATCTACGTTTCCGCGGGTGATGCGGTAACGGTTTCCCTGAAAACTCAGGCTGCCGTCGCTCACCTCGACGTGTCCGGTCATCGTCGGCTCCCTGAAAGTACCGCCGATGTCCAGGTCCAGTCTTATCTCGACGCTGGCCAGCTCGTTCTCGATCCTGATGTTGCGGTCTCCTTCGAGGTGAAGGGCGAGCGCCAGGTCGTCGATGGGTGTTTCAGGTGCCAGGCCGCCGATGCCAGCGAAGAGGTCGAAAAACTGGTCGAAGCTCTCGTTGTAGGACATCGTGACAACGTCGAGGTTTCCCTCGAGAACCGGGTTGTCCGGGGTCCCCCGCAGCACGAGTGCGCCTTCCACGACCGTTCGGAGACCTTCGGGATTTCGGATTCTGACATTGTTGAGGTCCATTCGGATGTCGAATCCGTCCAGATCCGTCCCGTTGATTCCAGCCGTTCCCTGAATTGTTACGTTTCCGCCACCAGCGTTGCCGGTAAGGCCGTTCAAGTTGATGCGGTTGCCGTCGAAGAACAGTCCTCCACTTACCGCAGAGAGGCCGAGGAAGATCCCGGAGTGGTTCAGCGAGACATCGGTGAGGGTCGCCTGTCCCCGAAGCTCTGGGCTCTCCAGCGTCCCCCCGATCTCTCCCGCGATCGCGATATCGCCGTCAGTTTCCAGGCCGACGATGCCGCTGGCGATCAGAGACAGATCGATGTTGCCGTTGACGTCGAAGTCGAGAGGGGCCGACGGAACCAGGCCGACGCTGCCACCGATTTCAAGGGATGTCGCGTCCCCGAGAAGCTCAATCCGGGACAAACGCACCTGACGGGCATCGAACTCGAACGTGAAGGGCCGGGATGTTCCGAGGTTCCGTTGATCCAGTTGCGCCGTCAGGGACGTCACGCGTCCGGACCCGCGGACTCCGGCCAGGTCCCCCAGACCGCCTTCGAAAATCGCGGTTCCGCTGGCGACCACCGATCCAGGCAGAATTCCCGCCAGGCGGCCCGCATCGTAGTCGACGAAACGGGCCTCTCCCCGGAACGGGATTTCCTCGGCGGTTCGGTCGAACTCGACCTCCAGGTTCAGATGGTCATCGGCGCCAATCTCGGCACGAACCGTCCGCCCCTCACCGTCCAGCCGGATGTCAACGGAACGAAAGTACTGCTGACGGAATTGCAGATCTTCGATTCGCGCGGTACCGGCGGTACGCGGCTCCCCCCGTGTTCCGTCGATCCGGAGGCTGGCGTTCCGGATCACACCGGTGAAGTCGGTCGGCACGCCCAGCCAGTGCAGATCCTGGATCGCGATGTCCGACGAGTCGAACTCGATGGTCAACGCGTCGTTGTCCCACTGATAATCGATCGATCCGGTGAGAGTCGCATCTCCTCTCCGGATCGCGATATCCCTGATCCGGATCGTTTCGTCGGACACGGCGATGTCGGCGCTACCGTCCCCGATCGATCGTCCCTCAAGGGTGACGTCGTCGGCCTCAAGGGTGCCCTCGAAGCGAAGAGGCTGGAATGAATCGACATGTGCGCGGCCTCTGAGGATCCCTCCGACGGGTTGCCCGATGAAGGGCCGCAGGAGGGCCAGGTTGAGCCGCTCGATATCGATGTCAAGGTTCGGAGCCAGTTCCGGGCCGAGCCGGCCGTTCACGACGAGCTGGGAGCCGGCTTCCCGGATGCTCACATCGCGGAACTCCGTCCCGCCCGGGTCGAGCGTGACCACACCGGCGGCCCGGTCGATCGTCCATGTGTCGTAGGCGAAGTCGGTCAACTCGAACCGACCCGAGACCCGCAGTTCGTTGAGCGGCCCACGAACCAGGCCTTCGAAGTTGCCTTGCCCGTTGGCGTCCCGTTGCACGAATGAGACGTCACGAAGGTCTTCCGATTCCACCCGGATTGCCAATTCCGTTTCGCGTCGGCTGATCGTCCCCTCACCGGAAACCCTGGTCGAGGCCATGCGTCCCTCGAAAGCCGCCAGCTCAATCGTTCCGGGAATGCCGCGGTAGGATGCCGTCCCGCCGAGCTGCAGCGGCACCCGAACCTCAGGATCGTCGATGGTTGCGGGGCGGAGTACCGTGTCGCCGGACAGGTCGTAGCGCGCGAACCTGCCCTCGAACCATCCGCGAAGTGTTCCCCCCATTCGCGAGAACACAACGTAGTCCGATGACCAGGGGTAGATCCGGCGAAGTGCCGCGGCTTCCACGTTGTCATACTGGATGTCGATCTCGACACGCCGCTCCCCGGGCAGCGGCCGAACCGTCGCCGTGCCGGTGGCTTGTCCACCGCCGAAATCCATCCTCAAATTCGTCGCCGTCAAACGCCCGTCCGGATATTCGTAGGCAAAATCAGCCTCGACGTCCGAAGCGTTCCAGCCGGCGACATCCACGGACGGGACAGTTGCGTGTCCCCTCGCATCGAATGTACCGACAGAAAATTCGAGCCGGCCCGAGATGTCCGCGGTACCAGCGATGCGTTCGTCCTGGAAGAAGTAGTTCATGAAGGACAGGTCGGCGCTGCCCGAGTACTCGAACCCACCCCGAGGGTCGCGCAACACGTCGTCCAGTCTGCCCTCGAGCGCCATACTCGTGTCGCCGGAGCGGACGGTCGCGGTCTCGATAAGGACCGTGCCTCCCGTGTAATCGAAATCGATTTCCAGTTCGTACGGAATCGTCGAATGGTCCCCATGCCGAAAGGTTCCCCCGTACTCGAGGTGTCCGGCGAGGACTCCGGTGTTGCCGGCGTATTCGAATCTGCCGCCGAGGTTCACGAGGCGAAAGTCGATGTCGGTGCGGTTTTCGTCGATGGTGATCTCGCCGTTCGACACGGACAAGTCGGCAACCGACACTTCGGTCGATGTCGGGTCTCCTGCCGGGCTGGCGGGAGATGGCAGGTTGGTCGACCCGTCCTGGTCAACCTGGATGAAGATCCGCGGTCCGACGAGAACCAGCGAACGGAGGTCCGCCTGTCCGTTGAGCAGGGCCCTCAAGCGAATCTGGACATCGATGCGTTCGACTCCCACCAGGGGAGGATCGGAAGAGTCCTCCTCTCCGTGGAGCGTGAGCCCGTGCAGGGTAAACCGCTGGCGGCGAAAATCCGACTCGAACCGTGTCAGGCTCGCCCTCGTACCGGTGTGATCCTCAATCCATCCGACGATGTAGTCCGCGGTGAATTGATCGAATTCCGGCGAGCTGATGAAGTAAACCAATCCCGCGACGACGGCGAGCAGGGCCAGCGCCAACACGCTCAGCGATGCGAGGAGCTTCCTTTTACTCAACCACTTCAATCTCGCTTCTCCTGAGCAAGGATTCCACCCAGGCTGACATTTCCTGGTTGATTCTCTCGGTGACGACGTTGCTTCGAATCAGATCGCGGACCGCATCCAGGTCCGGGAGCGGACTCAGTCCTTGGTTTTCTGCCTCCGGCACAAACACGGCCTCGTAGTAATCGGCGATCTCCACGTCCGTCGGCTGGATGAATTGTCCGAATCGGAGATCGGTAAAGCGCAACCGCCGGAGTCGCGCGCGAACGGCGTTGTGTAGAGTCACGGGCCGAAGGCCTCGCGTGTCACCGAGAGCCTTCATGGAGGCCTCGATGAGCTCGTCGGCGATCTGAATGCCCGGGAATTGATCGACCTGCTCGTTTATCAGCATGTCTTCGATAAGTCTTCCGAGCAGCGTGTCGCTTTCATCGGGCACCGAATCCCCGAACGCGAGATTCAGGTCCCTGTACCGTTCGACGTCGTTCTGGGTGACGACACTCCTGTTGACAATCGCTACCATGCGGTCGATGACGTCCGCCCACCCGACAGTCGCCAGTGCGAGCAGGCATGAAAGGACCGCGGTGAACCTGGCCGCCGCCGGCCGAATCCGTCGGAGTTGTCCTTCCCTTCTCATCAGAACGCATGTCCCAGGGTGAAGAACACCTTGTTCAGAGACTCTCCGGGTTTGCGATTCAAGTTGAATCCGAAGTCGACGCGGATCGGTCCCAGCGGGGTTTCATAACGGATGCCGAAGCCGAGCGTGTGCGTAAAGTCGCCGACGTTGAAATCGGAGATATGCTGGAACACGGTGCCGGTGTCATAGAATGCAACGCCGCCGAGGCCCGAGAGCAGGAAAGGGATCGGGAAGCGGTATTCCGCGTTCAGTATCGTGAGGGCGTTCCCGCCGCCCTCCGGGCCCGCCTCGTCCAGTCCGAAAGAGCGCAGCGTCGTGGATCCGCCCGCGAAGTACCGTTCCGTGATCGGAAGCGCCCTCGTCCTGCCGTAGGGCTGGTTCCAGCCGAAACGCGCGGATGCCGCGATTACGGCCTCGTTGGCGGGCCGGTAGATGCTGGCCTGCGTGAATAGCGCGGTGAAATCGACTTCTGACCCGAACGCCCGGTTGGCCAGCTGGAACGATCCGGTAAAGTAGTTCCCCCGACTCGGACTGATCGGATCGTTCCGTGTGTCGTGGATGTAGGAGGTTCCTATACGGGAAATCTGGATCGTGCCGACCTCGTCTGGAAAGCTCCCGGCACGTGGGTTCACTCGGATGTCGCGCAGGTTGACTGTCTGAAAGCTCGCCGACATCAGCAAGCTGTCCTGGCTCTCGAACCTCTTGAGCGACTGCAGGGAAAAGTCGACTCTGCTTGCGTCGAAGAACTGCTGTCGGGTGCGTTCGACGAAGAGCGATGCGAACCCATCGAGTTCCCAGTTGAAGAGGCGGGGCTCCCGGTAGGTCGTCTGAAATCGCTGTTCGCGGGTGCTTCCCCGGGCACGGAAACTGATCGATCGATCCAAACCAAACAGGTTCGTGTGTGACAGTTCGACCGTGCCTCGAAGTCCCTCGCGGTCCTGAAGTCCGATACCGTATGTCAGGAGCAACGGTCCCGCATCCTCGAGCTGGATCAGCAGATCACGCTGATCCGGCCCTGCCTGCTCCAGGGGCACGATGTCCACGCGGTTGAACAGACCCGTCGAGTACAGCCGTTGCTGCGCCTCGAGTATCGACTCCGGGTCGAAAGGCGTACCCTCGAACAATTGGCTGTTGCGAAGCACTACTTTTTCCTGCGTTCGTGTGTTTCCCGCGACCAGGACCCGTCCGATCCGGTATGACGAGCCCTCGACGATGTCGTAGGTCACCCGCACGCCGTTGCCATCTTCGGTCCGTTCGGTCGTCGTCCGGACGCGGACGTCTGGAAAGCCGCGGCTGTAATAGCTCGCGGTGATGGCGCCGCGACCCTGTTCGACTGTGGCGGTCGTGTATGTCTGGCCGGAAAACATGTTCGCTACCGATGCAAGCTCGGAGCCTTCGACCGAAGTATTCCCCGAGAACAGAATCCCGACGATGGGGAGACGCCTTCCTTCGTCGATCCTTACCGTGACCGTGATTTCCGTGCCCTCGATCGTGTGTTCCGGCTCGACGCGGACGCTGAAGAATCCAGCGTTGCGGTACAGGCGCGCGATCGTATCCCGAGCCTGCTCGAGCAGACGCGGGCTGAACGAACCACGGCTGAATAATCCACCCTCGGCGATTCCGATCCGCTCGAGAAGAGAGTCTTCCGTGAAGAAACTATTCCCATCGAACCGGACCTCGCCGACCCTGTGCCGCAGGCCGGCATCGACGAGGTAGTTGATCTGGACCGCGTTGTCCAGCGTGTCGCCCAGTGGGACGTCGAAGCGTTCGAATTCCACCGTGGCCTGAGAGTAGCCTTCCCGAAACAGGTGCTCCAGGATGGCGCTACGGCCTTCCGCGATCAGGTCCGGGTCGACGCTGCCCTCTTCGAAGACGGGCACCAGTTCCCTGATGTCGTCGTCGGACATGTCGAAACCACGGACCTGTACGAGCGTAAAGGGTCCCGGTTCGATGAAAACCAGCGTGTCAACGACGTTGGATTCGGCAACATGGTCTGTCTCAAACGTGACGCGCGTGTTGAGGAAGCCCAGTTCAGCGAATCCGTTCCGGATGGCGTCAGTACCAGATTCGAGACGTTCCATCGAAAAGGCCGAGTCGGTCTCGACGTCGAACAGGTCGCTCAATTCCTCCGTTGTGAAAGTCTGTTCGCCTCCGTCGAAACGAACATTACGGGTTCGGGCTTTGGCCGCCGTATCGACGTTCAGCCGAACCGTGACAAGGCGGCTTTCTTCTTCAAAGTCTGTGACCGGTTCGATATGGGCATCAAAGTAGCCTTCTCTTCGGAGCGTTTCCCCGAGGGATTGGACGATGCGATCCAGTCGGGTTCGTGAATAGCGTTCGCCGTAGTGCAGGTCGAGGTAGCCCGGCAGCGTTCGTTCGAGCAGATCGGACGGCTGAAGGCTGAACGTGGAAAAGAAGAAAGGGTGCTCGACGATGAAGGTAACCTGTGTTCCCGTCCCCGCAGATACAGCGTCGACGACGATTCGGGCGTAGCCTCCCTCATCGTAAAGGGCTTGGATCGAATCACGGATACCCTCAGGCGTCAGCAGGTCGCCCGTCCGCAATGGGATGTAGTCGAGCGCTTCGACGGGCGCTCCCTCGATATCGATCGCGGCGATGCGGGTGCCGTAGTGCTGCTGTCCCGCCACGAGGGCAATAGGCAGCAAGAGCACCAGCAAGCCAGCGTGGACTAGCCGCATAAGTACTTTTGACGCACCAATCCCGAAGTCGATTAGTGGCAACAGAAAAAGCCCTGCGGGCACAGGGCTTGTGAGAACAATCTTCGGCGGTCCCTCAGGCAGGCTTGACAACAAGGCCGTTACGGATGCAGCGCGTGCAGACCAGCATCCGTTTCGGCGTCTTACCCACGAGAACGCGGACGCGCTGAAGATTGGGATTCCATCTTCTATTTGTGAGGTTGTGCGCGTGGCTGATCCGATGTCCGAACATCGGACCCTTCGCACAAATCCCGCAACGTCGGGCCATTCGCTCCATTGCTCCTGTTTCGAGGCGCCGCCGTGACCGAGTGTCGGCCGTCGGGCGGCGCCGACGTTCAAAAAAATAGCCCGCAAATTATACCAGAGAGGAGGTTTCTGCTCAATCCGCCCTGTGGTTGTCCCGCCCAGAGGCGGGGCTAAAGAGGTACCGTCCGCACTTTCCGGATGCTAGAATACGTGCCATATTATGATAGCCAAGGAGAAACCGTTGAAGCCAGTCTTTCGAATCTCGATCTTTTTCCTGCTTCTCGTCGGCGCCGCCTGTTCGTCGACGACGAGCGCACCCGCCGGTGTCGCCGCACGGGTGAACGGCGTCGATATTACGATGGCCGAGTTGGAGGACGAATTCGCGAGGCGCACCGCGGAAGCGGAACCGCCGCTGGCCGAAGAAGATGTCCCCGATCTCATGCTGCAGTTGCTCGGTGAGATGATCAACAATGAGATTCTCTTACAGAAGGCCGCGTCGGCCGAGTTGACTGCGACTGACGCGGAGGTGGACGTTCAGTTCAACGCATTCAAGAGCGAGTACACGGCGGAAGCCTTCCTGGAGGTACTGGCAGAACAGCAGATGACCGAAGAGGACCTCCGCGAAGAAATGCGGATGCAGTTGACGATCGAGAAGCTCGTCAACAAGGAGATTACCTCGAAGATTTCGGTGTCGGAAGCCCAGATCGAGGAGTTCTACAACCGGAACAAAGAGAGTTTCAACCTCCCCGAGAGCTTCCGTCTTGCGCATATCCTCATCACTCCGTTCGAAGATCCGCAACCCACCAACTCCACTGGGGACGATGCGACGAACGAGGATGACGCGGTGGCGAAGGCGGAGCGCCTGCTGCGGGAGATCCAGGGCGGCAGCGACTTCGCGACAATGGCCCGGCAGTTTTCCGAGGACCCGACATCCTCTTCGATTGGAGGGGACCTGAACTTTCAAGCGATCGAAACGATTGGGGGAATCGGTCCGGAACTGGCCGATGCGGTGCTCGACATGCGGGTGGGCGAAACTTCCCCCCGGGTCGTCGTGACCCAGTTTGGTTTCCACATACTGAAGCTGCTCGAGCAGGACGCCGGGGGCCAGAAAGATCTGACCGATCCCCGAATCCAGGCACAGATCCGCCAGAATCTGTTCGACCGCCGGGATGGCACGCTGAAGGGCGCCTTCTTCGAGAACGCCCGAAATTCTTCACAGATTCGAAACTTCTACGCCGAGCAGGTATTGGATAGCGCCGGAGCAGGCGGCTAGCTATCCTTAGCGTCGGGCCCACCGTCCCCGCTAATTCCCTACTGTTTCAAGTACCCTGACTCCCTGCTTGAGCCTTTCGCTTCGGGAACTCCAGCGCCGGGCCGGTCCCCCCACGCCCTGCATTTCTTAGCGTCGGGCCCACCGTCCATTCGCGGCCCACCGATTCCGGAGTGCTCTGACGTTCCCGTAACTTCACGCTCCGGGAACTCTGACGGGACGGTCCCCCCACGCCCTGCATTTCTTAGCGTCGGGCCCACCGTCCATTCGCGGCCCACCGATTCCGGAGTGCTCTGACGTTCCCCTAACTTCGCGCTCCGGGAACTCTGACGGGACGGTCCCCCACGCCCTGCTTCTCTTAGCGTCGGGCCCACCGTCCCCGCTACTTCCCCACCGCTTCGAGTACACCGGCTCCCTTCTTGAGCCGTCCAATGCGGATTCTCCAATAGAAGATCTGCGATTCGACACCCAGTCGCTCCCGCTCCTTGTGCTGTTAGTTCACGACAGCCAGCAGATCCCCGGCCTTGACCGTCATTCCTTCCGGGACGGCCACCTTCTGAACCGTGCCTGCCCTGGGTGTTCGCATCTCGTTCTGCATCTTCATCGCCTCGATCACCAGCAGACCCTGGCCGGCCTTGACTTCGTCACCTTCGACGACCAGCAGCTTGACGACCTTGCCTGGCATCGACGCCCGAATCTCGGCCAGTTTGTCCGTGTCGCCCGCTCCCAAACGTCGAAGCTGGGAACGCCGATCCAGGAGCTCCAGCCGGACGTATTTGGTTCCCAGTCGTACCGTATATCCCTCCCCGTTAGGCAGCACCGTTGCCTCGATCGACCGACCGTCCACGCAGAACCAGAACAGACCCGGTTCGATCTCCCGGAGTTCGAGTTCATATTCGCGGTCACCGACACGCGCACGTACGGTGGGCAGTGCAGCTGAATGCAGATCGATTTCGATTTTCTCGGTTCCGACGAGAGCCGTATATTTCATGGTTTTCGGAGAAGCTGTTCGTTTCGGCCCGCCAGCTTCCAGGCATTTGCCGTCGGTGCGGCCGGATGGTTGGCTTCGGGCGAATTCTGCCGCGAGTGGAAGACTGTCGCGATGAGCAGCGCCATGTCCCGATCCCGTTCACCCATTCCGTTGGTCACGCCCTTGCTGCGTTCCCCCAGCCAACGGTCGATGAAGCCGGTGTCGAAGTCGGCGGCGATGAATGCCGGGTGATCGAGAAGCTGTCTGAAGAAAGCGATATTGTCCTTGATGCCGCCGATCTGGTACTCGTCCAGCGCTCGGCTCATGCGCGCGATGGCATCAGCCCGGGTCGGAGCCCAGGCGATGAGCTTCGAAAGCAGCGGATCATATTCAAGCGGAACCGTCCAACCCGCGTAGACACCGCTGTCGTCGCGGATTCCGGGTCCGGAGGGTGTCCGCAGCATCGAGATGCGGCCCGGCGACGGGAAGAAGTTGTTGTCCGGATCCTCCGCATAGATGCGGCATTCGATGGCGGCTCCCCGCATCGTGACGTCTTGCTGCCGGATCTTTAGTTCGTTGCCCGCCGCCACTTCGATCTGCTGCCGGACCAGGTCGATTCCGGTGACAGCTTCCGTGACGGCGTGTTCCACCTGAAGGCGCGTGTTCATCTCCAGGAAGTAGAAATTCAGGTCCTGATCCACGAGAAATTCCACCGTTCCCGCGTTGTAGTAGGAGGCCGCCTCGACGACGCGCATAGCGGCTTGGCCAAGCTTTTCCCGGAGCTCCGGATTCATGATCGGCGATGGACATTCTTCGATCACTTTCTGATGGCGCCGTTGAATCGTGCATTCGCGCTCGCCCAGATGGATGGCGTTCCCGTGACGGTCGGCCAGCACCTGGATTTCAATATGGCGGGGCCGTTCGACGAACCGTTCGATGTAGACGGCGTCGTCTCCGAACGCGGCCTTCGCCTCGGCACGCGTCGTCCGGAGCGCGCTCTCCATCTGGTCTGCGGAAGCAACGAAACGAAGGCCCTTGCCGCCGCCGCCGGCCGATGCCTTCAGCATCAACGGATAGCCGATACCCGCCGCGGTTTCGAGCGCATCGGCGACGGAACCGATGGGATCGAGCGTTCCCGGAACCATCGGCACGTCGTATTTGGAGACTGCGCGTCGCGATTCCACTTTCGAGCCCATCAGTGCGATCGCGGCAGGGGAGGGACCGATGAACGTGATACCGGCGTCCTCGACGGCTTCGGCGAAGCCGGCGTTCTCGGCAAGGAATCCGTAGCCCGGATGAATCGCGTCGGCTCCCGCCCTCTGGGCGACATCGAGAATTTTCTCGACCGCCAGATAGCTTTCGACCGATGGTGCTGGGCCGATTCCGAACGCCTCGTCCGCCATTCGTGCGTGCAGCGCGCCCTCGTCCGCTTCGGAATAGACTGCGACGGTGGGAATCCGGAGCTCGCGGCACGCGCGAATCACACGTACCGCGATCTCGCCACGGTTTGCAATCAGGATCTTTCGGAACATGGACATCCGATCTTACTCAAAAAACATGCTGCGTGAGCCATTTTCTGTATGTCTAGGTCAGTGAATTCAACGTCATAGGAGTGGTGGGCCGGCGCTCTCGCTAGAGGTTCGGTCGCCGCGTGCTCCATGCTGCCGCCCGCTCGTAACTGTGGGCCACACCGAGGACGGTCGCTTCCTCGAAAGGCCGGCCGGTAATCTGCAGCCCGATCGGTAAATCGTTGCCGGTAAAGCCGCAAGGGAGCGAAACCGTGGGAAGGCCGGTAACGTTGAACAGGCGCGTGTTTCGGGTCAGCGCGTGTCCGACCGGTTCGGTCGCATCGTCCCATTCGACGTGAGTTTGATCGATGCGCGGCGCCGCGATCGGCAACGTGGGAGTGACCAGCACGTCGGCACGGCCCAGCGCTGCCTCAAGCTCCCGCTTGACCATCGTTCGGGCTCGCTGGGCGCGGACGTAGTCGATCGACAGCATCAGACGGCCGGCCTCGATCCTCAGGCGCACGTCCTCGGCGATAAGCTCGGGCGTCCGGGTAAGGTTCTCTTCGTGTAAGGAGAATGCCTCGGGACACACGATGTTGTTGAATATCGCCCGCTGCTGCTCGGAGCTCGGGATGTCGACTTCCACCAACTCTGCTCCCATCTCCCGGAATGCCTCGATCGCGGCGTCGAGGGCCGCCGCCACCTCGGTGTTGAGCCTTCGGAAGAACGCGCGGCGAGGCAGTCCGATCCGGAGACCGTCGACACCTTCTTCAAGTTGCTTTGAATAACGAGCCGTCGGAACATCGCTCGAGTACGGATCGAGCGGATCCCGACCGGCGATGACCTCGAGCATAATCGCCGCATCCTCCACGGTCCGCGTGATCGGGCCGACGTGGTCGAGGGACCACGACAGCGGCACCACGCCCCGAACAGGCACGCGGCCGTAGGTTGGTTTGAACCCGACGACACCGCACAGACCGGCCGGTATCCGGATCGAGCCTCCGGTATCCGATCCGAGCGATCCGAGCGCCATCCCCATGACGATTGCCGCCGCCGATCCGCCACTCGATCCTCCGGCGATCCGATCCGGGTCCCAGGGGTTGCGAACCGTGCCGTAGTGCGGATTCACGCTTGTTACGCCAAAAGCCAGCTCGTGGAGGTTGGTCTTGCCGACGATGACGGCGCCAGCTTCCTGAAGCCGGGTTGTCACTGTGGCGTCTTCATCGGGCACGCGGTCGTCGAACACGCTCGATCCAGCCGTGGTCCGGATGCCCTTGGTGTCGATCAGGTCCTTGAGGGCGATAGGGACGCCGTTGAGCGGTCCGGTTTCGCGGCCGTCGGCGACAGCCTGTTCGGCTCTGTGGGCCTGCTCCATCGCCAGATCGGGCGTGACTGTGATGAACGTCGCCATCTTCTCGTTGAGAGACTGGATGCGTTCGAGCGTCGCGAGAGTCAGCTCGACCGGAGACAGCTGTTTCGACCGGATCAACCGGACGGCCGAAGCGAGGGTGAGACCACCAAGTTCGCCAGGCTGCATCAGTCCGCGTGGAAGATGACCGAGGGCGTCGCCGAATCCACGTTCATGCGGCGGAGAGCCCGAGTGTCTTCGAGGATCATGGGATAGAGCGCCGCGAGCTTCTGTGCGTAGTCATCCGGCATCTGCCAGTCGCCAAGGGCCGCGAGCGTCTGCAAGGTTGTCGCAGTGAATTCGGTTTGGTCATTCGTCATGGTTATGCCCTCAGGCGATGGGGCCCGATGCGGCGGCCACCGGATCGCTTTCGAGTTGCGCGAGGCCGTAGGACATCGAAACTAGAAACAGAAACAGCATCAATACTTCGGAATCCCCGAAGTTGTACTCGAAAAGGCCGGCAACAACGAATCCACCCAGGACGGAAAGACCGCCAACAGCCAGCCATTTCACCGTGGGGTTCGGGGATCGTGCCCGGCGCCGAAGGTCGAGCGCAAGCTGAGCGAGCAGCCACACGAACGCGGCCAGGCAGAGTAGTCCCCGTTCGGCCCCGATCTGAATAAAGTTGTTGTGGAGATGCCCGTAGTAGAAATTCTGGAGGTTGTTGCCCAGGTAGTAGGCGGGGAACTCGGCATAGACGCGTTTGGGTCCGACACCGAAGAGCGGGTGGTCCCGGATCATCCGCAGGCCGACATCCAGCATCTCGAGGCGGAATCCCCCCAGTAGGAAACTCATCGAGAGGCGGTGCCAGATCAATCCAGATGCCACGATGCCCACCCCGACCAGAGGAACCAGGAGCCGCAACAGCGTCCGCAACGGGAGGTAGAGCGCCGCAATCGCGACACCCGCCGCCGAACCGAGCCACACGCTTCGCGTGAAGCTGATGAGCAGCGCGACGCCGATCAACCCGACGAATGGCAGGAGCCGTCTGAGGGGGCGCAGGCTGAGTGTTAGGGGTAGTGCCCCGCACCACACAAGCATTTCCAGTCCGCTGAAGGTCATCCAGTGGCCCATGAATCCAGTCGCGCGGGCGAGTATGGTGGGGTCGTCGGTCAGGTCCCCGGTAGAGCGGTACACGAGATACTGCATGCCGAATTGGACGATTGCGACGACGCCGGCGACCGCGGCAACCGCGACTACGGCGGTGAGCGTCTTGCGGATCCGGTCTTCGCTCGTGATGAAGGTTGCTGCCAGAAGGCCCATCGGGAAGAGAAGGAACTTCTTGATGGCGCCGATACCCGACGATGGATCGGGCGAGACCGCGAGCGCCAGAATTGTCGTGGCCATGAAGACAGCGAGCGGAAGCGTGTAACCCGGCCACTGAATCCGTCGGGGTCGCAGCCAGGCCCAGGCAATGAGCGTGATGGTGAGCAGAATCTGTGCGGCGGCGATCGACACCAGGACGGAGGCGACCGTCGCCACCGACAGGCGAAAGAGCCAGATGTCGGACTGATCCGTCATAGTCGCGGATTCTATCACCGGCGGATTCCATCACCGAAGATATGCGGCAACTTCGGCTATTCTAGTGCCCTGTAACCATGCCCGCACGCTCTCTCATGGTCGTCGGTACTGCGTCTCACGTCGGCAAGAGCCTCGTCGTGACCGCGTTGTGCCGTATCCTCCATCGAAAAGGTATCCGGGTTGCGCCGTTCAAGGCCCAGAACATCGCCCTCAATTCCGCCGTGTGTGACGATGGTGCCGAGATAGGTCGGGCACAGGCCGCACAGGCCGCCGCTTCGGGACTCGAACCGCATGTCGACATGAACCCCATCCTGCTGAAGCCGACGACGGGTGGCAGGCTCCAGGTCATTCTCGAAGGACGGGTCCATGGCGCGATGACCGGCGAGGAGTACTCTGCCGACCGGGGGCTCTTCTTCGAACGGGCACGGGCGGCGCATGGGCGTTTGGCCGAGCGGTTCGAAGTCATCGTCATGGAGGGGGCGGGCAGCGCGGCGGAAGTCAATCTGCGCGACCGCGACTTCGTGAACCTGAGCTTCGCCGAAGCAGTCGGCGCGGAGGCTCTGCTGGTGGCGGACATCGACCGGGGGGACGTGTTTGCGTCTTTGATCGGCACGATGGACCTGCTGAAGACCAGCGAGCGCAAAATCGTGCGCGGTTTCATCGTGAACAAGTTTCGTGGAGAGGCCAGCCTCTTCGACGATGGCGTTTGCTTCCTTGAGGAGCGGACCCAACTTCCGTGCTACGGCGTACTCCCTTACATCGAAAGGCTCCGGATCGATCAGGAAGACGGTGTCGCGCTCGATGAGCACGATACCCGACCGGCTTCGTTCCGTGTGGGAGTTGTCCAATTACCCCACATTTCGAACTTCACGGACTTCAATGCGCTCGAAGGGTTTGCTGGCGTTGGTGTCGAGTACCTCCGGTCGCCGTCGGGACCGCCGCCCGATCTGTTGATTATTCCCGGCAGCAAGAATACGATTTGAGACTTGGAGTGGGTCCGAGAGACGGGATTCGACCGGTACGTTGAGGATGCTCGTCGTCACTCGTCGTCGATAGTAGGAATCTGCGGCGGGTATCAGATGCTCGGCCGTCTCGTGAGCGATCCAGACGGCGTGGAGGTCGAAGCGGGCGCGTCGGTCGCCGGACTTGGTCTGCTGGACGTGGAGACCGAGCTCGTGGCCGACAAGACGACCGTGAGAAGCGGCGGTCGGAGCTTTCTTGGCCCGCGTGTCGAAGGTTACGAGATCCACATGGGACGGACGCGGGTCGGTGGGGACGCGCCGCCCTTCGCGGTCAAGGACGACGGGACCCCGGATGGCCTGGCCGAAGCCGACGTCGTCGGCACATACTTTCACGGAATCTTCGACAACGAGGAATTTACACGGATGTTGCTCGAGCGTGTGGCCGAGCGTCGGGGCCTTCGGTGGAGGCCAGGCGCATCGTCCGATTCGAGAGAGACCGAGTACGACCGGCTGGCCGATACCGCGTCGGCGCATCTGCGTGTCGATCTTCTGGAGGAGTTGCTCAGCCTGTGATCTACGACATCCACCAACTCTCCTTCGCGTACAGCGCCGAACCGGTCGTGCGACACGTTTCGTTACAGATTGAATCGGGTGAATTCATCGCGGTTGTCGGGCCGAACGGGGCCGGCAAATCGACTCTGCTCAAACTGATGGCCGGCCTGCTCGACGACCCCAGCGGGTCGATAGCGTTCATGGATCGGCCTATCGGCGATTACGCCGCGACCGAGCTGGCTCGCAGGGTTGCGGTGGTTCCTCAGGAGACACATATCGCTTTCCCGTTTACTGTCGAAGAGATGGTCCTGATGGGCCGTCTCCCCTACCGGAGAGGGTTCGTCTTCGATACGGAGGAAGACGCGGAATACACCGCCGAAGCGATGCGCCGAACCGATACGACACATCTTGCACGCCGGCTGTTCACCGAACTCAGCGGTGGCGAACGACAACGGGTCGTCCTGGCCGGCGCACTCGCTCAAATGCCGGATATGTTGCTGCTCGACGAACCGACGGTCTATCTCGACATGAAACACCAGGTGCAGTTCTACGAGATCCTGGAGCAATTGAACCTGCAGGGGATGACGGTTCTGGCCGTAACGCACGACATCAACCTGGCGGCGCGCTATGCCCTGCGCATGATCGCTGTCCGGGAGGGAAGTATCGTCCGCGACGGAACGCCCGCCGAGGTCCTGACACCTGACAATCTCCTTGAAATTTTCGAGGTCAGAGCCGTTGTTGTCGACCGGCCTGAGGGAGGAAAGTACGTCATCCCGTCCTGATGTCTACGGCCTGACGGCGACCCGCTTTCTCAACGTGGTCGGGCCGTCAGCGCTGTTTCTTCTTCTCGTGTTGATCGTGACGCCATGGATCGGGTCGGTTGGCGTGACCTTCGAGCGAGTGCTCGAAGGAGCGAGTCCGGATCGCGAGATCTTTATGGTGGCGCGGCTACCCCGGATCCTGTTCGGTGCCCTTGCGGGCGGGGCGCTGGCGGTGGCAGGCGTGTTGTTTCAGGCGATCCTCCGGAATCCTCTGGCAACCCCGTTCACGCTTGGTGTTTCCAGCGGCAGCTCCTTCGGGGCGGTTCTCGCGATCTGGCTGGGCCTGGACATCGTCCTTTTCGGCATCCCTATGGTGTCGGTTGCCGCGTTCACCGGCGCGCTCGTGACGATCTTTCTGGTATTCATGGTCGCTCGCAGCCGTCGCGCCTTGCCGACGTTCACGCTGCTGCTGGCCGGCGTCACGCTGAACTTCATTTTCTCGGCGCTCATTCTCTTCATACACTACTCGGCGAACTTTACCGAATCGTTCCTGATGGTGCGGTGGATGATGGGAGGCGTCAGCGACGTCAGCTACTCGATGATGGTGAAGACCGCCCCGGTTATCTTGATCGCGGTCGCTGTGATGATGCGTTACTCGCGTGAACTGAACCCACTCGCCGCCGGCGAAGACTGGGCCACCACCAGAGGCGTCGACGTCGAGCGGCTGAAGAGGGTTTCCTACGTGGTCGGCTCATTGCTGACGGGTGCAATCACCGCGGTCAGCGGCCCGATCGGATTCGTCGGGCTCATCGTGCCCCATTCGCTGCGGATGATGGCCGGTCCGGACCACCGCGTCCTGATACCGAGCGCTTTCTTCGTTGGCGGGGGCTTTCTGGTGCTTTGCGATACCGTGGCGCGGACTGTATTCGCGCCTACCGAAGTTCCCGTCGGCGTGATCACCGCTCTGCTGGGAGGCCCGTTCTTTATCGTTCTTCTCAAGCGGAGGAAGGGCGACCTGTTCTAGCTAGCCCGTTTGACCAACGTCCGAAAGCTTTCAAGAAATACCGGGACGAAACCGCGATCCTGCAGTCACACCTAAGAACAGATTCCAGAATTTTCCGTAACTAACTGATTCCAGGCGTACGTGGCAGCCACGGGCTGTCAAGCTTGGGCATTCATCAGAACTTCCGTTTGCTCCGGAGTGTGACCGATGTGGCACTCTCTATCGACCAGCCTGGAACTTCCCGTGCCGGTCGACAAGGTCTTCGCTTTCTTCGCCGACGCCGGCAACCTCGCGAAGATCACCCCTTCCGAACTGGGACTTCGTATCCTGACGCCGCAACCGTTGGAGATCGCTGAAGGTGCGCGGATCGACTATCGACTGCGATCATTTGGGATCCCGGTCAAGTGGAGGACGTTGATCACGGCGTGGGAGCCTCCCATCCGGTTTGTCGACATCCAACTTCGTGGCCCGTACAAGGACTGGATTCACACTCACGAGTTCGAGTCGATCGACGGCGGCACGCGGATCAACGATTACGTCCGCTACCGCCTGCGCCTGGCGCCGTTCGGGGAAATCGCACACCCACTCGTGCGGAAGCGGCTGGAGAGGATTTTCAAGTTTCGCGACGAGGCGCTCCGAAGAACGCTCCTGCCCGATGAGAGAGGGTAATCAGTTCGACATGTAGACCACTTTCCCACCGACAATCGTCATCATGACCTGGATGTCGTCGATCTGCTCTTCGGCACAGGTCAGGATGTCGTCCGAGAGAACGATCATATCGGCGAGCTTTCCCTCTTCGATCGAGCCCTTGACGTCCTCTTCAAAAGTGAGACGCGCGTTGCCGATTGAACTCAGTCGGAGAGCCTCTTCGCGACCCAGCCTCTGATCCGGGCCCGCGATGCCGGCGCTGATCGTATCCCTTGTGATGAAGTGATAGAGAACCCACATCGGGCGGTAGGGGATTACCGGCGCGTCGGTGCCCAGCGAAACATCCAGACCGGCGTCGATGTAGGCTCTGACCGGCGTGACCCGATCCGCACGTGCGGAACCCCAGTAGTTGCGCAAGCTCGGCGCGGCAACATAAAGATGATTCTGAGCCGAGATGTGCAGACCCATCGCCGCCATCCTTAGGGAACTGGTCATTTTGCGGAACAAACCCGTGTTCGATGGCCCATCTCTTGCCCGTGATGGACGAGTCCTGATGCGCTGCCTCGTAGGCGTCCAGCACCAGGTCGATCGCCGCGTCTCCAACGGCGTGGGTGGCGACGCGCCAGCCGTGGGTGTTCAGCGCGCGGACGAGGGCGACGTAGGGCTCTGAGGGGAAGGTCTGCAACCCCGAGAAGGTTCCTCCCTTACCCCAGGGCTCTTCGTATGGCTCCCGCATCCAGCCGCCTTCGAAACCGCCGTCGACACCGAGCTTGATACCGGCGACGCGCACCCACTCATCACCATCGTCCGGGCCGATTCCCCACTCCGAGAAGGTGTCCGCCAGCGTTTCCGGATCGGTCGATCCGCCGAGTCGAAGCAGAACGCTGGCCCGGATCGTGAGCAACCCTCTTTCCTTCAAGTCCTCGAGCATGCGATACCTGTCCACCGAACCGCTCCCGTAACGCACGCTGGTCAGACCGGCTTGGTTCAGGGTCCGGTGCTCGTCGGCGAGCGCCCTGAGGCGCTCTTCGTAATCCGGCCGGGCGCCATTACCCCGGGGTAGCCGGGCGAGGCCTTTCGCGCGGTCGACGAGTTCGCCGTTCAGCCGGCCGTCTTCGTAACGCCCGATCACGCCGCCCTCGGGATCTGGTGTGGCCTCGGTGATGTTCCAGAGCGCCAGCGCCGGGCTGTTCAGGACGTATTCATGCCCTCCACGGACGACGACGACCGGATGGCCGGGAGCCGCTCGGTCCAGGTCGTCTCGGTATGGCAGTCGCTGTTCGGCAAGCTGTCCCTCATGCCAGTCGCTGTTCGTGCGAATGATTTCGCCCGCAGGGGTCTGGGCGGCGCGTGCCGCGATCGCATCGTGGACCTCCTCGAGGCTCCGAACCTCTGAGAGGTCAACTCCGGCGCCGCCTCCGATACCGTGGAAGTGGTTGTCCGCCAGGCCGGGTACGACGGTCTGCCCCGCCAGGTCGATTTGCTCTGTATCCGGACCTGCGAGTGCCAGCACCTCGGCGTCGGTGCCTACGGCGACAATACGGCCATCACGGACAGCCAGGGCTTGGGCCTCGCTCGACTGCGGGTCGAGGGCCACAATGTGTCCGTTGTAGGCGATGAGATCCGCCGGTGTTCCGGACTCGGCAGCCGTGCAACCGAACGACAGTCCGATCACTGCAAAGCAGATGATCACGGTCGAGGCGGTTCGGTCGGTCATGAGACTAACCTCCTGCAAAGTAACTAATCGTGGGGGTCGGTTTCGGCACTATAGCACAGAGGTTTTCAGCCAGCAGCGGGACCAACGGACCTCACCTTGCGGGACAAGAAGAGGGAGGATCGCAAGGTGGTTATTGAGAATGATTTTCATTTTCACTTGACTCAATCATAGGCGGCTCCGATAATTGGGTGACTCAGCGTATTGATAAATGCCATTTCTTGGAAGGTAAGAGCTATGTCGTTTCGTTCGCTTGTCCGTTGTTTTCCTTCATTCTGGATTGCTCTCGGAGTGATCGGACTCGCTCTGATGCCCGCCCTTTCGGTATCGGCGCAAGTAAAGACGAGTTCGATCTCGGGTAACGTCCTCGACCCTACCGGAGCCGTCATTCCGGCCGCCACGGTCACACTTCGGCTCCCGGACGGTGCGATACGAACCACGCTCAGCAATGCGCTCGGGGTCTTTCGTTTCGAGGGGTTGAAGATCGGCCTCCATACCCTCCGTGCCGAGGCGCCGGATTTCCGCGGGCGCGTGGCGGAAATCTCGATTTCCACGGGAGAGCACCGCATCCACGACGCTCTGCTGGAACTAGACCCAACGCGTCGCATTCAGGAGCATGTGATGGTCGTGGCAAGTCCCTCGGCAGCGCTCGAAATTCCGGGATCCGCCCATTACATCGGCGGGGAGGAACTGGCTCGACGCAAGGTGTCGTCCGATGACATCCACAAGCTTCTCGCGTCGGTTCCTGGTGTGAACATCCAGGAAGAAGAAGGGTTCGGCCTGCGTCCCAACATCGGTATGCGCGGCAGCGGAGTCGAACGCAGCGCGAAGATCACGCTGATGGAAGATGGAGTCCTGATCGCGCCGGCCCCCTACGCCGCCCCTTCGGCGTACTACTTCCCGGTGTCGGGTCGCATGGCCGCCATCGAGGTGCGCAAGGGCTCCAGCCAGATCAAGTTCGGCCCTCAGTCCAACGGCGGCGCGCTAAACCTGATTTCCAACTCCATTCCAAATTCGCTACGTCTGGCCGGCACGCTCAGCGGAGGACAGCACGGAACAGCCAAAGGGCATGTGCGCATCGGAGACTCCTACAGCCGTTTCGGGTGGATGTTGGAGACCTACCAGATCACCACCGCCGGCTTCAAGGAAGTGGACGGTGGCGGCGGCGCCGGCTTCAAGGTCAACGACTACCTCGGCAAGCTGCGTTTCAACACCAGCCTGGATACCAGGATCTACCAGGAAGTCGAAATTAAGCGTAGTTATGAACTTGACCCAATTTAAAGACAGGCTATCCCATATATGGTGGTCACACATGAAACGGGCTAACCACAAGATATTGGGGTGGTTACGTCAGAGCCACACCGGGGGTGAAACAGAGACCCGCGCGGTGGCGGTCGGTGCGCCGAAAGTGATGCGCGCTGTGACCTCATGGGCGGCCACGCGGTGCTTTTTCGGTCTCCTGCGGCGAAACAGTTCCCGGATGTTCTTGGCTTCATTCAGGAGCCGCAACGCGGTTACTAGTGTAGTCCGTCACAATTAACGTAACGGCCCTGGCTGTCCCATTTCTGATCATATATGCGGAAAATAATGACCATTAGATCGGAAATCCCTGTACGGAAGGAACTCGAACGGCTTGGCCGAAGCCGCAGGGTGTCGGCCTGGCACGGGGAACGATCCGAATAAGGTACAGTCTGTTAGACGGGGACCACTAGGAGCCTGTCGGGAATTGGCTCCCTCGAAGCAAGAATCAACAACTTACGAGCCATCCCCGGAAAGTGTGCCAATCTTAGTTGGAAATTGAAACGGCTCCAAACCCTATGGTTTGATGGTATTGGAAGAAACAACATCAAGCCTGTAAGAGAAAGGAGCCGAGATGAGGAGTCTGTTACGTTCGGTGAAAAAACGCAAGAAGAGGCGAGTACTGGGTGAGGTCGAGGTCATGAGCCGGGAGGAGTACTCGGGACTGGAATTGGACTCGAAGGTGGAGATGATCCGGGCGTTGATCCCACTGGGGTTGATGCACGTAGAGGAGTTGCTCGACGAGGAAGTGAAGGCGTTGGCGGGTGAGCGATACGCGCGAAAGGAGGCGACGTTGAGGGGCCGGCGACACGGGAGCAATCCGGGGACCGTGGGGCTCGGGGGCCAGAGGGTACCGGTTCGGGTGCCTCGAGTTCGCAGCGTGGCGGGCGGGGAGATTCCGCTTCGGAGCTACGAGGAACTCAGTCCGGATGGCGCGGTGAACGAACTGCTTCTCAGACGTGTGCTTTATGGGATCTCCTGCCGGAACTACGAGTCGGCCGCGGAAGCGATTCCAGGAGCCATCGGATTGTCGAGCTCGACGGTGTCTCGAGGATTCGTCCAGGCGAGTGCCGCGAAACTTCGGCAGATGCAGGAGCGGGATCTGTCGGCCGAGGACGTGGTGGCGATCTTCCTGGACGGGAAAATGTTTGCCGACGCCACGATGGTTGTGGCCCTGGGCATCACAATTACGGGCGACAAACGCTTCTTAGGCTTCGTGGAGACGAGTACGGAGAACGAGCAGGTACTGACTCCGTTTCTCCGTTCATTGATGGAGCGAGGCCTGGACATCTCTGAAGGCGTGCTGGTGATCGTCGACGGCGGCAAAGGTCTGCGCGCGGCAGTCAAGCGGGCATTCGGTAATCGAGCCCTGGTCCAACGCTGCCAATGGCACAAACGCGAGAACGTGGTGAGCTACCTGTCGAAGACCGAGCAAGCCGCGTGGCGCAAGCGGCTTCAGCGTGCGTACCAGCGCCCGGAGTACAACGAAGCCCGGGCGGCCCTCGAACAGCTCCATGGAGAGCTCGAGGAGCGAAACCAATCGGCCGCTGCGAGCCTTGAGGAAGGCTTGGAGGAGACCCTCACGTTGCATCGACTCGGCGTGTACGGGGTCCTGGGCCGTTCGTTCAAGACGACGAATTGCTTGGAATCGGTCAATGCCCTCGTCGAGGAAAGGTGCGCGAAGGTCGATCATTGGAAGAACTCGAGCCAGCGGCAGCGCTGGTTGGCGACGGCGCTCATCGACATCGAACCACGCTTGAGGAAGGTGATCGGCTACCGTCATCTTCCAAAGCTCCGCGAAGCCCTCAGGCGGGAGCTGAAGATTGAGGCGAAGACGTCGACGAGATCGAAGAAGAAGGTTGCGTGACCAATCGTGAGCCGTGGAGAGTTTCAACTAAGAATGGGCTTGACTCCATCCCCGGTCTGTAAGTTGTTGATTCTTGGTTGCAGACTTCTTATTCCCGACAGGCTCCTAGGCAATCCTTGGCGAGAGAAATGGCATCCCAAGTTTGGGCAAGCACGTCCCAACAAGGTTTCACGGCGACAGCTAGGGCGTTCATAGTTGATTTCCTCTGTTGCTGTGACCGGCGGGCGAAGTCTTCAGCTTCGCCCGCCAATCGTTCATTTTCAGACACCACTATATCTGGCAAGACGCTTGAAAACAACATCTTGTGGCGCTTTTCAACGCTCGGAGTCAAGTGCATAATCACGAAATTAAGCTGGGCAGAACGAACCAGACCTCGAACGAAACCTACCTCGGTCTCACCGACGAGGACTTCGCCAGCACACCCAACCGGCGCTATGCGGCGTCGCAGCAGGATGTCTTCTACGGGGTTCACGAGCAGTACCAGGCCCGATACTTTGCCGGACTCTCGCCGAATATCGATCTGACCGTGACGGCCTACCGCAACAGCTTCGCCCGCAACTGGTACAAGCTGCAGAGTATCCAGGGTGTGGGCATTTCCAGTGTCCTCGGCGATCCGACACGCTACGCCGAGGAACTGCGGATCGCCAAGGGCGGGGACAGCGCCGCCGGCGCTCTCCGCGTGCGGGCCAACAACCGAGAGTACTACTCGACCGGCGTCGGGTCCGTTCTCGGCCTGCGGTTGCGCCGGGGTAACGTCGCGCAACGTTTCGAGATCGGGCTGCGCTACCATGAGGACCAGGAAGATCGCCTCCAGCACGAAGATGGATTCGGGATGCGCGATGGCCGCATGGTATTCACCAGCGCCGGCGCGGCGGGCAGCCAGTCCAATCGGATCAGCGATGCCGAGGCGTGGGCCTTCTTCATCGAAGACAAGGTCGAATGGGGCCGCTGGACAGTGACGCCGGGTTTCCGGTACGAGCGTATCGAACTGATCCGCACCGACTACCACACGAACGATCCTGGTCGTACGGCTCCGTCTCGTGTACGCCGAAACGAGTTGGACGTCTTCGTCCCTGGTATCGGAGTCACGTTTGACGTCAGTGCTGAGTTCACGGTTCTCGGCGGTCTCAACCGAGGGTTCGCCCCTCCGGGTCCGGGATCGACCGCAGACACGAAGGCCGAGGAGAGCATCAACTACGAAGGCGGCTTCCGGTGGCATCGGGCATTCGAACAGGTTCAACTCGTCGGTTTCTTCAACGACTACAGCAACCTCCTGGGGCGGGATACGCTCTCGACCGGTGGCGACGGAACCGGCGATCTGTTCAACGGCGGCGCGGCCCGCGTGTTCGGCATCGAAGCTTCTGCCCGGTTCAACCTACTGGCCAAGCTGGACTGGAGTTTTCGCTTGCCCCTGCTTGTTTCCTACACGTTCACCGATGCCGAGTTTCGCAGCGATTTCCAGAGCCAGTTCGGCCCATGGGGTAGCGTGTCGCGTGGCGACGCCGTGCCCTACCTGCCCAGCCACAACCTCAATGTTGGCATTACGGTCGAAGAGTCCAGGTGGGTGCTGGACCTGTCGTCCAGTTACATGGGACGGATGAGGGTGCGCGCCGGCAGCGGTCCGATCGCACCGCACGATGCGACCGATGCCCGGCTGTTGCTGAACCTGACGGGCGAGTACCATCTTGCCGAGGGTGTGCGGCTCTTCGCCGGGATACAAAACCTGACCAACAAGAGCTACATCGCCTCCAGGCGCCCCGCCGGGGCCCGCCCGGGTTTGCCGCGAACCGTCGCAGCCGGCCTGAAGTTCGACGTCGGGCGATAAGCGATACGGGTGGGTACAGGTGCCCAACGGATGTCGTTCTGTCTCGCTGACCTGTGGCTTACCTCAAGCTCCCGCGGATTCAACTAGCGGCCCGAGAAAATAGAGTCCGAGAAGACTACTGCGATCCCGCAACCCGCACTCCTTTCAACAACGAGCCGGTTCGGTTAGAATTCGGGTGGAATCCCCCACACCGCTCCATCTCGCTCGAAGGAGAGTGCTTCAACGACGCGACGACTGACACTTGTAATACTGCTGCTGGCCATCAACCGGCTACCCGCCCATGCGCAGGTAGACCTTCCAACCCCGATGGATCACTACGAGAGCTTCGACGCCGCGGTTGCGGGTGTCCGCCTGCTCGAGGGCCTGATGGCTGAACTGGACCCGGCGAGGCAGATGGCGCTTCAACAATTCATGGCCCCAAGGGCCACGGGCACGCTTCCCCCGATGCCCCGCACCGATGCCCTGGTCCTGCTGAGATCGCTGGATCTCCAACCGCACCGTCAGGAGATACTGGACCTCCTGGTGCACGAATCCAGCGCGCTGAACGTGGTTCCAGAACAGGCGTCGAGGTGGGTTCCCCTCGTCCACGATTCCCTGTTGTTCTTCCTGGACGGACTGGGAGACGAAAGGCTTTTCGAACGAGTCCTCAACCTGATCTACATGCCCGCGGGCGCCTCGAGGGGGGCACGTTTGCTCAAGTTCACCGACCGAACCCCGGCCTTGCAGAAGATCGGCCAGATACTGGCCCGCAACCCCGATCTGTCAGCGGACATCCGGGAATCTCTTCAACAGCTAGAGAACGGCATGTCGACTTCAAACCGCGACGAGCTTGTAGCCTTCATCGAAGCGGAGTTGGGCTCCGACACGATTGATGCCCACCAGATCCGCTTCGCCGATGAGATTCTTGCCGAGGCCAGCGTAGGGGCGGTGATTCGCGCCACTCTTTTCGAGCAGGGGTCGAGCCGCGAGGTTGTCTTCAAGATTGTAAAGCCCTACGTTCTCGAGGCCTTGCCTCAGGAATTGGCAATCATCGATCAGCTCGCCGGGTTCGTGCAGACCGAGGGCGATGCATACGGCCTCGGAGACGTTCCGCTCTCGAATATGTTCCGAGACGTAAAGGAAGCGTTGTCGAGCGAGATTCGCATCGAAGACGAGCAAGACAACTTGAGTCGCGCGGAAGCCTATTACGCCGATTCTCAGGTAACCGTCCCCCATCTGTATCCGTTTTCAACTGAACGGGTTACCGTCATGGACTTCATAGCTGGCGAAAAGATCACCGATGCGCTCGCGGGTGATGTTGCCGGACGACGTGAGTTGGCCTGGCGTCTCGCCGATGCCCTGACGGTCGATGCGATCTTCTCACCGGAGGAAGAAGCTATTTTTCACGGCGATCCCCACGCCGGCAACGTTTTCCACGTCTCAGACGATCCGACTGACCGATATCGAATTGCGCTCCTGGACTGGGGCCTCTACGGGAGCTTCCCCCGCGAGCAACGCAAGCAGCTGGTGCAACTCGTGCTGGGTGTCCATCTCGGAAACACCAAGCGTGTCCGCAACAATGCCGGAGCCCTGCTCGAGGGGGGCCTACCAACCTCCCCCGAAGATCTTGCGGCGATCCGATCGATCGTCGACGAAATCGTTCGGGACCGGCAAGGCATTTTCGACACGCTGCAAAACCTCATCCTGGAGCTTGCCAGCAAGGGGTTTCAGACGCGTTTCAACATCGCACTATTCATCAAGTCGCAGATCACGATCTCGGGAATCCTCAAGGAACTGGATCCCGATTTTGACCCCGACGAACACTTGCTCGACCGGGTGAACGGTTTGGCCTGGAAGGAGTTTCCCAAACACCTGCTCTACTTCGTCTGGTTCCCCGCGTGGAACTCGCACAGCTACCGCAGCATGATGTCGAACGAAGACATCCGAGACATCTGGACACACGGGCTCGTAGGCATTTTCCGGACCATCGGAGGTGGCATCGCTCGAGGGTTCGGGGCGATTTTCTGAGCCCGTTCGAAGGCGGGCGGTGGTCAATCAGTGCCAATGACCGGCTTGTGGGGAACGAACCCCCAGTAATCATTATCTTCTGTCGGCCGGCGACGAAATCCGCCAAGGGCTCAAGGGGTGGTGAGAGGGAAACGTTTTGGCGGGCAGGCGAGCCCTCGGTGGAGTTTCCTTTTGGGATGGTCTCCTCGAGTGGGTGGCCCGCCTGCCCTCAATTAATTCAGGACGAGTTTTTCACTTCGGATGTTGATTTGTCCAACAGAATCGCGGCGGCAGGGAGAAAAACATCCCGCCGGCGCGTGTGAGACGCCGACGGGCCACCATGCGTGTAGAGGTAATCTTTTGCTGTCCTCTCTAGAGACACGCGCAAGGCGAAAACGGTTACCGCTCGAACTTGTAGTTAAATGACCCCCGGCAGAGCCGGGGGCTTATTTCTGTGAGCCCCTCAAAGGGGCCGGTCAAGAGCCGCCTGAAGGCAGCTGATGCCCCCACGCCATGTTCAGCTCCTCCAAACGCTGCTCCTCCCGCTCCTGCCGCCAAATGTATTCCCGCACGAATTGTTTGTCATTCCCACCGTGGAAACGAAATAGCCTCGCGCTCAGAAACTCTTCCCTGTCAAACGGTGTTTCAGTCCCAGAAAGTTCCGGGCAGTCGAGATTGCACTCTTCCCCTTGATGAATCCCGCCACACTGGATACCGCCTACTTCGGAATGAACACCATGTAATACTTGCAGTCCCATTTCGTGTGCGATCGCCTTCGGGCCTCTTTCATTGAGTCCTCCTTCTTTGGAAGTCGTCGCTTCCAAGCAGGACTTTCCTATCTACCGCCGCTCTCGGTCAAACCTCTGCGAGTCGCCCCGGCTAAGCCGGGGGCTTATTCCGATGAGCCTCTCAAAGGGGCATGTCAAGAGCCGCCTGAAGGCGGCTTACGCTCCCACGGCATGTTCAGTTGCTCCAACCGTTGCTCCTCCTGCTCCTGGCGCCGAATGTATTCTCGAACGACTTCTTCCTCCAGCCCCACCGTCGAGACGAAGTAGCCCCGTGCCCAGAAACTCTCACCCGTGAAATTCCGTTTCCGGCCCATAAAGTTCCGCGCAATCGAAATCGCACTCTTCCCCTTAATGAATTCCACCACACTCGACACCGCTAGTTTCGGCGGGATGCTGATGCACATGTGTACGTGAGGTGGCCCCGGAAAATCGGGCAGTTGTTTAAGGTGTATTCCACCGACTGAGGAGGGATACGCGATGACGAAGAGACGCAGGTTTTCTGGGGAGTTGAAAGCGAAGGTCGCGCTGGAAGCGCTTCGGGGCGATCGGACGCTGCAGGAGATTGCCTCGAAGCACCAGGTTCATCCGAACCAGGTGAGCACATGGAAGCGCCAGGCGATGGAAGGGCTTGGCGAGATGTTCTCGAACGGTGTGGAACGCCGGCGGCGGGATCATGAAAGCGAGGTTCGTGAGCTTCACGCCAAGATCGGCGAATTGACGGTGGAGCGGGATTTTTTGTCCAGAGGGTCCGGTCGATGAGCCGGGCCGCGCGCCGGGCGATGGTGAGGCGCCCTGACCCGGAACTGAGCTTGAGTCGTCAATGCCGTTTGCTGTCGATCAGGCGCTCCTGGCTCTATTACACGCCCCAGGGCGAGAGCGCGGAGACCTTGGCGCGGATGCGGCGCATCGATGAGTTGTTTCTGAAGCATCCGTTCTACGGTGCCCGTCAGATCGTCCGTCATCTGCGCCGCGAGGGCGTGCGCATCGGCCGTCGCCGGGCGGGGCGTCTGATGCGTTTGATGGGTCTTCAGGCGATCTACCGGGCACCCCGCACCAGCGAGCCGCATCCCGAGCACCGGGTCTACCCCTATCTGCTCAAGGGTTTGGCGATCGAGCGGGCAAACCATGTCTGGTGCGCCGACATCACCTACATCCCTGTGCGGCGCGGCTTTCTTTACTTGGTGGCGATCCTGGATTGGGCGAGCCGGTATGTGCTGGCCTGGCGTTTGTCGAACACCCTGGACGCCGGCTTTTGCGTCGAGGCGCTCGAGGAGGCGCGGACCCGCCACGGCCAGCCGGAGATCTTCAATACCGATCAGGGCAGCCAGTTCACCGGCTTCGCCTTCACCGGGCGCTTGCGGGCGGCCGGTGTCCAGATCTCGATGGACGGCCGGGGCCGGTGCATGGACAACATCTTCATCGAGCGGCTGTGGCGCTCCCTCAAATACGAGGCTGTCTATCTGCACGACCTTGCCGACGGCTTCCAGGCCCGGCGCGTCATCGGCGAGTGGATCGACTTCTACAACGCCGAACGGCCACACTCGGCCCTCGGCGGAAAAACCCCGGCCGAGGCCTACCGCGGCGACCCGCCTGCGGATATGATGGACAAGCAGCTACGCGCCTTGCCCGCTTACCCACCGGCGCAGCAACGGCGACAGGAAGATCGATCCAAGGAGATTCTGGCAAGATGAGCGGCAACCGGAATACACCTTAAACAGGCCGCCAAGCTGTCCACAAACCGGGGCCACCTCAGCTGCGGATCTGGGCAATATGGCGATCCCGAACCGTCGGATCCCGCGCCGATTGCGGGCGGATCACTGCGTTCTTTGGCGGCGGTATAACCACATCCAGGGTCTCCCCATACCGTTCCCTCAGCAGATCCCGTGTGGACGATCCATCATAGGCGCCGTCCGCCAGAAAACCCGTGAGAGGGGCATCGAGTTGATCCAGGAGCCCGGGTAAGGCGGTGCTGTCTCCAACGTCATCGTGAGTCAGATTGGCGCAAACAATCGCACCGCTGGCCAGGTCCAGTCCGAGGTGGAGTTTGCGCCAGCGGCGGCGTATTCCCTCGATTTTATGCTTCTGTGCGAGCCATTCCCCTTCGCCGAAGATCTTGAGGCCGGTACTGTCCACCACCAGATGGACAGGCACAGATCTGGCTTGCCTCATCACCTGAGCGATGCTCAAGCCGTTTGCACGACGCGACAATGTGGAGAAGTCCGGCACCCGTATATCCAGCCCCATGAGCGTGCCGATGGAACCCATCAGCCCTTGCGTTTGTCGCAACCCAAGCCGATACGCCGTGCGCAGCGTCAGGCATGTCTCGATCGCCAAATCCGAGTATCTCCGCTGGCCACCTCGTGACGTGCGGCGCGGCGCGCTCCACACACTTTGAGCCTCATCACTGACCCAAATCGTCAGATCACCCCGCTGGCGCGGGCTCTCGTTATATTCTGCCCAGTTGATCACCCGGTACTGCGCCTTATCAAACTTGTGCCGTCGCGCTGCGTTGAACTTATGTGCCATCTAGTGTAGTCCGTCACAATTAACGTAACGGCTCTGGCTGTCCCATTTCTGATCATATATGAGGAAAATAATGACCATTAGATCGGAAATCCCTGTGCGGAACGAACTCGGACGGCTTGGCCGAAGCCGCAGTGTGTCGGTCTGGCTCGGGGAACGATCCGAATAAGGTACAGTCTGTTAGGGACCACTAGGAGCCTGTCGGGAATTGGCTCCCTCGAAGCAAGAATCAACAACTTACGAGCCATCCCCGGTCTGTAAGTTGTTGATTCTTGATTGCAGACTAGGAGCCTTCGGGAATTCCCGAATCAGGCTACGAGCCATCCCCGGTCTGTAAGTTGAACGATTCTTGATTGCAGACTTCTTATTCCCGACCTAGGTTATCCCCTGTGTTGAAAAACACGCTGATAAGACATCCTTCGGGATGATCCATGCAACAAGGTCTGGCAACGTCTGGTGGAGGAGCATGAATTTACCGGAGCCGAGCCGACGGTACGCCGCTGGGTTCGGGAACGGAAGACACGGTTGGGCTGGAACCAGACCGGTGCTGTGGTGCCGTTGGACCCGGAACACGCCCGTGAAGCCGAGGTGGACTGGGGTACGGCCTGGGTCCGGATGAACGGTCAAGACCGTCAGGTCAAGTTGTTCTGCATGAGATCTCGGTACTCGGGCAAGGCGTTTGTGCGGGCCTATCCGTGGGAACGGCAGGAGATGTTCCTGGACGGTCACATCCGTGGGTTCGACTGGTACGGAGGCGTCTTCCCGACGTTAGTGTTCGATAACCTGAAAACCGCCGTGAAACAGATTCTGCGCGGGAAGGGTCGGGTTGAACAGACGCGGTTCACAGCGTTTCGGGCGCACTACACGTTTGAAGCACGGTTCTGCAATCCGGCGCGGGGCCAGGAGAAAGGCGGGGTCGAGGGACTGGTCGGCTTCGCACGGAGAAACTTCCTGGTGCCGGTTCCCGAGGTGACCGACTTCGACGAGTTGAACGCGCAGTTGCTGGAACGCTGCGGCGCCGACGACCAGCGGAGGATCGGCGGTCGGTCCGACGATCGGACGATCGGGGAACGCCATGGAGCAGAACGCGCGTACCTGCTGGCGCTGCCGGGCACCCGATTCGAGAACACGAAGGTGGTGGGTGTGCGGATCAGCCCGTACCAGACGGCCCAGGTGGATCAGAACCGGTATTCGGTGCCGACCGCATATGTGGGACGCCGGCTCTGGGCCCATATCGGCTGTGACCGGGTGAGCTTTTACGCGGACCAGAAGAAGGTGGCCGAACATGACCGCGCCTTCGGTCATAGCGACTGGCGGATTGATCCGTTGCACTACCTGGAGTTGATCCGGCGGAAGGTGGCCTCGTTTGAGAGCGCCCGGCCGATCCGGCAGTGGCGGGATCAATGGCCGACCCAATATGAGACCGCGCTGGAGCGGTTGCGGGATCGGCATGGGTACAGTCGGGGCACCCGGGAGTTCATCGGCATCCTGCAACTCCACCAGGACTGGGATCTGGATCGGGTGTCATCGGCCATCCAGGAAGCGCTCGATGCCCACTGTATCGAGTTGGAAGCGGTGCGGCACATTCTGATGCGGGAGGACACGCCGACTCGATCCCATGCACCGCTCGAGTCCGGGTTGATGCCCGGTATCACCGATCTGACGATCGCCCGGGCCGATCTGGATCAATATGACCGTCTCCTGGCTCGGGGTGTGCGATGAGTCCGGGTCAGGAGATCGTTCTCGACGACGCACTGCGGCAACTCCGGCTTCCGGCCATGGTGCGGGAGTGGCGGGAACACGCCCGACAGGCTAAAGAGGCCGGCGAGGGGCACACCGGCTTTCTATTGGCTCTGGCCAGCCGCGAGCTGGAGCAGCGGCAAGCCAATCAGGTCCAGCGTCGACTGCGGGAGGCCCGGTTCCCACTGCTCAAGACCCTGGAGACCACGGACCTGAAGAAGTGGCCAGTGCTCGATGCGGTCCAGGTTCGCGACTATGCCGAGTGCGGCTACATTACCCGGCACGAGAACGTCGTCCTGTTGGGCAAGCACGGAACCGGTAAAACCCATGCCGCCACGGTGCTGGGTGTGGAAGCCTGCCGGAGGGGCTACCGCGTCGGGTTCACCACGGCAGCCGGGCTGGTCAACACCTTGATCGAGTCGCGCGAGGAACGGCAACTGAAGCGGCACCTGGCGAAGCTGGCCCGCTTCGAGCTGCTCATCGTGGACGAAGTCGGCTATATCCCGTTCTCGGCCGAGGGGGCGCAGTTGCTGTTTCAGGTCTTCTCGGACCGCTACGAAAAGGGTTCGCTGATCGTCACATCGAACTTGCCGTTTGCACAGTGGACCAGCGTCTTCGGTGACGCCGCACTGACCGCAGCCCTGCTGGACCGGCTGACCCATCACTGCGCCATTCACCAGTTCGAGTGGGAAAGTATCCGGTTTACCGACAGTCTCGGCGCCGCTAGTGTAGTCCGTCACAATTAACGTAACGGCCCTGGCTGTCCCATTTCTGATCATATATGCGGAAAATAATGACCATTAGATCGGAAATCCCTGTGCGGAAGGAACTCGAACGGCTTGGCCGAAGCCGCAGCCTGGCACGGGGAACGATCCGAATAAGGTACAGTCTGTTAGACGACCACTAGCAAACGGAAGAACAAACCCCGGTCCGCCGGAGGATCCGCGTGAAAACCGCGGGCGCGGCGGGCTGTGGAAAGTGCCGCCCCCATGGGAACCCGCTGCAAAGCCAGCGCGCTCCCACGGTGGCTTGGAAGCCTTCGGCTCCCACACTCCCCACAGCCTCGACGGCGGAATCGCTTACAAACCATTAACCAGGGGGTGGGTCCCTTTTACTCGATCGGGGTGGGTCCTTTTTACGTTGTCAAAGCGAATGGCTCAAGGTTCTCGGAGAAGAACGCAATTGGGTTGTTCTTTCAGGAGACTTCTCAATCACTCGCAAGCCGCACGAACGCCTAGCATGGCAGCAGTCCGGCCTGACCGTCTTCTTCCTTCAGAAGGGTTGGATGCACATCCGTTTTTGGGATCAGTCATGGAAGCTCGTCAAATGGTGGCCAACTATCTTTAGGACAGCCAAGCTCTTTGAAACGGGACACTCATTCTTGGTGCCGGTAAACGGGAAGTTAAAGACGATCGCTACGCCACACTGAAGCAGTCACGCGTTGCCTTCAGGAGCCTCTCGGAGTTCTGAGACAACGACCATCAACCGCTTCGCCCAGGCGTCGAGCGCATCACGCTTCTCCCGATCGTAGCTGTGCCGATCATAGACGGCTGTCACACCGGGTTCGGCGTGGTTCAGGATCTTGCTGACGGTCAATCGCGGAATTCCCATCCCAGTCATTAACGATGCGGCCGTGCGTCGGAGGTCGTGGATTCTAACGTCCATAATGCCAGCCAGTTTACGCACGCGCCTGAAGGGAATCTGGATGTTCTGGCAATGCTCCTGCCGTGACCGGCCGGGGAATACCCAGGGGGAACGGGCCGCATCCTGGAGCGTCTCGATAATCCTCATGGCCGGTGAGCTCATCGGGACGCGATGGGTCAGTCCATTTTTCGAGAACTCGGCAGGAATAGTCCACCAGTACGTATCCATGTCGATGTCCTGCCAGCGCATGCGACGCACCTCGGCGCCACTACGTTGTACGGTCAGAAGGCACAACTTGAACAGGGAAGCGAACCCCGACTGTTCGGCGCCCATCGCATTCCATACTTTCTTCAACTCGGCCTCGGTGAGCACCCGGTCCCGCTGGTTTTCCGTGGCGGGCTTCCTCAAGCCCACGCAGGGGTTGTGCTCGATGAGATCCACGGAGTTGGCCCAACTGTAGATCGTACTCAGCAAGGAGTGGGCACGGTTTGCCTGGATCGGCGTCGTCTCCGCCATCGTCTCCAGTAGTGCTCTGGCATCTTTCCGCGAAACCTCGGAGGCGCGGACGTTCTTGAACCGCGGAAGCAGGCACCGCTCGAGAAGGTGTTGGTCGGCCAGCCACGACCGCTTCTTCTTCTTCGCCCAGCGTTCGATGTACTCTCCGGCCAGTTCGCCGAACGTGCCCGCCTGCCGTTCCTGCTGTTTCAGGCTTGCCGGGTCATTTCCGAGTGCCGCCTGTCGCAACGCTTCTCGCGCTTCGTTCCTCGCGTCGGCCAGAGACAGCGTCGGGTATCGGCCGATCGTGAGGCGACGAAGTCTGCCGGCATGGCGGTACATGACCGCGAACGTCTTCAGACCTTGAGATGCGACTCTCACGCAAAACCCGGGAAGACCTCTATCGAAGTAATCCATCCTGGTGGGGACGGGTTTCAGGGACTGAAGCGTTCGGTTAGTCAGATTCAATCGCGGCACGTCACTATACCCCCAGGGTAACGACTGGGGTAACAGTAGACCTAAACTTGATGAAACGCAAGGAAACAGTCTGGTGTGCGCTAATGACCTGTAAATATGGGGACTATAGTGATGTTTATAGGTTCACGCTGTTTCACGGCGTGTCAGGAGATTTCGCTATTCTAGTGATCTGTTGTCACTGGATACGGGTTCGGATTTCGATGAACTGGGGGAGCGCACTGCGGATTTCGAGCGATTCCGACAGGAGCAGGCTCCCTTGTTCCTGCTGTCCGATCACGACAACCCTGTACTCTCCCAATGCCACACCGGTGAACTCGAACCGGCCGTTCTCGTCGGCTTCCATGACGACGCTCTCCAACTCGGGTCCCAACTCCTGCTGCATCCGGGAGATCGTGAAGATGATCGAATCTCGGTAGGCCATCTTGGAAACCTCTGTGAAGAACTCCGGATTTTCGACGAACGCAGCCCGGTGACGTTCGAAATAGGCGTCGATGCGCTTCTGCAGGTCCGCGTTCCACATGGTTGTCCAGCGCGGCGCCATTAGCAGGACCTGAAGCGGACCGGTTACCTTTGCATCTTCAGGCACTGACACGTGTCCCGCGATGGTTCCCAGTTCGGATTGCGGCTCCGACGCACTCGTAGGCTGCCCAGACGCCGCCGTCTGAAATACCAGCAGGGCAAGCACGGCAAGAACTCCCCACCCGAAGGTGCCCCTGGTATTCCACGGACTGCTCGACCTCGGCCGCATGCCCCGTATGTTCATCGTTTTCCGCGCGAATCCGTCAGCGGATTCTCTCAACGGATTCTCTCAATCGACGCCCCGACGGCGTTGAGCTTCTCCTCGATCCGCTCATAACCGCGGTCGAGATGGTACACCCGATCGACGACCGTGTCGCCGTCGGCGATGAGTCCGGCCAACACGAGCGATGCACTCGCCCGAAGGTCCGAAGCCAGGACGTTGGCGCCGCCCAGAGGCGTCGGCCCCTCGACGATCGCTCGACGGCCTTCGATCTTGATCCGGGCTCCCATGCGGTTCAGCTCGCTGGCGTGCATGAAGCGGTTTTCGAAAATGTTTTCAATGATCACCGACGTCCCACGGGCCTGGGTCATGAGCGTCATGTACTGTGCCTGCATGTCGGTAGCGAAGCCGGGATACTCCTCGGTCGTGACATCGACAGGCTGCGGTTTCCCGTTGCCATGAACGCGGATACACCCGGGCTCGATCTCGATCTCGACACCGGACTCACGCAGTTTTTCGATAACGGCCATCGACAAGTCAACGTCGGCGTCGACTAACTCCAGCTCGCCTTCGGTGATCGCGGCAGCCACCATGAACGTTCCCGTCTCGATCCTGTCCGGGATGACCCGGTGGGTCGCACCGCCGAGCTCGCGAACTCCATCGATTTCGATCGTCGGCGTTCCCGCACCTTCGATCCGCGCTCCCATCTTTGTGAGCAGCGCAGCCAGGTCGACGACTGACGGCTCGCGCGCCGCGTTGCGAAGTGTCGTCTGTCCGTCGGCCAGGACGGCCGCCATCATCAGGTTCTCAGTACCCGTTACGGTGATAGTGTCGAACACGATCTCGGCGCCCGACAGCCGGTCGGCCCTGGCCTCGACGTATCCGTGGGCCGTGTGAACTTCGGCGCCGAGCTTCTGAAGGCCGCTGATGTGGAGGTTGATCGGCCGGGTTCCGATCGCGCAGCCCCCAGGTAGGGAAACCCTTGCGCGCCCGGTCCGGGCGAGCAAGGGGCCGAGGACCAGTACGGACGCCCTCATCGTCTTGACCAACTCGTAGGGAGCCTCCCACGAATTGATGTTGGCTGCGGAAAAACAACCCGTATGATCCGCCGACAGGTTCACGTCCACGCCGAGTTCACCGAGCAGCTGTTCGGTCGTACGGACGTCGAGAAGTAGCGGCAGGTTTTCGAGACGAACTGGCTCGGCGGTCAGCAGAGAAGCGACCATCTCGGGCAGCGCGGCGTTCTTGGAACCGCCGATCGAAACGCGTCCCGCCAGCGTTGTTCCACCCCGAATGCGCAGCTTGTCCACCGCTTGACAGTCTATCAAACGCGCGACGCGGCGCACTCCGTATCGGGCAGGTATTGGGCGGGTGGCCTAAGAGCCGGTGTGCCGACGGGGTTACCGTATCCTGCTGTATATTACGAGCTATGACGGCCCCCGACGTTCGGATCCATCGTGCCCGTGGTCTCGAGGACTACGAAGCCTGTGTCGTTCTCCAGAAAGAGGTGTGGGGCTTCACCGAGGCCGAGGACTTTGCCGCGGCGCCTTTGCTCCTGCTGGGCGACCGTTACGGCGGCAGTGTTATGGTCGCCGAACAAGCCGGGGGACCCGTTATCGGGTTCTCGTTCGCCATGCTTGGCCGCGAACCGCAAGGGGGGCTGATCTGGTGGTCGCACATGACCGCGATTTCCACGCGCCTCCAGGGCAAGGGACTCGGTCACCGGTTGAAACTGGCCCAACGGGAGGATGCCCTCGAAAACGATATTGCCGAGATATGGTGGACGTTCGACCCACTGCAGGCCATGAACGCCCACTTCAATCTCCGGAAGCTCGGCGCCGTCGTTCACGAATACGAGGAGAACGTGTACGGCCACTCGAGCAGCCCGCTCCACCATGGCATGCCGACCGACCGACTGGTCGCTCGGTGGCACCTGGAGTCTCCCCGCGTTGACGACCGGACGGGCGGCGAATCACCGGTCATTCTGCGCGACTTCGAGGGCTTGGTTCGGATACTGGAGGTTGAGGAAGGCCGCGCCGCCGCTCCGAACCTGGAGTTGAGCGCCTCGCCCCTCCTGCTGGAGATTCCGGCCGACTTCTCCCGTGTCCTCGCCCTTGACCGCCCGCTTGCCGTCGACTGGCAGGGGAAGGTCCGCGCCGCGTTCCGCCATTACTTCGAGGTGGGATACGTCGTGACCGACTTCATGATAGTCGACGAACCTCGCACCCGCGCGTTGTACGTTCTGGAGAAAGCTTGAAATCAAGCCGCCGATTGCTCAGAGTTGGGGTGTGCCATTCCCATCCGAGAAAACTCGATATCCGTTCAATCCGTGTAATCCGCGGCCTTCTTCCAACGGCCGTGTCATGAATCGAAAACCACTTGTCCTTGATCAAACTTGGAGAGATTCCAAATGCTAGGAGCCTGTCGGGAATTGGCTCCCTCGAAGCAAGAATCAACAACTTACGAGCCATCCCCGGTCTGTAAGTTGTTGATTCTTGGTTGCAGACTTCTTATTCCCGACAGGCTCCTAGTCCGTATCATTCTCGTACTCTGCCTCCTGGGTTCGTTCGCGATGCGACCGAACCCGGTTGCGGCCCAGGCCGTACCGGCCGCCGCCGCATCCCGTGTTCCCGCACTGCTTCGGTGGACCTACAACTCGCCCGATCGCGCCATCCGTCGCGACGTACCGCTTACGAATGCGATCCGCCGCGCCTTCGAGGCGGGCACCCGTGACTTTACGGGGCGTCCCGGCCCGAATTACTGGCAGCTTGAGGCCGACTACACGATCGAGGCGCACCTGGACCCGGAGACCCAAACGATCACCGGCAGAGGGACGATCGAGATGCACAACAACAGCACGACCGAGTTGAACGAGATCGTGTTGCGGCTGGATCACAATATCTTGCGAGGCATGGTTCCCCGGGGCTCCTCGGTACCGGCGGAGAACACCGAGGGCATGATCGTCACGCGGCTGACGGTGAACGGCCAGAGCGTCGACCTCAATCCGCCGCCACGGGCGCGTGGCGAGGCCTCACGTGGACTCGCTGCCTTTGGGATGGACCAGACGGTGGCGCGTATCGCTCTACCGTCGCCGATCGCCGGGAAATCGACGACCACGATCGAGATGGACTGGCACACGAAGTTACCCGGCGGCCCTGACGGACGAGGCCATCGCATGACCCAACGCTGGGAAGATACCCTTTTCCAGCCGACGCAGTGGTTCCCGCGACTGGCCAAATTCGATGATCTGCGAGGATGGGACCAGAGCGTGTACCTCGGACCGGCCGAGTTCTACAACAATTTCGGACGCTTCGACGTGCACATCGATGTCCCGGCGGGATGGATCGTGAGCGGAACCGGCGTGTTGCAGAATCCGGAGGAGGTGCTGACTGCGACCGCCCGTGAACGCCTCACGCACGTGCTCGAATCTGACGAGGAGCTCACGATCGTCGGTGAAGACGAGGTCGGTCCGGGCGCATCCACAGCCCCGGGAGACCGGCTCGTCTGGCACTTCGTCGCCGACAGGGTCAATGATTTCGCATGGGCGACGGCTGAGCGATTCGTTTGGCGCGCAACGCGAGCTACGATCCCTGGAAAGGGGCCCATCCCGATCCATATGGTGTTCCTGCCCGAGCGCGCCAATCGGTTCGAAAATGCCGGTGCGATAACACGTCATGCGCTGGAGTTCTACTCCGAGCTTTGGGCCCCGTATCCATTCCCGCAGCTGACCTTGCAGGATGGTCCCAGCGCAGGCATGGAGTATCCGATGGTCATCAATTCGAACCAGGGTGCGGCCGATCACGAGGCCGCGCATCAGTGGTGGCCCATGATGGTGGGTACGAACGAAACCTGGTACGGCTGGATGGATGAGGGTTTGAATTCGTACATGAATATCCTGTCACGCGCCGACCGCAACGGGGTCGAGCCGAGCCTCGACGGCCGGGGCCAGAGCTACGGAGCCATGAGTGGCGACGAGGCAGAGCCGCCGGCGATGTGGAACGCGAACTACGGTGGCTCGATGTATGGATTCCAGACCTATCGGAAGACCCCTCTCATGCTTTCGATGCTCGGGGGGATTGTCGGAGACAGCGCCGTTCAGGAAGCGATCAGCGAGTACGTCAAGGCTTGGAGCTTCAAGCACCCATCTCCCTGGGATTTCGCCTTCTTCATGAGCAACGCGCTCGGTCAAGATCTGGGCTGGTTCTGGTATTCGTGGCTGTGGACCACGGATTCGGTAGACGGGTCTATCGAGGAAGTGACGTCGTCCGGATCGCTAACGAGGGTGACGGTCCGCCAGGACGGTCAGATGCCGTCGCCCGTCGTGCTCTGTGTGGAGTTCGCGCGCGAAGGTCCGGCCCTGGAACCGATGCCGAACGCACAGATGCTCGGTGAGGCGACCGCGATCGTCACGTGGCCGGTCGATGTCTGGTTCGATGGCGGTCGGACATTCGAGGCCGAGCTGGACTTCGGCCCGCGCCGCATCGAAAAAATTACGCTCGACCCAGCTTGCCGTTTTCCCGATCGCGACCCGAGTGACAACGTCTGGCCGTCCGGATCGGCGGCCGGTCCGGACGGGTGCGCGGGGTAGAGACTGCCGACAATGACCCTCCGCTGTCCGGTGGAACCCAACCAGTTCTTGACCGGCCGTTTGGCGAAAGCTACTGGATCGCTAGAACGACTTCTGCGTTCTTGAAGTCGATCGAGACGCGGTAGGCTTCCATGAAGTCATAACCGATGACACCTGACACCTCGGTGCCCAGAGCGTCGGAGATCTGATCCATGTCGATCGACACGACCTGGGAAAAGAACTCGCGGAACACGGGCGTCGAAAGAACCACTTCCGTCACGCGAAGGACCGAGCCCTCGAGGCCGGCGATACCGGCCAGGCCGAAGTTGATCTTGGCCCCCGGCGTGTCTTCGGTGACCCCGAGCGTTTCGGCCATATTGTGGGAGAGGACGGTAGTCACCGCTCCCGTGTCGAGCAGGAACAGCCCGTCGTGCATGCCGTTGACCCGCATCGGTACGAGCACGAGGTTGTTGAAGAACCAGGACGGGACGTGGTCTATCGCGCCGGTCGTGTCCAGAGTGTCGAACTCGATCATCGCGTTGGGATAATCGATCGACACGACATGATCGCTGAAGGTTGCCGTGCTGAAGATTCCGGAAGCGATCGCACCTATCAATGGGTTCGACAGGTTTCCCACGGGGAGGTCCTCGATCCGGATTCCTCCGAACGTCAGTTCGTTGATGCGGTAAATGCTCGTCTCGACCTTGCCCTCTCCGCCGATCCCGTGGATCAGCGTGTCCACAATCGGCTCCAAATCGAGTTCGTCCAGCAGTTGTGTGGTAAAGACCGTTTGGGAGGCTCCCGTGTCGACGAGAAACTCGAAGGGTCCGTCCTCACCAACCATTACGTCCGCGAAGATCAGGTTGAGTCCCTTTGACAGCGCCACCGGTGGCGTGGTTTCGTCGATCTGGTAGACGCCCATTCGGTCTTCGCCGAACGATGCGATGATTGCAAGGACCGCTTCGACCTGGGCGACCCTGTCCGCGTCGTAGGTCGGGTCGAGAGCGAGGTAGGCTCGCAGGTGGCGTGTCTGTTCGTCCAGGTCACCTTCGATGGCCCAGGCGTCGGACGCCCCGAGGTGGTAAATGGGTTCGGAAGGGTCCAGTTGGACGGCTCTCCGGAACAATTCGACTGCCGCTGCTGCCTGCATTTTGCCGAGGGCCAGCTTACCGAGACCGTAATGTGCCCGGGCCGTCTCCGGGTCGGCCTCGAGGGCACGTTCGTACAGCGTCCGGGCCTCTCGGAAGAGACCTCCTCGAAAGGCGATTTCTCCTTTCAAAGCAAGGATATCCGGTTCGTCCGGCAGGTTCGACAAGAATGCTGCGGCATCTTCGAAGCGGTGTTCGAGCAGCAAGTCCCGGGCCAGCTCGACGGGATCCTGCTGGACCCGCTGTCCGAACAGGAAGAGGGGGAGTGCTAGAAACAGCAGGATTGCGGTCTTGATATAGGGGGTCGGCCAGGTCCTTTTAATCACATTATTTTCCCGCAATAGTCCCCTGTTCCTTTGCCTGAGGGCGACCCGCGCCCCCGCCCGGGGCGCTTGACATGTTGTTGAGCCTCCATATATTATGACAACTTTGCGTACAGGTAGGGAGAGAGTTAAGTATGCCTACGCGTTTCTTGAACAAGGCGGAAGCGAGTGCGGATGACCAGTGGTTCGTCATCGATGCGGCGGACAAGGTGGTGGGGCGTGTCGCGACCAGAGCGGCGACTCTGCTTGCGGGCAAGCACAAGCCCGGGTACGCTCCGTTCTTGATCACTGGTGACCACGTCATCATCATCAACGCCGAAAAAGCCCGACTGACCGGCAACAAGCTGGATCAGAAGTTTTACCGTCGGCATACAGGATATCCTGGGGGTCTGCGTGAAGTATCGGCCCGTCGGATGTTCGAAACCCGGCCGCAGCGAGTCCTCGAGGAAGCGATTCTCGGCATGTTGCCGAAGAACAAGCTTCGTAAACTCCTGGCGAAACGTCTGCGCGTATATGCCGGGAGCGAACATCCGCATGAGGCGCAGAATCCGCAAGCCCTGGAGAATTTGTAAGGCGAAGCTGTAAACCGGCCCTCGCGAGGGGCCGTGGAGGGTTGATTGAGCTTAGTGCAATACTACGGAACGGGTCGGCGCAAGACGTCTGCCGCCCGAGTTTTCTTGCGACCAGGAACCGGTAACGTCACCGTCAACAACCGGCCCTTCGAAACGTATTTCTTCGACGAGGTCCATCGAATGATCATCCGGCAACCTCTGCAGCTGTCGGAAACGACGGACAAGTTCGACATTCTGGTGAACGTGAAAGGTGGGGGCGTCACCGGGCAGGCCGGTGCCGTCCGTCATGGCATCTCACGGGCGCTGGTTAAGTTCAATCCGGAATTTCGTCCCATTCTGAAGAAGGCGGGGTTCCTGACGCGCGACCCGCGGATGGTCGAGCGCAAAAAGTATGGACAACCCGGGGCGAGGAAACGCTTCCAGTTCTCTAAACGGTAACTGTTGCCGTTTTGGGTGGTGGCTGGCTCGCTGAGAAGCCCGCACATCGATCTGAGGTAAAACGCGAATGAAGGCAGTCTTCGGACGGAGGTCTATTTGGCATCGATCACAATGAAGGAGTTGCTGGAGGCTGGTGTTCACTTCGGACATCAGACGAAGCGATGGAACCCCAAGATGAAGCCGTACATCTTCGGTGAGCGAAACGGGATCTACATCATCGACCTCCAGAAGACCCTCCGTCTTTTCAAGAAAGCCACCCAGTTCGTTTCCGAACTCGCAGCCCAGGGCAAGATCTTTCTGTTCGTCGGTACCAAGCGCCAGGCGCAGGATGCCGTCGTAGAGGAATCCGCGCGCTGCAACCAGTTCTACGTCAACCAGCGCTGGCTTGGCGGGTTGCTTACCAACTACGCCACGATTCAGAAGTCCGTCGTCCGGTTGAAAGATCTGGAAACCATGAAGGCGGACGGCCGCTATGAGTTGATGACAAAGAAGGAAGTGATGCGGCTCGAGCGGCAGCGGAAGTCGCTCGACAAGAACCTGTCGGGCATCAAGGACATGCCGCGCCTTCCCGACGTGATATTCGTGATCGATTCCCGCCGGGAGGAAATTGCCGTCGCCGAGGCGCGGCGTCTCAAGATTCCCGTCTTGGCAATCGTCGACACGAACTGCGATCCGGATAAAATCGACTATGTGATCCCGGGGAACGACGACGCCCTACGCGCCATACGGTTGTTCACCTCGCGCGTTGCCGACGCGATTCTCGAGGGCCAGGAAATGGCCAGGAAGGTCGAAGCGGCATCGGCGGCCGAGGCGTCGGGAGCCCAGGAAGCAGCGGCCGAAGCCGCCCCCGAGGTACCCGCGGAAGTTGCGGCAGTGCCGAGCAAAAACGAGACGCCTGCGGAATCCCCGGCGGAGGTAGCGACTCCGGCCGAGCCTGCCCAGGCGGCAGGTTCAGAAACGCCAGTGACGGCGACGGACGAGACACCCGCGACGAGGTAATCCGGCACGAAAGCGATCCCATTCAGTGGAAAGTCACGAGACGAGGCGGAAATTCAATATTTTCGCCTATTTTTTTGTAAGGAGTGTAGAGGCGATGGCAATCACGGCCCAACAGGTCAAGGAGCTACGAGACAGGACCGGCGCCGGTATGATGGACTGCAAGAACGCGTTGACCGAGGCCGATGGCGACTTGGAAAAAGCCATGGTCTTGCTACGCAAGAAGGGACTTGCGTCGGCCGAGAAGAAGTCCGGCCGGGTGGCCGCCGAAGGAATGATCGGCCATTACGTCCATGGTGATGGTGTCATCGGCGTTCTGGTCGAAGTGAATTGCGAGACGGACTTCGCGGCCCGGAATGTCGAGTTTCAGGCGCTGGTCAAAGACCTGGCGATGCACATCGCAGCTCAGGACCCGCCCTACGTGCGCCGAGAGGATGTCCCGGCGGACGTCGTCGATCGCGAAAAGGATATCTACAGGGACGCGGCACGTTCTTCTGGAAAGCCGGACAACATTGCCGATAAAATCATCACAGGTAAGCTCGACGCGTTCTTCAAGATGTCCTGCCTGTACGAACAGGAATTCGTCAAGGATACGTCCGTCACAGTGGAAGTGTTGATAAACAACCTGACCGCAAAGATCGGCGAGAAAATACAGGTCCGCAGATTCGCGCGGTTCAAGACCGGCGAGGGGCTGGAGAAACGCAGCACCGACTTGGGCGGCGATGTCCAGGCGATGCTGAAAAGCTGAGTCCGACCCGCAAGCACCCAATGGAAGCCCAACCGACGACCGAACCCAAGTACCGACGGATCCTGCTCAAGTTGAGCGGTGAATCTCTGATGGGCTCGCAGCGGTTCGGTATCGACGCGGACGTCGTTAGCCGGGTTGCCCAGGAAGTGCGAGACGTTCATCTACTTGGCGTTGAGATCGGTATCGTTATCGGCGGCGGCAACATCTTCCGTGGACTGGCCGCGAGCGAGAAGGGCTTCGACCGCGTATCTGCGGACCACATGGGGATGCTGGCGACGGTAATCAACGCGCTCGCCCTGCAGGACGCCCTGGAGAAACAGGACGTCAACACTCGTGTACTTTCGGCGATCGACATGCGCCAGGTCGCAGAGCCCTACATCCGCCGGCGGGCCGTGAGGCATCTGGAAAAAGGCCGCGTCGTCATCTTCGGCGCCGGAACCGGTAATCCCTATTTTTCGACCGACACGACCGCCGCTCTCCGTGCGATGGAGATCAAAGCCGAGGTCATCATGAAGGCGACCCGCGTGGATGGCGTCTACGATGCCGACCCGGAGACGGTTGCGGATGCGAAGATGTTCGCTTCGATCTCCTACATCGACGTCTTGACAAAAGGCTTACGCGTGATGGACACGACGGCGATCTCGTTGTGCATGGACAATGGTTTGCCCATCATCGTCTTCAACCTCAATACGCGGGAGAACATCAAGAGGGTTGTCCTCGGCGAGAAGGTCGGTTCCCTGGTTCATTAGTGGCCTGTACCACTAGAGTGCCGCGACAGCTTTAGTCGATTTTCACCACCGGCTGCCAAGGCCATTTCGCCGTTCGGAGGCAATCGTCATGTCGAAACAAGAGATCGCCAACGTCAAGAGCAGGATGGAAAAATCTGTCGAGGATCTCCGGCGAGAGCTTGCGTCGATACGGACGGGGCGGGCGTCGCTGGCGTTGTTCGACAACATCCAGGTCGACTACTACGGCGTGCCGACGCCGATCAACCAGGTTGCGGGCCTGGCCATACCCGAACCGAGCATGGTTACCGCTCAGCCTTACGACGCTTCTATGATCGGAGCCGTGGAAAAGGCGATACTCGCATCGGACCTCGGCCTGAACCCATCCAACGATGGCCGCATGATCCGCATTCCCATCCCGCCCCTCAACGAAGAGCGCCGCAAGGAGTTGGCCAGGCATGTCCACAAGGTGCTCGAAGACCACCGGACCGCCGTCCGCAACATACGCCGCGACGGCAACGAAACGATGAAGAAGCACCTCAAGAACAAGGAGCTTTCCGAAGACGAAGAGCATCGCGCGCTGGATGAAATCCAGAAGCTGACGGACGAGTTCATCGCGAAGCTCGAAGAGATTGCGAAGGGCAAGGAATTAGAGATAATGACGGTCTGATTGTTCGAGATCGGTTATTTGTGAAACCGGCCCGGAAGGGCCGCTCTGATCGACGAGTTAAATGACCCCCGGCAGAGCCGGGGGCTTATTTCTGTGAGCCCCTCAAAGGGGCCGGTCAAGAGCCGCCTGAAGGCAGCTGATGCCCCCACGCCATGTTCAGCTCCTCCAAACGCTGCTCCTCCCGCTCCTGCCGCCAAATGTATTCCCGCACGAATTGTTTGTCCATCCCCACCGTGGAAACGAAATAGCCTCGCGCTCAGAAACTCTTCCCTGTCAAACGGTGTTTCAGTCCCAGAAAGTTCCGGGCAGTCGAGATTGCACTCTTCCCCTTGATGAATCCCGCCACACTGGATACCGCCTACTTCGGAATGAACACCATGTGATACTTGCAGTCCCATTTCGTGTGCGATCGCCTTCGGGCCTCTTTCATTGAGTCCTCCTTCTTTGGAAGTCGTCGCTTCCAAGCAGGACTTTCCTATCTACCGCCGCTCTCGGTCAAACCTCTGCGAGTCGCCCCGGCTAAGCCGGCGGTTTACCTATGGGAATTACAGATCTCAAGTGTCCAATCTCCAACGTCCAATAGTTCCTCCCTCACCCTTTCCACCGTCCCGGTTTTGAGGGTTTTTCCGGTGCCGCCAGGCGTTGGGCCGGTTGCGGATCCAGATCGTAACCTGCGCGCTCTCCTCGTTGTAACCGGATCGTACCGGCAGCAGCGATCATGGCGGCATTGTCGCCGGTCAGGATCGGCCGTGGATGGCAGAACTCCAGGTTTCTGTCCGCTACGGCTTCGGCCATCGCCTCCTTCAGGCGAGAGTTGGCGGCCACGCCGCCCGCCAGAAGCACGGATCGCGGTTCATAGAGTCGTACCGCCTCTAAGGTCCGGGAAACCAGCGCGCGGACGACTCCTTCCTGGAATCCCGTCAGCAGGTCCAGTCGCACCGGGTCGTTCCTGGAGGAGTCTTCGTCCTTCGGCTCCAGATTCTCTTCCTTGACCTTACGCAACACGGCAGTCTTGATCCCGCTGAAACTGAAGTCCATCGTCCGATCTGAGATCTTTGCCACCGGAAAACGGATGGCGCCTCTCGTGCCCAAGGCGGCCAGTCGGTCGATGACCGGCCCCCCGGGGTAGGGCAGACCCAGCAGCTTTGCCACCTTGTCGTATGCCTCGCCGGCCGCGTCGTCACGCGTCTTGCCGATCAGCTTGTAAGTCAGGTGTGTCCAGTCACCCGATTCTGATGTGACAAGAAAGAGGTTCGTGTGCCCTCCTGAGACAACCAGCGCAATCGCCGGGAAGCTCACCTCCGGGTTCTCGATGAAGATCGAATAGATGTGGCCTTCGATGTGGTCGACGCCGATCAAAGGTTTGTTCTTCGCGAACGCGATCGCCTTCGCGTAAGTCAGCCCCACCAGCAGCGAACCGATGAGGCCCGGCCCCGAGGTCGCAGCAATGCCATCGATGTCGTCCAGCGTCAGTCCCGGCGCCCGAAGCGCCTGCTCTACGATGGGGCCGATTTTCCGGATATGCTCACGCGCCGCGATCTCAGGAACGACTCCGCCGTAGAGGCTATGGATGTCGACCTGGGAATGAATGATGTTGGAGCGGATGGTCCGGCCGTCTTCGACGACGGCTGCCGCCGTTTCATCGCACGACGTTTCGATCCCGAGTACCAGCATGGCGAGGGGTCCTCAGGCGCGGACGCTTTGGCTGGCCGCGGCCGCCGCAAGCCGGGCCAGCGAGCTCTCGTATGGAGGGCGGGCGATCCCGTGGTCGGTGACGATGGCGCTGACGTACTCATGAGGCGTCACGTCGAACGCGGGGTTGAGGACTCCCACTTTGTCGGGAACGACGCGCACACCCCCGAAGGTTGTCACCTCGGAGGGGTCCCGCTGCTCGATTGGTATTCCCGAGCCGTCTGGCATGGCAAGGTCTATTGTGGAGACAGGCGCCGCGACGTAGAACGGAATCTCGTGATGTCTTGCCAGGATCGCGACGGGGTACGTTCCGATTTTGTTGGCCACGTCGCCGTTGACCGCGATACGGTCCGCACCGACGATGACGACGTCGATGAGCCCTTGCCTCATTATCGCGCCGGACATGTTGTCGGATATCACTCGGACGTCGATGTCGTCCTTCCAGAGTTCCCAGGCCGTCAGACGCGAACCCTGGAGAAACGGCCGCGTTTCGTCCGCGAGCACCCGCAACCGCTTCCCGTCCTCTATTGCGGCCCGAATGACACCGAGGGCCGTGCCGTAGCCTGCGGTCGCCAGCGCTCCGGCGTTGCAGTGGGTCAGCACTGTGCCGTTCTCAGGCATCAATTCCACGCCGAACTGACCCATCCGCATGTTGCCCTCGATGTCCTCCCGGTGAATTGCGAGAGCCTCTTCGACGAGGCGTTCCCGGATGGTGTCCAGGCTTCGGCATTCATCGATCAGGCTTCGGAACACTCTCGTCATCCTCTCCACGGCCCAGAACAGGTTGACGGCCGTCGGCCGTGTTTGGGCGATCGCATCGGTGATCGTCTGATAATCCACCTCGGCGGCACCAATATCGGCGGCCCGGGATCGTTTCATCCCCAGCGCGATGCCCATTGCGGCAGCGACTCCAATCGCCGGTGCGCCGCGAACAACCATCGACCGGATGGCTTCCGCTACCTCCTGATAGGTCGTGAAGACCGGGTACTCCTCGACGGTCGGTAGCTTCCGCTGGTCGATCATGCGGACGCCGTCGGCCGTCCATTCGATGGTCTTGATCATCAGTTTCTCTGAGTACTGATACCGCAGCCTTTCATTCTAGCCCGCTCCGGCATGGCCTGCCAGTGGCCTTCGGTTGTTGTGCTACATTTGTGAATTCATCCGGTGCGAAATCGCATTTCCGAGGTTCCCGAGTGCCAGAGTACACGACCGTCATCGGCCTGGAATGCCACGCTCAGCTGCTCACCCGGTCCAAGCTGTTCTGTTCGTGTTCTACGCGTTTCGGCAACGAACCCAACCTGAACACTTGCCCGGTCTGTCTTGGGCTACCCGGCGCGCTCCCGGTGCTCAACCGGGAGGCCGTCCGTATGGCCGTCCGTACTGCCCTGGCCCTTGATTGCACGGTCAATCTCGTGTCCCAGTGGGCGCGCAAGAACTATTTTTATCCGGACCTTCCCAAGGGATACCAGATCTCGCAGTTCGACCGCCCGATCGCAGAGAACGGGCATCTCGACATCGAAGTCGGGGGCGAAAGCAAGCGAGTTCGCATTCAGCGCATCCACATGGAGGAGGACGCCGGTAAATCGCTTCATGAGGGCTTTCCCGATTCGGATCGGTATACGTACCTGGACTTCAACAGGACGGGCGTTCCGCTCATCGAGATCGTGACGCATCCGGACCTTCGCTCACCTGAGGAGGCCCAAGAGTATTTGATCAGGCTCAAGCAGATCCTGGAGTACCTGGAGGTTTGCGACGGCAACATGGAAGAGGGCAGCCTTCGGTGCGACGCGAACGTCTCGATATGCCCGGTCGGCGCGGCCCAGTTCGGTACGCGGGCCGAGCTCAAGAACATCAACTCTTTCCGTTTCGTCAGGGCCGGGCTCGACTACGAGGTCGGCCGGCAGATCGACCTCGTAGAAAGTGGGGAGCGCGTCGTTCAGGAGACTCGCCTCTGGAACAGCCGAGAGGGACGCACCGTTTCGATGCGGAGCAAGGAAGAGGCGCACGACTATCGGTACTTTCCGGAGCCAGACCTCCCGCTGTTGACACTCGACGCTGAGTGGGTCCGAGGAATCCGAAGCAAGCAAACCGAACTGCCCCGAGCGCGAGCCGTTCGCTTCGTCGAGGTTTTCGGGTTGTCGGAATACGACGCGTCTAACCTGACTTCAACACGAGCGCTAGCGGATTATTTCGAGGCCGCGGCCGAAGCGTCGGGTGACGCCAAGAGTGTTGCGAATTGGATGATGGGAGACCTGCTGCGCCTGCTCAAGGACGATCACCTGGATGCCAGGGACCTGTCGGGCCTGAAGGTCCGTCCTCGGATGCTGGCGTCGATGATCGGGTTGATCGACAGCGGAACGATCTCGGGAAAGATCGCAAAGACCGTGATCGAAGAGATGTACCGGACAGGAAAATCAGCCGACGATGTGGTTCAAGAGAGGGGCCTCGAGCAGATCAGCGATGCCGGGGAGATCGAGCGCATCGTCGACGATATCGTCGAGGCGAACCCGGGTCCGGCCGATCAGTATCGCTCCGGAAAGACCGGCACGCTCGGATGGTTCGTCGGCCAGGTCATGAAAGCGACCAAGGGCCGCGCCAACCCCAAGAGCGTGAATGACCTCCTCAGAAAGAGGCTTGCGGGCTAAAAAGTTTGGCGTTATAGTCCACCCGATATGAGTGTCGATAAGCGCAAGAAGCAGATCACGGATTTTTACCGCGAGGAGTTTCTGCGCCATAGGTCACGGCTGGAGAACCAGCGTTCGTTCTTTGCAGAACAGACCTACGAAGAGATCGAGTCGGTTCTCGAGAAGATCATCGCGGAGATGGACAAGATTTCTCAGGTGGACGATTTCGAGGAGTTGGCGAGTCACTTGCTCTACCGCATCGATGTCGTGACAAGCCTGTCGTCGTCGAAGATGGATCCTTCCTACCGTGTTCATTAAGTCACCCGTTCTGAAAAAGAAAAGGGCCGCCGCCACCTCAACCGGTGTGAGGTGTGCGCAGCCCTGATCCTACGTCTGCTCCCGAGCGCGAGCGTTATTCCACGATCGTCGCAGCGTTGATGTAATCCAGCCGGGGAAACTCCCTCTCGAGGTAGGCGTTACCCTCTGAGGCCATATCAGCCGGAGACGGGCCGTCTCCGCGAGGAGGGAAGTCACCGTAACCGCCGTAGATGCTGTCGACGACATCCATCCCGGAGACGACCCGGCCGAAGGAGGCGAAGCCCAGCGGATCCAGATTGCGGTTGTTGCTAAAGTTGATGAACACCTGAGTTGTCATCATGGAGGGAGATCCACCCATGGCAAACGTGATGAAGCCGCGCCGGTTGCCCTCCTCCACGGGATCCGGAGACAGTTGCTCCGGCAGCCAGGCAGCCGAGACTTCGGGGTCGCCATGGATGCCGAACTGCACCATGAAATTGGATATAACGCGGAAGAAGCGGCACCCGTCGAAGTAGCCGGCCTTGACGAGGTTGTAGAAGCGGTCTGAAGCGCGTGGCGCCCATTCGCGGGTGACTTCGACGACGAACGTGCCCGTGCTGGTGTCGAAATTGACCTGATATTTCTCGGGCGCGGTTTCATTCAACGAAGCCGGGTCCAGAAGTGCCACTCTATCGGGCTCCTGCGCCGACGCCACCGGGCCCAACGCCAGTACACCGGCGACTCCCAGCAACGACAGCAACCTGTAGTTCTTCATCCTGTAGCTCCTTGGGGAAATCGATCGCCGGGACGAGCCCGGCGTGATCCAAAACCATGATAACAATATACTGCATGTACTGGGCCCGAGGGTTCATCCGAGGGCGCGGTGAAGACAGGCGTACAAAGTCAGACAGTTGCCGGCCTACGCAACAGCTTCCTTCCCTGGATGACGGCTTCCGTGATCAGCAGAGGCACGGCCCAGCAGAACCAGGCGGCCGCGGTGAGCTGTTCGATGAGCGTTCCGACGTTCATCACCGTCGCGATCCCAACGAACAGACGAAACATGACGAATCCGAACGTCGTTACGTAGCTTCGAATCATCCATTCCTGGTGTTGGGAGATCATGCGCCGGCCGATGGCGATGAAAGCCATCCCACTTGTGATCACCCACGCGACTCCCAAGCCCGCGAGACCCATTCCGAACACCCAGCTCACTTCGGTCGTCGCCGCTAGGTAGAAGGCGGCGAGGCTGCCGAACGTGACAGCCGCGAGGTAGACGAACCCCAGCGGACGATGCAGATCGAGGCGTTTTCGTTTCAGTCCGAGCCAGATCAGGAAGGGACCCGTCAACAACGCAACGGTGCCTGCAGCCACATGAGTCCAGATCCAGAAAGTACGCCCCTCGAATCGCGCGAGTATCTCGAGCGTCGAGACCCGCTTGCCGCTCCTCGCTCGGGACGAATGTATCGTCCATGGCGGGCATGTGCTCTGTCAGGCCGACCCACTCGAAGCCCAGCTCGACGTAGCGCCGTACGATGTCCTCGAGCGAGTCGACGGCGTGGCTGCAGAACTGTCCGGAGTGTCCCCCATGGGCTGAGACCATGGCAACCGGTCCGGAGTTCAGCGAGGTCGCCATCGTCCCTCCATCTGGCAGTGAGGGCAAGAATACATGACCCCTTTCTTGATCAGCCCATCGAGACTCTTATGAACCTCCGAGGCTTCATCTTCGCGCGTCGTGGCTAGTGCGACATCGCCTTCACAGTGTGGGCACTTCGCCATTGCGATTCTCCTTGAACGATCGGAGGCTTCCGACGAAGTCGTCACCCGCCCGTCTGGACGTCAGCGTCACGAGTCGGGTTTCGGCCCCCAGTCGCTCCAGCTTGTCGACGACCCGAGGGCGGGACCGCCGGCGGCAGTTTCGGATCCACATCAAATACTCAAGGTTGAACTGTTCGGGGCAGTCTTCGGCCAGGTCCGGCCTCGTCTGGCCTCGGTACGCCAGGTAGCGACGAAAGGCGCCCCACAGGCAGGTGATCGTGGGCAGATCGAGGAAGACGACGGTGTCGGCAGCGCCCAAGCGGATCTCCAGGGTACCCGAGTAGTTCCCGTCGATGATCCAAGCCGGCTTCGCACAGAGATCCTGCTGGATGGCGATCCATCGGTCGCTAGGCGGTTCGGTCCATCCCGGCTTCCAGTACAGCCGATCAAGATGGTAAACGGGTATCCCGAGTTGCTCACCCAAACGAAGCGCCAGCGTCGACTTGCCACTACCGCCGCAACCGATCACCGCCACTCTGCGCACAGGCTGCTTCGACTACGCGCTGAGGTTCGGTGTCCTCAGGTGAAAGCCTGCCGCGTCCTGGTAGGCCTTCGCCAGCGCCAGGAGCTCGAACTCACGGAACGGCCGCGCGAAGAATGTGACGTTGGTCGGCGTCCCCGTTTCGCTGAAACCGTTCGGTACGTTGATTGCGGGATAGCACGCCAGGTTTGCCATGTTCGAATGACGTCGGGCCGGCGTCTGAGGTGCACCCCCACCCCGGCCTCCGCGACCTCCACGAGCCGCAGCGCCACGGGCTCCCCCGGCTTCGGCACCAGCGCCCCCACGGGCTCCCCCGGCTTCGGCACCAGCGCCCCCACGGCCTCCGCGAGCTCCGCGTCCGCCGCGTCCACCGCCCCTGCGACCGGCCGACGCCACCACGTACACGTCGATGCCTTCCGTCGCTTTGGCCAGTCCGGTCATCATCATCATCCGCATCCGCTGGGCCTGCAGGTACTCCACGGCCGGAATGAGTCGGCTCGAATTCCGTGCGCCACCCCGGGCATTTTCCATCTGACCGGTCCGGGACTTCTCGTCGAAGAAGACGGTCGACTCCACACCGATCGCGCTCCCGTTGCCGGGCGTCTCAGGAATGGTCATCGGGATGAACTCGGACACTCCCATCGATCGGAGGGTGTCGAGAGTGGCGTCGGCATTCTGTTTCACTGTCGCGTTCGTGATGTCGTCGAACGACTCCTTGATGTAGCCCACGCGCAGTCCCGTAATGTCGAAGCTTGCGTCCCAGTTGAAGGGGATATCTGAGACGCTCATGTCGCGGCCGTCCGGCTTCGCGATGGCCTCCATCACGATGGCGCAGTCCTCCGCGTACCGGCACAGCGGCCCTAGCCGGTCCTGGGTCCAGGAAAGGGCCATCACTCCATAGCGGCTGATACGGCCGAACGTCGGACGAAGGCCGGCTACTCCGCACCGTGACGACGGGCTTAGGATGGAGCCGCTTGTCTCGGAACCGATCGCAAACCCGACGCAGCCCGCGGCTGTGGCGGATGCGGGTCCTGCAGAGGAACCACTCGATCCCTGTTCCGGATCCCACGGGTTTTTCGTCTGGCCACCGAACCAGTTGTCCCCTGCTGCCAGTTCGCCGGTCGAGAGCTTCGCGACGAGAACGGCCCCGGCATCACGCAGCATTTCCACGACACTTGCGTCGGAATCGAAGACCTGGTCGCGGAAGGCTTCCGATCCCCAGGTTGTCGGGAAATCCTTGACCGAGATGATGTCCTTCGAGCCCCACGGGATGCCGTGCAGGGGGCCTTTATAATTGCCAGCGGCGATCTCGCGGTCGGCCTGTCTGGCCTGGTCGAGGCCGAGTTCATCGAGGAAGGTGACGACGAAATTCAGGGTCGGCTGGTAGCGGTGGAGACGATCCAGGCACATCTGGGTCAACTCGACCGACGTTACCTGTCGCGTCCGGATCAGCTCGGCCAGGTTGCGCACCGACCAGAAGGCAACATCTTCCAGATTTGCGGGCCGTGTGACCGTAACATCGCTGTACCTTATCGGCCGCTGGATCTTGTCCACTTCGATGCCCGGCGCTATCGAACTGAAGTGGAACGGAGGGGATACGTCGTTCGGAATATGAGTCTTGCGATTCTCTTCGAAATTATCCAGGTTGCGGTTGGCGGTATTCACCAGGTCTTCGAGGTCTTCGGTGCTCAACTCGATCCCGGACAGCTTCATGGCATCGGCGACCATCTCCAGCGTGATGGTTTGTTCCTCCGCGTCCTGCATCCGCGCCCATATGATTCCGGGCACGAGCGTCGATCCCAGACCGATAGCCGTGAAGTGCGCCATGAACCGTCTTCGAGCTTCGACGAAATTGCTCATTGCTGATCCTCCTCGAGGTGAAATCCCGCAAAACAGAAAAAGCCCCCGGCCCCCGTTCGGGATCGAAGACTTCTTTGTCGGGCTGCCAATAAGCGATACCTTCTTCTATGCCAGTCCGTGTTCCCGGGTCAATCCTTAAACGCCACTCGAGCGCCCACCCTTCACCTTCGGTCCTCTGATTGTCGGCAGGAGTTCCGGCAGTTCTTCGAGTCCAAGGATCTCGGCATCAGGCACGGTTTCGGTTCTATTCTCCTTTCCCGTCCGATTGAGCCACACCGTCCTGATTCCGACGTTCTGGGCGCCGGCGACGTCCGCGACGAGGCTGTTTCCGACCATCACCGCTTCTGGTGCCTGGACCCCCAGTTTCGCCAGAATAGCTTCGAACATCTGCGGTTGCGGCTTCTTTACCCCGACGTCTCCAGATATTGCCGTTGCATCGAAGTATGTGCCGATTCGGGCGCCATCAATCTTCTCCCGCTGCAGGTCCGATGCGCCGTTGGTCAGCAGGCCCATCCGGTACCGGCCTCGAAGCGATGCCAGTGTCGGCAGTGTGTCGTCGAAGAGAAGATGCAGGGTCCTGCGGCTCCGGAAGAACGCTTCCGCAAGCTCGTCAGCGAACGAGAAGTCGTCGATGTCGTGCGCGTTCAGCGCGTCGCTCCAGGCTGCCCGCCGGTACGTCGGAGCCCAGTCTCTCATCGTTCGCAGGTTGTCTCCGGGACCGTCAAAGCGCGCCCACAGACCCTCCCAGGAACTGATCCCGATCCGCACGCAATATTCCCGGTCGGGCGCCCGCTGCCAATGGGACTGACTCGTCTTGCGAACCGTCTCCCGCATCGCCTCGGCATCCACGCCGAACCGTTCTTCCGCGAGTTGACAGGTCTCGGCAAAGGCGGCGTCGGCGGAGGCGACCTCGATCAACAGGGTGTCGTCGAGGTCGAAGATGAGGGCTTGAATGCTTTCGGACACGTTCAGGCTGCCGGGTTAAGGCGTCGTCAGTCGAGCAAGAGCGCCTCGAGTTCCCGGAGGTGACCAATGCGGGTATCCGGTTCGATATCCCCCGGTCGCGGGGCGGCCAGTTCATGCGGCTCGTATCCGGTGAAATGGATTGCGCTCATACCCAATCGCTTTGCGCCCTGGATGTCCGCCAGCCAGTTGTCTCCGATGAACACGCATGCTGCGGGCTCGATCGCCATTTCATCCAACATCGCCTGAAAGGGCTCCGGGTGTGGTTTGACATACCCGATGTCGCCCGAGACGACGATCGATTCAAAAGAGCCGGTAAGCCCGAGCTTGTCGAGGCTGCTCCGAATGGTTCGACCACAGGGATAGTTGGAAACAAGCGAGAGACGGTAGCGCTCGGACAAGCGCGCCAGCACCTCCCGAACACCATCCGGAAGCACAATGAGTTCTACGAACGCCTCAGAGCGAGTCTCGATGAGCCAATCGACATCGCCGTCGCCAGGCTCGAGGTCATACAGCCCTCTGAGCAGATCCCGACAAATATGCCGCAGGTCGTTTTCGAGGAAGCCGTTGGAGTAGGGCGCCAGGCGGTGGCTCCGTCGGATTGACGATAGGAGTTCCCGGTCACAGCTTCCGTAGCGTTCGGTCAGGCCCGATTCGAGAGCGTCGTCCAGCCGCTCTGTCTGATAGGCTCCAAGCTCGATCAGAGTGTTGCCGTAATCGAAGCCGACGGTCTGAATGTGTTCGAATTCCATCGTCGATGCGACCCCTATCGTCTTGGTGGAGGCCGAAACTCCTCTGCCAGAAGCGCCCAGCGTTGGTGATCTCTCCATCTTCCGCCGACCTTGAGGTAGCGCGGAGAGAGGCCCTCGTAGCGGAAGCCGAGTCGTTTGACGAGGCGGATGGAGGCCATGTTGTCCGGCTGGATGTTCGCCTCGATCCTTTGCAGTTTGTGTCGGCCGAACAGTGCCTTCAGCGCTTCTGCAATCCCAGCCGTCATGTATCCCTGTCGTTCGAACGGCGCGAAACCGTAGTACCCAAGGTAGGCGCTCTGGAAACAACTCCTCACGATCTCGGAGGCATTGACGACCCCGGCCAGCTCGCTTCCTTCGGTAAGAACGAGAAAACCCACGTGTGAGGGATCGCGAAAGCGCGCAACGAAAGATCTGAACGCTTCCTTCGTGGCGGGCGGGTAGACCCAATGTCGATGCAGCTGTTTGCTCCTTCCGACAGCCTCCAGGAAATCGCCGGCTCGATGCATCGTCAGGGGTTCGAGCCGAACCCTACGAACATCCATGACTCTGTGGGCCACGCTCATGCCCGTAACCCGACGAGTTCCAGCATCTCTTCGAGGTCGCGTACCTTCCGACCGACTGACAAAACGCGATCGTGCCGATCCAGCAGGATGGCTTGCATCCCGGCGTTCCTGGCGCCTTCGACGTCGTCCTCTGGCGAATCTCCCACGTGCGCGACTTTGCCGGCCGATACGCCCAGCCGCGTGGCGGCCTTCCCGAAGATGGTGGGATGTGGCTTTTCGCAGCCCGCATCAGTGGAGGTGATCACGACGTCCAGGAATTCAAGGATGCCGTACTGGGCGCAGAAATGATTCAGACCCCGGTGCCAGTTCGATACGATACCGACGGCCAGGCCGCGTCGCTTGAGTTCTTCGAGTACGGGTATCACCTCGGGAAACAGCCGAAAGTGGTTCGGACCGAAAATCGTTTCGATGGATCCCGCGTGTACCTCCGGGTCGGGATTCCCCTGTACTCCGGTTCGCTCAAAGAGGCGTCGCGTAAACTCGATCCAGACATCCTTCCGTTTCCTGTCGCTACTGTCAGGCCTGAACGCTTCGCCGTAGTAATCGAACGCCTCGTACATGACCCGGTGGTCGAAACGCGGGCAACCCAGTCCCTGGGTGGCGAGGTAATCGGCGAAGAGTCGGCTCCGCCCGATTCCGTCAGCGTGATCAGCCAGCGTGCCAAAGAAATCGAGCGTGACTGCTTCGACAGGGCTCATCTCTCGGTGGTCCAAGTCGCTTCCACCCAGGCTGCTACTGCTGGCCTTGCCGTTTCATCATCTCTTCGAATCGCGCGTTGATCTGTTCTGGAGAGAGGTCTTCCTTGTGCGTCGCGATCGTCCAGATATGGCCGAACGGGTCCTCGAGCGTGCCGCTGCGGTCTCCGTAGAATTGATCTACGATGGGACGCTGCTGCTTGCCGCCGGCCTCGATCGCTTGCTCGAACAACCCGTCGACGTCCTCGACATAGAGCATGATTCCCACCGGCGAACCCCCCAGAGTTTGCGGACAGCGGAATCCCATCTCGGGGACCTCCTCGCCAAGCATGATCGGCGAGTCGCCGATCTTGATTTCCGCATGCATGACCTTTCCGTCGGGACCGGGCATGCGGAGCAGTTCGGTAGCTCCGAAGGCCTTCTTGTAGAACTCGATAGCCTGGTCGGCGCCTTTGCAGACGAGGTATGGCGTCGCCGTGTGATAACCAGCGGGAACGGGCTTCACTGCCATCATTCTCAACCTCCTCTTATCTTGCTGAATTCAAGGAACGCCCGGCCCCGGGGCGAGAGCCGGTATCCGGTCGGAAGGCTTTCGGTAAGGCCGAGGTCCTTGAGTTTTCGAATCTGGGTCTTGAGCCAGAGTTTCTCATACGCAGTCTGCGCTGCGAGATCCGCTGCGCGCAAACCGGGGCTTCGAGCGATGAGCCCCAGAACGGGAAGCGTCCACGCGCCGTGGCGGCTGGCTCCGTCGAAGCGATCCAACTGCCCTGCGATGTCACGAAGTTCTTCGTCCGTCAGTCGCGTTTCTTGACGAAGCGCCGTTCGCGGATCGGTTCCGTAAAATCGTAGCGAGATTCGATACAGTTGCGCCTCGCCATGCCGTGCCAGTTGTCTGATCAGTTCATCACGGGAACCGAACCCGGCCCGCCGCGCGTCTGGTTCGGATATCTGGCCCTCTTCAACCGCATCCAGCGCATCGATGGCCAGGATGCCGATCGCGGTACGCAACTGCCCGCCAGCCTTAACGGTCGGCCGTTTCCACCTACGGAAGGCCAGCGAGATCTTGCCGGCAGCGATGCCCTCCAGATCACAGATCTTCAACAACATGCGCGGACTCCGCCGATGATCGTTGGCGTACTCGGAACCAGGCTCCGAGGTAAATACCTCCGATGCCGATCGCCAATATCACGTAGGGATACCAGACTGGCTGCCCCTCCTGAGACGCCCCACCCGACACGACGAACGCCACAGCGTTGACTACGATCAGGGTCCCTGCAAGAGCCAACGCGTGCCGGTACTCGGACTGGCGGGCGACGAGGGCGGCAACGTATCCCCCCAGCGCGGCAAAAAACCCACTGTAGCCGAGGTTAACCGCCAGATAGGCGGGCGTGGGTACGGTGCTCGTTGGGTCTGCCAGCATGAAGAAAACGGCGGCGAGTGTTGCCAGGACGATGCCGATCCTCATCGTGAAATACCCGGCGACTACCGCAAGAATACTTCTTCCCATGGGATCTCTCTTTTCGACTTAACGCTTGCGCGCCCGGAAGACCAGACGGCGTGGAGGGATGGGTACATCTCCGCCGCGTTTCGATACTCGAACGGAGAACCCTGCTTTCCGCAGCCACGTTTCGACGTCCCTCCGGTCGAAGAGCGTCAGTTATCTTGCAACATGGAGCCGGAGAACGCCAGCGCTGGCACTACATGTGGGTTCTGGCCGCCCACAGGACGGGAAAGAAACGTTTGCCGACTGTGCGGGCGAGGTACTCGACCCCCATCGTTCCCAGCGGGCCGGTGTCGAAAGCGGCTTCGACGAGGGTCTGCCCGGTCCCGGGCTTGCTCCCGATCATACGTTGTGCCATACGCACGTGGTGTTCTCGCCACAATGAAAACATCTCGTCGTACTCGATCATGGCTTCACACAGAAGTCGGAGATCGAGCTGCTTGGGATCCCCGTAGATTCCGGCCACAGTCGTTTCCTGGGACTCCTCATCCACAACATCGAACCCGCGGCCCTCGAGCATCCCCAGGAAATGGTCCCAGAGCGACGGTTCGTCCATGCGCGCCTGGAGGCGCTCCCGCGCGGCGGGGTTGCCCTCAAACATCTCGATGTAGCGGACGTCCCTGACCCCGCAGATGAACTCGATTTCGCGGAACTGACGGGATTGAAAGCCGCTGGCCGGCATGAGGTTGTCACGAAACTTGATGAAGTCGGAGGGGATCATCGTCTCGAGAACACTGAGCTTGGGTATGAACAGTCGAACCGTGTCTGTGACCCTTCTGAGGAGCCGGTCGGCCTCCCTCGGCTCGTCTGCCTTGATCAGTCGGACGATGCGTTCCAGTTCATGCAGAATCAGGCGAAACCAGAGTTCAAAGACCTGGTGGCTGATGATGAACAGCATTTCGTCGTGGCTCTCGGGCTGTGCCAGAGGCTTCTGCAGGTCCAGCAGTTCCCTGATCTTGAGGTAGCTTTCATAGGTCAGGGTGTCGGGGGGAGTTTTGTGTTGATCCATAGGGTTCCACTACAGGCAGCCTGGGCTCGACCCTGATCGTTCCGGTCATGCCGGCCTGTTTCGACCACGGCAGTTTGGCAACGAGGCTTGGCTATGCGGCTGCGGCCGGCCGGCTTATCGGCCCGGACCGGGACCGGGGCCGGGCGGTGTCTCTTCGGAAGGGGCGTCCATACGCCGGAGCATTTCAGTCGTGATATCGATGACCTCGTCGACGAAGGCGACTCCGCTGTTCGGGTTCGAACCGTCGATGATCAGATTGAAGCCGGCCTCGAGGGCGTATTCCCGGATCAGGCGATTTGCTTTTTCCGCGATCGGTCCCATCAGGTCCTCGCGGTACGAATCCAACTCAATCTGGAGGTCCTCATTCAGGCGTGTGAGCTGCGTTCCCAGCCGATCGATGTTTCGGGCCACCGCGGCCCGCTCGACCTCGGTCAATGTGCTCGGCTGCGTGTCCAGCTTCGCTTGCTCTAGGTCGATCTCAGCCTGCCCGGCCTGAAAATCAGCGCTGCGCTCGTTCAGGAGGGCGGTCCAATCTTCCGCAGCCTTCGCCCAATCCGCGCTCTCCTCCACAACAGTCTGCAGGTCGACCGTCCCGATCTTCGTGCCCTGCCCGGAGCCGACGGCCGGAACCAGCAACGTTAGAACGACAAGAGCTGTGGCGATTCGGACGTACTTTCCGGACTTGGACTTGTTGACGGTTCGCATGATGAACTCTCTGGCCTCCTCCAACGGGTGATCCGGTCGCTTCGGACCGGTATCATTCATTCACAATAGGATAGCATCCGGAGCCGGATTTGCTGAAGCCGCCGCCAAGCCCTCTTTTCAGGACTTGAACCCTCCGGCCATCTCGAACTGGTGGGCCGCGCTGAGAATCGTGTCTTCCCGGAAGTGGTTGCCGATCAATTGCATTCCGACAGGCAGGCCCTCGGAAGAGGTGCCGCAGGGAACCGAAATCCCCGGCAATCCGGCCAGGTTGCAGGTGATCGTGAAGATGTCGGACAGGTACATCGACAGCGGATCGTCGACCTTCTCGTCGAGTTTGAACGCGGTGGTCGGCGTCGTGGGTGTCACGATCACATCGACCTGGCCGAACGCCTTCCGGAAATCGTCCAGGATCAACGTCCGCACCTTCTGGGCCTTCAGGTAGTAGGCGTCGTAGTAGCCCGCGCTCAGCGCGTAGGTGCCGAGCAGGATGCGTCTCTTCACTTCCTTGCCGAAGCCGTCTTTTCGTGTCTGCCGGTACATGTCCCGGAGGCTTGGGCCCCCGGACGCCCGATAGCCGTACCGAACGCCGTCGTAGCGAGCCAGGTTGGAACTGGCCTCGGCCGTGGCGATCAGGTAGTAGGTCGCAACCGCGTAGCTGGTGTGCGGCAGCGATACGTCCTCGATGCGGCATCCCAGCTCTTCAAGCCTGGCCACGCCCGCTTCGACCTTCGACTGAACTTGCCGATCCACGCCGTCCACGAAGTATTCCCGCGGGACACCCACGCGCAATCCCTCGATGGGCTTATCGAGCGATGCGACCCAGTCCGGGCGGTCCATCTTTGCCGACGTCGAGTCGAGCGGATCGAAACCCGAGATGGTTTCCAACAGTTCGGCCGACTCCCGCACGGTCTTCGAGAACGGGCCGATCTGATCCAGCGACGAGGCGAAGGCCACAAGCCCGTACCGGGACACGCGGCCGTAGGTGGGCTTCATCCCGACCACGCCCGAGAAAGCAGCCGGTTGGCGTATCGATCCGCCCGTGTCGGACCCAAGCGCTAGTACCGCCATTCCCGCTGCGACGCTCGCCGCCGAACCGCCGCTCGAGCCGCCGGGAACGCGATCTCTTGAGTGTGGGTTGCGCGTTGGGTGGAAGGCCGAATTCTCCGTCGACGATCCCATCGCGAATTCGTCCATGTTCGTCTTGCCGAGGACGATCGCTCCGGCCCGCAGCAAGCGCTCGACTGCGGTCGATGTGAACGTCGGCACGTAGTCCTCGAGGATTTTCGAACCGCAGGTCGTCCTCATGCCGCGGAGGTTCATGTTGTCCTTGATCGCCACCGGAATTCCGGTCAGGGGAGGCATTTCTTCGGATCGAGCGAAGGAGGCATCGGTGCGCCCGGCTTCGGCGAGCGCGTCGGCACGGCGCGTGTGAAGGAACGCTCCGATGTCGGCGTCGCGGTCCTCGATCCCATCGAAAGCGGCTTCAATGACCTGGGTGACGGTTGTCTCGTGGTTCCGGTACATCGCCGCGAGTTCATGTGCCGTGGTGTTGCCGAGGTTCATCGTTCGGTGATCACGCGTGGAACTTTGAAGAGGCCCACCTCCCTCGCAGCCTCGGAGCTTCCCGTTCTGGGCTCGATACGGTCCTCTCGGGATATCTCGGGGCCGAGGGCCGCGACCTGTGACGTGGGTTCGACGTCATCGGTGTCCAGCTCGTTCAACCGTTCGACAAACTCCACGATCCGGCTGAGTTGCTCGGCCAGTTCGTCCTTTTCATCCTCGTCCACTTCAAGGTTGGCCAGGGCGGCGACGTATTCGACCTGGGTCCTACCTATCTTCATCGGTGAACCAGATTTCCGTGATCCAGGGGTTTGGCCAGGGTTCGTTCATGGAGCGCAGGAGGCGGTATCGTTCCGGAATCAACTGAGTCTTCCACGTGGCGTCGGGGACGCTCACGATGACCCGAGTGCCGTCGATCGCCTGGACGCGGGTCGCCTCGGCCAGCTGCGGACCTACCAGCCTCGGCCAGAGCGCCTGGAGCAGCTTCAGGTCAAGTTGCTCGTCCCAATTGGGCGAGGCTCGGAACGAGGCGATCATGTGTCGGAGTGCAGGGTCAAACGGCACCGTTTCTTTTTAGCACAGTTCCTGGCCGGCTCGACCGGATCGAGGGCCGAGACTTGTGCCATGGACTGCCAGTCCATACAATCACTGGATCGCCGTCAATCGGGCCGACATCCATTTGAATCCCGGCCTGTTCCCGGAACTCGAAGGGGGTTCGCATGTTCAGTCAGAAGAGCCATTTTCTCCTCGTGACGTTGCTCGCTATCGTGCTGTTGCCGGTAAGTTCTCTCGGGCAGGGTGGCATCACGACGCCAATGGCCGAGTTCGGCTTCAACCTCGGGGCCGACTACCAACTCGCCAACTACACTCAGTTGGAGGCGCACTGGAAGAAGCTCGAGGCCGAATCCGACCGGATGGCGCTGGAGGTCATCGGCAACACGGCGGAAGGCCGGCCGATCTACATGGCGATCATCACGTCCCCCGACAATCACCGGAACCTGGACCGGTACAAGGAAATCTCGAGGCGAATGGCTCTTGCCGAGGATGTTTCCGAGGAGGAGGCGCGTCGGCTCGCCGGGGAAGGGAAGTCTGTCGTATGGATCGACGGCGGGCTGCACGCTACCGAGACGCTCGGTGCGCAGCAACTCATGGAGTTCGTAAGCGTTGTTGCATGGATCGGGGCGGAGATGGAATTCGCCCTTTCCCAAGCGGTAGCGTCAGGCGATACGTTCGAACACAGGCCGTCCGAGTGCGGTCATTGTGTTCAGGACTTTCTGGCCGACCTGGATCTCCGTGATTTGCCTGGAGAAGCTGCGGGATCTGAGTCTGGGGCCGATGACGCTCTTCCACCGGCCGATCTGCGTTTCTATCCGGCTGCGCTGGTTGTACCCTGTGGCCACTTGCCATGCCATGCGGCCGTTGCTGCGGATCTGGGCAATATGGCGATCCCGAACGGTTGGATCCCGCGCCGATTGCGGTCGGATCACTGCGTTCTTTGGCGGCGGTATAACCACATCCAGGGTCTCCCCATACCGATGTCTCAACATATCCCGTGTGGACGCTCCATCATAGGCGCCGTCCGCCAGGAAGCCCGTGACCGAGGCATCGAGTTGATCCAGGAGCCCGGGTAAGGCGGTGCTGTCTCCAACGTCATCGTGAGTCAGGTCGGCGCAAACAATCGCACCGCTATGGAGGTCCAGTCCGAGGTGGAGTTTGCGCCAGCGGCGGCGTATTCCCCTGGTTTTATGCTTCTGTGCGAGCCATTCTCCTTCTCCGAAGATCTTGAGGCCGGTACTGTCCACCACCAGATGGACAGGCACAGACCCGGCTTGCCTCATCGCCTGAGCGATGCTCAAGCCGTTTGCGCGACGCGACAGTGTGGAGTAATCCGGCACCCGTATATCCAGCCCCATGAGCGTGCCGATGGAACCCATCAGCCCCTGCGTTTCTCGCAACCCAAGCCGATACGCCGTGCGCAGCGTCAGGCATGTCTCGATCGCCAGATCCGAGTATCTCCGCTGGCCACCCCGTGACGTGCGGCGCGGCGCGCGCCACACACTTTGAGCCTCATCACTGACCCAAATCGTCAGATCACCCCGCTGGCGCAGGCTCTCGTTATATTCCGCCCAGTTGATCACCCGGTACTGTGCCTTATCAAACTTGTGCCGTCGCGCTGCGTTGAACTTATGTGGCATCTAGGTTATCCCCTGTGTTGAAAAACACGATGATAAGGTATCCTTCGGGATGATCCATGCAACAAGGTCCATCACCTACATCAATAAGCACCTGTTCACCACTGGGAGAAAGTCGGGGGTAAACATAATTGCGGGGTTCCGCATTCACGCGCTCCTCAGCGCCGTCCCGGTCCACCCAGACGAGGGATCTTCGCTGCGCGGTCCCTGCGGTGAGGATTCCCGCGGGATACGCCAACGTTCCCGCCTCGGACAGGGCATACTGGCTCACGCCATCGACCACAGGGACCGGGCCGCCAACGACCTCGAGGTTCGCCAGATCGAACCCCTGCGCAAAGAGTGAACCGTCGACCGAATAGACAAGGTGACCCGTCGTCACGTAGCGGGGCCACAGACCGGTAACCAGCAGTCGAGGCTCGTCGGCATCGAGGGACTGAACGAAAATCTGTCCGGCACTACCGAATAGCACGGCATCCCCACCGGGTAGCATCTGTGGCGCGAACGACCTCCCAGGCGGCATCTCCTCAGAAATCAGTACCTGTTCAGGAGTGCCGACAGTGGCGGAAACCCGCCATATCCCCCCGGCAAGCGCATAGACAATCGTGTCGTCCTCGCCCCAACTCATCCCACGAGGAGCGGCGGTCACACCGGCCAGCACCACCGGTGCGCCACCGTTCACAGAGATCTTTTGTAACTGTTGGTCCGCACCCGACCAATATGCTAACCACAGACTATCGGGTGAAAACGTCAGGTTGACTATTCGCTCTTCAGTTCCGGGAATCAGCCGCGCATCGAACTCGTCCACCGACAGCAGGTAGAGTCCTGCGGATGTGTTGTACACAACGGAACGGCCATCCGGGGAGACGGCTATCACATCGTAACGGGCGGCACGAAATGAAAGTCCATCGGCCAACTTGTGGTCAAAGCGGACGACAGAGACAGTTTCGGCAGGCTTCAACCTCCACGTGGAAACGCCAGCGATGGCCGCGACAACGACCAACGCCGCGACCCATGGCACTTTCGATTGCGTAGTTATGAACTTGACCCAATTTAAAGACAGGCTATCCCATATATGGTGGTCACACATGAAACGGGCTAACCACAAGATATTGGGGTGGTTACGTCAGAGCCACACCGGGGGTGAAACAGAGACCCGCGCGGTGGCGGTCGGTGCGCCGAAAGTGATGCGCGCTGTGACCTCATGGGCGGCCACGCGGTGCTTTTTCGGTCTCCTGCGGCGAAACAGTTCCCGGATGTTCTTGGCTTCATTCAGGAGCCGCAACGCGGTTACTAGGCAATCCTTGGCGAGAGAAATGGCATCCCAAGTTTGGGCAAGCACGTCCCAACAAGGTTTCACGGCGACAGCTAGGAGCCTGCGCCGTAGGAAGTGAATGAGATAATTGTGTCGCAGTTAGGAGGAGATTGCGATGCCGACGACGTTTCGCCCGTACCAGCCGGATCAGGGGTTGCTGCTGGCGCCGGATATGCGGGATTGGTTGGCGGAGGGGCACTTGGCGCACCATGTGAGCGATCTGGTGGACGGATTGGACTTGACGGCGTTTTACGCGCCTTACGAGGGGGACGGTCGTCGCAAGTCGCCGTATGAGCCGCGGATGATGGTGAAGGTGATGATCTACGGGTACGCGACGGGGGTGTTTTCCTCCCGAGGGCTGGCGCGGAAGCTGGAGGAGGACGTGGCATTTCGGGTGTTGGCGGCGGGGAATTTTCCGAGCCATCGGACGATTTGCGAGTTTCGCCGCCGTCATTTGGCGGATTTCAAGGCGCTGTTTGTGGAGGTGGTGCGTCTGGCGCGCGAGACCGGCGTTGCGAACTTCGGCAAGTTGTCGATCGACGGGACGAAGGTTCGAGCCAACGCCAGCAAGCGCAAGGCGATGAGTTACGGTCGGATGCTGGAGGAGGAGCGGCGTCTGGAGAGCGAGATCGAAGCGTTGCTGTCGCGCGCGCGGGAGACCGACGCGGCGGAGGACGCGCGTTTCGGGGAGGCGCATCGCGGCGATGAGTTACCCGAGGAGTTACGCCGCCGGGAGGATCGGCTGGCGGCGATCCGGGCGGCCAGGGCGCGATTGGAGGCCAGGCAACGGGAGGCCGACGAGGCGCGGGGACGCGAGCCCGGTTCGAAGCGCAACCGGAAGGGCGGGCGGCCATACAAGCGGGAATACGGCGAGCCGGACGAGAAGGCGCAGGACAACTTCACGGATCCCGAAAGCCGGATCATGAAGACCTCATCGGAGGGTTTTCAGCAGTGCTACAACGCGCAGGTGGCGGTGGAGGGAGAGAAGCAGTTGATCGTCGCCACCGAGGTGTCGTCGAACGCCAGCGACCAGGGTCGACTGGTCCCGCTGGTGGACGAGGTGGAGGCCACCCATGGGGAACGGCCGGAGACGGTGCTGGCGGATGCGGGCTACTGCAACGAGGACGACCTTGAGGCGCTGGAGGCGCGCGGCGTGGACGGCTATGTGGCCTTGGGCCGGGAGGGCCGGCGCGCGGTCGCGGTGGACGCGGCCAGGCATCCGGCGAAGGCCCGCATGGCCGAGAAGCTGGCGACCTCGGCGGGACGGGTGCAGTACGCCCGACGCAAATGGCTGTCGGAGGCGCCCAACGGGTGGATCAAGGAGGTGCTCGGTTTCCGCCGATTCAGCCTGCGCGGCCTGAACAAGGTCCAGGGCGAGTGGAACTTGGTGTGTCTGGCATTGAACGTCAAGCGGATGCAGGGCTTCAGGCAGCCTGATGACAGGGATACCGCCCGCAAATCAGGCCGAACGAGGGTCGATTCAAGCACCCGTGGCGCACCCATCGGCGCCTCGGCGTCCAAAACGCCCATTCCCCGGTCACCGATACCGATCGATCGCCATCTCGCGTAATTCGCCGAGCCGAAAATCGTCCTACGGCGCAGGCTCCTAGGGCGTTCATAGTTGATTTCCTCTGTTGCTGTGACCGGCGGGCGAAGTCTCCAGCTTCGCCCGCCAATCGTTCATTTTCAGACACCACTATATCTGGCAAGACGCTTGAACACAACATCTTGTGGCGCTTTTCAACGCTCGGAGTCAAGTGCATAATCACGTTCGATTGCGGTGCAGTCTGAACAACTTCGGCAACCGGGGCGACGATCACGCCATCGGGATCGGCAAGCACCTTCTGAATGTCCACGCGGGCATCGGAGATGTCACCGTATCGGTCTTTCGATTCCTTCTCCAAACAGCGCTCCAGGAGAAATCTGATTCTGGGATGCAGGTTCAGCGGAAGCCCGTTCCAGTCAGGATCCGCCCGCAAGACACCGGCCAGCACATCCGACACCGTTCCACCGTCGAAAGCTCCCCGTCCGGTGAGCATCTCGAACAATACGACACCGAACGCCCACACATCGGCCCGCTTATCGACTTCCTGACCACGCGCCTGTTCCGGTGACATGTATGCCGCCGTGCCGAGAATCACTCCCTGCTCGGTTGCCTGCATACTCAGCGTCGGCGACTGCGACAGGTTCACTTCCGATCGATCGCCCGCAAACGCCTTGGCCAAGCCGAAGTCCAGCACCTTGATCTTGCCGTCGGGCGTGACCTTGATGTTGGCGGGTTTGAGATCCCGGTGAATGACGCCCTTCTCATGTGCCGCTTCGAGGGCCTCGGCGATCTGGAGGGCCAACTTGAGGGACTCTTCGACAGGGATGGCGCCACGTCTCAACCGATCGGCCAGCGTGTCGCCTTCGACGAGTTCCAGAACGAGGAACCGCGTGCCGCTGTCTTCTTCGAGCCCGTGGATGGTAGCGATGTTCGGATGATTCAAGGAGGCGAGGAGCTTCGCTTCACGCTCGAACCGCGCCAGGCGTTCTTCGTCCTGAGCGAACTCTTCGGGAAGCGTCTTGATCGCCACTTCGCGCCCGAGCTTCTGATCTCGTGCACGCCACACCTCGCCCATGCCGCCCTTGCCGAGCGGGGAGAGGATCTCGTAGGTGCCGAGTGTCTTGCCGATCATTCGTTTCTAATCCGACTGTAGGTGCGCTCTATGAGCGCACATCTTCTCGCCCGAAACAATTTGTGCGGTCATAGACCGCACCTACAGAAGAATTCCCCTCACGGCACCGGCACCCGTTCTTTCAATTCTTCAAACCAATTCAACACGATGTTAATGCGGGGCGTTACGGGTTCGCCGGAATCGCTTGTGGCGGCCGGATAGACCATAAGAAGGTGTTCGCCGTCCGGCGTGATGTCGTAGTTGCGGTTGCTAAGGCCCAGTCTGAAGCCCTCAATCGGCAGATTCTCGGGGCGCCGTGTACGAACGTCGACCGACCAGATTTGGGCCTCCCCCGGAATCCGGTAGAACAACTCGTCCCCATCGGGTAAGGACCACACAGGAAAGGAACCTCCATTCTGCGACATCTTGGTCACGAGCCCGGTCGGCGGAAACGGCTCGACATAGACATCCACGGTAGAGTTGGTATCGCCCGATACGTAAGCGATCGAATGTCCATCCGGAGAGAATTCGGGATTCCAAAATATCTTGTCTGGGGAATCGTAGAGAATTTTCGGCTCCTCGCCAGGCGAGACGGTCCAGATGCTCGGGTTCGTTCCAGCTTCCACCACGAAGGCCAGCGTCCCGCCGTCCGGGGACCAGGACCCTGGGTTGTGGGTCCTGCCTTCTTCGGCCACGGTCAGTGGCTCCGCCACACCGCCATCGGCGGAGACCGTGTAGATGCCGTTGGCGCCATCTCGGCGGGAAGAAAACGTGATCCGCTGGCTGTCAGGCGTCCATATGGGAAATCTGCTGTCTCCATCGAACGTCAATTGACGGATCTGGCTCTCGCCGGAAAGCTCGTATATCCATAGGACGCGGCCCTCGCCTCCGAGACTTTCGACGACCACCTTTGTTCCGTCAGGCGAGATCCGGGGGCGCACGTAGGTTCTCGGATCCACGTCCAGGCGTTCGACGGTCCCGTCACGGGCGACAAGCGCGAGGGTGTCTCCCGTGTCGAGCCCTGTTGCCGGAGCATAGGCGAGAGTCCCGTTGTCCGATACCGCGTACTGGGCGGCTCCTAAACGCTCGCTGCTCTCCACACCGTCGACGAGGACGATGGGAGGGGTCAACCTCTCGACCGCCTCGGCGTCGAATCCGACAGCCAGCAACGCGCCGTCGCGCACCTAAACGAGGTGGCCGGTCGACAGATACTGGGCACGATAGCCGCCTTCGATCAGGACCTTGCGATCTCCCGTATTCACCGACTGAGCCACGATATTCGATTCGCTCCACAGCGATGCGCCTTCCGTCCTGTCCGTAAAGAGGACCCATTCGCCGCCGGGAAGAATATCCGGAAAATCAAGATCCCTGGACTCGCCGAGATCAGCGAACGTTTCCGGTGTCCCACCCCCCTCGGGCACCTCGGAAAGACCATACGAGCCACCCTGACCGAAGATGATCACCCCGTCAGTGCCCCACGTGCCGCCCACGCCCCCGTTTCCAACGATGTCCGCGACCACAAACGGCGCGCCTGAGGGAAGAACCATGGTCTTTACTCGACGTTGTGCGAAAAATCCAAGCGACTCCCCGTCGGGTGAAAAGAACGGCATCTCTCCCCCCTCCGTCCCCGGGATCGGCATCGCCTCCATCTGGTCCATCGCTCGCAGGTGCAGTTGGCCGTCCGCCTGGTAGACAATCCGGCTGCCATCCGGGGACAGGACCATCGAACTTGCACCGTTGGGGGGCGTCAGGCCCGGCAATTCGACTGCGAATCGGGTGACCGTGCGCGGTTCGGCAGGCTTCAGGTTCCAGACCGAGACGCTGGCGACCAGCGCGGTGAGAACGACGGCCAGCGCGATCCATCCGAACATCGGCCGGGGCGGCGCTTGAATGATGTCAGCAACCGGCCCGGCGATCACGCCGTCCGGGTCCGCGAGCGCTTTCTGAATATCGATCCGTGCGTCGGCGATGTCGTGGTACCGGTCCTTAGACTCTTTCTCCAGGCAACGCTCCAGGAGCAGGCGGATTCTGGGGTGCAGGTTTGCTGGCAACGTAGTCCACTGCGGTTCCTTCGCCAGGACACCGGCCAGCACGTCCGACACCGTGCCTCCGTCAAACGTCCCCCGACCCGTAAGCATTTCGAACAGCACGACCCCGAATGCCCAGATATCCGCCCGTTTGTCGACCTCCTGCCCCCGCGCCTGTTCGGGAGACATATAGGCGGCAGTGCCAAGGATCACTCCCTGCTGTGTAGCCGCCATGCTCAGTGTGGGAGAGTTTGCGAGGCTCCCATCCGCCCCAGCGCTCGCGAACGCTTTCGCCAGGCCGAAGTCCAATACCTTGATCTTCCCGTCCGGTGTGACCTTGATATTGGCTGGCTTGAGATCACGGTGGATGACGCCTTTCTCGTGCGCGGCTTCGAGGGCTTCGGCGATCTGGAGTGCGAGTTTGAGGGATTCTTCAACAGGGATCGCGCCACGCTTCAGTCGGTCCGCGAGGGTGTCCCCTTCGACGAGTTCCAGCACGAGGAACCGCGTGCCGTTGTCTTCTTCAAGACCGTGGATCGTGGCGATGTTCGGATGGTTCAGCGACGCGAGTAGCTTCGCTTCCCGTTCAAACCGGGCGAGGCGTTCTTCGTCTTGCGAGAACTCTTCGGGCAGCGTCTTGATCGCGACTTCACGCCCGAGCTTCGAATCCCGCGCACGCCAAACCTCTCCCATGCCGCCCTTGCCGAGCGGGGAGAGGATTTCGTATGTGCCCAGCGTCTTTCCGATCATTAATTCTTACTGTAGCGGCGGTCTATGACCGCCGGTTTCTCGTTAGCGTCGCGTTTGTTCTGCTCATCTGAATGCCGGCGGTCATAGACCACACCTACAGAAGAATTCCCCATCACGGGACCGGTACCCGCACCTTCAACTCTTCAAACCAGTTCAACACGATGTTGAAAACGGTGTTCAGGGGTGCGTCTGCCGACCGGTCCTCCGGGAAGACCATGAGGATTCGTTCGCCGTCCGGCATGATGTCGTAGTCCCGGTGGTACGCCACGACGGTGAAACCCTCCGGCGGGAGGATCTGCTCGTTGCTGAAGCTGAAATCCGGCTCAGTGTCGATATCGACCGACCGCAGTCGGTTTCCCGCCGCATTGCTGACAGACCGATAAAACAGCGTGTTTCCATCCCGGGACCAGAACATCCAGTACCCGCCGTCCTGGGAGATCCGTTCCCGGCGTCCGGTCGGGGGAAATGGTTCGACGTAGATGTCCTGGTCGGTCACCAGCGGCCCCGAAGCGTACGCGAGCCACTTCCCGTCGGGGGAGAATTCGGGAGACATGTAAACCCGTCCTTCCCCGTCGTAGAGTGGTTCGGTCTGGTATTCCCCATCGACGACGGACAGCGTCCATATCTCGAAGTCCACCGGGCCGGTCCGAACCGTGAAGGCGAGGACCTGTCCGTCGGGAGAACACGACCCGGGCAGATGCCCGGTTCCTAGTTCCGCCGTCGTCAAACGCTCGGCCTCCGCGCTTCCGTCGGCAGGCTGCCAGTACAGGCTTGCCGTTCCATCGCGATCGGAAGTGAACGTGATGCGTTCCCCATCGGGTGTCCAGATGGGCCGGAAATTGCCGCCGTCGAAAGTCAGTTGCTGGAGTCGCTCACCCGCCAGGTCGTAGGTCCAGATCACGCCTCCGCTTTCGCCTTCCCACGACCCAACAGCGAGCGTCGTGCCGTCGGGCGACAGGCGGGGGTGCAGGTACTCGGCGGGTGGCACGCCGAGGGGCTCGATGACGCCTCCGCTGCCGATGAAAGCCAGAACCCGGTCCGGAGTCACCACGCCCGTCGGTTGATAGACCAGCGTTCCGGTCGAGGAAAGGTCGTAGTTCGGCGGCTGGAAATCATCCAGTATCGCGACGGGGCCGCCCGTAACTTCCAACGCGTCGGGATCGAACCCGACAGCAAACAGCACGCCGTCGAGGTGGTAGGTGATGTGCCCGCTCGCGGCATAGCGGGGAAGTTGGCCCGGGAACAGGACTTTGGCCTCGGGCGAGTCCAGCGATTGGACCGCAATGCCTTCCTGGTTAAAGAACAGGACTGAGGTGGCCCCGGTTTGTGGACAGCTTGGCGGCCTGTTTAAGGTGTATTCCGGTTGCCGCTCATCTTGCCAGAATCTCCTTGGATCGATCTTCCTGTCGCCGTTGCTGCGCCGGTGGGTAAGCGGGCAAGGCGCGTAGCTGCTTGTCCATCATATCCGCAGGCGGGTCGCCGCGGTAGGCCTCGGCCGGGGTTTTTCCGCCGAGGGCCGAGTGTGGCCGTTCGGCGTTGTAGAAGTCGATCCACTCGCCGATGACGCGCCGGGCCTGGAAGCCGTCGGCAAGGTCGTGCAGATAGACAGCCTCGTATTTGAGGGAGCGCCACAGCCGCTCGATGAAGATGTTGTCCATGCACCGGCCCCGGCCGTCCATCGAGATCTGGACACCGGCCGCCCGCAAGCGCCCGGTGAAGGCGAAGCCGGTGAACTGGCTGCCCTGATCGGTATTGAAGATCTCCGGCTGGCCGTGGCGGGTCCGCGCCTCCTCGAGCGCCTCGACGCAAAAGCCGGCGTCCAGGGTGTTCGACAAACGCCAGGCCAGCACATACCGGCTCGCCCAATCCAGGATCGCCACCAAGTAAAGAAAGCCGCGCCGCACAGGGATGTAGGTGATGTCGGCGCACCAGACATGGTTTGCCCGCTCGATCGCCAAACCCTTGAGCAGATAGGGGTAGACCCGGTGCTCGGGATGCGGCTCGCTGGTGCGGGGTGCCCGGTAGATCGCCTGAAGACCCATCAAACGCATCAGACGCCCCGCCCGGCGACGGCCGATGCGCACGCCCTCGCGGCGCAGATGACGGACGATCTGACGGGCACCGTAGAACGGATGCTTCAGAAACAACTCATCGATGCGCCGCATCCGCGCCAAGGTCTCCGCGCTCTCGCCCTGGGGCGTGTAATAGAGCCAGGAGCGCCCGATCGACAGCAAACGGCATTGACGACTCAAGCTCAGTTCCGGGTCAGGGCGCCTCACCATCGCCCGGCGCGCGGCCCGGCTCATCGACCGGACCCTCTGGACAAAAAATCCCGCTCCACCGTCAATTCGCCGATCTTGGCGTGAAGCTCACGAACCTCGCTTTCATGATCCCGCCGCCGGCGTTCCACACCGTTCGAGAACATCTCGCCAAGCCCTTCCATCGCCTGGCGCTTCCATGTGCTCACCTGGTTCGGATGAACCTGGTGCTTCGAGGCAATCTCCTGCAGCGTCCGATCGCCCCGAAGCGCTTCCAGCGCGACCTTCGCTTTCAACTCCCCAGAAAACCTGCGTCTCTTCGTCATCGCGTATCCCTCCTCAGTCGGTGGAATACACCTTAAACAACTGCCCGATTTTCCGGGGCCACCTCAGAATGCCCTTCCGTTCGGCAGAATACGTGGCACGGCAAATTGCCCCGCGAGCGCAAGTTCCGGAATGCCTCCGTTCGCCGACACCCGCATCAAGCTCTCGGGTTGCCCAAAGAAGATCGTGTCGTCATCGCCCCACGTGCCCCCGCGAAAGTCATCGACATCGGATATCGTCACCGGAGGCCCCCCGGTGATGGGAATCTTCTTCAGCTGGGCGTCGGTTGAAGAGTAGAAAGCGATCCACCGACCGTCGGGTGAGAAGAATGGGTTGTTCAGCAGGCCGTCGTCTTCGAAGATGAGCCGAGCTTCGAGTTCGTCCAGGGATCGCAGATAGAGCCCGTCAAGCGTGACGTAGGCGAAATGACGACCGTCGGGTGAGATGGCCAGACTGATCTGTCCGGATCGGAACCCCTGGTCTGCCGGCAACTCGTAGCGAAATCGACCGACCAGGCGCTGCTCGGCAGGCCGGATGTACCAGCCCGTCACTCCGGCGACAATGATGCTGATGACGATGGCGGCGACCCAGGGCAGTCGGGATCGCGGGGCTGCCTGAACGATCTCACCAACCGGTTGGATGATCACGCCGTCGGGATCGGCCAGAACGGTCTCGAGGTCCACCCGCACGTCGGCGATGTCGTGATACCGGTTCTTGGCCTCTTTATCCAGGCAGCGCTCGAGGAGCAATCGGATTCTGGGATGGAGGTTGGGCGGCAGGCTGTCCCAGCTCGGCTGTCTCGCAAGCACCCCGGCAAGAATGTCAGAGACCGTGTGCCCCTCGAAGGTGCCCGTCCCCGTGAGCATCTCGAACAGGACGACACCGAACGCCCAGACGTCGGATCTCTTGTCGGCGGACTCACCACGGGCCTGTTCGGGGGACATGTAGGCCGCGGTCCCGAGAATCACCCCCTGCCCGGTGGCGGCCGTGCTCAGGGTCGGGGAGTGCGACAGGTTCGCATCCGACCCATCCCCCATGAACGCCTTCGCCAGTCCGAAATCCAGCACCTTGATCTTGCCTTCGGGTGTGACCTTGACGTTCGCGGGTTTCAGGTCCCTGTGAACGACGCCTTTCTCGTGCGCGGCTTCGAGGGCTTCGGCGATCTGGAGTGCGAGCTTGAGGGATTCCTCGACAGGGATCGCGCCTCGTTTCAACCGTTCCGCCAGCGTGTCCCCTTCGACAAGTTCGAGGACGAGGAAGCGTGTGCCTTCGTGTTCTTCGAGACCGTGGATCGTCGCGATGTTCGGATGGTTCAGAGAAGCCAGCAGTTTCGCTTCACGTTCAAACCGGGCGAGCCGTTCTTCGTCCTCGGCGAACTCTTCGGGAAGCGTCTTGATGGCGACCTCGCGCCCGAGCTTGGAATCACGCGCACGTCACACTTCTCCCATCCCGCCCTTGCCGAGCGGGGAGAGGATTTCGTATGTGCCCAGCGTCTTTCCGATCATTCGTCTTCGAGGACTCTGTTTCGAACACTGTGCCAGACTTCCGTAAGGCCCAGTTCCGTTGTCCAGCGCTCAATATATGCCAAATCGATTTCGGGCCGGCTCGTTTTCAACACACCGGCGATATCACGCAAATGTTTGTCGGAGCCGCCCTCCCGGTAACACTCCAGCTTCTTAGATGATGGCGTCCTCAGGCGCCGCAAACGCCGCGTCCCAGTCCGCACCGGCCTGGACCCGTCGTACGCGAGCGAAACGAGACTTGTCGAATTCGCTGGAGGAAGGGATCATGACGTCAATCTTGAGACCGGAACGCGGATGGATGATGTTGAACTGCGAACGCCGCGCGACTGCATCTCGTACGGCCTCCTCGCTGACGTAGAAATCACCATCGGGAAATCGATGGCAGAACGCGGACACTTCTTCACCGGGAAGGTCCACGACAACATCGATATCGTTCGTGAAACGGGGCTCCCCGTAGAAGATCGTCACCGTAGAGCCGGTTATGAAATAGGGCAGGTTGAGGTTTTCCAGCGCTGTCACGAGGAACCGGAGCAGCTCAGACTGCTCCATGGGACAGTCTCCGGGCCGCTTCCTGATCGATGCGAAGCTCGTCCCAGTCCGGATGTTCCCGAGTGAGGTGGCTGATGAGCATTCGCCGCGCGCTCCCGAACATGCGGCTCGCGATCTCCAGCCTCTCGGCGCCGGTCTTTTGACGAAGGACAGCGACCATCTCGTCACTCGGGACCTCGAACTTGTGCGCAGTCGTTTTACCGATCATTCCGTCATCCGACTGTAGGTGCGCTCTATGAGCGCACACCGTCCGGCCCGAAACAATTTGTGCGGTCATAGACCGCACCTACAGTTTGTTCGACACGATTCCGGCGGTCATAGACCGCCGCTACAGAAGAGTAAATCCCCATCATGGTACCGGCACCCGTTCCTTCAATTCCTCAAACCAGTTCATAACAATGTTGATCGTGGTGTAGGGGACAGCACCGGACTCATCTTCAGGGAAGACCATCACGAATCGTTCGCCGTCGGGTGTGATGTCGAAGTCCCGGTGAAAGCCCACCACGACAAAGCCTTCGGGCCCGAGAGTCCGCTCGTTGGTGAAGCTGAAAACCGGCTCGGTGTCGATGTCGACTGACCGCAGCCGGTTTCCTGCCGTGCTGCTGAGAGCCCGGTAGAATAGTCTGCTGCCATCCCGGGACCAGAAGACCCAGTACCCGCCGTCCCGAGAGATCCGCTCCCGGCGGCCGGTTGGAGGAAACGGCTCGACGTAGATGTCATGGGCTGTCACCACCGGGCCCGAAGAGTACGCCAGCCACTCCCCGTCGGGAGAAAACTCGGGACCCATATGGCCCCGGCCTTCGAGAGCGTAGAGTGGCTCGATCTCGTATTCCTCGTCGCCCGGGGAGGCCGTCCATATCTCCAAGTCCTCGCCGGTCAGAACCGTGAAGGCGAGGACCTGACCGTCGGGGGACCACGACCCGGGCCAGTGCGACGTCCCGTCTTCGGCTGTCGTCAAACGCTCGGCGGGGGCGCTGCCGTCGGCTGGTTGCCAGTAGAGGCTCATGGTGCCTTCCCGGTCGGAAGCGAATGAGATGCGCTCCCCATCGGGGGTCCAGATAGGACGGCTGTTGCTTCCGTCGAACGTCAGTTGCCGGATCTGCCGATCATCGGACAGGTCGTAGGTCCAGATCACGTCTCCGCTGTCTTCCACCGATTGAACGGCGAGCGTCGTCCCGTCCGGAGACAGGCGGGGGCTCAGGTATTGGGCGGGTGCTGCATTCACGCGCTCAATGCCGCCGTCGACTCCCACGAACGCCAGAACACGGTCCTGTTCCGACCTAACCCCCGGCACATACGCCAGGGTCCCGTTGTCGGAGAGGGCAAACTGCGCCCCCCCTCCCGCTTCGCTAGTCAACACGCCCTCGACGAGCACCACCGGGGGGGTAACGACTTCGACCGAGCCCGCGTCAAAGCCGACAGCCAGCAGCTCGCCTTCCCGCGCATAGACAAGGTGGCCGGTCGACGCATACCGGGCTCGATGGCCACCCGCGATCAGCAGCTTTCGGTCACCGGTCGCTACGGACTGGGCCACGATATTGGACTCGCTCCACCTGGCGGACACGCCTTCGGTGAAGATGACCCATTCGCCACCGGGAAGAATCTGAGGGAAGTCGAGATCCCTTGCGTTGCCAAGTGCGGCAAACGGTTCCGGTATCCCCCCTGTAGCCGGCACTCGCGAGAGACCAAAGGAACCCACCTGACCGAAGATGATCTGATCCTCACTGCCCCACGTGCCACCGAATCCATTCGGGCTGGTGTCTGCAACAGCAACCGGCGCTCCTGCGGGCAGAACCATGGTTTTGAGTTGGGTTGCCGTAAAGAATCCAAGCGATTCCCCGTCAGGCGAGAAGAACGGGGAAAATCCTCCCTCCGTTCCAGGGATCGGCGTTGCCTCCATTTGTTCCATGGCCCGCATGTGCAGTTGACCGTCGGCTCCGTAAACGATCCGTCGGCCATCTGGAGACAAGGCGATCGTCGAATCGCTGGCGGGGGTCCTCAGACCTGAAGACTCGAACGCGAAGCGGGTGATGGGGTGCTCGGGTGCCGGTTGGAAAGCCCACATCCCGAGCGCCGCGAGGGCCGCGGCAGCAAGGGCGGTGCCAGCGGTCCATGGAAGCCCGGGCCGGGACCCGGTGCGTGACAAAGCGAGCACAGGTTCGGGCAGTGCTCCGGCGGGGTCCGCCAGCACTTGCGCGATCTCGACCCGGATATCACCGACAGCCTGCCACCTGTCTTTCGGTTCTTTCTCAAAGCAACGGTGCAGGAGATCCTTGATTCTCGGATGGAGGTTCCCATGGAGTGTCGTATAGTCCGGCTCCTGCGTGATGACGGACGCGAGTATCTCGCTGGCCAATGCACCCCGAAACGCCTGCCTGCCCGTCAGCATCTCGAAAAGGACGCCACCGAACGCGAACACGTCCGCACGCTTGTCCGCCGGCAGGCCCTTGGCTTGCTCGGGCGACATATAAGCGGCGGTCCCGAGAATCACACCCTGCGCGGTCGCCGCCATGCTGAGGGTCGGGGAGTGGGATTGGTGGAGGTCAGACCCATCTCCCATGAGTGCCTTGGCCAGTCCAAAGTCCAGCACCTTCACCTTGCCCTCGGGCGTGACCTTGATGTTGGCCGGCTTCAGATCCCGGTGGATGACTCCCTTCTCATGCGCCGCTTCGAGGGCTTCGGCAATCTGGAGTGCGAGCTTGAGAGATTCCTCGACAGGGATGGCACCATGCTTCAGTCGATCCGCCAGGGTGTCGCCTTCGACGAGTTCGAGGACGAGGAAGCGGGTGCCGTCTTCGAATCCATGGATGGTCGCGATGTTCGGGTGATTCAGCGAAGCCAGCAACCTGGCCTCACGTTCGAAGCGGGCGAGACGCGCTTCGTCTTGGGCGAACTCTTCGGGCAGTGTCTTGATCGCGACTTCGCGTCCGAGCTTGGAATCCCGCGCACGCCACACCTCTCCCATGCCGCCCTTGCCGAGCGGGGAGAGGATTTCATAGGTGCCGAGTGTCTTACCGATCATTATCTTCTACATCACCTGTAGGTGCGGTCTATGACCGCACCTCTTCCCGCCCGAATCGATTTGTGCGGTCATAGACCGCACCTACAGAAGACCAGTTCAGGACCACGAGATCTGATCGTTCGTAATGTACGAGATTGTGGCCGGGATGGATCACCCGTAAATAAGACTACAGGAGGGATTTGCCGTCAATCAGAAGGTCGCCTTCTGTAGTTGTTCAATGATTCTGTCACCCATCTTTCGTTCTTCTTCCGTGTTCCAATTGTCAGGGTTTCACTCTTCAAGCAATCGGTGTACTCGCGCTTCAGCCACCTGTCTAGCTCAAAACGTTGATAAACCTAAATACATGTGGGGTTTGTCGTCAATCAATCTCTGGGCGCGGAAGTTCCCCCATGTGGGGAACTGGATCCATTCAATGGATAAACTTGACCCTCGCATACGATCCCAACAATAATGTCTGCAAGTCCTTGAACCTCAAAGGCCATCTGGCGAATTGAATTTTCATCGGAGAGTCGAATGAAAGGCACTCGAATTGTGTTGGCGTTGATCCTGTCGTGTGGCGTGGCCCTTGGCCAGGGAACCGCGGTGGAATCGCAGCGTGCGATGGTCGACGAATACTGTGCCGGGTGCCACAACGACGCACTGATGGCCGGAGGCTTCTCGTGGACGGAGCTGGATGTTGCCAGTCCCCATGAGAATGCGGAACAGGCCGCGAAGGTCATCCGGAAGCTGCGAGCCGGCATGATGCCGCCGGTCGGCGCGCCGAGACCTGGGACGACGGAGTTGAAAGCCCTCGCATCAGCTCTGGAAATGCGAGTCGATGAGGCCGCGGCTGCCTCTCCCCACATCGGCGTTCCGGACCTTCATCGCGTCAACCGAACCGAGTACCGAAACTCCGTTCGCGACCTGCTCGGCATCGAGGTGCCCGTCACCGAGTTGCTGCCGCCCGACAGCCGCGGCGGCGCATTCGACAACATGGCCGACGCCCTCACGGTGACCCCCGCGCTCATGCACGCTTACGCGCAGGCCGCCGAAAAGATCAGCCGCAACGCCGTCGGTGATCGCGAAGTCCCCCCGGCCATGTCGTCCTACAACGTCCAGCGCGTCGAGAACCAGATGCGACGTGTTGAAGGCGCTCCGATGGGGACACGCGGCGGCATTGTCGTAAAACACACGTTCCCTGCCGACGGGACATACACGTTCAACATCGATCTGCACCACTGGTTCACCGGAGAGATCATCGGTTCCCGTCTCGTGGAGCCGCTTCGCGATCAGGAGATCGAAATCTCCATCGATGGGGACAGAGTGCTTCTCCTGGCCGTCGACCCGGAGATGTTGGAAGAGAACGGCCCCATGATCTCCGACCCTGTCCATATCGAAGCCGGGCAACACAGCGTGGCGGCGGTGTTTATTTCGCAATTCGACGGGCCGATCCAGGATCAGTATCGGTTGGTCGAACACACGCTCGTCAGCACCGCCATCGCGAACCGTTCGGAGATGACGGCGCTTCCCCACTTGAAGACGCTTTCCATTACCGGTCCTTTCGAGGTCACCGGGGTTTCGGAGAACGAAACGCGCGGACGGATCTTCATCTGCCAGCCGACCATGGGCGAAGAAGAGCTTTGCGCGCGCGAGATCCTTTCGAACCTGGCCCGGCAGGCCTTCCGCAGGCCCGTTACTGACGTCGACGTGGACCGGTTGATGGTCCAATACGAAGCCGGACGCGAAGGCGGTGACTTCGAGACAGGCATCCGGACTGGGTTGCAGGCAGTCCTCGCCGATCCTGAATTCGTATTTCGGTTCGAGCGGGTGCCCGACGACATCCAGGCGGGCGAGAGCTTCCGTCTGAGCGGCCTCGAGCTGGCGTCGCGGATGGCGTACTTCCTCTGGAGTAGCGTTCCCGACGACGAACTGATTGCGCTCGCCGGCAACGGCGGCCTCCAGACTGCGGATGTGCTCGAACAGCAAGTGCGGCGTATGCTCGACGATCCCCGCGCCGAGACACTGGCCACGAACTTCGCACGCCAGTGGCTGCGTCTGCAGGGCATTCAGGATCTCGTCCCGGAGCCGACGATCTTTCCCGGGTATTCCAAGAATCTCGGCGAGTCGATGCGTCGCGAAGTGGAGCTGCTGTTCGCCAGCGTCATGGAGGAAGACCGCGGGATTACGGAGCTTTTGACCGCGGACTACACGTTCGTCGATGAGGTTCTGGCACGCCACTACGGGCTTCCCAGCGTGCTGGGAGAACGCTTCCGGCGTGTGCAGTTGACGGACCCGAATCGGTTCGGCCTGCTCGGCAAGGCGGGAATCCTCACCATGACTTCGTTGGCGAATCGGACCTCGCCGGTTGCGCGCGGCAAGTACGTGCTGGAAGTGTTGATCGGATCGCCCCCGCCGACACCTCCGCCGGTCGTGCCGCCGTTCAAGGAAGCAGTCGAGAACCAGAAGCCACTCTCTGTGCGCGAACGCATGGAAGAGCACCGCGAGAACCCGGTGTGCAACGCGTGCCACCAGATCATGGATCCGATCGGCCTGGCGATGGAGAACTTCGACGCGGTCGGCAAGTGGCGGACCAACGACGCCGGCGCGCCGATCGATCCAACCGGCGTGATGTTCGACGGGACCGAGCTTGACGGTCCACTCAGCGTCACCCGGGCGATCCTTGCGCGCTCTGAGGCGTTCGTGGATAGTTTTACTGAAAACCTTCTGTCATACGGCCTGGGCCGCGTGCTGGATTACCGCGACATGCCGACCGTTCGTTCGATAGCCGGCGACGCCGAAGCGAACGACAACCGGTTTTCATCATTCGTCGTCGGTATCGTTAAGAGTCAGCCGTTCCAGATGAGGGTTGTCAGAAGCCAGTCGGTAGACCGGTAGCGGGTTCGGAGTTATGAATTCAATTCGTCGTATACAACGTTCCTGAGGTAAGGAGAGCTATGTTCATCACAAAGAAACATATTTCGCGCCGCACGGTGCTTCGAGGCTTGGGTGCGGCCGTGTCGCTGCCTTTCCTGGAGGCGATGACTCCAGCACGGACGGCCTTGGGCCAGACGGCGGCCTCTCCCAAGAGTCGGTTTGCCGGTATCGAGATCGTCCACGGTTCGTCCGGGAGCACGGAGTGGGGGACCAACGAAGGTCTCTTGATCCCCAAGAAAGAGGGGCGCGACTTCGACTTCGGAATGATCATCGAGCCTTTGGAGCCGCTCCGGGATTACATCACGAACGTCAGCATGACCGACTGCGCCGCCGCGGATCCCTGGACGGCTGAAGAAGTCGGTGCGGATCACTTCCGATCGGCTGCCGTGTTCCTGACGGCAGCCCATCCGAAACAGACCGTGGGTTCGGATGTCTACTGCGGGACGTCGCTCGACCAGCTGTACGCCGAGCAGTACGGCCAGGACACCCCTGTGCCTTCGATCCAGCTCACAACCGAGAACGCGGACGCATTCGGCAACTGCGGTTGGATGTACAGCTGCTGGTACATGAACACGATCAGCTGGTCGTCACCGACGACTCCGCTGCCGATGACGCTGAACCCGCGGCTGGCTTTCGAGCAACTGTTCGGAACGGGCAGCTCTCCCGAGGACAGGGCCGCGCGCCGGCGGCTGAACCGAAGCATTCTGGACGGAATTGTCGAGAAGTCGGCAGAGCTTCGCGGAGATCTGGACGGCCCGGACCAGGTTCGGTTCGATTCTTACCTGGAGAACGTCCGGGAGATTGAACGGCGGATACAGGCGATCGAGGAATACAACACCGCCAATCCGGATCGCGACTTGCCGTCTGCGCCCGTGGGCGTGCCCGAATCGTGGGACGAGCATACGAAGCTGCAGATGGATCTCATCGCACTGGGCTTCGCATCGGAGACTACGCGCGTGGCCACTCTGAAACTCGGGCGCGACACGTCCAACCGCGTGTTCCCGGAAAGCGGCGTCGCGACGCCGTTCCATTCCGCCTCGCACCACCAGGATGTACCGACTAGCATCATGGAGTTTGCCCAGATCAACCGGTACCACACGAGCCTGATCGCCTACTTCCTGCACAAGCTCCAGGAAACCAGCGACGGCGACGGCAACCTGCTCGACCATTCGCTGATCTTCTTCGGCAGCGGAATGGGGAACTCCAACGTCCACGGGCACAAACGCGTACCGGCGATTATCGCGGGACATGCCAACGGCAATATCGCGGGCAACAATCACGTGCGTTGCGCCGAGGACACGCCTCAGGCCAACATCCTGCTTTCAATGGCGCACAAGCTTGGCCTCAACCTCGATATCATCGGCGACAGCACCGATACGATTGCGATCTGAAAACCTGGGAGACTGGAAATGATACTAAGCCTGATATTGGCGATGCTGCTGGTACCCGTCGCGGATGCACCGCTGGCCGATGCGGCCATGGAAGGCAACCTGGACTTGGTGCGATCTCTGCTGGCCGAAAACGTCGACGTGAATGCTGCCCAAGGCGACGGAAGCACCGCGCTGCACTGGTCGGCATACCGGGACAACGCGGAGATGACCCGACTGCTCCTTGCGGCCGGCGCAGATGTCGGGGCCAAGACCCGCAACGGTGAATACACACCGCTCTTCCTTGCGGCCAGGAATGGGGGCGCTGCGGTTATCGAACTGTTGCTGGAAGGTGGCACCGATGCCAACGCACCGAACGGAATCGGAACGACGCCGCTCATGCTGGCGGCCGCTTCCGGGAAAGGCGAAGCCATCGAGGTGCTGCTGGCTCACAACGCCGACGTACACGCAACAGATACGCTCAACAGACAGACCGCCTTGATGTTTGCGGCAGCAGTCAACGGCGCTGGGGTGATCGAGCTGCTGGCGGGTCACGGGGCGGATCTCGATGCCGTGTCGCGGGTGATGGATCCGGAGCCCACGAACGAGGTCCGGGCAGCGGCTCGCGTCCGCAGACGATCTCGCGGCTCGAAGGTCGGAGGGCTGAGCGCGCTGCACTTTGCGGCTCGCGAAGGTCAGATGGAAGCCATCCGTGCACTCGTCGAGGCTGGGGCCAGCGTCAACAACCCGGCGGCGTCGGATAAGATGACCCCGATCACGACGGCCATTATCAACGGCTACTTCGACATCGGGCAGTACCTGCTCGACAACGGTGCCAACGCGAACCTCGCCAGTACCGGTGGCGTGACTCCCCTGTTCGTGACGATCGACCAGGGCTGGGCTGCCCGGACCTGGTACCCGGCGCCCAATTCCGAACAGGAGACCGTGGGTCACCTCGAGTTGATGAAAGCTCTGCTGGAGAATGGCGCCGATCCGAACGTGAAGATGGGGCCGAAGCTTTGGTTCCGGGGGTTCCACGGTGATTGGGTAGATGCGACGGGAGCGACTCCGTTCTGGCGTGCCGCCCAGTCCAACGACATCCCCGCGATGCGGCTGCTGGTGGCGGCGGGTGCGGATCCGATAATCACGACCGCGGGTGGCGGCTCGCCGCTCCAGGTCGCCGCCGGGTTCGGCTATCAGCCCCAGACCAGCAACTTCGCACCCAACGCCCGTCTGGAAACGCTCCAGTTTCTGGTGGATGTTCTTGGTGCGGACGTGAACGAAAAGGACTCCCGGGGCTATTCGCCATTGCACGGTGCGGCGCTGATGAATGACCTGGAACTGATCGACTACCTCGTATCCAAGGGCGCCGACGTGACCGCCCGGGCGAACTCGATCTTCGGACGGAATTCCGACACGGACCAGGACGTCGCCGAGGGCCAGGGTGACAGCGTCGCGGACTTTGCAAACGGTCCGAGGGAGTGGAACCTCCAGTATCCGCCGATCGTCGACCACCTCGTCGCGCTCGGTTCCCCGTTTGCGGATGACTGCAAGGCCGCCCAGTGCGTGCAGAGAACGCGGCCCGACACACCCAACCAGGATCGGCAGTAGTAAAGTCCGGCTGTAGGTGCGGTCTATGACCGCACGTTTTGCGAGATGTGTGCGCTCATAGAGCGCACCTACAGTTTGTCTACCGGTTTCGTTCCTCCATCTCCACCCACCAGTTCAGGACCACTGTGATTGCCTGATCCGTCGCGCCCGAGAGCCGCTTGAGGATCAGGAACCGCTCGCCGTCCGGGTGGACATCGAAGCTACCGATCATCATCGGGCCGTCCGATTGTAGGTGCGCTCTATCGGCGCACTCGGGCGGTCATAGACCGCCCCTACAGAAGAGTCGCTCCAAGACTTGATAAATCTAACTACGGGTGGGAATTTGATAGCAATCAGAGAGTCACAGGCTCCCCAACGTCTGCTAAAAACGACCGGAAGGACTGAACTTCCGGCCGTTGTTAACCGCCAACGAAACTACTTCTGAACTACTGGTTCGGACCTCCATCCGGTCCATCGTCCTCTTCGGTTGTCATCGCCTCCCGTTTGGCGACCTCGGCGTCGAACTCTTCCTGGGTCATGTAGGTGACGTCGACCCAGGCATGGGCCATCTCGTCGACCGTGCGGTCGCCCCAGCCGACCCACTGCGTGGGATCCGGGTTGTTGGGGTTAGCCGCTGTGTTGTCGTGCCAGGCCGTGATCACAATCGTCGTGCCGGCCGGCAACAGCGGGGCGACGTGGTCGGCGTAGATGTAGTTCACGTGCCAGTTCCACTGGAAGTTGTTGACCTGGCTCAGGAGCACCGTCCGCCCGTTGGGATAAACCGCCTCCATGGACATGATCTTGCCGCGCATGTGCATATGGGGCTGGAAGTTCTCGAGGCGGGTCGGCCATCGGAGGACGTGGAACTGCTGCGTTACCGCGATTTGACCCGGCGGGATGTCGAGACCGGAACGGCCCCGTGCGTCGAACATCCGCAACCGCGTACGGTTTATTGGATCGCTGTTCTTTTCATAGAACCAGACGCCCAGCTCGACATAGCTCGCTTCCACGAGCGCGCCGATCGCATGCATGTGAACTTCCCAGCGGATTTTGGATTCGGGCAGCATCAGTTTGCCTGCGCCGTCCGGGAAAATCTCGCCGCGCTTGCCGACGGCCCATTCCATGAACAATCCCGGCCCGCCCATCGAGCCCCGGTTGCTGGTCTGAACGCTCCCTGCGCTCATCTCGCTTTCTTCCTCTTCTTGTTCGAGGAAGGCGAGCACGTGGTGGATGATCGCCTTGGTGTCACCGCCGACAGGCCGGATTTCGATTGCCTTCACCCAGCGCTCTTCGGTGAGACCGGTCTCGGTCACGGGTCGGAACCACTTGTCCTGCGTCTGGGCCTCGAGCGTGTATGGCTCGGAGGCGACGACAAGGTCGGGCGCACCGAACTGCTCTTCGAACTGCCAACCGGAGAGGTCCGCGAACTCGGCCGGTGGAGGCAGGTCCCGCTCGTCACCGAAGGGAGTTCCGCCGTCCACCCACCGGACCACCGTCGCGACTTCCTTATCCGTCAAGCCCCGGTCGTTCTTGAACTCCTGGATACCCATGCTACGGTCGATATGCCAGGGGGGCATGATGCGGTCTGCGACCTTGGCGCGGATCAACCCGGCGTACTGCCGGACCTCTTCAAACGTCATCAGGGACATGGGCGCGATCGAACCCGGCTGATGACAGACCTGGCAGTTGTCCTGGATGATGGGCGCGACGTCGCGCGCGTACGTCAGATCATCCGAAGCCTCCTGGGCGGACGCAATCGTCACACCCAGCGTGAGTCCGAGCGCCAGTGCCGGAATACCGGCCCGAACTGCTCTACCCGCCAACGTTCCACGCATGATGCGTTCCTCCTCTCTAACGGGTGACCGTAACTTTCACGAACCCATTGGTCCAACAGCACTGGGAGTGGCCGGCCCCGGAAACACCGGAAGCGTCGTTGGCCCGTACCCGCAAAACGTACTCTCCCGGCTCACTGAACATCGCCTCTGTGGACATCGGTCCGCCGAACGCGGGGACTTCGCCCGATTCTTCCGTAAACGTTACCGCACCCGGTCCACTGTGCTTGAACCACGTCAGCGTGACGGGGACGTCCGAACGGCCGGCTCTCGAGACGCTGCCCGATCTCAGCCCATCATCCTTCGCCCAGACCGTGATGGCAACCCCCTCACCGACTCGTCCTTCCCGCGCGGGACTCATCAATCCACCGGGTCCGGCGCCCTCGGGCCCGGCCTCGGAGAATGCGAGCGTGGGCGGCTTGTTGTGCGTGGTCGCCTCACCATCCAGGGCGCCGATCTTCCAGTCCGTCTTGAGAGCGCCCGGTATCGAGTTCGTTTCGCCTCGGATATTGATGGTCCAGACGACGGTCCCGCGGAAGTCGGCCGGTACCTTCACCCCGAACACGCCCCAGTGGCGTCGTGGGTTGAGTTGAGTCGGCTGGACCCCGTTGAATTCGGCCGGCTCGATGAAGTTGTCCTGCCCAATCGGGATGTCGAGGACTTCTTCCCGGTTTCGGTTGAAGTAGCCGAACGAGAGCGTGAACGTGCCGTCGGGGTTTTCGTACCAACCTTCGTAGACCGGAGTTGCCGTCAGGCCGCGCGCGCTTGTGATACCGAGTGGTATCTGAGCCAACACAGTGGCGTGTGCCGCCCATACCAGGAGCAGGGTCGCGGCGATCATCATCCAGAGACGATTTCGGCTCATCGAGATTTCCATGGCTGTTCGGAAAGATTCGTTTCGATATGATTGTCGCGTTATGCGGGGGTGTCAAGCGACGTTGGACCCCTTGCCTCCACGACCTTCCGCTCGATCGTCCAGTTCGTCACCGCCAGAAACAGTGATACCAGCGGGCTCAGCAGATTGAAAAAGCAGAACGGCAGATAGCTCAAGGTCGCCACGCCCAGCACCCCACTGTTATAGGCTCCGCCCGAGTTCCATGGCACGAGTACCGACGTCACGGTGCCGGAGTCCTCAAGAGCGCGCGACAGATTCTTGGGATGGAGTCCGTAATCATCGTACGCCTGTTTGAACATCCGTCCCGGAACGACGATTGCGAGGTACTGATCCGCGGCGGTCATGTTCAGCAGAATACAACTGGCCAGCGTCGCGCCGATCAGAGAGCCCGCACCGCTGACTACCTTGAGCAGCGACCCGGCCAGGGCCGCCAGCATGCCTGTCGCTTCCAGCGCGCCGCCCATCACCATGGCCATCAGAATCAGCCAGACCGTGGGCAGCATGCTCGCCATGCCGCCACGGGACAGCAGCGAGTCCATCGCCACGTTGCCGGTCTCGCTGGTGTATCCCCCGAAAGCGACTTCCATGAGCAGCCTGTATATGCCGTCAGCGCTCATCACACCTCCGGCCAGTATTCCCAGCAGTTCGGCCTGGAAGATCAGTGCGGCTATCGCGCCGAATACCGCGCCCAGGAAAATAGCGGGCAGAGCCGGCATCCGCATGACAACCAAGCCGATCACCGCTAACGGAACAATCAGCAGCGCCGCCGAAATATTGAACTGCGACCGGAGCACCCCGAGGGTGATGTCGATGTCTTCCGGCGTGGCGCCGTTCCCCTGGTAAGACAAACTGAGTACGGAGAACCCCAACAGGGCAAGAACGATCGCCGGACCCGAGGTATAGGTCATGTGCCGGATGTGCGTGAACAAATCGGTGCCCGCCATGGCTGGCGCCAGGTTCGTCGTGTCTGAAAGCGGCGACATCTTATCGCCGAAGTATGCTCCCGAGATCACCGCGCCGGCCACCATGCCCAGGGGAATGCCCAACGTCTGACCGATGCCGATCAGTGCAACGCCCACCGTCCCGGTGGTACCCCAACTGGTACCGGTGCTGAGCGACACCAGCACACACGTAAGACAGGCCACCGGCAGGAAGAAGTTCGGATTGATGATGCTCAATCCGAAATAGATCATTGTCGGCACTACGCCGCCGAGGATCCACAGGCCGATCAGGGAACCCACGACCAGAAGGATCAGGCAGGCCTGCGTGGCCAGGCCGATGCAGGCGACGATCTGATCCTCCATCGCCTTGTAAGGCACCTTCAGATGAAAGCGTCCGATGCCGACGGTGACGAGACCGGCGATCAATAGCGCCAGTTGATTCGGGCCGCCGGTGGCGTCGTCCTTGAAGATGATGACGTTGGCGACGAGCAGACCGATCAGTAGCAGTACCGGTGTCAGAGACACCATCAGGCCGGGGGCCCTGGCACCCATCCGGGGTTGAGGATTGTCGGCCAACTACTGGCGGCCCGCCCTGGTGCGTCCGAGTTCTATGATCGGATCCGCGTCGCTTGCCGGCCTGAGCATGACAAATGCTGAGAAGCCTTCGCCCACGCGTTGCTCGATGTCGTCCAGGCTCGCGACCGTCATGTTGGCGAGGCCGGCTCGCATGGCTTCAGCAAGAACCTTCTGGTTCCCCACTTCGGCCTCCACCTGAGCTTCGGCGCGCGCGGCTGCACGCTCTTCATCGCTGATATTGGCCGGATCGACATCTCCCAAGAGTTCCCTGCTGATAGCGCCCGAGAGGCTACCGCATCCGCAGGACAAGGCGCTGAAGCCGCCGAGGTCCGCGATCTCGGCCGCCTGGGCGACCGCCGCCGGGTCCTCGAGCATCAGCATTGCCAGAACCTCGCCGTCGGGATTCGAAGGCGACCAGACGTCGGTGCCGGCTTCGGCGAAGAAACTGACAGCCAGTCGAACCTCTTCAATGTTTCGAACATGCGGAAGGACAACGCCGTCTGCGCCGAGATCGAGGGCTTCCTTCACGCGTGCTCGCGTGACCTCAGCGCCTGCATCTTCGTTAGAGATCGGCGGTATGCGAACAAGAAGCGTTTTTCGACTCACCGCCCGGGGGCTACGAAGACCTTCGCTGATCGCGCTGATCGCGCCGGCATCGTACCTGCCCTCGAGGTTCAGGAACACGAAATCGTAGAGTGGACTCCGGGCGAGCGCCTCACCGCCCTGGGCGGTATAAACCGCCGGACGCCTCGCACCCCTGCCGCGCCCCCGTCCTTCACCCGGCGGAGGCGGGGGTGCCTCGTTCGGGACCAAAATTCCGAAAGCGATCTCGTTCTGCTCCCACAGATCGATCATGGCGTTCTCTTGGCCTGTGTCCGCCGCTGGCTCGGCTTCGGCGGGCGCCTCGGATGTGCGGCCGCATCCGGCAAGCAGTACGATACAAACAGCAAGAGTGCCGGCGATTTTCAGTTTCATTGGATCTCCTTGTTCGAACCGGAATCCAACTACAGGTTGGGGGCAGGGTCAACAGAGTCTGCCGTCAGTCGAGCTTGATTGACCGCAGGCCGGGTCTCTCGTAGCATGCCTTACACATCCGAAACCAAGCGGACCTGTATCCACTAATCCCGCATTCGAGGTATCTATGTCTATGGATCGCAGAACGTTTCTTCGCTCCGGAATGGCTGCCGGAACTCTTCTGTCCGTGGCCGGCTCCGGCTGCACAGTGACGGCGCCCGTTGGATCGAGCGGACCTGAGGACGATTCAAACGGCGTTCGGCCGTTCGAACTCGATGAGACCACGATCAGCCAGCTCCGCAACGGAATCGCATCGGGGGAATACACCTGCCGTCAGGTGACGGAAATGTACCTCGAGAAGATCGAGGCACTCAACACGAACGGGCCACGACTCTACGCCGTGCTCGAAACCAATCCCGATGCGATCGGGATCGCGGACGAGTTGGATGTGGAGTTTCAATCCGGCGGTCCTCGCCGTCCTCTTCACGGAATCCCCATCCTGCTCAAGGACAACATCGATACGGCGGATCGTATGACGACTACCGCGGGTTCGACCGCGCTGACCGGTTCGATTCCGCCGCAGGACTCTTTCGTGGCCGCGAAGTTGCGCGAGGCGGGCGCGGTGCTCCTGGGCAAGGCGAACATGAGCGAATGGGCGGGGTGGAAGTCCTTCGTCCGCGGCACCTCCGGATGGAGCGGTCGCGGCTGGAACGGGGGCCTGGGAGGTTTCTGCCGGAATCCCTACGCGTTGGACCGCATCCCGGGCGGTTCCAGTTCGGGTTCCGGGGTGGGCACCGCTGCCAGCCTGGCGGCCGCGGCCATCGGGTCCGAGACCGATGGGTCGATCGTCGGTCCGTCTTCCCGGAATTGTCTGGTAGGGATCAAGCCGACCATCGGGCTGGTCAGCCGTGGCGGTGTTGTCCCGATCTCTCACAGTCAGGACAGTACGGGGCCGATGGCCCGCACGGTAACCGATGCCGCGATCATCCTCGGAACGCTGACGGGTATCGACCCACGCGATCCGGCCACCGTCGGCAGCGAAGGCAACTCTCAGACCGACTATACGTCGGCACTCGATCCGGGCGGTCTCGAAGGCGCGCGGATCGGCGTCGCGCGCGACTACGCCGGGTTCGATGACCGTGTAGACAAGCTGCTTGAAGAGGCGTTGGACGCCATGCGTGGACAGGGAGCGACCGTGGTCGATCCGATCGAGCTGCCGCCGGAACTGACGTTCGGGAATGAATACGAGATGGAGGTGCTCTACTACGAATTCAAGGCGGACCTGAACGCTTATCTCGGATCGCTCGGCCCGGATGCTCCGATCAAGTCTCTTGCGGAACTCATCGCCTACAACGAAGCGAACGCCGAACTCGAGCTGTCGCTCTTCCCGCAGGACCTGTTGATCGACTCCGAAGCCCGCGGCCCTCTGACCGATCGTCAGTACCTGGACGCGCTCGCCACCAGCCATCGGCTGTCGCGCAACGAAGGAATCGATCGGATCATGCAGGCCAAGAGCCTGGATGCGATCGTGGCGCCGACCAGTGGACCCCCTGCGATGCTGGATCCGCTCGGTGGCCGGTTGGGCGGCGGTGGCGGCTGCTCCACCCCTTCCGCCATGGCCGGCTATCCCAACATGACCGTCCCGATGGGGTTCCTCTATGGCTTACCGGTGGGCATCTCACTGTTCGGCCGGGCCTGGACCGAATCCACGTTGATCCGGGTGGCCTATGCCTACGAACAGGCGACAAACCACCGGCAGCCGCCCCGGTACCTGCCGACCGTGGATGCGGCTGCTGGAATTTGAGATCGTTCTCTGAATCGGCCGGCAGGAAGCTGGAAGAGCGCGGTCGACAGTGGCTGTCGCAGCGCTCCCCGGCCATCATTGGGGCGGGATGTCATACAGGGGTGGCAGGTGCTCGGGGTTGTAAACGCTCACCACGATGATGGGTCGGTCCGGATCCCCTTCAAGAAACGCGACGATTACCTCCTGGCCGATCACAGGAATCACCAGCGGGAGATATGGCACGCTGGGATCAAAGGACACCCCGAACTCTCGTCCGGCGTTGAGCGCGCCTACCCTGACCCAACAGGAACTGGAGTCATCGCTTTTGCCTTCACGATCCCAATGAAACTGCACTTTGACCCGAGCGTACTTATCAGTAAATATTTCCTCTCCTTCCGGACCCACCACAATTGCAGTCTGCACTCCTTGAACGACGGGTTTCGCGGTCGTCCTCTGCGGTCTGTAGGGCAGATCGGCGGGAATACATTCGAAGGAATTCGAATATTCGAGGGAGCCCCGCCTGCCGGAGCGTCGAATCGAATGGGTGACACGAGTGACCAGGTACTTCCCGTCGGCATTAAAGTGTTCTTGCAGTGTGAACTTGTGCCCTGACGACAGGTGCGGAGAGGTGGAAGCTCCCTTGATCTGGACGCTGTTGACGGTTTCTTCTTCCATTCGAATCGCAGCGGTGCGCTGGCCCTCCGGCAGAATGCGCTGCAATTCAGCGGGTTGTTTCCCGCCAGCCGGATCGATGCCGTCGAATCGTTGGGCGTAGGCCCCGGGATAGTCGTAAACTTCAGTTTCGAGGTCTTCGGGAAGCCTGAGCAGGTGGCGTACCTCACCCGCCCGCACGCTTTCGGAAACGGGAACGGACACTTCCAGATTCTGGAGAGGCAGTTGGAAGTGATAGTCCCGCAGGGTGTACCTGCTTGAACGTATCTCCTGCGTCTTTTCCCATTGATAGACCGCTACAGAAGGACGCGCAATTCCGACAGTGTCATATCGGATGGGCCCGGACTCAATGTCAGTATGGGCGCTCGGGGCATTGGCGATTACCATCGTATGCGTCGCCTCAGTGTGCTTGAAGAAGTAAAAGATGCCCTCTTCCTCCATCAGGCGGCTTACGAAATTGAAATCCGTCTCCCGATATTGGACCGCGTAGTCTCGGGTATGAAAGTCCCCTTCCAGCTGCATCTCGTAATCGATCCCAGCGCCATCCAGAACCTGACTCAGAATCTCAGGCACGGTGCTTTGTTGGAAGATCCGGCTGTCCGCGCTCTGGGTTAACAGCCAGAGCCTTGGCACGACCTCCATCCGATAGGAGGTCAGATCCGAGTTTCGGTCCCCCTGAGTGATGCGAGAGCAGATTCCGTGGAAGAATCGTTCCGGCTCTCCGGGAGAACGGAGTGTCATCGAGACCTCCTTTCCCAGAATGGCTTCAAAGGGAATCTTCGTTTCGTTTTCAGCCAGGAGTTCCAGATGAAAGCTGAAGAGCTGAGAAACAGCTTCTTCTCCGTTGAACTCCTCCAAAATCAGGACGTCTCGTCCCAGTGGAGTCGTGACGCTGAGATCCACGCCTTGAAGAGGAGGGTTTGCCCCCAGAGTCTCAGCAATCGAACAGAAAAACAAAACGATAGCCAGTTGAAGAATGACTTGCATGGCTGCCTCCAATCAGAGAATGAGAACGTCATTGTAAGGTAGCCTGCGACGTACGTTCATCATTTTTAGATGTTTAGACCTGCCAATGGGTGCTGCAGGCGTTCGCGGATCCGGTGCCGATGCCTGAAACGGGGTTCCTTTTTGATTGGCGTCTACGAACATATGGTGTAAACAGCCGCTGAGGGGGGCTTATGAAACGCGCATTTCTTGTGTTACTTCTGCTGCCGAGCCTGGCTTATGGCCAGGGAGTGGCATTGCCTACCGTGGAGGAGGCGCTCGGCGCTGAGACCGTAGGCACATGGTCGATCATCGCTCGGGATCCTGCGACCGGACAGATCGGAATCGCCGTACAATCGCGCGCCTTTCGTGCGGGCCGTACCGTGCCTTATGCCGAGCCGGGAGTAGGCCTGGTGGCGACACAGGCGGGGGCTGCCAACACGAATTACGGAAGGAAGGCGATGGAGTGGTTGAAGGAAGGCATGGCTCCTCAAGCCATCGTGGACCGCCTGGTCGCCGAAGATCCCAATCCGGGTGGGCGTCAGGTGGCGGTCATCGACAATACCGGACGGATTGCCGTCTACACGGGCCCGAACTGTCGAGACTGGGCCGGACAGATCATCGGCGATCAGTGGTCGTCTCAGGGCAACATCCTCGCCGGGCCGCAGGTGGTCGAAGAGACAGCCAAGGCTTTCCAGGCCTCTGCGGGTTCGGGAATGGACTTCGCGGACCGGCTGCTCAGCGCTCTCGAAGCCGGCCAGAAGGTCGGGGGCGACGCTCGGGGTATGCAGGCGGGCGCCGTGTGGGTGATCCCAGCACAACCGGATCCGAACGGATCGGAGCGTTATCGCGGCATCGACATTCGTGTCGACGATCACGAGAACCCGTTCCAGGAACTCCGGCGCATCCTGAACATTATTTATTCCAGGCAGTACCGCCAGCTTTCCACACGTCTTGCCAATGAAGACAAGCTGGATGAAGCCATCGAGGCCCAGCAGAAGGCTTTCGAACTCGATCCCAGGGCAGATCGGCTGGTTTACGCCCTGGCCGGCCTGTACGCCCGCGTCGGCGACAGGAACAACGCGCTTCGATCGCTGGAGCGCGCCATCGAAATGAACCCAAGCTGGAGACAGTCGGCGGCAGACGACGCGGCCTTCGAGTCCATGAGTGATGACGCCGACTTCAAGAGGCTGATCGGCCAGTAGCGGTCCCTATTTCGGTTGGCGGTTCGCGTCTTGTTCTCGAAGCGCGGTCTTGAGCACTTTGCCATAGTCGTTCTTGGGCAGCTCGGCGACAAATCGATAATCCCTGGGGCGCTTGAAGCGCGCCAGTCGCTCGAGGCAAAAAGCGTCGAGATCCTCGGCGCGAACCGCTTGGTCCCCGCCCGCCACGATATAGGCGACGACCGCCTCGCCCCACTCGCGGTCGGTCCTGCCGATGACCGACACCTCGGCGACCCCCGGGTGCTCGGTCAGCACCTCCTCGACCTCTCGTGGATAGATGTTGGCGCCACCTGAAATGATGACGTCCCTGGAGCGATCCTTGAGAGTCAGGAAGCCCTCCTCGTCCAGGCTCCCCACGTCCCCGGTATGCAGCCAGCCGCCGCCGAGGGTTCGAGCGGTCGCATCCGGATCCTCCCAATACCCCCGCATTACCGAATCGCCCCGCACGAGGATCTCGCCGATCTCGCCAACCCGAAGGGGTCGATCGTTTTCGTCGGCGACGCGAACCTCCACAACGCTCTGGGCGACGCCCACCGACGCCAGCCGCCGAAGCCAGTGTGGATGGCCGCTGTCGGCGTGCACGCTTCGTCCGAGCGCGGTGATCGTCATCGGGCTCTCGCCCTGACCGTAGAGCTGCGAGAGCTTGGGGCCGAATCGCTCCAGCGCCGCGCGACAATCTTCCAGGTACATCGGGCCGCCGCCGTATATCAAGGTCTTCAGATTGCTCGTGTCCTCGTCGCCCCGGTGTTCCAGGAGGCGCTTGACCATAGTCGGTGCCGCGAAGAACGACGTGTCGGGATAACTCCGGATCAGCTCGTAGACCTCCGTCGGATCGAAGCCGCCGCTTTCGGGGATTATGTGACATGCGGCTTGCATGACGTTCGGGATGCCGTAGAGCCCCGACCCGTGACTCATCGGTGCCGCGTGCAGAATGGCGCCCCAGGGACTGCCGGGATCGACGTCCGCGACGTAGCAGAAACTCATCGCGAGCAGATTACGATGGGTGAGGGTCGCGCCCTTCGGGCGGCCTGTGGTCCCGCTCGTGTAGAACAGCCAGGCCGGATCGCCCGGCGCACGGGGCTCGACTGCAAGTTCCGGACCCTCGAAGAGGCCATCGTATTCGCGGCTACCGACCTCGATGAGCCTCGGAAGGATTCCGGTACCGGCCGCGGCCGCGGCAACGTCGGAGGTCGCGAAGCCGAGTCGTGCGCCGCTGTGCTCGAACATGTACGCGAACTCGCGCGGATGCAGTTTCGCGTTCATCGGTACCGCCACCAGCCCCGCGTGCCAGCAGGCATAGATCAGCTCGAGATACTGCGTGCAGTTCTTGAGCGTGAGCGCCACGCGGTCGCCGGGCCGGAGACCGAGGCGCCCGCGCAATGCGCCGGCAATCCGCGAGACCCGATAGGCCAATTCGTCATAGTGCAGCACGACGCTCGTTCCCAGGGCGACTGCGGGGCGGTCACCGCGGTAACGGCCTGCGCGTACGAGATGATTGGCCAGGTTCATCTTCTCTTCGGAAACACTACCTCATCTCAACTGCTCCACCACCCGAGCATTCGCCGGTGGCAGATCGTATCGGTCGAGTTGCGAGGGAAACGCCCAGGCCAGATCGGCGACGCCCAGGGGTCGTGGCGTTCCTTCGACAATGTGGGCATCGAAGAAGTGGAGGTGAACGGTCCGGTCCGTGTAGGCGTGGGTTTCTTCGTCGATGAGCGATCCGACCTTGATCCGGACGCCGATTTCTTCCCGGACCTCGCGGATCAGCGCGGCTTCCATCGATTCTCCGGGGTGCACCTTGCCGCCCGGGAACTCCCAGAAGCCGGCCAGATGAGTGCCCTCGCGGCGCCTGGTCAGCAGAACCTTCCCGTCGTGCCGGATGATGGCGGTCACCACCTCGATGGGCGGGTCGTGCTCGTGAATCGTCCCCGACATCCTCTTCAACCCGCAAGCGATTCGATCGTTGCCACAGCGTCGTCGGGAAGGGTCAGCTCGAGCGCGGCCAAATCCTGCCTCATGTGCTCGGTGTCGGTTGTGCCGGTCAGCGGCAATATCCCGACCGCGCGCGCGAAAGCGAACACGACCTGCGGTAATGTCATCCCGCGCGCGGCGATCGCGTGGATCTGCGGGTGCCCGAACACCTCCGGGTTGGCGGTGAGCAGCGAGAACCCCTGGTAGGTGATGGCGCGCTCAAGGCAGAACGCGCGTACTTCGCGGTCCCAACCCGTACGTGCGAAGCATCTGTTCTGGACGAAGTGGGGCATTTCGGTCCCGGTCGCTTCCAGCCCTTCGAGATGCGCCAGGGAAACATTGCTCACGCCGAGCAGCCTCGTTCGACCCGCATCCCGTTCGAGAGCCATCGCGGCCCACACCTCCTCGTCTGACTCGCTCCATCCGTAACCCGAGGCCGGTCCGTGCATCACGTAGCTGTCGACGTAGTCGGTGCCGAGGTGTTCGAGCGAGCTCGCCATCGACTGGGCGACCTGCACGGACAGATCGGCCGCAGGGTCGTAAGGCAGACGGTGATCCTGCCCGGGCTGGTAGGTGTATTTGGTCTGCAGGAACAGATCCGCACGCGTGACGATGCCATCGCGGTACACGGCCGAGAGCCCCTCGCCGACGCCCTCTTCGAAGTAGTGGCGACGCTGGTTGGCCGTGTCGATACCACGGAAGCCCATCCGGATCGCGTTTTCGATGAGACCGGGCGTGCGGTCTTCCTTCCAGGCCGTGCCGTAAAGGAATCCGGGGATGTTTCGAGGCGTATCTTCGGGCATTCGGCTCACTTCTCCTGTAGCGGCGGTCTATGACCGCCGACCCTTGCATCCATCACACCGTCGGCCGGTACCCGGGTCCGTACCCGGTTAGCTCGACGTATCCCTTTCCCGTGACCCGTTGCCCCCTCCATGTGCCTTCGATCCGCACCGCACCTTCCCAGTAAGCGATCCCGGTCGACCGGATCGTCACCAGTTCCTGGTCGTCCATCAAGGGCACGATCCGGAGGTCCGCCCCGAGACCGGGAATCTCCAGTCGCCAGTCCAGCCGGTAGACCGCCTCGCTCTTCGGGCTCGCCCAGTCGCGCATGGACACGATCGTGAACTCGTCGCGTGTGAGATGCCGGGTCGCTCCGTCGGCGTCCACCACCGTACCGCTCGAGGTTCCATCGATCGTCTGGTCGCTCCGACGCAGCTGGTAGATCATCAGCTCTTCCCCATCGTCGAACTGGATGCTGAACCAGTCCCATCCGACCTGCTCTGGCGCGAGCTGGTTGGTTCCGAACTCGTGGTCCATCCAACTCTCACCCGTTACGCGGACCGCCGCGCCGTCGATCGACAGCAGGCCTGTCGTCGCCATGCGCGTCATCGAGTAGTAGTGCGATGCCTGCCCGACGCCTTCGGCTTTCTGGCTGACGCCCCCGATGCCGTGGACGACGGGCGCCTTCTCCGACGTCAGTTCCAGTTCGAGCAGGACGCCGTCCGCGAATGCGCGCAGCTTCATCACGTCGTTTTCGAGCACCGCGGTCCAGCTTCCGTTCGCCACGTCCAGCGTCCCGGTCGCCGCCCGCGCGATTCCCGGCCCGGCCCGATTCACCCGTTCGTGGAACCGGAACTCCCCGCCATCCAGGTCGCTTAACGCGAAGTGCGCGACGTGCAAGGCGTCCACGTTCCACACCGACGGGTTCGCTGACCGCCGATCCATCCCGATCCGGAAGAACGTCAGCTCGTAGCCGAAGCGCCGCCCGTCCTCTGCGTCCAGGTGCCCGGTGTAGTACCACCATTCCAGTTTGTAGTCCGCATGTGCGCCATGGTCCCGAGGGAACGCGAAGTCGTAGCCGGGCAGGGCCAGCCGGTAGTCGGGCTGGAAGATCGCGATCGCCTCGGGCCCCTGGGCCACACCCGTCATCGCGAGAGCTACCACACCCACCGCGAGCACTGCCAATGTTCGATACATCCTCATTCCGCCCGAATCCCCTTGATGGGGTCCATCTTCAGTGCGAGCGAGGCGGGGTACAGCCCGGCCGCCACGGTCGCCACCAGGACGAACGCGAGCGACTGCGCCAGGAAGCCCCACGGCATCCTGAACTGGATGGTCCACCCGAACGACTGGAAGTTGATGACGTAGATCAGCAACACGGAGAGCAGGATACCCAGGACCAGGCCGATCGCCCCTCCGAGCACGCCGATCAAACCCGACTCCAGGACGATCACCCGACGGATCTGCCCGCGCGCCGCGCCGATGAAACGCAGCATCGCAAGCTCGGGCCGCCGCTCTATGATCAAGGCAGCCAGCGTGTTCGCGATGCCCAGGACCGCCACGGCCAGCGCTATCACCTCCAGCGCATAGGTCACCTGGAAGGTCTGGTCGAAGACGCCGAGGACCTGGCTGCGCAACTCCCCGTTTGTTGCGATGCGTAGTTCCGTGTCCGGAAGGCGGCCGAGGATCTCGGCCCGCACGGCGTCGACATCCGCGCCTTCTTCGAGATAGACCGCGACGTTGCTGACATCCGGATCGTCGAACGTCGCGAGGTAGGTGCTACGGTCCATCACGATGAAGCCCCCCTCGGAGGAGTAGTCGTAAAAGACCGCCTCGACGGCGAACGGCTCCATCCCGGTGGGCGTCGGCAACATGATCGTATCGCTCTCACCCACGCCGTGCCGTACGGAAAATGGTTCGGAGACGGCGACGCTGCCGTCTTCGATCAGCCGCCGGGCGACGTCGGCAGTGTTGCGCCCGCCCATGAACATCAGGCTGCTATATTCGGCCAGCGTTTCGAACTCACCCGCACCGAGGATTGCGGGAAATCCATCGTAGTCGATCCCCATCCCACGAAACCGATCGATGGCGGCGATCGCCAGGATGTCTTCCAGCACATCGAGCGTCTCACCCTCGAGAACATTCCGCCCGCCGTTCGACCCGAACGCAGCCGGACGGAGATAGAGGTCGCCCTGGAGAGTCCGGTCCACCCAGACGATCACGGTGTCCCGGAAGCTGGCGACCATGATGGCCACGCTGATCAGCATGGCCACGGCGATTGAAAGAGATATCACCGCGACCACGATCCGGGGGAGGCTGCCTTCGATGGTCTGGATCGCCAGGCGTCCCTCGGCCGGAAGGATCGATGCCAAAGGTCTGCGAACGATGCGGACCAACGCCCGCGCGAACACGGGTGAGAGCAACCCGAACGCCAGGATGAACAGGACACCGGATAGGTACCCGAGGAACGGGAAGCCATCAACGGGTGGTGCGAAGCCGAACGCCGTAGCGAGGGCCATCGTTCCGAGGCCCAGTCCGGTCAACAGTCGAATCCTGATCGGGAAACCCACGTCGGCCCGCAAGACGCCGGCCGGCGCCACCCGCGTGGCCCGTAGCGCCGGCCCGGTCCCGGACACAGCGGCCAGCACCCCCCCCAGAAGGATCATCTCCACGTAAAGGATGGGATCGGGGCCGCCGGCTGTCCCCGAAACCGCGGTGTCGGTGTAGAGCATGGAGATCGTCCGTGATACGAGCGCGCCCGCGGCCCGGGCGAGGAAGCTCCCGACCCAGACGCCAAGAACCGCGCCGACGACACCGAACGCCGTGGCTTCGATCAGAAACATCCACCGGATCGTCCGCCGGGACGTCCCGAGGGTCCGGAGGGCGGCGATTTCTCCCCTCCGCCGGACCACGGCGATGTTCAACGTGTTGTAGATCAAGATCATCCCGACGACGAGCGCGATGTAGGACAGCGCCTTCAGGTTGTAGCGGAAGGCGCGCGTCATCTTTTCCGTTTCGGCTGCGGTGTCTTCGGGACGGTAGACGATGACGGATTCCGGCAGCTGAACCGCTATGCGCTCGGCGACCGCGTCCGCCATGGAGGGGTCGTCCAGCAGGATTTCGATCCGGTCTATGCCGCCCAGCTTGTTCAGCGCCAACTGAGCTGCGGCGATGTCCATGAAGACGATCTTGCCGTCGAAGGCTCGAGCGATGCCCTCATCGCGAAGGATCGCGCCCACGCGAAAATCGCACCAACGGTTCGCGATCAGCATCCGAAACGTTGAGCCGACGTCCAGTCCGAATCGGTCCGCAAGAACAGACGGAACGATGATCCGGTCCGGTTCCACCAGCAGGTCGATGAACTGCTCCCGCGTGATGTCCATGCCAAGGTTGCCGCCCTCGGCCATGACGTAGCTGCGGAACGGTGCGTCCGATAGCAGGTCGATTCCAAACAGCCGTAGCGACTCGCGCTCGATCGGGTTGGGCGACGTGTCCAGGTCCGCGCGGCCCTCGATGATCGCCGTCATGGCGCCCACATCCCACACCCAGGCGAGTTCGCCGATGAGGGATTCGTCCAGGTCCAGGCCGTTTGCCGCGATCTGCAGGTCCGCCCGCCCGGACATGATCCGCAGGCTGTCATTGAACGACCCGATCGCCCGGTCGTTGGCCAGCTGCACTCCCACGACGACCGCAATTCCCAGCGCTACGCCCGTCAGGGTCAGCAGCGTTCGTGCCGGATTCTTCGCGAGATCCCGGACGATGTAGCGGTAGAAGAGCGTGACGAAACGTGTCATCCGTCTATGCGCCCGTCGATCAACCGGACCACTCGTGAGCCGCACGCCGCCGCGGTAGCGTTGTGCGTCGCCATCACGACTGCCGTTCCGTTCGCGGCAAGGTTTCCCAGTAGCTCGAGCACCGTCCGCCCGTTGTCGGAATCCAGGTTCCCGGTCGGCTCGTCCGCGACCACCAGCGGCGGGTCATGGACGATCGCCCTGGCGACGGCCGCCCGCTGCAGTTCTCCGCCTGAAAGCTGGTTCGGCGTCGCGTTCCGCCGATGCCCGAGCCCGACGGTTTCGATCAACGATCGCACGCGCTCCGAATCCACGTTCCGACCGTTCGCCAGGAGCAGTGGTAGCGCGACGTTCTCTTCGAGCGTCAGCGTCGGCAGGAGGTGGAAGAACTGAAAGACGAACCCGACGCGCGTGCGGCGGATTTCGGTGAGGTCCTCTTCGGGAAGGCGATGGATGGGTGCGTCTTCGAGCCAGGCTTCGCCCGAGGTCGGCCGGTCCATCGCGCCCAGAATATGGAGGAGCGTAGACTTTCCGCAGCCGCTCGGACCCATCAGAACGACGAACTCACCTGGGACGACTTCGAGAGAAACATTCTGGAGTGCGACGACCGGCTCGCCCTCGGACTCGTAGACCTTGCGGACGCCGGAAACCCGCACCAGTGGGGACATGGGGGGATGGTAGCACGGAGCGAGGGATGGCCATTCTTCGTCAAAGCCGACGGATGGCCAGTCCTTTGGTGGTGACCCTCAAACAGTCAGCGTTGTTGCATGGATCGGGGCGGAGATGGAATTCGCCCTTTCCCAAGCGGTAGCGTCAGGCGATACGTTCGAACACAGGCCGTCCGAGTGCGGTCATTGTGTTCAGGACTTTCTGGCCGACCTGGATCTCCGTGATTTGCCTGGAGAAGCTGCGGGATCTGAGTCTGGGGCCGATGACGCTCTTCCACCGGCCGATCTGCGTTTCTATCCGGCTGCGCTGGTTGTACCCTGTGGCCACTTGCCATGCCATGCGGCCGTTGCTGCGGATCTGGGCAATATGGCGATCCCGAACGGTTGGATCCCGCGCCGATTGCGGTCGGATCACTGCGTTCTTTGGCGGCGGTATAACCACATCCAGGGTCTCCCCATACCGATGTCTCAACATATCCCGTGTGGACGCTCCATCATAGGCGCCGTCCGCCAGGAAGCCCGTGACCGAGGCATCGAGTTGATCCAGGAGCCCGGGTAAGGCGGTGCTGTCTCCAACGTCATCGTGAGTCAGGTCGGCGCAAACAATCGCACCGCTATGGAGGTCCAGTCCGAGGTGGAGTTTGCGCCAGCGGCGGCGTATTCCCCTGGTTTTATGCTTCTGTGCGAGCCATTCTCCTTCTCCGAAGATCTTGAGGCCGGTACTGTCCACCACCAGATGGACAGGCACAGACCCGGCTTGCCTCATCGCCTGAGCGATGCTCAAGCCGTTTGCGCGACGCGACAGTGTGGAGTAATCCGGCACCCGTATATCCAGCCCCATGAGCGTGCCGATGGAACCCATCAGCCCCTGCGTTTCTCGCAACCCAAGCCGATACGCCGTGCGCAGCGTCAGGCATGTCTCGATCGCCAGATCCGAGTATCTCCGCTGGCCACCCCGTGACGTGCGGCGCGGCGCGCGCCACACACTTTGAGCCTCATCACTGACCCAAATCGTCAGATCACCCCGCTGGCGCAGGCTCTCGTTATATTCCGCCCAGTTGATCACCCGGTACTGTGCCTTATCAAACTTGTGCCGTCGCGCTGCGTTGAACTTATGTGGCATCATAGGAGCCTGTCGGGAATAGATTGGGGATGGGTGGCGACAGAAGTCGGGGAAGAACCGGATGGGTGAGGTGGCCCCGGTTTGTGGACAGCTTGGCGGCCTGTTTAAGGTGTATTCCGGTTGCCGCTCATCTTGCCAGAATCTCCTTGGATCGATCTTCCTGTCGCCGTTGCTGCGCCGGTGGGTAAGCGGGCAAGGCGCGTAGCTGCTTGTCCATCATATCCGCAGGCGGGTCGCCGCGGTAGGCCTCGGCCGGGGTTTTTCCGCCGAGGGCCGAGTGTGGCCGTTCGGCGTTGTAGAAGTCGATCCACTCGCCGATGACGCGCCGGGCCTGGAAGCCGTCGGCAAGGTCGTGCAGATAGACAGCCTCGTATTTGAGGGAGCGCCACAGCCGCTCGATGAAGATGTTGTCCATGCACCGGCCCCGGCCGTCCATCGAGATCTGGACACCGGCCGCCCGCAAGCGCCCGGTGAAGGCGAAGCCGGTGAACTGGCTGCCCTGATCGGTATTGAAGATCTCCGGCTGGCCGTGGCGGGTCCGCGCCTCCTCGAGCGCCTCGACGCAAAAGCCGGCGTCCAGGGTGTTCGACAAACGCCAGGCCAGCACATACCGGCTCGCCCAATCCAGGATCGCCACCAAGTAAAGAAAGCCGCGCCGCACAGGGATGTAGGTGATGTCGGCGCACCAGACATGGTTTGCCCGCTCGATCGCCAAACCCTTGAGCAGATAGGGGTAGACCCGGTGCTCGGGATGCGGCTCGCTGGTGCGGGGTGCCCGGTAGATCGCCTGAAGACCCATCAAACGCATCAGACGCCCCGCCCGGCGACGGCCGATGCGCACGCCCTCGCGGCGCAGATGACGGACGATCTGACGGGCACCGTAGAACGGATGCTTCAGAAACAACTCATCGATGCGCCGCATCCGCGCCAAGGTCTCCGCGCTCTCGCCCTGGGGCGTGTAATAGAGCCAGGAGCGCCCGATCGACAGCAAACGGCATTGACGACTCAAGCTCAGTTCCGGGTCAGGGCGCCTCACCATCGCCCGGCGCGCGGCCCGGCTCATCGACCGGACCCTCTGGACAAAAAATCCCGCTCCACCGTCAATTCGCCGATCTTGGCGTGAAGCTCACGAACCTCGCTTTCATGATCCCGCCGCCGGCGTTCCACACCGTTCGAGAACATCTCGCCAAGCCCTTCCATCGCCTGGCGCTTCCATGTGCTCACCTGGTTCGGATGAACCTGGTGCTTCGAGGCAATCTCCTGCAGCGTCCGATCGCCCCGAAGCGCTTCCAGCGCGACCTTCGCTTTCAACTCCCCAGAAAACCTGCGTCTCTTCGTCATCGCGTATCCCTCCTCAGTCGGTGGAATACACCTTAAACAACTGCCCGATTTTCCGGGGCCACCTCAGGGACCTAAGCTGGACGGGTGGATTTGTAGAAGAAGGCATGACGAAATGCTTCCGATCCGATGACCTGAATCAGAGCTTGTTGATGCCGCCGTCGTTACACGACTGGCTTCCGGAAAATCATTTGGCGCGATTTGTGGCCGACCTGGTGGAGACGCTGGATCTGTCGGCGTTTTACCGTTCCTATGAGGCGAAGGATGGACGAGGTCAGGCGGCCTACTCCCCGGTGCTGATGGTGCGGTTGTTGGTGTACGGATATTGTACCGGGGTGGTGAGTTCGCGGCAGATCGAGAAACGGACGCATGAGGACGTGGCGTTCCGGTATTTGAGTGCGGACACGCATCCGGATCACAGCACGTTCAACGAGTTTCGGAAACGGCATTTGGAGGCGTTGGCGGGACTGTTTCTGCAAGCGCTGGGATTGTGCCGGAAGGCGGGGCTGGTGAAACTGGGGCATGTGGCGGTCGACGGGACGAAACTCCAGGCGAACGCCAGCAAGCACAAGGCGATGAGTTATGGGCGGATGAGGGGGGCCGAAGAGACGCTGAAGGCGGAAGTGGAGGAGTTGCTGAAGCGGGCCGAGGCGGTCGACGCGGTCGAGGATGAGAAGCAACGGCAAGGACTGACCGACCAGTTGCCGAAGGAATTGGCGCGGCGGGAAAGCCGGTTGAAGAAGATTCGACAGGCCCGGGCGGAATTGGAAGCGGAAGCCCGGCAGAAGGCGGCGCAGGCGAAGGCGGACGCGGAAGCGCGGATGGCCCAGCGGCGGAAGCAAGAGGAGCGAACGGGGAAGAAGACGGGTGGAGGCCAACCGCGGGTTCCCGATCCGAAGCAGGCGGCGCCGGATGCGAAGGCGCAGCGCAACTTCACCGATCCGGACAGCCGGATCATGCCCGACGGCGCGCACAAAGGCAGTTTCGTGCAGGCCTACAATGCCCAGATCGCTGTGGACGATGACACGCAAGTCATCGTCGCGGCCGAGATCACCCAGGACGCCAATGACAAAGAGCAACTGGCGCCCATGGTCGCGCAAGTGCGGCGGAACACGGGGACCCGGCCCGTCGCGGTCAGCGCGGATGCCGGGTATTGGAGCCCCAGGCAGGTGACCGACCCGCGAGCCGCAGGGATCGATTTACACGTGGCCACGGGGCGAGTCCGGACCGGCGCATCCCCGAAGTCTTCCGGCGGCCCGCCCGGAGCGGCTGAAGGCGCCGGCGTACGGGAGCAAATGAAACAGAAACTGGACAGCGATGTGGGGCGGGCCGTCTACAAGATGCGCAAGGCGATTGTGGAACCGGTATTCGGACAGACCCGGGAATGCCGGGGATTCCGGCGTTTCAGTTTCCGCGGTCTCGAGAACGTGCGGGCGGAATGGCAACTGGTCTGTTTGACCCACAACATCCTGAAGTTGTTTCGTTACGGAGGAGGATTCAAGCCACTGGCGGCTTGAATCGAAGCAGGGAGATCCTGGCAAACACAGAATCCGCGGATGAAAAATACGTATCGCGCTCAATGGGGGCTGCCGCAATCTCATCTCATGGATCTGTCTGAGCAAACGCTTCCCAAGGTGGCCTTCATCCTGAAATCGCGATGGGTCTTTCAGCTTCAGACTTCTCCAGATTTCTTATTGCCGACAGGCTCCTAGGAAACCGAACGCCGAGTGGTAGCGGCGGGCGCGAGTGAAGGCATATCTGTATCAGTCCTGTAGTGGTCATCGTGTCGTTCCTCGTGTCGTCAGGGCGACTCACTCGTAACGCAGGGCCTCGATCGGATCCACTTGAGCGGCCCGGCGTGCCGGCAGGAATCCGGCCAGCAAGGCCACGGCCGACAGCAGGACGACAGCACCCGTGACGCTGGCGGCATCACTCGTCGTGATCCCGTACAACTGGGATCCGATCAGACGCGACACACCCACGTAGGCCGGCAGGGCCAGGGCGACACCGATGCCGATCAGGACGCCGACCTCCCTCATCACCATCCCGACGACCGTCCAGGAAGGCGCGCCGAGCGCCATCCGGATCGCTATCTCACGGCCGCGCCGAGCGACTGAGAAGCTCATCACTCCGTAGAGTCCGATTACGGCGAGTAGTGTGGCCAGCGCCCCGAAAGCACCGGACAGCGTGGCCACCATGCGCTCGGTCGCGAGAGAACGGTCGACCTGTTGGTCCAGCGTTCGCATGCCCGCGACCGGGATGTCGGGGTCGAGTTCCCGGACGGTGGACTCCACGGTCCCGAAAAAGGCCGTCGGGTCCGCCGCCGTACGGACGTACACTGCCGCGCCGACTGCGCTACCCAGTTGCTCGAACGACAGAAACACCTGCCGTGGAATGTCCTGCCGAAGATCTTCGTAGACGCTGTCGCCCACGACGCCCACGATCTCGATGTCCAGTTCCGTACCGGGATCACCGCCCTGACCGAACCGTCGTCCCACCGCGGTACCGTCCGGGAAATAACGATTGGCGAACGTCTCGTTCACGATCGCGACCTTCGGCTCGTCTTCGACGTCACCCATGTTGAAATCTCTCCCGTCCAGCAATTCGATGCCGAGCGTCCGGAAGTAATCGGGGCTGATGGCATTGAAGTGCGGGTTCATATTCTCGCCTTCGGCGGCCTCGTATCCCTCCACCGTTACGGAGCTATCCCACTCGTTGCCTTCGAGGACTCGCATGACGGCGTAAGCCGATGCCTCGACACCGGGCTGCCCGCTCAGCCGTTCCTGCAATCGCCGGTAGAAATCCATCGTTTCCGGCCCGTCGTATCCGCTCAACGCCGGGTCCACGGCGAATCCGACGAGGCGCGGGGCATCCATCCCGGAGTCCAGGTTGCGCAGGTTGGAGAGCGTCCTGGCGAACAGGGCCGAGGTGATCAGCAGCAGCAGTGATACGCCGACCTGGCCGATGACGAGCGCTTTTCTCAAACGCGCTCCGCGCCCACCGCCGATGACCGCGGTCGCCCCCTCGGTGAGAGTGGTTGCGATACTGGCTCTTGACGCCTGAATCGCGGGGGCCAGGCCTGCAAGCAGCGTCGTCGCGACGGCCACTCCCAGGGAGAAGGTCAGGACCCGCCAGTCGAGTTCGCCGCGGATCATCAATGCGGATGTCTGGGTCGCGAAGAAGCCGAGCAGCACACGAACCATCCAGACGCCGACCCATATTCCCAACACGGTGGCCAGCACGGAAATCACCAGGCTTTCGACGATCCGCTGCGACGCGATCCGGCCTCTGCTTGCACCCAAAGCGAGGCGCACACCGATCTCTTTGCTGCGGGCTGTTGCGCGTGTGATGAGCAGGTTGGCAACGTTGGCGCATGCGATCAGCAGGACCAGTCCGGTGAGTCCCATCAGCACGTAGAGCGGCGTGGCAAACTGATTGCGCAGGTACGACCTTCCGGTCGCCCCGGGGAATACCGCCATGCGGGAGGCCAGAAATTGATCCTTCGAGAACCGAGTCGCGTTGTCGAAGGCGCCTTCTTCCAACTCCAGACGGATGATGCGGGCGTACAGGGGTTCGATCGCTGCACGCGCCCGATCAAGATCCACTCCGGGTGCGAGGCGTGCGAAAACGTTGACCCAGCGGCTCCGCCTGTCATCCATGGTGTAGAACTCCGACATTACGGGGATCATTTTCCGGTACATCATCAGGGGGGTGAAGACCTGGATGGCTTCGCCGATCTCAACCCCCTCGAATCCCTCCCGGCTGACCCCGACGACGGTCATGGGATAGCTGTTCAGGTAGATCGTCTTCCCGACGATTTCCAGGTCGCCGCCGAAGCGCGTCTGCCAGAAGTCATAGGAGAGCATCGCGATGGGGTGCTCCCCGGTTTGTCGGTCGTCATCGGGTGCAATGGTTCGTCCGATGGCCGTCCCTACACCGAGGCTGCTGAAGTAGTTTCCGGACACCAGTTCGCCCTGAACCCGTTCGGTACGGCCTTCATAACCCATGCCGATCGGGTAGCTCTTCCGGCAAAACACGTCGGCGAAGACATCGCCCTGGTCGCGAAAATCCTCATACATCGGGTAGGACATCGAGTCCCTGCCCCAGTTGTTGCCGTAATGATCGCCCCGGGCGGCGAGCTGGACGAGTTGCTCCGGATTCTCGACAGGCAGGTTCCGCAGAAGAAGCTGGTCGATCAGGCTGAAGATGGCCGTGTTGGCTCCGATTCCGAGCGCCAGCGACAGGACGGCTACTCCGATAACCAGCGGATTCTTGCGGAACGAACGAAGGACAAAGCGAAGATCGGTCGTGTTCATGATGATAGCTGTTACCTCAGGTTGCTAGAACATATAGAGACGAGGTGGGGCCCGATGGTTGGCCCACGCCGCCCTATTTGATACCGCCACCAAACGAGAGGGTTACGTGCAAAACACGTGGCCGGTTCCTTCGACTCGGCTGCGGTGGTATCTTGGTTTCCCGTTTATCCAGAGGACGAGAGGAGAAATCGCGATGAAAGACGCACTGATCGGACAGCTGAAGGCGAGCGAGGAATTCTTCAACCGGAGCACGAGAGCCCTGACCGAGGAAGACTCCGGACACGTGCCCGCGGATGGCACCTACAGCGCGGCGAGCCAGGTGGCTCATGTGGCCCAGACGATCGACTGGTTCCTCGCCGGCGCGTTCGATCCGAATGGAATTGATATGGACTTTGAAGCGCACGACAAGGAAGCTCGAGCGGTGACTTCGATCGAAGAAGCGCGGGCATGGTTCAAGAGGGCCGTCGATAATGCGCTGAAACAGCTCGACGAAAAGAGCGAAGAAGTATGGTCCCAGCCCCTGCCGGATGGTCCCGTCATGGGCGGCCAGCCCAGATTCAGCGTGTTTTGGGGGATCATGGACCACACGGCACATCACCGGGGCGCGCTGACCGTCTACGCCCGAACAAGGGGCAAGATACCGCCGAACCCATACATGGACATGTAGGGACGGATACGTTTAAACCGGAGGTCTCATGAAGACAATTGTGGGCTCTGTATTGGCCCTGACTTTGATCCTCGTTCCATCGGCGCCGGGGCAGGATTTGCCCTCGCAGTCCGCGGTCCACCAGCCGCAGGTTGTCGCGTCCGGCGACGGAAACCTCTTGTTTGTCTGGAAGGAACGCGCGGGTCGAACGGCGAACCTGTTCGCGGCGGTGCTGGCTGATGGAACATTCGGTCCGAAGCTCCGTGTCAATTCCGTCCCGGACTCGGTAGTCGGGAGCCCGATCGACGAGATGCGCGCCGCCCTGGCCATCGGACCGTCCGGGGAGGTGGCCATTGCCTGGACCGACGCGGAGTTCAACATCCAGACGGCTATCGCCCCGTCAGCTGGTGCCGAATTTCGCGCATCTCTGCGCCTGAATCAGACCGAAGGCCGCGTGCTTCAGGAGTTCCCCTCGATCACCTTCGATGAGGACGGTGCGCTCCACGCTGTCTGGCTGGATCCCCGGAGTGCCGGTCGCCCCGGAGCCGAAGAACCCGCGGACCTGTACTATGCCCGCGTGCGTGACGGGGAAGTGATGGAACAGAACCTGACCGCCTCCCAGGACAGCTCGGTCTGCGGATGTTGCTTGCCGTCGATTGTCGAATCCGGGGGCCTTCTGGAGATCGTGTTTCGCAACACGACGCCCGATGGCTACCGCGACCCGTTCAAGATTGTCGGCACGACTGACGGCGGGTTTAAGGACCCGCGCCCGATCAGCCCAGCCATATGGCAGATCCGTGCCTGTCCGGTGGCGGGGCCGATCCAGGTGGGCGACGCAGTGCTGTGGTTCGACGGATCGACAGGCGTCCGGCGCCTGCTGGCCGCTTCAAGGGCCGACCGAGAACCCGCCGTTGTGCTCGAGGACTCCGATCAGTGGACGCTACGCTATCCGCCGCGGCTGGTTTCGGGCTCACCGAGTCTCCTGCTCGTTCCCGGCCGCCCCGCCGGCTACCTGATGCGCTACCTGGGCGGGACCGAGTTGTCACTCGAGGCCTCCGATCTCCCCGCCTGGGCGACGAGCGCGGCGGTCCTGGATGGATACCTGCACATCGTCGGAACCGAAGATAACAGCTTCCGTTATGTGACTCAGTTGCTGGGCGCGGTACAATAGCGCCATCCGAATCAGGAGTGGCTCAGTTTTGATTTTTAGCGGCGGTCTCGGAACGTTGAACTGCACGTCCGATATTTCGGCGCTCATAGAGCGCCGAAACGGGAGACGCGGAGCTACCGGTTCCAGACTGAGCCGAGTGTAGTTTTAGAGGAGGCGTAAGAATGCCAAGACGAATGATGGGCATGGTCGTCGCGGTGCTGTTCGTGTTCGCCGGTATTGCGTCGGGCCAGGCAGCCCAGCAGACAGACACCGAGCGAATCGCGGTCCAGGCGCTGAAGGACAAGCTGGAGAGCGGTGAAACGTTCATCCTGATCGACGTCAGAGAGGACTATGAAATCGAGGAGCATGGCGCGCTCAAAGGCGCGATTCATATTCCGATGGGCGATCTCGATGCGCGGATGGCAGACATTCCGAAGGACATCGAGCTCGTCTTCTACTGAGCGGGAGGCGGGCGCGCGTCGCGCGCTGCACAAAAATTCCACGACGCCGGCTACGACGCCGGTCAGTTCTGCGGAATCAGCGATTGGAAAGGTGCGGGTTTTGACGTCATCGAATCGATCGAGAAGCCAGCCCCGGGTCCGATCAAGCCGGGACCTGGTACCGGGCTCTAGGAACCATCGGTAGATTGAAAAGCGGCGGTCCTCTCGGACCGCCGCTTCTCCATGTGGCCCCATGAATTGCGTTCGAAGATTCGACCTGAGACCTTACCGTCAGTTTCCCAAACGTTGAAAACGCTCTCTCTCTGTAGTAGCGTTTAAGCAGACATGCATAAGTCGTTCCTTTTTGCGTCGGCACTCTCGTTCGCGGTTTTCTGGGCCGCGGTCGGAGCGTGTTGCATGCCCGTGGCGGAGGCTTCCGCGCGTCAGTGCATGCCCGAGGATGAGGCTGACATGCCGATGGGGGAGTGTTGCTTTGCTCAGACGGCGGAGCTGCAGGTCCACTCTTCTCTGCTTCCGTCTCCCTCGACCGTTCTCGCGCCCAGCTGGGCGGTCGTGCTTGAAATGCCGCTGCCCGATTCTCGGCCGATTCAAACCGTCGCCGAATGGATCGGGCCACCCGGTGATGCACCCCTCTTTTTGCACACCAGCGTCCTGCTGATCTGATCTCCGTCCTGCCATCTGTCTAGATCGGGCTTTTGCCCGGAATCCAACGAAACGATCGATTGGGATCACCGTGCGCCCGGCGTGTGTGATTCAGTCGAGAAGAGGACGCTGATGATGACTATTGGGCGCTCGGCCTGCTTGATTGGGCTGGTGACGACACTGTGCCTCCGTCCCGGCCTGGCGCAGGAGTCAATGGCACCCGACTTCTATGTCTCCGACCCCCAACTGGAGACCTACATCGGCCAGGCGCTGGACGCCAACCCGTGGTTGCGGCAGGCACTTTCGCGCTATAGCGCGGCAACCTTGAAAATCCCTCAAGTAACGGCGATGCCGGATCCGGAGGTGACGTTCACCCAATTTGTCCGGAGTGTGGAAACGCGTGTCGGCCCGCAGCAAAACAGCCTGATGCTGAGCCAACGTTTCCCCTGGTTCGGGAAGCTGGATCTCCAGGGAAAGGCGGCACTCCGGGAGGCGTCCGCTATCTACGAGCAGTACCGGGCGTTCGGTCGTGAAGTCGCAGCAAGGGTGAAGGATACCTTTTACGAGATCGGGTACGTCGATCGGGCGATCGAGATCGTGGAGGAGGAGCAATTCCTGTTGCAGCACTACGAACAGTTGGCCGAGACGCGTTACGCCACCGGTCAGGGACCGCAGCAAGCTGTCATCAGGCTCCAGGCGGAAATCACGAAGACGATGCACGGGATCCACATGTTGATGCAGCAGCGGACCTCCCTGGAAGGGCGCCGGAACACGCTCCGAGACCGGCCTCCCGGCGAGCCAATTCCTGCGATCATCGTCTCGGAGCTCCCTCAGGTCGATCTCGATCTCGCCGCGCTGTTCGAACTGGGCGAGGCCAATCGGCCCGAACTGCTGGGCATTCTCGACAGTATCGAGAAGGAGGAGCTCACTGCCGAGCGAGCCAGGAAGGACTACTGGCCCGATGTCACCGTGAGCGCGGGTCTTGTGAACGTCGGAGGGAGGGATGATCCCGCGGGCCGTGCCGCGCCGCCATCCGGCAATTCAAAAAACGTGTTCAGCGTTTCCGTGGGCATCAACATTCCGCTGAGACGAGACAAGTACCGGGCCGAAGTCCTGGCGGCGGGGGAACGGCGCCGCGCCGAACGAGAGGGCTACGACTATCTCGTGGCAGACATGAAGTTCGAAATTCATGATCAGGTCAACCGTCTGGAAACCATACGAACCCATCTGGCCCTCTATGACGATGCAGCCCAAGTCCAGGCCGAAAGCGCGCTTCGCGCGGCCGAGACCGGATACGAAACCGGACAACTCGGAGCCCTGGACCTTCTCGACAGCGAACGGATGTTGCTGGACATCAAGATGAATAGGGAGCGTCTGGTGTTCGACTACATGCAAGCTCTGGCCCGGCTGGAACTGGCCTTGGGAACGCGGTTCCCCAACCCGTGAGGCTTTGATCATGAAGAAGACGTTTGCTTTGAGTTTCTTGTTTTTCGTCGTGGGTCTTGGTGTCGCGACAACCGTTCTGATGAATTCCTTCGGCTGGGAGTGGGTGCATCCGACTCAGGATCGTCTGCTCGGCCTGCTGATGGCCGAGGCCGAAGGCACGGTTGACGACTCCCAGTTGTGGATGTGCCCCATGCATCCCCATGTTCTCGAGGAAGAACCCGGCTTGTGCCCCATCTGCGAAATGACTCTCGTCGCGGTCGAGGGGTTAACCCCCGCGACCCAGGCGACTGCGACCGTGCCCGGCGAACGCACGATCAAATACTGGCGGGCGCCAATGGATCCAACTTACATCTCGGATCAGCCGGGCAAGTCACCGATGGGAATGGACCTGGTCCCTGTCTACGATGACGAAGTGTCCGACATTCCCGGCCTCGTACAGATCGACCCGGGGTTCGTTCAGAGGATCGGCGTACAGTCGGTGGATGCCACCCGTTCGGACATTCCTTTCACCATTCGTACCGTCGGGACGTTTATATACGATGAGGGACAGGTCTACGCCATCAACACGAAGTACGAAGGCTGGATCGAGAACGTTGCAGTGAACTACATCGGCGAAAGCGTCGAACCGGGTCAGCGGCTCTTCGATATTTTCAGCCCGCAACTGATCGCAGCCCAACAGGAATACCTCGACGCTATCGAGTACCTCGAACGGTTGAGCAATGCTGAATATCCAGACATCGTCGAGCGTGCACGATCCCTTGTCGACTCAGCTCGTCAACGCCTGCGCTACTGGGACATCACAGCGAGCCAGCTGGAGGAACTGGAGAAACTGTCCGAACCGCGCCGGACCCTGCCCGTGTTCTCGCCGGTTGCCGGCGTCGTTGTCGAAAAAATGGGTCAGGCGCTGGACGGTATGCTGGCCCGGCCCGGGATGAACCTGTACAAGATCGTGGACCTGTCGACGATCTGGCTCGAAGCGGAAGTCTACGAAGATCAGATTCCGTGGCTTCGGGTAGGGCAACGCGCCATCGTTGAAGTCTCGCATAGTCCGGGTAGCAGCTACGTCGGCACGGTTCGCTACATCTATCCGTTCGTCGATCGCGACACACGGACCCTGCGTCTGTCCCTGGAAATACAGAATCCTCGCGGCGAACTACGGGCGAACATGTACGCGAACGTGACGTTAGACGTACCGTCGGCCCGCGGTGTGGTTACCGTTCCCGAGGAGGCCGTGATCCGAACCGGCGAACGAAATGTCGTCGTCATCGACCTGGGAGATGGAACGTTCCAGGTCCGCGAAGTGGATCTTGGTCTGAACGGAAACGGGTTGTGGGAGGTGCGTGAAGGGCTGGCCGAAGGGGCCAGGGTAGTCGTCTCCTCGCAGTTCCTGATTGATTCGGAAAGCAGTTTCCGAGAACCCTCTGTGCCAATGTAGGTGAGACACCTGCCTAACCGTTAATTAGTGAGCAGGGCGGGAAGGAAGTGAGCCTGTGTTGGTGATGAAACCAGAGAACGAGAACGAAGAATCGCGTGGAACGGAAGGCGCCCGCAGGGCGACTGGAGTTGCGCGTGAAGCGGCCGGTCGGAATGGGGATAATCCGGACCCGGAGGTGACCAATAAGGCGATACGGAGGCGATTCAGCGCCGCATATAAGCGCCGGGTCGTGCGGGAGGCGGACCGATGCACGAAGCCGGGCGAGTGGGGGGCCTTACTACGCCGGGAGGGATTGTATTCCTCGAGCCTGCGCACCTGGCGGCGGCGACACGATGCCGGGGAATTGGCCGGGATGGGTTCGGCGAAGCGAGGACGGAAAGCGCAGCCGAAGGACGGCCGGGACAAGCGCATCGCTGAACTGGAACGCGAGGCGCAACGGCTCCAGAGGAAGCTGGAGCAAGCCGAAACGGTCATCGAGATCCAAAAAAAAGTCTCCACGCTATTGGGGATTCCTCTGAAGAACCCGGACCAGGAAGAGAACAACTGATGGAAGCGGCCGAAAAGTTCTCCACCGAATTGGGGACGGTGCCGGCGTGCCGGGCCTTCGGGGTTTCCCGCGCGTCGCTCTATCGGCGTCGGCAGCGGGCCGCCGCGCCCGCAGCCGAGCGGGCACGCCCACGATCACATCGGGCATTGAGCGGAGCCGATCGACAGGAAGTCCTCGACCTGCTGCATAGCGGGCGCTTCGTGGATCAGGTGCCCGCCCAAGTGTGTGCGGCCTTGCTGGATGCAGACCGCTATTTGTGCTCGGTACGCACGATGTACCGGATTCTGGATGCGAACCAAGAAGTGCGCGAACGGCGGAACCAACGGCGTCATCCCGTCTACCAGAAGCCGGAACTGTTGGCGACAGGCCCGAATGAAGTGTGGACCTGGGACATCACGAAGCTGAAGGGACCACGGAAGTGGACCTACTTCTACTTGTACGTGATTCTCGATATCTTCAGCCGCCAGGCGGTGGGCTGGATGGTGGCCGATTGCGAATCTTCCGGCCTGGCCAAGAAACTGATTCGTGAAAGCTGTGACAAGCATCGGATCGAGCAGGATCAGCTGACTCTGCACGCCGATCGCGGCTCGTCGATGAAGTCGAAAGCGGTGGCGCTGCTGCTATCGGATCTGGGTGTGACCCAATCCCACTCTCGGCCCTATGTGTCCGACGACAACCCGTTCTCGGAAGCCCAGTTCAAAACCCTGAAATACCGCCCTGACTTCCCGGAACGATTCGGTTCGATCCAGGACGCCAAGGCGTTCTGCCGGGACTTCTTCCACTGGTACAACAACGTCCACTACCATTCCGGTCTGAACTGGCTAACCCCAGCGATGGTCCATTACGGTCAGACCGGTCCGGTTCTGGAACGACGCCAGCATGCTCTGGATCGCGCTCGTCGGCAACATCCAGAACGTTTCGTCAATGTACCGAGAAAGATCGCTGGGCCGCCGGACAAGGTGTGGATCAACCCGCCCGCAGAGTCGCCTACGGTAGCTTAAATTCCGAATGCAGGTGTCTCAAACTTGTTGACACGTTCCGGAAGCGATCCGCAAACTGATTTCGGAGAGAACTACCGGCGAGCCAGGCCAACTGGAACAGGACGATTAGGCGCACACCATGCTCGAGAAAATCATCGACTGGTCCCTAGGAGCCTGTCGGGAATTGGCTCCCTCGAAGCAAGAATCAACAACTTACGAGCCATCCCCGGTCTGTAAGTTGTTGATTCTTGGTTGCAGACTTCTTATTCCCGACAGGCTCCTAGTGGTCCCCGTCTAACAGACTGTACCTTATTCGGATCGTTCCCCGTGCCAGGCCGACACCCTGCGGCTTCGGCCAAGCCGTTCGAGTTCCTTCCGCACAGGGATTTCCGATCTAATGGTCATTATTTTCCGCATATATGATCAGAAATGGGACAGCCAGGGCCGTTACGTTAATTGTGACGGACTACACTAGCGAATCGGCTTCAGGCAGCCTGGTGATCCTGGGTGCAGTTCTTGTCGGATTGTGGGGAGTCTATGCGCTCAGCCAGACTCCCCTTGACGCGATACCCGACCTTTCCGACGTTCAGGTCATCATCTACGCGGAGTATTCCGGGCAAGCGCCCCGAAAGTGTGCCAATCTTAGTTGGAAATTGAAACGGCTCCAAACCCTATGGTTTGATGGTATTGGAAGAAACAACATCAAGCCTGTAAGAGAAAGGAGCCGAGATGAGGAGTCTGTTACGTTCGGTGAAAAAACGCAAGAAGAGGCGAGTACTGGGTGAGGTCGAGGTCATGAGCCGGGAGGAGTACTCGGGACTGGAATTGGACTCGAAGGTGGAGATGATCCGGGCATTGATCCCACTGGGGTTGATGCACGTAGAGGAGTTGCTCGACGAGGAAGTGAAGGCGTTGGCGGGTGAGCGATACGCGCGAAAGGAGGCGACGTTGAGGGGCCGGCGACACGGGAGCAATCCGGGGACCGTGGGGCTCGGGGGCCAGCGGGTGCCGGTTCGGGTGCCTCGAGTTCGCAGCGTGGCGGGCGGGGAGATTCCGCTTCGGAGCTACGAGGAACTCAGTCCGGATGGCGCGGTGAACGAACTGCTTCTCAGACGTGTGCTTTATGGGATCTCCTGCCGGAACTACGAGTCGGCCGCGGAAGCGATTCCAGGAGCCATCGGATTGTCGAGCTCGACGGTGTCTCGAGGATTCGTCCAGGCGAGTGCCGCGAAACTTCGGCAGATGCAGGAGCGGGATCTGTCGGCCGAGGACGTGGTGGCGATCTTCCTGGACGGGAAAATGTTTGCCGACGCCACGATGGTTGTGGCCCTGGGCATCACAATTACGGGCGACAAACGCTTCTTAGGCTTCGTGGAGACGAGTACGGAGAACGAGCAGGTACTGACTCCGTTTCTCCGTTCATTGATGGAGCGAGGCCTGGACATCTCTGAAGGCGTGCTGGTGATCGTCGACGGCGGCAAAGGTCTGCGCGCGGCAGTCAAGCGGGCATTCGGTAATCGAGCCCTGGTCCAACGCTGCCAATGGCACAAACGCGAGAACGTGGTGAGCTACCTGTCGAAGACCGAGCAAGCCGCGTGGCGCAAGCGGCTTCAGCGTGCGTACCAGCGCCCGGAGTACAACGAAGCCCGGGCGGCCCTCGAACAGCTCCATGGAGAGCTCGAGGAGCGAAACCAATCGGCCGCTGCGAGCCTTGAGGAAGGCCTGGAGGAGACCCTCACGTTGCATCGACTCGGCGTGTACGGGGTCCTGGGCTGTTCGTTCAAGACGACGAATTGCTTGGAATCGATCAATGCCCTCGTCGAGGAAAGGTGCGCGAAGGTCGATCATTGGAAGAACTCGAGCCAGCGGCAGCGCTGGTTGGCGACGGCGCTCATCGACATCGAACCACGCTTGAGGAAGGTGATCGGCTACCGTCATCTTCCAAAGCTCCGCGAAGCCCTCAGGCGGGAGCTGAAGATTGAGGCGAAGACGTCGACGAGATCGAAGAAGAAGGTTGCGTGACCAATCGTGAGCCGTGGAGAGTTTCAACTAAGAATGGGCTTGACTCAGCGCCCCAGGTCGTCGAAGACCAGGTTACATACCCGATCAACACCCAGATGCTCGCCGTACCGTTTGCCCGAGTGGTACGCGGGTATTCCTTCTTCGGTTTCTCTCTCGTCTACGTGATCTTCGAGGACGGCACGGATCTGTACTGGGCGCGGAGTCGTGTTCTCGAATACCTGAACTATGTGTCGAACCAGCTCCCATCCGGAGTTACTCCCACGCTCGGCCCCGATGCCACGGGTGTGGGTTGGGCGTTCATGTACACGCTCAAGTCGAACGAACTGAACCTGGCTGAATTGAGGAGCATCCAGGACTGGTTTCTCAGATACGAGTTGACCTCCGTGCAAGGAGTTTCCGAAGTCGCCAGTATCGGCGGCTTCGTGAAGCAGTACCAGATTACGGTGGACCCGAACAAGTTGCGGGCGTACGACATGTCGCTATCCCGGATCCGCGAAGCGGTGCAGCGCAGCAACAATGACGTCGGCGGCCGGGTCCTGGAGATGGCGGAAACCGAGTACATGGTACGCGGGCGCGGCTATATCCGGAACGAACAGGACATTCGAGACATCGTTCTGCGCGTCGACGAAAGGGGCAATCCGCTTCTGATCAAAGACGTCGCCACCGTACAGATCGGGCCGGAGATACGCCGGGGGCTGGCCGAATTGAACGGTGAGGGCGAAGCGGTGGGTGGTATCGTCATCGTTCGCTCCGGCGCGAATGCCTACGACGTCATCGGGCGAGTAAAGGAGAAGATCGACGAACTCCGGCAGGGTCTTCCCGACGACGTGGAAATCGTTGCCGTGTACGATCGTTCGAGTCTTATCGAGCGTTCCGTCGACACCTTGCGCGAGAAACTGCTGGAGGAAGGCCTCGCCGTCGCTCTCGTCTGCATTCTGTTCCTCCTGCACTTCCGCTCGTCACTCGTGGTGGTCATCACGCTTCCGCTCGCCGTCCTGATGGCGTTCATCGTGATGTCTTTTCAGGGCATCAATGCAAATATCATGTCGCTGGGAGGGATCGCAATCGCGATCGGCGCGATGGTGGACGCGGCGATCATCATGATCGAGAACGCACACAAGCATCTCGAACGCGATCGCGGCAGCAAGCCTCACTGGGAGATCATCGGAAACGCGGCAAAGGAAGTCGGCCCAACCTTATTCTTTGCGCTGCTCGTCATCACCGTATCCTTCGCTCCTGTCTTCACGCTCGAGGCCCAGGAAGGAAGGATGTTCAAGCCGCTCGCGTTCACGAAGACCTACTCGATGGCTGCGGCGTCGATACTTGCGGTCACGTTGGTGCCGGTCTTGATGGGCTTCTCGATCCGGGGTCGGATTCTATCCGAGAAGCGAAATCCGATCAGTCGCCTCCTGATCTGGATCTATGATCCGATCCTGCACCTGCTCTTGCGATTCAAGTACGTCGTCCTCGCGCTGACCCTCGGTGTGTTGGCTCTCACGTGGGTGCCGTATTCCCGCTTGGGCTCCGAGTTCATGCCACCGCTCTGGGAAGGCGACTTGATGTACATGCCAATCACTCTGCCAGGCTTGTCCATTACCAAAGCTCGTGAAATCCTCCAGCAGACCGACAGGATCCTCTATTCCTTTCCGGAGGTTGAAACCGTCTTCGGCAAAATTGGACGTGCCGAAACTGCGACCGATCCAGCACCGCTAAGCATGATCGAGACGTCGATCATGCTGAAGCCGGAGTCGGAATGGCGACCGGGGTTAACCCCGGATCTACTGATCGAGGAAATGGATCGGGCATTGCAATTTCCAGGCCTGACCAACGCATGGGTGATGCCGATCAAGAACCGCATCGACATGTTATCCACGGGCATCAAGACACCCGTCGGAATCAAGATATCCGGTCCGGACCTGGATATTCTGCAACAGATCGGCGAACAAGTGGAAGCCGTCGTCAGTCAACTGCCCGGAACTCTCTCCGCCTACGCAGAGCGCGTGATGGGGGGAAACTACCTGGATTTCGTGTTGGATCGGCAGGCAATCGCCCGTTACGGGTTGACCGTAGGGGACGTTCAGGACGTGATCCAGTCGGCGATCGGCGGCATGAACATCACGACGACCGTGGAAGGTCTGGAGCGGTACCCGGTAAACCTTCGCTATAGCCGCGAACTGCGCGATGACCCCGAGGCGCTGCGTCAGATCCTCGTTCCGACGCCCGGGGGGCAACAGATTCCGTTGGGCCAACTCGCCGATCTTCAGATCAAAAAAGGTCCCCCCGCCATCAAGACTGAGAATTCGCGTCCGCAGGCCTTGGTTCTCGTCGACCTGGCGAACATCGATGTGGGAACGTATGTGAGGATGGCCCAAAGGGCCGTGGCCGAAACAGTCGAGGTACCGGCAGGCTACAACATCGCCTGGAGCGGGCAGTACGAATACATGGTCCGGGCGGCACGCCGGTTACAGATTGTGATCCCGATGACCCTGGCGATCATCTTCCTGATCATCTTCATGAACACGCGCTCGGTAATCGAGACACTGATCGTGTTCCTGTCCGTGCCTCTTTCGTTGGTGGGCGCTTTCTGGCTGCTCTACCTGCTGGACTACAACATGAGCATTGCCGTCTGGGTCGGAATCATCGCACTGGCAGGCCTGGCCGCCGAAACCGGCGTTGTCATGCTGCTATATCTGGATGTGGCCTACAACGAGGCGGTTCGGGAGGGTCGAATGCGTAATCGCAAGGACCTGATTGACGCGATCTACCACGGAGCCGTGACGCGTTTGCGGCCGAAGATCATGACAGCCAGCGTAATCATGGCGGGCCTGATACCCATCATGTGGAGCACCGGCACGGGAGCCGACGTGATGAAGCGCATCGCCACTCCGATGGTCGGCGGTGTCGTGACCTCGGTGATTCTCGTACTGGGTGTCTACCCGGTGATCTACTACATCCTTAAAGGCTGGAGGCTGAAAGATGCTTAAACGTGCTGTGATGCTGATACTTGCGATTGCGATAGCGCACCCCGCCCTGTCACAGGCGATCTAGGTCCGCCACGATCACGACCCCTGGGGTGCATGCGAAGGCGAACTGATCGTAACAGATGACGGTATCGAGTATTTGACCGAGAAGGAGGAGCATCAACACAGCTGGTCCTGGATCGAGATCCAGAGCTTCGACCGTCATTCGGCGTAGGCCTTCAGCGTCCTGACATACGAGGATCTGAAGTGGCACGCGGGACTGGACCGTGCGTTCGACTTTACCGTGCTTGCCGGGGAGACAGGTCTCTCCGCCGCCGCCTTTGAGCGCATCCGCACGAACGTCATCAGACCGGTCACCGACCGCATGCCGATTGCGATCGATGCGGAGTACCGTGTTCCAGTCAAGCATCTCCATGTGTTCGGAGGTTGCGAGGGCTGGCTGACGTTCGGCGGCCAATGGGTCGTCTATGAGACCGACCACCTGCAAGATGCCCGCCGATGGCGGCGCGATGAAGACATCGCTACTATCTGGTCGTCGAATCCGTTTGAGCTGGAATTCCGGGTCTTCGAAGAAGACCGCAGAGCGTTCGACAAAACGAAGCGGTTTACGTTTCAACTCAAGGAACGGCTGGACCGAAGCTACTACGAGAGGCTGAGGCGGGAGTTCCTGTTATCGCGCCCCTGACCGATCGCGACAGAGGCATTCGCGACCAGGAGTTGCCTCTTCTGTAGCGGCGGTCTATGACCGCCGAAGGGGCATCGGAGATAGGTGCCGGAGAACCGATCTTTGGCGGGTGCGATATGATCGGTGCCGATGCCCGATATCGTCCTGCCTATCGAAACCGAACGGCTTCGGATTCGGCTGCTCGAGCGGCGTGACCTTGGCCCGTTTGTTAACTTCATGACCGATACGGAATCGACGCGCTATCTGGCGTTTGGTGACGAGCAGAAGACCGAAACGGGTGCACGCGAACTGTTCGCCGCCATAGTGGGTTCGTATGAGCGGCCGGAATCCGTGGCGGCATACGGCCTGGAGGACAAGGCCAGCGGGGCCTACGTGGGCTCTTGCGGTTTCGCCCCGGTGACCGAGGGCGCACTTGAGTGCTACTACACGATCCTTTCCGGTCGCCGGCGCAAGGGATACGCGCACGAGGCCATGCAGGGCCCTGTTCGATGCGCTGCCCGGCCCTGTCGAAATCTGTGCGTACTGTCACCCCAACAATGTCGCCGGAGCCGGCCTCGCTCTCAAGCTGGGCATGGAAAGCCGCGGCCGGTCCCATCACCCGCAGTTGCGAACCGCGGAGCTCTTCGTGTACCGCAAGGAGTGAATCGGCCCCATGGAGGAGACATGGATCAGCCTCAGGTAGATGCCATCATCGAGGTGATGGAAGCGAAGAACTATGAAATCTTCAAGAACGAGCGCGGCCATGATCTGAACATTGTCGGCATACGCACCGACGACGACAGCGCCAACAGCTTCAATGACTGGTTAACCGTGTTCTACAGCTTTGGCAACGTCTGGAACTTCTTTGCGTTTCCAGCGACGACCGATCCGGGAACCTACTACCGTCGGAACCCGCTGAACGTCCGTGGGACCGCCATCATGAAACCCGGCAATTACAGGTCGGCATACAAGGTGGGCCGCCACCGGAATTACAAGGCGCTCCAGCAGCAGGGCAACATCACTGTATTCCGCGACGCCAACAAGGACGCGACGATCGACACGGCCGGAGTTGAGGAGGACACGGGTCTGCACGCGGTCAACATCCACAGGGCGAACGCTCATCGACCCAGTATCCAGGTCGGCCGTTGGAGCGCCGGTTGCCAGGTGGTCCAGGACCCCGACCAATTCGCGTTCCTGCTGATGTTGTGCGATCGCGCGAAGGAGAAGTTCGGAAACAACGTCACATATACGCTACTCGAGGAAGAAGACTTCGCGTAGCCCGAAGGCAGGTTCGATGTCACTCACCGCAAAGCAGCACTCAGGAAATTCACCCGAGTTGTTCCGGTAGCCAGGCTTGACGACCGATTCCCCAGAAGCGCTGATCATGCGTGGCGTATGTGTGACGCGAAACTCAGCCACCATTCTCGAAGGTGTAAACCTCACCGTCGAGCGCGGTACTGTTCTTCAGTTGGTCGGGCCTTCCGGTTCTGGGAAAACAAGCCTCATTCGTCTCGTCAACCGTCTCGACGAATCGACGACTGGCACAATCGACGTGCTCGGCCGTTCCATTCGCGATTGGGCGCCTTGCGAGCTGCGCCGGCGTGTCAGCATCGTTTTCCAGGAGCCGACGCTACTCGGCCTTTCGGTTCGGGAAAACCTTCGTCTGCCCATGGAGTTCGCCGGCGCCGGGTCCGAAGACGGCTACGAGTTCCGTATGGAACGGGCCCTCAAGCTGGCGGGACTTGAGGCGGACTGGATGGAGCGGGACGAATCGGAACTCAGCGTCGGACAGAAGCAACGCGTGTCGCTGGCACGCAGCTTGATGACGGAACCGGACGTGCTCCTGCTCGACGAGCCGACCTCGGGCTTGGATCCGAGGAGCGCGGAAAGCCTCCTCGATCGTCTGCGGGGGGTGCACGAGGAGTCCGGACTGACGATGATTATCGTGACACACCGCCTGGACGAAGTGCGGAGGCTCGGAGGTCGAATGGCGGTGATGATCAGCGGGGGCGTTGCCGCGGAAGGGGAGGTGAGTGAGTTGACGGACAATCCACCGGCCGGTCCCATTCGAGATTTCCTTGTGGGGGTGGAGACCGATGGCTGATCCTATCATCGAGATCGGCTACGTCCAGATTCTGCTGCTGCTCGGCATCCCGGCCGTGGCCGTGGTCTTCAGCGTACGTCTCGGCCTTGGTCTCGCGCGCGAAATCTCCATCGGGACGGCTCGCAGTCTGATTCAGCTGACCGCGGTGGGGCTTGTGATCGGACAGGTGTTCCGTTACGCCACGTGGTACTCGGTCCTCCTGCTTCTCGGGGTGATGACGCTGATTGCGGGTCTCACGGGCGCCCGGCGGAGCGGCGTTGGGATGCCGCGTCTTGTTACCGTTCTGCCGGTCGTGCTCGGTGGCGTTACGGCGCTGACAATGATCTATATTACGCAGGTGGTCCTCTCTGTTCGGTCGTGGGATCCCCGTTATCTGGTCCCGCTGGGCGGGATGCTTCTGGGCAATGGTATGACCGCCGCAACTCTGGCGATCGAGCGCCTTGTTGCAGACCTCAAGGCCGGGACGCGCGATGTGGAAGTCTTGCTTGCGTTAGGGGCAGTGCCGAAGGCGGCGGTCCGGCGCATCCAGCAGGCGGCTGTGCGATCGGCAATGATGCCGACGATCAATACGATGATGATCGTCGGTATCATCCAGTTGCCAGGGATGATGACCGGGCAGATGCTCGGCGGCACGCCGCCCCTCGAAGCGGCGATGTACCAGATGCTGATCCTGGTCTCGATCATGTTCGTGACCCTACTCACGTCCGCGTTGATGACCTCGTTCGTGGCGGCCCGGCTGTTTACCGACGCGCTGCAACTGGATCGAGTTGCGCTCGGGCGGCTTGGATCGTAACAGGTGAAGAGTCGTTGTTGTGCCGTGTATTCAGTCGCCGTCGAACGGGAATCCGCCCGTTGCTTTCTGATCCCCGAGCCAGCCCGCAAAGCCCGTCGTGTGCCAGTCCAGACCGCCGCCAAAGAGCGAACGGAAGCGCTGGCCGGTCGGGTGATGTTCGAGCGGTGCACGATCGACGATGGGTTTTTCGGCATCACCGTGAACGTATTCGACGACAGTAATACGGTCTGAATCGAGATGGTCGAGGCCCCGCTTGAATAACATCGCCACTTCGACGTCGTCGGTGGGCAGGCTGTAGCCGATGATGACGGCGCGATCCGCCGCTTTCATGGCGGCTTCAGCTTCTTTCCATACGTCGGCGATATGGGGGTTCTCGTAGTCCTTAACGTAAGTGGGTGTGATCAGTACTGGTGTTACGGATCCGTCGCAGTCGGCGTTGCGGCACGGCGTTCCCTGGCAACTGTACGCGTCGTCGAACGGAACGTGGTTGTAAAGGTCGTCGAGCGCCTTGCCTGTCCGGAGGCGTGGCTCCACGTTCTTCATTCCCTCCGACACGAACAGGTCCAGACGCTGGCAATGTTCGCAGTACATCCAGTTCAGCGAGCCGTGAATCTTGAGGAGACGGCCGAACGTTCCCCGATGACAGAACTGGTTGTAGAGGTCGGTTTCGATCGTCGTCCGGTAGTCAGGAGGGTATCCGTCGCGATATGTGTCGGCGAGGGCAAACATCGCATTGTCCACGATGACGTCGTAGTTCAACGAAACGACCGCCGGTTCGATGTTGTTGCGGTACAGCGGTTCGAGCAACGTGCTGTGAAACCGCCGGTCATCGGGGATGGCGCGAAGCGTAGCCTCGATTACCGCGAACATCCCGTACTCGATCGCGCGCTTGGCCTTGACCAGGTCGTTGCCGCTCCAGCGCCCGAGCGGCAAGTCCGAAGCGACGCTCCGTCGCAGCATGCTCAATACCATTGGCAATGACGGGCAGTCTTCAGGTCGGACCGACTGCCCGACGGGTACGTTGAAGCAGCTACTGAGGAACTGAGAAGTCAGGGCCAGCAGTTCCTCACGGTCGTCGACCCGCATCTGACGTCCGCCGTCAGCCATCTCGCCGTTCAGGGCTGCGGGCAGGATGTCCCGAGTGAGCGGTCCGCCGCATGCTTTCGTCGCACCGGCTCCGAGGACGATGACAGGTTTGGTCGGCATAGTCTCAATGTCCTGGCCCACGTTTCACGATGCACCAGCTCCGCCGTACCCTCCGGGCCGAAGGGGCCACGGACGATCTACTTCGATGGATCGGCTTTGCCGGCGAGCATCGGGCGTAGCGCCGCCATGCTGCCGAGAACCGAAAACCAGAAAGGAGCACCGAGGCTCAGCAGGAACGCCGTGATCAACATCCCGAGCACGTGTCCCCACGACAGATCCCCTCGATACTGCTCCCATGATGGAAACGTGGTTGGGATCAGGTCGAGGCGAGACTTGGCCAGCTGATCCTTGAGCTCGATCGTGGCGATTCCGAGCCGGTCGAGTTCCTGCCGCGTGATGCGATCGAACTCCGCATCGTAACTCGCTACGATCGTCTCGATGTCCGGCGCTTCGGCGAGCAGTTGGCGCAGCCAGAGTTCGCCCTTCGACTGTGTGGCGATCGCTGACGGGATGACGATCGCTGCGGCTGAGGGCGGGAGTTGCGCCCTGATGGACTCGAGCGCGGCAGTCGCAATCGATCCGGTCTCCAACACGGTTTCGGCACGCTGCATCGTTACACCCATGCCCTGAATGACGGCCGCCCGCACTTCCGAATCCGTGGACAGGTCCCGGATCAACTCGATCGCGTCGATCTGGAGGACAAACGCAAAGACAACGGCCAGCCCGACCGTCACGAAACGGGCCTGTAGCCGGAACCGTGCGCTGACGCGGTTCATGACGGTTTCGAACCAGCGGTTCATGCCCGATGCGAGCTCCGAAGCGGACTGCCGGGCGTCGGACAGGGTTTCCTCGATAGTCTCCTCCAGCCGGTCGGCCTCGTCCGAGAACTGCTCCCTGAGCCGTTCTTTGATCAGGCGCGCCTGGTCGATCGCTTCATCCGTGATTCCGTGGGTGGCGAGCGCGCTCCGGAGCGCGTTGCGGGTGCTTTCCTCGAGAGCTTCCGGGTCTTCAACCAGGTCTTCGACGATGCTCAGCAACTCCACCGAACCGATCACATCCGCGGATTGTCCCGAGTGCGACACGGCGGGGTGAGATAGCGCGGCCCGAGCAACGACATCGGCATGACTCTTCAATCTCGGTGAGCGTTCCAGTACCCGCCGAACGCCCCATAGAAGGTTCTTTCTCCTCAATCCCAGTGCGGCCAGAGTGAACTGAACCAGTGTCGTGATCAGGAGGCTCAGCAGCAGCATGATGGCGGCGAAGGCAAGGATCGTATCGAAGTTCTCAAGCGTCATCAAAAAACTCCGTTATTGTCCCGCGCCGCGGCCACGTCTGGCGGGCGCGGCAGCATCAGCAGGGAATTTGTCCAGCTCACCGTACAGGGTTGGGAAGATGTCGTCGACGGCGGTCTTGCCGACGAAGCAATCCATGTGCGCGTAGTCGGGGAACTGAATGTGGATGTAGTTGTCCGGTCCGTTCTTCTCGCACAGGTGACGGAACGTCTTCTGCGTGTTCTCCGGGTAGAACAGGGTGTTCCTTGCACCCTGGATGAACGAGATCGGTATCTTCAAGCGTTCGATGTGCGGCAGGTAGATGTCGTTGCCGTCGACATCGACCACCTGACCCTTCTCGATGGTCAACGCGATGTGGTTGAACGTCTTCAGGTTCGTCAGCCCGAACATCTCGTGCAGCGCGTCGTGGGTGGCGGCGTTCAACTGATCGTGGGCGTAGCTCTCTCCGATGATCATCCGTACCTGATGACACACCGAACTCTGACACAGCTCTTCGCGCGGACCCATCAGGGCCACGGCCTCGGCCAGCTTGTTCCGCCAATCGTTCAGCGGCAGGTTCATGTCGACCGATGTTCCGCCCAGAGCCGCTAAGAAGTGTCCCATCCGCAGGCCCGTCTTGATCTCGTTGGCCGTCGAGGTTTTCGGGAACAGGTCCAGCTGCGAGCAGATCGCCGAGCGCACACCTTCCAGACCCGACAACATTGCCATCTGGAAGGTCATCGATCCGATACAGTGCGCGATGACCTGAACCGTCTCGGCCCCGGTCTCGGCCCGCACCCGCGCCACTGCTGCCGGGTAATCCTGCTGTGCGATATCGTCGAGTGAAAACAGGTTCGCCGACGACGGCAGGTCCGGACTGGCCCGATAGTCCAGCAGCCAGATGTCGTAGCCGTAGGCGTAAAGAAACTCGGGCAGGTTCGTGTCGATCGTGTCGGTCGAAAACGACATCGTCGATACGCCAAAGCCGGGCGACAGGATCACCGGTCCCTTTGTGCCGCCCTGGTAACGGGTCAGCCGGATCTCGGTGCCGTCCGACGTTGTCACCGGATGGACCGCGGGCGGCCGCATCCGCAGAGGACGCCTCTTCCGGATCGTTGGAGCGGTCGCGTCCATCCGGTTCTCCCGCGCCATCACGCCGCCGTAGGTGTTGAACAGCTCCTGTCCGAAGAACCCGCCGTAGCGGGCCAGCATCTCGAGCTGTTGCTTCCGGTCGGTCGCGTTCAGCACCTGCATGGTCTGCAACTGCACGGCGAAGTCGGCAATCTCGATCCGGAGAATTCCCTTGCCGATCACCGATCCGGACAGATCGCCCTCATGAATCGTGATGAACAGCGTCGTCGTGTCGTCCCACATGTCGAGCATCCCGCGGTCCGAGTGGACGAGCTTCACGCCGTGCATCGCATACGTCGAACCATCCTCGGCCGTCAGCGGCAGCTTGTAGACCATGTTCCGGGTCTCGACCCGGTCCGGGTCCTTGACGAACAGCTGGAATATCCCGTCGTTCACCGTCAGCGGCTGATCCGACAGGGCGGGCGCTTCGACTGTTCCCACGGCGCGGGAGTTGTGACCTGGCTCGGCGAGCATCGTTTCGGCGTCTTCGGACGTGATCGTCAGGATGAACTTGAACGACGATCCATCGGCCTTGCCGGTCTCGGCACCCTGTTTGAAGTCGTCGGTCACGGACCTGGAGAAGTATCCCTTCATCGTTTCGGTGAAGCGGACCCCGACGGGCAGCGCGGCCCCAGCCGCCGGCTGTGCCACCGGTCGGATCGTGTAGTCGATACTCCAGCCTCGGTCCGCGGCGATCAGGGCGCAGCTCCGTTCGGCCAGCGCCGAGATCGTCAGCAGCGGATTGATCCCCAGCGGGCGCGGGACGATCGACCCGTCGCAAACGATCAGGTCCTGGTAGACTCGGTCCCCGGAGGCAGACGAGAACACCTGCCCCTTGTGATTCACCACCCCGTCCTCGGCTTGCTCGGCCATCACGCACCCGCCCAGCGGATGCACCGTCGTCAGGCTGTGGTTCGTCAGCTCGGTCCAAGTCGGGTTCGGCAGGTAGGTGCCGCCGAGCGGCTTCGTTGCGTCGAGCAATCGGTCGTTGACCTTCTCAAAGATCGGCTGTGTGCCCACACCGGGCCAGTCGACACGGAGCCGGTCCTTGTCGTCGTCGAGGATCATTTCTCCGGCGCCGTCGTCGTGGGCCATCACCAGATAGGTCTGCGTGTTGCGCATCGCCCCTTTGTAGGGACCGCGGACCAGCGATTCCAGCTCCCGCGACTTCTCCTTGACGGCATCGGCCACACTACGATCGGTGTCCGTTCCCATCAGCCCAGCAGCCGCGGAGAAGGGAATCCGCACCAGGTTGGCGAGGGCGCCGGGCAGCGTCCCCTCTTCGATCACGTATCCGTCTTCCAGTTTTGTTGTGTCGCGGCCGTCCAGGACGGAGGTGATACACGGTCCGACCGGTGCCCGTCCCTCGGGCGAGTTCGGTCCGAACCCGGTACCGTTAACCTCCACATCGGCGTTGTAGCTGAACCCGAGCGCGTCGCCGTTGCCAGTGAACTTCTGGCCGAGCTTTCCGGACAGGTCCAGTCCGGCGGCCCTGCGGGAGCGGAGCAGGATTTCGGTCGACCCCAGCGTGCCCGCCGCAAGTACGATCATGTCGGCCGAAACGAACATCGGTGGAGAGTCGAACTTGTCGCGGCCCGCGGCGGCGAGCTGGTAGTGGACCAGCCATTTCCCGTCCTTCCGCTCCAGATAACGGACCGACACCCGGGTGAAAATCTCCGCCCCGTGGTTGTGCGCGTCGTGCAGGTAGTTCATCAGCGTCGTGTTCTTCGACCCGTAGTTGCAGCCCGTCACGCAGTCACCGCAGCCGACGCATGCGGGTTGGAACAGTCCCGCTTCGTTCGTTCGGTCTTCGAATGTCACGTTGATGGGGAGCTGGTAGAACTTCGTACCGTCAACGGCTTCCGATGACTTTCGAAGAGCTGCGATCTTCGCCAGCGGCGGACAGAAATCAGGATAAGCCTTCGGCGCCAGCATGGTCTCGGCGTGCTCTACGCCCTCTTCGAAACCCGTCCGATCCTGGCGCAGCGTCGACGGCCAGACCGGATCGTCGAATACACGCTTGTCGGGCATCACCGCGACGCCGGCATTGATCAGGGAGGTCCCTCCCAGCCCGCAGCCCAAGAGAACGTTGATGTCCTTGTTGAACCGGAAATCCATCAGGGCGGTTTCCGCGCCCATGTGGAGACCCTGGAGGTCGAACTGTGACTCGCGCGCGACCTGGGCCTCGGTATCGGGGTACTCGCCCGGCAGGAATTCCTTCCCGCGCTCCAGAAGACAGACGTCCTTGCCGGCCCGCGCAAAGCGCGACGCCGCGATCGATCCGCCGTAACCCGAACCAATCACGATGATGGAGTAGTGGGATTTGATCTGCTCGACAGGGGAGGAAAGGCGCTTCATGACAGAAACCTCCTGCGGGTTCAGCGGTGGCGCTGAGGGATATCGAATCGCGCGCCCGTACTAGGAGCCTGTCGGCAATAAGAAATCTGGAGAAGTCTGAAGCTGAAAGACCCATCGCGATTTCAGGATGAAGGCCACCTTGGGAAGCGTTTGCTCAGACAGATCCATGAGATGAGATTGCGGCAGCCCCCATTGAGCGCGATACGTATTTTTCATCCGCGGATTCTGTGTTTGCCAGGATCTCCCTGCTTCGATTCAAGCCGCCAGTGGCTTGAATCCTCCTCCGTAGCGAAACAACTTCAGGATGTTGTGGGTCAAACAGACCAGTTGCCATTCCGCCCGCACGTTCTCGAGACCGCGGAAACTGAAACGCCGGAATCCCCGGCATTCCCGGGTCTGTCCGAATACCGGTTCCACAATCGCCTTGCGCATCTTGTAGACGGCCCGCCCCACATCGCTGTCCAGTTTCTGTTTCATTTGCTCCCGTACGCCGGCGCCTTCAGCCGCTCCGGGCGGGCCGCCGGAAGACTTCGGGGATGCGCCGGTCCGGACTCGCCCCGTGGCCACGTGTAAATCGATCCCTGCGGCTCGCGGGTCGGTCACCTGCCTGGGGCTCCAATACCCGGCATCCGCGCTGACCGCGACGGGCCGGGTCCCCGTGTTCCGCCGCACTTGCGCGACCATGGGCGCCAGTTGCTCTTTGTCATTGGCGTCCTGGGTGATCTCGGCCGCGACGATGACTTGCGTGTCATCGTCCACAGCGATCTGGGCATTGTAGGCCTGCACGAAACTGCCTTTGTGCGCGCCGTCGGGCATGATCCGGCTGTCCGGATCGGTGAAGTTGCGCTGCGCCTTCGCATCCGGCGCCGCCTGCTTCGGATCGGGAACCCGCGGTTGGCCTCCACCCGTCTTCTTCCCCGTTCGCTCCTCTTGCTTCCGCCGCTGGGCCATCCGCGCTTCCGCGTCCGCCTTCGCCTGCGCCGCCTTCTGCCGGGCTTCCGCTTCCAATTCCGCCCGGGCCTGTCGAATCTTCTTCAACCGGCTTTCCCGCCGCGCCAATTCCTTCGGCAACTGGTCGGTCAGTCCTTGCCGTTGCTTCTCATCCTCGACCGCGTCGACCGCCTCGGCCCGCTTCAGCAACTCCTCCACTTCCGCCTTCAGCGTCTCTTCGGCCCCCCTCATCCACCCATAACTCATCGCCTTGTGCTTGCTGGCGTTCGCCTGGAGTTTCGTCCCGTCGACCGCCACATGCCCCAGTTTCACCAGCCCCGCCTTCCGGCACAATCCCAGCGCTTGCAGAAACAGTCCCGCCAACGCCTCCAAATGCCGTTTCCGAAACTCGTTGAACGTGCTGTGATCCGGATGCGTGTCCGCACTCAAATACCGGAACGCCACGTCCTCATGCGTCCGTTTCTCGATCTGCCGCGAACTCACCACCCCGGTACAATATCCGTACACCAACAACCGCACCATCAGCACCGGGGAGTAGGCCGCCTGACCTCGTCCATCCTTCGCCTCATAGGAACGGTAAAACGCCGACAGATCCAGCGTCTCCACCAGGTCGGCCACAAATCGCGCCAAATGATTTTCCGGAAGCCAGTCGTGTAACGACGGCGGCATCAACAAGCTCTGATTCAGGTCATCGGATCGGAAGCATTTCGTCATGCCTTCTTCTACAAATCCACCCACTAGTGTCCGGTTAGAAGTCGAATAGAACCAGCTGGTTAGGATCTTGGAGTTCATTGAATTGGGAATCAGGCGCGTGAAAGGCCTGCAAAATGGGCTGTTTCTCAAGAATCGTAATGCTGAGAATCTGTAGGATTTGGTAAAGACTCCTATCGATGCCGAGGCGCTTCCGGATGATGGCGACGTGAACATAAACCGAAATGGCGATCCAGATCTGGGTCTTCACCGCATTCTCGCTGGTGCCGTAGAAGGACTTGATTCGAAGGTGTTGTTTGATCCATTTAAAGAAAAGTTCCACCTGCCATCGCGACTTGTAGATCTGAGTGATGGTGAGTGCAGGCAACGCGAAGTTGTTGGTCAGGAACTTCAACCGCTTGTTCGTCCCGGCATCGAAGTAGCTGATACGCCGCAACGGATCGGGATAGGTTTTGGCGGATTTGTTCGTTGTGAGGATGACCGTCTGGTCGGATCGCAATCCCGTGGTCGTGTCCACCCGACGGGAGTACCGCCGCCGCAGGACGACGTTCTTCTTAGCACGCACCACAAAGAAAGCGGAACAGAGGGAGAAGAGAAAGAGCCGTTCAAAATCGATATAGGCGCGGTCCATGACGTAGAAGGCACCCGCTTCGGGTGCGATCTCATCGAGAACGTTGACGTCATGGACTTTCCCGTCTGTGACGTGGATAAACGCGGGAATGTTGCCGTGAAGATCCAGCAGTGTATGCATCTTGACCGCGGCTTTGTGCCGGCGAAACCGGGCCCATGGGAATAGTGAAAGACACAGGTCAATGGTGGTCGAGTCCAGGGCATATAGACCTTGATCCAACTCGACGCCGATGGGGTCTTCGGCATATAACGGCCGCGCCATGCCGATCAGGACCTGTGCGAAATCCGCATAGATCCGCCAGTCGCGCCGCTCGTTGGCGTCGGCCAGTGTCGTCCGCGCCACCTTGCTTCGGAATCCCATGTGGTAACGCTTTCTGCCGAGGGCGCGTAAGCAGGCTTCGATGTCGCGGAGGCTTTCACGATAGGTCAATTGGGCGAATGCCATCGCCAGGAACTGATCCCAGCAGGAAAACCCTTTCTGCTGGTAATCGCCCCGATAGCGGGCGACACACTTCTGAAACTCGTATCGGGGCGCGTAATCCATGACTTGTGAGAAGACGGTTTGGCCTGAGTTCATGCGCCATTGGTATCACCCCTCTCACCGTAATATTGCTAAAAGTGTGATCGGCAGGTTCAAATCGAAAAATCGCAGAATGCCATTCAACTCACTGTTCATCTATAAGTTGCCGGCGGCTGTCGCACCGTGTTCCGGACACTAGTGACCTTGTTACATACTGGTGTCGGCACGAGGCCCGTGCCTCCCCCCTCCAGCGGGGAAGTACTCGACGTGCAGGGCTAACCATTAATCCGAACCTTGGATTCGACCGATCGCAAAAGGAGGGGCTGCGACAAAGGCTCGAAATCGGAGGTTTGTATGAAGCTCTCAGCTCCCATCTACATCCTGAAACAGCAGGCCAAGGCTCTATCCCGCAGAGAGAAGATCCCCCTGCATCAAGCATTGGACCGGATTGCAAGGCGCGAAGGATTCGGTGCTTGGAGTCTCTTGGCAGCCCGAGCGACCGAGGATGAGACGACTACGGTGCTCTATTCTCAACTGAGCCCCGGGAACGTGGTGCTGCTAGGAGGCCGGCCCGGACAAGGGAAAACGCTACTTGGCATTGGGCTCGTCATCGAATCCATGTCGCGCGGTATTCCTTCCGCATTCTTCACACTGGAATTTACCGAGGCAGATGTCGCTCGGTGTTTCGGCATCCTCAATCGGAATCTCGACAGCTTCCGCGACAAACTGCTAATCGATGCTTCTGACCGGATTAGCGCCGCCAAACATGCTGGTAGTCATCGATTACCTTCGGCTATTGGATCAGAGGAGAGAGAATCCAAGCCTTATGGATCAAGTGGCGGCATTGAAGCGCTTCGCTCAGGCGCGTCAGTTGATCATCGTTTGCCTCTCCCAGATCGATCGGCACTATGATCCTGCATTAAAGCCTTGTCCCGATCTGCCTGATGTCCGCATGCCCAACCCACTGGATCTCACACTGTTCGATAAGGCATGCTTTCTTAATCGAGGCCAGATGCAGGTCGCATCCGTAAGGTAAGTCGATGTAACGCCTAACAAAGGCATGCCCGGCGTTAGGCGGACGGCAATTTCTTTGCGTTGGAGCGGGAAGTGACCTTTGACTATCAGCCGATTCTGAAGGGTGACCTCGTCGAACTCAGGCCGCTGCGTTCTGACGACTATGGCGCCCTTTACGCCATCGCGGCCGATCCTCTCATTTGGGAGCAACATCCGGTCAAGACGCGTCACGAATACGAAGGATTCCTTGAGTTCTTCCACGAGTCTCTGGATTCTGGTGGCGCTTTGCTTGCTCTTGCTGCCGGAGAGCAACGCGTGATTGGGTCATCGCGTTTCCACGGCTACGACGAAGAGCGAAATGAAGTCGAGATCGGGTGGTCATTCTTGGCCAGATCCCACTGGGGCGGCAGGTACAACGGGCAGATGAAGGAACTCATGTTGCTGCATGCTTTCCGATTTGTGAATCGAGCCGTCTTGATCGTGGGCCCTGAGAATATACGCTCGATGCGAGCTGTCGAAAAGATCGGAGGCGTTCGAATGGGGTCAAGGCCTGACGCGGGTGGTCGAGATAGTTGTGCCTACGAAATCACCGCCTCAGCGTTCGCGCAACGATGATGGTTCTGTCTGTAACAATCACGGGTTGCACAGTGTCGGGTACTGCCCTCCCGCTTGGTCGCCTAACAAAACGTCGCAGCTGTTTACTCATGTTGATTGGTCACTAGTGTCCGGAACACGGTGCGACAGCCGCCGGCAACTTATAGATGAACAGTGAGTTGAATGGCATTCTGCGATTTTTCGATTTGAACCTGCCGATCACACTTTTAGCAATATTACGGTGAGAGGGGTGATACCAATGGCGCATGAACTCAGGCCAAACCGTCTTCTCACAAGTCATGGATTACGCGCCCCGATACGAGTTTCAGAAGTGTGTCGCCCGCTATCGGGGCGATTACCAGCAGAAAGGGTTTTCCTGCTGGGATCAGTTCCTGGCGATGGCATTCGCCCAATTGATCTATCGTGAAAGCCTCCGCGACATCGAAGCCTGCTTACGCGCCCTCGGCAGAAAGCGTTACCACATGGGATTCCGAAGCAAGGTGGCGCGGACGACACTGGCCGACGCCAACGAGCGGCGCGACTGGCGGATCTATGCGGATTTCGCACAGGTCCTGATCGGCATGGCGCGGCCGTTATATGCCGAAGACCCCATCGGCGTCGAGTTGGATCAAGGTCTATATGCCCTGGACTCGACCACCATTGACCTGTGTCTTTCACTATTCCCATGGGCCCGGTTTCGCCGGCACAAAGCCGCGGTCAAGATGCATACACTGCTGGATCTTCACGGCAACATTCCCGCGTTTATCCACGTCACAGACGGGAAAGTCCATGACGTCAACGTTCTCGATGAGATCGCACCCGAAGCGGGTGCCTTCTACGTCATGGACCGCGCCTATATCGATTTTGAACGGCTCTTTCTCTTCTCCCTCTGTTCCGCTTTCTTTGTGGTGCGTGCTAAGAAGAACGTCGTCCTGCGGCGGCGGTACTCCCGTCGGGTGGACACGACCACGGGATTGCGATCCGACCAGACGGTCATCCTCACAACGAACAAATCCGCCAAAACCTATCCCGATCCGTTGCGGCGTATCAGCTACTTCGATGCCGGGACGAACAAGCGGTTGAAGTTCCTGACCAACAACTTCGCGTTGCCTGCACTCACCATCACTCAGATCTACAAGTCGCGATGGCAGGTGGAACTTTTCTTTAAATGGATCAAACAACACCTTCGAATCAAGTCCTTCTACGGCACCAGCGAGAATGCGGTGAAGACCCAGATCTGGATCGCCATTTCGGTTTATGTTCACGTCGCCATCATCCGGAAGCGCCTCGGCATCGATAGGAGTCTTTACCAAATCCTACAGATTCTCAGCATTACGATTCTTGAGAAACAGCCCATTTTGCAGGCCTTTCACGCGCCTGATTCCCAATTCAATGAACTCCAAGATCCTAACCAGCTGGTTCTATTCGACTTCTAACCGGACACTAGTGTTGATTGGTATAGAATCGCATTCAGCAAGCCCCCTTTTCGGAATGGTTGGTTACCTTCCGGCCTGCCCGTGGCAGGTCAGGGGGCCTTCATGAGTATCAAGGGCGTGAAGCGGACGGTCCTACGATGTCGCTGGCTGTGCATGCGCAAGTCCGGCGGCACTTCTATACGGCGCTGGCGACGGCGAGGTCAGGAACCCCCGGATTTGCGGGGCCGATTGTGAGCGTTCTAGCCATGAATCAAATCTTTCGGTTCTCCAGTTCGGTCAAGCGGGATCCAGCCATTGATGCCTGGATGAAGGTGCACTCGGGTGAGTTAGGATCTATCGCACGGCATTGGTTTGACGTCATACGCGAGCGTGGAGACGATGTTCGAGAACTATTGCATGACGGCCATCCGACCGCGTGCGTAGCTGACGCGGCATTCGCCTACGTCAACGCGTTCACAGCCCACGTCAATGTGGGGTTTTTCCATGGTGCTGAGCTTGCGGATCCGGAGCAGCTGCTGGAAGGCAGCGGCAAGTACATGGCATGTGAAGCTCAGGCCCGAAAGCGACGTCGACGCTACGACGCTAATCAAGCTGGTCGATGCTGCATACAGCGATATGAAGGGGCGCCTCGGGCCAGAGTAGTTCGTGGCGTCTATCGACAGACCTGGTCTTTTCGAGGCAATCGAGGCGCCGTATGACAATGCGCTGCAGCTGACGTCTCAACTTGGATGCGCAAGGGCCGCGCCGGATTGGCACGCAGCTGAGCTTGGTCGTTAGAACGCAGTCAGCATGCGCCGTGTTACTAAAACATGGAGCCATCCTATGAACCGCTCACTTGGATCAAGGATCGAAGCAGCCAACGCGGCACTCATCGCCAACGGAAAAGTGGATGCGATCGGCGAGTTCTTCACGCTGGACTATGTCGGCCACGGCACGGATCAGGTCATGGAAGGTCACGGCGCGATCCGAAGGTTGCTCGGCATGCTTCAGCGTGCCTTCCCGGATCTCCAGGTCGAAGTCGAGATTCTCGTGGAGGCCAAGGACCGGGTTGCCTGGCAACGAACGCTCCGAGGCACCCACCAGGGTGACTTCAAGGGCTTTCCTGCCACTGGTCGTCCGATCGTGTGGCGCGACATGGTGACCAGTCGATTCCACAATGGTCTCATTGCGGAAGACTGGGTGATCACGGATCTCGCGGAGCGTCTCCTGCTTTCGAGGAAGGGTGGCTGATTGCTTGCGCCGACAGAGTCTTGAACTTGCGGAGAGCGCTTCCGCGCAGCGTCCTAGCAAGCCGATGAAGCGGACGGTCGCCTACGGCGCCCAGCTTGTCGGCAGGCCGTTAGGCGGCGTGGACGGATAAGCACGCCAAACACCGAGGCAGTGAAGATGAGCGAAGAATTCCCAAGCGCGGTACCGGAGATCCCCGTAACGGATATGGGTACGGCTCTGACGTATTACGAACAGAGTCTTGGATTCACCGTGGACTGGGGCCGCGACGGGGGAGGAATTGCAGGGATCTCAAAGGGTCGCAGCAGAATATTTCTCACGGACCGGAAGCTTCGTGAGAATTTCCGTAATCAGCCGCCAGTCGTGATTTGGCTCAACCTCGATAGCAAAGAAGAAGTCAACAAGCTGTACGAGAAGTGGAATAGCAGCAGCGCAAATATTCAACATCCACCTGAATCGAAACCATGGTCGACGCTACATGAATTTGTCGTCGCAGATCCGGACGGGAACATTATTCGGGTCTTCTACAATTTTTAGAGCGCGACAATCTATACTGCCTATACTGCGGCCGCCTGACACGCCGCTGCAGAAGACGCACGGCGTCAACGTTCGACCCTGACCGAACATTGATCTTTGCCGTTCGCAGCTCGGCGGCAATCAGTTAGGCTGACGTAAAGGCCACTCATGAGATTGAAATGAACCGAAAGGAGTAACCATGGACATGCCAAAGCCGGCAGCTGGCCACCTTTTGTTAGAGAAACTGGCTGGATCCTGGGAAGGTGAGGAGACGATGCACCCTTCCCAGTGGGACCCGAAAGGCGGTGTGGCAATCGGAAGAAACAACCACAGGCACAGCCTCGGAGGATTCGCCCTGCTTGCCGATTACGAACAGGAGCGTGACGGAGCCGTCTCATTCACTGGACACGGTGTCTACACGTATGACCCGAAGGAGGACCGATACTCCCTCCATTGGTTCGATTGCATGGGTTCACCTCCCGAGCTGTTCGTAGGAGGATTCGATGGTGACGTTCTCACCCTCGCCCACGGTGGACCGGGAATGCACGCACGGATGACCTCCGACTTTTCTACCTCTGGCACCATGAAAGCGATGATGGAGATGTCCCCAGATGGAGCGGAGTGGAAGGTCCTGTTCGAAGCCGTGTACACACGGACGTGAGCGCGGCCTCCCAACACGAACAATGGCACCGGCGTGAGAAGCGACCTTCTCAAGATCAATCGATGACCTCGACATGGAGAACTGGCGTCGCTATGGACATTCGGATCGTATACTGCGGGACCTGAAGTACGATAGCCACAAAGGCTGCGAGTTTCGCCGCCCTCATCCGTAAGACTCTTGGGACTTCCGTCGAACTCGAAAAAGGTCGGCGAGGACAGTTCGAGATCGTCGTGGACGGTCGACCGGTTGTTTCCCGAAAGTGTGGACTGCTTGCCAAACTCGTGGGTCGACCTTGGCCGAGCGACGAAAACGTCATAACGGCTGTGCGCAAAGCTATTCAGTAGATCTGCCGCCGCCATCGTTGTCACGGGCGGTTGAGCGGCCCTGCAGCTCAACCGTGATCCGTTACCAGACAAGCACTCCCATTGACTGGTATGCATCATTGATGCAGCCTTAAATATCGATGATACCTTGCTCGAGAGAGCGGCTAAGTTGACCGGTACACCTGAAAAACGGCTTTGGTTCGACGAGGGTTGGAGGCGCTGATTGCGCTCGAGAGCGCACGGCGTCTCGCAGCATTGCGTGGCACTGGATGAATGACTCGGGCGGCCACGGCACTACTGTGGCGCGCATTCTGGTTTGGATCGCACGACTCAGCGGGACCGCTGTGGTCCTGCCCCTGATGCTCATCGTTGTTGGGGAGTCCGGGAGCGGACCCGCAGGGGCAGAGTGGGTGTATCTGGCGCTCTTTCCGTTCGGTTTTTCGGCAGGCTATCTGATCGGGTGGCGCTGGCCGCTCCTCGGCGGGTGCGTCAGTCTAGCGTGCATGGCTCTCAGCCTGGTCGTGCTGGGAAGGGTGTTCGACCCGGAGACCTACGGGATTTGGGCCGTGTTGAGCTTGCCCGGTGTCCTGTACGTCATAGCGGGATTGGGGTTGCGGGGCGCGGTCGCCGACCGCGAGGCGTCCGGATTGCGGGGGTAGCCGTCGGCCGCAACATCGCGGAGAAACGAACACTAGTGAGAGTTGCCAGGCCCAACCGTGTCACTCGGAAATTTACGCAACACCTGGTGGCGGAGCCATCGAAAGTATTCCCGTTGCTGTGCCCCGTGCGCGAGGTGGATTGGATCGACGAATGGGACCCGCTCATCGTGTTCAGCGAATCTGGGATAGCTGAACCTGATTGCGTGTTTCTGACCGAGGCAAGCCCGAACAGCGCAATCTGGTACATCACCAGACATGAACCAGGCAACGGCTTCGTCGAGATGATCAAGACCACTCCGACCATCACCGCGTGCAGACTGACCGTTCAACTGTGCCCGGTCGAGGGTGGATCCGAGGCGACCGTTACATACGCTCACACGAGCCTGGGACCGGAAGGTGACGCTTTCGTCGCGTCGTTTACCGAAGAGTACTACCTGCAATTCATGCGAGATTGGGAGGCGCGGATCAATCATTACCTCTCCCACGGGAGTGCTCTCCCTGCAGCAGATGATTAACAAACCCACCAGGCCGACGCTCCTTCGGCGCGCGGCCTGTGGGAAAGCCCATGCCGATCTATGGCTGCAGGCCATATGAGTTGTGTCGTCGAAACAGACCGACTCCTTCTTCGGCAGGCCACACCAGGTGACGTAGATGACCTCCTCGGCATTTTCTCGGATCCGATCGCGATGCAGTACTACTCGAGAACCAAAACCCGTAAAGAAACGGCAGCCTGGCTTCGATGGAACATGGACGACTACGCCCGGCACGGATTCGGACTCTGGGTGGTCACACTAAAGGGGACGCGGGAGTTCGTCGGACAATGTGGCCTTGTGATGCAGGCCGACATCGATGGGAAGGATGAGGTCGAGATTGGTTACTTGATGTTGAGAAGGCATTGGAACGAGGGCTTTGCTACCGAGGCAGCCTGCGCTTGTCGTGACTATGGGTTAGGCCAGCTCAGGCTCGCACGCCTTGTTTCGTTGATCAACCCGCAGAACGCGCCCTCACGACGCGTCGCTGAGAAAGTTGGCATGAGCTTGGAAAAAGAAATCAATCTCAAGGGTCGACCCACCTGTGTCTACGCAACGGATGGATCCGGCGTCGTAGCACTCCACTGATTGGAAACGCGGGCTAGTTGGGCCGCCAGCGCCTTCGGCGGGACAGAACGAATTATGACGTTGGATGAGTTCTTCCAAATCGCAGAGGAGAGTGAGACTCAGGCGATCACGGACCTAAGCGCTCATCCATATCTGGTGAAGGCCATAGAAGTAGCGGGTGATTATCAGGAAGGACAGCCCGCATCGGCCATCTTGCATGCCGCCCATCGAGGCCTGTCTCGTCTGGTGGCCGCACTCATCGACGGCGGTGCGGATATCGAGAGCAGGGGATTGGGGGGCGGAACGGCCCTACACGTTGCGGCCTGGGCCGGACACGGCGAGACGGTGCGAGCACTATTGGATCGGGGTGCGCCGCAGGATCTGCGATGCACGGCATTTGGCGCGACACCCCTCGGCTGGGCCGCTCATGGTTTTAGCCCGGACGGCTGTTACCCCAAGCGCGATCACGTTCGTGTCGCCGAGTTGCTGCTGCGGGCGGGCGCAGATCCGGAATTCGAGAACGGCTCTGGCAACAGGCCCATTGACCTTGTCATGGAACCACGCGACAACCCCATGAGGCGGCTGCTGGAAACGCCCGGCCGATAGAGCTGGCGGCCAAACAGCGGCATGTCGCCGGACGGAGTCTGCCGGTGGGTGAGAGGCTCAGCCTGCCGGCGGTACTTTATGGCAAGTTTCCAACCCCCGCTGGGCGACTACCGACTGATGAAACGGAGCAGAGAAACGGAAGTATCCGAGCGGGTTAAGGAATGCGCCAGGACGTGGGGCGTGGCTATTGAACGCACTCTGGAAACAGAAACCTCTGTGATTGCCTTCGGGAGACGCGATGGTCGGTCTTTTGTGTTGAAGGTGATCTGTGAGCCCGGCGACGAGTGGCACTCTGGTGAAATAACGGCCGCGTTCGATGGACATGGAGTCGTTCGCGTTTACGAATATATCGACGGGGCTGCACTCCTTGAGTGCGTGAGTCCCGGTCATTCGCTGGCCGCCATGGTTCAGGACGGTAGAGACGACGAGGCAACGGAGATTCTGGCCGAGGTGCTACGAACGATGTCTCCACTCGAACCCGTGAATTCGTGCCCCACGGTGCAAGACTGGAGCCAGGGTTTCGAGCGCTATTTGACGAGCGGGGATGATCAGATTCCAAAAAACATCGTGGAGAAAGCGCACCGAGTGTATTCCACGCTGTGTGACTCCCAAAGGAATCCAAGACTGCTCCATGGAGATCTTCACCATCACAACGTCCTTCTCGACTCCGATCGTGGCTGGCTTGCAATCGATCCGAAAGGGGTAGTTGGCGAGATCGAGTACGAGATTGGAGCGATCCTCCGTAACCCGCAAGAGATGCCCGAGCTATGCGCGTCAACAACGATCATCGAAGGGCGGATCAGGCTTCTGGCAGGCGGGTTGAATTTGGATTGCGATCGAGTGCGGGCCTGGAGTTTCGTTCAGGCCGTTCTGTCCGCCGTTTGGGGAATCGAAGACGGACATACCGTCGATGCGACCGATCCGTCGCTCCTGCTGGCTCATGCTCTCGAACCGATGCTCGTAGGGATACGATGAGCCATGACAAGCGGCTGAAGTTGCCGGCCTGTCCTGTCGGGGTCCGTGCCTGCGCACGACCCGCGCCATGCGGACCAGCAGGTTGACCAGAATCCATTATGCGAGAGAGTGATGATGACTAGCGACGAGATCATAGAAGAGACGAAAGCGTTCTGGAACCACGTTGCGCGAGATTGGAACGTTCAGGTCGGTGATGGAGGCGACCGGAACCGGATCTTGAATTCTGATCCCGTGCTCTGGGACTTCGCGGGGGATGTTGCCGGCCTGAAGGTACTCGATGCAGGATGCGGGACGGGTTAACTCTCGCGCCAGCTTCACGAGCGCGGTGCGGTTGTCATAGGCATAGACTTTTCGGAGAAAATGATCGAAATCGCTCGTGCGAACGCGCCTCTTATCGATTTTCGAGTCGATTCCTGTTCCAGCCTGGAAACCGTTGAGGATTGCTCGGTTAACCTGGTGATCGCCAACTATGTGCTCATGGATACTCCCGACCTCGACGGAACCATGCGAGCCTTCAGGCGAGTCTTGAAGAGTGACGGTGCAGCTACCGTTATCTTTTCACATCCTTGTTTCCCACAAGGCAGCGCGACAGGATCTACGGACGAAAATGGCAGACACTACACTTGGAAATTTCCGTATTTCGAGCAACGAAAGTGTATCGATCCCCCCTGGGGACACTTCACATCTGAGTTCATCTGGTTTCATCGTCCGCTGTCGGACTATTGGAAGGCGTTCAGGGCTTCGGGATTCGAAGTCGTAGAGTTTGAAGAGCCAAGGCTTGTCGAGAACAGGTACCATCTTGCCGAGAGTGACAAAGAGCTTAACAATGGCAGGAGCCGGCCGTATTCGATCGCTTTTAAGCTGCAGAAGACCAAAGATTGAGCAGAAATCACATGTAGCGGCCGTGGAAAAGCCGCGCCCCTGATGGCACGTTGCTGTTTCACTCACGAGGCTCGATGGACTCCATGAGGACAACTCGGAACCTCTCAACGATCTGTCGAAAGCTCCTCAAACACCATGGAGCCGCCCCTGACCAGACGATTGATGATCCTTTCCAGCTCATTCTCTGGGAACAGGTTGCATATCTGGTCGATGACGATCGACGCCAGGACGCGTTCAATCTGCTCGCCCGCCGCGTGGGTCTCTCGCCGGAGGCAATTCTAGGTGCAAGTCTGGACGTTCTTACTGAGATCGCGGCGTCAGGTGGAGCCATAGGCAGCGAGTTAAGGGCGACCCGAATGCAGGAATCCGCGCGACGGGTTGTGTCCGGTGGAACGGAGATCTGAAGAAGTCTCTGCGCCTTCCGGTTGTCGAAGCCACACGAGCGCTCTCGAAGTTCCCGATGATCGGCAAGCCGGGGGCAGAGAAGATCCTCCTCCTTGCAAGGGCACATCCAGTGCTTGCTTTGGAATCCAACGGGCTCCGCGTCTTGCTTCGGCTAGCAGCCTGTGGCAGAACCCTGTGGGGTCGCGTTACGGCCAAACGGCGCCGGATTCTAGGAGACGAGGACGAGACAATGCTCTTTCATTGGGAGGAGTCGACGACAACGAAGACGGCGCCGTTTCGCCGTAACCCTTTGGGCGCACGGGGGTTCGGGCCTCGGGCTTTGTCGTTCGTCGGTTACGATGTACCCGCATCGTGCCCTCCTCACTTCGCGCCCGCGACCCGAAGACCCGTGCGCGCGGCCCCACAGGGCTCTGCCACAGGCTGCTGGGGTACGGCGCCGAGGGCAAGCGTTATGAGAGGACATACGCGAGCGTCAGAGCATCAACGGCTCCGGAAGAGCGTGCAGACTATGACTGGTTGATTTCGCTCCATAGGTTGCTGCCTCGACACGGGAAAGAGGTGTGTCGTCGCAAGCAACCAGAGTGTACAAAGTGTCCGCTGATCCGAGAGTGCCCCTACTATATGGAACACTTCGAAGTCTAACCAGCGTTGAGGTTGCCACGATCCGGCGGGTGGACTACAGGAGTATCGAGTATGCCGATTGTTCTGAAACGTTCATACGAAAAGCCAACCCCGCAGGACGGGTATCGTGTCCTCGTCGACCGGATGTGGCCGCGAGGTCTCACCAGAAAAGAGGTCCATGTTGACGAATGGATGAAGGACGTGGCCCCGTCGGATCAGCTCCGGAGGTCATTCCACAGTCGCAGGTTGGTTTGGGGTGAGTTTCGAAGGCGCTATCTTTCGGAGTTGAAGAGCCACCGGGATGAGCTTCGGCGGCTGGCAGAGCGTGCCGATCACGAGCGGGTCACTCTGATCTTCAGCTCCAGAGACGAAGAGCACAACAATGCGGTGGTCGTGAAGCAGTATCTCGAGATGTTGGGAGGATGAAAGGTGTCTTCCGACTTGCCTGACGTTGATGCTAAGTTGGTCGACGCCTCTGACGGGCGTCGAGAGACAAGCCGACGGTCGAGGCTTTCGTCGGGACTACCAGGTTCGGTCCCGGCCCAACTCGATGAGCGGAGACGGAACGCCGAATGACACGGCCGTACGTTAAGCGATCTGAAACCACGAGGATCATATGAGCAGTCACAGACTCCAGACGGAGATTGATATTGTCGCGACGCCGGAGCGAGTCTGGTCAATCCTGACCGATTTCTCAGCGTACCCGGATTGGAACCCCTTCATCAGATCCATTCGCGGAGCACCAGAGAAAGGCGCACGGCTCGATGTCCGTATCCAACCTGGTGACAGCAAAGGCATGACGTTTCGTCCAACCGTTCTCGCCGCCGTCCGAAACCAGGAGTTGCGCTGGCTTGGTCGACTCCTGGTACCTGGACTTTTTGACGGCGAGCATCGCTTTACTATCCAACCCATCGCCGACGGAAAGGTACGCTTTCAGCAGAGCGAGCTGTTCAGTGGCCTCCTCATCCCGATGTTCAGAGCCAGCCTGGATAGGGACACGAAACCAGGCTTCGAAGAGATGAATCAGGCGCTCAAATTGCGGGCTGAATCAAGTGAAGCGCCTAACGATGCCACGGATCCGACGCGCTGAAGCACGGCTACTCACGTTGGCGGCCCTTTCCTGCTCGGCTTCGCCTCGCTGTTACCAGGGCGGTGAACCTTTTGGGTAAGGTCCACACTATCGGTCGGTCAGAGCGCAGCGAGCCTGGAATCGAAACCCAGGATGTATTTTGAAGTAGTAACTGCATTGATAACTGAATAGGAGGAGCAAAAGGTGAGTTTTTCGAACAAGCAGGCATTGATCGTCGGGGGCGGAAGTGGAATGGATCTCGAGGCGAGCAGATTATTGGTGGAAGCTGGAGCGTCAGTGACATTGTTCGGTCGCCGGCAGGAGAAACTGGATAGCGCACGCGAAACGTTCGAAACCCCTGATAACGTACGCACCTTCCAGTGCGACCTCACGAGCAGGGAGGATGTCGATCGATTGAGTCGTCACATCGCCGAAGAGATGAAGGATGTGAAATACCTTGTCAACGCTGCGGGCGTTTTCTCTCCCAAGGCCTTTCTGGACCACACGGAAGAGGATCATGACGCGTACCTGGATCTCAACCGCGCTACCTTCTTTGTGACACAACGGGTGGCGAAGAACATGGCGGCGAACGGCGGCGGCTCAGTGGTCAATGTCGGTTCCATGTGGGCCCATCAGGCAATCAAAGCGACACCTTCGTCGGCGTATTCCATGGCCAAGGCCGGGCTCCACTCCTTGACTCAGCATCTTGCGATGGAGCTCGCGGAACATAGCATTCGAGTCAACGCGGTGGCGCCCGCAGTTGTCGAGACCCCGATCTACGGCTCCTTCATCAAACCCGACGAAATTCACGAGGCCCTCCAAGGCTTCAACGGTTTTCACCCAATCGGCCGGATTGGACAGCCTGGCGACGTGGCGTCGGTAATCAAGTTTCTCCTTTCGGACGATGCGAGTTGGGTGACGGGCGCAATCTGGGACGTGGACGGCGGCGTTATGGCAGGGCGCAACCAGTAGGGAATGTGTGATGAAACTTCGAGAAGATCCAGGAGTCCATATCGCGGTCCCTCTCAACGTTTGGGTCGTGTTCGTTTCGGTGATTTTCCTGTTCTGCCCGGCAACCACCGACGGGCAAGCGCCCGCACCCGCTACGCCGGGACCAGAGCACGAGATTCTTCGCTCTCTCGAAGGAGACTGGCAGGTTTTCGTTAAGGACGAAGTCGTCGGTTCGGCAACCGCACGTCTTCGTCTCGGCGATCGCTTTCTTGAGCTAGAACTCGTTTCCGATTCAGGACCGGTCCGCCATGCGATCTATACCTTTGGCTTCGACAGAAGGCACGGTGTCTATACCGTCGTCGCGCTCGATGACTCGGGCACCTATTCGGTCACAGCCCGAGGCACGGCAAAGGGCGCACGTATCATGATGTACGGCAAGGACGACGATCCTGTGATGCGATCAATGGGACTGGATAAGGAGTTCGTGATCGTTCTAGACGTCCAGTCTGATGACAATGTATTAATCGAAACGCTTCTTGTGGACACGCGAACGCCTGATCGCAACGAAATGCCGTTTCTTTCTTACGAACTTCGTCGACTCAGGTGATGTGGCTCTGCGCCCGGGTGGTCAGACCGGCCGTCGCGTCGTCGGCTCAATGGAGGCATAACTTGAAAGGAACAAGCAAGGTCGTCGTCTTCACATTGAATCGTTTCGCGCAGCGTTTGGATTCATTGCATTCTCGGGCCGCGAGGTCGCTGCTGATCTTGCTCGTCATTGCGCTGTCCTCTTGTGCGAATGATGGCTCTACTGAGCAACCCGATTCCTCTGCGGTGGCGTTCGTCGGTGTGAACGTCCTGGCCATGGCTGAAACGGGTGTTGTGCTCGAGGATCAGACGGTCATAGTACAAGGTGATCGAATAACCGCCATTGAGCCAAGAGGTTCGGTTGATGTGTCTCCCCAGACCGTGCAGATTTCCGGCCGAGGAAAATACTTGATGCCGGGTCTGGCAGACATGCACGTTCACCTGGAGTACTTTGACGATCCAGCGATACTCCAACTATTCCTCGCAAACGGCGTGACGACCGTGCGAAACATGGACGGTCGCCCGTACATTCTCGAATGGAAACGGAAGATCGCTCAGACCGACCTTCTAGGCCTGGTCATCTATACGGCGGGGCCCCTGCTTGACGGCGACCCGCCCCTGAGGCCCGACAACACCGTCGTCCGCAGCCCAGCGGAGGCACGGGCGGCGGTGATGGACCAGTATTCATCGGGCTACGATTTCATCAAGGTGTATACGAATCTTTCCTTCGAGGCGTACGCCGAGATTCTGGTCGCTGCCGCAGAGTACGGCCTCCCAGTCGCTGGGCATCTGCCGAACGACGTGAATCTGATCGAGGTTTTCGAGCGTGGTGGACAATCGGCGATTGAGCATCTTGGCGACTACGCGGAAAGCATCGAGGCTGTTGATTCTCCCTTCACAGAAGGCTGGCACTGGTCCAAGCGATTCCTTGGGATGCCGATGAATGCGGATCGTGCGAGATCGGTGATCGAACGGCAGGTAATGGCTGATGTCTGGACGGTCCCCACAATTGTGTAGGCCGATAAGGAAGTTGCGCCACCGGAGATAGTGCGGACTTGGCTTGAAGCTTCAGATATGGCCTATGTCGAAGCGGAGGGACTTGAATACTGGGAGCAGCAGAGTCAGCAGACCGCTCGACGAATGGACAGCGCTGACTGGGAACTGATAGAGCAAGGTCGGAGGAATAGAATCGAACTGACACGGATCATGCGTGAAGCGGGTGTTTCACTGCTCGTAGGCACTGATACGCCCAATCCCTTCGTCGTTCCAGGCTTCTCCATTCACGAAGAGCTCCAGAACTTTGTCGCAGCGGGTTTTACGCCCGAGGCTGCTTTGATCGCAGCGACCCGCGAGGCGGCACGCTTCCTCGGCGACCTGGATGACTGGGGCACTGTGGAACGGGGCAAGGAGGCCAACTTGTTGCTTCTGGATTCCAACCCTTTCGACAATATTGAGAACGTACGACAGCCTGCGGGCGTGATGATAAAAGGACAATGGTTCCCACGCGAGGAACTGGATCGGATGCTTGACTCACTTAGAGTTGATGGCGCGGAAAGTGACGGCTGATCGGAAAGCGAGCCCAACGTCGACGGATGTCCGCAGTTTCCTCTCGACCTACCCTCCTCGAGTTCAAGAACTCACATACCGGCTCCGCAGACTGGGTCTCGCAGCCAGTGGTGAAAGTCGACTCAAGCTGTAGCGGCATTTTATGAGGGCCGATTCCGGACTCGCTCGATTCCGGCGGTCTACGATCAAAACGATCGTTTGGGCCTGCGCTTCTGATGAGGTAACGTGTCCCCAACCGACACAGATACGAGTCTGGCGGCGGACGTCGAGTCCGTCGGACCATGAAGGAGATGAGAAGAATGCAGCAGTCTCGAAGAATACTAGCTCTTGCCCTGGTTCTGGTGCTTCCGGCGTTCCTCGTTGCGTGCGGCTCGGGTTCGGATGCCGCAGACGCCGGCGAAGCACCGGCAGCCGCCGCCACCGGCGGAGTGCCGACGTTCCAGGTCGACCCGTCCTGGCCCAGGGAGATGCCCAACAAGTGGATCATGGGTGCCGTGACTGCAGTCTTTGTAGACTCGCAGGATCATGTCTGGGTCACCCATCTCGTGGAAACCTTGACTCCCGAGGAAACCTCCGTTGTGCAGGATCCACCCATCGGGACCTGCTGCGTGCCGGCACCTACGGTGATCGAATTCGACGCCCAGGGTGACGTGGTCCAGGCATGGGGAGACCCCGATGACGACATCTCCGTATTCCCCAGGAATCCCCACGGGATCTTCGTGGATCACAATGACTTCGTCTGGATCGGTACCTACAGGCATCATCGCGTCATGAAGTTCACCAGGGACGGCCAACTGGTAACGACCATCGGCGAATACGACGAGAACGGTGGGAGTAGCGACACGACACTTCTGGGCGGGCCCGCTGGAATCTGGGTGAATCCGGAGACCAACGAAGTCTTCATAGCAGACGGTTACCGGAATCGACGCGTGGTGGTGTTCAACGGCGAGACGGGCGAATACCTTCGGCATTGGGGCGCCTACGGTGAGATGCCAGACGACGAATACGACTACGGCGACCGTGATCCGGATGGGCCTCCCCCGCGCCAATTCTCCAACGTCCACGGCCTCACCGGCTCGGCGGACGGCATGATCTACGCGGCAGACCGCCGGGGGAACCGGATCCAGTCCTTTCGACAGAACGGCGAGTTCGTAGCGGAGAGGATCATTGCGCCTCTCACCCGGTCGTCCGGATCGGCCTTCGTCATCGCTCTGTCGCCGGACGCCGACCAACAGTGGCTGTATCTGGCGGATGGTACCAACCACAAAGTCTGGGTGCTCCGGCGCGAAAACCTGGAAGTCGTGGGTGAATTTGGCCGAGGCGGTCGCCAGGTAGGTCAGTTCCTGCGTCCTCATGGCATGGGCATCGACTCCCAGGGCAATCTCTATGTGGGAGAAGCCTCTACCGGTCGCCGCGTTCAGAAGTTCACGGTCTCGGGCGGCGGCGCCGGGTAGCCTCAAGCGCGTAGCAGAGTCGCCCAGTGTTCGTGCCGGGCGAGCAATCAAATGCCAGGCCAGGAGAGTGCCTGGGGCCTCGGAGTTCGCCCTTGCCGGCCTGGATGTTCGCATCACGCCAATGGCCGCGAAGACCATCAAGACCCTCACCTTGAGCAACCGTGGAGGCTGGCGGACCTGGCTCAGGAAACATCATGAGTCCGAATCCGAGATCTGGGTGATCTTCCAGAAACGGAGCGTGGGCCGCCAGCCCCTCAGCTACGACGATGCGGTCGAGGAGGCACTTTGCTTCGGCTGGATCGACAGTATCGTCCGCCGCATCGACGATGTTAGCTACGTGCGCAAGTTCACGCCCCGAAAGGCCGATAGCCAATGGTCGCCGACGAACCGTCGCCGGTATGCCAGTTTAGAAGAGAGCGGGTTGTTGGAGCCGGCCGGGGCCAGGCGGGCGCCCACCGGCAGGAGCAGCGCTGTACCACCCCCTGCAGGCGTTCCGGGCTACGCTGAGCGGCGAATTCGGGCGAAACCCGCCGCGTGGAGATTCTTCCAACAGCTTGCTCCATCCTACAGGCGCGCATTCGTCGGTTGGATAGACTCGGCCAAGCGACCCGAGACGAAGGACAGAAGGCTTCGCGAGGCGCTCGAACTGCTGGCGAACGGCAAGAAGCTGGGACTGAAGTAACTGGCCGATTCCGAACCAGACTATTGGTGTCGTGCCAGACATCGGGCACAATCGGTCTGACGCATTGAGGACACCATGAACCCTGCTCTCCAGGACGCCCTCGACCGGACTCGCGACCGGGACCCTCGAATCAGGCGTTCCGCCCTGCTCGAACTCTGCCCGTGCAGGGTGCGTTCGGACATCCCTATCGTCTGGGAGCGACTGCTGGAAATGCGAAGCGATCCTGAAGCGAGTGTGCGGAGTATCGTGCTGCACTCGCTGTGCGACGGTTCACCCCGCTCACTGGAGCGTGAAGTCATCCAGGCGATGGAGGGCATAGCGAATGATCCGGACCGCAAACTCCGTCGTCGGGCACGGGTGACGCTCGCACAATACAGGAAGACCGGCCGGGTCAACGTGGAATAGGTGACGCTTCGGAGGCAGGCGGAATGACCAAGTGCGGTCCGTACGGTCGAGCATGCGGAAGCCGTCGTGACGGCCTCCCTGGCGCGCGCAGTAGGTGTCTGCGGGCGCAGGCTGACCCGGCCGTTCTTCCGCATCGATAACCGCATGTCGAAGAGCCTCGGTTTTTGGAGCACGTGGTCGCTGGTAGTGGGCGCCATGATCGGCTCCGGCGTGTTCCTGCTCCCGGCCGTGCTCGCTCCCTACGGCAGCTTCAGCCTGGTCGGCTGGGCCGTCGCCGCGACCGGTACCCTCTTCGTCGCGCTTTCGCTCGGTTCGCTAGCCCGACGCATACCGCGGACCGGAGGACCTTACGTCTACACCCGGGCCGCTTTCGGAGACCTTCCCGCTTTTCTGATCGCCTGGGGATACTGGATTGCGGTCTGGTCGGCCGTGGCCGCGCTCGCTGTCGCATTTTCCGGTTACATGAGCGTTTTCATTCCATCGATTGCCAGCGTCCCGGCAGCCGGGGCCGGCGGCGCCATCGCCATCGTGTGGCTTCTGACAGGGGTCAACACGTTCGGAATCCGTGCGGTTGGCTTCGTGCAACTCGCGACGACCTTAATCAAGCTGTTCCCCCTGCTTCTCATCGCTGGTCTCGGATTTGTGTTCGGAGACGTGACGGCAATTCGGGCGACCAACCCCGACAACGAGCCGCTTGGACTGTTGGTGGCGGGTCTCGCCGCGCTGACGATGTGGGCGTATGTAGGGATGGAGACCGCCACGGTTCCCGCCGAGGACGTTCTGGCTCCCGAGCGAACGATTCCGCGAGCGCTCGTGCTCGGAACGCTGACGGCGACCGCTGTCTATGTTCTGGCGACCGTCGGAGTGATGGCCCTCGTTCCGGCGCCGGAACTGGGCCAATCGTCCTCCCCGTTCGCCGATGCGGCTGGGGTGCTCTTCGGCCCGAACGGTGCGATCCTCATGGGGCTGGCCGCACTCGTGTCGATCGCAGGAGCGCTGAACGCTGCGGTTCTGGTCTGCGGTCAGATACCCAGAGCCGCAGCTCGCGACGGACTGTTTCCTGCCCGATTCGGACGCCTCAATTCAAACGATGCCCCTTCTGTTGCCCTCTTCGTGTCCGCGGGTTTGTCCTCGGTGCTCATACTGATGAACTACTCGCGGGGTCTCGTCGCCGCTTTCACCACGTTGATCCTTTTATCCACCCTGGCGACGCTGGCACCCTACGTTGTTTCGGCCGCCGCGGATCTGACTCTGCAACGCCGCGAGATAAGACAGGGTGAACCCATCCGGTGGCAAGCCATCGTTGTGGCCGCTATCGCGTTGGCCTTCTCGGTCTTCGCAATGATCGGGGCTGGCATCGAAGTGCTGGCTTACGGAGTCGTCCTTCTGCTGGCCGGTCTTCCTATGTATATGTGGTTGAAGAAGGGCGCCAAGTGACCCCCAAAATGGAGATCATAGTGAGTCCGGCAGGGATGGCAGACCTCGATACCGTCTCGGGCATACTGGTAGAGGCGGCGAGCTGGCTGGAGCACGAGGGGATTCCTCTGTGGCGTACAGGCGAGCTCTCGGCCGAGACTATCAGGGAGGACGTGCAATCTGGGTTGTTCGTTCTGGCTCGGTGTGACGGCGAGGCTGCAGGAACGATGAAGTACCAACTCGAGGACAAAGTTTTCTGGTCGGACGTCGCGGGCGATGACGCCGCGTTCGTTCATCGCGTCGCCGTACGACGCCGGTATGCCGGCGGCAGGGTGTCAGGGACATTGCTCCACTGGGCATTGGAGCGCACGAAGGCGTTGGGACGACGATACGTACGGTTGGACTGTGAGGCGTCGCGCCCAAAGCTGCGCGGCGTCTATGAGCAATTCGGGTTTCGGTACCACAGCGACAAGCGCGCGGGTCCCTACCATGTTGCTCGATATGAGTACGATGTGTTGGCAGGGGAGCAAAAAGGCCCACAATGATCCGTCCCTGTGTGGAGTCGGACTTCAGCTCGATTCTCGAAATCATCAACGATGCTGCCCAGGCCTATCGCGGTGTGATCCCAGCCGACCGTCTGAAGGAGCCCTACATGTCCGAGGGCGTGCTCCGACACGAGATCGAGAGCGGGGTCGCGTTTTGGGGTACCGAGAATGATCGGCAACTGGCCGGCGTCATGGGAGTTCAGGACTTCCTTGATGTGACGCTGATCAGGCACGCGTACGTTCGTACCCGAAACCGGCGGCAGGGGCTGGGCGGTGAACTGCTCGAGCGCTTGCGAGAGACGAGCGAGCGGCCGTACCTTGTCGGGACCTGGGCAGCCGCGACCTGGGCGATCGACTTCTACCGGCGGCATGGTTTTCGACTTCTATCGCCAGAAGCGACGAGCCGAGTTCTGAAGAAGTACTGGACGATTCCAGAACGTCAGATCGCAACTTCGGTGGTGCTGGCTGACGAGAACTGGCAGAGTCGGTAGGCGGAGCGTTGCAAGCTCAACTATCCAAAGTCATCGGTCGGTTTCAGACTGCCGAACGGCGCATTCACCAGCTGGTGGACAGCCTGCCCGCCGAACGCTGGGCCTTGCGCAGCAATCCGGACCGGTGGTCGGCGGCGGAGTGTGTGGCTCATCTCAACATCACAAGCCGAGCGTTCGTCCCTCTCATCCGGACCGCGCTCGACAAAGTTGAACCGCACCCCGATCCCGCCCGCATGCGCTACCGCCGGGATGGGGTTGGATGGTTCTTCTCCATCCTCGTCGGTCCCATCCCTCGCTTCGGCAGGTTGCGGATAGGAGCGGTCCGGACGCCTCGGCCGTTCGTCCCGCAGGGTGACCTGCCCCAGGCGGATTTGATACGGGAGTTCGATGAACTTCAGGACGAGCAGATCGGGCTCGTGCGAGCCTCCGAAGGCAAGCGACTCGATCGCGCCAGCATCTCGTCTCCCTTCGACCCGAGGGTGCACTACAATCTCTACTCGACCTTCGTGATTCTGGGCCGGCACCAGCTGCGGCACGTGGCCCAGGCCGAGCACGTCTGGGATTGAACGTTCAAATGAAGCCGAAGGACATTCCATACCTGCTCGGTTTTCGCCCGAAGCCGAAACGGTATCCCTACAAGGTCGTTCGATTCGATCTGCCTTCGGAAGGCATCGTCGAATACGCGCAGTGGCTTCACCCCGGTGAGCGTCCCAAGGAGATCGCGCAGACGGCGGTCGATGAGTTGCGCCGTTTCTTGAAACCCGGCGATGTCGCCATCGACATCGGCGCTCACACGGGCGACTCGACGCTTCCGATGGCGCTGGCTGCCGGTCCCACGGGTTGCGTGCTTGCCCTCGAACCCAATCCATATGTGTTTGCGGTCCTCGAGAAAAACGCCACGCTGAACGAGGAAAAGGCCCGGATCATTCCGCTCAAGTTCGCCGCGACGCCCGAGGACGGCGAAGTCGAGTTCGAATATTCGGACGCGGGCTTCTGCAACGGCGGTCGGCACGAAGGCGTCAGCCGATGGCGCCACGGCCATGCCTTCACGCTAACGGTCGAGGGCCGCAACCTTCCTTCGTACCTTGCAGCGCGCTATCCCGACCTGATTCCGAGAGTCCGGTTTATCAAGGTCGATGCCGAGGGCTACGACCATACGGTGCTGACGACCATGCGCGGCATCCTGGCTGAAGCGAAACCTTTCATAAAGGCCGAGGTGTTCAAGCACACCCGAGAGGATCAGAGGAAGGCGTTTTTCCTCTTCCTGCACGGACTCGGTTACCGCACTCATCTGGTCGAGAGCGATTCGAGGCTGTGCGGGCCCGAGTTGAACGTCGGCGACGTGATGAGCCGCAAGCACTACGACATCCTTTGCGTACCCCGATGAACGCTCGGTCGGCCAAGCAGCCCGTGACAGAACCCTGTGGGACCGCGCGCAGTTACGCCACTGCCAGTGAGGTCCGACTGTAGGTGCGCTCTATGAGCGCACTTCATCCGAATTCCCAGGCGTGCGGTCAAGCAACCGTACTTCTGATTCAGGACACTAGCGATAACGGCCGCGCATCCAGTTCCATCGGATGCGCAAGATATCCAGGAACATCTCGGAGCCGTCGCGAGCGAACCGCACCTTGGATCCCGCGTCGTGACTCCACGCCACTGGGATCTCCCGGATTCGAAGACCGCGCCGGTGAGCTAAGAACAGGATTTCCGGATCGAAGCCGAATCCGAAGATCGTCTGCTCTTCGAAGATCGGAAGCATCTTCTCGCGGTGGAAGAGCTTGAACCCGCATTGGGTATCCTTGAAACGCAGCCCGAGCAGCGCCTGGACCGTCCAGTTGAAGAAGATGCCCCCGAACTCCCGGAACTTGGACTGGTGGACAAGGATCTTGTTCCGGTCGAGGGCACGGGAGCCGATGACGACATCGGCACCAGCTTCGGCAGCGTCCAGCAACAGGTCCAGTTGGCCGATTGGCGCAGACAGATCGGCGTCGGTGAAGAGCACCCACGTACCCTTCGCGTAGCGAAAGCCCTCGCGCACACTGTATCCTTTCCCACGGTTGGTTCCGTTGGAAATGACTTTCAGGTTGGCGCTGTTCGAAGACGCGGCGATCTCGGCCGTCCCGTCGGTCGATCCGTCGTCGACGACGATGGCCTCCATCGGCAGGTTGTGATCCTCGATGAACCGGAAGATGCTTTCGATCGACGGGCCGATTCGGCGTGCTTCGTTGTACGCGGGTATGACGACTGAAACTACTGGAACGGAGGGATCTATCGCCGCCTCAACCGGGCCCTGGCGCCCGGCTTCGGATGTTTCCATAGAGGCTGTATTATAGCATACGGCTTCGTCGCGACTTCCGTCGGTCCCGGTGTGCGCATCGTCACGAAACCGCCGTCCGACGATCGACAGAACGACGTCCTCTAATCCCAAATGAACGATCTGATCATTCGCGCTTGTCGCCGAGAAACAGTACCGCGTACACCCGTCTGGATGATGCGCCAGGCTGGCCGTTATCTGGCCGAGTACCGAAATATCCGGAAGGACACGCCGTTCCTGACCTTGTGCAAGACGCCCGATCTTGCGGCGGAAGTTTCGATGCAGCCCTACTACATCGTCGGAGTCGATGCGGTGATTTTCTTTTCCGACATCCTCATCCCTGCTGAGGCCATGGGGATCGACGTCGCGTTGACGGACCGAGGGCCCGAGATCAGCAACCCCGTCCGATCGAAGGACGACGTCGACAGGCTGAATGTACCGGAGCCCGATGAGGCCGTACCGTTCGTCGCCCAGATCCTTCGGACGCTCCGGCGGGAGCTCGTCGACAAGGTGCCCCTCATCGGATTCGCTGGCGCACCGTGGACGCTGGGCTCCTACATGATCGAAGGTGGCGGCTCGAAAAACTTTTCGATGATCAAGTCGATGGCGTACAGTGAGCCGCTCGTGTTTCACGCGTTCATGGAAAAGCTCGCCGATACGGTTGGCGCATACCTGCGCTACCAAGTGGAGTCGGGCGCCCAGATCGTTCAGTTGTTCGACTCCTGGGCCGGCGAACTCAGCCGTGCCGACTACGAGGAGTTCGCGCTTCCGTACACGCAGAAAATCTTCGAAATTGTGGGCGATGCTGTTCCCCGTATTCTCTTCATCAACGGCTCGGCCAATCTTCTGGAGGCCATGGCCCGCTCGGGCGCGGAGGTCCTGAGTGTGGACTGGCGCATCCCGATTGCAGAGGTGCGACGGCGGGTGGGCCCCGATATTGCGATCCAGGGCAATCTCGACCCGTGTCTCCTGCTAGGCCCCCCGGAGCGCATGCTCGCTCGGACCGCGGAGATCCTCGATGAGGCCGGGCCGACCGGCCACATCATGAACCTCGGACACGGCATCCTGCCGCCGACGCCCGTCGAGAACGCCCGGGCGTTTATCGAGTCGGTCAAGACGTATCAACGAAATGTCTAGGCTGGGTGTCATCGTCTTCAGCCTGGGCGGACCCGAGACGCTGTCAGACGTCAAGCCGTTCCTCTACAATCTGTTCTCTGATCCGGAAATTATCCGCATTCGTTCCGACGTTATCCGGAAGACCGTGGCCTACGCGATCGCCACGCTCCGCAGGAGACGGTCCGAGGGCTACTACAGGCAGATTGGCGGTGGCTCGCCGCTCCGGAAGATCACCACCGAGCAGGCTCAGGCCCTGTCGGACGAACTTCGTTGGGCCGGAACCCAGGTCGATGTTTTTGTCGGCATGTGCGCCTGGCGGCCGTTCTTCGAGGAGACACTCCGACGTGTGGAGCAGAGCGACATCGATCGGCTCGTCATCCTGCCTCTGTTTCCTCAGTACTCGGTGACGACGACGGGTTCAGGTTTTCGGATCATCCGGGCGTTGCTCGAAGGCCGGGAGCGGTTTCGAGACATGGACATCCGCTGGGTGTCCTCCTGGCAGAATCATCCCACGTACATCAGCGCTTTCGCCGACGCGATACGGCGGGAGGTGGCGAAGTTTCAGGATCCCGATGAGGTCCAGGTGCTCTTCAGCGCGCACAGCATCCCCACCCGGTATCTTGAGGAGGGCGATCCTTACCTGGATCAGACACGGGAGACCGTCGAGTTGATCGCGGCGGAACTCGGCCGCAAGAACCCGTACCGCCTCGTGTTCCAGAGTAAGATCGGACCGGTCGAATGGCTTGGTCCCCCGATCCACGATGTCATCGTGGAACTCGGCCGGAACGGCGTCAGGCACGTATTGGTAGTTCCCGTCAGTTTTGTTTCAGAGCACATCGAGACGCTGTACGAACTCGATATCCAGTACCGAAAAGTTGCTGCGGACGCGGGTATCGAAGAGTTCCGCCGTGTGCCGGCACTCAACTGCGACCCGACTTTCATCAAAGCTCTACGGGAGATCGTGGAGTCCGCCGTTCAGGGCTGAGGGCCGCATGCCAGCGACATGCCGGATGTAGTTGTCATCGGGGCCGGAATCGCGGGGTTGTGCTGCGCGCGCCGGCTTGCCGGCGCTGGTGTGGACGTACTGGTCCTCGAGGCCCGGACCCGGCCCGGGGGCGTGATCCGTTCTCACCCATCCGACGGGTATCTGATCGAGTCCGGTCCGAGCACGATCCTGCCCACGCCGCTCGCGTCCCGGCTGATCGCCGCGGCGGGGCTTGAGACGGAGGTCGTCACCGCCCCGCCCGGGCTGTCTCGCTTCATCTACCTCGGCGGACGCCTCCGAAAAGCGCCGTGGGTGCTGTCGCCCTCCGGTTTGCTCCGCGTTCTGGCCGAGCCTTTTGTCCGGCGCGGGCCGATCGGCGCGGACGGGGACGAGTCCTTTTCCGCGTTCGTCACCCGGCGTCTCGGCCGGCAAGTCCACGACCGCCTCGCGGCCCCTTTTGTGTCGGGCATCTGGGCCGGCGACCCTTCGAAGATCAGTCTTCCCGCGGCCTTCCCCCGCCTGGCGGAGTTCGAGACCCGATACGGGAGCCTGACCGTAGGCGCGCTTCGAGCGGCACCGACTGGCCCGCGTGCCAGGCTGTCGTCGTTCCGGAAGGGAATGGAGACGCTTCCCGGTCGGCTTGCCGAGGGCCTTGAGGTTCTTTATGAAATCCAGGATATCGAAGTGGCTTCCGGCCCTCGCGTCAAGTGGGAGGCCGGGGATGCCGCTCCGACTGCCGTGGTTCTCGCTGTGCCGGCCGACGCGGCCGCCGCCCGTTTGGAGTCTGCCGACCGGGAACTAGCGGAAGTGCTCGCATCGGTCCCCTACGCGCCCATTCTTGTCGTCACCTCGGCACTCGATTTGTCCCGGGAGGCTCCACCACGGGGGTTCGGATTTCTCGTGCCCCGGACCGAAGGGCTACGCACGCTCGGAACGCTGTTCAGCTCCAGCATGTTTGCCGGCCGCGCGCCCGAGGGCAAGGCCCTGCTCACCACATTTATCGGCGGCGCGACCGAGCCGGAGATCGTCGACTGGCCCGACGAGCAGGTTTGGGAGACGGTAGGTTCGGAATTGACCCGTGTTCTGGGCCTTTCTGGCGGAATCGAACCGCTTCGGCTCTTTCGGCACCGCCGGGCGATCCCGCAGTATCAACTCGGCCATCGGGCCTGGCGCGAGAATGTCCGGCGTTCCCTCGAGCGATTGCCCGGTGTTTTCCTGACCGGTAACTACCTGGATGGCGTGTCGGTGCCGGCAACCATGGAGCACGGTCATCGAACCGGCGATGCCGTACTCGATTACATTGGGAGGAAGCAGTGAAGCGGACACCAGGTTCGGGCACAGCCATCGGCGCCGGATGTTATATTGCCATCCTGAGCAGAAGGGCATGAGTGCACTAAAGACAGTACAACAGCACATTCTCGATGAAGAGCGGCGCTATCCGGGAGCGAGCGGCGATTTCACGTCGCTTCTGACGAGCTTGATTGTGGCGGCGAAGATTATCTCTCGGGACGTCAACCGCGCGGGCCTGGCCAGGACCATCCTCGGTGCGACCGATAGCGTCAACGTCTACGGAGAGATCGTCATGAAGCTCGACGAGTTTGCGCAGGATACAGTTTACCGGGCTATGGGAGACTGCGGGATGCTCTGCGTGATGGCGTCGGAGGAGTCGGCGGGGATCATTGCGTTGCCCGAGGGCAGTCCCAAAGGCGACTATGTCTTGTTGTTCGACCCGCTCGACGGCTCTTCGAACATCGACGTAAACATCAGCATCGGTACGATCTTCTCAATTCACCGGAGGATTACCGCGGGTGACGACGGCGATGTTGCGGATTGCCTTCAACGCGGACACAAGCAGGTGGCCGCCGGGTACTTCATCTACGGTTCGAGCACAATGATGGTGTACACGACCGGGCACGGCGTGCACGGCTTCACGCTCGACCCTGCCCTCGGTGAGTTCCTTCTGTCGCACGAGAACATCCAATGCCCCAAGCAGGGCAAGATGTACAGCATCAACGAAGGCAACCGGACCAAATGGGACGATGCGACCCGCGAATACGTCGACTATCTCAAGGCGAAAGACGAGGCAAGCGCGAGGCCGTACTCGCTCCGCTACATCGGTTCGCTGGTGGCGGACTTCCACAGAAACCTGTTAAAGGGCGGCATCTTTCTGTATCCGGGCCCGAATGCCAAGCTTCGGCTGCTATACGAAGCGGCACCTCTGGCGATGGTCGTCGAACACGCGGGAGGTCTGGCGACGACCGGCACCGAGTCGATCCTCGGCATCGAGCCCACCTCGCTCCAGCATCGGGTGCCCCTGATCATCGGCAGCCACGACGACGTCGAAAAGTACCTGGAGTTCTGTGGGGCCGCCAACGCGGTGTGAGTCCTGCCAATCTCGAAATTTGAATCTTCAAACTCCGAATTCCCCTTGCGGAATTTTCGATAGAAAACCTGCAATCAGCCAGCTGACGCTGGTTCCGCCACAAGGCATCCCAGACGCTATCGCTATAGCAGATTGACTGTCGACGAATCTGGATTCGAAGTTCAAGATTCGAGAATCGACATCTTAGGTTTTGAAGTCTAATCCGATACAGAAACGACCGCCATGACGGCGTCGACGGTAGTGAGGCCTTCCTTGAGAAGGAATTCGGCGTACTTCTGCAGCGTCATCATTCCGGACGCGATGGCGCAATCCCGGATTTCCTCGCTCTTCGCGCCCCCGGCGACCATTTTGCGGAGGTCTTCGTTCATGACGAGCACTTCGTAGACCCCGACACGGCCCTTGTAGCCGGTCTGGCCGCACTTTTCACATCCCTCGCTTTTGTAGAACGTGGGCAGGTTGTCCTTGTCGTAGCCGAAGAACTCGGCCACGGAGGATTCGGGTATGTCCTCGACCTTGCACTTGGTGCAGATCCGGCGCGCCAGCCTTTGCGCCATGATGCCGATCGTGGAGCTGGCCAGCATGAAGCCCTCCACGCCCATCTCATCCAGACGTGTGAACGCTCCGGGGGCGTCGTTCGTGTGGAGCGTCGTGAATACGAGGTGGCCGGTCAGCGCGGCTTCTACTGCGATCTTGGCAGTCTCACGGTCACGGGTTTCACCGATAAGGATGACGTCCGGGTCCTGACGCAGAAAGGCGCGTAGGATGCGGGCGAAGTCGAGGCCGATGCTCTTGTGTGTCTGGATCTGGTTGACGCCTTCCAGGTCGTACTCGATCGGGTCTTCCGCGGTCGAGATGTTCGTGCCCGGATCGTTGATCTCTCCGAGAGAACTATAGAGCGTCGTCGTCTTTCCCGATCCGGTCGGGCCGGTGACGTAAATGATGCCGTAAGGTTCCTTGATCATGCTCCGGACCTTCTCCATGGTCTCGGTATGGTTGATGATCAGGTCGAGCGGCAGCAGGGACGCGCTCTTGTCCAGGACGCGCATGACGATTTTCTCGCCGTACTTTGCCGGAATTGTGGAGACACGAAAGTCGATGGCGCGATCGTCGATCTTGATCGAGATCCGGCCGTCCTGGGGCAGCCTGCGTTCGGAAATGTCCAGCCTGGAGAGAATCTTCAAGCGCGACGTCAGCGGGAGCATGATCTTCTTGGACAAGATGTTTTCGACCCGCAGCACGCCGTCGATTCGGAGTCGGAGGCGCACGCCCTGCTCCTGGGGCTCGATATGGATGTCGCTGGCGCCCTGCTTGATCGCCAGGGCCAGGATGTTGTTGGCGAGCCGTACGACCGGCGCGTCGCCCGAAGCGGTCTGCAACTCCATATCGGACGGCTTTTCCTCTTCCTCCTCCTGGACCTCGATGCCGCCGAGGATTTCCGCTTCCAGGTCCTCCAGACTCTGCATCGACTGCTGTATCTGATGCCTGTTCTTTCTTCTTTCGCTTCTTTCGCTCTTCGTCCCGCTTGGCGCGCTCTTGATCTTTATCCTCCTCTTCCTCGGTCGGTTCCAGGTTCATGAGCTTCGGATACTCTATGGTCATGAACTTGCCGAACTCATCGTCGGTACAGACACGGGGCTCGATGATGACGCCCTGAACGTAACGGCGGACGTCGTCGAATGCCATGAGGTTGGAGGGGTTCACCATCGCCAGCGTCAATGCGTTGTTGGCGTAGGCGATCGGGACGACCTTGTGCTGGACAAGGATGTTCTGGGGAACGAGCCCGACGACGCGCGGATCGAAGTTGATGTTTTTCGTCAGGCTGACAAACTCGACGCCGACCTGCTTGTTGGCTTCCTCCAGCCTTTCGGCGAGGATCCGGGCCAGCCCAGGGAAATCTCGGGGTACAGCGTCAGGAGGTTTCGGAAGTCCGTGCGTGTCAGCGTGTAGACCGAGGTCGGCTCGACGGTGTTGACGCTTGCAGAGCGCGGTTTGCCCGTCAACAGGGACATTTCGCCGACCGCGTTGCCCGGGCCAAGTTGAGCTACGAGGAAATCGATGCCGGTGATCGGGTCCTTCTTCCGGACCTCGACCAGACCGTCCTTAATGACGTACATGGAGACGCCGGGTGCGCCCTCGCGCATGATCGTCTCCGATGGGGGGAACTCGTTTGTTTTCAGACAGGTCCCCAGCTTCGCCAGGCTCTCCTCGGGAAGGTCCGCGAAAAGGCTGACGTTCTTCAGGAAGCTAACCAGCTGATCGGATTCGGTTATTGTTGTCGACATCGTGCCGAAATGTCCTATTCCAACAGCTGTAGTCTATTCTCAGGCAGGTTTAGAAGTCAACGATGGCAGTGCCCGGCCGCTGGCGGGATCTGTGGGCAGTAATGTGTTTAAAAACAGTAAGATCGAGATGTGGCTGATCCGACAGTTCCCCTTACTCGGCGTCCTTCTTAAGCTCGTGCTTCCAACCCAGGACGCGCGCCGTGTTGCCTTCCTTTTCTGCCTCTTCGATCATTCCTTTGGCCTGGTAGAACATCGACAGGCTCGTGTGTGCCAGGATGTCGTCCGCGTCGATCTCGGTCAAACGTTTGGCCGTGGCGATCGCCGCTTCGGGGTCTCCGCCGTCGAACTGGGCACGAGCCAGCCCGTGCAGCGCGTCGGAGTATTCGGGATCGATTTCCAGGGCCTTGCCGTAGCAGGCGATCGACTCTTCAAATTTTTCGTCACTGTATAGCTCCACTGCCTCGAAGAAGAGATCCTCTTTCTGGGTTTCCTGATCTTCCACAATGCCTCCTCGGTCGGTACCCTATTCTACGGAAGCCGACGACGGATCTCCACCGCTCGAGGCCCCGGCGATGATGGTAGAATCCTCGGTCTCACGATGCTCGAGAAGGAGGCGGTAATGGCAGTAGCCGACGTTCGTGATGTCCGAGTTCCGTTCGGCGACGTAGAAATCGGTGCGATGCGGGCGGCACCGGCCGACGGCGCCGAGTTTCCCGTCGTGGTGGTTGTCCATGAATGGTGGGGGCTCAACGATCACATCCGGGACGTGACGGGCCGGCTGGCTGGTGAAGGGTTTGTCGCGATAGCCCCGGACCTGTACGAAGGTCGGGTCACGACCGATGCCGCGGTCGCAGGCTCGATGATGACGGGGCTCGACCAGGCGGAAACGCTCGCCAAGCTGTCTGCTGCCGTCGCGTTTGCAGGCAAGGGCGTCCAGGCTTCCGGCCGGAAAGCGGGCGTCATCGGCTTCTGCATGGGCGGGTCCTATTCCCTGCTCCTGCCTATCCACGATGACCGTATCGGTGCTGCCGCGCCGTTTTACGGTCAGGTTCCCGGAGACGATGTGCTTGCCGGGCTGACGGCGCCGGTGTTCTATGTCTACGCCGGGAAGGATCAGTGGATCACAAAGGATGAAGTCGACCGCCTGGACCACCATCTGGAGGGCAAGACCGGCGAGGTTGCCCGATTCATGGACGCCGACCACGCATTCTTCAACGACACGCGACCGGAAGTCTATCGTCCGGGAGACGCGACGGACGCCTGGGACCGGGCGGTCGCGTTCTTGAAAAAGAACCTGGGATGAGCGTGTAGTGGCGGGACCTGTGCCCGCCCGACGTCTTTGCTATTCGTACCGTAGAGCTTCGATGGGGTCCAGCTTCGCGGCCTTGTAAGCGGGGTAGAGTCCGAATATCAGACCTGTCCCGACCGACGTCGTGAACCCCGCTGCGACCCAGAAGGGCGACATGGCCGCTGGCAGGAACGGAGCCGCGGTCCGTACTATCACGGTCAGCAACCCGCCCGCGCCGATTCCGATCAGGCCTCCCAGCGCAGTGAGGGTCATTGCTTCGAGGAGGAACTGGAGCATGATCTTCTGCTGTGTTGCGCCGATCGCTTTCCGGATTCCAATTTCTTTCGTCCGTTCGGTTACCGATACCAGCATGATGTTCATCACGCCAACGCCGCCCACGAGCAGAGCGATCGAAGAGATTGCCAGCATCACAGCGAATATTCCGCCCGAGATCTGGTTCCAGAGGTCCGTGAAGGCGTCCTGGGTGAAGACACTGAAGTTGTTCGGTTTGTTGTAGGGGACAGCGCGCCGGCGTCGCATCAGGCCTTCGACCTGGTCGATCGCCGTCGGCATCGCCTCCTGGCTGATGGGCTGGAGTGAGATGAAGTAGTCGTCGATTTCCGGATGCAACTTCTCGAACGCGCCCACCGGAATCTCGGCGATGTTGTCTTCCGCGTTGTCGCCGTCGCCCAGGCCGGTCCTCCGCTTTTCTAGCACGCCGATGACCAGGAACACCTTGTTTTCGAGATCGACCTGTCGGCCGACGGCGGTTTCGATATTGGGAAAGAGTGTCTCAGCCGTGTCGTAGCCGAGGACGACGACGTTGGCGCGACGGAACTGGTCACTGGAGCTGATCCAGCGGCCGGCACGCAGATCCAGGCTGAACACGTTCTCATGATCGGCCGTGACGCCTTCGATGATCGTGTTCGAGGCCGTCCGGTCCCGATACTTTACGACGTAGCTGCCGCGGCCACCGCCGCCTCCGAATCGTCGGAGCGTTGCCGCAACGGCTCCGACGGCAGGCAGCTCGGCGATCGCCTCGGCATCTTCCAGAGTCAACTTCTTGCGTGATCGGATCTCCGTGTCCATGCGTCCGACGGCAATCGGGAAACGGGACACAAAGATGAGATTCGATCCGAGTCCTTCTATCTGGGACGAGATCGCGGTGTTCAGTCCGCTGATTACCGACGACATGCCGATCACGGTCGTCACTCCGATAACGACGCCGAGCACGGTCAGGACGGAACGAATCTTGTTGGCGCGGATCGAATCCATCGCCATGGCAACGATGTCATTCATAACGTAGCGCCGCGATAGGATCGAGAGCCGCCGCTTTCTTCGCGGGCCAGATCCCGAAGAATAGTCCGACCGCCGTAGAGACGGTCAGGCCCAGGGCAATCGACCACCATTCTATCGACGAGGGCAGCGACGTCACGGCCGAGACGGACTTGGAGATGACGATGGCCAGGCCCACACCGATCATGCCCCCGACCATCGCCAACGTTGCCGACTCGACCAGGAACTGCAACAGGATGTCGGAACTCCTCGCGCCGGTGGCTTTGCGGATGCCTATTTCGCGGGTCCGCTCGGTGACCGACACCAGCATGATGTTCATTACGACGATGCCCCCGACGACGAGCGATATCGAAGCGATCGCGACCGTCACGCCGAAGAACGCCTGGCTGATGCTCGCCCAAAGCGCCAGGAACATTTCGTTGGTCCCGATCGCAAAATCGTCCTCGGCGGCGTAGTCGACATGCCGGCGGGACCGTAGGATCATCCGGGCCTGGTCGGCCGCCGCATCGATGTTCTCTTCGCCGTCCACCTTGGCGTAAATCCTCACCGATCGGCGGGCTCCCCACATGCGCTGGAAGGAAGTGATCGGGATCATGATCCAGGTGTCCCGAGACTGGCCGACGATTGTCCCCAGCTTCTCCCCGATCCCGACGACGATGAATTCGCGGCCGTTGACCAGCAGGGTCGTTCCAATGGGATCAATGAACGGGAAGAGATTGTCGGCTATGTCGGTGCCGATGACGGCAACTCGGCTCGCCTGCCGGACGTCGTATTCGGTGATCGATCGTCCCGAGTCGAGCTCTTCACCCAGAATCGCCGGGATTTCCGGCGTGACGCCGCGGACCTGGGCGTTCAGGAATTCCCGGCGGTATTTGACCGTCGCTCCGGCCGTCAATCGCGCCCCGACCGCGCTACAGAGCGTGCAAGCAATATCGACGGCCTCGGCGTCGTCCATATAGAGGTTCTTGTTCCGCCGGGAGGCCTCCCAGTCGTCTTCGTCGATGATGATCTGTGGTGTGCGATTGACGGTGAATACGTCAGCTCCGAGGTTGAATATTTCATCCGCGACGAAGCGGTTCAACCCGGATATGAACGAGATCACCGTGATGACGCACATCACCCCGATGACGATCCCCAGTAGCGTCAGAACCGACCGCAAACGATTGACCCGCAACGAGTCCAGGGCGAGGCGGATGGCCTCAAGAAATTTCATGCTACTACCAACCTACCAGAAAGACGCCACGAAGGCCTGATTGTTACCCCCGAATCGTGGTCAGGGTCGCGACATTCCATCACCGCAGGACGCAAAGGGGCAAAAGCAGGAAATCTCTTTTTTTTGGCGCCTTTGCGGTGAGATCCCTTGGCGGGCTCGTCTGGGTGAGGCTAGTTGCCGGGGCTCTTGAACTTTTCCTGGAGGCGCCGGATCTTCTCTTCCATCGAAAGTTGTGGTTCCGGCTTGGGGGCGGGCCTTTTCTTCCTCACCGCCACGGTCGACTCGCGAGGCTTTCGGATCGGACGGCCGTTGCCCGCTCCGGCGGGCTTCCTCTTCGGTTTGGGCGGCCTCGGTTTCGGCAGCAGGGCCTTGATCGACAGGCTGATCCGCTTCATCGCCGGATCGACGCCGATGACCTTGACCTTCACCACATCACCTACCTGGACGGCCTGTCGCGCATCGGAAACGTAACGATGTGAGAGCTCCGAAATGTGTACGAGGCCGTCCTGATGGACCCCCAAGTCGACAAAGGCGCCGAAGTTGGTCACGTTGGTCACGGCGCCTTCCATCTCCATGCCTTCTGCCAGGTCTTTGATCTCGCGGACATCATCGCGGAACCGCGGTACCTGGAAGCTCTTCCTGGGATCCCGCCCCGGCCGGAGCAACTCCTGTCGGATGTCGGCAAGTGTGTACTTTCCGACGTCCTTCTCGAACTGTACGAAATCGATTTCAGTCACCTTCTTCGGGTTCTCGATCAGGTTGGTGACGGTGTCGTCCAGCGAAGCTGCCATTCGTTCCACGACCGCATAGGACTCCGGGTGCACGGCGGTCCGGTCCAGCGGGTTGGCCGCGCCGGGAATGCGCAGGAATCCCGCCGATTGCTGGAAGGTTTTCTCTCCGACACCGGCTACCTCCATGAGCTGATCACGGCCCGTGAAGGCACCCTGACTGTTCCGGCGCTCGACGACCGCCTCGGCCGTCGTCGACGAGATGCCCGCGACATAGCGCAGCAAGTCTACCGAGGCTGTGTTGATGTCGACGCCCACGGCGTTGACCGAGGACTCGACGACGGCACCGAGGCTCGATTTCAGCTTCCTCTGGTCCACATCGTGTTGGTACTGACCGACGCCGATCGCCTTGGGATCGATCTTGACGAGTTCGGCCAGCGGATCCTGAAGCCGTCGAGCGATCGAGACAGCGCCCCGGATGGTGACATCCAGCTCAGGAAATTCTTCCCGCGCTCTCTTGGAAGCGGAGTAGACCGACGCGCCTGCCTCGCTGGTGACGACTGTGAAGACATCAAGCTTATGCCTGTCGACGATCGTTCGCACGAAGCTCTCGGTCTCACGGGATCCGGTTCCGTTACCCATGACGATGCCGCGAATCTTGTGTTTCTCAACGATCTCGACGAGTATTTTCTCGGCGGCTTCCAGATCCTGTTTCGGTTCGGTCAGGAACAGCGTATTGTGTTCCAGAAACTTGCCGGTCCCATCGACTACGGCGATCTTCGAACCCGTGCGGAGGCCGGGGTCAATGCCCGCGACCGGTATGGATCCGGCCGGCGGAGCCAGCAGTAGCGACCTCAGGTTTTCCTCGAACATCCGTGTGGCAGCCTCGTCGGCTCTGGACCGCATGATGCCGCGGACTTCGTTCTGGATCGCAGGCTCCATCAGACGCGTGAAGCCGTCCTCGAGCGCCTTTCGGAGCAGATCAACAAACGGTCCCTCGCCGTCGGACAGATCGAAGCGGGTCCTAAGTTCAGCCAGCGCGCGTTCGCGATCGATCTGGATCGAGTAGGCCAGAACCTTTTCTCGGGAGCCGCGGCGGATCGCCAGCATGCGATGCGACGGAATCCTGGGGATGGCTTCCTTGAAGTCGTAATACATCGCGTACTTCGTCTTCTGGTCTTCCTTACCTTTGCGGACTCTCGCCTCGACTGTGCCTTCCTTCAGCATGAACTCGCGAAGCCACTGCCGGCACTCCGGGTTCTCGGCGAACCTTTCAGCCAGGATGTCGAGCGCTCCTGTCAGGGCGTCTTCGACGCTGGCGACCTCCTTTTCCTTGCTGGGGAGCGGAGTGGCGGATTCTTCGGTCGCCGGGGGCTCGGTCTTCTCGACTTCGATTGCTCCTGCCGGGGCGTCCTCGACGCCGGGGACTTCTTTTTCTTCGCTGAGGAGCGGAGTGGCGGATTCCTCGGTTGCGGGAGGGGCGGCCTGTTCTTCGGTGTCAGATGATTGGGCCGGTGCCTCCTCGGCGTTGGGGACCTCTTTCTCTTCGGCGAGGAGCGGAGCGGCGGATTCCTCGGTTGCGGGGGGGGCGGTCGGTTCTTCGGTGTCAGATGATTGGGCCGGTGCCTCTTCGACGCTGGGGACCTCTTTTTTGTCGCTGAGGAGCGGAGCAGGGGCTTGCTCTGTTGCGACCGGATCGGTCTGTTCCTCGGTGTTCAGGGATGGGGTCGGGGCCTCCTCGGCGCTCGGGACCTCTTTTCCGTTGCTGAGGAGGGAAGCGGCGGATTCCTCGGTCGGGGGTAGATCGGTCTGTTCTTCGGTGTCCGGGGACTGGGCCGGGGCGTCCTCGACGCTCGGAACCACTTTGTCTTCGCTGACGAATGAAGTGGCGAATTCTTCGGGTGTCGGCGGGCCGGTCCGTTTCTCGATGTGGTCGACGAGCGGTTCGAGTCCCCTGTCGCGGGCTGCGCTCGCCTTCGTCCGGCGCTTCGGGCGGTAGGGCAGGTAGAGATCTTCCAGGTCGTGCTTGATCCAGCACTCCTGGATCTTTCCCCGCAGTTCGTCGGTCAACTTCCCCTGTCGCTCGATCGAGGAGAGCACCACCCCACGCCGCTCCTCCAGTTCGAAGTAGTAGGAGACGCGTTCGGCTATGTCGCGGATCCTGACTTCGTCCAGGTTGTCGGTCGCCTCTTTGCGGTAGCGCGCGATGAATGGGATCGTCGCCCCTTCCCCGAGCAAGCTCACCGTTGCCGCGATGCGGGCCAGCGAGACGCCGACGTCCTGATTGATCCTACGGAAGATTTCGGGATGTTTGTCCATGGCCGGAAGCAGTTCGCAGTATGCCGGACCCAAACCGCCGAATCAACAGCTTCAGTGCCTCAGTCCCCGGCGGGCTGCCTGTGGGGCCAGCCCGGCCCGTGTCGCCGGAACTCCAGTCCGAAACGCTCCCCGTCGGTCGCGACCCAGGTCCGGATGTCATCCATGACCCGGTTGTGCCGGGCGATGATCGCCTCGAGCGTTCGGACGTGATGGGGCCGAACGGCGCCCGTTCGACGTACGCTTTCGACCAGCGCGTACTGGTCTTCGAGGATTCCCCGGAGGTCGACCATCAAGGCGTCGGACTCCTTCGAGAGGGTCGGGGTGTCGTCGAGCCGATCGATGGCATCACCCAGAGTCCCCTTCAGCCCGCCCAGATCTTCGTCGGAAGCGTCGTCCATCAATGTCCGGCGGACGTCGGTAACCAGTCTTTGAGATGTGTTGATCGCCTGGATGAAGCCGTCGGCGCCGCTTGTGCCCGACAACCTCTGCTGGAAGCCAGCGACCATGTTTCCGAGACTCGGCGTCGGTCCGTCGTAGTGCGCCAGGACCTGGAGGAAGCCGACAGCGATCAGGGCGAGCGCCCCCGCCTGGCTCAGTTTGTACCCGCTCGAGGTGTCCGATCCGGGAACCTGGAAACCCATGACCGACCCGAGCACGATTCCCGCGACGAGGCCGCCGATATGTGCGGCGTTATCGATCATTGGAATCATAAAGCCGATGACGAGGTTGATCAGGATGATGGGCAGAATTCCCCGTCCGACGGCCCGTCCGAGGAACGCCGGAACGTTGCCCCTGTTGCGGTATCCGAACACGAGCAACACGCCGAACAGGCCGAATATGGCACCGGAAGCTCCGGCTGACAGCGACACCGGACTATAAGCGTAACTGCCTGCCACGCCCGCAATACCGAGCAGGACATAGAGGATGACGAAGCGCGCACTGCCGTAGAGCTTTTCGACCTGCTGACCGATGATCCACAGGGCGTAGGAGTTGAACCCCAGGTGCAATAGCCCAATGTGGATGAACACCGGCGTCACAAAACGCCACCACTCCCCGGCATCAATTGCCGCGTTGGATTTGGCCCCCCACGCCAGGAGAACCGACGGGTTTGTCGTCCCACCCGACATTTCCATCGCGACGTAGACCAGGATGTTGAACACGAGAAAGATCGTCGTAAACAGCGCCTTCCGCCCGCGGATCTGCTCCATGAACAGGTAGTCGGGGTTGGGCTGTGTCGAGATCGGGGGGGGCGGGGGCGCGAACCGGTGATCTTCCTTCATCTGTCGGCACCGGCGTCCTGCCGGAGGATTCCGGCGATCTCGCTCGCCGCGCGCTGCGCCTCGTCGAGCTTCGCAGCGTCGAACGAGATGGCCGCGACGACTCGGTGGCCACCCCCTCCGTAGCGTTCGCAGATTTCGGCGAGGTTATGGCGAGGCTTCCGGCTGGCCCAGGGGTTGGATCCGACCGAAACCTTCGCCCGCGACGGTTCCAGTGTGACGCCGACATTGTAGATCGACTCCGGGAAGACCCAATAGGGGATGAACTTGTTGTGACCGCGTATCGGATGATCGCTGACGTCGAATTCGACCACACCGTCCGTGCACGTCATCGCTTTCTTGAGAATCTTGATCGAAATCAGGTGGTCGGCGTAGAGGCGCTCGAAATGCGCCTTGATTCGGGGTTCTTCGGCTACTTGGGCGAGGTCCCGCTCCTGCATGGCGCAGATGATGCCGATAAGCAGTTCACGGTCCTTCACCGATTCGATGACCAGCATCAATCGGAGGGCCGGTTCCTTCAGTTCGACCGCCGACTGCGCGCTCTCGAACTGTGCTCCGTCGATGATGTCAGCCCAATGGATGAGATTCTTCAGATTGTCCAGGGAACAGGCGAACTCCGACCGGCTGATGTCGTCGATCAGCTTCGTACACGACCGGTACGTCGTGTCGTGAAACTTGCGTCCGGAAACCTCGCGGCTGAAATGAACCTGGTCTTCGGGCGAGAGGAACGCGCTCTGGTGGTGGTCGAACCACCACGTCAGCCGTTCCGAGGCACTGTACTTGAAGTCGACGATCGCGTTCACGTCGCCCGAGAGCTTCTCGTCGAGAAGGTAGTCTCCGGCCCCGTGCGCGAGCCCGTCATAGACGAACTCCGCATCCGGGTCGACATGGGAGCGGTAGAACGCCGAAAATACCGCAGCCGAGGCCAGCCCGTCGAAACAATTGTCGTGGTGTAGAACGCGTACTGTTTTGCCCATTTGTTCGGGTGCCGGCTGCCCGCTATCGCAGCAGGTACTTGGCGATTGTCTGGAGCTGCATGTTGGACGTACCTTCGTAAATCTTTCCGATCTTGGAATCCCGGAAGTACTTTTCGGCGGGATAGTCCTTCGTGTACCCGTACCCGCCGTAAAGTTCGACCACGAGAGATGTCACACGTTCGGCCACCTGAGAGGAGAAGTACTTCGCCATCGCGGCTTCCTTCACAAATGCCTCGCCCGCGTCCTTGAGGCGCGCTGCGTTGTAGACCATCAGTCTGGCCGCCTCGATCTCGGTCGCCGACTCTGCGATCTGGAACTGGATGCCCTGGAACTCGGCGAGCGGCTTGCCGAACGCAGTGCGTTCCTTTATGTACCCGGCGCCGCACTCCCAACTCCCGCTGGCGATGCCCACCATCTGGGCGCCGATACCGATACGTCCTTCGTTCAGCGTCTCGATCGCGATCTTATAACCCTTGCCGACCTCGCCGAGGACGTTGGTCTTCGGAACGCGGCAATCTTCGAACAAGAGTTCGCAGGTACTTGAAGCGCGGATACCCAGCTTGTCTTCCTTGTTGCCCACCGTGAAGCCTGGAAAGCTTTTTTCCACGAGGAACGCTGTAATGCCCTTGTACCCGGCATCGGGGTTGACCGTGGCGAAGACGATGAACAAGTCGGCTTCGATCGCGTTCGTGATCCAGAGTTTCTGTCCGGTCAGGACGTAGTGGTCGCCGTCGTCCCTCGCCCTGCAGGCGAGCGCGAACGCGTCGCTGCCCGATGAGGCTTCCGACAACGCATACGCGCCGACGGTGTCCTTGGCCATTCTCGGGAGGTATCGGGTCTTCTGTTCATCGTCGGCCCACCGCATGATCGCGTTGTTGACGAGCGTGTTCTGAACGTCGACGAATACCCCGAACGACGCATCGACTCTGGAAATCTCCTCGACCGCGAGAACCGACATGAAAAACGACCCTCCGGCTCCGCCGTGCTCTGCATCGATGTGGATTCCCATGAGGCCGAGCTCGAACAACTCCGGTATGACGCTCGCTTCCAGCTTCGCCTCCTCGTCCATCTGACGGACCAGGGGACGGATGCGCTCTTCGGAGAAGGACCGGATCGAATCCCGAAAAAGCTCTTCGTCTTCTGCCAGAATTGTCAGGGGCGCTCCGGGCAGAGGGGCTTCGGATTCTTCCAACACGACTTACCTCCCAGTGGAAAAGCATGGCGAAGATCCAGCTTCCCAGAGAAAACGCGCATTATATCAGTCCGATCAGGTCCGGTTATAATTCCCATAGGTAAACCCCCGGCTCAGCCGGGGCGACTCGCAGAGGTTTGACCGAGAGCTGCGGTAAATAAGAGAGTCCTCCTTGGAAGCGACAACTTCCGAACAAGGAGGACTCAATGAAAGACTTACGAAAGCCTATCGCACACGAAATGGGACTGCAAGTATCATGTGGTGTTCATCCCGAAGTACCGACGGAAGAGGATTTTCGGTACGCTTCGGCAGCACTTGGGCGAGATATTTCGTGAATTGGCCAAGCAGAAAGAGAGCCGGATTGTGGGAGGTCACTTGATGGCGGACCACGTGCGCATGTGCATCAGTATCCCGCCGAAACGAGCGGTGTCGAGTGTGGTGGAATTCATTAAGGGGAAGAGTGCGATTTCGATTGCGCGGAACTTTATGGGCCGGAAACGGAATTTCACGGGTGAGAGTTTCTGGGCACGGGGCTACTTCGTCTCGACGGTGGGGCTGGAGGAAGAAGTCGTTCGAGAATACATTCGGCGCCAGGAGCAGGAGGAGCAACGGTTGGAGCAGCTGAACATGCCGTGGGAGCGTAAGCCGCCTTCAGGCGGCTCTTGACCTGCCCCTTTGAGGGGCTCATCGAAATAAGCCCCCGGCTTTGCCGGGGGTCACTTAACTTGAACCATGCAGGCGGGATCTCATTCGCATGGGCACAACCCATCGGGCCAGGGGCATTCACGCGATGCGGCGGGCAGCCTGCGTCTCGCGCTGGCGATCACGGCAACCGTCATGGTCGTCGAGTTCATTGGCGGCATCTACAGCAACTCGCTGGCCCTACTCGCCGATGCCGGCCACATGCTCACGGACGTGGCGGCGCTGAGCCTCAGCTTCTTCGCGATCTGGTTCGCCTCCAAGCCGGCCACACCGCAAAAGACGTACGGTTTTTACAGGGTAGAGATTCTGGTGGCGTTGCTGAACGGGGTCTTTCTGGTCTTGGTGGCGTTGTGGGTGTTCTATGAAACCTATCAGCGCCTGCTGGCGCCTCCTGCTGTCCGTGCCGACGTGATGTTGCTGGTCGCCTCGGGAGGGCTGGCCGCAAATCTCGCCAGCGCCTATATCCTGTTCGGTAAACGGTCGGAAAGCCTCAACGTCCGCGGGGCGTTCTTCCACGTTTTGAGTGATGCCCTCGGTTCGGTCGGTGCGATTGCAGCGAGCCTGATGATCATGTTCTTCGGTTGGAATTCGGCCGATGCGGTGACGAGCGGGATCGTCGGGGTGCTGATCCTATCGAGTTCGTGGATTATCATCCGAGATGCCGTCGACATCCTGCTCGAAGGTGCGCCGTCGCACATCAACCTCACGACGCTCAAGGATCAACTCGTCCATACCGATGGTGTCGCTTCGGTTCACGACCTGCACGTCTGGACGCTGACCTCGGGCGTCGTCGCCATGAGTTGCCACATCGTCGTCGCCGGTGGAACTCCACTGCAGCCGGATATTCTCGGGCGTGTCAACCGCGTGGCCCATGACCGGTTTCGGATCGACCATACGACGATTCAGGTCGAACATACTGAATCGCTGGATCAGGATCTGGAATCCTGCAATTGCCATTTCGGAGCGCATTGATGGACCTGAACGGGAAGTTCGGCTGCCTAGACTAAACTTAGGGACTTGTCCCTCGACGACCGCGAGGCGGCCGATCGATCCGGGGAATTCGGAGAGGAACTGCTATGTCAAATGTCTTGCCCTTGCTGCTCGCGCTGAGTCTTGCGCAGGCGCCCTCGCTTACCAGTAGTAGTCCCAGGGAGCGGAGAGAAGCCATCGAGTCCAAGGCCTTCCTGGCCAACCGAGACGCGGTCCCGGCGCTGGTCGAGGCCTACCGGAATGAACCCCTCAAAGACATCCGTTCCTCGATCATCGTAGCGCTGGGGACGATCCGCGACCGGTCTGCCATCCCGGGATTGACTGGTGCGCTCCAGGGTGACTACGAAAAGGACGTGCGGCTTCAGGCTATCGATTCGCTCTTGCGGCTTTACATACCGATCGCCGACGACGAGGGGTTCTGGAGCTTTTTTTCGAGAGTTCGGGGCTTGTTCTCCGAGGACCCACGGCCGCTGGTCGGGGTGAATGAATACGTCGACCAGACGGCCAGGGAAGCTCTGGTTGCGGCGCTCGAGCGGGATTTCGACCCAGAGGTCCGGATGGAGTCCGCCCACGCGCTGGGGTCCTTGCGGTCGGTCGACGAACTGCCTGCACTGACCGAAGCGCTGGAAGGTCCGCGCAACCTTCAGGCGACCGACGTGCGTGTCGCGATCATCCGGGCTATGGGGGTGATCGGAAGCCAGCAGGCAGGCCCCGTCCTGACGCGCATGTTGAAAGACGAGGAAAATCGCGTCGTGCTGGAAGCCATTCGAGCGGTCGGCATTACGGGCTATCAGGCGGCGTTTCCGGCGTTGGCAAACCTGTTCAAAACGAGCCGGAACGGGAGCGTTCGTGAATCGTCCCTGCAGTCGATCGCGCTGATGCGCGAGCCCGCGGCCCAGTCCCTGTTCGAATCCATGCTCGAGGACCCGGAGGACGTGTATCGGGAGCTGGCGGCGGAAGGGCTCGCGCGGCTTGACTACGACACCTCTGGGTTCACGGACCGGATTGCGGGAGAGAAAAATGAAGGTGTCCGCCTCGCCCTGGCGTTCGGCCTGGCCGCATCGGGAGATAGCGTTCGCCTGGAGCTGCTCGTGGACGCCCTCGAAGGCGGCAGGGACCAGCAGGCCGAGACCTATCTTTTTGAGTTGGGCAGGTACGAGGGACGACTCGAAGCCATCTTTCCCCTTCTGCGAAACTCGAAAGCCGAAATCCGCGCCAAGCTCGTGCGGGTTCTCGGCGAGATCGGAGACTCCGCTGCGCGGCCCTATATCGAACCGCTGATCGAGGATCCGAATTCGGACGTCGTCGAGGAAGCGGTTGCCGCCCTTCGCAAGCTGACGCCTGGGATTTAATGGGTGTCCGTGTCCGATTTGCCCCATCCCCGACGGGGCACCTTCATGTCGGCGGAGCCCGCACGGCGCTCTTCAACTGGCTCTTCGCCAGAAAGAGCGGGGGAACCTTCATCCTCAGGATCGAAGACACCGATCTGGAACGATCCAGCGGGGAGATGGTGCGGGAGATCGTGGACGCCCTCGAGTGGATGGGCATCGACCCGGATGAGGGTCCCGTCTTCCAGACCGATCGAAGGGAACTGTACCTCGACGTTGCCCGGGCGCTGATCGAGAACGGACACGCCTACCACTGCTTCTGCTCGCGCGAGCTGCTCGAAACGAAACGCAACCGAGACCCGGGAACGAAGACTGGATGGAAATACGACCGGACTTGCCTTGGGCTGGACCCGATGAAAGTCCGGGAACGGCTGGATCAGGGCGAGCCGGCGGCGGTGCGTTTTAGGGTCCCTCCAGAGAACGTGCGGTTCGAAGACGAAGTCCTGGGAACGATCGAGCGCGGTCACGATGATATCGAGGACTTCATTCTCCTGCGGTCCGGTGGGGATCCGACTTACCACTTGAGCGTCGTGGCCGACGACCTAGACATGAAGATTACACACGTCATCCGGGGCGTGGACCACCTCTCGAACACCCCCAAGCAGGTATTGATCTACCGGGCCCTGGGCTCACCGGAGCCACGTTTCGTTCACGCACCGTTGATCCTCGGAACCGACAAGGCCAGGCTCAGCAAGAGGCACGGTGCGACTTCGGTGCAGGCCTACCGGGATCTGGGCATTCTGCCTGAGGCTTTCGTCAACTTCCTGGCGTTGCTGGGGTGGTCGCCGGGTTCCGACGACGAACTCTTCGACCGATCCACCCTGATCGAGGCGTTCTCGCTCGACGGCGTGGCCAAGTCCAACGCCGTTTTCAGCCCTGAGAAATTGGAGTGGTTCAATGGCCAGCACATCAACCGGATGCCGGTCGACGACCTCGTGGACCGACTCCGGGGACTGATGGTATCGGCCGGAAGCTGGGAAGATCGGCTTGAGAGCGCCGACGCCTCCTGGCTGCGATCGCTTCTGGAACTGATCCGTCCGCGGTTCCGTTTGTTGACCGCCCTGGCCGCCGAGGTTCGCACCTACTCGGGAGACCACGTCGAGTACGAATCGGCGGCGGTCGAGAAGTTCTTCAAAGACCCGAAGCTCCCCGAATACCTGCCCGGACTCGCCGACGCGATGGAGGCCCTTGACCCGTTCGGCCTCGAGGAGACCGAGAAGGCGCTCCGTGACCTGGCGGCGAGGTTAGACGTCAAGGCCGGTTTGCTGATCAACGCATCGCGCGTTTGCCTGACGGGGAAAGCTGTTGCCCCGGGTATCTTCGATGTCATGGTGATTCTGGGGAAGGTGAAGACCGTCTCTCGTATCAGGCGTGGGGCCAGGGAACTTATTGCAGACTAGCTAGTGGACAGTCCCGGATTTGACGTTGGCCGTTGGAAATTGATCGATTTGTCATTGGTTCTCCCTGCAGCAAATGACGATCGACTAATTTCGATTGAACAACGTCCAATGTGGATTCTCAAATAACTCAATCTGCAATAGATAGAATCTCCCTCCGCGCAGGCAGGCCTCCCCTCCCAATCGCTTTGCATCCTGCCCCTGTATAATCGCTTCCAATATGGCCTGGTTCAAACGCGATAAGAAATCCATCGCGGTCGGAGAAGAGCGCAAAGGGATCCCGGAAGGGCTATGGCTCAAGTGCGATAGCTGCAAGGAGCCGGTCTGGAAGAAGGACATCGACCTGAACATGCAGGTCTGTCCCAAGTGCAACCAGCACTATAAGATCGGCGCCCGCGAACGACTGGCTCTGCTGTTCGACGATTCCTGGGACGAACTGGACGCCGGAATCACTTCCCTGGATCCCCTGGGGTTTGTGGCGGCAAAACCCTATCGGGAGACCCTCGACAAGATGGCTGCCGGTTCCGGGCCACACGAGGCGGTCATCTGCGGTGAGGGAACCCTGGGAGGCTACCCCATCGTCATCGCGGCAATGGAAGGCAGCTTCATCGGGGGGTCGATGGGTTCGGTCGTCGGCGAGAAGATCACTCGGGCGATCGAGCGTACGCTCCGAAAGCGTGCCGCCCTGGTCATTGTTTCCTGCTCGGGCGGCGCCCGGATGCAGGAGGGCGCCCTGAGCCTGATGCAGATGGGAAAGATATCAGCGGCGCTGTCGCGCCTGGACCGAGAACGTCTCCCCTACATCTCAGTGCTGACGGACCCGACGACCGGCGGCGTATCGGCGAGTTTTGCGATGCTGGGTGACCTGAACGTCGCCGAACCCGGGGCGTTGATCGGATTCGCCGGCCCTCGCGTCATCGAACAGACTATCCGGCAGAAGTTGCCCGAAGGATTTCAGCGGAGCGAGTTCCTGCTCGAGCACGGAATGCTCGATGCGATCGTTGCCCGCGGCGATCTGAAGCCATACGTGGCGCGCGCCCTCAAGTTCTTCGTCGGCTAGGCCTCCGATGAGGACCGGAGACATCGAGCGGCTGTTTTCCAGCAGGAACGAGTACCGATCCCTCCGCTATGATCTTGCCAACATTCGAACGCTGCTCGGCGCAATGGGGCATCCCCAACGGGACTTCAGTTCGGCGCTCGTGGCCGGAACCAACGGGAAAGGCACCGTTGCGCGGTGGCTCTCGGCCATGGTCCCCGGGTCCGGCCTCTATACGTCGCCGCACCTGTCGCGGTTGAACGAACGGATCGCAGTCGCCGGCGTCGAGGTCAGCGACGAGGATCTCGATCGGGCATTCCAGGCCGTCGAAGAGGCCGTGGGCAACGTTGCGCCCGATCTTCTCTATCCACCGACCTTTTTCGAGAAGGCGACCGCGATGGCGCTTTGCCATTTCAGCGGACGCGTCTCGTGCGCTGTTCTGGAGGTCGGGATGGGGGGACGCCTGGACGCGACCAACGTCGTCGATCAGGACGTTTCTCTCATCACCAGCATCGGTTTCGATCACCAGGAGCACCTGGGCTCGTCGCTCGACCGGATTGCCGGAGAGAAGGCGGGCATCATCAAGGCAAACGAGCCCGTCGTCGTCGGCCGGGACGTCGCTGCTTACACCGGTATTGCTTCCGGCGCCCGAGCGAGGCTGATCGATGCGTCCTCGGAAGTCCGTTCGAGACTCCGGCATCTGGGCCGGGGCTCTTTCGAAGTCGATCTGGAGACACCCATCCGGACCTACGACGGCCTGCGCCCCCGGCTGGTCGGTCGACACCAGGTCGACAACCTTTGCGTTGCCGTCCGGGCGGCGGAGTGTCTCGAAGTAGCGGGCTGGCCGGTCGATCGGGAAAGCATACGGAACGGAGCGGACACGGCGACCTGGCCTGGGCGGTTGGAGCGTGTCGAGGGCCGACCGTCCTTCCTGCTCGACGGCTGCCACAACCTGTCGGCGGCATCGGCCGTCGCCGCTTTTCTGGAGGAGTTCCACCCCGAGGGTGTGTGGATGATCTTTGGAGCGATGCAGGAAAAGGACTACGCCGGGATGATTCGCCTCCTGGCGCCCCACCTCCGCGGCTGCATTTTTACAAGACCGGAGGGCCCGCGCGCCGTCCAGGCGTCCGAGCTTGCCAGTCTGTTGCCGGGAGCGATGGCTACGGCGGACCTCGAGGAGGCGATCGAACTGGCGCGCGAGCGGGCACGAGAGGAGGATACGGTCCTGGTGGCTGGTTCCCTGTACTTGGTGGGAGAGGCGCGGAGACTGCTCATCGGCCCGGTCGCGCCCGGAAAGTCATGATCCCCTGACTATCCCAGAGCGGCCGACACGTGTTTCCGTGGGATCCCGCCTGGTGATAATCGGCGAGGCTCATTTAACCATCGAAGCGGTCAATCCGTCCAAAAACATGACCGCCAATGAAATCGCCGCCGAGTGCGAGACGATTTCGGCGGGCGGCACTGACAGGACAGGAGGAGTTCGTAGGACCGATGGGCCGACCCTGGATTGGGATACCGACCGGCTACGACGCCGAAAAACAGCGCCTCGGACTGGACCGCTATTACACCGATGCGATCGAGTGGGCGGGTGGAATCCCTGTCTTGATTCCGGTGTCGAGCGAGCGGGAAATGATCCGTGATTACGCGGACCGGTTGGACGGAATACTCCTGCCGGGAAGTGCGACCGACATCAATCCGGATCGATACGGTGGCGAACGTCATGCACGGCTGGGCCGGGTGTTCGCCGAACGGGACCGTGCTGACGCTCTGCTCCTCGATATTGCAGAACAACGGGTCATCCCCGTGCTCGGCGTCTGCTATGGAGCGCAGAGCCTCAACGTCTTTCGGGGAGGATCGCTCATCCAGGACATCCCGTCCGATGTTCCAGGAGCGGTCCCCCACGACAGGCCCGGGGAGCCCGAGGAGGTCAAGGCACACGGAGTTCGACTGGACGAAGGCAGCCGCCTCCATCGACTGCACGGTGGGCCGGAGGCTGTTGTGAACAGCTACCATCACCAGTCTGTGGCGGAACCGGGCCGTGACCTCGAAATCACCGCGAGAGCGCCGGACGGCGTCGCCGAGGCCGTTGAGGACACGCGAGAACGATTTGTCCTTGGAGTCCAGTGGCATCCGGAAACCGGCTGGAGAACCGATCCACTGGCCCGTTCGCTGTTCTCCGCCTTCGTGGAGGCGAGCCGGCTTGCACCGTGAAGGATCGCGCGAAAAGCCGCGAGCGAGCGTTACTTTGGCTATAATTGGGGACCAATTATGAAGAGACTCTTTGTGCTGGCGGTATCGGTGTTCCTGGCGACGCCTGTCTTACCCGCCGAAGTGCGGGCGCAGGCAAACGCGCGCGAGATACTCGAGCGCGCAATCGAAACCCTGGGCGGCGAGACTTACCTCGCTGTGGCGGACGTCGAAGCGGTCGGGCGCTACTATCAGTTCCAGAACGGAGAGCTTTCCGGCGGAGAGGTATTCACCGACTACCTTAAGTTTCCCGACAAGGAACGGACCGAGTTCGGCGAGAAGGGAGAAACCGTTCGCATCAACAACGGTCGGGAAGGCTGGAACATCACGGACAAGGGGAAGAAAGTCGACGAACAACTTCCCGAACAGATCGAGGTGTTCTGGGATGAATTCAAGGTCACACTCGATTTTCTGCTGCGGGTTGTCCTCGACCAGGAGGAAACCACGCTGCAGTACGTCGGCCGCGACATGATTGACTTCAAGCGGGTCGACATCCTTGAGATTCGTGATGAAGACCGAACGCGGATCAATCTCTATATTGACCGCGCCGACGGGTTGTTGATGAGGAAGACCGTCCGCCGTCTTTCCGACCCCAGCGTTCATGAAGAGGTGTACAGCAACTATCACGAAATTCAGGGGGTGTTGACCCCTCTTCTCATCGATCGGTATACCGACGGTCAGAAGACCATGCAGATCCGCTTCCGGGAGGTGCGTTACAACAACGGCCTTCAGGATCGGTTCTTCATGGCGTCGCCGTTGGACTGAGTATGCCTGTCAGGGCTCACGCGACAACCATTATCTGTGTGCGCAAAGGCGGAAAAGTCGCTCTTGCCGGCGACGGCCAGGTCACGCTCGGCGACACGGTGATCAAGCACGGAGCCCGGAAGATCCGGAGGTTGTACAACGACCGGATCCTCGCCGCCTTCGCGGGCTCGTCCGCGGACAGCTTCGCGCTATTTTCCCGCTTCGAAGCCAAGTTGGAGCAGTTTCACGGCAACCTCAGCCGCGCGGCCGTCGAATTGGCTCGCGACTGGCGTACCGACAAGAGCCTGCGCCATCTCGAGGCAGTAATGATCGTCGCGGATCAAAAAATCACGTTCCTGATATCGGGTACCGGCGACCTGATCGAGCCGGATGACGGCATTCTCGGCATCGGTTCGGGAGGCGCCTACGCCCTCGCCGCAGCCAGGGCACTGTCGGAGCATTCAAGCCTGGGCGCGCGGGAGATCGCCGAACAGGCGCTCAAGATCGCCGCCGATATCTGTATTTACACCAACTCCAACCTGACCGTGGAAGAGCTATAGGAGTCCGTGGTGGACTGGCGCTCCGTCGGCACTGAGCAATGGGCCCGTCGGAGACCGTCCCTACAGTGAAGAACCGACTTTCACCACGGTCTGTTAGTGCGCGCGGTGTTAGACTCTTAGACCCGTTATGTTTGCCTACGATTCGGTTCCGACCCCGCATCTGGACGATCTGACTCCTCGCGAAACCGTGGGGGAGTTGGACAAGTACGTGATCGGCCAGGCCGCCGCGAAACGGGCCGTGGCGATCGCGCTGCGAAACCGCGTAAGGCGCCAGAAACTGCCTCCCGAAATGGCCGATGAGGTCATGCCCAAGAACATCATCATGATCGGGCCGACCGGAGTCGGAAAGACCGAGTTGGCCCGGCGCCTGGCGAAGTTGGCCAATTCGCCGTTCCTGAAGGTGGAAGCTTCCAAATTCACCGAGGTCGGTTACGTCGGCCGCGATGTGGAGTCGATGATTCGGGACCTGGTGGAACTCGCCATCGATATGGTCCGCAACGAAAAGCTCGAGGAAGTCGCCGAGAAGGCCGAGTTGAACGCGGAGGAGCGGATCCTGGATTTGTTGCTGCCACCCCTGCCGACGAGAGCTGAGGCCGACGAGCCGTCCCGAGACCAGGCCAGGGACCAATGGAAACGGACCCGCGAGAAACTTCGCGCACAGTTGCAGGACGGGAAGCTCGACGACCGCACGGTCGAAGTCGAGGTCAAGGAGCGCAGTTTTCCGGCGTTCGAGATCATATCCAACAGCGGCATCGAGGATATGGATATCAACATCAAGGATATCCTCCCGGGTTTCCTCGGCCAGCGTTCGAAGAAGCGCAGGATGAAGGTCGTCGAGGCGATCGAGCACCTTACCCAGGAAGAGGAGCAGAAGCTGCTCGACATGGACCAGGTTACCCGGATCGCCGTCGAGCGGGTCGAAAACAACGGCATCATTTTCCTCGACGAAATCGACAAGATCGCTGGGCGCGAGTCCGGGCATGGGCCGGATGTCAGCCGCGAGGGCGTCCAGCGGGACATCCTGCCAATCGTCGAGGGGACGACGGTAAGCACCCGCTACGGGATGATACGGACTGACCACATTCTCTTTTTCGCGGCCGGCGCTTTCCATGTCAGCAAGCCGTCAGATCTGATCCCGGAACTGCAGGGACGGTTTCCGATCCGAGTGGAGTTGGATTCGCTGACCGTGGAGGACTTCGTCCGCATCCTGACCGAGCCTCAGAACGCGCTGATCAAGCAATACGTTGCGCTGATGGAAACCGAGGGCACCCGGCTCAGCTTCACCGACGAAGCGGTCTTCGAGATAGCCCGTTTCGCCGCGATGGTGAACGAGAATACCGAGAACATCGGAGCCCGACGGCTCCATACGATCATGGAAAAACTCCTCGATGAACTGTCTTTCGAAGGCCCGGACCTCAAGCAGAAGAACGTCGAGATCGATGCGGCCTACGTCGAAAAAATGCTCAGCGACATCGTCAAGGACCAGGACCTGAGCCGCTACATCCTGTAATCGGGCGACGAGGCGGGGTGACGCATCCATCCATCGGGAACGTCTTGGGCCCGTTCCCGCTCGCTGTCTTCATCACCGCCATTACAATCCTGACTGCCGCTTGCGGCAAGGTCGGCGACCCACTGCCCCCCTTTATCCGTGTTCCTCTGCCGGTGGACAACCTCGCCGTTCGGCAGCGCGGCTACGAGCTTTGGTTCAGCTGGACCAACCCGCGCATGAATATTGACGGGTCTGGCTCGACCGATCTGGTCAGCGTGGTCCTTCTCGGCGACGGAGAGGTCGTTACCAGGGTTGCCGTGTCGGGCCCTGGCCAGCCCCAGACGCTCCGGATCGACGCACGCGACCTCGTCGGAGGCCGGAAACCGTTCATCGTTCGTGTCGAGACTTCCCGGGAGCGGACTTCCACCGAGTCCAACCGCGTGATCGCTTCGGTTGTCGATGTCCCGGGTCCTGTTGCGGGGTTGCGCGCGACGTTCGACCAGGAGCGGGTTCGTCTCGAATGGGACGCTCCGTCTGAACGGTCCGGGCTTGTCGGGGCGTACCGCATATACCGATCGGGAGCGATTCTGGACGCGCCGCCGTCGTCCCAGGTTCGGTACGACGATGGGACTGTCCAGGAGGGGGGCGTTTACGAGTACGCTGTCCTTGCCATGCGCCGGAACGAGGGTGTCTGGATTGAGGGCGTGGCCTCAGAGCCACTGCCATTCACCGCGCTGGACCACACTCCGCCAGCAGCGCCCACGGGTCTTGCCCTGACGCCGGCACCGGCAGGAGATGGCGCCTTCCTGCAATGGGTAGCGGGTCCCGAGACCGATGTGGTCCGGTACCGGGTGTTCCGCCGGGAGGGTCCGGATGGGATATTCGAACCCCTTGGTGATGACGCCCGGACTACGACGGCTGTTTTCGACCCGGCATACCGTCCCGGCTTTGCCTACGCGGTTTCCGCCGTCGATCGGTCGGGCAACGAAAGTCCGATGTCCCTGCCGGTGTCATAGTGTTGGTTGTGCGGAACCCTGCGGGGCTTTGCAACAGGCTGTCAGGCCGTTGTCATTGGGGATTTGACATCGCATATCGACCATTGACCATCGATATTGATCATTTTTGTTTTCGGAGTCAGATGACAAATGATCAATGGTCATTGGTCGATGGTCGATGGAAAGAAATCCGGTAGAATGGGCCTGGACCCCGAGAGCGAAAAACTTTCCGAATAGGAGAACGCCCAGCATGAAATTCTTCCTCGACACCGCGAACCTGGAAGAGATCCGCGAAGCGGCCAGCACCGGAATTCTGGACGGCATCACGACCAACCCCTCGCTGATCGCCAAGGAGGGCAACGGTTTCGAAGATCAGCTGCTCCAGATATGTTCCATCATTGACGGTCCCGTCAGCGCTGAAGTGGTCAGCCTGGACGCCGCGAGAATGGTGGATGAGGGCCGCAATCTCGCGCAGATTCATCCTAATATCGTCGTCAAGTGTCCGTTCACGCTGGAGGGGCTCAAGGCGACCAAGACGCTCAGCGACGAGAACATCAGGGTTAACGTGACGCTGGTCTTTTCCGCGCCCCAGGCCATAATGGCGGCAAAGGCGGGCGCAGTCTTCGTCAGCCCTTTCGTAGGGCGCCTGGACGACATTTCGCAGGACGGAATGGGACTGATAGCCGATATCGTTACGATTTACGACAACTACGACTTCAGTACCGAAGTGCTGACGGCTTCGATTCGAAGCCCCATGCACATCGTCGCGGCAGGCCGCGTCGGCGCCGACATTTGCACCATGCCTTCGAAGGTCTTCTACCAGCTCATGAAACATCCGCTTACCGACATCGGTCTCGCGCAGTTCCTCAAGGACTGGGAGCAAATGGCCGAGCCGGTCCGGAAATAGTCCGCGGTTTCCGACCACGCTTCGGGTGTGGGTCCCTATGACGAAAGTCACGGCAAACGACAAACTCGAGCAACTCAGAAAGCTCAACGCCAAGGCCGAGGAAGGCGGCGGCGCCGCTCGCATGGAGCGGCAGCGGTCCGAGGGCAAGAAGACCGCCAGGGAGCGAATCGATCTGCTCCTGGATCAGGGCTCGTTCCAGGAACTCGGCAAGTTCGTCAAGCACCGCGGCACGGACTTCGGGATCGACGCCCATCAGTACCCGGGCGATGGATTCATCACCGGCTACGGGAGGGTCGATGGACGCCTTGTCTACGTCTTCGCCCAGGATTTCACCGTCTTCGGCGGCTCGCTGAGCGAGACCAACGCCATCAAGATATGCAAGATCATGGATCTTGCCATGAAGGTCGGGGCTCCTCTCATCGGCCTGAACGACTCGGGCGGAGCCCGCATCCAGGAGGGTGTCGTGTCGCTGGGCGGCTACGCGGAGATCTTCTTGCGCAATACGCTTGCCTCAGGAGTGGTGCCTCAGATCTCCGCCATCCTCGGACCCTGCGCGGGCGGAGCCGTCTATTCGCCGGCCATCACGGATTTCATCCTCATGGTGGACAAGACGAGCTACATGTTCGTGACCGGTCCCGACGTCATCAAGACGGTCACCCACGAAGAGGTCACCAAGGAGGAACTGGGCGGGGCTACGACTCACAACGCGACGAGCGGAGTCGCCCATTTTTCGGCAGCCAACGATGAAGAATGCCTCCTGCTCGTCAGGGAGTTGTTGTCGTTCCTGCCCTCCAACAACAGGGAGGACCCCCCGGTTCGCCCGACCTCGGATCCGTGGGATCGGACCGAGGAAAAGCTGAACCACATAGTCCCGGCGGATTCAAACGTCCCTTACGACATCAAGGAAGTCATCCACACCGTGGTTGACGACAACTACTTCTTCGAGGTTCATGAACATTACGCGCGGAACATCGTGATCGGTTTTGCCCGACTCGACGGCCGTCCGGTGGGCATCGTCGCAAACCAGCCTCAGTTCCTTGCGGGCTGCCTGGACATCGACTCTTCGGTGAAGGGCGCGCGCTTCGTCAGGTTTTGCGACGCGTTCAATATCCCCCTGATTACCCTCGAGGACGTTCCCGGCTTCCTCCCGGGAACCAACCAGGAATTCGGCGGCATCATCAAACATGGCGCCAAGCTGCTGTACGCGTTCGCCGAGGCGACGGTGCCGAAGATCACCGTGATCACCCGTAAGGCTTACGGCGGCGCTTACTGCGTCATGGCGAGCAAGCACATCCGCACGGACGTCAACTACGCTTTCCCGACGGCGGAGATTGCCGTGATGGGTTCGGAGGGGGCGGTCAACATCATCCACCGCCGGGAGCTGGCCGCAGCCGGAGATGAAGTCGAGAAAGTGAGAAGAGAGAAGGTCGCCGAATTTCGCGAAAAGTTTGCCAACCCGTATGTAGCGGCTGAGCACGGGTTTGTCGACGAAGTGATCGAGCCTGCCTCGACCCGGCCGAAACTGATCGCAGCACTGCGCATGCTGGACACTAAGCGCGATTCGAGCCCACCCAAGAAACACGGAAACATACCGCTGTGAAGGTAGGTGACTGATGAGATTTGGACGTATTGGCAGCCCGATTCTCGGGACCCTGATCGTTACTCTGATTGCCCTGAACGCGAGCCCTGTTGAGGCGCAAGATTGGATTAGCGCCAGCTCCCAGCATTACCGGCTTATCGGTACGGCAGACGACGACGACCTGCAGGAGATCGGTGCGCGCCTCGAAGGGTTCTACACGGCGATGGCCACGCTGTTTCGGGGCCAGCAGTTCCGGCCCCCGCCCGCGACGACGATCATCGTCCTGGACGACGACGATGTCGAAGAGCTGGGCCTGACTCCCTTGGCCGACGGGTACTTTTTTGCAGGCGCGAGCGAAAACTACATCATCCTTTCCCCCGAATCGCGCAGCCGCAAGCCCTTCCCCCCGATCCTGCACGATTTCTTCCATTCCATCGCGCGAGAGAACTTGCCCGACCTGCCGGTGTGGATGGTCGAGGGCCTGGCAGAGTTCTACAGCACCATCGGTTTTGACAACGACCAGCTTACGATCGGAGCGCCCATCGAGACACACATTCGCCTGGTCCGCGACGAGGACGACCGGCTTCCGTTCGCCGACTTCTTCGCGACAGAAGCCGACTCGGACCTCGTGAACGAGCTCGACCGTGACCAGGTCTTCTACGCGCAGTCCTGGGGGCTGATTCACTTCCTGATGCTGCGCAACCGCGGACCGGGACTCGCCGAGACGGCGGCATTCGTGCATATGACGGCTGCCGGCATGGAATTCGAGCAGGCCTTTCAGGGAGCCTTCAGCGTGAACTTCGATGGCGTGCTGGAAGAGTTCTCCGACTATGTCCGTGAACGCCGCCTGCCTTTCATGACACTTCGTGTGGAGGGGCTCAGCGAGGACAATATCGTAGTGGACGACGCTCCGTTCTCCGCGGCGCGAGCCGAGACCTACATCGCGGATCTGCTGATTCAACAGGGGCGTGCCGATGAGGGGGAACGCCGCCTGGAAGCCGCGATCGCCCGTGAGCCCGGCCTGTCCGAGCCTTACACGTCGCTCGGTGGGTTACGCATCCGGCAGGAACGCTACGCCGACGCGCTGGAACTCATGGAAACAGCGATCGAAGGTCAGGCGCCGAATTATTTGACCTACTACAACTGGGCGGTGGCTTTCAGTCGGTTGAACCCCGACCTGACGCCAGAGCAGCGGGCCACGGTTCGCGAACGGCTTAGCCAGTCCATCGCCCTGCGGGAGACCTTCGCGGATTCATACCACGAACTCGCGGTGACCTACGTCGATGCCGCTGACGACCTGGACGAGGCGGCCAGGCTGCTCGACCGTGCGCTGACCCTTGCACCCGAACAAACGGGGTACCTCATCGCGTTGAGTCGGGTGCTGATCGCGCAGGACGCGTTGGGCGCCGCGCGCAGCGTCCTTGAGCGCGTGCTCGAAGAGTCCGAGGACCCGGCAGTCCGTGAGCGGGCCCAATCCCTGCTGGATTCGCTGGCCGGCAGGGGTCAGGGCGGAGGGCTGGTCGGTGAAGGATTCGACGAAATCACCTCGAGGCCGGCCCAGACCCCGGCCGTCGTTCCCGAGATCAGTGCCACCGTCTCCACTGAGCCTGCCCTTCGGCCGATAGCGCCCGACGACCGGATTCGCCTAAACCGGGTCTCGAAGGGCGATCAGCACAGCGGGCTGTTGAGCCTGATCGACTGCCGGGACGGGCTGACTTTGACCGTAACCGTGGAAGGCCGGGAGCTTCAATTCCACACGAGATCGCCCGATCGCGTCGAGTTCGCGACCTTTACCTCCAAGGTGGGCGAGGAGATCAGTTGCGGTCCGCTGGATCCCCCTGTTGCGGTAGTGGTGACATACCTGGAGCCGCCCGAAGGAAGCGACTTCGCAGGCGTCCCCATCAAGATCGAGTTTGTCGACGTCCCGTAGAGCCCTCCGCAGAAAAACTGCCATCGACACCTCGCGGTGTATCCTGTCAGGTGTATGCGTATCAAAGGTCGTCCAGTGGTGGCGCGAATCGTGCTGGCCGGCATCCTCTTCGTTGGATTGCCCGCCTTCGGGCAGGAACGTCCGTGGTTGGAGGTCGGGACCGAACACTTCGTCCTTTACACCGATACTGACGTAGAAAAAGCCGAGAGGCTTGCGGCGGATCTCGAGGCACGCTACGCTGCGTTCTCCCGGACCATATTCGAAATCGGGCCGCGGCCGAAACCAATCGGTGTGTTCCTGATGAGGGACCAGCAGTCGTTCGCCGAGGCCGTTCCCGAGAAAGTGCTGAATCCGGCGGCGGCAGGCACCCCTGGGGTAGCGACCCCGAGAAGGGCCAACCGCCGCGCATACCTCGTCGCCGGGTCCTCCGGGGCGTTTATCATCGCACGGGACCGATCGCCCGAGGATATCGCGAAGGACGTGGCTCATCAGTTGGGCCATTTGCTGCTCGCGCGCTCCGCTCTCTGGCAGCCGCTTTGGCTTCAGGAAGGTGTTGGGGAGTACCTGCGGCGTCTCGGTACTCGGGACCGCGATTCCGCCGTTTCCCGAGAGGACGCCGAACCCATCGATGAACTGTTGCGGATGCGTCCCGGACCGACCTTCGACGACTTGGGCGACGGGGGGCGGTTCCGAATTCAGTCCTACCACCTGCTAAGAATCCTCCTCGATCGGCACCGCGCAGCTTTCGATCGCTATCTCGCCGGCCTGTCGAACGCAGACGGTTCCCGGGCGCCTCTGGAGGTCGATCCGGAGGTCCTCGCCCGTGAGGTGCTTTCGTACATCGAGTCCCCTCTACCCCTCGAGACAGCGCGACCTGTGGGCCCTGGGCGGGAACTGTCCCGGGAGGAACTCGACGCCGCCCGTGGCGATCTTATGGCGTCGGCCGGCTGGTCGAGCCGGGCGCGGCGATATTACGAGTCGTCCAGTGCTCTCGAACGATCCAGTGTCGGGCTGGCTCTGCTGGCGAGGGAGGGGACCAACACGGTTGGCCTCCGCCGGGGTCTCGAGCGCCTTGCCGGGCAGTTCCCCGAATCAGGAATGATTCACTTCTATCTGGGGACGTTGCCGGTGGGGTCGGCCGGCGACCGGAGCGAGCAGATCGCGTCGCTCCGCCGGGCGGTCGAACTGGAGCCTCTTTCCGGCCGTGCCCGAGCCGAACTGGGGCTTGTGTACGCATTGGACGGCGAGCCCGAACGGGGGATCGCCCTTGTCGGCGAAGCGCTCCGGCTCGAACCCGAATACGCCGACAGGTTCTTTGAAATTCTTGCGGAGTGCCAGATGCTTTCCGGAGACTACGGTGCCGCCCGTCGGAGCATCCGAGCGTCCGCCGATCTGCCGCATTTAGATGCGACCACGGAGGAGTACTACACTCTGGTCGTCCGGACCTTCGACCGCCGGCTGGAAGAGCGCCGCAGGGCCGTCGAGTCCGCGCGTGTCGCCGAACTCCGGCGCGAAGTCCAGGCACTCGCCGACCGGGTCGATCCGAGGCCGGTCGCGTCGCCCTCCGAGCCCGTGCCTTTCGGCCGTGTCACCGTGTCGGTCTCCTCCTCGCCGCCTAAGGACGTCGTGGAGCCGATCGGGATATCGGCGCCCCTGCCCGAATACCCGGAGCGGTTGAGGAGGCGGGGCGTCGAAGGACGCGGCGTACTTGATGTCGAACTGGGCCGTCGCGGCACCGTGGCCGAGGCACGCGTGCGGAACGCCACGCTTCCCGACCTGGGCGAGCTTTCCCTCGAAGCGGTTCGCCGCTGGGTGTTCGAGCCAGCCCGGCGGAATGGCGAATCCGTTCCGTTTTCCTTTCGGCTGACGTTGGTCTTCCGCCTTGACTGAGCAAACCCTCGAGGACGGGATTCACTGTCCTGTCTGCCTGGCGACCCGGACAGCTTTCTTTGGTCGCGGTACCGACTTCCTGTTCGAGACCTCCGAGGAGAGCTTCACGTTGCGGAGCTGTGAAGACTGCCGGTGTCTGTTTCTGGAACCGATGCCGTCCGCAGACGAGATCGCCGCGTTCTATCCCCCCGCGTACTGGTGGCAAGCCTCGGGAACCGGATGGCTGGCGCGGCTCGAAGGCCTCTACAGGCGCGTTGTGCTCGTCGATCACCTCGCATTCATCCGGAGGGCGGCGGGGTGTGCGTCGCCGTCCGAACGGGCGAGCATCCTCGATGTCGGTTGCGGACCGGCGACCGTTCTCGGGATTCTCAAACAGGAGGGCTTCCGGGTCCACGGTGTAGATGCTTCTCCACGGGCGGCCCAGGTCGCCAGACGGGACTATGGGGTCGAGGTGTCGGTCGGCACGCTCGAGGAAGTGGATCTGCCGCCGGCAAGCTTCGATACAGCGGTTCTGCTCCATGTGCTCGAACATGTGCCGAATCCCGGCGAGGTGCTCGCCGCCCTCGGCCGGGTGCTCAAGGATTCCGGCCGGCTGGTCCTCCAGGTGCCGAACATCGACAGCATCCAGTTTCGGCTGTTCGGGATCCGATGGTACGGCCTCGACGTCCCGCGCCACCTGATCGACTATTCCCGCCAGGCTGTCCTCGGTCTGCTGGCCGACAACGGGTTTTATGTCGAAAGGGTGCGGCACTTCAACCTGCGGGACAACGCCCCTGCTCTGGCGTCGAGCATGTTCCCGGCGCTCGATCCGGTAAGCAGGGCGGTCCGTGCGAAACGGCGCAACGCGTCCGAGGCGCGGATCGGGACGTGGGTGCGCCACCTGGCCTATCTTGCCCTCGTGATGGCCTGTTACCCGGCCGCGGCCCTCGAAGCATTGTTCGGTCGTGGCGCAACGCTCATGATCCAGGCCCGGAAGCGATGAACCCCGCGGTTTCCATCATCGTCCCCAACCTCAACGGCAGATCGATGCTTGAGACGTGTCTCGATTCGCTCTGGCGCCAGGAGTACAAGGACTTCGAGGTTGTCGTCGTCGACAACGGTTCGGTGGACGGTTCCCTCGACTACCTGGAATCTCTGACGGACGCACGCCTCCAACTCGTTCGGTTGTCGGAGAACCGCGGTTTTGCTGGAGGTTGCAACGCCGGAATTCGACGCGCGCGTGGCCGCTATGTGGCGACACTGAACAACGACGCCGAGGCCGAGGCCGGCTGGCTGGGTGCGCTGGTTGCCGCGATGGAACAGGCACCGGATATTGGCATGGCGGCAAGCAAGATCCTCTTTGCCAAAGACCGAGGCAGGATCGACAAAGTCGGGCACCTGATCTATTTGGACGGGCTCAACCACGGACGGGGATCCGGTGAAGTGGATCGGGGCCAGTTCGAGAAGGTAGAGGAGGTTTTGTTCCCGGACGGCGCTGCGGCTCTTTACCGGGCGGAAATGCTCGACCAGATAGGTCTCTTCGACGAACGGTTTTTCGCCTATGGCGACGATGCCGACCTGGGACTGCGCGGCCGGCTCGCCGGGTGGGGATCGGTATACGTGCCAACCGCCCGTGTCTACCACCTCCACTCGGCAACTGCCGGCGAATTTTCGTCTTTGAAAGCCTTTCTGATCGAGCGGAACCGGATCTGGGTTCTGCTGAAACTGTTCCCTCTGCCCCTGCTCCTCTTATCGCCGGCGTTTACAATGTTGAGGTTCTTCTTTCATGCGTACGGGGCGCTCTTCTCGCTGGGTTCTTCGGGGCGGTTTGCGACTGGAAGCTCCCGCATGACGCTCGCGCTGATGATCGTCAAGGCGCAATGGTCCGGAGTGAGACAGGTAGTGCCGATGTTACGCTCGCGGCGGGAGATCCGGCGGTTTGCGCGTCTTGGGGGCGGGGAATTCGCCCGGCTGTTGTGGAAGCACCGGGTATCCGTACGCGCCCTGACGTTGGGGACCTAGGCCACGATTAGATCCGTTGAAAACGCTGGGAGCATCCTCTATTGTTTGTCCGACATTAGTTTGTCCGATATGAGAGGCATAGACATCAAATGACGTTCGGGGACGTCTGGTTCTTCCTCGCCCGGCTCAAGGCGAGCCGCAGCCTTCTGAAGAATCTTGTCGTCCGTGACCTGAAACATCGCTATGTCGGATCGGTCGGCGGGTTCTTATGGTCGGTTGTGTATCCGTTGGCGTTGCTGGTTGTCTATTACTTCGTATTCGCCATGGTATTCCGGTTCCGCCTTGACGTCGCCGAGTACGGAACCGACAATTTCGCGCTTTACACATTCTGCGGCATTCTGCCCTGGCTGATGTTCCAGGACACGGTGCTTCGCAATTGTACGGCCATCACCGAGAATGCCAACCTGGTCTCGAAGACCGTGATTCCGTCGGAGGTGCTACCGATCGCGATCATGATCTCGAACCTGATCCATCACATCATTGGCTTGACAATACTCATGGGCGCGCTCCTTGTGTTCCATAGGATCGAGATCTCGAACCTGTGGGTCCTGGCCTATCTACCCGTGCTGGTCATTCTGGCTCAGGGACTCGGGTGGCTGGTTTCGAGTCTGAACGTCTTCTTTCGAGACACGAGCCAGGTTCTCAACGTGCTCATGATTTTCTGGATGTGGCTGACGCCGATCTTCTACCCGATCGGTCTCGTACCCGAGCCCTATCGGTCGTTCTACGCGTTGAACCCCATGGCCACGTTACTGACCGGATACAGGAACGCTTTCCTGCAGCTCGCCCCGCCCTCCCTCGGACACGTTGTCATCCTGCTGGTCTGGGCCGCGATTTTATTCCTGGCTGGCGCGCTCTTCTTCCGACAGTCGAAAACGGCTTTCGCGGACGTCCTCTAACCCGCCTATGCCCGAGATCGTCGCAGAGAACGTATCGAAGTGCTTCAGGGTCTATGAACGACCCTCGGACCACCTCAAGGAGGCGCTGACCTTCGGCCGGCGAACCTACCATAGCCCGTTCTGGGCGGTCCGGGACGTCAGTTTCGAAGTCGGAAAGGGGGGATGTCTGGGAATCATCGGCGAGAACGGATCGGGGAAGAGCACGCTGCTTCGACTTGCCGCGGGCGTGATCCGCCCCACATCGGGCGCGATCCGGACCGGCGGCAGGGTATCCGCGCTTCTTGAACTGGGCGCCGGTTTCAACCCCGAATTTACCGGACGGGATAACGTGATACTGAACGCGTCGATTCTCGGGTTCAGCGAAGCCGAGACGCGTGAACGCATGCCCTCGATCGAGCGCTTCGCGGAGATTGGAGACTTCGTCGACCGTCCCGTAAAGACCTATTCCACGGGGATGTTCGTCCGGCTCGCGTTCGCCGTCGCGATTCACATGGATCCCGATATCCTGGTCGTGGACGAGGCGCTCGCTGTTGGGGACATCTTTTTCCAACAGCGATGCATCCGCCGAATCCACGATATGAAAGCGCGAGGCGTGACGATCTTGTTCGTCTCGCACGATCTGGCGGCCGTTCGGAGCCTTGCGGACCGGACGCTTTGGATTGAGCGGGGCAGGCTGAAGATGCTCGGTCGGACCGATGAGGTGACGTCGAAATACATGTCTGCAATGGTGGCGAGGGGCGATGGAGAGCTGATGGAAGACCGGCCCGTGGGAGAGGCGCTGGCCGGATCATCCGACCTCGACCTCAGTCCCGCTGCCCTCGAACGAATTCCGGATTTCATCCCCGACATGCCGAATGTCGACGATCGCTACGGTAACGGCAAGGCCAGGGTGGTGGGCATCGGTGTGTTCAACGGAGACGGCCGACAGGTCGCGAGTACAGGTCAGGGGGAGCGCGTGTGTATCCGGATTTCCGTGGAGTTCTCAGAGGACGTCGAGCGCCCGAACGTTGGTTTCATGATGCGGAATCGTCTCGGCGAGGACGTCACCGGCACCAATGTCCTTTACGAGGGTTCCAGGATGGCTCCGGCCCGTGCGGGCGAGCGTGTGTCGGTAGATTTTGTCTTGGATGTGCCCTACCTGAAAGCGGGCTTCTACCACTTCTGTCCGGCTGTCGCCGACGGGACTCTCGACGAGTACGAACACTGCGACTGGGTGGACAACGCCTATGCGCTGGAAGTGATCGAGCGTACGTCGACCTACGGGCACATGCGCGTTCCCATTCGCGTCCGGGCGCGCGTGGTGGGAGGCCACTGACGGCTTGCTAGTGGCCGAACATCCCTGAAAACACGTCGCGAATCGACTGGCGGAACGACCTTAGCGACATGATGAGCTGCCAGCCACGGGTCGCCTGCAACGTCTCGAGTTCCCACCTGGCATCGGCCGCCTCCTGAGCCTGTTCCTTGACCTGAGCCTCTGTCTCTCCGAGTCGGGCTTCGGTCTGGCGAACCCCAGCCACCAGGCGGTCCGCGTAGTCGTCCTTCGCGCGGATGCTCTCCTCGAGAGAACGCGCGTATTCGGCACTGCCTGCCTGCTCCCGCTCGATCGACGCGACGTGCTTTCGTAGCACTTCGGCTGCCGCTTCGACTTCCTTGACCTGAGCCTCTGTCTCTCCGAGTCGGGCTTCGGTCTGGCGAACCCCAGCCACCAGGCGGTCCGCGTAGTCGTCCTTCGCGCGGATGCTCTCCTCGAGAGAACGCGCGTATTCGGCACTGCCTGCCTGCTCCCGCTCGATCGACGCGACGTGCTTTCGTAGCACTTCGGCTGCCGCTTCGACTTCCTTGACCTGAGCCTCTGTCTCTCCGAGTCGGGCTTCGGTCTGGCGAACCCCAGCCACCAGGCGGTCCGCGTAGTCGTCCTTCGCGCGGATGCTCTCCTCGAGAGAACGCGCGTATTCGGCACTGCCTGCCTGCTCCCGCTCGATCGACGCGACGTGCTTTCGTAGCACTTCGGCTGCCGCTTCGACTTCCTTGAGATCTTCGATCTGGGCCGCGCGCCAGGCGAGTGCTTCGTCACGGGATCGAATGCCCCCATTCAGGTCCTTGATCTGCTCATCCTTCCATTCGAGCACCAACCGTTGTTCGTCCAACAATCTCTGGATTGTTGCGCCAATCTCGGAATGTTCGGAAAGCTGGTCCCGGATCTGGTCAAAGTAGGCATTGGAGACGTCGATCAGTACGCTACGCGGGCCGGAGGCTCCGGATGTGTTTGAGGCCAGGCCAATGTAGTACATCGGGTCGGGCTTTTCCGACTCCGTAAGCCCGAACTCCGACGACGAGCGCTCGATTATGTACTCGGCAAAACCGGATCCTTCCGGGTCGTCCAGAGGCCAGATATTCGAGGTTGGGTAGACGCGCTGTCCCAGGAAGCGGGTTTCGTTGAAGTGGCGGCCGAGCAACTCCTGGAACTCCTCGAAGTACAGTTCATGAGCATGAAAAGGATTGTCGAAGTGGGGTTCATCCGAATACGTCCGCTTGTCGGGTGTCGAGACGATCAATAGCCCATCGGGCCCGAGGAGCCGTCGGGCTTCGCCCAGCAGCCCCTCCTGGTTTTCCACGTGCTCGAGTGTTTCGAAGCAAACAACGACGTCGAATGGTTTGTCGAAAGGCAACTGGATCGCCGAGGCCGCGATGAAGTCGAGGTTGTCCCGTCGGTACTTGGATGCGGAATGCTCTATCGTTGGAAGGTCTACATCGATGCCTGCGGCGAAAGAGGCGGACTGCGCTAGCAGAAATGTGCCGTAGCCTTCGCCGCTGCCGATGTCGAGCACCCTCTTGCCGGCCACGAACCGGGATGCGAAAGCGTACCGGTGAAGGTGCTCATAAGCAACGAGTGCCTCCTCAATCCAGGGCAGAAAGCGTTCGCCAGTCCATTCGAGCATTACCTAAATCGTCTCCCGTCGCGATTCATGGGCTGGCGTGTGTGGTGGCATCGACGATCGCGGTTTCCTCGAACCAGCCTGGGTGCGATTCCGCAACTGCGTCCACTCGCTTCCTGTCGCCGGGCCCCACGAAAATCGTATCGTAGTAGCCGCTCCGCTGGTGAAAGAAGTCTTCGAGACCCTCCGCTCCGGCTCCCCGCATGATCTCGACCTCTCTCGGAATGTGCCGGTAGAGGTCGGCCCATTCTCGGGCGGGCCCGGTTGGGTACAACGTCACGCGGCTGCCCTCCCGGACGAGGTCTCGAAGCAGTCCCAAACCGGCGGGGTCCAGATCGGCTCCGCGCGGGCACTCATCGACAACGAGGCAGTTCGTGTGCGAGGTCCGAGAGGCGTACCGTGCGAGCAGGACAGCCGCCCGATCGGGCGACTGGTGATGCTCTAGCGCGTCGGCGTGTCTGTCGACGAAGACCTTTCGGTGGGCGCGCTGCAGGTCGATGGCGTCTTCGGTCCGCCGCGAGCTTGCGAACTCGACGTGGATCGTCGCCGCGAACGGTTCGTAGACGACTCGAAACCCTTGGTTCCAAAGTCGCATGCAGTAGTCGGTTTCCTCGTAGTATGCAGGGGCGAAGGCAGTGTCGAACCCGCCCAACCGTTCGAACAGCTCTCTGGGAGTCAGCAGAAAAGCGGCGGAACAATAGTCGACATCCCGGCGGAACATGTAGGGTGGCGCCAGCGGATCGTCTCCCCGGCCGTAGCCGAGGCACGACCCGTCTCGCCACACGATGCTGCCCGCTTCCTGCAGAGATCCGTCGGGCAGCACCAGCTTGCCTCCAACCGCGCCGATGTCCGCCGCGCTTTCGAGGGTGTCCGTCGCGGCTTCGATAGCTCCCGGCAACAGGCGTGTGTCGTTGTTGAGCACGAGCAGGTTGCGCCCGCGAGCCGCGCCCGCCGCCTGGTTGATGCCTTCGAGAAAGTGTCGGTTCGAGGTGTTGCGGATGACGTGGGCGCCTTCGATACGTTCGAGCAATCGGTCGGTGACGTCGGTCGAGCAGTTGTCGACGATGACGACTTCGAAGGAGGTCTTCCGGTTCTCCAGTAGCGATCGAAGGCAGCCGAGGGTCAGCTCCGCACGGTTGAACAGCACCAGAAGGACGGAAACTTCCGGTTCGGTCGCTGGGTCGAATGAGAGCACGCGGTCTGATGCGAGGAACGATTCCAGGTCACGGCGGCATTCGTGTTCCATGCTCTGCCGGTACAGAGCCTTGGCGGCTTCATCGAAGGCATTGTTCATTTCATCGCGGTTCAGCCCCCTCGAAGTGTCGGGGGCGAGGGAAGCCGCCCCCGCCTCTCGGGAGGTTGACGGCCAGGAGTTCTCTGCCGGTGGGATGCCGCCGAGCGTTCTGGTGATCCATCGGAGGGGAGCGGTCCATCGCCATGATCGGGATGTGAACATCTGCTCCAGCGTCGTTTCCGCCCCAGCCAGCCTTGTTTCGACCCCGAGCTTCTCGGCGCGCGCGCGATCGATCTCGTCGACCAGATCGCGGTGTAGGCGGCGCAGGCGCCCGATCGATTCCGGCTCCCATCTCATCTCGGAAAGCTCCCGGGGACGACGCGCACATTGCGCCAGACGACCTGTCCTTCACCGGAGCGAATCAGGTCAATAAAACCGTCCCCTTTTTCGACACGCCCTTCGCCCTCGAGTTCATATCTCAACTCGGTTCCTTCCGGGAACTGAAAGGGAACCCGCAGCCTGTCCTCGGTCTGAACCAGTATCACTCCCTGCTCGCTCCAGGTGGCCTTGGAGCTAGACACATCGGTCTGCGGCAGTCCTTCGACGAGTGGGCTCAGTTGCCATAGCTCCACCCGGTCGTGTCGGGCGTCCGACAGGACGTACGGTACCAGACCGGAACGGCTGTCGTGAAGTCCCGCCCCGGCTTCGCTGTTGAACGACCTCACCGGGAAGGGATCGTCCAGATCGTACGATCGGACCAATACCAGCAGCGGAGCCAGTTCCTCGGAGAGCGAGTAGCGGAACGTGTTCTGTCGGACCACCATGTCTCCGCCTGTGGGTCGCGTATCGGTAGTCGTCAACGTTTCAATGCCGCGTTCCTCAAGATAGAACCGCAGGCCCGATTCCGCTGCGTTCCAGACGCGGTACCCGCGCTCTTCGAGCGGTGCGATGTTCGAGCGGACCCAGTCCGGATACGCGTTGACGAAACTGTAATCCGCGTAGGCTACAGTAACCGACAGGGTCAGTCCCAGACCGGCGACCACCACCGCATGACGGAGTTTCAGGCGAGGGAACAGCACGAGGTAAGCGGGCGGCAGGACGAGCAGGATGTAGCGCGCGTTTATCATGTCGGCTACGAGCGCGAAGAACGCCAGGGTTGCCAGTATCCATGCGAGCATGAACAGAACCGCAGGTTCTTCCGTCCATCGTCGCCGGGCATTCCAGATCACTGCCGCCAGGAGAAAGATTCCCCACGAAGCCAACACCACGAACCATAGCGCGTAAGGCGTCGACCCCAGTCCGAGGCCAGCCGCGAGCATCACTGCCGCCACGACTGATACCAGAGCGAAGAGGATTCGCTGACGCCTCGACAACCCCGAGATGGCCGGCACTGCCCATGGGAACAACCCCACACCGCCCAGAAAGCTGAACGTCGCGCCCACGTTTCGGAGGAAGAAAGTCGGTTGTGCCGTGTAGTAGCCCAAGGTGTCGGTCAGAGGAAATCGGCCGAAGTGAAGGGTCATAGCCCCGAGCCATAGGCCGAGCGCAACCGGCGCCGCAGCGATCGCCGCCAACTCCCGCACTCCGGGCCGCATGAACAGGACCCACAGGAAGAGGCAAGCCAGCGGCACCAGAGCCGTGTAGCCCGTACCGGCGGCGAGGACAAAGCAGGCGCTGGCGGGCACGAGCCTGCCGCCACGACCATCCAGGTGATCGAAGAATAGCGCGACACCGGCGAGCAGGAACGCCAGCATCGGAACGTCCATCATGAGTGTCGGGCTCAGGACAAAAAACGCCGGACAGAAGGCAAACAGCATCGACACGGACAGGGGCGTCTCCGAGAATCGCCGCGCTAGCTCGTGGAACGAGATGACTGCGAGGACGGGAAACACGGCGAACAGGAATCGGTAGGCCACCTCGTCAAAGATGGGGACCAGCAGGCGGATAATCGCCAGGAAGTATTCGCCGACGGGCGGGTGCGTGTGGCTGGCGAAATCCTCTCGGAGCGAACCGAAGAAAATGGCCGGCGTGTCCGCCGGAAACAGCGGATTTTCAAGGGCGGAGTCGGCGAGTCGGAGGAAAATGTGCTCGTCGATATAGATCGCTCGGTCCGCGAACGGGGCGATGCCGGCCAGGACGACGAGGGTAAGCAGGACCGGGGCCAACCACCGTTTCTCGCCGAGCGATCCGATGCTGTTTACTGAGCTCATCTGCGAACCCGATACAGCCGGATCATGTTTCCCGTCGGTAGCGCAAAACGCTCGATGACCTCGAATTCACCAGTGTGGTCGCGGAGGTACTGATTGATGCGGTCCGCTCCGGGGGGAATCAACCCCGGATAACCCTGAGAACCTTCCGCCGCCAGGACGAAGTCGCTGTTGCTGGCAACCTCGGGTTCGAACTGGCCGGGTGGCAGGATGACGACGGCGTCCTTTCGGGCCAGGATGTGAAACTCGAACGCACTGTAGTCGAAACGGGGAATGTCCGGGACAATCGCCAGTCGGACGGCCCGACCGTCGCTACCTTCGCTGACGCGCTCCAGTACGTAGGGAATCTTCCAGTCTTCGTCGGCGGGCGGTCCCCAGAGATCGAGGTAGACCTGGGAATAGAGTATCCAGTCCCGGTGCAACGCATCGTCCGGGCCCTTGGCTATCACCACCTCTTTCGGTACTGCCGGGATGCCGAACGAAATCATGGAGTGCTGAAAGACCAGAAAGCCCGCCAGTGCGACCACCCAAACGCGTCGGGTGGATATCCACCCGGCACTGACCAGAGCTACGACGGGAAGGAGAGGAACCGAGTATCGTGGGTCCTTGTTGAGGAAGACCAGAAGGCCCGCCCAGCCGCCGAGCGCCCACAGGATCATAGGAACCCACGCGGGACCGAAGTGGCGGTAGAGCCGGACCAGGCCGACCACGAAGACCAGGAAGAGGGGCAGGAACAGTTGGTAGCTCCCGAGGGCCCGCAGATAAAAGAAGAGGGCCTGCCCACTCAGTCGCGAGGGATCGCCTTCGGCGAGGGCACCGGCAGTGTTTATCGTCAGGAGAGTCGACAGGCTACCTAGGTTCCAGGCATACCAGGTTGCCGACACCACCGCCGCCACGATCGCTGCCGGGAAGGCACTACGCCATCTGTGCCGCGCCAGCCACAAGGTCGGCAGGACCAGGAACAACCCGAACGTCCACTTGGTCAGCATTCCGAAACCGCACGCCAGGCCGAAGATCAGTGTTCTGTTTCGATCGCGGAATTCGTCCGTTTCCAGGAGAAGCCAGCCGGCAAGGGCGGTCATGGCCAGAAGCCAGTAGTCGACGACGGTTTCCCGCGAGAGCCAGACGACCAGCGGGTAGAAGGCAACCAGAACAGCGGCCGTCGCGGCGCCCAGCGCCGGCATCATCCTCTTGCCGATCCGATAAACCGAGCCCATCAAAACAGCCGTGGCGGGGATGTTTGCAAGCTGTGCTGCGTCAGGCGACACGCCGAAGACTGAGTAGAAGACAGCGACAATCGAGTGGTAGAGAGGCGGGTAGGAACCGGTCAGGAATGGGATGGATGCGATCGCGGCAATACCGCCCTCGGCGAAGGCGTCGAGTATTCGCAGGGCCCCGGACTGATGGACAGCCATGTCCCAGAACGGCGGTCGCGTGTCGAGAGCGATCCAAACCAGGTTGGATACGGCAAGGTAAAGAAACCCGCCACCCAGCAGAATTCGATGCGGCATTATGGAGTCTCGCAGTTGCGCACCACCAAGCGGAGTCGATAATAGCAGAATCGGGGGTTGCCGGATGTCGCACGTGTGGCGCGCTTTCGCGAAGGTCAACCTCGAGTTGAGGATCCTCGGAAAGCGCCCCGACAGCTATCACGAGATTCGGACCGTGATGCAGACGATCGGCCTGCATGACGAAATTCGCGTGTCTGAGGCCGAGGAGTTCGCATTTGAAACCGGCGACCAAGTGCCCGCGGATGAGTCCAACCTGGTCGTCCGTGCTGTCCGGGCGTTTGAGCGGGAGACGTCCCTCGGCGTCCGGCTCCGGCTCAACCTGACCAAGCGTGTTCCGGTTGGAGCGGGTCTGGGAGGTGGGAGCGCCGATGCAGCCGTGACCGTGCTGGGCCTGGCAAAGCATTACGGTGTCCGGATCCGGGGGGAACGCCTGGGGCGGATCCTCCGGGAACTGGGCGCGGACGTCCCGTTCTTTGCGCTGGGAGGCCGTGCCGTTGCCATCGGCCGCGGCGACGAGTTATTTCCTCTCCCGGATGGCGAGCCTCTCAGCTTGGTCCTCGCGCACCCGGAGTGCCAGATCAGGAGTTCGGAGGCGTATTCCTGGTTGACCGAACTTCCTGAAAGCACTAGAATTATGAGTTTCTGTGCTCGTTTTGTGCCGGCGCATGGCGAGGGCGAACCCACTCCGGAGGCGCGGTTCAATGACTTCGAGGCGCCTGTTTTCAGACGTTTCCCTGAATTGGCCGTGATCAAAGGGGAGTTGTCGACCTCGGGTGCTCGCGTGGCCGCATTGACCGGCAGCGGTTCGACTGTGTTCGGAGTGTTCCCGGACGAAGATCGAGCCAGGCGTGCCGCGGCCAAGTTCGGCAGACGACTGCGGGTGACCCAAGTACGTTCATTGGGCAGGGCGGAGTATTTTCGGAGTATGTTCGGCCGGTGATGGGCCGACGCGCGATTGGGGCGTGGCCAAGCGGTAAGGCACAGGTCTTTGGCACCTGCATTCGGAGGTTCGAATCCTCCCGCCCCAGTGAGAGTGATGGCGATGGCAAAGCAGAACGAAGCGCTGAAGGTTTTCTCGGGGTCGGCGAACCCTGCCCTTGCGGAGGAGATCTGCAAACACCTCGGTGGCGAGCTCGGCAAGTGTTCGCTGACGCGGTTCTCCGACGGCGAGATCTACTTTCAGATCCTCGAGAACGTCCGTGGGGCGGATGTGTTCGTCGTGCAGCCCACATGCACTCCCGTCAACGACAACCTGATGGAACTCGTGTTCATGATCGATGCGTTTCGCAGGTCGTCGGCCCGACGGATCACCGCGGTACTGCCCTACTTCGGGTATGCCAGGCAGGATCGCAAGGACAAGCCCAGAGTTCCGATCTCAGCCAAGGTCGTCTCGGACGTCCTGGCGATCAGTTCGGACCGGCTCCTGACGATGGACCTGCACGCGTCGCAGATCCAGGGGTTCTTCAATATCCCGGTCGATCACCTGTTTGCCGCACCGGTACTGGTCGAGTTCTTCGCGAACCTGAACCTGCCGGCGTTGACGGTCGTGTCACCGGATCCTGGTGGGGTCGAGCGCGCGCGGGCCTTTGCCAAGCGGCTGAACGGCGAGTTGGCGATCATCGACAAACGTCGACCGGCGGCCAACGTGGCCAAAGTGATGAATGTTATCGGGGACGTCAACGGCCGCACGGCGCTCGTCGTCGACGACATCGTCGATACGGGCGGAACCCTGGTCAACACAGTCGAAGCGCTACGGGAAGCGGGCGCCCGGGACGTCTTCGCGTGCGCGACACACGGAGTACTCTCCGGTCCTGCAATCGAGCGCATTCAGGCTTCCTCGCTCGACGAGTTGGTAGTCACCGACACGATTCCGCTCCGGCCCGAAGCCGAGCAGTGTGGGAAGATTCGCGTTCTTAGCGTGACGAAATTGCTGGCGCAGGCGATCTTGTCAATCCATGACGAGACGTCAGTGAGCATGCTGTTCATATGAGGCAGGATTCAGAAAATTTGAGGGAACGAAAACCATGGCAGAAATGACCATCAGCGTCAGCAGCCGGACCGAGTTCGGCAGCGCGGCTTCAAAACGTCTCCGCAGGCGGGGCTTGGTCCCGGCGATCGTCTATGGCGGGGCCGCGGACACGATTCCTGTGGCTGTGGACCCGAAGGCCCTGTTCAAGTTGCTGCGCTCCGAGGCCGGCCGCAACACGATCCTGACACTCGAGATCGAAGGTAGTGCGGGCGATAACGTCATCATGAAGGACTGGCAGGTTGACCCGGTCAAAGAGACCTTCCTGCACGTCGATTTTCACCGCATCGCCATGGACAAGCTGATCCGTGTAACGATTCCGGTGGCGATTCGTGGTGAGGCGATCGGCGTCAAAACGGATGGTGGGATGCTCGACGTCGTGCTGAGGGAAATCGAAGTCGAATGCCTACCCGCGGACATCCCCGAACGGATCGAGTGCGAAGTTTCCGAACTGCATCTCCATGAAAGCGTGCGGATTCGCGACCTGCCCCTGCTGGAACGTGTGGAGATGCTCGCGGATTCCGACCGGGTTGTGGCGCATGTCGTGACGATCAAAGCCGAAGAAGAGGCCGTGCCGGAAGAAGATGAAGAATTGGCGGAGGTCGCCCCGGGTGAAGAGGGCGAACCGGAAGTCACCGTCAAGGGCAAGCAAGAGGACGAGGCCGGCGAATAGGCGATGTCCCCCGACGAGGAACCGGAGCGTCCGGAACCGAGGGACGGTGCTTCCGAGAATGACCCACCCTGGCTCGTTATCGGCTTGGGTAACCCGGGTCCCGAGTATGAGGACACGTACCACAACGTTGGGTTTCGCGTTGTGGGACTGCTGGCTCGGCGGCATGGTGCGAAGTTGTCGTTGAGGCTGGGCCCGGCCCGGATTGCACGGATCGGAAACAGGACGGAAACTGTGCTGGTCGAGCCGCTCACTTACATGAACCGGAGCGGAGCTGTGCTGCCGCTCCTGTTTGAACGCTTCGGTTCTCGGGCGCGGCTGATAGTCATTTCCGACGACCTGGCTCTGCCGGTCGGAAAAATCCGGATTCGCGAAAGAGGTTCAGCAGGCGGACATAATGGACTAAAATCCATAAGTTCGGCTTGCGAGTCGGATGATTACCTGAGGATCCGCGTCGGGATACACGCCGATCGGCCAATCTCGGACGCTCGAGACTACGTGTTGTCCCGGGTCGCGAAGTCGACCCGCGAGACATTGGCTCGAGCCGAAGAGCTTGCCGCGGACGCCGTCGAGTACATTGCCGCCGAAGGCGCACGACCCGCGATGTCGCGTTTCAACGGTACGGATCTGCGGGAGAATGCAGAGAAAGAACAGAATCGGGAGCCGTAGCGGCCGGGTTATTGAGGAGACCGAGCAGCGAAGGGACGGTGGCCCCGACGCTAAGGATTTGAAGGGCGTGGGGGGACCGTCCCCTGATGAGTTCCCGAAATCGGGGACAGGAGACCGAGCGGAGAGCCCTCTCCAGCCCGAGGGTTCAGCGAAGGGACGGTGGGCCCGACGCTAAAGAAATAGGAGCATATGCGTAAATACGAAATCATGTTTATCGTCGATCCGAACGTCCCGGACGATGAGATCGACACGATCAACTCTCAGGTTGAGGGAATCATCAAGGATGCCGGCGGCGAGATAGGCAGCATCGAGAAGATGGGAAAGCGTAGGCTCGCGTACGAAGTGAAGCGTCACGACGAGGGATCCTACGTCCTGTTCACGGTCCACAGCGACGGTGGAGCCATTAGCGAGGTCGAACGGCGTTTCCGCGTCATGGATTCCGTGTTGCGGTATATTTCGGTTCGTATCGACGAAGAGGAAAAAAAGTTGGAGAAGATGCGCGCCATCCGACAGAAAAGGGCTGCGCGCCGCACCGCGAACCGAGCCGAGCACGCAGAGCAGCCGGCCGGCAGCTAGCGAGGAGTTTCGATTGGCACAAAAACAGTTTTATCGAAGGCGGAGGGTTTGTAAGTTCTGCATTGAGAAGATCGATGCGATCGACTACAAGGACGTCAAGCTTCTTTCACAGTTCGTACCCGAGCGGGCGAAGATCCTGTCTCGGCGGATCTCGGGCGTCTGTTCGCCGCACCAGCGCAGGCTCAAGGACGCCATCGGCAAGGCGCGGAGCATCGCGCTGCTGCCTTACACTACCGGCTGAGACCCCCAAGGCGCGGTTCGACGAGAAATCTATGGAAATCATACTGAGACAGGCGATCGAAAAGCTGGGTAGTGCAGGAGAGGTCGTCGAGGTGCGCCCAGGCTATGCTCGGAACTACCTTCTGCCACAAAAGCTGGCCTATCCGGCGACCCCTGGGAACATCAAGGTCATGGAGATGGAGCGGGGAAAGCTCTTGCGCAAGAAAGCCCTGCAGCGTGAAGAGGCCGAGAAGCTTCGCGATATGATCCAGGCTGTAGAGATTACCTTCCGGCGGAAAGTCGGGGAGCATGAAACTCTCTATGGGTCCGTGACGAACGGGGATATCGCCGAGGAGCTGTCGAAGAAGGGCATCACGGTCGACAAGAGAAAGATCGGTCTTGAAGATCACATCAAGCAGATTGGTTCATTCGACATTCCGATTCGACTCTTCCCTGAGGTCATCGCGCAGGTTAAACTGCACGTCGAGCCCGAAGACGCTCCCGATTCGGGCGACAGCGCCACCGAACCGGAATCTGCTCCGCAAGAAACGTCCGAATAGCGGTTCGATTCCCCTCCGTGGGCGGACCGAACTCCAGCCAGAAGTTCTGCATTTGCGCAGATTATGCGCGAGACGCGAACTTCTGGCTTCGCCTTTTCTAGTGCCGTTCGATAGACCATGACGCGCGAAGCAATAGAACGTATCCTGCCCCACAACGTCGACGCCGAAAAATCCGTGCTCGGTTCGATCCTTGTCAACAACGAGAATTACTACACCGTCGTCGAAAACCTCCATTCCGACGACTTCTACCTGGGAGCGCATCGCACCATATTCCGAACGATGTCCGATATCGTCGACGCCTCGAGGGCCGTCGACCTGATCACGCTCCAGGACGAACTGGCACGTACATCGCTTTTGGAGTCCGCAGGGGGTATTGGCTATCTGGCGAGCCTCATGGACGGCATCCCGCATCTGGTCAACATCGATCACTACCTCCAGATCATCCGCGAAAAATCGTTGTTCCGGCAGCTCATCCACTCGACGAACCGGATCATGTCGGAGTGCTTCGAGCAGATGGATCCGGCCGAAGAAATACTGGACCGGGCTGAGCAAGTCCTGTTCGAGTTGTCGGAGAAGAGGATTCAAACCGGCCTGGTTCACGTCAGGGACCTCCAGGGTGATGCGCACCGGCTGTTGGAGAAGCTGTATACCGAGCGCGAGGTAATCACCGGAGTTGCGACGGGCTTCATCGATTTCGACCGGATGACCTCGGGGTTGCAGGGGTCGGATCTCGTCATCCTCGCCGCGAGGCCGTCGATGGGCAAGACGGCCATGGCCCTGAATATCGCTCAGCAGGTGGCGCTCCGGATGGGCAAGCCAGTGGGTATCTTCAGCCTCGAGATGTCCAAGGAACAGCTCCTGATGCGCTTGCTGTGCGCCGAGGCGCTCGTCGATGCCCATCGCGTGAGGACCGGGTACCTTTCGAAGGAGGATTTCGCAAAGCTGGTCGACGCGCTCGGGCAAATTGCAAACGCGCCCCTGTTCATCGACGACTCATCGACGCTGACGATCATGGAAATGCGCGCCAAGGCGAGGCGTCTCAAGGCAGAGCACGGACTGGGTCTGCTGATCGTCGACTACCTCCAACTGATGTCGGGTTATGGCCGATCCGAGAACCGCAATCAGGAGATTTCCGGCATCTCGCGCGGGCTCAAAGGCCTTGCCAAGGAACTGCAGGTGCCGGTGCTTGCTCTGTCCCAGCTCAGCCGTGCTCCAGAGCAACGGACCGGCCGTGACCACCGGCCTCAGCTGTCGGACCTGCGTGAGTCGGGCTCGCTCGAACAAGACGCGGACCTGGTCGCCTTCATCTACCGCGAGGAAGTCTACAAGCCCAACGATGAGAACGCCGGCCTGGCCGAGTTGATCATTTCAAAGCAGCGCAACGGGCCGACCGGAACGGTGAGGCTGGCATTCCAGAAGCAGTACACAAGATTCCGAACGTTACTCGACATATAGCAGGCAGCCAGGCTGAGATCTCGCTTGCGAGTTCTTCGCGACTTTCGTGCCCTCCTGTCGGGAAGGTTCAACCGAAATGAAGATCCGGACACAGTTCGTCTGTCAGGAATGTGGATACGCCTGCCCGAAGTGGGTGGGCAAGTGTCCCGGTTGCGCCCGGTGGAGCACGCTGGCCGAGGAGAGGGTGGGGCCCGCCGAGGTCTCGGCCGCGCCGCGGTTCGACTCGGCCCCGGTCCGTTTCGACAGCCTGACCGAAGAGTCTGTGCAGCGCAGACCGACCGGGCTTGGGGAATTCGACCGTGTGCTGGGAGGCGGTGTGGTCGATGGGGCCCTGACGCTACTCGGGGGCGATCCAGGCGTTGGGAAATCCACTCTGATGCTGGACGTGGCCGCCAGGTTGTCTCTACTCCATCCCGTTCTCTACGCCTCGGGAGAGGAGTCACCCCAGCAGATAAAGCTGCGCGGCGATCGCATGGGGATCGAATCGGGGGATCTTCACGTCTACTCCGAGATGCGGGTCGAACGGATCCTCGAAGTCGCCGATCAGTTGGGTGCTCGGACCGTTCTCGTCGACTCCATCCAGACGACGTTTTCCGAAAAGCTGGAGATGCCGCCGGGGAGTATCGGACAGGTTCGTGAGGTCGCATCCCAGTTCCTGGTCTGGACGAAAACCAAACTCATCCCGGCCTTTCTGATCGGCCACATCACGAAGGATGGATCACTCGCAGGTCCGAAGGCGCTCGAACATATCGTCGACACAGTGCTGTATTTCGAGGGCCCGCGTCAGCACCCCCACCGTATCGTTCGCACGATCAAGAATCGCTTCGGTGCCGCCAACGAATTGGGAGTGTTCGAAATGGCTTCCGATGGGCTGCGTCCGGTCGAGAACCCGTCTGGATTGTTCTTGTCGCATCGCGAGGAACTCGAGGCCGGCTCCGCCGTGACGTGTTCGGTGGAGGGCAGTCGCCCGTTCCTGATTGAGATCCAGGCCCTGGTCAGCCGAACCCACTTCGGGACACCACGGCGTCTCACCAAAGGGGTTGACACGCAGCGGCTTGCCTTGGTGGCGGCTGTGATCGAAAAGAGGCTGGGTGTCAACCTGTGGGATCAGGATATCTATCTCAATGTCGTCGGTGGTCTGGAGATCGACGAGCCGGCCGCCGACCTGGCTGTCGCCGCCTCAGTTCTGTCGAGCCTGCTCAATCGACCATTGCCCCCTTCCACCATCGTCTTCGGCGAGGTCGGCCTCAACGGGGAAGTCCGTCCGTGCCTCTACCCGGAACTGCGCCTGAAGGAGGCGGCCTCGCTCGGATTTTCCGGCGCCATCCTTCCCGCCGGGACCCTGGCCGAAGACGGCCTTCGGATCCGGCGCGTCGGGGTGGCGTCACTGGGCGAGGCAGTCACGGCGCTTTTCGGGGAAATCGACTCTGGTCCACAGGACTGAACACCCGGGTTGGGGCGTTCTGTCCCGCGGCGGGTAATTCCCGCCAGGTCTTCGCCCGGTAAAATGCTATACGCATTCTTATCAGTGGTTTATAATCACGATCAGCATTTTGTGCCTTTGTCTATATTTTTCATAAAAAGCTGGGTGCCCGATGAAACCAAAACAAGACTCGACGATTTCTAACGAGCTGTCGAGGGTCGCCGGCCCGGAGGCCAACTTCGTGTGGGACATCGTCATCGTCCGCATGACGTTCACTGTGACCCTGATGGTGGCTGCGTACTTTAATCCTCCTTTCGGCCTGACCGGCGCCTACGCGCTCCTGATCGGACTCGTCGGTGCGCTCGGAATTATCTGCTTCGAACACCGTGTCAGGCGCGCGTCGCTAAAGCGCCTGATAGGCGCCGCAGTCGGTTCCATCCTCGGGATCGCGGGCGCAACCATGATCGGCAATCTATTGACCGATACTGCGTTCGACACCAGTTCGCTGTCGTTCATCAAGCTCTTCATCCTCCTCCTGATGGTGTATGTCGGCCTCGTCGTGGGAGCAAACAAGGGAGACCTCCTGAACTTGTCGGCTCTAGGTGGAGTATTCGGAGTCGAGCGTGCCGAGAGGCGGGCATACAAGATTCTGGATACTAGCGTGATCATCGATGGGCGGATCGCGGATATTTGTGAGACGGGGTTTCTCGACGGGATCCTCATCATTCCGCACTTCGTCCTGCGCGAACTGCAGCAGGTTGCGGATTCCGCCGACAGCCTCAAGCGGAACCGCGGCCGAAGGGGCCTGGACATCCTGCAGCGAATCCAGAAGATGGCCGGCCTTACCGTGCAGTTCGTAGAGAACGACTATCCTGCCGTCCGTGAAGTCGATATGAAGTTGATCGAGCTGGCGAAGGAAATGGACGCCAAGATCGTAACCAACGATTTCAACCTCAACAAAGTGGCCCAACTTCGAGGCGTCGAGGTGCTGAACATCAACGAACTTGCCAACGCCTTGAAGCCTGTGTACCTGCCGGGTGAAATCATGAAGGTATTCATCCTGAAGGAAGGCAAAGAGTTCAACCAGGGCATTGCCTATCTCGACGACGGCACGATGGTCGTCGTGGACAACGCGCGCAAGATGATCGGCAGGACCGTCGACTCGTCGGTGACGAGCGTGTTGCAGACTACCGCGGGAAAGATGATCTTTGGCCGCTACGAAGAGCGGCGCGACGACCCTCATCGGGACAACAGGGGTGGCAGGGACCGTTTCGACCGGTCCGAAAGGCAACATCGGGAAAAAGAGTCGGGCGTTCCGGCAAAATAGATCGATTTGCCGTTGGCTCTCGGCCGTTGGCCATTGGGTGAGTTCTTAACGAACAACCTTAGACAGCCAACAGGCAATAGCCAGCGGCCAGCAGCCCAAAAGCAACCACCCGATCGAGCAACACGGAGCATCATGTGCAAGTAGCAGTGATTATCGCGGCGGCCGGCGCGGGCCGGCGCATGAAAGCGGACAGGCCCAAGCAGTTTCTGGCTTTGGATGGTGTCCCTATTCTGGTTTCGACTCTCCGAAAGTTCGCCGCGTCGCGGCTTGTCGATCATATCGTGATCGCTTCGCAGCGCGAATCGCTTGAGGACGTTCGGCAACTCGTGTCTGAAGCAGGCCTGACCAAGCCAGTCAAGGCGATCGAGGGTGGCGAGCGCCGGCAGGATTCCGTTGAGATGGCGATGCGTCATCTCGAGCCCGGCACCACGATCGTGGCGGTCCATGACGGCGTCCGGCCGTTTGTCAGCCTTGAGGAGATCGAACAGGTTGTTGCCGAAGCGGACCGGTCCGGTGCCGCAATCCTGGCGATCCCCATTACCGACACGGTCAAGGAAGTCGAGGGCGACTCGGTGAAGTCCACCCTCCGCCGTGAAAACCTCGTGCTCGCCCAGACACCGCAGGCGTTCCGGATCGAGGTGCTCGAGAAAGCGTTCACTGATGCCCGGAAGGATGGGTATTACGCGACCGACGAAGCCAGTCTGGTCGAACGGACCGGTCACCCGGTCGCCCTTGTCCGGGGTTCGGAACGCAACATCAAGATCACGCGCCCTTCAGACCTCTCCCTCGCACGATTCCTTCTCGATGAGGAGCGGGAAACGGTGGAGTGAAGTTTCGAATCGGTATCGGTTTCGACCTCCATCGTCTCGAACGCGACAACAAGCTGATTCTGGGTGGAGTCGAGATCCCGCACGAGAAAGGGCTCGTCGGCCACTCCGATGGAGACGTACTGCTGCACGCCGTGACGGATGCCCTGCTGGGAGCATGCGGACTGGGAAACATTGGCCAAAAATTTCCCGACGACGATCCGCGCTACCGGGGCATGTCGAGCATGGTCCTGCTTCGGGACGTCGCGGAAATGATCCGGCACAGTGGGTACACTATCGGTAACATCGATTCCAACATCCTGGCCGAGCGGCCGAAACTGCTGGAGTATTTTCCGGCGATGCAGGCTAACATCGCCAAAGTGCTGCAGATCCCCGCAGGCGACGTTCATGTCAAGGCCAAGACGATGGAGTCTCTCGGGGCCGTGGGCGCCGAACTGGCCATCGCCGCGCAAGCCGTGGCGCTGGTATTCGTCGATTGAGCGTCCCGCCGGCACTTCCTGTGACAGGTTGCTCATGACAAGCCATGGTTTCTGACACCCGTCCGCCCGTCCGCGTCCGATATGCTCCCAGCCCGACCGGGTTGCTCCACGTCGGTAACTTGCGAACCGGTCTGTTTGCGTGGCTGTTTGCCCGTCAGCATGACGGCGTTTTCATACTGAGAATCGAGGACACCGACCGCGAACGTTCCGAGCGGCGGTTTGAAGACCACATATTCCGTGACCTGAAGTGGTTCGGCATGGACTGGGACGAGGGCCCCGATGTGGGAGGTCCGTTTGGGCCTTACCGCCAGTCCGAGAGGCAGGACGTCTATGCCCGACACGCCGAGGCCCTCCTCGAGGCGGGCCGAGCCTACCGGTGCTTCTGCACGGAGGAGGAACTCACCCGCCAGGCTGCCGAAGCGAAGCGAGTCGGCGCGTTCTGGAAGTACCCGGGATCCTGCCGTTCCCTAACCCGGGACGAGGTGGTCCGGAGGAGTTCGACCGGCGAACCCTCGGTAATCCGTCTGGAAGTTCGGGAAGGTGAGGTTCGTTTCGACGACATGGTCCACGGAGAGACCCGTTTTTCAACCGACGTCATCAGCGATCCGATCCTGATGCGTTCCGACGGGGGCGCGACCTACAACTATGCCGTTGTCGTCGACGACGCTCTGATGTCAGTCTCCCATGTAATCAGAGGAGACGACCATCTGTCGAATACGCCCAAGCAGGTGCTCATCTACGAGGCGCTCGGGAAGCCCGTGCCTCGTTTCGCCCACCTGTCGACCGTCCTGGGGCCGGACCAGGCCCGGCTGAGCAAACGCCACGGTGCCACTTCGGTGGCGGAGTTTCGCGAGGCCGGTTACCTGCCCGAGGCCCTGATGAACTACATCGCCTTGCTCGGGTGGTCGCCAGGTGGTGAGGGCAGCGAGGTGGTTCCGCCGGAGCGACTGTTGGCCGAATTCCGCCTCGACCGCGTCAACAAGAATCCTGCCGTGTTCGACACGGGCAAGCTCAACTACATCAACCGCCAGTACCTCAGGAGTAGCCACCGGACTGCGGGGCTGGTGCGCGAAGCGCTCGAAGGGGCGGGACAGATCCCCCCCAGCGGAGCCGACGACTGGGTCAGCCTCGTCGTCGAGACTCTGATCGGGGGCGTAGACACGATTCGGGAGATTCCCGCGCTTCTCGACACGGTGTTGGCGTTCTCTCTCGACGATGCTTCCGGGGAATCTGAAGTCATCGACGACGAGGGGGCCATGGACCTGATCCGCCGCTTCGGCCAGGAACTGGCCGCCAGGGAACGACTGGGGTTTGATGACTTTCGTGGGATCGTCAGCGAACTGAAGAGTGTCACCGGACGAAAGGGGCGCGACCTGTTCCATCCCCTGCGTGTGGCCTTGACGGCGCGTTCTTCGGGGCCGGAGCTAGACAAGCTGATTCCGCTGGTGGAGACCGCAGCGGCCCTCGGTGTGCCCGGCGTTGACGGTTGCAGAGAGCGGGTCGCGGCGTTTGTCGCCCGTCATGGCTGAGGAACTAATCGGTGTTCACTCCATCCTCGAAGCGCTTCGGGCGGGGCAGCGTCGGCTCCAGCGTGTTCATGTAGCGAAGGGGGCGGACTCCGAGGCTGTTCGCGAGATTGTCGAGCTTGCCCGGTCCCAGTCTGTGCCGGTCCGCCGGGAAAGCCGTGAAACCCTGGATCGGCTGGCAGGTGGCCAAAGGGCCCACCAGGGTGTCGTGGCGTTGGCTGGCGAGGGGGCCTACTCGTCATTTGCCGAGATTCTAGAGGCGGAGAATCCGTTCTTCGTCATCCTCGACGGGGTCCAGGACCCACACAACCTCGGTGCGGTGATCCGGACAGCCGAAGCCGCCGGTGCAACCGGGTTGATCGTGCCCGAACGGCGCACCGCGCCGCTTTCAGCCGTCGTTGCCAGGTCGTCTGCCGGCGCGATCGAGCATGTGCCGATCGTCCAGGTGAAGAACCTGGTCAACACGCTGAGAACATTGAAACAAAAGCGAGTGTGGGTTGTCGGTGTCGATCCCCACGGAGATACAGACTGGACCGATTTCGACTACACGGGTCCTGTTGCGCTGGTCTTGGGGGGTGAAGGCGGCGGTATCCGCCGCCTGGTTCGGCAGCACTGCGACGTATGTGTGCGCCTGCCGATGCATGGCAGAATCGATTCGCTGAATGTCTCGGTCGCAGCGGGAATCGTCCTTTTCGAGGTCGTGCGTCAGCGAGGCATGGGAGCGGCGTAAAAAGTTTGACCCTAGGGACTTAAGCTCTCCGGTAGTGTCTCAGTTTGAAATCCGCTTTTTGTACGGACCGCGGTTTTTCGTCTGCTGAGTACGCGCATCGATACGGCCGATGATCCAGTCAATATCGTGCAGCTTGTCGCTAACGCCTGCGGCCATAGCCGGGGACATTCTCAGCGTCGTGTGAATCCGGCAGAAATTGTAATGGACGAAATACAGTGCGAGCATGTGTGCGTGGTTCTCTAGTTTCTTAGAGAATGCATTCGTAAGGCGAGTAAACCTTCGCATCGACATTCGCATCGTGAGGTTCTGACGTTCGACATATGACGTGCTGATGTGCTGCGGGTCAGGGTTTCCGACGATCGGTTTCGGTATCGCGCCCTGGCACCGAGCAGGGCTATAACGCGCCTCAGATTCAAGTGGCGGTCCATAGAGCTTGATAAGCTGGCTGTAGTCTACGTCGCCACCGAACGCGTCCTCGACCGCCGCTAGGTACAACCGAAGCCCATCAGATGTCAGTTGCACACGACCGGCCAAGCGATCCGCCAGGTCGGAAACGAACATGTAGGCCGATTCGGGATCGCGTGAACCCACCAGCCACGATACGATCAACTTGGAATCGGCATCCAGGCCTGTCCATGTCCAAGTATCACCCGCCCCAACTGGAGCTTTCTCCGCGTGCTGAACGTTCTTTTGCTTTGCGTAGGTGAACGCCCAGATTTCATCTACCTGAACCCGACGGGAACGGATACCGCGCACCGTCGCATCGTGGTAGGCGGCACACGCCTTTCCAGCATCAACTAGAAGTTTTGAAACCGTGTTAATCGAAGCGCCGGTAATGCGGGAAATGGATCGCATAGAGGACCCTTCGACCAGCATGTGAAGGATTTGCGCTCTCTTGGCTGTGGTTAGCTTGTTCACAACAGGAAGGATATAAAATCCCAGCCATATTGTCAAGCATTATGTCAGCTTCAATTTATCTTCTGGTGGGGTAATCCGAACCGGGGTCATTTCGATATTGCCATTCTCTAATGTATGGATGGCAATACGGTTATTCCACGGCATCCCTGTCTTCTCTCGTACGATTCTTGTTTCGCAAACAGGAATGCCCTTGGATGAAAAGGCTATAGCTACTTTGATGTTTTCGATTTGTAATATATTCTTGAACCACACAACTCACTCGGCATCTCTATCAACATAGAGAAAATCGAGCGCACCGTCAGCACGCTTGACCACGACAAACCACCAGTCGAGAAACTGAAAAGGATATGGCCTGCCAACATCCATCAAACCCGGGACAAACTGAAGCGCTTCACCTTTCTTAAACGTGGGTGATCTGACAAAGCCATCCCAGTAACCGAAGGCGCCTTTGCTGGATTCAGCCCATCCGTGCGGATTTAATTCGGTAGCGCTTAAGCCGGACGATGTCAGTTGTTCGCGTTCTTCCATTACTTGCATCGCTAATTCACCTCTCCTTCACTTATTCGCTCTGGCCCTCCACTTGTGACGACATGTACCTGATGCCTAACGAGAACTTCAGGGTCTCCTTCTCCGGTAAACTCCGGCCTTCCCTTAGCGTCAAGAAGCCGCATAATCTTCAGCACAGACATCTTGACTCGAATCTCGGTCCCGCTCTCAAGAACATACGTATTCCAATTCTCTTCCTTGATTTCAAACGCCTCTTCCCTGGCATTGCGAGTCTGTCCGTCGACATCCACCTGTCTCTCTTTCATGAATGACCCCATCGCGATTCGGCTGCATTCTGAGCGATCTCTGAGCGCCGTTCCGCACTCAGGCGCTTTGCTCGCTCCCGACCACCTACACGTCCGCCAGCGGCACGTGCGGGAACGGTCGGCTTGGTCTCTTCCTCGATCTCCCCAGTGGCGATCTTAGCGACCGTCACGGCGCACCCAACCGCACCGGCTGGCCTTTTCTGGCCTTGTGGTCCCCGTGGCATCAGCACCTTCTTACGAGCAGGATCGCCCACATAAGCCTACATGAGGGACAGGTCAGGTCCCTAACACAAAATTTTACCAGATCGTGCGACATCTTAGGGCCCTTATGGGACAAGAAATTATAATAAAAAAAAGAGTGTATTACAAACAATTTCAAACTGAGACACTACCGGAGAGCTGGTAGTGTCTCAGTTTGAAATCCGCTTTTTGTACGGACCGCGTTTTTTCGTCTGCGGAGTACGCGCATCGATAAGGTCGATGATCCAGTCAATATCGTGCAGCTTGTCGCTAACGCCTGCGGCCATAGCCGGGGACATTCTCAGCGTCGTGTGAATCCGGCAGAAATTGTAATGGACGAAATACAGTGCGAGGATGTGTGCGTGGTTCTCTAGTTTCTTAGAGAATGCATTCGTAAGGCGAGTAAACCTTCGCATCGACATTCGCATCGTGAGGTTCTGACGTTCGACATATGATGTGCTGATGTGCTGCGGGTCAGGGTTTCCGACGATCGGTTTCGGGATCGCGCCCCGGCACCGAGCAGGGCTATAACGCGCCTCAGGTTCAAGTGGCGGTCCGTAGAGCTTGATAAGCTGGCTGTAGTCTACGTCGCCACCGAACGCGTCCTCGACCGCCGCTAGGTACAACCGAAGCCCATCAGATGTCAGTTGCACACGACCGGCCAGGCGATCCGCTAGGTCGGAAACGAACATGTAGGCCGATTCGGGATCGCGTGAACCCACCAGCCACGATACGATCAACTTGGAATCGGCGTCCAGGCCTGTCCATGTCCAAGTATCACCCGCCCCAACTGGAGCTTTCTCCGCGTGCTGGACGTTCTTTTGCTTTGCGTAGGTGAACGCCCAGATTTCATCTACCTGAACCCGGCGGGAACGGATACCGCGCACCGTCGCATCGTGGTAGGCGGCACACGCCTTGCCAGCATCAACTAGTGTAGTCCGTCACAATTAACGTAACGGCTCTGGCTGTCCCATTTCTGATCATATATGAGGAAAATAATGACCATTAGATCGGAAATCCCTGTGCGGAACGAACTCGGACGGCTTGGCCGAAGCCGCAGTGTGTCGGTCTGGCTCGGGGAACGATCCGAATAAGGTACAGTCTGTTAGACGGGGACCACTAGCAGTTTTGAAATCGTGTTGATCGAAGCGCCGGTGATGCGTGAGATAGAGCGCATGGAGGACCCTTCGACCAGCATGTGAAGGATTTGCGCTCTCTTTGGTGGAGGTAGCTTGTTCACAAATAGAAGAATACAATATACTTCCGATGTTGTCAAGCATTTTTCAGTTTGAAATAAGGAATACTGGGCGGGATGGTTTAAAGGATCCCTTTCTGGCGAAGAATTGTTACGTAATCTGCTCGGTTAAGTTTGCATGCAATGATCCCACGAAGTTGATCCTCGCTGAGCTTCAACTGCTTCCTGATGCTGTTACTGGCTGGAAGGTCTCCTGAGCCATGTGATCGTCTTGTCCGAGTGATTACCCTGCCGTCGTGTTCGAACCATACGAGACGGTGGTGCGTTTCTCGCGTCTGCAAGTCAAGCTTGTCAGCAACGCGATCAAACTCTTTCCTCTTTATGTTCACGGTCCCGCCTGTTTGATAGCCAGATTAACCGTTTCCCATACTTTTTGGAGATCTGGACCAAGGCGGTGCTGATCATCTCTAAGAGAGAAATACAATTCCACTATCGCATGCTGTAGATCAGAAATCGCTTCAGATTGATTGCTGCCGAACCCGAATTCGTTCAAATCTGCGGCCTCAGCGATGAAGCTTGCATCTTCCTGACAAAACTTAACCCGGATTGGTTCCACTACCCGAAGACGCCCGTCCCGGAGAGCGCCAATCAAGATTTCTGTCGGAGCTGCGGTATCCGGCACCACCACTTCAAGCGATAGGGTCATTAACTCTCCAGAGATCGCCGGCACCGCGTCGTCTATATGGACGTTGGATGGCTCAAGTCTCTCGATTGATAGAACCTCATAGTCTCGTGTTTTCATGGCTTCCTATCTTTGGCGTCTAGAAAGGCGGTTCCCAGGAACACCGAATTAGCCCAAATCTGGAACTCGTAGCAGAAATGGGGACAGCCAGAGCCGTCCCTCGTGTGGAATCGGGAGCGGAGGGAACGGGATATGCAAGTCCGTGGTCAGCAAGCGGTCCCGGATCTCCAGCTTTATCTTCGCTCCAGCGATTTCAGAACCCGATTTGCGGTAAACGTACTTAGCTTCGATCTCATACGTTCCTTCCGCATCGGCGAGTTTGATGTAGAGAGACATCTGCCATTGTGTTGGAAATTCGTTGACCCACACACGATCAAAGATGCCAATCAGATGTTTCTTGTTCGTTGAGGGGTCCGCCACCGCTACATCGCAGATCAATGCAGCTACGAGCACGGGAACAGGTTCCTTACTCATCTCGCCCTGTTAAGTTGAGAGGTCGGTCAGGTCCAAGTCGTTGCACTTTATCCCCATCTGGCTTGGGCTGCCTTCCTTGCGATCTCGCTACGCCGTTCTGCGGACAATGCCACAGCCCGCGCCTTTCCGCCAATCGTTCCGCCAATCCGCCTATTAGGTGCTAACTTCTCTTCTGGGGTCTCGCCTAGTGCGCCTTCCTCTATCTCGCCGGTGGCGATCTTAGCGACCGTCACGGCGCAACCGACTACATCAGCTGGCCTCTTTTGTCCCTGGGGTCCTCGTGGCATTTGTTCACCTCCAACAAATCAGGGGTCGATAGGGTAGCATGACGGGACAGATTAGGTCCACCTTCTCCGAATTGTATCAAACTATATAGACTGATCAGGTCACGTTTTGGATACATGGAATTTCAAACTGAGACACTACCAGCTCTCCTAATGGATTGAAAATGCGGCCAATCGTGTGATATTCTGGATTGTTTGTCAACGCTGGCGTAGCTCAGTTGGTAGAGCAGCTGATTTGTAATCAGCAGGTCGGGGGTTCGACTCCCTTCGCCAGCTCCTTCGGAAGCTTAGATCGGCGGGGATATTGGGGTGCGGTCGGCCGAGCGACCCGCTGACCCGCGTTGAATCGAGGACAGGTGGCGGAGTGGTTAAACGCACCAGACTGTAAATCTGGCGCTCCATGCGAGCTACGGAGGTTCGAATCCTCCCCTGTCCATTCGGGCCGATTCGAACCGAGCTGGCGTGGGGAGGACGGTTTCGGTGAGGGAGTTCCCGAATGCCATCCGCGACGTGGAATCGCCGGCCAGCCGATGGCTGGGCAAAGCCTGGCCCACGTAGCTCAGTGGTAGAGCGCGTCCTTGGTAAGGACGAGGTCACCAGTTCAACCCTGGTCGTGGGCTCCATGACAAGAACTGGGCCGGGTTGAGGGTCTGAAGAGCTTGAACCGCACCTGGTCCGTTAAGCGGGAGTAACTCAGTGGCTAGAGTCACGGCCTTCCGAGCCGTTGGTCGCGGGTTCGAATCCCGTCTCCCGCTCCTAGGAGCCGGTTAGCCGCTGGCGGTTGGCTGTTAGCAATCTGCGTTGGCAGTTGGCGATTGGCAACGAGCAGCCCAGCCAACAGCCAAAGGCCAACAGCTTAAGAGCCGGGTCAGCCGGTAGCGAAGAGAGAGGACGAGACAGAAAATGGCGAAAGAGAAATTCGACCGATCCAAGCCGCATATCAACGTAGGGACGATCGGGCATATCGATCATGGAAAGACGACGCTGACGGCGGCGATCACCAAGACGCTGGCGAAGGACGATCCGACGGTGTCGTACCGATCGTTCGATTCGATCGATAACGCGCCCGAGGAGAAGGCGAGAGGGATCACGATCGCGACGGCGCACGTGGAGTATCAGACGTCGAAGCGGCACTACGCCCATGTGGACTGTCCGGGACACGCGGACTACATCAAGAACATGATCACGGGCGCGGCGCAGATGGACGGGGCGATCCTGGTGGTGGCGGCGACGGACGGGCCGATGCCGCAGACGCGGGAGCACATATTGCTGGCGCGGCAGGTGGGAGTGCCCTACGTGGTGGTGTTTTTGAACAAGTGCGACGCGGTGGAAGATGAGGAGTTGCTGGAGTTGGTGGAGATGGAAGTGCGGGAGTTGCTGAGTTCCTACGGATTTCCGGGCGACGACATACCGGTGATCCGGGGGTCGGCGCTCAAGGCGCTGGACGAAGAGGACGAATGGGTTGAGAAGATCAACGAGTTGATGACGGCGGTTGATGAGTACATTCCGATACCGGAGCGGGCGGTGGACAAGCCGTTTTTGATGCCGATCGAGGATATTTTCTCGATATCGGGCCGGGGGACGGTGGTCACGGGCCGAATCGAGCGGGGTGTAGTGAAGGTGGGAGAAGAGCTGGAGATAGTGGGGTTCAAGCCGACCTTCAAGACGGTGATCACGGGAGTGGAGATGTTCAAGAAGCTCCTGGACGACGGGCAGGCGGGCGACAACGTGGGGTTGTTGCTGCGCGGGACCAAGAAGGACGAAGTGGAGCGGGGACAGGTGGTGGCCAAAAAGGGGTCGATCACGCCGCACACGAAGTTCGATGCCGAGGTGTACGTGCTGACCACGGACGAGGGCGGCCGCCACACGCCGTTTTTCAACGGGTATCGCCCGCAGTTCTACTTCAGGACGACGGACGTGACCGGGTCGTCATCCTTGCCCGAAGGGGTGGAGATGGTGATGCCGGGCGACCGGGTGAGCCTGAAGATCGAACTGATTACACCGGTGGCGCTAGAAGCAGGTCTGCGGTTCGCTATCCGCGAAGGCGGCCGGACCGTCGGCGCCGGGACCGTCACCGAAATTGTCGAGTAATACGGCCGGACGCGAAGGTTAACCATGCGAGACATCGTCATTCTGCAGTGTACCGAGTGCAAAGAGCGAAACTATTCGACAACCCGGAACAAGAAGAAACAGACCGCACGGCTCGAGACCAAGAAATACTGCCCGCGCTGCCGCAGGCACGCCGTTCACCGGGAGACGAAATAGCGTTAATCTGTTAGAATCATCTGATTTCCCGTTGCAGGCCAGTAGCTCTAACTGGTAGAGCGCCGGTCTCCAAAACCGGATGCTGGGGGTTCGAGTCCCTCCTGGCCTGCCTTTGCGCCTTCGCTTCAGGAGTGCAGTGAGCGTATCCGGTAAGAAACGGAGTATCAAACTCAGCCGATGAACCCAGTAGCAAAGATCAAAGACTGGTCGTCCCGCAGCACCCAGTTCTACGGCGACGTCCGGAGTGAGATGAGGAAGGTTTCCTGGCCTGCCAGGGAGGAGGTCATGAGCACGACCGTGGTCGTCATAGTCGCGGTGGCCTTCTTCGGAACGTATCTTGCGATCGTCGACACTGTGCTCGGAGCGGGAGTCAACCAGATCTTCGGTCTGTTTGGTAGGGGAGGCTAGGTTCGTTGGGCAAGCGCTGGTACATCATCCACACGTATTCGGGCTTCGAGCGAAAAGTTGCCGAGAGCCTGCGATCGAGAATCGCCGCGTTCGGCCTGGAAGACCAGGTCTGCGATGTCCTCATCCCGACGGAGGAAGTCCTCGAGGTCAAGGGCGGCAAGCGTGTCCTGTCGCAGAAGATGTTCTACCCAGGCTACGTCATGGTCGAGATGGCGACGACCGAGCGCGGCGGGCCCAGCGACCAGGCGTGGCACCTGGTAAAGGACACACCGCGGGTCACGGGCTTCGTCGGGACGGGCTCTTCGCCGACTCCCCTGTCGGACGAGGAAGTTCAGCAGATCGTCTACCGTGTGGAGACGGCCGCCGCCGACAGGCCGAAGCCCAAGCTCAGCTTCGAAAGGGGTGAAACGGTCCAGATCAATGACGGCCCGTTTACCAGCTTCAACGGAATCGTCGATGAGGTGAATGACGATCGCAGCACGCTGAAGGTCATGGTGACGATTTTCGGCCGTTCGACACCGGTGGAACTGGATTTTCTTCAGGTCGAGAAGACTTAGGCAGGTAAATGGCAAAGAAAGTACTCAGCTACATCAAGCTTCAGATCCCGGCGGGAAAAGCGACGCCCGCTCCCCCGGTTGGACCCGCGCTCGGACAGCACGGGGTCGCGATCATGGACTTCTGCAAGGCGTTCAACGCCAAGACATCGAACAAGGATCAAGAGGGACTCATCATTCCGGTCGTGATTACCGTCTATGCGAACCGGTCCTTCAGCTTCATCACGAAGACGCCGCCTGCGGCCGTTCTGCTGAAACGGTCTGCCGGGATTGCCAAGGGTTCCGGCGAGCCGAACAAGACCAAGGTCGGCCAAGTTACCGAGAAGCAGGTCGAGGAGATAGCGAGAGAAAAGATGCCGGACCTGAATGCCGTCGACATCGCCGCGGCTGTTCAGATCATAAAAGGGACGGCTCGGAGCATGGGGTTGGAGGTGGTATCCGGGTAGAAGAAAATATGAAATCTCGAGTCTCCAACCTCGAATGTCCGATGTGGAGTCTTAAATAGCCGCTCTGCGATTCGAAGGTTGGTTGAAGCGGATAGTAGATCTTCTATCGGACATTCCACATTGGACATCGGTCATTCGAGATTGACCATTCGAAGTCTATAGCAAGCACATATGCCTAACACGACGAAAAACTACACAGCCGCGGCCGAACAGATCGAGGATCGTTTCTACCAGCTGGGCGAAGCCATCGAGACGCTGCAGAAGATCAAGTTTGCCAAGTTCGACGAGACGGTCGAACTCCATATGCGTCTGGGTGTCGATCCAAAGCATGCGGATCAAATGGTCCGGGGCACGGTCGTGCTGCCGAACGGACTGGGAAAGTCCAAGACAGTGTGTGTGATTGCGGCAGGCGAAAAGGTCCGGGAAGCCGAGCATGCCGGCGCTGAGTTTGCCGGCGGAGAGGATCTCGTCGAAAAGATTAAAGGGGGCTGGACCGGTTTCGACGCATGCATCGCAACCCCGGACATGATGAAGTCGGTCGGAAAACTCGGCCGGGTTCTGGGTCCACGGGGGCTGATGCCGAACCCGAAGACTGGAACAGTAACTTTCGACGTTGTTAAGGCGATCGAAGAGGTCAAGGCCGGTAAGGTCGAGTATCGCGTGGACAAGACCGGCGTGATCCATGTGCCGTTCGGCAAAGTTTCCTTTGAACTCACAAAGCTGGTTGAGAATGCGAGGACACTGACCGACTCCATCATCAAGGCGCGGCCTGCCGCGGTAAAGGGGAAGTATGTCCGGCGGGTGACCGTCGCGACGACGATGAGCCCGGGCATCGACGTCGATCCGGTTTCATTGGACAGCAAGTGAGAGCAAAGGGCGTGGGGGGACCGGCCCGGCGAGGGAGTTCCCGAAAGAGAAGGTCACAAGAGGAGTCAGGGTACTCGAAGCTGCCTGTGAGTGGCGGGGACGGCGGGCCCGACGCAAATAGATGAAATCGAAGAAAGAAAAACAGGACGAAGTGGAGTTCCTCAAGGGCGAGCTCGCCGAAGCAACGAACCTCGTCGTCGTGAAGTTCAAGGGGCTGACCGTAGAGCAGGACGGCGAGTTGCGCCGGAAGGTCCGCGAGGCCGCCAGCAAGTATCGCGTGGTGAAGAACAGGCTGCTCAATGTCGCCTCGGAGGGTACGCCGGTCGCGGATCTCAGGGATTCGTTCGAAGGCTCCACAGCGATCGCCTGGAATTCGACGGATCCGGTAGGATTGGCAAAGGCGCTGTCGAACTACGCCAAAGAGCACCCCATCTTCGAGTTCAAGGCCGGGATAGTCGATGGCCGCGTCGTTGATATTTCGACTCTGGTTGCAATCGGAGCGCTGCCATCATTTGAAGAGCTGATAGCGAAGCTGCTTTTCCTGGTCAACGCGCCGGCCCAGCAGATCGCGACGGGCGTCAATGCCGTCGCCAGAAACATGGCGGTAGCTCTCAATCAGGCCGTCGAGCAGAACAAGTTTTCTTAAGTCAAGCACTCATCGAATAGGAGATCAGGAGAACCCCATGTCGGAGAAAGTAGATACCATCATCGAAGAGATCAAAGGCCTGTCACTGCTGGAGGCTTCCGAGCTCGTCAAGAGCATCGAAGAAGCGTTCGGCGTTAGCGCTGCTGCTGCGACCGTAGCAGCCGCGCCCGCGGCAGGTGCCGCGGCAGCTGAAGAAGAACAGACCGAGTTCGACGTCGTGCTGACAGGTTACGGCAGCAACAAGATTGCTGTTATCAAAGTCGTGCGTAAGCTGACGAGCCTGGGCCTCAAGGAAGCGAAGGAACTCGTCGAATCCGCCCCGAAAGCAGTAAAGGAAGGCGTTAATAAGGACGAGGCAAGCGACATTCAGAAACAGTTCGAAGAAGCAGGCGCCACTGTCGAAGTGAAGTAGTCGGTATCGCGGGAGCATCCATCGACTCGTCATCCGAAATCTGTCTCGAGGAAACTTCAGAGCTGAAGCCGAGGGTAGGGGTTGCCCGCCGCTCGGTGACTTGTCTTTTCCAGGGAATGAGCGAACCCGGGGCCGCACCGGGACGGTCGGGTCATTGATCCGAGCCCTCCGGTGAAGGAGAAAACACCAGCAATGGCGAACACAAACGGCGGAAGAGAGCGAATCAATTTTTCGAAGATCCGCACGGCGATCGAGATTCCGAACCTGATCGAAGTCCAGAAGAAATCCTACCGGCGCTTCCTGCAGATGAATCACCTGCCCGACGAGCGCGAGGACACGGGCCTGCAGGCGGTCTTTAATTCCGTGTTTCCGATCTCCGACTTTCGGGGCGTCTCCACGCTCGAATTCATCAGCTTTTCCATCGGAAACTGGGAATGCAAGTGCGGTTCGCTCAAGGGACTCCACCACCTTCGCAGTAATTGCCGGTCTTGCGGAGCCACGATTACGACAGACCCGTTCGCGTCGCAGAAAACGGTGCTGTGCCGCCACTGCGGCTCGAACAACAAAAACCTGGTTACGTTTTGCGAGAAGTGTGGCGACCCGGTTCAGATGAACCTGAAGTACGACGTCGATAAGTGCCAGGAACGGGGCATGACATACGCGGCCCCGCTCAAGGTTACGATCCGACTTACTATCTTTGACAAGGACCCGGACACCGGCGCGAAGACGATTCGCGACATCAAGGAGCAGGAGGTCTACTTCGGCGAGATCCCGCTGATGACCGACACGGGGACGTTCGTCATCAACGGTACCGAGCGCGTTATCGTCAGCCAGCTGCATCGCAGCCCCGGAGTTTTTTTTGAATCGACGCCGAGCCGCAATTATTTTCTAGGAAAGCTCATTCCGTACCGAGGGTCCTGGGTCGAATTCGAGTACGAGACGTCGAAGAACATCCTCTATGTTCGGATCGACAGGAAGCGAAAATTCGTGGCCACGATCTTCCTACGTGCGCTGGGCCTTAAGAGCGACGAAGAGATCATCAGAAAGTTCTACACGGTCGATAACATCACCGTCCAGAAAGGCAAGCTCCTCTGGAATCTGTCGGAAAACATCCGTGGCATGCGGGTTTCCAAGGAGATCCGTAAGCCGAAGACCGACGAAGTGCTGGCCAAGGCGGGCAAGAAGATCACCCACGCTGTGATTCAGGCCCTCAAGGTGGCGAAGATCAAGCGTTTCGAGATCGGCACCCAGGATCTTGAAGGTGCATTCGCCGCGTCCGACATCATCGACACCGAGACGGGCGAAGTGATCGTCGAGGCCAACAACGAGTTGAGCCAAGCGCTCCTGCAGACGCTTGTCGATGCCGGAGTGCCGGAGTTTCCCGTGTTCTTCCCCGAGCGCGACGATATTGCTGGCGTCCTCAGCCAGACGCTCAAGAAAGACACGATTAAGACTTCTCAGGAAGCGCTCATCGAGATCTATCGGAAGCTGCGTCCCGGCGACCCGTCGACCCTGGAAACGGCGACTGCTTTGTTCGAGGGGATGTTCTTCGATCCGCGCAAGTACGACTTCTCGCGGGTTGGCCGGCTGAAGTTCAACATCAAACTCGACCTGACGACGCCCCTGGAGAAGCGAATTCTGGAGCCGTCGGACTTCTACGGCGTCATTACCTATCTACTGAAGCTGCGCAAGGCCGTGGGACAGGTCGATGACATCGACCACCTGGGCAACCGCCGAGTCCGTGCTGTCGGTGAATTGCTCGAAAACCAGTTCCGGATCGGTTTGGTTCGGATGGAGCGGGCGATCAAGGAAAAGATGTCCGTCTATCAGGAAATGATCACTGCGATGCCGCATGACCTGATCAATGCCAAGCCCGTGATTGCAGCGGTTCGTGAATTCTTCGGTTCCTCCCAGCTTTCCCAGTTCATGGACCAGACCAACCCACTATCCGAGATCACCCACAAGAGGCGCCTGTCGGCTTTGGGGCCCGGCGGTTTGTCCAGAGAGCGTGCCGGTTTTGAAGTGCGGGACGTCCATCCCACGCACTACGGCCGCATCTGCCCGATCGAGACGCCAGAAGGTCCCAATATCGGGCTGATCTCCTCCCTGAGTTGCTACGCGCGCATCAACGAGTTCGGGTTCATCGAGAGTCCATACCGGAAAGTCAAGAAGGGGCGGGTCATCGATTACGTCACCGTGCTCTCAGCCGGCGATTCCAGCTTCAAGGTCGGCGACCACGTGGAACTGGCGGCCGTTGAGAAGGCAAACCAGGCTCTCGGGAAGAAAAAGAGACCTATCGAGGTCGAACCGCACTCGTTCTACCTCTCGGCCTGGGAAGAAGACAAGTACCTTATCGCACAGGCGAACGTGGAGCTCGACGCAAGCGGAAGGATGGTCAACGAGCTGGTCAACATTCGCCAGGCGGGTAACTTCGTTTTGAAGCATCGCGAAGAAGTCGACTTCGTCGACGTCTCGCCCAAGCAGCTGGTGTCGGTCGCGGCGTCACTGATTCCGTTCCTGGAAAACGACGATGCGAACCGCGCGCTGATGGGTTCGAACATGCAGCGGCAGGCAGTTCCACTACTGAAGACCGCCGCGCCGCTGGTCGGCACCGGAATGGAGGAGATCACCGCCCGCGATTCAGGCGCGGTCATCATCTGCAAGCGCGGCGGGACAGTCGATTCGGTCGATTCTGAGCGCATCATCGTCCGAGTTGAAGGCGCTGAGGACAGCTTCTTCTCCCGTGAAGTCGGGGCGGACATCTATTCGCTGACCAAGTTCAAGCGTTCGAACCAGAACACGTGCATCAACCAGAAGCCCCTGGTCAAGAAGGGCGATCGCGTGACTATCGGCCAGGTGCTGGCCGACGGTCCCTGTACTGAGCGGGGAGAGCTGGCGCTTGGCAGGAACATTCTGGTCGCATTCATGCCGTGGCGCGGGTACAACTTCGAGGACGCCATTCTCGTATCCGAACGCCTCGTCAAGGACGACTATTACACCTCGATCCACATCGAGGAGTTCGACATCGAGGCGCGCGACACGAAGCTCGGGCCCGAAGAGATCACACGCGATATTCCCAACGTCAGCGAATCTTTTCTGAATGACCTTGACGAAGCGGGCATCATCCGGAGCGGCGCTTACGTCAAGCCGGGCGACGTGCTGGTCGGCAAGGTCACACCCAAGGGCGAAACTCAGCTCACACCGGAAGAAAAGCTCCTGCGCGCCATTTTCGGAGAGAAGGCTGGTGACGTGCGCGACGCCTCCCTGATCTGCCCGCCGGGCATCGAGGGCATCGTCGTGGACGTCAATATCTTCTCGAGAAAAGGAGCCGAGAAGGACGAGCGCGCGATGGCCATCGAGGAGATGGAACTGCAGCGTCTCGAAAAGAACCTCAAGGACGAGATCAGAATCCTGGCGGATGAACGCAACAACCGCCTCGAACAGGTTCTCGGCGGCAAGGTCACCACGAACGAGCTGGTCCACGACCGTTCTGGGCGGAAGATCATCGCCAAGAAGACGATGATAACCAGGGAAATCATCAAGAACATGTCGCTTCGTGAGCTGGTGAAGCTCAAGTTCTCGGATCGTTCCAACAGCACGGACGAGATCCAGGAGATCGAAGGCATGACGACCCGTCAGATCGACGTGCTCCGCAAGGTTCACGAAGAGCGGGTGTCCAAGTTGAGACGCGGCGACGAGTTGCCCCCGGGGGTGATCAAGCTGGTAAAGGTCTATGTCGCAATGAAACGGAAGCTGTCGGTTGGCGACAAGATGGCCGGCCGGCACGGGAACAAGGGTGTGATCGCACGAATTCTGCCCGAAGAGGACATGCCATATCTGCCCGACGGAACACCGGTGGAGATCGTCCTGAACCCACTTGGGGTTCCGTCGCGGATGAATGTGGGGCAGATACTCGAAACGCACCTGGGCTGGGCGGCCCATGCGGTGGGGCTGTACTACGCGACTCCCGTCTTCGACGGAGCGACCGAGGGCGAGATCAAAGAGGTGCTCTTGAGTGCGGGATTGCCGACGAGCGGCCAGACGCGGTTGTACGACGGCATGTCGGGAGAGCCTTTCGAGCAGGAAGTCACGGTCGGATACATTTACATGCTGAAGCTCTCTCACCTGGTCGACGACAAGATCCACGCCCGCTCGATCGGGCCATACTCCCTGATCACGCAGCAACCGCTGGGCGGAAAAGCTCAGTTTGGTGGTCAGCGTTTTGGTGAGATGGAGGTGTGGGCGCTCGAGGCGTACGGCGCGGCGCACATCCTACAAGAACTGCTGACGGCGAAGTCTGACGACGTCTACGGACGGACGAAGATTTATGAGGCGATTGTAAAAGGCGAGGCTTCGATCGAACCGGGCATTCCCGAGTCGTTCAACGTCCTTATCCGCGAGTTGCAGAGCCTCGGTCTGGACGTGGAATTGATGAAACGCAAGGCACCGCAGAGTACGGCGGAAGAGAATTAGACGACGATCTGTAGCGGCGGTCTATACCGCCGATCCGTTTTTCCTGCTCCTTCACGGAGGTAACTAGACTTGATCAGATCCAATCCTTACGACAGAGTGGCGCCGATTGCGGATTTTGACAGTATCCGAATCAGCCTTGCTTCCCCCGAGAAGATTCGGTCCTGGTCCCACGGAGAGGTCACCAAGCCGGAAACGATCAACTACCGGACGTTCAAGCCGGAAAAGGACGGTCTTTTCTGCGCCCGCATTTTTGGGCCGGTGACGGACTGGGAATGCCTGTGCGGGAAGTACAAGAGGATGAAGCACCGCGGTGTCATCTGCGACAAGTGTGGCGTGGAAGTTACGCTGTCGAAGGTGCGTCGGGAACGGCTTGCCCACATCGAGCTGGCCAGTCCTTGTTCCCACGTCTGGTTCTTCAAGGGCCTGCCGAGCCGCATCGGACACTTGCTCGACATGTCGCTGCGCGATTTGGAACGTGTCCTCTACTTCGAAGCCTATGTGACGGTCGACCCCGGCGAGGCTCCGCTCAAGGACTGCGAGCTGCTGACCGAGGAGAAATTCCGTCAGATGCAGCAGGAGCATCCCGGAAAGTTCGTGGCGATGATGGGCGCCGAGGCGATCAAGGAGTTGCTCAAGCGGGTCGATATCAGCTCGCTCTCCGAAGAAATGCGCGTCAAGATGAAGAACGAGACGTCGCAGCAGAAGAAGCTCAAGTTCGCCAAACGGCTGAAGGTGGTCCAGGCCTTCGTCAAGTCTGGCAACAAGCCGGAGTGGATGATTCTGGACGTGATTCCTGTGATCCCGCCCGAGCTGCGGCCCTTGGTGCCGCTCGACGGTGGACGGTTCGCCACTTCGGACTTGAACGACCTGTACCGTCGCGTGATCAACCGCAACAACCGCCTCAAGAAGCTCATCGAGCTGCACGCCCCCGACGTCATCGTCCGCAACGAGAAGCGGATGTTGCAGGAAGCTGTCGACGCCCTGTTCGACAACGGTCGGCGTGGCCGCATTCTGAGGGGTGCCAACAACCGGCCGCTCAAGTCGCTCTCGGATACTCTGAAGGGCAAGCAGGGACGGTTCCGGCAGAACCTTTTGGGCAAGCGCGTCGACTATTCCGGCCGGTCTGTCATCGTCGTCGGGCCGGAGTTGAAGCTGCACCAGTGCGGACTGCCGAAGAAGATGGCGCTGGAACTGTTCAAGCCGTTCATCTACAACCGGCTGGAGCAGGGCGGACATTGCACAACCGTCAAGGCCGCAAAGGAGATGGTCGAGCGACACGATCCTGTCGTCTGGGACATTCTCGAGGACGTGATCAAGGACCACCCTGTCATGCTGAACCGTGCGCCCACCCTGCACCGGCTGGGCATCCAGGCCTTCGAGCCAGTCCTGGTCGAGGGCAAGGCGATCAAGATCCACCCGCTGGTCTGTACGGCGTTCAACGCCGATTTCGACGGCGACCAGATGGCGGTCCATATTCCGCTGTCGCCCGAAGCACAGATCGAGGCGTCCGTGCTGATGCTCTCCACGCAGAACCTGCTCTCACCGGCGAGCGGCCAACCGATCGCCGTACCGAGTCAGGACATGGTGCTCGGCATCTACTACTTGACCCGCAAGAAAGACTCTACGCGCGGTGAAGGCCGGACTTTCGGATCAGCCGAAGAAGTCCTCATGGCCCTGGAAGCCGGTCAGGTCGAAACGCAGACGCCCATCCGACTGCGCTACTCCGGCACGCTGATCGACATGACGACCGCCTATGACGATCAGTCCATCATGCATGCCGAGGCTCTTGACGTCGAGAACCGGATGCTGGAGACGACTGTCGGAAGGGTCATTTTCGCCGACGCGATTCCCGAGGGGGTGCCGTTCGTCAACGGCCTGTTAAAGAAGAAAGGCCTCGGCCAGCTCGTCAGCTACATCTACCTCCGACACGGACCCGAGTTGACCGTCCTGATGCTGGACCGGATCAAGCAACTGGGCTTCCTGTTTGCGACGCTGGCCGGCATTTCCATCGGCATCGACGATCTCATCGTTCCACCGGGCAAGAAGGACTTCGTCGCCAAGGCGCAGACCGAGGTCGTTAAGGTGGATTCGCAGTACCGTGACGGCGCCATCACGAACGGCGAGCGTTACAACAAGGTGATTGCCATCTGGTCGGAAGTGACCGAGAAGGTGTCCGACATGATGTTTAGCGAGATGGAGCGCACCGAGGCGGCCAGCCATGACTTCAATTCGATCCTGCTGATGGCGGACTCGGGAGCCCGCGGTTCGAAGCAACAGATCCGCCAGCTTGCGGGAATGCGTGGCCTCATGGCCAAGCCGTCGGGCGAGATCATCGAGACACCGATCACCGCGAACTTCCGTGAAGGCCTCAACGTGCTGCAGTACTTCATCTCGACACACGGTGCCCGGAAGGGCCTGGCCGATACCGCGCTCAAGACCGCGGACTCGGGTTACCTGACCCGCCGTCTGGTTGATGTGGCGCAGGATGTGATCATCAGCGAGAACGACTGCGATACCGTGGACGGGATCTTCGTGGGATCAATCGTGGAGTCGGGTGAGATCATCGAGCCGCTCCGCGACCGCATCATCGGTCGCGTGTCATTGGAGAAGATCAAGGACTACGAAGGCAAGATCATCGTTAACATCAACAACGAGATCACCGAAGATCTGGCCACCGCGATCCAGTCCGCCGGCATCGAGCGCGTAAAGATTCGTTCCGTGCTGACATGCGCAACGCGGCGGGGCGCTTGCGTCCGGTGTTACGGCCGCAACCTGGCGACCGGAAAGATGGTAGAAATCGGCGAGGCCGTCGGCGTGATCGCCGCACAGTCGATCGGCGAACCGGGAACCCAGCTGACCATGAGGACGTTCCACATCGGCGGGACGGCATCACGGGTCATCGAGCAGACTAACCTCGAAGCCAAGAATTCCGGGCTCATCAAGTTTCACGACTTGCAGACTGTCCGCGACAAGAAAGGCTTGATGGTTGCGATGAACCGGAACGGGTACGTCGCGATCGTCGACGAAAAGGGCCGCGAGAAGGAACGCTACAGCATCGTCTACGGTGCGAAGCTGCGAGTCGAAGAAGGGCAGGAGATAACCGTGGGTACGGTCCTGGTCGAATGGGATCCTTACACCTTCGCCATCCTCACCGAGTTCAGCGGAACCGTCCAGTTCAAAGATTTGGTCGAGGCCGTGACGATGCACGAGGAACTGGACGAAGTGACGGGCCTGTCGCGCTGGGTAGTGACAGATGCCCCGGATGAGAAGCGTCAGCCGATGATCCAGATCCGGGACGCTTCCAAGAAGTTGCTTCGCAAGTACCTGATCCCGTCGCGCGCCCACCTGATTGTCGGTGACGGCGACCCGGTACACCAGGGCGACGTCCTGGCCAAGATCCCACGCGAGACGACCAAGACCAAGGACATCACGGGCGGCCTGCCTCGGGTGCAGGAGCTTTTCGAGGCCCGCAAGCCGCGCGAGACGGCGGTCATCACCGAGATCGACGGCATCGTCAAGTACGGCGACATCGCCAAGGGGCAGCGGAAGATTCATGTCGTTACCGAAGAAGGCGTCGAACGCGAGTACTCATTGCCCCGTGGTATTCACATCAATGTGCAGGAAGGCGAATACGTACGCGCCGGCGAACCGTTGATGGACGGTCCCCGGAACCCGCACGATATTCTGGCGGTCCTCGGGGAGAAAGAGTTACAGGCCTATCTGGTCAACGAGATCCAGGAAGTCTACCGGCTCCAGGGCGTGAACATCAACGATAAGCACATCGAAGTTATCGTTCGGCAGATGATGCGATGGATCAAGGTCGAGGTTGTTGGCGACACCGAGTTCCTGATCGATCAGCAGGTCGACCGGTTCCGTTTCCAGGAAGAGAACGAAAGAGTACGCGTGAATGGCGGTGAGCCCGCGTCGGGACGTCCGCTTCTTCTGGGAATCACGAAAGCGTCACTCGCGACCGACTCGTTCATTTCGGCCGCCTCATTCCAGGAGACGACTCGCGTGCTGACGGAAGCTTCGATCAGCGGCAAGATCGACTACCTGCGGGGCCTGAAGGAGAACGTGATCATGGGACGATTGATCCCCGCCGGCACCGGTCTGGACTACTACCGCAACGTATACCTGACGAACGAGCAGGAACCTGTCGAGTTGCTGGATGAGGAAGTCGAGATGATGAAAGCCGGAGACGTGGAAGGGACCAGCGGGGGGGCGGCGGCGAACTGATTTCGGCGCCGCGGCCGTCGCAGGACCGAAGTTATACAAGTGTGAGTGTTGACAACGACTTAACGATTTACTAATATTGTTGAGTTTCGCTTGTCGACGATTTTGTGACAGGTGAGAGAAGTGTTCTTGGACGGAGATCTGTAGGAGAGTATGCCCCGTGCCGACGTTTAACCAGCTTGTACGACAGGGCCGGAAGAAGCCCAAATTTAAGACGAGCAGTCCCGCACTGCAAAACTGTCCGCAGAAGCGGGGTGTGTGCACGCGGGTTTATACGTCGACACCGAAGAAGCCAAATTCAGCCCTTCGCAAGGTTGCCCGTGTTCGTTTGACCAATGGGATCGAGGTGACGACATATATTCCGGGTATCGGGCACAATCTGCAGGAACACTCCATCGTCTTGATTCGAGGGGGCCGAGTAAAGGATCTGCCGGGCGTCCGATATCACGTCATTCGAGGAACGTTGGACGCAGCGGGCGTTGCCAACCGCAAACAGTCCCGTTCGAAGTACGGCGCCAAACGGCCCAAAGGGTAACAGTTCATAAGGGTCTGCTGCCGGGATCTCTCCCGGGTATAGGCCTTCTTGATTCTGTCAATTTCAGTCGAATCAGCGGCCACTCGCGTCTCGTAGGGTGGGCGCTTTGAGGTTTCTATGCCCAGAAGAGCGCACATCGTAAAGCGCGAAGTCCTGCCCGATCCTGTGTATGCGAGCATGCTGGTTACTAAGTTTGTCAACCAGATGATGTGGGACGGCAAGAAGAGCGTGGCACAGAGCATCTTTTACCGTGCGCTGAAGCTTGTCGAGGAAAAGTCCAACGACGATCCTCTGAAGATCTTCAAGGCCGCCGTGGAGAACGTGAAGCCCGCTCTGGAGGTGAAATCCCGCAGGGTCGGAGGCTCGACCTACCAGGTTCCCGTGGAAGTCAACAACCAACGGCGAACCTCGTTGAGCATCCGCTGGCTTCTCGGTTACTCGCGAAGCAGAGGCGAGAAATCGATGGAAGAGAAACTCGCCGGCGAGCTGCTGGACGCTGCCAACAGCCGCGGCAATTCAATCAAGAAGAAGGAAGACACCCATCGGATGGCGGAGGCCAACAAGGCCTTTGCCCATTACCGGTGGTAATCGCCCTCGACGAGTAACATCATGCCCCGCCAAGTACCACTCAAGAGAACCCGCAACATCGGGATCATGGCTCATATCGACGCCGGTAAGACGACGACGACGGAGCGGATTCTCTATTACACCGGGATCAACTACAAGTTGGGAGAGGTGCACGAGGGTACGGCGACCATGGACTGGATGGAGCAGGAACAGGAACGCGGCATCACGATCACCTCGGCTGCGACGACCTGCTTCTGGAACGATAACCGGGTCAACATCATCGACACGCCCGGTCACGTCGATTTCACGGCCGAAGTGGAGCGTTCTCTCCGCGTGCTGGACGGAGCCGTCGCGGTATTCTGCGCCGTCGGCGGCGTCGAGCCGCAGTCCGAGACGGTGTGGCGCCAGGCGGATAAGTACCGGGTACCCCGGATCGCGTTCGTCAACAAGATGGATCGTACCGGCGCCGACTTCGGACATGTGATGGAGATGATACGGGACCGGCTTCACGCCAACCCCGTGGCTGTCCAGTGGCCGCTGGGAGCGGAAGACGAATTCCGCGGTGTCATCGACCTCATCGGGCAGAAAGCGATCGTGTACAGCGATGAAACACTCGGTGCCAAGTACGAGATTGCCGACGTACCGCAGGAGCTGAAGGAGATCGTGGCCGAGAGGCGTGAGCTCCTCGTCGAGGCTGCCAGCGAGTCCGACGACAAGCTGTTTGAGAAGTTTGTTCACGGGGAACCGATCTCCGACGATGAGCTAAAGGCGGCGGTGCGGCAGGCGACGATCACGTTGAAGATGACGCCGGTGCTGTGTGGGTCGTCCTTCAAGAACAAGGGCGTCCAGCCGCTGCTGGACGCTGTCGTGGACTACCTCCCCTCCCCCCTCGATATCCCCGCGATGACCGGATTGACCCCCGACAGATCTTCACAGCTGGTCCGCAAGCCCGACGACTCTGAGCCCTTTTCCGCTCTGGTGTTCAAGATCATGAACGACCCCTTTGTCGGCCAGCTGGCATTCTTCCGAGTTTACTCGGGGCATCTCGATAGCGGGTCGTACGTCTACAACACAGCCAAGGACACCCGGGAGCGCGTCGGTCGGTTGCTGAAGATGCACGCAAACAAGCGCGAGGATATCAAGGCAATCTACACCGGGGACATCGCCGCGGCTGTGGGCCTGAGGAAGGTCACGACCGGCGACACGATATGTGAAGAGACGGCGCCGATACTGCTGGAAGCCATGGATTTTCCGGAGCCGGTCATTGCCGTTGCGATCGAGCCCAAGACCAAGGCCGACCAAGAAAAGATGGGCATGGCGCTGGGCAAGCTCGCCCAGGAAGATCCGACCTTCCGGATCCATACCGACGAGGACACCGGACAAACCATCATTGCCGGGATGGGGGAGTTGCACCTGGAGGTGATCGTCGACCGGATGTTGCGCGAATTCAAGGTCGGTGCGAACGTCGGCAAGCCTCAAGTGGCCTATAAGGAAACCATTCGCGCCAAGGCAGACGCGGAAGGCAGGTACGTTCGGCAGACGGGCGGCAGGGGTCAGTATGGGCATGTGAAGATTTCCATCGAGCCGGCCGAGCCGGGAGCGGGCCTCGATTTCCTGAACGAGATTGTCGGTGGAGCGATCCCGAAGGAGTACATCAAACCCGTCAAACAGGGGATCGCGGAAGCGATGACGTCGGGCGTCCTTGCCGGCTTCGAAGTGCGGGACGTCCGGGTCCATCTGATCGACGGCTCGTTCCACGAGGTGGACTCCTCGGAGATAGCTTTCAAGATTGCCGGTTCAATGGCGATCAAGGAAGCTTGCCGGAAGGCGAAGCCAGCGTTGCTCGAGCCGGTCATGCGGGTGGAAGTCGTGCTGCCGGAAGAGTACATGGGAGATGTGATCGGAGACCTGAACTCGCGGCGTGGCCATGTTGAAGGGATGGAGTCACGGCCCGGCACGCAGATCATTCGGGCGTTCGTTCCGCTGGCAACGATGTTCGGTTACGCGACGGTCCTGCGATCGATGACCCAGGGGCGTGCGACCTACACGATGCACTTTGCGCAATATGAAGAAGTGCCGAAACAGACTGCGGACGAAATCATTGCTCGTGTGCAAGGCAGGGAGTACAAGCCCGCGTAGGGAGATTGGCTATTAGCTCAGTTATCAGTATTCAGTGGCCAGTCATCAGTAATCAGTTACGAGTCGGGGACAAGAACTGACAACTGATAGGCGAAGAGAGAGGACGAGACAGAAAATGGCGAAAGAGAAATTCGACCGATCCAAGCCGCATATCAACGTAGGGACGATCGGGCATATCGATCATGGAAAGACGACGCTGACGGCGGCGATCACCAAGACGCTGGCGAAGGACGATCCGACGGTGTCGTACCGATCGTTCGATTCGATCGATAATGCGCCCGAGGAGAAGGCGAGAGGGATCACGATCGCGACGGCGCACGTGGAGTATCAGACGTCGAAGCGGCACTACGCCCATGTGGACTGTCCGGGACACGCGGACTACATCAAGAACATGATCACGGGCGCGGCGCAGATGGACGGGGCGATCCTGGTGGTGGCGGCGACGGACGGGCCGATGCCGCAGACGCGGGAGCACATATTGCTGGCGCGGCAGGTGGGAGTGCCCTACGTGGTGGTGTTTTTGAACAAGTGCGACGCGGTGGAAGATGAGGAGTTGCTGGAGTTGGTGGAGATGGAAGTGCGGGAGTTGCTGAGTTCCTACGGATTTCCGGGCGACGACATACCGGTGATCCGGGGGTCGGCGCTCAAGGCGCTGGACGAAGAGGACGAATGGGTTGAGAAGATCAACGAGTTGATGACGGCGGTTGATGAGTACATTCCGATACCGGAGCGGGCGGTGGACAAGCCGTTTTTGATGCCGATCGAGGATATTTTCTCGATATCGGGCCGGGGGACGGTGGTCACGGGCCGAATCGAGCGGGGTGTAGTGAAGGTGGGAGAAGAGCTGGAGATAGTGGGGTTCAAGCCGACCTTCAAGACGGTGATCACGGGAGTGGAGATGTTCAAGAAGCTCCTGGACGACGGGCAGGCGGGCGACAACGTGGGGTTGTTGCTGCGCGGGACCAAGAAGGACGAAGTGGAGCGGGGACAGGTGGTGGCCAAGAAGGGGTCGATCACGCCGCACACGAAGTTCGATGCCGAGGTGTACGTGCTGACCAAGGACGAGGGCGGCCGCCACACGCCGTTTTTCACCGGGTATCGCCCGCAGTTCTACTTCAGGACGACGGACGTGACCGGGTCGTCATCCTTGCCCGAAGGGGTGGAGATGGTGATGCCGGGCGACCGGGTGAGCCTGAAGATCGAACTGATTACACCGGTGGCGCTAGAAGCAGGTCTGCGGTTCGCTATCCGCGAAGGCGGCCGGACCGTCGGCGCCGGGACCGTCATCGAAATTGTCGAGTAGAAGACCCGCTGAACGAGGAAGGGCATGCTGAACGAAAAGATTCGGATCCGTCTCAAAGCCTACGACTCCAGGATTCTGGACCAGTCGTCGGGTGAGATTGTCGACACAGCGAAACGTACCGGCGCCCGGGTCGCGGGCCCCATTCCGCTGCCAACGGTGATCAACAAGTACACGGTGCTGCGCTCGCCGCACGTGGACAAGAAGTCGCGGGAGCAGTTCGAGATTCGGACGCACAAGAGGCTGCTCGATATTCTCGAACCGACGCCGCAGACGGTGGACGCGCTGATGAAGCTCGACCTGCCGGCCGGTGTCGACGTCGAGATCAAGGCCTTCGGAAGGGAACATACGAAATAGCGATTGGGAGTTGGCCGTTGGCTTTTGGCCGGTGGTCCGAAGCTAACAGCCAATCGCCAACAGCTACGAGCTAAGAAAATGGTTGACGGACTCTTAGGCAAGAAACTGGGAATGACCCAAGTGCTCAACGAAGACGGGCTGGCGATACCTGTGACGATCGTCCAGGCAGGGCCCTGCGTGGTCGTCCAGCGCAAGACTGTCGCCACTGACGGTTACGACGCTGTGCAACTCGGGCTGGTCGAATTCGTGAAGGGAAAGCGCGTCGGCAAGCCGATGGCCGGACACTTCAAGAAGGCCGATGTGCCGCCGGTGCGCTTTCTTCGCGAAATCAGACTCAGCGGCGACGACGATGTGAAGGCCGGCGACCGCGTCCAGGCGGATATCTTCAAGGCAGCCGACCGTATCAGCGTTACCGGGACGAGCAAGGGCCGGGGCTTCGCGGGTGTGATCAAACGGCACGGGTTCCATGGCGGAGGGGCGACCCACGGATCGATGTTCCACCGCGCCCCCGGATCGATCGGCCAGTCGGCCTATCCCTCGCGTGTCTTCAAGGGAACGCGCATGCCCGGCCACATGGGGGTCGACCGCGTCACGGTTCAAGGTGTTCGGATCATTGAGGTGGACGCCGAGAAAAACCTCCTGTATCTGCGGGGCGCGGTTCCCGGGCCCAACGGCGGATACGTCGTCCTACGGAGGGCCCGTTAGCGGGAGACAGGGAATGCCCAAGATCGAAGTCAAGAACCTGGAAGACAAGGTTGTGGAGACGCTGGAACTAGCCGACGAGGTGTTCGCTGTTCCCGTCAACGAGGGACTGCTGCATGACGCCGTCAAGCAATACCTGGCGACGCGGCGATCGGGGACCCACTCGACCAAGACCAGGGATCAGGTGTCCGGCAGTGGCCGGAAGCCCTGGCGGCAGAAAGGCACCGGCCGCGCTCGGGTCGGCGAAGTGCGGAACCCGCTTTGGCGAGGTGGAGGGACAGTCTTCGGACCGAAGCCGCGTGACTACGGCTACCAACTTCCGAGAAAGATGTTCCGGGCGGCGCTCCGCAGCGCCCTGTCGCTGAAACTCGGGGATTCCGAGCTCAGCGTGGTGGACGCCTTCACCCTCGAGAGCCACCGGACGAAGCTGTTCTGGGAGTCGCTGGGTAAGCTCGGTCTGACAAGGAAGATTCTGCTGATTGATCACAAAGAGAATCCGAATCTGCTCCTCGCATCCCGGAACCTTCCCGAAGTCCGGCTCCTTCCGAGCCTCCAGGTGACTCCCTACCAACTCATCAACGCACGGCACGTGGTCTTCAGCAAGTCCGCCATCCAGGACCTCGAGGAGGCGCTGAAATGAGCACGCTCTATGACGTCATCCGCAGGCCCGTAATCACCGAAAAGGGCCTGACGCTGAAGAATAGGGATCGTACGCTCTGCTTCGAGGTGAAGACCAACGCCAGCAAGCAGGAGATACGGCAGGCCGTGGAACGCATCTTCAAGGTCAACGTCGACCACGTCCACACCATGATCGTCCGTGGAAAGTTCCGCCGAAGGGGCAAATTCACCGGCTACCAGGCCAGCTGGAAAAAGGCGTACGTCACGCTGGCCGAGGGCGAAAAAATGATCGAGTACGGGGAGGACTTCTAGATGGCGATCAAGAAATTCAAGCCCATCCCGATGTCGAGGCGGTTTCAGGAAGTCGTCGACTACAAGCAGGAGGTTACGACCGACCGCCCGTACAAACCGCTGCTTGAGCCCAAGAAGAGAATCAGCGGGCGCAACAACAGTGGGCGCATCACCGTCCGGCATCGTGGCGGAGGCAGCAAGCGGCAGTACCGCGTGATCGATTTCAAGCGGGACAAGGCCGGGATTCCGGCCCGGGTAGAAACAATCGAATACGACCCGAACCGCTCCGCGTTCATCGCGTTGCTGTCCTACGTGGACGGCGAGAAGCGCTACATCCTTCAGCCTGTCGGGCTGAAGGTTGGGACGCAGGTAATTTCGGGGCCCGATGCGGACATAATCGTCGGCAACGCACTGCCGCTCAAGAACATCCCTCTCGGGACGACCATCCACAATATCGAACTCCGCCCCGGCAAGGGCGCCCAGATGGTGCGCGCCGCAGGCGGGTCGGCTCAGTTGGTTGCCAAGGAAGGCAAGTACGCCCACGTGAAGCTGCCCTCGAGCGAGGTTCGGCTAGTCGCCGTGGATTGCATGGCGACGGTCGGTCGGGTTGGGAACCTCGATCACGATAAGATTTCCCTGGGCAAAGCAGGCAGGACGCGCCACCGAGGGTTTCGCCCAACCGTCCGCGGGGTTGTGATGAACCCGGTCGACCATCCTCACGGTGGCGGCGAGGGACGAGTCAAGGGCAACAATCCGATGACGCCCTGGGGGAAACCGACGCTGGGCTACCGGACCCGGAACAACAAGCGAACCGATAAGTTCATCGTAAAGAGGAAGAAGTAGGCGTATGGCACGTTCGATCAAGAAGGGTTACTTCATCGACGACCACCTGGAGAAGGCGATTGAAGGCATGAATGCCCGCAACGAGCGGAAGGTTCACAAGACGTGGTCACGACGTTCGACCGTCATTCCCGAGATGGTGGGCCACACGATCGCTGTTCACAACGGGAAGAAATTCATCCCTGTCTACGTGACCGAGAACATGGTCGGGCACAAGCTGGGTGAGTTTGCCCCGACGCGGACATTCCGGGGGCACTCGGCCGGCGGCAAGTCCGTCATGCCGAGGTAGGAGGGCCGCCGCTGGCTGTTGGCCGTTGGCTACCAGTCGGAGCGCCGAGACAAGAGAATTGAGAGCTAACAGCCAAAGGCCAATAGCCAAATGATAGCGAAGGCAACAGCACGGTTCATCAGGATGTCGCCCCAGAAGGGACGCCTCGTCGTCGATCTCATTCGGGGGAAAGACGTCAACGACGCATTGATGACGCTCCGGTTCACGAACAAGCGGGCCACCGTCCCGATCGAGAAGGTGGTGCGGTCCGCGATCGCCAACGCGACCGAAAGGGGCGAGGACGTCGACGTCGACAATCTTTTCATCGAGCGCGCTTTCATTAACGAGGGGCCGCGGCTCAAGAGGATCCGACCGGCTCCGATGGGCCGCGCTTTCGGTTACATGCGCAGAATGAGCCACATCACGGTGGAACTCGGAGAGAAGGAATAAGAGGATTCGAGGTTTTAATGGGTCAAAAAACACATCCTTACGGTTTCAGGCTGGGGATCACCAAGCCGTGGCGGTCCCGCTGGTTTGCTGAGAAGGACTACAGCCGTCTGCTGCACGAGGATCTCGATCTCAAGCGCAAGCTGAAGCGGCAACTTTCACATGCCGGCGTCAGCAGCATCGACGTCGAGCGTATGGCCAACAAGCTGCGGATCACGGTCTATACGTCACGGCCGGGAATCATCATCGGGCGAAAGGGCTCCGAGATCGACAAGCTCAAGAACGACGTCCAGAAGCAGACGAACCGCGAGGTGTACATCAACATCCAGGAGATCCACCGACCGGAACTCGATGCCCAACTGGTCGCCGAATCGATCGCCATGCAGTTGGAAAAGCGGATAGCCTTCCGGCGCGCTATGCGGAAAGCCGTCGATTCTGCGCTCCGGTTCGGGGCGAAAGGGATCAAGGTTCGCGTCAGCGGGCGCCTGAACGGCAATGAAATCGCACGGTCGGAATGGTACCTGCAGGGCCAGTTGCCGTTATCCACGCTCCGAGCCGACATCGATTACGGCTTTGCACAGGCCTATACGACCTACGGTGTGCTGGGCGTGAAATGCTGGACCTATAAAGGCGAGATTTTGACAAAGCAGCCCTCGGTCCGGCCGCCGATGCCGGCGCGCCTCTAAGGAGATTTTGTTCTCATGTTGATGCCGAAAAAGGTCAAGTACCGCAAGCAACAGCGCGGTCGGATGAAGGGCAAAGCCTGGAAGGGCTCGAGCCTGGAATTCGGAGACTACGGCCTGAAGACGCTCGACGCCGCGTGGCTCACCGACCGGCAGATCGAAGCTGCACGGATCGCGATGACCCGCTTCGTCAAGCGCGGCGGCAAAGTCTGGATCCGGATCTTTCCGGACAAGCCGGTGACGAAGAAGCCCGCAGAGACACGCATGGGAAAGGGAAAGGGTTCGCCCGAGTATTGGGTTGCGCCGGTCAAGCCGGGGCGGATCCTCTATGAAATGGAGGGTGTCCCCGAGGAAACCGCCCGCGAGGCCATGCGACTGGCGGCGCAGAAGCTTCCGGTGCGGACCAAGTTCGTCGCCCGGATTGAGAGGTCGTCGTGAAGTCCAGCGATCGTTTCAACAAGCTGCGAGACCTGACCGCCGATGAACTTGAGAACCGGCGGGAGGAGATGTCGGAGGAGGCTTTTCGACTCCGTTTTCAGTTCACCATGGGACAGAGCGAGGCGCTCAATAAGATGCGCCAACTCCGGCAGGATCGGGCGCGCGTGCTGACCCTGCTCCGGCAGAAACAGATCGAAGCAACACAGGCTCAACAGGAGAAGGGTTCCTAGGAGTCCGGAGTGGAAATGGCAGAGGAAACGAAACAAGCGCAGGAAGTAAAAGTAGTCCGGCATAGACAGGCCAAGGTCGGGGTAGTCACCCGGACCAAGATGCAGAAGACGATCGTTGTCGAGGTCAGCCGACGCGTCCCGCACCCCCTGTACAAGAGGATCGTCACCAAGCGGTCGAAGTTCCTCGCTCATGACGAAGAGGGCAAGGCGCACACAGGGGACGTCGTAAAGATCGTCGAGACCCGTCCTACGAGCAAGCACAAGCGATGGCGCCTCCAGAGGATCGTCCAGCCGTCTTCGTCCAGGGGAGCGTAACCATGAGCATCCAGATGAGGACCATGCTCGAGGTGGCCGACAATTCAGGGGCAAAGAAGATTGCCTGCATCCTGCCGCTCGGAGGGTCGGTCGGAAGAACCGCCGGCTTGGGGGATATCGTGACTGCATCGGTGAAGGAAGCGGCGCCCGACGGCAACGTGAAGAAGGGCGCCGTCGTGAGAGCCGTGATCGTACGTACGCGGAAGGAACATCGGCGCAAGGACGGCACCTACATCCGTTTCGATCAGAACGCGGCCGTGCTGATCGACGATGCGCATGAGCCGGTCGGGACACGCGTGTTCGGTCCGGTCGCCAGGGAACTCCGCGACAGACGCTTCATGAAGATCGTGTCCCTTGCACCGGAGGTGGTGTGATGGGTATGCCTGCGAAGATGCCTCAGATTCGGAAGAATGACGAAGTCTATGTCCTGCGCGGTAAGGATCGCGGAAAGACAGGGCGTGTGTTGATCGTCAGGAAAGCCGATCATAAGTTGGTCGTCGAGGGTGTTCAGATGATCAAGCGGCACACGCGGCCAAACCCCCAGAAGAACATCAAAGGCGGAATCGTCGAGAAAGAATCGCCGATCCACGTTTCAAATGTGGCAATCGTCTGTAAGAACTGCAAGCAGCACACGCGGCTCGGCGTGACTGTGCTGGCCGACGGCCGCCACGAACGTACGTGTAAGAAGTGCGGCAATGCATTTGAGTAGACAGAAGTTCCAGGAGTAGGGTGTGGCCAGACTGAGAGAGCAATACCGGACCGACGCCGTTCCGGCCCTGATCAAGCACTTCAAGTACGACAACATCATGGCCGTGCCACGTCTTGAGAAGACGGTCGTCAACATGGGGTTGGGCGAGGCGATCCAGAACTCGAAGATTCTGGATGCCGCCATCGTTGAACTGGGACGGATTACCGGCCAGTGCCCCATCATCACTCGTGCGAAGAAGTCGATTGCGAACTTCAAGTTGCGCGAGAACATGCCGATCGGGGCGGCGGTAACGTTGCGGGGTGCAAGGATGTTCGAATTCCTCGATCGCCTCGTAAGCATCGTCCTGCCGCGTGTGCGTGACTTTCGAGGTGTCCCGACACGTTCGTTCGACGGTCGAGGCAACTATACGTTGGGCTTGCGCGATCAGTTGATCTTCCCGGAGATCGATTACGCGAAGGTCGACAAGATCAAGGGTATGAACGTCACGATCGTGACAACGGCGAGGACTGACGAAGAGGCGCGGGAGTTGCTCCGCCTTCTCGGCATGCCGTTTCGGCAGCAATAGGGAGACCGCATGGCTCGTACGTCATCCATAGCGAAGGAAGCGAAGAAGAAGAAGTTTGCCGTCCGGTACCGTAGTCGTTGCAAACGGTGCGGCCGGCCCCGTGGGTTTCTCAGAAAATTTCAACTCTGCAGGATCTGTTTCCGGAGTCTGTCGCTCGCGGGCGAGATTCCGGGAGTCGTGAAATCGAGCTGGTAGGGGAAAGGAAGAATGACCGATCCAATCGCCGACATGTTGACGCGTATCCGCAACGGGCTTGGAGCCCGTCACGACCGTGTGGAGATGCCGTCCTCAAAGTTGAAGGTCGAGTTGGCGCGACTCCTGGTCGCGGAAGGGTATGTCTCGAGCTACAGCACCAGCGAGACCGGCATCAGGCGGACCTTGACGGTCGTGCTGAAGTACGGGCCGGCGGGGGAGGATGTCATCACTTCGCTCAAGAGAGTCAGCCGGCCCGGTTGTCGCGTGTACGTGGGGCAGAGGGACATCCCGAAGGTGCTCAATGGGCTGGGTATCAACGTCCTGAGCACGTCGAGCGGAATCATGACCGGGCGTGAAGCGCGCCAGAAAGGGTACGGAGGGGAGATCCTCTGCGACGTCTACTAGTGGTCCGGCGGTCATAGAACCGCCGACCACTAGTGGTCCGGCGGTCATAGAACCGCCGCTACAGGTTATATGTCACGTATTGGCAAGCAGCCGATTCCGATCCCGGACACGGTAAAGGTCGGGATCGAAGGCAACGAGGTCCGCGTTACTGGCCCCAAGGGAACCGTGACGAGTCCGATTCCCGCGGGAATCTCTTGCGAACAGAAAGGTAACGAGCTCGTGATGACCCGCAGCAACGACAGCGGTCAGCAGCGGGCGTTTCACGGTCTGGCCCGCGCCTTGGCGGCCAACGCGGTCAAGGGCGTGTCCGAGGGATTCGTGAAGGGACTGGAGATAGTCGGCGTCGGGTTTCGCGCGGAGCTTAGAGGTAGTTCCGTGATCTTCAGCCTCGGTTTTTCGCATCCGATCGAGTATCCGATTCCGGACGGGATCGAGGTAAAGATCGAGAAGCAGACCAAAATTTCGGTGAGCGGCGTGGACCGTCAACAAGTCGGGCAGGTCGCCGCTATGATGCGGAGCCTCAAACCGCCGGACCCGTACAAGAACAAGGGCATCCGGTATGCCGGCGAAGCTCTCAAGAAGAAAGCCGGGAAGGCCGGTGCCGCCGGAGGAGTTGGCTGATGGCGACCGAGACTCGATACCGGATTCGAAAGCGGATCCACACGCGGATTCGGAAGAAGCTGTCGGGCACGGCGGACCGGCCGCGTCTGGCGGTGTTCCGGAGCAACAAACACATCTATGCGCAGCTCATCGACGACACGCAGGGCAGAACGCTTGCCTGCGCAGGCTCGGTGGAAGGCGATGCCAGAAACCAGTTGCCCAACGGTGGAAATGTCGAGGCGGCGAAGGCTGTCGGGCGACTGATCGCCGAGCGTGCGAAGCAGTTGGGGCTCGAAGCGGCGCTGTTCGACCGCGGCGGGTTCATCTATCACGGGCGCGTCCGGGCGCTCGCCGAATCGGCCCGCGAGGCGGGCCTGAAGTTCTGAGGAGATTGCCGTGGCGAATCAGAGGATGAACCAGCGTAGGAACCAGCGGGGGAACCCCAGAGATCGGAGGCGGGACGAGCCGTCCGACGGAATCAAGGACACGGTTGTTGCCATCAACCGCGTGACGAAGGTCGTCAAGGGTGGGAAGAACCTGAGCTTCAGCGCGCTTATCGTCGTTGGCGACGAGGCCGGCCGGGTCGGCCATGGCAGCGGCAAGGCCAAAGAGGTTCCATCGGCTATCCGCAAGGGAATCGAAGCCGCGAAGAAGAACATGATCACCGTTCCCATCATCAACAACACGACCCCTCATCAGGTGGTTGGCGTGTTCGGTGCTGGCCGAGTGCTGCTGAAGCCGGCCAAGGAAGGAACGGGTGTCATCGCGGGAGGCGCCGTGCGTGCGGTGATGCAGGCGGCAGGCATCAATAACATCCTGACCAAGTCCATCGGGACCGCCACGCCGCAAAACGTTGTGAAGGCGACCTTCGAAGGGCTGAAGATGTTAAAGCACCCGAAGGACGTTGCGCGTCTGCGGGGCAAGGAAGTCGAGGAGTTGGTGGGCTGATGGCGACGACGAAGAAACGGAAAGCAGCCCGCAGCATCAAGGTTGAGTACTACAAGAGTGTCATCGGCGCACCCGAAGCCCTGAAGCGAGTCGTGAAGGGACTTGGACTGCGTCGTCTGAACGCCGTCCGCGAACTCAAGGATACACCATCGCTGCGGGGGATGATTGCCAAGGTTCCGCACCTGGTCCGGGTGGTGGAAGAGTAGTGAGCCGCACCCCCTTCAGGGGAGTGACGCCGTGAGGTTATCGAATGAGTGGGATCAACGAACTTAAGCCGAATCCGGGTTCAACCCGCCCCAGGAAGCGCGTCGGACGCGGCATGGGCTCGGGCACCGGTAAAACCTCCGGTCGGGGGCACAAGGGACAGAAGTCCCGTTCGGGCGCTCATTCCAAGCGTGGCTTCGAGGGTGGCCAGATGCCGTTGCATCGGCGGTTGCCGAAGCGTGGCTTCACGAACGCCGTCTTCAAGAAGCATCATTCGGTCATCAACGTGGGAGACCTGGCCCGACTTCCCGACATCGAGGACGGAGCTCGCATCGGGCCGGAGGAATTGGTTGCGGCCGGCATTGTCCGAAAGCTGAAAAAGGACGGGCTGAGGGTTTTAGGTGGTGGCGTGATCGAGCGGCCGCTCCATGTCGTTGCACAGCACTTTACCAAGGGTGCCCAGGAAAAGATTTCGGCCGCCGGTGGCAAGTGTGAGGTTCCGGAAAAGTGATCACCGACACCCTCCAGAACATATTCAACATTCCGGACCTGCGGAAGCGCGTGTTGTTCATGCTCGCCATGCTGGCGATCTACCGCGTGGGCGCGTTCATCCCGACGCCGGGGATCGACTTTAACGCTCTCGAGCAGTTCTTCGCGGAGAACCAGGGGACGGTGTTCGGATTCCTGGATATGTTCTCGGGCGGCAATTTCAGGCGGCTGACGATCTTTGCCCTGGGCATCATGCCCTACATCACGGCTTCGATCATCCTTCAGTTGTTGACCGTCGTCTGGCCGTTCCTCGAGAAGCTGTCGAAGGAGGGTGAGCTCGGCCGGCGAAAGATCACGACCTATACCCGGTACCTGACGATCGTCCTGAGCGCCGTACAGTCCGGTGGGATTGCCATCGCGCTGCAACGGGGTGAGCAGTCGTTCGTGTTGGACCCGGGTTTGCGGTTCGTCCTGATGACGATGCTCACGCTGACGACGGGAACGGCGTTCATCATGTGGCTCGGCGAGCAGATCACCGAGCGCGGTATCGGCAACGGCATGTCATTGATCATCTTCGCTGGTATCGTCGTCGGCCTTCCAAGTGCGATCGGTGAACTCTACATCAAGGTGAACACCAACGAGTGGTCGGTGCTTACGTTGATTATCCTTTTTTCCGTGATGATCGCCGTCATCGGCTTTATCGTTCTGGTCGAACGAGGACAGCGACGCATCACGGTTCAGTACGCGAAGCGGGTCGTCGGACGCCGCGTCATGGGTGGCCAATCGACGCACCTTCCGCTGAAGGTCAACACCGGCGGCGTGATCCCGGTGATTTTCGCATCGTCGATTCTGACGTTTCCGCAGACGTTCGGGCTGTTTCTGAGCGAAAACCGGTTCATGCGGGGAGTCAGCGACGCATTGAGCTTCGGTGAGCCGCTCTACAACCTGTTCTACGTCAGTGCGATCATTTTCTTCTGCTACTTCTACACGTCGATCATCTTCAATCCGAATGAAGTAGCCGACAATATGCGGAAGTACGGGGGGTTCGTTCCCGGAATTCGACCCGGCCGTCGCACCGCGGATTACCTGAACGCGATCCTGACGCGGCTGACGCTGGTCGGCGCGCTGTACCTGGCGTTGGTGGCGGTCATTCCCGAGTTCATGATGACCGGGTTTCATGTCCAGAGCCTGCCGTTCATCGGGCCAGGTCTCGATGCGGCGCTGCCGACATTCTTCACCCAGGGACTGGGCGTTACGTTTTACTTCGGCGGGACCTCGCTGCTGATCGTGGTTGGCGTAGCGATGGATACAGTGAACCAGATCGAATCGCAGTTGATCATGCGCCACTACGACGGGTTCCTCAAGAAGGGTCGGATTCGCGGGAGGCGTGGCTAGAAGATGCGAAATGTCGTCATACTTCTTGGCCCCCCGGGAGCCGGCAAGGGAACTCAGGCGCGCGCTGTTATGGATGCCCTCGGCATGCCCCAGATCGCCACGGGTGACATGCTGCGCGATGCGGTGGCACGGGGGACGCCCCTGGGCCTGGAGGCCAAGAAGGTGATGGATGCCGGCGATCTGGTGAGCGACGATATCGTCCACGGCATCGTCGTGGAACGGATCGCCGAGCCGGACTGCCGACTGGGGTTCATACTGGACGGTTATCCAAGGACGGTGGCACAGGCGGAGATGTTCGACACGGAGCTTGGTGATCAGGACCGGTTGTCGGTGATCGAACTGGGCGTCGATCCTGACTACCTGGTCGAGCGCCTGACGACACGTCTGACGTGCAGCCGATGCAACGCGATATACAACACGGCGACGCGTCCGCCGGAGAAAGAGGGCGTTTGCGACCTGTGCGGCGGGAACCTGATCCACCGGGCGGACGACACCGAGGCAGTCATCCGCGAGCGCTTTCGCGAGTATCGGGAAAAAACGGAACCGGTCGTCGATTTTTACCGCGTGAAGCACGTCTACCATCAGGTCGACGGCATGGGCCCCATCGATCAGGTCACCGACGACCTGGTTTCGGTGATCAAGGGATCCGCTGTCGTCCAGGGGGAGTAACCGGATTTGCCGAAAGAAGATGCAATTGAAGTGATGGCTACGGTCATCGAGCACCTTCCAAATGCGATGTTTAAGGTGGAACTGGAGAACAAACATCAGGTCCTGGCGCATATTTCGGGAAAAATGAGGAAGAATTTCATCCGAATCCTTCCCGGGGACCGCGTTGCAGTCGAGCTATCACCATACGATCTGACCCGCGGGCGGATCGTGTATCGGTATAAGTAGGGGCTTGCTATGAAGGTAAGAGCATCAGTTCGAAAGATCTGTGACAAGTGCAAGATTGTGCATCGCAAGCGTGTGGTGCGCGTTATCTGTTCGAACCCCAAGCACAAGCAGCGGCAGGGGTGACTGATAAATGGCTTTTGGTGGTTGGCAGTTGGCTGAGAGCCAATAGCCAATGACCCAAGGCTGACCAAAGGTTTTTATATGGCACGAATCGCTGGAGTGGATCTCCCCCCGAACAAGCGGGTGGACATTGCCCTGACCTACATCTACGGTATTGGCCGATCACGGGCCGCGAAGATTATCGGGGACGCGGGAGTCGACCCGAGCCGCAAGGCGCGGGATCTGAACGACGAGGAGATTACGGGTATCCGTAAGCTGATCGAGGAGGACTACCGGGTTGAGGGCGATCTTCGCAAGGAGATTTCCTTCAACGTCAAGCGGCTGATGGAAATCGGCTCATACCGGGGCTTCCGTCACCGGCGTGGACTGCCGGTTCGCGGGCAGCGTACGCATACGAATGCACGAACCCGCAAGGGTCCGAAACGGGGTGCGGTCGCGGGCCGCAAGAAGTCGAGCGCCAAGACGTAGGCAGCGTTGGCCATTGGCGTTTGGGGTGTTGGCTCCGGAGCCTGCCTCCAGCCAACAGCCAACTCCTAAGGGCTAACAGCTAAGGGCTAAGAATGGCAAAACCGAAGAAGAAGAGCGGTAGAAAGCGCGAAAAGAAGATTGTCCCCAGCGGGCATGCGTACATCCAGGCGACGTTCAACAACACGATCGTCACGATTTCAGACCCGGAGGGCAACGTCGTCTGCTGGTCGAGCGCCGGGTCGCTCGGTTTCCGCGGATCGCGAAAGGGAACGCCCTTTGCGGCACAACAGGCCTCGGTGACCGCGGCGAAGAAGGCCCGGGACATGGGCATGCGGACGATCCAGGTGAGCGTCAAGGGACCGGGAGGAGGGCGAGATTCCGCCATCCGGGGCCTCCAGAATGCGGGTCTGGAAATTCGAGCGATCCGGGACGTTACCCCGATCCCACACAACGGGTGCCGTCCACCGAAGAAGCGACGCGTTTGATCCGACGGGCGGTGAGCCGCCAAGATAACGGAGGAAGATTCATTGGCTAGATACGCGGGTCCTGTTTGCCGGCTATGCCGCCGGGAAGGAATGAAGCTCTTTCTTAAGGGAGAGAGGTGCTTTAAGCCGTCATGCGCGATCGAAAAGCGCAACTACATCCCCGGAGAGCACGGACGCGATCGACGGCAAAAAACCGTAGGATACGGTCTGCAGTTGCGCGAAAAACAGAAAGTGAAGCGGATGTACGGCGTTCTCGAGCGCCAGTTCCGTCTCTATTTCGAGCGTGCCGTCCGCCAGAAGGGTGTGACCGGTGAGAACCTACTGTCACAACTCGAGCGGCGTCTGGACAACGTCGTCCTGAGGCTTGGGATAGCCGCTTCAGGCGCCCAGGGGCGGCAGTTCGTCCGGCACGGCCACATCCGGGTCAACGGCAAGAAGGTCAACATCCCGTCCTTCCTGGTCCAGGTTGGGGACGAGATCACCATTCGCGAGAAGTCCCGGAAGAATGTTGAACTTCTCAATGCTCTCGATATGAGCCGCATCGTGCCACCTTGGCTCGAACTGGACCGCGACGCGCAGCGCGGCAAGGTCCTCGCCCTACCGAAGCGCGAGGATATCGCGATGCCTATCGAAGAGCACATGATCGTGGAATTGTATTCGAAGTAATAAGCGGCCTCGGCACGCGGCCCGGCAAGCCGGGCAGCCGAGAATCCATACTAGGGGTCATATCAATGCTTTGGAAAGGTTTCCAGAAACCTAAGAGACTGGTCATCGACGTCGACACGACGACCGACAGCTACGCCGAGTTCAGCGCGCAGCCGTTCGAGCGGGGCTTCGGCACGACTATCGGCAACGCGCTCCGGCGGGTGCTGCTGTCTTCGATCGAGGGGGCGGCAATTACCGCCATCAAAGTTGAGGGCGTGCTGCACGAGTTTTCCTCGATCCCCGGTGTCGTCGAGGATGCCACCGACATCATCCTCAACCTGAAACAGATTCCCATCAAGTTGCACAGCGAAGAGGCCGTCACGATCGTGTTGAACGCGACCGAGCCCGGGACTTATTCTGCCGGTGCCATCGAACATGGGCCCGAGATCGAGATCCTGGACAAGGACGTCTACATCGCGACCGTGAGCGACGGCGGTTCGTTGAGCATCGAGATGAGAGTCAAGAACGGGCGGGGTTACGTGTCGTCGGACAGGAACTTCGACGAAGACCTGGGCATCGGATACATTCCGATCGATTCGGTCCATTCCCCCGTAAAGAAGGTCAATCATTTCGTGGAGGCTGCCCGCCTCGGGCAGGTGACGGACTACGACAAGCTGACGGTTGAGTTGTGGACCAACGCATCGATCACACCACAGGACGCTTTGGGTCTCGCGGCGAAGCTCGTCAAGGACCACATGCAAATCTTCATCCAGTTCGAGGAGAAGGACGAGCCGGAGGAAGAACCCGCCGAGGTCCAGCATGACGCGGTGATGGAACATCTCAACAAGTTGGTCGACGAATTGGAGCTTTCTGTGCGGTCCTATAACTGCCTGAAGAATGCAAGCATCAGAACCATCGGAGAACTCGTCCAAAAGACCGAGGCCGAAATGCTGAAGACGAAGAACTTCGGCCGGAAGTCGTTGAATGAAATCAAGGAGATCCTGTCTACGATGAACCTGGGTCTCGGCATGAGCCTGGACGACGAGGGACGCCCGGTCAGCCAGACGCCGGAGCTCAACCAGGCGCCCGAGTAGCAGCGAAGGAGCAACTGACATGCGACACAAGATGGCAGGGCGCAAGCTGGGTCGGAACCCCTCCCACCGTCGGGCGCTATTTCGCAACCTGGTGACGTCGTTCCTCGAGCACGAACGGTTGATGACGACACTGCCGAAGGCAAAGGAACTCCGGCCGTTGGCAGAGAAGATGATCACGCTGGGAAAGCGCGACACCCTTCACGCACGCCGGCAGGTCAAGGCGTATCTGCTCAGCGCAACGGTGACAAAGAAAGTCTTCGCAGATCTCGGCCCGAGGTTCAGCGAACGACCCGGCGGTTACTGCCGTATTGTCAGACTTGGCCCCCGTGTCGGCGATGGCGCGGACATGGCGATCATCGAGCTCCTGGGCAGCGAACTCGATGTCAAGATCGCGCAGCGGGAAGAAGAACGAGAGGCGCAGAAGTCCGAGGAGACTTCCGAGGCCGAGAACGATCCTGCCGCCAAAGAGTAATCCCGCGCCCGTGAAGATCATGAGAGCCCCATTTCCTGCGGAAATGGGGCTTATTTATTGGGAATTATATACGGTTTTAGCCAAAACTCATTGACACCATCGCACTGATTGGCTAAAATACATCCATATATAGATGGAGTATTTGATGCCCAAGAAAGCACCAGGGAAAAGCTACCGCGAAGGACTCTCACTCACCAAGCTATTCAAGATGTTTCCCGACGACGAAACCGCCGAACGATGGTTCATTGAAACCCGTTGGCCGAATGGCGTCGCCTGCCCTAACTGCGGGTCAGCGAACATTGCGAACTGCCGCAAGCCTCAGCCATACCGCTGCCGTGATTGCCGGAAGTCCTTCTCGGTTAAGACTGGAACTTTGATGCACAGCTCCAACCTCGGACTGAAAACGTGGGCTATTGCGTTCTACTTGCTGGCTACAGGGATCAAGGGCACTTCGAGCATGAAGCTCCATCGGGACTTGGGAATCACGCAGAAATCGGCTTGGCATCTGGCGCACCGCATCCGGGAAACTTGGGGCGATCATCCGCTCTTCTCAGGTCCAGTTGAAGTCGATGAAACCTATATCGGCGGGAAAGAGAAGAACAAGCACAACTCAAAGAAATTGAATGCTGGGCGTGGTTCAGTGGGCAAAATCGCAGTTGTCGGCGCAAAGGATCGGGAAACGAATTCCGTCAGTGCGACCGTCGTAGAAAGTGTGGACCGGCGATCGCTAGAGGGTTTCATCCAGGGCCGGACACAGAAAGGCGCGACTGTCTACACAGATGATCACGGCGGCTACGATTCCCTGTGGCTAGACTTCGAGCATGAGTCGGTCAAGCATAGCGTTCGGGAGTATGTTCGAGGCCAAGCCCACACCAACGGTATCGAGAGCTTCTGGTCTATCCTTAAGAGGGGTTACTACGGAACTTACCACAGCATGAGCGCGAAGCACCTGAACCGCTACGTCAACGAGTTCTCCGGTCGGCACAACCAGCGGAGTCGCAACACCGTTGACCAGATTAGCGCGATGGTTCGTCGCATGGATGGGAGGCGGCTACGTTATCGGGATTTAATTGCTCAGATGTCTCGATCATGGTAATTTACCATTACGTATGCCGAAAGCAAAACCACATCCGCCTCGGCTGGTGAGGTTCGATTTTGACTTCGGTAAGTTTTTAGCTGCCGTTCATTACATCGCCTCCAGAGACCTGCCAGACCTCACTGCCTACAAGATTTGTAAGCTACTTTTTCTATCCGATAAACACCATCTCGTGAGATACGGAAGACCGATCACGGGAGATCACTATTGTGCGCTCGCATATGGTCCAATTCCATCGATGGCGCTGGATCTCCTGAGGGCCCTGGCAAAGGATGTACAGCAAGACGACGAGAATGTCAGGCGCATGGCGTCAAGATTGGATGTTGACCGACAGTTTCAATATCCGAGGTTTTCTACAACCAAGGCTTTGGAGTTTGGCGATCTCTCAAAATCGGACCTGATGTCTCTCGATGAAGTAGTCAATGAGTTCGGAGATATGGGCTTCAACCAACTCAAGAGCATCACTCATTCAGTATACGCGTATAAGAAGACATCGCATAAAGGCGAACACTGGATGCGCTATGAAGATTTTTTCCGTGAAGACCCAGGCGCAATCGATGGCGCGCACGAAGAGATGCTAGAGAACAATGAGTTACGTCGAGCCTTCGGCGTGCTGTGACTGCATTCGATCCCGTATCCAGCGCACGATACTCAGTCATAAGACTACCTTATTTTTTTAGAGGTGGTAGTCGTATGAAGTTGTTTGTAGTTCTAGGCCACGTAGAAGGCACTGCGGTTTGCATCAAAGCGACGAGTAAAGTTGATGTGTACCTCAACAATAAAGAAATGAGGGCGGGTTGCGTATACTACGAAGCAGGAGAAACGGGATATTTTATCAAAGACACGGCTATTCAGCCTGACAATCAGTTCCCGATCTCACATGAACATATCCGATCCTGCCACCGTGATCGAATATTTGAGGATCTCGGCATACTTCCACGCGGCTTTGGAGAAGCTCTGAAGTCTGCCATGAACAATTCAATCACCATGGATGAGCGCAAGAAAAAAAGGATTTCTGAATTGATCGGTTTTTAGGACAAACCCAGCGCAACAACAATCACAACATACCTTCCTTCTAAGTTTCGAAGAATACGCGGCATGACAGATCATAAGAACAAAAAGAGGCGAGGAAGACCGCCGAAGCGCACAATGCCAGCCCCAATCCCTGACACGCCACAGAACATCGCGCTAGCCTGCATGAATGGCCTACCTAAGCGCGACTGGAACTACCTCAAGAAGTTAGAAACAAAGGAAGACGCCGACTAAACCATGCCGACGGTTTGGCTAAAACCGTATATAATTCCCTATTGAAAGCCGCGGAGCAGGGTGTTCTTCTCCGGAACTTCGATCTGACGCCCCATCACTCCAATGCTTGAGCAGTTTTCCAAAGTCACCGAAAAGTTCCGTGTACATCGTGTCGTCTCCCGAAGCGAATTCCACGCTCTCTAACCACCTTATCGGTGCCTGTAGGGGAAACTTTAGGGTAAAGGCCGCAAATCGGGACTAGAGGGCGAAAAAAGCGATGAGATTGACCACGATGAAGACCATCCACCCGGCCAGGCAAACACCGACTGCCCGCCACGTGCTCGTATAGTCGAGCGCCTGCCGCACCGCGACCACAAACGCAGCCAGCATCCATATCCCGACGAGGATGTAGATGAAGATCCCGAGAATTGGAATCGCGGAGAAAACTCGAAGTACCCCGGGAGCGGCGGCAAACCCCGTCGTGCGAAGCACTTGCCCCCAGGTACTATCGGTCTGTTCGGTGGGAAAAAACCGGGTTCCGATGAAGTTCGTCATGCCGGCCCAGACGAACCAGCCAAACAACGCAGCGAGGGTACCCGCGACAAGACCTCTGGTACCGCCACGCACACCCATCCCGACACCGGTGGCGACAGCCGCGAGGACCACGACTGCCATAGCCTGGCTGGTCGCCGTTTCGTCGGCTTCCACCTCTTCGTAGATTGGAACGCTCAGAAGCGCTGCGCCGACGAACCTTGTCCCGAAACTGCTCATGCCGGGGTCAGGATATCATCAATGATGTTGCCGTCACTCGGAACGGAGCGCCTTCAGGGGATCCGTCAACGTCGCCCGTCGCGCCGGGATCAGGCTGGCAAGGACGGATACGATAACCAGGAGCACGGCGACGAACGCGTAGGTCATGGGGTCGGTGGCCTCGACCTCGAACAACATTTCCTGAAGCTGGCGGGTCAACACGAGGGCCCCTATAAGCCCCAGAGCCACGCCTGCGAGGGCTACCAGAAAACCGCTCCGAACGAACATGACGAGCACGTCTTGGGCGCGTGCACCGAGAGCCATCCGGATACCAATTTCGCTCCGCCGCTGAGCGACCGAATACGCCATCACGCCGTAGACACCGACCATGGCCAGCAGCCAGGAGGGCAAACCCGACGAGGAACCCGGCCGTCATCCGCCTGTCGGTGAGCGAAAGCGCGACTGTCTGATCGAGCGTCCGTTCGGTCAGGATCGCCAGACCGGGATCCATCTCGTGGACCACCCGCCCGATTGCCGGCATCAAGGACGAAGCATCCACATCCGTCCGTGCGACGACATACATTTTGCTCATCGGGTCCTGCCGGTAGGGCACGTAATAGGCGGGGGGCGCCGGACGATCCAGGCCCATCTCACGCACGTCGGCGACGATGCCGACAATCTCCCGGGGGCGCGTTCCGTCCTCGGAGGTGCGTCGGTACCCGATGTCGAGCCGCTGGCCCAAGGGATCTTCGTCCGGAAATATCGCTCGCGCCAGCGTTTCGTTGATGACGACGACATCGGGAGACTCCGCGTTGTCCCTCTCCCCGAAGCCACGCCCTCTAATGAGCGGGATCCCCATCGTCTGAAAATAATCGGGATGGACAAAGCGCATTTCGCCGCCGGGGTTCTGACCCGGAGCCAGGGGCGGAAGCCCCGCGACCGAATAGGAAATGTTGAACTGTCCGGTCATCGGGAGGTCTGAAACGACGCCGACCGACCGGACTCCCGGCAGCGCGGCGATGCGCGCCGTCAGGTCGTCGTAGAACCTTGCGCGCTCTCGGGCATCCGGATAACGTGCCGACGGCAGGCCCAACTCGATGACCGCCGCATTGCCCGCTTCGAAGCCCGGGTCCACCGACATCAGCCGCCAGAGACTCTGTGCCAGCAGGCCGGATCCGACGACCACTACCAGCGCGAGCGCTACTTCGACCACTACCAGGCCGCTTCGAAGCCGAAGGCCCGATCGGCCCCCGTCCGCCAGCGCCCCACCCACGCTCAGCGAATCGCCAAAACCCGAACGCGCCGCGCGAACGGCGGGCGCGATTCCAAACGCGATCCCGGTCGCAAGCGAGATTGCCAGCGTAAACAGCAAAACGCTGGGATCGATGGTCGTGGCCTGAAGCCTCGGGACGCCGGCAGGTATCAACGACACCAGCACTCCGACGCTCGAATAGGCGAGCAGCAGTCCGGCCAGGCCACCGCAGACAGCCAGGAGCAGGCTCTCGGCGAGCAATTGCCGCAGGATACGCATCCTTCCCGCGCCGATCGCGTAACGAATCGCCAACTCGCGGCGACGCGTGCTGTTTCGTGCCAGGAAGAGGTTGGCGACGTTGGCGCACGCGATCAGCAGAACCAGACCGACCGCGCCGGAAAGGATAATCAACGGGGTGCGTGCCCCATCGACGATCTCACCGTGGACCGGGAACAGGCGAGCTGTCCAGCCGGTGTTATTGTTCGGATACTCCTGTTCGAGGTTCGCTGTTACGACGTCGAGTTGTTGCTGGGCCTGTTCGATCGTCTGCCCGTCATCGAGCCGGCCGATGACTACAAGGTAGTGGGCACCGCGCGAGCCGGCGACGTCAAAATCGAAGACCAGCGGAATCCAGAGGTCCGCACCGATCGGGAAGTCGAACTCGGTGGGCGTGACGCCGACGACGGTTCGCATCCGGCCGTCGAGGTTCAAGACTTGCCCTATGATCGATTCATCCGAACCGAACTCGCGCGTCCACAAACCGTGACTGATCATCACGACGTCGTCGTTGCCGATCGTCATTTCCGCCGGCTCGAACACCCGGCCGAGGGCCGCCCCCGTGCGCGCGACCTCGAAGAAGTCCTGGGTCACTAGAGCTCCGGGAATCCTCCGGGGATCACCCACCCCGACAAGGGTCGCGTCGGTACGGTTGTAGGCGGCGACGCCGGCAAAGGCATCGACCTGATCCCGGTAGTCCACAAAGTTTGCGGGCGACACGGAGAACTTCGGGAACCCCTGGCTGGGATTGCTATCCCAGACATAGACAACGCCGTCCGGATCTTCGAAGTTCATCGGTTGGAGAAGGACGGTGTTCACGAAGCTGAATATCATCGTGTTCGCGCCGATCCCCAGCGCCAGCGTCCCTACGGCCAGTAGCGCGAAGGCGGGTTTCTTGAAGTGGGTTCGGATCGCATAACGGATGTCTTGAATCAGCATGTCCAGTCTCCAGTCTTCCTTCCAGACCCAAAGTGCGTGCGGAACAGCTCCCAGGCACCGCCCGATCATGTCGAGCCGCGCTCGCCGGGTCAGCCTCCGGTGGCGTCCGAGGCGCTGTCCCCGGTGATAGATCTCCGCGGTCCATTCCAGGCGCCACTCCCGCTGGTGCGCGGGTGGGACGATGGCGCTCAGCGCTCGGATAAACGCAATGCAGCCTCGAACGAAGCTGCTGCCTTCGCCCTTCCAAGACTCAGCCATTGGCTCCTTCCGTGTTCGTCGTTCCATCCATCGTCGACGGTGTCGTCGCTAGGAGCCTGTCGGGAATAGATTGGGGATGGGTGGCGACAGAAGTCGGGGAAGAACCGGATGGGACCTAAGCTGGACGGGTGGATTTGTAGAAGAAGGCATGACGAAATGCTTCCGATCCGATGACCTGAATCAGAGCTTGTTGATGCCGCCGTCGTTACACGACTGGCTTCCGGAAAATCATTTGGCGCGATTTGTGGCCGACCTGGTGGAGACGCTGGATCTGTCGGCGTTTTACCGTTCCTATGAGGCGAAGGATGGACGAGGTCAGGCGGCCTACTCCCCGGTGCTGATGGTGCGGTTGTTGGTGTAGGGATATTGTACCGGGGTGGTGAGTTCGCGGCAGATCGAGAAACGGACGCATGAGGACGTGGCGTTCCGGTATTTGAGTGCGGACACGCATCCGGATCACAGCACGTTCAACGAGTTTCGGAAACGGCATTTGGAGGCGTTGGCGGGACTGTTTCTGCAAGCGCTGGGATTGTGCCGGAAGGCGGGGCTGGTGAAACTGGGGCATGTGGCGGTCGACGGGACGAAACTCCAGGCGAACGCCAGCAAGCACAAGGCGATGAGTTATGGGCGGATGAGGGGGGCCGAAGAGACGCTGAAGGCGGAAGTGGAGGAGTTGCTGAAGCGGGCCGAGGCGGTCGACGCGGTCGAGGATGAGAAGCAACGGCAAGGACTGACCGACCAGTTGCCGAAGGAATTGGCGCGGCGGGAAAGCCGGTTGAAGAAGATTCGACAGGCCCGGGCGGAATTGGAAGCGGAAGCCCGGCAGAAGGCGGCGCAGGCGAAGGCGGACGCGGAAGCGCGGATGGCCCAGCGGCGGAAGCAAGAGGAGCGAACGGGGAAGAAGACGGGTGGAGGCCAACCGCGGGTTCCCGATCCGAAGCAGGCGGCGCCGGATGCGAAGGCGCAGCGCAACTTCACCGATCCGGACAGCCGGATCATGCCCGACGGCGCGCACAAAGGCAGTTTCGTGCAGGCCTACAATGCCCAGATCGCTGTGGACGATGACACGCAAGTCATCGTCGCGGCCGAGATCACCCAGGACGCCAATGACAAAGAGCAACTGGCGCCCATGGTCGCGCAAGTGCGGCGGAACACGGGGACCCGGCCCGTCGCGGTCAGCGCGGATGCCGGGTATTGGAGCCCCAGGCAGGTGACCGACCCGCGAGCCGCAGGGATCGATTTACACGTGGCCACGGGGCGAGTCCGGACCGGCGCATCCCCGAAGTCTTCCGGCGGCCCGCCCGGAGCGGCTGAAGGCGCCGGCGTACGGGAGCAAATGAAACAGAAACTGGACAGCGATGTGGGGCGGGCCGTCTACAAGATGCGCAAGGCGATTGTGGAACCGGTATTCGGACAGACCCGGGAATGCCGGGGATTCCGGCGTTTCAGTTTCCGCGGTCTCGAGAACGTGCGGGCGGAATGGCAACTGGTCTGTTTGACCCACAACATCCTGAAGTTGTTTCGTTACGGAGGAGGATTCAAGCCACTGGCGGCTTGAATCGAAGCAGGGAGATCCTGGCAAACACAGAATCCGCGGATGATCCTGAAAAATACGTATCGCGCTCAATGGGGGCTGCCGCAATCTCATCTCATGGATCTGTCTGAGCAAACGCTTCCCAAGGTGGCCTTCATCCTGAAATCGCGATGGGTCTTTCAGCTTCAGACTTCTCCAGATTTCTTATTGCCGACAGGCTCCTAGCGCCCGATATCGTTCGAGCATCTCTTCGAGGACCGCAACGCCAGTGGGCGTCACTGCGTAGTAGCGCCGGGGCGGTCGCTTCTCTTGCTGGGCGGCCGCCGCATCCTCCCAACTAGCGCGGATGAACCCCGCTCGTTCGAGCCGCCGAGGATCGGATAGACCGTCCCGCTGGGGAGACCCGTAGTGTCCATCACGTCGAAACCGTAGGGATAGACCGTCCCGCTGGGGAGACCCGTAGTGTCCATCACGTCGAAACCGTAGGCATATCCCGATGCGAGCGCCTGTAGCACGGTAACTGTGGACAGGCTTAGAGATCGTCGTGGCATGCCTATGTAGATAACACGGTTATGTAGCAAACGCAACGGAGAATCTGATGCGCAATGTAGACCAGAACCGGTGAGCCGTCGCCCATACTCCGAATAGACGCAGTCAGAGCCAACTGGTTGACAATAAGGATTTTGAACCTATAAAGTAGCAATATGGCTTGGACCGCATGAACAGGTGGTGGTCGTTGCCAGGCTCTGCATTCCTGATTTCGCACCATTGCAGCCGAGGCGACGGAGGCACCGTCCGTCGCCGGACAGCAATCAGAATCGAGAGTGACCTTGACGACATGGAGTCGTCCCGGGCTGTAACGCGGACGGACGCTGTACCGTTCGGATCTTCAGAAGAGACCGAGGAGTCGCTATGCCAAGACCATCGAGACCCACATTTCAAAAACGCCTGAAGGAGAAGGCGCGCATGGAAAAAGCCCGCGATAAACAAGAAAAGCGGTTGCGGGCCAAAGAGCGCAAAGCGGGCGTTGAGCCGAGATCCGAGATGGGCCATGATCCCGATATCGCCGGAATGCGGCCGGGACCGCAGGCCGTACCTGAAGAATGGGCTCCGTTCATGCCGGAAGAAGAAGAAGAAGAAGAAGAGAAATCCGAGGACGCCGAAGAGGAGCAGGCTTAGCAGCCTTGTTTTGCTCGTACCTGATTGGACGATCATGAAACGCACCATCTATGCTCTGGCTCTGATCGCCTTGTTTCATAGCTCGGCCTTTGCCACCTGGAGCGTAATCGCGGTGGATCGCGCAACCGGCCAGGTTTCGATCGCATCTGCGACTTGCGTCGCACAGGGACGATTCGCGGGCTTCCCGGCAGCCGGACTGATGGACATTCAAGCCGTCATCGTTCCCGGAAAAGGAGTCGCCGCCTGTCAGGCCGGAGTCGACTCGACCCGAGCAAACCAGCGACTCGTCTTCGAAGAGTTGCAGAAAGGAACGCACCCCGATGAGATCATCCGGATGCTCCAGCGGGATCCCAACATCGAACGCCGTCAGTTCGGCATCGTCGATCTCGAAGGACGAAGCGCTGGTTTCTCCGGTGGTGGCAATGGCGCGGCTTCGCTCTCTGTCCAGGGACGGGTTTCCGGGACGGAAATCTACTACTCGATCCAGGGCAACATCCTCGCGGGCGACGACGTGGTTTACGACGCGGCACGCGCCTTTGAACAGGCCGAAGGAAGCCTTGCGGACCGCGTGATGGCCGCGATGGAAGCGGCCGATGCCAAGGGCGGCGACAGGCGATGCACGTGTGACAGCGAACCCATCCTCGAAGCTTCCTGCGAGGGCAAGACTTCTCACGTTGCCTATATCCTGGTCGCCGATACCGACGACACGAACGGCGGGTCGTTCAACGACGGCAACTACTCGCTCTACATCAGCGCGACCGACGAAGACATCCAGCCGAACGAGAACGCAAACCCTGTCATTACGCTGCGGATGCGTTACGACGCGGCGACCGGTTTTTGAGTGCCGCACTTCCTGTAGCGGCGGTCCGTGACCGCCGAATCCCAAGTTCGGAACGCTTTTAAAGTTGCGGCGTTGCTCCCGGACACGACGCGCCGTCTCAGTCAACCACCCTTTTACCGACCGCCCGCGTTTGCTATCATGCCGGGCCGGGGGCCCTTAGCTCAATTGGCAGAGCAACTGACTCTTAATCAGTAGGTTCGCGGTTCGATTCCGCGAGGGCTCATTGATTCTAAATAAGTTAGCCGGGGAGCGCTTCCCCGGCTTTTTGTTTGTGGGGAGATTTGTGGGGACACTTGGGACACCGGGCTGGTCAGCCCGACTGCCAATCCCGCTTCAACATCGAGTAGACCGCGAGGTCGACGTATCGGTCGTTAACTCGCTCCGCCTCGCGCAAGACGCCCTCGAACTTGAACCCCAAACGCTCGGCTACGGCGCGGCTTTTCGTGTTGGCCTCACCTGCGTAAATTGCGACTCGATTCGAACCCCACTCTGCGAATGCGTGGTCGGTCAGGGCTCTGGCGGCTTTCGTGATTATGCCCCGCCCTTGGCATGACGGTGCGATCCAGTAACCTATCTCGGTCTTCTTGTTAATTTGATCGACCTTCACGAATCCCATCACGCCGATGATGTTGCTCTCCAGACGGATGCAGCATTGGAAGCCGTTCTTTTCCTCGTCCTGCTTCAGGGAACGTTCAATGAAGTCCAGCGTGGCTTCGACGCCCTTCGCGGGGTCGACCCACGGAAACCACTCCCGAAGGTAGTCGCGGTTGCTGTCGATTAGAGCAAAGACATCCTCGGCGTCTTCGGGTTGTACCTTCGTCAACAAGACAATGCCGTCGCCAATGTCGAGTGTGTCGAACGCCATGCTTCTCACCGATCTGGCTATGATCGCACACCGACGGACCAACCCCTCCATCCCTTTGTGCCAATGTAGGTGAGACACCTGCCTAACCGTTAATTAGTGAGCAGGGCGGGAAGGAAGTGAGCCTGTGTTGGTGATGAAACCAGAGAACGAGAACGAAGAATCGCGTGGAACGGAAGGCGCCCGCAGGGCGACTGGAGTTGCGCGTGAAGCGGCCGGTCGGAATGGGGATAATCCGGACCCGGAGGTGACCAATAAGGCGATACGGAGGCGATTCAGCGCCGCATATAAGCGCCGGGTCGTGCGGGAGGCGGACCGATGCACGGAAGCCGGGCGAGTGGGGGGCCTTACTACGCCGGGAGGGATTGTATTCCTCGAGCCTGCGCACCTGGCGGCGGCAACACGATGCCGGGGAATTGGCCGGGATGGGTTCGGCGAAGCGAGGACGGAAAGCGCAGCCGAAGGACGGCCGGGACAAGCGCATCGCTGAACTGGAACGCGAGGCGCAACGGCTCCAGAGGAAGCTGGAGCAAGCCGAAACGGTCATCGAGATCCAAAAAAAAGTCTCCACGCTATTGGGGATTCCTCTGAAGAACCCGGACCAGGAAGAGAACAACTGATGGAAGCGGCCGAAAAGTTCTCCACCGAATTGGGGACGGCGCCGGCGTGCCGGGCCTTCGGGGTTTCCCGCGCGTCGCTCTATCGGCGTCGGCAGCGGGCCGCCGCGCCCGCAGCCGAGCGGGCACGCCCACGATCACATCGGGCATTGAGCGGAGCCGATCAACAGGAAGTCCTCGACCTGCTGCATAGCGGGCGCTTCGTGGATCAGGTGCCCGCCCAAGTGTGTGCGGCCTTGCTGGATGCAGACCGCTATTTGTGCTCGGTACGCACGATGTACCGGATTCTGGATGCGAACCAAGAAGTGCGCGAACGGCGGAACCAACGGCGTCATCCCGTCTACCAGAAGCCGGAACTGTTGGCGACAGGCCCGAATGAAGTGTGGACCTGGGACATCACGAAGCTGAAGGGACCACGGAAGTGGACCTACTTCTACTTGTACGTGATTCTCGATATCTTCAGCCGCCAGGCGGTGGGCTGGATGGTGGCCGATTGCGAATCTTCCGGCCTGGCCAAGAAACTGATTCGTGAAAGCTGTGACAAGCATCGGATCGAGCAGGATCAGCTGACTCTGCACGCCGATCGCGGCTCGTCGATGAAGTCGAAAGCGGTGGCGCTGCTGCTATCGGATCTGGGTGTGACCCAATCCCACTCTCGGCCCTATGTGTCCGACGACAACCCGTTCTCGGAAGCCCAGTTCAAAACCCTGAAATACCGCCCTGACTTCCCGGAACGATTCGGTTCGATCCAGGACGCCAAGGCGTTCTGCCGGGACTTCTTCCACTGGTACAACAACGTCCACTACCATTCCGGTCTGAACTGGCTAACCCCAGCGATGGTCCATTACGGTCAGACCGGTCCGGTTCTGGAACGACGCCAGCATGCTCTGGATCGCGCTCGTCGGCAACATCCAGAACGTTTCGTCAATGTACCGAGAAAGATCGCTGGGCCGCCGGACAAGGTGTGGATCAACCCGCCCGCAGAGTCGCCTACGGTAGCTTAAATTCCGAATGCAGGTGTCTCACACTTGTTGACACGTTCCGCATTCGTTGACACCCCTCCCATGCAGACACCGATGACCGTTTTCCTTGACCCTGCCCTCTATTTATAATACGGTGTTGGAGTAATGGGAAAGACCCGCTCCCTTGGACAGTTCGAGCAGTTGGTGTTGACGGCGATTCTCGTGCTTCGGGACGACGCCTACGGCGTGACTATTCACGCCAAGGTAGGTGAACTCGCTGCGTCAAAACGGGGATCGCTCGGTGCAATCTACGTCACGCTGGACCGGATGGAGGATAAGGGCCTTGTCTCATCGTGGATGACGGACCCGACACCGGAACGCGGGGGACGTGCGAAACGCTGTTATCGACTGAAAAAGGCTGGTGAACGAGCGTTGCAGGAATCGGCTGTTACAGCGAAACGCATTTGTGATGTCGTAGCACAGGTCTGGGGAGAGGAATTTAGCTAATGGAACCCACTTCGAGTCCGCCTAAGCTTCTGGAGACAATCGCCGGACTTTTCCTCCCACGAGCTATTCGCGAACAGGTGCTCGGGGACCTCCATGAACGGTACAGTTCGCCCCTTCAATACACCTTAGACCTGATCTGCACGGTGCCGTGGGTTATGGCCAGCCGGATCTGGCGTGGGTTGAAGCAACCGATTCTCTCGGACGGAGAACGAGCTATGTTCAAGTTTGCCGCAACTTTCTTGGTGCTGGGTTTGTTCATCGCACTCTCGACTGAGATAGCTGCGGATGGATTCTTCACCCCTGATGGTCGATTTGACCTAGCCACAATGCTTGAAGTCGTTCTTTTTCAGGGCGCGGTGATCCTTGTGCTTCTTCGCATCATCGGGTGGTCTTCGAACCGGGCGTACGCCCATTTATACTGGCCAACGGCCATAACAGCCTCTGCTGTGATGCTGAGGGGTATCGTGATGGTCTTGAGCACGGCTTGGTCGGGCCGTCAAAGCGGCGACATGGACGTCTTCTTGATCCCTGCTGGCGCCTTCATAGTCCTCATCGGCCTCTTGATGACTTACACACTCTGGCGCACAAAACCCCCGAGTCAATCGAGTCCAACGACAGAATCAATCACTTCCTAATCGAGTCACCCGCACTCTTAGCGACTCGGTTCACCGCCTCGACTCTACACTGTTGATTTCAGGGGATGACTCGACCGACTCGGCGACAGCGAGTTAAATGACCCCCGGCAGAGCCGGGGGCTTATTTCTGTGAGCCCCTCAAAGGGGCCGGTCAAGAGCCGCCTGAAGGCAGCTGATGCCCCCACGCCATGTTCATCTCCTCCAAACGCTGCTCCTCCCGCTCCTGCCGCCAAATGTATTCCCGCACGAATTGTTTGTCCATCCCCACCGTGGAAACGAAATAGCCTCGCGCTCAGAAACTCTTCCCTGTCAAACGGTGTTTCAGTCCCAGAAAGTTCCGGGCAGTCGAGATTGCACTCTTCCCCTTGATGAATCCCGCCACACTGGATACCGCCTACTTCGGAATGAACACCATGTGATACTTGCAGTCCCATTTCGTGTGCGATCGCCTTCGGGCCTCTTTCATTGAGTCCTCCTTCTTTGGAAGTCGTCGCTTCCAAGCAGGACTTTCCTATCTACCGCCGCTCTCGGTCAAACCTCTGCGAGTCGCCCCGGCTAAGCCGGGGGTTTACCTATGGGAATTAGCTTGCTCCTCATGTCGCTTGTCACTTAGCGTGTGTTCCAACGGAGGATCCCGCCGATAAAAAGCCTGAAAGTATTCTTCGGGGCAGGTGCACTTGTTCTGTTGGCAGTCCTTGCCATCCAGGTCATGCTGCGTGTGACGGGCTGATAGACCAGTCGCCGCTATTCGGCCCCTTACTGTCTCGAAGTCTGAGCACGGACTCGGCCTCCTGGGGGTCGTCGGGCAGTTCGATCAGCCAGATGTCGGCTTCTACGGGGGGCACGGAAACATAGTACAGACGGTCGTCGCCACGCTTCTCCAACTTCTGGACTTGTGCGGCATCGAAACGTCTCATTCCCGTCTACGAGCGGCAGAATAGAGCCGGTGTCCAAGCGGATAAGTTTGCGCGTTGTCTCGGTACCAGTGTCGTCGGTAAGATGGACGGTCGAGAGGTTCGACGCCCCGCCCAGCCGGGCACTTCATCTTGAGCCCACTACGCTGCCGGGCAAGACGCCATGACGATCAGAATCAGATATTTCGTTCGGTAGGACTGGTCGGCGCAGATGGCCTGATCCGACTGGGGGTACCCGCGAAATCAGTCAACACATTCCCCACAACTTTCATCTCTTCCTCCATCTACAAAGTCGATTCTCTTCGTGCCTGGAGCAGACAAAGCCGCTCATGACATCACACTCATAACGAATAGCAATAAGGCAAGAGCATCCAGTCCCAAAGCCATAACGGCAAAATCCTTTTTTCGGCCCTCGTGCCTGAGGCCACAGAATCCAAGAACGGCAACAACCAGAATTAGAAGAATCCACGGTCCTAGAAGAAGATCCAGGATCATAGGACGTAGAACAGCATCCGTCATGATCCAGTCACTGAGCACGCCCGACACAGCCTCGCTTTGACAACGTAAAAAGGACCCACCCCCTGGTTAATGGTTTGTAAGCGATTCCGCCGTCGAGGCTGTGGGGAGTGTGGGAGCCGAAGGCTTCCAAGCCACCGTGGGAGCGCGCTGGCTTTGCAGCGGGTTCCCATGGGGGCGGCACTTTCCACAGCCCGCCGCGCCCGCGGTTTTCACGCGGATCCTCCGGCGGACCGGGGTTTGTTCTTCCGTTTGCTAGCGGCGCCGAGACTGTCGGTAAACCGGATACTTTCCCACTCGAACTGGTGAATGGCGCAGTGATGGGTCAGCCGGTCCAGCAGGGCTGCGGTCAGTGCGGCGTCACCGAAGACGCTGGTCCACTGTGCAAACGGCAAGTTCGATGTGACGATCAGCGAACCCTTTTCGTAGCGGTCCGAGAAGACCTGAAACAGCAACTGCGCCCCCTCGGCCGAGAACGGGATATAGCCGACTTCGTCCACGATGAGCAGCTCGAAGCGGGCCAGCTTCGCCAGGTGCCGCTTCAGTTGCCGTTCCTCGCGCGACTCGATCAAGGTGTTGACCAGCCCGGCTGCCGTGGTGAACCCGACGCGGTAGCCCCTCCGGCAGGCTTCCACACCCAGCACCGTGGCGGCATGGGTTTTACCGGTTCCGTGCTTGCCCAACAGGACGACGTTCTCGTGCCGGGTAATGTAGCCGCACTCGGCATAGTCGCGAACCTGGACCGCATCGAGCACTGGCCACTTCTTCAGGTCCGTGGTCTCCAGGGTCTTGAGCAGTGGGAACCGGGCCTCCCGCAGTCGACGCTGGACCTGATTGGCTTGCCGCTGCTCCAGCTCGCGGCTGGCCAGAGCCAATAGAAAGCCGGTGTGCCCCTCGCCGGCCTCTTTAGCCTGTCGGGCGTGTTCCCGCCACTCCCGCACCATGGCCGGAAGCCGGAGTTGCCGCAGTGCGTCGTCGAGAACGATCTCCTGACCCGGACTCATCGCACACCCCCAGCCAGGAGACGGTCATATTGATCCAGATCGGCCCGGGCGATCGTCAGATCGGTGATACCGGGCATCAACCCGGACTCGAGCGGTGCATGGGATCGAGTCGGCGTGTCCTCCCGCATCAGAATGTGCCGCACCGCTTCCAACTCGATACAGTGGGCATCGAGCGCTTCCTGGATGGCCGATGACACCCGATCCAGATCCCAGTCCTGGTGGAGTTGCAGGATGCCGATGAACTCCCGGGTGCCCCGACTGTACCCATGCCGATCCCGCAACCGCTCCAGCGCGGTCTCATATTGGGTCGGCCATTGATCCCGCCACTGCCGGATCGGCCGGGCGCTCTCAAACGAGGCCACCTTCCGCCGGATCAACTCCAGGTAGTGCAACGGATCAATCCGCCAGTCGCTATGACCGAAGGCGCGGTCATGTTCGGCCACCTTCTTCTGGTCCGCGTAAAAGCTCACCCGGTCACAGCCGATATGGGCCCAGAGCCGGCGTCCCACATATGCGGTCGGCACCGAATACCGGTTCTGATCCACCTGGGCCGTCTGGTACGGGCTGATCCGCACACCCACCACCTTCGTGTTCTCGAATCGGGTGCCCGGCAGCGCCAGCAGGTACGCGCGTTCTGCTCCATGGCGTTCCCCGATCGTCCGATCGTCGGACCGACCGCCGATCCTCCGCTGGTCGTCGTCGCCGCAGCGTTCCAGCAACTGCGCGTTCAACTCGTCGAAGTCGGTCACCTCGGGAACCGGCACCAGGAAGTTTCTCCGTGCGAAGCCGACCAGTCCCTCGACCCCGCCTTTCTCCTGGCCCCGCGCCGGATTGCAGAACCGTGCTTCAAACGTGTAGTGCGCCCGAAACGCTGTGAACCGCGTCTGTTCAACCCGACCCTTCCCGCGCAGAATCTGTTTCACGGCGGTTTTCAGGTTATCGAACACTAACGTCGGGAAGACGCCTCCGTACCAGTCGAACCCACGGATGTGACCGTCCAGGAACATCTCCTGCCGTTCCCACGGATAGGCCCGCACAAACGCCTTGCCCGAGTACCGAGATCTCATGCAGAACAACTTGACCTGACGGTCTTGACCGTTCATCCGGACCCAGGCCGTACCCCAGTCCACCTCGGCTTCACGGGCGTGTTCCGGGTCCAACGGCACCACAGCACCGGTCTGGTTCCAGCCCAACCGTGTCTTCCGTTCCCGAACCCAGCGGCGTACCGTCGGCTCGGCTCCGGTAAATTCATGCTCCTCCACCAGACGTTGCCACACCCGGTGCGCGGTGTGGCGTTGCTTGACTGGCTGGTCCCGGTCCGCCTGGAGCCAGGCATCTACGATCCTGGCGACCGGGTCCATCACCGGACAGGCTGGCTCCTTCTCTCGCCGATACTTGGGCTCCTGTCCGGCCAATACTTTCCGGACCGTCCGTCGCGTGTGCCCGGTCTCCCGGGCGATCTGTCGAATGCTTTTCTTGTAAACCCGATGTGCAGTTCTGATCAACTCGTACTGATCCATCCCTATCAATCCTCACCTCCCACTCGCGTGCCTGTTCATCCAGTTCACGCTTCGGGGGAGGCTATCAGGGGTGGGTCCCTTTTACGTTATCGAAATCACACAGCCAAAGCAAAAATGGAAGTCACTAAGGCTGCTACGCCCCAGCCGGAGCGCTTGAGTGCAACTTCTTGTGTGTCGGGTTCAGGCGGCAGAGTCATTGCTCTATGACCGTCGATTTCTGGTTCGTGGGTCCTCCGAGCATCCCATCGTGAAGGCCGGCGCATAGACCGCCGATACAGGGCGGTCCGTCGCCCGATGCTAGGTGGGACTTGGCTAAATAGTAAGAGAGTAGTGGGTTAGGGTCAATGAAGCTGTCGGTTGGCGCGATCAGAGCTTCCGACTCGGGTAGACGGTGAATGCGATGGGCACCGCTCACCCAGCGTCTTCTCAGCCACGACCCTCCGTCGTCCTCACCTTGAAGTACTCGGTGACCGGCTCGTACCAGCGGTCGTCGATAGCGGCGATGTCGTCGAGAGTGAATCGCTAAAGGTCAGCCGTTGGCCGGGAGCGCATTCCGCGCTTTTAAAACCTTTAAACGACAGGTGACGGCGAGCAGGCTCCGTAGCACCTTCGCTTTTTCAGGACTCAGCGGGTCCATCGCCATGGAGCACTTCGTCGACTGCGCGCAGGAGGCGGTTGGGTGTAAACGGCTTCTCCAGCAGGCGGCTTCCTTTCTCGAGCGGCCTTGCGGACAACTCGCTCCCGGTATAGCCGGACACGTACAAAACCGGCATGCGCGGGCGATAGCCGCGGGCCCATTCAATGAACTGTGGGCCGCTCATGCCAGGCATAACGACGTCCGTAACCACCAGATCGATGGAATCCTCCCGCTCCAGAGACTGGCGGGCGTCTCGAGCGTCGGCGCACTCGATGACCGTGTAGCCGGCCTTGCGGAGCACCTGGGCGACCAGGGTCCGGAGAGCCTCGTCGTCCTCCACCAGCAGGATCTTCCCCACGCCTTCGGGCGTTGCCTTCCTATCGTCGATCGCTTCCGGCTCGACGGCCTCCTTCGAGGTGTGCGGCAGATAGATCTTGAACACGGTCCCGGAGCCCAGGCGGCTCTCGACCGCAATGGCCCCTTGACTCTGCTTGACGATCCCGTAGACGGCAGCCAGACCAAGACCGGTGCCCTGACCCTTTTCTTTTGTCGTGAAGAAAGGTTCGAATATGTGGGCGGCCGTGTCCGGGTCCATTCCGATGCCGGTATCCGTGACGCTCAGCCGGACGTAGTCGCCTCGCTCAATGCCGTTGAGAGCCTGTGTCGATGCTGTTCCAACCGCGACGTCTTCGGTCTCGATCTTCAACTTGCCCCCGCCGGGCATGGCGTGGCGGGCGTTGACCACCAGGTTGACGATTACCTGTTCCAATTGCGCAGGATCCGCCTCGATCTGTCCCTTTGACGCCAGTACCGTCACGAGTTCAATGTGCTCGCCCACGGCGCCCAGCAAAGCCTTTCTCAATTCTCCGATCACGGCATTAAGGTCCAGAACTCGAGGTTCGAAACGCTGCTTCCGGCTGAATGCCAGGAGTTGGCGGGTCAGGGCGGCAGCCCGGTCGACCGCTTTGGACTGGGCCTGGAGGCTCACCAATAGGGACGGATCTTCCCGCATCTGCGCGCGCATCAAACTGGCGTACCCGGTGATCACGGTCAGGATGTTGTTGAAATCGTGCGCGACGCCGCTCGCGAGGCCGCCGATGGCCTCCATACGCTGGGCCTCCAGAAACTGGCGTTCGAGCCTGCGGGTTTCCGTGATGTCCCTGGCGATACCGACGATTCGCTCCGGATGTCCGCCTCTCATCTCCAACCTGGCCCGAACCTGGATGTGGCGCAGTTCACCGCCGGGCAGTATGCGGTATTCCACCTGGATCGGTTCGCCTGTCGCTAACAGGCGCTCGTCGCCTTTCAGAGGGATGTCCCGATCGTCGGGATGGACCGTGTTGCTCATGTCGTCGCGGCTGTAGAACTGCTGGCCCGGATTGAGGCCAAAGATCCGACATGCGTTGTCGGAGCAGTGGACCTTGCCGGTGTCGAGGACCAGTTCCCAACTCCCGAGCCCGGCGATCTGCTCCGCTTCCTCGAACAGCCGTGTCGCTCGCGCTACCGCTTCTTCCGCAACCTTGCGTTCCTGGATGTCTTTCACCATGCCCAGGCCGTAGAGCGGAGTGCCGGTCTCGTCCCGAACCATGGTTGCGGTCAAGTGCCCCCAGCGAATGCTGCCGTCCTTCCGGATGTAACGCTTTTCGATCTGGTAGAACGGGATCTCCCCCCGAAAGAGCCGCCCGGCCAACTCAACGTCGATCTCGACGTCGTCAGGATGTGTAATTTCTTCAAACTTGAGACCGGTCAGTTCCTCTCCGGCGTAGCCGGAAATCTCACACATCGCTTTGTTCACTTTACTGAGTTTGAGGTCTGGCCCGACGATACACATCCCGATCGGCCCCATTTCGAACACTCGCTCGAACCGTTGGATGTGTTCGTGCTGCGACGCTGCCTGGATCTGGAGTTCCCGATTCGTCTTTCGAATCGTTTCTTCGGCGGACCTTTGCCCGGTGATGTCTTCGGCCATCCCCAGACCGTACGCGGGATTGCCCTCCCCGTCCCGGTTACGCGCGCCCATACCACGCGACCGTCCTTCCGGAGGCATCTTTTTTCCCCATAGAAGACGGGAATTCTTCCGCCCAAGAGCTCGTGAACCACCTCGGCGTTGATTCCAAGGTCGTCGGGATGGGTGAAGTAGGAGGACTTCTTGCCTATCAGTTCAGCCGGTGTGTATCCGAGTAGGCGGCAGAAGGCGCGGTTGATCTCCAGGACCCGGGTTTCCAGGTCGACAACGACCATTCCCATCGGCCCCTCCTGGAAAACCCGTTCGAAACGTTGTTCGTCGTCGGAATGGCTGGCGATCTGCTTGCGAAGCTCGTCGATCGTCTGTTGCAGATCCTGTACGGCACGCTTTTGGTCCGTAACATCCCGGGCTGTCCCTACGATCCGGATCAGACGCTCCTCGGCATCGAACAGCGGTACGAGGACGTCCCTTCCCCAGTGGGGGCCGTCCGGCCTGTCGACGAAGTTCTCGAACTCGACAGTGGAACGTGTCTCCGCGCATTGTCGGAGTGCGGTCAACCGGCGAGCGGCGAAACCGGTATCCAGGACGTCTTCGAGTCGGCGGCCCTCGATCTCCTCCTGTTCGAGCCCTAGGAGCCTGCGCCGTAGGACGATTTTCGGCTCGGCGAATTACGCGAGATGGCGATCGATCGGTATCGGTGACCGGGGAATGGGCGTTTTGGACGCCGAGGCGCCGATGGGTGCGCCACGGGTGCTTGAATCGACCCTCGTTCGGCCTGATTTGCGGGCGGTATCCCTGTCATCAGGCTGCCTGAAGCCCTGCATCCGCTTGACGTTCAATGCCAGACACACCAAGTTCCACTCGCCCTGGACCTTGTTCAGGCCGCGCAGGCTGAATCGGCGGAAACCGAGCACCTCCTTGATCCACCCGTTGGGCGCCTCCGACAGCCATTTGCGTCGGGCGTACTGCACCCGTCCCGCCGAGGTCGCCAGCTTCTCGGCCATGCGGGCCTTCGCCGGATGCCTGGCCGCGTCCACCGCGACCGCGCGCCGGCCCTCCCGGCCCAAGGCCACATAGCCGTCCACGCCGCGCGCCTCCAGCGCCTCAAGGTCGTCCTCGTTGCAGTAGCCCGCATCCGCCAGCACCGTCTCCGGCCGTTCCCCATGGGTGGCCTCCACCTCGTCCACCAGCGGGACCAGTCGACCCTGGTCGCTGGCGTTCGACGACACCTCGGTGGCGACGATCAACTGCTTCTCTCCCTCCACCGCCACCTGCGCGTTGTAGCACTGCTGAAAACCCTCCGATGAGGTCTTCATGATCCGGCTTTCGGGATCCGTGAAGTTGTCCTGCGCCTTCTCGTCCGGCTCGCCGTATTCCCGCTTGTATGGCCGCCCGCCCTTCCGGTTGCGCTTCGAACCGGGCTCGCGTCCCCGCGCCTCGTCGGCCTCCCGTTGCCTGGCCTCCAATCGCGCCCTGGCCGCCCGGATCGCCGCCAGCCGATCCTCCCGGCGGCGTAACTCCTCGGGTAACTCATCGCCGCGATGCGCCTCCCCGAAACGCGCGTCCTCCGCCGCGTCGGTCTCCCGCGCGCGCGACAGCAACGCTTCGATCTCGCTCTCCAGACGCCGCTCCTCCTCCAGCATCCGACCGTAACTCATCGCCTTGCGCTTGCTGGCGTTGGCTCGAACCTTCGTCCCGTCGATCGACAACTTGCCGAAGTTCGCAACGCCGGTCTCGCGCGCCAGACGCACCACCTCCACAAACAGCGCCTTGAAATCCGCCAAATGACGGCGGCGAAACTCGCAAATCGTCCGATGGCTCGGAAAATTCCCCGCCGCCAACACCCGAAATGCCACGTCCTCCTCCAGCTTCCGCGCCAGCCCTCGGGAGGAAAACACCCCCGTCGCGTACCCGTAGATCATCACCTTCACCATCATCCGCGGCTCATACGGCGACTTGCGACGACCGTCCCCCTCGTAAGGCGCGTAAAACGCCGTCAAGTCCAATCCGTCCACCAGATCGCTCACATGGTGCGCCAAGTGCCCCTCCGCCAACCAATCCCGCATATCCGGCGCCAGCAGCAACCCCTGATCCGGCTGGTACGGGCGAAACGTCGTCGGCATCGCAATCTCCTCCTAACTGCGACACAATTATCTCATTCACTTCCTACGGCGCAGGCTCCTAGGACGCGTTCCTCCGATTCGTTCACCGCAAAGAACCTGAACGAACCCGACGAGTCCACGTCGATCAGGTAGACCGGCGCCTGGATTAGATTGATGGTCGAACGTACCGCGCTGCGGTCGGCGCCTGCCAGGACAGCGATCTCTTTGCTCATGGCTGCCAGTGCCTGAGGCGTGGGAGTCGGTCAGGCCTTGTTCCTGGAAGCATGGTGATGACTGGAACACGAATCACGAACACGCACAAGTTGAGGAATCGATCAACTATTTACCGGCAAGGAATTGCAATCTTTATGGAGCAGCCTATTGGTAATTGAAGTGATCGCCTCGATTGATGGGCTCATGAACAGGCGGGCGAGTCTTTGGGATGCTCTTGCTTTGTTGGTTGCTGCGGGTGGTGGCTGTATTACGCGCGGGCGCCTGAACCTTACCCCGTGGTCTCAATCATTCCCCAGCGCGAAAGCCGTCAACGTGGTTCCGGACGGAATCAGCATGTATTGCCGCCCGTCGAGCATGTAGGTCGTCGGCGCGGCATAGATGCCGGATCCGGTGGGGTAGCGCCACAGGAGTTCCCCGTCGGACGCGCCGAAAGCCATGATGTAGCCGTCCTGGTCGCCGGCGAAGACGAGACCCGATGCGGTCGACATCGTACCGGCAAATGAGGGTTCCTCGTACCTGAACTCCCAGCTGAGAATACCGGTCAGCGGATCGATGGCGCGAAGCGCGCCGTACCGGGTGTCCCCATCCCGTCGAACCGCTCCGCCTTCGTAGCGTTCGCCGACGACGAACTCCTGCTCCCACTTGAAGTAGACCGCGCAGGTCTCGCGAGCGGTCACGTAGAACAGGCCCGTATCCGGATTGAACGAGGGAGACATAAAATTGGTGCCTCCGAACAGGTCCGGGCAGACGTAGTTACCCTCCTCGGTCGGCTCCGTGTCCGGCAAGACGATGGGACGGCCGTCCGAATCGACCTCCCGTGCCCAGGTCGTGTTGACGTATGGTCGGGCGACGAGCAGTTCGCCGTCGGTTCTATCGATCGTGTAAAAGAAGCCATTGCGGTTGGCCACCGACATCAGCTTGCGATCGACACCATCTATCTGGCGGTCGAAGAGCACGGGGACGTGGTTTGAATCCCAATCGTGCGTGTCGTGAGGCGTGAACTGAAAATACCAGTGGAGTTCGCCGGTATCGGCATCCAGGGCCACGACCGAGTTCGAATATAGATTATCGCCAAGCCGCACATCCCCGTTGTAATCGGGCGAGGGGTTTCCCGTCCCCCAATACACGAGGTTCAACTCCGGGTCGAAGGTTCCGGTCACCCAGGTGGGCGCTCCGCCATGTGTCCACGAATCGCCGACCCAGGTTTCGCTGCCGGGCTCGCCTGGACTCGGGACCGTCCAGAAACGCCAGGCGTGCTCGCCGGTCTCGGTGTAGAAGGCGTCAATGAAGCCGCGAACTCCGAACTCCGCTCCGGAAACACCGACGACAACCTTGTCGTTGACGACCAGCGGCGCAACCGTGCCGGAGTAGCCGAGTTCGTAATCGTCGATCTCGACATCGTAGACGACGCTGCCAGTCTTCATGTCCAGGGCCAGGAGATGCACGTCGAGCGTGACCATGAACAGCTTGTCGCCGGAGATGGCGAACCCGCGATTCACCCTTCCACAGCACACGCTCAACCCGCTGGGCAGGTTTCGTCGATAGCTCCAGATCGTTCGTCCTGTTCGCGCATCGATTGCCCAGGCGTTGTTGTCGGCGCCGCTTATGTAAATGATGCCGTCGAGAATGATGGGCGTCGCTTCGAACTTCCCGAGCACGCCGGTCTGAAAAGTCCATTCGGCTCTCAGGCCATCGACGTTGTCCGGGGTGATCTGGTCGAGGGGGCTGTGGCGTTTGCCGCTGTAGTCGCCCGAATAGCTCAACCACTTCGTAGGATCCTTGAAACCGTCGACGAGGTCTTGTGTGACGACGTTCTGAGCCACCGACACTCCGCTGAACAGGACGACCATCAACGCGATCAGACCCACCCCGTTCGCAATCCGCTTCATATCCGTCTCCTTCAACGCAATCCTCCGAGGTAGCTCAACAGATCGTCCAACTCCGCGTCCGAGAGCCTCGACACCGGATAGTTCGGCATGAGGGACCGATCTTCGTGGGTCAACTCCCGGAGATCACTCTTCAGGAACGCGCGCAGACGCTGGGAACTGTCCATAATCTGGATAGAGAACGTGTCTTCGTTCTTGACGGCGCCTCGAACACGCTCTCCATCGTCGGTGATCAGTGTGACGGCCCGGTAGCCGCGGACGATGAACTCGCTCGCGTTTCGGATCTCACGAACGAGGGCGCGACGAGATCGGGCGCTTCCGATTCGCGTCAGCTCCGGGCCAAGCCGTCCGCCTCGATCATCTATTCGATGACATTCGCCGCAGCCTCCGCTTTCCCAGTAGATTCGCTGACCATTCGCCCGGTTGCCGCTTACCGGAACGACAGGCTCCGGTCGGTTGAGGGTCGCCAGGTAGGCCATGACGGTTCGGATCTCAGTGTCCTTCATTCCGCTTCTCGGCATTTCCGTGCCCGGAATTCCGCTCCGGATCACCTGAAATAGATCGTCAGCCCGATCGGACCAGGGAACATCCAATAGATCCGGAGCCCGAAAGCCGCGGGCATCGACACCGTGACAATTTGCGCAGCGCCCTCGAAAAAGTGCCATTCCCTGCCTGTCGCTGCCCGGATCCTGGCCGAGGGCCGGCCCCGGCAAGGTCACAACGAGCGCCAGGACGAGTGTCATGCCTCTAACCGTCATTTTCATTCGTATGTTTCCCGATGCTGATTTGGATGACTGAGAAGATAATCGCTGAGGCGGCGGAGGTCAAACAGAACCCCCCTTTCTTGAACGGATACTACCCCGTCGCTACCGCTCCGGGTTCTGTGCTACTAAGAAGCTTATTTAGAGTGCTTTTGAAATTCTTGCGTCTGTTCCGTACGCCGTCATAAAGAGACATCATTGCAAGAGGCGTTGAACAGACACAAGCAGTCCGCCTTCGATCTCACCTGAACTTCGATGCCGTCAACCAAGACGCGACCATCCTCGCTACGCTTTCTCTGCGACACGCAGCCTGGTAAGTACGTGGTCGGGTGCTGGAAAACTGTTACAGTGGGCAGCCCGTGGCAACCAAACACTAGTTCTTCCGAGTTTTCTCCAGGAATCCACATCCAGGAGCCTGTGGTAGGACGTGAAAGACGCATTAGCTATACCGACCGCTCGGCGAGATCACTGGTTGCTCGACTCCGACGCCCACCGGATAGGCGCCGTCAGCGCGCTTTTCATCCTATTCCTCGCCATGTGGGTGATATTCGGCTCCGGCGAGTTCGACTGGCCGAGTTTCCTGTCCGCGTTGGCGACTCTGTTCATCGTGGCCTGGGCCGCACGGAATTCCGGCTCGCTGTACCGTACGTTCTTCCTGCTGCTCGCGGTGAGCCTCGCTTTCGACACTCTCGTAGAAGCGACGTATCCGCATGACGCCCTGGTCGTCGCTGGAGTGCAACTGAACCTGCTCGTCGCGGGAATGCAGTTCTGGAAACTTGCGCGAATCGCCGGCTTGTTTTTCTGGACGTGCGCGTGGGGATTGCTTGCCATGGACCTGTTCCGAAACGACCGGGCTTCTCCGATGGTCCATTCGCTGTCGTTGTTGCCGTTGGTTGGCCTGATCGCCGCGTACATTTTTTTCTATCTGGAACAGCCGTTTGATTTTGAAACTCAGGATCATCGCGTCCACCTGGTCCTGGCCGGCTTCAATCTCCTGGGAATTCTGGTCTGCCTCTTGTGCGTATCTCTGGGCGTCGGCAAGCCGTTCGTCCTTGATGATCGGCGGCTTCGCGATCCTGGCGTCGAGCGACTTTGTGTTTCTCAATCCGGAACTTCCGGGCCAGGGGGCGCTGGCCGACTTGATGGATCCCGTCTGGGTGCTCGGCAGATTCATAATGCTGGGCGGCGCCTTGATTTTGCCTCAACTGAAGCCGGGTCAGGAGCGGGGTGCGCTGGACCCCGACCCTGGCGCCCGTTCGGGTCTGTCGGGTCTCCTGATCGTGTTCTCCTTCGGATTGGTCCTGCTGGTGGGCGCTATCGAGTTGGTGGCCTCGCAACCGATGCTGGAGGCCTTTCTCTTTGTCATCGCCTGCGTGGGGTTTGTCATCGTCGTCGCGCAAGCCGCGAAGCACTTCGACAACGCGGTGGAGTTTATTGGAGATTGGGTCCGGGAACTGATGGGGCACCGTTTGGAGGCATCCGAATGGAGGGCGAGGAAAACCGTTGCCAGAACCCTGCGGGTGACGCATCTGGATTCCGTGCTGGATTCGATCAGCGAATCCGCGGCGCGTCTCCGAGAGAACGTCATCTTCCTGGGGCCCGAGCGACTCTACCGGCACTACGCACACCGCCCGAGGGTTGGCCCTACGCGGTGCTTTGTCGTCATGCCTTTTGGTCAACCATTGTCCGACGAGGTGCACGCGACGATCCGGCGCGCATGTGAAGCTCGAGGTGTTCGCCCCGTGCGCGGCGATGACATCTTCACGCCCACCGATATCCTCGAAGACATCTGGCAAGGGATAAACGGATCGGATTTCATCGTCGCCGACATCACGGGACGCAACCCCAACGTGCTCTACGAACTGGGGATCGCACACACTTTGGGTAAGCCCGTTTTGATCCTGACGCAGTCCGCCGATGACGTTCCGATCGATCTTGGCACACGGAGAATGCTCATCTACGGCGATGCCGTTGAGGGAGGCCTCGACCAAAAACTCGACCAGGGTATACGAGAGGTACTCACGGAATACGGTTGGGATCTCGAGACCTGACGCCCGGCCGTTCCCGCGCTTAACATGCTGAAACAACGGCGATTGGAAGCTTTAGGCGGCCCATTCTGGAGCCAGATGGCGTCCGAGCCCATGCGTGTAACCAAAAGTTTACACTCCACGACCCACCGCAGGGCCGCTAGGTGGCTGATTCTGCTTGCCAAACCCCCGTCCAGCCGATAGACTTCAGCCACAATAACCCGGAGCGAGTTACTCCTATGTTTAATGCAATGAAAGTACCGATTACGAGTTTTGCTGTTCTATTCATCATGCTGACACTCGTGGGTAATGCGGCGGCGCAATCTGAAGCGACTCGAACGGTTCAGGAAGTGTGTCTCGCGTGCCACAACGACGCCCTCTTCGAAGGGAACATGTCGTTGCAGCAATTCGACGTGACTACGGCGTACGAAAACGCCGAGACGGCCGAGAAGATGATCCGCAAGCTGCGGGCGGGGATGATGCCGCCGGCGGGCTTCCCTCGGCCCGAAGGGGACGCACTGCTGGTCCTGGCCGATACGCTGGAACGGGTCATCGACGAGCACGCAGTCAACAACACGAATCCCGGCTCGCGGACCTTTCAGCGGTTGAACCGTCCCGAATACGAGCGCGCGATCCGAGACCTGTTGGCATTGGAAGTGGATGCGGGCAGCTGGCTGCCGCTCGACCAGATGATGGCCAACTTCGACAACATGGCCGATGCGCAGTTGATCTCAGCGACGATGCTGGAAGCGTACCTGAACGCGGCAAGCGCGATCAGCCGGATCGCCATCGGCGACCGTGACGCTCCCGACATCGACGAAACCTACACGAATTCCCAATACCTTTCGCAGCATCCGTGGAATCACGTCGAAGGCGCGCCGTACGGTACGCGCGGCGGCATGGTCGTCGATCACGCCTTCCCGGCGGACGGAGAGTACGTTTTCCGGCTGGTATTCACCTCTGGGGCCAACTCGAGCCTCCAGGACATCGATATCTCGATCGACGGCCAACGAGTCTCCCTGCTGCACTACACGCGGACTGGCGGCGGCGCGGACGGCCGCGGCGATGAAGGTATCACCACGGAACCGATCCAGGTTGCCGCCGGACAACATCGGGTTGCTGCGGCCTTTGTCCGCAGGAGCGAGGGCCCTTACGAAGATCTGATTCGTCCGCACACGTGGTCCTACGCGGGGGGTGGTTCTGGCGGGAACGGAGTCACCACCCTGCCTCACCTGAGAGACCTGGTCGTTAACGGACCGTTCAACACGACGGGGCTCTCGTTGACGGCGAGCCGGGCCAAGATCTTCACCTGCCGGCCGACGCTGGCCGCCGAAGAACGGCCCTGTGCTACAGAAATTCTTACGCGATTGGCCACCGAGGCCTATCGCCGGACGTTGACCGCAGGCGATGTCGACGGGCTGATGGGATTCTACGACGAAGGAACCGCCCGGGGCGGGTTCGAAGAAGGGATACGGACAGCACTGGAAGCGGTCCTGGCCAGCCCACACTTTGTGCTTCGTATCGAGAGGCAACCGGCGGGCACGCTACCGGGGGACACCTACCGGGTCAGCGACCAGGATATGGCTTCACGCCTTTCCTTCTTCCTGTGGGGCACAACTCCCGATGAAGAACTGCAGACGCTCGCCGCCGCAGGCCGGCTTTCCGATCCGGATGTGCTCGAGCGGCAGGCCAAACGCATGTTAGCGGACCCTCGGGCCGAAGCACTGGGCAGCCGGTTCGCCGGTCAGTGGTTCCGGCTCCAGGACCTGTACAAGGTGCGGCCGGACCCGAACTTCTTCCCCAATTTCGATGAGAATCTCGCCGATTTGATGCGTCGCGAAACCGAATTGTTCTTCTACAACCTGGTTCAGGAAGACCGGAGTGCATTGGAGTTGTACAGTGCCGACTACACGTTCGCGAACGAACGACTCGCCGACCATTACGGCATTCCGGACGTGGCGGGATCGGCCTTCCGGCGCATTGCCTACCCGGACGACAAGCGGGTCGGGCTGTTGGGTCACGGCAGCATCCTGGTGCTGACATCGTACGCCAACCGAACGTCGCCCGTGCTGCGAGGCAAGTGGGTGATGGAAGTCCTGATCGGGTCGCCGCCGCCGGCGCCGCCGGCCAACGTGCCACCGCTCGACGAGACCGCCGGCGCCGAGGACGGCAAGTTGCTCACGACGGGCGCGCGGATGGAGTTGCATCGGGCGAACCCGGCATGCAATGCATGCCACAGAATGATGGATCCAATCGGCCTCGCGCTCGATAACTTCGACGTGACGGCGAAATGGCGCGTGCGGGAGAACGGAGTGTTCGTGGACACGCGCACCGAATTCTACGACGGGACACCGATATCGAGCCCGGCCGAGCTCGCAGAAACACTTCTAAGACGTCCCAAGTCGCTTGTGAGGACGTTGGCCGAAAATCTGATGGCGTTTGCACTGGGTCGGCGGGTCGAATATTTCGACCAACCGACCATCCGCGCGATCGTCAGTGAAGCGGAAGCAAACGACTACCGGATGTCCTCGTTCTTCCTTGGAGTAATAAAGAGCGACGCATTTCAAATGAAACGGGTGGAGCCAGTCACTACTGATGACGCCGTGGCGGCGGGCCAGCAATAACACTTACCTACTAGGAGACTCAAAACTATGTCGTACATCACTGGAAAGCACATGCCGCGCCGGACATTTCTCCGGGGTGCCAGCGCCGTGGTGGCGTTGCCATTCCTAGAGTCGATGCTACCGGCGGGGAGCCGCGCGGCCGCAGCGGTAGAAACAACGCGGCTGATGTGTATCGAGGAAGTCCACGGCCTCCCCGGCTGTAACAAGTGGGGCGCGTCCGAGTACTTGTACGGACCCGAAACAACCGGCAAAGATTTCAAGATGAGTTCGGACAACTCGCTGATCTCGCTGGAGCCGTATCAAGAACACCTGACGCTCATCAGTGACACGGACACGCGGATGGCTGAAGCCCTGTCCCCGCCCGAGATCGGTGGCGACCACTTCCGATCGAGCGCGGTTTTCCTGACCCAGTCGCACCCGAAGCAGACTCAGGGTTCGGACTTGTGGGTAGGGACATCGATGGATCAGCTCTACGCGCAGCGCTACGGCCAGTCCACGCCGCTGCCGTCGATGCAGTTCTGTATCGAAAGCCTCGACCAGGCGGGCGGCTGCACCTACAACTATTCCTGTGCGTACACCGACTCGATCAGTTGGTCTTCGCCGAACGAACCGCTTCCGATGATCCGGGATCCGCGGGTCGCCTTCGACATGCTCTTCGGCACCGGCCGCACACCGGAAGAACGAACAGAGCGCCGTGCCGACCGTAAGAGCATTCTGGACTGGGTCCTCGGTGATCTGTCCGACGTTCAAAGCGATCTGGGACCGGCTGATCGCATCCGGATGGAAAAATATCTCAACGCGGTCAGGGAGATCGAACGCCGGATCGAGATGATTGAGGCGCACAACAGCAGCGGAGACGCCCGCGCGCTGCCCGAAGCCCCGTCAGGCATTCCCGATTCGTTCGCCGAACACATGGAGGTGTTGTTCGACCTCCAGGTGTTGGCGCTCGAGACCGACATGACCAAGATCATTTCGTTCAAGACAGGCCGCGACGCCCAGAACCGTGTGTTCCCCGAGAGCGGATCCGACAGAGCGTTCCACGGCGCTTCCCACCACGGGAACAACGAAGAGCGGATCATGGAATTCAACAAGATCTGCAGCTATCGGGTCGGACAGCTTCCATACCTGATCGATAAGTTAAAGGACACCATGGTCGGGGAAAGCTCCTTGCTGGACCAGACGATGGTCATCTGGGGATCGCCGATGGCAGACTCCAACGTCCACAACCACCGCCGGTGCCCGCTCTTCCTGCTCGGCCACGCCAACGGCCACCTCGAAGGCAACGTCCATTTGAAGGCCGAAGAAGGCACGCCGATGGCGAACGTGATGCTGAGCCTGATGCACATGCTCGGCATGGACGACATGGAAACCTTCGGCGACAGCACAGGTGAGTTCTCGCTGTCGCAGTCGGCCATCAACGTGTCGACCCAGGCGTGAGGAGGACGAGAAGAATGAGACGACATGTATTAACAGTAGCTCTGATCGGCGCGCTCTCTCTGAGCGCCGTCATCCTCGCGGCGCCGCCGGACGCACCTGTTGCCTTGGCGGCAATGCGGGGCGACATAGACATGGTCCGTACCCTGCTTCAGCAAGGTACGGACGTTAACGCGGCGTTGGGCGACGGCATGACGGCCCTGCACTGGGCCGCAGAGCGCAACGACGTCCAGATGACCGAGATGCTGATCTACGCCGGCGCGAACCCGGCAGCGTTCACGCGGATCGGCCAGTACACGCCGCTACACATCGCAAGCCGTGCGGGCAACGTGGCGACCGCGGAAGCACTAATCGAATCCGGAGCCAACGTGACCGCTCGTACGACGGCCAGCGATGCGGAGCCGATCCACCTGGCAGCCGCGTCGGGCAATCCCGCGCTGGTGGCCCTGCTTGTTGAGAACGGCGCCGACGTGAACGCCCGGGAAGGCGCTTGGCAGCAGACGCCGCTGATCCTGGCAGCATCGGCGAACCGGGTGGAAGCGATCAATAAACTGATCGAACTCGGAGCGGACCCGAACGTCGCCTCCAAAGCGCTCGACCTCCAGGAGGAGCAGCGACTGACCGGAGGGGCGAACAACGCCCAGCGCGAGGTTCTTTCCGCGTTTGGAGACAACCCGACATCCAGCCAGGTCCAGGCTGCGGTACAGGCCGGCAGGGACATTTACATCTCCGGTGAGGTCCCGCCTGCTCGCGGCGGGGGTGGCCGCGGTGGTGGCGGCCCCGCACCGCGTCAACCGTCTATCACGCACAAGGGCGGTCTGACCCCCCTGATTCACGCGACCCGCCAGGGCCACCTGGAAGCCGTCGCAGCTTTAATCGATGGCGGTGCTGCGGTCAACATCGTCAGCGGCGGAGACAGCACGAGCGCTCTGCTGATGGCGACGATCAATGCCCAGTTCGATATCGCGTTGTTTCTGATCGAGAACGGGGCGGATCCGAACCTCGAGGCTGATATCAACGGTGTCACGCCTCTCTGGGCGGCGGTCAACGCGGAATGGCAGCCAAGAACGCGGTTCCCGCAGCCTCAGGAGCACGGGCTTCAGTCCGCGACCTACCTGGACGTGATGGAAGCGTTGCTCGAAGCTGGAGCGGATCCGGACGTTCGTCTGGAGATGCACCCGTGGTATCTGGTCTACACCGGTTGCGGAAACGGCAACTGCGGTCTCGAGGACACCAAGGGTTCGACGCCATTCTGGCGTGCTGCGTATGCGACCGACGTTCCGGCCATGCGTCTACTCGTCAAGTATGGTGCCGACCCGAACATCCCGACGATGGCGCCGGCACCTCGAGCGCCGCGGGGTGGAACCGTAGCGGAAAACCTGGACAAGGCGCCGGCACTGCAGCCGGGTGGACCGGGTCTCTGGCCCGCTACGAACGCCAACACGCTGGGACCGGATGCGTCCGGACTGCCCAAGGTCGACGAAGGCGGACCTGGCGTGTTCTCGATTCATGCGGCCTCTGGTGTCGGCTACGGTGAGGGCTTCGCGGGCAACGCCCACCGGCATGCTCCTGATGCCTGGATGGACGCGGTGAAGTTCCTCATCGAGGAACTCGGCGCTGACGTCAACGCGAGGGATTTCGGTGGCTACACGCCGCTGCACCATGCAGCCGCGCGTGGGGACAACGAGATGATCCTTTACCTCGTCGACCAGGGCGCCGACGTGACCGCTGTCGCTCGAAACGGCCAGACCACCTTGGATCTGGCCAACGGGCCGGTCCAGCGCCTGACTCCGTTCCCCGAAACGGTGGCTCTGTTGGAAAAGCTCGGCGCAAAGAACAACGACAACTGCGTCGTATGCTAAGCACGAGGAGCTTGCCCGGCTAGCCCGGGCAAGCTCCAGCGTGCCCCACTCCAACTCGCCCCGTCTGTCTGGAGGAAACACCGATGAAGAAATTCTGGCTTGCCGCCGTTGCGCTTGCGTGGGCCGCCGGCGTGTCCGCCGTCCTGCTAACAGCGCCGGCACAACAAGAAGCCGAAGACGACACCCCGATACCCCCGTGGGTACGGATGACGATCGTCGACGTGAACCCGGCCATGATCGACGAATTCCTGGCGGTGCAGCGCGAGCTCATGACTGTCGCCCAGGATGACGAGATACCCTGGCGCGGCGTCAACCGGTCTGCCGTGTTCGGGAACCCGTATCGCTTCCTTATCTTTACTCCGGCAGACAACCTTGCCGCCTTCGACGGCATCGATGACGGCATCGACCCGGCGTTGATGAGCCGCCTGCAGAAGACCATCACCAGCGAGCAGAGCTACGCGATCCGGACGCTGCCTGAGATCAGCAACCCCCTGGCGGACGGCGATGAACCAAACCTGATGGTGTTCAACATCGCGCGAATCGCAGCGGGTCGCGAGTTGGAATATTACGAAATAATGAAGACCGACTTCCTCCCGCACTTCGACGAAGCGGAAGTGAACCACATCACGGGTTCGCTGACTTTCGGCGGGCAGGGCGGATACATCCACACGTTCTACTACGACGACATGGGAGACCTCGATCAAGGCTCGCCCGTCCTGCGGGCGCTGGGCGCGGAAAAGGCTCAGGAAGTGACCGAGAGCTTCGCCGGCATCGTGACGGGCAGCGAGATGTTTCTCGCGACCTACCTGCCGGAGTTGAGCTACTCCGAGTTGCCAGAAGATGCCCCGACAGGGCGCGGCGCGCGAGGACGCGGGGGCCGGGGGGGCCGAGGCGGACGTGGCGGCGGTCGAGGTGGTGCGGATCCGGCTGACACGGATGAGGATGAGGCTTCCGAGGAAGAAGAAGAAGAAGACGGGACTCTGACAGGTTGCTTCAACAAGGCGGAGGGTCGCGAAGGGTATTACATCCTGACCGACAAGGACACCGGCGAAGCCACGACCGTGACCGGTATCCGCGGCTTGGAGCCCCACTCGACCAATCACGAGGTATCCCTCACCGGAGCCATAACCGAAGAAGATGGTGAGGAGATCTTCACGGCGACGGCAATCGAGCACATTGCCTCGACCTGCAGCATGTTCTAGTTGTGAACAACGGGACTGAACATTAGTAGATAGTCGATCCATTCACTGGCAGCCTGTGGCGGTACCACAGGCTGCCGGAGGGCTGTGTGATGACAAGGCACATCCTGGTGTTGGCAGCTACCGTTCTGACGGTGGTCTTTGCCGCCCGAACCCATCTCGCTCAGTCGGAAGCCGGACCCGGGAGCGCGCCGGAAACCCAGTCTCCCCAGAACTCCACTGCTACGTCGGACCCCAACCGGGTCGTTCAGGAAGTCTGCCTCGCGTGTCATAACGACGCCCTCCTCGAAGGGAACATGTCCCTCCAGTCGTTCGACGTCACCGCCGCGCACGAGAACACCGAACTCGCCGAAAAGATGGTTCGCAAGCTACGCGCGGGGATGATGCCTCCGCTCGGGTACCCGCGGCCTGAAGGCAACGAGCTGCTGCACCTCGCCGAGACACTCGAACGCGTCCTCGACGAAGCCGCCGCACTGAATCCAAACCCCGGCGGCCGCACGTTCCAGCGGCTCAACCGTGCCGAATACGAACGGGCGATCGGAGATCTGTTGGCGCTCGACGTCAAGGCTGGAAACTGGCTTCCGCTCGACCAGATGCTGGCCAATTTCGACAACATGGCCGACGCGCAGACGGTATCGGCGACGCTGCTCGAAGCCTACCTCAATGCCGCAAGCGCGATCTCGCGGATGGCCATCGGCGACCGGAACGCCCCGGACGTCGACGAGACCTACACGAACTCGCAGTTTGTCTCACAGCATCCCTGGGACCACATCGAAGGTGCACCGTACGGAACCCGCGGAGGCCTGGTCGTTGATCACGTCTTCCCTGCCGACGGGGAGTACACCTTCGAGGTGACATTCACTTCCGGTGGTAATACTGAAATCGCGGACGTCGACGTTTCCATCGACGGTGAGAGGGTGGCGGTGTTGCCTTTCAACCCGAACGCGATTGTGGGCGGCTTCGACGGCCGCATCGGCTTTCCCGTCAGTACCAAGTCGATATCGGTTCGTGCGGGACAACACCGGGTAGCCGCCGCGTTCATCAAGCGGAGTGAAGGTCCATACGAAGACATAATCCGTCCACACGACTGGTCTTTTGCCGGTGGCGGTTCCGGGGGCTCGGGAATCACGACGCTGCCCCACCTGCGGGATTTGATCATCAAAGGGCCGTACAACATCACAGGACTCTCGGATACGCCGAGCCGCCAGAACATCTTCACGTGTCGCCCGACCGCACCGGCCGAAGAACGGGCCTGCGCTCGGCAGATCGTGTCGCATCTCGCCCGAGAGGCCTACCGGCGCGCGCTGACCGAGGGCGATGTGACCGGCCTGATGCAATTTTACGAGGGCGGCGCCGAGAAGGGTGGTTTCGAAGCAGGGATCCGAACGGCCCTGGAAGCCATTCTGGCGAGCCCCCATTTCGTACTGAGGCTGGAACGGCAACCGGCCGGCGTCCAACCGGGAGATGTGTACCGAATTAGCGACACGGAACTGGCGTCGCGCCTGTCTTTCTTCCTGTGGGGAACCACTCCGGACGAAGAACTGCAGACGCTCTCTGACTCCGGACGGCTCTCCGATCCCGGAGAACTCGAGCGACAGGCCCGCCGGTTGCTGGTGGATCCCCGCTCTGAGGCACTGGCAACGCGATTCGCAGCCCAGTGGTTCCGGCTCCAGGACCTGGATAAGGTAAAGCCGTCGGTCGACATTTTTCCGAACTTCGATAACAACCTCGCCGGCTTGATGAAGCGCGAAACGGAGTTGTTCTTCGACAACCTCGTTCGGGAGGACCGGAGTATCCTCGAACTGTTCGACGCAGACTACACGTTCGTCAACGAGCGACTGGCTCGGCATTACGGGTTACCGGACGTCGCGGGACGAAATTTCCAGCGGGTCGCCTACCCTGACGAGAAAAGAGTGGGACTGCTGGGGCACGGAAGCGTCCTGGTGCTGACCTCCATGTCGAACCGCACCTCACCGGTGCTACGTGGAAAGTGGGTTATGGAAGTCCTGTTGGGAACGCCGCCTCCGCCTCCGCCGGCAAACGTACCGGCACTCGACGAAACCGAGGGTGCCCAGGACGGCAAGTCGCTCACGACCAGCGCTCGGATGAAGATGCATCGGGCAAACCCAGCCTGCAACTCCTGCCACAGCCTGATCGACCCGATCGGTCTGGCGCTGGACAACTTCGACGTCACGGCGAAATGGCGCCTCCGGGAAAACGGCGTGCCGGTGGACGCAAGTGGCGATTATTACGACGGCACCCCGATATCGAGTCCACGTGACCTCGCCGACGTGCTGCTGAGCCGCCCGATCCCCCTGGTACGGACGTTCGCCGAGAACCTGATGGCGTACGCGCTGGGCCGACCGGTCGAGTATTACGACCAGCCGACCATCCGGGCAATCACATCAGAGGCGAAAGCGAACGACTATCGCGCATCGTCGTTCATAATGGGTGTCATCGGCAGCGATGCTTTCCAGATGAAACGCGCGGAACCTGTCGTCTCCGACGACGAGGCCGCGGCGGGCCGGCAGTAGGACCGGCATTCATCGATCGAGGCTGTCGAAAACGAAATCCTTCAGTTCCCCCAATCGCCCCAACCCCAGCGCCATCGTCGCTCCCTCGTGAACCTCGCCATCGACGGCAAAGAACCGTTTCGGCTCAGGCGCCGCATCGAATAGAGCAGAACCGAGATCGAACGCGACGATGGGGTCGTCCCGAGCGTGGACGATCGCTATGGGCGCACGGACTCGGGCGATCTTCTCGAGGGAGTCGTATTGGGTCCCGAGGAGCCAGTCGAGGGGCACGTAGAACAGGCTTCTTGCAACACCCGCAACGCTCGTGAATGGCGCCTCCAGAATCACTCCTCCAACTTCAAGTTCGGCGGCGAGGTCCACGCTGACGGCAGTTCCGAGAGATTGTCCGAGCAGGAAGATGTCACGGGCTCCATACCCGAGAGACTGCATCCTGGCGTACGCCCCACGGATGTCGGCGTACGTACCGTCTTCGGAGGGAGTGCCCTCGCTTCGACCGTAGCCACGATAATCGTAGAGGAAAACGCTGACCTGAAGTTCTTCGTGAAGGAAGTCGGCCATCGAAGCGCGGTGCCCGATATTTCCGGCATTCCCGTGGCTTACGATCAGAACGCTGCGGCCGGGGGCAGGGATAAACCAGCCGTGAAGGCGCGTCCCGTCGGCGGCCTCGAAATCGACGTCTTCATACACCACTCGGGGCGTACTAACAATCTCACGCGTGGGGTAGTAGATAAAGCGATCTTCGAACAGCGCCACGGCGATCACCAGGGTCAGGATCGTGACGAGAACGATCCGCACGATTGGGACAAGGACTTTCCTCACGTTCAACCGCCGTGGAGGCCACTATGTCGGAATTACGGACCTGGAACAACCGGGAAAGTAGGTGTATCCAAGCTTTGCGGCACATGACACTGCCCCCAGCGCCGACGCTCGGGATGGGTCGTTACGCGGATGTCCTTGAACGCGCCCGGACCGTGACACGCCTCCATGCCGAAACTCGTCAGGAAAACATCGTGCGCCCCAGTACTGCAAAGACGGTCGCCATGACCAGGATTGTGATTAGACTGTAGCTCTTCATGGCACACCCACCTTCGGATACCCGTTTCCCTTGCGTGGCACGTTCCATGCCATTCCGAGTAGCACGCGGCCTCTTGGTTGACGGCCGAAACGAGCACGCCGAGGCCTTGGTCGATGAAGGAATAACCAGTTGTCGGTGAATAGAATACCTCTGATGTCGGTGGCAGGGTACGAGGAACCGTTGCGGACGTGGACAGATTCTTTGGCGGGGGCGCCGGACCCAATAACTTTGACTAATTGGCGCGCTCTACAACGAAATTGTATTCCGGGTTCAGATTCGCTCCGGATGATTTCGAGGACTGGGAAGGCCGGTCATGCCCGCCCGAACCTCTAAGGACCATCGGGGGGATGCCGTGGATGCGAGTCTCGCGAGTAGCTATTGCGATACGCCGGGCCCCGGGCAGCCGGCTTCGAGCACGGGCAGGAGCACTCCAAGCCCGTTGGAACCGACTTCGTGCTCGGCAACCTGCCCATCCACAAAGAGAGTCAGGGCCGGGATTCTTCGAATCCCGAAACGGCTCCGGAGGGACGGATCGGCTTCGACATCCACTTCGACCACGCGGAGTCGGCCCTCGAACCGGTCGGCCACCCCGGCCAGTTCCGGAACCATCGCAAGGCAGGCTTCACAACACGGAGCTCCGAAAAAGACGAGCACCGGCAGGTCGGAAAACTCTGTGACTTCGCGGTCAAAGCTCTCTTCGGTCAACGACAGGACGCCGGTCCCGGACCGAAACATCGCATCGGGGTGGTCGGAACCAGAGGTTCGAAAGCGTAGGTGCATACACCCCATATCGTCCAGATCTCGCGCCGGGATTAACCTAGTGTAGTCCGTCACAATTAACGTAACGGCTCTGGCTGTCCCATTTCTGATCATATATGAGGAAAATAATGACCATTAGATCGGAAATCCCTGTGCGGAACGAACTCGGACGGCTTGGCCGAAGCCGCAGTGTGTCGGTCTGGCTCGGGGAACGATCCGAATAAGGTACAGTCTGTTAGACGGGGACCACTAGTGTCCTCGGTCAGAAATACGATCACTATCTCCAATGGATGTTGCCGGACGCGGGGTGGTCGTTGAATCGGTCGATGAAAGTGAGGATGGCCTCGGTCGGCTTGGCCTTCCCAACCAGCAACCTCCATCGGCCCTGCGGGTTCGGGCGGAACGGTGCCGTCTTTGGAGTCGCTCCTCCTTGCAATGAATGAGCATTGGCTCGTCGTCGCTCCGCCAAACTTCTGATCCGTCCGTCACACCGTTGCGCATTTCCGAAATAGATAGCGAACCGCTTACTTCTGATTCAGGACACTAGCAGCCCTCTGATGGCTTCCGCCGGGTCCTGACCTGCCGTCGTTCTGGTATAGTCTTCCGTTTCACAAAGACTCCGAGACATCGACGATGGCCGATCCCGACACCGCAAACTACGCGCCGGACTTTTCGCCTCACGGCTGGACCGAACGCGATCTCCGCTACCTGGACCCCTTCGCGACCAACGCCGACGGCCTGGTATCGGTATTGCGCAACCTGCCACCAGAGATCGTGGGTGCGCTCTGCTCCCGTGCCAGCCGCGCCAGAGGATCCCTGCTGGAAGTCCTGCTCAGGGAATACATCTACCCGATCCTCGACGGAGACGATCCGGCGCTCGCCGACGAGCTGGAGGCCACGGTCACATTCCTCGGCGAGCATGGCTTCCGGAACATCCTGAACAACCAGCGTGCACAGCAGTTTTATGCCAAATGGCTGTCGCAATATGGCGACGACTCCATCGCCCAGATGACCGGAACGCATGTCGTGCTATGGGGCATCTCGCAGGTCGCGATGAAGTTCGTCGAAGATCAGCGGATCGGGCTCGAGCCGATCGAAAAGTCCACCCGTTACGTCAATTTCGGCCACAAGATCGACGGACGCTACCTCTACTACATCCCACGACCCGACCTCGAACGCCTGGGGCGCCTCGATGAATACGTCGAGACGATGGACCATCTCTTCGACACCTACGTGGCGCTCCTGGACCCGCTCGGGGAATGGTTGCACACGAATTTCGAGGAGAAGGCATCGATCCTGGAAAAGAAAGCATTCGATACCCTGCGTGGCCTGTTGCCGATGGCGACGCTGGGCCAGGTGGCCCTCAGGGGGAACGCGCAGTCCTTCGAGTATCTGCTGAACAGAACCGCCCGCCACCCGCTCGGGGAGCTTCGGTGGCTGTCGGGAGCGCTGAAATCGGAGCTGGACGAGGAAATCCCCTCCTTGCTCCTGCGGCTGAAAGACGAGAAATCTCAGCACTACCAGGAGTACCTGAACGACAGATACGCCGGGGTCCGGCAGTTCGTCGGCGAGAACCGGATCAACCGGATGCACGCCGAACCCCAAGCGGGTGTCAGCCTCGTGGAGTGGGATTCAGAAGCCGAAACGAAGGTACTGGCGGGAATCCTCTTCGCACAGACACACCTCGGCTGGACCGAAGCGTTCGAGACAGTCCGGTCGCTGACCGAAGACGGAAAGAGGGACCTGCTCGATCGGTACATGGCCGGACGTCCTGCGCGCTGGTACAAGGTCGGCCGGTCTCTCGAGAACGCGTATCTCCGCTTTGAGATCCTCGTCGACATCGGTTCCTACCGCGACCTGCACCGCCACCGAATGATGACGCAGGAACGGCAACTCTTCTCCACACACCACGGCTACGACATCCCGGAAGAGCTCACCGAATCCGGTCTCGCAAGACGGTACGCGGATGCTCTCGACCGGACTGCCGGACTGTTCAACGCGATAGAAAGCGAAGATCCTGAATTGGCCCAGTACGTCGTCCCTCTCGCCTATCGCGTCCGCTTCTACCAATGGCAGAACTTCCGGCAGTTCTTCTGGGAGACCGAACTGCGGACGATATCCCAGGGACACCCAACGTACCGGTTTATCGAACAGGAAAAGTACCGGCTAGTGAAAGAAAAGTTTCCGCTGATTGGCCCGTACGTGCTGGTCGACATGGCCGACTACAACATCGCTCGACGCGGAACCGAGGAAAAGATTCAGGAGAAGGAACGGAGGATTCTTGCCAAAATGAAGATGATGGGTTTTTTCGGACATCTCACGGACCAGGGAGCGATCAGGAATGGGAACGCCGGCTGTTAAGAACTGGCAGGATTGGTTGAAGTTTCGCTGCACGGGCTGCGGAAACTGCTGTAAGGAAACGATCGTGATGCTCACCGATCACGACGTTCGGCGCATCGTCGACGGCACCGGAATGGCTCCCCGCCAGTTCGTGCGGTTCTTCGCCGAAGATGAAATCAAGTTGGCTAAGCGTCATCCATTCTGGATCCACTTCACTAACCGCCGTGCCACGATGGCGCTCCGGTGGGGACGCGATCGGTGCTTCTTTCTCGGTGAGGAGGACCGGTGCACGATCTACAACGACCGGCCGGTCGCCTGCCGCGAGCATCCTTTCAACATCGACATTTCCGACACCGGCGCCGTCCAGGGTCTCTCCATCAGCAAGGTGTCGGAGTGCCTGTATGAACTGGACGGCAAGGTCACCAAGCGTGAACTGGCAGCCGTCTGTCGCTGGAACGAGAACGAGTCCGAGGAATACCAAGAGCGCCTTAAGGGGTGGAACCGGCGACGGAAGGGACCTCGAACCCGCACCGCGTTCATGAGATTCTTTGACCTCCCATGGGATAGTTCGGACCGCAAGAGCAGCCTGCAGAAGTCCAGCGCGGCGGCGCCGTCGTTCGCCTAGCGCCCGTGGAATCCCAAAGGGCGGCACTCATGTACCGTCCCCCAACATCCTGGCGCGATCGGGTTGTTGCCCCTCCGCGCCGCAGGTGCGCTAACGGCCCGATGAAAAATGAACGATGGTCAGTGGTCGATGGTCGATGTGATCCGATGAATGCTCGATTGGCCAGTTTGATCTGTCATTGAGAATTGAACATTTCAGACTGATCAAAGGCCATTGATCATCGACCATTTAGCATCGTCAGCAGCCTCTGATAAAAGTCGGGTCTGCACTGTAGGTGCAACCTACGACTGATTTTTCGAACTCCGCAGTCCCCTTGCTCACCAGAATACTGGTACTATTTTTTTTGTAACGCTCGGAACATCACATGACTCGGTACAGGCAGGACAAGACGACCCCGGTCGGACAGGGACGCTTCTTCGATCTCGCGTCGGACCCGATGGGTGTTGCTGGCAACGACAGAATCTACAGGGCGGTAAACCAGGCATGGGAAGTCAAGCTGGGTTACGCCCTTGAAGATCTCGCCGCGATCCCTTACACCGATCTCGTCCACGTAGACCAACGTCCGTCGGCCGAACCCCGCATGGACGAACCCGGCCCTCAAATCGTCGAACTCCGGCTCCGTACGCGGAACGAGGGCTACCGCTGGCTGGAGTGGACGACGTTTCCATACCCGGACCGCGACGAGATCTTCACGATTGGCCGCGACATTTCGCTTCGCAAGAGCCTCGAAGAGCAGGCGCACGAAGCAGAGCAGAAACTGCAGGACCTGGTGGATAACGCCGAAGATGCGATCTGTACGGCTGACCTGGAAGGTAATCTCACGAGCCTCAATCGCGCCGCCGAACGCTTGAGCGGAACCACTCGGGCCGAAGCGATCGGCACACCGTTCGCGCATTTCGTGGCTCCCGAGTACCGGCCGCTGCTCAAGAAAATGACGCAATTGAAGCTGGATGGGAAACCCTCGACGGTGTTCGAAGTCGAGGTCGTCAACAAGGACGGCAGTCGGATCCCGGTCGAGCTGAGCACGAACCTCGTATTCCGAAACGGCAAGCCGGTAGGTGTCAGCGGAATCGCTCGTGACATCCGGGTAAGGAAGCAGCTGGCCGACGATCTGCAACAGCGGAACGACGAACTCGAGCGAGCCAACGCAACGATCCGTTCGCTGATGAATCAGGATCCGTTGACAAAGCTGGCCAACCGACGGTCGCTCGAAGATGCGCTCGAGAAAGCGCTGTCGCTCGCACGACGGAGCGAACAGCCACTGAGCGTCGTCCTGGCCGACATCGACCGGTTCAAGCGGATCAACGACAACTTCGGCCACGCCTCGGGAGACGAGGTGCTGTCGGCGTTCGGTGGCCTGCTCGGAATTTCCTGCCGGAAGGAAGACACCGCGGCACGCTATGGCGGCGAGGAATTTCTCCTGCTCCTGCCCAATACCGCGATGAACGCTGCGATTGAATTCGCAGAGCGTGTGCGCGCGCGGACCGAATCGTTGCGGGTGCCGAGCGGCGCCAACATCACCGCAAGTTTCGGCGTCGCGGAATTTGCGGCTGACGATACGATCGACTCACTGATTTCCCGAGCGGATGCCGCTCTCTACGGGGCGAAAGAGAGAGGCAGAAACCGCGTCGAGTCGCGCTAGGGGAACGCTCCTCTCGACGACGCCTCCGCTGGCTACGAATGTCGCAATGCGTCGACAGGTCCGATCCGGGTCGCTCGGCGCGCCGGGAGGAAGCCGGCCATAATGGCAACCGCAATCAGCACTGCCGGAGCTGCCACGAAGGCCGCCAGGTCTCTCGGTCCCACGCCGAACAGCACCTCGGACATGAACTGGGTCAGCCAGTACGCCCCGAGGGTACCCAGTACCGCCCCGACCCCCGTCAGCCTGACCGCCCTTCCAACCACGTCGCGCACGATGTCGGCCGGAGCCGCGCCCAGCGCCATACGGACACCGAACTCGCCGGTCCGTCTCACGACCGTGTAACTGACGACGGCATATACGCCGAGGGTTGCCAGAACCAGCGCCACGGCCGCGAAGAGCCCAATCATCGCTCCGACGACGCGGGTCCGGGCCGTCTGGCGCGAAATCAACTGACCCATGGATACGTACCGGGATACCGGCATCTCGGCGTGCACTTGGGCGACGGCGGTCCGAACACTACGAAGATCGATATCCTCCCTGGAGCGCATGCGCAGGACGAACTCGGGCGAACCGCCCATCGGCGCTTGGTATGCGGGAGTGTAGATCTGCGGATTGTTCCGAGCGGGGCCCCAGACGACCCTGGGCACCACGTCCCCAACGACCCCGACGACCCTCAACGAACCGGACTCCTCCCCGAAGTCGACCGCTCGGCCCAACGGGTCCTGGCCGGGCCACAACAACTCGGCCAGCGCGGTCGAAACGACTGTCACCGATCCGGACGCCGCATCGTCTGAATCGATGAAGCCGCGACCAGCGTGGATCGGTATGCCCATGGCATCAAAGTATCCGGGGCTTACGAACTGCCGGTCGATTCGGAGCGAATCCTCCTCAATCTCCCCTTCCCTGCCGACAAACTGCGACAGGTAGCCCTCACGGAAATAGAGGTGAGATGTGAATCCAGCGCTTTCAACACCGGGAACGCCCTCGAGGCTTTCCAGAAGACGAACCAGGAGCGCCCGAGTCTCCTCCGCCGAGGGAAGAGCCGGGATGGAAATTTCCATCGCCATCAGATCATCGGTCGGAAAGCCGGGCTCGAAGCGGGAGATCCGGTCGAAACTCTTGACCATCAGACCGGCGCCGGTTACCAGAACGAGGGCGATGGCGACCTGCGCGACGACCAGAAGATCCCGCAACCGGCTCCGGTGGCCGGCGATGTTGGAGCGAGCACTTTGCAACGATGATGCGGGATCGGTCCGCGACCCGACCTATGCCGGAACCACGCCGGTCAGGAAGACTGTGACAATAGCCATGGCACCGCTGAATGCCAGGACACGCCAGTTGAGCGATGCCGTCGCGAAGTAGGGAAGAGCGGCCGCGGGGAAGGCTTCCAGCATCCGGAGGCCTCCCAGGGCCACGAGAAGGCCGACTGAAGCGCCCGCGATGGCAAGCCACGCGCTCTCCGACAGGACCTGGCGGACCAGCCTCCGAGCCCGCGCACCCATCGCCACGCATATCGCAATCTCCTTTTCGCGGAGCGTGGCGCGCGCAAGCAGCAGGTTGGCAACGTTGGCGCAAGCTAGCAATAGAAGGAAGATGACGCCGCCGGAAACGATGAAGAGCGGCAGATTGTAGACGATCACTTCAAAATGAACATATTTGAACAAGCGCCGGTTTGAAGGTCGTCATCATCGGCGAAGCAGAGCGGAGGCTTTGGTAAGGTAGAGTGACGCGGAGAAAGGGAAAACCCCGATCGTATGAGCGATCGGGGTTTCGTTTATGGCGGCCCCGGTCAAAGGGCACAACCACAGCAAAAGCAAAGTCAGAGTGACACGACCGGCCGCCATTGTCCACTCCCGCGTGGGGTGGGATGGCCAGAGAAGTCGTGTTACGACAGTTGTTTTGCCGAGGGTCGGGTTGCGGGTTGATGTTTGTCATCTGCCGATCCTGTTATCGGGGGCAGGTCTACTGCGGGGATGAGTGCCGGCGCCGGATGAGGCGCGAGCAGAGGCGGCGTGCCAACCGCCGTTATCAGGAGGATCCGGAGGTCCGGGCCGATCATTGCCGGCGTCAGCGGGCCTACCGGAAACGTCGCCGAGAGAGGCGCGTGACAGATCACACTTCCGCCGGTGCGTGTCGGTCTGGCAGCATCGGGACACCATTGCCTGAAACGGGAATGAGAACGTCATTGGCGGAGGCACCCCATGGTCGACCCCGGTTTCAACGGCTCCAATCAGCCATCCGACTCGTTTGCATCCTGTGTGGCCGGAGTGGGGTCTTTATCGATGCCTTCCCCGACTGGGTGTGAGGCGTGATTCCTCCCGAAACGGTCACGCGAATTCGACACCTCTTTTTTGGCGAGCACTGGAAGATAGGCACCATTGCCGCCGAGCTGGGCCTGCATCAGGAAACCGTCCGCGCGGCACTGGAGACGGATCGCTTCAACCGGGCCCAGATGATGCGTCCGACGAAAGCCGATCCCTATATGGACTTCATCCGGGCGACGCTCAAGCAGTACCCCCGGTTGCGGGCCACACGGATTCATCAGATGCTGTCGGATCGCGGTTACACCGGCAGCGTGGTCGTACTGCGGCGTCTGGTGGCGCGTCTGCGTCCCGAACCCCGTGAAGCCTTCCTGCGGTTAAGAAGCTTTCCCGGTCAGGAAGCCCAAGCCGACTGGGCGCACTTCGGGGAAGTCCGGGTGGGTCAGGCCCGCCGCCGGTTGTCCTGTTTCGTATTGACGCTGTCGCACTCGCGCGCCCTGTTTCTGGAGTTCTTCTTCGATCAAACTCTGGAGAACTTTCTCCGCGGTCATGTCGATGCGTTTGCCGACTGGGGAGGGGTGCCCAGAGTCGTGCTCTACGACAATCTTCGAAGCGCCGTGCTGGAGCGCAACGGCAATCAAATTCGCTTTCATCCGCGCCTGCTCGAACTCTCCGCCCACTATCACTGTCAACCGCGTCCGGTCGCGCCGACACGAGGAAATCAAAAAGGACGCGTCGAGAGAGCGATACGCTATGTGCGGGATTCGTTCTTTGCAGCCCGGCCATTCACGACCTTGGAAGAGTTCAATCGCAAGGCTCTGGTATGGCGTGATGAGGTGGCCCATCAGCGCCCCTGGCCCGGTGGTGACGACAGGACCGTGGCCGAAGCCTTCCAGGAGGAACAATCACTCCTGATGTCGTTACCGGTGCACCGGTTCGATACCGACCGGGTCCAGCCGGTCCGTTCCGGTAAAACCATCTATATCCGTTTCGATCTCAACGACTACTCGATTCCCCCGGACCGGATCGGCCAGACATTGACGTTGGTGGCCTCCCAGACGCGGGTGCGCCTTCTCGATGGCACGACCGAAGTGGCCGCCCACCACCGGTCTTTCGACCGCCACCAACTCATTGTCGATCCGGCACATCAGGACGCGCTGCTGGCGGAAAAACGGAAAGCCCTCGGGTCCACCGCCGGTAGTCGCTTGGCCGCGAGCGTGCCTGAAACCGAACCCCTGCTTCAGGCCGCCTTCGGTCGTGGCGAGTCCATTCAACGGCAGAGCCGTCTCCTGCTCGGACTGCTCGACGACTACGGGGCATCCGAGCTCCAAGCTGCCGTTGTCGAGGCGCTCGAACAGGACACTCCGCGCGCATCGTCGGTGGCCTTCATCCTCCAGAAACGCTGGCGGGCCCAGAAACGCCGGGCCACCGTCCGGGTCGCCCCATCCCGCCCGGATCTGGCCGACATCCACATTCAACCTCATTCCGCGGAGACCTACGATGACCTCCATAGCCACGACACCGAACCCGAACAGTAACGATCTGGCCGTCCAACTCCAGCACATCGGACTCCGCTCCATCGCCGATTCCCTGGATGACTTTCTGGCTCGCGCCATCAAGTCTCAATGGCCCCCTCCCATGCTGCTGGAGGAACTGGCCCGTATCGAAAGCCACGATCGCGCACAGCGCAGTCTGGAACGCCGTCTCCAGTGCTCCCGCATCGGCCGTTTCAAACCCATGGCCGACTTCGACTGGAACTGGCCTAAAAAGATCGACCGCAACACCATCGGGCGTGCCTTCACCCTCGACTTTATCCCCGAAGGCCGCAACCTCATCCTGATCGGCGCCAATGGACTGGGCAAGACCATGATCGCCAAGAATATCGCCCACGCCGCCGTCCTGGCCGGCTACTCCGTGCTGTTCCGCACTGCTTCGGAACTGCTCGACGACCTGCAGTGCGATTCACCTCACCGGCTCCGTCAGAAACTCAAAGCCTATGCCCGCCCCGCATTACTGTGCATTGATGAATGTGGATATCTGGCCTACGACAATCACGCTGCTGACCTGCTCTACGAAGTCGTCAACCGCCGTTATGAACAACGGTCGATTCTCCTCACCACCAATCGCGGCTTCACCGAATGGAACGAAGTCTTTCCCAACGCCACCTGTATCGCCACCCTACTGGACCGGCTCACCCATCATGCCGACGTCACGGTCCTTGAAGGACAAAGCTATCGCGTCCATGAAAGTGAGCAGGAGGCGAAACGCCGTCGGAAGAAAAAGAAATGACCCTCGACCTTGGAACCTACTCCAGCAGAGTGCTGGATCTCTACTCCCAGCTGCCTGACACACCCTTACTCCCCCGTCGCGCCGATCGTCAACTCGTCCTCCAACTCCATGCCCGTTCCGTTGACCCCGACATCATCGAATCCGCCCTCTTACTCGCCACGGCTCGCCGCCTCTGTCGGCCTTCGGACAGGCCACCACTCCCCCCTGTTCGCTCACTCGCCTACTATCTTCCCGTTCTCGACGAGTTGCTTCACCATCCCCTCCCTCACCGCTACACCCACTACCTTCGCTCCAAAGTCCTTCCCTAGAACTCACCCCAATCTCACCCGGTCGACGCCCGGTCGGCGCGTGTCTAGAAAACTTCACTTTCTCGCGATCGACAACAGCAGATCGAGGTTACCGATGAGCTCTTCATAGGCAGTAGTGATCCAGACGCCGTAGGATTGGTTCGACTCCGGGTTCTCTTCCCCGATCAGCGACGAAACCCGCGCCATATCTTCGCGGGCGGCGTCCATCGTGACGCCTTCTCCCAGGCGACCGACGACGGCGTGCCAACGGATGTCGCGCGTGTGCAGGAAGTCGTAGGAACGGGTCGCCGGAGAGATCGTGTCGTACATCGACATCGGCACCCAGAGAGAGCGAGAGCCGACGAACCCGCCAAACCCGGGCGGCATTACTCCCACGACTTCGAAGTTCGCATCGTTGAGCCTCAGTTTGCGGCCGAGGATGTCCTGGTCGCCGCCGAAACGATCCCGCCAAAGCGAATCGCTGATGACGACGACCGGTGCTTCCCCAGCCACGCCGTCTTCTGTGAGAAGAAAGTCCCGCCCGAGAACGGGCGCGACTCCCAGAACCCTGAAATACTCCGCCGAGACGATCCCGGCCGTGAACTGCTCGGCAGGGCCGGAGCCGGTCAGCGTAACGGTACGACTTCCGAAAGCGGCCAGATGATCGAAGACGCGATTCCGCTGCGCCCAGTCCTGATGGTCCGGGTAGGAAACGGAAAAGATACGGCCTTCGCTCTCGTTGCTGGTGCGGAGCCGCACGATCCGCTCGGGCTCTCCAAACGGCAGCGGCTGGATCATGACGGCATCGACGATGCTGAAGATCGCCGTGCTTGCACCGATCCCGAGAGCAAGCGTCAGGATGACGATCACCGACAGCCCCGGCTGCCTGACGAGCCGGCGCAATGCAAAACGAAAATCCCACAGAAGCTGATCCATTCGACTATCCCGTCCTCCGGGCGGCTCCGGAATCGATACTCGCCCGCGCTGTTTTTCGTACTGTTCCCATCGATCCTCGATGGCGGTCTTCATGACGTCCCAGAAGGTGCTCGGCCAGATCGTCGCCACGCCCCAGATGCCCCGTTTCCCATAGACATCACGGCATCGGTCCAGGAACGCTTCGGCCTGCTCCTGCGCCAGAAACTCCCGAAACTCCGGAGAATAGACGCGGAGGAGCGTCCGGTAGGCATAAAGAGATGCCCGAATGACGGACGGTTCGGCCGGCTTCATGCGTCCCCTGGCCCTCGCAGCAAGGCGCTCGCCCGCGCGGCGAGCACGAGCTTCTCCAGACGTCCGGCCTCAGCCCCCGCCACACGCCGTCCGAGACGGGTGAGCTTGAAGTAGCGGCGACGCTCATCGTCCAGGTCGGCGACGGGGCGGCGTTCGGACTTCTCGATCAACCTCTTATCGCTCATCCGCTTGAGCGCACGGTAGAGCGTCCCGGGCTCAAGCCGCATGCGGTCGTCGGTGTCACGCAAGGTGGCCTGCATGATGGCGTAGCCGTGTGCTTCACCCCGGGCGAGCACCAGCAGAATCTGAAACTCCACTGGCCGCAGAGGCAAGTAGCTCGCGATCCTTTCCCGATCCGTTCCCAAGATCAAAACCTCCCAATGAACCTGGTTGTCCTCGCACACCTCCACTATATGCGTTACACATATCTGTCTGACGCATCTATATGCTGTCAAGGAGAATCTTCAGGCCGACGTAACCGCAGCCAGGAACCGTTCGACCGCGAAGAGACTGATCTGGCCCGCCGGACCCGCGAGATTCGCGTCCATCCCGTGTTTCCCCCACGGCAGCTCCAAGTGTAAATGTGGGGCTCCAACTTCGCGCAGTGCGGCTGCCAGACGCGTGCTCTGGAGGGGCGAGACCAGCGCGTCCTTGCCGCCATGGATCAAGAGTGACGGCACCGATTGAGCCGATACATGGAGGATGGGAGAGGCAAGGTCGAACTGTTGGGGCATCGCATCGCGTGTCCCCCCGAGGAAATCCGTTATCACCTGGTTCGTGTCCATCAGTCGCTTGGGCGCCGGGCGCTCCCAGCTCCAGTTCAGGTCGGTGGGCGGGTAGAAGGCGACCACGCCACGAACTCCTGGATGGGGGTCAAGATAGGCGGCCAGGAGCGCCAGGTGCCCTCCCGAGGACCGACCGAGAAAAGCGATGCGGCCGATGTCGACCCCAAAGTCGCGCCCCCGCCCCTCGAAGAACGCGATCGAGGCGAGCACGTCGTCATACGCCGCGGGGAACGGGTAGCGCGGAGCCAGTCGGTAATCGATTGCGGCTACCGCATAGCCTCGGCTCGCGAGATACCGGTTCATTCCGGTCAACTCGCTGCTGTCACCGCTCGACCAGGACCCTCCGTGAATAACGATGACGAGGGGATGTGCGGCGCCCGAATCCGCCGGAAGGTACAGATCCAGCTCAAGGCGCTCTCCGTGGCCCTCGCTGTAAACATGCCGGCTCCTGGCGATCTCGGGAAGTTGGATGTGTGGCAGATCTCGTAGCACGAGCGGAGCGGGTCGGGCCGGTGCGCCGGGCAACATGCGGATCGGTGCGGGACCGAAGGCCGCCTCGATCCGGCCGGCGAGCCGTCGCGAAACTACTGTCGCCCTCAGGACCGGTGACAGGAACAGCACGACAACCACAAGGCCGGGAGCTACCGCCCATGACGTCTGGTCGTCGAGGCCTGCCCGGACGACGAGGATCGCTGTGAACATGGACAGCCAGTGCCCCCATTCCGATGCCGCGACGGCAGGCTTCCACAAAAACCGGACAGGTGTCCGGAACACCGCAAGCAGACTCCAGAACCCAAGGCCTGCAAGCAGGGTCAGCCGGATGGTCGCAAGTGCTGTCACATCTTCAGTATATGCGCTTCGAGGATCAACTCGGCACCCGGTGGTTTACACTGGTAGGAAGGAACAATCCGCCGTCCGTCCTCGTATTGAACAACAGGAGGCATCGATGGGAGAGACCATGAGCGTTTGCGCCAGTTGCGGAAACGCCAACGCCGATTTTGCCCGGTTCTGTCAGTCCTGCGGGTCGGCATTGGCAGGAGTCAGGCCCCAGCCCTATAGAAGCGTCGCAGGAACGTATGCCGAGTTCTGGATCCGTGCCGTCGCCTTCCTGCTGGACTCGGTTTTTCTGGCGTTCGTGACCACTATCGCGGCGGTGGCGTCAGCAGGTCCGGGGTTCCTGGCCGGCGTGGCCATAGCCTGGCTCTACGAAGCGTTGATGCTCACCTCGGAATCCCAGGCCACGCTGGGCAAGATGGCGCTGGGAATCATCGTGACCGACGAGGCGGGAGGGCGCCTGACGTTCGGACAGGCCACGGGGAGGCACTTCGCCAAGTACCTGTCCTGCTTTCTCCTGGGAATCGGCTTTATCATGGCCGCGTTCACAGCCCGCAAACAGGCGCTTCACGACATGATGGCCGGTACCGTCGCCATCCGGAAATAGAGGAGTCGTACCGCAACCGGTAGGGGACGGCTCCCTCTGTCCGTCGACTGACCTGCAGGCCACGCGACAGCAGAACCGCAGGACAGGGGGTTACGTCCCCTCTTTTCAATCGACAGCGAAACAATAGAACAACCCGTCGCCGCCCGTCGCCCGCAAGTCTTCCTGGCTACAACTTCTCGTGGCGTGCGCGGAATTCCAGGAACTGCCCGTATCCCCCATGCCATCGCGGTCATGGTGACCTATCAACGCGGTGCCTTCGTCGTCGCTCGTCCAGTTGTTGCAGTTCTGGCCCACCGCGGCGGTTCCGTCCGAAAGCGTGCCGGTCAGGATGTCGTGCCGATTGGGATCGTCTCCCCGGCCTGTGATCACCTCACCCTTCTCGTTGAGCGCCAATTCCTTGCCAAGGTGATTTCCGTTGTGCAGGTCCGCAACGCCACGCGCGACGAGCAGGCCGGCGGCGTTGAACCAGGGTCCGGTTCCGATACGATCGCCGGCGTTCACCGCCGCCGCACCTCCGAAGCTGGTGCTCAAATAAGCATGCCACGTCCGGTCTGGGGCGCCGGCCGCTTCAGCCAGTTCCCCGCAGTGACGGTCCGCTCCGGCCAGTCCCTTGAGGTGGCCGCCGCTACCCGGGCCCTCGCTTGTGACGAAAAAGCTCATCCGATTCGCCGGAGGGGGTATCACTTCCTCCTCTACCTCGGCCAGGACCGCCAGGTCGAGCAGCACCCTATCTCCTCCCCGCTTGAAGACAACAACCTCGTCATCCGGATCTGAGAAATAGAAGACAGAGCCATCCGCAAGCAGCTTGGTCTCGACTTCGAAACGGTCGGGAAAGCTCGCTCGCAGCATGGGCGTCATCTCCCGGTCCGCCGCATCGAACGCCACCCCAAACGGGTTCCGGGCTCCGCCACCCTCGGGATTCAGGTGGCAGACCGAACATCCGTCGACCTCGGCGCGCCGGAACGGATCCGCCTGGTACTTGGCGAGAAAGTCGGGCCGTGCGCCCACTGGCTCCACAAACCCGGCCAGTAGAATCAGCGATAAAAAACCGACGCAGATTCGAATTGTGCGGCCTCTGGTCATACTTCTCTCCTATCCATAAACGTCTGTCGCGTCGACTCTGTCATCGTCGGGCGGACGACTTCCAGTAAGCGGGTAGACTCGGTTTCGTTTCTCGCAGGATTTCCAGAATGTTGCGGCGGTCGTCGCCCGACAGGTGAGCAAACTTCTCTTCCTGGTCCGTACCGGTGAGAACATCATAGAGCCTGCTGTAAATCTTCTCCAGAACCGATTCCGGCAGGGCTTCGAAAGCTTCGCTATACACCATATAGCTCAGCGGATACCGGAAAAGACGCGTTTCCAAATCGAAATTACGGAGCGAGCGGCCGCGTTCATCGTGAGGCCCGCGCTTCGGGAACGTCTTGGTGAAGGTCGAGACGCCTTCTAACGGTTCCGGCAGCGGCACTTCGTCCGCAAACAACATGTAGGCCACCAGTGCTTCGACGTCTGAGTCGAACTGGGCACGTTGCATGATGTCGCGGTCGCCTTCCTGCTCGAGAATTCGCCATTCCCAGCCCACTCGCGTGATGTAGTTCGTCATCTGAGTCTGGTGCTCGAACGTCATCAACGACACGATGTCGCTCAGCGGTTCCAGGTAGCCGTCGGTGTCGACCTTTCCGTACAGATGCGTCTGGTTCTGCCTGGCCCCAATGTCAAGTTCGAGCGGCAACGCCGGGTTCGAAGCAACTGCATTGGACCGGTCTTCCTGCTGGCCGCTGGTGGCGTTTATGTACCACCCGCCCCAACGATCCTTGAACTCGGTCCGGTGGTCCGTGATGATCGCGTCCACCGGTGATGGAGTTCCTGTCGGACCGGGGAAGACCGAACCGATGAACACTCCTGGCACACCTGATGTTGCCGGGCCCAGGTGGCAGTTCAGACAGACCGTTTCGCGAGTGAACGGGGACGGCCCGTCGTTCCGGATGTTCGCCGTGTAAAACACCGGCCCTTGTTTGGGATCGATCGCCATGATCTCGATCTCGTCACTTCCCCGGACAAATGCCACCGCTACGTCGTCGCTGAAGTAGATGGCGCGAGGGTTGTCGGGGCCGATGTTGACGGCCTGGAAGCTTGTTTTGGAAAACACGAGCGCCTGCGAATCCCTGTTCACCCCGAGATCTCCGAGCAGAGATGACAGGAACGCGAGACCGTCGGCACCGACTTCGAGTTCGACCTGCCCATTCTCGATCTCAATGGCAAGACGAGTGACGCGATTATCGACCGTGGAGCCGTAATAGTCGATCGCAGGATGGTCGACGTCCAGGTCCGGCAGGTATTCCTGTGCGACGCCTCCCATCACCATCGTCATGACGAGAACGCCGAGAGTGCCGAGCCACAGGAAGAAGGTCCTCATATGCTTCACTCTAGCAAAAAGGGAGCCCGATATGGCTGGGCTCCTCTCCTTGGCGATCGCTGTTTGTCTCAGGCGGTCCGTACTATTGGCCGCCGGGTTTCGGTGCATCCGGCTTGGCTTGGTTCACGCAGTTGGAAGCCCGACAGTTCCCGGAATTCTCAGACCCCAGGTCTACGAGAAGATCGACGGCATTCAGGTGGACAAGGTTGTGCGCTTTGGGACCGTTCGCCATGTCCGCCACCGTATCGCCCGTACCTTCGGAGACTTCCTGGTCGATTTCGGTGACACCGCCGAATATCAGGTCCGCCCGAGCACTTACATCTGCACCCATGGCGACCAGATACTCAATCACTTCGTGGTTCTTCTCGGCAGTCAGCCCGGCGCCATGCAGCGGCGTGTAGCCGTTCTTATCCTTCGAATTAAGGTCGGCTCCGACTTCTTCGACCAGGTACCGCACGGCGGCAAGCCGTGCATCGGGGATGTAGGTGCTCGTCTGAGGCTCAAAACCCCAGCCGGTGGCGGCCATCAACGACGACACTCCGTCGTTGGACGGGATGCTTGGGTTCGCGCCAGCCGCGACAAGAAGTCTCATTGCGTCGACGTCATTGGCCTGCGCTGCTCTCCAGAAAGCCGTCGCGCCGGCAGGATTGACCCAATCCCCGTGCATCTGCCTCTGCCACATCTTGGCCCGGAGACGCACGTCGAGATCCACGCTGTGTGCCAGGATCTCTTTCAATAAATCCATATAGCCGACCTGCTCCTGCTCCGGAGTCGGCGGCGGGTACCACACGCGGTTGGCCCACTGCACGTCGATCGTCGCATAGAGCGCGGTCACCCCTTCGCTGCTGTCGGCCGGTTTCGGGTCGGCGCCGTGCTCGAGGAGGAACATCGCGAGGTCGAAACGGGCGTTGAGGATCGCGATCGTCAGCGCGCTCATGTTGTTCGATGCCGTCAAATTATCGACATCGGCGCCGAGCTCGAGCAAAGCCTGGACTGTCTCGATCCGGCCGTCGCGCGCCGCAAAATGCAACGGCGCCAGGCCGCCCAGAGCCATGTCGCCTCTGCGAAAGCGTGGTCCGGCCGCGCCTTCGACCGCCCGCGGATCCGGAACAAGAGACCTGGCATCAACGTCGGCACCGCGCTCGACCAGTAGACGAACTACATCTGTGCGGCCTGGAGCAGCGGCAAACATCAGGGCGGTCTGCCCTTGATTGATGTCCTTGGCACCAGTCTCCACACCGGCGTCGAGGAGTGCCCGAACGGCGTCCACGCTACCCGATGCGGCAGCCAGCATGAGCGGTGTCGTTCCGTTCTCGGTCTGGCCAACGTTAGGATCGGCTCCCGCTTCGAGCAGCAGTTCGACGATTGTTCCGTTTCCGACTTTCGCCGCCATGAACAACGGCGTCATTTCTCCGATACGTGTCTTCACACCGATGTCCGCGCCCGCTTCGAGCAGCAGTTCGGCCATTTCCACATCTTCCTGGTACGCCGCCCAGTGCAGCGCGGTGGTCCCGTCTCCCTGCGGGACGTTCACATCCACACCCTGGTCGATCAGGGCACGAACAGTCGCCATATCCCCCTTCATGGCCGCGACCGACAGTTCCGCATCCGCCGGAGCCCCCGACGCGAGTACAACGATAGAGAGCATGCCAACCAGGATTCCACTCAATCGACCTAGCATTCTGTTTTCCTCGAGTTCATCTGAAGTTCCGCCAGGCACGGCCTGACACCAGATCCGACCGATCACTCAGATCGCAACCGTTCCCGTACTGTCGCCGACGTAGTCCACCTCGAGACCGAGCTTGTGCGCCATCGTCAGCAGAATGTTCGCCTGCGGCGTGCTCTCCATCTCGTGGACATGCAGGTTGCCCCGAAGCGCGCCGTTGGCGTGGCCGGCCAGAATGATCGGCACGTCGAGATGACCGTGGACATGCGAGTCGGCCATTGCACTTCCGTAAAGGATCATCGAGTGATCCAGAAGGTTCCCATCGCCATCGGGAGTGTTCTGAAGCTTCTCGAGGAAGTACGCCAGCAGGCTGACGTGGTACCGGTTGATCTTGGCAAAGTCCTCGACACCCGACGGCGTCTGGCCGTGGTGGGACGCGGGATGGAACGAGCTGTCGGTTCCGCTTTCCGGGAAGACCCGGGCAGACACGTCACGGCCCAGCTTCAATGCCGCAACACGAGTAGCCTCACCGGCGAACCCGGCGACCATCAGATCCATGTTCAGCTTCACGCGTTCGTCCCACGAATCGGGCGTGCCGACGGGTGCTTCCGGCACCTCTCTCTCAGCCCCGCTCGCGTTGTAGGTTTCGATCGTCTCGATACGCCGTTCGATCTCGCGCACGTTGTCGAGATAGTCATTAAGGCGGTTCCGGTCCCGAGCGCCCAGATTCCGTTCGAGTCGCGCAACGTCGCGGCTGATCCCGTCAAGGATGCTTCGATTCAACCTCTGGCGCGCAACCCGGTCTTCCGGGGATCCGCCCGTCCCGAACATTTCCTCGAACGGAACCCTGGGGTTGAAGTTCGACGGCAGAGGCGTCGTCGGTGACGACCAACTGATCGTGTCCATGTAGACGGTGCTGTACTTGTACGCCCCGGGCCCGGTCGGGTCGAGGGCCTCGGTGCAGAGCTGGATCGACGGGACAGGCGTGTCCTGCCCGAACTCCTGGGCGTACATCTGATCGATCGAAGTCCCGCAATAGATATCCGAACCCAGAGTCTGCTTGGGGTGGGAGGCCGTCAGGAAGACACAGGCATTCCGGAAGTGGTCGGCTCCAACTTCCTCGGCCGAGATCGGATTCGCAGCGCCGCAGTCGGTCCCGCTCACGATCGTCATGTAATCCCGGAACGGTTCCACCGGCTCGATGATCGTACCGAACTCGAAATCCCGTCCTTCGGTGGCCGGCATCCAGAGGTTCTGTCTCCGTCCCAGCACCGTGCTGCCCGCACACCCGTGCACGACTTCGATGCACGCCAGACGGCTCTTACGGGACCCTTCGATCTCACGCTCGGGCGTCTGGGCCGGCGCCATGGCCTCGAGAAAAGGCAGCGTGACAAGCGAGCCCATGCCTTGGAGAACGGTGCGGCGGGATAAATGTTTCTTCGTAATGAACATTGGTTTCAGCTCTCCTTAGTTCAGACGTCTGGTCGATAAACCTGCATTAATTGCGATTGGCCGCTTCCACTTCCGTTGCGCTCATCACCTCGCGCATCTGGAACGGTTGACTGTTGACGATTCCCATGATGAAAGAAGAGAAGCGGTGATCGTTGGCCGCCGCTTCGTGCTGGATCGCACGCACCGTGGGCATATCCAGATAGTCTACGACGCGCCCCAGGCCGTAAGCCAGGAGGTTCCCGGTGAATGTCGCGACGAAGGCCTCGGATCGGGCCAGGACCGCGTCGCGCAAGCTGACCGGGCCGTCCAGCTTTGTTCCGTCATACATCTCGCCTGTCGGGTCGATCGGGAATCCCCCGTCGGTCCGGCGCCATTCGCCGACCGCGTCGAAATTCTCAAGCGCCATCCCGATCGGATCGATGATGCGGTGGCAAGAGTTGCACGCGGGGCTCGCGCGGTGTTGTTCCATACGCTCCCGCACTGAAAGCACTTTCTCGTTGTCCACTGCTTCGCTGAGAGGTGGCACCACCGGCGGCGGCGGCGGCGGAGAGGACCCGATCAACACTTCGATCATGTACTTGCCGCGGGAAACCGGCGAGGTTCTGCTCGCGAGCGACGTCATCGTCAGGATGCCAGCCTTGCCGATTAACCCGAACCGGTTCGGATCCGTCAACCCCACGCGCCGGAAGCGCGGACCAACGATGTTCGGGATTCCGTAGTGTCGGGCCAGGTTCTCGTCGACGAAGGTGTAGTCGGCCGTCAGTAATTCGAGCACCGCTCGGTCCTCTCGCATGATGTGTTCGAAAAGGAGTTCCACCTCCCGACGCATCGACTCGGCCAGGTTGGTCGTGAAATTCGGAAACAGAAGCGCCTCGGGGTATATCCGCTTGATTCCCGCAAGGCGGAGCCACTGGCCGGCGAAGTTTCTCGCCAACGCAGACGAGCGCGGGTCTCGGACCATGCGCTCGACCTGGGCTCCGAGGACGCCTGGCTCCCGCAGCCTGCCTTCGCTTGCGATCCGGACCAGTTCGTCGTCAGGAATCGTGCTCCACAGGAAGTAGGCCAACCTCGATGCCAGTTCCAGATCGCTGATGCGGTACACCGACCCCGGCTCGGCGCCAGCCGGTTCCTGCTCGAAGCGGAAGATGAACTCGGGTTTGGCCAGGATCGTCTGAATCGAGGCCTGAATCCCGGCCTCGAAGCCGCCCGCCTCGGCGCCATGATTGTAATACTCCATGAGGCTCTCGAGGTCTTCCGGGGTGACGGGCCTGCGGAAGGCCTTCCCGGCCAGTCCCGAAATGATCTCGGTGGCGCATGCCTGCTCCTCGTCCGGCGCCTCCGGCCGGCACGTAAAGATCCTGCGGCGGCTCGCGCTGTCGGACACTCCGGTCGGGTTGTAGGGGCCGGTCACCGAAAATGCCTGCAGGTGAGGCAGTCCGGTCAGCTGCGGCGTCACGGAAATCGTGGTGTCGGCAAGCGTCTGTTCGATCAGCCTGTAATGATCCTGTACCGGGCCGTCGAACTTCGAGATGAACGCCACCGAGAGGTTGCGCTGACCCGCGGCAATCTTGACGGGTTCGGTAACGTAGTTGGCGTCTTCTTCCTTGATCGCAGGGTCGAGCTCCAGAATCGCAACCCGTTCTCCGTCGACCGAAACCTCGATCTGCTGGCCCTGCAATTGCTCGGGCAGCGCGATGCCCACCAGTTCGCCGGGATAGTAGTAGTAGGGAGTAATTTTGAAGGAGTATTCGCCGTCCGCCGGGAACGTGTGCATGACGGAGGTGCCGCCGCGCGTCCCGAACGGAGTCCCGGGAACGTGACGCATCTGATTCGCCAGTCGCGAGACCTGGTACAACGTCATCCCCGGTGTGGCTTCAGCATCCCCTATGGCATCCCTGCTGATCCTCTCGGCCGCGCGGATGTACGCCCCCATCAAAGCGGGCGTAATGGTCAACGCCTCCGACATGTTGTCGAACCCGTTCGTTGTAGCGTCGGGCGGGAGGAGGTCCTCGACGTCCACCTCGACGCCGAGCAGATCCCGCACCGAATTTCGGTACTCGGTGCGATTCACACGATGCAACTCGGGCGCGCTCGTGTGGGGTGCGACCGAGGCGGCGATGTCTATGCGTGTTTCGATCGCGGACGCCAACGCTTTGAGCATGTCGGAACTGGGCCGGGGTGCCCCGACGGGAGGCATCATACCGGCCCGCAACTTGCGTATCACTCTCTCGGCCTGGGCCGCATTCTGTTCAGGATGCTCCAGATCGAGGTCCGTCCAGGAAAACCCCCCTTCCTCGAACGAATCGTTGTGGCACGCGAGGCAGTACTCGTTCACCAACTCCAACTCCGAGGCGACGGGCGACATGGTGGCATTGCCCTGGGCCTGAGCCGAGGTTGTGGAAACGCCAAGGGCCAGTAACAAGACCAAAACGCCAACCACGACAGGCAACAACGACGCGACCTTCATCGACAAATTCCTCCTGGGCTGCGATATGGACACTGACTACCCCGCGACCGAGGGGGATGGTCCGCACCCCCTCAGGTAGTTCGAAAACAAACGTTCAGCCCTTTCCCGGTTTGGACCGACTGTACTCGTCTTTCAACCAACCGGTTCCAGCCACTTCTCTGGCATCGAACTCATCACTATAATTTCGCTTGCGAAGAGCCGTCAATGATTTATCAACTGATTATCAGCCAAATTCGAATAAACAGTCAATTTAAAGCCAGTTTGGTGCTCAATAATTTGTCATTTGAGTAAGATAGATGGGATTCTGCCTTGGCACCGATCCCGGTCGAATTCTAACTTACTAGGCAGAATAGCCGACTCCACCATGCCGAAATGCGAGAGATCGTGTCGCCACGGCTCAATGCGCAGGCGAGAAGCTCGGGCTACTTGGGCGCATTTGGCGCTACGACGTTGGGTTATCCACCACTGTGGTGGATAACCCCTAAACAGGAGAAACATGTTTAAGAAATCTATACCTTGGGATGGTCGTTATCTTATTGCTCGCCGCAACCGCGGGAGCACAGTCGACGACTGGTACGATTATCGGAACCGTGTCCGACATTACGGGAGCTGTGCTTCCCGGCGTCGACGTCACGGTTACCAACGAAGGAACAAACCTGACCAGAAACCTGGTGACGAACGAATCCGGACTGTACACGGCGCCCCAGCTCCCTATCGGACTGTGAGGTGGCCCCGGAAAATCGGGCAGTTGTTTAAGGTGTATTCCACCGACTGAGGAGGGATACGCGATGACGAAGAGACGCAGGTTTTCTGGGGAGTTGAAAGCGAAGGTCGCGCTGGAAGCGCTTCGGGGCGATCGGACGCTGCAGGAGATTGCCTCGAAGCACCAGGTTCATCCGAACCAGGTGAGCACATGGAAGCGCCAGGCGATGGAAGGGCTTGGCGAGATGTTCTCGAACGGTGTGGAACGCCGGCGGCGGGATCATGAAAGCGAGGTTCGTGAGCTTCACGCCAAGATCGGCGAATTGACGGTGGAGCGGGATTTTTTGTCCAGAGGGTCCGGTCGATGAGCCGGGCCGCGCGCCGGGCGATGGTGAGGCGCCCTGACCCGGAACTGAGCTTGAGTCGTCAATGCCGTTTGCTGTCGATCGGGCGCTCCTGGCTCTATTACACGCCCCAGGGCGAGAGCGCGGAGACCTTGGCGCGGATGCGGCGCATCGATGAGTTGTTTCTGAAGCATCCGTGATTATGCACTTGACGCGCTAGGGTAAAAGCACCACAACATCTTGTGTGTGAACAGTTTACTAGATATAGTGGTACTGAACACAAACTGATTGGGAGGCGAAGTTGAAGGCTTCGCCTCCCAATCACAGCAACAGAGGAAATCAACTATGAACGCCCGAACTGTCGCCGTGAAACCTTGTTGGGATGTCCTTGCCCCTATCTGGGAGGTCATTCTAGGAGCCTCGGCCGCCATACAAATCGCTTTGCGGATCAATTCCGCATCCCGGTATCTCCGGGATGCGCTACGCCGCAGGAGACCGAAAACGCACCGTGTGGTCGCCAAGGAGATCAGAGCGCGCATCACTTTCGGCGCACCGACCGCCGCCGCGCGGGTCTCTACTTCACCCCCGGATTGGCTCTGACCCAACCACCACAGTATGTTGTTGTTAGCCGGTTTCATGCGTGACCACAACATGGGGGATAGTCTGCCTGAAAGTTGAGTCAAGTGCATAACCACCGAAGCATCCGTTCTACGGTGCCCGTCAGATCGTCCGTCATCTGCGCCGCGAGGGCGTGCGCATCGGCCGTCGCCGGGCGGGGCGTCTGATGCGTTTGATGGGTCTTCAGGCGATCTACCGGGCACCCCGCACCAGCGAGCCGCATCCCGAGCACTGGGTCTACCCCTATCTGCTCAAGGGTTTGGCGATCGAGCGGGCAAACCATGTCTGGTGCGCCGACATCACCTACATCCCTGTGCGGCGCGGCTTTCTTTACTTGGTGGCGATCCTGGATTGGGCGAGCCGGTATGTGCTGGCCTGGCGTTTGTCGAACACCCTGGACGCCGGCTTTTGCGTCGAGGCGCTCGAGGAGGCGCGGACCCGCCACGGCCAGCCGGAGATCTTCAATACCGATCAGGGCAGCCAGTTCACCGGCTTCGCCTTCACCGGGCGCTTGCGGGCGGCCGGTGTCCAGATCTCGATGGACGGCCGGGGCCGGTGCATGGACAACATCTTCATCGAGCGGCTGTGGCGCTCCCTCAAATACGAGGCTGTCTATCTGCACGACCTTGCCGACGGCTTCCAGGCCCGGCGCGTCATCGGCGAGTGGATCGACTTCTACAACGCCGAACGGCCACACTCGGCCCTCGGCGGAAAAACCCCGGCCGAGGCCTACCGCGGCGACCCGCCTGCGGATATGATGGACAAGCAGCTACGCGCCTTGCCCGCTTACCCACCGGCGCAGCAACGGCGACAGGAAGATCGATCCAAGGAGATTCTGGCAAGATGAGCGGCAACCGGAATACACCTTAAACAGGCCGCCAAGCTGTCCACAAACCGGGGCCACCTCACTGTACCGCGTCGAGGCGCAGTTGCCCGGTTTTCAGACGGCAATCCAGAGTGGCATTCAGCTGCGGGTTGACGAGCGGGCCAGAATCGATCTCGCACTCGAGATCGGGCAAGTCAGCCAGATCATCGAGGTAACAGCAGAAGCCCCGTTGATTCAGTCTGAAGACTCCTCAATCGGAACGGTCATCGACCAGCAGAAGGTCTCGGAGCTCCCGCTGAACGGCCGTAATTTTGAGAGCCTTGTCCTGCTGGTCCCCGAAGCCGTTACATCGCACCAGGGCTCGCACCTCGGAAACCGCGGCGGCGTGGTGGTCGCAGGCATGGACGAGCACTACCAAAGCTTCTACGTAGACGGCGTGGACAACGTCGACACCATCATCCGCAACTTCACCTACCGGCCGTCGATCGACGCCATCGCGGAGTTCAAGGTGCAGTCGACCGGCTACGCAGCGGAGTTTGGCCGCAACGCCGGAGCTGTCATCAACGTCACGACCCGCTCGGGAACGAACCAGTTCCACGGTTCGCTGTTCGAGTACCATCGCAACAAGAACCTCAACACCCGAGGGTTCTTCGCCGAGAAGGCCGACCTCGAGAAGGAAGAGTTCCTCAGGAACCAGTACGGCGGCACCATCGGCGGCCCGATCGTACGGGACAGGACGTTCTTCTTCTTCTCCTACGAGGGACAGCGCCAGGCGCAGGACGAAGTCAAACGCGCGACTGTTCCCACCGCACTGATGCGAGCGGGAGACCTTTCTGAGCTTGGTGAGATCACCGACCCGACGACGGGCCTGCCGTTCGCAAACAACACGATCCCGCAGGCTCGATGGTCCAACGTCACCTCGGAAGTCATGGATTTCTGGCTCTCACCGGACACGGGCGGGCTTTCGAACAACGTGTCGACATCCGGAAGCAGGACCGAGAACTTCGACAACATCTCGATCCGGCTCGACCACTCGTTCAGTGACGCCCACCGTGCGTCGGGACGCTACAGCTACGCCAAGGAATTCATCTTCGACCCCTATGCCGCTGAAACAGGGGGCGGCGCCCTGCCGGCCTTCGGCCAGTGGAACCCGCGGTACCGGACCAGCGCGGGCATGAACCTCACGAGCATCCTCTCGCCGACACTCATCCACGAATTCCGCGTCGGCTTCAACCGGTTCGCGCAGCCGCTGACCGACCAATACAACGCGCTGGCATCACTGGTTGGTCAGGAACGGACCCCTCTGCCCTCGACGATGGCGGCTATCGCCCGGAACCGCGACGCCTTCGATGGGTTCAACCTGAGCGGACAGGTGATTTCGCTGGGTGGCAGCGGCGGGTTCTGGCGCCTGAACAACACGTGGAACATCATCGACACGATGAACTACAACACGGGGAACCACTCGTTCAAGATGGGGGTGGACTACCGGCAGATGGACTTCCACAACATCACCGGCGGACCCAACAGCTACACGTTCGACGGTTCCTTCACGGGCGAACCGTTCGGAGATTTCCTGCTGGGACTCCCCATCACCGTAGCCACGCAGGTCGGTATTCCGGAGCTCGGCATCGGGCCGCGCGAGTACGGTCGCGAACGGAAGCGTGAGTTTTCCTGGTACATCCAGGACGACTGGAAAGTCACGCCGAACCTGACGATCAACTGGGGACTCCGCTGGGACTACTACGATCCACTGACGGCGCTGAACGGCCTTTCCGGCTGGAGCCCTGTGGACAATAAGATTCACGTCATCTGTCGTGAAGCCTACGAAGTCGAGTGCGGCGCGTCGGTTGCGGACCCCGAGCTCTACGTCATCCAGGACGGGGGCAACGGCATCGTTCCGGAGGGACTGTTCCACCCGGACAAGAACAACTTCGGACCTCGCTTCGGTTTCGCCTACAGCCCGTTCACGGGCAACAAGACAGTCTTCCGGGGCAGTTATGGGGTCATGTATGACTCGGACGACCGTCACAAGTCGTTCTGCTGTGTGAAGGGGGCCCCGTTCAACAAGAGCCTGACGTTCCGGTCCAGCCCGGACACGCCCGAGATCGACCTCGACGTCGACCCGTTCCCGGAGGCGCTCGGTCGGGCCGGATCGCTTAGCTCCGGCACCTACGATGTGAACCGGAAAGACACCTACGCCCAGAAGTGGAACGTGGGTATCCAGCACGAACTGACGGGCCGCATGATGGTCGATGTCAGCTACGTCGGATCGCTCACGCTGAAAGGACAGCGCAGTATTCAGCAGAACCAGCCCCTGACGCCTGGTCCGGGAAGCGTGCAGGCGCGCCGGCCCTACTCGTCGTTCGTCTCGCTGAGCATGAACACGAACAGCGGTGCGTCCAACTTCCATTCGATCCAGACAAAGCTCGAACAGCGCTTCTCCAGCGGGTTGACCTTCATCAACTCGTTCATGTGGGGGAAGGCCATGGACGACAGGGCCATCCGGACGTCCGGAGGGGGCGGGGTCCAGGATAACTACAACTGGGATGCGGAATACGGTCCGTCGAGTTTCGACGTCCGCTTGAAGTACGGCCTGAGCTACATCTATGAAATACCGGGCGGGGGCAATGCCTTCACCGAGGGCTGGCAGGTAAGCGGCATTATCAGCGCGCAGAGCGGACGCCCGTTCACGCCGCGCCTCGGCGCCAACATCGCCAACGTCGGCACGACCTCCCGGCCGCATCGGATCTGCGACGGGAAGCTCAGCAACCCGACCGCGGACGCCTGGTACGACACGAGTTGTTTCGTGACTCCGGAGCAGTATACCTTCGGCAATTCCGGACGGGGAATCCTCACGGGCGATGGGTTGTTCAACTTCGACATGTCCCTCATGAAGAACACCTACTTCGGGGGCGAGCGCGTCAACATGCAGCTTCGCCTCGAGATGTTCAACATCACCAATCACACCAACTTCGGATTCCCGGAGACTCGCGTGGATCGGTCAAGCGCGGGACAGATCACTTCCACGTTGGGCAATCCCCGGCAGATTCAGCTGGGAATTCGCTTCGTCTACTAGTCACTCGTTTTTTGAGGAAGAAAGGGCCGGGAGGAATCCCGGCCCTTTCTTATTGCTTGCCTGTAGGTCGCGCGCACTCAATCAGATCCGAACTGTAGGTGCGCTCTATGAGCGCACTTTATCCGAATTCCCAAGAGTGCGGTCATAGACCGCACTTCGTCCGAATTCCCAAGAGTGCGGTCATAGACCGCACTTACAGAAGAACGTCATCCCGCACGGACAGCCGATGGACCTCACCCTGGTAGGGCCAGTCTTGCGGGTTGGCGACAAGACCGGCGCGCACGGGGTTCATTCGAAGGTAGTTCCACTTCTCGTCGTAGGACTCCTCGGATCGCATCAGGTGGTCATGAAAACCGCGCTGCCAGTAAGGTGCTCCTACCGCGTTGCCTCAGCGAGTTAAATGACCCCCGGCAGAGCCGGGGGCTTATTTCTGTGAGCCCCTCAAAGGGGCCGGTCAAGAGCCGCCTGAAGGCAGCTGATGCCCCCACGCCATGTTCAGCTCCTCCAAACGCTGCTCCTCCCGCTCCTGCCGCCAAATGTATTCCCGCACGAATTGTTTGTCATCCCCACCGTGGAAACGAAATAGCCTCGCGCTCAGAAACTCTTCCCTGTCAAACGGTGTTTCAGTCCCAGAAAGTTCCGGGCAGTCGAGATTGCACTCTTCCCCTTGATGAATCCCGCCACACTGGATACCGCCTACTTCGGAATGAACACCATGTAATACTTGCAGTCCCATTTCGTGTGCGATCGCCTTCGGGCCTCTTTCATTGAGTCCTCCTTCTTTGGAAGTCGTCGCTTCCAAGCAGGACTTTCCTATCTACCGCCGCTCTCGGTCAAACCTCTGCGAGTCGCCCCGGCTAAGCCGGGGGTTTACCTATGGGAATTATGGGCAAAGGTCTTGAAAGCCTGATGAACATGGCTGCGATCGAGAAGGTGACGCCGACGATGCGTGCAGGCCGTGATGAAATAGACAGGATAGAGTCTGTAGGTTTCCCGAAGCCTGCCGGGCTGGGGCATGTTTCCTACCGACGAGGGCCGATTGAATAGGCGCTTCCATACTAACTCTCTTTCTTCTGTAGGTGCGCTCTATGAGCGCACTTCATCCGAATTCCCAGGAGTGCGGTCATAGACCGCACCTCACTAGGAGCCTGGCGGGAATTGGCTCCCTCGAAGCAAGAATCAACAACTTACGAGCCATCCCCGGTCTGTAAGTTGTTGATTCTTGGTTGCAGACTTCTTATTCCCGACAGGCTCCTAGTGTCCGGTTAGAAGTCGAATAGAACCAGCTGGTTAGGATCTTGGAGTTCATTGAATTGAATTGGGAATCAGGCGCGTGAAAGGCCTGCAAAATGGGCTGTTTCTCAAGAATCGTAATGCTGAGAATCTGTAGGATTTGGTAAAGACTCCTATCGATGCCGAGGCGCTTCCGGATGATGGCGACGTGAACATAAACCGAAATGGCGATCCAGATCTGGGTCTTCACCGCATTCTCGCTGGTGCCGTAGAAGGACTTGATTCGAAGGTGTTGTTTGATCCATTTAAAGAAAAGTTCCACCTGCCATCGCGACTTGTAGATCTGAGTGATGGTGAGTGCAGGCAACGCGAAGTTGTTGGTCAGGAACTTCAACCGCTTGTTCGTCCCGGCATCGAAGTAGCTGATACGCCGCAACGGATCGGGATAGGTTTTGGCGGATTTGTTCGTTGTGAGGATGACCGTCTGGTCGGATCGCAATCCCGTGGTCGTGTCCACCCGACGGGAGTACCGCCGCCGCAGGACGACGTTCTTCTTAGCACGCACCACAAAGAAAGCGGAACAGAGGGAGAAGAGAAAGAGCCGTTCAAAATCGATATAGGCGCGGTCCATGACGTAGAAGGCACCCGCTTCGGGTGCGATCTCATCGAGAACGTTGACGTCATGGACTTTCCCGTCTGTGACGTGGATAAACGCGGGAATGTTGCCGTGAAGATCCAGCAGTGTATGCATCTTGACCGCGGCTTTGTGCCGGCGAAACCGGGCCCATGGGAATAGTGAAAGACACAGGTCAATGGTGGTCGAGTCCAGGGCATATAGACCTTGATCCAACTCGACGCCGATGGGGTCTTCGGCATATAACGGCCGCGCCATGCCGATCAGGACCTGTGCGAAATCCGCATAGATCCGCCAGTCGCGCCGCTCGTTGGCGTCGGCCAGTGTCGTCCGCGCCACCTTGCTTCGGAATCCCATGTGGTAACGCTTTCTGCCGAGGGCGCGTAAGCAGGCTTCGATGTCGCGGAGGCTTTCACGATAGATCAATTGGGCGAATGCCATCGCCAGGAACTGATCCCAGCAGGAAAACCCTTTCTGCTGGTAATCGCCCCGATAGCGGGCGACACACTTCTGAAACTCGTATCGGGGCGCGTAATCCATGACTTGTGAGAAGACGGTTTGGCCTGAGTTCATGCGCCATTGGTATCACCCCTCTCACCGTAATATTGCTAAAAGTGTGATCGGCAGGTTCAAATCGAAAAATCGCAGAATGCCATTCAACTCACTGTTCATCTATAAGTTGCCGGCGGCTGTCGCACCGTGTTCCGGACACTAGTGACCGCACTTCATCCGAATTCCCGGGAGTGCGGTCACAGTGATTTCGATAACGTAAAAGGGACCCACCAAACGGGGCTCTGATCGAGGAAAAGGGACCCACCCCTGATAGCCTCCCCCGAAGCGTGAACTGGATGAACAGGCACGCGAGTGGGAGGTGAGGATTGATAGGGACGGATCAGTACGAGTTGATCAGAACTGCACATCGGGTTTACAAGAAAAGCATTCGACAGATCGCCGGGCACACGCGCGACGGACGGTCCGGAAAGTATTGGCCGGACAGGAGCCCAAGTATCGGCGAGAGAAGGAGCCCGCCTGTCCGGTGATGGACCCGGTCGCCAGGATCGTAGATGCCTGGCTCCAGGCGGACCGGGACCAGCCAGTCAAGCAACGCCACACCGCGCACCGGGTGTGGCAACGTCTGGTGGAGGAGCATGAATTTACCGGAGCCGAGCCGACGGTACGCCGCTGGGTTCGGGAACGGAAGTGTAAATGATCACCAGAAAGTGAATGAATCTGAACAAACGCCGAGACTCTGAACGCTCATCATCATCGCCGAGGCCTTGCGAGGCTCTTTGCCGGGGCTTTCCGACCAGTCGTGCAGCTTGGGCGACGTTGCGTGACAGATCACGCTTCCGCGCGCTTGACAATTCTGCTATAGTTTTCCGCCCTTCGACCGGACAGGCTCGGAATTCGACATTCGCGAGGAAGAAAATCACGACTTACGTGTCGGCGCTCGTCCAGAACACTTCACTTTTTCGCGATCGTTAACAACGGAAGACACGGTTGGGCTGGAACCAGACCGGTGCTGTGGCGCCGTTGGACCCGGAACACGCCCGTGAAGCCGAGGTGGACTGGGGTACGGCCTGGGTCCGGATGAACGGTCAAGACCGTCAGGTCAAGTTGTTCTGCATGAGATCTCGGTACTCGGGCAAGGCGTTTGTGCGGGCCTATCCGTGGGAACGGCAGGAGATGTTCCTGGACGGTCACATCCGTGGGTTCGACTGGTACGGAGGCGTCTTCCCGACGTTAGTGTTCGATAACCTGAAAACCGCCGTGAAACAGATTCTGCGCGGGAAGGGTCGGGTTGAACAGACGCGGTTCACAGCGTTTCGGGCGCACTACACGTTTGAAGCACGGTTCTGCAATCCGGCGCGGGGCCAGGAGAAAGGCGGGGTCGAGGGACTGGTCGGCTTCGCACGGAGAAACTTCCTGGTGCCGGTTCCCGAGGTGACCGACTTCGACGAGTTGAACGCGCAGTTGCTGGAACGCTGCGGCGACGACGACCAGCGGAGGATCGGCGGTCGGTCCGACGATCGGACGATCGGGGAACGCCATGGAGCAGAACGCGCGTACCTGCTGGCGCTGCCGGGCACCCGATTCGAGAACACGAAGGTGGTGGGTGTGCGGATCAGCCCGTACCAGACGGCCCAGGTGGATCAGAACCGGTATTCGGTGCCGACCGCATATGTGGGACGCCGGCTCTGGGCCCATATCGGCTGTGACCGGGTGAGCTTTTACGCGAACCAGAAGAAGGTGGCCGAACATGACCGCGCCTTCGGTCATAGCGACTGGCGGATTGATCCGTTGCACTACCTGGAGTTGATCCGGCGGAAGGTGGCTTCGTTTGAGAGCGCCCGGCCGATCCGGCAGTGGCGGGATCAATGGCCGACCCAATATGAGACCGCGCTGGAGCGGTTGCGGGATCGGCATGGGTACAGTCGGGGCACCCGGGAGTTCATCGGCATCCTGCAACTCCACCAGGACTGGGATCTGGATCGGGTGTCATCGGCCATCCAGGAAGCGCTCGATGCCCACTGTATCGAGTTGGAAGCGGTGCGGCACATTCTGATGCGGGAGGACACGCCGACTCGATCCCATGCACCGCTCGAGTCCGGGCTGATGCCCGGTATCACCGATCTGACGATCGCCCGGGCCGATCTGGATCAATATGACCGTCTCCTGGCTGGGGGTGTGCGATGAGTCCGGGTCAGGAGATCGTTCTCGACGACGCACTGCGGCAACTCCGGCTTCCGGCCATGGTGCGGGAGTGGCGGGAACACGCCCGACAGGCTAAAGAGGCCGGCGAGGGGCACACCGGCTTTCTATTGGCTCTGGCCAGCCGCGAGCTGGAGCAGCGGCAAGCCAATCAGGTCCAGCGTCGACTGCGGGAGGCCCGGTTCCCACTGCTCAAGACCCTGGGGACCACGGACCTGAACAAGTGGCCAGTGCTCGATGCGGTCCAGGTTCGCGACTATGCCGAGTGCGGCTACATTACCCGGCACGAGAACGTCGTCCTGTTGGGCAAGCACGGAACCGGTAAAACCCATGCCGCCACGGTGCTGGGTGTGGAAGCCTGCCGGAGGGGCTACCGCGTCGGGTTCACCACGGCAGCCGGGCTGGTCAACACCTTGATCGAGTCGCGCGAGGAACGGCAACTGAAGCGGCACCTGGCGAAGCTGGCCCGCTTCGAGCTGCTCATCGTGGACGAAGTCGGCTATATCCCGTTCTCGGCCGAGGGGGCGCAGTTGCTGTTTCAGGTCTTCTCGGACCGCTACGAAAAGGGTTCGCTGATCGTCACATCGAACTTGCCGTTTGCACAGTGGACCAGCGTCTTCGGTGACGCCGCACTGACCGCAGCCCTGCTGGACCGGCTGACCCATCACTGCGCTATTCACCAGTTCGAGTGGGAAAGTATCCGGTTTACCGACAGTCTCGGCGCCGCTAGCAAACGGAAGAACAAACCCCGGTCCGCCGGAGGATCCGCGTGAAAACCGCGGGCGCGGCGGGCTGTGGAAAGTGCCGCCCCCATGGGAACCCGCTGCAAAGCCAGCGCGCTCCCACGGTGGCTTGGAAGCCTTCGGCTCCCACACTCCCCACAGCCTCGACGGCGGAATCGCTTACAAACCATTAACCAGGGGGTGGGTCCCTTTTACTCGATCGGGGTGGGTCCCTTTCTACGTTGTCAAAGCGAGTCACAGACCGCACCTACAGAAGAGGTCCGACTGTAGGTGCGCTCTATGAGCGCACTTCATCCGAATTCCCGGGAGTGCGGTCGTAGACCGCGTCTACAGAAGACGCTCTAACGCTGCAGACGATCGAGCATCGAACGGGCCGTGGAATCATTCGGATCGATCGCGAGGACCCGATCGAACAGGGCGATCGCTTCGGATGAACGTCCATCGGCGGCGGCCAGGGTGCCCAGGTTGTTGAGCGTCAGGGCACTCAGCGGGTCCATTTCCAAGGCTCTCCGATAGGATTCCACGGCCAGGTCCTCGCTGCCCGTCGCGGCACGCGCGACTCCGGCGACGAGGTGATTGTCCGCGCGGCCGGGTTGCAGACGAATCGCCTCGAGGAACCGCTCCAGAGCCTCTTCCACACGATCCGTTGCCAGGTAGAGCAACCCCAGATTGTAGTGTGCCTCCGCATAGTCAGGGTCTGTCGCGATCACCCGACGGTACATTCCGATGGCCGCGGCAGTCCGGCCCAGGCGGGCATAGCCGGCAGCCAGGTCGAAGTACGGCTCGAGAATGTCCGAAGAATCGGCCGCGATGCTCTCTTCGAGGCGCCGGACGCCGTCTTCGATGTTTGCGCCCCGAACCAGACCGAGACCCAGGTAGAGGTTCGCCTGTGGTTCGGGCAGGTAAAAAACGAGAGCGCCGCGGTAGCCGGCGTTGTCTTTCTCGACGATCGGCTCCAGGAGCCCCGGCTCGACGTCTTTCCGGATGTAGTGGTCGGTCATCGTGACGTGAACGATGTCATCGGTGCGCCGCTGGGGCATGTGACAGGACGCACAGTCATCACCGCTTGCGGCGCGGCGATCCGGCGCGGCTGAGCAACCCTCGGGTCCGTGGCAATCCAGGCACCGTTGCCTGAAATAGTCCGTAGGGGAATCCGGCTTTCTGTGCGGGTCGTGGCAGCTCGTACAGGTCATGTCACTACCGAGGTAACAAGCCGAGCGGACGAGTTGGTAGCCCTGGTGGACGATGTTGAAATCGTCGTCGTGCTCGGATCCCGGTGGAAAGTCGAAGTAGGCGGCGTAGGAAGTCAACGCCTCGCCCGGACGGAACGAGAACACCCCTCGCCCGAGCTTGACGACGGAACTCGGCAGCGGCGCGCTGGTGGTTTCCAGATGGCATTGGAGGCAGACGTCCATCTGCCTGTCCCGATCCAGGCTGGAAGGGTCGACGATCGTCTCGCGAATACGCACGGACGGCGCGTCGGCAAGAGCGGCCGAGACGTGCAGGCTCCCCGGTCCGTGGCACCGTTCGCAGTCGATGCTCTCTCCGACATCGGCGGGATACAACGCGGTCTGGGCTTCGTAGCGTCCTTGTCCTGGTTCCAAATCGGGATACGCGGCGTGGCAGAAGATACAGCGATAATCGATCCTGCGCGTGAAGCCGTCATGGTTCGGAGTGTCGTAGCCGGGAGCGATCCCCCAGGCCGCCTCCTCGGTGTACCAGACGACCGGCATCTGGACGAGTTCCCCGCCGGGCAGTCGCGCCAGGTAGTCCCGCTCTTTGTGTCCGGACCCGATGGCGAAGCTGATCTCCATCTCGAGTGAATGGACTTCGGCCCCGGAGGCGTCGAGCAGGAAGCGCCGCTGGTAAGAGCGGCCGCCCCGGCGGCTCATCTCGAAATACTGATCGGATGCCTCGTGGTAAAAGGGCGCGGAGTTCCAGTCCTCGATGGCGGGAGCGGAAGAGATCGGCTCGAGCGTCCGCGCCATCCCGACGCTCCGATAGCCTTCGGCGAGCGCGGCGTGGCAGTTTGCACAGGTCTGGCCCCCCACGTATTCGGGTTCCTGGAGAGCGGGTGAACCGGCTCCCACCATGGCCAGCATACAGGCCAACCCGATCAGGGAGAGGAAGGCGCGCATTACCGAAGCGTACTACTCCTCCGCCATGGACGGATACCCGTAATCGGTCGGGGGCTCGAAGGTCTCCTTGATCGTGCGCGCCGACACCCAGCGAAGCAGGTTCAGCATCGACCCGGCCTTATCGTTCGTTCCGCTGGCGCGGGACCCTCCGAAAGGCTGCTGGCCGACAACCGCCGCGGTCGGCTTGTCGTTCACGTAGAAGTTGCCCGCCGCGTAGCGGAGCTCGCGATGGGCATCGGCGATGGCGCTGCGGTCTTCGGCGAACACTGCGCCGGTAAGCGCGTACGGAGACGTCGTATTCACGAGTTCCAGAGCCTTGGCCCACTCCTTCTCAGGGTAGACGTATAGCGTCACGACCGGCCCGAACAACTCTTCGCACATCGTCCGAAAGTCCGGCGTTTCGGCCTCGATCAGCGTCGGTTGCACGAAATAGCCCACGGAATCGTCGACCTCACCGCCGGCAAGGATGGTCGCATCGTCGGACGACTTTACGTAATCCAGATAGCCGGACAGGTTGTCGAACGACGCGCGGTCGATAACGGCGCCCATGAAGTTTCGGAAATCCGCCACATCGCCCATCGCGAGCCCGTTGATCTGGTCCACGAGCCGATCCTTCATGCCCTTCCATAGATTGTCCGGGATGTAGATCCGCGATGCGGCGCTGCACTTCTGCCCCTGGTATTCGTAGCCGGCTCGTACGATCGCTGTGATGACGGCGTCGGCGTTCGCGCTGGGGTGCGCGATGATGAAGTCCTTCCCTCCCGTTTCACCGACGATGCGGGGGTAGGAGCGGTACTTCCGGATGTTCGCGCCCACTGTCTCCCACATCCCCTGGAACACATCGGTCGAGCCGGTGAAGTGGATGCCGGCCAGATCCGTGTGCGCCATGGCCGGAGCGCCGACCGACGCTCCACTGCCCGGCACGAAGTTGATCACGCCGGGTGGCAGGCCGGCCGCTTCAAGAAGACGGGCCAGGTAGTATCCGCTGTAGACGGTCGAGCTGGCCGGCTTCCAAACAACGGTGTTGCCCATAATCGCAGGCGCGGTGGGCAGGTTACCGGCGATCGATGTGAAATTGAACGGTGTGACCGCAAAAACGAAGCCCTCGAGCGGGCGGTAGTCCAGGCGATTCCACATCCCCGGGGAAGACCGTGGTTGATCCGAGTAGATGGTCTCTGCAAAGTGCAGGTTGAATCGCCAGAAGTCAATCAACTCGCAGGCCGCATCGATTTCGGCCTGGTGCACGGTCTTGCTCTGGTTCAGCATGGTGGCCGCATTAACGGTATTTCGCCACGAGCCAGCAAGCAGATCGGCCGCCCTCAGAAACACTCCCGACCGTTCGGAGAAGCTCCACGAAGCCCATTCGCGGCGGGCCTCGCCTGCCGCCGCGATGGCCTGTTCCACTTCGGCGGACCCGGCCTTGTGCCACTTGGCCAGTACATGTCCGTGCTTGTGAGGGATCAACTGGGTACCCAAATCGCCCGTTCGGACCTCCTTGCCGCCAATGAGGATCGGGATCTCGATCTCTTCGGACGACATTTCCGCAATTCGAGTCTTGACTGCAGCCCTCTCCCGAGTGCCCGGAGCGTATGAAAGGACTGATTCGTTGACGGGATCGGGAACGCGAAAATGACCATTCATGGCGGCTGATTTCTCCTGATTCAGGGGTTGCCGAGACTCCCGGTCCTCGAGGGACCCGGGGCCGAAAACCGTGATTATCTCACACAATCGAAGGGTGGCCCGTCGCCCCAGAGGCGCACTATTTGAGCCTTTCGCTTGACTCGGGAGCCCGCCGCACTAGAATGGCCCTAGTTAAGCAGCCGGTGGTAGAATCCTCGAAGGTCGCGTTACGGCCAAACGGCGCCGGATTCTAGGAGGCGAGGACGAGACAATGCTCCTTCATTGGGAGGAGTCGGCGACAACGAAGACGGCGCCGTTTCGCCGTAACCCTCCGGGCGCATGGGGGTTCGGGCCTCGGGCTCTGTCGTTCGTCGGTTACGATGAAACCGCATCGCGCTCTCCTCACTTCGCGCCCGCGACCCGAAGACCCGTGCGCGCGACCCTCGAGGGTTCTACCACAGGCTGCTACTACCCAGAAAGAATTACGCACTCATCCGAATCCAACTAAGGGAGGGGTTCATGTCCATTCGTTATTTGGCCGGGCTGATGGCCGTTTGCATACTCGCCGGCTGTGGCACCGACCCGCAATCTCACGACGTCTTGCAGGCAGTCGCCGCCGAAATGGGAGGGCTGGAGCAGATCGAGGGAGTCAACTCGATCGTTCGCCGGGGATCCGGTTCCCGCACTTTGATCGGACAGGTTTCTAACCCTGGCGATACTCCGTCGGCGGCCCAGATCACCAACTACACCGAAGTCGTCGATCTCGGGGGTGGACGGGCCCTTTTCGAGTACGACATGGTCTTTGGCGAGTTCCGGCAGCACCGGAGGGAAGTGCTTACCGACTACGGAACCGGTGCGGACGCTACACCCGTCGGCTATCAGATCGCTGGCGAGAACGGATCGGTGGTGTCCGCCGGAGGGCTGATGAGCTTTGCCGCTTTTGATACCCCCGCGATGCTGCTGAACCGAAGCATCTTGAGCATCGTGTACTCGGGGGTGGAAGAGACAGTGACCTCGACCCGGCCGTCGTTGCCCCGCGAGTTCAACGGAGTGGCCTGCCGCCGAGTCGAGTTCAGCTACCAAGGAAGCGCCACGAGCCTGTTTGTCGACGACGAAACCGGCCTGGTCGTCGGTATCGAAGTCATGGAAACGGATCCGTTCCTGGGGGACGTTGCGGTGGAATACACCCTCGGGGACTACCGTGATGTCGGCGGCCTCCAGCTGCCCCATCACATGCGGATCGTGAAGGACGGAACCGAAGTCGCCGACATGCAGTACGACTCGATCGAAATCAACGGGTCGCTTCCGGAAGGCGACTTCGCGATCCCGGAGGAGATGGCCGAGGATGCCGAAACGGCAAGCGTGGATCTCTTCACGCCACTGGAGTTGGTCCGCCTCAGCGCGGGCGTCTACCACGCCGTCGGTACCTCATACAACAGCCTCGTTGTGGAGTTCCCCGATTACCTCGTCGTCGTCGAGGCGCCTTTCAACGAAGTACAGGCCGACATGCTGAACCGCGCCCTGCGTGACGAGTTCCGGCTCAAGTCCGTCGAGTATGTCGTCGCGACCCACCCCCACCCGGATCATGTCGGAGGAATCCGGAAGTTTGCGTCACTCGGCGCGACGATACTCACCGAGGAACGACACGCCGACACTATCCGAAGCCTGATCGAAGCACGCCATGGCTACAACCAGGACGCACTGCACATGGCGATGAATATGGGCGGGGGCGGCAACGTGGGTGGCGTGGAGACCTTCCAGGGCTCCCACGAACTGACCGACGGAAACCGGACGCTGATGCTGTACGCGATCGAAACTCCTCATGTAATGCCGATGGTCGTGGCCTACCTGCCGAGGGAGAGGACGCTGTTTGAGAGTGACCTGTACAGTCCGGGGGCGCCGGCGGCAACTCCGGACGCCGAAGCCTTGCTCGATGCGATCACCGCTCTCGAGCTGGATGTAGACACGATCCTCGGTGGGCATGGAGGCCGAGCCGACATCGAGGAACTTCAGGGCGCCTTCGAGGAAGCGGAAGAACCCGACGGAAACTGAGCCGGGAACCGGCCTTTCTCACCAGCGCCAGAACACGAAAGGGGACCCGCCGGAAGCGGGTCCCCTTTCAAGAGAAAATAACGGAATGCGGACTTGTCAGTCGCCGCCGCGGTTCAGTTCGCGGCGGGCTCTCTCGATAACGTCGTCCATGCCTTCAGTCCTGCCGCCGGTGTTCGCCTTGTAGATAGTCTCCAGCATGTCATAGGAGCGCGCGGAGTAACCGCCGTCGAGCAGGTAAGCCTTTGCGTAGCTGGTCATCGAATCGTTGATCTCGTTGGTCTTCAGCAAACATTCCGCGATGAAGTAGTACGCCTTGTCACTGCGGGGGCTCATGCTGAGTAACTTGCGCCACTCGGCCATGGCTTGGGGCCACCGTTCCGCCGTAAATTGGTTCCGTGCGATGGTGTCCTGAAGGTAGAGCTGGATCTCGCCCCACTGCGAAGCGGACACGCCGGAAGGCGCCGACCGCACCCCCTGTTGGAGCCGCCGCGCCATAGCCGCGGCCTGGCCCAGTCGGCCCGCCCCGTCGTGCTGGCCGAGGATCGCGTACGCCAGGCTCCACGTGTCTGCCAGCTCCAGGTTGTCGATCGAGATCGTGCCGTATTCCATCACCTTCGCATCGTTGCCGACCTGGGCGTAGGCGTTTGCAAGGGTAAGTGCGATCTGCGGATCCGGGTTGACCTCGTAGATCGGCTCGCCGTACTTCACGATGTTCGCCGAATCTCCGGCGCCTGCTGCCGCGGTAAACGCCAGGGCCGTCGCCTGTATGCCTCCAGTACCCTGGGCCGACCACGCATCGGCGAGCTCATAGACCTTGGCCGTTTCACCTGCACTCGTCAGCGCCGCCAGATCGTTTTGAATCCCTTGCAGGACTCCACCCAACAGCCGCTCATCAAACCCCTCTTCGAGGAATGCCAGGTAGGCCTCCGCCTGAGCGGCGGCATCGGTCATCTGCGATAACTCAGTGTACTTGGCATATTCTGCGCGATACTTCGCCTCAGGGTCTTCAACCGGTTGCTGCGTAGGCAGCGGCAACAGGAGCAGTAGAAGCAGGGTTGCGGACATAGACACCTCCGAAATCTTCTCTGTAGGAAACTGGTACCAATTAAAACATGGTCCGCGCCGGAAATCCAAGATCTTGAACGACCTGCCCCTCTCGGGCCCGAGGACCAGATTCCCCGCAGACCCCGGTCTTATACCATGGCCCGGTTTTCTCGCAAAGCCTCATCGAGGCTGATACCAGACACCGGATAAGCTACGATGGATCCTGACCGTCTTAGACGGGACCGGATCTAATGAGTCGCAATCTGTCACGACATCTTGCAGCGGAAGCGGACCGGAAGCGGGCGCCGCTCTCGCGCGCGGAAGCCTTCCGTGAAATCCGTAACCTGGTGTGGCCACGACGCAGGCTGCTCGGAATGGGTCTGATCCTGGTGGCGGTCAATCGCGTGGCCGGGCTCGTACTGCCCGGGGCGACGAAATTCCTGATCGACGACGTCATCACGCCGGGCAATACGGATCTCCTACCGCTGCTGATCGGGGCGGTTGCGGTTGCGGTTGTGATCCAGGCGATCAGCTCCTACTCCCTGACGATCCTCCTGAGCACTTCCGCCCAGAAACTGATCACCGACATGCGCATCCGGATCCAGCGGCACGTCGGCCGCCTGCCGGTCCGCTACTTCGATGACAACAAGGCTGGAGCACTGGTCAACCGCGTCATGTCGGATGTCGAAGGCGTGCGAAACCTCGTCGGTACCGGTCTCGTCCAGTTCGCCGGCGGCCTGCTGACGGCCGTGCTCGCGTTCGTGATCCTGATGACGATGAACGCGATGCTGACGCTGATGAGCCTGGGGTTCCTGGCCGTGTTCGCCGTGATACTCAACAAGGCGTTCGGCACGATCCGTCCGATCTTCCGCGAACGGAGCAAGCTTCGTGCAGAGGTCACGGGCCGCCTGACCGAGTCCTTCGGGGGAATTCGAATCGTCAAGGGCTTCCACGCGGAGGAACGCGAGGCGGAGACGTTCGCGGCCGGGGCGACACAGCTGTTCGACAACGTCCGCCAGACACTGAAAGCCATGGCGATGATCGGCCTTGCATCGACGCTCCTGCTCGGCCTGGTCAGCATCACGGTCATGATCGTCACCTCGCGACTGATCATCGCCGGCTCGATGACGGTCGGAGATTTCTTCGCCTACACGCTTTACATGGGGTTCATGGTGGCTCCGGTCATGCAGATGGTCAACATCGGCAGCCAGCTCACCGAGGCCGTGGCCGGGCTGGATCGCGTTCGCGAAGTGCTTTCGGAAACGCCCGAGGATGTCGACCCGAACCGGACCGAGGAACTCGGCACGATCTCCGGACACGTCGTCTTTGAAAACGTGATGTTCGAGTACGAGCCCGGCGTTCCGGTCCTCGACGGCATCAGCCTGGACGCCGTACAAGGAACCGTCACTGCGCTGGCGGGATCCTCCGGATCCGGCAAGAGCACGCTGATCGGGCTTGTCGCAGCGTTCGCGAAGCCGACCAGCGGAAAGGTCACGATCGACGGCACGGACCTGGCGCGCGTCGACCTCGGTTCGTACCGCTCACAACTTGGCGTCGTCCTCCAGGACAACTTCCTGTTCGACGGCACGATCCGTGAAAACATCCTGTTTGGCCGACCCGACGCGTCCGAGGCCCAAGTTGAGGAAGCCGCGCGCGTAGCACGCGTCGACGAATTCACTTTGAAGATGGAACAGGGCTTCGACACAGTGATCGGAGAACGCGGCGTCAAGCTATCGGGGGGGCAGCGGCAGCGCGTGGCAATCGCGAGAGCAATTCTCGCAGATCCACGGATTTTGATACTGGACGAGGCGACCTCGAGTCTGGACACCGAGAGCGAGGCCTGCATCCAGGAAGGCCTCGTCGCGATGATGCGCGGCCGCACGACGTTTGTCATCGCCCATCGGCTCAGCACGATCCGCACCGCGGATCAGATTCTGATACTGGAGAACGGCGTCATCGTGGAACGCGGAGATCACGTCGAACTGCTCGCAAGGAAAGGCCGCTATTTCGACCTCTACACACGCCAGGCGGATCTCGAGGCCAACCGGCTGATCAATTCGGGAGAGGGTACGCCCGAGCCGGAAGAAGAGAAACAGAAGGCCACGCCGGCATCAGAATCCTCCCCTCTTCAAATCTTCAGCTCACGCCGTCAGGATTGACCGTTACAGATTTTCGATCGTGATGGGAGTCAGCACCTCGGCCGGCTCGAAATCCAGGATCCGAGAGTAGAAGTAAAGTTCGGCCTCCAGTGCTCGGCGGATCGACGACGCCTGTCGGAACCCATGGCCCTCTTCTTCAAAAGTCAAGTAAGCGAAGGGAATCTTCTTGCGGCGGAGGACATCGACCAGAAGCTCGGCCTGGGAGGGGGGCACGACCGTGTCCTCGAGCCCCTGAAGCACGATGACCGGCCTCGCCAGGTCATCCGCATGGGAGATCGGAGATCGCTCCCGGTAGAGGTCTTTCATCTCCGGATACGGCCCGATGAGCGTGTCACAATAGCGCGCTTCGAATTTGTGCGTGTCTGCGAAGAGACGCTCGATATCGATAACGCCGTAATAGCTGGCGCCTGCTGCAAACACGTCGGAACCAAGGAGAGCGGAAAGGGCTGTCAGGCCCGATGCGCTTTTGCCGCGGATGACAATCCGGTCGCCGTCTACCCTGCCGGTTCGCGCAAGGTACCGTGCCGCCTGGATGCAATCCTCGGTATCCATGGTTCCCCACTGGCCGCGGAGGCGGTCGCGGTACTCGCGGCCATAACCGGTGCTGCCACCGTAGTTCACATCGACAACCGCAAACCCGCGGCTGGTCCAGAACTGTATGCCGAGATTCAGACCCGTGTTCGCTGATGCTGTCGGTCCGCCGTGGGCGAGAACGAGCAGGGGCGGCCGGCTGTCGGGTTCCGCTTCGTATTCCGGATTGGCGGGCGCGTAGAAGAAAGCGTAGCTCGTCCGACCTTCGAAACCCTGGAAGGCGACGTGCTCCGGCGTCGACATGTACGCGGAGCTGACGTTCAGGTTGAAGCTCTGGCGCACGACGTCGCCCTCGGCGGAATGCGGTCCAACAAGAGTGAGTTCCGGGACGCCGGCAGGCGAGGCTCCGATAACGGCAATGCGGCCTTCGCGGTCTGAGGCAATCCCGTCAAAGGCCGTATAGGGTAGCTCCATCGGCTCGAGCGATCCGGCGCGAACGTCGAGCACAGCCGCCCGGTCCTGCCCGCCTTCGGTATAGACACACGCGAGACGGAAAGCATCAAGAAAGGCATACCGCGTCAGCCCGAAAACCCATTGGGGACCGCCGAACTCCGCGTCCATCGGAAGCAGGTTCTGCGGCTGGCCGTCGCGTTCCACGAAAATGTTCCACCAGCCCGAGCGGTCCGAAACGAAGTAGACGTCCCCGTCCGGACCAAATTCGGGCTGAAAGATCGATTCATCGAGGCCGCCGGCAATTCGGCGGGCGTTGTCGATCAGTCCGGACGGATCGAGGTCCGCGACCCACAGTTCGGTTCCGTCCCATGGCATCTGCGGATGAAACCAGCGGGTCCAGAGGAGTCGGTCGCCTTTCAGGTTTATTCGGGGAAAGGAATAGAAATCCGCGCCGGCCAAGAGGGACTTGGGCCGAGTCTTGCCGTCGGTAGGAACGGCGACGATATCGTTGACTACGTCGCCACCGGCGCCGTGGGTTTCCCGGACCGAGATCAAGAGCTTCCCATCCGGGGTTACCGCGCCGTCGGCGTACCGCAAAGCAGTACCGGCCTTCGGGGCGGGCGTGATCGGGACTGGATCAGCCCCAGCATCCAGACGGAAGATCCGCTGACTGGAAAGCTCGGAGTAGTAGAGCGTCTTTCCATGAACGACCCAGGCACCGCCGCCGTATTCGTGCACTCGCGTTCGGACGCTGACGTCCTTCGGGGAACGGTCGGCGATCCGACCGCTGGCGTCGCGTTCCACGACGACCATGCGTCCTTTCTCAGCCGGCCGTCCCTCCAGCCAGTACAGGTTCCCGTCCGAAAAACGAGGCTCTGAAAGCGACACCTGTCCCGCGGTGATCAGCTCTGTTGTGATCGGGGATTTCCAGGATCCGTACGGAGCACGTGTGGGCCCCACACCTTACAACTTCGGGTGTTTCAAGTGATGATCAGTCACCGACTGGAACGCCTGCGCCAGCATCAGGATCTCCGCCTCCCCGAACAGCTTGCCCGTAAACCGGAGGCTGGTCGAATTGCCCTCGCTGTTGAAACCGTGGGGGATGCTGATCTCCGGATGGCCGGTCAGGTTCGTCAGGCCGAGGCTGCTGCCGACAAACAGGTCGTAGTCGGCAAACCACTCGTTGAACTCCTCGATAATCCGTGTCCGCTCACGGTTGGCTTGAATGTATTCGACCGCGGGAACAAACCGGTGCCGCCGGAACGTATCCGGCCAGCTGCTCTGCTCGGGCACCATCATGTTGTCGCGGATGCTGAGGGTCAGGTCGTCGACCGCAGCCGCCGACTCGGTCGACAGGATGAAGCCGATCGCCTGCGTGCTCAGTTCGGGCAGCTCCACGGGCTGTAGATCCACGCCCATCGACATCAACTGGTTGAGCGCCGCGTCGTCGCGCTGCTTGTTCTCGCGCTGCCGGGCGACCCTTTCCGGGTTCTCGGGATCATCTTCGATCTCGTTGAAGTAACGGTTGGCGAGGTAACCGACCTTCAGCTTGCGGACGTCGGCATTGGCATCGAAGTTGAACGGTACGTCGATGATGGAATTGTCGCGGCCGTCCGGCCCATAGATGGCGTCGAAGACGATCGCGCAGTCTTGGGCCGACCTGCACATCGGTCCGATCTTGTCCATGCTCCAACTGAGCGCCATGGCGCCGTAGCGGCTGACCCTGCCGTAGTTGGGCCGGAGGCCCGCGACGCCGTTCCGGCTCGCCGGCGACATGATCGACCCCTGGGTTTCGGTTCCGATGGAAAACCCGACCAGTCCCGCTGCGGTCGCCGATCCAGGTCCCGCCGAAGAACCGCTCGATGATTGCTCCGTATTCCAGGGATTCCGCGTCATACCGCCAAACCAGCGCGCGCCCTGTGCCAGGGCGCCCATGCTCAGTTTGGCGGCCAATACCGCGCCGGCCTCGGTCAGCCGTTCAAAAACGGCTGCGTTGACGTCGATGATCTGTTCCTTGTAGGGCGAGGCACCCCATGTGGTCGGGTAGCCCTTGACCGCCAGCAGGTCCTTCGCGCCCCATGGAATCCCATGCGGCGGCCCGCGGTACATCCCCGCCGCGATCTCTTCATCGGCGCGCCGAGCCTGCCCGAGCGCGAGTTCCTCGGTGAGGTTCACGACACACAACAGCGTCGGGTCGTGTTGCTTGAGCCGCGCCAGGTAGAGGCGCGTCAGGTCGGTGGACGAAATCTGCCGGGTTTCGATCAGCTTCGCCAGATCGGTTACCGGCAGGAACGCCAGATCCTCGTCGCTGGTTGGCATCGTGACGTCCACTTCGCTCCGGACGAATGCGTGCCGGGCCGTCGGGAGCTTCATCGAAGCGGGAACAGGGTTGAACACGAGCGACGGCATGACACTGTTGCCGAGGTTCCGTTCGCGCAGCTGCTCGTAACGCGGGATGAAACTGCGGCGGCCGTTGAAATCCTCAGCGATCTGGGCGAGTTCATCGGTCGTGAATGTCAGACCGGCCAGCCGGGCCGCGCCTTCGATCATGTCGGCCGTGATCGTTTCCGCATCCTGCGCCACGGCCGTCATGGTTCCCGGCATCAGGGTCGATCCGAGACCGATCGCCGAGAAATAGCCAACGAACCGCCTGCGGTTCATGTTCGCGTTCTTGTTCTCTTGCTTGGACATTATCTGTGATGCTCCTCAATTCCTCTGTTGTGTCGTGGTTGAACCCTCATCTGCGAGCAGATAGCGATCGAACCATACCGTCATGCGGCGGTAACTGTCGCGCCGGCTGGGAATCTCATCCCATCCGTGATCCTCCATGGGATAGACAACGAGATCGAAATCCTTCCCCATCTCCATCAGCATCTGGGACAGCCGGAACGAGTCCTGGATCTGGACGTTGTTGTCGACCAGGCCATGCTGGATCTGGAGATGATCCTCCAGACCTTCGGCGTAATAGACCGGGCTGGACACGCGGTAGGCCTCTTCGTCGGACTGCGGCGTACCGTTCAGGATCCGGCTGGTGTAGCCCTGGTTGTAGTGCGCCCAGTCGGTGACCGGGTACAGGGCGACGCCCGCGCGGTATTCGCCTGGATGTCGAAACAGAGACATGATCGTGAAGAACCCTCCGTAAGAGCCCCCGTACAGTCCGATCCGGTCGCGTTCCACGCCATACCGATCCGCCAGGATGTCCAGCAGCGGCAGGCCGCTATCGATATCCGAAATGCCCATCTGACGATAGGCATACGTGCGATTCTGGTGCCCATAACCTGAGCTGCCGGCATAGTCGAGCGATGCCGACGTGTAGCCGGACTGGTACAGGTAGTTTGCATACACCCCCGCCGATCCCTGCCAGCCTTTCGTCACGCCCTGCGCGCACTCCCCGCAGCCATGGATGTGGATGACCCCTGCGCCGTTTTGCTCGGCCGGTTGTTCCCACACTTTTGCCCATGTCTCTTCCCCGTGGGTGTCGGGGAACGAGATGATTTCGCTGTCGATCCAGTCGTAACGGTAGTAGTCGTCTGTTCCGGATTTCGTGATTCGTTGCCTCGACGCACCGGCAGCGGTGTCCATCAGGTAGAGATCGGAGAGTAGGAGCGGCGACTGGTACAGGATGGCAATCCGTCCACCGTCGGGCGACAGGATCGAGGTATTCCGGCCTTCGCCCATCGTCAAGCGCTCAAGGTCGCCACCCCGCGCGTCGAGACCGTAGAGATGGGTTTCTCCGGGGTGCTCCTGGCTCGTGGTCAGGTACCACCGGCTGTCGGAGCCGAGGACGGACCCACGGACTTCGAACTCGCCGTCGGTGAGTCGTTCGACATTTCCATCTCCGTCAGCAAGGTAGAGCATGGCCCAGCCGGTCTCTTCCGATACGAACCCGAAGGCGCTGCCGTCGGCCAGCCACTGGAGATAGCCGGGGTTCCACCGCCCACCGATCAGGGGGCCCCCGATCCAGTCGTCCTGGTGTTCGTGGTGCACGAGCGCGGTCTGTCCTGTCTCGACATCAAGCCTGGAAATCCATCGATCCTTATGATCCATCGAGAGGATCTGGACGATGCCCGTATCACCGGTAGGACTCCAATACGGACCGTGGACGACCGTGTCCTGCTCTACACCACTGTCCACCCACGTCACTTCGATATCGTCGGTGTCTGCGAGCGGATCCACGCGAACGATACCCATCTTGTATTCGGGCACCGGATCGCCGACCTTCGGTCGGGCCTCTCTGGCCTCGGCCTGACCGCTTTCGTTCACGAACTCCAGGAATTGCGTGCGCTGCCCGTGGGACCCGCGTTTGATCCACTGAAACGTGAGGTGTTCTCCGTCGGGGCTAAGCCGGATGTTGTAGATGCGGGCTCCTTTCTCGACAGGAATCACCTGCGGCCGGTAGGGCTCGCGCTCCCGTGCCAGCGCGGCGCTTTCCTCACGTTCGTTCTTCCTCTGGCGAACGATATCGAGCAACTCCAATTGCTGATCCTTGAGCCATTTCTCGGCAGAATCCGGGTCGGGCTCCTCTTCCTTCTCCCGAGCGGTAGCGATCAGGCGCACGAAGCCATCCTCGACCCCATAAGACCAGAGGTCGCCATTGTTCCCGCCTCCGGACGACTCGGGTGAGGTCCCGCCAAACCCCCTGGTCCCGAAGAAGATCCGCGACGCATCGGGCGCCATGTGCAGATTGCCCAGGTTTGAGGCTGCCGTGTAGACCGCCCGGGTTCCGGACCCCTCGCTCCAAAGGAAAAGAGTTCCGGACCGCGACCATGCCGCCAGGGACCGGTCGCGGGACCACTGGATGCTGCCCGAGGGGATCGTCAACGCTTCGTCCGCATCGACCGAACGGACATCCGTGCCGGCGCGGTCGACGGCGAACCACGGGTCGGTGGCGGCGTTCTGCCCGGAAGCCGGATCCTCACGCCATCTGAAGTAGACAGTCTCCCCGTCGGGCGACCACGTCGCACCGCGTGGCGATAAACCCAGCCAGCGCGAGTCATAGGACAGGTGATCCAGGGTGAGTTTGAAGTCCGGATCGATATCCGCCTTCGTCAGTTCGGATTGTGAGACCAGCTGTGCCTCGGCCCCGATCGAGCAGGCCAGGACGACAGCGAACCCGGCCAGCAAGCGTTTGAACGCGTTCATTGCCTTCTCCCCCAAGGTGATGTGAGTTCTGACGGAGTGTAGACGGCACCAGGCTCGAATTGAAGCAAAAATTCCGGATCGGAGCGGACGTTCAATGCCCAGATTGGGAATCCAGCTACACAATCGAGTAAATCCTGAGACAGTCAGGCGGCGGATCTCGGTTATATAGATAGGCCACTGCTCTGGCATTCGACGTGCATGACGCCAGAGTGGGGAGACGCGTCTCCCAAGATGCCGTAGCCACGATTATGTCCAGAGTTCAGCAAGCACCCGACAACCGGGACCCGATCCCGACGACGGAACCGGCGAGAAGCCGACAGGCGAGGCCGCTCCAGGCGGAACTCGATCGGCTCGCTGAGGAGTTTCGCCAGCTCGAGAGCCGGCACGCCGATCGGATCGCCGCGGCCGCCCGGGAGGCCGACGAATCGCTCGGTCGATCCATCACCGAACGTCTGAACGAGGAGTTCGACAGCAAGCTCGAGACCGGCGTCCGCATGATCCGCGAGCAGATGGAGGAGAGGTTCGAGACAGCCAGGTCGGAATGGGACACGGAGCGCAAACGGCTGCTGGCCGAGATCGAAGACCTCGGCAGGCTGGGCGACATCGGAAGGCTCCGTGAGGAAACAAAGGTCACCGAAGAGGCCCTGGCCAAGATCGCCAAAGACATCGAGTCCATGGTTGAGGACCCCAACATCAAGCTCTCCGAACTCATGCGCAGGAATTCCGAGCAGACTGAACTGCGTGCCTACCTCCGAGGACTTCATTTCCGCTCCACGGTAGAAGCCCCCTAGGAGTCAGTTTGAAAGTCGTCTGAAGCCGCGCCTGACCCGACTTTCGCCGCGGCAGCAACCCTCCGCATGTAAGAATTCGGGAACTCCTGCGTCCAGAGTACGTAAGACCTCACGACGATCATTTGTCTTCCAGGAGAACCCCATGAGCGGCATGATCCAGGACCTTCGTTACGCCGTCCGCACTCTCAAACTCAATCCGGGTTTCGCGCTGGTGGCCATCCTGACACTGGGGATCGGCATCGGCGCGACGACCGCCCAGTTCAGCCTTGTAGAAGCCTTCGTCCTGCGGTCGCTGCCCTTCGCCCAGGCCGACCGGCTTGTCCATGTCTGGGCGACGGATCGCGCGAACAATCTGCCGGAGCTACGGGTCTCGGAACCCAACTTCCTCGACCTGGCGGCCCAGAGCACGGCGTTCGAGAATCTCGGCGGCTACTATTATTCGTCGGTCGACGTAGAGCGCGGGGATGAGCCGATCAAGGTCGGGGCGGGGTACCTGACGGCCAACATGTTCCAGATCCTCGGCGTACAGTCGGTCCTCGGTCGGACGTTCATCGAAGCGGACGTCGCGCCGGACGCCCGAGACGTCGTCGTCCTCAGCCACAGCTTCTGGCAGAATCAATACGGCGGAGAGCCCGCCATCATCGGCCGCACGGCCATCCTCAGCGGCCGGCCCCACACGATTGTCGGGGTGATGGGGCCGAGCTTCGAGTTTCCGCTCAAGGACACGCGTGTCTGGATTCCTCTCGCCCTCGACGCCGATGGGGACCGGTCGGCGTCCGGTCCCCTCCTTGTCGTCGGACGTCTTGGCGCCGGCATGAGCATCAAGAATGCCGACACGGAAGTCACCGTGATTGCCGAGAGGCTGGAAGCCGCCTATCCGGTCGCCAACCAGGACCGCGGCGCGCGGGTCGTACCGCTCCGAAACGCTATGGTCTTCTTCTACGATCTGCTCCAACTGGTCTTCCTCGTCACATCGCTGGCCGTGCTGTTCGTGCTGCTGATCGTCTGCGTTAACGTAGGCAATCTTCTGCTCGCCCGAGCGACCGGGCGCACCCGTGAGATCGCCGTCCGCCTGGCGATGGGCGCGGGCCGTTGGCGCATCGTGAGACAACTGCTGACCGAGTCGGCGCTCCTGGCGCCGATCGGCGGAGCGCTGGGCGCAGCGGTGGCCGCCTGGCTGGCCCGCGCTATCGATGCGGCCATCCCAGGGGATCTCTACCGTGCCGGATCGATCAGCGTGGGTCCCCTTGCTCTGGGCGTAACGGCCGGGGTCTCGGTCGTTGCGGCGCTGGTCTGCGGGCTCGCCCCCGCCCTGCAGTTTACCCGCCCGAACATCGCCGACACTTTGAGGAAAGGTGACGCGGCGTCCCGCGGGGGAACCCGAGGAAGCCGGCTTCGGAAGGTACTCGTGGCGTCAGAAGTGGCCATGGCGACGGTGTTGCTGTTCGGAGCCGTCCTGATGTTTGAAACTTTCGCCGCGGTGCAGGAGATCGACGTCGGGTTTGAGCCCGAGGGGCTGTTCACCGCGTCTATCACGATGCCGACGTCGGTCTACGCCGAAGCCTCGGACGTCGTGCGCTTCCAGGAGACGCTGCTGGAAGCTGCGGCCGCGCTGCCCGGAGTGGAGGTCGCCGCGGGCGTCAACCCGCTCCCGCTCAACTTCGAAATGTTCGGGCAGGACTTCCGGATCGATCCGGGGAATACAGACCGCCTGTTCGCTGCCGCGTTCTGGGTAACGCCTGAATATTTCCGGGCGATCGGAATGCCGGTAATCTTTGGACGTCCGTTCGCACCCGAGGACCGAGAAGGTTCCCCGCGGGTTGCGATGATCAACACCCGCATGGCTGAATTGTACTTTCCGGGCACGGACCCCGTCGGTCGGACTATCTACCTCAAGGAAGACGAAGACGTTTTCGAGCCGGCGACGATCGTCGGCATCGTGGGGGACTCGAAGAGCTTCCTCCTGAACGAAGACAGCGCTGCCCAGATCTACCTCCCTCAGGCTCAGGACCCATCACGGCGCCTGTTCCTTGTCCTGAAGACTTCCACGGATCCGCTGGTCGTCACCGGATCCGTCCGGTCGGAGTTGGCTCGACTGGACCCACTGATGCCGCTCGGCGGTGCGCGGAGCATGGATCAGGTTGTGGCGGAATCGAGAGCGATGTGGAGCGGTTCGGCCGCCGGACTCGGCGCGCTGGGCGGCGCCGCGCTCATCCTGTCGCTGATGGGAATCTACGGCGTCGTGTCGTTCTTCGTCGGCCAGCGAAAACGGGAGATCGGCGTCCACATGGCGTTGGGAGCCGACCGAAGAGACATCCTGCGGCTGGTCCTTGGCGAAGGAGCCACGCTGACGCTGATCGGTCTCGGCATCGGCCTGTTGGGGGCGGTCGCCCTCGGACGGTTGATGCAAGGTTTGCTATACGGCGTCTCGGGTTTCGATCCCACGGCCCTTGGAATCACTTCGCTGCTCCTGGTCACGACGGCGCTTGCCGCCTGCTATGTGCCGGCTCGGCGAGCCAGTCGTGTGGACCCGATGACGGCCTTGCGCCACGAGTAGCGAAGCCATCCCGGGCACCACCCAACCAATCGATAACACCGGTCGCCCGGGCCTCGAAACCATTCGTTCACTATTGCTTTGCCAGTCGAGCCTTGTCAGCTAGCCTTCGTCCTTAGAGACTGACAGACTTCGTAGTCAGGCTTCTCTCGGCCGGCACCGGGGCTGTGCCTGAAACACCGGAAGCTACAATGACTATTCGCGGCATCGAGAAGTACGCCGGATACGCCACACTCGCAGCCTTTGTGGGCCTGCTCGTCGTTCCCGTCCTGATCGCTCAATTCACGGGGTCGGAGACCCGAAGGTTCGATGGCGTCCGGTTGGCCGATACGGAATATCGGGAGGTTCGCTTCCGAAACAATGAGCAGGATCTCGATCTGGGAAGCATGTTTTTCGTGCCCGAGGGAGAGGGTCCGTTCCCGGCCGCCGTCATCATTCACGGATCGGGAACGAGTCAAAGAGACAGCTACTGGTATCTGACGTTGACCCAGTACCTGCAGAACAGCGGCATAGCCGTTCTCCTTCCCGACAAACGGGGCTCCGAACAATCCGAAGGAAACTGGCATACCGCCAGCTTTCAGGATCTGGCTACCGACACACATGCCGGGATCGCGTTCCTCAGGGCACAAGTCGAAGTAGCCATATCGGACATCGGCATCATCGGGATGAGTCAGGGCGGCCACATCGCTCCGATCGTTGCCGACCAATCGTCAGACGTCGCCTTCCTGGTGAACGTGGTCGGCGGATCTATCCCGATGCATGACCTGCTGCTGTACGAGGAAAACAATAATCTGAGACAGTTGGGCGTCCTACCGGGAATCTCCAACGTACTCGCTTACGGCACGAGCCTTCTCGTCAGAACGATCGGAGACGGAGCCTTCTGGCACGCGGTCGGCAACTTCGATCCGATGCCCTACTGGGAAAGGCTCACGATAAGATGTCTGGTCCTGTACGGGAGGAACGATACCAACGTACCGACGGGGGAAAGTTCCGCGAGGCTACGCTCCTTGGGCAGAGCGAACATCGACGTCAGAATATACGAAGGTTCCGGCCATGCTCTCGAAGATCCTGAAGGTTGGCCAGGTGAGGGCGACAGCGTCATCTTCAGGAAAGACGCTCTCAACGACATAGCAGATTTTATCCATTCCTCTTCAACCTTTCCTTAGCAGCTCACGAAACTTCCAGTTCCAGACCGCTCACAAGCCGCGCCGCCACGTTGAAGGCCCTACCTGCGATCAATCCACTCGGAAAGCGGCAGATAGCCTTTGGCGGCCAAGGGATCCGGTGCATGGAACGGTGTTTACACGGTCGCTACCGCTCCCGGTTCTAGCTTAGCGCTCTCAGTTCTGTTGGATCATTGTTCGTTCGGTGCGACCAGGAATCTCCTCATGAAGGTGAGCATCGCATTCGCGGTGGGATCGTCCGGCTCCTCCATGAAACGGCCGATCGTATTGTGGGTGCGGTCCATCATCTCGATATAGTTGGCGTCGGGATGACCGACGTCCTTGAGGGCCTCGACGAAGTCCTTGTTCATCTGCCTCCGCACCGGCGTGTCTCCTTCTGCAAACAGGACGAGCGTCGGAGGTCCGTCCTTACGCGCATGGTGAATGGCGGAGGCATCGCGAATCACGTCCGGATCCCCGTGCCACGTTTCAATCTGGCGTCGGCGATTCGCCCTCGTCACGTCGACCAAACCGCTGATCGGTATCACCGCAACAACCTTGTCGGTCGCTAGCCCATATTCGGCGAGGTAACTGCCGTCATACGCGAGCAGCGCCGCGAGGTAGCCACCCGCCGAGCCTCCTGAGACGAAGATGCTATCCGGGTCCCCACCGTACTCATCGATGTTTCGGTAAACCCAGTTGAATGCGGCAGCGGCATCTTCGATGTGTGCCGGATGCCGGTTGGGAGGCGTGAGACGGTAGTTGCTGCAGACCGTCACAAAACCTTCGCTGGCAAACCGGCGGCCGATGTGTCGGACTCGCCTCTTGTCTCCATTGCCGAGGCCGCCGCCGTGCATGAAAATCAGAACCGGCGCGTTTTCTGGTTCGGCGGGAAGGTATATGTCCAGTAGTCCTCTCCCGTCCTCATGCGACGGTCCAGAAGCGTACGCAATGTCGCGAACTATCTCGATCCAGGGCCGCGGTGGCTCCTGGGGACTTCCAACAAGATCGCCGGTCGCGCCAGTGACTGTCACGAGACCCACGATCACAACCAGTCGTCTCAGCATGGAACCTCCGTGTCAACCCCGGTCTATCGACAGGTGTGCGGGGAGAATCAGATGAGGAACGGCAGTTCCAGCACGATTTCGTCCTGTGCGGCGAAATGGGCGCCACACTGCGGGCAGAACTGGAACGGGTACCGGTTGGGCTGCTCGTATTTCGAGCCGCACTCACCGCACTGAATCTCATCCTGGACCGCCCATTGATGCTCGATGATCCTGCGGGATTCGTCAGGCCGTGGTTCGCCCCCACTGATCGACTGGTCGCACCACGGGCAGAATTCGTAGGCCTCGAAATCGCCGGCAGGCAACGGCAGGTGGCATCGACCGCAGAAGTCGGTGTCGGTCTCCCTTCGGTCCAGATGGATGAGCATCGCTACCCGAAGCTCCATCAGGGTTCGCCGCGCTCCTTGCGGTACCGGGTTCATGACGAAAATTATTGCAGGAAAGGCGGTGAGAAAACACTTGAACTCACTCGCCGTCTGGGTCGACACTCTACGTTTGGCAAAGAGCCGAAACGAGGTTGACCAAGATGAAGAAGTTTCTCTTGATAACGACGATCATGGTCGCCGCTGGTGCGATCGTGGCGGCGGAACGTCCCACGGAGATGTCGCCGCAAATGTCCGACGCACTCGATGTCACGATGACGAGCCTTGACGGCCGAACAGTGGACCTGAATCGATACCGGGGGAAGGTCGTGCTGATGGTGAACGTGGCGAGCGAATGTGGATACACGTACCAGTACGAAGGGCTGCAGAATCTCCACGATCGCTATTCCGACCGCGGCCTGGAGATCCTCGGCTTCCCGTCGAACGATTTCGGCAGCCAGGAACCCGGGTCAAACGGTGAGATACAGGATTTTTGCGAGCGGAACTACGGTGTCCGGTTCGACATGTTCTCGAAGATCCCGGTCACGGGCTCGGCCAAGGTCGAGCTGTACAAGTTCCTCACCTCCCGCAGTTCGTCGCCCTTCCCGGGCGAAGTTGCCTGGAACTTCGAAAAGTTCCTCGTCGGACGTGACGGCAAGATCATCAACCGGTTCAAGTCACCGGTCGAGCCCGAGTCGCGGACGATGATCGGGGCGATCGAAGCCGCGCTCGACTGACACAGCTTCATTCGTGACAAGTGACGGCCGGCCCCGGGGGCCGGTCGTCTTCTTTGCCTCGACGGGGTTAACTGCGTGCGAACCTTGTTCGTGACATTCGCCACCGTCTTCGCGGCGGAGCTGGGCGACGAGACCCAACTGGCCGCGCTACTATTTGCCACAGAAACGGGCACGTCGAAACTCGGCGTGTTCCTGGCCGCGTCCGCCGCCCTCGTCCTGTCCAGCCTGCTTGCCGTCGTGGCCGGAGATCAGATCGCGCGATTCGTCTCGCCTTCCACGCTGAAGATCGTGGCAGGGCTCGGGTTCATCGCGATCGGAACCTGGGTCCTGATTGGCGTTCGAACCGAACTTTGAAGCGATTTCGACCCGGTGCCCGACAGGGCGTGCGGGACTTGGAAAAACCCGCAAACTCGACAAGCGCGAGCCCATCTGAAATCAGTGTGCTAGACTCCTTGAACGATCTGCAAGACCTATATACAGCGGTTCAAATCCGATCGGCCCTCTTGAAGAGAAGTTGCTTGAGAATCCGGCTCGTCGCCGTGCCTTTCAATTGGTGGCAGATGGCTCCCCCGAGCCGGCCTCTAGCGCTCAAGTTTCGTTAATTACGTTTCTGGGAATGGCGTTGCCACTTGTCCGATAGGCCGACCTGGCGACAAGTGGATTCGTTCGAACCCGTACCGATAGCCATTGTGAGCGTGGACTGACCCGGAGTGGTCTGGACCGGCTGGAACCACGCTAGCAGCGGGTCGGTCATCGATACGCACCGCTTGTAGTCGGGCTCGTCATCGGATGTGCGAGCCATTCCTTCGTGACATGGAAGAGGTTGCGGCGGTTTGATCGACCCGTGTGCGAACGCCACGGACGGGTCAACAAGGCCGAAGTGTGACAGTGCACCCTGACATCAGAGAGGATTGAGATACGATGACGAGAGAAGTCTGTCAACCAGGTTTCAACCGCGGGCGTCCAGACCCTGGGGGTGCCGTGCGTCCCGCGGATGACGACCGACAGCCTGATGAGGTTCGGCGCAAGCTGATTCGGCACTGGGGCGACTCTTCTGGCCTTCAACCGAGCGAGGGAGAGTCGAGCCGGACCGACCCTCATCGGGTGACCATGGCGGTTCTGTTGGCCGCAGGCACGGGAACCCGTCTCCGACCACTGACAGCGAATGCTCCGAAGTGTCTGACCCAGGTCGCAGGGCGCAGCATCCTCGGTCGTGCGGTGGACAATCTGCGTGCCCATGGGATCAAGCGACTCGTGGTGGTTATCGGGTACCAAGGCGATCGGATCCGCGAGTTCCTGCGCCACAATGCCGGTAGCATGCAGATCGACTACGTATCCAATCTGGAATACCGGACAACCAATAATATCTACTCTCTCTGGTTGGCACGGCAGCAGATCCGCGAGTCATTCCTGTTGATGGAGAGCGACTTGGTGTTCGATGTCTCGATGCTGGCGGACATGCTTCACCCTGACAAGATCGCAATTTCCAACATCCTTCCCTGGATGAACGGTACGACGGTGTGCCTTGACGGGACCGGGAAGCGGGTAGCGGGCTTCCACGTCGAGCGCAGCGTGTTTGATGCGCCCCGCTACAAGACGGTAAATCTTTACAGCCTGTCGTTGGAGACTTGGAACTCGGTTGAGAAACGATTGAGTCGCTATGTCTCGGAAGGGAGACTCGGTGAGTATTATGAGGCTGTGTTTGCCGATATGGTTGCCGACGGCTCGCTTGCGTTCGATGCCGTGTTCTTCGATACGGAGCAGTGGTATGAGATCGATACCCTGAAGGATCTTGACGAAGCGGAGAAGCTGTTTGGCGGGCCCCGGCACGTCGCCAAGCGACTATCTGTCCGGACTTGAGCTGGTTTCTACCTTTGCCTGAGATCGACCAAGCATCGGTCAATCGGTATTGGGCGAAAGTGACACCCTCGATCCTCGGCCGTACATGATGGACGGCTTTGGTTTTCTCCTGAGTGCCGGCGATTTTCGTTTCCGTGCGGAAGCCCGATCATACGAGCTCAGGTGAAATCGGCGGCTGCGGTTGGCCTTGTGAATGCGGCGCTGATAACGGCATGGCTTATCCCGGTTGTTGCCCTGCCCGTCGCGGCAGCCTTTTGGGTCACATATCTATATTCCTTCATCGCGGGGGGATTCACTGGCTTGTGGGACGGAGGGTCTTGTCAACTTGACGTCCGACGGCAGAACCGGCTCATCGAAACGTCTGGAGATCATCTCATGGAAACTCTTTCGCAGATTCTTCTTGAACGGATCACACTTTGGATACCCCACCTCGCCACAGCGCTGGTCCTGTTCGTCGTCTTTTGGGTTCTGGCCAACCTGACCGCCCGTGCGATCAAGAAGGGGGCAAGACATATACAGCAGGACGCCACAGGCGTCTTGCTGCTTGCTCGGGCCGCCAAGATCGCGTTAATCACCTTGGGCGTGGTAACAGCACTTGAAAACCTGGGTGTGGATGTGTCCGCCATCGTCGCCGGGCTGGGGCTCACGGGCTTTGCCCTTGGCTTCGCCTTGAGGGACACCATTTCTAACCTTCTTGCTGGCATCTTGATCCTGCTCTATAGCCCTTTTGAAATCGGGAATCGCATCAATATATCGAGCTTTGATGGGGTGGTTGTCTCGATCGACCTGCGATACACGGAACTTGAAACACAAGGCCGTCGAATTCTGATTCCAAATTCGAAATTGTTCACTGACCCCATTACCGTCCTTCATTAGCTGCCTGCCAGGACCAAACTTGCGACCTTCCCCAGCTGCCTGGCCAAAACCAACGTGAATAAGACAGCCCAGAGGGAGCTGATGGGACGCAGGGATCCAAAGATGACGATGCGCTATACTCATTTATCGTTAGGAATCTGAGGTGAAAGTCGCGTCTACACTGTAGGGGCGGTCTATGAAAAACAAGTAAGCGAAAGTGGCGGAACTGGCAGACGCGCTGGACTTAGGATCCAGTGGGGCAACCCTTGAGGGTTCGAGTCCCTCCTTTCGCATCACGAAACCCTCATCCACCTTATTGAGTATGAAAGCCGAACTGACCGATATCTCGCCGGTAAAGAAGCGGTTCGAAATCGAAATACCCGACGACGTTGTCTCCGGAGAAGTCACCATGATCGCGCGCGAGTTCGCCAAGCGAGCCCGGGTGCCGGGATTCCGACCGGGTAGGGCTCCGCTCGGGGTCGTCAAGAACCGTTACCGCGAGGACATCCAGTCGGAGTTGTACCAGCACCTGCTGCCGAAGTATTTCGCCGAAGCCGTCAAGGACCGCGATCTGGATCTGGTGGACAGTCCTGTCTTCGAAGAGGTCAACTACTTGTCCGGACAACCCCTCCGGTTCAAGGCCGTTTTCGAGATCTACCCGACCCTCGACATCACGAACCACGACAAGATTCCCATCGAAGAGATCCCGACCGAAGTCACCGACGAAGAGATCGATCAGGCCCTCGAACGCATGCGCGAGGAACAGGCCGAGCTGACGCCGGTCGAGGAAGACCGGGGGGCGGAAGCGGGCGATTTCGTGGAAATCTCGTTCACAGGAACTATCGAAGGCGAGGACACGGACCCGCTCACCGGTGAAAACGTGCTCTGCGAGGTTGGAGGCGAAACGACCGTCAAGGAGTTCACCGAACACTTGATGGGCGGGAGGCCCGGCGAGGAGAAAGATTTCGAGGTCCAGTACAAAGAGGAGCATCCAGACCCCAAACTCTCCGGAAAGACGATCCACTACGCAATCCGGCTCGGCTCGCTCAAGCAGAAATCGCGCCCGCCCCTCGACGACGACTTCGCTCAAAGTCTCGGCGAATACGAGACGCTCGACGACCTGAAGGCCAAGATCCGGGAGAACATTGGAAAGCACAAGGAAAACGGAGCGAATGAGCAGGCTCAGGACGCCCTGCTCCGCTGGCTGGAGGAGAACAACGAGTTCGAGGTTCCCGAGAGGCTGATCGAACAGCAGGCCGAGATCCGGCTACAACGTCTGGTTCGCGACCTTGCCGGGCGGGGCATCAAGCCCGAGCGACTCGATGTCGATTGGGGAAAGATCCGCGAGGAGCAGTACGCTCAGGCCGTCCGCGACGTTCGCGGCTCGCTCATCCTCGATCATCTCGCCGACCGGGAAGGCGTGGACGCAACGGAGGAAGAAATAAGCCAGGAGATCGGGTTGGTAGCCTCGGGAATGAATAACACCCCCGACCAGGTCCGCGAGGCCCTCATCAAGAACAATGGCCTGGGACGACTGACGGGCCAGATCCGCAACCGCAAGGTGCTGGAAATACTCCAGGAGCGAGCTGAAATCGTACCGGCGGGGAGCCTCAGAGCACCCCAGGACTCGGAAGACTCCGAAGATTCGAGCATAATTTCGGGGACGGGAGAATAAACGCGAATGCCGAGAGACTTTGAAGAACGGGCAGCCCTGATCCCGATGGTCGTCGAGCAGACCAACCGGGGGGAACGCGCCTACGACATCTACTCACGCCTTCTACGCGACAGCATCATCTTTATTGGGACGCCGATCGACGACAACATTGCCAACGTCGTCACCGCGCAACTGCTCTACCTGGAGGCCGAAGATCCCGAACGCGACATTTCCCTCTACATTAATTCGCCCGGTGGGTCGATAACGGGAGGACTGGCAATCTATGACACGATCCAGTTCATCCGACCGGATGTGACGACGATCTGTATCGGTCAGGCAGCCAGCATGGGCGCCGTGTTGCTGGCGGCGGGTGCGCCGAAGAAGCGCTTTTCTCTGCCCAATGCTCGGATCCTGATCCACCAGCCCTGGTTGGGCGGTCTCCAGGGCCAGGCGACCGACATCGAGATCCATGCGAAGGAAATCCTTAGGATGCGAAGCATCCTCAACGATATCCTCGTAAAGCACACGCATCAGCCGCTGGATCGGATCGAAAAGGACCTGGATCGGGACTACATCATGGGCGCGGAGCAGGCGAAGGACTATGGTATTATCGACGAGGTCATCTCCAAGCGCCAATAACACACCAACTCACTGCCAACCTGGATGTTAGAGCGATGTCCGTGATACAGATCGTAACGGATATGGTGGGAGGGAACCGGTTTGAAGAAGAACAGCGGAGACGTACTCCGGTGCTCGTTCTGCAACAAGAGTCAGAACGACGTCCGTAAGTTAATCGCCGGACCGACGGTATTCATCTGCGACGAGTGCGTCGCCGTCTGCCAGGACATCATCGAAGAGGACCAGGCATTCGAGCCTGCTCCCCTCAACGCCCATCTTCCCAAGCCACCCGAAATCAAGGGATTCCTCGATGAGTACGTGATCGGCCAGCACACGACCAAGAAGAAGCTGGCCGTGGCCGTCTACAACCACTACAAGAGAATCGAGCTGTCTCGGAAGAAGTCCGAGGTCGAGCTCCAGAAATCCAATATCCTTTTGATCGGTCCGACGGGTACCGGCAAAACCCTGTTGGCGCAGACATTGGCGCGCCTTCTGAGCGTCCCGTTCGCGATCGTTGACGCCACCACCCTGACCGAGGCCGGCTATGTCGGCGAGGATGTCGAGAACATCATCCTCCGCCTCGTCCAGAGCGCCGGGGGTGACGTAGAGCGCTCCCAGACCGGAATCATCTACATAGACGAGATCGACAAGATCGGCCGTAAGGACGAGAACCCTTCCATCACCCGAGACGTCTCGGGCGAGGGCGTCCAGCAGGCGCTGCTCAAGATGCTGGAAGGGACCGTCGCCAACGTGCCGCCGCAGGGCGGACGCAAGCACCCGCATCAGGAATTCACCCAGGTGGACACGACGAACATCCTCTTCATGTGCGGGGGCGCTTTTGTTGGCCTCGAAGACATCGTCGAGAAGCGCCTGGCCCGTCGGAGCACCATGGGCTTCAAAGGCCAACTCAAAAGCGGGAAGGAAGACCGTTCTTCCCTGATCGAGATGCTGGAGCCCGAAGACCTCATCAAATACGGAATGATCCCCGAGTTCGTCGGGCGCGTGCCGGTCGTGGCCACGCTCCACGATCTGGACCAGGCCGCCCTCGTCCAAATCCTCACGGAACCCAAGAACGCGCTGATCAAGCAGTACCAGCGCCTCTTCGAGTACGAAAACGTCAAGCTGAACTTCGTTGACGGGGCGATCGGGGCGATCGCCGAGCAGTCAATCAAGCGCAATGTCGGCGCCCGGGGCCTCCGGATCATCCTTGAAGAACTGATGCTGGACGTTATGTACGCCATTCCGGGGCAAAAAACCTACGGAGAGCTAACGATCACCCAACAGATGGTCGAAAAGAAGGAAGTACAGTTGCCGTACGAGAAGGCCGGATAGGCAGACAAGCCATTCAGATTCAAGCGCCTCCCGCCTCTCGATACCCCCCGGTCGCTGGCCGGACCCCGGAAGTGAAGCCATGAGTACAAAGGACAAATACGAACAAGTGAAGCTCCCCATGGTACCCATACGGGACGTCGTTATCTTCCCGTACATGCTGGTGCCCTTCGTGATCGGCAGGAAATCGTCCGTCAGAGCGCTCGAAGCGGCCCTCGACGGTGACAAGAGAATTTTTCTCGCAACCCAGTACGACGCTTCGGTCGATGACCCCAAACCGAACGAAATTTACCAGATAGGGACGATATCGAACCTCGTGCAGGCACTAAAACTGCCGGACGGCAATACCAAGGTGTTGGTCGAGGGGATCGAACGCGCCCGTATTCTGAAGTTGGGTGAGGAAGACGGCCACGTGACGGCCAACCTAAGACTGTCGCCCTTCCGGAACCAGTCGTTTGCGGGCCACGACAACCTCATCGCAAGGGTGAGCCAGCTGTTTGAGCAGTACGTCAAGCTCAGCCAGAACACGAATTACGAACAGGTGCTATCGGCGATCCGAATGGACGACATCGGCCGACTGGCCGACACAGTGTGCGCGCATCTGACGCTTTCGGTGGAGGAAAAACAGGAACTCATCGAGATCTTCAACCCAGTCGAGCGATGCAAGCGGCTCGCCGACCTGTTGGACATCGAGATCGAGAAACTCCAGGTGGACCGCTCGATCCAGAGCCGCGTCAAGCGCCAGATGGAGCGGGCTCAGAAAGAGTATTACCTCAACGAGAAGATCAAGGCGATCCAGCGTGAGCTCGGAAAGAAAGACGAGAAATCAGACCTGGACGAGCTTCGCGAAAAGATCGAAGAAGCCGGCATGCCGAAGGAAGCCTACGAAAAGACGATCCAGGAGCTCCGCCGCCTTGAAATGATGCCCGCGATGTCGGCCGAGGGCACGGTTTCCAGGAATTACGTCGACTGGCTGATCGCCGTGCCATGGAAGAAGCGCAGCCGGGAAATCCGCGACATCGAGGCCGCCGAGAGGATCCTGAACGAAGATCATTACGGTCTGGATACGGTGAAGGATCGGATTCTCGAGTTCCTCGCGGTTCGCCAGCTGGTGAAGAAGCCAAAGGGCTCCATCCTGTGCTTTGCCGGACCTCCAGGCGTCGGCAAGACGTCGCTCGGGATGTCGATCGCCCGGGCCACTGGACGGAAGTTCGTCCGCCTGGCTCTAGGCGGCATCCGCGACGAAGCCGAAATCCGAGGGCACCGGAGAACCTACATCGGCGCGATGCCGGGACAGATCATCCAGCTGATCAAGAAGGCCGGCACGATGAACCCGGTCTTCCTGCTCGACGAAGTCGACAAGATGAGTATGGATTTTCGGGGCGACCCGGCGGCGGCACTGCTGGAAGTTCTCGATCCGGAACAGAACGGGTCCTTCAACGACCACTACCTGGACGTCGACTACGATCTGTCCCAGGTGATGTTCATCGCCACGGCCAACGTGCTCCACACGATTCCTCGGGCACTCCAGGACAGAATGGAGATTCTCCGCATCCCCGGCTACACCGAGCAGGAGAAGAGCGAGATCGCGCGGCGCTTCCTGATCCCAAAACAGTTGGAAACGACTGGAATCACCTCAAAGCAGTTAAAGTTCACCCACGACGCCGTACCGACCCTCATCCGCGGCTATACGCGCGAGGCTGGCGTCCGAAACCTGGAACGGGAAGTCTCCTCGGTTTGCCGGAAGGTATCCCGGGCCGTCGTCCGCGAAGGCAAGAAGTACAAGGCCGATGTCACGCCGGAAAACCTGGCGGACTACCTCGGCATTCCGAAATACCGCTCGAGCCGTCACGAGGAAAAGAATGAAATAGGTCTCGTGACCGGTCTTGCGTGGACCGAGGTGGGTGGCGAAATACTGGAGACCGAAGCCACCCTGATGGAAGGCAGCGGTAAGTTGACGCTGACCGGAAAGCTCGGAGACGTGATGCAGGAATCGGCCCAGGCGGCCATGAGCTACGTCCGGTCCCGCGCGCACGCTTTTGGCATCCCCAAAGACTTCTACCAGAAACTCGATCTGCACATCCACGTCCCCGAGGGGGCGATACCGAAGGACGGGCCTTCGGCCGGGATCACGATGGCTACGTCGATCGTCAGCGGACTCACGCAGATCCCGGTACGTTCGGACGTCGCCATGACCGGCGAGATCACGCTTCGGGGCAAGGTGCTTCCGATCGGAGGGATCAAGGAGAAACTGCTCGCAGCTCATCGCGCGGGAATCCACACCATCATCCTTCCGAACGACAACGAGAAGGATCTGGCGGACATCCCGGAAAGCATCCTGAAGGAAATGACGATCCACCCCGTCGGGAACATGGACGAGGTTCTCAAGATCGCGCTCACCCAGGAACCGACGCCGCTGGACGAATCCGAAGCATTCAACCCGTCCGCGTTGGGAAACACGGGGGATGGGCTGCCCGAATCAAGGTCCGTGAGCTAGCAGAAGAAAAAACTATACAGCCTAGTTTTTTATCAGTCGAAATTGGTAGAATGTATTCGTCCGACAAAACGCCTTCCGCGTTCTGCCTCCCGTGAAAGTCAGCTCCGCCCGATTCATCAAGAGTGCCCTCGAACCGGCTGACTTTCCCAAAGATCGGTTCAACGAGGTCGCGTTTATCGGACGCTCGAACGTCGGAAAATCCAGGTTGCTGAACGCACTTGCCAAGTTTGGAAAACTGGCTCGGATAAGTTCTTCGCCCGGTCGCACACAAACCATTAACTTCTATTCAATCAATGACCGCTTCTACTTCGTCGACCTGCCCGGTTATGGATACGCCAAAGTGCCAAAGAAGCTGCAAGCCGGGTGGCGCAGCATGGTCGAAGGATACCTACGGGATCGTCCCCAGTTGAAACTGGCGATATTGCTCATCGATTGCCGAATCCCACCGACCCCGAATGACATCCTGATGAAAGAGTGGCTGGACTATTACGCTATCGAGAACGCCGTCGTTCTCACCAAGGCGGACAAACTTTCACGGAATCGGCTGATGCAGTCGGCCCGACGCGCCAGGGAGGCGCTCGGAACCGATGAACTGATTCCATTTTCTGCGGTGACGAATCTTGGGAACAGCTCGGTATGGAGCAGGATTCGCACTGCGGTTTCATAGGTGGAGGACGAAGGGCTTAACGAATCCCGAGTCAGACGCCGCAACGACAATAAACCCCACATGAGTGAGAAAAACCCACCCTCTACGAAAAAAGCCGTCGCGGAACGTCCGGGCGATACCAACACGATGGATATCTCTCAACTAAAAGAGATGAATATCGCGGCGCTGGTCGGAGTCGCCAAAGACCTGGAAATCCAGGGGGCGTCCGGTCTGCGGAAACAGGAGTTGATCTTCAAGATCCTCCAGGCGCAGGCCGAGAAGAGCGGCTTCATCTTCAGCGAAGGCGTTCTGGAAACGCTGCCCGACGGGTTCGGCTTCCTGCGGGCGCCGGACTACAACTATCTGCCGGGCCCGGACGACATCTATGTATCCCCATCACAGATCCGCAAGTTCGACCTTCGGACCGGTGATACGGTGTCGGGCCAGGTACGGCCCCCGAAAGAAGGTGAGCGATACTTCGCACTGATCAAGGTCGAGGCCGTCAACTTCGAGCACCCGGATCAGGCACGAAACAAAATCTTCTTCGACAACCTGACACCGCTGTACCCGGACGACAGGCTGAAGTTGGAAACCGACAGGGAAAACCTGTCGGCACGGGTGCTGGACCTGCTGACTCCGATCGGCAAGGGACAGCGCGGCCTGATCGTGGCGCCACCGCGTACCGGCAAGACGATGCTGCTCCAGACGATCGCCAACTCCATCACCGCCAATCAGCCCGAGGTCATCCTGATCGTACTGCTGATCGACGAGCGTCCGGAGGAAGTGACCGACATGCAGCGTTCTGTCAACGGCGAGGTAATCAGTTCGACGTTCGACGAGCCCGCGACGCGGCACGTCCAGGTCGCCGAAATGGTGATCGAGAAAGCCAAGCGTCTTGTCGAGCACAAGCGGGACGTGGTGATCCTGCTCGACTCGATCACGCGCCTGGCGCGTGCATACAACACGATCGTGCCGCCATCGGGCAAGGTGCTCTCGGGCGGCGTCGACTCCAACGCGCTTCAACGGCCGAAGCGGTTCTTCGGTGCGGCCCGAAATATCGAGGAAGGCGGCAGCCTGACGATTATTGCCACAGCGCTCGTCGACACCGGCAGCCGTATGGACGACGTCATCTTCGAGGAGTTCAAGGGCACCGGCAACATGGAGATCGGCCTCGACCGGAAGCTCGTCGACAAGCGCGTTTTCCCGGCGATCGACATCACGCCGCGCGCCTCCACCGCTCCGGAACCCGGAAAGAAGAACTGCTGGTCCCGAAGGACGGCTCACCCGAGCGGAAGGTATTGAACCCGCTTTCGACCGATGGAATTGCTGCTCGAGAAAATGAGCAAGAGTCCCGAAGGCGAACTCGGAGTTCCTGGCCTCAATGTCCGGAGCTGCGGAAGGTATTGAACCCGCTTTCGACGGTGGAGAAGCACGCGATGGAATTGCTGCTCGAGAAAATGAGCAAGAGCAAGGCGAACTCGGAGTTCCTGGCCTCAATGTCCGGAGCCCGGTAGGATCCGGCCCCCACGCCGGTCTGTTCGAGTCGGATGAAGCACGAGACGGGTGGCCATGGCCACCCGTCTTTGTTTGTCATGCCAGCGATCCCCAGCCTCGGAAGAGTCCCTTCCTGACGGACGCCCTAGCGCGAGTCCCGCCACGATCATTGACAGTCTCTGCCGATCAATCGGCCTGGACGGGTTTTCGGCAGGCATTCCAAGCCGAGCGAGCCCTCGCCTCCCATACCCCCCGCTTTCCAAATACTCTTGCTCGGTTTCGACGACGGGGCAGAACGACCTTCCGCCCAATCGATTGCGTCAGAAAAGTCGGAAGAATAGGCACCACCAAAAGAGACTAGCTACTTAGTAGAATACCAGCCAATACCAAAAAAGAGACTTTTCCCTCAGGCAAAGTAATGCTAAGTAAGCAATGGTATGATTTGAAACCGATATCGGAACAAGTAGGCGGTCATGGTTTCACAAATGAAGAATAGTTACGGTTACATGGGCTTGATAATTCTGGCCACGATCATGTTCTGCCAGGGCGATAGTCGACTGGGAATGGTCGCGTTGGGTCAGGAACAGGAAAGTGTGGATGGGACATCAGCGGAATCCGGGCAAGCGCTCGTCAGCGAATACTACGCCGACTGTCACAACGACGCCCTGGAGTCCGGCGGGTGCAATTGGGGTGAAATCGACCTGGCACATCCTGAACAGAGCGCACTTCTGACCGAAAAGGTGATTCGCAGGGTGCGTTCAGGAATGATGCCTCCGGCCGGTGCGCGGCGGCCCGACATCGGGACGATGAACGCTTTTGCTGCAGGATTGGAGGCACGCATCGATCGCGCGGCCGAGGACCAGCCGCATGTGAAGTCCCCGGAACTACACCGGATGAACCGAACCGAGTACCGGAATGCCGTACGCGATCTGCTTGGCATCCAAGTGGAAGTCGGCGCGCTTTTGCCACCGGATGCCCGCACATCGTCGGGTGTGGCCGGCGGTGGGTTCGACAACATGTCGGAGGCGCTGACGATTACCCCAACGCTCATGTCGGCCTACGTTCGCGCTGCTGACAAGATCAGCCGCGACGCCCTCGGTGATCCGAATGCGGAGCCGGGGATGACGACGTACAAGGTGTCCCGGTTGCAGAATCAGATGCGCCACATTCCGGGCACGCCGATCGGAACACGCGGTGGAACGTCCGTGTTACACACATTCCCGTCGGACGGAGAGTACGTTTTCGAGGCGAATCCATTCTGGTACTACACCGAAGAAGTGATTGGAGCGTCGCTTCCCGAGGAACTCCAGGGCCAGCAAATTGAATTCTCGGTGGACGGGGAACCGCTCGCTGTCCTGACGATCGATCCCGACCTCAAGGAAAGCGCGGTGGACTACAAGACGGAACCCGTCTTCGTCCGAGCGGGTCAGCGGCGGCTCTCGGCAGCTTTCATTGCGAAGTTCGACGGGCCGGTGCAGGATCACAACAGGCTCGTCGAATACACCATCATGGACACGGTGATTTCGGTCACGCCGGAAATGACAGGATTACCGCACCTGCAGTCACTGGCTGTGACGGGCCCGTTCAATCCAACCGGAGTGTCCGACAACCCCAGCCGGGACAGGGTATTTACCTGCCGTCCCGCAACGCCAGATGAGAATGAGCGCTGCGCCAGCGAGATCATTTCGAGATTGACCGGCCAGGCTTTCCGCAGACCGGTGACCGATGAGGATCTGGAAAGCCTCATGGTTTTCTACCGGCAAGGGGAGCAGGAAGGTGGGTTCGACGAAGGAGTTCGCCTGGCGTTGCAGGCCATCCTGGCCAAACCGGAATTCATCTTCCGTTTTGAAAGGAAACAGGCCGGTGCGGAGCCCGGCGAGACCTACCGGATCTCAGATCTCGAGTTGGCGTCTCGATTGAGCTACTTTCTCTGGAGCAGCATTCCGGATGAAGAACTCGTCCGCGTCGCCACCCAGGGGAACCTCCGAGATCCGGTGGTCCTCGAACAACAAGTCGAGCGGATGCTCGCCGACCGCCGCTCGGAAGCCCTCGCCACAAACTTCGCTGCCCAGTGGTTGCGTCTGACTGGGTTGAAGGACAAGGCGCCGGAATCGATCTTGTTTCCCGATTTCACCAGGCAGTTGGCTACTTCGATGCGGCGGGAGATCGAGCTACTGTTCGACAGTATCGCCCGCGAGAATCGGAGTGTCCTCGAGCTGCTGACTGCGGATTACACGTTTCTGGATGAAACCCTTGCCCGACACTATGGCGTTTCCGACGTGGTCGGAACCAATTTCACCCGCGTGACTCTGACCGACCCTGCGAGGTTTGGTCTCCTGGGCAAGGCCGGGATCATGACGATGACGTCATTCGCGAACCGAACTTCTCCGGTCACCCGCGGCAAATATGTCCTGGAGGTCATGCTGGGTTTGTCGCCGCCGCTTCCGCCTCCGTCGGTACCGCCTCTGCCGGAACAGGTGGACAACGCGAGGATTCTGACGGTCCGCGAGCGGATGGAACAGCATCGGGCGAATCCGGCATGCGCATCGTGCCATCGAATCGTCGATCCGATCGGAATGGCGCTTGAGAACTTCGACGCCGTCGGATCATGGCGATCCCGGGACGGCGGGACCTTGATCGATCCGACGGGTGAAATGTATGACGGCTTCAGACTGGATGGGCCCGTCAGCCTCAGGGAGGCGGTCGTGAATCGCTCTGAGGCTTTCCTGGGTAGTTTTACCGAGAACCTGCTGATGTACGGCATCGGGCGGATCCTGGATGAGCGTGATATGCCCGCCGTACGAGCAATCGCGCGGGAAGCCGGGCGTGACGGCAATCGTTTCTCCAGTTTTGTGATGGGTGTCGTCGAGAGTGTCCCGTTCCTGATGCGAACGGTTGGTTCAACGGTCGCGGAAAGACGTTAATTCTTAATAGAGGAGCTAGAAGCAATGTTCCTGACCAAGAAACGAATATCCCGACGCACGGTTCTTCGTGGGTTGGGGTCCGTAGTCGCACTGCCCTTCCTCGAGTCGATGGTGCCGGCCCAGACACCAATCCGCGCTACGGCGGCATCTCCGAAGAGCCGTTTTGCGGCGATCGAAGTCGTGCACGGTTGTGCGGGCAGCACCCCACACGGAAACGATATCGCCCTCTGGAGGCCATCGAAGGAAGGTGCCGACTTCGACTTCGGCAGGATCGTGGAGCCTTTGGAACCGTTCCGTGACTACGTCACCATCGCTTCCAATACGGATTGTGCCGGTGCCGACTCGATGGTCCCCGAGGAAGTCGGCGCGGATCACTTCCGTAATGCGGCGGTGTTTCTGACGGCGGCTCATCCCAAACAGACGGTGGCGCAGATGTCTATTGCGGTACGTCGATCGACCAGACCTACGCCCAGAGGCACGGCCAGGATACCCCGCTGCCGTCGATCCAGTTATGCACCGAGGTGATGGATGCGTCCGGCTCCTGCGCGTACAAGTACAGTTGCGTCTACATGGACACCATCAGCTGGTCGTCGCCCACGACACCGCTCCCCATGGTCTATAACCCCCGTGCGGCGTTTGAAGAGATCTTTGGACTCGGCGGGTCGGCCGAAGAGCGGACCAAACGCCAGCGGATGAACCGGAGCATCCTGGACAGCATCACTCGCGACGTCGCGCGGCTCCGGACGGAACTCGATGCCCAAGATAACGGCCGGCTCGATGATTATCTCGACAGCGTGCGGGAGATCGAGCGACGGATACAGGCAGTCGAGGACCGCAATCGGAGTGGAGCGGAAAGGGTAGCCCCTGAAGCTCCCATCGGCGTGCCCGATTCCTGGGATGAGTGGGTAAAAATCATGATGGATCTAAAAGTGGCCGCCTTCGCCGCGGATGTAACGCGCGTCTCCGCGTTGAAGCTGGGCCGTGACGTTTCTGACCGTGTGTTTCCAGAGAGTGGAGTCGACGAAGCATTCCATTCCGCTTCGCATCACGGCGAAACCGACGAGGGTATCGAGAAGTACGCGGAGATCAACCGATACCATATCAGCCTGATGGCATATTTCCTGGACAAGCTGAAGAACACGCCTGACGGCGATGGCAACCTTCTGGATCACTCTCTGGTGCTCTACGGCAGCGCCATGGGAGATTCGCACGTACATGCTCACAAGATGGTGCCTGCGGTTCTGGCGGGCCACGCGAGCGGCGCTGTCAAAGGCAACCTTCACGTCAAAGCCGAATCCGGAACGCCTCAGGCAAACCTGTTGCTGGCGATCATGCACAAGCTCGGCGTCGATCTGACGGAGATTGGAGACAGTACAGGAACGGTTTCGATATAGCAGTAGCCTGAGGTGATGGGTCGATGGGGAGAGGCGGTCTATCGACTGCGGATTACTCGGCGCTCATAGAGCGCCGCTACAGAGTGAGGATAGAACGATGCGGCGTGGACTAGGACAGATCTTGGCTGGCTTGTTATTGGTGACGACGGTGGCATCGGGAGCCCCCGCCGACTCACGACTCTCCCTGGCCGCGATGCGGGGTGATATCGCGACCCTGCGAGTGCTGCTCGATGAGGGCGTCGACGTCAACGCCGCCCAGGGCGACGGCACCACGGCTCTGCACTGGGCCGCGTCCCGGGGTGACCTGGAGATGACGGGAGTGCTACTGGACGCGGACGCCGACGTCAACGCCCTGACACGGCTGGGCGAAATGACGCCTCTGTTCATGGCGGCTCGGAATGGGAGCGCTGCGATTGTTGAGGCGCTCCTCGGGGCGGGGGCGGACGCGGAGTCCGCCTCGACGATAGGGACGACTGCGCTCATGCTGGCGGCCGGTTCGGGCAGCGCCGACGCCGTTCGGGCCCTTGTCGAAGCCGGCGCTCCGGTCAACGCGAAAGACATCAATCAAGGACAGACTGCGCTGATGTTCGCTGCGGCCCAGGGCCGTGCGGACGTCATCCGGGTCCTCGCTGAGCATGGGGCGGAGGTGGACGCCACCTCGCTCGTGCCGACGCGTCACAAGAAGCCAGCTCCACTTTCCGGTGGAGGAGCGCCAATGGCGGCAGCACAGCCCAAGCCCCTGGCGCTGGGCGGCATGACCGCGATGCAGTTCGCGGCCCGGCAAGGGCACATGGATGCTGTACGCGCGTTGGTCGCCTCTGGAGCCGATGTGAATGCGAAGACGGTTTCCGACGAAATGGGCACCCTGACACTCGCCATCGTCAACGGTCGGTATGACATTGCGAAGTATCTGCTCGAACAGGGAGCCGATGCGAAGCCTGCGAGCACTGAGGGAGCCACCGCCCTGTTTACGACCCTGGATACCAGGTGGGCGCTCCGGGGCTGGTACCCGTCCCCCAAGGTGGACAACGAAGAAACCGATTACCTGGAACTCATGGAACTGCTCGTGGACCATGGCGCGGATGTGGACGCGCGGATGGACGGGCGCATGTGGATGAGGATCATCGGACCCGGCGGCGGTACGACCTATGACGGCCACACTGCCTTCCTGCGCGCGGCGCAAGCGAACGACGTCGTCGCCATGAGGTTTCTACTGTCTCGCGGCGCCAATCCTTCGATCACTAATTCGACGGGTGTCAACGCGCTGATGTGTGCCGCCGGCTGGGGTCACGCACCGTCGCAAGGCAACGTCGTGGCGAACGGTCGGCTCGACGCGGTCCGATTCCTTGTAGAAGAAGTCGGGTTCGACGTGAATTCGATGCAGAAGGACGGATTTACGACGATGCACGGCGCCGCCACGGTCGGCGACGAGGAGGTCATCCTGTATCTGGTCGCCCAGGGCGGCGACGTGGCAGCGCGTGCCAACGTGTTTGCCAGCGCTTACTCCCTGAGTGGAGAGGCGGTCACGCCGGGAACCGGCGAAACGGTGGCCGACCTGGCGAACGGTCCCTTGGAGAAGACACTGGTCTTCTCCGAAGTCATCGATCTGTTGGTGTATCTGGGCTCGGAGTACTCGGATAACTGCCGAGCGGCCCTCTGCATCAACAAACCACGACCCTGAAAGACGTTGCCCGGGCCGCGCACGCTGCGACCCGGGTCATCCATCACTCCCAAGGGCTTTCCGTCTTCCCCATAAGCCCGTCAATGACGGTCGCCGGCCACACCTGGGATCGGCGCCGCCGCTACCACCACCTTCAGTCTCGTGGGGGGCCATCCGGCGCCAGTCGGGCGCCAGTGCCAGGCGTTGGCGCTTCTTCGGCAACCACGGGAATCCGTAACGTGCCGATTCCGTCGATGGTGGCAACAATCTCCTCGCCCGGCTGCAGAAAGCGTTGTGCTCCACGAACAGCCGTGCCCATTCCGGTCCCCCCGGACGTTCCGTTGTTGATCACGTCTCCCGGATAGAGGGTGATGATCGAAGAGGCGTATTCGATCAACTCGTACAGGGTGTGGATCATATCGCCCGCCGTCGCTTCCTGCATCAGGGTGCCACCCACGCTCAGCGTCTGTCTGAGGTTTTCCATCGGGTCGCCGTAAAATTCCTTGGGCACGATCCACGGGCCTATGGGTGCGAACGTCTCATGACCTTTCCCGACGAACCAGTCGGATCGCAGTGGGTTCCCTCCGGCGGGGCGGCCGCCACGATCGGAAATATCGATCGACACCATGTAACCGAAGATGTAATCCTCGGCGTCGGGCGCCGCCACGTACTTCGCCGCGCGACCGATTACCGTCGATAGTTCGACCTCCCAGTCGATCCGTTCACGGCCGTGAGGAATCACAACGGAGTCGCCATTGCCAATGACGGCCCCCCTGCTCGGCTTCAGAAACAGGTACGGCACGCCACGATTCTCCCGCCGCGCCCGCCGGGCCGCCGTCCGTTCGGCCGGCGTACCGGTCTCATCGACATGGCTGTAGAAATTGACCGCCGCGTTGAGGATCTTCCCTGGATACATAATCGGCGGGAGTGTCCGAACATCGCCGACGTCGTATACAAAGCCGGGCCGCGAGTTTCCGTCGAGGCGGCTGTCCGTGACCAGATCGTTGACGATTTCGTACAACCTGTGTCGCAGGCCGTACTCATAGCGGCCGATCAGATCGAGCATATCGGCGGGCATTGGAATTTTCGGGTACACCTGATTCGTCTCGAGAGCGGTGTTTGCCACGTTGAGATCTACGATCAGGCTGTCGCGGAGCACGATTCCGACCGTCGGAATACCGCCGATCTCGAATGTCCCGACCTTGAACGGCTCGGCACTAGCCATCGCCGGTCCACTTTGCGCCAGGATCGGTGCGGGACCGACAAGGCAAACGAGCAGGGTGAGAACTAGGGTGAATCGCATATTACTCCTTCTTGGTAGCTGTCGACCTCAGATCACCCGACGCGCAGCACCGCTCGAACGGAGCGCGGCCGGATTCGATCCTCATTGTACGTTCGGAAAGTCCAAGTCTGAACAAAATAGGGGTGACCCGGCGGCCACCCCTTTTCACATCAAATCGAAACGAAGCCCGCTTTTCTCACCGGTTGTCGTCGCGAAGCCCGTCGGGCCACCTCGGTGACCCGGTAGAATACAGACACCGCCAGGGCATGTATTGGCATGGCCCGTGACGGGCCATGCTTGGCGCGCGCCGGGAGGGCGACCGAGGCGTACTTGACCGTACGTTGAGGAGCCCGACCAAGCGCAACGCAGTAATGGCGGATGGATCCGGCGCTGCAGCAGACCACTGGTGAGAAATGCGGGCTAGTTTCCGCCGCGAATGTCGATCCCACTCTCGCTGATGCGCCGCAGCAGCTCCCCGTCAGCCGAAAAATCGATATGGACGGCGGTGTCGCGGTTGTCGATCATCACACCATCGAGCAACTGAATCAGGTCCTGTTGCGCATAAACCTGCATCTTCCCGAAGGCCACAAACCCGCGCAACAAGTCCCTGGTGCGCCGGGCCGTCTCCGCGGATCCGAACTCGCCGACCGCGCGTCCGGTAACCGCTGCGTCGAATCGCATCTGGTAGGTCCCGCGCTTGAGCGAATCGATCAGTTCAGTCGCCATCGGAGGCGCCAGGCCGGGCGGGATCACCTTGCCAAACTCCCCAACCGCCCATACTTGGCTGCCTTCATCGATCGACGCGATCCCATCGATAATCTCCTGGTTATCCAGGGCCGTCGTGCCGGGTGTGGCGAGACGGTCAAGCGCCCCTCCGACAGCCCCGTTCGTTCCCGCGATCATGAGGTCCTGAGTGAACGTAACTTCCCACTCCTCGTCGGGGTCGGGTCGGTAGATCGTGCGGCCCGCATAGCTGGAGAACGGGCTGCCGCGGTCCTCGAAGAACTGCTCGATACGCAGCGGGTCGTAGCTCACCCGAGCGACGATCAGCATGGTGTCCTCTCCGCTCCGGCCGAGCATCACCTGGTCAAGATCGGTTCTCAGATCCAGACCCGTGAGCGCCGTGAAATCTTCCATCGGCTCGAGCGTCCTGCCGTCCTTGTCCTGGTCATCGAGCAGGTCCAGGATGATCGGGTTGTCGCGGATGCCGGCGACGTCAATGTACCCCACTCCATCCAGATTCGCGGGAAACAAACCCAGCAGTGTCTCGTCCGGATTAATCGCCTCGACGGTGCCGGGGAAACTGGCCACAATCGTAATGGCGAGGGCGATCGCGAACACGCCGATAAACACTTTCATGATCTTGACCTCGGAAAGTTTCAATAATCTCTCTTCGAAAAGTATATCACCGTGGCCATGAAGGACCCTGCGGCGAAGAGAGCGGAGGTCCACAGGACCGTTCCGATCTCAAGCGGAGTGCCGGCGATCAGGCTTCGCATGGCCCCGATCGTTTCGGCGACCTTGGGCATGACCCAGTAGAGAGAACGAAACACCTGCCGATAAAGTTCCCTCGAGAACACGGGTGTTATCTGCTCGTGGGCCGCCAGAACGGGGGAGAAGATCAACAGCGCGTATCCTGCCAGAAGGCCGGACGGTCCGTTCTCGGTGATCACCGAGAACATCATCACCGTCGCGTAGAGGAAGACGAACGCGATGACGACAAACACCGACGACATCGGAAACCCTGTATTCCAGATGTCGGACTTCAAGCCGAGCATGACCCAGACGCCGACCATCAGGTAGATGGTGTTGAGCGCCATGATCGCCGTGCCTCCAAGAAACCGGGCAGCCAGCAGCCGCCATCGGGGTACAGGCCGGCAGAGGATCAGTTCGACGCTCCCCTTCTGGATCATCAGCGGAAACAGAGTCGAAGTCGCCATCAAGGCCAGAAACACACCGATCGTCGAGATGATGATCGCAAGACCTGTCTGGATGCCGTTGACGAACTGCGAGACGCTCATGTTGGGGATCTCCAGTTCCTCCCCGAAAAAAGTCACTCCCTGGATCACACCGGCGACGATATCCATGTTCAGTGCGAGCCCGATGGAGGCGATGATGGCCGAGGAAACAACCATGAAGAACAGGAACATGTAGTTCCTGATCGACTCCTCGAACGTGTCGCGGAATATCCCGGGTCTGAGCATCAGCCCACTCTCTCCAGGAATACCGACTCGAGCGTCTTCTTGTTCGGGTTGATAGATTCGATCTGCACGCCACGGCTGCGCAGCGCGTCGACCAGTTCGTTTGCCGCTCTCCTGTCAGGCAGCTTGGCTCGTATGTAGTCCGAATCCTCGACAAACGGCACTTCCCGTTCGCTGAGCCAGGCCGCCACACCGTCACCGCCGGGAATCGTCACCTCGTAGCTATCGTCTGACGCCGTTAATTCTGCGACAGTGCCAACCTCGATGATCCGGCCGCCTTTCATGAGGGCCACGCGATCGCACACCATTTCAATCTCGGCCAGGATATGGGAATTGATGAACACGGTCTTGCCCGCGTCGGCGAGTTCACGGCAAATCTTGCGGATTTCCATCCGTCCGACCGGGTCGAGGCCGTCGGTGGGTTCGTCGAGGAAGATCAGGTCCGGGTCATGAATCACGGCCTGGGCGAAAGCCAGGCGCTCGACCATCCCCTTGGAAAACTTCGAAACCCGCGTCCGCTCCCAGCCGGATAGCCCGACACGCTCGAGCCACACCGGAGTCCGCTCCCGGATGAAACTCATATCGCGCCCGCTCATGCTGGCATACAGCCGGAGGACATTCTTCGCGGTAAGGTGGGCGGGAAATCTGGGGTTCTCAGGCAGATAGCCAACGCGCGCCAGGACGGATCGGTCCGTCCGTGGACTCACCCCCAGCAAGCGGACATCACCGCTGTCGGGGTGTGCGATCGTCAACGCGATCTTGATGAGCGATGTCTTCCCTGCCCCGTTGGGGCCCAACAGGCCGAAAACCGTCCCCGGCTCGACCACGAGGTCAACCTCGTCCAGCGCACACACGGACCGCCGTGACCACCAGCGGCGGTATGTCTTGGAAAGGCGCTGAATTCCAAGAGCAACTCGGCCCTGATCCATGCGGTGAGGATAGGAAGACCTGCCCGAACTGTCAAACGGTGGTCAATAGCAGCCGGTGGCAGAACTCTGTAGGGCCGCGCCGAGGATTACGGCGAAACGGCAGGGTTCTGCCACAGGTTCCTAGTGTCCTGAATCAGAAGTACGGTTGCTATATTTCGGAGCGCAACGGTGCCGGATTTGGCGGAGCGACGACGAGCTAATGCTCATTCATTGCAAGCAGGAGCGACTCCAAAGACGGCGCCGTTCCGCCCGAACCCGCAGGGCCGATGGAGGTTGCTGGTTGGGAACGCCAAGCCGACCGAGGCCATACCCACTTTAGTGACTGGTTCAAACGTCCACCTTGCGTCCGGCAACATCCATTGGAGATAGTGATCGTATTTCTGATTCAGGACACTAGCAGTCAGCCGACGAGGCGAGCCCATTCTCCGTCTTCATACTGGACTTGCAGGAAGCCGTTTCGGGTTCGCACCTTCGAAGGGTAACGCGTTCCACCGAGGTCGGTGGTAAACAGACAGGAACCGTCCCGACTGTGGAAGGAAATGCGATTGTTGTTCGTGTCTGCGATGCAAAGCCAGTGTGACGCCGCCTCCCTCGATATCGCGACAATGGAGCTCGGACAGAAGAATTGCCCTCTGCCGGCGCCGAACTCACCGAACGTCCCCACGAGCTTCCAAAGAACGACGTCATACATCTGGACGCGGTGATTCCATGAATCCACGACGTAAGCAATTCCGTCCAGAATCTCGATGGCACGCGGATAGCGGAAACAGCCGGGCTCGCTGCCCTCGCGGCCCACGAAGGTGAACCGCCCATCGGGCCGTTCGATGGCCAGGCGGTGTTCCACCTCGTCGACGGCGACGAGGAGGCCATCATCGTCGAGGGCCCAGTCGACGTACTGCCCCGCTGCCGGCTGGGGATGCGGCGTTGGGATCGGTTTCTTCCGCTTCTTCCTAGCCATGACTCGTCCCCGAGTAAACACCGTTCATCGCACGAATCGTCGCATCCCAGTGGTAGCGATCCCGTACCATCGCCCGGGCCTCGTCGGCGAAATCGGACACATCATTCGGGTGATCCAGCGCCCAGGACACAGTGGCGGCGACGTCCCCGGGTTCTACCGAAGGGAGGATCAGGCCATTCTGCCGATCCTTGAGGTACTCCCGTACTCCGGGTATGTCAGTCGACACGACCGGTGTCCCCAGAGCCATCGCTTCCAGGATGGCTATACCCTGACCCTCGTCGCTCGAAAGTGAAACAAACAGATCCCAGTTCGTCACATGGGCGTACACGTTGGGAACTTCTCCCTTCAACGACACCCTCTCGGCAAGGCCCGCATCGTCGATCGCATTCTGCACTCGTGCCGCGTACTCCGCGTCGGCCACGGGCCCGACCAGTTCCAGTCGGACGTCGTCGGAGGCGAGGCATGGCATGGTCTGAACCAGTTCCAGCTGCCGCTTGCGTGGCTCGATGCGGCCAACAAATCCTATGGTCCGACCTGAAGTCGGCCGGCTGGTCCCCGCAGCTTCCTCGATCTCTTCGAGCGGCAGGCCCCACGGGACCGCAACGATGCGCTCGGCGGGCAGGCCGGAATCTCGAAGAATCCCGCGGTACTCCTCAGCGTTGCAGATGACGCGGTCTGCCCGGCCGAACCCCCAGAGGTCCATCCGGTTCATCCAGTCGGGCCGGTCCGGTCCCCAGCTATGGAACTGGCCGATCAGCAAAAATGGAACGGGCACCTCTTCGCGGACGATCGCAGCCGCGGCCACAGGCACGCCGGCATGGCAGTGAACGATGTCCGGCTTGAAGGAATCGACAGCTTCGTGGAGCTTGCGGACGCTGGACCAGAACACTTCAGGTCGACGGTCGAACAGGTCTATCTGGATATGCCGAACGCCTGCTTCCTCCAGGCGGTCCCGGTAGAGCTGCCAATCGGTCTCGCCCCGGGAACGGCCGCTGGTCACGACCGCGACGTGACCACGACTCTGCTGGGAGACCGCCAGACGGGTCACAACGTTACCGGCACCGCTCCACAGGAAAGGAATCAGATGGATGATACGTTGCACGTCTCGGTCAGTGGCCCGCGCGGTCGAGTTCTCAGTGGATCTCCCCATTCTGCGAGGTCTTTTCGACAAAGTAAGTCTGACTACGCTCGGGAGAGTCGTTGTCCGCTTCGGCAATCCTCAGGACAGTACCCCCGTGTTCGGCAACCAATTCCGTGACCTCCGAAACCGGCAATCCGTACATCTCCGCCACCGGCTCGCTCCAATCCGGGTCTACAGCGACGCCGGCCGGGCTTAGGGAAACGGCCGGGAGCTGGAACACGAGCATTCCGCCGGGTTTAAGTACACGCAGGAATTCTCGAACGTAACCTTTGGCGTAGTGGGGCCGCACATGCTGTAACACGATCAAGCTCAGGACGAAGCTGAACTCCCCATCCGGGAAGCACTTCAGGTCGGGCCGGTCATTGACCCTGTAGATGCAGTTTTCTCCAAATCGATTGTACGCCCTGGCCCCCTCGATCATCGATGGCGCAATATCCACCCCGGCGACCGAATCGAACAGGGCCGCCAGCGCCTGCGTCAGGCGACCAACCCCACACCCGAAGTCCAGGGCACGTTCGGTGGACAGATCCGGTTTCAAGCTGTGTGCCAAACTCATCAGGTTGTCCACGTCGTTGCTGCCGGTCTCGAAGAAGTCCACCTCGTCCCAGCCGCCGCGCTTCATGTGAGGCCAGGTGAGGATGGCGAAGAGGGGGTCCTGCCGACCGAATTCGTTCCACTGTTTCCCGACATCCGCTAGTCTCATGACTCACCTCCGGCTACGCCATGACCTTGGCGGAGCCTTCCCTCCTGGAATATAACTTCGTGGACTTGAATCCGACGGGCTTGACCTCGCGCATGTGTTCGCCGGCCTGATACTCGTAGACCCGCGCGCCACAGTACCGCGCGATCCGAACGACGTTGTCGAAACTCATGCCGTTCTGGAAGGTGTTCAGGTAGATCACAAGGTCATAGGCCTTTTTCAGATGTTTGCGCAACGGTCCCAGGCGAGTGACACGCATCAGTCCTGATGACGGATACTGGAAGACCCGGTCCAGACATGGATGCTGCACCTGCATACCGTTGGAAACCAGTGCGTCCAGCACGGAACCCTCGGGCAAGAGCGACCGGACGTGCTCATACGGATCCATCCTGCCGGAACGGATGAACAGGACGTTCAATCCTTCCCGGTCGTCGTACAGCGCCTTGAACTCTTCGCAACTGATCCGACCGTCTCTGTAATCGGTCGAGAGGATCTTGAAAATTGCCTCCCGGTCTGCCTTCGGGAATTCGGATGTCTCCATGAACACCTGTTCCTTGGCTCCGAAGTGACTGGCGTCGGTGACGTCGTCCACCAGAATCTTGGTGTTCGCCATTGCCCAGTCCCCCAGTTCGGTCCCGGAATAAGGGACGAGCTGGTTGAAGTAGGCGTAGTCCAGGCCCACTTCGTCCTTGAACTTGATGCTCTTGATCACCTTGTCGTACGTGTCGCCAGGCAAACCGACGATGAAGTGACCACCGACGACGATACCGGCTTCCTTGAGCAGGATAATGCCCTTGCGGAGTTGCTCGACGGTTTCCCCCTTCTTGATGGCTTTCAGCACGTCGTCATCGGCAGACTCCACACCGATCGCAACACCCTTACAACCGGCGCGCTTCATCAGGACGCACAGTTCCTTGTCGAGACGATCGGCGCGGATCCCGTTGTTGGCAAACCAGCCCACACCGAGATCGGCGCGGATCAGGGCTTCGCAAACGGCTTTGGCATGATCGATATGCAGCGTGAGATTGTCATCGAGGAATTCGAAATCCCGGAATACGTACTCCTTGCGCGCGTGTCTCAATTCTTCGACCGTACCTTCCGGGGAACGTCGTCGGAACTTGCGACCGTTGATCTTGGGAACACTGCAGAACGTGCAATAGAAAGGACACCCCCGGCTGTGAACCATCAAGTACGGAAAGAGCGACCGGTCGATCCGGTCCCACGTTCGGTAGGTTGGAAACGGCAGATTGTCCAGATCGAAAATGAATTCCGTCTTGTTCTGCCTCCATTCGCCATCATCGTAATAGAGCAGGCATGGCACATCGTGAACATCCTTACCTTCTATCAAATCCGGGAGCGCACGCTCGCTCTCGCCGGTCATCCCGAACTCGTACACATCCTGGTTGGCCATGTAGTCGAGGGCCTTGACGCCGATATGCGCTCCGCCAACGATAGTCCGTGCTTCCGGCCACGCCCTGCGAACTGCTCGCATGGTCCGCTCGGCCGAACTGACCAGCGCAGTCTTTACCGATGCACCAACCCAATGCGGACGGAACTTGCGTGCGTATTCCGCAACTTCCTCGTTGGAATAATCGTAATTGTTCATGTCCAGAACGCGCACTTCATGCCCGCGTTCCAGAAGAGAGCTAGTGTAGTCCGTCACAATTAACGTAACGGCTCTGGCTGTCCCATTTCTGATCATATATGAGGAAAATAATGACCATTAGATCGGAAATCCCTGTGCGGAACGAACTCGGACGGCTTGGCCGAAGCCGCAGTGTGTCGGTCTGGCTCGGGGAACGATCCGAATAAGGTACAGTCTGTTAGACGGGGACCACTAGACAGATAGGCCAACCCCGCATTGTGGGTCACATATCGCTGGGCTCCAGCCGGGTCGATCATCAGCACTCTCATTTACTTCCTCCTCATAAACTCTCAGCAACCTGCTCACGTGCGTGTCCGGTGTGAACTGATCCTCCACACTCAACTGTGCCTGCCTGCCCATGGTTCGGGAAAGTGTGCCAATCTTAGTTGGAAATTGAAACGGCTCCAAACCCTATGGTTTGATGGTATTGGAAGAAACAACATCAAGCCTGTAAGAGAAAGGAGCCGAGATGAGGAGTCTGTTACGTTCGGTGAAAAAACGCAAGAAGAGGCGAGTACTGGGTGAGGTCGAGGTCATGAGCCGGGAGGAGTACTCGGGACTGGAATTGGACTCGTAAGGTGGAGATGATCCGGGCGTTGATCCCACTGGGGTTGATGCACGTAGAGGAGTTGCTCGACGAGGAAGTGAAGGCGTTGGCGGGTGAGCGATACGCGCGAAAGGAGGCGACGTTGAGGGGCCGGCGACACGGGAGCAATCCGGGGACCGTGGGGCTCGGGGGCCAGAGGGTACCGGTTCGGGTGCCTCGAGTTCGCAGCGTGGCGGGCGGGGAGATTCCGCTTCGGAGCTACGAGGAACTCAGTCCGGATGGCGCGGTGAACGAACTGCTTCTCAGACGTGTGCTTTATGGGATCTCCTGCCGGAACTACGAGTCGGCCGCGGAAGCGATTCCAGGAGCCATCGGATTGTCGAGCTCGACGGTGTCTCGAGGATTCGTCCAGGCGAGTGCCGCGAAACTTCGGCAGATGCAGGAGCGGGATCTGTCGGCCGAGGACGTGGTGGCGATCTTCCTGGACGGGAAAATGTTTGCCGACGCCACGATGGTTGTGGCCCTGGGCATCACAATTACGGGCGACAAACGCTTCTTAGGCTTCGTGGAGACGAGTACGGAGAACGAGCAGGTACTGACTCCGTTTCTCCGTTCATTGATGGAGCGAGGCCTGGACATCTCTGAAGGCGTGCTGGTGATCGTCGACGGCGGCAAAGGTCTGCGCGCGGCAGTCAAGCGGGCATTCGGTAATCGAGCCCTGGTCCAACGCTGCCAATGGCACAAACGCGAGAACGTGGTGAGCTACCTGTCGAAGACCGAGCAAGCCGCGTGGCGCAAGCGGCTTCAGCGTGCGTACCAGCGCCCGGAGTACAACGAAGCCCGGGCGGCCCTCGAACAGCTCCATGGAGAGCTCGAGGAGCGAAACCAATCGGCCGCTGCGAGCCTTGAGGAAGGCTTGGAGGAGACCCTCACGTTGCATCGACTCGGCGTGTACGGGGTCCTGGGCCGTTCGTTCAAGACGACGAATTGCTTGGAATCGGTCAATGCCCTCGTCGAGGAAAGGTGCGCGAAGGTCGATCATTGGAAGAACTCGAGCCAGCGGCAGCGCTGGTTGGCGACGGCGCTCATCGACATCGAACCACGCTTGAGGAAGGTGATCGGCTACCGTCATCTTCCAAAGCTCCGCGAAGCCCTCAGGCGGGAGCTGAAGATTGAGGCGAAGACGTCGACGAGATCGAAGAAGAAGGTTGCGTGACCAATCGTGAGCCGTGGAGAGTTTCAACTAAGAATGGGCTTGACTCTGGTTCGGCGGAGGCCGGAATCGTTCATCAGTTGATCAATGCGGAATGCGTAGCTATCCAGATCGCGGTGGGGCACGACGAATCCTGTCCGCTCGTGCTGTAACCAGTCTCGAACGCCGCCGCAGTCGTAGGCGACAACGGGCTTGCCCTGAGACATCGCTTCGATGCCGACAAGTCCGAACGGCTCCGGCCAGACCGAACCGAATGCCACAACTTTCGACCGTGCATAGGCTTGGCGAAGTTCTTCGCCGACAAGCCAGCTCTTGAATTCAACTTCCAAGCCCGATTCCTCGATGGCTACCTGAACTCGCTTCTGAAAGTCGCTCTGGCCCAGGATTCCGTCCTTCCCGACGACGAGTAGTTTGGGTCGGGTCTGAGTCCGACTGATCGCGTCAACTAACTCGAGCAATCTTTTTTCCGGAGTGAAGCGGCCCACATAAAGAACGATGTTCTCCTCCGGAGTGTCAGGCGACCGACGGGAAAACGCGTAAAATTTGACACAACTGTGATCTTGTCTGCCGCGAAGCCGTTCAGAATCAACACGTCCTTGATGTAGGACGAGATGGCGATCACGCGGTCGAAGCGCTTCTTCATGAAGGCGTTCTCCACTCGAACTCGTGTCGCCCTGAAGCTCCGTTCGAACCCACAGTGCTTACGACATGCGTCGCCTAAAGGGTGCGGGCATACCGAGCCGTCGGCCAGGATCTTCAGATGGTTCTCGCACTGATTCTCGTAACTGTGGATCGTGCGGATCAGTGGTACGTCGATACGCAGTTCCTTGAGGACCTCTACCGACGGGAAATTGTGGACGTGTATGACGTCCGGGTTTTCGATATCGACAATGTCCTGCAGGTACCGGACGGTGCTCCGGTAGGGGTCGCCCCGGCGGTAGCGGTCATAGGAATGCCGATCCGTGGTCGGAACGATGAGTTCCGGCACGTAGTACCGGTTGATTTCGCTGGGCCAGCGCTCGGGGTTCGGCGCCCGGCGGTCGTCGTGCGCAACGACCATCGAAACCGTGTGCGATCTTTCCAGCAACTCCGTGCAAGTGTCGAACAACAGTCTCTCGGCCCCACCATGAACCGTCGAAAAGGTGTTAAGGAACAGGACTTTCATGCTCGAATCTCCTCAGCTTGGTCCCCATTTGCCACGGCAATTGCGGACTCAGGGCGGATCTGGACTCTTGGTGCCTTCATCTGTTGGTCGTCGATGCGATGAATCCTATGCGGCCACACACAGTATTCCCAGGCGGATCTGCCTGCCCGCGCGGCGATTTCGGTCAGGTGGCCAGATTTGCCCGGACGCAGGCCGCCGTGGAATACGATCACGTTTCGGTAAGCGTCTCGAAGCCGGTCCTGGAGGTCGGTGCCGAAGGCCTCCCACGCCATGATGCCGGGTGGAGGCAACTCCAGACGAGACTGGGCGGACGGGTGATCCAGCCCACTACCTGACGGGACAAGACAATCAAAGCCGGTCAGCTGGTCCAGAAGATGACGACTCTCGGGCCAGAAGTCGGCGTCTGTAGCCCATACAACCAGCGTCTTGCCGTCCTGTCGGTTCACACCCTCGACAACCTCCCCGCTCATGCGTAGCGCGCTGTCCTCGGGACGGACCCGCTCCACATCCCACACATCGAAGTTTCGAAGGGCAAGGCGTTGTTTGCGCCGACGTGCCTCGGCCAGCAGCTCCTGCAAATAGACGCGTTCGTCCCAGGCCTGCTCGACGGCGGCGACGATCGCATTGGGTTCGCTCTGGTAGGACTCAAAGAGCGGGTACTCAATGGAATCGCATTCGCGATGAGTCTTTTGGCCGGGTGCGCCAATCCCGACAAACGGGACACCGAGCAGCACGCTGAGAACAACTCCGTGGTACCGGGTCGTCGCAAAGACGTCTACTGACCGGAGCTTCTCGACAAAGCGCCCCACGGCCTGGGGCTGGCCGGGAACGAAACTGGTGAACTCCGCATCCCCCTTCCACGCCGCTCTGAGCCACTTGTCGCGACGGTCATCGAACGAGAAGAAATGGAAGCGGAAGCGGCTTTGCAATTGATCGAGTGCTGCGATTGTCCGCTGGTCGAAGCCGGGATACTCCGCATGGGCAAGTGGGGCGCCGGGTTGCGACGCGACAATTCCGAGAACTGGCTTGGATCGGCTGGTTTCCAATCCGACGGGCTTCGGCACCAGGTCGAGCGCATAGACCAGGTCCGCGCACTCCAGTATCGGCGCCTGAACTCCCAACTCCCGGAGTCGCTCGGCACTGTGTCGGTCCCGGACAGTACGAATATTCATCCCATCGAGGATCGGCAGATACGGTCGGATGGATTCTGCCGGGAGGCTGCCCTGAACCCCGACCCCGAGTAACACGCTCTTCTTGTCAAACCACTGAGCGATGCCCGGATACCGGAAGTGATAACGCAGACTGCTCGATCCGCATTGATCGACTTTGTCGTAGAGAATGCCCCCTCCGGCCATCATCGTCATGTCGTAGCGAAACGGCGCATAGTCGATGGGTTCGATGTCCGCGAGGGTCGTCAACTCGACGCCGGGCAGACGGGCCTTCAGGACGTCGACGTAGCAGTCATCGCCAAAGTTTCCGTAACCGTACGCACCTACAGCAAGAATCTGCATGCGCATCCAAAGTGCAATCGGGAGGCCAAAAAACAGCGGTGGCGACGAGCGCGCCCAGGTCGGTCGGAAGTCAGGGCGAGAGGGCACGAAAACCCTCGCTTTGCCCTGATTACACTCGACTTAACATTGAGCTGCTTTCCGGAACGGTGGACTCCAGTCAACCGATGGAGTGCCGACGCGGTTCCGACAGGCGTCAACAACTTGGCATCGTGGTCCCTGAAACCGCGTCGATGGCGGAGGCTAGTGGTAGAGCTCGTCGCCAAGAGCTGTAGAAGGGGTTCATATGCGCGCCGAATCATGGGTGGTCGTAGACCGCCCGACCCGGCTCTCGCCACGGCCCCTAAAATCGAGGCGGACAACGGGCGTCGCTGAAGGCGAACCGGTGTCTGCTACGGCTCATGTACTAGACGCCATTGTAGATGTCATGGAACGTGCTACCGCCGATACCAAGGCGAGACAGCCCGAGCGATTCGTAGAGCACCTTGCCCTTGCCGCTTATCTCATAATCGCGAATCTGTTCCCGGCCGGTCGGCACACAATTCCGATCCCTTCCGATGCATCTTTCGAGGAAAGCCGATGCTCCCAGCTCGTCCTCCGAGAACATGAGGTCGAAGGTCTCCTCGGTGAACAGCATGTCCCAGACCAGGTGGTACCGGAACTCATCTCCCCTGTTTCTCGCCGAATGCACGCACCCATTGTTGAAGTAGTAAACGCTGCCGGCCTCGAAGCGGTACAGGTCGCCGTCGAGTAACATTTCCGCGCCCTGGTTCGTGACAATCGGCAGATGAAAACGCGCACGCAGGCACGCCGTACCCTCATCGGAATAGAGAACAGTGTGCTCTTCGTGCGGCGACAGGCCGGAAGCGTTTCCCATCCCGTTCAGCCTCATGTTCGTCGCATGCCGGAAAGTCTGGATGAACGCTCTCAGGCAGGGGAATCGGTCACCGTAGTGAAAGCGCTTCATGCGGACTGAACCGTCGTGATCGGTCGAGAAGTCGTCCAGTATTCCCGATCTGTTCAGCAGGGAGTACTGAACCGCCTGTCCGAAAGGCTTGGTCCAGTTCGTGGCGTGCTCCGAGTTCTCAACCTCGGACGGGACGTGTGCCTCGACGAGGCGCCGGACCTCTCGGGCGAGTCCCTCTAGAAACTCCGGCGCGATCGTAAATAGCTTGAGACATTTCAAACCACCACGATGGTGGTTAGCCCTTCTGATCTGTCGATAATAGGTTTCGGCATCCATGACGGCCTCCGCGCCGAATGCAGCCGGGATCGCTGGCGACGCTGTCATCCGGTGGTTATTCCTTTTCTGGAGCACTCTATGGGCGGTCCATCTCCGTCCACTATTCGGCGTTCATAGAGCGCCGCTACAGCTGTGGCTGACTTGCGACACGGGCTCCCGGCATCAGCTCGTTCAGAGTTTGTATTCCCCAGTCGATGCTGTCTTTCAACAACCGACGATCGTTCTCCAGCAGCGCCTTTTTCGCCACAAGATCCAGAAAGCCGGCTCGACAATCGCAGTTCGAACGACGACCCTCGAGCACCTCCAGCAGGTGGTCCGATAAACGACCCCGGACTGGAATTGGCCGATGAAGCCGGGCAAGGGTCTTCTCGACGTCCCGACGGACCACCGCAACCTGATGCAGTGCGTCCCGGAGCGACAGAATCTCCAACTTGCCGCCGTACAGAACGCCGCCTTCACTCGCGTTGATGAACCGGGTCGCACCCTCCTCCGAGATCCGCCTCAAGACGAAATCCCGGTAGGCAATCAGGTCCTCGGTCGTTTGCACATCCAGACCCCAGAGGTCGGTCACGGTCCTGTCCGCGGACACCCCGGCCGAGAGTCTGCTGTGGAAAATCGTGTGGCTGGCGTAGTCGCGACCCCAAGCGTGCGAAAAGTCCTGTCCGATGAAAATGATAGGATCTGCCCCCATTCGACAGGCCAGGTCCAGAGCGGCGGTCGCGACGGATCCCCAGACCCGAGTTCCGGTTCTCTGCCGCCCGAATTCGTGATGGAGCTCATCGGGAAACACGCCGACGGAGAACTGAAAACGCCTTCTGGCCGTGATCATGGCGGAAGGATGCGCAGCTTGTTCGGCGATCAGAAACGTCGATGCCGGGACCGCTCCGACAATATGGCTGGCATTTAGTTCGGTGGGGTCCGCGAGAACGACGGCGTGGGGAGTGATCCCGGCCGCCAGCAGAGGTCTGAGGGCAGTGTCGACCGCAAGGATGAAACAGCGGGACTCCGCTCCCCTCAAATGCCGGATGTTGCGGTCCAACGACGGGCCGGCTGCAACCAGCACCAGCGGAACGCCCCGAAACTTGCCGAAGAGTTCGCCGACCAGCGGATCGCCAGCATGGCGGAAGTTGGCAACCGCATTTCTAAAGTAGGTCCGGCCGTTCTCAAAGTGAGTCAGGAGGTTCGCGGCCCGGTCTCTCAGGCGAGCGTTGAATGCCTGTTGCAGTGCTTTCGCCAGCTCGGAATGCCGTTGGAGAGACCTCGGCCATACCACCCAGAGCACCTGGTCAGTATCCCGACACCCTTCCATGCCCCAATCGTCAACGAATTGACTTACTTGGGCGCCGACGACGAACCGAAAACGGGGGTCGTCGGGCAGGTCTCGCCCGGCGCCCTCTCTCCTGAACAAATCGTAAAGATCCTCATCCGGTTCCAGGATGAAAACCCTGGCGTCCGGCCCCAGACGCTCGCTCAAAAAAGCCGCGCCATAACCCAATCCCCAGCCGAAGTGGACTACGACGTCCGCACCCTCCAGCGGGAGACCGGAGTAGAACTTTCCGGCTTCGCGCTCGGGGTCGTAGGGGCTGTGATAGGGAACGCCCAGGACCTCCACGTTCGGCAGGCCGGACCGGCTCGATGTCAGGGTGATTGCCTCGGACATAGGTGTACCCACAACATCCTCAGTGCAATCTTCATGCCGAACCTTAGGCGCCGGGTGCCCAACCCCAGGCCGGCCATGATTATGGAATGGCGCTTGCATATCAGAGGGTCAAGGGGGCACGGACCATGCTGAACGAACTCGAGACCATCCACAGGGCCGAAACGCGAATGTTCCTCGACATTCCGACCGCTGCGTCGCTCGCGGGCTTTTCTACCAGGCACTTCCGACGGATTGTCGAAGAGGACAAGATCCCAACCATGCGTATCGGCCGCAAGTTTTTCATCCTTGGGTCGGACTTCCACCACTGGAAAGAGACCAAAGAGGAACGCTAAAACCAGGTTTTATCCATCAAGTTGATGGACAGAACGCCGACGCGCAGGAAGCGCCCGCCGTACTCGCCGTCCTCACAATCCCGGGTTCCTCATTCGGAATCGCTCATCGAACCTTTCAGGTTTCGCCTCCGTCCGATCAGGTTGAATTCAGACACCGCTGTGTTCCGACAAGCTCAGACCGATAGATTTCACACGACGGACGTTCAATAGTCCGTACAATCCCCCCATGAGAGAAAAAGCGCAGTTCATCACCATGCCCGCCCTGCTTCTGCTGATCTTCTTCCTGGGAAAGCTCATCATGAGTCAGGTCGGCGCAACCTATGAGGTAGGAGTACAGATTTTTTCGATGGTCACGCTGCAGGTGCATCTGGCGATCCTGTGGCCGGCTTTCGCGCGGAGGTACAAGGGCTACAGCCTCTGGCAGGGAATCCAGGTCGGCGTGATGATCGCCCTCGTTTCACAGGTCTTGATCATGTTCGGCACGGGACTCTCCTACATCATCGGAGATACCCACTTCAACAATCCGGTGGCGTTGAATCAGGAGGGCCCGGTCGGATTCCTAACGGCGATGGGAATCCGCATGGGCGGCCTCGTGGTGAACAGCATCATCGGCGGAGTCGCGGCAATCATCGGATGGACTATGGGCGCCCTGATTCCGCCGCGCGAACCGGCAGCAGGAAGCCAAATGTGAGATTTCGAACGTCCAACCTCGAACGTCACATATGGATTCCCTCATAGAATATCTGCGATGAGCGAGCTGCGAAGACCTGGACAGGATGCGGGATCGCGGGGGGGGGGGGAGGGAGGTGCATTGCAGATTCTCTATTGGAGATTCCGCATTGGACGTTCGTTCGTTGGAAGTTCGAGATCGGAGAAGCGTTGGGGCCAGTGGCCTACGCTGAGAGTGGCGGCCGCGAGCGGTAGCGACCGGGTCATCGAGCGCAGCTCATCCAGAAAAAAAGACGCGGAGACCCCGGCAGAAGGGGTCGCCCGCGCCCAATTCCAAAAGCTAAGGAAGCTACTTCTTTTTCTTCTTCGCTGCGGCAGCCCCGAGTACCGCGTCTTTTGCCGCCTTGGCAATGCGGAACTTCAGCACGGTCTTGGCAGGAATCTTGATCGCTTCACCGGTCGCTGGATTGCGGCCCATGCGCGCCTTTCTTTTCTGCTTCACGAGCTTACCGACACCGGGGAAGGTGAACTCGCCGTTCTTCTTCGTTTCCTTGTGAGCCATGTCCGCCAGCGTCGTCAGGAATGCCTTCGCTTCCTTCTTGCTGACATCGGTCTTCTCCGCCAGCGCGCTGATTATTTGAGTTTGCGTCAGTTTGCCTGCCATACCGGTCCTCCTAAATGAAAAGTGTAAGCTCGATTGATTCCCGCGAACCGAAAGCCCGGAACGAGTGTCCCTAGGCCCTCTTGAACGCCTTCTTTATTTCTTTGAGGTCATACCTCACGATGATGGGACGTCCGTGCGGACACACCGTCGGACAGTCTGTCTTCATCAACTCCGTAACCAGCCAACGCATCTTAACACTATCCAGAGCATTGTTGATCTTGATTGCAGCGTGACAGGCCACTGTCGCAGCGGTTTTTTTGCGAAACGTCTCCAGGTTCAGCCCCTGGCGCTCCCGGTCGACGCCGTCGATCAGTTCCAGAACCAGCTTCTCGATCGCCGCCGCCTTCAGGATCCCGGGCGCCGTCTTCACCGCCACGGTCCGCGGACCGAAGGGCTCGGCTTCTAAACCGCTTGCCGCTAGCTCCGGCGCGATCTCTTCAAACCGTACCTCCTGCTCGGGGGACAACTCCAGGATGATGGGCGTCAGCAGGCGCTGAACTTCGATGGTTCCGGAGTCCCGTTCCCGGACATATTGCTCGAACAGGACCCGTTCATGGGCCACGTGCTGATCAATCAACACGAGTCCGTTCCCGTCCACCGCCACGATGAAGCTGTCCTGAACCTGCCCCAAAGGGCGCAGTTCGCTCCTCATCAGATCGAAATCGGGCAGATCGGTCGGGCCCGGACCCGCCCCGACGACACCACGAGCTTCCTCGTAGTTCAGATCGAAGGTCGTCGCCTCGGAAAGGTCGAGCGGCGCGGGAGAATCAGACACGGGCTCCCGGGCAATGGGGCCGCCTGCCCACGAATCCGGCATGCGCCCCTGGAATTCCGGCGCGCGGTAGGGCGAGGATTTCGACTCATCCGAAAGCATCGGGATGATCGTCTTGTCCGAACGCAAGGCTTCGGTGATCACGTCCCGGACCGCATCGTGAACCGTGGATCCCTTCCGGAACCGCACTTCGGTCTTCGCCGGATGCACGTTGACGTCCACGTCGCGATGGGGCAGTTCGACGAAGAGCATAGTCACGGGAAAGCTCTTGGAAGGCAGGATGCTCCGGTACGCGTCAGAATAAGCGTGGAGGATGATGCGATCCCGAATGGCCCTGCCGTTGACGAAAAAGTACATCGAGTTACGGTTGTACTTCTGGACCTGGGGACGGGACGTGAAGACATGAACCTTCATCCTGGCCGCAGGAAACTCCCGCTCATACTCCACAAGTTCGTCACGCAGATCCCGCCCGAACAGCTTCAGGATTCTCTCGCTTCGGTCCGCGGCCGGAGGCGCGGACAGCACTTCAAACTTCCCGCTCTTAAGGACGAAATGAATCGCCGGGAACGCGAGGGCGTAGTGAGTGCACCGGTTCGTGATCTGGCTGAGTTCGTAAGACTCCGACTTGAGAAACTTTCGCCGGGCTGGAACGTTGTAGAAGACGTCTTCTACACGAACCCGGGTCCCCGCTGGGAACGCGCCGTCGCGGACGAACACAGGGTCGCCTCCGGCGACCTCCACGGTGGTTCCGACATCATCTTCGGCCGTCTGTGTTTCCATGCGGACGCGCGCAACCGATGCGATCGAGGCCAGCGCTTCCCCACGGAAACCGAGTGTTCGTACCGCGAACAGTTCATCGGAGGCCGACAGTTTGCTCGTGGCATGCCGCTGGAAGCAGAGTTCGGCGTCGGCCCGGCTCATGCCCTCGCCGTCATCGGTCACTTCGATCAGGCGGGTACCACCGCCAACCACTTCGACGGTGATCTTCCGAGCTCCGGCATCAATCGCGTTCTCGACCAGTTCCTTAACGATCGAAGACGGCCGCTCGACAACCTCGCCCGCCGCGATCTGATTCGAGACGGTGTCGGAGAGGATTCGAATTTTGGACGTAACCTTGGTGGTCATCGGTGGTTGTTAGTTTTCGGTTGTCAGTGGTCAGTATTCAGCTGTTGGCTCACTTCTTCTTCACGCGAATCCCGAGTTGGTCCAGTTGTTCGCCGGCGACGTCGGACGGCGATTCGCTCATCAGGTCGACAGCGCGTGCAGTCTTCGGGAAGGCGATGACCTCGCGCAGACTCGATCCACCAGCCATGAGCATCACGATGCGGTCCAGGCCAAACGCGACTCCCCCGTGGGGTGGCGTGCCGAACTCGAGCGCATCCAGAAAGAAGCCGAACCTGGACCTGGCTTCCTCATCACTCATACCGAGCCGCCGGAAGATCCGCGCCTGCATATCACGACTATGGATCCTGACCGAACCACTGCCGAACTCCAGTCCGTTCGCGACCAGATCATAGGCGCGAGCCCGGACCTTCCCGGGATCGCTTTCGAGCAAATCCTGGTCCTCATCCAGTGGCGAGGTAAAGGGATGGTGGAGTGCATCCCACCGGTTCTCGTCCTCGTTGAACTCGAAAAGCGGAAAATCGACAATCCAGAGAAAGTGCCATTTGTCCTTCGGGATCCACCCTTCCCGCCGAGCAAGCTCCAGGCGAAGCGCTCCCAAGTGGGCCAGAGCCGCGTCGCGTTCGCCTGCGACCATGAACACGGTCTCGCCAACCTTCGCGCCGGCAGCCTCGATCAGCGCCTTCGTCGCCGCTTCCCCCGCCTTCTTGACGGGCGGCGCGGCCCGCACACCATCCTCGTTGACCTGGAGGAACGCCACGCCTGCACCGCCGAGCTGTTTCACGAACGCGTCCATTTCATCGAGTCCCTTGCGCGAGTACGCAACAGGAGCGACTAAGCCCCGGACTGTCCGACCAGATTCTACCAACTCACGGAACAAGGATGGCTCGGCTTCGGCAAACACCGAGCTGAAGTCCTGGATCTCCACTCCGAAGCGCGTGTCGGGCTTGTCACTGCCGTATCGGTCCATCGCTTCGCGATAGCTCATCCGCGGGAACGGAACCTCCAGATCGATGTCCCGCACACGCCAGATGGCCTGCATCAAGCCTTCGACCATGGAGAAAAACTCGTCGAGGTCGGGAAAACTGACTTCGATATCGATCTGCGTGAATTCGGGTTGGCGGTCCGCACGCAGGTCTTCATCACGAAAGCACCGGACAATCTGGAAGTACTTCTCGAACCCGGCGATCATCAAGAGTTGCTTGAAAATCTGAGGCGACTGAGGCAGCGCGTAGAACTGCCCGTTGTACAGACGGCTCGGCACGAGATAGTCCCGTGCCCCTTCCGGCGTCGACTTCGTCAGGAACGGCGTCTCGACCTCGGTAAAACCGTTCCCGTCCATATAGGTGCGGATCGCCATCATGATGTTGTGCCGTAACCTGAAGTTTCGCTGCATCTGGGGCCGACGCAGGTCCAGGTAGCGATACTTGAGCCGCAGGTCTTCGGCCGTCGTGATGTCGTCCTCGATCGGGAACGGCGTGGTCTTGGCGTCGCTGAATATCTCCACGTCGTCGGCCATCACCTCGATCTCGCCGGTCGCGAGATTCGGATTGACCAGCTCGGCATCCCGCAGTTCCACCTTCCCACGAACGGCGACAACGAACTCGGACCGCAAAGTTTTCGCGAGTTGGTGGGCATCGGCGGCACGGCCGGGGTTAAAGACAACCTGGGTCATCCCTCCGCGGTCCCGCAAGTCAATGAAGACGAGCTGCCCGTGGTCCCGCCGCCGGTGGACCCATCCCATGAGCACGACGGCGGTGCCCTGGTCGGCAACCTTCAATTCGCCGCAAGTGTGTGTTCGTTTCTTCTCTGTCATGGACGTACGGCTTCCCCGCCAGCGCCGGAAATCAACTCATCTTCGGTTTGTTCCACCTGTTCCCGCGTGTTCATGTCCCGGATGACAAGTTTGCCGGAACGGATCTCGTCTTCACCCACTATCACGACCTTCCGGGCTCCAAGTTTGCCGGCCAGCCGCATCTGGCTCTTCAAGCTCCTGCCGTCGAAGTCCAGATAGACACGCCGCCCCGTTGAGCGCAACTTCCGCGCGAGTAGCGTGCAGAAGTTGAATGCCTCGTCACCGATCGTCGCCAGGAAGTATTCCGGACCGGATGCGGCGAGAAGCTTCTCGGGCTCCGGGATGGACAGGATGAGGCGCTCGAGCCCCATGCCGAAACCGAAGCCCTTGACCTCCGGTCCGCCGAGCTGCTCGCTCAACCCGTCGTAGCGGCCGCCGCCCACCATCGTGTCCTGCGCTCCAAGCGCTCCCGACACGATCTCGAACGTTGTGCGCATGTAGTAGTCCAGGCCTCGAACGAGTCGCTTCTCAACCCGGTAGCCGATGTCGCGGGCATCAAGAAACCCGCGAAACCTGCCGAAATGCTCCCGACAGGCATCACAGAGGCCGTCGGCGATGCTCGGTAGTTCGGCAAGAATCGGCTGACAGGACTTCACCTTACAATCGAAGATGCGAAGGGGGCTCTTCTCCCCACGCCGGAGACAGTCCGCGCAGAGGGTCGACCGCTTCTGCTCGATCATCCCCCTGAGCTCTTCGATGTAGGCGGGCCTGCATTCACGACACCCGATGGAATTGACCAGCAGCTCGAGCCCTTCGATGCCGAGCCGTCCGAAATAGACGAGGAGCATCTCGATCACTTCGGCCTCAATCGCCGGATCGTCGGTCGCCGACAGCACCTCCACACCACTCTGGTGGAATTGCCTCTGGCGGCCCTTCTGAGGACGTTCCCGGCGGAACATCGCACCGATGTAGTAGAGCTTGAGCATCCGTGACTCGGTGTTGAGTCGGTGCTCGATAAAAGCCCGGATGACGGGAGCCGTTCCTTCCGGGCGCAGAGTCAGCGATGCCTCATCCTTGTCCACGAAGGTGTACATTTCCTTCGAAACGATGTCGGTCTCCTCGCCGACGCTACGGACGAAGAGCTCCGTCACCTCGAAGATGGGTGTACGGATCTCTTCGAAGGCGTATTCTTCGAGAATCTTCCGCATCTCCGACTCGACATGGCGCCATATCCGCGCCTCGGCGGGCAGGATGTCGTATGTACCGCGAACTGCCTTAATCATATAATCCGGGGACGGATTCTCGATGGACAGGGGACGGAGGTACAGCTCCGTCCCCTATCCTTTAATTTAGTAGGACCGGGACAGCGTTACCCCTCGGTTTCTAACTCCTACTTCCCGTTCGGTTGGGGGACGGATCTGTACCTCCGTCCCCTGTCCATTTTCTCCAACGCCTTCTCTTACTTCCTGTTCGGTTAGGGGACGGAGCTATACCTCCGTCCCCTGTCCATTGAGGTACGTCTCCTTGTACTCGACGTACCGGTGCGCGTATTCGTCGATGTCCGCAACTTCCTCTTCAGTCAACTCGCGTTTCACCTTAGCAGGCACGCCCATGACCAGACTCCGGGGTGGGATCACGGTTCCTTCGGTGATCAGCGCACCGGCCGCCACGATCGTCCCAGTCCCCACTCGCACGTGGTTCATGATGGTTGCCCGCATGCCAATCAAGCAGTGAGACTCGATCGTGCAGCCGTGCAGGACGGCCGCATGCCCGACGGTCACGTAGTCCTCGAGAATCAACGGACACTCGTCCTTCATCACGTGACAGACACAACCATCCTGGATGTTCGTATGGCTGCCGATACGAATGAAATCGACATCGCCACGGACGACCGTGTTGAACCAGATGCTGGAGTGATCCCCGATCTCGACGTCCCCGATCACGTGGGCGCCGGCGGCGATGAATACGCCCGCGCCCAGCCTCGGAACGACTCCCTTGTACTCGTGCAGCATTCTCGTAATCGCTTCAAAAACGGGCCAAAAGCCTCCGAAACCCCGTCAACCGGGGCAATGACGGCCAATTTGTTAGTGTCGCAGAAGGGTCGAACCGTTTCAATCTAACATTGGTCATTCGGCGTTGCTCTATTCGACGTCGAAGTCACGGCGACCGCTCGAGCCGAGAAAAATGTGAACATGGACAACGCCCAATGACCAATCCGCGATAGTCTCGGCTTCTACTATAATGGCAGGTCGACCGGTCGGCCGTTGCCGCACTCGTAAGGAGACCCGCCCCACAATGAACAGTTTTGACTCGCGATCCAGTCTCCGTGTGGGAGACGCATCCTTTCAGTACTACTCGCTCGAGGCGCTCGAGAAATCCGGCGTCAGCGGCGTCTCGGGACTGCCGTTTTCGCTGAAAGTCATGCTGGAGAACCTGCTCCGTCACGAGGACGGAACATCCGTCTCGGCCGACGACATCCGGGTGCTGGTTGCATCGGTGGGGGCCCGGCCCGAGCGGGAGATCGCATTCCGGCCCGCTCGCGTGCTGATGCAGGATTTCACGGGTGTCCCAGCCGTCGTCGATCTGGCGACGATGCGGGACTTCATCAAGGAATCAGGGGGCGATCCCAACCGGATCAACCCGCTCCAGCCAGTGGATCTGGTCATCGACCACTCTGTCCAGGTGGACCGATTCGGTACGAGTACGGCGTTCGAGTTCAACGTCGAGCGGGAGTCGGAACGCAACCGCGAGCGTTACCTGTTCCTCAAGTGGGGTCAGCACGCGTTCAAGAACTTCCGAGTCGTTCCACCCGACGCCGGCATCGTCCACCAGGTCAACCTCGAGTATCTGGCCCACGTCGTCTTCCTGGACGAGTGCGGGGACACGGCCGTGCTCTACCCCGATACGCTGGTCGGCACCGACTCGCATACGACGATGATCAACGCAATGGGCATCGTCGGGTGGGGCGTGGGTGGCATCGAGGCCGAGGGCGCCATGCTGGGCCAGCCGATCTCGATGCTCATTCCCGAAGTCGTGGGATTCCGGCTGACCGGTGAACTTCCCGAGGGCGCAACCGCGACGGATGCCGTACTCCGTGTGGTGCAGATGCTGCGCGCCAAGGGTGTCGTCGGCAAGTTCGTCGAGTTCTCCGGACCAGGAATCCGGCACCTGTCACTCGCCGACCGGGCGACCATCTCCAATATGGGCCCCGAGTACGGAGCGACGATCGGCTTTTTCCCGGTCGACGACGAAACCCTCAGATATTTGAAACTGACCGGACGCACGGACGACGTGATCGCGCGCGTCGAAGCCTACACGAAAGCCCAGGGCCTGTTCCAGGCCGAAGGCACTGCGGAACCGGAGTTCGGCGACAGCATATCGCTGGATCTCGGGACCGTCGAACCCGCGATCGCCGGGCCGAAGCGACCACAGGACCGAATCCCGTTGGGCGACGCCAAGAAGTCGTTTCGCAAGACGCTCGTTTCCATGCTGAACGGGGGCGGCGGCAACGGCGCCGCGGCGGCGATGGCGACATGGACCGACGAGGGCGGGGGGCCAAGGACCGCATCCAATGACGAATGCGCGACCGAATTATCACGCCTGGCCACGGCGGTGCCCGTGCGGCTTGGCGCCAACCGTTTCGAGATCGGCCACGGATCGGTCGTTATCGCAGCCATCACGAGTTGCACGAATACGTCGAATCCCTCGGTCATGATCGCGGCAGGCCTGCTGGCCAGGAACGCCGTCGAGCGCGGCCTCGGCGTCCATCCGTGGGTCAAGACGAGCCTCGCTCCGGGGTCCCGCGTGGTGACAGACTATCTCCGTGATACGGGGTTGCTGCAGTATCTGGAAGCGCTGCGGTTCCACCTCGTCGGCTACGGATGCACCACCTGCATCGGAAACAGCGGGCCGTTGCCCTCTCCGATCGCCGACGGCATCGCGGAGTCCGATCTGGTCGTCGCTTCGGTCCTGAGCGGTAACAGGAACTTCGAAGGGCGGATCAACCCGCACGTACGTACCAACTACCTGGCGTCGCCGCCCTTGGTCGTCGCCTACGCGATCGCGGGGAACATGGACATCGACCTGACGAACGACCCCGTCGGATACGACCCGAACGGCAATCCCGTCTACCTGAAGGAAATCTGGCCCGATCCAGCCGAGGTTCGCGAGTTGATCGACGCGTCCGTCAAGCCGGAGATGTTCCGCAAAGCGTACAAGGAATCGCTCGCTGGGGACGAGCGGTGGAACGCGCTCGAGGTCCCGGCCGGGGATCTCTACTCATGGGAGGAGGACTCGACCTACGTGAAGCGTCCACCGTTCTTCACGGATATGCCGCCCGAGGCTCCGGCTCTCGAAGACATCGCCGGCGCAAGGGCTCTGGCGGTGCTGGGAGACTCGGTCACGACAGACCATATCTCACCCGCCGGTTCGATTCCCGCCGACGGCCCGGCCGGCCGTTACCTGCTCGACGCTGGCGTCGCGGAGAAGGACTTCAACTCATACGGCGCGAGACGGGGCAACCACGAAGTCATGATGCGGGGTACGTTCGCCAATATCCGACTGCGGAATCAGATGGCGCCCGGAACCGAGGGAGGCTGGACCGTTCATCTGCCGGACAAGGAACAGACTTCGATTTACGAAGCCGCGATGCGCTACGGGTCCGACGGCGTACCGCTCGTCGTCATCGCCGGCAAGGAATACGGGTCGGGATCCTCTCGCGACTGGGCGGCCAAAGGGACGCGACTGCTGGGCGTTCGCGCCGTCATCGCCGAGAGCTACGAACGGATCCACCGGAGCAATCTGATCGGGATGGGAGTCCTGCCGCTTCAGTTCAGCGATGGAGAGGGCAAAGATAGCCTGGGCCTGACCGGATTCGAAGAATTCGACATCCGAGGGATCGCCGCGGGTCTGGACCCGGGCCAGAAGCTCGAAGTTATCGCTCGCGACGAGAACGGCGAGCGAGCGTTCTGGGTCACGGCCCGACTGGATACACCCGTGGAGATCGAGTACTACAAGAACGGTGGAATCCTGCAGTACGTCCTGCGACAGATGAAGTGAGTCAGAAGCGGGAGCGGTAGCGACCGCGTAATCGCCTGGGCCGAACGTTGTCAGTAGTCCGACCCCGTCGGGTGGCCTTTCCCGCTACTTGGGTTACACGACACTAGCTATGACAGACCCCGTCTGCGGCATGGAAGTAGAAGAGCGCTCGGCTGCCGGCCGCCACGCGCACGCCGGCGTCGAGTATCTGTTCTGCTCCACCCACTGCCTCGAGCGTTTCCGGGGCGACCCGCGTCGTTTCCTCGAACCGGCCGAAGCCTCGGCATCGGCGGGGCCGCCTCCCCGGGGGGATGCAATCTACACGTGCCCCATGCATCCGGAAGTGGAACAACCGGGGCCCGGCCCGTGTCCGAAATGTGGGATGGCGCTCGAACCTCGCGACGTCACAGTCGCCGAAGACGACACCGAAATGCGGAGCATGATGCGCCGCTTCAAAATTGGCGTCGTGCTCACGATCCCGCTGATGGTTCTGGCGATGAGAGAGATGATTCCGGGAATGCGAATCGCGGACTTCATCGGGCCGCGGGGTCAAAACTGGATCCAGTTTGCCCTGGCGACGCCCGTGGTCCTGTGGTGCGGGCTTCCGTTCTTCCAGAGAGCATGGACCTCGCTGGTGACCCGTAGCCTCAACATGTTCACGCTCATCGGGATTGGAACCGGTGTCGCATACGGCTATAGCGCCCTGGCGATCTTCATCCCGGACCTGTTGCCCGCCTCTTTCCGGGGCGAAGCGGGCGAAGTGCAGGTCTACTTCGAAGCGGCAGCGGGAATAACGGTGCTGGTCCTGCTCGGCCAGGTACTCGAACTCAACGCAAGAAGTCGCACCAGCCTCGCGATCAAGTCACTGCTCGGTCTCGCGCCCAAGACGGCCCGCAGGATTTTCGATGGGAAGGAAACCGACATTCCGCTCGCCGAGGTTGGTTTGGGTGACCGGCTGCGGGTTCGGCCGGGCGAGAGGATTCCCGTCGACGGGACCGTGGAGGGCGGCGAGAGCACTGTGGACGAAGCGATGATTACCGGTGAGCCCATGCCGGCCGTGAAGACAGCCGGCTCGCCGGTGACCGGAGGCACCATCAACCAGACCGGCAGTTTCGTGATGATCGCCGAGAGGGTTGGAAACGAGACCCTGCTTGCGCGGATCGTACAGATGGTTGCCGACGCACAGCGCAGCCGCGCACCCATTCAGCGGCTCGCCGACGTTGTAGCTTCCTACTTTGTGCCGGCCGTCGTCGGAACTTCGATCGTGACGTTTATCGTATGGTCGGTGTTCGGGCCGGAACCCCGCATGGCGTTCGCCCTGGTCAACGCCATCGCGGTACTCATCATTGCATGCCCTTGCGCGCTCGGTCTCGCGACGCCGATGTCGATCATGGTGGGGACGGGCCGTGGAGCGAGCGTGGGGGTCCTGATACGCAATGCAGAAGCCCTCGAGACATTGGAGAAGGTAAACACGCTGGTCGTCGACAAGACCGGCACGCTGACCGAGGGCAAGCCCAGTGTCGAAGCCGTACAGGCAACCGAAGGCTTCACCGAGAACGAGGTTCTTGCCATTGCCGCCGGGATCGAGTCCGTTAGCGAGCACCCGCTGGCAGCGGCGATCGTTGCGGAGGCCCAACGGCGCGGCGTGGAGTTCCGACCGGCGGAAAAGTTCCGGGCGATAACCGGCAAGGGAGTCATCGGTGTGGTCGATTCGCGGCGAGTCGCGTTGGGAAACGCGGCACTGCTCGCCCAGCGTGACGTGGATCTGAAGTCGCTGGCGGAACCGGCGGACGTCCTGAGAAATGACGGCTCCACAGTGATGTTCCTGGCCGTCGACAACCGTTCGGCGGGACTGGTGGCCGTCTCCGATCCCGTCAAAGGGACGACGCCCGAGGCGCTCGCGCAACTCAAGGCCGACGGCATGCGTATCGTCATGCTGACCGGAGACAGCCGCGTTACGGCCGGATCGGTCGCCCGCAGGCTGGGCATCGATGACGTTCGTGCGGAAGTTCTGCCCGAGGAAAAGTACCGGGAGGTTCGCCGTCTTCAGGAGTCGGGAGCTGTGGTCGCGATGGCCGGGGATGGCACAAACGATGCGCCTGCACTGGCGCAGGCCGACGTCGGGATCGCCATGGGACACGGCACGGACGTTGCGATGGAGAGCGCAGGGGTGACGCTGGTCGAAGGCGATCTTCGGGGGATCGTCCGGGCTCGCCGCCTGAGCCGGGCGACCATGCGCAACATCCGACAGAACCTGTTCTTCGCCTTCATCTACAATTCCCTCGGCGTACCGGTCGCAGCCGGTGTGCTCTATCCGTTCTTCGGGTTGCTGCTGACCCCCGTGATCGCGAGCGCCGCAATGACGTTCAGCTCGATTTCGGTGATCATGAACGCCCTCCGGTTACGCAGGATCGAACTGTAGGCAGCGCCGAATTGGGGAAGGGAACTTTCACCAGTGGTCGCAGTTCGACCCCATCGCTACCGCTCTGGATTCTGTGGGATACTGGAGCTTGGAGCGTAGATGACCCTCCAACCTCAAACGGCTCCTGATAACGAATCACCGCCCCCAGAGAACGTCACCGTCTTCGAAGCCCGCGGCATCACGAAGGTGTATCCGATGGGCGATGTCGAAGTGCACGCCCTTCGAGGCATCGATCTTTCCCTCTACGAGGGTGAGTTCGTGGTGCTTCTCGGCCCCTCGGGCAGCGGCAAGTCGACCCTCCTGAACATCTTGGGCGGGCTGGACGTTCCGACAGCGGGACGTGTGGTCTACAGGGACAAGGATCTCACCGCAGCCCGGGAGAGCGAGTTGACGGCCTACCGCCGTAAGCACGTCGGCTTCGTGTTCCAGTTCTACAACCTCATACCCAGCCTCACGGCGCGCGAGAACGTCGCGCTTGTCACCGATATCGGCGACGATCCAATTTCGCCCGAGGAAGCGTTGGAGCAGGTGGATCTAGGCGACCGGATCGACCACTTCCCTGCTCAGCTTTCCGGCGGGGAGCAGCAGCGCGTCGCCATCGCGCGGGCGATCGCCAAGGGCCCCGATGTGCTGCTCTGCGACGAGCCTACAGGCGCCCTGGACATCAAGACGGGTGTGGTCGTGCTCGAGGCGCTCGCCAAGGTCAATCGGGAACTGGGCACGACGACGGCCGTGATCACTCACAACGCTGCGATCGCGAACATCGCGGACCGCGTCGTGGTAATGTCCGACGGCTGGATTGCTTCGATCCGCGAAAACGACACCAAACTTCTTCCGTCAGAGCTTGAATGGTGATGAGGGCGATCAACCGCAAGCTCATCCGCGACCTCTGGAACATCAAGGGACAGGTCCTGGCTATCAGCCTGGTGATCGCCGCAGCGGTGACGGTGTACATCATGTACCTGGGGGCATTCGAATCACTGCGGCTCAGCCAATCTTCGTATTACGATCGGAACCGTTTCGCCGACGTATTCGTGGGCCTCAAGCGCGCTCCGCTCTACCTTGCCGACCGGATCGAAACGATCCCGGGCGTTGCGAGCGCGGAGTTCCGCGTCAGCGCGGCCGTGACCCTGGACATGGAAGGCATGTCCGAGCCGGCAATCGGCCGTCTGGTGTCCATACCGGAACGACGGCGGGCCATCCTGAACGACCTGTTCATCCGCAAAGGCCGGTACATCGATCCGGCCCGCCCGGATGAGATTCTCGTCAGTGAGTCTTTCGCCCTCGCTCATGAACTCGAGCCGGGCGACAGCATCCGGGCCGTCATCAACGGCCGGCGGCGGGACCTGGAGATCGCCGGGATTGCACTGTCTCCGGAGTTCCTCCACACGATCCGGCCCGGCGACATCATCCCCGACGACCGGAGGTACGGCATCCTCTGGATGGGGGAGCGGGAGTTGGCGAGCGCCTTCGATATGGAAGGCGGGTTCAACGACGTCGCGATCCGGTTGATGGCGGGCGCTTCGGAAGACGACGTCATTATGCGCCTGGATCAATTGCTGGAACGTTACGGCGGCCTCGGGGCCATTCCACGGTCCCTGCAACTCTCGCACTGGTATCTGGACAACGAACTCACGCAGCTTCAGAGCTTTGGCACCATGGTGCCGATCATCTTCCTGGCTGTAGCCGCTTTCCTCCTGAACGTCGTCCTGAGCCGCGTCGTCGCGGTCCAGCGGGAGCAGATCGCGGCGCTGAAGGCGCTCGGCTATTCGAACTTCGAGGTCGGTCTGCACTACTACCTGTGGGCACTGATCGTAGGCCTGATCGGCATCGGCATCGGCATCGCGGCGGGCTCTTACCTGGCAACGAGCCTCGTCAATATCTACAACGATTTCTTCCGGTTCCCCGTCCTCGAGTTTCGCATCGCGCCCAACATCGTGGCTACGGCTACGCTCGTCGGCTTGATCGCAGCGCTGCTCGGCGCTCGCGGTGCGGTACGCGCAGCCATCAAGCTGCCTCCGGCCGAGGCGATGCGCCCCCAGGCTCCGGCCCACTACCGCGTGAGCCTTTTCGAACGGATCCTGGGGGGATGGCCCTCGCCCGAGACCCGGATGATCTTCCGTAACATTTCGCGCCGCCCGTTCAGGGCGGCTCTGTCGACGATAGGCATCGCGTTCGGGGCAGCCATGATGATCGTCGGGATGTTCTTCCTGGATTCGATGTCTTACGCGATGGACATCCAGTTCAACGTGATCGAGCGCCAGGATCTCACCGTGTCGTTCGTGGAACCCACAGCTCCCCGGGCCTTCTACGAAATCGCAGGGATGGACGGCGTGATGCGGACCGAGCCGCTACGTTCGGTTCCCGTACGGTTGCGGTTCGGTCATCGATCGCGTCAGGCGGGGGTGACGGGAATAGCGGGCGACGCTACGCTGAGCCGATTGCTCGATACCGATCTCGCTCCGGTTCGACTGCCCCCGGACGGCATCGTCCTGTCGACAAAGCTGGCTGAAATCCTGGCGGCCGAGCGTGGCGACACGCTGATTATGGAAGTACTGGAAGGCCCACGACCGACACTCGAGGTTGTCGTGGCCCGGGTCGTCGAGGAGTTCATGGGCGCGTCGGCCTACATGGATATCAGAGCCCTGCGGCGACTCATGCGCGAGGGTCGAGTGCTCTCGGGCGCGTTCCTGCAGGTGGATTCATCCCGGCTGGACGATCTCTATTCGCGGCTCAAAGAGACACCGGGTGTTGCCGGAGTCGCTCTAAAAGACGCGGCCATCCAGAGCTTCAAGGACACGGTCGAGGCGAACATGGCGACTCTAATCTTCTTCAACATCCTGTTCGCCGGTACGATCGCCCTCGGCGTGATCTACAACGCCGCCCGGATCGCGCTGTCGGAACGGAGTTGGGAACTGGCCAGCCTGCGGGTCATGGGTTTCACCAAGGGTGAGATTTCCTACATTCTCCTGGGAGAGTTCGCTCTCCTGACGGCGGCGGCAGTGCCACTCGGACTCGGGATCGGTTACGGGCTGGCAGCCTTAACCGTCGCCACTATCGGTGACACCGAACTCTACCGGGTACCGCTCGTCATCGCCACGAGCACATATGCTTCGGCCGCGGCGGCGGTGCTGGCTGCGGCAGTCGCGTCCAGCCTCGCCGTGCGGCACCGCCTGAATCGACTCGATCTGGTCGCGGTGCTCAAGACCCGGGAATAATCGGTGATAATAAGGATAGGATGAAGCGCTTCCTCAGACGTGTGTTTTTCCTCCTGGTCACGGCAGCGGTCGCAGTGGCGTTCTATTACGCATATCAGCCCCAGCCCATTCAGGCCGACTTCGAAACGGTCGCCCGCGGCCCCATGCAGGTCACACTCGATGAGGAGGGCGAGACCCGGATCCACGACCGCTTCGTCGTGTCGGCACCGCTTGCGGGGCGAGTCCTCCGGATCGATCTCGAACCGGGCGATTCAGTGCGCGCGGGACGAACCACAATCGCGACGTTCCTTCCCATCGAACCGGCGCTTCTCGACGTTAGGAGCCGGGCGGAGGCCGAATCGGGTGTCCGGCTCGCCGAAGCCGCCCTCAGAACTGCAGAAGCTACGCGGGATCGCGTTCGCGAGGAGCTCAACTTCGCCGAATCCCAACTGGAACGCTACGCAGAGCTGATGGAGCAGGAACTCATATCCCGTGAGCGCTTCGACACCGCGGAGTTCGAGGCACGTCGGACACGCGAAGCGCTGAACGCGGCCGACTTCCAGGTGGGCGATGCCGAGCAGGCCGTAGAGCTAGCCGAGACGGCTCTCATCCAGGCGGGAGCGGATTCACGGGCGTCGAACGGCGCGGGGCAACCGATTACGATCCGCTCCCCGATCGACGGCGTCGTCCTCAGAAGGCTGCGTGAAAGTGAAGCCGTCGTGCCCTCTGGGGAAGCGCTGGTCGAAATCGGCGACACGGAACAGTTGGAGATCGTGAGCGACTTCCTTTCCGCCGACGCGGTTCGGATTTCGAATGGTGCGCGGGTTCTCATCGAGCAGTGGGGCGGTGGGATAACGCTCGAAGGGCGCGTCCGCCTGGTAGAACCGTCGGGCTTCACCAAGCTGTCGGCGCTCGGAGTCGAAGAACAGCGCGTCAACGTCGTCATCGATTTCGACGACGTCGAACAGGCGGCAGAATACCTCGGGGACGCCTATCGTGTTGAAGTCCGCGTGATAACGTGGGAGAGCGAAGATACCCTGAAGGTACCGACCAGCAGCCTGTTCCGGGACGACGGCGGCGAGTGGGCCGTGTTTACGCTGGTTGAGGGCAAGGCTCTGGAGCGGCGTGTCCAGATCGGGCAGCGCAACGGCCTGGAAGCACAGGTCCTGTCGGGTCTGGTCGAAGACGAGTCCGTCATCGTCCATCCGAGCGACGACATAGCCGACGGCGTCGAGGTCGTCCCTCGGGGCTAGTCGTTCAGCGTCGGGCCCACCGCGCCCCGCCAGCCTACCGATCCTCGAGTGCCCTGACTAGTTCACATTGTTTCGGATTCGGGAACCAGAACGCCAGCACGGTCCCCCCACCCCAATCCTTAAATGTCGGGGCCTCACCCCCGATCCTACAGAACCGGGAACGGTAGTGACCGGGCTCTTCGGCCCGTCGCTTACTGTAGGGGCGGTCTATGACCGCCCCCGTTCGGCGCTCATAGAGCGCCGCTACAGTTTTAGTCGTTTCCAGCCGCAGCGTGTCCGAGACGAACGGCCTCCTGGCTGTTGGCGATAATGAACCGGAACCCCTGTTGGATGCGCCGCTCAATATCCTGCTCACCCGCGGTAATCCCACACACAACATCCAGTTCGATACAAACCGCCAGTTGCATCGCGAACGCTTCCTCCAGTTGTTCCTGGAGAGCCGCCTGCTGAACGTCGGTCAGACCGCCACCGCGACCACCGCCACGGCCACCTCCGCGGCCACCACGGCCGCCGCCGCGCGCACCGGGCTGTCCGCCGCGTCCCCGCGCCGCATTGGGGAACATAGCCGCCCTGTATGCGCTACTAAGGTCTCCAGGAGCCGGGATCACGATCGTCGCACCCGACACCGCAGTGATCTCACGCGCGTGTTTTTCTACGGCGTCGATGCTCTCGAGCAGGATGACGGTGGTCAGTTCACCGTTCGGGTCGAGCGGCCAGAGATCGGCCTTTGCCCGGTATTCCGATTCGGAGACTCCCCAAACTGAGGGCGCCTCTCCGGCGGTGTTCGGCCTCGTTCCGTCGACGACATCCTGGGCCGGATAGCGCATCGCGCGGACAGCAAACAGGGCTTCTTCCGCAGTTTCCACATGCGGGAACATGAAGTTGTAGACGCCGGCATCCAGTGCCTGCTGGATTCTCTGTTTGGCCCCTTCGGTATCCTCGTGGATCGTCGGCACGCGGAGCAGCATCGGATGGGTGCTGGGATTACTCGTCGCTCCACCCTCGACGAGGCCCTCTATGTAGGCTCTCAGGTTCGGGATGCTGAAGGTTGCGGGATTCGTCTGGCTCATGAACAGGAAGTCGATGTTCGTGTCCGCGCCACGGGTTGCCCCCATCTCACGGAAGCCGTCGAGATCGGCACCTCCGCCCGAGGAAACGCCGATCGACACCTTGCCCTGTGAAAGTGCGTCGACCACCCGGTTAAGCCGGGGTCGCTGACCCTCGGTCACCGGTGAAAGGACGAGCGCCAGTACGCCCGCGGCCAACATGAACACGAGAAAAATTCGGATTCTCATAAACGTTCTCCTTGTCCGATCGAAACCGGGACGGGTATGACTGATCGCCTCACATGATAAAGCATTGCGGCGATCTTTCAAGAAATGCGGGGTAGTAGGCGCCGGGAGGTCAGGAACCAAAGGCCGGGTCGTCTGTCTTGAACGTGAATGTGTCAAAGGACGAAGAGCCGATCCTGCCCAAGAGGCCGAACTCGCCGTCCACGACCGCCGAGTTGAAGACGTGCCCCAACGCGCCGAACGGCGCCGGAGCGCCCGCTGTCTTCACCGTGACGCTCACGGTGGTGCCTTTCAACGAAGCCGAAAGCTCGTAGTCTACGCCGGCCTCGATGTTCGCGGCGGCGACAGCATCGACAACCCAACCCTTCCGTGCGGTGTGATGGCCGATCAGGATCTGGTCGGAATCGGCATCGAGCGCCACGAATTTGAATTCTTCCGGCCCATACATATCGAAGACGAACCCTCCCACGCCTTCGGTCCGGAGTGTCGCCGACAGATCAAGCAGAGACGAGGTCCTGATTGCCTGCCCGAGGTCGACCATGCTCAGCCCCGTGCCGGCGCCAGGAGCGACATCGTACCGACCGCCAGCTAGTTGCCAGTCCCCCGAGGGCAGCCCTGTCAACAGGCCGGCGTCGACGTCGAACTCTTCGGTCTGCTCGAAGGTGAATTCCGGCGGCAGGACGCGGACTTCGACGTTTTCGTAGTTGCCCCGTGCGTTGTCGGAACCGACACCAACATATCCCCAGTTCAAACCGTAGGCCCAACCGTTCTCAATCTGGGGAGCGAAGACGTGGCTGAACACATCCTGGTTATCAACAACAACGGTGACGGTCGTGCCGTTGATAGCCACCAGCATATGGTAGTACTGATTCGGCTTCACCTGGATGTTCGACTGGACGTCAACCGTCCAACCAGCGGCTGTCCGCCGGCCCATCTGGTTAGTGGAATCGTTGATGCCGGCGAACTTGAAGTCGTTCGCGTTCTGGTAGTCGAAGATGATATACGCGTTGGCGTTCCACCCTCCGGTCGGCTTGTCGGTCATGACGAACGCCGACACCTCGAAATAGCCCGGAAGCTGGTGATCGACGTGGTAGACGGCGACGGCATCACCGCCGAGCGATTCGGCCGCGACGTCCAGTGCTCCGTTCTCAACCGTAAACGCACCGCTATCGGGAGAGAATCCGTCCGTGCTCCCATCATTGAAGTTGGCGGAACGCAGCACGTCGCGCGACCCACCCGGGATGTTGCCCGGCTGCGGATCGGCGGGAGCCCCGGTCTGTTCCGACCAACCGACGTCCTGTTGCCGGATCATGCCGAGTTCACCGTAGGGCTCGAAGTTGCGGGCCGGGTCGGGGCCATCGATCGTCGGGTCCGCGTCGAACTCGTCAGCGAAACGTTCCCAATCCGGCAGCCACTGGTCGGCACCATCTCCCCGGGCAAGAGCGTTTCGGTGCCGCCCGGTATCAACTGCCCGTCAGAAGCACCGGGCGCCGTTTCGGGAGTGAAGAACACTGTCTGGATGAAATCGACGACCGCACCACCCAGATCGAACGTGATGACCGCTTCATCACCGATCAGGATGTCGTCCCCGGCACCTCCTTCGATCCAGTCATTGCCCGAGTTGCCGATGACGATATCGTTACCGCCGCCGGCAAAGTAAACCGCATCGCTCGGCGGCAGCAGGACGAAGTTGTCGTCCTGGGAGGCGGAAACGATAGTCTCGGGAACGCTCGAGCCAGGTTGGAAGTCGATCAGGCCGTCGCCGAAGATCACGTCGTCGCCGCCTCCCGCGTTCACAGTGTCGCTACCGGAACCAGAGAGGATGTAATCGGTCCCGCCACCGGTGGTGATCTTGTCGTCACCACCCTGGACGAATTCACCATCGCCGTCGGTGAACTTCGTTGTGATTTCGCCGACATCAGGCAACGGTTCCTGATAGTGGACATCACCCTCATCGCCGAGGACGATATTGTCGCCTTCCGACACGTCGATCATGTCGTCGCCGAGACCGCCAATCGCCACGTCGTTACCCGTACCTGTGGTGATCATGTCGTTGCCGACGACGGCTTCAGTCGGTTCCACATCAAGAGGCGAATCTTCGAAGTCATCCAGATACTGGCTCTCGATCCAGCCCCACAGGTCGCTTCCCGCCTGGTAGGTGATTGCCCCTTCGTCGCCTAGGAGCCTGTCGGGAATTGGCTCCCTCGAAGCAAGAATCAACAACTTACGAGCCATCCCCGGTCTGTAAGTTGTTGATTCTTGGTTGCAGACTTCTTATTCCCGACAGGCTCCTAGCGCGATGTTGTTCCCGTTCCCTATCGTGACCGTGTCATTGCCCAGACCCGCGATCACGACGTCGTTGCCCAGACCGTTGCTACCCTCGCTCACGCCAACCCTGATCACGTCGGCGCCGCCCTGGATGAACGTCCCAGCAAGATCCAGGTACAGGCTCGATACCGTGCCCGGCAGTTCAATGGCATTGGGAGCGGGATCGTTCTGATCCTGGTACTGCACGAAGCCTTCATCGCCCAGAACGGTATTGCTCCCGTCTGTGACCGTGATCGTATCGATCCCAAGTCCGCCGATGATCACGTCAGCACCGCTCCCGGTCGTGATCGTGTCGTTACCCACCACGGCTTCAATCGGCTCCACATCCAACGCGGACAAACCGTCATCGTCCAGATACAGGCTCTCGATCCGGGCCCTCAGGGTGCTGCCCAGCTGGAACGTGACACTACCCTCATCGCCAAACGCGATGTTGTTCCCGTTCCCGATCGTGACCGTGTCATTGCCCAGACCCGCAATCACGATGTCGTTGCCCAGTCCGTTGCTACCATCGCTCACGCCAACCCTGATCACGTCGCCGCCGCCCTGGATGAACGTTCCGGAACCGTCCAGGTACAGGCTCGTCACTTCATCTAGGAGTGATTCACCTGTCTGGTACTTCACGAAGCCTTCATCACCCAGAACGGTATTGCTCCCGTCGACGACGTGATCGTGTCGAGCCCCAGGCCACCGATGATCACGTCATTGCCGATCCCGGTGTTGATCGTGTCCTTGCCCACGCCCACACCGGATTCAGGCGCGTTCAGCACCGACCGGTCGGCTATGCCCGTCACGTTGTCCAGATAAAGGCTCGTGATCAGGGCCCGCAGTGTGCCGTCCGGCTGGAACGTCACCGATCCCTCATCGCCAAACGCGATGTTGTTCCCGTTCCCGATCGTGACCTTGTCATCGCCCAGACCCGCAATCACGATGTCGTTGCCCAGTCCGTTGCTACCATCGCTCACGCCAACCCTGATCACGTCGTCGCCGCCCTGGATGAACGTTCCGGAACCGTCCAGATACAGGCTCGCTATCTTGCCCAGCAGCGGCCCACCATTCTGATACAGGACGAAGCCTGAATCGCCGAAGACTATGTTATTTCCATCCTCGATGGTGATTTTGTCGCCGAAACGGCCACCGATCACGATGTCGTCGTTCGCGCCGGTGAAAATGGTGTCCGCGCCGCCCGCAAACGTCGTCTCCGTACTTTCGATCCGGTCGATGTCGGAATCGGCTACACCCAGATTGATGAACCCGTGATCACCGAGGACCACGTTATTGCGGTTTCCGGCTTCGATGAAGTCGCCGCCCTGCCCGCCGAAGATCCGATCGCCCACCGCATCGTCTGCTGGTCCGGCCGAAACGTCAGTATGGCCGTAAATGATGTCATCGCCACCGAACGTCGGCTGCACAGTGTCGAGGCGCACGATAGAACTCGTCGTGGTCAGGCGGCGCGTGCCTTCGGCCAGGGTGATGACGCCGTGGTCACCGAATATAATGTCTGCGCCTGCTCCGCCCCGTATCTCGTCTACACCTGCGGATTCGCGGTAATCATCAGTTCCAAGATAGTTGTCATCGCCCGGCGTCTCATCGAGCACCTCGAACATTTCGGCTACACGCGGATCCGAGTTGGCGAATGCCGCTACTTGATCCTCGGAGAAGAGCTGCAGGTCTACGTTGAAATGCGAGTCACCGTAGATATGGTCGTCACCTGCCTGACCGTCGATGAAGTCGCGGCCCAGTTGGGCCGAGGTACCGCCGGCCAGATGGTCGTCACCCTGGCTGCCCCAGATCGTGTCGTTACCGAACCCCCCGTAGGCAACCAGGCCTACGAATCCGTCGTTCTGATCGCCCATCGCCCGGGCGTCGATGGTGTCGTCGCCGTCGTTCGCAAAGCTCGTTCCATGGATGGAAGCGACTGGGGCATCATTGCCGTAACGCGCGCGATCTTGGGAGGTGTCGCCGTACACGACGAGCGGGCCGTTGCCACGACCGGAGATCATGATGGTGTCACTGCCCCCGCCACCGTGGACTGCGGTAATGGTTGCAGGATCGTCGGCAACTTCAGCCTTCTCGTCGCGATCGCCGGTGTCGGAGATGTTGAGAGTCTCGTCGCCCTTGCCAAGCAGGATCTCCACAACCTCGAAACCGTTCAGGGTGATGCCACCGCCGTAGTAGACGATCTTCGGGGTCCCCGGGGTCCCCTCATCAACCGAGAAGTCACCGCCCATCTCGAATCCGGTCAGGGCCAGGCCGGCGTTGGCGATGGCGTTGGCGTTCGGTTCACCATCGACTGTGCGGTAGAACAGGTTTCCGGTATCCGCGTCACTGTTGTCCGTGTGGAACACGTTGAGGGTGTCGATGTCGCCAGCCTCTGTCGTCGACGCGGCGTTCTGCGCGCTGACGTCGTTCGTTTCACCCGGCAACAAGATCGGTTCCAAGAGAGCCCGCGCATCGCCGGGACCGACACCACCCTCGATGATCAGCGGACCCCGAATCTGGTCGAGGTTCTGAGCCTGAGGCGCAAACACCTTGGCCTTGTCATTCGTCCCTTCGAAGGCGGAATTGGCCCTGACGTCGATGTCGACCCACTGTGACCAGTTGGTGCCATCGAAAATGTAGGTGTATTCGAAGAAGCCCGACTCGACATTCTCATCCTCGGTCTCAAAATCGCTGTTGGTGCTGAGGAACGTCTGGGTGTCCGTACGCAGTGTCAGAGTGACCTCGCCATCGGGCGCCCTCGTGAGCCGCACCCGATAGCTGTCATTGTGCCCACCGTCGACCACGACGGTGGAACCATCGGTCTCCTGAACGATGACGCCCGGTGTTTCGTCGTCGAAAACTGTGACGTCGAGTTCCGGGTACTCGGCACTGGGGATACTACCGAAGATACCGCTGCTGACGATTTCGTGAGTGATGGTGGAAATCTCTACGCCGTCCAGTCCATCTTCTGCCGCCGTCACCCTGACCAGTTGCGGGACCTTCCAGTTGGTATCGTTGAACACAAGGGAGGAACCCCCTGCCAGTGGCGACGCGATGATCTGTCCGTCGGTATTCAGGTTCACAGTAACGTCATCGCCCGGAGCTCTGGTCAGGACGACCGAGTAGACGTCATCGAAACCGAAGGTGGGGTCACCCTCGAGCACCTGCGTGCTGTTGTTGGGAAGGAAACTACCGTTGCCCTGCTCCTCGAGATGACGGATATCCAGGCCCGGCTTATCGTTGTCCACCACGTCGACGAAAACGTCGATAATCGGCAGGTCGTCAAACGCCGGGTCTCCGCTGTTGATGCTGTGGCTTATCAGAGCAAGCCGCGGACCTTCCTCCCCAGAATCCTCGACGGCCATCACGCTGATCTCGAATTCCTCGTTCGCCGGCGTGCCGTCAAAAGTCAGGACTACCGCGTTGGTAAATGCGCCAGCGTTGACGGACACCAGGATGCCGGCACCGCCATTGCTGCGGTCCTCGCTGCTGACTATACCCGCCGACACCGTGAGGTAAACCGGGTTGGCGGCCAGCGCAGCCGCCAGCTCAGCGGCCAGCTCAGCCGAATCCGGAGTAACAAGGCTGATGAGATAGGAGGCCACCAGCGTGCCGTCTTCGGTAACGAGCAGCGGATCGCCGGTGGGCCGGATGCTCACCAGGCTCTCTGCGGCCAGCGAGAGGACATTGACGAAAACGCCGTTCACGCCCACGTTGTCGAAGGCAGGATCCTCACTCGCCACACCGTGGGTAATCACTCCGGAGCGGCCCAGCAGGTCGTCGCTGATGACGGTGCCCAGGACATCGCCCATCACTTCGATGGTGTCGTCGCCCAGACCGCCGATGACCGTCGTGACAAAGTCCGCACCGGTGCCGAGAATGTAGATGGTGTCGTCCCCTTCCAGCGTGTCCAGCTCGGCACTTTCGATGTTCGCGAAGGTCACGTTCAGGCCCGCACCGAAGATGCCGTCGCTGGTAACCACAAAGTTGTCGGGGAACGGTGTACCCAGCACTACCACCGTATCGAAGCCCGCGCCGCCGTCGAGGCTGACCGGTGCGTTGATGGCGTAATTGATAATATCGGCACCGCCACCGCCGTTGATTTCGGTGTCGGCCTGCACTGAGAGGTCCACCGTCACAAACGCACGCACGATGAACTCGTCGTTGCCGGCCTCCCCTTCGAGCCGCAGCGTACCCTTGTTGTGATAGACGTTGAAAACGTCTCCGCCGTCGCCACCAAAAATCGTGGTGACGTGGCTGACACCGTCACTGACGTAGGCGATGCCGTCGAGCGCCTCGTTTTTCGCCACCTGGACGTCGATTGCGTCGTTTATCGCATCGATGGTGGCCTCGGACAGAACACTGGTGATCGGACCGAAAGAGGTCGGTTCGAAGATAACCGCACTCGGATCAGTTGGATCTTTGAGTGGATCCTTGATCACGCCGATGATCACAGGCGTGGTATCGACTGTGTCGCCCGGAGCGACGTTGGCACTCGCGGCGTCACGCGGCGTGCCGAACACCTGGCCGATCTGGAAGGTGTCCCTGCCATCGCCACCGTCCAGCGTGGTGATCGAGCTGTTGTCGTCGGCGACAATCTTGTCGTCACCACCCAGCCCGTTGACGATCAGACGCGCGTTGATGTTCTGGTCATAGTTCGCGCGCTCGACCCGGTCGAAACCGTCACCCGGCACAGACTCATTTAGCAACACGACGAAGTCGCGCCGCAGCAGGAAGGTGTCGTTCGGCTGGTTATCAACATCCGCAACGATGTCGGCGCCGTTGATGATCAGGGTATCGACGCCGTTATTCTCAGCCCCGTTGTCGTGGACGTTGACCAGCGCATCGCCCGCACCGGCGAAGTTCAGGGTGTACTGGTCGGAATCGCCCTCGCCGTGCAGGTTGAGAACCGCGCCGAGGCCGTTCAGGTGCGTCCGGTCGAAGAATCCGGTGATGGGTTCCAGCGAGCCGAACGCTGCATCCTCCGGCAACGTCAGGGCATCCACGTTGACCTCGATGAAGTCGTTGCCGGCCTGGCCGTGGACCGTCGTAACACCGCTGATCGTGTTGATGGCGATGGTGTCGTCACGCTGGTTGGTCGTCGCATTACCGTCGCCGCCGAACACCTGGGTGGTTCCCGCATGGGTGCTGGCGATAAACAATACGTCGGCGCCCTTGCCGAGCCAGAGATTGAAGTCTTCCGCCCCAACGTAGTTCACGCCGGCCGGCAGCGCCAGCCCACGTAGGGTATCGAGCGTGAGGGTTCCAGGCTTGGCCGTCAGGTTGCCGGAATCGTCGACATTGATGGTGTCGAATTCGTCTCCGCCGTCGATCACGACCAGGCCGCCGATGGCATCGATATTGCCAATGCTACCGGCAGCCGGCGGCTGTAGGACTGCCGGATAAGGCGCCGGCAGCGTCGGCGACAGGCTACTGAGGTTGATCGTATCCAGTCCCTCGTGGCCGTTGATTCGCAACTCGCTGTCGACGTCCGTAGCGCGCACGTTGACGAAATCGTCCCCCTGCTCCGCGTTCACCGTCACCAGGCCGCTGGCACCGTTGACATTGATCGTGTCGCCACCCTCCGCCGTGTTGAGAGTCGTCTCGGTTTCGTGCGTACTGTCGATGTGGAACGTGTTAGCGCCGAAACCGAGCCAGATATTCAGCTCTTCCAGCGCGAGATAGTCGATCCAGACATCCAGTTCCAGGCCACTCAATCTGGTGGCGGTCAGGGTTCCGGTCTTATTGTTGGCGGCCGCCGCGCGCGAATCATCAACGTTCATTACGTCGAGCGCGCCGTCACCGCCGTGGACGTCGAGCAAGGCGTTGATGCGGTCGATACTGCCGTTGGGCGTCGTCCGCGTTCCTAGCGGGAGAACTGCCGGAAGAACGGGCGCTCGATCGGTGACGTTGACAGTGTCGCTGCCGGTTCCGCCGCGAACGTTTACAGGCCCGTCCATGGCGTGGACGTTGAATACGTCGTCGCCGCCGTTGCCGTTCAACGTCGAATGACTGGTGGCGCCGGTTCCCTTGATGTTGATCGTGTCCGGGTGGTCCTGGCCGTTCACCACCAGGTTGTCGCTAACGTCATTGATGTGAATCGTGTCTGTGCCCGCACCCGCATTCAGTGTCGTTGTCGCGGGTTGGCCGTCAATGGTCGTGCTGTTGTGCGTGGTGATGATGGTAAAGACATCTGCGCCACTGCCCAGCGAGATGAAGAGGTCTTCGAACGTCGTGTAGGTGATGCCAAGGGCATCAGCGACAACCGACTGGTCGAGGCTGCCCATGCCCAGGCCCGTCAAGCGACTCTCGGTCAAAATGCCGGTGTTGGCGGCCAAATCGGCGGTGTCGTCGACGGTAAGCCGGTCTCTGTCGCCACCCGTTCCACCACCATCGAGGGTGAGGAGGGCAGCGATGCCGTTTACGGTGCCGCCGCTGTTAATGTCGGGATTGCCGGCGATGCCGGCGGCGATGCTGCCGACGTTGACGGTGTCGGCTCCCGAGTCGGTATTGACAGTCGTCGTGCCGCTGATGGTGCGGACATTGATGATATCCGCACCGTCATTGCCGTCGAGGTTAGTCACGCCGACATGGGTACTGAAGATGGTGAACCTATCCTGGTTCGAACCCAGACCGATGTTCAGCGTCTCAATGGTGCCGTAGGTGATCCCGCTGGCCATGCCCAGGCCGGTGATCTCGGTCTCGGTCAGGGTACCGGCCAGGTCGCCGGTGTTCGCTTCGGTGTCCCCGGTGTCATCGACGTTCAGGACGTCGCTGCCGCTGGTGGGATCATTGCCGTTCAGAATCAGCGCGGCAGAAATGTTGTTCACGCTGTCGCCCACATTGAAGGTATCGGAGTCATTGTTGCCATCGACCGTGGTCTGGCCACCGATGGTCCTCACGTTGAAGATGTCGCCGCCGTCGTTTCCGTCGACGTTGGTCACACCGTCATGGGTACTCTCGATCGTGAACGTATCCACTTTCGAACCCAGGCCGATGTTGAGCGTCTCGATGCCGGAATACTCAATCCCCTTGGTCGAATCGTCTGCGGCCATGCCCAGGCCTGTGATCCGGGTTTCAGTCAAGTTACCGGTGTTTTGCGCGTCATCCCCGGTGTCATCCACGTTCAGGACATCGCTGCCGCTGTCGTTGCCGTTGATCGTGAGCAAGGCACCGATGCCGTTCAATGTGCCGTTGCCGTTGTTGCCCGGACTTCCGACGGTGCCCTGAGCGTTCGTTCCCACATTGACGGTGTCGGCTCCGTCACCCGCGTCTACAGTCGTGGGACCGCTGATGGTGCGAACGTTAATGATGTCCGCGTGGTCCTGGCCGTTCACCACCAGGTTATCGCTGACGGCATTGATGTGGATCGTGTCTGTGCCTGCACCCGCATTCAGCGTCGTGGTTTCGGACTGTCCTCCAGCCGTCGTGCTGTTGTGCGTGGTGATGATGGAAAAGATATCTGCGCCACTTCCCGGGGAGATGAAGAGGTCTTCGAACTTCGTGTAGGTGATGCCGAGGGCCGCGTTGACAGCCGACTGATTGGCATTGCCCATGCCCAGGCCCGTCAAGCTGCTCCCGGTCAAAACTCCGGTGTTGGTGGCAGAATCGAAGGTGTCGTCGACGGTGAGCCGATCCCTGTCTACACCTCCACCGCCGTCGACGGTGAGCAGGGCGCTGATGCCGTTCACGGTGCCGCCGCTGTTAATATCGGGATTGCCGGCGACGCCGGCGGCGATGCTGCCGACGTTGACCGTGTCGGCGCCGGCGCCGACATTGACAGTCGTCGTCCCGCTGATGGTGCGGACATTGATGATATCCGCACCGTCATTGCCGTCGAGGTTGGTCACGCCGACATGGGTACTGAAGATGGTGAACCTATCCTGGTTCGAACCCAGACCGATGTTCAACGTCTCGATCGTGCCGTATGTGATCCCGCTGGCCATGCCCAGGCCGGTGATCTGAGTCGCAGTGAGGGTACCTGCCAGGTCGCCGGTGTTCGCTTCGGTGTCCCCGGTGTCATCGACGTTCAGGACGTCGCTGCCGCTGGTGGGATCATTGCCGTTCAGGATCAGCGCGACAAAGATGCTGTTCAGAGTACCGGCGATGTTGCCAACATTGAAGGTATCGGATCCATTGCCCCCATCGACCGTGGTCTGACCGCTGATGGTCCGCACGTTGAAGATGTCGCCACCGTCATTGCCGTCGAGGTTGGTCACACCGTCATGGGTACTCTCGATCGTGAACGTATCCACGTTCGAACCCAGGCCGATGTTGAGCGTCTCGAAAGTACCGTAGGTGATGCTGCCGGCCATGTCCAGACCGGTGATCTGGGTATCGGTCAGGGTCCCGGTATTCGTATCGCCTTCCCCGGTGTCGTCCACGTTCAGGATGTCGCTGCCGGCGCTGTCTGGATCGTTGCCGTTGATCGTCAGCAAAGCGCCAATGTTGTCTAACGTGCCGGTGTTGATGCTATCCGGCGACCCGGTCGTACCCTGAGAGTTGCTACCGACATTGATGGTGTCGGAACCATCGCCGCCGTTAACCGTGGTCACACCATCGATGTCTTGCACGTTGATGACGTCGGCGCCACCGTTTCCGGCGAGGTTGGTCACACCGAAATGGGTACTCTCGATGGTGAAGGTGTCCTGATTCCCACCCAGGCCGATGTTCAGCGTCTCGATGCCGAAGTACTCAATGCCCATGGTCGGGTCGTCTGCGGCCATGCCCAGGCCTGTGATCCGGTTCGAAGTCAGGTTACCGGTGTTTTCGGCGCTATCCCCGGTGTCGACCACGTTCAGCGTGTCGGTGGCGGCGACCGCGGAGACAAACCGCTCGATGGCAGACACGGTGAGGGGCTTGCCCGCCGAGTCAACCCGGTTGACGGGGATCAGCGACGGGGCGATGTGAAGGAGGATGACGTCCCGGTGTTGCTGGGCCAGGGTTCCGAAGAAGGAAATCCCAAAGATCTGGGCAAAGTCATCAAGAATGTCCTGAATCGCCAACAGATCTTCGTGGGCGTAGTCGAGCAGACCGGTCGGGAAGTTGTTCCAGTCGCCGGGAGTCCATGCCACCCTGTTCGCGTTCGCACTGGTGTCGCGCCAGATAGGTACCCCGTCTTCGACTTCCTGGACCAGGTCCTCGATGAGGAAACCGTTGCTGTCCTGGACGGCGGGACGAATCCACAGTTCCGGACCAGTGGTGCTTGGCACGCCATCGGAGCCGGCCCGGAAGACGATCTGGTCCAACTGCTGGCGGGTATATTTCGTTGTCTTACCCGCGGCATCAATGAAAGTGAAAATGGGATAACCGCCGGCGTTGTTCAGCGGATCGGAGTTGACGAATACCCGGATCTCGCTGTTGAGAACGGCATCGTGCAGGGAAACTCCCTGCTGGCCTGGGATCTCGATCGTCTGATCGTAATCCACCCTGTCTACCGACTCGCTTAGGTAGGAATTCCCCTCAATAGTAAGCAGGTCCCCGATTTCATCGAGCACGTTGTGCCCTACGTTGAACGTATCGCTTCCGTCACCGCCCATCACCCGGACCGGTCCCCCAATGTCCTCGATATTGACTGTATCGCCCCCGCCCGCCGTGGACAGTATCAGCAAAATGTCGCCGCTCTCGGTGATGGTGAAGGTGTCCGCACCGTCTCCGAGCATGACGGTCATCTCTTCGATGTTGCTGTATTCAATGCCGTCGAACTTGGTGCCGTCCAGGGCGTCGCCGGTGCCCAACCCGAGGCCCTTCAGAGTGGAGAAGGTTCTTGTATCTAAGCCGGTGGTCGCGTCCTCGGTCTGAGTAAAGAGGGTTTCAAAGACGCCGACCTGTCCGGGCTCAAGGACGGGGTTACCGCTGGCGTCGACTTTGAACTTGGTTGCTGTGGCAACGATGACCTCTTCATAGTCGGCCAAATCGGTTGCGTTCAGTCTTGCAGCAAGCTCGGCACGGAAGGCGGCCTCGTCGGTGAACACCGTGTCCCAAATACCATCCAGCTGGCCTACAACGGCGTCAGGGACAGAGAATTTCTCGGTCAACAGAGTGCGAATGCCCAGCGTGAGGTTGTAGTTAAGGACGGGCACCTGCCCGGCCACGAGGCTCGGGGTGTAACCACTCGGCACGGCGCTCGGCGAATAGATCGTCTCGGTGAAGGAACCGGATCCGCCATCGGAGAACTCTCGGTTTTCGGTGCCGCTGAAGGCCGAATCGAGGGACACAAAGATGTCGGATCCAGGCCCGGAGTAAATCTGGAACTGCTCGCCCTTGAGGTTGGGGAGCGTCGTGGTCCCGATCTCTCCAGTAACACCACTGTTGTCGCCCTGGTCGTGGACAAAGATCCTGTCACCAGCCTCACCGTCAAAGCCTTCGCCGCCGTCGATGGTGATCCGGCCCTTGATCCCCGTCATGTCGAAGACGGCATCCTGCTTGAAGGCGAACGGCGGCGGGTCAACCTGTACAAGCGGAGGCACCACGGTGCGGAGTGGCGGCAACACCTTGCCGTCGAATTCCAACTCTATGCCGCTCAGGTCGACGGTGACAAACGACCTCCTGCCCCAGAACCAGAAATGGTAACTGGTATCGATCCTCACCGGGCTGGACGCCCTGGTGGAAATAAACGTGTCAAGGTTGAAACCCGGAGCCTCCGTGAGACCCGGCAGGACCAGTGAGAGCACGAAGAGGTGGAAGTTGAGGAATCCTTCAATCGCACTCCTCACATCTGAGGTCGAAGGGTTGCCGAAATCCCACCAGAAGCCACCCAGTCTGAAGGTCACCCGGCCCAGGTTCAGAGTAAAGAGCTCCCGACCCGGAACCGGGGCGTCCTGGACCTGGAAGGCCGGCGGCTGGTAACTGAATGCCGGCGGATCGAAGATCAACGTCGGGGGATCGCCTCCAAGGTGAATCTCGTCGTTGCCGGTGCCGCCGCGCACGGTGATCTCGAGTTCCTTCGGCGAGCTCAGGACGTAAATCTTGTCGTCGCCGCCGGCGCCATTGACCTCGAGGCGCTCGATCCCCGTGAAACTGACAATGCGCCCTGCCCCGACCACAAAGTTTTTCGTGATGATAAAGACGTCGCCGATAGGGGTGCCGTTGATGACCACCGTGTCGATCCCCGGACCACCACTGATGAAGACGGGCGCGTTCTGGAGGTAGGAGTAGCGGTTATTGCCGCTTCCACCAAACAGTGTCGCGAGGTTTGCGATGTCCTGGGTGGACCCGTCCGTCAGTACGAGGAAGGTATTGATAATGAACGTGTCGTCCCCGGCCTCGCCGGACAGGTAGAGTTTGGCCGCATTGTGATTGACCTCGAACTGGTCATCGTCGGTGCCACCGTAGATGGTGACGTCGTGCGAGTTGCCGTTGGTCAGGTTGTCGATGTCCGCGATGGGTACACCCAGCGTGAATTCGAGGGTCTTATTACCAGGATCGTTGATGAGCGGAACGATGCCCACCACCACGGTATCGTTTCCGATGCCTAGCCGGATGATGGTTTGTGCGGCCGTGTCTTCCATCGCGACCGTATCCAGGCCCCCCAGCAGGTTGAGAGTCAGACGGCCGAGGCTGCGGAACACGACTTCGGAACGATCCGGATTAGGCGCCCGAACCAGGACCGCTTCACCGGTATTGGTGAGGGTCTCCTCCCAGATCTTTTTGGCACCCGTCTCAGGCGTGGAACCTGCGCTCAGATCCCAGATGGGTTCGGGAATAGGAATAGTATTAACAATAACAATCTTTGTTCGCTGAATGCGCTGACCTGCCCCGTCCAACTCGACCCAAAGCAGACTACCACCTGATGTCGTCTTCTGGATCAGGGCACCCGACGGATCGTACCGATCACCAAAGATGACGACGCCAGTTGCACCAGCCCCGGGCCCGGTTCCCAACAGAGTCGCAGCGTCTGCAAGGTCGGTGCCGTAAACGTACATTTCCGAGAAGCCGTTACCGGCCCCCGAGTCGCCAATGGTGACCTTGGTGCCCACGTTGTCGATCAGGTTGACGATGTAGTACTCGTTGAAGGAATCGCTGTCGAGGCTTCCTCCGTTGCCGGCATTGTCCAGGGTCACTTCGCCCGTCCAGTGCGCGACGGTGTAGAACGTGCTGCCAACCTTGATCCTGTTGTCGAAGTCGCCCACCACCATGATGTTGTTGTCGGTGGAGCCCGTCAGAATGGCACGCTCGAAGATAGGAGTGCCGCTGTAGAGGAGGACTTCGATCTCCACCGGGGCCGCCCCTGCACCGTAGGTCGACGCATACACGTCGCCCAGATCCTGCAACGAGTCGACGAAAGGAGCCGGGAACAGCGGATTGACCGGAAGCTGGAACTGTTCGTCGGTAAAAATGCCTTTGTGGAAGGCACCGCCGCCGTCCCCGAGTATCTCGCCGTGGACCAGGTAATCATCGAAGAGCGACACATCACCGCTGAAGGTCTCCACCAGCGTATCGATATCCCCCGACCCTGCAGCACTGGTGTCGGTGAAGATATCCAGCCCAATACCCCCGGTCACGGTATCGCTTCCCGTGCCGGAATTGAGATTGTCGATAAACTTCGTGCCGATCAGCGTGTCCGCTCCGCTCCCGCCGTTGAACGTCATCGCCATCAACTGGAGTTCGACTCCCACGCCGGTAATCGTATCGCCGCCGGCACCGGCGTGAATCGTAAGGTCGTCGCCTTCGCTCCAAACGCCGCCGACGATTGTGGAGTTGTAGACGCCCTGCAGGATCTCAACGAGCTCGTCGCCGTTCGCGGACACGGTGCTGGTGGTCACGGTAAAGTTGTCCGGACCGGAGCCCCCGTACAACTCAACGCTGTCGTTTGCGACATCGCCCGCGCTGTTGCTCGGATTCACGTTCGGGTCCAACGCATTGGCGTTGACACGCCCAAGGTCGACCGAGAGTGTCGTGACGCCCGATCCCGCCAGGTCGCGGACAACAAGCCGGTCGGCGCCCCCTCCCAGGTTGATATTCAAGCCTTCGACAGAATTGGCATTCAATAACTCGGCAGCCCAGGACAAGGAAACGGTGTTGGCGCCCGGTGTGTTGACGGTCACTACATCGGCGCCATTCCCGGTGGTCACCGAAAGGGTATCGTTATCCGCACCGCCGTCAATGACAGCATCGACGCCGTGGCCTGGTTGCCCGAGCGTGGCTGGCGTCCAGACGAAGGTATCCGCGCCGGCGTCGCCATAGAGGAAATCAGCGCCGACCTCACCGTAGATGGTATCGGCACCTGGTCCACCATTGATGGTGTCCGCGCCGTCCCTGCCGAAGATGACGTCGTTATCGGCGCCGCCATTGATGGTATCCGCGCCGGCACCCCCGAAGATCTGGTCGTCACCGGCGTCACCATTGATTATGAACGGAGCCGTGACGGCCGATCCGATTTCGATGTAATCGTTACCCGAGCCGCCGACGACCGTGTTGCCGGCACCTGCGGCCGACTGAACCACGATGATGTCGTTGCCTGAACCGCCGTTGAAATCGACAGAGCTGATGACACCGGGCTTCACGATGATGCTGTCGTTGCCATCGTCGCTGTTGGCAACGATCTTGCGGACCCTGGTAAACCGCTGGGTTCGGCCGAACCCGGTGACGTCCACGGTCTCAGTGCCTCCCGCATCCGAACTGACATGCTTGACGATGAAGGATTCGTTGGTGTCGCCGCTCTGCAGACTACGGGCGTTCCTCCGTGTAAGGTTACCCATATTCAGGATGAGGACACCATCCCCACCGACGGCGCTACCATCTTCCAACTGGTCTAGTCCGGTACGGCCCGCCAACCAGACGGGCGGTGGCAGCTTGAACAGACCGACGGTGAAGGTCTTTGAAACGTCCACGCTAAAGAAGAAGAAGCTGAGTTCGATTCTGGCGGTGATCTTGATCAGACCGGTGCCGGAATTAAAACTAAACTGCACGCCGAGACTGCCAAGCTTCCAGCCGAAGAGGCGGACACTGGCGGTTGCGCCGCCGCCGAAAGCGAACACGCTGCCGTTGTAGGAGGCATTGACGTTGAAAGTACCGACGATGCCGAAGGAACGGGTACCGATTACGCTTTCGCCGCCCAGGTGGAACCCGAAATGCCCCCTGTGATTGAACCAGCCGTCAGATCCAAGTGTGGCAATACCGAAGAAGTCGATCATTGCACCAAAGCTCACTGCCCACTCGCCCTGCCCCAGAACGGTGTCGCTTCCAGCCGGCCCCACCGCCTGGCCGCTATGGGAGAAGGAGCTGCCGCCAACCTGGATCTTGAGGAAGGCATGGAACTTCAGCACTCCCAGGATGACAATGTCCCCCTCCACGTCTACAAGGAAGGAACCCGGGTCGTGTTCGAAACCGTTAAGGGTGACTTTACTGGCCGATGTATTCAGCCGCAGTTTCCCTGACGCATTGACCTTGATGATGCCGAAGATGTCGGCGTCGATCGTTACGTTCGCATCCAGAGTTACGCCGGCGGACGTGATCAGGACATTCAGGGTGATATTGGTGGTAACAAGGCCCGCGAGGTCGATCAGCGCGGTACCACTCAGACGGAATTCGCCTGCGGTGAGGCGGATCTCGATCGTGGCTTCAGCGGAAATGAGGCCGATGAAATCAAGCGTGGCTTCAGCCCTGACGAGGAGACCCGGCTGGATCGTGATTGTTTTGAGCTCGAATCCTCCGCCAACCTTGAAGTCAAAGACTTCGAGGTCCTGCGGAATAGTGCTCGTATTGATCTCGAGAAGGAAGAATCCGGTAATGTCCAGGCCCACGGTCCCCAGACCGCCGAGATCCAGGGTGAGCTCGACACGTCCGACGAGGCCGGTCGAATCGATTCTGAGGCCACCGTTGGCAGTCATGTCGCCCAGAGGGCCGAGACCAAGGCTGGCGGCGACGGCCAGGTTCAGACCGTTCGTGTCGACCTTGAGCTTGAAGGCGCCGTCGAGGACAAGTCCATCAGTCTCGTTGGGCCCCAACACGAGCTTGCCCTCGATTTGGATGGCGAGGGTAAGTGGATCGATGTCTTTCTCAAACTCGTAGAAGACGGTGCCGTCGTCGATTTCGATGCGGTCGCCGGCAGTAATCGTCGTCGTCGGGCCAGTAACCTGGGCAAATACCTTGGTAACGACGAAATACCCGACCGGCCCGAGACGCACATCCAAAGTGCCATCGCTCAGTTCAAAAGCGAATATGGGTACGGGATTTGCGGGATCGGAGATGTCGATGCCGGCAATCAGACCGAATCTCGCATTCGTGATTTCCGCAAACACGGTCGGGCTGAATTCGAGCTTCGCGTTCAAGGGGTTGGCCACCACCTTGATGAGGCTCAACGTCTTCGTGAATCCGATATTGCCGGTTATGGTGAGCACACCGCCGACTTGGGCGCTCAGGTTTTGGACGGCGAAGGAAATGGTGTTCGGCAAGATGTCGCTATTGAAGGTATAGCTGACGCTCGGGCCGATACTGATCGTCCTGGTCCCGGTCGCCGGGTCCACCAGGAGCACACCGGTCGGGCTCGAGAACTGGACGAAAACCGAGTCCGCGGTGATCTGCGTAAAATCGCCCAGGTGGATGTCCAGCGAGGTCCCACCGAGCGGTTGCGCTCCGAGTTTCAGCTCGAAGACGACGCTCCCACCGATGGCAACCAAACCGAAGTCCGTATTCTTCAGCTCCACGTACACCTGTTTGGCCAGATCGGACTCGTCCGGGGTGGCGTCGAGCCGTATGGTTACGTTGTTGCCCACGGCCAGAATCTGGGACAAGGCGCCGCCCGTTTTGGAGAATCCCATATCCCCGCTGAGCTGGAAGACCCCGCCCACGTCGGCTTTCAAGTTGACGACGGCAAAGGCGATGGTGCTGGGCAGGATCGCGGCATCGAAGGTGTAATTGACCGGGCCCACACTGATCGTTGTCGGCGCGAGCACCGGCGAGATGGCGTTCGAGAACTGAACGAAGACTTGAGAAGCGGTGATGTTGGCGAAGTCGGCCAGATGAATGTCCAGGGCATTGTCGCCGAGAGGCGCGTCCACACCGGCCTTCAGCTCAAATGCGAATCTCCCGGAACTGGAAATCAGGCCGAAGTCGGCGTTCGCCAGCTGCACGTACACCTGATCGTCCGGGTTCGAGTCGGGCACTCCCGGGGTGGCGTCCAACCGCACAGTGACGTCGTCGCCAACGATTGTGATCCGGGGCGGGCCGTGGGCCCCCGGGCCCTCTTTCTTGAATCCCAGATCCCCCTTCAGCTGGAAGACACCGGCGACGTCCGCATCCAGGCCCTCCACGGCGATGGCGATGGTCTGATTCGCAATGGCCTTGGTAAACTCGTACTGGACAGGGCCAATAACGATCGTCCGCGGCACCAGCACCGGCGAGAGGGCCCCCGTGAACTGAACGAACGTCGAGCCGGCCGAGAGGTTAAACACGGGGCCCAGGTGGATATCCAACGCACCGCCCGACAGTTCAAACGCAAATCTCCCCGCGCCCGAAATCAGGCCGAAGTTGGCATTCGTTAGCTGGACATACACCTGGTTGTCCGGGTCGCTGTCGGGCACGTCCGGCGTGGCGTCGAGTCGCACGGTCAGGCCCTGGCCCACCGCAAAAATCTCGACGCCTACTTTCTTGAATCCGATATCACCGCTCAGCTGGAACGCCCCGGCGATGTCGATGTCGATACCGACCAGCGCAATCGCCACGGTGTTGTACTTGATGTCGGAGCCAAAGGTGTATTGGACCGGGCCAATATCGATCACCGTGTCCTTGTCCACCACGTTCACTGGTGCCCCGGTGCCGCTGAACTGTACAAAGACCTCGGGGGTGCCGAAGCCGTCGAAACTACCCAGATGTACGTCCAGTACGCCGTTCGACAGCTCGAAGACGAACTTTCCCGGAGCCGAGATCAGGCCGAAGTTCGCGTTCGTCAGCTGGATGTACACCTGGTTGTCCGGGTCGGAGTCGGGCACGTTCGGCGTGGCGTCCATCCGTATGGTCAGGCCCTGGCCGACCGCCTGGATCTCGTTGCCGGTTGGGGTCAAGACCTTCTTGAACCCGATGTCCCCTTTGAGGATGAACACATCGGCGATGTTGATGTTGATACCGACCAGCGCCACTGCCGCCGTGTTGTACAGAATGTCGTTCTCAAAGGTGTAGCTGACGTTCGGACCAATGCTGATCGTCTTCCCAGTCTCACCCGCCGTAAGCACGTTCACTCCGGGTAGGCCGCTGCCAGAGAACTGGACAAAGACCTCGGGGGTGTCGAAGCCGTCGAAGCTACCCAGATGAACGTCCAGCACACCGTTCGACAGCTCGAAGACGAACTTACCGGGACCCGAGATCAGACCGAAGTCCGCGTTCGTCAGCCGGATGTACACCTGGTTGTCCGGGTCGGAGTCGGGCACATTCGGCGTTATGTCCAGCCGTATCGTCAGGCCCTGGCCCACCGCCTGAATTTCGAGGTCTTGTTTCTTGAACCCGATATCCCCTTTGAGGATGAACACGCCGCCGATATCGATATTAATACCGACAAGCGCCACTGCCGCCGTGTTGAACTTGATGTCGTTATCGAACGTGTAGCTAAGGCTCGGACCAATGCTGATCGTTTTCCCATTCGTACCCGCCGTAAGCGCGTTATCTCCCGGTACGCCTACGCTCGAGAACTGAACAAAGACCTGTGGGGTGCCGAAGCCGTTGAAGTCACCCAGATGAACATCGAGCACACCGTCCGACAGTTCAAAGACGAACTTTCCGGGACCGGCGATCAGACCGAAGTTCGCGTCAGCCAGTTCGATGTACACATCAGAGGTGGCTTCCAGCCGCACTGTGATCTGGTTGCCGATCACCTCGAGATCTGTCCCGTTCTTGCGGAATCCGAGGTCCCCGCTCACCGTGACGAACCCGGCGACATCCAGCAGGACGCTGGCCGAGGCCTGGAGGTCGACGCCGACATCGACCGTAAGCGCCGGTAGGGATCCTAACGTCAGGTTCAGGCTGTCCCAATCCAGCTTTTGCGTCCCGCCGGTCACCAGGTTCAGCTGGGCATTGAGGTTGGTGGCGGTAAGAGTGAATACGGGTATGCCGATGAGCCCTACGCTCGCCACTTTGAGCTCGACCGCCGTGTATCGCACCGACCCCTGGGTCACCATCACGATGTCGAGGTTCGCGTTGGCTACGCTGAAGCCGATCGCGCCGGCCGTGTCGATATCGTCGTCGCCGAGAATGTCTGGCGTGCCCTTTTCGTCAATGGTCGCGCCCACACCCACGAACAGGCTGACGTTACTGAGCGATATCGTCAGCGCCTGGGCGTTGGTCAGCGTCGTAACCCCGTCGTCGCCGATCACGGTTCCCTTGACGACGGTCAGGGTGCCGACCGCCACGACGAATCCGCCGAGATCGAGACTCGCGCTGCCGGAGGCGAACAGGTCCAGTCCGGCATCAACCGGAAGAGCCGGAAGGCTACCGGCGGTCAGCGTCAGGCTGTCCCAATCCAGCTTCTGTGCAGAGCCGGCAACCTGGTTCACACGCACGTCCAGGTTGCCAACCTTCAGGCCAAAGTCAACAGGCAGGCCCACAAACCCGACGCTGAGCACCGTGAACTGCAGCGCCGTGTACTTGACCGAACCCTGAGTGACAATTGCGAGGTTCAGGCCGGCTCCGACAACGCTGAAACCAATAGCCTCATCAGTGTTGATTACATCGTCGCTCGCGTTCGCGTCCAGCGGGCCGTCCGGGTCGTCGATGAACGCTCCCACTCCGACGAACAGGTTGACGTTCGTCAGTGACACCGACAGGGCATCGGCATTCGTCAGGGTGATGCCGGACCCGTCGTCGCCGCTGACCGTCCCCTTGGTAATGGTTACGGTGCCGGTCCCCACCACGAACCCGGAAACATCCAGAAGGACGGTCCCGCCGATCTGCAGTTCCACGCCTTCGGTCAGCGCCGCGTCGAACGTTCCGGTCGGTAGCAATCCTGCAGATGCGTCGTCGTTGGCCGTCGCCCAGTTGATCAGCTCACTCGTCGCATGCGTGCTCTGATTGACCAGGACCGAGCCCGCGGCTACCGTCAGAGTCAGTCCCGGCACGCCCACCAGGCCCGCGCTAGCGATCCCTAGGTCGATCCCCGTGTAGCTCGTACCGTCCGCTGCGGTCACGATCGCCAGCGTCAGATTCACACCGGTGACGCTGAACCCGATCGCCCCGGTCGTATCCAGCGTGTCGTCGGCTGCCGAGGTCGGATCCGCTCCCGGACCGATACTCGCTCCGGTCCCCGCAAACAGGTTCCCGTTCGTCAGGTTGAACTTCAAGACATCGGCCGCGACCAGCGTCCCAAGGTCCGTGTTCCCGGTCACCAGATCCGTCGTCCCCTGCGTCACCGAGAACGTCACCAGACCTACGACGAACCCGGATACATCCAGCGTCGCCGTCCCGCTGATCGCAAAATCCAGGCCCGCAATCAGCTTGTTGCTGAACGTGTCCGCCGGCAGCAATCCGTTGTCAGAGGTCGTGCTGCCCCAGTCCAGCTTCGTCGTCCCGGTGGACACCTGGTTGAACAGCACACTGCCCGACGCCACCGTTAAGATCAGTCCGGGTACGCCATCCAGACCCGCCTCAGCGATATTCAGTTCCAGCCCCGTGTAGGTCCTCCCGCTCGTGCTGTCGGTCAGCGTCGCCAGCGTCAGGCTCGCTCCCTGTACATAGAACCCGACCGCTCCCGTCGTATTGAGTGTGTCGTCGATTGCTGCCGGCAACGCGTTGTCAGCGATGCTCGCTCCGGTCCCCACAAACAGGTCCGTTTGCGTTAACTCCACCAGCAGCAGATCGCCCGTCACCGACAGTGGCGCCGTATTCGTATCGGTGAGCGTCGTCGTTCCCTGCGTAATGTTGAACGTCGCCGTCCCCAACACGACCCCGAATGCATCGACCACTACCGTCCCGCCGACTGCAAAATCCAGGCCCGCGATCAACTTGTCGCTGACGTGTCCGCCGGCAGCAACCCGTTGTTCGAGGTCGCCGTCGCCCAGTCCAGCTTCGTCGTCCCGGCAGAAACCTCATTGAACAGCACACTGCCCGACGCCACCGTCAAGGTCAGTCCGGGTACGCCATCCAGACCCGCCTCAGCGATATTCAGTTCCAGCCCTGTGTAGGTCGTCCCGCTGTCGGTCAGCGTCGCCAGATTCAGGCTCGCACCGCTCACATGGAACCCGATCGCTCCCGTCACATCGAGCACGTCATCATCTAAGCGTGCCGTCGCGTTCGTATCGATACTCGCTCCGGTCCCCACAAACAGGTTCGCGTTCGTCACCGTCACCAGCAACAGATCGCCCGTTACCACCGTCGGCGTAGGCGTGACCGTATCGGTCAGCGTCGTCGTCCCCTGCGTCATGTTGAACGTCGCCGTCCCCAACACGACTCCGAATGCATCCACCAACACCGTCCCGCCGATTGACAGATCCAGGCTCGCAATCAGCTTGTCGCTGAACGTGTCCACCGGCAGCAACCCGTTGTCGGAGGTCGTGCTGCCCCAGTCCAGCTTCGTCGTCCCGGTGGACACCTCATTGAACGGCACACTGCCCGACGCCACCGTCAAGATCAGTCCGGGTACGCCCGTCAGACCCGCCTCAGCGATATTCAGTTCCAGCCCCGTGTAGGTCGTCCCGCTGTCGGTCAGCGTCGCCAGCGTCAGGCTAGCTCCCTGTACATGGAACCCGACCGCTCCCGTCGTATTGAGTGTGTCGTCGATTGCTGCCGGCAACGCGTTGTCAGCGATACTCGCTCCGGTCCCCACAAACAGGTCCGTTTGCGTTAACTCCACCAGCAGCAGATCGCCCGTCACCGACAGTGGCGCCGTATTCGTATCGGTGAGCGTCGTCGTTCCCTGCGTAATGTTGAACGTCGCCGTCCCCAACACGCAGCCGGGCTCCAATATCCCGAATGCATCGACCACCACCGTCCCGCTGACTGCAAAATCCAGGCCCGCGATCAACTTGTCGCTGAACGTGTCCGCCGGCAGCAATCCGTTGTCAGAGGTCGTGCTGCCCCAGTCCAGCTTCGTCGGCCCGGTGGACACCTCGTTGAACAGCACACTGCCCGACGCCACCGTTAAGGTCAGGTCCGTCACACCCGTCAGGCCCACCTCATCAATGTTCAGTTCCAGCCCCGTGTAGGTCGTCCCGCTGTCGGTCAGCGTCGCCAGCGTCAGGCTCGCTCCCTGTACATGGAACCCGACCGCTCCCGTCACATCGAGATCGTCGTCTAAGGGCGCCGTCCCCTGCGTATTGATGGACGCTCCAGTCCCCACAAACAGGTCCGTTTGCGTTAACTGCACCAGCAGCAGATCGCCCGTCACCGACAGTGGCGCCGTATTCGTATCGGTGAGCGTCGTCGTCCCCTGTGTCACCTCAAACGTCGCCGTTCCCACCACGACCCCGAATGCATCGACCAATACCGTCCCGCCAATCGACAGATCCAGGCCCGCCTTCAGCTTGTCGCTGAACGTTTCCGCCGGCAGCAATCCGTTGTCAGAGGTCGTGGTGGCCCAGTCCAGCTTCGTCGTCCCGACCGACACCTCGTTGAACAGCACACTGCCTGACGCCACCGTTAAGGTCAGGTCGGTCACGCCATCCAGACCCACCTCATCGAGAATCAGCTCTAACCCCGTATAGGTCGTCCCACTGTCGGTCAGCGTCGCCAGATTCAGGCTCGCACCGCTGACATGGAACCCGGTCGCTCCCGTCACATCGAGCCTGTCGTCGACCAGGGTCGCCGTCCCCTTCGTATCGATACTCGCTCCGGTCCCCACAAACATGTCCGTTTGCGTCAACTGCACCAGCAGCAGATCGCCCGTCACCGACAGTGGCGCCGCATTCGTATCGGTGAGGGTTGAGGTGGCCCCGGAAAATCGGGCAGTTGTTTAAGGTGTATTCCACCGACTGAGGAGGGATACGCGATGACGAAGAGACGCAGGTTTTCTGGGGAGTTGAAAGCGAAGGTCGCGCTGGAAGCGCTTCGGGGCGATCGGACGCTGCAGGAGATTGCCTCGAAGCACCAGGTTCATCCGAACCAGGTGAGCACATGGAAGCGCCAGGCGATGGAAGGGCTTGGCGAGATGTTCTCGAACGGTGTGGAACGCCGGCGGCGGGATCATGAAAGCGAGGTTCGTGAGCTTCACGCCAAGATCGGCGAATTGACGGTGGAGCGGGATTTTTTGTCCAGAGGGTCCGGTCGATGAGCCGGGCCGCGCGCCGGGCGATGGTGAGGCGCCCTGACCCGGAACTGAGCTTGAGTCGTCAATGCCGTTTGCTGTCGATCGGGCGCTCCTGGCTCTATTACACGCCCCAGGGCGAGAGCGCGGAGACCTTGGCGCGGATGCGGCGCATCGATGAGTTGTTTCTGAAGCATCCGTTCTACGGTGCCCGTCAGATCGTCCGTCATCTGCGCCGCGAGGGCGTGCGCATCGGCCGTCGCCGGGCGGGGCGTCTGATGCGTTTGATGGGTCTTCAGGCGATCTACCGGGCACCCCGCACCAGCGAGCCGCATCCCGAGCACCGGGTCTACCCCTATCTGCTCAAGGGTTTGGCGATCGAGCGGGCAAACCATGTCTGGTGCGCCGACATCACCTACATCCCTGTGCGGCGCGGCTTTCTTTACTTGGTGGCGATCCTGGATTGGGCGAGCCGGTATGTGCTGGCCTGGCGTTTGTCGAACACCCTGGACGCCGGCTTTTGCGTCGAGGCGCTCGAGGAGGCGCGGACCCGCCACGGCCAGCCGGAGATCTTCAATACCGATCAGGGCAGCCAGTTCACCGGCTTCGCCTTCACCGGGCGCTTGCGGGCGGCCGGTGTCCAGATCTCGATGGACGGCCGGGGCCGGTGCATGGACAACATCTTCATCGAGCGGCTGTGGCGCTCCCTCAAATACGAGGCTGTCTATCTGCACGACCTTGCCGACGGCTTCCAGGCCCGGCGCGTCATCGGCGAGTGGATCGACTTCTACAACGCCGAACGGCCACACTCGGCCCTCGGCGGAAAAACCCCGGCCGAGGCCTACCGCGGCGACCCGCCTGCGGATATGATGGACAAGCAGCTACGCGCCTTGCCCGCTTACCCACCGGCGCAGCAACGGCGACAGGAAGATCGATCCAAGGAGATTCCGGCAAGATGAGCGGCAACCGGAATACACCTTAAACAGGCCGCCAAGCTGTCCACAAACCGGGGCCACCTCAGGTCGTCGTCCCCTGCGTAATGTTGAACGTCGCCGTTCCCAACACGACCCCGAATGCATCGATCACCGCCGTCCCGCTCACCGAGAAAGTCCCGGCGACAGAATCCACATCAAAGGACACACCTTCTGCCTGTAGGCGGAAGGAGCTACCAAGATTCAAGTCGAGTTGATCTATAGCCAGGGAGAAAACCTCGGTGGCCGGGTTGTAAGTGCCGCTGATTGCCAGAGCAGGGTCATCGACGTCAGCCCCATCGCTCACGGAGGCTGAGAAAGGCTGGCCCGGGAACAATACAGCCGAACTCGCCTCGACACTCACACTTCCGGCTGTGATACTCCCTCCGCTATGCGCGATGCCGGTAAAACGCAAGGTGAGGTCAGTCAGTTGCAGGAAACCGTCGAGTTCTATGTCGCCGATATCGATCGTGACATCGCCTGAAAGAGTCCCGTCGATGTACTTCTGGAGGGTCGATGCCAGGAGACCAGCTACCCCGATGAGGTTGTCGCTCGTGATCAGCAAGAAACTGTTCGGTCCCTGAATCGGGACAAGTTGCAACCCGCCGCCCAAATCCAGACCGGTGAAGTCCGAGAACACGCCGGTCGCCGATCCGTAGGTGATGACCTCAAAGATGTCTCCGAGTCCCGGCGTGAAGCCGCCGGTCAGGACGAATTCGAGGGTCCCTCCCAGGTCGGCATTGCCGGCCACCACGATCTGGTCGTAGTCGGTGCCGGCGGTCGTCGCGCCTCCGATCTCGATGACGGTAGTGTCTCCGGAGTCGAGGTCGAGTTCGGCAACGTTAGTCGTCACGGCGGAGCCGGCGACAGTGTCCACTTCCAGGCCCGCCTCTCCGCTCGCAACTCCCGAGTCTTCGATTGCAGAAATGACAGCCGTAGGCGCAATATTTGCGTCATCAGCTTCGAGGAGCGAACCAGCGGTTCCGAGGTTCAGATCGACCTCGCCGGCATTGATCGCCTGGAGTTCACTCAGGCTGAGGCGGCCGTCAGTCCCGGCAGCCTCATCGAGGTCGACGTCTACCCGTGCTTCCCCGGACATGGCGCCACCAGTCCCACTCGAGACCGTCAGATTGACTGTGAATGTGCGGACGACGAGGAAGAAGCCGTCCGCCAGATCGGAATCAACACCGAAGCTAATATCGATCTCCAGGGTCGCGACATAGTCGGCAGGAATGCCCTGGCCCGAACCCGTTTCTTCAGCGCCTGGAAGCAGTTGCCCTTCACGACTGACCGTGAATGCAACATCGAACCGGACGCTCCCATCCCCAGACGCAGAAACACTCTCGAGCGAACTCACTTTTATTCCGAGATCACCCAGGGTATTCAGGCTGTTTTGGAGGGCTTCGAGAACACCCTCAACAGTGGGCGGATCGACCGCATCACCGAAGTAGTCGTATACGGGTTTCGCGAGTCGCGAATCCAGAATCTCGCCCACGCCGATCAACCCACCCAGGGATGCTTCGCCCAGTCCGGGCAGCGGGGAGGTCATCACCTCGGACGCTTCGAGGGTCTCACCGAGCCGGGTCAGTTCCGTCAGGCCGTGCAGAATCTGCTCTGCCTGGTGGTCCCCGATCGGGAGGATTGCGTCGTCGGTTTCGGCGGGTTCGGCCGCACCCTCCCCGTCATCGCTCGAGAGATCCTCACCGGTTAAACCGGAAAAGATGTCGTCGAGGGGCGCCCCTGGATCGTCGGATTCAGAGTCGGCTGAGGGGGAGTCGTAGGCGTCGGTTTCTTCGGAAGTGAGGACCTCTTCGAGCGTGCTGAGGGGGGACTGCTCAGAGTCCGGATCGGCGGGCGCGAGGCTCGCGATCGCTCCGACGAGCGGGTCGCCGGACAGGAGTATGCGTGGCTCGAGGTTCTCGAGCTCGAATCGCTTGTGAGGTCGCTTCCGGTTCAAATCGTACTGCTTCCCGGGTTACAACGCGTCCATGCTCCACAAATCCAGCGCTTCCAGCTCTGGTAATGTTGTCGATCGCGAGAAAGTGAAGTTTTCTAGACACGCGCCGACCGGGCGTCGACCGGGTGAGATTGGGGTGAGTTCTAGGGAAGGACTTTGGAGCGAAGGTAGTGGGTGTAGCGGTGAGGGAGGGGATGGTGAAGCAACTCGTCGAGAACGGGAAGATAGTAGGCGAGTGAGCGAACAGGGGGGAGTGGTGGCCTGTCCGAAGGCCGACAGAGGCGGCGAGCCGTGGCGAGTAAGAGGGCGGATTCGATGATGTCGGGGTCAACGGAACGGGCATGGAGTTGGAGGACGAGTTGACGATCGGCGCGACGGGGGAGTAAGGGTGTGTCAGGCAGCTGGGAGTAGAGATCCAGCACTCTGCTGGAGTAGGTTCCAAGGTCGAGGGTCATTTCTTTTTCTTCCGACGGCGTTTCGCCTCCTGCTCACTTTCATGGACGCGATAGCTTTGTCCTTCAAGGACCGTGACGTCGGCATGATGGGTGAGCCGGTCCAGTAGGGTGGCGATACAGGTGGCGTTGGGAAAGACTTCGTTCCATTCGGTGAAGCCGCGATTGGTGGTGAGGAGAATCGACCGTTGTTCATAACGGCGGTTGACGACTTCGTAGAGCAGGTCAGCAGCGTGATTGTCGTAGGCCAGATATCCACATTCATCAATGCACAGTAATGCGGGGCGGGCATAGGCTTTGAGTTTCTGACGGAGCCGGTGAGGTGAATCGCACTGCAGGTCGTCGAGCAGTTCCGAAGCAGTGCGGAACAGCACGGAGTAGCCGGCCAGGACGGCGGCGTGGGCGATATTCTTGGCGATCATGGTCTTGCCCAGTCCATTGGCGCCGATCAGGATGAGGTTGCGGCCTTCGGGGATAAAGTCGAGGGTGAAGGCACGCCCGATGGTGTCGCGGTCGATCTTTTTAGGCCAGTTCCAGTCGAAGTCGGCCATGGGTTTGAAACGGCCGATGCGGGAGCACTGGAGACGGCGTTCCAGACTGCGCTGTGCGCGATCGTGGCTTTCGATACGGGCCAGTTCCTCCAGCAGCATGGGAGGGGGCCATTGAGACTTGATGGCGCGAGCCAGAAAGTCATCCAGGGAATCGGCGATGGAGCGGAGTCCGATGTGCTGGAGTTGGACGGCCAGATCGTTACTGTTCGGGTTCGGTGTCGTGGCTATGGAGGTCATCGTAGGTCTCCGCGGAATGAGGTTGAATGTGGATGTCGGCCAGATCCGGGCGGGATGGGGCGACCCGGACGGTGGCCCGGCGTTTCTGGGCCCGCCAGCGTTTCTGGAGGATGAAGGCCACCGACGATGCGCGCGGAGTGTCCTGTTCGAGCGCCTCGACAACGGCAGCTTGGAGCTCGGATGCCCCGTAGTCGTCGAGCAGTCCGAGCAGGAGACGGCTCTGCCGTTGAATGGACTCGCCACGACCGAAGGCGGCCTGAAGCAGGGGTTCGGTTTCAGGCACGCTCGCGGCCAAGCGACTACCGGCGGTGGACCCGAGGGCTTTCCGTTTTTCCGCCAGCAGCGCGTCCTGATGTGCCGGATCGACAATGAGTTGGTGGCGGTCGAAAGACCGGTGGTGGGCGGCCACTTCGGTCGTGCCATCGAGAAGGCGCACCCGCGTCTGGGAGGCCACCAACGTCAATGTCTGGCCGATCCGGTCCGGGGGAATCGAGTAGTCGTTGAGATCGAAACGGATATAGATGGTTTTACCGGAACGGACCGGCTGGACCCGGTCGGTATCGAACCGGTGCACCGGTAACGACATCAGGAGTGATTGTTCCTCCTGGAAGGCTTCGGCCACGGTCCTGTCGTCACCACCGGGCCAGGGGCGCTGATGGGCCACCTCATCACGCCATACCAGAGCCTTGCGATTGAACTCTTCCAAGGTCGTGAATGGCCGGGCTGCAAAGAACGAATCCCGCACATAGCGTATCGCTCTCTCGACGCGTCCTTTTTGATTTCCTCGTGTCGGCGCGACCGGACGCGGTTGACAGTGATAGTGGGCGGAGAGTTCGAGCAGGCGCGGATGAAAGCGAATTTGATTGCCGTTGCGCTCCAGCACGGCGCTTCGAAGATTGTCGTAGAGCACGACTCTGGGCACCCCTCCCCAGTCGGCAAACGCATCGACATGACCGCGGAGAAAGTTCTCCAGAGTTTGATCGAAGAAGAACTCCAGAAACAGGGCGCGCGAGTGCGACAGCGTCAATACGAAACAGGACAACCGGCGGCGGGCCTGACCCATCCGGACTTCCCCGAAGTGCGCCCAGTCGGCTTGGGCTTCCTGACCGGGAAAGCTTCTTAACCGCAGGAAGGCTTCACGGGGTTCGGGACGCAGACGCGCCACCAGACGCCGCAGTACGACCACGCTGCCGGTGTAACCGCGATCCGACAGCATCTGATGAATCCGTGTGGCCCGCAACCGGGGGTACTGCTTGAGCGTCGCCCGGATGAAGTCCATATAGGGATCGGCTTTCGTCGGACGCATCATCTGGGCCCGGTTGAAGCGATCCGTCTCCAGTGCCGCGCGGACGGTTTCCTGATGCAGGCCCAGCTCGGCGGCAATGGTGCCTATCTTCCAGTGCTCGCCAAAAAAGAGGTGTCGAATTCGCGTGACCGTTTCGGGAGGAATCACGCCTCACACCCAGTCGGGGAAGGCATCGATAAAGACCCCACTCCGGCCACACAGGATGCAAACGAGTCGGATGGCTGATTGGAGCCGTTGAAACCGGGGTCGACCATGGGGTGCCTCCGCCAATGACGTTCTCATTCCCGTTTCAGGCAATGGTGTCCCGATGCTGCCAGACCGACACGCACCGGCGGAAGTGTGATCTGTCACGCGCCTCTCTCGGCGACGTTTCCGGTAGGCCCGCTGACGCCGGCAATGATCGGCCCGGACCTCCGGATCCTCCTGATAACGGCGGTTGGCACGCCGCCTCTGCTCGCGCCTCATCCGGCGCCGGCACTCATCCCCGCAGTAGACCTGCCCCCGATAACAGGATCGGCAGATGACAAACATCAACCCGCAACCCGACCCTCGGCAAAACAACTGTCGTAACACGACTTCTCTGGCCATCCCACCCCACGCGGGAGTGGACAATGGCGGCCGGTCGTGTCACTCTGACTTTGCTTTTGCTGTGGTTGTGCCCTTTGACCGGGGCCGCCATAAACGAAACCCCGATCGCTCATACGATCGGGGTTTTCCCTTTCTCCGCGTCACTCTACCTTACCAAAGCCTCCGCTCTGCTTCGCCGATGATGACGACCTTCAAACCGGCGCTTGTTCAAATAGGTTCATTTTGAAGTGATCGTCTACACTGGTAACTCAAAGGAGAATGAATTGTTTATTATAGGGACATGTGTTCAGTCAAGGGGCAATCACCAAAAACCCTAAGAATTCACCGAATGGTTACTATGTTGCGAATGACTTGGCGCGCAGCATTTATATTTTTTACCGGAATTGAAGTTTCCGATATCTGAGCAAATACCCTACACGAGTGGGGCTAGCTAAACCGTCCTTTACGGGAGCAAGCAGTAATGATTGACAGTCAGAGTCCATATATCACGGCACTGCTCTGCGAGAGAGTGCTGGAAGAGAAAGATGGCATCAAGACCGCTATCCGGATCATCGACCGGGTCACCCATGTGCGCGTGGGGCCGGATGCCCCCTCAACGCTTGAGCCTTTCGACTACCAGCTATCGCTGCTGATCAAGCTCACTTCAGGAGCCACCCGGGGGTTGTATTCGGTCGCCGTGCACCTGGTGAAGCCCTCCGGGGAGTCGAAGGAGGTAGTGCGCCAGGCCGTCAATTTTGAGGGGGACGACGACCGCGTGGGCGATATCGTCGGCCAGATGAAGATGCGGATCGAGATGACCGGGGTGTACTGGTTTGAGATCTTTCTGGATGACCGGGGGCGAACGGAGCTTCTGACAAGGCTCCCTTTTCGGGTCGTTTATCTTCCCCAAATGAGCCCGAAACCCGAGAGTGCCCGTGGGAGCCAACCCGACGGACCGCTCTAGGAGCCTGTCGGGAATAAGAAGTCTGCAACCAAGAATCAACAACTTACAGACCGGGGATGGCTCGTAAGTTGTTGATTCTTGCTTCGAGGGAGCCAATTCCCGACAGGCTCCTAGGAAGACCCCCTAGACCCCCCCGGTCGAACTGGTAAAACCGAGGCTGTCTTCGAGCCGATCGTCGGTCCCGAGCACAATCTTGCGCTGCCGGAAGGCGAGCTTCTCGGCGGCTCGCTGGGCATAAGAGAGTGTCTGCTTCGCCAGTTGCGACACCCCCGGTAAATCCGCCTCGACGGACTGCCTGAGGCGGTCGCCCACCCAGCTCGGAACAAAGCGCCGAATCAACTCGTCATCGACGCTGACGTATGCCCCAGCGCTCCCCGGATCGCCCTGGCGGGCGCTCCTGCCGAACAGCTGACGGTCGATCCGTTTGGACTCATGGCGCTCGGACGCGATGACGTGGAGTCCGCCCAGTTTCGTTACACCACGGCCCAGCTTGATGTCGGTCCCCCGCCCCGCCATGTTCGTGGCGATCGTGATCTTCCCTTCCTGTCCCGCTGCCGCGACGATGCGAGCCTCCTCTTGATGGCGGGTGGCGTTCAGGAGGTTAAAGTCCCGGCCCCGCTCCGCCAGCAACGAAGCAAGCGTTTCGCTCGCCTCGACGCTCCGGGTCCCGACAAGTACGGGGCGACCGAGCGCATTCCACCCCATGATTTCCTCTACGATGGCCTGGAACTTGGCCTGGCGGGTGGCGAAGACCTGGTCCGGGTGCGTTTGTCGGATACACGGATTGTGCGTCGGAATCGAGATCACCGGAAGGCCGTAGATGTGCCAGAACTCGGCCGAAGCTTCGCTCGCCGTCCCCGTCATCCCGCTCAGCCGCCGAAATTGGCGGAAAAAGCGCTGGAAACTCAGGCGCGCCATTGTTTCGCTGGGCGAAGTAGCGTCCAGACCTTCTTTGGCCTCGACCGCCTGGTGCAATCCGGCCCTCCAGGTTCGGTTGGGCATCAGGCGGCCAGTGAATTCATCGACGATCACCACGCGGTCGTCATCGATAACGTACTGCTTGTCCCGGTGGTAGAACTCCCTTGCAGTCAACGCCTGCTGGACCAGTTCCTCCCTCCGGAGGGCTCCCTGCCAGATGCCGGGGAGCTTTTCCGATAACGCCTGGATCTTCTCCTCGGCCGCATCCATCATGCGGATCTCGCGGTACTTCAGGTCCGTGCGGTAGTCGGTCCCGAGCTTCAACGAATTCGCAATCTCGCCCGCGGCGCGACAAGCCTCCCGCAGAGTCCGGTTCTCGCGCTCACGAGAAATGATCAGCGGAGTCACCGCCTCGTCGACCAAGACGCTGTCCGCCTCGTCCACGATCGCTGTGTCGAGGCCGCGCATCACTATTCCATCCGCGCCGTAGGGCTGTTCCTGGAGCATCTTGCGGATCAGGCGGCGGGTTGGATGTTGCAGCTTCCCCAGGCGGAGCCGGTCGCGGAGAAAATCGGCAACCAGTTCCTTGCTCGTGATGTAGACGGCGTCCTTCTGATAGTTCTGATAGCGCTCTTGCTCACGCATCTCGCCGGTGACGCACCCGACCGAGCCCCCGCAAAACGAATAGAGCGGCCGCATCTCGGAAGCATCCCGGTCGCTCAGGTAGTCGTTCACGGTCACCAGGTGTACGGGCCGGCCAGTCCAGGCGGCGAGAATCATCGGCAGGCAGGCGGTGAGGGTCTTTCCCTCGCCGGTCGCCATCTCGGTCAAAAACCCCTGATCCAACGCCATTGCGCCCACGACCTGTACCGGGTAGGGCCGCAACCCAAGGGTCCTTTCTGCAGCCTCGACGATACAAGCCAGCGCCCCCGGAACGATTTCCCGACGCCCCTCGTCCTGGCGCCTTAGACGAAGCTTGATTTCGGCCAGACGATCCCGCAGCAGGCGGTCGGACAGGGTGGCGAGCTTTGCGGCTTCGCCGTGGATCCGATCGGCCTCTTCTCCCAGGCGGTCCGCTACCCGTCGGTGCCTTTTCCAGAACCCCACCAGCCCGTGTGCTTTCGCATCCAAGCCTCGATGAAGCTCGGTAGGCTCGGTCGCGGCGGTCCGGCGGTAGTCCTGGGAGGGGAGGATCAAATCTGGCACCTCTTCTGCAGCAGGCGGCGGAACTTCCGGACCCACTGCATCACCAGTGGCTGAGGTTCCAGATCGAACCGAATCTGTCCGGACTGCCCGTGCAGGTACATCACCTCGGATGTGGGCTCCAGGTAGGCGTAGATCTGGAAGAAGGGCTCGGTGGCCGTCAGCCCGGTTTCGTCCGTCAGCGCAACGGGCACGTCCCCGCCCCCGCGCCAGCCAAGCGCAGCGGATGACAGCCGCCTGTGCTCGAAGGGAATGCTCGAATAGGTGGTGACCGCCAGTCCCCTATCCCCTTGGCCGCGAAGGCGAACCTCGGCGTCCCAGATGCCCTCGGCGAAGAGATTCGCAGCCTCGTCCTGCAGGACGGCGGCCGCAAACCGGAAGCTCCCTGTATCGACGATCTCTCCGAGGATAGTGCCGCGAGGAATCCACGCACCGTCCAATTGGCCCCCATCGGACGCGACCCACAACCCTTCTTGCTGCGCCCTCACGAGCAGTGCGGATCGGTTGACTTCCAGATCCGCAAGCTTCTTGTCGATGGTCTCCAACCGTCTTCGGATCGGCTCTATGTCGGATGCCCTCTGACTCACCGCGCGCTGGAGGAACGCAAGCGTTTCCCGACGCTCAGCCCCGGCATCGTCGATGGCGAACTGAAGCTCCTGGTCGGCCAGTTGGTACAGTGCCGTCCCCGGCAGAACCCAAGTCCCGGAAGGAGTAACGGCCGACATGACATATCCGGGAGCGTCGTTGGCGATCCGCTCATATCCGACGGCTTCCAGCACTCCTGGCGCGCGAAAGTGGTTGGGAAACGGGTAGATCCCGAAAAAAGCGACGATGGCGGCCAGGATTCCCAGGCTGACGAAGGCCACGCGCGCGCGCGTCCGTGCCAGGTTGGGGCCGGTCGCGACATAGTTGACGAGCTTCCCCAAGGGAACTATCAGCCATGCGAAAACGCACAGCGCCGCCATGACCAACCCGGCGAGAAAGAGCTTGTCGGCGACAAACAGCACGATGCCGACAAAGACCACCACCTTATAGATTCCGCTCAGGACGCCGAAACCGCCGATCAGAGTGGCCTCTTTGAGGGTTCGGGCAGGGCTGGAAGAATTCCGATAACCGAAAAGGTATTTCTCGACGACGTGGCGCATCTGCTCGAACGCCCGGGTCGATAGATTGGGGATCTCGACCATGTCGGACAGGATGTAGTAGCCGTCGAAGCGGAGCAGGGGGTTGATGTTGAAGATGATCGTCGAAACCGATGCGATGAACATCATGTTGTAGGCGAGGCTGTTAAGCGTTCCCGCTCCCGTATTCGCCCAGACGAATGTTGCGAGAGCGGCTACAAATAATTCTGCGATCATCCCGGCCGAACCCACCAATGCGCGCCGCCAGCGACTCCGGAAGCCCCAACTTGATGTCGCATCCATATAAGGAAGGGGCGTGAAGACGAGCAGCATCACACCCATCGTGTGGACCTCCCCCCCAAAGCGCCTGCACACGATCGCATGACCGAACTCGTGGACGGTCTTGATCAAGACCAGACCCAGGAAGAGCAACGGCAGGTTGTTGGGAGCCAGGATGGCCTGGGTCCCGTTCACAACTTCATCGAAGTTGTCGATGACCACCTTGATCGCCGTGCCGACGACGGCGAGCCAGACGATCGCGGAAAGAGGACTGACGAGAAGCCTGATGATGGGCATCATCCGACGGAGAATGGGTTCCGGATCCATGAGAGGGATCCTCATGAACATGAACGACAGCAGCTTCGACCGGACCTCGCGCTCGCGCCTCTTCTTATAACGTTCGAACAGCTTCTGGCTGTCGCCTGGCGCCTCGAAGTAGAGCAGGTTGGCGAAGTAGAGCTGGCTGAGCAGTTGAAGCGCATCCTCCTGACCGGGCGCGTCGTCGGGATGGCGGGTCAGACACTCTTCCCATACCGCCTCTACAGTCCTTCCCGGCTGAAGCCGGGAAACGAAATCGTAGGCCTCGGGACGCAGGCGAAAGAACTGATTATTGAAGGGGTCCTCGAGGATGTACCACTTTTCGCCGCGAAAATACTGCTTACGAGCCTGGACGGTCGGCCGGAGGCTGACTTTGAGACCGGCCACACGGTGCCAGGATTCGCTGAACGTCTTTCCGGTCGCCATACCCGCTTACCACCAGAAGTACATGCGGAGGACGTCAATCGTACGATGCGTCAGAATCCACAGCACGTTGCGTTTGCCGATGTCGATCTTGGCCACACCGCTCATTCCGGGCCGCCACCAGAGAGCGGCTTCCTCGGGAAAGCTCGCGCGTGCGATGAACACGTTCTGTTCTTCCTTTGTCACGGCAACGGGATCTGTCCGTTCCAGCGTGATGGGAAACGCGAGGTCCGGACGGGTCAGGAATGCCACCTCGCCGGCTACCGCGGTCGCCACCTCGTGGGCGTCCCGTTCGTCGATCTCGAGTTCGGCGTAGAGGTTCTCCGTTCGCGCGATCTTGAACAGGATGTCGCCCTTTCTTGCCGGCGTGCCGCGCAACTCCTGAAGGTCACCTTCGACGACGATTCCGCTGAAAGGCGCCCGGATTTCGGCCTCCTCGAGAAAGTGCCGCACCAGGTCGAGTTGAGCACCAGCCTGGTCGGCGAGCGCTTCAGCAATCATCATGTCGGCCGTCGCGCGCTCAGCCCGGGCACTCTCCTGTTCCCTCTCGTAGCGGATCCGGTTCGCGATCGCCGTGGCTTCCTGAAGAAGAAGTTCGCGAGTGTCGAAAGTGAGCAGAAGGTCGCCCGGCTCCACCAGATCGCCGACATCGACCGGTACTTGATCGATATACCCGTCAAACGGGGCCGACACGTATGCGACGTCGTCGTACATCAGGACCATCGGGGCTTGAACCCGGTAGTTCAGCTGCCCGAAAACACCAAAAGCAAGGAGGCCGGCCACGAGAATGCCCGCAAGTTTGGCAAACGTGTGTTCCACGCCGACAAGCTGTGCCGCTCGTTCACGCACTGCTGATACGAGCCTTGCTCCGATCCAGCGATCGTGTTCCTTGAGGTCTCCCAGGCGTCTGGCTACCAGGTCACCGAGCAGCCGAAGGCTCCGCACTGTCGGTTCGGAAAACGGCTCGCTGGAACGCTCCGAGGTCAGGACGCCCACGGGCTCGCCGTCGAGTCGGATCGGTACCGAAACCAGGTGTCCCGATCCCTGTTTTCTGGAAAACGATTCGTGATTGCGGGTGATTGCGGTGCTCTCGTCAGGACGCGGCCAAAGGATCTCCTCATCCTGGTCCAGCGACTCCTCCATAACGGCCTCGAGATCCTGGACGACGTCCATCTTCTTGTCGAACCGCTCCATGTGGCTGATGGCCTGGAGTCGAACGTAGCCTCCCTTCAGCCATCCCAGCGCCACTCGATCGCATCGATACCGCGACGCAACCTCGTTGCAGAGGGTCATCGCGGCGGCGACGTATCGCTTCCTTTCATTGAGCAGGACCATGAGGTCCAACCCGTCGCTGAACTTCCCGACATCGGCGCGGGCCTGGCCCAGAAGGCGCCCACGCTGGTAAACGCTCGCGGTGTCGGCGATGAGATTCAGACGGACGCTCGCCTCCTCGACCTCGGCCTCGGATCCAGCCACCAGCAGGAACACTGCGACCGCATAGCGTTCGTCGTCCACGCTGAGGCGCACACCGACCAGGGAAACCGGACCGACCTTGGCGGGAAGGTCGCCATTCGCAGCCCAGGCGGAGCGGTTGGAGAGCGACTCCCGGGCGATTCCTTCAATCCTGGATCTGAGTTCGGGGGTCTTGAGCAGGCCCTGGTTCTTATCAGGCCACAGGCCGAGCTGTTTCCATGAATCGTCGTCTTCGGACAGGGCGAGCAGGAGGGCGAGTCGCGCGCTGACAAGTAGTCCTGCCTTCTCCAGAAAGGCTGGCCAGAACTCTGCCGGAGAACCGTTGAAGCGGCGGAGTTCTTCCAGTTCTTCGACGAGGCTGTTTGTATCAGAATCGTGGTACGTTTGTTCGTGTTCCATACGCACCATCACCGCGAAGGTGGGTCGTTTTCCAATTTCGAATCATACAGTTAGATGGCGAAGAAAAGAAGCCCTAACGACCTGTTGCCGGTACGTTCGGTGAAAAGTCCGGTCCATATCAGGGCAGTCTGCGAAACCGACATGCCACGCCCCGAACTGTAGCGGCGGTCTATGACCGCCGACTAACAGAAGCCCGGATTCCGGCGCTCATAGAGCGCCGCTACAGAAGACCGACTTTCACCTTTCAGGCAATTGCACTTCGGCTCGCATCCCGGGTCGAATGTTGCGCGAAGGATCTGAAATCGCAATCTTTACCAGGAAAGTGCGGCCGGATGGGTCCACGGTCGGGTTGATGTAGCTCACAATGCCCTCCACATGACCGGCGGGCCCCAGAACCTCCGTCTCCACCTGAACATCTACCCGACTGCCTTCGTCGACGTTCGGAATCTCTTCCACCGGCAGCACCAGCTCAACGTAAAGCCGATCCAGGTTGACGAGGTCCAGGATCGGTGTCTGAAGATCCGCAACCGTGTCGCCGATTTGAGCCCGGAGGATCGTTACGGTGCCGTCGAAGGGGGCCAGAATACGCATCCTGTCAAGTTCTGCCTGACGGAGTTCTCGCGCCACTCGCGCTTCGGCCAGTTCCGCCTCCTGGGCTACCAGCAACGCCTGCAGCCTCAGCACTTCATCGCCAATATCCTGCCGGTCTTTCTCCGGTATTGCGGTGGCGGCAATGTCCACCCTCGCTAACGTCTTGCGCGCATTCTCCATCGTTACGCGCGACGCAACCACCGCCGCTTCTGCTCTCGACAAGTTGGCCTCCGCGAGCTGAACACCAATTTTCTGTACGTCGCTCCCCAGTTGAACCAGAATCTGGCCCGCGGAAACCTCCTGCCCTTCCTGGACTTCAATGCTTCGGATGATTCCCGCCACCTCACTCCGGACGATCACGCCCTCCTCTGGGCGCACAACACCGGTCGCAAATCCTTGGGCTGCGGCAGGGGCGGGCCAAATGCCGAAAGATGACATCAAACAAAGGACGAGTACGGCACGACGCATGTTGGTTGTCTGCATCGGAGATATCACTAGAAGGACCCCCTGTTGCCGGCACCGGACGACCCGCGGACCTCCACGTTATATTCTTCCAATATGCTGCCTTCCGCGACTTGCAAGGCGGCCTGCGCGATGTTGTGTTCCATCAGGGCTCGCAACTCGCGCGTCCGTGCCTGGGACAGCGTGTCCAGCACACCCAGCACGTCGTAGCTGGTGGCCAGGCCGGCCTGGAACCGGACCCGCGTCGCCAGCAACAGCTCTTCCACCGCACGGATAGCCTCCCGGGCGGCGGCAATACTCTGCCTTGCGGTCGTCATGGTCCTGATCGCATCCCTTATTTGCAGCATCACCTGTTCGTGCAGGCTCAGCAGTGTCGCTTCACTCTCACGCAGACGCAGGTTGGCATCCGCAAGCCGGGCTTCGGCCGTCCGGTTCCGGAGTGGGAGTTCAAGCCGCAGTTCCACGCTCCAGTTGTCGAACCCGTCCCCGGTAAAGAATCCGTCGAACGCGCCAAGAGGACGCGTGATGCCCGCAAACACGGAACCCGGCACAGTGTCCCCGGCCCGTCCCAGATCGCCAGACAATGGGTTGACCGGCGTTTGGTTCGGATGACCCGATAGGCCGGACATGCCGTACTCGAGGTTGAGGTCGAGGCGCGGACGGGTCTGGTTGGAGGCGAACGTGGTTTCGTGGCCCCGCTGCTCGATCTCCTTTCGGACCCGTGCCAGTTCGGGCCTCGCGCCGAGCGCACGCTCGAAGCTGCGTTGCTGGTCCAGATCAGTCGGGCCGTCCTCGAGGACGTCGCCGGGTATCAGGGTGACGGTGGGAAGATCGGCATAAAGCAGGACCTTCAGCCTGTCTTCCGCCCTCGCCACCTCGTTCTCGAAACGGATGGCATCCTCCCTCCGCTCAAACACCGCTGCCCGCGCCTGGTGAACGTTGCCCTCGGTAACTCGCCCGGCTCGGAGAAGGGTCTCGGTCTGCTCGAGCAACGCTTCGGCCAGACCCAGGCTTGTTCTACGGGTCTCAAGATCCTCTCTCAAGAAAACCAGGTTCCAATAGGCCTGCACGACCTCGAAAACCAGCGTGGAGACTCCGGTTGCCAGATTCTCTTCGGAAATTTCGTGGTCCCGCTGGGCGATCCTTAACCGGGTCAGGACAACCTCCCGGCCGAAGTCGCGGAGCAACGGTTGGCTGAATGTCAAATCCAGCGTGGCCGAAAACTGAGGGCTCAGAGACTGGGGGGAAAGTGTGCCAATCTTAGTTGGAAATTGAAACGGCTCCAAACCCTATGGTTTGATGGTATTGGAAGAAACAACATCAAGCCTGTAAGAGAAAGGAGCCGAGATGAGGAGTCTGTTACGTTCGGTGAAAAAACGCAAGAAGAGGCGAGTACTGGGTGAGGTCGAGGTCATGAGCCGGGAGGAGTACTCGGGACTGGAATTGGACTCGAAGGTGGAGATGATCCGGGCATTGATCCCACTGGGGTTGATGCACGTAGAGGAGTTGCTCGACGAGGAAGTGAAGGCGTTGGCGGGTGAGCGATACGCGCGAAAGGAGGCGACGTTGAGGGGCCGGCGACACGGGAGCAATCCGGGGACCGTGGGGCTCGGGGGCCAGCGGGTGCCGGTTCGGGTGCCTCGAGTTCGCAGCGTGGCGGGCGGGGAGATTCCGCTTCGGAGCTACGAGGAACTCAGTCCGGATGGCGCGGTGAACGAACTGCTTCTCAGACGTGTGCTTTATGGGATCTCCTGCCGGAACTACGAGTCGGCCGCGGAAGCGATTCCAGGAGCCATCGGATTGTCGAGCTCGACGGTGTCTCGAGGATTCGTCCAGGCGAGTGCCGCGAAACTTCGGCAGATGCAGGAGCGGGATCTGTCGGCCGAGGACGTGGTGGCGATCTTCCTGGACGGGAAAATGTTTGCCGACGCCACGATGGTTGTGGCCCTGGGCATCACAATTACGGGCGACAAACGCTTCTTAGGCTTCGTGGAGACGAGTACGGAGAACGAGCAGGTACTGACTCCGTTTCTCCGTTCATTGATGGAGCGAGGCCTGGACATCTCTGAAGGCGTGCTGGTGATCGTCGACGGCGGCAAAGGTCTGCGCGCGGCAGTCAAGCGGGCATTCGGTAATCGAGCCCTGGTCCAACGCTGCCAATGGCACAAACGCGAGAACGTGGTGAGCTACCTGTCGAAGACCGAGCAAGCCGCGTGGCGCAAGCGGCTTCAGCGTGCGTACCAGCGCCCGGAGTACAACGAAGCCCGGGCGGCCCTCGAACAGCTCCATGGAGAGCTCGAGGAGCGAAACCAATCGGCCGCTGCGAGCCTTGAGGAAGGCCTGGAGGAGACCCTCACGTTGCATCGACTCGGCGTGTACGGGGTCCTGGGCTGTTCGTTCAAGACGACGAATTGCTTGGAATCGATCAATGCCCTCGTCGAGGAAAGGTGCGCGAAGGTCGATCATTGGAAGAACTCGAGCCAGCGGCAGCGCTGGTTGGCGACGGCGCTCATCGACATCGAACCACGCTTGAGGAAGGTGATCGGCTACCGTCATCTTCCAAAGCTCCGCGAAGCCCTCAGGCGGGAGCTGAAGATTGAGGCGAAGACGTCGACGAGATCGAAGAAGAAGGTTGCGTGACCAATCGTGAGCCGTGGAGAGTTTCAACTAAGAATGGGCTTGACTCAGACTGGGTATTCGACGTCGAGAACTGCCTGTGAAAGTTGAGACCCACTCCGTAGCGCGACCCCATGTGGGTGAGACCGTTCAGGCGAGCTTCGTATACCGTGTCTTTCTCGACGTAAAAGCCGCTGGGAAAAAATCGGCTTGCGACCACATTGTCCCGCCGGCCGACCCGACTGGACAGGTCGAACACCGGATCGTAGAAGCCCCTCTCTACGTCAATCCCGACCCGCGCCTGCTCGACCCGCAGCCTTTCGACGACGAGTTGGGGGTTGCTCTCCAGCGCCAACTCCACTGAACGGCGCAGTGAGAGCGGGGCCTCCCCAGCCAGCGTCGACTTTCTCAACTCCATACCACTGGGCGTACCTTGAGCGAACGCCGGCGTCTCACAATGGAAGGCGAGACACGCCACCACAGCAGCCGCGAAACCGGCTATCCTCATGCTACTTTTCCTCCAACTCGTGTTCATCGGTCTTGCCCCGGTCTGCGGCCGGTGCCGGCCTCACCGGCAACCGGGTTGTCATCTGAAACTCCGGAACTGATCGGTCGCCGGAACTCAAATTCGCAGGAGAACCGCAGGCCGCGTCCCATCTCCGGAACCAGGCTCTTGATGAAGCTGGCGTGGTTACGGTAGAGGCGGTTCCCCGCGTTGTAGAGATTGAACGCCCGGTTGTGCGACGAATACTCCCTGGGGATCGTGTAGGTTACCGCCAGGTTGACCAGACTGTATCCCGCAGTGCGGCTCTCACCGGCAAACACATCCTCACGGGCATCGGCGACTACGATCTGCGGCTGGAAACGTATTCCACGTAAACTGTAATCTAGGCCGAATGTCGCTCGGAGCGGCGGGATGCGCGGAGCAGGGCCGCCGTCCAAGGCGAGTTTCGTGTCGACCATTTCCATGCCCATGTTCAGCCAGGCCGAGCTGGGCAGTGCGACGTCCAACGAAAGCTCCATGCCACGAAAACGACCATCGCTCTGGGCGTACTCCGCCTCGAGAAGGCCCTGCCGGGCCTGAGGCCTGGGCGCCAGGAACACAAACTCGTCGATATCGTAGTAGAAGACGCTCACTCCTCCGCGAAAGTTGCTCTGCCGATGCCGGAACGAGAGGTCGACTCCGGTGGTTCGCTCGCGATGGAGCCTTGGGTTGCCAATGTCAAACGTTGCCCGGCCTGCGTGCGGGCCGAAGCTGTACAGTTCCTCCAGTGCGGGTGCCCGGTAGGACGTGTTGGCATGCGCCCGAAACGTCCCGCCGTCCCAGGCCTCGTAGAGCGCCCCGACCGCAACCGAAGCGCCCGTGTAGCTGCGATCCCGAGGGACGAACCGCTCAGTCCGGAGGTCCCCTGGGATTTCTTCCTCGTTCAGCCCGGGAGTCCGCCGACGGATGAGAAGCCCGCGGGGGGCGTCGCCCGCATACTCGATGCGGCCACCGAACTCGAGCCCGACCTGATCGAGTGCCAGCTCTTCGAGGGCAAAGACCGCAAAGCCGCTCCTGCGGACAGGCGGCGACAATGGCTGCACACCTGCCGGCCGGTACATGCGGCTTGACGCCTCGACGCCAAAGCGACCGCCCAGGCGGCCCATCGGTTGCTGCTCAAATAACACCCTGTAGGTCAGCTTTCGATTTTCGAACGTCGTTGAGACCGGAGGCGTCTCCCCACTGAAGGTTTCCACCTCGTTGTGGTTCCAGTAGCTGTAGTCCAACGAGAACTCCAACCCGTCGATGACCGTGCCCAGGGCGGTGGCGCCACCGAAGACCCGTACGTTATGGCGACGGAAATCAATGTTCACTTCCTCCAGGTCGGTGAGCCTGGCGCCGTCTTCCTGCCGAAACTCGTCGTCGAACGGAATGCCATAACGACCCGCGGTGGTGCTGTAGTCGACTCCCAGGAACGCGGTGCGGTCGTACCAACCAAAACCGCCTGATCCGTTGCTGGTCCGACTCCTGGAATTGGCGACCGGCCCGATCGAAGTGTTGTAGTCGCCGGCACGCTGTCCACCGCCGCCGGCCCAGAGTTGCCAGTTACCCTGGCCGTATCTCATGTTCACGTTGCTTGCTGCGTAAGCGTTTCCCGTTCCCCCGGCCGAGGACACGCTGCCACTGAAACCCTGGTAGGGCTGGTTGTACGACTCAACAGGGGTGCGCACGGCGTTGAACATGCTGCCCGTCGCGTTGCTGCCGTAGAGCAACGTTTCGGGGCCCCTGACAAATTCCAGCCTGTCGAAACCGAGGGCACCGATCGGTTCCATGTGGTCACCCGACTGAGAAGCCAGAGAGCCTCCTCGCACGCCGTCCTCGAGAATCATCACCCGGTCGCCGTCGAATCCACGGACGATTGGCCTCGTGATCGCGGCACCGAAACTTCGCCTGGAAACTCCAAGTAGAGGATCGAGCACATTCTCCAGCAAAGACGAGCCGGTCGCGGGAATCTGGACTGGATCGAACACTGTGACGGCGGCCACAGCATCGTCAATCGTCTCGGGTCGATCTGCCTCAGCGTAGGTCGTCTGCTGCGAACCAAGACCGGATCCGAGCCGCATGACCAGCGTCCGGCTTTCCGCAACCGTTACCGGTACGCCCGCTACCTCCGCGGAGAGCAGCCACCGGAACGCGGCTACCTCATACGATCCCAACGGCAAGTTTTCGAACCGGAATCGGCCGTTCGTGTCGGTTTCGGCAATTCGTCCCAACGGGGTCAACAGCACAGTGGCACGGTGCACCGGGGAGTCGGTGGGTAGTGTGACCACACCCTCGATGACTCCGGTGGACTGAGCCTCGGACGGCAGGCACAGCACGGTTAGCACGATTCCCAAAAGAAGCGGGAACAAGACAGCGCGTTTCACTTACGTCCTCCAATCCATCAATGAGGTCAATTGTATACAGTCACGACGGCATGCTGGCTCCCATCCGAGCGGCGTGCCGACCAGACATTCTATCGTGCTCTGGACCAACTTTAGTTAAATGACCCCCGGCAGAGCCGGGGGCTTATTTCTGTGAGCCCCTCAAAGGGGCCGGTCAAGAGCCGCCTGAAGGCAGCTGATGCCCCCACGCCATGTTCAGCTCCTCCAAACGCTGCTCCTCCCGCTCCTGCCGCCAAATGTATTCCCGCACGAATTGTTTGTCCATCCCCACCGTGGAAACGAAATAGCCTCGCGCTCAGAAACTCTTCCCTGTCAAACGGTGTTTCAGTCCCAGAAAGTTCCGGGCAGTCGAGATTGCACTCTTCCCCTTGATGAATCCCGCCACACTGGATACCGCCTACTTCGGAATGAACACCATGTGATACTTGCAGTCCCATTTCGTGTGCGATCGCCTTCGGGCCTCTTTCATTGAGTCCTCCTTCTTTGGAAGTCGTCGCTTCCAAGCAGGACTTTCCTATCTACCGCCGCTCTCGGTCAAACCTCTGCGAGTCGCCCCGGCTAAGCCGGGGGTTTACCTATGGGAATTAGCCATAAACTGCTTGCTGCGGCATCAGATACAAATAATCCGAGCTAGCAGCCCGTGGCAGAAGTCTGATGGCTCCCGCGCATGGGTCTTCGGAGGCGAAGACGAGGCACGAGGAGGAAGTGATGCTGCTTCATCATGACGACGAGCAACGAAGTATTCGGCTCCGAACCCCCATGCGCCCAAAGGGTTACGGCGACGTCACACCATCTCGGTTGTTGCCGCCCCTCAACGATGTACCCGCATCGCTGTCGGCGGGGCTGGCGCGACGTCGCCGTAACGCGGGCCATCAGATTTCTGCTACGGCCTGCTAGTGTAGTCCGACGTAACGGCTGGCTGCAACAGGGCCATCGCCCTGTGCGGAACGAACTCGGACGGCTTGGCCGAAGCCGCAGTGTGTCGGTCTGCCTCGGGGAACGATCCGAATAAGGTACAGTCTGTTAGACGGGGCTACCTGCTAGACTAAGCCTGCAACAGGGCCATCGCCAGCTGCGCCGACGGGTCTTCGGCGGCGAGATCGAGGAGCGAGGAGGGAAGGCAACATGCGGGCAGTCGTACGAATACTGAAGGTCTTCTGGAGCCCCGGCGATGCATTCACCGAGATCGCCGAATCGAAGATCCCTGCCTGGGCACCCCTGATCTTCCTGATGGTCCTGGGCTTCGGCGGCGCGTTGATCTTCAATTCGATGATTGATCTGGTAGAACTGGCGGTGCGCGCGGCCGAGCAAGGGCCCGGAGGAGGCGAACTGACCGACGAGCAGCGGGAGAATATCGCCCGGCTTGTCAACAACCCTGTTTTGCGCGTGTTCAGGTACATCGGAGCTCTCTTCCTGCCCCTCATCATTCTCAGCATCTCAGCCATCTACTTCGGCGTGTTCATGATCCTCGGCAGCGGCGCGCCGTTCCGGGGTTTCTACTCGGTGACGGCACACGCGTTCCTGCCGACGATCGTCAGCAGCGCCGTCAGCATCGCGATGATTCTGATGATCCCGAGTTCGGCGATCAACCCGGCCGAACTGGGCAGCATCAGCCCTGGAATCTTCCTCGACCCCCTGGAAACGTCGGCACCGCTGCTCGCTTTGGCCCGTGCTATGGACCTCGTGACAATCTGGGTCCTCGTGCTTCTGACGATCGGCTACCGCCGGCTGGCGCCCAAACGAACCTCGGCAATCACGGTGGCCGTGGCGGTATTCGGTGTCTGGTTGGTGACCGTCGCGGTGCGGGTCGGATTCTACGTGCTGGCTTCTTGAGTCGATGGCCTCGGGGACGGAGGTATAGCTCCGTCCCCGACTCCGTTCAGGCCGTCCATTACCTCGTCCTTCACACTCCCAAAATCTTCCTCAACGTCATCAACTGACCAGTATGGTAACCGTTGTGCGAAGCCATCACGAGAGACTCGCGAAGCAACGTCTGGCCGTCGCCGTGCGGGATCGGAAGGTACAGATCATTGTCCGGGTCACCCACCAGAGACTGCATCGCGAGAAGGTCTCGCTCAAACTGAGCGATGCTCGCCTCCCAGCCCGATTCACTCGGGGATTCGGGAGATTCCGGCCAGTATCCGTCGGGGAACTCGGGAGAGACATGTGTGGCATCCCGGCAGAACTCCAGGATGTCCGACTGAGAAATCCTCAGGTGCTCCAGCAGCTCCCACGCGGAGTGATTCGCACCGGGCGGACGTACGCCGCGGAGCGCCGCCACCCATCCTTCAACAGCCTTGGTCAGCGTCACGTGCGCATGACCGGCTTGAAGCTGATCGACGAGATGCTTTCGTAGGGCTACGTCTGAACTCATGTGCGGCACCCCATAGTGATGGAAGACGAAGCTTCAGCGCAGTCGAGCGACCACATAGGACAGGCGGCCCTGACGCTCAATCTGAAACACAACGGACTCACTCGATGCGTAACCGGATAGTGTGGCCTTCAGGGCTTCGACGCTGGCCAGAGATTCGCCGTTGACCGCGTAGAGGACATCGCCCGGAAGGAAGAGACCAGCCGGAGCATTGGAGGTTACCGCTAATGCGGTGACCAGTACTCCGCCGGGAAGCCGGAGAACCGGCAGATACTCCTGGACTCCGTCCTCCACGGCCACCCCCAGGATTCCGATCCGCGGAACCAGTTCCTGCTGGCTGTCAAACAGGCGGGCAATCCGCTCGGGATCGTCCGAACGGACGGTTACCGTGACCGACTTGGACAGTCGCTCCGATCCACGCAGTATCTCCAGTCGAACCACGCGGTTCGCAACCAGACCGTACAGGTTGACGTAAAACTGCCGGGCGTTCTCCATGGGCTTGTCGTTCAGGCTCAAAACCACGTCGCCGACACGCAAGTCCGACCGATAGGCGGGACCACCGGTATGCACGTCTGCCAGAATGACGCCATGATCCATCGCCAGCCTGAGCCCGGATGCCAGTTCTGGTGTGATCGATTGCGCCTCGACCCCGATCTCACCCCGCTGGAATACGCCACGTTCGCGAAGTTGCTCGACAACGGAGGCAACGATATTGCTCGGTAGGGCAAACCCCACACCGTCGCTGCCGCCGGACTGCGACAGGATCATCGTGTTGATCCCTACGACGTTGCCGTCCACGTCGACCAGTGGACCGCCACTATTGCCGGGGTTGATGGGCGCATCCGTCTGGATGTAGATCACCCTGTCGTCCGGCCGCAATTGCCGCGCAACGGAACTGATCACTCCCATGGTTACCGAATTTTCCAAACCCAGGGGACTTCCGAAGGCCAGGACGAGCTGTCCCTGACGAACCTGTTCCGAATCCGCGAGATCCAGGGTCGGCAGGTCCTGGCCATCGACCTTCACGAGAGCAAGGTCGGTCTCCAGATCGATTCCGATCACCGAACCGGTAAGCCGCCTTCCACTCGGTCGGATCACGCTCCTGCCCGGCGGTCCTTCAACGAACGCCAGTTGCACCTGAACTTCGGTTGCGCCTCGGACTACGTGCGCGTTGGTGACGATGAAGCCGTCGGGGCTGATGATTACTCCCGAACCCGTCGTCGGACCGAAAGCGACGGCGGGACCACCCGAACCCACACGAGAGTAGGAGTCGGTCTGGATCTGCACGACAGCCGGAGTGACGCGCGCGGTCAACCTCGCGATGGCTGTGTTGAGTTCTCGGAGAGCGTCCTGGGCTGCGGAGTCGGTCGGGAACAGAGCAAGACAGACGAGAGGGCAGAGCAACGCGGCAAGAAACCGGCGTCGGGTCGGGCTATTCGTCTTCGGAGTCGGGCTCGCTCGTCGCGAAGTTATCAAAATCTGTGTCGTCCTCACCATCTTCGCCATCGTCGTCTTCACCGGAAATGCGCCCGGTTCTCCGTTCGCGAATCGGTTCGTTCTGCGGGCGGTCGTCCCAGAAAGCCTTCTTGCCGCCCCGGCGCCGCGGCTTAGCGGGGGCCGCACGACGGGCAGGCGTCTCCCGGCCGGTCTCGAGTCCGCCCGGGATCGCCGTCGTGCGCTCCCGGAAGCCGGAGGCCCTGGGGGCAGGCGGTCTTCCGTCCGACGACGGAGGACGACGGGGTGGACCCGCAGGTCGAGCCTCGCTGGGCCGGGCTTCGTTGACGACGAGCGGTCGGTCCTTGAACGGTTGCTGGTTGAATCGTTCGAGGGCGCTCTTTGCGACGGCCGGATCGGAGAACTCCACAAAGGCGAAACCCCTCGGCCTGCCGGTATCGCGATCGAGCGGGATGAAGACCCGCGACACGGGACCTGCCTGGGCAAAGTGGTCGCGCACCTCGTCTTCAGTCGCATCGTAGGAGAGGTTTCCGACGAACAGCCGGCTAGACATCGCAGCCTCTCACGACTCCGAGGCACGCCCGGGCCTGAGCGCGGTTTCCACGGTCAACTGCCGATCCAAAGGGTCGCATGCGTCAGATGCTCGGGTACTCCCCGGCTGGTGTGTCGCCGAACCAAGCGGACGAACAGGTGGGATCAAACTGGCCAGTCATCGGTGGCATATTCTAACAAGAAACGCCTGTCTCGGCTCTTTATTCGCACACGGCCAAAGGACGTCGGTCCCACCGCGGGCACACCTCCGCCCGCGGTCGTCTCCTCTCGCGGGCGGCGACGGGCTGTCCGGGCGAAACGAGCGCACCAGTCCGTTTCCTACTGCACCGGTGTACAGATGCGGTCGAAGGCTTCCCTGAGGGCACTCGCGATCTGGGGGGCCTCCCGGCCTTCGATCTCGTGGCGTTCCAACATATAGACGATCTCGCCATCCTGCATGAGCGCGATCGACGGCGATGACGGGGAGTAGCCCTTGAAGAGCTCACGCGCCCTCTGGGTTGCTTCGATGTCGGCTCCGGCGAACACGCTGATCATGTTGTCTGGTTGGACACCCTCTCGGAGCGCCATGGCCAGTCCGGGCCGAGCCCTTCCGGCCGCACACCCACAGACCGAATTGACGACGACCAACGTCGTGCCCTTCCCCTCGAGCACGGCCGCATCGACTTCCTTGGGCAGCCGCGCTTCCCGGATACCGAGGTCTGTCAACTCTTCCCGCATGGGCTTGATCAGCTCTTCGGGATACCGCGACGGTTTGAATTCAAAATCCACAGTTTCACTCCTCTTAATGATGAGGGGACGGAGGTATAGCTCCGTCCTCAGTACCGTTTACCTGCTCCCGTAGCCCTGAATTGTACCAGTAAAGAGAGGAATAAGAGTAAGTGGTACTGAGGACGGAGCTATACCTCCGTCCCCGGCTTGCTAGACTCTCGACATGAAGAAGATCGCAGTCCTGACCAGCGGCGGTGACGCACCGGGCATGAACGCGGCAATCCGCACCGTCGTGCGAGCCGGCATCGAAGCCGGCTACGAAGTCACGGGTGTCCGGCGAGGGTTCAACGGATTGATCTCCGGTGCGATGGATGAACTGGGCAGCCGAGACGTCAGCGGCATCATCCAGCAGGGCGGTACGTTCCTCGGCACCGCGCGCTGCGTAGAGTTCACGACGGAGGCCGGAAGAACCGAGGCTCTCAGGCAGCTCTCCCGGGCCGGGATCGATGCATTGATCGTCATCGGCGGGAACGGGTCCCAGCAGGGTTCCTTTGCCCTGTCGGAGGCCGGTTACCCGGTCGTCGGGATCGCCTCGACTATCGACAACGACCTGTACGGCTCGGACCTGACGATAGGCGTCGACACCGCCCTGAACATCGCGCTGGAGTCGATCGACCGGCTGAAGGTGACGGCTTCCTCTCACGAGCGGGCGTTAGTCGTTGAAGTCATGGGCCGCGACTGCGGCTATCTCGCGCTCATGGCGGGAATCGCCGGCGGCGCCGAAGCGGTCGTCATACCGGAACGGGAAACGAGTCCCGAATCGATCGCCGAAGAGTTCCAGGAGGCCTACCGCAGGGGCAAGCAGCACGCCCTTGCGGTCGGCGCCGAGGGTTCCCGGTGCAACGCCGAGGCGCTGATCGCATACTTCCGGAAACAGGATGGGCTGGCGTTTGAGATCCGGGCGACGATCCTGGGTGACGTCCAGCGCGGTGGTACTCCAACCGCGTATGATCGGCTGCTGGCAACCCGCCTGGGCGCCGGCGCCATCGCGGCGATCGCGAGGAAAGATTTCGGTTGTCTGGTCGGCATGCTTGGCGGCGATGTTCGGACCACGCCGCTCGAAGAGGTGGCGGGAAAGAGCAAAGAACTGGACCTCAAGCTACTCGATCTGGCGAGGATTCTAGCCAATTAGCGATTGGGGATCTTGTGTAGGGGCGGGACCTGTGCCCACCCGTCATCGTCAAGGTAGGTTGAAGTGGTCTTGCGCAACGTCGTGTTCCATCTCGACACCTCGAGGCAAGACCCAACGGTCGCTCCGCGCCGGCGTGGCAAGCTAATTGCTAGGATATGATGCGTGACAGCTTTGCCTCTGTCACTTCTCCTCGCGGCGGCTCCTATGCCTCTCCTCTCACAGGAGCCGCTGCGTCCTCCTTCCAGCGATTTCGTCTTTTCCGGGAACAGTCTGATCTGCCATGCGGAGATAAGCATCTCGTTCGAGGCCATCTCCATTCGGACATGGAGTTAGAGGTCGATCGCACGGCCCGCATGGGCTGTGAAACCCGCCGGGGGACCGGCGGTGTTCAATTCGAACCACTGGAGACAGTGCCTTTCGGAAACCGTGGTCCCGCAGCCGAACCCGGCGAATGCACGGGTCGCCACACAATCGGGGCAACGCACCCAGACGCATTTTCGACACACGTCCGGACGGCCAAGTGAGTTGTGTTGGCCGCCATCGATATCCACAGCCCGGCAGCCTCGAACTCGCCGACGGCGGCACTCAGCCGGCGCCTGGATTTGATTGCGACGTAGTCCGGTCTACACTGTAGGGGCGGTTTACGACCGCCCGTTATTCGGCGCTCATAGAGCGCCGCAACTGTCTTAGGCGGTGACGTGATGGCAAGAATCCGAATCTCTCTGACCCTTGCGGTCTTCGGAACAGTGCTCGCGCTATCGCTGCCGGCGCTTGCGCAGATAGAAATCCCGGGAAGCGCGCAGCGCGGCGAGCGTCTGTTCGGGGACAAGGGGTGCATCACCTGCCACGCCATCGATGGCGTTGGGGGTAACCTCGCGCCAGACCTTGGGCGGCGTCCGTCCCGGACCTACAGCCCCAACCTGCTCGCCAGCGCGATGTGGAACCACGGTCCCGCCATGTGGAATGCGATCGCGGAGGCTGGCGCGACACCGCCCGTTTTCACCTCGTTCGAAGCGGCAGATCTGTATTCGTACTTCTATTCCCGCCTGTACTTCAGCATGCCCGGCCACGCCGGGCGAGGCCGCGCGGTCTTCCTGGGACAGGGATGCGGGAACTGCCATGATCATGAAGCGCGCGACGGTAGCCTCAAGGTCGGCCCGCCGGTGGTCACCTGGGCACGGGTGCGGGACCCGATCGTGTGGGCCGAACGCATGTGGAATCACTCCGGACGGGGGTACGACGCCGTACCTGGGGCACACATAGCCTGGACCGAGCTCTCTGATCAACAGATGGTGGATCTGCTTGTTTACCTGAGGAGCATCCCCGAGACAATCTCCCAGGAGGCGACCTTTCAACCGGGCGAACCGGAACTGGGAGGCGCCATGTTCGAATCCGCATGCGGGACCTGCCATTCTTTCGGCCCGGCGATTGCCAGCAAGATCGATCTGCTCGACCGGACCGCGCCGGCAACTCTGACCGGCTACGCGACAGCGATGTGGAATCACGCACCGTTGATGCAGGCCGCAGCGGCTGACCAGGATCTTCCCCGTATCGGGGACGGTGCGATGACGGACCTGATCGCGTACCTGTTCGCGGAACGATACTTCTTCGAGAGGGGCGACGTCACGAAAGGAGCCAGGGTCTTCCGCTCCAAGCAGTGCGCCGTGTGCCACGAGATTGATCGGGCCGAGGTCGGCGCGCCGGACCTGACCCAGAGTGCGGAGCAATACTCGCCGATCACTCTGACACGTTCACTCTGGGACCACGGCCCCGCCATGCTGGAGAATCTGGAACGTCGCGGCCTGGAGTGGCCCGTCTTCGAGGGCGACGAGATGAGGGACCTGATCGCTTATTTGAACAGCCGGCTCGTCCGGTGATTGGGACTGGGAACTAGTGAAGATGTCGGGCGGGCACAGGTCCCGCCCCTACACACTCAAATGGCCAAGCCGCCGTCCACCTGGATCACCTGGCCCGTAATGTATGCCGCATCGTCTGAGAGAAGGAACCGGACGATCCGCGCCACCTCTTCGGTCGTCCCATAGCGTCCCATCGGGATCTGTTCGAGCGCCTTCTCCCGGTATTCGTCAGCAAGCCCAGCCGTCATGTCGGTGGCAATCAGACCGAGCGCTACCGCATTCACCGTGATGCCGGCCTTAGCCAATTCCTTCGCCATCGCTTTTGTCAGACCGATCATCCCGGCCTTCGACGCCGAGTAGTTCGCCTGACCGGGCATGCCGGTCAACCCGCTGATCGAGGTCACGTTCAGCACGCGGCCCGAGCGTTGCCGCAGCATCGCGGTGACCGCAGGTTTGGCAAAGTTGTAAGCGCCCTTGAGATTGGTATCGATGACGGCATCCCAATCCCCTTCCTTCATCCGCACGAGCAGCCGGTCCCGCGTAATCCCGGCGTTGTTGACGAGGATATCGATTCGTCCGTGCGCTCGGCGCACCTCCTTGACGACCTCGGCCGCACGGGCGCTGTCGGTGACGTCGGCCTCGAACGCCGTGACTCCCTCGACGCCGGCGACCTCGGCAGCCAGCGCGGGATTGCTCACATAGGTGAAGGCGACCAGGGCCCCCTCAGAGGCCAGCATCTCGACGATCGCGCGGCCGATACCCCGAGTCCCACCCGTCACAACGGCGACCTTTCCCGATAGAGACACAGTTCCTCCCAATGATTCCAACCAGAGCCGGAATTCTACCAGAGTAGGAGACCTACGGGAGGATGGTGTAGGGGCGGGACCTGTGCCCGCCCGACGGCATTGCCGTCGCAAGAACCTGTCCCGCCCGACGGCATCACGCCTGTAAAAAATTGTAACGGAGATCAGCCTGTAGCAGGCTCAACCAGCGCGGCCATCGACCCCATGGACCGGGGCATGCGCGGGTCCGGCCCATAGGCGTGAATCTGGTTCCGTTTGAGCTCCGCCTTCTCCAACTCGCATGTAATGAGGATGGTCGTCCCGCGAGTGTCGACTTCCACGGCGTGGGAGAACGCCTTCGCTTCGCTGAATCCAAAGAGTTTCTGCAACATCTCGAGGACGTAATCGTAGGTATGGTCCTCGTCGTTGAGCAGGATCACGTGGTAGAGGATCTGGAGTTGATCGTCGGTGAAGGATTCGACCTCAGGCACGGCAGCAGACGACGAACCGGGCATGCCTCAGTCTAACATCCGGTGAAGAAAGGGCCTTCGGTTGGGAAACGAGGCGGTCGGTAGGGAAAACGGCCGTTCGATGTGCGTTTACATCGCGCTCCCCGGCAGACTACAATGCCCTTTCTCGATTCGAAAAAAGGAAGGAAGCGCCATGTTTAGAACTGCATACATCTGTTTGTTGGCTACGTCGCTGGTCCTCACCGCGTGTGGGTCGACCGAACCCGCCGGAGGAACTTCCAGTACGGCCATGACACCCCGAGGCCCTGTCTCGATGGACAAGAACGACTATCCCGTCTTCCCGAATTTGGACGCGGGTGCCGATCCCGCTGTCCCGGCAGAGGACGGGGGTGCCGGATTCACGGGTGAGGGATGGACGACGAACACGGACTTCGACCTGATCGGCGATCCGCGCGCCGTGAAGGGTGGCAGCTTTACGGACTACACGCCGGACTTTCCCGCTACCCTCCGCACCCACGGACCCGACGGCGTGTTGTTCGGTCAGTGGCTGGACGGAATCGTCTTTGAGGGCCTTCTTTCGCTCCATCCAACCACGCTCGAGTACATGCCCAACGTGGCAACACACTGGCAGATCTCCGATGATCAAATGGAATTCCGGTTCCGGATCAATCCCAACGCACGGTTTTCCGATGGCGAGCCGGTGATGGCGGACGATGTCGTCGCGACCTGGGACTTCTTGATGGACCCCAATATCCAGGCGCCGATGAATCAACTGTCTTTCGGCAAGTTTGAGCGACCGGTGGCCGAGACCCCCTACATCGTCTCCGTTAAAGCGAAGGATTTGAACTGGCGCAACTTTCTCTACATTTCGGCGAGCATGACGATCTACCCGGAGCACGTTCTGACTACTTTGGAGGGCGACGACTACCTCACGGAATACAACTACAAGATGTTTCCCGGCTCTGGCCCGTACGTGGTGCACGCAGATGATATTGACCGCGGCAATTCGATCACGATTCGGCGGCGGGTGGATTACTGGGCGAAGGATGTACGTGCAAACGTCGGACTATATAACTTCGACGAGTTGACCGAGGTGGTCGCGCGGGATCAGAACCTGGCGTTCGAAATGGTCAAGCGCGGCGACATCGATTTCTTTCTCGTGAACCGGGCCCAATGGTGGGTGGAGGAGCTGGACTTCGAACGGATTCAACGCGGACTGGTTCAGAAGCGCAAGATCTTCAACCACAACCCCAACGGGATTCAGGCCACGGCGTTCAACATGCGTCGGGCGCCTTTTGACGACATCCGGGTGCGGCAGGCGCTGAACCACCTCTTCGACAGGCAGAAGCTGATCTCCGAGCTCATGTACAACGAGTACCATCCGATGAACTCGATCTTCGCGGGGACCGTCTACGAAAATCCGGCCAATCCCAAAAACGAATACGACCCCGAACAAGCGATGGCCCTGCTGGCCGAGGCGGGATTCAGCGAACGGGATTCCCAGGGCCGGCTCACGAAAGACGGTCAACCGTTTACGATCGAGCTGCTCTACCCGTCTCAGTCGTCGGAGACTTACCTGACGGTCGTGCAGGAAGATCTCCGCAGGGTCGGAATCACGCTGAACCTCCGGCTGGTGACCTTTGCGACGCTGATCAAACTCCTGGATGAGCGCAACTTCGATACGATTCACGTCGGGTACTCCGGACTGACGTTTCCAAACCCGGAGACCATGTACCACTCAACGCTCGCCGACCAGCCCAATTCGAACAACCTTACGGGCTTCAAGAACGCGAGGCTCGACGAGATCACCGAGCTCTACGACATCACGTTTGAGATCGATGAACGGATCGCACTCATCCAGGAACTGGACGGGATTGTGATGAACACGTTCCCCTACATGCTGGAGTGGTATGCGCCGTTCCAGAGGTACATCTACTGGAACAAGTTCGGACATCCTGAGGGTTACATCACACGAACAGGTGATCGCTACGACCCGCGGATGGTGTGGTGGGTGGATCCTGAGAAGGAGGCAGCGCTGAACGAAGCCAGGGGAGACGATTCCATACAACTTGAAGTTGGGCCGACCGAGATTCGCTACTGGCTCGACTTCGAGCGGAGGACCGACAGCGCGAGAAATCAGTGATCCGTAGCGAGCCGTGACGAGCTATTTCATACGCCGGTTCCTGCTGATCATTCCCACATTCCTGGGAATCAGCGTGGTCGTCTTCGTGATCATGCATTTCGTGCCGGGCGGTCCGGTCGAGCAGCAGATCCTCCGTTTCAAGATGGCTGTCGCCCAGGAAGGTGGCGTGACGGCCAGTGCGCTGACAGGACAGGCTCTCCCCGAAGAAGCAATCGAAGAAATCCGGCGTTACTACGGCTTCGACAAACCGGTCCATATCCGCTACGCAACATGGCTCTGGAACGTCCTGCATCTCGATCTGGGACAGTCCTACATCTATCGGCAGCCCGTGTGGGACGTCATCAAGACCCGCTTTCCGATATCGATATTTGTGGGGCTCACCGGTTTCATCCTCAGCTACCTCGTCTGCGTGCCGCTTGGCGTCTTCAAGGCCATCAAGCACGGCAGCAAGTTTGATTTCTTCTCGAGCTTTATCGTCTTCATGGGCTACTCCATCCCGGGGTTCGCCCTCGGCGCGGCCATGCTCGTGTTGTTTGGCGGGGGCAGTTTCTGGGACGTGTTTCCCCTCGGAGGTTTCCGGCCCGACAACTGGGAATTCCTGAGCTTCGGACGGAAGATCACGGCCCAGATTCACCACATGATCCTGCCCGTCATCGCGTACATGGTGGGCTCGTTTGCGACGTTGACGATCCTCACCAAGAACGCCCTGATGGAAAATCTCGGCCAGGATTATGTGCGTACTGCGTTCGCGAAGGGGCTGAAGGAAAACCGCGTCATCTTCGTGCACGCGCTACGGAATTCCTTGATCCCGCTCGCAACGGGCCTCGGTCACTTCATCAGCCTGATCCTGGCGGGTTCGTTCCTGATCGAGAAGGTCTTCAACATCGACGGAATGGGGTACCTGGGCTATACGGCGATCATCCAGCGTGACTATCCCGTCGCACTGGGGATACTGGTGATCGCGAGCCTGTTGATGCTGGTCGGCAACATCCTTTCCGACATGATCTACGTGGTCGTGGATCCCAGAATTCGGTTCAAGTAAGAAAGGGAAAGGACCAGGTGTCGAAATGACGATCAGGGAACAGGATCTCGGTAATGTTCAGACGCCGCCACCGGGATCGTTGGAAACAAAGCAGACGAAGCCGGAGTCGATCCTCCGGAAGCGCTGGCGCAAGTTCCGTTCCTTCAAACGTGGATACTACTCCTTTCTGCTGATACTTACGGCCTACGCCGTTTCGTTCGTCCTTCCCGTACTGATCAACAACAAACCTCTGATGATGGTGTACGAAGGGGACTACTACTTCCCCCTGCTCAAGTATCACGATTCTCAGGAATTCGGATTGAGCACGTTCGGCGAGCCGAACTATCGGGATCTACAGACGCAGTTCGAAGCGGAGAGTTCCGGGAACTGGGTTCTCATGCCACTGTACCCGTACAGCGCCAACGAATCGCTTCTCGAGCTTGAAGGGGTTCCCCCGAACGCACCGACCTGGGGACACCCCTTCGGAACAGACAACCGGGCTCGCGACATCCTGGCGCGCCTGGCGTTTGGCTTCAACATCTCCATGACGTTCGCGCTGCTGGTCCTGGTGCTGACCTACGTGGTGGGGATTACGGTAGGCGCGATGATCGGTTACTACGGCGGCAAGCTCGACATACTGGGCCAGCGCGTGATCGAGGTCTGGTCGTCGCTGCCGTTTCTCTACATTGTCATCATCGTCAGTTCCATAGTCGTTCCGATCTACCTGCCCGGCCGGAGCATTCTGTTCCAACCGTCGTTCTGGATGCTGATCTTAATCCTGTCCGTGTTCGGATGGATGGGCATCACCTATTACATCCGCGGTGAGTTCTACCGGGAGAAGGCCAAGGATTACATCGGAGCCGCGATCGCGATGGGTGCGTCCGAACCGGCGATTATGTTCAAGCACATCCTTCCTAACGCGCTCACGCCCATCGTTTCCTTCGCGCCGTTCATCATCGTCGGCAACATCTTCGCGCTGGTGGGGCTGGACTTTCTCGGGTTCGGGCTGCCGGCCCCGACGCCGAGCTGGGGAGAGCTGATCGGTCAGGGCATGCAGTACCTGACCAAGTGGTGGCTTGTCTTCTTCCCGCTGGGCGCGGTGTTCCTGACCCTTCTGCTGATCGTCTTCGTCGGGGAAGCCCTCCGGGAAGCATTCGACCCCAAGGAGTATTCGAGACTGCGCTGATGGCGGACAAACTGCTCGAAATAAAGGGCCTCAAGACCTACTTCAGGACGGAGTCCGGGATAGCGAAGGCCGTCGACGGCGTCGCCCTGGACATCTACGAAGGCGAGGTCTTCGGCCTGGTCGGGGAGTCCGGATCGGGAAAGAGCGTCACGGCGCTCTCCATCATCCGCCTCATACCCAACCCTCCGGGCGAGATCGTCTCCGGCTCCATCCTCTATAAAGGCGTGGACCTGCTCGGCCTTTCCTGGGAGGAAATCCGAAAGATCCGCGGCAGCGAGATCAGCATGATCTTCCAGGAGCCGATGACGTCGCTGAACCCCGTGTTCACGATCGGCATGCAGGTAATGGAGATCATCCTCGCACACGAAGACTGCTCCAAACAGGAAGCCTTCGACCGGTCGGTGGAGATGCTGAAACTGGTCGGCATCCCCGATCCCCCGTCGCGCATGGAGGAATATCCGCATCAGTTCTCCGGTGGGATGCGCCAGCGGGTGATGATCGCGATCGCGCTGGCCTGCAACCCTTCGCTCCTGATCGCGGACGAACCTACGACGGCGCTGGACGTGACAATCCAGGCTCAGATCCTGGAGCTGATGCAGAACATCAAGGAACAGCGGAAAGACGCCGCGATCCTGCTGATCACGCACAACCTGGGAGTTGTGGCCGAAACCTGCGATCGGGTCGCGGTGATGTACGGCGGAAAGATTCAGGAGGTGGCGTCGGCCCAGAAGTTGTTCACGACGCCACAGCACCCCTACACGAAAGGGCTGCTGGGATCGCTCCCGAGCCTAGACGACCATCCCCACGAAAGACTGCGGACGATCCCGGGAAACGTGCCCAACATCCACGACTTGCCCGCGGGATGCAAGTTCGCCACACGATGTTCCGAAGTCATGGACCGCTGCCACGACATCGAACCGGAACTGCTGGAAATTTCTCCCGGCCACAAAGTCCGCTGCCACCTGATGGAGAATGCGGTGTAGGTGCGGTCTATGACCGCACACTTCGGATTCGTGCGCTCCTAGAGCGCACCTACAGCTTTTGATGAATAAGATCCTTGAGTTGAAAGACGTTCACGTCGAGTTTCCGATCCACGGCGGCATTCTGCTCCGCAAGAGGGCGGCGGTGAAGGCGGTCGATGGCGTGAGCTTCGATCTCCATGAGGGCGAAACGCTGGGTGTGGTCGGCGAGTCCGGGTGCGGCAAGTCCACCCTCGGACGTGCCATCGTCAACATCCTCCGGGCGATGAACTACAGCGTGACAATCTCGGGGCAGATCCTCTATCACTCGCCGAATGGAGTCGTCGACCTCAATGCACTCAACCGCAGCGCTATGCGCCCCTACCGGTCCGACATCCAAATGATTTTCCAGGACCCCTATTCGTCACTCAATCCGCGAATGACCGTGAACCAGATCATCGAGGAGCCGCTGAAGATTCACACCCGCACGACCGCAGCCGAACGGCGGGATCAGGTCATGTCGCTTCTGGACAAGGTCGGTCTGACCCGGGAGCAGGCGAACCGGTACCCGCACGAGTTCTCCGGAGGACAGCGGCAGCGGATCGGTATCGCGCGCGCATTGTCGACACACCCCAGGGTCATCATCGCAGACGAGCCGGTCAGCGCCCTGGATGTGTCGATCCAGGCGCAGGTGATCAACCTGATGCAGGACCTCCAGGAAGAGTTCGGCCTCTCCTACATCTTCATCGCCCACGACCTGTCGGTCGTCCGGCACATCTCGGACAGGATCGCGGTCATGTACCTGGGAGAGGTCGTTGAATTGGGCCCGGCCGAGCAGGTGTACCGCGAACCCCTGCACCCCTATACGCGAGCCCTGCTCTCCGCGGTGCCGGCCCCTGTTCCCGGCCGCCACCGCGAACGCGTCCGCCTCGAGGGCGACGTCCCGAACCCCATCCACAAGCCTTCCGGCTGCAGCTTCCATACCCGATGTCCGATCGCGAAGGAGTCCTGTTCGGACGAAGTTCCGGCCTTCGAACAACGAAACGGGCGCGGCGTTGCCTGCCCGTGGGTGTAGTGGATAACTCAAATAATCGGTTCTAAATAGAGGATAGCAATGCCTTTGGTATTTTGCTAGTATTGGCGTTTGATTTCATGCATTTACGCGCAAATTCCCCGTTTTTCATAAGTTAGGGAGGGTACCGATGGCCAATGGGAGCGGAACTGGCCGGTTCACCGTGCCGGGCGTCGTCATGGGCGTCATGCTCCTGATCCTTATCGTCGTGTCGATCTGGATGTTCTCAAAGGACGGCTGGTGGTTCCCCGAACTGGCTTCGGTACACGGAGCCGCGATAGACCGGCTCTTCATGGTTGTTCTGATCGTGAGCGCAATCGCGTTCATCGCAGTCCAGGGTCTGCTGGCCTACTTCATCGCGCGCTACGGAGCCGACGGCAAGTCCAGGGCGATCTTCTGGCACGACAACCCCAAGGGGGAAGCAATCCTGATCGGGATCACCGCTGTGACCCTGACCGTCCTCGTGTTCATGGGCCAGAGTGTCTGGGCAGACATCTTTTTCTCCGACCCGCCCGAGGATGCGATGGTGGTCGAAGTCACGGGCCAGCAGTTCCAGTGGGTAATCCGCTATCCCGGCCCGGACGGCGTGTTTGGACGGAAGGACCTCAACCTTGTCTCCGCGACCAATTACATCGGTCTGGACCGCAGCGACCCGGCGGCGGTCGACGACATCGTGACGCTCAACCAGATGCATGTCCTCGAGAACCAGCCGGTGCGTGTCCAGTTGTTCTCGACCGACGTCATTCACGACTTCCACGTGCCGCACTTTCGGGTGAAGCAGGACGTCGTGCCGGGCATGTCCATCGAAATCTGGTTCACGCCCACCAGGACAGGGGAATTCGAGATCGCCTGTGCGGAACTGTGCGGGCTGGGCCACTATAGGATGAGGGGCTTCCTGACGGTGGACGCGAACGAACAGGACTTCCAGCTGTGGCTCGACGACCAGCTGCAGTTCCAGACCGGGGACGACTAGGGACTAGTACGATGAGCACAACCGTAGAACACGAACATCCGCAACTCGGATTCGTCCGGAAATACATCTTCAGCACGGATCACAAGGTCATAGGAGTCCAGTACATCATCACAGCGATGTTCATGGCTGTGATCGGCGGCCTCTTGTCGATGATGATGCGAATACAGCTGGCCTGGCCTGGCCAACTATCGCCGACGATATCCCAGTTGTTCCCCACGGGCATGGCAGGCGGCGTCATGTCACCCGAGTTCTACCTGTCGCTGGTGACGATGCACGGGACGATCATGGTGTTCTTCCTGTTCACCGCAGTCCTGACGGGAGGTTTCGGAAACTTTCTGATTCCGCTTCAGATCGGCGCCCGCGACATGGCATTCCCCTTCCTCAACGCGCTGTCGTACTGGACGTTCCTCGTCTCCTGCGTTGTGATCCTCGGGGCCCTGTTCGTTGCGGGCGGCTCCCCGCTGGGCGGTTGGACGGCTTATGCGCCTCTGAGCGCTTTGCCAGAAGGCGGAGCCGGCCAGGCAGACGGTATGACACTGTGGATCATCGCGATCGCTCTGTTCGCAATCTCTGGCCTGATGGGTGGACTGAACTACGTGACGACGCTGTTGACAATGCGGACCAAGGGCATGTCGATGATGCGGCTGCCGCTGACCCAATGGTCCATCTTTATCACGGCGGTCCTGGGTACGCTGGCCTTCCCGGTTCTGCTGGCGGCAGGCATACTGCTCCTGTTCGACCGGATGGGCGGTACCAGCTTCTTCGTCCCCGCCGGGCTGGTGATGGGAGAGCAGCTCCTTGAACACACCGGCGGGAACCCTTTGCTCTGGCAGCACCTGTTCTGGTTCTTCGGGCACCCGGAGGTCTACATCGTGCTCCTGCCTGCGATGGGCATCGCATCGGACCTGTTGTCGACGTTCAGCCGGAAGCCCATCTTCAGCTATCGCATGATGGTGTATTCGATGTCGGCGATCGCGTTCCTGAGTTTCATCGTCTGGGGGCACCACATGTTCCTGAGCGGGATGAGCCCGGTTCTCGGCTCCCTGTTCACGCTGACGACCCTTCTGATCGCCATCCCGTCCGCCGTTAAGACCTTCAACTGGGTGGGTACGCTATGGGGGGCGCGCATTGAATTCAAGACGCCGATGCTATTCGCGCTCGGCTTCGTTTCGCTGTTCGTCACCGGCGGGCTGAGCGGCATCTTCCTGGGCACGTCGGCGGCGGACATCCTGCTGCACGACACGTATTTTGTCGTCGCGCACTTCCACATGGTGATGGCCGTAGCGCCGCTGTTCGCGGCGTTCGGAGGCATCTATTTCTGGTTCCCGAAGATGTTCGGCCGGATGATGAACACTACGCTCGGGAAGATTCATTTCTGGATCAGCTTTGTTGGCGTCTACTGCATCTTCTTCCCGATGCATACGACGGGTATCATCGGGCACCTCCGCAGAGTCTACAATCCGCTTGAGTACGATTTCCTGGCCCCTGTTGAAGGACTAAACGTGTTTATTTCGATTGCGGCCTTCATCACCGGAGCCGCCCAGCTGATCTTCATCGTCAACTTCTTCAGCAGCATCTGGTTGGGCCAAAAAGCGGGAGCCAACCCGTGGAACGCCACGACTCTCGAATGGACGATCGAAGGTGTGCCAGGCCACGGAAACTTCGGACCGGAGCTGCCGACCGTCCGTCGGTGGCCGTTCGACTATGGATTGCCGGGAGCCGAGAAGGATTACGTGATGCAGACCGCGCCCTCGTCGGGTCCGGAAGGCGGCGGATGATTGGCACGGAAAGTGCTGATTGATTACGATTTGGGAACACCCCGAGGAACCGGGAACCAAAACGGATTCATATGTCGGTTGTTACTGAAGAGATAGGAACGGCGGAAAGCGTCGAGATACTGGACTCCGGTCCGCCTCCGCGTCACCCGGGCGGTGGTGACGAGGGCGACGGCGAACCGCGGGATCCGGCGCCGACGTTCCCGGTTTCGAAGGGCAGGATGGCGTTGTGGCTCCTGTTGACCGGCATCACAATGCTCTTCGCCGGGTTCTCGAGCGCCTACATCGTTCTGCGCGGACTTCCTTCGTGGCAGAACGTTGCCGTACCGTCGGTTCTGTGGGTGAACACTTTGGTGATCATGGCCAGCAGCGTGGCCATGGAACAGACCCGGCGTTCCATGCGGCGCGGCCAGGTGGGATCGGCGAAGCTGTGGATCGGAGTAACCGGAGGACTCGGCCTGGCCTTCCTGGTAGGACAAGTCGTCGCATGGGGCCGGATGGTCGACGCCGGTGTGTTTCTCCCGTCGACGTTACACAGTTCTTTCTTGTATATCCTGACCGGAACACACGCCGTGCATCTGGTGGGAGGTGTGGGAGCCCTGGCGTTTGTACTCATCCAGACCTTCCGGAACCGGTACACGAAGCAAGATCATGAACCGATCGCTTTGTGCGCGACATATTGGCATTTTATCGATGGCCTGTGGGTCTATCTTTTCCTGTTGTTCGTTCTCGCCTAACTGAGGAGTAGTCCTGATGGAAGCGACCCTAACCGATCAAGAACGGGTCCTGGCGTCCCCCTGGGGCGGTGGGCAGTCTCCGTTCGGTACGTCCTGGGCCAAGTTCATGATGTGGATTTTCATCGTGTCCGACGCCCTGACCTTCGCCGCGTTCATCATCGCGTACGGTTTCATGCGCCTGCTGAGCCCCGAGTGGCCGAATCAGACGGAAATCTTCGATATGCGTCTGATCACGTTCATGACGTTCGCGCTGATTTCATCCAGCGCCGTCATGGCCATGGCTGTCGGAGCCGCGAAACAGGGAAAGTCCAAGGAAGCACTGAAATTCATCCTGTTGACGATCGTCGGCGGTACGATCTTCCTGGGATCTCAGGTTTACGAGTGGTACCACTTCATCCACGAGGGCGCTCGTCTGGACGTGAACCCCTGGGGTGTGCCCCAGTTCAGTGCAGCTTTCTTCGTGATGACGGGGTTCCATGGATTCCACGTCTTAACGGGGCTGCTGCTGCTGACCTACACGGCCATCAAGGCGGGGACGGGCAGGTATACGGCCGAGGGCGTCGAGATCGCAGGGCTCTACTGGCACTTCATCGACGTCGTATGGGTTTTCATCTTCGCGTTCTTTTACCTGCTGTAGGAGGGATTCATGTCTGAAACGGCCCATCCGGAAGGATACCGAGTTTATTACATCACCTGGGGATGGCTGTTGGTGATGACGCTGCTTGCACTGGGCGTGGGTTCGGTCGACATGTCAGGGTCACCCGGTATTAAGGCGTTGCTGCTGGTCGGCATCACGCTTGCGAAAGTCATCCTGATCGCAGCCGTCTTCATGCACCTGCGGTTCGAGAAGATGAACCTGGTCCTGATTACATTCACGCCGATCGTTCTTTCCCTGATCCTGTTCTTCTTCATTTTTCCGGACTCGGCGGACACCGCTACCCGGACTCTGATGCTGAGGTGACCACGATGCGGAAAGCTCTGGCAATCATTTCGTTCTTCGCGGTCGTTCTCCTGATGGAAGACACCGGCTGGAGCCAGTGTGCAATGTGTCGGACGGCGCTCCAGAGTTCCCCCGAGGGTCAGGTAATCGCCGAGGGCTTCAGGAAGGGCATCATCTTCCTGCTGGCGGCCCCGTACGCGATCCTGGGCAGCATCGGCTTCGGTGTCTTCCGGGCGTTCAAGAAGCAGAAGCAGAACCCGATCGAAAAGTAGCGCGTACTGCTACCTTCAAGCCGACGGGCGGCCACGGGTGCCGCCCCTACACGTGCCTCCGCAGATTCCTTCCTTTCAGTCCTCACCGCGAGCAGTCGCTGGGTCCGTATTTACCTGCCACCTCAACCGGTCGACGCAACACAAGAATTGAATCGTTCAGCGGGAGTTTCGAACCCCAGCGTCTGACGAGGTCGTTCATTGAGCTTCCTGGCAATCATATCCAGATGCTCCTGGGAGTGAACCGATAAGTCGGTTCGTTTTGGAAAGTAGTACCGGAGCAGACCATTCGTATTTTCGTTCGAACCGCGTTGCCATGGACTTTGTGGATCGCAGAAGTAGACAGCAATGTCAGTGGCAAGAGTGAACCGCTTGTGATCGGCCATCTCCAGGCCCCGGTCCCAGGTCAGCGATTTGTAGAGTTCGGTGGGTAGAGTCTTGGCGTGTTCGATGAGTGCGGAGACGACGGTCTCGGTGTGTTTGCTGGGTACTTTCACCAGCATCACGTAACGCGAGTAACGTTCCACCAACGTCGCGATGTAGCTGTTCTTCGACCCGACGATCAGGTCGCCTTCCCAATGACCGGGCACGGCCCGGTCATTGACCTCGGCAGGTCGTTGGCGGATCGACACCATGCCATCGATCTGACCGCATCCGTGGCCTTTGTGGCTGGTGTGTTTCGGGGATCGGCGAATCGATCGCTTCGAACGCAGATACTGAGTGAGTTCTTTCTTCAGAACCCCACGGGCCTGGATGAAAAGGCTGCGATAGATCGTTTCGTGAGACACGTGAACCGACTCGTCTTCCGGATATGTGCGTTTCAGCCAGCCTGCGATCTGTTGAGGTGACCAGTCCTCGATGAGCTTATCTTCAACCAGCTGCCGTAATCGCGGACATCTGGCCAGGCGACATGACTTCGGACGACGGGCCCGTTTCCACGCCTGCTCGTCCGCAGCCGAAGCCCGATAGCTATCATAGCCTCCGTTACGAACGATCTCCCGACTCACGGTCGAGGGTGCTCGACTGAGCCCAGCTGCTATCGACCGGATCGATTGCTTCGCTGCAACGCCTCTGGAAATCTCTTCACGTTCGACCAGACTCAGTGCTCGCGACGAGCGGCAACGCGACCGGGGACGGATGCCACCATACACGGCCAGTTGCTGGTGAATCGCCGATCCGCCTCTGTCGAGCGCACGTCCGATCCCTTTAGTTGACTCCCCCCGCTGCCATCGATCCCATATCTCTACCAGTTCCGTAGCCGTGAACCAGCGCTTCCTCCTCATCGGTTTTCTCTTTCTCTTCTTCCGCATACACCTCACCTGTCCTTTCACGTGAAGTGTTGCATTCACCTGTTGAGATCAACCCGTTTGACGCCCGTTCCGATATATGTAACCATTTGGTTACTTATTATGAACGCGCTATTCGATCCCGTATTTCGAGCTCTCGCACACCCCGACCGGCGCAAGATATTGGATTACGTCAAGGAGAACCCCGGTGCGAGCATCAACGACGTGTCGTCGGAGTTTTCGAGCAGCCGAATCGCCGTCATGAAGCATATCCGCAGGCTCGAGGAGGCTTCATTGATCGTTTCGGAAAAGGAAGGGCGCGTTCGCCGGCTGTATTTCAACGTCATCCCGATCCAGATGATCTACGACCGATGGACGGATGAGTACAGCGCCCTATGGGCAAAGCAGATCACGAAATTCAAGTACAAGCTCGAGGCCGGGAGCAGGTCACGGGCGAGGAAGAAACGGGCGTGAGCAAGACAAAGAAGGCCGTATTCAAGGTGCTGATTGAAGCGCCGATCGAAGATGTCTGGAGGGAGTTGACGCGGACCGACGCACTGCTGCCCTTCTTCTTCAACTCGAGGATGGAAACGCCCGGACTCGAGGTCGGCGCGCCGATGCGGATGCAGTCAGCCAGCGGAAAGTACACGGGCGTTATCGGCGAGATTCTCGAATACACGCCGCCGACGCGCTATTCGCACACGTTCCGATTCACGAACCTCGACGATTCGCCGTGCCGGGTGACGTACGAGTTGAAGGAAGTGGCCGGTGGCGTCGAGTTCAAGCTGATTGCCGACGGTATTCCGGCCGGCACGAAGACCGAAAAGTATATGACGCAAGGTGGCGATTACATCGTCAAGACGCTCAAAGCGGTGGTCGAGGAGCGCAGCCTTCCGTTTCAGTCCAGATTCATCATCCTGATGTGCAAGCTGACCGAACGGTTCACGCCGGCGAAATGCAGGTCGGAACTCTGGCCGCTCGGCAACGTTTCCAGTACGGCGTCGAAGGATCACGTCGTCCTGGACGAAGAATGAAAAGGAGATCGCTATGACGCCATACATCGTCGTCGGAATCGTTCTGCAGTGCGCGATGGTCATCACTGGGCACTACGTCGAGGCAGTGCTCAACCTCTCGGGCCCGCTGGGCGTGGGTATTCCCCTGATCCTCGGCGCCTTCTACGGCGCGGCCAGACCAGAGGGCATGCGAGAAGCCCTCGGTGGCGGGTTTGCGGTCGGTTTCGTCGGCGCCCTTGTCGGGATTCTGCTGGCGATCCTTATCGGCGACCAGCCGTGGATACTGCTGACCTTCGGTCCGATCTCGTCCGGGATCACCGGGATTATCGGCGCGGGGCTGGCGTTCGCTGTGGTCGGCAAGAAAAAATAGGAACAGTCACCTTTGTCCCTATTAAAATCCGCCCCAAGAGTGAAATAAATGTAGCGCGCCAGGGGGGACAGGGGAGCCTGTCCCCTTTTAAACGTTGTCGAACTCCGGGCGGTATCGGACTGTCCCGCGAACGCCGGACAGTGCCCCGGATCGCAGTGGCAGGACCATAAAGGCGTCCTCGGGTGCGGGGTGTTCCCACTCGATTCCCAAAGGTTTCGAGGGCACGAATCCAAACCGGGGATAGTAGGCAGGATGCCCGAGGACGGCCACGATTCGGTGACCGTCATCTCGCAATCGCGTCAGACCCTCCCTTATCAACCGACTCCCGATTCCCTGCCGCTGGCACTCCGGGAGGACCGCCATCGGCCCCAGCCCGATCGCATCGAGTTTCGGGCTGTCGCCAACCGTGACCGGGCTGAACGCGATATGACCGACTATCTTTCGGTCCAACTCCGCCACGAACGACAACGTCAACCCTCCGTTTGTCCTCAGGGCATCAACCAGGGCGGCTTCGCCGGGTACGCCGAAAGCTGCCGTGATCACTCGCCGGATCTCATCGTGATCGGTCCTGGTCTCGATTCGAATCGTCGTCATACGCCAAATCGAACTACCCAATCAAATAGAGACATAGGTGCCTGTCCCTATTCTAGCTGCCTGTTTCACGGCGAGATGATTTCGACATCGATCGACGTCGTACCCCCGGAGTTGCAGCGCTTCCCCGAACAGGCGGAGACGCCGACGGCAAGATCCATTTCCGCCCGGAACGTTACCGCGTCACCAACTCCCGACAAAGGCAGGCGGATCTCCAGGCCGCCGGAGGCCGAAACCTCCACGTTCATGAACACATTGAACGCGGTTGGAATCATCCCGGGACGGATCCCGTACCTCTCGAACGCTTGAGCCAGGTTGTCCAGGCAGTTTTCGTGGCCCGCCAGCCCGTACTGACGTTCGTACATTTCCTCGGAGCATGGGCTGAACAGGAAATCGTGACGGCCGACCTGATCGTCGACGATTGGGTGGTTATGCACTTGACTCAACTTTCAGGCAGACTATCCCCCATGTTGTGGTCACGCATGAAACTGGCTAACCACAACATACTGTGGTGGTTGGGTCAGAGCCAATCCGGGGGTGAAGTAGAGACCCGCGCGGCGGCGGTCGGTGCGCCGAAAGTGATGCGCGCTCTGATCTCCTTGGCGACCACACGGTGCGTTTTCGGTCTCCTGCGGCGTAGCGCATCCCGGAGATACCGGGATGCGGAATTGATCCGCAAAGCGATTTGTATGGCGGCCGAGGCTCCTAGAATGGCCTCCCAGATAGGGGCAAGGACATCCCAACAAGGTTTCACGGCGACAGTTCGGGCGTTCATAGTTGATTTCCTCTGTTGCTGTGATCGGGAGGCGAAGCCTTCAACTTCGCCTCCCAATCAGTTTGTGTTCAGTACCACTATATCTAGTAAACTGTTTACACACAACATGTTGTGGTGCTTTTACCCTAGCGCGTCAAGTGCATAATCACGGACGATTGTCAGCATTGCCTGACTCCGGTTCGAGTACAGGACGTGCCCTTCGGTGAGAAAGATGGTCTCGTTGTAGTGAAAGCTCAGACCGTTCGACAGCCACTCTCCGCTGTCGTCGCGGCAAAAAGTGACCAGATCCGCGACCTGACCACCTTCGGTATCGATCACCCGCAGGGACTCGCCGCGGGCGAGTTCGAAACCCAAACCAGTTCGGGCTGGGATGTGATATTTCCGGCTTCGTTGCATAGGTGAAGGATCTTACCAGTCCCGCCGCCAACGGACTTTCACGGAGTGGCCTGTACCACCCATATTGGGACCAGCGTTGCGGCCAAATGGTATTGGATTCAAGGAATCGGCGCCGAGGAAATGGCTTTCATTGCGAGAAGCCGATGACGCCGAAGACGATGCCATTTCGCCGCAACCCTTCGGGCCGATGGGGGTTCGAGGCGATCTCGTCGTTGCGAGCCGTCGTCGATGAATGAGCATCGACTTCCGACTCACGCCTCGACCTCGCCTCGAAGACCCATCGGCGCTGGTCCCAATATGGATGGTACAGGCCACTAGGACATTTTTTGGGCTTGTCATTGTCAGTTCGTCTAGCTTTCAATGGATGGGTTTACTGAGATTTAAGGAGACGATAATGATCAAGCACACTCTGACGATCGCGCTGGCGACACTCGGCGTTCTGGTCCTCATCACGGGAATCGGCAACTGGACAAACGCGCTCGACACCGATTTCATCGCCTACGGCCAGACCGGCGGGGGCGGCGGCGAAGGCGGCGGTGAGGAAACCGGGGATACTGTGACGCGTGTCATCCTCCAGATGGCTGTCGGATCCTTCGACGGCGGCGCTACAGACTACACGACGACTATTCAGATCATCAACGCCAGTTCAAGCGCAGTGACGTTGACGACGGCTGAATTCTTCAACACGGATGGGACCGATTCGACGGTCACCTTCACCACGGACAACGAGACGGTTCCGTCATTCGTAGGGTCTCTGTCTAACGTCATGATCCCAGCGAACGATTCACTGGTGTTGACAGCGGCGAGTACCGACGCCGGAGGAGTCAACTGGGGGCGCATAATCACGGATAGCTCCGTGGCCGTGTCGACCATTTTCGAGATCCGGCAGACCGACAGCCGGAACAACATCTCTCGAGTCGGCGTGCCCTCGAGCGACGGCGATATCAGTATCCTGACCGTTCCGAGGCTACGCAACGCCGATCGGGGCGTGTCCACGGCCTTCGCTCTGGTGAACACCGGAGATGCCGATGTCGAGATCGACGTGACGCTCTATCGCGGGGGAGCGATCGTAGGGAGCCGGGTGCTCATGCTGGCCGCACGGAACCATTCGGCCCAGTTCGCCAGGGAGTTCTTCGAAGAATCCGACGAGATCTCGGACCGCAGTTTCTCGCACATGCTCTTTTCCTCGGACGTGGCGACCATCGCGGCAACTGCTCTCGTATTTGAAGGGGGAAATCAGGCGACCTTCCCGGTCATCCGGATCGAATAGGAGTTCGAACAGCTCGGTAGTTGATCCTTCGACGCCGTAGGACTCGACAAGCCGGAGTGGGAGCGTCGACCGGATGATCCGGTCGGCGCGCCATTGCTCGCCACCTACAACGTTTGAGCGCGCGCCGGCGTAGTACCAGACCCGGCGGTATTCGTTGCGGAGCGTCTCGACGATGTCCGGTCGCTCCGACACGTAGACCGCGTTCGCTGCAGCCACGCCATGGTTGAGAAAGACCTCGGGCTCAGTCGTGAGCACGACGTCTTCGGGTCCCATCGTGCCGGCAATCTCGGCCATCTGCCGGTGGTCCGCGGTAAGGACGGTTTCGCCTTCCGCGGCCAACCGCGCGGACCCGAGGGCAAACACGAGTGAAAACGCTAGCCCGGCGCCCACCGCCATCCGCGGCAGTGGGGACAGCAACACGAACGCAGACGTCGCCAGCAGGATCAGAGGCACGATGATCTGAAGCACGTACCGCGGATTCGTCCCGAGGTTTCCCGCGTAGTAGACCAGATACACGCCCCACAGCAAACCTATCCAGGCCGCCATGTGTAACTCTCGGTACGAGCGCTGGCCTGCCTCCCCGTCGTGGCGGCGCAATCTGGCGATGCCCCATGCCGACAGAGCAAGCATGGCCAGGACGGTAATCCCCAACGGGAAGCGGCCGCCATCCAGCAGGTACCCGACCGAACCCACGAGGTTGCCGATCAGGTACTTGTAGGAAAACGCCGATTCGATACCGATGGCGGAGGCGTACGCCGACGAACCGGCCAACAGCCACCCAACGTGCAGGACCTCGGCGGAGACCAGTGCCGCGCCGATGGCCTTCCACCGCCGGCTGATGGCGGGGTCAAACAAGACGAACGCGATGAGCACGATCGGTTCCAGCCGGATCTGGGCCGCCAGCGCGAAACCGGCCACGGCAAGCGCCGGACCCCCGGATACCAGTCCCCAGAAGCCCACGACCGCGAACAACAGCGCCGGAATGTCCGTTGCCGCCGAAGCCGAGTGTTCGAGAACCGCGGGAACGAACATGAACACCAGAGCAGACATCCCGCCCATCCATCTACTTCGGAACTGATCGCGAGCCAGCAGGTACACGGCGGCCGCAGCGAGTGCGAACAGGACTCGCGCGAACAGAAACGCGGCCTCCTCGGATGCTCCCGCAATCGCAAAGACCAAGCCGAGCAACGCCGGGTATCCCGCAGGCTCCTTGTAGTAGGTTGAGGCGCCGACCGCCTCGGGGCTTCCAACTACGGTCAACTGCGCCACGGGGAGGTAGGACAGGTTCGAGGCAATCTGGATGTAGATATCCTCGTCGAAGAAAAGGGTGTGACCGTCCTCAACGGCCACGAAACTGGCGAGAAGAGCCAGGACGACTACCAGGGGTACCCACCGGTCCAGCAAGTGGCGCTTTTTCCACAACGCCCATGCGAGCAGGCCCAACGCGGCGTACGTCATCAGGGGGACGGCGACGGAAAGTGCGCGTGGCAGAAAGGCAGACATCGTGGCCGAGGTTAACTATCAGCCCATAAACTGGTAGCCATGCACAACGGACGCGATGATGGCCAGGGCGGTCAAGCCAAGGCACGCGAGCGCGCCCAGGAGGTGATCCATACGTTCGGGCTTCATCGGGTCCAACCAAAGCGCCGAAGCGTAACCGCCGACGAAGCCGCCCAGATGCGCCCAATTGTCGATCCCGGGAAATATAAATCCGAAGATGAATAGGAACATCGCCCACCTCTTCGCCTGATCGCCGATCATGCTGCTGCCGCTGCGCCGGCCGTAATAGATCATGGCTCCCAGGAGCCCGAAAATGGACGCGGAAGCCCCGATCGTGAGATCGGCCCCGCGGAGAATACCCGGCATGAAGGCCAGGTAGTAGCCGGCCATGGAGCTGGCGAAAAAACCGACCACCCCGGCGATCGTGTAAATCAGGATCATCCGGCTCAGACCGTAGAGCTCGATCACGGCCGGACCGATCTGACGGACCCACATCATGTTGAAGAAGATGTGTATCAGACCGCCGTGGAGCCATGTCGCGCTCAGGAAGGTCCACCATCTTCCGTAGCCGAAGACAGGTAACGCGCCGCTCGCGCCGAACAGAAACAGCCCCGGTCCGCTCGGCGAGAGAAAGCTCAACATGCCGCCCATCTGGATCCCGTCGGGATCGGCGATGAGCGAGAGCGCGTAGAGGATTCCACAGGCAACGAAGACAAGCTGGATGAAGGCATCGTCCATGCCGCCTCGTCCCAGCTTCGCCAGGACAGGCCCGAATCCCCACAGTCCGGGGTTCCGGCGGCCGCAATTGAGGCATGCGTCGTCGTTGACGCCCACCAGCAAACCGCAGGAAGGGCAGACGAGGGATCCCTCTTTCTTACGTCCGAGCATTGCAGTCGAGTATAAACGGGTCGGTTCGGGGTGGGAAAGGCACAACTCCGTAGGGGCGGGCTATTTGAAGCCCCGGGGACAGGCTGTCCCCGGGGAGGTAATGGATACTAGTCCTGATTCGAGCTCGCCGCTGCGATCGCGGTGTGGATCGCCTTGACGGTCTCGCTGACCCGGTACTCCATGATCCTCTGTCCGATCTCGATCGCACGTTCCTTCGGGGCGATGCTGACGCCGTTAATCGATGCCAGATCGGCCTCGACACGCTGGTCGTAGCGGACCGACGTCGGATCGGTGACCATCATCAGCGACGTGATGACGAAGTCGTCATGGAACCAACCCGTCACTCTCGCCCTCGACAACGCCCAGTTCATCGTTCATGAACTGACGAGCGTCGCCGTAGCGGTAGAACTCGGGGATGAAGTGAGCGGCCGTCTCACCCCACTTTTCGTTCAGGGCCGCGGCCGTGTTCTCCATGCCTGTCTGGTTCCCGCCGCTGTCGCCGAAAAGGATGATGTGCTCGAAGCCCTGAGCCTTCAGGGTGGTGGCAATATCGTTCAGCAAGGCTTCAAAGGTCTCCTGTCGCAGGCTGATCGTCCCCGGATACTGCATGTGGCTCGTCGGCGGGTTGTGGTCCCCTTCGGGAACGAGGTTGACGATCGGAGCGCAGAGGGCGTTGCCCAGTTCCCTGGCAACACCCTCACAAGCCCCTCTCAGCACGTAATTGTGCTTTCCCAGCGCCAGGTAGGGGCCATTCTGCTCGATGCCGCCCGTCGTGATGATGGCGGTCGTTTTGCCCTCGGCCAGCATGTCCCGGATTTCCATCCAGGTCAGCTCTTCGGTCCAAACCGAATCCAGCATGTCGATCGGGCGCGGCGAGGCCATCATTTCCTCCAGTTCCCGCTGTTGCCGCGCCTGACGTTCGGCGATCTGCTCAGGCGTCAGGTTGCCGCGACCCCGCCCGCGCTGCGCTTGGGCTAACGTCGCCAACCCCGACGTCAATGTCAGGGCCAGGACCAACACGAATAACCGTTTCATACCACTGTCCTCCTACCTAATCCGATGCGTTGCCACCCAAACGCAATATTGCTGTTCGTATCGTGGAAGGCTCGTCTGCATCAGTCCAGGCCACGATAAGCCTGTTCCGGTCTGCGGCAATTTGAGGGAAACCACTGGACCTGGATTCCTTCGTGTCTGTCACCTGCCATGACCGGCTGAACGTACCGTCATCGCGCACTTCCCGAATCCGGATCTCGGCTCCACTCTCGATCTGCTCCAGCCAGATAACGTAGGTCATCCGGCCAACCCTGACGGCTTCGATACGTCCCAGCGGTCCCCCATCGTCTATTCGGACCGGAATCCCGAACGTCTCTCCGGCGTCGTCGGAAAGCTTAAGCCACACGGCCGGTTCGTCACCCGCTGCGGTAAACCAGGCAACAGCCACCCGGCTTCCCGAAGCCGAAATGGATGGGCCGTTCACCGGACAGCCGTTGATCTGCCACCCATCTTCGGAGAGATCGCGCGGCTCGGACCAAACGCCGTCGTGGTAGCGAACCAGTGAGATGTCGCGAACCTCACCCTCGGTACGATTGCGGTACACGGCAAGCAATCCACCAGGGATTGCAGCGGCCGAAGTCTGGCAGCATTCGCAGACCCGGTCGTCCAGCAATGTCTCCGCGCCGACGCTGCCATCAGCACCGATGAAAGCATGCCTCAGAGACATGTCCCCACCGTCGGGGCCGCCCATCTGACGTCCGTCCAACCAGACCGCGGACATCGAACCATCGCTCATCGGCAGCAGGGAGACGAATCCATGTTCGGTCTCGGTCCCATCTCCGTGGGGGACGATCGATTCTCCCCACTGCTGCCCCAACCCACCCGACAGAGCGATCCTCACTTCGTAGGCGTAGGTGCCGGGCCCTGTCTTCGCAAGCCAGTGCGCAGCGAGACCGCCGCCTGCCAGGGGCACAACCGAAGGGAAATCCGCCCAGTTCACGAACCAGTTGTCGCCTGTGGACACGGTCTCAGGTTCACTCCAACCGTCGGCTCCGAGTTGGAGGGATGCCAGCCGAAGCAAATGCCCCTCATCCCCCGGCTCGATCCAGCTCAGGAGGGCGGCTCCGTCACTTCGGATGGAGAGATTCGGCTCCCCGGCGCCGGTGCGGGCGGGGGAGGGAATTTCGACAAAGCTCGCCTCCTCAACCTGGGACGATTCGGTCGGCAATTCTGCAGTTCCACAACCGATGAGGGCCAGCGTCAGCGCGAGGATCGTCGCTATGCGAGTCTTCGGGATTGTCATTATGCCTGAGAGTATCGCATAGCGATAGGTCCGCAGTCACAAAGGCAGTTCATCGGAAGTGACCAATCGGGGAGAAACGGGCGCAAGCTGTGAGATTCAAAATTGGGAGTCGGCCGAACCTACGGGAGCTCGGTGCTTCCCATCAAGAACTTGTCGATGCCCCGAGCCGCGACACGGCCGTCGCGGATCGCCCACACGATCAAGGATTGTCCCCGCGACATATCGCCCGCAGCGAACACACCGGGAACGGTGGTCTGGTGGTCGGAATCGACGCGGACGTTGCCCCTGTCGGTGAACTCGACGCCGAGCTGATCCAGCATCCCGTTCTTCTCAGGACCGAGAAATCCCATCGCAAGCAGGACCAGGTCGACTTCCATCTCCAGGTCGCTCCCCGGAATTTCTTCGATCCGCAGGCGCCCGGCGGTATCAGACTCGATGTTGACCTTCACGGCGTGAAGCTTTTCCACACGCCCGCCGGCGCCGGTGAACTTCTTCGTCGAGATGTTGAAAGCCCGCTCCCCGCCCTCTTCGTGGGCGGGCGACGTCCGGTAGATCAGGGGCCACGTCGGCCAAGGGTTGTCCGTCGCCCTATCGTCGGGTAGACGATCGAGCAACTCGAACTGATGGATCGATCGGGCGCCTTGACGGTGGGCCGTCCCCAGGCAGTCGGCGCCCGTGTCGCCGCCACCGATGATGACGACCCGTTTGCCGGCTGCTGAGATGAATTCCGCGTCGGGAATGGCGTCGCCCTCGCACCGCCGGTTCTGCATCGGCAGGTACTCCATGGCGAAATGAACGCCGTCCAGTTCCCTGCCGGCAACCTTGAGGTCCCTCGGCGCTTCCGCGCCTCCGGCGAGCAACAGCGCATCGTAGTCGCGGTGCAACTCCTCCACCGTGACGTTGACGCCGACCTCGGCATTGGTCCGAAACTCGATGCCTTCGGCGACAAGTAGCTCGAGCCGGCGGTCCAGGATCCGTTTCTCCATCTTGAACTCCGGAATCCCGTAGCGCAGCAGCCCTCCGATCCGGTCAGCCCGCTCGAGGACCGTGACGGTATGCCCGGCACGGTTCAGCAGGTCCGCCCCGGCCAGACCTGCGGGTCCGGAACCGACGACCGCAACCTTCTTACCCGTACTCTTGGTGGGCGGCGTCGCGCGGATCCATCCTTCCGCAAACGCGCGGTCGATGATCGTGACCTCGATCTGTTTGATCGTGACGGAGTCGGAATTGATCGCCAGGACACACGAACCCTCACATGGCGCCGGACACAGACGCCCAGTGAACTCGGGGAAATTGTTCGTCGCATGCAGGCGGTCGATCGCTTCGCGCCAGTTGTTACGGTAGACCAGGTCGTTCCAGTCGGGAATGATGTTTCCGAGAGGGCAGCCTTCGTGACAGAACGGAATGCCGCAGTCCATGCAACGGGAGGCCTGTTTCTTGAGGTCGTCCTTGGGGAAGTCGCGGTAAACCTCCTGCCAGTCCCGGACGCGTGCCGGAACGGGACGACGGTCGGGAAGGACGCGGGCAATCTCGAGAAACCCGGAAGGATCACCCATGCTGCACCATCTGGCGGGTACCACCCCTCTTCTGCTCGGCCAGCACGCGGCGATAGTCGAGCGGCATGACCTTGACGAACTTCATGCGGTTCGTCTCCCAGTCGGCCAGGACCCTGCGGGCATAGTCGCTGTCGGTGTAATTGACCTGGCGTTCGATAAGGTAACGGACGAAGCTTTCCTCGGCGGGACCTTCGAAGTGCTCGAGGTCGACCATTCCGAGGTTACAGCGCTGGGCAAAATCACCTGTGGTGTCCAGCACGTAAGCGATCCCTCCGCTCATGCCGGCCGCGAAGTTCCTGCCGGTACGGCCCAACACGACCACACGTCCGCCGGTCATGTACTCACAGGCATGATCGCCAACACCCTCGACGACGGCGACGGCTCCGCTGTTGCGGACGCAAAAACGCTCTCCGGCGACGCCATGGATGAACACCTCACCGCCCGTGGCGCCGTAGAGCACGACATTGCCGACAATGATGTTCTCTTCCGGCAGGAAGGTCGCGCTCTGGGGGGGGAACACGATGATCCGGCCACCGGACAGGCCCTTGGCCAGGTAGTCGTTCGCGTCACCTTCAAGGGTCAGCGTCATACCGGCCGGTACGAACGCCGCGAAGCTCTGCCCGGCCGAACCCTTGAAATGGATACCAATCGTGTCTTCCGGCAGACCGTCGGCGCCATGCCGCCGGGTGACTTCGCTTCCGAGCATCGTCCCCGTCGTACGGTCCGAGTTGCGGATCGGCAGACGAATCTCGATGGGATGCCTGTGTTCGAGCGCGTCCTTGGCAAGTTGAATAAGGCGGTTATCCAGGATCTTGTGGATCCCGTGGTCCTGTTCCTGGATGCATCTGGTCCCGACCTCGGAAGACACTTCCGGGTGCTCGAGCAATGGTGAAAGATCCAGCTTTCTTCCTTTCCAGTGCTCCACGGCGCGCGACGGGTCCAGCCTGTCCATCCGGCCGACCATCTCGTCGACGGTCCGAAAACCAAGACGGGCCATAAGCTCGCGCATCTCCTCGGCTACGAAACGGAAATAGTTCACGACGTGCTGCGGATCTCCGTCGAACTTGCCGCGGAGTTTCTCATCCTGGGTGGCGATGCCGACCGGGCACGTGTTCAGGTGGCAGACACGCATCATGATGCAGCCCGAGACGATCAGCGCAGCCGTAGCAAAACCGTATTCCTCGGCGCCGAGAAGCGCCGCAATCACCGCGTCTCTCCCCGTCTTCATCTGCCCGTCAGTCTGGACGATGATCCGGCTCCGCAGATCGTTGGCGACGAGCACCTGGTGGGTCTCTGCCAACCCGAGTTCCCAGGGAATCCCCGCATGTTTGATGCTCGTCTGTGGAGAGGCGCCGGTGCCGCCGCTGTCGCCCGAGATCAACACAACGTCGGCGTGCGCCTTGGACACACCCGCAGCCACGGTACCCACGCCGACCTCAGCAACCAGCTTCACGCTGATACGCGCCCTCGGGTTGGCGTTCTTCAGGTCGAAGATCAACTGCGCAAGATCTTCGATCGAGTAAATATCGTGGTGCGGCGGCGGCGAGATCAATCCCACACCCGGTGTCGAGTGCCGGACACGCGCAATCATCCGGTCGACCTTAAAGCCAGGGAGTTGACCGCCTTCACCCGGCTTCGCTCCCTGGGCCATCTTGATCTGGAGTTCCTTGGCGCTCACAAGGTACTCGCTCGTCACCCCGAAACGGCCGGAAGCGACCTGCTTGATCGCGCTCGAGCGGGAGTCGCCGTTCTCGTCGGGGGTGTAACGCGCCGGATCCTCGCCACCCTCGCCCGTGTTGCTCTTGCCGCCGATGCGGTTCATCGCGATGGCAAGCGTCTCGTGGGCTTCTTTACTGATGGACCCGAAAGACATCGCGCCGGTCGCAAAACGGGTGAGGATCTTGTCGACGCTTTCGACTTCGGTCAGGGGGATCGGTTCGTCGGCGAACTTGAAATCGAGCATGCCGCGTAGAGTGCACAGCTTCCGGTCGTTCTGATTGACGGCCTCGCTGAACTGTTTGAAAAGTCCGTAATCGTCCCTGCGCGTCGAGTACTGCAGCTTATGGATGGAGTCGGGGTTGTACATGTGGTACTCCCCTTCACGACGCCACTGGTACTGTCCGCCCCACTCCAGGTCCGGCTCACGGACCGGGCGCGACGGGAACGCATGCCGGTGGTGCGCCAGAACCTCCTCGGCAATTTCCTCCAGTCCGATACCGTCGATCCGCGACGCCGTCCATGTGAAGTAACGGTCGACGAAGGCTCTTTTCAAGCCGATCGCTTCAAATATCTGAGCGCCCCGGTAGCTCTGGAGCGTCGAAATTCCCATCTTCGACATCACCTTCACAATGCCCTTGTTGACGGCCTTGATGTAGTGGTTGACGGCCGCCGGGTGAGCGATGTCGATCAGCTTCTGGTCGATGATGTCGTCCAGGGTTTCGAACGCCAGGTACGGGTTGATCGCGGTCGCACCGTAGCCTATCAACAAACAGTAATGGTGAACTTCGCGTGCTTCCCCGGTTTCGACGATGATCGCGGCACGCGTGCGCTTCCCTTCTCGTACGAGGTGGTGGTGCACGCCGGCCGTAGCGAGCAGACTCGGGATCGGCGCACTCTCACGGCCGACGCCCCGGTCGGACAAGATGAGGATGTTCACGCCGTCGTCGATCGCAGCGGACGCCGCCTCACACAGTCTTTCGAGGGAGGACCGCATGCCGGCACTGCCCTCGGCCGCGGGGAACACCATCTCGAACGTCGCGGTCTTGTATCCCGGCATCTCGATTCCGGCGAGCTTTCGGAATTCGTGGTTCGCCAGGATCGGCGACAGGATCTTGATCTGCCGGCAGTTCTCCTGTGACGGTTCGAGCAGGTTACGCTCAGCCCCGATGTAACTGATCGTAGACGTGACCAACTCTTCCCGTATCGCGTCCAGGGGAGGGTTCGTGACCTGAGCGAAGAGCTGCTTGAAGTAGTTAAACAGGCTGGGAGCCCGGTCCGACAGCACCGCGAGCGGCGTGTCGTTGCCCATCGAACCCAGCGCCTCCTGGCCATTGACCGCCATTGGCGCCATCAAGATCCGCAGATCTTCGTGGGTGTAGCCGAAAATCTCCTGTCTTTCGAGGACCGTCGAATGGTCCGGTTCGGGTGCTGCAGCGACCGCGGGCAAGTCGGCGAGAGGCGTCATCTGTCCGTCGAGCCACTCGCGGTACGGATTCTCGGTGGCCATCCGCTGCTTCAATTCGGCGTCGTCGATGATCCGCCCTTGGCTCGTGTCGATCAGGAACATCTTGCCGGGTTCCAGCCGGCCCTTGTATTGCACCTGATCGGGCGGAATGTCCAGAACGCCGACTTCGGAAGCCATGACCACCAGACCGTCCTTCGTCACGTAGTAGCGCGACGGTCGGAGGCCGTTGCGGTCGAGCACGGCGCCGATTACGGTGCCGTCGGTAAACGCGATCGACGCGGGGCCATCCCAGGGCTCCATCAGAGACGCGTGATACTCGTAGAACGCCTTCTTCTCCTCGCTCATGCTTTCGTGCCCGTCCCACGCCTCGGGAATGAGCATCATGACCGCGTGCGGCAACGATCGGCCGCACAGCATCAGCATCTCCAGGGCGTTGTCGATGACGGCCGAATCGCTGCCCCCTTCGACCAGGACCGGGCACAGGTCCCGAAGGTCGTCGCCGAAATGCTCAGAACGGAATAGTCCTTCACGGGCCCGCATCCAGTTGATATTCCCCCGTAGCGTGTTGATCTCGCCGTTGTGGGCCAGGTAGCGGAACGGGTGTGCAAGCGACCAGCTCGGGAAAGTGTTCGTGCTGAACCGCTGGTGAACGAGCGCCAGTGCCGACAGAATCCGGCTATCCTCGAGGTCGGGGAAATAGGTTTCGACCTGCTCAGCGGAAAGCATTCCCTTGTAGACGATCGTATTGGAGGACAGGCTGGCCACATAAAAATCTTCGCGATGCTCGATGGAGGAATCGGTGACAGCCTTTTCAGCACGCTTGCGGACGAGAAGAAGTCTGCGCTCGAAATCCGATCGTTCCGTCTCTTCTCCGCGACCGATGAAAACTTGTCGGATGCGCGGCTCACACGCGCGCGCCGTGTTCCCGATAGGGGAGTTGTCCACCGGAACGTCGCGCCAGCCGAGCAACCGCTGGCCGGTCCTCGAGACCGCGTCCTCGAGCAACGCCTGAATCTTCTGAGCCTCGGCGTCCTGGGTCGGGAGGTTCACCATACCCACACCGTAGTCGCCGGCGCCGGGCAGACGGAGGCTGTTCTTGAGGCAGACCGCGCGCAGGAACTCGTGCGGCAACTGGAGCAGGATTCCAGCGCCATCGCCGGTGTTGGCCTCGGAACCTTTGGCCCCCCGGTGCCCCAGGTTCAGCAACACTTCCAGGGCCTGGCGCACGATCCGATTCGAACGGATGCCGCCGACATCGGCGACAAAGCCGACGCCGCAGGCATCGTGCTCGAATCTTGGGTCGTACAGCCCCCGTTTTGGTGGTCTAGTCATATTCGCTGTCGAGCCAAGAGGCTTCCTTACCGGACTGCTTCGCATCGGGCCGCGCAGTCAGTACCGACGGATGCCGATACGAAACGGCCCATCCCTGCCACCCGTGGTGACGGGACAACCCCTTCACGATCAGGGCTGAAGGCTCCCCTTCTGCGGTTCTCAGTCGAAAACCGGTAGGATGTCTCGACTCGGATTTGATAACACTGTATTCGTTTTCGGAGAATAAGTCATCTCAAAAACCATACTTACTTTACATTAGCTATGCTTATGTTATAGGTTGAGGCCGAAAATGAACCTCGAAACCCTGTACCTGTACTGCGATGTCATCCGGTCTAGCAGCTTCTCGCTGGGCGCGGCGGCAAACCACGTTTCGCAGTCGGCGGCAAGCCAGTCCGTTCGGCAGCTGGAGCAGGAATTGGGTGTCCAGCTGATCGACCGGACAAAGCGTCCGTTCATGGTCACGACCGAAGGCAGTATCTTCTTCGAGGCCTGCCAGGAAATCGTCGATTGCCTGGAGAAGGCGCGGAACGAGATCAACTCCAGTCGGAAGAGGATCGAGGGCACGGTCCGTGTCGCGGTGATCTACTCCGTAGGGCTGGGGGACATGGGCTGGTACACGCAGCAGTTCACCTCGCTGCACCAGCGGGCACGAGTACGGCTCGCATATCTTCACCCCGACGAGGTCGTCGAGGCGATCGTCTCGGACGGCGCCGATCTGGGAATCCTTTCCTTTCCCAGCCCCAACCGTTCCTTGACGATCATCCCGTGGCATTCCGAACCGATGGTCTTCGTTTGTTCATCGGATCATCCGCTCGCATTGGAGAGCAAGGTGACGGCCGCCGCGATCACCGGACAAAGGTTCGTCGCGTTCGATCGTACGTTGGCGATCCGGAAGGCCGTCGACCGGGCGCTTCGCGGAAGGGGTGTCAAACCCGAGATCGCAATGCAGTTTGACAATATCGAGACCATCAAGCAGGCGATTTCGACGCAATCCGGAGTCAGCATCCTCCCACGACCCAGCGTGCGGCGGGAGGTGAAGGACGGCGTCCTGGCGGCCGTACCGCTCGACATGCCCGAGCTGATGCGGCCGATCGGCATCGTCCACCGGCGGCAGAAGCTGCTCGACCCGACGACAGCCGCGTTGTTGGATTTCCTGAAGAGGTACCGGCCGGGAGACCGGGTTGGGCGGGATCGGTGATCAGTCTGCAGTTGTCAGCAGTCAGCTGTAAGGAGGCTGTTGGCCTTTGGCTGTTGGCTTTTGGCTGTTCGGAGGGAGGCTCATCAACCCGACTGGCGCCTTACTGATAACTGACGACTCACTCTTGGCTGTTAGCTCAGGATCAAAGGCCAACGAACGGCCAAAAGCTAATCGCCAAAGGCTAATGGCCAACGGCTAATCGCCAAAAGCTAACCCCCAAAGGCTAACCGCAGATTGATAACTGACAACTACGTGATCGTCAACGGAAACGGCGTGAAGCACAACACCAGCATCGCCAGGGCAATCCAGCCCAGTACGACATGTCTCGATTCGAGCGGGATGGTGTCATCGACGGTCGGCGGGTGACGGGTGCCCAGCAAGGCGAGCAGCACGATCCACATCAGCCATCCCGGCCAGGCAAAAATCCCAAGTGGCAGCAGGGCAAAAACGACAACCTGAGAGATCCGCCGGTGATGGCGCCCGAACAACGCGTAGGAGATGTGTCCGCCGTCGAGCTGCCCGACCGGAATCAGGTTCAGGGCGGTCAGGAAGAACCCGACCCACGCCGCGAAACCGATCGGATGGAGGTACAAATCCATGCCTGGCGGCGGCGTCGCCTGCATGAGAACGGCGAAAAACTTGAAGATCAGCGGCTCGCCCAGCGACATGAAGCCGGCATCGGGCTCGATCGCGACGAACCGGGACAATGTCAGGGAGACCACAAGGATCGGAATAGAGAGAACGAAGCCGGCGATCGGGCCGGCGACACCCACTTCCAGCAGCTCAGCGCGACGGGGGAACGGCGATCGGATGCGGATGAATGCGCCGAACGTTCCGAAAAGCGTCGGCGCCGGGATAAAGTAGGGCAGCGTCGCTGAAATTCCGTAGTAGCGGCACGTCAGGTAGTGGCCCATCTCGTGAGCCAGAAAGATCGACATGATAGCAATCGAGAAAGGTAGTCCGCTTAACAGGATAGAGGGATCGGTCCAGAGGGTGCGGATAGGATCGCCAGACCCAGCCAGGCCCATGGTCTGGTTGAACGAGCCCATCAGCATGGTGCCGACGAAGAGCGTGGTGAAGACGGTCGCGACGAAGAGGGCGACGTTTACCCAGGGGAACGGCTGTCTGTCTTCGGCAAAGCTGGGCGGCGCCCCATTGACGATGTCGGTGTCCATCGAGACTGCGGCCCGGGCGGAGCCGTTACTACAACGATTGCAGGTCCTTACCGGGTTTGAAGCGGACAGCCTTGCCGGGAGGGATGCTTACTTCCGAACCTGTACGGGGATTGCGCCCGATTCCAGTCTTCCGCGGCTTCACCGAAAACACTCCGAAACCCCGGAGCTCAATCCGATCGTCGCGCTTGAGCGCTTGCTTCATCGAGGCGAAGATGGTGTCGACCGCTTGCTCGGCTTTGGTTTTGCTGACACCGGTTCTGGCGACGATCTGATTGACAAGATCGACCTTGATCACAGTGAACCTCCAGTCGCTTGAGCTATCTCTTTTGTAACCATATTCTTACCACTTTTACCATCCATAGGGGGCGTTAGGCAATGGCAATTAAACCAGATAGTTGGATTCGTCGGATGGCCGAGGAGGAGGGGATGATCGAACCGTTCAGCTCAAAACAGGTTGCGGCCGGGACAATCTCCTACGGACTGTCTTCCTACGGATACGATCTGAGGCTAGCCGACGAGTTCCAAATTTTCACGCCGCCGGCGGATGGAATCATCGACCCCAAGGCAATTCCGACCGAATATTACCGTAAGCACCAAGGTTCTCAATGCGATATCCCGCCAAACGGCTACATCCTGGGACGGACCCTCGAGTACCTGCGGATCCCCCGTGACGTCCTGACCCTCTGCTTTGGAAAGTCGACCTATGCCCGGGCCGGGGTACTGGTCAACGTCACGCCCTTCGAGCCGGAATGGGAGGGTTTTGCCACGCTGTCGATTGCGAACACGACGCCCCGGCCGGTCCGTGTGTACGCAAATGAGGGTCTTTGCCAGCTCCTTTTCTTTCAGTCGGATGAGCCGTGCGACGTCTCCTACCAAGACCGGAAGGGCAAGTATCAGGCACAGAAGACGATACAGTTTTCGAAGACGGGGGGCTGAGGGGACGGAGCTATACCTCCGTCGCCTATCGGTAGGAGGGTGGCAGCGTTCCCCAGCGTTTGGGCAGGCCGTCGAAGTCGTAGCTTGACGGACGGTCTGAGGGGACGGAGCTGTACCTCCGTCCCCTATCGGTCGGAGGGTGGCGGCGTTCCCCAGCGTTTCGTCAGGACGTCGAGGCCCCATAGGTCCAGGACGCGACCGACGGTCTGATCGACGATGTCTTCGAGCGTTTTCGGATGCGAATAGAACTCGGGTACCGGCGGCATCAGGATAGCGCCCATCTGCGACGCGTCCACCATCAAACGGCAGTGTCCTTCGTGCAGCGGGCTTTCGCGGAACATCAGGACCAGTCGTCGGCGCTGTTTCAGCGTGACATCAGCAGCGCGCGTCAGCAGATTATCGTTGGCCGAACGCGCCACCGCCGACAACGTCCGGACCGAACAGGGCGCAACGATCATTCCGTCCGCAGAAAACGAACCGCTCGAGATCGGCGCGGCAAGATCGCGGATCGGATAGGTGTGATCGGCGAGCTTCTCCACTTCTGCGACAGAGGTATCCGTCTCCATGGAAATCGTCATCCGGCCCATCTCGGTGATTACGAGGTGGGTTTCAACGTCGGGCTGCGCTTTGAGAATCTCAAGCAGGCGGACGCCGTAGATGGCTCCCGACGCCCCGGACATTCCGACAACGATCCGCATCATCCGGATCCGCCGGGCCGGCACTTCTCACACGGGCAGAGCTTGCGGAGCCGGTCGAAGCTGTAGATTCCGGTGTGATGTCCGTCGCTCCATTCGAACTGGAGCGCATAGTGGCCAACGAGTTCGATCTTGCGAAATTCGAGGTCATCCGGGACGTGGATGGGCAGGATCAATCGTTGGCCCGTGTTCTCGTCCTCGCACGTTGCACAGGGGCAGAGCCCCCTCAACACCGGTCCCATGTAGCGGCTCTCGTGACCATCCTTCCAGTGGATCATCAGCTCCTGCGGCCCGAGCTTCTTGATCTTGGTCGGATCGGTCGAACCCGAACTGGGGGGCATCCTTACTCGACCTCAAGTACCGGAGCTTCGAAGGTGCGGATGCTGACCTGCGCGGCGAGTTGTTCCGCGATACGTCGCAGCGCGACGCTGCTGGGCGCATCTGGAAAGGCGACGACGATCGGTTCGCCAGCATCGGACTGAACCCGTATCGGCATGTCCAGGGGAACTTCCCCGAGAAACGGAATGCCGAGTTCGGCGGCCGCCCGTCGCGCACCACCTTCTCCGAAGATGTAGTCCTTCGCGTCGCAATGCGAGCATACCCAATGCGCCATGTTCTCGATCATGCCCAGGATGGGAACCTTCGTCTGCTCGAACATCCGGAGTGTCTTGATCGAAATCTTGAGACCGACGTCCTGGGGCGTGGACACGATCACCGCGCCGGTGACCGGAACCGACTGTGTGAGCGTCAGGTGGACATCGCCCGTCCCGGGCGGTAGGTCGATGATCAGGTAGTCGAGTTCTCCCCAGTCGACATCGAAAAGACACTGCTGAAACGCCTTGTGCGCCATCGGGCCGCGCCAGATCAGCGGCTGGTCCGACGACTTCACGAGCAGGCCCATCGACATGAACCGCAGCCCGGCAGACTCCCGTGGTTGAATTTTGCCGCCGACGTGATCCGGAGGGCCATCCACTCCCAACATGATCGGCATCGTCGGGCCGTAGATGTCCCCGTCCAGGAGCCCCACGCGCGCGCCCGACTGGGCGAGCGCCGCGGCCAGGTTCACCGAGATCGTGGACTTCCCGACGCCGCCCTTACCGCTGCCGACGGCCACGATGTTGCGAATGTTGGCAATCGAACCCTTGCCCCTCTGCGGCGACTGACGAACCTCGGCCGTCATGTTGACGTTCACTTCCCTCACGCCCGGCAGCGCCCCGACGAGGGCGGCCGCCTCGTCACGCATCTGGTCCTTGACCGGGCAAGCCGGTGTCGTCAGGTTCACATCGAAGGCGACTTTCCCGTCTTCGATCTTCATGTTGCGGATGAAGCCGAGCGAAACGATGTCCTTCTGCAGATCCGGATCCAGGACTTTCCTCAACTCACCGAGCACTTGCTCTTCAGTTGCCATGCTCCCCCTCTGTGTTCTTGCGTGCCTACCCGAGTCCATATTCTACCCGCCGTGTCGAGCAAATGCGACTCGGCCCGAAATGCGGCAGCTTACTGATTTGTTCTGTCTAGGTTTCGTGGCTAAAGCCAGCCAGGTACGATTCAACCAACCCTTTTTTCGGCTCAGGGGTTTATGATTGGTGTTTTGCTTAATCGAAAGGATAAGGTACATATGCAGACACACAAGATCGGACTCTTAGCTGGCGACGGCATTGGCCCGGATGTCGCCAACGAAGGCATCAAGGTTCTCCAGGCCATCTCGGAAATCCACGATTTCAGGTTCGAAATCGTTAGTTATCCTTACAGCGGCGAACACTACCTAAAGACGAAGGAACTCGTTCCCGACGGCCTCATCGACGAATGGGGCAAGCTCGACGCCGTGTTTCTCGGTGCCATCGGACACCCTGATGTGGAGCCCGGGTTGGTTGAACGGTCGGTCATCCTGGGATTGCGGTTCGGCCTGGACCTCTACGTCAACCTGCGTCCGATTCGCCTCTACGCCGAACACCTCTGCCCGCTGAAAGACAAGAAGCCCGAGGACATCGATTTCGTCGTCATCCGCGAAAATACCGAGGGCTTCTACTCCCAGGTGGGCGGCATCGCACGAAAGGGAACGCCACACGAGGTCGCATCGGTCGTAGGGGTTTACACGCGCAATGGTGTCGAGCGTGCCATTCGCTACGGTTTCGAAACCGCGATGGGGCGAGCCAAGAAACCAGGCAACGGCCGTGCCAAGTTGACGCTCGTCGACAAGGCAAACGCGATCCGGCCTCACGACCTGTGGACGCGAACGTTCGCAGAGGTGGCAGTGGAGTTTCCCGATGTCGACACGGATCATGCCTACGTCGACGCTTGCTGCATGTGGATGATCAAGAATCCGGAATGGTTCGACGTGATCGTTACGACGAACCTTTTTGGAGACATCATCACGGACCTGGGCGCAATGATCCAGGGCGGGATGGGCATCGCGGCTTCGGGCAACATTCACCCCGGCAAGAATGGAATGTTCGAACCCATCCACGGTTCGGCTCCCAAGTATGCCGGCATGAACGTGGCCAACCCGCTCGGAGCCATCGCCGCCGTGTCGATGATGCTCGACTTCCTGGGTGAGGAAGCTGCCGGACAGGCTGTGGAGCAAGCAATCGCCGAACTGCTCACATCCCGGGACATCCCCTCTGTCGACGCCAAGAGCGGTCTGAAGACCGACCAGATCGGAGACATGGTCGTGTCCCAGATCCGGAAGGGGGCGGGCGCCTAGGAGCCTGCGCCGTAGGAAGTGAATGAGATAATTGTGTCGCAGTTAGGAGGAGATTGCGATGCCGACGACGTTTCGCCCGTACCAGCCGGATCAGGGGTTGCTGCTGGCGCCGGATATGCGGGATTGGTTGGCGGAGGGGCACTTGGCGCACCATGTGAGCGATCTGGTGGACGGATTGGACTTGACGGCGTTTTACGCGCCTTACGAGGGGGACGGTCGTCGCAAGTCGCCGTATGAGCCGCGGATGATGGTGAAGGTGATGATCTACGGGTACGCGACGGGGGTGTTTTCCTCCCGAGGGCTGGCGCGGAAGCTGGAGGAGGACGTGGCATTTCGGGTGTTGGCGGCGGGGAATTTTCCGAGCCATCGGACGATTTGCGAGTTTCGCCGCCGTCATTTGGCGGATTTCAAGGCGCTGTTTGTGGAGGTGGTGCGTCTGGCGCGCGAGACCGGCGTTGCGAACTTCGGCAAGTTGTCGATCGACGGGACGAAGGTTCGAGCCAACGCCAGCAAGCGCAAGGCGATGAGTTACGGTCGGATGCTGGAGGAGGAGCGGCGTCTGGAGAGCGAGATCGAAGCGTTGCTGTCGCGCGCGCGGGAGACCGACGCGGCGGAGGACGCGCGTTTCGGGGAGGCGCATCGCGGCGATGAGTTACCCGAGGAGTTACGCCGCCGGGAGGATCGGCTGGCGGCGATCCGGGCGGCCAGGGCGCGATTGGAGGCCAGGCAACGGGAGGCCAACGAGGCGCGGGGACGCGAGCCCGGTTCGAAGCGCAACCGGAAGGGCGGGCGGCCATACAAGCGGGAATACGGCGAGCCGGACGAGAAGGTGCAGGACAACTTCACGGATCCCGAAAGCCGGATCATGAAGACCTCATCGGAGGGTTTTCAGCAGTGCTACAACGCGCAGGTGGCGGTGGAGGGAGAGAAGCAGTTGATCGTCGCCACCGAGGTGTCGTCGAACGCCAGCGACCAGGGTCGACTGGTCCCGCTGGTGGACGAGGTGGAGGCCACCCATGGGGAACGGCCGGAGACAGTGCTGGCGGATGCGGGCTACTGCAACGAGGACGACCTTGAGGCGCTGGAGGCGCGCGGCGTGGACGGCTATGTGGCCTTGGGCCGGGAGGGCCGGCGCGCGGTCGCGGTGGACGCGGCCAGGCATCCGGCGAAGGCCCGCATGGCCGAGAAGCTGGCGACCTCGGCGGGACGGGTGCAGTACGCCCGACGCAAATGGCTGTCGGAGGCGCCCAACGGGTGGATCAAGGAGGTGCTCGGTTTCCGCCGATTCAGCCTGCGCGGCCTGAACAAGGTCCAGGGCGAGTGGAACTTGGTGTGTCTGGCATTGAACGTCAAGCGGATGCAGGGCTTCAGGCAGCCTGATGACAGGGATACCGCCCGCAAATCAGGCCGAACGAGGGTCGATTCAAGCACCCGTGGCGCACCCATCGGCGCCTCGGCGTCCAAAACGCCCATTCCCCGGTCACCGATACCGATCGATCGCCATCTCGCGTAATTCGCCGAGCCGAAAATCGTCCTACGGCGCAGGCTCCTAGCCCGCAATCTTTGGTTTTCGCCACGAAGGCACGAAGTGGCATAGGAAAGCCTATTGCTCCTTCATGTCTTCGTGTTGAAAGCTAAAACTGCGTGCCTCTCCAGGCCGTCCTACTGCTCGGGGTCGACCGACATCGCGCAGCGGAAGCCGTAGGTCGGTGAAAGGGTGTCCGGGTCGGCGTAGTTGCGGTTGTTGACGGCGAGAATACGGGCATCGAAATCGGACCAGGATCCGCCGCGCAGCACGCGGTCAGAGCCATCACCTCCTCCCCCGCCCCACGATTTCCTTGGACAGTGATTTGAGAAACTACAACGCAGGAGGATCACGATATGTCCAGAGAAACGAAGGAGGAATCCGGAATCGCGAAGGGAGCCCGTAGGGCGACCGAAGCGGGGCCGGATTTTCGAAGCCGCGGGAAGGGCCGGTGGTCGGCTCGGCGTAAGGTCACGGTAGTGCTGGAGTTGTTGCGTGGAGAAGATCTTGAAGCGATGAGCCGGCAGTATGGCGTGACGGCGGCGGCGCTGACCCGTTGGCGGGAGGCGTTCCTGCAGGGAGGCGAGGCCGGCCTGAAGAGCCGGATCGTGGATGTGGTTGACGAAGAGAGGAAGACGCTGAAGTCAGCGGTGACCAGTCTGGTGATGGACAATGAACTGTTGCGGGAACGGATCCGGCATCTGGAGGACGAGAAGCCTTTTCTACGGTGGAGGTCGAAGCGATGAGCCGGACCCTGTCGCCCTCCACACACCAACTGTATGGTCTGGCCCGTGTCGCAGCGGTCTGGGGGTTGCCCCGGTCGACGTACTATGCTCGACGGGATCGACGGAACCATCCGGCCGAGCCGCGTAAACGGGGGCCCAAGACCCCGTTTACCGACGCGGAGTTGACCGGACGGATTCGGCAAGAAATTGCGGCCTCGCCGTTTACTGGGGAAGGACACCGGAAATTCTGGGCGCGGCTCCGGGTCGCCGGCGTCCGCACCTCCAAGGCTCGGGTCTTGCGCCTGATGCGGGAAGCTCAACTTCTGGCGCCCCAACGCCAGGCCGCACCCGTTGCGCGCAAGGCGCATACCGGAACCATCACCACCGATCGCCCGAACCAGATGTGGGGCATCGATGCCACCGCCACGGTGACCCTCGACGATGGTGCGGTCACTGTATTCGCCGCCATCGATCACTGCACGGCCGATTGTGTCGGCATTCACGCCGCCAAACGGGCGACGCGTTTTGAAGCCCTCGATCTCATCCGGCAAGGCCTCAAAGAGTACTTCGCCGGCTTTCACGCCGACGCGGCCGCCGGGCTTCGACTCCGTCATGATCATGGGTCCCAATTCATGAGCGACGATTTTCAAAACGAGATCCGATTCCTTGGCATCGTCTCCTCACCGGCGTGTGTCCGGGAACCGGAAGGCAATGGCTGTATCGAACGCTTCTTCAAGACCCTGAAAGAGCAGTTGCTCTGGGTGCGTCACTTTCGCTCTATTCCGGAACTGGTTCGAGCTCTTCAGGACTTTCGCGCTCTCTATAATCAGCACTGGTTGATCGAGCGCCTCGGCTTTCAATCTCCGGCTCAGGCTCGACAACGTCTTGCAATTGAGTCAGCGACTTGATTATGGTGGGTTCACTCTGTCCAGGAAATCAGGGGCGGTACAGAGCCATCACCTCCTTGCGGGTTTTCCGCGGGGCTCACCGCATAGTAGAACTTCTCGTATCGGTCCGACACCCACTCCCAAACGTTACCGATCATGTCGTAGAGGCCGTAGTCGTTCGGAGAAAAGCCCCCGACCTCGATCGGTCCGCTCGGACCGGCGAAGTGTCCGCGCCCGATATCGGGCAGGTCTCCTATGGACTCCCCGCCACCGGGCGGCACCAGAAAATCGCCCCAGGGAAACAGCTGCCGATCGCGTCCGCCTCGCGCAGCTCTCTCCCATTCCGCCTCGGTCGGGAGTCGTTTCCCCAGAGATTCGCAGTAATCTGTCGCGTCGTGCCAACTCACGCTGTGGACAGGATGCCGCGCGCGGTCTCCAGGAAATTGCCGATCGACCCAATAGTCGGGCGCTCGGCGTCCTGTCATTTCGACGAAGGCGGCGTAGTCCTCATTGGTGGCTTCGTATTGATCAATGTAGAAAGCGTCGAGCGCGACCAGATGAGCCGGCGAATCGTCCATCCCCTCGGCTGTCATCGCGCTGATCTCCTCTCCCGCCAATAAGTTGGCGCGGCCCATCCAGAACTTGCCGTCGGGCACGAGGACCATGTTCTCGGACGGTGAGGGGCTCTGCGCTGGGGCGGGGACAACCCCGGCCCCAGTGGCGAGAACGAGCAGAAGAGTGCAGAGGGGTCTCATGGAACCACTGAGACGTCACCGAGGCCAACCGCCTGTGGTGAAACTCGAGTTGACAAGGCGCTCAAATAGAACGCCGCTACAGCTTTGTGCGATTTTCACTACAGGATCCTAGGGCACGATGGGCGTGAGTTCCCGGTGCCCCAGATAGGTACGCGCCCTGCGGATCTTCCCATCCTGAATCTGAAAAAACATCGCCCCGGGGTGCATGAACCGTGTGCCGCTCGCCTTCTCGGTGTAGACGGCGACGAACTCGACGGCAACGCCCAGGCCGCTCCAGGGCCCTTCGGCCACATGAAGCAGGTCCGTGGATTGCTCGTTTGCCGTCACGGTCTGGATCCGGTAGGTCAGATCCGTGTGGTCTCGCGCAAAGTCGGCGGTCATCTTCCGGATGGCGGCCGCTCCATCGAACACGACGGGGCCGATCTGTCTTGGGTTCGGTCCGACCTGGTGCATCGCATCCGGGCGGTACAGTGCGACGACTTGCTCGTTCGCCTCATCGGACCCGTCCAGCGCGTTCCATCGTTCGAACCAGTCCAAGACAACCTGTTCGGCTTCATTCGGGACGGTCTCCTGCGCGAACATCAACCCGAATGTGGCGAGCAGAATCACCGAGAGCGGGAAAGCGATTTTCATAAGGTCTCCGTCGAAAAGGAATCACCGGCAGGATATCAGCTTTGGGTAAGCGTCGCGAACCTGTGGGCTTGAGTGTAGGGGTGGCACCTGTGGCCACCCGGCGGCTGCGGTTTTCGAAACATCCTCTGTTTCGACACATCTAGATGTCGGGCGGGCACGGGTCCCGCCCCTACACCTCGGACGAAAAAGAGGGCGGCCGCTAGCGGCCGCCCTCTTTCGTGGTCTGAAAGACCGGTGTTAACCGGTAACCCAGGGTTTGTACTCCGGAACGCCGCTCAACTCCTCGGACAGCATCTGCGTTCGCATCTGCCCGATCGCGTACGGCGCTTTCACGTTGAACAGGCCCGTGAGCGTCGGGACCATATCCTTCCGGTCGACGAGTTCGGATGTCTTGCCCTGCTTGAAGTCCGGTCCCCAAAAAATCGAGGCCGAACGGTGGCACTGGTAGTAGCCGCTGCTGTGGTTGATCGCACCGTAGAGGTTGACCTCATCATCCCGACCGAATTCCGGCCGAATGATGATCGCCGTATTCGTCGAGAAGTACGGGTCGTTCTTTACGAAGTCGATGATCTTCCCGAGTTGCTCGTCGGTCGTCTTGTGGACTTTTTCGTACTCGAAGTACCCGGTCTGCTGACGGAGGTACCCGCCGTTGCCGTGACCCGTGTCATGGCCGACCTGCTGAAAAAGGAGCATCTTGGGTTTGAAGGCCTGGAGGAGGTCCGGAATCACCGCCAGACCCAGCGCATCGCCGATGAACGGGTCGCGGGGAATCGGCTGGTTGCTCAGGTTGAACTCCCAGTACCGCTTCGCATACGTCGCTTCGATGAACTCTTCAAGTTGCGCCCGCTCCGCGTCGGTCACACCCATATCCGGAAACTCCTGCTGAACAACCTGGGCAGGAGTCCGGGTCATGTCCGGCCAGTAGATGTGTGTCGCCGTCAGCGATATCGGACGCGAGTCCTCACGGTAGTCCGGATGCGCCGTGAAGTACTTCTGACTGTACCGCCACTGACGGTAATAGCTCACGCCGTTGACGTACCAGTAGTTGGTTGCGGCATCCCCGTGGGCCTTCCGCACGTAGTGTGGCGGCGTCGGGTGCAGCGGAATGCCGTTCTGCAGCCGGTTGCCCGTCAGCAGTTCGGTCCAGGAATGCCCATGGTCGGATACGGTCTCGTTGTGGTCTTCCTCGAACACGTACCCTTCGTTGACCAGTCGCTGATAGTTCGGCGACAGATCCTTGTTCTCGTACCACTCTGCCTTCCGCGATCCGTTTCCGTTGATGATCCAGATCACGTGCTTGGTCTTGAAGTCGAAGCTGGTCTCCTGAGCCAGAGCTTCGGGTGGGATGCCCCCGCCCAACGCCGCAGCCCCTCCGGCCATCCCCAGGGATTTCACGAAATCACGTCGTCTCATCACGCCTCCCAAAAACTTTGATTGCGTTCACTTGTTAAGAAATAATTCCTAGGGCTCGTGACAATTCAAACAGTAACCCCGCGGCGGATGCGGCGGAGTCATGTCCATCCTCCGGATCTTGCCCGCCGGAGCCACCGACTGCGACACGCCCGGACCGATACCCGCGGTCTGCTGCCCCGCCCGGTTCAGCCGCATCTGCTCGCGCAGTTGGTGTCCCCCGGTGTAGGTCAGCCGTATCGTGTCGATTTCCGGAACGTATTCCGGCAACAGATCCAGGTAGTTGTCGGCGTTGTCGCGCGCCATGATCCTGTCGATCTTCCACTCACCCGGCTCCATCCATTCCGTCGTCGCCACCGTGCCGGTCCAGAGGTTCTCGGAGACGTCCAGTCCCGATTTCTGAATCACGCCCGTTATCTCGACGGGCTTCAGGTGCACGATGACGCGGTCGATGTAACTCGGAATCGGCGTGAAGTTCACAGCTACCGTGCCGACACCCGACATGTCGTCGGTGATGATTACACTCACGGTGACTTCTTCACCCAGCCGGGCTTCGGTCTTATCGATCCACACCGAAAAGAGCGTCGGTGGCGTCTCATCGTGGGTGGTGTCGTCCTGAGTCATGTTCACGACTGCGTTCTCGAGCACGGGATGGGTCGTCCGGAACAGGAACGACGTCTTTCCCGCCTTGTCCTGGGCCCACATTGACAGCAACTCGTATTCACCGCCTCCCCACCACTGGGGCACGGTCAGCATCGCGCCGTAGACGTCTTCCTGGCCGATCACCTTGTGCAGGTTGGCCTCGATGAACTTGCCTTCCGGCGTCACGAAGCGAACCTTTATGTTGCCCACTCCCGACTTGTTGTCGGTGACCTTCGCAAACACAGGAATCGCTTCCTGCACCCGCTGCGTCCGGATCTCGTCCTCCTCCGCGTTGAGGGTGTTCACCTTCACCCACTCAACGACTGGGGGAATGACATCGGCGTCAGGGTTCGGCAGGACTTCGAACTCCATCCCGCGCATGAACGGGACGTGATCGGAATGGAACACTTTCGAGCTGCGCGACTCGTTGCTCGTCGACATATAGGTCAGGTAGTACACGCCAGGCTCGGTCCACTCGTTCGTGGTCAGCTGACCCCGCATGATGGGTGACCCTTCAGCGACAGGGGTCAGGCTGGCGCTGTAAGTGCTGCGCCGGCCGTGGGGGCCGAAATAGCTCAGGCTCACTCGGCTCTGGGTTCCGGTCAGATCCTCGACCGTTGCCTCAAACGCCACGGACTCGCCGGCCTGAATCTTCCGCCTCCCGAGAATCGTCAGCGACTTTGGAAGCGGAACGTAATGCCAGCTCTTGAGGTCGCGCCAGTCGAACTCGCCGTCGGGGTTGGAGATGAATTCGTCAACGACCCACTCCATCGGGTCCATGATCGGATTGACCGCGTCGATCGAGTAGTACGTGTCTGTCGTCGGCGCCAGCGGGTATGCCTCTGGACCGCGCACGTCCCGCACTACGTCGGTCGGGCCCATGATCGTGCTCAGGGGGCCGACAACCTTCGGCACGCCGGGAGTGTCCACCCCGCCCGGCCCGCCCCCGCGACGCCCTTGCGCTTCGGAGTCAGCGGTCGAAAAGACGACCAGGCCGGCAAGCAGCACGATGAGGCACACGAAGTAGCCTTTTCTCATTCTCGCCTCCATCGCAATAACTCAAAATAAAAACGCTAAGCCCGCGCTTAGAATATTCTTGTATGGGTCGAATACTACTGAGAATACCCTTTATTTGCAAGGCATTACTACACATGGGTTTCCCGCGATTCGGGCCCCTGGCGCTGTCCCTCACGAGTCCTTAAAAGGAGTCCCCCTGAGACCCTTGGAAGCAGGGGAATCTGCCTTTTTCACCGTCTTACGGGGATGTCAGCGTGAACCGGCCGATCGGACCCGGTCGATCCGTGCTCACGATCAAAAAATAGGTGCCTGAATCGACGAAGGTATGGTCGATTCGGGAAAAGTAAGAACTTCGAATATCGGGAACCCCGACCAGGCGGCCTTCATCCGATACGAGGTAGGCCAACGAAGTGAAATCCGCCGAGTCGGCGCGGACCTGCCAGAGTTCTCCGGCCTGCGCCTCAAATCGGAAAGCCCGGTAACGGGTTCCCCCGACGAGAATACCGTCGGTGACTCTCAACGCGGATTCACCCTGTTCGAACGGCGTGCTCTCGCCGACCTGAACTCCTTCTTCCGCCAGCGCCATGTTCCTGCGAGTCGGGGCATAGCCAGGCGACATCATCAACGCTTCAGCCCACACGTTGAGCGCCGCCTCACGCCGGCCCACGCCGAACAGGTGCAGTCCCAGGTAGTCCCGGAGGAACGGGTCATCCGGCGTCGACAGCACTGCCTGCCGTAGCGAGTCCTCGACTTCGTCGTCCCTTCCCTCGAACTTGAGCACCTGGCCCAGCACGAGGTACTGTCGGCCTTTCGCCGCCTCGTGCCCGGTCAACTCCAGACTCCGGACAATGGCTTGTTCCGCATCAACCAACCGGCCGGAGTCCATCATCAGTGCAGCGAGCGCCGCGTAGGGCCGCGCCCAGGACGGGAGCACCTGGGACGCCGCGCGAAACTGCGATTCCGCTTCGTCCAGATCCTGCAGGTAGGAGTAGGCCAGACCCAACCCGAACCGAGACAGCGCGCCTTCGTTCGGATCGATCTGGATCGACCGCGTGAAGTCAGCGATTGCCGCGTCCACGTCCCCTTCGGCAAGCAGATTCATCCCCGAAAAGAACAGGTAGCGCCCTCGACTACGCGCGAGGGTTCCAGCATGTAGACAATGTCGAGGGCTTCGAGCGCGTCCTCCCAGTAAGACTTCGGTGGAAGCGCGATCGATGACTCCGGATTTACGAAGGCTTCGACGGAACGATCGACAAAAAGCCTAGGAGCCTGTCGGGAATTGGCTCCCTCGAAGCAAGAATCAACAACTTACGAGCCATCCCCGGTCTGTAAGTTGTTGATTCTTGGTTGCAGACTTCTTATTCCCGACAGGCTCCTAGCCTCCTCGAAGACACGTTCGTCGACCATCGGAGCCTGCCCCAGTAGGAGTGCGATTAGAAACAAGGGCGTCATGAGCGAAGGAAATGGCGAATCACGATGGTATCAATGCCGTTGTCAGTTTTCAGTCGTCAGTTTTCAGTTGTGGGCGATTGGGCATTGGCTCTTGGCTTTTGGCTTTTGGCTTTTGGCTCTTGACGTCACTAGCTAAGAGCCAACGCCTCCAAAAGCCAATGCCCAAAAGCCAAAGGCTAAGAGCTAATCGCCAGCGAACATTTCTCAAGCAATCTCAGTCGTCAGTCGACAATAACTGACAGCTGACAACTGATAACCACATCCTCATCCGTCGGCTCGAACGGCGCCGAGCCGCGCCACCACTTCAGATGGGAATCCCAGGAAGGCCGGCTCCGGCATCAACCGCACCCCGAAGCGGTCGTCGACACGGGTCTGAATCTCGACCGCAAATTCCAGAACGTCCGCCGCGCTCGCGCCGCCGCGGTTGACCAGAGCAAGTGCGTGCTTGCCAGACAGCGCAACCGCGCCACGTTCGGTACCCTTGCGGAATCCGGCACTCTCGATCAGCCGGGCCGCCGACATCTTTCGGTTGCCGTCATCCAGAACAAAGCCCGGAAACGTCTCGTCCGTCCGAAGATCACCCTCCCGCCTCGCGGCGGCTTCGATCGAGGAAAACTCCTCCGCAGTAACGCGAGGATTCTTGAAGAAGGAGCCGGCGCTACGACAGTCCGCGTCATCCTCGACGAGAAGCATGGCCTTGCTCGCGCGAATCTTCCTGACGGCCTCTCGAACTTCGCTCAGGCCGGGTTCGGCCCCACCGTCGCCGAAGTGTCGTTGAAGTTCGGGGTATTCGAGGACAGGTCGTCCGTTGCGTTGTAGACGGTAATCCACCCCCAGTACGATATACCGGTTCCGGGCGGTCGTGTTGAACACGCTGGTTCTGTAGCCAAACCCGCAGGCTGAAGCCGGAAGGTGCACCTCGCGACCCTCATCCCGGTCGAACGCGCGGACAGCTTCGATCACACCGGCCACCTCTTGCCCATAGGCACCGACGTTCTGAACAGGCGTGGCTCCCACCCAGCCGGGAATGCCGCTCATACACTCTACGCCCGCAAGATTCTGTTCGACACACTCGGCCACGAGCCCGTCCCAGTCCACGCCGGCCCCTGCACGCACCAGACTCGCATCGCCGTCGTCCTCGAAAGAACATCCCGACACGGTCACCTGCAGGACCAACCCCGGAAACCCGTCGTCGGAAACCAGCAGGTTGCTGCCACCTCCGATGACGGCGACCGGAAGTTGCCGGGAATGGGCAAATTCGATAGCATCTAGGACGGTGTTTACCGATTCTGCCTGAATAAGATAGCGGGCCGGTCCGCCGATCCCGAGTGTCGTATGCGGGGCGAGCGGGATGTGCTCCTGAATAACGAGGTTCACTGCGGGTTCAGTTTAGCATCGTGATCTTAAGGAAATAATCGGGCAATTAAAGGAGTTTGGATTCATGAAGCGGACAATCCTGATACTGATCGCTCTGGTGCTCGCAGTCGGCATCGCCTACGCTCAAAAGGCGCCGCAGGGTGACGAGTACAAGCAGTGGATGCAGGACGTTAACCGGAACAACCGCGCGTTCACCGACGCGTACAACGATATGAACATGTCGGACGCGACCGGAGCGATCGACGCCCTTGTCGACCTGTACACGAAGATGGAAGCGCATTGGGCGGCCCAGGAAGAAAAGGACGATGCCGTCGGGTGGTCCGCCATGGCCAAGGAAGCCATGACCGAGGCTCAACAGAAGATGAGGCTCAACGACATCGCCTACTCGCTGAACCTGCTCGAAAAGTCCCAGACAACCTGCCAGCCTTGCCACGAGGCTTATCGTCCGCAGTAGGGACGTGCCGACAGATCTAGCCGATGATCCAGGGCGGTCCTTTCCGGACCGCCTTTTTTCACCCTCTGACGGTCTACAACTGAGATGAGCCTCGAGTTGGCAGTGCTGATCGCGTATTCGGCCGGAATCATCGCGTTCGGGCTCTTCATTTCGCGCAACGTCCGCGACGCTTCGGACTTCCTGGTCGCTGGCCGCCGGCTCGGTCCCGGTCTCCTTTTCACGACTTTCCTTGCAGCAAACATCGGCGCGGGCTCGACGGTCGGAGCGGCCGGTATCGGCTATGAACTTGGCATGTCAGCATGGTGGTGGGTCGGCTCCGCCGGTCTCGGATCGCTCATCCTGGCCAACTTCGTAGGACCGAAGATCTGGCGGCTCGCCAAAAGTCACGATCTGCGGACGATGGGCGACTTCCTCGAACTACGCTACAACGGCACCGTCCGCGGAACGATTTCGGCACTGATCTGGATGGGCACGCTCGCGATCTTGGCCGGACAGCTGATCGCAATCTCCAGGATCCTGGAGATCGTCGTCGGTCTGCCCAAGTGGCAGGGCTGTGTCGCCGGAGGGGTCGTCGTCATCGGATATTTCGCGGCGGGGGGCCTTCAGACGGCCGCACGCGTTAACGTCGTCCAGCTTGTGGTCATGCTGGCGGGCTTTGTCGTTGCGATCCCGTTTGCGTTGGACGCGACAGGCGGCTGGACGAACGTGCTGGCACAGGCTGAGGCGTCTCGAGATCCAGGCTACACGGCCGTCACCGGAGTCGGGTTCGGCGGGGTATTGCAGTACCTCGTCATTCTGGTGCCGTCGTTCATCGTCTCTCCCGGCCTGATCCAGAAGCTGTACGGCGCGCGTGACGAGAGGGCGGTGCGAGTCGGCATCAACCTGAACGCGGTGTGCCTGCTCGTATTCGCATTCGTCCCTGCGCTGTTCGGGATGATCGCCTACGCCAACTTCCCCGACCTGGCGGATCCGGAACTGGCGCTGCCTCTGGTGATGACCGAACTCCTCCCGGCCGGAATCGGACTGCTGGCGCTGGCGGCAATTCTGTCGGCGGAAGTCAGCACCTCGGATGCCATTCTGTTCATGCTGTCCAGTTCGCTCAGTGTGGATCTGTACAAACGCTTCCTCCGTCCTGAGGCGGACGACGCGCGGTTGCTCCGAATCAGCCGGATGGCGGCCGTCGCAGGCGGCACTCTCGCCGTCGGGTTGGCGGTGCTGCTTCCCTCCATCATTTCTGCCTTGACGATTTTCTACGGCCTGCTGGCCGTCGCCCTTTTCGTGCCCACGCTGTTCGGCCTCTACTCGAGCGTCACGTCGGCTTCGACAGTCCTGGGAATGATCATCGTGTCGGTGGGAATCACGATCGCCGTCTACGCCCACACGGACGGTGCCGGATTCGGGATTCTGACACCGTATGCCGTCGGCATCCTTTGTGCGCTAGCATGGACGATGATTCGCTGGGTGCACGACGCCCGAGATGTGAGGTCTTGAGACGATGGACCGGAGAATATTCGGGCAGACGATGCTGGGAGGGGCGGCTTTTTTCATGATGCGCACACCGCAGGAACAGGCCAGGGACGGCGGTATCACAGACGTCGGCGGTATCGCGGTCGGTCACTTCACACATCCGGACCGCCCCACGGGCTGCACTGTCATCCTGACCGAAGGCGGGGCCGTCGGCGGTGTCGACGTCCGGGGGTCGGCGCCGGGAACGCGTGAGACCGACTTGCTGAACCCGGTCAATACCGTCGAGGAAGTTCACGCCGTACTGCTTTCGGGAGGCAGCGCGTTCGGCCTCGATGCGGCCGGAGGGGTCGTCCGCTACCTCAAGGAAAAGAACATCGGCTATCCGACGGGTGCGGCGAGGGTGCCGATCGTTCCGGCCGCAATCCTCTACGACCTCGGCATCGGCAACGCCGACATCTGGCCGGGTGCGGACGATGGGTACGCGGCATGCCGAGCGGCCTCGGCCGGTCCGGTGGAAGAGGGCAGCATCGGCGCGGGTGCCGGCGCCACCGTCGGCAAGACGATGGGTATGGGCCGCGCGATGAAAGGTGGCATCGGCACGTCGAGTATCGACGCCGGCAACGGCATCGTTGTCGGTGCCCTCGTCGCCGTCAACTGCGTCGGCAACGTCATCGACCCGGCAACTGGCGCGATCGTCGCCGGCGCTCGCAATGCGGACGACTCTGGTTTCGTAGACACGCGGCGGCTCGTACGTGAAGGCGCCAGGATGCCTGCCGCCGCCGCCCAGAACACGACGATAGGCGTCGTTGCCACCAGCGCACGCTTCGACAAGGCGGGGATGACGAAGATCGCACAAATGGCCCAGGACGCGTTGGCCAGGACAATCTACCCCGCGCATACACCCTTCGACGGAGATACCGTGTTTGCGGTGTCGACGGGCTCGACCGAGACGCCGGGCAACCTCGGAAGCGTCGGGGCGCTCGCAGCCGAGGTGCTCGCAGACGCCATCCTGCGCGCCGTCAAGCGCGCGTCATCGTTGCCGGGAATTCCAGCCTATCGGGATTACGTGGGGTAGCCGGTCGCTCAAAGCTGTATGGGCGGTCTGCAACCGCCCATTGTCGGGCGCTCATAGAGCGCCCCAACAGTATTAACGTCGGTTTATTCTTACGGATTCGATGACGTCGCCGGCCAGGATGCGGTCTACGACGTCGATACCTTCCGACACCCGCGCGAACACCGTGTAGTTGTGGTCCAGGCGCGGGTTGTCGACCAGGTTCATGAAGATCTGTGCGTCGCCGGTATCCCGGCCCCGGGTCGAAATTCCCACCGTACCGCGGTCGTGAGAGAGCAAGCCGAGCTCGTCCCGCATGAACGGACCGTTCCCCACGTACTCATCCGCGGCCGGGCTGCCACCCTGAATCACGAAGTTCGGCTCCACACGGTGAAAGGTCAGCCCATCGTAGTAGCCCTCCGACGCCAACCGCGCAAACGTCGCCACCGTGACCGGCGCTTCCTCCGGAAACAGCTCGAGCAGGAAAGAATCGCCACCGCTCATCGTCACTCTCGCCGTCGCGCCATCGAGTGCACGGAAGACATTCTCCTCGGGGATCGGCTCGGGGTCGTAACGAACGTTGCGGGGCGCGACCGGCCTACCGGACCATTCCGACAGGATCTCGGCGGCCAACCGGGCGATCTCCGGATCAATGTCGTCGAGCAAAGGTTCGAGCCGTGAAGACTGGGCATCGCTTCCAACTTCGCGAATTCGGTCGAGCAGACGGGTTCGCGGGTCACGCGAGGTCGCGGCGCGGTCCCCGGTAACCCGGTCGAGTGCTTCAACTAGCGCTGGGAGGGCGGAGGGCGTCGAGATCTGCCCGAGGATCGCCGTCGCGCGCATGATCAAGCCGTAGTCGGAAGACCCGAGCGCAACGACCGCGTCTTCGGACGTGTCCAGCGCCGCGGTAACGACGCGCGGGTTGAAATCGGCGACCAGGGGGGAAAGGGCCGCGGCGTTTCCGAGGGCGCGCGCCACACGGGCCGCGGCGGCTCGAGCTTCCGGACGGGGGTCGTTCACGAATCGGTCGAGGCGCTCTAGCGCGGCGTCTGCATCGATTCGGGACAGCGATTCGAAGGCGCGGGCGCTTCGGCGCCAGTTCGATCCGTCATCCGCGATCCGCAGCAAATCTTGGGTCCCGCATCCCTGTTCGGCGAGCTGGTCGATCGCCAGCAGGACGACGTGCTCGCTCTCATCTTCGAGCGAAGCCCGGGCCCGGTCGCAGGTTGCGGCCTGTCGAAACGTCTCGTAACGAACGATGTAGGAGGGGTCGTCCTCGATCCACTCCCCGGAGGCGATGACCGCCAGACGGCGCACCTGGGCGTCCGGGTCAGTCAGGCCGGACTCCAGAGTGTTCATATCGGAATCGCCTGCGGAGTTCAGGGCTGCAAAGGCGAGCCGCCGCAACACGGCGTCGGTTTCATCCCTCGCAGCGCGGCGTAGCGCCACCAGCGTTTCATCGGACGCGTCGACATTCCTTCCCTGCCCCCGAAGGAACGCTCCAAGACCATGCGCGGCGGCGATACGCACCTCCATGGGTTGCTCAGAAAGACCCGCAGCCAGCAAGGCTTCATCTGTGCCGGCAACGCGCCCTATCGTCCGGTACAGAGTGGCGCGCACGCTCGGGTCCCGTTCAGTTTCGAGGAGCGCGGCGAAATCATCCGATACCCCCATCTGCCCGAGGGCGTTGACGGCCTCGGACCGGAGCTCCGAATAAGGGGAGCTCAACAATGGCCGGATCTCGGCGGCGAACTCAGCACGTTCGAACCGGCCGAGGGCACGTACAGCCTGACGCTGGATGGACCGATCGGAGTGGGATAACGCTTCCAGCAGGGCAGACGGATACTCCGTGCGGGAGTCCTCTACCTGGAGCAACTGGTATGACAGCGATGCTTGCATCAGGAGCGAAAGAAACAGGAACGCCATAGGCCAGCACGATAGCATGGCCAAAGCGAGTCGGCCGTACGAGAAAATACCGCGCGACCTTCGGATCTTTCTGTAGAATGTCCTCCGATTCCCGGAAGGCACGCACGGAGGGTAGATCAACATGCGAAAGAGATTATTGGTAGTCATGATCGCGGCGATCGTCGGTATGTCGGCTGCTGCGGTGGATGGTCTGACCCAGCGCGGACGTGGGCGTGGGCGCGGGCAAGCGCCTCCGCTGGACGTTCGGGAGGTCGCCGACGGACTGTATGTCATCGTCGGTAGCGGCGGCAATGTCAGCGCCCGGGTGACTTCGGAAGGCGTGATCCTGATCGACGACAAGTTTGAACGCAACTACGACGAGATCATCGAGAGAATCCAAGGCGTAACCAGCCAGCCGGTCAAATACGTCATCAACACGCACAACCATGGTGACCACGTCGGCGGAAACGCGCGCTTCGGGGCGATCGCACAGGTGATGGCGCACGAGAACGTCCGGGCCAACATGCTCCGGGCCGATCAGGCCGGCCCGCCCGCGATCGTCTACACCGAAACGGCCACGGTTCATCTCGGTGACGTCGAAGCTCGGGCAATACACTTGGGCCGGGGACACACCAACGGGGACTCCGTCGTGTACTTCCCCGATCTGAGGGTGGTTCATGCGGGAGATCTCTTCGTCACCGATGGGACGCCGTTTATCGACTACGGGAACGGCGGCGACGCGACAGAATGGCTCGACACGCTGGACAGGATTGCCGAAATCGACGCGGACACGGTCATCACCGGTCACGGCGACGTCGTCGACATGGCAACGCTCCGGGAGTTTCGGCAGAAGTTCGAAACGGCGCAGTCGCGCACGCGTGCCGCGATCCGATCGGGTGCAACCAAAGAGAACCTGGCAGAACGCGTTCAACTCGACGACCTCGGCTGGGCTTTCGAGGGACGTCTGTTGAGAAGCCTCGACGGTTTCTACGACGAGATGGCCCAACAGTAACGCGACCTGTTTACCGCGGGGCCCGTCTGGTCCCGCGGTTCTCAAATGCAACTCTCCGACCTCTCCGAAGAATTTCCCGCGGCGACCAACCGGCTCTACGAACGGCTGGAACAACTCCGCGCCGACGGCACCAAGGTCGTGGATCTGGTCCGTGGGAATGTGGGGGATGCGGGCATCGTCTTTCCACCCGAGGAGTTCGAGGGGATACTTATCGACGCGGCCGGGCAGGCGCGAGGGTACCGCCCCGATTCGCTGGGACAACCGATAGCACGAGACGCGATCGCCGCGTACTACCGACCGTTAGCCCTCGATCCGGGCCATATCCTGCTGACGCCGGGAACCAGCGTTTCCTACTGGTACGCGTTCAAGGTCCTCTGCAACCCGTCGGACGAGGTGCTCTGCCCGACGCCGTCCTATCCCCTGTTCGACTACATCGCTCGACTCGCCGATGTAGCAACGCGACCTTATCGCCTGTCAGAAGACCGCGGTTGGAGGATCGACTTCGATCACCTCGAGAGCCAGATCACCGGACAGACGCGGGCGATCGTCCTGATCTCGCCGCACAACCCGACCGGAATGGTGGCCGATGCTGGGGAGATCGATCGGTTGGCGGACGTGGCCCGGCGTCACGAACTGGCGATCGTCGCCGACGAAGTGTTCATCGAGTTCAGCTACGGCGACCAGGCGCCGTTGCGACCAGCCGCGTCCGATGCGCCGCTGGTGTTCACGCTCAACGGGCTCTCGAAGATGTTCGCGTTGCCAGGGATGAAGGTCGGGTGGATGGCGATCACGGGTGACGACGACCTCGTTCGGGGGACCGTACGGACTCTGGAACTGATCTCGGACACGTTCCTGCCGGTCAACGAACTCGCCCAGTTTTCGGTTCCGGCAATTTTTGAAAAAGGGCGAACGTTTCTGGAAGGTTACCGTCAATGCGTCGGAGCGTGCCGCAACACGGCAATCGACGCGCTGGGTTCCCATCTGAAACACCCGCCGACGGGAGGCTTCTACCTCGTGGTTCCGTACACCCGGGACGTCGAGGAGGAAGACATGGCGTTGGAGTTATTGGAAGAGGAACGGGTGCTGGTTCACCCCGGTTACTTCTACGACATCGAAGGCCGTCATCTCGTAATGACCTTCATCCAGCCGCTCGATACTCTCAAGGAAGTCTTGCCCCGCATTCTCAAACGTCTCTGATGGCGCCCCAGCGCTACCGATCCTGTTCCTCAGGGGGCTCCGGTGGCCGTTTCCAACGCTCTCGTAGCGCACGATATCGGTCGATCATGTTGCGGTCGGCGAGCGCGGTGGCAAGTTCCTCGCCGCGAGGATCGAGGTAGGCATAGTCCAACTCGGCATGCCGATAGCGGAAGACACCCTCGACATCTTCATGGTCCCGTGCACGCGGCGAGACGATCTTATGGAGGATGAGATCCTCTGGTGCGCAGATCCGAACTGGGCTTCCAAGGTCGATGGTTCGGGCGCGGACGATAGCGGACTCCTCGTAGGGAAGGGCCGCAAAGACAATGTCGACCGGTACGGAATCGATCATGATCGGCAACACACGTGTGTCATTGACGAACCGTGCCGCATCAGCGACGAGCGGGGTGAAAGCCTCCGAGATCGCGATGATCGTGGAATCGAGCTGATCTGGGGGAACACTGACGGTCACGTTGAGATCACGGGTAAACCGGGGTTCCCCCCATACGGCGACCGCGAATCCGCCGATGACCATGTAGGCGATCTTGCGTTGATCCAGCCACGAGGTGAAGACTTTCAGCGCGTCGTCCAGCTCAGGCATATCAAGCCGACGACCGAACGTGAGCGAGCCGTTGCCGAACGGTACGAATGTCATCTACCTTCGTACGAATGTGCTGGTGAGCGGGCGAACGTGCCGTGTTGCGGGCAAAGCGCGAGGCCGTCCGATACCAGGAGACCCTGTCCTCGAGGGACAGAAATCGGCCTTCCTGGGCCGCTTTCCACTGATTGAGGGCGTCCCACTGAGCCTGGCGTCTCGCCAGATCTTCCCGGCCCTGAGTCCGCATGCCCATATGATAACCCGATGGCGGAGTAGAACTTGGCGTCAACCAGGGCCTTCGAGATGCTCGCTATTCGTGCCGGGCCTGCTGATCGAAGAAGGACGCGGTGGTCGGAAGCTCGGGCAATCGCATTTCGTAGGCGATCGAACGAACACTGCCTGTGCGTTCACCCCGAACGATCAAGCCCTCGTAGCGGCTTGGCATGGGGTTGGGCGAAAGCGGCTGGGCATCTTCGGAGCTGTAGACCGCGATGAAGAGCGTGCGCGGTGTGGAAGAAAGGTTGGGCGCCGAGCCGTGGAGCAGCCGGGTATGCATCAGGCAGAGCGACCCGGCCGCGCCGGTGCAAATGACGGCCTCTGGCCGGCGTTCGGCAGACACCTCGTCGGCGACGGCACCAGTAAAGACACCCGCATGCCAGAGTTCGTACAGAGGGCCGCGGTGCGAGCCCGGCAAAACCTCAAGCGGGCCGTTCTCCTCGGTGACTTCATCAACCATCAGCAGCGCGGTCACAACGTCGTCGTTGCTGTGCGGCGTAAAGAGAAAGTCCTGATGCAACTTCGCCTCGGTGTGGCCGCCGGGCAGCTTTGAGTTGATTTTCGTATGGTGGAGCTTGACGTCGGGACCGATGAGTTCCGCCACGAAGTCCGTCATGCGGCTGTCGGACATGGCTCGGTAATAAGCGTCGGAAACTTCCACGGGAGCGTTAACCCTCCGCAGCCGAGGCACATCCGGGTTGTGACCCGGCTCGAGATCGAAACGCGGCCGCCCGTCCAGAGTGTCGCCGTAGGGCTCTCGATGCTGGCGGCTTTCTTCGACCCAGCGTGCGAAGTCGTTACGCAGCGATACGAGCAACCCGGGATCGACGGCGTCTTCGACGACCAGGTAGCCCTTGTCCCAGAAGAAGTCCGATTGTTCTCGAGTGAGTTCCGCCATGGTAGCTACATCTCGGCCTTTCGCAACACTTCCAGGGGTTTCTGGTTCAGGATGCGATAGCTCGCCGCCCACCCCGTCGCCACAGCCAGCAGCGCGGTCGCTCCGACGGCGATGACGAGGGGAAGCCATGCCGGAACGTACGTCGCGTCCATGAACTGGTAGGCCACGATCGCCGTGAACGCAACGGCGAGGACACTGCCGATTAATCCCGCAGCCAGGCCAAGGATCAGGAACTCGACCGAAAAGACTCCGGCGACGTGAGCCCTCGTGGCGCCCAGCGTCTTCAGTATCGCGACCTCTCGGATCCTCCGGTAACGTGTTCCAGCAACACTCGAAGCGAGAATGATCACACCGCCCAAGATCGCGAAGGCGGCTACAAAACGGACCGTCAGGCTCATTCTCCCGACCATCGACTGAACAATATCCAGGATGTCGGCGATGTTGGCGACGGTCACGGCCGGGTGCGCAGCAAAGACCGCGCGCTGGAGCGCACCGACTGCTTCCTTGTCGAACCGAAACGCGCCGTAGTAGATGCCAGGAAACTCGTCGAGCGAGCCCGGCGTCAGGATGAACTGGTTGTTGGCACCGGTCTGAGTGGCATCGGTCCGGCGCACGCTCGCCACGCGGGCGGATACGATACGTCCGCCGATGCTCCACTCCACCGTGTCCCCCGGGTGAAGCCGAAGGACGTCGGCGGCGTTCTCCTCGACCGAGACCAGCGACTCGGTTGTGCCCTCTTCCCACCACTCCCCTTCCAACATCTCTGTTGCCTTCGGCGGCACGTCGGACCAGGTCAGCGCGAACTGTGTACGGAGGTATCGGCGGCGTCCCTCGGCCAGTCGCATTTCTTCGATCGGCGTTCCGTTGACCCGATAAAGCAGGCCGGAGACGGCGGGAGACGGGGGCTGGGCCTCGATGAGGCCGGGCTGCGCTTCGATCAACCCCCACAACGTGTCCCTTTCGTCCGGTGAGATGTTGATCATGTATACGTTCGGCATATCGGGCGGCGCGCTGGTTTGAAGCTCTTCGATGAGCGTCGTCTGCAGGAGCTGCACCGTGAGGGTGAACATCACGCCGATGCCCAACGCGACCATCACCGCGACCATGTGTGTCCCCGGACGGTAGAGGTTCGCGACCCCTTGCCGGATCGATGGATGCCAGCTTTGCGCATACCGGCCCAGAGCCTTGCGGATCAACCTCGTCAGGGCGTAGCCTGCCGCGGCCAGCAGGATCACGCTGCCGATCAGCCCGCCGGCAAATATCGACCCGACCTCCCAGGATTCTCCGATCCACACAGCCATCCCCCACAGACCGGCGCCAATCGCGGAAAACGCGACGTACTGACGAACGTCTCGTGATCGCGCTCCGTCCTCGTTCATGTCACGGCGGAAGATCAGCGCCGGACGAATTCGAGAAACGCCGAGCAATGGCGGGATCGTGAACAGGAGCGTCGTCATCATGCCGACGAGAATGCCCTGAAAGATCGGCGCCCAAGCCACGATGATGTGGACATCGACGTCGAAGTACTCGGCCAGGAACAGGGGAAAGACCAACTGCGCTGCGAAGCCGAGCGCGACTCCCAGCAGGCTTCCGGCCAGACCGAGCAACAGCGCCTGCACAACGTAGATCAGCATCACCTGTCGGGATCGGCCGCCCAGGCACTTGATCATCGCGATCGAGTCCATCTTCTGCTTGATGTGGCCTTCGATCGACGTGGCGACACCGAGTCCGCCGACAATGAGAGCGATCAGGCTGACCAGGCTCAGGAAGGTGGTCGCCCGGCCGATGCCACGTGACAGCGTCCGGTTCTCCTCGGTGAAATCCGACACGCGGGCGCGACGCCCGAACGTCGCGACGATTTCCGCACGAACCGCATCGATATCGGCATCTTCGGGAATTCGCACGAGCAGTCGCTGCGTCGCTCGACTGCCCGGCACATTGAGGCCCGCGTTCTCGTATCCGGTGGGGGTCATCAGGACCCGCGGACCCAGGGTGAAGCCGGTAGTCATGCGATCCGGCTCGCTGATCGAGATCGCCGCTATTCGAAACTCTCCGGCGCCAACCTTGACCCTGTCACCCACATTGATGCCCAGGCGCATCGTCAGATCGGACGAAACGATCACAGAACCGTCATCCATAACCGCCTCGGGCGGGTCCAACTCGATCGTTCCGTAGTATGGGTAGACGGAAAGGTCGGCAGCCTTGATCGAACTCAGCAACGGCTGCTCGCCCCCTGCCGACGCCATAGAGACCGTTTCCCTCACGCGCGTATAGTCGATATCCCGAGAGCGCAATCCCTCTAGAAATGCGATCTCGTCCTCGGTCGGTTCGACCGACAGACGCACTACCAGGTCGGCGCCCATCAGAGTCCGCGCTTCGGCGAGCAGCGTGTAGTGAACGGATTCGTTGAAACCTTTGACTCCGGTCAACGCACCGACGCCTGCGGCGATAGCCAGGATCACGAAGACAAAGCGACCGGCGGAAGCACGCGCTTCACGCAGCGCCATCCGAAAAGCGAAGCGAAGTTCAGTCGCTGCCATCGGTGTCTTCGACGACGCGGCCGTCGAGCAGGAGGATGCGCCGGTCGGCATGGGAGGCCAGTGTCTCGTCGTGGGTCACGAGAACGAGAGTCGTGCCCTGTTCTCGGTTCAGCTTCAAGAGCAACTCGAGGACATGGCCCCCGTTGACGCTATCGAGGTTCCCGGTCGGCTCGTCCGCCAGGAGCACCGACGGGCTCATGACGAATGCGCGGGCGATCGCAACGCGTTGTTGTTCGCCACCGGAAAGCTGCGCCGGGTAATGATCCTCGCGGTCGAGAAGGCCGACGCCCTCAAGAAGAGCTCGCGCCCGATCGAGGGCGCCGTTGGTGGATGAGCCGGCCAACTCGGCCGGAAGGAGCACGTTCTCCAGCGCCGTCAGCGTCGGGATGAGCTGGTAGGCCTGGAAGACGAAGCCGATCTTCCGTCCACGGAGCAGCGCCAGTTCGTCTTCGTCCAGCCGGGTCATGTCGACGCCGTCCAGCATCACGGTCCCCGAGGTCGGCCAGTCCAGGCCGGCGATCAGGCCGAGCAGGGTCGACTTACCGCTGCCCGACGGTCCCATGATCGCGACCACCTGCGAGGCGGGCACCTCGAAGCTGATTTTCTTGAGGATCTCGACCCGATGGCGATCAGTCTGGATCGTCTTTGTGAGTTCCTTAACGGCAATCATCAATTCTGTAGGTGCGGTGCTTACGGCCTCGCTACGGCTCCGGGTTCTGAAACTATCGTACACTAAGGCGTGATGCCAAAAAGGAGCCGAGCCGCCCTGATTCATCCCTCGGTCCTGTCTCTGGTGCTGATCGTGTCGGCCTGCGAACCCACTCCCCAAGCGGCTCCGGAGGCGGAACTTCGACCCGCCACGTCCGTCGCCGCGGCGGTCGATTCCACACCGGACGACCGGCCGGTGATCCTGGCCTTCGGCGACAGCCTGACGGATGGCTACGGTATTGATCCACGAGAGTCCTATCCGGCTCAGCTTCAAGTCGAGCTCGACCGGAAAGGGTATTCCTACCGTGTCGTCAATCAGGGCATCAGCGGCGACACGACGAGCGGTGGGCTTGCGAGGCTTTCCCTTGCGCTGGAACTGAAACCTGCGATCGTCATCCTGGAGCTCGGAGGCAACGACGGGCTGCGTGGCGTCCCTATCGACGTCGCTAGGGAGAACCTGGGAAGGATGATCGAGGCTTTCCAAGAAATCGACTCGCGGGTCGTGATCGCCGGCTTGACCTTGCCAATGAATTACGGTCCGGACTACATCTCCGAGTTCGAGAACATGTTCGTGGAGCTGGCCGAAACATATGGCACGGAGCGGATACCCTTCCTTCTCGAAGGTGTTGCAGGGGACCCCGAGCTCAATCGCTCTGGGGACATCCACCCCACGGCTGAAGGCTATGCGATCGTCGTCCGGAATGTTCTGGAAACGATCGAGCCTTTGATCCAGCCTTAAAAAAAGGGGACAGGCTCCCCTGTCCCCCCTCGTCCCTATCAGTAATTTTAGGGGATTATATACTTATATTGACGTGCCATAACAGTTTGGCAGGTACGGTAACATCGACCTATGTGTTGGCATCGTCGATACTTCCTCTAATCTCCGATGAAGCCGAAATTCGCCAACAGGGACCACACGAAGCGGGATTCATTTTGAGAACGTAGAGCAACCCTAACGATCTTGACGTTCACGCCGCCCACAACGATCTCATCGGTTATCTCCGGTTTCCAGCGTTCTGCCTGCATGATGATGAGGCACTTGTCTTGTACGACGAGTGCCTGGACCTGATCGAGATTGTGAAACCCGACTGCGGTCTGGGCGGTCATCAGGTCTTGCGAGGTATAGCAGGCGATTCCTCCCGCCTCGTTTGTGATCCGAAGCACCTGAGCGTGAACGGCACCACCCATTAGTAGCGCCAGCGTGAGTAGTATACTCATAGGGTGAAATTGTGGAATGAAGGCGGAAACAAGTCAACAATCTTGTTGACGTTATGCTACAATCGTTGATCGAAGGGGGCGAGCATGGGCAAGAACAATCTGAACGGGAGCGTCAATCTGCTGGCGAAGGCGATGCGGCAGGTGTTTCAGGAGGCCGTCGAGGAAGGCGTTTCACCGCCCAGGAAAGAACTCAAGGAAGAGATCGGCTCGCTGAGGAAGGACATGGTAGAGCGGATTGATACGACGAACAAGAATATGCAGGGGCAGTTTTCCGAGCAGGAGAAGAAAGGCGTTTCATCGGAAAGATGCTCAGTAAGAAAATCGGAAAGATGCTCAGTAAGCGATAAGCCTCACTCCTGAGCGGCGGTAAGTTCCCGGTACATGAGCCGCCGCCCTACCAAGCCCGCAACGACTCCCCGCATCTGATCCATCGTATCCATTTCACGCATGTTGTGCTTTCCGGCGAACTCCTGCACATAGCGGTTCAGGTGCTTGGGTGACAGCTTATGGAACGTCCCCTGGTGCGCCCGCTTCAGCATCGACCAGAACGACTCAATCCCGTTGGTGTGCGCCATTTCCCTGACGTATTCGCCAACCGAATGTTTCACAACTTCGTGACTCCGCCGAAGGTTTGAGTAAGCGGTAGCGTCGTCGGTGTAGACCTGGGAGCGGGGATCGGTATTGTCCAAGACAAACCCCTGTAGTGTTTCGGCGTCCGTTTTCTGGACAACCTTCGCGCGGACCTGATTGCTCGACCGATCTTTCATGCCCACCACGGCAGTCTTACCAACCGGGCCGCGCCCGGTGAGATTCTTCCGTTTTCGGTGGCTCATATTGCGCCGCCGTCCACCGAAGTAGGATTCGTCAACCTCGACCGGGCCGTCGAATAGATCTATACCGCTCGCGTCCCACGCTTCGCGGAGCCGGTGCAGCATGAACCACGCGGTCTTTTGCGTCACTCTCAGATCCCGGTGGAGCTTCATACTCGAAACGCTTTTGAGGCTCGTCACGTAGAGGTAGACGGCGAAAGCCCACTTGCGAAGCGGGAGCCGAGAATTCTCAAGCGTTGTCCCGGTCCTGACGCTAAAATAGCTTCGGCAGTCTTTGCACCAGTAGGGCATGGGTTTCTGGTTGGGCGCTTCACTGGTGGACGTACACCCACAGTGACCGCAAGCCCGAACGTCCGGCCAGTATATCGACTCGAACCACGCAGCGGCGGTTTGTTCGTCGGGGAAGATTTCGGACAGTTCTAAGAGAGAAATTCCGGTGCGGTGAGACTTGCCTGGTCCTTTTGTTTTCATGGGTATAAGCATAGCCTATGCCCATCCGTTTGTCAAGTTAAATATATAATTCCCGTAATTTTACTATCTCGCCCATCATCAATCCTGCAATTGCTGTAGCGCTCCAAGGGGGACAGGGGAGCCTGTCCCCTTTCCTAATCTCCAGGTTCGTTTTAGATCACTATGAAGGGTCGACATGTACTATTGGGCGAGGTTGATCACCAGACACAGGACTGCTCGAACGACAGCAAGGGGAAGGTGAACAGAACGTGATCGGTACGGGAACCAATCAGCAGGATGTTGACGAACATGCAGAGAGCTACTTGCTCAAACCGGCGAACGACGATGAGCCAGAACCGGTTGGCATTCTGCTCATCCACGGGTTCACCGCCTCCCCCACCGAGACGCGCCCGTTTGCGGACTTTCTTCAAAGCAATGCGGACTGGCATTGTCTCGGGATTCGATTGGCGGGGCATGGAATTTCGGTGCAAGCGCTCGAAGCGACCGACCGGTTCGATTGGCTCGATAGCGCTGAGGATGGCTATCACCAGCTCTTGAAGGCGGGCTGTCGTCGCATCCTGCTGGTGGGCGTTTCGATGGGAGCCGTGCTCTGTTGCCACCTCGCTTCCAGACATGCCCAAGAGGGGTTTATGAAGGGACTCGTGTTGATGGCCCCGGCATTCGCGCTTCCTCAGCCGCAAGCGGCATTCGCCGGGCTATTGTCTCTCGTAAGGAAACGGTTACCCAAAACGAAAGAGACCGTCCGGTACTTGAAGGACAAAGGACTGTTCAGTTATCACGAGATACCCTTGAAGCAAGCGCTGGAAGTTAAAAGCCTGGGGAGAGACGGAGCCCGCGAATTTCAGAAACTCAACCTACCCTCACTGATATTCATTGGAGAAAAGGAAGACACGGTATCGATCACCGCGGTTCGAAGGGTCCATAGAAGGCGTGCTGATGTGTCCACGCTAGTGACTCTGCCGAAATCCGGCCATATACTGACCGTAGAGCCCGAGGCAGACAGGGTTTTTCGAGAAAGTCTCCGGTTCATGGAGAGTTGCTTGAACACTGAGTAGCCCGCTTTTCTCACCGGTTGTCGTCGCGACGCGTCGGAGACGCCGTCAGTAAAAGGCGCGCGCCGGGAGGGCGATCGAGGCGTACATGACAGTACGTTGAGGAGGCCGACCAAGCGCAACGCAGTAATGGCGGATGGATCCGGCGCTGCAGCAGACCACCGGTGAACAATGCGAGCTAGGTTTGGAGACCGCTGCACATCGCAAGAGCTCCTTCCTTGATTCGAACCATCGACGAGCGCTCTGACACTGCTTGAATGGCGACTCACGTCATCGTGATCCACGGAACTCAATCCTTGCGCAAATGGGCAGGTCGATCCCGGCGTAGGGAGTGGTGGCAGCCAGGACATTCTGCAGCGCGCTCGAAGCGAGTTGCGGCGAGCATGCGCGCCTGGAGAGTTTTGAGTGGCCCGGCCAGAACTCCCACAGGTCCAGGCTGGATGCGGGAACCCGGCTCGCCAATCGCGTGAGGGAGCTCCGCAGGGGCGGTCGGAACGTGTTAACAAGTTTGAGACACCTGCATTCGGAATTTAAGCTACCGTAGGCGACTCTGCGGGCGGGTTGATCCACACCTTGTCCGGCGGCCCAGCGATCTTTCTCGGTACATTGACGAAACGTTCTGGATGTTGCCGACGAGCGCGATCCAGAGCATGCTGGCGTCGTTCCAGAACCGGACCGGTCTGACCGTAATGGACCATCGCTGGGGTTAGCCAGTTCAGACCGGAATGGTAGTGGACGTTGTTGTACCAGTGGAAGAAGTCCCGGCAGAACGCCTTGGCGTCCTGGATCGAACCGAATCGTTCCGGGAAGTCAGGGCGGTATTTCAGGGTTTTGAACTGGGCTTCCGAGAACGGGTTGTCGTCGGACACATAGGGCCGAGAGTGGGATTGGGTCACACCCAGATCCGATAGCAGCAGCGCCACCGCTTTCGACTTCATCGACGAGCCGCGATCGGCGTGCAGAGTCAGCTGATCCTGCTCGATCCGATGCTTGTCACAGCTTTCACGAATCAGTTTCTTGGCCAGGCCGGAAGATTCGCAATCGGCCACCATCCAGCCCACCGCCTGGCGGCTGAAGATATCGAGAATCACGTACAAGTAGAAGTAGGTCCACTTCCGTGGTCCCTTCAGCTTCGTGATGTCCCAGGTCCACACTTCATTCGGGCCTGTCGCCAACAGTTCCGGCTACTGGTAGACGGGATGACGCCGTTGGTTCCGCCGTTCGCGCACTTCTTGGTTCGCATCCAGAATCCGGTACATCGTGCGTACCGAGCACAAATAGCGGTCTGCATCCAGCAAGGCCGCACACACTTGGGCGGGCACCTGATCCACGAAGCGCCCGCTATGCAGCAGGTCGAGGACTTCCTGTCGATCGGCTCCGCTCAATGCCCGATGTGATCGTGGGCGTGCCCGCTCGGCTGCGGGCGCGGCGGCCCGCTGCCGACGCCGATAGAGCGACGCGCGGGAAACCCCGAAGGCCCGGCACGCCGGCGCCGTCCCCAATTCGGTGGAGAACTTTTCGGCCGCTTCCATCAGTTGTTCTCTTCCTGGTCCGGGTTCTTCAGAGGAATCCCCAATAGCGTGGAGACTTTTTTTTGGATCTCGATGACCGTTTCGGCTTGCTCCAGCTTCCTCTGGAGCCGTTGCGCCTCGCGTTCCAGTTCAGCGATGCGCTTGTCCCGGCCGTCCTTCGGCTGCGCTTTCCGTCCTCGCTTCGCCGAACCCATCCCGGCCAATTCCCCGGCATCGTGTTGCCGCCGCCAGGTGCGCAGGCTCGAGGAATACAATCCCTCCCGGCGTAGTAAGGCCCCCCACTCGCCCGGCTTCGTGCATCGGTCCGCCTCCCGCACGACCCGGCGCTTATATGCGGCGCTGAATCGCCTCCGTATCGCCTTATTGGTCACCTCCGGGTCCGGATTATCCCCATTCCGACCGGCCGCTTCACGCGCAACTCCAGTCGCCCTGCGGGCGCCTTCCGTTCCACGCGATTCTTCGTTCTCGTTCTCTGGTTTCATCACCAACACAGGCTCACTTCCTTCCCGCCCTGCTCACTAATTCACGGTTAGGCAGGTGTCTCACCTACATTGGCACAGAGGGGGTGTCGATGAAAGAGATACGGAAACTGTCCTGAGTCGTCCGACCATATCAAACGGACCAGATCAGGAACAAAGGGCTGCTAGCGCGAGTTTACTGAATCAGACGGCCAACTTCCGGCGCAAGTTGCTTGAATCCAGCTTGTGAAGGGGGATTAGGCGGTTCCTGCGCCGCTCGCTTATGTATACACAAAACATGAAAGCCGTTCCGATCATTGGATCCACACGATAATCCTATATTATGGGGTCATAATCCACTTGACTACGATATGTAGAGATGTGTATACATAAAACATGGCCAGCCTGCAACGGGTCCAAGTCGCTGGACACTCCTACTGGCGGATCGTGGAGTCCCGGCGCATCAACGGGAAGCCGCGGCCCGTTCCCATCCTTTACCTAGGCACGGCCGACGCCCTGCTGGATCGGCTGCTGCAGGCACCAGAGGGGCAACTGAGAATCCGGTCCTACCAGCACGGCGACGCGGCCGCCCTGAAGGCCGTGGCCGATCGGCTCGGCGTGGTGGACCTCATCGACCGAGAAGTGGGCCGGAGCCGGTCCCGCAAAGCGTCGGTGGGCACCACTCTGCTGCTGGGCGCGCTCAACCGAGCCATCCGGCCCCAGTCCAAACGGGGGTGGGCCGACTGGGCCGCCGGCACGTCCCTGCACCGCCTCTTTCCAGGCCTGAAAACGGAGACGGTCACCTCGCAGTTTTTCTGGGACCAGATGAACCGCGTATCCCTGGATGCGCTGCGGCGAATCGAAGAGGAACTCACCCAGCGCATCGTGACCCAACTGGACCTGAAACTGGACACCCTCTTCTACGACACGACGAACTTCTTCACTTACATCGCCACCACGAATCGCAAGCCCAAGCTCCCCCAACGGGGCCGGTCCAAACAGAAGCGGTTCGACCTCCGCCTGTTCAGCCTCGCGCTTCTGGTTGCCCGAGACGGGCAGATTCCCCTCTATGCTCACGTCTACGCAGGCAATGAGGTGGATTCGAAGCGCTTTCCCGAGTCTCTGACTGACATTCGGGAACGGTTGGCCAAGCTCTCCATCGAGCTGGAAGACGTCACGCTGGTCTACGACAAGGGCAACAAATCGAAAGCCAACCAGGCCCGGGTCGATGCCAGCCAGATCGGCTATGTCGCTTCACTGGTTCCGACCCAACATGCAGATCTTCTGGGGATTCCGGTGGCGGAGTACCGCCCGGTGGATTCGGGCCGCCGACAGGGCGTGCCGGTCCTGCGTCTCCAGAAGGATATTTGGGGGGGGAGCGGCGAACGGTGGTTCTGTTCATCAGTGAGCAGCTCAAGGCCGGTCAGATCCGCGGGCTGGAGCAGCATCTTGCGAGGCGTCTTCGTGAATTGGCCGAGTGGAAGTCGCAACTGAGCAAGCCCCGGTCCGGGCCTCGGAGCCAGAAGGCGGCCGAGAAGAAGATCGACTCGCTGCTCTCGGGTCAGTACCTGAGCCGGGTCCTCCGTATCACCTATGACGACACGCGATCGGGCAGCGATCGTCTTCAGTTCGGGATCGATGAGCAAGCACGGTCTTACCTGGAACAGGAAGTCTTCGGCAAACGGATACTGATCACCAATCGAGCGGAATGGTCCGATGAGGAGATCATGCTTGCTTACCGAGGCCAGAGCGAGGTGGAGGAGGTGTTCCGCCAAACCAAGGATGACGAGCATCTGGCGGTCCGGCCGCAATATCACTGGACCGATCAGAAGATCCACGTCCACACGTTCATCTGTCTGCTGGGCTTGCTCCTTGCCCGCATCGTGGAGTGGGAGTCCAGGAAGCTGGGGCGCACCGAGTGTCTGTCCGGGCTCCTGGACCTGCTTGGTTCCGTGCGTCTGGCCATGATCCTCCGCCCATCCGGAAAGACAAGGAGGGCGGCCCCGGTGTCAGTGGCAGTTGGAGGAAGCTGAGCCTGGAATCCTCGACTATTTCCTCAAGCTCGTGCCCGCCGAGCCTCCGTTTGTGTATACGCCCCCGTCATCGTAAATCCCTCTGGCACCGAGGTTTCAGCAGAACGGCGCTCCCGCCCCCAGTAAACTCGCGCTAGGGCTTGCTGCTTCGAATCCTCCTTACGAACAGCTTCGCTCCGCGACCATCCTTGACTGGCGCAACAACGGCGAGAATGACGCACAGCATCGCAAAGATATCCCCATAGGTTGTGTACAGCGTTCTGCTGTCGAGCACGGGAATGTCCTGTATGAGGACGGTCTCGACAAACGTGTCGGCCGCCGAAACAAGCTCTCCGGTTGGAAACGTCACCGAGGTCAGACCCGTGTTGGTCGCCCGTACCAGGGGCACCCGGTTCTCAATCGCACGAAAACGGGAAAGCGTGTAGTGCTGGTGGGGGGCAATGGTATCTCCGAACCAGACGTCGTTGGTGATGTTCACGAGCATGCGCGCCCCTGCCCTCACCGCATTTCGGGACAGTGACGGCAGAACATCCTCATAGCAGATAAGCGGGCCAACCATCAGACCCCCAGGAATCTCCTGGACGATCGGTCCGTATCCATGCGTGAGATCACCGATGCCTGCGGCGATTCCCTTCAAAAACGGAAAGACTTCGCCGAAGGGAACGTATTCACCAAAAGGAAAGAGAACGTGTTTATCGTAGCGGCCGAGGATCTCCCCATTCGGCGACAACAACAACGCTGAATTGAAGTCCTCGGTCCGGCCCTGTTGGTCGGAGTATGTGTTGGCGCCGATGTAGAGGTACGTTGTCGGCGGCGCCGCCACGATTACTGAGATCCGCTCCTGCTCGACCCGAATCAGGTTTCGGTATGAGGATTCAGGCCAAATGATAAAGTCCGCCCGTTGATCGACCGCGGACCTGGTCAGGCTCAGCAGCCGCTCATGCTGTTGGTTCGCGAACCGCTCATCATATTTCTCGGTGAAGCCTACGTTCGGTTGGAGGAGAGCAACCCGAACCACCGGTGCCGCCTCAACCTCCGCGCGGACTCCGGCCAGCCGCCAGAATCCGTAGACGACGCTCACGCTCAACAAAGTGACCGTCAAAGCTGCCGTCGGCCATCTCAAGGCCTCCGCCCTCTGTCGCATCCGGATCAACTGGTAGACGGTGGCATTGGCCAGGGCCAGAAGGAAACTCACCCCGTAGGCTCCGGTGAGGTCGGCGATCTGGACGACTGGCAACAAGGCGATCTGGGAATAGCCGAGTCGCCAAGGGAACACATGCGGAAAAAGGTATTCGCTCGCGGTAAAAAGGCTGGCGATAAACACGGCCTGCCGCAAGGTCCCGCTGCCGCACCGCCGGCCGACCCATGCAAACATCACGCCGAATGGGACGAACATGAACCCAAAGCCGAGGCAAATCACAAGATAGAGGCCCACGCTCGAAACGAAAGGGAGCTCGCCGAAACGCACCATCGTATTGACCAGCCAATAGATACCCAGAAGATGGGCAACAAAACCGGCGACAAGACTCAGACCTGCCGCCCGCATGCGGGACTTGCCCTCGATGACCAGCAGGAGCGGAACCAGCGCAAACCACGCTGTAAAGAAAAGCCCATCCCACAGAAACGGTGCGATCAACAGAGCGCCTGAAACCACCGACAGGCCGATCTCATGCCCGCGCAGCGTGACCCGACTCCACCTCGTTGTTTCTACTCCCATGCCACGAGAATTCTATCGCACAGCCCCTTCGGGCGACGGAACACGAGCCTGCTTGTTGGATCAGGAAACAAGTTCCCGCAGGTTGGATGCATGTCGGAGGATCACGATGCCGAGCCCGGCCAATGCGAACGCGCCGAGGACCGGGCCGCGGAGGATGAGCACCGTGACCGCAATCACGGTCATCGTAGTCATCGACGAAATCGCGCCCTCCTGAGCCCATCCCATGCGCCTCCCGAAGGCTCGGAGGATCGGATAGAGCGGCAAACAGATGATCGTCACCGTGAACTCAAGGTAGAGCAACGCCCCGGCCATGGTCGCCACACCCTTGCCGCCGTTGAATCCGAGGAACGGTGTCCAGCAGTGCCCCGCTACGGCTGCCAGTCCAACACCCCACGCAATCCATTCCGGCTCGCCTGCCGACGTCAGGATGGCCACCGCAACTCCGCCTTTCGCGAGATCGCCGAGCAACGCGATCGCCGCTCGCCACCTCGACGACACCCGCAAAACGTTGTTGAAGCCGGGATTCCGGGATCCTTCTTTTGTGACGTCGATGCCGGTCCCCCACAGGGAGATCACCGCGAAAGGAATGGCTCCGATCGCAAATCCGGCAAGAAGCTTGACGCCCGCTATCCAGGGGTTCATCGGCAAATCAGCGAAAGTCGGTGCTCGCACCCTACATGCTAAAATCCATTCCACCGCCGCCGCGCATGACGATGACAGGCCGTACCGAGGGGAAATGATACGCTATTACGCATCGATCGGTCTTCAATTAGTGGGGCTGTTCATCACGCTTGAGTCGCTGTTGCTCTATTTCGGCGACATGGGACCGATGCTGCGCACGGCGACGGTCGGGATCGGCGTCTTTTACGCCGGCCGATGGATCAGCCCCAGGGACGACTAGATTGTCAAGACCCTACTACAGACGTGGCCCCGGAGACAGGCCCAGCTACACCTTTATGGGCGGCGGGAACCTTCCGTACGCGATCAAGATCATCCTGATCGTCAATGCGGTCGTCTACGTGCTGCAATCATTGGGGGGCACCGCCTTTAGCCAGTCCCTTATTACCAGCTTCGGCCTAACGCCCGCGGCTGTTCTCCGCCTGGCAATCTGGCAGTTGGTCACCTACATCTTCCTGCACGGCGGCTTCTTCCACATCCTGTTCAACATGTTCGCGCTCTACATGTTCGGCGGCGAACTGGAACGCACCTGGGGAACCCGCGAGTTCGTGAAGTTTTTCTTCGTGTGCGGGATTGGCGCCGGCATCGTCAGCGTGATCGCGGACCCGGGAAGCACGATCCCCACGATCGGAGCCTCGGGATCGATTTACGGCATCCTTCTCGCCTACGGAATGATGTTTCCGAATCGCACGATCCTCCTGTTCCCATTCATGATCCCGGTCAAGGTGAAGTATTACGTCATGTTCATCGGCGGCATGGCGTTCCTCTCCTCATTCTCCGGTGGAGGCGGCGGCATCGCGCATTTCGCCCATTTGGGCGGGATGATCTTTGCCTACATCTACCTGAAAGGCGGGAAACGCTACCTGAAGGGGGGGCAGAGCTACGGCTCGAGACTCCGCACCTACTACGGACAGTGGAAACGCGCGCGCCTGCGTCGCAAGTTCGAGGTCTACTACAACAAGAAACAGGCGGAACGGCAGAAAGACGATGACGATTTCCGTTGGAAAAACTGAGACATCGACTCTCGGGAAGGCGGACAGCCCTCGTTACCGAACATACAGCTCCTTTCTGAAGGACATCTTCGGCGAACGGGTCCATAAAGTCGTCGTCGATGCTGGCTTCACCTGCCCCAACCGTGACGGCACCCTGGCCCTCGGAGGGTGCACCTACTGCAACAACAGCTCGTTCCGGCCGCCGTCAGCGATCAAGACCACGCCGATAGCAGACCAGGTCGAAGACGGCATTGGCTATCTCCGCAAGCGCGTCGACGCCCGGAAGTTCATCGTCTACTTTCAGCCCTATTCGAACACCTACGCGGACATCGGTTACTTGCGGGATCTCTATTCCGACGCGCTCCGACATCCCGACGTCGTCGGTCTGGCGATCGGTACCCGACCCGACTGCGTAGATGAAGCGAAGATCCGGATGATTGACGAGATCGCCCAATCCAGCTTCGTGGCGCTCGAATTCGGAGTCGAGTCGATATACGACGATACGTTACGCCGCGTGAACCGCGGACATGACTACCAGGCATTCCTCGATGCGATGGACCTGGCGCGCGATCGATCCTTCCACGTCGGAGCCCACATCATCCTGGGATTTCCGTGGGAGACGCGTCGGCAGTGGCTCTCGATGGCGGACGAGATGTCCCGTGTGGGCGTGGACATGCTGAAGATCCACCACCTGCATGTGGTTAAAGGCACTGCGCTGGCCCGACAGCACCGAGAACATCCGTTCCAGTTAATGACGTTCGAGGAATATCTCGACCTCGTATGCGATTTCATCGAAAGGCTATCGCCATCCATCGTGATCGAACGGCTGTTCGGTGAGGCTCCCGCGGACATGCTGATCGCCCCGAACTGGGGCCTGAACAGAAGCGCCGTGCTGGCCCGAATCCGGCAGCGGCTGGACGAACGTGACGTCATCCAGGGATCCAGGTATCCGTGTCCGAGCCCAATTCCCTAGACTCGAGCGGCTGAAGCAGCCAAAACCTTCTTGCCATCACAAATCAGACGTGGTATAGCCAACCGATATACAGTGGGTGTACTGTGTATGCAGTTCAGGCTAATAAACGAACGAGGCTGAGAATGATGCGAGGGAAGGTTCGAATCCTGGGCGGTATCGTCCTGTGTCTATTGATCGCGGGCCAGCCTCCTGCTGCCCTGGGTCAGGCACCGGCGGAGGCCGATCTGATGGCGGTCGACGTCCAGCGCGCGCTCATCCTGAATCACTGTTCCGATTGCCACAACGACGACGCGCGAGTTGGGGGCATGACGCTGACGAGCCTGGATCTGACGCATCCGGATCAGACCGCCGAACTGGCCGAGAAAGTCATCAGGAAGTTGAAAACGGGTCTGATGCCACCGGCGGGTTACCCGAATCGTCCGGATCGGGACGACGCCCGAGCCCTCGTCAGGACATTGGAGACCCAACTCGACGCGGCCGCGGCCCTCAATCCGAATCCCGGCGGCCGCCTTTTCCAACGGCTTACGCGCGATGAATATGCGAACTCGATACGGGACTTGCTCGGTATCGAGGTCGACGTCGAGAAATACCTGCCTCCGGATACGGTCAGCGAAGGTCTGGACAATATGGCCGACTCACAGACGTTCTCCGCAGCGTTGATGGAAGGCTACGTTCGGGCGGCGGCCGAAATCAGCCGCGAGGCCCTCGGGGATCCCACCGCGGCCCCGGCATCTTCGGTATTCAAGCTCAACAGGACCGGCGGACAACTGCGCCAGGTCCCGGGCGCGCCCTTCGGGACGCGCGGCGGGATATCGATCGTCTTCAACTTCCCGGCGGACGGAGAGTACAACTTCCGGTCGTTGATGCACGGCGATACGGAAGGCACGCTCTTCGGTACGATTCCGGGCGCTGAACTCGAAGTCTCGATCGACGGAGAGCGTGTGGCCTTGATGGAGGTCAACTACGAGGACCTGTCGGAAGGCTTGGACTCGGGTCTCAACGTGACGACAGGATCGATCTTCGTGAGGGCGGGCCCCCACCGGGTTTCGTCGGTGTTCCTCGACAAGCACACCCGGATCATTGACGACGTCATTCGGGAGCTCGAGCACACTTTGGCCAGCAACGATATCGGCGACAACCGGGAACCGACAACGTATGCGCACCTGCGGGAATTTGAGATCACCGGTCCGTTCAACGTGAGCGGCGTCTCAGACAACCCGCCGCGCCGCCGCGTGTTCACTTGCCGGCCCGTCGATCCCGGTGAGGAGATGTCCTGTGCGACCCGGATCGTCTCCCAACTGGCGCGGCGAGCGTACAGGAGGCCGGTGAACGACGAAGACATGGAAGGTCTGATGACCTTCTATCGGCAGGGGCGCGAGGGCGGCGATTTCGAATCGGGAATACGCATGGCTCTGCAGGCACTGCTCGCAGGCCCCGAGTTTCTGTTCAAGTTGGAACCCCCGCGTCCAACGGCTTCGGCAGGCGAGACCTATGCGATCAGCGACCTGGCGATGGCGGCCCGCCTTTCGTATTTCCTTTGGGGAATGCCGCCCGATGACGAGCTGATCGAAACCGCCGACCGCAGGGACCTGACCGATCCCGCCGTCCTCGAAGCGGAGGTGCGGCGCATGCTGGCCGGTCCGCGGGCCCAGTGGCTGTCGACCAAGTTCGCCGGCCAGTGGTTGCTGCTACCGGACCTGGCAAACTTCCGCCCCGATCCTTTCTATTATCCGCAATTCGACCACAACCTTGCGTTGTCGATGGCACGTGAGGTGGAGTTGCTGTTCGATAGCATCGTCGGTGAGGATCGAAACATCCTGGATCTGATGACCGCCGACTATACGTTCGTCGATGAGCGCCTGGCGCTGCATTACGGAATCCCCGGAATCCGGGGCAACCAGTTCCGACGTGTCTCGCTCGACGAAGATTACCGGCGAGGCCTGTTGGGTAAGGGCGGCCTGCTGACGTTGACGTCGGTTGCCGACAGGACTTCTCCGGTGCAACGCGGTAAGTGGGTCATGAGCGTTCTGCTGGGGACGCCGCCACCGCCACCGCCGCCGGTCGTGCCGCAACTCGATGAGACCCCGGCGCTAACCTCAGGCAAGCTTTTGACGGTGCGCGAGCGCATGGAGATGCACCGGGCAAACCCAGCGTGCAACTCCTGTCACTCCATGATCGACCCGATCGGTCTGGCGTTGGAGAATTTCGACGTGACGGGCCGATGGAGAACCTGGGACAAGACGTATGCGATCGGCTCGGATGGCGTCCGTATTCACACGGGAGGGATTCGGGTCGATGCGACGACCACGATGTACGATGGAACTCCGCTGGACGGGCCGGCGAGTCTTCGGGACGGCATACTTCAGTACTCCGACGCGTTTATCTCGAACCTGACCCAGAAACTCCTGGCGTTTGCGATCGGCCGGAGGGTCGAACACTTCGACATGCCGACAGTGCGCGCGATCATCCGCAGGGCCGGGGAGAACGACAACCGTTTCTCATCGTTGGTGTTGGGCATCGTCAACAGCCAGGCGTTTCTGATGAACCGATCGATGCCGGCGACGACCGATACGGCCGAGATAGATTGAAGGGAGATTACGATGTTCATCACGAAGAAGCACATTTCGCGCCGAACGATGCTTCGCGGCATGGGCGCGACCGTGGCGTTACCGTTCATGGAATCCATGCTGCCCGCGATGACGTCCGCCCAGAGGACCGAGGAGGGGAACCATCCTCTGCGGTTGGCCTGTCTGGAAATGGTGCATGGTGCTGCCGGGTGCACCCGGTATGGCGAAAAAACCAACCTGTGGTCTCCAGCAGAAGTCGGCGACGAGTTCGACCTGACTCCAAGCAGCCTCCTGCCGCTGGATCCCTGGAAAGACGCGCTCACGATCGTCAGCAACACCGACATGCACGGGGCGGAAGCATGGGAACCGCATGAACTCGGCGGCGATCACTTCCGATCGAGCGCGGTCTTCCTGACTCAGGCGCACCCGAAACACACCCAAAGCTCGGACGTCCGCGCGGGCATATCGTTCGACCAGTTGTACGCACGGAACTTTGGCCAGGAAACGCCAATGCCTTCGATTCAGCTTTCGATCGAAAGTGTCGATCAGGCGGGCGGATGCATGTATGGCTATTCGTGCGCGTACACCGACACGCTGAGCTGGGAAACCGCCACGAAGCCGCTCCCGATGGTCCGGGACCCGCGCATGGTTTTCGACCAGTTGTTCGGTGTGGGGGGTTCCGAGGAGGAACGCACTGCGCGCCGCCGGCAGGATCGCAGCATTCTCGACTGGGTCTCGCGAAAGGCGTCAGCACTGAAGGCCACACTCGGTGAGGGAGACCGTCAACGCCTCGATCAGCATCTTGAAAACGTCCGCGAGATCGAACGACGGATAACGCGCATCGAGGAACAGAATGCCGCCGGCGAAGTCCGGGAAATACCGACGGCGCCGATCGGCGTGCCGGACGGCTGGGAAGAGCATGTCAAGCTGATGTTCGACCTCCAGGTCCTGGCTTTTGTCGGGGACATCACACGCATCTCGTCGTTCAAAATGAGCCGCGACGTGAACGGACGCGTGTTTTCGCAGGCCGGCGTGGACACCGGGTTCCACAGCGCATCGCATCACGGGGAGAACGAGCAGCGAATCGAGCAATACGCGTCGATCAACAAGTTCCACATCAGCGTCGTGGCATATTTCATCGACAAACTGAAGAATACCCAGGAGGGCGATCACACGCTCCTGGATCAGAGCCTGGTCTTGTATGGATCTCCGATGGGGAATTCGAACCTGCACAACCACAAGCGAGTCCCGCTGATCGTGCTCGGTCATGCGGGTGGGCGGCTCAAGGGTGGGATCCATGTCAAGCCGCCGGACGAAACGCCTTCGGCGAATCTGTACCTGACCCTGTTGCACAAAATGGGCCTTGATGACCTGGCCAGCTTTGGCGACAGCACGGGAGAGCTCGCGCTTTAGATGAACAGCGGAGGAACCATCATGTTTGGCAGACAATCAAAGACCGCTCTTGGCGTGGGCCTGATCAGCATCCTTTCGATGACTCTCATCCTTTTGGGGGCTGCGGCCGAGACGCGAATGGCCGACGCCGCGATGGGACGAGACATCGAAGCGGTGCGTTCTCTGATTCGGGAAGCCGCGGACGTGAACTCGGCGCAGGGCGATGGGATGACGGCACTGCACTGGGCTGCGCTGCATGGTGATGACGAAATGACCCGGTTGCTGCTCTATGCCGGGGCCAACGTCCGTGCCACGACACGGCTCGGTGGTTATACGCCGCTGTTCCTTGCCGCAGAGGCCGGCTTTGCTCGGGTCGTCGATGTTCTGCTGGAGGCTGGCGCGTCTGCGGCCGCACCGGCGAGGAACGGCATAACTCCGCTCATGATGGCAGCCAGCTCGGGCAACACGGAGGCCTTGAGCCTGCTTGTCGAAGCCGGAGCGGACGTCAATGTGGCGGAAACCGAGCGGGGACAGACGGCTCTGGCATTTGCGGCTGCATTCAACAACCCGGCCGCGATCACTGTCCTACTGGAACACGGCGCGGACGTGGACAGCAAGAGCAACACCCGCCCCCCAGCCCAACGCCCCCGACGTCCGGGACAACAGCAGCAGCAGCAACAACAACAGCAACGCGGCCGACGAGGCCAACAGCAGCAGCAACAACAGCAGCAGCCGCCCAATCGCACAACGGGAGCGAACCCGAGAGGCGAGCTAACCCCCTTGATGTACGCGGCACGCCAGGGTCACATCGAGGCGGTGCAAGCCCTGGTTGCGGGCGGAGCCAACCTGAACGAGATCAGTGCGGATCACAGCACGGCCCTCCTGATTGCGACCATCAACGGCAACTTTGACGCCGCAAAGGTTCTGGCCGAAGCGGGCGCCGATGTAAACATCGCCAGCCTGGACGGAGCCACGCCCCTGTTCGGGGTCGTAACCACGCAGTGGGCAGCGGACATCGACAAGCCGCAAACCACTACCAAGTACGAGGAGATTCATTATCTCGATCTGGTGAAGCTCATCCTGGACAGTGGGGCGGATCCGAACGTCAGGACGACGAAGGGCCCGTGGTACAGCGCCAACAGGGAGGGGACCAGCGCTGCCGGAGTAACGCCATTCTGGAGGTGTGCGGCAATCGGGGATATCGACTGCATGCGTCTGATGGTCGCCTTTGGCGCTGATCCTCAAATCACGAATTCAGACGGAATCACGCCTTTGCTGATCGTTGCGGGGGCTGGCTTCCACGGCAACGACGAGGTGACGACACCCGCCGGCCGGATGGCCACCGTGAAATACCTGGTCGAAAACCTCAATGTCGACGTGAACGAGAGGGACACGGCTCCTGGCAGCCCGAGAAACAATACGATGAACACCTCACGATTCTCCGGCGGGTTCTCCGCGCTCCACAACGCGGCGGCTCGGGGTGACAACGAGATGATCCTTTACCTCGTTTCCAGGGGCGCCAGGGTGGACGCTGTTTCGAGGAACGGGACGACGGTGGTCGACATGGCGAACGGTCCGAGGCAGCGAATTCAGCCCTACCCCGACACCGTCGCTCTCCTGGAAATGCTCGGTGCGGTCAACACGCACAAGTGTATTTCCTGCTGAGGCCTCCACAGTGAGCCGCGCGCCGGCGCGCGGCACGCACATCGCTCTGCTTCGGGGTATCAACGTCGGTGGCAAGAATCGCCTGCCAATGAAGGACCTCGCGGCGATGTTCGCCGAGTCCGGGTGCACCGACGTACGGACCTACATCCAGAGCGGTAACATCGTCTTCACGGCCGGTCCTAAGCTTGTCGAACGCGTTCCGGGCCTCATTGCTAAGGCGATCGGCGATTTCGGACTCATGTCCCCGTCATCATCCGCACCGCAGCAGAGATGGCCAAGGTGGCTCGCAACAATCCCTTTATCAAGGACGGTGCGACTACGAAACTGCTGCACGTTGTCTTTCTCATGGATCGCCCTGGCCAGCAGCGAGTCGCTGCGTTGGATCCAAACCGCCCACCTCCCGATGAGTTTGCAGTGCGCGGCAGCGAAATCTACCTCAAGTGCCCGAACGGCATGGCACGGACCAAACTCACGACACAGTACTTTGATTCCAGACTCAAGACCACGATCACGGTGCGCAATTGGAACACCGTGCTAAGACTTGTCGAAATGGCGAAAGGGTAGCGGGGAGTCCCGAGCATTCGTTCGGTGCTAGAATCATCCGCATCGACCCCTAGCCAGGAGCAGTGGTGAAAGTCGCCTAAAGCTGTAGCGGCGCTCTATGAGCGCCGAATAATGGCCGGTCGCAGACTGCCTTACAGTGTAGACCCGACTTCGCCACAGACCCCTGGCAGATCCATGCTGACTGTATGGCCGGCCATCGCGTACCGGTCGGTACCTCAAATGATCGGACAGACCGTATCCCACTACAGAATCCTCGAGGAAATCGGCATCGGCGGCATGGGCGTCGTGTACCGTGCCGAAGACACGGCCCTGGGGCGCTATGTGGCCCTGAAATTCCTGCCTGAATCCATCGTCGGTGACAGACAGGCCGTCGAGCGTTTCAAGCGGGAGGCGCGGGCGGCGGCAGCATTGAACCATCCGAACATCTGCTCCATCCACGACATAGGAGAATACGAAGGCCAGCCCTTCATCGTAATGGAACTGCTCCGAGGTCAGACGCTGAGGGAGAAGCTGGCCCGAGGCCCCCTACCGCCTGACCGGACTGTAAGCGTGGGGATGCAGCTCGCGGATGCGCTGGATGCGGCTCACGCGGAGGGAATCATCCACCGGGACATTAAGCCGGCGAACATCTTTGTCACCGATCGTCAACAGATCAAGATTCTCGATTTCGGATTGGCCAAGTGGATTCAGAACGACGACACACAACTGGAAACCGACGACGAGACAGCGGTCGGCGAAAAAAGCTCAGTCGATCTCACGGCAGTCGGCACCACCGTCGGGACGATCGCCTACATGGCGCCGGAACAGGTTCTGGGCCGGACGCTCGATGCCCGTGCGGATCTATTCTCCCTGGGGGTCGTGCTGTATGAGACGGCAACGGGGCGTCCGACCTTTGCGGGCGTCAACCGAGCGGCGACCTTTGACGCGATTCTTCACGTGCAGCCGACGCTGGCCATTCAACTCAGTCCTGACATAGGCTCCCACCTGAACGACGTCATCAGCGAACTCCTGGAAAAATCCCCGGCATTGCGTTTTCAAACTGCTGCGAACCTGCATGCGTCGCTAGTGGTCCCCGTCTAACAGACTGTACCTTATTCGGATCGTTCCCCGAGCCAGACCGACACACTGCGGCTTCGGCCAAGCCGTCCGAGTTCGTTCCGCACAGGGATTTCCGATCTAATGGTCATTATTTTCCTCATATATGATCAGAAATGGGACAGCCAGAGCCGTTACGTTAATTGTGACGGACTACACTAGCACGGGCGAAGCGTCAACCCGGCACCTCCGGTGTCCGAAAACCACGCCGATCCGTCGCCGTGCTGTCATTCGTAGACATGAGTTCACGGCAGGATCAAGAGTACTTCTGCGATGGGCTGGCCGAAGAACTGATCGGCTCGCTCGCAAGACTGAACGGTTTGTCGGTAGCGTCGCGAACGTCGACTTTTGCGTTCAAAGGCAAGGACGCGGACATCCGTAAGATCGGTGGGCAACTGAACGTGGAAAGCGTGCTGGAAGGCAGCGTGCGCAAGGTCGGTGACAGGTTGAGGGTGACTGCCCAACTTGTCAACGTCGCCGACGGGTACAACCTCTGGTCCGAGAAGTATGAGCGAGAGGTAGGCGACGTGTTTGCGATCTATGATGAGATTGCCCAGGCGATCGTCGACAAGCTACAGGTGACGCTCGGTGACACGACCGAAACGCCGATCGTCCGACGGTACACCGATAACCCTGACGCCTACAACGCCTACCTAAAAGGCCGTTATTTTTGGAACCGGCGGAGCCGCGGCCTATTGAGAAAGGCGATCCAGTATTTCGAACAGGCTGCTCGGCTGGATCCATCATTCGCACTGGCACACACGGGCCTGGCGGATTCCTACACGGTACTCGGTATCTATTCCGCGTTGCCTCCCGAGGAGGCGCGTGCCAAAGCCGAGACGGCTGTCATGAAAGCGCTCGCGGTGGACGCCGATCTCGTCGAAGCACGCACCTCCCGGGCCCTGATCAAGCAGTACTTCAACTGGGACTGGGAGGGTGCCGAACGCGATTTCAGGCGGACCATCGAATTGGATCCCACGTACGCGCTCGCCCGCAGCTATTATTCAGTCCTCTTGGTTTACTTGAACCGCCCCGAGGAAGCCCGACGACAGGCTGACGCCGGCATCCAACTCGATCCGCTGTCCGTGATGGTCAATTCGCTGGCGGCGATCTCCTTCTATTACATGGGAGACTATGGTCGGGCGCTCGCGGACTGTGACACGGCTCTCGAACTTGAACCCGACTGCCTGATCGCTCTGTGGGTGCGCGGTTCCAGCCTATCCGAACTAGGAAAGCACGACCCGGCGGTTGCGTCACTCGAGAAGGCAGTCGAGATCTCCGAGGGTGGCCGATTCTTCATCGCAGTTCTCGGCGTAACGTATGCCCTGGCGGGCCGCAAAGAAGAGGCCGCCGAAATCCTGGACGACCTGATCGAGAAGGCAAAGAACGACTTCGTGGACCCTTTCCTCGTCTGCCTGCTTTATGAGGGCCTCGGAAATCGCGAGCTGGCCTTCGAGCATCTCATGGAAGCCTACCGACAACGCTCCTCTGTCCTGTGCCAGCTCATGGCAATTCCCCATCTCAGTGGCATGCGGTCCGATCCCCGGTACCTCGATCTCGCGCAACGAGTCGGCCTCGTCAAGTGTTCCCGATCTTCGACCGCAGGTTCAGGTTCGAAATCAGCCGGTGCAGGTAGTGCAGGTCCAACGCTTTCGCCGCGTCCGTAACGCGTCTGTTCGCCGCTGCCACGGCATCGAGGATGAGCTTCTTCTTCAGCCGCACGATCTCATCGTGATACCCACCGGCCTCTGATGCCGGCGAACCACGTTCGATAACCGCTTCGGGCAAGTCTTCGGGCCGTATCAAGTCGTCGGAGCTCATCACGACCGCGCGTTCGATCGCGTGCTCCAACTCCCGGACGTTGCCGGGCCAAGCGTAGGAAGCCAGGCGCCGTTGCGCTGGTTCGGACAGGTGAACGACGCGGCCCGACCTGGCTCCGTGTTTTCGTACGAAGTGGTCGGCCAGCACGGGTATGTCCTCGGGACGCTCGCGGAGGGGCGGCATCGTCAGGGAAACCACGTTGATCCTGAAAAACAGGTCCTCGCGAAATGTGCCGGCCTTGATGGCTTCCTCCAGGTCCCGGTTTGTTGCGGTGATGATGCGGACGTCCACCCGGATCGGCCGGGTTCCGCCCACGCGCTCGAACTCCCGCTCCTGCAGCACGCGTAACAGACGGGTCTGAATCCTGGGGCTCAGTTCTCCAATTTCGTCCAGGAACAGGGTTCCCCCATCGGCAACCTCAATCTTTCCCTTCGCCAGCTTCCGGGCGTCGGTGAACGCGCCGGATTCGTGGCCGAACAGCTCGCTTTCGACGACACCCTCCGCGAGCGCGCCACAGTTGATCGTCACGAACGGCTTATCGGAGCGGTTGCTGCCCGAATGTAGCGCGCGCGCGACCAGTTCCTTGCCCGTGCCGCTCTCCCCGCGGATCGCGACGGTGGCGTCTGTCGGCCCAACCTTCCCGATGAACTGGTAGACCTTCTGCATCTCGGCTCCGTCGCCGATCATGCCATGGTCGAGATGAACTTCCTCCGTCAGGCGACGATTCTCGCCTTCGAGCCAGTCGACGTACCGAGCGTGCTCCAGCGCTACGGTCGCAATCCCGGCAATCCCGGTCAGAAGATGCAGATGATCTTCATCGAATCGGACCTCGGGGTTCGACCCGGCCAGGTAGATCACCCCCAGCGTCTTCCCGAACACCGTCAGGGGGACCGAGAGAACCGACGTTGCCCGAGAGGCAATCAGGCTCTCGGTCGCCTCGATTTTTCCTCCGGCCTGAGGGTCGTTGCTCAAAACAGCAACGCCTTCATCCAGAACCTGACGGACGAGCGTTCGGCTGAATCGCGGCATCGACCCCATCGATCCTTCCTTGATCTTGTGAACGCCCGAGATGAATTCATCATCATGGTCGCCGACAAGGAGGACCGACCCGCTGTCAGCCGGGACGGCTTCAAAGATCAGTTCCAGGAGCACCTGCTGGAGTGCGACCGGGTCTTGAACGGCGTTGATCGAATTGCTTATGCGCAGCATCGTATCGAGATCGGAGGCCACTCGGCTCAAGGGAGCCAGTTCACCTGGCGAGCGGTCGGTTCGATGGTAGCGAGTGTCCCCGTACTGAACTCGGAGGGTCTCCTGTCCGCTAAAGTCAAGATCTTCCAGCTCGACCCGGTCCTGAGCTTGGTCTTCGTCCCCCAGCAGGACGAAGTGGTTTCCGCCCACTTTGATCCGATCTCCCAGTCGCAATTCGGATTCCGTAACACGCAAGCCATTCACGAACAATCCGTTCAGGCTGCCGACATCACGGATTGAATGTCCGTCGCCATCCGAAACGATCCTGCAATGTTGCTGCGATACGAGCGAGTCCGCAATCGCCAGCCAGTTGGACGCGGCCCTTCCTATCGAGAGGGTTCCCTCGGCCAGGACGAACTCCTGGCCCTTTCAGCGGACCGGCTATGGCTACGAGTCTGGACATCCTTAGCTTCTACGCTCCGTCTCCGGTTTCAGTCAGACAATACCAAAAGGCCTGTTCCATCTGCACGAAGAGTTACGGGGCCTATCCGAAGGGATAGGTTTTTTCGTTGCCAAGGTGTGTTCCCGAGAATATCGTCCCATTACAAGTCATTGAACCAGCTAACAGTTCTGGGGCCGCGACGCCGGCCCCACAACGATGGCGATCCAATTGCCAATGGAACGAGAACACCAGTGACCACACCGGAGGGTGACAGATGGTTCGAAACCGATTACTGCTGCCGATGATCCTGCTCGTGCTTGCCACAACTAGCGGCTGCTCGATTCGCAGCTACGCGATCAACAAGCTCGGAGACGCCCTCGCCGAGGGCGGCTCGACCTATGAAAGCGACGACGACATCCAGCTCGTCGGCGCGGCGCTCCCCTTCGGACTCAAACTCATCGAGAGCCTCCTGGCGGAATCGCCCGAACACGAGGGTTTGCTGATGGCGGCGGCACAGGGGTTCACCACCTACGCGTACGTTTACGTACAGCGCGACGCGGAACGAATCGAGGACGTGGACCTGCGGGCAGCCAACACGATCCGACAACGCGCGCGCCGCCTCTACCTCCGGGCTCAACGGTACGGGCTGCGTGGCCTGGAGGTCTCACACCGCAACTTCAGCGAGCAGCTGTGGGCTTCGCCCAGCGACGCCGTTCGGCAGTTGGAAAAAGAGGACGTCCCGCTCATCTACTGGACGGCCGCGGCTCTGGGTTCGGCGATCTCGACCGACCGGAACGATCCGGTCCTGCTGGCCCGCCTGCCGGAGGTCGAAGCTCTGCTGGATCGAGCGCTCCAGCTCGACGAGAGTTGGGAGGACGGTGCGCTTCACGAGTTTCAGGTGATCTTCGCCAGCTCCAGACCAGGGAGGCGTGACGATGCCGCAATCCAGGAACACTTCGACCGGGCGATGGAGCTGTCGAGGGGAACGCACGCGGCGCTGTACGTGGCGTTTGCCGAATCAGTCTCGGTCCCGAATCAGGACGCGGATCAGTTCCGGGCAACGCTGGAACGTGCGCTGGCCATCGACCCGGACGCGCACGAAGCCATCCGCCTGGTCAACCTGATCGCCCAGGAGCGGGCGCGGTGGCTTCTGGAGAGGGTTGACGACCTCATCCTGGAACCCGAGACCCCAACAACCGAAGGAGGTGTGTCATGAGGAAGAGATTCGCAGTTCTTGCCGTCCTGTCTTTCGTTCTGGTCCTCGCCGGAAGCGCTCCCCGGGCTTACGCCCAGCGTGCCATTGTGATCAAGATCGGCACGGTCGCTCCCAGCGGCACGCTCTGGCATCAGATCCTGCAGCAGATGGGGCAGGACTGGACAAGGATTTCCGATGGACGGGTGAAGGTCACGATCTACGAAGGCGGAAGGTTGGGAGACGAAGGCGAAATGCTCCTCAAGGTCAGGCGACGCACACTCCATGCAGTCGCACTCTCGGGAGCAGGCCTGTCCAAGGCAGATACCGGCGTGTCGAGCCTGCAGATACCGATGATGATTTCTTCCTACGCAGAGCTCGACTACGTCATGGAGCGCGTCACGCCGACGCTCGAAAAGCGGCTTGAGGAGAAGAACCTGATCGTTCTGAATTGGAGCGACGTTGGCTGGGTCCACTTCTTCACGAAGGAACCCGCAAGAACTCTCGATGACATCCGGGAAATGAAGCTGTTCACGTCCTCAGGCGACTTCGATACCGAATCGCTATACCGAGAACTCGGTTTCAACCCGGTTCCGATGCCCGTGACCGAGATGTTGACGAATCTCACGACGGGTCTTATCGACGCCATGGACGTACCGCCCCTGTTTGCCTTGGCCGATCAGTCGTTCGGAGTGGCAAACAACATGATCGACCTTCGGTGGGCTCCCCTTGTCGGGGCAACCGTAATCGACAAGGACGCATGGGAACGATTCCGGCGGATCTGAGGCCGGCATTTCTCGAGGCGGCCCGCGGTGCCGGCGACGAGTATCGCGAAAAGATCCGTCAGATGGGGGAAGAATCCATCGCCACCATGAGGACCTATAACTTGAACGTCATCGAGCTGGACGAAGCCACGCGAGCAGACTGGCAGGCGGAAGCCGAGGCGGCATATCCGAAAATCCGGGGCCGACTCGTTCCGGAGGAACTCTTCGACAAGGTCGAGGAACTCCGTGACCAATACCGCAGGACGCGGACCGCACCCGAGGGCGGCCCGTAGGGTGCCGGAATCGAGAGTCCCTTGAGCTTGGGAGGTCGAACATGAAGGCTCCGACGTGGCTGCGATTCGGACCGATCGAAAACGCCTTCTCGATCGCCGTATTGGCCGCGATGTCCATGATCCCCCTGTTGGAGATCGCGGGCCGAGAGACGATCGGCCGCGGCATCCCGGGCTCTATCCCTCTGGTCCAGCATCTGACGCTCTGGATCGCATTCCTGGGAGCAGGTCTGGCTGCCCGATCCAACACGTTGCTGGCGCTGTCGACCCCGGACTTTCTGCCCGCCCACTGGCGAAACCCGCTTCGGATCTTTACCGCCGCCGTTGGTGCCGGGATCGCAGCTTGCCTGCTTCTGGCCAGCATCGACCTGGTTCGCATTGACCGTCCGTTTGGCGACGAGGTGGCGCTGGGCATTCCGGTCTGGCTCGCAAAGACCGTCATGCCGGTCGGTTTCGCTTTGATCGCCGGCCGTATCGTCTGGCATGCGTCCGGGACCTGGAAGGGACGCCTGGTCGCCGGTGCGGGCCTGGTCATTCCGTTAGCCTTCGGCCTCAGCCCTTCCCTCCAGGGAAGCGGGCTGGTCCTTCCCGCAAGTCTGATCGTCCTGGCCGCGACAGCCCTGGGTCTGCCGATCTTTGCGGCCCTTGGCGGCCTGGCTCTTCTGTTCTTCTGGAACGATGGCGTTCCGGTTGCCGCCGTCCCTGGAGAAGGCTACCGGCTGACCGCGTCGGCGTATATGCCGGCAGTCCCCCTCTTCACTCTCGGCGGCTTCATTCTTTCCGAGGGTGGAGCGAGCCGGCGTCTGATGCGGGCCTTTACCGCGTTGTTCGGCTGGATGCCGGGCGGGCTGGCCATCGTCACCACGCTGGTTCTGGCCTTCTTCACACCCCTGACCGGCGCTTCCGGGGTGACGATCCTGTCGATGGGTGGCCTGCTGCTGCCCGTGATGAGAAAGGCAGGTTATCCCGAGGGGACATCGGTGGGACTCGTCACGGTTTCCGGCTCGATCGGGCTGCTGATTCCACCGAGCCTGCCGGTGATCCTCTACGCGATCTATGCCAGGGTGCCGATGGTCGATCTGTTCATCGGTGGAGTGGTCCCGGGCATCCTCCTGATACTGGTCGTTGCCGGTTGGGGCGCCGGACGCGGATGGTGGGCCGGGGCGACGACAACCCCCTTCCGCGCAGGCGAAGCCCGGAGGGCAGTGTGGGAATCCAAATGGGAGCTTTTCCTGCCGGTCGTCATCCTGGTTGCAATCTTCGGCGGGTTCGCGACCCTGGTCGAAACTTCGGCGCTGACCGTGCTCTACGCGCTCACGGTGGAGTGCTTCATCTATGGGGACCTCGGCCTCCGGCGTGATCTCCCGCGAATCGCCGTCCAATGCGCCACCCTGGTTGGCGGTTTCTTCATCATCTTGAGCGTCGCACTCGGTTTCAACGCTTACCTGATCGACGCCCAGATTGACGTACGCGCAGTGGAGTGGATCCAGGGACAGATCACTTCGCCGATTGCGTTCCTTCTCGCATTGAACGTGTTCCTCCTGATCGTCGGCGCGCTGATGGACATCTACTCGGCCATCTTCGTGGTGGTGCCGCTGATCGTACCGATGGGTCTGGCTTACGGGATCGACCCTGTCCACCTGGGAATCATCTTCCTGGCCAACATGGAACTCGGCTACCTCATGCCGCCGATGGGAGAGAACCTGTTCCTGGCGTCGATGCGCTTCGAACAGCCGCTGGTTCAAATCTACCGGTCGACGCTGCCGTATATCGTCATGCTCATCATCGCCGTTCTGATCATTACGTATGTACCGGTGCTGACGCTGGGGCTCGGGAACGTGTTCGGAGGCTGAAGCACGGAGGGGTGCATGATCGATGCTCTCGACGCGAAGAAAATAGGGACATAGGTGCCTGTCCCCATTATTGAAGGAGTTCGATATGTCTTTGGAGGGTCGCCTCTCGGAATTGGAATCGCGGATGATTTCCATTGAAGCCCGTCTTGGAATTGGTAGTCATCATCGTCCGACCGAATCGCTGCGTGACAGTCCCCCATCAGCCGAAGGTTGGCGCCCCTCTTCCAAACCGGCGTCATCCGAACCTGTCGAGAGGCCAGCCGCCCAGCCGGGCCGCAAGAAAGGAGAGGAGATCCTGTCCGTTACCGGCGTCCTGGGATGGGGTGGCGCTGGAGCCCTCGTACTCGCCGCCGTCTACCTGATCCGATTGGCGATTGACTCGGGCTGGTTGACGCCGGAACGACAGATTGGGATCTCAACGTTGAGCGGTCTGGTCTTGATCGCGAGCGGTCTGTGGCTTCGTAAGTCGAATCGGATTTATGCGAGCGTTCTGCCCGCAACTGGCATCGTCATCCTCTTCCTCTCAACCTACGGTGCTCACCTGTACTACGGGCTGATTGGCGCGACCACAGTAGTCGCACTGGTGGTGTCCATCAGCTTGGGGTCACTGTGGTTGTGTGTGGTCTTTGGCGCAGAGTTGTATGCGTTGTTCGCCGTCGTCGGGTCGTATTCGGCGCCGTTCCTGTTGCCGGTTCTGAGCGGGAGCATCACCGATCTGATGATCTACTTTTCGGCTTGGAGCCTGGTGTTCTGCGCCTACGCGGTCTGGATCGGAAAGCGGCGGGTCTACCTGGTCGCACTGTATCTGGCCCTGATCGGATTCGATTTCGTCTGGCGTTCCACCGGGTCGGATCAATGGATTGCCGCTGTGCTGTTTCACGCAGCGCAATTCGTCATCTTCGGTTCAGGGGCCACGTACTTCTCGGTTCGACGTGGCCAACCCATGGACCGCAAGACCGCTCTCGCACACGTGCCGGCGCTCCTGAGCTTCTACTTTCTGGAATATTCACTGCTCGGCCAGCACACGCCGGCACTGGCCCCGTGGATTGCCGCGGCAAGCGGGGTCGCTCTGGCTCTGTTCTATCTGGTCGCCCGTAGATTCCTGCAGATGAGCATGGAAGGGGCCAATCTGTTGCTCGGCATCTACTCTACGTTGGTTCTCCTGCACGCGGGGTACATGGAATCTGTGCCCACCCGTTTCGGACCGTGGGTCGCCCTGCTGCTAGCCCCAACCATTGCGGGACTATCCCGGCGATGGACGACGTCGGATTTCTATCGGCCGGTCTGGATCGGTTGCGGGATCGTATTTTCATGGAACTACATGCGCGCCGTCATCGGTGCCAACCTGCCGGGTGTTCCCGCAAGTGAAGTTCTGGTCGTCCTGTTCGCAGTGGAACTCTACGTCGGGTATTACTTCGTCAAGAGGACCAGGAACCTTGAGGAGTTGTCGATCATCCTGCTTCTCGCAGGGCATGTCAGTGCGATGGCAGCGGCTGCTCAAGTATTTGATAGCCGGTTCGCGATTTCCATCGGGTGGGGTTTGCTGGCCCTTGGATGCCTGGCGATCTCCCTCGTGAACAAGGACGTGGTGCTTGGCAATTCCTCCCTGCTGGTGTTCGCGTTTTCAGCGGGGAAAGTATTCCTCTTTGACCTTTCAGGGGCAGCCCCGATCATAAGGATCGGTTGCCTGGTCGCATTGGGGGTCAGCCTGTACGTGGGAGGACTCCTTTACCAGAAGGTCAACGAGGGTTCAGCAGCACCCGGGTGAACAGCGATAAATGGGGCAGCGTCATTCGGCGCCGTAGCTTCATCGTACCTCTCCGACTGACCTTTCGTTTGCTTCTGGATTCAGGCCATTCTACGCCTGACTGATGGAAACGGTCCTACGATCGGCTCGCGGCAAATTCCTTCAAGAATCGATTCATTGGTGATAGATGTCTTAGGTAATGCTGGAACCTGAGACCTGCTCCGAGTGCGGATCGCCAATACAGGGGGAGTCCCAAGGGGGCCTCTGTCCCCGGTGTATGTTGAAGTCAGGCGACCAGACACGGCTCGATCCGACGCTCAACGGAGCGTTCTATCCGTCAGATTTCCATACAGAAGCAGAAGAACTGCCCGCCACGCTGTCCGGTCACAAGGTGCTCAGCGAAGTCGGAAGTGGGGGAATGGGCCGAGTCCTGCTCGCCAGGGACGAAGCACTCGGTCGCACGGTCGCCATCAAGATTCTGCATCCGCACTTTCGGGATCACGAACAGTTGCGGACGCGGTTCATGCAGGAAGCCCGGGCCATGGCCCGGCTCAACCACCCGAACATCGTACGTATCTACAACCTCGGGTCATCGGACGAGCTCCCGCACATCGTGATGGAGTACTGAGGTGGCCCCGGTTTGTGGACAGCTTGGCGGCCTGTTTAAGGTGTATTCCGGTTGCCGCTCATCTTGCCAGAATCTCCTTGGATCGATCTTCCTGTCGCCGTTGCTGCGCCGGTGGGTAAGCGGGCAAGGCGCGTAGCTGCTTGTCCATCATATCCGCAGGCGGGTCGCCGCGGTAGGCCTCGGCCGGGGTTTTTCCGCCGAGGGCCGAGTGTGGCCGTTCGGCGTTGTAGAAGTCGATCCACTCGCCGATGACGCGCCGGGCCTGGAAGCCGTCGGCAAGGTCGTGCAGATAGACAGCCTCGTATTTGAGGGAGCGCCACAGCCGCTCGATGAAGATGTTGTCCATGCACCGGCCCCGGCCGTCCATCGAGATCTGGACACCGGCCGCCCGCAAGCGCCCGGTGAAGGCGAAGCCGGTGAACTGGCTGCCCTGATCGGTATTGAAGATCTCCGGCTGGCCGTGGCGGGTCCGCGCCTCCTCGAGCGCCTCGACGCAAAAGCCGGCGTCCAGGGTGTTCGACAAACGCCAGGCCAGCACATACCGGCTCGCCCAATCCAGGATCGCCACCAAGTAAAGAAAGCCGCGCCGCACAGGGATGTAGGTGATGTCGGCGCACCAGACATGGTTTGCCCGCTCGATCGCCAAACCCTTGAGCAGATAGGGGTAGACCCGGTGCTCGGGATGCGGCTCGCTGGTGCGGGGTGCCCGGTAGATCGCCTGAAGACCCATCAAACGCATCAGACGCCCCGCCCGGCGACGGCCGATGCGCACGCCCTCGCGGCGCAGATGACGGACGATCTGACGGGCACCGTAGAACGGATGCTTCAGAAACAACTCATCGATGCGCCGCATCCGCGCCAAGGTCTCCGCGCTCTCGCCCTGGGGCGTGTAATAGAGCCAGGAGCGCCCGATCGACAGCAAACGGCATTGACGACTCAAGCTCAGTTCCGGGTCAGGGCGCCTCACTGTTGTCGATCGCGAGAAAGTGAAGTTTTCTAGACACGCGCCGACCGGGCGTCGACCGGGTGAGATTGGGGTGAGTTCTAGGGAAGGACTTTGGAGCGAAGGTAGTGGGTGTAGCGGTGAGGGAGGGGATGGTGAAGCAACTCGTCGAGAACGGGAAGATAGTAGGCGAGTGAGCGAACAGGGGGGAGTGGTGGCCTGTCCGAAGGCCGACAGAGGCGGCGAGCCGTGGCGAGTAAGAGGGCGGATTCGATGATGTCGGGGTCAACGGAACGGGCATGGAGTTGGACGACGAGTTGACGATCGGCGCGACGGGGGAGTAAGGGTGTGTCAGGCAGCTGGGAGTAGAGATCCAGCACTCTGCTGGAGTAGGTTCCAAGGTCGAGGGTCATTTCTTTTTCTTCCGACGGCGTTTCGCCTCCTGCTCACTTTCATGGACGCGATAGCTTTGTCCTTCAAGGACCGTGACGTCGGCATGATGGGTGAGCCGGTCCAGTAGGGTGGCGATACAGGTGGCGTTGGGAAAGACTTCGTTCCATTCGGTGAAGCCGCGATTGGTGGTGAGGAGAATCGACCGTTGTTCATAACGGCGGTTGACGACTTCGTAGAGCAGGTCAGCAGCGTGATTGTCGTAGGCCAGATATCCACATTCATCAATGCACAGTAATGCGGGGCGGGCATAGGCTTTGAGTTTCTGACGGAGCCGGTGAGGTGAATCGCACTGCAGGTCGTCGAGCAGTTCCGAAGCAGTGCGGAACAGCACGGAGTAGCCGGCCAGGACGGCGGCGTGGGCGATATTCTTGGCGATCATGGTCTTGCCCAGTCCATTGGCGCCGATCAGGATGAGGTTGCGGCCTTCGGGGATAAAGTCGAGGGTGAAGGCACGCCCGATGGTGTCGCGGTCGATCTTTTTAGGCCAGTTCCAGTCGAAGTCGGCCATGGGTTTGAAACGGCCGATGCGGGAGCACTGGAGACGGCGTTCCAGACTGCGCTGTGCGCGATCGTGGCTTTCGATACGGGCCAGTTCCTCCAGCAGCATGGGAGGGGGCCATTGAGACTTGATGGCGCGAGCCAGAAAGTCATCCAGGGAATCGGCGATGGAGCGGAGTCCGATGTGCTGGAGTTGGACGGCCAGATCGTTACTGTTCGGGTTCGGTGTCGTGGCTATGGAGGTCATCGTAGGTCTCCGCGGAATGAGGTTGAATGTGGATGTCGGCCAGATCCGGGCGGGATGGGGCGACCCGGACGGTGGCCCGGCGTTTCTGGGCCCGCCAGCGTTTCTGGAGGATGAAGGCCACCGACGATGCGCGCGGAGTGTCCTGTTCGAGCGCCTCGACAACGGCAGCTTGGAGCTCGGATGCCCCGTAGTCGTCGAGCAGTCCGAGCAGGAGACGGCTCTGCCGTTGAATGGACTCGCCACGACCGAAGGCGGCCTGAAGCAGGGGTTCGGTTTCAGGCACGCTCGCGGCCAAGCGACTACCGGCGGTGGACCCGAGGGCTTTCCGTTTTTCCGCCAGCAGCGCGTCCTGATGTGCCGGATCGACAATGAGTTGGTGGCGGTCGAAAGACCGGTGGTGGGCGGCCACTTCGGTCGTGCCATCGAGAAGGCGCACCCGCGTCTGGGAGGCCACCAACGTCAATGTCTGGCCGATCCGGTCCGGGGGAATCGAGTAGTCGTTGAGATCGAAACGGATATAGATGGTTTTACCGGAACGGACCGGCTGGACCCGGTCGGTATCGAACCGGTGCACCGGTAACGACATCAGGAGTGATTGTTCCTCCTGGAAGGCTTCGGCCACGGTCCTGTCGTCACCACCGGGCCAGGGGCGCTGATGGGCCACCTCATCACGCCATACCAGAGCCTTGCGATTGAACTCTTCCAAGGTCGTGAATGGCCGGGCTGCAAAGAACGAATCCCGCACATAGCGTATCGCTCTCTCGACGCGTCCTTTTTGATTTCCTCGTGTCGGCGCGACCGGACGCGGTTGACAGTGATAGTGGGCGGAGAGTTCGAGCAGGCGCGGATGAAAGCGAATTTGATTGCCGTTGCGCTCCAGCACGGCGCTTCGAAGATTGTCGTAGAGCACGACTCTGGGCACCCCTCCCCAGTCGGCAAACGCATCGACATGACCGCGGAGAAAGTTCTCCAGAGTTTGATCGAAGAAGAACTCCAGAAACAGGGCGCGCGAGTGCGACAGCGTCAATACGAAACAGGACAACCGGCGGCGGGCCTGACCCACCCGGACTTCCCCGAAGTGCGCCCAGTCGGCTTGGGCTTCCTGACCGGGAAAGCTTCTTAACCGCAGGAAGGCTTCACGGAGTTCGGGACGCAGACGCGCCACCAGACGCCGCAGTACGACCACGCTGCCGGTGTAACCGCGATCCGACAGCATCTGATGAATCCGTGTGGCCCGCAACCGGGGGTACTGCTTGAGCGTCGCCCGGATGAAGTCCATATAGGGATCGGCTTTCGTCGGACGCATCATCTGGGCCCGGTTGAAGCGATCCGTCTCCAGTGCCGCGCGGACGGTTTCCTGATGCAGGCCCAGCTCGGCGGCAATGGTGCCTATCTTCCAGTGCTCGCCAAAAAAGAGGTGTCGAATTCGCGTGACCGTTTCGGGAGGAATCACGCCTCACACCCAGTCGGGGAAGGCATCGATAAAGACCCCACTCCGGCCACACAGGATGCAAACGAGTCGGATGGCTGATTGGAGCCGTTGAAACCGGGGTCGACCATGGGGTGCCTCCGCCAATGACGTTCTCATTCCCGTTTCAGGCAATGGTGTCCCGATGCTGCCAGACCGACACGCACCGGCGGAAGTGTGATCTGTCACGCGCCTCTCTCGGCGACGTTTCCGGTAGGCCCGCTGACGCCGGCAATGATTGGCCCGGACCGCCGGATCCTCCTGATAACGGCGGTTGGCACGCCGCCTCTGCTCGCGCCTCATCCGGCGCCGGCACTCATCCCCGCAGTAGACCTGCCCCCGATAACAGGATCGGCAGATGACAAACATCAACCCGCAACCCGACCCTCGGCAAAACAACTGTCGTAACACGACTTCTCTGGCCATCCCACCCCACGCGGGAGTGGACAATGGCGGCCGGTCGTGTCACTCTGACTTTGCTTTTGCTGTGGTTGTGCCCTTTGACCGGGGCCGCCATAAACGAAACCCCGATCGCTCATACGATCGGGGTTTTCCCTTTCTCCGCGTCACTCTACCTTACCAAAGCCTCCGCTCTGCTTCGCCGATGATGACGACCTTCAAACCGGCGCTTGTTCAAATATGTTCATTTTGAAGTGATCGTCTACACCTCACCATCGCCCGGCGCGCGGCCCGGCTCATCGACCGGACCCTCTGGACAAAAAATCCCGCTCCACCGTCAATTCGCCGATCTTGGCGTGAAGCTCACGAACCTCGCTTTCATGATCCCGCCGCCGGCGTTCCACACCGTTCGAGAACATCTCGCCAAGCCCTTCCATCGCCTGGCGCTTCCATGTGCTCACCTGGTTCGGATGAACCTGGTGCTTCGAGGCAATCTCCTGCAGCGTCCGATCGCCCCGAAGCGCTTCCAGCGCGACCTTCGCTTTCAACTCCCCAGAAAACCTGCGTCTCTTCGTCATCGCGTATCCCTCCTCAGTCAGTGGAATACACCTTAAACAACTGCCCGATTTTCCGGGGCCACCTCAGCCGATGACGCGCCGGGCCTGGAAGCCGTCGGCAAGGTCGTGCAGATAGACAGCCTCGTATTTGAGGGAGCGCCACAGCCGCTCGATGAAGATGTTGTCCATGCACCGGCCCCGGCCGTCCATCGAGATCTGGACACCGGCCGCCCGCAAGCGCCCGGTGAAGGCGAAGCCGGTGAACTGGCTGCCCTGATCGGTATTGAAGATCTCCGGCTGGCCGTGGCGGGTCCGCGCCTCCTCGAGCGCCTCGACGCAAAAGCCGGCGTCCAGGGTGTTCGACAAACGCCAGGCCAGCACATACCGGCTCGCCCAATCCAGGATCGCCACCAAGTAAAGAAAGCCGCGCCGCACAGGGATGTAGGTGATGTCGGCGCACCAGACATGGTTTTGCCCGCTCGATCGCCAAACCCTTGAGCAGATAGGGGTAGACCCGGTGCTCGGGATGCGGCTCGCTGGTGCGGGGTGCCCGGTAGATCGCCTGAAGACCCATCAAACGCATCAGACGCCCCGCCCGGCGACGGCCGATGCGCACGCCCTCGCGGCGCAGATGACGGACGATCTGACGGGCACCGTAGAACGGATGCTTCAGAAACAACTCATCGATGCGCCGCATCCGCGCCAAGGTCTCCGCGCTCTCGCCCTGGGGCGTGTAATAGAGCCAGGAGCGCCCGATCGACAGCAAACGGCATTGACGACTCAAGCTCAGTTCCGGGTCAGGGCGCCTCACCATCGCCCGGCGCGCGGCCCGGCTCATCGACCGGACCCTCTGGACAAAAAATCCCGCTCCACCGTCAATTCGCCGATCTTGGCGTGAAGCTCACGAACCTCGCTTTCATGATCCCGCCGCCGGCGTTCCACACCGTTCGAGAACATCTCGCCAAGCCCTTCCATCGCCTGGCGCTTCCATGTGCTCACCTGGTTCGGATGAACCTGGTGCTTCGAGGCAATCTCCTGCAGCGTCCGATCGCCCCGAAGCGCTTCCAGCGCGACCTTCGCTTTCAACTCCCCAGAAAACCTGCGTCTCTTCGTCATCGCGTATCCCTCCTCAGTCGGTGGAATACACCTTAAACAACTGCCCGATTTTCCGGGGCCACCTCATCCCATTCCTATGGGATGACCCGGTAGTATTGGTCCGCGTGGACTAACAGCCCGCCTATCATGTTATTTAACAGAACTGAAAGAACCGGTGCCGGCGTTGTAGCGATCCCGCCTGGGGACTGACCTTTCGTTTGCTCAGGTCGACGGGTAGAATGGCTTGGGTCCCGACCACGAGGAGCGTGTGGCGAAAGTCGGGTTTGCACTGTGAGGCGGTCTACGAAGCCCATCATCCGGCGCTCATAGAGCGCCGCTACAGCTTCAGGCGATTCCCTATTAGCAATGAATCGATTGTTACTGATCATAGGTGTAGCGCTGCTCCCGCTGCCCCTGCTTGCGCTCCAGTTCTTTCCGTCGCAACAACTGGGCGACTACGGTGGACCGGACGGCTCTGAGTTCGTGTTTGCGCGTTTGATCTACAACGAGGGACTGAGCAACTTTGGGCGAAGACGACGCAGCAGTTGGGCTACCGACTGGCCGAAAGCCGACAAGCAGTTCATATTTGCCATCGACCGGATGTCCAATGTTCGGGTCGTCCTCGACAAGGATGTTGCGATCGAAATCATGGACCCCAATTTGTTCAGCTATCCGTTCATCTACGCGCTGGAAGTCGGAAGGGGCATGAATCTCAGCCAGCCAGAGGCTGAGCGCCTGCGCGAGTACATGCTTCGTGGTGGTTTCCTTGTGATCGATGATTTCTGGGGAACGTATCAGTGGCAGAACTTCTACATTCAGCTGAAAAAGATCTTTCCGGACAAGGAAGCCGAAGAGATCCCGCTGTCGCACCAACTCTTTCACTCATTCTTCGACATTGATGAAATCCTGCAAGTGCCGAACGTCGGGAGGGGTTGCAGTGGGGGGCCGACATCTCAATCGGATGGCTTCGTCCCGTATGCTCTGGCGATTTTTGATGATGATCGGCGTCCGATGATGGTGATCAATTTCAATACCGATATAGGCGACGCCTGGGAGTGGGCCGACCTGGAGTGCTATCCCAACAAATATGCCGGGTACGCATTCCGTATGGGGATTAACTGGATCGTCTATGCGATGACCCACTGACCGCAACACCTGGCCACGACAATCCACTTGTCCGTATCTGGACTCCTTTGTCAGTAAGACATACGTTCTTTGAGGTCTTAAGCAGTCCCGTGGAAGTTTGGTGATGAAAATCTCAGGCACGGTGGGTACGAAGTTCGATTGTTTCGGCGTCGCTTTCCGCTCCCTTGCGGTAATAGTAGTCTTGGCATCCGCAGCGCCCGTTCACGGGGGTTATGAGAATGCCGGCCAGAGACTAGAGGCTGTCGGCCAGTATGTTCTGGTTAGCGCGAACTCACAGGATCTTCCAGCAGTCGTCTCAGAGAACGGATCCGTCAGGCAAGAGGTTTTAGGAGGTTCGGTACTACTTGAACCGGACGGGACCTCTATCTGGCGAACGCTCCACCGCTATACCGAGAGCGGTCGTGTCAGCAATAGTGAAAGCTCGGGCCGCGGAAGCTACTCACAGCAGGGTACAAGCATCATCTTCCTTTTTGATGCGGATGCCGTCGGTCTCGAAGGCACTCTGGACGGCAATACGCTGACAATTCAGGCGGACGTACCCATGGTTTATCGGAAGAGTTTCGGGGCCGACGAGACATCTCGGCGTCCCACCACCGATCCGAGTGGCGGAGGCCCGCCGCCCCCTCCTCCGCCGACAAACCGTAGCACGTTCACCCTGTCACTTGATCCCGGCTATCTACCCGGGTCCTTTGAGGAACTGTGCGACTCTTCGATATTGATCGTCGAGGCTCATGTCCAGTCGATTCTGGCTCCGAGGCAGAATCTCAGGTATCCCTCGGGCGTGCAGCTTCGTCAGGAACGATCACGGCCGATTTTCCTCTATCTGGAGACAGATGCGATATTGGTGGTCGATCGAGTGCTTAAAGGACCGGAATCGATCCGACAAGTAGTGATCTCTCAAAAGGGGGGTGTCGTTGGGCGATACACGGAATTGCCGAATCAGTACGATCTGATCCAACAAGGAGAGCGCTACATCCTTTTTCTAACCGATGAGACCGAACCCGATCTTCCCGATGTAACCGGCATCCCTCGCTTCGCCCTCGCCGGGGCCTGGACCGGACTTTTTCGAATCAATGAAAGTGGCGGCGGGTTGAGTCCAGACACCGCCATTTCGATACGTGAACAGTTTGACGGCAAGAGTTCACAAGAGTTGATCACTGAAATTCGACGGTGTTCGCAGGCACCCGTGCGCTGAGACGCATGGGATACCAATTCATCCAACGCACGCTCGCCCCGCCCTGTTCCGTCCTCCACTACCGGCAGTCAACGATCCAATCAGGAAAACCCAATGACGAATCTAGACGATAAATCATTCAGCACTCGCACCGTCCATGCAGGTGAAAGACTTGATCTGGGCGGGGTGAATCCGGTCGTGTCTCCCATTCACCCCTCCGTGGGTTATACGTTTACGGACTCGAACGATCTGGATGCCGTGCTGGGCAACACAAAAGCAGGGTATGTGTACTCGACCCGGTATGCCAATCCAACGGTGACGGCCTTTGAGACGGCCGTGGCTAACCTCGAGGGCGCCGAGACCGCTCACGCTTTCTCCTCCGGCATGGCTGCTATTCACATGGCGCTGCTGGCTGCCGGTGTTCGGGCCGGAACGTCGATCGTTGCTGCGGCAGATGTGTATGGAGCGACGCACACGCTCCTGGGGACTGTCTTTGATGCGTTAGGAGCAAAGGTTCACCTCGTCGATGTTCTGGACCTCGAAACAATGCACGAAACCGTCGCCCGGGAAAAACCGGTCGCCCTATTAGTGGAAACGATTTCCAATCCCCTGATGAAGGTTGCGGACCTTCCCCGGTTGGCCGAAATCGCCCACGGTGAGGGAGCCCTTTTGCTGGTGGACAGCACCTTCAGTTCACCCTATCTCTGCAATCCGATCCAATTCGGCGCAGATATGGTTATTCACAGTGCCACGAAGTCTATTTCAGGTCACGGGGACGTGATGGCCGGCATCGTCGCGACGACTGCGGCGCTCAAAGAAAAATCTTTCGCCTTGAACAAGCTGGTCGGCAGCAGCATCGGCCCATTTGAAGCGTGGTTGGCGTTACGTGGCTTGAAGACCCTGTCGTTGCGCATGCGGCAACAATGCGACAATGCACTCACTCTGGCAACATGGCTCCAGACCCACCCGAAAGTCGGACACGTCAACTACGCCTTCCTGCCGGACCATCCCCAGTACGAGTTGTTGCACCGCTTGACCGGGGGAAAAGGGGGCGGCGGCGTCTTCTCGTTCGAGATTCTTGGCGCTGGCCGGGAGCAAGTCTTCGCTTTCATGGACGCGCTGGACTTGATCCAACCGGCGACCTCGCTGGGCGACATCTATTCTCTGGTGCTCTATCCCGCCATTTCATCCCATCGCACACTTACCCCTGAAGAGCGGGCCGGGTTGGGGATCAGAGATGGCCTCGTTCGTATTTCCGCCGGCATCGAAGATGTCGTCGACATCAAGGCCGACATCGAGCGTGCGCTGACGCTTGCATAATGCCACTTCCGTCCGACACGAACCCGAAAAGAGCAAACCGGCCGAGCAAGCCCGCTTTTCTCACCGGTTGTCGTCGCGAAGCGTCGGAGACGCCGCCAGGATAAGGCGCGCGCCGGAAGGGTGCCGCAGGCGTACTTGACAGTACGTCAAGGTGCCCGACCAAGCGCAACGCGGTAGTGGCGGATGTATCCGGCGCTGCAGCAGACCACTGGTGAGAAATGCGGGCTACTCCAGCATCGGCATGTCCAACCCGAAGCGGCGCGCACAGTTGATCGCCAGGTCGTAACCGGCATCGGCGTGGCGCATCACTCCGGTGGCCGGATCGTTCCAGAACGTACGTGCAATCCGCGCATCGGCCGCTTCGGTGCCGTCGGCGACCACCGCAATGCCGGCATGCTGCGAATACCCTATGCCGACCCCACCGCCATGGTGGAACGACACCCAGGTTGCACCGTTGGCCGTGTTCAGGAGCGCATTGAGGATCGGCCAATCCGAGATCGCGTCCGAGCCATCCTTCATGCCCTCTGTCTCGCGGGTCGGGCTGGCAACCGAGCCCGAATCCATGTGGTCGCGACCGATCACCACCGGCGCGCTGAGTTCGCCAGCGCGAACCATTTTGTTGAAGGCGAGGGCGATCCGGTGGCGGTCGCCGAGACCCACCCAGCAGATCCGAGCCGGCAGGCCCTGGAACTGTATGTGCTCACGCGCCTTGTCGAGCCAGTTGTGCAGCGCCGGCGCGTCCGGCATCACCTCGCGCACCTTTGCATCGGTCTTGTAGATGTCCTCGGGATCGCCCGACAGCGCGAGCCAGCGGAACGGGCCCTTACCCTCCGAGAACAGCGGCCGAACATAGGCTTCGACGAAGCCGGGGAAGGCTTTGGTATCGGCCGCGCCCCCCTCGGCGGCCATGCCGCGCAGGTTGTTGCCATACTCGAACACGACGGCGCCCCGCGCCTGGAACGCCTTCATCGCCGCGACATGCCGGGCCATTGTCGCCTTCGCTGCCGTAGCGACGCCCTCCGGGTCACTCTCCTGGCGTCCCTCCCAGTCCGCCACGTTCCAGTCCAACGGCAGGTAGCCATGGACCGGGTCGTGCGCCGAGGTCTGGTCGGTGACCACGTCGGCCGCCAAGCCGCGCCCCAGCATCTCCTCGAGCACCTGGACGACGTTACCCAGCAACCCGACCGAGACCGGCTTCCCGGCCCCGCGCGCCTCGGCCACGATGGCCAGCGCCTCGTCCAGCGTCTTGGCCGGGCAGTCGAGATATCCGGTGCGGAGACGGAACTCGATTTTGCTCTGCCGGCATTCGACCACGATCGCGTTGAATCCGGACATGGTCGCGGCCAGTGGCTGCGCTCCCCCCATGCCGCCCAACCCTCCGGTGACGACCAGCCGTCCGGTCGCATCGCCGGCGAAATGCTGCCGCGCGATCTCCGAAAACGTCTCGTAGGTTCCCTGCACGATGCCCTGGCTGCCGATGTAGATCCACGATCCCGCAGTCCCGGCGACCGACTCGCCGACCGCCGTGGCCGGCCCGCCCTTTGGGCCGGTCAGGCTCATCAGCCCGCTCATCGCCTGGATCACCAGGTCGAAGGCCGGAAGGTCTCGCAGCGGACTCTCCTGCCCGAAACCCGAGATCGAGGCGTAGACGATGGCCGGGTTCACCGCCTTGACGGTCTCATAACCGAGGCCCAGCCGGTCCATCACCCCGGGACGGAAGTTCTCCAGCAGCACATCGGCCCAAGCGGCGAGCTTTATCACCAAGTCTCGGCCCTCTTCGGTTTTCATGTCGATGGTGACGCTCTTCTTGCCGCGGTTGAGCATCATGAAGTAGGTGCTCTCGCCATCCCGGTAGGGACCAAAGGCGCGGCCTTCGTCGCCGCGACCCGGCATCTCGATCTTGATCACCTCGGCACCCAGGTCGGCCAGCATCGACGAGCAAAACGGCCCCGACATCACCCGCGAGAGGTCCAGCACACGGACGCCATCCAGGATCTTGCGGGGCGAGGTTTCAACGTCTTCGGTCATCGCACTATCCGTCACAGCTTTGAAACCTGCAGCGCCAGCTTCCCAACGCTGCGGCGGCTCTCCAGATCGTCGAGGGCGCGCGGGAGGTCTTCGAGCGTGTAGTCGGCGCGCACCACCGGGTCGAGGCGCCCATCGGCGAACCACGTGACCAGCGTCTCACCCAGCCGCGCGAGCATCGGCCCGTCATGATCGTGGGTCCAATAGACCCCCTTGGCCGAGGCACGCTTGAGCAGCAGTCGGTTGGCCTCGAATTTCGGAATGCGGCCACTGGCGAAGCCGACCACCAGCAGCACGCCGTCCCGGGCGATGCAACGCAGGCTCTGTTCGCCGATGTCGCCGCCGACCGGGTCGACAATTACGTCGGCGCCGAGCCCACCCGTCAGGCGCTTGACTTCGTCGATCCAGCCGTCGCTGCAGTAGTCTACTGCCTCATCCGCACCATGCTCTCGGGCAAGCGCGCGCTTCTCGGCGCCCCCGGCAGTGGCGATCACCCGCGCTCCGAGCGCCGTGGCGATCTCGACTGCGGCGAGCCCGACGCCCCCCGCCGCCGCGTGTACCAGAACCGTGTCGCCAGGCTTCACCACGGCGCACTCGGTTAGCGCAACCAGCGCGGTCATGTAAACGACCGGCAGCGCCAATGCCTTGATCAGATCGGCACCCTCGGGGACCCGGAGCGCCATGTCGGTGCGCACATGGGCACGCTCGGCAAAACCGCCCCATTCGAGCTTGCTGACGATCCGGTCACCCACACCAAAGACCGAGGCCTCAGGTGCTGCCTCGACGACACCAGCGATTTCCTGCCCCGGCGTGAACGGGAGTGGCGGCCTCACCTGGTACTTGCCGTCGATCATTAGAGTGTCGGAGAAATTCAGAGCCGCAGCGACCACGCGGACCAACAGGTTTTCGCCATCCCAGTCCAACGTTGGGCGGTCTTCGAGCCGGAGCGAACCGCGACCGGGCGTCTCGCCGCTGATCCATGCCCTCATGCGGCGGCCTTCGGCGCCGTGCCTGCAAGGAGCGGGAACGTCCCGGCCATCCCGGTCATCGGTTCGCCGTTCTCGCGCGTGAGCCGTTCGGGTGCCAGTTGGCAGATCGTGGCTCGGTCAATTTCGTGTCGGGCATGGTGTGGGGGTCAGCCGTGGAGCATCTTCGCATCGAGTTGCACGAGAGTCAAAACGAGATCGTCATTCTCGCGAACGAACATTCCATGACGTGGATCCGGAAACGCACGCACACCCCGCACGGTGCCTATCGCCGACCGGAACTTCGAACCGCGCAGATCGGTCCAACACAGCAAATGAACTGGCAGCGAGAATCCACTTGCCCGGTTGTCGGCTCCGGATAAGTAGGTGGGTAGCGTCGGACGTCGTATGGGTAGTCTATGGGCCAGGTTACTCTGCAATTGATCTCACGTCCCGCCTGTGTTCTATTTGCGCGTGATCTAGTCCGGCACAACACAAGGCGGCCCAGTGGACCTGCGCGAGACGCGTGTGGAGGTTCGGCTCGGGCCGCAGGAGGGAATCATGTGCGACGAGAAGACACTTAAGGACGCGAACGAACATCTGCGTGGCTCCGGAAGCCTGACACGACGGCAGTTCGGCACACTGTCCGTCGGGATGGGGTTGTCGATGCTTCTGCCGAGGGCTGCCAATGCGCAGGCGGTAACGGAGATGGATGTCGATGTTCCCACACCTGATGGAACCGCAGATTGCTATTTCGTGCATCCGTCGAGCGGCGAGAATCCCGGCGTAATCATTTGGCCGGACATACTCGGCCTGCGACCCGCCTTTAGGATGATGGGCTGGCGGCTCGCCGAATCCGGCTATTCCGTTTTGGTCGTCAACCCGTTCTATCGGGACAGCCGGGCCCCGGTTGTTCCCGAAGGCGCAAGCTTCCAGGATGATGAAACCCGCAACATTGTCCTGCCATTGGCGCGCTCGTTGAACGCAGAGACGCACATGACCGACGCCAGGGCCTTCGTGGCTTTCCTGGACCGCCAGGGGGCCGTCGACACGAACCGGAAGATCGGCACCACGGGCTACTGCATGGGTGGCCCGATCACCATGCGTACCGCGGCCGCGGTACCTGAACGTGTCGGGGCCGGTGCATCCTTCCACGGGGGCGGGTTGGTGACTGACGCGCCCGATAGTCCGCACTTGCTGGTCCCCGATACGACCGCGCATTTTCTGTTCGCAATTGCCGAGAACGATGACGAACGCGATCCGGAAGCCAAGACTGTGCTACGGGAAGCCTATTCCCGGGCCGGGCTCCCCGCAGAAATCGAGGTTTATCAGGATTCCTTACATGGGTGGTGTCCACCGGATTCGGCCGTGTACAACCAGGCCCAGGCGGAACGGGCGTGGAGCCGGTTGCTGGTCCTGTTCGACAGCGCCCTGGCCTAACAACCGAGTACCGTCTGATTGACGTCGATACCAGGGCCGCTCGGTCGGTCACCCACAGCCACTAGTGGTCCCCGTCTAACAGACTGTACCTTATTCGGATCGTTCCCCGAGCCAGACCGACACACTGCGGCTTCGGCCAACGAGTTCGTTCCGCACAGGGATTTCCGATCTAATGGTCATTATTTTCCTCATATATGATCAGAAATGGGACAGCCAGAGCCGTTACGTTAATTGTGACGGACTACACTAGGAGCCTGTCGGGAATTGGCTCCCTCGAAGCAAGAATCAACAACTTACGAGCCATCCCCGGTCTGTAAGTTGTTGATTCTTGGTTGCAGACTTCTTATTCCCGACAGGCTCCTAGTCCGATTTCGTGGTTGCACAGACAAGTGACTCTGCGGAAGGTCAAACGAGCGTGCCTAAACACGAGGCGACTACACGCGGTTCTGCCGCTGTGTCCAAGGAGCGCAAGGGCGCCCATCTTCCCAATTAATAAAGTACTTTGTAATTTAAAGTCACTCGTGAGATAGTCGCGCACATGAGGAATCCCCTGCCGTTGCTGGTTGTCATCGCTGGTGCCGTGCCGCTACTCCTCGCCGCGGTGGCCATCTGGGTATGGGAGGCAATCGCGCCTGAGCCCGATCCGGATACGCTGCCGTCGCGCGTGCTCGGACCGGAACGCCGCAGGCCCGCAGGCTCAGCTCGCGGGCGCGTTGTGCCGGTACGCCGAGGTGGCGACGTTGGCCATCCCGGCGTAATCTTCCGCCGCTCCGCTCGTGAGGGAGTCATGCGGGCGGCGCGGAATGAGACTCGTATCTTCTGCGCGAGGGCTGACTGACCATGACGAGGGCCACCATTGCCGGCGGGGCGCTCGCCATCGTGCTCGTCCTCCTCGGCCTGGTCGCCGGCCGCCGGGACCGCGAGCAGGACGTCGACCCCGCGATCGCCACCGCGCCCGCGATCCCCCCTGCCACCGCGGCGGAGGCGGTCCACCAAGGCTTCCTCTACGGCCGGATCACCACCGATGACGGCGCCACCTACGAGGGGCGGCTGCGCTGGGGGGGCGACGAGGAGGCGTTCTGGGGCGACTACTTCAACGGCTTCAAGGACGAGAATCCCTGGGTTGCCCACGTGCCGCCCGAGCAGCTCAACGAGCGCCGCCGGATCGAGATCTTCGGGGTCGAGATCGCCAACTGGGAGCGCCAAATCAACCTCGGCCGGCCTTTCATGGGGCGCTTCGGCGACATCGCGCGCATCGAGGCTCGGGGGCGCGACATTCGGGTAACCCTCAAGAGCGGGACCGTGTTCGACCTCGACCGCTTCTCCGCCGACGACCTCGCCGACGGCGTGCGAGTGTGGGACGCCAGGCGCGGCGTTGTGGACTTCGACGAATGGCGGATCCGCACCATCGAGCTTCTCCCCACCGCCCGACTGGGCGCCACCCCCGACCGCCTGCACGGTACGGTGCGCACGCGGCAGGGCGACTTCACCGGCTTCGTCCAGTGGGACCGGGAGGAGGGCGTCGGTACGGACGAGCTCGACGGCCACACGGCCGACGGTGAGCTCAACCTTCGTTTCGACACCATCCGCTCCATCGCGCGCAACTCGCGAGAAAGCTCCCTCGTGACGCTCCTCGACGGCCGCGAGATGGTGCTCTCCGGCACCCGCGAAGTCGGCCACGGCAACCGCGGGATCTACGTCGACGACCGGCGCTACGGCCGGGTGCTGATTTCCTGGGACGCCTTCGAGCGCGTCGACTTCACTCCCGGCGGCAGCGGCCCCGCCTTCGGCGACTTCCCGCCGGGGCGCCCGCTCACGGGCAGCGTCACCACCCGCGCCGGCCGCCTCCTCGTCGGCCGGCTGGTCTACGACCTCGACGAGAGCGAGACCACCGAGACGCTCGACGCCCCATCCGAGGGCGTGGACTACACCATCCCCTTCGGCATGATCGCCTCGATCTTGCCCCCCGGCCGCGAAGAGCGCGGCGCCCGTGCCAGGGTGATCCTCCATAGCGGCGAGGAGCTGCAGCTCGAGCGCACCGGCGACCTCGGCGAGGGGAATGCCGGCATGCTGATCTTCGTCGACGGCAGTGAGCGCCCCGAGTACGTGCTTTGGACCGACGTCGAGTCGATCGACTTCGACCGCCCGCCGACGATGTACCCGCCGCTCGGCGGGCGCTAGATCACCGCGCTTAACGGCTTGCGTTTCCGCTACTCGGCCAAGATGAGGAGCAAGCGCCAGAGGCGCGAGCCGTCACGACCTGCCGCGGCAGCAGCAAACGCCTTCGCGTAGCCCTGCGCGCTACTCCAGGCGGCCGAGATCTCTCACCGCCGATATCTTCCCGCCTCGGCTTCCGCGTTCACATCCGCTTCCCACTCCGCGAGCATGAGGCGGAGCCGGCGAGCCACATCCTGCCGGATGTTGGCCATGTCGTTGCGTTCGCCCACGTCGGTGCGGAGATTGAACACGAAAGTGTTGGGGCCGTCGACTACCAACTTCCAGTCGCCGCTCCGGACCGCCCGTCTGCCGTCTACGGAGCGCCAGAATAGGGTGCGCTCCTCCTCAGGCGCCTGTGCGGTCAAGATCGGCAGCAGGTTGATGCCTTCCAGACCGATGTCTGCGGGCAGCTTGGCCTCGGTCACGGCGAGGATCGTCGCTGTAAGATCCATCGTAATACCCACTTGGTCCGTAACACGCCCGGCCGGAATTACTCCCGGCCATCTTAGGATCGCGGGTACTCGAATCCCGCCTTCCCAGACCGTCCACTTTCGGTTGAACAGAGGTGCGTTGCGGGCCAACCATTCGCCGCCGTTGTCGTTCGTGAAGATCACGAGCGTGTTGTCACTCACCCCCGCATCGTTCAACGCCCGAACGATTTCTCCAATGCCCTGATCAGCCCGTTCGAGCATTGCCACGTAGTCCTGTCGGGTGCCTGTGTTCTCGCTGTGCGGCTGCAGGTGGGTGGCATTGTTGCGCGCGACCGATGGCCGATCCGGTGGCTGATAGGGCCAGTGCGCAGCGTTGTACTGTACCGAGAGAAAGAACGGCCGGCTCGCGTTTTCGCGAATGAATTCAGTTGACCGTTCAGTGATGAGATCCGTCAGATAGCCGTCCATCTGGATCTGTTGTTCATTCTCCCATAAGTCGTCGACACCCCTTCCATTCGTGTGCTGGTAGTAGTCGACGAAACCGGATTTGAATCCGAAGAAGTAGTCGAAGCCATGCGCGTTTGGGCTCTGGTCCAACTCGTATCCGAGGTGCCACTTCCCGACCAGCGCCGTCGCGTAGCCGCTGTTCTTCAGCAGCTGCGGTAGCGTTCGCCCGTCCGCAACGACTCCGCGGCCATTGGCGGTCAGCCCACCTCTACCATCCGACCGCGCATTCGGAAGAGGCCGTTCGAGGCCGAGGCGCTGCTGGTAGCGACCTGTGATGAACCCTACTCGCGTTGGCGTACACACAGGAGCGTTGGCGTAGAAATCAGTGAATCTTGCGCCGTCCCTCTGAGGTGGCCCCGGTTTGTGGACAGCTTGGCGGCCTGTTTAAGGTGTATTCCGGTTGCCGCTCATCTTGCCAGAATCTCCTTGGATCGATCTTCCTGTCGCCGTTGCTGCGCCGGTGGGTAAGCGGGCAAGGCGCGTAGCTGCTTGTCCATCATATCCGCAGGCGGGTCGCCGCGGTAGGCCTCGGCCGGGGTTTTTCCGCCGAGGGCCGAGTGTGGCCGTTCGGCGTTGTAGAAGTCGATCCACTCGCCGATGACGCGCCGGGCCTGGAAGCCGTCGGCAAGGTCGTGCAGATAGACAGCCTCGTATTTGAGGGAGCGCCACAGCCGCTCGATGAAGATGTTGTCCATGCACCGGCCCCGGCCGTCCATCGAGATCTGGACACCGGCCGCCCGCAAGCGCCCGGTGAAGGCGAAGCCGGTGAACTGGCTGCCCTGATCGGTATTGAAGATCTCCGGCTGGCCGTGGCGGGTCCGCGCCTCCTCGAGCGCCTCGACGCAAAAGCCGGCGTCCAGGGTGTTCGACAAACGCCAGGCCAGCACATACCGGCTCGCCCAATCCAGGATCGCCACCAAGTAAAGAAAGCCGCGCCGCACAGGGATGTAGGTGATGTCGGCGCACCAGACATGGTTTGCCCGCTCGATCGCCAAACCCTTGAGCAGATAGGGGTAGACCCGGTGCTCGGGATGCGGCTCGCTGGTGCGGGGTGCCCGGTAGATCGCCTGAAGACCCATCAAACGCATCAGACGCCCCGCCCGGCGACGGCCGATGCGCACGCCCTCGCGGCGCAGATGACGGACGATCTGACGGGCACCGTAGAACGGATGCTTCAGAAACAACTCATCGATGCGCCGCATCCGCGCCAAGGTCTCCGCGCTCTCGCCCTGGGGCGTGTAATAGAGCCAGGAGCGCCCGATCGACAGCAAACGGCATTGACGACTCAAGCTCAGTTCCGGGTCAGGGCGCCTCACCATCGCCCGGCGCGCGGCCCGGCTCATCGACCGGACCCTCTGGACAAAAAATCCCGCTCCACCGTCAATTCGCCGATCTTGGCGTGAAGCTCACGAACCTCGCTTTCATGATCCCGCCGCCGGCGTTCCACACCGTTCGAGAACATCTCGCCAAGCCCTTCCATCGCCTGGCGCTTCCATGTGCTCACCTGGTTCGGATGAACCTGGTGCTTCGAGGCAATCTCCTGCAGCGTCCGATCGCCCCGAAGCGCTTCCAGCGCGACCTTCGCTTTCAACTCCCCAGAAAACCTGCGTCTCTTCGTCATCGCGTATCCCTCCTCAGTCGGTGGAATACACCTTAAACAACTGCCCGATTTTCCGGGGCCACCTCACACGGCTACGGAACTGGTAGAGATATGGGATCGATGGCAGCGGGGGGAGTCAACTAAAGGGATCGGACGTGCGCTCGACAGAGGCGGATCGGCGATTCACCAGCAACTGGCCGTGTATGGTGGCATCCGTCTCCGGTCGCGTTGCCGCTCGTCGCGAGCACTGAGTCTGGTCGAACGTGAAGAGATTTCCAGAGGCGTTGCAGCGAAGCAATCGATCCGGTCGATAGCAGCTGGGCTCAGTCGAGCACCCTCGACCGTGAGTCGGGAGATCGTTCGTAACGGAGGCTATGATAGCTATCGGGCTTCGGCTGCGGACGAGCAGGCGTGGAAACGGGCCCGTCGTCCGAAGTCATGTCGCCTGGCCAGATGTCCGCGATTACGGCAGCTGGTTGAAGATAAGCTCATCGAGGACTGGTCACCTCAACAGATCGCAGGCTGGCTGAAACGCACATATCCGGAAGACGAGTCGGTTCACGTGTCTCACGAAACGATCTATCGCAGCTTTTTCATCCAGGCCCGTGGGGCTCTGAAGAAAGAACTCACTCAGTATCTGCGTTCGAAGCGATCGATTCGCCGATCCCCGAAACACACCAGCCACAAAGGCCACGGATGCGGTCAGATCGATGGCATGGTGTCGATCCGCCAACGACCTGCCGAGGTCAATGACCGGGCCGTGCCCGGTCATTGGGAAGGCGACCTGATCGTCGGGTCGAAGAACAGCTACATCGCGACGTTGGTGGAACGTTACTCGCGTTACGTGATGCTGGTGAAAGTACCCAGCAAACACACCGAGACCGTCGTCTCCGCACTCATCGAACACGCCAAGACTCTACCCACCGAACTCTACAAATCGCTGACCTGGGACCGGGGCCTGGAGATGGCCGATCACAAGCGGTTCACTCTTGCCACTGACATTGCTGTCTACTTCTGCGATCCACAAAGTCCATGGCAACGCGGTTCGAACGAAAATACGAATGGTCTGCTCCGGTACTACTTTCCAAAACGAACCGACTTATCGGTTCACTCCCAGGAGCATCTGGATATGATTGCCAGGAAGCTCAATGAACGACCTCGTCAGACGCTGGGGTTCGAAACTCCCGCTGAACGATTCAATTCTTGTGTTGCGTCGACCGGTTGAGGTGGCACGCATTCTCGGAAACTCGCAGTCTCCTTCAACTTGATCGGCACCCGTGTCACGCAGTGCATCATGGTAGGCCACAAGTGCGACATCAGAGCGGCCGGGCCTCGGGCCAGGCCGCCCCACCGGCGGCGCCTGACCTTCCTGGACTATCCTGTTGTCCTGAGATCAGTCGACCATGTTGACTAAATTTCGAAGAGAGACGTTCTGTGCTGCATGTTTATGTCGACGCTGATGCCTGTCCGGTGAAACCGGAGATCTTTCGGGTCGCGGGGCGCTACCAGCTACAGGTCACTCTGGTAGCCAACTCCTGGATGCGAACTCCGGATGACTCGTGGATCTCACTCGAAGTGGTGGGGGCAGAGGCCGACGCGGCTGACGACTGGATCGTGGGGCGCGTCGAACCCCATGACATCGTGATCACCTCCGACATCCCCCTGGCCAGTCGCTCGGTGAAAGCCGGCGGCTTGGGTGATCAGCAACTCAGGAAAGCGCTGGAACGACGACAACGTCGGGCAGGCGCTGGCCACGCGAGATCTCATGACTGATCTGCGAAATGCGGGAGAGCTCACCGGCGGCCCGCCCCCCCTGAGGCAGCAGGATAGGTCAAGATTCCTGCAGCACCTTGACGAGGCAATCCAGACCATCCGCCGCGCACCCCCGAGTGGCCCGGCCTGATACCAGAGCTGTTTGGCGGGGTGAGTTAAATGACCCCCGGCAGAGCCGGGGGCTTATTTCTGTGAGCCCCTCAAAGGGGCCGGTCAAGAGCCGCCTGAAGGCAGCTGATGCCCCCACGCCATGTTCAGCTCCTCCAAACGCTGCTCCTCCCGCTCCTGCCGCCAAATGTATTCCCGCACGAATTGTTTGTCCATCCCCACCGTGGAAACGAAATAGCCTCGCGCTCAGAAACTCTTCCCTGTCAAACGGTGTTTCAGTCCCAGAAAGTTCCGGGCAGTCGAGATTGCACTCTTCCCCTTGATGAATCCCGCCACACTGGATACCGCCTACTTCGGAATGAACACCATGTGATACTTGCAGTCCCATTTCGTGTGCGATCGCCTTCGGGCCTCTTTCATTGAGTCCTCCTTCTTTGGAAGTCGTCGCTTCCAAGCTGGACTTTCCTATCTACCGCCGCTCTCGGTCAAACCTCTGCGAGTCGCCCCGGCTAAGCCGGGGGTTTACCTATGGGAATTACCGTCGTTAGCCTCCGCTGCGTTTCACTTTGAGGCCCTTCGCGACTAACTCTGCCATCACACGGTCGACGTGGTCCCCATGAATCTCGATGACTCTGTCGCTCATTGAGCCGCCACTGCCGCATTTGCGTTTGAGCTCTGATGCCAGGGCCTTGAGCTCCTTGTTGCCCATGGCCACGCCGGACACGGTGGTTACGGTCTTGCCACCGCGCCCCTTCGTCTCGCGACGGACCCGGACAAAACCGTCGGCAGGGGCGGACGTGGCGTGCTTGGTCTGGCCGGAACGGATGCGACCGACTCCAGTCGAGTAAACAAGGCGACTGTCTCTGACCATAGGGTTATGACTTTGCTCTGTGACCCGGTTGCTGCTTTCAACTCCGGGTTAGAACTGATATCGCAGTCCCATTTCGATCTCGAGGGGATTCTGGGCGCGAGTTGAGCGGCCGAAGTTGTACGAGGTCAGGGCACCGCTCGCTATTACGCTCAACACTGCGGGCCGATCGGTCCTTGGCGAACTCTTCCGGCAACGACTTGATCTCGACTGCGCCTCCGAGCTTCGTATCCCGGGCACGCCACACTTCACCTCCGCCTGTCGCAAGAAGCCCTGCGAAAACATGACCTCGTTTTGGGGCCGGCCCAGCGCCCGAGCCGAGTTTTGCCCGGGCGCCTGGACCTGTGAGCTCATCGGCTCAGTCACCACCTTTGTATTTGAAAGAGACTTTCACTCTCGCCCGGTAGGCACGAATTTTGCCGTCCTCCAGTTGCAAATCCAACTGCGAGACCTCGGCAATACGCAAGTCCCGCAGACTCTCCGAGGCCAACTCGACGGCGGCTGCGGCCGCCTTGTCCCATGATTCGGAACTGCTCCCGACCAGTTCGATGGCCTTGTAAACACTTTCCGCCATTTTCTTCTCCTTTCGGCCGAACAGGCGGCACGTTTTACCCAGCTTCCGCTTGAGCGCCTGCTCGTGCCTATTTCTAATGTCTTGAGCTACCTCTGTAGAACTCGGTAAATACTACGTAAGGTGGGGGTGGCCGCAATCAAACAGTCACATGGTTGAGGTGGCAAGCGTAGTAGGAAGAGTGGAAACCCCGGAAAACGGGGGTTTGCGGCCGCGATCCACTTTACCGGTATGGCGACTTATCGGGACCTGAGAACAGATCGGTAAACGCTATGGCGTTTTTCGGGAACTGTCGGTGCGACCGGCACCTCAGGATTCATAGCTATCGATGATACGAGTCGTGATTCCGCGATCGAGAGGCAACCGGTCATTTGGCCCCCACTCTAGTGTAGTCCGTCACAATTAACGTAACGGCTCTGGCTGTCCCATTTCTGATCATATATGAGGAAAATAATGACCATTAGATCGGAAATCCCTGTGCGGAACGAACTCGGACGGCTTGGCCGAAGCCGCAGTGTGTCGGTCTGGCTCGGGGAACGATCCGAATAAGGTACAGTCTGTTAGACGGGGACCACTAGGACCCTTCAGTCCGCCACCAGCCGAGCCGCTCATTCCTAAAGCATGACAGAATGAACTCGGATTTGAGAACTGGCAATGGAAGAAACCTTCTTGTTCGACTTGACGATTCTGTTCGGCGCTACGGTCGTGGTGTCGTATGTATTCCGGGCTGTCTACCTGTCGACGATCACGGGGTTCCTCGTCGCCGGCATGCTGATCGGACCGTCAGGTCTCAGCCTGATTGCCTCCACTGAGGAGGTTCGCGCGATGGAAGAAATCGGCATGATGCTGCTGCTGTTTTCCATCGGCGTCGAGTTTTCGATTGCAAAGCTGAAGAAGTCCATCTGGGTTGTTCTGGTCGGCGGTGGTGCGCAGGTGTTGGTGACCGGTGCGATTGTGGGTCTGATCGGTTCGTGGCTCAGCGGTTCGACACGCATCGGAATCTTGATCGGAATGCTGACGGCGCTGAGCAGTACGGTTATCGGACTCCGCTTACTCCACGAACGGGGGCACTCGATGGCACCTCAGGGCAATGTCGCCCTGTCCATTCTCATCTTCCAGGACATCATTGTACTGCCCATGATGCTGTTTCTCCCTTTCATCACGGGCCGCGCGGCGATCGATCCCACCAGTTTGATCCGAACCGGCTCGCTCTCGGCTGGGGCCATCGTCCTGATTCTGGTCGCAGCAAGAGCGGTGGTTCCCAGGTTCATCGCACGAACAGTCGAAGCCAGAAGCCGCGACATCTTCATCCTCTCGGTAATCGCAACGGTCGTGGGGATTGCCTGGGTCAGCACACGATTCGGTTTCAGTGCCGGTATCGGAGCGTTTGTCGCCGGGCTCGTGATCTCGGAATCCGAGTACAGTCACCAGGTCCTGTCTGACGTTTTGCCCTTCCGCGAGACCTTTACTAGCCTGTTCTTCGTATCGATCGGGATGCTGCTGGAACCCGCATTTATCTTGGACAACGCGGTTGCAATCGTTGGTATTTCGGTCGCGATTGTAGTGCTCAAGACGCTGATCGGAACCGGAGTGGTGCGTTTGATCGGATATCCCTTTCGCATCGCCATCGCGGTCGGACTGCTGTTGTCCCAGGTTGGCGAGTTCTCGATCGTTCTTCTCCAAGCGGCGCAAGCCGATGAATTTCTGACGCCTGAAATGCAACAGATGTTCCTGTCGATAATTCTGTTCACGATGGTCCTGTCCACTTTAGCCGAGAAGTTCTCGGCGTGGATTCCGACGAGTCCGACCGGGGATGGTGGTACTACGGCCGACACCGAACTGGAAACCGTGGCCCATCTGTCGGACCACACCGTGATCGTTGGATACGGCCTGAACGGACGTAATGTTGCCGCCATACTCCAGGCCTCGGACCTGCCGTATGTCGTACTTGAAATGAACCCGCGTACTGTGAGCAAGATGCGCAAGGAAGGCGTTCGGATCTTTTATGGAGATGCCATAAGCGACACCGTCCTCCAGTGGATGGGTGTGGCACACGCGCGCGCTGTGGTATTTGCGATTTCGGATCCCGTGGCGACGCGCCAGGGAGTTGCGGCGGCTCGTCGTCTGAATCAGAACACGTTCATCATCGCCAGAACTCGCTACGAACCGGAGATCGAACCCATATACCAGGCAGGAGCGGATGCTGTGATAGCCGAGGAGTTCGAAACCTCGCTCACGATCATCAGGCGCCTTCTCGCCAGGCTGGGCATCCATCCCTCCAGGATCGACCACACGATCCTTGATATCCGGCAGCAGCATTACGAGCCATTTCGCCAGGAAGATCTGCGGGGCCTGGCTGTTGACGAAGCAATCCGAATGTTCGAAGCAACAGTCCGAACAATCGCCGACGGGAAATCGATCGAAGAACTGGGTATCCGACAGACATCCGGAGCAACAGTCGTGGCCGTGGAACGGGACGGCGCAGTGATCAGCAACCCCGGACCTCAATTCAGATTGCAGGAAGGAGACCGGGTGCACCTCATCGGAAGCGAGCAGGAAGTAAGTGTGGCGATCAGCCTCATTTAGTGCACATCCATCACCCTCGGTCTGCCATCGCAGCACCGAATTGATAGAAACAGGTTGACCTGTCGCCGGGACCGTCTGCACCGTTCCGAAAATCCTCTCGTTAGCGCAAGTGGTATGTGGTGACTCCCCATAGCCAGCAGCCATTCTGGGAACCGTCGTTTCGATCGTTGGCTTCCACTGAGTTGATTCCGCCGAATGCAGTCTCGGGAGCAGGGGCCTGGTGGAGACGCGCCCGGATGCGTTGCGAAAGGCAGGATCGCTAACGACTAGTCGCCTGGCGTTTAGGAATGGACCGCATCAACGACCCGAAGTCGGCTTCCTGGAAACCGCTTCTCGCGAACGCAAGATTTGGGCTAACCACTACGAGCAGATCAGCTTGATGTAAATGAAACGGTCACTTTCCTGTAATACCGCATAGTCGGAAGGGTGGAACCCCGTAGGATGGGGGGCATTTCGACGACATCCACTTTTCCGAGTCGACGACGATACGGCAAGGTGGGTTGGGATCGGTCTGGCGAATGGGAGAGTTCTGCTGGGGGTTGGACGCCTCGAAGAAAAGAGTTGCCGCTCTGCGGCGTGATGGTGTTATGAAACCCTACTCGTCAGGTTGCAGAAACAAGGGAGTAACGAATGAAAGACGACAGGTTTTATGCGGTACGGCTTCTCTGGGTACGTGATCCAGAGCTCTTTGCAGAGTATCAGGAACGAACCAAGCCGATTCTGGCGAAGCACGGTGTGCACGTCGAGCGTTGGCTGATGACACAGGACATGGATGGAGACGGCTTCGAGCGACCGGATCAGATCGTCGTTACCTGGTTCAGGAACGCAGAAGCGAAAGCGGCGTTTGAAAACGACCCGGAGTTTGCGGCAGTGGCGAAGATTCGAGATGAAGCTGTGAAACTCGTCACTATTACGGGTAGCTCGGTCTTCGGAGACCCGCCAGCGAACTAGCCGCCGGAACCCACTTTTCCGTATCGGCGACTTTACATGCATGTGGATTGAAAGAGAGTGGCGATTCGGAGAGTCTTCGTGAGGTAGGGGGCTCGACCAGCGAGGGCTACGGCACCGGCACCAGTTTCTTCAGTTCTTTAAACCAGTTCTGGACGACCGATGGTGCGAGTCTGCGAGCTCTCGTCTTCCACACTTTTCAACATCAGGAACCGACACTGTGGTTCGTTGACAAGAACGCAATTATGTGTCACAAAAACCGAGTATAAAAATGAACTCTCCCGTCGAACTGCACCAGAAAAGGAGTCGCAAGATGCGAAGTGAGTCTTTCAGATCGAATAGACAATGGCACGTAGCCTCCAATAGTCGCGCTTTGGGTTGCTTGACGTTATTTGTACTCGTCCTGCTTTCGGCTGCCGAGGTACGAGCCCAAACGATAACTGTATTTGATCCCCCGTTGTCCCGATCTACCAACCCTTCATCCATCAACGCAGAGGGGCAGATCGCCGGGAATTGTGGAGATGCATTCACAGGCACGACACGTGGATTTCTGCGCGATCGCAATGGAACAATAACGCCATTCAATCCACCGAACGCCGGCTTCACTCAGGTGGCAGCCATAAGCGACTCTGGGCAGGTGATCGGTTCGTTTAGCGACACGAGCACGGGCACTTTTCGGGGATTCCTGCGTAGTCCAGATGGAACAATAACTGTATTCGACGCACCCAATGCAGAATCGACCATTTCTCTCAGCATCAATGCTGCGGGCCAGATTGCGGGTCGCTTGCGCGAGATTTCTCCGGGACTTCGTCGTGGATTCGTGCGCGATCGAAACGGCACGTTCACTGTGTTTGACGGACCCGATTCTACCGAGGAGACAAGGGCGTTCGGCATTAGCGCGGGCGGCCAGATCACCGGCGATTTCGTGGACCCCATCACCGCTAGGCGCCGTGGATACGTTCGAGACCGAAGGGGCGCGACAACCGCATTCGACGCGCCCAACTCGAGCACAACAATAGGTTTGCGCATCAATGCAGCCGGAACGGTCCTTGGCCAATTCACGGACACTCTCCTCGGCGTGCGAGGTTTCTTACGAGACCGCAGGGGACCGATAACCGTATTCCACGCGCCCAACGCACGAAGAACCTTTCCTAGCGATTTCAATGCTGCGGGGGAGATTGCGGGTCACTTCTTCGAGGTCGGCACTGGAAATCGTCGTGGATTTGTCCGGGATCGACGGGGAGTATTTGAAGTTTTTGACGCTCCTAACTCAACGAGTACATCACCTAGAGGTATCAATCAGGCCGGATTGGTAACGGGTTCGTTTCTCGACGAGTCAATCCCAGGAATCCCAGGAGTTCGCCGCGGCTTTGTGCGCGTGCCGTAGGCAGGTCGGCCGAAGAACGACTGACCGTGAGCATCATCCGCGTGATCGGCCGAAGATTCCACGGCTCAGTTCAAAAGGTCGGCAGCTTGCCCCCTTTCGCTTTTGGTTAGTGGAGGCTCGAACCCGTTGCCGCCCCCCTGAGCTCACTCCGCTCTCCATCCACAACGCCGGACGCGACGGCCACGCTTACCTGATTGCATCCTTAATGAGTCGGGGGACAATCGAATCCCAGCGTCTGTCAGCCATCACCAGCGTGAGTCTGCTTCAGAAAACAGTCACTGTAACGATTAGGCGGCGATTGATCGAGAGAGGACGCAACGCCAGGGAACCGGCACCCGTTCCTTCAGTTCTTCAAACCAGTTTGGACGACGATGATTGAACGGACAGTGGGCTGGGCAGAACGGTCAGCCGGAAGGCCGGAAGCCGCTCGGAGTACCGGCAGTAGGTCATCACGGTAAAGCCCTGGGGCACGAGACGCTCCTCGTTACGAAAACTAGAATCCGAAGTCGTGAGAAACATCGACCGGTGGTCGGATCGAGAGCTCCCCGGACTGGATACCATCAGGGCTTTCGGCTATCTTGAACTGGGCGGATCCCCCGCCGCAACATCCCGCATTCCAATGGAGAGACAATGACGTATTACGGAGCCAAAGAAATAGCGGAGAGTTTCAGGACGGTTCGCCGCAATACTCTTCAGATCGCTGAGGAAATCCCTGAAGACAAGTATGGGTTCAAGGCGGCGGATACAGTCCGGTCCGTTGAAAAGCTGCTGACGCATATCGCGCTCGTCACCACATTTCACAGTCAGATTCATGCCGTCGAACGACGTACGACGCTGGAAGGGTTCGACTTCCCCGACCTCATGCAGAGAATCAGTCAGGAAGAAGCCAAACCGCGTAACAAGGCCCAAGTTCTGGAACTGCTGAAGACCAAAGGAGAGGAATGGGCGAGTTTCCTCGAGAGTCTGTCCGAAGAGTTTCTTGCCGAAACCGTTCAGATGATGCCGGGAACTGAGCCCGCGGCCAAGAGCAGGTTCGAGATGCTGATATCGGGGAAAGAACATGAGATGCATCACCGGGGGCAGCTGATGCTCGTTGAACGGATGCTGGGGATCGTGCCGCATCTGACCCGGCAGGGCGAAGAGCGGTTCGCAGCGATGTCGCAGGCTGCGAAACCCTAACCGGACGACGGTACCAATAGATCAGAATCGACTGAAGGACGTGCTCGCGGCCTTAAACGTGGGGTAGGGCTTCACGTACTGCGGGGAGATCAGAACGGCCTCGTGCCCCTTGCATGGCTGGGAGATAAAAGGCGATTCGGCCTCATTCTTGCGGACAGTGCTGAAGTAACTCTGGTCGAACCAGTCTGGTGTAGGACGTTTTCAAACAATGGGAGAATCTGGGAGACTGAGCGGGCTGCGTCTAGTCACGTTCGAAAGTCGGCGCGCGAATGAGGTCTCGGAGTTGATACGCCGACAGGGAGCAGAGCCGATGAGCGCGCCCGCTCTGCAGGAAGTGCCACTATCTGAAAACGAGCCGGCGATCGAGTTTGCGCGCACTTTGTGTCGCGGCGAGATCGATATAGTGGTTCTTCTCACCGGAGTCGGCACCCGATTCCTCGCGCAAGCAGTTTTCGAACAGATGGATCGAGAGGAATTCATTGATGCCCTTGCCTCTGCAACTACCGTGACACGAGGACCGAAGGCGGTGGCGGCGCTCCGCGAACTCGGCTTGAAACCCACGATATCTGTTCCTGAGCCGATCACTTGGCGGGAACTGCTGGCAACTTTGGACGAACGGGTTGAGCTGGGCAGCAAGCGAGTCGCAGTGCAGGAATATGGCCAACGGAATCCGGAGCTGCTAGCGGGCCTCCGAGAACGCGGCGCAGAAGTGTTTCCTGTACCGATTTACCGCTGGTCTCTTCCCGAGGATCTGAGGCCCCTACGCGAGGCGATCCAGCAGATTCTCGCGAGCAAAATCGACATCGCGCTGTTCATGAGCGCGATTCAGGTGGATCACCTCTTCCAGGTTGCCGGACCAGAAGTGGCCGATTCCCTGCGAGCGGCCTTTCAAGACGTCGTGGTCGCGTCCATCGGCCCGATCTGTAGCATTGCCATCAAACGACACGGCCTTCATGTCGACCTCGAGCCAGATCATCCGAAGATGGGTTCCCTTGTTTCTGCAGTCGCCGAGCGTGCGCCGGCGATGGTTCGGGCGAAGCAGTCCTGAACCCCGCGTCCGGACGCAACGCCAACATCACCTAAAACGGCTGTAGGAACTTAAAGAAGCACCACAGCTCGATGTCCGAGAAGTGAACGGTTTGACGCACCCCCTCTGGTTACATCGTTTCAGTGTTTGGCTGAACGACTATGAAATGCCCCGTAAGGAGTTATGAGGGGCAACATTTGATCGCAATCAAACGTCCCACTTGTCCGTATCGGCGACTATGCAGGGATGTGAATCTGTCAGAAGGCTTTCGGGCAGGACCCCGACCCGAATTGCGTTGGTTGGGAAAGCGAGTCACGCGAACGTCTACCGAACCCGCATCAGTTCTCTCAGTTCCTCGAACCAGTTGAGGGTAACCCGGATCATGGCCCCATTGCCGCTCCGGTCTTCGGCAAACCGCTGCAGGACAAACCGTCCGTCGCGGGGCGACACGTCAGAGCTCCACCCGCTGCCTCCGGGGCCCCTGTAGTTGCCGCTGTTCGGAAACAATTCGGTCACGTCCAGCACGCGGAATTCGGACGACAGTTCCACCGAAGCGGCCATCATACCGCCATCCAGGTTTCGGTAGTAGAGCTCGTTGCGGCCCCGGGGGTCCCACAGAGGGTGCCTTCCCCCACGGACCGACACAGGCGTCCGACTGTCATCCACGTTCGGGTAGGGACGGACGTAGATGTTCCACTGATCGTTTAATTCCCATAGGTAAACCCCCGGCTTAGCCGGGGCGACTCGCAGAGGTTTGACCGAGAGCGGCGGTAGATAGGAAAGTCCTGCTTGGAAGCGACGACTTCCAAAGAAGGAGGACTCAATGAAAGAGGCCCGAAGGCGATCGCACACGAAATGGGACTGCAAGTATCACATGGTGTTCATTCCGAAGTAGGCGGTATCCAGTGTGGCGGGATTCATCAAGGGGAAGAGTGCAATCTCGACTGCCCGGAACTTTCTGGGACTGAAACACCGTTTGACAGGGAAGAGTTTCTGAGCGCGAGGCTATTTCGTTTCCACGGTGGGGATGGACAAACAATTCGTGCGGGAATACATTTGGCGGCAGGAGCGGGAGGAGCAGCGTTTGGAGGAGCTGAACATGGCGTGGGGGCATCAGCTGCCTTCAGGCGGCTCTTGACCGGCCCCTTTGAGGGGCTCACAGAAATAAGCCCCCGGCTCTGCCGGGGGTCATTTAACTCGTCGGAACGTGTCAACAAGTTTGAGACACCTGCATTCGGAATTTAAGCTACCGTAGGCGACTCTGCGGGCGGGTTGATCCACACCTTGTCCGGCGGCCCAGCGATCTTTCTCGGTACATTGACGAAACGTTCTGGATGTTGCCGACGAGCGCGATCCAGAGCATGCTGGCGTCGTTCCAGAACCGGACCGGTCTGACCGTAATGGACCATCGCTGGGGTTAGCCAGTTCAGACCGGAATGGTAGTGGACGTTGTTGTACCAGTGGAAGAAGTCCCGGCAGAACGCCTTGGCGTCCTGGATCGAACCGAATCGTTCCGGGAAGTCAGGGCGGTATTTCAGGGTTTTGAACTGGGCTTCCGAGAACGGGTTGTCGTCGGACACATAGGGCCGAGAGTGGGATTGGGTCACACCCAGATCCGATAGCAGCAGCGCCACCGCTTTCGACTTCATCGACGAGCCGCGATCGGCGTGCAGAGTCAGCTGATCCTGCTCGATCCGATGCTTGTCACAGCTTTCACGAATCAGTTTCTTGGCCAGGCCGGAAGATTCGCAATCGGCCACCATCCAGCCCACCGCCTGGCGGCTGAAGATATCGAGAATCACGTACAAGTAGAAGTAGGTCCACTTCCGTGGTCCCTTCAGCTTCGTGATGTCCCAGGTCCACACTTCATTCGGGCCTGTCGCCAACAGTTCCGGCTTCTGGTAGACGGGATGACGCCGTTGGTTCCGCCGTTCGCGCACTTCTTGGTTCGCATCCAGAATCCGGTACATCGTGCGTACCGAGCACAAATAGCGGTCTGCATCCAGCAAGGCCGCACACACTTGGGCGGGCACCTGATCCACGAAGCGCCCGCTATGCAGCAGGTCGAGGACTTCCTGTCGATCGGCTCCGCTCAATGCCCGATGTGATCGTGGGCGTGCCCGCTCGGCTGCGGGCGCGGCGGCCCGCTGCCGACGCCGATAGAGCGACGCGCGGGAAACCCCGAAGGCCCGGCACGCCGGCGCCGTCCCCAATTCGGTGGAGAACTTTTCGGCCGCTTCCATCAGTTGTTCTCTTCCTGGTCCGGGTTCTTCAGAGGAATCCCCAATAGCGTGGAGACTTTTTTTGGATCTCGATGACCGTTTCGGCTTGCTCCAGCTTCCTCTGGAGCCGTTGCGCCTCGCGTTCCAGTTCAGCGATGCGCTTGTCCCGGCCGTCCTTCGGCTGCGCTTTCCGTCCTCGCTTCGCCGAACCCATCCCGGCCAATTCCCCAGCATCGTGTTGCCGCCGCCAGGTGCGCAGGCTCGAGGAATACAATCCCTCCCGGCGTAGTAAGGCCCCCCACTCGCCCGGCTTCGTGCATCGGTCCGCCTCCCGCACGACCCGGCGCTTATATGCGGCGCTGAATCGCCTCCGTATCGCCTTATTGGTCACCTCCGGGTCCGGATTATCCCCATTCCGACCGGCCGCTTCACGCGCAACTCCAGTCGCCCTGCGGGCGCCTTCCGTTCCACGCGATTCTTCGTTCTCGTTCTCTGGTTTCATCACCAACACAGGCTCACTTCCTTCCCGCCCTGCTCATTAATTAACGGTTAGGCAGGTGTCTCACCTATATTGGCACAGAGGGATGGCGCTGCAGGTGCTTGTCGTCTATCGAGTCCAGAGCGCGGTGGGCAGCCCAGCTTTGGCGATGGGCCTGGCACTTGCGTCGGTGTTGGTGGGTGCCGGTATGGGTGCGCTTCTCCTGGGAAGCAGTTTCCCAGCGCCTGTGATGTGGCGTCGAACGGGTATCCTGGCGGCCGCCGGCGTGATGGTGCTTACCGTAGTGGGACCCGCCATTGCGGAGATTAGCGCGAGCGTCGAGGAGATCTCTGCCGCCTTACTCATGACCACATTCGTCGCGATCTGCTGTTTGCCAACGGGATTACCGTTCCTCGCTTTGATTCGATCCTGCACGTCGGTGGAAGGACACGGTGAGGGGTTGGCAATAGGCTGCGATGGACTTGGTGGCATCGTTGGGGCTGCGGGCGCAACGGTTGTGGTTATGACGATGGGCTTTAATGTGCTGGGCTGGTTGTTGGTCGTCGGGCTTGTCGGCTTCTCGTTGCTCAAGCCCAATGGCGACCACGCCGGTTGACTTAGGGTCTTTGTGCGTACCTCTAGTACCCTAGGGTCAAGACTGACGGCTCGGTCCTTTTGAGTCACAGCTCGAGTCTTGTCCTCGCGCTCCTGCTGCCATCTACGACTACTCCTAAGTCATTCATTTTTAGTCTATTCTCGGTAGACTCCGCCCCAAAACCGAGGGGTTCTCCTTAACTAACAGCGACCATATGGGGCACTTTTTATGGCATTTGTCGCCCGAAGTTGACAGCATTCCACCCTAGGCTATACTCGGAGCGTCTTAGGGCCTGCGCCGAATTGCTCGGAGTCGGGTTGATCACGCTTGTTGCGGAACGGAAGAGTCCTGACACCAAAACTGGCACCAGAAAACACGACAGATTCAAGAGGGACACCATGAACAAATTTCTACTCAGTCTTGCATGCATTATCGTACTGATTCAGCCGATCGAGTCGAACGCGCAGGGGCGTGGAGGAGGGCAGAATCCCCTCACTGCTCTCCAACAGCAGGCCGCTGCTCTACAAGATCAGATTGATGCTCTACTACAGCAGATTGCGGATATCGAATTGACTCCGGGTCCTGAGGGTCTCCCAGGAACGGATGGTGACGATGGCGCCCCGGGCGCACCGGGAGCGGATGGTGACGATGGCGCCCCAGGCGCACCGGGAGCGGATGGTGACGATGGCGCCCCAGGCGCACCGGGAGCGGATGGTGACGATGGCGGCCCCAGGCGCACCGGGAGCGGATGGTGACGATGGCGCCCCAGGCGCCCCAGGAACGGATGGTGACGATGGCGCCCCAGGCGCACCGGGAGCGGATGGTGACGATGGCGCCCCAGGCGCACCGGGAGCGGATGGTGACGATGGCGCCCCAGGCGTACCGGGAGCGGATGGTGATGATGGCGCCCCAGGCGCACCGGGAGCGGATGGTGATGATGGCGCCCCAGGCGCGCCGGGAGCGGATGGTGACGATGGCGCCCCAGGCGCACCGGGAGCTGTTGGTGACGATGGCGCCCCAGGCGCCCCAGGAGCGGATGGTGATGATGGCGCCCCAGGTGCCCCAGGAGCGGATGGTGATGATGGCGCCCCAGGTGCCCCAGGAGCGGATGGTGATGATGGCGCCCCAGGCGCCGCGGGAGCGGATGGTGATGATGGTGCGCCAGGGGTTGACGGTGCAGATGGCGTGGGCGTCGTCCCAGGCACGGCCGTTGGCCAGTTGCTGGTGTGGAATGACGCAAGCAGCTGGGTCGCGAAGCAACCGGTTCTCGACAATGACAACGATAGCAATATGCAGCCGTACCAGGCAGTGAACTACATCATTGCGTTACAAGGCGTTTTTCCGTCCAGAAACTCATCCAATCCATTGCTCGGTGAGATTTTCATGTTTGCCGGAAACTTCCCTCCCCGAGGTTTCGCCTTGTGTGATGGCCAGTTGCTGGCCATCAGCCAGAACTCGGCGCTCTTTTCAATTCTTGGGACGACCTACGGTGGGGATGGCCGGACGACTTTTGCTCTACCCGACTTACGAGGGAGAGCTCCCATTCACGCTGGGACCGGGCCCGGCCTGTCGCGTCGAAATCTTGGCTCGCGTGGCGGCAGCCAGAAGACAATCACCCTACATCGACACAATCCGTAAAGCCTTGTGGGTTGATATCCGCCTCCATGGAGGGCGACGTGCGTGTTGCTGAGAATAGAATCTCGATGGTTTGCGCCATCGTCGCCTTCCTACTTGCGGCGATCCCATCAAGCCCCGTCCACGCCCAGACCACTCACCAGGACAACTGGTTTCTCGAAGACATTCGAGTACCTGACAATTTAGCCCCCGGGATAACGGACGAGCCCTTCGTTATCGCCGTCGTGGATGACGGCATGCGAATCACTCATCGCGACCTGGCGGACTTCATCTGGACGAATCCGCTGGAGATTCCCGACAACCGGATCGACGACGATGGCAACGGATACGTAGACGACGTCCACGGGTGGGATGTATCTGATGAAAACGGGGATGTTGGCGCTCCAGAGGGCCGAGCGGACTTCTATCATGGGACCCACATCGCCGGTGTCATCACGAACATTGCGCGGGCGGCCTACGGCGAATCCGCCCCCCGCTTTATTCGGATCATGCCGATCAAGACCCTGGCCGATAGTGCGCCGACGACCTATCTCGTAGACGCCTACGAGGGGATCGAGTACGCGATCCGGGCGGGAGCGGACATCATCGTCACTTCCTGGGGAGTGGGTCAGATCACTTCCGAGGAATCCAGAATCCTGCAGGAAGCCGCGGACAACGGAATTCTGGTAGTAGCGTCCGGCGGCAACCTGCCTGAGGAACGCGAGCAATATCCCGCCGCTCACAGCACTGTGCTGGCGGTGGCCTCGACGGATCCGGACGGGCAGAAGACCCTGAATTCTAACTATGGGCAGTTCATCGACATCTCCGCTCCCGGCGTGGATATCCACAGTGCCAGCGTTGCTTCCGATGACAGCTACGCAGTTCGGGACGGCACTTCGTTTTCAGCCGCGATGGTGGCAGCCGCTGCGGCACTGATCAAACTCCAACATGGATTCGATTCTCTCAAACAGATCGAGGCGTGCCTAGAAAGCTCCGCCGAGCCACTCGAAGTGCCATCGTTCGAATACAGCGCAAAACTTGGTTCAGGAAAGCTCAATGTCGAGGCCGCTGTCACCTGTGATCTCCTCACCTGGGAAACAGGGGCAACGAATCGCCTGATTCTTCCCAAGGGGTTCCTTCATGGCAAGACAACAACAGGCCCGGCGTCGATCACCTGGGCGATCGAGCCGGAAGGTCGGTTCAAGGGCATCCGCTTCACACCCGTGTTCAATGCAGGCGAGGCAGCTTAAGGCACAATCGAGTTTCGTGCCGACCAGTCTCGAAACGGAAACGTAATCGCAAGCCACTCGCTGGATGACTTTCCTGAGAGTGTCTTTGTACCGGGCACCACTGCTTATGTCACCTTCGAACCTTCGGATGACAGCCAGGCTTTCGATTGGTTACTGGAGTACGACGTCGATACGATCGATTTCAGCAAGTTATATTGCCGTGACACACAAGAGATTGTCGTGGAGGGAACGCTGGCCGACGGCAGTGGGTCCGAGCATTACTCTGCCTTCACCGATTGCCGGTGGTTGATCACGGCTCCAGAGGGCAAGGTGATCCATTTTCAGTTCGATGAATTCGATACGGAAGCCAGGACGGATTCGATCTACTTCTTCAACGGCTCGCGAACTCTCCAGGAAGAGCTGATGGCCGTCTTCACCGGCCGCAACATCCCGCCCGAGTTAACGACCTGGAGCAACCAGGTTCTGGTCTGGTTCGTTACCGATGGACAAAATCAGGGCCGGGGGTGGCGGACAGAGTATCGATTTCAAGATCCATAACAATCGCATGTTCGGACCGCAATTCAAGAATCACCCTGGACTGGTTTGAAGAACTGAAGGAATGGGTGCCGGTGCCATAGCCCTCGCTTTTCTCGCTTTCCAATCTCAAGGCGTTCTCCAAATCGCCGACCATTGTCGATCCACTTGAAGGTTGAGTCGCCTATCCGGAAACGTGCACTTTTTCTCAATGCATATTTGAGGGAACGGTCGACAAAGAAGGGCCGCTTCTAGGGCTCTGCCTCGTTTTCCGTGAAATGCTCGGCGAACCAGTCGAACATGCGTTGCCAGTGATCGACAAAGTCCTCGGAGGTGCTGGCGCGCCCGGCGCCGTGCCCACCGCTGGTGTAGTGCACCCATACCACCTCTTTCCCCAGGCGGCGCAAGGCGTAGTACATCTCCCGCTGATTGGTGGCCGGAACGTTCCAGTCGCCTTCACCCGAGAGCATGAGCAGGGGCGTTTCGATTCTGTCGGCGAACATGACCGCGGAGTGCTCGATGTACTTTTGCGGCTGCTCCCACAACGTCGCGCCGATACGGTCCTGGCCGACCTCGGCCGCCGCGTAGTTGCGCGTCGTGATCTTCGGTGAGTCACCGAGAAACGAAACCATATTTACCTTCCCCGACACGTTCGCCGCGGCGGCGAAGCGGTCGGTTTGTGTGATGAGTAAATTCGTGGCGTAACCGCCGTAGCTCTGTCCGTATACACCGACCTTGTCTTCGTTCACAAGGCCGCGCTCGATGAGCTTGTTGACGGCGCTGGGCACCGCCTTGAGCCACGCCTCGCCGGGGTAGCCCTCTTCGAACTGCACCGACGGACGGAAGCCGAACCAGCCCTGGGCGGTGATCAGGTTCATGTTTTCGTTGTAGCCGTTGTCGAAGAACTGCTCGTATATCTCAGCGACCAGCGGGTAGGTACGGCCCTCTTCGTAATCGGCCGGATAATAGAGGATGCCGTAGAGCGTGTTGCCGTCGAGGTCGAGGTAGTCGACGAGCTCGGTGCGGGCAAGCGCGACGTCCCGAAGGTCGGGATTCGAGGAAGTCAGTACCCTCGGCGCCGCGTGGTCGTGACCGGTGACCCAGATCTCGTTGGGGCGGTCGCCGTCGGACATCGTGTAGACGATCGTGTTGCCGTCATTGGAGATGTTCCACGAGCCGTAGAGGTTGTCATCGAGCAACAGCGTGTCGATTTCGCCGGATTCGACATCGAGACGCTTCAAGCCGCGCTCCCAATGATCGTGCGCCGAGTAGCTGAAGAAAAGGTAGCGCCCATCTTCGCTCCACGCCTGCACACTGCGACGGGGGCGGGCGTCCTCGTCTTCTTCGAGCACGAGCAGGTCCCGAATCGTGTCGGTCTCGAGATCGAGGAGATGCCAGCCCTTTTCGGTCGTGAGCAGGAGCTGGGTACCCGAGGAGTTCCAGCGGTTGACAGAGAACTGGGGTTCCAGATCGCCGCGATCCGACTCCGACTCTACCTCCGCCGTGTCGGCTTCATCGTCCTCCTTGGGAGCGCGATGCGCCTCGGTAACGTCCACCCCTTCTTCTTCGCCGAGGTGCTGCACGAATACGGAGCCGCCTTCGCTGTAGGCGAAGGCATCGCGCGCCTCCGTCCACGACACGTTGATGCGCTCTTCACCGGGGCCACGGAGCGGCGCGGGCTCACTACCGTCCAGGGCGAGCATGAGAAGCTCGTAGTCGGTGCCGTCGCGGCGCGTGTACGACGTCTTGGTGCGGGTCGTCGTGGAGTAGGTGATGTAGGCGCCGTCCTCGGAGAAGCCCACGCCCCGCGGCGTTCGATCACTCAGGATTTCGCGCACCGTGCCATCGGCTACGGACACCAAGGCTGTGACCTGCTGGTCGGCGATGTTCCGGACGCGGTCCCAGGCCAGGAAGTCGTTGCGCGAGTCCTGCACGATGACCGCCGCCGCGGTGAGGGCGACAAACGCCCGGCGTGCCCTGTCCGCCCATCCATCGGGGCGCAGTCCGAGGAGAATCGCAGTGCCGTCGGGCGACCACTCCAGCAACGACGACGACGCGATTTCCTTGTCGGTGTTCACCGCCACGGCTGTCGTATTTCCCGAAGCCGCATCGAAGATGCGTAGTGTGTAGCGGTCGTTTTCGACCATGAAGTAGCCGAGGCGCATGCCGTCCGGCGACCAGGCGAATCCTCGAATCCGCGCCGGCTCCTCGTGCACCCACGTTTGATCACCTGAACGAGTGTCGATGACCATCAATCGGGTCGAGACCGGCGAGATGTACGTCGGATCGCCGTATCGCTCGTGGTCGACGTCCGTGCGCTCGCGCCGCGTTTGCACCGTTGCGGCAACGCGGCTGCCGTCGTCGGCAACCGCCGCGATCCGCGCGTTCCGCACGTCGAGGGCGATTTCGGGACTGAGGGAGCGCATCTGCTGGGCGCCCGACTGGGCAGAGAGCAGGGTGAACACGAGAATCAGGAGGAAAGTACGTCGGTAGTTCATCAGTGGCTCCTTCGCTTTGAATCTGTCGAGACAAGGAAACGCCAGGCGAGTCTGACGAGTCACGCTAGCGGATTATAGGCGGATTGCCGGGACCGCCACCAAGGAAAACTACCATCCGCCGTGCCGCTTGCCACTCCGAGCCCTGCGAACCCCTGCTTGTTTACTTATCGGCCGGAGTTTGATCAGGACCGCCGGCGGTTTCCTACTTAACCGGTAAGGCGGTTTGAACTAAGCCGCTGGCGCTCGGAGTCGGCGTCCTGCGGATAAAGTCTGTCCCATACAGTAGCGGTCATAAGGAGGTGTCTTATGACCCAACTACGCGAACGGATGCTGGAGGAACTCCAGCGACGGAACTATTCTCCGGCCACGAGTCGTGGCTACATTCTGGCAGTCGAACAATTCGCGAATTACTTCGGTAAGTCTCCGGCCTTGATGGGAGCCGAGGAGGTACGGCGCTTTCAGCTGTACTTACTGAAGGAAAAGAAGCTGGCGGCGAGTACGGTCCAGATGCGGACCTCGGCGTTGCGATTCCTCTACAAGAAGGTGCTGCGACGTGCGGATCTGGAACTGGATGATCTGCCCCTGCCAAAGAGTACACGGAAGCTACCGACGATCCTGGGTCCGTCTGAAGTTCGACGGTTGATCGAAGCGGCATTGAGCCCAATGCACCGGGCCATCTTGATGGTGCTCTACGGGACCGGGATGCGCCGGGCCGAAGCCGCCGTGTTGAAGGTGGCCGACATCGACAGTGAACGGATGCTGGTGCATATCCGCGATGGGAAAGGGCGTCGGGACCGGGATGTCCCATTGAGTCGGAATCTGCTCGAAGCGTTACGGCAGTACTGGGTGTTGAAAAAGCCCGAGGTCTATCTGTTTCATAGCAGTGCGGGACACCGCGGCACGGATGCTCCGATCTCGGACAAGGTCGTTTGGCATGCCGTTCATGGGGCCGCCCAGCGTGCGGGTCTGACCCAGAGGGTCGGTCCGCACACGCTGCGGCACAGCTTCGCGACACATCTGTTAGAGTCCGGGACCGACTTGCGCACGATCCAGCTCTTGATGGGACACAGTCGGCTCAGCGATACCACTCTCTACCTGCAACTGTCCCGGCGCCATCTTCGAACCGCGCACAATCCTCCGGATCAGTTGAAGCTTTCACCTGCGGTTGAGGACCCGAAGAAGTGAGCCGGCCACCCTTTGAGGTGGCTGACGTGATTCGCATCGTCGGAGACCGATTCCGACAACGGTATTCCAAAGCGCTGGCCTGGCCCCAGGTCAAGGTCCTCCACGCGATTACCCATTGCCGGACCGCTGTACTGGGCGGCCACCGGAAACGATGCGAACATTGTGGCCACGAAACACTGGTATATCACTCGTGCCGGAATCGCCACTGCCCGAAGTGTCAGACCCAAGCTCGAAACGCGTGGGTCGAGAAACGGCAACAGGAACTGTTACCGATCGGGTACTTCCATCTGGTCTTCAGCATGCCCCATCAGTTGGTGCCCTTGATCTGGCAGAACAAGAAGGTGCTCTATGCTCTTCTGTTCCGAACCAGTGGCGCCGCGTTGATGGAGGTCGCCCGGGATCCCAAGTATCTGGGAGGTGAGATTGGATTCCTGAGCATCCTGCATACCTGGGGACAAACCCTGGAACGCCACCCGCATATCCATTGTGTGGTTCCCGGTGGTGGAGTGTCTCCGCAACAGGACCGATGGATCCACTCCTACCGGTCCGACTTCTTCTTGCCGGTCAAGAAACTCAGTTACGTTTTTAGAGAAAAGTTTCTCGACGGCTTAGCCGAAGCGTTCGGAAACAAGACGTTCGTTTTCCACGGGGAGTGTCTGGAGCTGGCCACCGAATCCACCTTCGAGCGGTTCCTCGACGATCTGAAGGATCGGAACTGGATCGTCTACGCCAAAGAACCATTCGGTGGGCCCCAACATGTCCTTCAGTACCTGGCTCGCTATACGCATCGGGTTGCGATCTCGAATCATCGCATCCTCGATGTCAACCAATCCGGCGTCACCTTCCGCTGGAAGGACTATCGCCACAACGGCCGACCCCGCACGATGACACTCCAACCCGAAGAGTTCCTCCGGCGGTTCCTCCTGCATGTCTTACCGAAAGGCTTTCCCCGCATCCGGTACTACGGATGGATGGCGAATCGGAAACGCAAAACGATGCTGGAACTCTGTCGGCACCTCTTGGGTCAGGAGTCCATCACGGAGCCGGAGTCCGAGTCGGGTGAAACCCCACCGGAACCGTGTCCGATCTGCCGGGGACCGATGCGTCTCATTCAACGTCTAACTGCGGATCAACTCGCCGCCATCGAATCCAAGGAGGTTCCAATTCAGGATAGTGCGTAACCATCGACACGCCACAACTCCAACCCGACGCGGTCGCCCAGACTGCATCGCCGAAGTGTGTCCAGACACCAAAAACACGCGTGATCAAAGCCCCTTTCGGTATGTCCAACCCCTCACACTCGGACCATGGACAGCGACTTTCCTCTACAACCACTCCCCAACATCACTGCGTCTCCCCGATCCCGCCTCCAATCCATGGATTGAAAACCCATAGGGGTTTCCGCTCCCGACCGCGCCAGCGCCTCACTTCAAACCATTCTATCCGACATGCTCCGGCATCATTTTTTGTCACTGTCGGTGCCGGACCATCTCCGATACAAAACTGACGTTACACGGGCTACTGACTGTTTGATTGCTACCAACCCCTTCCTGCCATCGTATCTGCGCAGTTTTGGGCAACTCTTCTGTAGGGGCGGTCTATGACCGCCCATGTGCGCTCATAGAGCACACCAACAGCCGGATGACTGAAACCCGATCGACTCGGGAAGGAGCCGGCTCATCGCGGGCCGTTACTCCCGATCGGCGGATCGCCCTTCATCAAGTTGAGTTGAGCAATATCAGGATCCCAATGCAAGTCGCCGAGCAGATGCTCGACGAAGTACTCCGCGCGGAGCCAGAACCAGTAGTCCCCCATGTCCCGGTAGCTGTGCCGCATACCGGGGAAGATGAAGAAGTCGAAGCGTTTGTTCGCCTTGATTAGCGCCTCGGCCATCCTGAGCGTGCCGACCGGGTGCACGTTGTTGTCTATGTCGCCCGTCGTCAGCAGGAGGTGCCCCTTGAGGTTCTGGACAAGATCCGTGTTCTTGTCGATGTCGTACTCGAAGCTGATCTCGCCGTCCTCTCCCACGACCTCCTTGACGCCATCGTGCTTCTCCGACCAGGAGGTGTTGTAGACGTCGTTGTTGTGGTTCCCGGACGACGACACAGCAACCTTGAAGAGGTCAGGATAGACGAGCATCGCGGCGGTCGACATGAACCCTCCGCCAGAGTGTCCATAGATGCCCACGCGGTCCGCGTCTATGAAGTCGTGGCGATCGGCAAGCTGCTCGATGGCCGCCTTCTTGTCCGCCAGGCCGTAATCACGCAAGTTCCCGTAGCCGTAGTTGTGGTACCACTTGGAGCGCGCGGGATGTCCGCCGCGGTTTCCGATGGTCACGACAATGAAGCCGAACTGTGCGAGCGCGGTCTCGTAGCGATTCGTCGAGAACGACTTCGAGACCGATTCGGTCTGCGGACCGGGATAGACGAATTCGATGATGGGATACTTCTTCGACGGGTCGAAGTCGAACGGTTTGTACATGACGCCGTACAGGTCGGTCACGCGATCGGCCGCCTTGATGCGGTACGGCTCAGGGAACTGATACCCCGCCGCTTCGAGCTGGCTGAAGTCGCCCGTTTCGAGATCGAGCACCCTGGCGCCGTCGGCCCCAATCAGCGCCGCGCTGGGCGGCGTGTTCACCCTCGAGTAGTTGTCGATGAAGAACCGGCTGGACTCCCCTATCTCGACTCGATGGTCGAAGTCTCCGGGATCGAGTAACTTCAGGTTATCGCCATCGAAGTTCACGCTGTACAGATGCTGGTAGTAGGGGTCTTCCTCGGCCTCTCGAGCGTTCGCCGTGAAGTACACGACCTGGGCCTCTTCGTCGATCCCCTGGACCTGTCGCACACCCCAGGGTCCTTCGGTCAACCGAGTCTTGAGGGTCCCGTCCGAACCGTAGAGATAGAGATGCGACCAGCCGTCCCTCTCCGACCACCAGATCAGGTCGCCCGAACTGAGACGTTCGAGCGGCTGGATCTCCACGTAGGTGTTGAGTTCTTCCTCGAGGACGACGCGCACCTCACCGGTCGTCGCGTCCGCCACACACACCTCGAGTCGGTGTCGATCACGACTCTGCCGCCAGAAGTACACTTCGTTCGGGTCGTCCGACAGCCAGCGGTTCCGTACAGGCTCGTGGCGGTCCGGATACTCGAACTTTCGAGCGTTCAATAGCGAAATGTTCTGGTCCTTGAACTTGGCCGCGTCTACCGCGACCATCTGGCGTGTCGCGAGGTCGTAGACGCCCAGCTCCCGCTGCGTGATGTTCTCCTCGCCAGCCATGTCGTACCGGTAGGTCTCGAGCTCGGGCCGGCGGTTACCGACCGAATGGATAACCCAAAGATCCCCCGTCTTTCGCTGATCACGCCGGACGATGGCGAAGCGACCGGAATCGTGCGACCACGAGATCGAGACCCTCTTCCGCTCGTCCTTCGTCTTCTCCCGTTCCGGGTCGGTGTCACCCCGATCGAAGTTGGCATAGCTGTAGTGCTGCTCACCGTCGGTCGTCAGCTGGATCTCCTCCACCTCGACGGCCTGGTCCGCCTCGTCCGCGTCATCACCATCTTTGCCACGCCGAGCGTCGAGGATCTGTTGGTAGGAGTCCCCGCTCATCATGAAGAGGTTGTCGTTGCGAGCGAAGATTATCGCCTGGCCGTCTGGTGACACGTTCGCCCAGTTCGGATGGTCGTCGGGCTTTTCCCAATCCTCGAGCATGCGAAGGGTCCGTCCGTTGATGTCGTACTCGAAGTGGAACAGATGCTTCTTCGCCCGTTCCTCGCTGGTTTCCCCGTCATCCTCTTCCTGCTGCTGTTCCTGTTCCTGATCGGTCTCATCCGTCTCGGATTCCTCCGCTTCCGCATCCTGGGACGACTCGACTTCGAATTGCAGCGTGTCCGCGTCGATGAACATGATGCCCCGGATCGGCAAGTGCTGGCCGTCCCATGGATCCTTCGTCAAGCGAGTCAGTTCGGCCGCGATTCGGTCGTTGTCGAAGATAAGGGTCTTCGTGCCGCGTGCCGGGTCGACGAGGTAGTAACTCTTACCGCTGGAGGTCTCCCACTCGTACCAGAACCGGTCACTGCCGTCGTCGATCCAGCGCGGCCGAACTGCCGTGCTGTAGATGAGGCGGTCGATCTTGTATGGAGCGAAGCGCCCCGCCTGGTCGTAGTTTGCAGTCGTGACGGGCTGAGGCTCCTGATCTGCGGCCTGAGCCTGAGCCTGACCCGTTCTTTCCCGGGCTTCGAGATTCAGCGGAAACGCACTCACGACTAGCAGGAGGATGAGGAACCACGCGTACCGAGGCATGACGTCCTTTCCGGCCAGGCCAAAGAAGTCGCGGTCTGCAGAACATCGCTCGTTCCTCAAAGCGCGTTGCCGCTCGCCTGTCGGTCGACCCCGATGGGGGCTCGTACGGGCGGGTCGTTGTGAAATAGAGGACGGTAGACGGGGTTCATCGCACCAAACTTGTCGACCAAGACGTCCGAGGCGACGACATGCCTGAAGTTGAATGCGCAGTGTGGATAGGAGAATCATCGGCCCTCCTTTGGCGACGATCGGCCATGAGGTTTTCGAATTTCGACCAACGCGGTTATGTGTCGATCTCAGAGTAACACCAGCGGATTATAGGCGGATCTCTGGGACGGCCGACAAGAAAACTTACCAAGCGTGCGGAATGGGCCAGAGCAGTGAAGGGTTGGGATTTCCAGACTGGACTGAGAGAGCCGGGTGACCGCAGGGTATTGCTTTTAAAGGCCACACCACCTGACGGGGTTCGCTACACGCTTTATACGACTCGGCGGGAGCATGGCACCGGAGCCGCCGTTTCCCTTTCGTAGTAGAGCCAGTCCAAGCAGTCCCCTTTCCGCGGTACCCATCTGGGTTGAGTTCGTTAGCTGTGCATGCGCGGCAAGTCATCACCCGTTTCGATGATCTTCGCCTCTTCGGCAGCCAAAGCATCGAGACGTTGGCGAACCGTGTCTTCGTCACCGTACATTTTGGCGAGCCGCACATAAGTGGTGTGGTGGCGGGCTTCGGAGTCAAAGAGGCTGTCGTAGAAATCAGCCAGGCCCCGATCCTTGAGGTTCTCACGCAGCAGGCCAAAGCGTTCACACGAACGTGCTTCGATCAAGGCTGCAACGAGCAACCGATCGATTGCGCGCTCGGGTTCAAACTTGCGAACAAGATCTTTCAGCTTCCGCCCGTACTGACTCGGTTTGTTACGGCGAAAAGGGATTCCCCGCTGCTTGAGAAGCTCCAGCACCATGTGAAAATGCTCGAGCTCTTCGTTGACGATCACCGTCAGCTCGCGACACAGTTCTTCGTTGTCGACATAAGCGAAGATCAGATTCATCGCGTTGCCGGCGGCTTTCTTCTCGCAGTGAGCGTGGTCGATCAGCACCTCGTCGAGATGTGTTTCGACCTGCTCGAGCCAACGTGACGGCGATGTCGAGTTAAGATTCAGCATTACCAAGATGACGACATCATGCCTGACGGGGAACGATTCGTCATGATCTATCCTGCATACAACACCGGCCACGGCCGCAACCGCTCCCCTCACACGGCCAGGTCGACCACTCACCCGAAACCTCAGCGCATGACACGGCAAGTCCCGTATCGTTTATTGGGACTGACCACTGTTCGGCGACCGGGAAGCCGGTCGATGTGTGGCGGCGTCAAATGAGGATGAATACGAGATCGGTGGAGGCTCGATGATCGATCAGCTAACTGGGCCTAGGTTTCGCTCACTTCTTGGGCTTACGTTCGCTTCGTTGATGCTCCAATCCTGCAGCTTTGATTTCTCTGGCGTTCCGCAACCGGGTGACGCCGTGACCAGTCCACAGCTAATTCACGACGGTCTGGACAAGGTCACACCGCCTGATCTTGAAACCGTCACCGAGCGCGACGTGTGGATTCCGATGCGGGACGGAACGAGGCTCCTGGCGGACATCACCCTCCCGGTCGGCGAGGGTCCATGGCCAACCCTTCTCATCCGCACGCCCTACGGCCGGGACCTCGAATCTCCCGGGGAATACAGCAAACGGGGGTACGTGTCCGTCGTCGAGGCCTGCCGCGGTCGCGACGGCAGCGAGGGCGTCTGGGGTGCCTGGGAGGACGACAAGGATGACGGCTACGACACCATCGACTGGATCGTCAATCAGCCCTGGTCCGACGGAAAGGTCGGGATGCGCGGAGGGAGCTACCTCGGACAGGCGCAGATCCTCGCCGCCGCGTCGGGCCATCCTGCGCTGAAGGCCATCGTTCCCCTGTCCCCGGGGAGCGACGGATTCTCAGACTTCCCGTTTCGCGGGGGTGTCCCCATGCTCAGTCTGGTGTCGTACTTCTACAAGATGCGGGGACCGAAGCTCGACCGCTCGGGGCGCTTCCCTCGGACCGCCAACAACGACAGCCTGATGGTCTTGCCACTGACCTCCGTGGACGACGCGTGGTCCGGGCAGAGCCTCCGCGTGTGGGATGGTTTCATGGAGGTCGAGAAGGCCTCGGACATGCCCACGCTCGACATCTGGGACGAGTTCGCACAGCTCGAGACGAAGGTCGCCGGGCTCCACATCGGTGGGATCTGGGACGCCGAACTGATGGCGACGCGTCGCAACTTCCAGGAGTTCGATGCGAAGTGGCACGAGGGACAATACCTCGTGTTCGGCCCGTGGCCGCACGAGGTGAACCAATCGAGGACCCGTGCCGACCGCAACTACGGGAGGGGTTCGGTGATCGCGCTCGGGGAGATCGTTCTCCTCTGGTACGAGCACTGGCTCAAGGGCAAGAACGTAGGCCTCGAGCAGATTCCGCGCGTCCAGGTCTTCGCGACGGGCGCGAACCAGTGGCTCGCTCTCTCCGACTGGCCGGCGACCAAGGCCACGCTCGCGGTCTATCACCTGGGAGGAGCATCGCAAAAGGAGGAGTCGGGGCGGGGCGTGCTCGGGCCGGGACCGGTAGCGCTGGCGAACTCCGTTCAGTGGCGACACGACCCCAACAATGTGGTCGGCGTGGACGACAGCTGGTTCAGCCGCGGGCGCGACATCTGGTTCAGCCGCTCGACGCGTCTGTGGTATGGGCCCGAGGACGGTGACAACGTCCTGTTCGTCACCGAGCCGTTCACGGAGGACACGCTGCTCAGCGGCCCTGCCGAGGTCGAGCTCTGGCTCTCGTCCAGCGCCGAGGACACGGATGTGTTTGGCGTATTGACCGAGATAGACGAACGCGGTGTAGCAAGAGCGCTCCACCAGACTTCGTCCTTTCGTGTTCGCTATCGCGACGGCTTCAACAATCCGAAGCCGCTCGAGCCGGGTGTGCCCCAGCGCGTGACGTTTGCTTTGGCAGACTTCGCCCACCTGTTCCGGTCCGGAACAAGTCTGGGGTTGGCCATCCGCAGCGAACTGTTTCCCGCAGCCGCGCGTAACCTGGGAACGATGGAGCCCTACAGTACGGGCACGACTGTCGTTGTGCAGGAAAACACCATTCATGCAGGACCGGGATACCCGAGTCAGCTTCGGCTCCACCGGTTGCCTGCCTCACTGCTCGCAGATCCGGAACGATAGGACGGCGTATCGCTGAGCCCTCTTCACCCGCTACGGTCTCATTCATTACCCGACGGCCTACCCGGGCCATCGCTCATCTATCCGGCGATAACAAGCCTTATTGAATCAGCTAGTTAACTGTACATAAAAGCTTCATGCCGTGTCCACCACTGGTACATCGCGAGTGCATTGAAGCGCTGGCTCCCCTGGGGCAGGATGGTCGCTGGATCGAGGCCGCTGACCGTGCGATTTGGAAACTGGAAGCGATTAATCCCGAGGAGGCGTTGTCATGAGTCGTTCGACATCAATGTCCATCAGTAGCGCAAACATGGAGCGTCAGCATGGAAGTCTGCTGGCCGGTGTCGAAAAACAGTGCCTGGTGTGGCTGGCCGAACGCATGCCGTCGTGGGTCCAGCCGGACCAGCTCACCCTGCTCGCTTTGGCATCGATGTTCATGGCCGGGTTGTCATACGCGGTAGTGCCATGGTGGTCGCCCGGTCTCCTGGTGGTCAATGCCTGGCTCGTCGTGAACTGGTTCGGAGACAGCCTGGATGGGACGCTCGCCCGGGTTCGAAATCGGGAGCGGCCCCGCTACGGATTCTATGTCGATCACATGGCCGACTCCTTCGGTGTCCTTTTCCTGGTGGGAGGCTTGGCTCTATCCGGTTTTATGACGCCAGGAGTTGCCCTGGCCCTACTCATCGTCTATCTGCTGTTGTCGATCAACCTGTATCTGGCGGCGTATTCGCTGGGGGTCTTTCAGCTTTCGTTCTGGCTGCTCGGCCCCACGGAACTGAGGGTTCTGCTCGGCGTGGGGAACGTCGTAGCCTGGTTACGACCCACTGTGAACGTCCTTGGGGTTGAACTGCGCTTCTTTGATGTGGCGGGCCTGGTCACGGTTGTGATGACGGCATGCGTACTGGTGGGCTCAGTCGCGCGCAACACCCTGGCGTTGCACCGAAGAGAGAGCGTGTGATGCGCTGGTTAAAGTTCAATGCCGTCGGTGCGATGGGTATGGCAGTCCAGATCACTACCCTTTCTGTTGGCGTACATCTACTCGAATTGCATTACATCCTGGCAACGATACTGTCGGTGGAGGCGGCGCTGCTGCACAACTTCGTGTGGCATGTGACCTGGACCTGGCCTTCGCACAACAACGAGCAACGCTCGCAACTCCGTGCCCTTCTGCGCTTCCATTTGATCTCGGGAACTGTCTCCATGGCGGGCAACACCGGACTGATGTGGGTTCTTGTCGGAACGGCACAGATGCAACCGTCCTCGCCAACCTGGTGTCAATCGGGGCATGTTCGATTGTGAACTTCGTCGTGTGCGAGCGCGTCGTGTTTGGTTCGCCCCCGGCTTCGAGTTCACTGAGGCACACGGAAGTGCGCGCACAGGTTTCGACATAGGAGGAATCGTCATGTCTCGGTTTCGTACCAGATGGAAGCGCGCCTGCATCTACCTCTGTCTCTGTGTGTTCGCCCTTGTTGGAACCCTGACGCCGTTAGAGGCCCAGGGACTGCGGAGCGACACAATTCAGGCCTGGAACGAGTACGTCCTTCTGACCGAGAGCCGGATCGGGAGAGAACTCCACTCGGATGGCGGTTTCCTGGTACAGGAATTTCAAGCAGCCACTGAGGCCCGAGCGGAACGCACGGCCGTTCTGTCAGGCCGCCTCCTGGTCCTGAAAATGAAAACGACTCTGCCCGACAGGACAGACCTAAAAGTCCCGGGCGGCATGATCCACCACTGGAGAGGCGTCGTGTTCATTCCGGGGACCACGGTCGAAAGAACACTCGCGATGGTCCAGAACCCCGATGCCGATGCGCAAGAGGACGTCCTTGAAGCCAGAGTCCTCGAACGAGATGGGGATTCTCTCCGCGTCTTCCTCAAACTGGTGCGATCGAAAATCGTCACGGCGACCTACAACACCGAACACCTTGTCCTCTACCGACGGCATGGCCGAGGTCAGGCTGCGAGCCGCACCATCGCGACCAGGATCGCCGAGCTTCAGGATGCAGGAACCCCGGCTGAGCGCGAGAAGCTGCCAGGCAGGGACCGCGGATTCCTGTGGCGTCTGAACTCGTACTGGCGGTACCAGGAAGTGGAAGGCGGCGTATTGGTCGAGTGCGAGTCGCTGACATTGAGCCGTAAGATTCCCGTTCTTGTGTCGCTGTTCGTGCGTCCGATCGTTGAGGGCGTGGCGAAAGAGTCGATGAACCGCACGCTTCGATCGATGAGGGAGAGATTGAGAGATGCCGGATAGCGCGACTTCCAGTTCAGTCATGACAGCTTCGACCGTGAAGGCAAGGTGAACCCTATGATCCGACCGACAGACAGAAGCAGATCGTCGCAACCGTCGAAGAGCGGTAGGTTCTTCCAGATCAGGGGGCCGATGGCAGCCTTTGCCCGTGTTGCCATCATGGCCGCTCTCGGAATACTGGTCTGGCTGCCTAGTGATGCCACCGCTCAGCAGCGACCCGGAGTCGCCTTGGAAGGCTCCCTGGGGTGGGCAGGGTTCGTCGACAACAGCACGAAAGACCATCGAGTAGTTGGTGGTGGGGCGAGGTTCTATCTGACGCCGCGTCTCGCGCTGGGTCCTGAAGTGGTTTACATGCGAGGGCCCAACACCGACCGCGACTTGATGCTCACGGGGAACCTGACATTTGACCTCGGACGATCCGGGGCTGCCGGACCGCCTCGTCTGAATCCGTTTCTCGTCGCCGGCGGTGGCTTGTTTCGACACACGGACGACTTTAATGGCGTAGCCTTCACGTCAACCGAAGCGGCGTTCACCGCCGGAGGAGGGCTGCGTGTCTTCCTGACCGACAGGGTGTACATCGCACCCGAAGTGAGGATTGGCTGGGAGCTGCACCTCCGAACGAGTATTTCGGTCGGATTTCAATTTTGAAGTTAAGCGACGGTTGATTCAGCGCTTGGTCCCCTCGGCCAGTACTATCGGGGGGGCTTGGCGGCCTTTGGGAGGTTGGTGATGAGAGTTTTAGACACGGTGGGTACGAAGTTCGTTCGTTTCGGTGTCGGTTTCCGCTTCATCTTGCTTTCAGCAGTCTTCGCATCCGCAGGACCCGTTTACGGGAGTCACAAGCAGGCTGGCCAGAGATCAGAGGCTGTCGGTCAGTACATCCTGGTTAGCGCGAACCGACAGGAGCTCCCAGCCGTCGTCTCAGAGAACGGATCCCGCAGGCAAGAGGTCATTGGAGGTTCGGTAATACTTGAAGCGGACGGTACGCATGTGTGGCGGACGCTCTACCGCTACACCGGAGGTGGGGGCTTCGCCGATAGTGAAAGCTCGGGCCGCGGGAACTATTCACAGCAGGGAACGAGCATCGTCTTCTTGTCTGAGGCGGATGCCCTCCTTTTCGAAGGTACGTTGGAAAGCAATACACTGACGATTGAGGTAGACGTACCCCTGGTTTATCGGAAGATTTTCCGTCAGGACGCAATGTCTCGAGGCTCCGCCCGACCTATTGCAGTGCCCCCTGGGCCGGATCCACCCCGCCGCCCCCGCCTCCGACAACCGGTATTACGTTCGGCCTGGCACTTTCTCTTGGAAATGTGCCCGGGTCTTTTGAGGAGCTATGCGACTCTTCGGTACTGATCGTCGAGGCTCATGTGCAATCGGTTCTCGCTCCGACCGAGAATCTCAGATATTTCGAAACAGATTCGGTATTGTCGGTCGACCGAGTGCTCAAAGGGCCCGAATCGATCCGACAGGTAGTGATCTCCCAAAAGGGGGGTGTGCTCGGTCAGTTCAGACAGTTGCCGCATCAGTACGACCTGATGCAGCCGGGAGAGCACTACATCCTCTTTCTTGCTGACGAGACTGAAACCCATCTCCCCGATGTGGCCGGAATCCCTCGCTACGCCCTCAACGGCGCGTGGACAGGAATGTTCCGAATCGATGAAAGTGGCGTCCACTTGAGTCCCGACACTGCTGATGTGATCCGCGAACAGTTTGACGGCAGGAGTTCGGACGACATGATCACCGGGATTCAACTGTGTTCGCAGCGAAGGGCTCCGCCACGTGTAAAGCGCTGAACGTTCCTGCTCGCGGCTACTCCTGCCGCAACGTCCGGGCTGGATCGAGGTGCGCAGCCCTGCATGCCGGAACAGCGGTCGCCAGCAGCGCCGCCACCCCCAAGGTGACAAGGCATGCGAGCAGCACGGGAACCGGCAGGCCTCGGGTGCCGGTGAAGGCCACTCCGATGAGGTACGCGAGGGGAATGGCCAAGCCCACACCCACGAGCCCACCCAGTCCAACGACGGCTGCGTTTTCTTTCAAGAAGAGACGCACCACCGAGAAGCGGCTGGCGCCCAGCGCCATCCGAATGCCCACTTCGCTGACCCTCTTGGAGACCTTGAACGAAACCACCGCGTAGATCCCGAGTGCCGCCAGGCCGAGCGCGAAGACGCCGATCACGAAGAGCACCCGAGCCACGAGGCGCTGGGGTGCCAGGGTTCCCGCCAGGTACGAGTCCATCGTCGTGGCGGTCAAGATCGAGATTCGAGGATCGAGCTCCCGGGCTCTCTGCCGCGCCATCGACAGGACCGCGCTCGCGGGGCCGTCCGTCCGGATGAGGAGATTCATCCTTGTCTGCGCGGATTCCTGCCCGTCGAAGTAGACCAGGGGCGTGGGTGCTTCTGCCAGGGAGGTGACCTTCGTCGCCTCTACCACGCCGATGATTTCAACGGCAACGTTCGGGGCATTCTCAGTGTGGTACACCTCGCCCACGACATCGCTATGGCCCCAGAAAACCTCGGCCATGGCCCGGCTGACCACGACTCTCGGCGGAGCTCCGGCTCTGTCACTTTGATCGAAGAGCCGGCCGTGCAGGAGGGGAATCTCCATCAAAGAAAAGAAGTCGCCGCGGACCAGGTTCCAGGGGACCTCCACGGGACGGCGCCGGCCATCGATCAGGTCACCCACCAGTAATGTGGTGGTACCGCCGGAGGTCGCGGGCAGGTTGCGCGTATAGCTGGCGCCCAGAACACCCGGGAGTCCTTCGATCTGCTCCTCCAAAGCGTCGTACTTTGCGCGTACCCCATTGGCTTCGAGATCAAGCGAGTTCAGGTCTACTCCGATGATCGCCAGATTCTCGGGGTCGAAGCCGGGATCAGCAGAACTGGCACGGATCGCTCCGTCGATAAAGAGTCCAGCGGCCACCAGCAAGATGAGGGAACTCGCCACCTGAGCGCTTACCAGGGCACCCGCCAAACCGAACCTGCTCCCGGGCCGACGGCCCGGGTGGACTTGCAGTATCGAGGTTGCCCGAGGAGAGGTGATGCGTATCGCCGGGAGCAGTCCGGCCACGAGGCTGGCCCCCACAGCCATGACCATCGTAAAGGCGAAGACGTTCCAGTCCAAACGGATGTCGAAGTTCGCCGGCCCTGCCAGGGAAAGCTCGAGTTTCCCGAGCCTGGTCATCAGCCAGTAGGTGAGCGCAAGCCCCACACCGGCGCCCACGACTGCGAGCACCACCGTCTCACCGTAGACGACCCGGATCAACCTCGCGCGACTCCCGCCCAGAGCCAGACGAACACCGATCTCACGCCCCCGGCTCATCCCCCGGACGAGCATGAGGTTCGCCAAATTGACGGAAGCCACGAGCAACACGAGGCCGACGACACCCATCAGGAAAATCACTGCGGGAACCAGGGAACCACGATTCTCGGCTCCTACAAGCTGGACCGGAAGCACATGGATGCCACGGTCGTGATCCCGGACGCGGTTTGCATCGGGGTAGTCCTGGACCAAGCGGGCGGCCAGTTGGTCCATCGCGGCCTGGGCGGCCTCGGGTGTTACATCAGGGGCCAGCCGAGCCACCACTCTCAAAGGGTGATCCTGTCGCCGTGTTAGAGATTGAGACCGCCCATTGGTGTCATCCAAGGCAGAGATGGAGAGCCAGACAGCACCAGTAGTGATTCCCCGTCCGCCGTTGAATTCCTGCGGGCCGATTCCCACCACCGTGACCGAGGCGTCATTGAGCTGGATGGTGCGCCCAAGCAAAGGATGGATCGCCACCGAAAGCATTTTGCCAGAAGCGGTGAGTAATGACGGCAACGGGCGGTCCCTCGAGACGATCCTCGTTCGGTTCGAACCATCGGCCAAGGACGGGAGTCAGCCCGAGCACAAGGAGGTAGCCGAATGTGGCATATTCGGCGGCCACGGAGACCAGTTCGCCGTTCCCACCGTCGAGATAAACACTGCCGAAGGACCGTGCGCCCACCTCGGTGAACACGTCGTCATATTCGGCGATGTCGAGAAAGGCCGGATACGACGTCGAGCTCACCTCACCGCCATCCGCCTCCTGGAGAATCTCGACGAGACGACTATGGTCCTTGAAGGGCGGTGGCTGGAACAGTGCCGCGTTCACGACGCTGAAAGCTGCCGTGTTCAAACCAATCCCCAACGATAGGATCGAGACCACCGCCAGGCTGAACGCAGGACTGCGAACCAGCCTTCGAACCGAATACCCGAGATCCCCTATCCAACCTTCCATCCTACTGCCTCCCAAACTGTCAAGGTCCGACGAGGCAGCTATCAGGGAAGAGTCTCGCCCCAACCGTTCCGCCCAGGCGGATCGCATTAGATCCCATGTGATGAACCACCAAAACCGGATGCGCCAGAAGGCCCAGCCCCGCTCCCGAGCCTGCGCCCGCGCCTGCTCCCTGCGGTAGCAGTACAGTTCCAACAGTCGAGGCCCGAAAAGATCGCGAAACGCCTTCGGGTAGACGCTGATGAGCACACTGTAGATCCACTCATCCATCCTAGTGGTCCCCGTCTAACAGACTGTACCTTATTCGGATCGTTCCCCGAGCCAGACCGACACACTGCGGCTTCGGCCAAGCCTCCGAGTTCGTTCCGCACAGGGATTTCCGATCTAATGGTCATTATTTTCCTCGATTGGGACAGCCAGAGCCGTTGGTGCGCACACTAGGAGCCTCCGGGTAACACAGCGTTCTGGTGCGCAACTTCGACCAGTCTGGCGAGGCGCCCAGCCTCAACTCTGGCTCGCTCCAGACCCGCAGGGGTGACTTCGTAGAGGCGGCGCCGAGGGTCGCTCGGGCCCTCCGGTGGGTCGATCTCCTGGATCAGTCGCTCGCCCATCAGTTCCTTGAGCGACCTGTAGAGCGTTCCGGGCCCCAGGGTTACCGCTCCCTCAGTGGCTTCGTCGACCGCCTTGGCAATCCCGAGCCCGTGGCTGGATTTCCCCGCCAGGACCAAGAGGATGTGAAAGCCCGCCGGCTTCATCGGTTTGGGTCCACCAGAACCGTCTCTTGCGAAATACATATCGAGTTATCCAGTTTGGATATATCCAGCTTAGATAATTTTTGGCGAGAAGTAAATGGGTGGGTGAGGACTCTGGAGCGAAAACGAGCGGGGCTTGCATCGTGCGTACGCACTCACGTACGCTAATCTCATGAAGACCTTAACCGCCAGTCAGGCCCGCGCCAACCTGTATCGGTTGTTGGATGAGGCCGCATCATCCCACGAGCCCATCCATATCACCGGCAAACGCAACAACGTCGTTCTGATATCCGAAGAAGACTGGAATGCGGTTCAGGAGACGATGTACTTGCTGTCGGTGCCGGGGATGCGCAAGTCCATCCGCGACGGGATGGCGACACCTCTCGACAAGACCTCTGAAGAGCCCGGTTGGTGAGTCGGCCCTGGCGGGTCGTCTTTACGAGGCAAGCCCAGAAGGACGCGCGCAAGATCGCCCGGTCAGATCTGCGGCAGAGGGTCGAAGAGCTAATCAACATCATCCGCAAGGACCCTTTCAAGAAGCCGCCTCCCTTCGAAAGACTCCTGGGCGACCTCGCCGGAGCTTACTCGCGCCGTATCAACATCCATCACCGGTTCGTCTATCAGGTGCTCGAGAAGGAGCGCACGGTCAAGGTGTTGCGAATGTGGACGCACTACGAGTAGCCGTGCTAATTCCCATAGGTAAACCCCCGGCTTAGCCGGGGCGACTCGCAGAGGTTTGACCGAGAGCGGCGGTAGATAGGAAAGTCCTGCTTGGAAGCGACGACTTCCAAAGAAGGAGGACTCAATGAAAGAGGCCCGAAGGTGATCGCACACGAAATGGGACTGCAAGTATCACATGGTGTTCATTCCGAAGTAGGCGGTATCCAGTGTGGCGGGATTCATCAAGGGGAAGAGTGCAATCTCGACTGCCCGGAACTTTCTGGGACTGAAACACCGTTTGACAGGGAAGAGTTTCTGAGCGCGAGGCTATTTCGTTTCCACGGTGGGGATGGACAAACAATTCGTGCGGGAATACATTTGGCGGCAGGAGCGGGAGGAGCAGCGTTTGGAGGAGCTGAACATGGCGTGGGGGCATCAGCTGCCTTCAGGCGGCTCTTGACCGGCCCCTTTGAGGGGCTCACAGAAATAAGCCCCCGGCTCTGCCGGGGGTCATTTAACACAAACCCACCACTAACACAAACCCACCACTCCCTTCAACGAATCGATCATCTTTGCCGAGTCGTAACCGATTCCGTCCTTGAACACGATCTCGACGTTCAGGATTTCGGAGACGTCCGCCGCAGGATTGCCGAGGATCACAACGAGGTCTGCCTGTTTGCCGGGTGCGATGGTTCCGATCCGGTCGGCCTCGCCGAGGAACTGCGCTCCGTTTAGAGTCGAGATCCGAATCGCTTCCTCCGTTGAAAACCCGGCCTCAACGAGCAGTTCGATATTCCGGAGGTCTCCGAACCCGGGAAGCGCACCGCCGTTGCCCGTCGGGTCGACGCCGGCGATCAGCAACCCACCGGCTTCGGCGAACGCATACTGAAACTCCATTTCCTTCCTGAAGAGCACATCCGACAGCGGATTCACATTAAGAGCGGATTGTGCCCGGCGGCGGAAGAAGTTGGCCTGGGCCTGGGCCGACATCGTGTCCAGCGCCCGTTGCGGCATGATCGGGCGGTTCGGCATCGACGCTTCGTTGACGACCAACGTGGAGGTGATCGCGACGCCCTGCTCGACCAGGTTCCGAATTACTTCCTGGACCTCGTCGCTTTCGATGTCAAGATCGGCGAGCGTGCGGCTCGTCTGACCGCCCGAAGGACACTCGTCGGGAACCTTTCCTGGCGTGAACTCGGTGTTGGTCCGCCACCCGTGCTCGAGGTTGTCGATACCGATCTCGGCGGCTTCGCCGAAACCGACCGAACAGAGATGCCCCGTCACCTTGAGACCGCGCTCGTGCGCTTCCTCAACCGCGGCCCGCAGTTCATCGCGAGAAATGTAGTTGTATGCCTTGAAGGATGTGAAGCCGAGGTCCGCCCAATAATTGACCATCCGCCGTGCTTCTTCCGGTCCGCTCAATTGGTGGAGCTGGAGAAACCGGCTTCCCTCCCCTTCCAGGTACGGCGCCGTCAGATGCATCTTCGGGCCGGCCATCGTACCCGCGTCGATGCTCTTCTTGACGTTCAGGTCCAGGTACGGCGACATGCTCCCGCCCGTGCGCGCGGTCGTGACACCGTTCGCGAGATAGAGACGAGGGAAGCTGACAGCCAACGTCGGATATAGACCGGGGCTGCTGCCTGCCGGATAGAACAAGTGCTCGTGCATGCCGACGAGGCCGGGGATGACGGTGTGGCCTTCGAGTTCGAGGACCTCTGCGCCCTGAGGCACCGGCGTCGTCGCTCGATCGCCGACGGTCTGGATCCGTCCATCGACGATCACGATGGTCTGATCCTCCACGGCCGGAGCACCGGTCCCGTCGATTACGCGGACCCCCCTCAGCGCGACGACCGGCGCGTCGACGCTGACGAACTGCCGAACGGCCGGGGACAGTTCCGGTGTCTGTGCCGGCGAAGGAATGCCGCAGGCAAGAAAAATAATGGCGGTTGTGAACGTGGCCTTGTATGACATATTCGTCTCCTTCTCGGGAACCTCTTTTATACCCCCTGTAGCGGCGGTCTATGACCGCCGAAATCTACGCCATCGCTCTTCGGCGGTCATAGACCGCCGCTACAGAAGAGTCTTCCCTCTGGGCACCAGTCCGCCGTCCCCAATTGCAGCGGCGATGTCCTCGGCTGAGGCTTTAGATACGATTCGATACTCGATAAGTTTCCTGGCCTTCACCCGCTCCCTGACCAGCGCGTCGCAGAACACCAGGCCCGCCGCAGTGAGGTCCTTGTTCTCCCCTTCGCCGAGGCAATACGTCTCAAGGGAGTGTCGCTTGCCGATGTGTGGCGCCATGACCCCTCTTGCCAGCTCGAGGAAGTACGGGCTGATCGAAACGATTGCGACAAGCGCCGGATTCTTCAAGGCCCTCACCATGCTTACCAGTTCGTCGGCTCCGCACGCCTTGAGGGGAAGAATGGCCCGCCCGCTGGTCATCAGCGGGGCAAGTTGCGGCACCACTCCGGGCAAGCAGGTGACCAAGGCGCCGATCGCCGACCCGCGGTTCGCCGAGAACTCTTGCAGTAGGCAAGTTTCGACTGCAAACGGCGCGGACTCCGACAGCTCCGACCGAAGCAACTTCCCCATCTCGACTGTCCGGGTGACCACCAGGACGTGGTCCGGAGGCTCAACGAGCAGGCGGTGGCGGACCCTGTCCTCCAGTTGCTGCAAGCTGTAGCCCTTCTCGCGCGCCGCAAGGATAGTCGCGTTGATCAGGTCGTCCAGACCTTCCTCGCGGGGGATGAGAGGCTCCTCGGCAGACCGGACTTCCAAACGCCTTCCCCGGTGTCGCTTGAGCCAATGGCTGTCGACAAGCTCGCCATATGCCTGGCTGACAGTGTTCGCATGAATGTCGTGACGCCGCGCCAATTCCCGCACGCTCGGCAGTTGTTCTCCCGAACGGAGCCGGCCAGTGGCGATCAAGAACAAGACCTGATCAGTGATCTGCCGCCGTATCGAGACGTCGCTATCCCGGTCGATCGAAATGTCGCCTGACCGCATTCGGATCCTCTTGGTAAGGGAAAGACAACCCGATTCTACCCAGACTGCCGCTGTGACACTCGAAAAACTGTCACGTCCGAATCCGGCGCCCGGCTTGCCAAAAGCTAGGTTGGTGTCGAAGTGAACCCATGTGGATTCTGTTTCAGACCATTGCAGCAGTCCTGCTTGTCGTGTTCGTGGGTTACTGGATGGACATTCGCAGGAAACTCGGAGCCGTTACTGAGCGACCCGTCTACCAGCCGATCTGAATCACGATCGCTTCGATGTCGTCATCGTCCCGGATGCGGTTCTGGATACGGCGGGCTTCCTGGAGCAACGAGCGTCCGATGCGGACTTTGTAGAGCGGGCTGTCCGGGGTGGGCTTCTCGACGTAGATGCCCGTGTACTTCCGCGCGAAACGCTGCCGCAAGGCCTGGGCGGGTTCCTCGGAACGGAAAGCGCCCACCTGGATGACATAGAACACATCGTCGGCTGGCGCCCGAGCCCGGGATGCGCCCGGGGCCTGCTGGATCACCTCCAGCCGGACCGGCACCACCCCGGAACGGATCATGTCGACCCGCCTGGCTGCGGCCTCGGAGAGATCGATGATGCGGCCGTCGACAAACGGGCCGCGGTCGTTGATCCTGACGTCGACGGATTTCCCGTTCGTCAGGTTCTCGACCCGCACCCATGTGTCGAAAGCCAACGTCCGGTGGGCGGCGGTCAACTTGTTCTTGTCGAATGTCTCCCCGTTTGCCGTACGTCTTCCGTGGTAGGGATCGCCGTAGTAGGAAGCCTCGCCGTCGGAGGCGATCCGCTCGGTCGCGCCGCGCCCCGGGGAATCGGGCGAGCTGGGGGCCGAGGCGGTGGGGGTCGGAACTGGGGCGCGCACCGGAACGCGCGGGCGCTTGGCACAAGCCTGTGTCAGAACCATCAGGATTGCCACTACAACAAGTCGTTTCATCGCATCTCTATTTACCATGGGCGAACAGATCCACACAACACTTTGACCTCCGATCGATGAGCTACCGCAAGGGCTTGTGGTTTGGTTTCTAAGAGGAGCTGTCTGAACAACCGCAGCGAACTCGCGTGATAGAATCTTTCGTCGCTCATGGTTCTAGCTCTTCTAACCAGTTCCCTCATGGGGATCGTCGCTCTCGTCATCACGGTCTACATGGGTTTCGCCATTGAGAATAGTGTCGGGCTGACGCAACATTTCCTGTTCGCGATGTTTGCGACTTTTGTCGTAATTCTTGCCCACTGCATGTCGATGTTCTACTTCATCGGGACGGGAAAGCAGGTCAAGGACCTCATCGGTTCTCACCCCAAGGCCGGCGAGCTCATCCAGCGGACCCGCGACTTCAAGAATGTGGTTTTTCCCCCGTTGACGACTGCGATCCTGCTTACCATGGCCGCCTGGATCGTCGGCGGCGGAGTGGACACGCGTGTTCTCCCGACGTGGATCCACACGGTTCTCGCCTTGCTGGCGCTCGGGGCCAACGTGTACGCGTTCGTCAGGGAGTTCCAGTACATGTCTAAAAACAACATCCTGCTCGACGAGCTCGCCGTACTGGTAGGCAACCCGACGGAGAACGAATGAGCGGGGTCCGCCTCCATGACCCTCATAAACGCTATCCGACGAACCCTCTCCCCCATCCTCTACCCCCCGCGCATCGTCTCGCCCGAGACGGACGTCACTGAAGACGAGATCGAAGCCTGGGTCGAAGCATCGGGACTCGACCATTTCGCGACCCTCGATGGGACATTCGTGGATCGGTCGGTCGACCTGGGTGTCGAAAGCGGCATGATCTTCGACCTGGGAAGCCGCCTCGGACTCATCGCGCTCAAGATCCTGTGGAATCACGAAGACTTCGTCGCGCTGGGTCTGCACCGGACTGCCGCGATGGCCGACCGCGCGCGCGACGTCACTCTTGACTGGGAACTCGGCGAGCGGATGTTCCTCCAGGTCGGGGAGCCACATGAGATGCGGTTCAAGACCGGCTACTTCGACATGGTCGTGTGCGACCGGTCTCTCCATCGCTTCGACAACCCGGTCGCAATCCTCCGCGAGATCAATCGCATCACCAAGCCCAGCGGTGCGATACTGATCCGGGTTCTGGCCCGCCCGAACCGGCTGTCGATCGAGGGCTACATCCGGAAACATGCGCTCGACTACCCAGAGAGTCTGCGGGGGCGATTCGCAGCGGAGGTCCGAGCCGGCTTCACGCTGGCCGAATTGAGGTCGATGGTCGAGGCGGCCGAGCTCAAACGGACCCGCGTCGTGGCGGAACAGTCCATGGTACTGGTCGAAAGGCGGGGCGTAACAGACTTCGCTTCGTGGGTGACGGAACGGGACAAGTATTTCTAGTGATGGGACAGGATTCAGTCGGCAGTCAGCAGTTGGCTTTTGGCAGTTGGCTTTTGGCTGTCGGCGGCCCTGGCCTTGCTTCCCCTTGATAACTGAGGACTGACAACTATCTTATGCCCAAGATTCTCGTCGTCGGAGGCAACGCCGCGGGTATGACCGCCGCTTCGCGGGCCCGCCGCCTGGACCCTCGCGCCGAGATCACGGTTATCGAGAAGACCCCGTTCATTTCATACAGCACGTGCGGTATCCCCTACTTCCTGGCGGGGGATGTCCGCTCCGACGACCTGCTGAGTTTTACTCCCGGGACGCTCAAGAGCGAACGATCGATCGATGCCCATGTCAACGTGGAGGTGGCATCGATCCTCCCCTCGCGAAAGAGGGTGACCGCCCGCCGCATCGACACCGGAGAAAAGCTTTCGTTCTCGTTCGACCGCCTGCTGCTGGCGACGGGAGTCCGGCCGCGCCTGCCCGACATCCCTGGAACATCACTCGCCAACGTCCACACCGTCACGACGCTGGACGATGCGGTCCGGCTCGAAGGGCCTCTCGAGGTGGCACACCGTGTTTCGATCGTCGGCGCCGGTTACGTCGGGCTGGAGATGGCGGAGAGCCTCCGAAGCCTAGGCAAGGAGGTCACCATCTTCGAGTCCGGCGCACATGTCCTGTCGAGTGTCGATCCTGACATGGCCCGGATTATCGAGTACGAGCTGCTACGGCACCGCGTCAGCCTCAGGACCGGCTCTCCGGTCCAGGCTCTCGTCGGGCCCGAGCCCGTGACGGGCGTCAAGGCGAGAGGCGTGCTCGGCGTCCACCCGACGGATCTCGTCCTCATCGACACTGGAGTGCTTCCGAACACAACGCTTGCAGAGGAGGCGGGCATCCGGACGGGTGACACGGGTGGAGTGGTGGTAGACGAGTACATGGAAACCAACGTTCCCGGGGTCTTCGCCGCCGGCAATTGCGCCGAGTCCTTTTGCTTTATCCGGCGAAAACCCGTGCTCCACTACCTCGGAACCGTGGCTGCCAAGCAGGGCCGTGTCGCGGGGGACAACCTGACGGGACGACGCCAAAAGTTCAGAGGGGCTCTGGGCACGACGGTTCTCAAGGTGTTTGACCTCGCCGTGGGCCGAACGGGCCTGAACCTTGCCGAAGCGGCCGCAGAGGGAATCCCCACTGTCTCGGTGCGCATCGAAGCCCTCGACCGGGCGGGCTACCGGGCGGACGCGAAGAAGATCTGGGTCAAGCTGATCGCGGACCGCAGCTCGCGTCGGGTTATCGGGGCACAGGCCGTGGGCTACGGCGACGTGTCCAAACGTATCGACGTAGCCGCCACTGCCATGATGGCATCGGCAACCGTCGACGCCATCACCGAACTCGACCTGGGCTACACACCCCCCTACAGCAGCCTGTGGGACCCGTTGCACGTGGCCGCACAGGCGCTCCTCAAGAAGCTCTAACCGGTGACGCAAATTTTGCGCTTTCTTGTTAACGTGACCTGGTTCACGGTCTTTCCGAACGAGGACTGATGTCATTAATCGGTGAGGAGTCCAGAAGGCCCCATGATAGAATGCGGAACTGACAATGAGGCGTAAAGGCTTCCAACGGAAACAGTTCGGAGATTATGGCGGGATGAAATCGAGCTTGCGGTTCGTTCTTTTTGTCGTCGTTTCGAGCGTATTGTGCCTGCCCCTCTGGGCGCAGGTTCCAGGATTCCCGGCAGACGGCCTGGTCGATCGGATCGAGTTCTGGGAAAAGGTGTTCACGATCTACGGTGGGGACGACCTGATCGTCCATGACCGCGAACGGGTCGATCTGATCTACGACGTGATCACCGAACGAAACCGGGATCGGGGGGTGCGACGTGTCCGGCAGCTTCTGGACGAAATCCGGTCCAGAATCTCGACTCCGGAAGCCCTCAGCGCCGACGCCCGCGAGATCTACGACCGCATCAAGGCCGACGGGGTGCGGATGACGGCCGGGGATATCGCGGTCCTGCGAAGCCGCATCCACGTCCAGCGCGGCATCAACGAACGATTCCGCGCCGGCATCATCCGGTCCGGACGGTATCTGGCCTACTTCGAACAGGTCTTCGAAGAAGAGGGCGTCCCAAAAGCCCTGACCCTGCTGCCCCTCGTTGAGTCATCCTACGAAAACACGGCGCGCTCGAGCGCCGGTGCCGCTGGAATCTGGCAGTTCACCCGCAGCACGGGTCGCCAATTCATGCGCATCACTTCAGGTCGGGACGACCGGCTGAACGCGGCCATCGCCACGCGGTCCGCCGCAAGGCTTCTTCGCGGGAACTACAACGCCTTAAATGCATGGCCGCTGGCCGTCACAGCCTACAACCACGGCCGGGCGGGAATGCAGCGGGCACAAAGGGCGCACGGTTCCGACATGGCAACGGTCATCAAGAACTACAGCAGCCGCACTTTCGGGTACGCATCGAAGAACTTCTATGCTGAGTTCCTCGCAGCCGTGAACGTCTACGAAAGCTACTCTGACTACTTCGGGCCGCTCGCTCTGGACGCTCCACGGGATTTCAGTACCGCAACGACTCGCATCGCGCGCGCCGCACCTACCGGTCCCGGGGCCCGCTACCGCGTCCGGTCCGGGGACTCGCTGTCGCTAATCGCAGCACGTCAACAGACAACCATCGATGCGCTCATGGATCTGAACGGCCTGACAAACGACCGCATTTTCGTCGGTGAGACGCTTCGGGTCTCCGGGTCGGTTTCGCGCGAAGTCGGTTCGGACGGGCAATACCGGATTCAACCCGGGGACACGCTCTCGGAAATCGCGGAACAGTTCGATCTGGGCGTGAGCCAGTTGATGGCGATGAACGGGCTGCGGTCGGATCGGATCGTCGTCGGCAATGCCCTGGTGGTCTCCGGTGGCGACGCCAGAGTGACCGCGCGAGAATACCTGGTCCGGTGGGGCGACACCCTGTCGGAAATCGCCACACGGTTCGGGATCGGAATGGGCGAGCTGATGAGTCTCAACGGCCTGCGGAACAGCCGCATCTACGTGGGTCAGGTCCTCCTCGTCCAGTAGAAGGGGACAGGATCCCCTGTCCCCTATTCTCTCTAGGAGCCTGTCGGGAATAAGAAGTCTGCAACCAAGAATCAACAACTTACAGACCGGGGATGGCTCGTAAGTTGTTGATTCTTGCTTCGAGGGAGCCAATTCCCGACAGGCTCCTAGCAGCAATTCCAGCTTCGCCTCAGTTCAGGAACGAGGGCGTTTGCGCTCGTCCTCAACCCTATCGAACAGGTTCTGCTGAATTCAGAAACGGTGGAAAGCGGGGAGAGGCTTCGTGGAGGTCGAGAATCGGCCAGTCGTGCTGCCCGGCGATGCGGCGGAGCCTTCTGGTCGGATTCGTCGCAACCGGATCGCCGACGGCAGAGAGCATGGGCACGTCGGCCGAGCTGTCGGAAAACGCACAGCACTCCGTGAGGTCGATACCCTCACGGTTGGCGTACTCGCGGATCGAGCGAGCCTTTTCGGTTTCCGCCAGCAAAGTGCCCAGCACGCGCCCGGTAGCGACATGGTTCTTGAACTCGAGCCGGTTACAGATGACTTCGTCGATGCCGAAATGCAACGCGATGGGTCGAATCGTAAAGTCCAGGGTGCCCGTGACCAAAACGTTGCGGTAGCCCAGTTCGCGTGTCGTGTCGATCAAGGACTGTGCGTGGGGAACGATCGAAGGTTTGAGGGTCACCTCGAACAAATCGTCGGCCAGGCCGACCAACCGGTCGCGATGCATACCACGATATGCCCGGAACGAGAAGACGTTGAACAGCGACCGAGAGTACAGATCGAGTCCGAACAGAATCGGTACACTCAACAGGACCTTCGCGAACTGGTACATGCTCCTGATCGGCGAGCGATCGTTGCGCGCGTAGTAAGCGTGCGTTGAAACCAGATTGCAGGAAAGCAGCGTGCCGTCCAGATCGTAGAAAGCGGCCTTGTTCATGACGTGCATCATTATAGTCGAACCCTGAGGCGGCCAAGAATGGGCAGCTCCCCGGGGTACGGCTCACAAAACCGCGGAGTTTTTCCCCTTCAGTTCGCGGGGAAAGACGCATAGAATCGCGAATTGAGTTTGCAAGATACGCCACGCCAAGACATCAACTCATCGGCGTCCGCACCCGACGGATCCCTGATAGTTCCCGATGCGCCTCCACCCGAAGATCCGAGCGACGCCGAAAGTCCCGATGTCTGGGGATTTCGCGACACCCGCTTCGACTTCAGCGAGGACGGGCACGTCACCATTCGGGGAGCTCGCTACGAACTGAGCGGAAAGGAACTGCCGCGATTTCTACCCTGGGTGAGGGAAATTCTCGAGGTCGATGTCGACCCCGCGACTGTGAATGCGCCGCGCTATCCGACCGCCATCCCCGATCCGAAGAAGTCCCCCGAATTTCTGGTCGACATCATTCAGTTCCTGGATCCAAACCAGATCGACGACAGCGGCGAGCTCCGCCTGCGGCACGGTCACGGCCACACCCAGGGAGAGATGTACGCGATCAAGTACGCAAGCCTGGGCCGCATTCCCGACCTGGTCGTCTACCCGGAAACCGAAGAGCAGGTGACCGGCCTTATCGAAGCGGGGAAGAAGCACGACGTTTCTCTGATCCCTTATGGCGGCGGCACGAACGTCACCGATGCCCTCCGCTGCCGTTCTGAAGATCAACGGGTCATCGTGTCCGTCGATATGCGGCGCATGAACCGGGTACTCTGGATCGACCGCTCGAACATGATGGCGTGCATTCAGGCCGGCGCTACGGGCCGTCGCATCATGTCCGAGCTTGCGAAGTACGGCGTCACGATGGGCCACGAACCCGATAGCGTCGAATTCTCCACGCTCGGCGGCTGGATCGCAACGAACGCGAGCGGTATGAAGAAGAACCGTTACGGCAACATCGAAGATCTCGTACTCGATGTGAATGTCTCCACCGCGTCCGGCTCTCTCCGGCGGACGGGTGTTTCGCCACGTGAGTCCATAGGCCTCGATCTTCGACGGTTGATGTTCGGCTCTGAGGGCACTCTCGGCATCATCACGTCAGCAGTCGTCAAGATCTTTCCTTTGCCTGAAGCACAGGAGTACGGATCGGTTCTCTTCCCGACCTTCGAAGATGGATTCCACTTCATGTATGACCTTGCACGCGAAGCCACGCCGCCGGCAAGCGTGCGGCTGGTCGACAACCTGCAGTTTCAGTTCGGCCTGGCGTTGAAGCCGAAGTCGAGCGGGCTGGCCGCGATGAAGAGCAAGGCGGAGCGTTTTTTCGTCACGAAGATCAAGGGATTCGAACCCGACAAGATGGTGGCATGTACGCTCGTCTTTGAAGGGTCGCGCTCGGAAGTTGCGCAGCAACAGCGCGATCTCTACCGGATCGCGGCTCGACACGGCGGCATGAAGGCCGGAAGCGAGAACGGCAGGCGTGGCTATCAGCTCACCTACAGCATCGCCTACATCCGCGACTTCCTGATGAACTACTACATCATCGCGGAGTCGTTCGAAACCTCCGTCTCATGGAGCGATGCGCTGGCGCTAACGACGAACGTGGAACGGCGCCTGTTCGAGGAGTACGAGCGGCGCGGCTTGCCGGGGAAACCATACGTGACGGCACGCATTACCCAAATCTATCGCACGGGCGTGTGCATCTACTTCTACTTCGCCTTCTACTACCGGGGCGTTCCGAATCCGCAGGAAGTCTATCTCGAACTGGAAAACGCGGCGCGCGACGAGATGTTGAAATCCGGCGGATCGCTGTCGCACCACCACGGCGTGGGAAAACTGCGGCGCTCTTTCTTACCGCGGATCATGTCCCAGACGGCTCTGGATTGGAAACGCGAGTTGAAAAAAAGCCTGGATCCGACCAACGTGTTTGGCGCTGACAATCAAGATCCGAACCTTAAATGACCGCGGACGCGAACTGGGTCGTCATCACTGGGGCGTCGTCAGGAATCGGTCGGGCCCTGGCCTCTGAGTTTTCCTCCGGCGGCTTCAATGTCTTCCTGACCGGCCGCGATAAGGCCCGGTTGGACGAGGTTGCCGCCGAGTGCTCGGGCAAGCACCATGTCGAAACCGAGGTCGTGACCGCGGATCTATCCAGCGGGCAAGCAGTCGATAATCTGATCGCAGCGCTGGCGGCCGGCACCCACCGTTACGAAGTGCTCGTCAACAACGCCGGCTTCGGCGTCCACGGCGACTTCGCCGCTACCAGCATCGAAGAGAATACCCAGCTCCTGAACGTTCAGCTCACCGCAGCGCTCAAACTCACGCGAGCGGTGCTTCCGGCCATGCTTTCGCGCGGGAGCGGCAGGATCCTGAACGTGGCCTCGGTCTATTCTTTCTCGCCCGTTCCCTTTCAGTCGGTCTACGCCGCCTCGAAAGCGTTCCTGTTGTCCTTTTCCCAGTCGTTGCGCAGCGAACTCGAGGGCACGGGCGTGACGGTCACTGTCTTCTGTCCCGGCGTCACGCAGACCGAATTCCGCGCCCGAGCCGGGATTACCGAAAAGCGCAGGGATTCGGGTATGACGGCCGAGGACGCCGCTCGCATCGCTTACGCCGCCACACTCGACGGTAGACAAATCGTTGTGCCCGGCCTCATCAATCGCCTCTTCGTCCTTGTCACCAAGCTCCTGCCGGCGGGTGCCCTGCCCCGCCTCGTCCGCTTCGTCAATCGACGGCGCGGTCAGAACCATCCCTGATCTGACAGCCAAGACAGAGCGCCCCTCACTGAAAAATTCCAGCCCGGTCCCACTTCTCAATCGTCGAGGCGATCAGCTCCGCCATCCGGTCGTTGACCCGGCGAAAGTAGGTCGCGGCCTTGTCCGGATCGAAGTCCGGATATCCCTGACCCTCCTGGTACAGGATGATCGACGACGGAAACGGGTACGCGCTCCAGCCCGGCGGCGATGAACCGGGGCTGGCCATGTCCTCGGAATAGCGTTCCGGGTGCACGTGGTCCGGGACGATCGCCTGGACGTATGCGCTCTCGTTGTTGCCGGCGTGGCCTCCATCTTCCCCGAACACTTCGAGGGTGATGTCGCCCGCAATCGACCACCAGTTCGTCACCAGAGTGCGCACGCGTTCTTCCCTCCCTACCTCTTCGGCAACACGCTGAAGAATCGCGGTCTGGCCACCGCCGTGCCCGTTCAGAATCACGAGGTTCTTGAAGCCGTTGCGGGCCAAGCCTCTCATGAGGTCGGTGACGAAGGCTTCATAGGCCTCGGCGCCAATGGAAAACGTTCCCGGAAAGGCGTCGAGATCGCCCGTAACGCCATAGTTCAGCGTCGGGGCAATCAGGGCGTTCAGGCGCTCGGCCAATTCCCGCGCCATCGCCTCGGGAACGAGGTTGTCCGACCCGTTGGGCAGGACACCGTGAGGCTCCAACGTCCCGGTTGGGATCAGGACGGTTGCGACCTGTTCGGGTACCAAATCGCCAAACTCCTGCCATCCGAGCAGGTTCATCTCTCGCGTCGTCGGCTGGACCTGCGCCAGGGCGGAGTCTACGGTAGAGATCAATAGAATCGACAGAAACAGAGTCCTGAATGCCATGCTGAACCTCCGGATCGGAATGTCTGTATAGTAAGGCCTTCCAAGCAGTCCGTGGCAAGCACCGTAACGAAACCGGCCTCATCCGTAGTGTGGTGCGACGTTGATGGCCCTCATACAAGCGGAGGTGTTTCAGTGACCATGAAACAGGTTTTTTCGATAGGGATGATTTCAGGCCTCGCCGTTGCGATTGTCGGTTCGGCGATCGGGATCTCAGTGCCCCTGGCTGCGCAGGAACCGGTGGCGTGGGAAGGAGAGGAACTCATCTTTCACACCTTCTCCATCGCTGCCGTGGATCCGAAAACCAGTGAGTCGGGCGTCACGGTGACGACGCGGAACCCGTGCGTCGGAAACGGCGTGCCCTGGGTGCGGGCCGGGGTCGGGGCCGTGGCGACGCAGGCTTCGACGCGAACCGAGTACGGTTACGAACTATTGGATCTGATCGCCGAGGGCGTCTCTCCGGACGAGGCGCTGGAGAGACTGCTGGCCGAGGATCAGGCCGCCGCTCGCCGGCAGATTGGTGTTATCGCCATCGATGGCAGGTCCGCGCAGCACACCGGCAACATCAGCTCATGGTCCGGGCACCGGGCAGGTCCGAACTACGTGGTTCAGGGCAACACGTTGGTGGGACCCGAAGTAATCGATGCGGTCGCCCGGACGTTCGAGGCGAGCGAGGGGATCCACCGGCACCTTGCCGACCGCCTCATCGAGGCGCTGAACGCCGGCCATGTGCTGGGGGGCGATGATCGTCACGGCGAAACGCAGTCGGCGGCCGTGATCGTGGCGGATCCCCGGCCGCGAATGGCGCGGCGCACCGACGGGCTTACCGTCCAGATCAACGTGTGTGAGAACCCGGATCCCGTGGGCGAAATGAGGCGAATCTACGACACGATCTCCGAAACACTCGGCTTCCGCGTCCTCCAACAACAGGGCGGCAGGGACATCCTTCAACTGAAGATGATGCTCCACGCCCTCGGCTACTTCCATTCAGAATCGGCCGAGTTCCCGGGAGATCTGGCCGACCGCAACCTCTACACGACGGAAGCGGTGGACGCTGTAAACCAATTCCGTAGCGATCAGGGCTGGCGGACCACGGTCCGGGGCCTGGTGGACGCCAACACGGTGGAGCGTCTCTGGGCGGAACTCACCGAAGCCGGTAAGGCCGACGACATCCGGATGGCGCTTCTGGCGATCCAGCGAATCCGTCGGTAACGTCGAGCGAAATAGGGACAGGCACCTATGTCCCTATTCCTTCTTGTCGGTCGGCAGTCTTCGGCTGGGCGCATTCAGGTGCAGATTGGGAAACCCGGTCGCTACCGCTTCCGGTTCCGTCTGGAGTCCACGCGCTAACAGCCCGTGGCAGAAGTCTAAGGTACCGGAACCCTTTCCTTCAGTTCTTCAAACCAGTTCACGACGACGTTGATTCGGGCGTTCTGCTCGTCGATTCCCCGGATCGCAACACTCCGAAGGACGAGAAACCGTTCACCATCCGGGTGAAGGTCCCATACCGTGGATGAGGAAGGCAGATCGAGAAACGTGCGAGGCTCGCCGCGCGTGAAATCGGTGTCGGTTTCGACAGAGACGACCATGATTTTCTCGAAGTTGCGTCCGATACCACGGTAGTAGAGTTGCTGTCCGTCTCGGGACCACGTGGACCAGCCACCCAGTACCCCACCGGTGACGGTGGACACCTGGCGCCCGGGGCCCGGTCCGGGATGGGGCGCTACCCAAACCCTGTTGCCTCCGGTGCCGCGGCGGACGAAGGAGATCCATCGTCCGTCCCGAGAGAAGGCGGGAGCGGCTTCCACATCCTCGGTTTCGGTGAAAGGCGTTGCAGTACCCTCGTCGAGGGAAAACACCCAGATATCTCCCGTCTCGGTCAAGAGGCTGGTCGCCGTATCGAAGGCCAGGAAACGATCGTTCGGAGACCAGTTCATCGCACCTACCGACTCGGCGTGCGTCCATAGAAGTTGCGGCGGTTCGCTCCCGTCGGCCTTCTGCCTGTAGATGTGCGCGTCGCTGGAGAAAGTGACCCACTCCCCATCGGACGACCATGCAAGCGCGCCCTTCGGGCGATCGTCGTCCGTCAACTGCAGCGGTGTGCCGCTTCGAACGTCGTAGACCCAAACGTTGTCGACGCCGTTCTGATCCCGGATCAGAGCCGCCAGCCTATCGCCTGCGGCCGAAAGACGGACGAAACGATAGGATCGGTTCTCACCCATCAGGGTCGTGACCTCGCCTTCTTTGTCCCTCCAGCTGACGACTCCGCCGTAGCCGATGGTTTCGCCGGGCAGGTAGGCCAGCGTCCCGCCTTCACCGAACGAGTAGCTTGCGCTGCCGGTGTTCAAAACGTCTTCCATGACGGCAACCGCGTCTGTGGACAATTCCAGCGTCGCGACGTCAAAGGGAGCCGCGTATAGGACATCTCCGGCCGCATAGACCAAATGTCCGGTCGGCAGATATCGCGCATCCAGTCCACCCTGAACAAGCGTCTTCCGTTCACCCGATTCCAGTGAGTAGGCAACGATCTCGGAGTTTGCCGACCCGGAGGACGTTCGTACGGTCAAGATCATCGACTGGCCGTCCGGCAGAAACCATGGAGCGCTCAGCGTCTCGCCCTGATTTGCGGCGACAATCAACTCCGGTTCACCGCCGTTGGCCGACACGCTCATGACGCCCTGACGCTGTCCGTACACGATCGTGTCGTTACCGTTCCAGCTTGCCATCATGTAAGGGGGATCCACGTCGCTTAGCGGAATCGGCGCGCCACCATCCACGGCAATCTTTTTCATTTGGCCATCGGTCCGCGAAAAGTAAGCGATCCATACACCGTCGGGGGAAAAGACCGGATCGAGGGGGGCGTCCATCGTACCCGAAACCGGAAGCGAATCACCCTGTTCGAGGTTCCACAGGTAAAGCTGCGAATTGGCAACGTACGCGATCCGGCCCCCGTCAGGGGAGACGGCCACGAGCGGATAAGGAAGGTTAGGATTGAAAGCCTGGTCTTCCGGAAGTTGGTAGTCGAAGCGAATGACTGGACCAGGTTCCGACAACGGCAGCGGCCTCAGGTAGGAGGTAAGAGCGACGGCCACGAGGGCCAACGCCAGACCAGCCACCAAGTAGGTAGCAACACGCCGCCCGACGGGCCCCCTCGCAGCGACGCGTTCAAGCGTCAGTCCGGTCGGATCCTCCAGGACCTCTTCGATCTCGAGTCGCACGTCCCCCATGGCCTGCCAGCGTCGCTTCGGGTTCTTGCTCAGGCAAAGCCGGACGAGCTGCCGCACTCCCGGGTGGATGTTGCGGGGCAGTTTGTCCAGATCGGGTTCACGTTCGAGGATTCCAGCGATGGTGTCTGCGACGGTCGGGCCTTTGAATGGAGTCGATCCTGTGCGTATCTCGAAAAGCACGCTACCGAACGTCCAGACGTCGGAACGGTGGTCGACCGCTTGGCGTCGGGCCTGTTCCGGGCTCATGTAGGCCGGCGTCCCAAGGAGCTGGCCATCCCGAGTCTCGCCGAGCGCAGTAATCGTCTCCGCTACCGCTTCCTCACCGACTAGCGCGCCCCGGTATGCCTTCGCCAGTCCGAAGTCCAGCACCTTCACTTTGCCTTCGGGAGTGACCTTGATGTTGGCCGGCTTCAGATCACGGTGGATGACGCCCTTCTCGTGCGCCGCTTCGAGAGCCTCGGCAATCTGGAGCGCAAGCCTCATGGACTCTTCGGCGGCAATCGCGCCGCCCTTCAACCGGTCGGCGAGCGTGTCCCCTTCCACCAATTCGAGCACGAGAAACGGAGCGCCGTCGTGCTCTTCAAACCCGTAAATGGCGGCAATGTTCGGATGGTTCAGCGCTGCGAGCAGCTTCGCTTCGCGTTCAAACCGGGCCAACCGTTCCTCGTCTCTTGCAAACTCTTCAGGCAGGGTCTTGATCGCAACCTCACGGCCCAGCGTGGTATCGCGCACGCGCCAAACCTCGCCCATCCCGCCCTTGCCAAGCAGAGAGAGTATTTCGTAGTTGCCGAGTCGGGTTCCCTTTACGATCGCCATACTGGCTCCGGTGTGAAACCTGCACAGGCGGTCCTCGACCGCCATCCAAAGTTCTGAAGACTTCCCGAAATCTTACGAGACGGTTGATTGCGGGTCAATGCGGCCAGGACGGGGCCCGGACCCGAGACCGAATCGCATCGCTGTCAATTGACGCGCTCATTCTGTAATGTGCTCGCAGGTATGCGAATGCGCCATCGAATCCCCGGGATCATCGTTCTCGCCATGGTCGTGGCGACGACGTCCTTTCTGGCCCAGGACGCACCACGGGTCGACAGCAATCGACTCTGGGCAATCGTGATCGGTGTGTCCAACTACGCGCACGCCGAACCGCTCCAGTTTGCCGCCTCCGACGCGGACGGGTTCAGCAGATTCCTCCAGAGCCCGCGCGGCGGCGGCATACCCGCAGACCATATCTTTACGCTGCTTGAAGATGAGGCGACGCGTTTCGGCGTGCTGGTCGCGCTGGAAGAACTGCAAGGAAAGGTCCAGAGGGGCGACACGGTCTACGTCTACCTCGCCGGACACGGCTTCATCAAGAACCGGGTCAGCTACTTCATCCCGAGCGACGGCGCCCTGAATCTCCCGGCGGCTTCCGCGATAAATTTCTCTCATCTCAAGGACATGGTTGAGGCCGGCCTGGCTCATGCCAACACACGCATTCTTATTACAGATATGTGCAACGCCGGCCGGATCGGCGCACAACAGACCGCACTCGGAACAAGGATCCAGAACCTGCTAAACGACGAGCTCCTGAACATCGATGCAGGAGGCGGGACTTTCCTCAACCTGTTGGCCAGCCGGCCGACCGAGGCTTCATGGGAACGGGATGATCTGGAGAGTGGCGTGTTCACCTACACGCCGCTGGAAGCGCTGAACGGCGGGGGTGTTGAACCCGGTTCGGCGGTCGCCGACGCGCTCGACGTCGTCACCTACGTCCGCTCCGAAGTCCCGAAGTACACGGCCAACCAGCAAAATCCCATGGCCAATAACAATTTCGATCCGGCGCTGCCCCTGGCCTACCTGGACTTGCCCGGCCCGATTCGGGCGGCTCCAACCGAGACGACCCGCCTGATCATCGTCGGCGCCGGGGCAACGGGTTATGCACGCGTCGAATGGCTGGACCCCGCATCTGAATCGCGGGTCGTGCAACAGGTTGCCCAAGAGGACGGCGACATCGAAATCGCCGAGCTTCAGCCAGGTCAGCTGGAACTTCGGTTCTATGATGCCGCGAATAATGAACGCACGGTGTCGGTAGTCCTGGAGGAGGGTTCCAACACGCTGAGGATCGATGACCTGGGTTCGAGCTTTCGGCCAGGCACACCGCTCCGTACGGCGTCGCTCTTGCCCATCGTCCCCGAATCTCCCCAGGTCCTCCAGGCGGGCGGCGCTTCAGCCGTGCTCCTGATCCGACTCGACGATCCGTCCGATGTCTACCTGGATGGCGCCTATTTCGGCAACAGCCGAACGGCCGGACAGCTCTTCCAACTCCGGGGACTGATTCCAGGCGTCCATAACCTGAGGCTGGTCCCGTCACCCGATCGGGAATACCGCTTCCGGCTTGAGCTGTTCGCCGGATCTCATGTGTTCGATCTGGACAGTGGCGAGCTGCGCTTCGTCGCGGCCCGGCCGCTTTCCCCTTCTCAGATACCGGTCCCTGTGGGTGTGCCTGCCGGGCTCCTCGGCACATACCAGGACTTGGAACGGGCGCTCTGGGCCGACGACGTTATCGAGCCACCGGGCCAGTCCGCATGGGATTACTACAATCAGCTACAGGGTGGTCTCCCGGCCGACGTCGCGAGCGACATCCGGAATCGACTTATCGTAGCAATGGGAAACCGGGCGCAGCGGATCATCCTCAAGTACCGGCGCGGTGGCGACGTTCGTTGGAATTCGGACATCTTCGAAGAGGGCGCGCTGTTGACTGCCCGGGTCCGACAGTTGTTCCAGGCAACCCCTGAACTGGAATCCCAGCAGCGCTTCTTCGATGGACGCGCGCTGATCGAAGAAGGGCAATACGCCGCCGCGGTTCAGCAGTTGCAGCAGGCGATCGCTCTCGACGATCAGGCCAGTCACGCCCACAACGCGATCGGCCTGGCGTACTGGCAGCAGGGCCTATTCGACGATGCGATCCCTGCGCTCGAGCAGGCAATCGCCCTGACTCCGGAATGGAACTACCCACGCTACACCCTCTCGCTGGTCTACCTGGAACAACGCAGGTACGGCGAGACGGAGCTCGGGTTCCAGGCCGCGTTGGTGAACGACGACGAAGACAGCACGGCCTACCACGGACTCGGTCAATTGGACATGTTGCTCGGACGCAATGACCGAGCAGAGGTGCAGTTGGCAAGTGCGATCGAATTCAACCCGGGGAATGCCTACGCGTACCACACGTACGGACGGCTGCGTCAGCGCATGGGACGGCTCGACGAAGCGGAAGAGATGATCCGCCTGGCAATCCGTCTCGAGCCGGACGAGTCCTCCTTCCGGACGAGCCTGGGCGACCTGCTGGCTGAGGCCGGACGGGGAGCCGAGGCCGAAGCGGTCTTCGCGGATGTGGCAGCCGTGGATCCGTCCAGCATTCCCATCGTCGAGTCCTACAGCGAATTCCTGGTTTCCGAGGGTCGGAATGACGAGGCCGAGGCGCTATTCGAACGCGCGATCGAAGTGGCTGCCGAAGATGCCAACCTCCATGTCCTCTACGGCACTTTCCTGCGACGAGAGAACCGGATCGGTCGCGCCGAAGACGAATACCTGCGGGCTATTGAACTGGACTCGTCGAACGCTTTCGCACATCACAATCTCGCGAGCCTGCTCCTGGCACTCGAAAACCTGGAAGATGCGGAGCGAGAGTTGGGACTTGCCATCGCAGCAGATCCGCGATACGCGGCACCCCAGAGGCTGCGGGGCCAGATAAGGTTCGCCCAGGAAAACTACACTGAAGCAATCGCTCACTTCGAAACGGCTCTCGACCTGACGATCGAACGGGATCAGCAGTTGGAGCTCGAGGGACTGGTCGCCGAAGCTCGAGGCGCAATTGTCGGGGTGGCCCTTGATTCCGCGGCTGCCGAGATCGAACGCGGTCGTTACAGCCAGGCGTGGTCGATCTTCGTGGACACCGCCCGGGTGGCTCCCGAGGACATAGCTCTGCGAAACGCAATCCTCGGGTTTGATGACGATCATTTTTCTGAAGCCGACTTGACGACGCTGCCCGATTCGATCCTTTCCGACGTGATCCGGACCAGGTTCTGGGATTTACAGCGGCAAGCCGAACGGGCCTGGCAATCCGGCAGCCAGAGTTCCGCCCTGGACGCGTTCATCGATGCGATCGACGCCATCGATGGTGCTGAACAGAGGCTGGTTGGCGGAACGGCATTTAACCTGGGCAACGACGCCCATGGCATCCACCAGATCGTCTTCCGCTGGGCCTTGCGGTTGATCGAGGGCCGCGAATACTCACGGGCACTCGAACTGATGGATCGCGCCGTCGAACTGAACATATTTGGCATCGTGCCCGACTTTTCCCCGCTGACCATCGACAGCCTGATGTACCCGGAAGACGCCGTCAACCCGAGCGAGTTTTCGGACTCCGAGATCGCTTACCACCCGGATCGGCGGGCCCACGAAATATACGCCGCCGCCACAGTAGTGCGCGAACTCGACGCTGTCGAAGTCTATCTGGAAGCCTTGGAACCGACGGTGCCCGACGTCGGAGCGCGAATGCTCGTGGCACGAACGCTCCGAGGTGAACAGCGACCCGAAGACGCAATCGACTTGCTCGACGACGTTATCAGAGAGCAGGCGGGCATTCGCGATCGCCGACAACTTCCGGCGGCATATGTCCTGCTCGCGGAAATCCAATGCGAATCTGGAGATTGTCCCCTGGGAATCCAAACGTTGGAGGCTGGGCTGGGACTATTTCCCGACGACGAAGGACTGCGCGATGCGCTCCAACGCATGCGGCAGGGTGCCTGGTGAGAGCCATCATCCGGCGCCGTTACGTCCCTCAATCACGGCCTCTCGGGATCGGACGCTGGTCGCGGATCGGCCTGGCCGTTCTGCTGTTCAGCAGCCCATTCGTCGTTGCGGCAAACACGCTGAACGGCGAGGCACGCGGCAGGGTACGCGACATCGTCAGCGGAAATCCCATCACGGACGCGACGATGACGCTGGTGAATGTCGCCCGGGGCTGGAGCAGGCGAGTGCCAACCAGCCCGGACGGCAAATACGTTTTCATCCTGCTCGAGCCGGGTAGTTAAATGACCCCCGGCAGAGCCGGGGGCTTATTTCTGTGAGCCCCTCAAAGGGGCCGGTCAAGAGCCGCCTGAAGGCAGCTGATGCCCCCACGCCATGTTCAGCTCCTCCAAACGCTGCTCCTCCCGCTCCTGCCGCCAAATGTATTCCCGCACGAATTGTTTGTCCATCCCCACCGTGGAAACGAAATAGCCTCGCGCTCAGAAACTCTTCCCTGTCAAACGGTGTTTCAGTCCCAGAAAGTTCCGGGCAGTCGAGATTGCACTCTTCCCCTTGATGAATCCCGCCACACTGGATACCGCCTACTTCGGAATGAACACCATGTGATACTTGCAGTCCCATTTCGTGTGCGATCGCCTTCGGGCCTCTTTCATTGAGTCCTCCTTCTTTGGAAGTCGTCGCTTCCAAGCAGGACTTTCCTATCTACCGCCGCTCTCGGTCAAACCTCTGCGAGTCGCCCCGGCTAAGCCGGGGGTTTACCTATGGGAATTACACCGTCACCGCAGACAAGGAAGGCTATTTCTCGAGCGAGCGGACCAATATTCTGATTCGGCTCAACCAACCCAAGGTCGTCGTGCCTCCGTTCGATCTTCGACGTCTTGTGTCAACACCGACACAGCAGATCACCGTACAAGGGGAACAGACGCGCATTGCGCTGGTGGACCTGACGGCTCCGGGTCCGGAACCCTCGATACTGGCCTTCCTGAACGAACCGGGATTCACGTCGCTCGCCTCGACGCTGGACTGGACGCTTCGGTCGAATTTTGACAGCCTGACGGTGCACTCTCTCCCGCTTCGAGGAGGACGAACCTTCGATCAACTGTCTTTCCTGTCACCGGGCGTCTTCCGCGTGCCGTTCAGTTCCGGCAGTGGCCCCGCGGTCGGAATCGGTGTGGGTTCGACCGGACAGTTTTCCGTCAACGGCATGCGGAGCCGGAGCAATAACTTCACCGTGGACGGATCCGACAACAACGACGAAGACATCGGTGTCCGAAGACAGGGCTTCGTCGCCCAGGTGCCCCAGAGCATCGAAAGCATTCAGGACTTCCAGATCGTGACGGCGAGTTTCCCGGCTGAATTCGGGCGCAACTCCGGATCGATGGTGAACGCGGTGTCCCGGTCTGGGGAGAGCAGCATTCATGGAAACCTCTATGGCTTCTTCACCGACGACATTCTCGGCTCCAGGGGTTTCTTCGAACAGCCGTTCGAAGATCGCGTGAACCAGGGCAGTCTCAGCGGCGGCCGATATGCGGGATCGGACTCCAGTAGCCAGTCGATCGGCGGGACTCTGGGTGGACCCCTCGTCGATGACCGGCTTTTCTACTTCATCTCTGCGGAACGCCAGCGGAACCGGGGTCGAGCGATGCGCCATTTCATCGTCCCGAGCCAGGCCGAACGGGGACTACGTGTCCGCGATGGGTTCATTCCGGTCGAAGAGCTCGGCAGCTTCTTCTCCGAACGCGACATTCGCTACTCGGACGGGGCCGGACTGGGAGTGTTCTCTCTGTATCCGCTTCCCAACAACCCGGACGGACCGTTCGGACAGAACAACTACTCGGAAGCCCGGCCGTTTGAAGGCAACGGCTCTCTGTTTTCCTCCAAGGTCGACTGGTATCCGTCGGACGACCACAGCGTAACGGCGCGTTACAACTACACCGACGACGACTCGGTCATTCCCTTCACGGGCGAGGCGATCCACTCGACGCTCGCCACCGACACCAGAACGCAGAATTTGTCCTTGTTCGTCAAGACCGCCACCCCGGACTGGGGCAACGTCTTCCGTTTCTCCTATGGTCGGACCAGACTCGCTTTCCCCACGGATAGGAGCAGCCCGATGCTGTTCGGATCCGCACCCTCCGACGAGCTGCCTCCCGAGTTCGCACACGTCATCGAGACCCCGTACGGACGGTTTGGCCCGTTCGGCGGCACCGGCCCTATCGGGCAGCTGGCGATCGTTCCTTACAGCAAGATCGGTATCGATGTCTTCAACTTCCCCCAGGGTCGCGTCGATAACACTTTCCAGTTCAGCGACTTCGTGACGTGGGCCCGGGAGAGGCACACGACCAAGGTCGGCGTCGACATCCGGCGCTCGCAGTTGAACAGCTTTTCCGATCGCAACAGCCGGCCGCTACTGTTGTTCGGCGCGGGCTCGGTTGCCTCGGGATGTCTGAACAACCCGCGCTGTCCGTTCGCCACCTCCAACGGCCAGCTTAACGGGACGGATCTGGCTGCACTCGGTGCGCCGGCCGGTTTCCTCCAAACCATCAGCACGCAGCCAGTCGCCGATACCACGATTGGGCTGCGGTTGACGCAGTACGATTTCTTCGTGCAGTCGGATTGGCGTGTACTGTCCAACCTGACGCTCAACCTTGGACTGCGGTACGAACTCCAGACGGTGCCGAGAGAGGTCAATGGGAAGATCGAAGACACCTTCGGCCTCAACGCCGATCAGTTCGGGCATCTCGAACCGGCGGGCAGTGCGAGAGATCAGGCAATCATCCGCTCCGGCAATGCGGCCTTCGATCGAGCGCTGACGTCCCTGAACGATTTCATCGGGAACCGGACAAGCATCTACGGTTCGGACCGGAACAACTTCGGACCCCGCATCGGCATGGCGTGGGATCCGCACGGTGATGGCAGAATGGCAGTCCGGGCCGGCTTCAGCCTTCAGTTCGATGCCAACCTCGGAGCTTTCACCAGCCAGTCCCGCAACGTCTTCCCGACGTTCGTGCCGCTCAACCTGGACCTCAACTTCCGTTCGCCGACAGGACGGTTGGTCAACAGCCCGGCTTTCTTCTCGTTCGTACCGACAGGGGAACCGCTGATCCGGCCAGGAACCCTGAATACGTACAACTTGAATGGCGACGCCTTCGCGACCGGCTTGGGAACGCTCTTCGACCAGGCACCGCCGGTTGCGGGCGGCAGCCTCAGCAGCAATGGGCGCGCGTTCACTCTGCCGTCGGACGATTTCAAGGCCAGCTACGCACAGCACTTCGTCCTGTCGGTGGAACGGGAGATAAGCGACAACCTGCTCGTTTCTCTCAGCTATGTCGGCACCCGCGGCCTGAACCTGTCGCGGTTCACGACACCGAACGCGGGCATGATCGCCACACCGATCCTGTTTTCGTCGGCACAACAGTCACTTCTCCTCCTGAACCTGCCGCCGTCGGTCGGCGGCGAGTTGGGGAACCGGCCGACGCCGGGCCTCGGAGCCTTTACGATCCTGGACGATTCCGCAAGCTCGAGTTACCACTCCATGCAGCTGTCGGTGGAAAGGCGCTTGAGCCGGGGGCTTCAGTTTCGTTCCAACTGGACATGGGCACATGCGATCGATGAAGTTTCGGACCAGTTCGACGGCCGGGGCTTCTCGTCGCTTCCCCAGGACATCACCGACACCAGCGCCGAGCGGGCTTCGGCGAACTTCGATGCCAGACACCGCGTGTCAGGGTTCCTGCTGTGGGACCTGCCGGGCAATCATCGCCTCGCGCAAAACTGGAGGCTTGCTCTCGTTGCCGAGTTCCAGAGCGGCCAGCCCTATACGGTGAGCACATCGCTCGATCGCAATCGAGACGGAAACCTGACGGATCGTCTGGATTCGACGGCGGGTCTAACCGAAGTCCCGGATGAACAACAAAGCATCCGCGTCAACGACGGTGTTTCCTTGTTGAATCTGACTGCGCCCCTCGGCCAGAATGGGCGCGTCGGCAGAAACAGTTTCAGGGCCCAGGGGATCGGCACGATCGACGCGGCCATTTCGCGCAGTTTCCAAGTAGGTGAATCGGCGAGCATGGACTTTCGTATGGAAGTATTCAACCTGCTGAACCGGACCAGCTTCGGAATTCCTGTGCGGACACTCGAATCCTCCGGTTTCGGACGCTCGTTCGACACTCAGGTCGACGCCCGTTCGATCCGGTTCGCCCTGAAGTTCAGTTTCTAGGTCAATCCAGATGAACCGAGTCACCGCAGTTCGCGTTGGGATGGTTGCCAGTTTGGCGCTCGCTTTGCTTGCCCCTTCCTCATTCGCTCAGGACGGACCGGCCGTGGGCATGGTCATCGAAACGGTCGGTACCGTGGAGATCGAGCGGGGCGGGGCGCGGAGCACGGCTCAACTGGCGGACCTGCTATTCACGGGTGACCGGGTACTGGCCGCGGCCGGAGAAGTCGCGTTCGTGTTTTGTCCGACCGAAAGACGGATCGGACTTGCGAGGGGAAGCGTCGTCGAACTAACTCCAACCGATGTGACGCGGATTACCGGGCCCGAACCTGTTGTCAGTCCCACGATCTGCGTGCTGCCCCAGGTCGCGCTGGGTGCTGAGAGCATGGAGCGCGCGTCGGTGGGCTCCGCGGGCGTGGATATCCGGCGATCCCCCTGTATCTCGGCGGCCAGATCAGCCCACTAGTGGTCCCCGTCAAACAGACTGTAACTTATTGAGTTTCTTCCGAGCGCGTTGGGTTTTCTCAAGGATGTCGGTAGCCTTGGCGGTCCAGATGAACGGCTTGGGGTTCCGATTATGGCCGGCGATGTAGTCTTCCACGGCTTGGGTTAACTCGGAAACCGAGCAGAAAACGCCGCGCCGAAGTCGTTGTTCGGAAAGATCCCGGAAAAAGCGTTCGACCATGTTCATCCACGACGCACTGGTCGGGGTGAAGTGCACGTGGAAGCGCGGGTTGCGGTTCAGCCAATCGACGACTTTCCGGTGTTTGTGGGTGGCATAGTTGTCGCAAACAATATGGATTTGCTTCTTTTTCGGCGCCGCCCGTTTGATTTGATTGAGAAACCGAATCCATTCCTGATGCCGATGCTTGGGCATGCAACTGCCGATCACCGAGCCGTCCAGGGTATTGAGCGCGGCGAACAGCGTGGTGGTTCCGTGGCGTTTGTAATCGTGGGTCATTGTGCCGCACCGCCCCTTCTTCAGAGGTAATCCGGGTTGAGTGCGGTCCAGGGCTTGCATCTGGCTCTTCTCGTCGCAGGACAGGACCAGGGCGTTTTCCGGCGGGTTCAGATACAACCCGACCACATCCTCGAGCTTTTCGGCGAATCGGGGGTCGTTGGACAGTTTGAAGGTGCGTCCCAGATGCGGCTTCAGACCATGGGCCCGCCAGATTCTCCCGACCGTGGACTCGCTGACCCCGGTGGCCTTCGCCATCGAGCTCCGGCTCCAGTGCGTGGCGTTGGGCGGCTTCTCTTCAAGCGTCCTCTTCACAATCCGGGCCTGTTTCCGACGGCTGATCGACGGCAGCCGTCCACTTCGGGGCGCGTCCTTTGCGATCCCTCCAATCCCCTGTTCCAGGAATCGATTGCGCCATCGTCCGGCTTTCTGACGCGTGACGTGCAGCCGGGCTCCAATATCCTGATTATTCAACCCATCGGCAGCCAGCAAGACGATCCGGGATCGCTCCGCCAGCCGGACCGATGTACTCCGGCTTCGGCTCAAACCTTCCAGTTCCTTCCGCACTGCGATATCCAGTTCGATGACCTGTGCTTTCCTCATGTCTACTTAGACGTTGGAAAGATCATTACGTTACATTAAATATGACGGACTACACTAGTGTCCGGAACACGGTGCGACAGCCGCCGGCAACTTATAGATGAACAGTGAGTTGAATGGCATTCTGCGATTTTTCGATTTGAACCTGCCGATCACACTTTTAGCAATATTACGGTGAGAGGGGTGATACCAATGGCGCATGAACTCAGGCCAAACCGTCTTCTCACAAGTCATGGATTACGCGCCCCGATACGAGTTTCAGAAGTGTGTCGCCCGCTATCGGGGCGATTACCAGCAGAAAGGGTTTTCCTGCTGGGATCAGTTCCTGGCGATGGCATTCGCCCAATTGATCTATCGTGAAAGCCTCCGCGACATCGAAGCCTGCTTACGCGCCCTCGGCAGAAAGCGTTACCACATGGGATTCCGAAGCAAGGTGGCGCGGACGACACTGGCCGACGCCAACGAGCGGCGCGACTGGCGGATCTATGCGGATTTCGCACAGGTCCTGATCGGCATGGCGCGGCCGTTATATGCCGAAGACCCCATCGGCGTCGAGTTGGATCAAGGTCTATATGCCCTGGACTCGACCACCATTGACCTGTGTCTTTCACTATTCCCATGGGCCCGGTTTCGCCGGCACAAAGCCGCGGTCAAGATGCATACACTGCTGGATCTTCACGGCAACATTCCCGCGTTTATCCACGTCACAGACGGGAAAGTCCATGACGTCAACGTTCTCGATGAGATCGCACCCGAAGCGGGTGCCTTCTACGTCATGGACCGCGCCTATATCGATTTTGAACGGCTCTTTCTCTTCTCCCTCTGTTCCGCTTTCTTTGTGGTGCGTGCTAAGAAGAACGTCGTCCTGCGGCGGCGGTACTCCCGTCGGGTGGACACGACCACGGGATTGCGATCCGACCAGACGGTCATCCTCACAACGAACAAATCCGCCAAAACCTATCCCGATCCGTTGCGGCGTATCAGCTACTTCGATGCCGGGACGAACAAGCGGTTGAAGTTCCTGACCAACAACTTCGCGTTGCCTGCACTCACCATCACTCAGATCTACAAGTCGCGATGGCAGGTGGAACTTTTCTTTAAATGGATCAAACAACACCTTCGAATCAAGTCCTTCTACGGCACCAGCGAGAATGCGGTGAAGACCCAGATCTGGATCGCCATTTCGGTTTATGTTCACGTCGCCATCATCCGGAAGCGCCTCGGCATCGATAGGAGTCTTTACCAAATCCTACAGATTCTCAGCATTACGATTCTTGAGAAACAGCCCATTTTGCAGGCCTTTCACGCGCCTGATTCCCAATTCAATGAACTCCAAGATCCTAACCAGCTGGTTCTATTCGACTTCTAACCGGACACTAGTGTGGGTTTATGTTTCGATAATCTCGAGGCCGGGCGCAGTCGAAGTCATCGACACGATGTCGCAGGAAAACGTACGGAGTATCCCGAATCGCGGCGGTGTCCACAACACCTACGTCACGCCGGACGGCAAGTACGTGGTGGCCGGATCGATCGGAGGGCGAAGCGTTACGATCATCGACTCCCAAACCGAAACGCCCGTGTGGTCGCTCTCGTTCGACAGCGGCGTCCGTCCGATCGCGTTCGAGGCGAACTCGGACGGTGGAACCAAGCGGATGTTCGTGCAGCTGTCCGGCTTCCACGGATTTGCCGTTGTGGATTTCGAACGACAACAGGAGGTCAGCCGGGTGCGGCTGCCGGACGTACCACCGAGTCACCGACACATGGCCGGTCTGCAGGGGTCCCCTGCCCATGGGATTGGCGTGGCTCCTGACGGGAAGACCCTCTGGGTTTGCAGCAAGGTCAACAGCCAGGTCGTCGCGTATTCCTTACCCGACCTGACACTACTGGGTGTTGTGGATGTCGGAGAACACCCCGACTGGCTCAGGTTCACACCAGATAGCAAGACCGTGTATGTTGCCAACGCCGGATCCAACTCGGTGTCTGCCGTCGACATTGAATCCAGGGAGGAGGTTGCGCGCATCCCGGTCGGGCAGGTCCCGAAGCGCAACATAACTGCCGTATTTCCCCAACCTCGCTAACCTGTGTCGCTACGACGTCTATGCTGAAAGTGTGCCAATCTTAGTTGGAAATTGAAACGGCTCCAAACCCTATGGTTTGATGGTATTGGAAGAAACAACATCAAGCCTGTAAGAGAAAGGAGCCGAGATGAGGAGTCTGTTACGTTCGGTGAAAAAACGCAAGAAGAGGCGAGTACTGGGTGAGGTCGAGGTCATGAGCCGGGAGGAGTACTCGGGACTGGAATTGGACTCGAAGGTGGAGATGATCCGGGCGTTGATCCCACTGGGGTTGATGCACGTAGAGGAGTTGCTCGACGAGGAAGTGAAGGCGTTGGCGGGTGAGCGATACGCGCGAAAGGAGGCGACGTTGAGGGGCCGGCGACACGGGAGCAATCCGGGGACCGTGGGGCTCGGGGGCCAGCGGGTACCGGTTCGGGTGCCTCGAGTTCGCAGCGTGGCGGGCGGGGAGATTCCGCTTCGGAGCTACGAGGAACTCAGTCCGGATGGCGCGGTGAACGAACTGCTTCTCAGACGTGTGCTTTATGGGATCTCCTGCCGGAACTACGAGTCGGCCGCGGAAGCGATTCCAGGAGCCATCGGATTGTCGAGCTCGACGGTGTCTCGAGGATTCGTCCAGGCGAGTGCCGCGAAACTTCGGCAGATGCAGGAGCGGGATCTGTCGGCCGAGGACGTGGTGGCGATCTTCCTGGACGGGAAAATGTTTGCCGACGCCACGATGGTTGTGGCCCTGGGCATCACAATTACGGGCGACAAACGCTTCTTAGGCTTCGTGGAGACGAGTACGGAGAACGAGCAGGTACTGACTCCGTTTCTCCGTTCATTGATGGAGCGAGGCCTGGACATCTCTGAAGGCGTGCTGGTGATCGTCGACGGCGGCAAAGGTCTGCGCGCGGCAGTCAAGCGGGCATTCGGTAATCGAGCCCTGGTCCAACGCTGCCAATGGCACAAACGCGAGAACGTGGTGAGCTACCTGTCGAAGACCGAGCAAGCCGCGTGGCGCAAGCGGCTTCAGCGTGCGTACCAGCGCCCGGAGTACAACGAAGCCCGGGCGGCCCTCGAACAGCTCCATGGAGAGCTCGAGGAGCGAAACCAATCGGCCGCTGCGAGCCTTGAGGAAGGCTTGGAGGAGACCCTCACGTTGCATCGACTCGGCGTGTACGGGGTCCTGGGCCGTTCGTTCAAGACGACGAATTGCTTGGAATCGGTCAATGCCCTCGTCGAGGAAAGGTGCGCGAAGGTCGATCATTGGAAGAACTCGAGCCAGCGGCAGCGCTGGTTGGCGACGGCGCTCATCGACATCGAACCACGCTTGAGGAAGGTGATCGGCTACCGTCATCTTCCAAAGCTCCGCGAAGCCCTCAGGCGGGAGCTGAAGATTGAGGCGAAGACGTCGACGAGATCGAAGAAGAAGGTTGCGTGACCAATCGTGAGCCGTGGAGAGTTTCAACTAAGAATGGGCTTGACTCTCTATGCTCCGTCTTGCAGCAGGTTCGGTGGGGGAATCGGACCAAGAGCGTCTTCCACGGCGATACCCAATCCCAGTAAGCGACTGTCATCGCCCGGCAGTCCCTCTAACTCCAGGCCAACCGGCAAGCCTGATGTGAGACCGGCCGGTATGACCAATCCGGGGGCGCCCAGCCTGGGGCCGAAACGGAGGTTTGGAACGATCGCCTCAATCTCGTCTACCAGCTTCCCGTTGACCATCGTCGTCTGTCCGACCCTCTCACCATCCGGATTGATCGGTGGCGCCGGGATCGGGATGGTTGGGAATGCGACGGCGAGAATACCGCTCGACTCGAACACGCCCCGGTAGTAACTGGCCGCCGCCGTTGCGATTTCGACTCGTTCCTCCAGGGAAAGCTGGGGCGCTCGGCCCCCTGCCGGTACGGCACGAGGCGCGTACACTTCCTCCAATGTGACTCCCGGGAGATTCTCGGAAAGCCATTGGGAAAAGTCGCTCCGCGGCATCCTGACGGCGTCACTCAACCGTCCCCCTTCGTCGAGTTGAAGGATCGCCTTGAAATCGATCTCTACCAGTTCGGCGCCCGCATCGCGAAGCCGAGAAAATGCCGCCAGCATCGTTTCCGTCAGTCCGTTGTCGATCAGTTCGTTGTCCCAGTAGTCGGGACGCGGAATTCCGATGCGCACATCGGCAAGGCTGACCGAAGGCACGGTTTCGCCCGTGATGACCGCATCGAGGAACGCGACATCGGCGACCGTCCGCGCCATCGGTCCGATCGTTTCGAGCAGGCGGGGTGGAGGAACGATACCTGCGTCCGGGTACCGCTTGGGCGTACCCGTCTCCGGCACGAGGTTCGTCGGCGTGTAGGTCGAAGGGCGGAGGCCGGCAATACCGCAGAACGCTGCCGGGAAACGCACCGAGCCGCCCGTATCCTCGCCAAGGCCCGCGGGAACCATCCGTGCCGCAAGCGCCGCCCCCGTCCCGCCGCTCGACCCACCGGGAATGCGTGTGGTGTCGTAGGGATTGCGGACCGCACCGAAGAATCGATTGCTCGACGCGGCTGCGGCCATGAGATTGCCCCCGGCGATCATGTCGGGCAGATTCGTTTTCGCGAACACGACGCCACCGTTTCGGATCATGGTGTCGACGACTGCGGCACTGTGGTCGGGAACGTAACCCATCAGCGCGGCATTGCCGGATGTGGTCGGATAGCCGGCGACGTCGATCTGGTCCTTCACGACGAACGGCAGACCGGACAGTGGGCCCAGTTGGTCACCTCTGGCTCGGGCATGGTCCACAGCGCGGGCATCTTCCAGCACGCGGGCTTCATCAATCGTCACGACCGCGTTGAGATTCTCGTGGGCGTGGTACTGGCTGAGCAGTTCGCCGACGTAATACTCCGCCGTCATCTCGCCTTGCTGAATGCGCGCGATGGCAGCCTCGGCACCCAACGCCGTCAGGTCTTCTTTGGACACCGGCTCGGGCGGCACTCTTGTACATCCTCCGAGCAGCCCCACGGCTCCGCCCGTTACCGAGAGCGAGCCGGCCCAGGCGGCGGTCTTGAGCAAACTTCGGCGTGACGGGCTGGGCGGGTCGAACGATTCGGAACTCTTCTTGCGCTTCATCAGGTCCCCCTCTTCGGGAACAACCTAAACCCTTCGATGCGAGCGATCAAGAAAACACTGCGTGCTCAGGAACCGAAGACGGAAAGTAGCTTGTTGAGATCGACATTGCCGCCCGAGACCAGGGCCACGACATTGGAGTTCGGACGAACCCTTGCCTTACCGGAGAGCAGTGCGGCAGTGGCCGCCGCTCCCGACCCTTCGACGTAGAGCTTCGCGCGGGTCATCAGCAACTTCATCGCGCCGATGATTTCTTCTTCGGTGACGGTGACGATTTGATCGACGGCGTCGCGAGCGATCTCCATCGGCAGTTGGCCGACGAACGGGGGAGTCATTCCGTCGGCCAGAGTCCCGTAGGGCCGGTCGACGTGGATGGGTTTGCCGGCATCGATGGCCGGCCTCAGACCGGGGCCCGCTTCGAGTTCGACCGCTATGACCTCTGTCCCGGGTTTCATCCCCTTGACGGCTGAAGTCACGCCGCCCATCAGTCCACCACCCCCGACTGGCACGATTACCGCGTCGACGTCGGGACAGTCCGCGACGATTTCGAGGCCGGCCGTGCCCGCACCGGCCAACAGAACGGCGTCGTCGAACGGATGCACGAACGTTGAGCCCCGCTTGTCTTTTTCCTCGTTCAGCTTGTCGAAGAGCGTCGCCCGATCGTCGTGGAAGATGACCTCTCCTCCGTAACTCTTTACGGCATCGACTTTGGATTGCGGGGCGTCGTCGGGCATCACGACCGCACATGGCGCGCCAACCTGCCCCGCGGCCCAGGCGACCGCCTGGGCATGGTTTCCGGCTGAGACGGTGATCAGGCCGCGATCGCGTTCCGCATCGGTAAGTGAGAGGACTTTGTTGAGTGCGCCACGCACCTTGAACGAACCAGTCTTCTGGAAGCATTCGCACTTGAGGAACAGCCGAACACCGGCGAGTTCGCCGAGAATCCGACTTGAGAGGAGTGGCGTGCGATGAATCCTGCCCGACAAGCGTTCGGCCGCCCGACGGATTTCGGCGAGGTCGATCATGGCTGGCTATTATCGCCGAAAACATCTAGCGGCTTCTCGAACTACGCTTCGTCCTCCAGCATCTTGCGAAACTGTCCCGATCGAATCGTGGTGATTCCAAGATCCCGCAGGCAATCGGCGAGTAACCGGTCGGAGGTCACTGCCAGGATCCGTTCGGGATCGGTCGCCTCACGCGCCAGTTCCAGAATTCGATGATCCGCATCGGCGCCGCGCCGCGCGAAGAAAACCGACACTCCGTCGAGGGAGTCGCCGTCGCGGATGTCCGGCAGTGGCCGCCCGTCGAAGACGACCGTTACGTCCTCACCACTCGACCGGACAAACCTGGGTAATTCGCGCAACAGCCGACGCTGCGCCCCAGGCTTGTCGCGATGCCAGCCCACGCGCTGTCCCATCACGTTGTTACCGTCGACGAGATACATTCGGTAATTCTTCCACGTTTCAGCGATAGAGAAACGTTGAACGGCCAGTTTCATTGATCCCAACCCATGCCTTATGTATGATTTCCGCAGTTTCTGCGAGGTGGGAGCTTCGAATGCCGCTTTGCGGCCAAGCAGCACCTCTTTCGTGAGTCCGCGTGCAGTTCGGTAAGTAACGGCCCACTTCGGTCTGATAGACGCTCAGACTTCGACAAGGGTGAAATCTACCAGTCGTGGCGATGAAGCTTAAGCTGATTGCGCTCTGTGCACTGTTGTCGGGATCAGTGCCCGCCTACTCCCAGGGCACGATCCAGGTTGGCTACACGCTCGTGACGGCCACGGGAGGGACGGGAGTGCCGGCCAGTTCGGCGCTGTTCACCTTCACGAACAACAGCGGTGTGCTCGTCAGCCAGGCCGGCGTGCCGGCCACGGCCCCGATGCTGTCCGGCCGTATCCTGGTCGACGAGTTGGCGACCGAGACGGCGCTGGCGCTGGTTAACCCCTCGAACGCATCGGCGAGCATCGGGTTCGTCCTCCGCGACGCCCTGGGGAACCAGGTAGGGGAAGAGACGCGAGACCTCGGACCAGGACAACACCTGGCATTGTTCGTTGCAGAACTGTTTCCCGAGATGCCTGCCGGCCTGTTCGGAAGCCTCACCTTTACCAGCGATCAGGCACTGTCGCCGCTCGCCCTGCGCCAGACTATCAATAAGTTTGGGGAACCCCTGTACGCGACCCTTCCCGTCGTCGACCTGACGACGGCGGCCGGTAGCGATTCGGTGATTTTCCCGCACCTCGCGGCCGGTCAGGGTTACACGACTCAGCTCCTCCTGGTCAACGAGACCGACGATTCCATCACCGGTACGGTTCAACTGAACCAGTCCGACGGTTCTCCGCTGGTCCTGCGCCTGGGAAGCGAGGACGTTTCGAGTTTTGCGTACCAACTGGCGCCTGCGGGAGTCACGCGTGTCGAACTCGGGCATCCGACGACCCTCACCGTAGGCTATGCCGTCGTCGTTCCAGATGCCGGTCAGGTGTCCCCCGCCGGGACAGTGATATTCCAGTTCAAGCAGGACGGGCAACTGATCACCGAGGCGGCCGTGGCCGCGACCCCGCTGACGACCAAGGCCAGGGTCTTCGTCGATACCGTAGCGACCGAGACAGGCCTGGCCGTCGCAAACACGGGTTCTCAGGAGCAGGAGGTGACGCTGGCTCTTCTGGATCGTTACGGCGTTTCCCAGGAAGAAACCACACGGATCGTACCCGCAGGAGGCCATTTCGCGATCCTCGCCACAGAGTTGTTCCCGAGCATAACGCTGGGGTTCACCGGCCAGATAGAAGTCCGCAGCTCCGAACCGTTTGCCGCAGTCACGCTGAAGCTGACGATCAATTCCCGCGGTGAACTTGCCCTGACGACACTTCCGGTAGGGGATGCCGTCTCACCGCAATCAGCGGCCTCGATTGTCTTTCCCCAGATCGCGATCGGAGGCGGGTTTTCCACGCGATTCGTCTTCCTGCATGCCGATTCGTCGAATCCTGCCGACGGCCAATTGCAGTTCTTCCTGTCCGACGGGTCGATGATGCTGGTCCCGCTCGCCGGAGAGGAAGGCAGCCAGTTCCCGTACAGTTTTACCGCGGGTGAGGCTCGTCGATTCTTTCCGGGCAATACTGACACGATTGCGAGCATTACACTGCGCGACGGCGTCTCGAACGAGCCGACCGAAGAGGTGCACGTCAACCTCGGAATGTCGTTGGGGCTCCGCGTGCTGGTTGTGGACAGCAGCGGGACGTCGCGCGACGACTTCGCCGTGGGCTACAGCAGCCTCAACCTCGACATCGCCCGTGTTGATGCGACCGGCAACATCCTGGGCCTGGACTCCGGTTTCTCGACCTTGACGATGACTGCCGGAAACCTCATCGCAGCTGCCACGATCACCGTCACCGATGTCGATGCAGGTGTGGCCGGTTTCGAGGCGACGGGCGTCACCCAGGATGCATCCGGCACGCTATACCTGGCTTCCAGTCAATCTCACACCGTTCTGGTCAGCGAGGATTTGACCCAGGCTCCAGCGGTCTTTGCCGGGATCCAGGATAGTCCCGGCCTCAAGAACGGGATGCGGACCGAGGCGCAGTTCAGCAGCCCCACCTACCTGTCGTTCGGCAGCGCAAACGGCGAAATCTACGTCAGCGACAGCGCGAACCACACGATCCGACGCATTGCTGCAGGTCTCGAAGGGCAAGTGGACACGCTCGCGGGCAACGGGATGGCCGGCAGTGCCGACGGGTCGGAGGCAACGTTCGACACGCCGCAGGGAATCGCTCTCGACGACCGCGGCAACATGTGGGTCGTCGATTCGGGCAACCATACGATTCGCCGGATCAACCTCGAGACGGGAGACGTGGAAACGCTCGCAGGTTCTCCGGGGAACGCAGGATTGGTCGACGGGACCGGTTCCGCTGCCTTGTTCGACACGCCGACCGGAATCGCCCTGGAAGTCGAATCGCTTGCGGAACAACTGGCACGGGAACTGACTGGCGATCCACCGCCACCCATTCGCATGCTGGTGACCGATACCAACAACAACGTGATCCGGCGGGTGTGGGAGACCGGCGTGGTCGAAACGGTGACTTCGCTCGGTTCGAACTCGGCGCTCCAGGCTGGTGGCGCCGGCTTGGGCAGCCGCATCGATTCGATTGCGGCCGCCCTCCGGTTTTCATCGCCCGCAGGGATCGCCTCCGACGCTATCGGAAACATCTACGTGACAGAGCCGGGCCAGAACCAGGTGCAAGTGATATTGCCCGACGGAGGAACGACACTTCTGGCACAGCGCAACACGTTCCAGGAACCTCGCGGAGTGGTGATCACCGCCGATGGAAAGGTCCTGGTGTCCGACCGTCAGAGTTTGGCCCGATCCATCGAGTTCGGAGCACCGACAATCGAGAGTATCTCGCCCGATAGAGTTCTGAACACCGGAGGAGACACCGTCACCGTAAGCGGGACGAACTTCGCCCCCGGTTCGCTGGTCCTGGTGGGCAGGATCCAGATCTCCGCGACAGTGGAGAGCAGCAACCGCATTACTTTTGCCGTGCCCGCCGTGCCCAGCGGACTCCGGACGTTGACGATTCTGGACCGGGGCGGCACTGCCCAGACGCCTCTGTGGGTCGATGCCGTTCCGCTCGACCAGATGTCCTCGGGCAACATCACGACTGTTGCCGGTGGCAGCGATTTTGTCGGTGACGGGTTGAAAGGCAGGCAGGCGGCTCTGGCCTGGCCTTTTTCCACGGCCTTTGCCCCGGGGGGCCTCTTGATCGTCGACCGCGGAAACCACCGGATCCGTCGGTACGACTGGAAGACGGCGGTTGTGACCACGATCGCCGGAACCGGTGATCAGGAATCCTCCGGAGACGGTGGACCCGCCGTTGCCGCCTCTCTGAATGCGCCGACCGACGCCGTGGTCGACTGGACGACAGGCAACATCTTTGTCGCGGAACTAGGGGGTCACCGAATCCGGATGATCGGTGCCTCGACCGGTATCATCTCGACCATTGCCGGGACCGGTCAGGCGGGATTTTCTGGAGACGGTGGCCCTGCCCTCGATGCACAAATGAACCAGCCCATCGACATGGCGCTCGATGCCGAAGGCCGCCTGCTGGTTGCTGAGTCCGCAAATCATGTCATCCGCCGAATCGATCTTTCTGATGGCACGATCACTACAGTCGTCGGAACAGGTGTCCGGGACTTTGGCGGTGATGGAGGTCCGGCGCCGGGGGCCAGCCTGAATGGCCCCCGTGGGATCGCCGTTGATGCCTCCGGCAATCTGTTCATCGCCGACGGCTCCAACAACCGCATCCGTCGGGTCGATGCCGGTGCTGCTACGATCACGACTATCGCCGGAACCGGAGAGGAGGGATTCTCCGGTGATGGAGGTCCGGCAACCTCTGCGGTCTTGAACTGGCCGGGAGGGGTTGCTGTGGATGTCGAAGGAAGCCTCTACTTCGCCGACCGGCTTAACCATGTCATCCGCCGGATCGACGCCGAAACCGGTTTCATTTCGACGATCGCAGGCAACGGTATGGCTGGCTTCGATGGAGATAACGGTCCGGGGACCGAGGGCCTCGTGAACCGTCCCGCCGGTGTCACAGTCACCAGGAGCGGCGGTCTGATCATCATTGCCGATACTCTCAACAACAGGATTCGCCGGTGGCGCCCCCGTGACGACCTGATCCGAACATTTGTCGGCAACGGCGCGGCACGGATCATCGGCGACGATGGTCCGGCGACCGCAGCCGGTTTGTACATACCCAACGATCTCTTATTTGACCCATCCGGCAATCTGTTGGTGGCCGACTTGTTGAATCATCGCGTCCGCTCCATCGATGCGGGTTCGGGATCGATCTCGACGATCGCGGGTGGAGGGGACGAAGGACTTGTGTTTGGCGCCGGGAGTGGCGGTTTTGCCGGTGACGACGGACCTGCGCTCGGAGCGTCGCTCAACCAACCCAGCGGGATTTCGATCGACACGGAGGGAGACCTCGCCATCGCCGACGCCAGGAACGACCACATCCGGGTCGCCGTCGCGGCAACGGGCAACATCCGATCGATCGCGGGAGCTGACGCGGCAGCCGTGGAGGCCTATCTTTTCAGGCCCCGGGGCGTCGCCTACGACAGCGCCGGGAATCTGTATCTGACCGACACTGACAATAATAAGGTGCGGCGGATCGACCGCGAGACCGGCGCGATTACGACGGTGGCAGGCACCGGCGAGAGAGGCTTCTCAGGCGACGGGGCGGCGGCGGTCGATGCCGCCCTGAACCGTCCGTGGGGACTCGCGTTCGACGCCGCCGACAACCTCTACATTGCCGACGCATTCAACAATCGAATCCGCCGCATCGATGCCGGAACCGGATTGATCACGACAGTGGCCGGTAGTGGTGCGGTCGGTCGCGATCCGACGGCCTTTGGCGGAGACGAAGGTCGCGCGACCGAAGCTCGACTCAGTCTACCTCTGGATGTCACGGTGGATACTGATGGCAACCTGTGGATCGCCGACCTGTTGAACAACAGGGTGCGCTTCGTCAACGGTGCGAGCGGCATCATCACGACGGTCGCCGGCAGCGGGCTGTTCGGTTCACGGGGATCGTTTTCCGGAGACAACGGTCCGGCAACTTCGGCCACGCTTGCGTTTCCCCGGGCCGTGGTCGTCGATGAAAACGGCAACCTCTACATCGCGACCCAGGCCAACCGGATCCGTGCCGTGCGGGTTCCGTTGGATTAGCCCGCTTTTCTCACCGGTTGTCGTCGCGAAGCGTCGGAGACGCCGCCAAGACAAGGCGCGCGCCGGGAGGGCGACCGAGGCGTACTTGACAGTACGTTGAGGAGCCCGACCAAGCGCAACGCAGTAATGGGGGATGGATCTGGCGCTGCAGCAGACCACTGGTGAGAAATGCGGGTTAGCTGTAGCGGCGGTCTGTGACCGCCGATTCCCGATTCACTCAAATTCGGCGCTCATGGGAGCGCTGCTACAGAAGATCTTCGAGAAGGTGCCCTGGGCGTAGCTCCACCACACGGCTCAGGTCAGGGCCAGTACTGGCGTGATCACATCGACCAATCGAGATCATTTCAAAGCTGATTCGACGCGCACCGTGATCGGCGGTCTATGACCGCCGATCACGGGATCGGGCCGCGGATAACGCGAATTCGGTTGTTTCTGGTGTCGGAGATGTACACGTTACCGGACGAGTCCACGGCGACGCCATTGGGGGAGTGGATGCTGGCGTCCGTTCCGACGCCGTTGTCGCCCGAAAAGGTAGAGCGCCCATCGCCGGCGATTGTTTGTATGATTCGGGTCGCGGCATCGACGCGGCGGATTCGGTTGTTAAAGCTGTCCGCTATGAATAAGTTGCCGTCCGAATCCACCGTTACATCGATTGGTTTAGCGAGGAGCGCATCGACCGCTTCGATCCCGTGCCCGTTGAACCCTCCGAAAAGTCCCTCGGTGCCGGCAACCCTCGTCGCTACAAGCGTCGACAGATCGATTTGTACGATCGTGCTGTTTCCAAAATCAACTACATAGAGCTGGTTGCGGATCCTGTCGATGGCGATTCCCAAGGGCCCCTCACCCGCAAGGTTGTCGCTCAGATCCAGTATCACGCTCGAAGCACCGACCACGTCGACTTTCGTCACCTTATCGGTTATCGCATCGGCGAAATAGATATTGCCGTCGGCGTCCAGGTCTACGCTGACGGGCTGTGAAGAACCAAAGTTTTCACCCGCCACATCGATAATGGTGGTCAAAATCCCGGAGTTCACATCCACTTTCTGGATCATGCCCGCCCCGGTATCGGCGATGTAGATGTCCCCATCGCTGTCGGTGGCGACGCCTTCGGGGAACACGATGCCGAATTCGGTGGCAGGGACATTGTCGTCGAACCCACTGCCGGTGAGATTCAGAGCACCGAAACCAGCTATGGTGCTGATGAGCCCGGTTCCCGCTTCGACCCTGCGGATTCGGCTCACAGATCGATCCGCGATCAGGAGCGATCCGTCCGGCGCGATAGTGATCCCGCCGGGTGAAAAGAGACGGGCTGCCCATGCCAGCTGGCCGTCACCCAGTGGCAGACTACCCCCGGCATACTCCGTCACCTCGGTCGAGCTATCGATTCTAAGTATTCTCGAGCTGAACTCGCCCGTCCCCCCAGCGGGCGCGTCGGAGACGAACAAGTCTCCGCTGCTGTCTACAGCGAGTCCTTTTGCAAACGTTGGGACACCCGATTGGCCCGACAGCACCGTCGTGACGAGGCCGTCGCCAAACCGCACGATCCCCGCCGCCGCCACGAAAACGTCGCCCTCAGCTGACAGCGCGAGGCCGACTGGTTCCGAGATTCCGAATTCCGTTGCTACACCGTTCGTGACAGAGAACGTGGAGACGCGTTCACCGTTGCCCAACACGGTGGAGATCACGCCGAATTCATCGACCTTCCGGACGCGGAGATTATCGGTATCTGAAATAAGCAGGTTGCCGTCACTGTCCAGGCCGACTGCCCGAGGGGCATTGAGGTTGGCGCCGGTAGCCAGCCCGCCGTCACCGGAAAATCCGCCAGTGCCCGTTCCGGCAATGGTTGTGATGAGCCCGGTTTCCGGATCCACCTTTCTGATGCGATGGTTGCCGGTATCGGCGATGATCCAGTCGCCGTTCTGATCGACCAACATTCCGAGGGGCCAACTGAGACGTGCATCGACGGCCGGTCCCCCGTCGCCGCTCGCGCTACCTCCGGGTCCGGCGACAGTACTGATCAGACCGGTCGACAGGTCCACCATGCGAATTCGGTTGTTGCTGCTGTCTGCGATGAGCAGATTGCCCCTTCTGTCCAGCGCCAGTCCCCAAGGCTTGTTCAGCTCTGCGCTTACCGCCGGTCCCCCGTCTCCTGAGAACCCTTCCAACCCCGTACCGGCAACCGTCAGGATGATTCCAGTCAGTCTGTCGATTTTACGGATTCTGTGATCGTCGGGATCGGCGACATATAGGTTGCCGGCGGAATCGAAAGCGATGGCATACGATCTCCAAAGGAGGGCGGACGTCGCCGCAGATCCGTCTCCCGAGAAAGTACTGCCGCCCGCAACCGTCGTGATGTGTCCGACAGGTAACTGATCCAGCGAGACCGGTTCGGCCAGCAGAGAGCCCTGGGCGAGTCCGCCGCGTCCTTGTACCGTGACGGTAACTCGTCCGCTTGGAAGAGCCGGTGAAACAAACGACAGTGTCTGGCTGTCGACGAATTGGGCGGTAATCGTCACGCCGGCGACGAAAATCGAGGAGTCCGGAGCAAAATTCCGTCCCTTGACGGTAACCGTCGCCCCGCCCTCGGCTCTGATCTGTTGTGGGCTGATGGTCGTGATCTGGGGTTCGCCAAAACGGACTTCCCTGGGCGCCCGATCTCGTTCGGCGACGAGCAGTCTGCCCGACTGGGTGATGGAAAGGCCGCGGGGGCTCTCGAAGGTCCCGGGTTGGGCCGCTGCGACGACTTCACCGGACGTGAGAATCGTCCGGACCCTGGCTGCATCGGCTTCGGTCACGAAGATGTTACCGAAGGCGTCCACGGCCACGCCTGTCGGCGAGGTGAAATCGAAGGCGTCAGAGAGCTCGATCGACGAGATCGAGCCGGTAGCTCCGGCCGATAACGAGCTCGAAGTTGCCGATCCGAGCGTTTCGACGCTTCCAGTCTCCGTCACGCGCCGGAGGGCGCCGTTTCCCGTGTCGGCCACGATGACTCGCACCGGAGGGGGGGCGGCACCGCTCAACTCCCGTGCCAACTGCTGGGCGGTCGTCTCAGCCTCCAGGGCAATCCCGGTGGGCGCACTAAACCGGGCCGAGGCCCCTTGCCCGTCGGCGAAACCGGCCGCACCCGCAAGTCCCGCAATCGTTTCGACCTCGCCGGTCAACAGGTTGATCCGCCGGATCGTATGGTTCGATTGATCCGCGACCCAGAGGTGCCCCCGGTTGTCCAGGACGATCCCCTGAGGCGTGTTAAATCGGGCCTCTGTCGATACACCATCAGAGCTGCCCGGACTTCCGCCCCCGGCCAAGGTCTGGACACGGCCGCTCGGTCCCGATCGTACTTCGAGGATCGCGTGATTCGCGGCGTCGCTGACATAGACAGTCCCGCGTGCCTGGTCCACCGAGAGAAAAGACGGGCTTTGAAACTGGGACTGCAGCCGGACGTCGTTCGTCAGCCCGGGTTGTTGGCTGATTCCCGCATACACCTCGGGCGCGTTTGCGAGCCCTTCGGCTCGCAGCACGGTGTGGGTTTCGGCTGATGCCAGGTAGAGGCGGCCCGCCAGATCCTGGGCAATACCTGTCGCGAAACCGCCCTCGCCTGCCGATTCGACGGCGACCACCGTGATGGTTGCAGCAGAGACCAAACCGCCCGCGGTGATCGTCAGCGTGGAGAAGCCACTTTGCTTGCCTTCGATCTGACCGGTGGGATCGACACTCGCGGTCATTGCGTCGAGGCTGGTGTAGGTGAGGGGGAAGTCGTCCCGCGCATTGCCCGTGGTGTCCAGTGCGAGTACCCGGGGACGCAGCGTGTTGCCTTCGTTGATCGTCACCTCGGTGGTGGGCTGGTTCGTTATCGGGTCCCGCAGCGACAGGCTCGCGATGGAAGACGTGTCGCCAGGGAAAAGACGCAGCCCTTCGCCCGCCGCGAACGCGGACGTGAACTCGTTGGAAGTCACTCCCGCAATCGGTACGTTCATCGCCGAGCCGTCGGAGTTGGAGAACACTATTCCGACATCCGATGCCGTGTCGCCGTTCATGAACACCAACCGTGTCGAAAAGTCCGACCCGATCACGATCTGCGGGAAGATCACCGTGGCGGCCGTCAGCGGCCGGGTGAGATCAGCCACCGGAAGCATCGTCAGGATCACCTCTCCCCGCGCGTTGATGGTCAGCTGTAGCGTGACCGCGGCTACGGCGATCGAGCTGCGAATCTCCACAAGCCCGCTGAAGCCCGACTCGACGGTCCCGAACAACTCCTGCGCCATCCGGGCCAGGTGCCCTCCGGGGGGTATCGTCCGCGTGATCTGCTCCTGTTCGGTCGCGAAGCGATCCTGGAGGATGAATTGAACTTCGGCCGGTGTGCTACTGCGGTTGGCGATCGCCACACCCGTCTGCCGACCGACGTTATCGAGCGAGATCCGTGCCGTCGTGGTTTCCGGCGTCGCGCCCACCCCCGCCTCGGTAACCAGCGCCGTTCCGCTCCAGAGTTGAAAGATCACGCTCCCGGCCGGCGTCGCGCCTGATTCCGGGGTGACGACGGCGTAACCCACGTTGACAGTCGACTCCCCGGTCAACTCCACCCGGTAGATGCCGTCGGCAGCGATCTGGTAGGCCCCCTCCGACGCCGAGACGCCATCCCAGTTCACCTGGAGCGCCAATCCATCCGATCCCACCAACTGAATGCTTTCGGTGACGGCTTCCCCACTCCGGTTGATCAGGATGACCTGCGTCCGGTAACCGCCGCCAACGGCCAGGTGGGGAAACACTACCGGATCTGTTCCGGCCACGGCGTCCAGATCGACGACTGGAAGGGTTGTGTAGAGCGGTTCGCCAAAGGCGTTTCTACTCTCGCGCAGCGTGATCGCTCCCAACCCGGAGGCACTTTCGAACGTGACGTTTCCACGAAAGTCCGCCGCCTGCGCGCCGAACAACTCATCCACAAAGCTGGAGCTATGCTGGCCGGGGCCAAGCATGAGGATCTCCTGGCCTATCTGGCTGCCGTCACCGTCTCGCAGGGTCAGCGTGACCGGAACGGACGCCGCGCCTGTGTTGACCATCGCCAGCGCTGTCCGCGTTCCGACTTCGTCGACGAATAACCGACCCCTTTGAACCGGCTCGACCACTCCCACGCCGGCTTCGGTGACCAGGACGCCATCCCCATTGCGGTAGCTGAACACCGCCGTCCCGACCGGCATCTCCGTGCCCCCATTCAGCGTGACCACGGTGTAGCCCACCTGGATCGTTCCCTGGGCGTAGCTCCACCACACGGCTCCGGTCAGGGCCAGAGCCACAGTCAGCAGACACCCCCGGATCGTCAATCGCATCATCCGGACTTTCCGTCCAGCAGGACTTCGTACACCTCGACTGGCCTCGCCTTACCCTTGACTTGCTCGCTTCCTCGATGTGTCGCCCGGATCCCGTCTCCTACTGCCTCGAAAGTCTCGCGGCTGATCAGGATGTCGGTGTCCAGGCTGCGAGTCAGGCTTTCGATGCGAGCTGCCGTGTTGACGACGTCACCGATGGCCGTGTATTCCATCTTTTCGGGCGATCCCATGTTGCCGACGACGGCGCTTCCTGTGTGGATGCCGATCCCGATCCGAATCGGTTCGGCTCCGTTTGTCGCAAGCTTCTTGTTCACCCGATCCAGCGCGTCGACCATCGCCAGCGCCGCCTCGACCGCATGGCGCGGAGCATTCGGGTCATCCAGGGGTGCTCCGAACAGAGCCATGATCCCGTCGCCCATGAACTTGTCGACCATGCCTCCGCGATCCTGAATCGCAGGCACCATCCCGGTGAAATACTCATTGAGTTGTCCAACCAGCACCTCGGCCTCGAGGTCTTCCGAGCGCGCGGTGAAACTTCGGATGTCTGCGAACAGAACGCTGACCCGCTTCCGCTCCCCTTCGAGATGCAACCCGTTCGGGGACTGCAGCACTTTCTCAATCACGGCGTCGTTCACATATCGTTTGAAGACGCTCCTCAAATACCTCTTTTGCCGGCCCTCTCGGATGTAATTCCCTACCTGGGCAGATCCCATCGCGAGGGCCGAACCTGCGAGGGGTGCCACGATGTGCAACCAGTACCCGTCGGGGAAGAGCACCGAGAATGCGACATATACGAACCCGACCAGAGCCAGCAGGCTCGCGGAAATGGCCCACACAGGAGCGAAGCGCAAGCAGACAAAGGTGACCAGGGAGATCAGTGCGAGCGCTGCCTCAAACTGACGGGTGCCCTCGATCTCCCGGATGAAGCTCCCTTCGAGCAGCGTTGCGATCGTGCTGCCGTGGATTTCGATGCCGAGTGTCCGCCAGGCCTGCGCCACGTCGGTTCGATCCGTCCAGTAGTATTGCGGTGTTGCGTGAAAGTCCTCATCGCCCCTTTCGCCGATGCGTCCGATCAACACGATGCGCCCGGCGAAATTCTTTTCGAAGAACTCCAGGTCGCCTCTGTTGGCCGCATCCACGGCAGCAGAGAACGGTATCCGAGGGAAATGATCGGGACCACGGAAGTTGACCAGGATCGTCGGCTGGTCCTCGATGTCGAAGGGCAGGGTCTGCTCCGTCTTCTCAGCGTACGCACTGGCGATTGCAAGGGGGAAGCTGGGCTGAAGGTCGCCATCGGAAGGTGCGGCTATCTCCTGGCGTCGGACAAAGTCGTCACTGTCGGTCGTCAGGTTGACGTATGCCAGCGAATGACCGACAGCCAGCGCGGCGAAGCGAACGGCTTCGGGCGGCTGTTCCACTCCATTGGGTGTGACCCGGTAAGCCAGCACCACCGGCAGTCCCGCGGGGCCGGCCCGCAGCAGTTCCCGGCTGAGCGACTGTTGGCCATCGGGGTCGAACAAACTGATGTCGGAGAAAATGAAATCGATTCCGACGACTGCGGCCCGGGTCTCTGCCAGTTTCTCGATCACGGCGGCGAAATGCCGGTGCCAGAGCATGAGTGGATCGGGGATCGCCGAGAGCGTCTCTTCGTCGATCGCGAGGATGGTAGTCGGGGCCAGGCCCGAGGGGGGCAGCGATCCGCGGAAGGCGAACCGCAAGTCGTAGGTGCGCTGCTCGACCCAGTTACCGATCGAAGATGACTGGATCAGGATGCCAGCACCTGTCGCCCCAAGACTGATCGCGATCCACAGCAGGAGGCTAGTGACGCGTGTCTTGTTGGGCGGCATTGCCTGTCCGGGGGACCGGGGCACTACTGCAGACGGTCCAATTCCTCGTTGGCGGCGGCGATCAAGCCTGCGTTCCAATAGAGCCAGGCGAGCCGGCGCCCGATCCGCGCGTCAGACTCTTCGCCCCGGACTCGGGCATACAGCGCGGCGGCTTCAGCGTAGTATCCGGCGTTTTCGAACCGAGCGGCATGTATCAGCAGGCTGCCCTTGTCGTCACCCTCAACCTCCCGGAGCGATGGGTCGGGTTTGACGGTGAAGTTTGCCGCCTGCTGGCCCGCCATCTCACCATCTCGTTCGGCGAGAACCTCCCATCTGTAGCTCATTGCTTCGAGCGGAGACATGGATTCCGGATAGCGAATTGACGTGGATCGAACGGTTTCTTCCCAAACAGGTAGCCCGTCCTCTCGGGTCAGACTCAATCGGTAAAAGTCGACCCCTTCCACTTCGCCCCACTCGAACAAGGGGCGGGATTGGCTGATCTCACTAGTGTCCGGTTAGAAGTCGAATAGAACCAGCTGGTTAGGATCTTGGAGTTCATTGAATTGGGAATCAGGCGCGTGAAAGGCCTGCAAAATGGGCTGTTTCTCAAGAATCGTAATGCTGAGAATCTGTAGGATTTGGTAAAGACTCCTATCGATGCCGAGGCGCTTCCGGATGATGGCGACGTGAACATAAACCGAAATGGCGATCCAGATCTGGGTCTTCACCGCATTCTCGCTGGTGCCGTAGAAGGACTTGATTCGAAGGTGTTGTTTGATCCATTTAAAGAAAAGTTCCACCTGCCATCGCGACTTGTAGATCTGAGTGATGGTGAGTGCAGGCAACGCGAAGTTGTTGGTCAGGAACTTCAACCGCTTGTTCGTCCCGGCATCGAAGTAGCTGATACGCCGCAACGGATCGGGATAGGTTTTGGCGGATTTGTTCGTTGTGAGGATGACCGTCTGGTCGGATCGCAATCCCGTGGTCGTGTCCACCCGACGGGAGTACCGCCGCCGCAGGACGACGTTCTTCTTAGCACGCACCACAAAGAAAGCGGAACAGAGGGAGAAGAGAAAGAGCCGTTCAAAATCGATATAGGCGCGGTCCATGACGTAGAAGGCACCCGCTTCGGGAAAGTGTGCCAATCTTAGTTGGAAATTGAAACGGCTCCAAACCCTATGGTTTGATGGTATTGGAAGAAACAACATCAAGCCTGTAAGAGAAAGGAGCCGAGATGAGGAGTCTGTTACGTTCGGTGAAAAAACGCAAGAAGAGGCGAGTACTGGGTGAGGTCGAGGTCATGAGCCGGGAGGAGTACTCGGGACTGGAATTGGACTCGAAGGTGGAGATGATCCGGGCGTTGATCCCACTGGGGTTGATGCACGTAGAGGAGTTGCTCGACGAGGAAGTGAAGGCGTTGGCGGGTGAGCGATACGCGCGAAAGGAGGCGACGTTGAGGGGCCGGCGACACGGGAGCAATCCGGGGACCGTGGGGCTCGGGGGCCAGCGGGTACCGGTTCGGGTGCCTCGAGTTCGCAGCGTGGCGGGCGGGGAGATTCCGCTTCGGAGCTACGAGGAACTCAGTCCGGATGGCGCGGTGAACGAACTGCTTCTCAGACGTGTGCTTTATGGGATCTCCTGCCGGAACTACGAGTCGGCCGCGGAAGCGATTCCAGGAGCCATCGGATTGTCGAGCTCGACGGTGTCTCGAGGATTCGTCCAGGCGAGTGCCGCGAAACTTCGGCAGATGCAGGAGCGGGATCTGTCGGCCGAGGACGTGGTGGCGATCTTCCTGGACGGGAAAATGTTTGCCGACGCCACGATGGTTGTGGCCCTGGGCATCACAATTACGGGCGACAAACGCTTCTTAGGCTTCGTGGAGACGAGTACGGAGAACGAGCAGGTACTGACTCCGTTTCTCCGTTCATTGATGGAGCGAGGCCTGGACATCTCTGAAGGCGTGCTGGTGATCGTCGACGGCGGCAAAGGTCTGCGCGCGGCAGTCAAGCGGGCATTCGGTAATCGAGCCCTGGTCCAACGCTGCCAATGGCACAAACGCGAGAACGTGGTGAGCTACCTGTCGAAGACCGAGCAAGCCGCGTGGCGCAAGCGGCTTCAGCGTGCGTACCAGCGCCCGGAGTACAACGAAGCCCGGGCGGCCCTCGAACAGCTCCATGGAGAGCTCGAGGAGCGAAACCAATCGGCCGCTGCGAGCCTTGAGGAAGGCCTGGAGGAGACCCTCACGTTGCATCGACTCGGCGTGTACGGGGTCCTGGGCCGTTCGTTCAAGACGACGAATTGCTTGGAATCGGTCAATGCCCTCGTCGAGGAAAGGTGCGCGAAGGTCGATCATTGGAAGAACTCGAGCCAGCGGCAGCGCTGGTTGGCGACGGCGCTCATCGACATCGAACCACGCTTGAGGAAGGTGATCGGCTACCGTCATCTTCCAAAGCTCCGCGAAGCCCTCAGGCGGGAGCTGAAGATTGAGGCGAAGACGTCGACGAGATCGAAGAAGAAGGTTGCGTGACCAATCGTGAGCCGTGGAGAGTTTCAACTAAGAATGGGCTTGACTCCGCTTCGGGTGCGATCTCATCGAGAACGTTGACGTCATGGACTTTCCCGTCTGTGACGTGGATAAACGCGGGAATGTTGCCGTGAAGATCCAGCAGTGTATGCATCTTGACCGCGGCTTTGTGCCGGCGAAACCGGGCCCATGGGAATAGTGAAAGACACAGGTCAATGGTGGTCGAGTCCAGGGCATATAGACCTTGATCCAACTCGACGCCGATGGGGTCTTCGGCATATAACGGCCGCGCCATGCCGATCAGGACCTGTGCGAAATCCGCATAGATCCGCCAGTCGCGCCGCTCGTTGGCGTCGGCCAGTGTCGTCCGCGCCACCTTGCTTCGGAATCCCATGTGGTAACGCTTTCTGCCGAGGGCGCGTAAGCAGGCTTCGATGTCGCGGAGGCTTTCACGATAGGTCAATTGGGCGAATGCCATCGCCAGGAACTGATCCCAGCAGGAAAACCCTTTCTGCTGGTAATCGCCCCGATAGCGGGCGACACACTTCTGAAACTCGTATCGGGGCGCGTAATCCATGACTTGTGAGAAGACGGTTTGGCCTGAGTTCATGCGCCATTGGTATCACCCCTCTCACCGTAATATTGCTAAAAGTGTGATCGGCAGGTTCAAATCGAAAAATCGCAGAATGCCATTCAACTCACTGTTCATCTATAAGTTGCCGGCGGCTGTCGCACCGTGTTCCGGACACTAGTGGTCCCCGTCTAACAGACTGTACCTTATTCGGATCGTTCCCCGAGCCAGACCGACACACTGCGGCTTCGGCCAAGCCGTCCGAGTTCGTTCCGCACAGGGATTTCCGATCTAATGGTCATTATTTTCCTCGATCAGAAATGGGACAGCCAGAGCCGTTACGTTGACGGACTACACTAGTGATAAACCCACATGCCGTTCTTGCTGATCGCAATGTTGTTGGGCCGGCCGCCCAGGGGTATCTGCTTCGTTACGCGGAGCGTCTGTACGTCCACGACGTCGAGCGTATGATCCGCCTCGTTGCTGAAGTACAGCCACTTTCCGTCCGGGGCCGCCGCAGCCCCATGGTTGACCTCGATGCCTTTGATCTCGGCCACAACGGCGTTCGTTTCCGGGTCGATAAGATGAACGTTGTCCCCGGCGGCGTTGGTTTGGATGATCCGTACCTGGCCCTGACCGTAGGTTGCCGGGGTGATGAGAACGAGGGTCATGCATAGCACATGGCCGAGCGCCGTTCGTCCGGCGGTGAGTCGCAACATCGTGGAGCCTCCAAGCGCACTGTAGTCGGAGGAGTGCGGGGAAGTCAACGAACAGCGAAGGGCCGGGAAACAGGGGCCAGGTGGGCCGTTGGCGACGGCCACCAAGTTCTTGGATCCGTCCAGACGATCGTGTTATAAACCCGCAGACCTTTCCGGGAGAGACGAGATGCTGGGACGGCCGATCCGGCTGGTGGTTGGGCTGTTGTTCGTACTGCGAGTCGTTGCCCCTATGGCGACGGCGCAGTCTCTGGACTTTGAGTTCTACCGAGACCGTGTCGAGCCGATTTTCCTGAAAATGCGTGAGGCGTATGGTCCCGGTGCGCCATGCTTCACCTGCCATACGAAGATTACCAGCCGGTTCCGCCTCCAGCCGGTCTCGGAAGAGGTCGCCTGGACCGAGGATCAGTCCCGCCGCAATTTTGAGGTTGTATCGCGGCTCGTCACGCCCGGGAAGCCGCTCGAGAGCCGGCTGCTGCTCCACCCACTCGCGAACGGAGCGGGAGGAGATGGCCGGCATTCGGGTGGCAAGCACTTTCAATCTCGAGACGATCCGGACTGGCAGACTCTGGCCGCCTGGGTGAGCACGGCCTCCTCCGACCCAGTGTCGGCACTCGCCCCCGGACCGGAACTTGATTTCACGGTCTTTCAGCAACGGGTGCAACCCGTCTTCTTGAGGAAGCGGACCGGGCTAGCCCGGTGTATCACCTGCCACTCTCGCAGTTCTGCGTTTCGGCTGGCACCGCTACCTGCAGGAAGGACCGCCTGGACCCAAGAGGAATCCCGTCGCAACTTCGAGGCCGTAACGCGGGTGGTCGTCCCCGGCAATCCCCAGGCGAGCCGATTATTGATGATGCCTCTGGCGCCCGAGGAGGGCGGCGATCCGTTCCACCCCGGTGGCAGACACTGGACCTCGCGGGACGATCCGGAGTGGCAGACGTTGGCTTCCTGGGTGCGCGGCGAAGTCCCCGAGCTCCACCGATAGAGCGGCCGCGGTTCCCGGATCCCCTCCCCACGCCTTTACACATGTTTGGCGTGCTTGCGCTCAACCGGCGGCCATGCTGAAATCATGGCGTGAGTACATTGACCGATTGGCGTTTTGATCCGGTTGCAGGAGAGTACCGCGCCGACGAGCATCCCGAGGGCGGTACCGGGGACATCTCGGCGATCGACCTTTTTCACAGCAAAACCATACTTCTGCTCGGCGCAACCGGTTTCCTCGGCAAGGTACTTCTCGCGCTGATCCTGGACCGCTTTCCGGAATTGAAGCACCTGGTCATCCAGGTCCGCCCGAAGAAGAACGTGTCCGGCGCCGAGCGGTTCCGGTCCGAGGTCCTCGGGTCTCCCCCGTTGCAGGCGGTTGTCGAACGGGTCGGCCTGGATGCCATTCTCGAACGGACGACGATCATCGAGGGGGACCTCGGGAGTCCGATGTGCGGTGTCACGGCCGCACAGCTTGCCGAAATGAAAGGGAATATCGATGTCGTCATCAACATGGCGGGTCTGGTCGACTTCGATCCCCCACTGAACGAGTCGTTGCTGACGAACGTTGCCGGTATCCGGAACCTGATCGAATTGGTGAAGGAACTCGGCGCCCGGCTCGTCCATACCTCGACCAGCTACGTTGCCGGCAAGAAGAGCGGGCGGATTCCGGAAGACTCTCCCATCGTCGGCTATTATCCCGGCCGTATCGACGACAACGACCTGAAGTTCGATCTGGACGAAGAAATCCGTTGGTGCGACGAATTCACCGAATCGACGAGCGACAGGGAAACACTCCGTGAAGGCGGCATGAAGCGCGCCGAAGAGTGGGGATGGACGAACACGTACACCTACACGAAGAGCATGGGTGAACAACTGATCGCGCGGACGCCCGGCCTGCAGTTCACGATCGTCCGGCCGGCGATCGTAGAGTCCTCGCGCGAATTTCCGCTCCCCGGATGGAACGAAGGCATGACGACGTCCGCCCCTCTGGTTCTGATGGGCGGAGGGGGCGTCAAGGCCTGGCCGGTCCGCAAGGACGGCGCGCTGGAGATCATCCCCGTCGATCTTGTCGCCGCGGGCGTCCTGATCGTCGCCGCCGCGATACTGGCCGATCGTCATCAGCCCGTGTATCACCTCGCGACGGCCGCCGAGAACCCCGTCATGCTGCCCCGCCTCGTGGGCTTCCTCGGCATGAACTCACGCTACAAACACAAGCACAAGAAGCACGGAAACAAGCTGGCGAATATGTGGAAGGCGTACGTCGAAACCGAAGTCGTGAGCTTGGAGCAACTCGACGCCAACCGCAAGAGGACCCGGTGGGGGATGGACCTGCTTCAAGCGACGTTCAACTTGCTGAAAGTCGTCCTCGGCAAGAAGACAATGGATCCGTACCTGCGGAACCTGCGAGTCACGCGGCGACAGATCCGGGTCCAGGAGCAGACGCTGGACCTGTTCCTGCCGTTCATGGTGCACAACACTTTCATCTTCGAGACGGGCAATATCCGCGCGACTTACGACATGCTCACGCCGGCGGATCGGGAGCGCCTGCAGTGGAACCCCGAAGACGTCGATTGGGCCGACTACTGGGTGAACATCCACACGAAGGGCATCGAAAGGTGGATTCGACCGATGTTTGCTAAGTAGCTTTAGGGGACAGGCTCCCCTGTCCCCCCTCGCCCACATCAGCTATTTGAGTTTTAAGACAGGGACATAGGTGCCTGTCCCTATTCAGTAGCCGGCTGCGCCGCCTCGACTGCGGTGGTCGATACCGGGAAATAGACGGCCTGCCAGGATGAGGATCGTGTGGGCGTCGCCCTGGCCTCCCACAAGCCGGGTCTGATGACCCAGTTCCTGCATCGCTGCCTCGATCGACTCGAGGGCCCGCTCCATGCTGATCCTGTCCGGCATCCACTGGTGATGGATCCGGGGTTCGTCGACCGCCTGCTGGGCCTCCATGCCGAAATCAATCACGTTGATGACGATCTGCAGGACAGTGTTGATGATGGTCCGCCCGCCTGGACTCCCTGTCGCCAGCACCGGCTGGCCGTCGCGAAGCACGAGCGTCGGCGACATCGAACTCAACATGCGCTTGTTCGGCGCTACCAGATTCGGCGCCGTGCCGATGAGTCCATTGGTGTCGGTCACGCCGGGATTCATGTTGAAGTCGTGCATCTCATTGTTCAGCAGGAAGCCTGTTCCCACGGCGACGACCCGCGACCCGTAACCCTGCTCAAGCGTGTAGGTGTTCGCGACCATGTTCCCGGCGCCGTCGACGACGGAGAAATGGGTCGTCTCCGCTCCCTCGCCACGGGTCACGATGTCGGCGCCCAGCTCGCTCGAGGGCACGGCGGCGCCGGGCGAGATGCGATCCAGAAACTGGCCAGCGAATTCCTTCGAAGTCAGCATCGCGAGGTCGACGTCCACGAAATCCGAATCGCCCAGGTATTTGGCCCGATTGTAAAAACCGATCTTCATCGCCTCGGCGATGAGGTGAATCGTTCCCGCGTCACGGCGTTCCAGAGAACCGAGGTCGTAGTTCTCCAGAAGGTTCAGCGCCTGAACGAGCGTCGTGCCTCCCGAACTCGGCGGAGGCATGCCGTAGATGTCATGCCCGCGGTAGGTCCCGTGTATCGGTTCCCGGATCGGAGCGGTGTAGTTCGCGAGGTCCTCGGGCGTCATGATTCCACCATTCGCCTGGATGTCGTCGATGAGACGCCGCGCGACCTCTCCTTTATAGAAACCGTCCGTACCATGATCGCGAATCTGTTCGAGCGTCCAGGCCAGATCCGGCAGGACCATCGTCTCCCCAGCTTCGTAGAAGCTACCGTCGGCCTTGCGGTAAACCCGACCGAACTCGGAGAAACGTTCCATACGCTCTTCCTGCCGCTTGAGCGAGCCTGCCAGCACCTCGTCCACGACGAATCCGTCTCGTGCCAACCGCAAGGAGGGTTCGACGACCTCACTCCACTCGAGAGCGCCGAACCGATTCATCGCTTCCCAAAAGCCCCTGACGGTGCCTGGCACTCCGATGACCAGGTATCCGACGCCGGATTTCTGACGGTCTATCTTGCCATCATCTCCCAGGAACATCGTTGGTGTAGACGCCGCTGGTGCCTTCTCCCGGTAGTCGACGGCATGGACTTCGCCGGTTTCGGCCATCCGTATCATCATGAAACCGCCTCCGCCCAGATTGCCCGCCGTCGGATGGGTGACGGCAAGAGCAAGGCCCGTCGCAACAGCCGCGTCAACCGCGTTGCCTCCCTGTCGGAGGATCCCGAGGCCGGCCTCGGACGCAATCGGATCGACCGAGACGACAAGCCCGTTTTCGTAGGAGCTCGCCTCGGGAACCGTGCTCGAGGTTGGGACCTCCGCCGGGGCGCAGGCACTCACAAGTAGGACGAACAAGACGGACAGAAACTCATGCTTGAAGATACGTTTGCGCATGGTGGCGCGATTATATGCACCGATCACGGACGGTGGGCAAAAAAAAGCGGCGGCCCGGAGGCCGCCGTCAGGAGTTGTTTGGACGGGAAAATCGATAGTTTCGAGGGGCGCTCGGTGGAGCGCCGCGCGGATCGCGGCCGCGCTAGCCCGCATTTCTCACCAGTGGTCTGCTGCAGCGCCGGATACATCCGCCATTACTGCGTTCCGCTTGGTCGGACTCCTCGACGTACTGTCAAGTACGTCTGCGGACCCCTCCCGTCGCGCGCCTTGTCCTGGCGGCGTCTCCGGCGCTTCGCGACGACAACCGGTGAGGAAAGCGGACTAATGAACGAACTTGCTGACCAGCGTCTCTCCCAGATTTGCAGCGACGACCTGGTTACGTCCCTGGGCTTTCGCCGCGTAGAGGGCATTGTCCGCCTGGTCGATGAAATCTTCGGGGTTTTGGCTCTCCAGGAACGAGGCGATGCCGCAGCTGAACGACAGGTTGATGCTGGCCTTTCCGTCGAGCGAAAGATCCACGCGGTCGAGCTTTGCCTTGACACGGTCGAAGAAGATCTCGGCTTGCTCGGAATCGGTGTCGGGCAGGATGACGGAGAACTCGTCGCCGCCGATGCGGGAGAGGATATCTTCCTGGCGCAGGTTCACGCGTAGAAACTGAGCGAAGAACTTCAACACCTGGTCCCCCGCGCGGTGCCCGATCTGATCGTTGATCTCCTTGAAATAGTCCAGGTCCACCAGAGCCAGGCCGAGAGGATGAACCAAGCCAGGCCGAGAGGATGCCGGCCGCGCCGCGAGCGCGCCATTTCCTGAACCAATCGCTCGTGGTAGAAGCGCCGGTTCGGCACCTCGGTCAGCACGTCGGTGTAGGCATAATCCTTATACACTCGCAACTGCTGGACCTCGGCCTCGAGCAGTTGATTCTTGCGTTCCAGTTCGGCAAGCCGAACCTGGGGTTCCTCGCGCCTGTTCACACCGGCTAAACTCATCGGACTATCCCTCCAAATGTCTGGCGGCATATCTAGGGCATGCGGGTTACCAAACAAATTCCCTTTTGAGAACAACGACTTAGTTCTTAGGCGAAGGGAAAATCGTGCCGGGTGAGGAAATATATGCCGGGCGGGTACGGACCTGGGATGTCTTAGCAGAGAAAAATCCGCCTACAGGCAGCGCCCGATTGCCTGGGTCGTTCGGTCGATATCGGCCTCAGAGTGAGCCGTGGATACGAAGGCGGCCTCGAACTGCGAAGGCGGCCAGTAGACACCTTCAGCCAGCATCCGCCGGAAGAACTCCCGAAAGTGTGCGGTGTCACATCTGGCGGCCGTGGCGAAATCGACGACGGGCTGATCGGAAAAGAACAGCGTCAACATCGAGCCGACTCGGTTGACCTGGATTCGGGCGGCCCGTTCGACGCCGGCCTCGTGGATTCCCCGTTCCAGACGGGCGCCGAGCGCCTCGAGCTTCTCGTAAGCATTGCCGGCTCCCAGACTGCGTATCGTGGCGAGTCCCGCCGTAACCGCCAGCGGATTGCCCGAGAGCGTCCCGGCCTGATAGACGGCACCAACTGGCGCCACCAGATCCATGATGTCGGCCCGGCCGCCATAGGCGCCGACTGGCAGGCCGCCGCCGATGATCTTCCCCATGGTGGTCAGGTCGGGCCGGATGCCATAGAGCTCTTCGGCCCCACCCCGCGCGACGCGGAATCCCGTCATCACCTCGTCGAAGATGAGGACCGTACCGGAAGCGGCGGTCGCTTCGCGGATGGTTTCGAGGTAACCCGGCTCAGGCGGCACGCAACCCATGTTGCCGCCGACAGGTTCGATGATGACGCACGCGATCTCACTGCCGACCCTTTCGAACAGTTCCCGAACGGCAGGGGCATCGTTGAACGGCAGCACCAGAGTGTGCGCGGCCAGGGACGCTGGCACGCCGGGGCTGTCGGGTAGCCCGAGCGTGGCAACGCCCGAACCCGCCTTGACGAGCAAACTGTCTCCGTGGCCATGGTAACAACCCTCAAACTTGACGATGTTGTCCCGACCGGTAAAGCCGCGCGCCAGACGGATCGCCGACATCGTCGCCTCGGTCCCGGAGTTCACGAGACGCACCTTGTCGACGGATGGGAAGATCCCGGTAATTGTTTCGGCCAGCTCGACTTCCAACTCGGTCGGAGCCCCGAACGAGGTGCCCGTTTCCTCCAGCACGCTCTTGAGCACCTCGATGACATGGCCCGGGCGATGACCTTCGATCAGCGGGCCCCACGACCCGACGTAGTCGATATAGGCGTTCTGGTCGACGTCCCACACACGGGATCCCTCTCCCTTGGTCATGAAGACGGGGTCCCCGCCGACAGCCTTGAAAGCCCGGACCGGCGAGTTCACACCGCCGGGGATGACGCGCTGGGCGCGCTGGAACAGATCTTGGGATTTGGTCATCTGTATCGCTGAATCAGGAAAGTTGGAGAGTATCGGGGACGAAGTTTGCTCCGTCTCCCCAAGTCAGAAGTCGTTGAGCTATCGTCACAGCATTTCCGCCAATTCGAGTGCGTAGTACGTGAGGATAATATCGGCACCCGCCCGCTTGATCGCGGTAGTGGTCTCAAGAATGGCCCGGTCCCTATCCAGCCATCCGTTACGGGCCGCGGCTTCGATCATGGAGTACTCGCCGCTGACCTGGTAGGCTGCGACCGGAACCCGGCACGCGCGGCGGGCACGGGCGATAATATCGAGATACGCCATGGCGGGCTTCACCATGACGATGTCGGCGCCCTCTTCGACGTCCAGTCGTATTTCACGAAGCGCCTCGCGAGCATTCGCCGGATCCATCTGGTAGCTCCGCCGGTCGCCAAACTGGGGCGTTGAGCCCACGGCATCGCGAAACGGACCGTAGAAAGCGGACGCGTACTTGGCAGCGTACGACATGATCGGCGTGTCGCTGTGACCCGCGTCGTCGAGCGCCGAACGGATCGCACCGATGCGGCCATCCATCATGTCGGACGGCGCCACCATCCCGGCGCCGGCCCGTACCTGGCTGAGCGCCGTTTTCCCCAGCAACTCCAGCGTCGGATCGTTGTCGACGTCTCCATCACGGATGACGCCGCAATGCCCGTGCGAGGTGTATTCGCACAGGCAGACATCCCCGACGAGCAGCAGGTCGGAGACGTTCTCGCGAATTGCACGGAGCGCGGTCTGCACGATGCCGGCTTCGGCGTATGCTCCGCTTCCCACTTCATCCTTCGTCTCGGGAATCCCGAACAGCATGATCCCCGCAAGGCCGGCCTCTTCCGATTTTCGGGCAACTTTAACAGCTTCATCGACCGACAAGTTGTGCTGCCCGGGCATCGATGAAATCTCTTTCCGTACCCCTTCGCCGGGACAGACGAATATCGGATAGATGAGGATGTCGGGCGTCAGACGCGTCTCACGGACGAGACTCCGTAGCCGTTCGGTGCGTCTCAGTCGACGCATGCGATGAATAGGAAAGGGCATGTCTAAAAGAGACGGTCCTGCCGACGCAGTGTACCGATCCATCCGATATGTTTCAGGGAAAAAGAAAATCGGAAACGACTTTCCCGGCGAGCGCCCAAGTCGAATTGCCTGAACTCCGCGTGCAGCCCGTAGCAGTCGGTATTATAGCTGACCTGTGCAGTCGAGGCTTGGAAAAACGCCTGGTCCACGTTGTATGCGAAGCTGACCGCACCGCTCAAACCTCTGGCGGCCGAGTTTCCGTAACCTACCGTCGCTCGGACCTGATTGTTCGGCGCCTGGATCGGACTCCGCCGCGTGAAGAAGTACGCCAGATTGAAGAACGTCGGCCCCTGCCGATACCCACCGATGATGCCGGCGCTACGGAACTGCTTCCGGATCGTATCGTAGTCGATCTGCAGATCCGTCTTGCTGCCCGGGCGCGGCGAAAAGCTCAGCACCGAGACCAGGGGAGAAAAGCGCCTCACCTCGTCCGAGAAGTCGAATCCGGTCAGATCGGTCAGGGACTCAAAGACGTTGTCACGCCCCCCGACAAGCGCACCTCCAAACGTCGGATTGGCGAAATATTTCTGAGATACCGTCCAGCTCAGAATCTCACGATCGGTGAAGAGCCGGTTCGTGATGCCGTAGCGCACCTCGTTCGTGTCGGTAACCAGATCGACGTCGTCGATCAGCACCGTGTCCAGAAAGCGGTCCACACCGGTGACGTACCGGTACTCGAGGTGAGGCTCGACGACGTGCGTCCACCGCCCGAAATCTCGCTCGAAGGTCGGACCGGTCAACTCGAAACTGTATTCGAAAGAGAACCGGTTCAGGGGCTCCCTCTCGATTCGCGGGCGCTCGCTGTGCGAGTAGAACGTCTCACGGAAGCCGATCCGATGGCTCCAGCTGATCGTCGGGCCTCTCACCAGCGGCACGTCGATGGTCGGGTGGAAGTCAACCCGCTGCATGAACGACGGGCTGTTGAGGACCGCATCCCGGCGGTGGAGGGCGGCGACGCTGCCTTCAAGGCTGAAGTAGACCGGAACGCCGGCAAGCGGAAGCAACGACACACCGAGGTCGAACGACGGCGATTTCCGGATGATAGTGGTCGGCTGGTCGACGAAGAACGTGCCCCGCCTGCTGAAATGAAAGTTGTAGTTTACGGCCGGCGTGCGGTAGGTCACGAACGCCTGCGAGTGTTCCGTCGGCGACGAAATCAGGTTGAACCCCTCCTCAAAGACCTGCCGGAACACGAAGGAACTGATGATGTTAAGGTCGGCGACCGCACGAAGATCGCCCCGTTCGGTGAAGCTGAGGATGCGTGTGCTATGCCCCCCTTGATCCTTCCGATCCGTCGCGAAAAAACTGGTGACCTCCACGCGCGAGTTTTCGTTGGGTACCGCACGAAAGTCGACCGCTCCCGCCATGCCGCGCTTGGTGAAGTACTCTGCGGTAACGGTAACGTCGGCGCTACGATTGATGACATGGTAGTAGGACTGGCTGAGGCTCCGCCCCTTTGTCGTCGAGGTCGACGTCTGGGGGGTAAGCAGACCGCTCGCACGCGGCCGGCTCTCGGCCGGACCGCGCAGGTAGGGCATGTAGAAGATCGGAATACTCCGGATCCTGAAGATCGAATTCCTGGCTGTGACGTTTCCATCGGGATCGACCTTGACACGGTGTGCATGAAACGCCCATCCCTTGTGCCCTGCCTCATCGCATGTGGTGACGGTTGCGTCGATCAGTTCGTAGGTGCCGTCAGCGAACCGGGTCAGCTCGGAGGCTTCGATGATGAACCCGGGGCCGAGTTCACCGGCGACATCTCTCATCGAACCGGTCATCGTGTCCAGATTGAACCGCAGCCCCCGGCCGGTCACGTTCTCCGCACCGCGGATGAAAGTCACCTCGCCGTCCGCTTCCAGGTCGCCGGTCGCCTCGTTGTAACGCACCAGGTCGGCCTCGATCCGGACGTCGCGGTAAGTAATCACGGCATCGTCGCTGACGGTCACGATATCGCCGACGTAGGTCTGTGAACCGGACTCGATCGTGAGGACATCTTGCTGCGGGGTAACCAGGAGAAAGGCCAGTATCAATGCGTGCATATAGAGGTTCGGAGGAGCCTAAAGCCCCTGTTCACAACGACCTGAAACAACCGGGACAGCTTTTCGTGCACCGTTCCGTTTGACTAAAGCACATTAGACAGCGGGCCGCAAGAACCGTGATAGAATTCCGCCAAATGCAGCGGAAGGGCCGTCGGACGCTCATCGATATTTCAAGGATCCAGCCTGGCTTGGATTTCGAAGATGACGATTACACGGCCGAATTCACGCTTCCCGACTACCAGCGCCGCATTCTTGTCCCGCGGGTCTACGCTCTCCTGACGGATATGGCGATCGTTCTTGGCATGTTCGTCGTGTTCGTCGTCGCGACAGTTTCGGAAATGCCCATGCCTCTGGACGTCAACCGAAGAATCTTCGGTATCTACGGCGCCGCGTACCTCCTGTTGCTCGCGGTCTATTTCTTCCTGTTCATGCTGAGTTCGAGCCAGACCGCAGGGATGCACCGGCAGCGCCTGATTGCCGTCGACAGGCACGGCGAGCCACTTCAACCCGGAGCGGCATTCCTGCGGAGCTTCGGCTACCTGGTTTCGATCGTCCCCCTGATGTTCGGTTTCCTCTGGGCGTTCATCGACCCAGAGCATCTCACGTGGGCCGACAAAGTCTCCGGCACCTTCGTCAAACGCCTCTAAGCGGCCTTCGGGGAGGAACGTTCCTCCGGTGCAGGCCGGATAGCAGATTTCGAATCTCCAACATCGAACTTCCATTCCGGGTTTGCTATCGAAGGTTGCACGATTGGACATCGCTCATTCGGAATTTGAGATTTGAGAGTTGAGATTGTCGACTTCCAGTCCGCTACAATAGTCTCCGATGGAGAATTTTGCGCTCATCGCATTGACCGAGGCGATCAAGAGAGAGGCCGACGGCATGGTCGTGCGCCGCGTCGTACAGCATCACGCCAACGGGTTTATCTTTCAGACACGCGTCGTTCGCATCCCGGCCCTGAAAGTGTTGCTCGATGCACGTACGCCGGCGATGTACGTGTCGGGCGTTCGGCCTCCGGTCGAATCCGTGGGCAGCGATTTCCTGATGGTCCTCCGCAAGCACCTCGTCGGCGCGCGCCTGCTGGAGGTCGAGAAGCCGCTCTCGGAACGGATCGTCGAACTCAGGTTCAGGACTCCTCTACCGGCAAAGGAACTCGAACGGGTCACTCTGATTCTCGAGCTGCTTCCCAACGCACCGAATCTCGTGCTCCTGGACCAGGCGCGGCGCGTCCTCGCGTCGTTCCGACCGCTGAGCCCGCAGCACGGAATTGGAGCCTTCGATATCTACCGGTACCCGTCGAACGACAAAACCGAACTCGCGTCGACCCGGACCGACAGGTCCTGGTTCGATGAAACCGGTTTTGAGGAAGCGGGCACGGCCTGGCTGATTCGGGCGGTCGCTGGCATGGGACCAGTGTTTGCCAGAGAGATCGTACACCGCCACAAGACCTGGGGGCGGCTGATCCCCGACGAACTGAAGGACCTGCTCAACCAGATCACACAACCCACTACCTCAGGCTGGATCTACACCGAAACGCCGCTCAGCGTCATCCTGGAGCGCAACGACCTGGAGGCGCTCGGTAAGGCCATACTCAGTCCCGTCGAACTGGAATCGCTTCGGCGCACGCACAGTGCACAGACCTACCTCACGCTGCTGGAAGCCGCGCGCTTCCTCCACGACGAACGCGAGGTCCGACTGCTGCTCGAGCGGGCGAAGAAACCGCGACTTCGCAAAGTACGGGCCGAAATCCGCCGATTGAACCAGCGCCGCAACCGGCTGGTCCAGCGCCGCCAGCGGTTCAACGAAGCTGCCGAACTTCAGACGACGGCGCAAATGCTCGTCTCGAGCGGAGCAGCCATGGACCAGCGGCACGAATCGGTCGCGGTGACCGATTACTTCGGCGACGAACCACGCACGCGCACCATCCCTCTGGACACTTCGCGAACCCTCCGCGAAAACACGGCAAGGATGTTCAAGCAATGCCGGAAAGCGGCACGCGGCGGGAAGATGGTGGAGAACCAGTTGAACGAGGTCGAAATTCTCGAGCGAAAACTTCGTAAAGAAGAGGAAAGGATTCGGGCCATCACAAATTGGGACGCCTGGATGGCATCGGGCGGTTCGAGTAAGACGACCAGACCTGGATCGAGCGGCGGTAAGACCAAGGACAAGGGCGGCTCGCGTTCGCGCCGCGGCCGATCGATCGAGATCGATGGGCACGAAGTCCTCGTGGGCCGGAACAGCCGCGAGAACGACGAGTTGACCTTCCGTGTCGCGAGCGGAGACGACTTCTGGCTCCACGTGGCTGACTATTCCGGCTCTCATGTCATCGTCCGCAACCCGTCCCGGGAAAGCGAACTGAAAGGCTCGCTGCTCCTCCGTGTGGCCCAGTTGGCGGCCTACCATTCTCAGGCACGCAACTCGAACAAGGTGGAAGTCCATTACACGCGCCGCAAGTTCGTTTCGAAACCGCGAAAAGCCCGACCCGGCCTGGTGACGCTGCGTGAGTTTCAGACCATCAAGGTCGAGCCCAGGGACTGGGTTCCCGGCGAGGCTCCGGCTCCCGATGCCGGCGACAACGGTTCCGGAGAAGCTTGATGTCGACTGAACCCGAACCCCTCGCACAGGAACGCTCGCGCCTGCCGATACGCCTGTCGGTGTTGTTTTTCATCGGAATGTTGGTCGCCGGTTCGACGGCGCTCGGTTACTTCTACTACTTCGTATACAGCCCACCGCTCGATGCGGCGGAACTCTTCATGGATGCGATGGAATCCGGCGATGCCGAAGCCCTCGGCGAACTCATCGTCATCAGCGTGGGCCTGGAATCCGGGGATTTGCGGCCGACGACGGACACCGACATCGAGCGGCTGTTGGGGGGATCATTCTCCCGCGGACGCATCCTCGACCAGCGAAAGCGTGAGGGGAACAATCGGTCCTACCACTATCTGGTCTACCGGGAGCCCGACGGACATGTGTATGCCCTTGTCGTTACAGAGTTTGAGGGACGATACCGCATCGTCATCCCCGAGACCCAGATGAGCGACCGCCGATGGTACCTGTGGGATTACACTTGGACGAACTGATATCGTTCGCTATACTTTTATTGTCTTTGATGTCCACTCACGCTGACCGTTATTCGGAGAGGCCGGTGGGGACAAGAGCGGAGGAACTCCATGTTTAGACTGGGTTTGCCGGAACTCGTAATCATCCTTATCATCGTGTTTTTCCTCTTCGGCGCCAAACGCTTGCCCGAGATGGGTAAGGGAATCGGAGAAGGAATCAAGAACTTCAAGAAGTCGATCAAGAGCAACGACGATTCCGACAAGTCAGAAGGCAACCCGACTGCGTAAGACTAAGTCCTTCGAGATGAAGAGTTTTAGGGCGACCACGATGGTCGCCTTTTTTGTTCCCGTTCGGCGACCCCGTCACTACCGCTCTGGTTCTCTCCTGGGGCCTCAGAGGATGATTCGGGCGTCGCCGTCCCGCCGCGTCACACGCTGACGGTCCAGATACTCCAGGATCGGAATGGCGTGCTTTCGGGATATACCGGTCATGTCCTTGAAATCCCCGACACCGAGGCGGGGTGCCTTCGCCTTGCGGGCGCGGAGCCGCCCGATGAGTTCGTCCAACGTCTCCCTGTCCAGGAAGAACTCTTCGCTGATCTTGACCACTTCCCCGTCGCGGATCATGAGCTGGATGATCTTTCTCGCGGTTTCGGGCTTCAAGCGCAGTTTCCGGATGACTTCGTCCGGCGAGGGCGCGGCCAATCCGGATGACCGGAACTGGCCGGCGAGCGACGCCCGGATCTGGGCTTCGACGTCGCTGAGCGTGACTTTCCGGCCGAACGCATGCACGAATTCCTGCGCGGAAGCGAGTCGCTCGGTTCGGAACAGTTCCTGCAGTACCTGCTGGAACACCACGGGGGAAGCCCGCTCGAAGAGCCGTCCTTTCAGTTCTTCGCGCCCCACGCCCGGCGACAGGGGATTCGCGAGATGAAATCCGTCGATGTATGCCACCGTCCGTTCCATGGCGTCGGAAAACACGGCTTCAACGATAAGAATCGGCGGCGTGTCGGAAAGGAACCGGATCGCACTTGCAGCGGCCAGGCCATCCAACTCGCGCCGGATCGCCTCGGCGGCGACGCCCGTCCGACCGACCAGCGCCTCCAGCGTCACGGCTCCGACACCCGCGTCTCCAATCAGAACAGTCAACCGCTCGGCGAGGCTGCCGTCTCGGAGCACTTTCAGACGTTCGAGCACGCGGTCGTCCCGGCGCCGATGCTTGCGCGGGTGACCATCCAGGACGCGCCCCCCGCCGATGGTAATCATCGGCGAATACTGTCGGATGATGAAGCGGTCCCCCGGAAGGACAAACACCGGTTGCTCGAGCCGGATCTGTGCAAGGCAGGATGCCCCCGGATCCAGCTGATCCTGCCCCAACAGTGTCACGTAGGCCATCACCTCCGCCGTGCCCACGTGCACCCGCACGCGCTTACGCTGACCGACCGGCCGCGGTACCGATGCCAGCAGTTCCATCTGACAATCGATCATCGAGCTGGGCCGGAACAACTTCGGCTCGGTCAGCACCATCCCGCGCTCGAGCTCGGAGACCTCCACTCCCTGGAGGTTGAGCGCGGTGCGCTGCCCGGCGCTCGCGGCGGCGGCAGGCTTGCCATGAACCTGCACACCGCGGATACGCATCACGCGGCCCGCAGGTAGCAGTTCGACTTCGGAATCCTTTTGCACCCGGCCGGACACGAGTGTTCCGGTGACGACGGACCCGAAGCCCTTCATCGTGAAACATCGGTCAATCGGCAGCCGGAATATCTGTGAGGCATCCTTCTCGGGAACCATGCGGCAGATCCGCCCGAGTTCCGCTTTCAAGGTTTCGATTCCCTCTCCGGTCTGGGAGCTGACGCGGACGATCGGAGACGCGCCGAGGAAGGTCGGCTTGAGGTAGTCGCGGACTTCCAACTCCACCAGCTCCGCGATCTCATCTTCAACGGCGTCGATCTTGGTGATCGCCGTCAACCCGCGGCCGATGCGGAGCAACGAGCAGATGTCGAGATGCTCCCTGGTCTGAGGCATCACGGATTCGTCAGCCGCGACAACCAACACGACGATGTCGATGCCGCCGATACCGGCGAGCATGTTCTTGATGAAGCGCTCGTGTCCCGGGACGTCTACAAAACCAATCAACGTCTCTTCGTCGAGAGCCAGGTTGGCAAAGCCGATATCGATCGTGATACCCCGCTCTTTCTCTTCCTTGAGGCGATCCGCATCGATACCTGTCAACGCCTTGACCAGCGCAGTCTTACCGTGGTCGATGTGACCGGCGGTACCTACGATAACGTGCGGCATAACAGGTCGTGGGTCAGCGGAAGGGGAAGGCCGACGACGTTGGGATAGTTGCCGGCGATCCGCGGGATAAAAACCGATGCGAAACCCTGGATTGCGTAGGCGCCTGCCTTGTCCATGACATTTTCACGCCCGAGGTAGTCGTCGATCATCTCCGCGGTCAGGGCGCGAAACCAGACCAGGGTTTCTTCCAGCCCCTCATGGACCATGCCCGATCCGGGCTCGATGACGGCGACAGCGGTCAACACCGAATGACAGCGGCCTGACAGGGACTCCAGCATCCGAACGGCATCCGCGCGGTCGAGCGGTTTTCCCAATATCCCATCGTCAATCGACACGATCGTGTCGGCCGCAAGGACGACCGAGTCCTCCGCCCGGCGCGCTACTTCGCGACACTTGTCCAGTGCGGCGCGAGCGACGAACAATCTGGGTTGTTCCCCGGGTTCTGGACACTCCTCCACGTCGGAAGGCATGACGGTAAACGGGATCCCCAGCAGAGCGAGCAACTCGCGGCGGCGTGGAGATTCCGACGCCAGTACGAGAGGCGGCTTCGGCATGAGCGGATTCTAACACGCGAGGGGCACATGCGCCGGGAGGCGGAAAAGCCGCCGGTACCGTCTTCAATCGGTGCGCAGGGCGGACATCGGGTCGATGTTTGCGGCTCGGCGGGCGGGCAGGAAGCAGGCGGCCAGGGCGACCGCCAACAGGGTCACACCCACTCCGAGAAACGTCAGGGGATCCGTCGGCTCCACCTCGAACAGGAGCGCGGCCATCGCGCTCGCCAACACCAACGACGCCGCGACTCCGATCACCAGGCCGATCAGGATCAAGCCGAGTCCCTGTCGCATCACCATCCAGAGAACCTCCCCTGCCGATGCGCCCAACGCCGCCCGGATGCCGATCTCGTGGGTCCGCTGACTGACGGTCAACGCAACTACCCCGGCAATCCCGCCCGCCGTGATCAGGACCGACAGCCCGGCAAACAGGCTGATCAACATCGCCGTCACCCGCGACGGAAGTATCTCGTCACTGCGAACCTGTTCCAGGGTTCGAGGGTTGTCCACCGGCTGGGAGGGCGCGATGGCGTAGACGATGTCCTCGATGACGCGTTCGACGGCTCCCGGTTCGGAAAGCGTACGCACCAGCACCGTCGTGCTCAGGGGAGCGCTCTGGTAGACCGGGACATAGAGCTGATCTTCGATCGCGCCAGTCAGGCTCTCCTGTTTTACGTCGCCGACGACGCCGACGATCTCGAACCACTCCTCACCGTCCGGGGACATTCGGGCTCCGATCGGGTTCTCATCCCGCCAATGGTGGCGAACCATGGATTCGTTGATGATGGCGACCAGATCCGATCCGGCAGTATCCCTGGGAGTGAAGTCGCGGCCGGCGATTAAGGGAACGCCGACCGTCCGGAAGTAATCCGGACTGACCGCAACGAAATCCACCCACGGCCACACGCGCTGGTCTTCGGTCGCCTGCCCCTCGATCACAAACTGGGCAGATCCCGGGCCGATTTCATTCAAGGGGAAGGTACCGGACACAGCCGCAGACATTACACCCGGCGCCCGCCGAACATTTTCCATCAGCGCCCGGAAGAACTCCCGGTTCGCATCGGCGTCCATGAACTCCGAAAAATTCAGGTCGAGCCGCATCGTCAGGACGTTCTCCGAATCGAAGCCCGGATCGACACGGTTGAGCTGAATCAGGCTGCGAACCATCAGGCCGGCCGCAATCAGCAGGACGAAGGAGATCGCCACTTGGGCAATCACCAGGCCGTTTTTCGCACGCTCGGTCCGCACAGTCGTCGTGACTGATCCGAAACCGTCCTTCAGAGAATCAAACATGGCGTGCCTGGTCGGAATAGCGGGCAGTAAACCAAGAAACACGCCGGTAAGAATCGACACCGCCAGCGTGAACAGAAGCACCCAGCCGTCTAAGGCGATGTCCATTGCGCGCGGCGTGAAACGCGATGCGAACGTCGCCAGCAGATCGGTGCCGCCGACGGCCAGCAGCAGGCCCAGCGCGCCTCCGGTCATCGTCAACAACATGCTCTCGACGATCAACTGTCGAACCAGCCGGCCTCGGTCCGCGCCCATAGCGGCCCTGACGGCCATCTCGCGTTCCCGTCGTATGGATCTTGCCAGCATCAGGTTGGCGACGTTGGCACAGGCAATCAGCAAGACCAGACCGGTCGTGACCAGCAGCAGGATCAGCGTCGGTCGGACGGAACCTGTCATCCGCTCCTGGAGCGGAATGGCGAGGGTCGTGAAACCGTCAGGTCCCGGGTAGCTGTCCGGGTACACGTCGTGGAGGGAGGCGGCAGCGCGACCCAGGTCGGCGTTGACTGTCTCGATCGATTCGCCGTCACCAAGGCGACCGAACGCCAGCACGGCTCGGGCATTGCGATCATCGACTGTGGCCGGCGCCGAACGGAACGGGCAGTGGGAGACCGGCATGTAGACATCGTTCGACTGCGGGTGCTGGGGAATTCGGGGCAGAACACCAACGACCGTGTGCGGACGATCGTTCATCTCGAACTCGCGCCCGACGATGTCGGGATCCCCGCCGAACTCGGCTTGCCAGTACTCGTGGCTGAGGATCAGTACGGCGTCGGCATCGTGGCTGTCCTCTGAAGCCAGAAAGGCTCGCCCCAGTACCGGTTCAATACCAAACACGTCGAAGAAATCCCACGACACCACGCCGGTCTGTACCCGCGAGGGCCGCTCCCCTCCGAGCAGCACGAACCACATCGGATGGTATTCGACGATGGCATCGAGACTCGCAGTGAAACGACGGTAATCATCCAGGTCCTTCGGCGAGAAACCGATGTTGGAGATGCCTGCGTCCGGGTCCTGCTGTTCAAGGACGACGAGACGGTCGCCATGCTCGTACGGCAGCGGCCGAAGCAGCACGCCGTGAACCGCGCTGAAGATCGCGGTGTTAGCACCGATGCCGAGCGCCAGAACGGTTATCGCGGCGATCGCGAAGCCGGCCCGGCGGGCCTGTCTCATGCCGAAACGGATATCCTGCCAGAGAGCTTCCAGCCACCGTGTCCCCCGGGAGTCGCGGCAGGATTCCTTGATCTGTTGGACGCCGCCGAAATCTCGGGTTGCCGTCAGTCGCGCCGCCTCGGGGCTCATGCCGTCGCGGACGTGTTGGGCGATCTCCATCTCCATGTGGAAACGCACCTCTTCGTCCAGGTCCCGTTCGAGGGCGGGCCGCTGGATCAACGAACGCAATGAGCGATAGATCTTCCCGGACACGGTCAGTCTCCGGCTGGTGGTGTGGTGAAAATCGGGTTCTGCACCTTGGGGCGGTCTATGACCGTCCATTGTTCGGTGCTCACGAGAGCGCCAACAGTTTCAGGTGACTTTCGCCGCGGGCTCCTTGATTCAGGCGGTCTCGAGAACGCGGAACACGGCGGTGGCAAGACGTTCCCAGTTCTCGGTCTCTTCGGACAGCTGCTTCCTTCCCGCACGGGTCAGCTTGTAGTAGCGCGCCCGCCGGTTGTTCTCCGATGTTCCCCAGTCAGCCTGGATCCACCCTTCCAGTTCGAGCCTGTGCAGCGCAGGGTACAGCGACCCCTGCTGCACCTGAAGGACGTCTTCTGAAATAGCCTGGATTTGCCGGGAGATGCCCCAGCCGTGCATGGATCCCCGCGATAACGTCCGCAGTATCAGCAGGTCCAGCGTTCCCTGGAGCAAATCGGATTTCTGTTTTGGCATGGATTCTCCTGTAGATGGTCAACAATGACCAGTATCCGGTCACACCTGTAGAGTGTCAAGAGAAACGATGGAAAGCGATCGCAGATCTCAGGAATTCATCCGTCCAGCACAACTACCGCTTCGATCTCGATCAGGTAACCAGGATGCGCGAGGCGGCGGACTTCGACCAGCGTGTTCGCCGGCGGTGTCGCGCCGAAATGACCGGCCCGGATCTGGCGCAAAGTCTTGATCTGGGACATGTCGAGGACGTAGGTCGTCGTCTTGGCGATGTCGCCAAAGGTTGCCCCGAGCGCGGCCAGCACCCGCTCCAGGTTCTGAAACACCTGCCGGGTCTGGGCTTCGAAATCGCCTTCGCCGACCACATTACCCGAGGTGTCCTCGGCGACCTGGCCGGAAATGTAGGCGGTGCGGGCACCGCGCGTCTCGACGACGTGCGTGTAGCCGTGAGGGGCGCCGACGTCCGCTGGATTAATATGACGGATCATGTTCGGATTCTCCTGCCGGAACCGACGACTTCCCGAATTGAGCCGGTTGGTTGAACCTAAGCGAACTTCTTCTTGAGATCTCCCAGCATCGCAACGTAGATGGGGCTGCAGAACTCCGCGGTCTCTTGATCCTTGCCCTGCCACTTTGAAGACCACACGACGTATGACGTATTCGAATCCGTAACCGGGTGTACGCGTACAAGGCCCAAATAGCCCGACGTTTCCGAAACGGGCGACGGAGCGTCGTCGATGCTGTAGCGAATGATGTGATCGACGTCGTTCAACTCCCGCAGGGTCTCGTGAAACGCGTCGTTCAGGACGCGTTTGGCACCGACCTGATCGCCCTTGAGGTCTCCGTCAGGTTTGCAGTCAGTGATGACGCTCGTCGTCCAGGACATGTCGTGAAAGTCACGGATCGTCTCCCAGACTTTGTCGACGGGCGCGTTGACGGTAGTGGATTGAAAAGTCTTTCCCATGGGTCTTCAGTTCCTCCGCATAGCTTTGATGAGGCAACGTACTACAACCGCGGCCATCATGCAAAACCCGAGACGTCGGTTCTCCGAAGAGCTTTCCGATTTAGATCCCGGCGGTCATAGGGAGCGCATTCTTCTGTAGCGGTGGTCTCTGAGCGCCGAAGAGCATTCCGGTTTGGATCCGGACGGTCATAGGGACTCTTCTGTAGCGGCGGTCTATGACCGCCGAAATGCTTTCCGAATTAGATTCCGGTGGTCATAGACCGCCGCTACAGGTAATGTCTCGATGAAAGGCAAGTGCTGCCCTCTTCCTTGGGATTCGGGCGGGTGTCGGGCTCAGCCGAGGTTGGCAAACTCTGCGCGAGCGTCGAGCAAGGTGGGCATATCAGGATCGGCATCCTTCCAGAAGTCGAACAATTCCTGGTAAGCTTCAGCGGCCTCGTCCGTGCGCCCGAGGGCGGCGAGTGCGCGTGCCCTGTTGAGCCGGGCCATCAGGTGAAATACGCCGTTCGCGATCGATAAGAACGCCGTGCCTGGATTCTCGAGCAAACGGTCAAACTGGGCGATCGCTTCTACCTCCAACCCTTGCCGTCGGTAGGTCAGGCCCCGGAAATAACTTATGCCCGGCTCGGCACGCTCCAGGTTTTCCGGGACTGAGGAAAGCAGTTCGAGTGCTTCTTCCTCCTCGCCGGCGGCGAGCGCGGACAACGCATAAATGACTGGCAGCGCAATTTCGGTGACGGCCTCGTCGTCGGGATGATCGTCTGCAAGCGCCGAGGCTATCGCCTCTGCTTCATCGGCCTCGCCCAGCCTGGCCAGGAGCACCGCTTCTCCAACCTTTGTGATCGGGGGCGTGCTCGCCCGAGCTCCTTCCAGCGCGAATTCAAGAGCTCGAGAGGGTTCGCCGGCGGCAAGATAGACGAAGCCCATGTCATCAGGATTGATACTGCGGCCGCGCTCGGGCGGCACTCCGATGGCTTGTTCGTAAAACGCTGCCGCTTCACGAACCCGTCCGAACAAGCCGAGGATTCCAGCCTGGACGCCCCACATCAGATGTTCGGTTGCGCTGTCCTTCGCCCACTCCACCTGTTCGGCCGCCAGGCCGGGTTCCCCCGTTACCATAGCCATCCCGTAGGCCTGCAGGCGCAGACGCAGGTCATCAGGATTACTGTTGAGCGCGTTCTTGAGTAGCGTCATGGCCTCGTTGATCCGATTGAGGCTCACGACGGCGGCGATCAGAACCAATGTGTGGCCCGGATCCGGCTCGGTTTGGACGGCGATCTCGGCGGACCGAAGAGCCTCTTCAAACTCGCCGCGTTGGATCTGATACCCGGCAAGGTCGTTGAAAGGCGTACCGTCCTCGGGGAAGTCGCTCTTCCAATCATCGATGACATCCAGCCATTCGTCGGTCTTGCCCAGGTTCCGCAAGGAGCCAGCGAGCAGGCCGTAGCTGATCGGATGGGGTTCCAGGTCGACGCTGATACGCGCCATCTCCGCCGACTGCGCGAAGTCTCGCCGGCGGGTGTAGATCGAGGCGAGGTTCGTTGGCGGGGTCGAGTCGAAAGGGTAGCTCTCCCTCCAGAGTCTGTAAGTGTCGGCGGCCCGGTCGCTGTCGTCTTCGACCGTGTTGTAGTAGTGGGCCGTCAAGTAGAAACGCTCCCGCTCACTGGCACGTTCCCGGAGCTCGAAAGCTTTCTCGTAGTTCTCGATCGCCGCCTCTCGGTTTCCCGCATTGCCCTGGACCGTCCCCAGGCGGGCGTACGCTACGGCAAAATCGGGATCCAGTTCGATGGCACGCTCGAAGAACGGAATCGATTCCTGCTCCCTTCCCTGCGCCCGCTGCGCGTCCCCGAGGCTGAACGCCTTCAGCGCCTCGAGCGACGAGGTCGTCGCCTGCTCGATTGGCGTGCTGAACGTCTCGATGGTCCCGAGGGACTCTCCGAGCTTGCGTCGCATGTTCGAGGCCGCATCGCCCAGCGCAGACAGGACCTGCTCCCGGCTGCCAGCCTGGACCTGTTCGGCGGCGATCGTGTTCCCGGTCGCGCAGTTGACTGCCGTCAAGGTAATAACATAGCTGGTGCCCAGCGACACGATACCGCCGGTCATCATCGCCTTCACGCCTTCGCGCTGGCAGATCTCCTGCCCGATCTGGGCAGTGACGCGCTCGTCGGGCGAGCGGTCCATGAACTGAAGCGTCTCGCGAACCCGCCGGTCGCTGACGACGTTGATGAACGGCGACTCGGACAGCGTCAACGCCAGCGCCTGCTTTAGCGTGTCGTCGAAAACGGGCTCACCCGTCTGGTTGTCGAAGTCGGTCAGAATGATGAAGTCGCTTTCCTCGAGCGCTGAGCCCCCGCTGAACCATAGAAGAAACGCGAGCAGCACCGTCGCTCCGAGGGCGACCAGCGCCGAGACCAACGCCTTGCGCCCAGCAGGCGCACTAGGCACCTCGGCAGCCTCGGCCACCGCCGAGATCTGCGAATCCGTGTCTCTGCGCAGCCGCTTGAGGTCCGACAGGATGCCCGATGCATGTTGATAACGCAGATCCCGGTCCTTCTCGAGCGCCTTGTTGATCACAGACTCGAGCTGCGCCGGGATGTCGGGATTTAACTGAGCTGGCGTTATAGGGGTTCGGTTGAGAATCGCTTCGAACACGACGCCGCTCGTGCTGCCCGCGAACGGCTGCTGACCCGTCGCCATCTGGTACAGCACGAGACCGAACGAGAACAGATCCGAGCGCGTGTCCAGTTCCTCGCCCCGCACCTGCTCGGGAGACATGTAGGCAACAGTTCCGACTGCAGCGCCCGCACGCGTCAGATCCGCGCCATCGAAAGTAGTATCGACCGTATCGGCGTCCATGTTCGTGCTGCTCACGAGCTTGGCCAAGCCGAAATCGAGCACTTTGACGCCGCCATCCCGGGTCAAGAAGATGTTGGCGGGCTTGACGTCGCGGTGAAGCATCCCCTTGCCGTGCGCCGCGTCCAGTCCTTGCGCTATCTGGACGGCGATATCCAGGAGCGCGTCGGTCGGCAGGGCGCCGCGGACCAGCCGGTCCTTCAGAACCTCGCCCTCGAGCAACTCCATGACGATGAAGGGCCTTCCTTCGTGATCACCGATCTCGTGAATCGTGCAGATGTTGGGATGATTGAGCGCCGCGGCCGCCCTGGCCTCGCGCCGGAAGCGTTCGATGGCTTTTTCGTTGGAAGCGATATCGGCGCGCAGGAACTTGAGGGCAACGAAGCGCTTCAGCTCGGTGTCCTCAGCACGGTAGACGATCCCAATACCTCCGACGCCGAGTTGGTCGAGTATCTTGTAATGCGAAACGGTCTGCCCGATCACGCGCGATCTCTCCTTCCATCCGAACAGGGGTTTTCGAGTATTGTAACTCCCGGTTGAGTCAAACCGAACGCTGCCACTCAGCGAAAGCGAAGTAAGCGAAGAAAATCGCCAGCAGTGACTGGTTCAGCTGCCAGGCGACCACGATGACCACTCCCGCAGTCACAAAGGAAAGTATCGACGCGATCGAGTGCCCGCGGACTCCCGCAAGATCGGTGAGGATCGCCCGGACGACGTGTCCCCCGTCCAACGGCGACACGGGAAGCAGGTTGACCAAGCCCCAGACAAGGTTCACCCAGATCAAATGGAAGTAGAACGCTCCGAGCGGGCCGCTGGCCGTCGAGCCGAGCACTGGCAGAAACAAGTACGCGGCAAACGCCAGGAGGAAACCCGCCCCCGGACCAGACAACGCGATGAGCGCGTGCTTCCATCCAACCGTCCGCCGAGGGGCGCCCTCGGGAATCGTGAGCCCTCCCATCGAATAGAGCACGATGTGGCTCCGAAGACCGAACCGGCGCGAACAGAGCGCATGGCCCATTTCGTGGACAAGAATCGACACGAATACGACCGCGACCCAAAGAACCTGCTCTACGGGCGGCAGGGTCCATCCGAGCAGCGCGGCAATGAGCCAGAACATCGGGTGGATGCGTACGGGAACGCCGAAAACGCGGAAGCGCAGGTCGAGCCTCGTAATCGGGGGTTCCAGAAACATCTCCGGGTGTTATTTTACGGCGTGGAGAGGGGAGATTATGGTGCCGGCTCAACCGGTCGATGCAACACATGCATTAAATGTTTCTGCCGGAGTTGCGAACTCCAGCGTCTTGCGTGGCCGCTCATTGAGTTGCCGAGCAACCGCGTCCAAATGTTCCTGTGAGTGTACCGACAGATTCGTCCTTTTGGGAAAGTAGTATCGAAGCAGACCATTGGTGTTCTCATTCGATCCGCGCTGCCATGGACTCCGTGGGTCGCAGAAATAGACGGCAATGTTTGTCGCCAGGGTAAACCGCTTGTGATCCGCCATTTCCAGACCGCGATCCCAGGTCAGTGATTTGTAGAGTTCCGTCGGGAGTTGATGCGCCTGTTCGATGAGCGCGTTGACAACAGTTTCGGTCTTCTTGTTGGGAACCTTCGCCAGCATCACATAACGCGAGTGACGTTCGACCAGAGTGGCGATGTAGGTGTTCCTCGATCCGGCGATCAGATCCCCTTCCCAGTGACCGGGGACCGCACGATCTTCGACTGAAGCCGGGCGCTCACGGATCGAGATCATGTCTTCGATCTGTCCCTTTCCATGGCCTTTCCGGCTCGCTTTTCCAGATCGGCGAATCGTGCGTCTTGTCCGCAGATACTGAGTCAGTTCTTTCTTCAAAACCCCGCGGGCCTGGACAAAAAGGCTGCGATAGATCGTCTCGTGGGACACGTGAAGCGACTCGTCTTCCGGATATGAGTGTTTCAGCCAACCGGCGATTTGCTCGGGCGACCAGACCTGCCGCAGCTTCTCTTCAACAAGCTGCCGTAAGCGGGGACTGCGGGCTAACCGGCACGACTTCGGACGGCGCGCCCGCTCCCAGGTCCGCTCATCGGCTTCCGATGCCCGATAGCTATCAGAGCCCCCGTTTCGGCTGACCTCCCGGCTCACCGTCGATGGCGACCGACCCAGTCGCACGGCAATCGAACGGATCGATTCTTTGGCCGCAATACCTCTGGAGATCTCTTCACGGTCGACCCGAGTCAGTGCCCGCGATGACCGGCAACGGGACTGCGGACGGATGCCCCCGTACACGGCCAGTTGACGATGAATCGCCGATCCCCCTCTGTCCAGCACGCGTCCGATCGATTGGGACGACTCCCCCCGCTGCCAGCGATCCCACACCTCGACCCGCTCGGTCGCTGTGAACCATCGCCGCTTCCTCATCCGCTTGTTCTTTCCTTTCTTGGCCATACACTTCACCTCTCTTCTTATGTGAAGTGTTGCATCGACCCATTGAAATCACCAGGTTATTGGTCATCTGACAGGGGACGGTGGGCCCGACGCTAAGAAATTGCAGCTACTGATCATCGGAGCGAACCGCGGAATCGGTCTGGAACTGGTCCAGCAATCTCTCGAGCGCAGGCACCAGGTGACCGCGCTCGTCAGGAGAGCGGGGACGTCCCATGCCGACGATCGTCTGAAGGTCGTCCAAGGGGATATCCTCGACCGGGCATCCATTGATCATGCGATGCCGGAGCAGGACGCCGTGCTGAGCGCGATCGGCACGAAGCCCGGCCGAAGGCAGATTTCCGTCTTCTCCGAAGGCATCCGAAACGTGATCGCCTCCATGGAGTCCCACGGCATCCGCAGGCTGGTCTCAGTCTCGGGGATCGGAGCCGGAGACAGTCGGGGCCACGGCGGTTTCCTCTACGACCGCGTCTTCTTGCCTCTGCTACTGAAACAGATCTATGAAGACAAGGACCGTCACGAAGAGATCATCAAGAGCAGCGGACTGGAGTGGATCATTGCCCGACCCGGTTTTCTCACTAACGGACCGTTTACCGGAGACTACCGGGTGTTGACGGACCTGGCGGGCGTTCGCGCACGCAGAATTTCCAGAGCCGACGTGGCTCACTTCATTCTGGAGCAGGCGGCAGAGCCGAAGTATCTTCATCAGACACCCCTCCTGACCTATTAGCCTGCTTTCTGCGCGACGCTAGTAGGGGCGACAATGGAAAGGGGGACCGGACCAGCGTCCGAGTTCCCGGCTTCTTTAATTCGTGAAACGCCCGGGCACTCTCATTGCACGGTGTGCGGGGGACGGTGGGCCCGACGCTAAGGTTGGGCGTGGGGGGACCGGCCCGGCGTTCGAGTTCCCGACTTCTTCAATTCCGTGAAACGCCTGGGCACTCTCACTGCACGGTGTGCGGGGGACGGTGGGCCCGACGCTAAGGTTGGGCGTGGGGGGACCGGCCCGGCGTTCGAGTTCCCGACTTCTTCAATTCCGTGAAACGCCTGGGCACTCTCACTGCACGGTGTGCGGGGGACGGTGGGCCCGACGCTAAAGTTAGGATAGACGGGAAGGGTTGTCTACTGTCGGATCGCGGCGCTCACGATCCGGATCGCGCGAAGATCGCTGTCGATCAGTCGAAGCAGCGGAATGTCGACGATATCGCTCACCTCGGCGACCTGGTTCAGCTTCCGACCCACGCGTTCCACCAGGCTGCTCATGACTCTCAGCTGGCGACGCAGCGAAAAGTCGCCGAGTCCGGGCGGCAGCGGGGCCGGCAACGCCTCCAGATCCGCGACATAGGACGCCACGGCATCGAGTCGATTCTCCAACTGTTCGGCCGAACGGGCAGCCCCTTGCCGGGCCCAGTTGGCGCCGCCGGGGGCGAAGCGGTACGCCAGAAGGTCGCGCGACGCGGAGTAAAAGTTACGTAGGTTCGAGACGAACTTGCTCAATCCATCGGGTTCGGTCAGCCTGGTGATCGCAAGCATCCCGCGCTCTGACTCGGCCTCGATCCAGTCCCAATGCTTCGCGATCGCGTCTTCAAGGTTCTCCTCCAACGCGAAGTCCTCCAACGTCTGGCTGGAGGGAAAGGGGCTCGCCGGCCGCATCTGGCCCGAAACAGGCATGGCACTGCCTAGAACAAAGGCGAGCCAGGCTGCTCCGATACGTTGGAAATGAACGCGCTGTGAACGAAGGGTCATCGTCTTGCCCCGAAGCGTACTACGACAGGCCAATACTAGCCAACATTCTTCGTACTGCGTGTGATCGAGATTACATAGGGGGGTGTGTCGAATTGATGGGTTGTAGTTATTCCGCCACTGGCGAGCGGACCGCAGATTGCGTCGGATGGGAGTTAGCCACGGATTACACGGAATGGGAGGGACCTGGAGTTATGTTCGGACTGCTTCTCCGAAAAAACCCCTGCCAATCCGTTAAATCCGTGTAATCCGTGGCCTTCTTCTTACTCGTAGCGCAACGCGTCGATTGGATCCAACCCTGCGGCCTTGTGCGCGGGGTAGTACCCGAAGAACACGCCCACGGCCGCGGCAAACGCGACCGAAATCATGATCGATGCCGGCGATACCAAGGTCGGCCATTCGAGGAACTGCGCCACCCCGTAGGAGAGACCGCTCCCGATGATGACCCCGATGATCCCGCCGGACATGCTGAGGATGATCGATTCGGCCAGAAACTGAAGCCGGATGTAGCCGGGGCGCGACCCGACGGCCATCCGTATCCCGATCTCGCGGGTCCGCTCGGTCACCGACACGAGCATGATGTTCATGATCCCGATGCCCCCGACCAGAAGCGACACGGCCGCGATGCTACCCAGCAGGAACGTCATGATCAGGCTCGTCTGCTCGGCTGCTTCCGCAATATCGGTCATGTTCCGGATACTGAATGTGTCTTCCTGGCCGGGCATGATGTTGTGCCTCTGCCGCAGCAGGTCCCCGATCATTTTCTCCGCGATCGAAGTCGTACCCGGGCTGATTGCCTGGAGCATGATCTGGTTGATTCGGGGAATCGACTGTCCGAGCAGTTTCTTCTGTGCGGCAGTGTAGGGCAGCAGCGTGACATCGTCCTGATCCTGCCCCGTCGCGGACTGCCCTCGGGATGCGAGGACACCAACCACGCGGAACGGAAGGTTTCTCAGGCGAACAGTTTGACCGACCGGGCTCATCCCGGCGAACAGGTTCTCGGCTACGGTGCTTCCGATGACCAGCACCCGAGCCGCCGCTTGTACGTCGTTCGCGGTGAACATCTCTCCGTCGCCGACTTCCCAGTCCCGAACCTCGGTGTAACGCTCGTTCACACCTTCGGCACGCGCATACCAGTTCTGGTTTCCGAAGATCAGCTGTCCGCTAGCCCGAACGATGGGAGTCGCGGCTTCGACGACCGGAATTTCGTTCTGGATTGCGTCGACGTCGGCGGCGGTAAGGCTACCGCCCGAGTCCCCACTTTGCCGGGCCCCTCCGGGACCACGCGTGCCCCCCGGCCAGACGTACATGACGTTGGTTCCCATGCTCGCCATCTGGTCCGAGACCATGGACTGGGCCCCCTGCCCGATCGAGACCATGGCGATGACGGCGCCCACACCGATGATGATGCCCAGCATCGTCAGGGCGGATCGCATCTTGTTCCGGCCAAGTGCCCAGAACGCAATTCGAAGTATTGCCATGGATCTCATTCTTCGTCCTCCTCGTCGTCTTCTTCGACCGGCATATCCCTTAGCACCTGCTCGGGGTCACGCCGGGTCTCGACGGCGTAGTCCTTCGGGATCTTCCCGTCACGAAACATGATAACGCGCTTGGCGTACTCGGCAATATCGTGCTCGTGCGTGACCATGATAATGGTCATGTCCTTTTCTTCGTTAAGCTTCTTGAACACGGCCATCAGTTCGATCGAAGTCCGAGAATCCAGAGCGCCGGTCGGCTCGTCGGCCAGGATGATCGCTGGATTGTTCACCAACGCGCGCGCAATCGCGACACGCTGCTGCTGGCCTCCGGAAAGCTGGTTCGGCAGGTTGCGTTCCTTGTCCGTCAGGCCGACGACCGCCAAGGCTTCACGCGCCCGTTCAGTACGTTCCCTGGCGGAGACACCGGCGTAGATCAACGGGAGTTCAACGTTCTCGATCGCCGACGTCCGCGACACCAGGTTGAAGCTCTGAAAGACGAAGCCGACATTTTGGTTGCGGATGTCGGCCAGCTCGGCCTTCGACGCACTGGCGACGTCGAGCCCGTCGATCCTGTAGGTCCCTTTCGTTGGGTGATCCAGGCAGCCGATGATGTTCATCATCGTGGACTTGCCCGAACCGGACGGACCCATGATCGCGACATACTCTCCACGGTACACGTCGATGGTCACGCCCCGGAGCGCATGAACGCCGATGTCGCCCATGTGGTACGTCTTGTGGACGTTCACAAGCTCGATGACCTTCCGCTGGGCTGGGCTCGAGGACCGGTCCTTGACGAAAGGTGCGGAAGCTGACTCGATCACCGGCGCCCCCTGCCACCGCCACCACCTCGGCCGCGACCGAATGCGCCACCGAATGGGTTGAACGCCGGCCCGTTGTCGTCCTCTTCCAACGCTGAAGAATCGCCGATCAGCAGCAGTTCTCCCTCGGCCAACTCACCCGACAGAACCTCGCTACGCGCACCGTCGGTGATCCCCAGCATCAGCACTCGCGGTTCGGGGATCCCCTGAGAATTGAGGACCCAGACCACTCCGGGCCTGGGCGTGGGCTCGGGCGGAGTCGCAAACTGGAGCTTCTCGCCCGGATCCCAGAGTTGTCCCGGCGCGTTGCCGCCGGCGCCTCCCCCCTGGATCAGCGCAGTCGCCGTCGCTCGGCCTCCGCGAGCCGAAGAGCCTTCGGCAGGGAAGCCACCCTGGTCGCGACCACCACGACCACCCCGGCCGCCACGTCCACCGCGGCCACCGCGGCCCCCACGTCCACCGGAATCCGCCATTTCGCCCTGGGAATCGCCGCGCTCCCGGACGTCCTCACGGCCCTCGGGAACCTGTTGCGCTTCAGCGACCGGAGCGTCGGCTCCGCCTGCTCGCGCCTCGCGTCCGGCTCGTCCCCCACGTCCACCTCCACGTCCACCACGACCGCCCGCCCCCCGGGTCAATTGCCGGACCATCTCAGGGTCGGCATCGGATGGCGTGTAGCGCAGAGCGCCGTTCGGCACGGCCAGAACGTCGTCCCGACGCGCCGTCGTCACAGTGATGTTGGCCGTCATGCCCGGTTTCAGCTTCAGGTCCTGATTGTTCACGGCCACGATCACGCTGTAGGTGACGACGTTCTGCGAGGTCCGTGGATTCAGCCGGATCTCCTCGATCCGGCCACGGAACCGCTGCCCGGGATAGGCGTCGACGGTGAAATTGACGTCGTTGGTCTGCGCCAGCCTGCCGATATCCGCCTCGTCTACGCTCGTGTTCACGCGCATCTGGGCAAGATCGTTCGCGATGTTAAACAGCGTCGGCGCGGACGTGCTCGCCGACACGGTCTGACCGACATCGACTTCGCGGGAAATCACGACACCATCGACAGGCGAATAGATGCTCGTGTACTCGAGGTTCAACTCCGCCCGATCGACGTCGGCCTCGGCCTGCACGACCGAAGCGTTGGCCTGCTCGATACCAGCCTCTCTGGATATGATTTGAGCCTCGCCCTGGGTGACGGAGGCCTCCGATTGAGCGAGCCGCGCCCGCGCAGCTTCGACCGTCGCGCGCGCATTTTCAAACTCGGTGTCCGAGATAAGCTCGGCTTCCTGCAATTCCTGGGACCGCCGGAACTGAATCTGCGCCTTGTCGGCGTCGACCCGGGAAGATTCCAGGCTCGCGCGGGCGGACACCAGGCCCGCGTGGGCGTTCACCAGGTCGGCCTTCGCAGTACGGATGCGGGATCGGGCAGAGACCAGGCTGGCTTTCGAGTTTTCCAGTGCGGCCGCAAAGGTCCGCGCATCGAGCACGGCGAGAAGTTGGCCAGCCCTCACGATGGAGTTGAAGTCGGCATAAAGCGCCTGGACCTGGCCGGTGACCTGGGACCCTACCTGGACGGTCAGGACCGCCTCGACGCTTCCCGTGGCGGCGACCGTGTTTTCGATGGTTCCCCGAGTCGCTTCCGACGTGAAGTACTCAATCTCATCGCCTTCACCACCAACCAGGGTAAACGCGGCGACCGCGATGATTACGCCGACTCCGACAATAGCTATCAAGACTTTCTTCATGATCTCCTCAATCCTCCGCCTTTCCGACTTCAACCCGACAGCTCCCCTCCCGTTTGTTAACTCGCAATTGTTAACTCTTGTAAAGGAAGCGTCTTACCGCCTACTACTGACTACGAAGGAGGTATCCGGAAGGTTACTTGAAACAGTAACTCGGGTCCACGGAAAATCGGATTCCGGCAGGGAGATGCTCCGGGCTCCGGGTCTGGCAGCCTGTGTCAGAACCCTGTGGGTCAGTGGATCCGGAGGGCCTCAGTGGGACTGATTGAGGTCGCACGGCGCGCCGGGATCAGGCATGTGGCGACGGCCACGATGGAAAGAGTGGTCAGCACAACTATAAACGTCCAAGGGTCGGTCGGTGCGATGTTGAACAGCAATCCCGACATCAGGCGACCCAGGGCCAGAGCCGCAAGGACGCCGATGCCCAGGCCGACAAACACAAGCACCATTCCCTGCCCGAGGACCATGGACAGGACGCTGCCCCGGGACGCGCCGAGCGCCATCCGGAGGCCGATCTCGCTGGTCCGCTGGCTGACGGTGAACGCGATGACGCCTCCGATTCCCGTCGCGGTGATCGCAAGGGCCAGACCGGCAAACAGCCCCATGAGCATCATGGTGAGCCGCGGAGAAGCGAGCGACTCACGGCGAACCTCTTCCAGGGTCTGAATCTCCGCGAGGGGTTGCGCGGGGTCGATTTCGCTCACGGCCTCACGAACATCCATGGCCATGGCGCGGGCGTCTCCCCGACTCCGCAACAGCAGCCGCATGTCCCGAAAGGGGGAAATCGCGTACGGAACGAAGACCATCTCCGAGGTTTCCTGATCGAGGCTGAACTGCTTGACGTCGTCGACGACGCCGACGATCTCCATCCACTCCGGGCCGCCGGGCGGGCGGATTCGCTTCCCAATCGCCTCCCCCTCATCCCAGTATTTGCGAGCGAAGGATCGGGTGACGACACCCACCTGGGCCTTCTCCTGCTGGTCGAAGGCGTCGAACGTTCGACCTTGAAGCAATCGCGTACCCACGGTCTGAAAGTAAGCCGGGCTGGCGGACGTCATCACCGTCCGCTCGGTCGGTCGGCCCTCGTCGGCGACCTCTCCCTCGATCTCGAATCCCTGCGTGAACGGCACTCCCCCGTTGAGCGGGTAGGAGTTTGAAAAGGCCACCGAGACCACACCCGGAGAGCCGACGAGCTTCGTTTCGAGAGCATCCGCGAAAGAACGGATGATCTCCGGGTTGTCGTATTTCGACCAGTTCAGATCGAGCCGAACCGTCAGAACGTTCTCCGGGTTGAAGCCGGGGTCGACATCCTGGAGTTTCATGAAGCTTCGGATCATCAATCCCGCACCGATCAGGAGCACGAAGGAAATCGCCACCTGGGAAACCACCAGGATCTTCCGGAGCGACCCGCGGCCGCCCACAACGGACGAGGCGCCGTCGGACTTGATCTGCGTATTGATGTCGACCCTCGACCGCAGAGCCGGCAGGATCCCGAGGACGAGTCCGGTCGACAGGGCGACCCCCAGGGTAAACAGCAGGACTGTGGGATCGATCGCAACCTCGGCGGCACGGCTCGTGAAGCGTGCGGCGAAAGCCTTGAGCATGTCCAAAGTCAGCAGCGCCAGCAACAATCCGGCCGCACCGCCCGACAGCGCCAGTATCGTCCCTTCGGTGACCAACTGGCGCGCAAGCCGGCCTCTTCCTGCCCCGAGCGCGGTTCTAATCGACATTTCCCGCTCCCGGCCGACATGCCGCGCAAGCGTCAGGTTGACCAGGTTGGTGCAGACGATCAGTAGCAGCGACAGTGAGGTCCCCAGCAGAATCCAGAGGGTCGGCCGGGCCCGGCGGGTCAGCTCTTCTTTTAAAGGAACCGCGATCGTCTCAAGCCCGCGCGTCTCCGGATAAGCTTCCGGGTACTCGCTGTGGAGGCGGCCGGCAACTGTCGAAAGGTCTCCTTCCAGCCTGGCTAGGCTCTCGCCTTCCTTGAGCTTACCGAACACCGTCAGCCCGCGGGCGGTACGCGTGGTACGCCATCCTTCTCCATTCCGGAATGGGCATGCCGTCACGGGCATGTAGACGTCGTTCTCGTTGGGATACTGCGGGATCGACGGAAGCACGCCGACGACGGTGTGAACTCGGTCGTTCATTTCGAACTCTTCACCCACGATGTTCGGATCGCCGCCGAAGCTCTGCTGCCAATAGTCGTAGCTGAGCAGGAGAACCGCGTCCGCTTCATGCGTTTCGTCGTCCGCTGCGAACGAACGCCCGAGCAGGGGACGCACGCCGAGCATGTCGAAGAAATTCCAGGACACCACTCCCGTCTGGACCCGCTGTGGTTCATCGCGACCGATCAGGTTGAAGGGCATGGAGTGGTACTCGACGACTGTCTCCAGCGACTGGCTCTGCTCTCTGTAGTCGGCGATCTCGAGCGGCGAAAATCCAGCGTTCTGAACCTCGATCAAAGGAGCCGGCTGCTGGAGATTAACGATCCGCTCCCCGGTCTCGTACGGCAGCGGCTGCAACAGCACACCGTTGACGACGCTGAAGATCGCGGTGTTGGCGCCGATGCCCATGGCGAGCGTGAGCACGGCGACGAGAGTGAATCCGGGGCTCCTCAGCAAAGTGCGCAGCCCGAAGCGAATATCTTGAATCAATGAGTTCATCGAATTCCTCTCTGGATCGATCCCTAGATTATCTACAAAAGCTAAAGGCTTCCCTGTAGATTGTCAAGGGGAAATCCGCCGGCGATCTTGAGAGACGAACAGGACGAAGTGACGGGAGTATAATCTCCGCACCGACGGAGGACTCCTGTCATGATCCCAATCGCGCTGGTCCTGCTGCTGACCGCTTTCGAGCAACTGCCCGAACCATTCGCCACGCCCTGGTACCGGAACATCACCCGGATCGTCCCGCAACCTGATGGCCAGGAGCTTCAGGTTCCCCCCGGTTTCGAGGTCAACGTCTTTGCCGACGGGCTCCAGCATTCGCGGCGGATGGCCCTGGCTCCGAGCGGGGACGTGTTCGTGACCGAGAGCGGGTTCGGCGAGATCGTCGTCCTGCGGGATGCGGATAGCGACGGAATGGCCGAGCGAAAGGAAACCTTCGCCCGGGATCTGACCCGGCCTTTCGGCATCGCGTTTCACGATGGCTACCTTTATGTCGGGAACAACGACGCCGTCGTCCGATTTTCCTACACGCCGGGACAACTCTCGGCCGAAGGTCCACCCGAGCACGTCGTCGACCTACCGCCAAGCAATGCCGCGGTGGATCGGGACACGGCTGAACGACTCGGCATCGACATCAGCCGAACGCGCGGCTATAACCACTGGACCCGCAACCTCATCTTCAGCCCCGACGGGCAGAAGATGTATGTCACGGTCGGTTCCGCAACCAACGCTACTCCGGGCGACGACCCGCGGCGGGCGGCGATCAATGAATACAACGCGGACGGGTCCGGGCATCGCGTGTTCGCGGGTGGGTTGCGCAACCCGGTCGGAATGGCGTATTTCCCGGGTTCGGACACTTTGTGGACAGCGGTGAACGAACGGGACCATCTCGGGGATGATCTCGTTCCCGAGTTCGTGACGTCGGTCGCGGACGGAGGGTTCTACGGCTGGCCATACGCCTATATCGGTCCCAACCCGGAGCCAATCCTTAACGGCGCACGGCCGGACCTGATCGAAAAGACAATCGTACCCGACATCCTCCTGCCCTCACATTCGGCGGCGCTCGGCATCGTGTTCTACACCGGCGACCAGTTCCCTTCCGAGTACCGGAACAGCGCGTTCGTCGCGTTGCACGGGTCGATCAACCGGTCGAAACTGGTCGGCTACTCGGTGGTTCGGATCCCTTTCGAAAACGGTAGGCCGTCTGGCGAGCCAGAGGATTTCCTGACGGGCTTTGTGGTTCGGGATACCGAAGAAGAAAAGCAGGTATGGGGACGGCCGGTGGACGTTCTCCAGCACACAGACGGCTCCCTTCTGGTTTCCGACGACGGTGGGAACCGCATCTACCGAATCAGCTTCTCGCCCTGACTCCTACCACTAGTTCGGATGGGGTAGTTAGCCACGGATTGCACGGATTTATGGATTAAGGACGTGGCTTGTCTTGGGATGCTCCTCCCAAAAGCCTCTATTGATCCATTTAATCCGTGATTATGCACTTGACTCCGAGCGTTGAAAAGCGCCACAAGATGTTGTGTTCAAGCGTCTTGCCGGATATAGTGGTGTCTGAAAATGAACGATTGGCGGGCGAAGCTGGAAACTTCGCCCGCCGGTCACAGCAACAGAGGAAATCAACTATGAACGCCCTAGTGTAGGCCGTCACAATTGACGTAACGCAATGCGCTTTCCCAGATCCGGGTCTATATGAGGAAAGCACCGACCATTAAGTCAGATATCCCTGTTAGAAAGGAACTGGAGCGGCTACGCCGCAGCAGCAGTGTGTCGATCCGGTTGGCAACGATAAGGTACAGTCTGTCTGTTAGACGGGGACCACTAGCAGCCTGTCGGACTTTCGGCGTAAGTCCTTTGTTTTCAACGATGGTCCTTTTCAGCTCGAACTGTAAATACAGTCATATGAATGACTTAGATTTTAGTCCGACAGGCTGCTGAACGCCCTAGGAGCCTGCGCCGTAGGAAGTGAATGAGATAATTGTGTCGCAGTTAGGAGGAGATTGCGATGCCGACGACGTTTCGCCCGTACCAGCCGGATCAGGGGTTGCTGCTGGCGCCGGATATGCGGGATTGGTTGGCGGAGGGGCACTTGGCGCACCATGTGAGCGATCTGGTGGACGGATTGGACTTGACGGCGTTTTACGCGCCTTACGAGGGGGACGGTCGTCGCAAGTCGCCGTATGAGCCGCGGATGATGGTGAAGGTGATGATCTACGGGTACGCGACGGGGGTGTTTTCCTCCCGAGGGCTGGCGCGGAAGCTGGAGGAGGACGTGGCATTTCGGGTGTTGGCGGCGGGGAATTTTCCGAGCCATCGGACGATTTGCGAGTTTCGCCGCCGTCATTTGGCGGATTTCAAGGCGCTGTTTGTGGAGGTGGTGCGTCTGGCGCGCAAGACCGGCGTTGCGAACTTCGGCAAGTTGTCGATCGACGGGACGAAGGTTCGAGCCAACGCCAGCAAGCGCAAGGCGATGAGTTACGGTCGGATGCTGGAGGAGGAGCGGCGTCTGGAGAGCGAGATCGAAGCGTTGCTGTCGCGCGCGCGGGAGACCGACGCGGCGGAGGACGCGCGTTTCGGGGAGGCGCATCGCGGCGATGAGTTACCCGAGGAGTTACGCCGCCGGGAGGATCGGCTGGCGGCGATCCGGGCGGCCAGGGCGCGATTGGAGGCCAGGCAACGGGAGGCCAACGAGGCGCGGGGACGCGAGCCCGGTTCGAAGCGCAACCGGAAGGGCGGGCGGCCATACAAGCGGGAATACGGCGAGCCGGACGAGAAGGTGCAGGACAACTTCACGGATCCCGAAAGCCGGATCATGAAGACCTCATCGGAGGGTTTTCAGCAGTGCTACAACGCGCAGGTGGCGGTGGAGGGAGAGAAGCAGTTGATCGTCGCCACCGAGGTGTCGTCGAACGCCAGCGACCAGGGTCGACTGGTCCCGCTGGTGGACGAGGTGGAGGCCACCCATGGGGAACGGCCGGAGACAGTGCTGGCGGATGCGGGCTACTGCAACGAGGACGACCTTGAGGCGCTGGAGGCGCGCGGCGTGGACGGCTATGTGGCCTTGGGCCGGGAGGGCCGGCGCGCGGTCGCGGTGGACGCGGCCAGGCATCCGGCGAAGGCCCGCATGGCCGAGAAGCTGGCGACCTCGGCGGGACGGGTGCAGTACGCCCGACGCAAATGGCTGTCGGAGGCGCCCAACGGGTGGATCAAGGAGGTGCTCGGTTTCCGCCGATTCAGCCTGCGCGGCCTGAACAAGGTCCAGGGCGAGTGGAACTTGGTGTGTCTGGCATTGAACGTCAAGCGGATGCAGGGCTTCAGGCAGCCTGATGACAGGGATACCGCCCGCAAATCAGGCCGAACGAGGGTCGATTCAAGCACCCGTGGCGCACCCATCGGCGCCTCGGCGTCCAAAACGCCCATTCCCCGGTCACCGATACCGATCGATCGCCATCTCGCGTAATTCGCCGAGCCGAAAATCGTCCTACGGCGCAGGCTCCTAGCCTGCATGAATGGCCTACCTAAGCGCGACTGGAACTACCTCAAGAAGTTAGAAACAAAGGAAGACGCCGACTAAACCATGCCGACGGTTTGGCTAAAACCGTATATAATTCCCTATTTATTAGCTGCCGGCCGTGTTTGCGATCGTCGGCGCACCAACTTTCATAGATAGATCCGGACAGGATTTCGGAGGAATTCAATGCAGGAATTCACAGCTGCGGCCCCCATCCTCGGCATCATCGGCCTGGCCGTCGCCGGCTTCATCTACCTCGGCATCAAGCGCAAGTCCCCAGGCAATGCCTTGATGCAGGAGATCGCCGAAAACATCCACCTGGGCGCGATGGTCTTTCTCAGGCGCGAGTACACCATCGTGTTGATCTTCGTCGGTGTGGTCTTCATTGCGCTTAGCGCGGCCCTTAGCTTGTGGACGGGCATCGCGTTCCTGACTGGCGCGGCGTTTTCGATGGTCGCTGGTTTCTTCGGGATGAAAGCGGCGACCCGCGCGAACATGCGAACGACCCAGGCCGCGAAGGACGGTGGCATTCCAGCGGCCCTTACGATCGCTTTCAACGGTGGTGCTGTGATGGGTATGTCGGTGGCATCGCTGGGCCTGCTCGGGGTAGGCATTTACTACTATTTCACGCACGACACTCAGATCATCAACGGCTTTGCGATGGGTGCCAGTTCGATCGCGCTGTTCGCGCGTGTCGGCGGCGGTATCTTTACCAAGAGCGCGGATGTCGGAGCGGACCTGGTTGGAAAGGTGGAAGCCGGCATCCCCGAGGACGACCCCAGAAACCCGGCAACGATCGCCGACAACGTCGGGGATTGCGTGGGGGACACGGCGGGTATGGGAGCGGATCTGTTCGAATCCTACGTCGGGTCGGTGATTGCGACGATGGCGATCGGCGCAACGCTCGTCGATCCGATGTCGTCGATGTCTCTGCCCATTCTCCTCGTGATGATGGGCCTTATCGCATCGATGATCGGTGTTTTTTCGATCGGTCTCTTCAACAAGATGGATCCGGAACGGGCGCTTCACATGCCCACGTACCTGTCGGGGGCGCTCTTCATTGCCGGTGCATACTTCGTAGTTGATTCGACAATGCCGGACCTGTCGGCGTTCTGGGCTGTGCTCTCGGGATTGCTGGCGGGTGTCGCGATCGGACTCCAGTCCGAGTATTACACCTCGGGAAAGCCGGTCAAAAAAATTGCCGAGGCCAGCCAGACTGGGGCGGCGACGACAATCATCAGTGGCCTGGCCATTGGTCTGGAAAGTACCCTACTTCCGGTGTTGACGATCTGCATCGCGATCTACGTTTCCTACACTCTTAGCGGGCTGTACGGCATCGCGATCTCGGCCGTTGGTATGCTGTCGACGATCGGTGTGACTATGGCGGTCGACGCCTACGGACCAATCGCCGACAACGCGGGAGGCATTGCCGAGATGTCGAAGGCGGGACCGGAGATTCGTGCGATTACCGACCGGCTGGACGCGCTGGGTAACACGACCGCCGCCATCGGCAAGGGGTTCGCCATCGGATCGGCGGCGCTCACCGCGCTGGCCCTGTTCTCCGCTTACACGAAGACGGTCGGTCTCGATTCCATCAACCTGATCGAGGCCAACGTCGTCATCGGTATGTTTCTGGGCGGTGTGACGCCTTACGTTCTGGCCTCACTGACGATGAGTGCCGTCGGTCGCGCGGCCTTCAAGATGGTCAACGAGGTGCGCCGTCAGTTCCGTGAGATCCCCGGGTTGATGGAAGGCACGGCCAAGGCGGACTATGCCACCTGTGTGGATATCGCGACTACAGGTGCGCTCAACGAGATGATACTTCCCGGTCTGCTCGCCATCGGTGCCCCGGTCGCTGTCGGGTTTGGCCTCGGTGCGGAGACGCTAGGCGGTTTTCTTGCCGGCGCGACCGTCAGCGGTGTGCTGTTGGCGATCATGATGTCTAACGGCGGCGGAGCCTGGGACAACGCGAAGAAGTATATCGAGGCCGGCAACCTGGGCGGTAAGGGTTCCGACGCCCACAAGGCCGCAGTCGTCGGCGACACCGTCGGCGATCCGTTCAAGGACACGTCCGGACCGTCAATGAATATCCTGATCAAGCTGATGGCGATCGTGTCGTTGGTCCTGGCGCCGTTGCTGGCGGGTTAGCGGGGGGTAAGAGGGGGACGGAGGTAGGCCTCCGTCCCCGATCGGTTGGAGGATCTTACCTTCCCGTGCGCTTCGGGGGTATCATTAATCTATGCCTTCCCCAGAAGAAGAGTTGGCTGAAGAGCACGAAGCCGGCTCGCCGGATTTTCTCATCCGGAACACCGAGTACTCGAAGCCAAAGCTCGACTACCGCCGTATGGCCGCAGGTATCTTTGCCGGCCTGGCGATCGTCGCAATCGCCGTGTTTTCGGTAACGGATCTTGCGGCGATCCTGCTCCCGATGGACGATCGATACCTCGAGGTCCTGATTCCCAGGACCGAAGACGGTTCCGAGCCCCTGATCCTGAACGAACTCAACCACGTGCTCCTGGAGAACACGCTTTCGGTCACCGGTCGTGTGACCAACCACAGTTCTAATCCTGTAGAGAATGTAGTCGCCGTGATTACAGCCCGGGACACCACCGGACGCTTTCCAGCGACTTTGGAGATTCCGGTCGATCCGGAGACGCTCGAGCCCGAAGAATCGGGGACCTTCTCAATGTCGGTGACCCTGCGCCAGAAGCCGGATCATTACACGATCCGCTTCAAGCTCGCCGCCGGCCCGTTCGTTCCGCACAAGGATGAACACAACCTGTCACCAAACGCCGACTCCCCCGAAGATTGAGACTCCGTCTGAGTGTCGTTCCCGGTAATCCCGTACTAAGAAAAGGAGATGCCAGTGTCTGCATACATCATCGTTCAAGTCGACGTGAAGGATCAGGGAAAGTACAACGAGTACAAGACGATGGTTCCGCCGACGATCGAAGCCTATGGCGGTAAGTTCCTCGTACGCGGCGGTGCGACTGAAACGCTCGAAGGCGACTGGAATCCCGAGCGTTTCGTTATCCTGGAGTTTGAAAGCGCCGAGCGCGCGAAGCAATGGTGGTCTTCCGAGGAGTACCGTAAGCCCAAGGAACTTCGACAGTCGGCGTCGGTCGCACAGATCATCGTCGCCCAAGGAGCCTAACGCTTTTTATTGGCGCCGAACAATGCGTGTCGTAGACGTTGTAGACCGCTAGCTATAGCCCTGCCAACTGCGAGCGCAGCTTCGGAACGTGTCAACAAGTTTGAGACACCTGCATTCGGAATTTAAGCTACCGTAGGCGACTCTGCGGGCGGGTTGATCCACACCTTGTCCGGCGGCCCAGCGATCTTTCTCGGTACATTGACGAAACGTTCTGGATGTTGCCGACGAGCGCGATCCAGAGCATGCTGGCGTCGTTCCAGAACCGGACCGGTCTGACCGTAATGGACCATCGCTGGGGTTAGCCAGTTCAGACCGGAATGGTAGTGGACGTTGTTGTACCAGTGGAAGAAGTCCCGGCAGAACGCCTTGGCGTCCTGGATCGAACCGAATCGTTCCGGGAAGTCAGGGCGGTATTTCAGGGTTTTGAACTGGGCTTCCGAGAACGGGTTGTCGTCGGACACATAGGGCCGAGAGTGGGATTGGGTCACACCCAGATCCGATAGCAGCAGCGCCACCGCTTTCGACTTCATCGACGAGCCGCGATCGGCGTGCAGAGTCAGCTGATCCTGCTCGATCCGATGCTTGTCACAGCTTTCACGAATCAGTTTCTTGGCCAGGCCGGAAGATTCGCAATCGGCCACCATCCAGCCCACCGCCTGGCGGCTGAAGATATCGAGAATCACGTACAAGTAGAAGTAGGTCCACTTCCGTGGTCCCTTCAGCTTCGTGATGTCCCAGGTCCACACTTCATTCGGGCCTGTCGCCAACAGTTCCGGCTTCTGGTAGACGGGATGACGCCGTTGGTTCCGCCGTTCGCGCACTTCTTGGTTCGCATCCAGAATCCGGTACATCGTGCGTACCGAGCACAAATAGCGGTCTGCATCCAGCAAGGCCGCACACACTTGGGCGGGCACCTGATCCACGAAGCGCCCGCTATGCAGCAGGTCGAGGACTTCCTGTCGATCGGCTCCGCTCAATGCCCGATGTGATCGTGGGCGTGCCCGCTCGGCTGCGGGCGCGGCGGCCCGCTGCCGACGCCGATAGAGCGACGCGCGGGAAACCCCGAAGGCCCGGCACGCCGGCGCCGTCCCCAATTCGGTGGAGAACTTTTCGGCCGCTTCCATCAGTTGTTCTCTTCCTGGTCCGGGTTCTTCAGAGGAATCCCCAATAGCGTGGAGACTTTTTTTTGGATCTCGATGACCGTTTCGGCTTGCTCCAGCTTCCTCTGGAGCCGTTGCGCCTCGCGTTCCAGTTCAGCGATGCGCTTGTCCCGGCCGTCCTTCGGCTGCGCTTTCCGTCCTCGCTTCGCCGAACCCATCCCGGCCAATTCCCCGGCATCGTGTTGCCGCCGCCAGGTGCGCAGGCTCGAGGAATACAATCCCTCCCGGCGTAGTAAGGCCCCCCACTCGCCCGGCTTCGTGCATCGGTCCGCCTCCCGCACGACCCGGCGCTTATATGCGGCGCTGAATCGCCTCCGTATCGCCTTATTGGTCACCTCCGGGTCCGGATTATCCCCATTCCGACCGGCCGCTTCACGCGCAACTCCAGTCGCCCTGCGGGCGCCTTCCGTTCCACGCGATTCTTCGTTCTCGTTCTCTGGTTTCATCACCAACACAGGCTCACTTCCTTCCCGCCCTGCTCACTAGTTAAATGACCCCCGGCAGAGCCGGGGGCTTATTTCTGTGAGCCCCTCAAAGGGGCCGGTCAAGAGCCGCCTGAAGGCAGCTGATGCCCCCACGCCATGTTCATCTCCTCCAAACGCTGCTCCTCCCGCTCCTGCCGCCAAATGTATTCCCGCACGAATTGTTTGTCCATCCCCACCGTGGAAACGAAATAGCCTCGCGCTCAGAAACTCTTCCCTGTCAAACGGTGTTTCAGTCCCAGAAAGTTCCGGGCAGTCGAGATTGCACTCTTCCCCTTGATGAATCCCGCCACACTGGATACCGCCTACTTCGGAATGAACACCATGTGATACTTGCAGTCCCATTTCGTGTGCGATCGCCTTCGGGCCTCTTTCATTGAGTCCTCCTTCTTTGGAAGTCGTCGCTTCCAAGCAGGACTTTCCTATCTACCGCCGCTCTCGGTCAAACCTCTGCGAGTCGCCCCGGCTAAGCCGGGGGTTTACCTATGGGAATTAACGGTTAGGCAGGTGTCTCACCTACATTGGCACAGAGGGCTTCTGAGTTGCTCGGAACAGGTAGTTCTTCGCCGCGCCTTCGGTAGTCTTCAGAATCTCGCCGATCGTCTTCAGCTTGAGCCCGCCATAGTGCTTCATTTCGAAGACCAGCCTTTCTCTTTCCGAAAGCGTCCGAACGGCAGCGTCAATGCGGCTTCCGACTTCCCTGCCGTAGAGCATCCGTTCCGGGTTTTCGATAGCTCCTGGAGTGCACGTCGCTGACTCGTCGGTCTCGCGGGGCGCGAAATCCGTTTCCGTACACGGCGCGTCCACGATCGCTTCACGTTGCCGCTGTCGTCGCCGTATCCGATCCAGGCAGACGTTTGTGGCGATCTGATAGATCCAGGTGTTCAGGCTGGAGTCGAAGCGGAACTTGTGCAGATAGCGGTGAACCTTGAGGAAGGTTTCCTGGTAAACCTCCTGTGCGTCCTCGGCGTTTCGGAGCATCCGGTAGGCCAGATGCAGAACGCCGCGGTCCGAGCGGTAGATCAACTCGTCGAAGGCATCCGGGTCCCCCTTCTGGACACGTTCGACCAGGGCGCGCTCCTCATCGCGTTCGGCACGGAGGGCATCGAGATCTCTCGGTTGCGGGGCAGGTGCGTGTTCGCCGCTGTCGGTCATGCTCATCTGTAGATCCTACGTCTTCGGTCCCACGAAAGTTCCCGCAGGCCGCCTAAATCACTTCTGGCAAATCGAATTCCGAAATCAAAGCGCCGTGGACGACGATTCCCACACGACAAGCACGAGTCGGAACATGCCCTGTAAGAACCACTTACGTGTCATGTCGGCTCCTCGACCGGGTCGTGATCCCAGCCATGAGCGCCCTTGGGTCTGTCGCGAATCCGGGTTTCCTCGTCCCGAAACCGAACACTCCCTCCGAGTATTCGTGCGTTCCACGGTAGCTTCCAATACCCCAAAAACAGGTGTCGGTTACCAGCCCGATCCGATATCCTGCCTCCCCATGAGCATGCCAAGCGAGAGCGGAAGCCAGATTATCGCGCTCGGGGGAGGAGGGTTTTCCAGCGATCCGGACGGTCCCTGGTTGGATCTGTTCGTCCTCGACTGCGCGCGCCGAAGCTCCCCATCGGTGTGCTTCATCGCGACAGCCACTGGCGATGCCCCAGGCTACATCGAGGCGTTCTACGCCGCCTACCGACGGCTCGACTGTACGCCCACGCATTTGCCGTTCTTCGGCCGGACTCCGGATCTCGGGTCGGCAATCCTCTCGCAGGACGTGATCTACGTCGGCGGCGGGAACACCAAGAGCATGCTGGCGGTCTGGAGAGAGTGGGGCCTGATCCCACTGCTCAAGGAGGCGTACTTGTCCGGAACGGTGCTTGCGGGGATCAGTGCGGGTGCCATCTGCTGGTTTCGGCAGGGGCTTACGGACTCCTACGCCCACGATATGGTGGCTCTGGACTGTCTTGGATTCCTCGGCGGCAGCTGCAGCCCCCACTACGACGGCGAGGCCGACCGCCGTCCGTCCTATCAGCGCCTCGTGCTTTCGGGACAGATCGAGCCCGGCTATGCCCTCGACGACGGCGTCGCCGCTCACTTTGTCGACGGGAGGTTTCACCGGGCCGTGTCGTCCAGGATACAGGCCCGAGCGTACCGGGTTGAAGTCCGGGACAGTGCCGTAGTGGAGGAGATGTTGCCCACCGAGTATCTAGGAGCCTGTCGGGAATAGATTGGGGATGGGTGGCGACAGAAGTCGGGGAAGAACCGGATGGGACCTAAGCTGGACGGGTGGATTTCACTAGTGTCCGGAACACGGTGCGACAGCCGCCGGCAACTTATAGATGAACAGTGAGTTGAATGGCATTCTGCGATTTTTCGATTTGAACCTGCCGATCACACTTTTAGCAATATTACGGTGAGAGGGGTGATACCAATGGCGCATGAACTCAGGCCAAACCGTCTTCTCACAAGTCATGGATTACGCGCCCCGATACGAGTTTCAGAAGTGTGTCGCCCGCTATCGGGGCGATTACCAGCAGAAAGGGTTTTCCTGCTGGGATCAGTTCCTGGCGATGGCATTCGCCCAATTGATCTATCGTGAAAGCCTCCGCGACATCGAAGCCTGCTTACGCGCCCTCGGCAGAAAGCGTTACCACATGGGATTCCGAAGCAAGGTGGCGCGGACGACACTGGCCGACGCCAACGAGCGGCGCGACTGGCGGATCTATGCGGATTTCGCACAGGTCCTGATCGGCATGGCGCGGCCGTTATATGCCGAAGACCCCATCGGCGTCGAGTTGGATCAAGGTCTATATGCCCTGGACTCGACCACCATTGACCTGTGTCTTTCACTATTCCCATGGGCCCGGTTTCGCCGGCACAAAGCCGCGGTCAAGATGCATACACTGCTGGATCTTCACGGCAACATTCCCGCGTTTATCCACGTCACAGACGGGAAAGTCCATGACGTCAACGTTCTCGATGAGATCGCACCCGAAGCGGGTGCCTTCTACGTCATGGACCGCGCCTATATCGATTTTGAACGGCTCTTTCTCTTCTCCCTCTGTTCCGCTTTCTTTGTGGTGCGTGCTAAGAAGAACGTCGTCCTGCGGCGGCGGTACTCCCGTCGGGTGGACACGACCACGGGATTGCGATCCGACCAGACGGTCATCCTCACAACGAACAAATCCGCCAAAACCTATCCCGATCCGTTGCGGCGTATCAGCTACTTCGATGCCGGGACGAACAAGCGGTTGAAGTTCCTGACCAACAACTTCGCGTTGCCTGCACTCACCATCACTCAGATCTACAAGTCGCGATGGCAGGTGGAACTTTTCTTTAAATGGATCAAACAACACCTTCGAATCAAGTCCTTCTACGGCACCAGCGAGAATGCGGTGAAGACCCAGATCTGGATCGCCATTTCGGTTTATGTTCACGTCGCCATCATCCGGAAGCGCCTCGGCATCGATAGGAGTCTTTACCAAATCCTACAGATTCTCAGCATTACGATTCTTGAGAAACAGCCCATTTTGCAGGCCTTTCACGCGCCTGATTCCCAATTCAATGAACTCCAAGATCCTAACCAGCTGGTTCTATTCGACTTCTAACCGGACACTAGTGTAACAAGGTGAATACCGATGGAACCATATTTTGGTGATTTCGAGCCTTCCGCTCAGTCGCTGGATGCGGCTGGAGTGACGCCTAACGGATCGTGGCTCACCTGCGGCGGCCAGTCTTTGAAACCAAAACACAACCGTGGCCAGCTACGTGTTAGGCGGATCGCTTGTCCCCAGTCCACGGCCTGATCTTCTTGAGTACAGGCGCAAGTTCATCCTCTGCGATTTCCGTGTCGTATGCCGCCTGTGCCCGCAGCCAGTAGCCATTCGACAGACCAAAGAACTTGCATAACCTCAGATCGGTGTTGGCTGTAATCGAACGTCGACCGGCTACGATCTCGCCGATTCGCTGGGCTGGAACATCAGTTTCCTTGGCCAGACGATACTGCGAAATGCCCATCGGCCTGAGGAATTCCTCAAGCAGCAGCTCTCCTGGAGTCACAGGCTTCAGCTTCACCATGTCATCCGCTCCCTAGTGATAGTCAACGATCTCGACATCCTTGGCACCCGCAGCCTTCCAGCGGAAGCAGATGCGAAACTGATCGTTCACCCGGATACTGTATTGACCTCTCCGGTCTCCCTTGAGCGCTTCAAGTCGGTTACCGGGTGGAACACGGAGATCTTGCAATCGAGCCGCGATCTGCAACTGGCGCAACTTGCGCCGCCCGATGCCCTCGATCTTCTGAAACCGCTTGACCCTCCGACCGCCAGCGAGCGCCTCTGTATCGGCATTCCTGAAAGATACGATCATCTGAATATAATAACGCGTAACGTGATTAACGTCACGCGTGATTATTCCGACGGTGTGGAGTATTCGGCCGAACGGATTGTGGCTCACCTGCGGCGGCCACTCCGATTCAATTTAAAGAAAACACCGTGGCCGCCGGCTGGCGCAGCCACTTGTTATGCCGCACGTCCGTGATCGGCGAGCACTTCATCGATTACTCGGCTGGCTCTTTCGGCTTCGACGCGGTTTGTCTTTGTGTGTTCGCGCAGCGTAATCAGGCCCTTCCACAGCGCCCAACCGCGACCTCGCGCCCAAGTTGCATCGTTGAGGGGAAGAGCTGCGCGGAACGTGTCTCGGCTTTCACCAGAGAAGAGCGTCCACGCAATCGTCAGGTCGCATGCGGGATCGCCCACACCCGAACCCCCGAAGTCGATTACTGCACTCAAATCGCCCTCTCTGACCAGCAGGTTCGCTGCACTAATATCTCCGTGGAACCAGACGGGTGGACCCTGCCACGCTGCCTTGAGAGCAGATTTCCACACCGCTATCACTGTGTCTGTATCGACTTTCTCGTGCAATGACCCAATCGCATCCCGCGTTTCACTGTCGTAGATCGAAAGCGGTCCTCCGCGAAAGAAGTTGTCTTGCCCAGGTGGCGGCCCACCGGCGGGATCGACCTTCTGCAAGGCAATGAGGAATCGAGCTAGTGTCGTCGCAGACTGGTTCGGGTCGTCCATGCGCTCGAGGGTAGCCGTCTCCCCTTCCATCCACCGGTAGACGGACCAATGCCAGGGATAACCGCCGCCGGGGACTCCCATTGCTAAAGGGACAGGGATGGGAAGGGGTAGGAGCGGGGCAAGGGCCGGCAACCACCGGTGTTCCTTTTCCACTTGCCTGGAATAGCACTCGGCGCTCGGTAGTCGAACGGACATCTCCTCGCCGAGACGAAAGGTCCGGTTGTCCCATCCATCAAGTGCAACTGGCTCGATGGACAGGTTCGCCCATTCGGGAAACTGCTCCGCCACCAACTGGCCAACGAGAGATACACCGATGTTTACTCTTGTCACAGACGCTTCACCAGAGAACATCAGGATCCTTCGCTGGACTCTGCGGCTTAACGGATTGTGGCTCACAAGCGGCGGCCACTCCTTTGAAATTCAATAAAATACCGTGGCCGGCGTCTGGTGCAGCCATTTGTTAGCTGGCTTATAGTTACATCAGCTTCTTGAACTGCTCGATCGAAAGACTCGAATCTTGAACGATTCCGCCCATCGTATAGGCATTGACGGGATTGTGGCGAGGGATAGTCAAGATACGCCGACCGTCGCTCATTACCGTGTGCTTTCCTTGGCTAACGACGCGAAAGCCAGCCTTCTCGAAGGCGCGGATAGCTCGAAGGTGATTGATTCCCGGAAGCTTTGGCACGGCTAGATCGTGACTTCGACTTCTCGGGTGTCCTCTCCCTCGGACAGTTCAGATACAGCGTTCATATACTCGTGGATCGCTGACTGAATATTCTCAAGTGCTTCCTCTTCGGTGGCACCTTGAGACCAGCACCCTGGAAGGCCCGGGCAACTTATGCTAATGCCTTCTTCTGATTGCTTGAGAACGACTTTGTACTTCATGACTCTCTCTATTGTGCCTCACGTTCCATTCAGACTGCCAGCATCCAGCTAACGGATTGTGGCTCACCTGCGGCGGCCACTCCTTTCCAGCTCAAGAAAACACCGTGGCCGCCGTCTGGTGCAGCCACTTGTTATGCGGTCCCGGGAATTCCCCAAACTATGGTCACTGTCGTGCTGATCCGAACCGTTTCGTCGGTACAGTACTCTTGAAGCAATTCTCCATACCGTACGTCAAAATCCGCCGCCGATTCGGCGGTCATCCGATCACGGGAAAATCCGTTTCGCGAATGCATCAATTCGATATGATCATCGATCGATTGGTCGAAGGGCACGGGAGCCGTCGGTCGCCGACCGACCTCCTGGAACAAGCCACGGATCTTAAGCTCATGGACCAAGTTGTAAGAACGGAATTCCTTATTAGTCGAGTACATCGAGATGAGTTGGCCAAGTTCCGCACTCCATGCAAGGCCCTCCTCACCGCGTTCCACTAGGGCAAGATACGCTCCTGGAACAAGTTCGGCCGCGACTTTTGGAAGAACGACGCTCCAGTCCATCCAATGCAGGCTCTCAGCGGCAACCACCAACGAGTAGGGACCGTCAAGAGCCGCGTCCTCGGCCATTGCTTGGATCCAGCGTAAGCGTGGATCGTCGGCGCCAACTCGCCCTTTCGCGACCGAAAGCATTGCGGGCGATGGGTCGACAGCATCAACCCCTCTGTGCCAATGTAGGTGAGACACCTGCCTAACCGTTAATTCCCATAGGTAAACCTCCGGCTCAGCCGGGGCGACTCGCAGAGGTTTGACCGAGAGCTGCGGTAAATAAGAGAGTCCTCCTTGGAAGCGACAACTTCCGAACAAGGAGGACTCAATGAAAGACTTACGAAAGCTTATCGCACACGAAATGGGACTGCAAGTATCACGTGGTGTTCATCCCGAAATACCGACGGAAGAGGATTTTCGGTACGCTTCGGCAGCACTTGGGCGAGATATTTCGTGAATTGGCCAAGCAGAAAGAGAGCCGGATTGTGGGAGGTCACTTGATGGCGGACCACGTGCGCATGTGCATCAGTATCCCGCCGAAACGAGCGGTGTCGAGTGTGGTGGAATTCATTAAGGGGAAGAGTGCGATTTCGATTGCCCTCTGTGCCAATGTAGGTGAGACACCTGCCTAACCGTTAATTAGTGAGCAGGGCGGGAAGGAAGTGAGCCTGTGTTGGTGATGAAACCAGAGAACGAGAACGAAGAATCGCGTGGAACGGAAGGCGCCCGCAGGGCGACTGGAGTTGCGCGTGAAGCGGCCGGTCGGAATGGGGATAATCCGGACCCGGAGGTGACCAATAAGGCGATACGGAGGCGATTCAGCGCCGCATATAAGCGCCGGGTCGTGCGGGAGGCGGACCGATGCACGAAGCTGGGCGAGTGGGGGGCCTTACTACGCCGGGAGGGATTGTATTCCTCGAGCCTGCGCACCTGGCGGCGGCAACACGATGCCGGGGAATTGGCCGGGATGGGTTCGGCGAAGCGAGGACGGAAAGCGCAGCCGAAGGACGGCCGGGACAAGCGCATCGCTGAACTGGAACGCGAGGCGCAACGGCTCCAGAGGAAGCTGGAGCAAGCCGAAACGGTCATCGAGATCCAAAAAAAAGTCTCCACGCTATTGGGGATTCCTCTGAAGAACCCGGACCAGGAAGAGAACAACTGATGGAAGCGGCCGAAAAGTTCTCCACCGAATTGGGGACGGCGCCGGCGTGCCGGGCCTTCGGGGTTTCCCGCGCGTCGCTCTATCGGCGTCGGCAGCGGGCCGCCGCGCCCGCAGCCGAGCGGGCACGCCCACGATCACATCGGGCATTGAGCGGAGCCGATCGACAGGAAGTCCTCGACCTGCTGCATAGCGGGCGCTTCGTGGATCAGGTGCCCGCCCAAGTGTGTGCGGCCTTGCTGGATGCAGACCGCTATTTGTGCTCGGTACGCACGATGTACCGGATTCTGGATGCGAACCAAGAAGTGCGCGAACGGCGGAACCAACGGCGTCATCCCGTCTACCAGAAGCCGGAACTGTTGGCGACAGGCCCGAATGAAGTGTGGACCTGGGACATCACGAAGCTGAAGGGACCACGGAAGTGGACCTACTTCTACTTGTACGTGATTCTCGATATCTTCAGCCGCCAGGCGGTGGGCTGGATGGTGGCCGATTGCGAATCTTCCGGCCTGGCCAAGAAACTGATTCGTGAAAGCTGTGACAAGCATCGGATCGAGCAGGATCAGCTGACTCTGCACGCCGATCGCGGCTCGTCGATGAAGTCGAAAGCGGTGGCGCTGCTGCTATCGGATCTGGGTGTGACCCAATCCCACTCTCGGCCCTATGTGTCCGACGACAACCCGTTCTCGGAAGCCCAGTTCAAAACCCTGAAATACCGCCCTGACTTCCCGGAACGATTCGGTTCGATCCAGGACGCCAAGGCGTTCTGCCGGGACTTCTTCCACTGGTACAACAACGTCCACTACCATTCCGGTCTGAACTGGCTAACCCCAGCGATGGTCCATTACGGTCAGACCGGTCCGGTTCTGGAACGACGCCAGCATGCTCTGGATCGCGCTCGTCGGCAACATCCAGAACGTTTCGTCAATGTACCGAGAAAGATCGCTGGGCCGCCGGACAAGGTGTGGATCAACCCGCCCGCAGAGTCGCCTACGGTAGCTTAAATTCCGAATGCAGGTGTCTCAAACTTGTTGACACGTTCCGTAGCGCAGGAGAGCCTCTCTGTGTTCTCCAGATGCTATTTCGGTTTCAGTTATTTTCGACATCCCCGCCCCCCCCTGCGGGCATCCCACGTCCGTATCATTTATGATAATCGACTGGAGTTCGGATTTTGACCTCCCCCCATAAAACGGTCCACCCCAGGGTGAGTTGTCCTGTAATAGAGCGGTCACGCCCAGATCACATCGGGCATTGAGCGGAGCCGATCGACAGGAAGTCCTCGACCTGCTGCATAGCGGGCGCTTCGTGGATCAGGTGCCCGCCCAAGTGTGTGCGGCCTTGCTGGATGCAGACCGCTATTTGTGCTCGGTACGCACGATGTACCGGATTCTGGATGCGAACCAAGAAGTGCGCGAACGGCGGAACCAACGGCGTCATCCCGTCTACCAGAAGCCGGAACTGTTGGCGACAGGCCCGAATGAAGTGTGGACCTGGGACATCACGAAGCTGAAGGGACCACGGAAGTGGAACTACTTCTACTTGTACGTGATTCTCGATATCTTCAGCCGCCAAGCTGTGGGATGGATGGTGGCCGATTGCGAATCGGCGACTCTGGCCAAAATGTTGATCCGTGAAAGCTATGATAAGCAACGGATCAGTCGCGATCAACTCATTCTCCACGCCGATCGCGGCTCGTCGATGAAGTCGAAAGCGGTGGCGCTGCTGCTATCGGATCTGGGTGTGACCCAATCCCACTCTCGGCCCTATGTGTCCGACGACAACCCGTTCTCGGAAGCCCAGTTCAAAACCCTGAAGTACCGCCCTGACTTCCCGGAACGATTCCGTTCGATCCAGGACGCCAAGGCGTTCTGCCGGGACTTCTTCCACTGGTACAACAACGTCCACTACCATTCCGGTCTGAACTGGCTAACCCCAGCGATGGTCCATTACGGTCAGACCGGTCCGGTTCTGGAACGACGCCAGCACGCTCTGGATCGCGCTCGTCGGCAACATCCAGAACGTTTCGTCAATGTACCGAGGAAGATCGCTGGGCCGCCGGACAAAGTGTGGATCAACCCGCCCGCAGAGTCGCCTACGGTAGCTTAAATTCCGAATGCAAGTGTCTCAAACTTGTTGACACGTTCCGACTCGGCCAGCCATGTCCAGCAGGCCAAAGGTCAGGTCGCCAGTACCACAACCCAGCTCCAGAATCGACTTGAGCCCACCGGCTGCAAGGCTTCCAGAATTGCGAAGGTGTCCGTCGGATATGGGTAACGCTTGTCGTACGCCTTCGCTACGCTCTGGTCTCGAAATTGAGCCCCGTAGGTCGGGCCGAGATGGGCAGGCTTTGGTATATGAGTCCGCATAACGGATTGTGGCTCACCTGCGGCGGCCACACCCAGTTCAATTCAAGCGATCGCGGTGGCCGCCGTCAAGTGCAGCCACTTGTTTAGCTGGCCGTCCTTACGCGCGTCAGAGCGACTTCAGAAAGCAACGGACGATTCCAGTTTCCCTGAATCCAACCGCCCGATGTGCTGCCGCACTATCGAGGTTGTCCACTTCGGCGTCGGAGCCCAGTTCGACACACCCTTGCGAACGGCCCCAAGTTTCCGCAGCGTCGATCAGTGTCCTTCCAACACCGCTGCTTCGTTCGGCTGGCTCAACATACCAGCCCTCGACGAAAGCCACACGATCGGTCTTGCACCCCTCTGCATAGGCCCGTATCGACAATTCTATAAAGCCGACCGCCTGACGCTGCTCATCGATCGCAAGGAGGACTTCAAGCGGTTCCTTGGCGCGGCCACTGAAGTAGCGTGCGATCGCAAGGGCATGCTCGTCGGGGGGAGACGGCCAAAGCCGTTGGCGCATGCGCTCCCAAGTCGCTCCATCGCTTTCTCCGGCTGGCCGTATTTCCATTGCTTTGTCCGCCTGACGGATTGGCATTCAGCTGCCGCAGCTGGTCAGCTGCAATGGCTTGTTAGAAGGCAGCGATCTCAAGATATCTCAAGACTCTGGATGATCTCCTCAACCAATGGAATGAACGGCTGTCCAAGTCGAGAGCCATCAACGGAGATTTCCACCGCGTTGACCGCATTCCGTATGACATATCGTCGCATCACACCGCCGGAATCCCCTGTATCCCGTTCACACACCACACCTCCAGTATCGGCGATGTCAATCGGGCGGCAGTCCCATCCGGGAGGCATATCGGCTGCTGAATCATTCCGTTCTAAGACCCTGATGCTTAGGACAATCTGGCTCTGTCTGACGCTGGGCTGCATGACGAGATGTTGCCCTCCGGAATCAATGCCAACCAGCAGATCAGGTGCCACATTCACAGAGAAGAAAGGCGTCGCAACCCGTCCCACCCTATCGAGCCTACACAACCGGGGCTCACCGACGCCGCCCTCGAACGAGTCCGGGCACAGATCACTCGTGATAACGGCGAGAGTTGCCGTCGATTAGGAGTTCTGTTCGGTGATGGGTCCGCCGATTCCTATCCAAGCCAACATCGTGAATTGAAGAGCGAAAAACATCGTGACCTGTGCCTTCTAACGACCAAGATCGACGGGCGAGCGGACCAACACGAGTGATCTTGGAAAACCACAAAACCTAGACGCGGCAAACGACGTTGAAACACCGAGACTCGATCCGGTGCATCACTTTGCTAGGTTGCATTCGTGCCAGCTGTGAGCGCGCTCTTTGGCTCCTCCGATCAGCTCGCCGCCATGACAGTGTCCAGTCATTCGCTCTGTCGCTCCAGAAAAGCTTTCAGGCTTTCGTGGAGAAAATACTCCCATCCTGCTTGCCCGCTATCCCGGCTGAAAACTGGATCGTCCTGGGGAAAGGTCTCGTGTCTCTCGTGCGTCAATTTCAATTTCGTGCCGTTGGGCGTTTCCGAAAGCTCCCACTCGACAGACGAGATTCCAGGATATCCACCGTACCACCAATCGTAAGCGATTCGCGTCTCCGGAACTACATCGGTCACTTTCCACAGGTGCGGGTAGTCTTGGTCCTCGCAACGCACATTGAACTGTGTTTCGAAACCAACTTTAGGCTCGAAGTCAGTGATCGGCTCGAAGAACCACTGACGCATTTGATCCGTGTCGGTAATGGCCCTCCAAACCACGGCGATTGGAGCGTTGAAAATCTGTTCCACGACAATTGGGTTTGCATTCATAGCATGGACCTCACTTGCAATCCAAGATCATGGACGATCGCTTCAGGTTGAACTCTTAAGGCGACGGGCGGCCACGGGTGCCGCCCCTACACACCAGCCTGGGTGATTGCGAGGTATCGGCGGAGGGTTTCCGCAAACCCGTGGTCGAAGGACTCGACGACGATGGCGTGGCCGATCGACACTTCCAGAATCCGGGGGATCGTCAGGAAACGGGGCAGGTTGTCAAGGTTCAGGTCGTGCCCCGCATTGACTCCGAGGCCGACCTCCCGGGCATACGCTGCCCCGTCGGCAAAGCGCTTCCACTCGCTATCTTCTCGGCCGGTCCCGAACGCCTCGGCATATGGTTCGGTGTAGAACTCGATGCGGTCTGTCCCGACGGCGCTTGCCCGATCGATGTCGTCGCCGACCGGGTCGAGGAAGAGACTCACGCGGATTTCCGCGGTCTTGAGCCGGTCGATGATCGGCACCAGTGTGTCGCCGTGGGCTTCAAGCTGCCAGCCATGATCCGAAGTCAATTGGTCGGGCGCGTCGGGAACCAGCGTGCACTGGTCCGGTCCAACTTCCACAACGAGATCCAGAAACTCCCGAGTCGGGTAGCCTTCGATGTTGAACTCAACATCCTTGTGGGCCCCAACCAGCGCCGACAGTTCGGGAACGTCCGATCGGCGGATGTGACGCTCGTCCGGCCTGGGATGGACGGTGATCCCCTGGACACCGGCCCCGATGGCGCGCCGTGCCATGCCGACAACGCTCGGATAGTCGCGGCCTCGTGAGTTGCGGAGCAGGGCAAACTTGTTGACGTTGACGCTGAGGTTCGTCATTCGCCGACAACCACTCGCAGGAAGCGTCTCTTCCCGACCTTAAACAGGTATTCATCCCCGGCCGACAGTTGCAATTCGGCGCGAGTATCAGTCGCCTTCTCGCCGTCGATCGTCACGGCCCCCGATCCGATCAGGCGGTTCGCCTCCGACACAGAGGCCGCAAGGCCCATCGACGCCAGCAACTTCGAAAGCTTCACCTTCGAGTCGGAAAAGGAAAGCTCGCGTGTCTCGACGTCCTCGGGAATCTCACCCTTCCGGAAAACCTTCGCAAACGCCTCTCGTGCCGCCGCGGCCTGATCCGGATCGTAGTAGTCCTCAATGATACGGACCGCAAGGTCGCCCTTGAGTGCCATCGGGTGCCTGTCGCCCGAAGCGACTTCCTTCTTCCACCGCTCGATGTCGCTCATCGGCACATCGGTCACGAGTTCGAAGTAGCGGTACATCAACTCGTCGGAGATTGACATCACCTTGCCGAAAATCTCGTTCGGGGCCTCGTCGATACCGATATAGTTGCCCAGCGACTTGCTCATCTTCTGAACGCCGTCGGTGCCCTCGAGCAGCGGCATCGTCAGGACGACCTGCGCGGGCTGGTTGTACTCGCGCTGGAGATCGCGCCCGACCAGCAGGTTGAACTTCTGGTCTGTGCCTCCCAGTTCGACGTCCGCCTCGAGCGCCACCGAGTCGTAGCCTTGAACGAGCGGGTACAACAGTTCGTGCATCGAGATCGGCTCCTGGGCCTTCATTCGCTTCTCGAAGTCGTCACGTTCGAGGATCCTCCGGACCGTATAATGCCCGCACAGGCGAACGAACCCGGCGGACCCCAGCTTCGACATCCATCGGCTGTTGAAATCGATGACGGTCGTCTCCGGGTCCAGGATCTTGAATATCTGTTTCTTGTAGGTCTCCGCGTTCGCCCGGATCTCGTCGGGCGTGAGCTGCTTCCGGGTGATCGACCGCCCGGACGGGTCGCCGATCATCCCCGTGAAGTCCCCGATCAGGAAGATCACCGTGTGGCCCAGGTCCTGGAAGTGCTTCATCTTCCGGATCAGCACTGTATGGCCGACGTGGAGGTCGGGTGCGCTGGGATCGAAACCAGTCTTCACCCGCAGCGGCTTTCCGGTCTTGGCAGATCTGGCGAGCCGCGCCTCGAGCTCTTCTTCACGGATGATCTCGACCGTGCCCTTTCGCAGATACTCCATCTGATCGGCGATGGACAGCGATTTCAGTTCTTCAATCATGAGTCAGCACGCGGCGGTCGTGAATCTCGCAACGGCCGGACAAAACCTTACCGATTGCCTCTGAGTAGAGCTTGTGTTCCTCAACCAGGATCCGGGCCGACAGGTCGTCGACCGTATCGCCGTCGAGCACGGGAACCATCGCCTGTCCGACGATCGGTCCTCCGTCGAGCGACGCGTCGACGAAGTGGACCGTGCAGCCGCTCAATCTTACTCCATGCTCGAGAGCCTGGCTCTGTGCGTCGAGGCCGGAAAATGCGGGAAGCAACGAAGGATGGATGTTGAGGATGCGGCAGGGAAACGCGCGTATGAAAGTGGGGCCCAGTATGCGCATGAAGCCAGCCAGGCATACGAGGGCGACGCCGTTTTCCCTTAGCAGTTCGACGGCATTCCGGTCGAACTCTTCGCGCGATAAACCTTTGGAAGGCAGACAGACGCCGTTTAACCCGCGCCGGCGCGCCTCTTTGAGGCCTGGCGCGTCTTCCTTATTACTCAGGACGATCGCGATCCGGGCATCGAGTCGACCGGACTCGATATTGTCTGCGATGGCGTTGAAGTTCGAACCTCGACCCGAGAGAAGAATACCGATGTCGCGGTTGCCCGGTTCGAGCCTCATGACACGTAGGTAACGCGCGACTCCCCTTCGATGACGCTGCCGATCATGAAATGTTCCGTGCCGATGGCGTTTCCGAACTCCTTGACCTGATCGGGCCGGACGACTGCGATCATCCCGATACCCATGTTGGTCACCCGCAGCATCTCTTCCCTGACGACGTTTCCGATCTTGGACATCAGATCGAACACGGGCAGCACCGGCCAGCTCCCGAAACGCACCTGGGCGCCGCAGCCTTCCGGCAGGATGCGGGGGAGGTTGTCGGTAATGCCACCACCGGTGATATGAGCGAGCCCGCGGACAAGGTTCCGCTCCAGCGCGGGACGGAGCACGGGCTCGTAGTTCAGGTGAGGTTTGAGCAGCTCGTCACCGATTGTGATGCCGAGGACGGGAACTTCCGTATCGACGGCCCAGTGCGCCGTGTCGAGCAACAGCTTCCGCGCCAGCGAATATCCGTTGGTGTGCAGCCCGGCCGACGGCAACCCGACCAGGGCGTCACCCGGCCGTATATCGCGGCCGTCGATGATTTTTGCCTGGTCGACCACACCGACGATGAAACCGGCGATGTCGTACTCGCCGTCCGCATAGAAGCCGGGCATCTCGGCTGTTTCACCACCAATCAACGCACATCCAGCCTCTCCACAAGCGCGAGCTACGCCGTCCACCACCGAAACGATCACGTCGGGGTCGAGGCGGCCGGTCGCAATATAATCCATGAAGAAGAGGGGACGCGCCCCCTGAACGCCGATGTCGTTGATGCAGTGGTTGACCAGATCGCCACCGACCGTGTTGTGTCGGCCGGTCTGGAATGCGATCTTCAGTTTCGTCCCGACACCGTCTGAGCTGGAAACAAGTACGGGATCGGCCAAGTCTGGGAAGTTGGCCCGGAACAGGCCACCAAAACCGCCGATATCGCTGAGCACGTCCGGAGTAAACGTCTTCTTCGCAAGATCCCGGATGCGTCTGGTGGCGCTGGTCGCAGCATCGATGTCGACGCCGGCATCGCGGTAGGTAGAGGAGCGCTCGCTCATGGGCGGACGCGAATCCATGGCATCTGGTTAGTCATCGCCAGCCCTTGCTGGAACACTCATGACGGGCCAGTCGTCCTCTGCCGGGTCCGGGTTCTCCCACAAGTCCAACTGCCGGTCGTTCGCCTTGGCATCGAAGACCTCGTCGGTCAGGTCCAGCGGATAAACGCCCGTGTAGCACGCCGTGCAGAAATCGCCCTCGGTGCCCTCGACAGCCTTCAACAAACCGGCCAGCGACAGGTAGGCTATCGAGTCGGCCTCCGTGTACTTGCGAATCTCCTCGATCGTATGGCTCGAGGCGATCAATTCCTTCCGGTTGGGCGTGTCGATTCCGTAGAAGCAGGGGGACATCGTCGGAGGACAGCTGATCCGGAGGTGGACTTCCCGCGCCCCGGCGGCGCGGACCATCTTGACGATCTTTCGGCTCGTCGTCCCGCGCACGATCGAATCGTCGATCAGGACCACCCGCCGTCCGGCGAGCAGCTCGCGGACCGGGTTGAGCTTCACCTTCACGCCGAAGTGACGGATCGTCTGCTTCGGCTCGATGAACGTCCGCCCGACGTAGTGGTTCCGGATCAGGCCGAACGAGAACGGGATGTTCGTCTGTTGGGAGTAGCCGATCGCTGCAGTCACGCCGGAGTCGGGAACCGGCACGACGAGATCGGCATCTACGGGCGCCTCCTCGGCCAGGATTCGTCCCATCCGATCGCGGCTCCCCTGTACGGTCTTGTCGAAAACGATGCTGTCGGGCCGGGAAAAGTACACATGCTCGAAGATGCACCGTGCCTGACGCGTCGGCGGGAGGACGTTGAGTGATCGGATCTTATCGCCCTCGATGATCACGATCTCCCCGGGCTGCACTTCCCGGATGTAGCGGGCGTTGATCAGGTCGAACGCGCACGATTCCGACGCCACAACATAGGAACCGTTGAACTTGCCGAGACAGAGCGGTCGGAACCCATATGAATCGCGGGCGGCGATCAGCGTCCCTTCGTTCAGAAGGATCAGTGAAAAAGCGCCCTGGACACGAGAAAGCGCGGCGGCCAGAGCGGCGGGAAGATCCTCGGCATCGGCGCGCGCCAGAAGGTGCAGGATGACCTCGCTGTCGCTGCTCGATTGGAAGACGGCGCCGCTCTCCTTTAACTCCGCACGTAGACTGCGGGCGTTGATCAGGTTTCCGTTATGACAGAGCGAGACGTGGCCATACGCGCTCTTAACGACAATAGGCTGGGCATTGCCCGCTGAGCTCTCGCCGGCCGTCGAGTAGCGGGTGTGACCGATGGCGTTCTGCCCGACCAGTTGCTGCAGCGCCTTCTCGGTGTAGACTTCGGCGACATGCCCCATCGCCTTGTGCGTCCGCACGTGTTCTCCGTCGGAGGCGGAAATGCCGGTGCTTTCCTGTCCTCGGTGCTGGAGGGCATACAACCCGAGGTAGGTCATTCGCGCTGATTCGGGGTGGTTGGCGATGCCAAATATTCCGCACATGGTCTAGGAACCCTAGTGTAGCCGAATGGCGGTTGGTTTACACGTTAGCGATCCACGATTCAGTTGGCTGTTAACGATTGGCCTTTGGGCGTTGGTTGATTGGCTGGCCAAAAGCCAAAAGCCAATGGCCAAGCGCCAAGAGCTAACCGCTTTAACCGCCCCCCATGAGCTCCGGGAGCACCCCTTCCCACAGACGCTCCAGTTCGTTGATGTCCATGTCCATGGCCACTGCCCCTTCGTATTCCACTCGAAGGCGATCACCACCGACGCTACCGATGTCGTGGGCCCTGAGTCCGAATTCCGCGGCCCTCGATACGAGGGTATCCACACTTGCCGTGCTGACCAGCACTCGCGTCGGAAACTCTCCGAACAGGTCCGTGCAGACCTCCATGCTGGACGGCGTGCGCACCTGGGCACCGATGGCAGGCCGCCGCTGTGCCCGGAAGCAGCACTCCGCCAGGGCGACGACAAATCCACCTTCGCTCAGATCATGGGCCGACTTGAGGACCCGGTCGGCGATCAAACCCGAGATCAGGTTCTGGAGCGCCCGCTCTTCTTCCAGATCGATATCGGTCCGTCGTGAGTTCGGCTCGATCAGGAGAATCCGGTCGCCCGCCTCCTTGAAGGCCACGGTCGTCACCGTCCCTACATCGTCCAGCAGCCCGACCATCCCGATGACCGGTGTCGGGAAAATGTCTTCGTCGAAGGTCTCGTTGTAAAAGCTGACGTTGCCTCCGGTCACCGGAGTCCCGAAGGCCTCGCAGGCCTCCCTCATTCCGTCGACGACCTCGCTGAACTGCCACATGACCTCGGGGTGCTCGGGATTGCCGAAGTTCAGACAGTTGGTGACGGCCACCGGCCGTCCGCCCGAACAGACGATGTTGCGGCACGCCTCGGCCACAGCCTTTCGAGCGCCCTCTCTTGGATCGCGCGCCACGTGCACGGCGGGACCGTCCAGCACCATCGCCAGGGCCTTGGACGTTCCTTTGAGCCGAATCACGGCGGCATCGGAACCCGGACCGACCACGGTGTTCGACTGCACCATGTGATCGTACTGTTCCCATATCCATCGCCGGCTCGACAGGTTAGGCGAACCGAGCGCTCGCCGCAGCAGATCGGCGTAATCGACCGATCCCGGGTTGGAGTCTGCCTGCCGGAATGCCTCCATGGTGGACGCGGGCGATCCATCCAGAAAGCTATAGCGTGTCAGCCAGCCGTCTATGCGTGGCTTGGCGGGCGGAACGACCGGACGGTTGTAGAGCGGCGCGTCGTCGGCCAGGGGGCCGTTGGGAACCTCGGCAAACGTTTCACCGGAGTGGCGGACTCGAAGGAGGCCGTCTCCGGTAACTTCACCGACCTCGACCGCGTCGAGCCCCCACTTGTGGAAGACAGCCAACAGCTCAGCGGTGCGTTCCCTTTCCGAAACGAGTAGCATTCGCTCCTGAGATTCGCTGAGCATGATCTCGTACGGGGTCATTCCGGTCTCACGCTGTGGTACCTGGTCCAGATTCAGTTCCACTCCCGTACCGCCGCGGGCGCCCATCTCGCAGCTCGAGCAGGTCAGTCCGGCTGCGCCCATGTCCTGAATACCGACGACAAGGCCCTTTTCCATCGCCTCAAGGCAGGCTTCCAGCAGCAGCTTCTCCACGAACGGATCGCCGATCTGTACGTTGGGGCGCTTGGCACCGGCGTCCTCGCCGAAGCCGGCCGATGCCATCGTCGCGCCATGGATCCCGTCCCGGCCTGTCTTCGCGCCGACGTAGATGACCGGGTTGCCGATCCCGGTGGCCTTCCCGAAGAAGATCTTGTCCTTTTCGAAGATCCCCAGCGCGAAAGCGTTAACGAGGGGGTTCTGCGAGTAGCAGCCGGAGAAGTAGACTTCACCGCCGACGGTGGGCACGCCAAAGCAGTTTCCGTAGTGGGCAATTCCTCCAACTATTCCTTCCATGATCCGTCGATTATCGGCCTCCTCGAGAGGACCGAATCGCAGGCTGTTCATGGTCGCGATCGGACGCGCGCCCATCGTGAAGATGTCGCGCAGAATGCCGCCGACGCCCGTGGCCGCTCCCTGGAAAGGTTCGATAAACGAAGGATGGTTGTGAGATTCGATCTTGAACGCCACCGCGAGGCCGTCGCCGATGTCGATAATGCCGGCGTTCTCTCCGGGCCCCTGCAGGACGACGGCCCCCTCGGTGGGCAGCCGTTTCAGGTGGACTCGCGAGCTCTTGTAGCTGCAGTGCTCGCTCCACATCACGCTGAAGATGCCCAGTTCGGTCTCGCTGGGATCCCGACCGAGGATCTTGACGATCCTCCGGTACTCGTCGCCGGTCAGGTTGTGTTGTTCGAGAACTTCGTCAGTGATGCTGCTGGACATACGTTTTGTGCCGGCGGACTTCGCCGCCGCGGCTTGGGCGGTCACAGACCGCCTCTACAGCCTTAGACCCTCGACAGCGCGTTCACCATCGATTCAAAAATCAATCGTCCGTCTTCGCTTCCCAGAATGGCCTCGAACGAACGGTCCGGATGCGGCATCATCCCGAGTACGTTGCGGCCTTCGTTGACGATTCCGGCAATGTTTGAGACCGAACCGTTTGGGTTTGCCTCCGCAGTCGGTTCGCCTGTTCGGTCGACATAGCGAAACGCGATCCGGTCATCGTCTTCGAGCTTCGCGAGCGTTTCTTCATCCGCCGTGTAGTTGCCGTCGCCGTGGCCGATGGGGATGTAGAGCAATCGACCCTTATCAATATCGCCGGTGAAGGGTGTGGCCGACGTTTCTGTTCGAAGGTTGAGGTAGCGGCAGACATACCGGGTTCCGGCGTTCTTCATGAGCGCACCCGGCAGCATGCCCGATTCGGTCAGCATCTGGAAGCCGTTACATATGCCGATCACGAGACCTCCGCTCTGGGCAAACTCCCGCACCGAGCGCATGATCGGGGAGAATTTCGCGATGGCCCCGGCCCGCAGGTAATCCCCGTAGGAGAAGCCTCCGGGCAGGACCAGGGCGTCAAACCCGTCGACGGCAGTCTCCTGATGCCAGATAAACTCGACGGGTTTTCCCGTAACGGTCTGGATTGCGTAGTAGCAATCGTGATCGCAGTAGGCACCGGGAAAGACGACGACTCCAAACTTCATGCTTATCAATGATTACTGACGACTGTTAACTGACTGTTCTTGGCGTTTGGCTCTTGGCTTTTGGCTAAGAACGATGCGCCCAAAGCCAACTGCTAACTGACAATGGCCAACTGCCGCCTACTCCCACACTATCCGGTAGCTCTCGATCACCGGGTTCGCAAGCACGTCTCTGGCCAGGCGCTCGACGAGCGCCTGGCGGTCCGCCTCACCCAGATCGTCGCCGACTTCGACGTCGAAGTACTTCCCCTGCCGGACGTCCGTGACCCCGGATATTCCGGCCGACTCCAGGTTTCTCTGTATCGTGATGCCCTGCGGATCGAGCACGGTGGGCTTCAGCGTCACTATTACCTTTGCGTTCATCCCTTCTCCCCGAACACGCGGTCGAATACCCGATCGACGTTTGATTCGAGCTTTGCCGAATCGAACACGCGGTCGATGTCCTCCGCTCCCAGGTGAGCCTGGATATCGGTGTCCGCCAGGACCGCTTCCTTGAACCCGACGTCGTCGTCCCAGACTCGCGTTGCGGTGCGCTGGACCCACCGGTAAGCGTCCTCACGCGTGACGCCGTGCTCGACTAATTCCAGCAACAACTGACCGGAGTAGACCAGGCCGTGCATCATACCCAGATTCTCCTTCATCCGCTCCGGGTAGACCACGAGACGGTCCACGAGGGTTGCCGTTCGGTCGAGCAGGTAGTCCAGTACGATCGTCGAGTCCGGGAAGATGATCCGTTCGACCGAAGAATGCGAGATATCCCGCTCGTGCCAGAGTGCCACGTTCTCCATGGCGGCGATGACATTGCTCCGGAGCAGGCGCGCCAGCCCCGATATCTGCTCCGATGTGATCGGATTGCGCTTGTGCGGCATGGCCGAGGAACCCTTCTGGGATGACGAGAAGTATTCCTGCGCCTCCCGGACTTCCGTCCTCTGGAGGTGCCGCACCTCGACCGCAATCTTCTCGAGGGTCGCGCCGATCAGGCCGATCGTCGAGATGTAGTGGGCGTGCCGGTCCCGTTGCACTACCTGCGAGGAGGCCGGAGCGGCCTTGAGGCCGAGTCGCTCCATGACCTTCTCTTCGATGTCCGGCGACAGGTGCGCAAACGAACCGACCGCACCGCTCAGCTTGCCCACTCGCATCCCCTCGGCGGCGTCTTCGAGCCGGCGCCGGTGGCGCCGGACCTCGTCGTACCAGATCGCCAGCTTGTGACCGAACATGATGGGCTCAGCATGGATGCCGTGCGTCCGTCCAACCATCATCGTGGTCTTGAACTCATGTGCCCGCCTGTCGAGTACCCCGAGCAGCCGGTCGACACCTTCGATGAGGATCCTCGAGGCTTCCTTGACCTGCAACGCGAGGGCCGTGTCGAGGACGTCCGAAGAGGTCAAGCCGTAGTGGAAGTAGCGGGCGGAGGTCCCGACGTGCTCGGCGACAACAGTCGTGAAGGCAATGACATCGTGGCGGACCTCCGCTTCGATTGCTTCGATGCGTTCGACCGAGAAGTCCGCACGCTGCCGAATCTCGTCGGCGGCATCGGGTGGCACAACGCCTTCGGCTTCGAGCACCGTCGTCGCCGCCAGTTCGACGGCAAGCCATTGACGGTACTTGTTTTCTTCTTGCCAGATTCGGCCCATTTCGGGCCGCGTATAGCGGGGAATCACCCTCTATTGTACCTAACCCAGCTCAATCGGTGTGCTCGGTTCATCCTGACGCGCCAGTGACACGGTGTCCGCATCGAGGCCCCGTGCTTCGAGCGCGGCCCGGGCCTCGAGTCGTGCGATCTCCGGGTGGTTGTTCTTCGAGCTCAAGTGGGCCAAAACAACGTGAGCGGCTCCGCCGTCGTATGACCCGCCGAGAAAACGGCCCACCGCGGCATTCGACAGGTGGCCGTATCGGCTCGTAAGCCGCTCCTTCAGGCTCCACGGATACGGTCCCATCCGGAGCATGTCCAGATCATGGTTCGACTCCAGGATCAGGACATCGCTCCCGGCTGCCGAGGCCGCCACGTCGTCTGGAATCCATCCGAGGTCGGTCAACTGGGTCACCTTGATGCCGCGGTAGCGGATTGAAAACGCCACCGGTTGCTCGCTGTCGTGGGGCACGCTGAACGCGTCCACCTCGACGTCGCCAATGGCAAAACTGCGGCCGGGGACGATCGGCACGATCGCCGAACCGTTCATTTCGAAGGTATCGGCACGGCTTCCCTCGATCGTCCCGCACGACATGAACGCCTCGATCGAGGAGTTCTTGAGCATGACCGGAAGTCCTCCGACGTGATCGGTGTGCTCGTGTGTAATCAACACGGCATCGAGACTGTCAGGGTCCTCCCCCTATGGCCCGCATGCGCTTCTGGATTGTCCTCCGGCTGAGGCCACAGTCTATCAGCAACCGGACTCTTCCAGCCCGGACGAAGGTGGCATTACCGCGGCTGCCGCTGCCGAGAACAGAAACACGTATGGACATGGTCGAAAAAAGGAGACAGGGCGCTCCACGCACCTTCCCGGGGTGCGGGGAAACGGGGGCGGGTGCAGAACGCCTGCCCCGCCGGATGAGTATCGGTACACCCGAGGACAAGTCGGGGGAACTTGCGGATATTTTTTTCGCCTCCGGAGCAAGTATCGGTACAATGGATTCATGCGTTGGAAGCCCGCCATCTTCTTCGCCGCCGTAGGATTAATGGCCGTAGCCGTGATCCTGAACACCGAGCCGCCGATCGGCGTCGGGTCCCAGGCTCCGGACTTCGAGCTCAAGAACGGCGATGGGGAAATCGTTCGCCTGAGCGACTTCCGGGGCAAGCTCGTGTTCTTGAACTTCTGGGCCACCTGGTGCGAACCGTGCATCGAAGAAATGCCCGACATGATGACGATGAACAACGCATTCAGGGGCAAGCAGTTCCAGATGCTCGCCGTCAGCGCCGACACGCAGTGGAGCGCCGTGGAAGACTTCTACGAGAAGTACGAGCTCGAGCTTCCGACCCTGCACGATCCGGCCCAGCAGATCGCCCGCGGTCGCTACAAGGTGACCGGTTACCCGGAAACCTTCCTGATCGACGGCAACGGTTACATTATCAGCAAGCATTGGGTCGAAGCCTGGAGCAGCCCCCAGTGGATGTCCCAGATGGAACGCCTGATCGAGGAACGGGCCTTGGCGACCGACGCCACCAGCGATTAGTGGACGATCCGTCCGAAACTTCCGCACCGGCATCATTCTTCGACCTCTCACGGGCCGAATTGTCCGTGGGTCTGGACCGCAGCTTTCGCGCGACTCAACTCTTCGAAGCCGTCTACCGGCACTGGATCGACGATCTCGACCTGATTACGAACCTGCCCAGGGCCTTGCGCTCATCGCTCAAGAGCCGCGTCGACATCCGACCAAGCCCGGTCACCCGCAGGTTCGAGGCCGAAGATGGCACCCGACGTTACCTGATACAACTCGCTGACGGGGAACTGGCCGAAGCCGTCTTCATACCGGACGGAGCGCGAAACACGATCTGCGTGTCGTCCCAGGTCGGGTGCGCCCTGGCTTGCCAGTTCTGCCTGACCGGCCAACTCGGCTTCGGCCGCCATTTGACGGCTGGCGAGATCGTCTCCCAGGTGATCATCGCCCAGCGTGACAACGTCATTCCCGACCTCCCAGACCACTTCAACATCGTCCTGATGGGGATGGGGGAGCCCCTCCACAACTACGACAACGTGATGAAGGCGCTGGGGATACTGCACGACCCGGCCGGGCTCAACATGTCGATGTCTCGGATCACGCTGTCGACGGCAGGCCTGGTTCCCGAGATCGCTCGGATGGCCGCCGAGCCGCTGATCCCCAACCTTGCGATCTCGCTGACCGGAGCGACCGACGAGAAGCGCGACCGGCTGATGCCGATCAACCGGACCTACCCCATCGCCGACCTGGTGGGAGCCCTTCGCCGGTTCCCCCTCAAGCGGCGGCAACGCATCACCCTCGAGTACGTCCTACTGGCCGATACCACCGACTCGGGCGACGACGCACTCGCTCTGGCACGGATCGCCTCGAGTATCGACGCCAAGGTCAACCTGATCCCGCTGAACGAATCTCCGGACCTGGTCTTCAAGAGGCCGAATGAGGCCGTCGTCGCGCGGTTTCAGGGGATTCTGCGTCAGCGTGGCGTCGATGCTTTCATCCGAAGGAGCCGGGGAGACGACATCTCTGCTGCGTGCGGCCAGTTGAAGAAGAAGTGGGCGGATCAGCCTGAAATCGACCTCGGAGCGCTAAGGTTGTAGCGGCGGTTACGGCCGCCGACTTTCTTTTTCGGCGCTCATAGAGCGCCGCTACAAGAAGAACCTAGAAGTACGTATCTTTTAGCCAGCGGAGGATTTCGTCGATCGTCTCCCCTGCCGCCAACCACGCACCCGTCCCCTCGAACTCGGGGCGCACGACCGTGATTCGGGAAGCGCCGGTGACATAAGCACGGATGCTCGCACCGATCTCCTCGTCGGGAACGATCAACTGGGCCATACGGGGAGTGAATGCACGCGCCGTGCCGGCCAGCTCTAGCGCTTCGGCAAGGTTTGGGTTGATTGCAACGACCGTACCCACCTCCGGAAAGCGCCCGCCGGCGATCAACGCCAGGTTGGCGCCGACGTCCGCGCCGATCACCGCAATGCGGCTGGAGTCCAGTCTGGCATGCGACTGCAGCCAGTTCAGCGCTGGTTCGATGTCCTGCGGGAACCCCCGGGAGTCGGTTCGCCACTCTTGCTGGGGCGTAATCGCTTCCATGTTGCGAGTCGTGCTGAGGCCATGGCCCCGCAGGTCGATGGCCATCACGGCCCACCCCTCGGCCAGGAGCCTTTCTTCGAGATCCTCCCAGACCACCCTGCTCTCGCCGAAACCGTGGAGCAGAAGAGCGACCGGAATCGGGGCCGGGAGGTTCTCGGGCATCTCAAACGATCCATAGATCCGCACTCGATCGAAGGTTTCCACGACCGGATCGTCTTCATCCTGATCAGGGGCGTCGGCGGCAGGGATGATGGTCATGTTGAGTTCGAAGTTCAGGACGTTGTCCTGTCGATCCAGGAATCCGCTGACGATCTTCGTTTCGGAGGACTCGCCGCGAAACTCGGCATGGATTTCGTAATCGATCGTAGGCGGCAGCCCGAAGATCGAATACAACCCCTCCCGGTCGGTTGGGAGCGTCCGGATGACGTTGTCTTCCATATTTCGGACAAACACCCGGGCGTCCGCGATCCCCTGTCCTCTCAAATCGCGAACGATACCGCGTACGGTCTTCGGGCGCGGCGGCGGTTGCGCGGCAGCGGGAATGGTGGTCCATCCGAGGGCCAGAACCAGCAGACCGAGTCTGCTAGCGGCCTTCAGGTTCGAGGAGTATCGTAAAGTCCACACGTTCTTCTGCGAAGATCTCAAACTCACGTCGACTGACCTTGAAGTCATCAGCACGGACCGTGACCTCCCATCGGGACGGGCCCGGAGGAAGCCGGAACGCGAACTCGCCCTGGCGGTTGCTGACCGTCCGTTGGCGCGTGTCGTCTCTCCTATCCTCCTCGATGTCGATTCGCCTCACTTCGACCTCGGCGCTGCCCAGCGAGAACCCTTGATTGGTGAATACAGTCCCTTTCGCCAGGGCATAACCTTGTTGCCCGTTGCCCCGGAACGCACCGGAGGCGGGCCCTCCCACCGTCAGGAGGGCAAAACTCACCGTCAGGATGAGGACAGCTCGGCGCACGGCACGCGGCCTCTTACCTACCGGTCCGAGGCTTTGAGGAGCCGTTGGATGACTTCCTCGGTTTCTTCATACCGGCCAGTACCGGTATGGCTGCGCTGGATGATGCCGTTCTGGTCGACGACGAAATGCGTCGGCCAGGCTGCGCCGAGGTAGTCGGTCCAGGTCAAGTACTCGTGATCGATTGCGATCGGATACTCGATTCCCTTGGCCGCCGCAGTCTCCCTTACCTTCCCGACGTCCTTCTCATAGAGCGCCCGCGGGGTATGGACACCGATGATCACCAGTCCCTGATCGGAATACTTCGCGTACAGGTCCTTGAGATGGGGCAAGGTCTTCGAGCACTCGGGACAATCCCAGGCCCAGAAGTCCAGAAGGACGACCTTGCCTCGGAGCCCTTCCAGAGTCAGCGCCTCGGAGTTGATCCATTCGCTGACCTTGAGTTCCGGGGCGGGCTGCCCGACGAAAGCGTCGTCCGCGTGCTGGGCAATCCCGGGCACCGCAGCCACGAGGACCAGCGCGAGTAAGCCGGCAGTAGTTCGAAGCATGTGTTCTCCAATCAACTGAGGAATTAGTTCGATCTCCAATTCTGTCACAGGTTGCCACCGTCAAGCCACATTCTGGTCATGTGTAGGAGCGGGACCCGGGCCCTTCCGTATCGATCAAGGACGCGCTTTCCGGCCCACAAGCGTCGCCATGGCCCGGTCGGCGATCACCGCTTCGTCGTAGTACACGATCTCCAGCTCCGGAAAGGACCGGCGCAATTCTCCGGGTTCGAGCAGAAATCCTCTCCCGGGCTTCTCGTTGCCGAGGACATCGATATTGTCCATCGTGAACGTCCGAAACAAAAGCAAGCCGCCCGGACGCAGGGCGCGGACGTAAGACGCGAAGAGCGGCCGGTAGAGAAAGAGAGTGTTGACGATCGCGTCGGCACACCCGCCCAACAGCGACATGGACTCGACGTCGGCCTCAAAGGCGTCGACGGCAAGGCCCCGCCGCCGGGCTTCGGAAGCCAGTTCCTGGATATGGACGGTATTTCGATCCAGGCCGACCACGCGATGGCCCCAGCCGGCAAGGTAGAGAGCGTGCCGGCCCCGACCACAGGCAATGTCGATCACATCGGCGGGGCCCTCTCTGAGCTTGCCGGCAAAATCGACGATGAAGTCTTCCGGTTCGGAGGTCGTCATCGTCGGAAAAGATAACATCCGTACGGCATGCCACGTGCTTTGAGGTTGGACGATGGAACGAACGCTGGCATACCTCCGCCTGCACCTGGCCCGGGGCCTGGGCCTCCGCGCGGCGCACGAACTCCTGGCCGCCACGGGCGATCCCCGAGCCGTCCCAGCCATGAGACGAGCAGATCTCAGAGCCAGGTCAATCCCGGCCGACGCGATCTCGGAATTGACTGGGGTCACCTCACTCGAAGCCGCCTCGAGGGAGTATGAGCGTGCATCCGAGTACGGCATCCGTATCATCCACCTGGAACAGGAGGACTATCCACTGTTGCTGCGCGAGACGGCCACCCCACCGCTGGTCCTTTACGTACGCGGGGCGGCCTGGAACCCCGCCCGCCCCCACATTGCCCTGGTCGGCGCCCGACGTGCGAGCCCGTACGGCGTCAACGCCGCCGAATCCCTGGCCCAGGACCTCGCTCGGTCGGGCCTGGTCGTGACTTCGGGACTTGCACGCGGCATCGACGCGGCGGCGCACCGGGGAGCCCTGGCCGGTGGGACGACGGTGGCCGTGTTCGGGACGGGCCTGGACCGGATCTACCCTGAGGAAAACTCCGCTCTCGCCGAACAGATCGTCGCTAATGGCGCGATCATCTCGGAGTTCCGTCTAGGAACCCCACCGCTGCGGGCCCACTTCCCGCGCCGAAACAGGATATTGGCGGGGATGACTTTGGGCACGGTTGTTGTCGAGGCCAAGGAACGATCGGGCTCCCTCATCACAGCCCGCATGGCGCTCGACGCCAACCGCGAGGTATTCGCCGTACCGGGACCGATCCAGTCGGACAAGAGCCGTGGGCCGAATTTGTTGATCCGGCAGGGCGCCGTCCTCGTGTCCAGATGGCAGGACATCGTCGAGGAGCTTCCAGGAACCCTCCCCGGACCCGCTGGCAGCGCGAACGACGGCGACGGGTCCCTGGCCCGCTCGCTCCCCGCCCCCCAACGTAGGGTTCTCGATGCGCTTTCGGAATGGAACGAGGTGGCCATCGATATGCTTCTTGGCCGGCTGGACCTGCCGGCCGGCGAGGTGTACCGTGCGCTCTTTGAACTGGAGTTGGCCGACCGAATTCGAAAACTCCCCGGCGAACTTTACATCAAGAGGCGATGACGGGTCGGCCCATCCGCAGGAAAAAACTTATCGTCGGCTAGCCGGCTCGAAACAAGGCATTTAGGAACCCAGCGGAAAATGGAGAGGTTGATTTTTATCGCGACACGACTTAATAACTACATTGTCTCGCGACGAAGTTCCCTTCGAGGTATTGAATGGCAGCAGCAAAAACGAAAGCGAAAAAGCCGGTAAAAACAAAACTCGTTATAGTCGAGTCTCCCGCCAAGGCGAACACGATCCGAAAGTACCTGGGCGCGGGGTACGTCGTCAAGGCCTCGGTCGGGCACGTCAAGGACCTGCCCAAGAGCAAGCTCGGCATCGACGTCGACAAACAGTTCCAGCCTAGTTACGAGCTGATCCCAGGAAAGGAAAAGATCGTCAAGGAACTGCGCGCGGCGGCACGTGCAGCGGACACGATCTTCCTCGCGGCCGACCCGGATCGAGAGGGCGAAGCAATCTGTCAGCACCTCAAGGAACTCCTCGAGGGCAAGGGACGGGAAATTCTCCGCGTCCTTTTCAATGAGATCACTCCCAAGGCCATCCGACACGCGATAGAGAACCCGTCCGAGATCAACTCAAACACCGTCGACGCCCAGCAGGCACGTCGCATCCTGGACCGGATCGTGGGCTACCAGGTCAGCCCGTTGCTCTGGGACAAGGTCCGGCGCGGAATATCCGCCGGACGGGTCCAGACGGTCGCCCTGCGCCTCATCGTCGAGCGAGAACGAGAGATTCAGGAGTTCAAGACCGAAGAATACTGGTCGATCGCGGCCAGACTCGAAGGCGACAAGCCGCCCGCTTTCGAGGCACGACTGGCAAAATTTCAATCCAAGAACGTCGAGATCCGTAACGAAGCCGAGGCGGCCCACATCGTCAAGGCGGTCCGGGATGCGGGCTTCACGGTCCGCTCGGTCGTCAAGAAGGAGAGAAAGCGTCGCCCGGTCCCCCCATTCACCACGAGCAAGCTGCAACAGGACGCCTCGAGGCGGTTCCGCTTCACCGTCAAGAAGACGATGATGCTGGCGCAACGGCTCTACGAAGGAAAGGAAATCGGCGACGCAGGCAGCGTCGGCCTGATTACCTACATGCGTACGGATTCGACACGCATCGCGGGCGAAGCGATGGACATGGTGCGCACGCACGTCTCCGAGAAATACGGCGGTGACTACCTGCCCGAGAAGCCGGTCGTCTACAAGAGCAAGAAGGCTGCCCAGGATGCCCACGAGGCCATCCGGCCAACGTTCGTCGAACATTCGCCCGACAGCATCAAGGCGTATCTGAGCGCCGACGAATTGAAGCTGTACAAGCTGATCTGGACGCGGTTCATCGCCTCCCAGATGAACCCAGCGGTCTACGATCAGACGACTGTCGATATCGAATCTCAGGACTACATGTTCCGCGCAAACGGCCGCGTTCAGAAGTTCGACGGCTTCCTGAAGGTCTACGAAGAATCCTCCGACGAAGACGCGAAGGCGGTTCCCGAGGATCAGAGCGTGTCGCTGCCTCCCCTGACGGAAGGGGAGGAGTTGCGGCTGCTGGGCCTGGATCCGGTGCAGCACTTCACGGAGCCACCTCCCCGCTTCAGCGAGGCCGGCCTCGTCCGAGCACTCGAGGAACAGGGTATCGGCCGGCCGTCGACCTATGCCGCCATCCTGACGACCATCCAGGATCGGGAGTACGCCCTGAAGAAACAGAACGAGTTCCGCCCGACAGAGTTGGGGACGGTCGTTACCGATCAGCTGGTAAAACACTTCGCCGATATCTTCGACGTCGCATACACCGCACGGATGGAGGAGGAACTCGACGAGGTCGAAGAGGGTAAGAGAACCTGGGTCGAAGCGCTGGATGAGTTCTACACCAAGTTCGCCAAGGACCTGGACCTGGCCAAGGTGAACATGGAGAACATCAAGCGACAGGAAATCCCCACCGACGAGAAGTGCGAAAAGTGCGGCAAGCCGATGGTCATCAAGTGGGGCCAATTCGGCAGCTTCCTCGCCTGCACCGGGTATCCGGACTGCAAGTTCACGAAGGAACTGGCGTCGGACACCGACGACGAGGGAGAGGGCGCTAAGACCGAAGAAGAGGAAGAGATTCCGCCGTGCGAAAACTGTGGCAAGCCGATGGCGCTCAAACGCGGTCGCTTCGGGCCGTTCCTGGCATGCACCGGGTATCCGGACTGCAAGACCACGCGTAAGCTGGGGCCAGGTGAGAACAAACCGAAGGTTCCGGACAAGATCCTCGACGAACCCTGTCCCAAGTGCGGGTCCAACCTGGTCCTTAAGGAAGGGCGTTTTGGTCCGTTCACATCCTGTTCCGACTACCCGAAGTGCAAGTACATCAAGCCGAAGACGATCGGCGTGCCCTGCCCGCGGCCAGACTGCGGTGGCGAGTTGACCGAGCGCCGGACCAAACGCGGGAAGGCTTTCTACGGCTGCGCCAACTACCCGGACTGCGACTTCGTCGTCTGGCAGAAGCCCATTCCGGAAAAGTGTCCTCAGTGCAACTCCCCCTACCTTCTGGAGAAATCCACGAAGAAAGAAGGGCAGATCCGGTACTGCAATGAAGAGTCCTGCGATTACAAAGTACCTGTCGAAGCCGCCTAGTGGTCCCCGTCTAACAGACTGTACCTTATTCGGATCGTTCCCCGAGCCAGACCGACACACTGCGGCTTCGGCCAAGCCGTCCGAGTTCGTTCCGCACAGGGATTTCCGATCTAATGGTCATTATTTTCCTCATATATGATCAGAAATGGGACAGCCAGAGCCGTTACGTTAATTGTGACGGACTACACTAGTGGTCCCCGTCTAACAGACTGTACCTTATTCGGATCGTTCCCCGAGCCAGACCGACACACTGCGGCTTCGGCCAAGCCGTCCGAGTTCGTTCCGCACAGGGATTTCCGATCTAATGGTCATTATTTTCCTCATATATGATCAGAAATGGGACAGCCAGAGCCGTTACGTTAATTGTGACGGACTACACTAGCTGCTTTCCAGTGAAAGTGGGGCGGTGTCTACGACCGCCCATTGTTCGGCGCTCATAGAGCGCTGCTACAGCCTGGACGACTTTTCACCACGGCTGCCGGGCCGGTCTGAATCCCGTTGATATAATTGCCGTGTGAATGGCGAGGAAATTACCGTCATCGGCGGCGGACTGGCCGGTTCCGAGGCCGCTTGGCAGGCCGCGCGGCGGGGCGTTCGAGTTCGGCTGTATGAAATGCGGCCGGTCTCGGCGACGCCCGTCCACCGGACCGACCTGCTCGCCGAGGTCGTCTGCAGCAACTCTCTGAAGTCCGATCAGCCCCACAACGCGTCCTGGCTCCTCAAGGAGGAACTGCGTCTGATGGGCTCGCTCCTGCTCGACGTCGCGGAACAAACGCGCGTTCCCGCCGGCGGGGCGTTGGCCGTCGACAGGGAAAAGTTCGCCCGAGGCGTGACCGCTGCAATCGAAGCTGAAAGAAACATCACGCTCCACCGCGAAGAAATGACCGACATTCCGGATTCGGGGATTGTCGTGGTGGCCAGCGGACCCCTGACCTCGGACAAGCTCTCAGAATCGATCCAGCGCTTCTGTGGCAGGGAACACCTGTACTTCTACGACGCCATCTCGCCGATCATCGACGCCCAAACAATCGACCGCGACCGCGTGTTCGCGGCCTCCCGCTACGGAAAGGCCGACGCCGATTACCTGAACTGTCCCATGGACAAGGGAGAATACGAGCGGTTTTACCGGGCGCTCATCGACGCCGAAGACGTGGTCCTCCATGACTTCGAAGAGACGTCGTTCTTCGAGGCATGTCTTCCCATCGAAGAGCTCGCCCGTCGCGGCTCGGACACACTGCGGTTCGGGCCGATGAAGCCCGTCGGCCTGGAAGATCCACGGACCGGTCGCCGGCCATACGCCGTGGTCCAACTCCGGCAGGAAGACCTGATGAAGACGTCCTACAACATGGTGGGCTTCCAGAACCACCTCAAGTTCCCCGAGCAGCGCCGCATATTCCGGATGATTCCCGGGCTGGAGAACGCGGAGTTCCTGCGTCTAGGGCAGATCCACCGGAATACCTATATCGATGCCCCTCAGGTTCTCGAACCGACGATGGCGTCGAGGTCTCAAGCCCGCGTTTTCTTCGCTGGACAACTCGCCGGTACCGAGGGCTATATCGAGAACGTGGCAACGGGTCTGGTCGCCGGCATCAATGCGGCAAGCGGCGCCATGGGAAAACCGCTCTGGACGCCACCGCCCGAGACGGCAACCGGCGCGCTCTGTCGATACGTCTCCACTCCACAGAAGAACTTCGCACCGATGAACATCAACTTCGGCCTGCTGCCTCCGGTTGAGGACACAGGAAAAAGGATCCCGAAGAAGGAGCGGCAGCGCCTGATCTCGGAACGCGCAATCGAAAGGCTCAGACAGTGTCAACCCGAGTAAACATCGACGGAACGATCGTCAAACCGGAAGATGCCCGGATCCCGGTCTTCGACCACGGGTTCCTCTATGGTGACGGCGTGTACGAAGTGCTCCGAACCTACGAAGGCCGGCCCCTGTTCCTCGACCGGAACTTCGCGCGCCTCGAGCGATCAGCGGCGGGAGTCGCGTTGACGATTCCCTGGGACCTGGTGCGTCTCGGAGACGAGGTGCGCCGTACTCTGGATGCCGCCGGGAACGCGGAGTCGATGGTCCGGATCATCGTGACACGGGGTGTGGGCGACCTGAACCCCGACCCGGAGGAGTGCCGAACGCCGGCGATGATCCTCATCGTGTTTCCGCTGAGTGTACCTTCGGAGGAGGCGTACCGGGACGGCGCGGCGGTGACACTGTCGAACCTGCGCCGCGATCCCGAGATTGCGATGATCAAGAGCGGCAGCCTCATCCACCAGGTCCTGGGCGCGCGTGCCGCGCGCGCCGCAGGCGCGATCGAGGCGATCATGCAGACACCGGAGGGCAACCTGTCCGACGGAACACGCTCCAACGTCTTCCTGGTCCGCAACGGGGAGATACTAACGCCATCCGGGGACGCCGGCATCGTATGGGGAATCCATAGGAACATCGTGCTCGAGATCGTCAGCAAGCTCGGCATTCCGTTGATTGAGGGGAACTTCAGTCCCGACATCATCGCCGACTGCGACGAAATGTTCCTGACGAGCACAGCCAAGGGCCTGTTGCCGATCACTCGAGTCGATGACTCGCTGGTCGGGGACGGAAAGGTCGGCCCTGTTACCCGTCGCGTCGGTCAGGCGTTCGGCGAAGAGCTTTCGCGATTGATCGCCGAGGACCGCCGACGCCAGAACCCATGATCGGCCGGGCAATCGAAGCGTTCCTCGTCGAACTGGGACAGCGCTCTCTTTCGGCACACACGCGCTCAAGCTACAAACGCGACCTCAATCGATTCGATACATTTCTGGATGAACGCGGCGTCGCGCTCGCCCAGATCGATCACATCCTGATCCGGGATTTTCTCAATACGCTCTATCTCGCCAACCTGGAAAAGAGTTCGGTGGCGCGGACGCTGTCGGCTCTTCGCACCTTCTTCAAGTTCCTGGTTCGGAGGCAATACCTGGAACGGAACCCCGCCCAACTCGTGTCCTCGCCCCGCCTTTCGAAGCGTCTCCCATCCAACCTGAGTAAGGCGGAAGTTAAACAAATGATAGAGGTTGTCGGCGAGGCTGACATGAAACACCTCCGGGACCGGGCGATTCTCGAACTGCTTTATGCCAGCGGCCTACGCGTCAGCGAGCTGGTCGGGCTGAACGATCTCGACGTAGACCTGGATGAACGGCTGGTCCGCGTCCTGGGCAAGGGCAGCAAGGAGCGGATCGTGCCTTTCGGCAGCTATGCGGCCGATGCGATACGTGCATACGATTCCGAACGTCTGCGGCGCTTGCCGGGAGGGAAGATAATCCGGGACAAGGTCGGCAACCGACCATTTTTCGTCAACTTGCGCGGCTCCCGCCTTACCGTCCGTTCAGTCCAGCGCTTGATCGAACGCTACCGGGTTCACCTGGGATCGGGCAGAAGGGTGACCCCGCACACCCTGCGACACAGCTTCGCCACTCACCTGCTCGAAAGCGGCGCTGACCTTCGGAGCATCCAGGAATTGCTGGGGCACTCCAGCCTCTCAACAACGCAGAGGTACACGAACGTGAGCCTGGAGCACCTGAAAGCGGAATACTCGAAAGCGCACCCCAAAGCCAAGAGATAGCAGTACCGAGAGCGGTAGCGACCGGTAAATCAGATAGGTCGAGGGTCCTCCGCGCCGGGTTGACACTCACGCGTAACCCTATGTACACTTGGTGTTTGTCTTTGTAAGGGAGATCCCTGCTATGTACGCAGTCATACGTTCCGGCGGAAAACAACACCGGGTCCAGCCGGGCGGTAAGCTCCGGGTCGAGAAGATCGACGGTGATGTGGGCTCCAAGGTCGAACTCAAGGAAGTCCTGATGATCGAGAAGGACGGTGAGATCACCGTCGGCGACCCGCTCATCGCCAAGGCCAAGGTGTCAGCGAAAATACTGGCCCAGGACCGCGCGACAAAAATCATCGTCTTCAAGATGAAACGAAAGAAGCAGTACCGCCGGAAGCGGGGCCACAGGCAAGCATTCACCGAACTGCTGGTGGACAAGATCAAAGCTTAGGAGTCTTCGTCATGGCACACAAAAAAGGTGTCGGAAGTTCACGAAACGGCCGCGACAGCAACGCGCAACGCCTCGGCGTAAAGCGCTTCGCCGGCCAGTTCGTGACGGGAGGATCGATCCTGGTCCGCCAGCGCGGCACACGCTTCAAGCCGGGTATCAACGTCGGAAAAGGAAAAGACGACACGCTATTTGCCAAATTGACCGGTGTGGTCGAATTCCGTGACCGGGGCCGGCACGGCCGCTTCATCAGCGTCAGCCCGGTCGAGCAGTAGTATCAACAGAGGAACCCGAGCCAGGAACGCCGGACGGCATCCGCCGCGCCGGATCCTGGCTTTTTTGCGTTTACCGGGGAGCAAGTCCATCATCACGAATGGCGGCTCTCTTGAGCGCCGAACAATGGGCGGTCGTAGACCGCCCTACCCTGTAGACCCGACTTTCACCACGGGTTTCTGGCACGAAGCGTTATGTTCATCGACGAAGCGGCGATCACAGTGTGCGCGGGTGGCGGAGGCCACGGGTGCATCGCATTCCGGCGTGAGAAGTTCGTCGCCAAGGGAGGACCGAGCGGCGGAAACGGAGGTAAGGGTGGCGACGTCTACCTCGTCTCCAACTCGCACGACAACACGCTGCTCCCGTTCCGGTACAAGCGAATCTTCCGCGCCAAACGCGGCAACCACGGCGAAGGGAGCGACCGGCAGGGCAAGAGCGGCGACGACCTCGTGATCAGCGTGCCGGTAGGGACGCTGATCTACGACAAGACGACCGACAGCCTCCTGCACGACTTCGACCGCCCGGACGAGCGATGGCTGGCCGCGGCGGGAGGAAAGGGCGGTCATGGAAACGCGCACTTCGCAACATCAGTCAATCGGGCCCCTCGCAAGGCTCAGGACGGCCAACCGGGCGAGGAACGCATGCTCCGGCTAGAACTGAAGTTGCTGGCCGACGTCGGGTTAGTTGGTTTCCCAAACGCCGGGAAATCGACGCTGATCTCGGTAATCTCCGCGGCGCATCCGAAGGTAGCGGACTACCCGTTCACGACTCTCGAACCCAGCCTTGGGGTCGTCGCATTCAACGATTTCGATTCCTTCGTCGTCGCCGACATTCCCGGTCTGATCGAAGGGGCACACGGGGGTCACGGCCTGGGGCTTCAGTTTCTCCGGCATATCGAGCGGACTCGCGTGCTCGCCTACCTGATCGATGTCTCGGTCGGCAATACCGAGGATCCGGTCGAACAGATGCACATCCTGCGGTCCGAACTCGGCGAACACGACCCGACCCTGCTCAGGAAACCAAGCCTGGTCGTCGCGTCCAAGATCGACGCGGTCGATGAGGGCAAGCAGAAGAAGCTGGAGCAATGGTGTGGACAGGAAAACGTGGAGTTCGTTAAACTTTCCTCGGTCACAGGTAGTGGGCTTGAAGGATTGAAGCGAAGCGTGGTTCGTAAGCTGAAATCGGAAACGAAAGCCGGGGGGTCGTGAGAATAGCCATTCTTGGCGGGACCTTCGATCCCATACACAAGGGACACCTCGCTGCAGCCCGGACGGTTGCCCGTACCTTTGAAACCGATGAAGTTCATTTTGTTCCTGCATTCACTCCGCCCCATAAGGCTCCGGCGGAGATCACTTCGCCGTTCCACCGGTTCGCGATGGTAGCGCTTGCGACGGCGCCGTTCGACAAATTCCGAACCTCGCCGGTGGAATCCGATACGCGCGAACCTCGCTACTCGGTCGACACGCTGGAGTTGATGCACCGGACCTACCCGGACTCATCGTTCCTTTTCATCGCTGGAACCGACATGTATCAGGACATCGAATCCTGGAAGGATTACCGCCGGCTGTTCGAACTGACGAGCTTCGCCGTTGTGCACCGGCCGGGCTTTGAAATGCGCGACGACTTCACCGACGTCGAAGTCATCCACGAAGGCGCTGCTGTTACTTTTGGGGACGCGCCCCGCGTGTTCCACCTTCCCGCGCTCGATGAGGATGTATCTTCGACGCGTATCCGGTCGGCACTCAAGCAGGGAGGCGACGTGGGCCACTGGATTCCGGAGCCCGTTTACGCCTACATCCGGAAACACAAACTGTACGAATAAAGGAGCATCTTACGTCTCGATCCACCGATACGGAAAACACACTTCAGGAAACTCTGGACGCGGCGTTCGACAAGAAAGCCAGGGATGTCGTCGTCCTCGAATTGCAAGAGATCTGCTCGTTCACGGATCGCTTCGTGATCTGTACGGGTACTTCGATAAGGCAGACACAGTCGATCGCCGACAGCATCGAGGAAAGGCTGAAGAAATCAGGCGTCCGGGCCACCCACATCGAGGGCCGGTCGGGCGGCGAATGGATTCTCATGGACTACATGGATTTCGTCGTCCACATCTTCACCGAGCGTGCACGGGAGTTCTACGACCTCGAACGTCTGTGGAGGGCCGGCAAGCGCCACGAGATCCGGGAATCCGTACGCCAGGACGGTTGACCCAGCGAGTCCGCAATCATGAAGCTTCGCCTCGTGTGGGTGGGTAAGACAAAGAACACCCACCTGGCGACAGTGGGTGAGGACTTCATCGCGCGCATCGGCCGGTTCGTTCCCCTTGACCTCGTCGACGTCAAGGAGCCAAAGATGGCAGACGAACCCAAACGCATCCAAGCCGAAGGAGTGAGTCTCTTCCACGCCATCAACGCGTCCGACTACGTCGTCGCCCTCGACGCCGATGGACGCTCCCACACCTCGGAATCCTTTGCGAATTTTCTCGGCCGCCACATGGCAGAGAACCCCCGCGACCTGACTTTCATCGTCGGGGGACACGCCGGCCTATCCGACAAGATCAAGCAGCGAGCCAACCTGTTGATCTCTCTGTCCGACATGACATTCAGCCATGACCTGGCCCGCACGGTGCTCCTGGAACAGATCTACCGCGCCCTGACCATCATCCGAAACCATCCCTACGCCCGGTAGGAACAGCCCGGCTGTGGCGGCGGTCTATGGCCGCCGAATCAAGGATCTCGCGTGTCGGCGGTCATAGACCGCCGCTACAGGTGAAAGCGTCTTTGCTCCGGGGTCGAGGCAAATGAAAGATGATCAATGGTCGATGGTCGGTGGTCGATTCTCAATTTCGAAATGATTTGAGATCGCAGATTGACGCCGATTCGAAGCTCTCCTGTAAGGTGCTATAGTGGTCGGGCCTTTCCTGTTCGCCCGGTTCCTCGTTGATCGATACCGTCCTGAATCTTCTCTTCCCGGCAACGTGTGTTCTCTGCGACGGCCCGGTCACAGAGTGGCGGCAGGGAGCCCTGTGCCCCGACTGCGAAGCGGGGTTCGTGCCGCTCGTACCCCCGTTCTGTGAACGTTGCGGCCTCCCGGCGCCCGCCATCGAAGGGGAGTGCGGCCGCTGTCTCAGCGGACACACCAGCTTCGACTTCGGCCGCTCTGCGCTGACCCTGACCGAAGACCTCCGGCGGACGATTCACGAGTTCAAGTACAATGACCGCGTTTCGCTGGCACGACCGCTGGGCCGGGCGCTGGCTGCTTGCCGGGAGAGGGAGCCGTTTACAGCCGGCCTCGTGATCCCGGTTCCACTCTTCGCCCGGCGCGAACGGGAGCGCGGCTACAACCAGACGGTGCTGCTGGCTTCCCGACTGAGCCTCCCGACCGCGGCAGGCATCGTCGGCCGGAGACGCGACACATCGAGCCAGACAGGATTGACGCGCGCCGAGCGTCTTCGCAACGTAAAGGGAGCGTTCGAATCGAGGAGTCCGCTCCGAGGTACTGTCCTGATCGTCGATGACGTGATGACAACGGGTGCGACGGTCAACCAACTCGCGCAGGTCCTGAAGCGAGCAGGGGCTTCGCGGGTTGAGGTGCTGACGTTGACGCGGGTGGCGGACACGGCCCCGATAGGGCGGGCCGCTCAGGAAGAAGCGGTCGCGGGTGCGGACTGACGTGTCTCGACCGACCAGTGACCGGGGCTTTCCAGAAGACCCGCCACGAACCGAGTGTGGAGCGCATGTCCGGCACGATTGGCTACGAGGCGACCGAGCACCGGGCGGCCGATCAGCGCGAAATCCCCGAGCAGGTCGAGGATCTTGTGTCGCACGAACTCGTCGTTGAAGCGGAGGGGTTCTTCGTTGAGCATGCCGATATCGGTCAAGACAATCGCGTTTTCGAGCGACCCGCCTCGGATAAGGCCGTTGTTCTGGAGCGCCTCGACATCCCGGTAGAATCCGAACGTCCGAGCCGGCGCGATCGAAGCGGCGTACCCTTCGGCCGTACAATCGACGCTGAGACTCTGCGGACCGATGAACGGATGGTCGAAGTCGATGGCGCACTCGATGCGGAACTCGTCGAACGGATAGATCTCGAGCGACTTGCCGTCCTCCTCGACCCGGAATTCTTCGGTGATCCGCAGGAACTCGCAGGGACGATCCTGAATGACCAGTCCCACACGGGCGATCGCGTCGGTAAAAGGCCTTGCGCTGCCGTCCAGGATGGGGACTTCCAGGTTGTCCAGGTCGACATACGCGTTGTCGACACGGAACCCATAGAGGGCGGACAACACATGCTCGACCGTCGAAATCCAGACGCCTCCGCTCATCAACGTCGTGGCGTAAGCCACGCGGGCAACCGACGTCACATCGGCGTGGATGGCGAAGTTATCGAGATCGACCCGGCGAAAGACAATTCCCGTGCCCGGCGAAGCGGGAACGATGCTCATGGAGACGGGTTCTCCGGTGTGGAGCCCGACGCCGGAGAACGAGATGGAATCGGCGAGCGTACGCTCGAACATAGGTCATCATACAGTGCAATTCGGAGTCCTTAGGTCCCGGCATCCTGAATTGAACGACTTGTCCGAGAGGCGAACCGAATAGTGTGGCTTTCAGTCCACAGGTGTGTGCGCACATGATCAAACGGCCGCTGTTCATGCTGGTCGACGCGATGTCTCAGGTCTACCGGGCCTACTACGCAATCCGCGACCTGTCCAACAGCAAGGGAGTCCCTACGAACGCCACGTACGGGTTCGCCCTGATGCTCAACCGAGTGCTCGAGAAGTTCCCGCCCGATTACATCGCGATGGTTTTCGACAGCTCCGAACCGACGCCGCGCCACATCCAGTATCCCGAGTACAAGGCCACGCGCCAACGCATGCCGGAGGACCTCGGACAGCAGCTTCCCGACATCCACCGCTATTGCGACGCGATGAGGGTCGCCACGCTCGAGGTGGCCGGACAGGAAGCTGACGACGTCATCGGCACCCTGGCGCGGTTGGCGCGCGAACGCGGCCTTTATCCGGTCATCGTCACCCTCGACAAGGACATGATGCAGCTTGTCGACGAAGACACGCTCGTGCTGAACACTTCGCGCGACGACCTGGTGGTCGGCCCCGACCAGGTCCGCGAGCTGTTCGGCGTCTCACCGGATCAAATCACCGATCTGCTTGGGCTCTGGGGCGACTCGTCCGACAACATCCCCGGTGCACCCGGTATCGGGGAGAAAGGAGCGAAGGCTCTGATCCAACGCTTCGGATCTCTCGAGGCGACACTCGAACACGCCGGCGAGGTCTCGGCGAAAAGGCAACGGGAATCCCTCCAGCAAAATTCCGAGCAGATCCTGATGAGCAAGAGGCTCGTGATCATCGACCGTAACGTACCCGTGAACATCGACTGGAACGCCCTCAAGGTGGGCCCTCCCGATCATGACGCGCTCGTTGCGCTTTTTCGGGAGCTCGAATTCAACACGATGCTGAAAGAACGGCTCGCATCTGAACCTTCCGCGCCGACCATCGAAGTCGTCCAGCCCGAAACCCTTCCCGAGATCGGTAGCGAATTTGCGTTCGACCTTTCCGAGGACAGGATTTCGATCTGGGAAGGCAGTGGCCCTGTCTATGACCTTCCCCTCGATGAAGCGGTCGCCGACCTGCTTTCCGACCCTGGAAAGCGCAAAGTTGCACACGACGTCAAGTCCGCTCTGCTCAGGCTGTGGCAGCGCGGCTTGGATCTGTCGCCTCCTTATGACGACGCGATGTTGATGGCATACCTGCTGATGCCTAATCGAGGCAAGTACTGGCTGGAAAGCTTGACGACAGAGCTGTTCGGCCAGACGACCGAGGACGGGCGCGTCGGTTGGGTGCATCGTCTGGACAGGGAGTTGCGGCCGCGTGTGGAACAGGAAGTGGCGGACGTCTATTCGAAGATCGAACTCCCGTTGGTTCCGATACTCGCGGAGATAGAAACAACCGGGATCGCCCTGGACGCCACGGTCCTCGAAGCCATGTCCGAAGAGATGCAGTCAGAGATCGAGGAACTGACGGCACGCATCTACGAGCTGGCCGGGCACGAATTCAACATCAAGTCGCCGAAGCAACTCGGCGAGATTCTTTTCGAGGAACTGAACCTGCCCCGCTCACGCAAACTTCGGAAGTCCGGCCAGTATTCGACTTCGGTAGACGTCCTGGAAGAACTGGCCGCCTCCCACGAACTGCCCCGCCTGATTCTCGATTTCCGTCAGCGCTCGAAGTTCAAGTCGACCTACGTGGATGTGCTGCCGAAGCTGATTCGCAACGAAACGGGTCGGCTCCATACGTCGCTCAACCAGGCCGGGGCCGCGACGGGGCGCCTGTCCTCGAGCGACCCGAATCTGCAGAACATCCCGACTCGAACCGCGCTGGGAAAGCGGATCCGCGGCGCGTTCGTCTCCCGGGAAGGCACAACGATGCTGTCGGCCGATTACTCGCAGATCGAACTGAGATTGCTGGCGCATCTTTCGGGCGACGATGGGCTGATCGATGCGTTCCTGAATGAAGCCGACATCCACCGAAGCACGGCCGCAGAGGTGCTCGGCCTCGACCCGGACGAAGTGACACCCGAACAGCGGAGCCGCGCCAAAGCGGTCAACTTCGGCATCGTTTACGGACAGACGCCCTTCGGGCTGGCCAAGCAGCTCGGCATCAGCCGCGATGAAGCCGAGAAATTCATCGACCGCTACTTCGGCCGTTATCCCCGGGTCCGCGATTACATCGAAACCAGCCTGGTCGAAGCGCGCGAGACTGGCGAGACCCGGACAATGTTCGGCCGCATCCGGCAGATTCCCGAGATCAATTCCAAGAACGGCATGCGCCGCAGCATGGCCGAGCGAATGGCTATCAACGCGCCGCTCCAGGGATCGGCGGCCGACATCATCAAGCTCGCCATGATCCGCGTGTCCAGAGGTCTCAAGGACGCGGCGCTTGCCACCCGAATGATTCTCCAGATCCACGACGAACTGCTGTTCGAGGTGCCCGACGACGAGATGGAGGTGGTCGAACAAGTGCGCGGATGGATGTCCGACGTGGCCGAACTGCAGGTTCCGCTCGTCGTCGACACGAAGAGCGGTCCGAACTGGAAAGACCTCGCTTAGCTCGCTTTTCTCACCGGGTTGTCGTCGCGAAGCCGCCGGGCCACCTCGTGGCCCGGTAGGATACAGACACCGCCAGGGCATGTATTGGCATGGCCCGTGACGGGCCATGCTGCGCGCGCGCCGGGAGGGCGACCGAGGCGTACTTGAGAGTACGTTGAGGCGTGGGGGGACCGGACCGGCCTGGGAGTTCCCCTCATTCCTGCTTGGAGTGTGTGTCCGGGTACTCCGAAGAGCCTGGCGAGCGCGGGGACGGTGGGCCCGACGCTAATGAATTGGGAATTATATACGGTTTTAGCCAAAACTCATTGACACCATCGCACTGATTGGCTAAAATACATCCATATATAGATGGAGTATTTGATGCCCAAGAAAGCACCAGGGAAAAGCTACCGCGAAGGACTCTCACTCACCAAGCTATTCAAGATGTTTCCCGACGACGAAACCGCCGAACGATGGTTCATTGAAACCCGTTGGCCGAATGGCGTCGCCTGCCCTAACTGCGGGTCAGCGAACATTGCGAACTGCCGCAAGCCTCAGCCATACCGCTGCCGTGATTGCCGGAAGTCCTTCTCGGTTAAGACTGGAACTTTGATGCACAGCTCCAACCTCGGACTGAAAACGTGGGCTATTGCGTTCTACTTGCTGGCTACAGGGATCAAGGGCACTTCGAGCATGAAGCTCCATCGGGACTTGGGAATCACGCAGAAATCGGCTTGGCATCTGGCGCACCGCATCCGGGAAACTTGGGGCGATCATCCGCTCTTCTCAGGTCCAGTTGAAGTCGATGAAACCTATATCGGCGGGAAAGAGAAGAACAAGCACAACTCAAAGAAATTGAATGCTGGGCGTGGTTCAGTGGGCAAAATCGCAGTTGTCGGCGCAAAGGATCGGGAAACGAATTCCGTCAGTGCGACCGTCGTAGAAAGTGTGGACCGGCGATCGCTAGAGGGTTTCATCCAGGGCCGGACACAGAAAGGCGCGACTGTCTACACAGATGATCACGGCGGCTACGATTCCCTGTGGCTAGACTTCGAGCATGAGTCGGTCAAGCATAGCGTTCGGGAGTATGTTCGAGGCCAAGCCCACACCAACGGTATCGAGAGCTTCTGGTCTATCCTTAAGAGGGGTTACTACGGAACTTACCACAGCATGAGCGCGAAGCACCTGAACCGCTACGTCAACGAGTTCTCCGGTCGGCACAACCAGCGGAGTCGCAACACCGTTGACCAGATTAGCGCGATGGTTCGTCGCATGGATGGGAGGCGGCTACGTTATCGGGATTTAATTGCTCAGATGTCTCGATCATGGTAATTTACCATTACGTATGCCGAAAGCAAAACCACATCCGCCTCGGCTGGTGAGGTTCGATTTTGACTTCGGTAAGTTTTTAGCTGCCGTTCATTACATCGCCTCCAGAGACCTGCCAGACCTCACTGCCTACAAGATTTGTAAGCTACTTTTTCTATCCGATAAACACCATCTCGTGAGATACGGAAGACCGATCACGGGAGATCACTATTGTGCGCTCGCATATGGTCCAATTCCATCGATGGCGCTGGATCTCCTGAGGGCCCTGGCAAAGGATGTACCCTCGGCGGTCACCCAAAAGCGGCCATTAAAGGTCACTTGAAAACCGGCCAACGAAAATAGAGAGGCCCGGGACATTGAAACCGGCGGAAAGCTGAATAGGCTCCGTCGGCATGAGCAATGCCTTGAGCCAAGAGAAGAAAGAACAAGTTGTCGCATTGGGACGGCTGGGCTGGTCGCTACGGCGGATCGAGGAGACGACCGGTGTCCGTCGGGAAACGGCAGGGACATACCTGCGGGGCGCGGGTATCCCGGTGCGGCGGCCCGGTGGTTGGGGTAAACGGCCACCGGCAAAACCGGCCATAGAGGTGACCACCGACTCTGGGTCCCAGAATCGGGCCATCGCGGAACTGGGAGAACCGGTCTCCACCTCGGGCAGTGGGTGCGAACCCTACCGGGAGATCATCGAGCGGGACCTGAGTCGAGGCCGCAATGGGATGGCGATCTGGCAGGACCTGGTGTCGGATCACGGCTTCGCCAATAGCTACCAGTCGGTTAAACGCTTCGTGGGCAAGCTCCGCGGATCGCAGGGCCCCCAAGCTGCAGGCATCATCCAGACTGGACCTGGGGAAGAAGCCCAAGTCGACTACGGGACCGGCCCGATGGTGCGGGACCCCAAGACGGGCAAGTACCGGCGTACCCGGTTGTTCGTGATGACGCTGGGCTACAGCCGCAAATCGGTCCGGCTGCTGACCTTCAAATCCAGTTCCCACATCTGGGCCGAGCTGCATGAAACCGCGTTCCGCCGGCTCGGTGGCAGTCCTCGCTACATCATCCTGGATAACCTGCGCGAGGGCGTGATCGTTTCCGACTATTACGATCCCACTCTGAATCCGTTATTCAAGGACGTGCTCGCCCATTACGGCGTGGTGGCGATGCCATGCCGGGTGCGCGATCCAGATCGGAAAGGGAAAGTCGAATCCGGTGTAGGCCACGCCCAGAAAACGCCGCTGAAGGGGCAACGCTTCGAGAGCCTGGACCTGGCGCAGGCCTATCTGGACCGATGGGAGACCCGCTGGGCCGACACGCGCATTCACGGCACCACCAAGCGGCAGGTTGCCGCCATGTTCGCCGAAGAGAAGCCGTCATTACTGCCATTGCCGTTGGAACCGTTCCGGTACTACCAATACGGGAAACGCGTCGTCCATCTCGACGGCTGTGTCGAAGTCGAGGCCGCCTACTACGGACTTCCTCCCGGTTGGATCGGACGGAGTGTTCAGGTGCAGTGGGACACGTTCCACGTCCGGATCCTCGATCCGGAGACCCATCAGCTACTGCGCGAACATGTCCGTCAGAAACGGGGTGGATACCGGGTGCGTGCCCAGGACAACCCGAAGAAAACGCCCTTAACCACGGTGCAGTTGCTCGACCGTGCCCGTCGGGTTGGATCGCAGGTGGGTGCGCTGTGTGAAGCCATCCATCAACGGGAAGGGGAAGCCGGCATCCGCCGCATCCTGGGCGTGATCTCCCTGGCCAAAAAGTACGGTGTCCCTGCTGTTGAGGATGCCTCCGCCGCCGCTCTGGAACTCCACGTCTACCAGCACCGTTTCGTCCGTCGCTATCTGGAGCGGAAACCTCCGGTGACGCTGCGTCAAGTCGATCCTCTCATCCGCGAACTGACCCAGTATCGCGATCTCATCAACCTCAAGATTCAGGAGCAGGAAAAATCATGAACATCATCGAACTCCAGCGGGCTTTGCGACAACTTCGCCTCGGCGGCATTGCCGAAGTCCTGGAAACACGTCTGCACCAAGCCCAGACCGAAGCCATGGCGCCCATCGATCTGATCTCGATCCTGGTCTCGGACGAACTCGCCCGCCGAAGCACGCGGCTGCTAGAACGGCGGCGGAAACAGGCCCAATTCCGGGACCCTCAGAAGACACTTGAGGGCTTCGACTTCACCTTCAACAAGAAGATGAATCGCGGCCTCGTCTTCGATCTCGCCACCGCCACCTTCATCTCCAGACACGAAGACGCGCTGTTTCTGGGTCCACCCGGAACCGGCAAGAGTCATCTGGCCCAGGCCATCGGCATGGCGGCCATCCTGCAGGGCCATCGCGTCCTCTATCGTGAAACCCACGCCCTGCTCGACGATATTGCCGAAGCCACCATCGACGGCACCCGTAGAAAACACATGGACACTCTGGCCACCGTACCCCTGCTCATCATCGATGACCTGGGCATGCGCAAGCTGCCTCCGACCGCCGCCGAGCAACTTCTCGAAATCGTCATGCGACGTTACGAACGCACCAGTACGCTGCTGACTTCGAATCGTCCGGTCGAGGATTGGGGGAAACTCTTAGGCGACAGCGCCGCTGTCACCGCGATGTTGGACCGCCTTCTCCATCACGGTCACGTTCTCAAGTGCGGTCCCCGGAGCTGGCGTACCAAAACGGGCTTGCCCGGTACCGGTTCAAAGGGGTAAAACAACACTGTCCCGGGCCATCCCCATTGGCCGCTTTTGCGGTGACCACCATTGGCCGGTTTTGAAGTGACCACCGAGGGGATGTACAGCAAGACGACGAGAATGTCAGGCGCATGGCGTCAAGATTGGATGTTGACCGACAGTTTCAATATCCGAGGTTTTCTACAACCAAGGCTTTGGAGTTTGGCGATCTCTCAAAATCGGACCTGATGTCTCTCGATGAAGTAGTCAATGAGTTCGGAGATATGGGCTTCAACCAACTCAAGAGCATCACTCATTCAGTATACGCGTATAAGAAGACATCGCATAAAGGCGAACACTGGATGCGCTATGAAGATTTTTTCCGTGAAGACCCAGGCGCAATCGATGGCGCGCACGAAGAGATGCTAGAGAACAATGAGTTACGTCGAGCCTTCGGCGTGCTGTGACTGCATTCGATCCCGTATCCAGCGCACGATACTCAGTCATAAGACTACCTTATTTTTTTAGAGGTGGTAGTCGTATGAAGTTGTTTGTAGTTCTAGGCCACGTAGAAGGCACTGCGGTTTGCATCAAAGCGACGAGTAAAGTTGATGTGTACCTCAACAATAAAGAAATGAGGGCGGGTTGCGTATACTACGAAGCAGGAGAAACGGGATATTTTATCAAAGACACGGCTATTCAGCCTGACAATCAGTTCCCGATCTCACATGAACATATCCGATCCTGCCACCGTGATCGAATATTTGAGGATCTCGGCATACTTCCACGCGGCTTTGGAGAAGCTCTGAAGTCTGCCATGAACAATTCAATCACCATGGATGAGCGCAAGAAAAAAAGGATTTCTGAATTGATCGGTTTTTAGGACAAACCCAGCGCAACAACAATCACAACATACCTTCCTTCTAAGTTTCGAAGAATACGCGGCATGACAGATCATAAGAACAAAAAGAGGCGAGGAAGACCGCCGAAGCGCACAATGCCAGCCCCAATCCCTGACACGCCACAGAACATCGCGCTAGCCTGCATGAATGGCCTACCTAAGCGCGACTGGAACTACCTCAAGAAGTTAGAAACAAAGGAAGACGCCGACTAAACCATGCCGACGGTTTGGCTAAAACCGTATATAATTCCCAAAGCGATCGGGTCCTCGCCCTTGACCGTCAGATTTTCGTTGACGGTATCCAGCATTTCCAGAAACGACATTTCCGGGCTGACGTCGGTTGCGCTGTAAGTCCGAAAGCGTCCGCGATGCCGCTCGTCAGTCTGCCGCCAAAATCGGAGGGTAAGATCCACTACTTGTAGCTCCTTTGTGTCTGTGTGACGAACTCGAACATGAGCGACTCCCTGTGCTGCACCGGCGCCCGGTCCGGTCCTTTGTGCTCCCACGCGGAGACGTGTGAGAAGTCTTCGTCGTTGCGCAGGGCTTCACCGTCGGGCGTCTGGTGTTCTTCCCTGAAATGGGAGCCGCACGACTCGTCTCGTTCCAACGCGTCCTGGCACATGAGTTCGGCCAGCTCGAGGAAATCAGCCACCCGCCCCGCTTTTTCCAGTGACTGGTTCAGCTCTTCGTTGGCGCCGAGAACCTGGACGTCCTCCCAGAATTCTTGCCGGAGTTCCGGGATCTTCTCGAGCGCTTGGGTCAGACCCCGCGTGTCGCGAGACATGCCGCAGAATTCCCACATGATCTTGCCCAGCTTGCGATGGAACTGGTGTACAGTTCTTCCGCCATCGATCGCAAGCAGTTTCCGGGTTCGCTTCTGTACCTCGTTCTCCACTCGTTTGAACTCGTCGTGATCCTGTGCCACCGGGTTGTGGGGGGAGCTGGCCAGGTAGTGGCCGATCGTGTACGGGATGATGAAATAGCCATCGGCAAGACCCTGCATCAAGGCGCTGGCTCCGAGTCTGTTGGCACCATGATCCGAAAAGTTTGCCTCTCCGAGGACAAACAGTCCCGGGATGGTGCTCATCAGGTTGTAGTCCACCCACAGGCCGCCCATTACATAGTGGACGGCGGGATAGATGCGCATCGGAACCCGGCAGGGATCTTCGTCCGTGATACGACTGTACATGTCGAAAAGGTTGCCGTAACGCTCGCGGATTGTCGCCAGTCCGGTCGGACGCGGCCGTTTTCGGAAATCTCGCCGAGCCGTTCGATCATGCCGGCCGCAAAGTCGAGATAGACACCCAGTCCGGTCGGCATCCTGACTCCGCGGCCCTCGTCGCAGATGGCTTTTGCAGCCCGCGAAGCAACATCGCGAGGGACGAGGTTGCCGAAGCTCGGGTACCTGCGTTCCAGGTAGTAGTCGCGTTCGGTTTCGGGAATGTCCTTCGGACGTCTCGGGTCTCCCTTTTCCCGTGAAACCCAGATACGCCCGTCGTTACGCAACGACTCGCTCATCAGCGTCAGCTTCGACTGGTGCTCTCCCGATACGGGAATGCAGGTCGGATGGATTTGCGTGAAGGACGGATTGGCGAGCGCCGCGCCGTGCTTGTAGGCACGCCAGATGGCGGTCGTGTTGCATCCTTTCGCGTTCGTCGAGAGGTGGTAGACGTTGCCGTAGCCCCCGGTGCACAGGGCTACAGCGTCGGCCACGTGGGATTGAATCTCTCCGGTGACCATGTCGCGGGTGACGATACCGCGGTGGCCGTCGATGACGACGAGGTCCAGCATCTCGGTGCGCGAATTCATCACGACTCGGCCGGCCGCGATCTGACGCGACAAGGCCTGGTAGGCATCTGACGCCCAGCAGCAGCTGCTGGCCCGTTTGCCCGCGGGCATAGAAAGTCCGCGACACCTGGGCACCCCCAAATGACCGGTTTGCCAGAACGCCGCCATACTCGCGCGCGAAGGGTACCCCCTGGGCGACGCACTGGTCGATGATGTTCAGACTGATCTGAGCCAGGCGGTAGACATTCGCTTCACGGGATCTGTAATCTCCTCCCTTGATCGTGTCGTAGAAGAGACGAAACACGCTGTCGCCATCGTTCTGGTAGTTCTTCGCGGCATTGATGCCCCCCTGGGCCGCGATGCTGTGGGCGCGACGTGGACTGTCCTGGTAGCAGAAACACTTGACGTTGTACCCCAGTTCAGCCAGAGCCGCAGCCGCTGACGCTCCTGCCAGACCCGAGCCGACGACGATCACATCGTACTTTCTCTTGTTTGCCGGGTTGATCAGCTTCAGCCGCGATCGACGGCGGTCCCACTTCGTTTCGATAGGGCCGGACGGGGAGTTTGCACGCAGTTTCATCTAACGGACGACTCCGATGAGCACAGCGAGAGGGATGGAAGCGTAGCCCACCACGATCAGAGAACTGAGGATCATGGCGCCCCGCTTAATCATCAGCTCATACTTCGGGTGATTCAGACCGATGGATTGAAACATACTCCAGATGCCGTGGGCGATGTGAAGCCCGAGGCTCAAGACTGCCACGATGTAGAACAGCGCGACGGGCCATTGCTGGAACCCGCTGACGATGTTTGCGTATACCGCGTCCGCACGGAAATTCGGCTGCGACGGATGAACAGTTCCCACCGTGAAATGCAGCAGATGATAGATGACGAACAGGCCGATGATCGGGCCGCTCCAGACCATCGTTCGTGCTGCGTAACTGGCCTCGTCGTATTTGTGCAATCGGTAGGAGATTGGCCGCGCCGAGCGATTACGAACCGCCAGTTGCGAGGCGGCAAGAATATGCATGCCGACGGACAGAAGCAGCATGACCCGAGTAGTCCAGATTATCTCCGGCTTTTCCTTCAGGAATCTGGCATAGGAGTCCAGTACCTCGGCACCCGCGAATATCTGGAGGTTTCCGATGAGGTGGCCGATGATCAACCCGAAAAGGATGACCCCCGTCACGGCCATGATAATTCCCATAGGTAAACCCCCGGCTTAGCCGGGGCGACTCGCAGAGGTTTGACCGAGAGCGGCGGTAGATAGGAAAGTCCTGCTTGGAAGCGACGACTTCCAAAGAAGGAGGACTCAATGAAAGAGGCCCGAAGGCGATCGCACACGAAATGGGACTGCAAGTATCACATGGTGTTCATTCCGAAGTAGGCGGTATCCAGTGTGGCGGGATTCATCAAGGGGAAGAGTGCAATCTCGACTGCCCGGAACTTTCTGGGACTGAAACACCGTTTGACAGGGAAGAGTTTCTGAGCGCGAGGCTATTTCGTTTCCACGGTGGGGATGGACAAACAATTCGTGCGGGAATACATTTGGCGGCAGGAGCGGGAGGAGCAGCGTTTGGAGGAGCTGAACATGGCGTGGGGGCATCAGCTGCCTTCAGGCGGCTCTTGACCGGCCCCTTTGAGGGGCTCACAGAAATAAGCCCCCGGCTCTGCCGGGGGTCATTTAACTTTCTTCCCGACCGAAGAGTTGTAGGGACGAAGCATCCAGTGCATCGTGACTACTCCAGAAAGGAGGGCGAAGGGTCTTCGGCGGCGGGTTCGAGATCGTGCTCCAGGATCGTCCGGGCGCACGCATTCCAGCGCAGCACGGCGTCGTCGTTGCCCGACGGCCGAATCTCTTCGGACTTTTCATAGCAGCCCATGGCCTGGGCAAGCCAGTCGTAAGCGACGTAGCTGGACCCTTCCGAGCCCTGCTTGAGGTGGGCCCTGCCTCGCCTCTCGCAGATGATGCCCTCATAGTAGGTCCGTTGGTACTCGTCTTGAAGCCGGGGCAGCAGCTTTCGGGCCCGAGCGTAGGTCGCTCGTTCCACGTGCGTAAACCCATCCGTGAGGGCCAGGACAAGTACGACGATTGCTTCCCGATCGTCAGGAGTGATGCGGAGAATGTCCAGGCAGATACTCTCGGCCTGTTCGGGTTCGTTCAGGAGTCGGTAGTTCTTCGCACGTTCGAGCGCTCGGGGAATGGTCTCGGAGGATAGCGGCTTGAATTGGAACTCCATGATCTCTGCCAACATGCATTTCACACGCGGTGCGTCGGGTTTGTCAACACACCAATGAGACACCACTGACTGGTGACTACTGACTCCTTCGCCAACATACTTTACCATTTAGTGCTTCCGGGCATGCGACGCGTATGAACAAGCTGCGAATCGGCATCGACACGGGCGGAACCTTTACGGACTTTGTCCTCATCCGTGACGGTCGGATCGAGATCTTCAAGGACCTGTCGACTCCCCGGCGACCCGAGGAGGCCATTCTCAATGGACTGGACCGGATGGGTGAGTCCGGCGGGGAAATCATCCATGGGTCGACGGTTGCGACCAACGCGCTGCTCGAACGAAAGGGCGCCCGGACCGCTCTGGTGACGACGTCAGGTTTTGAGGATGTGCTGCTGATCGGACGTCAGACGCGTAAGGAGCTTTACAACATCTTCACGACCCGCCCCGCGCCACTGGTCCTCTCCCGGCTGCGTGTCGGAGTCCGCGAACGGGTGCTGTCGGACGGCTCAATCGAAATCGCGCTCAAACCGGCTGAAATTTCCGCAGTCGTCGCCGAACTCGTTCGCCGGAAAGTGCAGTCGGTGGCCGTGTCCCTTCTGTTCTCCTTCGCCAACCCGGAGCACGAACGCGCGATCGCCTCCGCCCTCGAGGTGACGGGTGTCCCGGTTTCGTTGTCCTCGGAGATTCTTCCAGAGTATCGGGAGTACGAACGGACATCGACGACCACGATCAATGCATACCTGGCGCCGGTCATGAGCCGGTACCTCGGCAGGCTGGAATCGAAGCTTTCCGGCCGTACTCTGCGCGTGCTGCAGTCCAATGGAGGCGCAGTCTCCGCGCGGTCGGCGATGGCCGCACCCGTAAAGACGATCCTCTCGGGTCCGGCCGGCGGCGTGGTTGGCGCCTTCTTCGTGGGAAAGCGCAGCGGATACTCGCGCATGATCACGTTTGACATGGGAGGGACCTCCACGGACGTAGCGCTCCTCGATGGGGACATCAAAGTCACCCATGAAGGCGAAGTTGACGGCCTCCCGATCGGTATCCCGATGATGGACATCCACACTGTCGGCGCCGGTGGAGGGTCGATCGCCCATGTCGATGCCGGCGGCGCGCTGAAGGTCGGTCCGTCAAGTGCCGGTGCCGACCCCGGGCCGATCTGCTACGGCAAGGGCACGGACCTGACAGTGACCGACGCCAACGTCGTGCTTGGCCGTCTGTTGCCGCGGTTCTTCCTGGGTGGAGAGATGCGCCTGGAACCCGAACGCGTCGTTCCCGCGCTCGAACGGCTGGACTGGGCGAGCCGATGGCGCCGCCCGGAATTGTTGGCCCAGGGTGTCGTGGACGTTGTCAACGCCAACATGGAGCAGGCGATCCGGCTGATATCAATCGAGCGTGGCTACGATACGCGGGATTTTACTCTCGTGTGCTTCGGTGGCGCCGGCGCGCTCCATGCCGTTAGCGTCGCCAAAAGTCTCGGTATCCCGCGCGTTGTCGTGCCGCCGCAACCGGGTGCGCTGTCCGCCCTCGGCCTCTTGCTCGCCGATGCGAGGAAGGACTATGCGCGAACCTTGCTCGGGACCCGCTTGACCCTGACGAAGATCCGGAAGGCACTTTCCCAGTTGCACCGAATCGGTCTCGAGGATCTGCGGGAGGAAGGGTTCAAGCGGTCGCAGGTGACGACATTGGACTTTCTGGATGTGCGCTACCGGGGGCAGTCATACGAATTGACAATCCCGTTCGTTGAAGACTGGGAGAAGAGTTTTCACCGTACACACGCGGCGCGTTACGGTTATTCCAATCCCGACAAGCCGCTCGAGGTCGTCAGCGCCCGGTCGACGCTCCTGGGCGCGACTCGGAAACCCCGGCTCGGGAAGTCATCCAGAAAATCCAGAACCGGGAAGCCGTTAGAGGTGGGCCGTGTCTGGTTCGACGATTCCTGGGTCCAGGCAGGAGTCTACGACCGAACTCTGCTTGGTTACGGTAACGTGGTCCGTGGTCCGGCGATCATCGGAGAGTACAGTTCGACCACGTTCGTGCCCCCGGGCTCTCGCGCTGAAGTGGACCGCTTTGGGAACCTGGTGCTATCGATCCAGAACCGGAAGCGGAAATAGGGGACAGGCTCCCCTGTCCCCTGCTGCCTGTATCAGTTATTGCAGTTTTGGACGCCGCACGACTAGTGAAATTACTATAGGAGACGAGGGGGACACCCGAGCCTGTCCCCTGGTCGGAAATGAGCTTTGATCCGGTAAAACTCGAGATCTTCAAGAGCCTCTTCCATTCCATCGCGGAAGAAATGGGCGCCACGTTAAAGCGTACGGCCTTCTCGCCCAATATCAAGGAGCGGCGCGACTATTCCTGCGCGATCTTCGACGCCCAGGGTCGGATGGTGGCGCAGGGCGATCATATGCCCGTCCACCTGGGATCCATGCCTCTGTCGGTTGCGGCGGCGATCGAGCACAGGAACATCGGCCCGGGCGACATGGTCGTCCTCAACGATCCGTACAAGGGCGGCACGCACCTACCCGATATCACCCTCGTTTCCGGTGTGTTCCGGCGGAACCGGCTGGAGTTCTACGTCGCGTCCCGAGCGCATCACTCCGATGTCGGCGGCATGTCACCCGGATCGATGCCTGTGGCCGAGGAGATTTATCAGGAGGGCCTCCGGATCCCGCCTGTGAAGCTCCTCGTGCGGGGCAAGATCAACAGAGACGTTTGGGATATCGTGCTGTTGAACGTCAGGACCCCGGAAGAACGTGAAGGGGACCTGGCGGCCATGATCGGAGCCAACCGGACCGGCGAGCGGCGCCTTGGGGACATCGTTGCCAAGTACGGATGGGCAGAAGTGACCCGTTACATTGATGAACTGCTCGACTATACCGAGCGCATGACGCGTCATGTCATTTCCAGCATCCCCGACGGAACGTACTCCTCAGAGGACTTTCTGGACGACGACGGCAAAGGAACGGGTCCTATCGCTATCCGGGTCAGGGTCACCGTCAAGGGCAGCAACGCTCGGGTCGACTTTTCCGAGTCCGATCCCCAGGTCCGCGGCAGCGTAAACGCCGTCTACGCTATCACGGCGTCGGCTGTGTTCTACGTTTTCCGGACGCTCGTCGGCGTATCCATCCCGTCCACCGCCGGTGGCATGCGGCCGCTCACCATCGTCGCTCCGGAAGGGACGATCGTGAACGCCCGGCCTCCGGCGGCTGTCTGTGGCGGAAACGTCGAAACATCTACAAGAATCGTCGACACGCTGTACCGGTGTCTGGCCTCGGCCCTGCCCGACCGGATACCGGCCGCAAGCCAGGGTACGATGAACAACATCACGTTCGGCGGCGTCCACGCTTCCGGTCCCGAGCAAGGCCAGGCCTTTGCGTACTATGAAACCATCGCCGGCGGGATGGGTGCCCGCCCCGGCATGGACGGCCTGTCGGGTGTGCACACGCACATGACCAATTCCATGAACACGCCTGTCGAGGCGATTGAGTTGGCTTATCCCGTGCGCATCGAACGGTACACCCTGAGGGGCAACTCCGGCGGCGCCGGACGATGGCGGGGAGGAGATGGGATCAAGCGAGACATTCGGTTCCTGGTACCCGCCGAGGTGACCGTGCTCGCGGACCGCCGCCGTTTCGGGCCCTATGGTCTCGGGGGTGGCGAATCCGGGCGACCCGGACGAACCCGGGTCCGTCGTGCCAGCGGGCGTGTCGAGAACCTGCCCTCCAAGTGCACGATATCGCTCAACGCTGGAGACACCCTGTTGGTCGAATCCCCGGGCGGCGGAGGCTGGGGACGACGCCCGCGAAAACGCCGATGAAGAAGCGGGTCCGTTTCCGGATCGGCCGTCGCGGCCTCGGCGGCCTCGGGTTCCTCCTCGTCTTTTCAGCGATCGCGTCGTACTTCCTGGTTCCCGAGATCCTTGTCTGGTCTGGCGGCCTGCTCATCGCCGAAGTCGAACCGTCCGAGGCCGACGCTATTGTGGTCCTGGCCGGAGGTGGCCCGGCGCGGCCGCGTGAGGCCGCCGAGTTGTTCGGGACGGGTCTTGCGCCACGGGTTCTGATCACGACCCAGGAGGCCCCGGAAGGCTACGCTGAACTGTCACGCCTCGGGGTCGATCTGGTGCTGCCGCATGAAAACTATCTACGCGTGCTTCGCGGCCTCGGTGTGCCCGAAGCCGCGGTTTTCCAGGTGCTGAATCCGGCGACCGAAACGATCGACGAAGTCACCAAGATCCGGGAATTTGCCGAGGATCACGGGTGGCGGCGCCTGATCATCGTGACGTCGAACTACCACACGCGTCGCACCTCTCTCGTCGTGCGCTACGTGTTCGACGAGGGCTGGGATGTCGCTGTCGTGGGCTCGCGCTACAGTGAGTTCCGTCCGAACCAATGGTGGACCGAGGTTCGGCACGCCCGAATTTTCTTCGTGGAGTTCGAGAAGCTGCTCGTCTACTGGGTGTACCTGGGACCGTGGAATCTCTTCTGACCGAGGACACTAAACACAATGGGCCGAAAGAAAAGAAAGGCAGCGCGGACACCCCCTCCACCAGCCCCGGCGCGCGTCGGTAACGGGAAGATCATCGCCGGGCTAGTCGGGGTCGTCGTCGTGGCGATGCTTGCCTGGTACCTGTCTTCGTCCGCCGTGACGTCGGGCGAGCTCACAGGCGCTCGAGGTCCGACGGCCCGGCCGTACGCGATCGGCTACGAAGTCACCGCCGTTCATCCCCACGACCCTGACGCCTACACCCAGGGCCTCTATTTCGAGGACGGCTTTCTCTACGAAGGAACAGGTCTCAATGGTCGTTCCGTACTGCGGCAAGTGGACATCGCAACCGGCGAGGCTCTCCGTGAGGTGGCTCTTCCCGATCAGTTTTTCGGAGAAGGTATCGCTACTTTCGGGGACCGCATCTACCAGCTCACATGGCAGGCCCACTTCGGCTTCCTGTACGACAAGCAGACTTTCGAGGTCACCGGCCGATTCAGTTATCCGACCGAAGGCTGGGGGCTGACGACGGACGGAACGCACCTCGTGTTGAGCGACGGCTCGGCATCGCTCTTCTTCAGAGATCCAGAGACCTTCGAGGAAATACGCCGGATAGAAGTGCGGGAGGGGGACCGTAGCGTCGATCAGCTGAACGAATTGGAATACATCGAGGGAGATATCTACGCCAACATCTGGCATTCGAACCAGATCGTGCGCATCTCCGCCGAATCGGGGGAGGTCCTCGGCCGCCTGGACTTGACCGAACTGGTTTCAAGGGTGGACGTGAGCGATCCCGAAGCGGTGTTGAACGGGATTGCCTATGATGCCGATGGCAACCGGTTGTTTATCACGGGAAAGCTCTGGCCCAGTCTTTTCGAAATCCGGCTCGATCCCTGAGTGTGGGGGCAGGATCCTTGCCCGCACGACATTCAAATGTCCCGAGAACTGATGCCGCCGGGTGGCCACAGGTGCCACCCCTACACCGGTCTCGACGTTTCTTCTTGATGCTTCCCGAACTCTCGATTAGCTTTTGGGGATGAAATCCATCCGCGTCTTCTTGTTCGCCGCCGCGGGCTTTCTCTGCTTTGGCCCGATTGCATAGGGAATTACACTAAATAGTGCCGAAAATGCCTTGACTTCTTTCGGCACTATTTAGTAAAATCTTCTTAGTTCAAGGAGATTTTACATGGCCGAACACGCACCAGGCAAGCACTTCAGAAAGGGTCTCTCTCTCCCTCAAGTCTTCAAGCTGTTTCCCGACGATGAGACCGCCGAGAAATGGTATGTCAGCCAACGCTGGCCGAATGGGGTACGGTGCCCCTACTGCGGATCGGAGAACGTGCAGACTGGCGCGAAGCACAAGACCATGCCGTATCGCTGCCGCGAGAAAAAATGTGCGGAAAGGTTCAGCGCAAGGACCGGGACTGTCCTTGCATCGTCTAATCTTGGATTCCAAGTCTGGGTGATCGCCATGTATCTGCTCTCGACCAACCTCAAGGGCGTCAGCAGCATGAAGCTCCACCGAGACTTGAACATCACGCAAAAGAGTGCGTGGCACTTGGCCCACCGTCTGCGGGAAGGGTTGGGCAACGATAACAGGGGTCTGTTTACAGGCCCTGTCGAAGTAGATGAGAGCTACTTTGGCGGTAAAGAGAAGAACAAGCATAACTCGAAGAAGCTCAACGCCGGACGCGGCGCGGTCGGAAAGACCGCAGTGGTCGGCGCAAAGGATCGAGTTACCAACACTGTCAGCGCAACCGTGATCCATACTCCGGATCAGGACACGTTGCATGGGTTCATCGCGGACCGAACGGAACGCGGCGCGACCGTCTACACCGACGATCACAGCGGCTACGGATGGCTGTGGCTCGACTTCGAGCACCAATCGGTGAAGCACAGCGTCCACGAGTACGTCAACGGCCAAGCGCATACCAACGGGATCGAGTCGTTTTGGTCGGTCCTCAAGCGCGGGTATTACGGAACCTACCACCGCATGAGCGGGAAGCACCTGCACCGCTACGTGGACGAATTCGCGGGTCGCCACAACATCCGTCGCATGGATACCCTAGAGCAAATGTCTATCGTCGCCCGTGGGCTTGATCGGAAGCGGCTAAGATACAAGGATTTGGTAGCATAGATGAACGCTTGAGTCAACATCAGGTTCTCTGTCAGAATGGGGAGAGGTATCAGAGAAGGGAGCTGCATGGCGAAGAAGAAGATCCAATTTCAGGGACGGGAAGTCTGGGGCGAAGAAGTCGAGTTCGAGATAGAGAACGAAGGGTTCAATTCGTACATCTTGCATGACGGAACACAACTGAAAATGAAAACTGTCGTCACGAACGTGGTGCGCTTAGAAGAATATCGTGAAGCTGATGGGGAGCCGCTGTATCTCGTCAACTCGACAAACATTGTGTCAGCTGAAGTGCCAGAGAACCTCAAACGAAAACCAGAATGAGAGGGTGTCATGTCTTTTGAGAAATTAGCTAGTGACTCTAGCACCACCGTACCATCTCTTTACGATCCTCCTTCTGGACAGATGATGTTTCTGCTCGACGTAAAGGGAAAGCGGGAGGTTGATCCCTTCGTGAGTGGAGATTTTCTCGTCAGGCAGGGATGGTCGGCGACCACCAGGGCCGTAACGTCAAATTTGAGGGAGCTTATTGCATTCGAGTTTTCCTTGATACGTGACGTCCAGTACGTCTTCACGGCATTCCGTGACAACCATGTCTTCTACGCCTGGGTGGTTGTTGATCGTTTCGAGGATGATGTTCGTAACAAAATCTACAATCGGCAAGAAACAATTATCGACGAGTTTCCAGGATTGGAATTCGACTTCTACATCGTCGCTAGAATGGGCAGAGACATAGGGGATCTTATTGACACCTCCGCACAATTGACCTACCAGAAGGCTTCTATATAACGCCGGTGCCGAAGAAGCACGAACATCTCCGGAAGGCTCGCCATGATGAGGAATTCGTGGACTCGCTGGATGTTGATACTACGAAATTCCTAGACTGGGCCGTAACTTCCCTTTTCTACGCGGGGATGCACTATATCGAAGCCTACTTTGCGACGCGCGGTGTTCACTCATCAGACCACCGCACCCGTGACAGTTCCGTTCTTCGTGATCCTGATCTTCGCCCGTTGTACAGAGACTTCAACGAGCTCAAGAATCACAGTATCAATGCGAGATACTATATGGTGCCTTTTGTTCCATCGGACGTACAAAAGTTGAAGGAGTGTCTCGCCTCAATTAAGGACCGACTTACTCCGTTGCTTTGAAAACGAAGCCGCCGTGGTCTTGGCTAGTATGATGGATAATTCCCTTTTGAAACGATGAAAACTGCTAAGAAGCCAACCGTGAAGATCGTGCGCTCGACCTACCAGCCGAGCAAGGCGGAGTTGGCCGAAGACCCTCGACTGAATGCGAGTTTCGAGCAGATCGTGAAGGCCGCAACTGCTCACGTGAAAATCAAGTACATCGACAAACCCCGCCGCAAAAAGTGAGCGGGGTTCGGCACTATCGTATATAATTCCCTTTTTGACGGGGGGGTCCGCTTTACGTTTCCCGGCGGTGTATCTCTCGAGCCGGACGACTATCTCCTCGTCGTCCGGGACATTTCCCTGGCCCGTACCCTCTATCCCGATGCCGCTCTGGTGGGAAACTTTAGCGGCAGCCTGGATAACGGTGGCGAGCGCATTCGTCTGCGCAATGCTGCAGGGACGCTGGTCGAGGATTTCGGATATTCCGATGGTGGCGGATGGCCTGAACGAGCGGACGGCCGCGGGGCCTCGCTGGAACGACTCGGGCCCGAGTCCGAACCGTGGTTTGCCGATTCCTGGGCGAGCAGCTTCACCCTGCTGGGATCGCCCGGGAAAGCTAACACCCGGCGCTCACTCGTCGCGCGAGTCGGCGACACCGGCATCGGCATCGAGACGTCACCCCCGGCCGGCCTCTCCGTAAACGAAGTTTCGGCTCCGGGGGACGGCACCGGCTGGGTGGAACTCTTCAATGACTGCTCCGGCGGCGGCGATGTGTCCGGTTTCGGGTTGAGCGATGACGCCGCCAATCCGCTCACGTATGTGTTTCCGGATGGCTCGATCGTCGAGTGTGGCGGGTTCCTGTCGGTTGCCGAGCCCGAGCTTGGTTTCGCACTGCGGAGCGAAGCCACACTGATGCTCACCGATCCGACCGGCGCAGTGCTCGTGGACGGAAAATCGTACGGCATCGCGGTTCCCGCGCTGACAGCGGGTTCGTTCCCCGACGGTGACGGTGACTTTCAGCTCTTGTCCGCAGCGACACGAGGCGGCCCCAACCGCGCACCGCCGGATCGCGGTGTGAGGATCAACGAAATCATGTACCACCCGGCGGGTGATCCGAACGAGGAGGAGCTGGAATGGATCGAGCTCCACAATGCCGGGTCCAAGCCCGTCGCCCTGACCAATTGGAAGGTCACGCGTGGATTCGAGTTCGAATTTCCTGGTGGCAGTGAAATCCAAGCCGGTGGTTACCTGGTGATAGCAAGCGATCCTGCGGCAATCGAAACCTATCACGGCCTCGCGGGCGTTCTCGGACCCTTTGACGGTAGCTTGAGCAACGACGACGAAACGATCCGCATCGAGGATGACCTCGGAGACGTTGTCGACGAAGTCCACTATGCCGACGACGGTCAATGGCCTCCTGAAGCCGATGGCGGGGGGCCGTCTCTCGAACTGACGAATCCCGCCGCTCCGAGGCGCCGGAACGGGCAAGCCTGGGCTGGGGGCGTCGACGATGGCACGCCGGGAGCGGCCAACAGTCGATTCTCCGCTTCCGTCGCACCGGTCATTTCGCGAGTGCGTCATTCGCCGCCGGTTCCCGGCGTTGATCAAGCGGTCACCGTCTCCGCCCGCGTCGAAGCAATGGCGGCGATGTCGCGAGTGCGACTCTTCTACAAGACGGCCGATCGGTCCACCTTCTCTGTCGTCCCCATGGCCGATGATGGGACCTCCGGCGACGGTTCGGCCGGCGATTCTGTTTACGGGGCGTCTCTGCCGGGCCAGGCTCTCGGCACCGTCGTCGAGTTCTTTGTTCAAGCGGAGGATGCCGCGGCGAACGTCCGATTCCTTCCGGCGACGGCCCCGGCTGGGACCAACCTCTACCTTGTCGACGTGCCGCGACCGGGTCCCGCCGCGCCGCTGTACCGTCTGGTCATGACCCCGCGCGCACGCGCTGAACTCGAAACCCGCGACCCTCTCAGTGACGAGCTTCTCAACGCGACGTTCATCGCAGGGGATGCCATTCACTATCGCGTCGGCGTGCGTCTTCGAGGCCAAAGCTCCCGATTTCTCCCAACCAGGAGCTATCGCATTCAGTTTACGGACGATGAGCCGTTCGAGGGTAGCCGGCGCCTCAACCTGAACGCCAATCAGCCCACCCATCAGCATCTCGGAATGACTCTCTTCCGGGGTGCGGACGTACCCGCGCCGCTGACCCGCCCCGTGCGCTTCGCTTTTGGGATTGATCCGGCGCTGGTCTACGTCCGGGTGGAGGCCATCGACGAGGACTTCCTGACTCGTGTCTACACGAGGCCTGGCGGCGAAGGGGACGGCGACCTCTACCGAGGGGTCATAGATGGCGATTTCGACTACCGCGGCATCAACCCCGACGCCTACCGTGCGAGCTACCCGAAGCAGACGAATGCGGAGGAGGACGACTGGACCGAATTGATCAACCTCTGCGAGATACTGACCAACACTCCGGACGCCAGCCTGACGACCGTCTTGCCGACAGTGATCGACATCGATCAATGGGTCCGCTTCTTCGCTGTCCACGCCTTGATCGGTACCCGGGAAAACGGTATCGCGGGTAACAGCGGAGATGACTACTTTCTCTACCGCCGACCATCCGACGGACTCTTCGTCTTGCTGCCATGGGATCTCGACGACAGCTTCCGCCAGCCGACCACAACGCTCTTCCGGCCGTCCATCTTCCAGATTCGCCGCATCCTGACGCACCCGGACTTCGCGCCGACTTTTTACGGCCACCTGGCGCGGCTGGGTCGCTCGCATTTCTCGCCCGAACGGGTCGCCGAACTCATTGGTCGAGTGGAAGGCCTCTTCCCGCCCGCTGATATCGCCACCGATCTGACCTTTGTGCGAGACCGTTTGAGCTTCGTCGATTCGTGGATCAGCCTGGGCTTTCCGGCGGAACCGCCAACGGAGGCGATCGTCGCCGAGGGCGACGAATGGCGCTACCTGCGCGGCACCGCGGAGCCTTCGGGAGGAGATCTGGACTGGACGACAATCGCTTTCGACGACACCTCGTGGGAGACCGGGCCGTCGGGCTTCGGCTACGGGGATGGCGACGACGCGACGATCCTTGGCGACATGGCCGATGACTATACGACCCTCTACGCCCGGCACAAGTTCAGCATCGACGATCCCTCGGTTCTGCTCGCGTTGGAGCTGGGAATCGACTACGACGACGGCTACATCGCTTTCTTGAACGGTGTCGAGATCGCCCGATCGAACGCCGGGCCGATCGGAACGTACCCGCCCTTTGATGCCGTAGCGACAGACCGTCGGGAAGCCGGAGAACTCGACTTCACCTCGATCCTGAATGTCGCTTCGATCCTGCGAACCGGCGACAACGTTCTGGCCGTAGTGGGGTTCAATGCAACCGACAGCTCGGATTTCACCGTGATCCCTGAGCTTTGGTCCGTAGGCGGCGTAAACCAATAAGCCTTCGGTATATCCGGCACTTGGCGCCGGAAGCAACGTGGATCGACATTACCTCCCGTGACCTCTTTGGAATCGCTGTATGCCCGGCGGCGAGCCCATCATCCGTGCACGTCACCTGACGAATGAGCGATCCGATCTCCCGCGACGCCCTTTGCTGCGGGGCCGAGATTTTGGTGAGCAGGATGGCGGTGGAGCCCCGGAAGTCGCGATCGTCAACGACCCCCCCGGGGGGCGATTGTGGCTCGGAGAAGATCCCGTCGGAAGGCGTCTGCGGGTATTCGATCGCGGCGGTAACCCGCGCGGTTCCGAAATCGTCGGGGTGGTTGCCGACATCAAGTATCGACGCCTCGGCGAGCCGCCGTGTTAGCGATCGTAGGCTGCAGTTCTTGCGGATGACTTCGGGCGAGGGGTCGCGGTCGTGAAGGGAGTATCCGGAATTCGGTTGGCTGGCCCACCATTGGATGCCTCACAGGTGCCGGCAATCGCTCCGCCTCCGACGAGCTACCTCGACGACGTGTCTCGTGAAGCGCTGCTCGAAGGATCGGGCTCTGGCATCTAGCAAGGGGCTGAACCTGACCATCCTTCCTGTCGCAGCCCGACTCTGCGCACCGTTGACGACCACGATGAAATCCGTCCTGTGATGTGGGTCTCGGAATCAGCGCGTATTCTCCTGATAATCGTCGCGCTCAGGCCGCTGAGTCCTCTTGTTTCGTTTATGCTCCACGGTGCATGCATCCTTACATCCAGGCTGAGTTCCTTTCATTTGACAGGTTTTTCCTTGTGGGATAGGTTGTGATCAAAGACTTAGAGAAAGCAGTTGAAACTTGTGTTCCAGAGACGTTGGTCCATGCATCCATGAGCCTGTTCACGTTCACGCACGAACGTTTTCTCGAGGAGCTTCGCAAGAAGACGCGCAGCACAGCGATAGATATATCCGAAGCGGTCGCCGCTGCTGAAAGTCTGCTGGACGCCGAGCGGGATGCGACGCTAGAAGCGCGAATGCGGAGCAGGAGGAGCGGTTGGGCCCTCGGTGAATCACCTGGAGTTCCGACGGGGACGCTTGACCGATTGGCGGCGATGAAACCCAAGCGACGCAAGCTGGTATCGGTGATTCTGGACGTGATGCGCCGCGACGGTGGCTCTTCACTACGCGGCTGGTAGCCCCCAAACTCCGGTGCGCTCTAACCATCTGCCGCAGCACGTCGGGCCAACGAAAGGAAAGAAATGAACGGGTCTTGTGATTCTGTTGACCGGTTCGCACTGATTCAGATGCCGTTAGAACTTTCAGGCATGCTTATCGGAGACCGAAATACGTTTGCTGTCGAGTTCAACTACGAGCTTAGCCCGAACATTCAAAAGCACGTCTTCGGTCGAATGTGCGTCTGGGCACAGTCGTGCAGACTTGGTGATATGGCCGGGCCCGTCTGTATGCTCGATGTGCCGGAGAGTATCCTGCGGGAATTTGTCAGGAGATTAGACTCTCTTGATGATCAAGCCCTGGCCGACATCAGCGATCGCGACGCATTCGACCTGCTCGAAAGCGCGACCCATGGCTGCGACCCGTCCAACCCCGTCGTGGATATTGACGCTTTCGACAAGTTTGATTTCTTGACGAATGCCGGCGAATCGTTTGATGGCACGATTTCCTTCATCATTGGAAGTGGCGATTACCTTCGTCTATTGTTCACCGACGAAAAGAGAGTCTTCCACGCCACCCGGATCGGGCACAGTACGTTTATCCAAACCGTAACAGAGTTTCTGAAATGGATGGATGAACGGAGACAGGGGAGTGTCCGACCCCCCAGCTCAAGTTGAGTTATAAGAATCACGGTCATCCGCAGTGGCGCCCGACACCGAAGGTGCCGCGATCCACTGCTGTCCGGTGGAGTGGCTCAGTTCAGGTCACGGACCGTATTAACCGTTGCTGGAGCTTCGGAATTGCCCTACACTCACGCCATCTTCATGTGCGGGCCCTTGTCTTACCTATTTAGACAATCAAGATGTCCTTCGTCGGTGGGCCTCGGGTCTCTCGTAGGTTGCCGAGACGGAACGCCCGGCAGACCGTAGGAGGGTGGTGTGACCCGTTTCTTGTTGGTGGCTTTGGCTTTCCCTGAGGTGGCCCCGGTTTGTGGACAGCTTGGCGGCCTGTTTAAGGTGTATTCCGGTTGCCGCTCATCTTGCCAGAATCTCCTTGGATCGATCTTCCTGTCGCCGTTGCTGCGCCGGTGGGTAAGCGGGCAAGGCGCGTAGCTGCTTGTCCATCATATCCGCAGGCGGGTCGCCGCGGTAGGCCTCGGCCGGGGTTTTTCCGCCGAGGGCCGAGTGTGGCCGTTCGGCGTTGTAGAAGTCGATCCACTCGCCGATGACGCGCCGGGCCTGGAAGCCGTCGGCAAGGTCGTGCAGATAGACAGCCTCGTATTTGAGGGAGCGCCACAGCCGCTCGATGAAGATGTTGTCCATGCACCGGCCCCGGCCGTCCATCGAGATCTGGACACCGGCCGCCCGCAAGCGCCCGGTGAAGGCGAAGCCGGTGAACTGGCTGCCCTGATCGGTATTGAAGATCTCCGGCTGGCCGTGGCGGGTCCGCGCCTCCTCGAGCGCTTCGACGCAAAAGCCGGCGTCCAGGGTGTTCGACAAACGCCAGGCCAGCACATACCGGCTCGCCCAATCCAGGATCGCCACCAAGTAAAGAAAGCCGCGCCGCACAGGGATGTAGGTGATGTCGGCGCACCAGACATGGTTTGCCCGCTCGATCGCCAAACCCTTGAGCAGATAGGGGTAGACCCGGTGCTCGGGATGCGGCTCGCTGGTGCGGGGTGCCCGGCAGATCGCCTGAAGACCCATCAAACGCATCAGACGCCCCGCCCGGCGACGGCCGATGCGCACGCCCTCGCGGCGCAGATGACGGACGATCTGACGGGCACCGTAGAACGGATGCTTCAGAAACAACTCATCGATGCGCCGCATCCGCGCCAAGGTCTCCGCGCTCTCGCCCTGGGGCGTGTAATAGAGCCAGGAGCGCCCGATCGACAGCAAACGGCATTGACGACTCAAGCTCAGTTCCGGGTCAGGGCGCCTCACCATCGCCCGGCGCGCGGCCCGGCTCATCGACCGGACCCTCTGGACAAAAAATCCCGCTCCACCGTCAATTCGCCGATCTTGGCGTGAAGCTCACGAACCTCGCTTTCATGATCCCGCCGCCGGCGTTCCACACCGTTCGAGAACATCTCGCCAAGCCCTTCCATCGCCTGGCGCTTCCATGTGCTCACCTGGTTCGGATGAACCTGGTGCTTCGAGGCAATCTCCTGCAGCGTCCGATCGCCCCGAAGCGCTTCCAGCGCGACCTTCGCTTTCAACTCCCCAGAAAACCTGCGTCTCTTCGTCATCGCGTATCCCTCCTCAGTCGGTCGAATACACCTTAAACCACTAGTGTCCGGTTAGAAGTCGAATAGAACCAGCTGGTTAGGATCTTGGAGTTCATTGAATTGGGAATCAGGCGCGTGAAAGGCCTGCAAAATGGGCTGTTTCTCAAGAATCGTAATGCTGAGAATCTGTAGGATTTGGTAAAGACTCCTATCGATGCCGAGGCGCTTCCGGATGATGGCGACGTGAACATAAACCGAAATGGCGATCCAGATCTGGGTCTTCACCGCATTCTCGCTGGTGCCGTAGAAGGACTTGATTCGAAGGTGTTGTTTGATCCATTTAAAGAAAAGTTCCACCTGCCATCGCGACTTGTAGATCTGAGTGATGGTGAGTGCAGGCAACGCGAAGTTGTTGGTCAGGAACTTCAACCGCTTGTTCGTCCCGGCATCGAAGTAGCTGATACGCCGCAACGGATCGGGATAGGTTTTGGCGGATTTGTTCGTTGTGAGGATGACCGTCTGGTCGGATCGCAATCCCGTGGTCGTGTCCACCCGACGGGAGTACCGCCGCCGCAGGACGACGTTCTTCTTAGCACGCACCACAAAGAAAGCGGAACAGAGGGAGAAGAGAAAGAGCCGTTCAAAATCGATATAGGCGCGGTCCATGACGTAGAAGGCACCCGCTTCGGGTGCGATCTCATCGAGAACGTTGACGTCATGGACTTTCCCGTCTGTGACGTGGATAAACGCGGGAATGTTGCCGTGAAGATCCAGCAGTGTATGCATCTTGACCGCGGCTTTGTGCCGGCGAAACCGGGCCCATGGGAATAGTGAAAGACACAGGTCAATGGTGGTCGAGTCCAGGGCATATAGACCTTGATCCAACTCGACGCCGATGGGGTCTTCGGCATATAACGGCCGCGCCATGCCGATCAGGACCTGTGCGAAATCCGCATAGATCCGCCAGTCGCGCCGCTCGTTGGCGTCGGCCAGTGTCGTCCGCGCCACCTTGCTTCGGAATCCCATGTGGTAACGCTTTCTGCCGAGGGCGCGTAAGCAGGCTTCGATGTCGCGGAGGCTTTCACGATAGGTCAATTGGGCGAATGCCATCGCCAGGAACTGATCCCAGCAGGAAAACCCTTTCTGCTGGTAATCGCCCCGATAGCGGGCGACACACTTCTGAAACTCGTATCGGGGCGCGTAATCCATGACTTGTGAGAAGACGGTTTGGCCTGAGTTCATGCGCCATTGGTATCACCCCTCTCACCGTAATATTGCTAAAAGTGTGATCGGCAGGTTCAAATCGAAAAATCGCAGAATGCCATTCAACTCACTGTTCATCTATAAGTTGCCGGCGGCTGTCGCACCGTGTTCCGGACACTAGTGACCTTAAACAACTGCCCGATTTTCCGGGGCCACCTCACGTTTCCACCGGTGCAAACACAGGATGTGGCGATTTTGATGACGCCGAACAACGTGGTCATGTTCGGTTGTAGTCCTTATACTGTCGGCGTTCCGAGTGCTTCACACACGAAGCCATGCCGACACTAAAATAGAAAAGACGAGGAAAATCAGAATGAGTGAACAAACTGCAGTCTGGACCAAAGATGTTCACACCGTCAGTAGGTTGGAAGCCTTCAGCGATGCCGTGTTTGCGTTCTCCGCCACGCTTCTCGTGGTGTCATTGGAGGTGCCGAGCACATTCTCGGAGTTGGTAGAGGATCTCTACGGGTTTGTTGCCTTCGGCCTGAGTTTCGGTGCCCTGGTTTTGATCTGGGCCGGGCACAATTCCTTCTTCCGGCGCTACGGCCTTGAGGACAACATCACGATCCTGCTGAACGCCATCCTCCTGTTCGTGATCCTGTTCTTCGTCTATCCCTTGAAGTTCCTGTCTCAGAGCTTCGTCGGCTGGGTCCTGGGTTTCCGCCCGCCGGGCGATGCGACCGGCCCTCTTTTGGCTGGTTCCGGAGAACTGGCGTCGCTTTTCATCCTGTATGGCCTCGGCTTCGTCACGATATTTGCGTGCTTCGCGTTCCTTCATCTCCATGCGAAAAGGAAGCTGAATCTGTCGGGCCGCCGGCACTTTGATGCCCAGACCGCATTTCAGTATTACGCGATTTACGTGTTCGTCGGGTTGATCTCGGTTGGAGTCGCGTGGACCCGCGTCGGGATCGAATTCGGCCTGCCGGGCTTGATGTACGCTCTGCTGGGACCATTGTGCGCCTAGCACGGAGTCAAACGCGATCGCCGACGGGCGGCATTGTAGAGGGAAGGGAGTCCAGAAAGTGGGAGGGCGGTCGATCCGCGCACGTTGATTCAGCCGGTAGGCAGAGAATACGAACAGCGAGGAATCGTCCATCCAAGCCAGCATCGTGCCGATGAGCTATTTCTGATGGAAGCGAGAGATCGCATGCTCTTTGTTGGGCGCCAAAGCCAGGCGCCGGTGTTCCATCGTATCGACAGTTTGCGCTGTGGAACCGCCGCCCATTCCACCGATCATACCGAGGAACGACCACAATCTCGGTGAACTGCCGATCTCGAGGTACAGGCAGCCGTTGCGTCGGCTCGCCTCGCCGTCGGTGTCGGCGCGGTCTCCGATGTGGAGATGGTGCTCGGGTCGAACGTCGAAATCGGACTGAATCTTCGCCAGCGGCACCGGCGAAGGTTTCCAGAAGCCGATCTTTTCCGAAGAGTAGGTATTTTCGAAGTATTGCTCCAGCTTCAGCGCCCGCAGTTTGTAGCCGCATTCAAAGTCGCTCCAGGCGACCTGCGGGACACGGGCACGGCGGAATTGATCCAGCAGGCTAGCGGCATACCTCCGCGGCCGAACACGGACCAGAGCTCGTTCGAGCGCCGCCCGCTCCCTGGCGCGCACCGCGGCATAGGCGGACAGGTCGGCGGGGATGGCCCGGCTGCGGTCGCGGCGGCGCCCGAATTCCACCGCACGGTGGAACCTGCGAACGCCCGCCAGGCCTTCCAGGGTGTCGGCCCATCCGCACGTCCAAAGCCTTCCTGGCGCGTTCTTCGAGAGTGCAAGTGCGAGATCGAAGAAAGAGAAGAGCGTGCCGTCGACATCCCAGCTGACAAGGCGGATATCGCGGTGCATGTCGTTCAGGATCATGATGCCTCCAACGCTTCCCAGAGCTTCGGATAGAGCGGCAGGAACTTGAACTGCGAGCCCCGTCCATTTCCGCTCGGGCCTCGGCCGTCAACCTTTGCCACGAACGCTGCGATGTCCAGGGTCTCGAAAGAGAACGTCCCCAACCTGCGGCTCTCTATCTTGGCTCTGAGCTCCTCGTTGAGCTCTGTGAGCCGTCGCTCCACGCATCTGGTGACGGCCCCATGGGTGCTATCGCCGGCCTTACCGGTCTGGACGAAGACGAGTCGATACCGGGGCAGTCGCTCACCGTCGGGCTTTGAGGGAAAGCATGTCAGAAATACCTGACCGGGAAGCTCAGGGAAGCGGGTCGTGGCGTACCGGTAAGCGAGCTTGAGTTGTTCGCCTGTGATTTTCTCGCCCGTGAACGAGTAGGACAAGGTGCGCCGCCGTTGGAACCGGAGGTCGGGGATACCCGACACCGTGCCGACGCACTCGAAGAGATCTTCGGTCTGGTACCGGCAGAGGCCATAGTCGTCCGAGACGACCATCGTGTAGCGCCGTCCGGGCCGCAACTCTTCAGGTAGAAGGACGTTGCCCGGCTGGTCCCTCGTCGATTCCTCCAGGAACTCGTAGAGCACCCCGGGCGCTATGGGCAGGAAGTGCGCCAGACCATCGCGCACCGCGAGTACTGTCTCCACCGTCTCGGTCGCCATCGAGTACATGGGCAGATGCCGGTAGTTGGCGGCAGGCAGATGTTCCCGAACATGGTCGATGAAAGGGCCCACGTAGCCCCCATCCCAACAACAGAACGCCCGTAGCGACGGGAACATCCGGCCCGGGGGCAGGGGAGTCCGGCTGCGAGCGATCGATGCGAGGCGGTCCGCCGCACCCTTGGAGGCGATCCTTCGATGGATTCGACCGAGAACCCGGGGGAGCGCGCCCGGATCGGATACGTAATCGGCCACGAGCCGCCGGCTTGCCGCCCAATCCCCGCGGACGTCTTCAAAGAACCTTGCCAGCGTCGAAGGGTTTGTTGCGTAGAAGACAGCGGGATCGGCGAGTGCGAGGATCCACAGGCGGACGGCGGTCTCACCGTAGTCCATGGCAAGCTTCCGAATGGCGGCGTTGTTCTGAACGCGGTGGGGAGCCTGCAGTCCGCACAAGTACGGCGGAAGTCCGTCCTCGGCGAGTAGACGCCCTGTGAGTGTGGAGTCTCGGGCGATAGGCGAAAAGATGAACAAGGTCCGGTGCCCTGGGACTGTTGCCAGTTGACGAAACAGAGCTTCGATGAAGATCCGGCGAGTCCGGCGGAACCGGCGGCGGTCGTAGGCGATCTTCTTCGGTTCGTCCGTGGTACCCGATGTTTCGACCAAGGCCGCCCCGGGGCCGAGCTGCCTGAAACGATCCTCCACCGCGTCGCGCGTGTTGCTGTCGTAGGTCCGGACGGGAGTGGTCGCCCGGATTCCGTACTTGCTCCGGAGGCGTTTCTGATTCGCGCGATATCCTCCGACCCGGACGAGGGAGATCACTTGAAAGACCGAGGCCGCAATGATGATCCAACCGGCGATCAGCCATCGCATGGAGTCGTTAAACCTCTCTCGCGTGAAGGAAGGTGCGAGGCATCCGGTCAAGATGCCCCCCCCGATGTCCGGTTGAACGTCTCGTCTGAGACCGAGCTGTTGGAGCCAGGTTCCGGACGGCACCTTGTCGGCCATCTGAATCCATGCGAGGCCAGGTTTCAGGTGATGCAGCCGGTGCATCGAGAGGCCCATGGAAAACCAGTAGAGGAATCGGCCGTAGTAGTTGTGCGAGCGGCTCTCAGCAGTGCCCGTCGAATAACCCTCGTGGGTATTGATGGCGAAGCCGCACCACAGCAGCACGGAGTGCAGGATCAACGCCGGTACCAGCCCGGTCATGACGCGCTCGATGCCGACAACGGAGGCGATCGAACCGTAGACGGCGGCGTAGGCGGCGTAGGTCGCGACGTACTCGAACAGATCGCGCCGCGTCATACGTCCGTGTCGCAGTAGCCAGAGGATCCAGTGGTGGGGCAGGGCGAGCGTCCGAAAAGGAATCTCCCAGGATCTGTTCGTGTTGAGAAATTCGTCGGGATCCCTCTCCGGGATGTTGGTCGCCGCGTGGTGCTGGAGGTGGGTTTTACGGAAGGTCACGAACGGGACCGTCGTCGGGATCATTGCAATTCGCCCCCACCACAGGTTTGCGGTGCGGGAACGGCCCAGGTGTCCGTGCGACGCCTCGTGCGCTACGGCTCCGGCGATGAAGCCGGCGTAGGTTCGAACAAGGACATCGATCACGAACTCGATTCCGCGCGTCGGCTGCCAGAAGTATCCCGCCAGTGCCGAGAAGACCGCAATCAGTAGAATGGCTCGGTTGATTGCGATGGCTTGGTCTCCGGAAATTGTTCGATCCGTCATGTCAATCACCTCACTTTGCACTCTAGGCCTCGGCCGCCGGTGCGGGGCGAGCGCTTGTCGCAGTTTCTCGACTGTCACAAACGGTCGGGATTCTTTGGCCCGACGCCCCAATCACGCTCTAATGGAACAAGCTGACGCGGGGAGTGAACGTTTATGAGGATCTGGCTGTCGAAGACCAGCGCCGTGTCCCTTCGGGAACAACTGAAGACCCAGATCGTGCTGGGTATCGTCAGTGCGGATCTTCTGCCGGGCGAACGCCTGCCCAGCTCGTCTCAACTGGGGAGGCGGTTTGGAATCCATCCGAACACTGTGAGAACTGCCTACCGAGCCTTGGGGGACGCAGGCTGGGTCGAGTGGCGGCAGGGGGCCGGTTTCTACGTTCGGGAACCCGAACCCGGCGATGCCATGGATCCGGAGCTGGACCTCGACCGCTTGATTTCGACCCTCTTCCAGGTGGCCCGCGACCGCGGTCATCCGCTCGACCGGATCCAAGCACGGATCGGTCACTGGCTTGCGATCCAGCCTCCGGACAGGGTTGTGGTAATTGAGCCGGATGTCGAACTGCGGCGGATCCTGATCGGTGAGATCGAGGCTGCGGTGGCGATACCGGTTGTCGGTTTCGGACTCAAGGAGTGTCCGAAGGGAAACGTTCTCACGGGAGCGCTGCCCGTAGCCCTGTACGATCACGCAGAGGAAGTGCGGGCAGTCTTGCCGCCTGAGGTTCCATGCCTCCTGCTGCATTCGAGCTCCGTGCCCGACCTGCTGACCGGACAGACACGGCCCGGGCCGGACACGCTCATCACAATTGTGTCGCGCTGGCCCGATTTCCTGCGCATGGCAAGAACCTTCCTTGGAGCGGTTGGAATCGGAGACGAAGCGCTGGACCTGAGGGATGCCCGACGTCGGGGATGGAAGAGGGGTCTCGACCGGACGAGTTTTATCGTCACGGACAGTTCGATCGTAGGTCGTTTGCCGGCAGGGTGTCGGGCTCGTGTCTTCCCGTTTATCTCCAAGGCTTCAATCGCGGAGCTTCGGGATCGCCTTCCGGGATCGGTTACTGCCTCTTGATCACGACCAGCGAAACGTCGTCCGACGGTGGAGCGAACCCCATCATGTCGTCGCGGACGGCTTCGAAGATGTCCCGTGCGCTGCCGTGTTTCGCGGACCGTACCGCCTTTTCCAGCTGCTCTGGCGCGTAACTCTCATTACCGTCAGCGTGCTCGGTGACGCCATCGGTGAACAAGAGCAGGATGTCGCCCGTGCCCATCAGCGTCCACTCGTTCAACTCGTACTGTTCCTTGAACCCCAGTATGCTTTCGGTTGCGTTGCGGTCGATGACGTTGCGGGAAGGGAGCGTGCCGATGGGCGGGAACGTCGTGCAGCACGCTTCGGGAATCTCCATAAACCGGTCGTGCATGTTCGAGAACACGATGGGGAACGGATGCGCCGCCGTGACGAACCGAAACGTAGAATCCTCGGAGATCTCGCCGTAGAGCATCGTGACGAACTTGCTGACGCTCGAGGAATTGTAGAACCGGGTGTTGAGGTTCTCGAAGAGCCGTTTGGTGATATGACCGAAGGAATCGAGTTCATAAAGAGAGCCAAGCAGGAAGGACTGGTGCATCATTGCGGCGACCATCACGTCGGTGACCTGATGACCGGAGACGTCGATCACCGCCACGCCGGCCATCCTCCGGCAGCGCTCGAGGTTTTCGACGATCGACGGTTGGTTTCGCTCGGTGGCTCGTCGGATGCGGGCGTCCAGGTCGTAGCGCTTCTTGAAGTCGATGTAGATGACGTGGTCGCCCCCGCCGACGCCGTTCAACGGCATCGTCTTGCCGTAGATGTCGATTCCCCCCAGTTCGGGGATGTCGCCCGGCTGCGGGACGATCTGTTCTACGATTTCCCGGAGGTTCCGTAGTTCGTCGGAGGCTCGGAATAAGTCGTCTGTATGCGGTATGGATGTTGTCAACGTTCGGAAATCCTCTGTCCGGCGCGCAAATCCTCGGGACGGGTGCTTCCTGGGAGTGTGCGGCGACTTCCACTACAGATTCTCAAAGGCCGGCGCCAACCCCATATTATAACCGGGTGTCAGCGTTCGGGACGAATCAAGCGGGGGCGACTCGTGATTTGGGTGGCGTATGCAAAGTCACCCAGGGCGGACTCGTCGTAGTTTCCGGCGTTGCCCGCGACATGGAAGACGACTGGCCCGGCCCCCTCGTTGGGAGCCATCCAGCGGAGTGTCCAGCGGATTGCCAGCTCCCCTTCGGGAATGCTGCCATCTTCGGTCTGCCGTGCGTACTGAACGGATGATCCTTCTGCCAGGACGACCGCGACCCGGTCGTCGTCGGCGTTCAGCGAGCCGGCCTGCCGGCCCGCCCCATCTCCCTCAGAGAAGCGGACGGCCAACTCGAAGCCGCCGCGCTCCATCCGTGGGTGTGTCAACCGGACCGTAATCGGGTAGGCCGCGCCCGCCGTGTAGGTGTCGGGGATTCCCTCGAGTTCGAGTGAACCCTCTCCCTGGTTCAGCCCGTAGTCGAAGTGGCAGCTATAACAGGTGTCTTCACCGAAGCCGCCCGTCATCCCGAGCGGGGGGCCGTCCAAGTAAGCGTTGCCGCGAGGCGTGAACGAGCCCACACCGACAAGAAGGGAAGCCGCGAGAATGCCCCGGAGAAAGCGCGCGGCAAAACGTCGTTCTTCGACCTTGGGCCGCGCGCTCGTGTGGCTCATTCAGGAAGCTGGGCCCGGCCGATCGTGTTCGTATCGGTGCCGAACCAGATCTCCCTGTTTTCGGGGTTGAAGACCATGTGCCGCACCGTGCCTCCGCCACTGGCGATCTCGTTCACGCTGAAGAAAACCTCGCGCTCGGGGTCGAAGCCGACGAGGCGGTTCGGCCCGGGACTGGTCTCGAAGAACCAGAGGCGGTCTTTGTCGTCCTTCGCCATGGCATAGGGTCGGGAGCCTGCTCCGCCAGGGTTGGCCCACTCGCTAACCTCGCCGGTGGACGGATCGAGACGTCCCAGATAGCCGCGGGAATAGTCGACGTACCAGATCATGTCATCGGAAGTGATGGCGATACGGCGCGGCCGCGATTCCGGATCCGGAAGCTCATACTCGGTGAGCTCCAGCGTCTTCGGATCTATGGAGGCGATCTTGTTAGAGCCGAACTCGACGACCCAGGGACGGCCCGTGGAGTCAAGCTCGATGCCGTATGGACGCGCCCTTTCGGTCGGCACCGCAATCAGGCTGATCTCTTCGAGGGCCGGCGAGAGCCTGCCGATAAAGTTCCCCTGCTGCACGGTGAACCACATGCTCCCGGTTGCATCGAAGATCATCGTGTGCGGGTCCCGCGCCGCCGGGTTGGGCATGTCGTATCGCTTGATCTCCCCCGTTTCCGGGTCGAGCCTTCCGATGTGCGTCTGGCGGTTGCCCGAATACCAGATTCCACCCTCGGGACCAACGACGACGCTGTGCGGTCCCGCACCGTCGGCAAGGTCGTATTTCTCAAACTCACCGGTCGTCGCGTTCAGGGAACTGACGTAGTCACCCCGCTGGCCTACGAACCAGATCTGCCCGTCCTCGCCGACTGCCGGGTCTCGGGGCCGCGTGTTTTCCCAGGGAACGTCCCACTCGGTGATCTGGACCTGAGTCTGCGGCTCCTGCGCAAACCAGGAAAGAAGCAAGAGCAAGGTAGCCTGATAGACCATCTGGAATTCCTCCTCACGATAATTCTGGTCAAGACGTGAACGGCAAGTTTAGCCGGTTTTGGGCAGTAATGCAGCAAACTGAAGACAGGCGTGTCAGGTAGGAGCGAATCGGGCGTCCTTTCTGGTTCTGCGTCTATTTGCCCAGCACGTCGTCACGCTTAGATTCCGCATAGGGCCATCACGGGTTGCTAGGAGCCTGTCATAAGAAGTCTGCAACCAAGAATCAACAACTTACAGACCGGGGACGGCTCGTAAGTTGTTGATTCTTGCTTCGAGGGAGCCAATTCCCGACAGGCTCCTAGACGCCCACCGTGCCCGCGGGCTATCCTATGGGCATGCCGATCTTCGAATACCAGTGTCGGAAGTGCGAGCACGCCTTCGAGGTCCTGATCCTGCCGAGGTCGCCCGAACCCAGGTGCCCGGAGTGTGAGAGCAAGGACATAGAGAAGCTGTTGTCAGCCCCGACGATGAGTTCCGACGGCACCAAGGAGCGGGCTCGACAGTCGGGCCTGGCGCGGAACAGGAAGCTTGGGGTCGAGAAGTCGCGGGCGGACCACGAGTACTACCACAAGCACACCCACGACCACTAGAGCGACCATCGAATGTTCTGCCACAGGCTGCTGGCCAGCGGTCGACCTTCACCAGAGGCCGCCCGCTAGCGCCGGCTACTGACCGATCCCGCCATAACGCACACCCGACAGGTTCGCCATTTCCTGCTTCCAAGTGGTCAGGTCGTCCACGTTGAACTTGGATACGTGATCGTGTCCGCACGCCCGCGCCATCACCTGCATCAATCCCACAGAAGCGTCGAAGAAATTCTTGAGCAGCCGGGCCGACTTGTCGACGATCAGACGGCTTTCCAGGTGAGGCTTCTGTGTGGCGATACCGACCGGGCAATTGTTCGTGTGGCAGGCGCGCATCGGCCCCCAAACTCAGTGCCTTGATAAAGTCAGCCGGTTTGCGAAACCCACCCGTGATGATGAGCGTCACGTCCGGGCGCCCGAGGTGGTCCAGGTGCCGGCGTGCGCGCGCCAGCGCCGGGATGGTCGGCACGGAGTATGTTGTCGCGGAAGATAATCGGCGCTGCACCCGTTGCACCGCCGCGGCCGTCCAGGATGATGTAGTCCACGCCCACTTCCAACGCGGCATCGATGTCTTGTTCGATGTGCTGGGCCGATAGCTTGTACCCGATCGGGATTCCACCAGTGCGTTCGCGCACCTCGTCCGCGAACTCCCGAATCTGGCTGGTACCCGTCCAGTCGGGAAACCGCGGCGGAGAGATGGCCGGGGCGCCTTCGGGCAGGCCGCGCACCTCGGCGATCTTGCCGCGTACCTTCGGACCGGGCAGGTGGCCGCCGGTCCCGGTCTTCGCTCCCTGGCCACCCTTGAAATGGAAGGCCTGAACCCGTTCGATCTTGTCCCAGGCGAAGCCGAAGCGGCCCGATGCCAGTTCATAGAAATAGCGTCGGTTCTCGGCCTGTTCTTCGGGAAGCATCCCGCCTTCACCCGAACAGATACCGGTTCCCGCCATCTCCGCGCCCCTGGCGAGCGAAACCTTGGCACTTTCCGACAGTGCGCCGAAGCTCATGTCGGAGACCAGGAGCGGAATGTCGAGCCTCAGGGGCTTGCGCGAGTTGGGTCCGATCGTTACGTCCGTGCCGACGACTTCGTCGTCCAGCCGCGGCGGGCGGTGCAGTTGTGCGGTTAGCATCTGAATGTCGTCCCAGTCGGGCAACTCGGCGCGCGGGACACCCATGGCCGCGATTTCGCCATGGTGGCCGGTTCGGGAGAGTCCATCCCTTGCGTATTGCTGGATGAGGCCCGTGTAGGGCTCTTCGGTGGGGCCGTGGCTGGTGTCGGCGTAGAGGCCCAGGTATTCGTCGCGCTTGAACGGTTGCGGGTGTTCCCGGGCCCAGTCGGCGATCTCATCCTCGTCGACCAAAACCTTGCCGTCCTCGACCCAGCTCGAGAACTTCTGCAACGCTTCGCTGTTGCTGTACTCGGAAACCCCGGTGTCGAGCCGGTAGTCCCAATTGTGTACACCGCAGATCAGGTTGTCGCCGCGAACCTGACCGTCGGCCATTAACGCGCCTCACTAGTGTAGTCCGTCACAATTAACGTAACGGCTCTGGCTGTCCCATTTCTGATCATATATGAGGAAAATAATGACCATTAGATCGGAAATCCCTGTGCGGAACGAACTCGGACGGCTTGGCCGAAGCCGCAGTGTGTCGGTCTGGCTCGGGGAACGATCCGAATAAGGTACAGTCTGTTAGACGGGGACCACTAGTGTCCGGAACACGGTGCGACAGCCGCCGGCAACTTATAGATGAACAGTGAGTTGAATGGCATTCTGCGATTTTTCGATTTGAACCTGCCGATCACACTTTTAGCAATATTACGGTGAGAGGGGTGATACCAATGGCGCATGAACTCAGGCCAAACCGTCTTCTCACAAGTCATGGATTACGCGCCCCGATACGAGTTTCAGAAGTGTGTCGCCCGCTATCGGGGCGATTACCAGCAGAAAGGGTTTTCCTGCTGGGATCAGTTCCTGGCGATGGCATTCGCCCAATTGATCTATCGTGAAAGCCTCCGCGACATCGAAGCCTGCTTACGCGCCCTCGGCAGAAAGCGTTACCACATGGGATTCCGAAGCAAGGTGGCGCGGACGACACTGGCCGACGCCAACGAGCGGCGCGACTGGCGGATCTATGCGGATTTCGCACAGGTCCTGATCGGCATGGCGCGGCCGTTATATGCCGAAGACCCCATCGGCGTCGAGTTGGATCAAGGTCTATATGCCCTGGACTCGACCACCATTGACCTGTGTCTTTCACTATTCCCATGGGCCCGGTTTCGCCGGCACAAAGCCGCGGTCAAGATGCATACACTGCTGGATCTTCACGGCAACATTCCCGCGTTTATCCACGTCACAGACGGGAAAGTCCATGACGTCAACGTTCTCGATGAGATCGCACCCGAAGCGGGTGCCTTCTACGTCATGGACCGCGCCTATATCGATTTTGAACGGCTCTTTCTCTTCTCCCTCTGTTCCGCTTTCTTTGTGGTGCGTGCTAAGAAGAACGTCGTCCTGCGGCGGCGGTACTCCCGTCGGGTGGACACGACCACGGGATTGCGATCCGACCAGACGGTCATCCTCACAACGAACAAATCCGCCAAAACCTATCCCGATCCGTTGCGGCGTATCAGCTACTTCGATGCCGGGACGAACAAGCGGTTGAAGTTCCTGACCAACAACTTCGCGTTGCCTGCACTCACCATCACTCAGATCTACAAGTCGCGATGGCAGGTGGAACTTTTCTTTAAATGGATCAAACAACACCTTCGAATCAAGTCCTTCTACGGCACCAGCGAGAATGCGGTGAAGACCCAGATCTGGATCGCCATTTCGGTTTATGTTCACGTCGCCATCATCCGGAAGCGCCTCGGCATCGATAGGAGTCTTTACCAAATCCTACAGATTCTCAGCATTACGATTCTTGAGAAACAGCCCATTTTGCAGGCCTTTCACGCGCCTGATTCCCAATTCAATGAACTCCAAGATCCTAACCAGCTGGTTCTATTCGACTTCTAACCGGACACTAGTGAACGCGCCTCTATGGAGGCAGCGGCCGTAAAAGACCGATACCTTGTCGTCGAACCGGACGATGACCATGTCGACTTCGCCAACCAGGGCGTAGGTCGGCGTGCGGTCTGCCAGATTCTCCAATTCTGCAAGGGCAATCCCTTTCATCAAAGCTCCTCTCTCAGTTGGCTCATCGCATGAGAAACATGACGCCGACTGCAACGACGTACACGGAGATGATCGCCAGGGAATCCCAGGCGACAAACATGACTTTCCGGCTCAGCCGGTACAGCAAGCTGATCACCACGACCCCGGTCATCGCGATGGCGGCATTTGCCGTTACGATGTGGATCGATGAAACGTCGGCAAGCAGCGGGCCCTTGAAATAGAGAAGGTCGTCCACCCCCAGGATTGCCATGTTGAACAGGTTGCTGCCCAGCAGGTTTCCGAACATCAGATCGATGGCGCCGATCCTGACCGCCGCAATCGAAACGACGAGCTCCGGCAGAGAGGTCGTGAAGGCGATGAAGATACTGCCGACGAACGTCTGTCCGAGACCGGTGACAATCGCAATCTCCTCCCCCAGACGGGGGAGGTACGTTGCGGCGCCGGCCACCATTACAGCGTTCAGCGCGTACCTGCGGTAAGCCGTCCGGAGGGAGATGTCATCGTATTCGGTCTGCTCCGCTTCGGGACCGCCGTTGGCGAGAACGCTTCTCTTCTCGAGTAGGAAAACCGTACGCATCGCGAGGAAGTAAACGAACAGTAACACCAGCGAATATGGCCCAACCCAGCCCAGGGCGGGAAGTCCCGGACCCGCCGCGATGCCCATTCCCGCGACCGCGAGCATGACAATCCCGAACCCGGCCGCCAGGACGTGCTTCTGTTCCACCTTCTGCGAGATTGGAACCGGACCCGATACGTCCATCAAAGCAATGATCAGGACGTTGAACATGCAGCTGCCGAGTACGTCGCCCGCCGCGATGTCGGGCAGTTCGAAAATGACGACCGAGCCGATGCCCGTGAAGAGTTCGGGTAGGGACGTAACCGATGCCATCAGGGTGACGCCGACCCACATCCGGCCCATGCCGGTCTTTTCGGCGATGACGTCGCCGTAGAGGGATAGCTTCGACCCGGCATAGAAAACGACGGCCGTCACCAGTGCGAATTGAATCCAAAGCCCCAACGTCCTACCTTCTTGTCCTTTCCGACTCCGGTCAGCGTGCGTTTCCGAGTGTCGACCAAACTAAAGATCATAGCTGGTTCGAATTGATCGTGACCGCTGACTATTCGGGGGAAACAGCAGACCTGCTGTTGCGTCGATCTCTCCTCCTACGGCAAACCAGTTCCATCGGCGGTGATGGACCGAAACGCTAAGCTCTCTTGATTGCGGCCAGCTTCGCCTTCGCCTGGCGGACGGTTTCGCGCAATAGGGGATCCGGATCGTCCTCCCACGCGTCGAGTTCCGCTTCCAACGATCCGAGACCTAGGGTCCCGATAGCATAAGCCGCGCACGAGCGAAGCCACGGATCCCCGCTGTGCATCAGCGCCGCGATGGCCTCCTCGGATGAGTCCAGGCGCGCTCCAAGCGCCTCGTCCGCCCGAAGGATCCGATCCTCCACGCTGACGCCGCGATCCACAAGAGGGAGCAGCAGGCCTCGAAGCTCCGGACGCAGTGCCGTGTCGAGAAACTCCAGCGTGTCGTCGCGGACCGAAGAATCGGCCGCATGGACGCCGATGTATGCGGCGTGAAAATCGTAGTCCGGGAACAGGACCCCGAGCAGCCGGAAGATGCGTTCAGTCTCCTTGTCCATCGACTCCCGAAATGCCTTCATCGCAGGGTCGTCCTGTTCGAGCGGGTCCCGGAGTGCTCCAAGAGCCTGGTAGGAGCGGTAATGGCCCAGGATTTCGGCGGCCAGGACCGTTTCGATCATCGCGTTGTCGACCTTGATCCCGGGATGGGCCTGCTGGAACTTGTTGAGCGCCGAGATGACACGGAAGCGCAGGAACGAATCCCCCTGGAACAGGTTGTCGGTGAGGATATCCAGCGCCTCCGGAGTGCCGATTGCGACAAGGACGGACGGGAGTTCGGATCGGTTGCTTATCGACATCTCGTCGTCGCGAAGGTAGTCGTTCAGGGTTCCCAGAATCCTGTTCTCGAAGTTTGACAGGGCATTCACCGCCGCGTCCCGGCATCCGGGTTCGCCCAACCGCTCGAGCAACTGCGGCACGAGTTTCCGTTCTCGCAGTTCTCCGGCAGCCTCAATGACCAGCCGTGCGATCTCCGGGTCCGGATCCGCAAGCAGGCGTGCCAACTGGGAGCTGAAATCCTCCGGCATCGTAGCGATCAGGCGGGCAGCTTCCAGGCGCGTTGGTCGCCCGTGGGCTCCGTCCTCGTCGATCATCATGTCCAGCATCGTACGCGCCGCGCTAAGGTTCTGCGCCTGTCCCGGCCGTGCCAGGAACGCCGCGACGCCAGCTCGAACCGTGAAATCCGGAAAGTCCCCGAGTTCCTCAATACGAGCGAGGGGATCGACGTTGCTGTGGTGTGTGAGATAGAGCAGCGCTTCGGTGCGGACCGGAAGGTGCTTGTCCGAGAGCATGTCTTCGACATCGTCGACGAGCGTGGTGTCACCGGCGGCGTTCAGGATGGCCAACGCCTTCGCACGGACGTCGGGGGACTCGTGCCGAATCAGCCCGCGGATCGAAGGGTGGGACGCCTGCTGATACCCCAATTCGAACAGGTTCAGCCGGTACAGGATCTCTTCGGTCTCGGCTCTCTCGAGCTTCGACGCCAGAAGCGTTGCTGTCGAGCGGTCCAGTACCGGCGCCGACATCCGCTCGGCATCGATCCTGTGTTCCCGGACCCGCTGCCCGAGCGTCGTGAGGTACTGCCGGCGGGCAGCAGCGGCTGCGACGAACCAGAGTCCGAGGAACGCCAGGTTGACCCAGCTGACCTGGCCGGGAGTGAAGCCGAGGTATGTCACGAAGACGAGCAGTGTGAGTCCGGCGAGACCGTCCCCGAGCCTCCAGATGACCGTATCGATGAAGGACTTGATCTGGATCTTGATGTTGGCCGGCACGGGCAGGTAGAGCAATTGGAGCGAGGATGTATCGATCGAATAGCGCAGGACCTTGTCGCTGCCCTTGAGGAACGTGGCTGCAACGAGGCCGCCCGTGGCCAGCACGCCGAGCGAGCCCAGTGCGAGCGTCATCGGGAGGATGAACAAAGTCGCACCCACTCCAAAGCGTTGCAGGAGGCGCGAGGTCAGCATAAGCTGTGCCGCCAGCGCAGCGATGCCTGCGTAACCTTGAAACGATCCGAAGAACGCCGCCAGCGCGTCCTTCTCGACGATGGTTTCGCTTGCAATTGCCTTGAACTGCCAGCCCGCCGCCGTCGTGACGATCGACGTGACGCAAATCAGGGTCGCGATGGAGGTGAGGTGCTTGGACGAGAGCATCAGGCGGAAGCTCTCAAGAAGATTCCGTGGACTCTCGTCGACACCGACAGGCCCCTGGTCCTCTCGGTCCGGTCCCCATCGGTGCTGCCGGAAGATCAGCAGAACCAGAGCCACGCATAGCATCAGGAAGACCGCAAGGACCAGCAACAGACTTTCGGTTCCGAAGGCTCGGGCGACCGCATTCGAGAGAAAACCGCCGAAGATACCGCCGAGTATGTCCCCCGCCCCGACCAGACCGAAAAGACGCTTCGCCTCGCGTGTGGTCAACATGAAGTTGGCCAGCGTCCACACCTGGGTGATGGCCATGACCCCGAATATCCCGACCCAGACGTAGAGCGCTGGAAAGAGCCACGCCGATTCGCTGCCGCCGATCGCCCACCAGAAAAACAGGGAGGTCAACGCGAACGCCGCCAGGCTCTAGGTGAGCAGTTCGCGGAGTCCGGTGCGGTGGCTCAGCCGAATGTATCCGGCCACGACAAAAGCCACGAGAACGGCGATCGTGATGTCGACGTAGGGAAGTTGATCTGGGGCGAACCGGTCGAGAAAGAGCGCATCGCGCGCTACCTGCCCGACGATGTAGCCCGAGATGATCAGGAAGTAGTAGCTGAAGAGCAGAAAGCCGGGGGCGAGATCTCCAGGCCGCAAATGAAGCACTCGTTCAATCCAGCGTGTCATCGAAGCCTAGTGTAACTTCGGTTGTCGAGATCGGAGAGTTTGATTGACCCCGCCTTCCGCGCTTAATAACATTCACGCGATGATCGGGAAGACACTCATCCACTACGAAGTCACGAGCCAGCTCGGCAAGGGTGGCATGGGGGAGGTGTGGAGAGCCCGCGACCAGAAGCTGGGACGCGAGGTCGCGATCAAGACTCTTCCCGATGAATTTTCCAGGGACGAGCAACGGCTTGCACGTTTCGAGCGTGAAGCGAAGCTGCTGGCGTCGCTGAACCATCCGAACATTGCTGGAATCCATGGCCTCGAAGAAGACGGCGGCACCCATTTCCTCGTCCTCGAACTCGTCGAGGGCGACACGCTGGCGGAGCGGCTGAGAGACGGTGCCCTCCCGGTCGAGGAATCCCTCGAACTGGCACTCCAGATTGCCGAAGCGCTCGAGGCGGCCCATGGGCAGGGCGTCATCCACCGCGATCTGAAGCCGGCCAACATCAAGGTCACGCCCGAGGGCAAGGTGAAGGTCCTCGATTTCGGCCTGGCGAAGGCGTTTGCGGGGGATGCGAGCGACCCTCACCCGTCGCATTCCCCGACGCTCAGCATGGCCGCGACCGGGCAGGGGATGATCCTCGGTACCGCCGCATATATGTCCCCGGAACAGGCCAAGGGAAGGGAGGTCGACCGGACGACGGACGTGTGGGCGTTCGGGTGCGTCCTCTACGAGATGCTGACAGGCAGGCAGGCGTTCGGGGCGCCGGACGTTTCTGAGATCCTGGCTGCCGTCATCCGTGCCGAGCCGAAATGGGAGAAGCTTCCCGGCGACCTCCATCCGCGGCTGCGCGAAATCCTGGAGCGATGCCTCCAGAAGCAACACGGTAACCGATACCACGACATCGCCGATGTTCGTCTGGATATCGACCGCGTGTTGCGGGATCCCGACGGGCCGCTCATCCGGCCTGCAGCCGTTGTCTCGGGGGCCCAGTCAAAGCTGCCGTGGGTTGCGGCCTTGGTCCTGGGCGTTCTCGGCGGTGTCGCGGGGTGGGTTCTCAAACCCGCCCCACCCCTGGCCCTGATCCGCTTCGATCACGAGTTGCCCACCGGACAGGCCCTGCAGCCAAGCACCCGGGCTGTGGCAGTAGCCTTCTCGCCCGACGGCAGCAGATTCCTCTACAACACGATTGACGGCTTCTACGTTCGGACGCTCGGTTCTACGGATGCAATTTTGCTTTCGGGTACCGGGCTGGACTTGAGAAACCCCGTGTTCTCGCCGGATGGCCAGTGGATCGCTTACTGGTCCGGCGGACAGATCAACAAGATCGCGCTCACAGGGGGCGCCCCCATCGCGCTCAGCAATAGCCAAACCCCTTTCGGGATCAGTTGGGCGTCGGACGGAACGATTCTTTTCGGTACGAACGCGGGCATCATGAGGATGTCCGAGAACGGCGGGCCGCCCGATCTGATTGTCGGACTTGGAGGCGCGCGGGTCGCCGGACCCCAACTGCTGCCGGGCGGCGAATGGGTGTTGTTCTCTGAGGCCGGAAGCGAAAGCTGGGACGAGGGTCGAATCGTCGTTCAGTCGCTCGAATCCGGCGAGCGTCGGGTCCTGGTCGAGGGCGGTAGTGGAGGCCGCTATCTTCCCACAGGGCACCTAGTCTACTTATTCGAGGGCGTACTGTTCGCGATCGCGTTCGATGAGGATCGTCTGGAGGTGACCGGAGGGCCCGTTCCCGTCGTCGCAGGAATGGATCGCGCCACCGAGAGCGGTGTCGCGCAGTTCGACGTTTCCGACGAGGGGGCGCTCGCCTTCATTGCCGGCGGTGCGGCCTCCGTCGACCGCATTCTCTCACTGGTCGATCGGAATGGGGGCCTGGAGCGTCTGGACGTGCCGCCGGGTCGGTACCTGAGTCCGCGGCTGTCGCCCGATGGGGGCAGGCTTGCCGTTCAGAGTTCGGAGCCTGAAGGCTCGGTCATCTGGATATTCGATCTGGCAGGGGACAGCGCGATCCAGCGGTTCACACTCGAGGGAAACAACTACCATCCCATCTGGACCCCGGATGGAGAACGGATCACGTTCAGTTCAGATCGAGACGGCACAGTAGGCATCTACTGGAAGCGGGCGGACGGAAGCGGTGTGGCTGAACGCCTGACGACGGCCGAAGAAGGCGTAATGCACTGGCCGAAGACGTGGTCGCCTGATGGGAACACGCTCGTGTTCAAGATCGAAACGAACCGGACGGGAACGCTGGCGAACCAGAACAACGAGATGGACCTGTGGACTGTTTCTCTCGAGGCTGACGGGACCGAGGTGTTGTTTGGAGAGCCGTTCCCCGCCCTGGAAGTCGCGGCCGCTTTTTCCCCAGACGGGAAATGGCTCGCATATAGCGCAGGCGACGGGCCCGCCATCGACTACGACGTCTTTGTCGAACCGTTCCCAGCGACGGGAGAGAGACGGCGGGTATCCGCCGAGCCCGGGATTATGCCGGTCTGGTCCCCGCTTGGAGACGAGCTGTTCTATCGACCGCTCACGCAGTCCGGAGGACAGGGCCAGACGTTGAAAGGGATCAGAGTATCGATGGATCCGACCTTCACCTTCAGTGCCGAGCAGCCGGTGCCGATCGGCCAGGTCATCTCGTTCCCGTTCTATAGAAGCTTCGATGTGATGCCGGATGGCGATCGTTTCGTGGTCGTGCTACCCGACGAGGAGCAGGATTCCGGTGAAACTGTGCGGCCCCGGATCCATGTCGTTTTGAACTGGTTCCAAGAGTTGAAAGAACGCGTGCCGGTTCCGTAGATGGGCGGGCGTAGAATGTTGGGGAAATCGTGATCGGACAGACCATATCCCACTACAGGGTCCTCGAGAAGCTCGGGGGCGGCGGCATGGGCGTCGTCTACCGCGGCGAGGATACGAAGCTGCACCGTTATGTCGCGTTGAAGTTTCTTCCCGACGACATGACCGACGACAGGCAGGCCGTCGAGCGCTTCATGCGGGAGGCGCGTGCCGCGGCGGCACTCGAGCATCCCAACATCTGCAGCATCCACGACATCGGGGACCACCGAGGAAGGCCCTTCATCGTGATGGAGTTGATGAGGGGTTCGACGCTCAAGCAAGTGATCCGTCGCGGTCCCATGAAAATCGACGACGTACTCGAATTGGGTGTGCAGCTTGCCGATGCTCTCGACGCGGCACACCAGGCAGGGATCGTCCACCGGGATATCAAGCCAGCCAACATCTTTGTTACCGACAGGGGGCAGGCCAAGGTTCTGGATTTTGGCCTCGCGAAACTATCCCCCTCCGGACCGGTCGCGCCCGACGCCACGGAAACGGCATCGGAAGACGAGCAGCTCACGAGTCCCGGCTCGGCCCTCGGGACGGTTGCTTATATGTCGCCCGAGCAGGCTCGCGGGGAAGACCTCGATCCGAGGACCGATCTATTCTCCCTCGGTGTCGTTCTCTACGAGATGGCGACCGGCCGCCCTGCGTTTCCCGGTTCGACATCCGCAGTCATCTTCGACGCCATCTTCCACGACACACCGACCGCCGCGGTTCGGCTGAATCCGAACGTCCCCCAGGACCTCGAAGGGATCATCGACAAGGCGTTGGTCAAGGATCGCGAACTCCGGTATCAGCACGCCTCCGGCATGCGTTCCGACTTAAAGCGGCTTTCAAAGGAGGGCGACTCCGGCCGGTCTGCGGCATCGACCCCTCTGCCGACCGTCGCCCCGCGGCCATCGAATTCTGGGCGGCTAAACCTAGCTGGTGCTGCCGCGGTCATTCTCGTCGTGGCATTGGTGTGGCAATTCTTCGGTTCCGGGAATCCCTTGCTCGATGAGACCGATGTGATTCTCCTGGCCGACTTCGTCAACACGACCGGAGACGATGACTTTGACGGCACCCTGGAGGCCGCGCTGGCGTTGAGGCTCGACGAATCGCCCTTCCTCAACATACTTCCGGGAAGACGAGTCCAGGAGATTCTGGGCCTGATGGGCCGGGAGTCCGACGAGCGCATCACTCCGTCGATCGGCGAAGAGATCTGTACCCGCGCCGGGCTCAAAGCGATGATCACCGGCGAGATCGCCTCGCTTGGGTCCAACTACATCGTCACCTTGAACGCCGTCAACTGTGGTACCGGCGAGGTCCTGGCCCGGGAGCAGGTGGAGTCGGGAACTAAGGAGGAAGTGCTGCGAGCGCTCGGCGAAGCGGCGGCGAACATGCGTGGGAACCTCGGAGAGTCGATCCGGACGATCGAGGAATTGAACAGACCGCTCGAAGAAGCCACGACGACTTCTCTCGAAGCGCTAAGGGCGTTAAGCCTTGCGCCCGGGTTTCAGGTGGATTCCATCCTTTTCTACAGACGTGCCATCGAACTCGATCCGAACTTCGCCGAAGCGCATTCGCGTCTGGCGGGCACCTACGCGAACATCTCGGAGTTTGAGATTGCGATCGAATCGGCAATTCGATCCTTCGAACTGCGGGACCGGGTCAGCGAGCGGGAGCGATTCGCCGTCCTGGCCCGCTACCACCAGTTTGTGACTGGTGACTTTGGAGCCGAACTCGATACCCTCCAGCAGTGGATCGAAACCTATCCACGGGAGGCTCGGGCCTACAACTTTCGATCCGTAACCCTTCGGCGGGTCGGCCAGTTCGAGGGTTCGGCGGCGGAGGCTACCGAATCCATGCGTCTGGACCCGACCAGCGGCAACCCTTACTCGAACCTGGTCGGGGCGCATATCGGTCTCCTCCAGTTCGACGACGCGAAGCGTGTGGGCGAAGCAGGGATTGAAGCGGGCCTCGATAACTATTTTCTCCGGGTCCGACTGTATCGGATCGCCTTTATCGAAGGCGACGCCGACGAAGCGGCGCGGCACCTCGAATGGGCCAACGGGAGACCCACCGAGTACCGGTTTCTTGCGGCACAGGCGGGCACTTCGGTGTTCACCGGAAGGCTCGGTGAGGCGCGGCAACTCTACAGCCGGGCAGCAGCCCTGGCAGCTCAAGGTCCCAGTGCAGAGAATCCGGCACGGATCATGGCGGAGCAAGCCTGGATCGAGGCCCTGGTTGGAAACACGTCAACGGCCGTCGAAAAAGCGAACGAAGCTTTGGAGACCCATCCGGGCCGCTCGCTTCGAATGATCGCCGTTCTGGCATTGGCGCTCGGCGGCGCGGCCGGACAGGCAGAGGAAGTCCTTGCAGAGCTTGTCAGCCAGAACCCAGACCACCTCTCTCTGAAAACAACGACAGCGCCTACGGTTCGCGCGATAATCGCGCTCGCGCAAGGTTCTCCCGAAGAGGCCCTCGTCTACCTCCAGGCGGCGACTGCCTACGAGCGTTCGAACCTGGGGCCGACCTACGTCCGCGGCCTTGCCCACCTGGCGCTGGGCCAGGGACCCGAGGCCGCAGCAGCCTTCCAGCAGGTGCTCGACAATCGAGGCGCCGCGCTCGCCCGCCTTCGCACATCGTCGGCGCCGTTCGGAGGTTTCCCGTTCCAGTTGGCTCATGTCGGCTTGGCCCGGGCCCACGCCCTTCAGGGGAACGCTGATCTGGCCCGCGAGTCCTACGATCGGTTCTTCGAGTTATGGAGCGGAGCCGACGCGGACGTGCCCATCATCGAGGAAGCCCGGGCGGAATATCGTCAGCTTTCGAACTGATCCACCCACCGCTCGACGTCGCTTGTAGGGGGACACTTGTAGGGGGACAGGCTCCCCTGTCCCCCCCCACCCTCAACCCATCGATTCCGTCGATCCTGTCGAAACCGCCGCTCGTTCTGAGATTCCGACCGTCCGCCCGATACCGTACGGCAGTAGCCCCAGGTTGTCGGTAATCTGGTGTCATGTTGAAGGAGGTGTCTCTGATGTGGTGTGGAATCCTGATCGTCATTGGCGGCGTCGTTCTGCTGGGTCAAAGTCTGGGCCTGGTCCCCTACGAAGTCTGGGAATACATCGTGCCGGTACTGCTCATCATGTGGGGGGGCGGGATCATTGCGGGAAAGAGAGCATCCTGGTGCGTTCCCAGAGAAGCAGATCGCTATGAAGGCCGCCGACAGATCGACGGGCCGCTGTAGACCGATCTCATGACTATTACCGACACTGTAGAAGCCGGGACCCTCCCCCCCCCCCCCCCCCCCCCGGACCCGTGGGACGCGTCGTCCGGCTCCTGATGGGGATACTGGTCCTGCGCTTCCTGGCCATCAACGCTGTGCAATTTGAGGGGTTCGTGGTTCCTCGGCCGTCGTCAGATCTGCCTGCGCGCCTCCTATTTGGTTCGCTCTTCGCGTTCGTCCTTTTCGGGGAGGTCGTCAGACGGGGATTCGGGCCGATCTTGGCACGCCCCGCTCAAATGACGCTGGCCGCCGTGCTGTTCGGCGTCATGGCAATCGATCTGGCCTGGTACGGCGATTGGTGGGGGCCGCCGATGGGCCTGCTCGTCTTTGTCGTGATCATGTACACCCTGGCTCATCTCGGGGTGTCGTTCCTCGTGGCGGCTGCCTTCGCGACACCCGGCTGAGAGATGCGCGCTATTCCCCACGTGTTGGGGAAGAGATTCAACCTTCAGGCGATGGAGGCGACGTGAAACGTCCTCTTCACCCCCCTGGATCGGTGGGAAGCACGGCTCCGGAAACGTCTGACGGGATCCGCTGAGAAGTAGAGTTCTTCGTTTGGAGCCACATAAATGATCCAATTACCCCTGATGACAAGTCTTGCGATGCTCTTGTACGCGTTCGGAGCGTTCGCGTATGCGCTTTTCTTCTTTTTCTGGCTGCGCGACCGTCACACCCGGGAGCAAACCTACGCCTATTGCATGGGTTCGACCCACTTCGTCGGGGGTGTCCTACTTTCCCTGTTCGCGCTGTGGTTCATGCTGAACCTGGCGATCGTAGTCGCCGAGCCTTCCCGCGGGCTGGGGGGGGGCCTCCTGTTCGCTGCGTTCCTGATGCCTCCAGTGATCATGCACAACGTGTACCTGAGCCTGGCGTCCAAGCTCGGATCCGTCGGGGCCCAGAAGCGTTGGATGGCTCCTGTCTATCTCATGTATGCGGTGGCGTTCGGTTCCGAAGTCGCGTTCTTTGGCGACCTGGTTGTAGCAAACCCGATCACCGCGCTCTTCGGACCCTACATCGGACACACAATCAACGGCACGTTCCTGTTGGCCGTCGGCTTCATGATCTCGATGTCCTTCAGGACCAGAACCCGTGCGGCTAGGGAAGGCGCGCGCGCGGCATCCGGACGTCGTTGGTTCGTGGGACTGTCCGCTTTGCTCTTCGTGCTGACATTGACGGGGGTTTTTGTTCGCGGTGTCCTCGACGAGTTTCTCGAGATCGTCTTGCGATCGTCCCCTCTGTGCTTTCTGTTTGCGAGTCAGTACTTCCATTCTCGTCACGGCTTTTTCGACGTCCTGGTCAAGCGCTCCGGCTTCGCGTTCATCGCTCTTGCTTCCCTGCTGGCATACCTCGGCGTGATCGAAGCGGCTCTGGCCGTTATTCCCGAAAGTGCACATGGCTGGGTGCGGGCGCTCGCACTGCTCCCGCTCGTCCTGGCCACTCCCTGGTTCTACCGTCGTTTTGATCGGCTGTTGGATCGCATCTGGATCGGTCGCCGATTCGAGAAGACCGCGGCGCTGAAGCATTTCGTCAGTGGGCTGCAGAACGTGGCGACCGAGGCATCGCTTGTGAAAGCGGCTGAGGACAGACTGGCTGAGATCTTTGGGACAGAAGGGCGGGTCCGCCTCATGGCGTCGGGCGCTGAGACAGGGGCGGCTGCTTCCGGGGGAGCGTGGGCGCCGGCGGTCGCGGACGGATTCCAGGTCGGGGTTCTGGAGCTTGCGCCGCGAGGGAATGAGATCCCGTTCTTTGACGAAGACCGTTCCATGCTCACGCTGCTGGCCGAAGTATTCGCCGTCTTCGTGATGAACATTCGCCTCCAAACGGCCCGGCGCGGGCAGGAGCTACGCGAGCATGACCTGAAACTCCAGGCCACCCAGTCCGAACTCAAGGCGCTCCGGGCCCAGATCAACCCGCATTTCCTGTTCAACGCCCTCAACGCCGTCGTTGGTTTGCTGCACACAGATCCGGACCGGGCGGAGAACGCGGTCGTGGGTCTGGCCGCGGTCTTCCGCTATACGCTGCTCAGAAGCGAGCAGGAATGGGCAACCCTGGAAGACGAGATGGAGTTCGTCCGGAGCTACCTTGACGTTGAGCGGGCCCGCTTCGGACCTAAGGCGACGTTCGAAACGCACATCGATCCCGGGCTTCACCGGATTTCCATCCCCGCTATGCTCATTCAGACTCTGGTAGAGAACGCAGTCAAACACGGGTTGAAAGAGATGGGCGGTCGCGGTCACGTGGGCGTCCGCGCCCTCCGCGAGTCGGACCATTTGCGGATACAGGTGGAGGACAACGGTGAAGGGTTTCCCGACGGTGTGGGACAGCAGCCCCCGGAGCCGGGGAAGGACGGTGGATACGGCATGCACAACGTCCGCCGCCGGCTCGATGCCTATTACGGTGACTCCGCATCGTTGGAGGTTGGTCGGGACGTTTCACGGGGTCTCACGATCGTCTCCATGACTCTCCCGCTTGAATTCGTGCCGAATGACTACGCACCGGCCGTTTCGGAAACCGAAGGGAGCTTTTGATCGCTGATGGGCCGCGAATGAAGCAACCGTCAATACGGACACTGCTTGTGGACGATGAGGAGCCGGCGCGCGAACGTCTACGCAAGCTGCTGGGCCCACACCCGGATGTCGACATCGTGGGCGAAGCAGAAGACGGGGAGCAGGCCATCAGGCAGATTTCCGATCTGAAGCCGGTACTCGTTTTCCTGGATATTCAAATGCCCCGACCGACAGGATTGGAAGTCGCCGCTTCCCTGGGGAAACCGGCGCCCCACGTCATCTTCTTCTGTACCGCATACGACGAATACGCGGTACGGGCGTTCGATCTCCATGCTACCGATTATCTGCTCAAGCCCGTCAAACGGCCGCGCCTGGCGAGGGCGCTCGATCGGGTCCGCGAGCAAATTGAGGACGGATCGGAGTCGGCCACGCCAATACCCCGGCTCGGCAGCGGGACGAACCGCAGGTTACTGGCGAGGTCAGGCGAAAAGTACGTGGTTGTCCAACAGACGCGTGTGGAGTGCTTTCTGTCCGAAGAGGGCGAGACGAAGCTCTGCAGCGATCGAGGCGACTATTCCATGGATCCTACCCTGGCTGATCTCGACAGCCGGCTGGATCCCGACCGGTTCTACCGAATCTCGCGCTCCGCGATAGTGAACCTCGATCACATTCATGAGGTGGCGCCCCTGGTGGGGGGGTATGGGGAGATGGTCCTTCGATCCGGCCGCCGGTGCGACGTCAGCCGACGGCGGATGAAGGAGCTATTAGAGCGGTTCGGGGGCAGCTGAGCCGGGCTTGCGAGCTCGATTCAGTCTTCCAGCCTCTGCGTAACGACAAACCGGGTTCCGTCGGCGCTCACGTCGTATTCCGGGTTGTAGGACGTCATCATGTTGTTGGCGCCCATCCCAACCTGCTCTCCGGTGAACAGCGTGCGGCGTGTGCCGGCAGTGAAACCGGCATCGGTGCTGAACTCGACGGCGATGAGGGAGTTCCCCTCCCAATAGAACAGTTCGTCGTTGCTCCACTTCGGCCACGTTCCACCGCTGGCAGACACTCTCCACCGCTCATCGGATCGTGGGAACGTTGTGACGTAGATTTCCATCTGCCCGTCCTGGTCGGACTGGTACGCGACGAGACTTCCGTCCCGAGACAGTCGGGCCAGCGCCTGGATTCCGTCGTCGTCTACCAGCACCCCGGTTTCACCGTTCGCGACGTTGACGTACCAGAGATCCCGCACCGCGGTTTCCAGGATGTTCGTGTGAAAGACGGCCGTCGACGCGTCGGGCGTCCACGACGGATACCACTTGTGCATTCCCTCGCTTACCAGGACAGGTTGGTCTTCGCCGCTGCCGTCGGCGTTGCGGACGTACAGGTTCGACACCCCGCCGGAGTTCTGCATCGAGTACATGATGCGCCTTCCGTCGGGCGACCAGATCATGTGTCGCTCGTTGCCTTCGTTGCTCGTGACGCGGCGGTTGCCCGTACCTTTGAGCACATAGAGGGAGTCGGGTTCGCCCTGGTTCTGTCTGCCGCGGACTGCCACTTCGGTGCCGTCGGGCGAGATCGATGGATCCAGGATCGAACTCATCCGCGGTCCTATAGTGCCCTGAACGTCCCCGGATCTATCGATCCAGGCGAGCTGCCGAATGGTCGGTGTCTGGTTTCCCCGTCCCCGTCCCCGTTGCTCGCCGAGCAGTCCCTGGTCCGCGGCGAGCAGGCCGAGCGTGATCAGCAAAGTCGCGACAAAAGGCTTCATGGTTTCTCCTCGAGTTTCTCGTGAATTGAGATAATTGCGTTCGCGGATTATATACGGTGTTCGGCGGAAGCGGAATCATCGAGTGGGGCAATGCTCGGGGCTTCGTTCGAGCTGTAATGCTGGGCTGTCCCAATTCGACGACCAGGAATTCCGCAAGCTTGGGTTAGAATCACCGAGTTCCTCGTTCCCCGGGCCGACCATGAGGATCGCATCTGGCGGGGAACGGAGCATCCGGCACGCCGGAAAGCGAGGAAACCATGAAGCAGCAGGACACGAAAGCACCGCTTGCAAGGCGGTCGTTTATGGGAAGGCTCTGGGCTGGAGTGGCGGCGCTGGGCGCCACGGCCGTTGTCGCACCGGGTGCCGAAGCCCAGTCCGCCGGAGGCGGCGTGTGGCAGCCCGAGCGCCACCAAGAGGACGACTGGCTCGATCAGGTGCCTGGGCGGCACCGCTTCGTCTTCGACACGACCAGTGTGGACGGCTTCGACTGGGCACTGAGGTTCGCGAGCAACTACTTCCGGGCGAACGTGGAGGGGTACGGACTCGAGGACTCCGATTCGGCGGTGGTCATCGTCGCCCGCCACATGTCGACGGCGTATGCTTTCAACGACGCCATCTGGTCCAGGTATGGAGCGCTGTTGGCGGACCGGATGGGCCTGGAGGGAGAAACGCCGACCCGGAATCCCCAAAACCGTGAGGGGAGAGGCGCGACGCTGCCGAACCTGATCGGTCGTGGCGCTCATCTCGCCGTCTGCGGGTTTGCCACCCGGGCTATTGCCGGTTCGCTCGCCCGTTCGATCGGCAGCGACACGGATGCCGTCTATGAAGAGATCGCCGACAACCTCGTAGAGAACGCGCACATGACGACCGCCGGTATTCTGGCTGTGAATCGCGCTCAGGAGCGTGGTTATACCTTCGTGAGTTCCTAGAACCAGGAAACATGATTCGCCGCGTCTACATCTACGTGTTCATCATGATCGGCCTCGCGTCGGCAGCTTGTACGCCGGTGGATCCGCTCGACCCGGAACTCGGCAAGCTCCCCGAACCGCTGATTTCGTCGAAGACCACCATGACAACGGCATGGCTGGTGCCGAACGACCCGACGGAGGATCCGACGCTCGGCAACTCGGATTTGGCGGATCAAATCCGCTGGGGATTCCAGTTGTTTCGGGACACGCCCGGGGAGGCGCCACAGCTGTCGGGTGGTGGGATGTCCTGCAACAATTGCCATATCAATGCGGGGCAACGAGAACTGGCGCTTCCTCTCGTGGGTGTGGCCGCGATGTTTCCGGAGTACAACCGGCGAGCCGGCCGCGACTTCACGCTCGAGGACCGAGTTGTCGGATGCTTCTTCCGGAGTCAGAACGCCACCGGCCATGTCGCGGCAGACGGCGAGCCCGCGTTCGACGATCCGGTGCTTCCGACGCCGGATACTCCGGAAGTCCTCGCACTGACCGCGTACCTCCGGTGGCTTTCCCGAGGGTACGAGCCTGGGGTCCCCGCGCCATGGCGTAAGAAGAATGTCATTCCGGTGGAAAACCGGTTACCCCTGGAGGAACTCGATCCCAAACGGGGGGAGGATCTTTTCCTGCAGTGGTGCTGGAACTGTCACGGCAAGGACGGGCAGGGCGTCCAGATTGGCGACAAGAAGCCGGGCCCCTTGTGGGGACCAAATTCCTGGAACGACGGTGCCGGAGCCGCGAGGATCTACACGCTGGCCGGCATTATCCGTTACATGATGCCGTATCTTGACCCGGGCAAGTTCAGCGACGAAGATGCTCAACACCTCTCCGCGTTCATCAACTCCCACGATCGCCCGTCGTATCCGTTCAAGGAGCTGGACTACCTGACTGAACCGCAACCGATCGATAGCGTTTACTACCCAAAGCGCTGAAGAGCATCCGAGAACGGGATTCGCCTCCGAAGATTCTGGCTGCTCAGGTGATCTGCTATGTCCCAACCACAGGACGACCTTAGGGTTTCAGCCCTTCGGACCCGAATCGCGGCAGGTCTTCTCGACTTCTTCCTGGTACTTGTCGCATCGTTCATCCTGTCTGTAAACGATCACCAGAAAGTGAATGAATCTGAACAAACGCCGAGACTCTGAACGCTCATCATCATCGCCGAGGCCTTGCGAGGCTCTTTGCCGGGGCTTTCCGACCAGTCGTGCAGCTTGGGCGACGTTGCGTGACAGATCACGCTTCCGCGCGCTTGACAATTCTGCTATAGTTTTCCGCCCTTCGACCGGACAGGCTCGGAATTCGACATTCGCGAGGAAGAAAATCACGACTTACGTGTCGGCGCTCGTCCAGAACACTTCACTTTTTCGCGATCGTTAACATCCTGTCCCGCGGGTTCCTTATCTTTCCCATTCTCTTTATCGGCTATCACACCTTTAGCGTCTGGTTGGTTCAGCAGACGCCGGGGAAGGCGGTATTCGGCTTAAGGGTGAAACGGTGCGACTTTCGACCAACCCTGCTGTGGGCCCTGGGACGCTCCAGCCTGGGGTTGTTTCTGGTGAACGGGATGGGGTTGGGTTTCCTCATTGCGCCCTTCAACCAGCGAAGACGAGGGATCCACGACTATGTCTTCGGAAGCGTGGTTGTCCTTGAGGAGAGTCAACTCGGCCTGAAGTGGAGCGCGCGCCTCAAGGATTGGCTCAGGCAGAAAAACGAAACGTTTGCGAAGAAGACTGAGTTCGTCGCCACCGCGACGGGCGTCTGGAAATTCATAAAGTGGATTTTCAGGCAAATGGAATGGGCGTCCGGCCAATTCGACAGATTGATTAATTTCCTGCAAGGAGGAGCGGAGACCACGGTAGGGACTTCGGTTCCTGCCGCGGCCACCCTCGCCGAGGCCTCGATTATCGGCATCGTGTCCACGGCCGTGACTGCAACGATCATAGTTGTCGTGCCGGGAGCTCTCGAGGTTGCCAGCTACATCGCCTCTCCGGTCTATCGCCTGACCCAGCCGGCTGATGACGAAAGCATCGTGTCGGCGGTTCAGGGACCTGGCGGGGTCACGATGCATCACGCCATCAGCGGTTCGCCCGTACTGATCAAAGCGGTACTGAATGCACCGCCCGGAGAAACGCTCCGATACACACTGTACTTTGGCGATGGTTCGGAACCGGTTAGCCAGGCAGTCGACGGCTTGGCCTTCGTTTCCGAATCGCACGAATATCCGGAAGACGATGCGCGGACTGCGTATATAGCCCGCATCCGTGTTACCGACTCCGAGGGCAACGAGGTGGGAAGTGGCGAGTACCCCATCGAGTTCGTGGAAGGGAGCGACGAAGAACGCATGGTCAAGGCGTTGGATGATGGACTCTGGGCGCTGAACGTCGGCCAGGTACGGGAATCCGTTCCGGGCGTCGGCCCGATCGGCCACTGGGAACATTCGCCTCCCGTCGGGGCCACCGCCCTGGCGGCCCTGGCGTTCGAAGTCAACGGATTCGATTCTGGCGCGGGGAAGACGAATCCTTACAGGGACACTGTGGACCGCGCCCTTCGGTATTTACTCTCCCAGTGTCAAACGAAGTCGATCAATGTCGAGGACGCGCCCGACGCCGATTCCAACGGCAACGGAATCGGCATCACCGTCGTCGATCCATCACGGGAAATGTATGAGCTCCCCATGGTGGTCATGGCGCTGGTTGCGAGCGGTGACCCCGGGCGGGTTGCCGACAGCGGGCCCACCAACGTGCGTGGTCGACGCTATGACGAGATCGTGACCGACATGATCGATTTCATCGCCTTCGCCCAGTCCGACAGCACGAGTGGTCGTGGCGGTTGGCGCTACACGGCCAACCAGGTGGATGGCGATATGTCCGTGACGCAGTGGCCGGTCCTGGCGATGATGGCGGCAGAGGAGGAGTGGGGTATCCGGCCTCCGGAGTGGGTCAAGAGCGAGCTCCGTGAGCACTTTCTCGCCGCAACCCAGAACCCCGAATCAGGCCAATTCTCATACGAGCCCGGCAGCACCACGACGGGAGTCGGGATGACCGCAGCGGGTTTGATCGCCCTGAATTTCCTCGATGTGCCTTCCCGGGATGAGCGTGTCCAACGGGCCATCGGCTACATAGCCGATAACTGGGACACCAGCAATGGTAACGATTACTACTTCATGTACGCAGTCATGAAGGCGGCCAAGCTTCACGCCCCACCGATCGAGGAGTTCGGTGAGCACGACTGGCTTGCGGAGTACGCCCAAGACCTCACCGAAAGACAGAACGCCGATGGTACCTGGCCGAACCGGGGACGAGGCGTCGGCACTCTGGCGACGGCCTGGCCGGCGCTCATCCTGTCGCGAAACATTTTTGCCACGGGTGTTCAGATCAGGCTGCGTCGCTGGATCGCAGACGCCTTCTGATCGCGCCGATTGATAATAACGAGACCAAGAGCGCGAAACCGACCCCCCACAGAATGAGCCGCAAGGGCTCTTCGTTTGCAGAGTGCCTGCCGCTCCATTCGGTGCGGTCGGATCGGCCACAGAAATCGCAAGTGGACCCGACCGCTCAGTCGTCCTCTTATTTCAACTGGGTATTCCGCTGATCGTGAACACCAGTTCCGGAATCATGAACACCGATTCCGGCCATCGTGAACACTCGCCGGAGCGAAGCGACGGGTTAGCGGCTCAGTTTATTCCTTCAGAGTCCAGGTTTTCCCTGCCAGCTCAACCGGTCGATGCAACACATGCATTAAATGTTTCTGCCGGAGTTGCGAACTCCAGCGTCTTGCGTGGCCGCTCATTGAGTTGCCGAGCAACCGCGTCCAAATGTTCCTGTGAGTGTACCGACAGATTCGTCCTTTTGGGAAAGTAGTATCGAAGCAGACCATTGGTGTTCTCATTCGATCCGCGCTGCCATGGACTCCGTGGTTCGCAGAAATAGACGGCAATGTTTGTCGCCAGGGTAAACCGCTTGTGATCCGCCATTTCCAGACCGCGATCCCAGGTCAGTGATTTGTAGAGTTCCGTCGGGAGTGGATGCGCCTGTTCGATGAGCGCGTTGACAACAGTTTCGGTCTTCTTGTTGGGAACCTTCGCCAGCATCACATAACGCGAGTGACGTTCGACCAGAGTGGCGATGTAGGTGTTCCTCGATCCGGCGATCAGATCCCCTTCCCAGTGACCGGGGACCGCACGATCTTCGACTGAAGCCGGGCGCTCACGGATCGAGATCATGTCTTCGATCTGTCCCTTTCCATGGCCTTTCCGGCTCGCTTTTCCAGATCGGCGAATCGTGCGTCTTGTCCGCAGATACTGAGTCAGTTCTTTCTTCAAAACCCCGCGGGCCTGGACAAAAAGGCTGCGATAGATCGTCTCGTGGGACACGTGAAGCGACTCGTCTTCCGGATATGAGTGTTTCAGCCAACCGGCGATTTGCTCGGGCGACCAGACCTGCCGCAGCTTCTCTTCAACAAGCTGCCGTAAGCGGGGACTGCGGGCTAACCGGCACGACTTCGGACGGCGCGCCCGCTCCCAGGTCCGCTCATCGGCTTCCGATGCCCGATAGCTATCAGAGCCCCCGTTTCGGCTGACCTCCCGGCTCACCGTCGATGGCGACCGACCCAGTCGCACGGCAATCGAACGGATCGATTCTTTGGCCGCAATACCTCTGGAGATCTCTTCACGTTCGACCCGAGTCCGTGCCCGCGATGACCGGCAACGGGACTGCGGACGGATGCCCCCGTACAGGGCCAGTTGACGATGAATCGCCGATCCCCCTCTGTCCAGCACGCGTCCGATCGATTGGGACGACTCCCCCCGCTGCCAGCGATCCCACACCTCGACCCGCTCGGTCGCTGTGAACCATCGCCGCTTCCTCATCCGCTTGTTCTTTCCTTTCTTGGCCATACACTTCACCTCTCTTCTTATGTGAAGTGTTGCATCGACCCATTGAAATCACCCCTGTGTTAGTCCTTTCCAAAATTATTGTGATAAATCGCCGCCGGCCTGTGTGTAACTGTGCGAAAGGCGGGAGCGTTTTTTGCGGAGGCTTTTGCAAGCAGCGGTGGAAATGATCAAGAGAAAGTCGGCCGAAGGCCACCATTCCCATTTGCACGGCTGCGGCAGTTTCCACAGGCCCCGTGCCCTGCGTGAGGCGCGCGTTCCGCGCCCGGACCCGGATTCCTGCACTTCCTTCGCGCGAGGATTGCGCAGGAGCGACGATTGGGTCCGGGGCCGGCCTGGAGTACCCCCTGGCGGCGGCGTGTGGATGCATCGGTGCGCCGATCATCGGGACTCCTTCAACGTCTTGGGTTGGGTCTTGGTTTGCCGCATCGATGCCCCTTTCAGTTCGATACGGTGCGCATTGTGGAGGAGGCGATCGCAGATGGCGTCGGCCTGGTTCGGGTCGCCAATGACGCCGTGCCAGTCGGGGACCGGGAGCTGGCTGGCGATCAAGATGGCGGAACGTTCGCTCCGTTCCTCGACGACTTCGATCAGGTCCCGGCGTTCAGCGTCGCGCAGCGGGGCCAGGAGCCAGTCGTCGATGGCCAGCAGATCGGTTTTGGCCAGACGGGCCAGGACTCGGGTGTAGGAGCCGTCGCCACGGCCGACCGCCAGTTGGTGCAAGAGCCGAGGCATGCGGACGTAGGTGGCGTTAAAACCCCGCCGGCAGGCGCGTTCGACGAAAGCCGAAGCCAGAAAACTCTTTCCGATGCCGGTCGGACCGGTGATGAGAAGATTGTGCCGGTCTTGGATCCACCCGCAGGAGCCCAGGGCGAGGACTTGGGAACGGTCCAGACGGCGACGATGTTTGAAGTCGACGTTTTCCAGCGATGCCGTCGCGTAGCGCAGCTTCGCCGCGCGCAGGCGTCGGGTGAGCTTGCGGTGCTCCCGGGCCGTCCACTCCTCATCCACCCGTAGGCCCAGACGTTCCTCGAAGCCGAGATCCGTGTACTGATTCGAGCGGCGTTGCTGCTCCAGGGCCTCGACCATGGCCGATAGCTTCATCTGGTTCATCTTCTCCAGGGTTTGTTCCATTAGCATGAGTGCGTCTCCTCGGGGTCCGCATAGTAGGCGGCGCCGCGAATGTTGTCGTGATGGGGCGTCGGTGGGGTTTCGGTGTCCCCGAAAGGCAACCGGTCCTGGGCCGACGACAGGATGTTCTTGACGGTGCGGTAGCTATAGGACTGCAAGTGCAGCGCCCGCGCACTGGCGGCTTCGAGCCGCTCGGCGCCGGAGCGGCGACCTAGACTCATCAATCCCAGGCAGGCCCGGTACCCCTGTTCCGGATGCGGCCACCGTTTCATGATCTCCTCGACCAGGCGGCCGGTCTTGGGGCCAGTTTTCTCCGCCCAACTAATCAGCCGGGACGGTGTCCATTCCGCATGGGCCCGATGGGCACTGGGCATATGTTCGGACAGAGTCGACGGCTTGTGATCGTAGCGACGGCGATGGGACGTCACGCGCCGGCCTTTGTAGTAGACCTCGACAATGGACGCCGTGTAACGCGCTTCCACGGTCTCATGGATCAACTGGTAGGGCACGCTGTAAGGATGGCGGTCCACGGTAATGTGGTAATCGATGCTGCCACGACAGTCCTTCCACTCGGCCTGTTCATACCGGTTGGTCGGGAGGGGCTGTAATGCCGGTCGATCCAGCCGCTCGTAGAGTTCCAGGCGGGATACTCGAAGCTTCTGCATCGGCCGCTGGTTCAGTTCCACCAGCAACTCTCGAATGGCTCCGTTCAAGTCGGCCAGACTGAAGAACGTGCGATTCCGGATCCTGGCCAGGATCCACCGCTGTGCGACCAGGACGGTCGATTCAACTTTCGCTTTGTCCCGAGCTTTCCGCGGCCGGGCCGGTATGACAACGGCGCCGTAGTGTTCGGCCTCATCCTGGTAGGTACGGTTGACGCCTGCTTCATAGCGGCAGGGCTGGGTAATGGCACTCTTGAGTTGGTCGGGAACCCAGATCCGGCTCGATCCGCCGAAGAACTCCACCATGCGGATATGCACGCCGACCCAATCGGGGAGTTTCTGGCTCGGTGTCGCTTCCGCGTAGGTGTAACCGCTGGCGCCCAGAACAGCGACGAACAACTCGACTGGAATAGCTTTGCCCGTCCGTGGATCCGTCAGCTGTGGCCGTTTGCCGGAAAAGTCGATGAAGGTCTTCTCTCCGGCGCGGTGCACCTGTCGCATCGAGGGCTTCAATTTCTGGGCCCAACGCCGGTAGATCTCACAGAACTGGCTGTAGGCATATCCCTTTGGATTCGCTTCTCGGTACTCTTCCCACAGCAGGTGCAGGGTGACTCCAACACGCTTCAACTCCTGGTGGATCCGTTCTACATCCGGAGCCACCCGTTCCCGGGAGCCCGGTCCCGCGCGGGGAAACAGCCGCGCTTCAAGCGCTGCCTCGTCCAGGTCTTCGGGCAGCGGCCATTCCAGTCCGGCCTGCTTGGCCCGTCCCAAGTAGTCCGCAACGGTGCCCAAGACCACGCGACATGCGCTGGCGATCGCCCGGTGGCTGAGCTGTTGGTCGTGTTTGAGTCGTAGAATCTCGCGTATCTGTCTCATCGGTAGTCGTTTCGTTGCCATCAAGGCCCTCCTGTGCTTCAGGAGAACCTAAAAGCTCCAAACTTCGCTACCGACGAGTGATCACGATGGCCGGAATCGGTGTTCAGGATCACCGGAATCACTGTTCAGGATCCCGGAATCCGCGTTCACGATCCCGGAATCGGTGTTCACGATGGATCGGAATCAGTGTTCAGGATGGTCCGGAATACGCACCGTGTGTACTTACCACTCAATACGCCACCTTTGAGCGGCAACCAAGGAGTCACGCCAAGACCCATCTCCCGTGCCATCGGAATGAGTTCTCCCTCAACCGTACGTTCGAGCAGCGAATACTCAACCTGTAACGCAACCAAAGGAATCCATCCGCGAAACTCAGCTGTGACTTGGGCCTGGGCCACCTTCCATGCGGGTGTATCGGAGAACCCCATGTAGCGTACTTCTCCGGCGTGGACCAAATCGTCGAGCGCAAGCATTGTTTCGTCAATCGCTGTCGTGGCGTCCCAGGCGTGCATCCAATTATAGATCGATATAGTCCGTCTGAAGCCGTCGCAGGGACTGCTCGCAAGAGGCGTGGATTGACTTTCGGCTGCTGCCCCCCGCGTTGGGATCACCTGCCGACATGTTTCCAAAGAATTTCGTCGCTATGACCAGGTGCTGCCGCCAACGGGCGTGGCGTCCGATATGATCCCCGATAATTCCCATAGGTAAACCCCCGGCTTAGCCGGGGCGACTCGCAGAGGTTTGACCGAGAGCGGCGGTAGATAGGAAAGTCCTGCTTGGAAGCGACGACTTCCAAAGAAGGAGGACTCAATGAAAGAGGCCCGAAGGCGATCGCACACGAAATGGGACTGCAAGTATCACATGGTGTTCATTCCGAAGTAGGCGGTATCCAGTGTGGCGGGATTCATCAAGGGGAAGAGTGCAATCTCGACTGCCCGGAACTTTCTGGGACTGAAACACCGTTTGACAGGGAAGAGTTTCTGAGCGCGAGGCTATTTCGTTTCCACGGTGGGGATGGACAAACAATTCGTGCGGGAATACATTTGGCGGCAGGAGCGGGAGGAGCAGCGTTTGGAGGAGCTGAACATGGCGTGGGGGCATCAGCTGCCTTCAGGCGGCTCTTGACCGGCCCCTTTGAGGGGCTCACAGAAATAAGCCCCCGGCTGATTTCGATAACGTAAAAGGGACCCACCCCTGATAGCCTCCCCCGAAGCGTGAACTGGATGAACAGGCACGCGAGTGGGAGGTGAGGATTGATAGGGATGGATCAGAACGAGTTGATCAGAACTGCACATCGGGTTTACAAGAAAAGCATTCGACAGATCGCCCGGGAGACCGGGCACACGCGACGGACGGTCCGGAAAGTATTGGCCGGACAGGAGCCCAAGTATCGGCGAGAGAAGGAGCCCGCCTGTCCGGTGATGGACCCGGTCGCCAGGATCGTAGATGCCTGGCTCCAGGCGGACCGGGACCAGCCAGTCAAGCAACGCCACACCGCGCACCGGGTGTGGCAACGTCTGGTGGAGGAGCATGAATTTACCGGAGCCGAGCCGACGGTACGCCGCTGGGTTCGGGAACGGAAGACACGGTTGGGCTGGAACCAGACCGGTGCTGTGGCGCCGTTGGACCCGGAACACGCCCGTGAAGCCGAGGTGGACTGGGGTACGGCCTGGGTCCGGATGAACGGTCAAGACCGTCAGGTCAAGTTGTTCTGCATGAGATCTCGGTACTCGGGCAAGGCGTTTGTGCGGGCCTATCCGTGGGAACGGCAGGAGATGTTCCTGGACGGTCACATCCGTGGGTTCGACTGGTACGGAGGCGTCTTCCCGACGTTAGTGTTCGATAACCTGAAAACCGCCGTGAAACAGATTCTGCGCGGGAAGGGCCGGGTTGAACAGACGCGGTTCACAGCGTTTCGGGCGCACTACACGTTTGAAGCACGGTTCTGCAATCCGGCGCGGGGCCAGGAGAAAGGCGGGGTCGAGGGACTGGTCGGCTTCGCCCGGAGAAACTTCCTGGTGCCGGTTCCCGAGGTGACCGACTTCGACGAGTTGAACGCGCAGTTGCTGGAACGCTGCGGCGACGACGACCAGCGGAGGATCGGCGGTCGGTCCGACGATCGGACGATCGGGGAACGCCATGGAGCAGAACGCGCGTACCTGCTGGCGCTGCCGGGCACCCGATTCGAGAACACGAAGGTGGTGGGTGTGCGGATCAGCCCGTACTAGACGGCCCAGGTGGATCAGAACCGGTATTCGGTGCCGACCGCATATGTGGGACGCCGGCTCTGGGCCCATATCGGCTGTGACCGGGTGAGCTTTTACGCGGACCAGAAGAAGGTGGCCGAACATGACCGCGCCTTCAGTCATAGCGACTGGCGGATTGATCCGTTGCACTACCTGGAGTTGATCCGGCGGAAGGTGGCCTCGTTTGAGAGCGCCCGGCCGATCCGGCAGTGGCGGGATCAATGGCCGACCCAATATGAGACCGCGCTGGAGCGGTTGCGGGATCGGCATGGGTACAGTCGGGGCACCCGGGAGTTCATCGGCATCCTGCAACTCCACCAGGACTGGGATCTGGATCGGGTGTCATCGGCCATCCAGGAAGCGCTCGATGCCCACTGTATCGAGTTGGAAGCGGTGCGGCACATTCTGATGCGGGAGGACACGCCGACTCGATCCCATGCACCGCTCGAGTCCGGGTTGATGCCCGGTATCACCGATCTGACGATCGCCCGGGCCGATCTGGATCAATATGACCGTCTCCTGGCTGGGGGTGTGCGATGAGTCCGGGTCAGGAGATCGTTCTCGACGACGCACTGCGGCAACTCCGGCTTCCGGCCATGGTGCGGGAGTGGCGGGAACACGCCCGACAGGCTAAAGAGGCCGGCGAGGGGCACACCGGCTTTCTATTGGCTCTGGCCAGCCGCGAGCTGGAGCAGCGGCAAGCCAATCAGGTCCAGCGTCGACTGCGGGAGGCCCGGTTCCCACTGCTCAAGACCCTGGAGACCACGGACCTGAAGAAGTGGCCAGTGCTCGATGCGGTCCAGGTTCGCGACTATGCCGAGTGCGGCTACATTACCCGGCACGAGAACGTCGTCCTGTTGGGCAAGCACGGAACCGGTAAAACCCATGCCGCCACGGTGCTGGGTGTGGAAGCCTGCCGGAGGGGCTACCGCGTCGGGTTCACCACGGCAGCCGGGCTGGTCAACACCTTGATCGAGTCGCGCGAGGAACGGCAACTGAAGCGGCACCTGGCGAAGCTGGCCCGCTTCGAGCTGCTCATCGTGGACGAAGTCGGCTATATCCCGTTCTCGGCCGAGGGGGCGCAGTTGCTGTTTCAGGTCTTCTCGGACCGCTACGAAAAGGGTTCGCTGATCGTCACATCGAACTTGCCGTTTGCACAGTGGACCAGCGTCTTCGGTGACGCCGCACTGACCGCAGCCCTGCTGGACCGGCTGACCCATCACTGCGCCATTCACCAGTTCGAGTGGGAAAGTATCCGGTTTACCGACAGTCTCGGCGCCGCTAGCAAACGGAAGAACAAACCCCGGTCCGCCGGAGGATCCGCGTGAAAACCGCGGGCGCGGCGGGCTGAAAACCGCGGGCGCGGCGGGCTGGAAAGTGCCGCCCCCATGGGAACCCGCTGCAAAGCCAGCGCGCTCCCACGGTGGCTTGGAAGCCTTCGGCTCCCACACTCCCCACAGCCTCGACGGCGGAATCGCTTACAAACCATTAACCAGGGGGTGGGTCCTTTTTACGTTGTCAAAGCGACCCGGCTCTGCCGGGGGTCATTTAACTCTCTCGGAATGCCCCTTCGTATAGACATTGGTCGTGTCCAGGAAATTACCCCCCGCATCGATGAATCGGTCCAGGATCGCTTCCGAGGCTTTTGCGGAGGAACCCCATCCCCAATCCTCGCCGAACGTCATACATCCCATGCAGAACGGGCTGACTCGAAGCCCCGAACGGCCCAGTGTTACATAACGATCCAATGGCATTCTCATTGCTCCTTGACTGCGCGTCGTTGCCACTCTCCTCGAACCATCTCGCTGTTATCGCCGGCGCCACGATAATCCCAGATGCTGAAGCGGCGAACGGCTGTAGTGCAGGTTCACATTTCCGACGCTCGTCCCCCAACATTTCGATGCAGAATCAATCCTGAACGTCCTAGTCGTTAGCTGTTTCCTCCGCTCGAATATTTTTCAGTGATTATTCCAGTAGGCTGCGCAGCATCCAGGCTGTCTTTTCGTGGATCTGCAGCCGCGCGGTTGCCACGTCCACGGTCGATTGGTCGTTGACTGCATCGGCCGTTGCTATGACCTTGCGTGCCGTGCGGCAGACGGCCTCATGTCCTTCGACCAGAACCCGAATCATCTCGGTCGCGGTCGGCACTCCTTCGGTATCCCGGACCGACGCCAGCTTGGAGTATGCGGCGTAGCTCGCAGGGGCCGGGTGTCCCAGAGCTCTGATGCGTTCGGCGACCGTGTCCGGAACGTGTCAACAAGTTTGAGACACCTGCATTCGGAATTTAAGCTACCGTAGGCGACTCTGCGGGCGGGTTGATCCACACCTTGTCCGGCGGCCCAGCGATCTTTCTCGGTACATTGACGAAACGTTCTGGATGTTGCCGACGAGCGCGATCCAGAGCATGCTGGCGTCGTTCCAGAACCGGACCGGTCTGACCGTAATGGACCATCGCTGGGGTTAGCCAGTTCAGACCGGAATGGTAGTGGACGTTGTTGTACCAGTGGAAGAAGTCCCGGCAGAACGCCTTGGCGTCCTGGATCGAACCGAATCGTTCCGGGAAGTCAGGGCGGTATTTCAGGGTTTTGAACTGGGCTTCCGAGAACGGGTTGTCGTCGGACACATAGGGCCGAGAGTGGGATTGGGTCACACCCAGATCCGATAGCAGCAGCGCCACCGCTTTCGACTTCATCGACGAGCCGCGATCGGCGTGCAGAGTCAGCTGATCCTGCTCGATCCGATGCTTGTCACAGCTTTCACGAATCAGTTTCTTGGCCAGGCCGGAAGATTCGCAATCGGCCACCATCCAGCCCACCGCCTGGCGGCTGAAGATATCGAGAATCACGTACAAGTAGAAGTAGGTCCACTTCCGTGGTCCCTTCAGCTTCGTGATGTCCCAGGTCCACACTTCATTCGGGCCTGTCGCCAACAGTTCCGGCTTCTGGTAGACGGGATGACGCCGTTGGTTCCGCCGTTCGCGCACTTCTTGGTTCGCATCCAGAATCCGGTACATCGTGCGTACCGAGCACAAATAGCGGTCTGCATCCAGCAAGGCCGCACACACTTGGGCGGGCACCTGATCCACGAAGCGCCCGCTATGCAGCAGGTCGAGGACTTCCTGTCGATCGGCTCCGCTCAATGCCCGATGTGATCGTGGGCGTGCCCGCTCGGCTGCGGGCGCGGCGGCCCGCTGCCGACGCCGATAGAGCGACGCGCGGGAAACCCCGAAGGCCCGGCACGCCGGCACCGTCCCCAATTCGGTGGAGAACTTTTCGGCCGCTTCCATCAGTTGTTCTCTTCCTGGTCCGGGTTCTTCAGAGGAATCCCCAATAGCGTGGAGACTTTTTTTTGGATCTCGATGACCGTTTCGGCTTGCTCCAGCTTCCTCTGGAGCCGTTGCGCCTGTACCGCCCCTGATTTCCTGGACAGAGTGAACCCACCATAATCAAGTCGCTGACTCAATTGCAAGACGTTGTCGAGCCTGAGCCGGAGATTGAAAGCCGAGGCGCTCGATCAACCAGGACTGATTATAGAGAGCGCGAAAGTCCTGAAGAGCTCGAACCAGTTCCGGAATAGAGCGAAAGTGACGCACCCAGAGCAACTGCTCTTTCAGGGTCTTGAAGAAGCGTTCGATACAGCCATTGCCTTCCGGTTCCCGGACAAACGCCGGTGAGGAGACGATGCCAAGGAATCGGATCTCGTTTTGAAAATCGTCGCTCATGAATTGGGACCCATGATCATGACGGAGTCGAAGCCCGGCGGCCGCGTCGGCGTGAAAGCCGGCGAAGTACTCTTTGAGGCCTTGCCGGATGGGATCGAGGGCTTCAAAACGCGTCGCCCGTTTGGCGGCGTGAATGCCGACACAATCGGCCGTGCAGTGATCGATGGCGGCGAATACAGTGACCGCACCATCGTCGAGGGTCACCGTGGCGGTGGCATCGATGCCCCACATCTGGTTCGGGCGATCGGTGGTGATGGTTCCGGTATGCGCCTTGCGCGCAACGGGTGCGGCCTGGCGTTGGGGCGCCAGAAGTTGAGCTTCCCGCATCAGGCGCAAGACCCGAGCCTTGGAGGTGCGGACGCCGGCGACCCGGAGCCGCGCCCAGAATTTCCGGTGTCCTTCCCCAGTAAACGGCGAGGCCGCAATTTCTTGCCGAATCCGTCCGGTCAACTCCGCGTCGGTAAACGGGGTCTTGGGCCCCCGTTTACGCGGCTCGGCCGGATGGTTCCGTCGATCCCGTCGAGCATAGTACGTCGACCGGGGCAACCCCCAGGCCGCTGCGACACGGGCCAGACCATACAGTTGGTGTGTGGAGGGCGACAGGGTCCGGCTCATCGCTTCGACCTCCACCGTAGAAAAGGCTTCTCGTCCTCCAGATGCCGGATCCGTTCCCGCAACAGTTCATTGTCCATCACCAGACTGGTCACCGCTGACTTCAGCGTCTTCCTCTCTTCGTCAACCACATCCACGATCCGGCTCTTCAGGCCGGCCTCGCCTCCCTGCAGGAACGCCTCCCGCCAACGGGTCAGCGCCGCCGCCGTCACGCCATACTGCCGGCTCATCGCTTCAAGATCTTCTCCACGCAACAACTCCAGCACTACCGTGACCTTACGCCGAGCCGACCACCGGCCCTTCCCGCGGCTTCGAAAATCCGGCCCCGCTTCGGTCGCCCTACGGGCTCCCTTCGCGATTCCGGATTCCTCCTTCGTTTCTCTGGACATATCGTGATCCTCCTGCGTTGTAGTTTCTCAAATCACTGTCCAAGGAAATCGTGGGGCGGGGGAGGAGCCGTTGCGCCTCGCGTTCCAGTTCAGCGATGCGCTTGTCCCGGCCGTCCTTCGGCTGCGCTTTCCGTCCTCGCTTCGCCGAACCCATCCCGGCCAATTCCCCGGCATCGTGTTGCCGCCGCCAGGTGCGCAGGCTCGAGGAATACAATCCCTCCCGGCGTAGTAAGGCCCCCCACTCGCCCGGCTTCGTGCATCGGTCCGCCTCCCGCACGACCCGGCGCTTATATGCGGCGCTGAATCGCCTCCGTATCGCCTTATTGGTCACCTCCGGGTCCGGATTATCCCCATTCCGACCGGCCGCTTCACGCGCAACTCCAGTCGCCCTGCGGGCGCCTTCCGTTCCACGCGATTCTTCGTTCTCGTTCTCTGGTTTCATCACCAACACAGGCTCACTTCCTTCCCGCCCTGCTCACTAATTAACGGTTAGGCAGGTGTCTCACCTACATTGGCACAGAGGGAACGAACCTATGGCGCAATCGGCTGTTCGGTTTGGGGCCGCAGCTTTTCCTTTGTCGGCAGAAGACGGATCGTGTCGCCCGTTTCCTTGTCAGCGGAGACAAGATCGAAATGCGCTTGCAGGTTGAGCCAGAATTGCGGGTCGACACCGAACCAGTGTCCAAAGCGCAGTGCCGTATCACCTGTGATCGAGCGTTTGGCGTTGATGATCTGGCTAACGCGGTTGGGCGGCACGTCAATCTGACGTGCGAATTCCGTGGGCGTAATACCTAGCTCCTTCAATTCGTCCCGCAAAATATGGCCGGGATGGATAGATCGTTTCAACACATGCAACTCTCCTGTCATGAGTGATAGTCCACTATCTCAACGTTGTTCGGACCCGGTTGATTGCTCGGCCACTCGAAACAGATCCGCCATCGTCGGTTGATACGAATGGAATACTGCCCTTCTCGATCACCGGCGAGGGCTTCCAACCGATTGCTCGGAAACGCCCCCAATGTCTCAAGTGACAGCGCCGCATTCAATATCGTGAGGCGCTTGGTAGCTTGCTGTTCAAAGCCTTGGAAGCGCCTGACAAACCCACCGGCTGCAAAGCGTTCTGTGTGCTTGTCCCGATAACCGACGATCATCACACACAAGATGCACCAATTGACGTTGTGCGTCAAGCGTACAAGGCGGCGAGGGTCATTCCGTGTTCAGCCTTTCGTTTTCAGCGTTGCAGGTAGTCAGCCTACCTTATAAGTTCAACGCAGCCCGACGGCACACGTTTGATAAGGCGCAGTGCCGCTGAAACTGGGGGAGTATAGGGAGCGCTCGCGCACCGGGAAGAGCCGTTCCACGGTCTGACGGGCAATCCGATTCGTATTCATGCTTCCGAGCACGTCGAGAATTCCTGGAAGTCGTTGAAATAATGTGGGTTTGGAAGGTATCGCACGGGCTCCGATTATACTCCACGTAGAGGGAGTGATCCGGTATTATATGATTTTACGGATATTGCCTGTTCGGTTGCCTATGAATGATAAAGGATGCCGGCTCAACCGGTCGATGCAACACATGCATTAAATGTTTCTGCCGGAGTTGCGAACTCCAGCGTCTTGCGTGGCCGCTCGTTGAGTTGCCTGTAAACGATCACCAGAAAGTGAATGAATCTGAACAAACGCCGAGACTCTGAACGCTCATCATCATCGCCGAGGCCTTGCGAGGCTCTTTGCCGGGGCTTTCCGACCAGTCGTGCAGCTTGGGCGACGTTGCGTGACAGATCACGCTTCCGCGCGCTTGACAATTCTGCTATAGTTTTTCGCCCTTCGACCGGACAGGCTCGGAATTCGACATTCGCGAGGAAGAAAATCACGACTTACGTGTCGGCGCTCGTCCAGAACACTTCACTTTTTCGCGATCGTTAACAAGTTGCCGAGCAACCGCGTCCAAATGTTCCTGTGAGTGTACCGACAGACTCGTCCTTTTGGGAAAGTAGTATCGAAGCAGACCATTGGTGTTCTCATTCGATCCGCGCTGCCATGGACTCCGTGGGTCGCAGAAATAGACGGCAATGTTTGTCGCCAGGGTAAACCGCTTGTGATCCGCCATTTCCAGACCGCGATCCCAGGTCAGTGATTTGTAGAGTTCCGTCGGTAGTTGATGCGCCTGTTCGATGAGCGCGTTGACAACAGTTTCGGTCTTGTTGTTGCCGTGTGGGTGTTCGAGAAATTCATCCAGCTACCGGAGCATTTGTTTCGGCTGACCGTCCCGGAGCGGCTGCCCTCCACGTTGGCGTTCCATCGCGGCGGTCCGGACGGGAAAAAGCTCCCTGCTCACCTGATGTGCTCCGAGGGGGAACCGGGCGCTCGAGCAGACGGCCGTGGGAAGCGGATCGAAGGATCGCGTATGGCGACCGACGGGTTGGTCGACGTGCTGGGCCGAGCCAGCGTGGATGCCGTGTTGGAGTTGTCGGGCGGCTCGTGATTCCGGGAGGCCTTTCGTTTGGGAATTATATACGGTTTTAGCCAAACCGTCGGCATGGTTTAGTCGGCGTCTTCCTTTGTTTCTAACTTCTTGAGGTAGTTCCAGTCGCGCTTAGGTAGGCCATTCATGCAGGCTAGGAGCCTGCGCCGTAGGACGATTTTCGGCTCGGCGAATTACGCGAGATGGCGATCGATCGGTATCGGTGACCGGGGAATGGGCGTTTTGGACGCCGAGGCGCCGATGGGTGCGCCACGGGTGCTTGAATCGACCCTCGTTCGGCCTGATTTGCGGGCGGTATCCCTGTCATCAGGCTGCCTGAAGCCCCTGCATCCGCTTGACGTTCAATGCCAGACACACCAAGTTCCACTCGCCCTGGACCTTGTTCAGGCCGCGCAGGCTGAATCGGCGGAAACCGAGCACCTCCTTGATCCACCCGTTGGGCGCCTCCGACAGCCATTTGCGTCGGGCGTACTGCACCCGTCCCGCCGAGGTCGCCAGCTTCTCGGCCATGCGGGCCTTCGCCGGATGCCTGGCCGCGTCCACCGCGACCGCGCGCCGGCCCTCCCGGCCCAAGGCCACATAGCCGTCCACGCCGCGCGCCTCCAGCGCCTCAAGGTCGTCCTCGTTGCAGTAGCCCGCATCCGCCAGCACCGTCTCCGGCCGTTCCCCATGGGTGGCCTCCACCTCGTCCACCAGCGGGACCAGTCGACCCTGGTCGCTGGCGTTCGACGACACCTCGGTGGCGACGATCAACTGCTTCTCTCCCTCCACCGCCACCTGCGCGTTGTAGCACTGCTGAAAACCCTCCGATGAGGTCTTCATGATCCGGCTTTCGGGATCCGTGAAGTTGTCCTGCGCCTTCTCGTCCGGCTCGCCGTATTCCCGCTTGTATGGCCGCCCGCCCTTCCGGTTGCGCTTCGAACCGGGCTCGCGTCCCCGCGCCTCGTCGGCCTCCCGTTGCCTGGCCTCCAATCGCGCCCTGGCCGCCCGGATCGCCGCCAGCCGATCCTCCCGGCGGCGTAACTCCTCGGGTAACTCATCGCCGCGATGCGCCTCCCCGAAACGCGCGTCCTCCGCCGCGTCGGTCTCCCGCGCGCGCGACAGCAACGCTTCGATCTCGCTCTCCAGACGCCGCTCCTCCTCCAGCATCCGACCGTAACTCATCGCCTTGCGCTTGCTGGCGTTGGCTCGAACCTTCGTCCCGTCGATCGACAACTTGCCGAAGTTCGCAACGCCGGTCTCGCGCGCCAGACGCACCACCTCCACAAACAGCGCCTTGAAATCCGCCAAATGACGGCGGCGAAACTCGCAAATCGTCCGATGGCTCGGAAAATTCCCCGCCGCCAACACCCGAAATGCCACGTCCTCCTCCAGCTTCCGCGCCAGCCCTCGGGAGGAAAACACCCCCGTCGCGTACCCGTAGATCATCACCTTCACCATCATCCGCGGCTCATACGGCGACTTGCGACGACCGTCCCCCTCGTAAGGCGCGTAAAACGCCGTCAAGTCCAATCCGTCCACCAGATCGCTCACATGGTGCGCCAAGTGCCCCTCCGCCAACCAATCCCGCATATCCGGCGCCAGCAGCAACCCCTGATCCGGCTGGTACGGGCGAAACGTCGTCGGCATCGCAATCTCCTCCTAACTGCGACACAATTATCTCATTCACTTCCTACGGCGCAGGCTCCTAGCGCGATGTTCTGTGGCGTGTCAGGGATTGGGGCTGGCATTGTGCGCTTCGGCGGTCTGAGGTGGCCCCGGTTTGTGGACAGCTTGGCGGCCTGTTTAAGGTGTATTCCGGTTGCCGCTCATCTTGCCAGAATCTCCTTGGATCGATCTTCCTGTCGCCGTTGCTGCGCCGGTGGGTAAGCGGGCAAGGCGCGTAGCTGCTTGTCCATCATATCCGCAGGCGGGTCGCCGCGGTAGGCCTCGGCCGGGGTTTTTCCGCCGAGGGCCGAGTGTGGCCGTTCGGCGTTGTAGAAGTCGATCCACTCGCCGATGACGCGCCGGGCCTGGAAGCCGTCGGCAAGGTCGTGCAGATAGACAGCCTCGTATTTGAGGGAGCGCCACAGCCGCTCGATGAAGATGTTGTCCATGCACCGGCCCCGGCCGTCCATCGAGATCTGGACACCGGCCGCCCGCAAGCGCCCGGTGAAGGCGAAGCCGGTGAACTGGCTGCCCTGATCGGTATTGAAGATCTCCGGCTGGCCGTGGCGGGTCCGCGCCTCCTCGAGCGCCTCGACGCAAAAGCCGGCGTCCAGGGTGTTCGACAAACGCCAGGCCAGCACATACCGGCTCGCCCAATCCAGGATCGCCACCAAGTAAAGAAAGCCGCGCCGCACAGGGATGTAGGTGATGTCGGCGCACCAGACATGGTTTGCCCGCTCGATCGCCAAACCCTTGAGCAGATAGGGGTAGACCCGGTGCTCGGGATGCGGCTCGCTGGTGCGGGGTGCCCGGTAGATCGCCTGAAGACCCATCAAACGCATCAGACGCCCCGCCCGGCGACGGCCGATGCGCACGCCCTCGCGGCGCAGATGACGGACGATCTGACGGGCACCGTAGAACGGATGCTTCAGAAACAACTCATCGATGCGCCGCATCCGCGCCAAGGTCTCCGCGCTCTCGCCCTGGGGCGTGTAATAGAGCCAGGAGCGCCCGATCGACAGCAAACGGCATTGACGACTCAAGCTCAGTTCCGGGTCAGGGCGCCTCACCATCGCCCGGCGCGCGGCCCGGCTCATCGACCGGACCCTCTGGACAAAAAATCCCGCTCCACCGTCAATTCGCCGATCTTGGCGTGAAGCTCACGAACCTCGCTTTCATGATCCCGCCGCCGGCGTTCCACACCGTTCGAGAACATCTCGCCAAGCCCTTCCATCGCCTGGCGCTTCCATGTGCTCACCTGGTTCGGATGAACCTGGTGCTTCGAGGCAATCTCCTGCAGCGTCCGATCGCCCCGAAGCGCTTCCAGCGCGACCTTCGCTTTCAACTCCCCAGAAAACCTGCGTCTCTTCGTCATCGCGTATCCCTCCTCAGTCGGTGGAATACACCTTAAACAACTGCCCGATTTTCCGGGTCCACCTCAGTCTTCCTCGCCTCTTTTTGTTCTTATGATCTGTCATGCCGCGTATTCTTCGAAACTTAGAAGGAAGGTATGTTGTGATTGTTGTTGCGCTGGGTTTGTCCTAAAAACCGATCAATTCAGAAATCCTTTTTTTCTTGCGCTCATCCATGGTGATTGAATTGTTCATGGCAGACTTCAGAGCTTCTCCAAAGCCGCGTGGAAGTATGCCGAGATCCTCAAATATTCGATCACGGTGGCAGGATCGGATATGTTCATGTGAGATCGGGAACTGATTGTCAGGCTGAATAGCCGTGTCTTTGATAAAATATCCCGTTTCTCCTGCTTCGTAGTATACGCAACCCGCCCTCATTTCTTTATTGTTGAGGTACACATCAACTTTACTCGTCGCTTTGATGCAAACCGCAGTGCCTTCTACGTGGCCTAGAACTACAAACAACTTCATACGACTACCACCTCTAAAAAAATAAGGTAGTCTTATGACTGAGTATCGTGCGCTGGATACGGGATCGAATGCAGTCACAGCACGCCGAAGGCTCGACGTAACTCATTGTTCTCTAGCATCTCTTCGTGCGCGCCATCGATTGCGCCTGGGTCTTCACGGAAAAAATCTTCATAGCGCATCCAGTGTTCGCCTTTATGCGATGTCTTCTTATACGCGTATACTGAATGAGTGATGCTCTTGAGTTGGTTGAAGCCCATATCTCCGAACTCATTGACTACTTCATCGAGAGACATCAGGTCCGATTTTGAGAGATCGCCAAACTCCAAAGCCTTGGTTGTAGAAAACCTCGGATATTGAAACTGTCGGTCAACATCCAATCTTGACGCCATGCGCCTGACATTCTCGTCGTCTTGCTGTACATCCTTTGCCAGGGCCCTCAGGAGATCCAGCGCCATCGATGGAATTGGACCATATGCGAGCGCACAATAGTGATCTCCCGTGATCGGTCTTCCGTATCTCACGAGATGGTGTTTATCGGATAGAAAAAGTAGCTTACAAATCTTGTAGGCAGTGAGGTCTGGCAGGTCTCTGGAGGCGATGTAATGAACGGCAGCTAAAAACTTACCGAAGTCAAAATCGAACCTCACCAGCCGAGGCGGATGTGGTTTTGCTTTCGGCATACGTAATGGTAAATTACCATGATCGAGACATCTGAGCAATTAAATCCCGATAACGTAGCCGCCTCCCATCCATGCGACGAACCATCGCGCTAATCTGGTCAACGGTGTTGCGACTCCGCTGGTTGTGCCGACCGGAGAACTCGTTGACGTAGCGGTTCAGGTGCTTCGCGCTCATGCTGTGGTAAGTTCCGTAGTAACCCCTCTTAAGGATAGACCAGAAGCTCTCGATACCGTTGGTGTGGGCTTGGCCTCGAACATACTCCCGAACGCTATGCTTGACCGACTCATGCTCGAAGTCTAGCCACAGGGAATCGTAGCCGCCGTGATCATCTGTGTAGACAGTCGCGCCTTTCTGTGTCCGGCCCTGGATGAAACCCTCTAGCGATCGCCGGTCCACACTTTCTACGACGGTCGCACTGACGGAATTCGTTTCCCGATCCTTTGCGCCGACAACTGCGATTTTGCCCACTGAACCACGCCCAGCATTCAATTTCTTTGAGTTGTGCTTGTTCTTCTCTTTCCCGCCGATATAGGTTTCATCGACTTCAACTGGACCTGAGAAGAGCGGATGATCGCCCCAAGTTTCCCGGATGCGGTGCGCCAGATGCCAAGCCGATTTCTGCGTGATTCCCAAGTCCCGATGGAGCTTCATGCTCGAAGTGCCCTTGATCCCTGTAGCCAGCAAGTAGAACGCAATAGCCCACGTTTTCAGTCCGAGGTTGGAGCTGTGCATCAAAGTTCCAGTCTTAACCGAGAAGGACTTCCGGCAATCACGGCAGCGGTATGGCTGAGGCTTGCGGCAGTTCGCAATGTTCGCTGACCCGCAGTTAGGGCAGGCGACGCCATTCGGCCAACGGGTTTCAATGAACCATCGTTCGGCGGTTTCGTCGTCGGGAAACATCTTGAATAGCTTGGTGAGTGAGAGTCCTTCGCGGTAGCTTTTCCCTGGTGCTTTCTTGGGCATCAAATACTCCATCTATATATGGATGTATTTTAGCCAATCAGTGCGATGGTGTCAATGAGTTTTGGCTAAAACCGTATATAATTCCCCAAAATAAGGTGTCGGGTGCTGGAAGGTAACGACGATCATACGCGGGAAGTCTTCCTTCACCCACTCGTCGTAGATCGCGCTTTCCTCAGAGAATCGCATCGGGTTGCCCAGGGAGAAATGCCCCTGCTCGTATATGACGGGGTAGTCGATCGTCGTCCGGTCGTAGTCACGAGGCAGCAGTACCGTGGCTCCCAGGTAGATCGGCCGTCCCCAGAATTCGGTCAGCATCGGGCTCTGGTACCGAAAGCGCCGGACCCACTCCGTGTCCGGGGGAATCTCGATGGGTGGGATGACGTTGTCGGCCTCGAGACGAATGACGCCGCCCTCGGCCGGGTCGATGCGCACGCGCTGGACATCGCTGTAAAGATTGCCGGGCGATCGGTCCCAGTGTTGGCCTTCCCATTGGTCGTCGTGCATCCACACAACGTGGCCATCCGCACGCCGAAACTCTGAGTAGACGTTGACGAAGCCCTGAACGTAGTACTCGCCGGGTGGGATGTCGCTAAGGCTGGGTACAGGCGTTCCCAGATCGCTCGAGTCGATAATGCCGGGCGTCCCCGGGGCGAGCCCTTCCACGTCACGTCCGAAGTCGGGAGTGCCCGTACGGCCGGTCTGTCGTCGTGGTTCGGGCTGGTTCGTGCGGGAAATCATCACGTACACGCGGCCCGTGATCGGTTCGGAGCGGACTTGGGCCGAGACAGAGATCTCAAATCGCAGGCTGGACTGGGAGAATCCCGGCGTCGCCCCCGACAGGGTGATCAGAAGAAGGCCTCCTGCGTTCAGCAGGAATCGACAACGTCTGGCTGCTTTCATGCGAGTAAACCTCCGGCCCGAATGTGTGTTCTTTCAGATGGACGGCTCGAAGATTACCACAAGTGGGAAAACTGCTGGAACGAGGGTGAGAACGCGCAGGCTTCATTGCGGGAACTCCTTCAACCCCCGAGGTGAAAATGAGACGAAGTGCTTTGCTAGCGCTCCTGGCGCTGTTCGTAGCGAGCGTGCTTCCGGCACAGGACAGACGTTTGCTTACGGTCGACGACATCTTCGAAATGAAGAACGTCGGCGACCCGCGCATAAGCCCGGACGGCGATTGGGTCGCCTAATACTGGCAGTTTTGTCGGCCGTGAAGGTGACGGTAATCAGGTTTGGCCCCTGGGCCGGCGTGGACGGACATCAAGCCCGGGGTTTCTCGCTTCAGGTGGCCCTACTCGGGAGCGTTGGACGGAGCGTACAACTGAACCGGTTCCTGATCCATATAGATAGCGCGGAAGACACCGTCCCGAATCTCCACGGCGGAGGGTCGACCGCCCACATAGACCGACGACAGCATGCCGGTGTCCGCGACGAAAAACCCACCGTCGAGACGGGCTCGAACACGACCGGTCCGCTGTGGGCTGTGCCCGGTCACGAAATGGAGGGCGTCGTAGTCTTGCCGCAACTCTTCGAGCAGGGCGGCGGCTTCCGAGTCTGGAAATGTGTTGAAGCCCCGGAACCATAGGATTCCCTCCGGGTGGACCGACAACCATCCTCCGATGGCGAGAAACTCGCCCAGCACCTCGAGATGTTGTTCCTGCCCTCGATCGGGGCGGTACTGTTTGCCCTCTGCTTCTGCCTCCACTTGGCGGGTGGCGATCTGGGAGCGGATGGCATCGCGCTCTTCCCGAACGGATGTGACCAATTCGTTGAGCGTGAAGAACGGCAGGGCTAGATCCCAATCGATCAGGTAATCCTTCAGCCGATCGAATTGCCCGATCTCATCGCGGATCCTGTCGTTGATGCGGTCCAGGGACAGGGCGGACGCGAGGGAGCTGATACCTGCGTGCAGAAAGATCGTCTCGCCCTCGCGAGCGATCGTCGGGAGGCTGCGGAGCCAGCGGCCGTACTTTCCGCGCGGCGAGAACGCCTCCCGGTGTTCGACAAACCCCGGCGGATGCGCTTCCATCCACCGTGCCTTGATCTCCGGCTCTTGCCCGTCGAGGGGCGGCAGGTCGATCCGCTCCGAGCGCTTCTCGAGATAGTCGAGATAATCCCGGAACGCTTCCATCCGTCGTTCTTCCGAGTCGGCGTCGGCGAAGCTGGCATAGTCGTCTCCGGTCACGCTTTGAAGATCGCCCATCATGTTCATCATCTCGTGGTTGCCCATGAGGATGATCGCTTTCCCGCGGTCGTCGTCCGCCTGGTCGGGCAGGGCCATCAACAGATCCATGACCTGGCGCGCCTTCGGTCCACGGTCAGTGAAATCTCCGGTCTGGACGAACGTCGTGCGGCCCCCGGACCATCGGTGGTCGGAATCGAGGAGGCCGACCTGCTGCAATAGTGCCGTAAAGGAATCGTAATCGCCGTGGATGTCGGCGACCGAGATGATCCGGCCGTCGTTTTGTGGCGCACCGAGCACCGCTGCTTGAACCAGCAGCAGAAAGATCAGGATCAGGCTTGCCCGAAGGTTGCGTCTGTTCATTGGCTTGGGCTGTCCGGAACGTTCCCTTCAGTTTAACAGGAAGGTTTTTCCGCGTCACTCGGTCAGGTCCAGGACCGCCCTTCCTTCTATCTGTCCGCGGGCCACGAGTTCGATCGTTTCCTCGGCCTGGTCCAGACGATATCGATGGATCTCGGACCGAATCGCCCCGTCTGCCGCCAGTGCCATCAACTCCCGTAGTTCACGGCGACTGCAGACTCGGGAGCCGACGATACGGAGGCCCGACCGGACGATCTCTCCTGCCGTCCACACGAGCGGGTCAGATGGAATACCGACGACGAGTAGCGTGGCGTCCTTCCGAACGCTTCCGGTCGCGGAGCGATATGCCTCGGCCGAGGTCGCTGAAACCAGGACGACGTCGACCCGATGTTTCGGATCCTCGAACCACTCGGTGGATTCCGCCGCCCTCACGCAGGACGCCGCTCCCATCTCGCGCGCAAGTGGAAACTTCGTGTCGAGGAGATCGACCGCGGTTACATGCGCTCCGGTCAGCCTCGCGAGCTGTATCGCATAGAGGCCCAGACCGCCGGCCCCCCAGATCGCGACCCGTTTTGTGGTGTCCAGGCTGACTTTCGAAAGCGCGCTGTAGACGGTCCCTCCGGCGCAGAACAGCGGAGCGGCTTCGGCGAGCGGTACCGATTCGGGGATCGCGATGACGTGGCTTTCCCAGGCCACGACGTACTCCGCGAATCCGCCATCGACGGTGCCGCCCGTGATCGCAGACCTGTCGCAGAAGACCTCTCGGTCCGTCTTGCAGTAGGTACACTCTCCGCAGGTGTGGTGGAACCAGGGGATGCCCACACGGTCGCCCTCCCGAAGTTGGATGACGTTGGGCCCCCGGCGTTCCACCGTCCCCGCGACTTCGTGGCCGAGGATCAGGGGCAGCGGCATCAGCGACTTGAAGCCGACCCACTCTCCTCGGGCCATGTGCACGTCGCTGTGACAGACCCCGCAGGCCGCCACCCGGACCAAGACCTGACCGGGTCCGGGTTCCGGTATCGGCACGTCTTCGATCGTGAGTGGTTGGTCGAAGTCTCTGAGGACGGCGGCTTTCATCAGCGGTGCTACCTCCGGCAGCGATTTGCACCCCAATAATAGATGAAGCGAACGGCGGAACGCATCGTCGCTACCGGAGTTTCTTCAGGCGCCTTTGGCCGCACGGCCGATCCATTCGGGCATCGACGGATCGATGCCGACTTGCTCCCACGACTGCGGCTCGGCCGCATAGGCTTTTTGGAGCGATTCGCGAATGCCAGAGTCTCCGCCCGTGAACTGTTCGATCAGGTTGCTCCACCGTGCGGCGAGTGCGCGGCCCCTGTCGCTTTCAGGCGGCGTTTCCTCCTCGACGGCGGAACGGACCTGGGCGATCAAGTCTTCCCAGTCCTTCTGACCTTGTCGGACCGCTTCTTGTCCGAGCGTCTCCCTGCGTTTCCGGAGCTCGTCGAGCTGCTCCGGCGTGTAGTGCTTCTCAAACATCGTCATTGCCTCCATGAGAGAAAACAGCTCGTCCGTGCCGACCCGGTCGCCTCTGCCCAGACGCGATTCTACGGCGTCCAGGCGCAAGAGGAGGGATCCGAGTTCTGTCTTCTGGGCTTCAAGCCGCGCCTTGTGAAGCCGGATGATCCGGACGAGGGACATGCCCGACCCATCGCTGATGGTCGCGATGTCCGACAGGGAAAGCCCGAGACCGCGCAGCAGTTTAATCTTCCCCAGGCGCCGGACGTCCCTCTTCGTGTACAGGCGGTGGCCGCTGGGATCGCGTGTCGGTGCGAGTAGCCCAACCTGCTCGTAATGGTGGAGCGTTCGCACCGTCGTGCCGGCTGTTCGTGCGAGGTCGCCGACTCTCATCGGCTGATCGAGGATGCGGATTCGCCGATTTCGGCTTCTGTCTTCACGGAGACCACCCTACGACCTTACGTTACGTCAGGTTCAAGGGCAAAGCCTCATCGTCGAGCGGTCTTCAGCCGGGGCGTACTAATTCCCATAGGTAAACCCCCGGCTTAGCCGGGGCGACTCGCAGAGGTTTGACCGAGAGCGGCGGTAGATAGGAAAGTCCTGCTTGGAAGCGACGACTTCCAAAGAAGGAGGACTCAATGAAAGAGGCCCGAAGGCGATCGCACACGAAATGGGACTGCAAGTATCACATGGTGTTCATTCCGAAGTAGGCGGTATCCAGTGTGGCGGGATTCATCAAGGGGAAGAGTGCAATCTCGACTGCCCGGAACTTTCTGGGACTGAAACACCGTTTGACAGGGAAGAGTTTCTGAGCGCGAGGCTATTTCGTTTCCACGGTGGGGATGGACAAACAATTCGTGCGGGAATACATTTGGCGGCAGGAGCGGGAGGAGCAGCGTTTGGAGGAGCTGAACATGGCGTGGGGGCATCAGCTGCCTTCAGGCGGCTCTTGACCGGCCCCTTTGAGGGGCTCACAGAAATAAGCCCCCGGCTCTGCCGGGGGTCATTTAACTGGCAAGGGACAGGCCACATGGGCGCTCGAGGTGCGGAGGGTCCGTGGAGATACGTAAGTCGTTGTTCAACAGGAAATTGGCATCTCGAATGTGGCCGCAACACGGTGTTGTCGACGCACGGATTCGCGGCGTTCAAATCAAGGACGATCGAACGCATATCCGCTGGGTTGCGGTTTGGAGTTTTCTTTGGAGCGAACGTCTTTGATTTGGATTTTGCCCGTGGCGTGATAAGAAGCGAAGAGGACTGGGAAGAGGCAGGGAAGCATGAGACCACGTTTGATGACCATTGCCGGCCCGCTCGAAGGGCAGTTGATCGAACTGACTGAAGACGAGACGACGCTAGGGCGCGATCCGTCCAGTCGGATCTACCTGGAAGACGAACTCGTGTCCCGACAACATTGCTTGATCAAGCATTCGGACGGGCGCTTCGAGATCCGTGACCTGGAAAGCCGGAACGAAACCTATGTCAACAGTGTCCCGATCCGGCAGAGGGAGTTGAAACACGGCGACCGAGTCGAAATGGGAAATTCGATTTTCTTCTTCTTCGTCGAAGAGGAAGGTGAAATCCCCTCGACGTTGACCGAAATCGAGACTGTACGGGACGCAGGTATTGCGGAGACCCGATCCGTGAAGGGCCTTTCCCCGGAGGATTCCCGCTACCTGAAAGCTCCGAGGAGAGCCGCCGGGTCTGCCGAGCCCTCCCCGTCCTCCGGAACCCTGCGTGGATTCGAAATCCTTCTCGACATCAGCCGAGACATCAGTGTCGTACACAGCTTCGAGGATCTCGAGGAGCGGCTACTCTTGTCCCTGTTCGACGCATTCCGTGCGGAACGTGCCGCAATCCTCCTGGACCCGCTCGGAGATCCTGATGAACCGACGTTTTCGTCGGTTTTCGTAAGGCATTGAGAGCCCCAGTCCGGATCGAAGTTCCGTGTTAGCCGTACCGTTCTCACGACGGTTCTCGCGAACCGGCAGGCGATCCTGAGCAACGACATTCCCGAGAATCCGGACCTGGCTGAAGCCGACAGTCTCAAGCTGGGTTCCGTCCGTTCGCTGATGTGTACACCCATTCGGGACAGGGGAGATATTCGGGGCGTCCTTTATCTGGACACGACAAGCCCGTCGGATGCGTTTGATGAAGGAGACCTCGAACTGCTTGTCGGTGTCGCGGCCATCTGTGGAGCCCCGCTCGAGAATGCCCGTTTCAGGGAGTGGTTGATCGAAGAGAACAACCGATTCCTCGAGGAGGCGCTGCTCCACAACATCATTGGGGATAGCGTGGCTGTGCGCGGTCTACTCGAAAGGATTGCCAAGTGCGCTGTGAGCGACCGGAGCGTACTGATCCAGGGAGAAAGCGGGACCGGTAAGGAGTTGGTGGCGCGTGCGCTTCGCAAGAACGGAAAGCGTGCAGACAAGCCCTTTGTCGCCATTAACTGTGCGGCGCTCGTGGACACGCTCGTGGAAACGGAGTTATTCGGTACCGTCAGGGGCGCCTTCACAGGTGCGGTTGACCGGATCGGCAAGCTTCAGTACGCCAACGGCGGCACCGTCTTTCTCGACGAGATTGGGGAGATGAAGCCCGACCTCCAGGCCAAGCTGCTTCGGGTCCTGGAAGAACGGGAACTCGAGCGTGTTGGAGGACACGAGTCCGTGAAGGTCGATGTCCGGATTGTCGCCGCAACGAACACGGACCTTAAGAAAGCCATGGCCGAGGGCAGGTTCCGGGAGGATCTGTACTACAGGCTAAGCGTCCTTACCCTGACGGTTCCTCCGCTCCGGGAACGGCGTGAGGACATCGGCATGTTTTCCAGCCATTTCATGAAAGAAGCCTCGAAAGACTGCGACCGCCACATTGTAGGTATCTCTCAGGAAGCGCGGGCGTGCCTGGCCCACTATGACTGGCCCGGAAATATCCGGCAACTGAAGCACGCGATTGAGCACGCGGTCGACATGGGATCCACCGAACTGATCCTGCCCGAAGACCTGCCTGCCGACATCGCTCTGGGTGACGTCGAGGAGGAGGGAGGAGCCCCCGGCTATCAGGACAGATTGAGGGAGGCCCGGAAGCAGATCATCATGGATGCCGTCCGGGCCGCCAACGGTATTGTTGCGGAGGCCGCCAAGCTCCTGAAGATGCACCCCAACAACGTGCACAAAGAAATCAAGAGACTCGACCTCCGCGATCAGGTCGACGAATTCAAGCGTGGTGCGTCAGCCTGAAAACACGTGCGCTCGTTTGAGAGGAGTCTTCGGTTGGAGCGATTTGTCACTGCATTCTGACGGTACCGGCTGTTTCGCCAGCTGCAGGTATTCCACCAGGTAGATCGCGTTGCCGAAAACGTGAACGTAGTACCAGGCGTCTTCGGTGATGATGTTGAAAAAATCTTCCCGGCTCACGTCGGCGATGATCTGAACATTGCTCTCCAGCGCCCCTTCCAGTTCGGGAACGATCGGATCCAGCGTTGGATTCAACGCGACGACTCGACACTCGACTGGTGGTTGCCAGTTGACTCGTAATCTCTGCACATCTGTTCTCCTTGTCGCATCCTGCGATGATTTGCCCCTAGGTTAGGTGGCCCATCCGTATGAAGAGAGGTGTGCAAGCGCTTCGCCAGAATCGAAACGCCGGCCTCCGGTCGACCGATTTGGCATATCCGGCCCTCTAGCCTGGAGTTGCAGCCGATTCCAACGGACCACTGCCCATGTCGTCTCCTCTGACGCCCTCTTGATCAGTATCTACATCGATATCATCACTATCTGATTCACTGAGTCCTCCTTGTTGCCCGGGCCCTTCGATATTCAGGCAGCGTGAATTAAATGGACCTGCTTGTCCTCAGCGTGCTAATCGAGTTCACACCCGACAATCCCGAAGCGCGCAAGATGATACGGGACACTGGTGTGCGGATTGCAAAGACTGGTGTGTCCGGCTCAGCTCCGCTGATACGCGCGTCACGGAAGCATTCGAAAAGGTTCGGGTCATTCGAAACATGCCTTTTCAAGGAGGGCTGTACCATGGAAGAGAAAGATCTAAGAGCCGGTGACGTAATCATGTCTCTGGGAGATGATTTCGATTCATGGTTGATCCGACTGATAGATGGGGGACAGTACAGTCATGCATCGTTTTTCGACGGGAAGGAACTCGTTGAAGCGGTATCAGACGGCGTAAAAACCGATTCAGTAGCGTCTTTGTTGGAGGATCAAAAGTTAGTCGACGTGTATCGGTTCTACTCGGATGATGGGGAGGAACTCGGAAGCGCCGACTGGCCACCAGGTCCCCTGGTCACCCGGTCTCACGAGTACCTCGGGCAGAGATTTGCCTACTATCAACTCGGCCTGTTGTTCCTCTTGGTGCCGATCCGCATGGTAATGCTCCCCCTGTTTCTGAAAAAGTTCCTCCGTACGAAGCTCGAGCAAGCCGTCGACCTGCTCAACGACCTAGCTGATGCGGACCGGAAGCTCATGGTCTGTTCGGAGCTTGTCTACCGATGCTTTTACGAGGCGGATCCGCCCAAGAAGTACGGTCTCACGATCCCTGGCGTGCTTCAGGCAAGGGGAAGAAGAAGCCTCGCCGCGCCCGTGCCTCGATCTCTTGCAGGATCCGCAGAGGAAGCCCTGATCCTCAAAGAACTCGAGAGCATGCTGCCTGCGGCGGAGATTGCGGAGCTACAGAGCGTCGACAAAGACGATCCCGATGTTGCTGAGTTCGATCGGTTGAGCAGGGACTTCATGAACCAGTATGCTTTGTCAGTGTCGGCCGACGGCTCCGCAAATGAGGATACCGTGAGGGCACGTCTGGCAAATCCGAACGTCAAGGCTAATTCCCATAGGTAAACCCCCGGCTTAGCCGGGGCGACTCGCAGAGGTTTGACCGAGAGCGGCGGTAGATAGGAAAGTCCTGCTTGGAAGCGACGACTTCCAAAGAAGGAGGACTCAATGAAAGAGGCCCGAAGGCGATCGCACACGAAATGGGACTGCAAGTATCACATGGTGTTCATTCCGAAGTAGGCGGTATCCAGTGTGGCGGGATTCATCAAGGGGAAGAGTGCAATCTCGACTGCCCGGAACTTTCTGGGACTGAAACACCGTTTGACAGGGAAGAGTTTCTGAGCGCGAGGCTATTTCGTTTCCACGGTGGGGATGGACAAACAATTCGTGCGGGAATACATTTGGCGGCAGGAGCGGGAGGAGCAGCGTTTGGAGGAGCTGAACATGGCGTGGGGGCATCAGCTGCCTTCAGGCGGCTCTTGACCGGCCCCTTTGAAGGGCTCACAGAAATAAGCCCCCGGCTCTGCCGGGGGTCATTTAACTTCGTCAGTCCTCGCGACTTGGAGGTCAGCCCCAACCTGAAGTTTGAGGGCAAACTCAAGTAGGGTTTAATCGGAACGAAGGCCGGTCAGTGCGGGTAGTTCATCTTCTGGACGAGTTCGTCGAAGCGTGGGTCGGAGCGCAGCCAGTCGACCTTGTAGTCGACCTTGAGCCAGACGAGAATGCTATGACGTTCTTCGTAGACGCGGTAGAGCCATTCGAATGCCCGGTCGGCATTGCCCTGGCCCAGCGTGATCAAGAGGAAGCTGACCGACGTGATGAAGTTCTGCTCGGACAGCGGCGTCAGTTCGTCGAAAAGAGCTTGTGCCTCGGCGGCTCGGCCCGACACGGCGTAGGCGTAACCGAGCATTCCCGTCATCATCGGGTTGTCACCGGATAGGGTCCGTCCGCGTTCCATCGCGTCAATCGCCTCGTCGAATCGTTCCATCTGAAGGTAGGCTTCGCCCTGGTCCAAGTGCCAGCCGAAAAAATTCGGTTCCAGAACGCTCATTTTCTGAGACTCAGAGATCGCTTCGTCCGGCCGCCGGTCGTACAGCAGCAAGGTTCCTCGCGCTCTGTTGATACCGAGCGAAAGCGGGTCAAGGTTCTTCGCTGTCTCGATATGTTCCAGACCCTCCTCGAACCGGCCGATCCATGCGAGGAACAGACCATACCAATGATGTGCCTGAGCGCTTCCGGGGTTCAGCGTCAGCGATTTCTTCAGCGTGTCTTCCGCGGTAACCCAATCGTGGTCGTATGCTGCGTGGATCAAGCCCAGCGTGGCATGAGCAGCGGCGAGTTTCGCGTCGATCTTCAGGGCTTCTAAAGCGGCAGCCTTCGCCAGCGGCATGACCGTACTTCCGGGCAGCAGACCGTACTCGACGAAGTCGTAATAGGAGTCCGCAAGGCCGAGGTAGGGCAGGGCGTAGTTAGAGTCCTCTGCGATTGCCTCGTTGTAGTAACGGAGGCTCTCCTGCAAACCCTCGGGCGTCTTCGAGTCCCACTCGTACCGGCCGTGCAAGTAGGATTCGTACGCCGCGACACTGTCTGTTCCTCCAGCTCTACGGGATAGATCCGCCTCGCCCCCTAGCTCAATCTTCAGGGCGCCGACAATAGAGAGCGCAATCTCTTCCTGGACGTCGAAAATGTCATCTGATTCGCGTTCGTAGATGTCGGACCAGAGGTTATGTCCTCCCGACACACTCACAAGTTGAGCACTGACACGGACGCTGCCTTCCGCCCGTCGCACACTCCCCTCGAGGACGGCACCTACTCCGAGTCGCTGTCCGATCTCTCCGACATCCAGGCCGCTATCTCTCATCGCAAAGGACGAGTTCCTGGCAATAACCCGAAGTTGCTCGACATGAGTGAGTGCGTTGATCAGTTCCTCCGCCATGCCATCGGCAAAGTATGCCTGCGAGCTATCTTCACTGAGGTCGTCAAACGGCATGACAGCGATTGATGTGGGCGTCTGCACAGGTGCCGCGACCTCGTCCCTAAGGTTCGTCATCCAGTTTGCGATAAGCAGGAGGGTGACTACAGCAGCAAGGGCGCCGAGGCTCACGTGTGGCTTGCGGAGGGTGTTCCAGACATGCCCGCGTGGAGTTGACTTCCGAACCGGCCTCCCGCCAGGGCGGGCTCCGTTGCCCGAATGAACCTCCTGCTTCAGGTCGTCCAGCGCCCGTCTGAGTTCTGTGGCGGCGGAGAACCGTTGCACGGGATCCTTCTGGATGGCTTTGTAAATGATCGCCTCGAGTTTGGGGGGGATTTCGGGATTGATCTCAACGGGTGAGAGCGGCGTCTTGTTCAGTACCGCATCGAAAACCCCAGCCGTACTGTCTCCATCGAACGCGCGTTTGCCCGTAGCGAGTTCATAGAGAACAGCGCCCACCGAAAAGATGTCCGTACGCTCGTCCAGTTTCTTTGCAAGGGCCTGCTCCGGTGACATGTAGGCCACGGTGCCGAGCGTGCCACCCCGGCTGGTCAAGAGGGCTTCCTTCGTACTCGCGGCTCCGGTCCCCGGTTCGCCTCCCTGAACGGGCACGAGTTTTGCCAGACCGAAATCCAGCAGCTTGACGCTGCCTTCCTCCTGTATGAAGACGTTGGCCGGCTTGATGTCGCGGTGCAGAATGCCCTCTTTATGAGCGGCCGCGAGCGCGTCGACCAGTTGAATCCCGACAGCAAGAAGTTCACCCGTTTCCAAAGGGCTGATCTTGATGCGTGTTCGCAAGGTCTGGCCCTTCAGGTACTCCATCACTATGAAGGGCCGGCCCTGATGCTCGTCGATTTCGTGGATCGTGCAGATATTTGGGTGGTTGAGACTGGAAGCCGCGTAGGCTTCGCGACGAAAGCGGGTTAGCGCCTCGCGGTCCTTGCAGAGCTCCTCGGCCAGGAACTTGATCGCTACGACTCGGCGGAGCCTGGTGTCCTTCGCCTTGTAGACGATCCCCATCCCGCCTTGCTCGAGCTTTTTCAGGATCTCGTAATGAGAGATGGTGGTGCCGATCATTAACGATCTTCCCGACTCGGAGGATTGCCAGACGTCGCCCGTCGTCGTCAACGCCAAGCGCCGATCGAGCGTGGGCGAATGACGATATCCTTTGGCCACCCATTGGCTACCGTCGTGGTCTCAATATTCTAGGAGCCTGTCGGGAATTGGCTCCCTCGAAGCAAGAATCAACAACTTACGAGCCATCCCCGGTCTGTAAGTTGTTGATTCTTGGTTGCAGACTTCTTATTCCCGACAGGCTCCTAGCAATTAACGTTTGTGAGGGCCTATGATTTCGTTACAAAACCTCTCACTGAATCTGAGGATTCTTATGGGGATTATATATTAGAGTTGACATCCCCATAGGGATACTGTAGTATATAGGACATGAAGAACGTAACACAATCTGGACCCGGCAAAGTCACCCGCAAAGGGCTATCACTCTTTGAACTGACCGAGATGTTCCCGGACGAGGAATCCGCCCGCAACTGGTTTGAATCGATCATCTGGCCTGAAGGTGAACGTGTCTGTCCAGAGTGTGATAGTGGGAATACCTATGAATGTAGCCATGTCAGGATGCCGTATCGCTGCCGGGACTGTAAGAAGTACTTCTCGGTCAAGACTGGAACTGTCATGGCCGGATCACCGATACCCCTGCGTAAGTGGCTATTCGCTATTTACCTCGATACGACTTCCCTCAAGGGTGTTGCCAGTACCAAGCTCCACCGTGACCTAAAGATCACTCAGAAGTCTGCTTGGCACATGCAGCAGAGAATCCGTGAAGCGTTTGTCGAGCAAGGCGTCAGGTTCGGTGGTCCTGTTGAAGTCGATGAAACCTATTTCGGCGGCAAGGAACGGAACAAGCACGAAACGAAGCGGAAGAAGCTAGGGCGTGGGCCTGTTGGAAAGACCGCCGTAGTCGGTGTGAAGGATCGCCAGACGAATCGGATTGCCGCCCGTGTAGTTGGGTCTACGGATGCTCAGACACTTCAGGCATTCGTAGAGGAGCACACGACGGAAGATGCCCAGGTCTACACCGATGATGCTCGTGCATATGAAGGGCTACCGAATCGTTCTTCGGTAAAACATAGTGCGGGCCGTTACGTGGATGGGCATATTCACACGAACGGCATAGAGTCCTTCTGGTCGATGCTGAAGCGGGCGCATAAGGGGACTTTTCACAAGCTGTCTCCGAAGCATCTGCAACGCTATGTGAATGAGTTTGTGATGCGGAATAACATTCGTGGTCTAGACACTCTCGACCAGATGCGAATTGTAACGGCGAGACTGGCGGACCGGTTTCTGCCGTATCAAGAGTTAATCCGCCCTAACGGGCTTTCATCAGAGGCGAGAGGAGGATAAGCAAATGGTAATAGAACACAAACTTGTTTTTGATCTGGGCGATATTCTGCGTGTTCGGTTAGATTGTGCGGATTCAGATTGTATCGGAGAGGTTGTGGTGCCGTTAAAGGGCACTGGGGGTAATGGGATTCCTGAGAAGTGTCCGTCTTGTGGCAAGCTGTGGACAAGCCCTAATCATGGCACCTTGCCGGAGGTCGATCTTCTGAAAAAGATTCGTACCTTTATTTCAGATCCACCTCGGTGGTCACTTCAAAACCGGCCAATGGTGGTCACCGCAAAAGCGGCCAATGGGGATGGCCCGGGACAGTGTTGTTTTACCCCTTTGAACCGGTACCGGGCAAGCCCGTTTTGGTACGCCAGCTCCGGGGACCGCACTTGAGAACGTGACCGTGATGGAGAAGGCGGTCCAACATCGCGGTGACAGCGGCGCTGTCGCCTAAGAGTTTCCCCCAATCCTCGACCGGACGATTCGAAGTCAGCAGCGTACTGGTGCGTTCGTAACGTCGCATGACGATTTCGAGAAGTTGCTCGGCGGCGGTCGGAGGCAGCTTGCGCATGCCCAGGTCATCGATGATGAGCAGGGGTACGGTGGCCAGAGTGTCCATGTGTTTTCTACGGGTGCCGTCGATGGTGGCTTCGGCAATATCGTCGAGCAGGGCGTGGGTTTCACGATAGAGGACGCGATGGCCCTGCAGGATGGCCGCCATGCCGATGGCCTGGGCCAGATGACTCTTGCCGGTTCCGGGTGGACCCAGAAACAGCGCGTCTTCGTGTCTGGAGATGAAGGTGGCGGTGGCGAGATCGAAGACGAGGCCGCGATTCATCTTCTTGTTGAAGGTGAAGTCGAAGCCCTCAAGTGTCTTCTGAGGGTCCCGGAATTGGGCCTGTTTCCGCCGCCGTTCTAGCAGCCGCGTGCTTCGGCGGGCGAGTTCGTCCGAGACCAGGATCGAGATCAGATCGATGGGCGCCATGGCTTCGGTCTGGGCTTGGTGCAGACGTGTTTCCAGGACTTCGGCAATGCCGCCGAGGCGAAGTTGTCGCAAAGCCCGCTGGAGTTCGATGATGTTCATGATTTTTCCTGCTCCTGAATCTTGAGGTTGATGAGATCGCGATACTGGGTCAGTTCGCGGATGAGAGGATCGACTTGACGCAGCGTCACCGGAGGTTTCCGCTCCAGATAGCGACGGACGAAACGGTACTGGTAGACGTGGAGTTCCAGAGCGGCGGCGGAGGCATCCTCAACAGCAGGGACACCGTACTTTTTGGCCAGGGAGATCACGCCCAGGATGCGGCGGATGCCGGCTTCCCCTTCCCGTTGATGGATGGCTTCACACAGCGCACCCACCTGCGATCCAACCCGACGGGCACGGTCGAGCAACTGCACCGTGGTTAAGGGCGTTTTCTTCGGGTTGTCCTGGGCACGCACCCGGTATCCACCCCGTTTCTGACGGACATGTTCGCGCAGTAGCTGATGGGTCTCCGGATCGAGGATCCGGACGTGGAACGTGTCCCACTGCACCTGAACACTCCGTCCGATCCAACCGGGAGGAAGTCCGTAGTAGGCGGCCTCGACTTCGACACAGCCGTCGAGATGGACGACGCGTTTCCCGTATTGGTAGTACCGGAACGGTTCCAACGGCAATGGCAGTAATGACGGCTTCTCTTCGGCGAACATGGCGGCAACCTGCCGCTTGGTGGTGCCGTGAATGCGCGTGTCGGCCCAGCGGGTCTCCCATCGGTCCAGATAGGCCTGCGCCAGGTCCAGGCTCTCGAAGCGTTGCCCCTTCAGCGGCGTTTTCTGGGCGTGGCCTACACCGGATTCGACTTTCCCTTTCCGATCTGGATCGCGCACCCGGCATGGCATCGCCACCACGCCGTAATGGGCGAGCACGTCCTTGAATAACGGATTCAGAGTGGGATCGTAATAGTCGGAAACGATCACGCCCTCGCGCAGGTTATCCAGGATGATGTAGCGAGGACTGCCACCGAGCCGGCGGAACGCGGTTTCATGCAGCTCGGCCCAGATGTGGGAACTGGATTTGAAGGTCAGCAGCCGGACCGATTTGCGGCTGTAGCCCAGCGTCATCACGAACAACCGGGTACGCCGGTACTTGCCCGTCTTGGGGTCCCGCACCATCGGGCCGGTCCCGTAGTCGACTTGGGCTTCTTCCCCAGGTCCAGTCTGGATGATGCCTGCAGCTTGGGGGCCCTGCGATCCGCGGAGCTTGCCCACGAAGCGTTTAACCGACTGGTAGCTATTGGCGAAGCCGTGATCCGACACCAGGTCCTGCCAGATCGCCATCCCATTGCGGCCTCGACTCAGGTCCCGCTCGATGATCTCCCGGTAGGGTTCGCACCCACTGCCCGAGGTGGAGACCGGTTCTCCCAGTTCCGCGATGGCCCGATTCTGGGACCCAGAGTCGGTGGTCACCTCTATGGCCGGTTTTGCCGGTGGCCGTTTACCCCAACCACCGGGCCGCCGCACCGGGATACCCGCGCCCCGCAGGTATGTCCCTGCCGTTTCCCGACGGACACCGGTCGTCTCCTCGATCCGCCGTAGCGACCAGCCCAGCCGTCCCAATGCGACAACTTGTTCTTTCTTCTCTTGGCTCAAGGCATTGCTCATGCCGACGGAGCCTATTCAGCTTTCCGCCGGTTTCAATGTCCCGGGCCTCTCTATTTTCGTTGGCCGGTTTTCAAGTGACCTTTAATGGCCGCTTTTGGGTGACCGCCGAGGCAGATCCAAGTCCGCGCATCAATATGCGCTTTGAAATGGACGAGGATGAGATGGACGAATAGGATGAGTAGACCTAACTGGAAGAACCAGACCATCTGGACTGGCGACAACCTGCCGTTCATGCGTGGCATGAACGGCGAGTCTGTAGACCTGATATATCTGGACCCACCGTTCAACTCTAAATCGAACTATGCCGCTCCTATTGGATCAAAGGCCGCTGGTGCCGCGTTCAAGGACACGTGGACCCTCTCAGATGTGGATGTGGAATGGGTCAACTTAATCGAGGAAAAACACCCCGCGCTCTACCGTGTCCTGCTGGCGGCGATGACTTCCAGCGACAAGTCCTATCTGATCTACATGGCGACTCGGCTGCTGGAGATGCACCGACTACTGAAGCCGACAGGCTCGATCTATCTCCACTGCGATCCGACCATGAGCCACTACCTGAAACTGCTCATGGATGCGGTGTTCGGTAAACGTAACTTCAGGAACGAAATCATCTGGAAGCGCAACTCATCACATAACGACTCGAAGGCGTTTGGCCGCGTGGTCGACTCGCTCCTATTCTACGGCCCGCCAATAAGGACCGATGCCGTCCGTGTCCCGCTAGGCACAGATTACACTGAGAAGTTTTACCGTCACCGGGACCACCGAGGACTGTATCGACACGACCACATTACTCGATCCGCATCAATGGGCGAACGGCCTAACCTGACCTATGAGTACAAAGGCTTCACGCCGCCCTTTGGGTGGCGAATGACCAAAGACAAGATAGCGGCGCTGGACGCGGACAACCGAATAGCTTGGTCTGCATCTGGGCGACCCTATCTGAAACGCTATTTGAATGAGAACAAGGGGCAGGTGCCGTCGGCGATCTGGACCGATATTCCGCCAATTTCGGGCCGTGCCAAGGAACGAGTCGGCTATCCGACGCAGAAGCCTGTCGCGCTACTGGAACGCATCATCAAAGCAAGCTCCAACACGGGTGATATGGTTCTGGACCCGTTCTGCGGATGCGCCACGGCCTGCATTACGGCTCAGGGTTTACACAGGCAGTGGGTCGGAATCGACGTCTCTTCTAAGGCCGCCGAGTTGGTTCAGCAGAGAATGAAGGACGAACTGGGTCTGTTTGGCAAGGTGATCCACAGAACGGACATCCCGCAACGAACGGACCTTGGGAAGCTACCGCCATACAACGCACTAAAGAATCGCCGCATGCTCTACGGACTTCAAGAGGGTCACTGTGCCGGATGCCGGGAGCACTTCGCGGCGCGACACCTAGAAGTGGACCACATCATCTCAAGGCGAAAGGGTGGGACGAATCACATCGACAATCTGCAACTGCTCTGTGGAAACTGCAACAGGGTGAAGGGTGATCGCGGCATGGACTACCTCAAGACTAAGCTCCAGATAGTTCGATGAACAGAGAGGGACGTGATGACTAATAAGCCCGGTACGCGGAAGAAGCCCAAACGTGGTTTGAAGGCCAACTACAAAGGCGCGACACCAGAACAGGTGGGTCTAGTCGTACTCAAGCGTCGTAAGAAGACGTCTAAGAAGAAGGCCGGGAAGTAGGATTATGGTGGTTCAACTCTAATATATAATCCCCATTCTTATCTATGGTCGAAGACCTGCGCTTCGACCTCGGCGTGGAGTTTGTCGCGCCGTTCTACGGTCAACTCCTGAACGGTAGTTTTCTCATATTCAAGCCCGTCGTCGTGCCGATGCAGGATGAGTTGCCGTTTATCGGAGCGTCGCGAATCCACCCCATCATCTTCAGCCCGATCGAGTACGCGGATGTCGTGCGCATCCGGCTGCCGCCCGGATTGAAGTGGACGGCTTCCCGAATCGATGGATCTGGAAGAATCTTTCGGTCGCTTCTCGGCGACCTATCGCTTGGAGGGGACGGAGTTGGTGTTCGAACGTCGGCTTACGTTGAAAGCTGTGATGGTTCCAGCCGACGAACTCGGCCGCGTTCGATCCTTCCTCAAAGCTGTCGAGGCGGCCGAGGACAAACCGGTCGTGTTGGCGAGGCGTAAGTGATACGAGGCTAAAACCTGCGATACCCCATCGCCTCGCGTAGCCGAGCAAGTGCCATCTCTTCGGCTGCCGCGCGCGGCATCATCCCGCCGTCCCGGGCTCGCTCGAGCATTTCCCTCGTGTTGGCGCCCACCTTCTCTTCGATCGTCGTCAGAGCCTGGGCCTGGGTACCGGCGTCGTACTCGACCGAGGCACAGATGACGCCGCCGGCGTTGGCGATGAAGTCGGGTATGCAGAGAACCCCGTTTTCGTGCATCCACCGCTCGGCCTCTTCTGTCGCCGGGATGTTCGCGCCCTGAATGATGAGCTTCGCTTTCAGGGTCCCGATGTTCTCGCCGGTAAAGACGTCGGGCCGGGCTGCGGGAATCCAGATATCGCAGTCGCAGGCGATAAGTTCTTCAGTTGTGATCGGCTGGCCGCCGGAAAACTTCGCAACACTTTGGCCCCCGGCCTTGTGTGCGATCAGGGCGTCCAGATCGAGACCTCCCGTGTTCGTGACGCCGCCCCCGCTGTCGGACGCGGCGACGAGCCTGGTTCCCCTTTCCGCCAGGAACCGGGCTGCGTGGCGGCCTACCGCGCCGAACCCCTCGATGGCGACACACGCGCCGTCCAGGTCGAGGCCGATCCACGGCGCGGCGACATCCGCCGCCGCCGCCACTCCATAAGCCGTGGCGCCGATCTCGTCCAGAGGGATGCCGCCGATTACTCGAGGGAGGCCAACGGACCGTCCGGTCTCATCCTGCACCCACGCCATGCACTCCTCGTTGGTTCCCATGTCGGGTCCGGGAATGTACTCGGTCAGGTCGCCGATCGCCCGCGCGAACGCTCGGATCAGGCGTTCCTTCCTGGCCGGTTCGATGTCGTGGGGGGAGACGATCCCGGATTTTCCCCCACCGTGCGGCAGACCGGCCGCAGAGTTCTTGAGCGTCATCGCGCGTGCGAGACGGGCAACTTCCCTCATCGTCACGTCCGCCGCCATTCTCACTCCGCCTATGGCGGGTCCGGCGGCGATGTTGTCCACGACGACGAATGCTTCGAGGCCGACCGCCGGCTCGCGTACGATTAGTACTTTTCTCGGTCCCAGTTCATCGAACATGTCTCGGATTTCGTTCATGTCACAGCACCTTCCCTATACTCCAATCTCCCATGAATCGCGGGCTTCCACAAGGCCGGGTTCCGCGGCGCCATTCGGGTGCGGTTCCCGAATGATATGATCGAGCATGAGAATCCAATCATGGCTCCCCGGAGGGATTGAGACGATTTGACAGACCAGCCTCGAGACGATCAATCCGATATCCAACTGCTTCGGGAAGAGACCGCCAAGTTCAGGGCGCTCCTCCATCACGCCAATGACCTGATCTACTCGGTGTCCATCGACCCGGACGCCGGATCGTGGAAGCTCGAGTTTCTGGGCGACCGCATCTTTGACCTGAGCGGTTGCCGGCCCGAGGAATTTGCGGAGGGCGGACGACTTGGAGAGGGGGGTCCTTTCGGGCTTGCCAAGCCGGACAAACACCCGTTTGAACTGGTGCACCCCGACGACCTGGAAGAGGCTCTGGCTTCGACGCGGAAGCTGTCTGCAGGGCAGAAGGTGATTCGGGAATATCGGATCCGTAACCGCGGAACCGGAGAATACCGCTGGGTTGAAGACCGTTCCGAACCGGAGTGCGACGATCAGGGGCGCGTCGTGGGCATCTGGGGGATCGTCCGCGACATCACCGAGCGCCGTGGGCGCGAGGACGCCCTGGGGCAACTCGCCGCCATCGTTGAGGTGTCCGATGACGCGGTGGTCGGCCTGGATGCGGACGGCCGAATCGTGAGTTGGAATTCCGCCGCTGCTGCAATGTACGGTTACCCTCCGACCGATGTCGTCGGCAGACGCTTCTTTGAAATCGTCGCTCCCGAGGATGCTGCGTTCCTGAACGAGAAGTTGAAGGCCATCGCGGGTTCGAGCTTCAAGGTGTCCGATGGACAACACGTCTCGCGCGACGGCCAATCGATTCCGGTTTCCCTCACAGCATCGGCAATCTCCGATCAGACCGGAAAGACAAAGATGGTGGCTGTTGTCGTTCGGGACCTGACCGAACGGAAGAAACTCGAGGGCGAGCTGCTGCAGTCACAGAAGATGGACGCCGTCGGCCGGCTGGCCGGCGGGATCGCGCACGACTTCAACAACATTCTGACCGTCATCCTCGGTCAGACCCAGACGTTGATCGACGACCTTTCCGAACTGGATGGTGCCGAGACCCTCATCGAAGATGCTCGGACCGTTCGCAAGGCGGCAAAGCGTGCGGCAGACCTGACGCGGCAGTTGCTTGCCTTCAGCCGGAAGCAGCTGATGCAACCAAGGCCGATAGATTTGAACCAGGTCCTTGGGGACACCGAGAGCATGTTCAAGCGCATTCTCGGCGAGGACATCGAGATGACTATTGCTTTCGAAGGGACGGCTCCGGTCAAGGCCGACCCGGCGCAAGTGCATCAAGTACTGCTGAACCTGGCCGTCAACGCCAGAGAAGCGATGCCGGAAGGTGGGCGGCTCGTTTTGGAGACGTCGACTGTCGAACTGGATGAAAGCTACGCTGCCCAGCGCGCCGGGTGCCGCCCGGGGCGCTACGTGATGCTTGCGGTCAGCGACACCGGGACCGGGATGGATGCGGCGACTCGGGACAAGGCGTTCGACCCGTTCTTCACGACAAAGGAAGGGGGGACGGGGTTGGGGCTGTCTACTGTGTACGGGATCGTCAAACAGAGCGGAGGCAACGTCTGGGCGTACAGCGAGCCCGGTCTCGGGACGACCATCAAAGTCTACTTGCCACGGATCGAAGGGCAGCCTGGTGCGACCCCCGACACGGACGGGGAATCGCGTGAAGCGCTCCAAGGGACCGAGACGATCCTTGTTGTCGAAGATGAAGACGGTGTCCGTCAACGCATGCAACGGACGTTGGAGTCCTACGGATACTCGGTTCTGGACGCCCACGACGGCTTTGACGCGTGCAGGATTTCCGGCAATCACGAAGGTTCGATCGACCTCGTTCTGACTGATCTGGTGATGCCCCGGATGAACGGTCTGGAACTTGCGCGGCGGATTCGTGCTGAACGCCCCGAAGTCCGAGTACTCTACACGTCGGGTTACACAGACCGTTTTGTCAGCCGGGAGGTGGATCGGGCGGAACTTGGCTCCGCTTTCCTTCAGAAGCCCTTCACAAAAGCCGGGCTGGCCCAGTCGGTTCGGGAGACCCTCTCGGGCGGCGATTCCTGATTGACGCCAACCAGGGGTGGTCAGATGTGAACCCGCCTGATCCTTCTCACTCCTATGCCCGCCTCTGTTGCGCTGTGCAGCCAATCAGGTAAGCCTTACCACTTCGAGCAGCTTCCTGGAGGCTTTGCTCGTCGAGGAAACACCCGTTAATTGGATCATACTCATCGGCGATGCCCGTTCTTCGACGGTTGAGTGAGCGGGTCGAATCTTCCAGGGCGTCGCATCTTCGAGGTCAATGGGACCGGAGGCCCGTAGATTCCCGTTGGAATATTGTGGCTGGGTCAGATTGTTGCGATTTCGTCGGATTGGCGGGTGGATCGAGCGTGTTCCCGAGACGCGCCGAGGCGGGAGGCGATGGCCTCCGCGTAGGACCGGGCGTTTTCATCGACCGAGATGTTCGATACCTTCCCGAATCTTTCCGCCACGAACCCGGGAAAGCCTGCCTCTCGGCGGAGCCATTCGATGAAGGCGCTGACCTGACCCAGATCAACGGTCTCCCCGGAGTCAAGCCCATTCTTAGTTGAAACTCTCCACGGCTCACGATGGGTCACGCAACCTTCTTCTTCGAACTCGTCGACGTGTTCGCCTCAATCTTCAGTTCTCGCTTGAGGGCTTCGCGGAGCTTCGGAAGATGACGGTAGCCGATCACCTTCCTCAGGCGCGGTTCGATATCGATGAGTGCAGTCGCCAACCAGCGCTGCCGCTGACTCGAGTTCTTCCAATGATCGACCTTCGCGCACCTTTCCTCGACAAGAGCATTGGCCGGTTCCAGGCAATTCGTCGTCTTGAACGATCGGCCCAGAACCCCGTACACGCCGAGCCGATGCAACGTGAGGGTCTCCTCCAGGCCTTCCTCAAGGCTCGCAGCCCCCGATTGGTTTCGCTCTTCGAGCTCTCCATGGAGCTCTTCGAGCGCCGCCCGAGCTTCGTTGTACTCCGGGCGCTGGTACGCACGCTGAAGCCGCTTGCGCCACGCGGCTTGCTCGGTCTTCGATAGGTATCTCACGACGTTCTCGCGTTTGTGCCATTGGCAGCGTTGGACGAGGGCTCGATTGTGGAATGCCCTTTTGACTGCCGCCCGCAGACCTTTGCCGCCGTCGACAATCACCAGCACGCCTTCAGAGATGTCCAGGCCCCGCTCCATCAATGAACGGAGAAACGGAGTCAGTACCTGCTCGTTCTCCGTGTCCGTCTCCACGAAGCCTAAGAAGCGCTTTTCGCCCGAAAGCGTGATGCCTAGGGCCACCACCATCATGGCGTCGGCAAACGCCTTCCCGTCCAGGAAGATCGCCACGACGTCCTCGCCCGACAGATCCCGCTCCTGCATCTCCCGCAGTTTCGCGGCACTCGCCTTGACAAAACCTCGAGACACCGTCGAACTCGACAGTCCGATCGCTCCTGGAATCGCTTCCGCGGCCGACTCGTAGTTCCGGCAGGAGATCCCATAAAGCACACGTCTGAGAAGCAGCTCATTCACCGCGCCACCCGGACTGAGTTCATCGTAGGACCGGAGCGGAATCTCCCCGCCCGCCACGCTACGAACCCGGGGAACCCGAACCGGCACCCGCTGGCCGCCAAGCCCCACCGTCCCTGGATTGCTCCCGTGACGCCGACCCCGCAACGACGCCTTCTTTCGCGCGTATCGCTCCCCCGCCAACGCCTTCACTTCCTCGTCGAGCAACTCTTCTACCTGCATCAATCCCAACGGGACCAACGCCCGGATCATCTCCACCTTCGAGTCCACATCCAGTCCCGTGTACTCCTCACGACTCACGACCTGGACCTCACCCAGCACACGCGACTTCTTGCGTTTCTTGACCGAACGTAACAGACTCCTCATCTCGGCTCCTTTCTCTTACAGGCTTGATATTCTTTTTTCCAATGCCATCAAGCCATAGGGTTTGGAGCCGTTTCAATTTCCAACTAAGATTGGCACACTTTCTCTCCCCGGATTGGATGCGTTCCATGGCTTTCCTGCAATGATCCATCGTTTTCACCGTGAAGACTCCAGGACAGTTCATGTACCAGGGCGCTCCAAAAGCCATCACCGAGACACCGGCCCGCAGCGCTTCCCAGCCAGTCGTTCCCGCCACTGTAGCCACGCAGCGGCTGTTGCGAATCAACGCATCCGAGGGCGTGTTGATGGTGACCAGTCGAACCCTGTCGGGTCGAATCCTAAGAAGCGTGTCATAGAACTCGCGGCTTCGCGCCATGCTCCCGCGCACGTTTTCCTGGTGGAACTGTCGGGGATGCTCCTTGACGTAAATCAGCCAACCCGGCGGAAGGCAGTCGGCGATCATACCCAGCGCCAGCAGTTGATCCCCGAAGGTCAGCCCCATCGGAACCGTACTCCGCTCCGGTTGAAAATGAAGCGCAAAGTAGAAGTAGTTCGCCGTCAGATCGGGTTCGGCGGTGTGCGACTCGTAGAAATCCCGGAGTCCGTACATGTGGAATGCATGCATGACGTCCAGCATGAGATATTCGAGGCGAGTCGGCATCCTCCGATTGAAAGCAAACAGCGAAGTGCCGCTCGACCGGAGTACTTTTCTGGGATTCCGGGCAACCTCGTGTGCGGCACGGACGGCGCAATAGAAGATGTCCCGGGCCGAGTCCAGTCTCGTCAACCGCCCCTTCCTGACGTCCTCGAAAGCGCGGTTGTTTCCGTCATAGTACGTGGGGCCGAGCAACTCGTCACTCATCCCCTCCGAGCTCTTGTAGCGGTCAAGATCCTCGGCAGCGGGTTCCGGCATCTGCTCGATCGTTTCCATGAGAATCATCAGGTCAGGGATGGACGTGATCTCAACGATTAGCGTTCTAATGTCCAGGTGCCGGCACAGCAGGTAAAGGACGTAATCGACGCCCATGGGCGGCTGCATATGAAACAGAACCGCATCCGGGTGGGACTCCTCCAGGATCCGACACCAGAGCGCGATGTAGTCGAAGTACACGCGCCTGAGGTCGTGCATCGCGAGCCTCGCGTAATTGATCCTGCCCAGCATCTGAAAAACGAGAGGCTCGGATTCGGCCAGGGCATTGATGATCGCGGGGTCTGGAGCGCTGAAACTACCTTCGAGCCCACCGGGAGGGCGTCGCGACGCCGCGTCCAGAAACAAGTGCTTGATGCAGCCGACCGGCAGGTTCGTGAAACGCCCGAGGACAGCGTTCTGCGCGAGGACGTAGGTTACCTGGATCCCGCGCTCCGAGAAGTGAGGCACGATGGCGGGATAGAATCCTGTCGGGTGAATGAGCCAGATTTTCTTCATGATTCGGTCTGGAGCAACTCGAATAAGCACTGGTTCTTAACCAGTAATTCCCATAGGTAAACCCCCGGCTTAGCCGGGGCGACTCGCAGAGGTTTGACCGAGAGCGGCGGTAGATAGGAAAGTCCTGCTTGGAAGCGACGACTTCCAAAGAAGGAGGACTCAATGAAAGAGGCCCGAAGGCGATCGCACACGAAATGGGACTGCAAGTATTACATGGTGTTCATTCCGAAGTAGGCGGTATCCAGTGTGGCGGGATTCATCAAGGGGAAGAGTGCAATCTCGACTGCCCGGAACTTTCTGGGACTGAAACACCGTTTGACAGGGAAGAGTTTCTGAGCGCGAGGCTATTTCGTTTCCACGGTGGGGATGACAAACAATTCGTGCGGGAATACATTTGGCGGCAGGAGCGGGAGGAGCAGCGTTTGGAGGAGCTGAACATGGCGTGGGGGCATCAGCTGCCTTCAGGCGGCTCTTGACCGGCCCCTTTGAGGGGCTCACAGAAATAAGCCCCCGGCTCTGCCGGGGGTCATTTAACTCCAAACAGGGACTTCCCTGAGCAAGCAACGGGAGTATACCAAAACTGGTCAGCAGGCGACGACCGCCTCCCGACCCTCCAGCCGGCTCGACGTCATGGCGTCAACCAGGCATCCGCCCGTTGTGATCGACTAGAACAGCTCTGCCAGGCGATATACAATTCGACGCGCAAGCATATGGGTTTGAAAAGGAGTAACGATATCGATGGGCTCAGAGCGATTGCCGTACGAAACCGATATGCCGAGAGTAGTGGCATCACGGGAGCTATAGAGTCAACGAGCGCGGCTGACAAGGCGGGCAGCTTCGAGTGTCCGAGCTGAAGGTCAGCGGACTCCGTGCTCTTCCTCGGAGCAAGTCTAACGGGCACGGTCGGTCTCGAGAGTCCGATACCTCACGGCTTCAGACAAATGCTCCGCCCTGATGTGTGGTGCCCCCTCCATGTCCGCGATCGTACGGGCGACCTTCAGGATGCGGCCGTAACCGCGCGCAGAGATGCCGAGCCTCGTAACAGCCTTCTCCATGATCCGTTCGGAGTCTTCATCGAGCCGGCACTGGGTCCTTATTCGATCCGTCGATAGCCTGGCGTTCGTCACGCCCTGCCGCGCGAGCTGGACGATCCGCGTCCGTTTTACGCGTTCCCGGATAACAGACGAGGACTCGGATGTTTCATCGCTCCGAATCTCCCGGTACGATACTGCCGGCACCTCGACCTGGATATCGATGCGGTCCAGCAGCGGTCCGGAGATCTTGCCTCGGTAAGCCTGGATCTGACGCGGCGTACAGATGCACTCCCGGCCCGGGTCGGTCTGATACCCGCATGGGCAGGGGTTCATCGCGGCTACGAGGACGAAGGAGGCAGGGAACTCGAGAGTCTGTTGGGCCCTTGTGATCGACACTCGCTCTTCTTCCAAAGGCTGACGCAGGACCTCGAGGGCATGACGCGGGAATTCCGGGAGCTCATCCAGAAACAGGACACCGTTATGCGCCAGGCTAACCTCTCCCGGTCGCGGAACTGATCCGCCCCCGGCAAGTCCGGCGTAGGATGTTGTGTGGTGTGGCGCCCGGAACGGCCGTTCGGTGATCAGACCACCCCGAGGCAGCTGGCCGGTGCACGAATGAACTCGCGTCGTCTCCAGGCTTTCGTCAAGCGTCATCGGTGGGATCACTGACGGGATGCGTCTGGCCAGCATCGTCTTCCCAGACCCCGGTGGTCCTATCATCAGGATGTTGTGGGCGCCGGCGACGGCGACCTCCATGGCCCGCCTGGTGTGTTGCTGCCCCCGCACATCGCGGAAATCTTCCGCATGTGGCCCGATCGGGTCAGTCTTCGCTTTACGGTCGACCGAGAACGGTGGCGTCGACACGTCGCCCCTCAGGTGCGCGACGGCTTCTGCGAGTGTCTTCACCGGATATACCGACAGACCTTCGATGAGGGCCGCCTCTTCCGCATTTTCAGCTGGCGTGATCAGGCGGGATGCACCGTGGTGGCGCGCCATCATGGCGATCGCGAGGGCCCCCCGGACCGGCCGTAGACGGCCGTCGAGGGACAGCTCGCCGATCATAACGTGACCGCTGGCCGCCTCGCCCACCAGCCCTTCTGCTCCGAGGATTCCGACCGCCATCGGCAGGTCGAACGCCGAGCCTTCCTTCCGTAAGGTCGCGGGAGCCAGGTTGATCGTTATTTGCCGAAAGGGGAAGTCGAAGCCGCTGTTTCGAATCGCAGAGGCGATCCGTGCGCGTGACTCACGGACCGCCGTGTCGGGTAAACCGACGATCAGGATTTCTCCGTTACCGCGGCTTGAGATGTGAACTTCGACTTCGACCGGAGACGCATCGATGCCGCAAACGGCGCCGCTTCGGGTCGTGAAGAGCATGATTTGTTGAGGATCCTCGGAAAGGAAGGGCAGAATCAGTGTAGCGGCGAGGGAGCGGTGGAGCTAGAGAGAAATCTCAACTCGATGGGTCGTCGTCCAATAACGCGCTCTGCGTTTGATGAAGGCCTTCACCGGGTACCGCGTTGGCGGGAACAGAAGAATGAGGCCGGCGATGTCGGTTAGAATGTTAACGATCGCGAAAAAGTGAAGTGTTCTGGACGAGCGCCGACACGTAAGTCGTGATTTTCTTCCTCGCGAATGTCGAATTCCGAGCCTGTCCGGTCGAAGGGCGGAAAACTATAGCAGAATTGTCAAGCGCGCGGAAGCGTGATCTGTCACGCAACGTCGCCCAAGCTGCACGACTGGTCGGAAAGCCCCGGCAAAGAGCCTCGCAAGGCCTCGGCGATGATGATGAGCGTTCAGAGTCTCGGCGTTTGTTCAGATTCATTCACTTTCTGGTGATCGTTTACAGTCAGAAGGCCGGGGGTCAGCAGAACCACGCCGGCGATGAGGACCAGGACGCCGTCAAAGAGCTGTTCGGCCGGCATCTGTCCGGTCCGCAAGTCATTCTGGATGCGGTACAGGATGCGCAAACCTTCCAGGCGGGCCAGAAAAGCACCGAGAATACCCGTACCGAAGATCAGCATCAGCGTCTCGATCGTGCCCAGCCGTCTCCCGATTTCTATCAGGAGCGCGAATTCCGCGATAGGTACGAGGATGAACAGCGACAGCAGGATGCCGAATAGTTTCATAGACTTATGATAGCATGACAGCGTGAGACAGTTGGCGATACTGACCGCTCTGATCCGTTATTACCCACGAATCCTGCCCGCCGGTTGGTCCCGCCGATTCCCCTTCTTCCCGGTCCCACCCCGAAAGTACGTTCGGTGGCGCGTCGAGACTGCCTACGGGCGAAACCGCCCGGCCTGGGGCACTATTTTCAGAGACATCTGGCAGTTTGGCGGCTGGCTGGCCGACATGGGCGAACGCCATCCATGACCATACTGTCAAAGCGATCCGTCGCTCTGATCATCAGGAACGGTGATCGGATTCTGACTGTCCGGCGCCCCGATGACGATGATGAGCTACCGGGAATCTGGGGCTTGCCTGCGGGCTCGTTCGATGGGACAGAGACCCTTGAGGACGTTGTCGTGCGGATCGGCCGTGACAAACTCGGGGTCGAACTTATCCCGGGGAAACAGCTCACATCCGGCAACCAGGATCGCCCGGGTTACACCATCGCAATGCAGTTGATCGAAGCCGCCATGGCGGGCGACCCGCATCATCGGGAATGGAAATGGGACTCCGTGGAAGTGCTCCGGGACGGAGCCCGGAAGGGTTCACTCTGCTGTGCACTCGCCCTGGAGACGGCGGGACGCTCCTGAAAGGTTCCACAAATGAAAAAGCCCCCGTTTCCGAGGGCTTTGAGCTTCCTGTTTATGATTGCTTTTCTCAGCCAGGGACGGTATCGGAAAAGTGTCTCTTAATCCAGGAAGCTCGCTTTTCTTTAGCTCCGTCTTTCATGACAGTGGACGCCGACACCGCGGTCAAAAATACGTCTTTTCTTGAATTATTTACAGATATTTCAGAATTGAGCCTGTTTGTGCTTTGTTTTGGGGATTATATATTAGAGTTGACATCCCCATAGGGATACTGTAGTATATAGGACATGAAGAACGTAACACAATCTGGACCCGGCAAAGTCACCCGCAAAGGGCTATCACTCTTTGAACTGACCGAGATGTTCCCGGACGAGGAATCCGCCCGCAACTGGTTTGAATCGATCATCTGGCCTGAAGGTGAACGTGTCTGTCCAGAGTGTGATAGTGGGAATACCTATGAATGTAGCCATGTCAGGATGCCGTATCGCTGCCGGGACTGTAAGAAGTACTTCTCGGTCAAGACTGGAACTGTCATGGCCGGATCACCGATACCCCTGCGTAAGTGGCTATTCGCTATTTACCTCGATACGACTTCCCTCAAGGGTGTTGCCAGTACCAAGCTCCACCGTGACCTAAAGATCACTCAGAAGTCTGCTTGGCACATGCAGCAGAGAATCCGTGAAGCGTTTGTCGAGCAAGGCGTCAGGTTCGGTGGTCCTGTTGAAGTCGATGAAACCTATTTCGGCGGCAAGGAACGGAACAAGCACGAAACGAAGCGGAAGAAGCTAGGGCGTGGGCCTGTTGGAAAGACCGCCGTAGTCGGTGTGAAGGATCGCCAGACGAATCGGATTGCCGCCCGTGTAGTTGGGTCTACGGATGCTCAGACACTTCAGGCATTCGTAGAGGAGCACACGACGGAAGATGCCCAGGTCTACACCGATGATGCTCGTGCATATGAAGGGCTACCGAATCGTTCTTCGGTAAAACATAGTGCGGGCCGTTACGTGGATGGGCATATTCACACGAACGGCATAGAGTCCTTCTGGTCGATGCTGAAGCGGGCGCATAAGGGGACTTTTCACAAGCTGTCTCCGAAGCATCTGCAACGCTATGTGAATGAGTTTGTGATGCGGAATAACATTCGTGGTCTAGACACTCTCGACCAGATGCGAATTGTAACGGCGAGACTGGCGGACCGGTTTCTGCCGTATCAAGAGTTAATCCGCCCTAACGGGCTTTCATCAGAGGCGAGAGGAGGATAAGCAAATGGTAATAGAACACAAACTTGTTTTTGATCTGGGCGATATTCTGCGTGTTCGGTTAGATTGTGCGGATTCAGATTGTATCGGAGAGGTTGTGGTGCCGTTAAAGGGCACTGGGGGTAATGGGATTCCTGAGAAGTGTCCGTCTTGTGGCAAGCTGTGGACAAGCCCTAATCATGGCACCTTGCCGGAGGTCGATCTTCTGAAAAAGATTCGTACCTTTATTTCAGATCCAAGTCCGCGCATCAATATGCGCTTTGAAATGGACGAGGATGAGATGGACGAATAGGATGAGTAGACCTAACTGGAAGAACCAGACCATCTGGACTGGCGACAACCTGCCGTTCATGCGTGGCATGAACGGCGAGTCTGTAGACCTGATATATCTGGACCCACCGTTCAACTCTAAATCGAACTATGCCGCTCCTATTGGATCAAAGGCCGCTGGTGCCGCGTTCAAGGACACGTGGACCCTCTCAGATGTGGATGTGGAATGGGTCAACTTAATCGAGGAAAAACACCCCGCGCTCTACCGTGTCCTGCTGGCGGCGATGACTTCCAGCGACAAGTCCTATCTGATCTACATGGCGACTCGGCTGCTGGAGATGCACCGACTACTGAAGCCGACAGGCTCGATCTATCTCCACTGCGATCCGACCATGAGCCACTACCTGAAACTGCTCATGGATGCGGTGTTCGGTAAACGTAACTTCAGGAACGAAATCATCTGGAAGCGCAACTCATCACATAACGACTCGAAGGCGTTTGGCCGCGTGGTCGACTCGCTCCTATTCTACGGCCCGCCAATAAGGACCGATGCCGTCCGTGTCCCGCTAGGCACAGATTACACTGAGAAGTTTTACCGTCACCGGGACCACCGAGGACTGTATCGACACGACCACATTACTCGATCCGCATCAATGGGCGAACGGCCTAACCTGACCTATGAGTACAAAGGCTTCACGCCGCCCTTTGGGTGGCGAATGACCAAAGACAAGATAGCGGCGCTGGACGCGGACAACCGAATAGCTTGGTCTGCATCTGGGCGACCCTATCTGAAACGCTATTTGAATGAGAACAAGGGGCAGGTGCCGTCGGCGATCTGGACCGATATTCCGCCAATTTCGGGCCGTGCCAAGGAACGAGTCGGCTATCCGACGCAGAAGCCTGTCGCGCTACTGGAACGCATCATCAAAGCAAGCTCCAACACGGGTGATATGGTTCTGGACCCGTTCTGCGGATGCGCCACGGCCTGCATTACGGCTCAGGGTTTACACACCTCGGTGGTCACTTCAAAACCGGCCAATGGTGGTCACCGCAAAAGCGGCCAATGGGGATGGCCCGGGACAGTGTTGTTTTACCCCTTTGAACCGGTACCGGGCAAGCCCGTTTTGGTACGCCAGCTCCGGGGACCGCACTTGAGAACGTGACCGTGATGGAGAAGGCGGTCCAACATCGCGGTGACAGCGGCGCTGTCGCCTAAGAGTTTCCCCCAATCCTCGACCGGACGATTCGAAGTCAGCAGCGTACTGGTGCGTTCGTAACGTCGCATGACGATTTCGAGAAGTTGCTCGGCGGCGGTCGGAGGCAGCTTGCGCATGCCCAGGTCATCGATGATGAGCAGGGGTACGGTGGCCAGAGTGTCCATGTGTTTTCTACGGGTGCCGTCGATGGTGGCTTCGGCAATATCGTCGAGCAGGGCGTGGGTTTCACGATAGAGGACGCGATGGCCCTGCAGGATGGCCGCCATGCCGATGGCCTGGGCCAGATGACTCTTGCCGGTTCCGGGTGGACCCAGAAACAGCGCGTCTTCGTGTCTGGAGATGAAGGTGGCGGTGGCGAGATCGAAGACGAGGCCGCGATTCATCTTCTTGTTGAAGGTGAAGTCGAAGCCCTCAAGTGTCTTCTGAGGGTCCCGGAATTGGGCCTGTTTCCGCCGCCGTTCCAGCAGCCGCGTGCTTCGGCGGGCGAGTTCGTCCGAGACCAGGATCGAGATCAGATCGATGGGCGCCATGGCTTCGGTCTGGGCTTGGTGCAGACGTGTTTCCAGGACTTCGGCAATGCCGCCGAGGCGAAGTTGTCGCAAAGCCCGCTGGAGTTCGATGATGTTCATGATTTTTCCTGCTCCTGAATCTTGAGGTTGATGAGATCGCGATACTGGGTCAGTTCGCGGATGAGAGGATCGACTTGACGCAGCGTCACCGGAGGTTTCCGCTCCAGATAGCGACGGACGAAACGGTACTGGTAGACGTGGAGTTCCAGAGCGGCGGCGGAGGCATCCTCAACAGCAGGGACACCGTACTTTTTGGCCAGGGAGATCACGCCCAGGATGCGGCGGATGCCGGCTTCCCCTTCCCGTTGATGGATGGCTTCACACAGCGCACCCACCTGCGATCCAACCCGACGGGCACGGTCGAGCAACTGCACCGTGGTTAAGGGCGTTTTCTTCGGGTTGTCCTGGGCACGCACCCGGTATCCACCCCGTTTCTGACGGACATGTTCGCGCAGTAGCTGATGGGTCTCCGGATCGAGGATCCGGACGTGGAACGTGTCCCACTGCACCTGAACACTCCGTCCGATCCAACCGGGAGGAAGTCCGTAGTAGGCGGCCTCGACTTCGACACAGCCGTCGAGATGGACGACGCGTTTCCCGTATTGGTAGTACCGGAACGGTTCCAACGGCAATGGCAGTAATGACGGCTTCTCTTCGGCGAACATGGCGGCAACCTGCCGCTTGGTGGTGCCGTGAATGCGCGTGTCGGCCCAGCGGGTCTCCCATCGGTCCAGATAGGCCTGCGCCAGGTCCAGGCTCTCGAAGCGTTGCCCCTTCAGCGGCGTTTTCTGGGCGTGGCCTACACCGGATTCGACTTTCCCTTTCCGATCTGGATCGCGCACCCGGCATGGCATCGCCACCACGCCGTAATGGGCGAGCACGTCCTTGAATAACGGATTCAGAGTGGGATCGTAATAGTCGGAAACGATCACGCCCTCGCGCAGGTTATCCAGGATGATGTAGCGAGGACTGCCACCGAGCCGGCGGAACGCGGTTTCATGCAGCTCGGCCCAGATGTGGGAACTGGATTTGAAGGTCAGCAGCCGGACCGATTTGCGGCTGTAGCCCAGCGTCATCACGAACAACCGGGTACGCCGGTACTTGCCCGTCTTGGGGTCCCGCACCATCGGGCCGGTCCCGTAGTCGACTTGGGCTTCTTCCCCAGGTCCAGTCTGGATGATGCCTGCAGCTTGGGGGCCCTGCGATCCGCGGAGCTTGCCCACGAAGCGTTTAACCGACTGGTAGCTATTGGCGAAGCCGTGATCCGACACCAGGTCCTGCCAGATCGCCATCCCATTGCGGCCTCGACTCAGGTCCCGCTCGATGATCTCCCGGTAGGGTTCGCACCCACTGCCCGAGGTGGAGACCGGTTCTCCCAGTTCCGCGATGGCCCGATTCTGGGACCCAGAGTCGGTGGTCACCTCTATGGCCGGTTTTGCCGGTGGCCGTTTACCCCAACCACCGGGCCGCCGCACCGGGATACCCGCGCCCCGCAGGTATGTCCCTGCCGTTTCCCGACGGACACCGGTCGTCTCCTCGATCCGCCGTAGCGACCAGCCCAGCCGTCCCAATGCGACAACTTGTTCTTTCTTCTCTTGGCTCAAGGCATTGCTCATGCCGACGGAGCCTATTCAGCTTTCCGCCGGTTTCAATGTCCCGGGCCTCTCTATTTTCGTTGGCCGGTTTTCAAGTGACCTTTAATGGCCGCTTTTGGGTGACCGCCGAGGACACAGGCAGTGGGTCGGAATCGACGTCTCTTCTAAGGCCGCCGAGTTGGTTCAGCAGAGAATGAAGGACGAACTGGGTCTGTTTGGCAAGGTGATCCACAGAACGGACATCCCGCAACGAACGGACCTTGGGAAGCTACCGCCATACAACGCACTAAAGAATCGCCGCATGCTCTACGGACTTCAAGAGGGTCACTGTGCCGGATGCCGGGAGCACTTCGCGGCGCGACACCTAGAAGTGGACCACATCATCTCAAGGCGAAAGGGTGGGACGAATCACATCGACAATCTGCAACTGCTCCGTGGAAACTGCAACAGGGTGAAGGGTGATCGCGGCATGGACTACCTCAAGACTAAGCTCCAGATAGTTCGATGAACAGAGAGGGACGTGATGACTAATAAGCCCGGTACGCGGAAGAAGCCCAAACGTGGTTTGAAGGCCAACTACAAAGGCGCGACACCAGAACAGGTGGGTCTAGTCGTACTCAAGCGTCGTAAGAAGACGTCTAAGAAGAAGGCCGGGAAGTAGGATTATGGTGGTTCAACTCTAATATATAATCCCCTAATTTTAACATTGTGCACACCTGCCGGGATCGTGCGCGAGGTGAATTAACATACTTAACAAATCATTAGCGTCGGGCCCCCTGCGCAACCGATCAGAACCGGGAACGGTGGCGACCGACATATTCGGGACGGATCCATCTCCTGTAGCGCTCCTGTAGCGGCGGTCTATGACCGCCGAAGAGTTCCCGACATGGATTTCAGCGCTCATAGAGCGCCGCTACAGAAAGGGTTCTGTCCTTATCCCTAGAGATCCGGTTGGCTTTTCTTGATCGCTTCGTACAGTGTCGGCAGCTGGTGGGAGGGCAGCACGAGGGGAAGGCTCACCCGGCTGCGCATTTCGATCCGCAACCGCGTTTCGCCACCCGATTCCCGAAGCGTCTCCACATCGATGATGTTCTGGTACAGCGCCTTTCGCAGCAGGAGTCCGGTGCGGCCCGTCGTCACGAAGTACTCCGGGTACAGGCCGACGGACTGCCGGGTCAAGAGGACGAACCCAAAGACGTAGAACAAACCGGTGATGAGAAAGCGCATGGCGACCAGGGCGGGCTCGGGGGCCGCTCCATAGTAGGCGTACCGGATGAACACGGTCACGATCGCGGTGATGATCGTGATCAGCCCGAAGTTAGCCCGGGTCGACCAAGGCCGGTGAGAGAGCACGACGGGTTCGGGAAGGTCGCGCAAGACGCTGAAGACCCACGTCAGTGGCACGGTGGCGACGAGGCTCGCGATGGCGATCGCTGCGATCCATGAAGGCATCTAGTGGCCTGTACCTCCCATATTGGGACCAGCGTTGGGGCCCAATGGTATTGGATTCAAGGAATCGGCGCCGAGGAAATGGTTTTCATTGCGAGAAGCCGATGACGCCGAAGACGATGCCATTTCGCCGCAACCCTTCGGGCCGATGGGGGTTCGAGGCGATCTCGTCGTTGCGAGCCGTCGTCGATGAATGAGCATCAACTTCCGACTCGCGCCTCGACCTCGCCTCGAAGACCCATCGGCGCTGGTCCCAATATGGGTGGTACAGGCCACTCTACCCCTCGAACGCCCACTCCCGCCAGCCCTGGAGCATCGGAAAGTAGAGCCCGAGGCGGATCGGGCCGGGATCGATGTGTCGCATCGCGCCGGCGTAACCCTCCAGCTGCGCCCGGTAGCGAGCCTGTTCGTTATCCAGGAAAGCCTCCACTCCGCCGCCTCCGTGTGTCCCCGTCTTGTAGTCGATGATCCAGCGGACGGCGCCATCGATGAACGTCCGGTCGAGCACGACGCGGCGGGCGTGCCCCCCGATGAGGGTCGAGAGGGCGTATTCGCGCTGGTCGTCCTCGTGATCGGCAAGCACCCACCGACCCCGCTCGTCCTGGGCCGTCGCCTCGAGCGCCTGCTCGATGCGGCGGGCCGCCTCGTTGAGCCTGTCACTCGCCAGACCTTCCGACACCAGCGCCGCCCGGATTGTTCCAGCATTCCAGCCGTCGAAGCCTTCAACCTGCGTCCGTCCAAGCAACGCGTGGACCACAATGCCCACCCGACGCCCGAGTTCACCGGCCCAGTTGAACGTCGGGTGAAGGGGAACTTCCTCGATCTCGTCGGCGGCGCCCGAGGCGGCGCCGCCTGGTTTCCAATCGATGTCTGCCCGAAGCGGCGGCGGTGTCCAATCGCGGTCGAGGCGGCGGAGCGGAACGCCCATGGGTTCGTCCATTCCCCCTACCACAGCGTTCGTCCCGACAGCATCGCCGTTCATCACACGCGCGGACTCGAACTCGGGTTCCACGACGTCCCAAATCTTTCGGAGCAGTGTGCGCTTCCCCGGAACTCGGACGCGGCCGGCGGCCGCCACGATTCCGGTGTGCCCCATCAAGTGCAGGCGTTTGCGCGCGCGTGTGACGGCGACATACAGCAGACGCGTGCTCTCGTGTTCCGCCTTATTGGATCCCACGCGCCGGAGGTATGCATACAGCGGGTCTTCGTCGCCGCCGGTCTCGCCAATCGGCGCCATCAGAAGTTGCGAGGCGCCGCGGCGGTCGATGTACTCGAGCCACATCATCAGGCTGGGTTCTTCGTGACGGGTCCCGCGTCCGAGTCCGGGCAGGATGACTGTGTCGAACTCGAGACCCTTGGCCTTGTGTATCGTCAGAAGTTGCAGTTCGCCAGGCTCACCGACGTTCGGCGCCTCCACATCCGGCCGCGCAAAAAGCCGGGCGACGTCGTCGATAAACTTGCGCTCGTCGCCAAGGTTCGCTCCTGCCGTCGATTCTTCCAGCAGGTCCAGGTAGGCGGCCGCGTCTTCGAGGTCTGTCCTGTTCCCGAGGCAGGCGGGTCCGCCAAGACGCACCCAGGTCGCCTCGACCCAGCGCCGAATCGGCATCGTACCGATCCGCGGCAGCGCATCGGCCAGGATGCCGCGCACCCTGCCCAGGCGTGCGGACCCGTCCGGAGACATCGATGCCAACCGATCGGCATCTTCGACCAGGTCCCAGATTGACGAGGCAAAATCGCCCGCCACGAGCGCGTCCAGATCAGCGAGAGTCAACCCGCACCAGGGTGCGCGAAGAATCGACAACCATGCCACACGGTCCCCCGGGTGCAGCATCGCGCGCGTCAGAGCGGCCAGGTCGCGGACCACGGGACGTTCTCCCAACGCATCGATTTCGACAGCCCGAAATTTCTCACCCGCACGCCTCAAGGATCGGACCACGGCAAACAAGTCGCTACGCGCGCGCACGAGCACCGCGATGCTTCCTTGCGGGTCCACCGCTCGTGCTTCCTTAATGACGTCGAACACCCGCATGGCCTCGGGTTCCAGGCTGCCCTCGAAGAATGGATGCACGGTGACCGCTTTCGCATCGGCGGCGGCCTCCGTCTCCGGCGCAAATGCAACGGAGGGCTCATAGGTCACCGCGCCCGTGAACATGTCTTCCACGTCGGGAAACGCCGGGCCAAGTCCTCGATTGACCCACTCGACGATTGCGGGACTCGAGCGAAAGTTCACCGACAACGTGAGGGGAACCAGCCGGACATTTCCGATCCCCTCCTTCCTGGCCTTCAGAAAGAGCGCAACTTCCGCCTCGCGAAAGACGTAGATCGATTGCAGCGGGTCGCCAACGAGAAACAGGGTCCGCCCGTCGCCCTCCTGCCATTCTTCGGTCAAGCGCACGAGCAGTTCGTACTGGCTCTGCGACGTGTCCTGAAACTCGTCGACGAGCAGATGCCCGATGCGACAATCGAGCGCGAACGCAAGATCGGTGGGGTTCTCGGGCGGGCCGAGGGCCGTTCGCGCGCCCATGGCGATCTCGGTGAAGTCCACTATCCCCTCTCGTCCAAAAACCAGCCGCAACTGGGCGGCCGCCACCGGGAGCAACGCCATCAGCCCCGACAGAATCTCTCCCTGTCGTTCGTCGAGAACGAGCGGCGGAAGAGACCGAAGGGCACCGAGCTTCGCGATCAGCCGATCATCGAGAGGTATCGCCTTGAATCGGCGTTTGGCCTCCTTACCCTGTTTCGTCGGCGGGAACCCCTGTCGCTTGTCGGGCTGACGGCGTCGTTCCCCGTTCCTGGTGAGGAACATCTCCGCCAACCCGAGCCAGGGTCCGAGGGATGTCCAATCCGAACCCGGCAAGCTGCCCAGATCCAGACAAGCGATCAACGGGCTGTCGGCCTCCTCTTCCCCGAGGTTCGCCGCCGCGAAACGGGCCAGGATGAGCGTCTCGGGCACGATGTCTTCCGGAAACAAGGTGACTAGCTCTTCGAGTTCATCGGTGACGATCCCGGTCAGCGCAGATTCCAGCACCCCGCCGAACTCGGCGGAACCGGCGTTCGGCACGACATGGCGCAACCACTGATCCCTTCGGGCAAGCATGGCGCCGAACAGTTGCTCCACCGCCCGAACGTCGTTATCCAGGTGGGCGAGGAGTCGCCCCAGGACGTCGGCGTGGGCGCTCCCGGAATCCAGCAACTGCAACGTTTCGCGCGCGGCCTTGCGATAGAGATGGTCGACGTTTTCTTCCGGGCGCGGCGGCGCGCCCATGCGGGACACCCAGGGCATCCCACGGACCAGGCTCCCGCACAGCGAGTCGATGGTCTGGATTCTCAACCGGGAGGGATGTTCGAGCAGCCGCCACCCCTGCTGTTCGTCGCGAGCGAGCGCCCTGGCGGCCAGCGCCGAGGTTTGCCGCTCGTGATCAGATTGCGGCTCCGGGCCCGACGCGCTCTCGAGCGCGCCGATCACACGGTGACGCATCTCACCGGCAGCCTTCCGCGTAAACGTGAGCGCGACGATCGACTCGGGCTGATCCACGCCGGCGAGCAGCGTGAGGAACCGTTGGATCAACAGCTCGGTCTTTCCGGAACCGGCCGGCGCCTGTACGATGATCGAAGCCCTCGGATCGAGAGCACGCAGCCTTTCGGATCGGTCGCGGATGGGCGTATCGATGCGTTCAACCATCCCGACCCTCCGCATCTTCAGACAAGGTCGCGGACTCACCGATCCGGCACAGGGACGACAGGCTGCAGTAACGGCATGTCTCACCCGGCTTTTTCGGGTCGACCCTCGCCTTGCCTTCCCGAAAATCGCGTCCCAATCGGTCGAGAACGCCGCGCCAGTCCTCGATCGCGTCGTGCAGGGGACGGTCCCTTTCCCTAGGTTTCACTCCGGGCACGATGCCCTCTGAACAAGCGAGGCCTCGGAACCGGGTACCACCCGTTTCGAGGATTCCGAACAAGACCCCGCTCAACTGTTCCGCGGTCGTCGTGGCGTAGAGCGGAAGCTGGGGCTCGTCGGGACGGTCCCCATCCCAATCCGAAGGCGACCGCTCGGAAGACTTATAGTCGATCACGACCAGCGTGGCGTCGGCCAGGCGATCCACCCGGTCGGCGCGGACGGCGAGATCGATGCCTCCAACGTTGATCTGACGCTCCTGCTCGAGAGCAAGGACCGTGAAGGGAATACGGGCCTTCTCTTGTTCGAGCCAGCCGGCGACAAGCTGTTCCAACCTGGCCTGCTCGATCCCGGCGAAACGAGCCTGCCGCAACACCCGCCTTGCCGGCGCCATCTCGGAGATTTCGGCCCGGACCGCCGCCCGGATCAACGTCCCTAGTTCGTCGGCGCCCGCCGACATCAACGCCTCGTGGGAACCAAGCCGGGCCCAGACGCGCTCGAGGATCGCGTGGATGAGTATGCCCCGGTCGAGCGCACTCAACCCGGGCTCGGGGGCATCCAGCGATTTTGCGCCGAGCCGGATGTGGGCGAATGCCCGGAACGGACATGCCGCCTGGTGGGTGAAGATCGCGGTGCCGCCACGGGCGAGCGCTCCCTCCCACGCCGGAGCGTCATGATCCTGGACGACCTCGATTCGAGAAGACAACCGGAGCGTTTCCACGTACGGAGGCGCCGATGGCAAACCGAGCGCAGCCGGATCGACGACCGGAAGGTCGGCAAAAAGAGGACTCGGTCTGAGATCGGCATCGGCCTCGCGCAGAGGATGGCTGACGACGACGTCGGGGGCCGATCGAAGCAGTTGGCCGGTCAGCCGCTTCGCAAACTCCAACTCCCGCCGCGGCGAAGATTGAGGCAGGTCCAGCTGCCGCCCCAGTCGGAGGGGCAGGAACGGGTTCGGTCCCCTCGAGCGCGGCCACGCACCGTCGTGCATCCCCATG
>CAXWPM010000006.1:0-22831 GCA_963667345.2 Terriglobia bacterium
CGTCCGGTCGGTTTATTGCTTTCACGTTGAAATCGTTACGCTGACGGGATACGATAAGCACTCTGCATCTGGTTTTCAGGAAACTTCTTTTGGGTTTCATGGTTTTCCCGAGAGGCTCGGCGGTCCACAGGCCACCGAGCCTCTTTCCCTTCCGGTTCTGGGTGAGCTAAAAATACACACTTCCGGTGACACACCGTGTCGTTACGACACACCCCAAATTTTCTCTTTCCATAATTGGATCAACAGCTTACAATGATGGCCGCCGAGCTGCATACGCATGAGCCGGTACCGGGCGCATCCAGCGTCCAGCAAGGGGAAAACTTTAAATAAAACCCAAGATGTCAAGAAGTTACAAGGAGAACTAGATGAAAACCAGATTTGTATTTTCCGCATTCTGCATGCTGGTTGCCATGACGATGGCCACCGGTGCGTTTGCGCAAGCCACTTTCCAGGTGAGCGCCGGCGCCACGCAGGGCCGGATGAACGGCCACACGGAGGAGGCCGGAGGTATCACGCTGGCGGTCACAAGCGGTATGATCGACGGATACCGACGATAATGGGACGGTGCTCATCGATTACGGCGTCCCGATTACGAATGCCCTTGATACAGATGCCGGACTGTGGTAACAACATTGACGTGGACATCTGTGGCGTACCATTGGGGATGTTACCGAAATACGGAAATAGATGGCAACACGATCACGGTCACTGTCGTAGACAGCAATGCCTGCCAACTGACAGAGCGTCAATCAACATTGAAGGCGTCCGGCTCTCACTGGTGGGATCGGGCCGCGACAGCATCACCGCCAGCGTCTCCGGCACCGGGGATATCCGGCTGCTGGGCGGCGCCAACACGGTCACCGTCATGAACTCCATCGTGGATGAGTTGGACGACGACGGCGTCGATGTTGCCACGACACTGACTCTGATCCGCCACACCGGGGACCCCGAGAAGGCCACGAAGTTCAAGTTGTTGATCGAGGAGAACACGGTGCGTTCCTTCGATGGCGCGCAGATCAATCTGGAGTTCTCCGGAATTCCCGACGGCGTCGAGGTCACGATTGACGCGTGGGCGGCCACAGCAGAAGACCTGGGGCGAAGAGGGTGAGGATTTTGAGGTGGATCAAACCCTTAATCGCAATTTGTGTGGATCCGGACGCTGCCGACGATGATGCCTCGAGGGACGATAGGATGAATGACCAACTCTCGATCAACAAAGCCAGAACACTGGTGGCCGTTATCACCGCCGAAGATAACAAGGCAAGCGTGTTGACGGGGCAGTTGATGCTTATGGACGACACCGATGCCACCGACGATGATGCGGACGATACTTTTGTCAACGAGATGCACACGGGCGGCATGCTCACGAGCGGGGTCGACGTGATCATTGTCCTGGGCTCCATAGATTTGGGGCCGACGAAAACGACTTGCTCCCGCTCACCCTGGACATCCAGGTGACTGCGGATGTGGGTCCGATCGGCGTCGCAAAACCCAAAGGTGACCAGAGACTCTATCCCGCGGTTTGCTACCGACAAGACCACGGCCGTGACAGTCATCGACTCCACGTCGGCCCAGACCTCGATGAAGGTTGCGTACGTCCTATCCGAGGCGCCGTACGACACCGGAATCGCGGTGTCCAACATGACCAAGGACGAGGCTGGCGCAGTCCACTTCGCCTTCTTCTCGAACGGTCAGGAGCTGAAGTACTCCACTCCAGACATGGTGGGGCCGCGGTCCACGATGAGGATCCTGCTCAGCGAACTGCTCACTGCCGCCGAGCACACCGGTAGCTTCAGCGGGTACATGACCATCACGGCGGACTTCACCGATGCTGAAGCCGGGGTCTTCATTTCGGATTTCGCTGGGTTTACCTCGGCGGTTGCTGTCACTCCAAAGACTAGAGATCCGCTCGGTTCGGGCTCGGATCCATGCAGGGAAGGGGCCATGCGCCCCTTCCCTGTTGTTTTTTTACCCGATGCCGGGGCGGTGGAACAGTAAACATCGATGAACCGTTTCGTGAGCGTGTGCAGCATGGCCTTGGCATTGGGGGTGGGGATGGCGGCCGTCTCCCGGGCCGAGAGCCGCGCCGTCCAGTCCGATCCTGCGCCCGGTGGGGTGCTGCGATCGCGGGCCACGGCGTACTGGCGTCTGTTGGCCGCGGGCGACCGGGACGGCGCGTCGCGGTTTCTCCGGCCGGAAGACCGGCCGTATTTTCTGGAGCACCCGGAGCCTCCGTTCCAGGATCCGGAAGTGCAGGGGATCGAGCCCTCCGCAGATGGGACCCGGGCCGTTGCCCGGATCGGCTTCAACATGCTCACACCGTTCGGACCGTTTCGATGGGAGATCCGGCAGGCCTGGACCTGCGTCGGCGGGGAATGGGTGGCGGAACCCCGCCGGAGCACGGGCAACCCCTTCCAATCCCGCCCCGCGACCGAGGAGGAGCCTCCGCCCGCCGATACGGGATGCCGCCCCTGACGGCGGGGTGGCGGCGACCGAGGACACACCAATGACCCCTATTCAACGATGGACGAGCGTCCTGTTGGCGCTGACCGTTCTTTCCGGGGGCCCGACAGCCTGGGCGCAGGCGACGTTCAGTGTGTCGAGCACGGCGGCGACCGTCATCCGGACCGGACATGCCGAGCCGGTGGGGGGGCTGACGTTCACGGTCGTTTCCGGGACCACAGTCGCCGAGGACATCGCAATCGATCTCAGCCCGGCCGTGCTCACCAGCGACGCCAACGACATTTCGACCAGCCCGGCTCAAACGGGTTTCAGCGCCACGGTGGATCGCGACGCGGGGCGCGTCGCCTTGCACGTTCCCGCGGGCATCGGGACGGGTACGGTCGTGCATCTGGAAGGCCTGCGGGTGTCGGTTCCGGCCAGCGGTATCGAAACGCTCGACGCGCGGATCTCCACGGTCGAAAACCGGCTGGCCACCGGGAACCGGGTCGCCCGGGTCATCGCGGGAGTCGCCGACGCCATCGTCATCGATCCTTCGACCGATCCGGTCTACACCTACAACTCGGGCCGGGTGCTCATCGACCATCTCGGCCACTTCACCTTCAGCGAGGGGTTCGCGGCGGCGTTCTCTGACGGGACCGAGATCATCTTCCAGGCATCGCCGCTGCCCAGAAACACCCAGCTCCGGTTCCCGGCCACGATCGAATCGCAAACCGGCGCCCGGTTGACGACCGCGGACGGTGAGGACGTCACGCTGGCGTCGGGCGGGAGCCGCAACCGGGTGGTCTACACGTTCGCCCCGGGTGAGTCGAGCCGCTCCGCTGTCGACGTGTTCAGCTTTAGCCCGGTGCTGGAGCGGACCGGACCGGTCGGCGCCGGGACCGGCTTCTACCAGGTCACGATCGGGCCGATCGGCGCGGCCAAGCCCACCCGCGCGCTGCCCTCGACGGCCGCGCCCCGCTACGAGGAGCTCCTGCTGCCGGTGCTGGGGCCGGACCTGCCGGCGTCGAAGACGTTCCTGTTTCCGGTGGAGCGGGGCGTCGACACACAGTCCTTCACGGTCTCGAACACGGCGACCGGTGCGGCGCCGTTGACGATCCGGGCCTTTGACGAAGCCGGGGGCCTGCTGGACGGGTCCGATGTAGCCAACGAGCGCGCCCACCTGCTGGCGGCCCGCCAGACCCTGACCTTCGACCTGGTGACAATGTTCGGACCGGGCGCGACCGCCGTGACGGTGGCGTCGGTGGCCATCGAATCCAAGAACGACCGGCCGGTCGCAACGAAGATCGGGACCACAGCGGGAGGCGCCTACGCCGTGCACTCCCAGGCGCCGGTCGAGCCCGCCTATTTCCCGTTCGACCGGCGCAGCGCCGGGGAGATGCCTTTCGTGAGTGTGGCCGGTGCGGGCACGGCGGATTTCGAGTCCCGGTGGACGCTCATGGATACGGCTGGCGTCGAGCAGGCGTCCGCCGTGCGGGAGGCCGGGGCCGGGGGTGCGGTGCGGGATTCCCTGGACGCCCTGTTCGACATCACGGCCGCGGCGGTGCCGCTGGCGGGCTACGTCCGGGTGGAATCGATAGAGGCCCGGTTCCGGGGAAACCTCGTCGACAATCCGGGCGAGGGGACGCTCGCCGTGCCGGCGCTGTGGGCGACGGGGAGCCGCTGGACCGTGTTCCCCTACTTCGTCATCGGCGGGGGATACAACACCATCGTCACGCTCATCAACGCCTCGGAGCAGCCGGCGGCCGTGACGGCGACCGCATTCGATGCCGATGGGGCGAAAATCGCGCCGGGGTTCACGACCCGGATCTCGCCACAGACCATGGAAGAGCTGGACTGGGCGGCGATTCTCGGAACCGGCAGCCTGCGCCAAGGGTATTTCGCGCTGGATGTCGTGCAGGCCGATCGACCGCACCCATTCGTCAGCGTGCCGCATCTGGCCGGGGTGGTCCGCATCGAGGCGCCGGGCAGCCGGGCGGCGGCGGCGTTGACCAACGAGCCCGGCGACGAGTTCTTTTTCACGCCGGTCCGCTCGGACGAAGACGTGTACACGGGCCTGTCGATTCTCAACGAGGGGCAGGAGGAAATGGAAGTTCTCATCGAAGCCTACGCGGGGAACGGCGAATTGCTGGATGCGGCCGAGCTCCTGGTTGCCGGGCGCGCCACCCGCATCGGGCTGCTACGGGAGTTCCTGCCCGATCTGGGATCGGCCGATGGGGGCTACGTGCGTGTAACGTCGACCTCGATCCGGATGCGGGCCCTCGCCTTGCGGGGGCGGATGGACGGCACCCGGCTGCTGCATCTGGCCGCACAGACGCTACCCTAGAGGGGCCCGGAATCTTCAACGCATTCAGCACCGGAACTTTTCCAATTCCGTCCCGGATCATTCCTTACCCGCAGTTTCAACAGCCCCTGCCGTTCCTACTACTTGTTGTTATTACTTGTGTGTAGGGGTGAAAGGTCGAAACGAGGTAGGGGTGAAAGGTCATGGAAAACTCCCCGGAATCACAGTGATCTGTGGAAAAGGTCGAAAAACGGCCCGTAGCGGCCGCTGGGTAGGGGGTGAGGGCCGTCTGGACGGTTCTTTATGCCCTCCTGGAGGCTAATCGACCAGGCGTAGCGGAAGTGTCGGGGGGGGGGCGCGGGGTTCGAGGGCAAGAGGATCAAGATGCCCTTGGACGTCCGGTAGTTCAGGTCCGGCCAGGCCGTCCGGATTTTCTGCGCCAACAGTCAGAACTCAGATCTGCGACTTTCCTCTGACAGTGCCCAACGGTGTGTTATTGGGGCAGTTTCTTTATTTCGCGGAGCTTATCGCGGAGTTCTTCGGTCGCATGATCGGCCTCTTCGAAGTTCCGAATGACATGTGGGGTGATCAGGATCACGAGTTCCGTTCGATTCTTCGTTCTGGAAGTGCTCCCGAACAGACCCCCCAGAACCGGGATGCGGCCCAGGAGCGGAATTCTGTTTCGAACCAGATCGTTGCTTTCGCGGATGAAGCCTCCGAGCACGATCGTCTGCCCGTCGCGGATGACGACGGTCGAAGTGACAGCCGCTTGCCCGATCACCGGACCGAGTGGGCCGAAGGCACCGGCCTGGCTGACCTCCTGGCTAATCTCCAAGGTGACGTTTCCGCTGTCGTTGATCAGAGGGGTGACCTGCATGATTACGCCGGTCTCGCGCCGCTGGATTGTCTGGGCGAAGAGGGTCCCGCCCCCCGGGGCCTGGACCCCGCTAGCCGACGACGACACAGGAACCGGAATCTCCGCTCCCACGGTAAACTGCGCGGTCTTGTTGTTACTGACTAACACGGAGGGAGCCGAAAGCGTTCGAACCCGGGACCGGTTCTCGGAAGCATGCAGGAACATCAAGAGCTCTCTTGCACGACCGATGAACGCGAACGTCTGGACCGCGAGCGACGGCGGGTTACCGCTGAATGACGCCGTCGTCTGGGCTGGCTGGAGAGTTCCCCGATTCTGAAGGCTTGCCGACAATCCGAAGGCGAGCGAATCGTCCAGAACGACCTCGTAGATCTGGGCATCGATCAGCACCTGTCGGGGCAGGATATCCAGCTGTTCGATCGTATCTTCGATGATGGCGTACTCCTGCGGGGTCGCCTGAATCACGAGCGCATTGTTCGTCTCGTCGGTGATGATCTTGACGTTACCGGTGGGCAGGAAGGCCGTCCCCACCTCGGCGCCCGCACCGGCCTGAGCCGGGGTCTGACCCGCCGGGGGCGGCATGGCGCCTACAGCTCCGGTAGGGGTCTGGTAGATGCCCGAAAGCTGGACTTCGGTTCCGTAGAGCTGGCTGAGAACACGCTGGATCTCGATCGCTTTTCCGTTTCGGACGCGGTACACGAAGTTGCGAACGCCCGAAGTTTGAAGCGGTTGATCCAGCCGGTCCAGCCACTTCTGAACTTCATCGAAGACAGCCATATTGGGCGAGATTACGAGAACCGAGTTCATCCGTTCGATCGCCACGAACCGGATCGCGCCGCCGTTCTCCGGCAGTGCATAGCCCGCGAAAACCGTCACCAGGTCCTGGACAAGGTCCGCGGCGAGGCTGTTCTCGACCGGAAACAGCCGGACTCGCTCTCCCTCGAATACGTTCGTGTCGAACACGTCGACGATTTCCAGCAACTTCAGGAGGTTGCCGCGTCGTTCGCTGACCAGAAGGATATTCCCGGCTTCGCGCACAACGATGTTGGCGCCCTCACTGAGGTAGGGACTCAACAACTGCGACATTTCCGAGGCAGAGACAAACTTCATCCGAACGACCTGGATGACGAACTGATCGTCGACTCTCAGCGGTTGGGCAGCGTCCTGCACGGGGAGCGCCTGTCGCAGTGCGGCGGTGGCCGGAACAATTTCGTAGAAGTTGCCATTTTGGACGATCGTCGCGCCGTTGATCCTCAGGATCGTTTCCAGTATCGGGAGCAGGTCGGAGCGCTGCAGATTCCCGGCCGTGTTGATGTTGACCGTTCCCTGAATACGCGGATCGACGACGTAGTTGATGCCCAGCGTCTCGCCGATGATCTGGATGATCTGGTGGATATCGGCATTATCGAGGAACAGCGATATCGGTACCTCATCCTGCGGAACAGGCGGAGGCTCCTGAGCGCCGAGCGGCGTCATACTCGCGACGGCAAGCGACAACGAAAGCAAGAGAATAGTTTTTTTCATGGCGTAGGTTTCGGCACCAGTCGGTTACCAAACGGAGTCCTCTGGATCATGAATCCAGGCGGGACATTGTCTTCGGTAACGGCTGCCGGATTCGGTGCCCCCGATTGACGCGCTGGGGTACGGTTCACGCCCGATTGAACTCTCGCTGCGGGCACCGGAGCCTGGACGCTGGAAACCGCGGGAGCAGCTCCACTCCGGGCCGTCGTCCGTCTCCGATCTCTCGGCATCCGTGCAGTCGGGTCGTTCATGATGACGGTGGTCTCGACACCGCCGGAGCGAATGCGCACCGACTTGTCGAGGATCTCGATGAGCTCCCAGCCATCGATCACTCTTCCGATCCGCACCGGCCTGAACGCCCGATTCCCCGCTCCGCCGCTGGCCAGCATTGCCATGGGCTCGTCCCCGAGCGACACCGTGCCGAACAGGAACGGGCGGGGACCCGCGGCAACCGGACCTTCCGAGGTTTCGATTGCCAGATCGTTCCGGTCGAAGCTGAATAGGTTCTGTTCCGCGATGGCGGTCCAGTCCTGAACGCGTCTGGCCGGGCTCTCGGCCCCGTCCGAGACGCCAAGCGCCTCGCCATCAAACTGGATGCCTGCCGGAGAATGGGTTGTTTCGAACTCGACCCATCCCCTGCGTAGCTCCACGGTCGCACCGATCACAGTGAGCGCCAGAATTAGGTTGATGATAATCAGTTCTCCTTTCATCGACTAACCCTCAGCCGGCTCGCCTGCAGGCGGGCTGGCCAGAACGGCCCCGACGGTCAGGTTCACACGTACATCTTTCAGCACCTCCATCCCCTCGCTCACTTCATCCACAACGCTGAGCGGAGCGATCTGGATCGACCTCACCGCGAGGAGTTTCTCCGACCCCCGCAACTGTTCGAGGAAAGCAACGAGCTGGCCGGGCGTACACTCGAACCCGAGCGACATCGTAATCTCATTGAAAAACTCGTCCTTTTGCCTGGCCGCGGACATATTCCGCTGACCCAACTCGATTCCTGTGGCCTCGGCGACTTCTTCGATTACCGCCTGCAGCTCGGCAGAGGCCAGCGACGGGTTGTCGCCGCGGATCAGGAGCGCTTCGCCCTCTTCGACGCGCCGGCGGGCTTCTTCGAGCAGCTGTCCGTAGTCCGCCTTTCGCGCGACCGCGCGGCGATACCGGCGCAACTGATCTTCGCGATCCAGAGCGATGTCGACACCCGCGGCCAGTCTGTTGTAGGCGGGGAAAGCGACTTCGGATAAGACGAGATACAGACCCAGCGAAACGCCCAGCAGGAGAAGCGCTCGACGGTCTCGCCGTCGTATCTCCAGCTTCACGACTCACCGCCAACACCGAAACGCAGGGTGAAGCGGTCGCGCCCGGCGTCATCACGGGTAACGGAGCTCGCGAACTCGGCGTCTTCAAACAGCGGACTCTCTTCGATCAGTCTCTGGATCTCGGAAGCACTTCCGGAAAAGCCCGTGATCGTCACGGCCCCCTCCTGCAGCGAAATCGCACTCAACCAAGTGTCGAGAGGCAGAACGCGAACTAGTTCCCACAGCATTTCGAGCGTGGAATCGCCTCCCGCGAGGTGCACACTCAGGGCCCGGTACTTTTCCGAAAGTGCGTTTAACTCCGTTTCCTGATCCGTCAGGTCCCGGACCGTCGGGGCGACGGCGCGAATCGCGTTCTCCAGCTCCGAAGCGTAGACGGACCATTGGTAGGGTCCGCGCAGCCCGAGCGCGGTGCCGACGAGGCACAGCAGTAGAACGAGCAGAAAGGTCGGCACGAGCTGTGCCCGATTGCCCCGGTACCTCCGCTCCGATGGGATGATATTCACCGCAAACGGGCTTTGACCCACGCCGGACAGAGCAGCGGTCAGGGCCCCAAAAAGACCCCTTTGACGGCCGACTACCCCTTCGATCGGTAGCGGTGGATTGTCCTCGTCCAGATCTTCGAGCTTCGAACCGTGAGCTATGGTGCGTGCGTTTTCGAGGCTCACGACACGAGCCAGGCTGGCGAGTCGTGCGATTATTGACGCGGCTCGCTGGCTGGACGAACCAGCCTCGTCCACTCTGAGGGAGGTCATCCGGCCATCGTGGACCAGGCAGCCTTCTGCGTATTCCGACTCCAGGCCGACCAGAACCGTCGGCCGAGCGTCGGGCCACAATTCGGTTGCCGCGTGCGCCCACGCGAGGGTTGAAAGCGTCGCGCCTGTCAACGGAAGGCTCGCCGAGGAGAACAGGTCGATCCATGGATCGAGTCCTTCGCGCGGGATGAGCGCAATCGTCACACGCATAGGTGTGCCTGGCGTTCCTGGATCTTTCAACGACATGTCCCAGTAGATTTCTTCCGTCGGCCATGGCGAAAGACTCTCAACATTGAATTCCACCGTGGATATCAAGCTCTCGCGAACTTCAACAGGTAATTCCAGGTACCGCACCATCCCGCTCGACTCCGGCAGGCTGAGGAATGCTCTGGCTCTACGGAGTTGGTGCCGGTCAGCAACCTTCTTGAGCTCAGCTCTGCGCTCGTCGGTACCCATCCCAACAAAGTCCTCAACGACGAAGGAAGAAATCAGGCGTCTCCTGTTGAATACGGCACGAACGACAGTGATACGGAGATCATTCCCGGCGACCTCGAAGCCGGCGATAGTCTTGGGCAGAAAGCTATTCATACTGCCACCGGTCGAGCTTCAGCTCCTGTACCCTGCGGTAGACGGGCGGATTGAGAGCCAGGATCTGCAATCGCTCTTCCCGCCTCAGGATCAGACGAACGGTCCGCGACACGCCGGAAGGGAGCACCTGTGCCCTCGCCGCGATCGTCACCGGACCGTCGCGCTCGAAAGTGAAATAACCCAGGACGTCGCTCCCGGACAGTGCCGGTACCCTCCTCGCCAGGTCGGCCAGATCGTCGAAGAATCGGTCCCCTCGTGCCTCGACGATGGCACGGGCAAGGATGGCTTCGATTCCCGGCAGCGCCCTTAAAACGTCGGCGGATGTCTCGTTCGGATTCACCTGAGCCGTACCGGACTCGGTGGTAACCAGTTCCCGGACTCCGGGAACCCGGCGGAAGCCGCCCGAAGTCGTATCCAGGACCAGGCGACCGTAGAAGAATTCCGGCGTCATTCCTTTCACGAACAGGATGTCGTCGACAAACCGAAAGACGCTGTTCGCGGGCAAACGTCTCCCGTCGACGGCATCATAGTCCGCGATCTCGGCTCCGTAGAGATGTGGTATGTCGTCGCCGTCTCTCCAGTCCAGGATCGAGTCGACTAGGCGATTGCGGGTAGCCTGGTCCACACCCAGGGAGTCGAACATCGAAGCCAGCACCATGTCTGACGCCTGGTTGATGTCGATGCGGCCCCGTCCGGACTCGAGCCGGACTCGAACTTCTCCCGTATCGAACGGGAAAACGTATTCTCCGTTCACCAATTCCACCGGTGAGCCTGCAAACAGATCCCCGTCCATCGTCAAGTCCTGGAACATCACCTCCGCGGCTCCACGCGCCATGAAAAAAGCCCGTTCTGAATCGAAGCCGCCCCGCGAGCTGGACATCTCCGTCCGCACGGCGGCCGCCAGCGACAGCGAGATCACCGACAGGATCAACACGACCCAGAGAACGCTCAACAGGATGACGCCGCGATTGTTCATCAGTAAATCAGGGGAACGACGACATAGTCGTCATCAATCCGAACCTGGACGGCGCCGGGCAGGCCGGTACCGGATTCCCACTCGTCGATCCATCGCAGTTTCCCGTCACGATCCGAGCCCAGGTAACGGAACTCGACGTCCTGAAACTGCGCCAACAGCTGTCCCCCACGATTCGTAATCTCGCCCGGCTCATGATCAAACAAGAACTGCTCGTAGTAGAGGAACCCGCCATCCTCCACGACATAGTGGATTTTGCGGGCCTGGACCGCTCCATCGATCAACGAGTAGGCGGCCACGAACTCGAGCCTCCGGTTATCGCCGGCAAAAAGGACGAAGGCGCTATCGCCGCTCTCAAACTCCATCGGAGAAGCCAGCGAAAGCTGGCGTCGGATGAGCCTTTCCACGCGTGCCCGATTCTCGATCTCCAGGATTTTCCCGGAGCCGCGCTCCCAGATATCCATCCCGACGCTCAATCCGGAAAACATGAAAGTCATGATCAATCCCACGATTGCGAGGCTGACCATCACCTCGATCAGCGTGAAACCGGCCTCTGCCCGGTGCCTGGGATCGATTCTCACAGCCTCAGACTCGATTCATTCCGGAAACACATCATCGATCGCACGTTGGAAGTCCTGCGGAGTATAGGTCAGCGGGGACGGCTTCACCGTCTCCAGGCTGATGTTGCGCCGCCCGGAACGCCCATCGAACTCAATTTCGACGACAATCTTCACAATCGCCTGCGCTGGACGCCCGTCGAAACTCTCGGGAATCCAGGGCTCCACTCTCACCCTCCAGTCCGCATCGATCTGGCTCAGACGGCCGCTGGCCTGGCCGTCTGCCGGAAGGACAGGCAGCAGGAGGACCCGATTCATGACATCCGCGGCCGCGAGATGGTAGCGGTGGAGTTCGTCGATCCGTCGGATATTGTCGACCGAAGTGCTGAAAAGGCCGAAAAGCGCGCTCGAAGACAGCCCCAGTATGGCGACGGCAACGACCACTTCGATCAGGGTGAAGCCTCTCTGGTGCGTCACTGGAAGGTCACCTCGGAGGGCCCGAAACGAGACCGCAGCTGAATGGACTGGCCACGGAGCAGGCCCGATGGAGGAACGTCGATCGACTCGATGCCCTCCTCGGAATCGACAACGAGTTCCACCGAAGAAGGTAATCCCCGTTCCCTGAGGATGTTCATGTCGGGTCCTACCAGCGTTACCGTCGGCCCCCTGCGATTCAGCACTACGAAATGGGTAAGATTGGAGCGCTGAGCCCGGGACCGGGCCATCTCGACGAAGCTTCGGATGGTCTGCTCGGCCTGGTATACCTCGATTCGGGTCATGCCAGCGCCGATCCGCGGGCCGACCAGCCCGACCGACAGGGCAATGATCGCCATGACGATCATCACCTCGACCAGAGACAGTCCTCTCGCCTGATTCATGTCAATGATGACGCCGGATGGGAAGGAAAAGACGAGCGAGCGGAAAGAATACTGACATTCAGTGGGATACGGTTATGCGACGTTCCACGCGAGACGGGAAGCTACTGCCAGCTCACGATGTCCAGATTCGCGTCCTCGCCGCCCTGTTCGTCATCGGCGCCGAGCGACAGGATGTCGAAGTCTCCATGCTCTCCAGGGTACCGATAGACGTAAGCATTTCCCCAGGGATCCATCGGGACGTTCTTGACCAGGTACGGGCCGTCCCAGTTCCGGATTCCGCCGTGGTCGACCCTCAGGACTTGAAGCCCTTCCGACGCGGTCGGGTAACGGCCTATATCGAGGCGGAACAGGTCGAGCACGGTCTCCAATTCTGAAATCTGTGCCTTGGCCGTTATCTGGCGGGCTTTGTCGACGTTGCTGAACAAGCGCGCTCCGACCAGGGTCGCGAACAGGGAGATGATGACCATCACGACGAGCAACTCGATCAGCGTGATACCCGAATCCCTCCCCACTCGTTCCGCACGTCGATCAACCTTCGTTTCGAAACGACCTGAACTGTTCACGGCTTCCTTCTGGTTCCTTTAGAACGCGATGTCGTTGATGCTGAAAATCGCCATCAGCATCGATAGCACAACAGCCCCGATCAGTATACCCATGACGAGTATAATGAGGGGTTCGAACACGGCCGTCAGTGCCTTTACTGACGTCTTGACGTCCTTTTCGTAGATGTCGGCCAGTTGGAGCAGCATCGTGTCCAGACGTCCCGTTTCTTCCCCGACGCCGACCAGGTGGACGGCCAACCCCGGGAAGACGCCGGCCTCGCGCATGGGTTTCGACACTCCTTCGCCGCGCTTCGCGCCATCGGCGATTTTCGATATCGCCTCCGCCAGAATTTGATTATGCGCGATATCCTGAACGATACGCAGGCCCGCAATCAACGGGACAGCGCTGCTGATCAACGTCCCGAGGGTTCCGGCAAAGCGAGCTACTTCGACTTTGAGCAACGTCGGACCGAACAGCGGCATCTTGAACTGAACCGTGTCCAAGATGCGCCGCCCTCTCGAAGTCTGCAGCCAACCCCGCACACCCAGTACGAGCAGAGCCACGCCGGCGAGAACCGCCCACCAGTAATCCCGGGTGAAGTTCGACATCGTCAGCAGCGCGAGCGTCGTCGCCGGCATCTCGACACCGACGTCCTCGAAGATGGTAGCGAACCGCGGAATCACGAAATAGAAAAGGATCCCGAAGGACCCGAGCCCGACCGCGGTCAACAACGCGGGGTAGACGAGCGACGCTATCAGGTACGAACGGAGCTCGTCGGCGGAACGCTCGAACCCCGCCAATCGGTCCAGGATCACGTCCAGAACACCCCCAGCCTCACCCGCTCGGATCATGCTCACGTGGAGACGGGTGAACTGTCTCGGATGCTCCGCCAGAGCCTCGGCAAGCGACTTGCCGCCTTTGATCTGCTTCAACAGATCGTCGATCACTTCTTTCAGGGCCTGTTTCGGCGCCAGTTCGCGAGTGATGCTGAGGCTGCGGTCCAACGGCAGGCCCGCACGCACGAGCGTTGCCAGTTCCTCGGTAAAGAAGAGAATGTCCTTGCGCGTCACCCGCTGCAGCCGAAGGCTGGGCAGGCTCAACCCGGACGGTTTTGTCGGAGGCTCATCGATCGACACGGGAATCAACCCCATGTTCTTGATGCTGAAAGCCGCAGCCGCAGCATCGGCCGCTTCGATGCGACCCTCGAAATGCTTCCCCTCAGGGCTGACGGCTTTGTATGCGAAGGTGCCCATCAGACTTCCTGCGTCACCCGCAGGATTTCGGCCGGCGTGGTGATCCCGTCCCGCACTTTCTTCCAGCCGTCTTCCTTGAGCGTGCGCATTCCGGAACGAATCGCTTGCTCCTTCAACGCGTTCGCATCGGGATTTGAGATGATGATTTCGCGAAAAGCCTCATCGATGTCGACCAACTCGAAGATACCCAGGCGGCTTTTGTATCCCGTGTGACCGCACTGCTCGCAGCCAGGCCCTTTCTGTAACTCGAGGGAACCTTCAGACTCTTCAAGCGGAAAGTCCAGATCCCGGGCCGTCTGGACCGATATCCGCTCTGTGCGCCGACACTTCTCGCAGTTGGCGCGGACGAGCCGCTGTGCCAGGATTCCGATCAGTGACGAAGCCAGCAGATAATCTTCGACGCCCATGTCGATGAGCCGCGTGATCGCGCTCGGAGCGTCGTTGGTGTGGAGCGTGCTGAATACCAGGTGGCCTGTCAGCGCGGCTCGGATCGCAATCTCGGCCGTTTCCAAGTCGCGGATCTCCCCGATCATGATCACGTCCGGATCCTGCCTGACGATGTGACGCAGGCCTGCCGAGAAAGTCAGGCCGATCTGCGGATTCACCTGGATCTGGTTGATGCCGTCCATCTGGTACTCGACGGGATCCTCGATCGTGATGATCTTGCGGTCCGGGATGTTGATTCGCTTTAGCGAGCTGTAGAGGGTCGTCGTCTTCCCGCTTCCCGTCGGCCCGGTCACGAGAAAGATCCCGTGAGGCTTGGAAGTCATCTGGCAAATCTTCCCGTAGAGGTCGTCGGGAAAACCCAGCCGCCGGAGGTCGATCAGGTCGGTGTTCGACTTGTCCAGAATTCGCATCACCACGCTTTCCCCGTACATCGTCGGGAGCGTCGAAACGCGCAGGTCGATCTCTTTGCCCAGTACTTTCAGCTTGATCCTGCCGTCCTGCGGCAGACGCCGTTCGGCGATGTTGAGTTTCGCCATGAGCTTGATCCGCGAGATGATCGCTCCCCCCAGTTGGTTGGGCGGAGGATCGACGTTCTGCAACACGCCGTCGACACGGTATCGGAGCTGAAGCGCTCTCTCGAACGGTTCGATGTGGATGTCGCTGGCACGCGACTCCACGGCTCTCGAGATGATCAGGTTGACCATCCGGATCACGGGCGCTTCAGATGCAAGGTCTCGAAGCTGGTCGACGTCGTCATCGCTGTGCGCATCGCCGAACGTTTCGATCAGCTTCTCGTCGCCTCCTTCTTCGCCGTAGAGGCGGTCCAGCTGAGCGATGACGTCCGACTCGGACGCCAGATTTACCCTCAGGTCGTAGCCGGTGCGCAAACGGATCGTAGCGAGGGTTTTCGAATCCAACGGATCCTCCATCACCAGCGCCAGGACGTCGTCCTCAAAGTGTACCGGCAGGACTTTGAACTCACGGAGAAAACGGTAGGGCAGCTTCTCGGCTTCAATCGGCACCGCCGGGTATTCGCCACTGAACAGCGGTACGTCGATCTGTCCGCTCAGCACCGACAGAACATCCCGCTCAGACACGAATCCGAGGTCCGTCAGTATCTTCCCGATTCGGCCGGGTCGTTCGCTCTGCAGCGACAGGGCGTTCTTCAGGTCCTCGTCGGAAATGAGTTCGCGCTCCTGGAGCAGCTCGCCCAGAAGCTTGTGATCGAAAGCCAGTAACGCCTTCATGAGATGTCAGTATTCCCGGATGTCCACACGGGCGCGGAACGCGGCCGGGCTGATTCTTAGCGCCTCGAGGTCGGCCGCCTCCTGCTTCCCGACGGATATGACAACCTGCATCGGCAGGTCGGGCAAGTCGGCGGGATTCGTGTTGAGCATGTGAATGACGATCGCAACGCGCTCATCCAGACCGACCGAGGTCAGTCCCGCCACCCTGTTCTGTAGCAGTTCCACCGCTTTGTCCTTGAGGGCTTCGCGGCGCTCGGCGCTCGACCGACGAACCTCTTCGGATGACCTCACGCTGCTAAACGGATTCCGCGGGGGCTGCAGCGCAACCTCGACCGTAACCACGAGGCCATAACCGTCCAGTAGCGTCACCTTGGATCGCTGCAGCAATGGTCCGGGAACGATCGAAGAAACGGCATCATCCAGTGCGGCGGCGGTCGCCCTGGATTCCTGACGAAATCGGGAAAGATAGTCCTGGGCGGCCTGTGCGGGAAGGATAGCCGGAACGATCATCAACAAAACCAACAGCCGGAGTATTCTCATTCCCGCACCTCCGTCCTCGCAGCCAGAAGCTGGATCGAAGACGCATTCTCCAGGGTGTCCCGCAGCGCTGCACGCTGAAGATCGGGCTGAAGATCGGATAGATACGCCATTTCCGCCCTCAGGCGCTGAACCTTCCTGCCGTCCGCGGCTGAGATTCTCTGAATTCGACTCTCCAGCTCGGACTCCAGCCAGGGCTGCTGTTCAGAGGTGACGCGCGCTACGATCTGCTCGTAGTCCACCGGTTGCGGCTCGACAACGACGGGTTGGGTAGCCGCCTGTAAAGGCTCGGCTTCGGGTAACGCACCAAACGCGATCGTCATGCCGGATTCCTGTCGGTCGAACTGAATTGGTCCCCCAATCACGAGCGCAAGCACGAGCGCCGCGGCCGTCGCGGCAGGAACGAGCCACCGGAGCGGCAGCCATGTCTTTGTCTTCGACTTTCTGGACTCCACGAAAACCACACGCCTCGGCACCTCGACGTCGGAAACCAACTCTAGCAGCCTGTCGGACTTTCGGCGTAAGTCCTTTGTTTTCACCGACGGCCCTTTCCCGCTCGAAACTGTAAACACAGTCATATGCATGACTTAGATTATTGATTTGGTGTTAGTCCGACAGGCGGCTAGCGCGTGCTGCATTTTCTGGAACTCCGCGACGCGCCCCTGGCACTCGAGGCACTGGGCCACGTGCTGGCGGACCTCTTCCATCTCCGACGCCGTCAGTTCTTCGTAGACGAACTCTGCGAGTTTGTCTTCCAGATGCGACATATTGAATCACCTGCCTATGATGTTTGCGACCGGTTGAGCGGTTCGCTGCCCAGGACCGACTTCAGTTCCGGTCCTTGAGCGATCGAAGCTCGCTGAAGGCCTTCATGAAGGTTTCCTGACAGAAGTCCAATGGCTTCGTCGGTATTCTCAATCATCCTGAAGATATAGTTGTAGATAGGCTTTTCCCACCGCCAAGACGCGCAGGTTTAAGGAATTGGTATCTCCTTCCAGGACCGCTCGATGATCCGCCGGTCTCCGTCGCGATCTAAACTCAAGTCCGGTCGTCACATAACGAAAAGACGCTGCAGGTTTCGGAAAAGACGAGTGGCCCACGAACGCGGCACCTATTTCTGGAGTTTGTGTAATAGCCGTTGCACCGGACATACTGTGTCTGGTCGCCGAGATCCGTGCGGGGCAGGCTGCACAGTGTCATCATCCGTTATCTGGCCACCTGGAGAGCACGAGGGTCAGAACGCCCGTGTAAGGTGGAGCCATAGTCGTTCCTCCTGCATGGCCGATAGGACTACAGCCATAGCTCGCGGGTCATCCGGGCGAAGACTTTGTAAAGCCCTCGAACAAGCCCGATCGTCGCTGGGTTCAACGCCTTTTTTGCCGGGTGAGCTTTTCTCTGGAGCAGTGATCTTAGCTGGAAGTAGGCGTGATTATGCACTTGACGCAGCACGCCTAAAAGCACCACAAGATGTTGTATTTGAACGTCTTACTAGATATAGTGGTGCCTGAAAACGATTGATTGAGGGGCAGAGCTACGAACTCTGCCCCTCGGTCACAGCAACAGGAGAAACACACAATGAACTCCCGAACTGTCGCCGTGAAACCCTTTTTGGATGCCCTTGTCCGATACTGGGATACCTTTTCCGCCGACTGGGACGCCCTAGAAACCGTTCGCTGGCTCTTGTTTGGTTTCCGGTGTCTCCTCGATGCGCTACGCCTCAGGGGGCCGAAAACGCCCCGCGAGAGGGTCCATCGAGTGCGGGGTGTTGCCTCCACTGGAGTCCCGACCGCGACCGCCTTGGCCTCTAGTTCGCCGCCAGATTGGATCTGACGGAACCACCGCAATATGTTGTGGTTAGCTCGTTTCATCACCGACCACAATATGTGGGCACGGCCCACCGGAAGTTGAGTCAAGTGCATAACCACCGTTGAAATGGGATCTCAAGGTTCCGTCACCCTGATGGGCGTATCCTTGGCCATTTCAATGAATCGGCGGTCGAATGTGAGCATCGTCTCGCAGTGGGAGTCAGCACCAAGATGTAGCGCATCGCCGAAGTCCATACCCTCCTCTGCGCGATCAAGCGCCTCAGCGATGAGCGTGGGACTATCCACCGAAACACTTGGCAGTCCCGCGAACGCGCGCAGGGCGGTAGCAACCTCTTCTCCGGAAAAGCCGTAGACGCTACGCAACACCCAGTCGCTTTCAAGCAGGACGGTCGTGCTCACAAACACATGTCCCGAGTCGATCGCGGTTCTCGCCCTGGCGGCCTGCTCCGGCTGGTCGCCGCTCAGATATCGGACGACAACATTGGTATCAATCGCCCGCATGACGCCGCCGAGCTTCCGCCAGAACCCCCTCCTGCATCTCCACCAAAGACTTGGGCGGACCGGCGCAGGCGAGACGTCCAAACACATCCTTCGGCCGCGTCGCGACAAAAGCGGGCTCGAGCTTGAGCAAGACGCCCTCAGCTGTGTTCTCCACGACCAGCCGCGTTCCGGCATCCCAGCGCCGCGCCCGGCGGATGGCCTTGGGCAGGATGATCTGGCCCTTTGTGGAGATGGTGGTGGTGAGCTGTTCAGGCATGGGCATAGTGGTTTCTCGGGTTACGTTCGAGTAAGGCAGAAGTAAGATACACCCTTCCAGGGTCTTGAGCCAAGTGCAGCACGCCGTTGGATGCCCTGAGTGAGCAAGCACTACTAAGGGTACCGACCAGATTCGTGTTAAATACACGCTAAGGGCTCGGCTTGAGCCCTCGGGTGCTCATGAAGCTGTAGAGGGTCGTACGGGACACGCCCGTGAGCTTGGCGATGGCGGTCTTGGAAACGCCCAGATCGAGGAAGCGCCGGATGTCGTCCTCCTTGCCACTGAGCCGTGAGACGCCCAGCGAGCCCTTCGGGCGCCCGAGCTTCCGGCCCGAGGCCCTGGCCTTGGCGAGGCCCTCGCGGGTGCGCTCGGAGATCAGGTCGCGCTCGACCTCGGCGAACAGCGCGAAGAGGGTGGTCATGACTTTGGTCTGGATGTCGCGCTTGCCCTCGATGCGGATGTTCTCCTTCATCGCCACGAAGGCGACGCCTGCCGTGGTGAGGGCGTCGAGGATGGCGACGATCTGACCCAGCGACCGACCGAGCCGGGAGAGTTCGCTGACGACCAAACGGTCACCGCGCTGGAGGACGTTCATCAGTTCGTCGAGCCGGCGGCGCTTTTCCGAAGCCTGTCCAGAGGCGGTCGCCTCGATGAAATCGTCGATGCGGAAGTCGTGTTTGCGTGCGTACTCGAGGATGGCGAGGCGCTGGCTGCCCACGTCTTGCTGTGCGGTCGAGACCCTCAAATAGGCAACGGTTTTCACAGCCTGACCATGGAATGCATCTTCGGGTATTTTATCTGACAGATACGAAACATGGAATGCGTCACGTTCCATGCTACTAAACTGTTCGGTCAGAACGAGCGTTTGTTACTGACAGAAACCATGCCGGTCTCTGGCCCCGACTGTCTCTCGCCCCCGTCTGATTCGCGATGCCTGTTTTCTCGAAGCCGACCGACGCGAGATCGTCCTGCGGCCGGGCCGCCACAACCGATTGGGTTTCGCCTACTAGGTCGCCTTCGTGCGTGGGTTCGGCAGATGGAAGAATGCGCGACCCTTAGTCCGAATCAGAATGCCAAGGCTATACTGACCACATGAGCCAAGAATTGTTTGCCATCATTGGCGCAGTCATTGGCCTTGCCGCACCGGGAGAACGCGTGGGCAAGGTGGAAAGCACCCTCGGCGGGCGCATAGCCAGACACGAGGTGGCGACGGAAGGATTCATCAAGTCGCAATCCACGCCTCAGTGAAACACCACTTCATGCCGGCCAGACACCTCTTGGATGTTACGTCGCGTAGAGCATTCTTCATTGCAGTGGCTGCACTGACACTCTGTGTCTGTGCAGCTGTTCCATCTTCTTCCAGCGTCTTGGCGGTCAGCCTGGAACAATTATCCACAGCGTCTCAGCTTATTTTTGAAGGTGAAGTCGTCGGTAAGACTTCGGATTTCAACGCCAATCAGACGAGCATTCACACCTACGTTACGTTTCGAGTGGTGGACGTGGTCAAAGGAACCTACAACCAACCCGATATCACGCTGCGGTTCCTGGGAGGCACGGTCGGTGAAATCGGCCTGGATGTTTCCGACTCAACGCTGCCCGAACTCGGGGAAACGGGAATCTACTTCGTAGAATCCCTGGAACGTTTTCAGGTCAATCCACTCTACGGCATGGATCAGGGCCATTTCTTGATCCTCGAATCAGGGAGTCAACGCATCATGATCACTCGGAGTAGACGAGTGATTACCGGTTTGCTTTCCGATGATCAGCCACCCGCCGCAGGACTGAGCAATGGGATCGCGCGCGGCCTGTCCGTCAATGAAGCCGGAGCGTTGCCTTCTGGCGTAACGGTGTTCCAGTTCAAGCAGGCGGTCCGTCAATACTCTGGCCAACTGCCTTGAGGAAACCGTCCGTACTCCTGGTATGGCTGGTGTTGGGTTTGGCCGTCGTCTCTGCGACGTCGGTCAATGCCTATGTTGTACCGCCCCTGATTTCCTGGACAGAGTGAACCCACCATAATCAAGTCGCTGACTCAATTGCAAGACGTTGTCGAGCCTGAGCCGGAGATTGAAAGCCGAGGCGCTCGATCAACCAGTGCTGATTATAGAGAGCGCGAAAGTCCTGAAGAGCTCGAACCAGTTCCGGAATAGAGCGAAAGTGACGCACCCAGAGCAACTGCTCTTTCAGGGTCTTGAAGAAGCGTTCGATACAGCCATTGCCTTCCGGTTCCCGGACACACGCCGGTGAGGAGACGATGCCAAGGAATCGGATCTCGTTTTGAAAATCGTCGCTCATGAATTGGGACCCATGATCATGACGGAGTCGAAGCCCGGCGGCCGCGTCGGCGTGAAAGCCGGCGAAGTACTCTTTGAGGCCTTGCCGGATGGGATCGAGGGCTTCAAAACGCGTCGCCCGTTTGGCGGCGTGAATGCCGACACAATCGGCCGTGCAGTGATCGATGGCGGCGAATACAGTGACCGCACCATCGTCGAGGGTCACCGTGGCGGTGGCATCGATGCCCCACATCTGGTTCGGGCGATCGGTGGTGATGGTTCCGGTATGCGCCTTGCGCGCAACGGGTGCGGCCTGGCGTTGGGGCGCCAGAAGTTGAGCTTCCCGCATCAGGCGCAAGACCCGAGCCTTGGAGGTGCGGACGCCGGCGACCCGGAGCCGCGCCCAGAATTTCCGGTGTCCTTCCCCAGTAAACGGCGAGGCCGCAATTTCTTGCCGAATCCGTCCGGTCAACTCCGCGTCGGTAAACGGGGTCTTGGGCCCCCGTTTACGCGGCTCGGCCGGATGGTTCCGTCGATCCCGTCGAGCATAGTACGTCGACCGGGGCAACCCCCAGGCCGCTGCGACACGGGCCAGACCATACAGTTGGTGTGTGGAGGGCGACAGGGTCCGGCTCATCGCTTCGCCCTCCACCGTAGAAAAGGCTTCTCGTCCTCCAGATGCCGGATCCGTTCCCGCAACAGTTCATTGTCCATCACCAGACTGGTCACCGCTGACTTCAGCGTCTTCCTCTCTTCGTCAACCACATCCACGATCCGGCTCTTCAGGCCGTCCTCGCCTCCCTGCAGGAACGCCTCCCGCCAACGGGTCAGCGCCGCCGCCGTCACGCCATACTGCCGGCTCATCGCTTCAAGATCTTCTCCACGCAACAACTCCAGCACTACCGTGACCTTACGCCGAGCCGACCACCGGCCCTTCCCGCGGCTTCGAAAATCCGGCCCCGCTTCGGTCGCCCTACGGGCTCCCTTCGCGATTCCGGATTCCCCCTTCGTTTCTCTGGACATATCGTGATCCTCCTGCGTTGTAGTTTCTCAAATCACTGTCCAAGGAAATCGTGGGGCGGGGGGAGTCAATGCCTATGTCCTCTTCGACTACAGATGGCCTAATGCGACGACGACCTTTAACGTAGACATACCCGGTGGCGATGGCTTGTGGAATACGGCCTTCGAGCAGGCGATGGCTCTCTGGAGTATTGCAACTATTTTCGAATTCAAGATAATGCGCACTCTCGAGCATCCGTGTGACGGCCTGCCGACTCGAACCCGCGACGGAGATTTTGAGAATGGAGTGGGTTTTGTGAGTGATGTGTGTGGTGAACCCTTTGGTGACAATGTATTGGCCGCGGAAACTTCCTGGCGTCAAGGAGATCGACTGACCCAATCGAATATTCACTTCAACAATGCGTATTCTTGGAACGTCTACGATGGTCCTAATAAACCAGGGTTATGGGATTTCCGGCGGGTCGCCGTACACGAACTCGGCCATGCGCTTGGCCTGGGTCACGAGGACGATGTCCCTGCCGTCATGTCCACAGCGGAACGCTACGGCCACATCGTAACGCCACAAGCTGATGACATCGCAGGTGTCGCCGCGCAGTACGAAGAGGCCACACTGCCACCGTCGCCGCCCCCTCCACCGAATGAATACAAGTATGTTTTTCCGCAATTCGTGTTTGGCGGGGGATGGGAATCAACCCTGATCATGTTGACCCGAGACTGGATCC
>CAXWPM010000007.1:0-2203888 GCA_963667345.2 Terriglobia bacterium
GAGGACTTCCTGTCGATCGGCTCCGCTCAATGCCCGATGTGATCGTGGGCGTGCCCGCTCGGCTGCGGGCGCGGCGGCCCGCTGCCGACGCCGATAGAGCGACGCGCGGGAAACCCCGAAGGCCCGGCACGCCGGCGCCGTCCCCAATTCGGTGGAGAACTTTTCGGCCGCTTCCATCAGTTGTTCTCTTCCTGGTCCGGGTTCTTCAGAGGAATCCCCAATAGCGTGGAGACTTTTTTTTGGATCTCGATGACCGTTTCGGCTTGCTCCAGCTTCCTCTGGAGCCGTTGCGCCTCGCGTTCCAGTTCAGCGATGCGCTTGTCCCGGCCGTCCTTCGGCTGCGCTTTCCGTCCTCGCTTCGCCGAACCCATCCCGGCCAATTCCCCGGCATCGTGTTGCCGCCGCCAGGTGCGCAGGCTCGAGGAATACAATCCCTCCCGGCGTAGTAAGGCCCCCCACTCGCCCGGCTTCGTGCATCGGTCCGCCTCCCGCACGACCCGGCGCTTATATGCGGCGCTGAATCGCCTCCGTATCGCCTTATTGGTCACCTCCGGGTCCGGATTATCCCCATTCCGACCGGCCGCTTCACGCGCAACTCCAGTCGCCCTGCGGGCGCCTTCCGTTCCACGCGATTCTTCGTTCTCGTTCTCTGGTTTCATCACCAACACAGGCTCACTTCCTTCCCGCCCTGCTCACTAATTAACGGTTAGGCAGGTGTCTCACCTACATTGGCACAGAGGGCCAGGTCGATCCATCCGGCAAGGTCGAAAGCCTTGCTACGGACCTGCACGCGATGGACGGCACGGGCGTTAGGCGCTCGGAACACACCCTCGTCATACACATAGATTCGCTTGAGCGCTTGCGCGGCGATCGACTGACTGACGTACTTGTTGAAGATGTTGACGATGTTGATGTCAATATCGATATCGATGTCCAGGATGTCGATGTCGATGACGAGCTTGACGAGCTTCTGGAGTCCCTTGAGCAGGTTCTCGATATCGTGGAGTTCCTCCTTGACCGCCTTCTTCGGCAGCATGTTGTGTTCCGGCGGTGGCCGCGTGGTACTCAACCGGAGAACCGGCTCAGGATCCCATTTGGCTTTCGAATCGACGATGGCCTGACCTAGCAGTTCGGCGAGCTTGTCGATCTTGTGAGCCAGCAGGCCGAACTGACCGCCGTTGTCATAGAACCACTTGCCGGCGTAGCTGAGACTCTGCCTGTTGGGTGGCCGCTCCATCCAGGTGACTCCGCTAGCCTTAATATCGTTCCCGAAGGCCTTCCGCCACATGTGCTCGAGCTTGAACTGGTTCTGCCAGACCATCCATAGGAGCGAACCGGGAATCGTGGACTGCCCGTATTCACTCTTGGGCTTTACCACGTCGCCGTCGGCGTCTACCACCGGATGTCCGGTGAGTGTGCCCAGCCGTTCCGCTTTATCCTCGATCTTCTGAACTTCCGCCTGAACATCCCGGATGAGGCCCTCAATGTCCGCCGGGGCTTGCTCTGAAAGTTTGCCGACGATGCCGAGAATCTGACGGATGTTGTTGGCGACTCCGTTTAGAGGCGCTGGAAAGTACGCGGAGGCCTTGTCAAGAACGTCGGCGCCCAGATCGAGAGCTGCCTTCGGCGGCGGAGTGCTCGCGCGGAACGTGTCAACAAGTTTGAGACACCTGCATTCGGAATTTAAGCTACCGTAGGCGACTCTGCGGGCGGGTTGATCCACACCTTGTCCGGCGGCCCAGCGATCTTTCTCGGTACATTGACGAAACGTTCTGGATGTTGCCGACGAGCGCGATCCAGAGCATGCTGGCGTCGTTCCAGAACCGGACCGGTCTGACCGTAATGGACCATCGCTGGGGTTAGCCAGTTCAGACCGGAATGGTAGTGGACGTTGTTGTACCAGTGGAAGAAGTCCCGGCAGAACGCCTTGGCGTCCTGGATCGAACCGAATCGTTCCGGGAAGTCAGGGCGGTATTTCAGGGTTTTGAACTGGGCTTCCGAGAACGGGTTGTCGTCGGACACATAGGGCCGAGAGTGGGATTGGGTCACACCCAGATCCGATAGCAGCAGCGCCACCGCTTTCGACTTCATCGACGAGCCGCGATCGGCGTGCAGAGTCAGCTGATCCTGCTCGATCCGATGCTTGTCACAGCTTTCACGAATCAGTTTCTTGGCCAGGCCGGAAGATTCGCAATCGGCCACCATCCAGCCCACCGCCTGGCGGCTGAAGATATCGAGAATCACGTACAAGTAGAAGTAGGTCCACTTCCGTGGTCCCTTCAGCTTCGTGATGTCCCAGGTCCACACTTCATTCGGGCCTGTCGCCAACAGTTCCGGCTTCTGGTAGACGGGATGACGCCGTTGGTTCCGCCGTTCGCGCACTTCTTGGTTCGCATCCAGAATCCGGTACATCGTGCGTACCGAGCACAAATAGCGGTCTGCATCCAGCAAGGCCGCACACACTTGGGCGGGCACCTGATCCACGAAGCGCCCGCTATGCAGCAGGTCGAGGACTTCCTGTCGATCGGCTCCGCTCAATGCCCGATGTGATCGTGGGCGTGCCCGCTCGGCTGCGGGCGCGGCGGCCCGCTGCCGACGCCGATAGAGCGACGCGCGGGAAACCCCGAAGGCCCGGCACGCCGGCGCCGTCCCCAATTCGGTGGAGAACTTTTCGGCCGCTTCCATCAGTTGTTCTCTTCCTGGTCCGGGTTCTTCAGAGGAATCCCCAATAGCGTGGAGACTTTTTTTTGGATCTCGATGACCGTTTCGGCTTGCTCCAGCTTCCTCTGGAGCCGTTGCGCCTCGCGTTCCAGTTCAGCGATGCGCTTGTCCCGGCCGTCCTTCGGCTGCGCTTTCCGTCCTCGCTTCGCCGAACCCATCCCGGCCAATTCCCCAGCATCGTGTTGCCGCCGCCAGGTGCGCAGGCTCGAGGAATACAATCCCTCCCGGCGTAGTAAGGCCCCCCACTCGCCCGGCTTCGTGCATCGGTCCGCCTCCCGCACGACCCGGCGCTTATATGCGGCGCTGAATCGCCTCCGTATCGCCTTATTGGTCACCTCCGGGTCCGGATTATCCCCATTCCGACCGGCCGCTTCACGCGCAACTCCAGTCGCCCTGCGGGCGCCTTCCGTTCCACGCGATTCTTCGTTCTCGTTCTCTGGTTTCATCACCAACACAGGCTCACTTCCTTCCCGCCCTGCTCACTAATTAACGGTTAGGCAGGTGTCTCACCTACATTGGCACAGAGGGGCGTCCTCAGAGCCGTCCGATGGGCTCTTCGTTGCTATTGCGGCCATCAGTGTTGTCGCGCCCGTTTCTTCGAGAACGGTGGCCAGCGGCTCCGCCACCATCGGGTTCTCCGCTGCCGCCTTCTCCAATCGTGCCAGTTCGGGCAGCACACCTTGGATCGGAAGACAGGCAGCCAGATAGAATGCTTGCATGTCCGGTTCCGCCTCGGCCTTTGCCTCAAAAGCCTGACCCGCCAGTTCGAGGAGTCGTCTCATCTGTTTGAAGAAGGCCTTGGGCTGCCGCTTGGCCGGTTTGCTGGACTCATCGGGTTGTTCCTCCGTGCTGCACGTCTCGGCGCAATTGGTGATGCACCGTCCCGAAATTTATTTCTCTTCTAGTCACCGCGCAACGCGATGACCGGATCCACACGTGCAGCCCGGCTTGCCGGAACGTAGCTGGCGATCATGGCGACTGCGGTGAGGAGGACAGAGACACCCACCAGGGTGAGAGGGTCTGTCGGTGTTATACCCAGTAGCAGGCTTCGAATCACGAGTGAAAGGGCCAGGGACAAGACCAGGCCGATCGCGATCCCGATTAGGGTGACGGCCAATGCATGACCGAGCACCAGCCGCAAGATCGTACTGCGGCGGGCGCCGAGCGCGACACGCACACCGAGTTCGGACTTGCGCCGGGCAACCGAGTATGACGTGACCCCGTACAGACCCACCGCGGCCAGCACAAGGGCGGCGATTGCGAAGAAGCTGGCCAGGGTCATGGTGAAACGAGTCGGCGCTATTTCCTTGTCGATGTATTCGTCGAACGTGCTTGCATCGAATATCGGCACATTGGGATCGAGCCTGGTCGCAACCTGACGAATCCCACCGAGCGCTGCGCGCGGATCACCGCTGGTCCGAACGACCATAGCCATCCTGAAAACGGCGGCAGTGAGTCGGTAGATCGTCTCGCGTTCTTCGCCCACAATGCGTTGATGCCGGATGTGGGAGACTACCCCGATGATCTCCAGAGGTATCTTCTCAGCTCTGCCCTCGGGTGCCAGCCACAACGTTTGTCCGACCGCTGTCCGACCCGGATAGGCGCGTTCTGCGACGATGTCGTCGACCACCACGATGGCCGCATTCCGGGTGAGATCCTCTTCCGTGAAGGTTCGTCCGTCCACGAGGCGTGCGCCCATCGTCTGGAAGAAACCGGGCGAAACCAGGGTGGTCGTCGTCAAGTCGCGACCCACATCGCTCGAGGATTCACCCTGCGACGAATAGGGTGTCTCCGAACCGCTCCCTGCGAACGGAAGCGGCCAAACGGCCGCGACGCTCTCAACTCCCGGCAACAACATGACCTCGCGGCGGAAGTTGTTCCAGTAGTTCACGCGTGGCCCAGCGGCGTCATATACCCCGCGCGGCAGTGCGATTTTCAACGTCATTGCCGAGGTCGGTTCGAAGCCCAACTCGGTGGCCTGTAACCGAGCAAAGCTGCGAATCATGAGCCCACCACCGACGAGGAGGACGAGTGACAAGGCGACTTCGGTAACGACCAGTGCGTCGCGGAATTGGTAGGCGCGGCCCGCGATGGACCGAGGGCCGTCTACGAGCTGGCTGCGGAGGTCGGGCCGTGCGGCCCGGAGCGCGGGAACAAGACCGAAAAGCATTATGGTGAACGCACCGAGGGCAACGGCGAACAACACCACAGTACCCTCGACGGCGACATGTTTCAGATTTGGTACGTTGGCCGGAGCCAGCAGCTTGATTGCGTCCGTCCCCGCCCGCGCCAGCAGCAGCCCGAGAGCGGTTCCAATCAATGCGAGCAGCGCGTTTTCGGTGAGCAGTTGCTGCACGATACGCGCGCGGCCCGCGCCAAGCGCCGCCCGCACCGCCACTTCGCGTTGCCTGTGTGCGGCCCTGACGAGAACCAGGTTGGCTACGTTTGCGCACGCGATCATCAGGACGAACCCTACTGCTCCGAAAAGGAAAAGCACGGTGGGTCGGATCTCCCGCACGAGGTCGGCTTGCATGGGAATCAGGTCGATCTCCGTACCTCGGTCCGCGTGGACCGGGAACCCTTCCCGCAGCCGAACGGCGATGCCATCCATCTCTTCCTGCGCTTGGGCGAGCGTTATATCTTCACGCAACCGGCCGATCATCCGGAACGCCGCGTCGAATCGGCTGTACCTGAAAACGCCCTCCGAGAGGAGTTGCCAGGCGTCGATGACGTCGGACATGCCATCTCCCGGCATGACCAGTTCGAAATCCGCCGGCAACACGCCGACTACCTCTGCAGGGATGCCGCTGATGCTGACGGTTCGACCGAGAACTTCCCGGTTCGCCCCGAAGCGCCGCGTCCACAAGCCGTGGCTTATGATCACCGAACCCGTACCGCTGCCCGCAACCTCGTCGTCACTTGTGAAGCTGCGTCCAAGAAAAGGTTCCCGGCCTATGAATTGAAAGAAGTCGGGCGACACCCCACCAACGGCGATCGGCTCGGCGGGGCCTTCATCGGAGAGCGAGTTGTCTGTCGCCTCGTGCACCGCCACGAATGCTTCGAACGAAGATGCGAGCTCCTTGTAGTCCAGGAAGTCGAGGCCCGAGATCTGGACGTTGTCCGCACCCGTGCTGGTGTGGTGATTCCAGACCATCACCAATCGATCGGCATCGCGATAGGGCAGGGGCGCGAACAGAATGCCGTTGACGACGCTGAACATCGCGATATTCGCACCGATGCCCAGTGCGAGCGTCAACACTACCGTGGCGCTGAATCCCGGATGCTCGTGCAGCATCCGGATGGCGCATTTCAAATCCTGGTAGATAGAAGACATTTCTGATCTCGGAGTCTCGATGCCGGTAAGATCCGACGGCCACCACAGGCTAACATCTAAGCCGGAACCAAGCAGCCAAGGGCTGCTAGGAGCCTGTCGGGAATTGGCTCCCTCGAAGCAAGAATCAACAACTTACGAGCCATCCCCGGTCTGTAAGTTGTTGATTCTTGGTTGCAGACTTCTTATTCCCGACAGGCTCCTAGAGCGCTAGCGACCGGGCAACCGAGCGCCGATGATCCAGCCGCGCCCAAAATTGGACCTGCTCTCCGTTTTACACTTTCTTTACACCTTTCAAGCCAACGCTTTGCGGCCTTTCGCAGTCTTACATACAGAGCGCACGGATACGACGCTCGAAAGGAGGGCACGATGGTCTGGAGCGAGTTTCAAAGCCTTTGCCGCTGGCGGTACCGGATGATGCCGCTAAAACCGGGCATGGGGCCGCTGGCAGACAGACTTCGGAAGCAGCTCGGGCCCGACTGTCGGATTTCTCCAAGTCCGGGGCACGAGGGCTTTCACGAGGTCATCAACGGGTCAGACTGGTATCTTGTGTACCTGCACCACGCCAGCCGGACCGTCTATCTTGTTGCACATGCGGCGTTTGAGGCCATGAGTGCGACACGAAGGAACCCACCCTGGGAAGTCGCCGAGTTGAGCGCCTGAGCGGCGTTCAGCGCCGGCGGCCCTGCCGATTCGTTCCGACGATCAATAAACACTGAAGGCGGCTCCCCGCGTTGACGATGAGCTGGATGAGATGTGGATCTTGCTTATCCTAGGAGCCTGTCGGGAATAGATTGGGGATGGGTGGCGACAGAAGTCGGGGAAGAACCGGATGGGACCTAAGCTGGACGGGTGGATTTGTAGAAGAAGGCATGACGAAATGCTTCCGATCCGATGACCTGAATCAGAGCTTGTTGATGCCGCCGTCGTTACACGACTGGCTTCCGGAAAATCATTTGGCGCGATTTGTGGCCGACCTGGTGGAGACGCTGGATCTGTCGGCGTTTTACCGTTCCTATGAGGCGAAGGATGGACGAGGTCAGGCGGCCTACTCCCCGGTGCTGATGGTGCGGTTGTTGGTGTACGGATATTGTACCGGGGTGGTGAGTTCGCGGCAGATCGAGAAACGGACGCATGAGGACGTGACGTTCCGGTATTTGAGTGCGGACACGCATCCGGATCACAGCACGTTCAACGAGTTTCGGAAACGGCATTTGGAGGCGTTGGCGGGACTGTTTCTGCAAGCGCTGGGATTGTGCCGGAAGGCGGGGCTGGTGAAACTGGGGCATGTGGCGGTCGACGGGACGAAACTCCAGGCGAACGCCAGCAAGCACAAGGCGATGAGTTATGGGCGGATGAGGGGGGCCGAAGAGACGCTGAAGGCGGAAGTGGAGGAGTTGCTGAAGCGGGCCGAGGCGGTCGACGCGGTCGAGGATGAGAAGCAACGGCAAGGACTGACCGACCAGTTGCCGAAGGAATTGGCGCGGCGGGAAAGCCGGTTGAAGAAGATTCGACAGGCCCGGGCGGAATTGGAAGCGGAAGCCCGGCAGAAAGCGGCGCAGGCGAAGGCGGACGCGGAAGCGCGGATGGCCCAGCGGCGGAAGCAAGAGGAGCGAACGGGGAAGAAGACGGGTGGAGGCCAACCGCGGGTTCCCGATCCGAAGCAGGCGGCGCCGGATGCGAAGGCGCAGCGCAACTTCACCGATCCGGACAGCCGGATCATGCCCGACGGCGCGCACAAAGGCAGTTTCGTGCAGGCCTACAATGCCCAGATCGCTGTGGACGATGACACGCAAGTCATCGTCGCGGCCGAGATCACCCAGGACGCCAATGACAAAGAGCAACTGGCGCCCATGGTCGCGCAAGTGCGGCGGAACACGGGGACCCGGCCCGTCGCGGTCAGCGCGGATGCCGGGTATTGGAGCCCCAGGCAGGTGACCGACCCGCGAGCCGCAGGGATCGATTTACACGTGGCCACGGGGCGAGTCCGGACCGGCGCATCCCCGAAGTCTTCCGGCGGCCCGCCCGGAGCGGCTGAAGGCGCCGGCGTACGGGAGCAAATGAAACAGAAACTGGACAGCGATGTGGGGCGGGCCGTCTACAAGATGCGCAAGGCGATTGTGGAACCGGTATTCGGACAGACCCGGGAATGCCGGGGATTCCGGCGTTTCAGTTTCCGCGGTCTCGAGAACGTGCGGGCGGAATGGCAACTGGTCTGTTTGACCCACAACATCCTGAAGTTGTTTCGTTACGGAGGAGGATTCAAGCCACTGGCGGCTTGAATCGAAGCAGGGAGATCCTGGCAAACACAGAATCCGCGGATGAAAAATACGTATCGCGCTCAATGGGGGCTGCCGCAATCTCATCTCATGGATCTGTCTGAGCAAACGCTTCCCAAGGTGGCCTTCATCCTGAAATCGCGATGGGTCTTTCAGCTTCAGACTTCTCCAGATTTCTTATTGCCGACAGGCTTCTAGGAGTCTGCGCGGCAGAACGTTTTTAGGCCATTATGACCACGGTATGTTGTGGGTATACAGCGTTTAGCGTCGATATGTAGTGCCGGGTTTCTTCTGCCGCGCAGACTCCTAGGGCTCATCCTGGCCGGCGTCGTGGTGTATGACCTCGTGCAGAGGAAGCACGCCATCCTCAGGAACTATCCGATCGTCGGGCACCTGCGCTATTTGCTCGAACGCGTCGGGCCGGAACTCCGTCAGTACATCGTCACGAGCAACAACGAGGAGCGGCCGTTCAGCCGCGACCAGCGCAGCTGGGTCTATGCCTCGGCGAAACGCGAGAACAACTACTCGGGCTTCGGCACAGACGACGAACTGGAACTGTCCCCCAACTACGTCGTCATCAAGCACTCGGCGTTTCCGCTGTCCACGCGTCAGCCGGGAGATTCCGATTACGACGATCGGTACCGCATCCCTGTCGCGAAGATCCTGGGCGGAGCTCGAAACCGACCCAAAGCGTTTCGCCCGGAATCTGTCGTCAACGTGTCGGGCATGAGCTACGGGTCGCTGAGTGCAGCAGCGGTTGAGGCCATCAACAGGGGATCGGCGAAAGCCGGTTGCCTCCACAACACCGGTGAGGGCGGCGTATCGCCCTACCATCGCTTTGGAGGCGAGATGGTCTGGCAGATCGGCACGGGATACTTCGGGTGCCGCGACGCGCGCGGGAACTTCTCCATGGATCGCTTCATGGAAACTGTAGATGAGAACCCGATCCGCGCCATCGAAATCAAACTCAGCCAGGGTGCCAAGCCCGGTCTCGGCGGCGTGCTTCCGGGTGTTAAAGTCACCGAAGAGATTGCCCGCGTGCGCGGCATCCCGGTTGGCGAGACCTGCATCAGCCCGAACAATCACAGCGTGTTTCGCGACGTGGACGGCATGCTGGACTTTGTCGAACGTCTCGCCGAAGCGAGCGGATTGCCGATCGGCATCAAGTCTGCAGTCGGACAGAGCGGATTCTGGCGCGAGCTGACCACCCAGATGGCGACCACGGGACGTGGGGTCGACTTTGTCACCGTCGACGGCGGCGAAGGCGGAACGGGTGCAGCACCGCTCGTGTTTGCCGACCATGTCGCGTTGCCCTTCAAGAAGGGGTTCAGCCGCGTCTACCGCGAGTTCGCAGAGGCCGGCCTGGCCGAGAACGTCGTATTCATCGGGTCCGGCAAGCTGGGCTTTCCCGAATCTGCGGCTCTCGCGTTTGCGCTGGGTTGCGACATGATCGCCGTCGCCCGTGAAGCGATGATGTCGATCGGCTGCATTCAGGCCCAGCGCTGCCACACCGGTCACTGCCCTGCGGGTATTGCAACGCAGAGCCGTTGGTTGATGCGCGGCCTGGACCCGACGCTCAAATCGGACCGTCTCGCCAATTACGTCTGCAACCTGCGCAAAGAAATCGACGCCCTGGCCCGTGCCTGCGGCGTATGCCATCCCGCGCTGCTGACCAACGACCATATTGAAATCCTCGACGGACGCTTCGGGTCGGCGTCGCTGTTCGAGTTGTTCGACTACCGTCCCGGTTGGGGGCTGCCGTCCGGATCCGACCGGGTGGAGATCAGACGCCTGATGGGCGGTCATGAGCCCACTCCACCGATTCCGTTCCGCCACACTTCCGAGCCCGTACGACTTGTCAGCTGAACGCTGGAGCCCTCTGTGCCAATGTAGGTGAGACACCTGCCTAACCGTTAATTAGTGAGCAGGGCGGGAAGGAAGTGAGCCTGTGTTGGTGATGAAACCAGAGAAGGAGAACGAAGAATCGCGTGGAACGGAAGGCGCCCGCAGGGCGACTGGAGTTGCGCGTGAAGCGGCCGGTCGGAATGGGGATAATCCGGACCCGGAGGTGACCAATAAGGCGATACGGAGGCGATTCAGCGCCGCATATAAGCGCCGGGTCGTGCGGGAGGCGGACCGATGCACGAAGCCGGGCGAGTGGGGGGCCTTACTACGCCGGGAGGGATTGTATTCCTCGAGCCTGCGCACCTGGCGGCGGCAACACGATGCCGGGGAATTGGCCGGGATGGGTTCGGCGAAGCGAGGACGGAAAGCGCAGCCGAAGGACGGCCGGGACAAGCGCATCGCTGAACTGGAACGCGAGGCGCAACGGCTCCAGAGGAAGCTGGAGCAAGCCGAAACGGTCATCGAGATCCAAAAAAAAGTCTCCACGCTATTGGGGATTCCTCTGAAGAACCCGGACCAGGAAGAGAACAACTGATGGAAGCGGCCGAAAAGTTCTCCACCGAATTGGGGACGGCGCCGGCGTGCCGGGCCTTCGGGGTTTCCCGCGCGTCGCTCTATCGGCGTCGGCAGCGGGCCGCCGCGCCCGCAGCCGAGCGGGCACGCCCACGATCACATCGGGCATTGAGCGGAGCCGATCGACAGGAAGTCCTCGACCTGCTGCATAGGGCGCTTCGTGGATCAGGTGCCCGCCCAAGTGTGTGCGGCCTTGCTGGATGCAGACCGCTATTTGTGCTCGGTACGCACGATGTACCGGATTCTGGATGCGAACCAAGAAGTGCGCGAACGGCGGAACCAACGGCGTCATCCCGTCTACCAGAAGCCGGAACTGTTGGCGACAGGCCCGAATGAAGTGTGGACCTGGGACATCACGAAGCTGAAGGGACCACGGAAGTGGACCTACTTCTACTTGTACGTGATTCTCGATATCTTCAGCCGCCAGGCGGTGGGCTGAGTCAAGCCCATTCTTAGTTGAAACTCTCCACGGCTCACGATTGGTCACGCAACCTTCTTCTTCGATCTCGTCGACGTCTTCGCCTCAATCTTCAGCTCCCGCCTGAGGGCTTCGCGGAGCTTTGGAAGATGACGGTAGCCGATCACCTTCCTCAAGCGTGGTTCGATGTCGATGAGCGCCGTCGCCAACCAGCGCTGCCGCTGGCTCGAGTTCTTCCAATGATCGACCTTCGCGCACCTTTCCTCGACGAGGGCATTGACCGATTCCAAGCAATTCGTCGTCTTGAACGAACGGCCCAGGACCCCGTACACGCCGAGTCGATGCAACGTGAGGGTCTCCTCCAAGCCTTCCTCAAGGCTCGCAGCGGCCGATTGGTTTCGCTCCTCGAGCTCTCCATGGAGCTGTTCGAGGGCCGCCCGGGCTTCGTTGTACTCCGGGCGCTGGTACGCACGCTGAAGCCGCTTGCGCCACGCGGCTTGCTCGGTCTTCGACAGGTAGCTCACCACGTTCTCGCGTTTGTGCCATTGGCAGCGTTGGACCAGGGCTCGATTACCGAATGCCCGCTTGACTGCCGCGCGCAGACCTTTGCCGCCGTCGACGATCACCAGCACGCCTTCAGAGATGTCCAGGCCTCGCTCCATCAATGAACGGAGAAACGGAGTCAGTACCTGCTCGTTCTCCGTACTCGTCTCCACGAAGCCTAAGAAGCGTTTGTCGCCCGTAATTGTGATGCCCAGGGCCACAACCATCGTGGCGTCGGCAAACATTTTCCCGTCCAGGAAGATCGCCACCACGTCCTCGGCCGACAGATCCCGCTCCTGCATCTGCCGAAGTTTCGCGGCACTCGCCTGGACGAATCCTCGAGACACCGTCGAGCTCGACAATCCGATGGCTCCTGGAATCGCTTCCGCGGCCGACTCGTAGTTCCGGCAGGAGATCCCATAAAGCACACGTCTGAGAAGCAGTTCGTTCACCGCGCCATCCGGACTGAGTTCCTCGTAGCTCCGAAGCGGAATCTCCCCGCCCGCCACGCTGCGAACTCGAGGCACCCGAACCGGTACCCGCTGGCCCCCGAGCCCCACGGTCCCCGGATTGCTCCCGTGTCGCCGGCCCCTCAACGTCGCCTCCTTTCGCGCGTATCGCTCACCCGCCAACGCCTTCACTTCCTCGTCGAGCAACTCCTCTACGTGCATCAACCCCAGTGGGATCAACGCCCGGATCATCTCCACCTTCGAGTCCAATTCCAGTCCCGAGTACTCCTCCCGGCTCATGACCTCGACCTCACCCAGTACTCGCCTCTTCTTGCGTTTTTTCACCGAACGTAACAGACTCCTCATCTCGGCTCCTTTCTCTTACAGGCTTGATGTTGTTTCTTCCAATACCATCAAACCATAGGGTTTGGAGCCGTTTCAATTTCCAACTAAGATTGGCACACTTTCGGTGGGCTGGATGGTGGCCGATTGCGAATCTTCCGGCCTGGCCAAGAAACTGATTCGTGAAAGCTGTGACAAGCATCGGATCGAGCAGGATCAGCTGACTCTGCACGCCGATCGCGGCTCGTCGATGAAGTCGAAAGCGGTGGCGCTGCTGCTATCGGATCTGGGTGTGACCCAATCCCACTCTCGGCCCTATGTGTCCGACGACAACCCGTTCTCGGAAGCCCAGTTCAAAACCCTGAAATACCGCCCTGACTTCCCGGAACGATTCGGTTCGATCCAGGACGCCAAGGCGTTCTGCCGGGACTTCTTCCACTGGTACAACAACGTCCACTACCATTCCGGTCTGAACTGGCTAACCCCAGCGATGGTCCATTACGGTCAGACCGGTCCGGTTCTGGAACGACGCCAGCATGCTCTGGATCGCGCTCGTCGGCAACATCCAGAACGTTTCGTCAATGTACCGAGAAAGATCGCTGGGCCGCCGGACAAGGTGTGGATCAACCCGCCCGCAGAGTCGCCTACGGTAGCTTAAATTCCGAATGCAGGTGTCTCACACTTGTTGACACGTTCCGGAGGTCGATGCGCGTTTGACCTCTTCTACGGCCGCGGCTTACCATCTCCTGTGGGTATGTGGACTCTGATAGGTATCGGCGCAGTCTTGACTGCAGTCATCGTCTACGACCTTCTCCAGAGTAAGCACGCCATCCTTCGCAACTTCCCCGTCATCGGTCACTTTCGTTACATCTTCGAAGCCGTCGGCCCGGAATTGCGACAATACATCGTCACCGGTAACAACGAAGAGCGGCCCTTCACGCGCGACCAGCGGAGTTGGATCTACGCATCGTCCAAGAGGCAGAACAACTATGTTGGCTTCGGGACCGACGACGAGCTGGAGCTGTCTCCCAACTATCTGATCATCAAGCACTCCACGTTTCCCCTCAGCAGTCCGCGACCGGGCGAGGGTGGCTTTGACCCGACTTATGCCATCCCCTCGGCAAAGGTGCTCGGCGCGCACCGTCGGCGGAGGCATGCGTTCCGTCCCCAATCGATCGTGAACGTTTCGGGGATGAGCTTCGGCGCCCTCAGCTCGAAAGCTACCGAGGCGCTCCACCGCGGCTGCCTCGAGGCGGGATGTCTCCACAACACCGGCGAGGGCGGGGTGTCCCGCTACCATCGGAACGGCGGGGAACTCGTCTGGCAGATCGGCACCGCCTACTTCGGCTGCAGGGACGAGCGGGGCCGCTTCTCGATGGCGCGCTTCCAGGAGGTCGTGCAATCGGCACCGATCCGTGCGATCGAAATCAAGTTGAGCCAGGGCGCAAAGCCGGGTGTGGGCGGATTGCTGCCCGGGGCGAAGGTGACTCCGGAGATCGCCAGGATTCGAGGTATTCCCGTCGGTAAGGACTGCCTCAGCCCCTCCGCTCATTCGGCTTTTGGCGATGTCGACAGCATGCTCGATTTCGTCGAAGAGTTGGCCGATGTAACCGGCCTGCCGGTGGGAATCAAGTCGGCCGTCGGCGAGATCGGTTTCTGGAGGGAACTGGTGCGCTTGATGGCCACGACGGGCCGTGGCGTGGACTTCGTCACGATCGATGGCGGTGAAGGCGGGACCGGTGCCGGGCCACTCGTATTTACCGACCATGTGTCTTTGCCTTTCAAACAGGGATTCAGCAGGGTTTACCGTGAATTCGCCGAGGCGGATATTCATCAGAACGTCGTGTTTTCCGGCTCCGCCAAGCTGGGCTTTCCCGAAAACGCACTTCTCGCCTTTGCGCTCGGGTGCGACACAATCAACGTGGGCAGGGAAGCGATGATGGCGATCGGCTGCATCCAGGCCCAGCGGTGCCACACGGGTCACTGTCCGACCGGTGTCGCGACCCAGAACCAGTGGCTTATTCGGGGCCTGGATCCAACCTCTAAAGCCGCCCGGCTTGCCAACTACGTGTGTACGTTGCGGAAGGAACTGCTCTCGGTTGCGCACGCCTGCGGCATCCGGCACCCTGCGCTGCTCACCGACGAGCACATCGAGATCCTCGACGGACGGTTCGGCTCCGCGTCCCTGTTCGAGGTCTTCAAGTACCGAGACGGCTGGGGGATCCCGTCGCTGTCGGATTGTGACGAGATCCACCAGATCATGGAAGCACAGACCACTCAGGCCGCGAGGGGCGCTACCCCTCACGGCGTCACGTCCGGGGACTAGTGTAGTCCGTCACAATTAACGTAACGGCCCTGGCTGTCCCATTTCTGATCATATATGCGGAAAATAATGACCATTAGATCGGAAATCCCTGTGCGGAAGGAACTCGAACGGCTTGGCCGAAGCCGCAGGGTGTCGGCCTGGCACGGGGAACGATCCGAATAAGGTACAGTCTGTTAGACGGGGACCACTAGCAACTGTGGAGAAAGTCGCCTAAAGCTGTAGCGACGCTCTATCGAGCGCACTTCATCCGAATTCCCAGGCGTGCGGTCATAGACCGCACCTACAGAAGAGTGGCGCCACTGCCAGTGAGGTCCGACTGTAGGTGCGCTCTATGAGCGCACTTCATAGACCGCACCTACAACAGGGGACTCGTGATAAGTGGTCTGGACCCTACTCGGGACCGTGGAGGAATTCTCGTTGGAGGACACCGAAAGCGTCGTCACCGAAGAAGATGAACTCGCCGCCTCCCTCACCCATCCCCAGCATGTTGAAGATCGTGTTTCCACCGACCTTTTTCAGCGTTTCGAGCAGTTCTTTCTGATCCGTCGTCAGCAGATTCTCGAACGCCATTTGATACCCTTCCTGGGATCCTCGAAGCTCGGCGGAGATGGCCTCCCGGGCCAGGTAGGCCGTGCCGACGGCCCTTGCATCGCCCTCGGGCACGAGCGCTTCGAGCTCCTGGCTCCGGTCTCGCAGTTGGGAGATCAGGTCGTCCCGTTTCGCGTTCCGCTCCTCGAGCAGGGCCTCCAGGCTGATGACCTGGCTTTCGGTCAGATCCAGCAACTCCTGTACGCGACCGAGGTTGGAGTCGGAGCTGTGCCATTCAAAATGCCGTCCGTCCGTACCCTGACTTTGAAAAATTCGTATTTCGTGATCGTCGGTCCCCTGCGCCCACGCAACACCACCTACCATCAGAACAGCCACCAGTACTCCTAGAACTCGCTTCATCGTCATGATCACCACTCCTTGTGTTTTCGGCTCGCCTGCGGAATCGCAGGTTCACCTTCGAGGTTACGCGTCCGCAAGGAGGCGATGGTTAAAGCGAGGAAAAGTAATGTAAAGGACGTTAAATTGCCCGATCGAGTATCGGATGCTGGAGATGGACACTTATCAATCTGATATCTGTCCGGACCGGCCCCGAACGGGCCGCACAATTTGGCAGTGACAAACCTCGAATGTCCAATGAACGATCTCCATTGCTTCTGGATCATCCCGGCGCGATGTACGACGTCTTGACCGTCGTGTAGAACTCAACGGCGTAGCGTCCCTGTTCCCGCGGTCCGTAGCTGGAACCCTTCCGGCCGCCGAACGGGACGTGATAGTCCACACCCGCAGTCGGCAGGTTCACCATCACCATTCCGGCCTCGGCGGTCTTCCGATAGTGGGCCGCGTGCTTAAGAGAGGTCGTGCAGATCCCTGCCGAGAGGCCGAACGGCGTATCGTTCGCGATCTCCAGCGCTTCGGCGTAATCGCCAACCCGGATGACGCTTGCGATGGGGCCAAAGATCTCGTCTTTGTTGATCCGCATGCCCGGAGTGGTTTCAGTAAACAGAGCCGGCTCCAGATAGTGTCCCTTCTTCGCACGCTGAAGTGTGCGGCCTCCGGTTATGAGCCGCGCGCCTTCGGCTTTCCCGATCTCCAGGTACCCCAGGTCCTTATCGAACTGGCTCTGATCGACAACGGGCCCGATGTCGGTGCCTTCGGCCAGCGCATCGTCGACCTTGAGCGACTGCATCCGTTCGACGAGGGCATCGACGAACCGATCGTGGATGCCTTCGGTCACGACCAACCGCGAAGACGCGGTGCATCGCTGCCCCGTCGAGTAGAAGGCGCCCTGGACTGCGCAGTTGACGGCCGTCCGAATGTCTGCATCGTCCAGCACGACCAGGGGATTCTTCCCGCCCATCTCGAGCTGAAACTTCCCCAGTCGGGCCGCGCACCGTTGGGCCACGTGCGCTCCTGTGTCGACCGAACCGGTGAAGCTGACCGCGGCGATGTCCGGGTGGTCGAGGATGGCTTCGCCCACTACCCGGCCGCGGCCCATCACAAGGTTGAAGAGGCCGTCCGGCAGTCCCGCCTGCTGGATGATGTCGGACATCGCCCACGCACATCCCGGCACCAGGGTAGCGGGTTTGAACACGACCGCGTTGCCGTAGGCCAGAGCCGGGGCGATCTTCCAGGCGGGGATCGCAATGGGGAAATTCCAGGGAGTGATGACTCCGATAACGCCCAGCGGCTCTCGCGTGATCTCGACATCGACACCCGGCCGGATCGAGTCCACCTTCTCGCCGCTGATACGGAGTGCCTCGCCGGCGAAGAACTTGAAGATCATGCCCGCGCGTGCGGCCTCGCCGGTGCCTTCGGCAAGCGTCTTGCCTTCTTCGCGGGCAAGAAGCCGGCCGAGTTCGGCCTTGCGAGCGAGGATCTGGGTGCCGATCGCGTCCAGCACGTCGAAGCGACGCTGCGGTGTCACCGCCGCCCACTCGGTGGAGGCCCCCCGGGCGGCGGCGACCGCGTCACCGACCGCGGCGCCATCTCCCATGCTGTACTGACCGATCACGTCGGTCAGATCGGATGGGTTGACGTTGTCGATCGCTTCGGCCGCCGTGCGCCACTCGCCCCCGATCAGGTTTGCAAACGTACTCATCGATCCTTGTCTTGATTGCTGCCGCCGCCCTTCTTCTCCACTCTGTCGATCGGTCTGCGGGATTGAGCGGCCCGCGTCGCTTCGCGTGTGGCCATGTTGAAGCGGTCGCCCGGCGCCAGGAAGTAGAAGCGCCCGTAGGGAGGGATCGCTGCCTCGTTGTCATAGATGGCGACATAGCTTTGGCCGATCACATTAAAGCTGTCCCCCTGGACCACGATCGCCGTGTTCTCATCAAGCCCGATGCCCAACAGGTCGGGATTCGCATCTATCACCTCAAGCATGTCGAATTGTCGGTTCCGTTTCAGTAGGTGCTGGTCGACACCGACGCCTTTCAGGAAGCCGAGGCCTTCCAGATGATCGCCCATCATGATCGTGTTCGTTCCGCTGTCGCCCCGGATCATGTAGTCGGTCAGGATCGAGGCCCCCGCCGAGGATCCGCTGATGACGCCGCCGCGCTCGAGCAGCGCGTTCAGTTCGCGGTGTGTGCGGGTGTTTAGGTAAGAGTCGGCCAGGCGCCACTGCCGGCCGCCACCAAAGAAGGCGCCGCGCGCCGTCCGGAGTGGAGCCACAAACGCCTCGGTGTCCGCAACGGCGGGATCGTAGGTGTGGAGGATCGTCATGTTCGTCGCGCCGGCCGCTCGGAAGAGCCGCTGCCCGTTCCAGTACTGGTCGTAATGTGCCGCTCCGCCCGCTGTTGGAATCAAGACGAGAGGGGCGTCCGGGCCACCCGCCAGATTGATGATTCGTTCGACAATGGCCATGTCCCTCATTGCGCCACCGACGATCACCAATGATCCGTTCGATGGACCGATCTCCGGTTCGCGGTTTCCACCGCCCTGCGCGATCGCGGACAGGGACGTCAGGGCGATGAATAGGATTAAAAGCGTGGCCTGGCGCATCCGATAAATGATCATTGTAGATCTCCTGTTAGGGTTTCGGGGGAGTGTATCGTCGGTCCGAGGGAGCGTCAATGCCGGACGGTCGGCCGGGCGATTCCTCGGTACTGGTAGCCGCCGAGTTTCGGGACTTTCTTCATGTGCCGGAGAAGCGTTCTAGAGTCTCGAACCCGGCATCGTGTATCAGCGCCTCCATGTTCCGGTCGAGGTGGCAGCCGTCGCCGATCACCTTGTTGAAAGGTGTCAGGCGATGCTGCCACCGCCGTAGGGAAGGTTGCTCAGCGAGGCCGTGCTCGATGAAAAAGAACCGGCCGTCAGGCTTCAGGACGCGAAGTATTTCCGAAAGTGCGCGGCGGACTCCGGGGATGCTGCACAGCGTCCATGTGCTGACGACGCTGTCGAACGTATTCTCAGGCATCGGGAGCGATTCGCCGTTGAGGACCATTGCCTCCACGTCGATCGGAGACGCGTCGATTTGCCCTCGGGCGCGCTCCAGCATGCCCGGGTTGACGTCGACGATCGTGAGCTGATTGAGCGATTTCGAGTAGTAGGGCAGGTTGAGGCCCGTGCCGAAACCGATTTCAAGTGTTTCGCCGGACACCTTGGCAAGGAGGGCACGCCGTTGCTCGACGAAGTTGTCGCCGGTCATCATGAAGTTTATCACGCGCGGAAACAGATAGCGGGAATAGATCCCCATGAAGATGAGCGCAACAGAAAGCACTAGGCCGAACCGGGAACGGTAGTGACCGGGTAATGCCCGTTCCACCCCCGAGGTATTTCCGTTCCGGCAGGACCAGCCCGCGTAGCTGCCAGGCTATTGGACCATCGCCATAACTTCGTCGCAGCCACCCCACCAGGCGGACAGGCGCGAAAAACGGTCCGCCTCATCGAGCTTGAGATCCGGGGCGGCCGTCTTCAGAGCCCTTACTGTCGACAGTTGGCATTTGCCGAAACTCATGCCGTCAATATCAAGCACGCCGCCGACCGCCATGCCGAGCGCCGTCGTTCCGTCCGTGGATTGCGTATAGGGATTGGCGCCGGCGTCCAACAGAGCCTCCACGATCGCCGTGTGGCCATATCCCGCGGCCATCATCAACGCGGTTTTTCCTTTCGTGGAAATGCCGTTCGGATCGGCGCCGCGCTCCATTAGCAGGTCGACGACCTCATCGCGTCCCTGATGAATTGCATGCATAAGAACCGTCCACCCCCTGCTCGTGCGATCGGCACCGTTCGGATTCGCTCCGGCATCGAGAAGCGATCGGATGGCACTCGGCGTTCCTTCCCGGATCGCCCCGATCAGGGGTGTCTCACCCTCCTCGTTGAATTCATCGACCCACCCTTGAACAGGTTCGGGCTCGGTCGCGTCATCCGTCCCACCACAACCGGCGAGGCCCAAAGCTGTGGCGATCAATAGTGCCAGGAAAGATCTGTTCACCGTTTCCCTCAGTTCGGTTGCAAGTCTAGTGATAAGGCTTTGTATTGTAAAGTAATTTATAGAAACAGTTGCCTGGATCGCTCCGGAATCCACATTCTGCGGCCCTGATGTTATAATTTCCTTTTCGTTTTCCGAGCAGCTTTTCGCTGCCGCTATCATCTCCAGTCGTTTCGCTCTGTTGGTACATCGATCGGGGAACTGCTGGACAACCACACTACGGAAGGTGCTCCCCGATGAGCGATCAGATTGCGCGCGCAGCAGACGAGCGGGTGGACTGGGTCGGTTCTATTCCTTTCTTCGTGATCCACCTGAGTCCGTTGCTTGTCTTTTGGACTGGGATTCGGCCCGTTGACGTCGCGCTGTGCGTGGGCCTTTATTTCTTCCGGATGTTCTTCCTCTCTGCGGGCTATCACCGCTACTTTGCGCACCGCGGGTACAAGATGGGACGCGTCATGCAGTTCCTGATGGCCGTCGGCGGAGCGACGTCCGCCCAGAAGGGTGTGCTCTGGTGGGCCGGTTACCATCGCCATCACCATTGGTATTCAGACCAGCCCAAGGACATTCACTCTCCACGCAAGGGTTTCATCTGGAGCCACGTAGGTTGGATTCTCTGCCCGAAATACGCACGGACTCCAGTGGAACACATCAAGGATTTTGAGAAGTATCCGGAGATTCGCTGGATCAACAAGTATCATCTCGTTCCGCCGGTCCTGCTGGCCGGGTTGTGTTACGCCATCGGGGGTGCCAGCGCACTGGTGGGCGGCTTCCTCCTGTCGACCGTAATCCTTTATCACGGGACCTTCATCGTCAACTCGCTGACCCACGTGTTCGGCCGGCGGCGCTACGAGACCACCGACACAAGTCGAAACTCGTTCCTGATCGCACTGGTCACCGGCGGTGAGGGTTGGCACAACAACCACCATCACTACGAGACGACGGCGAACAATGGCTTCTTCTGGTGGGAAATCGATTCCAGCTACTACGTGCTCAAGGTCCTCAGCTGGTTCGGTCTCGTCTGGGACTTGCGACTGCCACCCCAACACATCCTCGAGGGGCGACGAGCGACCTTCGACGACAATGGCGTGGAGTCGCCGGCCTGGTGGCCGGATGTCACCGAGACGTCTTCCACGGAAAGGCCCAGCCAGAACTAAATCCGTCTCTACGGACGGGATTATCCTCGCTATAATCGGCTGCGATGTCGAAGTCTGCCAAGGTCGCCATGATTGTACTGTTTGTCGCGGGGTTTCTCGCCCTGCTGATCTATTCCTCGATCGGCCTCGATTCGGTAACGTGCGAGGTCTGTGTGGCGTTCAACGGGGAAGTGGTTTGCCGGTCCGCCTCCGCCACGAACGAACCCAACGCGATCCAGACGGCGACGGGCAACGCCTGCGCGTTCGTGGCGTTCGGACGCGACGAATCGATGGCGTGCTCTGCGAGACCTCCCCAAAGCGTGGCCTGCACCGCACAATGACTATCCTTGGGTAATCTCCAACGTCAAACAGTCTCTAGCAGCCGGTGGCAGAACCCTGTGGGGTCGCGTTACGGCCAAACGGCACCGGATTCTAGGAGACGAGGACGAGACAATGCCCCTTCATTGTGAGGAGTCGGCGACAACGAAGACGGCGCCGTTTCGCCGTAACCCTCCGGGCGCATGGGGGTTCGGGCCTCGGGCTTTGTCGTTCGTCGGTTACGATGAAACCGCATCGTGCCCTCCTCACTTCGCGCCCGCGACCCGAAGACCCGTGCGCGCGGCCCCACAGGGTTCTGCCACAGGCTGCTCTGGAGGTTTTCCCATGAAAAGTATCGCTCCCATCGTTCTTACCCTACTCATCGCCTGGCCTGGGTTCGCGCAAACCGGCACCGAATCGGTTCTGACCGTCAGCGGGAACGGAGAGGTGCGTGTCGAGCCCGACCTGGCGACCGTGCGGCTCGGGATCGTCGGGCAGGCGGAAACCGCCTGTGTGGCCCAGGACGCGGCGAACCTTGTGGGTGCCGCTATCCTCGATGCCCTCGCGGGTGTCGGCGTCGACGACGACGATATTCAGACCGCAGGATTGAACCTGACGCCGCTCTACCGAAGGATGCGGGCCGACGGCGATCCCGAGATCATCGGCTACAGGGCGTCGAACACGGTGTCTGTCCGTGTAACGGACGTGCGGCTCGTCGGGGGCATCATCGATGCGGGCCTCGAAGCTGGAGCCAATCAGCTGCAGGGTGTCAGTTTTGGACTTCAGGACGATCTTGCGGCACGAGAAGAGGCGCTCCGGATGGCGATTGCCGAGGCGCGCCGGAAGGCCGAGGCCATGGCCGACGCGCTGGGTGTCAATCTGGCGGGTGTCCTCCGGGTCAACGAGGGCGGCGTGTTCGTCCAGCGACCCGTCATGGAGATGGGGGCGCGGGCGATGGCGGCGCAGGGGATGGCGCCGACTCCGGTCGCCCCCGGCTCGGTCTCGGTTTCCGCATCAGTTTCGATCGAGTACCGGATCTTCCCTCGTTAGCGGGCAGCGAACCTGCGGGTTCCACATCAGGCTGATGGTCCTACCGAGCATGCCGGAGGGCCGAGCGCGCTGCATGGTATCCGCACATCCCGTGAACGCCTCCGCCCGGTGGCGTCGAAGATGAGCAGACGAAGAACCTGCCGCCCGGCATCCGGTAGGGATCTCGCGTCCGGACAGGCCGGAACAGAAGCTGAAGCAGGTCCTGCGCGCCCCCGTTGATGTCCCCGCCGACATAGTTGGGATTCTCCCGCTCCATGCGTACCGCCGACCGGGTACTCCGGCCGATGATGCAGTCACGAAAACCGGGCGCAAAGCGTTCGACCTGCGCTTCGATCGCTTCTGTCATGTCGCGGTCCGACCCGGCCGGAACGTGGCAGTAAGCCCACGCAGTGTGTTTTCCTTTGGGAGCACGTGTCGGATCGAACCTGCTCGGTTGGGTCAGCAGAACGAATGGGCGTTCCGGGTGGACACCCCGCCACACGAGTCGCTCGGCGGCGGCGATTTCTTCCCACTCTCCCCCGAGATGCAGGGTTCCCGCGCGGCAACAATCCGCGCGCTTCCAGGGGATAGCCTCCGACAGGGCCCAATCGATCTTGAAGACTCCCGGTCCGTAGCGATACCGCTCGAGGCGGGCGCGATATTTGGGATTCAAATCCGGTCCCGCAATCTCGACGATCTGGCGCGGCGTCAGATCAAAAAACACATGGTGGCTCGACGGGAGATCGTGTGGCCCGGCGACCGGGCTTGCGGCTTTGATTGCGCCCCCATAGGTCCGGAGCACCGCTACCAACGCGTCGCTGATTCGCTGCGTTCCGCCCGAGATGAACGGCCAGCCGCTGCTGTGGGCGAGGATCGTCAGGACCAATCCGAACGCGCTTGTGCCCGGCCGTTCGAGAGGCAACATTCCGTGGGCCGCACAGCCGGCAAAGACGGCACGAGCCGGAGCTTCCGAGAACCGGCTGTTGATGAGCGCACGCGCTGAGCTCACCGCGTGCCGGGCGAAGCGAAGCAGCAAGGCAGGCCGTAGGGGCATCCGGATCGGCTTCAGGATTTCTTCCATGAGCGGCTCCCAGGAATCAACCAGAGGGCCGAGCAGTCTGTTGTAGGCTGATTCATCGCGCCCGAGCGTTGCCGCCGTCTCGCGGACCGAACCAAACAGCATCGCCGGCCCCCGGTCGTCGAACGGATGTGCCAGTGCAGCGTCCGGCTGCACCCATCGGAGGCCGTGGGTGTCCAGCGACAGCGTTCGAAAGAAGGGAGATGAATACGCCAGCGGGTGGACGGCCGAGCACGTATCGTGGACGAAGCCGGGGAGTGTCAACTCCGCCGACCGTGCGCCGCCCCCGACGGATTCCGCACCTTCGACGATCTGGACCGACCACCCGTTGCGGGCCAGTTCAATCCCGGCCGCCAGTCCGTTCGGCCCCGACCCGATGATGACGGCATCGTACATCTTTCAGATCCAGGGAAGCCGCGCCTGCGCCCCGAACTCCTCGTTTAGTTCGGCGACCGCCCGGTCGAAATTGCGTCGTGCATCGGCCGCGGCCCGCGGGGTACCACTCCAACCGGTGCGGGTACCCCAGTGTTCCCACGTCTCGAGAGCCTTGCGGTGGGCGCCGCTCGTGGTATGCACCTCACAGGTATTCACGAGCAGGCGGCCTTCGATTTCGCGGACGATCGGGCCGGTCTTGGCCGGCAGGTCGAGCTCATCGGATCTCAACCGGCCGGCCACCCGGACGGCCTTCCATGTTGAGCGGGCCGAAGCGGAGAGGCCGACTGTTTGCCACGGTTCTTGCGCGGTTGCTACGGACAGGAGATCGGTCCACAACTTGCGGTGCACGTACGTCAGCTTGTTCGACAGCAGGCGCACGGTCAGGACGTCAGTATGATCAGCGAGATATTCCGTCACGGCGAAAATCCGGTGGGCATCTGGATGGCCCCACCACGAGCCGCGTATGGGTCCTCCGGCGATTCGTGTCGCCACCGACGGGAGCTTCGCGTCCGTGATCAGGAGGAAACCCCTCCGAACCAGCTCCTCCAGGAGTTCGGACGGATCGGCCTTTGGCATGGATGCCATCGGGACCTATCGGGAAGAGAGAAATTCGAACACGAGGTTCGCCGCGAGAAGGGAAGTGACCTGTCCTGGGCCGTCGTACAGCGGCGTCACCTCGACCAGATCAAAGCCCACAACGTCGACGCCCTTGAGGGCACGGACGAACGTCAGGGCTTCGTAGCTGTCCAGGCCTCCTACTTCCGGTGTGCCCGTGCCGGGGGCGAACGCTGGATCCACGCAGTCGATGTCGAAGGAAACATACATCTGACCTTTGGCGATCGACCGCATCTCGTCAGCGACCGCGCGTACCCCCCGCTCCCGTACTTCATCAATGGTGATCCATCGGATGCCGTGCTCACGCTGGAAATCCAGGTCATCCGCTCCGTAGAGAGGGCCACGAATACCGATCTGGATCATTCGAGACGGATCGACCCAGCCTTCTTCCACCGCGCGGCGAAAGGGCGTCCCGTGAAAGTACTTGCCGCCGAAGTACTCGTCCCAGGTATCGGGGTGGGCATCGAAGTGGATCCGGCCGACCGGGCCATTTTTCTTGCCGATCGCTCTCAGGATCGGCAGCGAGATCGAGTGGTCCCCACCGACGACGACTGGCATTGCCTGTTCGAGCACCCGTCGGATGCCCTCCTCGATCAACTCGTTGGTTCTCTCGATGCTGTTGGGCGCTGTGTCGATATCCCCACAGTCCGCGATGTTGAAATCGTTGAATGGGTATCGGTCCATCACGCGGTTATAGGGACGGATCAGGGAGGACTGCTCGCGGATCTCGCGCGGCCCGAAGCGCGTCCCGGGGCGGTACGACGTGCCTCCGTCGTATGCGATGCCCAGCAGAGCGATGTCGACGTTCTTGAGGTCAGGCACGTAGGGAAGACGCATAAAGGTCGCGGGTTGGGAAAACCGGGGTGATCGCATGGAATCCCGGGGTTGGTAGTTGTCGGACATGGCCGAGCATCTTACCACGCGGGTTTGTCTTCTGCGGCCGCGCCCAGCGAGCGCCGAAATGCCGATTTCTGTTTGTCGGCGGTGATAGACCGCCGCTACAGTTCGGAGTGTGGCGTTTCGGAAATTCGTCTTCTGTAGCGGCGCTCTATGAGCGCCGAAATGCGGTTCGGAACGTGGCGCGTCGCGTAGCGGTGCTCTATGTCCGGGTTGAGATCAGCCGTCCTTTCGGTCGGTCCATTCCTCGTGCCAGGCCATCTGTGCGGCTTCGAGCTTTTTCTCGTTGGAATCCTTCGGATCGCCCTCGAAATCCTCCAACTCCATGAGCCATCGGTGCAGGTCGGTGAATCGGACAGTCAGCGGGTCCTTTTCAGGAAAACGGTCCGTGAGCGCGATCGCGATGTCTTCGGAATCGACCCAGCTGAATTTTCGGTTCATTGGACCTCCTTCACGCGCTTGTTCTTGAGCGCCTTGAAAACAGCGGCGTTCATGATCATCTCGGCCAGGCCCATCGTGGCCTCATTCAACGCCTCGATGGCGTCGCGGATCGCCTCATGATCCTCGGACTTGACCGTATCTTCCAGTCGTGCCACCGCGATCTCGATCTCTTGTCTTTCTTTGTCTGGCAGCGCACCATACTGAGGTTGATTGCGACTGCTGGCGCATGCCTTGAGTACGGTCTCGGTTTCATTCCGAGCCTCGATCACGAGCCGCGCTTCGATGTCGGTCTCGGCGAATTCGAACGATTCCAGGATCATCCGCTCGACTTGCTCATCAGTCAGTCCATAGGTGGGTTTGACCTCGATCGACTGATACTTGCCCGTCCGTAGCTCGCACGCCGAGACGCTCAAAATTCCATCTGCGTCGATCAGGAACTTTACTTCTATCCGAGGAAGACCTGCGGGCATTGGGGGGATGTTCTTGAGGTCGAACTCGGCCAGGCTCCGGCAGTCTTCGAGCAGCTCACGTTCGCCCTGGAGGACGTGAATCTTCACGTTGGTCTGCCCTTCGACATAGGTCGTGAACGCCTCGGTCGCGCTGGCCGGAATCGTCGAGTTCCTCGGGATGATCTTGGACATCACTCCCCCGATCGTTTCGATACCCAGCGACAGCGGCGTCACATCGAGCAGGAGCGTATCCCGTCGCGATCCGGCCAGGATGTCCGCCTGGACCGCGGCGCCGAGTGCCACGACTTCATCGGGGTCCAGCTCGGTGTGCGGTTCTCGGCCGAACAGCTCGCCGACCCGCTCGCGCACGGCGGGGATGCGAGTCGATCCGCCGACCATGACGACCTGATCGATCTCTCCCGGCTTGAGGCCGGCATCCTTCAGGGCCTGCCTGCAGGGCACAAGGGTCCGCTCGATCACTGGCGCGATCAGCTCTTCGTATTCTCCGCGTCCAATCTTTCTGGCGTAGTTGAACCCGGGCAGGTCGATGTGGCCTTCGCCGGCGGAAGACAAGTCTTCCTTGGCCTGCCGGACCGCGACACGAACCTGCTGGAGACGATCGCCTTCGGGAGACGTCTCCAACTCGTCGATGACCATCCGCATGAGGACCTTGTCGATGTCGTCGCCGCCGAGATAGGTATCGCCGCTGGTCGACAGGACTTCAAAGATACCCTCGCTCAGTTTCAGGATCGAGATGTCGAAGGTACCGCCGCCGAAGTCGTACACCGCGATGATGCCTTCAGTCCCCTCCTGGAGGCCGTAGGCAAGCGAGGCTGCAGTCGGTTCGTTGACGATGCGCAGGACGTCGAGGCCCGCGATACGGCCAGCATCCTTGGTCGCCTGCCGCTGCGCGTCGTTGAAATAAGCCGGCACCGTGATCACGGCGTTGGTAACTGTTTCTCCCAGGGCTAGTTCGGCGTTCTGTTTCAACTCGCGCAGGATGAAGGCGGAAAGCTCGGGCGGTGTGTAGTCACGGCCCATGATGTTGATGCGGATGATGTTATCGCTGTCCGGAGTCGCTTCGAACGGAAGCAGAGACAGATCGTCGCGGACATCCGCCATGCCCTTGCCCATGAAGCGCTTGATCGAGAATACTGTGTGTGCCGAATCGTCGAGAATACGTTCGCGGGCGGCGTCACCCACGAGCACCTTTCCGTTGCCCGGGAAGTGAAGAATGGATGGCACCAGGTTCCGGCCGTTCGCGTCCGGCAAGATGCGCGGCACGCCGTCCTCAGCGATGGCGACGAGGCTGTTGGTTGTTCCAAGGTCGATTCCCACGATCCGGGACATTATTGCGATACCTCTTCGTCGATTTCCCGTTCCAGGTTTCGAATGTATGCGGATTGAGAGATGATGTCGGCGAGTCTCTTGAGGAACTCGTTCCGCTCTTCTTCGCCAGCCCCGCTCGAGATCAGGCGATCCCACTCGGACGACAACGCCTGGAGTTCGGTTTCGTAATCGTTACGCCTGGTTGCGATCTGCGTCCGAAACTCTTCCAAACCCTTGATGAGAGACTCGGTGTCGTTTCCGGATTGACGTGCCGAACGCAGTCCTTCGAGTTCTTCGTTGATCTCGAAGACTTCCGTGAGGAGGGCTTGGGGTACCTTGCTCCCGTCGACTTCGAACCCCGCCGAACGAACCAGATACTCGGCACGTCGCGTCGAATTTCTCAGTATCCGGTAGGCGTCGTTGACCAATGCCGTCATCCGAAGTGCTCGTTCCCGTTCCTCGGGCGATCTGTCCGTGTGGTAGTCGGGGTGGTGCTCGCGGCTCAACGCATGGAACTTCTTCTCCAGTTGGACCGTGTCGAGTCCCAGCGTGGGCTCGAGTTCGAAAACTTCGAAATAATTCATCGCTTGACGTCGCAAACGGGGCCGCGTGAACGGCCCCGTTTGCTCGTGATTCCTTGAGTAGTGATGCGCTCAGACAGAAAAGGACTCACCGCACCCGCAGGTCTTCTTGGCGTTTGGATTCATGAATACGAATCCTTTCCCCATCAGACCGTCATCGAAATCGAGCATGGTGTTGTTTAGATAGATGTAGCTCTTGAGATCGCAGAACAGCTTGACATCGTCGCGCTCGAACACCTTGTCTCCCCTACGGACTTCGGACTCGAAGCCGAGGTTGTAGGAGAGCCCGGAACAGCCGCCGCCCTTCACGCCCACGCGCAGGCCGCCGGCCTCCACACCTTCCTTCTCGAGCAGCCGCTTGATTTCGATTACCGCGCTGTCTGTGATCTCAATCGCCATCGAAACAGAATCCTTTTCCTAATCGCTACGCGTCGTCCTTCTGGTCGCCGTCCTCCGGGTGCTTGGACTTCCAGTCGTTGATCGCGGCCTTGATCGCGTCCTCTGCCAGGACCGAACAATGGATTTTCACCGGAGGCAGACTCAGTTCCTTGACGATGTCCGTGTTCTTGATCTCGAGCGCTTCCTGCACCGTCTTGCCCTTGACCCATTCGGTCGCCAGGCTCGAGCTTGCGATCGCGCTGCCGCACCCGAAGGTCTTGAACTTGGCATCCTCGATCACGCCGCTGCTCTCATCGACCTTGATCTGCAGCTTCATCACGTCACCGCACTCAGGCGCACCGACGAGCCCCGTGCCGACGTCATCCTCGTCTTTCTTGAACGAGCCGACGTTTCGAGGGTTGCTGTAATGGTCGACTACCTTGTCTGAATAAGCCATGATCCGATCTCCTTTTGCCTCTTTTGCCTCTTTTGCCTCTTTTGCCTCTTCTCCTCGCGGACTTTCTGTACCCAGGGGTGTGGAACGGGGATGACGCGGTGCAGTGGATCGGGGGATACCCGGTCACTACTGTCCCTGGTTCCGGTGGCTCATTGTTCCCGGGACGATGGAACGGGGATTACCCGGTCACGCCGTTCCCGGTTCTGGCCACATCGGGTAGCCCCGAGCAAACTACTCGGCGGCCCATTTCACTTTCGTCAGGTCGATTCCTTCCTTTGCCATCTCGTAGAGCGGGGAAAGATCCCGTAGCCGTTTTACGGTCTCGACGACCCGGTCGGCCACGTAATCAACCTCCTCTTCAGTGTTGAAGCGACCGATGCCGAAACGGATCGACGTGTGGGCCAGGTCCTCTCCGACGCCGAGCGCCTTGAGTACGTAGGACGGTTCCAGGCTGGCTGAGGTGCACGCCGAACCGGACGATACCGCGATGTCCTCGATACCCATCAAGAGCGATTCACCTTCGACGTAAGCGAAACTCATGTTGAGGTTGCCCGGCACGCGGCGTTCCAGGTCACCGTTGATGAAGACTTCATCCAGGTTCGCTTCCAGCCGTTTGCGGAGTCTTTCCCTCAGGCCGAATATCCGTTCCGATTCTTCGGCGAGCTCTTCTCGAGCAATTTCGGCCGCCTTGCCGAAGGCGACGATACCCGGGACGTTCAGGGTGCCCGACCGCATGCCGCGCTCGTGACCGCCACCGTCCATGATCGGGCTCAACAGGACCCTGGGCTTGCGGCGGCGTACGTAGATTGCGCCGACTCCCTTCGGGCCGTACATCTTGTGGGCGCTGAACGAGGCGATATCGACGTTCATCTCGTTCACGTCGAACGGAATCTTGCCCGCGGCCTGGACGGCGTCGGTGTGGAACAGCACGCCATGCTCCCGGGCGATCCTGCCGATCTCCTTGATGTCCTGAACAACTCCGACCTCGTTGTTCACCGTCATGATCGATATCAGGATCGTCTTGTCGGTGATGGATTCGGTGAGCTCGTTGAGGTCGATGAGCCCGTCGTTGTCGACCGGAAGGAACGTGATACGGATGCCGTTCTTCTCGAGGTGTTTGGCGCTGTCGAGGATCGCCTTGTGCTCGGTGACGCAAGTGATGATGTGATTGCCCTTCTGGCTGTACATCTCGGCAACACCCTTCAATGCCAGGTTGTCCGACTCAGTTGCGCCGCTCGTAAAAATAATTTCCTTCGGGCTTGCGTTGATCAGGGCGGCGACCTGGGCGCGAGCGCGGTCGATGGCTTCTTCCGCGTCCCAGCCGAACTTGTGGTTTCGGCTGGCCGCGTTTCCGAACCGATCGCCGAAGTAGGGCAACATCGCATCCAGCACTCGCGGGTCTACGGGAGTAGTGGCGTGGTTGTCCATGTAAAGGGGCAGTTTAACGTTCGTCATCTCTCAGATCGACTCCCGGCCTGCTAGGAGGCCCGGTGGTTTCCTGGAACTAGTGTGCCGCCAACTCGTGGATCGTCGTGTCCACGAGGACGTTGACCACCTTTCGCTTGATGTCTTTCAACGGGTCGCGAATCGAGCACAGTTGGAGCTGTTCGCAGTCGTCGGCCGCCTCGCAGGGCGTCAGCAATACCGGGCCCTCGAGCGCCTCGATGACATCGATCACGCTGATCGTATCCGCGTCTCTGGCCAGCGCGTAGCCCCCGTTCGGGCCGGCGTGCGACAGCAGCAACCCCTTGCGCACGAGCTTCTGGAGTACCTTGGCCATCAGCTCGGACGGAATGTTGTAGGCCCGCGCGATCTCCGGGGCGCTGTAGGCGTGCTCCTGGTGTATCGCCAGATGCTTCAGGGCGATCAGCCCATAGTCGGCTCTCTTCGATAACCGGAACATGTTGTTAGTCTCCCGGGGTGCCGGGCCAGTCGGACAGTTCCCGACCATTCTTATCGCCGATCATATTGGTCGGCATTAAAAGAATAGGCCATGTGCAAGGATTTCGTCAAGCCGTAACTCAGTTTTCAGGTTCGGAAACTGTTGAAATATTGAGTGTAGGGAGAATTTCCGCAAGATTGGATACGACCCCTGGTGCCGGTTGGCCAAGGTTGCGGTCCACGAGGATTGCCGAAAACCCCACCTTCCGAGCGGCTCCCACGTCGAGTACCGGGTCATCGCCGACGAACAGGGTCTCCGACGGGTCGGCCTCCATACTGCGCGCGGCCTCCAGGAAGATTCGGGGGTCCGGTTTGGCGTATCCGCACGAAGTGGGGATCGCGATGGTGTCGAAGAAGCCGTCAAGGCCGAGTTTCCCGAGGACATCGGGCAGACGGCCGTCGAAGTTCGACACCAGTCCCATCCGGTATTGGTCCCGACTTAGCGCCTCGAGAACCGTTATCGTTTCCGGGTACAGGCGCCACGCCGCATCGGTCCGGAACGTCTCGTAGATATCCTCGAAGAACTCATCGAAGCGGGCGATCGGTTCGGAGCCATCGAAGACACGACGGACAAGCATCTTCCAGCCTGCCTTGTCGATGGGGATTCCGTCCGACTGCGTGTCACGCATGAACGCATCGTCAAGAGACGCGGCTTCGGTCAGGCACCCGTGACGCTCGGCCACTTCAGAGTAGATTTCTCCGACCGAACCGCGCGTTCGAAACAACGTCCCGACGGCATCGAAGAGGACAGCCCGGATCATCAAGGGAGTGTAGCATCGTGGTGTAGGGGCGGCACCTGTGGCCGCCCGTCAACTTCGAACTTCGGTTTCGAGTGTCGAACTTCGGTTTCGAATTTCGAATGAAGTTAGAGGTTGGAGATTCGAGATTGCATCCGGAAGGGAGAACTATGAGAGGGATCACATACGACCCAGTCGACCGCTACATTCACGATCTGATTCCCCCGCGGGACGCGACACTTCGCGAGATGGAAGAACTCGCTTCCAGGGAAAACATCCCGATCGTCGGCCCCGCTGTCGGCCGGCTACTGGAGCTGCTGGCGGGCCTTACCGGCGCGCTCAGGGTATTCGAGATGGGTTCGGCCGTCGGTTACTCCACGATCTGGTGGGCTCGCGGGATCCAGCCAGAAGGACGCGTCTATTACACCGATGGCAGCGTCGACAATGCACGACGGGCGGAGGCATTTTTCGAGAAGGCCGGAGTCGCGGATCGCGTCGAGGTTCTCACGGGAAACTCGCTAGACCTGATCGAAACCGTGGCGGGCGAATTCGACATCGTTTTCAACGATGTCGATAAGCATTACTACCCAGAGGTGTACCGAAAGGCGTCCGGACGGGTGCGCGTCGGTGGGTTGCTCGTCACCGACAACGTACTCTGGTCGGGCCGTGTTGCCGACCCGGGCGAGACGGACCCCAACACGGAATCCATCCGGGAGTTCAACAGGTTGGTCTACGAAGACCCGCGGTTCCGGACAACGATCGTTCCCCTGCGGGACGGTGTTTCAATCGCCAGGCGTGTCCGCTGATCGAGACTCCACGCTCGCCGCGCGAAGATCGATCAGGGAGCGGCCGTTGTAATCCTTTTCCCAAGGTATTCGGACAGTCAGACTCGCGTTCGTTGCGACCAGTTCCGCATCCCGCGATTCGGTCTCCGCTTCGCTGATCAGCGCGGTCGAAAACCCGTCGGCCTCGAGGAACCGACGGATGACCGGTAACGCGTCCTGGTAGGCGCCGTCCCAGTTTTTTCCGAAGTCTTCCTTGCCGAGCTGCCGTTCCAGGTTCTTGAAGATATCTTCTTTTTCTTCCATTTGTTCCACCCCAAACCTTGGATTTTCTCAGATTTAGCTCATCGTGTATAGTACCGCCGTCATTAGGCTCCAGGGGGAGGACCGAACATGGACAATGCGGCGAGCATTCCGTACAAGCTGGCGAACCTCGAGGGCGGGTCGATTGGCCGCCCGGCAATCGTGGTTGGAGAGAAGGTCTGCGACCTCGCCGAGTGCGACCGGACGATCGCGCGATCGGAATCCAGTCGGGACGTTCGCGTGCCCACGACGACGCGGGAAATCATCGAGCAATACGACACCTGCCGATTGCGACTTGGGGAAATAGCCGCCGGTCTCGATGGCGCCCGGTTCACACCGGGCCTCCAGGGGGTCGACGTTCGGTTCCGCCCTCCGATCCTGTACCCGTGGAACATCGTCGCAGTTGCCGTCAACTACCGTGCTCACGGTGAGGAGATGGAACGCCAGATCGACGAGGGCTACCGGAAGGACCCGCCATACCTGTTCACGAAATCTCCGAAAGCATGCCTCATCGGCACCGGAGACACCCTGGTCGTTCCGGAAGGACGCGAGAAGATCGACTGGGAAATCGAACTAGCCGCGATTATCGGCAAGCGGGCGACGCGGGTATCGGTCGAAGAGGCGCTGGACTATATCTGGGGCTATGGGTTGATCCTGGACATGTCGGACCGGGCGATGCACGGCAGGAGCAATGTTTTCTTCAACGTCGACTGGTTTAATGCCAAGAGCCGGGATGGCTTCGCACCGATGGATCCTTTCATCGTGCCCGCGGAGTTTCTGCCCAACCACGACGACCTGCACCTCGAGCTTCGGGTCAACGGCCAGGTAATGCAGGATTACAGCACGCAGTTCATGAACCACAAGGTGGAAGATCTCGTGGCGTTCATTACGTCCATCCAGACGCTCGAACCGGGAGACATCATCGCGACCGGGACGCCGCCCGGCGTGGGGAAGGGAAGAAAGCCTTCATTGTTTCTGAAGCCCGGGGACCTGATCACCGCCCAGATCGAAGGGGTCTGTTCGATCCGAACGCCCATCGGCTAACAGCCCGTGGCGAAAGTCGCCCAAAGCTGTAGCGGCGCTTCATCAGAGTCGAATAGTGGGCAGTCGTAGACCGCCCCTACATTGAAGACTCGACTTTCACCGGGCTGCCAGCTGGAATCGGGCTGCCAAAAGCCAGTTCGTATCCATCCGGATCCCGCATCGTGAACTCATCGACTCCGTATTCCTGCCGTGCCACCGGTCCGGGATCGCAACCCCTCTCCGCCAGTTCCTTCCGCAGCGCCCGAGCGTCGTCCACCGTGAAATAGAAAACTGCGTCGTCGTAGGTCTCCCGAGAAGATCGAGCGCCACGAGCCGTACGTTCTTCCGAGGTGTTGATCATCAACGCGATCGGGCCCAGGGAGATCCGGGCCCACACGAGCTTGCCCTTGTGTTCGAAGTCCTCGTCTACTCGGAAGCCGAGGTTGTCGCGGTAGAACCCGAGACTCCTCGAGGCATCCTCGACGTTCAAGAGCGGAGTCATGGAATTCATAGGTTGCTCCTGTGGCAAGATTCGATCAAATCGGGCGTCCCGAGCCGGGGAATCGCGAGCGATCTTGAGAGTACTGGTGCCGGGCCGGCCTGTAAAGCGAGCGGTGTACAATTAACTTCGGTCATGGTGAAAGACGACAAGCCGACGACTCCAGGCCCGGAAGACGAGGTGACCTTCGACGGTGCCTGCCGCCTTCTGGAATCAGTACTCGAAGGGGACACACGCCGGAAGATCATCGCCGAAGTCTCGAAGGGGAACGATTTCCCCCGAGCCCTCGTGCGCCTGCGCGACTGCATGCGATTCAACCTGTTCAGGTTCGAGCGTGGCGACCCGCTCTACCTCGACCAGGTCGTGCGGAACCTTGACGACCGTACCCGTCGGAAGGATAGCTTTCACGTCCTTCACGACTGGGATGGCAAAGCCGATCGACTGAACAAAGAGACCATACCCCTGGACATCGTCAACTACGCGATCGCCAACGGCGCCGGCGCCGGCGCGGAGGGCCATACCCTTGCGGTCCTTCTCGATTACTACTTCCTGTACCTGCTCATTCTTCTGTCCATGAGAGTCTGGGACGAAGGGAGTGCTGACGAGAATCTCGACCGGGTAACAAGACTTCTCGGTGCGCTGCATGGGTCGAACGGGAGTCGACTGAGGTTTGCTGACAATGCTGAGGCCCTCATATTTGTGGCAACTTCCCATTTCGAGCCGGATGAATCTGCGTATGAGCGACTGCTGGACAGGATCCGGACGCTCGACGTACAGCACCGACGCTCCGTAGCGCTCGTGCACGCTGCGATCCTGGCCAGTCACCTGCGGTTCGGGTTCGAAGCCTCATACAGGAGGGACGTCGGGGCGATGCGTGAGGACAATGCCCCCGACTATCCCTGGCTCTGCTTCGCGCTCGCAACGTTGATGTCCGACTACGAGGGAATGAACAAGGAAGGTATCGAAGGCACCGAGCGGCATCGCGTGGTCGAAGGCATCGTTAACGCATTGACGCCCGACGTCCGGGCCTTCGTCGGCAATGCGCCGGCATCGCTCGGCCGGCACGCGAAGGAACATGCCCGACTCCGCGAGCGTCTTCGCATGTTCAGTTCGGACCTGAATGACGAGTTTGGGCGCCATCGTCCGACCGGCCGGAAGTACTCTCCGATTTCCTTCTTCTGCAACTTTCCGCACAACATCCTGAAGGGCGTGGTCGTCCACGCAGTGCTTCGCGGACTGCCTTCCGGCGTTACGATCAACGATCTGTTCACAGGATTTCACCAAGACGAGGAAATGGGAGACGCGGCGGCCTGGCTGGCCACGACGCTGATGGGTTACGCCAGAGCGAACCCTGACACGATCGCCGGCAAGCTGAGACCAGCAATTGTGTACGACCCTGCTTTGGGACTAAAGAGCTACAGCAAGACCATCCGCATCTTCAAGGAATACTGCTCCAAGGCAGCACCGAGCGCCGCAACTTCCTAGCTGCCGGTCCGCTCCCGACTCCGCCGTGGGGCCTGTTCGCGTGCATCCCGGATGAGATTCGACGGATTCACGTCGATCTCCGGCTCGAACGTTGCTTCTCCGTTTCCGTCGAGGCTCACTTTTCGAGCTGCTGCAGAATGACCCGAATCCGCTCCCCGTCCGCCTTGTCCAAACAGGGAATAGCGGCTGAAGACTGTCCACGGGTCTCGATCTTGATCGTGTCCCAGAAGATGCCCGACTGGTAATCGAAGCCCGCCACCTTGTGCCAGGGAATCTCTTCTTCCTTCTTGCTCAGCCGAAACGGTCCCGGTGTCGACAGGAGGATCTTTTCCTCGCTCAGGTGAATCGATTGTGGCAGGAGTCGCCCGCGCTGTAGAAACGTCGCCAGCGGGTGTGCGGTGATGGTGAAAGGCTCGAAGCTGAGCGTCGCCGGAGCGGACCCGAAGGTGTATCCGCATGCCCGGCACTTGCGGGCCTCATCCCAGCATCGCGTTCCGCAGTCGGGGCAACCTTTCCCCTCGACCCTCGCGGTGCAGTACCGGCACACTGTGGCTTCATCCGGGATTTCGCTCAGGCAATCGGGACACGTCTTCATGTTTTTGCTCCTCCTGCGTTTCCGCGTGTCTTTCGGGACCAGCGTCGGCCGATCGACTCCGGGATCGCAAAGGCCAGTAGTTTCTCGACAAGTGTACTTAGCTCGTTTGCCCCACACATACTCGCCTGGCAGGGAAATCCTCAGAAACTACGGTTCCCAAGGCCATCTGTCGCCGAGTCCGCTCACGTCGATCCTTGGAGGTGAGCCACCGACTCCTCCACCAACTTGCCCAGAACTGCCTGATCGATCTCGGCCAGGCTCTTGACGTACAGGCACGACTTTCCGGTCTTGTGCTTTCCCAGCCTGCCGAGAAGGTCTTCGTACCGGGAGAAGCCGGACATGATGTAGAGAGTCAGACTCGTCTTGCGCGGTGAGAAACCCGTGACAAACCAGTCGCCCTCCCGGCCGCTGGCGTACTTGTAATGGTAGCTACCGAAACCGACGATGCTGTCGCCCCACATCCGGGGTTTCTCACCGGTGATTTGCTGCATCAACTCCATGATCTTGAGACAGTCTCTTCGCCGTGTTTCATCGCTCACGGTCTTGAGGAAAGCCCGAACGCTCGCCTTGTTCTGCTTCGTCTTCAATTCGGCCATCGCGTGTCCCTCGTCCGCTTCTGTTAGAAATCCACCCATAGGGCCGCGTGGTCCGATGCGGCCTCGAGGGCGTTCGTGATTTCGGGTAGGTGTGGAAACAGAGTGCCGTGTTTGCCGCCCCAGACGCCACGGCGCTCGATGCCCGCCATGGTCACGCGATTGGACAATGCCGGCGACAGCAGGATGTAGTCGAGCTTGCCGGATTTTGTGCCGTTCCCGTGAGTTCCGACTCGGCCGTCACCGACGAAGCGCGGGTGGACCATGACGTCGATCAGGTCTGAGCCGTTCCTGAGGAGCGGGGCGAGCGGGGCCCTGTCCGGCGTATCGTTGAAGTCGCCCAGAACGGCGATCAGGTTCCATCCCTCAGCACGGCGCTGATCGTAAATCTTGCGAACTCGTCCGGCCTGGCGCTTTCTCTTCTTGTTGGACGATGACTGCGACCCGAAGCCCTTCGATTTGAAGTGGTTGTTCATCAGCAGCAGCCGGTCTCCACCCGGCAGGCGGACTCTGTATTCGGCACAGTCACGGCTGAAGATCTTCCCCGTGCTGTCCTGGTCATCGACGTGGCTGACCATGGAATCGATCGTCAAGTTCTTTCGTGTCAGGATGCCCACATCGATGCCACGGGCGTCGTTGCCGTCGATCAGCATGGCGTGTTCGTAAGGTGTTCCGCCGACCTGCTTCAGTACAGCGTCGTTGAAACGGGTCAGCGCGATGCGATTGTCCGCCTCGATGAGACACATCATGTCCGCTCCAACGAGTTTGATGATCCGAGCCGTGTTGCTGATCGCGTCCTCGTTGATCTGATCTTCCACCAGTTCGAACCACCCGATCCAGTCTCGGCGACCATCGACGCGGATGATTCGTGGCTTGCCACGTGGTTTCTTAACCAGCTTGCCCCGGACTTCGCGCCTGCGAATGTACTTGCTGCGACCCTGGGTGAGCAGGCCCTTGTTGCGCTCCATGATCTTGAGGAGCTTCTTCTTGGCAGCGCTGGTATAGACCGTCTTGGAGATGAGGTTGTTCAGTTCCGAGAAATCCTGGAGTACCTGCCGGCCGTCGGACCATTCGGGGAGATTCATCGCCGCCGGCCTTTCGAACATGTTCTCGATGTTGAATGTCGCCAGGCGCATCGTCTACCTCCTCCCGTTCGGATCGGACGAGATCTTGCGGACCTTCCAGATATGGTCCGAAGGCCATCTTCGAGCCCACTCGGCCGGAACGTAATCCGAGTAGGTTGTCAAAGCCTGCTCCGGTGCCCGCAGTTCGACGAGGTCCTCGACTTCGAACGAGTGCCGGCGAAACAGGCGGATCCAGTCACCGTATGGAAGCTGATAGCAGGTGGTTCCATCTTCATCCTCGAGAGCGTGCAGGTCAAAATAGTCGATCGCGAGCGACGAGGACACGCCGTCGATCGCGTCGTCCCAACAGATATCCCGGATCGGAGTCGACATACAGAAGGCAAGAAGCCCCTCGTGCCGCAACACGCGGGAAGCCTCGGCGACAGCGCGTTCGGGCGGCGCAAAACTCATCGCCCCATGATCGCAGAATACAGTATCGAACGACCCGTCCGGGAAGGGAAGATCCAAGGCACTTCCAACTACGAGGGCGGCGCGTCTCAGCGCTTGGTCGACATGGGACAACTGCCGTTCGGAGAAGTCGATCCCAACCGTCGGGCGCCCGCCTCGGCAAGGGCCAGGGTGAACTGCGCCGCACCACAGCCCAGTTCCAGGATGTCCCGGCCCTCAACAGCCCCGAGAACATGGATTTCGGATTCTGGGATCCTCCAGACGCCCCATGCGAGCGCTTTCTCCGAGAGGTTGGTCCCGTGCGCGGCCTGGTAGGAATCGCTCTTCGCATTCCAGAGTTCTCGATTCCTGCCTTCGGTCGTCATAGGGAACTCCGCTCAGCTCTTCAGGTTCGCTACGATCACACGGTATCGTTTCGTCGCGAGTTGGAACGCTTCTCCCTTCGCGCACATCACGAACTTTGCCAGTTTGCGGTTCGGCCGCTCGACGACGAGTCGTCCCTCGGCATCGAGCTTCGACTCCAGGATCCTGAATGCTTCGCGGTAGCGGTCGTCGCTGCGGGCGCGTTCGTAAAAGGACAAGACGTAGGTGTAGTAGAAAAGGTTGTAGCGCAAGAACGGATATTCCACCTGCATGAAGAGCGTTCCGATGCCGAAATGGCACGGGCCGGTAGGTCTTCTTACTGTCCAGTGGTCGAGCAGGGTTTCGACCGCACGATCCAACGTGCCCGGATCCCCAGCACGTTCCGCAAAGCGGAATGCGTCCAGTGCGAACAGCGTGACGCCGGGGTTCGAAAACTCCGTTTCCGGTCCCCGGCCTCCGGAGAATTTCCTGCACCGCCATCCCCCATCGTCGTGACGCGTGTCGAGCAGATGGGCGAGCATCCGCCGAACTCGACGGTCCTTCCCGTAGCCGAACCGGCATAGGACCGCGGCAGCAATCGCGGTGTGGCAAGGGTAGATCGTGCCTTTGGGGGCGACCGGAAAGCGACCATCGTCCCGGCAGGCGCCCAGCAGGAGGCTGGTGGCACCTCGAACCGCTTCGTGGGACTTGGGGACCCCCAGTTCGCTGAGGATCAGGAGGGACTCGAGGGTGCTGAAGGGGCCGCCGACTCCAAAGCGGCCGTCTACTGTAGCCCAGTAGTCGGCTCCGTTTTCGTGTCGCCGGGCCAGGACTGCGTCGATGTCTCGAGCGTGTTTCCTGCTTACCATTTGCTCTCGGAAACGCCCGCCAATTGGCAAGGGTTTCGCCCGCCCTCAAGCCAAGGCCACCCTGCGCTTCTGCCGCAGTCGCTCATTGATGGATGTCCGCCTTGCGCTCCTCGATCTGCTGTAGGTGGTGTTGCAGGTGGACCAGGTAATCTTCAATCAGATATTCCAGGGTCACGGGTGGGTTCCCGGCGATGCGACACTCGACGTTCAATCTGTCCTTCGGCACCCTGCGAATGACATGCGCCAGGTGGAGGTTGTAGAGCCTCCAGAACTCGATCAGTTCGGTCCAGGGCCAACTCTGATAGTCCTGCGAATCGACCCAGGCGTCCTGCTCATACTTCGGATAGTCGAGCGCCCGACTGTGTTGGGCCCGGACGAAGCGTTGATGGTTGTTTGCAGCCGAATCCAGCAGGTGTCCGATTATTTCCTTGATCGACCAGGCGTCAGCATCTCGCTTCGCGCTTACTGAAGCGTCATCGAGTGCGCGCATTCGGAGCGCTGCCTCATGCACGATTGAGGTCAGTTTGTCAGCGACGACATCTACCACCACGCACCCCCTACTTCTTCCATTTGGCGTTAGAGACCAACGCCTCCGTGTCCGTGCCTTCTCTTTCAACCGCGTCCGATGTAAGGCATCTTGGTCGCCATGACGGTCATGAATGGAACGTTCGCGTCCAGCGAGAGGCTGGCCATGTAGACGATCGCCCGCGCCACATCGTCGACGTTCATCCTGGGTTCGACCCGCAAGGACCCGTCGGGTTGCGGTACACCTTCGCTCATGGGTTCGGTCATCTCCGTGGCGGCGTTGCCGATATCGATCTGGCCGCAGGCGATGTTATATCTGCGTCCATCGAGTGCCGTCGACCTGGTGAGGCCGGTGATCGCGTGTTTGGTTGCCGTGTAGGGTGCAGAGTTGGGACGCGGAACGTGAGCCGACAGCGAGCCGTTGTTGATGATGCGGCCGCCTCTGGGTTCCTGGTCCTTCATGATCTTGAAAGCCTCCTGCGTACACAGGAACGCGCCCGTCAGGTTGGTGTCCACGACCCCTCGCCACTCGTCGTAGGTCAGGTCCTCGAGGAGGGTCGATCCTGTGGCGATGCCGGCGTTGTTGAACAACAGATCGAGCCGGCCGAAGGCTCGCTTCGTCCCGCTGAAGAGGTTACGCACTGAAGTCGGATCGGCAACGTCCGTCGGTATGGCCAGCGCCCTTGAACCGTCCTGCTCCGCCTCCAATACAGTCGCCTCCAACGGTTCCCGGCGCCGGCCGGCCAACGCGACCGAATACCCCTCACGTAGAAGAGCGAGCGCCGTTCGTTTGCCGATGCCAGTGCCTGCTCCGGTGACGATCGCAACCTTAACGGATGTGGTCAAAGTCGTGTCTCCTGAAGATGGCTAAACGGTTCGAAGATACGGCCGAACGCGACGATCCCCGCCCGCACCCTGGTGGGCTTAAGTGTCTTCGAACGGCATGTCCGCCTTCGGCCCCGACCCAAAACGCAGCACGTGTCCGTCAGGGTCTTCGATACGCATTTCGTACGCCCAGGAGAAGTTGGTCGGCTCCAGTCGGATGGGGACTCCCCGCGCGGAGTACACTTTGTGTAGTGAGTCGATTCCCGGCTCGATACCGATCCATACCCACGTCTCGGCATGTCCCTGAGCTCCCTGGCATAGCATGATGGCCTGCCCCTCAGAGGACACGGATGCCGTGTCCCCCGCCTCCCAGTCCAGCCTGAAGCCCAGTGCGTCCACGTAGAAGCGCACGCTGTCGGTGAGCTTCCGGACTCTCAGGATCGGTATAATGCACTCGACTCCGACCGTCATATCCCTTTCGTCAACTCCGTCATTTCCGCGGGCGTGTAGGCTCTCATGCTCGTGGTTCTCACATTGCCGTTTTGTGCGGCTGCCAGGGCAAACGCATTGATCGCGTCGTCATCCGGCCCTGCGAGAATGCAGATGATGTCGTAGGGGCCTACCGTATACAGAGTTTGCTTGAATTTCACGCCGTACTTGCGGGCGAGCTTCTTGGCCTGATTCAAGCGAGACGGGGATTCCTTGATGTTCTGGATACCCTGATCCGTCAGGTTTATCAGAGAGACGTAGGTGACCATGTGGTGCCTCCGGTTTGATGGATGCTGGAAAGGATAGCCGTATTGGCGGCGGGTTGTCGAAGACTTATGTGCGGGCGATCAGAGCTCAACCCAGCGTCCCTCAATCGACGACAGCCGTGCGGCATCGAGGACGATCTGTCCGGCGAGGCCGTCCGCAAAATTCGGCGATGGGGAGGGGAGGTCTTGCTCGATTGCCGTCACCATGCTGTTCAGCAGGACCCGGAATGGTGCCGTCAGGAAATGTCCCGATTCCTTGGCTAGTTGGTAGCGCTCCGGGATTTCCAGCGAGCGTACCTCGCGCGTGCTGCGCTTGCCGCCAATGATGCTTGAGCCGCGATAGTCGGGGATGACCAACTGGCCTTCGCTGCCGAAGATGCCGATGTGGGCCGCCTCGACTCCCGCTACCGCGCTCATCTGGACTACGGCGCGTGCCCCGGATTCGAACTCAAGCATCATGATGTAGGAGTCGTCACTGGTGACTTCCTTCCCTTCACGCTCGTCGACAAACGTCGTCAGGTCGCACACGACGCGCTTGGGCTGTCCCATCCAGAGCCTCATCGAATCGACGGCATGCGAGCCCAGGGCTCCGAGAACACCGCCCCCACGGGCACGGTCGGACCACCAGTTCCATGCCACGTCGTCGGACCGGGAACGCCATCCAAAGTGGATCATGAAATCCACCATTCGAATCTTGCCGACATATTTCTGCCGGAGCAGCCGTCTTAGGAACGTCCTGGCGGGCAGGTACCGGAACTCGAAGTCCACCATCGCCACGATCCCGGCCTTGCTGGCGGCGTCATGCATCGCCTTAGCTTCGGCGGCGTCCATCGCGAACGGCTTTTCGCAGAGAACATGGATGCCCCGTTCGATTGCGGCCAGAGCCATGGGGCAGTGGAGGTCGGGCGGCGTCGCGATGCTGAAGATGTCGGGCTTCGCTTCGTCGAGCATCTGCTCGAAGTCCGTGTAGGCAGACGGTATGTGGTGCTCTGCCGCTACCGCTTCGGCGCGTTCCTTTCTGCCGCTCGACACGGCGACGACCTCGGTTCCGGGGTGCGACCCGAAAACCGGAAGCTGCACCGCGCTGGCAAACGATGTGCCGGCGACCGCTACACGGAGTTTTCTCGATAGTGCCATACGGATCCGACTCCGACCCAGGGCCGATCCCCTGGTGCAAGAAAGCGGACTTTAACAGGTTGACGTGGGAGGATTCAATCGGACCGGGCATGCTAGAATCTCTCCTTTTCGTCATGGCAGAAATACTTCCATTCAGAGCGCTGCAGTATTTCCGGGACAAGGTGCCCATCGAGAAGGTCGTTACCCAGCCCTACGACAAAATTTCGTCCGATATGCAGGACCGCTACCGCGCCTCGCACCCCAACAACCTGGTCCGCGTGCTGCGCCCGGCCAGCGAACCCGAGCAGGAGGAAGGCCGGTCTCCCTACGAACGGGCCGCATCGATACTCCGCCAATGGCGTCGAGACGGCGTGTTGGAAAAAGTCAGCGAGCCGTCCCTGTTTGCCTATTTCGAGCGGTTCACGGTTCCAGGGACGGATGAAACCCGGACCCGGAAAGGCTTTGTCGGACTGTGCCGGCTGGAAGACTACGAAAACGGCGTCATCTATCCCCACGAGCGGACGCTCCGGGGACCGAAAGCCGACCGACTCGAATTGCTTCGTCATACACGAACGCATTTCGGCCAGGTCTTCATGATGTATTCCGACCCGCACGGAGGCATCGACGCCGTGCTCGATCGCGTCGCGGAACGTTTACCGGAGATTTCGATCCGAGACGAGTACGACGTCGACCACATGATGTGGACGATCAGCGATTCGACGACGATCGGCGCCATACGTCGCCAGATGGCCGACCGAAAGCTCGTCATCGCCGACGGCCATCATCGCTACGAGACAGCCTTGGCCTTTCGAGACGAAATGCGGGTTGCCGCCGGTTCCGACGATGCCGGTACGGCGGAATGGCTCATGACGACGCTCGTCAACATGGACAGTCCCGGCATGACGGTCCTCGGGACCCATCGCGTCATCCGGAACCTGCCCTCCTTCGACATCGACAGCTTCCTGGCTCGGGCACGGGATTATTTCGAAGTGTCGAGGGCGGACGACCTCGAAGCTGTCGAAAAGAAGCTGGCCGAGGCCGGAGCCCGGCCGACGATCGGCCTTCGGCCGGAAGGTCAGAAGGGGTTCCGAGTGCTGGCGTTGCGCGACGGGCTCGAGTTCTCCGCCATCCTTCCCGGTGTCTCGCCCCTCGAAATCGGCCTGGATGTGGTTATCCTCCATCGGCTCGTTCTCGACAAGTGTCTGGACATCTCCGAAGAGGACGTGCGGGGCGAAAATTACCTTGGTTACGTGCGCGGCGCCGCGGCCGCGGTCGAAGAGGTTTCGGCCGGCCGGGCCAAGGCGTGCTTCCTGCTGAACCCGACCCGGCTCGAGCAGGTCCGGGACATCGCCTTCGCCGGGGAAGTGCTGCCGCAGAAGTCGACGGACTTCTTCCCAAAAGTCCTGTCCGGATTGACGATGTACTCGATGGAGTAGAGATTGTTCGCTATTCGGGCCGGAGGGCCACCATCGGGTCCACTCGAGAGGCCCGGACGGCTGGGATGAACGTCGCCGCGAGCGCCGTAGCCGCCAGCAGCACAGCGGCACCAGCGAAAGTCCAGGGATCGGCCGCGTTCAACCCGTGAAGTTGGCTCGCCACGACGCGCCGCATGGCCCAGGCGGCAAACAGGCCGCCTCCCACACCGAGCATGGCGACCATCAACCCGTGCCTCATGACCAGTGCCTGTACGTCTCCGGGTTGGGCACCCAATGCCATCCGGATTCCCATCTCGCCCATCCTCTGGGCCACGTTGTAGGAGATCACACCGTAGACGCCGATCGACGCCAGCACCAGCGCCACCATACCGAACCCGGTGAGGAGAAACATGCTGAAACGCTGCGGTGCGATGGAAAAAGCGAAAATCCGGTCGAGCGGGGTGGTCTGGCCGAGCGCCAGGTCCCCGTCCATCGAGGCGACCTCCGAACGCACGTCTGCTATCAGGCTGGCCGGGTCGCCCCGGGTAGAGAGCGTCATCGTCATGCGGCGGAAGGGCGCCTGGCCCATCGGAAAGTACAGCGAAGGCAGAGGTTCATCCACGAGGTTCTCGTAATGCACGTCGCCGACGATACCCACGATCTCGACCCTCTCTTTCGAAATCCGGCCAAGGGGGCCGTAGTCTCCCTGGATACCTGTGATCGTTTTCCCTATCGGATCCTCGCCCGGGAAGTAGCGTTTCGCTGCCGCGTCGTTGATGATGGCGACGCCGGGCGCCTCCCGATTGTCCCGGATTTCGAAATCCCGCCCGCGCAGCAGCGGGATTCCCATGAGCCTGAAGAGGCCCGGGCCAATCTGGCGTGAATATACCTTGGGCTCCTGGCCCGGCTCCGGAGTGGGCTGCCCTTCGATCACGATCGGCACCTGATAGTCCAACTGGAGGCCGAGCGGGAGGGTCGAAGTCGCCGACGCCGCTTCCACGCCGGGAAGAGCTTCCAGCTGTTCCAGCATCCGGTCGAAGAAGCTGCCGACATCCCACAATTCCGCATACTGAGTGAACGGCAGTGCGAGATCGAACGTCAGAACGCCGTCGGACCGGAAACCGGGATTCGTCCCGGCCAGGTTCGAGTACGACCTGACGAGCAGACCCGCACCGATGACCAACATCACTGCCAGGGCTAACTCCGACACGACCAGAGCGGTCCGGACTCGGTTTCGGGAAGCGCCTCCCGTCGAGCCGCGGCCGCCGTCGTGCAGTGCTTCCTTCAGGTCCGTTCTTCCCATGCGGACAGCCGGAGCGAGGCCGAACAGGAAGCTCGTGACCAGCGTGGTCGCCAGAGCGAACAGCAACACCCCGGAATCGATGCCCAGCTCGCCGAACAGGAGCAACCCGTCCGGACCGTATGCATTCAGACCCTGGATCAGGCCGAAGGCGATCAGCAGTCCGACCACGGTTCCCGCCACCGCCAGGACGAAACTTTCGGTCAGCAGCTGGCGGACGATCCGCCACCGGCCGGCACCGAGTGCGGCCCTCAGCGCAATCTCACGGCTGCGGGCGGCCGCCCGCGCCAGCATCAGGTTGGCAACGTTCACGCACGCGATGAGCAGCAGGACGCCAGCTGCGCCGAACAGAATCAGGATGGTCGAAGCCAGGTCGCCGACCGTTGCTTCATGGAGCGAGATTGCCGCTGTGCCGAAGCCCCGATTCGTGGCGGGGTACTCTTCTTCGAGTCGATCCGCGACAACCTGAAGCTCCCGGCGGGCCGTTTCCACGCCTGCTCCTGGCTTCATCCGTCCGAAGACATCCCAGATCCGGATGGCGCGGGACTGCAAGTCTTCCTGGTTCGGGTCCATTGCGAGCCAGGCGACGGTCGATCCCGGAAAGTTGAAGCCGGGCGGTGCCACGCCGATTACGGTAAGCGGGCCTCCTTCCAGCGTGACGGACGTTCCGATGATATTGGGATCGCTGCCGAAGCGGCTGCGCCAGAGAATGTTGCTGATCACGGCGACGAAGGTCTCGTTCGGATTGCCCTCGTCCGGTGTAAACGTACGGCCGAGTATCGCAGAGACGCCGAGAACGTCGAAAAAGTCCGGAGGAACACCCCTGGCGAGGACTTTGAACGCGTTCCCTTCGTCGTCCTTCATCGTGGCGTCGTACTCGAAATGCGCGATGATACGCTCGACGCTGGGACTACCTGCCTCCAGATCCACCAGGTCCGCCGAGGACATCAGGTCCCGCTCGACGCCACCTTCGTTGTTGGACGACCAGATGCGAATGAGCTGGTCCGGATCTCTGTACGGCAGCGGCTGGAGCAGCACGGTGTCGACGACGCTGAAGATCGCGGTCGTTGCTCCGATGCCGAGCGCCAGCGTCAGAGCGGCGACGATGCTGAATCCCGGGTTATTGCGGATCGAACGAAGTGCAAACGAGATGTCACGCAGGAGGGAATCCATAGTGCTCTATTTGCGGGGTCTGCGGATGAAAAGTCAATCGCCTTCCGGGGCGATCGTTCTTGGGTCAGACGTGTCGTTCCAGCGTCGCGAAAAGATCTCTTTCAGGTTTTTCAGCATTTCCTGTCTCCGGTCATAGAGGCGGCGGAGGGGACGCGCTTCGTGGCGGGTGAGCGCGTAGGCGGACAGAAGCGGCACGGCAATCGTTGAGTCTACGTAGCAGACGACCGCATCGGGCAGCCCGGCCGGATCGACCTTTCCCCAGCTGACCGCCTCGGCCGGAGTGGCTCCCGAGAGGCCTCCGGTATCGGGCCGGGCGTCGGTGAACTGAACATAGTAGTCGTGCCCTTTTTCTTCGAGGCCGAGCACCTCCTGGATCTGGGGCTCGGTCTGCAGCAGAAAGTTTTTGGGCGAGCCGCCGCCGATGATGATCGCCGCGCTCTTGCCGCCCTTCTGCTTGGCGTCGTAGACGATCGCCGCAGTTTCGTTGACGTCCGCGTTGACGTCGATCAGGCACTTTCCCCCGAGAAGGGCGTTCGCCGCAACGTTCATCCCGATGGAACTGTCGCCGGGCGAGGACGTGTAGATGGGAACGGCGCACTCGCGGGCGGCGGCAACGAGCGACCTGTTCTTGATTCCGAGGACGCGCTCCCGTTCCAGAACGTAACCGCCCAGCAGGTAGTGAAACTCCGCGGAGCTCAGCGTCCTCTGGAACTCGGGAGCTTCGACCGTTTGCTTGATGAAGTTATCCGTTTGGACCAGGACGTCGTAGTCGAAGACGATGTCGTAGATCCGCACGACGCCTTCCCTGCGCAGTTCTCGATCGTCCACGTGAGGCGAACCCTGTTTCATCTCGAGGCCGATGCCGAAATGGATATCGTGGTAGAGGTTCGCGCCCGTCGAAACGATCCAGTCGATGAATCCGGCCCGCATCAGCGGCACGATCGCGGACATGCCGAGACCGGCCGGGGTCATGGCCCCGGACATGCTCACGCCGACGACGACGTCATCTGCCAGAACACGATCCACGAAGAGGTGGCAGACTTCCCGAAAACGCGCGGCGTTGTACGCGTTGAAGGTCTGGTCGATCAGCTCGACAAGTGGCATGTCGGCGCGGATCTCGGGTGGATCGATGTTCTTGCCCTGAAGGAAGCGATGGTTATGGGCCATGGGGTCTATTTGGGCGGTCTCGGTCCGTACCTACAATTCATCAGTAATCGAACCCGTTTTTTCGGATACGTACCATCGGCTCGCCCTCCCCGATACGGCCACCGTTGATGACTTCCGCGATCAGCAGGACATGATCTCCAGCGTCGGTCGAACTATGGAGGCGGCATTCAAGGAATCCGACTGCGTCGGACAGGATCGGCAGGCCTGTCGCGTGGTTCTGGGTCTCCAATCCGTCGAACGGATCGGCCCCCTCCGGCGGCGCCCAGAACCGCTTCAACGACTGCTTGCTGTCGGTGCTCATGACGCTGAGAGCGAAGGCGCCCGAATCCTGGATCATCTGCCGGACCGGCCGCGAATACTGAACCGCGGCGACGATCATCGGCGGGTCGAACCCCGCCTGCTGTACAAACGAGGCTAGCATTGCGGCCGTCTCTTCGCCGTGTCTCGCCACGAGCACGAACACGCCGCTCGGCACCAGGGCGAGCCCTTGACTGATCCCCTCGATTTTCGTCAATGTTTTCCTCTGCGGGACAAAAGCGGTATTCTGACGGACTTTGTGCATGTTTTCAACCGATGGGCCCGAACCCTCGAAGCCCACTGTGGCCGCCCGAGCGCAGCCGGAACGTATTGATAATGAATGACTCCCTGATCGATTCTATCCAGCAGGCCCTTCGATCCGAAGAGCTCGACGGCTGGCTTTTCTACAGCTTCCGCGGCAGCGATCCGATCGCGGAAAACATACTCGGCCTGGACAGCGCCCAGATCACCACGCGCCGCTGGGCCTACTTCGTGCCGGCCGACGGGGAACCGCAGAAGGTGGTCCACCGGATAGAGCCTCACGTCCTGGACGCCCTGCCCGGAGCCGTCCGGGTCTATCTGCCATGGCAGCAGCTTCACGAGCACCTCAGCGCCTCTCTGTCGGGCCACAAGCGGGTTGCGATGCAGTACTCGCCAATGAACTCAATCCCTTACATTTCGCGAGTGGATGCCGGCACCGTCGAACTCATCCGGAGTTTCGGCGTCGAGGTTGTCTCGTCGGCAAACCTCGTACAGGTGTTCGAAGCCGTGTGGACCGACGAGCAACTGGAAACGCATCTTTACGCTGCAAAGAACCTGCGGGAAATCGTGGACGTGGCTTTCGCGGAGGTTCGCCGGCGGATATCCGACGGTGTGGCGACCGATGAATACGACATCCAGGAATTCATCTGGTCCGAGTACGGGGCACGCGATCTGATTTCTTCCGATCGACCCATCGTCGCCGTCAACGCGAACAGCGCGAACCCTCACTACCTTCCTGAGGCCGACAGGAAATCACCGATCGTTGAGGGTGACTTCCTCCTGCTCGACATCTGGGCCAAACGGCCGAGTGCCGGGGCTGTTTACGGGGATATCACCTGGACCGGTTTTGTCGGGGCCACCGTGCCCGATCGGAACGAGAAGATCTTTCAGGTCGTCCGAGCGGGTCGGGACGCGGCGATCGAACTGGTCCGATCCGGGATCGGGGAAGGGAAGACGCTGCACGGTTGGGAGGTCGACGATGCCGCCCGGCGTTCGATCACCGATGCGGGCTACGGCGAGTACTTCATCCACCGAACGGGCCACAATATCCACACAGAAGACCACGGCAACGGGGCCAACATCGACAACCTGGAGACTCAGGACGACCGGCGCCTGATGCGGGGGACCTGCTTTTCGATCGAGCCCGGCGTGTACCTGACGGGTGATTTTGGTGTCCGCAGCGAGGTGGATGTCTACCTTGCCCCAGACGGCCCGCTGGTTACCGGGGGCCCGATCCAGGAGCACGTCATCCCCATCCTGGCCGGGTAGTGTGAACAGGACGCGAGATGGGCGGCAGCGAAAAGACATTCATCGATGGTCCGGCCGGAGCGCTCGAAGCGCTCTGGCTTCCCGCCGGGACGGCACAACTCTCGCGTGCGGTCGCCTTATGTCACCCGCACCCCCTGTACGGCGGCACCATGGAAACCAAGCTCGTCGCCCGAACGGCGCGCAGGCTGAGCGAATCGGGCTTCCAAACCCTGCGTTTTAACTTTCGGGGTGTGGGCCGGAGCGCAGGTGCCTGGTCGGGGGGGACCGGAGAGCGTGACGACCTCCGGGCGGCTCTCGATTTCGTCCGGGCAAGGGTGCCCGAAGCCAGGCTGGGCGTCTTTGGCTTCTCGTTCGGCGCGATGGTCGCTCTGGATGTCGGTTCAGAGCGGCCCGAGGTAGAGGTCCTGGTAGCTGTGGCGCCCCCGGTTGCGGTCTTTACATCGTCCCCACCGCCCGATTCTCCGAAGCCCACTCTCGTCATCGGTGCCGGCGCCGACGAAATCGTCGATCCCGAGAGGCTTCGGGAATGGTACGAGAAGCGGAAAGGGGCCAAGCAGTTCCGCATGTTTCCCGATGCGGATCACCTGTTTGCCGACGACAGCCACGCGGTCGCCGACGAGGTCGCTCGTTTCCTGCTCAAGCACATCTCCTGAGTTGCCCCGTGGGTTCCGGCAATCCCCGATTTCCAACGTCCAATGAACAATCTCAAATTTGTCGGACCCTTTATGTCCGCTGGCCCGTCTATGTTGTGAAGGCTATAATGGGTGTAGTGTGACTTTTTCAGTGGTAACAGCGAACGATATCCAGGAGGTTTCATGCGGTACCTGTCGATCGCATTCGCGCTGGTTCTGATCGGCGTCCTGCCCGCGTCGGGACAACTCGAAGACAAGGTCGCCGACCGGTTCTGGGCATCCACGAAGATTCTCGAGCAACTCGTCGGCGCCCCGGACGGCGCTATCCCACAGGATCTATTGCAGCGGTCTGAATGCGTGGGCGTAATCCCTGGCGTGAAACGTGCCGCATTCGGAATCGGAGGCACCTACGGCCGCGGTCTGGTTATCTGCCGGACGGATGGCGGTACCGGGCCTTGGGGAACACCCTCGATGATTTCGCTCGGCGGAGGCAGCTTCGGCTTTCAGATCGGAGGTCAGTCTACCGACGTCCTGATGCTCTTCGTCAGTCCGGAGAGCATCGAGTTTCTGCTTCGGGACAAAGTGACGCTCGGTGCGGATGTCGCCGTGGCCGCAGGTCCCAAGGGGCGTGAGATTTCAGCGGCTACGAACCCGACGATGCGAGCGGAGATCCTGACGTACGGCCGAAGTCGCGGTCTCTTTGCGGGCATTTCGCTCGAAGGTTCGGTGCTGAAGCCCGATACCGAGGCGAACGAGGCGCTTTACGGGAGCAAGATCGATGCTCGCACTCTGTTGATCGACGGGCAGATAGCCATACCGGAGCCGGCTCAGACGTTTATCGAAACGCTGACGAAGCTGGCCGCCCGGGAATCCGAATCCGGACACTAGCCCTGCTCCAGCAGCCTGGGGTGAAAGTCGAGTCTGCATTGGAAGGTCGGTCTTTGACCGCCATTATTCGGCGCTCATAAAGCGTCGCGACAGCTTCCAGCCGACTTTCACCATGGTCCTGGCCCACGACCGATAGGAGGCGTGGACCGAACGACCCCGCCGATTGTTGCCACTAGTGGCGGCACCCTTGAAGGTAAGGCCTCCATAATCCGGGAAGGCAACTTTCATAGTTTTCAACCCCTATGCGATAGTAACGACATGAGCGCGACTTCCTCAAACGGGTCGGCTGCTGCGCTTTTGACGCGCGGCCGGGGCCTTGTCGAAGTAGGTGGACCCGACCGGGTTTCATGGCTTCAGGGAATGGTGTCGAACGACGTCGCCCGCCTGAAACCGGGAGAGGGTTGTTACGCGACCCACCTGAACCCGCGAGGGAGAGTCCTCGCCCAGATGCTCGTCCTTGCCACCGACGACGCGCTGTTCCTGGAGTTGGAGTCCGCCAACGCCGCCGCTGCGGTTGAGGCGATGGACAGGCTTCTGATCATGGAAGATGCCCAGATCGCCGACCGGTCCGGGGAAGTCGCAGTCCTGTCGGTTGTCGGCTCCGAAGCGTGGGCCGTCATCGATCGGTGGGCCGGGCGAGCCCTCGATCTCGAACTCTACCGGCACGCCGAGGTCGAAGGCGCTCGGGTTGTCCGTTTCGAGGTCGGTTTCGACGTGATCATTCCGGCCGAGCGGGCCGCCGAGACGTCCCGGGCGCTCGTCCAAGCCGGTGCGGGCACGGCCGACTCCCGATTCTGGGAAGTTCTCCGCGTCGAAGCCGGTTTGCCCGAATACGGCATCGACATCGACGTCACGACCACGCTACCTGAGTTGGGTGAGGCGGCCATCGATTACGACAAGGGCTGTTATGTTGGGCAGGAAGTGGTCGCCAAGATCAGGTACATCGGGCACGTGAACCGGCGGTTCGTGGGCTTCACCCTCGACGGGAACGAGTTGCCGGCTCCGGCAAGCGCCGTGGAGCATGACGGCAAGCAGATCGGCCGCATCACGAGCGCCGTTGTCTCGCCTTCGGTAGGCTCAGCCATCGCGCTGGGCTTCGTCCGGTACGGATCGGACAAGGCCGGTACCGAGGTGCGTATTGTTTCAGGGGAATCCTCACTCCCCGCCGTCGTTACCGCCCTCCCCTTCGTCAGTCATCACTAACCCGTTTTCAACACGGAGGCCGCGAAGATCCACGGAGGTTTAAAAGAAAAGTTATCTGTTTCGGCCTGCGTATCCTTCGTGTCTTCGCGTTGAAAACGTATCGCGGGAGCCCCGGATTCCTACCCACGGGGGTTGAACTTGGACTCGGCAGCCAATGCTTCGAAGTGTTCGCGCTCTTTTTCGGTCAGGTCCTTCGGAACGACGATCTTGAGGCGGACGAAATGGTCGCCGCGGCCTCCGCCACGGATGTTGAGACCCTGGCTCTTGAGCCGTAACCGCTGACCTGTTCCGACGCCGGGGGGGACCTTGATGTCGGCCTTCCCGTCGACGGTCGGCACCTCGATCTCGGTACCCAGGGCGGCTTCCCACGGGCTGATGGGGATCTCGATTTCGGTATCGTCGCCATCGACTTCAAATCGCGAGCCCGGTTGCACGAGGAGCCGAATGTAGAGATCGCCACCGTTGACGCCCCCTCCAGGCACCCGGACCCGGCTTCCTTTGCGGGCTCCAGGAGGGATGCGGACGTCGACCGATCGCTGGGTGTTATCGATTTGCAGGTTGAGCTTGCGGGTCGTTCCGCGATGCATGTCTTCGAGCGGTAGCCGCAGTTCCGTCTCCACCTTGCGGCGACCTCCGGTCCGGCGGCCACCCCTTTGCGGACGGCCCGCATGCCCGGCACCCATCTGCCCGAAGATCGACTCGAAGAAGTCGCTGAAACCGCCCCTTCGCGGACCGCCGCCTCCTCCGAACATCTCACCCAAGTCGAAATCGGCCGGGAATCCGCCCTGCCATCCGGGTGGAGAAGTGAAGTCGGCGCCCGCTTTCCAATTGGTTCCGAGTTGGTCATAGCGCTTGCGCTTCTCGGCATCGCCCAGGACGTCGTAGGCTTCCTGGATTTCTTTGAACTTATCCTCTGCGCTCTTGTCGTCGGGGTTGACGTCTGGATGGTACTTGCGGGCGAGCTTCCGGTAGGTTTTTTTGATTTCGTCGTCACTCGCAGCCCGGGCAACTCCGAGAGTTTCGTAATATTCCTTAAACTTTACCGGCATCGCTTTGATGCGTAGTTATGAACTTGACCCAATTTAAAGACAGGCTATCCCATATATGGTGGTCACACATGAAACGGGCTAACCACAAGATATTGGGGTGGTTACGTCAGAGCCACACCGGGGGTGAAACAGAGACCCGCGCGGTGGCGGTCGGTGCGCCGAAAGTGATGCGCGCTGTGACCTCATGGGCGGCCACGCGGTGCTTTTTCGATCTCCTGCGGCGAAACAGTTCCCGGATGTTCTTGGCTTCATTCAGGAGCCGCAACGCGGTTACTAGGCAATCCTTGGCGAGAGAAATGGCATCCCAAGTTTGGGCAAGCACGTCCCAACAAGGTTTCACGGCGACAGCTAGGGCGTTCATAGTTGATTTCCTCTGTTGCTGTGACCGGCGGGCGAAGTCTCCAGCTTCGCCCGCCAATCGTTCATTTTCAGACACCACTATATCTGGCAAGACGCTTGAACACAACATCTTGTGGCGCTTTTCAACGCTCGGAGTCAAGTGCATAATCACGCTTTGATGGGGGACAGGCTCCCCTGTCCCTGTTCGTCCGTTACAGCAATTACAGGATCCGGTCGGTTGATCTTGAAACATGAAATAACTATAGCGGACAGGCAGGGACAGGGGAGCCTGTCCCCTTTTAGACAGGCTGCTAGATGGGGACTTCCTCGCCTTCGCGTGCCGCGATGACGTTTGGATGGAGTTCCCGGGCTTCTTTCAGGATGGCTTCGATCTTTTCGTCGTTGTGGTAGGGATCGTGGTGGAACAGGACGACCTTCTTTGCGTTCGCATCGACGGCACTCTCCACCGACTGCTTCCACGTGCTGTGGCCCCATCCTTCGTGGTCCGGCAACTCCTCGGGAGTGTACTGCGCATCCACGATCAGGCAGTCCGCGTCCTGGGCCAGTTCCCGGAAGTTGTTCTCACTCCACTCGGGACCGCGTTCGACATCCGTACAGTAGGAGATCACCTTGTTGTTCTGCGTGATGCGGTACCCGACGCAACCTTGCGGGTGGTTCAGCTTCTTGACGAGGATTTTGGTGTCTGCCACCCGGAACGTACCTTCGACCAGATCCATGTAGTCGCGAACGCAGGGGAGCTTGGACATGTCCACCGGGAAGTAGGGGTTCGCCAGGATTCCGGCCAGTGCGTCCTTCACCAGGTTCGCGTCCTTGCGGCCGGCGAAGTAAAACGTGAAGTGGTTGTCCTTGGAGTACAGGGGGGTAAAGAACGGCAGCCCCTGGATGTGGTCGATGTGGAAGTGGCTGAACAGGACGTGGGCGCGTATCCGGGCTCCGTCGAATTCCTCCTCCAGAGCCTTACCCAGGAGTCGGATGCCGGTGCCGCCGTCGAGGATCAGGATCTCGTTACCGTCGGTCCGTACCTCCACGCAGGAGGTATTACCGCTGTAAACAAGGTGATCTCTTTGTGGCGTCGGCGTCGAGCCCCGTACGCCCCAGAACCGAACCCGCATCCAGCGTTCCCTCCATCAGGAATGCGGCAGTATATAGCAAAAAAGACGAAAACTCATATTTCTAGAGACTTTGGGTAACGAACAAGATTACGACATCCGGCTTCGGTCACGACGACGACGTCCTCGAGCCGGACGCCACCCATGCCGGAATAGTAGAGACCGGGCTCGACGGTTACGACATGGTTTTTCTTAAGTCGATTACGTGATCGCAGGCCGAACGCGGGCGCCTCGTGGATGTCGAGGCCCAGACCGTGGCCCGTGCCGTGGAAGAAGCCCTGCATCCGTCCGGCCCTGGCCCCCGTCCCGAAGCCCTCCCCCTCGAAATACTCCAGGATTTCCTTGTGGATCCGGTAGGCGTCGGCGTTGTGCCGTATCCTTCGGAACCCGATCTTCTGGGCGTTTTCGACGGCGGCGTAGGCTTGCTTCAGCCTTTCCGACGCTCGGCCGCGAACGACCGTGCGCGTCATGTCCCCGAAGTATCCGGTCTTCTGTGACCGTGGAAAGATGTCGATGATGATGGGCGAATGGGCGCGGATCGGTCCACTGCCTTCGTTGTGCGGGTCGACGGACTGGGGTCCGGCGGCCGCGATCGTGTGACTTGGAACCGATCCCAGCGCCATGATCGTGGTGTTGATGGCGGATTTCAGCCTCTCGGACGTAAACCGGGTTCCATCCAGGTAGAGATATCCATCCTTTCCGATCTTGGTCCGTCGAATCGTTTCGATACCTGCCTCCATCCCTGCTTCCGCGGTTCGGAGAGATTTCCTTATGGCGCGAACCTCGCTGTCCGTCTTGATCTCCCTCTGCGGCCAGAAGGGGTCCGGTCGTGGCTGGACTCCCACACCCATCGCCCGCAGCGAGTCGGCGAGCGCAGTGGGAAAACTTGCTGGAACCTGAACGCTGCCGATCGCGAGGTCTGCGAATACTTCGCAAAGGATATGGGCCGTCGAGGGAAACTCCACACCACGGGCGCCGAGGCGAGCGGCGTACTCGCTCTGAGGGAGAACCACATCCACCGTGGACTGAGCGCGCGCGCGGTCAACTTCCAGGTCACTCATTACGAGGTATCGTTTGCGGCCCTTCATGATGAATATGAACGGGTCGGGTGCGAACAGGCGAGTGGCCCAAAACATGTCGGCATTGGCATCGCTCGAAGCGACGATCAGGCGCGCATCGGGCCGTTTCACGGACGTGGTATATTGGCGCATATCATGTCGAAAACCGCGGGAATCGTCGTCATCGGCAACGAGATCCTCTCCGGTCGGACGCGGGACGAAAACACTCCATATCTGCTTACCGAGCTGCGTGATTTGGGCGTCGACGTCCGCAGGGTTTCGGTCGTTCCGGATGAACTCGAATCGATCCGCGACGAGGTGCGTGAGTTCGCCAAGGGCCTCGACTACGTGTTTACCTCCGGCGGCGTTGGACCGACGCACGACGATGTGACGATCGCCGGAATCGCTGCGGCCTTCCGACGCGGCATAAAACGCAGTCCCGAACTCGAGTCTATCCTCCGGCGATATTACCAAGAGAGCGTCACTGCGGCTACGCTCCGGATGGCCGATGTCCCCGAAGGCGCCAAACTGGTCACCCGCGGACGGATGCTGTTTCCAGTCATTGCTGTCGAGAACGTCTACATATTTCCCGGAGTCCCGGAAATCCTGGCAGCTAAGTTCGAGGGCATCAAGGAAATGTTCCGCCAGGATCCGTACTTTGTCCTGGAGGTATTCCTGAGGGCGGAGGAAAGCGACATCGCCGATGTGCTGAACGGAGTCCTGGACCGATTTCCCGACGTCTCTCTCGGGTCCTACCCCACCTTCAGCAACCCGAAGTACACGGTCAAGTTGACGCTGGAATCCAAGGACAAGACATACCTGGACAAAGCCCACGCGTTCCTGGTGGAACGGCTGGACAGGGAGCTATCGATCCGGCCTTTATGACTACCCATTGGAGATTTGACACTCGAGATTCAAACGGTCACGTCTTAATCGAACAGCCCTGGCTGTTCGTGCCGCATCGGGATTTCGTCCAGGATCGCCTCGAACCCCAGTTCGTTGCACAGATCCACGACGAGGTATGGGTTGGCCTTCCGGTATCGGATCTTTTCGGCAGTGATGCCGAGGTCGATGTCGCAACGGATGCGAGCCAACTCGCGGCTCTTCCGCACCGTGTCCAGATTTTCGCCGATACGCCGCAGGATCGTCTCCCGCCCGCGAATACTCACTCCGTCGAAGTCGGTTCCCGCGATGTCCTCGACGGTCTTGCAAACCGACAACAGTTTGGTTGCCGTTTTTCCGCCGACGCCCGGCACGCCGGGTATGTTGTCGACCGAGTCGCCGAGCAGGGCCAGTAGATCCGGGACCTGATTCGGCTCGACTCCCAGCTTGTCCTTCACTCCGGCAGCGTCGAGCCACAGGTTCTTGGCCAGGTCGTATATGCGGATCCGATCGTCGACAAGCTGGGCCAGATCCTTGTCTCCGCTGACGATGACTACCGGATGTCCCAGTTCCGCCATCTGGACCGCGATCGAACCGATGACGTCGTCAGCCTCGAAGGTCTCCGCCTGGAACGCGGGAATGCCCACGGCCTCGGTAATCTGCCGACAGTATCCGAACTGTACCTTGAGATCGTCCGGTGGAGAGACACGGTTGGCCTTGTACTCCGCGAAGAGTTCTCGCCGGAACGAGTGGGCGCCTTCGAAGGCGGCGGCGATGTAGGGAGGATTCTGCTCCTTGATAATCCGGAGCAGTGTGCGCAGATAGCCCAGCACGGCATTGGTCTTCATGCCGGACGGCGCTGTGATTGTGTCGGGAAGCCCGTAGTAGGCCCTGAAGATGTAGTTCATCGAGTCGATCAAGAAGACCGGACGCGAATTGAGTGGCATTGAGGTCGACATATTCGGACGGTGATTGCTAACTATCCACGACGGGGGTTGGCTCGCCCTCATTATCTACCGCGACGTAGACGAGCGTCGCCGCCGTCACCCGTACCGTTTCGCGATTTCCTTCTGGATTGCATCGCTCTGCTTCGACTTCGACTTCGATGGTGATAGAGGTTCGTCCGAGGCGGACTGTCCGTGTGAAGAAGCTGACGGTGTCGCCGACGTACACCGGGGCCACGAAATCGACCTCGCGCATCGCCTTTGTCACGACGCGTTTCTTCGAATGTTTGCGGGCCTCCACGCCACCCGCCAGATCGAGATGGCTCAGGATCACGCCGCCGAAGATCGTGCCCATGGGGTTTGTATCCCTCGGCAACATCAAGACTTTGATCGCCGGAACGCGGTCGCTCATATTTATTTCCTTAGCCAATCTTAGCGTCGGGCCCACCGCGCCCTCGGCTGGTCTGACGACTCGAGTGTGCCCTGACTTTATCCCCAACCTATGATGGTGGGAACTTGGACGGGCACGGTCCCCCCACGCCGGGCGAATCCTTAGCGTCGGGCCCACCGCCCGGTCATCGGTCCCGCCCTACCGGGCGACACCGCTCCAGGCGGTCGGTCAGAGTTCACCCCGTCGCTCCCGCTCCGGGTTCTGTTATTGCAGGAACGGGTTCCCGGACCTTTCCCGCCCGATGGTCGTGTTCGGGCCATGTCCCGGGATTACGAGGGTGTCGTCGTCGAACACCATCAACCTCTTCTCGATAGCTCCGAGAAGATCGGGCAGCGATCCTCCCCAGAGGTCTGTTCGTCCGATGCTGTTCAGGAAAAGCGTGTCTCCAGTGAAGAGAACCGGACGATCTTCGGCGAGATGAAACGTTACGCTGCCGGGCGTATGCCCCGGCGTGTATACTACGCCGACTTTCACGTCCCTGGCCGAAACCTCGTCCCCATCCTCCAGAAACCGTTCGATCTCGCCCCGCGCCGGCACCGGCATGCCGATCCAGGAGGCCTGGGCATCGAGGTTGTCGAGCAGGAACAGGTCTTTCTCGTGAATCGCTGCAGTTGCGCCCGTTCGCTGCTGCAACTCGTGAATTGCGCCGACGTGATCGATGTGCGCGTGTGTGCAGACGATTCGGGCCAGCGTCAGCCCGTGAGTCTTGAGCCGCTCCAAGATCGCGTCCGGTTCATCTCCTGGATCGACGACGATCGCCTCCCCCGACTCTCGGTCTGCGAGGATGGTGCAGTTGCACTGCAGGAGACCGACCGGGAAGGTTTCGATGATCATCGATCCGTCACCCTCGCGTCGATCACCCGCAGGGCGCCGTCGACCGCTCCTGTCCGCGGCTTCGGATCTGGACTGGCGATGTTTTGGACATCGCCCGGGACCAGCCTTTGTGCAATGACGATCCTGTCGGTCTCGATCACTTGTCCTTCGACGTCCAGATATGTGGCTTCCATCGTGATGCTGCCGTAAGTCGTGCGTGTGCTCCTGTTCCGCAGCTCCAGGATCCAAATCGGGCGTTCGCCACCAAGGTCAGACCGAAATTCGTGTTCCGTGATCACGATATCTCCGGGCGGATCCGGGCCGCTCAAACGGCCGATCAGAGCATCGCCATAATTGCGGTATGCAAGCAGCAGGACGATGGCGATCAGCGCCGCACGGCGTCCGATGACCCAGTATCGTGATTTATAGGCCACTTGGCTGCTCTTCGAGCGTCATTTCAAGTTCTACCCGATTGCCGTCGCGCACGACTGTGACGTCGATCCCGTCTCCAGGCCGGTAGGGGTCCAGGATTGTACGGATCTCGACCGTTGAATCGACCTGCCGTCCTTCGATCGAAACGATGACGTCGCCTCCCACCCGAAGCCTGTAGTTGCCGACGTTCACGGTCCTTCTGGATCCCCGCAGTCCGCCGCGATCCGCCGGGCTTCCTGGTGATATGTCGGTCACGAGGACCCCGTGGTCGGTTCCCAGGTCGAGGGCATCGGCGAGTCGACCCATCTGGGCCAGGTCATACCCCTGGAAGCCCATGTAGACGCGACGGACGCGTCCGTATGTGATCAGGTCCTGGCTGACTCGGCGTACCGTCTCGACCGGAACGGCGAAACCGATACCGACGCTGCCGGCGTTTGCCGGGGACACAATGGCCGTGTTGATCCCGATGATCTCTCCGCGCGCGTTGAGCAGCGGTCCTCCCGAGTTCCCAGGGTTGATGGCCGCGTCGGTCTGGATGATGCCCTCGATCACCTGGCCATTGGCCGCTTCGATCGAGCGCCCGAGTGAGCTGATAATGCCGGTTGTCAGCGTTCCCTCCAGCCCGTACGGGTTCCCGATCGCGAGCACTTTCTGGCCGACCTGGAGCCCCTCGGTCGTTCCCAGCGGTACCGGAACCCACTCGGTGCCGGGCGCATCGATACGGAGAAGGGCGAGGTCATTGTTTGCGTCGAAACCAACCACCCGGGCGTCGTGGCGACTCTGATCCCACAACGTCACCTCCAGCCGGCGGGCGTTTTCGATCACGTGGAAGTTCGTGATGATATGGCCTTCGGAGTCGATGACGACTCCCGAACCCGAACCGGATTCCGGGATGGGCCGAAGGAAGAAGTCGTAACTGAGCGTTGTCGACGTGATGTTGACCACACCGCCGCTGTAGCGCCGGTAGATATCGACGTTGTTCCGCTCGTCGCCGCTCAGGTCCTCGGCCTCGAGGGGTTCCGCGGCCGCCGCCAGGGCAACCTCCGGGCTGACCGGTTCTCTGATTGAACCGGTTGCGCCTCCTTGCCCGTCCACGGTCTGGATCGGAGGCCGCAACAGAGGACGCCACTCGAGTACAACGTAGACGAGGGCCGCCGTGACGATTGAGGTGAGTAACGCGACTTTGAATATGAGTTTCATGGGTCGTCCGCGCATCGTGTCCGCCCTGTCCGGCCGGGTCTGCTTGAACGGACTCTCGGATAGGCCGCCTTCATCGGCCTATCCGAGATTATGCCGCATGCAGTTCGACGATGTCACCGTCATCGAGGACGAAGTCGGGGCCCGCCATCAGACCGTCGACCTTGCCCTCGCCCCACACCTTTGCGAACTTGAGCCGATTTTGCAGATCCCGGTGGATCGTACCCGCCAGGTCCAGAACCGTGCTGCCGCGAGCGAGCACGAACGGATCCCTCCGTTCCGCCTTCTTGCCCGGCGCTTTGGTATAGACGCGGATCAGTTCCAGGAATTCGAACACCTCTCTGGACAGCACGTGGACTCGGTCGGGGCCGGCTTCGATGGCTGAGAACGAAACAATCCTGAAATCCGAACCGTACATTTCGCGCAGGATCGCTTCGCGGTCCGTCGCACCCGCCGCATCGTCCTTGTTCGCGATCATGAGCACCCGCCGTTGCTTGAGGTCGACCTTTCGTTCTTCGAGTATGGCTGTGGTCGTCTCGATCTGATCGAGTAGGTCGTCGTCGGACAGATCGACTACCCAGAGGATCGCATCGGCGTTGCGGATGACCTGGGTGACGCCGCTTTCCATGTGTTCGGCCGAGACCGGGGGGATGTCGACGATCTGCATATGCACGCCTTCGTAGATCAGCATGCCCGGGATCGGTGCCCGCGTGGTGTAGGGGTAATCGGCGACTTCCGGTGTCGCTTTCGTGAGTCGTCCGATCAGGCTCGACTTCCCGCAGTTCGGTGCGCCCATGAGCGCCAGCTGACGGGACCCGTCCCGCTCGACGTGGAATGGGTCTCGCCTGGTCGGCGACTGTTTTTTCGAGGGGTCCTTCCGCAATGCCGACAGCTTCTTCCTGAGCTCGGCCCGTAGCTTTTCCGTACCTTTGTGCTTGGGGATGATGGCCATCATCTCTTCGAGGGCGGCCACCTTTTCCTCCTGGGTCTGCGCTTCCTTGAAGCACCTCTCTGCTTCGAGGTACTGCGGGGTAAGGTTAGCGGGCATATAGGGACAGTCTACCGAATGTGGGGGAAGAGGTCGCCGGCGGATTACACGGATTAGCAGATAAGGAATGGTCTTTCGGACAGCAGCCCCCCGGGCTTGAGCCTGCCCGTGCAATCGGTGGCTATTCCCCATCGGTTTGTTGACAAGCCCGACGCCAACCCTGGCGTGGGGGGACCGTCCCGTAAGAGTTCCCGAAGCTTGGGGATTGCATAGCGGACGGAGCACTGGGCAGGGAAGGGAATCGAACAGGGACGGTGGGCCCGACGCTAAGATTGGCCCGGCTCCCTAATCCACGCACAGACCGGAACAATCAACAGTGTTGCCACCGCGGCGATCCAGGCTACGGCTCCAAACCCCGCGGAATCGAAAGCGAAGGCCGAGAGGGCGGCCATCGATGCGATGCCGAGCTGCGAGGCGGCATTACGGACCGCCACATAGGAGCCCCGTGCTTCGGGTCCGACCAGCTCCGTCGTCAGCGCGTGTAAGGGGGCCTGGCGGGCGGATGCCGTGACGCTCAACAGGCCGATGGCGACGAACAGCAATCCGCCCCACTCCATCCCCGCGACGATGACGAAAAGCCCAGCCAGGGCCAGGTTTGCCAGGACGATGACGCGCTTCTTGCCGAAATGATCCGACAGCCAGCCCGACACCGGGGAAGCCGCGGTCGCCGCAACTCCCGCAACCATGAACAGCAGGCCGATACGCTCAACACCGATGTTCTGGGCCGCCATCCACGCTCCGACGTATGTCAGAAAGCCCACGAGCCCGCCCGAGGTCAGGAAAGCGGCGACGATACCCGCGACGCGCTCGCGAACTCGAAGATGAGCGGCGAGCATTCGGAACGCGATCGGGGCCGGCCGCTTACGGTCCAGCGGCAGAAACCTGGCAGTCACCGCCAGCATCAGAACGCTCGCGACGGCAAGTCCCACGAACACCCAGCGCCAGCCCACCCGGGCTGTGACGTAGGCCCCGGTCGGGATCCCGATCACGAAGGCCAGAAAGTAGGCCATCGATATGATCCCCATCGCCCGACCGCGTTGCTCGTAGCTGAAAAGATCGCCGGCGTAGGAGAGCGCGAGTGTCGAGAGCGTTCCGGCGGCAAAGCCCGTCAGCATGCGGGTCACGAGCAGGATGCTAAGATAAGGACTCCAGGCAGTCAGTACTGAGGCGGCGCTGAACAGGGCTAGGGCCATGCAGATGAGTCTCTTGCGACCCAGCCTGTCCGAAGCGGCTCCGGCCAGAAGTGCGAAGGCTGCCGCCGCGAGCGCGTAGGTCGTCACGATCGCCGCCGCTCGGCCGGCGGAAGTGCCCAAGTCCCGGGCGATGGATGCCAGCAGGGGCGGGATCATCTGAGCGTCGGAGACGCCCACGAAAAGGACGCCGAACAGGACGAGAGCCGCCCGCCACCGGAATTCGGAATCCGTTCCGGACGGGTTTGATGTGTGTTCGGACGACCCCGGGGACGTCGACGGCGGGACGGTCACCGGCGGATTCTACCATAGGGAAAAGCGGGCCCAGCCCCGGGCAGGACGGGGGCGGGGCGCGAGGAAAGCCAGACATATGCCTTTGAAAAACGAGTTCGGAGACGCTACGGAAATACAGGACAAGATCCGGTCGATTCCTGATGAATTGCCCATCCTCCCCCTGCGCGACGCGGTCATCTTCCCAACCGCCGTGATGCCCCTGACTGTCGGGCGCGAGAGATCCGTGCAGCTGATCAACGAAGTGCAGGAGAGCGACGGACTGCTCGCAGTGCTGACTCAGCGCGACAAGGAAGTCGAGAACCCGGGACCCGACGACCTGTACGAAACCGGTACCGTCTCGGTCGTCCATCGCGTCATGCGGACGCCCGAAGGGAACCTTTTCGTCATCGTGATGGCGATTTCCAGGATGCGGGTGACCGAGTTTACGCAGTCCGATCCCTACCACCGGGCCCGGATCGAGGTCCTGGCCGACGAAGCGGACGAGAATGAAGCGGAGGTTTCATTCCAGGCACTCCGGAGGAGCGTCCTCGATCAGTTCGAACGCGTGATCAAACTGTCGCCCCAACTGCCCGACGAACTCCTGACCTTCGTCATCAACATCGATGAATCGGGACGCCTGGCCGACTACATCGCAACCAACCTTCCCAATCTTTCAGTCGTCTCCAAGCAGTTCGTCCTCGGGCTGACCAATATCCGGGAGCGGCTCGAATTCCTCAACACCGAACTTGCGAAAGAACTCGAGGTCATGGAACTGCGGACGAAGATCCAGAGCCAGGTCGAAGAGGAAGTCGGGAAGACGCAGCGAGAATACTTTCTCAGAGAGCAGCTCCGTGCGATTCAAAAGGAGCTCGGAGAGGCCGACGACTCACAACAGGAGATCGAGGAGCTCAGGGAACAGATCGAGAAGGCGGGTCTGCCCGAGGAGGCTCGGAAGGAAGCCGACCGTGAGCTGAAGCGGCTCGGGCGCATGTCACCCTCGGCGGCCGACTACACGGTCACGCGCACATATCTGGACTGGCTCGTGACGCTCCCATGGAACGTCCTGACCCAACAGGCGGTCGACATCGTCCGAGCGAAGGAGATTCTGGACCGCGACCATCACGACCTGGAAAAGATCAAAGAACGCATCCTCGAATATCTGGCGGTCATGGAGTTGCGGCCCGAAGGCAAAGCCCCGATTCTCTGCTTTGCGGGCCCACCGGACGTCGGCAAGACCTCGCTCGGCCGATCGGTTGCTGAGGCGATGGGGCGCAAGTTCATGCGCATGTCCCTCGGTGGAATGCGTGACGAAGCCGAGATTCGGGGCCACCGGCGCACGTACATCGGCGCACTGCCCGGCCAGATCATTCAGAATATCCGCCGTGCCGGGGCGCGCGACCCGGTCATGATGCTCGACGAGATAGACAAGCTCGGGGCCGACTTTCGGGGAGACCCCGCGGCGGCGCTGCTCGAGGTGCTCGACCCTGAACAGAATGTGAGTTTCAGGGACAACTATCTAGACGTCACCTTCGACCTCTCCCGAGTGTTTTTCATCACGACGGCCAACGTCATCGATACGATTCCCTCCGCACTTCGGGATCGCATGGAGACGATCGAGCTGTCGGGCTACACCGAAGAGGAGCAGGTGCAGATCGCGGCGAACTACCTGGTGCCTCGGCAGCGGGAAGAGAACGGCCTCAAGCCCGAACAGATCGCGTTCTCGACCGAAGCGCTCGAGCAGATCGCCCGCCATTACACGCGGGAGGCGGGCGTACGCAACCTTGAACGCGAGATAGGCAACATATGCCGGAAGTACGCACGCAAGAGCCTCGAAGGAAACATGCCGGACCCCGAGGTGACGCCCGCCATCGTCCGCGAACTTCTGGGTGCGCCGAAGTTTCGGATTGCCGAAGAGCTGGAGGAAAGAGTGAGCCGTCCGGGAGTGGCTGTCGGTCTGGCATGGACGCCGGTGGGCGGCGAAGTGTTGTTCGTCGAAGGGAGTCTTGCCGGCGGCGGCAGAAACCTCACCATGACAGGGCAGCTCGGCGACGTCATGCAGGAGTCGACGAAAGCGGCTCTGACGTGGGTCCGGTCCGTCGTCGACAGGTTGGGGCTCGAAGAGGATTTCTACAAGGGACACGACGTTCACATCCACGTGCCGTCGGGCGCGATTCCGAAGGACGGTCCCTCGGGCCGGTGTGACGATGGTGACGGCGCTCGTCTCGGCACTGGTGGGCAAGCCCATCCGGCCACGGCTTGCGATGACCGGTGAGATCACGCTGAGCGGCCGCGTCCTGCCGGTCGGAGGCATCAAGGAGAAAGTTCTTGGCGCTCGCCGGGCCGGCGTTCGCAGTGTCATCCTGCCGGCCGAAAACGAGAAAAATGTTACCGAGGACATCCAGGCGGAACTGCTGGCCTCGATTGAGGTGTCCTACGTCGACACCATCGATGATGTGCTGGCCTTGGCGTTTGCCGAAACGGTGATCGCTCCCATCAGCTCGTGACACGGGTCTGCAGGTATTGGCGCGGGTCTCGGGGAAAAAGATGAGGAGCGAAGAGAGAGCGCTCGCATGAAGTACACCTCTCGGGAGGAGCCCGCGCTCGACGCCTGGTTCGAGTGCTTTTCCGGTTGCGATGTACGGCTTCCGCTCGAAGAGGTCGTCTACCGTTGCCCGGAGTGCGATGGACTTCTCGAAGTCCGTCACGATCTCGAAGCACTCCGCCGCAGGGACGGACAGGCCTGGCGTGATCTGTTCGACTCCAGACTGGGGAGTTCGAGCGGGGTCTGGTCGCAGAAGGAGCTTGTACTGCCCAATATCGCCGGGCACGAAATCGTGTCTCTGGGAGAGGGCAGCACGCCGACGATCCAGAGTGTGCGGATGGCGGCCGACCTGGGCGTGGGCGAGATCTTCATCAAGCAGTGCGGTACCTCGCATACCGGTTCGTTCAAGGACCTCGGGATGACGGTGCTGGTTTCGATGGTCAACCGCATCCGCTCGGGTATTCGGGCGGTGGCGTGTGCCTCGACCGGCGATACCTCTGCTGCGATGGCCGCATACGCCGCCGCCGCTGGAATACCGGCGGTCGTCTTCCTCCCGCGCGATAAGGTTTCCCTGGCACAACTGGCGCAGCCGATCTCGAACGGCGCCCTCACTCTGTCGATCGACACTGATTTCGACGGGTGCATGGAAATCGTCCGCAAGATCACCGAGGACCGGTCCATCTATCTCGCTAATTCGATGAACTCCCTGAGAATCGAAGGGCAAAAGACGATCAGCCTGGAGATCGTCCAGCAGTTGGGATGGCAGGTGCCCGATTTTGTCGTAGTCCCCGGGGGGAACCTTGGCAACGTTTCGGCTATCGGCCAGGGATTTTTGCTCGCGCGTGAGCTCGGAATCATCGAGCGTGCGCCACGCCTGGTCTGTGCCCAGACTGAGCGAGCGAACCCTCTCTACGAAGCCTACCGGCGAGGATTTGACAGGCTTGAGCCCGTGACGGCTCGGCCCACGATGGCGACCGCAATCCGGATCGGGAACCCCGTTAGCTATCCCAAAGCGGTCGAGGCTCTTCGGGCGACCGACGGGATCGTCGCCCAGGTGACGGAGGTCGAACTGGCCGAGGCCGCCGCGTTTGGCGACCGCTATGGGTACTTCAACGACCCCCACACCGGCGTTGCCCTCGGCGCGGTGCGAAAACTGATTGGATCGGGCGAGATCGGGCCAGATTCACGCATCGTGGTCATCAGCACCGCACACGGCCTGAAGTTTACGGATTTCAAGCTCAAGCTCCACGGCGGAAAAATACCAGAGACCGATCCGGCCTTCCGAAACCTGCCGATCGAGGTTCCCGCTGATGTCGACAGAGTTCAAGAAGTGTTAAATGGCAAGCTACCTGCTTGACTAAGGTAGGCGACTCATATCATTCTGGTTTTTCAACAGGTTAGAGGCGCGCTCAGGAGACGTGTGGTCAATTTGAACACATTGCGGGTACTTGCGTTCACACCCTTGGTCTGGGCGCTGTCCCTGGTGCCGGCCCAGGCCCAGTCGGTGCTGCATTTTCCGCACGTCGTCCAGTCTGCCGGCTCCGGGGCCGGATTCGAGATCTCGAACGGTACCACCGAAGCGGCCGAGGTCGACTTCACACTGTACAGCCTGGACGGGAGCGTCGTTCCCGGGCTCTTGAATCCTGTCCGGTATACCATCGCCCCCGGTGGCGCTCTGTCCATGTCTGCCGGCGAGGTTTTTGCAGCAGGGGCCGTCGACGGCTGGGTCCGTGTCACGAGTCCGAATTCGGGAATCCACGGTGTCTATTTTGCCGGCGACTTTGAGGCTCGGCTGGACGGCGCGCGGGGGTCCGAAGCCTCATCCGATCAGGTTGTCCTGATCCCGTCTGGCGGCTCATCGGCCGACCGGTCGCTCCGGTTGGTCAATCCGGCGAACCGGTTCGTCGACCCAGACATCGCCGTATTCAACAGCGCCGGTGAAGCAGTTTACGAGTCGCAGGTGAGTATCGGCCCGAACGCGGTGGCTGAAATCGCTCTGGGGCCGCTGGGGAACTCCTCTCTCTCCGCCCGTGTGATCTCGACTGCTCGGGTGGCTGCTCAGTCGGCCGTGCGGACAGTGGATTCCTTCATGCTCGTTGCGGGTCAGCCGACTTCCGAGTCGGGCGGAACGTTGCTCGTGGCGCCACATGTGGTCATCGGCAGCGGCTTCGATTCGACGCTGGTCCTGGCGAACCCCACGTCCGAGGCCGTGACTGTGTTTGCAACGGTGTTCGACCAGGATGGCGGCCCAGTCATCCCTGCTTTGACCAGTCCGGTCCGTCGGGCGCTGACGATCCCTGCCAACGGCCTGGTTTCGGTATCCGCGGCCAGCCTGACCGGTCTGCTTTTCTCGCCTCCGGCCAATGGTTGGATCGAGGTCGAAACGCCCGCTGCGGGGCTTGCCGGCGTGCTCGTCGTTTCCGAGGGCGGTGCCAGTACCTCGTATCCGCTCCAGGACGATCTACTTGGCCGTATGACCTACGTCCGACCCGTTGAAACGGGCGGCACGTTTCTAGCGCTGGTGCTGACGAACCCGTCGCCTTCTACGGCCCAGGTTGACTTGACGCTCGTCGGTGATGACGGTGTGCCCCGTATCGGGCAGTCGTTGGAAGTCGGACCAGGCTCAAAACGCATTGCCCTTCTGGGCGATCTCATCGGGAGCGCGGCCGCACAACAAGGGACGTTGCGCGTGACCTCTTCGGTCCCGCTCTACAGCGTGGCCGTCATAGGCGATGATGAGGCGGCGTTTCTCGCCGCCATAGAGCCGCGGCAAGGCCCTGTCATTTTCGCATCTACCGTCCCTCCGGTCGGCGGTCCACGTTTGACCCAGGTTGAGCCCCGGCAGGCTCGTCCGGGCGATATCATCCAGTTCCGCACGTCGGGCGCCGTAACCGATAGCGTGCTGCTGCTCGCTGGCCAGCCGGTGGATGCCCGGCTGTTGTCTCCCTTCGGCCCGCTCCGTGCCCTCGAGGTTCCTGATCTGGAACCGGGGTTTGTCGACCTCGTCGTTCGGACCTCGGACGGGCGGGAATCGGCTCCGGAAACCGTCCTGATCCTGCCCACGGATCTGACGCCATTGGTGGAAGTACAGGGCAGGGCGTTTTACGAGAAGCTCCTTGTGACCGAGGCGGGCCTGGTCGGGGCGCCAACGGTGATGGTTCCGATCCGTGATGCCCGGATCGAGGTCTTCGACCAAGTGACGGGTGGCCTTTTCACCTCTACCTCCACCGACTACGAGGGGAACTTCCAGACCGTTGCGCCGGTGGGCGCCAACTATGGAGTGAGGGTGCTGAGCCATTCCGACGTTTGGGGTGTGACTGTAGCCGACAACACCGCAGGCAGCGGCGTTTACCTGGAAGCGATGGCCCTGGATCCGGAACTACCGGCGCTACTGGTCGCGACCGATCTGGACCGTGTGTCGGGTGCATTCAACATTCTGGAAGTCGTCCGACGCGGCGACGTGTTTCTGAACACCCTCGATCCGAGTCTGCCCTTGCCCGAGTTGACGATCTTCTGGAGTCCGCTGAACACATCAGTTCGCGGCGACGTTACACAGGGTCAGATCGGTGGGACTTTCTTCAGCGTTTCCGACGGAACGGCATTCGTGCTGGGCGATCGGAGCACCGATTCCGACGAATTCGACGACGCGGTGCTCCTGCATGAGTACGCCCATCTGCTGGCGGCGAGTTTCTCTCGGGACGACTCCCGGGGAGGCGAACACGTTCTGGGCGATGTGCTCGATCCAAGAGTTGCGTGGTCGGAAGGCTGGGCAAATTTCTTTTCTGCGGCCGTGCGTGATGAATCGATGTACCGGGACTCTTACGGTGTCGGCGGTGCGAACGTCCTCGAGTACGACCTCGAAGAAAACGTCCCACCGGGCGACCAGCCCGGCTATTGGAGCGAGTTCTCGGTGCACTCGATGCTGTGGGACTTCCTCGACGATGCCGACGATGCGGGCGGTACGGTGGAAATTCCGCTCGCCGCCATCTGGAGTGCGTTCCGAGGTCTGGCTGATGCGGTGCCTTTCGTCTATTCGCCGACCTACCTCGAGCGCCTTGTGGCGATCGAGGCGATTGACATTGCGGCAGTAGAGCAAATCGCCCGGCAGCGATCGATCGATTTCGCGTCGGGTGCGGACCCCACCGTGTCGAACCCTTTCCCGCGTCTCGTGACAGGGGCCGGCTCGGTCGTAGGCGAGGTCGACTCGCTGACACGGCAGAGGAACAACCTGGCGCAATCGGCCCACCTGTACTCCTTTGATGTTGCCGGCGGGGCTGTCTCGTTGAGGTTGGATGTTACGGGTCTGGGTCCGGGCGGCAGCACCGGCGCTAACGATCTCGACCTGTTCCTGCTCGATGGGGCCGGTCGGGTCGTAGGCCGTTCGGATCGCGGTCTCAACGGCCAGTCCGAGTTGATCTCGACCTTCCTGCCCGCGGGCCGGTACTTCGTCGAGATTCGCAGCTTCTACACGACAGCGGAAACCGGCGACCTGGTCTTTAATTCGGACGCGTATCGCCTGACGATCCGCCTGCCGTAAGGGCTCGTATGCACCCGGCCTCAGTCGAGGTTGCGGTAGGAGGCTGCGGCCGCTCCGATACCCGAGCCTTCGAGACCCTCCCATTCCATTCCGGACAGAACGTCTTCCAGCGCGCCGAGCAGCAGCATGACGTTGTTGCGGGTAGACGAGGTTCCCATCAGGCCGACTCTCCAGATACGGCCCTTGAGCGGTCCCAGACCGCCCACGATTTCGATACCGTAACGTTCGAGCAGCTGGGCTCGGACTGCGGCGTCGTCGATACCGTCCGGCACCGCGACCGTGTTGACCGTCCAGGCACGGATCTCGGGCTGGGCGAACATCTTCAGCCCCAACGCTTCAATGCCTGCAACAAATGCCAGGTGGTTCCTGTGGTGCCGTTCAAAGCGGTTGGCCACACCCTCTTCTTCGATCAGGCGCAGGCCTTCACGCAAGGCGTAGTTTAGCGCGATTGGCGCCGTGTGGTGGTAGGCGCTGACGTTGCTCCAGTACTGGCTGAGGATCGACAGATCGAAATAGTAGCTCTGCACCGGAGTCTTCCTGTCGGCAAGTTTTCGGAGAGCTTTTTCCGAGACCGTCACCGGCGCCAGCCCCGGGGGCAACTGAGACACTTCTGCGAACCGCTGTAAACGAAATCCAGCCGGTTCCGGTCGACGCCGACCGACTGGCCTCCAAGCGAAGGCACCGCGTCGACCAGAGTGATCAGATCGTCGCGCCCAAACAGATCCGCCATTGGCTCGATCGGCTGGACGACACCGGTCGATGTCTCGATGTGGACGAACGCGAGAACCGTCGCTTTGTGCTCGTCCACGGCCTGTGCGATTGCCGACAGGTCGACGACGTTGCCCCAGTCGGCTCCGACTGTCCGAACATCGCCCCCGGCGCGCGTCGCGATCTGGGCCATGCGGTCGGCAAAGTATCCGGCCGTGCAGACGACGACGCGTTCCCCGGGTTCAACCATGTTGACGATCGCGGCCTCCATCCCTGCGGTGCCGGTCCCCGAGACCGGAAGCGTGACGGAATTGTCGGTCTCGAAGATCGTACGAAGACCTTCCTGAACATCGTCCATGACGTCCAGGAAGACTGGATCCATATGACTGAGCAAGTTATGGGTCATAGCGCGGCTGACCCGGGGATGGACGTTACTCGGGCCCGGCCCCATCAGGATTCGGAAGGGCGCGTTGAACTCTTTCACTAAAATCGGTACTCCGTTCGGAGGCAGGCGTTCTTTATTGTTCTTCCGACAGGGTGTCTTCGATCAGCTTGTTGACCTGGTCGGAGATCATCTCTCCGACGACGACATAAGGATTCTCGACGTCGCCATCGACGATAATGATGTTGAAGGGAGTTCCCCATTTCCGCGTGTCGCCGACTGTCTTGCGCAGCAGGTACTGGAACGTTTCCATCCGAACGGTTTCCCGTTCGTCGTATGCCACGACACTGCCTATGATCACGGGGTATTTCATGTCGTGCTTTTTGATGAACTCGTGAACCTTATCGACCGCGCTGTATTCGGTCCGCGTCACGATCTCGAGCCCGCGGGAATGGTACTTGTCATAAAGTTCGTTCAAGTACGGGGCCTCGTAATTGCAGTTCTCGCACCACTCAGCCGTGTAGGACAGCAGGAGGAGCTTCGCCGGCGTGTAGGCCGGCTCGGACGGAAGATGATGGTTGATCTTGCTGCCGTCCAGCGCGGTTCCGACGAAATCACGGAACCGAAATAGTTCCTTGAGCTCCTTCATGTCGGCCTCGGACGTACCCGGGTCCTGGGCCAGGTACTCTTCGTACAACTCAATGGCATTGACCCGGATCAAATCAGAGTACTCGTGAGCGGCCTGGTTGGCTCTTCCGGCCGGAGCCAGAAGTGCGAGAGTCAGCAACAGACTGGTGACCATGAACCACCTCCAAACTAGCCATTATACGCACACTGGCAGCCCCTGATGAAAGTCGAGGCTGCACTAAGGGGCGGCCTACGACCGCCCATTATTCGGCGTTCATAGAGCGCCGTTACAGTTTCATGCGAATTTCACAATGGAACCCTGAGGCCGGAAGTCAGAAACAATAGCGGCCGGCATCCGATAGCGCTTCGGCGATCCTTCTCCTGGAGGAGATACCGTCCGTCGGCTCCCAGCGGAGCATTCGGTGAACCCCTTCGAGTTGGTCGCGGAGGTCCTGCCCGCCGGCGAGGGCGGCCAGGACCGCGCGGGCCGAACCCTCGATGCGTACCATAGCGTCGGAAATGAAGGTATGGACAATATCGACGGAGGGCGAATCGCCGGCCGTCTTCTCGAGTCTGGCGGCTGCGGTGTCCATGGCGTAGGTCTCGATGACGATATCGCTCAGATGCATCAGCAACTCCTGTTGCTCCCGGAAGTCGCCCCTGTGTGCCGCCATGATCGACCCCGCCACAAACAGGGCGGCCGTCCGTGCCTGAATGACAGCTGTCTTTTCCGCCGTGGGGGCTTCGGTGGCCGCCGATCCCGAAAGGATCGTCTCCATGGCGCTGCGGGTGGCCTCCTGGATTGGCAGCCTGCCGGTCTCGGCTCTCTTGGCCAGCATCGTGGGGATCAGCAACCGGTTGATCTCGTTGGTTCCTTCGAAGATCCGGTTGACTCGAGCGTCGCGATAGTAGCGTTCGACGTCATACTCCTGGCTGTAGCCGTAGCCACCGTGGATTTGGACGGCCTCGTCGACGACGTAGTCGAGCACTTCGGTGCCGAAGACCTTGAGTACGGAACATTCGATTGCGTACTCCTCGATCGCTTTCATGACGTCCGCCGGTTGCTCGGTGTCGACTGTCTCGAGCGCGCGATCCAGAAGTCCGGCCGTTCGGTACACCATCGCTTCGGTGATCCACGTCCTGATCGCCATCTCCGCAAGCTTGTGGCGAATGGCTCCGAAAGAAGCTATGGGCCTGCCGAAGGCGACGCGCACCCGAGCGTAGCCGATTGCCGAGTCGAGAGCCGTCTTGCTGGCGCCGACGGCGTTCGCTCCCAGCTTGGCCCTGCCCGTGTTGAGGATGTTGAACGCGACACGATGCCCCTGACCGACTTCCCCGAGCAGGTTCTCCCCCGGGATTCTGGCTTCGTCGAGAAGCAGCGTCCGCGTGGACGAACCCTTGAGTCCCATCTTCTGTTCTTCTGCTCCGGTGGACACACCCGGAAACGCTTTCTCCACGATGAAGCAGCTGAACTTGTCGCCGTCGACCTTGGCAAACGTCACGAAGAGGTCGGCGAACGCGGCGTTGGTGATCCACATCTTCTCCCCGGTGAGCATCCAGTCGCCCGTCGCACCATCTCGTGAAGCCGAAGCCCGGGCCGCGAGGGCATCGGAGCCGCTGCTGGCTTCCGAAAGCGCGTAGGAGCTGAGCATGTCCGCCTGTGAGAGTGCCGGCAGGTACTTCTGCTTCTGATCCTCCGTGCCGAAGTAGACGATCGGAAGGGTTCCAATACCGGTGTGACCGCCGTAAGTGACGGCAAAGGAACCCACCCGGGCCATCTGCTCAGTGACGATCATCGCCGATACCTTGTCGAGCTCCGCACCGCCGAATTTTTCGGGAACTTCGATACCGCAAAGGCCAATCTCGGCGGCGCTCCGCAGGAGTGCCCGCGTGAGGTCCCAGTCCCTGCTTTCGATCTCCTCGAGCCGTGGGACGACTTCGCCCTCGACGAACTGCGCGGTCATCTCGCGGATCAGTTGGTGTTCCTCGGAGAAATCTTCGGGGGCGAAGACGTCGACGGAAGCGGTTCCATCCAGCAGGAAGCCGCCGCCCCGCAAGGCGTTTGTGGTGGTTTCTTTCATCGCGTTTTCGGAACCGATCAATCTAATACGCGAGTGCGGGCCAATTCAATCGCCTTTTCCACAGCCTCGGTCGGGTTCTCGGCGCGGTAGACATCATCGGGTGATTCGCCGTCGATAGAAAGTTTCCATGTGCCGAGGCCGACAACCGGAGTTCCGACCTTGAGGGCGAGGCCGATTTCGGAAAGCGTTCCGGGACCGCCGGCCACGGCGATGAGCGCCTCGGAAGTGAGCGCGTTGATCGCGTTCCGGGCGTTTCCCATCCCGGTAACGATCGGGATCAAGACGAAGGGGTTCGCGGTCCGTGCGTCGTCGGAGGGCAGGATACCGACGACGGTGCCTCCTCGGCGGGCAGCCCCGCGAGAGGCGGCTTCCATCACGCCGCCACCCCCGCCGCAGATCAGAATGGCTCCGGCCTTGGCGATGCGCCGCCCGACCTCCTCAGCGACACGGGCAGTCTGGTCACTACAAGAGCCGGATCCCATGACGCCAATTCGGATTGCCCGATTCATACCGCAAATGCCAAATTGAAAAGTCTCCAGTCTCCGATTTCAAATTTTCTCAGTTCATCATCGCGCGGATTCGGCGAAGGTCTATCAAGTAGTCCTCGATCTGGGAGCGGTCTTCGATGTCTTCCCGGCTGTTTAGGTAGTGTTCCAGGTCGCGTGACGCATCTCTGAACTGCCGCATCCCGAGCCGGAGCAGGCCGCGCTCACGGTAGAGTTCGGCCGTGTCCGGCTCGGCAAGCACCATCAACTCGACCATGACCAGCGCCTTGTCAAAGGTCCCGGCCTTCAGGTAGATCACCTTCAGGTTGTTGAGCATACGGACGAGGATCTGGCGATTCGACACCCGCCGCAGCCAGCCGTCGTCTCCTTCGTCGATCTCGAAATTCAAGTTCTCGACGATTCGCCGGCACTCCTCCCTCGTCACGACAGATCCTCGGTTGAATGGATCGAGGAGAATTTCCCCGTCGGGCGTCCGATAGCGCACGACGAAGTGGCCGGGGATGCCGACTCCTTCGATCGATACCCCGAGACGCTGTGCGACTTCGATATAGATTGCCGAGAGCGTGATGGGAATGCCGACGCGTCGGTCGATTACGTCGTTCAGAAAACTGTTTCGTGGGTCGTAATAGTCTTCGCTGTTACCCCGGAACCGATATTCGTCGAAGAGGACGCGGTTGATCGTGTCGATTACCTCGGAAGGGGCCTCCGAACCCTGAAGGCGTTTTCGGACGGTTCCAGCCATCCGGTCCAGTTCATCCAGGTAAGGGGCCAGTGTCAGCTGCGGGTATTCCTCACATGCCAGCAGCAGCGCCGCTTCGGCCAGGGGAATCCCCAGGTCCGGCAGCGTGATCAATTCTTCGAATGTCCTGCGTGAACGCGTCGTCACGATTCCGTTTTCCCCACAAAACTACGTTAGCATGGTTAATTTTGGGTGACGACTAGCTCGACGACCGGGGGACTGTTGAATAGCTATGACATCATCGTAATCGGAGCCGGAGCCATCGGACTTGCGATCGCTCGACGACTGGCAGGCTTGGGTGCCGTGCTGGTGGTCGAGAAGGGCGCTACCGGCAGGAAAGCCTCCTGGGCTGCTGCGGGCATGCTGACCCCGCCCAGCGAGGCTTCCTCGCCGGACGCCTTCTTTCGTTTCGGGGCGCGTAGCCTTTGCGGTTACCGGAGCTTTGTCGACGAACTGCGCGACGAAACGGGCGTTGACATGGAGTATCGCGACAACGGCCTGTTGCTCCTGGCCTCCGACGCCGATACGCTTGACTCCATCCGGCTTCGGCAGGAGTGGCAAGCTCGGGAAGGATTCGACACCGTCTTGTTGTCACCCGAGGAAGTCAGACGCATGGAGCCGGCCTTGACGTTGGAGTTATCCGGCGCGCTCTTCTGCCCGTCAGATCACCACGTTCGCCCGAGGCTGCTGATCGACGCCCTCAGCGCGTCCTGTGTGCTTCGTGGAGTCGAGATCGTCGAGGGCACGGGGGTCGACGAGATTGTCCAGAACGGGGGACGAGTTCAGGGTGTCCTGGCCGGCGGCAGGACCCTGTCGGCGCCCGTCGTGATCGTGGCGGCCGGGGCGTGGGCATCCGGCATTCGAGGGATGGACCCGGCCATCGAGATGTGTCCCCGGAAGGGCCAGATGTTGGCTCTCGCCGCGCCCGAAAACCTATTCGATCACGTCGTCCGGTGGGGACATCGCTACTTTGTGCCCCGCACGGGTGGGGAACTGATAGTCGGATCAACCGACGAAGACTCCGGGTTCGAGGCCGGTGTTACTGCCGAGGGCATCGACGGGTTGTTGGCCGCTGCAGAGCGGATGTCGGCGAGAGCAAGTGCCTGTCGGGTGATCGAAACCTGGAGCGGGCTGAGACCGGCGACACGCGACAGACTGCCGGCCATCGGACCAACGGCCCTCGGCGGGCTTTTCTACGCCCTCGGACACTATCGCAACGGGATTCTCTTCGCACCCCTCACGGCTGAAGTTGTCGCCGACCTGGTGGAAGGCAGAGAGTCAAATGCCACAGAAGAGGCGTTCTCTCCCCTGCGCTTCCCTCAGAACCGGGAGCGGTAGAGACCTCGGCCTTTACATCGGCCATCAGCGCCGAGTGCCGCCGAGCGGCTGTTGTATAATCAAGTGTTTATGATCGATCCTGCCATCACCGAGAAAGTCGCGAACCGACAGCGACTGAGCGCCGACGAGGGGATCGCGCTCTACGAAACGACGGACCTGTTCGGCCTCGGCCGGCTGGCCGACCGCGTGCGTGTCCGGCTGAATGGGGACCGGGCCTACTACAACGTCAATCGCCACATCAATTACACCAACGTCTGCGTGATCGATTGTCAGCTCTGCCAGGGCGCCTACGCGAGAAAACCCGGGGAAGAGGGCGGCTACACGATGGCTCTAGACCAGGTTTTCGAGTACGCAGCGCAGAAGTACAACGACGCGGTGACGGAGTTTCACATCGTTGGAGGCCTCAACCCGGAACTCGGGTTCGACTACTACCTCGATATGCTGGCGGGGTTGCGGCAGCGCTTTCCCGATGTGCACCTGAAGGCGTTCACGATGGTCGAGTTGGACTTCTTCACGAAGCTCACACGCCGTCCGCTCGAATGGGTCATCGATCAGCTGCGGGACGCGGGGATGGGCAGCTGTCCCGGAGGCGGTGCGGAGATCTTTGCCGAGCGAGTCCGCCCGTTGATTGCCGGCCACAAGTTGTCCGGCGACCGATGGCTCGAGTGCGCTCGGGTCGTACACAGCAAGGGCATCCATACGAACGCGACGATGCTCTACGGCCACATCGAAACGATTCCCGAGCGTGTGGATCACTTGGTCCAACTGCGCGAACTGCAGGACGAGACCCGAGGGTTCAACTGTTTTATCCCGTTGGCGTTTCATCCGGAGAACACGTTCTACCAGGACCTGCCACCCACCACCGGCATGGACGATCTGAAGACGATTGCGGTCTCGCGGCTCATGCTCGACAATTTCCCTCACATCAAGGCGTACTGGGTCACTATCACGCCCGAGTTGGCCCAGGTCGCGCTCCGCTTTGGCGCCGACGATCTTGACGGCACCATCGTCGAAGAGCGGATCATTCATGGCGCCGGCAGCTCAACGAGTCTGGGCATGACCCGATCCGGGATCGAGCAGCTGATTCGGGATGCAGGCTACACGCCCATCGAGCGCGATACGCTCTATCACCCCGTCGATGGGGTCTCCTCGATTGTCCGGTAGGAAGCGGATCGGGTATCGCCCGTCGCTCGATGGCCTACGCGGCGTCGCCGTCCTGTTCGTGATGGCCTTCCACTCCCAACTCCCCTACACGCAGTGGGGCTACCTCGGGGTGGATGTCTTTTTCGTCCTGAGCGGCTTTCTGATTACCACCGTCCTGCTCGAGGAGTGGATCGACAACGGGAAGATTGTTCTGTCCCACTTCTACGTCCGTCGTGTCCTGCGGCTGTTTCCTGCGCTTGTCATACTGATCCTGGCCTCGCTGCTTCCTCTGAACCCCATCGCGTTCGTGGAACGCGCGAGGGCCGGCGCTGTAGCGTTCTTCTACGGCGCAAACTGGGCAAGGGCTCTCGATTGGGACGTGGAGATGGCCGGGCTCAGCCACACTTGGTCGCTGTCGATCGAGGAACAGTTCTACCTGCTGTGGCCAGCGACGCTGATCGTTCTGTTGCGCATGAAGTGGTCGCCGTCGCGTCTCGTCGGTCTGCTCGCGGGCGGCGTCGTCGCTTCCGCGGCGCTACGCGTGGTGATGCTGGTAGGGGGGAGCAGTCCCGAGCGGTTGTACAACGGTCTGGATACGCGGGCCGACAGCCTCCTGGCAGGCTGCGCTCTCGGTGTTGTTTTCGCTTTCGGGATTCCCGTCTCCATCCGGATCCGGCGACTCGCCATCGCCGTGTTGATTCTGCTCGTTCCTGCCGCGATCATGACGCTCGCTTCGGAATGGAATGATGACTTCATGTTCATCGCCGGATACGCGACGGTCGTTCTGGTAACCCTTGGGGTACTGTCTCTGCTCGTAGGGGAGGGCGCGCCCGGGCTCAGCCGCGCGCTGGAGTTCCCGGTGCTGGTCGGTATCGGCCGGATCTCCTACGGGCTCTACCTGTGGCACTATCCGCTGTTCAACTACGTAGAGCTGATGGAATTCTCACAGCCGGTACGCCTGGCCGCGATGGTCGGCTCGGTGTTTGCCGCGGCCGGCGTGTCCTACTACCTGATCGAACGTCCGTGCCTCCGGCTGAAAGTGAGGTTCCAGCCCGCCATCTTGCGATCGGGAATGCCCGAGGGTAGACTTGCGAATTAGAACGATGAATTCCAAGCTTTCCAACCGGTTGAAGATCGCCGCCGCGTACTTTCGCCACAAGAGCGTGCTCGGGGGCGGCCCTCTCGAAATCACGCTCGAGAGCACGGCGAAGTGCAATCTCTACTGCCCGATGTGTCCCCGTCATATCTACACGTTCGACAACGAGAACATGGATCTGGACCTCTACCGGAAAATCGTCGCCGACTGCAAGGAGTACGTCGAGTTCGTCTGGCCTTACGGTATCGGCGAGCCCATGATCCATCCGAACATCTTCGAGATGATCAGGATCACGCGCGATGCCGGCGTACGGACGGGGATGTCTACGAACGCCACGTTGCTCGATGACGAGCGCGCCGACATGCTCCTGGATTCGGGCCTCGATTACGTGATCCTGGCGTTCGACGGCGCATCGAAGGAAACGTACGAGAAGTACCGGGTCGGCGCCGACTTTGACCGGACGCGGAACCACATCCTGAACTTCCTGAGGAAGAAGCTGGAGCGCGGCTCGCCCATCTTCACCGTCGTCCAGATGGTTCTCTTGAAGGATAATTCCCATGAAGTCGACGCCTACCGCAAGCTCTGGGACATCGAAGGCATCGACGAGGTCCGCTTCAAGCGGGACGAGATTCATATCGACGGGTCCCGCATCCCTAACGACCGCCTGGGCGGGCAGCGGAGGAATCCCTGCCACCTGCTGTGGCGCGGTCCGCTTTATGTCCGCTACGACGGGAAGGCCTTTCCATGCTGCTACATGTACGACGAGGAGCCGATCGGTGACCTCAAGGAGCAATCCGTCATGGATGTGTGGAACTCGACGGGAATGGTTCGGCTGAGGGAAGCCCACCTTTCGGGCGACCTCAACGAGTACCCGCTGTGCCAGACCTGCCAGGCATCACGCCCCGCCCTGCCTGCCTTCTACGGCAGCCTGATGGTCGACGGCCTCACAGTGCGCAAAGCGGTGCCGGCTCTGGAGAAACTCGCCCGGTTCTACAGAATGGGTGGAGTGTTCGAGAAGAATCCAGCCGGCCTGGCGGAATAGCGGCCTCTCTGATGTCGCTCGGGGACAGGGCTCGCCCAGTCTCCCCTGATCGAAAAAGGTTTTTCTTCTCAGTCGCCGGCAGCGGATGGATACTTGACGCCTGCCGCTCAGGAGGCTGTGGTGAAAGTCGTTCTACGCTGTAGGGCGGTCTACGACCGCCCATTATTCGGCGCTCCGAGAGCGCCGCTACAGCTTTAGGCGATCTTCGCCTCAATCTCCTGGCGGCCGGTGGTCGAAATAGGGAGGGTTTCCATGACGATCCCCGTCAAGGTGCGTGTGAACGGCACGCTTCACGAAGAATCGCTCGAGCCCCGCGTGCTCCTGGTCCATTTCCTGCGCGACGTGTGCGGTCTGACAGGAACACACGTCGGTTGCGAGTCGTCGATTTGCGGCGCCTGTACCGTCCTGATCGACGGACAGGCGGTCAAGTCCTGCACCCTCCTGGCAGTCCAGGCCGACGGCTCGGAGGTGCAAACGATCGAAGGGCTCGCAACGGACGGGGAACTGCATCCCGTGCAGCAGGGGTTCTGGGAGTGCCATGGCCTGCAGTGCGGATATTGCACGCCCGGCATGATCATGTCCGGCGTTCAGCTCCTGGACCGCGACCCCAAACCTTCGCGGGACGACATCCGGCACGGACTCGAAGGAAACCTGTGCCGCTGCACCGGGTACGGCCACATCATCGACGCCATCGAGCACGCGGCGAAGCAAGGGGGGCGGTCATGGCGAAGGTAAAGGAGAAGCCCTACTTTGGTCGCGCGATGAAGCGGGTCGAGGACCCGCGCCTCATCAAGGGCATCGCCACCTATGTCGACGACATCGATCTGGTCGGCATGTTGCATGCCGCCATTCTGCGCAGCCCTCACGCACACGCCCGGGTGAGCAGCATCGACACGGAGGCGGCGAAGTCCCACCCGGGCGTCGTTCGGGTCCTCACGGGCGCGGATGTGAACCCCCACTGCGGGACGATCCCCTGCGCCTCGCCGCTGCCCGGCCAGAACTCGCCCGACCACACGGTGCTGGCCGGCGACCGGGTGTATTTCGTCGGTCATCCGGTGGTGGTCGTCGTCGCCAAAGACAAGTACGCCGCGCGTGACGCCCTCGACCTGATCGAGGTGGACTACGATCCGCTCGAAGCGGTCATCGACCCGGAGAGGGCCCTCGAGAAGGACTCACCCCTGACCCATCCCGATCTGGGCACGAACCATGCGTTCACCTGGAGTGTCGGAGACGATCCGACGAAGCTGCTCGAGCAGGCCGACCACATCATCAAGGTGCGCATGGTGCACCAGCGCCTCACACCGATGGCGATCGAGCCGAGAGGGTGTGTGGCGTCGTGGGACGAAGGACAGGGGTTTCTTACGCTCTGGACGTCGACGCAGGTGCCGCACCTTGTGCGGACGCTCCTGCCCGGCCTCGTTGGCGCAGAGGAAAACAAGACGCGGATCATCGCTCCGGAAGTCGGCGGCGGCTTCGGTTCCAAGCTCCAGGTGTATGCCGAGGAAGTTCTCGCCTGCCATCTGTCCCGACGGTTGGGCGCACCCGTGAAATGGATCGAAGGACGTCGAGAGAACGCCGCCGCCACCATCCACGGCCGGGACCAGATCGGAACCTACGAGGTCGGGGTCAAGAAGGACGGTACGGTGTTGGCGGTCCGATCGCACACAATCGCAGACCTCGGGTCCTACCTTCAACTCCTGACACCTGCCGTTCCGACGCTGACCGGCCTCATGCTGGGCGGTTGCTACAAGATCAAGGGCGTGCGGATGGACGTGGTCGGCGTGCACACGAACAAGATGGCGACCGACGCCTACCGTGGCGCAGGACGCCCGGAGGCTGCTTACGCAATCGAGCGCCTCATGGACATCGTCGCCGACGAGCTCGGCCTCGACCCGGTCGCCGTCCGGCTCAAAAACATGCCTAAGCCGCGAGAGTTTCCGTTCAACACAGCGACCGGGCTGACCTACGACAGCGGAAACTACCAGCGCGCGCTCAAAGAGGCGCAGCGCCTGGCCGGCTGGAACGCGCTTCTGAAACAGCGCGACAGGGCCCGGAAGGCCGGCCGGCTTTTCGGTGTCGGCGTCTCTACTTACGTTGAAATCTGCGCTCTGGGCCCGTCGAAGATCATGGCTGCGGGCGGCTGGGAATGGGGTAGTGTCAAGATTGAGCTCTCGGGCAAGGTGACCATCGCCACGGGCGTTACGCCGCACGGCCAGGGCCAGGAGACCAGCTTCGCCCAGATCGCGGCCGATCGGTTGTCGATTCCAATCGACGACATCACCATCTACAGCGGCGACACGGCCACGTCGCATTTCGGTCGGGACACCTACGGCAGCCGCGCGACCGCGCTGGGAGGCACCGCGATCGTTCTCTCGATCGACAAGGTCATCGAGAAGGGGAAGGCCATCGCGGCGCTCCTCCTACAGAGCAAACCGAAGAAGATGGAATTCAAGGCCGGGAGCTTCTTCGTGAAGGGCCGGAAGAGAAACGCGCTCGGCTGGGCCGAGATTGCGACCGAGGCGTACATCGCAAAGAACATTCCCGCCGGTTTCGAGCCCGGCCTGGAAGCGTCGAGCTTCTTCGAGCCTCCGAACTGCACCTACCCGTTCGGGACGCACATCGTCGCCGTCGAAATCGACCGGGATACGGGCCAGGTGAAAATCCTCAAGTACGTCGCCGTCGACGATTGCGGCAAGCAGGTGAACCCGCTGCTTGTCGAGGGCCAGGTCCAGGGAGGCGTTCTCCAGGCGATTGGCCATGCGCTCATGGAACAGACTGTGTACGACGAGAGCGGCCAACTCCTGACGGGTGAATTCATGGATTATCCCCTGCCCCGTGCGTCTGACGCTCCCGAGTACGTGATTGGGAGTACCGAGACTCCGTCGCCCAGTAATCCGCTCGGCGTAAAGGGAGTCGGGGAAGCCGGTACGATCGGCGCGACGCCCGCCGTCGCCAATGCAGTCATCGACGCACTGTCGCCGCTTGGGGTCCGACACGTGGATATACCACTGACGCCGGAGCGTGTGTGGCGAGTGATCCAGGCGGCCGAGAGCCATCCTCCGGTTTCGCTCATGGTTCCTGACGAGGATCGCAAAGGAGGCCGGAAATGATTCCTGCCGCATTCGATTACGAACGTCCCGAATCGCTCGACGAGGCGCTGCGCCTGCTTGCCGAACACGGCGAAGACGCAAAGGTGCTGGCAGGCGGCCACAGCCTGCTGCCGGCAATGAAGCTCCGGCTGGCCCAACCCGGCGTGGTTATCGACATCGGGCGAATCGACGCTCTGCGTTCGATCAGCAAACAGGGACGTCGGATCGCCTTGGGCGCGCTGGCCACGCATTATGAGATCGAGTCGTCGAAGCTGCTTACCGACAAGTGTCCGTTGCTTCCAGAGGTTGCCGCCCAGATCGGCGACGTGCAGATCCGGAACCGCGGCACGATCGGCGGGAGCCTCGTACATGCCGATCCGGCGGCGGATTGGCCTGCCGCCATACTCGCCCTCGATGCGGAAATGGAGATTGCGGGTCGCGACGGGATCCGGACCGTAGCCGCGAAGGATTTCTTCGTGAACATGATGGAGACGGCCGTCAAGCCGAGCGAGATCCTGGTTTCGATCACCGTGCCCGTGACCAGGAAAGGTGTCGCATACGCCAAATTCGCACAGAAGGCGAGCGGGTTTGCCATCGCCGGCGCCGCCGTCTGGATCGAAGGCCGCCGGGTGGCCGTCGGTATTACCGGTGTGGCCGCCAGAGCGTACCGCGCGGCGGGCGTAGAGGCCGCTCTCGGCGGCCGGCGGTCTCTGAAGGCCGCGGCGATCGAGGAGGCGTCACGCCACGTGGCCGACAATGTGGAACCCCTCGGCGACATCCACGCATCGGCGGAGTTCCGCGCGCACCTGGCGCGAGTGTATACCGTGCGCGCCCTCGAGATGGCCATTTCACGGAAATGAAGCTGAAGGCGACGCATCGATTCCGGGCGTCGCCTGAGACGGTTTTCGCAGCGCTCACCGACCCGGAAATCCTTCGGCGGGCGATCGGTGGCTGCGAGGAACTCGTCCCGGCCGGCGATGACGTGTTCGAGGCCAGGGTCCGGATCGGAATCGGCGCGATCAAAGGGAGCTACAAGGGAAAGGTTGAACTCCGCAACAAGAAGCCTCCCGAATCGTTCACCCTGGCCATCCAAGGCCAAGGATCGGGTGGGTTCGTGAACGGTTCGGCCAAAATCCGGCTGAGGGCCCAAGACGGCGGGACCGAACTCGAAGCGGAGGCAGACGCGATCGTCGGTGGAACGATCGCCGCTATCGGATCCCGGTTGGTCGAAGGGGCGGCCCAAAAGATGATGGCGGACTTTTTCCAGAAACTCGCGGACCAGATCGATCCAAGCACGTCCGCTTGACTTCCCGAGAGCCTAGCAGCCGTGGTGAAAGTCGCCTAAAGACTGTAGCGGCGCTCTATGAGCGCCCCTACAGTGCAGACCGGTCGTTCACCACGGGCTTCTAGTGTCCTCGGTCAGAAGTACGGTTGCTATATTTCGGAGCGCAACGGTGCCGGATTTGGTGGAGCGACGACGAGCTAATGCTCATTCATTGCAAGGAGGAGCGACTCCAAAGACGGCGCCGTTCCCCCCGAACCCGCAGGGCCGATGGAGGTTGCTGGTTGGGAAGGCCAAGCCGATCGACGCCATACGCACCTTTATCGACCGACTCAACATCCACCTTGCGTCCGGCAACATCCATTGGAAATAGTGATCGTATTTCTGACCGAGGACACTATGTGAACCGAACCTCCACCAGCATAAACGCCATGCCCTCGGGGATGACTGAGAGCGAGACGTAGTTTTCGCCCAGGAACTCCCGCACACCGTCTACAACTCCCGCGTCGATGTGATCGATGCGCATGGTTGCCCGATGTTCGTTCCCTTCTGAGACGATTTCACAATCCAGCGGGTTGAGCTTTCGGATGACGTTATGCAGTCGGCCAGCCAACGTGCGGATGTTGACCTCGCCGTCTACCCGAACGATGGTCTGACCGGGAAGCCAGCAGAAATGGTCGATGCCATACAGCAGTCTGTAGTTGTTGCTCTTGACTTCGAGCACCAGGCCCCCCTCGGTGGGGATTCCGAGTTGAGTCCGATGGTAGGGCGACCGGCAATAGACGAAGTCGCCTACTTCGATCCGTTTGGCTTTCGTTGTCAAACAGCCAGTCTAACAGCCTGTGCCAGAACCCTGCAGGCCATCAGACTCCTGCCACGGCCTGCTAGCCGGTGGCGCACACAAAGTCCGGGATCGAGGCGAGGTCGATCTCCGCGTTCTCGCCGCAGGTCCGGCAGTTCGGATCCCGTCGAATCTTGAATTCGCGGAACCTCGACCCGAGCGCGTCATAAACCAGCAGCCGTCCGGAAAGCGGTTCTCCGATGCCCAACAGCAGCTTGATGGTCTCGGTTGCCTGGATCAGCCCGATCGTACCCGGCAGGACGCCCAGGACGCCTGCTTCGTCACAACTCGGCGCCAGGTCCGCAGGCGTGGCCACAGGGTACAAACATCGATAGCAGGGCCCTTCGTATGGAATGAAAGTGGAGGCCTGTCCGTCGAAGCGGAAGATGCTCCCGTACGATACGGGTTTACCGAGCTGCACGGCGGCGTCGTTGACAAGGTATGCGGTCGCGAAGTTGTCCGAGCCACTGACGATGACATCGTAATCTTCGAAGATATCCAGCGCGTTGGATGCGTCCAGACGCACCGAATGGGTATTGACCTTCACGTCGGGATTGACCTCGAAGAGCGTACGCCGGGCCGAATCGGTCTTCAGGATCCCGACCGAGGAGCTCCAGTGAAGGATCTGCCGCTGCAGGTTCGTGATGTCGACGACGTCGTTGTCGACCAAGCCCAACGTGCCCACGCCGGATGCCGCCAGGTAGACGGCGGCCGGCGATCCCAGCCCACCCGCACCGACGAGCAAAACCTTGCTGGCGAGCAGCTTGAGCTGACCCTTTTCACCGACTTCCGGAATCTTCAAGTGCCGGCTGTATCGAGCCATCTGATCGCCGCCGATCTTCTCGGGGACCACGACTTCGAAGCCCTGGTTTCGCCATCCGCTCATGCCTCCGGCCATGGAGACCACATCCTTGTAGCCGAGTTTTCCCAGGCTTTCGGCGCCGAGCGCGGACCGCACGCCGCCCGCGCAGTAGACGATGATCGGCCTTTCCTTATCGGTCAGGACTTTCTCGACCTTGACCTCAAGAAAACCCCGAGGCAGGAAGACGGCACCAGCGAGATGTCCTTCGTCCCACTCGTCCTTCTCGCGGATGTCGAGCAGTGTAAAATCCCTGTCTCCGTTTAACTGGCTTTGGACTTCGTCGACGCTTACCTCGCGGATACCCTGTTTGACTTCGGCAAGCATTTCCTTGAAGTTCGGACTCATCGGATCTCCTCGTCAACCTTAAGTGGTCTTACTCGATTGAACTTGTCATGTAATCTAAACTGTTAGAATAACTCAACTTTCCAAAGTTTGAAACTCCGGATTAAATAGGGAAAGGCGTGCCTGTTCCTATTTAAGAATCGAGGCTTCCGGTCCGCTCCCACCGATCGCCCCTGTCTCTGAGCCCGTCCAGGGTGTGTTGCATCTGCTCATGGTACTGCCGAACTTCTGCCTTATTCGCGTCCGCAGGGACCCAAATCGGGGGAGCCTGGAGCACGATCGCGCGTGTCAGGGGCAGCGGAACCTGAAAGTGATCCCAACTGTTGAACTGGATGCGGTGGCGCATCGCGATATGAAAACAGAAGATTCCCGCGCCGGTCTTGCGGGCGATGATGACCGGCCCCTGTTTGGCGACATGCCGCGGCCCGTGTGGGCCGTCGATCGTAAAGCCTACGTCGTAGCCGTCCCGGACATCCCGAACCATCTCGGCCAGCGCCCGGATGCCGGCGCGGGAACTGGACCCGCGAGGCGCGCGATAGCCGTGCCTTTGGATACAACCGGCGATGATTTCTCCGTCGAAATTGAGGCTGGTCATCACCGCGATCCCCCGGTTTCTCCAGTGCCAGGTCGCGGGAAAGATCCGGCCGTGCCAGCAGGTGTAAATTGCGCGGGCACCGGCCTCGTGGATTTCTCGGACCGAGTCGGGGCCGACCAACTTCCACCGGACGCTCCCGCCGAGCAGAGCGATCGCCCAGTAACCCAGGCGTGAAAGGATGGAAATCTTGATCCGCTCGGACAGGGAGAATCGGCGGACCGTCTGATCCATTCTGGTGCTATACGTAGTCTTTCTGGTCGCGGTTGAACTTGTCTTTACAGCCGGCAGAACAGAAGTAGTATTCCTTGCCTCTGTACTCGGTCTTGAACTCGGCCACGTCGGGGTCGACGGGCATCTGACACACGGGATCGATTTCCAATGCCGCCTCCTTGAATGTTCAGTCTAGCAGTCCGTGGCACAAGTCTGATAGCCCGCGTTACGGCGACGTCGCGCCAGATGCTAGGCGCCGCGCCGACAGCGATGCGGGTACATCGGTGAGGGGAGGTAACAACGCAGATGGTGTGACGTCGCCGTAACCCTTCGGGCGCATGGGGGTTCGGAGGCGTATACTTCGTTGCTCGTCGTCATGATGAAACAGCATCAGTTCCTCCTCGCGCCTCGTCTTCGCCTCCGAAGACCCATGCGCGCGAGCCATCAGACTTTTGCCACGGGCTGCTAAATTTTCTCGAGCAACGCCGCCATTTCCTCGCGGTTCTTGCGATCGCGCACGCCCTTGTAGTCCTGGATCCAGAAACGGGATGCCTCCCGAACGATGCTCTCCGGGGATGATAAGCGGGAATCGGTCTCGCGCTTCTTACCCCTGGACTTTCTTTTGAGAACCTTCCCTTCGAACACGAGCAGGCTGCCAAACAGGGGGGCATCCACGGTGATTAACGTCTGTGTCTCGTCCGAGAACGCACACAGCTTTTCAAGGGACACCGCAGAAGCTTCCACCATGCCGCAGACTCCTTTCGGCCGGATGATGGCCGCTGGTTCCGAGACTTCAGGGTTACTCGAAGAGTGACAAGGATAGATCAAAAAGGTTGGAGTTGGAAACCGGCATGGCCTCGGTAGGGCCGTAGCGACTTGCTTTGCTTGGGTTCCTGCTCCGATGACGGAGCGGATTGAGATCGACTAGCGACACAAGGCAAGATATAGGTCGATGATGAAACTGCTGCTTTTTGACGTGGACCTGACGCTGGTCAGCACGGGTGGCGCGGGCTTGAGGGCCCTCGACCGCGCGTTCGAGGAGATTCTCGGAATCCCGGGCGCCATCGAGGGCGTCAGGCCCCATGGAAAGACAGACCCGGCGATCGTCCGCGAAGTGTGTTCGAAACGAAAGCTCGCTGACATAGGCGACTTGGACGCGTTCACCGGCCGAGTGCTCGGGAGCTACGTCGAGTTCCTCAAGGAGGAGGTGGTGCATTCCGAGAATTATCGTGTCCTGCCCGGTGTCCGGGACATTCTCGATGAGGCCGGCCGCCGGGAAGACGTCATGCTGGGCCTCGCGACCGGCAATGTCGAGGCCGGGGCGAGGATCAAGCTCGAGCGCGGCGGGCTGAACGGATACTTTTCTTTTGGAGGGTTCGGTTCGGATTCGGAGGATCGTACCCAGGTTGTGGCCGTCGCCGCTCGCCGTGCGTCGGCCCTGGGAGCGTCTGCGACACCGGACCACACGTTTGTCATCGGGGATACGCCCCGGGACATTTTGGCCGGAAAGGCTGCCGGATTCCGGACGATCGGGGTCGGCACCGGAAACTATTCCACCGAAGCCCTGAGTATGACCGGGGCGGACCTGGTGATCGAAGATCTCGAGGTGGGCAGGGATCAATTCTGCGGTACGACCCGCATCGTATAGATGTCCACCCGGGCGACGGGGTTTTCTCCGTCGGTTTCCACCGCGGCGATTCGCTCGACCACATCCATCCCTTCCACGACCCGGCCGAATACCGTGTAGAAATTGTCCAACGGTGGCTGATCCGCGAGGACGATGAAGAACGACGTGAGCGCGCTGTCGGGCTCCTCGCCCCGGGCCATCGACACGATTCCCGCGATGTGCGGCGTAGGGTTGATCTCGGCTCGAATGGGTACGACGTACTGCTGGGCGGCCGGGGGGTAGGGCTCGCTTCGCGTGTTCAAGTCCCCGGCCTGGATCACGAAGCCGGGCGCGACGCGGTGAAATGCCGTCTGGTCGTACACGCCAAGCGACGTCAGTCGGAGAAAATGGCGGACGTGATTGGGTGCGCCCTCGGGCAGAGGCTCGATCACGATGTCCCCGAAGACAGTTTCCATGACGATACGGTAGCTGCCAAGCTCCTCGATGGTTTCCGTACTGAACGGAGTCACAGGTGGTGGCGGAATGGGTCGGATCGTGATGGCGACGATCTCCACGCGTTCAGTCGCGATCTGCTTGTCATCGGTCGGCGTCATCGAGATCTCGTCGACAACCTCCAGCCCCTCGACGACTCGGCCGAACGCGGTGAACTGTCCTGTGAACTGTGGCTGGTCGCCGATGCAGATGAAAAACTGTGATCCGGCGCTGGCCGGTTCGCTTGGCAGCAGCGTGGCGACAACCGTGCCTGCGGTGAACTCCAATTCGCTGAACTCCGGTTCCAACCCCATGTTGAAACCGCCCGATCCGTACTCGGGGCGACGCTCCGGCTCCAGGGTGAGCGGGTCTCCGGCTTGCACGATCCCGTGAGGGAACGTGGTATGGAAGATCGTACCGTCGTAGAACCCCTCACGGGCAAGCCGGATGAACTGCTTTACGTGGTTGGGCGCCAACTCCGCGTAGAACTCCATGATGAACTCGCCGCTGGTCGTTTCGATCACGGCTTGGAGTTCATTGGGGTCTTCCGGTTCGGTGGCATCCACGGTCTGAACGGCGTCCTGGGCTCCCTGCTGGAACAGGATCAGGAACAGCGAGAGGAAAATGTGCATGGCTGCCTCTGTTGCGGCCTGAACGGCCGGAATCGAAAGCGGTCAGGCGCCGGATCTTATCACGTCAGTTCCGATCCCCGGCGTAGCGCGTCGTCACCGAACCTGTCTTGGATCTCATCGACCGTGCGTGCAAGGCGCTCGCCGGTCCGGGCGCCGGAAAACAGAGTCAATTGCTCGGGGTTTTCTCCCTCGCGCGTAAGCATCCCGGTACCCACACCGAGCAGCCGGACGCGCTCGGCTAGGGGGAACTGCTTGAACATCCGAAGGGCGAGCCGAAAGACATCGTCGCCCGTCTCGACGCGTTGGGCCACCGATGTCTGTTTCGTGTGTGTCGTGAAGCTGGCATAGCGGAGTTTCAACGTCACCAGTCCTGCCCGGAACTTCTGCTTCCGCAGTCTTCGAGCAACCTGATCCGACAACGATCGGAGCGTGTCGACCAGGAGCTTCACGTCGCGCGTGTCTTCCTCGAAGGTTGTTTCGCTGCTGATCGACTTCGGTTCCCAGTTTGGGGTCACTGCACGGTCGTCCTGGCCCCGCGCCAGGTGCCAGAGGTGCTCGCCCGAGACGCCCAGGGTATCTACGAGGGTCGCCTTTGGGATCGCGGCCAGGTCGGAGACGTTTCTTGCCCCCAGGGCCCCAAGGCGCGCGGCCGTCTTCGGGCCGACGCCCCATAGCCTTGAGATCGGCAGTGGGTTCAGGAAGTGCTGGACACCGTCGTGGGGAACGACGACGAATCCGTCCGGTTTTTCGAGATCGGATGCGATCTTGGCGAGAAACTTGTTCGGAGCGATGCCGACCGAGGCCATCAGGCCGGTCTCGGAGAGAATCCGGTCCTTGATGTCCCGGGCGATCTGTTCGGCCGGACCGAGCAGTGCAGTTGAGCCTGAGACGTCGAGAAAGGCCTCGTCTACGCTCAAAGGTTCGACCAGGTCAGTATAGCGACGGAGGATCGCCATGATCGTCCGAGATATTTCCTGGTACCGTTCGAAACGCGGACGGACGTAGACGCCGCCGGGGCATAGCTGCCAGGCGCGGCTGATGGGAAGGGCGGAATGAATGCCGAACTTGCGCGCCGGGTAAGAGCAAGCGGCGACGACACCACGGCCTCTGCCTCCTTTCGGATCCGCCCCGACGATGATCGGACGGCCCCTTAGCGTCGGGTCGTCCAGTTCTTCCACCGACGCATAGAACGCGTCCATATCGACGTGCAGGATCCGCCGCATTCCGGTTCCGAATAATAGCTACTGGTCTGCTAAATGTGGTACATCACCTGGCGTTCGCGACTTCGGACGCGCGCGGCCAGGTTGGCGAAGGTTACGCCGTTCAGCACAGCGCCGATGGCGCGATCGACGTCCCCCCATATCGGCTTGAAGTAGCAGGATTCCTCGTGGGTGCAGTCGTCATCGAAGTTGCCCGACTCCAGGCAGGACAGCTGGACGAAGGGACCGCTGATGCTCCGGACGACGTCGCCGACGCTGATCTGCTCGGGTAGTCGGGCCAGAACGTAGCCGCCTTCGGTGCCCCGTTTGCTGCGTACGATGCCGTCGCGTTTCAGGATTTGCATGATCTGAAAGAGAAATTTCGGCGGGATGCCCTGGCGGTCGGCGATGTCCTGGACCCGGATGGGCACGTTCGGGTCGTAGTGCAGCGACAGTTCCAGCACTGCGGCACAGGCATACTCCTCCTTGGCGGAGACCTTCATGTCCGCAGACTATAGCACGAAGGCCGGTCGGTCGCGGTTGCGCGGCGGCGGATCCGGCAGGACGGCTCTAAATCAATGTATCGTCGATAGTTATATCCCCGACCTCACGCTGGACGCTCGCTTGCGAGGGCCTGGAGAGCGCGCTCCTTGTAGCTATCGATGTGGTCGGCCATGATCTGTCGGGCGCGTGCGCTGTCGCGTGCCTCCATAGCCGCGAGGATCTGATGGTGTTCGTCGAAAGCCACGTTGCTGTACGGGCCGTGGTGCTCAAAAATGACATAGACGAGCCGCTCGAGTTGATTCCGGATGTCCCCCAGCACCTTTGCGAGCCGCCGGTTGCCACACCCTTCGGCGATCAGATGGTGAAAATCCAGGTCGATCTCGACGAACCGGACGAAGTCCTGTTCGGCCGAAAACGAGTCGGCTTCCTCGAGGTTGGCACGCAGCGCCTCCAGAAACCGGGGAGAAGGGTTTCGTGCGGCCGATTCGGCGGCGTGAGGTTCCAGGATCGCTCTGATTTGGTATAACTCGTGTAAATCCTGTAGGTTAAGTGGGCTGATGATGTAGCCTTTGTACGGAATGGACTGCAGCAAGTCTTCTTTGAGCAGCCGGTTGCAGACCTCCCGGATCGGTGTCCTGCTGACATTGAACTTGTTGGCCAGTTCTATCTCCGTCAGCGAGGCTCCTGGCTTGTACTTGCAGGTGATAATCTCGGCTTTCAGTCTCTCGTAGATTCGGTCCGCGAGGAGCCGCGTCGGGTTTTCAGACACCGTTGATTTCCTCCGTATTTCGCGACCGTCGATTTCCACTACCCGTGCGTAACCGCTGTTCATCTCTCCTCCCTGAACGTCGAACCTTGTAAAGACCGTTAGAACCTGGAACCGAGAAAACGTTACCAATCCCGAATGTATTATTCTCAAATGAGGTGGACGCGTCTGTGTGGTGCATTCCAGAAGGCAGTTTCCCGGATGCGGCCGAGTCGGCGTCCAGGAGGGCGAGAGGGACCCGATCTGTCTTATCCGGTGAGATCCTAGCTGTGAGCCGGACAAACAGAAAACCTGTCGTTTCAGGTCGTTGGTCGACAGGAGGAGGACCGCTTCGGAGCGTGTCCCTGCGCTTGTTATGCGTTGGGCTGTCGCGACGAGGGAGTAGGGCCAGGACGTGTTGAAACTGCGTAGCATCGAGATGATTGGGTTCAAGTCGTTCTACGACCGCTCGGAGATCTCTGTCGGCGGCCATGCCATCACCGCGGTCGTCGGCCCGAACGGCTGCGGCAAGAGCAACATCTCCGATGCTGTCGCCTGGGTTCTGGGAGAACAGAGCGCGCGTTCTCTGCGCGGTAAGTCGATGGAGGACGTCATCTTCAACGGTACCCAGAGCAGGGCGCCGCTGGGGATGGCGGAGGTCACCATATCTCTGGTGGACGACAACCCGCCGCATAGCAACGGAGGGCCGCCGCCGGGGCTGATCGAAATGATGGTACAGCGCCGCCTGTATCGTTCCGGCGAGAGCCAGTATCTTCTGAACGGTCGTCCGTGCCGTCTGCGCGACATCCAGGACATTTTCATGGGCACGGGTCTGGGCCCCAACAGCTACGCCATCATCGAGCAGGGACGCATCGGTCAGATCCTCGGTGCCCGACCGGCCGAGCGACGGTCCCTGATCGAGGAAGCTGCCGGAGTCACCAAGTTCAAGGCGAAGCGGAAGCTGGCCGAATCCCGCCTCGAAGCTGCCCGTAGGAACCTGTCACGGGTCAACGACATCCTGGTCGAGGTCGAACGCCAGTGCAATTCACTCAAGCGTCAGGCATCGAAGGCCCGTCGTTTCCGTACGGTGAAGAAACGTTTGCGCGAGTTGCTGGCCGGCGTGTTCTCCACTCGAGCGGAACTGCTGATCGATGGTCAGGATCGCGTGTCGGCGGCCCTCGCCGGGATGACCCGAGAGGGACGCGAGCTCGAAGAGGTGATCGGCAAGTTGGATGGCCATGTCCACCGTTGCCGCGGTGAACTCGAAGACCAGGAGACGCTGCTCGAGGAAACCCGGGAGAAGCAATTGGCTTCCCAGCTGGATCTGGAGAAAGCCCAACAGCGTATCGAACGGGCCGGGGACCAGGTTCGGTCTCTGGACGAGCGGAGCCGGGAGCTCAACATCGAACGGGATCGCAGTGGTCGCGAGTTGGAGGATCGCCGTTCAGAGATCGAGACAAGTATCCGGAAGCTCGAAGAGATCGGCCGGGACCTTGGGAAGGTCCGCCTGGAGTTCGAACGCCGCCGAGATATTCTGGCGGAAATGTCTATCCGGAGGAAGGCCGAGGAGCGGGCGATCGGTGAGCTCCGGGACCGGCAATTCGGAATCGTCGGCCGGGAGGCGCAGATCGGGAACGAGCTTTCGAGCCGTCGAGAGCTTCTGCTGCGTCTCGATGCGCAGGCCTCCCACGTGCGCGCCGAAGAGCAGGAAGCTCGAGACACCGAGGAAGGCTGCCTCGCGAAACTGCAGGCGGCCGAACTGGAACGGTCTATGCGACAGTCGGAAATCGGGGATCTGGCGCGGGAGCGGTCCGAGACGCGACAGAGCCTCGATACGCTTCGAGTCGAGCTGGACACGAGTCAAAGGGCCGCGAACGAGGCACGATCGAGGGAGGAGGCAATCCGCCATCGCCTCGACACCATCCGCGAACTGTCACTCGACCGGGCCTACGGCACTGAATCGGTACAGCAGTTCTTCAACCATGTTCGCGACGAAGAATGGGAACCGGTGGGCATCGTTGCCGACTTCGTCGAGGTGGAACGCGATTACGAAGCGATCGTCGAGGACTTGCTCCATGCCGAGCTACAGTACGTCGTCGTCCAGGATCTGCTCCATGCGGAAAAATCGCTTTCCATCGTTCGTGATGCGACGCGAGGCCGTCTGGACTTCTTCGTGCTGGATCCTGGCCGGGATTCTGTCTACGCGCCGGCTGCCGTGCCCGGTGCGCAGCCCGTCGCGGACGTGGTTCGGCTGGATGCGCGGCTCCACTCCTTTGCTTCCCGGATCTCCGGAATGTACATCGTTGACGACCTCGAACGGGCATGGGAACTGTCGGAACGGCACGCGGGTAAGACGTTCGTGGCGCGCAGCGGAGAAGTCGTCCGAGACCGCCTGATCAGTTGGGGAGAGCGCTCCGGACACGGGCCGCTTTCCTTGAAGCGCGAAATTCGCGACCTCGACCGCCGCATGGAGCGGGCGCGACGCGAGGCCCGGGAGGCTACGGCCCAGGTCGGGGAGCTCGCCGAGCAGGTCGCTACTACCGAAGGCCTCGGGCACGTCCTCGAAACGAGGCTTCAGGAGGCGGAGAAAGAAGCGTTGGGGCTCGATCATGGATTGCGTGCGCTCGGAACCGAGCTCGAGCGCACCCAGGAGCGACTGGGGATCGTCCGGTCCGAGATCGCACGGTTCGTCGAGGAACGTAGAGAGCTTGTGGCGGCCATGGAAGCTGCCGAGGCCGAGACCCTCGAGGTTGCTGCCAGCAAGCGGGCCCTCGAAGATGAACTGAAGACCCACACGGCCAATAGCGAGTCCCTACGCGAAGAAACCGAGCTGGAGGCGTCGAAGCTGACGGAACTGCGCTCGGTCCTCGCCGTCCTTGAGGAACGCAACGAGAGCCAGGGACGCGACCTGGCCGCGGTCCGGGGGCGGACGGCCGAGTTGGAGGAACGCCACAGACACATCGAGGGTCAGATTTCGGCCGCCGCCGAGCAAAAGGCCGCCGCGCTCGCATCGATCGCATCCGATGAGAAGTCCCGCGAACGTCTGGTCGCCTTGCGGGACGACCTCGCCCACCGGATCGAGGCTGCCGCAGAGCGGCTGGCCGGCCTGAGGAAAGAGCTTCACGATGCCGAGGCCAAGTGGGACGATGCCCGTTCGGAGATGGACTCGTTCAAGGACAAACACAACGAGCGGGAGATCGAGCGGAACCAGATCGAATCGGATCTCAAGCATCTAATCAGTCTTTGTCACAGCGAGTTGGGCGAGCCCATCGAGTCGGTCTGCCTGGACAGTTTTGACACGTTGAGTCCCGAAGAGCTGGCCGCCCGAGAGGCCGAGAGCCAGGAACTCCACTCCAAAGTCGAGGCGATGGGCAGCGTGAACATGATGGCCGTCGAAGAGTATGACGAAGCACTCGAGCGGTTTCAGTTTCTGACCGGCCAGCGCCAGGACCTGCTGGATTCGATCCGCGATACGACCCAGGCGATCGGCGAGATCGACTCGGTGTGCCAACAGCAGTTCAACCACGCCTTCGAGCAGATCAACGCGCGTTTCAAGGAGTCGTTCGTGGGTTTGTTCGGCGGGGGGCAGGGGGAGTTGCGTCTGATCGAGGAGGCGGAATCAGCCGACGCGGGAGTCGAGATCATCGCGCAGCCGCCAGGCAAGAAGCTCCAGAACGTTCTTCTGCTTTCGGGCGGCGAGAAAGCGCTGACGGCGTTAGCCCTTGTGATCGCGCTGTTCCAGTTCAAGCCCAGCCCATTCTGTGTTCTGGATGAGGTCGATGCGCCCCTTGACGATGCCAACATCGATCGCTTTGCCGGCATGATCCGTGCGATGAGCCAGGATACTCAGTTCATCGTCATCACGCACAGCAAGCGGACGATGGAAACGGCCAACCAACTCTACGGTGTCACGATGGAGGAGCCGGGAATCTCGAAGGTCGTTTCCGTAAGATTGAATTGACAACGACCCGGGCGCCGTCCACCATTCTACTTTGGCTAGACTAGGAGCACGGTTGGACTTTAGGCCGCGCTCGCAGATCTTTGGCTCACCCATAATCTGAAAGGATCCGACTTAAATCCCATGATTCTGATTCAGACCGAGCTTCCCGGCGTCAAGTTCCACGCTCGAGGGAAGGTCCGCGATATTTACGATGTGGGCGATGCGCTGCTGTTCATCGCCACCGACCGGTTGTCCGCCTTCGATGTCGTGCTTCCGACGCCTATTCCCAACAAGGGGAAGGTATTGACGCAGATGTCGTGTTTCTGGTTCGATCATTTCAAGGACGTCGTTCCGAATCACGTCATCACCAGCAACGTCGACGAATATCCCGAGCACGTCCGGGCCTTCCGCGAGCAGATCGAGGGACGATCGCTGCTCGTGAAACGAGCCGAAGTGTTTCCCGTCGAGTGTGTCGTGCGGGGGTATCTGACCGGATCCGGCTGGAAGGATTACAAGAAGACGGGCAAGGTATGCGGCATCACACTGCCCGAAGACCTTGTCGAATCGGTGAAGCTTTCCGAGCCGATTTTCACGCCGGCAACCAAGGCGGCGACCGGGCATGACGAGAACATATCCGAGTCCCAGGCAGCGGACATCATCGGCAAGGATAACGTTCAGGCGGTGAAAGACCTCTCGCTCGATCTCTACAACCGGGCGGCAGAGTTCGCGGCCCAGCGTGGGATCATCATTTGCGACACCAAGTTCGAATTCGGTGTGATTGAGGGGAGAATCACCATTGTCGATGAGATGCTGACCCCGGATTCGTCGCGCTTCTGGCCCGCCGACGAATATGAGTCCGGCCGATCGCAACCTTCGTTCGACAAGCAATTTGTCCGCAACTACCTCGAAGAGGTCGACTGGGATAAACAGCCGCCGGGTCCCGAACTACCCGAAGGTGTCGTCACTTCGACCAGCGCCAAGTACGCGGAAGCGTTCAGACGCCTGACCGGACTCGAACTCGGCTAACTGACGATGTCGATCGTGGATTTCAATCTGTTGGACTGGATCGTGTTGGGGATCGTCCTGTATTCCGTGGTGATGAGCGCCATGAAAGGGTTTGTCCGGGAGGTCCTCGGGCTGATCACCCTTGTCGCGGCAATCCTTCTGGCGGCCTGGTTATACAGGGATCTCGGGATGTTGTTCAAGGATGTGACCAGGACCGAAAACCTTGCTCTATTCCTTGGATTCTCGCTGTTGTTCGTGGGGGTTCTGATCATCGGATTCACCCTCATCCGGCTTATTTACAAGTTCTTCGAATTTGCACGAATCGAGTGGTTCGACCGTGTGCTGGGTGGTGGGTTCGGCTTTGTCCGGGGGTGGCTGCTGGTTTCTGTGATTTTTCTGGTCCTGACGTCTTTCGAAGTCCAGTCCGATGTCGTCCGGAACTCTCAGCTGTCGCCGTATTTCCTGCCCGGTTCCCGGGCTGTTGCGGTGCTGACGCCCTTCGAACTGAAAGCGAAGTTCCTGATCGGCTACCGTGAGATTGAACGATGGTGGGACGAGAATTTGTGATCGACTCGTCCGTGCCCACCGGAGCACTCCGAAGCACCTGCAGGCCGCAACATCCCACAGAACCGGAAGGGGCAGCGAGCGGGTATCGGTGGCATTGCTACAGTATTCGATCGCAACGCCGAGCCTACCCGCTCTAGAGATTAATCTCAGTCCCGATGCCCTTCGTCTTCGCGTTCCGATAGGCCAGGTTCGCGGCAACCAGGTCTTCCATCGCCATTCCAAGGGATTTGAACAGCGTGACCCTCGAAGCGGCGTCGGGCGGGGCCGATTTCTTTCCCGACACCAGTTCATCGAGGGAAGCGTAAATATGATCGCGGGTGATGGCTCCCTCCTTGATCGGAATGACGAGTTCGCCGGCCTCCGCCAGCGCGCCTTCGTAAGAGTCCACGATCAGCATCGAAGCCGCGACGACATCCGTCCCGATCTCCCGCCTGTTGGGCCGGTACGCGCCCATGGCGTTGATGTGCGCGCCTGGCTTGAGGTCCTCGAGCTTGAACAGCGGTTCCGAGCTGGTCGTGCAGGTACACACGATGTCGGCCCGGTTGAGCTCGGCGCGCTCGACCACGGAAGTCGGGATGTCGAGGCTCTGGTCGAGACGGTTCTTGAACTCTGTTCCCAACTCGGGAGTGAAGGAGAAGATCAGGATTTCGTCGATATTGAACAGCGTTGTGAAAGCCTCTACGTGTCCCCACGCCTGCATTCCCGTCCCGAAGATGCCGAAAACGCGTCCCACCGACTTGCCGACTTGATCGGTCGCGAGCGCGGAGGCCACAGCCGTCCGTGCCGATGTCAGAAACTCCGCGTCCATCAGGGCTAGCACTTCGCCCGTGTCCGCATTCACGTAGACGTAGACCGAATGGATCAGTGGCAGGTTCCTGGACGGGTTCTGGTTCATGACCGTAACGAGTTTGAGGCCGGTCGATCCGACGGCTTCCCCGTAGGCGGGCATGAACAACGACACGCCGTCGAACCTGTTCATTTCGATGACGGTTCGCAGAGGCATCTCAAATTCGCCGGCGGCGAGCATCCCGAACCCTTCCTTCAGGGCTCTGAACAGCTCCTCGTGTGGGAGCACTTTCATGACGTCTTCACGCGACAATATCAACATCGGTTTTCTTCTTCTTCCGGGCAGTGAGGTTTCGGGTTATGACGGCCGCTGTATTGGCGGTGTCTCCGACCAGCCGGACGATCTGAACGCTCTTGACGGGACGGATAATGTAATTCGACACCAGGCAAAACTCATCGTACTGCCGATCCGCTCCCCGCTCCGGGACTTCTTGTTTCAGGCGGTCCTGTAGCCAACCCTCAAAGCCGTTGGCGAGTTCATCGGTCGTGTGCTCTTCGAGACTGACGATACGGCCTGCTCGAACGAGGGCTATCTTCCGGCGCTTGACCGAGTCGGATTCCATGACGATGACGAAGTCGAACCGGCCGACGTCGAAGAACGTGTGGGGGTGCTGCTTTCTGGCAAGATGGATCCTCTCCAGCCGCCGCCTCGCGTGCTCTGCGTCTTCGAAGCGGGTCGCCTCCGACAGAATACGAATCCGTTCGAGTATGGGTCCGGTGATGTCGTCGTCCCGTCCCTCGACGAACGCGATGGCGTCCTTCACGTCGTCGAGATATGCGGCTCGGTCGATGTCTCCGTTGCACGGCCTGGAACATGTGTGCATCTGGAAATAGAGGCAGTCGGGGTACGGATCGTTACCGTGGATGTTGTAGAGACATGGGCGAAGCTTGAACGTGCGCTCCAGCGTCGTCTTGAGGTTCTCCAGTTGGGCGCGGCTGAGAAAGGGGCCAAAGTAGTCGACCCCGTCCTTGATCTGTCTGCTGGCATAGATGCGCGGAAACCGCTGACGCAGGTTGATCTTCATCAGCCGGAAGAGCGGAAACGTCCTCATCCTACGGTAGGTGTCGGGGAACCATCGCCGCCGCTCGAGGTAGAGCAGGTACAGCGTTTCCAGCGGCGAGTCGGTACGGCAGAACTCTATACGCCCGGTAATTTTCCTAAGGTCAAGAGTCCGTCCGTCGCGCTGCTCCGAATTGTAGAAACGATCTATTCTGCGGGCCAGGTCGTGCGTTTTCTCCAGGAGGATGAGATTGTCATGGAGGTCGAAGACCCGGAAGACGCCGGACCGTCGCGGCAGGGATTCGAACAGCTGGGCGCCCTCTGCCGTTGGATCGAACTCAATAGGTTGAAACTGAAACTCGACGACTCGCACAACTGGGCCATTATAGGCGGGTTCTTGTTCAGATAGTCAGAACCCGGAGCGGTAATGACGGAGGTTCGGGATGCGAGGGGAATCGGGTCCGGACCCGGTCGGAGATGCGATCGGTAACGGGTCAGATCCCGGCTCGATCACTCGTGACTGAACGCGTTCCAATGAAACTCAAGCGAGGCCGCCGTATGCCGGCGCGCATAGTCCCAGCCATGCCTGCCCGGGTACAGATGGAACTCGTGCTCGATGCCGCGGTCGTCGAGAACCTGGCTCAATTGCCTGGCCCCGAGGAAGAACCCGTACTCGTCCTCGGTGCCGCAGTCAAAGTAGATTTTTAGCGAATCCAGCCCATCGTTCTCCCGCGCCAGCCTTAGGGGATTGTTCTCATCCCAGTGCGATAGATCGTTCGATATGTCGAAGATGTCGTCGAAGAGCATGTAGTAGCCTTGTGCCCGCCTGATCGTAGCCGCCGCCTGAGCGAAGTCGTTAATCAGCATCGCGCTGTGGGCGCTGACCGCGCTAAACATGTCCGGATGCTTCATCGCCAGCTTGAGAGCGCCGTAGCCTCCCATTGAAATACCGCTGACCGCGCGCGACGCTCGCGTACCCGGCGTCCGCGTGGTCGACTCGATCAGCGGGATGAACTCTTCCGTGATCATGTCCTCCCACCGCTGACCCGACGCCGAATTCGTGTAGAAGCTGTTCGCGCCGAAGGGAATCGCGACGATGAACTCACCGAGCTCGCCGTCGGCGATCATCCGGTCCAGCATGAGATCGGTCATCCCACGCGTGCTCCAACGACGCTCGTTTTCGTTGGCTCCGTGCAGGAACAGCAGGAAGGGGTAGTCGCGATCGCTTCCTTCGTAGGACGGTGGCAGGTAGAGGGAGTAGCCCAGTTGGCGTCCCAGTATCTCGCTGCGGAACGTCTTGTACTGGACGCGCGACCCTTCGGGAACGGTGTCGCGATCGCGACCCCGTCGGCCCCGTTGGGCCACGGCCGTCGTCGCGACCAGGAGCACGACCATTGTCAAGACCAGACGATTTCGATTCATGAAATCTTCACTCGTCGGCGGGAGACGCAACTTTTTCGGGTTTTTCCTCTGTTCCGGATGGTGTGACGGTGTCGTCCTCGAAATGTCGGATGCGCAGCGCCTCCGCCGCCTGGTCGGTCAGATCGACAATAGCCGCTGCGTTCACGCCCATGGTAATGGCGATCGTTTCGCTCAACTCTTGCTCGGTAGCGCCGGACTTGATGGCCTTCCGGATATGGCCTTCGAGGCATCCGTTGCAGTGGGTTGCCAGAGATGCCGCGATCGCGATCAACTCCTTGGTCTTCCGGTCCAGGACCGAAGTCTTGTAGGTTTCCTGGTAGAAGCGAAAATAGATTCTCCGCATCCGGGGTTCGACCATGGTGTAGGACGGCCATTTGTCCTTGGCGCCATCGTTGGCCATAAAGGCTTTGCTCCTCAGTGACTTGTTTAAGCGAAAGAGAAATACTACGTGCTACGAAGCGACGCCGTCAAGGAGGCGGCACACCGCCGCGACCGCCTGCGGGGCCGCGCGGTCCGGCCACCAGTTGATTACCGGGTCGGTTTGACCCAGAATTAGACGTTAGGCATCAATAACGTGAGCACAGGGGCCGCCCGGCGAACTGTCTCGCCAGGTTTGGATCGAGGACGAGCTAGATCATATGTTGCAATCATTACTGCCCGACCGCTTGACCCGTTTGTCGGATGATGAGACCGACCGACGGATCGCGGAAGTCCGCGCCGAGCTGGGATCGCGCCTGGTCGTGCTCGGACACCATTATCAACGGGATGAAGTCATCAAGTTCGCGGACGTCCGGGGAGACTCTTTCAAACTGGCCCAGTGGGCGGCCCGTCAGAAAGATGCCGAATTCATTCTGCTGTGCGGCGTCCATTTCATGGCCGAGAGCGCTGACATCCTCAGCGCTCCATATCAGAAAGTCGTCCTGCCCGACATGAACGCGGGTTGTTCGATGGCGGACATGGCGGCACTGGACCAGGTCGAGACCTGCTGGGATGAGCTCGGCGCCGTCACTCCGGAAAAGATCATCCCCATCACCTACATGAACTCCGCCGCCGGTATCAAGGCCTTCTGTGGACGGCATGGCGGCGCCGTTTGCACGTCATCCAATGCGCCTGCGGTGATGCGATGGGCTCTTGAACGTGCCGACAAGATCCTGTTCCTCCCCGACCAGCACCTGGGGCGAAACACGGCCTCTGGCATGGGGTTTCGACTCGAGGAAATGTCGGTCTGGGACCCTTACGAGCCGATGGGCGGCAATGATCCGAAGCAGCTTCTGGACAGCTGCTTCGTCCTGTGGAAGGGACACTGCTCGGTCCACGGCCGGTTTCTGCCCGAACATGTCGACCGGGTGCGGGTGCGCTACCCCGGTATCCGTGTCATTGCCCATCCGGAGTGCCGCTTCGAAGTTGTCCAGGCTTCCGATGCCGTGGGTTCGACCGAGCACATCATTAAGTGCGTGACCCAGTCGTCGGCCGGCACGAAGTGGGCGATCGGGACCGAAATCCACCTGGTGAACCGGCTGAGGAACGAGAATCCGGACCGCTTCATCATTCCTCTCGACGATTGTGGTTGCCTGTGTTCGACCATGTTGCGCATCGATCCGGCGCACGTTCTGTGGTCGATGGAGAAATTGCGCGACGGCGAGATCGTCAACCAGATCAAGGTCCCGGCCGAAACGGCCAGGTGGGCCCGGGTTTCCTTGAACCGGATGCTGGAGATCACCCATTAGCGTTCTATAAGCGCCAAATAAGGGGCGCTTGGGACGTTTCTCCGACGGGCCGCTCGACCCATGTTTGTTCGACACTACTATGTCTCCGGACTGGTTCAAGGCGTCGGCTACCGATACTTTACTCAGACCGTGGCCGTGCGCTACGGTATCCGCGGCTGGGTCCGCAACATGTCGGACGGCCGCGTCGAAATTCGTGCCGAAGCGGACGCCGATGCTCTTGGGAAGTTCCGCTCGGAACTCGAACGGGGCCCTTTCGCGGCCCAAGTCGCAGGTGTCGTCGAGCAGGAGGCCCTGCTGTCAGAGGCTCTCACGTCTTTTTCAATCCGAGGTTAGACCTGATGGACGAGTTCAAGAAGCTGATCCGCGAGGTGCCGGACTTTCCCAAGCCCGGCATCAATTTCTATGACATCACGACGCTGCTGAAGGATAAGGAAGGGTTTTGTAGTCTGATTGACCACATGACGCTCAATTTGCGGCCGATTCACGCCGACCTTGTCCTCGGCATCGAAGCGCGCGGGTTCATCTTCGCCCCGGCGCTCGCTTACAACATCAACGCCGGGTTCGTTCCCATCCGCAAGCCAGGGAAACTCCCGTCGACGACGGAGTCCTATACCTACGATCTCGAGTACGGAACCGACACGCTCGAGATTCACACGGATGCCGTCCCGAAAGGCAGCCGTGTGATCATCGTCGATGACCTGCTGGCTACGGGTGGCACCGCCGAGGCTGCCGCACGCCTTGTGGAGAAGGTCGGGGGCGTGGTCGCCGGCTTCGCGTTTGTTGTCGAGTTGGAGTTCCTCAACGGCAGGGACAGGCTCGACGGCCACAACGTCTTCTCGCTCATTACGTACTGATGCCGTCCCGCCTCGGCTTCGGCCGGTTCCGCGTCGTATCGACGGTGATTGAAGAAGATTGCCGAACCCCGAGCATTGAAGTATCGTACCGTCCGAGCAATTAGCCCGCTTTTCTCACCGGTTGTCGTCGCGAAGCAGACCACTGGCGAGAAATGCGGGTTAGAACAAGCCAACACTTACACCATGCCGATTTCGCACGAAACCTACGGTTGGCGCGGACCGGCAACTGAACATCGAGGTTGATATGCGTCGAATATTTCTCCTGCTGGTGTTGATGTTTGCACTGGAGTCGTCCGCGTTCGCCACCTGGTCCGTGATCGCCGTCGACCGGGCGACTGGCCGCGTCGTGATCGCTTCGGCCACCTGCACCGGTAACGCGGACGACTTCCTGAAGAACCTCCAGGCCGTCGTCGTTCCAGGCTTTGGCGTCGCAGCCTGCCAGGCAGGTGCGGACGGCACTCACCAGAACCAGACATTGGTTTTCGAAGAACTCAAGAAGGGAACCGATCCAAATCGGATCATCGAAATGCTGAGCCAGGACCCCCGGTTCCAGAGCCGCCAGTTCGGAATCGTCGACCTGCAGGGCCGCATGGCCGGGCACTCCGGACTGGGCAACGGATTCGTGACGCAGAACGTCCACGGCCAGGTTCCGGGGACCGAGATTTTTTATTCGATTCAGGGCAACATACTGCGGATGCATGACGTCGTCCCGAATGCTGTCGACGCCTTCATCAACTCCGGCCCTGGTATCACAGACCGGGTTATGGCCGCGATGGAGGCCGCCGATGCCGCCGGAGGTGACAGCCGGTGTACCTGTGAAGCGCCGGCGGCTCGGGAAGGGCAGGTAGAGGGCCTTGCCTGCGAGGGCAGAACATCGTTGGTGGCCTACATCCTCGCGGCCGACCCTGGTGATCCCGACGGCCCGATGGATGAGCTCAACTGGCACAACAACGGCGACTACGCGATGTACGTCACGCTCTCTACGCCCTCGATCAGAGCTGGCGAGAATCTGAATCCCGTGAAGACGCTCCGCATGCGGTACGACGCATGGCTGGCAGATCACCCGGAGTTCAAGAGATAGGATCTTCTCGTGGGCGTTGTCGGACAGCGCTCGCGGGACCGATCCTCTGGAGGAACAAGGAATGCGTTTAATGCGATCGATGACAATTCTGGCGATTGCGCTCGCTGTGCTTTATGTCGATGCGACCGCAGGGAACAGGCCGGAGAGGCTGCGAGGCGAGGCCGAAGTCGGCCAGCGAGGAGCGCCCCCGCCCCAGGCCAGAGGTGGCCGTGGACGCGGTCGGGGCCGAGGACGACGGCCTGCCGTCGTCTCGATGACGGTGACGCTGTCGGCGTGGACCGACGGCGGCCATATCCCGCTCAGGTACACTCAGGTCGGGCCGGAAATTTCACCCGGCGTCGCGTGGGGCAACGTGCCTCCCGGCACGGAGAGTTTCGTGCTGATCATGCGCGACCTGGATGCGACGAACCGTGACGGAACCACTTCTCTGATGCACTGGCTGCTCTGGAACATTCCGGGTGCGTCTACCAGCATCCCACAGGATTTGCCGGAACTGTTCGAACTCGACAACGGGACCCGTCAGATCAGTGCGAGCGGTCCACGCTACCGCGGGCCCGGGGCCATGGCGGGCGGTTCCGTCCACCACTATCTCCTGGAGGTTTACGCTCTCGATACCACGCTCGACATCGAGGTCGTCCCTCGCATCCCGAGACAAGGGAGTCCTGCGGACATCGCACGTACCGCGGTCTTTGGGGGAATGGAAGGACACGTCCTCGGCAAGGGCTCTTACGTCGGTTTGTTCCGCCGTTCGGAGTAGGGCTATCTGTAAGCAAGGTGGACCGGGCCGCACACCGGCCCGGTCCGCCGGACTGCATCGGTTCCGTTTCCCGCCTCAATACGCCACCGTCCGCCGTACTCCTACCCGTGCGAAGGCTCGTTCCGAAGACTGGGCTGCCCGCGCAGAGGGGAAGCCGTTGCCGTGGCCGGAGGGGTCGTGTAACTTTTAGGATTCAGGCCCTGTAGCTCAGTAGGATAGAGCAGCGGTTTCCTAAACCGAAGGTCGGGGGTTCGATTCCCTCCAGGGCTATCTGCGACAGTCCGAGGATTCGTTCGCTGACATTCTGTTGTCCTCGCCTCGGAAGTCGCGTCCGAGCGGCCTCTCGACCGCCCGGTTGATGGAGAACGCTGCGCAGAGACTTTCCGGCCCAGGCACCGGGGAGAACAAATCCGATCGCTCCGTCCCCTCACTTGTGTTTGCCCGTTTGCTAGCTTAAAATCAATAAGTTTGGACCGCATGTGGCCCGTCGAACATGGGCTGATGCCGAGGAGGCCGTTTCATTGGCGCGCAAGAGAATGACTCGTCGTGAACTCGTCGAAAAGGACGAAATCACGACGAAGTTACAAGAAGTAGTATCGTTTCTCATCAGGAACCGGAACCTGGTCCTGGCTGGTGTAGGCGTTGTCCTGGCAGTGGTCGTGATTGCGGTAGGTTGGAGCGTGTATGCGTCGAATCGGGAGGCCGCTTCTCAGACTGAGCTCTCTCGGGTGATTGCAATCTTTGGCGACGTCGAAGGCTACGCTTCGGACGCGGACCGTTTCCAGGCGGCTGTGGTCGAGGCAGAGCTCGTCAGCGCCGCCTACCCAAGCCTCTCCGCCGGCCGCATTGCCCAATACTATGTCGCGCTGAGCCAGGGGGGGTTGGGCAACACGACCGAGTCGGTTCGCATCCTGAATGAGCTCGTCGAATCCGGATATTCGACGATTGCCGAGGTCGCCCGTTTTGCTCTGGCGGAGTCCTACACCAGCACCGGGGAGTTGGAAAGCGCCATAGCGGCCTACCAGGGCCTCGTCGAATCGGGCGGGTATTCCCAGGGTGCTGTCCTTTATGAGCTGGGCCGGTTGCATGAGGCTATCTCCAAGCCTGACGAAGCCCGTGGGTTCTACGAGTCGGTGATCGGCGAGTACCCGGACTCTCCCTTCCGAGCGGAAGCCGACCGGGCGTTGGAGCGGTTGGGTTCGGAAGAAAGTCCTGCCGACTCGACGGCATCCGAGGCGAGTCCCTGACGCCTTGAGCAGGCTCGATACCTCCTCTGATGGCTCAAGCTCAAAAGCATCCGACGGTTGATCTTGCTGCACTGGAGGGCGACAGGCTGGAGTTGGAGGGCACCCTCGAGCCGGGTGACGTCGATCTGTCGGCCGACCGGATTCGCCAGGTCGGCCTTCTACGGTGGTCGGGCTTCGCGGAACGGTCGAGTGCTCATGTGCGGATTGCTGGATGCCTCCAGGGGCAGTTCGAGCTTGTATGCGTCCGATGCCTCGAGCCCGTGGAAGAGATCCTGAACCGGAAGTTCGATCTCTTTTTCCGCGAACGGGATAGCTTGGTATTCGACGAGAACGAAGAAATCGAACTGGAAGAAGCCGACACCAGTACGGCGTTTATCGTGGGCACGGAACTAGCGCTCGTCGACATTTTCCGTGAGCAGATTCTTCTGGCTGGGCCGATGAAGCCGGTCTGCCGGGACGAATGCAAGGGACTTTGCTCGACGTGCGGCACGAATCTAAACGACGCCAGCTGCGGCTGTCCGAAAGAGAAGATCAACTCTCCTTTCGAACAGTTGCTGGAATTGAAGAAGCAGCTCGAACGATGAAATACCACCGGGGGCGCTAAGCCAGAACGGAAAGCGGTAGCGACCGGGTAATCAGACCGAATGAGGAACCATGCCAAATCCGAAACGTCGCCATTCGAAGGCGCGTAAGAACAAACGGCGTTCGCACGACGCAATCACCGGACCATCCTTCTCGGAGTGTTCCAACTGTCACGAACTGCGGTTGCCGCACCGGGTCTGCCCACATTGCGGTCACTACAAGAACCGTGAAGTGATCGAGACCGAAGAAGAATAGATCGTTTATTCGCCGATGATCAAGATCGCCGTAGACGCCATGGGGAGCGACCAGGCTCCCGAGATCGAAGTCGAGGGAGCTGTTCGCGCGGCAGCCGAGTATGGAGTGCATGTCGTGCTGGTCGGCATCGAGGAGCGTGTTCGCAAAGCGCTCGCACGCCATGACCACTCCGGTCTGCCGATCGAACTGGTGAACGCGAGCCAGGTCGTCGGGATGGATGAGCCGGCCCTCACTCCGATCCGGAAGAAGAAGGATTCATCGATTCGTGTCGCCACCGACATGATGCGGGATTCCCTCGTGTCCGGTATTGTCAGCGGCGGCAATACCGGCGCCGTGATGGCGACAGCCAAGCTCGTCGCCGGCTCGCTTCCCGTCGTGGACCGGCCCGCCTTGAGCACTGTGTTACCCACGCAGAAGGGAAAGCCCTCGATACTGCTCGACGTCGGTGCCAACGTCGATTGTAAACCCTTGCATCTGGAACAATTCGCGATCATGGGCGACATTTACTCCCGAGTGATATTAGGGATCCGCCGGCCCAGGATCGGCCTGCTGTCCATCGGTGAGGAGGACTCCAAGGGGAACGAACTGACCAAGGAAGTCTTCAAAGCGCTCAAGCAGGCGCCGCTCAACTTCGTCGGCAACGTTGAAGGGCGCGACATCTTCAAAGGCGAGGTGGATGTGATCGTCTGTGATGGTTTCACAGGCAACGTGGCCCTCAAGCTGAGCGAGGGACTAATAGAGACGACGACCACGATGCTGGGCCAGGAGATCCAGAAGACCCTTTCCGCTAAGGTCGGCTACATCTTCGCTCAGAAGGCGTTCCAGCAGTTCAAGCGGAGATTCGACTATTCCGAATACGGCGGCGCACCCCTGCTCGGTATCAAAGGGATCGCCATCGTCTGTCATGGCCGCTCGAATGCCAACGCCATGAAGAACGCAATCCGGGTCGCCCACGAATTCTGTGAGCACAACGTCAACGATGCGATCGAGAGTGAGTTCCGCAAGCTGGGCCTCATCAAGCCCGCCCCCCGGAGACCGGAGGGCGGCGACCAGAACCCGCCTGTCGCCAAATTCCGGGCAGTCCAGACCTGAGCCCCGACTCTTAGTAGTATTAAGAGAGACTGATGCCAGCCGCTAGAGTCGCTTTCATGTTTCCGGGCCAGGGCTCGCAGTACGCCGGTATGGGGAAGGCGCTGGCAGACAGCTTTCCCGAGGTGGCCGCGACGTTCGAAGAGGCCGACCGAGCTCTGGGGTTTCCGATATCGAGGCTCTGCTTCGAGGGCCCGACCGAGACGCTGAAACTTACCGAGAACACGCAGCCCGCCATCCTCGCGACCGAGGTCGCAACGTTTCGCGCATTGTCGGCCCGCGGAGCGAAGCCGGACTTCGTCGTCGGCCATAGCCTGGGTGAGTACAGTGCCTTGGTAGCCGCCGGCGCGCTCGACTTTGCCACGGCCGTCGTCCTGGTGCGCAAACGAGGACGGTACATGAAGGAAGCCGTCCCTGTAGGCGTCGGAGCGATGGCGGCGATCCTGGGTTTGGATATCGATGCCGTCGGACGGGTATGCGACAGGGCGGTCAAGGACGATGTTGTGTCTCCGGCGAACATCAACTCGCCCAAGCAGATCGTGATCGCCGGGAACCGGGCCGCCGTCGAGCGCGCCGTGGACCTGGCCAGGGAAGCTGGGGCTCGGCGGGCGATTCTGCTACCCGTCAGCGCTCCTTTTCATTGCAGTCTCATGCTGGCTGCCGAAGAACGCCTGGGCGCGGATCTGGATGCCATGGAATTCAAGGATCTGAAGTATCCGCTCGTCACGAACGTCGAAGCGAAGACGATCACTCTCGGAACGGAGGCCCGCCGGGCACTCAAACTTCAGGTATCTCGACCTGTCCGTTGGGAACCAACGCTTAGGCTGTTGCTGGACGAAGGCGTACATACGTTCGTGGAGGTTGGCCCGGGCAAGGTCTTGACGGGCCTCGTTCGTTCTATCGACAAGTCGGTTACAATGCTCAATGCGGAAGACAAGAATTCACTGGATCAAGCCCTTGCCGCGCTCCAGTAGCGGCGGGCGCTCTCCCGCCGACGCCCGATCCGAGTTTCAGCGTATGCGCGAATCCTATAGGTAGTTTGGACATTCTCATGATGGAGGTTTGATAGATGTCTTCTTCTGTTGAAGAAAAGGTAAAAGCGATAATCGTGGAGCAGCTCAGCGTCGACGAATCGGAGGTGAGCCCGACGGCTTCGTTTGTCGACGACCTGGGTGCCGATTCACTGGACACCGTCGAGTTGGTCATGGCTCTGGAAGAGGGATTCAACGTCGAGATCCCGGACGATGCAGCCGAAAAGATTGCCACTGTGAAGGACGCGATCGAATACATCGAAGCCCATCTGCCGAAGAAGTAGAGCATCGGCCAGGAGGAGGAACTTGGATAGGCGTGTAGTCGTCACCGGCGTCGGACTTGTAACCGCGCTCGGTGTGGGAACGGATCAGACCTGGAAGGGACTGTGCGAAGGCCGAAGCGGGGTCGGTGAGATCACCCGGTTCGATGCGTCGCAGTTTTCGACCAGGATAGCGGCGGAAGTGAAGGAGTTCGAACCTCTCGATTGGATCGAGAAGAAAGAGCTCAAGAAAATGGATACGTTCATCCATTATGCGATCGCCGCGGCTGATTTTGCTCGCAAAGAAGCCGGCCTCGAGGTCACGTCCGAGCTTTCCGAACGAACCGGGGTCTTCATTGGTTCCGGCATCGGCGGTTTTGCCGTCATCGAGCGCGAGCACAACAACCTGCTGAGAGGCGGTCCCCGCAAGATCTCTCCGTTCTTCATCCCGTCGAGCATCATCAACCTGGCCGCCGGGCAGGTTTCGATTCGCATGGGAGCCAGAGGCCCCAACTCTGCTCCCTGCACTGCTTGTTCTTCCGGCTCGCATGCCGTCGGCGATGCCTACCGGCTGATTGCGAGAGGAGACGCCGACGTCATGGTCGCGGGAGGCTCCGAGGCGGCGATTACGCAGATGGGCGTCGGCGGCTTTGCTGCCATGCGCGCCCTTTCGACCCGAAACGACGAGCCCAGTCGCGCATCACGTCCCTTTGATAAGGAACGTGATGGTTTCGTCATGGGTGAAGGCTCCGGGGTCATCATCCTCGAGGAGCTCGAAATGGCGAAGAAGAGGGGAGCGCCGATCATGGCCGAAATCGTCGGCTACGGCATGAGCGGCGACGCCTACCACATCACCCTGCCTTCGGTAGACGGCAACGGCGGATTCCGCGTGATGCAGAACGCCTTGAAGGACGCGGGCGTTGATGCTGACTCGGTGGATTACATCAACGCGCACGGCACGTCGACTCCCCAAAACGACCGCCTCGAGACGATGGCGATCAAGCGGCTCTTCGGAGACCGCGCAGGCGAGATCGCCATCAGCTCAACCAAGTCCATGGTTGGACACCTACTCGGTGCCGCGGGCGCGGTTGAGGCCGGCATCTCTGTCCTGGCTCTGCTGCATCAAGTTGCGCCTCCGACGATCAACTTCGAGAATCGGGACCCGGACTGCGACCTCGACTACGTACCCAACGAGTCCCGCCCCATGAAGATCGACTACGTGCTGTCGAATTCGTTTGGTTTCGGCGGAACCAACGCGGCTCTGCTGTTCAAGCGATACGAGTAAGCCCACCCACCCAGAGTTCCCAAAGACAGGGGACCGTGCCGACGTTTGAGTTCCCGGGACAATGGTAGAGCTGTGTCGTCCGATCACTCGCCGCCTTGGGCAAAGCGTGGCGCGGTGGGCCCGACGCTAAAAATGGAATCTGATATCCTGTTTTGTTATGGCGGAAGAACGTGAGGTTCTCGAAGTAGACGCGCTCATCGTGGGCGGGGGGCCCGCGGGGCTGGCGGCGGCTTACCACTTGCGGAAGACCTTGAACGAAAAGGGCCGCGACGACGTTGCCATCGCCGTGCTGGAAAAGTCCAAGGAAGTCGGAGCTCATATCATCTCCGGAGCGATCCTCGATCCTCGGGGCATCGATGAGTTGATGCCCGACTGGAAGGAGCGTGGCGCCCCGATCGAGAAACCCGTTGAAGAGGATCACGTCTACTACTTCACGCGTCAGAAGAAGTTCGGGCTCCCGATTATCCCTCCGCCCCTCCAGAACCACGGCAACTACATTATCTCGCTGAACAAGTTCATCTGCTGGTTCGGTGAGGTCGTCGAAGAGAGCGGTGTCGACATTTTTGCCGGTTTCTCAGGTTCCGAGCTGCTCATCGAGGACGACGCGGTCGTCGGCGTCCGTACCGGCGACAAGGGGATCGACAAGGATGGCAACCGGAAAGGCAATTACGAACCCGGGATCGACATCCGCGCGAAGCTGACGATTCTTGCGGAAGGGGCGCGGGGGTCGTTGACCAAGCAGCTCGTCAACAAGTTCAACCTTGATCAGGGTCGCAACCCGCAGGTCTACGCGGCCGGCGTGAAGGAAGTTTGGGAGGTGCCATCGCAGAAGGGGCAGAAGGGCCGCGTGATCCATACGATGGGCTATCCGTTGTCGAGTGAGGAGTTTGGCGGAGGGTTCATCTACAACATGGCCGATGGGCGTGTGTCGCTCGGGTTGGTCGTTGGCCTGGATTACCGGAACCCGCAGATTGATCCGCACGGGCTGTTTCAGCAGTTCAAGACCCATCCGTTCGTGCGAGACCTGCTCGAGGGTGGCACCCTCGTGTCGTATGGAGCAAAGGCCATCCCGGAGGGCGGATACTGGGCGATGCCGCAGTGCTACTTCGAGGGCGGCATGATCATCGGGGATTCCGGAGGATTCCTGAATTCGATGCGTCTGAAGGGCATTCATATGGCCTTCAAGAGCGGCATGCTTGCGGGCGAGGCCGCCGCGGAAGCTATCGAGGCGGACGACTACACGGCGCTGAAGCTGCGTCGGTTCGAAGGCCTTGTCGAGAAGAGCTGGATCAAGAAGGAACTGTGGAAGGTTCGGAACTTCCATCAGGGTTTCGAGAACGGCTTCTGGTCCGGGATGATCCACACGGGTCTGCAGATGGTGACCGGTGGCAGGGGGCTGCGGGACCGCTATATGAACGAGCCTGGCCACCGGCGGATGCGTCGGTTGAGCGACTATTTCAAGGGGACGCCGCCCGCGCCCGCACTCCGGTTCGACAACAAGCTCACCTTCGACAAGGTGACCGACGTCTACAATTCCGGGACCGTGCACGAGGAAGACCAGCCCGCGCACCTGGTGGTGATCGAGCCGGACATCTGCCATCAGCGGTGCACCGAGGAGTACGGCAACCCATGCCAGTACTTCTGTCCGGCTGCGGTTTACGAGATGGAACCCAACGACGCCGGGCAGCTACGCCTTCAGATCAACGCCTCCAACTGCGTTCACTGCAAGACGTGCGACATCATGGATCCTTACCAGGTGATCAATTGGGAGACGCCAGAGGGTGGCGGCGGGCCGGGGTACGAGTATCTGTAGTTATCAGTGTTCGGGTATGGATGTTGGCAGCTAGCCATTGGCAAGACTGACGACTAATGACCGCCCATGTGCCCGAGATATCGGATCAACTTCAACGGTTGACCCTCATTCCGATTTCCAGATTCCGATAATGTTGCCCTCCGGAGCGGCGAGCCAGGCGAAGCTGCCTTGCCCAGGTAGCGTTACAGGCGGCACTAGCGTCTTGCCACCAAGTTCGCCTGCCTTCTTCAGATAGACCTCGAGATCCTCAACCTCTACGTAGATGGTCACATAGGTCCCCCACTCAGGAGCGAGTTCGGCGATGTGACCACCTATATTCCCGGCACCGCCGGTATTGATGATCATCCCCGCGTCGGGACCTGATATCTCCCAGTCGAACAGCTGGGCAAAGAACTCGCGCGTCTTCTCACCTCCGTGACAACCGATCTCGAAGTAAACGACTGGATGGTCTTTCACAGTCACACTCCTGCTAGTTTGCCTAACGGATTAGCGCGTAAGCTGCGGGCCGAAATGGCACTGGCCTTGCGCACGCAAGACCAGTGCCATGCAGCGCTTGTTAGGCAGCACTTCATGGGACTTGCCACAGACCCTGCTCGATTCCTCCGTACAGGTAGATGGCGATCTTTCCTTGTCCAGGGATTTCCACTGGCTCAAGAGCGACCGTGGCTCCCAGTTCTGAAGCCCTCTGGATAGAAGCATTGATGTCGATCACACGAAGATAGATTCGAACGATCGGCTTCTCTTGATCGTGCAGCGGAGCTCGAATGCCGCAGAGTGAGCCGCCGGGAAGTGCGGCCACGAATGCGTTTCCCAACTCGGGCCGCATGGCCTCGAAGTGCCAGCCATACGCCTTGATGTGGAACTGGCGCGCAGCCTCGACATCCGTCGCTACAATTTCGAGATAGTGAATCCCGTGTTCAGGAACGGTCATTTGACTGAATCCTCCGTCGATGCCATCTGAGAAAAATTGAGAAGGCAGAGTACAGGCAGGGGCAAGAATTGTCACCAGCAATACACTGTAGTATCGTTTGCCCGGACTTGCCCATCACGCTCATTCGTTGGCTGCCTAACTAAGTATTAGCTGGTTCCGCATAGCACTCAAACACCCGCCTGTCTAGGCTTGGTAAAGCGGAACAGTATCGAGCGATAGAGGGGTTATGGGAAGCCGTTTTTGTGCAACGAAGCCTGGTCAAGCTTCTAATTGTCGGGTTGCCAAGAAGCCCTGCGCAGCCCATGACTGATAACTGCGGCTGCCGAGAGCCACCCGCCAAATGCCAACAGCCAACCGCTACCTCACCCCCAGCGCCTCCAGTATCAACTCAAAATGCGCCACCTGCACGTCGCCCTCACGCGGCGCGCTCATGATGTCGTCGAAAACGGAGGTCAGTTCCATGATCTCGAAACCGTCGGTCCCGAGATCCCTGTAGCCGCGGATGTAACCGTCGCGGAACCCAAGCAAGTGCCCGAATTCATGTGCGATCGTGCGAGCGGAGACTTCACCAGGGCCCAGGGCCACGTGGCCGCCGACGAAGGCATGAGTCGTCTCGGCACCGGTCGTCAGGACCGCGCCGTCGGGCGGAAACCGTGCGGCGTGAGCTTTGATGTCGATGTGGTCGCCGTATCCGGGCGCGGCATCTTGTCCGTAGAGTTCGGACGCGACAACCTGGCGGAGTTCGACCTCGACGCGGTAGGTCCTTGCCGAATCCGCCGCCTGCCACATCTGTTCGATCGCCTCCTCGGCCCGCTCCAGGAAGTCCGTGTCCTCGATGTCCGTGTAGAGGGGAACGTGGAGCACGACGAGGTCGACTGAAAGCTCGGCCTCCACGAACGGAGGTACGTCCGGGTTGGCCAGGACGTCGCGTATTGCCCGAACGGAGTCCGGATCGCCGGAAACCATCGAATTGTAGAGCGCGGTCAACTGATCGAATCGGGGTCGATCCTCGGCGATCGCCTGTTGCCAGAACCGGTTGTACTGGATGTACTGCTCCACCGTGCGTTGATCATGAACCAGCGCGCGGTATTCATCGACCAGGGCAACGAGAAGCCGCCGCCTACCGGCCAGGGCGGTGCGCACCCTTTCCAGGCCCGCCGCGGCCCGGGCCAGCTTTTCTGATTCCCCATCGACATAGACCTCGGTTGTCGGCCAACTGTATGTAAATGAGGACACAGAAACACTGCTGCCACCCGGGGTAGCATTCACTATTGAGGGCAGGATCTGGTATCCGTAGACGACGGCTCGCGGGGGCGCATCCGCCAGGGCTTCCAAGAGGTCTGGTGCGCCTTCGGCGACTAGAACCCGCAGCGAGGTGCGGAACTCGGCCAGACGGCTGCGATAAGCGTGGAACTGCTGCTCCACACCATCGCCGCTCGTTACATAGGCCGGTGTAGCCCCTCCCTGGAGGCTCCAGATTGTGAGCAACAGGCCGAACCAGCGAACTAGAACGAGCATGGTCCCGATTCTACGTCCAGACTGCGATAAGCGTGGAACTGCTGCTCCACACCATCGCCGCTCGTTACATAGGCCGGTGTAGCCCCTCCCTGGAGGCTCCAGATTGTGAGCAACAGGCCGAACCAGCGAACAACGAGGTGGTCCCGATTCTACGTCCAGACGTGCTGCACCGGGCCGACGGTTCCGGCCGGCCGTTTCCGCGCATGTAGATGGGAAAAGAGCACTTGCACGTGCTCTGCGTGGCCATTATAGTGCTAGTTTCGCGCGTCGATTGGCGCTGTCTTAGATGGGAAAAGAAGAAGTGCGTGCCGTCGAGACCCTTCCCATTAACCTTCGGCGAGAGCGAAGCGAACTCGGGCCCGATTCGAGCGCCGGCGCTTTCCACTACTTCCAAGCCTCAACGTGAAGACACAACGAGACAACAAGACGCCGCAAAGGTGGATGGTCATGCTGGTCGTGGCCGTTGCCGGCGCGGGCGTATTGTGGGCTCTGGTCGACGGGGCGGCGACCCTCCGCGGGCAGTCCAACTCGCCAATCGCGCCGTCGGAGACCTCGTCGGTTTTCACTCCCGCGCACCGGAGCGTCGGTGAGGCCATACGGCATTTTCTGATGATCCGACCCGATCCGGTGCAGCCCATCCCATTCCCGCACAACACGCACGTCAATGAAGTGGAACTGGCTTGCACATACTGCCATTCAATGGTCGCCCGCGGACCGGTCGCACAGATCCCGAGTGTGCAGGTCTGTATGGACTGCCATTCGATTATCGCGGTCGAGAGCCCGCTGATTCAGGAGCTCACCGCCTATTACGACCGGGGTCAAGAGCCGCCCTGGCAGCGCGTCTATGGGTGGTATGAAGAGGCTCATGTCCGCTTCAACCACGCGCCGCACATCCGTGCCGAAGTGGAGTGCGCGATGTGTCACGGTGATGTGGCGCAGATGACGGTTGCCGAGCGCGCGGTGGACCACACCATGAGCTTCTGCATCGAGTGCCATGAACAGCGGCAGGCATCGAACGACTGCCTGGTCTGTCACTACTAGGAATATGGATCGTCGCCAATTCGTAAAAGTCAGTGCGGCCAGCGGCGCCGCCGCGACGCTCGCCGGTTGCGGCAGCCCCGAGAACCAGCTGATCCGGTTCATCCCCGAGGAACAGTTCACGCCCGGCATCGCCATCCACAAGCCCGGTGTCTGTACATTGTGCTCGGCAGGGTGCGGCATGCAGGTCCGTGTCATGGACGGCGACGTCGAGGTCGTCAAGGACGGTCAACTGGGCGTCATGCAGAAGCCCCTGGCCAAGAAACTGGAAGGGAATTCCGAACATCCCGTGAACAAGGGCAAGCTCTGTGTTCGCGGGCAGGCCGCCATCCAGGTGACCTATCATCCCGATCGCATCACCAGGCCGCTCAAGCGGGCCGGCGAGCGGGGATCGGGACAGTTTACGCCGGTTAGCTGGGAGGAGGCTTTGGCCGAGCTCGTCGCCCAGTTGGACGGTCTGGCTGGCGCGGGTAGCCAGGGTGCGCTACGGTTCCTCACGCGGCCTCTGACCGGCCAGCGGAGTGTTCTGGTCGGAGAGTTTCTGAGCAGATTCGGCGCCCCGGCTGCGACCACCTTCGAGTTTTTCGGAGAACAGGTGCTTCGTCGGGCCAATGAAGCCAGCTTCGGATTCTCTCAGCTGCCGACGTTCGACCTCGCGCGCTCGAGCTATGTCATCGGTTTCGGCGCGGATTTTCTCGGGACCTGGAACTCTCCTGTCGCACAGAACGTGGCGTACGGCGAAATGCGGCGTGGCCGTCCGGGTGTGCGTGCGAAGTTCGTTCAGGTCGAGCCGCGCATGTCCCAGACCGGAGCCAACGCGGACGAATGGGTCCCGGCATCCATGGGCACCGAGGGCGTTCTGGCTTTGGGTATTGCGCACGTCATCATGCGTTCGGGTTCCCGGCAACCGGGGGATGCCGGACGCGCCGGCGCCCTGATCGCTGGGTGGTCGGAAGGGCTTGCCGACTACGCACCTGAGGAAGTTGAGCGCATTACCGGAGTGGATGCCGCCCGCATCGAGCGGTTGGCACGCGAATTCGCAGAGTACGGTCCATCGGTCGCGCTGATCGGGGGCGCGCCACTTGCGCAGACCAACGGTCTGTTCCACGCGCTGGCCGTGAACGCGTTGAACGCGCTGATCGGAAGCATTGGTGCGCCGGGAGGCGTTTTCTTTACGCCCCGGCCGGACGGGTTCGTCAGCGGCGCCCAGGGAGCGTCCATCAAGGACGTTGCGTCCGGGATCCTGGACGGCCGTGCACCGGCCGAGGTTCTGCTGATCAACGACACCAATCCGGTCTTCGGCGCGCCGCCGGCATGGCGGGTCGCCGAAGCCCTGTCGGCCATCCCCTACATCGCCAGCTTCGGCCAGTTCATCGACGAAACAAGCAACCTCGCCGATCTGATCCTGCCGGACCATTCGCTCCTGGAGTCATGGGTCGACGCGGCGCCCGAGTCCGGCTCGATGATGTCGGTCGCCAGCCTCGCGCCTCCGGTGATGAGACCACTACATCAGACGCGGGCAATGCCCGACGTCCTGCTCACGGTCGGACGCAGCCTGGGGCAACCACTGGAACCGGCGCTTCCAGGATCCTACGAGGAGATGCTGCGGGCCGCGTTCGAGGCGTTGCGGGAGCCGGATGGGTCGTCGGTCAGCTGGACGACAGCGCAGCGGCAGGGCGGCTGGTGGAGCGAGATGCCTGCCGCGTCGCCCTCTCCCTCCGTCCTGGACGAGGGTCCGAGGGCATTCGAAGAAGCAGCGTTTGACGGGGATCCGAGGCAGTACCCGTTCCATTTTCTCCCGTTCGCATCCCAGGCATTTCTGGATGGGTCGCTGGCGCACCTGCCGTGGCTCCAGGAACTGCCCGATGTGATGTCGTCGGCAATGTGGTCGAGCTGGGTAGAGATCAATCCGGGAACGGCCAGCGGATTAGGTGTTGTTCAGGGAGACCTGGTCGAACTCACCTCCGATCACGGCACCGTGCGTGTGCCGGTGTTCGTTTCACCAGCCATTGCGCCCAACGTCATCGCCATGCCGGTCGGGCAGGGGCATGAGACGTTTACCCGGTATGCGAGTGGCCGGGGCGCGAACCCGATCTCTATCCTCGCTCCGACGGAGGAGCCGACCACCGGTGCGCTGGCATGGGCGGCCACGCGTGTACGTGTGGCGAAGGTTGAAGGCGACGGCGGTCTCATTTTGTATGGCGGCGCGCTCAGAGAGCATCCGGAGCACTCGAGGTAGTTACCGATACGGAATCAGTTTCGAGGAAAAAGGTCTCAGCAATTCGGTACTAGGGAAAATAAATGCAGGAAGAACAAGTCCAGCAGTCGGAACAGAACGAAGGATACCGATGGGGAATGGCGGTTGATCTGGACCGCTGCACGGGCTGTGAGGCCTGCGTGACGGCGTGCCATGCTGAGAACAACATCCCGACCGTGGGCGCGGAGCAGGCATCGGGCGGCCGGACGCTGCACTGGATGCGCATCGAGCGCTATTTCGAAGGGGAGTTTCCAGACGTTCAGGCCAAATTTCGTCCTGTCTTCTGCCAGCAGTGCGACAACGCTCCGTGCGAACCGGTCTGCCCGACCTACGCCAGCCACCACACTGAAGAGGGACTGAACGCGCAGGTCTACAACCGCTGCATCGGCACCCGCTACTGCGCCAACGCGTGTCCCTATAACGTGCGGTTCTTCAACTTCTACAACCCGGAATGGGAGAAGCCGCTCCATCTACAGCTGAATCCGGATGTCTCCGTCCGTGAGGTTGGCGTGATGGAGAAATGCACGTTCTGCATCCAGCGCATCAACACAGCCAAGATCGATGCGAAGGCCAACGACGAGACGATCCAGGATGGATCCCTTCAGACTGCATGTGTCCAGTCCTGTACGGCCAACGCTCTCGTGTTCGGAAACCTGAACGATCCCGAAAGCGAAGTTTCGCGCCTTGCCCGGTCGCCACGCGGCAGTAAGTTGCTCGATGATCTGGGCACCGAGCCCTCGGTGACGTACTTGAACCGGGAAACCTGGCATGAATCCGGAAGCCGATAGGCGGATGACGGAGGACTTCCTCCGCCCACTACTCCACACAACCTGGAAGTTCTACGTGGCGGTCGCCTTCTTCGGCTCCATCGTGCTGGCAGGCTTCGCGACGTGGGGCTACCAGATCTATACGGGTATCGGTATTGCCGGAATCAATTCCCCCGTCTTCTGGGGCTTCTACCTGGTCAACTTCGTCTTCTGGATCGGAATCAGCCACGCGGGCACGCTGATCTCGGCGATTCTCCGGTTGGTGAACGCGACGTGGAGGCGTCCAATCACTCGATGCGCCGAAGCCATCACGGCGTTCGCGCTGATGATTGGAGCCATGTTCCCGCTGATCCATCTTGGTCGCGTATGGCTCTTCTACTGGCTTCTGCCTTACCCCAGCCAGCGCGGGTTGTGGCCGAACTTCCGGTCGCCGCTCGTGTGGGACTTCTTTGCGATCACCACGTACCTGTTGTCGAGCCTGCTGTTCCTACTCCTGCCCATGATCCCCGACTTCGCACTGGTCCGGGATAAGACGACCGGCATCCGGAGCAGGATCTACGGTCTGCTGAGCTTCGGCTGGAGGGGAACGCCGAAGCATTGGCACCGGCTGGAATCGGGCATGCACATCATGGCTATCGTCATCCTCCCGATCGCGGTTTCGGTCCACACGGTGGTCTCGTTCGATTTTTCCATGGCCGTTGTCCCGATGTGGCACTCGACGATCTTCGGCCCGTACTTCGTCACGGGCGCGATCTTCAGCGGCATTGCCGCGCTGATCATTGCGATGGCACTCCTTCGGAGGTTGCTGCACCTGGAGTACTACCTGAGGCCGATCCACTTCCAGAACATGGGCAAGCTGTTGGTGACGATGAGCCTGCTCTGGGGATATTTCGTCTTCAACGAGCGGCTGACGGTGTGGTACGGCAACGAGTCTCACGAGACTGGGGTCTTCTGGGCGACCCAGGCCGGCGACTATGCGCCATTCTTCTGGACCATGGTGATCGTCAACTTTGTTGTTCCCATCGTCCTGGTAGGAATACGCCGCTTCCGTACAATCACAGGTACTGTGATCGCGTCGTGTGGCGTCGTCGTCGGGATGTGGCTCGAACGCTTCCTGATCATAATTCCGTCGCTGTCGTACAAGCAGCTGTCGTACATGTGGGGGAGCTACGCACCGACCTGGGCGGAATTGACGATCATGGCCGCAACCTTCGCCGGCATAGCGCTCCTGTTCCTTTTGTTTTCGAAGTTCGTTCCTATCATCTCGATCTGGGAGCTCAAGGTAGGCGATCAGCCAAAGATCGAGACCGATCAGCCGCTCGCTGATGCGGAAGCTGAGGGGGAACTCGCATGAAAGCGATCTACGCACTGTACGTCAAACCCGCCCAGGTGCAGCGGGCGGTAGACGATCTCGAGGCGGCCGGCATCGCCGACGCCCAGATCGAGATCGTGTCTTCCGAGCCGTTCGAGCAGTACGCTTTCGGCCAGAGGGATCACGAAACGTGGATGCCGTGGTTTGCAGTGACCGGTGCAGTGATCGGCTTCAGCGCGATCTACGCGTTGATGAATTATGCGCAGCAGGCCTGGCCCCTCAATACCGGTGGTATGCCCATCCTTGCTGTGTATCCGGTCGTGGTGCCTCTATTCGAGATGACCATGCTGGGCGCCGTGCTGGCGACCGTCGCTACACTTGTCGTAACCGCCCGGCTGGGCCGTGGTGGAGGTCTCTACGACCCGGAAGTGTCGGACGGCAAGATCCTGGTCGGTGTAACGAACCCTTCCGAATCTGACATCCCCGCAATCGAGCGCTCGCTTGCACCCGCCCAGATCAAGCGTATCCAATAGGCTTCTCGATTCGACTCTCGATTTTCGAATGACTGACTTGCGATTTGGTTCTTCGATAGCCAATTTGCAAGAGCCTCAGGTATTGCAGGCCTTTCAGTTGAGATTCCGAGTTGGAGACTTGTCATTCGAGATCCCAGGATTGGAAATTGAAAAGAAAGGAACGTCTCAGGCGGCGACCTGCTTGTCGATGTAGACCTCTTCCCAGAACCGAATCAGCGCGACCAGCAGAGCCAGTACCAGCGGGCCGACCAGCATTCCGCTGAGGCCGACCATCTTGAGTCCGCCGAGCACACCGACCAGCACGAGAACCGGATGGAGCTTGGAGCGTTCGCTGATCAGCTTGGGCCGGACCACGTTGTCGATGTTGGTCACGATGACGATGCCGTAGACCAGTAGACCGATTCCGGCAAAGGTCTCTCCCTGGAGGATCAGGTCCACCGCAGCCGGGACCCAGATCAGCGCGGTTCCAAACACAGGCAGGAACGCGAGGACGATCATGATCGAGCCCCAGAAAACCCAGTTGCCGATCCCGAAGATGATGAATCCAACCGTTGCGACGGATCCCTGGATGACTGCCGTCATCACCTGTCCGTAGAGCACGCCCTGAGTAACGTTGCGGACCTCCATGAAGAGCTTTTCCCTGAGGATTGGGTCGAGCGGCAGGAGCTGCTTCAAGTGGTTGAGAAAAGCCTCTCCGTCACGGAATGCGTAGTACATGACGAAGAACATGATGAACAGGCCGAGCAGCAGTTCGGTCAGCGACCCGAGTACGTCGGGCGCAATGCCGACGATCGACGCCTGAAGCTGGGAAAAGAACGAGGCGAGCATCTCCTGGAAATCAAACTGGTTCCCCATGACGCCGCTCAAGTAATCCCCGAGGCGCTGTACGTTGGACATCTCAAAAGTCGTGAACGCCCCGCTCATCTCCCGAGCCAGGCGCTGGGCCAGCAGGAACGACGGCGCGACCAACAGCAGCAGAGCAATCAATGTCGACAAGGCGGAGGCGACACTCGGCTGTCCGGTCCGATTCCTCAGGAACCCATAGATCGGAAAGAGTGTGTATGTCAGCACTCCGGCCAGGACGATGAACGACACGAAGGGCCAGATCACGAGGATCGACAGGATCCCGATAATCAGGAAGACGACACCGAAAATGACGTTCTCTCTTTTCATGATTCAACAGCCGGTGTCACCCGATTGCACAATTGGAAACGGAGCGGACAATCGCCGCGACTACTCCAAGCTGCGGTCATCGGCCAGCGGCCCATTCTCGCACAGAATTATCGGTCACCCGTGTTGGACGGAATAGTCCGCTGAAGGTCAGAACCCGGGGTGGTAGCCGTCGGGGCAGGACGATGACGGGCCGTTCCTTAGCGTCGGGCCCACCGGCCCACGCGAACGCCATGTTTCCGGAGTGCTCCGACTACTTGCAAAGCGGAAGCTGGGGGAACTCGCGCTGGCCGTCCCCCCACGCCACGCCCTCGCAGTCTCTACCGCTTCGGGGATACCGGAACGTGGACTACCTGGTCGCTATCGTTCCCGATTCTGACTCAGGTGGGCGTATTTGGCGTAGATGGAGAACACATCGCGGACGTAGGCCTTCGTCTGAACGAAACCGATGTCGGATATGAACACCACCATGTCGTTGGTGCCTGACTTTGCCTGCCATCGCCGGACGTTTTCGATGCCGCCGTTGTAAGCCGCCAGTGCCAGTTCCGGGTGCTCCAGTTCTTCGATCAGTTCGGCCCAATAGAAAGCACCCAGTCGGATACTGATTTCCGGCCGATACAGATCGTCCAGTTCCAGATCGACGATACCCACCTGAGCGGCGACGCGAGCGGCGGTTTCAGGGATGAACTGCATCAGACCGCGCGCTGCCGCGCCCGATCGCGCGTTCGGGTCGAAACGGCTTTCCTGCCACATGATCGCCCGAAGCCATAGAGGGTTCACGCCCGCGTCCGCCGATTCGCGGCAGATGTCATCGGCGTAGGCTGTGGGGAAGAGCACGCCCAGCAGGAACAGGTCGGCGGCGTCGTAGTCCCCGCTCGCATCGAAGAAGGCCGCATCGGGTTGGCGCAGTCGGTCGGCGTACAGCATTGCCTTGCGGAAATCCGAGGCCAGGTACGCCAGGTCGGCCAGCGCTTCGTCCTTCCAGCGCGCGGCCACCCTGTCGGCCCAGTAGAAGGCCTCGTCCCAGAGATGGAGGAACACGAGTTCGCCGACCTGGTCCGTTTCGGACTCTCCTCGGGTCAGGAACGTGCGGGTTCGGGAAAGCCTCCGACGCCGGGCCGCCTCCACAACCTGAACACTGTCGCCCCTACCGCAAAGCTCAGGGCCGGGCCGTCGCGTCGTCCGACGGACGATTCCGAGAAGGTTCCCGGCCGCGTTCGGAGTATCGCCCAGCATCTCCGCGGACTTCAGTCCGTAGTAGTTGAACGGATCGGAGCCGGCGAGGTCTTCCCAGATGGCCGCTGCCTCCAGGCCTAGTCCCAGCTTCCCGAGGCTCATCGCCTGGAAGAAGCGAACCTCGGTGCGGTCGGTTCCGTTGGGAGACGTTCGGAGGCGCATGCCAGCCAACTCGGCAAACAGGTCGGCTGCCGTCCGGTAATCCCCATCGACGTAGCGCAGCTTGGCTCGGGTGAACAGCAGAACCTGGCGGCTGGAAGTAGACGGCTGTTCCCCAAGCGCGCGATCGATCCACTCATGCGCCAGACCGTGCTGTCCCATCACACGGTAGACGTCGATCAGGTTTCGGATGGCCGACCGTCGCTGGTCCCGATCGTCGTACTTTTTGATTACATGGAGGTACGCGGACGCCGACGCGGGGTAGTCTTCCTTGCGCCAGTAGCAGCTGGCGATCTGATAGTCAGCATCGCGTTCCCAATCCGTGTCCGGGAAACGATCCACCGTTGTCCGGTACAATCGGATCGCTTCGTCGTACAGCCCCTGCTGGAAGTAGGCCCGCCCGAGTTCGTAGTGTGCCTCCGGTCCGAGGTTCTCGTCCTCCAACAGGGTCGTCCAGGCCGCTGCCGCACGGTCGAAAACCCTGTGGGCATAGAACGCACGGGCGAGCGACCGCCGCTGCCGCGCCGTCGCCAGCCCGCTCCGTCCGTCCAGCCTGCTCGCCGCGCGGAGCGCGATCTCGTCGGTCTGTCTCGCGGCGAGAAGCCGCCACATCGCAGCTTCGTCGTCCCGGATCCGGGCCAGCCGCCAGCGCGCTTCGCGCCCTCCCAGCGAAGCGTAGATCTGAATGGCGATTGCGTCGGGCGCCTCGTCGGCGACTCGCATTCGGAGATCGGTAGGGAAGTCCGAAGGCAGACGGTCGAGGTACCGCACGGCCAAGTCCGTGTCACCCGTGTGGATGGAGGTCAGCGCTAGGTGCCAGAGGGCGAGCGGGTGCAGGACGCTCGCCCTGCGGATCTCACCGAACGCCTCTCGGGCTCCTTGCCAGTCTTCGAGGCTTTCCGCGATCCGCCCACGCAGGTAGTACAGATTATTGAGATCAAAGTACTCCGGGTCGCTTGCCGCCGCTTCATCCAGCAACGCGGCCGCGCCGGCGAGATCGTGGCTCTCAAATCGGTCAAAAGCACGCTCGATAGTGGGCGATAGAAGGCTGGATGCGATCAGCAGTGGTAGAAGCGATGAAATCATGGCCCAGTGTATGATGAGGCTATTTTATAGGAGACACGAACTCATATGACAGCAAGTTTCATCGATGGAACCGCTATCGCGGCCCACGTTCGGGACAGTGTCGGTACGGCCGTCGAGGCGTTGAAGGCGAAGGGAATAGATCCGGGCCTGGCCGTCGTGCTGGTCGGGGCGGATCCCGCTTCAGCGTCCTACGTCGGCATGAAGGCGCGGATGTGCAAACGTTTGGGTATCGTCAGTCGGCGGGTCGACCTGGCCGGGGAGTCGACGACTGCGGACGTTCTCCGAACCGTGCATGCGCTAAACGAGGACGCCGGGATCGATGGAATCCTGGTCCAGTTGCCGCTGCCCGCCCGAGTCGATAAGCACACCGTCCTCGAGTCGGTTCTACCCGCTAAGGATGTCGACGGTTTCCATTCCGCCAACATCGGTTCCCTCGTACTTGGCCGCGAAGCTTTGGTTGCCTGTACGCCTTCCGGAATCATGGAGATGCTCCGGGCGTCGGACGTTCGTCTGGAAGGCGCTCGTGCCGTCGTCCTGGGCCGAAGCGACGATGTTGGCAAGCCGCTCGCGCTGCTGTTGATGCACGCCAATGCTACCGTGACGATCTGCCATTCGCGGACGAAGGATCTTGCCGCGGTGACCCGTGAAGCCGACATCGTTGTTGCCGCGATCGGCCGTACGGCGATGGTCACCTCGGAGTTCATCAAGGAAGGCGCCGTCGTGATCGATGTGGGCAGTAACCAGGTTTCCGAGCGCGAGCAGGTCGTCCGGCTGTTTGGGGAGGATTCTCCCCGCCTGGAGCAGTTCGACCAACGAGGCTACATCTGGGTTGGTGATGTCCACGAGCGGGACGTCCTTCCGGTTGCATCCATGCTGTCTCCTGTGCCCGGCGGCGTTGGGCCCATGACGATCGCCATGCTCATGCGCAACACTCTGACGGCGGCCCGGCTCCGGAGACGTGATTGATGCTGCGCGTCGGCCTGACCGGCGGTATCGCCAGCGGAAAGACGACCGTTGGCGCGATGTTCGTCGAACTGGGCTGCCACCTGATCGACTCCGACCGGATCACCCACGAACTGCTGGAGCCCGGTCAGGAGGTCCATCGGGCCGTCATCAGAGAATTTGGTCCGGAGATAACAACGCCCGACGGAAGAATCGATCGAGCGGCCCTCGGCGGGATCGTGTTCTCCCACCCGGAACGCCGCGAAACGCTGAATGGTCTGGTCCACCCCGCGGTGATTCGTCGTCAGAATGAGTTCCTCAAGGGTATAGAGACAGAACATCCCGATGGCATCGGGATTGTGGACGCGGCGCTGATGGTTGAGGTGGGGACCTACAAGAACTACGAGCGCCTGATCGTCGTCACGTGTCGCCCCGAACAGCAACGTGAGCGCTTGCTGGCACGTGGACTGTCGGCCGAAAACGTCGCTTCTCGGATCGAGTCCCAGATGCCGATGGAGGAGAAGGCGCGTTACGCTGCCTTCGTCGTCGATAATTCCGGAACTCTCACAGATACACGCCGGCAGGTGCAGGAAATCTACGGGAAGTTGATTGACGCTGGTTCCCAGTAACTGGAGTCGTGCAAGAACTGCAGGGGCTCTCCATTGCGAGCGCCCCTGCAGTTTGGATCGGCTTGTTTCAGTTTGTCAGGGGTCGTCCGGATGAGCGTCTTCCGGTCCTGACGGCTTCAAACGCCTCTTCGTTCCGCCGTTGCATGGTGAACACCTCAAACCCCATCCCCATGAGCCGCTCGATATCCGCCGTGTTGTTGGCCGGGTAACTGCAAGCCACCTCAAATTCCTTGCACGCCGCAAGAATGGCGGCCACACCGGCGTCGAAGCCCTCCTGGTCGCGCACTCGCTCTCCGTCGGCGTTCCTGGTCGAGAACACGCCTCCGAGCGTTCCCGCGCCCACGATCAAGCTGCTGATGCCCGGAACGGCTGCGATCTCGCGTACGTTCGCGATGCCCTCCCTGCTCTCAACGATGCCCCAGAGGACCAGTTCTCCGTTCGGATTGAGCGGCCACACATCGGCGCGCTCGAGGTACTCTTCGGGGGTCATGCCCCAGTAAGCGGCCGCAAGCCCCGTGCCCTCCTCGGGTCGGGTGCCGCCTTTGGAGCGGAAGCGCATCGCCGCAATCGCCTGCCGGACCTCGGCGGCACTCTCCACCTCCTGCATCATGATCCCTGCGTGGCCCGCGTTCAGTTGATCCACGATGCGTGCAGTGGCGCGCTCTTCGTCGCCGTGGATGATCGGGATCTTCGAAATATACGCGTGGTCGCGCATCGACCCGCCCGCGGCGAGCATAGCTGCCATGTACCCCATGAATCTCTCGGCCGAAGTTGGGGAGTAACTGCTGTACTCGAAGTCGCTGAGTTTATTGGCGACAGTTGCCCGTGCAACGTCTGCCAGTATGGGTTGTGGCTGTGGCTGAGCCTGTGGCGCCGTTGCCTCGCCCCCACGGTTGACTGCCCCGCGTTCCCGGCCCCTACGCCCGCCGCCTCTTCTGGCGCTGATCGCCGGATGTGTCACCCCAAACACCGGCAGCCCCTGCTCGAGAAGCACGATCATCGGATTCAACCGCTCCGTGCCTGGAGCCTGTTGTCCTGTCGACGGGCTCGCGAGGACTGCCAGCCCGAGCACGACTACCAAAAACCTCAATCGCATCAGATCCTCCCTCTACCGGATCGGTATTCCGATCCTGATGAACTGTGATGCTACGCCTCGAGTGGTTCGGTTGACAAGGATCGAGTGTCGACCACCTTCCCTCGCGCTGGGGGCCGTCAATCTGCCGACCTTCCAAGCGTTTCGCCGAGGCGCATAGATACCACCGTTCCTGAGAAGAAGGTGATACCAGCGATCGTCCAGATCGCCGCACCGAGGCCAAAGGCGTCTGCAACGACGCCGGCGAGGACGGCGCCCACGGCGTATCCGAGGTCGCGCCATAGGCGGTAAACGCCCACCGCGGACGCCCGCCACGTCGGATGGGCGACGTCGCCGATCACTGCGAGCAGCGTCGGGTAGACCATTGCCGTTCCCGCGCCGAGCAGCACCGAGCCTGCCCCGAAACCACCGAACCCATTGGACATCGCGATGACCGCAATTCCGGTTGCCTGCACCCACATTCCGGTGACGATGAGCAACTTGCGGCCGATGCGATCGGAGAGCGCTCCGGTGAAGAGCTGTCCGAGGCCCCAGACTGCCGGGTAGATCGCTGCGAGCACGCCTATTTGCCCGAGGGTCATGCCCGCTGCGGCGAAGGCGCTGGGGAAGAGTCCCCACGCCATGCCGTCGTTGAGATTATTGACCAGGCCGGCCTGACTGACCGAGGAGAGGTTCGGGTCGAGGAGTGATGTCCGACAGAAGACCTCGCGCGGTGATGGGGTGTCATCGGGCGGTAGAAAATGCCGGGTGTGTCGTGATTCTGCCGTGACGTGATGCCTGGTTTCGCGAACAACCAGCGCCGAGAGACCAAGTCCCAACGCTACGAAGCCGACACCGAGGTAAAACGGCTCGGGCCGCAGGCCGTATCTCGTAGCGATCCAGCCGGTGCCGAGGGCGGCCAGCGCCACGGCGAAGTAACCGGCGAACTCGTTGAGTCCCATGGCAAGGCCGCGATTCTTCGGTCCGGCCAAATCAATTTCCATGATCACGGTAGTGGACCAAGTGAGCCCTTGGCTTACACCGAGCAGAACGTTGGCCGCGAGGATCCACGACCACGAAGGTGCCCACATCAAGAAAAAGGGCACAGGTGCGGCCACGAGCCAGCCAACGACGAGGACGATTTTTCGGCCAAACGCGTCGGAAAAGCGGCCCGCGAAGTAGTTCGCAAGCGCCTTGGTGACGCCGAAGACGGCTATGAAGGAGAGAACCGCCGTTCGTGCCGCCAGGTGGAACTCCTCTCCGCGATGGCTGGCAGGATGCTCCGCTCCATGCCGACCATGGCGCCGACGAAGGCGTTGACGAGCACCAGCAGAGAGAACTGCGCGAAATTCTCGCGGATTCCGAGACGGGGAGCCTTGGTCACTTTCAGGGCGTCAAGCGATTCAACATGCGCGGGAAGGGAATCGTCTCTCTAACATGATCCAGTTTGCAGATCCAGGCCACGGCCCGCTCAATCCCCATGCCGAACCCGGAGTGCGGAACGGCGCCGAACTTGCGTAAATCCAGGTACCAGCCGAAGATTTCCTTTGACAGGCCGTGTTCGTTCAGGCGTTCCAGAAGCAGTTCGTAACTGGCCGTTCGCTGGCCTCCACCGATGATCTCGCCGTACCCTTCCGGGGCCAGCACGTCGACGCAGAGCGCGACATCGGGTCGGTCCCGATCGGGCTCCATGTAGAACGCCTTGATGGCGCTCGGGTACCGGTGGATCATTACGGGTCGGTCAAACTGTTCAGACAGAATCGTCTCATCCCCGCCGCCGAAGTCGCCGCCCCACTCGATCTTGGACCCGTTCTTCTGGAGGATCTCCACCGCTTCGTCGTATGAAATCCTCGGAAACGGCGGAACGATCGATTCCAGCGAAGACACGTCCCGTTCGAGCGCCTCAAGTTCGTCGCCTCGCCTTTCAAGGACACGCCGAACAATGAAGCTGATGAACCGTTCGGAAAGATCCATCATGTCTTCGAGGGTCGCATAAGCGACTTCAGGTTCGACCATCCAGAATTCGGTCAGGTGTCTTCGTGTCTTCGACTTTTCCGCCCGGAAGGTCGGCCCGAAACAGTAGACCTTGCCGAGCGCGGCGGCGGTGGCTTCGTTGTAGAGCTGGCCGCTCTGCGTGAGGTATGCCTGTTCGTCGAAGTAGCCGACTTCGAACAGGCTCGTCGTGCCCTCGCAGGCCGCCGGTGTCAGGACCGGAGTGTCGCAGAGCGTGAAACCGTCGTCGTCCAGAAAATCCCGAACGGCGCGCACTATTTCGTGGCGAATGAGAAGGATGGCGCGCTGCCTGCGGGATCGTATCCACAGGTGGCGGTGGTCCATCAGGAATTCGATGCCGTGCTCTTTCGGCGTGATGGGGAACTCGTCTTCCTGGGAGACGATCTGGACCGGCTCGATGCCTGTCACGTCCAACTCGAAGCCGCTCGGCGCCCGCTCGTCTTCACGAACCGTTCCGGTGACGATGATCGAGGATTCGTGAGTCAGGTCCGACGCAATTGCGAAAGTTTCTTCGGGTACTGCTTTCTTGAACACGACTGCCTGAATGTAGCCGCTACCATCCCGCAGGGTCAGGAACCGAAGCTTGCCGCTCGATCGCTTGTTATGCAGCCACCCGCGGATCGACACCTCCTCGCCTACGTGCTTTCCAACGCTCTCGATGTATGTCGTCGTCATGGTTCCTCCGAACCGCCGATCGAGTACTTTTTCCCGAACTCCTCGAGTGATGCCCGCGCCTCGTCGGCCAGGCTGGCGAGCCGACGCCCGGCTTCGTGGCCGCGATCGAATTCGTCGCCCGCCACCTCGAAGATGAGCGGCCCGTTGTAGTCGGCGTCGACGAGTCTTTCGACCAACGCGGCCCAGCGGCCGGCGCCGTCGAACGGCCAGAGGTGCGAATCCTCTTGGCCGTTGTTGTCATTGAGGTGGATTGCGCCGACTCGCTCCAGCTCGGGGGCCGATCCGTCGAGTCGGCCGTGGCCGCTATCGTAGCAAATCCCAATGTCGGGCACTCGAGCGGTATCGAGGAACTCCCGGATCCGGTCGAGGGATGAAATTTCGTTCGGGATATTTTCGATCAGGATGTCGACACCTGCAAACGAAGAGATCGCGTGGATGAGGGAGTAGGCGTGGTCGAAATGGATGGGGTTGAATCGTTCGCCGGCAATTCCCAGATGGACGACGACGTGCGCGATCATCATGCGGTCGGTCAACTCGAGGGCGCGCTTCACTTCGTCGATCGCCTCTCGCCGCTGAAGCCGTCCGGTGGCCAGCGGGGAGATCGGTCGGTTGGATTTCGGTCCAACCTGTTCGAAATAGGGCAGGTGCAGTGAGGGTGGTGGCAGAGCATGGGTTTCGAAGAAACCCGCGATCGACCGTCGGACAGCTCGGTCGTGGTAGTCCAGGTGGGGTCGGTTGGCATAGAGCTCCAGTTGACGGAAGCCTGCCAGCCGCAGCCTGTCGAGCAGATGCGGCGTGAGTTCTTGGTCGCGAAACGAATAAGTTGATATCCCGAACTCCATACGGCCCTCCCCCTCGTCGGAGACACCGGTGCGAGGGTGCTGTCCAAAGCGACTTGTCATGCTATGATTTTTTGCATGTTTCGTAAATCTTCGGGACTTGTCTTGATCCTGTTGATCTCGGGCGGCTTTGCCGGTGCCCGAGCTCAAGCGCTGACGGCTACGATCGACCGGGATCTCCGTGTATTTGCTGTGGTGGCGGCCCTTAACGCGGCGGGATTCGACGTCGATCTAGGCCCCGAATACCACCCGGTTCGCCAGGCCGTTCGGGAGCGCGTCGCTGGTATCGACCCGGATCTGCTGGCTCGTCTCAGGCAGTATTACGAAAGAGAGCGCGGCGACGAATCCGACGCGGACCAGATTGCGAAGTATGTCTCGCTGGCGCTAGCACTGACCGATCCACCGGGGATGCAGTTCATGATGCGCGAGGAACTGCGGCCCACCGACGCACGAGAGATCGGTGATTTCGTTCCACTATTGGACGAATTCTATCGGGAGGCCAGGATTTCAGTGCTCTGGTCAAGTTTCGCCTCCGAGTATGACGAAGCATTCGCGGCGATCGTGCCGGCGCTCCGGGAAGCGATCGTCGGTAGCGATGCCTTTCTTCGGCTCCCCCTGGGCGATCTCGCCTCACGCCGTCTGGTGATCTTACTGGAACTCGCAGCCCCCGTCGGAAGTGTGCACGTGCGGAACTATGGCGACAACCTGTACGTCCTGTTGGGCTACCCCGCGTCGGCTCCTGTCGGCATCGTTCGATCCGCTTACCTGCACCTGAAACTCGGGCCCATCATCGCAGCGGCGCGTCCTCGATTCCGGCAGTGGAGCACGATGCTCGACTGGATCCAGGATGTCGACGGCGTACAGCGCGAATTCGCGAACGATTTCGAGATCATGGTGACCGAGTCGCTGATCCGTGCTGTGGAGTTGAGGCTGACGACCGATTCGGAACGATCCGACAGCGAGCTGATCGAGGAAGCCTACCGCCAGGGCTTGTTGTTGACGCCATTCTTTTCCGAGAAGTTCGACGACTTTCTGGGTTCAGGGCGTGGCATGCGCGAATACTTTCCGGATCTGCTGGCTGCGATAGACGTCGATAGGGAAAGGCAGCGGTTCGACGAACGCTTTCACGAGATCTCTTTGAGCGAGAGTGTCCCAACGATCCTGCAGGTGCCGCTCCCCCCGGACCCGGTTCGCCCGATTCTGCTCGAGGCACGGGACGCGATGGACTCCGGCGACGACGAGGCGGCGCGGACGGCTTTCGAGCGAGTCATCGACCGTTTCGACCAGACCAACGGCCCGGCGCTGTATGGCCTCGGCCTGTTGGCCAGCAGGGAAGAGGATGCCGACCGGGCGCTCGAGTACTTCAGGCGGGCGGTCGAGAGCAGTTCAGTGGAACCGTCGATGAGGGTATGGGCCCACGTGTACCTGGGGAGGATTTACGATATCCAGTGCGACCGCGAGGCCGCACTCGCCGAGTACCGTTCGGCGCTCGGGTCCGGCAACGACACCGCAGCAGCTCTGGCGGCCGCCACGTCCGGGTTGGAAGGACCATTTGGGGGCGGATGTAACTGATTCTCGGTGACGAGCCTGCCACGAAACTTGACACTGTCGAGTGGGCCAAATATCCTTAAAGTTTACGCTATACGATAAGTACTGAAGGAGATATCTCTGATGATGATCAATAGACGGGTGTTGGGTGTCGCGGCGGTGTTGTGCCTGCTTCTCGGCCAAATTGCCCTGGCCGAGCAGCGCGGCGGGCGCGGACGCGGTGGCGGTGGCCGAGGCCGGGGACGGGCCCCTGCGACGGTGACATTCTCACCGCAGGCGCAGACCGAGGAAGAACTTGATGCCTATCGCGCGATCGAAGCGGAACAGAGCATTGCGACCCGTTTGACACTGCTCTCGGATTTCCTGACCGCCTTTCCTGACAGCGAGTTGACCTACGTGATTCAGCGACTGCGCATGGCGGCGTTCATGCAAGCAGGCAACTTCCGTTCGGCGATTCCGGTAGCCCGGCAGACGATCGCCGCGCACACCGCCTTCTTCGAGGCCAAGAGTGTGGCGGTCGAAGCCTTGCCTGAGCCGCCCGAAGACTGGCCCGGCTTCCAGATTTCCTTCGCCAACGCCAAGTCATCCTATCTGCGCACGATACTCGACGCACACAACAGGATGGGCGATATGCCGATGGTGATCGAGTCGGGCCTGCTCGCCGTTGCAGCGGAGCAGGTAGCCTACGACATGTACATCGCCACGGTCGAAGAAGGATCGCCTGAGTACCAGCAGACGTTCCAACAACACAGCCAAACTGGCGTGACATTCACACAGACGCTGATGGCGGCGTATCAGGAGACCAACAATTCTGAGAAGACCATCGAGTATGCAGAGATGGCTCTCGATACGAATCCTCAAGACCTGCTGGCCCTGATCACGCTGTCGACGACGCTAGCGGAGCGGCCGGCCGACGATGAGGATGAGCGCGAATCGCAGATGGAAATCGCCGAGGGGCATGCCAAGACCGCGGTCATGATGGTCGAAGCGATTGTCAACGGCCCCGATAGTGCCCAAATGAGCCCGGGGCAGAAGGGTGAGTTGCGATCGGCCGTCCATTCCACGCTCGGCCTGGTTTACCTCAACCAGGATGAGTTTGGGGATGCCCAGACAGAGTACCAGACGGCTCTGGAAGCCAAAGCAGACGACCCGATCGCCCACTTCCGTCTCGGCCTGGCATACGCCCAGGACAACAACAAGACTGATGAGGCGATGGAGTCACTGGCCCGGTCCATATTCCTGAAGGGCGTGACCGAGGCGCAGGCTCGGGACATCCTGACGCAGATGTGGGAGAACCTTCAGAGGACTCCCGAGGCGATGGAGGAGTTTATCCAGGAAGAGGGTGGAAAGATCGGGAGCAACTAGCAGTCCACCAGGAACGATCCTGAACGATTGGCCAAAGGCGGTCCCGACGGGACCGCCTTTTTTGTTCCCATCCGCCGCTATCGATGAAGAACGTAGACGAACTGGAGCGAGAGCTGGACTACCGGTTTCAGGAACCGGAGTTGCTGCTGCGCGCGCTGACCCACACCTCGTACGCGTACGAGCAGGGCATGGGCGCTCAGGACAGCAACGAACGCCTGGAGTTTCTGGGCGACGCGATACTGGGTTTTCTGATCAGTGATTTCTTGTGCCGGGCGCAACCCAACCTTAACGAAGGACATCTGTCTAAGCTCAAAGGGTTCCTGGTGAGTGCGGCGAACCTCGTCGGGTACGCCGAGCAGGTGCGGCTTGGCGAGTACCTTCGGCTGGGGAAGGGCGAAGAGAAGACCGGGGGCCGGAGAAAGCAGGCCCTCCTGGTGGATGCGTTTGAGGCGGTAATCGCCGCCGTGTACCTGGATGGCGGCATAGAGGGCACACGCGAAGTCGTGCTGGCTTTCTTCCGTCGCCAGATTGCCGAAATCACCGAATCGGCCGAGCCGGTATCCGATTTTAAGTCCACCCTTCAGGAGACCCTGCAGGCGCGCGGACAGGACGTAGCCAGGTATCGGCTGGCGGATGAGACCGGTCCCGACCACCAGAAGCTGTTTACGGTGGAGGCGGTGATCGGAGGGGAAGTGGCCGCCAGAGGTCGGGGCCTGACCAAGAAAGCGGCAGAACAGGCGGCAGCAATGAGCGCTCTGGAGCGTCTCGCGACGGAGTGATGTTCCCGGTGGAGTTAGAATTGATCTGGCGGCCTTGCTGGCAGGGCGGATCTGGAATTAATGCTATAGACACGCTATAGTGGCCTTTTCCTGAGCCCCACGGGCTGCCAACGACCTACACGCAAATGTCCGACGAAGCCAACTATACGAAATCTACCGGCCGCGAGTACTTCGAGTCGCTCGTGATCACCGTCATTCTGGCCCTCTTTGGGACGACGTTCATCATCCAGGCTTTCAAGATCCCCACGCCTTCCATGGAGGACAACCTTCTGGTCGGCGACCATCTGCTCGTGAACAAGTTCGCGTTCGGAACGCCCGGCGCGGTCATCGACAGGATCCTGCCGTTCAAGGATGTCGAGCGTGGCAACATCATCGTTTTCCGCTATCCGAGGGACCTGACGAAGCACTACGTCAAACGTGTCGTCGGCCTTCCGGGCGAGCGGTTGAAGATTGTCGACAAACAGGTGTTCATCAACGGCGAACCGATCGAGGAACCCTACAAGATTCACCGGAGTCCGCCCGGGGCGTATGCGGACCCGTTCCGGGACTACTTTCCACCCCGTCCGCACCCCGGTCGTCGCTACAGCGGCGTCAATCAGGATCTGTACTGGTATGAGGAGTACCTCCGAGAGACTGAGATTCTGATACCCGAGGGGCACTACTTTGCGATGGGCGACAACCGGGATGACAGCGCCGACAGCCGCTACTGGGGATTTGTTCCGAGGGAAGACATCGTCGGCAAGGCCCTCGTCATCTACTGGTCGTACGAGACAGATGCCGCAGAGTACCGGCGCACCGGCGTCGGCGACCGGTTTCAGCAGATCATCGATCTCGGGACGAACTTCTTCCGGAAGACCCGCTGGTCCCGTACGTTCATGGTCATTCGATAGGTCCTATGCCTCCCCGCCTGTGGGTCGTCGTTGCCGTTCTGCTTGTTGCCGCCGCGTTCGCGGGGGGGCTCTGGTTGGGCGCTTCGGCCAGAGCCGAAGAGCCGACCGCTGAAGCCGTCGAGCAATTCGACGACGTCTCGCCCGAAGCCGCCGCTTCCCTGGGTCGTAAGATTGCAGCAATTCGCCGTGCCGAGGGCGAGGCGGGCCGAAACGAGCCCGAAGCCCTCATAGCCTCGGAGATCGAGTTGGAGTCTTTCGTTCTCTATTCGATGGCGGATGAGATTCCTGCCAAAGTCGAAACAATCGACATCGCGATCGGAAACGACCTGATTTCGGCAGCCACAGAACTGACCTTCGAGACCGAAGAGGGGAGCGGCAACCTGATCATCGACGCACTGCTCGGTGGGACGCACAGCCTGTTCATAGAGGGCAGGTTGACAACGGATTCCGGCCAGGGCCGCTTTGAACTGCAAAGAGTTCGGGTCAACGGTTTCCCCGTGCCCCTGCTCGTCATCGAAGCGCTGATCCGCCGGTTCGTAACGCCCCGCTTCCCAGAAGTCGATCTGGACTCCTCGTTCCGGATACCGTGGGGAATCGAGGAAGTCGGACTCACTCCGGGATTGGCGACCATCGGCTACTAGTCAGTTGTGAGTAGTCAGTCATCAGCCATCAGTGGTCAGTCTTGCCAGGAGCTAATGCCCAACAGCCCACAACGAAGTACTGAAAACTGAGAACTGATAGCTTCAGATGATCAGTCGTCAGTAATCAGTGATGAGCAGCGACCAAAGAAGCTCGTCGCTCGTCGCCCGTCGTTGACCGCTCGTCGATGGCGCCGCGTCCGAAGTCTGGAGTTGCTGAAATGCGAATAGCGAAGTTCGTTCTGGTCGCCGTTCTTGTCTTTCTCGCGGTCCCGAAGAGTATCCACGCTCTCGGGAAGCCGCTGGGAGCGCCACCGCAGTCGATCGTCTCTCCGCGCATCACGCGAATATCTCCGAGCGTTTTTCTTAGAGGCACAACCACGACTGCGTTGATCGATGGCGCCGACCTCCGGGATGTCACGGCCGTGGTCGCGAGTCGGGGAGACATTTCCGCATCGATAGTCGCTGTACGCGATAGTGCCGTGGAATTGACGCTTGTCACCGCGCCAGATGCTGCATTTGGCAGAGTGACACTGTCGGTGATGTCGCCAGCAGGATTTGATTTCGTCATCTTCTCAGTGGTGAGCGGTAAGTGGTCGCAGTCACAAGCCGGACCCTTTTTGGGCCGCGATGGAGGAACCCTGACGAAACTATTGGACGGCCGTCTTCTGTTGGCCGGTGGTAGTGATAGGTTCCTGGTTACCGAACTCTATGAACCTGACAGCGACACCTGGTCCGCTGCCGGGTTTCTTACCGAGCCCCGGGAGGGGCACACAGCGACTTTGTTGCCCGATGGACGCGTCCTCGTTGTTGGCGGTCCCATTGGCGGAGTTTTGGAGACAACCGGAGGGACTGCCGAACTATGGGACGCCGCTTCCAAAAGCTGGACACCGACCGAACCGATGAGCGCCGCAAGGCGGGGTCACGCTGCAACCCTCCTACCCGATGGACGGGTGCTGGTCACAGGAGGCGTTGATGCCACGACCCTACCCAGAGCGGAAATCTACGATCCCGTGAACCAAGTGTGGAGCGAGGCTCCGGGAATGCTTGTCCATCGAAGGGGACACGCGACGACTCTGCTTCAGGATGGACGTGTCTTGATCTCGAGCGGAACGGGTCGAAGCGCCGAGATTTTTGATCCTGTGACCGAACTCTGGACATCGACGGCTCCTTTGAACCTCGAACACTTTGTGGGCCAGACAACCCTGCTGCCGGATGGCAATGTACTGTTCACGGGTGGCCCGAATGCCACGATTGACGGCGCCGCAGAGGTCTTCGACCCAATTCAAGGGGTGTGGACGGCAACCGACCCGCAACCGGGTTTTCCCGGCCCATTATCCAATGCAGTGCTGCTGCCGGAAGGTAGAGTTCTTGTCGCCGATGGTCGAGATAGGGGGACTACCCACCTCTTCGACTGGCACGATAGGTCATGGATTGAGGAAGGTCCGGTGGACAGGTTCTTCGGCGTCCGAGACGCAATACTCCTGGACACAGGTCAAGCCGTATTCGGAGAAGCCACGCTGTTGTATAGTCCTGGTTTCGTCAGTCCCGTTCCGACACTCGTCGCGATGGACGAAGCAGTCGTGGATGATGGGAAGGTGGTCAGCGTGTATCTCTCAGGTGAGGATTTCGTGGCCAACTCCAGTGTCCGCTTCATCCACGACGATGGTACCCCCTTCAGCATTCCGACGGAAACGGCGGTACACACCATTTATCTCGGCCAGGACAAACTCCTCGCGTTTGTCTCCTCCATGGAAATAGCTTCTGATGCCCAGACAAGCCTTCGGGTGGTGAACCCAGGTCCCGGCGGCGGCGCGAGCGGGGCCATCGAACTGGAAACAGGAGCGATTGTGCCGTCATTGACCCGTATCGCTCCTTCGGGGGTTGCTGCCGGCCGCAGCATTGCGGTCGCATTGACGGGAACCGGTCTGGAGGGCGCGACACTGGTGTCGTTCAGCGGCGAAGGCGTATCCGCTACGATTCAACCTGAAGGGACTCGCGACATGTTGACGGTACTGCTCGAGATCACATCAGATGCTTTCCCAGGCCCAAGAACCGTTACGGTCACGACACCCAGCGGTTCGGCAACCTTAGATGATTTCACGATCCTCTCCCCCGAAATCGCCCGCTCTGGCGTTGCCCCGTTGCCAATTGCCGAGGTGGAATCTGGTCCCATCCGAACTGGCTACGTTGTTGTGACGCCCGCCGACGGCTCTCCTCGGGCTGTCGCTTCCCTGACCTATGGAATAGTCCGAAACGGAATCGTTCAATCCCAGGCTGCCGTGCCGCCCTCGGAGCTGGCCGAAGAGGTTGTTTTCTACGTGGATACGATCACGGACATTGGCCGTCGCTTTGGTGTCGGACTGCTCAATCCAACGTCCATCACGAACGTGGTCACCGCGACGCTCAAGGACAACTCGGGCTCGATGATTGGCAGGAGGGTCGAGATTCGCCTCGACGCGTTTGACAGTCTGACCAGGTTCGTGGATGAGGTCTTTTCGACGAGCAACGTGAGCCATTTTCTGAGCCATTCGGGCAGCGTCGTCCTGAGTAGCCCTATCCCGTTCGTCGTTCTCGGCTTTCCGTTCAACGGATCGAGTTTCAGTACCGTAGACACTCGCCTCGGGGATCCTTCTACACCGTTACCGACCCGTCATTTGTCGGGCTCAGCGATTACGGACGAGGGAACCCTCGGAGGAGGCGCAGCAGTTCCGTTCGCCCAGTTTGCCTTGGGTGGCGGCTGGTCCAGCCAGATTGCGCTGGTCAACAACACCGACGAGATTATTGCGGGCAGAGTGGATATCTTCGATCCGAACGGCGCCCCGATGGCGGTCACTTTCAACGGTCAGACCCGTAGCACGTTTACGTATGCCATCCCAGCCGGCGGGGCAATCCTGCTAGCTCCCCGGGACGCGAACGGACAACCACCGATGTGAGTGTCCACCTCGCATGCTGCCACAGGCTGTTCGCATCTGGCGACGACGTCGCCGCATCGCGGGCCGTCAGACTTCTGCCACGGGCTGCTGGACCTTCTCGGCGCGGAAGATGTAACTCACATTCGAGCTTTCCTCATCGCGCACGTAGAGTCGACGGTGGTTCAATCGGTGGGCGAGGTCTTCGTAGTGGAAGTAACCGAACCGCATGATGCGGTCGGCCATCTTCAGCCAGAAAGGCGTGGTGGAAGGACCGACGATCGTCTGGCACACGAAGTGGCCGTTCACTTGTAGGACACGCGAGATTTCCGCCATCGCCTGGTCATGGTCGGTGAACAGTTGCAGCGCGCCGCAGCACATCACCCCGTCGAACACACCGTGCCGGAACGGCAAGGTCAGGGCGCTGCCGCGCACGTAGGCGACGTTCGACGCCTCGGGCCGACCTTTTGTCAGCCGGACGGCACGGGCGAGCATCTGCCCGGACAGGTCGAACCCAATGACCTTGGCTCCGTTTCCCGATTGCGCGACACTACGCGTGAAGTTGCCCGGTCCGCAGGCGAGGTCGAGTACCATCTTGCGACTGGTGGGCGCCATCAGATCCGTGATGCGATCGAGGTCTTCGGGAAAAGAGCGTGCGCTCGTCATGAAATAACCCAGCGGGCGCCACAGGTTGTCATAGACGGCAATCGCCGGCGGGAACTGAAGCAGGTGCTGAATGGGAGTGACCTTTTCCTGGAAGTCAGGCAAGAGGTCGAGGTAGCCGTCCCTGAATGGGAATTGGGCGCCGCAGCCGTCGCACGTCACGCCCGCATTCGCTCCGACCCCGTTTCCCGAGGTCCAGTGTGCGTCATCCGACCTGCACTTGGGACAGAGGAGAATCTCCAGGACTTCCGATAGTGGTGCGCCGTTCAATAAGTTACCGTGGTGATGGAGGTGTTATTAATCTCTGCCGGTATTTCCAGCAACGGCTACGAGGGCCACTTGAAGATAGGCGATGGGACTCAGGCTGTCAAGCGACTGAAGCGATTGACGTTGCGTGACCGCAGCGATCCCACGCGGCCCAGGTTGCGCAAGCTCCGGCTCGCAGTTTTGGGCTCTTGCGCCCGTGACTGGTAAAATATTGGGTTTTCATGGACTTCCGACTCGCTTCAAACTACAGCCCGAAAGGAGACCAGGAAACCGCGATCGCCGAGCTCGTCCGGGGCCTGGGCAACGCCGAGGCACACCAGGTTTTGCTCGGGGTCACAGGCTCGGGAAAGACATTCACGATGGCCAAGGTTGTCGAGGCCATGAATCGGCCGACTCTTGTCCTCGCCCATAACAAGACCCTCGCTGCCCAGCTGTACGAGGAGTTTCGCGGGTTCTTCCCCGACAACGCTGTCGAGTACTTCGTCAGCTACTACGATTACTATCAGCCGGAGGCGTACATCTCCTCTACCGACACCTACATCGAGAAAGAGTCGACGATCAACGACGAGATCGACCGCATGCGGTTGTCGGCCACCCGGTCACTGTTCGAGCGCCCGGACGTCCTGATCGTCTCGTCCGTTTCGTGCATTTACGGCCTGGGCTCGCCCGAGGCCTATTTCGGAATGTTGCTGATGGTCGAGCGCGGCCAGAAGGTGAAGCGCCGAGAAGTCCTGGCCAAGCTGGTCGAGATTCTCTACGAGCGCAACGACGAGGATTTCAAGCGCGGAACGTTCCGGGTCCGCGGCGACACCGTGGAGGTTCATCCGACCTACGAGAACATCGGCTATCGGATCGAACTGTGGGGTGACGATATCGACCGGCTTTGTACGTTCGATCCTCTTACGGGAGATCTGATTCAGGAGCTGGATCGCCTGACCATCTATCCGAGGAGTCATTTCGTGATGCCCCGGCAGCGGCTGGAACAGGCGGTGACCCGTATCAAGGCGGAACTCAAAGACTGGGAAGCGTTGCTGGAACGCCAGGGCAAGCTGCTGGAAGCGCAGCGTGTCCACCAACGGACCCTTTTCGATCTGGAGATGATCAAGGAAGTCGGCTACTGCCATGGGATCGAGAACTATTCGCGACACCTGACCGGGCGCAACCCGGGCCAGCCGCCACCTACGCTGCTGGATTACCTCCCTCGGAATTCGCTGATGTTCATCGACGAGAGCCATCAGACCGTCCCGCAACTCCGCGCGATGTATAAGGGAGATCGATCCAGAAAGACGAACCTGGTCGAGTACGGCTTCCGGCTGCCGTCCGCGCTGGATAATCGTCCCTTGACCTTCGACGAATTCGAGGAACGTGTCGAGCAACTGGTCTACGTGTCGGCGACACCCGGCCCTTACGAGCTGACCCAGTCGAATGGCGTCATCGTCGAACAGGTGATCCGTCCGACGGGGCTGACCGATCCGCGGGTGGAAGTGCGCCCTGTGCGGGGGCAGATCGACGACCTGCTCGGCGAGATCCGGGAGCGGGTCGGGGCAAAGGAGCGAGTCCTTGTCACGACCCTGACGAAGCGTATGTCCGAGGACCTGGCCGAGTACTACACCGAGGTTGGCGTGCGCTGTCGCTATCTGCACTCCGAGATCGAGACGCTTGAACGCATCAAGATTCTTCGTGGACTGCGACGAGGAGATTTTGATGTGCTGATCGGGATCAATCTGTTGAGAGAGGGTCTCGACCTGCCTGAGGTTTCGCTGGTGGCGATTCTCGACGCAGACAAGGAAGGCTTCCTGCGTTCGGCCGGGTCGCTGATCCAGACTATGGGCCGCGCCGCGCGGAACATCAACGGCACGGCGATCCTGTACGCCGATATCGTTACCGATTCAATGTCGCGCGCGATCGAGGAGACGGACCGCCGTCGAACGATCCAGCTGGACTACAACGAAGCGAACGGCATTACCCCCGAGACGATTGTGAAGCCGGTGGATATGACGATGGTCGCAGTGTCGGAGGCGGACTACGTTACGCTCCCGTCGATCGACGCCGTCGGTGAGGAGGAGGGGGGCGATCCAGCCGACATCGGGGAGACGATCCTCCGTCTGGAAGAGGAGATGAGGGAAGCCGCACGGCGCTTCGAGTTCGAACGAGCGGCAGAGCTCCGCGATCGGGCCAAAACACTCAAGGTCACGCAGATGGAACTGGCATCCCCCAAACAGCCGGACGTTTGATTCGTCACCGGCGACGCGCTAGCCGGAATCTCTCGGCTAACATGCGCTCAAGGTGATAAAATTTGCGAAAGGAGTCCACGATGAAACACGTTTTCAGAATGAGCGTCTTCCTCTGTATCGGGGTGTTGGCGACGAGCCTCTTCGGTCAGATCCCCGAGCAGATCCCCGAGGCGCCCGCCACCCAGGGGGTCGAACCGCAGGAAATCACGCCGGAAATGAGGACGATCATCGAGGGCAACCGTGCGTTCGAGTCAGACGATTACCAGGCTGCGGTCGATGCGTACATGAGTCTGAATACACTGGCTCTTCCGCCGTACGCCCAGAACCGACTCGGGCTGTCTCTGTTCATGCTCAGCCGATTCGCGGAAGCCGGCTCGATTCTGCGCATGGCGACACGCCGCGAGAAAGATCTGTCGGCGGGCTTCAACAACCTGGGCGTGCTCGATTACTCCCAGCAGGAGTTCAAGGATGCCGAGGGACGTTTCAAGGATGCCCTCGAGCACGATCCCGACAATCGGATCCTGCAACACAACCTGAGGGCGGCCAAGTACGCACGAGAGAACGGACGGCGGATCCGCCCGCTGCTGGCCGCCGAACGGGCCGAGGATCCGCTGCTGATCGATCTTCGCGACGGCGATGTCGCGCAGGTGACCATCCTGATGCCCGCGGACGTCTTGGCCGAGGCCGATTTGATATCGAAGAGAGCGGACTCTTTCCTTGCCCGCAAGATGTATGAGGACGCGATCATCGAGTACCGGAGGGGGATCGACCTGGACCGGTACAACGCTTCGCTCACAAACAGGCTTGGCATCGCGTACCACCAGAGCCAGCGCCTGAAAGACGCCGAAAGGCAGTACAAGAACGCCCTGAAGATCAATCCATACTACGTGCAGGCTCTAAACAACCTCGGTTCCATCGAGTACTCGCGTGGTAACTACCGCCGGGCGGTGGGATACTACGCTGATGCGCTGGACGTGCGATCTGAGTCCCCGACGATCCTCCAGAATATCGGCTCGTGTTTTTTCGCCATGGAACTCTGGGAGAAGGGGCTCAGGGCCTATATCCACGCCCTTCGGCTCGACCCTGCCCTCTTTGACGCCAGGAGTGGGTTCGGGACGTTGATCCAGACCGCGCAAAGAAACGAGTCGATGGTCAACTTCTATCTCGCGAAGGCGTTCGCCAGTTCCGGAGACCTGGATCGAACGATGTCTTTTCTGTACCGTGCCGTGGAAGAAGGATTCGACGAGGCCGATCTGCTGAACGATCCAGTGTTTGAGATACTCGCCGAGGACGAGCGTTTTGTCCGACTGCTCGGCTCGTTCGGCGAACGGTAATCCGTCCTCACCCTGAGACTGGGGCCCGTGTCCAACCGGTGAGAGCCCACACTGAAAGCCATAGTTTGGAATACCGCGAGTTTGCGTGTGACCTTGCCCGTGCCGCAGGCGACGTTCTCAAGCATTACGCTTCGAGAGATAAACAGGTTGAGTTGAAGGGCCGAGCGAATCTTGTCACGGTGGCCGACAAGGAAAGCGAGGCACTCATCATCAGGGAGATCCAGTCTCGATTTCCCGAGCACGCCGTATTGGCCGAAGAGTCGGGGCTAATCGATCGGGAGGCCGACCTGGCTCGCGGTTGCTGGATCATCGATCCCCTGGACGGAACGACCAACTACGCGCATCAGTTTCCGATGTACTCGGTGTCGGTCGGGTTCGAGCAGCACGGCGAGATCCTTTGCGGCGCGGTCTACGATCCCATCCGAGACGAACTGTTCAGCGCGAACCGTGGCGGCGGCGCGTTCCTGAACGGCCGGCCGATTGAAGTTTCCGGCACGCCGGACCTCGCCGCCAGCCTGTTGCTAACAGGGTTCCCCTACGACTTCTGCGAGAAAGTGGACAGCGCCATAGCCCTGTTCCGCGCTTTCCTGATGGCCTCCCAGGCGGTCCGGCGCGCTGGTTCGGCGGCGCTCGATCTCTGCTACCTGGCGACCGGCAGGTGTGATGGATTCTGGGAACTGGATTTGCAGCCGTGGGACACGGCTGCGGGCAGCGTGATCCTGAAAGAGGCCGGCGGAAGGGTGACCGGCTTCCGGGGAGAACCGTTCTCAGTTTACGACCGCGAAATTCTTGCCTCCAACAGCCGAATTCACGACGAGATGATGGGGGTCATCGTCGACGTGGATGGCTGAACAAGTCTGATCCTCCCGCTCTCAACGCGCCCGGCCGGGCTGCTAATGGCCCTCTTCCGAAGTCATCTTCACCACAAAGAGGGTTTGATCGTCATCGCTGGGTGTGCCGCCTGCGTAGAGCTCAACGGTTTCCTGAATAGCTACGATGAGGTCGGCCGGGTCCTTCTCCCGGTGGTCGCCGACGACCTGGGACAGTTGCCGCAATCCGAATTCCTCGCCTTCGGGGTTCCGCCTTTCGACTATTCCGTCGGTGTAGAACACGATCAGGTCTCCCTCGACGAGTGTGATGACTTGTTCCTCGTATGTTGAGTCCGGAAATAGCCCCAGGGGAATGCCCGCCAGGTTCAGGAACCCACATGAATCCTTAGTCGCGCGGATCGGGTAGGGGAGTCCGGAGTTGGCGATGGTGAGTTGGCGCGCCGCCGGATCGTACACGGCATAGGTCAACGCGATGTACTGAGTCGCGATCGGTCGCTGCTGCAGGGATTTGTTCACAAGTTCGAGCATTTCGGCCGGCCCATACTTGCGTGTGGCTCTCGTACGGATGATCCCGCTCGACAGAGCTCCGTAGAGAGCCGCAGGAGCGCTCTTGCCCGAGACGTCGCCGATCGTGATTGCGATCCGTCCGTCGTCGTAGTGGATCAAATCATAGAGGTCGCCTCCGAGGTGGGCCACTGGAGTGAAGGATGTGGCCAGCGCCAGCGATCCGAACGATGGAATCACGTCGGGCAGGAGTTGTCGCTGGACCTCACGGGCGATCTCCAGTTCGTGGTCGAGTCGCTGTTCGTTCTTGACGACTTGCTCGAAAAGCTCGGCGTTAACGAGGGCCGATGCGACGCGCGTCGCCAGCGTCATCAACAGCCGCTCGTCGTACTCGGTGAACTGCCCCTCCCTGTGGCTTTCCAGGTCGAGCACGCCGATGACGCTTCCCTTGATAGAAAGGGGAATCACCATTTCAGACACCGTATCGCCATGGGTCTTGATGTAACGCGTGTCCTTGCTGACGTCCGCGACCCGAATCGGAACGTTATCCAGCGCGGCGGTGCCGATCAGACCCTGTCCGAGGGGAACGTCGAACTTCTCATACTCCTGGCCGCCGGGGCGGAACACGATCCGCGGCTTCAGTCTTCCGGTGCGGGCGTCGACGAGAAGAATCGAAAAAATATCGTAGTCGATCGTGGACTTTACTGCGTCCGCGATCTTATTGATCAGGTCGTCGACGTCGAGGGTCGATGTGATTTCCAGGCTGATGTCGTAGAGCAGCGACACCAGTTCCCGGTTGCGGCGCTCGCTTTCGTATAGCTCGGCGTTGTCGATCGCTATCGCGATCTGGCTCGCCAGCATGTCCAACATGAGGACCTGCTCCTCCCGGAAGTAGGCAAGTTCCGGGCTCTCGATGTCGAGCACGCCGAGAACGCGGTCCTTGCTGATCAACGGAATCGCAAGCTCCGAGCGCGTTCCCGAGACGACGCTGATGTAACGGGAATCCTCGGAGACATCGTCGACGACGACTGGACGCCGTTCTTTTGCCGCGGTTCCGATGATCCCGTGGCCGATGGGCACGCGCAGCGTGTCGACCACCTCAGAGGGGTGTCCGATGGCGAACCGGTAGTAGAGTTCTTCGTTCTGCTCATGCACCAGGAGGATAGCGAATACCTCGTAGGGGATGAAACGGCGCGTAAGCTCAGCAATCTTGTGGAGCAGGGGATCCAGATCCAGGATGGCCGTGATCTCGTGGTTGATCGCGAGAACCTCGGAGAGGAAGCGACTGTCCGGCAATGGTGTTTCCGGCTGTTGACTCAAGCGTCCTCCTGAAGAATCTCGACGGAGAGGCTGCATCCCAGCCTTGATGCACCCGCCTCGATGAGCGCATGTGCCTGCTTGCGGCTTCGAATGCCGCCGGCGGCCTTGATTAGAATCCCGGGCGTCAGGTGCTGACGGAGGAACCGTACGTCTTCTTCTTTAGCCCCCGCCGGAGCGAATCCCGTCGAGGTCTTGATGAAATCAACTCCAACCCGATTGGCGATGTCGACCACCCTGAGCCGCTCCTCCTTATTCAGGTATGCCGTTTCAATGATGAACTTCATCACGAGTCCGAGTTCCCGGCCGTCCTCCATGAGTTGTTCCATCTCCGTTTGAACCGCCCGGTCGTTCCCTGATTTCAGTTCCGACAGGTTGATGACGACGTCGATCTCATCGGCCCCGGCCGCGGCGGCGGACCGGGCCTCGGACTTTTTTGATTCGAGGAACGTGCATCCAAACGGGAAGGCAACGACTGCCGAGATTCGAACACCTCGCCCCCTCAGGATGTCCCGTGCTGTGCCGACGTGGGAAGGAAAAACACACACGCCGTATGTCTCCAATGTCAACGCTTCGCCGCAGAGGCGGTCCACATCGGCTCGCGTGGCTTCGGGGCGCAGCAACGTGTGGTCAATGACCGCCGCCACGTTCCCCACGTCAGTCATCCAGCACCCGGATGTCGGTGAGATTGCGGTATCGTTGAGCGAAATCAAGGCCATAGCCCACAACGAACAGATTTGGGACCGAGAAGCCAACGTAGTCGAGCTTCGGCCGTTCTCCAGACTCGCTTTCCTTGTGGAGTAGGGTAACCGTGCGTACCGACAACGCACCCGCCGAGGCGACTCGGTTGCGGATGTGCTCGACGGTCCGTCCGGTTTCGACGATATCCTCGACGATGAGAACGTTCCGGCCCTCGACCGACGAGTCGAAATTCGTCAGGAGCCGAACCTTCCCCGACGACACCGTACCATCACCGTAGCTGGAGGCGGTGACGAAATCCAGCATGGGAGCGAGCGCGGGGTCGAGTTTCCGCAACAGATCCGAGGCAAACATGACGGCGCCACGCAGAACCGCGAGCAGCACGACCTGGGAGCCGGCGTAGTCGGAAGAGATTTCCCGGGCCAGATCAGAGACGCGCGCCTGGATTCGGTCTTCAGAAATCAAGATCTCTTTCGAGGGACGTCGTATCGGGTCGATCATCATGGTTATGGGACAAAGTGTAGCCCGATACGCCCTCAGGCCGAAGGTCGTTGATTTTTTGGAGAAACGCGCATATAAGGCGAGTTGGGCATTGCACGGATAGGAGGATTGAGATGATTCGGAACGGGGCTCTGATTCTCGTCGTTTGGTCGATGCTGGCTTCGACTGCCTTTTCGCAGGCCACCGGTCAACCTGCGCCCAGAGCCGACTCATTCGGGATTCGCGGAAAGATCGTGTTGGATGTCCCGGTCCCACCTTCGGAACGCATCGAGGTCCGTTTGGAACTGCAGGTCGGTCAGGTGATCGAGACCGTGTATTCCGACGCGGTCGGTAACTTCATGTTTCCGAACCTCCGTTCCGACATCTACTACATCCGGGTGATCATCGATGGATTCAGGGAAGTCCGAGAGAGGGTAGAGGTGTCGGGGTTTACAAAGACCGCGACGGTGACGATCTTCATGGAGTCCAAACCGGTCGTGACCCGCACGACCGGTGGCGGGGGTATCGTCGACATCTCGGAGCTGCGTTCTGATTTTCCGGAGGAAGCGGTCGAAGCGTATGAGAAGGCGCTGGAAGCCGCCGAGGACGAAGACAGCAAGAAGGCCGTGGAGCGGCTTCGGACAGCCGTTCGCCTCGCGCCGGATTTCTATCTGGCCCGCAACCTCCTGGGTATGCACCTGCTCAAGCTGAAGAGGTACGCCGATGCTCAGTCGGAGCTCGAGATCGCAATCGAGCTGAACCCGAACACGATCGAGCCACTGCTCAACCTGGGTAGCCTCCATCTGGAAGAGGGCGAGACCTATCGTGGTGGCGGCGAGGTCGAGGCCGCGCTCGTCAGTTTTACCGCCGCCGTGGACATTCTCGAGAACGCAGTCGGCATCGACACGACTTCTCCGGCTGCCCTGTATTTGCTCGGTTCGGCCCTGTACCGGACTGACTCTCTGGAACGGGCTGAGACGAGGCTCGCCGCCGCGCTCACGTTCGATGAGGACAAACATGAGGTCCGGTTGATGCTCGTCAACGTTTACATGAAACAGCGCCGTTACTTAGAAGTGGTCGAGCTCCTTTCCGAGTACCTGGAGTACTACCCCGACAGCCCCCAGCGTGAAGCGGTCGAGGCTATGAAGAAGCAAATTGAGCAGGCCTTGAAGCCCGGGCCCTGAGTTTCCTTGCATCCCACACGAAAGCATTCATCAGGCCTTCGCGGCCCCGTGGTAGAAAGAACGCCACCGCGATGACACTTCCACAGTTGAGGGAATCAGCCCGGCAGATCTGGGAGGCGGCACTCGAGGCCGCGCGACCCGAGGCGTGTATTTCGAGGGCGATTCAGCCCACCGACGATGGTTTCATCGTCCACGGAGAGAAGATTTGCGTTGGCGGGCGCCTGTTTGTCATCGGGGCCGGAAAAGCCGGAGCCGGCATGGCTCAGGTTGTCGACAGGCTGTTCTCGGGACGGATCGCCGCGGGCCTCGTCATCACCAAGTACGGCCACGCCCTGCCGACCAAGCAGATCCAGATCTTCGAGGCCGGCCATCCCGTTCCGGATCGAGCCGGCGAACTCGCCGTCGAAGGCATGCGTGAGATACTGCGCGACCTCGACGAGCGGGATGTCGTGTTATGTCTGATCTCGGGCGGCGGCTCGGCGCTATTGCCTTTGCCGGCGGCCGGGGTATCGCTCAGGGAGAAACAGGAAGTGACCGGCGACCTGCTTCGCGCCGGTGCGACGATATTCGAACTGAACGCCGTCAGGAAGCATCTTTCTCTGATGAAGGGCGGACAGTTGCTTCGATGGACGGCTCCAGCCAGGGTCGTCTCGCTGATCATGTCCGACGTGATCGGGGATTCGATCGAATTCATCGCGTCCGGTCCGACCGCCCCGGATACTACGACATTCGCCGACGCGCTCGCAATTCTCGGCAAGTATGGTATTTCCGTTCAGTTTGGAGTCCGGGAGCGACTCGAGAGCGGAGCGCGGGGCGAGATTCCGGAGACGCCGAAACACGGGGACCCGGTTTTTGAGCGGGTCACCAACCATATCATCGCCAACAATCAGCTGCTGGTGGAGGCCGCCCTGGCGAAGTCGCGCGAGCTGGGGTTCGAGACGCTCCTGCTCAGTTCGGAAGTCGAGGGCGAAGCGCGCGACGTCGGGCGCTTCTTCGCTTCGGTCGCGAAGGAGATCACGGCGAGTGGTAACCCGATTTCCGCGCCGGCATGTATTCTCGCTGCAGGAGAGACGACGGTGACGGTCCGCGGACGCGGAACAGGTGGACGAAATCAGGAGATGGCGCTCGCATGGGCCATCAAAATGCAGGCGTCCGGCCACCCGATGTGTTTCGCCAGCGTTGCTACCGACGGGACTGACGGGCCCACGAGCGCAGCGGGAGGGCTTGTCGATCCGTTTACGTGCTCCCGGGCGCTTGAACTCAATCTCGAACCCACGAAATTTCTCCGGGAAAACGACTCTTTCACTTTCCTCCGAACGGTCCGTGACCTGATCACGACCGGCCCCACACAGACCAATCTCATGGATCTACAGATCCTACTGGTTGGCGAAAAATGAGCCCTTCACACAGAGCCGAGGGCGGTAGCGACGGGCTGCTACCGTTGAAAACAGAGCGGTCTTGAACTTTCGTTACGCGAACGAATAGGAGCCAGGGAAATCTACCGGCCGGGCCCGCCGGGGGGAGGGGGTCGGTTGGGATTCCGGGAGCGTTCGATCAGACTGCGGATCCGCTCCTCGACATTCGGCTGGATGATGCGCATGCGGGCGCGCTGTCGGGAAGACAGCTCGGGATCGACATTCTTCAGGAGCTCTTGCTGGACGGCTCGCAATCGACTCTCCGCTTCATCGAGCTCCCGGACGAGCCCGTCCAGTTCTTCATCGGTGGTTCGGTCTTCCCTCAATGCCCGGCGCAGGGCGTTAAACGCCCGTGTGCGGCGTTGCCCAAGAGCATTGCGTTCCTCGAGCGAGCTACGGAGTGCCGGCAGCAAGCGGGCAAACTGATTGTCGTCGAGATCCAGCTCTCGCTGCACGCGGCTGACATAGAAACCCTCGATGACTTCCTGAATCGGCACACGGCCTGAGGGTGGCCTGGTTACCCTTGCCCCTCTAGGAGCCTGTCGGGAATAAGAAGTCTGCAACCAAGAATCAACAACTTACAGACCGGGGATGGCTCGTAAGTTGTTGATTCTTGCTTCGAGGGAGCCAATTCCCGACAGGCTCCTAGGAGCCTGCGCCGTAGGACGATTTTCGGCTCATAATATGGATCAGACGCGAGATGGCGATCGATCGGTCGGCGAATTACGCGAGATGGCGATCGATCGGTATCGGTGACCGGGGAATGGGCGTTTTGGACGCCGAGGCGCCGATGGGTGCGCCACGGGTGCTTGAATCGACCCTCGTTCGGCCTGATTTGCGGGCGGTATCCCTGTCATCAGGCTGCCTGAAGCCCTGCATCCGCTTGACGTTCAATGCCAGACACACCAAGTTCCACTCGCCCTGGACCTTGTTCAGGCCGCGCAGGCTGAATCGGCGGAAACCGAGCACCTCCTTGATCCACCCGTTGGGCGCCTCCGACAGCCATTTGCGTCGGGCGTACTGCACCCGTCCCGCCGAGGTCGCCAGCTTCTCGGCCATGCGGGCCTTCGCCGGATGCCTGGCCGCGTCCACCGCGACCGCGCGCCGGCCCTCCCGGCCCAAGGCCACATAGCCGTCCACGCCGCGCGCCTCCAGCGCCTCAAGGTCGTCCTCGTTGCAGTAGCCCGCATCCGCCAGCACCGTCTCCGGCCGTTCCCCATGGGTGGCCTCCACCTCGTCCACCAGCGGGACCAGTCGACCCTGGTCGCTGGCGTTCGACGACACCTCGGTGGCGACGATCAACTGCTTCTCTCCCTCCACCGCCACCTGCGCGTTGTAGCACTGCTGAAAACCCTCCGATGAGGTCTTCATGATCCGGCTTTCGGGATCCGTGAAGTTGTCCTGCGCCTTCTCGTCCGGCTCGCCGTATTCCCGCTTGTATGGCCGCCCGCCCTTCCGGTTGCGCTTCGAACCGGGCTCGCGTCCCCGCGCCTCGTCGGCCTCCCGTTGCCTGGCCTCCAATCGCGCCCTGGCCGCCCGGATCGCCGCCAGCCGATCCTCCCGGCGGCGTAACTCCTCGGGTAACTCATCGCCGCGATGCGCCTCCCCGAAACGCGCGTCCTCCGCCGCGTCGGTCTCCCGCGCGCGCGACAGCAACGCTTCGATCTCGCTCTCCAGACGCCGCTCCTCCTCCAGCATCCGACCGTAACTCATCGCCTTGCGCTTGCTGGCGTTGGCTCGAACCTTCGTCCCGTCGATCGACAACTTGCCGAAGTTCGCAACGCCGGTCTCGCGCGCCAGACGCACCACCTCCACAAACAGCGCCTTGAAATCCGCCAAATGACGGCGGCGAAACTCGCAAATCGTCCGATGGCTCGGAAAATTCCCCGCCGCCAACACCCGAAATGCCACGTCCTCCTCCAGCTTCCGCGCCAGCCCTCGGGAGGAAAACACCCCCGTCGCGTACCCGTAGATCATCACCTTCACCATCATCCGCGGCTCATACGGCGACTTGCGACGACCGTCCCCCTCGTAAGGCGCGTAAAACGCCGTCAAGTCCAATCCGTCCACCAGATCGCTCACATGGTGCGCCAAGTGCCCCTCCGCCAACCAATCCCGCATATCCGGCGCCAGCAGCAACCCCTGATCCGGCTGGTACGGGCGAAACGTCGTCGGCATCGCAATCTCCTCCTAACTGCGACACAATTATCTCATTCACTTCCGGCGCAGGCTCCTAGGGCCTGCGCCGTCCGGTTGCGGACGATTTTCGGCTCTGGAGACGATCGTAATACCTACGGCGCAGGCTCCTAGGAGCCTGTCGGGAATAGATTGGGGATGGGTGGCGACAGAAGTCGGGGAAGAACCGGATGGGACCTAAGCTGGACGGGTGGATTTGTAGAAGAAGGCATGACGAAATGCTTCCGATCCGATGACCTGAATCAGAGCTTGTTGATGCCGCCGTCGTTACACGACTGGCTTCCGGAAAATCATTTGGCGCGATTTGTGGCCGACCTGGTGGAGACGCTGGATCTGTCGGCGTTTTACCGTTCCTATGAGGCGAAGGATGGACGAGGTCAGGCGGCCTACTCCCCGGTGCTGATGGTGCGGTTGTTGGTGTACGGATATTGTACCGGGGTGGTGAGTTCGCGGCAGATCGAGAAACGGACGCATGAGGACGTGGCGTTCCGGTATTTGAGTGCGGACACGCATCCGGATCACAGCACGTTCAACGAGTTTCGGAAACGGCATTTGGAGGCGTTGGCGGGACTGTTTCTGCAAGCGCTGGGATTGTGCCGGAAGGCGGGGCTGGTGAAACTGGGGCATGTGGCGGTCGACGGGACGAAACTCCAGGCGAACGCCAGCAAGCACAAGGCGATGAGTTATGGGCGGATGAGGGGGGCCGAAGAGACGCTGAAGGCGGAAGTGGAGGAGTTGCTGAAGCGGGCCGAGGCGGTCGACGCGGTCGAGGATGAGAAGCAACGGCAAGGACTGACCGACCAGTTGCCGAAGGAATTGGCGCGGCGGGAAAGCCGGTTGAAGAAGATTCGACAGGCCCGGGCGGAATTGGAAGCGGAAGCCCGGCAGAAGGCGGCGCAGGCGAAGGCGGACGCGGAAGCGCGGATGGCCCAGCGGCGGAAGCAAGAGGAGCGAACGGGGAAGAAGACGGGTGGAGGCCAACCGCGGGTTCCCGATCCGAAGCAGGCGGCGCCGGATGCGAAGGCGCAGCGCAACTTCACCGATCCGGACAGCCGGATCATGCCCGACGGCGCGCACAAAGGCAGTTTCGTGCAGGCCTACAATGCCCAGATCGCTGTGGACGATGACACGCAAGTCATCGTCGCGGCCGAGATCACCCAGGACGCCAATGACAAAGAGCAACTGGCGCCCATGGTCGCGCAAGTGCGGCGGAACACGGGGACCCGGCCCGTCGCGGTCAGCGCGGATGCCGGGTATTGGAGCCCCAGGCAGGTGACCGACCCGCGAGCCGCAGGGATCGATTTACACGTGGCCACGGGGCGAGTCCGGACCGGCGCATCCCCGAAGTCTTCCGGCGGCCCGCCCGGAGCGGCTGAAGGCGCCGGCGTACGGGAGCAAATGAAACAGAAACTGGACAGCGATGTGGGGCGGGCCGTCTACAAGATGCGCAAGGCGATTGTGGAACCGGTATTCGGACAGACCCGGGAATGCCGGGGATTCCGGCGTTTCAGTTTCCGCGGTCTCGAGAACGTGCGGGCGGAATGGCAACTGGTCTGTTTGACCCACAACATCCTGAAGTTGTTTCGTTACGGAGGAGGATTCAAGCCACTGGCGGCTTGAATCGAAGCAGGGAGATCCTGGCAAACACAGAATCCGCGGATGAAAAATACGTATCGCGCTCAATGGGGGCTGCCGCAATCTCATCTCATGGATCTGTCTGAGCAAACGCTTCCCAAGGTGGCCTTCATCCTGAAATCGCGATGGGTCTTTCAGCTTCAGACTTCTCCAGATTTCTTATTGCCGACAGGCTCCTAGGAGCCTTGCCGAGGTTTCGTGGGCCCCGCTGCACAATTGGCGCCCCGACCGCTGCGCTCACACCCAACAGGACCAGCAACGTTCCGGTTAGAAGCCGCTTCATCGGTACAAACCCCCGTCGATACCGATCTCCTCGTCGTAGGCGGACGCAACCAGTTCCCTCAGGAGCTCGGTCTCTTCAGCCTCCAGCTCGTTCAGGGCTGTAAAGATCTCGGTTTCGGCCCATGCCATGGCCTCGGCCTGGGTGGCTTCGGCCTCATCCATGTAGAACGTGAGCCCATCGTCCTACGGCGCAGGCTCCTAGGAGCCTGTCGAGGTTTCTGGCGGGGATGCCTTCGGGCATCGACCCGCTGCCGGTAAAGCTCGCGAACAGAGCCACCGTCAGCAAAAGAGCGAATCCCATCCCCCAGGCGGCCGAAGGCGTGAGTCGCCAGCCGGTCCACCGCTGCACCGTCGTCGTCCGCTTGACCGAACGTTTCAGCAACTGGTTGCGGAGCCGGTATCGACGCGAGCGACGGCGGGGATGCCTTCGGGCATCGACCCGCTGCCGGTAAAGCTCGCGAACAGAGCCACCGTCAGCAAAAGAGCGAATCCCATCCCCCAGGCGGCCGAAGGCGTGAGTCGCCAGCCGGTCCACCGCTGCACCGTCGTCGTCCGCTTGACCGAACGTTTCAGCAACTGGTTCCTCACGGACGGCCGCACCGCGTGCCAATCGATATCGGGTATATCGACCTCACCGGCTTTCGCGCATTCGTTCGCGACGTCCCGGTAGGTTTCCGAGATCGATTCCAGCGCCTCACTGCAGCGGAGACAGCCGTCCAGATGTGCAATCCGCCTCGGTTCCAGCGTGATCCCCTCCAGCAGGTTGACGAACTCCTCAGATTTCAGGTGGCTGAACATCGTGATCACTCAGACCGAAGGTCCCTTGAGGGTTTGCGGGTTGACGAGCTTCTTCAGCTTCGTCAACGCGAAGAACACACTCGACTTGATGGTGGAGACCGACCGATTCAGGATTTTCGCGATCTCTTCGTAGCTGAGGTTGTCGTTCATCCTCATTTCGAATATCGCCCTCTGTCGCGGCGGCAACTGAGGCATCAGGTCTCGGACGATGCGTCGCCGCTCCTGGGCGAGCAGTCGATCGTCGTCGGCCGCCTTCACTCGCCCTGTCTGTTCGGTCACTTCGACGAAGTTCTGCGAGTGCTTCTTGACGTGATTCAGGCAATGGTTTACGGCAACCCGGTACAGCCAGGTCTTGAAGCGCGCATCGCCCCGGAAGGATGGCAGCTTCTCGAAAGCCTTGACGAAGACATCCTGTGTCAGGTCCATCGCGTCGTCGTGATTCCGGTCGAACCGGTAACAAAGCCGGTAGATCTGCCGTTCATGGCGTGTCATCATCTCATCGAAGGCGACCAGGTCGCCGTCAAGGTAGCGCGCGACCAATAGCTGATCGGCGTCTTGTTCCGTGGCGGCGCCCGGCATGATTGTAGTCGCTGTATGATCCATTGGAATACGTCCGAACTTGTTGGCGAAATTGAAGTTGTGCCTTTTCAGTTCAGAGTGCTCCGTCCTATAGATATTGGACCCTTGTCTGTCTCGCGTGGTTTAAAAGCACCGGAAAATAAATGTAGAATGGCTTCCGATGTCCGCGGCCGACCCCCAAACTCCAACTCTAGCCCGGCTTTTCGTCTATCTGCAACGTTATAAAGGGCGAATGGCGGCCGGCATGGCCTGTGTTCTGGGTACGACCAGCTTCTACCTGGCAACTCCCTGGGTCCTGAAGTACGCGGTAGACAGCCTCACCGAGTCGGTCACCGCCGATAAGTTGCTCCAGTATTCCGGGTTGATCATCGGCCTGACGATCCTACAGGGCGTATTCCGTTTCCTGATGCGCTGGCTGATGATCGGTGTTTCCCGGCGGATCGAGTACCAACTGCGAGAGGACGTCTTCACCCATCTGGAACGGCTGCCGATGTCCTTCTTCCAGAAGAACTTCACCGGAGACTTGATGTCCCGGGCCACCAACGATTTGAGCAACGTCCGTATGCTCCTCGGTCCCGGAATCATGTATACGGTGAATACTCTGCTGATCACGACCATCACGATTGCCCTCATGGTCCGCATCGACTGGAAACTGACGCTTGTCGCGCTGATGCCGCTGCCCTTGATCTCAGTCGGCGTTCGCGGGTTCGGCCGGAAGATCCACCAACTAAGCGAAGAATCTCAGGGCCGCCTGGCCCGATTGAGCGCCCGCGTGCAGGAAAGCATGGCGGGCATCAGGGTTGTGAAAGTGTTCGTCCAGGAAGAGCACGAAAAGGAGGAGTTCGCGCGGTTGAACACCGATCTCCGCAGCAAGAACCTCGAACTGGTCCGCGTGATGAGCATGTTCTATCCCACGATGCAGTTTACGATCGGCTTCGCGGCGGTCGTCGTGCTTTGGTTCGGAGGACGCCAGGTCGTCGCGAACGTGATTTCGCTCGGCGATTTCGTAGCGTTCACCGTGTACCTCGGCATGCTGGCGTTTCCCATGATCGCTCTCGGATGGGTCGTGAACCTGCTCGAGAGGGGCCGCGCATCGATGGCCCGGCTCAACTACATACTCGACATTGAGCCGGCCGTTCGAGACGGTTCCGACCTCATCGAGCAGGAAATTCAGGGCGAAGTCGAATTCCGCAACCTGAGCTTTTCCTACAATGGGACGCCCGTCATTCGGGACATCTCGTTAAGGATCCCAAACGGCCGAACCCTGGCAATCGTCGGGGCTACCGGATCGGGCAAGTCGACACTGGTCCATCTGATTCCGCGACTGTACGATGCCCCGCCCGGCACCCTGTTCATTGACGGCATTCCGATAGAGCGCTTCGGGCTGGAGCGCCTGCGGCGGTCCATCGGTTTTATTCCTCAGGATACGTTCCTGTTCGGTGAAACGGTGTTCGAAAACATCGCCTTTGGCGTCGAGGATGCGACCGAGGAAAGAGTCGTCGAGGCCGCGCGATTGTCCAGTATCGACGAAGATATCGATTCCTTTCCCGCGAAGTTCGGCACCGTGGTAGGCGAGCGGGGAATTACGCTCTCGGGCGGCCAGAAACAACGGACTGCCATATCGCGCGCATTGGTGCGGGACCCGAAGATCCTCATCCTGGATGATTCGCTGTCCAGTGTGGATACCCATACCGAAGAGCAGATCCTGGGCGAACTGCGTGAGGTGATGAAGGGCCGCACGTCGATCCTGATCAGCCACCGCGTGTCCACGGTCAAGGATGCCGACGAGATCGTCGTTCTCCACGAAGGTAGGATCGTCGAGCGCGGCACCCACGATCAACTTCTGGCGATGGACGGCCGATACGCGGTGCTGCACCAGAGACAATTGCTCGAAGAAGAACTGGAGGTCAGCGAATAGGTTTCGGCGGCGGATCGTTCGGCGTGATGGGTTTATGCAGGAAGAAGAAGTACTAGGAAAAGCCTACGACTCACGACTGATGCGGCGGCTCCTCGTCTACCTTGTGCCGTACCGGAAATCCGTCGTGCTGGCGTTCTTCCTGATCATTATCGAGTCACTGATCGAGATCAGCTTCCCCTGGCTGACGATGATCGCCGTCGATCGCTACATCCTGCCCGGCGACATGCAGGGCCTGCTGTCCATCGCCTTGCTTTATTTCGCGCTGCTTGTAGTCAAGTTGGGCACCGGATTTCTCCAGACCTACACGCTCCAGAGTACCGGCCAGCGGATCATGTTCGACATGAGGGAGCAGATCTTCGGACACCTGCAGACCTTGTCGAACAGTTTCTTCGACAGGAACCCCGTCGGTCGGCTGATCACGCGCGTCACGAGCGACGTCGACGTGTTGAACGAGATGTTCTCGGCGGGACTCGTTTCGGTCTTCGGCGACGTCTTTACACTGACCGGTATCATGATCGTCCTGCTCGTGCGTGACTGGCGGTTGGGGTTGATTGTGCTTGCGGTCGTTCCGATCATTGCCGTCGCGACTGCGGTGTTTCGCAAACATGCCAGGGACGGTTACCGGCGGGTGCGAGTCGCCGTAGCGAAGATCAACGCCTTCCTGCAGGAACACATCACCGGGATGAGTGTCGTGCAGCTTTACAACCACGAGCGCAAGAGTGCGGAGAAGTTCGAGCGAATCAATCGAGAACACCTCGGTGCTAACCTGGACTCGATCATGGCGTATGCGGTGTTCTTTCCGGTCGTCGAACTGTTGAGCGCGACCGCGATTGCATTGATCATCTGGTACGGTGGAGGACAGGTCATTGCGGGCCTGCTGTCATTGGGAACCCTGATCGCCTTCATCCAATACTCTCAGCGGTTCTTCAGGCCCATCGCCGACCTCGCCGAAAAGTACAACATCCTCCAATCGGCGATGGCCAGTTCGGAGCGCATCTTCAGCCTGCTTGACACCCGCCCGGAAGTCGAAGCGCCGGCCCATCCCGTGCGTATTCCCGCAACCCGGGGCGACATTGAGTTCCGCAATGTCTGGTTTGCCTATAACGACGAGAATTGGGTGTTGAAGGACGTCTCCTTCCGCGTGGCAAGAGGTGAATCGATCGCCATCGTCGGTCACACCGGTGCCGGGAAGACGACGGTGACCGGGCTGCTTACCCGCTTCTACGACGTCCAGAAAGGCCGGATTCTTATCGACGGGGTGGATGTCTCGGTGTTGGCGCTCGAAGACCTGCGAAGCCGCTTTGCCGTCGTGTTGCAGGATGTGTTCATGTTTTCTGGAACGCTGGAATCGAACATCCGGCTCGGTAGCGACATTCCTGCAGAGCGTGTGCTCCGGGCGGCCCAGGACGTCAACCTGGGGCCGTTCCTTCGATCTCTCGAACTGGGGCTCGAGCATCCTGTGAACGAGCGGGGGACGACGCTGTCGGTCGGCCAGCGGCAGCTTCTGGCGTTTGCGCGGGCGCTGGCCCACGACCCGGAGATCCTGATCCTGGATGAGGCGACGTCCAGTGTGGATACCGAAACCGAGATTGCGATCCGCGAGGCCATCGACCGGCTCATGACGGGCCGAACATCGATCATCATCGCGCACCGTCTGTCCACGATTCAGCGCTGCGACAGGATCATCGTGATGCACAAGGGGAAAATTCGCGAGATCGGTTCGCACCAGGAGCTGCTGGCCGAGCGCGGCCTCTACTACAAGTTGTACCAGCTTCAGTACAAGGACCAGGAACTCTTGCCCGTCCAGGAGACATCGGGGGCGGGAGATTGATCAACCCCACTCCGACCAGAACCGGAAGCGGTAGCGACCGGGTAATCCCCGTTCCGTGTGAAGGAGAGGCGTGGGGGGGACCGGCCCTGTCAGAGTTCCCGCCATCAGGGGGGCGCGAGACGGTTCGGGCACTTCGGGCACGAGGGCTGTGATCAGGGACGGTGGGCCCGACGCTAAGAAAAGCAATGGTTTCGTTGGATAACAAGGTAGCGTTGGTGACTGGAGCCGGACGGGGTATCGGCCGGGCCGTCGCGGTGGAGTTCGGGAATCAGGGTGTACGGGTGGCACTGGTGGCCAGAACCCGGGCCGAACTGGAAGAGACCGCTCGGAGCGTGAAGGGCGCCGAGATCCTGCCGACCGACATCCGGGACAGCGAAGAGGTCGAGCGCCTTGTCAGGGCGGCGGTACGCAAGCTCGGACCGATCGATATTCTGGTCAATGCCGCCGGGGTGTCCCACTACGGGCCCGTGGTCGAGGCGAGCGACGAGGACTACGATTCGGTGCTCGATACGAACTTGAGAGGGATCTTTTTTGCGTGCCGTTCCGTACTACCCGGTATGATCGAGCGAAAGCACGGCCATATCATCAACATAGCGTCGATTGCCGGGAAGGTCGGCACGGCTAGGCGAGCACTCTACTGCGCTTCGAAGTTCGGCGTCGTGGGCTTCTCCCAAGCGCTTGCCGAGGAGGTGCGGGAGCATCGGGTTCGTGTCTCGGTTGTCTGTCCAGGATCGACTAATACGACCTTTTCGCCCCGCAACAAAGATGGCAAGTCGCACGAGCGCATGCTGCAGCCCGACGACATTGCCCATGCGGTCCGGATGATCGTGGCTCAGGAACCGAACAGCTTCATCAGCGAAGTTGTGATGCGTCCGACGGAAAAACCATGAAGAAAATGAACAGCGTCTCGAAACTTGCTCTGGCTTTCGTGCTCGTGTTGAGCACGTCTGGCTGTGATGAATTCCTCGACACCCGCGTCGAGATGGACACCTTCAGGCAGTCCCAACCGCTGGACGACTTTGAGAGCCTGCAGGTCCATATCGAGTACGACATCGGAAACCTGGAGATCTCCGAGGGCTCGGACGATGAGCTCTATTCGATCGACCTCGAATACGACCGGCTCCATTTCGATCCCGAGCTGGATTTCGACGGCGCCGGCAGTCGCGCCAGCCTGAGGTTCGACCTGGATTCGGTGGGCCGTGGATTCTCCGGCGACCGCTTCAATAACGACCTGCTACTCCGCCTGAACCCCGACATCCCGATCGACCTTCGACTGTCGACTGGCGTTACGGAGGCCCACCTGGATCTGACGGGTTTGGGGCTTACCCGACTCCGGCTGGACGGCGGTGTCGGGCGGACCGAAATCCTCTTCGGTGAGCTGTCTGCCGAAGAGATGGATGATCTTGATGTAGAAGCCGGTGTCGGCGACGTTACGATCCGGAGTATCGGCAACGCCAGGGTCCGTGACCTCACTGTCGAAGGCGGCATCGGTCGGACGGAACTCGACTTTTCCGGGGAATGGGACGACTGGACGACCGAGGCGAGGATCTCGGTCGGGGTGGGCCACATCCTCCTGCGGATTCCCAGGGAGCTAGCGGTCGAGATCCACAGCGACAACAGCTTCCTTTCCAACATCAGCGCCCCGGGCTCCGAACGGGACAATGACCGCTACACCAGAAATCTCGGAAATGGTCGGACGCGAATCATCATCCGGATCGAGTCCGGGATCGGCGCCGTCACGATCGACTTGATCTAGAAGCCGGATTTCACGGAGCAAGAGAGCCACGGATTTCACGGATTGATTGAGGTTTTTCGGAGAAGCCGTCCGAAGAATATCCATTGAATCCGTGAAATCCGTGGCCTGCCCCCTTCTCGCGTAATCTGTGGTCCCCTTGCCAATCACGCTCCAGATCCGGTTTAATCTTAGAAGACGCTGAATGCGGGCAAGCCCGCTTTTCTCGCCGGTTGTCGTCGCGAAGCGTCAGAGACGCCGCCAGGGCAAGGCGCGCGCCGGGAGGGCGACCGAGGCGTACGTGACAGTACGTTGAGGAGCCCGACCAAGCGCAACGCAGTAATGGCGGATGGATCTGGCGCTGCAGCAGACCACTGGTGAGAAATGCGGGCTACCGCTTCGGCAGGATGGATGATGGAGGTTTTCGACAGGTGATTGCGAATCGGTTTGTCTTTCTTGTGTCCGTACTCCTGATGGCATGGGCCGCGCTCGTCTGGGGCAATTCCACCGGCCTGCCGGCTGATCGGTCGGGTGTGAGCGGTGGAATCGACGCGAGTTGCAGTACGTTCGGATGTCACTTCGACTTCGATCAGAACTTCGGGCTTGGAGCGATCGGAATCAGCGGCCTGCCGACTCAGTGGGTGCCCGGAACGACCTACACGATCGACGTGACGGTCTCCGACCCCAACCCCGACCTCGATGCGAGTGCATTCGGGTTCCAGATGACGGCGGTCGACGCCGGCGGCGTCCAGGCGGGGAGCTTCAGCCCTGCCAGCGGCATCGAGGTCCAGGCATCCGAGGTCGGCGGGCATCTGCTCGAGCATGTCCAGCATTCCGAGCCGCTGGCGGGCGACAGAACCGCAACGTTCACGTTCGATTGGACCGCGCCGGCCACGACCGACACCGGGACGGTTCGCTTCAACGTGGGGGGTGTCGCTGCGGATGGTACCGGCTTTGCGTTCGGAGACTACGTCTACACAGACGAGAAATTCCTCCTCCCGTTCATCGAGTCTCCTGACGATGACTCGGTACGGTCGTACTCCATCTCCGACAGGGGTGGCCTGTCGTTGTTGACTTCTTCCGAGTCCGAGGAATTTTCGGTGGCATATGCGCGGATCCAGCCCGCCGCCGGCAGCACGACACCCTCTGGCATCGGGATTTTTGGTTCTCGCGTGAACGGCGTGCTTGTGAGCGAGACCAGCGTTCCGGCGTCCCCGCTCATTCAGGAGGGACGGATCTTTGCCCGCTTCAACAATCCGTTCAACACGGGCATCGCGATCGCCAACCCCAACGAGCAGGAAGTAACGATCGACTTTCACTTTACCGATGCCGGCTTTGTCAGCCCCATATCCGACTTTGGTTCCGGCACCTTGACGATCCCGGCGAACCAGCAGATTTCCCGGTTCCTCTCGGAAGCCCCGTTTTCTTTGCCGAATGCTGCGGACGCGACCTTAACCTTTACATCCTCGTTGCCCATTGCGGTGACCGCTCTGCGGGGATTCGTCAATGCCCGAGGCGATTTCCTCATCAGCACACTGCCGGTGGTGGACACTACGAACACTTCGCTCTCGGCCCTTCCCATTCAAATACCCCATTTCGCCTCAGGCGGCGGGTGGGTCACGCAGGTCATCCTGGTGAACCCGGCCGACACGCAGATGATAGGCAACCTTGTCTTCTATGACGAGGGGGCGATCGCGGATCCCGAAGCAGGAACCATCGATTTCCCCGGGGTTCAGACTCCGATTCTTCTCGACGGTTTCTCATTCCCGACTTCCGTCTACCCATACGTCATCAATGGCAAGAGCGCCCAGGTGTACCGGACAACGGAGTTCGATTCTAATGTCCGGGTCGGGACCGTCCGGATCTTCCCCGATTTCGGCCACGCTGTTCCAGCTGGTCAGGCGGTTTTCACACTGTTCAACGGGGAAGGGATCATCATTACCGAAGCGGCCGTCCAGGCTTCAGAAAGCGGAACTGCTTTTCGGATGTACGGCGAGGTTTCCGGGGAGCCATTCGCCGTCGGGTCGATCCAGTCCGGCGTTGCCATTCTCAACATGGGGTTCGTGAACGCGGACATCACTTTGGAGTTGATGGAATTCGACGGAACGCTGATTGCGACAAGCGCCCCGATCCCGGTTCCGGCTTCGGGCCATAAATCATTCTTCATCGACGAGGTTCTCGATGTCGAGTTCCGTGGGATTGTGCGGATCACGTCGACCGAGGAAATCGTTGTGACCGGCCTGCGCGGGCGCACCAACGAGCGTGGCGAGTTCCTGATTACGACGACGCCGGCGACCGACGAGAATGGCACGCCGGCGACCGACGAGTTGCTGTTTCCCCACCTGGTCGAGGGCGGTGGGTTTTCGTTCCAGACGATTCTGTTCAGCGGGGTCGCCGGTCAGATCGCCGAAGGGGTGATGCGCCTGATCGGAGCGGCCGACGGATTGCCCTTCCAGAGCACTCTTCAATAACGACACAGTCGCTTCCAGGGCGCGCCCGTGGACGAATCCAAAACCCAGATCGCGAGGGTTCGGGAGGCGTTCGACCGTCACTCCGTCGACTACGATCGGCAGTTCGGTGATACGCGGCTGGGTAGGGAACTGCGTTCGCGTACCTGGACGGTACTGGATGGTTGTTTCTCGCCGGGCTCGGGAGTTGTCGATCTGGGGTGCGGAACCGGAGACGATGCGATCCATCTGGCTTGCCGCGGCGTCCACGTATCGGGCGTCGATCTCTCGGCTGAGATGACCGACCGAGTTGTCGAGAAAGCGAAGACTGTCGGGGTTTCGGATCTCGTCGAGTGCCGGGTGGGTGACTATTCGACGCTTTCCTTCCCCCCGAGAAGCTTCGATGGACTCTATTCCAACTTTGGTGCGCTGAATTGCGTCGCGCACTTGGACTGGCTTGGCGCGTTCGCAACGCGAGTATTGCGACCAGGCTCTCGGCTCGTCATCGTCCTACTGGGGTCCTTCTATCCGTTGGAGACAGCGATTCACCTGGTGAAGGGACGGCCGTCAGTGGCGTTCAGGCGCTTCAGACGGGCAGGAACTGCGATTGTTGGCGGCACGGAATTTGACGTACACTATCATCGATTCCGACATCTCCGGCGCAGTCTTGGCGATCGTTTTGTCCTGGAACGGAGGGAAGCGCTGAACCTGCTGGTTCCCGTACCCGGCTTCGATCATTTGGACCGGCGCTTTCACGGTATTTTCGATGCGATCAAGCCTCTCGACCGATTTCTGTCCCGGCTCGCGCCATTCTCGACGGCCGGGGACCACTCCTTGTCGGTGTGGCGTTTCCGAGGGTGAGTTGTGACGAGACGTGTTCTGCTCTATAACCCCCCCTCAGAGTTCTATTCCATGCCGCTGGGCCTCGTGGCGGTGGGCTCGGCACTTCCGGCTCCGGAATTTGACGTACGTATCTACGATTCCCGGATAGACGCCGGCGCCGCATGTTGCGTCGGCATGACCGTGTTCTCAGGCTCGCCGATCCGACCGGCGCTGGAACTCTCACGCCAACTCAAGCAGCGGTATCCTCAACTGCCGGTCGTCTGGGGTGGCTGGCATCCCTCGATCCTCCCCGAACAGTGCATCGGCAGTGGAGCGGTCGACGCGGTCGTCATCGGACAGGGAGAGGCAACGTTCGCGGAGCTGGTCCGAGCGATCGAGGATCGTCGGCGCTGGTCCTCGATTCCCGGACTCGCGCTGGGAGGCGAGTCTTCTCCGGTTCGCACGCCACCCAGACCGCTCGTCGACATGAACAGCTTTCCGCGGGCGGACTATGAGCTGCTGGACGTTGAAAGCTACTTCCGCCACAAGGGCGCACGGCAGGTCGACTTCAGTTCTTCCCGGGGATGTCCCTATCGCTGTACGTTCTGTGCGGACCCGATTATCTACAAGAGCAAGTGGACGGCGCTGAGGGCGGAACGCACAGTCGATGAGCTACTCCGAATTCATGCGCGCTACCGGATGGACGAGGTCTCCTTCCTCGACGACGACCTGTTCGCCAGCCTGAAACGAATCCGCGCGCTGGCCGAGGCGTTCATCGATCGAAAAGCTCCATTCGGATGGAAGGGTACCGCGCGTGCGGACGAGCTGTGCCGCTTGCCGGAGGAGTTTTTTCCGCGGCTTCGTCAGTCCGGCTGCCGTCGGATCACCATCGGAGCCGAATCCGGGTCACAGAAAATTCTGGACCGTATCAAGAAGGAATATCGGGTGGATGAGATCGTAACCGCGGGTCGGCGCGCCGCGGCCGCCGACATCGCCGTTTCCTTCAGTTTCATTACCGGTTTTCCGGGCGAAACCGAAGCTGATTTCGGGCAGACTCTCGAGGTGATCAAGCAAGTGAGGGGTATCAGTCCGAAGCTCGAGGCGACGATCTACTTCTATTCCCCGTATCCCGGAACGGAGCTTGTGGCCGAACTGCAGAAGCGAAATTTCCGGCTTCCCGAACGTCTCGAGGATTGGGCGGACTTTTCGATCGATGACGCCTGGCTCCCCGACGCTCGACGGCTGTCCAAAAGGGTGGAAAGCCTCAATTTCTACCTCCGCCACGCCTACACCTCGGCCGGGTCCGGAGCCATCCGCGCCCTGTTGCGCATCGTGTCCCGATTGCGGTGCGATAACGATTGGTATCACTTGGCTCTCGAACCGTATCTGGCCCGGCTGATTCGTTCCGCTTCCGGATGAAGGTCTCGCTGCTCGGACGCCTGCGGCGGCTGATACATCCAACGCTGAAGTTCTGGCTGCTGAGGTCGTCGGCTTCGAAGACTGTGCGCGTCGCTGGTCTGACGCTTCACGTCTTTCCCACCGTGTTCCATCCGCGCTATTTTGGGAGTAGCTCGATCCTGGGTGACTACCTGTCGGGCCTGGAACTCGCGAGGTTGCGCTTGCTGGACATGGGGACCGGCAGCGGTGTGATCGGCCTTCGCGCGGCACGTGCCGGTGCCCTGGTGACCGCGCTCGATATCAACCCCGCTGCCGTAGCGTGTGCGAAGGAAAACGCCCGCGTCAACGGGCTCGCCATCGAGGTTCTCGAGAGCGATCTCTTCGTCGCGGTCGAGGGCCGGAAGTTCGACCTCATCGCCTGGAATCCCCCGTTCTTTCCCCGTGAAGCGCGCGATGTAGCGGAGCAGGCTCTTCATGCGGGCGACGATTTCTGTACGATTTCCCGTTTCGCATGTTCGGCCCGTTCGCATCTGGCCGCCGGAGGGGCCGCTTTGCTGGTTCTGTCGACGGACATCGACGTGGCTGGGATCGAGGGCTTGTTCGCGGACCAAGGCTTCGTCGTTGCGCGTGTCGACACGCGCCGCTGGGGGTTCGGCGAGACCATGATCGTCCTAGAGATCCGATGAAACGGGCGCTTCCGGCCCTCGTCCTGGCCGTGCTGGTTCTGCGCCTGGTGTGGATGCACTTGATTCCGGGCTGGACCGCAATTCAGACCGATTTTCCGAACTACTACACGGCCGCATGGATGGTGGCGAACGACCGTCCTCTGGCGGATCTCTACGATACGGCTGCGTTCGCGCGCGAGTCCGAGGTCGCGGGATTTTCAGACGTGCCGGCGCTGTTCAACTACTTCACGCCGTTCTCCGCTCTGACGATGCTTCCCCTCGCTTCGCTGGACCCTCTCGGGGCAAAGCGGGTCTGGATCGTATTGAGTCTCGGAGCCCTGATCCTGTCGATCGCACTCGTGTCCCGGCTTAGCGGTGTTGGATGGGTCTGGGCCGGTCTGGTGGCATTCGCGGCAGGAGACGCCCTCGGAAACAACCTGGCGTTCGGCCAGTTCTACCTCGTCCTGACCGCGCTGCTCATGGCCGCCGTTCTTGCGGCGGAGCGCCGTCCCGCGATCGCCGGCGTAGCTCTGTCGCTCGGAGCCCTGACGAAGGTGTTCCCCGTGTTTTTGCTGGGGTGGCTGATCTGGACCGACAGACGGCGCGCTGCGCTGTGGACGATCGCAGCGATCGCGGCAGGCTCGCTCGTCGGCCTGATCATCCTGGGGTGGCTGCCCCATCGGATTTATCTCGTCGAGGTGCTGGGCAGGACGCTGCGTGGCGAGATACAGGATCCCTACAACGTCGGCTGGAACACGTTGCAGGCTCTGCTGCGGCGAGCGCTGGTGGCCGATCCGGCTCTGAACCCCGAGCCGATCACCAACCTTCCGGGTCTCTACTTCTTCGTCCGGCCACTACTGCCGGGATTTGTGGCCGTGGCGATGTTCGCTTCCATCCGGCGTCGTCCGAACGGAAATCGGCTGCTCGAGTACGGCGCCATCATGACGATGATCTCGCTTACCACACCGAGTCAGGCAAGCTACCACCACGTGCTGCTGTTCCCCGCGATCGCGGCTGCCGTCGCGCAGTTCTCGACGTTGAAAGTCCGGCTGAGTCTGGTTGCGCTGTACACGGTCTATTGCTCCGACTACATGGGGGCCGGCACAGGGTTCGATTCCCGCCTCTCGATGCTGCTCGCGTTTCCCCGAGCCTACCTGACCCTGGCACTGTGGATCCTGTTTCTGGCACTCATGCACGGACCTCGGCCGATACACAGCCTGGGTCTGCTTTGGGGAGGTCGCCGACGGCCGATCCTGGCAGCCTTCGGGATGGTGATCGTGCTGGCCTCTATTTCGGCCGCCGGAGAGTGGCGGCGCTGGCAGTTGGACGAGGTCGACGGCGCCACTCTGGAGCCGATGCAGGGAGCTCGCATGCTCGAAATCGATCCTGCTATCGGCGATGCAGGCGTGATTTTCGCGTCGCTTGGTAGCGCCGGTTTCGATTGGCTTCATCCGTCAGCCTTCGGCTCGGGGGTCGTCTACGAGGCCGACGGACTCGTGCGCGGACGGTTTCGAGATGGGCAGATTGTGACCGTCGGGCCGGGGACCGAGCCCGTTCTCGGGGATGGCCGGGTACTGGCCGTTCTCTCGGGCGAGGAAACTTGGTCCGTGATCGAATCGACGCCTGGCGAGGGATGGTCGGTTCTGTTCGAGCGTCCTCGGATCGTGCATGACCTGTCGATTGCCCCAGGTGGTGAAGATATCGTGTTTTCGGAGCTTGTCGCCGGCCGGTACCGAATCTCAGAGTGGTCGCGCCCGATTGGCGCCGCGCGCGTCCTGCTCGCAGGCGACGTCGACTATCGCTACGGTGCGTATTCCCCGGACGGGAGCGCGCTCGCGTTCGCGACGAATCCGATGGGCGATTGGGATATTGCCGAGCTCGACCTGGGCGGAGGCGAGGTCCGGATCCTGACCTCGAGCCGCGCAAACGACTTGATGCCTGCCTACGCACTGGACGGTCGCTCGCTTGTCTTCGCCAGCGACAGACGCCGGGGCTACCGCTTCACAGCGATCTTCCGCATGAACGTCCGCTAGCATCTGCCGGGCCGCCGCCCTAACGCGAGCCAGCAGACCTCGTCCACGGGCTGCGTGGCGTGCTAAGTCGGTTGCTCACGGATCGCGCCGGATATAAACTGGGACCCACAGCTTTCCCTTGGGGTTTCCGGCCGTGTCGCCGTCCGGAGGCAATGTCGAAGGAGGACGACATTTCATAGATGAAAGCCAAGATCCTACTGTTCTTTCCCTCGTATCGAAGCCTCGAGGCCGCGCCTCCACTGGCCTTGCTCGCCCTGGCTTCCGTTCTTGAGCAGCGGGGCTACGACCTCGATATCGTCGACTCCACGATCGAGCCCCGGTACAAGGAACGAATCCTCGCCCAGTTGGATGATTCCGTCTGCCTGGGCATATCGATCGTTACGGGCCCGATGATCTACGAAGCGATCGAGGTGGCCCGCGCCGTCAAGGCTGTGAGGCCGGACTTTCCCGTCGTGCTGGGTGGATGGCATCCCTCGACGCTGGCCCGCCAGACGCTCGCCGCACCCTATGTGGACGTTGTCGTACGGGGCCAGGGCGAGTTGACGATGGCTGAAGTAGTCGACCGGCTTGCCAAAGGGCGGGATCTCTCCGGCGTGGCCGGCTGTTCATATACCGGAGCGGACGGGGAGGCCGTCGATAATCCGGGACGCCCCACGACGAATATCGATACCTTACCGTTCAAGGCCTACCATCTGGTGGACCTGGAGCCGTACGCGCGGTTGAGCGGACGACGATGGCTGACGTACACATCCAGCCACGGCTGCCCATACGACTGTTCCTTCTGCTCGAACGCGAGCCTCTATGGGCGTGCCTGGAACGCTCTGCCTTCCGAACGCGTCGTCGACGAGGTCGTCGACATCGTTCGCCGGTTTCGCCTCGACATGATCGACATCGTCGACGACAACTTCCTTGTCGATCAGCCGCGCGGCGTAGAAATTGCTGAGGGATTGCTCGCCTCCGGTGAGAAGTTCGACTGGACGATCCAGACGACGGCCAATTTCCTGCTCCGGCTGTCCGATGACGGGTTGCGGGTGATGCGGCGGAGCGGTTTAGACCGGGTGTTTATCGGAGCTGAATCCGGCTCGGACGACGTTCTCGAGTCCGTCAACAAGGTTCGCTTTCAGGCGACCGACGTCATCCAGGCCGCTGCGTCCAGGCTTGATGGCGCCGGAATTACGGCGACTTTTTCTCTGATCTTCGGGCTCCCCGGCGAAACCGAACGCGATCGGCTCTCGACGCTCGATATGATCCGAAGCATCAAGAGCCGGTACCCGAAGACGGAGTTCCACAGCAATATCTACACGCCGTATCCGGGGGCGCCAAACTTTCGGCAGGCGGTGGAGATGGGACTCCGGGCACCGGAGTCGCTCGAGGAGTGGGCTGTTTTCTATCCTAAGGTCCAGAGACTCCCCTGGCTGAACGTGGAGGATCATCGACGGATCCAACTCATGCGGGAGTACATCCGGATCGGTTTCGGCGCGGCGCCCATCCGCCGTCGCAGCTCGTTGCGCGACGCCGTGGTCCGGGTGCTTGCGCCCTCGGCCAGAGCTCGACTGAAGCGGGGCCGTTACGCCCTGCCTTTCGAAGTCTGGATCTTGAAGTTCGCCGGCCGGGTGAAGCGCCTCCTCGCGCCCGATCCCGAGCGGACCCGGGTTCTGCAGCCATGATCACCCTGCTCAACCCGAGAAGCGCTCGGTGGAAGTTCCGCCTGCCGCTTTCGATCCTATCGCTCGGAGCCGAACTGGAAGGACGCTATCCGTACCAGATTGTCGACGGAAATTTCGAATCCGATGCGGAGACGGTGCTGGCGCAGCGGATTGAAGCGTCGGACACGCGCTACCTGGCCATTACAGTGATGCCGGGGCCGCAGCTCGGGCAGGCGATTCCGTTAACCGAGAGCCTCAGGCGCCGCTTCCCGGAGCTCGTGGTGATCTGGGGCGGGTACTTCCCGTCGCTCCATACCGACGTCGTCCTGGAGTCGGGCCTGGTGGACTACGTGATCCGGGGCCCGGGCGCGACTTCGTTCCGGAAGCTCATCGATGCGCTCGAAGCCGGGGATTCTCTCGAAGCGGTTCCGGGGCTGTCGTACCGTTCCGGTGGCACCCTGGTCCACAATCCGGGACTGGGTCGTGATCGGGCCGAGGCGGAACGGCCGATTCCATACCATCGGATCGATGTCGGCCGGTACGTCAGCGATACATGTCTGGGGTCGCGCACCCTGTCCTACCATTCCAGCTACGGCTGCCCGTTCCTGTGCGGTTTCTGCGCCGTTGCCGGCGTCTACAAAGGGGCCTGGTCCGGTAGATCTCCTGAAGATGTTGCCCACGACGTAGAGGCGCTTCACCGGAATCACGGAATCAACGCGTTGGAGTTCATCGACAACAATTTCTTCGTCGGAGAACAGCGGACGGCGGAGATTGCCGAACGCATCGCGCCGCTCGGACTCGGCTGGTGGGGCGAGGCTCGGCCAGACACTGTGATGGGTTATTCGGACACGACGTGGCGGACGATGGCCGACAGTGGGCTCAAGATGATGTTTTTCGGCGTGGAGTCGTCTTCGTTCGATGTTCTTGAATCGATGGGCAAAGGAGGAACGCAGACACCGGAGATGGTGCTTGATCTGGCAGCCCGCTCCCGGCGGTTCGGGATCGTGCCTGAATTCTCTTTCGTGATTGGAACACCGTCGAAAGATGTCGGACGTTCGATCGGCGAAGATATTCGTTATATTAGAAGAATAAAGGCGATCAACCCGGCTTCGGAGATCATCATCTACGTCTATTCTCCCGTGTCCTTCGAGGATGCCCCGCTGTTTCAGAAGGCGCGCGCGAGTGGGTTCCGGTTTCCGGAGCGGCTGGAAGACTGGCTGAAACCCGAGTGGAACGAGTTCGACCTGCGCCGGGATCCGAAGACGCCGTGGCTCGGGCCAGCCGACGTCCGGAGGATTCGCGATTTCGAATGGGTTCTCAACGCGCGTTACCCGACGGTCTCCGACATCAAGCTCCGGGCCTGGCAGGTGCTGGCGATGAAGACGCTGGGTATGTGGCGTTACCGGACTCGTTTCTATGCCGCGCCGTATGAGATCCGGTTCGTGGTGAACAGGCTGTTTCGGTACCGGCAGCCGGAAGTGGAGGGATTCTAGTGGTCTCCGCCAGAAGTAGCATTGCTAGATTTCGGAGCGCAACGGTGCCGGATTTGAGGAAGCGACGACGAGCCAATGCTCATTCATTGCGAGGAGGAGCGCCGCCAATGACGGCGCCGTTCCGCCCGAACCCGCAGGGCCGAAGGCAGTTGCCCACGCTGAACGCCAAGGACCTCCGCAGTCTCAAGACGCTGACGTTGTGGATTCCGCCATTCGGTCCGGTCGCAACTTCCTTCGGAGATAGTGACGGTATTTCTGGCGGGGGCCACTAGTGGTCGACATCCTTCTCGGTCACGCCTATTTCCTGAAGTACGACGTCGTCGAACGCCGGGTGATGAAGCCCTATCCGCCACTGGGCATCCTTTACCTGTCGGCATACCTGAAACGCGGCGGATTCGACGTCGAGGTGTTCGACGCGACTTTCCAGGACTTCGAGGATTTTGAACAGACCCTGGAAAGAGTCCGGCCGCGCATCGTCGGACTCTATGCCAACATCATCACGCGCGACAACGTTCTCCGCCTGACGCGGATTGCCAAGGATAGCGGCGTGGAGTTCGTGATCGTGGGCGGCCCCGACGCTGCGGAGTGGTGCGACACGTACTTCCGGGCCGGGGTCGACATCGTCGGAACCAACGAAGGCGAGAGGACGCTGGAGCAGCTCATCCCCTGGCTCCAGGACAAGGGCCTCGAGAGTCTGGAGCAGGTGCCGGGCATCATCTTCGCCAAGGACGGATCCTCCTGTCGCACTCCGCCCCGTCCCGTGATCGCCGACCTGGACAGCCTGCCGTGGCCGGACCGCGACGTGCTCGAAATGGACGACTATTTCAAGGTTTGGAAGTCCAGGCACGGTGAGTCGTCGGTTTCGTTGATCACCGCCCGGGGATGTCCGTACCACTGTTCATGGTGTTCGGCCGAGATTTTCGGTCACTCGCACCGCCAGCGGTCGCCCTCGAATGTCGTCGACGAGATGCTGATGCTCAAAGAACGCTACAAGCCGGACATCATGTGGATCTCCGACGACGTTCTGAACATCAACCGTAAATGGAGCAGGGAGTTTTTCGAAGAGGTTCGAAGGCGGGATGCGGCCCATCCGTTCGAATGCCTCAGCCGCGCGGACCTGGTCGATCGGGAGATTCTCCAGGGCCTCGCCGACAGCGGCTGCTTCCGCATCTGGTACGGAGCCGAATCCGGTTCCCAGAAAGTGCTCGACAGCATGCAGAAGGGAACTCGCGTCGAACAGGTCCGGGAAGCCTCGCGGATCACGCAGGAACTGGGGATGCAGTCGGGCTTCTTCATCCTTCTCGGGTACCCGGAGGAGACTACGGCGGACATTCAGATGACGATCGACTTCCTCAGGGAAACGCGGCCCGACGTCGTCGGGATATCCGTGGCGTTTCCGATCAAGGGGACGGAGTTTTACGAGCGCGTGGAAGACCGGATCATTCCAAATGAGAACTGGTCTTCCCGCAACCAGAACAAGCTTCTGTTCAAAGGACGCTACCCCCGGCTTTACTACTGGTTCGCCATCCGATGGCTCGTCAAGAGCGTCAACATCGATCGGATGTGGCGGGGGAAGGATCGACCCTATCTGCGGATTGCGATCGAGGGGCTCAAGGTTGCCGTCGCACGAGGGGGCGTGCTTCTCGTGGACCTGGCGTCCTCGTACCGATCTGGGCCTGAACGCCTCGACCGAGGCCATGCCTAATCGTGGAGCGAGTTTTCTGGTCGCCGCTCTGGTGGCCTTACTCCCGTTCGAACCCCTCGCCCCGGTCCTGGGACTGAGTCTTCTGCAGTGGGTTTTCGCCTTCCTGGCGGCATTCAATCTTCCTGGCTTGTGGCAGCATCGAAGTGCACTGGGTCGGAAGCCCGTGTTCATCGCCGCTTTGGCGTTCGGTGGGGTCGCCGCGATTTCGCTCCTCGCGAGCGGGCCCTACCTGGCAAACTCGGCCAAAGCTGTCGTACGCATCGCGGCGGGAATCTATCTGCTGGCCGTCGCGCTCACGTGTCCGCGCGCGAAACCTCTCGCGAGCGTATGGTGTGGCGCGGCTGTGCTTGCCTCCGTGTACGCTATCGCGGACTTCGCGGGGTTCGGCCTGGCCGGAGTCTTCCGCGACCAGGAATTCTATGTCGGTACCGTGCAGCGTCTGAGCGGGTCTTTCGAGTATCCCAACGCTGCGGCGGCGTACTTCGCTATGTCGTTGCCGCTTCTCTGGAGCGTACCCCGGCGGCCGGCGTTCCGATATGCCGGGACGCTTCTGGTGTGGGTGTCCCTCGTGCTGACGTTTTCCCGTGGAGCCGTCGTTGCGGTCCTCGTGTCGCTGGCCCTCGGGGCATGGTTGTCCCTGCGGTCCGAGACGCGGCCCGAGCCCCGGTTTGGACGGCGCCGATGGATCTGGCTCGGGGTGGCCGCCTCGGTCGTGTACGTGGTGCTGGGATTGTTCGAACCGCTGCTGATCGATCGCCTCCGGACTTCCCCGGCACACGCTCCGGTAGCGGCCGACTACGGGCCCCGTTTCAACACGTTGAGACTTCCGCCGGAAACGGAGCACACGCTGGAACTCCGATTGACGAACAACGGTCAGATCCGGTGGCCCGCGACGGGTGAGCGGCGTGTGGTCCTCGCCTACCATTGGTACGACACGGCCCGGAAGGTGATCGTAGACGTGCCGCCGATCGAAACCAGACTCTCTGCCGATGTTGCACCCGGCGAAACCGTTGAAGTACGTGCAAGGTTCCGCACGCCAGAAGGTGGTGGCCTGCACTTGCTGGACTGGGACTTGAGGCAGGCCGATTTCGGGTGGTTCACCCAGGCAGGTGTCCCTCCCGGGATTGTCGAGGTGGATCTTGTCGAAGATGAGGAGCCGTTCTGGCGGTCGGGCGACGTTTCGCGCTGGTACCAGCCCGAGCGTCGGTCAATTCCGAGTCTGGATTCGACCGTGTCGCGAGCGGACCTGTGGCGGGCTGCGATCGGCATTGTCGTGGATCGTCCCATTCTCGGAGCCGGTGCGGACAACTACCGTCTCCTTTACGGGCAGTACCTGGGCTACGAGGCCTGGGATCAGAACATTCGGTCCAACAGCCTGTATTTCGAACTGCTGGCCACTACCGGCCTCTTGGGGTTTGTGGCGTTCCTGGCAGTCCCGCTATCAGCCCGCTACCGCTGGCCACCGGCCGCGTTGGGCGTTGTGGCGTTCTTTGTGCATGGTCTCGTCGACGTTTTTCTCATGACGACGCCCGTCTATTTCGGATTCTGGATGCTATTGGGGCTTGCGGATGAAAATCGCTCTTGACGCCACAGTTGTCCACGGCCGCAAGTCCGGTGTGGGCTACTACTGTCAGGAACTGGTGCGTGCCCTCGTTGGCCTGAATCGCGCCGATGACTACTTCGTCTTTTCGCATCGGCCTCTTTCCGCCGATCTTGTCAAGCCCGACGAACGAGTTCGCTTTGCCTCCGCGCGCTTCTGTCCCGTACGGGCCTTCTATCTCCACGCGCTGCTGCCGGGACTGCTCGCGGAAGAAAAGCCGGACCTCGTGCACTACACCAACTTTCTGGCGCCGATCCGCGATTCGCATCCCTACGTCGTGACCATCCACGACATGAGTCTTGAGCGTCTTCGAACGCACCACCCTGTCGGCAAACGTGTCTACACACGGAGACTCGTTCCGTACGTGGCCGAACGGGCCAGACTGATCATCACGAACTCCGAATTTTCGAAATGGGACATCGTACGATATCTGGCTATCCCCGAGTCCAGGATTCGGGTGACACCTCTCGGTGTCGGGCCCGAGTTTCGACAAGTGGAAGATCCGGCCCGAGGGGAGGTGCTGCGGCGGTACGGCCTGGACAGGCCTTACTTTCTTTACGTCGGCAATATCGAACCGAGAAAGAACCTTCCACGATTGATCGAGGCGTTCGCATCGATTCCGGGTAAGGATCACGCGTTGGTGATCGTCGGTGATCCATGGTATCGGGGATCCGAGCCACGCAAGATTGCGTCGTCGCTCGGTCTGGGCGATCGTGTCCGGTTTCTCGGCTATGTCCCGCGTCCCGACCTGCCGGGGCTCCTGGGCGGGGCGACGGCCTTCGTCTACCCATCGTTGCTCGAGGGATTCGGCCTCCCGATATTGGAAGCGATGGCATGTGGCCGCCCGGTGATCACGTCCGCAACTTCGGGCCTGGCCGAGGTCGCCGGAGATGCTGCGATCCTCGTCGATCCGCTGAGCATCCCCGCCATTGCCGCGGCAATGACCGCAGTGGTCGAGGACGCCTCGCTGGCGGCGGACCTGTCCCGGCGATCCCTTCGAAGAGCGGCGCAGTTTTCGTGGCGGCAGACCGCGGAAAGCACGCGGGACGTGTACCTGGAGGCAACAGGATTGGGCGCGGCTCGGTCCAGTGCGGTCCACGTGCCGCTTCCTTCGAACGGCACGCTCGAGGCATCGGTTTGGCGGACGCTGGATTACGCAGCCTGTTTCGACTATCCGCTGACTCAGGCCGAGGTTTGCGAGAGGCTCTTCGACGTCCAGGCGGACGAGGAAACTGTGGGGGCTGCGCTCGAGCGGATGGGGATTCCGACGACCGATGGGTTCGTAGGGGCAGATCGTCATGCAGGGAACCGTCGTCTGGAAAGGGAGCGCGCGAGCGATAGCGTGATCGCAGAGGCCTGGCCCCACGTGGAGACGCTGGCAAGATTCCCGTTCGTCCGCATGCTGGCCCTGTCGGGTGCGAGTGCCCATCGGAATATGCGCGACGACGATCTTGACCTGTTCGCCGTCGTCGAGGATGGAAAGCTGTGGGCCACGTTGCTCGCGGTAACGGTGTGGGCTAAGCTCCGCGGACTGCGGCGGACGATCTGCCTGAACTACATCGTCAGTGACCGCGCGCTGGCGCTCTTCGACACCGACCCGTTCACTGCCCAGCAGGCTGCCTCGCTCAAGCCCGTGTACGGTTTCGGCGTGTACGATCGTTTCGTCGCGGAGAACCCATTCATCCGCCGGCAGTTTCCTAATTTCGATCCGGTCCGGCAGCGAAGCCGGTACCGAGAGTTGTCCGCTGTGGGGGCCAAGGTCGTGCTGGAAGGTTTCCTCAGAGCGGGTCCGGTACAGTTACTCGAGCTTTTCAGCAGGGCAGTGTTCCGACCGTACCTGCGGAGAAAGGCGGGGACCTCGGTCGGTGCTGGCGACGTGTTGCTTGGCCATCGCTGGATCAAGCTGCATCTGTTCAGCCACAAGCAGGAGGTTCTCGATCGGATGAGCGACGGAAAGGAAGTTCCTCTCAACCCCCAACGTCGTCGCGAGTTTTCTCGCTCCACCCGCGCGCGAGAGTTGTCAGGACGACGTTAATGTCCATCGCCAACGACCAGTTTTTGACGTAGTGCAGGTCGTGTTTCAGCCTCTGGGCAATGTCGGTGTCACCCCGCCACCCGTTGGCCTGGGCATAGCCGGTCAGGCCCGTCTTGACCCGGTGGCGTTGGTCGTAACCGCGATATTCTGAACGAAACCTGCGGATGAACTCCGGCCTCTCCGGGCGCGGGCCGACGAGGCTCATCTCCCCTTTGAGGACATTCCACAGCTGTGGCAGTTCGTCCAGGCCGGTCCGCCGCAGCAGGGCGCCGAATCGCGTGCAGCGGGGATCGTCCGGCACTGACCAGACGGCGCCCAGTCGGCGCTCGGCATCCGTCGGCATCGTACGGAACTTGAGCATCGTGAAGGATTGACCCCGTAGTCCGACACGCTCCTGTCGGTAGAGTGCGGGCCCGCGGTCCGAGAGCCGGATCGTCACTGCGATTGCCGCCAAGAGGGGAAGTAGCAGGATGAGCCCGGCGGCAGATCCTGCGATATCGGTCGCCCGTTTAAGCTGACCCGAGACTCCCTCGAGCGACGGGTGACTACGGAACTGGTTTGCCTTGCGCGCTCTTTTCTTGACCGAGGTTGGCCGCGACGAACGCCCGGATTTCTCTCTTAAACCTTTCACGCCCAAACTCAGTAGTGTTCCTTCGGATTGCCGATTCCGACCATTGTATCCCCTCGAAACGTTCTATGGCCTTATTCAATCCGTCGACCGACCGATCGGAGAACACGACCGAGTTCCGTCCGTCTTCGAGCGACTCGACCGCCCCACCGCCGGCAAATGCGATCACAGGGCAGCCGCACGAGCGCGCTTCTACAGGGACGATGCCGAAGTCCTCACGGGCTGTGAAGACGAGCGCCTTCGCCCGGCGGTAAAGCGTGCGCAATTGGTCTGCTCCGACATGTCCTCGGAATTCGATGTTGGGCCCGGCTTTTCGCCTCAGCCTCGGTTCATCCGGGCCATCCCCGGCCACAACAAGACGCCTGCCCGAACGGTTGAACGCGTCCACGGCAAGATCGACCCTCTTGTATCCAACGAGGGCGCCGACCGAAAGGAAGAAGTCTGCCGGCTCTCGGGGGGGGGGCAGAAAAAATCGGTGTCGACCGGCGGATGAATGATGGTGGAGCTTCGGCCGTAGTAGGATTGGATCCGATCCGCGATGAATTTCGAGTTGGCTATGAAGTGGTCGACCCTCGCGGCGGACCTCCGGTCCCACTCGCGGAGGCGCTTGCGGAACAGTGACAGGCCGACTCGCTGCAACCGGGTCGGGGCGTAGTCACTTTCCGCGTCCCAGATGTACCGCATGGGCGTGTGACAGTAGCTGATATGCGTGGCGCCCGGCGCGCGGATGCCCTTGGCGACGGCGTGGCTGGAGCTGATCACCAAGTCGCATCGTCCTACTTCGAGCGCACCGATCGCCGCGGGAAACAGTGGCAGCAGGTTGCGGTAGTGTCGGTAGATACCGGGCACTCGGTCGAGCGGAGAGACTACGATCAGGCGGTCTTCGATCGTTCGCGAGACCTTTCCACGGTCATGGAACAACGTGTACACGGTGGCGTCCGGCCATACCTCGAGCAACGATTCGAGGACCCGTTCCCCGCCCCGCATTCCGGTGAGCCAGTCGTGCGCGATTGCGACCTTCATACTCCGAGGCGAATATAGCAATGGCGGCGGAGATTCGAAAGCATGGGCTCGATGGGACTGCGTCGGCCTTTCCCCCACGCTATTTCGTCGCTACGGTCCTTCTGTTGGGCTTGGTCCTCTTTGCGCCCTCTCTCGACGACGGTTTCCATTTCGACGACGAGCTGATCATCAAGGATTCCAATGTCACGAACTCTGGTCGCTGGCATCAATTTTTTAATCCATTCCAGCTGCGGCAGTTGACGTTCTTCAGTTTCTACCTGAACTATCTCGTCGGAGGAGACGACGCGTTCGGATACCACGGGGTCAATGTTCTGCTCCACCTAGCGAACGCCCTTCTGATCTATCGGCTTCTCATTCCCCTCCTCGGAGGATGGATCGCATCTTCCGCCGGCCTCATATTTCTCGTTCACCCGATCCAGACCGAGGCTGTGCTCTATGTCTACCAACGGTCAACCCTGCTGGCGACGTTCTTCTCGCTGCTGGCGCTGCTGACGATCGGCGGCCAGAACAACGCAGGGGGCATTTCATGGCGGCGAAAGCTCCTGGTATTCTTGCTGTTCTTTCTGGCGTTCGAGAGCAAGGAATCGGCTCTAGCCGTCCCGCTTGTGGTGGCGCTGGTGATGAGGATCCGCACCCAGGGTGCTCGTCGGATAGTGACCCTCGTCGGCGCGGTGGGCGCAGCGACCCTGGGTCTGCTCGTCATGCTGGGAGAGGAAACGGTGGGGATTGGGGCCGTGGACCGCATCGGGCCATGGTCTTACTTCCTGACCGAGACGCGTGTAGTCTACACGTATCTCCGCCTTCTCGTTTTCCCGTATTCCCAGTCGCTCGAGTACGACTTCCCCCCGGTCTCGACGCTGATCGACCCGCCGGTCCTCGTTGCGCTCGGGGGTCTGATCCTGATGGGATATGCGCTCTGGCGGCTCTGTCGTCATCCCGTGTATCGATGGGCCGGATTGACGGGGGTGGCGTTCTGGATCCTACTCGCGCCGACCTCGAGCCTTATCCCGAGCTACGACTTTGCTTTCGAGCACCGACTGTACATGCCGATGCTCGGGTTTGCGCCGTTCGCTGCCTTCTGGATTGCCCGTGTGCCGCGCCGAGCAGTCGTTCTTGCCCTGCTAGTCGGCGTTCTCGGTGCTTTGACCGTCCGACGGGGCAGTGTGTGGGCATCCGAGGTTCTGCTCTGGGAGGACACTGCCCTGAAGGCGTCCGGCAAGGCAAGAGTGTGGTTCAACCTGGGCGGCGCCTATCTTGAATCGAACCCAGAGAAAGCACGGGATTCCTTTCTCCGGGCGATCGAGATCGAGCCACGCTTTCCCGAGGCGTTCTACAACCTGGGAGTGATCGATCAGGGCACCGGCGACAACCTAGCGGCGCTGGGTTCTTACCAGCGGGCTCTCGAACAGGACCCGGAATACTGGCCCGCGGTGCACAACATGGGGAACGTGCGTTTCCTGCTAGGTGACCACTCCGGGGCGCTCGAGGGGTTTGGGCAAACGCTCCGGATGAATCCCGATTATTGGCCGGCTCAGTACAACCTTGCGATTGTGTATACTGCAATGGACAGGCCGTCAGATGCGGTGCCCAGGCTCAGGATCGTCCTCGACTGGGAACCGGATTTCGGCCAGGCGCGATACCTTCTGGCAACGTCGCTGGAGCGTTTGGGACGCGATGACGAAGCTCGGGCCGAGTTCGCGAGGCTCCGTGATCAAGACCCGCAATCGCTGGGCAGCATCGAAGGCATGGCGCCGCTGCCGGCCATCGATTGGGCGATCGACTGAGTTTGGAGAAATCATGAAGAGAGCAATCCTGTTTCTCGTGATCGTCGCGACGTTGTCCGGGGTTGCGACCGCGCAGACGACCTCGTATTTCCCGCAGATCGCCGACGGGACTTTTGGCGGCGCGTTCTTCACGACTACGATATTCGTGGCTAACGCGGCCGAGTCCGGTTCCATCAACGTGACCTTCACTTTCACGAAGTCCGACGGGAACCCGTTCAACATTGCCTTAGTCGACGACGACGGCCAGCCCGTGGGTTCCGGGAACATGGTCACGATCGCAGCCCTGGCCGCCGGCCAGAGCCGGAAGCTGATTTCGACGGCGGCGTCGCCCATAGCAGTCGGCTTCGCGACTATCACCTCGGATGGCCCGGTGACGACCAGCGCGGTTTTCTCGCAGTTTTCCGGAGTCCCGGGCAGCGGGACGCTCTTCAGCGAGGCCGCGGTGACCCCCGCGGAGACGGCATTGAGCCAGGCGATATTTGTGGATGAAAGCACCGGCTTCCGGACCGCGCTCGCCTATGCCAACCCGTCGCAGGTGGCGACCGCGACGGTGAACCTGAACCTGCTGAACACCGAGGCGCTGCAGGTCCTGACGACGTCGGTCATGCTGGCCGCCAACCGCCATACCTCCGGTTTCGTCGATGAGATCTTCGCGCCCAATTCCGTAGCCAGCCACGTCGGAACTCTGCAGATCGTGAGCGACACCGGGCTTGCCACCGTCGCCCTCCGGTTTGCCGGAAACCTTTTCACCAGCATTCCGCCATTTCCACTGGCGGCTCTGTCGCTTCCGATCCACGCGTGGTCGCAGCCTGTCGACACATGGATCGCCAGTCGGCCGTGGTTATCTCCGCTGGCATCCTTCGCACGGCTGATCGGGTCGCTCCACCCTGCCGGCTAGCAAGGTCCGGATTGCATCTTAAATCTGTAGCGGTGGTCTATGACCGCCGACGAATCGCAAGGCGTAGCTTTCGGCGGTCATAGAGCGCCGCTACAGAAGATCGACGCGCAAGTTCCAGCCAGACTCTCGGTGCTACCATAAGCCCCATGGGCGCTCCGCGCGATCTGCAAGCCGAAATCCAGCGTATTCGGGACCGATTCTTCGCGAAGCCGAGGGGATATCGGGCGGAGTTCGAACTCTGTGATCTGATGGATGGCGTGCTGCTCGACGCCTGGAACAGTGTGGCTCAGCCTGAGGGTTGCGCCGTGTTTGCGGTCGGCGGATACGGTCGGCGCACCCTGCACCCCGGTTCCGACCTGGATCTATTGATCTACTTCGACAGGGAGGTCGAGGAGAGCCTTGTCAACAAACTGCTGATGCCGCTCCGGGGCTTGCCCTTTCATGTCGGACATCAGGTTTACCAGGCTTCGGACTTCGATCACTTCGAACCCGATCAGGTGGATTCCTACACTGCGTTTCTGGACACGCGGCCCCTGTTTGGCAATTCCGCCTCGGCGGCTTCATTCAGACGAGACCGGCTGAACCCCCTTCTTCGGCGTAGCCACAGGCGCTTCGTTCGGGCGTTGATCGACCTGAAAGCGGCGCGCTACGAACGGTTCAACGGTACGGTCTTCCAGCTTGAGCCCGACCTCAAAAGTTCGCCCGGCGGCCTCCGGGACTATCACTGGATCCTCTGGATTTCCCGGATTGGACCGGAGCAGCCCGCCAAGGCCCTCGATGTTGACGTCGGTTTGTTGCACATCATCCGCAACTACCTGCACTTTCTTTCGGGTCGGGATCAGAACGTGCTGTCCTACCGTTACCAGGAGCGTATCGCGGCTGAACTCGGCTACAAGGATTCGGACCGGGGCGAAGCGGCCGAGAACTTCATGCGCGACTACTTCCTCAGCGCCCAGCGTATCGCCAGCCGGGCGAGTGAACTCGAGAGCCGACTCCTGGGCTCACCGGACCGTCTGGCCGTGGCCCGGGACCTCGACGACGCGGACGCCGTGATCGACGTGTTTGCCGAGGCTCGTCGAAACAAGCTCGAGATAGACCTCGGAATCGACTGACGCCCCCAACGCCCGGAGGTCGGATGATCGCCTTCACGAGCTTCATAAGATCGAATAACCTCCGGCCCGAGAGGGGAAAAAGTCGAAACCGGAAATACCCGATGAGCTCGGGTATCTCCGGATTCAGGGTGGGCTGCTAAATGTCGTAGTAAAGGGTGAACTCGTATGGATGGGGTCTCAGGCTCATCGGATCCAGTTCGTTCTCGCGCTTGTACGCGATCCAGGTATCGATCACGTCCTGGGTGAACACGTCTCCCTTCAGCAGAAAATCGTGATCGTTCTCCAGCGCCGCCAGTGACTCCGCAAGACTTGCCGGTGTCGAAGCGATGTCCTGCTTCTCCTCCGGCGCCAGATCGTACAGGTCCTTGTCGATTGGGTCCGGCGGCGTGATCTTGTTCTCGATACCATCGAGGCCGGCCATCAGCATTGAGGCAAACGCGAGGTACCCGTTGCTGGCGGCGTCCGGCACCCGGAACTCCAACCGTTTAGCGCCCTCGCTCTTGGAATACGCCGGAATCCGGACGCATGCGCTCCGGTTCCGCTGCGAATAGATCAGGTTCACAGGAGCCTCGAAGCCGGGGACCAGCCGCCGGTATGAATTGATCGTCGGCGCCGCGAACGCCAGCAGTGCAGGGGCATGCTTGAGCAGACCACCGATGTAGTACTGGCATTCCTTGCTCAAGTCCGCGTAGTTGCCGGGTTCGAAGAAAACGTTCTTGCCCTTCTTCCAGAGGCTCTGGTGGACATGCATGCCCGACCCGTTGTCGGTGGACAAGGGCTTGGGCATGAACGTCGCCGTCTTGCCACGCCGGCGCGCCACGTTCTTGACCACGTACTTGAACATCTGAAGCTTGTCGGCCATCCGGGTCAGTGTGTCGAAACGCATATCGATTTCGCATTGACCTGCCGTTGCCACTTCGTGATGGTGTACCTCCATCCGTATTCCCAGGCTCTCGAGCGTCAGAACCATTTCAGAACGGATGTCCTGCAGTGTGTCCGTCGGCGGAACCGGGAAGTAACCTTCCTTGTAGCGGGGTTTGTGTCCGAGGTTAGGGTTCTCTTCACGGCCTGTGTTCCATGCCGCCTCGACCGAGTCGACGAAGTAGAAGCCGAAACCGGGACCTTGGTCGTAACGGATGTCGTCGAAGACGAAAAACTCGGGCTCCGGCCCGAAATAGGCGGTGTCCGCGACGCCGGTGGATATCAGATGACTCTCGGCTTTCTGCGCGATGTAGCGAGGATCCCGCGAGTAGGCCTCTCCCGTCACAGGATCGCGGACATTGCAGATCAAGTCCAGCGTCGGCACCTCGGTAAACGGATCCAGAAACGCGCTTTCCGGGTCGGGGAACAGCAACATGTCGCTTTCATGGATCGGCTGGAAACCCCGGATGCTGGAACCGTCGAAGCCGATACCTTCGGCGAACAGCTCTTCGTGGAATTCCGCGGTCGTGATGGAGAAGTGCTGCCAACTGCCGAGCAGATCGACGAAGCGCAGGTCGATTATCTTCACGCCCTTGTCCTTGGCAAACTGAAGTACTTCTTTGGATGTCATATCGAACGAACCTCCGTTGGCGGACCGTGTTGTCGTGAGTTATGAGGTCGGTACTCCCGGGACGAGCTTCCCGGAAACCAGTAAGTCTACAATACGTTAGAGGGGAGCCGCAGAAAAAATCAGATGTCGGGCAAAGATTCAGTCTGGCCTGTGACAGGCCGCAATATTTGCGCGTCCGAAGACCAAGTGAGTTCTCAGTTGCTCCTGGGCTAGCAGCCGGTGGCAGAACCCTGTGGGGCAGCGCACGGGTCTTCGGGCCGCGGGCGCGAAGAGAGGGTGGGGCGATGCGTTTCATCGTAAGCGACGGACGACAAAGCCCGAGGCCCGAACCACCGTGCGCCCGAGGGTTACGGCGAAACGGCGCCGTCTTCGTTGTCGTCGACTCCTCACAATGAAAGAGCGTTGTGTCGTCCTCCGCCTCCTGGAATCCCGCGCCGGTTGGCCATAACGCGACCCCCACGAGCTTCTGCCACAGGCTGCTAATTCCCATAGGTAAACCCCCGGCTTAGCCGGGGCGACTCGCAGAGGTTTGACCGAGAGCGGCGGTAGATAGGAAAGTCCTGCTTGGAAGCGACGACTTCCAAAGAAGGAGGACTCAATGAAAGAGGCCCGAAGGCGATCGCACACGAAATGGGACTGCAAGTATCACATGGTGTTCATTCCGAAGTATGAGGTGGCCCCGGAAAATCGGGCAGTTGTTTAAGGTGTATTCCACCGACTGAGGAGGGATACGCGATGACGAAGAGACGCAGGTTTTCTGGGGAGTTGAAAGCGAAGGTCGCGCTGGAAGCGCTTCGGGGCGATCGGACGCTGCAGGAGATTGCCTCGAAGCACCAGGTTCATCCGAACCAGGTGAGCACATGGAAGCGCCAGGCGATGGAAGGGCTTGGCGAGATGTTCTCGAACGGTGTGGAACGCCGGCGGCGGGATCATGAAAGCGAGGTTCGTGAGCTTCACGCCAAGATCGGCGAATTGACGGTGGAGCGGGATTTTTTGTCCAGAGGGTCCGGTCGATGAGCCGGGCCGCGCGCCGGGCGATGGTGAGGCGCCCTGACCCGGAACTGAGCTTGAGTCGTCAATGCCGTTTGCTGTCGATCGGGCGCTCCTGGCTCTGTTACACGCCCCAGGGCGAGAGCGCGGAGACCTTGGCGCGGATGCGGCGCATCGATGAGTTGTTTCCGTAGTTATGAACTTGACCCAATTTAAAGACAGGCTATCCCATATATGGTGGTCACACATGAAACGGGCTAACCACAAGATATTGGGGTGGTTACGTCAGAGCCACACCGGGGGTGAAACAGAGACCCGCGCGGTGGCGGTCGGTGCGCCGAAAGTGATGCGCGCTGTGACCTCATGGGCGGCCACGCGGTGCTTTTTCGGTCTCCTGCGGTGAAACAGTTCCCGGATGTTCTTGGCTTCATTCAGGAGCCGCAACGCGGTTACTAGGAGCCTGTCGGGAATAAGAAGTCTGCAATCAAGAATCAACAACTTACAGACCGGGGATGGCTCGTAAGTTGTTGATTCTTGCTTCGAGGGAGCCAATTCCCGACAGGCTCCTAGGCAATCCTTGGCGAGCGAAATGGCATCCCAAGTTTGGGCAAGCACGTCCCAACAAGGTTTCACGGCGACAGCTAGGGCGTTCATAGTTGATTTCCTCTGTTGCTGTGACCGGCGGGCGAAGTCTCCAGCTTCGCCCGCCAATCGTTCATTTTCAGACACCACTATATCTGGCAAGACGCTTGAAAACAACATCTTGTGGCGCTTTTCAACGCTCGGAGTCAAGTGCATAATCACGGTTGTTTCTGAAGCATCCGTTCTACGGTGCCCGTCAGATCGTCCGTCATCTGCGCCGCGAGGGCGTGCGCATCGGCCGTCGCCGGGCGGGGCGTCTGATGCGTTTGATGGGTCTTCAGGCGATCTACCGGGCACCCCGCACCAGCGAGCCGCATCCCGAGCACCGGGTCTACCCCTATCTGCTCAAGGGTTTGGCGATCGAGCGGGCAAACCATGTCTGGTGCGCCGACATCACCTACATCCCTGTGCGGCGCGGCTTTCTTTACTTGGTGGCGATCCTGGATTGGGCGAGCCGGTATGTGCTGGCCTGGCGTTTGTCGAACACCCTGGACGCCGGCTTTTGCGTCGAGGCGCTCGAGGAGGCGCGGACCCGCCACGGCCAGCCGGAGATCTTCAATACCGATCAGGGCAGCCAGTTCACCGGCTTCGCCTTCACCGGGCGCTTGCGGGCGGCCGGTGTCCAGATCTCGATGGACGGCCGGGGCCGGTGCATGGACAACATCTTCATCGAGCGGCTGTGGCGCTCCCTCAAATACGAGGCTGTCTATCTGCACGACCTTGCCGACGGCTTCCAGGCCCGGCGCGTCATCGGCGAGTGGATCGACTTCTACAACGCCGAACGGCCACACTCGGCCCTCGGCGGAAAAACCCCGGCCGAGGCCTACCGCGGCGACCCGCCTGCGGATATGATGGACAAGCAGCTACGCGCCTTGCCCGCTTACCCACCGGCGCAGCAACGGCGACAGGAAGATCGATCCAAGGAGATTCTGGCAAGATGAGCGGCAACCGGAATACACCTTAAACAGGCCGCCAAGCTGTCCACAAACCGGGACCACCTCAGTAGGCGGTATCCAGTGTGGCGGGATTCATCAAGGGGAAGAGTGCAATCTCGACTGCCCGGAACTTTCTGGGACTGAAACACCGTTTGACAGGGAAGAGTTTCGGAGCGCGAGGCTATTTCGTTTCCACGGTGGGGATGGACAAACAATTCGTGCGGGAATACATTTGGCGGCAGGAGCGGGAGGAGCAGCGTTTGGAGGAGCTGAACATGGCGTGGGGGCATCAGCTGCCTTCAGGCGGCTCTTGACCGGCCCCTTTGAGGGGCTCACAGAAATAAGCCCCCGGCTCTGCCGGGGGTCATTTAACTCCCCTGCGCCCGGTTCCGTACGGTCTTGGCCAGATTTCCGATTTCCTTGGCGAGCTCCTCGATTCGACGGCTGGACTGAATCAGCCGGGCAGATGTCGTGTAGCCGTCCGCTGCGGCGACCTCCTTGACGAGTGTTTCGGTCAATGCGGCGAGTTCGTCGGCGGCCTCCTTCATTTCGGTCATGCGCTTCTCGCGGAATGCCTGCTCGGTGCGGAGCCTGGCGCGCGCCGCGTAATCCTCCGGTCCACCCTGTCCTTCGGCCAGCAAGCCAGGGAGAAGGAGTATGGCCAGGATGGCAACGGTCGATAGAACGGTCTTGATCATCGCGTTTTTCACCCACGGGTAACGATTTGACCAAGTTTACATGAGGCGGACCCCGCGTCCAAGGATGTCGGAGGCACCCGTCGGCGCCAGCGTAGGCTCGGGCCGAGTTAATAGCCGGGAGAAGATCTATCTGCATGGTAAAATGATTGGTTTGTGTACGTTGATCGTTTTGGCGTTCTTATGAGAAGGCAGGCAGCAGACCGCTTCTATGGAAATTTTCAATGTGATCTCCGTCTGGCTGGAGGAGACCCTGCTGCCGTACGGCGGAATCGGACTAATGCTGTTGGCGGTGTGCGACTCTTCGTTCCTGTCGCTGCCCGAGGTCAACGACATTCTGTTGATGACCTTCTCCATCGACAACCCGGGCCGAATGGTCTGGTTTGCTTCGCTGACGACCCTCGGATCGGTCATCGGCTGTTCGATGCTTTATTCGGTGGGAAGAAAAGGGGGCGAGGCCTTCCTTCAAAAGCGGTTCGCCGGCCACCGAATCGATCGCGTCCGGCAGTGGTACGGCAAGTACGGCATTCTGGCCATCATCATTCCATCGCTGCTACCACCACCGACCCCTTTCAAGATATTCGTGCTGTCGGCCGGGACGTTCGGGATCTCCTGGCCACGCTTTCTGTTTGCCGTCGTCGTCGGCCGATCGATCCGCTATTTCTCAGAAGCGATGCTCGCGGTCTTCTTCGGCGCAGCGGCAATTGCGTTCGTCCAACAGAACTACGGCAAGATCGGCATCGGCATGTCACTGGCGATAGTTGTGGCGACCGTGCTATTTGTCGTGTATGGACGGCGTTCCGGTGATCGGGATGAGTAAGCGAACCTGGTTGTGCCGCGTTCGGTCGACACGGATCTTCGCCGTCCTGGTGCTCATCGCCGCTTTGGGCGGCTGTATTTCTCGGACCCGTGTACTACCGCCGGGAGATGCGCCCCTTCCTCGCCTTGACGCTTCGCGAGCCGAACTGCTTTCGAGCTTGCGCCAGGCGAGCGGCGCCATCGAGAGCGTCAATGCAACCGTGACGCTGAGCGTGTCTTCCGGCTCGGCGACCGGTGTCCTGACTTCCTACCGGGAGATCAAGGGGTTTCTCCTGGTCCGGCGTCCGTTGCACATCCGCCTCCAGGGCGAGTCTCCGCTGGCCTTCGCCCAGATCTTCGACATGATGTCGGATGGAGAGATGTTTCGGGTCTGGATTCCTCTCCGTAACGAGTTCTTTACCGGAGCGAACGACACGGTGTCGGCCGAAGACAATCCGGTGCTGAACCTCCGGCCGCAGCACATCATGGAGGCTCTGTTCGTGGACGTGCGCGAGTATCTGGACGACAACCGGATCATGGAACCCGTGCTGGAGGAGTTGACCGAGGGCCGGCGTAGCTTCTACATCCTCACGTTCATCGACGCCGCCCGAGAGGTTCCGGAGATAGTTGAGAAAGTCTGGATCGATCGTTTCGACCTCAACATCGTCCGCAAACAGGTTTTCGGGGATGACGGCGTCGTCCAGACCGATGCGATATACAGTGGCCACCATGACGTCGGTGGGTTGGCGTTCCCCAGGGAGATCACGATCGAACGGCCCCTCGAGGATTACTCGGTACGGATCAGGTTCGAGGCGACGCGACTGAATGCAGGGATCGACGACGAACGATTCCAGCTGGAAGCGCCTCCCGGAGCGGATTTGATCGAGATCGGCCGGACGGGTTCGGGGAATTAGGAGTTCGTTTTGGTCAAGGAAATCATTTTTGCGAACATGGCAAAGAGGCCCGTTCGCACGAGCGTGAGCATTCTCGCGGTAGCGATCGAGGTGACGCTGATCCTCATCGTTGTGGGTCTGACGATGGGGATCCTTACCGAGAACGCCGAACGGATGCGCGGTGTGGGCGCCGACATCATGTTCAACGCCTCGCCGGGCACTGTCGCGCTGTCATTCAATACCTCCGTGATGCCCGTTGCGATCGGCGATCTGTTGCGGGACGTTGAAGGGGTCACTGCGGTTACCCCTGTGATCATGCAGCTCAATTCTCAGGACGGCGGCATCGGCTGGGTTTTCGGGATCGAGCCCGAGACATGGGACCTAGTCACCGGCGGGTTTACCTTTCAGGAGGGCCGGTTCTTCGAAGGGCCGGACGAGAGCGTCATCGACGATCTCTATGCTGCATCGAAGGAGTTGGCCGTGGGCGATGAACACTCGGTCCTCAACCACCAGTTCCGCGTCTCCGGAATCGTCGATCACGGCAAAGGGGCCCGCTTGTTCATCGATCTGGAGGCAGCACAGGACATGACCGGCTCGGAGGACAAGGCGACGCTTTTCTACGTCCTGTGTGACGGTCCCGAGGAAACCGAGTCCGTCGTGGCTGCGCTCATCGAGACCTACCCGGAGTACGGCACCGTGCCGATGGCGGACATCGTGTCAATGGTGACCAACCGCAGCATACCCATGCTGGACGCGTTTCTGGCTGTCGTGGTCGGGGTTTCCGTGTCGATCGGTGTTCTCGTGATCTTTCTGTCCATGTACACGACAATCACCGAACGGACGCGAGAGATCGGAATCCTGCGGTCGCTGGGGGCCAGGAAGGGCTTCGTCGTAAGGCTCATCCTTCAGGAGACGCTCACGTTCTGCGTCGTCGGCGTCATTGTCGGCATCGGTCTGAGTTTTGCGATCGCTGTAGCGGTCACCTCAGCGGTTCCGACGCTGAATATCCTGATCACGGGCGAATGGATCGTCCGCGCGTCGGTGCTTGCCCTGGTGAGCGGAATCCTCGGAGCGTTGTACCCGTCTTTGCGTGCGGCCGGCCAGGATCCGGTCGAGGCCCTCGCGTATGAATAGTATTTGTAGTCGAAGCACAGCGTAATCCACGATGCAGATACTGCTCGAAACGATTGATTTAACGAAGACTTACAGGTCGGCCGGACTGGAAGTCCGCGCGCTACGGGGTGTCAACCTGCGGATCGGTTCCGGCGAAATGGTCGCTATCATGGGACCTTCCGGCTGCGGCAAGTCTTCTCTGATGCACGTCCTGGGCGCCATGACCCAGCCGACAAGTGGCAGAGTACTCGTCGGCGGGAAGGATATCGGCCGGATGGATGACCGGGCGCGGACTGAGTTTCGGTGTAACAAAATCGGGTTCGTCTTCCAGAAGTACAACTTGTTGCCGATGCTCAGTTCCCGTGCGAACATCGCTATTGCGCGTTATATTCACGGTAGCCACAACGATCCTGAAGGCAACCGCCGCTTGTCGGAGATTCTTCGACTGCTCCAGATCGAAGACAAGATGGATCGTCGCCCGGCAGAGCTTTCCGGCGGGGAGCAGCAGCGGGTCGCGATAGCCAGGGCCGTTGTCAGAAATCCGGCGATCGTCCTGGCCGACGAGCCGACCGGCAACCTGGATTCGGAGAACTCGAAGATCGTCCTGGATATGTTTCGGAAGTTGAACCGCAAGTTCGGGCAAACCGTCGTGCTCGTCACGCACAACCCTGAGCTGACCGCTTACACTGATAGGGTTATCGAGATGCGCGACGGCAGGGTCGTAGGCGAAGGATCCGTCGACGTTGGATGGGAACAAGAGGGGAACCTGATGTCGGAACCCGTAACGGAGGAATCGTGAAGAACTGGATCATCTGGTCGTTTGAGCGCCGGTCATTCCAGTACGACGTGTTATGCGGCCTGATTCTCATCGCGATCTTTGCGATTCCCCCGGCCGTCTTCAACGACCGACCCGACTACATGCGTTTGTCGGATGCAGCGGTCCGTCGGGTACTCGATGATGACGGAAACTCGGTCTACACCGTCAAAGTCACCAGGCGGCTCATCGCATCTTCGGGCCCGGAAGCCGAACAGGGTGCGCGGGCGACGCTGCGGGAGTTCCTTCCCGCTGACGATCCGCTCGAGATCACGCGTGTCGAGCCGATCAAAGATACTCGCGGCGTCGTGGCGGCGTACGCTTTCTGGGTAGGCCCATGAAGAGAACTGGGCGGATGCTGACCATGACCTGTTTGGTTCTGTTCTGTGCCGGGATTGCGAGTGCTCAAGAGACCTATTCCCTGGAAGAAGTTCTCGGTAACATGGAACGCGCCGGGCGGGACTTCCGCGGTCTCGAGGCGAGACTCGAGCAGGACCGCGTGAACGTACTTGTCGATGATCACAGCCTGTCTTCCGGGAAGGTGTATCTTGCGCGCAGGGGCAATGACAGCCTGCTCCGGATGACGTTGGCCGAACCGGCGCCACAAGACACGCTGATCGCCCGAGGCAAGGCGCAGATCTACTCGTCGCGGATCAACCAGGTCCAGGAATTCGACCTTGGCGAAAACCGGAATATCGCGGAGTACCTGCTCGTCGGCTTCGGCGCATCGAAAGCCGACATGCTGGAGTACTACGACATCACTCTGGTCGACGAGGAAATCATCGACGGCATCGCGACTTCCGTCATCGATCTCGTACCGAAATCGGACAGGGTGGCGGCGTTGTTTGCGACGATTCGTCTGTGGATGGATCAGGAACGCTGGATACCGATCAACAGTCGCACCACCGAACCTGGGGGCAACTACATCGTTCGGAAGCTGTCGGACCTCACGATCAACGGTTCCATTCCGGACTCCGTTTTCGAACTGGACCTTCCCAAAGACGTCACCGTCATAAGAGGCTAAGGGCTGTGGATTCGTCCGCCCGGCGCTGATTCTTCTTCTGTAGCGGCGGTCATAGACCGCCGCTACAGTCGGGTAGATCTTGTTTGGGGAGGACCGCATCAACTTACCTGTAGCGGCGGTCTATGACCGCCGGCAAACCAAGATTCCTTGATTCGGCGGTCGTAGACCGCCGCTACAGCAGGCAGATCCGTGTGGGGAGCACCGCCTCGACTTAAATGTAGGAGCGGTCTGTGGCCGCCGGCAACTAAGGTTCCTTGACTCGGCGGTCATAGACCGCCGCTACAGCAGGCAGATCCGTGTGGGGAGCACTGCCTCGACTTACGTGTGGCGGGGGTCTATGAGCGCCGAAATCGGGTGGGCTACAGGCTAGACCTGCAGTGAAGCTTTGGCGGCGGCGACCTTGGCTTCTTCGCCGCTCTGCTGGGACTCGTTCGGGATTTCCTGCTCCAGCCTCTCCAGTCTCTCGAGGCGCTGCGTTTCCTTCCACGTGTACCAGATGCGCTGGAAAACCGTCCAGTTGGTCAGGATTGCCATGATCCAGAGGACTACGGCCAGTCGATCGGTCAGCGCGCCGATAACCAACATGACGACCCTCTCGGCCCGTTCCAGAAAACCGACCTTGCAGGCTGGGATGAGAGACTCGGCCCGGGCCCTCGTGTAGCTGGTCATGACCGAACCGACTATGACCATGCCGGTCAGCCCCATGTAAAATATCTGGTCAATCTTCGCGTACCAGATCAGGAGGCCGAACAGCATCAGCATGTCGGAATAGCGATCGATCACCGAATCGAGAAATGCTCCGAACTTCGTCACTTTTTGCGTGACCCGCGCGACCGCGCCGTCGAGCATGTCGAACACACCGCCAAGCAGGACCACGAGCCCCGCCCAGAAGAACATGCCCTTGGCGAACAGAACCGTGGCCCAGATGTTGATCCCGAGGCCGATGAAGGTGAGGTAATTGGGGTTGACCTGGTGTTTGGACAGCCGAGCGACCAGGAAATCCTGGCCCCTTCTACCCACCTTTGCGATTTTTCCGCTGATCGTGTGGAACGACATTTGCCTTGTCTGCCGCTGGACGGCAGGCTGTTACTAAACCTCTCCCAGCGAAGAATTTTACGTCAAATCTGTCCTCTTAACAACGTGGCGTCAGAGGCTAGTCTGCCCGGCCATCGGGCCAGATCGGGGGAGTCAGGATTCCTTGTCGTGGATAGTCGTGAAGCTGACCACCTCGAACAGTCGAGTTCCGCCGGGTATCTGCACGCTTACCTCGTCGCCTTCCTGCTTTCCAAGCAGGCTCCTGCCGATCGGCGAACTGGTCGAGATCGCGCCGCCGGAAACATCCGAATCCTCCGTCGTCACCAGCTTATAGGTGATCTCTTCCTCTTTTCCGATGTCGAACAGAACGACCTTGGATCCGAGCGAGATTCGATCCGTCGGGATCTTGTCGTAGTTGATCATCGACAGGTCCGCCAGGCGTTTCGCAAGCTGGCCCAGGCGCGCGCGGACAAACTCCTGTCGTTCCTTGGCGGTCTGATACTCCGCGTTCTCACGCAGATCGCCCATCGCCAGAGCCAGCTTCAGGGCCCTTGGGAGTTCCGTCGTCAGTTCTTTTTGGAGAACCCGGATTTCGTCTTCTATCCTTTTCTTGGCTTCCAGGGTCATGGCGCCACTAAAAGAGCCGGAAGTTAATCGTCAGAAACTTTCCCGGATCTTGCCTGAAATCGTACACCAGTTTGAGCACTTCCGAGATCGTCAGGTTCAGGTTGTCATGAAGGGACGGTTCGTTGATCAGTTTGCCGAGGGTTCCTTCGCTGTTGGCGACGTTGGACACCATCGTAGTGATTTCGTCGACAGCGGTAAGCAGGCTGTCATAGAGCGCATCGTCGGAACTCAGCTTGCCGAGGGTCCCTTCGCCGCTCTCGATCCGTCCGATGAGGCCGTTGGCCCGGGCGACCATATCGGCCGCCTCGTCGTAGATCGTCGAATCGTTGAGGAGTTTGGCCAGCGTGCCTTCGCCGTTCTCGACCGTGTCGGCGATCGATTCGAAGCGCTCCAACATCTCCGTCATACGATCGTACAACTCTGAATCGGACATCAGCCTGCCGACGGTGCCCTCGCCGGTGCGGGCATCCCGGACAAGTTCGTTAACCTCGAGTACCGCGGCGTTGGCATTGTCGAATATCGCCGTGTCGGTGAGCATCCGACCCAGGGTGCCCTCGCCGTCCCGCAGGCGCCCGGTGATTATTCCCACTTCGTCGCTCAGGATCTCCAGGTTTGCGATCACGTCGTTGGTTCCCGTAATGAGCTCGCGGATGTCACCGCTGCCGGATCCCTGGATTGTTCCTCCGGGCGGAACCACGTTTCCGTTTCCGTCGCCGCGGGTGACGTCCACGTAACTGTCGCCAAGCAGTCCGACCGTCTTGATCGCGACGATCGCGTCATCCAGGATCATGTCGCTGAATCGTTCGTCGATGTTGAGCTCCACCGCGACGGCCTGGTCCGGGTCGGACCGCCCGGTGACCTGGACGCTCCCGACATTCCCGACCGTCACGCCGTCCAGCCAGACTTCCGCTCCGTTGTTCATGCCGTTCGCCGAAGCGAAATATGCCGTGATGGCGTAGGTGCGCGTGAACAGGCCCGTCTCGCCGCCTATGACGATGATGGCCGTTGCCAGAAGACCGAAGCTGGCGATGACCAGAATGCCGACGCGTAATTCCACCCAGGACAATGATTGACGCCTTGCCATTTGTCTTACCCCTCCTACGCTAGAAAACGCTGAATGTACGGATCGTCCGATTCGCGGAGCATCTCGTCCGGTCCTTCAAAGATTATCTTCCCCTCGTGAAGCATCACGAAGCGCGTATGCGCGAGACAAAACGTGCCGTCCTCGCGCAGGAAGCGCGTCCGCCCGTTCGACTCGACGGCGTATTCGGTCGCGAGAGTGAACGCATCGCGCAATCGGTGTGTCACGAAGACCCCGGCGACGTCCTGCGTGTCCCGCAAGCGGATGATCAGCTCGTTGATGCGCCTCGAGGTGACCGGATCCAGTCCAGCCGTCGGTTCGTCGTAAAGCATTATCTTCGGTTCCGAGATTAGCGCACGGGCCAGTGAGACCCGTCGGCGCATGCCGCCAGATAGTTCCGAGGGAGCCATGTCGATGGCCGACTCCAGACCGACGAACCCCAGAAGTGTACGGACCCGTTGCTCGATCGACTCGTCGTCGACGCCCGTTTCGTGGAGCCGGTACGCGACGTTCTCGAAAACCGACATCGAATCGAACAGTCCCGATTCCTGGAACACCATGCCGACTTTGGGCCGGATCCGGCCGAGGCTCCGTTCGTCCATCTCGGTGATGTCTTCACCATCGATAAACACACGGCCCTCATCCGGTCTCTCCAGGCCCATCATCAGCTTGAGCATCGTCGACTTCCCCGAACCGCTGCCGCCCAGGATGATCTTGGTCTCACCCGACTTGAGGCTGAACGAGACCTCTTCCAGAACGAGATGATCTCCGTAGTACTTCGACACGTTGCGGAGTTCGAGGAGGTTTTCGGAAGGCCGGTCCGTCGCGGTTTCGGCCATTGAGTCGAGTATCTTCATGAAAACGTCTGGATCAACCGGGTCAGGAAGAAATCGGAAACCAGGATGAGGACGGACGAGGCAACAACGGCCTGGGTCGTCGACCGACCGACTCCACGAGTGCCTCCATACGTGCGCATGCCGCAGTGACAACTGACAATAGCGACGATGGCGCCGAACACGAGCGGCTTCAACAGCCCCCCGAACATATCGTTGTACGACAGCGCATCCCAGGCGGAACTGAGGTAGAGATTCGGGCTGATCTGCAGCAGAGTCACCGCGACGAAGAGGCCGCCGATGATACCCAGCGCGTCCGCTACTATCGTCAGGATCGGCTGCATCGTGACCGTCGCCAGGATCCTGGGGACGACGAGTTTCTTGACAGGGTCGGTTCCCAACGCGCGCATCGCGTTGAGCTGCTCGGTCACCTTCATCGACCCCAGTTCGGAGGCCATCCCCGACCCGACGCGCCCCGCCACCATCAGCGAGGCCAGGACGGGGCCGAGTTCGCGAACTAGAGAGATCGACACGAGGGAGCCGGTGAAACTGACGGCGCCGAATGTCTTGAGCGTCGCTGCGCTCTGGAGCGTCAGGACGGCCCCCGTGAAGAACCCGGTGAGCATGACGATCGTCAGGGATCCCACTCCGATCTGATCCATCTGAATCAGTATGTCCCGAAAATAGAACGGCCGGCGGAAGGCGCCCCGGATCGCGCGAGCCGTCAGAACCGATATGTCCTGGGCTTCCCTGACCACCGCTTTGGGACCGAGCAGCATGTTGGCATCGTATCGGAAGTGCTCGTGGAGGGTCAACGCGCACCCTGCAGGCTCGCGTCAGGGGCGGGCAATCACGCTATACTGACGCGCATGTTTTCGTTTTCCACGGCCGGTGAATCCCATGGACAGGCGCTTGTCACGCTCGTTGAGGGTCTCCCGGCCGGTCTCGAAATCGACTTCGACCTGATCCAGTCGGAACTGTGGCGCCGGCAAGGCGGATTCGGCCGCGGTGCCAGGATGAAGATCGAGAGCGATCAGGTCCGTTTCCTGTCGGGTGTGCGTCACGGGCGAACTCTGGGGAGCCCGATCTCGATGATGATCGAGAACCGGGACTGGGCCAACTGGGAAGATGTGATGTCTGTCGGTCCGGTCGCCACGGAGGTGGCGCAAAAACGGCGAGTGACCCGGCCCCGACCCGGGCATGCGGACCTGACTGGTTCGCAGAAGTACGACCATTCCGACGCCAGAAACGTCCTCGAACGATCCAGCGCGCGCGAGACCGCCGCTCGCGTTGCCGCCGGAGCCCTCGCCAAGATCTTTCTCGGTACTTTCGGCGTCGAGATCCTCAGCCACACCACTGCGATCGGTCCGGCCCGGGTTCCCGATGATTTCCAGGTTTCGTGGGAGCAGCTCGAGTCCATCCGGGATGACCGCGTTGTTCGCTGTGTGCTTCCCGATTGTGCTGAGCGTATGGTTGCCGAGATCAAGAAAGCCCAGAAAGACGGGGACACGATCGGCGGCACGTTCGAAGTCATTGCGCGGCGTCCGCCTATCGGGCTGGGTTCCCATACGAACTGGCACCGAAAACTGGACGGGAGACTGGCGCAGGCGATGATGTCGATCAACGCGGTTAAGGCGGTCGAGGTGGGCGACGGCGTTCGGGTCGCATATGGCCGAGGCTCGGATGCTCACGACGAGATCACGTACGATGCATCAACGGGCCGGTTCGACCGTCTGTCGAACCATGCCGGCGGGATAGAGGGCGGGATGTCAAACGGGGAAGACATTCGCGTCATCGGTTATCTCAAACCGATTCCAACCCTCAAGAAAGCCCTGCGTTCGGTCGACATGGTGTCGAAAGAGCCGTTCCTCGCACAGCATGAGCGGTCCGATACGTGTACGGTTCCGGCAGCCGGTGTTATCGGCGAGTCGATGGTGGCCATCGTCCTGGCCGAGGCCGTAACGGAGAAGTTCGGCGGCGACTCGATGGGAGAGACCTTGAGAAACTACAAGGGATACGCCGAGCAACTCCGGCGGTTTCCCGGCAAGCCCCCCAAACCGGGCGAGTGAGAATGTTACGATAAGAATATCGCGGTCGGTGCCGAGGAAACCGTCATAGGCCGCCGGATCCGAAGGAATATGGAAAGACCCATCGTTCGACTGGGCGCGGACGTTCTCGGAAAAGTCGCCGAACAGGTCGAGAACATCACACAGACAGAAATCGATCTCGTAAGGGACATGGTCGAGACGATGTACAAGGCCCCCGGAGTGGGCTTGGCAGCTCCCCAGGTAGCCGCGTCGCGGAGGATCATGGTGACCGACACGAGCGGTGGCGAAAAAGCGGACAATCTGCTTATCGTCATCAATCCCGAGATCGTCGACACCGAGGGCGAGCAGTACGAGGAGGAAGGTTGCCTGAGCATCCCCGGCTTCAGTGAACGGGTCCGACGGCCCAAGAAAGTCGTCCTCCGGGGCCTGGATCTGGACGGTCGGGAGATCGTCCTCGAAGGCGAAGACCTGCTCGCGCGCGCTTTCTGCCACGAAATGGACCACCTCAACGGTGTCATGTTCCTGGATCACCTCAGCTTCATCAAACGTGACCTGATCAAACGCAAGATCCGCAAGCTGATCAAACAGGACGAATGGTAGTCGATGCGGCTGGTCTTCATGGGGACCTCACCGTTCGCAATTTCCTCGCTCGAAACCCTGGTCTCCGCCGGGCATGACATCGAGGCTGTGTTCACACAGCCCGACCGACCGCGTGGCCGCGGCCAGCGCACGCAGCCGCCCCCGGTAAAGCAGATCGCCCTTGACCTGGGGCTGAACATAGTCCAGCCGGCGAATTTGAAGGATCCGTCCGTCCGCAGTCTCCTCGAGGAGGTGGGTCCGGACTTGATCACCGTCGTTGCCTACGGAAAAATCATTCCCAGGTGGCTGATCGACCTGCCCCCGCACGGCGTCGTAAACGTCCATGGTTCTATGCTCCCCCGCTACCGCGGCGCCGCGCCGGTGAACTGGGCGATCGTCCGCGGTGAGACACAGACAGGCGTCTGCACGATGCAGATCGACGAGGGGCTGGACACGGGCCCGGTCTACCTTTGCGATGAAACTGAGATCAGCGAACAGGAGACCGCTCCGGAAGTATCGGAACGGCTCGCGAAGGCAGGCGGTCGGCTGCTGGTGCGAACCCTCGAGGGAATCGCCGCCGGTGATCTCAGGCCGCGCCCCCAGGACGAAGCGGCAGCTACACTCGCGCCACGTCTTACGAAGGAAGATGGCTACATCAGCTGGGAGGAAGCCGCCCTCGCCATCCACAACAAAGTGAGGGGTTTTACGCCTTGGCCTTCGGTCCTGGTGCGCTTTCGGAACCGACCCTGCCGGATCCTGGAGACGCGGCCTGAAGCTGGGGAGTGTAAAGAATTGCCCCCTGGATGTATCGTTCCCGAATCTGGCCGTCTAACAGTCCGTTGCGGGGATGGGAGGCTTCTCGAGATCCTGCGGTTGCAGCCCGAAAGCCGAAAGGCGGTTTCCGGCGTCGAGTTTTCGAACGGAGTCCACCTCCGGACCGGCGAGCGATTTGGGTCGATGAGCCGCGGATCGGGGAAATAGCCACGGACTTAACGGATTCGGGAGAAGTCATGGGAAAGCAGTCCGAGTATGAGATCCCATTCGGTCCGTGTAATCCGTGGCCGTCTCTCCTCCGGTGTAAACCGACGGTCCTGATCGGACCGACCGCCGCGTAGACTTCTTCTAGGAACAGTACACGAGATACACTGGTGTCGATGGCAAAGTCTGCACAAAAAGGAGCCAACTTGAGGGCGGGTTTCCGCGCCCATGCCCCGGCATTGTTGCTGATGACCTTGGTGCTGGTCGTGGCCGGTCTGCTGAGCGCGCTGACCGCGATGCGCATCGCGGTTCGGGGGTATGAAATCGAGGTTCCGGATCTGATCGGTCGGACACATGCTGAATCCGCACGCATTATTGCCTCCACGGGGCTCGCTCTCGAACTGGAAGGCCATCGGTTCAGTTCAGACGTGCCTGAAGGCCTCATCCTCGATCAGACGCCCCCTCGAGGAATGCGCCTCAAGCCAGACCGGACTGTCAAGGTGCTGCTCAGTCTGGGAGCGCGGCAGTTCGCAGTACCCGAGGTCGAAGGTTTGAGTCTCCGCGCTACTCAATTGATGCTGACCCAGCGCGGGCTTTCGCTCGGCAACACACTTTTCGCCCATACTGACGCCGGCGAAGCGGCTTCGGTCGTCTACCAGGCGCCCCCGGCGGGCGATTCCGGAGCCAGCGATCCGGCGGTGAATGTCCTCGTCTCCCTGGGGTCTATCGACCAGTACTTCGTCATGCCGGACCTGGCTGGACTACAGTCCGATGGGATCATTCGGCAGATCCGGGATGAAGGTTTTCGGCTCGGCGAGGTCACCCTGACGTCCCATCCCGATGTCGAGCGCGGCCGGATTGTCGGGCAGTCGCCCCCTCCAGGCTACCGGGTGTCCAGGAACGACATTATTCTTCTGGATGTGAGCCAGTGACTGTTGGAATTGCACCCTCGATCCTGGCCGCGGACTTTTCGAGACTTGGCGAAGAGATAAGAGTCGTCGAGGAGGCCGGAGCCTATGCCATCCACGTCGACGTGATGGATGGGCATTTCGTGCCGAACATCACGATCGGACCACCTGTGGTCGCGGGGATGCGCAGAGCGACGAAACTTCCACTCGACGTGCATCTCATGATCGACGAACCGGACCGCTACATCCCCGCCTTTGTCGAAGCGGGGGCAACGAACATCACCGTCCACGTCGAAGCGCTGAAACACCTGGACCGCACCATCGAATTCGTACGATCCCACGGCGTTCGGGTCGGGGTGGCATTGAACCCGGCGACTCCCCTCAGTGCCGTCGAACACGTTCTCGACACCGTGGACATGGTGCTCGTCATGACCGTGAACCCGGGTTTCGGAGGGCAGAAGTTCATCCCCTACACGTCCCGCAAGATCCGGCGTCTGAGGGAAATGATCGACGAACAAAGGCTGGAGTGCGTAATCGAGGTTGACGGTGGGATCGACATGGAGACTCTCCCGGATGTCGTCAGCTCTGGCGCGAGCGTTTTGGTAGCCGGTTCCGCGATTTTCGGGGCCAAGGACCCGGCGGCTCGGCTCAAGGAAATGTTGGCAAAGGCTTCGATGCTCGGTTATCATTCCAAGTACGCTTGATTAAAGGGGTTCCGGAACTTATGCGAAGGTTTTTACCCGCCCTGCTGGGCTTACTCCTGGCGGGTTGTGGCGGCTATCCAGACGAGCTCACGATCGGCGAAGGGGGCAGTGCGGAACCGGACCGCATTCTCTTCGAGCGCGCATTAATTGATATGAAGCGCGGACGGCACATTCAGGCTCGGCTGGAGCTGAATACGCTGATCAACACGTACTCCGACAGTGAGTTCCTGCCCCAATCCAAGTACGCCATCGCCGAGTCGTTCTACCGGGACGGCGGAAGGTCCGACCTCATGCAGGCGGAAGCCGAGTTTAAGGACTACATTACGTTCTTCCCGACCAGTGACTTGGCCGACGATGCGCAGTTGATGGTGGCGCTGACGCATGTGCGCCAGATGCAAAAGCCGGACAGGGATCCGACGCAATCATTGATGGCCGAAATGGAGTTGGAGAATTTTATCTCGACCTATCCGGACAGCCAGCTGCTGGATGAGGCGAAGGATATGCTGAGGGGCGTGCAGGAAGTGCTGTCCGAAGCGATCCTGAGGGTTGCGAACTTCTATTCCACGACACGTTCCTACCCGGCGGCGATCGACCGCTATCGAGAAGTCCTGGAAGAATACCCGGACTATTCGAGGACTCCCGAAGCCCTGTACAAACTCGCTGAAGCGATGCGGAACAACGATAACGCCGGCGAGGCGATTATCTACTACTCACGGGTCATCCGGGATCATCCTTTGGCGGAGGAGGTCGCATCGGCCAAGGAGCGCCTTACGGATCTTGGCCAGCCGATCCCGGAAGTGAATCCAGTCGCGCTGGCCAGTGCGGAAGCTGCGCCGCAGCCGGAATCCAGGGGCCTGTTTGCACGAATGTTCGGTTTGCTGAGCCGCCGCCCCGCTGTTTCGACGGAGACGACGGCGGCTTCGATCATCCGCGATGAAGAGCCGGGAACCGTTACCGGTGAAGGTGATTTCGAAGTCGAAGGGGTAGTCGTAAACCCGTCCAATCCGCCACCGCCCGGATCCGATTAGCGACAACGATCGATGGGAACATACGGGCGGCCTCAGGGCCGCCCGATTTTTTGCAGGCTGCTCAATGAAACGAACAATCCTTCTTGCCGACGACAGTTCGACCATCCAACGACTCGTAGCGCAGACTTTCGATGACGAGAATTTTGAAGTCGTGTCAGTGAGCAACGGCGACGCCGCAGTCAAGAAGTTCGAAGAGATAAGGCCTGCCGCAGTCCTCGCCGATGTGTTCATGCCCGGCAAGGACGGTTACGAAGTGTGTGCCTTCGTCAAAGAGCATCCGGTCCTGGATCGCACGCCCGTAATCCTGCTTGTCGGTGCTTTCGAGGCTTACGACGAAGCCCAGGCCGAACGGGTCGGCGCCGTGGGAAAAATCAGCAAGCCTTTTGAACCGCAGAAGTTGATGGACCTGGTCGTGTCGGTCCTCAATGAGGATTCCTCCGCCATGGCAGAGGTCGAGCCCGGCGCAGGGGACGAGGACATTCTCGGGCTGGGAGAGCTGTTCCCTTCGGCTCCCCATGAAGCCGAGGGGACCAGCCTCAGCGAAGAGCAGATCGAGGGTATTGCTGACCGGGTGATCCGCAAGCTTTCTGCGGAAGTGATCGAGGGCGTCGCGTGGGATGTCGTGCCCGACATCGCCGAGAGAGTTGTGCGTGAAGAGTTGAAACGACAGGACGAAGGATGAGCACCAGAACCGAGTTACCGAAGACCTACGATTTCAAGCAGACCGAAGCCCGCTGGTACGAGTACTGGGAATCGAACGGGTACTTTTCCGCAGATGCCTCCTCGACGGCCCCCCCGTTCGTGATCGTGATGCCTCCTCCGAACGTGACCGGTTCGCTACACATGGGCCATATGCTCAACAACACGGTCCACGATGTCATCGTGCGCCGTAAGCGCATGCAGGGCTACAACACGCTCTGGCTGCCGGGGACCGATCACGCAGGAATAGCCACACAGAACGTCGTGGAGCGGATGCTGAGGGAAGAAGGGCTGAGCCGGCACGACCTGGGTCGGGAGAAATTCGTCGAGCGGGTGTGGGAATGGAAGCGCGAGTACGGAGATCTGATCACTCGCCAGCTGCGGCGCATCGGCGCATCGTGCGACTGGTCCAGAGAGCGCTTCACGCTTGATGAAGGACTTTCCAGAGCAGTCCGGGAAGTGTTCGTCCGCCTCTATGACGAAGGGTTGATCTACCGAGGCGAGCGTCTCATCAACTGGTGCCCGAGGTGCCGAACCGCCCTGTCGGACCTGGAGGTCGAACACGTCGGCGTTGAGGGGAAGCTGTACCACATCCGCTACCCCGTCCACGGGGGAGACCGTGATTCGGTCGAGATCGCAACGACGCGTCCCGAGACAATGCTCGGGGATACGGCGCTGGCGATTCATCCCGAGGACGAGCGATATTCAGGCCTTGAGAGAGCAACATCGACGCTTCCACTGATCGGGCGCGAACTCGCTTTCATCCGCGACGAGATAGTGGACCGCGAGTTCGGAACCGGAGTCGTGAAGGTCACACCGGCCCACGACCCAAACGATTTCGCCATGGGCGAACGGCATCGACTTCCGCGAGTCAGCGTGATCGATGAAGACGGTCGGATAACCGAACAAGGCGGTCCCTATGCGGGCATGGACCGTTTTGAAGCCCGCAAGAAGATTCTCGATGACCTCGAAGAAGAAGGACAGTTGGTGCGTGTCGTGCAGCACCCCCACAAGGTGGGGCATTGCTCACGTTGCAGGACCATCGTTGAGCCGCTGCTCTCGACCCAGTGGTTCGTCAAGATCAAACCGCTGGCCGACGAAGCGATCCTGGCGGTCGAACAGGGCCGGACGCGTTTCATCCCGCAGAATTGGGAGAAGACCTATTTCAACTGGATGAGGAACATCCGGGACTGGTGTATCTCCCGCCAACTCTGGTGGGGCCACCGGATTCCGGCCTGGTACTGTGGCGCCTGTGGGGAAATCACCGTCTCGCGTACCGACCCTTCGTCCTGCGGTCACTGCGATTCCACCGACCTCCGGCAGGACGAGGACGTGCTCGATACGTGGTTCAGTTCCCAGCTGTGGCCGTTCTCGACGATGGGCTGGCCAGACGAGACAGAAGACCTGAGAGCGTTCTATCCCACACAATTACTCATCACCGCCTCGGACATCATCTTCTTCTGGGTGGCGCGGATGATGATGGCAGGTCTGAAGTTCACCCAGGACGTTCCGTTTAGCGAAATCTACATCACGGGCCTGATTCGCGATGCGGAACGACAGAAACTGTCCAAGTCAAAAGGTAACGTCGGCGACCCGCTGCTGGTTTGCGACGAGTACGGGACCGACGCGGTGCGGTTCACGCTCGCCCGCCTCGGCGCTCCCGGGTCGGATCTTGTGCTGACCGAGGATCAACTCGAGAGTTATCGAGCGTTTGCCACCAAGATATGGAACGCGGCCCGCTTTACGCTGAACCATGTCGAAGAATCGCACGCGCTGCCGACCGAAGAGCAACTCCGGGCCATGGACCTCTCGCTCGCGGACCGCTGGATCTTGTCGCGGCTGCACCGAACGGTCAGGGAAGTCAACGAGGCGCTCGATCAGTATTTCCTGCACGAGGCGTCGCGCGGTATTTACCGGTTCTTCTGGCGAGAATTCTGCGACTGGTACCTCGAGATGGCTAAGCTCCACCCCGAGAAGTCTCGGCCGGTCTTGATCTATGTCTTCGAATCGGCACTGCGGCTGTTGCACCCGTTCATGCCGTTCATCACGGAAGAGCTGTGGCAGCGGTTCCCGCATGAGGGGGAATCGATCGTCACCGCGGCGTATCCCGAGACCGAGGGCGAATTCATAGACGAAACGGTCGAAGGCCAGACCGCGTTGATCCATGAGATTATCGTCAAAGTGCGCAACATACGGTCCGAAATGAATGTAGATTTCAAGCAGTTCGTCCCCCTTCGGCTCGCCGTGGGTGACGCGGCCGTCGGATCAATGCTGGAGCAAAATGCGGACTACGTCTGCAGGCTCGCGCGTGTCGACAAATTCGAGGTCGCCCAGGCATTGTCCGGAGAGAAGGCGGCTGCACAGGCGGTCGCTCTGGGTGTTGCCCTGGAAGTGCCGCTTCGAGGCGTGATCGATCTGGACGCCGAGAGAGCGCGTCTCAGCAAGGAAATGGAGAAGACCCGCCACGAGATTGACGGGTTGGAGCGTAAGCTCGGCAACAACAAGTTTCTGGAGCGGGCTCCGGCGGCCGTCGTCGAAGAAAACCGCCACCGGCTCGAGGAGTACCGCGCCAAGGAAGCGCGTCTCGAGGAGGGCCTCGGTCGGCTGGATTGACCGGGTGGACCGGCCGGCTGCTCGAATCACACGCCTGGATGGATTCCGTTGATCTCATTGCGATCCGGGAAAAGCTGCTTGCCGCGCTAAGGGAAGACCTCGGCGCAGGAGATATTACGTCGCGCGCCGTCGTCGATGCCGAGGTGCTTGGGGTCGGACATTACGCCGCCAAGCAGGGGATGATCGTCTGCGGGCTGACGGTGGCCGCCGAACTCGCGCGGCTGGTGGACCCCGGCCTTCGGTTCCGCGAGAAAATTCCGGACGGCACGCGCGTCGCCGCCGGTTCCGCGCTCGGAGAGGTGCGAGGGTCGGCCAGGTCGATCCTGGCTCTCGAGCGCACCTCGCTTAATGTCATCCAGCGACTATCGGGAATTGCCACCGTCACATCCCGGTACGTTGCCGCGGTGGTGGGCACCCCGGCCGAGATCATCGATACGCGAAAGACGGCTCCCGGCTTGAGGGAGCTGGACAAGTATGCCGTACGCTGCGGTGGCGGTCTCAACCATCGAATAGGCCTGTTCGATGGCGTCCTCATCAAGAACAACCACCTCGAGTTCCACGATCGGATCCAGGATGCCATCGGCCGTGCGCGTCGCAGCCTGGGCGGCCGGATCCCGGTCGAAGTTGAAGTGCGTGACCTTGAAGAGCTGTCGGGTGCGATCGAGGCGGGTGCAGACATCATTCTGCTCGATAATTTTACGCCCAGGGAAACGGCTCGAGCGGTCGAGGTGGTCGCCGGACGGATTCCGCTGGAATCTTCCGGTGGAATCACCCTCGAGAACGTCGCTGAATACGCGGCCGCGGGTGTCGACTATATCTCCGTCGGTGCGCTGACCCACTCGGTCGTGGCCGCCGACGTCCATCTCCGGGTTGCTCCACAGTGACGAGTGACACCGATAGTCAACTCGACGACGTACTATCCGCACTGATGCGCCACATGACCGTCGCAGTCTCGGGCGAAAAGCTCGCCCGAGAACTCGGCGTATCTCACTCGCGTGTCGCACGGTCCGTCGAACGCCTGCGTAGCGAAGGGATCGAGATTCTCGGGGAACCCTTCAGCGGCTTCCGGTTGACACGGCTGCCCGACGTCCTGCTGCCCGAACTCATCCGCAACCGGCTGCACACCCGCGACATGGGGCGTCCTCTCCATCACCTCTACTCTGTTGACTCGACCAATGCGTTTACCGAGAGACTGCTGGCCCGAGCCAAGCCCCCTCGGCACGGCACCGTAGTCGTGGCCGAGAGGCAGACCGAGGGCAAGGGGCGTCTCGGACGCAGTTGGGTGTCGCTTCGAAGTACCGGCCTTTACTTGACCTTGATTCTTCGTCCTCGGATTTCCTCAAACCTGGCGCCCTTGCTGACGTTGGGTGCAGCCGTCGCAGTTCACGAGGCCGTAGAACGGATCAGCGGCCTGGATGTCGACATCAAATGGCCGAACGATCTGCTCGTGGGGAACAGGAAGCTGGGTGGAATCCTTTCCGAACTTCATGCCGAACTGGACCGAGTGTCCACGATGGTGATCGGCGTAGGGGTCAACGTTAACCACACCCGGATGCCCGATGAGTTGTCCGACATCGGTACGTCGATGAAGATGGAGAGCGGACGTGAGCATTCGAGGATCGAGATCCTGTTGGACTTTCTGATGGCGTTTGAACGACTGTATGACAGGTTTCTCGACAAGGGCCCGTCGGCGATCATCGAGCCGTGGACGAGCTCGTCAAGCTTCGCCGAAGGAAGGATGTTAGAGGTCAACGACGGTGTGAGGCGCATCCGAGGTGTCACACGAGGTCTGAATGCGCTGGGCGCCCTCCGGATCGATCTGGGCGAAGGCCAGGTCGAAGAGGTATATTCGGGCGACGTGACCGACTGGAGATAGCGGAGGAAACTGCGAAGATGCTACTGGCAATCGACATCGGAAACACGAACACCGTTTTCGGCGTGTACCGAGATGACCGGCTCGTACGCAGCTGGCGGTTGTCGACGCACCGCGACCGTACAGTCGACGAGTACGGGATACTGCTCCGGAACCTGTTTGCTATCGAGGAACTAGACGGCGCGGCGATCCGAAACGTCAGCATCTCGTCGGTTGTCCCGCCACTGGATGCGACGCTCGATGAGATGTCGCGACGCTATTTTTCGGTGACGCCTCTCTTCGTGTCCGCGGAAAACGCCGGCATCCCGATCCTCTACGAAGACCCCCGAGAGGTGGGCGCGGACCGGATTGTCAATGCTGTCGCGGTACTGGAACGGTACGGATCGCCTGCCATCATCGTCGATATGGGAACGGCGACGACCTTCGATGCCATTAGCCGCGCCGGCGAGTATCTGGGCGGTCTGATTGCCCCGGGGATCCGGGTTTCCGCCGACGCCCTGATTTCGCAGGCCGCAAGGCTGCCCCGAGTGGACATTCGTCGGCCGGAGCAACTGATCGGCCGCACGACCGAGACGAGCCTGCAGAGCGGATTCTTCTGGGGCTACGTATCGTTAGTCGACGGAATCATCGAAAGGATGCGAGGGGAGCTCGGAGACGACACTCGGGTGATCGCCACCGGTGGTATGACGCGCTTTATCCAGGATGAGTCGCGCTGGATAACGGAGTTCGATCCGGACCTGACGCTGGAGGGCCTGCGTCTGGTGGCCAAGCGGCTCGGGGCGGTCTAGCAGCTACTTGGCTTCTGCGACCAGTCTCGTTCGTGTCATAATTCGACGGTAAAACTCATTTGAGCTGTCGGGCTTTGCTCCCTGGGGCAAGTTTCCAGCGAGGAGGAACTATGGAGCGTCAAACGGGACGAAGGATCGGTGGGCTGTTGCTCGCAGCAACGCTGCTCGTCGCAGGATGCGGCGGTGGACCCCCGGCGGGTGGTGGAACAGCAGGGGCCGACCAGACCCCAGTACAAGGGGACTGGTTGATCGCCGCATATGACGCCGAGCCGGGAAGCATGAACCCGCTGGTCGGAGCTTCCAACGCCTATTCACAGTACATTTGGACTGGAGCGATGGGCTCGATGGTGGGCGAAGTCCTGTTGGGCTACAACCCGGAGACCTGGATGCTTGATGTCCCACTCCTGTCGGAATCATATCCCGAAGTGTCCGAGGACAACCTGACGTACACCTTCACTATGCGGGAAGGCGTCCGCTGGCACGATGGCGAACTGTTTTCTGCCGAGGACGTTCTGTTTTCCGCGAAGGCGATGATGAACCCGCACGCGGATACCGCGGATCAGCGGGGCTACTATGTCGACCTGGCGAATGTTCAGGTCGAAGGTCGCCAGGTGCGTTTTGAGATGAGCCGGCCCTATTTTCTGAACGACCTGGCCCTTGGTACACTTTACATCCTGCCAAAGCATGTTTACGACCCGGATGGCGTCCTGGATGCCTACAATTATGGCGACATCATCGCCGAGGGTGCGTTGGATGACGATGCGCTCAGGAGTTACGGCGAAGCGTTCAACCGCCACGCCGCGAACCGCCAGCCCATCGGAACCGGACCGTATAAGTTCGAGAGCTGGGATAGCGGTTCGGAAATCGCCCTGACACGCAACGAAGACTATTGGGGAGTTCCGGCCTATCTCGAGCAGATCCGGATTCGCTTCATTACTGACGACACGGCCAGGTTGACTGCGTTGAAGAGTGGAGACATCGATTTCAATGCCCGTCTGAACTCGAACCAATTCGCAAATCAGACCAGCGGTGCAGCCTTCGATGCCCAACTGGCGAAATCGAAATTCAGCATTCCCCAGTTGTCCTACATCGTCTGGAACCCCATGCGGACGTTCTTTGCGGATAGGCGCGTACGCCAAGCCATGACGATGCTCATCCCGCGGCAGGACATCATCGACAACCTCCGTTTTGGCCTGGGGCGTATCGGGGTGTCCAACTTCAGCCCCGGCTCGCCGGACTTCAACACAAGTATTGAGCCGTGGCCATATGATCCGGCACGCGCCGTAGAACTGCTGGACGAGGCGGGATGGATCGACCATGATGGCGACGGTATCCGCGACAAGGACGGTGAGAAATTCAGCTTCGAGTTCCTGGGTTCGGCGGGGAGCGTCTTTACCGATCAACTACTGCCCATCCTCAAGGACGAACTCGGCCAGGTCGGAATTGAGATGACTGAACGGAGGTTGGAGTTCACCGTCGTCATCGAAAACGTAAGGGATAAACGGTACGATGCGTACGCCGGCGCCTGGCTGGCCGACTTGCAACAGGACCCCTATCAACTCTGGCATTCAGATTCGATTGCCGACCGCGGTTCAAACTACGGCAGCTTCAGCAATGCCGAAGCGGATCGATTGATGGAGGAAGCCCGCCTCGAATTCGACCCGGAACTGAGGAAGGCTCTGTACTGGCGTTTCCAGGAAATCCTGCATGAGGAGCAGCCTTACACGTTCATGCTCTATCCTGAGGAGTCGGTCGCCTACCACAATCGTTTCCAACAGGTCGAATTCCTGCCTGCCCGGCCCGGCTATGACCTGACGAAGTGGTTTGTGCCGCAAGTGTCTCAGAAATACACGCCGGTGATGCCGTAGTAGATCCGGGCGGGCTTTCGGGCCCTCCTGGGGTCACCCCTGAGCGATGCGTAGCTACCTGCTGAAACGCGTCTTGCTGATGATCCCGACGCTGGTCGGGATTTCGATGATTTCCTTTCTGATCATTCAACTCGCCCCCGGAGATCCGGCGACGATGCGGCTGGGAAACGCTCAGGGTATGCGGGATCAGGCGATGGCCGAGAGGATCATCGCCGAGACGCGGGCCATGTACGGCCTGGATCAACCACTCCACATCCAGTATGCCCGCTGGTTCCGGCGCATCGTCACCCTGGATTTTGGATACTCGCTAAAGGACAACCGGCCTGTATGGGATAAGCTCGCTGAGAGCGTTCCCGTTTCGATTCAGCTCACTGGAATCTCCCTTCTTCTGGCCTATCTGATATCGATTCCAATCGGGATCTATTCGGCGACACACCAGTACAGCAGAACGGACCAGGCGACGACGCTCCTGCTCTTTACGCTCTATTCGCTCCCGAATTTCTGGGTCGCCACGCTGGCGATCATCTACCTGGGGGGAGGGGATTTCTGGCACGTTTTTCCGGTCTTCGGATTACAGACGATCGGATCGGAGAGCTGGCCTCTCTGGGATCAGCTCAAGGATCGCGCGTGGCACCTCACCCTGCCGGTGATCTGCATGACCTACTACTCGCTTGCCGCGCTTTCGCGTTACATGCGATCGAGCATGCTCGAGGTAGTGCGCCAGGATTACATCCGCACCGCGAGGGCCAAGGGTTTGAGCGAGCGGCTGGTCGTGTACCGGCACGCGCTCAGAAACTCCCTGATCCCGATCGTGACACTCATGGCAGATCTCCTGCCCGCTTTAATCGGTGGCAGCATCGTGATCGAATACATTTTCTCCGTTCCCGGAATGGGGAAGCTGGGCTGGGATGCGGTCCTGGCCCGGGACTATCCGGTCATCATGGCCGTTTTTACGATCAGCGCTTTGCTGACTCTGGTAGGCATTCTGATAGCCGACATCCTTTACGCCTTCGTCGACCCGAGGATCAACTATGGTGAACAGTCGGCCTGACGATGAGGAGAGGCTGAGTCTTCGGGACGCCACGGCTACAGGACCCGTGACCGGGTTCGACCTGGAAGGAGCCCGCGATCCCGGGCGTCGCCCCGAGACCTACTGGGGAATCGTCAGGCGACAGTTTCGCAAGAATCGGATTGCGATGGTCGGACTCGTCCTGGTCGTTGCCCTATTCGGTGTCGCGTTGGCTGCGGATTTCATCGCCAACGACAAACCACTCCTGCTGCGTTACCAGGAGCGGACCTATTTCCCGATCGTCAAGAATTACGCCGTCATGTTGGGGTTGACGCAGTTCGACCAGCAGTTTCAGAACGTTCGCTACAAAGATTTCATGGAACAGAACTTCACCGACGGCGACTGGGCTCTGTTTCCTCCCATCGTGTATTCACCGAACGAAGTCAACCTTCTCCAGGTCATCAGGCCGCCATCGGCGGAGCATTTTTTAGGGACTGACGATATCGGCCGCGATGTCGCAAGTCGGATGGTACACGGCTCTCGTGTCTCGCTGTCGGTCGGTTTCGTAGCCGTGTCGATATACGTCGCGATCGGGGTCTTTATCGGGGCGCTTGCCGGTTACTACGGTGGACTGATCGACATCATCGCATCCCGTCTTATCGAGATGATGCTGACCATACCGGCGTTCTTTCTGATCATTACCGTTGTCGCTTTTCTTCCCCAAAGCATCTTCAACATCATGGTAATCATCGGTCTGACGAGCTGGCCGACGGTCGCCCGTCTGACGCGCGCCGAGATTCTGAGAACGAAATCGATGGACTACGTTGTAGCGGCCCGGGCCCTCGGGGCCAGCGATCTTCGCACCATAGTGCGCCATGTCCTTCCTAACGCACTGGCGCCCGTGTTTGTTGCAGCTACGTTTGGGGTGGCGTCGGCGATCCTGATCGAATCGACCTTGAGCTTCCTCGGTTTCGGCGTACCGCCCTCGACGGCCAGTTGGGGTTCCATTCTATCCAACGCCCGGAGGCTGCAACCTGCCGGATGGTGGCTGGCCGTTTTCCCCGGATTGGCGATATTCATCACGGTCACCTCCTACAACCTGGTCGGCGAGGGGCTACGGGATGCCGCGGACCCGAGGCTCAAGAGCTAGCGTCCTCGGTCAGAGGTAGCGAGCTATCCGGCCAAGCACACTAGCCGGAAAGAACCCATTCGAACGCCGGAGTCCGCCGAGAACGGTTCCCACCCATCTTTCGTTTCCCTATAATCGGGAAATCACCATGGCAACGCGGACAATCCGTACTTTCTACGACGAACTCGGAGTCGGCCGGGATGCTCGTCCTTCCGAGATCAAGCGCGCCTTCCGGGACATCGCGAAGGTCTATCATCCGGATCGAAACCCGTCCGAGAAGAAGGAGTGGGCGCATGAACGGATGAGCCGGATAAACTTCATCCTGGAGACATTGCTCGACTCGGATTCGCGTGCGGAATACGACAGCCTGGTGGCGAAGGCCGAGCGCGGGATGTTGGATCGTCCACGACGGACAGCCAGGCAGGAGCACGCTCTCGAACAGGAATACGCTCGGGTGTCGGTAGAAATCATGAACCTGAGCGGGAAGTCCTCCAATTGCAGGATAAAGATGGTTATCGGCGGATGTGTGTGCGCCTTTTCGCTCGTCGGTCTACTGATCTTATCGCTCTTGAACCTGGGCGCCTTCGTCGCGAACTTCTACATGTCGTTTGCTCGCTTTCTGGCCCTTGTGGGGATGATCATCGCAGGGATGGGCGTTTCCGATTATGTCGGTCGGGGACACTACCGGAAGCGGATTCACGAGTTGGAGAACCGGCAATTGACTCTGCGACGCAGAATGTACGAAGCGTGGACGGTTTAAGAGTGTTCGGCGGTCATAGACCATCGCTACAGAGGGTGGTGCTACTCGGCGACTAACACGTTCTCGGCGAACGGCCAGTCCTCATCCACCCACTGCTGGTCGCAGCGGAAGCCGGTCTCGGTCGCCATCCTCACGATTTCTTCGCAGTTGAACTTGTGGCTGCTCTCGGTCCAGATCGTCTCTCCTTTCCGGAAATTCACCGTTAGCTTCGCCGCCGGGATGTGGACCTTCTGGTGGAGACACGAGTTCAGATGCATTTCTATTCGACGTTCGGCTTCGTTATAGACCGCGACGTGTTCGAACTCTGCGAGGTCGAAGTCGCCTCCCAATTCGCGGTTGATCCGGGCGATTATGTTCTTGTTGAAGGCAGCCGTCACACCGGCGGGGTCGTCATAAGCTGCCAGCAGCTGAGGGATGGGCTTCTCCAGGTCGGTTCCGAATAACATGACATCACCGGCCCGGAGGACGCTTCGGATGTCACGTAGAAACTCGATGGCTACCGGCCGATCGAAGTTGCCGATCGTGCTTCCGAGGAACAGCAGTAGGAGTTGCGCGCTCCCGGGAGCACGGTCTACGGCTTCTCTCAACCCGTCCATGTAGGAGTAGGCAAGCGGATCGATCCGTACTTTTTGCACTTGCTGGAGTTCGGTTCGGCACCGTTCCAGCGCTGCGACGGAAATGTCGATGGGAAAGTAGGTGATCCCGCCCCGATTCGTGAGTTCGGTAAGGATGCGCCGTGTCTTGACACCGGACCCGCTCCCCAGCTCTGCAACGACGACATTGCTGGATAGCAGTGCCGAAAGATCTGAGGCGTGTCGGTCCAGGAGCCGTTCGTCCGCCCGCGTCAGTCCGTACTCGGGCAAGAGCGTGATGACTTCGAAGAGTGCGGATCCAATGTCGTCGTACAGGTATTGCGACCGGAGTATTTTCTGCGGCACCCGTGTCAGTCCGTTTCGAACGTCCGTGACGAACTCGTCGAATTGCAGTTCCGTACTCTGCTGAGAGATCAATCAAACACCCTATGCCGCAACGCAGCGAAAGCCCGTGTAGATGCGGGGATAGTGCGGTTGAAACCAGTTACGGAAGGATCGGCGCAGCATGCAGGCTGCTGTCTGGGCCGACCCGCCCTTCACGACGTAGTGCTTGCCATCGAAAAAATCGGTGGAATAGCCGGGATAGAAGTTGAATTTCTCGAAGCCTTCAAACGGTGCGAAGAGCGTCGAAGTCCACTCCCACCCGTTGCCGAGCAGGTCGGAGACGCCGAAGGCGCTGTTGCCAGCCGGAAACGCACCCACCGGAGTGGGGTTCCAGGACCCGAAGTCGAAGTTTCCCCGCCTGGCGGTCGGTGGCTCATCGCCCCACGGATATGCCCGTTCGGCTCCGCCTGGGGTCCCGTAGGCTGCCCGGTGTAGTTGCTGCTCCGAGGGAAGAGTCTTACCCGTCCAGCGCGCGAATGCCGCCGCTTCAGCGTGACTGACGTAGACAGGCCAGGACGCTGGAAGCGGCCGGACATCGAACATGTTCCGCTGCATCCAGGCATCTCCGTCGGGTTGCCAGAATGATGGGCATTCGACACCAACACGGCACTTCCACTCCCAATCGGCCGGCTTCCAGAGGGAGCGGTCCCGGTAACCGCCCTCACGCACGAACTCGAGATACCGGCCGTTGGTGACCTTGTGCCGGTCGATCCTGAACCGAGGTACGCGCACTTGGTTCCGGTCGAACTCGTTGTCCCACCCGAAGGTGCCGTTTCTGACAACGCCCAGCGTTGCCGGTCCGTCCGGCACCTCGACTGATTCAGCGGACACGCCTCGGATCGGGAACGAACTGGAGGCGCGGTCTGGCTTGATCTTTCGTTCCAGCGGGAGCCAGTGGTACATGTAGGCGAGTGTTTCTCGGTGCATCAGGCGGTGTTCTATCGCCACTTGAAAGACGAGCCCGTTGAGAAGATCTTCCGACGCGTCGAACCGAGCCTCCCTCAGAAAGCCGTCCACGGCGCGCCGTGTCAGACGGATGTAGGCTTCAATTTCCACCATCGGCGGCCAGTCTGCTGGATTGTCGCTCGGTAGCCCCCCGTCGACCGGATCGATCCCGAACGCGAACAGGTCATCAAATCGAGCATTGAACGAATCGATTCCGAACGCCGATTTGGCGATCAGATTCCAGTCGAAAGCCTCCAGGTGTCCTCGGTAGAAGACGATCCGATGGCGCTCGGGAATCGGGCGGTCGTGAATAGCATCGGGTGCGAGAAGGCCGAAAAGAGCGTCCGTGCGCGCACGGGCTTCCACGAGCCGTGTGGTTAGCCGAAGGCGGAGTTCGTCGTCGTGAGCGGTGGATGACATCGTTTTGCCCGACGTGTCCCTTCGCCCGATGCCGCAATCCAAAGCAAACGGTGGGCCGGAAGCGTCTTGTTTAGCAGGTGGCAGTTGTGATGTCAACCGGACGTCGGGCGTGCTTCGGTTCGATTCCGGCGATGGCGTCGGTGGTTGGTATACTTCGACTGCATCAGGGAGTCAGGCATGAAAACACCAATCCGTCGAATGGCATCGGACGATTGGCCGTCTGTTCGGCAGATCTACCAGGATGGGATCGACGGCGGTGACGCCACGTTTGAGACCGATGCCGGGGACTGGAAATCCTGGGACTCGAGGTATCGGCCGGACTGCCGCTTCGTGGCGACTCAGGGCGGCAGGGTGGTGGGCTGGGCTGCACTGAGCCCCGTCTCTTCCAGGGACGCTTACCGGGGTGTGGCGGAGGTCAGCGTCTACGTGTCGCACCAGTCCTCTATGCGCAGAGTGGGCACCGACCTCCTTCAGGTGCTAGTCGAAGCCTCCGAGTCCGTGGCTATCTGGACCCTCGAAGCGCGCGTCTTTCCGGAGAACGTCGCCACACTGGCGATTCACGAGAAGCTCGGCTTCAGGAGGGTCGGCTACCGCGAACGGATCGGCCGGCTGCACGAGACCTGGCGCGACACCGTCCTTGTGGAACGGCGCAGCCCGCGCGTGGGGACCAGCTGACGTCGGCCCGCGGGCTGACGTATTGCGGTCAGTCATTGGATATTAGGAGATCTGAGACGAGGGTTTTCCGCGGCGAAGCCGGGGGCTCCGCCGCGGGGAGGGTCAGTTTTGCCCCGGGTTTATCGGTTGCGCGTCCTTTACGAACCGTTCGAACCAGGACATCATCTCGTAGAGAGTGTGTTCGACCGATTCACGTGCCGCGTATCCGTGGGATTCCAGGGGTAGCGTGACGAGCCTGGCGGTCGCTCCGTGTCCGGCGAGAGCGTGGTACATCCGGTCGGACTGGACGGGGAAGGTCCCCGAGTTGTTGTCCTGTTCTCCGTGAGTGAGCAGGATCGGCTCGTTTATCTGGTCGGCGTGCATGAACGGGGACAGGCTGAAGTAGATATCCGGAGCTTCCCAGAACGTGCGCTGCTCGCTCTGGAAACCGAACGGCGTCAGCGACCGATTGTAAGCCCCGCTCCTGGCGATTCCCGCGCGGAACAGGTCGGAGTGAGCCAGCAGGTTTGCCGTCATGAACGCCCCGTAGCTGTGCCCGGCGACTCCTACACGATTCCGATCTGTTACGCGCATATCGACCGCCTTGTCGATGGCCGCCTCGGCGCTCATCACGATCTGGTCCACGAACGTGTCGTTCATCGTCATGGGGTCTCCGATGACCGGCATCGTGGCGTTGTCGAGCAGGGCGTACCCGTTGAGCACGAAGAATAGCTGTGAGGTGCCTCGGATCGTCGTAAAGCGTTCGGTCGACCCGCTCACCTGGCCCGCCGTGCCGGCATCGCTGAATTCCCTGGGGTAGGCCCAGACGACGGTCGGCAGAATGGCCCCCTCTTCATAGTCGGGAGGTAGATAGAGAGTGAAGGACAGATCCACACCGTCATCGCGTTTGTACCTGACGAGTTGTTTCGTGATCCTTCGCAGCTCGGGCGTCGGATCCGTGAAGGCGGTCAACGCAATGGTTCCCGCATTCGCACCGACGGTTCGGATCATATAGTTCGGTGGCTCGCTGGGGGATTCCCTGCGCGTGATCCAGCGCGTTCCGGAATTGTCCGCGGGACTGATGATGGTTTCATAGCTACCCCGGGCGGTCTGAAACAGACGTTCGGTCTCGAGTGTCCGGAGGTTGAGCCGGTGCAGGAAGGGATAGTCGCCCTCGGGCGAGGATCCGTCGCCTTCGAGAAAGATCCAGTCACCGTTCGTCAGGACGGCGCGTTCGCCGTTCTCGAGCGTTCGGGACATGGGATTGCCCGGATGGTTGTAGCGATCCTGGGAGCTCAGATCCCAGATCAGGCGCGGCTCACTGCCAGCGCTCACCAGGAAGGTGCGATTCCAGCGCCGATCCCGCTCAAATTCGGTCACCAGCGCAGCTTCCCCCGTGTCGAGCCATTGCATCCCACGATACCGGTTCTCGGTTCGGACCAGTTCGCCCACCGTCCCGTCAAACGGTGCGGCGAGAGTCAGAATGCTGTCGCGGTAGTCGGCTTCAGCTTGAGGATCGCCGCCGTCGAGCGCTTCGGCCCAGATGAGTGTGGCCGGTTCGGTCGGGATCCAGCCGTAGCTCCGCTTTTCGGTAGTCACACCACCGATCGGGATGGTGTCGGCCAGCGCCATTCTTCCGAGGCTGTATTCCATTTCTGCCGAGCGATTCCATACCTCCACGCTCTTCGGAAAGGACCGGTGTGTGTACAGGTATGAGTACGGCTTCCGAACGCGAACGATGAGGATGTGTTCGCCGTCGGGAGAGACGTTGACCGTCTGGAAGAGTGCCGGGTCGCCGAAGTTGTTCACGCGGCCGCTTTCGACATCCACGAGCGCCAGCTGGCCCGTGGCGTAGTAATCGAACAGTGCGACGTCGTGTGCGGTTTCCAGCAGATCCTGGTACGTCCGTACGGGTCCTGACGGCCCGGAGGTTTCCTGAACGTTCGGGCCGATAGGAACCTTTGCTTCTTCGGGAGGCGCGCCGCGTCCGGACACGACACGCTGGATCAGCAGCGTGCTGCTGTCGGGCATCCATTGCATGGTGGACCCATAGGCGGCGTTCAGCGCGACGCCGTCGATCCGCTTTATCTGGCCGCCTCTTTCGCCGACCCAGAGCTCGATGCCATCGGAGAGCGTGTTCGTGAAGGCGAAGCGGTTACCGTCGGGGCTCCAGGACGGGAGGCTGAGCTTCATCGCTCTTGGCAGGTCGATCACGGTCTCCCGGCCGCCGGGTATCGCTTTCAACGTGTAGCTGGTGTAATAGCGTGGACGACTGCGGCCGTTGGTGGCGGGATCGATCCGCAGTCCTGCAATGCGCAGCATGGGCTGTGCATGGTCCGCGATCGTTGCGTAGCCTGGCGGTTCTGCCAGAATCATCAGGTCCTGTTGGGGACTTATACTGACCTGGGGAGTCTGCGGTGCGTTCAGCACGTCCAAGATCGCCTGAGGCGGTTTCTGGTAGGGCTCCTGCGCCTCGAGCGTCGCCGAGAGGCCGGCGACGAACAGGACGGCAAGCAGGATCCCGGAGCCGCGCACGAGCGTCCGTCGATCGATTGTCATGACAGTGATCTCCTCTGGGACGGATTCACTAGAGCTATCCGTCATGTGATGTGTACGAAAAGTCGGAAAGGGGATTGTAGCTTTCTTGAGCCGGTTTCGGAAGCTTCTAGGTTGCTACCCGCCATCCTCCACCTCAATGTTGGCGTCGTACTCCAGCTCGATCCCGCGCTTGACGCTGAGGGCGGCCGGACAGCCTTTTTCGGCGAGCGCGATGAGTCTACGGGCGTCGTCCTCGCGGCCCTTCGGGACCTTGATGTTGTAGCGGACGCGGATTCGCGTGACGATCATCTTGCCGTCGATTTCTTCGATGTCGCCCTCGACATCGAAGCTCAGTTTCTTGGGATACGAGGGGATTCCTCTGGCTTCCAGGGCGCCGCCCAGGGTACCGGTCAGTCAGCCGGCGACGGCGGCGACCAGATAGTCGAGGGTCGCCGGGATGTCCTCCTCGGGCTCCATCTTGTAGAACTCCTTGATGCCCCCGTGGACGCCAAAGCGGACCGGTTCCTCGAAATCCTCGATGTAAGCCAGCCGCAAGGGCCTCTTGTGTTGCTCGATTCGCACTCTGGATGTATGGACCAGCATCTGACCTCCTGTTAGTTCGTCTTGTCCGGGGTATCGGCACGCTCGACTTCGATCGTACACTCGGTCAGTAGGGCGACGAGCGCACCGATCGCCGCCAGTACTGGCGCGAGTACCGCTCCGACCACGCCGACAGTCAACGGGAACTCGGCCACAGTCTGGCCTGCCTGCTTGATCCGGATGCGCCGGACATTGCCTTCCGCGATGATTTTCCGGAGCTTGTCGAGGATTTCACCTCCTCCGGCCTTGAATGACTCCCAATTCGTGTTTTCGGACATTGTCTTCCTCCGATGATGATAGCGGCTGGAGTTTTGGGGACGGGGGAATAATCCCAACCGCAGTCCAGCAATCTCGTCAAAATGAGGACAGACGGGCCTGTCCCTGCTTAAACTTACGGACTCCGACACTGTAGGGTTCCTTACATCCATGGAATCGGGAGGGGTATACACTAATAAACCATGAGCTTACCTCACTTTGTGCCCAGGCCATCGGCGAGGTGTCTGGGCTTGGTGGGAAGTCTTGTTTCTGTCTTGTTTCTGGTCCCGGGATCGGCAATGGGCCAGTCGGGGGACCCCGGCCTGTATCTTTTCTACAGAGCCGCCGGACCTGACCCAGCAGTTGCCGAGGAAGCATTGGCCGAGATCGGTGCCCATTGGATGGACGGCTATTCCACCATCATCCTGGACTTCATGCGCGTGCTGCGCCCGGGCGTGCCCCAGCGGGGCCGACTGATCGATTTTCTCGAGGACCGGACCGGTCAGAGCTTCGGAACGGATCTCAATCGGTGGCGCCGGTGGATGTGGAGCCTGCCCTACGATCCGCATCCCGAGTACGGAGAGTTCAAGGCCTCTCTGTTGGGCCAGGTTGTCGACGTGCGGATGATGGAGTTCTTTCCCGCTGGCGCCCGGGCGACGATCCGGCTCGACGAAGTCGATTGGGGCGGAGTGCCCGTCAACGGGATACCACCGCTCGAGCACCCCACGCACATTCCGGCCGACGAGGCGGACTACCTTGACGACACCGACGTGATTTTCGGCATTTCCGTCAATGGCGAGGCGCGTGCCTATCCGAAGCGAATTCTGGCTTGGCACGAGATGGCGCTGGACGAGATCGGCGATGTCGAGCTGACGATCATCTACTGCACGTTATGTGGCACGGTGCTGCCGTATGAAAGCGAAGTGGGCGGACAACTTCGCAAGTTCGGGACCAGCGGCCTGCTCTACCGGTCCAACAAGCTGTTCTTCGACGAGGAGACGATGAGCCTGTGGTCGACGCTCGAAGGCAGACCAGTGATCGGGGATCTTGTCGGTGAAGGCTTGGAGTTGCGGCTGCGTTCCTCGGTCACGACGACGTGGGGCGAGTGGAGACGCCGGCATCCGGACACCACCGTACTATCGATCGACACGGGCTTTTCGCGGAACTATGGGGAAGGCGTGGCCTACCGCGACTACTTCGCCACAGACCGCCTGATGTTCCAGGTACCGTCGACGGACGACCGGCTCAACAACAAGGATGAGGTTCTGGTGATGCTGATCGAACCGGCCGAGGGCGATGGTGAAAGGGAACCGTTGGCTATTGCGGCGGACTTTCTCGACGAGAACCGTGTCTACCCGTTCGAGTTTGCCGGGCGCTCCTTCGTGGTGATCACTTCGGAGGAAGGTGCCAACCGAGTCTTTGAGACCGGTGAGGTTCGTTTCGCGCGCCGCGACGATTCCGACCGTGTCCAGGATCGGGCCAGGAGGCGGTGGCAGGTCGAAGAGGAGGCGCTCGTCGCGGGCGATCGTCCGGAAATCCGTCTTCCGCGGGTTACAGCGAACCGTGCGTTCTGGTTCGGATGGTACGCTCAGTTTCCCCAGACACAGCTGATTCAGTAGAACCGTTACTTCAAGGGTCGAAGTTCCTCGTACCGAAAGCAACCCACCGTGTGATCGTTGACCGTGCCAATCGCCTGCATGAACGCATAGCAGATCGTCGAGCCAACGAACTTGAAACCGCGCTTCTTCAAGTCCTTGCTCATCGCATCGGATTGAGCGGTTTGGGCCGGAATGTCGCCCAGGCTTTTCCACCGGTTCTGGATCGGCCTGCCATCGACGAATCCCCAGACGTAGGCATCGAACGTGCCGTGTACCGCCCCTGATTTCCTGGACAGAGTGAACCCACCATAATCAAGTCGCTGACTCAATTGCAAGACGTTGTCGAGCCTGAGCCGGAGATTGAAAGCCGAGGCGCTCGATCAACCAGTGCTGATTATAGAGAGCGCGAAAGTCCTGAAGAGCTCGAACCAGTTCCGGAATAGAGCGAAAGTGACGCACCCAGAGCAACTGCTCTTTCAGGGTCTTGAAGAAGCGTTCGATACAGCCATTGCCTTCCGGTTCCCGGACAAACGCCGGTGAGAAGACGATGCCAAGGAATCGGATCTCGTTTTGAAAATCGTCGCTCATGAATTGGGACCCATGATCATGACGGAGTCGAAGCCCGGCGGCCGCGTCGGCGTGAAAGCCGGCGAAGTACTCTTTGAGGCCTTGCCGGATGGGATCGAGGGCTTCAAAACGCGTCGCCCGTTTGGCGGCGTGAATGCCGACACAATCGGCCGTGCAGTGATCGATGGCGGCGAATACAGTGACCGCACCATCGTCGAGGGTCACCGTGGCGGTGGCATCGATGCCCCACATCTGGTTCGGGCGATCGGTGGTGATGGTTCCGGTATGCGCCTTGCGCGCAACGGGTGCGGCCTGGCGTTGGGGCGCCAGAAGTTGAGTTTCCCGCATCAGGCGCAAGACCCGAGCCTTGGAGGTGCGGACGCCGGCGACCCGGAGCCGCGCCCAGAATTTCCGGTGTCCTTCCCCAGTAAACGGCGAGGCCGCAATTTCTTGCCGAATCCGTCCGGTCAACTCCGCGTCGGTAAACGGGGTCTTGGGCCCCCGTTTACGCGGCTCGGCCGGATGGTTCCGTCGATCCCGTCGAGCATAGTACGTCGACCGGGGCAACCCCCAGGCCGCTGCGACACGGGCCAGACCATACAGTTGGTGTGTGGAGGGCGACAGGGTCCGGCTCATCGCTTCGACCTCCACCGTAGAAAAGGCTTCTCGTCCTCCAGATGCCGGATCCGTTCCCGCAACAGTTCATTGTCCATCACCAGACTGGTCACCGCTGACTTCAGCGTCTTCCTCTCTTCGTCAACCACATCCACGATCCGGCTCTTCAGGCCGGCCTCGCCTCCCTGCAGGAACGCCTCCCGCCAACGGGTCAGCGCCGCCGCCGTCACGCCATACTGCCGGCTCATCGCTTCAAGATCTTCTCCACGCAACAACTCCAGCACTACCGTGACCTTACGCCGAGCCGACCACCGGCCCTTCCCGCGGCTTCGAAAATCCGGCCCCGCTTCGGTCGCCCTACGGGCTCCCTTCGCGATTCCGTATTCCTCCTTCGTTTCTCTGGACATATCGTGATCCTCCTGCGTTGTAGTTTCTCAAATCACTGTCCAAGGAAATCGTGGGGCGGGGGACATCGAACGTGCCGAACTCTTTCTTCGTTTCCAGGAAAGCCTGAGCGTTTGTGACCGCCGCGGCGGCCTTCAGTCGGTTGCGCACGATGCCGGCGTCGGCGAGCAGTCTCCGGGTGTCCACCGCACCGTACTTTGAGATCTTCTTCGGGTCGAAACCCTCGAACGCTTTGCGGTAACTGGGTCGCTTCTTGAGGATTGTCGACCAGCTCAGACCTGCCTGCGCGCCTTCGAGGATGAGGAACTCGAACAACTTTCGATCATCGTGTAAGGGAACTCCCCATTCCTCGTCATGGTAGGCCACCATGAGCGGGTCGGTTCCCGGCCATTCGCAGCGCACAGGCTCTCGGGCCATTAAGCTTGTTTCCGCGCGACCATCACCAGGTGGGAGGCCCCGAGGTCGAACGGATCTCCGGTCGCGGCATCGTAACCGCAGCAGTCGACGAAGCCGCACGCCCGGAGCAGATCCGAGAGTTCGCGGTAGGTATAGACGCGGACCGAAATTTTCCGTGCCCTGGTGTTCTCGCCGCCCACGAAGGTCCAGTGTGCGCGGATTCGCGAGTGAGCGTGATCGTACGTGCGTTCCTCGAGGACGACTCCACCGTCGACAATGAGCCAGTCTTTTTCCTGGAACCTCGGGAGCAGGGTTTCCGCGATCATGGTGTCGATGAGGAACGGCGCTCCGGGTTTGATCGACCGCCAGACGGCTTCGACAAAGTCACGGTTCCCATCGTCATCAAAATATCCGAAGCTGCCGAAGTAGCAGAACGCAGCGTCGAACTCGTCCCACCAGGGAAGTTCTCTCATGTCTGCCTGCCTGCCGCCAAAGGAGGCTGAAAGGCGTGCGGCCTCCCGGTTGCCCTCTTCAATCAGCGTCGTCTGAAGATCGATTCCGGTTACGTCGTAGCCGGCGAGGGCAAGTGGGATCCCGAGCCGTCCATTCCCGCTTGGGATGTCCAGCACTCGGGATCCCTTTCGGACGGCCAGGTACTCCTCGATCGATTTGACTTCGGCGGTCGTGACTTCTTCGGGTTTGGCGCCCCGAAGAACCAGAGGCCAGTCATCGGCGGCGAAGAATCCATCCCACCATGTTTGATCTTCGGCTTCGGAGGACAATGCAAGGGTCTCCAGCGGAATCCGGGGTTGGGAAATGCCGAGGGACGGAATTGAACCGCCGACGCCGGCCTTTTCAGGGCCGCGCTCTACCGACTGAGCTACCTCGGCTAACGGCCGTGCCCGGTCGCCCGTGCAGTGGGCTGCGGCCTGTCGAATCCCCTACGATAGCCGGTTTCTAGGGGGCGCGTAAAGGGCCAATCAGGCTCCGGTCACGCGAGAAATCGCAATTTCCACGGCTTGTCCGTCGATCTCGCAACTGGCCCGGTGATGGCCTTCGAGTCGATCCTGTTCCACTTCCAGCGCCAGCGTTTCCACGCGGACATATTCGGACATGTTCCCGATGGCCTCGGTGAGCTTCTCGTCCGCCTTGAACCCGACAAGGATGCGGTCGGTCACCTCGAACCCGGCATCCTTCCGCATCTTCTGCACGCGATTGACGAACTCTCTGGCCAGGCCTTCGTCGACAAGTTCCGGGGTCAAGGTCGTGTCCATCGCCACCGTTACTCCGTCGGCCGACTCGACCATCCAGCCTTCGATGTCCATGGCCTTGATCGACACATCGCCCACTTCGATGACCGCAGGATCGCCGTCGACGTCTACACCAAGCTTGCCCGCTCGTTCGAGCGTCGAGATTTCGTCCTGGGTCAAATTTCGGATCACAGACGCAACCTGGTTGACCTGCTTGCCGAACCTCGGGCCGAGCTTCCTGAAGTTCGGGGTCGCGTTCTTCTGGACCAGGGGTGAGTTCTCGTCGACAAACTCGATTTCCTTCACGTTGATCTCGTCCAGGATGACCGCTCTGACGCCCTCGACAAGGCGGCGAGTCTCGTCAGACGCGGGGATGGAGATCCTTCCCAGCGGCTGGCGTCCTTTGATTCTGCTGCGGGACCGCATGGACCGGGCCAGGAAAACCACTAACTGCGCCAGCTCCATCCGGCGCTCGAGGTCGCGGTCGATCACCTCCGGGTCCGGCTCGACCATCGGCGCGATGTGCACCGACGCATGGGTCTCGACACCGGTTTCCTCCATCAGCGCTCGGTAAAGTTCGTCGCTGAGGAAAGGGGCGATCGGAGCCATCATCTTGACGATTCCTACAAGACACTCGAACAGCGTCTGGTAGGCGGCGACCTTGTCCGCGTTCAGTTCGCCTTTCCAGAACCTGCGGCGATTGCGGCGTACGTACCAGTTCGACAGCTGTTCGATCGCAAAGTCCTGGACGATCCGAGCCGCGCGGGTTGGGTCGTAGTCGTCCATGGCTTCCAGGTACCTTCCAGAGATCGAGTGCAGCGCTGAGAGGATCCATCGGTCGATGTCGGCCCTGTCTTCCAATCGGACCCGGTCTTCGGCATGTCGGAACCCGTCGATGTTGGCGTAGAGGGTGAAGAACGAGTACGTGTTCAGCAGGGTGCTGAAGAGCTTCCTTTGAACCTCCGCGATGCCGGCGGGGTCGAACAGCTTCGGTTTCCAGGGAGGGCTCGACACCATCAGGTACCAGCGGGTGGCGTCTGCGCCGTACTCGGCGATGACCCCGAACGGATCTACAGTGTTTCTCCGGGTCTTGGACATCTTATGTCCCTTCTTGTCCAACACCATCTCGTTGACGATGACGTTCTTGAACGACGGCTGTTTGAACAGGTGCGAGCTGATCGCATGCAGGGTGTAGAACCACCCTCGGGTCTGGTCGACTCCTTCCGCGATGAAGTCGGCAGGGAAGGCATGTTTGAAGGTGTCTTCGTTCTCGAAAGGGTAGTGCCACTGAGCAAACGGCATGGACCCCGAGTCGAACCAGACATCGACGACCTCCGGTATTCGCGTCATCGTGCCTCCGCACTTGCACGTGAGAGTCACCCGATCCATGTGCGGCTTGTGGAGGTCGAGCGGATCCGGTAGGTGCTTTCCGTCGCGCTTGAGTTCCTCCACGCTCCCTATCGAGCGGCGCTCGTCGCAATCACCGCAGATCCAAATCGGTATCGGTGTGCCCCAGTAGCGGTCGCGTGATATTGCCCAGTCCTTGTTTTCCTCGAGCCAGTTGCCGAAACGGCGCTCGCCGACCTCCGGAGGATGCCAGCCGATCGTTCGGTTGTAGGCGAGCATGTCCGACGCATAGTCGGTGGTGCGGATGTACCAGGACCGTCGCGCGTAGAAAATCAGAGGAGTCTCGCAACGCCAGCAGTGCGGGTAGCTGTGGTGGTAGGTATCCTTTCGGTAAAGCAGCCCGCGCTGTTTCAAGTCTGCTGTGATCCCTCGGTCGGCTTCCTTGAAGAACTGTCCCGCGAACGGTCCCGCCTGTTCTTTGAACGCGCCTTCGGCGTCGACCGCCTGAATCATCGGCAGGTTGTGAGCCCTGGCGGCCCGGAAGTCGTCTTCGCCGTATGCGGGTGCCATGTGGACGATACCCGACCCGTCGGTGGTCGTGACGAAGTCGCCTTCGATCACGTACCAGGCTTTCTGTTCGACGGGGAAAAAGTCGAACCACTGAATGTATTCCTTGCCCTTGAGGTCAGCCCCTTTGAAGGTGTCGACGATTTCGGCTTCATCTCCGAGGATCGACAACCGTTCCTTCGCTAAGATCAGGTGCTCGTCTCCGACCCGCGCCTTTACGTAGTCGATGTCGGCGCCTACTGCTAGGGCGACGTTTGATATGAGCGTCCATGGTGTCGTGGTCCAGACGAGAAAGTAGGTGTTGTCCTCACCCGAGAGCGGGGTCTTGACGTATACGGAAGGATCGTCCACATCGCGGTATCCGAGTGAAACCTCGTGTGATGACAGCGGGGTGCCGCATCGCGGGCAGTAGAGCTGGATCTTGAAATCCCGGTAGATCAAACCGTCCTGGTAGAAGCGGTTGAGCGCCCACCAGACCGACTCGATGTAGTCGTTCTCGCATGTGACGTAGGGCTGATTCATGTCGACCCAGTAGCCCATTCGTGCGGTCAGACTCTCCCAGATCTCCTTGTACTCGAAGACGGACCTGCGGCACTCCGCGTTGAAACGGTCGATACCGTATTTTTCGATCTCGTCTTTGTCCTTGAGGCCGAGTTTTTTCTCGACCTCGATCTCGACCGGCAATCCGTGAGTGTCCCATCCGGCTTTCCGGTGTACCTGGAAGCCCTGCATCGTCTTGTACCGACAGACCAGGTCCTTTATGGTTCGTGCGAACACGTGGTGGATGCCCGGCTTGCCGTTGGCGGTCGGCGGCCCTTCGTAAAATGTGAAATCCGGACCGTCCTGGCGCTCCTGGACGCTCTTCTCAAAGATGTTGTGGGTTTTCCAGTGCTCGAGAACGCCCTGTTCAAGATCCGGGAGCTTCAGTTTGTCGGACAGCCGCCTGAACATCCCTCCAATTTACCACGGTCATCGAGTTACGTGGATTTGGGGGGGCTGACCCGGAGAGGGAGACCTCGGCGGTCATAGACCGCCGCTACAGAAGAGTGAGGAAGCAGGGGGATCGGTCCGTGCAAAAAAAAAGGCCCTGCTTTCGCAGGGCCTGCATAACGAGTTTGTGAGAACTGAGTGAGATACTTAGTTTATCGGCTACCAGCCGGATCCCTTTAGCTGTATTCGTCTTAGCAGCCCGTGGCAGAAGTCTGATGGCTCGCGCGCATGGGTCTTCGGAGGCGAAGACGAGGCGCGAGGAGGAAGTGATGCTGCTTCATCATGACGACGAGGAACGAAGTATTCGCCTCCGAACCCCCATGCGCCCAAAGGGTTACGGCGACGTCACACCATCTGCGTTGTTGCCACCCCTCAGCGATGTGCCCGCATCGCTGTCGGCGCGGCGCCTAGCATCTGGCGCGACGTCGCCGTAACGCGGGCCATCAGACTTCTGCCACGGACTGCTAGTGCTTACCGTTGTCCGACGTGGCCACGGCGGCGGCCACGACCATCGGGCGGAGTCCCAGGGCTTCTCGGACCCCGTCCTCAATACGCGAGAGGTATTCCGGATGGTCGGCCAGGAACACCTTACAGTTTTCCCGTCCCTGGCCCAGGCGTTCTCCTTCGAACGAGAACCAGGAGCCGCTCTTGTTGACGATGTTGTGGTCCACGGCCAGATCCAGTACCTCACCCTCCCGGGATATGCCCACACCGTACATGATGTCGAACTCAGCGTTGCGGAACGGAGGTGCCACCTTGTTCTTCACCACCTTGACGCGTGTCCGGTTTCCGACTATCGCGTCGCCGTCCTTGATGGCGCCGATCCGCCGAATGTCCACCCGAACAGAGGAGTAGAATTTCAGAGCCCGGCCGCCGGTCGTGGTCTCGGGACTGCCGAACATAACGCCAATTTTTTCCCGGATCTGGTTGATAAAGATCAGGCTGGTCTTGGATTTCGACACCACGCCGGTGAGCTTCCGGAGTGCCTTCGACATCAGACGAGCCTGCAGACCCACCTGGGTATCGCCCATTTCGCCTTCGAGTTCCGCACGGGGGACCAGGGCCGCGACCGAATCGACCACCACGACGTCGATCGCGCCGCTTCGGATCAGGACTTCGGTAATCTCGAGGGCCTGCTCGCCGCTGTCGGGTTGTGAAACCAGCAGGTTGTCGATATCGACGCCCAGCTTGCGGGCGTAGGTGGCGTCGAGTGCGTGCTCGGCGTCCACGAATGCTGCCGTGCCGCCCCCCTTCTGCGCCTCTGCAATGATGTGCAGGGTGAGCGTCGTCTTGCCACTCGCCTCGGGTCCATAGATTTCGGCAACCCGGCCGCGCGGGAAGCCGCCCACACCGAGCGCGGAATCCAGCGCGAGCGATCCGGACGGGATGACCTCCATCATGGGGATCTCTTGACCTCCCAGACGCATGATGGAGCCTTTACCGAATTGCTTGTCGATCTGCGCAATCGCCAGCTCCAAGGCTCGTGCTTTTTCTTTCGTTTCGTCTGCCATTTGTTTCCTCTCTTCTTCTGGGGGCCGGTCCTCTTCGCCGGCATTCCGTGCCGGTAACGGGTTAGGGCAAATCCGGAGTCACTGTCCGAGTGATCTTTAGATTACCGATTGCAGTTGGGGGCCGAACCTACTTCAGCGTTCGTTGTTCCAGCTTGTCGTCAGGTGCAACTCGTCGCGGACCAGGCCACTCAGCTGTTCCGGGGCGCTCAGCCCTTCCTGGAATCCGCGTCCCTTCTGGTGGTACCGACGCTCTCTTGGATTCAACCGCTGCGCGTGTTTGAAGCACTCCTGTGCCTTGCGCCGCCAGTTCATCTCCAGACACAGCAATCCGAGCTGGTAAAAGGCTTCGTCGAACTTGGGGTCGAGCTCGGTCGCCTGCTTCAGGTGATCGAGCGCCCGCCGATGACGCCCGTCCTGATAGTAGACCGCCCCGAGCATAAAATGCGCCGGTGCGCTGGGCTCAGTTCCAGGGCCTTGTTCAGATGTGCCAGGGCTTGCCGCCGGTTTCCCCGCTCCAGGAACAACGACCCGAGCGTTGCATGGGCCGAAGGGGAGTCTTCCTTGAGGCGGACCGACGCCTCGAGCAGTTGTTCGGCTTCGTTCAGGTTCCCGTGCCGCCTCTGGAGGAGTCCCATCAGGAGCGTGGCTTCGAAATAGTCCGGCTTTATCTCAAGTACTCGCGTCAAACATTCCGCCGCCGCTGCGAAATCCCGAGCCTGGAAGTGAACCTCCGCCACCAGCATGCCCAGTTCGTAGTTTGCCTGGTCGTTCTCGAGGCCGGCCCGGAGCGACGACAAGCCCTCTGCCGGCCTGTCGGAGACGAGTTGCTCGTAGGCCCTCTCCATCCACATCGTGAACTGCTTACGGTTGGATCCCCGGTAGAACTCGATGATGCGTTCCACCCGCTCGCCGAGCCGGTCGATCTCCTCATTCTCCACAAGGCGGGAATCGACCCGTTTCCGCCAATCTTCCTCCAGGTTGGCCAGATTGATCCCGGCGGATTCGAGCGATTCGGTCAGCGTTTCGATCATGGTGTGGTCGATGAAGTTGTTCGCCGCGACCCGTTCCACGGTTTCGATGAGCGAATCCAGCCTCTTGGTCGCCGCCGAGAGCGCGTATTCCATCGCGCTTATTCTCTCCAGCACGTGCTCATCCATGAAGCTCATGGGAGATTCCGAGGGCGGTGCCCCGGAAGTGATGAGGAGTTTCGTCCCACACTTCCAGCAGAACTGCCGCGTCATGTCGCTACGTGCAGTGCAATTCTGGCAGTGAACCATAGTTAATAATCGTTGCCATGCCGGACAACCGAGGTCCATCTGCCTCATATCGTCTGGCGGGGATCTGTGTAGTGACCTGTACCACCCATATTGGGACCAGCGCCGATGGGTCTTCGAGGCGAGGTCGAGGCGCGAGTCGGAGGTCGATGCTCATTCACCGACGACGGCTCGCAACGACGAGATCGCCTCGAACCCCCATCGGCCCGAAGGGTTGCGGCGAAATGGCATCGTCTTCGGCGTCATCGGCTTCTCGCAATGAAAGCCATTTCCTCGGCGCCGATTCCTTGAATCCAATACCATTTGGCCGCAACGCTGGTCCCAATATGGGTGGTACAGGCCACTAGGAGCCTGTCGGCAATAAGAAATCTGGAGAAGTCTGAAGCTGAAAGACCCATCGCGATTTCAGGATGAAGGCCACCTTGGGAAGCGTTTGCTCAGACAGATCCATGAGATGAGATTGCGGCAGCCCCCATTGAGCGCGATACGTATTTTTCATCCGCGGATTCTGTGTTTGCCAGGATCTCCCTGCTTCGATTCAAGCCGCCAGTGGCTTGAATCCTCCTCCGTAACGAAACAACTTCAGGATGTTGTGGGTCAAACAGACCAGTTGCCATTCCGCCCGCACGTTCTCGAGACCGCGGAAACTGAAACGCCGGAATCCCCGGCATTCCCGGGTCTGTCCGAATACCGGTTCCACAATCGCCTTGCGCATCTTGTAGACGGCCCGCCCCACATCGCTGTCCAGTTTCTGTTTCATTTGCTCCCGTACGCCGGCGCCTTCAGCCGCTCCGGGCGGGCCGCCGGAAGACTTCGGGGATGCGCCGGTCCGGACTCGCCCCGTGGCCACGTGTAAATCGATCCCTGCGGCTCGCGGGTCGGTCACCTGCCTGGGGCTCCAATACCCGGCATCCGCGCTGACCGCGACGGGCCGGGTCCCCGTGTTCCGCCGCACTTGCGCGACCATGGGCGCCAGTTGCTCTTTGTCATTGGCGTCCTGGGTGATCTCGGCCGCGACGATGACTTGCGTGTCATCGTCCACAGCGATCTGGGCATTGTAGGCCTGCACGAAACTGCCTTTGTGCGCGCCGTCGGGCATGATCCGGCTGTCCGGATCGGTGAAGTTGCGCTGCGCCTTCGCATCCGGCGCCGCCTGCTTCGGATCGGGAACCCGCGGTTGGCCTCCACCCGTCTTCTTCCCCGTTCGCTCCTCTTGCTTCCGCCGCTGGGCCATCCGCGCTTCCGCGTCCGCCTTCGCCTGCGCCGCCTTCTGCCGGGCTTCCGCTTCCAATTCCGCCCGGGCCTGTCGAATCTTCTTCAACCGGCTTTCCCGCCGCGCCAATTCCTTCGGCAACTGGTCGGTCAGTCCTTGCCGTTGCTTCTCATCCTCGACCGCGTCGACCGCCTCGGCCCGCTTCAGCAACTCCTCCACTTCCGCCTTCAGCGTCTCTTCGGCCCCCCTCATCCGCCCATAACTCATCGCCTTGTGCTTGCTGGCGTTCGCCTGGAGTTTCGTCCCGTCGACCGCCACATGCCCCAGTTTCACCAGCCCCGCCTTCCGGCACAATCCCAGCGCTTGCAGAAACAGTCCCGCCAACGCCTCCAAATGCCGTTTCCGAAACTCGTTGAACGTGCTGTGATCCGGATGCGTGTCCGCACTCAAATACCGGAACGCCACGTCCTCATGCGTCCGTTTCTCGATCTGCCGCGAACTCACCACCCCGGTACAATATCCCTACACCAACAACCGCACCATCAGCACCGGGGAGTAGGCCGCCTGACCTCGTCCATCCTTCGCCTCATAGGAACGGTAAAACGCCGACAGATCCAGCGTCTCCACCAGGTCGGCCACAAATCGCGCCAAATGATTTTCCGGAAGCCAGTCGTGTAACGACGGCGGCATCAACAAGCTCTGATTCAGGTCATCGGATCGGAAGCATTTCGTCATGCCTTCTTCTACAAATCCACCCGTCCAGCTTAGGTCCCATCCGGTTCTTCCCCGACTTCTGTCGCCACCCATCCCCAATCTATTCCCGACAGGCTCCTAGTGACTGCTAGTGGCCGTGATGGGGCACTCTAATAGGCATAGAATCCGCGGCCTGACTTGCGGCCAAGGAACCCCGCATCGACCATCTTGCGAAGAAGCGGACAGGGCCGATACTTGGAGTCTCCGAGGCCCTCGTGGAGGACCTCCATGATGTGAAGGCAGGTGTCCAGGCCGATCAGATCGGCCAGGGTCAGAGGGCCCATAGGGTGGTTCATTCCAAGTTTCATGACCGTATCGATCGACTCGGAAGTACCGACCCCTTCCATCAGGCAATAGACAGCCTCGTTGATCATGGGCATAAGGACGCGGTTGGAGACGAAACCGGGGAAGTCGTTCACCTCGACAGGCGTCTTGCCGAGCGCCTCGGACAGCGCCTCGGTTGCCTGGTAGGTGTCGTCCGATGTGGCCAGTCCCCGGACGATCTCGACCAGCTTCATGACGGGCACCGGGTTCATGAAGTGCATCCCGATCACTTTATCGGGCCGCTGGGTAACGGCCCCGATCTTCGTGATCGATATGGAGGATGTGTTGGATGCGAGAACAGCTTCTGGCTTTATGATTTCATCGACTTGGTGGAAAACATTCAACTTTACCTCGAGGTTTTCGGTGGCCGCCTCGATGAAGAAATCGGCTTTGGCCAGGGCATCGCGGTCGACGGTGACCGTCAAGCGGGCAAGCGCGGCCTCCCGGTCCTCGGATGAAATTTTTTCCTTGGCGACTTCCCGGTCGAGGTTCTTGGAAATCGTGGACAATGCACGATCCAGAAAGCGCTGTTCCAGGTCATAAAGTATGACTTCCAGGCCCGACCGGGCCGAGACGTGGGCAATGCCGTTACCCATGGTGCCGGCGCCTGCTACGCCGATTGTCATCCTAGCCATCCGTCTTCATCTCCAGTGTGCGTGCGCGTTCAGCGTTCCACGGCCATGGCGACAGCGTTGCCCCCGCCGAGACATAGCGTCGCGATCCCTCGTCTTAAGTCACGCCGGACCAGTTCGTAAAGTAGCGTCACGAGTATCCGCGCTCCACTGGCGCCGATCGGGTGGCCCAGCGCCACTGCGCCACCGTTGACGTTCACACGTTCCGGGTCGAGTCCAAGCTGTTCGATCACTGCGACTGCCTGAACCGAGAAGGCTTCGTTCAGTTCCACCAGGTCGACGTCTGCAAGATTCCATCCAATCCTGTCGACCAGCTTTCTGACCGCCTTGACGGGCGCCATCATCACCATGGCCGGTTCGATTCCAGATGTCGCGTGGCCCACGATCCGAGCCAGGGGAGTCTTGCCTAACTCGCTCGCCCGATCGGCCGATGTCACAATGAGCGCCCCAGCCCCGTCATTGACCCCCGGCGCGTTCCCGGCAGTGACCGTGCCGTCCTTCTTGAAGGCCGGCTTGAGCGCCCGCAGGGCTTCGATCGAAGCGTTCGCCCGTGGGGCTTCATCGGTATCGAAGAGAATCGGATCGCCCTTCCGCTGCGGTATCTCCACCGGAAGAATCTGTTCCCGAAAATATCCGGCTTCGATCGCCTTGACGGCTTTTCTGTGGCTGCCGAGCGCGTACTCGTCCTGACTTTCCCGCGAGACCTTGTACTTCTCAGCGACGACCTCGCCGGTGTTCCCCATGTGAAAGTCCTCGAAAGCGTCCCACAAGCCGTCGTGAACCATTGAATCCACGACCTTGCCGTGCCCCAGACGGTAGCCCTCGCGCGCCTTGGGCAGCAGGTAGGGACAGTTGCTCATGCTCTCCATCCCGCCCGCGACAACGATTTCCGTGTCGCTGGTCTGTATGCCCTGGGCGGCCAGACCGACAGCTTTCAGCCCGGATCCACAGACCTTGTTGATCGTCATGGCCGAAACATCGGGCGTCAGCCCTCCACCGAGAGCCGCTTGTCGCGCCGGATTCTGGCCGAGCCCCGCGGACACGACGTTTCCCATGATCACTTCATCGACCTGACCAGGTTCCAGCCCGGCGCGTTGGACCGCCTCACGGACGGCGAGAGAGCCCAGTTCGGTCGCCGACAGGGACTTCAGCGTCCCCCGAAACTTGCCGACCGGCGTGCGGACAGCGCTGATAATGACGGGTTCCCTCATCGCTACACCTCCGGAAGAATGCGAGGATCGGATCGCGAAACTGCCACGTTATCACAATCATAATTCGTAATTTTTACACCGTGCATTAATCCCAGCTTGGGCCCACAACTCATCTCCTCATTGCGGACCGGCGCGTCGGTCCCTATCAAGAGAGGGTCCTGACCTGTGATTAATGCACGGTGTAGAAATAGAAAAGGCGGTTCCGCTCTGGGGCGGGAACCGCCTTTCTGGCTGGCTCGTCCGGGAAAACCCTTAGCGGAGGTTAAAGTTGACCTCGATGTTCAACGCCACGTCGACGGGCGTGCCGTTACTCATCCCCGGTCGAAATTTCCATTGCTTCAGGGCCAGGATCGCATTCTCATCCAGGCCAAACCCGACACTGCGGACCACACCCATGATGTCGACCGTGCCGTCCTTGCGGACGATCGCCTGCAGAATGACCGTGCCCTGGAAGCGGGCCTTGCGGGCTTCCTCGGAGTACTGCGGATCTACCTTGAACAGGATAGTGGGTGGCGTTACACCGCCTCCGATGCGGAACACGCCTCCGCCGAATCCGCCGCCCTGACCTTCGCCGACGCCAGGCCCTTCGCCTTCGCCGACGCCGCGTCCCTGGCCGGTTCCCATGCCACCTCCGACGCCCGGACCGGCCGATGGTGGGCCCGGGATCCCGTCCATGGCGCCGAGCAGTGCGAAGTTGATCGGCGTGTCCATGTTGATCAACTGCGGGGCAACCACCGTCGGTAGTGCGACGAGAATTGGGTTCAGGTTGAGAACCTCCGGAGTCGGGGGTACCAACTGCTCATCGGCGGGAGTCGGCAACTCACCGATGGAGGGTGGCTCTTCCTCCTCAAGACCGCCTCCACCACCTCCGCCGGACAGGTCTTCTTCGGGCGGAAGGTTGAGGATCAGAGCTGGATCCGCCAGCGACATAAAGGTCTCGGTGATGTTCAGCGGATCGGGGTCAAAGCCGAGGATCGGAAACATGATCAGAACAACGATCAGTACGTGGAATCCGACGGAAAAAGCGCCCGGCGCCCGCACGTCGTGGTCGTTCCAGATGTCGTCGATCTCGACAGGGGCAGCCGTCGCTTCAAACTTTTCCTTCGGGTTCCGGATGTCGTCGATTGCCCGGCGCGCCTGGTTCAGGATGGATGCGAAAGGGGAGGGCGTATCGACGAGGTTCCGTAGGGCCGAAGGGTCGGCCTTGGCGGACAACTCGACCTTCTTCGGTGGATTCCTGCGCTCTTCGACCTGTTCGCGGACTTGATTACGGAGCGTCACGAGCCAGGTTTCCCTGGCAATCGGACCAAATGTAGGGATCGCGTCTCGCCTTTTTTGATCCATCATCAATTGCTTCCGTAGGCGTCGATGAACTTGTCTATACTATAGGTTACCGACAAAAGCATAACATATTTGACTGGAAGCCCATACGACGCTTGGGACCAGAAGCCCGATGAAATCTAGACTCCGCAATACGCTACTACCCCGATTGCCATATCTGGGGCTTGCGGGCTTCGTTTTGCTCCTGGATCAGATCTCCAAATCGCTCATCCAGAAGAGTTTCAATCTGGGACAAAGCGTCTCTGTCGTCGAGGGGTTCTTCGAGCTGATCTACGTCCGGAACACGGGCGTTGCCTTCGGCGTCTTCTCCTCGGTGGCCTCGCCGGCAAAGTCCGCGCTGCTGTCCACGTTCGCCGCCGTTGCCGTGGTGGTCGTCGTCGTTTACAGCGTGCGGAGTTCCGCAGGGCACCACTTCCTGCAAGCTGCGCTGGCGCTGATTCTCGGCGGGGCCCTGGGGAACCTCTATGACCGGATCGCTCACGGGTATGTGATCGATTTCCTGAACTTCCACTTCGGTTCCTACGATTGGCCGACCTTCAATGTTGCCGACACCGCGATCACGCTCGGCGTCATGTTCCTTGCTGCCGAGATCATTCGAGATGAAATTCGAGACAGGGCCTGAGGATCGCGGCTCCCGGCTCGACGTTTTTCTTACTCGCTTCCTGAACGACCTGACCCGGTCGCAGCTTCAATCCTTGAACCGTCGGGGCGCAATCCTGGTGGATGGCCAACGCGAGAAGTCGGGCTATCGCATCCGCGGGGGCGAGAAGATCGACGTCGACCCACCGGCGCCCGAGCCGCTGACGATCGAAGCCGAGGACATTCCCCTGGACGTGGTGTATGAGGATCCCGACCTTGCCATCGTCGATAAGCCAGCCGGCCTGGTAGTCCATCCCGGAGCGGGGAACCGCCGGAGCACCCTAGCGCACGCCTTGCTCGCCCGTTTCCCGGAGCTGTCAGACGTGGGGGGCGCGAACCGTCCGGGCATCGTTCATCGGTTGGACAAGTGGACCTCAGGTCTGATCGTCGTCGCAAAGAACAACCCCGCGCATCACAAGTTGTCGAAGAGCTTCGAGCAGCGGCAGGTCCGGAAGACTTATGCGGCGCTGGTTCACGGGAAGGTCCGGCAGACGTCGGGCGCCGTGGATTTGCCGATCGGAAGGCATCCGACGTCCAGGACGAAAATGTCGGCCCGACCCGGCCGCGGGCGCGATGCTCGCTCCGAATACCGGCTCGTCCAATCTTTCAAGGGTTTTTCGCTGCTCGAAGTACGCATTCAAACTGGACGGACACATCAGATACGTGTCCATCTGAACGCCATCGGGTATCCCGTCGTGGGTGACGACGTGTACGGAGAGAAGGTCGACCATGCCTTTGTCCGGAAGTGGGGTAGTCTGGGCCGCTATTTTCTCCACGCCTCAGAATTGGAGTTTCCGCACCCGGCGACCGGAACCCGGATCACGTTCCAGTCGTCCTTGCCCGAGGACCTGATGAGCTTTCTCGACCGGATCCGGGTGTCGGTGTGATCTCCCCGGAAACGTAAAAGACTGGTCCCTCATCCGACGGTTTATTGTAAGTTGGTTGCAGCGTCGCGGGAGAGTGGGCGATCGCTTCCGCAAGGGAGAGGAAAGTCCGAACTCCGCAGGGCAGTGTGCCCCGTAACCCGGGGGCCCGTAAGGGACGGAAAGTGCCACAGAAAACATACCGCCGAAAGGTAAGGGTGAAAAGGTGCGGTAAGAGCGCACCAGCGGGTCGGTAACGGCCCGGCTTGGTAAACCCCACACGGAGCAAGGCCAAATAGGGGAACGCTTGAGGACGGCCCGTCCGATGTTTCCGGGTAGGCCGCTCGAGCCCCGGTGAAAGCCGGGGCCCAGATGAATGATCGTCGCCCCGGTTCTTCCGGGGAACAGAATTCGGCTTACAGCTCACCCGCGACGCAGCTTTTCTGGTTTGGAGCGTGCTTGTCCCTTCATGTCGTAACCGGCGGCGCCGGTTTCATCGGTTCGCATATCGCTGAGGCGCTGGTCTCGCGCGGCGACGCCGTCCGCGTCCTGGACAACTTCGCGACGGGCAAGGCAGAGAACGTCGCAGGCTTTAAGGCCCATATCGATCTGCGCAAGGTCGACATCGCCACCGAGTCCGCCCTTGCCGATCACCTCGAGGGCGCGGACACGGTCTTCCATCAGGCCGCACTGCCGTCGGTCCCGCGCTCGATCGCCGACCCCGTCGCTTCGCATGAAGCCAACGTCAATGCGACTTTGAACCTGCTGATTGCCAGCCGTGAGGCCGGCGTTCGCCGCTTTGTGTACGCATCGTCATCGTCGATCTACGGCGACAGCCCGACGTTGCCGAAACACGAAGACATGCCGGCCTGCCCTCTTTCTCCCTATGGAGGCCAGAAGTATTTCGGTGAGGTCTACACGCAGATTTTCTGGCGCTCGTTCGGTCTGGAAACCGTGACCCTGAGGTACTTCAATGTCTTCGGCCCGCGTCAGGACGCGTCCTCCCCATATACCGGCGTGCTTGCTCTGTTCATCCCCGCCGTGCTCGAAGGGCGGCGGCCGAAGATCTACGGCGACGGTCAACAGTCTCGGGACTTTACTTACGTCGCGAACGTCGTCGATGCCAATCTGAAAGCATCGATAGCCCAGGGCGTGGCCGGCGAGGTCTTCAACGTTGCCTGCGGCGACCGTGTCACGGTCAACGAAATCCTCGCCCAGATCAAGAGCCTGACCGGCAGCGAAGTTGAACCCTTCCATGCCGCTCCAAGGTCGGGAGACATCCTTCATTCACAGGCTGATATTTCGAAGGCCGGCGATCTTCTGGCCTGGACACCGTCAGTGAGTTTTTTGGAAGGCCTGAGACGGACAATCGATTGGTATCGAGAGAACTCGTAGAGCGGCCTGGAGAGGGAGAGGACCTATTGCAGATTCGCTATTGGAAATTCCGCGTCTGAGATTTCCGGTTGGACATTGCTCAATTCAAAGTGTTTCGGAACCTAGGAGCCTGTCGGGAATTGGCTCCCTCGAAGCAAGAATCAACAACTTACGAGCCATCCCCGGTCTGTAAGTTGTTGATTCTTGGTTGCAGACTTCTTATTCCCGACAGGCTCCTAGTAGAGCCAGGACTCTCTTCGACAATCTGCAATCCGGCCGCGCGAAGCGTGGTCGGTCAGCGACGGAAGCTACTGCTGGACCGTTATGGTGATTTCGGACTGTGCCGTCCCGCCCCGGCCGTCGCTGACGACCGCACGTACGGTGTACTGACCCGGTGTGAGGCCTGTGGCGTCGAAAGTGACGCTTTCACCGGCGCCCACGACCAATCCGGCGGAGCTTGTCCAGGCATAGGAGAGTGGGTCGTTGTCCACGTCGAAGCCGTTGGCCGTGATCTCGACCGAGCCGTCGATCTGGACTTCGTTGCCGGTCGTTTCCAGTACGACGAGGGGGAAGTTGTTGGTGCTGAGTTCCTCGACCGGTTTGGTGTAGCTGATCCCGAAAACGAACCCGTTCTGCTCTTCGTTGCCCGGGAACTCGAGGTCGAAGTTGGTGTTGCGGCGGGCCGCGAGGTTGAAGGTGATTCCGCTGTTCAACCGCAGGTAACGCAATCCGAGCGCGATGTCGCTGGGCGCCTGAACGACGTCGTTCGGCGTGCCCGCGCCGATGAACGTGACCGTCGAGTATTCGAAGATCGCCTGAAGGACACCGCCTCCCCAGACATCCCAGACTTCGAAGCCCCCGGCCGGCCAGACGAACCCGAGTCCGCTGCGCATCTCGTCCTTCAACGTGATCGGCGACGGCACTTCCGGATCGGCTGTGGCGACGAGCCCCATTGTGGAATGCAGCAGGATGTTCAGGGGTAGTACCGAGGTAAAGATCAGGTCCATGCCACCGTCGTACTTGCCGGTTCCCAAACCTTCCTCGGCGTCGGCCGTGGGAAGTTTTACGAAGCCGGACAGCGCGATTCCTCCCACGTTGTCTGCTTTGCGCTGCAGCCTGTAGGTTGCGCGGACGACCGTGTCCCCGTACCCACTCGTGTAGCGACTGTTGACGAACGGCAGCGTGTTGAAGAAACCGGTCTGGGAGAGGTTGCGCGCGACAATCTGCTTTTTTGTCTCGAAAGCGGCGCTTAGCGTGATCCTGCCGGTCAGGCCGTAGGAGAAGAATGTTAACGATCGCGAAAAAGTGAAGTGTTCTGGACGAGCGCCGACACGTAAGTCGTGATTTTCTTCCTCGCGAATGTCGAATTCCGAGCCTGTCCGGTCGAAGGGCGGAAAACTATAGCAGAATTGTCAAGCGCGCGGAAGCGTGATCTGTCACGCAACGTCGCCCAAGCTGCACGACTGGTCGGAAAGCCCCGGCAAAGAGCCTCGCAAGGCCTCGGCGATGATGATGAGCGTTCAGAGTCTCGGCGTTTGTTCAGATTCATTCACTTTCTGGTGATCGTTTACAGAGAAGAACGCCGTGTAGACGCTCACATCCATGTCGGACGGCGTGCGGTCGAAGTTATTCCAGCTGTATCCGTCGGAGAACTGGTTACGGTTGAGCGTCTCGACGCTATGTCCGGACTGGCGTGATCGGTCGACACTGCGGCTTCGGCCAAGCCGTCCGAGTTCGTTCCGCCAGGGATTTCCGCTAATGGTATTATTTTCCGTCGGAGAACTGTTACGGGACAGCCAGAGCGTCTCGACGTTAGGAGCCTGTGACGGGACACTAGTGGCTCCCTCGAAGCTAACAGACTGAACCTTATTCGGATCGTTCCCCGAGCCAGACCGACACACTGCGGCTTCGCAGCCAAGCCGTCCCGAGGTTCCGCACAGGGATTTCCGATCTAATGGTCATTATTTTCCTCATATATGATCAGAAATGGGACAGCCAGAGCCGTTACGTTAATTGTGACGGACTACACTTAGGAGCCTGTCGGGAATTGGCTCCGAGCAAGAATCAACAACTTATGAGCCATCCCCGGTCTGTTTGATTCTTGGTTGCAGACTTCTTATTCCCGACAGGCTCCTAGAGACGGTGAACGTGCCGCGATCACCCGAAATGGTAGCGCTCTGCTTGGCAATTCTAGTGTTTTTGGCGATGGATTCCTGATCCTGCCCCCAGGCGGGCATGGCGAGGGCAAGCAGCAGGATTGGGGACAGGATTCGATTCATGTACAATCCTTTCATATGCATGCCTTGCTGATCATTTTGGCCGCTTTTTCTCTGGCGTCGGTCCCCGGGCCCGTACAGGACGATGCGGACGAAATCTTAGCTCAGTTGTCAAAAGTTCGTCTAGACAAAAACCAGATCCATCATATTAGAGATATCACCATACGGCGGGACGTCATTTCGATTTCGTTCAACCGGGGCACAATCGCCTTCCTCGAACCGATCGGGGGCCGAGTCACCGGCGCCGTGTTCGTTGGTAGTGGCGAAATCCTGGTCATCCCGCCCGACCCGATCGAGAAGCGGCAGTTGAATGGATTTACCGGCTCGCCCATCCTCAACGAACGCTTCACCGCGGCGATGTTTCGGTTCACCGACGACATGTATGCCGAGATCCTTGAGCAGAGCCGCGGCAGGGCCCAGGAGGAAGTACGGGCGCAGGACCTGGAATCGCTGCTGCCGTGGGAGCAAAACATCGGCGATCGTTCCCGCCTGCTGAACTACCGGCTCCTGACGGATCTGCTCGGGAGCAGTGCAGACCGTTTCTTTTTTGCCGAGATCCAGGGGGAGAAGCTGGGCTGGTTTGACGCGATCTACGACCAGATGATGGCCGAAGAGGTCGCGATCGTGGGCGCCCGGAGCCCTTCGCTGCCGACATCGCAGGTCTGGGCGAGCTTCAACCGGCGTAGCGAGGCGCGGGACCCCGAAGCGGTCGACCATGAAGATCCTTCCATCGTCGACGCGCTGCGGTATGAGATCGACACGACGATTCGGCCCGACACTGTCCTCGAAGCCCGTGCCGACATCACGGTGCGGGCGCGGACGGATGGTGAGCGGGTTCTGACCTTCGACCTGACGCGCACGCTTCGCGTGACCGAAGTGCTCGTCAACGGCCTTCCCGCCAAGTTTTACCAGCACGCGCTGGTTCCGGATTCGGACGCCTACCAGGGATTCGACAGTTTTGTCGTAGTGTTGCCTGGTCCGATGAGGAAGGACGAAGAATTCAGGATTCGATCGCGGTATACGGGACGCGTACTGGAACCGCGTGGTGAGGGGATCTACTTCATCAGCGAACGCAGCCTCTGGTACCCCAACGTCGGCATGCATGATCCGGCGACCTTTGACCTGACATTCCACTACCCTGTCGGTCATTCGCTGATCGCAACCGGGGACGACGTCGAAAGGTGGGAAGACGCGGCCATGGGCCATTCTCGCTGGACGACCCGCGGCGAGTTCTTTGTCGCAGGTTTCAACTACGGGGATTTCACGATCGAGCAACGCGACACGGGTTCGGTCCCGCTGTCGATCAGCCTCCATAACGAAATCGAAACGGCCCTGAGGAACCGAGTGGCCCAGAGGGCCTTTGAGTTGGAGGAATCCATCCGGGCAGCCTCCACCCTCTCCGCGGGCGGGCGGAGGCGGGGCGTGCTGATGCCCGTATCGCCCTCGAGCGAGGGTCGTTCTGTCCCCCGCGAGTACGAAGCGTTTTCGACCCTGGGCATGAGCGAGAGGGTGCTCGATGAGATCGGGTCGAGCCTCGACTTCTTTGCCGAGGCCTTCGGGCCCTATCCCTACGGGAGGCTAGTCGTATCGCAGTTTCCGGTCCCGTTTTCTCAGGGGTGGCCTTCGCTGCTCTACATCTCTACGTTTTCGTTTATGACGCCCGAGCAATGGGACAGGCTGGGCTTGACCCAGGCGCCGAGCGACGTGCTCGACACGGAGTTCGTCCGCGCGCACGAGGTCGCCCATCAGTGGTTCGGCAACATGGTTTCCTGGCACAGTTACCGGGACCAGTGGATCATGGAGGCGCTCGCCAACTATGCCGGCGCGATGTATCTGGAAGAGAAGCATGGTGCGGACGCGTTCCGCAATATTCTTGACCAGGCCACAGAGCGCCTGCTGACGGCCACGGGAGAGGGCAGGACCCACGACGACAACGGTCCGCTATGGCTGGGTTATCGGTTGTCGACTACCAAAGTTCCCAACGGCTATGTCGAGACGGTCTATCACAAAGGGACTTTGGTGGTGCACATGCTCCGCATGCTCATGCGGGATCCTGAGACTTCTTCCGACGAGAGGTTCCTTGCGATGGTGAGGCACTTCCTCGAAGAATTCCAGGGCCGCGCGGCGTCGACGTTCGACTTGAAGAACATCGCGGAAAGCCACATGACCGATCGCATGGACGTTAGCGGCGAGGGCACCCTCGACTGGTTCTTCGATCAGTGGGTGTTCGGTACCGGCGTCCCGGAGTACGAGCTCACCTATTCGCTGGATGGCGGCGGGTCACGCGTGACCGCGAGCGGTCGGGTTCAACCCGCCAACCTCCCGGACTTCATCGTTCCCGTACCGCTCTACGCGCGAACCGGCGCCGCTCTGACTTATCTCGGCGACGTTGTCGTCGAAGGCGAGGGCGCCGAGTTCTTCTTCGCCCTTGATTCCCGCCCCGACGAACTCGTCCTCGACCCTTACCACGCGGTCCTCCGCCGGGGCGACTGATTCGAACCGGCGCGGCGATTGGTCGTCGGCTGTTAGCTTTTGGCGGCTACCCAGCCAAAGCCAATCGCCAATTGCTGATCGAATTCCCACGCCGGGCTGACCTGGTCCTTTAGATTTTTCTGGCGATGACGACCCGCGGGATGCCCTGAAGGTCTGTGCGCGTCGGTCGCAGATCCCAACCGTTGCCGAGCAACCCTCGGACCGCCTCTTCCATCGAGTAGCCGATTTCCATCACAAGATACCCGCCATCGATCAGGTACTGTGAGGCAGCTTCTTCGAGGCGCTTGAAGAAGCCGAGAGTGTCGCTGTCCGAAAACAGGGCCACGTGGGGCTCCCAGTCGCGGACCTCCCGTTGCAAGTTCTCCTTCTCGTCATGGGCGACGTAGGGGGGGTTCGAGACGACGAACTCGAACGGGCCGCGGGCCGCACTCAAGACGTCCATGCACACAGTTTCCACCTCCGCTTCCAGACGCTCGACGTTTTTTCGTGCCAGCGTCAAGGCCGGCAAGGAGACGTCACCGGCGAGGACCTGGCAACGGCCGATCTCGGCCGACAGCGTGACCGCGATGCACCCGGAGCCTGTACCGACGTCGACGATGCGGGGAGCGTGCCAGGCATTCAGGCCTTTCACGGCGTCGATGATCAATTCGGTTTCGGGCCTCGGGATCAGCACTTCCGGTCCGACAACAAAGCTCCGGCCGTAGAATTCCTGTTGCCCGGTGATGTATTGAAGGGGCTCCCCGGTGGATCTTCTGGCGATGAGGGAATGGTAGGACTGTTGGGAATCTTCCGAGAGCTGGTCGTCGCCGTGGGCGTAGAGAAAAACCCGGTCCACGACGAGACAGTGTGCGAGCAGCACGTCCGCCGTGAGACGAGGAGATGCGATTCGGTCGTGCTGGAGGGTTTCGGTGCCGATAGCGAGCGCTTCGCCCAGCGTCACGCGACGAGCTCGTTCTTGAGCCGTTCCGCCTGGTAGTGCGTGATCAACGAGTCGATGACTTCGTCCAGGTCGCCGTAGACGACGGCTTCCAGGCGATGGAGGGTCAGGCCGATGCGGTGGTCGGTGATCCTGTTCTGGGGATAGTTGTACGTGCGAATTTTCTCGCTTCGGTCTCCGCTGCCCACCATCATTCGCCGCTCGTCCGCCACGGCCTTTTGCTGTTTCTCCAGTTCGAGGTCGTAAAGCCGGGACCTTAGCACGCGCATCGCCTTGGCCCTGTTCTTGATCTGGGATTTTTCGTCCTGGCAGGATACGACCAGGCCGGTAGGTATATGGGTGATCCTGACGGCGGAATACGTCGTGTTCACGCTCTGCCCGCCCGGGCCGGACGAGCAGAACGTGTCGATACGCAGATCCTTTTCCTGGATGTCGACCTCGACTTCCTCGGCTTCGGGCAGAACCGCGACGGTTACCGCCGATGTGTGAATTCGGCCGCTTGCTTCGGTGGCAGGCACGCGTTGCACGCGATGTACGCCGCTCTCGTACTTGAGCCGGCTGTAGGCGCCTTTACCTTCGATCAGGACGGTGATTTCCTTGAAGCCACCGACGCCCGTCGGGTTCGAGGACATCAGCTCCACATTCCAGCGCCGATCTTCGGCGTACCGTGAATACATGCGAAACAGGTCGGAGGCAAACAACGTCGCTTCGGCACCGCCCGTACCCGCCCGGATCTCGAGAAGGACGTTGCGGTCGTCGTTGGGGTCTTTCGGCAGGAGCAGCAGCTTGAGAGCTCGAAGGCATTCGACCAGCCTGCGTTCCAGCCCTGCCAGTTCTGCCTCCACCATGAGGCGCATCTCGGGATCGTCGGAAGACTCTTCCTGGATCGACCGCGTCTCACGGATGCCGGTCTCGAGGGCGCGGTACTCGTCGAACTTGTCCACGATCCCGCCGAGTTCGCTGTGCACCTTGGCCGTCTTCCGATAGCGTTGGTTGTCTGCCACAACGGCCGGATCGCCGAGCTCTACGGTGACTTCCTTATAGCGTTGCTCGAGTGATTCGAGTTTTTCGATGAGTAGGGTTTCGCTCATCAGTTCGACTGCTCCGCGAGTGCGAGAGGCACAAACACTTCAGGTGCCCGGCCAAGGGTCCGGCCACAGGGTCCTGCTACTTCTTGCCGTACTTTCGCTGGAACCGTTCCACGCGGCCGGCGGTATCGACGAGTTTCTGCTTGCCCGTGAAGAAGGGGTGGCACTTGGAGCAGATTTCCAGGTGGAGCTCCGCTTTGGCGGAACGGGTGGTGAACTTTGCACCGCAAGCGCACGTCACGGCGGTCTCGACGTACTCAGGATGAATGCCTTTTTTCATAGGCTCTCATTATAGAGGGCTTACGCGCCTTCCCACAAGCCCCTGATTCCGGACGGCGTGGGTTGGGCCCGAATCGGCCGTCCCGCACCCTGACCGACTGTGGTAGAAGCCCTTAACAGCCCGTGGCAGAAGTCTGATGGCTCGCGCGCATGGGTCTTCGGAGGCGAAGACGAGGCGCGAGGAGGAAGTAATGCGGAACGTGTCAACAAGTTTGAGACACCTGCATTCGGAATTTAAGCTACCGTAGGCGACTCTGCGGGCGGGTTGATCCACACCTTGTCCGGCGGCCCAGCGATCTTTCTCGGTACATTGACGAAACGTTCTGGATGTTGCCGACGAGCGCGATCCAGAGCATGCTGGCGTCGTTCCAGAACCGGACCGGTCTGACCGTAATGGACCATCGCTGGGGTTAGCCAGTTCAGACCGGAATGGTAGTGGACGTTGTTGTACCAGTGGAAGAAGTCCCGACAGAACGCCTTGGCGTCCTGGATCGAACCGAATCGTTCCGGGAAGTCAGGGCGGTATTTCAGGGTTTTGAACTGGGCTTCCGAGAACGGGTTGTCGTCGGACACATAGAGCCGAGAGTGGGATTGGGTCACACCCAGATCCGATAGCAGCAGCGCCACCGCTTTCGACTTCATCGACGAGCCGCGATCGGCGTGCAGAGTCAGCTGATCCTGCTCGATCCGATGCTTGTCACAGCTTTCACGAATCAGTTTCTTGGCCAGGCCGGAAGATTCGCAATCGGCCACCATCCAGCCCACCGCCTGGCGGCTGAAGATATCGAGAATCACGTACAAGTAGAAGTAGGTCCACTTCCGTGGTCCCTTCAGCTTCGTGATGTCCCAGGTCCACACTTCATTCGGGCCTGTCGCCAACAGTTCCGGCTTCTGGTAGACGGGATGACGCCGTTGGTTCCGCCGTTCGCGCACTTCTTGGTTCGCATCCAGAATCCGGTACATCGTGCGTACCGAGCACAAATAGCGGTCTGCATCCAGCAAGGCCGCACACACTTGGGCGGGCACCTGATCCACGAAGCGCCCGCTATGCAGCAGGTCGAGGACTTCCTGTCGATCGGCTCCGCTCAATGCCCGATGTGATCGTGGGCGTGCCCGCTCGGCTGCGGGCGCGGCGGCCCGCTGCCGACGCCGATAGAGCGACGCGCGGGAAACCCCGAAGGCCCGGCACGCCGGCGCCGTCCCCAATTCGGTGGAGAACTTTTCGGCCGCTTCCATCAGTTGTTCTCTTCCTGGTCCGGGTTCTTCAGAGGAATCCCCAATAGCGTGGAGACTTTTTTTTGGATCTCGATGACCGTTTCGGCTTGCTCCAGCTTCCTCTGGAGCCGTTGCGCCTCGCGTTCCAGTTCAGCGATGCGCTTGTCCCGGCCGTCCTTCGGCTGCGCTTTCCGTCCTCGCTTCGCCGAACCCATCCCGGCCAATTCCCCGGCATCGTGTTGCCGCCGCCAGGTGCGCAGGCTCGAGGAATACAATCCCTCCCGGCGTAGTAAGGCCCCCCACTCGCCCGGCTTCGTGCATCGGTCCGCCTCCCGCACGACCCGGCGCTTATATGCGGCGCTGAATCGCCTCCGTATCGCCTTATTGGTCACCTCCGGGTCCGGATTATCCCCATTCCGACCGGCCGCTTCACGCGCAACTCCAGTCGCCCTGCGGGCGCCTTCCGTTCCACGCGATTCTTCGTTCTCGTTCTCTGGTTTCATCACCAACACAGGCTCACTTCCTTCCCGCCCTGCTCACTAATTAACGGTTAGGCAGGTGTCTCACCTACATTGGCACAGAGGGAAGGCGGGGTCGAGGGACTGGTCGGCTTCGCACGGAGAAACTTCCTGGTGCCGGTTCCCGAGGTGACCGACTTCGACGAGTTGAACGCGCAGTTGCTGGAACGCTGCGGCGACGACGACCAGCGGAGGATCGGCGGTCGGTCCGACGATCGGACGATCGGGGAACGGCATGGAGCAGAACGCGCGTACCTGCTGGCGCTGCCGGGCACCCGATTCGAGAACACGAAGGTGGTGGGTGTGCGGATCAGCCCGTACCAGACGGCCCAGGTGGATCAGAACCGGTATTCGGTGCCGACCGCATATGTGGGACGCCGGCTCTGGACCCATATCGGCTGTGACCGGGTGAGCTTTTACGCGGACCAGAAGAAGGTGGCCGAACATGACCGCGCCTTCGGTCATAGCGACTGGCGGATTGATCCGTTGCACTACCTGGAGTTGATCCGGCGGAAGGTGGCCTCGTTTGAGAGCGCCCGGCCGATCCGGCTGCGTATTCCGGACCATCCTGAACAGTGATTCCGATCCATCGTGAACACCGATTCCGGGATCGTGAACGCGGATTCCGGGATCCTGAACAGTGATTCCGGTGATCCTGAACACCGATTCCGGCCATCGTGATCACTCGTCGGTAGCGAAGTTTGGAGCTTTTAGGTTCTCCTGAAGCACAGGAGGGCCTTGATGGCAACGAAACGACTACCGATGAGACAGATACGCGAGATTCTACGACTCAAACACGACCAACAGCTCAGCCACCGGGCGATCGCCAGCGCATGTCGCGTGGTCTTGGGCACCGTTGCGGACTACTTGGGACGGGCCAAGCAGGCCGGACTGGAATGGCCGCTGCCCGAAGACCTGGACGAGGCAGCGCTTGAAGCGCGGCTGTTTCCCCGCGCGGGACCGGGCTCCCGGGAACGGGTGGCTCCGGATGTAGAACGGATCCACCAGGAGTTGAAGCGTGTTGGAGTCACCCTACACCTGCTGTGGGAAGAGTACCGAGAAGCGAATCCAAAGGGATATGCCTACAGCCAGTTCTGTGAGATCTACCGGCGTTGGGCCCAGAAATTGAAGCCCTCGATGCGACAGGTGCACCGCGCCGGAGAGAAGACCTTCATCGACTTTTCCGGCAAACGGCCACAGCTGACGGATCCACGGACGGGCAAAGCTATTCCAGTCGAGTTGTTCGTCGCTGTTCTGGGCGCCAGCGGTTACACCTACGCGGAAGCGACACCGAGCCAGAAACTCCCCGATTGGGTCGGCGTGCATATCCGCATGGTGGAGTTCTTCGGCGGATCGAGCCGGATCTGGGTTCCCGACCAACTCAAGAGTGCCATTACCCAGCCCTGCCGCTATGAAGCAGGCGTCAACCGTACCTACCAGGATGAGGCCGAACACTACGGCGCCGTTGTCATACCGGCCCGGCCGCGGAAAGCTCGGGACAAAGCGAAAGTTGAATCGACCGTCCTGGTCGCACAGCGGTGGATCCTGGCCAGGATCCGGAATCGCACGTTCTTCAGTCTGGCCGACTTGAACGGAGCCATTCGAGAGTTGCTGGTGGAACTGAACCAGCGGCCGATGCAGAAGCTTCGAGTATCCCGCCTGGAACTCTACGAGCGGCTGGATCGACCGGCATTACAGCCCCTCCCGACCAACCGGTATGAACAGGCCGAGTGGAAGGACTGTCGTGGCAGCATCGATTACCACATTACCGTGGACCGCCATCCTTACAGCGTGCCCTACCAGTTGATCCATGAGACCGTGGAAGCGCGTTACACGGCGTCCATTGTCGAGGTCTACTACAAAGGCCGGCGCGTGACGTCCCATCGCCGTCGCTACGATCACAAGCCGTCGACTCTGTCCGAACATATGCCCAGTGCCCATCGGGCCCATGCGGAATGGACACCGTCCCGGCTGATTAGTTGGGCGGAGAAAACTGGCCCCAAGACCGGCCGCCTGGTCGAGGAGATCATGAAACGGTGGCCGCATCCGGAACAGGGGTACCGGGCCTGCCTGGGATTGATGAGTCTAGGAGCCTGCGCCGTAGGACGATTTTCGGCTCGGCGAATTACGCGAGATGGCGATCGATCGGTATCGGTGACCGGGGAATGGGCGTTTTGGACGCCGAGGCGCCGATGGGTGCGCCACGGGTGCTTGAATCGACCCTCGTTCGGCCTGATTTGCGGGCGGTATCCCTGTCATCAGGCTGCCTGAAGCCCTGCATCCGCTTGACGTTCAATGCCAGACACACCAAGTTCCACTCGCCCTGGACCTTGTTCAGGCCGCGCAGGCTGAATCGGCGGAAACCGAGCACCTCCTTGATCCACCCGTTGGGCGCCTCCGACAGCCATTTGCGTCGGGCGTACTGCACCCGTCCCGCCGAGGTCGCCAGCTTCTCGGCCATGCGGGCCTTCGCCGGATGCCTGGCCGCGTCCACCGCGACCGCGCGCCGGCCCTCCCGGCCCAAGGCCACATAGCCGTCCACGCCGCGCGCCTCCAGCGCCTCAAGGTCGTCCTCGTTGCAGTAGCCCGCATCCGCCAGCACCGTCTCCGGCCGTTCCCCATGGGTGGCCTCCACCTCGTCCACCAGCGGGACCAGTCGACCCTGGTCGCTGGCGTTCGACGACACCTCGGTGGCGACGATCAACTGCTTCTCTCCCTCCACCGCCACCTGCGCGTTGTAGCACTGCTGAAAACCCTCCGATGAGGTCTTCATGATCCGGCTTTCGGGATCCGTGAAGTTGTCCTGCGCCTTCTCGTCCGGCTCGCCGTATTCCCGCTTGTATGGCCGCCCGCCCTTCCGGTTGCGCTTCGAACCGGGCTCGCGTCCCCGCGCCTCGTCGGCCTCCCGTTGCCTGGCCTCCAATCGCGCCCTGGCCGCCCGGATCGCCGCCAGCCGATCCTCCCGGCGGCGTAACTCCTCGGGTAACTCATCGCCGCGATGCGCCTCCCCGAAACGCGCGTCCTCCGCCGCGTCGGTCTCCCGCGCGCGCGACAGCAACGCTTCGATCTCGCCCTCCAGACGCCGCTCCTCCTCCAGCATCCGACCGTAACTCATCGCCTTGCGCTTGCTGGCGTTGGCTCGAACCTTCGTCCCGTCGATCGACAACTTGCCGAAGTTCGCAACGCCGGTCTCGCGCGCCAGACGCACCACCTCCACAAACAGCGCCTTGAAATCCGCCAAATGACGGCGGCGAAACTCGCAAATCGTCCGATGGCTCGGAAAATTCCCCGCCGCCAACACCCGAAATGCCACGTCCTCCTCCAGCTTCCGCGCCAGCCCTCGGGAGGAAAACACCCCCGTCGCGTACCCGTAGATCATCACCTTCACCATCATCCGCGGCTCATACGGCGACTTGCGACGACCGTCCCCCTCGTAAGGCGCGTAAAACGCCGTCAAGTCCAATCCGTCCACCAGATCGCTCACATGGTGCGCCAAGTGCCCCTCCGCCAACCAATCCCGCATATCCGGCGCCAGCAGCAACCCCTGATCCGGCTGGTACGGGCGAAACGTCGTCGGCATCGCAATCTCCTCCTAACTGCGACACAATTATCTCATTCACTTCCTACGGCGCAGGCTCCTAGTGTAGTCCGTCACAATTAACGTAACGGCCCTGGCTGTCCCATTTCTGATCATATATGCGGAAAATAATGACCATTAGATCGGAAATCCCTGTGCGGAAGGAACTCGAACGGCTTGGCCGAAGCCGCAGGGTGTCGGCCTGGCACGGGGAACGATCCGAATAAGGTACAGTCTGTTAGACGGGGACCACTAGGTCGCCGCTCCGGCGCCGAGCGGCTCGAAGCCGCCAGTGCGCGGGCGCTGCACTTGCAGTCCTATAGCTACCGCACCGTCAAGAACATCCTGTCGTCGGCCCAGGACCGGTTGCCTTTCGGGGACACCGAAACCCCACCGACGCCCCATCACGACAACATTCGCGGCGCCGCCTACTATGCGGACCCCGAGGAGACGCACTCATGCTAATGGAACAAACCCTGGAGAAGATGAACCAGATGAAGCTATCGGCCATGGTCGAGGCCCTGGAGCAGCAACGCCGCTCGAATCAGTACACGGATCTCGGCTTCGAGGAACGTCTGGGCCTACGGGTGGATGAGGAGTGGACGGCCCGGGAGCACCGCAAGCTCACCCGACGCCTGCGCGCGGCGAAGCTGCGCTACGCGACGGCATCGCTGGAAAACGTCGACTTCAAACATCGTCGCCGTCTGGACCGTTCCCAAGTCCTCGCCCTGGGCTCCTGCGGGTGGATCCAAGACCGGCACAATCTTCTCATCACCGGTCCGACCGGCATCGGAAAGAGTTTTCTGGCTTCGGCTTTCGTCGAACGCGCCTGCCGGCGGGGTTTTAACGCCACCTACGTCCGCATGCCTCGGCTCTTGCACCAACTGGCGGTCGGCCGTGGCGACGGCTCCTACACCCGAGTCCTGGCCCGTCTGGCCAAAACCGATCTGCTGGCCATCGACGACTGGCTCCTGGCCCCGCTGCGCGACGCTGAACGCCGGGACCTGATCGAAGTCGTCGAGGAACGGAGCGAACGTTCCGCCATCTTGATCGCCAGCCAGCTCCCGGTCCCCGACTGGCACGGCGTCATTGGCGACCCGAACCAGGCCGACGCCATCTGCGATCGCCTCCTCCACAATGCGCACCGTATCGAACTGAAAGGGGCATCGATGCGGCAAACCAAGACCCAACCCAAGACGTTGAAGGAGTCCCGATGATCGGCGCACCGATGCATCCACACGCCGCCGCCAGGGGGTATCCAGGCCGGCCCCGGACCCAATCGTCGCTCCTGCGCAATCCTCGCGCGAAGGAAGTGTAGGAATCCGGGTCCGGGCGCGGAACGCGCGCCTCACGCAGGGCACGGGGCCTGTGGAAACTGCCGCAGCCGTGCAAATGGGAATGGTGGCCTTCGGCCGACTTTCTCTTGATCATTTCCACCGCTGCTTGCAAAAGCCTCCGCAAAAAACGCTCCCGCCTTTCGCACAGTTACACACAGGCCGGCGGCGATTTATCACAATAATTTTGGAAAGGACTAAAACAGGGAAAACCTGGACTCTGAAGGAATAAACTGAGACGCTAACCCGTCGCTTCGCTCCGGCGAGTGTTCACGATGGCCGGAATCGGTGTTCATGATTCCGGAACTGGTGTTCACGATCAGCGGAATACCCATCCGGCAGTGGCGGGATCAATGGCCGACCCAATATGAGACCGCGCTGGAGCGGTTGCGGGATCGGCATGGATACAGCCGGGGCACCCGGGAGTTCATCGGCATCCTGCAACTCCACCAGGACTGGGATCTGGATCGGGTGTCATCGGCCATCCAGGAAGCGCTCGATGCCCACTGTATCGAGTTGGAAGCGGTGCGGCACATTCTGATGCGGGAGGACACGCCGACTCGATCCCATGCACCGCTCGAGTCCGGGTTGATGCCCGGTATCACCGATCTGACGATCGCCCGGGCCGATCTGGATCAATATGACCGTCTCCTGGCTGGGGGTGTGCGATGAGTCCGGGTCAGGAGATCGTTCTCGACGACGCACTGCGGCAACTCCGGCTTCCGGCCATGGTGCGGGAGTGGCGGGAACACGCCCGACAGGCTAAAGAGGCCGGCGAGGGGCACACCGGCTTTCTATTGGCTCTGGCCAGCCGCGAGCTGGAGCAGCGGCAAGCCAATCAGGTCCAGCGTCGACTGCGGGAGGCCCGGTTCCCACTGCTCAAGACCCTGGAGACCACGGACCTGAAGAAGTGGCCAGTGCTCGATGCGGTCCAGGTTCGCGACTATGCCGAGTGCGGCTACATTACCCGGCACGAGAACGTCGTCCTGTTGGGCAAGCACGGAACCGGTAAAACCCATGCCGCCACGGTGCTGGGTGTGGAAGCCTGCCGGAGGGGCTACCGCGTCGGGTTCACCACGGCAGCCGGGCTGGTCAACACCTTGATCGAGTCGCGCGAGGAACGGCAACTGAAGCGGCACCTGGCGAAGCTGGCCCGCTTCGAGCTGCTCATCGTGGACGAAGTCGGCTATATCCCGTTCTCGGCCGAGGGGGCGCAGTTGCTGTTTCAGGTCTTCTCGGACCGCTACGAAAAGGGTTCGCTGATCGTCACATCGAACTTGCCGTTTGCACAGTGGACCAGCGTCTTCGGTGACGCCGCACTGACCGCAGCCCTGCTGGACCGGCTGACCCATCACTGCGCCATTCACCAGTTCGAGTGGGAAAGTATCCGGTTTACCGACAGTCTCGGCGCCGCTAGCAAACGGAAGAACAAACCCCGGTCCGCCGGAGGATCCGCGTGAAAACCGCGGGCGCGGCGGGCTGTGGAAAGTGCCGCCCCCATGGGAACCCGCTGCAAAGCCAGCGCGCTCCCACGGTGGCTTGGAAGCCTTCGGCTCCCACACTCCCCACAGCCTCGACGGCGGAATCGCTTACAAACCATTAACCAGGGGGTGGGTCCCTTTTACTCGATCGGGGTGGGTCCTTTTTACGTTGTCAAAGCGAATTGCAATGCACGCCCCTCGGCTAGCGCCTACGCGACCGCCGGAGTCTCTTTATAGACTTCGAAATTGATGCCGTCTATTCGGAATGCTCGGAAACCGATAATCGCCACTAGCTGCATATACAAGCTAAGGGATATGGGCATGAGATCCTGAAAATCAAGGGCATGAAGGCCGATAGCTATAGCTACATACACGGTCCCCATGATGCTCGAAAAAACCAATATGTTCACAGTGAGTTCGATATGCCTCACTCGGTCTTCGTATGTCTGGTATGGGTCCTTCTTCTTTCCATACAGATTCTGGACAATTATTCCTACCAACAAGAGATTGAGAGCCGTTATTCCAAATATGTTCCAGTATCCACCAAACCAGGAGAAGTCGAATTGCCTGACATAGATGATGAACGAGACAAAGGCGACATACACGAAGATCGCCACACCGATAATTACGGGTGAAACAAAATAAAACAAGCGGCGAGGATGCAGTTCTGCTTTTCGAGTAGTGCGTGAATCAGCTCTTCTCATAAGGTTGAAATATGTAAAACCCGAGGTTGCCGCGATCATCATCGGAGAATGCTGGACGAGGAAATAAATTGTGATGACAGAAATGCTGTCCCAGTTGAGCATTTCTTCGGTGGGTGAATAGGCTCCGATGAACAGCAATACAAAACCAACCAGGAGTGCAAACAAGTTCATATTCTTGTAATTGCGCTGTGCTTTCTCTACGGCTTCGATCGGCACAGGATAGAGCTTGGGATATTTCGATGGCGGATATGTTTCGACCACATACCTCACACGGCTGAGTATTGCTCTTGGCAAATAGGAGGAAATGAGGAGCACCTGGCTCAGGAATACAAAGTAAAAAATCATCTGTTCTCGCATGTTGTTTATCTCCTCAACTGCTGCGACGATTCATCACATCGCCGAATGCAATCCGAATCTCCGAGTCCGTTACGCCAGACTCTCTAAAAGCCCCTATTGTTTCGCCCAATTTCGTCACGACCCACGCATTCAAATCGACGGTACTGTTCGCCTTGGCATCGGGATGAACAAAAGTACCGCGGTAGCCCTTGGTTTGAATGACCGAATCACGCTCCAGCAGACGGTAGGCTTTGGCCACCGTCTTGTTGTTAAGCTCCAGGTCGTTTGCAAGCTGGCGGATTGAAGGCAAGGCATCTCCCGGGCAGATCTCGTCGCAGAGAACGGCCTGTTTTATCTGCCCGATCAGTTGAGCAAACAAGGGGACTGAATCGTCGATGTCGATGGTTATTTCCATTAGGTGTCTCGGTCAAAATGTACCATTTGTACTAATGGTACAACTGGAGTTTATCGAATGCAAGGCCAATGCACCGATAATTCCCATAGGTAAACCCCCGGCTTAGCCGGGGCGACTCGCAGAGGTTTGACCGAGAGCGGCGGTAGATAGGAAAGTCCTGCTTGTGAGGTGGCCCCGGTTTGTGGACAGCTTGGCGGCCTGTTTAAGGTGTATTCCGGTTGCCGCTCATCTTGCCAGAATCTCCTTGGATCGATCTTCCTGTCGCCGTTGCTGCGCCGGTGGGTAAGCGGGCAAGGCGCGTAGCTGCTTGTCCATCATATCCGCAGGCGGGTCGCCGCGGTAGGCCTCGGCCGGGGTTTTTCCGCCGAGGGCCGAGTGTGGCCGTTCGGCGTTGTAGAAGTCGATCCACTCGCCGATGACGCGCCGGGCCTGGAAGCCGTCGGCAAGGTCGTGCAGATAGACAGCCTCGTATTTGAGGGAGCGCCACAGCCGCTCGATGAAGATGTTGTCCATGCACCGGCCCCGGCCGTCCATCGAGATCTGGACACCGGCCGCCCGCAAGCGCCCGGTGAAGGCGAAGCCGGTGAACTGGCTGCCCTGATCGGTATTGAAGATCTCCGGCTGGCCGTGGCGGGTCCGCGCCTCCTCGAGCGCCTCGACGCAAAAGCCGGCGTCCAGGGTGTTCGACAAACGCCAGGCCAGCACATACCGGCTCGCCCAATCCAGGATCGCCACCAAGTAAAGAAAGCCGCGCCGCACAGGGATGTAGGTGATGTCGGCGCACCAGACATGGTTTGCCCGCTCGATCGCCAAACCCTTGAGCAGATAGGGGTAGACCCGGTGCTCGGGATGCGGCTCGCTGGTGCGGGGTGCCCGGTAGATCGCCTGAAGACCCATCAAACGCATCAGACGCCCCGCCCGGCGACGGCCGATGCGCACGCCCTCGCGGCGCAGATGACGGACGATCTGACGGGCACCGTAGAACGGATGCTTCAGAAACAACTCATCGATGCGCCGCATCCGCGCCAAGGTCTCCGCGCTCTCGCCCTGGGGCGTGTAATAGAGCCAGGAGCGCCCGATCGACAGCAAACGGCATTGACGACTCAAGCTCAGTTCCGGGTCAGGGCGCCTCACCATCGCCCGGCGCGCGGCCCGGCTCATCGACCGGACCCTCTGGACAAAAAATCCCGCTCCACCGTCAATTCGCCGATCTTGGCGTGAAGCTCACGAACCTCGCTTTCATGATCCCGCCGCCGGCGTTCCACACCGTTCGAGAACATCTCGCCAAGCCCTTCCATCGCCTGGCGCTTCCATGTGCTCACCTGGTTCGGATGAACCTGGTGCTTCGAGGCAATCTCCTGCAGCGTCCGATCGCCCCGAAGCGCTTCCAGCGCGACCTTCGCTTTCAACTCCCCAGAAAACCTGCGTCTCTTCGTCATCGCGTATCCCTCCTCAGTCGGTGGAATACACCTTAAACAACTGCCCGATTTTCCGGGGCCACCTCACCCAGGACGCCAATGACAAAGAGCAACTGGCGCCCATGGTCGCGCAAGTGCGGCGGAACACGGGGACCCGGCCCGTCGCGGTCAGCGCGGATGCCGGGTATTGGAGCCCCAGGCAGGTGACCGACCCGCGAGCCGCAGGGATCGATTTACACGTGGCCACGGGGCGAGTCCGGACCGGCGCATCCCCGAAGTCTTCCGGCGGCCCGCCCGGAGCGGCTGAAGGCGCCGGCGTACGGGAGCAAATGAAACAGAAACTGGACAGCGATGTGGGGCGGGCCGTCTACAAGATGCGCAAGGCGATTGTGGAACCGGTATTCGGACAGACCCGGGAATGCCGGGGATTCCGGCGTTTCAGTTTCCGCGGTCTCGAGAACGTGCGGGCGGAATGGCAACTGGTCTGTTTGACTCACAACATCCTGAAGTTGTTTCGTTACGGAGGAGGATTCAAGCCACTGGCGGCTTGAATCGAAGCAGGGAGATCCTGGCAAACACAGAATCCGCGGATGAAAAATACGTATCGCGCTCAATGGGGGCTGCCGCAATCTCATCTCATGGATCTGTCTGAGCAAACGCTTCCCAAGGTGGCCTTCATCCTGAAATCGCGATGGGTCTTTCAGCTTCAGACTTCTCCAGATTTCTTATTGCCGACAGGCTCCTAGTGAGCAGGGCGGGAAGGAAGTGAGCCTGTGTTGGTGATGAAACCAGAGAACGGGAACGAAGAATCGCGTGGAACGGAAGGCGCCCGCAGGGCGACTGGAGTTGCGCGTGAAGCGGCCGGTCGGAATGGGGATAATCCGGACCCGGAGGTGACCAATAAGGCGATACGGAGGCGATTCAGCGCCGCATATAAGCGCCGGGTCGTGCGGGAGGCGGACCGATGCACGAAGCCGGGCGAGTGGGGGGCCTTACTACGCCGGGAGGGATTGTATTCCTCGAGCCTGCGCACCTGGCGGCGGCAACACGATGCCGGGGAATTGGCCGGGATGGGTTCGGCGAAGCGAGGACGGAAAGCGCAGCCGAAGGACGGCCGGGACAAGCGCATCGCTGAACTGGAACGCGAGGCGCAACGGCTCCAGAGGAAGCTGGAGCAAGCCGAAACGGTCATCGAGATCCAAAAAAAAGTCTCCACGCTATTGGGGATTCCTCTGAAGAACCCGGACCAGGAAGAGAACAACTGATGGAAGCGGCCGAAAAGTTCTCCACCGAATTGGGGACGGCGCCGGCGTGCCGGGCCTTCGGGGTTTCCCGCGCGTCGCTCTATCGGCGTCGGCAGCGGGCCGCCGCGCCCGCAGCCGAGCGGGCACGCCCACGATCACATCGGGCATTGAGCGGAGCCGATCGACAGGAAGTCCTCGACCTGCTGCATAGCGGGCGCTTCGTGGATCAGGTGCCCGCCCAAGTGTGTGCGGCCTTGCTGGATGCAGACCGCTATTTGTGCTCGGTACGCACGATGTACCGGATTCTGGATGCGAACCAAGAAGTGCGCGAACGGCGGAACCAACGGCGTCATCCCGTCTACCAGAAGCCGGAACTGTTGGCGACAGGCCCGAATGAAGTGTGGACCTGGGACATCACGAAGCTGAAGGGACCACGGAAGTGGACCTACTTCTACTTGTACGTGATTCTCGATATCTTCAGCCGCCAGGCGGTGGGCTGGATGGTGGCCGATTGCGAATCTTCCGGCCTGGCCAAGAAACTGATTCGTGAAAGCTGTGACAAGCATCGGATCGAGCAGGATCAGCTGACTCTGCACGCCGATCGCGGCTCGTCGATGAAGTCGAAAGCGGTGGCGCTGCTGCTATCGGATCTGGGTGTGACCCAATCCCACTCTCGGCCCTATGTGTCCGACGACAACCCGTTCTCGGAAGCCCAGTTCAAAACCCTGAAATACCGCCCTGACTTCCCGGAACGATTCGGTTCGATCCAGGACGCCAAGGCGTTCTGCCGGGACTTCTTCCACTGGTACAACAACGTCCACTACCATTCCGGTCTGAACTGGCTAACCCCAGCGATGGTCCATTACGGTCAGACCGGTCCGGTTCTGGAACGACGCCAGCATGCTCTGGATCGCGCTCGTCGGCAACATCCAGAACGTTTCGTCAATGTACCGAGAAAGATCGCTGGGCCGCCGGACAAGGTGTGGATCAACCCGCCCGCAGAGTCGCCTACGGTAGCTTAAATTCCGAATGCAGGTGTCTCAAACTTGTTGACACGTTCCGTTGAGGGGCTCACAGAAATAAGCCCCCGGCTCTGCCGGGGGTCATTTAACTCGTGAGTAGGCTTGAGGCGTATTCATCATGAAGGAGTCCCAACGTGACGAGCGCCACTGCTCGAGTACACGTTTCTTCTCCAGCACAACATGTTCACGCCCCGCTTCCTGGAAAACGTAGCTCATGCAGAGGCCAGCCTGTCCACCGCCAATTACGACAGTATCAATCGTGCATATATCTTGATGTTCGATAGCCATCGCTTCTCCATAGCGTAGGTGAAATCCAACAAGTCGTCCGCGGGTTCAAACTCGACTGCTGCCTTGTCTTTTTGTACGTTCAAACGGACTAATGAAATCGCGCTAAATAGTAGGGCCGAAGTAACTTGAGGTCAATGACGTTGTCACATGCTCGTAAAACCCGTACTCGGAGATCTGAAATGCCCCAGTTTGCGGGGTCTTCTTGATTTGAATAGTCTTGCGAATCGAGAGATTGGCCGGAGTCAGAAGGCTCGAACCGCGAGGGCTAGGGCACCGGCACCCGTTCCTTCAATTCTTCAAACCAGTTCAGGACGATGTTGATCCTGGGTTGAGCCACTTCCGACGTTGCGCTATTCACGCTTTGCAGCATAACGAACCGCTGGCCGTCTCGGGAAATGTCGTAAAGGGCCCGGGAAGATCCTCCCCCGGGAACACCGATGAATCCCGGCTCATCGAAGCGCAGTTCGGGAACACCCAACCTTAGATTGGGCTCGGTGGACACGGCGACGGATATCAGGGCATGGGTCACCGGATGGCGATAGAAGAGCTCGCCGTTCGCGCCCCATATCGGCTCCACGCCTCCATCGACCGCATGGGTCACCGGATTGGGCTCGGTGGACACGGCGACGGATATCAGGGCATGGGTCACCGGATGGCGATAGAAGAGCTCGCCGTTCGCGCCCCATATCGGCTCCACGCCTCCATCGACCGAGACGATTTCCGGCGCTCCCGGTCCGGGGTATGGCCGAACATAAACCTGGTTCTCGCCGGTTCGGTCGGAAAGGTAAGCCACGAAGCGGCCGTCGGGAGAAAACTGAGCATTTCCTTCAGCGTATTCCGCGTCGAGAAATGGTTGCGGCGTCCGGACGGCGTCCCGCTGGGGGATCATTAAGATGTCGATGCTGCGACTATGCTGATGCACCGCCAGCACGTCTCCATTCGGCGATCAGGAATCGACGTGCACACTGCCGTCACTGTTCGTCGTGAGTTGTTGGGCTTCACCGCTGCACCAGCGGGAACGAAAACGAGCACGCCCGAGTCGGACACGGCGTAATGCCGAGTAGGCCAAGGCCTTCGACGAGGGCGACAGACCCACCTCTCAGTTCGAGTGAACCCACGTCGAATGGAACCCCGAGGATTCTCGGCACCGGAAAGCATCATGGGGGCGCCACCGCCATCCTGGCATCTCTGCTCATGTCGGTGCCGGCCCAAAGCGACGTGTTACGTTGGAGAGATGCCCTTGGTTCGCCTGGATCGCGTGTCGATTGCGTTTGGCCATCTACCACTCCTCGAGGACGTGGCGATGCAGATCGACGCCCGTGAGCGCGTGGCCCTGATCGGGCGCAATGGTACGGGCAAGTCGACGCTCTTGAAGGTCCTCAGCGGAGAGATTCTTCCCGATACGGGTGCCGTATGGTGCCAGCGATCCTTGCGCGCCGCACGCCTCGAGCAGGATGTCCCGCTCTCCACCGCTCGCTCGGTCTTCGACGTCGTCGCCGACGGACACACGCATCACCTGGCAGAAGACGACGCGTGGCTCCGGGATCACCATGTAGACCTGATCCTGTCCCGGCTGGGACTGTCGGCCGAGGCGGTTGTGGACGAGTTGTCGGGCGGGTGGCGGCGACGCGTCCTGTTGGCGCGCGCGCTTGTCGGTCAGCCGGACCTGCTGCTGCTCGATGAGCCGACAAATCATCTGGATATCGAGGCCATTCAGTGGCTCGAGGGTTTTCTCGCCGAGTACGAGGGTGCGGTCGTGTTCGTGACACACGACCGCGCGTTTCTACGGCGGTTGGCCACGCGTATGGTCGAGCTCGATCGCGGCGTGTTGACGTCGTGGCCCGGAAATTACGAAACTTATCTGCGGCGGAAAGAACGTTGGCTTGCCAACGAACAGACACTCGCGGAAAAGGCCGACAAGAAGCTCTCCGAAGAAGAAGCGTGGGTGCGCCAGGGAATCAAGGCGCGCCGCACGAGGAATGAAGGCCGTGTCAAGGCGCTTGTGGCACTGCGCGCCGAGCGCGCCGCACGGCGGGAACCGCTGGGGAACGTTCGGCTGGCGGCGGAGCAATCCGAGCAGTCCGGCAAACTGGTCTTCGAAGCCCGGGGGATTTCCAAGACCTTGGGCGGTACCCGGATCATTCACGATTTCTCTGTGAGGGTGCTCCGCGGTGATCGCATCGGTCTCATTGGTCCGAATGGCGCCGGTAAGACAACAATGCTGCGCATGCTTCTCGGTGAACTGCAGCCGGATCGGGGAAATATTCGGGTCGGTTCGAACGTAGAGATTGCCTATTACGACCAGCAGCGCGAGCAGCTCGACCCTGAGCGGACCGTCTTCGACACGGTTGGAGACGGAAGGGATACGGTGACGTCGAATGGGCGCACGCGTCACGTTCACGGATACCTCCGAGACTTCCTGTTTTCCGATGAGCGCGTCAGAGCTCCCGTGAAGGCACTATCGGGCGGCGAAAGGAACCGATTGTTGCTTGCGCGCCTGTTCACACGGCCGTCAAACGTACTCGTGCTCGACGAGCCCACCAATGATCTGGACCTGGAAACACTGGAACTGCTCGAGGAGCAGCTCGTTCAGTGGCCGGGGACCCTCCTGCTGGTCAGTCACGATCGCGCCTTCCTGGACAACGTCGTCACCAGCACGTTCGTATTCGAGGGAGACGGGCGCGTTCAGGAATACGTCGGAGGGTACGAGGATTGGGTACGGCAGCGCGCCCCGGAACCGGTGCGGCCAAAGCCGGACCAGGGCGACAGACCGATCGGGCGTGCGGGCACGAGCCCAAGACCGACCATGGATCGGGCGCGACCGAAGAAGCTGTCGTTCAACGAGCAACGCGAGCTCGGTGAACTGCCGGCTGAGATCGAGGCGTTCGAGGCGGAGCAACGCGAGCTCGAAGCGAGGGTGTCCGGACAGGATTTCTACAAGGAGGAGACCGCGGTAATCCGGATGTCGCTCGCCCGTATCGACGCACTGGGGAGCCTGTTGTCGGCTGCCTACGCCCGCTGGGACGAGCTCGATTCCCGGACCGGAGCCCGGCCGTGAGCCTGCCCCGGTCCCCGGGACCGCTTCGGTCCGAAGAGCGGACGGTTACGATCGAGAACTGTCTACCGGGTAGAAAAGCGGGCGAATTGGCAGATCTGGACCATCCGTATCGGCTGACCGGACGAAAGAACCGGATGATCGACGGCGATCATCCCACATTTAAACGATTTCAATAGTGCGCGAGTTTTGAACCGGGCTGAATCACCCGTACATGAAACTACATAAGGTGGTTAACAGCAATCAAACAGTCACCCGTTGTAGTTGTTCAATGATTCTGTCACCCATTAACTGTTCAGTGAAAATGTCATCCTGTGGGGATGAAGGAGAAAGTGACATTGAACTTAAAGGAACAGAAGCGGTTACTGGTCTTGAACCGAATCAACGAACGCAAGTTGACTGGAGAACAAGCCGCAGAGCTGTTGGGTTGGAGTGTGCGACACGTCTGGCGGATGTTGGCCCGGTATCGGTCCGAGGGGGCCGAAGCGTTGGCTCATGGAAACCGTGGGAAGAAGTCCCAACGTCGGATTCCGCCGGGCCAACGGAGCCGGATCGTGTCGCTGGCGCGCGGTGAATACGCCGGGGTCAATCAACAGCACCTGGCCGAGCTGCTCGCCGATCGGGAGCAGATGGCCGTATCCCGATCCACGCTGCGTCGCATCCTGTCCGAGGCGGGCATCGCCAGTCCCCGACGACAGCGACGGAGACGCCGTCATCGCCTCCGTCGGGAACGGTATCCCCAGGAAGGCATGCTCGTTCAGATCGATGGCTCCCGCCACGACTGGCTCCAGGGTCGGGGACCCCGTCTGACGTTACTGGTTGGCGTGGATGATGCCACCGGCAAGGTCGTCGGTGCTGTGTTCCGTCCCCAGGAAGACTCGCAAGGCTACTTCCTGCTCCTGCGTCAGATCGTTGAGGGCTACGGCCGGCCCATGGCTCTCTACCGCGACCGTCACAGCATCTTCCAGGAGAACACCAAGAAGCTCTCCGTCGAGGAACAGCTGCAGGGACGGCCCGCACCCACCCAGTTTGGTCGTCTCCTCGATGAGTTGGAGATTCGTTCCATTCAGGCCTGGTCTCCTCAGGCCAAGGGACGGGTTGAACGGCTCTTCGGTACTCTTCAGGATCGCCTCATCACCGAACTCCGACTCCATAACGTGTCCTCGGCACAAGCGGCTCAGCAGTTCCTCGATCCATTCCTCCTCGCCTTCAACCAGCGCTTCGCCGTGAAGTCTTCCGATTCCGTTCGTGCCTGGCGCAAACTCCCCCGCTCGGCGAAACTCGACTCGCTGTTCTCGTTCAAATTCGATCGCACCGTCTCCGCCGACAACATCGTCCGCATCGGCAACGATCGCATCCAACTCGAGTCCGACTCCCGCCGCGCATCCTACGCCCGCGCTCGCGTTCAGGTTCACATCCGCATGGACGGACACATCGACGTTTACTACAAGAACCGCTGCCTCACTTCTCGGCCCGCTCCACCCGAGGCTCCCGTTCTTCGTCTCCAGCAGATCCGCGACGGCTTCTCCTCCAGATCCACGAAACCTTCAAAGAAGAAGCCGTCTCCTTTCAAACCTCCTCGCCAGTGGAAGTCCCAGGCCAAAGATCACCCCTGGCACCTCGACTATCGCGATATGTATGAACCCGTTTTCCCACCCAGGTGACATTTTTATTGAACACTTACCGTGACATTTTCATTGGACAGCAACATCAATCAGTCACATGACTGTATTACCGCCTAGTCGGAGAAGTGCCCTTCATTCTCGCGATCCGACGGAAACTTAGGTCCAACCAGGGTGCGATAGGCGTCGAATGGCGTCCAGTAAGGACAACAAGGTGCAAAGCCTATCCGGAGGAATTAACGATATAACTGCGTCAACTGAATTTCCGGACACTCGAGATCTTAGATTTCTTCCAGTCTCTTTTCCATCAGGTACGCATTCGAGCCATTCTCATAGTAGTCGGGCAGCCTGTCGACGATCCTGAACCCGTGGTAAGTGTAGAAGCTCAGCGCGGACGTGTTTTCGGTATCGACCTGAAGCAGCTAGCTTGCGACGCCGTTTCCCCGGAGTAGCGTCTCGGAACGGTCCAGCAGGGCCGACCCGATCCCCGCTCGTCTTTTCGATGACCGGACGTCGAGCGTCACCAGCGTTGCGGCCTTTCCGCGGCTTCGAATGTCCATCACGAGAAACGCGAAGGTCTTCCCGTCCGTCTCTGCCACCAAGGTTGTCGCACCGGGAAGCGACATGAAATAGTCCAGTTCCCACTCGTCATAGGAAACTCCCTCGGGAAAGCATTCATGGTCGATAGCGACCAGGGTTTCCAGATCACGCGGTGTGGCCATGCGGATCAGGGTCTCGAATGGCGGTGGTTCGCTGCGACTCACGGGCGGAGGGGTGGAGCTTTCATGATTGAACAATATGTTGTATTGAATTTATGATAGCCACAGCACATGCAGCGTTGTTTTCATCTCTATCCCTCCGGCACGCAGTGCGGAGCCGAGGCGCTCGATGGTACCGATATGTGTGAGGATCACGCCGTCGCCACCGGCGTGTTCGAGGGGCTTGCCGATCACCCGATGCGAAAGCTGGCCTTGAGGATCGTAGCTTTCACCCTCCTGCTCATCTTTCTGGTTCCGTTCTATTACACGCTGAAGGCGCTCTACCTGTCAGATACACGCTGAAGGCGCTCTACCTGTCAGATTCGGTCGCGTCGCAGGAGCGTCCGTGAAGCGCATCCTTATTGCTGGCCTTGCCGTTGTCTGCCTGGCGTCCGGCGCGGTCTTCGCGCAGCTGAATTTTCAGTACGATGGCCGCTACTCCGACGTCAGGTACGTGGTGCAAGACACAGACCGCACGAATCAGTTCGTCTTTACGCGCCTCATCTACAACGGCCTCGTGCCGCGCTACATCAAGAACTGGTATACCGACTGGCCGAAGGCAGACCGGCAGCTCATCATGGGCATACAGCGTCTGTCAAACCTTAACATCGCCGATCAGGAACGTGTGGTCCCCCTGAACGATCCCGCGCTTTTCCAGTATCCGTTTCTCTACACGAGCGAGCCCGGACAGATGGTCCTGACCGAAACCGACGCCGCGATCATGAGGGAATATCTGGAGCGCGGTGGTTTCTGGGTGGTGGACGACTTTTGGGGCACCGTCGAGTGGGGCAACTTCGAGCGGCAGTTGCGAAAAGTCCTGCCGGGCGCGGAGATCCGGGACATCCCGCTCGACCATCCAATTTTTCATTGCTTCTACGACATCGATGAGATCATCCAGGTGCCGAGCCTCAACTACGTGTACACGGGGATGATCGTTGAAAAGGACGGCTTTCAGGCATTCTGCAAAGGCATCTGGGATGAGAATGGGCGTTTGATGGTCGTGATCAACCACAACACCGACCTCGGAGACGCCTACGAGCATGCCGACCATCCAGAGTACCCGGAATATTTTTCAGGATATGCCTACCGCGTCGCTATCAATTTCATCGTGTACGCGTTGACCCATTGATCACCGCCGTCGTCCTTGCCGCTGGAAAGTCGCAACGAATGGGGCGCCCCAAGGCGCTCCTGCCTTACCGTGGCACGACTTTCCTCGGGCACATCCTGGAAACAATCGGCCGATCTTGCATCGACCATCAGCTCGTCGTCCTGGGACACGACCGGGATCGGATAGCCGCGACGATCGAGGGCGTGGACTGGGTATACAACCCGTCGTATGAGCAGGGTATGACAACTTCGTTGCAGGCGGGCATCCGAGCGCTGCCCGAGGCCGCGCGCGGAGCAATGCTGTTCCTGGTTGACCACCCGGTGTTTCGTCTGTCTACCGTGGAGGGCCTGGTGTCGTGTATCTCGGCCGGGGCGATAGTCCTCCCCGTTTGCGAGGGCCGTCGCGGCCATCCGTTACTGTTTGCGAGGGACGTATTCGAAGAGATCCTCGATCTGGGCAACCATCAGGGCGCCAACATAGTCGTCAGGCGTGACCCAACGCGCGTCGTGGAGGTCCCGGTCGATGATCCGGGCGTCCTTCTCGATATCGATACACCGGACGCCTTCGAGCGCCTGTCCGCCCCATGATGTTCGCTGACGTCGGCTCGTCCAATGGTTCAGGTTTCCGACAGGCAATGAGGTGCCGAACACATGTCCAATAGGCATTCGGGCGGCAAGATGCACGGGGACCGTCCCCCTCCCAATACCTTCGGGACTCGATCTCCAGTGCTGGGCACAAAGGGGATGGTGGCCACGAGTCACCCCCTGGCGTCTTCGTCGGCGCTGAGGATCCTCCAGGAAGGAGGCAACGCCGTCGATGCGGCCATATGCGCGGCTGCGGTCCTGAACGTCGTCGAACCGATGAGTACCGGAATCGGAGGAGACATGTTCGCTCTGGTTCACATGAGCGGCTCGGACCGGCCTGTCGGGTTGAACGGCAACGGATGGTCTGGAAGCGGGACGAGACTCGACTACTTCGCAAAGAACGGTCTGGATACGATCTCGCCCGACAGTATCCAATCCGTCTCTGTTCCCGGCGCCGTTGCCGGCTGGTACAGCCTCCATGAACGGTTTGGCGCGACGGCGATGGCTCGCATCCTTGCCCCGGCGATCGAGTACGCCGATCAGGGTTTCGCGGTGACGGAAGTCATCGCAGGCCAGTGGGGCCGAAACCGGGAACGGTTGCTAGGTTACGGACCCAGTGCCGAAACGTTTCTCGTGAGCGGGCGTGCCCCGCGTCATGGCGAGATCTTCCGATGTCCAGCCCTCGCCCGTAGCCTTCGGGAAATCGCCGAGGGCGGCCCCCGGGCGTTCTATGAAGGCCGGATCGCGGACGAGATCGTCGCATGTTCGGAGGAGTTGGGCGGTTTCTTGACGAAGGCGGACTTTGCCGAGTTCTACGCGGAATGGGTCGACCCAATTTCGACCGACTACCGTGGCTACGAGGTATTCGAGATGCCGGCCAGCACACAGGGTATCGTGGCGCTGGAGATGCTGAACATACTCGAAGCTTACGACTTGCCCGCCATGGGACACAATTCCGCGGAGCACCTGCATCTCGTGATCGAAGCCAAGAAATTGGGCTTTGCCGATCGAGGCGCCTACATCGCCGACCCGAAGTTATCCCGTGTGCCGACCGAGACGCTGATCTCAAAGGAGTATGCAGCTTCGCTGCGCGAGCGAATCGACCCCGGCCGGGCGGCCGAGGAAGTGTCGCCCGGCAGGATCGAGCATGGGGACACGGTGTATCTGAGCGTCGTCGACGGTGAGGGCAACGCCGTGTCTTTCATCAATAGCCTCTTCTGGGGCTTTGGGTCCGCGATCGTCGCCGGCGGTACGGGGATTTGCCTGCAGAACCGCGCGTCGCTGTTCTCGCTCGATCCGGACCATCCGAATCGCGCCGAGCCTCGAAAACGGCCGTTGCACACGCTGATACCAGCAATGGTAGTCCGCTCCGGGAGGCCATGCTTTTCTTTCGGCGTCATGGGGGGAGACATGCAGCCGCAGGGGCACGCGCAGATCCTCGCCAACGTCATCGATTTCGGGATGGATCCGCAGCAGGCGGGCGAGGCAGCGCGTGTCTGCCATTCGTCGGACGGTGTAGCGCTGGAATCGGCGATCGGGGCCGACGTGCGGTACTCCCTGCTCGAGAGGGGACATCAACTCATCAACCGGATCGACGTCTTCGGCGGTTACCAGGGAATCTGGATCGACCCCGACACCGGCGTGCTCTCCGGGGGATCGGACCCTCGGAAGGATGGTTGCGCGATTGGGTGGTGAGGACTGTTGCCGTGGGGCCTTTGCCGAACATCTGTCGATTATTGGAGATCGCAGGTCGACCATCGACCATCAACCACTAGTCATCAGGTTGTTCAATTCAAGATGACCACTGAGCGATGGTCGTCCCGTAGTAACTATGCGACTCCGTATTCAACGCGAAGACAGGAAGGGAATGGAGGCCACGAGGGAGGGTCACTTTTTAGAGGACTTCGTGTTGAGAACGGAAATAAGTTCAGTTAAATGACCCCCGGCAGAGCCGGGGGCTTATTTCTGTGAGCCCCTCAAAGGGGCCGGTCAAGAGCCGCCTGAAGGCAGCTGATGCCCCCACGCCATGTTCAGCTCCTCCAAACGCTGCTCCTCCCGCTCCTGCCGCCAAATGTATTCCCGCACGAATTGTTTGTCCATCCCCACCGTGGAAACGAAATAGCCTCGCGCTCAGAAACTCTTCCCTGTCAAACGGTGTTTCAGTCCCAGAAAGTTCCGGGCAGTCGAGATTGCACTCTTCCCCTTGATGAATCCCGCCACACTGGATACCGCCTACTTCGGAATGAACACCATGTGATACTTGCAGTCCCATTTCGTGTGCGATCGCCTTCGGGCCTCTTTCATTGAGTCCTCCTTCTTTGGAAGTCGTCGCTTCCAAGCAGGACTTTCCTATCTACCGCCGCTCTCGGTCAAACCTCTGCGAGTCGCCCCGGCTAAGCCGGGGGTTTACCTATGGGAATTAGCGCCTGGCTATTCCAAGGCGTCGGGGTGTTTGGGGAGTTCGGGAGGTAGCTTGAGGGTGGCCACCAGATCGGGGGATGATTGGGGATCGTGAGCCTTTTTGAAAACTCGCCGACACTTCGGTTATCATAACCCCTTGAACTTTCTTGGTTTCGGGGGAATAAGGGATGGCAGGTGCGAAGCTCAGTAAGACGGCAAGGGCCAGCCTCGGTGGCAGGGATAAGAACATCGGGGGCGGAGTTCGTGCGTGTCCTCAATGTGAAACACCCATGGTGGCCACTAAGGTGATCAAGTCCGCGCGGAAGCCCGGCGGGATGTACTGGGTGTGCCCGAAGGACGATGTCCGAGTAAAGACTTAGACCGCCGGTGGTACGGATTGCCCTTGGCCCGCGTGGCCAGTTGGGCATTGTGCGGTGGAAGTCCCCAGTTGATAATATCTTGCGTGCGGAGCCCGGCTGTAATGGATCGTGATTTTCTCGATGGAATCGACGAGCACTTCGAGCAGTTGATGAAGTTGCACGGCAACGGGCGGCGAAATGGCGCTCGCAACGGTTCGTCGAAAGGGGATCGCACGCTTCCGGTAATCATGGATGCGCTCGAGGGGCTTTCCAAAGCCGAGCGGGAGGAGGTCCTGAGCTTCATTCACTCCCTGAAAGACAATTCCGATCGGCCTTGATCCGACGCCTGCCCGAAGTGCCACGCGCTGTTAGCTTATGGTGAAAGAAAAGTCTGGCCAAGCCCGGCTCGTCCTGTTGCTCTGGCTCCTGGTCGCAATCTTCTACTTCTATTTGGCCTCCGACTATATTCAGATCGTCATGCGAGACGATGCCTTCGAGGATTACCTGGAGTTTTCGGTGCAGCTGGTGGGGTCGCAGGGTCGCCCGAACACCGATCTGAAGGAACTGGTCATAGCCAAGGCCCGGGAACTGGAGATCCCCCTGGATCCGTCCCGAGTGGACATCCAAGGCCGGCGGCAGACCCTCGTGCTCCGCGTCGGATACGATGTGGATGTCCAAATCCCCCTGATTGCGAACGCCGGATACAGCAAGGAGTTCTCGCACGAAATCCGCTTCTCAGATCCACGCGGATAGCTGAAGGATTTGCCGCTTAGTAGCTAGGCGACCTCCCCCGTTTGGGCAAGGACGCTCCTGTACACACGGTAGAAGATTGCGAAGTCCGCGAGACCCTTTCTCAGAATCGCCCCCAGATTCGACACATCCTGCGGGTTGACGACCAGGTGTACGCTCTCGGCATAGGCCTGCATCGCGTCCAGCGTCCGGAACGAATCTCCGATGAGGACAACATACCAGTCCCGGCGCTGGGCCATCGGCAGGGGAGCGATGTAGCGGAGCACTCCATTGGATTCCCGGGTGGAGCCCGCGAAATTCTCGGTCACGATGATGAGGTCGTAACTCGCATACTTCATCCGTTCGATGCGTGATTATGCACTTGACTCCGAGCGTTGAAAAGCGCCACAAGATGTTGTTTTCAAGCGTCTTGCCAGATATAGTGGTGTCTGAAAATGAACGATTGGCGGGCGAAGCTGGAGACTTCGCCCGCCGGTCACAGCAACAGAGGAAATCAACTATGAACGCTAGCTGTCGCCGTGAAACCTTGTTGGGACGTGCTTGCCCAAACTTGGGATGCCATTGACGGACCCTAGCTGTCGCCGTGAAACCTTGTTGGGACGTGCTTGCCCAAACTTGGGATGCCATTTCTCTCGCCAAGGATTGCCTAGTAACCGCGTTGCGGCTCCTGAATGAAGCCAAGAACATCCGGGAACTGTTTCGCCGCAGGAGAACCGAAAAAGCACCGCGTGGCCGCCCATGAGGTCACAGCGCGCATCACTTTCGGCGCACCGACCGCCACCGCGCGGGTCTCTGTTTCACCCCCGGTGTGGCTCTGACGTAACCACCCCAATATCTTGTGGTTAGCCCGTTTCATGTGTGACCACCACATATGGGATAGCCTGTCTTTAAATTGGGTCAAGTGCATAACTACGGTTCGATGCCCCGGTCCGAGGTCTCAGCGGTGTGGGCCCGGAAGCCGAGCTCTTCGATCGTACTCTTGAGGGTGTCGGCGTGCGGCCCGTCGTCGCAGATAAGCGCCAGTTTTTCTCCAACTTCGACAATATCGCCCTGGTCCTTGCTCATATCAGTCTCGTCCGTATTCGTTATCCAACGACAGTCCTGCCAGACCGCTGGTGTCTTCGCCGCGTTCCTTCTTCAGCGTGTCGATTCCCCTGGACACCACGCCCTTGCTGCTGCTGTAGAGTAGCGCCGATTCTTCAGATATCTTGCCCTCCGAATAGAGCTTGATCATCGTCATATCGAAACTCGTCCAGCCGAAGGAAGCCGAGGCTTCGATGATCTCATTGAAGGTCTTGCCTTCGGATTCCCCGTGCTCGACCGTCTCCCGAACCCGGAGGTTGCTCCCCATCACTTCCAGCGCCGCGACACGGCCCCCTCCCTCCTTGGGAAGAAGGCGCTGGGCGACGATCCAGCGCAACGTTTCGGCCAGGCGGATACGGATCTGTTTTTCCTCTTCCTGATCGAACATGCCGACGATGCGGTTGATCGTCTGGCCGGCGTTGATCGTGTGGAGCGTGCTGAGCACAAGGTGGCCCGTTTCCGCAGCGGACAATCCAATCTCGACCGTCTCCCGGTCGCGCATCTCACCGACGAGGATGACCTTCGGCGCCTGGCGGAGGGCGGCCCGCAGGCCGGACGCGAACGTGTCGTAGTCTCCTCCCATCTCCCTCTGGTTGAACGTGGCCTTCTTCTGCGGGTGAACGAACTCTACGGGATCTTCCAGCGTGACGATGTGGATCGACTTCGTCTCGTTGAACTCGTTGAGCAGCGCCGCCAGCGTCGTCGATTTACCGCTTCCGGTCGCCCCGGTGACCAGGACCAGGCCGGTCTTCTCCCTGGCTATCTCGCCAAATACGGGCGGCAGGTTGAGCTGGGCCAGCGAGGGGATCTCGGTGGACAGCTTCCGGAGGATGGTCGTGTAGTGCCCGCGTTGCGTGAAGATGTTCACACGGAAACGGGCCTTCTGTCCCAACGAGTACGACTGATCGCACGAACCTGTCTTGAGCAGGTCGGTCGTCAGCCGCCGGCTGCTGTTGATCAGGTTCAGCGCAAGGGTCTTGGTTTGGAACGGCGTCAACTTGTCGACTTGGGGATCGGTTTCGACCTTGACGAGTTCACCCGAGGATTCCACCTGGAATGGCTTGTCCACCGTGATGTTCAGATCCGAGACTCCTTTGTGCGAATCCAGCATCGTGCCGAGCACGAAATCAACTTCGGCCTTTCTCATCTTCGATTACTCCGCCTGTGGGTTGCTCGCTCTCGGCAGGATCGACCCTGACCACGGCGAGGCTGCCTACTGCCAGTCCTCGGGAGGGTTCTTGAGCAGCGGCTTGAACTTGTTCTTGTCGTTTGCTTTGTCGTAGGCCTCTTCGGGACTGATCATTTTCTTGTTCAGCAGATCCATGATCGCGTCGTCCAGAGTCTGCATGCCGAACTTCTTGCCGACCTGCAACATGCCCGGAATCTGGAAAGTCTTGGCTTCACGGATCAGATTGGAGATGGCGGGGGTTACGACCAGGATCTCGAGGGCGGCGACCCGGCCTTTCTGGTCGATCCTCTTGAACAGGTTCTGCGCGACGACGCCCTTCAGGCCTTCAGACAGTGTGTTTCGGATCTGGTTCTGCTGGCCCGCGGGGAAGACGTCGATGACACGGTCGATGGTCTTCGGGGCGCTCGGCGTGTGCAGGGTCCCGAACACAAGATGGCCCGTGGCGGCTGCCGTCAGGGCCAGTTCGATGGTCTCCAGGTCGCGCATCTCGCCGACCAGGATGATGTCCGGATCCTCACGCAACGCCCCCCGGAGCGCCGACGCGAAGGATTTCGTGTGGAGCCCAACCTCCCGATGGTTGACCAGCGAGGAATTGCTCTGGTGCACGAACTCGATCGGATCCTCTACCGTCAGGATGTGATCCTTCCGGTTTTTGTTCGCGTGGTCGACGATGGCCGCCAGGGTCGTGGACTTTCCGCTTCCTGTCGGTCCGGTGACGAGAACCATCCCCCTTTGGAGCATTGCGAATTTCGTGAGGATCGGAGGCAATCCGAGTTGATCGGCCGTCAGAATCGTGGAGGGGATCTGCCGGAAGACCGCCGCCACGCCGTTCTTCTGGTTGAAGAAGTTCGCGCGGTACCGGGCAACTCCCGGGATCTCGTATCCGAAGTCGACGTCGCCGGTCTCCTCGAAAATCTTGACCTTGAACTCGGGAGCGATCTCGTAGAGCATCGCTTTGAGTTCGTCACTGTCGAAGGGATCGTACTTGACCCTTTCCAACTCGCCGCGGACTCTCAGGATCGGTTGGGCCCCCGCGACGAGGTGGAGGTCCGATGCACCGGTTTGATCCATCAGTTTAAAGAAAGCGTCAATCTTCGCCATATGTCCTCTTCCTGGGTGCGCCCCTGGGACGGGCGCTGGTCCTGTTCCGAGTGCCGACTCGGTCCGGAAATCGTGACCGGTCCCTGGTTCCGAGCCGTGATGTGTCGGTTATTATATCGATCAGGCGCTTTGACGTAAGCACTTAAAGCCGATCGCGGGGAGGAGAGAATCGTTGGATCATCTGCCAGAGGGAGGCTCGGCTCCCGAATTCGAATTGGAGACGACCGGTGGGGAGACGAAGCGGTTGTCCGATGTGGTTGCATCAGGACCCGTGCTGCTCGTGTTCTATAAGATTTCGTGCCCGACGTGCCAAATGGTATTGCCACTCATCCAGAAGATGATCGATAGGTTCGGTCCCGGATCGTTGCCCGCGGTCTTTGGTGTCTCCCAGGATGAGCCCGATCCCACGCGGCAGTTCGCAGAGGAGTTCGGTCTTCGGTTTCCGATCATGATCGACCCGCACCCCTACGCCGTGTCGTCTGAATACGCCCTGACCTTTGTTCCGACAATCTACCTGGTCGACCGGGACCGGACCGTTCGGATAGCCGACTTCGGCTTCAGCAAAACGGTAATCGAGCGTGTGGCCGCGTATTTCGCCGCCGAGATGGGAGGGACGCCGCCGCAGTTGTTCTCTCCCGATGATGGTTTGCCCGAGAGGTATCCGGGTTGAACTTCAAAGAATTGACAGCCGCCGGTCCGGCGGCTTCGACCTCATTCCAGTAACAACAACGGTTCCACTGCCGAGCAGTCGTGGTGGAACCAGCACTGAAGGAGAACCAATGGCTCAAGCGACCTATGAGGATGCCGGATTGATCATGAGACTCTACGAACTGCGCCGCGAAGAGACGATGCGGAAGGCGCGGCAGTGGATGGCGGGGAAGTTTTCGGCCAGGACCATGGCTAAGTTGAACGAGCAGTGCCCGCCGGGAAGCGAGGAGCACGCGTATTTCAGGATGGTGACCAGCTACTGGGAGATGGCGGCAACGTTCGTGACCGAAGGCATTCTGGATCAGGGGTTGTTCATTCGAACCTCGGGCGAAGCGCTGCTCGTCTGGGAAAAAGTGGGTCCGTTGATGGGGGAATTACGGGTGGCATTCAAGAACCCCCTTTTCCTCAGTAACCTCGAGGCTATCGCGACTGCCCAAATCGCCTGGATGAACGAGAACGTGCCCGGTGCCCACGAGGCATTTCAGGAACGGATCGGAGCCAAATAATCGAAGAATGCGTGCAAGCAGTCTATGGTAGGGGCGGTGTACGACCGCCTATTATCCGGCGCGCATAGAGCGCCGCTACAGCTTGAGGCGATTGCCACTACAGGTTGCTAGCTCGCTTTTCTCACCGGTTGTCGTCGCGCCCTCTGTGCCAATGTAGGTGAGACACCTGCCTAACCGTTAATTAGTGAGCAGGGCGGGAAGGAAGTGAGCCTGTGTTGGTGATGAAACCAGAGAAGGAGAACGAAGAATCGCGTGGAACGGAAGGCGCCCGCAGGGCGACTGGAGTTGCGCGTGAAGCGGCCGGTCGGAATGGGGATAATCCGGACCCGGAGGTGACCAATAAGGCGATACGGAGGCGATTCAGCGCCGCATATAAGCGCCGGGTCGTGCGGGAGGCGGACCGATGCACGAAGCCGGGCGAGTGGGGGGCCTTACTACGCCGGGAGGGATTGTATTCCTCGAGCCTGCGCACCTGGCGGCGGCAACACGATGCCGGGGAATTGGCCGGGATGGGTTCGGCGAAGCGAGGACGGAAAGCGCAGCCGAAGGACGGCCGGGACAAGCGCATCGCTGAACTGGAACGCGAGGCGCAACGGCTCCAGAGGAAGCTGGAGCAAGCCGAAACGGTCATCGAGATCCAAAAAAAAGTCTCCACGCTATTGGGGATTCCTCTGAAGAACCCGGACCAGGAAGAGAACAACTGATGGAAGCGGCCGAAAAGTTCTCCACCGAATTGGGGACGGCGCCGGCGTGCCGGGCCTTCGGGGTTTCCCGCGCGTCGCTCTATCGGCGTCGGCAGCGGGCCGCCGCGCCCGCAGCCGAGCGGGCACGCCCACGATCACATCGGGCATTGAGCGGAGCCGATCGACAGGAAGTCCTCGACCTGCTGCATAGCGGGCGCTTCGTGGATCAGGTGCCCGCCCAAGTGTGTGCGGCCTTGCTGGATGCAGACCGCTATTTGTGCTCGGTACGCACGATGTACCGGATTCTGGATGCGAACCAAGAAGTGCGCGAACGGCGGAACCAACGGCGTCATCCCGTCTACCAGAAGCCGGAACTGTTGGCGACAGGCCCGAATGAAGTGTGGACCTGGGACATCACGAAGCTGAAGGGACCACGGAAGTGGACCTACTTCTACTTGTACGTGATTCTCGATATCTTCAGCCGCCAGGCGGTGGGCTGGATGGTGGCCGATTGCGAATCTTCCGGCCTGGCCAAGAAACTGATTCGTGAAAGCTGTGACAAGCATCGGATCGAGCAGGATCAGCTGACTCTGCACGCCGATCGCGGCTCGTCGATGAAGTCGAAAGCGGTGGCGCTGCTGCTATCGGATCTGGGTGTGACCCAATCCCACTCTCGGCCCTATGTGTCCGACGACAACCCGTTCTCGGAAGCCCAGTTCAAAACCCTGAAATACCGCCCTGACTTCCCGGAACGATTCGGTTCGATCCAGGACGCCAAGGCGTTCTGCCGGGACTTCTTCCACTGGTACAACAACGTCCACTACCATTCCGGTCTGAACTGGCTAACCCCAGCGATGGTCCATTACGGTCAGACCGGTCCGGTTCTGGAACGACGCCAGCATGCTCTGGATCGCGCTCGTCGGCAACATCCAGAACGTTTCGTCAATGTACCGAGAAAGATCGCTGGGCCGCCGGACAAGGTGTGGATCAACCCGCCCGCAGAGTCGCCTACGGTAGCTTAAATTCCGAATGCAGGTGTCTCAAACTTGTTGACACGTTCCGTCTTCAAGTCGATGCCAATCCTGCTAGGCACTTCTTGCGAGAATTCTATGAGCAGTCCAAAGACGAATCAGACCGAATCCCAAAGGCCGAGCTTTACAATGCCTACCGGACTTACTGCAAGGACTTCGTCTGTGAACCGATTGATTCTAGTCGGTTCGGTAAGCAAGTGTTGACGACGTTTTCTCGTACGACTGACCAACGACCAACTCTGAACGGGACCCGTACGTATTCCTATGGCAGCCTTCGTCGGAAGCAAGTGGAGCTTGATGACGATGATTTCTGACTGAGAAGGCTCTTTCCAAGTCGTGTCTGGCCTGTCTGGGCAGTTTCTACTACTTCTTTCTTTTTGAAGATCTTTAAAGAAGTTTCTAAAGAGACAGGACAGATGCTTCTCCCCTCGGCATTTCCAGGATCGTCATAAGGACGTTCTTGCGTCTGCAATCCCTATTTCTCGACACAACCAGGAGTAAACCATGCATCACAAGTTTGTGACGGTGTCCGAACTAGCGTCCTATCTCGGTGTGAGTAAGGACTTTGTCTATCGCCGGGTAAAACCGGATTCTCGAGATTTGATTCCACATCTACGGCTCGGAAGGAAACTGAAGTTTGATCTGGAATCCGATGCGATGAAGAGCTGGATTGATGAACGTCGAGTTCTCTATTTCGACTCGAGCGGCTGGTCGATTCCTGGAAAACGACTTGACCTCCCCGACATACATCCTGAACCATAAGACCGGTTGAAAACAAAGACTGGGTCAATCACAAAAAGGAGACAGAAATGATGACTCAGTCGTATCAGAAAGGGACGATTCAGAAGCGACCCAGAAGAGACGGAACCTTGGCCTACAGGCTTGCGTGGCGAGAACGCCAAAGTGACGCCCAATGGGTTCAACGGACGATGACGATGCCACCAGGGAGCACCTCGAAGGAGGCTCGAATCAAATTGGACCAGATCCTAGACAAAGTGAACGATAGGAATGGTCAGTCGGCTGAGGCCGATCCGAGTCTGACCTTCGGGGGGTTCGTGGGGCGTCATTGGGAGGCGTACCAGAAGAACCAGGCTTTGCGGCCTAGGAGCCTGTCGGCAATAAGAAATCTGGAGAAGTCTGAAGCTGAAAGACCCATCGCGATTTCAGGATGAAGGCCACCTTGGGAAGCGTTTGCTCAGACAGATCCATGAGATGAGATTGCGGCAGCCCCCATTGAGCGCGATACGTATTTTTCATCCGCGGATTCTGTGTTTGCCAGGATCTCCCTGCTTCGATTCAAGCCGCCAGTGGCTTGAATCCTCCTCCGTAACGAAACAACTTCAGGATGTTGTGGGTCAAACAGACCAGTTGCCATTCCGCCCGCACGTTCTCGAGACCGCGGAAACTGAAACGCCGGAATCCCCGGCATTCCCGGGTCTGTCCGAATACCGGTTCCACAATCGCCTTGCGCATCTTGTAGACGGCCCGCCCCACATCGCTGTCCAGTTTCTGTTTCATTTGCTCCCGTACGCCGGCGCCTTCAGCCGCTCCGGGCGGGCCGCCGGAAGACTTCGGGGATGCGCCGGTCCGGACTCGCCCCGTGGCCACGTGTAAATCGATCCCTGCGGCTCGCGGGTCGGTCACCTGCCTGGGGCTCCAATACCCGGCATCCGCGCTGACCGCGACGGGCCGGGTCCCCGTGTTCCGCCGCACTTGCGCGACCATGGGCGCCAGTTGCTCTTTGTCATTGGCGTCCTGGGTGATCTCGGCCGCGACGATGACTTGCGTGTCATCGTCCACAGCGATCTGGGCATTGTAGGCCTGCACGAAACTGCCTTTGTGCGCGCCGTCGGGCATGATCCGGCTGTCCGGATCGGTGAAGTTGCGCTGCGCCTTCGCATCCGGCGCCGCCTGCTTCGGATCGGGAACCCGCGGTTGGCCTCCACCCGTCTTCTTCCCCGTTCGCTCCTCTTGCTTCCGCCGCTGGGCCATCCGCGCTTCCGCGTCCGCCTTTGCCTGCGCCGCCTTCTGCCGGGCTTCCGCTTCCAATTCCGCCCGGGCCTGTCGAATCTTCTTCAACCGGCTTTCCCGCCGCGCCAATTCCTTCGGCAACTGGTCGGTCAGTCCTTGCCGTTGCTTCTCATCCTCGACCGCGTCGACCGCCTCGGCCCGCTTCAGCAACTCCTCCACTTCCGCCTTCAGCGTCTCTTCGGCCCCCCTCATCCGCCCATAACTCATCGCCTTGTGCTTGCTGGCGTTCGCCTGGAGTTTCGTCCCGTCGACCGCCACATGCCCCAGTTTCACCAGCCCCGCCTTCCGGCACAATCCCAGCGCTTGCAGAAACAGTCCCGCCAACGCCTCCAAATGCCGTTTCCGAAACTCGTTGAACGTGCTGTGATCCGGATGCGTGTCCGCACTCAAATACCGGAACGCCACGTCCTCATGCGTCCGTTTCTCGATCTGCCGCGAACTCACCACCCCGGTACAATATCCGTACACCAACAACCGCACCATCAGCACCGGGGAGTAGGCCGCCTGACCTCGTCCATCCTTCGCCTCATAGGAACGGTAAAACGCCGACAGATCCAGCGTCTCCACCAGGTCGGCCACAAATCGCGCCAAATGATTCTCCGGAAGCCAGTCGTGTAACGACGGCGGCATCAACAAGCTCTGATTCAGGTCATCGGATCGGAAGCATTTCGTCATGCCTTCTTCTACAAATCCACCCGTCCAGCTTAGGTCCCATCCGGTTCTTCCCCGACTTCTGTCGCCACCCATCCCCAATCTATTCCCGACAGGCTCCTAGTGTAGTCCGTCACAATTAACGTAACGGCCCTGGCTGTCCCATTTCGATCATATATGCGGAAAATAATGACCATTAGATCATCCCTGTGCGGAAGGAACTCGAACGGCTTGGCCGAAGCCGCAGGGTGTCGGCCTGGCACGGGGAACGATCCGAATAAGGTACAGTCTGTTAGACGGGGACCACTAGTACCATCGATGGGTATCGAGCACCCATAAACAAGTGGATCCTTCCGTTCTTTGGATCGATGCCATTGAAGGCGATTCAGTCCGAGATGATCACGAGATTCATGGGGTTGTTGATGGATGCTGGTCTCTCTGACAAGTACCGAAAGACCGTCTACAACCTGCTGAACTTGTTGTTCGATTTGGCATACATGCAGGATTTCATCGTGAAGTCTCCAATTCGAGCCCGGCTTCATCGGCCTAAGGTCGTGCGTCGGGAGAAACCCACGTTCCCCATGGAGAAACTCCGGGAGTTCTTAGAGGCACTACCGGAGCCGTGGCGCGCCCCTATCGCAGTGGTCATGTTGACAGGGATGAGACAGGGGGAGCTACTGGGACTCCGATGGAAGAACGTCGATTTTGAGCGGCGGCTGCTCCGCTTAACCCACGTCGTCTATCGGGGGCAACTTCAGGAAGGACTGAAGACGCGAAGTGAACATCAGGTTGGGTTGTCGGATCCGTTGCTGCACATTTTGTCGAGGCAGCGGGAACGATCGCCTTTTTCTGCGGAGACAGACTTCGTGTTCTGTCGTGAGGATGGATCGCCTCTCGATCCAGATCACATGAGGCGATACATTTTGTATCCGGCACTCGATTCTGTTGGGATCGAACGGGTGAAGTGGGGAAACGGTCTCCACATGTTCCGTCACACCGTCGGATCAGTCATTCATGAGTTGAGTCGATCCGTGAAGTTGGCACAGGAACAATTGGGGCATTCCAACATCCAGACGACGGCCAATGTCTACACGCATGTGGACAGCGCACAGAAATTGGACACGGCAAATCTTCTTGCCAGGAGGTTTGTCGATTCAAATGTCGTTGGGTTGCTGCAGTAACGATTGTGCTTGCTACCAATTTGCTACCAAAAAGTCGGTAGGAATTCTTGAAGGAAGGGAAGTGCAGATTCAGTCTCATCCCCGTAAGTCCAACAAAAAAAGCCACCTTTCGGTGACCTCTCTTGGCTGCCTGTTATTGCGGGGGGGGGATTTGAACCCCCGACCTTTGGGTTATGAGCCCAACGAGCTACCACTGCTCCACCCCGCGTCAATGGGTACAAACCAATATAGGTAGTGCGCGGCGAAACGTCAAGTGAGTGGGGTGCCTTCGATCTCCAATCTCGAACTTCGAATGACCGATGTCGAATGCCGAGTCTCAAATGGAAAATCTGCGGTGCCTCGAACCCGGCCATGTTGTTTGGAGGGCTCCGGTCACGCAGATCGTCTACTGAAGAATCCTCGTCGGAGATTCGAGATCGGCGATTCGAAATCTCTTATCTGCGCGGCAGGTCTCATGTCCCGTGCCGGTTGTTGCGGTCAACCTACGGAAAGTCGCGGAGTTCGGGGTCTTCGGACGGGACGAGCAGGATGACTTCGCCAGGCATGACTAGCTTTAACTCTTCGCGGGCGCGCCGTTCGATCTCGTCGGGATCGGTGCGCAGTGTCCGGATCTCCTCCACCATCTGCGCGTTCTCAGCTTCAAGGGCCTGGATCTGCTGTTCGAGCTGGGTCAATCGTTCCCCTTTTCGGTGAACCTCGATCAATCCACGGTCGCTGACCACGGTCAGGACCAGAGTCGCGACAGTTAGCAGGCCGAACACGCCCAGTCCGACTCGAACCATCATGCCCTGGACTATGCTTCGGTTATCCATCGCCTTCCGCAGTCGAGCAGTCGTTCCAGTTCTTCGGGGTTTCCGGCCTCCGCGTAGTAACGAACCACTGGTTCGGTTCCTGAGGGCCGCATCAACACCCAACTCCCGTCGCCGAAAATGAGTTTCAGTCCGTCGGTGCGGTCGACTCGCTCCACGAGGCGGCCGAAGTACTCTTGAACGTCCGACGCAATCTTTTCGCGGACCGTCTTTTCGACGGACGGATCCAGCCTGACGTTCAGTCGCCGATTATACACTTCTCCAGTCCGCTCAAAAAGGGTTTTCTGCTGCTCTTTCAATGAGTTCCCGCGATTCGCGACCATCTCCGCGACCAGCAGGCAGGCCAGGATTCCGTCCTTTTCCGGTAGGTGTCCCTTGACGGTGAGGCCGGCACTTTCTTCGCCACCCAGGATGATGCGTCCTTCCTCGAGGTACTGCGCGATGTATTTGAATCCGACGGGCGTTTCGAGCACCTCCAGACCATGCAGCGCGGCCACACGGTCGATCAGGTGTGTCGTTGCGACAGTGCGGGCGACGGCCCCTGTCCATCCACGGCTTTCGACGAGGTAGTCCAGAAGTAGGGCGATGATGTCGTTCGGGTAGAAATACGTTCCGTCGGCGTCGAGGATGCCGAACCGGTCTGCGTCGCCGTCGGTCCCGAGGCCCAGTGTCAATCCGCCTTCGATGACGGCCCGCCTCAGGTCGGAGAGGGTGGCTTCGTCCGGTTCAGGGTGGTCGCCACCGAAGTAAACATCGCGGTCGGCGTGCAGAACCGTTGGTTCGAGGCCCGACCGTTCGAGTATGTGATCCAGGTATCCGGCGCCTGCCCCGTGCAGCGGATCGCATCCGAGACGCAGGTTTGCACGACTTATCACGCCAAGGTCCACCTTCGTCTCCAGGTCCGCAAGATACTCGTCCCGAATGTCGACCGTTTCGATGATTCCCATAGGTAAACCCCCGGCTTAGCCGGGGCGACTCGCAGAGGTTTGACCGAGAGCGGCGGTAGATAGGAAAGTCCTGCTTGGAAGCGACGACTTCCAAAGAAGGAGGACTCAATGAAAGAGGCCCGAAGGCGATCGCACACGAAATGGGACTGCAAGTATCACATGGTGTTCATTCCGAAGTAGGCGGTATCCAGTGTGGCGGGATTCATCAAGGGGAAGAGTGCAATCTCGACTGCCCGGAACTTTCTGGGACTGAAACACCGTTTGACAGGGAAGAGTTTCTGAGCGCGAGGCTATTTCGTTTCCACGGTGGGGATGGACAAACAATTCGTGCGGGAATACATTTGGCGGCAGGAGCGGGAGGAGCAGCGTTTGGAGGAGCTGAACATGGCGTGGGGGCATCAGCTGCCTTCAGGCGGCTCTTGACCGGCCCCTTTGAGGGGCTCACAGAAATAAGCCCCCGGCTCTGCCGGGGGTCATTTAACTGACGGTTGTGGCGCCTGGCTGAATTCCCAACCCTCCTCCTGAAGTTGCGAGATTCCTCGTTCGATCTCACCGGTAACGGCGGGAAGCGCCGGGGCGCCGTCTGGTCCCGAGAACTTCATGCCGTTGTACTCGCCCGGGTTGTGGCTGGCCGTGATGTTGACGGCGCCGTCGAGTTTGCGATGGCGGACCGAGAACGAGACCGCCGGCGTCGGTACGGATCGCGAGCAGACGAGGGCGCCCACACCTGAAGCCGAGAGGACATTGGCAACCTGCCTGGCAAAGTGCTCGGAAGCAAACCTTGTGTCGTATCCTACGAGAAGCCTCGGCGACCCCGCGTTCCTCTTGGCGTACCGGGCTATGGCCTCGGCGACAAGTCGGACATTAGCGAAGGTGAAGTCTTCGGCGATGATGGCGCGCCAACCCGAGGTGCCGAACTTGATCGTCGCAGTCATAGCCTGACAATTCTAGCGAATCTGGAGAACGCCATGATAGACACGATGGTCGCGGTCTCGACATGCTCCTCGCGTGAGGAAGCCAGGAAGATCGCAACAGCTCTCGTCAGCGACCGCCTGGCCGCCTGCGTCAATGTGGTTCCGGGGATCGAGTCGTGCTACCGGTGGGAAGGGAAGGTGAACTGGGATACCGAGTTCCTGCTCGTGATCAAGACCACCGCAGCTGCCGTGGATCAGGTGCGCTGGCGTTTGATCAAGGAACACAGCTACGACACGCCGGAGTTCATCGCGTTCAAGATAGAAGACGGATCACATCCCTATTTGGAGTGGATTGCGGATTCGGTGACGTAGTCCGATCTGGGATCATTGCCGGTTTTCTATTGGATAACCGGGGGGCTCTGGCTCAATGTTCGAACGCGTTCTCCAGGTCCGCGATCAGATCTTCCGTATCTTCGATTCCCACAGAAATTCGGACCAGCCCGTCTGTAATTCCCAGCTTTTCCCGGTCCTTCTTCGGGACTGAGGCGTGGGTCATCGACGCGGGGTGGGATATCAGGGTTTCGACTCCTCCGAGGCTCTCGGCCAGGGAGCACAGGCGAACTCGCTCCAGAAAGCTGCCCGCTGCCTCGATCGAACCCAGTTCGAACGCGATCATCGCGCCAAAGCCCGACATCTGTTGTTTCGCGAGAAGATGTTGCGGATGCTCCGGCAGGCCCGGGTAGTAGACCGTCTCCACCTGATCCTTCGAGGTCAGGTATCGGGCAATCGCCATCCCGTTTGAGTTGTGCGCTTCCATCCGGACCGGCAGCGTCTTGATACCCCGCAGCACGAGCCAGGAGTCGAACGGAGACAGGATCGCGCCCGCCGCATTCTGGATGAATGCAAGCTGGTCCGCATCGGACTCGTGCTTGAGCACCACGACACCGCCGACGCTGTCGCTGTGTCCATTCAGAAATTTGGTTGTGCTGTGGACGATGATGTCGGCGCCCATCGCGATGGGGCGCTGGAGATACGGGCTCATGAACGTGTTGTCGACGACGAGGCGGCAACCCGTTTCGCGTGTCACTTCGGACACCGCCTTGAGGTCTGTGATCGTCATGATCGGGTTCGTCGGCGTTTCGACGAACACCATCTTCGTTTCGGGACGCATCGCCTGGCGCAGATTGCCGATGTTCGAGGTGTCCACGTAGCTGAATTCGATTCCGCCGTGCTTGACGATCTTGTCGAAGAGCCGGAACGTCCCACCGTAGACGTTGTTGCCGCAGATTGCGTGATCGCCCTGTTTCAGCAACAGTTGCGTGATGGCGGTCTCGGCCGCCATGCCGGAGGCGAACGCATAGGCCGCCACGCCACCTTCGAGGACCGCCATGTTCCGTTCGAGGGCCATGCGTGTAGGGTTCTGCGTGCGGGCGTATTCAAAGCCCTTGTGCTTACCGATGCCCTGCTGAACGAAAGTCGACGTCTGATAGATCGGGACGCTGACGGCTCCGGTAGTGGGGTCGGGCTCCTGGCCCGCGTGAATGGCGTCGGTCTTGAATCCCATGGCTCCCTACGGTCGCGATTGCACGGACTGGCAGGGTTGATGGTTCGTGAAGAGGAAAGCCACGGATTGCACGGATTTAGCGGATACAGAGAGAAGAACACCTGTCCTGGTCTGAATCCGCTAAATCCGTGTAATCCGTGGCCTTCTCCTCTTCTCCCTAATCCGTGAAATCTCGGTTATCGATTTCTTCGAAGTAATCCGGTTTGACCAGGACTTCGCGAGGCTTGCTGCCCTCCGGCGGACCGACGAGATCGTCGGCTTCCATCGCATCGATGAGGCTGGCCGCACGCCCGTATCCGATCCGGAGGCGCCGTTGTAGCGAGGAGGTCGAGGCCTTGCCCATCTCAACGACGAGCCGCACAGCCTTGTCGTACAACACATCGGTGGCGCCTTCAGGCTCCAGTGCGGCCCGGCGCTCGTCGGGCGACTCCAGAATGCTCTCATTGTATGCCGGTTTGCCCTGGGTCCTGAGGTAATCCGCGACGCGTATGACCTCCTCTTCGGTCACCATCGGACCATGCGCTCGCATGAGGCGTGCAGAACCGGGAGGGAGAAAAAGCATGTCGCCGCGTCCGAGTAGGGATTCGGCGCCGTTCGCGTCGAGGATCGTCCGCGAATCGATTTTCGAGGCCACGCGGAACGAGATGCGGGCCGGGAAATTTGCTTTTATCAGTCCGGTGATGACGTCGACGGATGGGCGTTGCGTGGCGAGAATCAGATGGATTCCCACCGCGCGGGCCATCTGCGCCAGGCGCGTGATCGATTCCTCGACGTCTCTGGACGCGACCATCATCAGATCGGCCAGCTCGTCGATGACGATGACGATGTAGGGAAGCTGTTCGCGATCCTCGTCGCCGTCGTGTTCGCTGAATCCCGGGATCGGCAGTTGCTTGATGTGCTCGTTGTAGGCATCGAGCGTCCGGACTCCACGCCGCGCAAGCTTCTTGTAACGTCCTTCCATCTCGCCTACCGCCCACTTCAGCGCGTTCTGCGCGGCGATCGGTTCGGTGACGACCGGTACGAGCAGGTGCGGAATATCCTGGTAGAGCCCGAGCTCCAGGCGCTTCGGATCGATCATGATCAGCTTGACCCGGTCGGGCTTTGACCGGAACAGGAGCGACAGGATCAGCGAGTTGATCGAGACCGATTTGCCGGTGCCCGTCGCACCCGCAATCAGCAGGTGCGGCATCCTGTGGAGGTCGGAGACAACGATGTTGCCGGTGATGTCCTTGCCGAGCGCCAGCGGAAGGTGAGCTTTCGACTTCAAGTACTCGGGCGACTCGATCAGTTCCCGGAGGACGATCGTCGAGCGATTCGGGTTGGGCACTTCGATACCGACCGTGCTTTTTCCGGCCAGACGGTCGATGCGGATCGATTCGGCCTCCAGTGCGAGGCAAAGATCGTCGCCGAGGCCCGCTACTTTTGAATATTTGATCCCGGGCTCAGGCTTGAACTCGAACGTTGTCACGACCGGTCCCGGGTGGATCTGCTGGACTTTGCCGTTCACCTCGAATTCTTTCGCTTTCTCTTCGAGCAGTTCCGCCCGTTCCCGCAGTTCGGCTTCATTGATGGGAATCTGCTCTGCGGGTGGCGCGAGAAGATCCGGCGACGGGAAGCTTACTTCACTGAGGGGAACCGGTTCGGTTTCGAGAACGACGGCCTCGTCGATCGTCACTTCGTCGTCGATCAGAAGGCGTTGATCGGGAGTCGTTTTCTTCTTCGGGCGCTTCCGGGCCGGCTTTCGTTCCCTCGGCGGCTGCTCGGCCACCGCGGCGACACCCGCGTGGCGCTTTTCGAGGCGACGGCGAACCCTTTCGCGGGATCGTTCTTCCAGCCATGCTTCGGCTTGCACCTTCCAGGCCGCGAGGAAAGCGATCCGGCCCTTCAATATTTCGACGGTACGGACCAGCGAGAACGTCGTGGTGAAGAGAAGTGAGATCAGGAAGAACGAGATCAGGACGAGCACGGCGCCCAGCGGGTTGAACGTGGCGTTGAGCCAGTCGGCCAGGAGCTTGCCGGCTCCACCGCCGGCCGGGATCTCGCGCCCGATGCGGGGAATCGGAGAGAGAGACAACGCTGCCGAAACCGTCATCACCATCAGCACCGTGCCGACCAGGCGAGGCCCGACATTGCGGACTGTCCACGAAGCCAGCCAGTGGAACGCGTAGATCCCCAGGAACATGGGTAACAGAAACCCTGCGTAGCCTACCGCCTGGAACAGCAGGTCGGCCGAGTGCGAACCGACGACGCCGATCAGGTTGCTGGGGCGGTCCGCAAATTGGGGGTTGCGGCTGATGTTGAACGAAGGATCCGTGGGGTTGAACGATATCAGGCTCAACCCGACGAGGACGGCGACCGTCACCAGCAGCAGCCCCACGAATTCGTTGACCCGCCGGTGGTCGGTGGGCGTCAAATATGCCGTCAATCTCATCCGCCTCGAATTCTAGCGAAATCCCGCAGAGAAAGCGAGCAAGACCACAATACCCAGCGCTATGCGGTAGTAGATGAACGCATATGTTGTGTGTGTCGCAAGAAACCGGAGCATGAAAGCGATTGCCATATAGCCGACGACGGCTGAGGTGGCAATCCCGACGGTGAGCATCGCCAGCCCCCCGCCCGAGGGGTTCTGGGAGACCAGTTCCGAAGTCTGTCTGACGACCGCCCCCCCGATCAAGGGTGTCGATAGAAGGAAAGAAAACCGAGCCGCGGCCTCCCGGGTCATCCCGCGAAACAGCGCGGCGGTGATTGTGACACCCGAACGGGAGACGCCCGGAATCAAAGCGGTTGCCTGTGCAAGCCCGATAACGATGGCGTCCATCCAGGACAGGCTCTCGATCTTCCGATCCCTAGGTCCTGTCCGCTCTGCCATCGCGAGAACCAGGGCGAGAGCGATCAAAGCGATCCCGATGACGAGAGGGCTACGCAGGTATGTCTCCACGATGCCGTCGCCGAAGAAACCGGCAAGCGCTCCCGGAACGGTCCCGGCGACGATGAAGCACACCATCCGCTCGTCCGTGCCGCTCCGGTTTCCTCCGAGGACGCGGATCGCCGCTCGCACCAACGCGAGCCACTCGACGCGGAAATACCAGACCAGGGCCACAAGCGTCCCGCCGTGAAGAGCGACATCGAAGGCGAGGCCCGGGTCGTTCCAGCCCATGAACCAGGGAAGCAGGACCAGATGAGCGGTGCTGCTGATTGGAAGGAACTCGGTTATTCCCTGAACGATTCCGTAGATTATGGCCTGGAACGTATCCATTCAGAGACAGACAGCAGATTTTCTATTTGAGAATCCACGTTGGACGTTGGTCATTGGAAATTGATCAATTTGACGTTCTTGGAAGTCCAGGCGGCTGGACCATGGGCGAACATGGGTCCATGGCGGACGAACTGGAAAGGCACCTGGCCATATCTGCTGCTGAGATCGTTCGGGTTTCGTCAAGGCTTCCCAGGACAAATCGATCAACGTCCAATGAACGATGTCCAATGCCGAGTGTCTAATAGGAGCCTGTCGGGAATTGGCTCCCTCGAAGCAAGAATCAACAACTTACGAGCCATCCCCGGTCTGTAAGTTGTTGATTCTTGGTTGCAGACTTCTTATTCCCGACAGGCTCCTAATAGTCAATCTGCAATCGGTTTTGGCCGACCCTAGATTTCCATGATCACGGGAAGAATAAACGGCCGTTTCGAGAGCTTTTTCGAGATGAACTTCTTCAGGGCGCGTCGGATTTTTTCCTTGATGACGGCCCAGTCGCCGCGTTCCTCCACCGAAGAGGATTCGATCGTTTCGATGACCAGGTCCCGGCATTCGGTCACGAGTGGGTCGTCTTCAGTGATTGTCATGCCCCGGAACACCATTTCCGGAGGTATCTCCAACTCACCGGTCTGCTTGTTGATCGCGATTACCGGAAGGACGATGCCGTCGGCCGAGATGTGGCGGCGGTCACGGATGACCAGGTTGGCGACTTCCTCCAGGCTTCCCTGATCGATCAGGACCCGGCCAACGGGCGCCTTGCCGTCAATCGTGGCCGTCTGGCCTTCGAATCGAATGATGTCCCCCGTCTCGGCGATCAGGATGCGATTCCGGATGACGCCCGTCTGTTCGGCGATCTGGGCGTGCCGATGCAGGTGCCGGTATGAGCCGTGGATCGGGATGAAGAAGCGCGGCTTGATGAGCATCATCATCAGCTTCAATTCTTCCGCGCTGGCATGTCCGGAAACATGCACCGGAGGATTCGACCCATCGGCGTAGAGGACTTCGGCATGACGCCGGTAAAAGTGATCCATCAATCGCGAGATCGCGCGTTCGTTTCCTGGAATCATGCGCGACGAGAGCACGACCGTGTCGCCCGCCTCGACCGCGATGTCCTTGTGTTGGTCCAGGGCGATTCGGGCCATGGCCGCCATCGGTTCGCCCTGACAGCCGCTGGCGATGACGCAGATCTTGTCGCGCGGCTGTTTGCGAATATCTTTGCCTCGGATGACGAGCCCGGGCGGTAAATGCAGTGAATCCAATTGCTGGGCGATTTCGGTGTTCGAGTTTACCCGGCGACCGAGAAATGCCAGGGTGCGACCGTGACGGTGTGCGGCGTTGGCGATGATCTGGATGCGGTGGATCGCCGAACTGAAGCAGGAGACGACGATCCGGCCCTTGGCGGTCCTGAAGATAGCATCGAATCGATCCTCGACCGCGCGTTCGGAAGGTGTGTATCCGGCACGCTCCGCGTTCGTGCTGTCCGAAAAGAGGGCGAGCACATCCTCCTTCCCGTAAGCGGCGAACGCGGGCAGGTCGAACTGCCGTCCGTCGATCGGGGAGTGATCGATCTTGAAATCCCCCGTGTGAATCACCAGCCCCGCCGGAGTGCGGATCGCGAGCGCGAGTGAGTCGACGATGGAGTGCGTGACCGCGATGAACTCCACGGTAAACGGCCCCAGTTCGACCGAGTCACCGGCATCGATTTCGTGCAGCGTGGTTCCTTCCAGTTCGTCGTGGTCTTCGAGCTTCCGATGGACCAGTGCCATCGTGAAGGGGCTGCCGTATACGGGGACATTCAAGTACGGGAGGATAAACGGTAGAGCGCCGATGTGGTCCTCGTGGCCGTGGGTAAGCAGGATCGCCTTGACCTTTTCGCGGTTTTCCAGCAGAAAAGTCACGTCGGGGACGATGATGTCGACGCCGAGCAGTTCCTGTTCAGGAAAGAGAAGCCCGCAGTCCACTACGATGATGGAATCGTCGTAGCAGAATGCCATGATGTGCATCCCGAACTCACCGAGTCCGCCCAGCGGCACGACATTGAGCGCTTTGGCCATCGTGGTGGATTATATCGGCTTTGTGGGCGTCCGAGGTCCCGGAGCCTGCTCGCGAATGCTGTTGTAGAGATCGAAAAACTGATCCACGGACAGTTGTTCGGGACGGACACTCGGATTCAGACCAAGGTTCTCGAGCATTGCGGTCAGAGCGTTCCGGTCTACGCCCGGTTGCATCCCGGCCAGGTTGTTCAGCAGCTTCTTCCGTCTGGAAGAAAAAGCGGACCGGACGAAGCGGATGAACCGGGGTGCATCCGGGGTCTCCGGATTCCAGGTCAGACGCAGGAGCCGTGAGTGCACTTTCGGCGGCGGGTCGAAGCTGCCGGGCTGGACCAGGAAGCCTGGCTCGACCTCGGCGTAGTACTGGATCCCGACCGACAGCGGCCCGTAGTCGCCCGAGCCCGGTTCTGCGGCGATCCGGTCGGCAACCTCTTTCTGGACCATGATCGTTACCGCCGTGATTCGGTCGCGCGCCCGTATGAACCGTTCCAGCAGGGGGGTTGCGATGTTGAAGGGGAGATTGCCGACCAGATGAAACCGGTCCGGCATCAGCGTGCCGAAGTCCAGGCCGAGAGCGTCCTGTTCCAGAATTTCGACGTTCGCCGGCATCGCTCGGCGGAGGCCCGGCACCAGGTCGCGATCGACCTCGACGGCAATGAGGCGTCGGGCGGTGACTGCCAGGAGGCGGGTCAGCGTTCCCCGCCCGGGCCCAATCTCGACAACATCGGCCTCCGGCGGGACTCTGGCGAATTGGACGATTCGTTCGAGAATTGCGGGATCGGAGAGGAAGTGTTGGCCGTAGCGCTTCTTAGGCACAGGTCACCCGGGGTTGCGGCCTATTTTGCCGCAACCCCTTTGGCGAGAGCGTCCCGTACGGGATTTGAACCCGTGTCGCAGCCTTGAAAGGGCTGTGTCCTAGACCAGCCTAGACGAACGGGACAGCCTGCCCAGCGCAGCACGGTGCGCACCGGGCAAACTATAATTTGTAGCATCGAACAGGTTGTGAAGTAAACGGCCGGGCGGAATTCGAGCCGGTCACTCTGGCTTCAGGAACCTGCTTTTTCCGTGATACTCTTTTCGCTTCCGGGGAACTGACATAACTGCCAATCGGGCAAGAGTTTGTCCTTCATCAATTTTCGTCAAGTACCTAGGGGGAATTATGGCACTTGGGATTGGCGCAACCGCGCCGGACTTTACAGCCGAGACGACCGACGGCTCGGTCAACTTTCACGATTGGATTGGAGACAGCTGGGTCCTTTTGTTTTCGCATCCGAAGGACTTCACTCCTGTGTGCACCACGGAACTGGGCTGCGTGGCGAAAATGAAACCGGAGTTCGACAAGAGGAACGTCAAGGTGATGGGATTGAGCGTCGACTCGGTCGACGACCACCGTCTCTGGTCCAAGGATGTCGAGGAGACGCAGGGAGCCGCGGTCAACTTCCCAATGATCGGCGACACCGACCTCAAGATAGCGAAGCTCTACAACATGCTTCCGGCCGACACCGAGGGCGGCGCCGAGGGCCGGACTGCGGCAGACAACGCCACCGTGCGTAACGTCTACATCATCGGACCCGACAAGAAGATCAAGGTGATGATCACCTATCCGATGAGCACAGGTCGCAACTTCGACGAAGTGCTCCGTGTGATCGACTCGTGCCAGCTGACCGCGAACCACAAAGTCGCGACGCCCGCCAACTGGAAGGACGGCGACGATTGCATCATCGTGCCGGCGGTTTCCAACGAAGCTGCGAAGGAGAAGTTTCCGGGCGGCTGGACGACAGTGAAGCCTTACCTGAGAGTCGTCAAACAACCGAACAAATGAGCTTTTGAGGGTTGTCCGAGCCGTCGGCCGAACGCCGCCGGCTCTTTCGCAGGGTCATATCTATGCTGATCAAAGACGTCCTCGCAGCTCATAAGGAATGGTTGGAATCCGACGGTGCTCACGGCGAGCGAGCCGAACTCCGGAACGCGATACTCCAGCAAGCCGACCTTCATAAGGCGGACCTGACACGGGCCGACCTGAGCGGTGTCCGCATGAGCGTCGCAGATCTGATGTACGCCAACTTTACCGGGGCGGACCTGCGAGGCGCCGACCTGTGGATGTCGGACATGAAGGACGCGACCCTCGACGGCGCCGATCTGCGCGGCGCGAACCTTGGGGGAGTAACGGGTCTGACATCCGCCCAGCTCGATTCTGCGATCGTCGACGACAAGACCCAACTTCCGGCCGACCTCGACCGATAGGCAGCCGGTTTAACCGATGGAGATCCCCTCCCACTACCGTCCACGGACCAGCCGAGGTCGGTTCTTCATCGGCTGCTTTGCCGTCCTGTTCGCATTCACGCAATGGCCCTTTTTGGCCTGGGCGAACCGTATCGAGCCGCTCGTGTTCGGTCTCCCTTTCCTCTATGCCTACCTGAGCGCTATCTACGCGTTGATGCTCGTCGCGCTGTGGCTGCTCTGGCGCTGGCGAGTGTAGGCGGGCCGGATTGGAAGCTTGGATCATCGCCACATCTCTAATAGCCGTCTATCTGGCCGGCTGCCTGATCGTGGGCGTGCTTGCCGGGCGGAAGATGGAAGCCAATATGGACGACTTTGTCGTCTACGGCCGCCGCGCCGGCTTCTTTGTGCTCTATCTTGCGCTTGTATCGACCTATCACAGCGCATTCGCGTTTCTCGGCTCCGGCGGATTTTTCTACACACATGGCATCGGTTTCTGGGACGCGGGTACGTGGACGCTGATGATGGGTTTGATCACCTACGTATTCGGGACTCGAATCTGGGCGCTCGGGAAGAAATTCAACTACCTGACGCCTGCCGACATGCTGGCGGATTACTACGAAAGCGAAGGCGTTCGCGTCCTTGTCGCGATCGTGTCGGTCGTGTTCACGCTGCTGTACATCCAGGTACAGAGCATGGGCTTGGGCTACATCCTGTCGGCAGCAACCGGCGATCGGATATCGATCGAGCTGTCCGCGGGAATCCTGATGCTCATCGCCATGTTCTACATCAGCGTCGGCGGGGTACGAGCGATCTACTGGACCGATGTGTTGCAGGGCATCTGGATGTACATCGCGATCTGGGGCGGTGCGCTGTATTTGTCCTATGTGTTGTTCGGTGGGCCGTTTGCCCTGTGGCGACGGGTTGTCGCCGAGCGTCCGGACTTGTTGACGCTCCCCGGTCCCGAGGGTTTCTTTACTTACCCGATGTGGTTCGGCTTCATGATCACGTTGTCGTTCGGGATCGTGTTTCAGCCACATATTTTCATGCGCTACTACAGCGCCGCCAGTATTTCGGTGATCCGGAAACTGGGAGCCTTGACGCCCATCTACCTGGCGACGCTCTATGTGCCGGCGGCGCTTGTCGGTCTCGGAGGCGCGCTGGTGATGCCCAACATGGAGTTTCCCGACCGGGTATTTCCGGAAATGCTGTTCCGGTATGCGCCGGCGTGGATGACGGGCCTCGTTCTGGCCGGCGCCGCTGCGGCCGCGATGTCGACCCTCGAGGGCATCATTCATTCGAATATGACGGTGCTGACCCGTGATGTGTACCAACGCTATATCTGCCCCGATGCGCCGCCGGCGCACTACGTGAAGGTCGGCCGGTGGATCATCGTCGGTCTGATCGGTGTGGGGTACTGGCTCAGCCTGACGAGCAACGACTTTCTCGTGACGATCGTTACTCTTTCCGGTTCAGGGGCGCTTCAAATCTGGCCGGCGGTGATGGGGAACCTGTTTCCGTCGCGTTTCAAGTTTACGAGGGCCGGTGTGATGGCGGGAATGGTCACGGGGCTCGTGACGCTCTTTTTTACGCTCATCGTTTACCCCCATCCGCTGACGCTGCATGGTGGGGTATGGGCGACGGCGCTGAACTTCGCCGTTGCGATCGCCGTTTCCCTCGTCACACCGCCACCGTCAGAGGCGACGCGGAAGCGGATCCACGGGACCCTGGAAGAGGCGCTGTACGGCTAGGATTGGCATCATAGCGACCTTCAACCGATAAGGCTTAACATTCTAAAGTGAGGGGCACCACTATGAAGAAATCGACAACCCGGATGCTGATGGGCATCACCGTGACTGTAGTGAGTATCGTGCTGATCGCAACCGGACCCTGGGTCTCGCCCGCGGCGGCTCAGACGGCAGGGTCCCAGGATCGTGTCGAACAGCTCGACTACGTGATGTTGGGCAAGATTCGCGCGGAGGGTCTGAATCGTTCGGAGGTGATGGACCACATCAGTTGGCTCTCCGATGTCTACGGACCGCGCCTGACGGGTTCCCCGGCCATCAAACAGGCCAGTGGGTGGGCGCAGGGGAAGTTCGAGGAGTGGGGGCTGGTCAACATCCACGAAGAAGCGTTCGAGTTCGGCAAAGGATGGTCGCTTCAGAGGTTCAGCGCGAACATGGTGGAACCGCAGGTGCAACCGCTGATCGGCTACCCGCAATCCTGGACGTCGAGCACTGAAGGTATGGAGCGGGCGGAAGTGGTGCAGGTCTCGATCCAGTCTCCGTCGGATTTCGATCGCTACCGAGGCACCCTGGAAGGAAAGATCGTTCTGACGCAGCCCGCCCGCGCCGTTCGGATGCTGGAGGACCCCCTCGTCCTGCGGATGACAGAGGAGATGCTCGAAGAGGCCGAGACCATGCCGATACCCGCGGCACGTGGCGGCCGTGGAGGTCGTGGAGGTCGTGGGGGGCGTGGAGGTGGCGGCCCGAGCCTGCAGGAACAGATTCGTGAGTTTTACCTCGCAGAAGGCGTTGTCGCAACGTTCAACCGTGGGAGTAACAACGACACATCGGCCGGCGGCAGCAACCTGTCCTGGCGGACTCAGCGAACGGACGGTGGCACGGTGTTTCCGAGTGGGAGCGGTCCTCGTGATGAGAACGCCGGCAACATCACTCCTGGCGTCACGCTGGCGGTCGAGCACTATAACCGGATGATGCGCATCCTGGATAAAGGCGTGCCAGTTACCGTGGAACTCGCTGTCCAGACCGAGTTCTACGATGAAGTCGACATGAACGGCTTTAACCTGATTGCCGAGATCCCGGGTACGGATCTGGCGGACGAGATTGTCATGATCGGCGCCCACTTCGATTCGACACACGGCGCGACCGGAGCGACCGACAACGCGTCCGGGAGTGCGGCAATGATGGAGGTCATGCGCATCCTGAAGGCGGTCGGGGCCGAGCCGCGACGAACGATTCGGATCGGGCTATGGGGTGGGGAAGAGCAGGGTTTGATCGGCTCCCGCGAATACGTGACCAGCCATTTCGGCGACCGCAACACTATGGAGCTGCTGCCCGCGCACGAAAAGCTATCGGCCTACTTCAACATCGACAACGGCACCGGGAGGATTCACGGAATCTGGATGCAGGGTAACCTCGGAGTGCGAGACATATTCGAGCAGTGGATCGAACCGCTCCGGGACCTCGGCGTAACAACGCTAGGTCCTCGTTCGGTCGGCGGGACCGACCACACATCCTTCGACGCGGTCGGCCTCCCAGGATTCCAGTTCATGCAGGATCGTCTGGAGTACAACTCCCGGACGCATCACTCGAACATGGATGTTGTGGATCGAATCCAGAGGGAAGACGTCGTCCAGATGGCGACCGTGGCGGCCATCTTCACCTACAACGCGGCGATGCGGGATGAACTGCTGCCCCGCAAAGCATTGCCGCCGGGCCAGGACCAGGAGCGGTATTAGCGGTAGGCCGAGATTCCGGTGATTGCCTCTCCGAGAATCAACGTGTGCATATGATCGGTGCCCTCGTAGGTGTAGACCGATTCGAGGTTCACCATGTGGCGGAACACCGGGTACTCGAGGGTGATCCCGTTGGCTCCCATCAGATCGCGAGCTACCCGGGCTGTTTCGAGCCCGACGCGAACGTTGTTCTGCTTAGCCATTGATGTTTGGGTGAATCTCAGCTTGCCGGCGTCCTTCAGCTTCCCGAGTCGCCATGACAGGAGCTGGCCCTTGGTGATCTCGGTCAGCATATGGGCGAGCTTTTCCTGCACCATTTGAAACGACGCGATAGGCTTGCCGAACTGCACCCGGCCCATCGTGTAATCGACCGCCCAGTCGTAGCAAGCCATCGCCGCTCCGATTCCGCCCCAAGCGATTCCGTAGCGGGCCTGGTTCAGACAGCCGAGGGGGCTCTTGAGGCCCGAGCCGTTCGGCAGGCGGCTTTCTTCGGGGACGTGGACGTCATCCATGATCAGGTCGGATGTCACCGAGGCTCGGAGTGAGAGCTTCTTCTTGATCTCGGGAGCCTGGAAGCCCGGGCTGTCGCACTCGACGATGAAGCCCTGGATCTGGCCGTCCTCATCCTTTGCCCAGACGATCGCGATATCCGAGACGGTCCCGTTAGTGATCCAGCGTTTCGTTCCGTTCAGAACCCATCCTGTGTCCGTGCGCTTGGCGCGGGTTTCCATGCCGCCCGGGTCAGAGCCGTGGTCCGGTTCGGTCAGCCCGAAGCAGCCGATCTTGTCAGCACTGGCCAGCGCTGGCAGCCACTTTTCTCTTTGTTCTTCGGAGCCGTAAGCGAATATCGGATACATCACCAGGGCGCCCTGGACGCTGACGAAGCTGCGCAGGCCGCTGTCGCCGGCTTCCAGTTCCTGCATCACCAGACCGTAGGCAACGTTGTTCATTCCGGCGCAACCGTATTTTTCGGGCAGGTTGGCGCCGAACAATCCGAGTTCGGCCATCTGGGGAATGAGTTCGGTTGGGAACGTTGCGGCTTCGAAGTGATCGTCGATGATCGGATTGACTTTTTCGTTGACGAACTGTCGAACGGTATCGCGTACCATGCGTTCTTCTTCCGACAGCAAATCATCGACCTTGTAAAAGTCGACTCCCTGATAAGACGGCATCAATTCCTCCTCAGAAAAGGATCTATTATACAGTAGCTTCCGGCACGGATTCCGGTCGCGAATGGCACGTTCGATGAAACCAATTTACGCCGCCCAGATCGTCAAGACCCTGCACGAAAAGGGCCACGAGGCCTATTTTGTGGGCGGATGTGTCCGGGATATGGTGATGGAAATCGAACCTGCCGACTATGACATCGCCACCAGCGCGCTTCCGGAAGAAGTCATGAGGATTTTTCCCCGGACCGAGCCGATAGGCGCCCGTTTTGGAGTCATCCTCGTGATCCATTACGGGGTTCCGTTCGAGGTGGCCACCTTTCGATCGGATCAGGCCTATATCGATGGGCGGCGTCCCACGAGCGTCGTGTTCACCAACGCGGAGGAGGACGTCCACCGTCGCGACTTCACGATCAACGGGCTGCTGTACGACCCGGTGGAACAGAAGGTGATCGACTACGTCGGTGGCAGGGAGGACATTGCCTCGCGCACCGTACGCGCTATCGGGAACCCCGCTGAACGTTTTGAAGAGGACAAGCTTCGCATCCTCCGCGCAATACGTTTCGGCGCACGCCTCGGCTACTCGATCGAGCCGGAAACGTGGAATGCGGTCGGTCGGATGGCGGCGAAGATCCATCAGGTCAGTGCGGAGCGAATCCGTCAGGAACTGGTTCGGATACTCACCGAAGGTGAGGCCACGCGTGGCGTTCGTATGCTCGCCGAGTGCGGCCTGCTTGCCGAGATCCTGCCGGAGATCGCCTGGTCCGATTATCTCGAACGCCGCCTCGAGATGCTCGATATCGGTGGTGTGGCCGACTTCGCGATGGCGGTGCTTTTGGCCGACGCTTCGGCCGAAGCGTCGGCCGAGGTCGTTGCGCGGTTGAAGTTTTCCTCCAGGGAACAGGACCACATCGCGGCTTTGGTACGCGAGCAGGGCCGGTTCGCCCGTATTCGCGACATGTCCGTGGCGGAACTCAAAAGGTTCATGCGGCGCGAGCGGTTTACCGACTACCTCGAGCTCTACCGTGTCCGAATGGTGGCGGCCGATGAGCCTCTCGACGACCATGCCTTCGTCTGTTCAAAGCTCGAGGGATGGACCGCCGAGGATCTGAAACCGGAACCATTGATCTCGGGCGACGATTTGATTACGCTGGGACTTCAGCTGGGCCCTTCCTTCAAAGAGATACTGACCGCAGTCGAGAACGAACAGCTCGAAGGACGACTCGTCGATCAAGCCTCGGCGATCGTGTTCGTGCGCGAGCGCACTGGCAAGTGATGAAATTCGCAGTCTCGTTACTGATCCTGATCAACCTGAACACCGCAACGGTCGAAGAACTCGACGAGCTGCCGGGAATCGGACCGGTTATCGCCCGTCGTATCGTGGAGTTTCGGGAGAAAAGAGGCGGGTTCAGAAGCGTCGTGGAGCTTCTGGCAATCCAGGGAATCAGCGAGCGAAGATGGCAGGAGCTCAGGAAGCTCGTGGAAGTTCGAGACCCTGGCTCCTATCGGCCGCGATCGCCCAGCCGGCGGTCCGATAGGATGCGTTCGCCCAGAGAGAACCTCCGCAGGAATGAGTGGACAGGGCAATACGCTGTCGGCACCGTGCCGTAGATGAACGCGTACATCCGACGGTTCACGCAGTAGGGCGTCGCTGTTGCGAGCGTCGTTTCGTCGATCGCGAGAACCTCGACGCCGGGGGGTGGATAGAACTCCATCGGGTCGGGAGGAAGAAGCTCTTCGCCGTCCGCGTTCCCGAAGTCTTGCGCGATCTCGCGCATCGGATAGAGCTCATATGCCCTCTTCATGAACGCGGTCCAGATGGGCAAGGCGGACCGAGAACCTTCGAGGTCGAGCTCGCGGTTATCGTCAAAGCCAACCCAGGCGATTGCCAGTAGATTCTTGGTGTAGCCGGCAAACCAGCCGTCGCGCGATGTCCCCGTCTTGCCCGCGGCCGGCAGCGTGAAGCCCCTCGATCGCACACCCACTCCCGTGCCGTTGTTGATCACGCCCTGCAGCAGGTGCGTCATCAGGTAGGCAAGTTGCGGGCTGATCACCTGTTCGGATTCCAGTGGGTAGGAGGTCAATGTCTCGCCGTCTTCGTCGACGACGGCTTTCAGGGCCCGGGGCTCTACGCGAACGCCTTCGTTGGCGAACGCCGTATACGCTCCAACCATCTCGATCGGCGTGATCTCGAACGAGCCGAGGGCGATCGATGGGTACGGCCGAATATTGGCGTTGAGCCCGAGGCGTCCGGCGAGGTCCGCAACGCGCTCGAAGCCGACGCGCTCGGCGATCTTGACCGTCGGGACGTTGAGGGAGCGTTGAAGCGCCTCCCGCACCGTGATCATCCCGTGGAAGACGTCCTTATAATTGCTGGGTTCGTAATACTTCTCGTCTTCATAGACGAACAGCGTCGGTTCGTCCATGACCGTCGTCACGGGCGTTACCATGGTCACGGTCCTGAGCGTGCCTCTCTCTTCCCGTCGAGGCAGGGCGGTAAGGTCGAGATCCCAGATCAGGCCGTCAGCGGCCTCTTCGTCGATCTCACGATCCGGGTCCAGGTGTTCCTCCCGGAGTCGGGCGAAGCGTTCTGCAAAGCTCTCCCGCGGCTCCTCTTCCTCAAAAGAGGGTCCAAACACAAATAAATCCTCGAAATCGGGCTCGGGTTCTTCCTCCTGCTCCTCTTCGTCTTCAAACGCCCGGAAGAACCCATCTTCGGCGTCGTATTCGTCGTACTCGGGCTCCTCGACGGGGGGAGCCAGGGGATCGAATGCCGTCTCAAAAGCGGTCGCGTAGACAATGGGCTTGAAGATCGAACCGGGCTGACGGAAGGCTTCGGTGATGCGATTGTATTGGCTGGCACTGTAATCCCGCCCACCGACCATCGCCTTGATTTCCCCGCTGTGGGGATCGATCACGATCAGCGTCGCCTGAACCGGTGGGCGCCCTGACGACACCCCGCGTCCCTGGGCTTCCAATTGTTCGTCGACGTAGGCGATCCCGGCGGCCACCGCGTCGACCGCGGCGCGCTGAAGGTCGGGGTCCAGGGTGGTATAGACCGAGAAATTGCCGTTGATGAGCTCTTCCTCCGAGAAGTCAGCCAGCAGTTCCTCGCGGATGTAGTCGACCATGTAGGGCGCTTCGCTGGCGTCTATCGTCATTTCGGCCAGCTGGATCTCACTACCCTGGGCTTGGGCGAGCTGGGTCATGTTGATCATATCCAGCTCGTACATGGAATTGAGGACGAGGTTGCGCCGTTCGGTGGCCCGCTCCAGGTTGCGACGCGGGGAATAGGCGCTCGGCGCCGGCAGAATCGCGACGAGGGTTGCGGCTTCTGCCAGGGTGAGGTCGGCGACTTCCTTGCCAAAGTAAGAAGCGGCGCCTTCACCGAATCCGTGGATCGCGAACGATCCTCGGTTTCCCAGGTACATTTCGTTCACGTATAAGGTCATGACCTGCTGCTTGGTCAACCGTGTCTCCAGAAGCAGGGCCATGAAAATTTCCGGAAGCTTCCGGTTCCATGTGCGCTCGCGCCGGTTGAGGAAGAAGCTGCCGGCCACCTGCATCGTGAGCGTGCTCGCACCCTGCATCTGAAGGCCGCGGAAATTAGCGACTGCCGCTCCGGCGGCCCGGATGAGGTCGATACCGAAGTGTCTGTAGAAGCGCTGGTCTTCGGAGGCGATAATCGCGTCGGTCAGATGCGATGGGAGCTGCTCCCATTCGATCAGCCGTCGCTTGGTGCGCGTGTCGTCGAACAGGTTAGTGACCAACTCGGCAGGTAGGTCGACTTGCTTCATCCTGAAGCCGGTCAAGACCTCCACGATGCTGCCGATCGCTGCTTCGGCGAACTCGATCCGGTAGTCGGGCAGGTCTTTGGGCGAGACGATGACGCTCCGGCCCCCGTCCTCGCCGGCGACAACATGGTAGACGGAGTCCTCAAAGGGAGTGCTTTCGGTTTCTATAAATCCGGCCCTGCGCAAATGTAGAAGTACAGCATCCAGCGTGATTTCCTGCCCAGGGTAGACAACAAAGGGGGTTGCGTAGATCTTGGCAGTCCGTTTGAAGACCTCGCCGGACAACCGTCGATCGATGATCGTGGCGTATTGCGTGTAGTAATGCCTGAGGACCGACCCGCCGGCGATCCCGGCGATGATCATCAGGACAACGAGGACTTTGAAGTACCCAGAGCGGAGAAAGCTCTTTATGCGGCCGCCGCCGGTCTTTTTCTTCTTACGCGTTCCGGCCATAAGTGCTTCATTATAGCCCACAAACTCTCGATCAAGTTTCGTGACGGTGCACTAATCCCAGCTTAGGTCCCTCCAGAATTTCCCCAATTTAGATAGGGACAGACGTGCCTTTTCTCTATTTAAATTCCTCCAGCAATCGTTCCGTGTGCTCCCCGTGTTCGGGGGCGGGCAGGTCCGGATAACGGAACATACCTCGGTCGGAGGCTTCCTGGAGCGTGCGGACAGCTTCGACGCAGGTATCCCGCCCCTTGAATGCTTCCATCCATTCGTCCAGCGTGCGCTCGGTGGAGACGCTCGAAATCTCTCGGCGCAGTTCGGGTGAGCGGTCGAACTGCCGCTCGATCCACTCCGGTTTCTCCACCACAGCGCAAAACTCCCTCCAGAACTTCTCCTCGAGGTTGCCGACCGATATCCATCGATCGTCCGCGGTCGGGTAGAGGTTGTAGCAGGCCACCTGTCCGTTCAGCATGAGATCCTCCCACCGGATCGACCGCCCGGCGAGAGCCGCTGGCGCGGCCGTGAAGGCCATCAGAGACGTCGTGCCCTCGAGCATTGACAACTGCAGGTGCTGCCCGTGATCGGATTCGTATCGTTCGACGACGGCCTGCAGAATGCGCATAGCTGCGAACAGAGATCCGGAAGCCACGTCCGCGATCTGAAGCGAAGGCATGGTTGGATTGCCGTCGGATCCGCGCTCGAGGTCGATCAACCCGGTTGAGCTGAGGTAGTTGATGTCGTGGCCGGCGCGATCCCGGTCGGGGCCATCGGCCGGATAGCCGCTAAGCGAGCAGTAAACGATCCTCGGATTGCGCTCTTCCACGGTCGCATAGCCGACTCCCAGGCGGTCCATCACACCTGGCCGGAATCCCTCGATGACAACATCGGCATGTTCGGCGAGGCGGAGGAAGGTGTCCGGGGAGTCTTTGAGGTCGAGGACGATGCTTTCCTTTCCCCTGTTGATTGCGTGGAAGTACGCGCTCATGCCGTCTTCGAGCGGAAAGGGAAAGCTGCGCAGGTAGTCACCCGGGCCGGGATCTTCGACCTTGATGATGCGCGCCCCCATTTCACGGAGCAGGTGCGTGGCGTAGCCGCCAGGGAGCAGTCGGGTCAGATCGAGGACCGTCAGTCGCATGAATTCTGCTCGACGAACTCGCTGAAGTTGTCGAGCGCCGGAACCAGAATGTCCTCGGACGAGGCAAAGCAAATACGCATGTAGCCTTCGCCGCTCTCGCCAAACGCGATGCCGGGGGCCATGCCTACACGGGCTTCGATGAGCAGCTTCTTGGCGAACGTCAGCGAGTCGTGAAGCCCCTCCAGCTTGGGGAAAGCGTAGAACCCACCCACCGGATCGGGCAAGCTCACCTGCGGGATCGCCCGCAGTTTGTCGACCGCAACCTTACGGCGTAGCGCGTATTTTTCCCGGATCTCCTGGACGTAGGGCTCCCCGTCGCGCAGTGCCGTGATGCCGGCGCGCTGCGCCATGGCAGGCGCATTGGATACGACGAACTCTTCGAGCTTGGCCATCAGGCCGACGAGTTGTTCGCTGCCGAGCGCGTAACCGAGCCGCCAGCCGGTCATGTTGTAGGTCTTCGAAAAACTGTTGATGACGACCAGGTGTTCGCGGTCGGTGGCGATCCGCGCGAACGACGGCGCGGATGGACGATCGAAAACGATCCGGTCGTAGACTTCGTCGGCCATGATGACGAAGTCATGCTCCAGTGCCATGGTCCAGAGCGCTTCCTGTTCTTCGGTCGCGATAACCCATCCGGTCGGGTTCCCCGGGCTGTTTACAATCAGCATGCGCGTACGCTCATCGATCTCGCTGCGAACGCGATCGACGTCCAGGATGAAGCGATCTCCGCTGTGCAGCAGGGGCACCGTCCGGGCTTTGCCTCCGAACAGTGTGACGATCGATGCAAACACGGGCCAGGTCGGTTCGATGATGACGACATTGTCTCCCGGGTCGAGCAGCGACCGGATTGTCAGAAAGATCGCCATCACGGCGCCTGCGGTGCAGACGATTTCGCTCGAACGGTACTCGACGCCATGGACTTCGTGGAACTTTGCCGCGATGGCTTCCCGGAGGTCTTCGTAACCCGACGTCGCGGTGTAAAAGGTGTGCCCGTCGCGCATCGCGTCGTAGGCCGCACGGCAGATGAACTCGGGCGTCGCCATGTCGGATTCGCCAAAATAGAGCTTGTACGGGTTTTCGACGCCTTCGGCGACGATCGACATCTGACGGATCAGCGAATCACGGGCACCGAGAGCCTGTTTTGAAAAACGCATGCGTGTGGTCGTCCTTTAGTGTTCAGACTACGCGGCTATGATAGCCGCCCGAGCATGTGCGGGCCAGCGTGAGATCACGTGCCCGTGGCCAATCCGGCCGAGAGCAAGCGACGGTAGCGCTCCGGTATCGAGCGGGGCCGACCCCCCTTGTCGATCGCGATGTGGCGGGTCTCGCCTTCGGCCAGGAGCGTGTCGCTGGTTTCGTCGATAATCTCGTAGGCGAAGTTCAAGGCGCGGCTGCGCACTTCCAAGAGCGAAGTCCGCACCAGAATCGTATCGTCGTAGCGCGCCGGGACGCGATACCGGCACCGCGCTTCGGCAACCGCGATTGAGATGCCGGCTTCGGTCTCCATCTCGTGGTAGGAAAAGCCGCACTCCCGGCAAAAGTCCGTGCGGCCGACTTCCATCCAGACCAGGTAGTTCGCGTAGTAAACCACTCCCATCTGATCGGTTTCCGCGTACCGCACGCGGAAGCGGGATTCCGACATCAGTTCGGTTCCGCGCCGATCGAAGTCTTCAGGACGCGCGAGGGAAGCGTACGGCCGAGGGTTTCGGCGATGAAGTTCGAAGCGCGGCGCACGCCGCTCAACTGGATGCCGGTCTCGATCCCAAGCCGGTCGAACAGGTAGAGCAGGTCTTCGGTGGCGACGTTACCCAGCGCGCCGGGAGCATAGGGGCAGCCCCCCAGGCCCCCGGCGGAGCTGTCGAACGTAGCGATTCCCATCCGAAGTGCCTGGTAGGTGTTGGCAAGGGCCATTCCGTAAGTGTCGTGGAAGTGCATGGCCAATTTGGCCGATTCGAAGCTATCGAGGAGAAGGTCGAGCGTGTCCTCCACTTCGTTAGGCGTTGCCCCTCCGATCGTGTCGCCGACGGAGACTTCGTCGACACCGAGATCGAACAGCTTTCCGATCACTTCAGCGACCTTCTTCCTTCGAATCCTGCCTTCGTAGGGACATATCCAACATGTCGACACGTATCCGCGGACGGAGATCCCTGTCGCCAGCGCCTTCTCGACGACTGGCCCGAAAACCTCGAGCGACTCGCCAATTCCCATGTTGATGTTTTTCCGATTGAAGGTCTCCGAAGCGGATGTGAACACCGCGATACGGGACATTCCCGAGTCGATGGCACGTTCGAGCCCCTTCATGTTCGGGACCAGGGCGGAGTACAGGGTGCCGTCGCGCGCCTCGAGCGAGGCGACCAACTCCCCGGCATCGGCAAGTCGCGGTACCCATTTCGGATGGACGAATGAAGTCACTTCGATTTCCCTGATACCCGCGTCCGCCAGCAAATGGATGAACTTTGCCTTGTCCTCGGTCGGAACGGTGTCGGATTCGTTCTGCAAGCCGTCCCTCGGCCCAACTTCGACGATTCTTACGCTTTCCATTTCAGGGTTGGTCGACCGTACCTCCGTCTTGCAAAGAGGATCGAACTGTGGCATAAAGACCAGTCAATTTATTCACTGGAATAGAATCCCTGTCGCCGGAAACACGCGACCGTCGATTCTCACCAGGATCGTTGCAATAATAGGTGCCGTCTGCATCCCTTGTAAAGACGCGCAACCACCGATTGCGCAGGTACACTTCGACGATGTCCGAAAACGTAGCAATCATCGGTGTTGGTTCCACTGCCGTCAGGGCTGTGACGCCGGAGGTGTCGTATAGGGAACTTACGTTCGAGGCCGCCCAAAGGGCATACGCGGATGCGGACATCTCGCACACGGAAATCCAATCCGCCGTTTGCTGCGAAGAAGATTTCTTCGAAGGGATATCCATCGCAGACGAGTACACGCCCGACCAACTCGGCGTGGTACTTCGCTCCGTGGAGACGGTCACCGGCGACGGGTTGCATGGCCTCGCGGTGGCCGCCATGCAGATCCAGACCGGTATATTCGACGTCGTTGTAGTGGAAGCCCACAGTAAAGCTTCGAACATCCTCAACTTCGACCACGTTATCGAGTACGCACTCGATCCGATTTGGAACCGCCCGCTGGGATTCCACCCCGAATTCGTCGCGGGGTTAGAGATGAATCGTTTTCTCAAAGAGTCGGGCGCCTCTGTCGAGGACTGTGACCGGGTTGTGGCAAAGAATCGTACCAACGCGCTGGCTAACCCCATCGCCGCCTATCCCGCGCGCATCACGGCCGAGGACGTCGCGCAATCGCCCGACACCTTTTCGCCGATGCGCAAGATGCACCAGGCTCGCCGTGCCGACGGAGCCGTCGTGCTCGTTCTTGCCTCGGAAGAGCGCGCCCGGAAGGCGTCTCGACCGATTTGGATTACTGGCACAGGATGGGCGAATGACACCCCCACTCTGGAGTCGCGACCCTGGGGCAGCGACGCGGCGACGCGCGCGGCTGCGAAAATGGCCTTCGGCGAGGCCGGCATCAGTGACCCGGACAAGGAGATTGATTTCTTTGAGGTCGATGACCTGTACGCGTATCGAGAGTTGCTCACTCTGGCATCGCTTGGCGTGAAAGACGGCGCGGGCAAGATCAACACTTCGGGTGGGAGCATCGGAATGGGGCACACGCTCGACACGATCGGTCTTTACCGCGTCGCAATGTGTGTCGAAGCACTGCGTAACGGCAGTGCCGGAACAGCGCTTGCGCATGCATGGCGAGGCGTACCCACAACCAGCGCTGCGGTCGCTATCTTATCTAACAATCATGGGTAAACGAGTAGCCATAGTCGGCGCGGGGATGACGAAATTCGTCCGTCGCGCCCAGGAAACGCCTCCGGAACTGTCGTGGGCCGCAGCCAAGGCTGCACTCGACAGCGCCGGGATGACGCTTGACGACATCGACTGCGTGATCCATGGCACGGCCCCGGATGCCTTCGACGGCGTCCATTATAACGGTGAGTATCTCGCCGGAGGGTCGGGCGCGTGGGGCAAGCCGTACACGCGTTGCTACGTAGGCGGCGGCACCGGCGTGTTTGCGCCGATTCACGCATGGATGCATCTTGCGAGCGGGAAGTTCAAGACAGCCCTCGTAGTCTGCGAAGAGAAGATGTCCTCCTGCCAACCGCACCCGCAGGGTGCCTTCCTGACGATCTTCGACCACACTACCGAGCGGGCTCTGGGGCCGAACCTGCTCTGGATTTTTGCGCTGGAACAACAGCGGTACATGGCGAAACACGGCATCAAGAACGAAGAGATCGCGCTCGCCAGCGTCAAGAACAAGCGGAACGCTCTGGACCATCCGTCCGCTCAGCTTGGGGCCGAGTTGACTGTCGAAGAAGTGCTCGCTTCCGAGGTCATGGCCCATCCCGTTCATCGCCTCATGGTCAGCCCGACCAGCGACGGTGCGGCCGCCTGTGTGATGGCCGTCGAGGACGTGGCCAAGGCGGTGACCGACAAACCTGCGTGGATCGAGGGCGTGGGCTGGGCGCTGGACACCGCTTTCTGGACGAACCGCGACCTCTACTACCCGCGCTATGTGGAGAAGGCGGCATGGATGGCGTACAAAATGGCGGGCATCGAGAAGCCGGCCGAGGAGATCGACTTCGCAGAGCCCTACGACCCGTTCGCCTATAAGGAGCTCCATCACCTCGAGGGTCTGCAGCTCGCGCCGAAAGGCCAGGCTCCGAAGCTCCTGGCTGAAGGTCATTTCAATCGCGACGGCAAGCTGCCATCTGTCCCCTCGGGCGGGTTGCTCGGCGTGGGCAATCCGATTGCCGCCGCCGGGATGATGAAGATCTGCGAGCTGTTCTGGCAGGTTCGCGGGGAGGCGGGAAAGCGGCAGGTCAAAGGCGGGAACCCGCGTCGGGGCGTGGCCCAGGCATGGGGCGACTTGATGCAGGTCGGAACGGTTATCGTGGTGGGGGCCTCATGAAACCAAACTTCGGAACACCGCTCAGCTCGGCCGACATCGAGTCGGGCAAGGTCTTTAGCGTGTCCTATGAACCGCGTCTGGAGTACGCGTGGGATACAGGCCCGGCGATCGGCCGCTACCTACAAGAGTTGAAGAACGGTCGCCTTGTCGGCCGCAAGTGCCACAAGTGTGATCGGACGTTCATCCCACCGCGTCACTTTTGCGAACTGTGCTTCCGGCCCGCTGACGAGTGGGTCGTCCTCGAGAACACGGGAACGGTCAACACGTTTTCGATCTGTTACGTGACCTGGGACATGAAGAAACTGACCTACCCTCAGATCCCCGCTGTGATCGAGGTCGACGGGGCGTCGGAAGGATACGGCATCCTTCATCTCATCGCCGACGTTGACCCGAACGAGGTCAAGGTCGGGATGAAAGTCCAGGCCGTGTGGAAGCCGGCCGAGGAGCGCGAAGGATCGATCACCGACCTCAAACACTGGTCGCCGCTCAAATGAGAATACCCGCCGACCACGAACACAGCGCATGGAAAGGGAATCTTCCCTTCGGTTCTTTCTACACCGTTGGCCTGGCGGGCCAGGCGTTTTTCGAGGCGCTCCGCGACCGGGGGGAGATCCTCGGAGCCCGCTGCAGCAAGTGTGAGTGGGTATACGTTCCTGCGGCGCTGTTCTGTGAACGTTGCTTTGCCGAACTGAAGGATTACACGCCAGTCGCCCATGAGGGTGATGTGGTCAGTTTCACCCTGTGCCACCTGGACCTTGAAGGCGAACGACTCGATCCACCCGACATCGTGGCGATCGTGAGGCTCGACGGCGCTCAGTCGGTGCTCGTGCACCGAGGCCTGGGCGATCCTTCAGAATGGTCGATCGGGGCGCGCGCGAAAGTGCGACTTCGTGATGACCGCGAGGGCTCGATTCTCGATATCGAGGGCTTCGAACTGATCTAACAGCTTCCTGATCTATCCAGAAACCGGAAAACCTTTACTTGCTGCGGACGTTTGTGCGGACGTAGGTGACGATATCCTCGGTCGACGATCCCGGCAGGAAGATCTCGTGGACTCCCTGGTCTTTGAGCTTGGGGATGTCCTCATCCGGAATGATGCCTCCGATGACGACGAGCACGTCATCGAGGCCCTCGCTGTGGACCAGATCCATGATACGTGGACAAAGGGTCATGTGCGCGCCGGACAGTACGGACAGGCCGATCACGTCGACATCCTCTTGCAGGGCGGCATTGACGACCTGTTTGGGCGTCTGTCGCAGCCCTGTGTAGATCACCTCGAAGCCGGCATCCCGGAAAGCCCGTGCGATTATCTTCGCGCCGCGGTCGTGCCCGTCGAGACCGGGCTTAGCCACAAGGACACGGATCTTGTCAGACATGGTTTGCTCTCACCAACCCGGTGGTTCAGAACCCGGACTCTTCGTAGACGCCGTAGACGCCACGTAGCGTGTCGCACATCTCGCCGAGCGTGGCGTATGCACGGACGCAGTCGAGAATGGGAAACATCGTGTTCTCTTCGGCGCGTGCGGCGGTCTCGAGGCGAGCGAGCGTCTTCTGGACGCGGTCGTTGTCGCGTGTCCGCCGGAGTTTCTGGAGCTTTGAAATCTGGCGCTCAGCGACGTCTTCGTCGATCAGAAGGATGTCGATCGGCGGTTCGTTCTCGACTTCGAAGGCGTTGACGCCTACGATGATCTTCTCCTTCCTCTCGATCGCTTTCTGGTAGTCGTAGGCCGCGTCCTGGATCTCTCTCTGCGGGTACCCCTTCTCGATGGCAGCGACCATTCCGCCCATCGCGTCGAGGCGCTCGAAGTAGTCCCAACATCCCTTTTCCATGTCGAGCGTAAGCTTCTCGACGAAGTAGGATCCGCCCAGCGGGTCGACCGTGTTCGTCACGCCGCTCTCGTGAGCGATGATCTGCTGCGTGCGGAGCGCGACGCGCGCGGCATGTTCGGTCGGCAGCGCCAGGGTTTCGTCGAGAGAGTTCGTGTGGAGAGACTGTGTTCCGCCCAGTACGGCAGCCAGCGCCTGGATCGTGGTGCGGACGACATTGTTGTAGGGTTGCTGCGCCGTCAGCGAGCATCCTGCCGTCTGGGTGTGGAAGCGCAGGATCGCCGACTTCGGGTTCTTCGCACCAAAGCGCTCGGTCATCACCTTGTACCAGATCTTGCGCGCGGCGCGATACTTGGCGATTTCCTCGAACAGATCGTTGTGTGCGTTGAAGAAGAATGATAGTCGTGGAGCGAATTCGTCGATGTCCAGGCCCTTGCGGCGGGCCCACTCGACGTATTCCACGCCGTCGTAGAGCGTGAACGCCAGCTCCTGAATCGCCGTCGATCCGGCTTCACGGATGTGGTATCCGCTGATCGAGATCGAGTTCCATCTCGGCACATGCTCGGTCGCGAACTCGAACGTGTCGATGATGAGCTTCATCGAAGGCCGTGGCGGGAAGATGTAAGTCTTCTGGGCGATGTATTCTTTCAGCAGGTCGTTCTGGATCGTCCCGGAAAGATTCTTCCAGTCCCCGCCCTGCTTTTCGGCCACCACCAGGTACATGGCCCAAATGATCGGAGCCGGCGCGTTCGTCGTCATCGATGTCGAGATCTGTTCGAGCGGAATCCGGTCGAACAGGGTTTCCATGTCTTGGAGCGAGTCGATCGCGACCCCGCACTTGCCGACCTCTCCTTCCGACATCGGATGGTCGGAGTCATAGCCCATCAGTGTCGGGAGGTGGAAGGCGACCGATAGTCCGGTCTGACCGTTGTCCAGCAGATAGTGGAAGCGCTTATTCGTGTCTTCCGCGGTACCGAAGCCGGAGAACTGGCGCATTGTCCAGAGGCGTTCCCGATACATCGTCGGGTAAATGCCCCGCGTGTAGGGCGGTTCTCCGGGGGTGCCGATCTCCTTGGCGAGGTCGACGCCTTCGAGGTTCGCAGGTCCGTAAAGTTGGTCGATCGGAACGTCGGAGACGGTCGTGAATGGGCTCCGCCTCAAAGGCGTCGTCGTCTGTTCGGTCCTCTCGCTTGTGTCCTGGACTAGATCTTTGGCCATTGGTCGCCTTTCGCCGGGTGGAAAACGGTTCTTGTCGTCTCCAAACTACTCATAATATTGTTGTTGAGTGTTACTGTCAATCACCACAACCTTTTTCGTGACGGTGCTGTAATCCCAACCCAGGTCCGATGACATCAGGGACCTATCTTGGGATTACAGCACCGTCACGAATTAGCAGAGACGGTGTCCTACGGCGCTTCTGGCGCGCGTCGTTCGACCGCTGCGATTGTGCTAACATGCCGGGGTTTGCGCGACCCGCGCAGGTAAAGCTATGGCTGACACGAAGATCACGAAACGCGCCGACGACTACACGCGCTGGTATACGGACGTCATTGCCGCTGCCGAGATGGCCGACCACGCTCCCGTCAAGGGGTGCATGGTCATACGCCCCAACGGCTACGCGATCTGGGAGAAGATGCAGCGCGCCCTGGACGACATGTTCAAGGCGACCGGCCATCAGAATGCCTACTTCCCGCTTTTGATCCCGGAAAGCTTCCTCGAGAAGGAAGCCGAGCATGTGGAGGGGTTCGCTCCGGAGGTCGCGACCGTCACGCATGCGGGTTCCGGCAAGCTGGACGAACCGCTCGTCATTCGCCCCACCTCGGAAACCATCATCTGGAACTCGTACCGCAACTGGATCCAGTCCTATCGCGACCTGCCCCTGCTGATCAACCAGTGGGCCAACGTCGTGCGATGGGAGAAGCGGACCCGGCTGTTCTTGAGAACGACGGAGTTCCTGTGGCAGGAAGGGCACACCGCCCACGCGACCTATGAGGACGCCGAGAAAGAAGCGCTGACGATTCTCGAGGTGTACCGGCGGTTTGCCGAGGATTACATGGCGATGCCGGTCATCTCGGGCCTGAAGAGCGAAAGCGAGAAGTTTGCCGGGGCGGATCACACATACACGATCGAGGCGATGATGCAGGACGGCAAGGCGCTTCAGGCAGGCACGTCCCACCATCTCGGGCAGAATTTTGCCAAGGCATTCGACGTTCAATTCCAGACCGAAAAAGGCGGGCTCGAGTACGTATGCGCCACTAGTTGGGGCGTTTCGACCCGCCTGATCGGAGCGCTGATCATGGCGCACGGAGATGATCGTGGGATCGTCATTCCCCCTCGCCTTGCGGCGACACAGCTGGCGATCATTCCGATCTTCAGGAAGCCGGAGCAGCAGGCCGAGGTGATGGGCCGGATCCAAAAGCTGACGCGCGACATGGACAGTGTCAGTTACCACATCGACGACCGGGAGCAGCGCAGCCCCGGCTGGAAGTTCAACCATTGGGAGCAGCGCGGCATACCCATTCGCATGGAGATCGGTCCTAAAGACATCGAAAAGAATCAGGTCGTCCTCGTGCGCCGCGACACAGGCGAGAAGAGCTTCGTCTCCCAGGACGGCCTCCACCGCACCGTGCGAGACATGCTTCTGACGATCCAGGGTGATCTGTACAAGAAGGCTCTCGAGTTTCGGGAGAGTCGGAGCCGGCATGTCGACGAGCTCGATAGTTTTAACGGGATTCTAGACGGTGAAGCCGGTTTTCTGTGGAGCCACTGGTGCGGTTCTGCGGCATGCGAGGAAAAGATCAAAGACCAAACCAAAGCCACGATTCGATGCATACCGTCCGGCGACGAGCGTGAAGAGGGGAAATGCATCGCGTGCGGCCAGAGCTCCGACCGTCGTGTCATATTCGGCCGGGCGTATTGACGGTGATTCCCTCGAACCGCGCCCGGGCCCATCGCTACAGCTTCGGGTTCTGAGCCACATCCACCCTCAACATTCAATGTGACGTGATGTCGGATGAACCCCGAGTCTGGATACGTCAGTTTCTCTACCTTGCGATTCTGACCGGTTTTGTCAACCTGATGCAGGCCACCGCAGGCATCACACTGGGGATGGCGGCCTCTTCTCCCGTTCTTCTGGCGTTCGGCCTGGATGCCTTCATCGGCGCGACGCGCGAATTCGTTCTCGCACGCAGGATCGCCAGCCACGGCACCGCGGAAGAGCGTGATCCTGCCGACCGTGTCCTGTTCCGCGCAGTCGGTGGAGGCTACCTGCTGGTCGGCGTGGCCGCTCTCGTCGCGGGAATCTCCGCGTTGTGGCGTGGTGGGCGCCCCGGATCGACATTGCTCGGCGTGACTCTGGCAGCCGTCTCGATGCTGATGATCCCTATCATCGGTTCCTACATGAAGTCGCTCGCGATGGAGGTGGGGAGTGCCGCCCTGAAAGAAGCCGCGGTCTTTACCTTCGGCAACTCCTACCTGTCCATGGTCCTGCTGATCGGATTGCTGATCAACGTGGGGATGGAACGCTGGTGGGGCGACGGCGTTGCGGCGATCGTGATGTCTCCCTTTATCGTCCAGAAGGGGATTCAGATCGTGATGGAAGCCAGCCCCGGAGAGTTCGAGGAACCCTGAGCGTCGGGTCTCTTTTGGTATAATGCAGGGGTTTTTCCAGCAAATACTTTTCAGAAACATGCGATGAAGAAAGCATTGTGGATCCTGCTGCTGTTCTCGCAGGTAGCTTGGGCTCAGGACGACGTAACCGTGATCTCTGGGGCCACGGTGATTGACGGTACCGGTGCGGCCCCTTTAGTCGATGCGATGATCGTCGTGCGTGACGAGCGGATCGTGATGATTGGACCCGCCGACGAGATCCCGGTTCCCGACGGGGCGGAGATAGTCGACGCGACAGGGAAGTGGATCATCCCCGGGCTGATCGATGCTCATGTGCACTTCTTTCAGTCCGGCGGCCTGTACACGCGTCCCGACGTCATCGACCTGCGGCGCTGGCGATCCTACGAAGACGAACGACGATGGATCGTGGACCATCTTCCGGTAACGTTCGCCCGGTATCTGGCCTCGGGCATTACCGGCGTGGTCGACGTCGGCGGCCCGATGTGGAACTTCAGGATCCGTGAACTGGCCCGGGAGACTCCACGCGCCCCGCGAGTGGCCGTGGCTGGCCCCCTTGCGTCGACTTTCGTGCCCGATGCGCTCCAGGTCGAAGATCCCCCGATCGTTCGCGTGTTCACCTCTGACGACGCCCGGGCACTGATCCGCAGCCAGCTTACCGAGGGCCCGGATCTGACTAAGGTCTGGTTCATCCACCGAATCGGCGACGATCTTGACGAGCAGACCGAGATCGTTGCCGCCGCCATCGATGAGAGCCACGCCGGCGGCGTCCGGTCAGCCGTCCATGCCACCGCACTCGAAGTCGCGAAAGCCGCCGTGCGTGCCGGGGCCGACGTGCTGGTCCACAGCGTGTCCGACCGCCCGGTCGACGATGAATTCGTCGCGCTCATGCTCGAGAACGATGTCCTCTACACCAGCACGCTCGTGGTCAGCGAAGGCTACCGAGAAGTTCTCAACCAGGAGGTCGAGCTGAACGAGGCCGAACGCCGTCTCGGCGATCCCGAAGTGATCGCCACCTGGGCTCACCTGGATACGATCCCCCACGAGGAGATTCCCGGAGGTCTCAGACGACGACCTGCCGGACCCGCGCGTCCGGTCGCTTACGATAACCTCAAGCGGTTACACGATGCCGGTGTCCGAATCGTGGGTGCAACCGACGCTGGAAACATCGGTACGCTCCACGGTCCGTCGCTGTTTCGTGAGTTCGAACTGATGACGGACGCCGGCCTGGACGCGATGGCCATCCTGGTTTCCGCGACCCGTAATGCCGCGGCCGTCATGGGGAACCAGGACGACGCCGGAACGCTGGAGGCGGGGAAGTATGCAGACCTCGTCATCCTGGACGCGGATCCCCTTGACGACATCCGGAACGCCTCTCGGATCCATCGGGTCATGAAGGGCGGCCGTTTCTTCGACTAATCCAAAACAACACTTGCGCTTTCGAAGCTCTTCAGCGATATTTGTATCTAATGAAAATGATAATCGTTTTCATTGCAAAGAGGCAGCGGGGGCGAAGCAATTGATAGAAGTGGCGGCGGACCGAATGAACCTTACGGACGTGAGCGCGTCCGAGTGGCGCGAGATCGACAGGCTGGAAGGCCCGAAGACGGAGTGCCGGCGCCTGATGGATCTGGGGCTCACTCCGGGTGAACGCGTGGCGGTTGTCCGTTCCACTCCCATGGGCGGTCCGATCATCGTTGTCGTCAGAGGGACCCAGCTTGCTCTGCGCCGACGCGAAGCCTCCTGGATCCAGGTGAAATGAAAGCCCCGACCGCCGAGGTCGAGGATGGCGCCAAGCCTCCACGGTCTCTGACGGTCTGTCTGGTGGGCATGCCGAACTCCGGCAAGACCACCCTGATGAATGCGCTCACCGGCGGAAACTTTCACACCGCCAACTATCCCGGTATCACAGTCAGCCTGCTCGAAGGCCGCAGCCGTCCCGAACTCGGCCCTCCCATCTCTCTGGTCGACCTGCCGGGTGTCCACAGTGCGGTCGATCCTTCTCCAGAGGAGGAACTCTCCTGCCGCGTCATCGAAGGGAAGAACACTGCCGTCGTGCCCGACGCGTTCGCGCTCGTCGTCGATGCGACACAGCTCGAGCGTCACCTGAAATTTGCGGCTTTCGTAGCGCGTCAAGGGAAACCGGTCGTGCTGGTCCTGACGATGGTGGACCTGTTGAAACGGACCGGGCAAACACTCGACGTTGCCAGGTTGTCCGAAGCGCTGCGGATGCCGGTCGTTACGGTGGACGCCCGGCAGGGTGTGGGCGCCTCACGGCTGCTCGAGCGCATACGTCGCGCGACCGAGGAAGTACAGGAGCCGGGCGAGCTGGCAGGGCTTGGCGACGACCCAATCGAGGCCTACTCCGGGGTGCGTCGGCTGCTCCGAAGGGCCGGCGCGCTCGAGCAGGATCCGAAAGTCGAGCAGGATTCCCTGACCGCGAGAATCGACCGCATCGCGCTCCACAAGCATTTCGGCTTTCCGCTGTTCATTCTCGTACTCGTGGTCCTGTTCGCTTCCATCTTCTGGCTGGCGCAACCGTTCATGGATGCTGTCGACGGGCTGTTTGGCGGGGCGGGGGATGTTTTTATCGGCATGTTCCCCGATAGCATCGTGACCCGTTTCATTGCAGAGGGTCTCATCGGGGGCGTGGGCGCCGTGGCGGTGTTCTTCCCGCAGATCATCATCCTGTTCTTCCTGATGACGCTGCTCGAGGACTCCGGGTATCTCGCGCGAGGCGCGACGCTGGTCGACCGTCCGCTGTCTTACCTCGGCCTCCACGGCCGTTCCTTCGTTCCGATGCTTTCCGGCTTCGCGTGCGCGATCCCCGCCGTGTTCGCATCCCGTTCGATCCCGACCCTGAGAGAGCGACTGCTGACCATCTGGGTGATTCCCCTGATGAGTTGCAGCGCCCGGCTGCCGGTCTACGCTCTGCTGCTGGCCGCGCTGCTGCCCGGTGCTGCGGGGAAGGCGGGCCTGAGCCTGGCGGCGATCTACGTAGCCAGCCTCCTCATCGGTTCGGCCTCGGCAGGGCTGATCGGTCGAATTGCCTTTCCCGGGGAAAGCTCCTCGATGCTGGCGATGGAACTCCCTGTGTACCGTGTGCCGCGCTGGAAGATCATTTTGCGCATGACATGGGCTCGCTCTTCGTCATACCTGAAGAAAGCCGGTGGACCGATCGTCGTCATCGCGATCATTCTCTGGGTCCTTTCGAGTTTTGGGCCGGGCACCGCTGTAGCCGGACTCGACGCTGGAGATGCGGCCCCGCTGATCGTCGAGTCCGAGATGGACGCTTCGTTTGCAGCGGGGCTGGGGCGGATTATGGAACCGATCTTTCGTCCGATGGGCGTGGACTGGCGGGTCGGCGTCGGTCTGATATCGGCTTTTGCCGCCAGAGAAGTGTTTGTCAGCGCCATGGCGATCGTGTTCCACGTCGAGGGTGAAGATGACGAGAGCCAGTCTTCCGGCCTGCTCGCTGCAATGCGGACGGCGACCTTCGCCGGGACGGATCAGCCAGTATTCACTCCGGCGAGCATGGTCGGGCTCATTGTTTTCTTCTTCTTCTCGTTGCAGTGCGTGGCAACGGTGGCGGTCGTGCGCCGGGAAACCAACTCGTGGCGCTTCGCCACTATCCAACTCGTCTTTTACACGGGCCTCGGCTACGCCGCCGCAGTGGCGACCGTCCAGGGTCTGCGCCTCGTCGGAGTAGCATAATTCCCATAGGTAAACCCCCGGCTTAGCCGGGGCGACTCGCAGAGGTTTGACCGAGAGCGGCGGTAGATAGGAAAGTCCAGCTTGGAAGCGACGACTTCCAAAGAAGGAGGACTCAATGAAAGAGGCCCGAAGGCGATCGCACACGAAATGGGACTGCAAGTATCACATGGTGTTCATTCCGAAGTAGGCGGTATCCAGTGTGGCGGGATTCATCAAGGGGAAGAGTGCAATCTCGACTGCCCGGAACTTTCTGGGACTGAAACACCGTTTGACAGGGAAGAGTTTCTGAGCGCGAGGCTATTTCGTTTCCACGGTGGGGATGGACAAACAATTCGTGCGGGAATACATTTGGCGGCAGGAGCGGGAGGAGCAGCGTTTGGAGGAGCTGAACATGGCGTGGGGGCATCAGCTGCCTTCAGGCGGCTCTTGACCGGCCCCTTTGAGGGGCTCACAGAAATAAGCCCCCGGCTCTGCCGGGGGTCATTTAACTTAGCGTCGGGCCCACCGCGCCTGAGCGTGCCCGTCGCCTGAGAGGGCACGGGCTCCGTTGCAGGCCGTTGACGGAGGGAACTCGGAGGGGCACGGTCCCCCCACGCCGGGCCATTCATCAGCGTCGGGCCCACCGCGCCCTGAGCTTGCCCCGTCGGCTTAATGCGGGGCGTGCCTGGCGTAGTCGTCGGGCGTGTTGATATTGGTGAACATCGCGTCGGAGAATCCCGCCGCCTCCAGTTCCTCTTCAGAGATGACATCGGTCTCGATCAGGTCGGCAAGTCCCCGGACGGAACGCTTTCCCGATCGAAGGTAGTCGTCCACGACCGGGAGTGCGCCTCGCGCAATGGCCAGACAGAGGGGAATCCGGCCCCCGACCCGGCAGACGACCAGCGGCGCCACCGGAGCACGCCCGAGGAGAAGCTCAAGAAAGGCCGGTTCGAGAAAAGGCAGGTCCAGCGCAAGGATGATGTTGTGGTCGGTTGCAGTCGCTTCGAGGGCGGAAGCAACGCCTTCGACCGGTCCGCAACCCGGATGACGATCCGGCACGCCGCCGGGTCCGAGGACACGGACGCTCGAGGCGAGGGGGGCCAGCAGGGCAGCCATGTGCTTGAGCAGTGTTCGAGGGCCCCAGGCCATCGCCGATTTGTCCTGTCCCATACGGCGGCTCGATCCGCCCGCAAGGATCCATCCGGTGACCTCCTGACTCTGGGTTTTGGCCTTCCTGTTCACTTCGAATGCGTGGTGCCTGCAGTTTACCTGCTATGATGTAGCAGATTGAGTTCTGATCCGGTTACGATTCGAACGACCCTCCGACGATCTACCGCGCCAATTCTCGGCTTTCCAGCCTGGTTTAAGGGCCTACGCTCGATAGCCCGTACCGCTTTGGGTACCGGCTTGGATACCGAGACCGTGGCGTCGCCATCTCGGTTTCAGCTTACAGGATTTCCATGAACGACCGATTTGAAGACCTGTCATTGACCCAACCCATCCTGGGTGCCCTCGGCGAAGAAGGATACGAGAAGCCAACACCCATCCAGAAGGCCGCGATTCCCGCCCTGCTTGAAGGCCGCGACCTGCTCGCGAGTGCGCAGACCGGCACGGGTAAGACTGCGGCATTCGCAGTTCCGATTCTCGAACTGCTGGCCGAAGAGCCGGAGTCCCACGAACTCCGCGCCGTCGTCCTGACGCCGACCAGGGAACTCGCTCTACAGGTCGAAGAAAGCTTCCGGGCCTATGGCCGGTACCTGAAGATGCGGACGGCAGTTGTGCTCGGCGGTGTCCCCTACGGGCCGCAGATTCAGGCCCTCAAGAAGAGCCCGGACATCCTCGTGGCGACACCAGGTCGACTTCTTGATCTGATGGAACAGGGTTATGTTTCGTTCGAAAAGGTCGAGATGTTTGTGCTCGACGAGGCCGACCGGATGCTCGACATGGGCTTTATCCACGACGTGCGCCGTATCGTCGACCGGCTCCCCAGGGAGCGGCAGACCATGTTTTTTTCAGCGACACTACCGCCCGAGGTCGCGGCCCTGGCGGCCGATATGTTGTGGGAACCGGCCCGTGTGGCCGTTGCCCCTCCCGCCGCCGTGCCCGAGGAGATGATTCAGCGAGTCCTGTTCGTGTCCAGACACGACAAACTCGATCTGCTTACCGCGCTGTTGGGACTCGAAAAGATCAAGCGCGCGCTGGTTTTTACGCGAACCAAGCATCGTGCAGACCGTGTGGTCCAGCACCTGACGCGGAAGCGGATGTCGGCAGAAGTCATTCATTCAAACAAGACCCAGAAGGCCAGACAACGCGCTCTCGCCGACTTCGACTCCGGCAAGGTTCGCGTGCTGGTCGCCACCGACATCGTCGCGCGCGGCATTGACGTCGAGGGGATCACCCACGTGATCAACTACGAGATGCCGAACGATGCCGAGGGCTACGTTCACCGGATCGGGCGGACGGCGCGCGCCGGGGCCCGCGGGATGGCGCTGTCGTTCTGCGATGCGGAGGAAGTGGCTCTGGTCAAGAGTATCGAGAGTTTGACGGGGTATCTGTTACAGAAAACCGCGCGGCATCGCTTCCACTCCAGCGCGATTGCCACCCTATACGGTTCGGACGAGGATGCTTCGGGGGAAGCGAAGAAGCCGGCGCGCGCGAAGGGTTGGCGGAGCTTTGGCCCGCGCCGAAAGGGTTTCGGTCGTTAGCTGCCGACCGTATGGTAGTGGCCGTGCTCTTCGTCCCAGATCTGGGGCTGCGCCTCGGCGTCGGACAGGGAGACAACGAAGCCGGCTGCGCCCAGCAGCATCAGCGCGGCCAGCACAGCGGCAATTATCTTACCGCGCGACTGAGCCTTGGCCGCCTCCTTGCCTTCACAACACTGCTTGAATTTCTTGCCGCTGCCACAGGGGCAGGGCGCGTTGCGTCCTGGTTTCGCGTTGCTCATGCTGGTTCCTCTAACTCTTTGCGCGATTCTTCACGATAACGAGCGTCACTTCAAGGCTAAACCGTCATCCACTTCGCGGCAACTCCGACGTCCCTTAATGGAATTCGGTCGATTAGTGTCCTAGTGTAGTCCGTCACAATTAACGTAACGGCCCTGGCTGTCCCATTTCTGATCATATATGCGGAAAATAATGACCATTAGATCGGAAATCCCTGTGCGGAAGGAACTCGAACGGCTTGGCCGAAGCCGCAGGGTGTCGGCCTGGCACGGGGAACGATCCGAATAAGGTACAGTCTGTTAGACGGGGACCACTAGGACTTTGCGTGATGGCGCCAAAACCAGAACAATTCCCAGCAGCAGGACGTTCCGAACCCAGGGTGGAGACCCGAATCTCTCAGGGGTTCAGATGAGGAACGCACAATACTCCGCGACGGGTAAGTGCGTGCACCGCAAGGTTTGCAAGTAGGTTACTGCCCGATGATCGATCTGTCGATGGGGCGCGCGGCGGTGGGCTAAGTCTGCTCGCCTACTCGTCTGGTTGCAGCAGCCGACGACATGTGTTGGCAGCTTGCGTGATCACGAAGGCATGGAACCGGGCGGCCCGTTCGAGTCCGGGCGTGGAGATCGTGTCGAGCACGTCGCCCGACGTATGATACACGGGCGAGGCGTAGATAAACTGCGCGAGCGGCACACCCAGTGGCCGATATCCGCCGAGGTCTCCGGAGACCTCGGGCCCTACCCGCTGAAAGATGTTGACACCGTATCGGGCGGCCGCCTCCCCAAACAGGTCTACGAGGAACGGTGCCTGATTCGAGACCCCGGCTGCCTTGGGAAACTCGACCATGCCGGCCACCAGCTCCCTGTAGCCCGACTGCGGACGGGTGAGAGATGACGACATGTTGAGCTGGGCGACGTGCTCGATGTTCAGCACCAACACCGTGTTCCGAGTGATCTCGGGATGGGCCGCGACGAACGCCGACGGTCCATTGCCTCCGCTCGTGTGATGCCCGGCGCTTGCCACGAAGACGAGGTCACGGCCGAAATCCGCCCCGACGTCGGCGAAATGGTGAACGAGCGCGATGAGGACCGCAAGGCCGTCTCCGTTGTCGCTGGCCCCATCGAACCATCCGTCGGCGTGCGCATTGATAATGATGTTTTCGTCCGACGCCCCGTTGCCGGGCACGACGGCCACCGCGTTCGCTGCAGTGGCGTTGTCTCTTAGCTCCACCTCCAGCGATAGCTCCATCTGAAGAGGCGGTCGGTCGGCGTCTGCGGCGGCACCGATAGCCGCTTCAAGGAACGCACCGTCGTTACCGCCCAAGTGGAAGCATGGGACGGTCGACGCACACCCACCGGCGTCGAACGAGTGCATGTTGCCGGGCAGCTCGATGACATGGACCATCGCGATGGCACCGCGAGCAACCAACTCGCTCGTGTTGATCCGCGAGTGGTACAGGCTCGGGTCCGGCTTCTTGTGGACAACGGCAATCTTGCCCGCCAGGTTGAGGTTGGCGAGCTCGGCCGACGAGCCGGTTCCAACGAAGATGAGAGGGGCGGTCAGCGTGCCGTCGATCGCCCGAGAGGGGCGTTGCGGAAACGCCGATTCCAAGACTAATGTCGGGGTTGCCATCACCGAGGAGTTTCATAGTCCACGAGGTAGGGATCCACAGTGGCTGGGTGACGGTGAACTCGTCAACAGTTACCTCTTCCACGCCCGCTTTCTCGAACTCCTCGGCCGTCCATTCCACGGTGTCGTGAAAAGCCGGCGTCCCGGCTACCCGGCCCCAGAGCGAATCACCGCTCACACGGCTCTGGATCGAAAACCCGACAATTTGCTCGAGATAGCGGCGCACCCGTTCGCCGGCAAGCTGGGTCCACCGTTCCTCTCCGGGCGGAACCGCCGCCCGAAGGGGGGCGGCATCGTCGTCGATGATGATCGTCGGCTCGTGATAGGTGCTGAGGCCTGCTGGAAGTCGCAGGCCGAACCATGGTTCCTGTTGGGCGGAGACAGGCGAAACGAGCACGGCCAGAAGCGCCGACACCGTTGCGAGTCCAAGTCTTCGGGGAATCGTCTTTGAAGTCATCCCAGTCACTCTCCTCCAGAAAACAAATAGGGACCTAGGTGGCTGTCCCTATTTTTACGTTTTATCTTCACGGCCGTCTATTGTGGATATGTCGATGAGAGCTTGACACCCCGGCTTGGACTCGCCCATGCGTGACGAAACGAACGGCATCGATCCAGCAGCCTCTCCCTCGCTGGAAGAGACACCCGCGAGGGGGCCATACCCCGGCATCAGACAGGCGATGTGGCTGCTGATCCTTGTCATTGCAGCGACGATCGCGATCCAGATTCCGTTCGTATTCATCTCCACGCGTGGGTTCGAGCCGACGCAACTTGGGGTCACGAACCTGGTCGCGTTCGGACTGATCATGTTCTGGCGCGTTAGGAAGGAACGCCTCTCAGTGAGAGCTACCTTCCCGATACACGGCATCCGCCCGGGGGTCGTCATCCCGATCGTGGTCGCTACCATCGGCCTCACGATACTGCTGTCGGAACTCGACAACCTGCTCCAGATCGTGCTGCCCACACCGGAATGGCTGAGGGCATTCTTCGAGAGCCTTGCGACCGGCAACATCTTTCAGACCTTGTTCGTCCTCGTGCTGGTCGCGCCCCTCACGGAAGAGCTCCTGTTCCGAGGACTGATCCTCCAGGGTTTCCTGGCCCGCTATTCGGCGCCCAAGGCGGTGTTCTGGTCCGCCTTCCTGTTCGCGGCGTTCCATTTGAACCCCTGGCAATTCGCCATAGCATTCGTTCTGGGCATCCTGTTCGGCTGGCTGGTCGTCCAGACGGGTTCCCTGGTACCCGTCCTGATCGGTCACGCCGTGGCAAACGGCTGGGCACTCATCCTGACCGTGCTCGACATCGAAATCAGGGGATTCACCTACGTGGAGCCCGGGTCCTTCCAACCGTGGTGGCTGACCGTGACGGGAATGCTGCTCACCTTCGGCGGCATTCTGATACTGGTTCGGGTGTTCCGTGACGGAAATGGGGCGCCGCAGCCTGAATCGTTCGATAGAGATTCCGCGACTTCGTTTCCGCGTCCCTAGCTTTGCCCTCGTTGCGACCGAGCGCTTCATCGTTCCAGCATGTCATGCGTGACAATCGGTGAATACAGTTCAGCGTTCCGGTCTTGCCCAGAAGACCGAGTATCGTCTTCACGCGGCGGCCCAAGCGATGGCGCCAGGATCGCGTGACCGCCGAGTTGTCTCAGACTATTCGTCGTTGCTGCGCAGAATGTTGCCCTCGATCAAGAGCTCCAGTCTTTCGAGTCGTGTGTGGAGCTGCGCTCTTTCTAACTCCAAAGCCTCCCGCGCCTGAGTCAGGAGTTGCCCTTCTTCGAGCAACTCTTCCGTGCGTTGTGAAAGGGTCTCTTCGAGCCGCGCGTTTTCCGCCTGGAGCTCGGTCGTCCTTTTCTCGAGTGCCTGGACGGCGATCATTAGGATTCCCGACATGTCGCCCGAGTTGAGAGTGGTGGGCGTTCCGATCGTGCCCTGGCCGTCGTCGCCGAACGCGGCGAAGAAGTCCTGGGCCATCGGTCCGTAGTGACGGAACTGCTTGGCGTCCTGGCCGATGTAGTTCCAGCTTGGAATGTCGAAGTCTCGGATCTTCCAGAGCACTGACTCACCGTTTACGGATTGGAAGTTCTCTTTCCTGTTCTTGTCGGATGTGAAGGTGAAGGCGACCTGACCTTCGATCACGGTGACCGACGCATTCCCGAGCCTAACCATGTTGGACGCGGTGGCGATCGCGCCGTTGCCGATCGCGTTCGCGTTCGAGTGTCCTATAGTGACGTCCGAAAACTGACCGATGGCCGTGTTGTTGTTGCCGGTGGTGTTGACGAAGAGCGCGGCGGCTCCAACTGCCGTGTTGTGTTCTCCTGTCGTGTTGAAAAGGAGAGAAGCGAAGCCGCTAGCGGTATTGTTGACGCCCTCAGTGTTGCTCCTAAGTGAGCTGAAGCCAGTGGCGGTATTTGAGCTGCCGGTGGTATTGGCAGTCAGGGCTCCGGCACCGAAGGCGCTGTTTTCGATGCCTTCGGTGTTGCCCAAGAGTGTACTGTGCCCGGTGGCGGTGTTGTAGCTGCCGGTCGTGTTGCTGAAGAGCGCCCGCCACCCAGTCGCCGTGTTGACGCTGCCGAGCGTGTTGTTGAACAGTGCGTCGGCACCCAGGGCAGTGTTCTGAACCCCCTCGGTGTTACTCCTTAACGAGCTGGCTCCGACCGCCGTATTGTTAGTGGCAGTGGTGTTGAAACGGAGAGAATCGTACCCGACGGCCGTGTTGTAGTTGCCCTCTGTGTTGCTCGTGAGTGCAGAGAAGCCGCTGGCGGTGTTGGAGCCGCCGGTGGTGTTAGCGCTCAGGGCTGCGGCGCCGAAGGCGCTGTTCTCGATGCCTTCGGTGTTGCCCAAGAGTGCGCTGTGCCCGGAGGCTGTGTTGTAGCTGCCGGTGGTGTTGCTGAAGAGAGAGCGCCACCCGGACGCCGTGTTGACGCTGCCGAGCGTGTTGTTGAACAGTGCTTGTCGCCCGGTGGCCGTGTTGTTGGTTCCGGTGGTGTTGCTGCCCAATGCGCGACTCCCGGTTGCGGTGTTCTCGTTGCCGGTGGTGTTGTTTAAGAGTGAGAGGTACCCGGTGGCCGTGTTTTTCGATCCGGTTGTGTTTGCAAACAGACCGAAGTACCCGGTGGCCGTGCTGCCGAATCCGGTCGTATTCGCCAGCGCGTTGACGCCGAGTGCCGTACGCCAAGGATTTGCGCCCTCGGCAATCACGTTCGGATTGAGCGGTCCTTCCGGCCCTTCCGGTCCTTCGGGACCCTCGGGACCTTCCGGTGCCAGCTCGCAGAGGACCGTGCCATCGGCATTGACCTCGCGGATCATTTCCCCGGCCGCGCAAACTCCGGTGACACGCACCTGGAGCTGGGTCGGATCGACGTCAACCGCAGCGATGGTGCCATCGATGATGGCGGTGGAGTCGACCGAACCGGCCGGCAGCCATTCGGTGCGACAGTCGCCGTTGATGCAGAGACCGCCAATTCCATTGAAGGCGCCGGCGGTTTCGACCTCGGTCACAGCGTTGTCGCCGATCCGGACCTTGTTGCTGGCATCGACGATGGCGTTGGCGACCAGCGCGGTCGCGTTCGTGTAGTTGCCGTTCGTCCGGGCTCCGAACCCGACGCCAGTGTTCTGGGCTCCCGTCAGGAGGGCGTCTAACGCATTCACCCCGCTGGCCGTATTGTTGGTTCCTGAGGTGTTGCTAAGAAGCGCGTTGAACCCGGTGGCCGTGTTGTCGTTCCCACTGATGTTGCTGAACAGCGCCTGGAACCCACTCGCCGTGTTGTTGCTCCCGGTGGCATTTGCCGCGCCGGCGGTATCGCCCTGGAGCGCTCCGTTTCCGATGGCTGTGTTGTTGTCTCCCGCGATGTAGTTTCGGAGGGTGTTGGTGCCCGTAGCGGTGTTGAAGCTTCCAGTGGACAAGAGGAGCGATTGGAACCCGGTCGCCGTATTGGCGCTTCCTACGGTGTTGGTCGCCAGAGACTCGGCACCCATGGCGGTGTTGGCACTCCCAGTCGTGTTGGCAAAGAGCGCGTGGGAGCCCGTGGCCGCGTTCTTAATCCCCGTAGTGTTGTCAATCAAAGCGTTGAAGCCGAGCCCGGTAAGGAATGGATTGGCCTCGTCGGCGATGATGTTGGGATTGAGGGGACCAGCCGGACCGTCCGGACCGATGGGGTCCACGGGTCCTGGAGGACCTGCCGGGACCGGTTCGCAGAGAACCTCCCCGTTGTCGGTCACCTCGCGGATCGTCTCTCCGACCGCGCACACGCCGGAGACGCGCAGCTGGAGTTCGGTGGAATCGACGTCGACGGCGGCGATGGTGCCGTCAAGGATGTCGGTGGAGTCGACCGAACCGGCAGGCAGCCACTCGGTGCGGCAGTCGCCGTTGATGCAGAGACCGGTCAGTCCATTGAAGAAACCGTTGGCCTCGACCTCGGTCACATTGTTGTCACCGATGCGAACCTTGTTGCTGGCATCGACGATGGCGTTGGCGCCCAGCGCGGTGGCGTTGGTCAGATTGTTTGCGGCCACGTTGGCCGAAAACCCGATAGCGGTGTTTTGGCTTCCCGTTGTGTTTGCCACCAGCGCGTTGGACCCGGTGGCCGTGTTTTCGCTGCCGGTGGTGTTGCCGCGCAGCGCACTGATCCCGCCGGTGGCGGTGTTGTTGGATCCGGTGGTGTTGTTGCGCAGCGCCTGATGCCCGGATGCCGTGTTCTCAAAGCCCGTGGTGTTGAGCTGGAGCGCGCGGCTGCCGTTTGCCGTGTTGTCGATGCCTGTAGTGTTGAGCTGGAGCGCGAAGCTGCCGTTTGCCGTGTTGTTGATGCCGGTGGTGTTGAACTCGAGACCGCGGAAGCCGGTGGCGGTGTTGTCCCTGCCGGTCGTGTTGAGCCTCAGCGCTTCGAAGCCGGTGGCGACGTTGCCGGTTCCGGTCGTGTTGCTTGTTAACGCGTTGAAACCAAGCCCGGTCCGGAATGGATCGGCCTCGTCGGCAATGATGTTGGGATTGAGGGGGCCTTCCGGACCAACGGGACCTTCCGGACCGATGGGTTCTGGAGGACCTGGCGGGACGGCCTCGCAGAGGACCGTGCCGTTGGCGTTGACCTGACTGATGGTTTCTCCGGCCGCGCAGACGCCGGAGACGCGCAGCTGGAGTTCGGTGGAATCGACGTCGACGGCGGCGATGGTGCCGTCAAGGATGTCGGTGGAGTCGACCGACCCGGTCGGCAGCCACTCGGTGCGACAGTCGCCGTTGATGCAGAGACCGCCCAGTCCATTGAAGGCACCGGCGGTTTCGACCGCGGTCACCGCGTCGTCGCCGATGCGGACCTTGTTGCTGGCATCGACGATGGCGTTGGCGCCCAACGCGGTGGCGTTGGTCAGATTGTTTGCGGCCACGTTGGCCGAAAACCCGATAGCGGTGTTTTGGCTTCCCGTTGTGTTTGCCACCAGCGCGTTGGACCCGGTGGCCGTGTTTTCGCTGCCGGTGGTGTTGCCGCGCAGCGCACTGATCCCGCCGGTGGCGGTGTTGTTGGATCCGGTGGTGTTGTTGCGCAGCGTCTGATGCCCGGATGCCGTGTTCTCAAAGCCCGTGGTGTTGAGCTGGAGCGCGCGGCTGCCGTTTGCCGTGTTGTTGATGCCGGTGGTGTTGAACTCGAGACCGCGGAAGCCGGTGGCGGTGTTGTCCCTGCCGGTCGTGTTGAGCCTCAGCGCTTCGAAGCCGGTGGCGACGTTGCCGGTTCCGGTCGTGTTGCTGGTCAACGCGTTGAAACCAAGCCCGGTCCGGAATGGATCGGCCTCGTCAGCGATGATGTTGGGATTGAGGGGGCCTTCCGGACCAACGGGACCTTCCGGACCGATGGGTCCTGGAGGACCTGGCGGGACGGCCTCGCAGAGGACCGTGCCGTTGGCGTTGACCTGACTGATGGTTTCTCCGGCCGCGCAGACCCCGGAGACGCGCAGCTGGAGTTCGGTGGAATCGACCGACCCGGTCGGGAGCCACTCGGTGCGACAGTCGCCGTTGATGCAGAGACCGCCCAGTCCATTGAAGGCACCGGCGGTTTCGACCGCGGTCACCGCGTTATCGCCAATGCGGACCTTGTTGCTGGCATCGACGATGGCGTTGGCGCCCAACGCGGTGGCGTTGGTCAGATTGTTTGCGGCCACGTTGGCCGAAAACCCGATAGCGGTGTTTTGGCTTCCCGTTACGTTTGCCACCAGCGCGTTGGACCCGGTGGCCGTGTTTTCGCTGCCGGTGGTGTTGCCGCGCAGCGCACTGATCCCGCCGGTGGCGGTGTTGTTGGATCCGGTGGAGTTGTTGCGCATCGCGTTGACGCCGGTGGCGGTGTTGTTGGCTCCGGTGGTGTTGTTGAGCAGCGTCCGATGCCCGGATGCCGGGTTCTCAAAGCCCGTGGTGTTGAACTGGAGCGCGAGGCTGCCGTTTGCCGTGTTGTCGATGCCTGTAGTGTTGCGCTGGAGCGCGAAGCTGCCGTTTGCCGTGTTGTTGGATCCAGTGGTGTTGAACTCGAGACCGCGGAAGCCGGTGGCGGTGTTGTCCCTGCCGGTCGTGTTGAGCCTCAGCGCTTCGAAGCCGGTGGCGACGTTGCCGGTTCCGGTCGTGTTACTGGTCAACGCGTTGAAGCCGAGCCCGGTCAGGAATGGATTGGCCTCGTCGGCGATGATGTTGGGATTGAGCGGGCCTTCCGGACCAACGGGCCCCTCAGGGCCGATGGGTCCTGGAGGACCTGGCGGGACGGGTTCGCAGAGGACCGAGCCGTTGGCGTTGACCTCTCGGATCGTCTCTCCGACCAGACACACCCCGGAGACGCGCAGCTGGAGCTGGGAGGAATCGACGTCGATGGCGGCGATAGCACCGTCAAGGATGTCGGTGGAGTCGACCGAACCGGCCGGCAGCCACTCGGTGCGACAGTCCCCATTGATGCAGAGACCGGTCAGTCCATTGAAGAAACCTTTGGCCTCGACCTCGGTGACGTCGTTGTCGCCGATGCGGACCTTGTTGCTGGCATCGACGACGGCGTTGGTGAAATTACCGCTCGTTCGGGCCGCGAAGCCGACGCCGGTGTTCTGGTTGCCCGAGGCGAGTCCGAGCAGGGCCCGGCCGCCGACGGCGGTGTTCTGGTCGCCCGACACGTTGTCCTGCATGGCCTCGGAACCGGTGGCGGTGTTCTGGGCTCCGGTCACCATGGCCAGCAGCGCGTCGGCGCCGGTGGCGGTGTTGTTGGAACCGGTGGTGTTGAGCTGGAGCGCGAAGCTGCCGTTTGCGGTATTGCGGAAGCCGATGGTGTTGAACTCGAGACCACGGAACCCGGTGGCGGTGTTCTCATCGCCGGTCGTGGAGTTGAGCAGCGTCCGGGCTCCGGTGGCGGTATTGAAATGACCGTTGTTGACCTGGAGTGCGCCGACGCCGGTGGCGGTGTTGCTGGTCCCGGTCGTGTTGAGGACCATCGCCCCGGAACCGGTAGCCGTGTTCTCAAAGCCCGTGGTGTTGTCCCGGAGTGCGCGGATGCCCGTGGCGGTGTTGTCCCTGCCGGTGGTGTTGAACGTCATTGCCTCGAAACCGGTGGCGGTGTTGTTGGTTCCCGTCGTGTTACTGGTCAACGCGTTGAAGCCGAGCCCGGTCAGGAATGGATTGGCCTCGTCGGCGATGATGTTGGGATTGAGGGGACCAGCCGGACCTTCCGGGCCGATGGGGCCGATGGGTCCCAGCGGGCCTTGTGGACCGTCATTGCCCTGGATACCCTGATCGCCCGGGAGACCGACATCGCCCTGAGGACCGATGTCGCCTGGGAGACCGACGTCGCCCTGGGGACCGATGTCACCCGGGAGACCGATATCGCCCTGGGGACCGATGTCACCTTGGAGACCGACGTCGCCCTGGGGACCGATGTCGCCCGGGAGACCGACGTCGCCCTGGAGACCGATGTCGCCCGGGAGACCGACGTCGCCCTGGGGACCGATGTCACCCTGGGGACCGATGTCACCCTGGGGACCGATGTCACCCTGGAGACCGATGTCACCCTGAGGCCCGACGTCCCCCTCAAGGCCTTGCGGGCCATCGGGGCCGATGGGACCTTCTGGCCCCTCCGGTCCCGGAGGACCTGCCAAACCACCGCCGCCCAGCGTGACGTCGAACGCATCGCGGTCGACAGATCCGTTCCCTTTGGTCACGACCACGAGGTAGGTGCCGGGCTGGGTTTCGGTCAGCATCACCAGGATGCTCGTGTCGGTCGCCTGGAGAACGATGAGTTCATCCTGTATTCCACCGAGCCGTCCCATAAACACCCGGGGGCCATCGACGGCCTTCTTCGGTAAGAAGTTGAGGCCTTCCAGAAGCATCGTCGGTATGGGGTTCTGCAGTTCCGACGCGGCCGACAGGAGCAGCAACTGAGCGTTGGCGTTGGCGGAATTCTGCGTGCTCGATAGAGCGCCGGCCGTCGTCGTCGCTTGCAGAGCGTTCGAAGCGAACGTTCCCGTCAAGACCACGAATAGCGTCCACAAGAGCGCCTTTCTGGCGATGCCATCTGTCATGATTCTTTCTCCTAAATATCGTTGCGTGCCGGAACAACAAGGATCCCTCCCTTTGCTGTTCCGATGACTGGCAGGCGCTTCCTCGTGCTGACGGAATACTTCCGCCTGCAACCGCACGGAATACAGGACTAACTTCAGGTGATTACGGGGACATTCCCATAGGACCTAGGAGCCTGTCGGGAATAAGAAGTCTGCAACATATAAGAATCAACAACTTACAGACCGGGGATGGCCGTAAGTTGTTGATTCTTGCTTCGAGGGAGCCAATTCCCGACACCTAGGAAGAATCAAGAGAATTGCTGTAATAAGCCTAGGAGCCTGTCGGGAATAAGAAGTCTGCAACCAAGAATCAACAACTTACAGACCGGGGATGGCTCGTAAGTTGTTGATTCTTGCTTCGAGGGAGCCAATTCCCGACAGGCTCCTAGGAAGAATCAAGAGAATTGCTGTAATAAGCCTAGGAGCCGTCGGGAATAAGAAGTCTGCAACCAAGTCAACAACTTACAGGCTCAGGGATGGCTCGTAAGTTGTTGATTCTTGCTTCGAGGGAGCCAATTCCCGACAGGCTCCTAGTGTCCGGCACTCTTACCGGTCCCTGGCTCAGGGCCTGGCCGTCGGTCAACAGAAGTTCCGCGACTTGGTTCTGCAGCGATCGAAAGTCGGGCTGACGCCGCGGGCCTACACCGAAATCACGTTGTCCTGATGCCCGAGATGGCTTGGATGTTGAGCCGCTCCCGGCCGCCGATCAAGGCAGTCAAGAATAGGGACATAGGTGCCTGTCCCTATTCTCCTTTTCACGTTCCTGCCCACCCAGGACAGCAACATAGCTAGATTGAGTCGGTTGCCGCGGGCTATAATGGGTGTTTGGTCTGATCGATGTGGAGTTATCTATAATATGCAACTTTCTCTAAACAACGTGTCCATGCGCTACGGTGCCCAATTCCTGTTCGAAGACGTCAGTGCCACCTTTATTTCGGGCCGGCGTTACGCGATCACTGGGCCGAACGGCGCCGGCAAGTCCACGCTGATGAAGATCCTGACGGGTGAAATCGACTCCGATAAGGGCTCAGTAACCCGACCTAAGAAAATGGGAGTCCTCGGCCAGGATCAGTTCGCCTTCGACGCGTATCGGGTGATGGACACCGTGATCATGGGGAATGCCCGGCTGTGGAAGGCTCTTGAGGAGCGGGATACCCTCTATACGAAAGATCCCGACGCTTTGACCGATGAAGACGGCATGCGACTGGGCGAACTTGAAGGCATTGTCGGGGACGAAGACGGCTACACCGCGGAAGTCGACGCGGCCATTTTGTTGGACGGCCTGGACATACCCGCGAACCTTCACGACCGGAGTATGAGCGAACTCCAAGGCGGCCAGAAAGTGCGCGTCCTTCTGGCACAGGCGCTGTTCGGCAATCCGCAGGTTCTGCTGCTCGATGAGCCCACCAACAACCTCGACCTCGATTCCGTCCACTGGCTCCAGAAATATCTCTGTGCCTATGAGGGATGCCTGATTGTCATTTCGCACGACCGTCATTTTCTGAACGAAATCTGCACGCATACCGCGGACATCGACTATCAGACGGTAATCCACTACACGGGTGCCTACGACAACATGGTCCTCGCAAAAACACAGGTGCGTGCTCGTGTTGAAGCTGGTAACGAGCATCGTGAGAAGAAGATCGCGCAGTTGCAGCAGTTCATCTCGCGGTTCGCGGCCGGTACCCGATCGTCCCAGGTGGCGTCCCGAAAGAAGGAAGTGGAGCGACTCAAGACGACGGAACTCGCGAGATCCAACATCCAGCGACCGTTCATTCGATTCAACGTCATACGGCCCTCAGGAAGACATCCGCTCGAGATCGACGGGCTCACGAAATCGTATGATGGCGCAACCGCGCCGCTGGGTGTGTTTCACAACTTCACTGCTGCCGTGAACCGCGGAGAAAGGGTTGCCCTGATAGGAAGAAACGGTGCCGGGAAAACCACTCTTCTGAAATCTTTGATCCGCAATGCCACAGGGTTTGTCGATGCCCTCGATCGGACGTTCACGATCGATTCCGGAAACGTGACCTGGGGACATGAAGTCACTGTCGGATACTTCGCGCAGGATCATCGAGAGTCCATCCCCGACGGAGTCCGCGTGATCGATTGGTTACATAGCTTCGATCCCAGCGCATCTCAGGAGGAGTTGCGTGGTTTGCTCGGACAAATGCTGTTCAGCGGCGACGATGCGCTCAAACAAACGCATACTCTTTCCGGCGGCGAAGTGGCGCGCATCGTTTTCTGTCGCCTGATGCTGCAGAAGCCGAATGTTTTGATTCTGGATGAGCCGACCAACCACCTGGATCTGGAATCCATCAACGCCCTCAACATTGCCCTGCAGCGGTATGAGGGCACCTTGCTGCTGGTGACTCACGATCATGACGTGATCGACGAAGTGGCAACTCGAATCTGGAATATCAACCACGACCGGATCGAGGATTTCACGGGGACCTACGCGCAATTCCTTTCTCGGTCTGAACAACTGGTATCGGCGTAATTTCGTGACGGTGCATTAATCCCAAGTCAGGTCCTCGGGTCCTGGGTTGGGATTAATGCACCGTCCCGTTTTCAGTAGAAATCCCGCGACTTCGTTTCCGCGTCCGTGATCGAAATCGGACGGACAACGCGAGCCTTCACCGAGATCACGTTGTCCTGATGCTGGAGATGGCCCTCGATCATGATGAAGCGTTCGGTCGTGATGACCGCACGGTTGCGCTCCAGTATGTCGGGCGTGAAGATCGCGTTCGAGATCCCGGTCTCATCCTCGAGGCTCAAGAAGACAAACCCCTTGGCCGTTCCCGGCCGCTGCCGCGCGATGACGCAACCGGCGGTCTTTACCCAGATGCCGTTGGGCAGTTGCGCCAGGTCCACTGCCCGGCGAATGCCCATCTGGTCGAGTCTTTTCCTGCAGAACGACATCGGGTGCGGTCCCATCGTGAGGCCGGATACTCGAAAATCGGCGACGAGACGCTCTTCGGCTTCCATCTGTTTCAGTGGTGACGGTGTGTCCGGTTCGTCGATGGTGTCTAGAAGGGGACCGGCCCTGCGGGAAGCTCGCTCGACCTGCCAGAGTGCATCGCGCCGGTGAATGCGCCGCTCCCTGTCGATGAAGTTCAGGGCACCGATCTCGGCCAGAAGCCCGAGTTCCTTTTTCTGTAGCTCGTCGACGCGGCGAACCAGATCGTCGATCGAGGAGAACGCTCGCCGGGATCGTTCCTTCACGATCCGAAGGCCCGCAATCCTGCGGAGTCCCTTTACGTAGAGCAACCCCAGTCGGACGGCAAGTTGAGGCTCACCGTTCCGGGTTTTGACCTTGGGAGCCTGCTCCAGGGAGCAGAGCCATTCGGAGCGGGCGATATCGATCGGCAGGACGCGCAGGCCATGGCGCTGGGCATCTTTGACCAGGGTGGCCGGGCTGTAGAAGCCCATCGGCTGATTGTTTAGGATTGCTGCCGTAAATGCAGCTAAATAATGGCATTTAAGATAGGCACTGGCGTAGGCGATGAGCGCAAAGCTGGCGGCGTGGGATTCGGGGAAGCCGTAGAGCGCGAACGACGTGATGGCCTGCACGATCTGGTCCTGAGCCTGGCCGGTGATGCCGTGTTTTGCCATGCCCCTGCGGAGCTTGATCTCGATATCCCCCATCTTTTCCTCGGCGCGTTTGAAACCGAACGCCCGTCGGAGTTCTTCGGCCTCACCCCCGGAAAAACCGGCGGCGATCATGGCGACCTTCAACAACTGCTCCTGGAAGAGCGGGACACCGAGCGTGCGCTTCAGGACGGGTTCGAGCGACGGGTGCGGGTAGGTCACCGGCTCGCGTCCCTGGCGCCGGTTCAGGTACGGGTGGACCATCTGTCCGACGATCGGTCCGGGCCGGATGATGGCAACCTGGACGACAAGGTCGTAGAAGCGTTCGGGGCGGAGTCGTGGAAGGCAGGACATCTGGGCCCGGCTTTCGATCTGGAACATCCCGACCGTGTCGGCGCGCTGCAGGGTTCGGTAGACGAGGGGGTCGTCGGGCGGAAGCTGAGCCAGATCGACTTCCTCATCGTAGCCGTCGCGGATCAACTCGATCGAATCTTCGAGTACGGCCAGCATCCCCAAGCCGAGAAGATCGACCTTGATGATACCCATTGCGGCGCAGTCGTCCTTGTCCCACTGGACGACCGTTCGGTCCGGCATCGATGCCGGTTCGAGAGGGACGACCGAATCGAGCGCGCCCTGACAGATGACCAGCCCCCCGGAATGCTGGCCAAGATGGCGCGGCAGCTTCTGTAGACCGGTACAGAGTTCGATGAACTTGCGGATTCTGGAATGACCGATGTCGAGTCCGGCGGTCTTGAATTGTTCGGCCAGGCTGTCTTTGGCGTCGGTGTATTCCCACCGGCTGACGAGCTTCGAGACGCGGTCGAGTGTTTGGGCATCGAAGCCGAGCACCTTGCCGACTTCCCGGGCGGCGGACCGGCCGCGGTAGGTGATGACGTTGGCGGTCATGGCGGCGCCGCGCCGCCCGTAACGTTCGTAGACATACTGAATGGCGCGCTCCCGCTGGTCGCCGCTGGGCAGGTCGATGTCGATGTCGGGCCACTCGCCGCGTTCTTCAGAAAGGAATCGTTCGAAGAGCAGCTCCATGCCGACCGGATCCACTGCGGTGATACCGAGCGAATAGCAGACCGCGCTGTTGGCCGCCGACCCCCGGCCTTGCGCGAGGATGTTTTCGCGCCGGCAAAATTGGACGATGTCCCAGACGATCAGGAAATATCCGGCCAGCCCAAGCTTTTTTATCAGGGTCAGCTCGTGGTCGATCTGCCGACGCGCTTTTTCATGGAGCGGGCGGTAACGGGTGTGCGCGCCCTCGAAGGTGCGCTTCCGGAGGAACGAGTCCATGGTCTCGCCTTCCGGGACCGGGTAGGGAGGGAACCGGTAGCCGAGGTCCTTCATCGTGAACCGGAGGCGCGATGAAAGCTCCAGGGTGTTTGCGACCGCTGCAGGCAGATCCCGGAAGAGCAGCACCATTTCTTTGGGGCTCTTCATCCGGCGCTCGGAGTTGCCGGCAAGCAGCCGTCCAGCGGTCTCCAGCGTCCGGTGATGACGGATCGCTGTGAACACGTCGAGAATTTCGCGCTGGCCGGTGTGGCGGACGCCGTTGGTGGCCAGCAGCGGGAGGTGCATTTCGTCGGCCAGTGCGACGGATGCTTCGAGGCGAGCTTCGCCGGCGCGGTCGAAGTGGCGTTGCAACTCGACGTAAACGTTGCCGTTTCCGAAGACTTCCGTCAGTTGCCGGAGGCATTCCCGCGCTACCGGAATGCCTCCATTCCGTAGTGCTATGGCCAGCGGTCCGTTCTCATCGCCCGTCAGGCAGATGAGGCCGGCGGAGTGGCTGGCCATCTCTTCGAGTGTTGCGACGCCCTCTCCCTTGCTGGCGCGCATCTTCATGCGGGTGATGAGCCGGCACAGGTTGCGGTAGCCCTGCTCGGAGGCGACGAGCAGGGGATAGCGGTGTCCGCCGACGGCGGTCACCTCCGAACCGATGTGCGGCCGGATACCGACGCGCCGGGCTTCGAGGTGGAACCGCGGCACTCCGTAGACCCCGTCCCGGTCGACGATTGCCATGGCGGGCATGTCCATCCGCGCCGCCGTTGCCGCGAGGTCTTCGGGAAGGGAAGCGGCTTGTAAGAAACTGAAAGCAGAAGCCGCATGCAGCTCTACATACATGGATCGGGGATTTTTCACCGCAAAGGCGCAAAGGGGAAGAGCTGTTGGCTATTTGCTCTCAGTCGTCAGTTGTGTTGACCGCCTAAAACTGAGTGCTAATGGCTAAAGGCCAAAAGCCAAAAGCCTTTGCGTCTTTGCGGTGAATTTCTCAGTCGTAAGAACCATCGACGAACCAGGCGTCTGTTCTGCGGTCGTGGTAGATGCGGTACAGCGCGTGTTGGCGGCCGGAACGGAGTTCGATATCCCATTCTTCCCGGTTCCAGGTGTCGTCGCGCCACCATTCTCCCGAACTGTTCCACGGTCCGGCGGCGGCGACGACTTTTCCGGTCTTGTTGCCGAACCGGATGTAGTTGGGCTGGCCCTGCCGCATCTCGACGGTGGCTCGAAGCGAAGGCCGAAAGATCCTCAACGCCAGTGGAACGGTGGACCCTTCTGTTCTTGTAGGGCCGGGTTTTTCTGCCGGCTTCCGGAGTGGGCTGAAGCGCTGGATGCGGAAGGCATCCGGGCGGTGCGTGTCGAGGAGTTCGGGCGAACCCACGTTTTCTGCGCCGACTCTGGCACCGATCCTGGCCAGTGTCAGCTCCAGCTTTTCAGGTTCGGGGGCGAGGGGAAGGAACAGCCCGTTCTGGATGGTCCGGGGTTCGACCGGTTCTGCGGTCATGGAGACTTCCACGACAGGCGCCGGAGGACGGTGGATGTCCAGGTCCAACTGGAACAGCTTCAGCAGGATTTTGGGGTCCCGGATCGGGATGGGGAGATTGATCGTCCGGACAAAAGAGTCGTCTGCCGCTCCCGGTTCCAGCTTCAGGCTCAGGCGGAGCGCGTTCGTCGTCCGATTTCGAGCGGTCAGCCGCTGGCAAAGCTGGTTGAGAAGACGATTCAAAATGAACGCTAACGATTCCGTTGAATCAATAGAATCTTCTAATTCTATTGATTCTTTAAAGTGAAGCTTTTCCTCCAGAACACGTAACAGGCGCGTGGTTTTTCCCCGAGCCATCTGCCACAGCCCAACGCCTTCCTGACCCAATCGTTCGGCGATTTCGATTTGCGGAAGCCGCGATAAATCCCCGAACGTTTCCAGTCCCCAGCGGTCGAAGGTCGTCCCGATTTCTTCAGACGGCGAAAGGATGTGGAGCGGCAGCGATTCCAGCTTCTTTTGCTCTTCCCCGGTGGCGATGACGGTAATGCCGGCTGCGGCTTTCGCGGCATGCATGGCGGCGTCCGGGTTGGGCGCCACGGCGACGTGCGCCTCGAGGCCGAGCTTATCCGCAGCCCGGAACAGTTTCTGGGCCATGGCCCTTGGGGATCCCCACAGTCCATACAGTCCGTTCAGATCGAGCGTGGTCGTATCGAGGGCGGTGTCTTCCACGCGGGGTGTGAAGTAATGCGCACAGTCGATGAGGGCTTGGTGGGTGCAGTCCTCCTGCATGGGAGATCGGTAACGCACCTCGACATCGGGGAACTGCTGCAGTTGCAGTTTTGTCATCCCAACCCGAACACCTGTATTGCGGGCGAAGCCGTTCGTCGCGACGACAGTGAACAATGGAAACGTTCCGTCGAGTACGGCCATCGGGCGCCGGCGCAGTTCTGGTTCGTTCCGGACGAACGCCTGGACGGGGAAGTCCGGGATATGGATACAGCCATACAGGGGGCTGGGCCGAGGGCCCGCATCGATGTAAGATTCCGCAATCTTCCGGTCGATCTTCAGGACGCTAGTGCTCATGGCTGGGTACTCCTTGGGTGTTTTCTTGCTGGAAGGGGAGGGTTGTGCTCCGGTGGCCGGAGACGCTGCGAAGGTGGCTTGCCGATTCCAGACGGAAGCGGCCGATGGCATCGCTCCAGCCTGCCGCTGGGTTCGTTCTCGATCGGACGATCTCCGCCTTGGGACGGATCCCGCCGAGCAGCCGGGGGGACCACTCCGTGCGATCCGGCGCCAGGCGTAGAACCAGAGACGCGCAGGTCTTGATCGATGATTCCCGCCCGAGGAACAGTAGGATGGTGGGTGTGTTCTCTACAGCCCGCTGGAGTCGGAACCAGGTAGAAAGTGGACGGCGACGCACTTCGCCGGGGGATACCTCTCCCAGGTCGACGGCAATGAGTCCAAAACCGCCTCCCTGGACCAGTAGGTCGGTCGCCTTGATTGCAAGGTCCAGATCCCGTCCGGTCCGGACCCAGAGCAGGCTGGCAAGGTCGACCCCGGCGGCAACAGCTGATGCTGGATCGAAAGTGCCGGTAGGGTCGATCAAACCACAAACTTCTTCTTGTTCAGTGACTTGAGCCAGAGTCGAGAGCAGCAGGCTGGTCCGGCCTGACGAGTCGGGCCCAAAAATTTCGATGATGCGGCCCCGCGGCAGCCCGCCGGCCAGTCGATCGACTTCGCCGACACCGGTGAGGATGGTTTCCGGCGGCGTTTGGGCCGGCGAGCTGAAGGGTCGCGGGTAGCGGTCTGCCAGTTCCAACTCCAGCTGAGTGCGAATCGTCGCGAGGCGCATTCGACTGTTATACCCAAACAAATGTTTGGTAGTCAAGGTTTCACTGTGAATGGGTGAATTTTCGTCTGAGACGCCGAAGGGGTTGGAGAGTCTTAAGGTATCGATAAGAGCGTGATATAAAAGATTTGTCTTCCTAAATCGAGAATCAATAACCGAAGGAGTTTCACTCGTGAAAAAATACGGCTTTCTGCTGCTAGTGACCTTGCTTGTCAGTGCGACGGGGGCTTATGCCCAGGGCGACACCGCGCTGGTCGATGATGCGATCAACGCCATAAACAACTCGGATGCGGCGTACTTTGAGAGAGTGCTCGCTGACGATGCCGTGTGGTTGGATGAAGACGGCCATGCGATCGCCGGCAAAGGAGGCGTCACCCGATTTCTGGGCCGTCTGATGGGTCCGGATCAGAAGATGGTCACCCGCAACGTCAAGGTCATGATGGTCGGTGACGCGGCGTGGGCATACTTCAACTATGCGGTCGAAGTCGGTGGCCAGGTGGCGATCGAAGGGCTCGGCAGCGCGGTGTTCACGAGGGTCGGCGGCAACTGGCAGATCGCGCTGATCCACGGCGCGCACAACGTCGCGGGCCACGATTAGGTTCGGAACGGCCGCAGAGGCGCAGAGGAGATTATTTTTCGGCGGTCATAGACCGCCGCTACAGTTCTTTTCTTTGTATCTCTGCGGTTAACTCCCCTCCCAGTCCACAACGTTATTCTTCGCATCCACGATGAAGCTTCGGCCTTCGACGCCGAAGTAGGCGCGGAGTCCTTCCTCGAAGTTCTCGACGACGGCGAGGGCGACGTCGTCGGGTAGATCGCCCAGTACTTCCGAAACCAGAAACACGTCGCGTGTCGTCGGGGCGATGAGCGCTTCCTGCGATTGTTTCCAGACAAAGTGGCGCGTGAGGACGGTCGACCCGGTGGCGTAGGCCGTCTCGCCTTCCGACACGGATGCGGGTGCGGCTTCATCGAGCGCCTGGAACGTGTCGCCGGATCGTGTCAGCCGGAGTGCGATGCCCTCGCTGGTGCCCGCAAGATCGAACGCGCCGGCCGGGACGAGGTGTTCGAGAGAGATCGTGTTGTAGAAGTCTACGATCGGATGGATCGAGAAGGGCTCGCCGCCTTTCAAGGCGCGTTTGAGCAGGGATTCGACCGAACAGGGAAATTTCTTCGACGACACGCCGATTTGTTTCCATGCGTCGCGCCAGGCCTTGACGCGTGGGTGGGATTGCCGGTCCGGATAGTCGGCGAGCGCGTCCGGGGCGGCGGCCCACACGCGATGCCAGTGATCGGCAAGGGCGTGCGGCACGGCGTCGGTGTTCAGGTCGAGGGCGACCGCCACGGCCAGGCGCAGTCCTGGAAACATTTGGAATATCTTCGGCTCGACGTGAAAGCCCATTTGGTAGATGGTATACGGAGGGAGACACCGATGGCTTATGAAGAGAAGGTCGCCGATCGCCTGCGACGAGCGCTCGGACCGAAGAAAGGCCTGACCGAACGGAAGTTGTTTGGCGGTATCACGTTCATGCTCCGGGGCAACATGTGTTGCGGTGTCGTCGGCGACAGGATCTGCCTGCGCCTGGGGAACGAGGGCACGACAAAAGCGTTGAGGGAACTCCACACCGCCCCGATGGACTTTACGGGTAAGCTGATTAGCACGATGGTGTATCTCGAGCCGGCCGGCTACCAGTCAGGAGCAGCATTGAAGAAATGGGTGGAGCGGGCGATAAAGTTTTCAGCCACTCTTCCGGCAAAATAGGGGACAGGCTCCCGTGTCCCCACCTGAGCGCTACACTTATTTCAGTTTTCCAATCAGGGGCTTTTAACAGTGTTGATGAAACGAATCTTTGCGTTGCTATTGCTTCTATGGGCCTTTGCGACGACAGCGACGGCGCAGGAATCCATCCGTGTCCGAATCCGGACCGAAGTGGGCAACATCGATATCGAGTTGTACCCGGCCCGGGCTCCCGGCACGGTGGAAAACTTTCTGAGGTACGTCGACGGCGGGTTCTATGAAGGCGGGCGGTTTCACCGCACGGTAAAACTCGACAACCAGCCGAACAACGACGTGCTGATCGAGGTGATTCAGGCGGGCGTCAATCCGGACCGACGCTGGGAAGGCTTCGATCCTATCCCCCTGGAGCGGACGAACGTTACCGGGCTCCGACACGAAGACGGGGCGATCTCGATGGCGCGCGGCGGGCCGGACTCCGCCCGGTCGGACATCTTCATCTGCATCGAAGATCAGCCGTCGCTGGACTTCGGAGGAGATCGGAATGCGGACGGCCAGGGCTTCGCGGCGTTCGGGAAGGTCGTCGACGGCATGGACGTCGTTCGCGCGATTCAGGCTGCGCCCGCCGATGCGCAGAGCCTGACGCCGCCGGTTGGCATCATTTCGATCGAGCGTCTCCAGTAACTGCAATAGCTGTAATGGGCAGAGGGGGACAGGGGAGCCTGTCCCCTATGACCGCAGCGTTTCGACTGGGTCCAGCCGGCTCGCACGCCTGGCAGGGAAGTAGGACGCTGCCAGAACGACAACGACAAAGAGTAGCGCCGTTAGTGACAGGTTTGCCGGGCTTGTGACCGAAACGTCGACCAGCATCGCTTCCAGCAACCGGCTGGCGGCCAGGGCTCCCATCACACCAAGGACGAGACCCAGGGCAGTGGTTCGAAGCCCACGGCCGACGACGTGTCGCAGCACCGATGATGGCGGCGCCCCCATCGCGATGCGGACGCCGATTTCATGCCGTGTCAGGAACACGAGTCGAGACAGCATGCCGTAGATACCAACCAGTGACAGGACCACGGCGACCGAAGCGAACAACATCATGATCGTCGCGCGGAAACGTGGACCGGCCACCGACCCGGCGAGCAGGTCCTCGATCAACTGCACATCTTGTACGGCGATGAGAGGGTCGACGTCGCCCACGCGCGCACGAATAGCGGGCACCAGGTCGAGAGGGTTTCCGTCCGAAGCGACGAGCACATACATCCGCCGCCGCCGGCTTTCCTGTTCGTAGGCGATATAGAACTCCGGCACGGGGTCCTCATCCAGCCGTTCCCGCCTGGCGTCGGCCACGACGCCGATGACCTCGAGCCACGGATCGTCGGTCGCGTTGGCATAGCCGGTCTTGATGCGCGCACCGACAGGGTCTCCACCAGGCCAGAAGCGTCGGGCCATGGCTTCGTTGATGAGAACGACATCCAGAGGCCGCCTGCCGTCGGCCGGCGCGAAGCCGCGGCCGTCGAGGACCTCGATTCCCATCGTCTCGAAGTAGTCGATGCCGACGAAGAGACTATCGGCGGCATACTCCTGGCCGTGGAGTTGACCGCGCCCTTCCACGGTGAAGTCCCTGCCCAGTTTTTCGCGCCGGCGGAACACCTGCGCGGAAATACTGGTGTTGCGGACACCCGGCAGCGTCCGAATCCCGGCCATCACTTCATCGAAAAACCTACGTTTCTGTTCCGGTCGGACGTACGTTCGTGGGAGCACGATGCGGAACGACATTACGTTATCGGCCACAAATCCCGGAGACTTGCTGTTGATGTTGACGAGGGTGATCGTCAACAGGCCGGCTCCCACGAGCAGGACATAGGCGATTGCCACCTGGGCAACCACGAGGCCTCGCTGCAGACGATGCATCCGTGCGCTCGGCCGGGCCAGGCTGTTGTTGGAGAGCGTGGCCGCAACATCCGTGCGGGCCGCCTTGAAGGCCGGCAGGACACCGCAGACGACACCGCACACGACCGATGCGGTGAGGGCGAACAGCAGGACCCGGCTATCGGCCGACACTTCACCGGCACGCGGTAGAGAAGGAGCCATCGCGACAATACGGGGCGTCAACAGAACGGCTGCGAGGGCTCCGGCCAACCCGCCGGCGAGCGCGAGCACGAGCGATTCCGAAAGCAGGAGTCGCAGTACCCGCGGCCGTCTTGCTCCCAAAGCCGTGCGGATCGCGATTTCCTGCTGACGCTGGATGCCCCGTGAAAGAAGAAGGCTCGAGACGCTCGTGCAGGCGATGAGCAGTACGAGACCGACTGCGAGAAACAACACCCACAGGGCGAACGCAGACTCGCCGACGGTCCGATCGTGCAGCGATTCCACATTCCATTCGAGCATTGCCGCGGCTTCGGGGAACTCCTGGCCCAGGATGCTTGCCAGCCGGTCGACGTCAGCCTGTACCGCGGACGTTTCGGTATCGGCTCCAGATCTTCCGACCAGGGAAAGGAAGCCGAGCGCGCGCCGACCCGGAGGTTCGATCTCCGCCTGCAGGGGTTTCCAGTAGTCGACAGTACTTGGATAGGCGAACCCTTCCGGCATGACACCGACGATCCGGTGGATGACGCCGTCGAGCAGCATGCTGGATCCGACCACAGAGCGGTCCGCTCCCATTTCTCGTGTCCAGAAGGCGTGGCCCAGGACGATAACCGGCGCTACGCCAGGACGATCTTCGTCTGGCATGAAGACGCGGCCCACTTCGGGGGCTGTGCCTAGCACGTCGAAAAACGTGGATGTCACGACGACGCCTTCGAGGACCAACGGGACCTCTCCGCCCGTGTAGGTTGGCGGTGTGTTCGGGTAGCTGAACGCTGCAAGCGATCGAAACGCCCGTGACCGTTGCCCCAGTTCCAAATAGTTGAAGAAGCTGATGCCGTGGCCGCTTTCTTCTTCGACAACGAACAGTCGGTCGGGTTCAGAGAAAGGCAACGGCCGTAGAAGGACCGAATCGATGACGCTGAAGACGGTCGTGGTCGCCCCGATCCCTATCGCCAGGCTCAAGGTGGCCACCAATGCGAGTGATCGTTTCCGGGTCAGCGACCGAACTGCCCGACTGATGTCCTGGGTCCATCCTTCGGAGTGCTCTCGTGCGGCCGTGCCGATAAGGTCGGTCAGAGCGATCGCCCAGAACCGGACAAGAGCGAGTACCCCCCTGCGGCGCGCATCGGCGGCGCGCTCACGAAACGTGAGCGCCATCTGCTCTCCGTATTCCTCGCGAAACTCCTTCGGGTAGGCGCCTTGAAGCTTCCGGAAAATTCGGTCGGGCATGTCGTTCGGCATGAGGTTACTCAATTGTCGAGTAGGCGTTTCGTGCGAGCGACGTCGAGCGTTCGCGCCAGCCGTTCGGCCTCCAGGGCTCCTGCCTTCCGGCCGCGCCTGGTCAGACGGTAATACCGCCGCCGTGCGTCATCACGGTCGGCTCGCGATGGCCCGGCGCACTCCTCGATGAGTTCGGCCTCGAGCAGTTGCTTGATCGAGCGGTAGAGTGTCCCCGGACCGAGAACCACGTGACCTTCGGTTTCGTCTTCGACGGCCTTCATGATCGCGTAGCCGTGCCGAGCGCCTCCGGCCAGGGCGATGATGATGTGGAAGGCGGAGGGTGTGAGCGACATACGGTCGTGGTTGGTTGCGCTCATGGTTTCCTCGATAAGTCCGATATGAGTATAACCATAATGGATATAGTTGCGCAAGCCTGGGCCTCGTTGGCAGTGTGAAACTGGAATAGCTGTAAGGGTCGAAGGGGGACAGGGGAGCCTGTCCCCTAATTCTGTCTGCCGGCGAGCCAGTTCGTGTCCACGAACAGGGAGGAGGACGTGTCTTCGGCTGTCGTGGCAAACAGGAATCGCTGGCCGTCCCGAGTGACCGCATACCGGTCCAGGTCCGAAAGCAGACCCGTGACCTCAAACATCGCCTCTGGGATGGCGGCCTCGACCGATGTCCCCAGTGTGACACTTACCGCCATCAGGTTTCTCTGGCTGAGAAAATAGAGCGTCCGGCCGTCGACCGACCATACAGGCAGCTGGCAGCCGGTCGCCGAAATCTGCCACTTGCCCTGGCGACCGGTCCCGGGAAATGGCTCGATGTAGATCTGGTTTGGCTGGGATTCTCCAGAGACGTACGCGACCCAGTTCCCGTCAGGGGAGATCTTGCCGTGCCGCATATCAAACGGGACATCAGCGATCAGGATGGGTTCGCCCTCGTCTTCCATCGGCAGCGCCCAGAGGCTGCGGCCATCCGCGCCGATGCGGGTGTAGAGGACGTAGAGGCCGTCCTGGGACCAGTCGGTCGGTACAACACGGTCTTCGAGGTCGAGCAGCAGTTCCGGCTCGCCGACCCCGCTGGTCGACTTCACATAGAGATCGTCATTGCCACCTCGCGTTGAAGCGAACGCGATCCGGGATCCATCTGGCGAAACGACGGCGTATGTGTCCCCGCCGTCGTCGAACGTGAACCGCGTGTTCGTCCCTCGTTCGGTATCAAAAATCCAAATGTCCTTCGGTTCGTTCCGTTCGTATGCGATTCGGATATTCCCCGGGGCGAGAGCCGGACGCGGCGTGTTGTCGAAGTCTCCGGTCGGGGCCAGGACTTCGCGCTGGCCGCTACGGTCGAACCACGTGAGCTGGAACGTCGCGGGACGGCCCGAGCGGTAGGCCAACTGGCCGTTCCTGGCGACTGAAAAACCGGCAAGACGATTGATGATATTCCAAACGAGGTTTTCGGCCACGGGAAATGCTTCGCCGTCCAGGCTCAGTGTCGAAGCGTCGAATCCCTGTGCCATGAGCGTCGACTCGCGTTCGAACAGGATGTAACCGGACTCGGCGTACATGGCTTTGTAGTCGCTGCCGACCAGCGATATCACTTCCGGCGAATCCAGAGAACCCACCGACACCTGGCCGACGCTGAGCTGTTGTTCGAGCGAGCTGAAAATGAAATGGCGTCCGTCGGGCAGGAACTGCGGGTAGAACAGCGCGGCCGTTTCCGATTCGGGACCGATAACCTGACTGGGTTGGCCTCCCGCGGAGGATACGCGAAAGATAGCCCGATCCTTGGCGAGTTCGGCGAAGAGGATCGTGCCGTCCGCGTTCCAGGTTCCGCCACCGGCGTTTCCCACATCGCATAGCGTCTGGGCAGGCCCACCGCCGATCTCGACCTTCCTGAGGCTTCCGTTCGCGAAGAACCCCAGCCAGCGGTTGTCGTTCGACCAGAAGGGATAGCTCGCACCGACAGTCCCGGCCAGGAGCCGCCCTTCGGTCTGGTCGAGCTGCCGGACCCAGAGTCCTTCTTCGGTAACACGTGCCAGATGTCGTCCGTCCGGTGAGATCTGGATTTGAAGTATAGCCGTTTCGTTTTCCAGGTTGGGCAGTGTGTACCTGTAGGTCCCGGGTTCCGAGGCCGGGCGAAGGAGGATCAGTCCAAGCACCGCTGAAACAACGGCCAACATGCCGGTCGCGAGAATCCAAATAAGATGTCCCTTGCGATTGCTGACCACCCCGGTCTTGGCTGGTGCCTCAACTACCGTTGACTTTCCGATCTCCAACGCGTCGGACAGCTCAATCCGTGCATCGCCGATGTCGCGCAGCCGCCTTCCAGGATCTTTCTCCAGGCAGTGACGGAGCAACGAGCGTACGACCGAGGACAATTGCGGTAGCGCCGACCAGTCCGGTTCGGTCTTGACTACCGAGGCGACGATGTCGGTGACGGTATCCCCGCCAAACACTTGCCGTCCCGCAAGCATCTCGTAGAGGACGCACCCGAACGCTCAGATGTCGGTCCGCTTGTCGACGGCCTGCCCGCGCGCCTGCTCGGGGCTCATGTAGGCGGCGGTCCCCAGGATCACGCCCTGAGCCGTTGCGGCCATACTAATCGTCGGCGAGTGGGTCGGGTCCTGATCGCCTCCGTCTCCGGAGAACGCTTTGGCCAGACCGAAATCGAGGACCTTGATCTTTCCGTCCGGCGTGATCTTGATGTTGGCCGGTTTCAGGTCGCGGTGGATGACGCCTTTTTCGTGCGCGGCTTCCAGCGCCTCGGCGATCTGAACAGCGAGCCCGAATGATTCTTCGACCGGGATGGCACCCCGGGCGACGCGTTCAGCGAGTGTCTCGCCCTCGACGAGTTCGAGGACGAGGAAGCGCTCGCCTTCGGCTTCCTCCAGGCCATGGATCGCGGCGATGCTCGGGTGGTTTAGCGAGGCCAGCAGCTGGGCTTCGCGCTCGAAACGTGCCAGCCGCTGTTCGTCTTTTGCGAATTCCGGGGGCAGGACCTTGATCGCGACGTCACGGCCCAGGCGGGTGTCGTTGGCGCGGTAGACCTCTCCCATGCCGCCGGCGCCGAGCTTGGCGGTGATGTTGTAATGCGCGAGCGTTTTTCCGATCATCGGATCCCTGACTTGGAAATCAGTAACTGCAATAGCTATAACGGTTCGGGGGGGGGGGGGGACAGGGGAGCCTGTCCCCCCCCCCCCCCCGGATGATTCTATAACATCAATCGTTTGCGGCCTTCTGCTTTAGCTTGTCAAAATACTTCGCCCGGAACTTCGCCACTTTTGGATCGATGACGTACTGACAGTACGGCTGGTTGCTGTTCCGCCGGTAGTACTTCTGGTGGTGGTCTTCGGCCGGGAAGAACTCGGGGAGCGGGGCGACTTCGGTCACGACCGGGTCGCGGAACACTTCGGCCCGGCCGAGTTCCGCGATCATCTCAGTGGCGGTCTCTTTCTGTTCCTCGGAATGGTAGAAGATGACGGACCGGTATTGGGTACCGGCGTCGTTGCCCTGGCGGTTCAACGTCGTCGGGTCATGGATCAAGAAGAAGACCTGGAGGATTTCCTCGAACGGTGTCACCGCGGCGTCGAACGTGACCTGAACGACTTCCGCATGTCCGGTCGCACCCGAGCATACCTGGTCGTAGCTCGGATTCGGCCGCGCGCCACCCGCGTAACCGGACACTACGGAACTGACTCCGCCCATCAGTTCGTAGACGGCTTCCAGGCACCAGAAGCAGCCACCCCCGAGCGTCGTTTTCTCTTCGGTCTTGTTTGAACTCACTCGCTCTTCCTCCGTCATTCTTTCGATCGCCTCAACTTTCCAGGGTGGGTGGGCCGTCTACTCCGGGGCGACGGTGATAGTAGCGGTGCATCACACTGGTCGGATTCCGAGAAAGACGTCGCGGCCATAGGGCTCGTCCGAAAGAGTCTTCGTCTCAAAACCTGCAACCGACAGCGTCTCCATCCAATCGTTCCGGCCGAAGAGACCGAACGTATGGCGGTCTTGAACCGTCCGCACGCTCCCGTCAGCATCCTTGAGCAGGTACGCCATGTCGACAAAGTACCTGCCGTCGTGTGGATCGGGATCGTGAGTCCACGAAACGTAGCGCAGCCCCCGGTCTTCGTCGTCATGGCCGCCGTGCCGGGTCTCGCCTTCGAACGTTTCGCGGGTGTTGTCCGGCATGATCAGGACCGCTCCCCCCGGTGCACAATGCGCAAACGCTGTTTCGGCGACGAGGCCGAGGTCCGAAAGATGCGTGATGTACATGACGGCATCATGGATGAACACCGCATCGAAGGTACGTCCCAGCCGCACGGTTCTCATGTCGCCGGGAAGATGTTCGCATTCGGGGTTCAGTTCGCGGCTGATGTTGAGCATTCCGGTGGAGATATCCGTGAGCGTCATGTCGAAGGACGTTTTTAGGTGGAAGGCGTTGTTGCCGCCGCCGCTGCCAAGTTCGAGTATCGTCTTTGGCGCTGTGTCCAGGGCGGACAGGGTCCGTCGCACGAACTCCGCTTCATCGTTGTAGGAAGCTGGAGATGTCAGCAGGTGGAACCACGACGCCAGTTCCGTGTAGAGCATCGGCAACCCTCGCTCGGTCGGTCGGGACATGTTCGCTGAGTATAACAAGCTCTTTTCGATTAGTATTTCCGGCTATGGAGTACACACATCTGGGAGACACCGGCTTGGAAGTGTCGCGGATCTGTCTGGGCTGCATGAGTTACGGCGATCCCAATTGGCGCGGGTGGGTGCTGGACCCCCCGGCCGCCCGCCCCCATTTCGAACGGGCTCTCGAACACGGCATCAACTTTTTCGACACGGCGGATATGTACTCGCTCGGAGTGAGCGAAGAGGCCACTGGACAGATACTGGGCAGTCTCGCGCCCCGCGAAGACTACGTCCTGGCCACAAAGGTGTTCTATCCGGTCGAGAAGGGACCGAACCGCCAGGGCTTGTCGCGCAAGCACATCCTCGAAGGCTGCGACGCATCTCTGAGGCGATTGGGCACCGACTTCATCGACATCTACTACATCCACCGATGGGATCCGGAAACTCCTGTCGAAGAGACGATGGAGGCGCTGGACTCGCTGGTTCGTGCGGGGAAGGTCCGCTACCTCGGCGCCAGCAGTATGGCGGCCTGGGAGTTTGCGCGCGCCCAGCATGTCGCTGATGCCAACGGCTGGCATCGCTTCGTCGCGATGCAGAACCATTACAACCTGGTATATCGCGAGGAGGAACGCGAGATGATCCCGCTCTGTCTCGACGAGGGCGTCGGCGTCGTTCCGTGGAGCCCGCTTGCCCGTGGCTTCCTGACCGGCACCCGGACCCGAGGAGGAGAGCAAACGACACTGCGGTCGAAGAACGACGGCTTCGCCGACCAGATGTACTTCGAGGAAGCGGATTTCAAAGTCCTGGATGTGGTGCTGGAGTTGGCCGCCGAGAAAGAAGTCAAAGCTGCCGAGATCGCGATGGCCTGGCTGCTCTCGGTACCCGGTGTCGCGTCGCCGATCATAGGTGCGACCAAGGTCGATTACATCGACGACGCGGTAGGGGCGTTAGATGTGGAACTCACCGACGAGGAGATTGCCCGGCTCGAGGCGCCGTACGTGCCACACGCGATCCTCGGCCACGAGCAGCCGAAAGTTCGCTCGTAAATCGGGACAGACACCTATGTCCCTATTCTTGATTAGATCGCGTCGCTGACGCTCGCCAGGTTGAACCCGCGAACCTTCAATGCCGGGACGACGATCGGCGCCGACACCGAGCTGTTCTCGCTTGCCGCAACCCGTGTCGGCGTCCCGAGCATGTCCACGTTCTTGAGCAGGGACACCATCGACTGGTTGAAACGGAAGTTCGTGACGGGCCGGCTGATCCGGCCGTTCTCGATCAGGAACGTCCCGTCCCGGGTCAGTCCGGTGTAGGAGATCGTTCTCGCGTTCAGCCCGCGAATGTACCAGAAGCGGGTGATCAGCACGCCGCGTCGGATGGACGCGATCATATCCTCGACGCTGGCCTCTCCCCCCGACATGATCAGGTTCGGCGGTGTCGTTTTCGGAGCCACGCCCTGCCGGTCGGCCCAGAAGCGACTCGCTGAAAGACTCCGCAGGATGCCGTTTTCTACCCATACTTCGGGTTGAACCGCCGATCCGTCGCCGGTGTACGGGCTCGTTTCAGCATCCTCGGCCTGAGGGTCGCTTCTGAGCGTAATCTTCGAATCGAAGACCCGCTCGCCGAGCTTGGTCCCACCGCCTTGTTTCGAGAAGTAGGATCGACCTTCATCCGCAGTTCGAGCGTTGAAGACATTGCGCACGTTGCGCATCAACATGCCGACGGCAGTCGGTTCCAGCACAACGTCGTATTCTCCCGGTTCGAGCGTGGTCCTACCCCTCCAATCCAGACACTTGCTGACCGCATCGGCAGCAACGCGCTCCGACTCGATCGACGTCCAGTTCGCCGCCTCGTCTCCGGCCCAGCCCGAAGACTGCCCATCCGGAGTACGCACGGTCAGCGTTGACGCAACCCCGGTCGAAGGGTGGTATGCGAACAGCCCGTTCGAGTTCGCGACCGCGTTCGCCCCGGCCCGCACATCCATGAAGCCGGCTGCAACGGCTTCCGATGCCTTGGCCGAGTCCAGCGCCAGCGACATCGACTCCGCTCGGGTTTCCGGCGCCAACTCACCGGTGCTGTCGTAATAGCCCCCGACGTCGAGGTATTCCTGCTGTTCGAGTTCCGGCATGTATTCCGGATCTTCCGGAGAGATTCGCGCCAGCGCCTCCGAATCTTTGACCGCTTGTTCCAGGCCCGCGCGTTCCAGGTTGTTCGTCGTCACACGGGCGATGCGCTTGCCGAATACGCTCGTGATCTGGACCGTCGTGTTCGTGCTGCTTCCAGCGGTCGTGATCCGGTTGATGGCGGTTCGCGTGAATCCCCGCCAGCCGGAATTGACGTTCACACGCGTGTTGTCGGCTTCGGCGAAACTGAGAACGAGGTCGCATAGCGCCCGCGCTTCGTCGGCCGACAGACCATGCCGGGATCCTGTCCCATTCGTTTGAAAGCGGCTCATGATCCTCTCCTCACGCCGTGTTAAGAATGTTGACATCCCGGAACAAGGCGATGGGACATCCATGGGACACGGCGTTCGATTGACCGGGCTGGCCCTTGGCATCGCCAAAAGTTGCGCCCAGGTAATACGTACCCGGCCCGCCGATCAGGGACATGGAGTTCCAGAACTCGGGCGTGCGGCCCTGGTAGGCGACGTCGCGAAGCATCTGGTGCTTTTTGCCGTTCAGAATTTCCCAGAACACCTGCCCGGCGAACTGGAAGTTATAGCGCTGCTGATCGATCGAATAGGAGCCGCGTCCCTCGACCATCACGCCGTGGTCGGTCGCGGCGATGACATCTTCCTCGCTGAGGTCCTGGTCTCCAGGCATTAGGCTGACGTTGGGCATTCGCTGGAAGGGAATGCTGGCCCAGTTCATCCCGTAGGCGCAGCCGAGGCTGTCGGTGATGCCGGTCTGTTCTGAGATCCATGCTGCCTGTTCGCGGGTCGTCTGGTAGTTGACGGAGACACCCTTGTCGACGATCGGCCACGACGTCGCCGCGACGCCCTCGTCATCCCAGCCGATGGTCGCGCAGCCGCCCTCTTCGGTCCGGTTGCCCATGAAGGTCATGAATTCCTGGCCCAGGCGGAGGGTGTTGAGCGTGTCTTCCGGAGGAAAGATAAAGGATGTGCCGGCGTAGTTGGCCTCGAAACCGAGCGTGCGGTCCAGTTCCGTGGGATGGCCAATCGACTCGTGGATCGTCAGCCAAAGGTTCGAAGGGTGAAGGACCAGGTCCCATGTGCCCGCTTCGACCGATGGTGCGCTGAGCTTCATGACGGCTTCTTCCGCCCATCGTGGTGCGTTGGTCGGGAAATCGAGGCCGAGGACGTATTCCCACCCTCGCCCGGCGGGCTCGGCTACCGATCCACGGCTCTGAAAGTCCGACCGGTCCGAAGATACTGCCGTGATGGTCATGGCCGGGTTCATCCTCATGGATGTCTGCTGGATGACGGATCCCTCGCTCGTCACGACCAGGCGGCTCTCCTTGACCGAAGCGATACTCGAAGACACGAACCCCACGCCGGCGACCTTCATCGCTGCTTCGTTCGCGCTGAACAGGAGGTTGGCCTTTTCTTCGATCGGAACGTCGAACGGGTCGATGTCGTGAAGGGTGACCCATCTCCCGTCGGGGACCGACTCCACAGGAGCAAGAACGGTCGTGGAAGGAGCGATCCGGTCGTTAGCCGCCGCAATGGATGCGGCCTCGCGGGCTGCTGCGGCGACGGCGTCGCGGCCCAGATCCCGTGTTGCCGAGAAACCCCAGGACCCGCCGACCAGCGCGCGCACCCCGATTCCATAAGAGTCACCCTTGCTGACATTTGTGATCTGCTGCTCGCGCGTGCTTACCGATTCGCTCCAGTGACGGGAGATTCGAACGTCGACATAGTCGGCGCCAGCCGAGCGTGCTTCATCCAACGCCAGAAGAGCCAGATCGCGCTCTGCCGAATCCGGAGCCGGTCCGCTACCGCTGATGGGCGGAGCTGCAGGTGCACAGCCGAACGTGCCTGCACCGACCGCGACGGAGGCGCCGGCGAGGCCGGCGAGCCGGACGAACTCACGTCGGTCCATCTGCCCAGCAGGGGCACCGTTCGGTATGGGATGGTTCACAGGGTAAAGAATTCCCCGATTTCTGAGAAGATTGCGTAACTGTTCTTCGGTCATCGTCACTCCGGTGACTGTCGTTATGGAACTGAGGGTTACTCGAGAGACGGTTGATTTTTACCACTTCCATGTCTTAGCCTCAAGTCGCAATGCGCGTAACAATTCTGAGCCTTTTCTTCGCGGTGTCCGGCCTTGCTCAGGACCTCGACATCAGTGTTCGTCCCGATGTCGTTTATGTGGAACATCTGGATGGAGACATGCAGCCCACGCGGCGCGCCTTCTTTCATGTCGTGTTCCACAACGTGTCGGCGGAGCCGATCGAAATCCTTTGGGTCCGGTTCGACCTGGTCGGTCCGACGGGCGGCGTCGTTTCCGGACAGTTCTCCGGTCCGTCCCTGACAGCTCTTTTCGACGATGCGATCTCGCGCCAGCGCATCGAGACGACGCCGACGGGTACCCTTGTCCTCGGTCCTGAGGAGCGGAAGGCTCTGTCGGACGTGTTTCTGGAGATGCCGGCCATGATGATGGGGGAAACCATCATCGTGGAGAGCGAGTTTCGCGCCGGCGATCGAGTGGAAACTCATAAGGTTTCTGCCCGTGCGGTTCAGGCCGAGGGCTTCGTCGGTCGTCTTCCGGTCGAGGGGATCTGGTACGTTGCCTCCGAGCATGGTCCGCTTGATCCCCACAAACGTTATATCGCTGAAGCCTTTGCCTACGACTTTCTGAAGATCGGTCACGAAGGCCGGAGTTTTGAAGGTAGCGGCGGGCGGAACAGCGATTATCTTTCCTATGGTGCAACGGTGCTCGCTGCTGCGGACGGGGAAGTCGTCTACATGCGGAACGACGTGCCCGAGAATGTTCCCGGCCAGGCCATGCCCGCCACGCCAGGCGGGAATGCGATCGTCCTCCGGCATGAAGGCGACATCTACACTTACTACGCCCACATGCGCCCGGGCGGCATGAAGGTGGGGGTCGGTGACGCGGTAATGGCTGGCGATGCGATCGGTGAGGTCGGCAATTCCGGCGACTCGGTCGAACCTCATCTTCACTTCCACGCGATGAGCGGTCCGGATCCTGGGCAGTCGCCGGGAATACCCGCTCTCTTTGAAAACTGGATCCTGGAGGCCTACGGAAGAAGGGCAGTCATTCGGAGTCTGGGAACCCTTCCCAAGGGCGTGTTCGTCGAACAACCGGATTAGGGACGGCGCATTAATCCCAGATGAGGTCCCGGGGTCCTGGGTTGGGATTAGTGCACCGTCACGAAATATGATGAGGCGAAGCGTAATTGTTGTCCTCGTGCTGCTGGCCGCCGGGTGGTTCAGTCCGTCCACTGCGCAGCAACCCTACGACCTCCTGATTCGCAACGCGCGTCTGCTGGACGGTAGTGGGAACCCCTGGTACTACGCCGATGTCGCGATCTCGGGCGATCGGATCGTTGCGGTGGGGGACCTTGCCTCCGCGCGGGCCCGCCGGACGATCGACGCAAGCGGCCTCTACGTCGCCCCCGGCTTCATCGACGTCCATTCGCACGCCGCCGGAGGCCTCTCGACCCCGGAATTGAGCCACGGACAGCCGCTGCTGGCTCAGGGTGTTACCACCGTCGTCGTAAATCCGGACGGCGGTGGGCCGATCGATCTCTACGCACAGCGCGGGGCCCTGACCGCGGACGGGCTGGGGGTCAACGTCGCCCAACTCGTCCCCCACGGCTCGGTTCGTAGCGAGGTCATCGGCATGGAGGATCGCGGGCCGACGCCACTCGAGCTTGATGTGATGCGGGAACTCGTGCGCACCGGCATGGAAGCCGGCGCATTCGGGCTTTCGAGCGGTCTCTATTACGCTCCCGGAAGCTACGCCGACCTCGACGAGGTCATCGAGCTTGCGAAGATCGTCGCAGAATATGGAGGCCTGTACACCAGCCACATCCGTGACGAAGCCGACTACAACATCGGTGTCGTCGGTGCGGTGGACGAAGTCATCCGCGTTGCGCGTGAAGGCGGGCTGCCCGGTATCGTGACGCACATCAAGGCACTCGGTCCCCGTGTGTGGGGTTATTCCGAGGCGTTGGTCCAACGAATCGAGCGCGCCCGTGCCGAAGGGCTGGAGGTCTATGCCGACCAGTACGCCTACGAAGCGTCCGGCACGAGTGTCAACGGAGCCCTGATACCCCGGTGGGCTCAGGTCGGTGGCCGCGACGAGTTGATCCGGAGGATCAACGACCCGACCGACGGCCCGCGCATCCGAAGTGAGGTTGTCGAGAATCTGGACCGCCGTGGAGGCGCCGGCCGGCTTCAATTCCGGCGGTACGCACCGGACCCGTCGATCGAGGGCAGGACGCTCCAGATCGTCGCCGAGGAACGGACGATGCCGCCGGCCGACCTGGCGATGGAACTCCTGAAGGAAGGGAACCCCGGCCTGGTTTCCTTCAACATGAACTCGTCCGACGTCGTCCGGCTGATGCGCCAGCCATGGACGATGACATCCTCCGATGGCGGCCTGGGACCGCTGGGACAGGGTGTGCCACACCCCCGAAACTACGGCAATTTCTCCAGGAAGATCCGCAAGTATGCTCTCGACGAAGGCGTCGTTACGCTGGCAGAGGCCATCCGCAGCATGACCTCGCTTCCGGCCTCGGTGTTTCGAATGACGGACCGCGGGTTGATCCGCGCGGGCGCCATCGCCGACCTGGTCGTCTTCGACCCGCAGACGATACGCGATCGGGCGGACTACCAGAATCCGCATCAGCTGAGCGAAGGGATGCGCTACGTGCTCGTGAACGGTGAGCTGGCGATCGACCGAGGTGAGTTCACTGATGCGCTCGCTGGGCGGGTTCTTGAACGGTCCGACCGATAGGCGACTAGCCTTCCGGCAGCGTGATGATAAAGATGTCGGATTCCGACTCGATGCCCGTGAAGAACAGCGTTCGATCGTCGGCGGTCAGCTTCGGACCGGCAAGAGAATTTGGGCTGGAAGACAGGATGGGAACAACCTCTTTGATCAGGCGGTCCACGCTCATCAGTTGGCTCGGGGGCAGGGCGCTCGACTGAAACACGATGGTTCGGCTGTCCGACAGCCACGTCGGTTCCGCGCCGGATTCCGAGACCAGTTCATACTCTCGGGACTCGAACGAGTAGACCAGAATCCCGTCGGCACGATTATCGGTCAGCAACCACCGATCCCCGGCAAGGTAGCGTCCATCTGGAGACCACGCGCGAGCGACAAAGACCTCATCGGGTGAACTCAATAGGGGCAGCGATTCAGGCGTTTGCGCGCTCCACAGGACGTTGGCATCGATGATAAACGAGCCGCTGAGGAAGTCGGCGTAGCTGATCTGATCTCCGGACGGGGACCACGCCGGATAGATCGGCTCGACCGGATCATTCGTGATTTGGTCCTTTCCGCCACCGTCGGCGTTCATCGTCCAGATCTGGTAGAGGTTTTCAACTCGGTTCGAGTAGAAAAGAATCCGGTCCGCGTTGGGCGACTAGCGAGGTCTCCGGTTGTTGAAGTCATCGTCGGTCAGCCGAGTCAGGACTCCGTCCGCTCCTGAGACGAAGATATCGTTCTGCTGCGTGAACGCGACCATCGAGCCGTCCGGCGTCGGGTCGTTCCACTCGCTGGCGATCGAACCTTCCGTCACCGGCCCGGGCAACCCGGAGGGCTGTTTGAGCGCCGGGTCGAAAGCGATGCTCCGGATGTTTCGCGAATCGACCCGGACCGAGTAGGCCACGCGGTTGCCGTCCGCGGAAACGTTGGGATGCTGGCTGTTGCCGACGACCTCTGTCGTCACGGCCTGCGGCGCCCCGCGAGGCTTCCCATCGCCATCGACGGGCAGCCGCCACAAATTCATGCTGCCGCCACGATCGCTCGAGAAATAGATGTAGCCGTCGCCGGACCAGACCGGGCTCCAGTCGAGCGCCGGGTCGTTTGTTACGCGGACCGGATCCTGCCCGCTTGCCGAAACAGTCCAGATGTCGCGCTGCCCCCTTGGTTTGCCCAAAAGACGATCCGGCTTCCGTCGGGCGACCAGCTTGGCTGCACGGCGTCCCCATCGTAGATTTTTGTGGGCTCCTCGGTGGCTACCGTAACGGTCCAGAGCGCACTGATGCCGAAGCGCCGTTCCGGTGTCGTCGAGATACGTTCGGTAGCAAAAACGATCTGCGATTGATTGGGCGACCACGCCGGGTTGTTTCCGAAGTCGACGAGCCGCCGTGCCGACTCGCCCGTTGCTCCCATCAGGAAGATACCGCCGCCCTGCCTGTCGGACCGGAATGCGATGAGGTTGCCGTCGGGCGAAAAGCTGGCTTGGCCGTCGTAGACGTCCGAGTCGGCGGTCAGGTTTGTGGCGTTTACACCGTCGACACGCTGAAGATAGACGTCGCCCATGCCCGTGGCGTAGCTCGTGTAGATGATCGAATCGCCGTTGGGAGACAGGTTAGGAAACAGCTCTTCGCCCGGTCGGGATGTCAACTGGGTGATACTCACGTCGGTGGGGAACATCGCCGTCGACGGCGCCATGACGAGAACCAGGTAAAGCACCACGCTGACCGCAACCAGGCCCGCAATCGTCAACACGGCCCACGGCACCAGCCGTGAATCGGGGGCGGCGATTTCGACCGACGCCGTTCCGCCCGACCGCAGGTCGAGCACCTCGCGCTGAAGCCGTTTCAGCGCCGCCCTGAGTTGGGACGCGGACTGCAGACGCACGGCCCGATCTTTTTCGAGAGCGCCGATGATAATCCGGTCCAACTCTGGAGGAAGATCCGGATTGAGCCTGCTCGGCGGCTTTGGCGGGGTCTCGAGAATGGCATGGAATACTACGGCCGCGGTCTTGCCTTCGAAAGCCATCTTTCCGGTCGCCATCTGGTAGAGCACCTGGCCCAGCGAGAACAAGTCCGTGCGCGCATCCAGAATCTCGCCGCGGGCCTGTTCGGGAGACATGAAGCTGACCGTTCCAAGAGACACGCCCGACGTCGTGAGCTCGTTGACCGTCATCGTCGGTGCGTCCGCAAGGTCGCCATCGGTCTGGTCGTAGCCTGCCGGCGCTTTCGCCAGTCCGAAATCGAGAATCTTCGCCACGCGCTGCTTCGTGATGAAGATGTTTGCCGGCTTGATGTCCCGATGGATCACGCCGTGGGAGTGTGCAGCATCGAGACCGTCGGCAATCTGAATACCGAAATCCAGGATCTCGGATACGTCGAGTTGGCCCCCCTGGATTGTGTCCCGGAGCGTCTCGCCTTCCAGCAACTCCATCGCGATGAAAGGACGCCCTTCATGCTCGCCGATGTCGTAGATCGTACAAATGTGGGGGTGGTTCAGCGACGAGGCCGTCTGCGCTTCGCGGTAGAAACGCTCCATCGCTCGCTTGTCATCGGTCAGGTGGTCGGGAAGGAACTTGAGAGCGACCTGCCGTTTGAGCCGGGTGTCCTCCGCCTTGTAGACGATACCCATTCCCCCGCGGCCGATCTGGGCGAGGATCTTGTAGTGAGAGATAGTCTGGCCGATCATGTCAATTCAGGGTATCTTGCCGTCGTCAGGAGCACCCGGATCACGACACAAGGCAAAGGAAATAAATGCCTTACGGTAGGAGTGAGTGTATATAAGTTCTGGGGGGCGGTCAATTTGAGCGTTCCCGGGAATGGTCCGTAGATGATTGAGCGCGTTTTCATCCTCAAAAGAACCCCCATCTTCCGCGACGTAGCGGATGAGATCCTTGCCAGCCTTGTTCGATACCTGGAAGAAGACCACGTCGAATCAGGACACGTGATTTTCGAACGGGGAGACGTCGGCAAGTCGATGTACGTCATCGCCAGCGGCCGGGTGCGCCTGCACAACGGCGAGACTGAAGCCGCAGTGCTCAATGCCTACGACGTTTTCGGGGAGCTGAGCGTCCTGACTTCGGAGGTGCGGGCCCTGACGGCGACCGCGGCCCAAGACACGGCGCTGCTCCGCCTGGATCAGGACATCTTCTACGAACTCATGGCGGGGAACCCAGCGATCTCCCGTAGCATCATCGAAGTGCTCGTCGAGCGGCTGCGCTGACTAGGACGCCTCGGGCGTCATGTTCCGGCGCCTGCCCGCATCGCCTGATTCTGCCGGAGGCGGTCGATGATGATACGAATCAGGCTCTGCGCCAGTTCCACTTGTTCCGATATCAATTGGTAGAGCGTGTCCTGATCGAACAGGAGCAGGGACGTCGGGGCGCTCGTCGTCGCCGAAGCGGTTCGTGGCGCCGACTGCAGGACCGTCATCTCGCCGAACACACGGTCCTGCCCGACCTCCGCGATGGTGCGCGACCCCTCGTGCATTCGGACCCGACCACTGAGAACAATGTAGAGGCAGTCCCCGATGTCTCCCTTGGAGAAGACGCACTCGTTCTCGCCCAAATCGACGCGCCGTAGTTTGGGTACGATACCTGACAGGACGTGCTCGGGAACCTGGGCAAAGATGTCGACCGACTTCAGCCGTATGGTCTGTCGGACCAGGTCTTCACCGTTCGGTCCCTCTGGCCCGGATTCTTCAGTGATGTGTCGTGCACAGTGGGCCGTCCATTCGGTAATCCCGTATTCCTTCCAGCTTTGGATCTGTTTCGTGCGTGCGGCTTCACCGAGCAGTCGCACCTCGTGAAGCACTGACAATCTGTCCAGGCGTTCGTCATCGGGAATGTCTTCGATTACGGGGAATACCATCGCCTTGAGGTCGCCACTGACGACGTTCTCTATTCGCTCCAGGGCGTAGGCCCTCTTGTCCCGGTCGCCGCTCGCATAGTTGTCCCATGCGGTTGTGACGTCGCTGTCAGCATAGATGAACGAGAGCATCAGGAAGATCCTGTGCCTTATGCCGGCAATCTCGTTCATCAGTGAATCCTTGAGCAGTCGGGCCGCAGGGTTGCGCGCAAAGTTGGCGATACTCGCAAACCGGTAGGCCGCGTTATCGCCTTCCTGTTTCAGAAGGCTTTTCAGCCACGGAACGTCGGAATCTTCCGCGCGGAACCCACGATTGCCCAGGCCCATCAACGCCGCATGCCTTTGATCCGGGTCCTTCGCCTCGAGTGCGGGAAGCAGTTCGGCTGTTGCTGCCTCGCTGCGAATCAGCCCCAGAATTCGCAGGATCGCCAGGCGGGAGCCGGGGAGCGTGCGATCACTCTGGAGCGCCCCCGCGAGGCTGGGGACCGCGACATCGCCCGCCGTCACGAGCGCCTCGGATGCCGCTGCGGCGAGGCCGGGGTTCGCCAGGGCGTCGACGATCGCCGGCCAGAGGTCGGGATGACCGATCTTGGGCGCGTTCCGGATGATGGCTCTTTGGGCGCGCGGATCTTGGTCCTGTAGCAACTCCATTGACTGTTTGTAGAAGCTCGGCAGTCCGGCCTCGCCGATGACGTTCGCGGCGAAGACGCGTTCGTCGACGTCGGTGGAACGCAGGTTGTCCAGGAGGCAGTGTCCGGAATACACGATGCCTTCGACTGATCCGGACCGCAGCATTCCCACCATCGTTCCGATACGAACATCAACGTCGGGATGGCTGAAGGCGCGGACGCCCTCAGCGAGGTCGTCATCGCTCAGAACCCAACGGACCCGCGATGCGGCTCCCCGCACAAGGGACGATGCGTCAGGATGTTCCGCCAGGGCCCGGACCGATGGGAATGCTTCAGCGAACCGGTGCTTTTCGATGCGCCGAAGCACCTCGAGCCGAATGTCGTCGGAAGGATGATCGAGCATTCCGATGAGAATTTTCTCCAGGCTGTCCGGTTGCGATTCGGCGAGAAGGTCGAGCGCGTACAGGCAGTTCTCCGGATACGGGCTCTCGATTTCCCGCATCACCAGGTCCAGGCTGGTAGCGTCGGTCATCGATAGCGAGGCTGGGCCGATCCGCCGACGTTCCAACGCTTGGCCGAGAACGTTGGTGTACTCGCGCCCGAGAGCCGCGGCGACCCAGATCCAGCCGGCGCAGACGCCGATCAGCAGGAACGACAGTTCAAGAGCGCTGATGTCAAAAAGTGCATGCCCGCCGATCAGCAGGAGGCCCGCGAGCCCCATCGCTCCAGCTTCGACGACGCCCTCGAGGGTCGTGTGTACGGCAGGGCCTTTGTTGCCGAGGGGCTGGTATAAGGTCGGAAACGTTGCGTACTGTGCGCTCAGAAAGACCTTGTTCAACAGGCGGGTCATCGTAGTAAACCAGAAGATCAGCCCGAGTGCGGGAATGAGGAAACCTCCAGTTGCGACCAGGACAGCTCCGATTGCGATTGCCAGCGGAAACCCGACAAGAACGCCGGTCACGCCAAACCGACCGACCACTCGACCGCTGACGTACGACTTGAAGACGAGGTTGGCGATTGCTGCGATGGCGGAGTAGGTTCCGAAGAAGGCGGCCAGTTCGGCCGTGTCCGCATACCGCCGCTCCGCAACGTCGTTAAAGGCGTTGTCGACCAGGACGAAAACCAGGGCGCTGATCGCAAAGTAGCCGACCATCAGCCGCAGATATGCGCTCGACCAGTTGATCGTCGGTGCATCCGCGGGCCGGCGCCGGTTCTCCCGCAGCGCTGGGGTGAATCGGTGCGCATAGGTTCGCGTGAGCTGCAGGAACATGAGGCCCGACAGAACTGCGGCTCCGGCCGACAGAAACAGAAGGTTGGCCGTGCCGATCGCCGCCACGATCCAGGGCGTGAGGACGCCGCCCATGAAGAAGGCGACCACCTCCCCGGTCGTCGCGAGCGGAATGAGCCGTTTGCCCTGCCGGATGTCGAGCACGCGGTTAGCGGCGGCTCCGAACGCGGTGCTGGTGAGAGTAAACACGATAAAAAACCAGGCCGACGGGAGCAGCGCCGGCCAAGCGGCATCCAGGTTCAGCACGAAACGTATGACGACGGTCAGCACTGCCACGAACCCGAAGTTCGCGATGATGAGCGAGCGCAGACCGAGAACGCGGCCGAGGCGGATGTACACGGTACTGACCAGGATCAGCGGGATGGCCAGCAGAATGTATACGAGACCCAGGTCCGCGGCATCGAAGCGCTCGAGAAACAACGCGAGGGAAGGTGTCAGGACGAAGAAGCGGGCGGTTCCGATCAGAAAGGAGAACGCGAACAGTCTTCCCGCGAGACCCTTTCCTCAGGCTGGACGTCGAGGAACCGTAGCAGGCCGTTCATTGCCGTGCTGATCGATCCGTGAAGCGGGCGCAGGCCAGGAGGGGTACGCCGGCCTCGTAATGGATACGGCATCCCCAGTACCCGTCACGGAGCATCTGTCGGTAGCCCTCGAGGTCGTGTGCCGGAAACTCGGTGTCGGGGGCATCCGTTCGAAGATGCTCGGCCCGCGTGTCAGTGTGGAGTAGGAAGTGGGGGACTCCCTTGTTGTCGAAGCGAAAATCGTCGATCCGAAAACCCTTCAGATAGTAGCCGGCACCTAAGTGATTCTGAATGCTGATGACGTTCCGCGGCAACACTTCGCCGCACTGGTGATGGAAGCCGGCGCTGTGCATGAAGGCTGTCCGCATATAAAAGGAGGCGTGCCTGGATTCCGTTTCCCCGGTAATCGGGCAAAACCGCGGATCCGCTCAGATGCGCGACGTGGGTAAGCTGGTCTGGGCCGAGACCCAGATCGACACCGTAGTTTTCCTCACCGGCGACGGGCACCGAACTTGCCGCATATCCGATTGCCCGATCACCATCGAACGCAGCGGCGACACAGCCTCTCTCAATGCACGCGGCAAAGAAAGTCCGATCCCGGCGGTAGAGCAGCAGGCGGCTTGGCAACGACCCCACAATCGTGCCGTGCAGGTCCACGATTGCCGGGATGTCGGACTCGTCAAGGTAGCGGAGGACGTAGGAAAAATGTCTCGCGGTCGAGGCAACCACGCCGGTTCCTGTCTGAGCGGTCCTTCGGAGCAGTTCGATGTCTTGAACGAACAGCTTCTTTCTTCCCTGGGCCTTCCTGGCCGAGGACATTGGGGACACCTCCGGTGACTGGCGCAGCAAGAACAGAATCGAGGCGGGCGGTATGTTAGTGCGGGTTGGCGTCTAAGTCAATGCGACAGAATGTGTTGTGTTGTAGGAACTCCGCGCTAACCGATTCCAGGCCCCAGGATAGCCCCAACGGGAATCGAACCCGTGTTTTAGCCTTGAGAGGGCTACGTCCTAGCCGCTAGACGATGGGGCCTCATGTCGTCACTCGGACAACCCTAATATCTTAGTCTGCGGGATAAGGGGCTCGCAAGTGGCCGGCTACGGGACAGAGGATTAAGCCCAGGCCAGGATCCTCTCGACTGGCGCAGACGCGGCGGTGCCTGTCGGGGCTTCTCACGAATCCTCTGTCTCGGAATAACGTCATCTCTCGGCGAAGTCCTCCTTCACCGGGGGATTCAGGTAGAGGTCCAGCCCCATCCAGAGCATTCGCGAGTACCGGAAGAACCAGAGGGGAAACGCGACAGCGGTTGCGATCAGGATCGCTAGAACGAAGATGTCCGACTCCAGTCTAAATACGTAGGCGGTGACCAACCAGGCAGCCAGAACGACGAACAGGGTCGCGCCGTATCCGAAGTACACCGATCCGAGAAAATAGCCACTCTCTCGGGAGAAGTAGTAGCCGCAATGTTCGCAGCGGCGGCGGGTTGCGAGCAGGCCACGGAATACCTTGCCCTCGAGACAGATCGGGCATCGAAGGCGAAGGACGCCGAGGAGAAGGTTCAGGATGGGGAGCGGCACTTCAGAAGCGGAGGACCATCATCGTACTGTCGTCGTGGGCGTACCGGTCTGCCCCCTCCTCAGGCGTCCCGACAAACGCCTCGATCGCCGAGCGAACCGCATCGTGGATTTCAGAGGCCGACCGGTCGCTGTTCCTGCGGACCACTACAGACAGTCGGTCCATGCCGAACTGCTCCTGGGCCGGGTTTTCAGCTTCGCTGACGCCGTCGGTGTAGATGACCATTACCGAACCGGGCTTCACGTCCAGTATTTCGCGGCTGTGGCGGATGTTGGGCAGCAGGCCGACGGGCGGTCCGCCCCCTCCGCTAAGGATGTGGACGACACCGTCTCCGTCGACCATCACGGGAGGGTTGTGCCCGGCGCTGATGAAGTGCACGCGGTCCTTCGATGCATCGACGAGCATGATCAACAGCGTCAGGTAGCTGCTGGCTTGCGTGGACTCGAGCAGCATTTCGTTCAGCGTGTACGCCATCTTCTCGAGCGAATGGACATGGCGGACCAGAGAACGGCACAGCGCATGGACCGAGGTCATCACCAGAGCCGCTCCGATGCCCTTGCCCGCTACGTCGCCGAGCATCACGATGAAGCGATTCTCATTCAGCGGGAAGAAGGACAGATAGTCTCCGCCAACCTCGTAGCACATCTGGGAAGAGCCGGCGATCTGGACTCCGGCGTAGGAGTCGGGCAAATCAGGATAGAAGGCTTCCTGGATCTCGCGCGCCAGGTCCAGCTCTCTTTCGAGCCGTTTCTTTTCGACGATCTCGCCGTGCAGTGACGCGTTCTCTATCGCGAGCCCGATGTGGATCGAGATGCCGGCCAGGAAGTCCTGGTCAGTCTGTGTCAGGGGGCGAGAGCGGTTCAGCAGTTGAAGCACGCCGATGAGCTCCCCGTCCCGGTTGCGTGCCGGCATGCAGTAGATGTCGTTGGTTCGGAAGTCCAGTTGTGCGTCGAAACTGCGGTCGAAGCGCTCATCCGAGTAGGCATCGGTGATGTCGATGACCTCGCCGGTCTCGGCCACCGCGCCGGCGATACCGGATCCGAACTTGACCTCGATTTCGGCATCGACTTCTTGAGCGACCAGGGAACGCAAACGGGTTCCGTCCTCGGAGACCACGAACACCGTGCCGCGTTCGATACCAACCTCGTCGCGTACGATCTGCAGGATGATCCGCGTCAATTCGGCAAGATCGAGTGTCGAGTTCAGGAGCTTGGACGCTTCGACGATGCGGTTGAGGCGCTCGACGCTGCGTGACAGTTCGTCGTAGAGGTGAGTCGGTGAGGACATGTTCGGTGTCGGCGCCCTCCACCCGGCGCCGTTCAAGCTACCTACTATTGTAGTCCGTCACAATTAACGTAACGGCTCTGGCTGTCCCATTTCTGATCATATATGAGGAAAATAATGACCATTAGATCGGAAATCCCTGTGCGGAACGAACTCGGACGGCTTGGCCGAAGCCGCAGTGTGTCGGTCTGGCTCGGGGAACGATCCGAATAAGGTACAGTCTGTTCAATACTGCAAGAACAACTGCAGATGCCTCAACTGCTGGCGTCTGTCCTTCAATTGCTCGCCTCGTCTGCGATTGACCGATCGCCGGCTTCCGGATAGCATGGCGGCCACCGATGCCCGAAAAGCCAGAAGCGCTCGAGCAGTTACGCCTTCCCGGGATGTCGCCGCGAGCCCTCATTACGGCGTTCGGTCCGGGGATGATCCTCATGATGACCGGGATCGGCACGAGCCACCTCATCACGGCTCCTGTGGCCGGCGGTCGATTTGCCTACACCCTGCTTTGGTGCATTCCAGTTGCCTACATTTTCAAGTACTACGGCTTCGAGATGGCCTTCCGTTTCACACATGCGACCGGCCGAAGCATGCTCGACGCCTATTCCACGGCGTGGAAGAAGTGGCCCCTCTGGTACGTGCTCGTTACGACACTCCTGCAGTGTGTCGTCGGCCAGGCGGGACGCCTGGTCGCGGCCGCGGCCGTCTCGTATTTTTTCCTGTCCCAGTACCTTGGATTAGAGATTCCGATACCCGTCAACGCGTTTGTGCTGGCGGTTGCCGCGGTTTCGATCATCATGGCGGGGAAGTACCGAGCGCTGGAGATCGCCTCCAAGATCCTCGCCGGATTGCTTTTCGTGTCGAGTGTTGCGGTCTACCTGGTCGAACCGGCGCCGGTGACTGCGCTGGGAAGCTTCTTCCTCTTCGAAATTCCGGAGGGCTCGTGGCTGGTGATCGCGGCGTTTCTTGGCCTGCTGCCAACCGGTATCGACGTCTCGTTGCAGGCCTCGGAGTGGGGAAAGGCACAGCGGGTCGGTATGGGAGCCATTAGGGAAACGCTCGAGAAGCAGGGAATCGTTCCCGCGTTCGATCCGTTCCGTTCCACGAAGAAGGATCTCTCCGTCGATGTCGATCGGCTGCCGGATCACGCCCGCGAGTACTGCCGTCGTTGGTTTCGAATCGGCCTCTGGGACTTCAGAGTCGGGCATGTCGTTTCGTTCATAATCGCTTGTATCTTCCTGCTGCTGGCTGCGGTCTGGATCTTTCCGAGCCCCGTTTCGGGCAATGCTGTGATCGGTGAGATCGGGCGCGTGTTTGGCGACAGCGTCGGACCGTCGATGATGTTCGTCTTCGTTGCTGGTGCGTTTGCCGCAACATTCTCCACGGCACTCAACTACTTCGACGGGTGGCCGAGGGTCGTCGGCGCCTGCTGCCGCAACCTGTTTACAAGAACCGCGGCGCTGAAGGGTATCGCTGTGGAGGATCTGGGGCCGGAGCACCGGAGGCGCTGGTATTCCGAATACAACATCTACCGTGCGACGATGGTGTTCTCTCTTGTTGCCGCATGTTCCGTCATCGCGGGCGCATCCGCACCGGTATGGCTCGTGCTTGTCGCTTCGGCGCTCGCCTTTTTCGTGGCGCCTGTCATATTCTTCCTGAACCTCTACTATTGCTTCACGGTCATTCCCAAGACCGATCGGATTTTCTATCCGTCGACTTTCGCGACCTGGTTCTCATGGATTAGTTTCGCCGTGTTCACGGCCATGAGTTTTATCCTGATCATGGCGCGGATATTCCGGATACCACTGTTTGGAGCTTGAGCATTGAGGCGAATCATGCGAGCGGAGACAACAGTAGCCCTTCTCGCGGCTCTTCTATCCGGATGCGCACAGCCCACGCCGGAATCAGCGCCGAATGGCACCGGCGCGGGCGCCGAAGTTGAGGTTGCCGAGTGGCGCGGATATACGCCTGAAGAGATGGAATCATTAGGTTCCCAGCTGGATCTCATCAACTGGGACGATGGTGGTGAGATCAGCCGATTTGCCTTCTTGAATACTTCGTCATTGTTCCCGACAGCGACCCTCCACAGTGGAACCTCTCCCTCGAAGGTAGGCTACTCGCTTCAGCTTGCGATTGCGGAATACCAGGTGGCGCTCGCCGACGGGACCATGACGTTCGATGAATACGCAGATCAGGCCGCCCTCGATGGAATCGTCATCCTCCAGGGAGGGGAGATCGTGTACGAGCGCTACCCGCGTATGCGCGCAACCGACCGCCACCTCCTGTTTTCGATCAGCAAGGTCTACGCATCAACGCTGGTCGCTATTCTGGAAGATCGAGGAACGCTTTCTGCGGACGAGCCTATTGAGCGCTACATCCCGGAGCTGGCGTCGAGCGGCTGGGGCGGGACGAGCGTAGATGCCATCCTCGATATGGCATCCGGTATCGACGCCCTCGAATGGGTGGACGGTGCCTACACCGACCCGGTCCGCGAGCACTATCAGTATGAGGCGAGCCTGGGGTGGCTTCCGAAAGTGGAATCACTGCCGGCATCCGTACATGAAGAAGCGACCTACCAGTACCTGGCCAGCCTGGAGCGCCTGGCCGGGCCCGGAGAACGCCTGGATTATGTCAGCGTTAATTCGGCGGTCCTGGGCTGGCTGATCGAAGAGCTGACTGGCCGCAGCTTCCCCGAAGTGCTATCCGATGAGATCTGGAGCAAGATCGGCGCCGAGGACGATGGCCTGGTATCGGTGAACAGCAGCGGCATCGCCGCGGTCCACGCCGGCGTGATCGCGACGCTACGCGACGTCGCGCGTTTCGGTCTCTTGTTCACGCCCAGCTACACCGTTGTAGGTCAGGATCGACTGGTGTCGGACCAGCATCTCGAGAAGATTCGGGAGCGAGGCCGCCCGGAGCTGATGGCGGCTTCAGCCTATTCAGAACAAAGACCCTCGCCACATCACGTGAGCTATCAGTGGCAGGTATATGAGGACGGATCCTTCTTCAAGGGAGGGTTCGGAGGCCAGGGCCTCTATGTCGACCCCACAAAGGACATCGTTCTCGCGTTCTTCGGAACCCACGGGTACGGCGAAGGGGCACCGACGCCGCTCGAAGTGTGCCTGGGGATATTCGCCGAGATGTACTGACCGCCCCCACAGTGAAGACCCGACTTTCGCCGCAGGCGGATAGGGCGAGATCAATCCAGCGACTGGGACCCACAGATTCAAACTCCGACTCGCCAGATCCAGAGTCGCACCATCCGACCGAACCAGACCGACCCTCAGAAATTGATGCTCTTGGACAAAAAGAGAGGGGGAGAATCGTCTCTTCAGCGACTAAGGACTTGATAGACAGAAATATGCGAAGGGAGGCGATCGTTCGTGGGCTCCGTCAAGTCGCAGGCCGATAACCGAAGTCGGGAGCGAACACCAGGTGAGCAGGACCTGGTATTCGCTGCTGCGATACTCGACAAAGATCGAAAAGCGACAGCAGAGTTTGTCGGTCGTTACAGCGACAGCATCTACTCCTACGTTCGCCACCGGCTCATTCCGCGATCAGATCTGGTGGATGACCTCGTCCAGGATGTCTTTCTTGCAGCATGGGACAACCTGGATAAGTTTCGAGGGGCATCTTCACTGCAAGGGTGGCTGCTTGGGATCGCCAGGCACAAGGTTGAAAGCTACTACCGTGCCAGCCTGCGCGAACCCGATCCTATTGAGAGCGACCGAGATTCCGATTCGGTCCCTGTCGACGACCCACGGCTTGAAGAAGCCCTGGATCGCGAGCGTATGGAGGCAAGGACAAGGAGAGTGCTCGAAAGCCTGCCCGAAACATACAGCCTCGCCCTGCTCTGGCGGTATTGGGAGAAGAGAACCGCTCGGGACATCGCCCGGGATATCGGAAAAACTGAGAAAGCCGTCGAACGCACCCTGGCACGTGCCAGAGATGAGTTCCGGCGGAGGTGGAACCATGGCGAATAGTCGAGATACGGAAGATCGCTTCTTTAGATGGCTGGCGGACAGTGAGTCTGGCGACTCACCGGCGGCATCCGCACCCACGCGTCTCAAGTCGAACATCTATTCAACCTTGATCAGCCGTCAGGAGGAGTCCGGTCCGCTCCGCAACCTATGCGAAACGACAGCGGACCGAGGCCTCTGCGTATTTGAAAGGCTCGTCGAGATTTCTCCCCTGGCAGAAAAGACGGGATCGTTCAACATCTGCAGGCTGTGTCACGCACGAGTTCTTGGGGAGCGCGTCGAGAACGCACCAATTTATTGGGGCAACTGCCCGTACGCTGGTTTTCAGAACCACTGATCACCGGCTGCTAGAAATGCCGAATAATCCCAAAGAGATTCTGGAAATTGGCGAGATTACGTTGGCCTGTCGGTGAAAGCTGGGAGCTGATCGGGTTTCCAGTGAGCGTTTCGCTGAAGCTATACCGCAGGGACCAGCCTCCGCCCACGACAACATCGATGCCGACCGCAACCCTTAGTGCTGGCTTTGTCGAGGTGAACACTGAGGTGGCCCCGGAAAATCGGGCAGTTGTTTAAGGTGTATTCCACCGACTGAGGAGGGATACGCGATGACGAAGAGACGCAGGTTTTCTGGGGAGTTGAAAGCGAAGGTCGCGCTGGAAGCGCTTCGGGGCGATCGGACGCTGCAGGAGATTGCCTCGAAGCACCAGGTTCATCCGAATCAGGTGAGCACATGGAAGCGCCAGGCGATGGAAGGGCTTGGCGAGATGTTCTCGAACGGTGTGGAACGCCGGCGGCGGGATCATGAAAGCGAGGTTCGTGAGCTTCACGCCAAGATCGGCGAATTGACGGTGGAGCGGGATTTTTTGTCCAGAGGGTCCGGTCGATGAGCCGGGCCGCGCGCCGGGCGATGGTGAGGCGCCCTGACCCGGAACTGAGCTTGAGTCGTCAATGCCGTTTGCTGTCGATCGGGCGCTCCTGGCTCTATTACACGCCCCAGGGCGAGAGCGCGGAGACCTTGGCGCGGATGCGGCGCATCGATGAGTTGTTTCTGAAGCATCCGTTCTACGGTGCCCGTCAGATCGTCCGTCATCTGCGCCGCGAGGGCGTGCGCATCGGCCGTCGCCGGGCGGGGCGTCTGATGCGTTTGATGGGTCTTCAGGCGATCTACCGGGCACCCCGCACCAGCGAGCCGCATCCCGAGCACCGGGTCTACCCCTATCTGCTCAAGGGTTTGGCGATCGAGCGGGCAAACCATGTCTGGTGCGCCGACATCACCTACATCCCTGTGCGGCGCGGCTTTCTTTACTTGGTGGCGATCCTGGATTGGGCGAGCCGGTATGTGCTGGCCTGGCGTTTGTCGAACACCCTGGACGCCGGCTTTTGCGTCGAGGCGCTCGAGGAGGCGCGGACCCGCCACGGCCAGCCGGAGATCTTCAATACCGATCAGGGCAGCCAGTTCACCGGCTTCGCCTTCACCGGGCGCTTGCGGGCGGCCGGTGTCCAGATCTCGATGGACGGCCGGGGCCGGTGCATGGACAACATCTTCATCGAGCGGCTGTGGCGCTCCCTCAAATACGAGGCTGTCTATCTGCACGACCTTGCCGACGGCTTCCAGGCCCGGCGCGTCATCGGCGAGTGGATCGACTTCTACAACGCCGAACGGCCACACTCGGCCCTCGGCGGAAAAACCCCGGCCGAGGCCTACCGCGGCGACCCGCCTGCGGATATGATGGACAAGCAGCTACGCGCCTTGCCCGCTTACCCACCGGCGCAGCAACGGCGACAGGAAGATCGATCCAAGGAGATTCTGGCAAGATGAGCGGCAACCGGAATACACCTTAAACAGGCCGCCAAGCTGTCCACAAACCGGGGCCACCTCACCCTTCGGGCGGAACTCGGTCCGCATTCCGGATCACCAGGAGTTCTCGCTCCGTGCTCTCGAAGTGAACGAACCCCAACCCAGCCGAAAGGTAAGGTCGCACGGGATCACCTCGTTTGCGGAAGTAGATCAGCACATCCCCGATCACGGCGTGCTGTATGCTGTCTCTGGCCTGCTCGTAGTATTCCTGCCTGTCGTCCGATGTCAGCGTTGATGTGAGGGTCACGCTGTTTCGATTCCACACGTAATTGCCCTGCACGCTCAGAAAATCTGCCAGAGCCACGCCTGCAAACAGATTCAGCGCGGCGCCGTTCTCGGGCTTGTAAACGGAGACGGCCGCCGTCGGTATCGTGACCACGGAACGGCCGTCGGCGGAAAGCGTGGAAACGCCGATCAGCGCGCCGGCAAAGCTGCCGTTCTGCGCACCCAGGTTGTTCTGGCAGCACAGGGTGACTAGCAGGCACGCGAGCATCTTCGCCATAAGAGGATCCTTCACCTTCATCGTCCCGGAAATATCCGGTAAACGTCGGTGGCGACGTTTCTCGGCCGTCAACCAGGTTCGTTCCTGACCTGGAATTGAGATTTTGCCGATTTCAGAAGGTCCGCAGGGGGATTTTACTTTTTGGGCCGACTACTTACAACGGGCTCACTGTCGCGCAGTCGAGCTGCTGATAGTTCAACGAGGAAACTTCGGTCGACCACTAAATAATGAGAGGATGCCAAATGAGACGCTCAGTCAGCCCTTCCACGGGCTACCCTTCTGTCGCCATAGTTGCATTGACACTAGTGTAGTCCGTCACAATTAACGTAACGGCTCTGGCTGTCCCATTTCTGATCATATATGAGGAAAATAATGACCATTAGATCGGAAATCCCTGTGCGGAACGAACTCGGACGGCTTGGCCGAAGCCGCAGTGTGTCGGTCTGGCTCGGGGAACGATCCGAATAAGGTACAGTCTGTTAGACGGGGACCACTAGTGTCCGGAACACGGTGCGACAGCCGCCGGCAACTTATAGATGAACAGTGAGTTGAATGGCATTCTGCGATTTTTCGATTTGAACCTGCCGATCACACTTTTAGCAATATTACGGTGAGAGGGGTGATACCAATGGCGCATGAACTCAGGCCAAACCGTCTTCTCACAAGTCATGGATTACGCGCCCCGATACGAGTTTCAGAAGTGTGTCGCCCGCTATCGGGGCGATTACCAGCAGAAAGGGTTTTCCTGCTGGGATCAGTTCCTGGCGATGGCATTCGCCCAATTGACCTATCGTGAAAGCCTCCGCGACATCGAAGCCTGCTTACGCGCCCTCGGCAGAAAGCGTTACCACATGGGATTCCGAAGCAAGGTGGCGCGGACGACACTGGCCGACGCCAACGAGCGGCGCGACTGGCGGATCTATGCGGATTTCGCACAGGTCCTGATCGGCATGGCGCGGCCGTTATATGCCGAAGACCCCATCGGCGTCGAGTTGGATCAAGGTCTATATGCCCTGGACTCGACCACCATTGACCTGTGTCTTTCACTATTCCCATGGGCCCGGTTTCGCCGGCACAAAGCCGCGGTCAAGATGCATACACTGCTGGATCTTCACGGCAACATTCCCGCGTTTATCCACGTCACAGACGGGAAAGTCCATGACGTCAACGTTCTCGATGAGATCGCACCCGAAGCGGGTGCCTTCTACGTCATGGACCGCGCCTATATCGATTTTGAACGGCTCTTTCTCTTCTCCCTCTGTTCCGCTTTCTTTGTGGTGCGTGCTAAGAAGAACGTCGTCCTGCGGCGGCGGTACTCCCGTCGGGTGGACACGACCACGGGATTGCGATCCGACCAGACGGTCATCCTCACAACGAACAAATCCGCCAAAACCTATCCCGATCCGTTGCGGCGTATCAGCTACTTCGATGCCGGGACGAACAAGCGGTTGAAGTTCCTGACCAACAACTTCGCGTTGCCTGCACTCACCATCACTCAGATCTACAAGTCGCGATGGCAGGTGGAACTTTTCTTTAAATGGATCAAACAACACCTTCGAATCAAGTCCTTCTACGGCACCAGCGAGAATGCGGTGAAGACCTAGATCTGGATCGCCATTTCGGTTTATGTTCACGTCGCCATCATCCGGAAGCGCCTCGGCATCGATAGGAGTCTTTACCAAATCCTACAGATTCTCAGCATTACGATTCTTGAGAAACAGCCCATTTTGCAGGCCTTTCACGCGCCTGATTCCCAATTCAATGAACTCCAAGATCCTAACCAGCTGGTTCTATTCGACTTCTAACCGGACACTAGTGTTGCATTGATATTGATCGCCATGCTTGTTGGAGGCGAAACCGCCCTGGCACAGGGCGGTCTGTACGACGTTACGATTACCAACTTGACCCGGGATCAGCAGTTTACACCAATCCTGCTGGTAACCCACAACGAGAACGTGCATCTGTACGAACTCGGATCGGCGGCAAGCGACGAATTGGAAATCCTGGCGGAAACCGGGAACACCATGCCAATGATGGACCTTCTGGTCGGCACGCTTGGCGTATGGGATGTCGCCACCTCGGAAGGACTGTTGGCTCCGGGTGCCTCGGTGACCGTACAGCTTCAAGGCGCCTCACAATTCAACCGCTTGAGTTTGGCATCCATGCTGATACCGACCAACGACGCCTTCCTTGCGGTGGACTCCGCCTACCTTCCAGGTGGGTTCCTCACGCCGTTTCTCGGTCTTCCTCCAATCTCCACCGTCGCGGCGCTGATGCGCGACATTCTGGTTGTAACTGCGACCGCATACGACGCGGGGACTGAGCCGAACGACGAAACCTGTGCATCCATCCCCGGCCCGGACTTTGAGGAATGCGGTGGTCCGGGGGGTGGAGGCGCACCCGAAGGCGGCGAGGGTTTCATCCACGTCCATGCCGGAATTCACGGGGTCGGGGACATGACCCCATCCGCCCGGGACTGGCGGAACCCCGTTGCAAGGATAGTCGTTCGACGGGTGCAGTGATCGCGTCGGAGATTGCGGGCCCCGCCGACGGGGCCCATCTCGGCTGTCGCGCCTTGAAGCAGGGTTTGTATCTTTACTTTCTCTGTTCTGCTAACTGATCCAGGGCTGTTTCCAGTTCATCGGCAGGAAACCACCGTCCCCGTTTCATCACCCCGAGCCGGGTGCTTATGTTGTCGATACGATCCAACGGGTTGCCCGCGAGCAAGACCAGATCGGCACGAAGCCCTGTCGCAATCCTGCCAAATTCTTGTTCGGCGTCCAGATAAGTCGCGGCATTCACCGTTGCGGTCCGGAGGGCCTCGAAAGGCGTCAAGCCTGCCTGAACCAACAAACGCAACTCCTCGTGCAGGCCGGCGCCGGGGAATACACCGTGGGGGCCTACCGAGTCGCTGCCGGCTAGGAGAGGCACGTTTGCTTCGTGCAATTTCTTGACCAAACGGGACATCAAATCCGTCCAGCTTTGCCACATGGCCGATTGCATCGGCGCTGCCCAGGCGGGAACCCTGTAGTCGTTGTTATTGATCCAGCGATCGCGGGTATCAGGCCTGAGGTATCGCATTTCAGGGCGCTGAATGAGCGAGTAGAACTCTTCCCCCACCTGCCCTTCAACGTAGTCCAAGACAACCAGCGTAGGCGTTACCCAAATGCCGGCCTCCGCCGTATCCCGGGCAATTCGCGCCAACCCGACCTCGCTGGATCGCCAAATCCTGGGTGTCAGGAAGCCTGCGCTCACGACGAATGTCCACGCGAACCCAAAGACGAGAACAAGGGATGCTCGCTTCCAGATCGTAGCCGCATCGGTGTGCCACACACTCCAAACCTTCAACGTCAACACGACGGCCACGGAAACCACGATCAACATCAAGACGCTCACCGGCACCATGAACGCCGTCTTACCTGCAAACACACCTGCCATGGGTTCGGGCAAGACCAACGTGAGCCCAATGAGAAGCAACCAGGCGACCCCTGTGAAAATGCGAACCCAGGTTCTGACGGGACCGAAGTCTGCGGACGGCCCGGAAGATCCGTGCTTTCGCACCCGACGCCAGAGCGCGGCCACCCCCCAGCTCACGTTCATCAGCAAGAAGACGACCAGGACGAACGCACTCGAGTAGGCCGCTGCCTTGTACCCTCTCGTTGGAGGGTTGAACGCCGCATACAGGTATTCTTCGACATGGACCAGGTCCTGTCTTTGTGTGTAGACCGGTTGCATCCCCAGGGCACGTTGCGCATGCCCCGTCACCTTGATGCCTAATCGTTTCGCGGTGTCATGTAATCGGGTGAAGGCTTCGGGGGACACGAGCCCGTAGACTTTGACCAGGTCAAAACCGCGATCGACACTTTCACGGACGATCAGGTCTGCTTCATCAGGAGTCGCACCGCGAGTGATTCGACGCCCGATGGTGTACAGCGTCGGCCCCATGAATTCCGGCGTGCGGCTCCTTTCGCGTTCTTGAAGTTTTGTGTCATCGTCGGTCGCCCTCGTGCCCAGGCTGAGGACAGTGGTGATGCCCGCGTCAAGATACAAGGGTCCGTCGTCGAAGGGGGCCGATACGTGAACATGCATGTCAGCCAGTCCCGGGATCAAGAATCGACCCGACCCGTCGATGAGGGTTGCCCCCTCCGGAACTGAATATTCGTCTGCCGGACCGATCGATAGAATGCGTTCTCCCCGAATGACAACGGCCTGGTCCTCCAGTAACGTCTCATCCTGCATCGACACCACAGCGACGTTAAGGAAAGCGACGGTGGCATCATCCGCTGCTGCGGGGGCCTCGCTGGTGATTTCGATAACGTAAAAGGGACCCACCCCTGATAGCCTCCCCCGAAGCGTGAACTGGATGAACAGGCACGCGAGTGGGAGGTGAGGATTGATAGGTGTTAACGATCGCGAAAAAGTGAAGTGTTCTGGACGAGCGCCGACACGTAAGTTGTGATTTTCTTCCTCGCGAATGTCGAATTCCGAGCCTGTCCGGTCGAAGGGCGGAAAACTATAGCAGAATTGTCAAGCGCGCGGAAGCGTGATCTGTCACGCAACGTCGCCCAAGCTGCACGACTGGTCGGAAAGCCCCGGCAAAGAGCCTCGCAAGGCCTCGGCGATGATGATGAGCGTTCAGAGTCTCGGCGCTTGTTCAGATTCATTCACTTTCTGGTGATCGTTTACAATTAGGGATGGATCAGTACGAGTTGATCAGAACTGCACATCGGGTTTACAAGAAAAGCATTCGACAGATCGCCCGGGAGACCGGGCACACGCGACGGACGGTCCGGAAAGTATTGGCCGGACAGGAGCCCAAGTATCGGCGAGAGAAGGAGCCAGCCTGTCCGGTGATGGACCCGGTCGCCAGGATCGTAGCTGCCTGGCTCCAGGCGGACCGGGACCAGCCAGTCAAGCAACGCCACACCGCGCACCGGGTGTGGCAACGTCTGGTGGAGGAGCATGAATTTACCGGAGCCGAGCCGACGGTACGCCGCTGGGTTCGGGAACGGAAGACACGGTTGGGCTGGAACCAGACCGGTGCTGTGGTGCCGTTGGACCCGGAACACGCCCGTGAAGCCGAGGTGGACTGGGGTACGGCCTGGGTCCGGATGAACGGTCAAGACCGTCAGGTCAAGTTGTTCTGCATGAGATCTCGGTACTCGGGCAAGGCGTTTGTGCGGGCCTATCCGTGGGAACGGCAGGAGATGTTCCTGGACGGTCACATCCGTGGGTTCGACTGGTACGGAGGCGTCTTCCCGACGTTAGTGTTCGATAACCTGAAAACCGCCGTGAAACAGATTCTGCGCGGGAAGGGTCGGGTTGAACAGACGCGGTTCACAGCGTTTCGGGCGCACTACACGTTTGAAGCACGGTTCTGCAATCCGGCGCGGGGCCAGGAGAAAGGCGGGGTCGAGGGACTGGTCGGCTTCGCCCGGAGAAACTTCCTGGTGCCGGTTCCCGAGGTGACCGACTTCGACGAGTTGAACGCGCAGTTGCTGGAACGCTGCGGCGCCGACGACCAGCGGAGGATCGGCGGCCGGTCGGACGATCGGGGAACGCCATGGAGCAGAACGCGCGTACCTGCTGGCGCTGCCGGGCACCCGATTCGAGAACACGAAGGTGGTGGGTGTGCGGATCAGCCCGTACCAGACGGCCCAGGTGGATCAGAACCGGTATTCGGTGCCGACCGCATATGTGGGACGCCGGCTCTGGGCCCATATCGGCTGTGACCGGGTGAGCTTTTACGCGGACCAGAAGAAGGTGGCCGAACATGACCGCGCCTTCGGTCATAGCGACTGGCGGATTGATCCGTTGCACTACCTGGAGTTGATCCGGCGGAAGGTGGCCTCGTTTGAGAGCGCCCGGCCGATCCGGCAGTGGCGGGATCAATGGCCGACCCAATATGAGACCGCGCTGGAGCGGTTGCGGGATCGGCATGGGTACAGTCGGGGCACCCGGGAGTTCATCGGCATCCTGCAACTCCACCAGGACTGGGATCTGGATAGGGTGTCATCGGCCATCCAGGAAGCGCTCGATGCCCACTGTATCGAGTTGGAAGCGGTGCGGCACATTCTGATGCGGGAGGACACGCCGACTCGATCCCATGCACCGCTCGAGTCCGGGTCGATGCCCGGTATCACCGATCTGACGATCGCCCGGGCCGATCTGGATCAATATGACCGTCTCCTGGCTGGGGGTGTGCGATGAGTCCGGGTCAGGAGATCGTTCTCGACGACGCACTGCGGCAACTCCGGCTTCCGGCCATGGTGCGGGAGTGGCGGGAACACGCCCGACAGGCTAAAGAGGCCGGCGAGGGGCACATCGGCTTTCTATTGGCTCTGGCCAGCCGCGAGCTGGAGCAGCGGCAAGCCAATCAGGTCCAGCGTCGACTGCGGGAGGCCCGGTTCCCACTGCTCAAGACCCTGGAGACCACGGACCTGAAGAAGTGGCCAGTGCTCGATGCGGTCCAGGTTCGCGACTATGCCGAGTGCGGCTACATTACCCGGCACGAGAACGTCGTCCTGTTGGGCAAGCACGGAACCGGTAAAACCCATGCCGCCACGGTGCTGGGTGTGGAAGCCTGCCGGAGGGGCTACCGCGTCGGGTTCACCACGGCAGCCGGGCTGGTCAACACCTTGATCGAGTCGCGCGAGGAACGGCAACTGAAGCGGCACCTGGCGAAGCTGGCCCGCTTCGAGCTGCTCATCGTGGACGAAGTCGGCTATATCCCGTTCTCGGCCGAGGGGGCGCAGTTGCTGTTTCAGGTCTTCTCGGACCGCTACGAAAAGGGTTCGCTGATCGTCACATCGAACTTGCCGTTTGCACAGTGGACCAGCGTCTTCGGTGACGCCGCACTGACCGCAGCCCTGCTGGACCGGCTGACCCATCACTGCGCCATTCACCAGTTCGAGTGGGAAAGTATCCGGTTTACCGACAGTCTCGGCGCCGCTAGCAAACGGAAGAACAAACCCCGGTCCGCCGGAGGATCCGCGTGAAAACCGCGGGCGCGGCGGGCTGTGGAAAGTGCCGCCCCCATGGGAACCCGCTGCAAAGCCAGCGCGCTCCCACGGTGGCTTGGAAGCCTTCGGCTCCCACACTCCCCACAGCCTCGACGGCGGAATCGCTTACAAACCATTAACCAGGGGGTGGGTCCCTTTTACTCGATCGGGGTGGGTCCTTTTTACGTTGTCAAAGCGACGCTGGTCTGGGAGAGGGCCTCGGGACCTCCGAAGAGCAGGAAAACGAGCAAAGGTATCCAGATTTGCCGTCGACCCTTGCGATCATCCATCGTTCTGTACCTGGTAGAGGCCTACCTTGATTTCGTATGGGCCGACTCGGGTTCCTGTTGCTAGGAGCCGTGGGACGATTATTCGGCTCGAAGCCAGATCGACAACTTGCGGCCATCCCTGGTCTGTAAGTCGTGATTGTTGCACAGACTTCTTATTCCGATCAGGCTCCTATCCTCTGGGGCCGAATTGTGACGGACCACTAGGAGCCTGTCGGGAATTGGCTCCCTCGAAGCAAGAATCAACAACTTACGAGCCATCCCTGGTCTGTAAGTTGTTGATTCTTGGTTGCAGACTTCTTATTCCCGACAGGCTCCTAGAGACACACTCGACCCCGTTATGTTTTGAGCTCTCCCGTAAGGGCTGGCCAAGTATTACTGCAGGGAGGAGTTGCGGTCAGTTAAATGACCCCCGGCAGAGCCGGGGGCTTATTTCTGTGAGCCCCTCAAAGGGGCCGGTCAAGAGCCGCCTGAAGGCAGCTGATGCCCCCACGCCATGTTCAGCTCCTCCAAACGCTGCTCCTCCCGCTCCTGCCGCCAAATGTATTCCCGCACGAATTGTTTGTCCATCCCCACCGTGGAAACGAAATAGCCTCGCGCTCAGAAACTCTTCCCTGTCAAACGGTGTTTCAGTCCCAGAAAGTTCCGGGCAGTCGAGATTGCACTCTTCCCCTTGATGAATCCCGCCACACTGGATACCGCCTACTTCGGAATGAACACCATGTGATACTTGCAGTCCCATTTCGTGTGCGATCGCCTTCGGGCCTCTTTCATTGAGTCCTCCTCCTTTGGAAGTCGTCGCTTCCAAGCAGGACTTTCCTATCTACCGCCGCTCTCGGTCAAACCTCTGCGAGTCGCCCCGGCTAAGCCGGGGGTTTACCTATGGGAATTAACCGGTCTGCGTAATCTCGACCTGCCGTATGCGTTCTACCAATTCCGATGTGCAGGGCGAGCTGGACTCTACCTATTGGGGATAGCAGCCGAGCAGATTCCGGATGTTGGCGGCGCCGACGTTAAAAGTTGAACAGATTCGTGAACTTGAAGAGGATTCCCCGATCCAGAACCTCGCCGGTCAGCGTGTCGCGCCTCTCGTTGAAGACAAGGTAGATGTCGCTGAGCGGATGGTGGATCAGGTTGAATCGGATGTTCGAGCTGAACTCGTTTCTCTCGGCGTTGTACTGCAGGAAAGTGTTCAGGAACGCGCGGCTCGTGAACGCGTAGAGGACCTTCAATCCAACCAGCGTCGTGACAAAGTCTCCGGCGGGCATCGCGATATCGTTTCTGCTGAGTGTCGCCTCGAACTGCCAGTGGTGGTCCGGCTTGAAGGTGACATCCCCGCCGATGGACCGTCGGGTCCCGTTCCAGAAATCGCCCCAGTCGTAGCTGATCCGGCCGCCGAGTTTGCGGCTGCGATTGGAGTTGTAGGAAACCGAGTAATCGCGGAACTTGTAGTCGTCGAAAGGAACGTCGTAGCGGAGAAATTCGTCGCACTCGAAAGTCTCGCCCGCATTGAAGTTCAGGGCTGCTCCGTCGATAAAGTTGACACCAAAGTGGACGCCGTATTCCCGCGTCTCGATCTCGCTGGTGACGCCCTCATAGAAATCGTAGTTGGTACCAAACGCGAGGTTTCGGACCTTTTCGCTCCCTTCCAGGAGCGGTTGGTAGGAAAAATCGGCCGAATAGTGCGACATGTCACGGCGCCGGACAAAGCCGACCTCGGGGTTGAAATTGTCCCCGACCTTCTCGTAGTCGGCCCCGAACGACAGCGTGTCGTCCCGCCACCCGAGGGAGAATTTGTGGGCATCCTGATCGTCATCGAAGCCGGGGGTCTGACTCCGCAGAACGTATCCCGAAACATCCAGGCGGTTGTAGAACTGAAAGACCGCATCGACACCGAAGACACGGTTGTAGTCGCCGTCGATCGTGGAATCGCGGTTCGTGAAGATTGCGCCTACGAAGGAGTTTTGCAACAGGTTCCGTTTAACGCGACCGATCATGAAATTGTCCGAAGGGAGCCCGGCATCCCCCTCTTTATCCGGATCGACGCTCTGGGTCTTCATCGCGAGCAAACCGATTTCGTAGGCTCCCGCCGAGCCCGACAGACGAGTGCCGCCCAGGATCGGAACCGGCTCGCCTTCGTTCAGGCCGATCCGGCGGCTGAAGAAGGGGATGAGGTTCTGACCTCCGCCCCGCCCCTGCGCGGCTGCGTTGCGTCCTCCGAATCCGAACAAACCGGAGTTCTCGAGGAAGAAGTCCCGTTTTTCCGGAAAGAACAGGCTGAATCGGGTGAGGTTGACCTGGTCCTGGTCGACTTCTGTCTGCGAGAAATCCGTCCGGTAAGTCAAGTCCAGCGTGAGCGACGGCGTCACCCCGAGCTTCGCGTCGAACCCCCCATCGTAGTCGAACTCGTTCCCGAGTACCCCGCCGGAACGTTGCTGGATGAGTTCCGCAACCGCGTATGGCTTGACCTTGATGTTGCGGCCCGGACGGACTCCCTCCACGCCACGGAGAGTGCCGGACAGCGAGACCCGGCTCATCCGGTACCGCCTGGGAATCGGCGCCCAGTTGGACTCCTCGTTGGCCCGTCGGATCTTGCGGTAAAGGTTCAGGCCCCATTCCTGCGACTCAGAACCCGAAAACCGCAACGTCGTAAACGGCACGGCAAACTCCACAACCCAGCGGTCTTCTTCGATCCGAACTTCGACGTCCCAGACACCGTCCCAGTTCTGGTTGACCTGGCTGTCGTTGGCCAACTGAAGGTCGCGACGGGCGCCCACCGGGTTTGTAGCGAAGAAGAAGGCGGACCGGTCGTCGTCGAGAGTATCGAGGAGAAAGCCGAATTCGTCTCCCTGGTCGAACGGCCCGTCCCGTTTCAGGCCGTCGATGATCATGTTTGCGACGTCCTCTTCCCAGCAGATGGCGCCGACGTACAGGTTTTTGCTGTCGTAGAGGAATCGGACTTCGGTCGGTTGGGATGCTGGACCGCCAGGGTCCCAACTGTTTCCCCACTGGACGAAATCTCCGATGGGCTCGGCTCGCTGCCACGCCTCTTCATCGAGTCGGCCATCGATGCTGATGGGTTGCTCGGTCGACAGGGCATACGCGATGCGGCCGAGCTTCGCGGTTTCGAAGTCGATCTCCTTGGCGCCGGTCGATTCCGACTGGGCCAGTGCCGTCGAAACCAGGAATAGTGGTAGGATCGGGAACAGAGCAAGCTTGTACACGGCCGGATTGTAGCATCCATGCAGGTTCTGACCTGTCAAGGAGCCGCTGGCGACTTAGCGAGTCTAAATTGGCGACTAAGTTAAGTGACCCCCGGCAAAGCCGGGGGCTTATTTCGATGAGCCCCTCAAAGGGGCAGGTCAAGAGCCGCCTGAAGGCGGCTTACGCTCCCACGGCATGTTCAGCTGCTCCAACCGTTGCTCCTCCTGCTCCTGGCGCCGAATGTATTCTCGAACGACTTCTTCCTCCAGCCCCACCGTCGAGACGAAGTAGCCCCGTGCCCAGAAACTCTCACCCGTGAAATTCCGTTTCCGGCCCATAAAGTTCCGCGCAATCGAAATCGCACTCTTCCCCTTAATGAATCCCACCACACTCGACACCGCTAGTGGTCCCCGTCTAACAGACTGTACCTTATTCGGATCGTTCCCCGAGCCAGACCGACACACTGCGGCTTCGGCCAAGCCGTCCGAGTTCGTTCCGCACAGGGATTTCCGATCTAATGGTCATTATTTTCCTCATATATGATCAGAAATGGGACAGCCAGAGCCGTTACGTTAATTGTGACGGACTACACTAGTTTCGGCGGGATGCTGATGCACATGTGCACGTGGTCCGCCATCAAGTGACCTTCCACAATCCGGCTCTCCTTCTGCTTGGCCAATTCACGAAATATCTCGCCCAAGTGCTGCCGAAGCGTACCGAAAATCCTCTTCCGGCGGTACTTCCGGATGAACACCACGTGATACTTGCAGTCCCATTTCGTGTGCGATAGGCTTTGGTAGTCTTTCATTGAGTCCTCCTTGTTCGGAAGTTGTCGCTTCCAAGGAGGACTCTCTTATTTACCGCAGCTCTCGGTCAAACCTCTGCGAGTCGCCCCGGCTGAGCCGGGGGTTTACCTATGGGAATTAGGTGGCTGGACCCGTTATCCAGGTTCCGACGGATTGCGCGCTTAATCATGTCAAGTCCGCAGCCTGGAGCCGAGTAAGCTGGAATCCACCGCAAGTTAGTCTTCATCAGGCTGGCCGTCCTCTATGACTGCAAGCGCCCGTTGCGCGTCATCTGCGCCCACGAACAGTTGGACTTCCCGGCCAAACCCCAACGCCGGATCCGTGGTTCCGCAATCGTCTGAGTTTACAACCGCAGCGATGCCATGCGCAGCTAGGACGCTGCGCAAGAGTTCTGCTTCGTGTCGCAGATTGAGACGGGCGACAACCACGCGGGAACCGATCAAGATGGATGGCTCTTTAGGCGCGGATCGGTCATCCGCAGTACGCGCTGGTTCAGCGGCGAATTGCTCGACCAAGAGTGAGCCGCAGCGTGGGCACTCGGTGACACCCTGGCGATACTCACCTCTGGTCCCGAGAACGATCCAGTCCGGGCACTCGTCATTTGTGCACGTCATTGCGCCCTTACCATTCTTGCCTCATGGCACCGCCACCAATTCCTTCAGTTCTTCAAACCAGTTCAGGACTAGGTTGATTGTGGTCACCGGTGGCTGTTCGGTTTCGTTGATTACGAGAAAACGACCGTCTGGCGCAAGCCTGTAGGAGAATCCGAGCACGTTCAGGAACGGGCCTTCGAAAGCAAACTCCGGAGTGCCTGGCGCAAATCGAGGCTCCGTCTCGATCGGCACCGCCACCCATTCTCGCCCGTTTCGGTAGAACAACTCATCCCCACCCGCCGACCATTGCGGTTCTTCTCCGCCGTCGCTGGAAATCTGCCACCGGTCCTCGGTCGGAGGAAATGGTTTCACGTAGACCTCATAGCGCCCGGATTCGTCTGACGTGTACGCAATCCATTTCCCATCAGGCGAAAAGGAAGGTCCCCATTCGTTGTATCGAGTTTCGACGAAAGGCTGGGTGTCGCCGGACTCGGTCGAGAACACGTACAGATTCTGATCCGGCGAACCGGGGTCGACTTGTCCAAGGGCAAGAAACCGCTCGTCTAGGGACCACGAACCGGGGAACTGATTGTTGGGGTTTGGTGCCAGGGGGCTGACTTCACCGCCGCCTGGCACCTTCACGAACATGTTCCAGACACCAGTTCGGGACGATGCGAATGTGACCCGCCTACCATCCGGCGTCCAGACGGGATTACGGTTTGCGGCTTCGAGGGTGAGCCTTATCTCACGGCTACTGCCCAACTCATAGACATAGATGTCCGGGTTGGTTCCGTTCACCTCTGCGGCCAGGCGTTCGCCGTCAGGCGATAGAGCAAAAGTGCCATAGCGACGCGGAGGAAGTTCCAGCGGAGCAATGTTCCCCCGCCTGTCGACCCAAGCGAACACGCTAATGTTCTGGTCGACACCGGAAACGTATGCGAGAGATCCGTCCGACGAGACTGTGAACTGAGCGAGCCCGCCGCGTTCAGTCCGCACTCCGTCCAGGATCGGAACCGGAGGGCCGAGAACCTCGGTCCGGTCCAGATCGAAAGGTTGCGCCATGAGTGTCCCACCCTGCGAGAAAATCAGGTGCCCGGTTTCGACGTAGCGCGTATGTTGGATCCTCCCGGTCTGCTGAAACAGATCCGTCCAAACGTCGGTATCCAGATCGATGATCCCGCTGGCAAACAACAATCGATTTCCGGACAGCATCTGCGGCCAAGCCAGGCCTTCCGCCGTTCCCAGAACCTCGGGAGCACCGCCTTCGGACGAGATCCTCGAGAATCGGCGTCCTTCCTGCTCGGTAAAAAAGATCCAATCGTCGGGTCCCCATACCACACCCCGAGGATTGTTGGCATCGCCCAAATTGACCGGGTCATCTCCCTGTATGGAAATCTTCTTGAGTTCACTGCCAGAGAAGAAGCCCACCCATTGCCCGTTCGGCGAGAAGAACGGAGCGTAGGCACCTTCGGTCCCGGGCAAGGGAGTGGCATCGAACGCATTCATCGACTGCAGGTACAGTCGGCTTCGGCCTTCTTCGGCGACGACGTAGACCAGTAGGGATCCGTCGGCAGACAGCGCAAGAGACGGTTGAGCGACTCCGAGAGGCATGTACTCCGAAAACGTCAGCTGTGTCGTATCCGCAAGCACGATCGTCGAGCGTCGGACCGGAGGTGGACCCGGCACTCCAACATCCCAGGCCACGACCGCGAAGAGCATTGCCCCGAGGACGACTCCCACGGTCATCCATAGGGTCGGGCGCTTCCAGGTCGAGCTAGATGTCCCTGCAGCTTGATAATCACCACCAGGATGAGCCATAGCCCTCTCGATATCGATGCGGGCGTCCGCGATGTCGTGCCACCTGTTCCGGAGATCCTTCTCGAGGCACCGGTCGAGCAACTCCCGGACCCTCGGATGGATGTCGACAGGAAGCTTCGTCCAGTCCGGCTGGCTCTGGAGAATCTTGGCGACCGTGTCTGATAGCGTTGGACCACGAAACGGGGGTGTTCCCGTCAGCAGTTCGTACAAAACGCATCCGAATGCCCAGATGTCGGCGCGCTTATCCGTCTGCTGACCACGCACCTGTTCCGGACTCATGTAGGCGGGCGTGCCGACGAGCGTTCCCTCTCGGGATTCGAAGCTTTGCGTGACGGTTGCAACGGATGACGAGTCGGCCTCCTCTTCGACGGGCAAAGCCTTCGCCAACCCAAAATCGAGGACCTTGACCTGACCGTCGGGCGTGACCATGATGTTGGCCGGTTTCAGATCTCGATGAGTGACACCCCGGCCATGCGCTGCTTCGAGGGCTTCGGCAATCTGACGACCGATCTTGAGTACGGATTCGGTGGGAAGTGGGCCTGCGACCAGGAACTCGGCTACCGATTCGCCCTCGACGAGTTCGAGCACGAGGAAGCGGGTGCCGCCGTCCTCTTCCAGACCGTGGATCGTTGCGATATTCGGATGGTTCAGCGACGCCAGCAGCTTCGCCTCACGTTCAAACCGGGCCAGGCGTTCTTCGTCTTGTGCGAACTCTTCGGGCAGCGTCTTGATGGCGACTTCCCGCCCGAGTTTGGAGTCCCGCGCACGCCATACCTTTCCCATGCCGCCTTTTCCGAGGGCCGAAACGACCTCGTAGTGCGCGAGCTTGGAACCGGGCTGAATCACCCGTATATGAAACTACATAAGGTGGTTAACAGCAATCAAACAGTCACCCGTTGTAGTTGTTCAATGATTCTGTCACCCATTAACTGTTCAGTGAAAATGTCATCCTGTGGGGATGAAGGAGAAAGTGACATTGAACTTAAAGGAACAGAAGCGGTTACTGGTCTTGAACCGAATCAACGAACGCAAGTTGACTGGAGAACAAGCCGCAGAGCTGTTGGGTTGGAGTGTGCGACACGTCTGGCGGATGTTGGCCCGGTATCGGTCCGAGGGGGCCGAAGCGTTGGCTCATGGAAACCGTGGGAAGAAGTCCCAACGTCGGATTCCGCCGGGCCAACGGAGCCGGATCGTGTCGCTGGCGCGCGGTGAATACGCCGGGGTCAATCAACAGCACCTGGCCGAGCTGCTCGCCGATCGGGAGCAGATGGCCGTATCCCGATCCACGCTGCGTCGCATCCTGTCCGAGGCGGGCATCGCCAGTCCCCGACGACAGCGACGGAGACGCCGTCATCGCCTCCGTCGGGAACGGTATCCCCAGGAAGGCATGCTCGTTCAGATCGATGGCTCCCGCCACGACTGGCTCCAGGGTCGGGGACCCCGTCTGACGTTACTGGTTGGCGTGGATGATGCCACCGGCAAGGTCGTCGGTGCTGTGTTCCGTCCCCAGGAAGACTCGCAAGGCTACTTCCTGCTCCTGCGTCAGATCGTTGAGGGCTACGGCCGGCCCATGGCTCTCTACCGCGACCGTCACAGCATCTTCCAGGAGAACACCAAGAAGCTCTCCGTCGAGGAACAGCTGCAGGGACGGCCCGCACCCCCCAGTTTGGTCGTCTCCTCGATGAGTTGGAGATTCGTTCCATTCAGGCCTGGTCTCCTCAGGCCAAGGGACGGGTTGAACGGCTCTTCGGTACTCTTCAGGATCGCCTCATCACCGAACTCCGACTCCATAACGTGTCCTCGGCACAAGCGGCTCAGCAGTTCCTCGATCCATTCCTCCTCGCCTTCAACCAGCGCTTCGCCGTGAAGTCTTCCGATTCCGTTCGTGCCTGGCGCAAACTCCCCCGCTCGGCGAAACTCGACTCGCTGTTCTCGTTCAAATTCGATCGCACCGTCTCCGCCGACAACATCGTCCGCATCGGCAACGATCGCATCCAACTCGAGTCCGACTCCCGCCGCGCATCCTACGCCCGCGCTCGCGTTCAGGTTCACATCCGCATGGACGGACACATCGACGTTTACTACAAGAACCGCTGCCTCACTTCTCGGCCCGCTCCACCCGAGGCTCCCGTTCTTCGTCTCCAGCAGATCCGCGACGGCTTCTCCTCCAGATCCACGAAACCTTCAAAGAAGAAGCCGTCTCCTTTCAAACCTCCTCGCCAGTGGAAGTCCCAGGCCAAAGATCACCCCTGGCACCTCGACTATCGCGATATGTATGAACCCGTTTTCCCACCCAGGTGACATTTTTATTGAACACTTACCGTGACATTTTCATTGGACAGCAACATCAGAAGGTCACATGGCTGTATTACCGGTTGATCTCAACAGGTGAATGCAACACTTCACGTGAAAGGACAGGTGAGGTGTATGAGGTGGCCCCGGTTTGTGGACAGCTTGGCGGCCTGTTTAAGGTGTATTCCGGTTGCCGCTCATCTTGCCAGAATCTCCTTGGATCGATCTTCCTGTCGCCGTTGCTGCGCCGGTGGGTAAGCGGGCAAGGCGCGTAGCTGCTTGTCCATCATATCCGCAGGCGGGTCGCCGCGGTAGGCCTCGGCCGGGGTTTTTCCGCCGAGGGCCGAGTGTGGCCGTTCGGCGTTGTAGAAGTCGATCCACTCGCCGATGACGCGCCGGGCCTGGAAGCCGTCGGCAAGGTCGTGCAGATAGACAGCCTCGTATTTGAGGGAGCGCCACAGCCGCTCGATGAAGATGTTGTCCATGCACCGGCCCCGGCCGTCCATCGAGATCTGGACACCGGCCGCCCGCAAGCGCCCGGTGAAGGCGAAGCCGGTGAACTGGCTGCCCTGATCGGTATTGAAGATCTCCGGCTGGCCGTGGCGGGTCCGCGCCTCCTCGAGCGCCTCGACGCAAAAGCCGGCGTCCAGGGTGTTCGACAAACGCCAGGCCAGCACATACCGGCTCGCCCAATCCAGGATCGCCACCAAGTAAAGAAAGCCGCGCCGCACAGGGATGTAGGTGATGTCGGCGCACCAGACATGGTTTGCCCGCTCGATCGCCAAACCCTTGAGCAGATAGGGGTAGACCCGGTGCTCGGGATGCGGCTCGCTGGTGCGGGGTGCCCGGTAGATCGCCTGAAGACCCATCAAACGCATCAGACGCCCCGCCCGGCGACGGCCGATGCGCACGCCCTCGCGGCGCAGATGACGGACGATCTGACGGGCACCGTAGAACGGATGCTTCAGAAACAACTCATCGATGCGCCGCATCCGCGCCAAGGTCTCCGCGCTCTCGCCCTGGGGCGTGTAATAGAGCCAGGAGCGCCCGATCGACAGCAAACGGCATTGACGACTCAAGCTCAGTTCCGGGTCAGGGCGCCTCACCATCGCCCGGCGCGCGGCCCGGCTCATCGACCGGACCCTCTGGACAAAAAATCCCGCTCCACCGTCAATTCGCCGATCTTGGCGTGAAGCTCACGAACCTCGCTTTCATGATCCCGCCGCCGGCGTTCCACACCGTTCGAGAACATCTCGCCAAGCCCTTCCATCGCCTGGCGCTTCCATGTGCTCACCTGGTTCGGATGAACCTGGTGCTTCGAGGCAATCTCCTGCAGCGTCCGATCGCCCCGAAGCGCTTCCAGCGCGACCTTCGCTTTCAACTCCCCAGAAAACCTGCGTCTCTTCGTCATCGCGTATCCCTCCTCAGTCGGTGGAATACACCTTAAACAACTGCCCGATTTTCCGGGGCCACCTCAGTATGCGGAAGAAGAGAAAGAGAAAACCGATGAGGAGGAAGCGCTGGTTCACGGCTACGGAACTGGTAGAGATATGGGATCGATGGCAGCGGGGGGAGTCAACTAAAGGGATCGGACGTGCGCTCGACAGAGGCGGATCGGCGATTCACCAGCAACTGGCCGTGTATGGTGGCATCCGTCCCCGGTCGCGTTGCCGCTCGTCGCGAGCACTGAGTCTGGTCGAACGTGAAGAGATTTCCAGAGGCGTTGCAGCGAAGCAATCGATCCGGTCGATAGCAGCTGGGCTCAGTCGAGCACCCTCGACCGTGAGTCGGGAGATCGTTCGTAACGGAGGCTATGATAGCTATCGGGCTTCGGCTGCGGACGAGCAGGCGTGGAAACGGGCCCGTCGTCCGAAGTCATGTCGCCTGGCCAGATGTCCGCGATTACGGCAGCTGGTTGAAGATAAGCTCATCGAGGACTGGTCACCTCAACAGATCGCAGGCTGGCTGAAACGCACATATCCGGAAGACGAGTCGGTTCACGTGTCTCACGAAACGATCTATCGCAGCCTTTTCATCCAGGCCCGTGGGGCTCTGAAGAAAGAACTCACTCAGTATCTGCGTTCGAAGCGATCGATTCGCCGATCCCCGAAACACACCAGCCACAAAGGCCACGGATGCGGTCAGATCGATGGCATGGTGTCGATCCGCCAACGACCTGCCGAGGTCAATGACCGGGCCGTGCCCGGTCATTGGGAAGGCGACCTGATCGTCGGGTCGAAGAACAGCTACATCGCGACGTTGGTGGAACGTTACTCGCGTTACGTGATGCTGGTGAAAGTACCCAGCAAACACACCGAGACCGTCGTCTCCGCACTCATCGAACACGCCAAGACTCTACCCACCGAACTCTACAAATCGCTGACCTGGGACCGGGGCCTGGAGATGGCCGATCACAAGCGGTTCACTCTTGCCACTGACATTGCTGTCTACTTCTGCGATCCACAAAGTCCATGGCAACGCGGTTCGAACGAAAATACGAATGGTCTGCTCCGGTACTACTTTCCAAAACGAACCGATTTATCGGTTCACTCCCAGGAGCATCTGGATATGATTGCCAGGAAGCTCAATGAACGACCTCGTCAGACGCTGGGGTTCGAAACTCCCGCTGAACGATTCAATTCTTGTGTTGCGTCGACCGGTTGAGGTGGCACGCATATACGGAGATGTGATAGGCGCTACCGACGCTCAGTGCCGCCGGTCCCTCTGTGCCAATGTAGGTGAGACACCTGCCTAACCGTTAGTTAAATGACCCCCGGCAGAGCCGGGGGCTTATTTCTGTGAGCCCCTCAAAGGGGCCGGTCAAGAGCCGCCTGAAGGCAGCTGATGCCCCCACGCCATGTTCAGCTCCTCCAAACGCTGCTCCTCCCGCTCCTGCCGCCAAATGTATTCCCGCACGAATTGTTTGTCCATCCCCACCGTGGAAACGAAATAGCCTCGCGCTCAGAAACTCTTCCCTGTCAAACGGTGTTTCAGTCCCAGAAAGTTCCGGGCAGTCGAGATTGCACTCTTCCCCTTGATGAATCCCGCCACACTGGATACCGCCTACTTCGGAATGAACACCATGTGATACTTGCAGTCCCATTTCGTGTGCGATCGCCTTCGGGCCTCTTTCATTGAGTCCTCCTTCTTTGGAAGTCGTCGCTTCCAAGCAGGACTTTCCTATCTACCGCCGCTCTCGGTCAAACCTCTGCGAGTCGCCCCGGCTAAGCCGGGGGTTTACCTGTGGGAATTAGTGAGCAGGGCGGGAAGGAAGTGAGCCTGTGTTGGTGATGAAACCAGAGAACGAGAACGAAGAATCGCGTGGAACGGAAGGCGCCCGCAGGGCGACTGGAGTTGCGCGTGAAGCGGCCGGTCGGAATGGGGATAATCCGGACCCGGAGGTGACCAATAAGGCGATACGGAGGCGATTCAGCGCCGCATATAAGCGCCGGGTCGTGCGGGAGGCGGACCGATGCACGAAGCCGGGCGAGTGGGGGGCCTTACTACGCCGGGAGGGATTGTATTCCTCGAGCCTGCGCACCTGGCGGCGGCAACACGATGCCGGGGAATTGGCCGGGATGGGTTCGGCGAAGCGAGGACGGAAAGCGCAGCCGAAGGACGGCCGGGACAAGCGCATCGCTGAACTGGAACGCGAGGCGCAACGGCTCCAGAGGAAGCTGGAGCAAGCCGAAACGGTCATCGAGATCCAAAAAAAAGTCTCCACGCTATTGGGGATTCCTCTGAAGAACCCGGACCAGGAAGAGAACAACTGATGGAAGCGGCCGAAAAGTTCTCCACCGAATTGGGGACGGCGCCGGCGTGCCGGGCCTTCGGGGTTTCCCGCGCGTCGCTCTATCGGCGTCGGCAGCGGGCCGCCGCGCCCGCAGCCGAGCGGGCACGCCCACGATCACATCGGGCATTGAGCGGAGCCGATCGACAGGAAGTCCTCGACCTGCTGCATAGCGGGCGCTTCGTGGATCAGGTGCCCGCCCAAGTGTGTGCGGCCTTGCTGGATGCAGACCGCTATTTGTGCTCGGTACGCACGATGTACCGGATTCTGGATGCGAACCAAGAAGTGCGCGAACGGCGGAACCAACGGCGTCATCCCGTCTACCAGAAGCCGGAACTGTTGGCGACAGGCCCGAATGAAGTGTGGACCTGGGACATCACGAAGCTGAAGGGACCACGGAAGTGGACCTACTTCTACTTGTACGTGATTCTCGATATCTTCAGCCGCCAGGCGGTGGGCTGGATGGTGGCCGATTGCGAATCTTCCGGCCTGGCCAAGAAACTGATTCGTGAAAGCTGTGACAAGCATCGGATCGAGCAGGATCAGCTGACTCTGCACGCCGATCGCGGCTCGTCGATGAAGTCGAAAGCGGTGGCGCTGCTGCTATCGGATCTGGGTGTGACCCAATCCCACTCTCGGCCCTATGTGTCCGACGACAACCCGTTCTCGGAAGCCCAGTTCAAAACCCTGAAATACCGCCCTGACTTCCCGGAACGATTCGGTTCGATCCAGGACGCCAAGGCGTTCTGCCGGGACTTCTTCCACTGGTACAACAACGTCCACTACCATTCCGGTCTGAACTGGCTAACCCCAGCGATGGTCCATTACGGTCAGACCGGTCCGGTTCTGGAACGACGCCAGCATGCTCTGGATCGCGCTCGTCGGCAACATCCAGAACGTTTCGTCAATGTACCGAGAAAGATCGCTGGGCCGCCGGACAAGGTGTGGATCAACCCGCCCGCAGAGTCGCCTACGGTAGCTTAAATTCCGAATGCAGGTGTCTCAAACTTGTTGACACGTTCCGGGTGGACACGAAGCCCCCCCAAAAAATCTCCCCCCAGTCCAGATCGGAAGGAATCGCTTCAAAACGCTAAGTTGTTAGGGGTGAATGACTGGGACGCAGGGATTCGAACCCCGACAGGCAGAGCCAGAGTCTGCAGTCCTACCGTTAGACGACGTCCCACCAACGCGATATCGCGTCATCCGAAAATGTAGCAGAGCAGCCAAACCGTTGCAAGGCACGCTAGTAGCCTGTGGTGAAAGTCGGGTCTACACTGAGGGCGGTCTGCGACCGCCCATTATTCGACGCTCATAAGAGCGCCGCCAGAGCTTCAGACGACTTTTACCTCAGGCTCCTAGCCGTGCTTCAAGAGGGAATTGTTCGATTCGCGGCTTCGGAGACCCTGATCGGTCCGGTCGATCACCAGGTCCGAGACGAAACCTCCATCGATCATCTCCTTGATGTAGTCGACCACGGCTCCATCGAGGGGGCAGGTCACCAGGTATGTAAAACGACGTCCGCTCACCGAAAGGATCTTCACGAGAGATGAATCCGATCCATCGTCCGACGTTGCGATTTCGATGTCGTAGAAGGGATGGGTGATTTCGGTCATCTCGATCGCCGTCCGCCTGACGACTAAGCCGACGTCGACCCCTCTGAGTCGCCGTCTTCGGGCATCTCTTCTTCCTCGGCTTCCACCTTTTCGATGTTGAAGATCTGGTAGCCTTCGGTCAGCGACTCGATCTGAAAATTTATCTCGTCGTCAACCGCCAGAGTGCCTTCGGCAACGACACCCTCTGCGACGGGAAAGCCCATCGTGATGCCCATCATGAAGCCCGGGATCTCCTCGTGTTCGATGACGAGAACTCCGTCGTCGCGGATCTCGCGAATGAAGCCGTGACCGAGGAAAGGGTTTTCACGTGTGCCCGCTACCGGTTCAGCTTCCACCTCTGCTTCGGGAGCAGAAGCCGGTTCGGGATCGGCCGCGGGGGCACAGGACACCACAAGGATGGCGGACAGCAGAAGGGTCAGCGATAGCTTCAAGGGGTCTACCTCCGGATTGGAAAGTCTTCGAGATCCGCATCATAACAGCTTTGTCCACGGCCCTCAGAAATGGGTAATGGTCTACTAGATTGTTGCTCCAATCAATTCCCCGAGCGTCCACACATGGTCCGTGATCCCCGCTTCCATTGCGGGAGTGACCTTCAGGCTACCGTGAATCCTCACGAAGTTGTACCACGCGAAGTAAAGCGCGACTGCAGCTTTCAGATTTTCCAGCTTCTTCGAGAATCCAAGACAGAGCCGCGTCATCCGTCGAATGAACGTCCGCATGGTCAGGTTGGCGCGCTCGACATGGGACGTGCAAATCATTTCAGGGTCCGGGTTTCCCGTGACGCTGTTTGGGACTGCCCCGATGCACTCTGAAGGGGAATACCGGCCCCGGCGTTCTTCGGTCGGACTGGCGTATATTTTGATCAACTGCGCAAAGTCGATATCCGCTCCAAACACATCCTCAACAGCCCCGACGTAAGGCGCGAAACCGTCAGTGGTAAGTTGCGTTCTATTCGCCAGCCGTCCGCAAAGGTCTGTCATCAGAGCGAGCGCGTTTAGCCCGGATCGCTTACCGACGATATAAGAAATGACGAGCTTGGATTTCGGGTCGAGAGCTACCCATGTGTACTGATCGCCAATGGCGCGATGATCCTGGCCTCTCCGAACGTTCTTTTGTTTGCAGTGGACGAACGACCAGATCTCGTCGGCCTGGACCTGTTCGACCGTGACGTTGCGGATCTTCTCGTCAAGGATGCGCTCACAGCGCTCCCCGGCCAACGCAAGGACTCGGAGTACGGTTTCCTTGTGAACGCCAGTCAGACGCGAAAAAGCGTTGATCCCAACGCCCTCCACGAGCAGGTTGAGGATCTGTACGGCCTTTTCTTCGGAGATCCGCATGTCACCGAGCGGCCCATCGGCCTTGAATGTTTTCCCGCACGACAGACAGCGATATCGCTGGACGGAACCGTTAGCGGTTCTGAACTTGCCGAATTTCTTCGCGTGGGCTTTGCAGTAGCAGCACGTCATCGTGGACCTTGCCTTTTGATGGCGACTGGCCCACAATGAAGCTGTGTAGGCTATCCTGTGAGCAATCGCGGGTTAGTTGAAAAACCCCGTTCGGTGTTCCAGCACTGAGCGGGGTTTGTGTTTCCATGTATTAGTTAAATGACCCCCGGCAGAGCCGGGGGCTTATTTCTGTGAGCCCCTCAAAGGGGCCGGTCAAGAGCCGCCTGAAGGCAGCTGATGCCCCCACGCCATGTTCAGCTCCTCCAAACGCTGCTCCTCCCGCTCCTGCCGCCAAATGTATTCCCGCACGAATTGTTTGTCCATCCCCACCGTGGAAACGAAATAGCCTCGCGCTCAGAAACTCTTCCCTGTCAAACGGTGTTTCAGTCCCAGAAAGTTCCGGGCAGTCGAGATTGCACTCTTCCCCTTGATGAATCCCGCCACACTGGATACCGCCTACTTCGGAATGAACACCATGTGATACTTGCAGTCCCATTTCGTGTGCGATCGCCTTCGGGCCTCTTTCATTGAGTCCTCCTTCTTTGGAAGTCGTCGCTTCCAAGCAGGACTTTCCTATCTACCGCCGCTCTCGGTCAAACCTCTGCGAGTCGCCCCGGCTAAGCCGGGGGTTTACCTACGGGAATTAAACTACAAGGCTCGCTGTTTGTCAAGCAATATTTTGAAAACGCGGACGGGATTCGAACCCGCGAAGCCGTGTTAGGTCGGCAGATCCTTGCAGGGAATCACCCTTTAACCACTTGGATACCGCGCCAGTTTACTTTTCGGATATTGACGGGCTGGTGGCCCTCTGATATGCTCGGACATGAAGATATCGCTCCTTATTCATGTTAGGTAGGGAGTCTCTTTTAAAGGTCCACTGTTTGCAGCAGTGGGCCTTCCTTATTTTATGAGCGCAAATGTGTTCGGTTTGGTTCGCTTAAATCTTCGTCCATTGTTCGCATACCGCAGGATCGTTCCGACAACGACTTGCTTGCTAGCCTTAATGCCGAACCGTTGCTCAAGTTGGCTGACTATTTCACTAGCATGAAGCTCTAAGACTCCGGAAAGGATCGCCTCGACCCCAGTAGCAACAGTCGGCCGGACTACTCCTTCCGGCTTCGTCACCGTGTTAACTATTACACCCGTTACATTCGTGCCAGACAGAATTTCTTTGGCCCGAAGCAGCGTTGCCAAGTCCGACTCTGCTACAGGCAGAGCAGAAACGGCTTTACGCAAACTCTCAACTAATAGCTGTTTTTCGGCGATGGCAGTATCTAAATCGCTCACAGTTACATCCTCGAACACATTATAGGGATTACGATTCTTATGCGCAAGCAGTATAACATACCGTATCTGTGACGATATATGGACCTATTGTGGGCGTGGTGCATGCTAACAGCGCTACTGTTGCGCCGTTCCCCTCTTTGGTCTGCCGCCAGCCTTCGTCTTTCGCTTGGCTTGTAACTGGCGGTAGTATTCAGGTCCGCGCTTGGCGGTTGTCTTGCCGCCGATCCTGCCGGACTCGGCGACGATGAGTTTTTGAGGAATGGTTTTTCCGCAGTGCGGGCATTGCATGAACGGAAGGATACTACAAGGCTTGCTGGCTGTCTACCAGCAGCAACAATCTAACAGACCATTACCCAGAAATGCGGCATAATCGGTCCCTTATGTCAAAGGTGGTTCGCGACGCCGTACACGGCGACATCGAGTTGACGGCGCCCGAGATGGAGCTGATCGACACCCCCGAGTTTCAGCGGTTGCGGGGTATCAAGCAGCTGGGAACGGCCTTTCTCGTCTACCCGTCGGCGACCCATACCCGCTTTGAGCATTCCCTGGGCACTTCCTGGATGGCGCATCGGCTGGTTCAGGCGCTGAGACGGGACCGGCCGATCCCTGCCGACGAGGAATTACTGATCCGGCTGGCGGCCCTGCTCCATGACGTGACTCACATTCCTTTCGGGCACACGATCGAGGACGAGCGTCGCGTCCTGCCCAGGCACGATCAGGACGCCGATCGGCTGCGGTATTTCATCGACGATTCCGCGATCGGGGATGTTCTCCGCCGGCACGGGATGCTGGAGGACGTCCGCGAAATCATCGAGGGCAAGGCGGGGGTGAAGTCCGATATCGTCGGTGGGGCCATCAGCGCGGACCTACTCGACTACCTGCGCCGCGATACCTATTTCTGCGGCCTTTCTCAGTTCTACGACGAACGGATCTTCCAATCATTTGGCGAAGAGGAGGGCAGGCTCGTCCTGCGATTGGAGAAGCGGGGCCGGCTCAGGCGCGATGCGCTCTCAGAACTGGTGAACCTGCTGCGCATCCGGTACACGCTGTCGGAAAGGGTTTACTTTCATCACACGAAGCTGGCGTCGGGAGCGATGATTTCCAGGGTTGTGGAGCTGGCCCTCAACGAAGGGTTGGACCCGGCCGAACTGCGCACGCTCAGAGACGACACGCTGCTCTGGATGCTCGGAGAGCGTTTTTCATCCCATGCCGGCATGCAGCACATCCTGGCTTGCTTCGCCGCGCGCCGCCTGTACAAACCGTGTTACATGCTCACCGTGGATCTTGGCGCCGAGGGCCAGAGCCGGATCGAACAAAGGTTTCACTACCGACCGGAAGAACGGGAGGCTGCCGAGAGATCGATTGCGGCGGCGGTTGGAATCCAGCCACATGAAGTCATTGTCTACTGCCCCTCGCTCGGCATGTCTCTGCCCGAAGCGGAGGTGCCGGCGCGGTTGGGTGGGGGCGGAATCCAACCGCTTTCGGGCAGCAACAATGAGGAAATACGCATCCTGAAGGAAAAGCATCGCGCTTTGTGGAAGTTTCTCGTGCTGGTTGATCGCGCCGTCTGGGATCAGCGAGGCCGCATCAAGGACGCTGCGGAAGAGGTATTCGGTATCCCCTCAGAGAGCGCCGCATGATTTCCTCGACATTTTTTTTCCTGTTCTCCCAGCTCGCCGTTGGCATGCTGTGGACGCTTCTGTTCATTTCTCCGCGATCCATCGGCAATAGCTTCTTCAAATTCAGCAGCCAGACCGCGGCGGTCCTGCTGGGTGTGACGCTGGGTTTTGAGTTCCTGTTTCCCTCACCCGTGCGTGAGAGCGTGTTGCCGGTCGTATTCCTGGCGGTCTCGGCCTTGATGGCGGGTGTCTACAATCGGACGGTCCACATCGATCAATACGGCCCGGCGAAGTGGGTGTTGATCGCCTCGATTGGGGCGGGATTGGCCTCAATCACACTGGACTCGTTGGCTTTCAACCAGCTGATGGAGTTGGGCGGTTGGGAGTCATGGTTCCTCGTGATCAATCACCTGGGTGGTACGGCGCTGCTGGGCTCGGGAATGTTGACGATGGTTTTCGGTCACTGGTACCTGGTCGTGCCGAATCTGTCAATCGATCCACTGAGGCGGTTGACGAAGGTCTATATCGCGACGATCGGGTTCCGGATTTTGACGATTCTCGCTACGCTGGCCATGCTGCGCTTTCATCAGTCGATACCGCTGGCGAATGTCGTGTCTGAACTGTTCGTCCGCCAGGGCCTGTTCTTCTGGCCCCGCTTTCTGTTCGGGGTTGTGGTGCCTATCGTTCTTGGCGTGATGGTGTGGAGCACCGTGAAGCTCCGGCACACGCAAGCGGCGACGGGGTTGCTCTACCTGGTCGTCGTGACGCTGCTTTTCGGCGAGTTTTTCTCGAAGTTCCTGCTGTTCTCGCTGGGGTTGCCGCTCTAGGCAGGCCGTGGCAGAAATCTGATGGCCCGCGTTACGGCGCCGTCGTGCCACGGGCTGCCAAGGAGGCACAAAAAAGAGCGGCCGTTCGAGGCCGCCCTTTCTCGTGAATTTTTGGGATTCGATCAGGAAGTTGGGTCACCGGGCGTCTCGGAGACCTCTGCCGGCGAGGTCTCGGATTCATCGATAACCGGGACAATGACCTCGTTCTTCAGCGTGAATCTCTGACGGGCGGGCACTTCGGCCGTCAGATCGATGATGTCTTGTTCGATTAATTCCTTCTTGTCCGGTTTCTGACCGATGTACCGCTTGTAGATCTTCCAGTCGGGACTGACGACGAACGTCGTCGGGAAGCCGATCAGGCCACCGAAACCGGCGACGACGTCCTCATTACCCATCACTACGGGATACTCGATGCCCAATTCGGCGATGTAGGGCTCTACGTCATCGAAGGTGCCCGACTCGACCGTGATTCCCAGCATCACTACGTTGTCATCCTGTTCGTAGTGAAGCGCGTTGAAGTTCGGGATCTCTTCGATACAGGGCTGACACCAGGTCGCCCAGAAATCCACTACGATTACCTTGCCTTTGAGGTCTTCGGAATTCAAGTCGCCGCCGGCCAGCGATGCGAGGATGAATTCGGGAGCCGGCTTCAGATCATCGGCTGCCTCTGCGAGGGCCGCGTCAGCTACTGCTACTGTGTCACCGCTACGGGGCTCGGTACCTGTGCAGCCGGCGAGAGCCAGGCAGACGAACATCACGAACAGAATGTTTTTCATGTTGTGCCTCTCCAACGGATTTCTAGGCAAAAAACTATAGCATACTGGCCAGCCGGACGGCCTGACTTCGGTCACGGGACTCTTAGACTTGGAAGCCGGTTCGATGTTAGAAGCTGTTCCCGAGTGGCCGCCGGAACCCCATCGTCCGGTTTCGTTCGTTCCCAGATCGTCTTGTTTCGTATAATTCGTCTCAATGCGGCAAGAGCAGCGGTTGCAGGAACTTCTGACCGAGAAGAGCCTCAAGAAGACAGCGCAACGGACCCACGTATGGGAAGCCATCCTCGCGGCCGACGATCACCTTTCCGTCGAGGACATCAGGGAACGTCTCCTCGAGATGGGCCATCGAGTCGGCCTGTCGACGATCTACCGAACGCTGAAAATCCTTCTTCAGTCAGGGATGGTTCGACAAGTGCGATTCGGGAGTACGACACAATACGAGGCGCTCGTCAGCCAACCAAATCACATTCATTTTGTCTGCAACCTATGCGGCAAGACCGAAGAGTTTTCCTCTAAAAGAATCGAAAAACTAATCCGAGAAGAGACGGCGAAACACGACTTCCGACCGGTATACAGCCGCTATGCAATCTTCGGTCTGTGTCGCGAATGCGCGCGGAATGACGCGCGGGAGATCGGCCTTGGTGAAAACCAGCGGCAGCAGAAGATCCTCGCTCGCGACGCACTGGAACTGACGCTGGCGGTCGAACGGCGCGGTTACAGCTTCTACCGGAACGCTTCGGAGAAAACCCAGGATCCGGCTGGTCGACTCATGTTTCGCCAACTGGCAGAGGAGGAATCCGAGCACATGGACCGTCTCGGGCGGGAGTACCGAGCCCTGATGGACGAGCATCGCTGGCTCCGTCGCGAACCGGCGAGGCTGCCTGTCACCCGAAAGATCGCCGATCGGATATTTCCGGAACGCGAACTGCTGAAGCTTGAAGTCGACGAGGGCACGACGCACCTGGATGCGCTGGGGATCGCGATCGATCTGGAGAGGCGGTCGCATCGCTATTTTAAGAGCTTCGCCCGCCAACTCGACGACCCACACGGGCGCAAGATCTTCCGGGAATTTGCGCGCGAGGAGCGATCCCACCTGGATAGCTTGCTGGAAGAGTACGAGAAGTTGAAGAAAGAGATGAAATGACTCAGGTTGCGCATAGCGTCTGCCTTGCCTTGATTTGGGTTTCCACGGTCTTTCCACAGGCCCAGATGTCGTCGGGCGGCATTGCCGGCCGGGTTTCTGATCCAACCGGTGCTGTGGTCGCGTCGGTAGCGGTCACGGTTGAAAACATGGAGACCGGCCTTGTCAGGAGGACCATCACCGACCGGTCGGGCAACTACCACTTCCTGCTGCTCGTTCCGGGGTCGTACGAACTGCGATTTGAGCTTTCGGGCTTCACCATTGCAACGCATCGTCCGATACAGATTCAGATCGGTCAGTCCCTTGTGAGGAACGTCGAGTTGACGCCGGCGCTCCTTCAACAAGAAGTCATCGTTATCGGGAACGCTCCGATCGTCGAAACGCAGAAGATCCAGCAAGCCGACACCATCACCAGCCTACGGATTGAAAACCTTCCGATAAACCGACGGAATTTTCTGGAGTTGTCGCTGCTGACCCCGGGAGTAACGGACTCGAGGGCACTCGTGGGTTACTCCCTGCCGCAGACGCCGACTTCGGGGTTGTCGTTTGCCGGACAGAGCGGACGATCGAACAGCGTGACCATCGACGGTGTCGACAACAACGACAATGCCGTTGCGTCGGTCCGCTCGACTATCAGCCAGGAAGCCGTCCAGGAATTCCAGATCAACCGGTCGAATTATGCGGCGGAATTCGGGCGCGCCTCCGGCGGTCTGATCAACATCGTGTCGAAATCCGGTACGAACGCGTTGCGGGGCAATGCTTTCGCCTTTCTCCGCAACCAGGCGCTCGACGCACGGAACGCGTTCGCGTTCGGCCCGAACGGAGGCAACACGGATCCGCCGTTCCGGAGGGTGCAGGCGGGTTTTACTGTGGGGGGTCCCATCGCGCGAGACCGGAGCTTCTTCTTCCTGTCCTACGAGGGCCTCGGTCAGCGTGAGTCAAACTTTTCGACCTTTCTGGAAGACCCGGGTATTTTCGACCTGACGCCGACCCAGCGGGAACTGGTGACGATGCTCGGGGGCGCGCCGGTACCCGCACTGCAATTGCTGGGTGGAGCGCTCGAGCGTGCTCTTACAACATCCGAGGATACCTACCCCGGCACGATCCGGCTGCTCCGGGAAAACAGCGGGGTCTTTCCCTTCCGAAACAGCGACAACACCGCATCGCTCCGGATCGACCACCAGGTGTCGACGGACAACCAGATGTTCTTCCGGGGATCGTTTGCGGACGTTGACACCGTGGGCGGATCGTTTGGCGGCCTCAAGGGACCCTCACGCGGAGCGAACTTCCAGATCCAGGATGCAGCGGTCGTCTTCGGAGATTCGCACTTCTTTTCTCCGACCCGCGTCAACGAATTCCGGTTCCAGTTCTCGAGCCGGGACTTCAATGCCTTTCCAGCCGATCGGTTCGGGCCGGAGATCAACATCAACGGCACGGCTCTGGTGGGACGCGACTTCTTCTTACCCTCGAAACGAAGGGAGAAGCGTTTCCAGTTCCTGGACAACTTTACCTATGTAAGCCGCGGCCACGAACTGAAGTTCGGTGTCGACTTCCACCACCTCCCGCTCGACACGGAGACGGAAGTCTTCTTCGGTGGCCAGTTCACTTTCGGCGAGGCCATACCGCTGGGTCTCTTGATCGCGAACGCCGGGGCCGACCCGAATGACGTCGGCGCGGCGCTCGTGGCGTTCGGAAGAGGGGACCTGGTTCCCGCGTTGGTGGAACCGATTACCTCGCTTCAGGCGTTCAACCTCGGGTTGCCGCTCAGTTATCAACAGGGTTTTGGAAACCCCAGGGCCGAACTGGTGAACAATCTGTTGGCGGCCTACGTTCAGGACCACTATCGCGTGACACCGAATCTCACGCTCAGCCTTGGCCTCAGGTACGACCTCGAGCTCCAGCCCGAGCCGGTCCATCGGGACACGAATAACGTTGCAGGCCGCCTCGGCTTTGCCTACGACATGGGTGGCGACATGGTCGTCCGTGGTGGGTACGGGGTCTACTATGCGCCGGTCTACCAGGCCATCGTGTTCATCGAGAGAGTGCTCGACGGTACGCAGATTTCCCAGGTGCTCGTGCCTCTGACGGATCGGTTCGCCGCGTTCGGCATCCGGACGACCTCGGCCGAGGTCTGGGCGCTGCTAAACCGCGAGGGGGTCATCGGCCAACGTCAGATCAGCGAAGCCGATATCGCTCCACTCGGCCTGCAGCCGGGTATCACGCCGGCGGTCCTGCTGCGGTCGGCTCCCGACCTGGTGAATCCCTACAGCCAGCAGGCCAGCCTCGGCGTCGAACGCCAGCTGGGCCGAGATCTGAGCGCCGGCGTCGCCTACATGATGAACCACGGCAGCAAGCTCTTGCGTTCTCGCAACACGAATCTCCAGATCGTCGGGAGCAACGTTTACGGACCGACGTTTGGTCCTCTCGATCCGACGATCCTGCAGGACAATCAGGTCGAATCGACGGGCAGTTCGATCTACCACGGAATGACGGTGACTCTCCAGAAAAGGTTCAGCGACTTCCACCAGTTTCAGGTGTCGTACACACTAGCCAAGGCCATCGATGACACCACGGACTTCATCACAGATCTTCAGCCGGCGAACCAGCTCGACATGCGGGCGGAACGCTCGCTTTCCGCGTTCGATCAGCGTCATCGCCTGACGTTCAGTGGAGTCCTCGTGTCGCCGTTCGATCGAGGCTTCGGAGTCGGCAAGGCCCTGGCCGATGTGACAGCTTCGTCGATCCTCACCTTGTCGAGCGGGCACCCATTTAACCTGTTGCTGGGTTTCGACGCCAATGGAGACACGAACGCCAGCACGGACCGCCCGTTCGGGGCCGGAAGGAACACTGGAAGGGGACCGGCCTTCGTGAGCCTGGATCTGCGTCTGGCTAAGACCTTCACGTTCCGCGACAGTCCGTTGAGTGTGGAAGCTGTGGCTGAGGCATTCAACGTGTTCAACCGGATCAACTTTTCGGGAGTCAACAATACCGTCGGTACACGCATGCTGGACTCGTTCGACGTCGAGGGGAAGCGGACGCTCGCACCCACCGATTTTCTTGGTTTTACTTCCGCATTCGCACCGCGCCAGGTTCAGCTGGGTGTGCGGTTCCGGTTCTAGTTCTGCCACAGGCTGCTAAGGTTTCCATCGTCCTGCCGTTTCGAGACGCGGCCGATACGATCGAGGCGTGTCTGGACTCGATCGTCAGCCAGACGCTCGCGTCATTCGAACTGATCGCGATCGACGATGGTTCGAGTGACAGGTCGCTCGAACGCCTCGCCCGAGTCGGCGCCGGAGACGGTCGCATCCGTGTGTTCAGCCCCGGCCGCATGGGCCTCGTTGCCGCTCTCAACTGCGGTATTGCCCGCGCCGAAGCGCCCCTCATCGCCCGAATGGACGCCGACGACATCATGCATCCGGCCCGGCTTGAGCGTCAGCGGGATTTTCTGGTCCGGAGGCGAAATGTCGCGCTCGTCGGTTGCAGGGTGAAACTGTTTCCCTCGAGCGTCATTCGCGCCGGCTACAGGGAGTATGTCCGCTGGCAGAATGCGTGCATTTCCGTCGAGGACATTGCCGACAACATATACGTCGAGTCCCCGTTCGCTCATCCTTCAGTCATGGTTCGCCGCTCCGTATTCGACAAGCTCGGCGGATATGCCGATGGAGAATTCCCGGAGGATTACGACATGTGGCTTCGCATGCACCGGGCGGGTTACCGGATGGCGAAACTGGAAGACGTGCTGCTCTACTGGCGGGATCGACCCGGGCGGTTGTCGCGCGTAGATCGCCGATACGCGAGGGAGGCTTTCGATCGGGTGCGTGCCGAATATCTGTCCGAGGACGGAAGGCTCCAGGGCCAAAGGCCCGTCGTGATCTGGGGGGCCGGCCGTCGTACGCGACAGAGGGCCCGCCTGCTGATCGACCGAGGCGTTGTTCCGGTTGCGTGGGTCGATATCGATCCCAGAAAAATCGGACACACCGTCTGGGGACACCCGGTTCAACCCCCGGATTGGTTGGCCGAATGCCGCCCACGGCCGTTCGTCCTCGTCTATGTCACCCGGCACGGCGCGCGGGATGAGGTCTCCCAATACCTGGAGTCGGGGGGGGTACCGCCGGGGTCGAGACTACCTGGCGGTCGGGTGATGAAGGGGCGGTCTGCGACCACTCATTATTCCGCTCACTGGCTGCTGGACTCTGGGCTTTCAGGCTTCGTGATGGGTGCGGTCGTCGGGTCTGCGTGGCAGGACCCCCAGAAGAATCATCCCGAGCACGAAACCCCCGATGTGGGCCCACCAGGCCACCCCCCCGGACGCAGCGTCGGCAATACCGAGCGAACTGGCCCCCTGAAGGAACTGCATGACGAACCAGAACCCCAGAACGATGATCGCGGGGATTTCTATGATCTGTATGAAGAAGAACAGCGGCACGAGCGTCAGAACCTTCGCCCACGGGTAGAGCAACAGGTATGCACCGAGGACTCCGGCGATCGCTCCGCTGGCGCCGACGCTGGGGATTTCGACGTAGGAATTGATTGCCGTGTGGACAGCGCCGGCGCCGAGTCCTGTCAGAAGGTAGAAGAGCGCAAAACCCCCGTGGCCCAGGCGATCCTCCACGTTATCGCCGAAAATCCACAGGTACCACATGTTTCCGATCAGATGCAGCCATCCGCCGTGCAGGAACATCGATGTAAAGAATGGCAGGGTGACCCCTACTAAAGATTGTCCTGAGGCCGGCCACTGGAATACATTAATAGGTACGACACCGTATTTGTAGAACAGAGCCCCCAGCTCCGGACCAAGAGATAGTTCATAGAGGAAGACGAGCGAATTGAGCGCGATGAGAGACACCGTAACGGCCGGGAACGTGCGTGACTTGATGTTGTCGCGGAACGGAATCATGACGTGCCGCCGTCTGGTGGTTGCGCTTCTGGTCTTTTCGATCGGGCTGGCCTGGCCGGCTCCCCTCCGAGGACAAGCGGTCGATCCGGAAGCTCTTGAATCATTGTACAGCTTGGATTTCGAGCCGGCCGAGCAGAAATTCCGTGAGTTGACCCTCGAAGATCCTGCGAATCCGACGTATTGGAACCTGCTGGCATCGTCGATCTGGCTCAAGATCGTTTACGAACAGGAAAAACTCGGCCTGGACAGCTACACGGGCTCGAGGCTCGGAGGGTCGGGATCGACCGATATCGTGAACCCGGAACGCGAAGCCCGGGTGCGTGATGCGATCCAACGCGCGATAGAAGCCAGTGAGGCGATCCTTCGGGAGGACCCACAGGATCTGGAAGCGCTTTATGCCATCGGCGTCGCCTATGGAACCCTTGCCAGTTTCGAAGCCCTGGCCAAGCGCGCCTATCTCAAGGCAAATAGCGCAGCGAAGCGCGCTCGGGAATACCACATGGAGGTCCTGGGCCTCGACCCCTCCTTTAACGACGCCCGCCTGTCCATCGGTACCTACGATTACGCGCTGGGAGAGATTCCGGGTTTCCTGCGCTTCGTGCTGGGTTTTATCGGGATTCGCGGTGGGGACACAGAGGGTGGTATCGAGCAGCTCGAGTATGCGGCAGAACTTGGCGATCGCGCCAGCACGAACGCGAAGATGGTTCTCGTCGTCGTCTACAACAGGGAAGAGGAATACGACAAGGCCCTGGCGGTCTTGAAAGATCTGCATTCCGACTACCCTCGGAACTTCTTGCTCGAGCTGGAACAGGCGTCGGTCTACGGGTTGAAGGAAGAGTGGGATGCGGCAATCGCGGTGTATGAGACCGTGCTTCGAAAGGTGGAGGCCGGAACCGACGACTACGACCGACTCGACGCGGAACCGGTCCTGTTCAAGATCGGCGAAGCGAACGTGCACAGCCATCGAAACGATCGTGCGATACCTGCGTTCACACGCGTGATATCGGGATCGGCTGCGACCGCGGGTCTCAAGGCACGCTCCCATCTCTGGATGGGGAAGATGTACGATTCTGTCGGCGAACGCGACACTGCGCTCGAGCACTACAACGCGATTCTCGCCCTCGATTCCGATGACGACCTGAAGAATGAGGCTCGGCGGTTCCTGAGGCGCCCGTTTTCCGGCTGAGCGTTTCCTCACCGTTGGACCAGCGTCCGCATGGAATCTTCAATCTTGAATTTCGAATGAACGATTTCCAATGCGGAGTTTCCGATAGAAAACCTGCAATATGTTGAATCGGCCTGTGGATGAACGCCGATTGATCATTGAAGAATCCACGTCGGAAATTCGAGACTGGAGATTCAAGATCTCATATCTCGTGCTACCGCTCCCGGTTCTGTAGGAACTCTTTGACTTCGTCCAGCGTGGGGATGCCCGCTCGGGCGCCCAGGTGCATGCACTTCATCGCGGCGGCAGCCTGAGAGAAGCGGACGCTGCGCTCCAGTTCCCATCCGGCTAGGACAGCGTAGATGAAAGCGCCGTGAAATACGTCACCGGCCCCGGTCGTGTCGGCTACCGGCACCTCAAAGGCCGGGAAGTGCACGACGTTTCCGTCATGCAGGAAGGCCGCACCGTCCGTTCCCAGGGTAATGCCGACCAGTCGGGCCGGGAACCGGTCCGCCAACGCCCGAACGGCGGACTCCGCGTTCGGGCACCCCGTGAACTCCATGGCGAACTCGCCTGCGGCGATCAGGTAATCGACCAGGGTCAGAAGCTCTTCGGTCGAGTCGTCGTAACGCTGATCGATATCGACCATGATCGGAAGACCTGCCGTGCGGGCCTGCCGTGCCGCCCGTAGCGCCGCGGCGCTGTCGTGACCGTCAAGATGAAGCAACCGTCCTGCCGTAGTCATTTCCGGGCAAACCTGATCCGGGGGAAAGATCAGGCGCGGGTCGCGATGCCAGAGGATGGTCCGTTCGCCCACGCCTTCCTCGACCAGCGCAAAAGCCATCTGACTGGTGGCCCCCTCGACGATGCGGACGTGTGAGGTATCGATGCCTTCGCCCTCGAGACTGTCCAACTGGGCCCGGCCGAGTTCATCGGACCCGACCGAGCCGATGTAGGAGGCCGACAGCCCGAATCTGCGGCAGGCTGTCAGAGCCGTCGCCACCTGGCCTCCCGGCTCGAGCCGGAGCTGGGAGATCGGGACCTTGCTGTCTGGTTCGGGGAAACGCGGAAGGACAGCAATGTAGTCCATCGCGTTCAGCCCGAGACCCACGACGTCGTAGCTCGGCGGGGGAATCGTGGTGGCATTGCCTCCGCTAGACATGTTTAAATCAAAAGTTCGGAGAGGGTTCCATAAAACGGCGTCATGCCTCTTCACGAGAGCGATTCCATCATACTAAAGACGTATCCGCTCGCAGAGGCCGACCGCATCGTGGTCTTCTTCAGCCGCGACTACGGCAAGCTCCGAGGTGTCGCCAACGGCGTTCGGCGAATGAAGAGCCATTTTGGGGCTTCGCTGGAACCGCTGGCGCGGTCGAGGGTGACATTCTTCCAGAAAGAGACCTTTGACCTGGTACGGATCCGCTCCACCGAATTGGTCGATTCGCCGCTGAAGCTCCTCGGGGACTACGATCGGGCAATCCTGGTCGCCCATGTTGCCGACCTCCTCGACCGCTTCCTGCCGGACCACGAAGTGCACGACGCGGTTTTTCGGCTGTTCAACCTGGTGCGTGAGTCGCTGATTGACGCCTGTCCGCTCGAGTTGGCTCGTTGCTACTTCGAGGTGTGGATGCTCCGGCTCGCCGGCGTGTTCCCGGACCTGTTCACCTGTTCCCTCTGCTTGCGCCGCATGGAAGACGCCGAGAGGAGGGTGCTGCTGCCGGGCCTTACCTCGGTCGGGTGCAGCCGGTGTGAACGGGGCGAAGGGATCGATATGCCGTCTCGGACGGTCGATGCGTTTCGGTGGATATTGACTCGGCCGCTCAGCGAGGATAGCGGTAGGCCGGCAACCGAGGGACTCCAGCACGTCGGCCAGCTGGATAAACTCTGGATGGATCGCTTTTTCGAACGATGACCTTTCAACAACTCATGCTCGCGCTGATGGATTTCTGGGGGCGCCGGAGCTGCGTTCTGCAGCAACCCTACGACGTCGAAGTCGGCGCGGGAACGATGCATCCGGAGACCTTCCTGCGGGTGCTGGGGCCGGAGCCCTACAGAGTGGCGTACATCCAGCCGTCGCGACGCCCGGCGGATGGAAGATACGGCGATAACCCGAACCGGCTCGAGAAGCATCACCAGCTGCAGGTCATCCTGAAACCTCCGCCCGCGGACATCCAGATGATCTACCTGGAGTCGCTGACGGCGATGGGCATCAAGCTCGAGGAACACGACATCAAGTTTGAGGAGGACAACTGGGAGTGGCCAATGGGCGGCGCTACCGGTGTCGGTTGGCAGGTCACGCTCGATGGAGAGGAGATCTCCCAGTTCACATACTTTCAGCAGACCGGCGGGCTCGACCTGCTGCCCATCTCGGGTGAGATTACCTACGGGTTGGAGCGGATCCTGATGTACCTGAACGACGTCGAGAATGTCTACGACCTCCCGTGGAACGAGCACGTCAGCTACGGGGAGATCCGCCGCCGTGACGAGTTCGAGTTCTCGAAGTATTACTTCGAATTGGCGGACATCGATCGGTACTTCCGTCTGTTCGACGAGCACGAGGCGGAGGCAAAACATCTGCTGGATGAAAACCTGGTGTTGGCCGCCTACGACAACTGCCTGAAGTGCTCGCAGTTGTTCAACGTTCTCGACGCAAGGGGAGCGATCAGCGTCACCGAGCGTGTGCATGTCATAGCCCGCGTGCGGTCGCTTTTGGGACGGGTTGCCCGGGGTTACGTCGAGGGCCGGCTCGAGCTGGAGTTTCCGCTGCTCGACAGAGAGGCCGCGCTTCGCGAAGTCGAGAGGGCACGTCAGCGAGCCGAGCAGAGTTCGAAGAAACGGAACAAGAAGCGGAACAAGGAGCGGACCGGCTGATGAAAGGAGAATTTCTTCTCGAAATCGGTTCGGAAGAGATACCGGCCCGCGCTATGGACAAGGCGCTGAATGATCTTGGCGCCGGTTTCGAAGAACTTCTGACCGAAAGCGACCTGGAGTTTGACCAGGTACGCACGCTGGGAACCGCGCGCCGCCTGGTCGTTCATGTGCCTTCGCTCACGGAGCGCCAGAAAACGCGAAAAGTCACGACGCTAGGGCCACCTAACAGCATTGCTTTCGAAGATGGAAAACCGTCGAGGGCACTCGAGGGCTTTGCGCGCAAGGCTGGCGTCGGGGTAGACGACCTGAGCGTTTTCGACACCGAGCGGGGTGAGTACATGGGATTCGAATCCGAGGTCGGAGGCCGGATGGCCTCGGAAATCCTCTCCGAGGGCATTCCTGGACTCGTCCGAAACATGTCCTTCCCCAAGATGATGTACTGGACCGACCCCGGCCAGAGGTTCGTGCGGCCCATCCGTTGGGTCGTCGCGCTTTTCGACGGTACGGTGATTCCTTTGGAACTCTACGGCGTTTCCGCTGGAACGGCGTCGGACGGACACCGAGTTCTGGGCTCACGCGCCATTCGTGTTTCCGGTTTCGACGATTATCTCCGGAAACTCGAACAGAACTACGTCCTTGTAGCCCAGGACGCTCGCCGGCAGAAGATCGAGTTCGAGCTGGAACGGGATGCGGTGGCTCACGGCGGGCGGATTATCGCCGACGCCGCGTTGCTCGAAGAAGTCGTCTTCATCAATGAATTCCCGTCGGTCGTGGCGGGCGAGTTCGATTCCCGGTTCCTTGAGCTGCCGCGCGAGATCCTGATCACCGTCATGCGGGTGCACCTGAAGTATTTCGGCGTCGAAGACGCCGACGGAGCGCTGTTGCCGTACTTCCTGGCGGTGATGAACACGAAGGAAGATGTCAATGGCCGGATCCGGAAGGGGCACGAAAGAGTCTTGCGCGCGCGCTTGGCCGACGCCCTGTTCTTCTGGGAGGTCGACGGCAAGAAAACGCTCGAAGAACGACGGGAAGGGCTCGGGACGGTCGTTTTCCAGAAGGAACTGGGGTCCTACAGCGACAAACTTGCGCGGCTGTTGCCCATGGCCGCATCGATCGATGAAATGACAGGCGCGGGGGTTGCACCCGACGTACTCGCAGATGTCGTCGGATGGTCGAAGTCCGACTTGATGACGGATCTGGTCGGTGAATTCCCCAACATGCAGGGCGTCATCGGGGGACTCCTGGCTCGCCGCGAGGGCGCATCCGAAGAAGTCTGGAGGGCCATTTACGAGCAGTACCGTCCGGCGAGTCTCGAAGACAGCTCACCCCGGACCATGGGAGGTGTCGTGCTGTCGCTGGCCGATCGCCTCGACACGCTCATCGGGTGTTTCTCCATCGGCGCCGTGCCCACTGGATCGGAGGACCCGCTCGGCCTGCGGCGGCACACCCAGGCGGTCATCAAGATGCTTCTCGATCACGACCTGCCTTTTTCCATGAGAGTGATTCTCGAGTCGGACCGTCGCCTGGATCGAGAGGGCCAGGAGCGCCTGCTTGGTTTCTATGAGGACCGTCTCCGCTTTATCCTCGGCCGCGCCGGATTCGCGTACGACGAGATCAACGCCGCCATTGGAGCGGGTTCGGACAGCCCCGTTGACGTTCAACGCCGCGTTGAAGCCCTGCATGATGTTCGCGAAAGCCCGGACATGGTTGCGATCGCCGGAGCGTTCAAGAGGATCAAGAACATTCTGCTGCAGTCGGCCAAGAAGGGTGAGGGGCTGGATGGCGATACGGATCGCCGGGAGATGGAAGCTGAGGAACAGGCGCTCGAGGAACTCGTCGATCGGGTTGAACCGCTGGTGGCCGAACTGGCGGCCGCAGGCGAATACCGGAGAGCTCTCGACGAAATGGCCGGAATCCGTGCGACTGTCGATGCATTTTTCGATCGGATTCTCGTCATGCACGAAGACGATGTGATTCGGCGCCGGCGCTTGAAGCTGCTCAAGCGGTTATTCGACTCGTTCCTTGAGGTGGCCGATGTGTCCGAGGTTGTGGTCTAGTGTCCGGTTGAAAGTCGGCTAAAGCTGTGGCGACGCTCTGTCGGCGCCGCATAATGGGCGGTTGTAGACAGCCCCTACAGATAAACCCGGTTTTCACCACCGGATGCTAATGAGCGGAATGGAGCGGAATGGAAAAGTACGTCTACTCTTTCGGTAGCGGGCAAGCCGAGGGCCGCGCCGACATGAAGGACATCTTGGGCGGCAAGGGTGCCGGACTTGCCGAGATGACCGACAAGGGCTTGCCCGTGCCCCCAGGTTTCACCATCAGCACGGAGGTCTGCCGGATCTTCAACGACGCTGGCCGAAAGCTCATCGAGCCTGTCGAGGGAGAGGTCCGCGCTGCGCTCGAGCGTCTGGAGTCCGAGACAGGCCAACGCCTGGGAGATAGGGACAAACCCTTATTGGTTTCGGTCCGTTCCGGGGCAAAGTTTTCGATGCCGGGGATGATGGATACCATTCTGAACCTCGGATTGAACCCGGATACGGTCAAAGCGATGGCCCAGAGAACGGGGAATCCTCGGTTTGCCTGGGACAGCTACCGTCGGTTTATCCAGATGTTCGCCAGTGTAGTCCTGGCGGTGGACCGCGAGACTTTCGACGAGATATTCGACGATGCCAAGGAGGCCGCCGGAGTTGTCCTGGACACGGAACTGACGACCCAGGCGCTTCGCGGCGTCGTCGATCTGTATAAGGCGTCGGTGCTGGAGCAGGCGGGCCGGGGGTTCCCCGACGATCCGAACGAGCAGCTCCGCCTGGCGATTGGCGCGGTGTTCGGTTCGTGGCAGAATCGCCGCGCGACCTACTACCGGAAGATGAACGACATCTCCGACGATCTTGGGACCGCGGTGAACATCCAGGCGATGGTGTTCGGAAACATGGGCGACACGTCGGGTACGGGCGTTGGATTTACGCGGAACCCTTCGACGGGAGCGAACGAGTTTTACGGCGAATTCCTCCTGAACGCACAGGGTGAAGATGTGGTCGCCGGCATCCGCACGCCCGTGCCGATAGAGGAGCTGTCCAACCGAATGCCGGAGGTGTACCGGCAGTTGCGTGAGATAACGACCCAGCTGGAACGGCACTACCGAGACGTTCAGGATTTTGAATTCACGATCCAGGAAGGCCGACTTTACATGCTGCAGACCCGGAACGGGAAGCGAACCGGCGCGGCGGCGATTCGCATCGCGGTGGAGATGGAGCAGGAGGGCCTGATTTCCGAACGTGAGGCGGTGATGCGCGTCGACCCGGCGCAGCTCGATCAGCTTCTCCATCCGCAGCTCGACCCCGCGGCGGACTACAACGTTCTGGCGGTCGGTCTGCCGGCCTCTCCCGGCGCCGCCACCGGAAAGATCGTTTTCACGGCAAACGATGCTGTGGATCGGAGCAGCCGGGAGAAGGTCATCCTGGTCCGCAAAGAGACTGTGCCGGACGACATCCACGGCATGGAGGCCGCCGCGGGCATCTTGACCTCTCGAGGCGGCATGACGAGCCATGCCGCGGTTGTTGCCAGAGGTATGGGGAAGTGCTGCGTCGCTGGGGTGGAATCGCTCATCGTCGACGAAGTGAGGAAGGTCCTGATCATCGACGAACGACGGTTTGGCGAAGGAGATTTTCTGACCTTGGACGGTACGGGCGGCCGGGTGATCGAAGGGCAGGTCCAGACCGTGGACCCTGATCCGAACACCGGCTACTTCGCCAGGTTCATGGCGATGGCGGATCGCATGCGCCGACTCAAGATCCGGACCAACGCCGACGCTCCGCGCGATGCGGAGATCGCACGCAGGTTTGGGGCGGAGGGGATCGGTCTCTGCAGGACCGAACACATGTTCTTTGCTGCCGATCGCCTTTCGATCGTGCAGGAAATGATCCTGGCATCCGTGGAGAGCGAAAGACGGGCGGCGCTCGACAAGTTGCTGCCTTTCCAGAGAGATGACTTCAAGCGGATCTTCAAAGTCATGGCGCCGCATCCGGTTACGATCCGGCTGCTGGACCCGCCCCTCCATGAGTTCCTGCCCAAGCGGGAGGAACTCATGGTCGAACTGGCTTTGCTTCGCGAGCGCAATGCTCCCGAGGAGGAAATTGAAGCGAAGGAAGTGCTGCTGGCGCGGGTGGAGGACCTCTTCGAGTTCAACCCCATGCTGGGCCACCGCGGCTGTCGGTTGGGAATCACTCATCCCGAGATCTCCGAAATGCAGACCCGGGCCATTATCGAAGCCGCGATCGCCGTGGACCGCGAAGGGGTCGAGGTGTTGCCCGAGATCATGATTCCGCTCGTCGGTCTTCCGCGCGAATTGGAAGAACAGAAGGCGATCGTCGACCGTGTGGCACACGAGGTGTTCGAAGAAAGCGGAACAGAGGTTGCCTACCTTGTGGGAACGATGATCGAGTTGCCCCGGGCCGCTGTCGTTGCCGATGAAATCGCCGAGTGGGCGGAGTTCTTCTCATTCGGGACGAACGATCTCACCCAGACCGCATTCGGATTCTCCAGGGACGATGCCGGCAAGTTTATCGACGACTACATCGCGAAGGGCATCCTTTCCGCGGACCCGTTCCAGAAGCTCGACGTCCCGGGCGTGGGCGCGCTTGTGCTGATGGGCGCGGAAAAAGGTCGATCCCGGCGCCCGTCGCTCAAGCTCGGTATCTGTGGGGAGCACGGTGGCGATCCCTCTTCGATCGAGTTCTTCCACCGGATCGGTCTCGATTACGTCAGCTGCTCCCCCTACCGCGTACCGATCGCCCGCCTTGCGGCGGCCCAGGCCGCCATCGCCGACGAAACCGAACGTTCTCACACCGCCTAGCGGTCCCGTTTTCGGAACTGCCACGGATTACACGGATTTACCGGATGGAGTGGTTGTTTCGGACAGCAGACCATAGACCTTTCCCTATCCGTGTAATCTGTGAAATCCGTGGCCTTCTTGTCTGCCTTCTTATCGAGCTAGGAGCCTGTCGGGAATAGATTGGGGATGGGTGGCGACAGAAGTCGGGGAAGAACCGGATGGGACCTAAGCTGGACGGGTGGATTTGTAGAAGAAGGCATGACGAAATGCTTCCGATCCGATGACCTGAATCAGAGCTTGTTGATGCCGCCGTCGTTACACGACTGGCTTCCGGAAAATCATTTGGCGCGATTTGTGGCCGACCTGGTGGAGACGCTGGATCTGTCGGCGTTTTACCGTTCCTATGAGGCGAAGGATGGACGAGGTCAGGCGGCCTACTCCCCGGTGCTGATGGTGCGGTTGTTGGTGTACGGATATTGTACCGGGGTGGTGAGTTCGCGGCAGATCGAGAAACGGACGCATGAGGACGTGGCGTTCCGGTATTTGAGTGCGGACACGCATCCGGATCACAGCACGTTCAACGAGTTTCGGAAACGGCATTTGGAGGCGTTGGCGGGACTGTTTCTGCAAGCGCTGGGATTGTGCCGGAAGGCGGGGCTGGTGAAACTGGGGCATGTGGCGGTCGACGGGACGAAACTCCAGGCGAACGCCAGCAAGCACAAGGCGATGAGTTATGGGCGGATGAGGGGGGCCGAAGAGACGCTGAAGGCGGAAGTGGAGGAGTTGCTGAAGCGGGCCGAGGCGGTCGACGCGGTCGAGGATGAGAAGCAACGGCAAGGACTGACCGACCAGTTGCCGAAGGAATTGGCGCGGCGGGAAAGCCGGTTGAAGAAGATTCGACAGGCCCGGGCGGAATTGGAAGCGGAAGCCCGGCAGAAGGCGGCGCAGGCGAAGGCGGACGCGGAAGCGCGGATGGCCCAGCGGCGGAAGCAAGAGGAGCGAACGGGGAAGAAGACGGGTGGAGGCCAACCGCGGGTTCCCGATCCGAAGCAGGCGGCGCCGGATGCGAAGGCGCAGCGCAACTTCACCGATCCGGACAGCCGGATCATGCCCGACGGCGCGCACAAAGGCAGTTTCGTGCAGGCCTACAATGCCCAGATCGCTGTGGACGATGACACGCAAGTCATCGTCGCGGCCGAGATCACCCAGGACGCCAATGACAAAGAGCAACTGGCGCCCATGGTCGCGCAAGTGCGGCGGAACACGGGGACCCGGCCCGTCGCGGTCAGCGCGGATGCCGGGTATTGGAGCCCCAGGCAGGTGACCGACCCGCGAGCCGCAGGGATCGATTTACACGTGGCCACGGGGCGAGTCCGGACCGGCGCATCCCCGAAGTCTTCCGGCGGCCCGCCCGGAGCGGCTGAAGGCGCCGGCGTACGGGAGCAAATGAAACAGAAACTGGACAGCGATGTGGGGCGGGCCGTCTACAAGATGCGCAAGGCGATTGTGGAACCGGTATTCGGACAGACCCGGGAATGCCGGGGATTCCGGCGTTTCAGTTTCCGCGGTCTCGAGAACGTGCGGGCGGAATGGCAACTGGTCTGTTTGACCCACAACATCCTGAAGTTGTTTCGTTACGGAGGAGGATTCAAGCCACTGGCGGCTTGAATCGAAGCAGGGAGATCCTGGCAAACACAGAATCCGCGGATGAAAAATACGTATCGCGCTCAATGGGGGCTGCCGCAATCTCATCTCATGGATCTGTCTGAGCAAACGCTTCCCAAGGTGGCCTTCATCCTGAAATGCCGACAGGCTCCTAGCGGTTTCGCCGTTCGAGGGCGTCCAGGCGCTTCAGGAGTTCGGGGAGGCGCTTGAAGACAGCGGCGCACCTCAGCCAGAGGCGGTTGTCGATGGCAGGGAACCCGGACACCGTTTTCCCTTTCGCCACCGATCCCGTGATGCCTGTCCTTCCGGTCGCAATGACGCCGTCGCCGACTTCGATATGCCCGTTCACCCCGACCTGTCCGGCCAAAACCACATCGCGTCCGATCTGAGCGCTGCCGCTCACCCCTACCAGCGCGCAGAGCAGCGTGTTTTCGCCAACCGTCGATGCGTGCCCGACCTGAACGAGGTTGTCGATCTTGGCGCCGCGACAAATGCGGGTCTCGCCGACGGTTGCCCGGTCGATTGTAGCGTTGGCGCCAACCTCGACGTTGTCTTCGAGGACGACGATTCCGGACTGCGGGATCTTGTAGTAAGTGCCGTCGTCCTGCTTGGCGTAACCGTAACCATCGGTACCGATGCGAACGCCGTCCTGGAGGATTACGTTGTTACCGATGACACAGTACTCGCGCACCGATACATGAGAATGCGTACGGATCCGAGCTCCGATCTTTGTCCCGCGACCGATCCGGGTGAAGGCCTCGATCACGGCATCGTCGCCGATCGTTACGTCGTCCTCGATCACGACGTAAGGACCGATTGAGGCATTGGCTCCGATCGACGCCGAATCGGCGATCCGCGCCGTCGGATCGGTTCCGGGTTCCGGTCTGGGCGCCGTGTAGAACAATTCGATCGATCGGGCGAACGCCAGGTACGGGTTCGGGCTACGCAACGTCGGGGTCGGGATATCGGGAAAGGCGTCTTTGACCAGGATTGCTCCCGCTCGGGTGGTCCGCGCACTGGGTGCGTAGCGGGGATTGGCCACGAACGTCAACTGCTTTGGGCCGGCCTTGTCGATGGCGGCGACACCGGTGATTTCGATGTCGCCGTCACCGGTGAGGACGCACCCGAGGGTTTCGGCGATCGATCGTAATTTCACAGCGCGTTCACTCTCCTATAAGGGCCTTAAGCCCCTGTAACCGTTCATTTTACATGCTAGTATAGCAACCCGATGGGCGAACATCGCAGGTTGCTCCGCTCCGCCTCCCTGATCACCGCCATCACGCTACTCAGCCGCGTCTTCGGATACCTTCGAGATCAGCGGATCGCCTTCCTGCTCGGGGCTGGCTTCGAAAGCGATGCCTACACGATTGCCTACCGGATTCCCAATCTTCTGAGGCGGCTTGTCGGGGAGGGTGCGGCGAGCGCCGCTTTCATCCCGATCTTCACGGAATACATCTCGGACGAGAAGCGCAAGGAGGCCTGGGAGTTCACCAACTCCATGATCACGATCGTGACGATGGTCATGACGGCGGTTACGCTGCTGGGCATCCTGGCCGCTCCGTTGATCGTCCGGGCCATCGCTTACGGGTTCATCGGCACGCCCGGTAAGGTTGAGTTGACGGTCCTTCTGACCCGAATCATGTTTCCCTACATCTTCCTGATCAGTCTGTCGGCGCTCGCCATGGGCGTGCTCAACAGCCTGCACAAATTTGCCGCGCCCGCCTTCGCGCCCGTCTTGCTCAACGTGGCCGTCATCGCGTTCTCGTTCATCACGGACCTCTTTCCGAGCCCGGAGATCGCTCTGGCCGTGGGGATAGTCACCGGCGGTGTGTTGCAACTCATGGTGCAGATACCCCAGGTGGTTCGGAGCGGCTGGAGTTTCAGGCCCCGCCTCGATTTTCGACACCCGGGTGTCCGACGAGCGGCAAGGCTGATGGCTCCGGTCACCGTTGGAGTTGGTGTTGCGCAGATCAATTTCGTCGTTGGATCGCTGTTCGCTTCTTTCCTCGGCGACGGATCTTATACCGCCCTGTACTACTCCGAGCGCGTGATGGAACTCGTGCTCGGGGGCTACGCGATCGCAATCGCGACGGTCATCCTGCCGACGATGTCCCGCTTCGCCGCCGAAGGACGGATCGAAGACGTGAGGTCGACGCTGAATTTCGCCACCCGCATGATTCTGTTCATCACCGTGCCGGCGACCGTGGGCTTGATCGTGCTCAGGGTGCCGATCGTCGAAGTGCTCTTCCAGCACGGTCAGTTCGATGCCACCGACACGGCCATGACCGCTTTCGCGTTGCTCTTTGGCGCGCTCGGTCTGTCGGCTTTTGCCATGGTCAAGATCGTCGTGCCGGGGTTCTATTCGCTCAAGGACACGAAGACGCCTGTAAAGGTAGCGTTTGGTGCGATGTTCCTAAACATCGTTTTCAATTTCGCCTTCTTCTTCTTCACACCGCTCCAGGTCGGTGGCCCGGCCCTGGCGGCCTCGCTTGCCGGGGTCTTCAATGCTGTCACGCTGATCGCTATTTTCTCCCGGCGGCAGGGCGCGCTTGCGATCGGTGCGATTGTTTCCTCGCTGGTACGATTTCTCGTGGCGGCGGTCCCGCTCGCATTCGCCGCCTCCATTCTCATCGAGTGGCCGGGATTCTACTTCGGCGAGCCGCTCGGCCAGAGGATATTCGCGCTCGGAGCCACAATCGCCCTATCGGCCGGTGTATACTTTGGGGCTGCTTACCTGATTGGATGCCGCGAACCTGAGGAGATTCGCGACGTTTTCAGAAGGCGGAGTCGCTGAAGCCGGGCCCGGTCTCATGACGAACGACCAGTGGGTGGATCGGTTCATCCAGTATCTCCGTATCGAAAAGGGGCTGTCCGCCAACACCGTGGCCTCTTATTCCCGTGACCTTGTCCGGTATGGGCAATACCTTGGAGAAACGTCGGTCGTCGCCGCTGGAACGGCTGAAGTGTTGCGATTCGTCACCTACCTGCAAGACCAGGGACTGAAGGCCCGCTCCACGGCAAGAGCTCTGGCGGCCGTGCGTGGTTTGCATCGGTTCCTCATTCTGGAGGGCACCCGGGAGGACAACCCGACCGCAGCGGTCGATATCCCGAAGTCGTGGTCGCCGTTGCCGCACTTCTTGTCGTTGGCGGAAGTGGACCGCCTTCTCGAGGCTCCGGATGTCAGCAAGTCCGCCGGCATTCGTGACCGGGCAATGATTGAGGTCCTGTACGCAACCGGCCTCAGGGTTTCTGAACTGGTCGGGCTGACGATGGATACCGTGGACCTCGACTCAGGGTTCGTGCGTCCCATGGGGAAGGGCGGCAAGGAACGGATCGTACCGTTGGGTGAGTCCGCCATTGACTGGTTGCGAGCCCATCTGGGACGAGGCGGCCGGGGAACGGCGAGCCCGTATCTGTTCCTCAACTATAGGGGGAAACGGTTGAGCCGGGCCGGCTGCTGGCTCATACTGCGTGGTCATGCGAAAAGAGCGGGAATCAGAAAGAAAGTGTCGCCGCACATGCTCCGGCATTCGTTCGCCACGCATCTGCTCGAGCGCGGTGCGGATCTGAGGTCGGTGCAGATGATGCTGGGTCACTCGGACATATCGACCACCGAGATATACACCCATGTGATACGCGAACGGTTGAGGCAGATATATCAAAGCCATCATCCGCGGGCCTGAGTCCGGCAGGGTTTCGATCGACCACCCGCCGAAGGGGCCTCGGACACTTGTTACGGAAGGAGACATCTCAAAGTGAGTGAGACGCGACAGTTATTTACTTCAGAGTCGGTGACCGAGGGACATCCCGACAAGCTGGCCGACCAGATTTCAGACGCGATCCTGGACCGGGTCCTGTCGGAGGATCCGATGGGCCGGGTGGCCTGTGAGACGCTCGTGACGACGGGTCTGGCCCTGGTCGCCGGAGAGATCACGACCAAGTGCCACGTGGACTACGAGCGAATCATCCGGGGCGTCATCGAGCAGATCGGCTATGTCGACGCGAGTTACGGCCTGGATTCGAAAACCTGTGCCGTGATGTCGACTGTCGGACTGCAGTCGCCCGACATCGCCATGGGGGTCGATACCGGTGGCGCCGGCGATCAGGGCATGATGTTCGGATATGCGACCGATGAGACGCCGGAGCTGATGCCCGCTCCGATTCTGCTGGCTCACAAACTCACAGCGCGCCTCGCTGAGCTCCGGAAGTCCGGCCTCCTTCCCTTTCTTCGACCCGACGGAAAGTCTCAAGTGAGTGTTGAGTATGAGAACGGTAAACCAAAGAGGATAGCGACAGTTGTAATATCGACACAGCATGACCCGGATGCGACCTCGTCCCAGATCCGGGAGGAAGTCATCACCCACATCATCAAGGCCGTCATTCCAGATGAATGGCTTGATTCCGCGACGACCTATCACGTGAATCCGACCGGACGTTTCGTCGTTGGCGGGCCCCAGGGTGACTGCGGCCTGACCGGTCGCAAGATCATTGTGGATACCTACGGCGGCATGGGCCGCCACGGCGGAGGGGCCTTCTCGGGTAAAGACCCGACCAAAGTGGACCGGTCCGCGTGTTACATGGCGCGGCATGTCGCCAAGAACGTCGTCGCAGCCGGTCTGGCCTCGCGGGTCGAGATCCAGCTAGCCTACGCCATCGGCGTCGCCGAGCCTGTTTCTGTCCTTGTCGATTCGTTTGGCACGGGTCAGCTTCCGGACGAGAAGATCTCCGCAGCCATTCGCGAAACTTTTCAGCTGACGCCGCGCGGCATCATGGAGGCGCTGGACCTCCGGCGGCCGATCTATCAGAAAACCGCCAGCTACGGCCACTTCGGACGCGAGGAACCGGAGTTCACATGGGAAGCGACAGATAAAGCCGATACGTTGAAAGATCGGGTGGGGTAAGTAGCCATTCCTCAGCGTCGGGCCCACCGGCCTTGGTCTTGACTGGCGGTTTCGTAGGGCTCACGCGCTGTCGCACGACCGGGTAGGAGAGGACCCGAACGGACGGGTCCCCCCACGCCACATAGCGTTGACTAAGTTCGCACCTTCAACAACAGCCATAAGCCGCCAAATCCGAAAATCAGATTGGGAAACCATGCCGCAATCAGCGGTGAGAGCCGGTTGATTCCGCCCAGCTTGTCGAACAGCTCGAAGGCAGCCCAGTAGGCGATCCCCAGAACGATCGCGATTCCGATTCCGTAGAAAGCGCCCCGCCGCCCGGTCGTGAAGGCAAACGGGATTGCGATGATCGCCATGATGACCGAGACGAACGGGAAAGACAGCTTGCGGTAGAGATCCACCGTGAGACCGCTGACGTCGAAGCCGCTCTTCTGCAGATCGTCGATGTAGAGGCTCAGTTCCGGATAGTTCATCTGGGACGCGGTCCGAACTTCTTTCTTGAAGTACTCCGGAGGATCGCCCATCTCCGAGTAGTCGAACAGTTCGAACCGGTTGTACTCGACAATTCCGCCGGGATCGATCGATCGCACCCACCCATTCTCGAATGACCAAATCGAACCATTCCAGGCCGCGCGGTCGGCGTAGGTCCAGCGTCGTAGCGCGAACGTCGCAGGATCGAACTCGAACACCGACATGCCTGCGAAAGCGTTCTGATCCGGATCGAAGAATCTGTAGTAGTAGATCCGATCGTCCGATCCGGCCATCCACTTGCGAAACGGGTCACGGTAAGTTTGCTGGGCGCGGCCTTTGATGCGATTTCTGAACTCGTCCTGCCGTTGGTTGGAGTAGGGTAGTAGGAAGTCCTGAATCACATAGAGTCCGCCCGAAAGCAGCAGGGCGGTCAGAACCATAGGTACGGACATGCGGTAGAGGCTGATCGCGCCCGCCTTGACAGCAAGAGTTTCATTGGCCTTCGTCAACGTCCCGAGGTTGATCAGAACCGCCAGCAGTACAGCCAGGGGGACCACCCAGTAGAGAATCTGAGGCAGCAGGTATAAGAAGTAGCTTCCGACGACCCCGGCGCTCGCGTCGTTCTCGACGATATCGGGCAGCAGTTCGAACAAGGTCACGATCGCAAACAGGGCGACGAATACGACCAGGACCAGTAGGAAGAAGAACCAGAAACCTTTAAGGACATAGACGTCCAGCGTCCGGAACCATTTCGGATGGTGCGTCAGCGCGTAGGCCCACCGACCCACTTGTTTCCGTTTCCCACCAACGGCACTGAGGCTGTTGCGGAACCATTCCGCTCCATCCATGATCAATTCCAGGACGCGGTTCCGACGATCCCTTCCAGAGCGAACCAACATCAACACACCCAGTAGAGCGAATCCGATGTTGGCCGCCCAGGTTCCGAAAAAAGGCGACAAGTTGGCGTTGTCGGCGATTCTCGTGCCGCCGAGAAAGACCATGTAGTAAACGAGCATCAGCAGCGCGCTGATCACCAGACCCATCGATCGTCCCCCACGGTGTGTGGATAGGCCGAGAGGCAACCCGATCAGAGCAAAGGCCAGGCAGGCGAATGGCAGGGCGAGTCGGCGGTTGAGTTCGACCTCCTCCGCCGAGGTAATGGTGCCCGACCCGAATCGGTCCCACAGTTCCCCTGTTCGTATCGCCGCCGGAGATTGTTCCTCTATCGGTTCCCGATCGGTTGGAATCGGGACGGGCATCCTGTTCGTATCGAACCGGATCATCGAATAGTCTTCGGGGTCGAATGGGGAAGCTGTGTGTATCGTCCCGTTCGCGAGCGTCACTTCGTAGGCGTCACCCGAAGCCGTAATGGTGAGGTGACCCGACTGGGCCCAGGTCACGCTTGGCTTTTCGGGAGTCGATAAGTCGGCGAGCAAAATTCCTCGCCAGTTCTCGGCGTTTGGAGAGATTTCCTGGACGTAGAAGACCAGATCGCCAAGTTCGTCGTTGAAGACTCGTGGCTGGAGCTCGAAGGGTAGAAGACGCACGCTGGCGGACCCTGTGAGCTCAGCCAGCCTTGCCGTTGTCGCCGGCGCGATCCACACCGCCAGCACGACGTTGAGCGCCCAGGCCATAACGCCGAGCATCATCACGGGTCGCAGTATCGCGAATGCCGGGACGCCCCCCGCGCGGAACGCGACACTCTCGTTGTCGGACGACATGCGGCCGAGGCCGGTAAGGATGCCAACCAGGACGGCCGTCGGGATCGTAACCGTCAGCATTCCGGGGATGACTGCAGCTATCAGTGCCCAGACTTCGGCGGGAGTTGCAGATCTGCGGACGATCAACTCCAGCAGCCATCCCATTTGCTTTGAGACGACGACGAACGTCAATGCCAGCAGGGCGATGAGGGTGGGTGTGAGGATTTCTCTGAAAATGTACCTGTCGAGGAGCTTCATACAGCGTCTGCGAGAGCCTGTTCGAGGGAGGGGTAGCGGAACCCGTACCCGGCGTCGACGGCCTTTTCGGGAATGACACGTTGGCCTGTGGCCAGGACGTCGGCGAACTCGCCGAAGATGATCTTCAGCGCGAAAACGGGCGTCGGTAGCACCGCGGGCCGGCGAAGTACCCGCCCCAGCGTCTTTGCGAATTCCGCGTTTGTTACCGGGGTGGGCGCAGTCGTGTTGACCGGACCGGACAGTCCCTCGTCGGTCAAGGCCTGGAGCATGATACCGACAACATCAGTGAGGTGAATCCAGGACATCCATTGGCGGCCGTTGCCGATCGGTCCACCGACGCCCATGCGGAAAGGGGTCAGCATCTGTGCCAGCGCGCCCCCGCCCCGTCCGAGGACGATCCCGGTCCTGGGATTGACGACCCGGATGCCCGACTCTCTTGCGCGCGCGGATTCTGCTTCCCAGTCGCGGCAGAGCCTGGCGAGGAAATCTGAGCCTGCCGGGGCCGATTCGTTCAACGGGGTGTCATCACTCGGGCCGTAGTATCCGATCGCCGATGCACTGATGAGTGTCTTCGGCGGGAGGGAACACTTTCGGATCGATTCCACAAGGAGGCGTGTTGAGGCGACACGGCTGTCCCTTATGGTCTGCTTGGTCTTTGACGTCCACCGCTGGGCTATCGTGGACCCGGCAATGTGAAAAATCCCGTCCAGTCCGTTGAATGCTTCGGGTTCGGGACCCGATGCGGGAGGGTCCCATTCGATCACGCCGGCGGCCTTCGGGCAGTGTTCTTTGGCCTTGTCCCGATTCCTCGTGACGACGACATAGTCGATGCCGGCATCAGCGAGTGCGTGTCGTAGGCCGGCTCCGATGAATCCCGTAGCGCCTGTGATCGCAACTCTCACGGATTCGCAACCTGCTCGTTAGAGCAGGTCCTCCACCAGTCGGAACAGGACGCTCCGGTCGACGCTTGAGACCGCTACGTGCGACATGCCGTCGCCGATCCAGAAGAACGTCAGCGTTCCATCGTTGTCGAAGAGCAGCGCCGGAGCACCCCTTATCTGCGTCTTCTCAGGGGGAGTGCTCGGTCCGAACCGTCGCTTCCGTGGATCTTTCTCATCGCGAAACGCGTGTTCGTTCAAGACCGATTCCACGTACTCGGACGGGATGTCCGGCTTCGGGCTCTTGAACGAGTAGAGGACCATCGTCCCACCCCCTGAAAGGCCGAACTCCTGCCGAACGGTTGGATAGAACAGGACTTCGGTGTTGCGTCCAAGGATCTTGATCTTGTCGACCCTGCCGACGGCCATGGCAAGGGCCTGGCGCGAGCCCTCGGTTGAGGACAGGCCGAGCAGGTCGATGTTCGCTATGTCGGTCGCCTCCTGGTAGGTCGTCGGGCTGAAGTCGTCCGGCTCGAGGAAAGTCAGAATCGGGTTCGGGTGTGTGTCCGGTTCGTATGGGGGGCCGGGCGTGACCTGACCCAGAGTGCTCGTGGCCACGTACAGGATCAGCAGGGCCGCTCGCATAGGCATGCAAACATTCTATCAGGAAGCCCGCCCGCGAACGACCGAACGGGCCGGGCGGGGCGATATAATGCCGGCATGGCGCACGTGGAAAAAAAGCGCATAGGGTTTCAGTATCCCCACGAGCGGAAGGCTTCCACCGACGAGTTGCTGGGCTATGCATGCTTGGCCGACCGCCTCGGCTACGACACGATCTTCGTTCCGGAATCCTGGTCGCGCGATGCGTTCACTACATTAGGAGCGATCGCCGCGGTGACCGACCGGGTGCGCCTCGGGCCCGGGATCGTGAACGTCTTCAGCAGATCGCCGGCGCTGATCGCACAGTCGATCGCCGCGTTGGATGAATTGTCCGGGGGACGCGCCGTCCTCGGGTTGGGGACGAGCGGGCCGGCCGTGATCGAGAACTGGCATGGCCTGGCGTTCGAACGGGCCCTTCGGCGGACCCGGGAAACCGTCGAGATCGTCAGGCTGGTTTTGAAGGGTTCGCGGGTCGACTACGAGGGTGAGATTTTCAATCTCAAAGGGTTCCGGCTCGGTTTCCGACCTGTCCGGGACAACGTCCCCATCTTCATCGCATCGATCGGCCCGAAAAACAACAGGCTTGCCGGAGAGATCGCCGACGGTTGGCTACCGATCTGGCTGCCGCTTCAAGGCTTCGGCGACGCTTTAAAGGAGGTCGGCTCCGTCAATGAAGCGGCGCCAAACATCATGGCCGCTGTGGGCAAAGACAGGGAGAAACTCTACGACCTGGTCCGCCCCCACGTGGCCTACTACGTCGGGGCGATGGGGACCTTTTATCGCAATGTTGTTTCGAGGTTCGGGTTCCAGGCCGAGGCGGCTCGAATCCACGAACTCTGGCAGGGAGGCAGACGGACCGAAGCTGTGAGCGTTGTGTCCGACGCCATGGTCGATCAGCTCTCCGCGGTCGGCACTGCCGGGGAATGCCGGGATCGACTGGATCAGTTCCGAGACCTCGGCGCGACGCTGCCCGTCGTCATGGTGCCGCACGGCGCCTCCCGGGAAGTCTTCGAGGCAACTCTCGAGGGTCTTGTGTGATTCCGGTTGCGCTCACCATCGCGGGATCGGATTCGGGCGGAGGCGCTGGAATCCAGGCTGACCTGAAGACTTTCTCCGCCCTCGGCGTGTACGGCATGTCGGCGCTTACATCGATCACGGCGCAAAACACCCGCGAAGTAAGATCGGTGTTCGAGGTGCCGGCCGAAGTGCTGAGCGCGCAGATTGACGCTGTCATTGAGGACATTCGGCCCGGCGCCGTGAAGACAGGTCTCCTGCCTTCAAAGGCGAGCGTGGAAGCGGTTGCCGAGAAGCTCGAGGGCCACCGACAGACGAACATCGTTGTCGATCCCGTCATGGTTTCCGGTTCCGGGACGACGATGATGGCACACGATGCGATCATGGCCTTGCGCGCGTGTCTTCTTCCTCTGGCGCGTGTGATCACACCGAACCTCGAAGAGGCCCAAGTGCTCGCCGGCCGTCGAGTGGAAACGCTCGACGACATGGAACTCGCCGCAAGAGAGCTCCAGGCCATGGGCGCATCGAGTGTGCTGGTCAAAGGGGGCCACCTTTCGGGACAGCAGGCCGTCGACGTCTTCTTCGATGGTGAGGACTCTGTCCACCTTTCCCTGCCACGACAACCGAAACAGAGAGTCCACGGGACGGGCTGCGTTCTTTCGGCTGCGATTGCTGCCTTCCTGGCGAGCGGGCAGAGCCTTCGTGAGGCGGTGGAATCGTCAAAGAACTTCGTCGACCAGGCGATCCGAGACGCCCTCGATCTGGGCGGCGGGGTCGAGCAGTGCGATCCGCTGGGCCTGCGCAGAAAGGGTGATGCGGCGTAGGCCAATAGCCTAGCGATTTGAGCTTTCAATCCTCGTGCCCCCGTTGTAACTTCGTTGTCTTGGCGACTCATTGACGAACAAAGAAGGAATCCGCCGGAATGGCTTTGCGGTCCCGCCAAGGGCGATCAGCATTTATCTTAGTGTTGTTGATGAGTTTTGTGGCTCTGCCCCGAGCTGCTCATGCTCAAAGCGTCCTGCACTTTTCCCGCGTCATCAGCGACCCGACGATATTTACAGGCCTGGCGATCAGCAACCCGTCAACCCAAAACGCTACCCTGACATTGAGAGCGCTGGATCCGGACGGAACGCTCTGGGCGGGCTCGGCGACCAATCCGGTCTCGGTGTCATTGCCTGCCGGTGGTCAGTACACGAGGACGTTCCGGGAAGTCTTCGGGGGTGAGCAGCCGTTCAACGGATGGGTCGAGGCTACCAGCGAAGTGTCCGGTTTGGCGGGGTTCTTCCTCAACGGAAACGGCGCGCTGACCGACCTCGACGGGGCTGGAGCATCGGAGCCCCTTGCGGAGTTTCTGTTTCCGTTCGTCTCTGACGACGGTGTTGCGATCACCGAGTTGACGATCGTCAACCCGAACCCCGCGAGGGCCGACCTGACGCTGCAACTCCATCGAGCTGACGGGTCCATCCTGGGCTCGACCGATCTGGCAATCGCCCCCGACGGTTTAATTCGCCAGCCGTTGACGGTCCTGTTCGATGCCGTGGACACTTCCGACGCATCCTACGTTCGAGTGATGGGGGACCGCCCCCTCGTCGGGTTGGAGTTGGTCGCCAACTTCCTCGTTCCTGAAACTCCCGTCAAGCGCCGCGAGTCCGTCATGCTGGCGGGACAGCCGATCGATGGTTCGGAGCAGGCCCTGCTCTCGCAGTTCGTCAGCGGTTTTGGCTGGATGTCCCACGTCGGTGTCGTGAACTCAGGAGGAATTGGCCAGGAGGTGACCCTCACAGCTTACCGAGACGACGGGGAGCTGTGGGACGGCGCGACGAACCCGGCGCGTCTTCCGCTGGAAGCCAACGAGGCGATTCGGTTCGGCGTCGGAGAGTTGTTCGGTTTCCCGCCTTCCGAACTGCGATCCGGGTGGATCGAAGTCGAAGCGACGCTGGGGCACGTGTCGACCTTCATCGGTCTCGGGCACGGAACCGTTCCGTCGTTCGCCCTCGTCTCGGGGACCGACCTTGCGAAGGCATCGAACCTGTTAACGGTCGCGAACTTCGTAGATGGCGAGACGTTCTTCACTGGTCTAACGGTGAACAACCCCGGCGTTCTGGACGCGACTGTCGACGTTTTCGTGCTCCGGGACGACGGAACAACGCTTGGAAAAGCGACGTTGTCGATTCCGGCGCGCCAAACCCACGCGAGGCTGTTCGGAGACCTCGTTCCGGCAAGCGTGGGACAGGGCGGCGTGTGGGCCTTCGTCAGCTCGGATCAACCGATTGTGGCTGCGGCCTTGATGGGCACGACGAATGGCCTTTCGCTGGCAAACGTGAACCCGCAGCCTTCGGCCGTAGCCTTCAACCCGCCGGCACAGACGAGGGCTGCGATCACGGGCTCTGTCACACAGGGAAACCTGGGCTCGCCCGGTGTGACGATCGCGCTCGAGGGACCGGTGCACGGTTCGACGACGACGGACGGATCGGGCAGGTTCGCCTTCACAGATCTGCTCCCGGGAAGCTATGCCGTAAGGCCCAGCGCCGCGGGAGCAACGTTCGCTCCCGTCGAGCGTAGCGTGGAGCTGACCCTCGTCAATGTTGACCGCATCGACTTCGAAAGCGGCGGTGTTGTTCCCGCAGAGCTTCCGGTATTGGACGTCGTGTCACCGTCGGCGACCTTTGAAGGCAACACGACGATGAACCTGCGGGTCCTGGGTTCGAACTTCACGCCGGCTTCGGTTCTGCAGATCAACGGCGTTTCGGCGCCTACGATCTTCGTCAGCAGTACTGAATTGAATGCCGTGCCCCCGGAAGAACAGACAGCGCAGGCCGCCGTCCTGACGCTTAGCGTCCTGACCGCGCCGCCCGGAGGCGGTTCATCCGGGCCCTTCGATTTCCTGGTCAACGAAGTTCTCGACGACCCGCTTATTGTCGGACGGGTCGGTGTCGGCGCGTTCCCCGCGGGTGTCGCGATCGATCCCGTGACGAACCAAGCGCTTGTCACGAGTGAAGCTTCAGACAGCGTTTTCTTTGTGGACCTGGATGAACTGCGGATCATCGGCGAGGTGACGGTTGGGCGTAGCCCGACAGAACTCGCTCTCGATGCCGAACTGCGGCTCGCAGTTGTGGCAAACGTCGGAAGCAACAACGTGTCGATTATCGACCTCGAAACCCGGTCCGTCGTCGCGACGGTGAAGGTGGGACGATTTCCGATGGGTGTGGCCGTGGACCCGGGCACCCGAAGAGCGTTCGTGGTCAACGGCGAGGACGACTCGGTATCGATCATCGATCTCGGGAACTTTACGGTCACGGGCAGGTTAAGCGTTGCCAACAGGCCAGCCGGCATTGCGGTCGACCCCGAGACGAACCGTATTCTCATTACTGAACGTGGCAGCGGTCGGGTTTCGATCATCGATCCGGACTCGGGTGCGACGTTGGGCCAGATCCCATCTGGCGACTTCCCACGCGGTATCGCCGTCAACTCCGCCACCAACACGGCCGTCGTCGCCAACGCCAACAGCGGCGACGTCAGCGTGATCGATCTGACTACCGGGATCACAACGTCGCTCGACATCGATCCGGGTCCGACGTCGGTTGCCATCGATCCGGTTTCGAACAACGCCGTGGTCACAAGCAGTGGGTTCGTCCGAGGCCAGGGGAGCCTTGGGGCGATCACAACCGTGACGTTCATCAATCTGGATCGAGTCGAGGTTCTCGCTGAAGTTGAGGTCGGCGCCACCGCTTTCGGTGTCGACGTGGCATCGGAGACGGGGAAGGCCGTTGTCGCCAATTTTGGAGGCAATGACATTACGGTCCTCCGCTTGCCCAATCCGGAACCACACATCACCGACATCGAGCCGAAGACCTTCCCGTTCGGCGTTTCGAGCGTGACGGTTACCATTCGCGGAACGGGTTTCCTTCCGACTTCCGTCGTTACGTTGAACGGTCAGGTGCTGGCGACGACCTTCGTCAGTTCCACCGAAGTCAGGGCGGTGATTCCCGGCACCCTGCTGGACGCCATCCTCACGGCTGCATCGGCCGAGCTACAGGCAATCGGGCTGGACGACTCAGTCGCTTCGGCTCGGAGGCGGCTGGGCCTGGTCGACTTCAACATCGGCGTGCGCAATCCGGGTCCGGGCGGAGGCGATTCAACGCCGGACCCCGAGATCACGAACATCGAGGCGGAGAACCCTGTCCCGGTCCTGACGCGAACCGCTCCGAATGATGCGATTGCCGGGAAGGACGTTGTCCTGACCCTGGTCGGAAACAATTTCAATCTGACGTCCATCGTCAGCTTCGATGGCGTGGAGCTTGTTCCGGGCACGACATCGAGCCAGGCGATGACCGTGCGCATTCCGGCGGATCAGATTACGCCCGGTGATAAGACGGTATTCGTAGTGAACCCCGAGCCTGGTGGTGGACCATCGGATGCTCTGATCTTCACCGTCGTCGCCCGTCGCAACGAACCGCCCCGAATCTCTTCAGTATCTCCAGCAGAGATTGAGGCCGGGGGCGAAGACGTTGCCGTGACAATCGAGGGTTCCGGGTTTGGCGAAGATACGACCGTACGTCTCGACGGCGCCGAGGTTGTCGAAGTCACCGAAACCCGAATCGACCTGATAATGGACGGTTCTCAGCTCGACCAGCCGGGCAGACTGAACGGACTGGTGTCCAACCGGCCGCCCGGAGGCGGTTCGGCTCCGTTCTCCATCAGCGTCGTTGGTGTGCCTCCCGTGATTTCAGGCTTTGCCCTCGAGGGAGCGCCGGTGGATTCCTCACCGATCGACCTTGTCGTGTCGGGAGAGAACTTCGAGCGCCGGACAAAGATCACTCTCGAGGGCACACGAGTCCCCACCACTTTCGTGAGCAGCTCTCGGCTGGTCGGACGCATCAGCCGCGGCATTCTCAAGCGCGCAGGGATGTTGAGCGTTGGAGTCGTGAGTCCTCCGCCGGGGGGCGGTTCGGCCAAAGCCGAGGCCCTGTTCCTTATCGAGTCGACCGCCCCGTCGCTGCTGTCGGTCAGCCCGTCGACGGTGACGCCTGACCAGGGCCGGGTTACGATCTCGGTCTTCGGCTCGGGATTTGTGGGAAATTCTCAGATACTCATCGATGGCGAGGCTATTCGGACGCTGTCCGATTCATCGAGCGAGCTGACCGGCATTCTCGATCGGGACATTCTGAGCGTGCCTGGCGTATACGCGCTGCAAGTGTTGAATCCCGAGGGTGGCGGCCCCTCGCCTGAGACCCTGGAACTTACGGTGGGAGGTTCAGTCGCCTTTATCCGTAACATCAACCCGAAATCCATCGGAGCCGGAGAGGCCGGAATCGTCATCATAGTCCGAGGCGATGGCTTCACGCCGTCCGCAGAAGTCGTTCTTCTCGGCACGTTCGTTGGAGCGACAGGCGAGCGGTTGAACCTTCCGCTGGAACTGGCGGTGGGAACTGAGTTTATCGACGAGAGGACGTTGTCGTTCGAACTACCTTTTGCCGGCGAGAACGGTTCTCCGATCGGAGTCCAGGTCTGGAACAGCCTGGACTCGCGTTCGAACGTCGCGATCATCGAAGTCGGTCCGCGGAGTCAGGGTTCGGGAAACAGCGGAAACCAGGGCCAGGGGAATGCCGGGGACGATGGTGACTCGAGTCCGGGAGACAGTGGAAACCAGGGCCAGGGGAATGCCGGGGACGATGGTGACTCGAGTCCGGGAGACAGTGGAAACCAGGGCCAGGGCGACACCGGGGACGACGGTGACTCGAGTCCGGGGAACAGCGGAGATCAGGGAGGCGGTAGCGACGATTCGGGCGGCGCCGGTTCGGGCGGAGGAAGTGGGAATCAGGGCCAGGGTAACGCCGGGGACGACGGTGACTCGAGTCCGGGGAACAGCGGAGACCAGGGAGGCGGCAGCGACGATTCGGGCGGCGCCGGTTCGGGCGGAGGAAGTGGGAATCAGGGCCAGGACAACACAGGGGACGACGGTGACTCGAGTCCGGGGAACAGCGGAGACCAGGGAGGTGGCAGCGACGATTCGGGCGGCGCTGGTTCGGGCGGAGGAAGCGGGAACCAGGGTCAGGGAGGTGGAAACCAGGGCGGAGGCAGCGATGACTCCGGTGGCAACATCATCCCACCTCAATTCGGCCGCGGAGGAGGTGGAAACCAGGGCGGAGGTAACGACAACTCTGGCGAGGATGAGTCGACCGGAAGCGGGAACTCCGGTGGAGGCAACTCGGGAGGTAGCTCCGGCGGAGGCAGTTCCGGAGGCGGCGGCTAGCCGCGACCACGAAGGAATGAAAAGGGCGGCCTAAGGGCCGCCCTTTTCATCAGGATAGATGCTTTCGTATCTCTTCGTATTCGGGGAACCGTCCAGTTTCGAGCTTCGAATAGATCAAGGTGCCGTCGAGGCTGATCTCGAAGCGGCCCCCATCGGACGGAACCAGGGTTAGTTTCTTGATCCCGCCCTTGAATTCAGTGATGAGCTTGTCGGTCAAACTGACCGCCTGGGGTTCGTAGTTTCAAGCCTGGCAATAGATGAGTTCGATTTCCATGGTTTCCTCTTCTGATATCTGTAACTAGCTGATAATAAGATCTATTGGTTGTACATCAGCCGTTGATCCCATATTCCATCCCACATTAGTACCCAGTCAACCCTTGGCTCAGAAGCGCCGAACTACCCCGGCTGTCCAGTTTTCGAGATTGAGCGGCATGGTATCAGTCTTGGCTGTCGATCGCCATGCCGGATCAGCCGTCCGATTTTTTTCTAAGCAGTGCAGCAGGCCTACCGTCGCGACTTCCCTCGCACCTCCGCGACAACCACCAGAGCCGTGATTGGAAGCCCCGGTTTCAATCGGTTGCTCCACAGGTGAAGCAGACCCCCCTGATTAACTAGACAAACCTCCAGCGCGGTGCTATCACTTTCCCAATTTCCACACCGGAAATAGGAGGTCCCATGAAAATCGCAAGAGGCGTGTTTCTCGCCTGCTTTCTAACCATGTTTTCCGTCGCTTCTCACGGCGCCGATATTCCAGTCGATTGCAACGTCGATAGCCTCAACGCCGCCCTGGGAGGCCTCGATCCGGCTGACTTCAACGTGGTCCTAATAAAGGGGAGATGCACAGAGGACGTCGATCTTTCCGGCTTCGCCAACCTCGAGCTTAGAGGGGATCCGTCGGCCACCATTGCCGGATTCGTCAGCATGTTCGATGCCGGCAACATCACCCTGCGTGGCATTACCATTGATGCCACAGGCAAGGACGCCAGAACAGTCAACTGAGGTGGCCCCGGAAAATCGGGCAGTTGTTTAAGGTGTATTCCACCGACTGAGGAGGGATACGCGATGACGAAGAGACGCAGGTTTTCTGGGGAGTTGAAAGCGAAGGTCGCGCTGGAAGCGCTTCGGGGCGATCGGACGCTGCAGGAGATTGCCTCGAAGCACCAGGTTCATCCGAACCAGGTGAGCACATGGAAGCGCCAGGCGATGGAAGGGCTTGGCGAGATGTTCTCGAACGGTGTGGAACGCCGGCGGCGGGATCATGAAAGCGAGGTTCGTGAGCTTCACGCCAAGATCGGCGAATTGACGGTGGAGCGGGATTTTTTGTCCAGAGGGTCCGGTCGATGAGCCGGGCCGCGCGCCGGGCGATGGTGAGGCGCCCTGACCCGGAACTGAGTTTGAGTCGTCAATGCCGTTTGCTGTCGATCGGGCGCTCCTGGCTCTATTACACGCCCCAGGGCGAGAGCGCGGAGACCTTGGCGCGGATGCGGCGCATCGATGAGTTGTTTCTGAAGCATCCGTTCTACGGTGCCCGTCAGATCGTCCGTCATCTGCGCCGCGAGGGCGTGCGCATCGGCCGTCGCCGGGCGGGGCGTCTGATGCGTTTGATGGGTCTTCAGGCGATCTACCGGGCACCCCGCACCAGCGAGCCGCATCCCGAGCACCGGGTCTACCCCTATCTGCTCAAGGGTTTGGCGATCGAGCGGGCAAACCATGTCTGGTGCGCCGACATCACCTACATCCCTGTGCGGCGCGGCTTTCTTTACTTGGTGGCGATCCTGGATTGGGCGAGCCGGTATGTGCTGGCCTGGCGTTTGTCGAACACCCTGGACGCCGGCTTTTGCGTCGAGGCGCTCGAGGAGGCGCGGACCCGCCACGGCCAGCCGGAGATCTTCAATACCGATCAGGGCAGCCAGTTCACCGGCTTCGCCTTCACCGGGCGCTTGCGGGCGGCCGGTGTCCAGATCTCGATGGACGGCCGGGGCCGGTGCATGGACAACATCTTCATCGAGCGGCTGTGGCGCTCCCTCAAATACGAGGCTGTCTATCTGCACGACCTTGCCGACGGCTTCCAGGCCCGGCGCGTCATCGGCGAGTGGATCGACTTCTACAACGCCGAACGGCCACACTCGGCCCTCGGCGGAAAAACCCCGGCCGAGGCCTACCGCGGCGACCCGCCTGCGGATATGATGGACAAGCAGCTACGCGCCTTGCCCGCTTACCCACCGGCGCAGCAACGGCGACAGGAAGATCGATCCAAGGAGATTCTGGCAAGATGAGCGGCAACCGGAATACACCTTAAACAGGCCGCCAAGCTGTCCACAAACCGGGGCCACCTCAAACATCAACCGCACCGACCTGGTGAACTTTGACGGTGTCACTCTGTTCGGAGGCTTTGGCATTCGTGCCTTCGATTCCGAGGTATGGTTCATCAACAACAGCACGATGGATGGAGCCGAAGGACACGGCATCCGCGCCGAAGATACCGAGTTGCATGTCATCAACAGCACGATTCGAAACAGCGGGAACCGAGGCGTGATAATGATCGGCGGCTCACTGAACTTCAGCGGTTCCACGTCGGAAGACAACGGCGGGAACGGAGTGGAACTCCGGAGCGGCGCTCGCGGCAGCCTGAACGGGAACAACTCCGACAACGTGATCGAGCGTAATGCTAACGGCGTTGTGGTGGTCACCAACGCTGTGGCCGCCATTTTCGGGGAGAACCTGATTCAAGACAACCGGGGTAGTGGGGTCCAGGTCACGGCCGGAGGCTGGGCCAGCATCTTCTCGCAGAGCATCGAGATCGGGTTGCGGCGGGTTCTGATCACCAGGAATCGGTTTACTGGCCTTTTTGTCAGTGCCGACGCCGGGGCCAGCGTCAGCGGCGGTGAGACCGAGATCAGCGACAACAATGCTGGCGGCGTGTTCGTGGGGAGCGTCTCGAGACTCCAGTTCAGCGGGCCGAACAACACGATCAAGAACAACGGTGGTTTTGGAGTCGAGGCACAGTGGAACTCCGCTGTCTTCCTCGGATCGACCGCGATCACCGGTAATGCCGACGGTGGGGCTCTCATCATCCGTGGTGCTGTCTCTCAGTTCTTCGGCGACATCAGCGGCAACGGCGGCCCTTCGATCTCATGTGACGAGACCGCTTTGGTGACCGGAGACCTGACCGGTATCAAGAACATCGATTGCAGGCGCATCGAGCGTGAGACTGGGCCACCTCGCGGAGGCACCTTCCACGCCCCGGATGGGCCATAAGACGCTAGTCGTGACGTAAAGGCGTCGATCGGGGTAATCCGCACCGCTCTCCAGGCGGGAACGATCGGCGCCGCTTACGGGACCTGCGGGAACATACGTGAGGGTCGCTTCTATCAGAGGCTTGCCGCCCTCGGCACGGAGTTCCTCGCGGTTCATGGGGTGTCTCGGGCGGATTTGCTACGATGTTCGGCGTAGAAGGACCATATGGATCGGCATTCGATAGTCCTAAGGGCTGCCAACCCCACGTTCGATGAAGGTCTGGCATTTGCCCGCTACCTTGACCAAGCAGCCGAGGGGTTCTTTCGTTTTATGCTCGGTCGACGCGCCGGGCACATAATCGCCACTGCGTTTGCCCAGCCCGACCACGCCCTCTCCTACCAGACTGTGACTTTCGCAGAACGTGACAACGCCATCGTGGGAATGTTCTCGGGGCACACCGCGGAACAGCACCGCCGTTTCCCGCGCCAACCCCTGAAGCGGGCTGCTGGGAGGCGTAATCTGCGAATGAGGATCGTGCTAATACTGTTTGCTCCACTCATACGGATTACCGATTCAATCGCCGATGGCGATTTCTATCTCCAGGCTATCGCTGTTGACAAGGCACTTCGGGGCGATGGCGTCGGCTCCGTCTTGATGGACTCGTTTGAAGAGCGGGCTCGCACGAGCGGATCGACTCGACTATCCCTCGACGTTTCAGCTAGGAATGAGGGGGCTCGCCGATTCTACGAGCGCCGCGGGATGAAGGTCGACTCGCAGTGGCCGAAGCGATTGCCTATGCCCGGATTGAAGTTCTATCGAATGACAAAAAGGCTCTGAGCGTTCAACGGCCGAATTACTCTGACGACGTACAGGATTCTCGGAAGGAGGACATGGTCCCCGTTGGTCTTCGTTTACGGCCTGGATCCCGTCGTGAAAGCCGCCCAAACCTGTAGCGGCGCTCTATGAGCGCCGAATCATGGCGCTCGTAGACTGCCCATACTGTGCAAACCCGACGAGCTAATCCAGTTCGCCGATCCACAGTCGGCGCAGTTCCAACTGTTCCTCGGTCGGAGACGGAGCCTCCACGATTACCCGTCGCTCAGTCTGGGTCTCGCCTGGTTTGAGTTCAAGACTGAGCAACTGCTGTCCCCTCAGAACGCTGACAGCGATCTCTTCGCCGAGTTTTCTGCGACGAAATTTCGTCTCGAAGTTCGTGAAGGTGACTCGGCGTTCGTTGAAGGCGACGATGATGTCCCCGGCGTCGAACCCGGCATCCGCCGCAGGGCTGTCGGCGATGACGCGGGTGATCTCGGCGCTGTTGCCATCACCCTCGGTAACCTGAACTCCCATGTAGAGCGAGCTCGGCTGGAACTCGGCCCGCACTCGAAGGCCGGCCTGTTCGACGTAGCGATCGTAATCCAGTTCGGTGCGACTCTGCGCGAGTTGGAAATAGACTTCGTCGAAATCGGAACCTGCAACGGTGCTGAGGGCTTCCCGGAAACCATCTTCCGGAAAACCGATTCCTTTCCCTGCATACTCTGTCATCAGATACCGCATGACGTCATCGAGGCTCTTTTCGTTGCCCGTTCGTGCTCGAATTTCGATGTCGAGCAGCAGGCCGATGAGTTCTCCCTTTGTGTAGTAGGAGATCGAGTTGTTCTCGCGGTTGTCGCTACGGACCCAGGTGTTCCAGCTTGCTTCTTCGGCGCTCATGAGAAAACGTCCGGGACTCTGCTGGAGCAGGTTGATTTCCTGGGTCACGCTGTTGATGTACTCCACGGGGGCGTAGATCCCCGCGCGTAGCAGCAGGAGCCGGCCGTAGTAGCTCGTCAGGCCCTCAGAGACCCAGAGCAGGTTTGTGTACCCTTCTTTCGTGTAGTCGAACGGGCCCAGAATCTCCGGCCGGATGCGCTTGACGTTCCAGAGGTGGAAGAATTCGTGTGAGACGACGAAGAGAAACCGCTCGTAGCGGGCCCGGCTCGCAAAATCGTTTTCGCCCACGGAAATCCTCGTCGAGTTCAGGGGCTCCAGGCCGCCGCTACCGGCGTTGGGTCGGACCTTGAAAAGAAACACGTACTCGTCAAACGGGGCTGATCCGAACACGTCGACTGCAGCTTCGACGATGGCGCGCACATCGCCGATCACCTGTTCCTCGACAAATTCCACTTCGGGATCGCTGAAGACCATGCGATAGCGAACCTCGTCGGACTCGAAATCGAGTGTCTTGAATTCTCCGACGAAGGCGGGCGCGTCTATCAACACATCGTAATCCGAAGCGCGATACGCACCGCTGCGACGCGGTAAGCCGGTGTGCACGTCCCACGACCCGGGCTTCTCGTAGCGCAATGCTACCGGTACGTGTTTGAACCCGACGACGTACATGTAGAGCGCCGGAGGCGAAACGTCCGCCATGGAGTGGGCCAGACCCGTCGAATACACTTCGTAGGTCACGAACAAGTCTTGATCCGGCTGTTTGGAAACCTCCCAGGTCTGCTTGTCGATTTTCTTCCACTGAAGAGGCCGTCGGCCACTGCGTGCTTGGAAGTTCTGCACGTTTCTTGCGTAGTTCCGGATGCTGTATGCACCCGGCGACCAAGCCGGCATCGCCAGCCGAACCGTATCCGCATCGATATCCTGAATCTCGATCTCAACCGTATAGATGTGGAAAGTCGGATCTTCGATCGTCAGACGGTAGTCGATCTCGACATCGCCGACGGGTATCTGGTTGGCAGCGTAGACGACCTGTGCCTCGGCAGAACTCGCTCCAGCCAACAGGGCCAGCGCGAGCAGCAGCCGAGCAACGACACTCGGGCTGGTTCTTCGGCGGCCTGTCGGGTATGCCGCTCGCTGCCTCCGCCATCTATCGTGAATCATTCATCGCTCCATTACCGGACCGCCTCGAGCCTCGAAGCTACTCTCTCGATGGGTGCAGCCGATCGATCAGATTGGTGTGTAAGTCTACTTGATCCCGTGAATCTTGTCGTGGGTGCGATCAAGAACGGGGCGAGTCGGCGATGGTGGCTGCCAGCGAATCGGGGCCACTCAATAAGGTCCGCCAGGACGTGCGGGTCGTCGGGTTGCCGCTCCAGGTTCTGATACCGTTCTCCTTGGTCTACAATGAATGCTTCTACTCGAAATCACGACAGGGGCGCTCATGGAACTATTCACGCAGAAAGACTTCAAAGTATTCGACATCCCGGACTTTCGGGAGCGAATGCAGGCCATTTCCGAGCGGATCCGGCCGAAACTGAAGTCCATCGGGGAAGCGTTGGCCCCGGCCGTTTCGGGTGTCGTTGACCAGCCGTTGTACCTCCACGTCGCCAAGCACGCCCGGCGGACCGTCAACCCGCCCGACGACACCTGGGCTGCGCTTGGGGCGGACAAGCGGGGGTACAAGAAAGACGTGCACTTCAAGATTGCCGTTTCACGGAACTGCGTTCGCTTCTTGTTTGAGGTCGGTCCGGAGTACTACGACAAGGCCGAGTGGGCTCTCCGCTGGAACAGGGAGAGAAAAGACGTGATCGAAACCCTGCACTCGGCCCCGAAGCTTTCCTGGTTCAAGAGTGAACACGATGAAGATCCCGAAGCGTTCGTAGCGCGCTCCACACCCGAAGAGTTGATGAGCCTGGTGGGGGAGTTGACGCGTCGAAAGCGGGACGGACAGTTGGTTCTGGGGCGTCGCCTGGACGGCAGCGAGGTTCGCAAGATGGATCCGGCCCGATTCCGGAGGATCGCGCTGGGGACATTCAAGCCACTGGCAACTCTGTTCACGCTGCACGACCAGCGTGTTCTGGTGACGCGCTAACAGCCGAAAGTCGGTTAAAGCTGTAACGGCGCTCTATTGAGCGCACTTCATCCGAATTCCCAGGCGTGTGGTCATAGATCGCACCTACAGCAGAACGTCATCCCGAACGGACACCCGATCAACCTCACCCCGGATCCGACTGTAGGTGCGCTCTATGAGCGCACATCATGCTGATTCCCCGAGGCGTGCGGTCATAGACCGCACCTACAGAAGAACGTCAACCCGCAGGGATGCGCGATCAGCCTCACCCTGGATCCGATCCGACTGTAGGTGCGCTCTGTGAGCGCACTTCATGCTGGTTCCGCGAGGAGTGCGGTCATAGACCGCACCTACAGAAGAACGTCATCCCGCACGGATACGCGATCAGCCTCAGCCTGGATCCGACTGTAGGTGCGCTCTATGAGCGCACATCATGCTGATTCCGCAAGGCGTGCGCACATCATGCGGTCATAGACCGCACCTACAGAAGAGGTCTGATGGCAAGATCGGGGCGCACTGCCGGTGAGACCCGACTCTCATCACGAGATGTTAGCCCCTCAAGACTGGACGCGTCAGACAGGTCGGTCCGCCCGATCCCGGTATGCAGATTTCAGACCCGTCAAACTCGGACACCTGGCAGCCTGCAGCTTCGAGGCGCTCACGGGTGACGGGGTTTCCCCTCGCCATGACCACCTGTCGGGGTGCGAGTGCCAGCACATTGGTCGCGAGCGAGTCGTACTCTTGTTCGGGGACGTCGACGAGCAAGATGCCTCTCGTCTCGAGAAGCTCGAACAGCGGGACCGGAAGCAGTCGGCGGAAGACGACGGCCAGATCGTGGTCCAGCAGGCTGATCGAAGACATCAGGTGAAGGACTTCCCGGGGTCCGTTCCAATACGGCAAGTCGACGGGCACGACCTCGACGTCCAGCGGGCCAAGCACTTCCCTGAGGCGTTCGATGCCCGGACCGTTGGTACGAAAGCTGCGCCCGGCCAGCAGCGTCTTCGAGTCCAGCCATACCAGGTCGCCGCCTTCGGCCGTGGCCTCTCCTTCGAGGGTCGCAAGGATCGGAATGCCCCAGTTCCTCAACGCATCGGCCATGGCGGGGCCTTCACCCCGGCGGTCCGGCTTGCCCGTTTGGAAGATCACGACTCCCCGGTCGGTGACCAGCGCGGGATCGTGCGTGTAGATCGAGTCGATTCCGGTTCTCTCGTCAGGCGGAAGGTAGAGCACCTCGGCGCCAGCAGTCACCAGGATAGACACGAACTCCTCGTGGTGGGAAATCGCGAGGTCCCAATCGGGCTTCCTCAGGTAGTCGAGCCTTTGCCATTCGTCCGCCGCGCGTTCGGGCGACCGGTATGCATCTTCCGGCTTCTTGAGGATGACCCGCCGGAGCGTCGCCACCATGCTCTGGCCCCCGACGCCCACGGTCTTCCGTCACCTGCCCTGGCGGTCTTCGATCAACCGAGCGAGCCGTTCCAGGTTGATGGCGGTTCCCGTAAACAAGCGTTCCGGAAAATCGATGCCCGCGGCGACCATGTTATCGAATATGCTCTCGGCCTCGTAGAGGTTCAGTCCCATCCCCGCCAGGTACTGCAGACGGAGATTGCGGTCCCGGTTGATTGCCGCGCCTTTGAGCCAGGGGGCGAGGTCGGCGGGCTGGCCGGCATAGGTCGACAGCAGATCAAATGCGGAGTAGAAGCCGACTTCCTGCAACGAATCGGCGACGGCGGCGTATTCCGGACTGCTGAGCCTCTGCTGCACCCGGTCCACGTCGATCGTAGCGGAGTCGGCCATTCCGAGGAGAACGACGTCGTAACCCACGCCTTCGATCGTATTGGCAAAAACCGCACCGTTCGGAAAGACTTCGAGGAAAGTTGCAATCTCGCTCTTGACGGCTTCTTCGGTGCTCTCATAGAGCTGGACGAACACGGTAACCACGCCTCCCGGGTTCAGATGTGACTTCGCCAGTTCCCAAAACTCCCGCGTATAGAGTGCGGCCGCACCCTTGACCCATGGGTCGAGTGGGTCGGAAGTGATGCCGTCGAATTTCTGGTCGGTCGTCAGCAGGAAGTGCCTCCCGTCGTCGATCGCGATATGCACGATGGGATTGCCGATCACGCCGTGATTCTCGACGCTGAAGTATTTCGACACGACTCCCGGAACGAGCGGTTCGATTTCGGCGATCGTCACGCGATCGGCCTCCGGGTTGATGGCAACGGCTCCGGCCGTGACTCCGGCGCCGCAGCCGATAACCAGGAAGGACTTCGGGTTTTCCGGTACGAGCGTGGTCAGGTGTCCCAGCATCCTCTGGAGCCGCATGTCCTCGGGATACGCGGAGGCCTGCACCTTGCCTGCGTTGTGGTAGCTGAGGACTCCGTTCGGTTCACGGGAGACTGCGATTGTAGCTGTGAGGCCTTCGCCAACGTAGATGATCTCGCTGTAACCGCCCCGGGTTGGCATGAATCGGCCGAAGGCGACGAAATCTCCCGGCAATGGCTGAACGCTGATTGCCAGGACGATAGCCAGAGCCGTCGAGGCCACCATGAAAGGCGCGTCCTGTCTGGCCGTCGGCCACTCGGCGGATGCTTTGCCGACGGGCACCCACATGAGCAGGCCCGACATCGCGGCGAGAATGATCAGGACCTGCTGGGAATGCTGGCTACCGATCAAGGGCACCAGGAAAAAGCCTGCCGAGATCGATCCCACGATGGCGCCGAGGGTGTTCGCTGCGTAGAGGCCGCCGACCAGCCGCCCCGGGTCCTGGTTGCGTTGGGCGACGGCAGCAAGGGCGAGAGGAAAACTGGCACCCCAGAGGAAGGCGGCCGGGAACATGGCCCAGAGAGCCCGGACAAGGTCGAGTTGGAGGCTGATCCACGGACTCGAGGCAAGTGTCACGTCGAGCGGCCAGAAGGGCAGCGACTGCGTGGCCATGTATGCCGTCCATGAGATTGCGGCGCACAGCATGAGCTGGCAAGTGCCCAGGGCGATCCGCGGGTTTGCCACGGATCGGGCGAGGAAGGCTCCTACGCTGCTTCCGACACCCAGGCCGGTGAGGAACACCGCAAGTATGAGCGAGAACGTGTAGACCGTAGCACCGAACAACAGGGACAGGTGCCGCGTCCAGATGACTTCAGCGGCAAGGGCCGTCAGCCCGGACAGGCCGATGGTCACGTAGACAGGCCAGCTATCGCCATGGGGAGCTTCGAGTTCGGCCTCAGGATCTTCCGCTTCATGGGGTATCCGACCGGCGAGCCAAAGGCTCAGCAACGCCACTGTCACGTTCAGGGCCAGCGCTGCCAGCGTCGCGATTGTTACATCGTAGACACGGAGCAGGTAGTAGCCAGCCAGAAGGCTGCCGAGTACGGCGCCGCCGATATTCCCACCGTAGAAGAAGCCCAGCCATGACACGCCTCGGGGCGTTGTCTCCACCCAGCGGGCGATTGCCGGTAGCGTCGCTCCCATCATGATGGTTGGTGGCAGCAGGCATATCGCTGCAACGATGCTGCGCATTACCATGCTCGTCACACCTGAGCCCGCCCACGACACGTACACATTTCCCAACAGCGGCATCCCGAACAGCACGATGAGCCCGATCGCGCCAACGCTCAATTCCAAGTATGCGTACACGCGGAGCGGATGATGCCGTCGCGACACGTAGCGCGGGAATAAGAGGCTGCCCAGGCACATTCCGCCCATGAACGTTCCCAACAGGACGCCGAGCGAGATGGACGAAGATCCGATGAACAATGAGAGCAGCTGAAACCACACGACTTCGTAGATCAAGGCTGCACAGCCGCTACCGACAAACAGGGCTACCAGCAACGGAAATGAGCGGTCCATTCGGCCATCGGGCGCCGCAGCGTCGTTCACCTGGTCATTCATAAGCAGTTCATCTTCCTGAAGAATCTAACGTTGCGCGACCGCAATTGGTTACATGAAACGGTGCATTGACGTCTCTCAGCGCCGTCACGGCGTCTTTGGGAGCTCGGCCGGGCTGATTGCGCAAGTCAGAAACCAAGCCCCTCTTCCTGCCCGCTCCAGACACACGACCGTTCCTGTCGAGAAGCGCACCGGACACAAATCATCCCGGCCCGTCAGCAGTCGCGATGCGACAAGCTCCAGGTTCGGCAGATGTCCTACCGCCATTGTATGGCAGTCGGTCGCATCCAGGTATGCGGACATCGATAGCGGATCAGCGTCGGGAGCAAGATCCGGATTGACCTTGATGCTCGCATCCGCGCCTGCCGCTCCGGAAAGAATCTGCGCCGTCTGAAGGGCCCTGGTCTTGCCGCTGTGCTCGATCGCCACCGCGGTGAAGTTTAGCTGCCTCAGGAACCGTACCAGCCGTTGCAACTCTTCGATTCCTTCCGGTGTCAGTCCGCGCTGCGGGTCCTCGCTCGCCGAGGCGGCTCGACCGTGGCGCGCCAGGAATATCCGGGTCATGGCCGGCCCAGCACCCTCACGCCCCGTGCTCCTTGTTTCAAGTCGGAGGATTTCACTGCGGTATTATACGGGTGCCGAAAGCAGCGCGTGGAAGGGCATTTATCGATGACCGATGCTGAACAGCTGATCGCGATGGATCGCGCACACCTACTGCAACCCCTGTTCCATCCAGACGATCAGGACAATCCGCTCGTATGGGTGGAAGGGCAGGGGGCGACGCTCCGAACCGCTGACGGACGTTCCTTTATCGACGGGCTGTCCGGGCTCTGGAACGTGAATGTGGGTCACGGCCGGGGGGAACTGGCCCGTGCTGCAGCCGATCAGATGGAGACCCTCGCCTACGCCTCCGCGTATTCCGGAAACACGAATCCTCCTGCGGTCCGGCTTGCCGGCAAGCTGGCCGAGCGCTGTTATCCCACCATCAATCACTTTTTTTTCACATCCGGGGGTGGAGAATCCAACGACACCGCGATCAAGACCGCCCGATTCTTCTGGGATGCCCAGGGGAAGCCCACGAAACAGAAAGTCGTCAGCCTGGAGCTTGCCTATCACGGCGTGACAATCGGGGCGATGAACGCGACTGGGCTCGGCATGTACCGTCCCGGCTTCGGTCCGCCGCTACCCGGCTTCCTGCGGATTCGGCCGCCCTATCCCTACCGGTTCGAATCGGAGAACAGCGGGACCTCGATCGGCCTCGAGGCTGCGAATCTGCTTGAGGCGGCCATTCTCGGCGAGGGTGCGGATACAGTGGCCGCGTTCATCGCGGAGCCCGTGCAGGGGGTCGGCGGGGTGATCGTACCCCCGGACGATTATTTTCCGAGGATTCGTGCCATCTGCGACGCACATGATGTGCTTCTGATCGCCGACGAGGTGATCACCGGCTTTGGCCGGACGGGGAAGTGGTTCGCGCTGGAACACTGGGGCGTCGAGCCAGATATCGTTTCGATGGCCAAAGGCATTTCGTCAGGCTACATCCCCCTCGGCGGCATCGGCGTTTCGGATCGTTTGTACGACGTGCTGGCCGGCCTGCGGCCCGAGAAACGTTGGATGCACGCCTACACTTATTCCGGGCATCCCACGTCGTGTGCCGTCGGCCTCGCCAACATCGCCGTACTCGAGCAGGAGGGCCTTGTTGCCGAGGCGGCTAGAAAGGGACGCCTTCTTCTGGATGGTCTCGCCGAACTTGCGAACGAAAGCCATGTGGGTGAGGTTCGCGGACTGGGCCTGCTGGCGGCGGTCGAACTGGTCGAAGACAAGAGCACCCGGAACCGTTTTCCGCCGGACTTGCAGGTGGGCAAGCGTGTTCATGCCGCCTGTCTCGAACGGGGCTTGGTAAGCCGTTTCCGTGAGGACATCTACGTCCTCGCGCCGCCGTTCGTCACGCCCGACGAAGATATCGAACGTATCGTGAACATCGTCGGAGAGGCCGTGCGTGCCGTCACTTCAGAGTTATAGCCCCTTTCTCGCCAGTGGTCTGATGCAGCGCTGGATCCATCTGCCATTACTGCGTTGCGCTTGGTTTGTCTCCTACCGGGCGACGAGGTGGCCCGGCGGGCTTCGCGACGACAACCGGTAAGAAAAGCGGGCTAAGCTGAAGGGAGCCCGCCCTCTTTCACCCGCAGCTTCGCCCCGACGTACTGCCGGTGGCTGAGATGAAGCGCTGACGAAATTGCGCGGAGCTCCTCGAGTTCCACGTGTGTCAGCGCACCGTCCGCCGCGGCAACGGCGAACAGCATGTCCAGTAGCGCTACGCGATCTTCCAGGTTCGCATCGCCCGAATACTCCGCGATCAGCCGATGCCGGTCCAGGCCCCTCACCGATTCCTCCCGAATGATGGCGATCAACAGGGCCAGAGCGTCTTCGTCGAAACTGCCCCACACCGAGAGTTGTCGCTGGATTTCGGCGAGTTCACGTTCGTCGATGTCGTGGTCGGCATGTGCCACGATTCCCATCAAGCCACCCAGCAGAGCCAGGCGGTGCATTTCGGGCGTGATCTGGGTATCCCCGGCACGGCGCCTCAACTTGAAGAGAATCTTGTTGCGGACAAACTCATCGATGTCGACACGCGAGCGGCGGGGCGTCTGCCCCAGCAGCCCCTTCACGCGGCTGAGCATCAGACCCATGGATGAGGGTTCGCTGAGCACTTCCTCGTAGCGCGCGAGGAGCTGCTTTTCCTCTTCGGAGATCCTGTTGTCGGCTTCGATGATGTTTCTGATGTGCCCGATGACGGCCTCGCGCTCCGCAGAACTCCCAATGCGGTCCAGCAGATCGTGAACGACGGCCTCCTGTTCCTCTTCCGATACCGGGTCTTCGAGGTACGGTTGAAGGTGGAACCATTCGTCGTCGTTCAGGTTGAAGTGGCGTGCGAGCTCCTTGATGTAATTCACTTCCGACTGCGAAAGCTCGGAATCGGCCCATGCCGCCGTGATGAGGACCTTGAGAAGAGCCAGAGCGTTGGATGTACGAACCATCATTGCATTCTAACGCGAATCTTATGAGGGGTGCGGGTGCGGAAAAAGGGGGCTTGACGATTGTTAGCAATAATGCTAATAATCGTCGCTTAGCAAATCAGCTAAATGAGGAGGAAGACACGATGGCTACCGTTTCGATGTGTATCTACCGAGTAAGGCCTGAGGGAATCGCGGAGTTCGAGGCATTACTCGGGCGTCACTGGACGACGCTTCGGGACCTCGGTCTGGCGACTGATACCCCCCCACCGACTTACCGCGGCAAGGATGATACCGGTCGGCCTATCTATGTCGAGATCTTCGAGTGGAAGGACCCGGAGGGTCCCGCCAGGGCGCATGAACTCCCGGAAGTGATGGCAGTTTGGGAGCCGATGGGGAAACTTTGTGAAGAACGATCGGGACGGATGTCGATGGAGTTTCCGGATGTCGAACAGTTCCAGGTCCGCCAGACCAGCGACGGCTAAGGAGAGGCTGCACGATACCGAGGTGGTGTTCAGCGCGGTCGCGCATCCAAATCGTCGCCAGATCCTCATGGTGCTGCACTTTAGAGGCGGTGAGATGACCGCAGGAGAGATTGCCGAACGCTTCTCGTGCAGGTGGCCGACGACCACCAGGCATCTGAAGGTGCTGGAGGCCGCAGGCCTTGTACAAGTCGTTCCGAGAGGCCGGGAACGGTTGTACAGGTTGAACCGAAAGCGCCTCATCGCGACCATGGGGAGCTGGCTGGAATGGTTTGAGAAAGAAGCCGCCATCGGCCCGCCGTCCCGGACCGTGTAGGCTGCACGGGGGTTCGGGCCACGGGCTGCCAGGGCGCAAGACCCGCCTGATCGGCAAGAGCGCTGGTGAGGATGCGGGCTATAGTCTGGACGCGACCGCGGGGCGTTCCCGAAAGCCGACGAACTCCTCGAACCAACTACCGATTTCGAAGAGAAGTCCCTCCCGGAATGGCGGCGCCGTCAGCTGGACGCCGACCGGCATGCCCGATGCATCCAGCCCGTGCGGTAGCGACAGTGTCGGGAAATCCGCCAGGGACCATGGCGCGGAGAGGATCGGGCTGCCCGTGTGATCGAGCCCCTCGGGTGCGGGACCGACGGCACCCGGAGAAAGAATGGCATCGCAACTGGCGAACAACCCGGACATCGCTTCCTGAAACCTCCGGCGAACGCGGCCTGCGCGTATGTAGTCGGTCGACGAGACCAGCATGCCGGATTCGATCAGGCCCCGGATCTTCGTTCCGTATTGTTCGGCATACCGCGCGTGTAGGCTCTGGTGAGCCGCCGCGAGTTCGGCGCGCATGATCGTGCGTAGCGTGGGCAACGCCAGGCTGAAGATGTCTGGCAGCGCCAGATCGATAATCTCCGCATCTGTCGAACGCAGACGTTCGAGCAAGCCTCGGTGAAGCTCCCAGGGTTCCGGGTCGGTATTGTCCTCGAAGAACTCCCGAACGACGCCGATTCGAAACTGTCCCCGGCCCGAGGACTCAATCGGGTCGTCGGCCATGCCTTCGAGCATCAGGGCCACGTCGTCGACCGTGCGGCCGAAGGCGCCGACGTGGTCCAGCGACCAGGAAACAGGGAAGACGTCGCGTTTGGAGACACGCGCCGCGGTCGGCATCAGGCCGACGATTCCACAGTAGACGGCCGGCCTGCCGATCGAGGCGACGGTTTGAGTGCCCGTGGCCCCGGGGCACATGCCCGCCGCGACGGCCGCGGCCGACCCGCTGCTCGATCCACCCGGCGTGTGCTCCAGGTTCCAGGGGTTGCGGGTAGGGCCGGGATCGAAGGTTGCGAATTCGGTGGTCACGGTCTTGCCAAGGATGACGGCTCCGGCCCTTCTTAGATTGGCGACGGCCGCGGCGTCCCTGTCGGGAACATGGCCGTCGAAGATCACCGACCCCATCCCCGTCGGCTGACCTTCGGTCATGAAGATATCTTTTACACCGATGGAGACACCGTGCAGCGGCCCGAGCGGACCGCCGGCCTCGAGTTGCTGCTCCCGAGCGCCTGCCTCGTTGAGAACGCGTTGCCTGTCGATCGACACCCAGGCGCACACTTCGGGGTCAAGGGCTTCTATACGATCGAGAAGCGACTGGGCGAGCAGGACTGGCGACACCTCACGCTCGCGGACACGCCGGGCGGTCTCAGCAACGGTAAGGGGTTCAGAGTTCATCTTCCGGTTCCAGCGGAAACTCGCGGAGCTCCCGGAGGTCAGCGGTGGCTTCTTCGAGGGACGGCATCAGTTGTTCGGCGCGTTCTGGGCCGAAGCGTTCCCGGGCAGCGGCCAGCAAGGCGGCAAGAAGGGAATCCATAGGGGCGAGATTCTACCAGTCCGCCCGGTCCGGCTAAAGGGCGAAACGATTCAGGAACGACAGCCAGGCGTTCAGGCGTGTGAACTGATCCGTGAGGATCAGGACCCCGACGGTCACGACGAGGAAACCGCTGACGACTTCGACCGTGTGCAGGTGCTTCTTGAAGCCACTGTAGAAGGACAGAAACTTGTTCAAACCGAGGCTGGTGACCAGGAACGGCAAACCGAGTCCCATCGAATAGACGGCCAGCAGGAACACGCCCTCGTTGACCGTCTCCTTCGTGCTGGCGAAAGTAAGGATGCCGGCAAGAATCGGCCCGATGCACGGTGTCCATCCGAACGCGAACGCCAGACCCAGAACGAATGCCCCGAACATGCCGCGCGGCTTGACGTTGTGAAAACGCTTGTCCTGGTACAGGAAGGGAATCTTGAAGATGCCTATCAAGTGCAGGCCGAAAATGATGATGACAATGCCGGCAAGCCTGTAGAGTATCGACATCCGCTCCATCAGCACCTGTCCGAGAAACGACGCCGAGGCTCCGAGCGAGATGAATATCACCGAGAACCCGAGGATGAAAAAGATCGAGTTGGTGACGACTGTTCTCATGAGGGAAGAGTTCTCACTCTCCGCCTGTAGCTGCTCGAGCGAGATTCCAGAGATGATCGAAATGTATCCCGGGACCAGCGGCAGCACGCAGGGAGAAAGGAAGGACACGACGCCCGCCGCGAACGCGGCGAAGACTGAAACATTATCCATAAGGCAAATTATTCCATGAAACGGTCAATATATCCTCATACCGCCCGAGAATTCTCGGGGAAAAGAATCAGACGTTGCCAAAGCTCAAACGTGAGATGAAAGGAGCGTCCAAGGGCGGTGTTGTTATTGAATCGGCACCGAGGAGGTGAATTCCATGGACACCATCGAATTGTTGAGAGAGTTTGTCGCGATCGACTCGGTGAACCCATCGCTCGGGCCCGAGCATTCCGGTGAGGGTGAGATAGCCCAGGCGGTCGGAAACGCTCTCGGAAAAATGGGCCTGGATATCGAGTTTCAGGAGGCAGCGCCGGGACGTCCGAACGTCATCGGTGTCCTCGACAGCGGCAGGAAGGGTCCGGTGATGATGTTCTGCGGGCATAGCGACACCGTGGGCGTTGCCGGCATGGAGCGACCCTTCGATCCGGTCTACCGGGATGGCAAGGTATGGGGACGCGGTTCCCAGGACATGAAGGGCGGACTGGTGGCGATGATGGCGGCCGCCGGGGAGATCGCAGAGAAGGGAGGGCTCGTGGCCGGGCGCCTTCTCGTCACCGCGGTGATCGATGAGGAGTACTCGAGCATCGGGGCGCGTGCTCTCGTCAAGGAATGGACCGCCGACGCCGCGGTCGTGGGCGAACCCACCGACATGACGGTCGCCGTCGGCCACAAAGGGTTTGAATGGGTCGAGATAGATGTTGAAGGACGAGCGGCGCATGGTAGCAGGCCTGTTGACGGCCTCGACGCGATACTGAGGATGGGGCGTGTGCTTGGTCGGCTGGAAAGACTCGACCGAGCCCTTCAGGCCCGCCCGCCCCATCCGTTGATGGGGACCGCGTCGCTGCACGCCTCGACGATCCAAGGCGGTCGCGAATGGAGTACGTACCCCGACAGTTGCCGGCTGAGGATGGAGCGCCGGACGATCGCTGGGGAATCGCCAGAAGTGTCGCTGGCGGAGGTCGAATCCATACTGAGAGAGCTTCGGGCCGAAGATCCGAATTTCCGGGCGGTAGCGCGGTACGTGTTCGGCCAGCCTCCTTACGAGACCCCGGCCGACCATCCGATCGCGCGAAATCTCGAAGAGGCCGTCGTGCGCACCGGGGGCAAGACGACGCGCTCGAGCATGTCCTTCTGGACGGATGCCGGCGTGCTGGGAGAGGCAGGGATTCCATCGGTGATCTTCGGGCCGACGGGTAAGGGCCTGCACAGTGTCGCCGAGTACGTGGTCGCCGAGGAAGTGCGGGCCTGCCAGGCCGCCTTGGTCGAGCTGGTCCGAGATTTCTGCCGGTAGTCTGCCGCACAGCAGCCTGTGGCAGAACCCTGTGGGGTCGCGTTACGGCCAAACGGCGCTGGATTCTAGGAGACGAGGACGAGACAATGCTCATTCATTGTGAGGAGTCGACGACAACGAAGACGGCGCCGTTTCGCCGTAACCCTTCGGGCGCACGGGGGTTCGGGCCTCGGGCTTTGTCGTTCGTCGGTTACGATGAAACCGCATTGTGCCCTCCTCACTTCGCGCCCGCGACCCGAAGACCCGTGCGCGCGGCCCCACAGGGTTCTGCCACAGGCTGCTACAGGTTCTTGAGAATGAAGTTCATCATGAGGCGCCGCATGTGGTGGTTCTGGTGCGGGTCCTCGACAGCGTGCCGCGACCCCGGGTAGAACATCACCTCAAACTGCTTCCCAGCCTTCTGCAACGCCTCGATGAGGCCCAGGGAATGATCGATGTGGACGTTGTCGTCAAGGGTTCCATGAAGGATCAACAGCTTTCCCCCGAGCGCGCCGGCGGCTTCGATGACGGAACTCGATAGGTACCCGTCCGGGTTGTTATCGGGCAGATCCATGTAGCGTTCGGTGTAGATCGAGTCGTAAAGCCGCCAGTCCGTGACGGGAGCGCCGGCAATTCCCATCTTGAACGACGCGCTGTGCGTCAACGCATAGGCGGTGAGATATCCACCGAAACTCCACCCCCAGATCCCGATCCTGGCCGGATCGACCCACGGTTGTGCGCGAAGCCAATCCACGGAATCCTCGTGATCGCGAAGTTCCAGCTCCCCTAAATTCCGATACAGGGGCCAGGCCGAGGTCGCACCGTTATTACTCGCGGTCCGATTGTCCAGTACCCAGATGACATATCCCTGTTGCGCGATGACCTGATGCCAGAGGTAGAGCTTGGAATTCCAGGCATCCTGGACGAGCGAGGCCGCAGGACCGCCGTAGGTATGACAAAGGATCGGGTAGCGTCGCGACTGATCAAACCCGGGAGGCGTGATTCGCAGCACTTCCAGGGAGACCCCGTCTCGGGAGGGAATCGACATGAAATCGGCCTGACCCCACTCGTAGCCACCGAGCAGGCCCGGCGTCGTCTCTGCAATCTTGCGGAGGCGGGTTCCATTGGAAGAACAAAGGTGTACCTCGGGCGGCCTTGAGATTGTGCTCGCGGTCTCGGCGAACCATGTGCAGTCGGGAGAGAAAGCGGCCTTGTGTGTTCCTTTCCCATCAGTCAGCCGGGCCATGTCGGTTCCGTCAACACGGACCTTGTAGACGTGAATCGCCTTCGGGTCGTGTTCCGTCGCTGAAAAATAGATCCAGCCCGTAGCCACGCCGTGAATTTCGCGTACGTCCCAATCGCCGGAAGTAACCCGCATGGACATGTCCCCGTCCAGGCCGTAGCGGTAGATGTGCCTCCAACCGGTCCGGTCGCTCAACCACAACAACGACTCGTCTTTGCACCATACCGGCTGTCCTGTGACGCTGACCCAGGCCGGGGTGGTCTCCCGAAGGAGCATCCGCGACTCCCGATTCCCAAGATCGAAGATGTTGAGTTCGAGCCATGTCTGAGTACGGTTCTGGACCTGGTAGGTCAGTGCCGCGGAGTCCGGCGTCCAGCAGATGCGAACCATGAGGTGATCGCGGGCGTAGCCCGATGTATCGATCCACCGCACGATGCCATCTTCCAGAGACAGTAAGCCGAGCCGAACTCCGGGATTGGGTGCGCCAGCCCTCGGATACCGTGTGACTTCGAGCTTGGGCTGAATCGAGATATGGTCGACGATCGTGTGCCCTTCCATACCGGTCTCGTCGAGCTGTAGCAAGGCGATGTGCTTCGAGTCCGGGCTCCACCAGTGCCCCTTGAAATCACCGCGGCCATAGACTTCCTCCTGGTACACCCAGTCGAGCCGCCCGTTGAGAACCGTTCCGGACCCATCGACGGTCAGGACGCGTTCGGCGCCCGTGTCTAGATTCGTGATTGCGAGGTCGTTGCCCCGCGTGTAGCTGACCGAACGCCCGTCCGGGCTGGTCGCTACACCCGTCGGGTCGTCGATTCCTTCGGCGATGATCGAGGTGGAGTCGTCTCTGAAGCGGTAACGAATCAGGCGGGAGCCATGGGTAACGAACAGCGCCGCCCGATCGGGATTCATCGTCAGATCGGTCCGCAACGCAAGGTTGCGGGCCTCGTCGCCCGAGATCCCATCGATGCGGGCCATCGCTTCGGTCATGTTGTCGATTCTGTAGAGCGGAGCCGAATCTCCAGTTCCGGCATGGACTCGATCCCTGGAGTTGCGGTCCCCGTCTGCTCCGGCAAGAACGTAGTGGTCTCCGTCCAACCAGACGATGTCCCCGGGCACCGCGCCTTCGAAGTCGGTTTTATGCTCGGGGTGGTAGACATCGTCGAGCGAGAGTTGCCTGAATCTTTCAGTCACGTTTGCCTCGAAACCCATCATAGACCTGATCTTTCCCATCCCTCGGCGTAAGATAGAAGTTGCGCGCCATGTCCGAGACGGAGAATAGATGTCGATACTCGCGATGATGCTCACCGTGTTTTCGGTGGCCCAGGGGGACGCGCTGCAGTTGACGTACCCCCACGAAGCGGGCCTGACCCGCGTCGAAGTTCGATGGGCGAACAAGACGGTGCCGTTCACTCGCTCAGGCGACACCTGGAGGACGGTGGTCGGCGCTGATCTGGACCTGAAGTCCGGCGACTACCCGGCAACTGTTTCATTTCACTATGTCGACGGCCCGAGCAAGACGCGGAACGAAACCGTCCGGGTCGCAGGAAAATCCTTCCCGATCACACGTCTCGAAGTCGAACCCCGGTACGTCGAGCTCAGCCCGGAGGACCTGGAACGAACCAGGAGGGAAAGCCGCCGCCTGGGAGCGGTCTTTGCGCGGATCGAACCCAACGCGTACTGGCGCGAGCCGTTCGTTGTTCCCATCTCCGAGGCGGAGGGAAGCAATTTCGGGCACCGCCGCGTCTTCAACGATCAGCCCAGGAATCCTCATTCCGGCGCTGATATTTCGGCTACAAGCGGGACCCCAATCCATTCCAGTAACCGTGGCCGCGTCGTCGTCACCGGTGATTTTTTCTTCAACGGCAACACGGTGATCGTCGACCACGGTCTGGGTATCTACTCGGTTTACCTGCATCTGTCCGAGATCGAGGTCGAAGAAGGACAGATGGTCGAGCGCGGAGAAGTGGTCGGTCTCGTGGGCGCGACCGGACGCGTGACAGGCCCGCATCTGCATTGGGGATTCCGTGTGCAGAACGCTCGGGTAGACCCCTTTTCGCTCGCACGGATGGCCGAGTAGTGCTCGATCGGAATGTTTGATTTCCTGCGACGTGGCGCCGGCCCGACGCAAAAGCAGATCGGCAGGGCAGTCAGCCGGCTCACCCAATCCCACGGCGAAGAAGGGCCCCGCCTCGAGGCGGCCGACCGACTGGTGGAATGGGGAACGCCCGAAGCGCTTTTCGGCCTCTTGATGCGGTTCACCATGTCGTCCCGGGTGATCGCCCAGGACATCGACGAGAAGCGGATGATCGTTGATATGCTGGTTCGTCAGGGCGGCGCTGCGGTCGAGCCCATCCTGCGGTTCATGAAGACTCACCACCAGGTCGATTGGCCGGTCCAGGCTCTGGCGCAAATGGTTAGCGAGGGGGAACTCGTCAGGCACCTCGTCGACACTATCGACGCCGTTGCCCAGAGTGAGTTTGCGGCGCCCGTACATAGAGTGAGCCTGATTCGAGCGGTCCAGGGCCACGTGACTGAGGAAATGATTCCCACGCTCGAGGGCTTTCTGGAGGACTCGGACGACGACGTCCGGCTGGTCGCGATTCAGTCACTGGCGGAGCTGGGAGAGCCGGTCCGCGAGAAATTGATCGAGGCGTTTCTAGCAGCGGATGATCGTCCCCGAATCCGGCGCAAAATTGCCGAGCTTTTTGCAGAGCATGCCTGGCCCGTGAAAGGCTACCGACCACGAGTGGAAGAGTCGCTCCCGGACGGATTCACCCTGAACGCGAAGGGCGTGGTTCGACAACGCTGATGGGTTCTACGGACTTGAGACGAAGCGTGGCGCTGGTGCTTCTGGGTGCCTGGCTGACGGGAACCGTCTTCATGGGCGTCGTTGCAACCCAGAATTTCCACACAATCGATCGTCTGCTGGAGGATTCCGCAAACCAGACGTTCAGGGGGGTCGTGTCGGATCTCGGCAATCCTCGGTCGCGGGACTTCCTGAGGTACCTGTCTTCGGAGCTGAACCGGTTGTTGTTCTGGGCCTGGGGGCTGTCTCAGGTCCTGATCGGAGGCGTGACGCTCTGGCTCCTTTGGCCCGTCGGAGGCCGGGTTCGATGGGGAATCGTGACGATGCTGACCGCGGTTGTAGTGCTGACTTTCGGATTGACTCCGCCCATAGTAGACGTGGGTCGGCAGCTCGACTTCATTCCTCGGGACCCACCCCCGCCCGAGTTGGCCACCTTTGGCCTCCTGCATGCTGCGTACACCATCGCGGACACTCTGAAACTTGTCCTCGGAGTGGTGTGTGCCTTCTGGGTACATCGGATTCGGCCCGACGACTCTCTTGGCTTTGGCCGGGTTGGGCAGTAGAATTTTACGCATCATGATCCATCGATTCGCGCTGTTGATCCTGTCGGCGGCCCTGTCTCTGCCCGTATTGCTCTATGCCCAGAACGAGATTCCCGAAGAGATCAAAGCAAAGGTCTACGTGATTGCCACGGGCGGCACGATCTCCGGAGGCCTCGATCCGGAAACGGGGCAGCCGCGCAGTTTGGGCGCCGCGGATCTTGTTGCGCTGGTTTCCTCGCTCGATGAGCAAGTCGATATCGAGGAGGAGGATTTCGCGCGTATCGGAAGCTCCTCGATGACGCCGGAGATACAGTTCCGGCTCGCCATGAGGGTCCAGGAGTTGTTTGCGCTACGTGAGGACCTGGCGGGTATCGTGATCACCCACGGCACCGACTCCCTGGAAGAGACGGCCTTCCTGATCGACCTGCTCCACGAGGATTCTCGTCCCGTCGTATTCGCCGCCGCGCAGAGGGCGCCGCGGGTTTCTGACTCGGACGGTCCCAGAAATCTGGAAGCGGCAGTCCGGACCGCGATCAGTTCCGGTGCGCGAGACATGGGCGTCCTTGTCGTCTTGAACGACCAAGTGCATTCGGCGCGATATGTAACCAAAGGGCATTCGGCAGCCGTGGATGCGTTTGGGTCCGGCCGAAAGGGGATGGTTGGCACGATCGATGAGGGTCGCGTCATCTTTTATGCGTCGCCGCTGAACCGTGTCTTCGTACCGGCCCCGCGGATCGAACCGGCTGTCGATCTGGTACGGCTCGTGGCTGGAGACACGGGAAAGTTCATTCGGTATGCCGCGGAAACCGAGGCGGCGGGCATCGTTATCGAGGCATTCGGACGCGGGAACATGCCGCGCCCTGTCCTGGACGCTGTAAACGACGTGCTCGATGCGGGACTCCTGGTCGTGGTCGTGTCGCGCACGGCCGAAGGCCGGGTGGCCTTATCACGGAGACTGACCGAAGCCGGCGTCATTGAAGGGGAAGACCTCGACGGGCTGAAGGCCAGGATCGTGTTGATGCTGGCGCTGGGGGCGGAAATGGCGCCGGAGGCCATCCAGGATGTCTATGTTCGATTGGGAGGGGGATGAGGTTGGCGATGAGTAGAGCCGAGAAAACCAAGAAGAGAGCCGTGGGCCTGGGTCCGAAGCTTCTCATTGGCACCCGAAAGGGCGCCGTTTTGCTGACGGGGAATCGCGCCCGTCGATCGTGGAAAGTGTCGGCTCCGATGTTCCTGGGGAATATCGTCCATCACCTCGTGCTGGACCCCCGCGACCGTCGGACGATGCTGGCCGCCGCCCGGACCGGCCACCTCGGGCCGACCGTCTTCCGTTCGACCAACGGAGGCCGCACGTGGAAAGAAGCCGAGAAGCCGCCCGCATTCCGGAAGGGCGGTCCCGGCAGGAAACCCCTGAGGGTGGACCACGTGTTCTGGCTCACGCCGGGGCATCCGTCCGAGCCGGACGTGTGGTACGCGGGATCCTCGCCCCAGGGTCTGTTTCGATCCGAGGACGGGGGCCGCACCTGGGCTGGTGTGAAGGGGTTCAATGAACATCCGAAGCGATTCGACTGGGTGGGGGGTGACCAGGATGGAACGCCCGACGGACCGAAGATGCACTCCATCCAGATCGACCCCCGTGATGCCGACCATATGTATATCGGGATGTCGTCCGGAGGCGTTTTCGAATCTCGCGACAAGGGGAAAGACTGGGCGCCGCTCAACAAGGGCTGCGCCGCCGACTTCATTCCCTCCCCGGACCCCGAATACGGGCACGATCCGCACAACCTGCAACTGCATACGACAAACCCGGATCGTCTGTACCAGCAGAACCATTGCGGCATCTACCGTATGGACCGTGCGGAAGGGGAGTGGATCCGCATCGGCGAGCGGATGCCGAGGTCGGTGGGCGACATCGGTTTTCCGATCGTCCTTGACCCAAGAGATTCCGATAGGGTTTGGGTGTTCCCGATGGATGGGACTTCGGTCTGGCCTCGGACGAGCCCGGGAGGTCGCCCAGCTGTCTACGCGACGCGCAACGCGGGCAGGACGTGGAAGCGGCTGGATTCTGGTTTGCCGGCGTCGAACGCCTGGTTTACGGTCAAAAGGCAGGCGATGGCCCGGGACGACCGGGACAAGCTCGGCCTGTATTTCGGCACGACGAGTGGTGAGATCTGGGGGAGCCGCGACGAGGGTGAGTCCTGGAAATGCCTGGTGCGCCACCTGCCCGAAATTTATTCGGTCGAAACCGTTGGCGTTACCTGATGAAAGTGTTCGTCCCCGGCCCGCTCCGCTCCTACACCGACGGCGCGCGCATCGTCGATGCGGGGGGCGGTACTGTGGACGAACTCCTCGGCGAGTTGAACCGGCGGCACCCCGGCTTTCGCTTCCGGATCATCGACGAACAGGACAACGTCCGCGAACATATCAAGATCTTCCTCAACGGCGAACAATGCTTCGATCTTTCGGCCGGCCTCAATCCCGCAGATGAACTCCATATCATCTGCGCCCTGAGCGGCGGCCTCTGACCGCGGCTCAGGCGAAAGTCGGCTTTGCTCCACGGTCGAGGCAAATGAAAATTGATCAATCGTTGATGGTCAGTGGTCGATTGTCGGTTGTCGATTTCGAAATGATTTGGAATCTGCCTTACTGATCAGGGCGTGGGAAGTCCCATCAACTCGATGCGGTTGCCGTCCGGGTCATAGCAGAAGGCGGACCGGCTGCCGTCGCGACGCTGCCGCCAGAGACTGTCGCCGTCCCAACGATCGATCCGCACGCCGGCCTCGTCAAGCCTCGCGACCAAATCATCGAATGCGTCCACGACGATGGCGAAGTGTCGCGACGTTGCCGTGTCGGCGCTCGCCCGGATCGACAGATGCAGCTGATGATCGCCAATCTGGAACCAGATGAGCCGTTTCCCTTCGGGGTCTTCCGTGGCCGGAACACGTTCGAACCCAAGCAGGTCCGCATAGAACCGAAGCGTCTCGTTCATCCGGTCGCGGGAAATGTTGTGGGTGAGATGATGAAGACGCATGGCTGCTAAAGTGCTATCGGCCCGACCCCGAGTTCCTCTCCCAGGAGCCGTCCGACAAGAACGGCCAGGGACTCGCCGGTGTCCCGAAGTTGGAACGCGCCACCCTCCTCGGACCAGTCGAGTTTGAAGCTGGTCAATTGTGCGGATATCCACACCTGGCGTGCCGGTGAGTTGGGGCTGATGATGATTTTGGACACGATCGGTTCCTCGATCTCGATGCTGAGGACGCCCGCCTGGTAGAGGACCTCGACGTCGTGTTGCTCGACGACGACGTCCATCGTCCGGTTGAGAGACTCGAGCGCCGATTCGGCAGACTTTTGGAACTCGCTTTCGCTGATCACGCCAGGATTCTAATCCATCCCGAACTATAATGGGCCGAATCCCTGCCAGAAGGGTTGTGAGTGAACACCATGACACCGTTTGAACTCACCGCGAAGTTGCTGGCGATTCCGTCGGTCACGGGTGCGGAAGGAGAAGTTGGGCGGTTCCTGGCTTCGGTGCTCGAGGGCATGCAGTACGGCGTCGAAACCCAACCAGTGAGCGATGGCCGATTCAATGTGATCGCCCGTGGTGAGGGTGACCGGGTTGTGTTCTGCACGCACATCGACACGGTGCCTCCGGTGCTGCCGGTTTCTGAGGACGACGGGGCCCTGTACGGACGCGGCGCCTGTGACACGAAGGGGATCATCGCCGCAATGCTCGAGGCGGGGGAGCGACTGCGGGCACGGGGAACATCAGACTTCTCCTATTTGTTCGTCGTTGGCGAGGAGACCGGTGGCGACGGCGCCCGTGCGGCCGATGCCCTCGAATGGGGCTCCGAGTACGTCATCGTCGGCGAGCCGACCGAGAACAAGCTGGCACGGGCGCAGAAGGGAACGCTGCTCGCAGACCTGAAAGCACTGGGAAAGGCGGCGCATTCCGGATACCCGGAGATGGGGGCTTCTGCGGTGGATCCGCTGATCCAGGTTCTGCATGACTGCATCGGCGCGGATTGGGGCAGCGACGAGATCCTGGGTTCCGGCACTTTCAATGCCGGTGTGCTCGGCGCGGGAGAACGAGCGAACATCCTTGCACCCGAAGCCATGGCGTCGGTGATGATCCGCACCGTGGAGGGAACCGCCGCCGCGCGACATCGGTTGGAACGGCTCGTCGCCTCGCGTGCCCGAATTGAAGTGCATAGTGCGACTGACCCTCAATTCATGCATGTTGTTGATGGATTCCCCCAGACTGTCGTGTCGTTCGGCAGTGACGTGCCGTATCTGGGGAGCCTCGGCCGCCCGTTGCTGGTCGGCCCGGGTTCGATTCTCGACGCCCACACTGCGAATGAAAAGATCCTGAAGGACGACCTGATTGCGGGGATCGATCTCTACGAAAGGCTGGCACTGCGGTTATTGAACGGAACGCCCGTATGAAGATTGCGCTGATCGGTCACGGCAAGATGGGGAAGGAGACCGAACGGGTGGCCCTCGGCGAAGGCGAGACCGTTTGCGCGGTTTACGACTCGGAACATCTCTTTGACGCCGCGGCCGCCGCTGGCGTCGACGTCTGTATCGATTTTTCGACGGCCGAGGCGACATTGGGCCACATGAAGTCGGCCGCGGGGGCAGGCATCGATATCGTTGTGGGCACGACCGGCTGGTATTCTCAGCTCGACGAGGTCCGGGAACTCTTCACCCAGTCCGCCCTGCTGTATGCGAACAACTTCTCGATCGGGATGAACGTCTTCTACCGCATCGTGCGCGAGGCGGCGGCGTTGATCAAACCGCTGTCAGACTACGACCCCTACGTTCTTGAACACCACAATCGGGACAAGGAAGATCGGCCGAGTGGCACGGCGTTGAAGCTTGGGGAGATTCTGCTGGATGGGATTGGCCGCAAACAGCGGATCGAAGTGGGAGTTCCGATGGAGGGTGTTTCCGAAGACGCGCTCCAGATCGTCTCGGTCCGCGCGGGCAGTGTTCCAGGAAGCCACACCATCGGTTTCGAATCGGAGGCCGATACGATCGAGCTGCATCATGCGTCCAAGAACCGGACTGGCTTCGCGATGGGAGCCCTGGTTGCCTCGCGCTGGGTGCGGGGCCGACAGGGAGTCTACACGATGGACGACGTGGACCGCTGACGGGATAGCTGGAGCAGAGAATAAGATCTATGCGCAAGGATCGATTCCAGGGGACAGGCACGGCGCTCGTCACACCGTTCGCCCAGGACGGGTCCGTCGACGAACAAGCGCTCAGCCGTCTGGTGGATTTTCAGATCGATGCGGGCATCGACATGATCTTGCCCTGCGGAACGACAGGCGAAGGCGTCACGCTCGAAACCCGCGAATGGGAGCGGGTCATCGAGGTTGTGGTCGAGCGTGTTGCCGGGCGTATTCCCGTTGTCGCCGGCGCCGGTTCAAATTCCACGGCGACGGCAATCGCCCTCACGAAACGCGCGGCCGCTCTCGGCGCGGACGGTGTCCTCTCGGTGGGCCCCTACTACAACAGGCCGACCCAGCGAGGATTCTACGAGCACTTCCGGGCAATCGCTGAAGAAGGCGGCCTTCCCGTCGTGATCTACAACGTTCCGGCGCGAACCGGGAGTAACATCCTGGCCGAAACGACGCTTCGACTGGCCGACGTTCCCGGCATTGTGGCAATCAAGGAGGCTTCCGGAGACCTTCGTCAGGTCATGACGCTCCTGGATTCGCGACCGGAAGGATTCGCCGTCCTGTCGGGGGAGGACTGGATCACGCTGGCGATGATGGCGTTGGGGGCGGACGGTGTCGTGTCCGTCGTTTCGAACCAGGCGCCGGCCCTCGTACTCGAGATGGTTCAGGCAGCCAGCGCGAGCGATTTCGAGCGTGCGCGCAGGTTGCATTTTCGGCTCTTGCCTCTTGTCGAGGCGAATTTTGTCGAGACGAATCCCGTGCCGGTCAAGACCGTGCTCGCGATGATGGGACTAATCGAGGAACGAGTCCGCCTTCCGCTGGTGCCCGTCTCGCCCGAGACTCGAGTGATGTTGGTCCGGGTCGCCGAGGAACTCGGTCTGCTCAAGGAGAAAAAAGTTCCGCATGGACATCCAGAGTGAGATCGTTGCCTTGCTGGATCAACCGCTCGCCGAGGCACGGAAGACGGGCCTGGATGCTCTAGCCCGGTTTCGCGAAGGGCTGAACGCCGGCCGCTGGCGCGCGGCAGAGAAAGTGGACGGCGCCTGGCGGACCAACACCTGGGTCAAGGAAGGGATCCTTCTTGCGTTCCGCCTGGGCGTCAGCCGCGATACGGGACCTTTCGGCCAGCTCCGATTCCGGGACAAGGACACGCTTCCGCTACGGACCAGCCTTGACGGGTTCCGCATCGTTCCTGGAGGTTCCAGCGTCCGGGACGGGGCTTACATCGGCCCAAGCGTCATCTGCATGCCTCCGATGTTCGTTAACGTCGGCGCTTGGGTCGGTGAGGGCAGCATGATCGACTCGCACGCTCTGGTAGGCTCCTGCGCACAGATCGGCAAACGCGTTCATCTGTCCGCAGCAGTACAGATTGGAGGCGTGCTCGAGCCGCCAGGCGCCCTGCCCGTCATCGTCGAAGACGAGGCCTTCATCGGTGGGAACTGTGGAGTTTACGAGGGCGTGATCGTCGGAGAGCGGGCCGTGCTGGCTCCTGGTGTCCTCCTGACCGGAGGTGTGACGGTCTACGATGCGGTCCGTGAAGAAATCTACAAGCGCGTTGAAGACCAACCGCTCGCGATTCCTCCGGGCGCAGTCGTCGTCCCCGGCACGCGGCGTCTGTCGGGGAGCTTCGGAGACAGGCATGGCCTGTCGCTCTACTCCCCGACGATCGTCAAGTACCGGGACGAGAAGACCGACGCGGCGATTTCGTTGGAAAGCGCCCTACGCTGAGTCCGATCGCTACGGCTCCCGGTTCTGTTCTCATCGCCGGAGGCTATCGCTCCACGTTCTGTGAAAGCCCGGCCCGGTAGAGCAGGAATCCCACGATCGCGAGCAGGACGATGCCTGGCAGGTTCCCCTCGTGGACTCCCCAATAGGCAAGCACCTCGGCGTTTCCAAAGATGACGATCGGTATGGCCATGCCAATACCGACCAGCGCCTCACCGGTGATCAGGCCGGCGGCGAACAGCACACCGTTGTCCTCGGAGTGCTGTCTCCGTCGACGAACCGCGTGCGCGATCAGACCCCCGATCAGGATCGGGACCGACAGCTCGAGCGGAAGATAGATGCCAACGGCCAGGGCCAGCACGGGAGTGCGGAACGTGCTACCCGTTTTCTCCAGATAGAGGTCGATCCCGATGACCACGATCGCGACGATCATCCCGATACCCACCATCGTCATCGGCAGCCCGCCTTCGAAGACACCCCGGGCGACCGAGGCCATCAGAGTAGCCTGGGGAGCGGCGAGCGGGTTTGGATGGGCTTCGGTCGGGACACCGATACCGTAGGCTTCCATCAGGAGGTTCAGTGTGGGCGCGATCACAAGCGCGGCCGATATCACCCCAACGGCCTGGACGATCTGTTGTTTGTAGGGCGTCGCGCCCAGCAGATGCCCGGCCTTGAGATCCTGCATATTGTCGCCGCCCATCGCCGCGGCGCAGCAGACCACCGAGCCGATCAGGATTGCCGCAGCGGGTCCGATCGGGCTATCGGCGCCAAGGAAGAGCAGGAGCATGAGGGCCGAACTCAGGATCGTCGCAATTGTTACGCCCGATATCGGATTGTTCGAAGATCCGACCAGCCCGGCCATGTATGCGGCGACGGCGGAGAAAAGAAAACCCGCGATGAGCATCGCTACGGCCATGATGGCGGAGATGGCAGGCCGACCGGTGATGTGGTTGAAGATCAGGTACAACGGGATGACCGACAGAACGATAGCCAGTCCGACCCACTGCATCGGGGTATCTCGTTCGGTCCGGATCGAAGCCCCCATCCCACCCTCACGCATCTTCCTGTAGGCTTCAGCGCCCGAGCGAATTCCCTGGACCACGCTCGACCGCAATTGGATCAGCGCCCAGAGTCCTCCAACGACCATTGCACCGACACCGATGTAGCGCGTCTGGGTGGACCACAGCGCTCCCGCAGCGGCTGCCGCCTCCACATCAGTTGAGATCCCCTGCAAGGAGGCGAGGACAGGAATCGCGACGAACCAGTTCAGAGCCCCCCCGATGAATATCAGGACAGCGATGTTCAGGCCGACGATGTAGCCTACGGCGATCAGGGCGGGGGACAGGTTGCTCCCGATGTAAAGGATCGTGCCACCCGCGTATGTCGCGTACTCAGCCGCACCTCCCCAGAGCCGCAGTCCGGTTTCCCCCAGCTTGAAAACGGCGCCGATCGCACCGGCGGCGATGATATGACGGACTCCGCTCCCGCCGCGCTCGCCAACCTTCAGGACTTCCGCGGTCGCGACGCCCTCGGGAAACTGTAGCGGCCTTTCGATGATCAGGGCACGCCGGAGCGGGATGGTGAACAACACTCCCAGGAGTCCGCCGAAGCCGGCGATGATCGTAGTCTCCCAGTAATTGAACTCGCTCCACGTACCCAGGATTACCAGCGCCGGGATCGTAAATATCACTCCGGCTGAGACGCTTTCCCCCGCCGAAGCTGCTGTTTGGACAATGTTGTTTTCGAGGATATTGGAGTTGCTGAACAGGCGCAGCAGTGCCATCGAGATCACTGCGGCAGGAATGGACGCCGATACGGTCATCCCGGCGAACAGACCCAGATACGCGTTGGCCGCACCCAGGACAACGGCCAGCACGACGCTGAGCAGGATCGATTTCACCGTGATTTCGGCGAGCGTCGTCGACGCGGAAACGTAAGGATCTTGCGCGCTTTTGTTGCCGTCGGGCATAGACGTTCGCTCCAGTATCGGGCTTTGATCGGGAATAAGAATAGTCGAAAGCGAGCGGTTTTATCGCGAGAAAGTTTGTTGCCGGCGTGTGGATGCGGTGGCGCGGAGCAGAGAGAGTTCGTCCGCCAGGGCCGCTTCAACCATGGCTTGGCCGTACTGCTGCACGAGAATCAGGCGGCGGAAGTAATCCTGCGCCACCGAGTGGCCGACTCGCCCGAAGGAAACGTTGACCGCTGAATTCAATCCTGCTCCGGCCAGCGGAACCAGCATGGCCAGGTTTTTCTCCGTGATCACGACGCCGAGGCGTTCGGCGACGAAAACGATCAGTTTGACCAGGTGCGGAGCTTCTCGTTCGAGCAGTTGTCGGTCGATGACACCGCGCGCTCCGGCCGCAAAGAGTGCGGCCTCGCGAACGGCGGCCAAGGTGGCAGTCTTTGCCGCGACGTACCCTTCGTTGCTCGAGCGGGCTCGCGGAGCCATCGCCGCGATCAGGTGTGGGAACATCGCCGGATCCTGAAGCAAAAATCCATATGCTGCCGCGACGCGGCAGGCCTGATGGGACAGGAGTGTCATGGAAGCCGTGACGTCCGCGAAGATGAGTGAACCTGCCAGGAACGCGCTTCCGGGTACGATGTAGGCAGCGGTCGTGGCGGCTCCCAGCAGGGCGCCTTCGGCTCCGAGTTTCAATGTGCTTCCGAGCTTGAAGGAGTTCGCAACCCGGTCGAGCGTTTCGAGTTGCAGATAGCGGGCTTCGGTTAGATCGTCCAACTCGTAACCCTGCCTCCCTAGCGCCCTTCTGACGAGACGCTCACCGGAGAACCGCTGGGCAATCTTCAGCGTTCCGATGAGACCGGATTCGGTCCAGCGCTCTATCTTACCCACCGACCATCCGATCAGCCGGTTTTCCGATTTTCGTCCAGCCGTCAGGAATGCCGCAAGCGGGTTGCCGACTGTTTCGAGGATGCGCTCCAGCGGGTTGGGCAGCGCGATGTGGCGTGCGATTTCGCCAACCACACGGGCGTCGTACGGGCGAAGCGTGGACAGAGGGCTTGCGCTAGAGTTCGGGGCCATTATGTTCAGTATAGACTAGCCGTATGCGCGCGATGATGTTGGAGGGGATCGCCGGAATCGACAGGTCGCCCCTCACAATGCGCCAAGTGGATATCCCGAAGCCGGGCTCCGGTCAGATCCTCGTGCGCGTCGACTGCTGTGGCGTGTGCCACACGGACCTGCACACCGTCGAGGGGGAAGTCGCCGTCTCGGCGCTTCCGCGGGTGCTTGGGCACCAGATCGTCGGCACGGTCGAGAGTTCTGGTCCGGGATCGTCACGGTTCGAGGGTGGCGCTCGGGTCGGCGTTTCCTGGCTGTACTCCACTTGCGGTGCGTGTCGTTTCTGCCGTTCGGGCCGGGAGAACCTGTGTCCGAACGCCCGGTTTACGGGCGTCGACGTCGATGGCGGATACGCGGAATTCGTCGTCGCGGAAGAGGGTTTTGTGTGTGCATTGCCCGAAGGGGTCTCCGACACCGAGGCGGCGCCCCTGCTGTGTGCGGGCGTGATCGGCTACCGGGCGTTGCACATGAGCGAAATCCGGCCCGGAGGGCGGCTGGGTCTCTATGGTTTCGGATCTTCCGCCCACATCGCCATCCAGGTGGCACGCCATTGGGGTTGTCGCGTTTTCGTGTTCTCCCGCAGTCGCGGGCATCGAGCGATGGCGTTCGAGCTCGGCGCGGAGTGGGCGGGCCTGGCCGAGGACACTCCTCCGGAGGCCCTGGACTCGGCCGTCGTATTCGCTCCCGCCGGCCACATCGTGCCGCAGGTTCTACGTGTACTGGACCGCGGCGGGACGGTGGCGCTTGCGGGCATCTACATGTCGCCGATTCCCGAGATGGAATACTCTCGCATCTACGGCGAACGGACAATCCGGAGCGTGGCAAACGCCACCCGGGATGACGCTACGGAATTGCTCCGGCTCGCCGGCGAAATTCCGATCAAGACACACGTCGATGTCTATCCGCTGGAGGAAGCGAACCGAGCGCTGTCCGCTCTCAAGCGAAGCGAGATCGATGGTGCTGCCGTCCTGCAAGTGAGCCGGGAGGGGAACTGACTGAGAGACCCATAGCCACGGGTTGCCGGCATCTTCGATGATCAGTGCAGGCTTTTCTCCTGATCCCGGCTTTTCTTCTTCTTCTGGATGTCTTTGTCCGCTTGCCTGAGCATTCCATCCGCGCTCTCGGGCGCTTCATCGCTGACAGCCATGCCGACATCGAAGTGAACCGAAGTTGGCAGTGATCGCTGCTGCACGAGCATAGTCAGGTTCTCGGTAACCCGCTGGGATATCTGTTCGCAGTCGCTGACGTCGGAATCGATGAGCAGGATGGCAAACTCATCGCCGCCGAAGCGCGAAATCAGATCGGTTGCCCTGGACGCCTCCAGCAGGGCCTCCGCCATCGCCTTCAGGACATCGTCGCCAGCCGAGTAACCGAACTCGCTGTTGATCGCACGAAGGTTTTCGATGTCAATCAGCAGCAGGATCGCTCCGTTCCCTCTCCGCCGCGCGCCCGCGGCAAGGCGGTAGTAGATGTCGTGGAAAGCTCTGCGCCCGGGCAGGCCGGTCAGAGGATCCGGCGCGTACCTGGCCAGGAGTCGGTCTGCGTCGGCGAGACGTCCGGCCAGGACCCGCAGCATGGCGATCGACAACTGCGATGATGACTCCAGCGTTTCGAGAAAGTCAGATTGGGGGAACACCAGACAGCGCGTCCTCTCCAGAGTGACGACCGTTGCCGAACGCGGTGTGTCGCGCAGGAATCCGATCTCACCGAAAACTTCGCCGGGCCCAAGCTCGCCGAGAAACATGTCCGTCGGGCCGTCGGGCACGGATTCCATGATTCGGACCCGTCCCGAGATGATGATGAACACGTTAGTTCCGTGCTCGCCTTCCCGCAGAATCGGATGACCCTCGGGGAAGATCTGCTCGCTGGCGTTTTCTACCAGGTCTTCGAGTTGCCCGGGGCTGAGGTCTCGGAACAACGTCGTCTGCGCCAGCGTATCGGCGTAGTTTGCCGGATCCGGTTCTTCTTTTTCCTGCTCGACTGCCCGCCCGGGCGAGATGGGTTGGGCTTTGGCGTCGTCGGCCGTGACGGTGCGCGCTAGCCAGGCGCGAACACGCGAGCGCAACATCGGAGGGCTGAAAGGCCGTTCCAGGTAGTCGGTGGCGCTATCGGAGAGGTCGTAGCCGTCGGCGAGATCGGGGTTGTCCGTCAGCAGAACTACGGGAAGTCCAGCCCGTCCGGACCGCTCGCGGAGTGCTTCGAGGAAGTGTCCTGTATTCTTCAGCAACGCCGCATCCACGATAGCCAGGCTTGGTGAGAAGTCCTTTGCCCGTTTCAGGGCGAGCTCGGTGTCCTGCATCGGCATCAAGATCAGGCCGTCCTCGACGAGCATACGTTCCATTACCGAGAAGTCGGACTGGTTCGGGCTGACGAGAAGGACGCGCTGCCCGATGATCGACCGCTGCCGGAAAGCGGAGTCTCCGACAACACTCGGACGCTCGCTCTTGCCGTGAACCTCAATCTTCAATCCTTCGGCGGCGGCGAAGACTTCCATCGTCGAGCCACGCTCACGGACCTGTTTCCGAAAGTCGTCCTGCATGCGGTCGATCCATTCGTCGTCGTGTGTGGGGTCGTGGTGGAACAGAACCAGACGGTGGACACCGGCAGCCAGAGCGACGTCCTGCACGTAACCGAGCGGGCTGTGCCCCCAGCCGACCTTGGTTTCGTATTCCTCATCCGAGTACTGTGCGTCGTGAATCAGAAGGTCCAGGTCGCGGATGAACTCGACGTGCCGTTGATCCCCGGGATGCTGAAAATCCGGTCCAGAAGATTTCCAGAACGGCTCATGATCCGTCACGTAGGCAATGCTGGTCGCGCCCTCGGTGATCCTGTAGGCGACGGTCGGCGCGGTATGGTTCAAGTACTGGGTCTCGACCAGGCAGTCGCCGATCCGAAAAAACCCTTCGTCCAGCTCCGTATAGTGAATTCTGCTCGCCAGATCCTGTAGCTTGACCGGGAAGTAGGAGTACTGCATCTGCCCGGACATGGCATCCTCGAGGCTGCGCTGGAATCCGAGCGGCGCATAGATGTTGATCTCCGTAACCGGAAGAAAGACCGGCGTGAAAAAGGGAAAGCCCTGGATATGGTCCCAGTGGGTATGGCCGATGAGGATGTGTATCCTCGGTGGGGTCGCCGTCTCGCCCAGCAGCGAAAGGCCGAGTTCACGTATCCCCGTACCGCAGTCGAAGACGAAGAGATTGCCGTCGTCGCTCCTCAGTTCGACGCACGACGTGTTCCCGCCATATCGTGCGGTGCCCGGACCGGGTGTTGGAATGGAGCCGCGTGTGCCCCAGAAACGAACGAACATTAGTGCCCTTTCTTGCCTGGCTTCGAGAACCCTCCATGGATTCCCATCGACTAGATTACGATATGATGGCGTGGAGTCAAGGCGGATTCCAGTGCCTTTTTGGTTCGTTTTCTGAAATTCCTGAAGCCCTTGGAATATCGTTCTTCGGAGGTGTTTTGTGGCGGATGAACCCCGGACGGTCTTTCGACCATGGGGGAGCTTTGATGTCCTTGACGAGGGCCCCGGTTACAAGGTGAAACGCCTGGAAGTACGGGCGGGGAATCGGCTCAGCTACCAGAAGCACTCATCGCGCTCCGAGCACTGGACAGTGGTCATCGGCAGCGCTCTTGTGACCCTGGACGACCGGGAAGTGTTGCTTGAACCGGGCCAGAGTATCGACATCGGCCTTGGCGCCCGGCACCGTGTCGAAAATCGTGGTACCGGGCCCCTGATTCTGATCGAAGTGCAACGTGGTGATTACCTTGGGGAAGACGACATCGTCCGGCTGGAAGACGACTACGGGCGCTCGAGCGGCACAACCGGGAGCGGTAGCGACCCGCTATCCGGGGACCGCGAGTAGCCGCTTGCTTGGCCGCCCCACAGGGTTCTGCCGCAGGCTGCCGGCATCTGGCGCGATGTCGCCGTAACGCGGGCCATCAGACTCCTGCCACGGGCGGCTAGTGTAGTCCGTCATATTTAATGTAACGTAATGATCTTTCCAACGTCTAAGTAGACATGAGGAAAGCACAGGTCATCGAACTGGATATCGCAGTGCGGAAGGAACTGGAAGGTTTGAGCCGAAGCCGGAGTACATCGGTCCGGCTGGCGGAGCGATCCCGGATCGTCTTGCTGGCTGCCGATGGGTTGAATAATCAGGATATTGGAGCCCGGCTGCACGTCACGCGTCAGAAAGCCGGACGATGGCGCAATCGATTCCTGGAACAGGGGATTGGAGGGATCGCAAAGGACGCGCCCCGAAGTGGACGGCTGCCGTCGATCAGCCGTCGGAAACAGGCCCGGATTGTGAAGAGGACGCTTGAAGAGAAGCCGCCCAACGCCACGCACTGGAGCCGGAGCTCGATGGCGAAGGCCACCGGGGTCAGCGAGTCCACGGTCGGGAGAATCTGGCGGGCCCATGGTCTGAAGCCGCATCTGGGACGCACCTTCAAACTGTCCAACGACCCCCGATTCGCCGAAAAGCTCGAGGATGTGGTCGGGTTGTATCTGAACCCGCCGGAAAACGCCCTGGTCCTGTCCTGCGACGAGAAGAGCCAGATGCAAGCCCTGGACCGCACTCAACCCGGATTACCTCTGAAGAAGGGGCGGTGCGGCACAATGACCCACGATTACAAACGCCACGGAACCACCACGCTGTTCGCCGCGCTCAATACCCTGGACGGCTCGGTGATCGGCAGTTGCATGCCCAAGCATCGGCATCAGGAATGGATTCGGTTTCTCAATCAAATCAAACGGGCGGCGCCGAAAAAGAAGCAAATCCATATTGTTTGCGACAACTATGCCACCCACAAACACCGGAAAGTCGTCGATTGGCTGAACCGCAACCCGCGCTTCCACGTGCACTTCACCCCGACCAGTGCGTCGTGGATGAACATGGTCGAACGCTTTTTCCGGGATCTTTCCGAACAACGACTTCGGCGCGGCGTTTTCTGCTCGGTTTCCGAGTTAACCCAAGCCGTGGAAGACTACATCGCCGGCCATAATCGGAACCCCAAGCCGTTCATCTGGACCGCCAAGGCTACCGACATCCTTGAGAAAACCCAACGCGCTCGGAAGAAACTCAATAAGTTACAGTCTGTTTGACGGGGACCACTAGGAGCCTGTCGGGAATAAGAAGTCTGCAACCAAGAATCAACAACTTACAGACCGGGGATGGCTCGTAAGTTGTTGATTCTTGGTTCGAGGGAGCCAATTCCCGACAGGCTGCTAGCCTGTCGCTACCGCTTCGAGTCCAGACAAGCCTATAATTCCCATAGGTAAACCCCCGGCTTAGCCGGGGCGACTCGCAGAGGTTTGACCGAGAGCGGCGGTAGATAGGAAAGTCCTGCTTGGAAGCGACGACTTCCAAAGAAGGAGGACTCAATGAAAGAGGCCCGAAGGCGATCGCACACGAAATGGGACTGCAAGTATCACATGGTGTTCATTCCGAAGTAGGCGGTATCCAGTGTGGCGGGATTCATCAAGGGGAAGAGTGCAATCTCGACTGCCCGGAACTTTCTGGGACTGAAACACCGTTTGACAGGGAAGAGTTTCTGAGCGCGAGGCTATTTCGTTTCCACGGTGGGGATGGACAAACAATTCGTGCGGGAATACATTTGGCGGCAGGAGCGGGAGGAGCAGCGTTTGGAGGAGCTGAACATGGCGTGGGGGCATCAGCTGCCTTCAGGCGGCTCTTGACCGGCCCCTTTGAGGGGCTCACAGAAATAAGCCCCCGGCTCTGCCGGGGGTCATTTAACTGGTCCCAGCCTTTCCTTCTGTCCGGCGAACCCGCCCAAGCCCTTCCACAACACCAGCAGGTGAAAATGCCTACCGATGATGAAGCGCGCGCGCTCTATGGCGACGACGTGATCGTCTCGCGCAAGGGAGACTTTGCTCTCGTGCATCTGGATCAGCCCGACGAGCGCCTGGTTCGGCAAAGAACCGAAGAGTTTGATCCCGACGACTACTTTGACCCGGATTGTCCGTTGTGCGACATGTTCCGGGCCGGGTGCGTCTTCCTCTTCGATGAAGATGACCCAGCTATCGAAGAAGCCGAAGAGATCCTACTGGAATAGTTCGTCGATTGGATACGCCTGCCAGGGCGAAGACGGGACATACGGGAACCCGCGGCCGAGCGGATCGTCGTCGAGAACGGTGGTGTAGTCGATTCCCATGGCGGAGTATATCGTCGCGGCAACGTCTTCCGCTCCGGCCGGCCGGCCCGCCGACCAGCCCGGGTCCTGGATGAAGCGGCCGTCAGCGGTGGTTTCGCCGATGACCTTGCCACCGACGGTGCCGCCCCCGGCGAAGACTGCGGAGTGTACGAAGTAGTGGTCGCGCCCGTCCCGGCTCGTCAACTCCCCGACGGTGCGACCGAACTCCCCCTTGGCGACGATCAGCGTTTCCTCGAGCAAGGTCGGGCGGACGGCGCCAGGGGTGTTTGCCAGATCCTCGATGAGGTTCGCCAGGGCCGCGTCCAACTCGGCGCCGCGCTGGTAGATGCCGGCGCCTGCCAGGTAGATGTCCTGATGGTGATCCCATCCGGAAGAGTTTATCTGGATGTATCGGGTGCCCAGGTCCGCGGCCAGTATGTTACGTGCGACGATGCAAGAGTCGCCGCACGTCGTTCCGCCGTAGCGTTCCGAATCGTTTTCGGAGAAGGAAAACGCCTCGTTCACGTCAGGTTCATACATCATCCGGCGCGCGCTCGAGTAGAAGTCGTCCATGTCCTCTAGCAACGAGCCATAGCGGGATGGTTCCCGAGTTCCTCTGTCGAGCAGTTTCAACATGTCGTAACGCGCGGTGAACAGGCCCTGGCCGACCGGGTTGGCCAGGCCGGCAACCCCGTCGGGATCGGCGACCGCATCGAACGGGGAATACAACCCAGAGAAGTAACCCTGTTTTGCGACGCGTCCGCCCGTGTTCAGCGACACGAACCCGGGCAACGGCTGATCGCTCCTTCGTTGGCCCTCGGCCTCGAGGGCAACGATGGACCCGATGTTCGGAGCGATCGTTCCCGTAGCACTGGTTGGGTTACGCGCGATCTGCGTCCATGTCTGGAGCAGCCCGTGCACGAGCGCTGTTGATTGCATACTGCGCACGATCGCGATCCGCCCGAGTTGCCGCGCAAGGTTCGGAAGCAGCCCTTCGGGAAAATCGATACCGCCGATCGTTGTCGCGTTGAAGTTGTCCGGGGTCCACGGCCCCACTTTCAGGTCCCATGTGTCGATCTGGCTAGGCGCGCCCCGCATCAGGATGAAGATCACGTTGCGGGCCGTACCGAGGAGGGGAGTCGCTTGTGCGGGGCCGGTGGGCGTTGCCGACAGACACAGCGGCGAGACGAAGTAACCGGCAACCCCGGCCACTGCCGTCTTGAAGAATATGCGTCTGTCGATGTGTGCCAGCATCAGTCTGTCAGTAGTTGAACAGGAAATCGAGTTTGTTCATCAGGATCCATTGCAACGACTCGGCGCCTTCAGCGTCGCCCAGTTCGTTCATCATTGGTAGCAGCAGGGCAACCTCGTCGTCGGACGGGAAACGGGAAAGCGTCGCCAGGTACAGACGCCATATGATCTCGGTTGGGCTGTCGTTTTCTCGGAGCGCAGCGCCGATCGTGGATCCGCCAAGCCGAGAGTCGATGCGGTCATTCACGAAGTCGTGGTTCATCAGGTTCAGGGCCTGAAGAACCGAACCGTCGGAGTCGCGGAACGTTTGATCCCTGTCTCCGCGTCCGAACGCGTCGAGGAAGAATCGCACTCTCCTGTTCGACCCGGGCTCGCGGGTGTCCGGAAACTGCATCGCCCACTGGACCGGTGCCAGGGAAGTCCCGGTTCGAGACCGGATGGGGTAAATCGGCATCATGCCGGTAGCTTTCGTGATCGCGTCGTGGATTTCCTCGGCGTCGAGCCGACGCGCGTATTTGCGCGCGTAGTAGGGCACGTACTCGGGCTTCCACTCGGTCGGGTACGCACCTGAGAGCTGATAGGTCCGGGACTTGGCGATCAGCGTGACAAGCGCACGCAGGTCGAAATTGGTCTGCTGGAACCATTCGGCCATCGCTTCGAGCAGTTCTGGATTCGTCGGCTGCACGGTCCACTCACCGGGTAGGGCGACACCCGGATCCAGTCGGTCGGGGTCGAAGCCGTTCGAGGGGCTCACCAGGGGCTCGACCATGAGCTCTTCCCAGATGTAGTTGACTATCGCGCGGGCAAATTGGATGTCGCCGGTGATGAGGTTCGCGAGCGTCTCACGCCGGGTCTCTCCTTCGACGAGGCCGCCCTGGTTAGCGTCGACAAACGGGCTACTGGCGGCAATCAGGAACGGATACTTCGGCGCTACTTCGTCAATATCTCCGACAGGTAGCCGCGAGCTTCGATTGCCGTCGTCAGTGTTCAGGCGGTAACCAAGGCGGGGACTGTCGTTGTCGATGACGGTGTAACGGAGGAGGCGGGGCCGGTCGCTGATCCTCTCCCTGCGTACCACGGTATTGGCAAAGAACGAAGACAGCCCCCACATGTTGAATCGGGTTTGCCGCGAGCCCCAGAGGTTGACCGTGTCCAGTCGTCCGACCCCGTCATGGCAGAGCAGACAGTCGACCACCTGGATCCCCAGGAACATCGACGCGGCCTGCACGGCCATGCCGTCGTAGGTGTCCTGAATCGGGCCACCGGGAACCCTTCCGCCGACCGGAAAGTTCGCGGCGCCGCCGGTGTGGTTATCCCCGGTGGCCGTGATCATCTCCCGTACGAGTTGATCGTAAGGCTTGTTGGCAGCGATGGAGTCCTTCAGGTAGAGATAGAACGCATCGCGGCCCTGCGTGTAGCGATTGACGTTGGTGGCCTGGCCGTTCAGACGGAACAGGTCGCCGAAGAACATCGTCCACCTGTCGACGTATTCCGGGGAGACAGAGAGGCCATCGATGATCGCATCCCGCTTGGCCCCGTTTGTGTCCGCGACGAATGCCACCACACTGTCCGCGTCAGGGATGCGGCCGGTGAGATCCAGCGTGACACGTCGGAGGAACTCCGTGTCGGAACTCAGAGCGGCCGCCTCCATGCCGGATTGCTCGATACGGCTGAAGATGTGCTCGTCGATGAAGTTGATCCGTATCGCCGGCAACAGGGGCGAACTGCGGATGATGACCGGTCTGATGATCTGGGCTACGGCTTCAGTCGCGGCGGAAACCCTGGTCCAGGATTCTTCGGCAGCGTAGCGAAATTCGGCTGGGCCCAGCAGATAGCTACAGGCTTCGAGTCCGGGGACCTGTGTCCGATTCCCTCCGATGGCTTGGGCGCCCAGATGTTCGGGCACGAGGCCGAAGACGGCGCCGAGCAGGGCCGCAGCCACCAGCAGGAGCCAAACCTGCGCCTTAACATTTCCGTTTGTATGTAATCGCTTCATCGTCCTTGTCTGTTTAGAGCATTGATCACCGATTCAGGTTTAAACGCCCAGCCCGTTTACAATCCTACCGCGATGCCAACGGTCGGGCAATTGTGATTCCTGTACCGCCCCTGATTTCCTGGACAGAGTGAACCCACCATAATCAAGTCGCTGACTCAATTGCAAGACGTTGTCGAGCCTGAGCCGGAGATTGAAAGCCGAGGCGCTCGATCAACCAGGACTGATTATAGAGAGCGCGAAAGTCCTGAAGAGCTCGAACCAGTTCCGGAATAGAGCGAAAGTGACGCACCCAGAGCAACTGCTCTTTCAGGGTCTTGAAGAAGTGTTCGATACAGCCATTGCCTTCCGGTTCCCGGACAAACGCCGGTGAGGAGACGATGCCAAGGAATCGGATCTCGTTTTGAAAATCGTCGCTCATGAATTGGGACCCATGATCATGACGGAGTCGAAGCCCGGCGGCCGCGTCGGCGTGAAAGCCGGCGAAGTACTCTTTGAGGCCTTGCCGGATGGGATCGAGGGCTTCAAAACGCGTCGCCCGTTTGGCGGCGTGAATGCCGACACAATCGGCCGTGCAGTGATCGATGGCGGCGAATACAGTGACCGCACCATCGTCGAGGGTCACCGTGGCGGTGGCATCGATGCCCCACATCTGGTTCGGGCGATCGGTGGTGATGGTTCCGGTATGCGCCTTGCGCGCAACGGGTGCGGCCTGGCGTTGGGGCGCCAGAAGTTGAGCTTCCCGCATCAGGCGCAAGACCCGAGCCTTGGAGGTGCGGACGCCGGCGACCCGGAGCCGCGCCCAGAATTTCCGGTGTCCTTCCCCAGTAAACGGCGAGGCCGCAATTTCTTGCCGAATCCGTCCGGTCAACTCCGCGTCGGTAAACGGGGTCTTGGGCTCCCGTTTACGCGGCTCGGCCGGATGGTTCCGTCGATCCCGTCGAGCATAGTACGTCGACCGGGGCAACCCCCAGGCCGCTGCGACACGGGCCAGACCATACAGTTGGTGTGTGGAGGGCGACAGGGTCCGGCTCATCGCTTCGACCTCCACCGTAGAAAAGGCTTCTCGTCCTCCAGATGCCGGATCCGTTCCCGCAACAGTTCATTGTCCATCACCAGACTGGTCACCGCTGACTTCAGCGTCTTCCTCTCTTCGTCAACCACATCCACGATCCGGCTCTTCAGGCCGGCCTCGCCTCCCTGCAGGAACGCCTCCCGCCAACGGGTCAGCGCCGCCGCCGTCACGCCATACTGCCGGCTCATCGCTTCAAGATCTTCTCCACGCAACAACTCCAGCACTACCGTGACCTTACGCCGAGCCGACCACCGGCCCTTCCCGCGGCTTCGAAAATCCGGCCCCGCTTCGGTCGCCCTACGGGCTCCCTTCGCGATTCCGTATTCCTCCTTCGTTTCTCTGGACATATCGTGATCCTCCTGCGTTGTAGTTTCTCAAATCACTGTCCAAGGAAATCGTGGGGCGGGGGAGGCAATTGTGATTCCGGACCATGTCTCTCGCCTCCCAGCGTGCATCCGGTGGCGATGCCCGAACACGCATCCCCAACCCGACGACATCTGCGAGTCGGCGATACGCGCTTCATTCGCCGACGAGCATCGATGACTTGCCTTCAAGAATCGGGGCGTTCAGAAAGCGGAGTACGGGCAGAAGCGCCCGAAACGATTGGACGGTTTCGTCGAAGAACTCCGGACGTTTCGCCAAGGACGGGGCGAACTGCTGCATCGCAAGAAACTGCTTGTGACGTAGCAGGTCGGCGGTCGGATGTTCCTTTGGGAAGCCCTTCGGGACGCGAGTAAGTCGCTCCCCTGTCAGCTCCCCGAATGTGTCCGTGAACTTCCGCGTAGATACTTTTCTCCGGAAGCCGGAATGGTTTGCTGCGATGTGCCGACGGACGGCCAGAAGGTCCGCTGACGCCGGCATATACAGGCCGCCACCGACAAAAAGCTCCTTGGGAGAGACGTGCACATAGAAGCCAGCGCCAGCGTGTTTGCCCAGGCCGCGGCAGGGGAACACAGCCGCTACGTGGGTCTTGTACGGTGTCTTGTCCGCCGAGAACCGCGTGTCTCTGTAGATCCGGTACGCGGAGACTTTCGGGGAGGCGACGAACTCGGGCGCAAAACGAGCAAACGCCTCGCCAATGGCAAGAATGAAATCTTCCATCGGTTCCTTCACGCATCGAAGATAGATCGGTTTGCGCTCCTGGAACCAGTCGCGCCGATTGTTGCGTGCGAGGGATCGAAGAAACCTCAACCCTTCCTCTGGAAAGCCTCCGAAACCCCTTAGCGTGGGGGTATTATTGACATTCACTAGTGTCCGGTTAGAAGTCGAATAGAACCAGCTGGTTAGGATCTTGGAGTTCATTGAATTGGGAATCAGGCGCGTGAAAGGCCTGCAAAATGGGCTGTTTCTCAAGAATCGTAATGCTGAGAATCTGTAGGATTTGGTAAAGACTCCTAGATGCCGAGGCGCTTCCGGATGATCTTGGAGTTCATTGAATTGGGAATCAGGCGCGTGAAAGGCCTGCAAAATGGGCTGTTTCTCAAGAATCGTAATGCTGAGAATCTGTAGGATTTGGTAAAGACTCCTATCGATGCCGAGGCGCTTCCGGATGATGGCGACGTGAACATAAACCGAAATGGCGATCCAGATCTGGGTCTTCACCGCATTCTCGCTGGTGCCGTAGAAGGACTTGATTCGAAGGTGTTGTTTGATCCATTTAAAGAAAAGTTCCACCTGCCATCGCGACTTGTAGATCTGAGTGATGGTGAGTGCAGGCAACGCGAAGTTGTTGGTCAGGAACTTCAACCGCTTGTTCGTCCCGGCATCGAAGTAGCTGATACGCCGCAACGGATCGGGATAGGTTTTGGCGGATTTGTTCGTTGTGAGGATGACCGTCTGGTCGGATCGCAATCCCGTGGTCGTGTCCACCCGACGGGAGTACCGCCGCCGCAGGACGACGTTCTTCTTAGCACGCACCACAAAGAAAGCGGAACAGAGGGAGAAGAGAAAGAGCCGTTCAAAATCGATATAGGCGCGGTCCATGACGTAGAAGGCACCCGCTTCGGGTGCGATCTCATCGAGAACGTTGACGTCATGGACTTTCCCGTCTGTGACGTGGATAAACGCGGGAATGTTGCCGTGAAGATCCAGCAGTGTATGCATCTTGACCGCGGCTTTGTGCCGGCGAAACCGGGCCCATGGGAATAGTGAAAGACACAGGTCAATGGTGGTCGAGTCCAGGGCATATAGACCTTGATCCAACTCGACGCCGATGGGGTCTTCGGCATATAACGGCCGCGCCATGCCGATCAGGACCTGTGCGAAATCCGCATAGATCCGCCAGTCGCGCCGCTCGTTGGCGTCGGCCAGTGTCGTCCGCGCCATCTTGCTTCGGAATCCCATGTGGTAACGCTTTCTGCCGAGGGCGCGTAAGCAGGCTTCGATGTCGCGGAGGCTTTCACGATAGGTCAATTGGGCGAATGCCATCGCCAGGAACTGATCCCAGCAGGAAAACCCTTTCTGCTGGTAATCGCCCCGATAGCGGGCGACACACTTCTGAAACTCGTATCGGGGCGCGTAATCCATGACTTGTGAGAAGACGGTTTGGCCTGAGTTCATGCGCCATTGGTATCACCCCTCTCACCGTAATATTGCTAAAAGTGTGATCGGCAGGTTCAAATCGAAAAATCGCAGAATGCCATTCAACTCACTGTTCATCTATAAGTTGCCGGCGGCTGTCGCACCATGTTCCGGACACTATACAGGATTTAAGTTTGTTACCGTCTATCCTGCGGGTCGCGGCCGCTCTACGGGCAGGATGTCCATGCATAAAGGGTTTCTCAGCCGGCAACCGATCCACGAATCCAACATCCAACTGCAGGCCTACCAGATTCGCTCCCAACTTTTAGGTTCCATGGGTAATTTCGCTCTTTCAATGGGCAGCGGGGAGGGCGCGGTCCCTACTCCGAGGTCGGACTGAAGCGGCTCGTCGGCACCTATCCCGCATACATCGCCGTGACGTCCGCCGCGATCCGCAGCGGTCAGTGCGAATTCCTCCCCAGGGAAAGAGTCGTTCTCGAGGTTCTCAAGGACATCGTTCTGGACGAAGCCCTGCGGGAGGGTTTGGTTGCTCTGGTCGAGAAGGGGTACCGGATCGCGATGGAGGACGACCCGAAGAACCGCCCTGCCTCCGATCTTGGCTTGGCCGACGTCGTTCGTATCGATGTGTCGGACCTGGACCGACAGGGGATCCGGCAGCGCACCGAGAGGCTCTCAAATCTGGCAACAAAACTCCTTGCTGATAAGGTAGATAGCTACGAACAGTTCGAGTTGTGCTGCGAGGCAGGGTTCGACTATTTTCAGGGCCATTTCTTCTGCACGCCAAGTTCTCTGGGCCACGAGATACCCGTAAATCGTCTCGCAACCGTACGTCTGCTGGGGCGACTCCGGGATCCCGATACCAGTCCGGAGGAGTTGGAAGAAACGATCCGCACCGATCTTGCACTCAGCTACAAGCTGTTGCGGTACACGAATTCGGCCTACATCGGCTTGCAGCGAGAGGTGGATTCCATCGGTCATGCGGTCCGGCTCGTGGGCTTGGATCGGTTGCGGCTTTGGGCAAGCCTGCTGATGTTTTCAAAGATGGAGGACAAGCCGAGGGAACTGATGGTTACCGCAATCGTACGCGCGGCAATGTGCGAGCGGTTGGCGATGTCCGCGCGCGAGGAGGAAAGGGGCCGCTTCTTTACGGTCGGCCTGCTATCGGTCCTGGATGCCCTGCTCGATTGCCCGATGGAACAAGCCCTGGAGCAACTGCCTCTGGCCGGGGAGATTCGGGATGGGCTGCTCCGATGGGAAGGCGTCGCGGGCGTTGCCCTCCGATGCGTGCTGCTCTATGAGCAGGGCCAGTGGGAGCAGGTCGGGTTCCTGGAGCTGACACCGGCGACGATCCGGGCACAGTATCTGGATTCGCTGGGATGGACCCAACGAATGTTGGAAGGCCTGCGAATCTAGCTAGCGACTTACAAGAACGACCTCAGCCGTCGCCGAAATAGGCTGCTCGAAAACGGTCGAATCGCTGGGGGATGCCCCGGTTCGATGCGGAATCCACTGCGCGGGCATTCTCAACGATACGCGCCATAGCCGCCGAAGTATCGACGCCGAGGGCAGAGAACGCGCAACGCGCGGCCCCTCGAAGCGTCGCCACACCCGGATCTTCAGGCAGGACCAGCGGAGCACGAAGAACGGAAGCAAGCAGCGCCCGGAGTCCCGAGTGCCTGGAGCCGTTACCTGACAGGACAAACAGCGTCGATGGCGACTCCGTGGAACGATCGACGATGTCCGCGTAGACCGCGAGGTGGAAGGCCAGGCCCTCGATCACTGCCTGGCCAAGTTCCTCCCTCGAATGGTCGTCCCGGCGTCCGATCCAGCGCGAACTCTGTCTGGGATTCCAGAAGGGCGAACGCTCACCGTAGAGGAATGGCAGGAAGATCGGAATGTCCTCGTCAGTTCCGTTGGGATCGAACCGAACATCGCCGAAGTTCTGCCGTCCCCATTCCAGAACATTGCCTCCGTTGTTGCTGGCACAACCGACAAGGAAACGGTTGTCGAGACGGTAACAGAACGAGCCGGCGGCGGGATCGGGTTGGGCCGTCGGGACGATCTTCCGGACCGCCGCGGTCGTCCCGATTGTTATTGCCGTGCAGTCTGGCTGTTCGCATCCGCTGCCGAGACTGGCAAGGAATCCGTCGCCTCCTCCGGCGATGACCGGAAGACCCTCCCTTAACCCGAGCAACTTGCTCGCCTCCGGGGACACCGGGCCCGCAACGTCGTCTATGGCGATCAGTTTGGGAAGCCTTTCAGGCGGGATGCCGACATGCTTCAGATAGGGGCGATCCCAGTCGCCCGATTCGAGGTTTAACAGTCCTGCAGCCGATGCGGAGGATGTGTCTTCCGACCATACCCGGGTCAGCAGCCACTGGACGTAGCTTCGCATGGAAGCGATCCGGTATTCGCGCGCGAACAAGCCCGGCTGGGTCATCTTGAGCCAAGCCAGCTTGATTGACGGGAACGACGGATGCACGCGCGTCCCCGTACGTCTTTCATAGTCCGGCCCGAGGGTTTCCATCATCAGCCGCGCCTGGTCAGCGCCGCGAGAGTCCAGCCATGTGAAGATCGGGGTTTCCGGATTGCCCTCGCGATCGGTGAGCAGAAGGGTGTGCATCATCGATGACAGGGCGAGGACATTCGGGCTTCGGCCCTCGGTCAGGCAGGCGCGAACGACGGTGACAAGAGCCTGACGAACCACTGAAGGAGCCAGTGTCGCCGCGCCGTTTGTGTCTTCGTCAAAGCGCCAGACCGATTCATGCACGGTGCCGACGCCCAGGTCGTCTTCGATCAGCGCGGCCGTGGCTCCTCCTGAACCGAGGTCGATGGCCAGAACCAGCCCGTCGTTTCCCATGGCGAGTCATGATAGAACAGAACCGCTAACACAACCGGAGTTGGGCTGCTAACCCGCTTTTCTCACCGGTTGTCGTCGCGAAGCTCGCCGGGCCACGTTGTGGCCCGGTTTGATACAGACGCCGACAGGGCATTTGGCATGGCCCTCGACGGGCCATGCTGGGCGCGCGCCGGGAGGGGCCGCAGGCGTACTTGACAGTACGTCGAGGAGCCCGACCAAGCGCAACGCAGTAGTGGCGGATGTATCTGGCGCTGCCGCAGACCACTGGTGAGAAATGCGGGCTAAGGGAAGGTGCAAAGCATGGCGTGGTTCTTTATCGTAGTGGCGGGCGTGTTCGAGGTGACATGGGCGATCGGCTTGAAGTATGCGGAAGGGTTCTCGCGCTTTTGGCCGAGCGTGATCACATTGGCGGCGCTCGCCGTCAGCATGATTTTCCTCGCCCAGGCCGTGCGCACGCTGCCGATCGGTACGGCGTACGCCGTCTGGACGGGCATCGGCGCCATCGGCACGGCGACGCTGGGCATCATCCTGTTCGGTGAATCCCGCGACCTTGCTCGGCTTGCCTCCATCCTGCTGATCGTTGCGGGCATCGTCGGCCTCCGGATCACCTCTTCGGATTAGGCCGAGCGCGGTGGCTCCGCCAGCGCCCCGACTGCCGCTTTGACCCGCGCAGCGAATTCTACGAATTCCTCGTCTTGCTGGAAGTGGAGCGGCGCACCGATCTTCAGACGGGCTCTCCCCCTCCTGGGCCACCGGCTGCCGACAGGCATGATCTCGAACAGGCCTTCCAGACGTAACGGGACGACCGGTGCCCGGAGGCGTATCCCCATCAGACCGATACCGGGCTGAAAGCGTCCGAGGCTGCCATCCTCGGTCCGGCGCCCTTCCGGAAAGATGAGCGGGCAATCGCCGTCCGAGAGCAGCTCACCGGTGTAGCGTAACGACTCGCGAATCCGTCCCGGGTTCTGGGGCAGCGGGTAGGCGTTAAAGGCGAGACAGGAAAGAAAATACAGAATCGGATGGCGGTCGCCTTTTGGCGGATAGAAGTACTCGCTTCGCATCGCCGGAGCCAATCGGCGATGCCAGCCGGCGGGCAGGGCCGTTGCGATCACGGCGGTATCGAGATGGCTCGTGTGGTTCGATGCGAAAAGGACCGGAGGCGAGGTCCGGTCCAGATGGTGGATGCCTTCGACTTCGATGTCGACGAACAATCTCAATAGAGGACGGATGAGGGCGGCCTGGAGGCACCGGCGTGCTATGCGCGACGGCAGAGTTCGGGACCAGCGTGGCGGACTAAACGTCTCTCGAATGGGAGCAGGACTGCCTTCGTCTTCCGCTGATCGCGTGGCAGTCGCAGGCGCCCGAGCATCGGTGCTGATGCTAGCCCGGAGTTCACCCACGGTCTGGATCGCTGCAAACTCCCTCTCGTCGATTTCGATCCCGAAATGTCGCTCCAGTTCCGCGAGCAGATCGATGCGGTCCAGCGAGGTGAGCGCGAGATCTTCCGCGAGGCGCTTGTCCGGCGTCCATTGCGCCGGCCGCCCTGTCAGGCGGGCGAGGATATCATCGAGGCCGGTTCGTTGAGAGGATGGCTTTCGTGTGTCGTTTCCGATGACGGCAGCGGCTACGAGCCTTCGTTGCAGCTTGTGGGTCGATTCGGTTCGGGGAAACTCCGGCTCGGGCCACCGCGACCACAAGCGGATCCGTTGCCCGGGCTCGAGTCTCTGGTTTGCCGCTTGGACGAATCCGGCGGGATCCGAATTTGGATCGTCCAGGATCAGCGCAGCATGAACCTGCTCGCCATGCGGACCCGCGACCGCGACGACCGCACTGTCGCGGATGCCCGCCTGCGCGTTCAGGACGCGCTCGATGTCCTCGGGATGAATGTTCAGGCCGTCAGCCGTGACGATGAGGTCCTTCTTGCGCCCCCGGTAGGTCAGCCGTCCGTCCGCGTCCATCTCGCCCAGATCGCCAGTGTGAAACCAGCCGGCCTCATCGGTGGCCCGCACGATCTGTCCACCCGCGACGAGATACCCCTCGGCGATGCTCGAGCCCCGAACCAGGATTTCTCCGTCCTCGGCCACGCTTACCTCTTGATCGCCGATGGCCTTTCCCAGTGAGCCGCGCCTGGCATGGAAGGGATGGTTGACCGAGACGACGGGGCTCGTCTCGGTCAGGCCGTATCCTTGAATGACGAGCCAGCCGAGGCGCGTCCAGAACCCTTCGGTCTCGGTGTCGAGCGGCGCGCCGCCCACGACTGAGGCCCAGAATTTCAGGCCGAATTCTGCATGGACGTGTCGGTGCCTCCACCATCGGGCCGCCACGCCGCCCGAGCCCGCAGTTTCGAGGTTGGTCCTCGGATGCCGCCTGGCGATGTCGGCCGTTAGCGTGTCCAGTATCCGGGGAACGGACACGAGAACCGACACTCGTTCGCGTCGGATCGTTTCGCGGATCGCTCGCGGGTGCAGTTCATCGCTGAACACCACCGCACCGCCGAGGATCGGAGGGATGAACAGGCCCATCGCCTGACCAAACATGTGGCTCAGTGGCAGAGTCTGGAGGAATCGGATGGGTTGAAAAGGTCGGGCCCAGTTCCGGTAGCGCGCGATTTCGTGGGCGATCGGTGTCAGGTTCGAGCAGATGTTGCGATGCCGGTGCACCACGCCTTTGGGTTCGGCGGTCGTTCCCGACGTGTACAGCAGTTCCACGATCTCGGACGGATCGGCCGGAGCGGCTGAGAAACGTGCAGGCTCGGGCAACTCGGTGAGGCGCGAGATCGAAAAATGGGGACCGTCTACGATTGCCCGGGAGCCGTGGACGATTGTGCGCGCACCGGACTCGTCACGAATTCGGGAGACCCGTTCAAGAGAAGAGTGAAAATCGACCGGAACGACCTCGACACCGCGGGCGAGGCAGGCCCAAAATACAGCGACCCACTCGGGACGATTCTCGCTCCACACAACCAGCCGGTCGCCGCGTGAGAAGCCTTCATCGTCGAGGTATGCCGCGAATCGGCCGGCCTGTGCCGCCAGCTCCCTGTATGACCAGACGCGCGTTCTCAGCCCATCGGTGTGCCGGATCGCTTCCCGGTCCCCAAGGGACTTTACGGTATCGAAGATTTCCAGGAGAGTGTCCATGACGCCGTCTTCGGGCAGGAACTGGAGGTGTGTCACACGGGCATGATTCCGTGCTTCTTCTCGGGTCTGGTTTCGTTCTTACGCTGCAGCATCTCCAGAGACTGGATCAATCGAACGCGGGTGTCCTCGGGCAGTATTGCGGCGTGGGCATATTGCTTTCGGACGGCTTCGAAGGGGCCGCCAAATCGTTCTTCGAATTCCTCGATCCGCTGGCGTCGTGTTTCTTCCGGCTTTGAGGATTGTTGGATTTCCCGCCGGTGCAGGACGCCGACGGCGCCCGCACTGCCCATTACGGCCAGTTCGACGTTCGGCCACAGAAGCACCTGATCGGCCCCCATCTCGCGCGTGCACATGGCCTGCTTCGCGCCACCGTACCCTTTTCGGAGATAGAGCGTTATTTTCGGAACCGTGGATTCGGCGTAGGCGTACAACAGCTTGGCGCCGTGGCGGATGATCCCCTTCCGCTCCTGTTCGGACCCGGGCAGGTAACCGGGAACGTCAACGAGCGTCAGAATCGGGATGTTGAACGCGTCGCACAAACGGATGAAGCGGGAAGCCTTATCGGAAGCATCGACATCGAGACTGCCGGCCAGGGCCTGCGGCTGATTGGCGACGAACCCCGCCGCCCGACCGTTGAGACGTCCGAAGCCAATGACAATGTTTGGAGCAAATCCGGCCTTGATCTCCAGGAAGCGACCGCCGTCGACGATCCTGGCTACGACCTCCCGAACGTCATAGGGTTTCCGGAAGTCTTCAGGAACTATAGCGTCCAGATCCTCGAGCCGCCGGGTTGGATCGTCCTCGGAAGGGAGTACCGGCGGCAGGCCGCGGTTGCTCGCCGGCAGATACTCGAGCAGGTTCCGGATCTGATCAAGGCAGGCCGCGTCATCGGTGACAACGAGGTCCGCGACGCCGGATGTCTCGGCATGAAGCCGCGCACCACCCAACTCTTCCATCGTCACGTCCTCGCCGGTGGTGTCCTTGATAACGCTCGGCCCCGTGATGAACATCTGGCCAGTACCTTCGACCATGATGACAAAATCCGTCAGCGCCGGTGAGTACGCTGCAACACCGATGCACGGGCCCATGATCGCCGAGATCTGTGGCACGACCCCGGACGCGAGCGTGTTCTCGTAGAATATTCGTCCGATCGAACGCGTGACATCCAGCCCCTCCTGGATACGAGCGCCCGCCGAGTCGTAGAGGCCGACGACCGGAGCACCCATCTTTCTGGCCGTCGCGACCGTGTAGGCGATCTTCTCCGCGTGAACACTGCCGACGGTGCCGGCGAAACTGGTGTAGTCTTGGGCGAAGACATACGTGAGACGTCCCGCGACCTTGCCGAAACCGACGACGACGCCGTCGCCCGGTTGCTTTTTTTTCGCCATCCCGAAGTCTGTCGATGAGCTCTCGGCGAGTTGAAACTCCTCGACGAAAGACCCGGCATCCATCAAGGTGTCGATCCGTTCTCTGGCGGTGAGTTTGCCTGCCGAGTGTTGTTTCTCGGTCCCGGAAGGGTTCGGTGATCGCGACCGGTCCTGGAACTCGAGCAGCCTGCGGGTCCTGTTCTCTCTGTCCGACATGGCTCTCCAGTGTGAACGGGCCCGGCCGGTGTCGCAACCCTGGTTTTGGGGACGATGTTCGGGAACGGCCGACTCGCGCCGGTCGGCGCTGGGCAAAGGGCGTGGGTGGTCCGACGCTAATTGATGGACTCAGTCCGTGCTGTAGGACACTTCCGCCCGTCGCATCTTGTATGCCGCCAACATCAGGACCGCAAGCGTCATGATGAGCAAGCCGGGCACCGAAACCCAAGGTGAGGTGGGTTCTGTGATGACTTCGAGCGGCCCGAACGGAAGCGGGACCGGAGTGATCGACTGGAGGTAGTGGATCACGCTGATCTTCTGCAGGGTGGCCGGCAGGAAGATGTTGAGGGATTCCCAGCCGAGGACCAGCATCGCCGGTACGAGCGGGTTCCGGGCAATGATACCCATCAGAAGAAAGACCGCGCCGTACCCGGCACACGCCAGAAAGGCAACGCCTCCGTACGTGAGCATGTGAGGAATGCCGACGCCGTTGACGAAATGATTCTCCATGACGCGAGAACCATACGGCATGTACATGACCAGATAGCTGAGCATCGTCGCCGGCACGAAGAGAACCGCGACGTTCAGCAAACCGGCCAGATACTTGCCGGTCATGATGATTTCCCGGCGCACCGGGGCCAGCAAGTAGTAGTGCAGCGTCTTTTCAAGAACTTCACCGCGGAACAACTGGGTAAAAATGCCAACGCAGCCGAAGAAAATCGCCATCCTCAGGATGTAGGACTGGAACATGGTCGCAAAGATCAGGCCTTCCGTGCTCCCGTCGAAGGTCCCAGGATCGTCGTCCAGAAAAAGGCGCATCGTCAGCAGGAACAGCGGTCCCCCGGCCAGCAGGAACGCGGCAATCCATCGTCGGCCCGCAAAGCTCTTCCGGGTCTCGAATCGAGTGACGGCCATGGTCTGTCGGAACCACAGCCCCCAGGGTGCGGACTTTATCAGGGGGCTGAGTCCTTTCGATGCGGTTTCTTGTCTGCTCATGTGGGTTGTCCGTTCGGGCCGACCAGATAGTTGTAGACCGAATGGATGTCCTCATCGGTCGTGGCGACGCCTTCCACGTTCAGCGCCTCTTCGAGCACAATGGCATTCAGGAGCGAATAGAACTCATCGACATTGCGTGTCTTGACGATGACGCCGCGGCCGTCGTCGCTGATCCGCGCTTCGACGACGTTGGGATCGGCAAATACACGCGAAGCGATGATGGTCGGCCGGTCGCAGCGGACGAGGATCGTGATCGGATGTTCGTCGATCTCGCTTCGCACCCCTTGAATCTCGCCTTCGGCCACGACATAGCCGTGGCTCATCATCACGACCTGGTCGGAGATCATGTCGACTTCGTGGAGGATGTGGCTCGACACGACAACGTGGAGCCCGTCGGCAGCGAGCTGTTGGAACAACTCGATGAATTCGGTTCGGGCCATGGGATCCAGGCCATTCAGAGGTTCATCCAGTACGAGGACCGAAGGGCGGTGGGCGATCGCGGTCGCAAGCTTGATACGCTGTCGCATGCCCTTGCTGTATCCCGCAATGCGCCGGTGGGCGGCGTCGGTCAATCCGACTTTCCCGATCGCTTCCCACGTGATCGATTCAGTGTCGGTCCGTCCTTTGCCATGAAGCGTAACCAGCGAATGCACGAGCGCGTACCCGGTCAGCCCTTTTGGGAAGGTATCGAACTGGGTACAGTATCCGATCAACGGGTAGAATTCTTCGGGCTCGGCCGGAGACAAACCATGGACGCGTACCCAGCCCTTGGAGGGCTGCAGCAGGCCTGTCAGCACGTTCATCAAAGTCGTCTTGCCGGACCCGTTCGGGCCGACCAGGCTGGTGACGCCCGGGGGTATCGTCAGGTTGATCTTGTTGACGCCGAGAACCTCGCCGTAGAATTTCGAGACGTTCGAGAAGACGATGGCGTTTTCCGCGCTCATCGAACCACCTCGTAGGCCCGAACCTTGCGGGCGAGCATCCAGAGGCTGACCCCGCAGGTGATCCCCAGCGACATGAAGGCCGTCCAGACCGGCAGCGGATAGTCCCTTGCTGCCACAACTCCGTAGAAGAGCCACTGCCAGACGGCGTTGATGACGACCGGCAGCATCATCATGAGCCCCCAATCGGTGCGGAGAATGCCGTTGAAAGCGCCACCGAATGCGGCAACGGCGAAGAAGATGCCGAACAGCATAGCACCGGCGACCGGCCGCCACTTAACCCACGCCGACAGGGCCAGGGCGAGCAGTGAGATCGTCAGTATCCAGGCCACAGACCCGGCCACGATGGCGGTTGCGATTCGCAGATTCGACATCATCCAGCCGGCCTCGAGCGCCGACTGCATCAGGAACAGCAGCATTCCAGGGATCCATGTGATCAGCGAGAGCAGGGTTGCCAGGACGGCGAACTTGCCGAGAACGTACTCGCTCCTCGTAAACGGGCGGCTCAGGTACAGTGGCAGCGCTCCGTTTGTCAGGTCCGGCGAAACGAGACCCGGGCCGACGACTGCCGTCATGAAGAACGCCAGTGTTGACTGGAACCCCATAATGACGAGGAAAAAGTCGGCGTCGACGGCAAGGATTTCCTCGACCGGAATCTGGAACGCGAGCAGGGCGTCGAGGTTGTGGTGCAGATAGATGAAGGTTCCACCGATGAGGGTCGGCACATAGCACAAGACGAAGAAAATCAACATGAGGCGCCAGGCGAACACCTGTTCGAAGGCGTACCGTGCCAGCACCCAGAAGCGCCAGCGCGGCTCGGTCAGCGTCCCATCGTAGGGCCGGTATGTTTGCTTATAGACGGCCATTGGGCGCCTCCATCGCTTTCAGGAAGATATCCTGCAGGGAATCCCTCTTGTAGTCGATCTTTCCGATCTGGACACCGGTGTCGGCGGCCATGCGGTAGAGGTCCCGGATTTCGACTTCCGCCGGTAGCACCATCTTGATTTTGCTGCTTCCGTTGACTGCAAGCTCGCAGCCGCGGGCCTCGACCATGCGCAGGAACGCCGACGTTTCACCCCGGGCTTCGACCTGGAGGAACTTGCGGTTCTCCCGACGCTCCTGCTCGAGGTTGGTGTAGACGACGATCTTGCCGTCCTTGAGTATCAGAACTTCATCGCAGCATTCCTCGACATCCCGGAGCAGGTGAGACGAAAGGATGAGCTGTGTGTGGCCGCTGTCCCGGATCTGACGGATGATCTCGATCATGCGCCGACGGGCGTTCGCGTCCAGACCATTCGTCGGTTCGTCGAGGACGAGCATCCGCGGCCCGTGGACAATGGCGACCGCGAGTTTTGCGAGCTGCTTCATACCCAACGAATAAGTTTCGATCGGCCGGTAGCGAGCCTCGCCCAAACCGAGGAAGAACAACGTTTCGTGCGTGCGTTCGAGAGCCTCCTCTTTAGGCAACCCCGACAGCTCGCCCATCATGCGGACCAGGCGGACGGCGTTCATGCCGGCAATGAATGCATCGTTCTCGGGCATGTAGCCGACATGATGCCGAATCTCCCGCGCGCGGGTCCGGATATCCATCCCGAGGATTCGCGCGGTGCCGCTCGATGGCGCATGAAAACCGAGCAGCGTCTGCATCAGCGTGCTCTTTCCAGCGCCGTTCGGTCCCAGTAGTCCGATCGCTCGTCCGGACAGGCTCCCTTCCAGATCCTCAAGGATCGGCCGACCGTTGAAGGTGACCGAAAGGTGATCGAGTTCTATCGTAGGTATGGTCATCGATCTTTCTGCAGGTGCGGTTCTTGACCGCACCTGCCGTGGGAAGTTTTCTACTGCTGCACCTGCCTGAGCGTGTCCAGCAGGCCCGTAAATCCTCCCAGCGTGACGAGGTTGAAAGCCAGGTCACCCTGGTTGGATGCCACGATTCGATCGGCTTCGCCAACGACGCATACGAGCGTCGGGGGTGTGTTTGCGACCGTTTCGCCGATGGCATCCAGCTGTTCCTGCCCAACTATCCCATCGGGTACGAACCCCGAAATCGAGGACAGCATCGGTGTCATGTTCTGGTACAGGATTGCGGAACAATCGTTGGTCCCGCCGGCGGGCATCATGCTGGTGAAAGCAAGCGCATCGGCCAGCGTGTACCGCGTCTGGTTGTACTCGAGCGCCTGGGCCACGAGTGCGCGGCTCGGTCCGGCGATCATGTACCCGCCGTAATAAGTGTAGTGGATTGATGGCCCCTCACCCGACCCCATGAGCGTGTGATAGATCAGGCCGCCAACCGATTCGGCCGAAATCTCAAGGCCAGTCTCGCCTTGGGCCGCAGCCATGCGGTTGATTTCGGCGACCATTCGTTCGATCGTGTTCTGCAGCCTCGCCGAATCGTAGACTTCCACTACCACCTTCCAGGAGGGCGTCGGCAGGATCGGGCCGTCGATGGTGATCACGAACTCGCCGCCTAGCGGTTCCGCCAGGTCGTACTGGATGTCGATCCCGTGCTCCTGCTGGAAGTTCAGCAACTCGTTCCACCCATCGGGGTTCATCGTCTGGGCCATGTCGAATATGTCGCCGACGATCGACGCCGGGTCCTCGGTCAGGCCAGCCACGACTCCGTAGGCGTCGGGAGACACGAACTCCAGGCCGCCCATCGGCGCCGGAGACCCGATCCAGGATGCGATGCCGCGCCTGGAGTCGTCAAAGTTCATGATCGCCCGCGTAGTGGTTCCGGCAGCCAACACCTTGTAGTCGACGACCAGGTTGTCGAGGTTGTTGAAGCCCAGTTGCTCGGGTGCTTCAACCTGACTGACGAGCGTCTGGATGTCCGCGGCGAAAAGCCAGCTGGCGCCTTCGGCGTACGCTTCGGCCACCGAGTCATAGAAAGTACCGGAGGCGAATCCCGAACCCTGGGCCGTTGCTGCGGCTATCACGTGGGCCACCGAAGGAGAGAACGCGAATAATCCACCCTCGATGTAGACGACGGGATCGTCGCTGCCCGCGTAGGACTGCAGTTCAGCCAGACTTGCCGCGATCCCCAGAGCGGGGGAATCCGTGGTCGCCGCTATGGCACCGCGGAGCAGATCGAGTGCTGTCTCGGCATCGTTGACTTCGGCCAGGAGCAAGGGTTCGGAATCGTTGTTGTCTCCGCTGAGTGCGACGACAACTTCCTCTCCGATCAGGTTCGACATCGTGCGGACGTAGCCGATCATTTCTTCGATCGACACGTCACCATCAGTGCTCCGCAAGTTTGCCTCGGACCACCACTGACTTGTGATCGGATTCTCGTCGATGCGTCGGACGAACACGTCGTAGGCGTCGGCCAGCGTACGCGCCAGGTTCGGGAAGGCCGCGTACATCACGGTGTCGGCGGGAACCCGTCCGAGCAGCGAAGAAGAATAGCGCAGGCCCGGGCTTTCGAGCGCGGTCCGAAGCTCGCCGCGCATTCGGGAGAATTGCTGCAGCAACGCGACGTGCAGTTCGAACTCCTGGCTCCAGGCGATTTCTTCCTCGATTTCCATCGGCGTCAATGACTGCGAGCTGTTGTACTGCTCGCCCGAATAGAGAGCCGTTTCTTCGGTGCCATGTTCGACACGGACCTCGCCTTCGATCACGGAAACTCGGGCGCCACGGGTACCCTCACTGACCGAGAACACGGTGCCAACAACCGCGACATCCACGTCATCGGTCGATACATAGAGGTGGCCCGAAGGCTGTTTGGCAGCGCGGACGATGACGCTGCCACGTTCGAGCTGGATACGGACGCCGTCGCTGGCTGGGACCAACGCGATTTCGGACCGCTCACGCATTTCGATGCGGCTGCCGTCGCTGAGTTCAACGATGGCGCCCGAATTCTTGCCGGTGCGGATCGGTTCCCGCGCGCCGATGGCGGCACCCGGCTCGAGCGACGCCATCATCCCGTCGGAGATCCGGAACAGGTTGCCACGCACGGTTTGCGCTGAGGCATGGATCTCGATGGGGAACAGGAGTTGCCGGATCAGGGTGGATTGTTGAACGCCCACGACCAGCAACACCGCAGCCGCGATGCCTGCTCCAGCCCACTGCCATCGATGGCTGGCGCCCAGGCGATGGGCCTTCGAAGTGGTCTCGCTGCCGAACTGAGCCGCTGTCAGCGCCCGTCGACAGGAGAAACACTCGTGACTGTGATCTTCGAGCAGTAAGACGCGGGCCGGGGTCAGCCGGCGCGCGAGATAATCCGGGATCAAGGATTGATAGTCGTCGCATCCGCGAATGGCCTCAGCCATTTCCACAACTTCCATCGGTTCTGCTTCGCGGGCTGCTTCCTCGGAAATGCGTGCCCAAACGCGCGCCGCCGCTCGTTCGACCTCAGATGAACTGGGCCTGGCGTTGCGGGTTTCGTCGATCGCACGTTTGAGCGCATGGGCGGGCTTTCGACGTTTGGACTCCATTACTGACCTCCTCGGAACGAGCGCAGGGATTTACGGAGACTACTGCGCGCTCTAAACAGCGTGACGGCGATGGAACCAGTCGAAGTGCTCAACATGCGGGCGATCTCGCCGTTCGAGTGACCCTCGACATGCCTCAGGACGAAGACCTGGGCAGATCGTGGATTCATGTCGGCGAGGGCTTTTCTCAGCCTGTCCCCCAACTCGGTACTGTCGTGCTGGCGGGCCGGCCCGGGTCGTTTGTCCCGGATCCACGGCTCCATGTCGGTGATCGAAACATCGCCACGTCGTCGAATGATGTCGAGCGAGATATTGACCGAGGCCCGATGAAGGTACGCGGGCCATCCGCGTTCGAGTTGAGGCATGGTTTCACGCCGCAGCAGGCGGACGAACAGGGTCTGGAGTACGTCTTCGGCGTCATCGCCGTTGCCGGTCACTCGATACGCGGTCCGATAGACCATGTCGTAGTGATCCATGAATACCTGTTCGAGTTCCTTGCTGGGCGCCGCCCCTGGGGTAGCTTTGACTTCGACTGGTGTTGTCATTCGTCTTTCTCCACCCTGATGACGGCGGTCAGTGAGGACTATTAACAGGCAATTCGGTGGAAGTGCCCATATCTGCTCCCATTTACGTCCGGCGACCACTAAAAGTTCAAGCGATAAATGGGGACAGGCACCTGTGTCCCTATTTAAGACCGAGCCAAGACTTCCTCTTACTTCCTCTGTTCGCGGACGGCCGCGTGGGGTAGGGTGGAGCGAATGTCCGCGCGCATCCGCATCGTGGTGTCCCGGCACGCTGTTTTCTATGCACCGCTGATCGCGACGGTTGCGGCCGGATTCCTGGAAACCGAAGGCCTGGAAGGCGTCTATTCGGTCAAACCGCCCGATCGTGGGACCTTCGACATGTTGGCTGCCGGCGAAGTGGACCTGGTGCAGGCGGCCGTGTCGTCCAACTGGGGAAGGATCGAGCGGGGGGTGGCAGACCTCCCGGTTCACTTCGTCCAGATTAACCAGATGGACGGCTTCTGGATCACCGCGAGAGGGGATAAGTCGTTCAACTGGAAGGACCTTGAAGGCAGGGAACTGATCGCCGACCACGGTCCGCAACCGATGGCCATGCTCCGCTACGCCGCAGCACGTCAGGGAGTGGACTGGAAGAAGGTCCGGCTGATCGAGGCTGGCGGGCCGGATCAGATGGACCGGACCTTTCGCGAAGGCGGTGGCGATTTCGTCCATCAACAAGGCCCCTGGCCGCAGCAGTTGGAGTGCGACGGCATCGGCCGTGTCGCCGTATCCGTCGGAGAAGCCATGCCGATGGTCGCCTTCAGCAGCATTATGGCATCACGGGACTACCTCGAGACCGCCCCGGCTGTCGCATTTATGCGCGCCTACCGAAACTCCCTCGGCTGGGTTCGGTCTGCAGCGCCGGCCCAGATTGCCGACCGGCTGGGGCCGTACTTCCCAGCGGTCAGTGCCGACGCATTGGAGGACGCCGTTTCGGGCTATCAGCGGATCGGTTGCTGGCCCGAGGACGCCCGGATTCCTGAGAACCTGTACGAACAGGCCCTGGACGTGTTGCTCGAAACCGGCGGTATTCGACGACGATACCGATATTCGGATGTGGTCGCGGAGCCACCCGCTGCCCCTTAACTCTAAAGTAATAGATTATATATTAATCGTTATATGTTGAATAAACGTCGATTAACTGTAGATCGTATGGGGCTGATGAATGCCCATTGAATCGATCAACCCATGCAACGGCAACATGATCCGAAGCTACGATGAGCACTCCGCCGATGAGGTGAACGCCATCATCGGGCGAGTTGCCCGCGCCCAGCGTCGGTGGCGCGATGTCGGCTTCGGTGATCGGTCCTCCCGGATGAGGGAGGTGGGACGGCTCCTGCGCGAGCGTGGGGACACATATGCGACGCTGATGGCTTCGGCAATGGGCAAGCCCGTCGTTCAGGGAAGGGCTGAGGTCGAAAAGTGCGCCTGGGGCTGCGACTACTACGCGGAAATGGCGGAGGAGTTCCTGACCGCCGAAGAGGTCGCCACGGATGCAGTTCGAAGCCGGGTTGTTTCGAGCCTCTCGGCATCATCCTTGCCGTCATGCCATGGAATTTTCCGTTCTGGCAGGTTTTTCGATTTCTCGCGCCCGCTTTGTTGTCGATCGCGAGAAAGTGAAGTTTTCTGGACACGCGCCGACCGGGCGTCGACCGGGTGAGATTGGGGTGAGTTCTAGGGAAGGACTTTGGAGCGAAGGTAGTGGGTGTAGCGGTGAGGGAGGGGATGGTGAAGCAACTCGTCGAGAACGGGAAGATAGTAGGCGAGTGAGCGAACAGGGGGGAGTGGTGGCCTGTCCGAAGGCCGACAGAGGCGGCGAGCCGTGGCGAGTAAGAGGGCGGATTCGATGATGTCGGGGTCAACGGAACGGGCATGGAGTTGGACGACGAGTTGACGATTGGCGCGACGGGGGAGTAAGGGTGTGTCAGGCAGCTGGGAGTAGAGATCCAGCACTCTGCTGGAGTAGGTTCCAAGGTCGAGGGTCATTTCTTTTTCTTCCGACGGCGTTTCGCCTCCTGCTCACTTTCATGGACGCGATAGCTTTGTCCTTCAAGGACCGTGACGTCGGCATGATGGGTGAGCCGGTCCAGTAGGGTGGCGATACAGGTGGCGTTGGGAAAGACTTCGTTCCATTCGGTGAAGCCGCGATTGGTGGTGAGGAGAATCGACCGTTGTTCATAACGGCGGTTGACGACTTCGTAGAGCAGGTCAGCAGCGTGATTGTCGTAGGCCAGATATCCACATTCATCAATGCACAGTAATGCGGGGCGGGCATAGGCTTTGAGTTTCTGACGGAGCCGGTGAGGTGAATCGCACTGCAGGTCGTCGAGCAGTTCCGAAGCAGTGCGGAACAGCACGGAGTAGCCGGCCAGGACGGCGGCGTGGGCGATATTCTTGGCGATCATGGTCTTGCCCAGTCCATTGGCGCCGATCAGGATGAGGTTGCGGCCTTCGGGGATAAAGTCGAGGGTGAAGGCACGCCCGATGGTGTCGCGGTCGATCTTTTTAGGCCAGTTCCAGTCGAAGTCGGCCATGGGTTTGAAACGGCCGATGCGGGAGCACTGGAGACGGCGTTCCAGACTGCGCTGTGCGCGATCGTGGCTTTCGATACGGGCCAGTTCCTCCAGCAGCATGGGAGGGGGCCATTGAGACTTGATGGCGCGAGCCAGAAAGTCATCCAGGGAATCGGCGATGGAGCGGAGTCCGATGTGCTGGAGTTGGACGGCCAGATCGTTACTGTTCGGGTTCGGTGTCGTGGCTATGGAGGTCATCGTAGGTCTCCGCGGAATGAGGTTGAATGTGGATGTCGGCCAGATCCGGGCGGGATGGGGCGACCCGGACGGTGGCCCGGCGTTTCTGGGCCCGCCAGCGTTTCTGGAGGATGAAGGCCACCGACGATGCGCGCGGAGTGTCCTGTTCGAGCGCCTCGACAACGGCAGCTTGGAGCTCGGATGCCCCGTAGTCGTCGAGCAGTCCGAGCAGGAGACGGCTCTGCCGTTGAATGGACTCGCCACGACCGAAGGCGGCCTGAAGCAGGGGTTCGGTTTCAGGCACGCTCGCGGCCAAGCGACTACCGGCGGTGGACCCGAGGGCTTTCCGTTTTTCCGCCAGCAGCGCGTCCTGATGTGCCGGATCGACAATGAGTTGGTGGCGGTCGAAAGACCGGTGGTGGGCGGCCACTTCGGTCGTGCCATCGAGAAGGCGCACCCGCGTCTGGGAGGCCACCAACGTCAATGTCTGGCCGATCCGGTCCGGGGGAATCGAGTAGTCGTTGAGATCGAAACGGATATAGATGGTTTTACCGGAACGGACCGGCTGGACCCGGTCGGTATCGAACCGGTGCACCGGTAACGACATCAGGAGTGATTGTTCCTCCTGGAAGGCTTCGGCCACGGTCCTGTCGTCACCACCGGGCCAGGGGCGCTGATGGGCCACCTCATCACGCCATACCAGAGCCTTGCGATTGAACTCTTCCAAGGTCGTGAATGGCCGGGCTGCAAAGAACGAATCCCGCACATAGCGTATCGCTCTCTCGACGCGTCCTTTTTGATTTCCTCGTGTCGGCGCGACCGGACGCGGTTGACAGTGATAGTGGGCGGAGAGTTCGAGCAGGCGCGGATGAAAGCGAATTTGATTGCCGTTGCGCTCCAGCACGGCGCTTCGAAGATTGTCGTAGAGCACGACTCTGGGCACCCCTCCCCAGTCGGCAAACGCATCGACATGACCGCGGAGAAAGTTCTCCAGAGTTTGATCGAAGAAGAACTCCAGAAACAGGGCGCGCGAGTGCGACAGCGTCAATACGAAACAGGACAACCGGCGGCGGGCCTGACCCACCCGGACTTCCCCGAAGTGCGCCCAGTCGGCTTGGGCTTCCTGACCGGGAAAGCTTCTTAACCGCAGGAAGGCTTCACGGGGTTCGGGACGCAGACGCGCCACCAGACGCCGCAGTACGACCACGCTGCCGGTGTAACCGCGATCCGACAGCATCTGATGAATCCGTGTGGCCCGCAACCGGGGGTACTGCTTGAGCGTCGCCCGGATGAAGTCCATATAGGGATCGGCTTTCGTCGGACGCATCATCTGGGCCCGGTTGAAGCGATCCGTCTCCAGTGCCGCGCGGACGGTTTCCTGATGCAGGCCCAGCTCGGCGGCAATGGTGCCTATCTTCCAGTGCTCGCCAAAAAAGAGGTGTCGAATTCGCGTGACCGTTTCGGGAGGAATCACGCCTCACACCCAGTCGGGGAAGGCATCGATAAAGACCCCACTCCGGCCACACAGGATGCAAACGAGTCGGATGGCTGATTGGAGCCGTTGAAACCGGGGTCGACCATGGGGTGCCTCCGCCAATGACGTTCTCATTCCCGTTTCAGGCAATGGTGTCCCGATGCTGCCAGACCGACACGCACCGGCGGAAGTGTGATCTGTCACGCGCCTCTCTCGGCGACGTTTCCGGTAGGCCCGCTGACGCCGGCAATGATCGGCCCGGACCTCCGGATCCTCCTGATAACGGCGGTTGGCACGCCGCCTCTGCTCGCGCCTCATCCGGCGCCGGCACTCATCCCCGCAGTAGACCTGCCCCCGATAACAGGATCGGCAGATGACAAACATCAACCCGCAACCCGACCCTCGGCAAAACAACTGTCGTAACACGACTTCTCTGGCCATCCCACCCCACGCGGGAGTGGACAATGGCGGCCGGTCGTGTCACTCTGACTTTGCTTTTGCTGTGGTTGTGCCCTTTGACCGGGGCCGCCATAAACGAAACCCCGATCGCTCATACGATCGGGGTTTTCCCTTTCTCCGCGTCACTCTACCTTACCAAAGCCTCCGCTCTGCTTCGCCGATGATGACGACCTTCAAACCGGCGCTTGTTCAAATATGTTCATTTTGAAGTGATCGTCTACACGCTTTGATGGCGGGTAATGGAGGCTTGCTCAAACACGCCTCGAATGTGCCGGGCTGCGCACTAGAGATTGAGAAAGTCGTTCGGGATGCCGGTTTTCCCGATGACACCTTCCGAACGCTGATGATCGGATCGGCCCGCGTGGCCGGGGTGGTCGACAACCCCGCGGTCCGGGCCGTCACGCTGACAGGAAGCACCGAAGCCGGAAAAGCCGTTGCGGTACGGGCCGCGTCCAGGCTCAAGAAAGCTGTCCTCGAACTGGGAGGTAGCGATCCCTACCTGATCCTGGACGATCGCGATCTGGAGGCTACGGTGGAGAGCTGCGCCGCCGCCCGGCTGGTCAACGGCGGCCAGAGTTGTATCGCGGCCAAGCGCTTCATCGTGCTTTCGTCCATACGCGGGCGGTTCGAGAAGCTGCTTGTCGAACGGATGCGATCGTACCGGATGGGAGACCCGACCGAGGATGAGACCCAGATCGGCCCTCAGGCGCTCCATGATTTGCGGGATGAACTTCACGATCAAGTGCGCCGAAGCGTCGACGCCGGCGCTCGCCTGCTTCTGGGCGGCCAGGTTCCCAGTGGCCCCGGCGCGTTCTACCCGCCGACCGTCCTTACCGATGTTCGGAAGCGAATGCCGGCCTATGAAGAAGAGATGTTCGGGCCAGTGGCTGCCGTGATTGCGGTCGAGGATGAGGTGGAGGCCATCGATGTGGCCAACGACACGGTGTTCGGGCTTGGGGCCGCGGTTTACACCTCCGATCAGGATCAGGCCGAGCGCGTCGCAGCCCGAATCGAAGCGGGCTCGTGTTTCATCAACGGTTTCGTCAGATCCGATCCCCGACTACCGTTCGGGGGCATCAAGGAGTCCGGCTACGGCAGGGAATTGTCCGCCTACGGCATCCGTGAGTTCGTCAACATCAAGACGATCTACCAGGAGCGCTAGCGACGCGCAGCGAACGGGAGAATTCTTCTTCCGAAACTGCATTGTATCGGTCCAACCATTTATGCCCTTATCGATCAGAAACGAAAATGGGAAACAGGGGACAGAATGGGCAAAAGGGGACAGGGGAGCCTGTCCCCAATCCCGCGCCGTGGGGAGGCATCGATGAACTTTAAGAGACGACCGATTCAGACCGCGATCCTGGTTATTGCGCTGGTGCTGGTGACAGCCCAGCCGGGCGTGGCACAGCGGACCGAGCTCAAGCCCGGGTTCAACGTATTTTCTCCCGAACAGGACGTCGAGATGGGACGCGAGGTGGCGATGGAAGCGGAGCGGGAGCTGCCGATCATCGACGATGTCCAACTCGAAGGTTATCTTAACCGTCTGGGTCGATCCCTGGCCTCGGTGGCTCCCGGCGAGGATTACCCTTACCAGTTCAAGCTGGTCAACGATTCATCGATCAACGCCTTTGCGCTACCGGGCGGGTTCATCTTCATCCACCGGGGAATCATCGAAGCTGCGGACCGCGAGGCAGAGCTGGCCGGCGTGATGGCCCACGAAATCGCCCACGTGGCGATGCGTCACGGGACGAACCAGGCATCGAAAGCCTACATCGCGCAGGCGCCGTTGGCGATCCTCGGGGGCATCTTCGGTGGCGGCTCCGGTGTCGGATCGATCCTGACGCAACTTGGCATCGGCTTTGGGGCGAGTTCGCTTTTTCTCAAATTTTCTCGCGACGCCGAAAGGCAGGCAGACTTGATGGGCGCTCAGATTCTCTACGATGCCGGGATCGACCCCACGGGCATGAGCGAGTTCTTCGAGAAGCTTGGGGAGGAGGGCGGCGGGGGTGTTGAGTTCTTCAGCAGCCATCCCAATCCGGAAAACCGAATCGACAACGTCCAGGACGAAATCGCGAAGCTGGGTAATCCGCCAGCACGTTATCGCGACAACTTCTCCGACTTTGGCCGCGTTAAAGACCGGCTCGCGGATGTTCCCGAGGCGATGCCCGCTGAGCGTCGACCGACCGCCACGGAAGACGACCGGCGGACCGAGCGCCGTCCCGAACCACCATCAGGACGGTACCGGCGGTACGAGAGCCCTGCCTTGAGGCTTGCCTACCCCAACAACTGGCGCGTGTTCGAGGGCCGCGAGTCGGTGACGTTTGCTCCAGAGGGCGGGTTGGCGGGCCCGGACGGCAGCATGGTCGCCTATGGCATGCTCGTCGCAGTTTTCGAACCTCGACCTGATCGGCGCGGTCGAATCACGTTGGAAGATGCGACCGACCAGTTGATCGACAACCTGAGACGTTCGAATGCGCTCCGGGTCGAGCGGGGGTACCGGCGAGGCCAGCTTGCGGGCCGAAGTGCGCTGTCGACGATGCTGCTTGGCGAGTCTCCGTTCGGGGGGCCGGAACGTGACTGGTTGTTGACCGTGCTGGTGCCCGATGGCCGTCTGTTCTACTTCGTCGGTGTAGCCCCAGAGCGGGACTTCGATCGTTATGAACGGACGTTTCAGACGATGCTGAGAGAGTTGCGGATTCTCCCCCGGCGCTAGCCCGAATTTCTCACCAGTGGTCTGCTGCAGCGCCGGATACATCCGCCACTACTCGGTTGCGCTTGGTAGGGCACCTTGCGAGAGCGGCGACGACCGTCTCGTGCTGCCCCGCTGGCGAGTACTCGACCTTCTCTAAATCCTGCCTCTCGGGTGACACTTAAACAGGGACATAGGTGCCTGTCCTTAGTTTAAGTTCGGAAAACCCAATCCCAGAACGGGGAGGTCACGCCGAAGCGCTTCCTGTCGTCGATGAAATGGTGGTGGAAGTGTCGCCGTCGTTGTCCGTCCATCCCACGGCGCACCGAAGAGCTCGTGTGCACGCGATAGTGCACCCATTCGTAGTAGAGAAACCCCGCCCAGACGCCCGTCATGATGCCGGCGGCTTCGACCGGGCTCCCGGTACCCCAATAGGTCACGCCCAAGATAACCAGAGACAGCGGCAGGCTCGTCTGCGGTCGGACCAGAATCTTCCTTGCGTCGCGCGGGTCATGATGGTGGTCCAGATGCAGCCCGTGCACGATGCGAGCGAGGCGCGGGCTCGATGGAGCGGAGTGAAAGACAAACCGATGCATCCCGTATTCGACCAACGTCCAGAGCAGCCCGCCAGACAGGACCCACAATATGTAGTCCAAGGGCGCAAGGGACGGTTCGTCGGCTCGAGCCCAAAGGAACAAGATCCCTGCAAGGATCGGGTACAGCCAGAACGATGCGAAGAGTCCGAACTTTCCCGCCATGCCAGCAATTATAGTGAATCTTGTTCCGGTGGCTAACGGCCGGAGATTCACGACATTACGAGGTCATTGATGCTTGGTCGAACCAAGCATCAATCGGGTAGAATGACGGGCAACGTTTACCGGAGGATCCATGAGGAAACTTATCTGGCTGATTGCGCTCATAACGGGTGCAAGCATCGGGCTCGCCGGTGTCCAGGCGCAATCGGTGGCGACGCTCGAATCGAGCGGTAGCTATTCGCTCGATGCGGACTGGGCCGAATTGCCCGACGGTACCGAATGGGGCGCCGTGTCCTGGGCGGCCGCCGATGCCCGCGGCTGGATTCATGCCTTCAGACGCGAAGGCCCGATCTTTACGTTCGATGCGCGGGGCCGGTTCGTACGCCAGTGGGGGGAAGGGATCGCGAAATGGACGCACGGCATCCGTGTCGATCATGAGGGCTACATCTGGGTGACTGACGGGCAGGGCCACCAGGTCAAGAAGTTCAGCCCGGACGGAACGCTGCTGATGACGCTGGGGACGTATGAGGTCGCCGGTGACGGCCCGGACACGTTCAACCGGCCGACGGATGTCGCCGTCGCACCCAATGGGAACTTCTATGTGTCCGACGGCTACGGCAATTCCCGAGTTGCGATGTTCGCGCCCGACGGGACGTTCATCAGGTCGTGGGGCACGCGAGGTGATGGTCCCGGCGAGTTCAACCTCCCGCACTCCGTAGTGGTCGATCCCAGGGGACGCGTGCTCGTCGCCGACAGGGAGAACGATCGCGTTCAGGTGTTCGATGCCGAAGGCGGATTCATCGCACAGTGGGCGGACATCGGGAACCCGTATGGCTTGGCCATCCATGACAACCGCGTCTTCATCGCCGACGGGATTCTCAACCGCGTGGCCATCACGGACCTCGACGGCAAGTTGGTCGACGTCATCGAAGGGGCCCAGATGGCTCACGGCATCGATGTCGATCGGATGGGCAACGTCTATGTCGCCTCGAACCGAGATTCCAGCCTGAAGAAATTTGTCTACACGGGTACCTCCAATGGAGGTCAAGCCGCGTTTGCCCAGGCGGAACAGGTGATGGAGGAAGCGCATCGCGGAATGTTCGCTCCCGACAGTGAGGAATCCGAAGCGGCGCGCTTCACCGAGACGATCGCCCGGGAGCTTCCCGGGGGCGGAGCCAGCGGACCACTTGTTCGTCGGAACCTGATCGATGATCACGTCTTCGGCAGGATCGAGCGTGACGGAATACCTCATGCCGGCCTCTCGTCCGACGCCGAGTTCATCCGCCGCGTCTACATCGACGCCACAGGTCAGCTTCCACCGGTCGAAGCCGTGCGGGAGTTCATCGCCAGCCGCGATCCGACAAAGCGCGATCGCTTGATCGACGCGCTCGTCGGTACCGAAGCGTTTGCCGAACAGTGGGCCTGGTTTTGGGGCGACCTGTTCCGGCTGACCGGACGCACGGGCCGCGGCAAGAACCTGTTCCACTTCTGGAACAAAGAGTGGCTCCGCGTGGACCGGCCATACCGCGATGTTGTCAACGACTTGTTGACCGCGGTCGGCAAGAGTCACAGCATGATCCCTGCTCTTGGCCTGATCGGCAGGAACAACGTCGGTGTCAACAATCTCCCGGACAGCGCGGACGACTTCCGGGTTTCGAACCGACTGGATTCGATCGACGAGTTCAACGTCGATGTCGCGCGCATCTTCCTCGGCATCAACACAACGTGCGTCTCCTGCCACGATGGTGAGGGACACCTGGAGTCGGTCAACCTGTACCTGGCCGGCAAGACGCGCGAAGAATTCTTCCGCCAGTCCGCATTCCTCGGTCGTACGCGCATGCTCAGCGCCTGGGACGACCGTTCGAAGAATACGGGCAACGGGGATCAGGTGATCGACGATCTGGCGCCGGGCTACGACACGGACCACGACGCCCCGTTCATGACGGCGAGTCTCAATCGCTTCCCGCGATATGGTGGCATGTGGTCTCCCGCGTTCTTCCTGACGGGCGAGGGCGCCAACCCCGACGTCAACCCTCGCGCGGAACTGGCGCGCATGTTGACCGAGCATATCCAGTTCGGCCGTGCGACGGTGAACCTGGTCTGGGGCCGGTTGATGACGGTGCCGTTCGTCGCCCCTTATGACGGGTTCGACATGGCGAGACTCGATCCGGAAAACCCTCCCCCGGCGCCCTGGACGATCCAGCCGACAAACCCGGACCTTCTCGACGCGTTGGCTCGGGAGTTCATGAGCAACGACACCAGCGTGCAGCACTTAATCAAAACGATCATGAAGTCGAGCGCCTACCAGCTGTCGACCCGTTTCCCCGGTGAGTGGGACGAAGCGTACACCCCCTACTACGCCAGGAAGTATGTGCGTCTGCTGCGGGGTCCGGAGATCATCGATGCGATTACGCGCGCGACGGACCGGCCGCAAGAGTACAACTTCGGGGGCGGCCGCGTGGATCGAGTGCTTGCACTGGCAAGTCCGAGCGATGTTGGGCGGCGTGGCGACTACGGAGAGATCACCTCGCTGATGCAGGCCTTCTTCCAGGGGAATCGGGCGGCGCAACCGCCGGACGGAAACCGGCCTTCGACGCTGCAGGCGCTCCTGATGACCGGTTCGAACGTCGTGAACTCCCGCGTCCTGGCCGAAGAAAACAGCCGCGTTCAGCAGTTGCTCGAATCAGACCGGAGCGATGTCGAGATCATCGAGGAACTCTTCCTCGCGACACTGGCCAGGACGCCGAGCCCCGAAGAAGCCGAGGTCGCGCTTCAGGCATTCGAGCGGGACCGTCGCCGGGGTGCGGAAAACGTCCAATGGGCGCTCCTGAACGGCATCGAGTTTGCGCTGAATCATTAGCCGGCTGCGGTAGGACAAGAATGGAACGTCAACTTCGAGATCTGGTTCCCACCAGGCGGGAACTCCTCAAGTGGGGAGGCGCCGCCCTCGCGGGAGCCTGGGTGGATCGTGTGGTGTGGCCGCGACAGGTCCGGGCGCAGGGCCGGACACGGCCTCGCGGAAGCGCACGAAACTGCATCTTCATCGAGATGGGTGGCGCAATCAGCCAGATGGAGTGCTGGGACTTCAAGGAGACGCGGTTCACGCCGACGGACCTCGAACCACAACGAATCAACGACGAGATTGTCCTGTCCAGGACGCTTTTTCCGAACCTTGGCAACCATATGGACCGCGTGTCGTTCGTGCGTTCCATGCGTGCCAACGAGCTGGTTCATTTCATCGGGCAGTACCACACCCAGACCGGCCGGGCACTGAACGTCGCGCTCGCGAGGGAAATACCCGGCTTCGGCTCGGTGATTGCATACGAATTGGAGTCGCGACGTGCGGACACCGACACGTTCCCCACGTACATGGGCACCTACCTCACGCAGGCGCGTGCCGGCGCCATCAGTTCCGGATTCCTGCCGACACGGTTTACTTGTCTGGATCTGAACCCGACGACCGTGTTCGAGTCTTTCGGTGGGAACCGAGAAGGGCTGGACCAACTCCTCGAGGAACGCTGGCGTCTGCTGAGAGCGTTTGCCGAGGTTTCCGAAGCGGAACGGGCGTCGTTTGGAAAGAAGGCAACAGACTACAGAACCTATTACGACGAGGCGGAACGGCTCGAAGGGGATCCGCGCTGGCAGGCTGCCTTCCGCACTGACGACGCGGAAAAGCTACGTTATGGCGATGACGAGTTCGGCCTGGGCCTCATTCTGGCCAAGAACGTGATTGCGGCCGACGCGGGTACCCATTTCATGTACGTGTACGACGGCGACCGCTGGGATCATCACAGCTTTATCTTCACGCACGAACGTTTCCCCAGAAACCACTACTTCACGTGCAACCGGTTCGACCAGGGTTTGACCGCGCTGCTCGAAGACCTGGGCAAGATGCCGGGACACGATCCAAGCAAGACGCTTCTGGACGAAACGCTGATCGTCGCGACGAGCGAGTTCGGCCGCACGCCGGAAATGAACCCCGTGGATGGGCGGGACCATTGGCGGGAGGTCTACACCGCGCTGTTTGCCGGGGGTGGGGTCCAGGGCGGCCGCGTCATCGGACGTTCGGACGAGATGGCAGCCTATTGCCTTGACAGTGGGTGGAAGCACCCGGAGCAGCCGTTCATGGACAATATCGTCGCAACCATCTATTCGGCGCTGGGAATCGATTGGCGTCAAAGAATTGTGGACACACCGTCGAACCGTGGCTATGACTACATCCAAACGGCCCCGATCGGCGGTGGCGAATTCATCGACGACGACGAAATTGCGGAACTCTTCGAGTAGCGTGACCCGAGGATTGTGCCGCGCCCTCGCCGGCCTGACGGTTTTCGCCCTCCTCTGCCCACCGTCCTTTTCACAGGACCAGGGTTCGGAAACAAACATGACTCGTATTCCGTCCGGAGAATTCTGGATGGGACGGACGCATGTCTGGCTGCTCGACCAACTCGGCATGAACCTCAGGTTGCGACTGGACGATCAACCGGCGCACCTGGTCGGCCTCGACGCGTACGAGATGGATTCGTATGAGGTGACCAACGAGGACTACCTGCTTTTTGTCGAGGCCACAAGGCACAGGCGGCCCTATCACTGGGTGGATGGCGAGCTACCGGAAGGCCAGGGCCGATTTCCGGTTTACAACGTGAACTGGTCGGACGCGACCGCTTACTGTGGGTGGGCCGGAAAACGTCTTCCCACAGAAGCGGAATGGGAACAGGCGGCCCGCGGAGGGACCCGGATGACGATGTATCCGTGGGGCGACGATCTGCGTCCACGCGTGGGCGGGCAATCCCGGACGATGGCCCAGATCAGCCGGGCAGATGGTCCCACGGTAGTTGGATCATTCGCGCCGAACGGTTTCGCTCTTTATGACATGACCGGTAATGTTTGGGAGTGGGTCCAGGACTGGTACCAGCACGGATACTATCCGATCAGCCCCGAAGAAAACCCGGGAGGGCCGGAAACGGGGATCTATCGTGTCATGAGAGGCGGCGGTTGGTCCGACGGCGACGCCCGCATCCTGGCCCTCCACTACCGCAACTTTACCGACCCGGAGCACCGCACCGTCACGATCGGCTTCCGCTGCGCGAAATCGGTTCCCGAATAGGGTGTAGGGGTGGCACCCGTGGCCACCCGTCCTCATCAATGTCGGTGCGTGGATGAAGAGTTTCCACCGCAGAGGTGGATGAAGTGAGGTGGGACCTCCGCCGAACGGCGTAGGTGTCGGGCGGGCACAGGTCCCGCCCCTACAAATAGGGGGACGATGTTTCCTATTCAAATAAGCCGAAGAACCCTCGCAACGGCGCTGGCCATGGCCCTCGGCGTGGGTGCCCTCGCCGCGCAGAACCGTGGACCGGCCGATTTCGGGACCGATCGCATCGCGTATCGCCTGTCGATGCCGGACCCGTCCTCACATCTTTTCACGGTCACGATCGAGGTGGACTTCTCGGGCGAGGTACCCGGGACCGTTGATTTTCAGATTCCGATGTGGTCGCCGGGTCGTTATGCGGTCGCCGACTTCGGGAAGAACGTCCAGGGGTTTGCCGCGGCCGGCGCCGGCCAGCTACTTCAGTTTGCCCGCAAAGACCCACAGACCTGGAGCGTCACGACCGAAGGTCACAGAAGCGTTCGTGTGGCGTACCGCGTGTTTGCGAACACGCTGTCGGGCACGTATGCCCAGCTCAACTCGCGGCACGCGAACTATAACGGCCACGAGCTGTTCATGTACCTGGCAGGGCACAAGCCGGACGCTGTCGAACTGGAAATCGACGCGCCGTCGGGCTGGAGGATTATCAACGGGTACACCACGCGTCCGAACCAAAGTGCCTGGAGCTTCCCCGACTACGACACGATGGCCGACGCACCGACAGAGATCGCTTCAGACTGGACCCTTGACGAGTTTACGCACCAGGGTAAGACCTACCGTGTGATGGTTCATTCGATGGGAGACGAGGGCGGTCGGCGACCGGCCCTTGTGGCCGACATCGAGAAGATCGTCCACGCCCAGACCGAGTTCTGGGGGGCTCCAGAGCTCGATCAATACACGTTCATGATTCATTTTGCCGCCGACGACCGGTCCGGCGACGGCATGGAGCACCTGAACTCGACCCAGGTCATAGAATCCGGGGCCCTGATCGACCCGGGGATGTATGCCAGCGCCATCGGCACGGCATCGCACGAATTCTTCCACACCTGGAATGTGAAGCGCCTGCGCCCGGTCGAACTCGGACCGTGGGACTTCACCCGCCCGGTGACGACACGGGCCCTTTGGGTGGTCGAGGGGCTGACGAATTACTTCGGCCGGATGATGCTGCACCGTGCAGGCATATGGGACGAGCGTCAGCTGCTCGATCGATTGAGCGGAACGATCTCAAACGTAGAAAACTCGCCGGGAACCCGGACGATGAGCGTTGAGCTTGCCTCGATGACCGCGCCGTTCCGGGACGCGGCGATTCATCGTCAGCGGACGAATCTTTCGAATACGTCGATCAGCTACTACTCGAAGGGCGAAATTGTCGGACTCCTCCTCGATCTGTACATACGATCCAGAACCGACGGCGCGATTTCGCTCGACGATGTCATGCGCCGAATGTACGACGAGTTTTACGTCAGCAGCGCTTCGGACAGCTACTACCTCAAGGGACGCGGTTATCGTGTCGAAGACTTCGAGCGTGTCGCATCCGAGGTCGCCGGTTTCGATCTGGAGGAATTCTTCGAGCGATACACACGCGGGAACGAGACGCCCCCTTATGACGACGTCTTAGACGCGGTCGGTCTAGAATTGGTCCGGACTCCGTCGGCTCTGGCGTTCACGGCAGGGCTTGTCGTGGGCGCGGGGCTCGAAGTCACTGCGGTTCGCCCGGATTCCGCAGCTGCCCGGGCCGGAGTGGAACAGGGCGATGTCCTTCGGAGCATCGGTGGAACTTCGGTCAACCGTGCGAACTGGCGTGACGTTCTGAACGGATACGCCGCGGACGACCGCGTGGCGGTTCGCCTCGGCCGGAACCGAAACGAAGTCGATCTTGTCCTCGTCCTGGGCGCGCCCGATGTCTTCGACTATCGGATCGGGGATCTCGAAACAGTCACTGTCCAACAGCGCGCCATGCGCGACGCGTGGCTGGCCGGGAAAACTTTCTAAAAGGAATAGTCGAGCGTATGCGATTCGAAACACGCGCCGTTCACGCCGGTCCTCCTACCGACCCGGATACGGGGGATGTCGTCCCTCCCATCCGCCTTTCGACCACGTTTGTACGGGATGCGACGAGCAAGCCGCTGGGTGATCACACCTACATCCGCGAGTCCAACCCAAACCAGGCTTACCTGGAGTCGGCGCTAACGGAACTGGAGGGTGGCGAGGCAACGCTGGCGTTCGGTTCCGGGATGGCTGCGGGCGTTGCGCTGTTTCAATCGCTCTCGGCCGGCGACCATATTGTCATGCCCGAGGGTGTCTATTACGGGTACGCTGTGGCATCTCGGGAGTACTTCGCCAAGTGGGGCATTGAAGCGGACTTTGTACGGACAGAGGACACAGCGGCAATCCGGAAGGCGCTCCGGCCGACGACCCGGCTGGTGTGGGTTGAGACGCCTTCGAACCCAATGTTGAGGGTCGTCGATCTGGCCGGTGCGGCCGATGCGGCACACTCGGTCGGTGCCCAGCTCCTGGTCGACAACACGTTCGCGACCCCGGCGTTACAGCGCCCTCTCGAACATGGCGCCGACGTTGTTCTCCACTCGGCGACGAAGTATTTCGGTGGCCACAGCGACGTGATGGGCGGATGCCTCGTCTTCGGGAAGAAAGACCCTCTCTTTCGGAGTACCCTGCGGACCCTTCAGGTCCTGGGGGCCGTACTGGCGCCTTTCAATTCCTGGCTGATACTTCGCGGCCTGCGCACGCTCGCGGTGCGAATGCGCGCCCAGAGTGAGAACGCCTTCAAGATCGCGCGAATGCTCGAGCGGCACCCCACGATTGCGGCGGTCCATTATCCGGGCCTCGAGTCCAATCCCGGCCACGGGCTTGCCGGCAGGCAGATGGAGGCCTACGGGGCGATGCTGTCGTTTCAGATGAAGGGAGGGCGGGATGCCGCGTTGGCCACGGTCGGACGCGCGCGACTCTTCATCCGCGCAACCTCCCTTGGCGGAGTGGAAAGCCTGATCGAACACCGGGCGACAAGCGAAGGCGCCGATGCGACAAGTCCGGACGATCTGGTGCGTCTTTCGGTGGGACTCGAACACGCCGAAGATCTGATCGAAGATCTTAGCCGCGCGCTCTGTCCAGTGGAGTGAATGACGCCGTCGCGACGAGCCTGATGTCGGCCAATTGTCGATCTCGAATTTCGACTGACAAATGACGAGATGCGGAATGTCCGATAGGAAATCTGCGATAGACCGACACAACGTGGGCTCGTCAATGCAGATCGCCATCGGAGATTCACATTGGAGATTCGAGGTTCGAGATTCGATATTGAATCGCTTCAGGTACGGACTCCACTCTTTTCCGGCAATCTTAATTTTCGGATCGCCACGACGGCCAGGACCACATACAGACCGCATCCGGCAATCAACGGCCACAGCAACCACGGAAATGCCGTGAACAGTTCCAGCGACACGTAGGCCTGCAGATAGCAGAGCGGCGCCATCCCAATGGTGCTGCCCAGGACCAGGGTTCCCAGTGACATCGGCGTCAGGCCGGCCGCGTACGACACGATGTCGGATGAGGTGAGAGGATTGACGCGAAGCAGCACCACGCTGAGCAGACCCCGCCGTCGAATGAACTCCTCGACTCTCAACATTTGATGCGACTCGAAAAAGGAGTGACCCCACGCCTGTCCGACCATCGTGCGCATCAGGAGGAAGGCGTTCGCCGATCCGATGGCGTTGCCCACGAGCGAAAGCGTGCCGCCCCAGAAGCCGCCGAAGATCACGCCGCCGGGCAGGTAAAGGATCGTTCCGGGAATCGGTGCCACAACGACTTCCACTACAACGACCAGAACATAGGCCAGTGGGGCGAGCGGCCCCCAGGCGAAAAAGAACTCCCGAACTGCGACGACCTTGGCTTCGGCGTCGAGGTCGGTGCTGAGTAGCGCGTCGAGTACTCCGCCGGTCACGTAGTGTAGGACGTCAATGCATTTCGGACAGAATCCACTGAAAATCTAAGAGACACTTTCCTGATCGGAACGATCTCGAGGAGGATCGATGAAGGAGAAAGTGTCGGCAGAGAATCGGGTACGTGAGATCCGTCGAAAGACGCGGAAGAAGTACTCGTCCGAGGAGAAGGTGCGGATTGTGTTGGAAGGGCTACGAGGCGAAGAGAGCATCGCAGCCCTATGCCGGCGGGAAGCAATTCCGTCGAACTTGTACTACCGGTGGAGCAAGGAGTTTCTCGAGGCCGGCAGGAAACGGCTGGCTGGAGACACGAAGCGGGAAGCGACTTCAACTGAAGTCACCGAACTGCGGCAGGAGAACGAGCAGTTGAAGCAGGCGGTGGCGGAAATGCTGCTGAAGAATCGTTTTCTGAAAAAAACGCTGAACGTAGTGGAATCCGAGAGCATCGATATATGAGGCAGTCCGGATCCGAAAAGCTGGAGACCATCCGACTGGTCGAAGACTCGGAGTTGTCGGTGACGGCGACGTTGCGGGAGCTGGGAGTCCCCCGCAGCACATTCTACGGCTGGTACCGGCGATACCAGGATCAGGGAGCAACCGGGCTAGCCGACCGGCATTCCGGAGCGGGCTTTTACTGGAACCGGATTCCGGATCCGGTTCGTCAACAGGTGGTCGACACGGCACTGGCACACCCGGAATCTTCACCCCGCGAGCTGGCCTGGCAGATCACCGACACCCAGGCCTACTTCATCTCCGAATCCAGCGTGTACCGGATTCTGAAGCGGTGCGACCTGATCACCAGCCCGGCTTACATCGTCATGTCGGCCAGCGATCGCTTCCAGCATCCGACCCGGCGTGTGAACGAACTCTGGCAGACCGACTTCACTTATTTCCGGGTTGTCGGCTGGGGCTGGTATTACCTGTCTACGGTCCTGGACGATTACTCCCGCTACATCATCGCCTGGAAGCTGTTCCAGACCATGGCCACATCCGATGTTCAGGACACGCTGGACCTGGCTCTGGAAGCCACTGCCCTCACCCAGGTTCGGGTCCGACACCAGCCACGGCTGTTGAGCGACAATGGCCCCTGTTACGTGTCGCACGCGCTCAAAGACTACTTGCAGCGTCTCGGCATCAAGCACACTCGCGGTGCGCCCTACCATCCGATGACGCAGGGCAAGATCGAACGCTATCACCGTTCGATGAAGAACGTGGTCAAACTGGAGCACTACTATTATCCGTGGGACCTGGAAGAGGCCATCGACCAGTTCGTCGAGCACTACAACCACCTCCGGTATCCCGAATCCTTGAACAACGTGACGCCGGCCGATGTGTTCTTCGGCCGCGACCAGCAGATCCTGTCTCGCCGGGAACAGATCAAGCAGCGGACCCTGGCTCAACGCAAGATAGAAAACCTTAGGACTGGAGTGGTATAACTTGAAAACCGTCTCTTAGACAAACGGCGCTTCTGTCCGAATTACTCTGACGACGTACAGTCACGTAGGACCAGATCGCCCATCCGACAACCCCCACCAGGACCAGCGCCGCGAGTGTTTGCTGGCGTCTCACCTGCACACCGTCCGCCCTGGCAATCTCGTAATCAGCATCGGCCGTATTGTATTTGATTTCCCTTCAACCCCACTTCCCAACTGCGAATCTCGGATAAGGATGTGACCAGTAGCGGGTCGCGACGTCTATGCAAGGGTTGAAAGGCCCAACCGCCTTCGAGACAACTTTTTACAGCTCGCCCGTAGCTCACAAGCTTCGGGCCCGGGTGTCCGGGCTATATTTGAAACAGAAGACTGCTATGTCCTCCAGAAGCAAACTGATCGCCCTCGTCGTGGTCCTGGTCATGGTGCCGACCACGATCCTTTCCTATCTCCAGTACGAGTCCCTGCTCGAACTTCAGGCCACGACCGTGCTCGCGATCGAGGAGAACCTCCGGCAGGTGCTCGGCACAGTGGCCGGCACGGCCGCAGATGAACTGGTCTGGACAGCCGACGAAGCTATTGGAGCCATTCGTCCCGAAGAGGTTACGATCGGTAACGTCGGCTTGATCAAGAGCCACTTTGAGAGAGCCCTTGAGGGTAACCCGGCGATCAAGGCACTTTTTATTTCGTCCTACGGCTGCGTATGCCCACGCAAGGAATACCAGTTCGAAGAGACCGATGTCGCGGCCGTCGTCCAGGAAGTGGTCGATACCTACCGCTACCCGCTGCAGAACGCGGGCTTTGAGATCGTGACCGACATCGAGCCGAATCTGCCCGCCGTCAAGATCGACCCGGATGCGATGTCGCAGGCCGTGCTCAACCTGATCAACAATGCGGTCAAGTACTCTGACGAGATCAAGCGCGTCGAGGTGCGGGTTCGGAGCGCCGGCAGCCACGTCGCCGTCGAGGTCGCCGATCACGGTGTGGGCATTCCGGCTTCGGAACAGCGCAAGATATTCGAGAAGTTCTACCGGATCAGTACCGGCCTGGTTCATGACAGAAAGGGCAGCGGCCTTGGGCTGGCCCTGGTCGAGCACATCGTCAAGGCCCACCGTGGAGAGATACGGGTTGAGAGCACCATTGGCAAGGGGAGCCGATTCACCGTACTGATTCCTTTCGGGTTCGAGACCGGCTTGGAGTACACACCATGATCGACGGAGCAACAGAGGTGAGTCGCAAGGTAATGGTTGTCGAAGATGAGCCGGACATGGTTCTCGGCCTCAAGGACAACCTCGAATTCGAGGGGTACGCCGTTTGTGTCGCCGGCGACGGCCGGGAGGCTCTACGTCTTGCGGCCCAGGAGCAACCCGATCTGATCCTGCTCGATGTAATGCTGCCGCAGTTGAGCGGCTTGGACGTCTGCCGTACGCTTCGCAGCCAGGGCACGGATGTGCCGATTATCATGCTCACCGCTCGGGGCCAGGAGGTCGATACAGTCGTCGGGTTCGAGGTGGGCGCCGACGACTACGTGACGAAGCCCTTCAGCATCAAAGAACTCCTGGCACGCGTGCGAGCTCAGCTTCGTCGTGCTTCGCGCACGGTCGGGGTCCTGGATTTCTACGCTTTCGGTGACATCGAACTTTCATTCCGCAAGCACCAGGCGGCGAAGGCGGGAAGTCCAATCGAGATGTCGCCGCGTGAGTTCGACATGCTCAAGTACTTCATCCGACACAAGGGCGATGCCATCACCCGGGACGAACTGCTCAAGCAGGTGTGGGGATATTCGTGTTTTCCGCTGACACGGACCGTCGACAATCATGTCGCCAAGCTCCGTGGAAAGCTCGAGGACGTCCCTTCCGATCCGAGGTACATCATCACGATACATCGCGTCGGTTATAAGTTCGTCGCATAGCCTGAACCCGCCGCTTCAACAGTGTCCCGACCTTTCCGCGCCACGCCCCTGACCGAAATTAGGCGGCCAATCCCACAATCGGACAGCGTTCGTTCGAATGAGCATCCCGTGGCGTGCGCTAAGTAGTTGAAACGAACTGTCTTCTGTGTGCCTTACGAAAGGCTCAGGACTTGCCAACCTCGATTTGGGGATTCTTATGCGGGACTGCCATTGCCGCCTGAGACTTCCGACCACGCGCCCAGGCTTCACGGTGGTTGGGCTGGGCATCGGGCGGACGACGTAGCTGCCGAGTGAATGGGAGGAGTGCGATGGAAAGTCTGACGCGAGATTTGAAATACAGCGTTCGTATGCTGTTCAAGAACCCTGGGTTCACGATCGTGGCCGTTCTGTCGCTCGCACTGGCGATCGGTGCAAACACGACGATATTCACGATTCTCAACGCTGTACTGCTGCGGCCGTTGCCGGTGGAGGATATTTCCACGCTGGCCGAGATGTACACCATCGATGAATCGAACGACATCGCCAACTTCAACTTCTCACCGACCTCCTACGTCAACTACCTGGACTACAGAGACCAGAACGACGTGTTCGAAGGGCTTGTTGCCGTCGTAGGGACAGGTTTCACGATGACGGGCCGTGGCGATCCGCAGAATTTCCCGGGCCAGCTCGTTTCCGGGGATTATTTTGACGCGCTGGGAGTGGACGCCGCACTGGGCCGGACATTTCTGCCCGAGGAGGATAAGACTCTGGGTACCCACCCGGTGGCAGTGCTGAGTCACAGTCTCTGGTCGCGCCAGTTCGGATCGGATCCGACATTGATCGGTGACACGCTCACGCTGAACGGCACTGCTTTTACCGTCGTGGGCGTGACGCCTGCCGGATTCAAGGGAACCAATACGCTGTCACAGCCCGATCGAATATGGGTCCCCATCAGCATGCACGAGCAGGTGATCATCGGCACGCTCGCCGAGTTTTTTGAGGCGCGCCGTGCTCTGTTTACCCAGATCTTTGGACGTCTGAAGGCGGGGACGAGCATTGACGAGGCGGAGGCGGCGATGAAGACAATTGCGGTGCGTCTTGCCGAGCAGTATCCCCGGGACAACGAGAACCGAACCATAGCGCTTGTGCCGCTCGCCGATTCGGCCATCGGAATCAATCAGCGGGATCAGGTCCGGATGGCGGGCGGGCTTCTGATGGGCGTGGTGGGCCTCGTGCTCCTCATCGCCTGCGTCAATCTCGCCAACCTTCTCCTGGCACGCGCAACGAACCGTGCACGTGAGGTCGGCATTCGCACCGCAATGGGGGCGGCACGCACCCGGCTGTTCAGGCAGCTGCTGACCGAAAGCGTCGTGCTGGCTGGTCTCGGTGGGGCTAGCGCGTTGCTGGTCGCGTTCTGGGCGCGAGACTTGGCCATACTTTGGGCGTTCCGGCCACCCTTCCTCAACGAGGAAGCCGTGGACCTCGCACTCGACCCGACCGTCCTGCTGTTCACGCTGGGCGTTTCTGTTCTGACGGGAATTGTCTTCGGTGTCATACCGGCCTGGAAACTATCCGATCCGGATCTGAACGAAGTGCTCAAGCAGGGCGGACGCCAGGGAGCGGGAGGAATCGGGGGAGGGCGGATCCGTGGCGTGCTCGTCGTGTCGCAGGTTGCGCTGGCACTGGTGGCGCTCGTCAGTGCGGGCCTGTTTGTCCGCAGTATGCAACAGGCGCAACGGATCGACGCCGGGTTCGAGACAGACAAGCTTTTCGTGATGGGCATCAATCTCGGCTCGCAGCAGATGGGGCCGGATCGCGGCTTGCCACTGTTGAAACAGTCCATCGAGGTTGCCGCCTCGGTCCCGGGTGTCGTCAGCGCCGCTGTCGCATCGAACCCGCCACTGGCGGGCGGCTTCATGCGGAGCGTCTTCATGGAGGGGCAGGAGCAGGTTCCGGGGCAGCGGGACATCCTGACGCTCACGAACTCGGTGTCGCCCGGATACTTCGAGACGCTCGGTCTACCGCTGCTGCGGGGCCGTGATTTTGACGATTTCGACCGAGAAGAGGCGCAGTTGGTGGCGATCATCAACCAAGCCACCGCAGAGAAGTTCTGGCCCGATGGCGATGCGCTCGGAGAGAGCTTCATCTTCTTCGACCACGGCGACTATCGCGAGATCGTGGGAATTGTCGCCGACAGCTTGATTCTGCGGATTGGCGAAGACCCGACGGCGGTCATCTACCTCCCCATCGAGCAGGAATATTCATCGTTCGCCAGCATCCAGGTGCGGACAGAGGCTGACCCGGAAGTGGTCCTTGGCACGGTTCGTGACGAGGTCCAGGCGCTCAACACCGACATACCGATCACGAATGTGTCGACCATAGACCAAATCTTCGCTCAGGGATTATTTGCTCCACGGATGGGAGCCGCACTGTTGGGCCTGTTCGGTTTGCTCGCACTGGTACTGGCTGCAATCGGCATCTACGGTGTCATGGCTTACTCGGTCAGCCAGCGGACCCACGAAATCGGTATCCGCATGGCCCTTGGCGCAGCCGGTCAGGACGTGGTTCGCATGCTGGTCCGCCAGGGACTGACCCTGACGGGCATCGGGCTGGGCGTCGGTCTGGTCGCTGCGTTTTTCGTGACACGCCTGGCGGGCAGCCTGCTGTACGGCATCAGCGCAACAGACCCGCTGACCTTTGCGGGAGTTGTCGTGATCTTGGGAATGGTCGGCCTGGCGGCCTGTTACATCCCTGCGCGGCGGGCAACACACATTGACCCGCTGGACGCCCTGAGAATCGACTGAAGATTGATGTGATAACCGTGGAGAGCGGAGGGCGGTATTCAGGTTGAAGGAGACAACAGATGAATAGTTTTGGGCAGGATGTTCGGTATGCGGTCCGGGTCCTTTTGGGGAAACCGGGCTTCAGCCTGACTGTGATTCTGACGCTGGCGCTCGGGATCGGGGCGAACACGGCGGTCTTCAGCTTCGTCAACAGCTTCTTCATGAGGCCGCTTCCGGCAGACGAGCCGGACGAGCTGGTGCGCGTCTACCAGTTCTCCGATAGCGGGAGGCGGTTCAGCACGTTCTCCTACCCGAACTACGTCGATCTTCGGGATCGAGGTACTGGACTCGTAGGGCTGGTGGCCCACCAAGTACGCGAGCGCGGGCGTACGCATGGGCGGAAACGTCGACGAGGTGCAGGGTGAGCTCGTGACCGGGAATTACTTCGAGCTTCTGGGGATTGCCGCTGCGCGCGGACGAAACATCGGGCCTGACGACGACATTCGACCGGGAGGCCATCCGGTCGTTGTGATCAGTGATGGTCTGTGGCACCGGAATTTCGGCGCCTCCGAGGATGTCGTGGGCGACCAACTGGTCATCAATGGCCACACGTTCACGATCATCGGCATCGCCCCCGAATGGTTCCGTGGATCCTGCCCGGCTATGCAAGCCGACTTCTGGGCTCCCCTTGCCATTTTCGAGCAGGTCAGGCCACGGGGAAACGAGCTTACGAACAGGGGTTGGGGATGGCTCGATGCGACAGGACGGCTCGCCGAGGATGTCTCGATCGAGGCGGCGCAGTCCGAAATAGCGGTTCTCTCAGCCCAGCTCGCCGCAGAGTACCCGATGAACGACGGTACGGGTTTCGAGATCATTCGCGCGACCCACCTTCCCGAGCGGATGGGAGGGACGATCTCCACGATATCAGGCTTCTTCATGATCGTCGTCGGCCTGCTGCTCCTGGCGACATGTGCCAACGTGGCCAACATGATCATGGTTCGGGCGACGCTCCGGAACCGGGAGACCGCGGTGCGTCAGGCGCTGGGCGCCGGCCGGTGGCGGCTGGTCCGCCAATGGTTGACCGAGAGCTTTGTAGTCGCCGGACTCGGAGGCATTGTCGGCGTCGCGCTCTCGCTCTGGATTGCCGACGGTCTTGCCGCTCAGTTTCCCGCCGAACTGGGGATCAGTCCCGAGCTTGGCCTGGACGTTCGTGTCCTGCTCTTCGCCGGTGCCGCCAGTCTGATGACGGGTGGGCTCTTCGGCCTGGTTCCGGCCGTGCGGGCCGCGCGAACCGATCTGCGTACGGCCCTGACGGGTGGCTCCGGCAACAGATCGCGCCGATCCGCGCTCCGTGCCGCTTTCGTCATCACCCAGGTCGTGGTTTCCGCGGTGATTCTGGTGGGGGCCGGGCTGCTGCTTCGCAGCTTGAGTGAAGCGCGGCGTTTCGACCCCGGTTTCGAAACCGAAAACCTGGTCATCGCCGAAATCGATCTGAGGCGCAACGGGTATTCCATGGACCAGGCGATGGCGTTCTTTCAGGATCTACTGGACCGACTCGAGGCCGCCCCTGAGGTTGCGAGCGTTACGGTAGCAGGGAGCGTGCCCCTCGGTGGTGGTAGGGACATGAGGCCACTAGTGTCCGGAACACGGTGCGACAGCCGCCGGCAACTTATAGATGAACAGTGAGTTGAATGGCATTCTGCGATTTTTCGATTTGAACCTGCCGATCACACTTTTAGCAATATTACGGTGAGAGGGGTGATACCAATGGCGCATGAACTCAGGCCAAACCGTCTTCTCACAAGTCATGGATTACGCGCCCCGATACGAGTTTCAGAAGTGTGTCGCCCGCTATCGGGGCGATTACCAGCAGAAAGGGTTTTCCTGCTGGGATCAGTTCCTGGCGATGGCATTCGCCCAATTGACCTATCGTGAAAGCCTCCGCGACATCGAAGCCTGCTTACGCGCCCTCGGCAGAAAGCGTTACCACATGGGATTCCGAAGCAAGGTGGCGCGGACGACACTGGCCGACGCCAACGAGCGGCGCGACTGGCGGATCTATGCGGATTTCGCACAGGTCCTGATCGGCATGGCGCGGCCGTTATATGCCGAAGACCCCATCGGCGTCGAGTTGGATCAAGGTCTATATGCCCTGGACTCGACCACCATTGACCTGTGTCTTTCACTATTCCCATGGGCCCGGTTTCGCCGGCACAAAGCCGCGGTCAAGATGCATACACTGCTGGATCTTCACGGCAACATTCCCGCGTTTATCCACGTCACAGACGGGAAAGTCCATGACGTCAACGTTCTCGATGAGATCGCACCCGAAGCGGGTGCCTTCTACGTCATGGACCGCGCCTATATCGATTTTGAACGGCTCTTTCTCTTCTCCCTCTGTTCCGCTTTCTTTGTGGTGCGTGCTAAGAAGAACGTCGTCCTGCGGCGGCGGTACTCCCGTCGGGTGGACACGACCACGGGATTGCGATCCGACCAGACGGTCATCCTCACAACGAACAAATCCGCCAAAACCTATCCCGATCCGTTGCGGCGTATCAGCTACTTCGATGCCGGGACGAACAAGCGGTTGAAGTTCCTGACCAACAACTTCGCGTTGCCTGCACTCACCATCACTCAGATCTACAAGTCGCGATGGCAGGTGGAACTTTTCTTTAAATGGATCAAACAACACCTTCGAATCAAGTCCTTCTACGGCACCAGCGAGAATGCGGTGAAGACCCAGATCTGGATCGCCATTTCGGTTTATGTTCACGTCGCCATCATCCGGAAGCGCCTCGGCATCGATAGGAGTCTTTACCAAATCCTACAGATTCTCAGCATTACGATTCTTGAGAAACAGCCCATTTTGCAGGCCTTTCACGCGCCTGATTCCCAATTCAATGAACTCCAAGATCCTAACCAGCTGGTTCTATTCGACTTCTAACCGGACACTAGTGACATGAGGCAGTACCGGATAGAAGGTCAGGAACCTCCGGAAGGGCAGTTCGGTTTCCGAATCGATTTCAACGCCGTCGGCCCGGGGTATTTCGAGACGGTCGGCATTCCCATCCTCCGCGGCCGGGGCATCGACTGGCGCGACCTCGAATCTGGCAGCTCTGTCGCCGTGATCAACGACACGATGGCACGCAGATTCTGGCCTGACCGGAATCCCATAGGCGAACGTCTGGATCTGGGTAACGACGTGACGGTGGAAATCGTGGGAGTGGTTGCGACGACCAATTATGTCGCTCTGGCAGAAGAGCCGCTGCCTTTCGTCTTCCATGCGATCGGCCCGAATTTCTTCCTCGGCTCGGCGCTTCATCTGCGTTCGGCTGGTGCCGGTCCTGCGGCGGTAGTGTCGACGCTTCGGGACACCGTGGCCGCACTGGATCCCAATCTGGCTATTTCGGGCGGCATGACCTTCGAGCAGGTTCGCATGCAGACCCTGGTCGCGAACCGGGCGATGGCGGTCGTTTCGTCGGCCTTTGGCATGCTCGCGTTGATGTTGGCAGCGGTCGGAATCTACGGCGTCCTTTCTCATTCAGTCGTCGAACGGACGCGGGAGATCGGCGTTCGGATGGCGCTGGGCGCACACCGTGCCAGCATCCTGAAAATGGTCGTGTTCCAGGCAATCTTCTACACCGGCATCGGCCTCATTGCGGAACGTGTCAACAAGTTTGAGACACCTGCATTCGGAATTTAAGCTACCGTAGGCGACTCTGCGGGCGGGTTGATCCACACCTTGTCCGGCGGCCCAGCGATCTTTCTCGGTACATTGACGAAACGTTCTGGATGTTGCCGACGAGCGCGATCCAGAGCATGCTGGCGTCGTTCCAGAATCGGACCGGTCTGACCGTAATGGACCATCGCTGGGGTTAGCCAGTTCAGACCGGAATGGTAGTGGACGTTGTTGTACCAGTGGAAGAAGTCCCGGCAGAACGCCTTGGCGTCCTGGATCGAACCGAATCGTTCCGGGAAGTCAGGGCGGTATTTCAGGGTTTTGAACTGGGCTTCCGAGAACGGGTTGTCGTCGGACACATAGGGCCGAGAGTGGGATTGGGTCACACCCAGATCCGATAGCAGCAGCGCCACCGCTTTCGACTTCATCGACGAGCCGCGATCGGCGTGCAGAGTCAGCTGATCCTGCTCGATCCGATGCTTGTCACAGCTTTCACGAATCAGTTTCTTGGCCAGGCCGGAAGATTCGCAATCGGCCACCATCCAGCCCACCGCCTGGCGGCTGAAGATATCGAGAATCACGTACAAGTAGAAGTAGGTCCACTTCCGTGGTCCCTTCAGCTTCGTGATGTCCCAGGTCCACACTTCATTCGGGCCTGTCGCCAACAGTTCCGGCTTCTGGTAGACGGGATGACGCCGTTGGTTCCGCCGTTCGCGCACTTCTTGGTTCGCATCCAGAATCCGGTACATCGTGCGTACCGAGCACAAATAGCGGTCTGCATCCAGCAAGGCCGCACACACTTGGGCGGGCACCTGATCCACGAAGCGCCCGCTATGCAGCAGGTCGAGGACTTCCTGTCGATCGGCTCCGCTCAATGCCCGATGTGATCGTGGGCGTGCCCGCTCGGCTGCGGGCGCGGCGGCCCGCTGCCGACGCCGATAGAGCGACGCGCGGGAAACCCCGAAGGCCCGGCACGCCGGCGCCGTCCCAATTCGGTGGAGAACTTTTCGGCCGCTTCCATCAGTTGTTCTCTTCCTGGTCCGGGTTCTTCAGAGGAATCCCCAATAGCGTGGAGACTTTTTTTTGGATCTCGATGACCGTTTCGGCTTGCTCCAGCTTCCTCTGGAGCCGTTGCGCCTCGCGTTCCAGTTCAGCGATGCGCTTGTCCCGGCCGTCCTTCGGCTGCGCTTTCCGTCCTCGCTTCGCCGAACCCATCCCGGCCAATTCCCCGGCATCGTGTTGCCGCCGCCAGGTGCGCAGGCTCGAGGAATACAATCCCTCCCGGCGTAGTAAGGCCCCCCACTCGCCCGGCTTCGTGCATCGGTCCGCCTCCCGCACGACCCGGCGCTTATATGCGGCGCTGAATCGCCTCCGTATCGCCTTATTGGTCACCTCCGGGTCCGGATTATCCCCATTCCGACCGGCCGCTTCACGCGCAACTCCAGTCGCCCTGCGGGCGCCTTCCGTTCCACGCGATTCTTCGTTCTCGTTCTCTGGTTTCATCACCAACACAGGCTCACTTCCTTCCCGCCCTGCTCACTAATTAACGGTTAGGCAGGTGTCTCACCTACATTGGCACAGAGGGTTGTCGGTCTGGGGGTCGCTCTGGCGGGCGCTCAATCCATTTCGTCGATGCTCTTCGGCATTCAGGCGAGCGACCCGGTGACGTTTGCGTCTATTGCAGTGTTGCTGCTGACCGTGTCGACGGCGGCGACAATGCTTCCCGCGTACCGAGCGCTCCGAGTCGACCCGATGGTGTCGCTCCGTTACGACTAGTGACCGGATGCTGAAAATCCCACAATCATTGTAAGAATCCGGGCGTTCGTGCGTTTTTCCTGAGACGAGAAGAAGCGCATCGGAGGCCTCCAATGGATCAGTTGTGGACTGACATCCGGTACAGTGTACGCCAAATGGTGAAGAACCCCGGGTTTACCGCCGTCGCCGTCCTGACCCTTTCCCTCGCGATCGGAGCCAACACGGCCATATTCAGCTGGCTGAATGCGATCGTACTTTCCGGACCGCCCGCGGTGGCCGAGCCGCACGATCTGGTCATGATCGGCGGTCAGAATCGGAACAGCTCCGGCTGCTGCATGGGTGTCTCCTATCCGAACCTGGAAGACTTGAGAGACCAGAGCAACACGCTCGCGGACCTGCTCGGCTGGGAACTGATCAGCCTGAATTTTTCGAGTGGTTCGGAACCCGAGCGTGTCCAGGGAACGATCGTAACCGGGAACTACTTCGACGTTCTCGGAGTGGAGGCGGTCCTGGGACGAACCTTTCTGCCGTCCGAAGCCGAAATGGGTGCCAAACCGGTTGCTGTTATCAGCTACCGGTTCTGGCAGCGGTTCTTCGGCGGGGATCCGGAGATCGTCGGCAGCGACGTCACGGTAAACGGGGAACCGTTCACCCTGGTCGGCGTCGCGCCCGAAGGCTTCGGAGGCCCAGTCGTCGGCCTATCGTTCGACGTGTTCGTCCCTGCCAACCTGCGAAGCGGGCTCATGGGGAACCGTGGCGCGATGTGGATGGACCTGGTCGGTCGCCTGAAGCCTGGCGTGAGTGTCGACCAGGCACGCCAAGACCTGGACGGATTGGCGCTCCGACTCGAGGAGCAGTATCCGGACACGAACAAAGATCTGACGATGGGTGTTTTCGCACCGCTGGATTCGCAGCTCGGCATACAGGGCCGCGCTTTCCCGATGCTGGTGGCCCTGATGACGTTCGTCGGAATCGTGCTGCTGGTCGCATGCGTCAACGTCGCCAACCTCATGCTGGCTCGTTCAGCCTTCCGGTACCGGGAAACGGCGCTGCGCTATGCGCTGGGTTCGACCCGCTGGCGTCTCATCCGGCAATTCCTGACCGAGAGCCTGGTGCTTGCCCTCGTCGCAGGCACGCTGGGTCTGCTCGTGGCCGTCTGGCTTTCCCGGGCCGTGACTGGACTGATACCCCCGGTAGACATACCGATCGGGTTCAACATGGACCTCGACCGAAACGTGCTTGCGTTTACGCTCGCCGTCTCGATACTCACCGGAATCCTCTTCAGCCTCGTTCCGGCGTTGCGGAGCACGAAATCGAACCTTTCCAACGACCTGAATCAGTCGTTTAACACCAGCGGCCGGTCCGGCACACGTCTGCGAAGCGGCCTGGTCGCGCTACAGGTGACGTTTTCCGTCGTCGCGCTGATCGCGGCGGGTCTGTTCCTGAGGAGCCTGGAAAGCGCCAGGAGCTTCGATGCGGGATTCAACCCGAGCAACACCCTGATGTTATCGATGGACATCGAACCGAGCGGCTATACACCCGAACAGGGCAGGGCTTTTTACCAACGGTTGCTCGACCGGGTTGAAGCGCTGCCGGGTGTCGGATCGGCCACTTATTCCAGGCGGCCTCCTCTTTCTCAACGCGGCGGCAGCCTCCTGGGAATCGGCGAGATCGAGGGCTATGAATTCGGACCGGACGAGACCCTGAGTTCGCTCTACGATGCCGTGGGACCCGGGTACTTCGAGACGATGGAGATCCCGCTCGTCTACGGGAGGGACTTCAACAGGGGTGATCGGGCCGACGCGGCGCGGGAGGTCGTTATCGTGAACCGGACGTTCGCAGAGCGCTTCTGGCCGGGTGAAAGCCCTCTCGGGAAGCGCATCCGGGCCAACGGTGTCGCACTCGAGGTCGTTGGGGTGGCACAGAACGTCAAACACCGCTCTTTGACCGAGGACAGCCAGTTCTTCCTGTATGGAACCCTCCAGCAGGTCTACCGGCCAGATATGACCCTCATCGTGCGAACCACGGGTGATCCGCGCGCATTCATTCCTGCCGTACGTCAGGAGATACGGAACATGGATGCCGGTCTCCCCGTATTTGGTGTGAGAACGATGGAGGAGCACGCCGGGCTGGCGATGCTTCCGCAGAGGATGGCGGCCATGGGAGCCGCCGTCTTCGGCTTGCTGGCACTCGGCCTGGCGGCGATCGGGGTTTACGGGGTCGTCAGTTATTCGCTCAGTCTGCGGATTCGTGAGATTGGCCTGCGCATCGCACTCGGAGCCGGGCGCCGGGATGTCTCCTGGCTCGTGTTCAGGCAGGGGCTGATTCCGACCCTGATCGGGACCGTTGCTGGGGTGGGGGTCGCTCTGGGCGTGACCCGCTTCATGGAGGGGCTGTTGTTCGGTGTGTCCGCGACCGACCCGGTGACGTTTGTTGCCATATGTGCGCTGTTGATCAGCGTGGCAGCCGCGGCCTCCATCGTACCTGCGCTGCGCGCAGTGAGGGTGGATCCACAGATCACCCTACGATATCAATGATTGAACCTGTCCGTTAGCAGTACGCCGGATAAGGTTCAAGATTTGGAGACTAACTAGTGGACCTTATCCGGCAAAATCTCCAGTACGCGATTCGAGTTCTGGGCCAGAACCGCCTCTTCACGCTGGCTGCGATACTTTCCCTCGGCGTGGGCATCGCCGCCAACACCACTGTATTCAGTGTCGTGAACGCGCTGTTGCTCAGACCTCTACCCGGCGTTCCCGACGCGCGGAGCCTCGTCGAGATCGGCCGGGCGGGTAACGGAACGACCTTCGACAACTTCTCCTACCCGAACTTTGTTGACTATCGGGAGAGAAACGAAACCCTTGCATCTATGGCGGCGTGGACGCCGATCGAGGTTGGCCTGGAGACTCCGGCCGGAGCGTCCCACGTGGCCGCTCACATCGTTACCGGAAACTATTTCGACGTCCTGGGGATTGACCCGGCCTCCGGGCGCTTTTTTCTGGGCGAAGAGGATGAGACCCCGGGAACCCATCCGGTGGCGGTCCTCTCCCACCGGATGTGGACCGAGGGCTTTGGTGCGGATCCCGGGGTCGTTGGAGGAACTATTCGCGTCAACGGAAGACCATTCACTGTAGTCGGGGTGGCGCCGGAAGGATTCCGCGGGACGCTGAACATGATGGTGGGTGACGTCTGGATCCCCGTCATGATGCGGGAGTGGGCCGAGCCGGGCAGGGACGACCTGGCAGACCGTCGCGCTAACTGGCTGCAGGGAATCGGGCGCTTGCGTCCCGGGGTATCCCGCGACCAGGCCGAAGCCGATCTCAACAGGGTTGCCGCGGCTTTGGAGGGCGAGTATCCCGAGATCCGTCCTGGTACCGGCGTTCGCGTCGTTCGGGCGGATGGTGTCATCGCGGACCTCGACGGCATCGTCGCCGGGTTCATGGCGCTCCTGATGGTGCTCGTCGGATTGGTGCTGCTTGTGGCATGCGTCAACCTGGCCGGTGCACTGCTTTCGGCGGGAATGAAGCGTAGACGGGAGATCGCGGTTCGGATGGCGCTGGGGGCGACCCGTAGCCGCGTCGTGGGCCAGTTGTTGACCGAGAGCCTGATGTTGTCCCTGGGGGGAGGCGTCGTCGGGCTGCTCCTCGCGCGCTGGGGCATCGACTCGGTCCGGCTCCTGCAGTCGTCTGTGCCACTGCCGGCGTTCGTCCAGCTCGACATCCCGATCGACATCCGGGTGTTTCTGTTCGCGCTGTTTGTGTCGCTCGTGAGCACGCTGCTGTTCGGACTCTTGCCTTCCATGAGAGCTTCGAGCGTGTCCCTGATCGCGGCTTTAAAGGAGCTGCCTGCGTCGTACGGTCGTCGGGGTTCGCGAATGCGCCGTTTCCTGGTGGCGGGGCAGTTGGCCCTGTCGCTGATCCTTCTCGTCGGCGCGGGGCTGTTGCTGCGGGCGCTATCGGCAGCCGGCGATGTGGACTTGGGCATCGTGGCCGAAGGGGTCCAGGTGGCGCGGATTGACTTGTCGAAACACGGATACACGGAGGAACAGGGCCGGGATTTCTATCGGCTGCTGCTGGAGCGCCTCCAGGGGTTCCCGGATGTTGTCGCGGCGAGCGTGGCCGCGGATCTGCCGCTGGACGGGGCGGCCCTCGGACTGGGAGGCGTCTCCCGGGCGCCCAGCCCTGCATCCTACAGCGATGCAGATTTCAACGTAGTGTCTTCCGACTATTTTGAGACGATGGGAATCGCGCTCGTTGCGGGAGAGGATTTCTCGTCGATCGCGGGTGGAGAGGGCAATCGCGTGGCGATCATCAACGAGACGCTCGCCGGCCGCCTCTGGGGAGGCCAGGATCCCATCGGGCGGATCCTGTATGTCGGTGATGGTACGCCTCACCGGGTTGTCGGCGTTGCACGGGACGGCAAGTACAGATCGGTGGACGAGGACCCGATCCCTTTCGTCTACGTTCCTTTCGCTGACAACTATCGTGCCGGGATGACGCTGGTCCTGCGGAGCCGTGCCGATCGAGCAGCAGCGTCGGAAACGATTCGCTCGTCGGTCAGGGAGTTGGACGCGGGCCTCCCGATAACCGGTATTCAGCCGCTCTCGGACTACGTCGGGTTCACGCTTCTTCCGCAGCGGATTGCCGGAAACGTGGCGGGGAGTATGGGGGTGCTGGTCCTGTTGCTCTCGGCGATGGGCGTCTACGGGGTTATCGCTCTGGCGGTAACCGAGCGGACCCGGGAAATCGGCGTTCGGATGGCCCTCGGCGCCACATCGGCAGACGTCCTCCGCCTGGTGGTCGGCAGTGGGATGGCGATGGTGCTCGGGGGCGTTCTCATCGGCGGTTTGATTGCCGTGGGACTGACCCAGTTTCTGGCCAGCCTCCTGTACGGAGTCACAACGACGGATGCGTTCACATTTGGCGCATCGAGCGCACTGCTCGTGCTGGTAGCGCTGGCGGCGTCGATCGTCCCAGCCTCGAAGGCGGTACGGATAAACGCGATCGACGCCCTGCGCCACGATTAGCTGCTCGTATTTCACTCTGGATCTGAAGTAAGCGCCCACTTAGGGGGTTGACACCGCCGGGCACACGAGCATAATAGAAAGCGGCAAAGATACAACGGCGTATCGCTTGTGCAGACGATGAAGTCTTCGGGAATTGGATTTCCGAGGGCTTTTTTTGTTGCTTGAGACACTGGGGTCGCGACCCGACGAAGACGTCCACCCACACCCGGAATTGCGGGCGTGGTGGGCGTTGTTTTGTTTACCGAGTGTTTTTGTCATGTAGCAACTGCGATGGGCAGGTAAATCATCGCTTGAGGAAATCTAAATGAGAAGCAAGATTTGGACACGGACCCTGGGATTCGTTGTGCTGTGCGGCTTTCTAATGGGGACCGCCATGGCGCAAGAGTCTACCTACTCGGCATCGGGGGACGTTGCCCTGGTCAGCAAATACATGTGGAGAGGCCAGAGATTGACGAACGATTGGAGCCTTCAGCCTTCGATGACGTTGGGCGCCAATGGCTTTTCATTTAACGCGTGGGCCAGCATGGACCTGACAGCGGCGAACAACGCCCCACCAATGTTCTTGCTGCCCGGTGACCCCGGCGCTGCGGCTGGCGCTGACGGCCTGCAAGGACGTTTCACCGAAATCGACTACACGTTCTCGTACGACCGCTCGTTCGACACTGTTTCGGTAGGAGTCGGCACGATCTTCTACACCTTTCCGGAGAGATTCTCGACCACGACCGAGGTCTACGGTAGCATCGCCTTCGATGCGGTGCCACTAGCCCCTACGGTGACGGTATATTTCGATGTCGATGAAACCGTCAACAACGATTCCGCCGGTACCTATTTCCTGATCAGCGCGGGACGTTCTATTGCCTTCAACAACAACATCTTTCCCGGCTTGGATCTGTCCGGTTCGTTTGGCGTCGCCAACGGTGGCTTCACGAAGTTCTACTACGGCATTGACGAGGCTGGGCCCCACGACGCGAGCATCACGGCGAGCCTTCCGATCGCCATCAACGACAATTGGTCCATGGGCGTGTGGGTGACCTACAGCGGTCTGTTGGGTGATGGAATCCGGGCGAGTCAGTTTCAAGATCCCCGAGAGCCCGGTCGGCCAACAGGGGCGACACTGGCGGACACGCTTTGGGGCGGGTTCAGTTTCAGTTTGAGTTTTTGATCGGTGTCGTGTGAGGCGAGACGGTACGCCTCACACTGCTGGAGTTCTAACGATCTATCCCGTAAGAGGCGACTAGGATCGAGAAGGAGAAGCATGTTCAGTAAACGTTGGATTGGCAAATTGATGCTGCTGCTAGGGGTCGTCGCATGCATGAGTTCTACGGCTCATGCGCAGGCGACCGCCGATGATGCGATGTTCGTTGTGAACAACACCTGGATGATGGTGGCGACCTTCCTGGTCTTCATCATGCATCTGGGTTTTGCGAGCTTGGAATCCGGATTGGTGCAAGCCAAGAACACGGTGAACATTCTGTTCAAGAACACGATGATCGTGGCGATCGGTCTGTTGACCTACGCCATCATTGGTTTCAACCTCATGTATCCCGGGGAGTTTTCCCTGGGGGGCTGGTTCGGATTTGCAGGTTGGGGCGTCAGTTCTCCCGAAGGCGCGGCCGGCTTGATCGAGTATGCGGACGGCGCGTACACGTACTGGACCGATTTCCTGTTCCAGGCGATGTTTGCCGCCACCGGTGCGACGATTGTTTCCGGCGCGGTGGCCGGCAGGATCAAGTTGCGCAGTTTTCTGGTGTTCACGGTCTTCTTCGTTGGTCTGGTCTATCCCTGGGTCGGCAGCTGGAAATGGGGTGGAGGCTGGCTGGATCAGATGGGCTTCTATGATTTCGCAGGCTCGACCCTGGTTCACTCTGTAGGAGGCTGGGGCGCCCTTGCGGGTGCTCTAATTCTGGGGCCCAGAATCGGCAAGTATTACGGGAATGTGGTCCACGCAATACCCGGATCGAATATGCCCCTGGCGACGATTGGTGTGTTTCTGCTGTGGCTGGGTTGGTTCGGGTTCAACGGGGGATCTGTCCTGTCGGCGGATCCCGGACCGGTCTCCTACACCTTGGTGACCACCTCTCTCGCGGCCGCAGCAGGTATTATCGCGGCCTATTTCGCATCTCAGATCATCCAGAAGAAACCGGACCTCTCGATGGCCTTGAACGGGTGTCTGGCAGGTCTTGTGGCAATTACGGCGAGTGCGGATACCATCGATTCGGTACTGTCTGCGGTGATCGTCGGCCTCGTTGCAGGTGTTCTGGTCGTTGTGGCCGTCATCACGATCGACACGAAGCTGAAAATCGACGATCCGGTCGGCGCCATCTCAGTGCATCTGGTGTGCGGTATCTGGGGCACGTTGGCCGTGGGCATCTTCAGTGCCGAGCACAGCATCGTCACCCAGTTGATCGGCATCGCGGCTTACGGTGTCGTGTGTTTTGGTGCGGCTCTATTGATTTTCGCCGTCATCAAGGCTGCGATGGGGCTCCGCGTTACGACGGACGAAGAGCTGAAAGGACTGGATATCGGCGAGCACGGCATGGAAGCGTATTCGGGCTTCCAGATACTCACGACCGACTGATGTTGACGACAATCGGATCCGAAGAGAGGGATCAAGGCTTTATTCCTATGGAAGGTGTGAAATGAAACTTATTGTTGCAATGATTCAGCCCCACAAGCTGACCGATGTGAAGCAGGCGTTGTTCGACGCCGACGTTCACAAGATGACCGTTTCCAATGCGGTTGGGGCGGGAGAGCAGAAAGGATACACGGAGGCTTATCGTGGTGTTATCCATACGATCAACCTCCTCAAGAAAGTAAAAATCGAAATCGCCATCAATGATGACTTTGTCGAGCCCACGATAGAGGCGATCGTCAAAGGCGCTCGAACAGGAAACATCGGAGACGGAAAGATTTTTGTTCTGGACATGCTCGACAGCGTCCGGATTCGAACCGGCGAACGTGGGGCGGAAGCGATCGGGTAGACTGAAGAACGGGTCACTCGGCCGAGACGGATCAAGCGCCGGGACGCGGGGTGGACCGTTTCCTCAATGTTTGAAACCAGAATCCAGACCTACTGGGCGGATGCGGACCCCGCCGGCATCGTTTACTTTCCGCATTTCTTTCGCTTTGTCGAGTACTCCGAAGAGGAGCTTTTTCGTAGCTATGGCACCGCCAGGGGCCAGCTGCTCGACGAGCACAATGTCTGGCTGCCGCGCGTGGAGTCTCATGCGAACTTCAAGAGGCCGATTCATGCGGGGGACGCCATACTGGTTCGTGTCCGGGTTCAGTTCAAGGGTGAGAAGACGGTTCGGTACGATTTCGAGATCATCGGTGAAGAATCGGGCCAGTCGCTGGCCGATGGCTTCGTGACGCTCGTCTGCGTCGATCGAAAGGAATTCAAGGCCCGCGCTCTGCCGGCCCCGCTCCGTAAGGCGTTCGAACTCGCCGTGTGACTGATCGACACGCGCGGCCAACGGCGAAAGGCCGTTTCGCTGTAACCCTTCTGCCACAGGCTACTAGTGCTCACCGTTGGTCGAGCGCCGATGTCCACAGCGAGGTTCATCGGCCGTCGCGCGTGCAATGTCACGCCGCAGGCGCGGTTGAGCGTCCCAAAGCCCTCGGCTTGCTTGAGCGGAGCGAAAGTGCAATTCTAGCTGCTTCTTAACCATGCCCCGAAAGAACTCAATAGACAACATTCGCAAAACCCTGGACCTGGCGGGCCGGGAACTGGAAATCCTTCACGAAATCAGTCAGTCGATCAGCTGCAGCCTTGATCTGGACCAGGTTCTCAAGGAGATTGTCGAGCTGGTCGTGGCCGTCACGAAGTGCGATTCGTGCCTGCTATACCTCCTGGAAGACAGCGAACCGTATCTGTTTCTTCGTGCCTCGAAGAACCCGCATCCCCGTTTGATCCCCGTTTGATCGGGCGCATCAGCGTGAAGGTCGGCGAGGGGATCACGGGCTGGGTGGCCGAGACGTCTGAAACCGTGGCGATTGCGCGAAACGCGGGCAAGGACCGTCGATTCAAATTCTTCAACAACCTGCCCGAAGACAAGTACGAGGCCTTCCTTTCGGTCCCGATCATCGTCCCGACGGACCAGGTCATCGGGGTCATCAACGTTCAGCACCGGAAAACCCATCGGCACAGCGATCACGAACAGACGCTGCTATCGATCATCGGGCACCAGGTCGGAGGGGCCATCAGCAATGCGCGGCTCTACGCGGAAGCCGAGCGGCGCACACTCCAGTTGTCGACCCTCGTCCAGGTGAGCCAGATTGCGGCATCGGGGCGCTACCTGGACGAAATGCTGCAGCTCATCGCAAACATGATCTCCGAGACGATGCAGGCCAAGGTCTGTTCGATCATGCTTGTCGACCAGAAGAAGAACGAACTGGTTCTCAAGGCCGCGAAGTGTTCGAGCCAGGAATATTGGAAGCGGCCAAACCTGAAGATCGGAAAGAGCCTGATCTCGCGCGTGGTCAAGGAAGGGAAGCCTTTGATGGTCAAGGACGTGACCCGCGAAAAAGGCTATCGCTATCCGGAGCTCGCGAAGAAGGAGGGCGTTCGGTCGCTGGTTTCGGTCCCGATGATCGTCAAGGAATCCGTGATTGGCGTCATCAACGTTTATTCCGACAAAGGGCCGGTTTTTTCGAGGGACGACATGCGGGTACTCTCGACGGTTTGTGATCAGGCCGCTCTCGCGATCGAGAATACGAAGCTCACGGCCGCCGTCCAGGAACGGGAAGAGGCGCTGGAAGCGCGCAAGCTGGTGGATCGCGCCAAGAGCATCCTGCAGAAGCAGGCCCGGCTTTCGGAAGACGAAGCCTACCGGCGGTTGCGACAGCAGAGCATGAAAACGCGGCGGACGATGCGCGAGATCGCCGAGGCAGTGATCCTGTCCAGTGAGATGCAGTCGCCTTGATCAAGGCAGGGAGCCGGACCTAGAACCCAGCTTCAGGAGGGGCCGTGGTGCCGATCAGGCTCTGCATTTCCTCGTCGTAGTACTTGCGGTAGAGGATGTCCCACTCCGCACTGCCTTCGGGTATTGATCGGCTCTGCGACTCAATCTTGTGCCGGGCCGCCTGATCTATGTCGGATTCCTTCTTTACCCATCTCTGGAGTATTTCAAGAGCGGCCAGCCGAATGGTATTCCGGTCTTCCTTAAAGGTGACTGCGTCGATTTCCGCCAGCGTGTCGGCGACACAGTGGGAGAGAATGTTGATCTTGTCTCTGGAAAGCCGCATACTTACAGGACGATCTTTCGCTCGCGAACGAGCTTGCGCTTGATCAGCTTGAATGTCTCCTGGTAGGAAGCACCGCTCTCGCGCATCTGGTTCGAGTATTCGTTCAACACCGTTCGGACTTCTTCGTTCAGGCGTTCTTCGATTGTGAGTTCCTCGTCCAGTGCCTCGAAGATTTGGTCCGAGACGAAAAAATCCTTCGGGAGTTCTATTAGGCCGCGCTCGACGAGTTCGTCGGCGATCTTGTCTGCCATGTAGGAAACGTATTCAGTCCGAAGCGCCATCAGCCACCATGAATCGACAGGTCAGAGTAACCGCCTAATATCCCACAAGTGCGGCGCTATTACAACCAAGCCTCCGAAACGAAGGCCCGCAAGACGCTCTGTCCTGGCGAAGGGCGGTCGCCGATCAATCTCCCACCGTGGTCGCAACCTCTTCCGGACTGGAAACCAGGATATTGCTCTCACCCTCGGTGCGCGCGATGATCACCGCGCCGCAGGAGTCGCTGAAAACATTGATCGAGGTCCGGACCATGTCAAGCACCCTGTCTGTGACCAGAATCAGGCCAACGGCTTCGATTGGGAGACCGATGGCCGACAGGATGATCGTGATCGCAACGAGGCTGGCCGCGGGGATTCCCGCTACACCGATCGAGGTCACCAGGGCGACGAACACGATGGTGAACTGTGTGACAAAGTCCAGTTGGAGGCCATAGGCCTGAGCAATGAATATTGCGGCGACACATTCGTAGAGCGCCGTGCCGTCCATGTTCACCGTAGCGCCCAGGGGGAGTACGAAGCTCGTGATGCGGTTCGAAACCCCGGCCTTTTTCTCGACGCACTCCATCGTCAACGGGAGTGTTGCCGAGGAGGACGCTGTCGCGAAGGCGGTCAGCATCGCCGGCGACATTGCGCGATAATGTCGCCATGGGTTGACCCCTGCGATGAAGTAGAGCATCAAGGGCAGCGTAATCAGTGCATGGCCGAGAAGGCTGAACAGCGCTGTGAAGAAGAAACTCAGCAGAGGGAGGAACGCGCCGAACCCGGTCTGGGTGACTTGCTCAGCGACGAGTCCGAAGACACCAATCGGCGTGAAGACCATTACCCACATCGTGATCCGCATCATCGTTTCGAAGATGCCGTTAGCCATCCGCTGCATCGTTTCAGAGAAATCGGACTGAATCTGGTTCAGGAAGTAGCCGAACAGGATGCTGAAAAAGATCAGGCCCAGCATCTCTCCGTTAGCAGCCGCTCCGACGATGTTCGTCGGAACCATCCGCAGGAACAGGTCCGCCAGATCCCCTGCGCCCCGGCCTTCCACCTGGGCCACAACCTCGCTTGTGCTTGCTTCCAGGCCCAGGCGATCTCCAGCCGGCTCCCCGTCGATGATGCCCGGTGAGACGATGTTGACGACAACCAGACCCAGGCAGATCGCCAGCAGGCTCGATGCGATGTAATAGGTCGCCGTCTTGAGGCCGAGTCTCCCCAGGTCGCTGCCCGACCCAAGGCCCGCCACGCCACTGACGATCGACGACATGATCAGGGGCACGATGAGCATCCGGAGGGCATTGAGGAACATCGTCCCCATGAAGTCGTAGACCCCGATCACCGGAACGCCGAACAGGGCCGACTCGGGTCTCGTGAGCAAGCCCGCCACGACCGCAAGCATGATCGCGATGAGAATTTGCCAGTGCAGTTTGAGTTTGCGCATGCGGTTTCCCTCTACGGACCGTGTTTGGCCGTCCTAGCGAAGTTGAGGAATGTTATCGGACAACCCGCAGACGGGTCAATGAGGGGTTCTGCCACAGGCTGCTCGCATCTGGCGCGGCATCGCCCTAACGCGGGCCATCAGGCTTCTGCCGCCGGTTGCTTGCGTGATTATGCACTTGACGCAGCACGTCTAAAAGCACCGCAACATGTTGTGTTTGCACGGTTTACTAGATATAGTGGTACTGAACACAAACTGATTGGGAGGCGAAGTTGAAGGCTTCGCCTCCCGATCACAGCAACAGAGGAAATCAACTATGAACGCCCGAACTGTCGCCGTGAAACCTTGTTGGGATGTCCTTGCCCCTATCTGGGAGGCCATTCTAGGAGCCTCGGCCGCCATACAAATCGCTTTGCGGATCAATTCCGCATCCCGGTATCTCCGGGATGCGCTACGCCGCAGGAGACCGAAAACGCACCGTGTGGTCGCCAAGGAGGTCAGAGCGCGCATCACTTTCGGCGCACCGACCGCCGCCGCGCAGGTCTCTACTTCACCACCGGATTGGCTCTGACGCAACCACCGCAATATGTTGTGGTTAGCCAGTTTCATGCGTGACCACAATATGTGGGATAGTCTGCCTGAAAGTTGAGTCAAGTGCATAACCACCGTTGCTTGAGCTTTGGGGCTTCCCCTGGCTTCGGTTCCGGACGCGGCCGCCTTCCTTCAAGTTGCGCAACCGAAAGCCCACCGCTGGCGCAACAGCCCGGAGACCTTGCGTAATAGTCGTTCAGATAGCGATTGAACTGCCGAAGACGCACGGTAATCCAGGCAAACATACCCTGACTTTATCACGTACTCTACTGATTCTCAGACAACGCTCGATACGTTCCGGAAATACATCCCGTCTTCAGGAAATCGTAGAAGGGCAGTTCAGCGAATTCACCAAGATCCGCATCGATTTCTTCCAGGGTCTTTTCCAGAGAGTCGCCAGCTTCCACATGTTTCAGAACCTCATCGTGGATCGCCGTGACGTTCTGGTAGTAGCGTTCGGCTCCCGCCCTCAACCCGGGGGCATCGAACCCATCGATGTAGCCGTGGCCCGGGATGAACCACTCCGCATCCAATTCCAGCGCTCGCCGCAGTGTGTCCAGATGCTGGCGGGCGTATCCTTCGCCGAGGGAGGCGGCGATGCCGTTGAAATAGAGTTCGGACAGAAATGCGACACCATCTTCGGGAAGGAAAACGACCGTGTCACCGCGTGTATGACCGAAACCGAAGTGGTGGAGTTCGATGGTCTTTCCCCCGACGTAGAGGACCATGTCGTCCTCGAACGTGATGTGGGGGAGCGTCGGACGGGGTGCATCGCCGGTCGCGCCTTCCCGGGTTCTGGCGATCGCTTCTCCGGCATTCGCATGGGCGATGATTACCGCATCTTCGAACACTTCATTGCTGTTGATGTGGTCCCCATGTGGGGATGCGTTGATCAGATACCGGATTGGCTGGTCCGTGATTTCCCGTATGGCCTCGATCATGCGGCGCCCCTCTTCCGGGTTGTCCTGCCCGTCGGCTACGACGACCCCATCATCGGTGACGATCACGAGCGAATTCGTTCGGACGATTTGTTCTTCGTTCGGGAGGTGCAGCGGTCCCTCATAGGCGTAGACGTTCTCGGCGATCGGGATCAGCTTCGGAGTGAAATCCACGCCGGGGCGGCCCTGTGCAAAGCCATAGATGGGACTTGTCAGGAGAACGAATCCAACCACCGCTTTACCAAGTCTGCATCTCATCATCTTTTACCCCCACTGAAGCCAAATAAGGAAAACGAATACCGCAACACTTTACTCCAAATCGAGCGGCAGTTTGGGCCTGTCGTCAACTTGGGCCGAGTCCAGTTGCGCCCTCGTCAGCCCGCTCACGTCCGCCAGTTCGACGCCTCTGAGCTCTGCGCCGACCAGGTTTGCCCACTTCACGCGGGCCGAGAGCAGGTTTGCCTTCGCCAGGCTCGCCCCGCCCAGATCGGCATCGCGGAGGTCGACTCCGCGAAGATCCGCGCGGCCCAGGTCCGCTCCCACCAGTTTGGCCATTCGCAGAGTCGCACGGCGCTCGGCATCTCTGAGCGCTACGCGATCGGATAAGCCGCGCTTTGCAATCTTCGCGAGGTATTCACCCGGGGAGCGCGCGAACTCCTGCTCAATCACCTCTCGATCTCGTTGCCGCACCGAACTTCTCCCCGCATTCCACCCAATAACCTGGGAGACTCCTCCGGCTCAATGGTTGGCCAATGGCAATTAAGTCCCCAAATACAGGAAAGCCCGGCAACCCGCCGGGCTAACTTCCTGATTGTAAACGGGGCCGACGAGACTCGAACTCGCGACCTCCGGCGTGACAGGCCGGCGTTCTAACCAACTGAACTACGACCCCGTGGACAATTGAAGATGATAACCGCTACGCGAGACGCTTCGCAATAGGGATTGAGTCGGTATTGGACGGCGCAGGGAGTATCGGATGTTGGAGATTGGATATGGGACATGTCATGTTTTTCGGACGCGACGTGCTTCGTCCTCAGCGCGAATGGGAAAGCCGAAATGGTCAACGGCCAGCGCCCGAAGATAGAAAAAAGGGCGGCCCGCCGGGGCCGCCCTACTACTCATCAGTCTGAAGGGAAGTTTAGATTCCACCACCGCCAGGACGACGCCGCAGGATGGGACGATCGTCGTCCTCGGGCGCCCGGTCCGGGTCCTTGCCGTCCTTACGCTCCAACCGCGGACGTTCGTCATCTGGACTCTCGGTTATCACCTCGTCATCTCCGGACTCCGTGTCGGGACGAGCCGTTCGCCGCCGCAGGCTGGGTCGGCTGTCCTCTTCGTCAGCGTCGAGAGGTTTGCGGTTCTCGTAAGCGATCAGCCGGTCTTGCACATCCTGGAATTCCGAGGTGGTCAGGACATACTGATCCTTGCCGGGAAGGACCAGATCCATGTTCCTCATGGTCTTTTCGATCCGGGCCTCCGTCGGAGGATGGGAAGAAAAGAGTGAAGAAATGGAGCCTGGCTTGGCGGTTTCGCGGGCTTGGATCTTCTCAAAAAACGTCACCGCGGCACCCGGATCGTAACCCGTCGCGTACAGGTACTGCATGCCGAGGAAGTCCGCTTCTTCTTCCGCTCCGCGGGAGAACTTCATGAACTGCATGGGGATCGCAATCCCCGCGGCTTGCCGAATACCGAAACCGGCGACCCCGCCCAGGAAAATCAGGGGGAGCGTCGCCCAGTTGATGATTGTTCCTTTTGCGGCGTTCTCGGTGCCGTGTCGCGCCGTGACGTGCGCGATCTCGTGCGCCATGACTCCGGCCAGTTCCGCCTCTTCGTCTGCATTCAGGAGGATGCCCGTGTTGACGAAGACGAACCCGCCCGGCAGGGCAAAGGCGTTGATCCCGTCATCGTCGATCACCTTGAAGGTGAAAGGCACCAGGGCGTCGGAATTGCGAACGATGTTCTGTCCGACGCGATTAACGAACTCGGTGATGACGGGGTCGTCGACAAGCTTTACCGAGCGCTCCACGTCTGCGGCGAGCTGCCGGCCGAGCGCGATTTCCTCCTCGAGTGAGGAGAAGTTTATGTTAGAGAAGATGCCTCCGTTGATGTCGCGATTTCCGATATTCTCGATGTCGGAATTCTTAGGCTTCTTCTGCTCGGCCGCGAACACTGGGTTGGCGGTAACGACGAGCAGGACGAAGGCCATTGCAACCCGGATCAACTTGTGGATCATAGTGATTCTCTCCGAGATATACGGTTTATCCATCGTAATGACCGTGCGCGCGCGGTGTCAAGGTATTTGGACGTGCCGCGGAGCGTTTGGATGCATCTCTATCAACAGAAAAGACAAGGGTTTGGCCGCCGTGGTTTAAGGCCAAAGTGCGAATCACTCCGGGCGGCCGCTGAATATCGGGCTCAAATCGAGGGAACGGGTATATCGACGACATCATCTATAGCAATAAGTTCTTTGATGACAAAGGGTTCAGCGTATTCCACCCCTGCCTGGTGGCCGTAGAACTTCATCTGGGTCCGAACCCGGTCGATCAGTTTCGCCCAGGCTGGAAAGAGCTTCTCGATTTCTCCAAGGTCCCCCTGAAATTGGGAGGCGAAGCAGTTGATCGCCTCCAGTTTCTTGTCGAAATAGGGGCTGACGTCGACCACAAACGAAGGTGTGACGTCCCAATAGATGGTCGAATAGAGGATCTTGTGGGGCCGGTGCGGGGCGCCGTCTATTTCGGCCTTCTTGAGGCCGGCGGCGTAACAGGCTTCGTATCCCAGCGTGGCCGCCGTGTAGTGGTCCGGGTGCCGGCCGACCCAATAGGGAAGAATGACGGTTCGCGGGCGCGCCAGTCGGATACGTTTGGCCACAGCAAGCCGGTTTTCCACCGAGGCGGTGAGGCGGGCGTCGCCCAGATCCATCTGCTCTCGAAACCGCGCCCCCAGAACGTTCCGGGCGGCCTCGGCCTCGGCCGCCCGCAGTTGCGGGGTTCCACGGGTACCCATCTCGCCGCGCGTCAGATCCAGGATCCCCACCGAATACCCACGCTCGACCATCTTCAGCAGCGTGCCGCCACACGTCAGTTCGACATCGTCCGGGTGAGCGGCGATGGCCAGAACGTCTACCGGCTCCATAGACGCTCCAGCTTCCTTTCCAATTCGATCGGGTCGACCCGGTATTTGAAGGCCTTGTTGCCGTTGATGTGGATGACAGGGATCTCGGTTCCGTACCGGGACTCCAGTTCCGGGTTTTCGGCGATGTTGACAACCTCGAAGTCGAACGCGTAGCGGGTTTGTACGCGGTCGATGACATCCCTGGCCTCGTCACAGAGGTGGCAGCCGGGCCGGGAATACATTTCGATCCGCACCTCAGCCATGTTGAGAACGGCTCGAAAAGACCGCTCCCCCGGCGTCACACCGAGGCGCCTTGAGTCGCCGGAAAAACTTGTTCGCGAATGCGATATCGGCGACGATCTGGCGCTTGAGCGCGTGGGCGTCCGGAAACTTCAGCTCATCTCGGAGCCGCCGCATGAAGCAAAGACGGGCCACGCCTTCTCCCGATCCGGGCGGGTCATCGAGCAGGTGGGTCTCAACGGTTCTTCCGACTTCGCCGAAGGTTGGTCTGATGCCCACGTTGGTGACGGCGTCCATGAAGGCGCCTCCGTCCAGAGCCATCCGTGTCAAGTAAACGCCATCGGCGGGAACGAGAGGGTTGTTGGGCAGCAGGTTCAAGGTCGGCACGGTGACCTTGGCGCCTCGCCCCCGGCCGGCGACGATCCGTCCGTCGATTTGATAGCTGCGGCCGAGCAGCCGTCGGGCGCTGCGAACGTCTCCGCCGAGAACAAGCTGGCGGATGCGGGAACTGCTGATGGGCTCTCCGCCTTCGAAGACCGCCGCGACCGGGATGACCTCGAAGTCATCCACTCGTTCTTCAAGAGTCCGAGTGTTGCCGCGGTGTCCATGACCAAACCGGAAGTTGTCACCGACGCAGACGGACCGCGCGCGAAGATGATCGATCAGGAAGGTCTGCATGAACTGCTCCGGGCTCAGCCGGGAAAACTCAATGTCGAAACGCTCAACGATCAGGACGTCGAGGCCCGTTTCGGCGAGCAGGGCGATCTTCTGATCGAGCGTGCTCAACGCGATCGGCGCGTGCTTCGGGGCGAGGATTTCGAGCGGATGGGGATCGAAAGTGATCGCCACCGAGGGGCATCCCGCCTCCTGGGCCAGCCGGCCCAGAGTGAGGAGTATTGCGGCATGCCCACGGTGAAAACCGTCGAAGTTCCCGATCGTGACGACACTCCGGTCGAAAGACGGGGCTTGCCGAAGACTGCGGATGACTTTCATGTATATTCGCGGGTCCGGCCGTATCCGTGTGCCCGGTGACGGTCGGATCAACCCGTTATAATAACCAATTTCCAAGGGGGGAGGATGATCGGCCGCAACTTTGAACGGCTCGTCGAAATCATGACCACTCTCCGGGCACCCGAAGGCTGCCCGTGGGATAGGGAGCAGGACTTCGACTCGCTCAAGCCGATGTTGATCGAGGAAGTCTACGAATTGTTCGACGCCCTTGACGATCGGGATTACCCGGGTATCGCCGAGGAACTGGGCGACGTTCTTCTTCACATCCTCTTCAACGCGCAACTGGGAAAAGAGGCCGGCAAGTTCACGATCGACACTGTAATACAGGGAATCTCCGAAAAGCTGGTTCGGCGGCATCCCCACGTTTTCGGTGACGAAACCGCCGCCGACGCAGACCAGGTTGTCACCAACTGGGAGGCGATCAAGGAGCGGGAGAAAGCCGAGAAAGGCGAGGGCGACGCCACCAGGCCGCACTCGGTCCTCGAAGGCATCCCATCGAAGCTGCCGGCTCTTCACGAGGCGCACAAGATTTCGTCCCGGGTCGTCCGGGTCGGCTTCGACTGGCCCGAAATTGACGCGGTGTTCGACAAGCTCCAGGAAGAAATCACGGAGCTTCGCGAGGCAATCGCCGATGGAAGTGCGTCCGAGGCAGTGGCGGACGAAGTTGGTGACGTCCTGTTCACGATGGTCAACGTTGCCCGGTTCTTGCATATCGACAGCGAGTCGGCCTTGAAGAGATCGAACCGGAAGTTTCGGTCTCGGTTTCGGTACGTCGAAGACCAGCTTGCGCTCGAAGGGAAGACGGCCGCCGACGCATCGGTCGAAGACATGGAGGCGTTATGGCAGCAGGCGAAGAGGCGCTAACCTCGGGAGAACCCATGCATATCGACAGCATCACGTTACGCGAGGTCCGAATGCGGCTCCTTCATCCTTTCGAAACCAGCTTTGGCATCACCGAGGACCGTCGAATCGTGATCGTCGAGGTACGGGACGGAGCCACAACCGGCTACGGTGAGGTCACAGCCGCGGAGGGACCGTTTTACAGCCACGAGACACCGGAGACCGCCTGGCACGTACTTTCTGACTTCGTGATTCCCCGAACCGTCGGCCGCGACTTTCGATGCGCGGCGGACTTCGCCTCGGTGGTGGACGGCATTCGCGGCCACAACATGGCGAAAGCGGGCGTAGAAACGGCGCTCTGGGATCTGGAAGCACATCAGGCGGGGGTTCCGTTGTGGAAGCTTCTGGGCGGGCAGCGTGAAGAGATCGACTGTGGCGTGTCGATCGGGATTCAATCCTCCGTCGACCAGCTGCTCGAGAAGATCCAGACCGAAGTGGATGCGGGCTATCGGCGTATCAAGATGAAGATCAAACCGGGCAGGGACGTCGAGGATGTAGCGGCGGTGCGGGATGCGTTTCCGGACATGCTGTTGATGGCGGACGCCAACTCAGCGTATTCGCTTGACGATTTCGAGCTCCTCAAGAAACTCGATGGCTATGACCTCATGATGATCGAACAACCGCTGCACTGGGAGGACATCGTTGATCATGCTGCGCTCGGGCGGGCGATCCGAACGCCGATTTGCCTGGATGAATCAATTCACTCGGCCGATGATGCCCGCAAGGCAATCCAGGTCGGGGCATGTCGCATCGTGAACCTCAAGCTGGGACGCGTCGGCGGGCATCGGTCGGCGCGCGCCGTCCACGATATCTGCAGGGAGCGAGGCGTTCCGGTCTGGTGCGGTGGAATGCTCGAATCCGGTATCGGACGCGCTCATAACGTGGCGATGTCGAGTCTCGACAATTTCACGCTCCCGGGCGACGTGTCGGCGAGCAAGCGTTATTGGGAAGAGGACTTGATCGTCCCCGAGGTCGAAGTCGCGCCGGACGGCCGCATCGGGATGCCGACCGGGTCGGGGATCGGTTTTAGGCCACGGGTCGATTTTATCGACGCGATAACCCACCGCCACCGTTTGTTCGCGCCATGAGAGTCCTCAGGGCCGACTGGGTGTGTCCCGTATCCGGACCGCCGATCGCCGACGGATACGTCGTTGTGGACGGGGACCGAATCGTTCGGGTGGAGACTGCGCCCCCCGAAGGGCCGGTGGAGGATTTCCCTGGCTGCGCGCTCATCCCCGGTTTCGTCAACACCCACACCCATCTTGAATTGACCGTGATGCGTGGCTTCTTGGAAAACCTGCCCTTCGCATCGTGGATTCGTCAACTCACGCGGACCAAGTACGAACGCCTCGACCGGGATGACCTCGCGGTCTCGGCCCGATTGGGCGCTTTGGAGTGCCTCGAGGCAGGAGTGACGTGCGTCGGCGAAGTGATGGACATCGGTACCGGTTGGGATGCCATGCGCGAAACGGGTTTGCGGGGGGTGGCGTATCAGGAAGTCTTCGGTCCCGGAGAGGAGTCGGCGGAAGGATCGGCCGCGGACCTGAGGCGGAAAATTGCGGCCCTCGCCCCAGAGCAGTCCGACCTGCAGCGCCTTGGGGTCTCACCCCACGCTCCATACACCGTGTCCCCGCGGCTATACGGGCTGGTTCGCGAGATAGCGGAGGTCGAAGAGTTGGCGATTGCCGTTCACGTGGCAGAGTCTGCCGACGAAACGCTCTTCGTTCGAGACGCAGCAGGGCCACTTGCGGACGCCCTGCTAGCTCGGACGATTGGGGTGAGCGCGCAGGGTGTGGGACCGTTGGCCTACCTGGAGCGTCTGGGAATCCTTGGCGAACGGACGCTGGCCATCCATGCCATCGAGGTGGAAAGTGGGGACATTCAACGCCTGGCAGGGTCCGGCACCTCGGTCGCGCATTGCCCGAAATCGAATCTCAAGCTGGGCCATGGAATCGCAGCCGTCGACGAATTGCTCGGTGCGGGTGTTGTGATCGGATTGGGAACCGATAGTGTGGCGAGCAACAATACGGTGGACATGTTCGAAGAGATGCGGACCGCGGTTCTTCTGCAACGCAGCCGGACCGGAGATCCCACGACCATCGGTGCCGCCATGGCGCTCGAGATGGCGACTCTCGGGGGTGCGCGGAGCCTCGGGCTGGATCGACATCTGGGGTCGCTCGAGCCGGGCAAGCTGGCGGATATCGTGGTCGTTGATCTGGGCAGTGCCGCGACGCGGCCCGTCTTCGATCCAGTCGATGCAATCGTTTTTTCGGCGAACCGGGCGAACCTGCGCGCCGTGTTCCTCGGTGGTGAGCAAGTGCGGATAGACGCTTCCGAAACGATCGCCGGTGCGCAGGCGATTGCGGAGAAGATGAAGTCTGACGAGGACTGAACGAATATAAAGACGCCGGGCGGGCACAGGTCCCGCCCCTACACGCTGATCGTGTGTCTTAGACCTGGCTGAGGATGTGGCCGAGCTTGTCCTTCTTGGTCCGGAGGTAGCGTTCGCTGGAATCCGATGGGGGGATCTCGATGGGAACCCGCTCGATCTCCCGGATCCCCGCCGCTGCCAATCCTTCCAACTTCCTGGGGTTGTTCGACATGAGGCGGATCCTGTCGATACCGAACTCGAGCAGCAAGGCAGCGCAAAGCTCGTAGTCGCGGGAATCGGCGTCGAACCCGAGCTGGTGGTTCGCTTCAACCGTGTCGTGGCCGGAGTCCTGAAGCTCATACGCCATCAGCTTGTTCATGAGCCCGATTCCACGGCCCTCCGCAAACTGGTAGATCAGGACGCCGTGACATTCTTCGGCGATCTTGCGAAGTGCGGTATCGAGTTGATCGCCGCAGTCGCAGCGCGAAGACCCGAAGATTTCACCGGTAAGGCATTGCGAGTGGATCCGAACCAGGGGGGCTGGCTGCCGAGCGGGCTCCCCCATGATGAGAGCGATCACGCTTTCGCGCTTACTTGCGTATTCCGGACCATCCTGAACACTGATTCCGATCCATCGTGAACACCGATTCCGGGATCGTGAACGCGGATTCCGGGATCCTGAACAGTGATTCCGGTGATCCTGAACACCGATTCCGGCCATCGTGATCACTCGTCGGTAGCGAAGTTTGGAGCTTTTAGGTTCTCCTGAAGCACAGGAGGGCCTTGATGGCAACGAAACGACTACCGATGAGACAGATACGCGAGATTCTACGACTCAAACACGACCAACAGCTCAGCCACCGGGCGATCGCCAGCGCATGTCGCGTGGTCTTGGGCACCGTTGCGGACTACTTGGGACGGGCCAAGCAGGCCGGACTGGAATGGCCGCTGCCCGAAGACCTGGACGAGGCAGCGCTTGAAGCGCGGCTGTTTCCCCGCGCGGGACCGGGCTCCCGGGAACGGGTGGCTCCGGATGTAGAACGGATCCACCAGGAGTTGAAGCGTGTTGGAGTCACCCTGCACCTGCTGTGGGAAGAGTACCGAGAAGCGAATCCAAAGGGATATGCCTACAGCCAGTTCTGTGAGATCTACCGGCGTTGGGCCCAGAAATTGAAGCCCTCGATGCGACAGGTGCACCGCGCCGGAGAGAAGACCTTCATCGACTTTTCCGGCAAACGGCCACAGCTGACGGATCCACGGACGGGCAAAGCTATTCCAGTCGAGTTGTTCGTCGCTGTTCTGGGCGCCAGCGGTTACACCTACGCGGAAGCGACACCGAGCCAGAAACTCCCCGATTGGGTCGGCGTGCATATCCGCATGGTGGAGTTCTTCGGCGGATCGAGCCGGATCTGGGTTCCCGACCAACTCAAGAGTGCCATTACCCAGCCCTGCCGCTATGAAGCAGGCGTCAACCGTACCTACCAGGATGAGGCCGAACACTACGGCGCCGTTGTCATACCGGCCCGGCCGCGGAAAGCTCGGGACAAAGCGAAAGTTGAATCGACCGTCCTGGTCGCACAGCGGTGGATCCTGGCCAGGATCCGGAATCGCACGTTCTTCAGTCTGGCCGACTTGAACGGAGCCATTCGAGAGTTGCTGGTGGAACTGAACCAGCGGCCGATGCAGAAGCTTCGAGTATCCCGCCTGGAACTCTACGAGCGGCTGGATCGACCGGCATTACAGCCCCTCCCGACCAACCGGTATGAACAGGCCGAGTGGAAGGACTGTCGTGGCAGCATCGATTACCACATTACCGTGGACCGCCATCCTTACAGCGTGCCCTACCAGTTGATCCATGAGACCGTGGAAGCGCGTTACACGGCGTCCATTGTCGAGGTCTACTACAAAGGCCGGCGCGTGACGTCCCATCGCCGTCGCTACGATCACAAGCCGTCGACTCTGTCCGAACATATGCCCAGTGCCCATCGGGCCCATGCGGAATGGACACCGTCCCGGCTGATTAGTTGGGCGGAGAAAACTGGCCCCAAGACCGGCCGCCTGGTCGAGGAGATCATGAAACGGTGGCCGCATCCGGAACAGGGGTACCGGGCCTGCCTGGGATTGATGAGTCTAGGTCGCCGCTCCGGCGCCGAGCGGCTCGAAGCCGCCAGTGCGCGGGCGCTGCACTTGCAGTCCTATAGCTACCGCACCGTCAAGAACATCCTGTCGTCGGCCCAGGACCGGTTGCCTTTCGGGGACACCGAAACCCCACCGACGCCCCATCACGACAACATTCGCGGCGCCGCCTACTATGCGGACCCCGAGGAGACGCACTCATGCTAATGGAACAAACCCTGGAGAAGATGAACCCCCGTCGCGCCGCCTACTATGCGGACCCCGAGGAGACGCACTCATGCTAATGGAACAAACCCTGGAGAAGATGAATCAGATGAAGCTATCGGCCATGGTCGAGGCCCTGGAGCAGCAACGCCGCTCGAATCAGTACACGGATCTCGGCTTCGAGGAACGTCTGGGCCTACGGGTGGATGAGGAGTGGACGGCCCGGGAGCACCGCAAGCTCACCCGACGCCTGCGCGCGGCGAAGCTGCGCTACGCGACGGCATCGCTGGAAAACGTCGACTTCAAACATCGTCGCCGTCTGGACCGTTCCCAAGTCCTCGCCCTGGGCTCCTGCGGGTGGATCCAAGACCGGCACAATCTTCTCATCACCGGTCCGACCGGCATCGGAAAGAGTTTTCTGGCTTCGGCTTTCGTCGAACGCGCCTGCCGGCGGGGTTTTAACGCCACCTACGTCCGCATGCCTCGGCTCTTGCACCAACTGGCGGTCGGCCGTGGCGACGGCTCCTACACCCGAGTCCTGGCCCGTCTGGCCAAAACCGATCTGCTGGCCATCGACGACTGGCTCCTGGCCCCGCTGCGCGACGCTGAACGCCGGGACCTGATCGAAGTCGTCGAGGAACGGAGCGAACGTTCCGCCATCTTGATCGCCAGCCAGCTCCCGGTCCCCGACTGGCACGGCGTCATTGGCGACCCGAACCAGGCCGACGCCATCTGCGATCGCCTCCTCCACAATGCGCACCGTATCGAACTGAAAGGGGCATCGATGCGGCAAACCAAGACCCAACCCAAGACGTTGAAGGAGTCCCAATGATCGGCGCACCGATGCATCCACACGCCGCCGCCAGGGGGTATCCAGGCCGGCCCCGGACCCAATCGTCGCTCCTGCGCAATCCTCGCGCGAAGGAAGTGCAGGAATCCGGGTCCGGGCGCAGAACGCGCGCCTCACGCAGGGCACGGGGCCTGTGGAAACTGCCGCAGCCGTGCAAATGGGAATGGTGGCCTTCGGCCGACTTTCTCTTGATCATTTCCACCGCTGCTTGCAAAAGCCTCCGCAAAAAACGCTCCCGCCTTTCGCACAGTTACACACAGGCCGGCGGCGATTTATCACAATAATTTTGGAAAGGACTAAAACAGGTGCCGGCTCAACCGGTCGATGCAACACATGCATTAAATGTTTCTGCCGGAGTTGCGAACTCCAGCGTCTTGCGTGGCCGCTCATTGAGTTGCCGAGCAACCGCGTCCAAATGTTCCTGTGAGTGTACCGACAGATTCGTCCTTTTGGGAAAGTAGTATCGAAGCAGACCATTGGTGTTCTCATTCGATCCGCGCTGCCATGGACTCCGTGGGTCGCAGAAATAGACGGCAATGTTTGTCGCCAGGGTAAACCGCTTGTGATCCGCCATTTCCAGACCGCGATCCCAGGTCAGTGATTTGTAGAGTTCCGTCGGGAGTGGATGCGCCTGTTCGATGAGCGCGTTGACAACAGTTTCGGTCTTCTTGTTGGGAACCTTCGCCAGCATCACATAACGCGAGTGACGTTCGACCAGAGTGGCGATGTAGGTGTTCCTCGATCCGGCGATCAGATCCCCTTCCCAGTGACCGGGGACCGCACGATCTTCGACTGAAGCCGGGCGCTCACGGATCGAGATCATGTCTTCGATCTGTCCCTTTCCATGGCCTTTCCGGCTCGCTTTTCCAGATCGGCGAATTGTGCGTCTTGTCCGCAGATACTGAGTCAGTTCTTTCTTCAAAACCCCGCGGGCCTGGACAAAAAGGCTGCGATAGATCGTCTCGTGGGACACGTGAAGCGACTCGTCTTCCGGATATGAGTGTTTCAGCCAACCGGCGATTTGCTCGGGCGACCAGACCTGCCGCAGCTTCTCTTCAACAAGCTGCCGTAAGCGGGGACTGCGGGCTAACCGGCACGACTTCGGACGGCGCGCCCGCTCCCAGGTCCGCTCATCGGCTTCCGATGCCCGATAGCTATCAGAGCCCCCGTTTCGGCTGACCTCCCGGCTCACCGTCGATGGCGACCGACCCAGTCGCACGGCAATCGAACGGATCGATTCTTTGGCCGCAATACCTCTGGAGATCTCTTCACGGTCGACCCGAGTCCGTGCCCGCGATGACCGGCAACGGGACTGCGGACGGATGCCCCCGTACACGGCCAGTTGACGATGAATCGCCGATCCCCCTCTGTCCAGCACGCGTCCGATCGATTGGGACGACTCCCCCCGCTGCCAGCGATCCCACACCTCGACCCGCTCGGTCGCTGTGAACCATCGCCGCTTCCTCATCCGCTTGTTCTTTCCTTTCTTGGCCATACACTTCACCTCTCTTCTTATGTGAAGTGTTGCATCGACCCATTGAAATCACCCGGAAAACCTGGACTCTGAAGGAATAAACTGAGACGCTAACCCGTCGCTTCGCTCCGGCGAGTGTTCACGATGGCCGGAATCGGTGTTCATGATTCCGGAACTGGTGTTCACGATCAGCGGAATACCCACTTACCCGCATCTTCCTCGAAAGCGAAGATCGTAAACGCGCCGTAATGGGTCGGCAGCGCAGCCCGGGCTATTCGGCGCATCTTCATACGGGTGTCAGTGTAGCAGCCTTTGGCAGAAGCCTGTGGGATCGCGCGCCAGGGTCTCGGGTTGCCAGCATGAGGGTTTGGCTGCTAACCGCCCGGACCGGAGACGACGATATCGTCTCCGGTGCCGGACCTGCCGTCGGGGCCGGCCGAGCTTAGCCGGAATCCGCCGTCGGCACTGCGTTCATAGACGATCGACCCTCCCCAGGAGTCTTCCCGCACCAGGACGGACATGAAGACTGGATGGAGCACATCGGAGATGTGCGCGCCGTCGGAGAGCTCGGGCCGGTTACCGCGTTCCAGCCGGTATTTCTCGAGTCCTGCGGCGAGCAGGCGCAGTCCTTCGTCGGTCTCCTCGATCTGCTGCCGCTTCAGTGCGGCCAGGAGGGTTTCGATGTCGATCCACCGCCGGTCGCCCAAGCGTGCCGACACGATGTACCACTCACCGTCGGAGTTCTTTTCGACCGCGAAGGTCATCTTCATCGTAGTCTCGACAATGGCCCGACTCTCGGTCTGGGTGTCGATTCTCGCGACCTCGATCTCGGAAGGAATCAGCGTTGCATTGCCCAGCGTGGCGATCTGCTGCCGCGCGGTGCGTGTCGACAGAGTGCCGCCCGAGCAGCCAGAGAGCGTTGCCAGTAGGGCAATTAGAGCGGTCAGGAGCGTGCTTCGCATGCGAAAATGGGAGTCTACCACGTTGTGATAATATCCAGCGCGATCCGGCACGGCGTCATGCGGAGAGGCGCAGAACCGCGAGAGGTAGCGACCGGGCAAACCCGTTTCGACACGCGGTTGGTCTTACCCGTCGCTACCGTTCCTGGGTTCTGACGGGCAACCGCGCACCCATGAGAGGAATCGTTGCGCATAAACGTTCTGCTCTTTGCGTCCTTGGCGGACATCGTCGGTTCCCGGAATCTCGAACTCGAGTTGGTCGATGGGGGTACCGTCGATGATGTTCTGACACGCCTGGAGTCGGAATACCCCCGTATGCGTGACTACCGATCTTTCCTGTTGACAGCCGTCAACGAACAATACGTCGACCGGGCCCACCGAGTGGCCGATGGCGATGAGGTCGCGATATTTCCGCCGGTCAGTGGGGGCGGCGCATCGAGGGAGGACCGAATCCGCGAATTACCGAATCAGTTCTACCTCATCACCCACGGCGTCATTGACGCGGCAAGCATCGGGCGCGACTTGCTCGACGGAGGCGACGGCGCGATTTGCACGTTCGAAGGCGTCGTCAGGAACAACTCGAAGGGCCGCGAGACGCGCCATCTCGTTTATGAGTCTTACGAAAACATGGCGCTCGCCAAACTGGCCGAGATCGGTGCGAAAGTGCGCGAGACGTGGGACATCGATTCGATCGGCATCGCGCACCGCCTGGGACGCCTCGAGGTCGGCGAAACATCTGTGGCCGTCATCGTCACGTCCGCTCACCGCCGGGCCGCGTTCGACGCCTGCCACTATGCGATAGATCGCCTGAAAAAGATCGTGCCGATCTGGAAGAAGGAGTATTTCGCCGACGGCGAAGTCTGGATCGAGGGTCAGGACGGATGAACAAGATCGCGCTCGTCGTACATGGCGGGGCCTGGGACGTTCCAGACTGCATGGTTGAGGATTGTCGGGCCGGGGTGCGCGCCGCTCTGGTCGTAGGATGGTCCCTGCTTCAGCAGGGCGGTACGGCCATCGACGCGTGCGAACGGGCCGTGATGAAGCTCGAGGACTGGCCATCGTTCGATGCCGGTGTGGGCGCGCATCTCAACAGGGATGGCAAAGTGCAACTGGATGCCATTCTGATGGATGGAACGACGCTCGACGCCGGAGCCGTGGCCGCCGTCGAGCGCGTCCGGAATCCCATCCGGCTTGCCCGCATGGTAATGGAAACCAGCCCTCACATCATGATTGTGGGGCCCGGCGCCGAGCAGTTTGCCCTCGAAGGCGGCATCGAGTTGTGCGATCCGGAAGATCTGGTGATCGCCCGGGAACGCGAGCTATGGGAGGGCTGGAAGGCGGACTCGGCTTCAGCCGGCAAGATCGGCGGAAAAGGGACTGTCGGAGCCGTTGCAATCGACATGTTTGGCAACCTGGCGGCAGCGACGTCAACGGGCGGACCCGCGGCGAAGTTTCCGGGTCGGGTTGGAGACTCACCGATCATCGGGTGCGGTTGTTATGCAGACAATGCTTCGGGCGCGGCGTCGGCAACCGGTGAAGGGGAGGCCATCATGAAGGTTGTCCTCTCGAAGATGGCTTCGGACCTGATCTCGCGCGGGAGCGAAGCCCAGAGTGTCGCCGAAACCGCCATGGGCCGCATGATGCAGCGGACCTCGGGAAGAGGTGGCCTGATCCTTCTCGACCGGGAAGGAAACGTCGGAGCGGCCCACACGACCACCCGAATGGCTGCCGGCTACCGCACGACCGATTCCGACGATCTGAAGATGCTAATCTGATCCGCCGGGCGTATTACCCTTCGCCGGAGCCCCGCCGCTGGCCCGCTTTTCTCACCGGTTGTCGTCGCGAAGCCCGCCGGGCCACTTTATGGCCCGGTTTGATACAGACACCGACAGGACATTTGGCATGGCCCTCGACGGGCCATGTTGGGCGCGCGCCGGGAGGGCGACCGAGGCGTACTTGACAGTACGTTGAGGCGTGGGGGAACCGGCCCGGCCGGGGAGTTCCCCTCACACCTGCTTGGAGTGCGTGTCTGGGTACTCCGAAGAGCCTGGCTAGCGGGGGGACGGTGGGCCCGACGCTAATGAATTGAGGAGTCCGACCAAGCGCAACGCAGTAATGGCGGATGGATCCGGCGCTGCAGTAGACCACTGGTGAGAAAGGCGGGCTAGACTTTGTCCTCTCCCAGGGCCGGGGTCCACCGCAACACCGGTTTGCGGGCGGCGGCGGTTTCATTGATTCGCCCTATGCGAGTCGTGTGCGGTGCTTTCTTGACGAGTTCGGGATCGTCTTCCGCTTCCTGGGCGATGGCGCGCATGGCGTCGACGAAAGCGTCGAGCTCCTGTCTGCTCTCGGTTTCAGTCGGTTCGATCATGATGGCCCCGTGTACGATCAACGGAAACGACACCGTCGGAGGGTGGAAGCCATAGTCCATCAGGCGCTTTCCGATATCGCCGACACCGACCCCGTTCCGGAGCTGGATTCGGTCGGAAAAGACGACCTCGTGTAACGTCGGACCGTCGTAGGGAAGATGGTATGCGTCCTTTAGCCGCTCCCGGATGTAGTTCGCGTTGAGGACGGCGATGTCGGTAACCTCTCGAAGACCCTCTGGCCCGTTCGCCAGGATGTAGCAAAGGGCGCGGACGTGCATGCCGAACTGACCGAAGTACGCCTTCACCTTGCCGATCGAGTCCGGCCGCTGGTAATCCAGGTAGCAGGAGCCATCTTCACGGCGCCCGATCATCGGGTAGGGAAGGTACGGTTCGAGCGCGGCGCCGACGGCGACGGGGCCGCTTCCGGGTCCACCCCCGCCGTGGGGCGTTGTAAAGGTCTTGTGCAGGTTCATGTGCAGTACGTCGATGCCGAAATCGCCAGGCCGCGTGACGCCCATCATGGCGTTCAGGTTGGCGCCATCCATGTATACCAGCGCACCCACGGAGTGGATCACGTCGGAGATTTCAGCAATGTCAGCCTCGAAGATCCCCAGCGTGTTGGGGTTCGTGATCATGATACCGGCGACATCCGAATCGACCAGCTTCCGCAGGGCTTCGAGATCGACGCTGCCCGATCGGCTTGAAGGCACGTTCTGACACTGGTAGCCGGATATGGTCACGCTCGCCGGGTTGGTTCCGTGGGCCGAATCAGGGATCAATATCCGTTTTCGGGGCCGTCCGTGCGCCTCGTGGTAGGCGCGAATCATCAGCAGCCCGGTCAACTCACCGTGGGCGCCGGCGGCCGGCTGCAGGGTCAGCGCTTTCATTCCCGTGATTTCGAGGAGGCACTCTTCGAGCGTCTTCTGGATTTCGAGTGAGCCCTGGACCATCGTGTCCGGCATGTAGGGGTGGCTTGCGGTAAAACCGGGCAGCCGGGCAACCTGTTCGTTGATCTTCGGGTTGTACTTCATCGTGCAAGAGCCGAGCGGGTAGATTCCGAGGTCGATGTGGTAATTCCAGGTGGATAGGCGTGTGAAGTGGCGGATGACGTCCAGTTCGCTCAGCTCCGGCATGCCGGCAATGCCATCCCGCAGCAAGTCCGAGCCGACAAGGTCCTGGAGGTTCTGTTGCGGAACGTCTGATGCGGGGAGATCAAAGCCGCGCCGGCCCGGCGATCCTTCTTCGAAGACGAGGCGCTCGTTTAGATTGATGTGTGTTTCGGTGCGCCGGTAGGAATCGGTCATGCGAGTCCTTCGATGAGCCGATCGATGTCGCTCTTCTTGTGTACTTCCGTAATCGAGACCAGTAGCGAGTCGTCCAGTTCCGGGAAGAAACGGCCCAGCGGAAGCCCGGCCACGATGTCCTGTTGCGAAAGACGATCGAAGACGTCGGCGCTTCCACCGTCGAGCTTGATGACGAATTCGTTGAAACGAGGGCCGGGGAAGCGGACGCTGTGCTTCGTGTCGCTCTCGATCCGGTCGGCGGCGTAAGCGGTCTTTTCGATGTTCTGCGTCGCGATGTCCCGAAGTCCCTTTGGTCCCACCGTCGATAGATAGATCGTCGTCATCAGGGCGCACAGCGATTGATTCGTGCAGATGTTGGAGGTCGCCTTTTCGCGCCGTATGTGCTGCTCACGAGTAGCCAGAGTGAGGACGAAGCCCCGTTTGCCGTCGCCGTCGTGGCCCATGCCGACAAGGCGGCCTGGAATCTGGCGGAGGAAGCGCTGGCGCGTGGCAACAAACCCGACGTGTGGACCACCGAAACTCATCGGAACGCCGAGCGATTGTGCTTCGCCAACGACGATGTCCGCGCGTCCCTCTTCGGATGGAGCGTCCCCGGGCGGCCGAAGCAAACCCAGGGACATCGCCTCGGCGATGTTGACGATCGACAGGGCGCCCTTGGAGTGCGCCAGCACGGATACCGCGTCGAGCGCCTCGATCGTGCCGAGGAAGTTCGGAGACTGGACGATGACTCCCGCCGTCTCCTCGGTGAGACCCGATTCCAACTTCTCCATGTCGATCCGCCCGTTCTCGAGAAAATCGACGGACTCAATCTCCAGGCCAAGCCTCCTTGTGTAGGTCTCGACCACTGCCCGGTATTCTGGATGAACCGACCGGGCGAGGAGGAACCGGCTCCGTCGCGTGATGCGATGAGCCATCAGGATGCCTTCCGCCAGCGCGGTGCTGCCGTCGTAGAGCGAGGCATTAGCGATGTCCATGCCCGTCAGCTGCGCCATGTAGGTCTGAAACTCAAAGATTGCCTGAAGCGTGCCCTGCGCGATCTCAGCCTGGTAGGGGGTGTATGCGGTAAAGAATTCGGAACGGGAGATCAGCGCGTCGATGATCAAGGGCACGTAATGGGAGTAGATGCCGGCGCCGAGAAACGATAGCCGGTCGGTCAGGTTGTTCGACGCAGCCGCCGCGAAGTATTCCAGCAGTTCCGGCTCGGACATCGCGGATGGAAGGTTCAGCGGACCCTTCAACCTGAGATCATCGGGGATACCTCGGAACAGGTCCTCGATGGTCGCGACTCCGATCACGGCGAGCATGGCCGCGCGGTCGGTCGGAGAATTCGGGATATACCTCAAGGACTAGGCCTCGCCGTCTTCGACTGAATCGGCGATGTAGCCCTCGTAGTCCTCGGCGGAGAGCAGGTCTTTCAGCTCGGCCCGGTCCGTCATCCGAATCCGCACCATCCAGCCCTCGCCGTAAGGATCATCGTTGACACTCTCGGGAACGTCGGCGAGGGCCTGGTTGACCTCTATGATTTCGCCCGAAACCGGCATGAACAGCTCCGACACCGCCTTGACGGACTCGACCGTGCCGAACGCTTCATTGGCTTCGAACTTGTCTCCAGGCTTGGGTAGCTCTGCGTAGACGACCTCGCCGAGTTGGCTGCCGGCGTGAGCCGTGACGCCAACGGTGCAGTTGTCGCCCTCGAGGCGTATCCATTCGTGTTCCTTCGTGTACTGCAGATCCCCTGGGTTCATTCCGATCGTCTCCGTTTGTAGAAAGGTGTTGGCACAACTTGGGCATCGACCAGGCGTTTTCTGATGCGAACCTGGAAGCGTGTGCCTCGGATCGCGTTTTCGGTGGGCAGGTAGGTCAATCCGATGTTGTTCCCTAGCGTGATCGAAGGCCCTCCACTCGTGACCCGTCCAACTTCTCGACCGTCAATCTCCACCGGGTAGTGATCGCGGGCGATGGCGGTTCGTTCGAGAGTTTCGAAGCCGACCAGTTTTCGCGCTACGCCGGATTCCATCTGCTGCGCCAGCACCTCGCGCCCGATAAAATCTCCTTTGTCGAGCTTCACTATCCACCCCAGACCCGCCTCGATAAGGCTCGTCGTTCCGTCAATATCGTTGCCATAAAGAAGCAACTTCGCTTCGAGCCGCAACGTGTTTCGCGCACCCAGGCCCGCAGGGAGCAAGCCCAGGTGGGCCCCGGCTTCCATCATGGCAGTCCACACTGACTCGGATTCCGCGCGCGGGAAGTAGAACTCGAATCCATCCTCGCCGGTGTACCCGGTCCGGGACAAGAGGCCCGACACCCCCGCCACCGTCTCGGTCCGGAAGCGGTAGTACGCAATGTCCTCGGGGGAGCTGGCGACCAGGCTCGCCATTACGTTCTCCGATTGCGGCCCCTGCAGGGCCAGCAATGTCGTCCGGTCGCTCGCATCTTCCAGCGTCGCGGCCGACCGATTGTGCGATGCCAGCCAGTCGAAGTCCTTCCGGATGTTAGAGGCGTTGACGACCAGCATGTAATTCTCCGGATCGATCCGGTAAACGAGAAGGTCGTCGACGACGGTACCTTCAGGGTAGGCCAGGGCGGAGTACTGAGCCTGACCGTCGTCAAGAGCCGACACATCGTTGGTCGTGACGAACTGGAGCAAATCGAGCGCCTCTCGGCCGCGGACGAAGAACTCCCCCATATGGCTGACGTCGAACAGCCCTGCCCGGGTCCGCACTGCAGTGTGCTCTTTCGAAATGCCGCTGTATTCCACCGGCATCGCCCAATCGCCGAATGGGACCATTCGCGCACCCAGGCGCTTGTGGATGTCATGGAGCGCGGTGTGCTTGGTGTCCGACATGAATGGGAACGTCCTTCGGGTCGAGCACCCTTTTTCGCACTTCGATCCGTCCGGAGTCAAGGCTACCCGTCCGATAGATGAGCTGGAGAGTTGAAATGCCGGAATGCGCCCGACAGAGGTCCCGACTTCGTTCAGAGGCGAACTCGGTGTGGGTGATGCCGAAACGGAATCGAGGGGCGGCCGCACGGCCGGGGGAAACGTCATACGACGGGTGTTTCCCCGGCCGAGAAGCTCTTGAAAACCGGTTACCGCGTGAAGCGCGTCATCATCGCGGAGCGTTCGACCTGTCTTCCACCGAAGAAGACCTCGGCGATATTCCGGCTGGCGCTCATCTGGTCCAAGGGGTCGTCGGGTACGAGAAAGAAGTCTCCGCGCATGCCCACCAGAAGTCCACCCGCGTCACCCAACCCCAAAAGCTGGGCGGTCGTATGGACGGCGATCTGGATCGCCTGGAGTGGCGCCACGCCCGCCTCGACCAGCAACTCCAGTTCGCGATGTTCGAAGTACCCCGGAAACTTGTTGGTGGTGCCCGAATCCGTGCCCAGTCCGACCGGTACGCCCGCATCGTGGATCTTTTTCACGTTACGCATCGCGGTGTCGAACTCGGCACGCCAGCCCGGCAGGTTCAAGTCCTGCTGGAGCGTACCGACGAAGCCCCGGCTCGAAATGCGGGATACGACTGCGGGGGAAACGCTCTCGCGCATCGGACTCTCGCCGACCCAATCCGGCTCATCGGCGTAGATGAACTGCGCCTGGTGAGCGGTCAGCGTGGGAACGTAGAAGACGTCGTTCGCAAGCATCGCTTCGATCAGCGCGTCGTCGACATCGCGGTCCCGGATACTGTGCACCAGACCGTCGATGCCGGCATCCACAAGGCCCTTGGCATCGTTCAGATACCGAACGTGTGCTACCACACGCGTGTTGTTCTGATGCGCTTCGTCGATGATGGCTCCGTAGAGCGCAGGGCTCAGCTTCGGCACGCTCGAGTAGTCGTTGACAAGCCTTCCGGCTCTGAAGATCTGGCCGGAAACCTGGCGTCCATCGTCGACCCATACCTTGATGAAATCAACGTTGTTCGCGACCAACTCGCGAACGGCTTCGCGAGCCTCATCCTCGGTTCCCACCTGGTAGGGGATATCCGCGAGCGGCGCGAGGTTCGTCGGCCATCCGCGACGAGCGGTGATCCCGCGCCCCGCGGTCAACAACTGCGTACCGGTGCGGTTGCCGACCTGTTCGCTCCGAATCTCGAAGGCGACGTCGCCCGCATCGCTGCCCATAACCCCGATGGTACCCACGCCGTAATACAGGTATCGATCCAGGTCCAGCAGGATGTTATCCCGCGTGTAGTTCTCGGCGGCCATGTCGGACCCGACGAGAAGACCGACGTGGCTGTGAATGCTGTAGAGGAACGGCATGACCGTATGATCTGAGAGGTCGAAGCGGTCCGCCCCCGGGGGATGCGCCACTTCCGATTTCGGGCCGACGGCCGTGATGATGCCGTCTGTGACGATGAAGGCTCCGTCCTCGATCGGAGCGCTGCCGTCGCCGAGGATCAGGGTTCCGTTTTCAAAATATGTGACGAGTATTTCCGGCTCGTCCGACCCGACCTCTTCAGGGGCGCCGCATGCGCTCACTACCAGGAGGACCAAAGCTAACAACCAGACACGATTCATTCCACCAGGCTCCTATTTTCCGAAAGGGGTTCGCCAAAACTCCGAAGTATAGCATACGATTAATATTCCAGTGCCGCGCCCACAACTTGAATGACGGTTCTGAATCGAAGACGAAGTTTTTCATTCGACAAGCCGACACGTCTCGGCGTTTGAGGTGCAGCTTGTTGGGTAAAGTCCTGGTCACACGTCGGCTTTTCGACGAGGCCGTCGATCGCCTGAACGAGCATGTCTCGGTCGACCTGAACCCGACCGACAGGATTCTCACTCCCGACGAATTGCGCGAGAAGCTCCGGGAGGTGGATGGAGTGATGTCGTTGGTGACCGACAGGATCGACAGCGCGCTGCTCGACGCCTGTCCAAAGCTCAGAATCGTCGCGAATGTTGCAGTTGGCCTCGACAACATCGATCTGGGTGCGGCCACCCGGAAGGGAATTCTGGTGACCAACACGCCGGAAGTCCTCACCGAGACCACCGCGGATCTGACCTGGTGCCTCATGCTCGCCGCGGCTCGACGCATCGTCGAAGCCGATTCGTTCGTGCGGGATGGGCGTTTTGAGGCCTGGGGCCCACGGATGTTCCTCGGCCTGGACGTTTTCGGGAAAACGCTGGGTATCCTCGGCTTGGGTCGGATCGGCAGGGCAGTGGCCCGCCGGGCCGCAGGTTTCGGCATGCGAATCCTGTACTACGACCCCATGGACGTTTCCGGTGTGTTGGCCGGGGATCTGGGTGCGGAGAAGGCGCCCCTGGAGAAGATCTACGCCGAGGCCGATTTCATCACACTGCATGTCCCCCTTCTCGCCGAGACCCACCATCTGCTGAACGCGGATGCGTTCGCTGCGATGAAGCCTAATTGTGTCGTCGTCAATACTTCCCGCGGGCCCGTGGTGGATGAGCGGGCGCTCATCGATGCCCTCCGATCCGGAACGATTGCCGGAGCCGGACTGGATGTCTTCGAGCGGGAGCCCAAGATCGACCCCAAGCTCCTCTCCATGCCGAACGTGGTCCTGGCACCTCACATCGGCAGCGCCTCACACGAAACGCGGCTACGGATGTGTATGATGGCAGCCGAGAACATCCTCGTGGCGCTTGGCGGGGAGCGGCCACCGAACCTGGTCAACGTCGACGCATGGGACAGAAGACAGCAGCGGACGTAGTCAAGCCGCCGGCACTCTGTCGTGGAGACACGATAGGCATCATCGCGCCGGCCAGCAATATCAAGGCCGACCTGCTTTCGGCGGGTTGTGCCGAACTCGAGGCAATGGGCTTCCAGGTCCGTTACCGGGACGACATTTACTCCCGTCACCGCTTCACTGCCGGAGGTGTGGAGCGGCGCCGGGATGAGTTCCTTGAAATGCTCCGCGCCCCTGATATCCGGGCGATTTTTGCTGCCCGCGGGGGGTACGGTAGTGGACACCTGCTCGGGGCCATCGATCCTGCGGAACTCCGCGACCGGCCGAAGATCTTCTGCGGCGCCAGTGACCTGACGATGCTCCTGGCGCTCTATGCCCGCGCCGGCGTTGCGGCATTTCACTCCCCTATGGTCGCCACGAGCCTGTGTAAAGGCGATCAAGGCTATGACAGGGCGTTTCTGACGGCGATGCTTGTCGGGGGAGAGGCGGTGCGGTTTCCGTTGGACGGTTGTGTGGTGCTGAGGCAGGGAGAGGCTGAAGGCATGCTGACCGGTGGATGCCTTTCGCTAGTGGTTTCGACCCTGGGCACGCCGTGGGAGCTGGACACGGCGGATCGGATTCTGATCATTGAGGATATCGACGTCAAACCCTTCCAGATCGACCGGATGTTGAACCACCTGGCCCAGGCTGCAAAGCTGGACGACGTCCGGGGCATCGTTTTCGGGGAAATGGTCGGATGCACACAGCATCCCGAACAGGATTACCGGATCGAGGACGTTATTCTTGACGCCCTGGCGGACTACGACATCCCAGTCCTGTTCGGCTTCCCGACAGGCCACTCTTCGGGTCCGGGCACAATTGTCCCGTTCGGCGTCCGGGCCCGCCTGTCCCTGGGCAACTCACCCGTCTTCGAATTGAAGGAAGCCGCTGTTGACATTGGCTAAACCCTTGTTTCCGGTCGAGAACGGAGCGACGATCTTCCTGTCGGGAATCTGCGGGACAGCAATGGCCTCCCTCGCCGGCATGCTGAAGGAGGCGGGATACCGGGTCTTGGGCTCGGATTCCGCCGTCTATCCGCCGATGTCCACTTTCCTTAAGGACCTCGGGGTCGAGGTTTTCGAAGGCTTCGACGAAAAGAACCTGCGCGACGCGGATCCGGACCTGGTGGTCATCGGCAACGTACTTTCCCGGGGAAATCCTGAGGTTGAGTATGTGCTCGACAACGCCCTCGGCTACACTTCGCTACCCGAGGCGCTCAAGGAATGCTTCATCCGTGGCCGACGGCCGATTGTTGTCACCGGGACCCACGGCAAGACCACGACGACGGCGATGCTGGCGTGGATACTCCATTCGGCGGAGCGGGATCCTTCATTCCTGGTCGGAGGTATCGCGGAAAACTTCCAGAGCAGCTTTCGCCTGGGGCAGGGCAAGGACTTCGTCATCGAAGGGGACGAGTACGACACGGCATTCTTCGACAAGGGCCCGAAGTTCCTCCACTATCTGCCGCGGATCGCGCTGATCAAGAACATCGAATTCGATCATGCCGATATCTACGTGGACCTGGATGTGATCAGTCTTTCGTTCCGGCGGCTGATCAACATCGTGCCACGGTCCGGGTTGATCATTGCAGGTGCCGATTGTCCCGTCGTCAGGGAACTGGTTCGAGAGGCTCCCTGCCCGGTCGCGAGTTATGGTCTCGACTCGGGCGATTGGCGTGCCGACAATCTCGCGCCGTCGGACGCGGGGACCGGGTTTGATGTTGTCCTACGGAATCACTTCTGGTATCGCTTTGACATGCCGTTGCTGGGGCCTTTCAACGTTCGCAATGCCCTCGGTGCGATAGTGGCGGCCGATAGACTGGGCCTGTCCCGAGAGCAGATACAGGCGGCACTGGCCGGCTTCAAGAGCGTTCGGCGGCGGCTCGAGGTGCGGGGAGAGGTTCGGGGTGTGACCGTCTACGACGACTTCGCACACCATCCGACTGCCGTTCGCGAGACGCTCGGGGCCGTTCGGGCGCGCTTTCCGGATTCGCGGGTCTGGGCGGTGTTCGAACCGCGGTCCCAAACGGCCCGGCGCATCGTGTTCGAAGCGGAGTTTTCGCGAAGTCTCGGCCTGGCGGATGTGTCGGTGATTTCGGGTCTCCGCCCGCCGGCTGGCCTCGGACCCGACGAGGTGCTCTCACCCGAAAGGGTCGTTCGAGCCATTCGGGCATCCGGGGGCGTCGCTCATACGTTCGGGACTACCCGCGAGATTGTTTCATTTGTGGCGGGCGAGGCCCGCCAGGGAGATCGGATCGTCGTCATGTCCAACGGGAGCTTCGACGACATTCATCGACGGCTGATCGAGGCACTTGAGGAGACATTCGGATGACCATGAGATTGATTTTCGCGATTCTGCTCTGTGCGGTTCCTGTTTCAGCGCAGTCGGTCCACTACCGTATCCGCATGCCCGACCCGGAAACGCACCTCTACCACGTTGAGATGACGATCGAAGATATCGGATTGGTCCACTCAATCTGGGCCTTCCAGCCTGGAACGCGACTTACGTCATCCGCAACTTCGCCCAGTACGTTCAGGAGTTCGAGGTGAACGTCCCGGCCCGAAGGGTGGACAAGCAGACCTGGCGGATCGAGCCCGAGCCGGGGATCGACACAATTGTCGTGAACTACAAGGTTTTCGCCGATCAGACCAGCCCGTTTTCGAGTGAGCTGAACGAGCAGCACGCCTTCTTCAACAGCGCCAACCTGCTCCTTCTCTGGAAGGAACAGCGCGACCTGCCCCTGACCCTGGAAATCGATGTTCCAGACGGCTGGAGCGTGGCGACGGCACTACCAGAGGGCCGTCGACCGAACACTTTTGAAGCCGAGAACTATGACCATCTGGTCGACTGTCCGGTCGACATCGGAGTGCTCGACCGGTACTCCTTCGAAACGGGCGGGGCGCTGATCCATGTGATCGTCGACGGCACACACCGAAATTACGATGCGGAAGAGCTTGTCTCGATGCTGGAACCCATCGTCCAGGGGCACTTCGAACTAACACAGGATGTGCCGTTTAGTGAGTATTATTTCCTGTATCACTTCATGGATGGACGGGCCGGTGGGGGGATGGAACACCGGAGTTCGACCGCTATTCACCGATCTTTTGCCCCCGATGAGCGATCCGTCGCCTCGCTCGCTGGTGTCAGCTCTCACGAATTCTTCCACCTCTGGAACGTCAAGCGCATCCGTCCTGCCGGTATGGAGCCCATTGACTACTTTCAGGAAGACTATTCCAGCGCTCTCTGGTTCAGCGAGGGGTTCACGAGCTACTACGGAGACCTCGTTCGACACAGAGTGGGCCTGACGTCACGTGAGGCGTACTATGGCTCGCTTGCTCGTCAGATTCGAACTCTACAGGGCCGTGCCGGCCGGCTGGAACTGTCGGCGGCGGACACGAGTACGCTCACCTGGTTCGACACGTCCCAGTACTACCGGCGCCCCGAAAACAGCTTCTCCTACTACAACAAGGGACTGCTCATCGGTCTTCTTCTGGACCTCGAGATCCGCGAGGCCACAGACAACCGCTTTTCGATGGACGACGTACTCCGCTACCTGAACGTGGAATACGCCCAGAAAGGACTGTTCTTCGACGACGATTACGGTGTGGCGCGGGCGATCACGGCCGCCACGGGCCTGGACCTTGACGATATGTACACGGACTTCGTCCACCGGCCAGTGGAGCTTCCCTACGCCGAGCATCTGGCCTACGCCGGCCTGGAACTGCTCGACCTGGGAGGGGGCGAGTTCGAAGTTCGTGAACTCCCGAGACCTACCGAAAAGCAGCTTCGGATTCGCGAGTCCTGGCTTGGAGGCGATTGAAGTGGCGTTGAAGGCCGAACGGCTCTACTACGACAATCCCCATATGCTCGAGTTCGAGGCCACGATTGTGGGCCGTGTCCCGCTCGACGAAGGACGACAGGGTGTTGTGCTCGACCGTACCGCATTCTATCCGGCGTCCGGCGGTCAGCCTCATGACACCGGCACGCTCGAAGGGATCCGTGTCCGTGACTGCTTCGAAGATGAGGCGGGACGGGTTGTGCATGTCCTCGATCAGCTGCCCGATCACGACCGGGTCCGCGGCGTGATCGATGGGGAGCGACGTCGGGACCACATGCAGCAGCATTCCGGCCAGCACGTCCTGTCCCGGGCGTTCCTGTCGCTGTTTAACTGGCCCACAGTCGGGTTCCATATGTCGGAGGGCTACTCGACGCTTGACCTCAAAGTGGGGTCGATAGGCCGGGAACAGATCGAACAGGCGGAAGAGCTCGCCAATCGGACGGTCGAGGAGAACCTTGCGGTATCGATCGTCTACCTCTCGGAGCAAGAGGTCGCCGCAGCAGGCCTTCGGAAGGAAACCAACCGCCGCGGATCGATTCGTGTGATTGACGTCGAGGGCTTCGACCGGTCCGCGTGTGGCGGCACTCATGTCCAGACTACGGGTGAGATCGGACCGATCATGGTCGCCCGATCCGAGCGCGTCCGTAAGACGACGCGTCTGGAGTTTCGATGCGGGGCTTGGGCTCGGCGCCATGCGCGGCAGACTCAAGAGGCGCTCGAGCACGTCAGCCGCATTGTTTCCGTACCTCCCATGAAGGTGGGACCCGCGGTCCAGGGATTGCGGGATCAACTCCGCGAAAATTCGAAGCTCATCGAGGATCTCGAGGGAGCGCTAACCGAAGCGGAAGCGTCGTCGTTTCCCTTGGATGTCGGCCTGGCGGTCCAGGTCTTCGAGGATCGTTCCCAAGAGGCGGTCCGCCGGCTCGCCCAGGCGATATGCCGGAGTCGGCCGGCAGTGACCTTATTTGCGGTGGCCGGAGACCCGGTCCAACTGGTCTTCGCGCGGGCTGAGGATCTTTCTGTTGACGTCGGCCGGGTGCTCAAGACGTGTCTGGAGGAATTCGGGGGACGAGGTGGGGGCAGGGGTACGATCGCTCAAGGGGGTGTGCCGGGGTTGGAAAGCCCCGCTCCGCTGCTGGAGCGGGCACGGGAAGAGGTGCTCAAGCAATTGGAGGGTGGATCACCGACCACACCGGGTTCATCCAGCCAGAGCTGAAACGATGGCGTCGCCAAAGCCACGCACTTGCTCCGGGCCCTCCGCCATGATCAGTTGACCGTCAACGATAAGCTTCTCCTCGGAATAGATCGCGCCTGCATTCTTGAGCTCATCGATAGCTTCGGGCAGAAAGTAGACCGTCGCGGCCCGGTCCTCGAGCAATTGTGCCCTCGCCAGAACTACGGTCGACAACGAGATCGCTGCGACGACTTTCCCCGTTGCGGCCATGCCGGAGACGAGTTCGCCGAGCGCCTTGTCGTTCCAGAACAGAGCGGGCACCGACGATCCGCCCGCCAGAACGACGGCATCGTACCCGTCCGGGTTGACATCGGCGATGGCGACCTTTGCTTCGACCGTGCCTTCGCGCATGCCGCGGCAGGTGCGTGCCTCTGTTGAGGCGATCCCCACTTCAGCCCCTGCGCGCTCTAGAATGCGCTTGGTCTCGAAGACTTCTTCCTCCCGAAACTGGGTCTGGGGAGCCACGAGGAGGACCTTCTTCCCCTCGATCCGCTTGTCTGCCATCAATATCTCCTCCGTTGTAGCGGACGATTATACCCTGTAGAATCGTTGATCAACGACGGAGTGCGGCCCCTACTATGATTCAACTGAAAAGCGCCGAAGAGATCAACCGGATGCGTACACCGGCCGCGATCGATGCCGAGGTCCTGGCGATCGTCCGGGAGAACTGTCTCGATGGTGTGACGACCTGGGACCTGGATCAGATCGCGGAAGAGGAGACGCTCAAGCGGAAAGGGAAGCCCACTTTCAAGGGATACCGTGGCTTTCCGGCGTCGCTGTGCGCGTCGATCAACTACGAAGTCGTCCACGGAATCCCATCGAAAAAGCGGGTACTGCGGTCCGGAGACGTCATCGGCATCGATTATGGGGTTACCTACGACGGTTTCATCGGCGATCACGCCATGACCGTACCGATAGGGGACGTTGGCGACGATATCCTGGAACTGCTCCGGGTGACCGAAGAATCCTTGCACCGGGGAATTGAGCAGCTTCAGGCAGGCAATTTTCTTGCGGACGTGTCGGGAGCTATCCAGGGCACGGTCGAACCCCACGGATACGGCATCGTCCGCGAATTTTGTGGACACGGAATTGGACGCCAGCTGCATGAAGATCCACCGGTCTTGAATTATGTCCAGAACGGCCAGGGACCGAAGCTCAAGGTCGGCCTCGTCCTGGCGCTCGAACCCATGATCAATCTGGGTTCCGAAAAGGTCCGCACGCTTGACGACGGTTGGACCGTCGTCACCCTGGACAAGAAGCCCTCTGCACACTTTGAGCACACCGTAGCCTTGACCGAGAACGGCCCGGAAATCCTGACCAAGCTGTAAGAACGGCTATCGGCGTGGCCCCTGTGGCCACCCGGCGGCGCAAATGTGCCCGAATGCCGAAGGCTCGGCGGTCATAGACCGCCGCTACAGGGGAGAGTCGCCTTCGGGCAAATGAAAAATGATCAATGGTCGATGGTCATTGGTCGATCTTCAATTTCGAGATGATCTGAGATCGCGGATTCACCCACCGCTGATTCGAAGCTCCGACTGTGCGGCGCTCTGTGAGCGCCGAAATCGAGCGAATCCGGGTTCGGCGGTCATAGACCGCCGCTACAGGGGGATTGAAGACGCCGGGCGGGCCGAGGTCCCGCCCCTACACCCAGGAATCAATCGTCCGGGGCGTAGTAGCCATGGCGATAGTTGATGTCGTAGCGTGGGGCTTCCGGGGCAGCTTCGACGTAAACACGGACCGACCGCCACATGCCGTCTCTCCGTGCATTGGTCGGGATGTAGCCGATCGTGTAGAGCTCCCGCAGTTCACGCGCGATCTGCTCGGTCAGGGCGGGGATCTCATCGACTGAGGACGGAAAAAACGCCCTGCCGCCACTGAGGTCCGCGATCTCCTGGAGGATCGCACGGGCTGCCCTCCCGGCTTCCGAATCGCTCAGTAGTCCGATGGGATACACGGCGATATTGGACTGTCTTACCCGCTCAACGACTTCGGCCGACGTGTGGAGGCTGGCGTTGTCGGCTCCGTCGGTCACCAGCAGGATTGCCTTCTGCTCGTAGATCGCCCCCTGCATCGTTTCCACGCCCAGAAACATTGCGTCGAACAGTGCGGTCTGCCCGTATGGACTGATCGAGGCGAGCGTCTCGTCGATCACCGTGATGTCCGAGGTGAAATCCCGCGCCAGCCGGACAGTGTCGTCGAAGTGGATCAGGAAGGTTTCGTCATCGGGGTTGCTGTGCCGCACGAACGACAAGGCAGCCATGTCGATGCGAGATTTCTTCCGCTCCATGCTCCGGCTGTTGTCGATCACGATGCCGAGGCTTACCGGCATGTCTTCGTGACGAAACAACGATATCTGCTGCCGGACCTGGTCCTCGAAAATGCTGAAGTCCGCTTCGGCGAGGTGAATGACATTGCGTTCCTGCTCATCGAGGACCGTTACGCGGAGTTCGACCAGGTCGACATTGACGTTCAAGGTGAATTCTGCAGCCGTCGGTTCCTGTGCGAGGACTGGGGCCGCGATGAGCAGGGCAGGGAGTAGTGTGGCCCAGCGTTTCACACGCCAATCGTGGCACGAGGCTTGGTCTGTTCTGGTCCTGATCGGCGGTGCGGGGGGAATCGGCATCGGATCTGGTAAGCCGGGAGAAAGGCGCTACCCGGCATGTATTGATCGAGAAGCTCTTTGCTTAGACCAATATAGACCGACTCGAGTGCGGCCGCGCGGGAATCGACGGTTTCGCGGTGGCAAGGGTCCGTAGCAGCCCCCTACCGCTGCGTTCAAATTGACAGTGATGGAAGGCTAATGCTCTAATTCCCATAGGTAAACCCCCGGCTTAGCCGGGGCGACTCGCAGAGGTTTGACCGAGAGCGGCGGTAGATAGGAAAGTCCTGCTTGGAAGCGACGACTTCCAAAGAAGGAGGACTCAATGAAAGAGGCCCGAAGGCGATCGCACACGAAATGGGACTGCAAGTATCACATGGTGTTCATTCCGAAGTAGGCGGTATCCAGTGTGGCGGGATTCATCAAGGGGAAGAGTGCAATCTCGACTGCCCGGAACTTTCTGGGACTGAAACACCGTTTGACAGGGAAGAGTTTCTGAGCGCGAGGCTATTTCGTTTCCACGGTGGGGATGGACAAACAATTCGTGCGGGAATACATTTGGCGGCAGGAGCGGGAGGAGCAGCGTTTGGAGGAGCTGAACATGGCGTGGGGGCATCAGCTGCCTTCAGGCGGCTCTTGACCGGCCCCTTTGAGGGGCTCACAGAAATAAGCCCCCGGCTCTGCCGGGGGTCATTTAACTCAATTGGCACTTGGGCGGTTAGCTCAGTTGGGAGAGCGCGGCGTTCGCAACGCCGAGGTCGAGGGTTCGATCCCCTTACCGTCCACTCCGAGATGATCAGCCCTCGAGCAGACTCTCGATCCGGCTCTTTCCATTTTCCACGTAGTCTTTGGCCTGTTCGAATGCCCCCAATACTCGCTCCCGGCCGGCGACGGTCACTTTGCGTCCGCGACCGACCCCATCTTCGATCACATCCGTGACGTCTTCCACCCATTCGTGGACCTGGTTTTTAAAGTTGTCCTGAAGCTCGTCGAGTTGGTCCAGCCGGCGGCCTGCCTGCCTTCGTATCGCTTTGCGCGTCCGGGCGCCGCTACGTGGCGCGCACAGCAACGCAACGGTCGCGCCCAGCATCGCACCGGCAATGAAAACACCGATAACTTCTGCCTTGTTATCGTGCATATGGCACCTCTCTTTCGGTCGGATTAACTGCTTTTATGGTACCACCTCTCTCGGCCCGTCGTGAACGCCGCCTGGCTGTAGCAGCGCTCTATAAGCGCCGAACAATGGGGGCGTCGACGGCGTCGACGGCCGCTACATTCACGTGTGGCTGGAGAATGCGGCCGGGTGAAGAGGGCCGTGACACCGGCCCGGAAACGGCGTATTGTTATGAAGAGGGTGTGTGCAAATCTGATGACAAGACAAATCCGGTTCGGTTCGATCGTCTTTTCTCTACTGTTGGTCTCTTTCCTGGCCTCCGGTTTCGTGCAAGCCCCGGAACGAAGCGGGCAATCACCCTTCGACGGCGAACGCGCATTTCGAGATCTAGAGACCGTGGTGGGGTACGGTCCGCGCCCGGCAGGTAGCGACAACATCGAGCGTACTCGGGAATATGTCCTGGCCGAGTTGGTTGCCGCCGGGCTCGAGCCCATCCTCGATTCATTTACCGCCCAGACCCCGCTTGGCCGGATCGACATGGTGAACATCCGTGCTGTCCGGGCTGGTTCGAGTTCCGCGACGATCGTCGTTTCGGGCCACTATGACACGAAGCTGTTCGACGAACCTTTCGTCGGGGCGAATGACGGGGGATCGAGCACGGCAGTCGTCCTTGAACTGGCTCGTGTTTCGGACCGGCTGGAGTTGGAACACTCGCTGGAGTTCATCTTTTTCGACGGGGAAGAGGCGGTCATCGATTGGACAGCGACCGATAGCGTCTACGGCAGTCGCTACGACGTTGGAAGGCGAATTGAAGAAGGATCGCTGGACAGCTTGAAGGCTCTGGTGTTGGTCGATATGATTGGCGACCGAGACCTGGGAATACTCCAGGAATCGGGCTCCACCGATTGGTTGCTGGCCATCATCTGGGATACTGCGGGGCGTTTGGGCTATGCCCGGAACTTCAACGCAGGGGGCTTTCTCGTGGAGGACGATCATGTACCCTACCTGAGGGCCGGGATTCCCGCAGTCGACCTGATCGATTTTGACTACCCCGAGTGGCACACCACCGGAGACACGCTGGACAAGACCAGCGCAGCCAGCCTTAAAATAGTGGGCGACGTCCTTTTCAACGCTCTTCCGGCGATCGACCTTCATTTGGTCTCGAACCAGCGCTGAGGCTCCTTCCCTCGCTGATCCCATGGAATCAGCAACATGCGATTTCTAGAATAAATCCGTATATTATTGAGTCTTAAGAGTTAAGGCTAGATATAGGGAAACTCAGGACTTGCGCTTGCCGAACAAGAATGCCACGGCTACGCCTACCAGATAAAGCAACACCATCGGTCCCGCCATGATCATCATATTCGGGACATCGGCGGTGGGCGTGATGATCGCCGCGACTACGAACGACAGCAAGACCGCGTATTTCGTGTTTCTAAGCAGAAAACCGGGCGTGACGACGCCAATTCGGCTCAGGACGAAGATGATCGGCGGTATCTGGAAGATGACGGCCAAGCCCGTCATGATCGTCAGGAAAAAGTTGAAGTAGTCGCTCGCGTTGAGCATGGCTTCAAGGCCCATGGAAGATCCCCACAGAACAAGGAACTTGGAGGCGAAAGGGAACGCGATGAAGTACCCGAATGCCACACCGGTCGCCCCCAGGATCGTTGCGGAGAAGATAAACGGGACCGAGTAACGCCTTTCGCGTTTGTACAGACCGGGTGCGATGAAGAGCCATACCTGAGCCATGATGAAGGGTGAAGCGAGCAGCAGGGCCGCGACGAACGCCACCTTGACAGACAGGTTGAAAGGACCGGTTAGAGTGGTGAAGACCAGCGGCTGGTCCCCTAGAGCGTCGAGCACGGGGAGCGACACGATCAGGTAGATCTGATCCACGAACGTCCAGCAGACGACGAAAGTAATCGCCACTGCTATCAGGGATCGAATGATTCGCGTTCGGAGTTCCTCGAGGTGGTCGAGGAACGACATTTGACTGCTGGATTTTTCTTCCTCGGGAGCCTCTACTGGGGGTGTGGTGGTCATCTACGACGGCTTTTCAGTCTTTTCCGGTGTTCCTTCCGGTGCGGGCTGCGGCTCGGCCGACGAGGGGGGTTGAGATTCGTCCTGATCGGGACTGGGGCGCTGAGATGCGTAGAACTCGGCCTTTCGATCCGGCTCCAAGGCGGTTTCCTTGAGGTCTTTGTTGAGGTTTCGTTCGATGTCCTTGAAGTCTTTGGCCGTATCTTTGATCTCGTTGCTTGCGTCCTTGACCTGCTCGTCCCAACTTGACTTGAGTTCGTTCGTCGCTTTCTTGAACTCGCGGAGGCCCTTGCCGAGGGATTTGCCCAACTCGGGAAGCTTCTTCGGCCCGAACACCAGGAGGGCGACCAAGAAGATCACCGCCAACTCCTGAAAGCCTAACTGGCCCATTACAAACTCCTATCCGGTGCTGTGCCCGGCGTTGCTCGATCTAATGATAGCGAGTGCCCTCTAGGGGCGCAACGCAAAGTTCCCCGGAGCCGCTGGTCCGGTCGGAGCGCATGCCGGGTGTCTTTCTGTTGTATTTACAAGAGTTTCCGAGGAGCGTTTTGTTATAATCAGCCTAATTCCCATAGGTAAACCCCCGGCTTAGCCGGGGCGACTCGCAGAGGTTTGACCGAGAGCGGCGGTAGATAGGAAAGTCCAGCTTGGAAGCGACGACTTCCAAAGAAGGAGGACTCAATGAAAGAGGCCCGAAGGCGATCGCACACGAAATGGGACTGCAAGTATCACATGGTGTTCATTCCGAAGTAGGCGGTATCCAGTGTGGCGGGATTCATCAAGGGGAAGAGTGCAATCTCGACTGCCCGGAACTTTCTGGGACTGAAACACCGTTTGACAGGGAAGAGTTTCTGAGCGCGAGGCTATTTCGTTTCCACGGTGGGGATGGACAAACAATTCGTGCGGGAATACATTTGGCGGCAGGAGCGGGAGGAGCAGCGTTTGGAGGAGCTGAACATGGCGTGGGAGCATCAGCTGCCTTCAGGCGGCTCTTGACCGGCCCCTTTGAGGGGCTCACAGAAATAAGCCCCCGGCTCTGCCGGGGGTCATTTAACTCGTTCTGAAAGGGGTTCAAATGAAGCTGCAGCCTTCGCGTGCGATTCTCTTCTGGACCGTGGTCCTCGTGGTCACGGCACTTTTCGGCGGCGTTTACGGCACCCAGGTCGAGGCTACGACGGCCGAAGAAGAGGAGTACGACTTCGAGACCTCCTGGGGAAGGTTCACGGCGCTCCTGGACCTCGTGGAATCAAACCACGCAACTGAAGTCGATCCCGAAACCGCCGTCTACGGCGCGATCGACGGAATGCTCCGAACGCTAGACCCCCATTCGAAGTTCTTCACTCCGAGAGATTTTACGCGTCTGCGCGAAGACCAACGCGGTAAGTATTACGGACTCGGCATCACCGTGACGAGCCGCTTCGGCAAAGTGACTGTGGTTTCGCCGCCCTTCCCGGGAGCGCCTGCTGAGAAAGTAGGGCTGAGAGTTGGAGACGTGCTCGCCGGCGTGAACGGTGAGCCAACCGAGGGCGTCGATCTGAACATCGTCGTGAACAAGCTCAAGGGACCGAAGGGTACGCCCGTACGCGTGACCGTCGTGCGGCCCGGTGTCGAGGAACCCTTTGACGTCGACATCATTCGCGACGAAATCTCGAAGTTCACCATCAGCAATGCGTTCGAGATCGCCGAGGGAATCGGATACATCAAGATCGAAAATTTTGCCGAGACTACGGGCACAGAACTTCGTGAGGCCCTCAAAGAACTCGACTCTTCAACGTTGAAGGGACTGGTCCTGGACCTCCGCAACAACCCCGGAGGGTTATTGCAGAAAGCAATCGAGGTCTCGGAGATGTTCCTTCAGAAGGGCCAACTGATCCTCGAAACACGGGGGCGGGCGCGCAACTCGGACCGGAATTTCATATCTCAGCGCGTCAACAACACGGACCTGTATCCGCTCGTGGTGGTCATCAACCCGTCGAGTGCCAGCGCCTCAGAGATCGTGGCCGGCGCGATCCAGGATCATGACCGCGGCCTGATCGTTGGGGAAACCAGTTTCGGAAAAGGGTTGGTACAGTCGGTCTACCCGTTGGGCCGACAGGCGGGGCTCGCGCTGACAACTCAGAAATGGTACACGCCCAGCGGCCGGCTGATTCAGCGTGATTACTCCAAGATTTCTGATTACGACTATTACAACCAGAATCGGGATGCGTCGCGCCAGCCCGCAGAGGAAGACATCAAGTACTCCGATCTGGGGCGTGTGGTTTACGGTGGTGGCGGCATTACGCCCGACCATGTCGTGCCGGCTTCAGAATTGAACGACTTCCAGGATCGGACAGCAAAGCACTTCGTCTTCTATACGTTCGTACGGGACTTCCTCGCGGACAATCCGACCATTGATCCTTCCTTCGAGGTCTCAGACGAGATGCTTGCGGACTTCGAAGTTCACGCAATCGAGCGTGACATCGAGATTTCCCACGGGGAAGTTGCCGCGAACGCGGGCTACCTCAAGCGGATGATCAAGCATGAGGTCTTCTACAACAGGATCGGTGTCGCAGATGCGCAGCGTGTTCGGTTGAGAGGCGATGTTCAGATTCTCCGGGCTCTTGAACTCATGTCGGAAGCACGGGAACTGGCGGCGCGATCCCGCAACCAGTAGACGGACGACATCGAACTTTCGGAACGGGCGGCCCCCTCGGCCGCCCGTTCCATTTCCTGGCAACGGGATATGCACCGCATCACGATCGACACCGCATCATCCACCAGCCACATCGTCATTGCCTCGGGTGCCTACGCGAAGCTCGATGCACACCTCAGGAGGTCACGGATTTCGGGTCCTTTCCTCGTCGTCACGCAACCCCGCGTGCTCGAAAAGCTCGATGCGGGTCCCCTTCGCGGCCGGGATATCGTGCTGCTCCCGGATGGTGAACGGGCCAAGACGCTCACAGAGGTCCGCCGGCTCATCGACCGGATGGTCGAGCTCAGACTGACGCGTCAGTCAGGTGTGATTGCCCTCGGGGGAGGCGTAGTCGGCGATGTCGCCGGGTTTGCTGCCGCGATCTACCTGCGAGGAATACCCCTCGTGCAGGTTCCCACGACCCTTCTCTCGCAGGTTGATTCGAGCGTGGGTGGGAAGACTGCGGTTAACCATCCGGCTGGGAAGAACCTGATTGGCGCGTTCCACCAGCCGAGACTGGTAGTCGTGGATCCGTCGTTGCTCGCCAGCTTACCCCCCAGGGAGTACCGTTCCGGGCTGTACGAAGCGTTCAAGTATGGCCTGATTCGGGACCGGCGGGTGTTCGAGCAGTTCACCGGCGACCTCGAAGCGATCCTCGAACGGAATCCGCGGATTCTCGACACGCTCATCACGCGCTGCCTGCAGGTCAAAGCGGACATCGTCGAGGCCGATGAGCGAGAAGGGAACCTCCGGCGAGTCCTGAACTTTGGTCACACGATCGGTCACGGGCTGGAAACCGCCGCCGGCTACCGCCGCATTCGTCACGGAGAGGCCGTAGGGTACGGTATGATCGCCGCGGCGCGCCTGTCGGAAAGGTTGGGATGCCTCTCTTCAAGGGCCGGCGACCGTATCGAGACAGCCATCCGATCGATCGGTCGGCTACCCTCCCTGGCAGGAATCTCCGCGGACGACGTCGTCGGCGCCCTGGCTCACGACAAGAAAGTTCGGAACGGCAGCGTTCACTTCGTCCTGCTTCGGGGCGTTGGCCGTACGGTAATCCGGGCAAACGTCCCTCGGGTGATGGTTCGGAAGATCGTCGAGGCCCTGGTGGCAGGATGATCGACGGATCTAAGGTCACCACCGCGCATCCGGGACCTGACGGTCGGGAAGTGCGGCGCATGTTCGGCGCGATCGCCCACCGCTATGACCTGTTGAATCATCTGCTCTCACTCTCGATCGATCGTTACTGGCGTCGTCGCGCGGTCGACACGATGGCCTCCGCCGGTTTCGAACCAGGGGACACGTGCCTGGACTTGTGCAGCGGTACGGGAGACCTGGCCTTGAATGTGGCGCGCCGGCTGGGCATCGACGTCCTCGCGTCCGATTTCTGCCACCCGATGCTGACACGGTCGATCGAGAAGGTTCGGCAGCAGGGAAGGGAGAGTGCGATTCGTCACATCGAAGCAGACGCGTTGCTGTTACCGTTTGAGGACGCCACTTTCCGCTTCGTCAGCGTTGGCTTCGGAGTCCGAAACCTCGAGCACCTCGAGCGCGGGCTCAACGAAATATTCCGCGTGCTCCGCCCGGACGGACGGCTGATCGTCCTGGAGTTTTCAAAGCCTGAGGTCCCGCTGTTCCGTGAGCTGTTTGCCTTTTATTTCGCCCGCGTGCTCCCAAGGATTGGGGCGTGGGTGTCGGGAACCGAGGGTCCATACAAGTACTTGCCAAGTTCGGTAGGGCGCTTCTGGTCGCAGACCGAATTCGTCCGGATAATCGAGTCGGTTGGTTTCACGAGCGTCGGTTACCGGAATCTAACGGGAGGCATCGCCGCCCTTCATTGGGGATCGAAGCCCGGGTAGTTACGGGGATTCGTTGACTGCGTCTCCCGCCCCGCATAACATACCGGACCGGAGCGGGCTGCTCTGAGGAGGCTTCTTGATGAGGAAAGCTGTCACATTGATGCTGTTTTTTTGCGTCGCGTTCTTGGGAGTCGTCGCCGTCGAGGCTCAGGAAGAGAACACGAGCCGCATTCAGGGTGCATGGAGAGTGGAAGGCGTTTCGGTGCGGGGTGGCCCCAACGCAGGTGACAATGCCAATCCGCAGCCCAGCATCTACATATTCGCGAAAAAACACTACAGCATCATGTTCGTCCCGGGCGAGGCGCCGCGGCCTGATGCGCCGGAGCTCGCGGAGATGACCAACGAGCAGATGTTGGCTTCGTATCGGACGTTCGTTGCCAACAGCGGCACATACGAGATGGAAGGCAATCGGATCATCACGCAGGTGGTCGTCGCTCGGGTTCCGAATTTCGTGGGTGCGAGCGCCGAGTACCAGTACCGCATCGAACAGGGAACGCTGTGGTTGACCCAGGTCGACGAAGAGGGCGTCGAGACATTGACGAAGCTGATGCGGCTGGAGTAACCCGCCTGAAGCTGTAGGGCGCCCTATGAGCGCCGAATAGAAAGCGCTCGGCGAGGGTTCCAGGTGTGGATTGCTATCCCAACTCGTAGAGTTTGATCTTGTTCAGAAGGGTCTTGTAGGACACTCCCAGCAATTTCGCGGCCTGGGTCTTGTTCCATTTCGTCCGCTCCAGCACCTGGCAGATCTTCAGCTCTCCGACGCCCGCGTTGCCCGGCGGGCCACAGCCCACAGCGATCCCGCCAGGTCCACCCCCCCCCCCCCCCCCAACTGCCCGGACCCATCCAACGGTGCTGCGACGAATGCAAAGCTGAGGTCATCAGCCCCGATCACCGGGCCTTCCGATAGGATCACCGCGCGCTCGATCGAATTCTGAAGCTCCCGGACGTTGCCCGGCCAGCTGTATTCTTCCAGCGCCGCCAGCGCCCCGTCGCTCAATTCGATGGGCGAACGGTGGAGTTCCCCGGCAAACTTGTCCACGAAGAAGCGGGCGAGGAGCGGGATGTCGGTGAGTCGTCGTCTCAAGGGAGGCACCTCGATGGGGACAACCGACAACCGGAAGAAAAGATCCTCGCGAAATGCCTTTTCGGCGACCAGCTTCTTGAGGTCGCGGTTCGTCGCGGCGATGATTCGCGTGTCGACCTGAATAGACTTCAGACCGCCGATTCGCTCAAAGATACGGTCCTCGATGACCCTCAGGATCTTGGCCTGCACTGAAATGTCGAGATCGCCGATTTCGTCCAGAAAGATCGTTCCCTGGTCGGCATATTCGAACTTTCCGATTTTTCGCTCGGAGGCCCCCGTATAGGCCCCCTTTTCGTGTCCAAATAGCTCGTTTTCGATGAGTTCCGAGGGAATGGCGGCGCAGTTGACCGTCACGAACGGACGTTCCCGTCGTTTTCCGAGAAGGTGTATCGCTCGGGAGAAGACTTCCTTTCCCGTGCCGCTCTCCCCGGTAAGCAGAACAGTGGCGTCAGTTGCCGCGACTTGCCCGATCTGTCGCACGAGGTCCTTGATCGCCGGGCTCTCGCCGATAATACGGGGCATGCGTTGGGCCGAGGCGACTTCGTCCTTGAGGAGCGTGTTCTCGAGGACGAGCCGACGACGTTCGAGCGCCCGTTCCACAAGCAACACGAGATGTGCAATGTCGACCGGCTTCGGGATGAAGTCGAACGCCCCGAGCTTCATCGCCCGGACGGCTTCCTCGATGGTGCCGTAAGCGGTCATGATGAGTACGGGCACCCTTGGGTCGGTTTCCCTGGCTGTCTTGAGCACCTCGATGCCGCTCCTGTGGGGAAGCCGTAGGTCCGTCAGAATGAGATGGAAATCCCGTTGTCTGATCAGATCCGACGCGCGGTTGCCGTCGGGAGCCGCGGTAACGGAGTGTCCCTCTTTTTCGAGGGCCGTCGCGAGCATCTTCCTGAGGCTTGCTTTGTCCTCTACGAGGAGAATATTAGGCAAGAGTCTATCGGCTCCGGAAAGTCCATCACAGGCTGTTAGCCGGATGATACTACGGGGTCATCCGCCGCCCTGGAGGCCGGTAACAGCAAAGACACACGGGTGCCGTGGTCGAGCCTTTCGAACTCGATTCGCCCGCCGTGGGCGAGGACAATTTTCTGAACCAACGGCAGGCCCAGGCCTGTGCCGTCCGTTTTGGTAGTGAAGAAAGGAATGAACACCTTAGGGAATACGTCGCCCTCGATTCCGCGTCCGTTGTCTTCTACGCGAACGGCGATCGTCTTACCTCCCCGGACCCGTTCGAGCGCTACGGCGACCGTTCCTGACGATTCCAGCGCCTCGACCGCGTTGATCAGGACATTCATCACGGCCTGTTTCAACAGGGTCGCATCGCATCTGAGGACAATCGAGTCTGGCGCCTCCACCGACACGGTGTATTCGCCGGGACGCAGGTTCTCCAGCTCACCGACTGCCTCGCGAAGCAGTTCGGCGAGGTCGATGCTCTGCAGCGTTGTATCGACGGGCCGCGCGAAATTGAGGAAGTCCGTGACGATCGTAGCCAGGGACCGGGTCTCGCGCTCGCCCTCGGAGGCGTACGAGCGGACGGAGTCGGGATCGGATTCCTTCGCCAGCATCTGTGCATAACCGGAGATGGTCGCCAGGGAATTCTTGAATTCGTGCGCGATGCCGGCCGACATCTCTCCCAGCGCTGCGTAGTTTTCCTGCAGCCGGATCTGTTCCTGCAACTTCACGATCTCTGTGAGGTCCGAGAACAGGCAGATCGCCCCGTCGATCTGGTTGCTTGGACTCGTGATGGGAGACAGGTTGACTCCGATGCGTTTCAGCGCGCCGGATGGCTCAGGGACGTTGAACTCGAGACGCGTAAAAGTCTCGCCCCTACCCAGGCAGCGTTCGAGAACGGAGGCGAACCGACTGCTCTCCACGACCAGGTCGGCAAGGGGACGTCCCGTGCTCAATTCATAGCCGTAGATGTTCTGGCTGGCCGGGTTGTGTCCGGTGATGAAACCGTCGGCATCGACAGTGACCAGGCCGCTCGGCATGTTGTTGGTGATGTACTCGCTCAGGAGACGCTGCCTGCTTTGGGCCCGCCGATAGACGACGAGAAGCCATGCGATGCCCACCAGGACCAGGGCGCCGAGGCAATAGTCAACGGGGGGCTCATGCCGGTGGCGAAAAAAAAGTCTCCAGGTAGAAGCGGATCAAATCGTTGCCGTAGATCACCGCCACAACGGCACCGCCGCCGAGAAAAGTACCGAACGGAAGCTCGTAGTCTCTTGCCTTGCCGGACATGCGCATGAACGTCAGACCGATAATCGAACCGAGCAGCGAACCCAAGAGTATCGTCATCAGGGTCAGAGGAAGCCCCAGAAAGGCGCCGACCATTGCCATCATCTTAACGTCACCCAGGCCCATGCCCTCAACGCCGCGGAGTCGGTAGAAAGCTTCACGTACGGCCCATAGCAGCCCGCCTCCAAACGCGATTCCTGCCAGGCTGGCGGTCAACGCGAGCAGACGCGGGTCCGCGACACCGGTGCCGACCATGGCGTGGAGACGTTGGGCGAGACCGCTCGGCTCGGCCAGGTAGATACTGGCGATCACACCGACCCAGATCCCGTTGAGAGTGATCAAGTCGGGCAGGATGCGATGGTCCAGATCGATGAGAACCAGGACGATCATCGCTGCAACGAATGCCAGATAGATCCCCCATGCTGGACCCAGCCCGTACTGGAGGTAGAGCAAGACGCTCAGAATCCCGGTAGTGGCCTCGACGCCGGGATAGCGCGCGGAAATTGATGTCCTGCACCGGCGACAACGCCCCCGGAGTCGCACGTAGCTCAGTACGGGAATGTTGTCGTACCAGACGATCAGCTTGCGGCATTGCGGGCACCGTGAGCGAGGTCTGGTGATGGATTCACCGACGGGAAGGCGGGCAATGCAGACGTTCAGGAAGCTGCCGATCGCGAGGCCGAAAAGCAGGGCGAACGCCAATTCCATCAGCGAAGTATACGGAACTCCCTGATGAAAACATAGCGGGCCCCCATGTAGGCGATCCTCAGTCCCGCGGACCGATCGAGGAGGCCGCCTTTGAGTAGATACATCTTCAGGAAATAGGCAGGAGGGCCCAGGATCAACATCAAAGGGTTGAAGCGGCGGCCTCGGGAGCGGGCGTCTTCGGCCGCGAGGGCTGTGTAGCGGTCGATGCGCCGATGGTGGTCCTGGACTGATCGATAGGGAAAGTGCAGCAGGTCTCCCGAGAAGCGACCGACCGCACCGTCGACCCGCAGCGACTCATGCACATAGTCTCCTTCCCATTCGGCGCGGCGCCGGTCGTAGAGACGGACCTTTCGGTCGGGGTACCAGCCCGAGTGCCTGATCCAACGGCCCATGTAATAGACCAGTCTCGGCATGGACCATGCGACCCGCCCATCATCCGGCTCACGCATTTTCCATGCGGCGATCTCGTTCGCGAGCGCGAGGCCCGGCCGTTCATCGGCATCGATACTGATCACCCAATCGTTGGCGGCCTCCGTGGCCGCGTGATTCTTCTGGTCGGAATAACCGGTCCAGGGGCGCACCAGCACCCGTGCTCCCGCCTGGCGTGCAACCTCCACGGTCCCGTCCGTGCTTTCGGAATCGACCACCAGCACCTCGTCACAGAACGCGGAGAGGGAACGTACCGTCTCGCCAATACGATCGGCCTCGTTGCGTGTGATGATGATCGCGCTGATGGGAGTCGTCATGCTAAATGGTCAACGGTCGGTGAACGAGGGCCGATTGGAAATTCGAAATGTCCAATCAAACCAGCCCTGGATGGCGCGGGTTACCGTGCTATAGTTCGGCGCCCCGATCCGATGCGCAACCTGAAACTCACCGTCGCGTACGACGGCACCGACTATCACGGCTGGCAGTCCCAACCAGGCGTTCCTACCGTACAGGGCACGCTCGAGGAAATCCTCGGCCGCATCCTCGACCAACCCATTAGGGTACACGGCTCGGGACGTACTGATGCGGGCGTGCACGCACATGGTCAGATCGCGAATTTCACCGCGGAAATGACGATGGACCTCGATGCGCTCGACCGCGGTGTGAATGCCCTGCTGCCGTCAGACATCCGTGTCCTTGCCGTCGAGGAAGTCCGCCTCGATTTCCATGCTCGAAAGTCGGCCAGATCTAAAAGATATGAATATCATGTGTGGACATCTCCGGTCGTCTCCCCTTTCCACACCCGGTACGTCCATCCCGTCGGCCATCAACTCGATGTTGAGGCGGTCGATCTTGCGACCGCTCTGTTCATCGGGCGCCATGACTTCACATCGTTCTCGGCCACGTCGGCCAAAGCGGAAGACCGGGTCCGGAGTGTGCTGGAGGCCCGTTGGGATCGGGGGCAGGATGAGTGGGTTTTCCGGATACAAGCGGATGGTTTCCTCCAGTACATGGTTCGAACGATCGTCGGCACGCTGATCGAGGTCGGCCGAGGCCGCATTGCTGCCGGAGATATCTCCGCGATGTTCGAAGCGGCCGACCGGGCCGCCGCGGGTCCATCCGCGCCCGCGAAAGGACTTCATATGGTGTCGGTGGAGTATTGACACGACGCCCTCCTACGCCGTCAAAACGCTTTAGATCCATAAACTTTTCAGCATAAAGTGGTACCATATGCGCCGATGTCGAGCGCGGAAAAGGAACTGGCCAGCCTGATCGATCCCAAGAGCCTGCCCAAGCACATTGCCGTCATCATGGACGGTAACGGCCGATGGGCGAGCCGGCGAAACCTGCCGCGTGTGGCGGGTCACCGGGCGGGCATCGGGTCGGTCCGCGAAATCATCGAAACTTCAGCGGAACTCGCTGTTCCGGCCCTCACCCTGTACGCCTTCTCCAAGGAAAACTGGAAGCGGCCCCGTGCCGAAGTGCGCACGCTGATGGAGTTGCTCAAGGAATACCTCGGAAAGGAGCTCGACGCGCTCCATAAGAACAACATCCGTTTCGGCACCATCGGAGACATCGGGAAGCTGGAACGGTCGATCCGCGTCGAGTTAGACCACGCCACCGAAAAGACACGCGGCAATACCGGGCTGCGCTTCAATGTCGCGCTCAATTACAGCGGCCGCACCGAACTGTTGCACGCGATGAACGAGATTTTGAGAGAAGCGCGCGACAATCCCCGTTTGCTGGACGGCGTGACCGAGGCCGATATCGCGCGCCACCTCTATACTGCCGACCTGCCGGATCCGGACCTGCTGATCCGGACCAGCGGTGAGCTCCGCGTCAGCAACTTTCTCCTGTGGCAGATCGCCTATTCCGAAATCTGGGTGACGGAAACTCTGTGGCCGGATTTCAGAAAGCGGCACCTTTTCGAGGCGATCATCGCCTTTCAGAAGCGGGAGCGCCGGTACGGTGGTCTAGTGGCAACGCTGGTCCCTCGGCCCTGACGCTGACCTCATGAGATGACCCGTGTTCTGACTGCCGTCGTCGGCATCGTCCTCGTCGTTGCGCTCACCCTTTGGAGTCCGGACTGGATGTTCGCCGCCGCCGTGGCACTCGTCGGCGCTCTTGCCCTGGAAGAATTCTGCGCTCTGACGGCCGGAGGTTCGATTGAACGACCGGGCCGTTGGTTGCTGCCCTTCGGCGCGGTCGTCACCTTTTCCTTCATTCTCGGGCCCGTGTGGACAGTGGGCACGCTCGTCGCCGCCGTCGTTGCCCTCCTGATCACGGCGATACCGGCCGCCCCCTCGCGGGCGGTGCTGACCCATCTGGGCGCCGGTGCCCTCGGTCTCCTCTACACGTCGTTATTGCTCGGCTTCGTGTCGCTTCTCGATCGGTCGGCCGTTCTCATCCTTCTCGGAATCGTGTGGGGCGGCGACGCTGGTGCATACTACGGAGGACGGGCATTCGGACGCCGGCAGCTGGCACGAGTGAGCCCGAACAAGACCGTGGAAGGCGCCCTGGTCGGCGGCGCGGCGTCGATCCTGATCGGTTCGCTACTGGGCGGAGAGATTCTCGGAATGTCTTACTCTCGAATGGCCGCCGTGGCGGCCCTCACGGCGATCGCCGCCCAGGTGGGCGATTTGTGCGAATCCGCGCTCAAAAGAGGGGCGAGCGTCAAGGATTCAGGAACGCTGCTGCCCGGCCACGGCGGTTTTCTGGACCGCATTGATAGCCTGCTGTTCGCGGCTCCGGCTTTCTATTGGCTTCTCCGAATATGAAGCGTCTCACGATAATCGGCTCCACCGGTTCGGTCGGACGGAACACGCTGGAGGTTGTCAAGCACCTGGAGGGCCGCCTGACGGTCTTTGCCCTCGGCGCTCATTCGTCGGTCGATACGCTCGCCGAGCAGGTGTCGGAACATCGTCCCCAAGTCGTCGCGATTGCGGATTCTGCCTCGGTCGCGCCGTTTGTCCGAGCCTGTAGAGAACGCGGCCTCAGCGTGCCCGAGACGTTTTCGGGAGCCGAAGGCCTGGCGCACCTCGCCGCTCTTGGGGAAGCGGACGTCGTGGTTTCCGCGGCTGTAGGGGCGGCCGGTCTCGAGCCCACTTATGCGGCTCTCGCCGCGGGACACACCGTCGCCCTCGCGAACAAGGAGGCGATGGTACTGGCAGGCGAGCTACTTCGGAAGACAGCAGAGGATTCCGGCGGCGTCATCCTCCCGGTCGACAGCGAACACAATGCCATCGACCAGTGCCTCCGGGCCGGGTCAGGCTCGGAAGTCGGGCGCCTGATCCTCACCGCATCGGGCGGGCCGTTTCTCGACAGGCCCGCGTCGGAGTTTAAATCGGTGACTCGGGCCGAAGCGTTGGATCATCCCACATGGAAAATGGGTCCCCGAATCACGATCGACTCGGCGACTCTGATGAACAAGGGACTGGAAGTCATCGAAGCGCGGTGGCTGTTCGGCATCGACGCGGCGTCGATCGACATCGTCGTTCACCCCCAGTCGATCGTCCACTCGATGGTCGAATTCGTCGATGGCTCTGTGATCGCCCAGATGGGCACTGCCGACATGCGCGGCCCGATTCAATACGCACTGACCTACCCGGACAGGATCGACTCTTCGATCGAGACGCTGGATTGGTCGGCGATACCAGCACTGGAGTTTCGTGTTCCGGACCGTCAAAAGTTCCCCTGCCTCCCCCTGGCATACCGTGCCCTCGACATGGGGGGCACCGCTCCTGCGGCTCTGAACGCTGCCGACGAAGTGGCGGTCGAAGCGTTCCTCGCCGAGCGGGTGGCGTTCACCGAAATCCCCCGGATCATCGAGCGTGTCCTCGACCAGCACTATCCGGCCCCTGCCGATAGTATCGGGGCGATTCTCGAAGCGGACCGAAGCGCTCGCGAAATCGCCCGAGCCCGAACCACGATGGCTTAGCAGCCCTTGGCAGAAGTCTGATGGCTCGCGCTCATGGGTCTTGGGAGGCGAAGACGAGGCGCGAGGAGGAATCTGTAACCGACCTGCCGGTCGAACGTCCAACGGCTATCAACCTTGGGTATCGGTGCCCGGGACTCGGAGGTTTCCGCATCGAGCCGAGACTGTTAGAATTGCAGGACACTAGTTTCCAGCGGTTTGCGACTGGAACCGGAAAGGATTCATGATCAGCGTACTCTCGAACATTGCCGTCGCCCTGGTCGTTCTGGGCGTGATTATCGTGCTCCACGAGCTGGGGCACTTCCTGGTCGCCAAACTGTTCAAGATCCGAGTGGAGACCTTCTCTGTAGGGTTTGGTCCACGGATCCTCGGTTACAAGTACGGCGATACGGACTACCGCATCAGCGCGTTCCCTCTGGGCGGGTACGTAAAGATGTCGGGCGAGAATCCCGGTGACGAAGTCACGGGAGACATCGACGAGTTCATGTCCAAACCCAAGTGGCAGCGCTTTCTCGTAGCGGCCGCGGGTCCGGCCATGAACGTCATTCTCGCGGTCGTGTTGCTGGCCGGCCTCTATGTGTATGGTAGCGAGGTTCCTGAACATCTCGAGAGCGAGGCTCGCGTGGGCATCGTCGCGGCGGGTTCGGCCGCGGAAGAGGCAGGCATTCGGCCGGGCGATCTGATCGTCGAGTTCGACGGCGAAGTCAACCCGACCTGGCAGAACGTCGACATCAAGACAATTCTCAGCGCGGACCAACCGATCCTCACCAGGCTGGAGCGGTCTGGGGAAATCATCGAGACAACCGTGACTCCGGTGCCCCTAGGACCCCGCGAGAGCGGTTACGCAGGGATGGGGCCCCACTTTCGGGTTTTCGTTGCGGCCTTCACCGGACGGGACACGCCGGCGGAAAGGGGAGGCCTGCTCCCCGGAGATGAAATCATTCAGATCGGGGACATCGGCCTGAGCACATCGGGGCGCACGATCCAGGAACTCATCCAGTCGATGCCGTCCGACATTATTCCGCTGACGGTCCTGCGCGACGCTGAAACGATCAACCTTGAGGTTCGCCCGGAATTGAACGACGACGGCCAGCGCATGATCGGAATCCAGATGCCGATGATGCCCACCGTCATGATCAAACTCGGCCTGATCGACGCGCTGGATCGATCGATCCGGACGAACGCGGCAAACGGGATGCTTATCTTCGAAATCCTCGGCCGATTGATCAAACGAGAAACCTCGATGAGATCACTGGATGGGCCGATCGGTATCGTCCGCGTGTCGGGACAGGCGTTCCAGCTTGGGTTGGCGCCATTGATAAGTCTGATGGCGCTGATCAGCCTGAACCTGGGCATTCTGAATTTGCTGCCGATCCCGATCCTGGACGGCGGTGTGATGCTGCTGTTGCTCATTGAGGGCATCATGGGGCACGATCTCAGCCTCGCGGTCAAGGAGCGCATCGTCCAGTTCAGTTTCGTGTTCCTGATGGTGCTGACGGTTTTCGTTCTCTACAATGACGTCGTAAAACTCCTACCTTCAAGCCAGTAGCAGCCATGAAGAAGATCTCTCCGGAGATGCTCGTGTTTCGGGACTATCTCGGACGCAAGCGACTCAAGGAGACGCCCCACCGGCGCCTGATTCTGGACACATTCCTCGCTGGCGAGGGGCACCGCAGCGTCGAAGACGTCCATAACGAAGTAAGGGCGGCGGATCCCCGAATCGGATATACGACCGTCTACCGCGCAATGAAACTCTTCAGTGAGTGCGGCCTGGCGAGAGAGATCGATCTCGCAGACGGTGTTACTCGCTACGAGCAACTCTACAATCACACACACCACGACCACCTGGTCTGCACCGAATGCGGCAAATCGATCGAATTCCTGAATGAGGCAATAGAGAACGCCCAGGACGCGGCGTCACGCAAGTTGGGTTTCAAGGTGCTGGACCACAAGCTCCATATTTACGGTGTATGCAGCGAGTGCGGTAGCTGATCTCTCGGCGTCGGTCCGGCCGTGCCTTGGCCAATCTCCGATCTCGGATTTGGCATGAACGGTTATCGGAGACCGAATCCGAGACTATGCTCTGGTCGCAGACCTACGACGGCCTACGCGGGGACCTGTCCGGGATTCTGGACAGAGCCGGGTTCGAGATCGTCCGTAGCATGATGGCGCGGAGATGAGTCCTACATACGTATCGTCCCACCCAGGCAGCCCATTCTTTCAAGATTCTGTGATTGCGCTATTGGATTCTCTCTTTGGAGTTCATGATGACCGGCATTCTAAACTTCCATGTCTCCCAAAGCTCTGCACTCTCGATTAGCTCAGTCATGAAGTGAGCGACATTGGCACGCGCGGTAGGGCGGCCAGTAAAGAGTCTCGTGGTGGGGGACTCTATGATTTCGTATGGAGAAATCTCAGCGTTGATTAACGAGTCTGGCCGGACACTGCACCACTCGATGTGCGCCTTCTGCTTCGTCACATGTCGATGTAGATGCTCCGCCGCAGTTTCATTATCCCGATGGGGTGGCAAAGTGTGACGCAACTGGAAAAGGAGTCCCCGATCAAACCAGGCCCTCTTTTCATCGAGATCGGGATTACGGACCCCAACCGTGTTCATAAGAATGAATTTGGTGGGTTTCGGCGGGCTATTGTTTTCGATCGCGTTACACAGGCGTCGCGTTGCGTCTGTGCATAGTTTTTTAGGATCTCCAAATATTCCTTTGAAATCCACGACATGTCCCAGACACGACACAACTGCATCACAGTGCTTTGCATGCTCGGCGATCTGCCCATCAGTCAGGTCGAGCACACTGGCCTCGATGACGGTTGTGTTCGAGTTTTCCAAAACCTCGGTGGGGAGTTTGTGAGACGAGCGGACAATAACGCGAATCTTGTGATTCCTGCCCTGTAACTGTTTCACCAGGGACCGCCCTGTCATGCCGGTGGCTCCAACCACCAATATGGTCAACTGGGGTGTCCTCCTTGTGCCGGAGTTTCGCAAGCGGCCTTGAGCATATATCTGAGTCAAGCCCATTCTTAGTTGAAACTCTCCACGGCTCACGATTGGTCACGCAACCTTCTTCTTCGATCTCGTCGACGTCTTCGCCTCAATCTTCAGCTCCCGCCTGAGGGCTTCGCGGAGCTTTGGAAGATGACGGTAGCCGATCACCTTCCTCAAGCGTGGTTCGATGTCGATGAGCGCCGTCGCCAACCAGCGCTGCCGCTGGCTCGAGTTCTTCCAATGATCGACCTTCGCGCACCTTTCCTCGACGAGGGCATTGACCGATTCCAAGCAATTCGTCGTCTTGAACGAACGGCCCAGGACCCCGTACACGCCGAGTCGATGCAACGTGAGGGTCTCCTCCAGGCCTTCCTCAAGGCTCGCAGCGGCCGATTGGTTTCGCTCCTCGAGCTCTCCATGGAGCTGTTCGAGGGCCGCCCGGGCTTCGTTGTACTCCGGGCGCTGGTACGCACGCTGAAGCCGCTTGCGCCACGCGGCTTGCTCGGTCTTCGACAGGTAGCTCACCACGTTCTCGCGTTTGTGCCATTGGCAGCGTTGGACCAGGGCTCGATTACCGAATGCCCGCTTGACTGCCGCGCGCAGACCTTTGCCGCCGTCGACGATCACCAGCACGCCTTCAGAGATGTCCAGGCCTCGCTCCATCAATGAACGGAGAAATGGAGTCAGTACCTGCTCGTTCTCCGTACTCGTCTCCACGAAGCCTAAGAAGCGTTTGTCGCCGGAACGTGTCAACAAGTTTGAGACACCTGCATTCGGAATTTAAGCTACCGTAGGCGACTCTGCGGGCGGGTTGATCCACACCTTGTCCGGCGGCCCAGCGATCTTTCTCGGTACATTGACGAAACGTTCTGGATGTTGCCGACGAGCGCGATCCAGAGCATGCTGGCGTCGTTCCAGAACCGGACCGGTCTGACCGTAATGGACCATCGCTGGGGTTGTTGTCGATCGCGAGAAAGCGAAGTTTTCTAGGAGCCTGTCGGGAATAGATTGGGGATGGGTGGCGACAGAAGTCGGGGAAGAACCGGATGGGACCTAAGCTGGACGGGTGGATTTGTAGAAGAAGGCATGACGAAATGCTTCCGATCCGATGACCTGAATCAGAGCTTGTTGATGCCGCCGTCGTTACACGACTGGCTTCCGGAAAATCATTTGGCGCGATTTGTGGCCGACCTGGTGGAGACGCTGGATCTGTCGGCGTTTTACCGTTCCTATGAGGCGAAGGATGGACGAGGTCAGGCGGCCTACTCCCCGGTGCTGATGGTGCGGTTGTTGGTGTACGGATATTGTACCGGGGTGGTGAGTTCGCGGCAGATCGAGAAACGGACGCATGAGGACGTGGCGTTCCGGTATTTGAGTGCGGACACGCATCCGGATCACAGCACGTTCAACGAGTTTCGGAAACGGCATTTGGAGGCGTTGGCGGGACTGTTTCTGCAAGCGCTGGGATTGTGCCGGAAGGCGGGGCTGGTGAAACTGGGGCATGTGGCGGTCGACGGGACGAAACTCCAGGCGAACGCCAGCAAGCACAAGGCGATGAGTTATGGGCGGATGAGGGGGGCCGAAGAGACGCTGAAGGCGGAAGTGGAGGAGTTGCTGAAGCGGGCCGAGGCGGTCGACGCGGTCGAGGATGAGAAGCAACGGCAAGGACTGACCGACCAGTTGCCGAAGGAATTGGCGCGGCGGGAAAGCCGGTTGAAGAAGATTCGACAGGCCCGGGCGGAATTGGAAGCGGAAGCCCGGCAGAAGGCGGCGCAGGCGAAGGCGGACGCGGAAGCGCGGATGGCCCAGCGGCGGAAGCAAGAGGAGCGAACGGGGAAGAAGACGGGTGGAGGCCAACCGCGGGTTCCCGATCCGAAGCAGGCGGCGCCGGATGCGAAGGCGCAGCGCAACTTCACCGATCCGGACAGCCGGATCATGCCCGACGGCGCGCACAAAGGCAGTTTCGTGCAGGCCTACAATGCCCAGATCGCTGTGGACGATGACACGCAAGTCATCGTCGCGGCCGAGATCACCCAGGACGCCAATGACAAAGAGCAACTGGCGCCCATGGTCGCGCAAGTGCGGCGGAACACGGGGACCCGGCCCGTCGCGGTCAGCGCGGATGCCGGGTATTGGAGCCCCAGGCAGGTGACCGACCCGCGAGCCGCAGGGATCGATTTACACGTGGCCACGGGGCGAGTCCGGACCGGCGCATCCCCGAAGTCTTCCGGCGGCCCGCCCGGAGCGGCTGAAGGCGCCGGCGTACGGGAGCAAATGAAACAGAAACTGGACAGCGATGTGGGGCGGGCCGTCTACAAGATGCGCAAGGCGATTGTGGAACCGGTATTCGGACAGACCCGGGAATGCCGGGGATTCCGGCGTTTCAGTTTCCGCGGTCTCGAGAACGTGCGGGCGGAATGGCAACTGGTCTGTTTGACCCACAACATCCTGAAGTTGTTTCGTTACGGAGGAGGATTCAAGCCACTGGCGGCTTGAATCGAAGCAGGGAGATCCTGGCAAACACAGAATCCGCGGATGAAAAATACGTATCGCGCTCAATGGGGGCTGCCGCAATCTCATCTCATGGATCTGTCTGAGCAAACGCTTCCCAAGGTGGCCTTCATCCTGAAATCGCGATGGGTCTTTCAGCTTCAGACTTCTCCAGATTTCTTATTGCCGACAGGCTCCTAGACACGCGCCGACCGGGCGTCGACCGGGTGAGATTGGGGTGAGTTCTAGGGAAGGACTTTGGAGCGAAGGTAGTGGGTGTAGCGGTGAGGGAGGGGATGGTGAAGCAACTCGTCGAGAACGGGAAGATAGTAGGCGAGTGAGCGAACAGGGGGAGTGGTGGCCTGTCCGAAGGCCGACAGAGGCGGCGAGCCGTGGCGAGTAAGAGGGCGGATTCGATGATGTCGGGGTCAACGGAACGGGCATGGAGTTGGAGGACGAGTTGACGATCGGCGCGACGGGGGAGTAAGGGTGTGTCAGGCAGCTGGGAGTAGAGATCCAGCACTCTGCTGGAGTAGGTTCCAAGGTCGAGGGTCATTTCTTTTTCTTCCGACGGCGTTTCGCCTCCTGCTCACTTTCATGGACGCGATAGCTTTGTCCTTCAAGGACCGTGACGTCGGCATGATGGGTGAGCCGGTCCAGTAGGGTGGCGATACAGGTGGCGTTGGGAAAGACTTCGTTCCATTCGGTGAAGCCGCGATTGGTGGTGAGGAGAATCGACCATTGTTCATAACGGCGGTTGACGACTTCGTAGAGCAGGTCAGCAGCGTGATTGTCGTAGGCCAGATATCCACATTCATCAATGCACAGTAATGCGGGGCGGGCATAGGCTTTGAGTTTCTGACGGAGCCGGTGAGGTGAATCGCACTGCAGGTCGTCGAGCAGTTCCGAAGCAGTGCGGAACAGCACGGAGTAGCCGGCCAGGACGGCGGCGTGGGCGATATTCTTGGCGATCATGGTCTTGCCCAGTCCATTGGCGCCGATCAGGATGAGGTTGCGGCCTTCGGGGATAAAGTCGAGGGTGAAGGCACGCCCGATGGTGTCGCGGTCGATCTTTTTAGGCCAGTTCCAGTCGAAGTCGGCCATGGGTTTGAAACGGCCGATGCGGGAGCACTGGAGACGGCGTTCCAGATTTCGCTGTGCGCGATCGTGGCTTTCGATACGGGCCAGTTCCTCCAGCAGCATGGGAGGGGGCCATTGAGACTTGATGGCGCGAGCCAGAAAGTCATCCAGGGAATCGGCGATGGAGCGGAGTCCGATGTGCTGGAGTTGGACGGCCAGATCGTTACTGTTCGGGTTCGGTGTCGTGGCTATGGAGGTCATCGTAGGTCTCCGCGGAATGAGGTTGAATGTGGATGTCGGCCAGATCCGGGCGGGATGGGGCGACCCGGACGGTGGCCCGGCGTTTCTGGGCCCGCCAGCGTTTCTGGAGGATGAAGGCCACCGACGATGCGCGCGGAGTGTCCTGTTCGAGCGCCTCGACAACGGCAGCTTGGAGCTCGGATGCCCCGTAGTCGTCGAGCAGTCCGAGCAGGAGACGGCTCTGCCGTTGAATGGACTCGCCACGACCGAAGGCGGCCTGAAGCAGGGGTTCGGTTTCAGGCACGCTCGCGGCCAAGCGACTACCGGCGGTGGACCCGAGGGCTTTCCGTTTTTCCGCCAGCAGCGCGTCCTGATGTGCCGGATCGACAATGAGTTGGTGGCGGTCGAAAGACCGGTGGTGGGCGGCCACTTCGGTCGTGCCATCGAGAAGGCGCACCCGCGTCTGGGAGGCCACCAACGTCAATGTCTGGCCGATCCGGTCCGGGGGAATCGAGTAGTCGTTGAGATCGAAACGGATATAGATGGTTTTACCGGAACGGACCGGCTGGACCCGGTCGGTATCGAACCGGTGCACCGGTAACGACATCAGGAGTGATTGTTCCTCCTGGAAGGCTTCGGCCACGGTCCTGTCGTCACCACCGGGCCAGGGGCGCTGATGGGCCACCTCATCACGCCATACCAGAGCCTTGCGATTGAACTCTTCCAAGGTCGTGAATGGCCGGGCTGCAAAGAACGAATCCCGCACATAGCGTATCGCTCTCTCGACGCGTCCTTTTTGATTTCCTCGTGTCGGCGCGACCGGACGCGGTTGACAGTGATAGTGGGCGGAGAGTTCGAGCAGGCGCGGATGAAAGCGAATTTGATTGCCGTTGCGCTCCAGCACGGCGCTTCGAAGATTGTCGTAGAGCACGACTCTGGGCACCCCTCCCCAGTCGGCAAACGCATCGACATGACCGCGGAGAAAGTTCTCCAGAGTTTGATCGAAGAAGAACTCCAGAAACAGGGCGCGCGAGTGCGACAGCGTCAATACGAAACAGGACAACCGGCGGCGGGCCTGACCCACCCGGACTTCCCCGAAGTGCGCCCAGTCGGCTTGGGCTTCCTGACCGGGAAAGCTTCTTAACCGCAGGAAGGCTTCACGGGGTTCGGGACGCAGACGCGCCACCAGACGCCGCAGTACGACCACGCTGCCGGTGTAACCGCGATCCGACAGCATCTGATGAATCCGTGTGGCCCGCAACCGGGGGTACTGCTTGAGCGTCGCCCGGATGAAGTCCATATAGGGATCGGCTTTCGTCGGACGCATCATCTGGGCCCGGTTGAAGCGATCCGTCTCCAGTGCCGCGCGGACGGTTTCCTGATGCAGGCCCAGCTCGGCGGCAATGGTGCCTATCTTCCAGTGCTCGCCAAAAAAGAGGTGTCGAATTCGCGTGACCGTTTCGGGAGGAATCACGCCTCACACCCAGCCGGGGAAGGCATCGATAAAGACCCCACTCCGGCCACACAGGATGCAAACGAGTCGGATGGCTGATTGGAGCCGTTGAAACCGGGGTCGACCATGGGGTGCCTCCGCCAATGACGTTCTCATTCCCGTTTCAGGCAATGGTGTCCCGATGCTGCCAGACCGACACGCACCGGCGGAAGTGTGATCTGTCACGCGCCTCTCTCGGCGACGTTTCCGGTAGGCCCGCTGACGCCGGCAATGATCGGCCCGGACCTCCGGATCCTCCTGATAACGGCGGTTGGCACGCCGCCTCTGCTCGCGCCTCATCCGGCGCCGGCACTCATCCCCGCAGTAGACCTGCCCCCGATAACAGGATCGGCAGATGACAAACATCAACCCGCAACCCGACCCTCGGCAAAACAACTGTCGTAACACGACTTCTCTGGCCATCCCACCCCACGTGGGAGTGGACAATGGCGGCCGGTCGTGTCACTCTGACTTTGCTTTTGCTGTGGTTGTGCCCTTTGACCGGGGCCGCCATAAACGAAACCCCGATCGCTCATACGATCGGGGTTTTCCCTTTCTCCGCGTCACTCTACCTTACCAAAGCCTCCGCTCTGCTTCGCCGATCATGACGACCTTCAAACCGGCGCTTGTTCAAATATGTTCATTTTGAAGTGATCGTCTACACTGGGGTTAGCCAGTTCAGACCGGAATGGTAGTGGACGTTGTTGTACCAGTGGAAGAAGTCCCGGCAGAACGCCTTGGCGTCCTGGATCGAACCGAATCGTTCCGGGAAGTCAGGGCGGTATTTCAGGGTTTTGAACTGGGCTTCCGAGAACGGGTTGTCGTCGGACACATAGGGCCGAGAGTGGGATTGGGTCACACCCAGATCCGATAGCAGCAGCGCCACCGCTTTCGACTTCATCGACGAGCCGCGATCGGCGTGCAGAGTCAGCTGATCCTGCTCGATCCGATGCTTGTCACAGCTTTCACGAATCAGTTTCTTGGCCAGGCCGGAAGATTCGCAATCGGCCACCATCCAGCCCACCGCCTGGCGGCTGAAGATATCGAGAATCACGTACAAGTAGAAGTAGGTCCACTTCCGTGGTCCCTTCAGCTTCGTGATGTCCCAGGTCCACACTTCATTCGGGCCTGTCGCCAACAGTTCCGGCTTCTGGTAGACGGGATGACGCCGTTGGTTCCGCCGTTCGCGCACTTCTTGGTTCGCATCCAGAATCCGGTACATCGTGCGTACCGAGCACAAATAGCGGTCTGCATCCAGCAAGGCCGCACACACTTGGGCGGGCACCTGATCCACGAAGCGCCCGCTATGCAGCAGGTCGAGGACTTCCTGTCGATCGGCTCCGCTCAATGCCCGATGTGATCGTGGGCGTGCCCGCTCGGCTGCGGGCGCGGCGGCCCGCTGCCGACGCCGATAGAGCGACGCGCGGGAAACCCCGAAGGCCCGGCACGCCGGCGCCGTCCCCAATTCGGTGGAGAACTTTTCGGCCGCTTCCATCAGTTGTTCTCTTCCTGGTCCGGGTTCTTCAGAGGAATCCCCAATAGCGTGGAGACTTTTTTTTGGATCTCGATGACCGTTTCGGCTTGCTCCAGCTTCCTCTGGAGCCGTTGCGCCTCGCGTTCCAGTTCAGCGATGCGCTTGTCCCGGCCGTCCTTCGGCTGCGCTTTCCGTCCTCGCTTCGCCGAACCCATCCCGGCCAATTCCCCGGCATCGTGTTGCCGCCGCCAGGTGCGCAGGCTCGAGGAATACAATCCCTCCCGGCGTAGTAAGGCCCCCCACTCGCCCGGCTTCGTGCATCGGTCCGCCTCCCGCACGACCCGGCGCTTATATGCGGCGCTGAATCGCCTCCGTATCGCCTTATTGGTCACCTCCGGGTCCGGATTATCCCCATTCCGACCGGCCGCTTCACGCGCAACTCCAGTCGCCCTGCGGGCGCCTTCCGTTCCACGCGATTCTTCGTTCTCCTTCTCTGGTTTCATCACCAACACAGGCTCACTTCCTTCCCGCCCTGCTCACTAGTTAAATGACCCCCGGCAGAGCCGGGGGCTTATTTCTGTGAGCCCCTCAAAGGGGCCGGTCAAGAGCCGCCTGAAGGCAGCTGATGCCCCCACGCCATGTTCAGCTCCTCCAAACGCTGCTCCTCCCGCTCCTGCCGCCAAATGTATTCCCGCACGAATTGTTTGTCCATCCCCACCGTGGAAACGAAATAGCCTCGCGCTCAGAAACTCTTCCCTGTCAAACGGTGTTTCAGTCCCAGAAAGTTCCGGGCAGTCGAGATTGCACTCTTCCCCTTGATGAATCCCGCCACACTGGATACCGCCTACTTCGGAATGAACACCATGTGATACTTGCAGTCCCATTTCGTGTGCGATCGCCTTCGGGCCTCTTTCATTGAGTCCTCCTTCTTTGGAAGTCGTCGCTTCCAAGCAGGACTTTCCTATCTACCGCCGCTCTCGGTCAAACCTCTGCGAGTCGCCCCGGCTAAGCCGGGGGTTGAGGTGGCCCCGGTTTGTGGACAGCTTGGCGGCCTGTTTAAGGTGTATTCCGGTTGCCGCTCATCTTGCCAGAATCTCCTTGGATCGATCTTCCTGTCGCCGTTGCTGCGCCGGTGGGTAAGCGGGCAAGGCGCGTAGCTGCTTGTCCATCATATCCGCAGGCGGGTCGCCGCGGTAGGCCTCGGCCGGGGTTTTTCCGCCGAGGGCCGAGTGTGGCCGTTCGGCGTTGTAGAAGTCGATCCACTCGCCGATGACGCGCCGGGCCTGGAAGCCGTCGGCAAGGTCGTGCAGATAGACAGCCTCGTATTTGAGGGAGCGCCACAGCCGCTCGATGAAGATGTTGTCCATGCACCGGCCCCGGCCGTCCATCGAGATCTGGACACCGGCCGCCCGCAAGCGCCCGGTGAAGGCGAAGCCGGTGAACTGGCTGCCCTGATCGGTATTGAAGATCTCCGGCTGGCCGTGGCGGGTCCGCGCCTCCTCGAGCGCCTCGACGCAAAAGCCGGCGTCCAGGGTGTTCGACAAACGCCAGGCCAGCACATACCGGCTCGCCCAATCCAGGATCGCCACCAAGTAAAGAAAGCCGCGCCGCACAGGGATGTAGGTGATGTCGGCGCACCAGACATGGTTTGCCCGCTCGATCGCCAAACCCTTGAGCAGATAGGGGTAGACCCGGTGCTCGGGATGCGGCTCGCTGGTGCGGGGTGCCCGGTAGATCGCCTGAAGACCCATCAAACGCATCAGACGCCCCGCCCGGCGACGGCCGATGCGCACGCCCTCGCGGCGCAGATGACGGACGATCTGACGGGCACCGTAGAACGGATGCTTCAGAAACAACTCATCGATGCGCCGCATCCGCGCCAAGGTCTCCGCGCTCTCGCCCTGGGGCGTGTAATAGAGCCAGGAGCGCCCGATCGACAGCAAACGGCATTGACGACTCAAGCTCAGTTCCGGGTCAGGGCGCCTCACCATCGCCCGGCGCGCGGCCCGGCTCATCGACCGGACCCTCTGGACAAAAAATCCCGCTCCACCGTCAATTCGCCGATCTTGGCGTGAAGCTTACGAACCTCGCTTTCATGATCCCGCCGCCGGCGTTCCACACCGTTCGAGAACATCTCGCCAAGCCCTTCCATCGCCTGGCGCTTCCATGTGCTCACCTGGTTCGGATGAACCTGGTGCTTCGAGGCAATCTCCTGCAGCGTCCGATCGCCCCGAAGCGCTTCCAGCGCGACCTTCGCTTTCAACTCCCCAGAAAACCTGCGTCTCTTCGTCATCGCGTATCCCTCCTCAGTCGGTGGAATACACCTTAAACAACTGCCCGAATTTCCGGGGCCACCTCACTGTTCTTGATCTCGGACTATGTTCCGGTCGCCCGTACTTGAACGGCGGGCTAGTTCAAGAGCCCATCGGAGGGATGTGGCCATCCCTTCGGGCTCCGCCCGCCCAGCGCCCGCGATCTCAAAAGCGGTGCCATGGTCCGGTGACGTCCGTACGAATGGCAGACCAAGGGTTACGTTTGCCGAATCTCCCCGGGCGATGAGCTTTACCGGGATGAGACCCTGGTCGTGGTAGGGCGCAAGCACGACGTCAAATTCGCCAGTATGCGCCCGGTAGTAAAGGCTATCGGCGGAATGGGGGCCCGACACATCGATACCGCCGGATCGAGATCGCTCGACTGCCGGCCTAAGAATCTCCTCCTCTTCGGTCCCGAACATGCCACCCTCGCTCGCATGGGGATTCAGCGCGGCGACGGCGATCCTGGGCGGCGGATATCCGAACCGGCGGAACTGTTCGTCGATCAGTTGGAGAATGTCCTCGTACCGCTCCCGTGACATTGCGGATATCGCCTCCCGCAAAGACACGTGGGTCGACGCGAGCACAACTTTGAATGTTGGCGTAAAGAAGGACATCGCGACACGGTCCGCACCGACTCGCTCCGCGAGATAATCGGTCTGGCCCCGGAACGTCGGACCGATCAGGTGCTTGCTCACCGGACCGGTGACGATGGCGTCGAGGTGTCCAGCGAGTGCATCTCGGGCGGCCGCGTCGAGGGCAGCAAGCGCGCGGCGTCCGGTTGCAGCGCTACCTTCCCCTGGGATCGCCAGGAATCCTCCGAGGGCCTCGATCGAGAGACCCGGCTCGGGGGAGGTGGAAGTCGCCGCCCACTCGAGGGAAGGTGCGAAGCGCTGGTGGTTGGCCTCGAACGAGGGCTGGTCCACGTAGAGAATCCAGCGCGCCTCGCCCATGAATGGCCCGAGGGCTTTGAGTATCACCTCAAGACCGATGCCTGCCGGATCGCCCGCGGTGATCCCGATCGTGATCATGGGTTGGAAGAGACTAGCAGTCCAGGAATCAACAACTTACGCCGCCAGAAATTCGGACCTTAATCGCCGTCCTCGCCTTCCTTGTACATGTACTTGATGTAGTGCTTCAGCACGAGAAGGTTGGGCTCGCCGGTCCGATTGAGCTTGATGCTGTTCTTGTCGTACCACTCGATCACGCCCTCAAGCTGTTCGCCGTCCTGGAGGACGACGACCATGGGTGTGCGGTTCTGCATCTGCTTGACGTAGTAAAAACTCTCAGCATTCGTCTGGTCGGTAGGAGTCGCCTTCCTCCGTGTTTGTCGGACCGTCAGTTGCTCTTTAAGATCAGACAGACTCGGTCGAATCAGCTTTCGATTGGCCATAGTGGTCCTCTTTCGGGAATCTCAGCGAATTGGTATGAATTCCGGGTTTTTCGGCGGCTCGTCGCCGAGCGGACAGTCGTCCCGCGTCAGTCGCTAGTTTTTTTGGGGTCGGATTCAAGCGATCCGGTCTCGCGTTCCACCTTTATCGATATTTTAGCGGGCGGTCCAGGCTTTGTCATTCAGTATTTCCCCGGTATCCGGGCCGGAGGTGAGGGCGAGGACATCGGTCATCATTTGTCGGTTCAGGTAGGACTTCATATTTGACTCGATAAACCGCAGAACATCAGCGATCTGAATGAGCCTTTCCAGATCCATGCGATTGGCAATGTCGCGCAATTGCGTCTCAATATCGATGTTGACAACGCGGTCGGTTCCCGCCTGAACGTGAATGAGATCGGAGATCAGCACGCCAAGGAGCCGGATGTGATTGCTGTAGTCTTCCTTCGACCGCGACAGTTCACCGCTTGCGGCCAACAGACCGGTAACGTCGTCGGGCGTTGCCGAAACCGCCACGGTCAGGAATGCGAGAGCAGCGTCCCTACGGGTGCGAAGATCGTCCACGTCGTGCGCAAGAGCACGCCCGATGCTGCCCTGACACCACCGGGCCAGCAATTCGTCCTCGACCCCGGCCTGACGGATCTGGGCGAGCGTCAACGGGGCGAACCGGTAGACCTGGCATCGTGACCGGATCGTGATCGGGAGCTCATAGATGTTGGTGGCGATGAGGACGATATAGGTGCCTTCAGGTGGCTCCTCGAGTGCTTTCAAGAGCGCGTTAGCGGCGCCCGGTCCCATCCGCGACGCCGGGTCGATGAGGAACACCGTCGCGGCTCCCTGCATGGGTTGCAGTTCGAGCCTGGAGCGGAGGCGACGCACCTGTTCGATCTTGATCTGCCTGGCGTCGTCCTCAAGCTCGACGACAAACACGTCTGGATGAGTATGAGCGGCTATCTTGCTGCACTGTGGGCATGACCCGCACGCAACGCCATCTCCACGCACGCAGTTGAGCGCCTGAGCGATCCTGAGTGCACATGTGCGTTTCCCAACGCCTTCGGGACCGGCAAAAGCCATGGCGTGCGGCAGACGACCGGAACGGAGTTTCTGGTCGAGGCGGGCGACAACGCCGCTGTTACCGAAGAACTCGAAATCCAGCTCCATTCAGTCGATCTCCAGAATGCGCTGGACGTCCAGCTGGATCGCCTCTACCGGACGGTCGCCCTCAATGACCCGGATACGCCCACCCGGTCTGCCTGCCAACTCCAGGTAGCCCTGCCTGACCCGGCGGTAGAATTCCAGCGTTTCGGCCTCGAATCGGCCCTCGTCCTCGGACTGGTGCTTGTTTCTTTCCTTCGCACGCGCCAACCCGGTCTCGGGCTCGATGTCGAGCAAGAGGGTCACGTCGGGACGGCATTGGCCGCAGATCTGCTCGGTCAGACCCTCGATAAAATTCAGGGGCAGTCCCCGCCCATATCCCTGATAGGCCAGCGACGAATCAAAATAGCGGTCCGAAATCACGACATCGCCGCGTTCGAGCGCGGGCTTGATGTTCTCGACGATGTTTTGATGCCGGGATGAATAGAAGAGCAGAAGCTCTGCGACCGCCGTCAGATCGGTCGTGTCGGAATTCAAGAGAATGGGGCGTATTTCTTCACCGACACGCGTGCCACCCGGTTCCCGGGTGATCGTATGCGGAATAGTCTTTGCGGTAAGTTGTTCAGAAAGCAGAGAAATCTGGGTCGTCTTGCCGCAGCCTTCGATTCCTTCAAAGCTGACGAACAGGCCCGCCTTCATAGGCCGGGTATTGTATCAGAACCTCCGAGGCACCCAAGGCGTCCTCGATTTCACCCGAAACGTCGAGATCCTGCTCGATCCGCTCGATGCGGGCGAGCTTGGCGCGTGTTTCCGGGTGCTTGGGCATGAACAGGGAACAGCAATCCTGGTCGGGCAGGATCGAAATTTCGTAGGTCCCGATCTGCCGGGCCACCGAGATGATCTCTTCCTTGTCCATGCCCACGAGCGGGCGCAGGACCGGCATAGGGACAGCACGACTGATCACGTCGATGTTTTCGAGAGTCTGCGACGCTACTTGTCCGAGGCTGTCTCCGGTAACCAGCGCCCGCGCCTTTTCCCTGAGCGCGATCCTTTCGGCGATGCGAAGCATGTAGCGCCGGTAGAGGATCACCCTCGTGTCGAGCGGCGTCTCGACCATGATCCGGCGCTGAATGTCGACGAAGGGCACCATATGGATGCGCGATCGCAGTTGATACTTGGCCAGCAGGGTCGCGACTTCGCGCGCTTTATGCTGCGATTCGACGTTGGTGTGGGGAAAGCTGTGAAAATGGACGAAGACGGCAGAACATCCCCGACGCATGATCCGCCAGGCGGCGACGGGAGAGTCGATCCCGCCCGAGAGGAGCACCGCTACCTTGCCCCCGGTGTGAGAGGGCAATCCGCGCGGACCCCGAATGCGCTCGACCGAAACCAGTGCCCGTCCCTCGACGAGTTCAATCTGGCAGGAAAGATCCGCATGATTCAGATCCACACGAGCCTGGCTCCGTTTCTGGACATAGGCTCCTACCTCGGCGTTGACCTCCATCGAGGTCAGGGGGAATCTTTTGTCCGGGCGTCGCGTATCGATCCGGAAGGATGAGAACGTGCGGCCTTCGATCATGCCCCAGGCGGTCCGGCAGAGGTTGTCGATGTCCCACTCCACCGATCGCGCCTCGGCAGAATACGTCACTCCAAACACGTGTCCGAGCCGATGCTTGATCTGCTCGATGTCGGCGTCCGACGAGAGGTCCAGAAGCAGACGTCCGGAAATGCGCCGGACCCTTCCCGCGCCACAGCCCGACAGTGTTTCCTCGATGGTTCGGCAAAGGGTCTTCTCGAAGTAATCCCGGTTGCCTTTCTTGAGGCCCAACTCGCCATAGTGGATGACGAAGATCGATTGCATGTTTCGGCGTTCTCCAGCGCCTATTGTAACGCCAAGCTGTGTCACGGAAAGGTTCGCCGTAACCCTTTGGGCGCACGGGGGTTCGCGCCTCGGGCTTTGTCCCTCATCGGTTACGATGAAACCGCATCGTGCCATCCTCTCTTCGCGACCGCGACCGCGACCCGAAGACCCGTGCGCGCGGCCCTACAGGGCGCTGCCACAGGCTGCTAGGCAATTGTGCACCAAATGTGGTAAGAAAATGAGTCCACGTCCGTGTATGTTGGGGTTTCGATTGAAACCGGGACGGAACGCCGGGATCTGAGGGAGGTTGCCCTCTGCCGGAAAGGATAGATCATGAGAGCAATCTGGAAAGGCAACATCAGCTTTGCGCTGGTGACAATACCGATTTCTGTCTTCAGCGCGACGCGAAAGAGTGAAGTTTCGTTCAAATACCTCCGCAAGAAGGATCTGAGTCGCGTCTCTTACAAACGGGTGTCTGAGGTGGACGGGGCGGAGGTGCCCTGGGAAGAGATCACCCGCGGATACGAGTTCGAAGAAGGGCGGTTCGTCGAGGTCACCGATGAAGACTTCAAGCGCGTGAACCCGGAACTGAGCCGTACGATCCAGATTGTCGAGTTCGTCAATGAGACCCAGATCGATCCGATTTATTTCGACAAGCCCTACTACCTGGAGCCGCAGAAGGGCGGTGAACGTGCCTACTCCCTGATGCGCGACGCGCTGGGGCGTTCGGGCAAGGTCGGCATCGCCCGAGTTGTGCTGAAATCCAAAGAGCACCTGGCGGCGGTCAAGCCTGTGGGAAAACTTCTCATGATGCTGACAATGCGATTTGCCCACGAAATCGTCGATGCCCGCGACGTCAATATTCCCGAGACCGACGAGGCCACGAAGAAGGAAATGGCGCTCGCCAACACTCTGATCGAGGCGATGTGCGAAGCGTTCGAGCCCACCAAGTACCAGGACGAGTACCGTGGGGAATTACTCGACATCATTCAGAAAAAGATCGATGGGGTCGCGCCGGCGATAGCCGGAGTGTCCCCGAAGGTTCCCGGGAAGGTCGTGGATCTGATGGAGGTTCTCAAAAAGAGCCTGAAGGAAAGCAAGCGATCGTCAGCAAAACCGCTTCGTGAAAAGACGGTGGCGACCCGATCGAAGGGTAAGACGAAGCGGAAAGCGACGAAGAAGGCCCCTGCCAAGACCAAACGAAAGGCTGGATGACCCAGGAAGTTCGTGACAGGTACCGGCGCCTCCTCGACCGCATCGGGGAGGCGTCGTTACGTTCCGGCAGGCCACCCGGAGCAGTCCGCCTCATCGGTGTCACGAAGCGTGTCGGTATCGACCGGGTCCGCGAGGCTATCGAAAACGGCCTCCAGGAAATCGGCGAAAACCGGATTCAAGAGGCAGAGGAAAAGCTTCCTCAAGTGTCCGACACCGGTGTGATGTGTCATATGATCGGTCATCTCCAATCCAACAAAGCTGCCGCGGCTGTTGGACTGTTCTCGTCGATCCAATCCGTTGACAGCGTCTCGCTCGCTCGCCGCCTGGATCGCTTAACCTCCCACCGCCTGGGGATTCTTCTCCAGGTCCACCTGGGCGACGAGACGACCAAGTCCGGCCTTGATTCGACCAGGTTGGGCGCCGTCATAGGAGAGGTACGCTCGCTCGCCAACCTCGAACTTCGGGGGCTGATGGCAATTCCCCCTTTTGATGAGGACCCGGAACGAGTCCGGCCGTACTTCGCGAAACTCCGACGATTGGCCGACGACTACGAACTGGACGATGTCTCGATGGGCATGAGTCACGATTTCGAGGTTGCTATCGAGGAAGGAGCAACCATGGTCAGACTCGGCACGGCGCTGTTCGGAACCCGGGCATGATCCTCGACTTTCGAGTGATTCCGAACGCTTCGAGAACGGCGATCACCGGATTGCGGAACGAGGAGATCGTCCTGCGAGTCAACGCGCCGGCACGCGAAGGCAAGGCCAACCGGGCGATGATCGTGTACCTTTCACGCGCATTCGGAGTATCCCGTTCGGCCGTCCGTCTGCTGTCCGGAGAAAAGGGTAGACACAAAACAATCGAAATTGTAGGCTTGGATTCCGGCGAAATCCGGGCAAAACTCGTCGGTCTCCTCGGTACCGTCTAGTCGCAAGTCAATCCATGTCCAGCACCACCCATGAGCCGCAGGGCGGCGAAGTTGTACCGGAACGGATACCCATCCCAACGGAGCCGAAGAGTATAGCTATCAGCTTGGTGGTGTGTGCCACAGGCTGGCTGGTCCCCGGAGCGGCGCACTTGATTCTCGGACGCTGGCGTCGGGCGATCCTCTTCGCATCTTCGATACTGACGATGTTTCTGCTGGGGCTCGCCATGGAAGGGAAGCTCTACGACATCACGCCGGAACAACCGCTGCACATCCTCGCTTTCTTCGCCAATGTCGGTGTCGGAATCCCCTACATGGCCGCCGAACGTCTCGGCTACGGTGTCGGTGTGCTGTCGAGTCCCAGCTACGATTACGGCAACACGTACCTTTGGGTCGCCGGGTTGCTGAACTACCTGATCGTCCTCGACGCTTTCGACGTCGCCCGGGGGCGAAAGCCTTGATGTTTTCCCACTTCACTGCGCTGGCGATCTTCGGACTGATCGTCTCAGTGGTCTTCGCGCTGATCAACAAGAGCCGACCGAAGGAGCAGCTGCAGTACGGCGTGCTGGTCTTTCTTTCCTTCCTGGGCGTGGCCTTCGTGGTGGGATGGATCATGTTCCCCTTCCCGCTGTAAGCGCGGGCAGTCGATACACCACGCAACCTTCGTAAGACTTCGCTCGGCTATCCTCGACGTATTCCAATACGCCTCCGGTAACCTCGCTCGCCTTCCTCGGCTGCGCGGCGTCTCGACCGCCCTTGGAACGTTGGGAATGGGAAGCACGTGGGTTCTCCTAGCGGCGGTCTATGAACTCAGAAACGGCTCACGATCCATAGCGGACCCGCAGGTCTTTATTCAGCACGCCATCGGTGACCAGCGTGTGGTCTCCTGCGGTAACGGTGGCGTTGGGAAAGAAGTTCCAGTAGACACCGCCCCCTCGGTTCGCGCCACCCATTTCCAGGTTGTCTCCAAGGCTGAGCCTTACAATGCCGGCGCCGTAGCCGTAGTAGCCGATGTAGGGAAGGGCGGCATCGATTGCCAGAGCCGGGTTGAAACCGAGAGCAAACTCGCGGAACCTGCGGGCGTCGCCGCCGGCGTTGTCGAGTTCTTCGGCGACAGCCTCGGCTCCCTTCCCTTCGATGCTCGTCACCCGCCCATTACGGAATGTGAGCAGCAGCTCTTGACGTTCCCGCCCCCGGGGCGTCCAGGCCGGCAGCAATATTCTGCCGTTCGCCGACTCTTCGATAGGAGCGACGCGGAGAACGCCGGAAGGAATCTCCACATCTCGATCAATACGGAGGGTCCAGGCGCGAGCCGCTGCAAGGCTCGCATCACCGGTCTGTTTCGAGAACGGCCGGTCACCGACTTCAAACCAGATATCGGTACCTTCGGGCGTCGCGACGCGGACCCCGGCCGAGCGAAGTATCTGGATCGCTCGGTCGTGCTGAGCTTCGATAGCCGCCGACGGAACGTCCAGCGCTCTGAGATAGTGACCGTCGACGATGTCGGGTGGAGGCTCAGGCAGTCCCGGGAGGCCATAGGTGCCGCTTGCCCAATGAAAGTGGACCGAACGGCCACGCTTGGCGTCGAGCCATTCATCGAGTGCACGGCGGACCGAAGGTGTGCTGCCCTGGTGCAGTTCAGGCAGCCAGATGAAGACATCCGAGTCGTCGAACAGGCGGCGCATGGACCGGAGCTCGCGATCGGAAGCGGCATCGGTCTCCTCGGACAGGATCGCTCCCGCTACGTATGCCCCGGCCGCGCGAATCCGAGCCCTTAGCGGCTCGACAATGGGTGTAAACAGGCGGGTGTCCACCTTGAGCAGCACGCTCTCTCCGGGTTGGAATCGTAGAGCGGCGGAGATCCGGTCGGCACACTTCGCGTAATCAGCTTCCGTGAGGCTCATCGTCGTCTCGCGTAAGCTTAACTGAAATGCTCGGCGATGGCCCCCGCCAGAGCTTCGGCAGTCGCAGTGGGGGCTTCGACATGCACCTCGATCCCGACCGCCCGGGCCGCAGCGGTCGTGACTGGGCCGATCGACGCCACCGTAAGGCCCCCGAGGCGGCGTGTCGGATCGTCGCTCCCGAGCATCTCCAGAAGGTTTCTCGCCGTGGAGCCGCTGGTTATCGTCACGCAATCGATCCTGCCCGTCCCGATCAACCGACGGAGCCGTTCGGCGCCTTCCTTAGGCCGCCGGGTCCGGTAGACGGTAACGACTTCCACCTCGGCGCCGCGGGCGCGCAACGCGGCGGGAAGGTCCTCGCCTGCAACCAGAGCCCGGGGTAGGAGGATCCGGAGGCCTTCGAGGTCTTCGGGGAGAGCTTTGAGCAGGCCTTGGGCTCGGTAGTCCTCAGGAATGATCGCAACCGGGTGACCAAGCTCCTCGAGCCTACGCGCCGTCTTGTCTCCGACGGCAGCAAGAGGTGGAAGAGTGCGCCCTTCGAGGCGACCGCAAAAAGCTTCCGCGGCGTTCGCACTGGTAAGAACCACCCAATCGTAATCGGCCAGCGAGGCAATCGCTCGATCGACGGGCTTCCACGTTTGCGGTGGAACGATCTCGATCGTCGGGATTTCGACGACCGTGGCCCCGAGGTCGGCAAGCAGTTCCCGAAGTGCAGACGACCCAGACCCGGCCCGGGTCGTCAGCACCGTCCTTCCCTCAAGCGTCATGCGCCCGGATCTCGCGCAGCAGCGCGTCTCCGCCCGCTCCGAGCAGGCGCGTACCCAACCCGAACCCGAGTGCGGACGGATCTTCGGTCCCTCCCCGCACGCTGTCCCGGAGGACCCGCTGACCGTCCACGCTGGATATCAAGCCATGCAGGACGATCGCGTCTTGTTCGACCGTTGCGTGGCCCGCGACCGGTATCCTGCAGTCCCCGTGCAGACTCGCCAGCAGACCCCGTTCCGCTTCGACCGCTATCCGCGTGTCCTTATGGTTCAACGAGGCGACCAAAGCGAGTGTTTCCGGATCGTCCGCGCGGCAGACGATGGCGAGCGCACCCTGGCCGATCGCCGGAAGCATGACATCCGTCTCGAGATGCTGCGTGATGCGCGCTCCGTAACCCAATCGCCGGAGACCGGCGGCCGCGAGCAGGACGGCTTCGAACTCCCCGTCGTCGAGTTTTTGGAGCCGCGTGCCGACATTCCCGCGGACAGGGCTCGGCTCCAGATGAGGGAACCTCTGCCGGAGTTGTGCCGCCCGGCGCAGACTGCCGGTACCGATGCGGGAGCCCGGAGGCATCTCATCCAACGTTCCAACAGGAGAGACGACCGCGTCCCGCGGATCTTCCCGCTCGGTGATCGCTCCAATGACAGTGCCGGGAGCTACTTCGAAAGGAAGGTCCTTCATGCTGTGGACCGCCAGGTCGATCCTGCCGTCAAGAAGCGCTTGGTCGAGTTCCTTGGTAAAGAGGCCCTTTCCCCCAATTTCGGCCAGAGGCGCATCAAGTACCCGGTCACCGGTGGTCTTGATCGGTACGATGTCCACAACGACATCACCGCTCGCTGACTGCAGCCTTTCCCGGGTCCAGTTGGCTTGCCAGAGAGCCAGCGCGCTGCCGCGAGTTCCTACGCTGAGCGGTCGTCTATTGTTCACGGACGTTGAAAATCTTCCGGACCAACTCGATGTACTCGGAGGCCTTCGGGTCATGAGCCAGGTCTTTCAGTTGGGATATGGGGTGATGGAGGATCTTGTTCACCATCGACCGCGTGATCCGATCGACGGCTTCCTGCTGTTCCGGGGTCATCGGGCCGAGATGCTTTCGGTTGCGCTCGATCTCGTCCCGACGCAGCCTTTCGAGTTGGTCACGCAGCGCGACGATTGTCGGGACGACTTCCCTCGCGCGAATCCGACTGCAAAACGCCTCGACTTCGGAGTCAACGATTTCTTCGGCGCGGCTTGCTTCCTTGACCCGTTCGGCCATGTTGTCGTCGACGACCTGCTGCAGATCATCGATGTCGTACAGGAATATGTTGTCGATCTGGTTCACCGCGGGGTCGATGTCGCGTGGAACCGCGATGTCTATGAAGAATATAGGTCGATTCTTCCTCAGCCGAATGATGTGCTCCGCGTCCTGCTTACTGATCACGAAGTGGGGCGCGCCCGTCGAGCTGATCACGATGTCCGCGCGGTCGATGTGGTCGTTGAGCCGCTCAAACCCGATTGCCGTACCTTCAAACAAGCGAGCCATTTCCACGGCACGTTCGAAGGTGCGGTTCGTGACCATGACCATCGAAACCCCGGCACGCTTGAGGTAGCGGGCGGCCAGCACACCCATTTTGCTCGCGCCGATGATCATCACACTCTTGCCTCGAAGGTCCCCGAAAATCTTTCGGGCCAATTCGACTGCCGCGTAGCTTACCGACACTGCGGAATGCGCGATGCCGGTCTGGGTCCGGATCTTCTTGGCCACAACGAACGCACGATTCATCACCGAACCCAGGTGCATCCCAACCGTTCCGGCCTCGTTCGCGAAACGATACGCCTCTTTGACCTGCCCAAGAATCTGTGGCTCTCCGACGATCATCGAATCCAGGCTCGACGCGACCCGGAAGATGTGTCGGATCACATCGTTGTTCCGGAGCGTGTAAAGGTAGTTCGTGACGCTTTCGTTCGAGACACGGTGGTAGGAGCAGAGAAAGTCGCGGATGGCACGCTCGTCGTGGGCTTCGGCGACAACCTCCACGCGGTTGCAGGTGGACAGGATCATCGCTTCGGAGATCCCATCGCAGGCGACGAGCGAGCGGAGGGCGTTTGGGAGGTCGGCCGTGTCGAAGGCGAACCGCTCCCGGATTTCGACAGGGGCGGTTTTGTGGCTCAAACCGACCAGGGCCAGCCGCATGGTTCCGGCCCGGCCGTTGTCGTCTCCAAATCTCTCTTCCTGATCGCCCATCTTCACAAACCCTTCACTCGGTGAAGGTATGCAGGCCTCCGAAGTAGTTGGCTCCGAGAAAGGAGACCATGACGCTGATGAACCCGGCAATGGCCAGGTAGGCCGCCTTTTTGCCCTGCCAGCCTGCGATAAAGCGGTAGTGGATGAGCAGGAGGTAGATAAACCAGGTAAACAGGGAAAGGAGGATCTTCAGATCGCCTCCCCAGACAGTGCCCCAGGCGTCCTGGGCCCAGAGCGCGCCGGAAATGATGCCCAATGTGATCAGCGGGAAACCGATCGCCAGCGAACGGTAGGACAGGTCATCGCAAATCTCGAGCGAGGGCAGGCGGTAGTAGAAGATCGTGTGATGCTTGCTCTTGAGCTCCCGCGCCTGGACCAGGTACATCGCTGCTCCGGCAAAACTGATGAACAGCGCAGCATAACCCAGAAAGATGAGCGGGGTATGGACGTAAATCCAATTGCTCTGGAGCGCAGCGGGAATTACGTCCGAAGGATCGTAGGCGACGTTGGCTATGAACGTGACGATGAAGATCAGGGGAAACACGAACACGCTCAGGGAGGCAATCCGGTACCGCCAGTAAGCGATCATGAAACCCAGGGCCGCCAGGGCCGCGAAGAGCGAAAAAGCCTCGGAGTGTTGGGTCAGGGGCATGTACTGGAGTTCCACCGCCCGAAGGATGATCGAGGCAGTCTGGCAGAGGAAACCCGCGACGACGGCGACGAGGCCGGCCCTGAAAAGCGTGTATTTCTTGTTCAACACCGTGACGATGGAGTGCAGCAGCCCCACAGAATAGAGGGCCAGGGCGACTCTCAGAAGCACGATGTGCATTCGTGGATTATAGCAGGAACAGTACCGCTGTGATGCCCAACTCGGTGTGCTAGCATTACTTACAGCATGAACATCGATCTTTTCCAGGTGGTATCGTCCTTTGCTGTGCTGCTCCTATCCCTGAGCGTTCATGAGACGGCCCACGCATGGACCGCCGACCGGCTCGGGGACCCTACAGCTCGCCATCTGGGCCGCATCTCCTTGAACCCGCTGGTGCATGCCGATTTGTTTGGAACGTTCCTGTTTCCGCTGATGGGACTGTTCAGCGGATTCATCTTCGGATGGGCCAAGCCGGTTCCGGTGAACACGGCGAGACTTCGGAATCCCCGGCGGGACTATATGCTCGTCGCCGCAGCCGGACCTGTAAGCAACATTATGATGGCAGGCGGGTTGTTCGTCTTTCTGTTCGTCCTGAAGTCAACCTCCTCGTCAATGGAACTACTGGTCAACCAGGCGGCCCGAGGCGTGACCTCAGGCGACACGATCTTGGTTCCCCTGGTCTCGATGGCGTATTTCGGCCTGATGATCAACCTCATTTTGGCGATCTTCAACCTGATCCCCGTGGCGCCGCTTGACGGGGCCGCGATTCTGTCCGGGTTATTGCCCGAGGTGCTGGCTCGCCCCCTGGAACGCATCCAGAGTTTCGGCTTCGTGATCCTCATTGGCTTGCTCTACCTCGGGATCCCCTGGTACCTGTTCAATCCGGTGATCGGAGCGGTCCGTTCCGTCCTCACATACTGAGAAGCAGAACTGAAGATGGGAAAGAAGCGAATCCTGAGCGGGACGCGACCGACCGGCCGGGTTCACCTGGGCAACTATTTCGGTGCGCTGGCCAACTGGGTTCGCCTGCAGGAGGAATACGAGAATTTCTGCTTCATTGCTGACTGGCATGCGCTCACGACTCACTACGAGAGCGGGGAGGATCTTCGCGAGAACTCCATTCAAGTGGGAATCGACTACCTGGCGGCCGGGCTCGACCCGGAAAGGACGACGATGTTCATCCAGTCCGACGTCCCCGAACACGCCGAACTGCACGTGTTGTTTTCGATGGTGACGCCACTCGGGTGGCTGGAGCGGGTGCCGTCCTACAAGGAGATGAAGGAGAACATCGACCACGACATCAACACGTACGGCTTCCTGGGGTATCCGGTGCTGCAGGCGGCGGACATTCTCATGTACAAGGCCGACGCGGTGCCGGTCGGCCAGGACCAGGTGGCCCACGTCGAGCTAACCCGCGAGATTGGACGCCGTTTCAATCGACTCTACTCCCCGGTGTTCCCTGAGCCGCGCGCCCTACTAACGGAAATCCCGAAGCTCCCCGGAACCGACGGGCGCAAGATGAGCAAGAGCTACGGCAACACGATCGCCCTTGGCGATCCACCTGACAAGGTCCGGGCGGCCGTGAGGGCCATGAAGACGGACCCGGCGCGAAAGCGACGTGACGATCCCGGAAACCCGGAGATCTGCCCGGTCTTCGACTACCACCGGCTTTTTTCCGGCAGTGATCGGATTGCCGAGGTGGACCAAGGTTGTCGCACCGCTGGAATAGGCTGTGTCGAATGTAAGAAGTGGCTCTTTGAGGGCCATCAGCACAAAATCGGGCCGATCTACGAACGTCGGATCCGACTTGAGGGGAACCGGTCCGAAGTGATGGCCGTCCTCAAAGACGGCGCCAGTCGTGCCCGCAAGGTGGCAGGCGAGACGATGGCCGAAGTCCGAAGTGCGATGAAGATTTGATGGCCGACGAACTGAAAATCACGCTCTCTCACTACGAAGGGCCCCTGGATCTGCTGCTCGACCTGATCCGGCGACAGAAGATCGACATCTACGACATTCCGATAGCCCAGGTCACCTCGCAGTATCTCGATTTTCTCCACCTGATGAAGGAGATGAACGTCGACGTGGCGGCGGAGTTTCTCGTCATCGCCGCACAGCTGATCTACATCAAGTCGCGCCTTCTGCTGCCCCCCGATTCCGATGCCGACCCGGAAGAAGAGGACGATCCGCGAGGTGAGTTGGTGCGTCGTCTGCTCGAATACGAACAGTTCAAGAACGCCGCCGAGATGCTCTACCAGCGCGAACAGGTCGAAAAGGCAGCGTGGACTCGCGCGGGGGTGATCGATATCGACGACGCGGACCTGGAACCGGAGGTTACAGCGACGCTCTTCGACATGCTCGACGTGTTTCGAGACGTGCTAAAACGATTCGAGGAGCGGCCGCCACTGGACATTTTCCGGGAGGAACTTTCGATCGAGCAGATGGCGAACTTCGTGTTGGAAGAACTGTCCGGTGCTGTCGGCGGCATCCGGTTCACCCAATTGCTGGAGAGGTTTTCCACACGCAAGGCCTTGATCACGGTGTTTCTCGCCCTCCTGGAGCTCGCGCGGCTGCGCGCCATCTACCTGGAACAGAACCACGCTCTCGAGGACATCGAGGTGCGCGCCAACCCCACCTATGAGCGATCCCAATCTTTCAGCCTTACTTGAGGCGATCATCTACCTGGCTGACGAACCGGTCCGCCTGGATCAGATCCAGAAGGCACTCCGCGACGTGTCGCCGCGGGATTTGAGGGACCATCTGGAAGGGCTGGTTCAAACATATCAGGCAGGCGAGCATGGCATCGAGGTCCGCGAAGTGGCCGGAGGGTATCGCTTTTCGACGAAACCGGAGCACCACGAAGTCTTGCGGAAATTCGCCAAGAGCCTCGTTCCGCCGACACGACTTTCTCTGGCTGCGCTGGAAACACTCGCCGTGATCGCCTACCGGCAACCCATCACGATTCCCGAAATTCAGGAGATTCGCGGCGTCCACGCCAGCAGCGTCATCAAGACACTGCTGGACCGCAAGCTGATCACCGCGGCAGGCCGGAAGGATGTCGTTGGCCGACCGATTCTGTACAAGAGCACCCGAAACTTTCTGGTGCATTTTGGCCTCAACAGCCTCGACGACCTGCCGAGCATGGAGGAGTTCGAGGACATCATCCGCTCCCAGCATGCGGAACAGGCGGAATTGCCGCTCGAGATGGGGGAGGAAGACAAACAAGAATCGGAAGAAGTGACCAGCAATGAGTGATCGGAGGTAGATGAACGGTGGCTCCGAACAGAACCGGGAGCTGTGAGCGACCGGGTGTCCTCAGTCAAATGACAAGGTAGTCGCTCTGCATCGACCGGGCAAAACCAGCGAATTGTTGATTCTCTATCGGACTCTCCGCATCGGTCATGGGTCATTCAAAATTCGAGATTGAAAATTGTCCAAGAGGGCCTGAGGCACGTGGCCCCGCCAGAAATTTGAACCGCTTCAGCCAATAGGCGGTGCGAGGCGCGATACTTTGTCATGGGCCCGCCGAAAGGCATTGATCACCGTCGCCCGAAATTTACCCTCTTCCAGCGCCAACAGGGCCTCGGCGGTGATGCCTCCCGGCGTAATGACCTCCTCCTGAAACTGAGACAACCCACGATCGGTAGCGGCCGTCCGCAAGGCCAGCGTGCCGTGAAGTAGCGACAGGATTCCCCTCTCGGCCAGGTCGTGGGGCATGCCCTGTGTCACCATCGCCCGGGTCAACGCCTGGATGAACTCGATGACCAGGGCCGGCCCGCACCCTACGCCAACGATCGCGATGTCGAGCAGAGCTTCGTCGTTGCATTCGAACTCGTCCCCCCACGAACGAACGATTTCGATAGCACGCTCTCGAGTGGCCGGAGAGACATCCGGGCCGGCTATCCAGTAAGTGGTTGCGACGCCGCTTTCGATCCCGATGTTCGTGCTCGTCCTCACGACGTTTCCTACGCCAAGACGCTCTCCGAGCCGCTCGAGGTCTACGCCCGTTACTACGGACACGACCAGCGCATCTTCCCGCAGGCCATCCCGTATCTCGTCGGCAACGACGTCAAACGATTTCGGTTTCACGGCAAGCACGACCAACTCGGCGTCTGCGACCCCCGCTGCATTCTCGGTGAGTATCCGGGAACCCGACAAGGCCGCCTCGACCACCTCGCGGCGTTCGTGCCGGACCCGACTGAGGCGAATCTCCTTGGGGGTGGAGAGTCCGCAGGCCACGGCGCGCTGGCCGATCATCAACCCCATGGTTCCTGGTCCTATGATGGCAATTTTCATGGTGTGTTTTTCAAACTCGGATCTCCGATCTCGACCTCCAAGCGTGGAATCGTAGCGCAAAAACCTCTTTGAAGACTAATCCGAAGCTGCCCGACTTGATCCCTGTCGTCTTAGTTTCCTTCGTCAGATGATAAGATCTCAAATTCGCAATTTTGAACGTCCAATGTGGATTTTCGATAGTCATCTACGTTGATCAGATAAATCTAGCGGATTGCAGATTTTCCATTGGACACTCCGATTGGTCATCGTTCATTCGAAATTCGAGAGTGGAAATTGTTGCGGGGACGGTGGGCCCGACGCCTGGGAGTCCCGGCGTGGGGGACCGGCCCCGCTCGAGTTCCCGAAAATTCAGGCAAGATAGAGGGCCAGGGCACTCATCAGACTTCACCTAGACTAGGGGACGGTGGGCCCGACGCCTAGGAGTCCCGGCGTGGGGGGACCGGCCCCGCTCGAGTTCCCGGAAATTCAGGCAAGATAGAAGGCCAGGGCACTCATCAGACTTCACCTAGACTAGGAGCCTGTCGGGAATAGATTGGGGATGGGTGGCGACAGAAGTCGGGGAAGAACCGGATGGGACCTAAGCTGGACGGGTGGATTTGTAGAAGAAGGCATGACGAAATGCTTCCGATCCGATGACCTGAATCAGAGCTTGTTGATGCCGCCGTCGTTACACGACTGGCTTCCGGAAAATCATTTGGCGCGATTTGTGGCCGACCTGGTGGAGACGCTGGATCTGTCGGCGTTTTACCGTTCCTATGAGGCGAAGGATGGACGAGGTCAGGCGGCCTACTCCCCGGTGCTGATGGTGCGGTTGTTGGTGTACGGATATTGTACCGGGGTGGTGAGTTCGCGGCAGATCGAGAAACGGACGCATGAGGACGTGGCGTTCCGGTATTTGAGTGCGGACACGCATCCGGATCACAGCACGTTCAACGAGTTTCGGAAACGGCATTTGGAGGCGTTGGCGGGACTGTTTCTGCAAGCGCTGGGATTGTGCCGGAAGGCGGGGCTGGTGAAACTGGGGCATGTGGCGGTCGACGGGACGAAACTCCAGGCGAACGCCAGCAAGCACAAGGCGATGAGTTATGGGCGGATGAGGGGGGCCGAAGAGACGCTGAAGGCGGAAGTGGAGGAGTTGCTGAAGCGGGCCGAGGCGGTCGACGCGGTCGAGGATGAGAAGCAACGGCAAGGACTGACCGACCAGTTGCCGAAGGAATTGGCGCGGCGGGAAAGCCGGTTGAAGAAGATTCGACAGGCCCGGGCGGAATTGGAAGCGGAAGCCCGGCAGAAGGCGGCGCAGGCGAAGGCGGACGCGGAAGCGCGGATGGCCCAGCGGCGGAAGCAAGAGGAGCGAACGGGGAAGAAGACGGGTGGAGGCCAACCGCGGGTTCCCGATCCGAAGCAGGCGGCGCCGGATGCGAAGGCGCAGCGCAACTTCACCGATCCGGACAGCCGGATCATGCCCGACGGCGCGCACAAAGGCAGTTTCGTGCAGGCCTACAATGCCCAGATCGCTGTGGACGATGACACGCAAGTCATCGTCGCGGCCGAGATCACCCAGGACGCCAATGACAAAGAGCAACTGGCGCCCATGGTCGCGCAAGTGCGGCGGAACACGGGGACCCGGCCCGTCGCGGTCAGCGCGGATGCCGGGTATTGGAGCCCCAGGCAGGTGACCGACCCGCGAGCCGCAGGGATCGATTTACACGTGGCCACGGGGCGAGTCCGGACCGGCGCATCCCCGAAGTCTTCCGGCGGCCCGCCCGGAGCGGCTGAAGGCGCCGGCGTACGGGAGCAAATGAAACAGAAACTGGACAGCGATGTGGGGCGGGCCGTCTACAAGATGCGCAAGGCGATTGTGGAACCGGTATTCGGACAGACCCGGGAATGCCGGGGATTCCGGCGTTTCAGTTTCCGCGGTCTCGAGAACGTGCGGGCGGAATGGCAACTGGTCTGTTTGACTCACAACATCCTGAAGTTGTTTCGTTACGGAGGAGGATTCAAGCCACTGGCGGCTTGAATCGAAGCAGGGAGATCCTGGCAAACACAGAATCCGCGGATGAAAAATACGTATCGCGCTCAATGGGGGCTGCCGCAATCTCATCTCATGGATCTGTCTGAGCAAACGCTTCCCAAGGTGGCCTTCATCCTGAAATCGCGATGGGTCTTTCAGCTTCAGACTTCTCCAGATTTCTTATTGCCGACAGGCTCCTAGGACTTCTCCAGATTTCTTATTCGAGGGAGCCAATTCCCGACAGGCTCCTAGGGGACGGTGGGCCCGACGCTAAGAAATGCAAAGATTGCAAAAAATCATCGCCCATGCCGGCATCGCGTCCCGCCGCAAGGCCGAGGAAATGATCCAGCAGGGGAGGGTGACCGTCAACGGACGTGTCGTGCTGGAGTTGGGGACGAAGGCGGACCCCGACTCCGACACTATCGCCGTCGACGGCAAACAGATACGCCGCCCGGCTGCTCCGACCTACGTGTTGTTGAACAAACCTCGGAACGTCGTGTCTACGGCCAGCGATCCGGAGGGCCGGCCGACCGTGTTGGACCTGATCCGCAAGAAAGTCCGCGTCAGGGTCTATCCAGTCGGACGTCTGGATTTCGCTTCTGAGGGACTCCTTATCCTGACCAACGACGGTGAGTTCACCCGTTTCATGACGAAAGCGGGGGGTGTCCCGAAGGTCTACAAGGCCAAGGTCTCCGGGATCCCGACCGAAGCGCAATTAAGCCGGCTGACGCGGGGCATCCGGGTCGACGGCGAGCGTCTTGTGGCGTCGAGCGTCGAGGCAGCGCGTGCCGGAGCCAATCCATGGTTCCTGATGACGCTGACCCAGGGACGCAATCAGCAGGTCCGAAGGATGTTCCAAGCCATTGGCCACTCGGTCCTGAAGCTTCGTCGAACCCGAATCGGTTTTCTCGAGGACTCCCGGATCGGGTCGGGCGATTGGCGTTACTTGACCCCAGGAGAAGTCAGACAGTTCTACGAACAATACGGGCCGGCGAAGGCTCCGGCACAGGTACCCGGATCGCGACCTCGACGAGGGGCAGGGGACAAACGGCGGACCACGCCGGAAGGCAGCAGACAGCGATGAAGTTCATGGATGGAGTCCCCGAGCACATCCGATCGATAGAGCCCTACAAGCCCGGCAAGCCGGTCGAGGAGGTTGAACGTGAACTGGGAATTCAGGCCGTCAAGCTGGCGTCGAATGAAAACCCGAACGGTCCATCACCACGTTCAATAGAGGCAGTCCGAAATTTTCTTGACGAGGGCGGTCGCTATCCGGACGACACCGGATACTATCTGCGCGGCAAGATCGCCGAACGTTACGATGTCGGGATGGATCAGGTGATCATCGGCGCCGGTTCGAGCGACATACTCTCCATGACCGCGCGTGCGCTCCTGGTTCCCGGCGTAGAAGCGCTGACGTCGCAAGGCTCATTCGTTCTCTACTACCTGTTCAGCGAGGCAACGGGCGCTCGCATCGTCGCGACCCCTATGCACGACTACCGCTTCGACTTGTCGGCGATGGCCGAGCGAATTACGCCGGAAACGCGCGTGGTACTGCTGGCAAATCCGAATAATCCGACCGGTACGATGGTGAACGCCGCCGAAGTCCGAAGCTTCATGGGGAGAGTTCCCGAGCACGTCCTGGTGGTCTTCGATGAGGCCTACTACGAGTACGTAAGGCGCGACGACTATCCCGATGCTTTCGAGTACCTCCGCGAGGGACGGACGGTTCTGGTGCTCAGGACATTTTCAAAGGCTTACGGGCTGGCGGGATTCCGGATCGGCTATGGCATCGGACGGCAGGATGTCATCGACGTCCTCAATAAGGTCCGGCCCCCTTTCAACACGCCATCCATCGCCCAGGTGGCCGCCCTGGCGGCGCTGGAAGATACCGGGCAAGTCACGCGAAGCGTCGAGATGAACGCGAAGGAACTCGACTTCCTGAAGACGGAGCTGGGTTCGCGGTCGGTCCCGTCGGTCGATTCGGTGGCCAACTTCATCCTGATCGATGTCAGTCTGCCCGCGGCCGACGCATTCGACAAACTGTTGCGCCTTGGTGTGATCGTGCGTCCGATGCACGGGGCCGGCTTTCCCACGATGGTACGTGTTTCCGTCGGTACGCACGAAGAGAACCTTCAATTCCTGCGTGCGCTGGACCAGTTAGGATGACCATCGCCGAGGTTCTCACAACCTACACACGCGTTGCGGTGGTCGGACTTTCATCACGGCCGGGTCGGCCCAGCCATGGAGTGGCCAAATACCTGAAAGCCAACGGGTACCAGATCGTACCGGTCAACCCGAACGAGGACGAAGTTCTCGGCGAGAAGGCTTACAGAAGTCTCGAGGAGGTGCCGAGCCCGGTCGAGATCGTCGATGTGTTCCGGCGTCCCGAGTTTGTCCCGGGAATCGTGGACGCAGCCATCGCCGTCGGCGCCCGGGTGCTGTGGCTCCAGGAGGGGGTTGTGCACCAGGAGGCCGCCCAGACCGCAAAGGAGGCCGGGCTGGAGGTAATCATGGATCGCTGCATCCTCAAGGAACACATTAGATATATGTAGTTAGTCGAACTGAGTATGCCAGTTAAGTCTTTCTGAATCGGCCTCGCGCTTCATCCAGCCGCCGCTTGATCTCCGATTCGACCCCAACATCCTTCGCCACGTAGTAGCGCTGTCCGCGAATCTGCTCCGGCAGGCAGTCCATTTGGGAAACACCCTCCTCCTCATCGTGAGCGTAGCGGTAGCCCTCGCCGTAGCGGAGCTGCTTCATCAAACGTGTCGGAGCGTTGCGCAGGTACAAGGGTACGGGCTCGGCACGGGTGTTCCGCGCCTCGTCGAGGGCGGCGGAATACGCGGTATAGACCGAGTTCGACTTCGGCGCCGCCGCCAGGTACAGCGCGCACTGGGCCAGGGCGAGCTGCCCCTCGGGCATACCGATGAAACGAACCGCCTCGGTGGCTGCCAGCGCGACGGCGAGAGCCGCTGGGTCGGCCAGGCCCACGTCCTCGGAGGCAAAACGCACCAGCCGGCGCGCGATGTAGAGCGGGTCCTCGCCCGCATCAAGCATGCGCGCCAACCAATAGAGAGCAGCGTCGGCATCCGAGTTGCGCATGGACTTGTGCAGCGCGGAAATGATGTTGTAGTGTTCCTCGCCACCTTTGTCGTAGAGCAGTACCCGCTGCTGGGCTGCCTCGGCGACAAGTTCCTTGCCGATTCGCCCGTCCTCGGGGGCCAACCCGACGGCCAGCTCCAGAATGTTCAGCGCCGATCGGGCGTCGCCGTTCGCCAGATCGACCAGCGACCCCAGTCCTTCATCTGATATCGGATACCCGAAACGCTGGCGCGCTCTTTCGACCAGGGACCGGACGTCCTCATCGGAGAGCGCTTCGAGCACGAATACCCGAACACGAGATAGCAGAGCGGCGATGACTTCAAAAGACGGGTTCTCGGTGGTGGCGCCGATCAGCGTGATGCTGCCTTTTTCGACGTAAGGTAGAAATGCATCCTGCTGGGCCTTGTTGAAACGGTGGATTTCGTCGATGAACAGGATTGTCCGCCGGCCGCTCCGAAAATGCCGCTCCGCCGTCGCCATGACTTCGCGGATTTCCTTGACGCCTGACAGGACGGCGCTGAATTTGACGAACGTGGAACTCGTCAGCCGGGCAATGATCGCTGCCAGCGTGGTCTTGCCCACTCCGGGCGGTCCCCACAGGACCATCGACGGAATCCGGTCACGCTCGATCGCGGTTCGAAGCGCTTTGCCCGGGCCCAGCAAGTGGCGCTGCCCGACGTAGTCGTCCAGGGTCTCGGGCCTCATGCGCTCGGCGAGCGGGGCGTTTTCATCCGGCTTCTCAGGCCGGGGTTCCTCAAAGAGTGAATCCATCGACATCAGTTCAGCTCCAGCGCTGCCGGGCCGCTTCGTAGAGAATCACAGCGGCGGCCGTTGCGACATTCAGCGAGTCGACCTGGCCGGCCTGTGGAATCCGAAGAATCGTATCGCACGCGGCGCGCTCGGCCTGGTCCAAACCCCGAGGTTCGTTGCCGAGCAGGATGGCAGTGGGCGCGCGAAAGTCATACCGATCGATTGGAACCGAACCGTCCGATCCCGCTCCCACGAGCCGCACGCCATGACCTTCCAGCGCTCGGCACACGCCAGCGAAGTCCGCGTTCCAGACGTTGGGAAGCCGGAAGAGACTGCCCGCAGTCGCGCGAACCATCTTGCCGTTGTACGGACCGACTGTTCGCGGAGTCGTCACGCATCCCGTAGCACCGAATGCCTCTCCTAACCGAATGATCGTGCCGACGTTACCCGGGTCCTGGAGGCCGCACAACACGACGACCAGGGGATTCTCGCACCGGAGCATTTCTTCCAAACTGAATCTCGGTAGCCGCACCAGGGCAACCACGCCTTGCGAGGACTGCGTCAGGGCGAGGCCATCCATTACACTGGCGTCCACGATATGCTGACTCACCCCGGGCGGCAATTCCAAGTGTTCGCCTTCCCTCTGGATGCACTCGATGATCTCCAGCCCGCTCCGTAGCGCCTCCTTGATCATTCTGGGTCCTTCGATGGCCATCAATCCATCCTCGGTCAGCGTCCCATCGCGGAAGGCGCGGCGGATCTCCTTGATGCGAGCGTGGTGGCGCCCTAGGTGTTCAAGGTCCATCAGCCCGCCATTATCGCAAGGGTGGACCGCGCATGCCTATTTAACGTTTGCGCGCCTGGGATGCGGTTCATATTCTTAGGAGAGGATGCGTGTTGTCGACATGTCTGGCGGAGAGAACGGCCTGAACGCAGTTCTGTCGAGTCTCCGGGAAGGCGGGGTGATCGGGTTTCCCACCGATACGGCATACGGGATCGGCGTCGATCCGTTCGACACCCGAGCGGTGGAGCGTGTCTTTACCCTGAAAGGCCGTGACAGCGGAAAGCCCATCCTGCTCCTGGTCGACTCGCTCGTCATGGCGCGATCGGTGGCCCACACCGACGACGTGTTCGAACGGGTCGCCCGTTCGTTCTGGCCCGGACCGTTGACTCTGATTGCGCGCGCCCTGGGAAACCTTCCGCTATCGGTAACGGCCGGCACGGGCACCGTTGGACTCAGACAGCCGGCCTCTCCACGTTGGGTGCTCGATGTGATTTCGGGTCTGGGAGGGCCGTTGACGGCGACGAGCGCCAACCGGACCGGGCATCCACCGGCGCGATCGTCCGCCGAGGTCGCCCGGGGCCTCGGAGACGGCATCGACATCCTCGTGGACGGCGGCACACTGGACGGTCCGACGTCGACGGTATTGGACCTGACGCGCGATCCGCCGGAGCTTCTCCGTGAGGGGGCGATCAGATACAAGGATCTGCTGGAGTTTTTCGGGGGCCGCCTTCGAAGGCGCTCGCCATGATCCGGTCCCGCATGCGGCTAGTCTTTCTGATTCTGGCCGCGATGGTCGGACTGACCGCCCTCTATGCCGGCGATTCCTACCGGAGGATCCGCCAAGTCGCGAGCGTCGATCGCGCCGGCGGCGGAGACGCTATCGTGGTGCTTGGCGCCGCGCAGTACAACGGCAAGCCGTCGCCCGTGCTCAAGGCCCGGCTGGATCACGCCCTGGCCCTGTTCGCCCAGGGTTTCGCGAACGTGATCATCACGACGGGAGGATTCGGTCCCGACCCGAACTTCTCCGAAGCTCACGTCAGCGCGCAGTATCTTGCCGAGAACGGCGTCGACGCCTCACAGATCGTCACCGAACAGGGAAGCGGGACAACGTTGGACACGGTGCGGGCCGCTTCGCGTTTGATGCGTTCGAATGGCTGGAGGCGCGCACTCGTGGTTTCCGACGGTTTTCACCTGTACCGTCTCGAACGTATCTTCGCCGACGAGGGAATCGAGGCGCTGACGTCTCCGGCACCCGACAGCCCCATCGAGCTTTCGCCCGTGAACCGCGTCTGGTTCAGCCTGCGTGAGGTCGCGTTGCTATCCGTGTATCGACTGGGAAGGTTGTTTGGTTGAAACCGATTCTCAGATTTTAGAAGAAGAAGGCCACCGATTACACGGACAAGGAGGAAGACATTAGTCTGCTGCCCGACTTACCCTGATCAACAATCCGCTAAATCCGTGCATCCGTGGCTGATCCGAGATTGGAAATCCACGGGCTTGCGCGGAAGATCTATTCCTCAACCCAGATGTGATTCAGGAACTCGTAATCTCCGGCCGGATAGAGCCGCATTCCTTGTATCCGCTCGTTGTAAACGCAGACGTTGTCGACGTACCAGAGGCTGATGTAGGGGAGGTCGTCCGATACGGCCTTCTGGATCATGGCGTAGTTCTCGATGCGGGTTTCGACATCGACGACACTCTGTGCGGTGTCGAGCCAGCCGTCGACGTCGGAGTTGAGATAGGAGCCCCTGTTGCCGCCCCCATCGACGGGCGTCATACCCGAATGAAACACATAGTTCAGAATGTCCGGATCGTTGTTCCCTCCGATCCAGCGCAGCGAATACATCTGAAAATTGCCGGCCTGGACGTCTGCGAAGAACGTGGCGAACTCGTTCGATCGAATTTCCATGTCGATACCGACCTCGCGCAACTGCTGCTGGATCACCGACGCGACGAGCAAGCCCGTCTCGTCGGTGGAGGTACTGTACGTGAACGACAGATCCGTAATTCCCGCCTCATCGAGTATGGCGCGCGCACGGTCGGGGTCGTAAGCGTAACGCGTGACGCCGTCAAAATAAGCCCAGTTGGTCGGCGGCAGGATCGAGTCGGCCAGGCGGGCGTGGTCGCGCCAGAGGCTTTCGACGATCGCCTGGCGATCCACGGCATGTGCGATCGCCCGGCGCACCCGGACGTCCCGAAACGCCGGATCCTGAAGGTTGAAGGCCAGGTACTGGTAGTTGGTGCCCTCGCTGTCCATCAACCGGAGCCCCGGGCTTTCCCGAAGTTCCTCGGCCATGTCCGCCGGCAGGACGTTCAACGCAATGTCGACCGTTCCCTTGCGGAGCTCCAGAGCCCGGATAATGGCTTCGGGTACGATCTTGAAACGCACAGCACCGAGTCGCGGTCTCTCTCCGAAATAGTCCGGGTTCGCCCGGAGGAGGATCTCGGCGTCCCGAAAATAATGATCGAAAACGAACGGCCCTGAGCCGATCGGGTGCTCGGCCATCTCCGAACCCGACCCTTCGGGCACGATTCCTATCGCACCCCGGGCCAGATTCCATAGGAACGGCGCGAAGGGCTCGCTCAGGCGGAACTGAACCGTGCTCTCGTCGAGGGCCTCGACGGAGGCGACCTTTCGGTAAGCGCTGGCCTTCGGCGTTAGCAGGCTGCCATCCAGAATCGATCGAAAAGTGTAGACGACGTCCTTGGCCTCGAGCGGTCTTCCATCGTGAAAGCGGACGTTGTCTCTCAGGTGGAAGATGTATGTCGTCGAATCGGGCATCTCCCACGACTCGGCGAGATCCGGGACCAGGTTTGAAGTCCCATCTCGCCGGACCAGCGAGTTGAAGATGAGTTGAGTCAGGCGCTCGGACGTAGCGTCGATTCCGATCCTGGGATCAAGGTTGGTCGGCGGAACGTCGAGCGCGAGCGTCACGATGTCCTCCGCGGAAGCTCTGTCGGCGCAACCCGACAACAAAAGCAACGCTGGAACGAGAAGGCCAGCCAGCCTGTGGCAGGGTTTCATGTTGTGATGGTAGCATCGGCGGGGGCAATTCCGGGGTCGGCCGAAGCGGAACTGCATGCTAATTCCCATAGGTAAACCCCCGGCTCAGCCGGGGCGACTCGCAGAGGTTTGACCGAGAGCTGCGGTAAATAAGAGAGTCCTCCTTGGAAGCGACAACTTCCGAACAAGGAGGACTCAATGAAAGACTACCAAAGCCTATCGCACACGAAATGGGACTGCAAGTATCACGTGGTGTTCATCCGGAAGTACCGCCGGAAGAGGATTTTCGGTACGCTTCGGCAGCACTTGGGCGAGATATTTCGTGAATTGGCCAAGCAGAAGGAGAGCCGGATTGTGGAAGGTCACTTGATGGCGGACCACGTGCACATGTGCATCAGCATCCCGCCGAAACTAGCGGTGTCGAGTGTGGTGGGATTCATTAAGGGGAAGAGTGCGATTTCGATTGCGCGGAACTTTATGGGCCGGAAACGGAATTTCACGGGTGAGAGTTTCTGGGCACGGGGCTACTTCGTCTCGACGGTGGGGCTGGAGGAAGAAGTCGTTCGAGAATACATTCGGCGCCAGGAGCAGGAGGAGCAACGGTTGGAGCAGCTGAACATGCCGTGGGAGCGTAAGCCGCCTTCAGGCGGCTCTGCCCCTTTGAGGGGCTCATCGAAATAAGCCCCCGGCTTTGCCGGGGGTCACTTAACTCTGCCCAAGACGGGCGTTTCCGAAGATCAGCGAACGCGGACCTTCTCGACTGCGGGAATGGACTGGCGCAGCTTTTCGATCTGTCTGGTCAGGCGTGCCCGCAGATGGGGCCTATTCCGAACCGGGGCGAACTCGATCCTTTGCTTTCGGTGGAGGATGCGTTCGACTGATTGGTCGATTCGACTCCGCAGCTTCCGATCGCTTCGCGCCTGACCTGCCCCTTTGAGGGGCTCATCGAAATAAGCCCCCGGCTTTGCCGGGGGTCACTTAACTCTGCCCAAGACGGGCGTTTCCGAAGATCAGCGAACGCGGACCTTCTCGACTGCGGGAATGGACTGGCGCAGCTTTTCGATCTGTCTGGTCAGGCGTGCCCGCAGATGGGGCCTATTCCGAACCGGGGCGAACTCGATCCTTTGCTTTCGGTGGAGGATGCGTTCGACTGATTGGTCGATTCGACTCCGCAGCTTCCGATCGCTTCGCGCCTCCTCGACGATGAAATTGAACGCCTGTTCGAGCAGCGGCGTCGTCTGCGAAAACAGGACCATGTCATTACCCGCGTTGATCGCTCGCAGGAAGGTGGCCGGCTTCAGGCCGATCGACGTGACCGCGCCCATCGTCAGATCATCCGTGATCACCAATCCCTCGAAACCCACTGTCTCCCGGAGCAGACCTTCGATGACCCGATGGGATAGTGTTGCCGGCAAAGGACGGATGTCGCCGAGTGCTGGATAGTGTCCGTGCGAAACCATCATCATGTCCACGGAATCGCCGATGGCATCGAATGGGACGATGTCTTCGGTCACGATTTCCCGACGCGTCCGCTCGACGCGCGGCAGGACGAAGTGAGGATCCCGTCCGGCTCCACCAAGACCCGGGAAGTGTCGCGCACAGGCAAGTATCTTCTTCTTCGTGAACTCGTCGACAACGACCGCGGCGAGCCGCGCCACTTCAGCCGGACCCGCAGCAAGGGTACGCTCCCGCACGACAGCGTCCTTGATGCCCAAATCCAGCACCGGCGCCAGGTTGGTGTTGAATCCACAGGCCTCGAGTTCGCTCGCGACCAGCCGGGCACCGGCACGAACGGCCGAAGTGCCCAGATCGGCCAGGTCGGCAACGGACGGTAAGGGGGCGATCACATGTTTCAGGCGATCGACGGCGCCGCCTTCCTGATTGATGGCAAGAAACAGCGGGACGCTGGCCCGGGCCTGGAACTCAAGGCTGAGGTCGTAGATCTGGTCGAGGCTTTCGATGTTGCGCTGCAGGAAAACAATCCCGCCTGGCCGGATCCGATCCAGCATCTCCGCCGCATCGGTGTCAGGCGCCGGTCCCTGGAACCCTACGAAGAACAGCTGTCCGATGCGTTCTTCCAACGTGAGGCGTGCGAGAGTCTTCATGCTTCCAACGGGCCCGGCACAAGCGAACGGGCTCCCTGGAGTCAGGCCTTGTCCGCCCGGTCCTTGAGCTCAGCTAGAATCCTCAGGGCTTCGATCGGCGGGATGCTGTCAACGTCCAGCTCCCGCAGACGAGCCCCCAACTCTTCCTCTTCAGGAGAAAAGAGCGCTAGCTGATTGATAACGATCCGTTTCTTGTGTCTGGCTCGTGTGAGATTATCTGACAACTCGTGCTCAGTTTCCTCATGTTTTTTGAGAATCTCGCGGGCACGAGCGGTAACGGAATGGGGCATTCCTGCCAATCTGGCCACTTCGATTCCGTAGCTGCGGTCCGCAGCCCCTTCTTCAACCTGCCGAAGGAAGATGATTCTGCCCTCGTTCTCCTTAACGGTCAGGTGGAAGTTCTGGACGCCGGGAAGCAAGTCGGCGAGCTCGGTCAGCTCGTGATAGTGGGTCGCAAATAACGTCTTCGCCCGGATATGGGACTGGATGTGCTCGACGACGGCCCAGGCGATAGACAGGCCGTCGAATGTGGCAGTCCCTCGCCCGATCTCGTCCAGAATCACCAGGCTTTCCAACGTAGCCGAATTCAGGATAATGGCGGCCTCCGTCATTTCGACCATGAAGGTCGACCGTCCCCGGGCCAGGTTGTCGGAGGCACCGATGCGGGTGAACACGCGGTCTACGATCGGCACACGGGCAAGCCGGGCCGGGACAAAGGACCCCATCTGCGCCATGATGACGATGAGAGCGTTCTGTCTCAGGAACGTCGATTTTCCGCCCATGTTCGGACCGGTGATAATGTGAATGGCGCGCTCATCGTCCATGTACAGATCGTTGGGGACGAACCTTTCGACCCGATGTTGCTCCCCAAGAGCATCGAGTACAGGATGGCGGCCCTTGCGGACCATCAGAGTCCGGTCGGAGGCCAATTCCGGCCGGACATACCCAAACTTTCGAGCTAGGACGGCCAGACCCATCAGGACATCGCACTCGGCAACGACGGTCGCCGAATCGCGTATTCGCACGGCCTCGGCAGCAATGGCCGTCCGCACGCCCGCGAACAGATCTTTCTCGATCGCGACGATCCGCTCCTGGGCGGTGAGAATGTTTTCTTCGTACTCTTTGAGCTCTTCGGTGATGAAGCGCTCGGCACCTACCAGCGTTTGCTTGCGGACGTAGCCGGCTGGAACGAGGTGGAGGTTGGCCTTCGATATCTCGATGTAGTAGCCGAACACGCGGTTGAACCGGACTTTGAGGGAGGCAATGCCTGTTTGCTCCTTTTCGCGCGTCTCCACTCGAGCCAGATAGCTTTTGCTGTCTCGCGACAACCGGCGCAACTCGTCCAGTTCCGGGTTGTACCCGTCGCGGATGACCCCGCCATCGGCCAGGGTCAGGGGCGGTTCGTCCGCAATGGCGCCCCCGAGCAATTGAGTCAGGTCGTCCAGCAGATCCAGGGAGTCCCCCAGGTCGGCGAAACGTGTCGCCCTCAATCGGGCCAGGACGGCGGCAACTCCGGGCAACCGTCCGATCGCCGACCGCAGCGACACGAGCTCGCGTGGATTTGCCGTACCGACGATCACCTTGCTGAGCAGGCGCTCGAAGTCCGCCATGCCGTCGAAGCATTCCATAAGCTCGTCGAGCAGATTCTGGCTCCCTACGAGCTCTTCGATACCGTCCTGCCGCTGAAGAATTGCATCCCGGTCTATCGACGGCCGAATCATCCAGTTCCGGAGCAACCGGGATCCCATTCCCGTGGCCGTCCGATCCATCACGCCGAGCAGCGTCTCGCTCGTGCCACCGCCGCCGGACGAGACGAGTAGCTCGAGATTTCGAATGGAATCCGCATCGAGGATCATGTAGTCGGCTCTCTGATCACAGCGGAAGCCGGTGATGTGCTCGAGGTTGGACCTTTGCGTCTTCCTTGCGTAATAGACCAGAGCCCCTGCCGCCCCCATGGCCAAAGGCTTGTCGGTACATCCGAAGCCGTCCAGGCTGGCGGTCCCGAACTGATCCCGGAGAACACGCATTGCGGAGTCCTCGTTGAACACCCAGTCGTCGAGTGGACTGCGGACGCAGCCCTCGAGCTCAGGTAGCGCATCGCCGGCAGAGGCAGGGAAGACGACTTCCTTGGGACTGAAGTGATCGATGTCGAGACGGAGACGCTCCCATCTGTCCTCGCCGCCGATCTCTGACACACGAAACTCGCCGGTCGAAAGGTCGAGAAACGCAACGCCCAGGTTCTCCTCCCTCTCCACCAGACCGAGCAGATAGTTGTTCTGTCCGGGTGCGAGAAGGTTCATATCGGTGATCGTGCCCGGAGTGATCACGCGGCTGATACTCCGGGGCACCAACTTGACTCCCTTCCTGGGTGGTTCGGTCTGGTCGCAAACGGCGACCTTGTAGCCCTTCTTCAACAACCTGGAGATATAGCCCTCCGCGGCATGGTGGGGAACGCCGCACATCGGCACAGATGCCCCCTTTTCCTTATGGCGGGCGGTCAGAGTGATCTCGAGCTCGCGGGCCGCGGTGACAGCGTCGTCGTAAAAAAGCTCGTAAAAATCGCCAAGCCGGAACAGGAGCAGGGTATCGGGCACCTCCTCCTTGATGGAGTGGTACTGCCGCATCATCGGCGTCTGGTCGGCGTTCGTTTTCATGCTTGTGGATGACTTTCCGGCAGTGGCGCCGGGAGCCATCTATAATACGGCAGATGCTCGTCCTCGCCGTCGACACAAGCTCCCAGGAGGGAAGTGTGGCGATCCTCGCCGATGGCCATGTCGAGGGGGAGGTGCGTCTTCGATCGTCCATGCGGCATTCCGAGACCCTTTTCGGATCGGTCGACTTTCTTTTTCGAAGCCTCGGTATCGAGATCGGCGAGATCGATCTGTTCGCCGCGGCCAGGGGGCCAGGCTCGTTCACGGGTTTACGCGTGGGACTTGCCGCGATGGCCGGCTTTGCGTTTGCGAATGGCCGGAAGTCCGTCGGTATCTCGACTCTCGCCGCGGCGGCCTGGCAGGTCGGCGAGACGGAGAATCTGATATCGCCCATGCTCGATGCGCGCCGCGGCGATGCTTACTGCGCACTCTTCAGGCGTCAGGGGGACGAACTGGTCGAACAGCAGCGTCCCGTCGTGGTATCGCCCGGAGACTGGTTCTCCCGACTCCCGGCCCAAGGTGTGGTCTTCTGCGGAACCAGTGGACTCGAAGCACACTTCGGCGACGCCCACCGGCGCATGGTCCCGGTTGATCCGTACCTCGCGGCGACGATTGGACGGATGGCGGTAACTTCGAACCAGGAGCCTCTGGACCCGCTGTACGTCCGGCCCTCCGACGCGGAACTCGAAAGGCAGGATTCCTTTACCAAACGATGAAGGCAATCTCGATCAGCGTGCGTGCGGCGGCGGAGCCTGACATCGAGCACATTATTGCGATCGAACGCTCCTGGCCCCACCTGTCCCACTGGTCGGTCGACGCATACAACCGCCTCCTCCGGATCGACAGTTTTACTTCCAGCCTCGTGGCGGAGATCGAAGCGTCGGATGGTGGTCCAAAAATCGCCGGGTTCGTCATCTATCACGTCGCCGAGCGCGTTTCGGAGATATACAACATCGCCGTGGAGAGCGCTCACGCCCGGGCGGGCATCGGCGGCGCCTTGATGCAGGGCACGCTCGGCGCATCCAGGAAGAAAGGTGCCCACAAGTTGATCCTTGAGGTTCGGAAATCGAACCGCGATGCGATTCGTTTCTACGAGCGCTTCGCGTTCGGGATTGTTGGAGAGCAGCACAACTACTACTCGAATCCGCTCGAGGATGCGTTCGTCATGGAGAGAGACCTGAGGTTGTAGGAAACTGCGAAAGCCCACTTTTCTCACCGGTTGTCGTCGCGAAGCGTCGGAGACGCCGCCATGACAAGGCGCGCGCCGGGAGGGCGACCGAGGCGTACTTGACAGTACGTTGAGGCGCCCGACCAAGCGCAACGCAGTAATTGGCGGATGGATCCGGCGCAGCAGCAGACCACTGGTGAGAAATGCGGTCTCGAGGACGCCCCGGACGGGGCCGGTGCTTCGCTTGAAAGGGCCCGAGGCGTGTGGTACGGTTTCGTCGGATCATCCTTCAAAACCTTCCAGCCATCCTAAGGAGGAGCGACAAATGACGAAAGACGAGGAGATCAAAGAGTTTTTGTTCTCCAACAATGCGGACTTCCGTCGCCTCGCCGATGAACACAGATCCTACGACGACAAGCTACGGGAACTGAACAACCGGCCGCATGCTACAGGCGGGGATCAGCTCGAAGAGGTCAGCATCAAGAAGAAGAAGCTCAATCTCAAGGATCAGATGACTCGGATGATTCAGGAGTACCGTCAGGACCAGTTGAGTCATCAGCATCCATAGCGCACTCGACAGGGGAGGGGGCGACGCCCCTTCCCCAAGCCATCCCGTCCTTCAGCACATCACCGCATGTTGAAATTTCCGATAGCCAGGGACGCACTACGCTTTGAGGCCCCGCTGATCGCCGCTACGGCGGCGGCAATCTGGGCCGGCTGGACTGCAGCAGGCATCGGTTTATTCGCCATTGCCGTCTTCGTGCTGTATTTCTTCAGGGATCCGGAGCGTTCGATCCCCGCCGATCCTTCCGTTATTGTGTCTCCCGCCGATGGGACTGTCGTTAGAATAGAGCGGGATGGCGCGTTGACTCATCTGAGCATTTTCCTGTCGATTTTCAATGTTCACATCAACCGGGCGCCGATGGACGGCCATCTGACGGAAGTCGAGTACAGGAAAGGAAAGTTTCGGGCGGCGTTCAACGACCTGGCCAGTGTCGAGAACGAACAGAACACGTTGACGCTCGAGGGAGATCGGATCGCTATCCGATTTTCCCAGATCGCTGGAATCGTCGCGCGACGGATCGTTTGCTGGAAGAAGGCGGGCGACACCGTCGCCAAGGGAGAGCGGATCGGTTTGATCCGGTTCGGCTCGAGGGTGGATATCTCTCTGCCGGCCGATGTCGAACTGTACGTAGCGATCGGCGACAAGGTTGCCGGTGGCAGTTCCGCTATTGGAGTCATCAAGATCGCCTCATGAATGCCGTGAAGAAGAAGAGTCGCTTGCACAATCGGCCCCGCCTCAGGATGGGGTTATCGATCGTGCCCAGTCTATTCACGATCGGCAATATGTTTGCCGGTTACTACTCTGTCGTTTCAACTCTACGCGGGAATTACGACTACGCGGCGATAGCGATCGGTGTCGGGGCGGTTCTGGACATGCTGGATGGTCGGATCGCCCGGATGACAGACACGGCCAGCGAATTCGGTGTGGAGTTGGACTCGCTTGCCGACGTACTGACGTTTGGGATCGCGCCGGCACTTCTGGCCTTGAACTGGGGGGTGGGTTCGCTGCCAGCAAGCACCTTGGAAGCGTATGATGTCGACAAGTACGCTTGGCTGACTACGTTTGGTTTTCTGATCGCGGGCGCCCTGCGGCTGGCACGCTTCAACCTGCTGGCAAGAAAGCCGGACGCGACCGCATCGAAACGGTACTTCGTCGGCCTGCCGATTCCTGCCGGCGCTGGCGTCGTAGCCGCCGTGGTTCACTTTTCGCCCACACCGTTGGCCCGCTTCGAGTCCGCTGCCGTGTGGTGCCTGCTTATGGGCACAGTGGCTTTTTTGATGATCAGTCGGATCCGGTATCCGAGCTTCAAGGATGCCGATTTTCGCAGGCTACTTCCACGTACCGCCATCGTGGCCACGGCGATGCTGATTGGCCTGATCGTATTTTTCTCCGAAATCGTTCTGCTGGTGATCGCCACTACATACGCCTTGTCGGGACCTGTCACGAAGCTGTCCAATGCGGTCCGACGCATCATCACGGGAAGGAAAACAGCCGACGTTCGACGCCCGCAGCCCGACTCACACGGGGATCTGACGTGACCCTCGGGCGGGGTTCTCTCGGCGGACCCCGCATTGCCATCGCCGCGACCTGCGGCCTTGCGCTCGAGAGAACGGCGCATCCGCGTCCTGGATCGAAATGAGCGCCCCCTCCGAGTGCCTGGCGGCAGGCTTCAGTGTTGCGACGAGGCGCGTCCACCTCGTCCTGCTGGATTCTGCCGCAAAGCTTCTCTGGCTCGCTGCCAGCGCGGTGTTCCTGGTCCTGGCAATGAACTGGGCACTCTCACGAATCGTCGTTGGTGCTGAGGCGATGGCCGCCTTCGAGAGTGGAGTTCCCATCTTGGCGTTTGGGGCGATGCTGGGCTTGCTTGTGGCGCACCAGAGCCTTCTCGTGGGTAGCCTGTTCGCGGCGTTAGTGCTGTCCGCGCTGCTGTGGATTGTCATGGAAGCCTTCATCCGGGCCGGGATTCTTCCGGTTACAGGAAGGTCCTTTCTGAGGGACGCGGTCACGCATTTTCCCCGCTATTTGATCACCGGCGCCATAAGACGGCTGGTCCTGCTCTCGGCCTCGGTCCTGGTGGGACTGGTCTCGCTGGGACCTCTCCTGACGAGTCCCATCGGACAATGGAACCAGGCATGGCCTGAGCTTCGACTTCCGGTACTCGGGGCCGGAATACTGGTCCTTCTGGCTGTCTTCCTGCTGATTATTGACACCATCGTCCGGAGCGATGCGTGGAACGCTGTGGCCGGAGACCTGCCCAAAGTGGCCAGCGTCATCGGGGCGCTGGCGTTCTTCGAGTTCGCTCTGATCGCCGCGGCCGCGATAATCCTGGCAGTGGCCCTTGATGTGGCGGGTCCGGGACGGCCGATCTTGCTGGGAACTGGGATCACCGTGGCCGGGTTGAGCGTTGTGCACAGCTACCTGCTCCTGGTGCGTTATTCGGCCGTTGGTATAATGCGGCACGAAGCGGAGGACAAACTCGCACACCGATGACGACTACTTCCGAAGAAATCCTGATTCTCGACTTCGGCTCCCAATACACCCAATTGATCGGCCGCCGCATTCGGGAGGCCCGGGTCTATTCGGAAATCCTTCCTTTCCACACTCCGATCGAAGAAATCCGGAAGCGCAACCCGAAGGGATTGGTACTGTCGGGCGGACCAGGATCCGTCTACGAAGAAGGGGCTCCGGCCTGTGACCGCGAGATATTCCGGATGGGTATTCCTATCCTGGGTGTCTGCTACGGGATGCAGCTGATCGCCAAAGATCTGGGAGGAAAGGTCGAGCCTGCCCCCGAGCGCGAGTACGGCCACGGCGAGCTGGAGCGTGTGGGTTCCTCGGTCCTGCTCAACGGCATGAAGAAGGTTTGGATGAGTCACGGCGACCGTATCCTGGAGCCACCGCCCGGCTTCGAGGTGACCGCGAGGAGCGGTTCGACGATGGCCGCCATGGAATCTGCCGGCGATCGAATATTCGGCGTCCAGTTCCACCCCGAAGTGGTCCATACCCAGAACGGATCAGAGTTGCTCCGCAGGTTCGCCTTCGATGTTTGCGGATGTTCTGGCAACTGGACCCTCGGATCCTTCCTCGAGGAAGAGATTCCCCGAATACGGGAGCTCGTTGGGGACAGGCGGGTGATCTGTGGGATCAGCGGTGGTGTGGATTCGACCGTGGCCGCCACCATGGTCTCCCGGGCGATCGGCGATCAGCTCGCCGGTATATTCGTCGACACCGGCTTCCTCCGCAAGGGCGAGTTTGGCAAGGTCCTCGCGATGTTGCGCGACAACCTCCACCTGAACGTCCATGGGGTCGATGCCTCGGACCGGTTTCTGCATCTGCTCGAAGGAGTCACCGATCCCGAACGAAAGAGAAAAATCATCGGCAACGAATTCATCCAGGTGTTCGAGGAAGAGGCCGGTCGAATAGGGGAAGTGGACTTCCTCGTCCAGGGAACGCTCTATCCCGACGTGATCGAGTCCGTTTCGGTCCGCGGCCCCTCCGAGACGATCAAGTCCCACCACAACGTTGGTGGACTGCCCGAGAAGATGCGACTGCAGTTGATCGAGCCACTCCGGGAGCTCTTTAAGGACGAAGTCAGGCAACTCGGGAGCGAGCTCGGCCTTCCCGAAGACATGGTCTGGAGGCAGCCGTTTCCCGGCCCCGGCCTCGCGATACGCATCATGGGCGAGGTCAACGCCGAAAACATCCGTATCCTGCAAGAGGCGGACGACATCCTGGTCGCTGAGATCAAGGCCGCCGGTCTTTACCGGGAGATTTGGCAATCTTTCGCCGTACTGCTTCCCGTCAAGAGCGTTGGCGTGATGGGAGACGTGCGAACCTACGAATTCACCGTGGCAATACGAGCGGTCACCAGCACCGACGGCATGACCGCGGACTGGGCACGGCTGCCCTACGACGTTCTTGGTACGATCGCCAACCGGATCGTCAACGAGGTCCGGGGCGTCAACCGGGTCGTCTATGACGTGACGTCGAAACCCCCGTCGACGATCGAATGGGAGTGACTTCTCATATGGGCGTTCGGAGCCCGCTACGTAGGATTTCGAATCTCCAATTTCGATTGTCCGAGGTGGATTCTTCGATGGCCATTACGCAATTACCGGAGAATCTTGAGCATGCCGGCGAGTGGCACAGTTTCTATTGGAGAATCCGGATTGGATATCGTTCATTTCGAAATTCGAGTTTGGAGATTGCTACGGAAGCGGTAGCGACCAGAAAAATCTAATGAATGACTTCGTTCACCTGCACCTTCACTCCGGCTTCAGCCTTCTCGACGGAGCGTGCGATCACAAACGCCTCGCCGAGAGGGCCGCCGAGTTGAACATGCCCGCCGTAGCGGTTACCGATCATGGGAATCTGTTTGGCGCGATCGGCTTCCATGACGCGGCGCGTAAGAGCGGCGTCAAGCCGATCCTCGGTTGCGAGATGTACGTGTCGCAGACGACCCGCCACGACAGGGACCCTCGCAACGCACGATCTCGCCACCTGATCCTGCTGTGCGAGAACGAGAAGGGCTATCAAAACCTGATCAAACTCGTATCGGCTGGATACCTGGAAGGCTTCTACTATAAACCTCGTGTCGACAAGGAGTTGCTCGCCGCTCACAGCGAGGGCCTGATCGCTCTGTCGGGATGCTTGAACGGTGAGGTTTCAGCAAACCTCCTCCAGGACCGTTACGACGCCGCAGAGAAGGCTGCAGGCGAACTGCGGGACATTTTCGGGCCGGAGCGGTTCTTCCTGGAGATCCAGGACCAGGGCATCCCGAAGCAGCGGCAGATTATCCCCGACATGCTCCGAATGTCCAAGCGTACCGGGATTCCGGCCGTTGCCACAAATGACTGCCACTACATGTGTCAGGACGACTCCCGCTCACACGACATGCTGCTCTGCATCCAGACGGGCAAGACCGTTCACGATCCGAACCGGATGAAGTTCTACACGGATCAGTTCTACTTCAAGTCATACGATGAGATGCATCGCGTGTTTGGGGATTACCCGGACCTGCTCAGTCGAACTGTCGGCATTGCCGAACGCTGTAGCGTCGAACTCAAGAAGATCGACAATCCCTTCCCGGATTTTGACGTGCCACCCGGATTTACGGTCGACACCTACCTGAGCAAGGTTGTCGAAGATGGTTTCGCCGAGCGGCTCGGTCACCTCCGCGGTCGGGACGACGCCGCGATGCTCAAGCACCCCATCTCCGAGTACGAGCGGCGGATTCAGGACGAACTTGCCATCATCCAGAGCATGAGCTATTCCGGGTACTTCCTGATCGTTTGGGATCTGATCCATTACGCCCGGGAGAACGAGATCCCGGTGGGTCCGGGACGGGGATCGGCAGCCGGCAGCCTCGTGTCCTACTGTCTTCGGATAACGGATCTGGACCCCCTCGAGTACGGACTTCTCTTTGAACGGTTTCTCAATCCCGAACGTGTGACCCTACCGGACATCGACATCGACTTCTGTATGAACCGCCGTGCAGATGTCATCGATTACGTGACACGAAAATACGGACGGGAGAATGTGTCCCAGATCATCACCTTCGGCACCATGGCCGCGAGGGGAGTCATACGGGATACAGGCCGAGGTATGCAGATGACCTACGCCGAGGTCGACCGCATCGCCAAGATGATTCCCGCAGAACTGAACATCACGCTCGACAAAGCGCTCGGCCAGAACAAGGATCTCAAGGAACTCGTGGAGAAGGACGGGCAAGTCCGCGATCTGATCGAAACCGCAAAGCGTTTGGAGGGTCTGGCACGCCACGCGTCCATGCACGCAGCCGGAGTCGTCATCTCACCACGCCCCCTGACGGATCTCGTCCCGCTTTACAAGTCCACCAAGGACGAGATCATGACGATGTACCCGATGAGCGACATCGAGAAGATCGGGCTGCTCAAGATGGATTTTCTCGCCCTGACGACGTTGACAGTTATCGACGATACGCTTCGGATGCTGCGGCAACTGGAGGGACTCAAGCTCGACATCGATGCTCTGCCGCTAGATGACGAGAAGACATACCAACTCTTCTCGGACGGACTGACCAGCGGTGTATTCCAGTTCGAGAGCTCCGGCATGAAGGACATTCTGCGTCGCTTTAAGCCGTCGAGCATCGAGCACCTCACCGCCCTGAACGCGCTCTATCGGCCCGGACCCATCGGTGGGGGAATGATCGACGACTTTATCAAGCGCAAACACGGCACCAGGAAAGTGGCTTTCGAGCTCCCCGAACTCAAGCCACTCCTCGAAGAGACCTACGGCGTCATCGTCTACCAGGAACAGGTCATGCAGATCGCCAACGTGCTGGCCGGTTACTCCATGGGCGAAGCAGACTTGCTTCGCCGGGCGATGGGCAAGAAGAAAGTCAAGGAGATGGCGGCTCACCGCGAGAAGTTTCTGGAGGGTGCGAAGGCGAAGGGTTTCAAGAATTCCAGGAAAATCGCGAAGATCTTCGACCTCATGGAGCAGTTCGCCGGGTATGGCTTCAACAAGTCACATTCGGCGGCCTACGCGGTGCTGGCGTATCGTACCGGCTATCTCAAGGCGCACCACCCCCATTACTTCATGGCCTCAGTCCTGACGAGTGAACGCGGAAACACCGACAAAATCGTCAAGTACATCAATGAATGCCGGGGAATGAACATCCCGATCCTACCGCCCGACATCAATGTCAGTGACGTCAACTTCACTCCCACCAGCGAGGGTATCCGCTTCGGACTCGCCGCGATCAAGAACGTCGGCGAGACGGCAATTCGATCGATCACCGAGAGAAAGCCGTTCCGGTCGCTGTTTGACCTCGCTGAAAAGGCCGACCTGCGGACGGTCAACAAACGCGTGTTCGAAGGCCTTATCAAGGCCGGCGCACTCGACAGCGTCGGTATCGACCGCGCACTGCTGTACAACAACGTGGACCGCGCGATCGAATGGGGACAGCGCAAGCAGTATGAATTGGAGGTGGGGCAGGGAGGATTGTTTGCGCCCGCACCCGGAGAAGAAGTGGACGACGACGTCATGCTCAGTCCTGCCGAGCGCTGGCCGGAGGCACTCAAACTGTCCAACGAAAAGGAAGCTCTCGGCTTCTACATCACCGGACATCCCCTTCGCCAGCACCAGGACGAGCTTCAGAGATACGGAAACGCCACTACTATCAGTTTGGCCGGCAAACCGGCTGGCACGGAGATCGTCATCGGAGGCATTGTTGTTGAGATTCGTACGATGCGCACCAAGAAGGGCAACCGCATGGCCGCCGTAGTGCTCGAGGACCTGGAGGGCATCGTCGATGTTCTCGTTTTCCCCGACACCTTTGAGAGGACACAAGACCTGCTCGTGCCCGATGTACCGATCTTCGTAAAGGGCAAGCTGGACAGTGACGAGTCCGCGGTACGTGTTCTCGCGGCCGAGGTGTTCCCGATCGAGGAGGCACACGAACGGCTCGCCACCAAGGTGACTGTCGCAGTCGACGCAGGCACCGCGCCCGCCGACCTGGCCGAACGCCTTCGCCCGATGATCGAAGAAAAGAGCGGACAAGCCGAGCTCGTCTTCGAATTGAAGTACGCCGGGCGGTATACTGCCTACATCCGTCCGAACCCTTACCTAAAAGTTCATCCCGACAGGGAATTCGTCGCTTTCATCAACGAGGTATGCGGTCCCGAAGCGGTTCGGTTCAGTCGATGACAGATCCATCGAACGACAAGGATAAGGCCCTGGACCTTCAGGGAATGACCGCCTACGAGAAGGTCCGTCTGGCGCGTCATCCCAAGAGGCCCTATTTTCTCGACTACATCGAGCTGATGTTCGATGAATTCGAGGAATCTCACGGCGACCGCAATTTTGCCGATGATCCGGCTATCGTTTCAGGGTTTGCTCTGTTCCGGGGACGGCCCGTTTGCCTCGTCGGGCAGCAGAAAGGACGCGATACCAAGCAGAAGCTCTTCCGCAACTTCGGGATGCCCAAGCCCGAGGGATACCGCAAGGCGCTCCGTGTCATGAAGATTGCCGAGAAATTTCAACGGCCCATCCTGACGTTCATCGATACGCCTGGAGCCTATCCGGGAATCGATGCCGAAGCCAGGGGCCAAGCCGAGGCGATCGCACACAACCTTCGGGAGATGTCCGGTATCCGGGTGCCGATCGTAGCGACCGTTATCGGGGAAGGAGGCTCGGGTGGTGCACTGGCAATCGGTGTCGCCGACCGGGTCAACATGCTGGGCTGTTCAATCTACTCGGTAATCGCTCCGGAGAGTTGTTCAGCAATTCTCTGGCGGGACCAGGAACATGCTGCCGAAGCCGCCGAAGCCCTCCGCCTGACTCCCGAGGACCTCAAGCAATACGGTTTGGTGGACGAAATCATCCCCGAACCCGAGGGCGCTGCCCACTCCGACCCGAGCGGCACTGCGATCAGCATCTCCCGCGTTCTGGATGACCAATTGACGGAACTCGCCAGGCTGGATCCGGACGAGTTGATCGATGCGCGTTACCAGAAGTTCAGAGCGATGGGAGTGTTTGCCGAATAAATGGAGGCGTCATGTCTGATATTGTTTCCGCGATGGCTACGGGTGCGGTAATTCTTGTTCCTGTCGTCATCGTTGCCATTCTGGCGAGCATAGCGGCAGTGAAGGAGGGCGAGGCGCGGCACTAGTGTCCTGAATCAGCAGTACGGTTGCTATTTTTCGGAGCGCAACGGTGCCGAATTTGGCGGAGCGACGACGAGCTAATGCTCATTCATTGCAAGCAGGAGCGACTCCAAAGATGGTGCCGTTCCGCCCGAACCCGCAGGGCCGATGGAGGTTGCTGGTTGGGAAGGCCAGGCCGACCGAGAGGCCACACCCACTTTTATCGACCGATTCAATATCCACATTGCGGCGGGCAACCTCCATTGGAGATAGTGATCGTATTTCTGACTCAGGACACTAACAGGCCGTGCATCCATCTTGGCAAGCGAGCAGCCGCGAGCGTCCAGACTCGTGCGGCGGACCCTGTCAGGTGCCGGTGTTCGTGTTCGACGAAAGGGTTGACCTTTGCGATATAAAGTTCTTGACTAAGGCAAGATCGGGAGGCTAGTGTCGATATGATGTCCAGTCCTGCACCTCAAAGGCAGGCGCGCCCGGTTCCGGTCCCGATCGAGATCAAGGCGGCAGCCGACCTGCGGTACATCCGTCAGACGATGGAACGGGCCAGTTCCTTTACGGCCGTCCCCGGATGGGGTGGAGTCGGTATGGGATTGGTCGCCCTGGCTGCCGCTCTGGCGAGTATCGGGGCAAGCGTCGAGAACTGGTTCTTTACCTGGATCGGGACGGCGGTCGTCGCGACGATGATCGGCGGGATAGCCATGGGGCGCAAGGCCCGTCAGGTCAACGTGTCGCTCTGGAGCGCTTCGGGCCAACGTTTTGTCCTGAGCCTGCTCCCACCCATGATCGCGGCCGGCACGATCACGGTGGCCCTCTACGGATCGGCGAACGTGGACCTGCTGCCCGGAACCTGGCTGTTGCTCTACGGCACTGGAGTTGTGACCGGCGGCACGTATTCGGTGCGCATCGTCCCGGTTCTCGGGATGTGCTTCATGATCCTCGGGGCCGTGGGGCTGTTCACGTCGTTTGCCGTGGCACAGGGATTGATGGCCGCGGGCTTCGGAGGACTACACGTCATATTCGGCTGGATCATCGCTAGGAGGCACGGTGGCTAGAAGAAGTCTTGCGGCGGCACGCCGCACTGTCCGGCCCGCAACGAAGGCTCCAGCGAGGCCCACGGCACTACCTGGAGGCAACCCGGCATCTGATCTGGATCGACTGGTCCATGAACCCGTACGGCTGGGAATCGTCAGTGCACTGGCAGTCAACGACACACTGTCGTTCCGCGATCTGCGAGATTTTCTCGAGACGACCGACGGCAACCTGAGCGTTCACGCCAGGAAGCTCGAGGATGCAGCGTACATCGCATGTACGAAGCACTTCGAGGGCCGCACTCCCAAGACCGAGTTCAAGCTTACCGCCGGCGGCCGGCGCGCGCTTGAGAAGTATCTCGAGCACATGGAAGCGCTGATCCGGGCGACCCGCCAATAACTACAATAGTGACAGTTGAAGGCGACTTGATCCGCGGAATCGGGCTGATTGCGGTTCGCAAGTTGAGCCGTCTGCCCGCCCGATACTGGTGGTAAGATATGAGGAATACTGTCTTTGAGGAGAGGACATGCTGATCAAGAAGCCTGCCGACATCAAGTCATCGGAAATCACGACCGAGAGCCTGTACCGAAACCGTCGCCAATTCCTGAAAGCCGCTGCCATTGCTACCGTGGCCTCCACCGCCGGTCTATCGATCCCTATGGGCTCCGCCACGCCGCAGAACGGTCCCTACGACACGGACGAAGAAAAGTCGCCCTACGAAGACGTCACTAACTTCAACAACTTCTATGAATTCGGAACGGCTAAGGAACAGCCCGCAATGTACGCGCACACCCTGCGTCCGAAGCCCTGGAAGGTAGAAGTCGACGGCCTGGTTAAGAATGCCGCAACCTGGGATCTGGACGATCTGCTCGATGGGTTTACGATGGAGGACCGCGTCTACCGCATGCGGTGTGTCGAGGGCTGGTCGATGGTGATTCCGTGGTACGGCTTTCCTCTGGCAGACCTGATCCGTAAGCTCGAACCCGAGGCGAGCGCGCGGTATATCCGCATGGAAACGCTCTATGATCCCGAGCAGATGCCGGGCCAGACCCGCAGCGTCCTGCCATGGCCTTACGTCGAAGGGCTCCGGATGGACGAAGCCACGAACCCGTTGACCCTGATGGCCGTCGGCGTGTACGGCAAGGAGGGGCCCAACCAGAACGGCGCTCCCATCCGGCTGGTGACTCCGTGGAAGTATGGGTTCAAGGGTATCAAGTCGATCGTCAAGATCAGCTTCGTTGACGAAGAGCCTTCGAATACGTGGAAGAGACAGACTCCCCGCGAGTACGGCTTCTACGCGAACGTCAATCCAAACGTCGATCATCCTCGGTGGACCCAGGCGCGAGAGCGCCGGCTGGGTGAAGTTTTCAAGAGAGACACCCTGATGTTCAACGGGTACGGGGAGCACGTCGCCAAGATGTACGAAGGCATGGATCTTCGGAAATACTTCTGACGGTCCGCTCAGAGCGCCTGACCGAGCAAGAATGAGCAGGAGTCAGTCCCTGAAATGGGTGGCCAAGCCCGCCATATTCCTGCTCTGCCTCGTTCCGCTCGCGGTCCTCACCTGGAATGCATTCACCGGCGGCCTCAGCGCCAACCCCATCGACGACATCACCGATTTTCTCGGGCGCTGGACGCTGCGATTCCTGCTGATCACACTGTCCATTCGCCCGCTGCGTCAGATCACCGGTTTTCACGACATCATGCGGTTCCGTCGCATGGTCGGCCTGTTTGCCTTCTTCCACGGCTTTCTGCACTTCATGACGTACATCTGGCTCGACCAGTCTTTCGACGTGGCAGAGATCATCAAGGACATTCCGCAGCGTCCCTTCATCACGGCGGGCTTCATAGCCTTCGTTTCCATGATCCCACTGGCGCTGACCTCGACCAGGCGGTGGATTGGACGTCTTGGAGGCAAGCGGTGGCAGCTTCTCCACCGCCTGATCTACCTCAGCGCCGCAGCGGGCGTGGTGCATTATCTCTGGATTGTCAAGGCTGACACCCTTTACCCGCTGAGGTACGCGACGGTCCTGGCGATCCTGCTCGGATTTCGGCTGGTTGTCCACCTGAAGCCCCGTATCGCGATCAGGGCTGCGGCAAGAGGGAAGCGCGCTGAAGTCTGACGCTCGCAATGACCGAATCGACGAGAAAAGGCAGTGCAGGTATTACGACCTGATGATGGCGGCGTTCGTAACCTTCACCGCAAAGGCGCAAGAGAACGCAAAGACATTCTCCGTCAATAATCTTCCTTTTGCGTCTTTGCGGTGAAAGCTCTGAGGCCCCGGTTCACCGGTTGCCGTTCGCGAGCTTGAGCGATGCGTCCATACCCCTGAGTTTTTTCATCGCGAGGATTCCCATCGCCGGTCCGATCGCGAGGAAAGCAAACGCATACCTCCAGGAGACCAGATCCACCAGATACGGGATGAGGTGGATCGTGATCATGGTGAGCAGGAATCCCATGCTGGTTTGAACGGTGAGCATGGTGCCCACGATGGAAGGATCGGATAATTCCGCAATACTGGCTGAAAACTGAGCCGAGTCGGCCACGATGGCGACACCCCAAACGACGCAAAACAGCGTGACGAGTAGCGGGCCTCTGCCAAAGAAGAATCCCGCCGCCAGGCAGCAGCTGCCGCTGATTCCCAGCGCGACCATCGTGACGCCGGTTCGCCCCCAGCGGTCGGCCAGGAGCCCCGCTCCAAGGCATCCTGCGGCGCCGCTCGCCACCGTTGCAAACGTCGCGATCCGGGCATAGAAGGCTGCGGGTTCTGCTGCCATGCGTACCAGGAAGCTGGCCTCGAGAAAAACCGCCACCCACGCCCACATTGCGTACAGTTCCCACATATGTCCGAGGTAACCCAGGTTCGCAAAGCGGACCGCCCTAACAGTCCATGCCTTGAGGGCGAGCGTGGGGCTGAACGGGGGCGCTGCGGCGCGCTTGGGCCCGATGGCGACCAGGTTGATGAGCAGACCGGCCGCCACCGCACATATGGACGTCGCCAGGATCGTCAGCCGCCAATCCAACCCGCCGAATGCGTTGATCAGGTGCGGCGTCGCCGATCCGAACGTCAGCGCGCCGACAAGCAACCCGACCATCAAGCCCATGTCCCCACGGGCCCAGGTCGAGGCGATCTTCATGCCGACGGGGTAGATACCGGCCATACAGATGCCGGTCACGAAACGCATCGCGGGAACCGATGCGGCGGTCGGGTCGAGCAAGAGAATGCCGGCGTTCGCGAGCGATGCCACCAGCGCTGAAACCATAAAGAACCGTTGGGGGTCGATCCGATCTGCCAGACCGAGCGCCGCGCTCGTCAACGTGCCCACGACGAAGCCGATCTGGACGGCGCTGGTAAACAGGGAGACCTGAACCGGAGACAGCGGGTACTCAATACTGAGAGATCCGACGACCGCCGAGGCGGAGAACCATAGCGTCATCGCCAGGACCTGGCAGGTGCAGAGCAGCGCGAGCGCGATCCATTTCGTGCGGCCAGATACGCTCGGGCTCAAGAGAAGTCTCAGTTGGTCCGGTAATTCGTGATCTTGATGTCGATGCCGAAGTCTTCTTCCTTGATCAGCTGAATGACTTCCTGCAGCAGATCACGGCTCTTGCCACTGACGCGGACCAGATCACCCTGGATCGAAGCCTGGACCTTGATCTTGCGGTTCTTGATCTTCTTAACGATGTCCCGGCACTTTTCGATCGGAATGCCATTCTGGATATCGATCTCCTGACGTACGGTCGAGCCTGCCGCTTGCTGCACGGCGCCGTATGTCAGACCCTTGAGAGGCACCTGACGTTTGACCAGTTTCCCCTCGAGGACATCGTTCACCGCCTTGAGCTTGTAATCGTCCACGCTGGTGACCACGACCTTGTGCTCTTTTTCATTGAGCTCGATCGCCGAACCGGACGCCTTGAGGTCGAACCGGGTAGAGACTTCCTTGCGAGCCTGCTGGATCGCGTTTGCGACTTCCGTGATGTCGATCTTGGATACGATGTCGAAGCTGTTCGCTGCCATGGATGTGAGCGGATCGAGCGGGGCGCCTCAGCGCCCCTGGTTGAATCGGCGAGGGCGTCCCTAGAACGGGATGTCGTCGTCGGTAATCCCGCCGCCTTCGGCGACCGCGGGCTTTTCGGGTGCTTTGGATTTTCCAGATTCACCGGCTGGACTGCCGAGCAGCACCATGTCACGGGCGCGAATGTCGAACGACGTGCGTTTATTGCCGTCCTTGTCCTCCCACTGACGCGAGGAGATACTGCCTTCGATGTACACTTGGCGTCCCTTGGCGAGATACTGGCCACAGATTTCAGCCAGACGTTCCCAGGCGACAACGTTGTGCCATTCGGTGCGTTCCTGACGTTCACCGCTACTCCGGTCCGTCCAGGAGTCGTCGGTTGCCACAGAGAACCGGCAGTAGGCGGTACCACCGGCCGTGTACTTCAACTCGGGGTCGCGGCCGAGACGTCCGAGCAGTGTCACTTTGTTAATAGATCTTGCCATGCTGTTTCCTCGCCTCGCTCGGTGAGCTAGTCCAGCTCATCTATTCTCTGCCGGGCGCTAGTTGCCTCTGTACTCTCGGGATAGTCGGAAACCACCTGCCGAAGGTATGTCAAAGCGTCCCGAGTCTGTCCCATCTCAGCCAAAGCGAGGCCTTTCTTGAAGAGGGCACTGACTGTTTTATCGCTCTCGGGATACTTCTGCAACAGCAAATCGTACTCGAGAATCGCTCGATCGAAAGCGTCCTGGCTGAAGTAGGCATCTCCAAGGTAGAGCTGAGACTCGGCCGCACGCGGACTGGTTGGGAAAGAACCCAGATACTCCCGGAATCCCTCGATCGCCAGCTGATAGTTGCCCACCAGGAACTCGGTCACCGCCAGCCGCATCAATCCCTCGGGGGATTCCAGATCGCTCGTTGTCGTGCTCATCGCCGTCATCTGTTGCGACATCGCAGCCACATCCGTTCTCAAGTCCTCGACGTTCCGGTCCATGATTTCGACGTCGTCTCCCAGATTCGACATGAGGACGCGCATTTCCCCGCCTAGCTGCTGGTTGCTGTTGCGGACGTCCTCAAGCGCATCGGCAATTCGGCCAGATGTCTCCGATAGCGCCACAACGCGATCGAAAAGCTGCTCGACAAGATCCTGAACCACGGTGTTCCTTTCGTTCAGACTGTTCTGAATCTCCCCGACCTGCAGCGTCAGGCGAATAATATCCGCCTGCAGCTGGATGATCTCCTGCCTCTGCCCGGAGGCCGGGCCGCTCATCCACACCAGCGCGAAGACGATGGCGATCGATCTCTTCATCGTGAAATCTCAGTCGAGACGCCAACCGGGGAGCTACTGCCCCCGGGTGACGAACTCCGCACGTCGGTTCTCCTGATAGCACCCTTCGGTTTCGGCAGAACACACGGGCCGCTCCTCGCCGAAACTGACCGTGCTGATCCGGGACTCGTCGATGCCTTGACGCACCAGAAATTCGCGGACGGCGTTGGCCCGGCTGTCGCCGAGGCCGATGTTGTATTCTTGGTTTCCGCGCTCGTCCGCGTGACCCGATATCGTAAAGCGGACCCTCGGGTTGCTCTGGAGGAACCGCGCATTGTTCTGTAGCCGACCGACCTGGTCTGCCCGAATCTGTGATTGATCGTAGTCGAAGTAGATCGGCTGGACGTTCGTGCGAAACAACTCTTCAAGGGTCGGTGCGGGCCGGTCCGGAAGGGGGGGCGCGGCCGGTGGCGGCGCTGCCGCCCTTACCGTGACGCGCACGATGTCGGTCGCCTGCCCGCCTGGGCCGGTTGCGGTCGCTGTGTAGGTGACCGAGGAGCCCGGGCTGACCGGGCGGCTTCCCGACGGATCGACTTCGCCAATTCCAGGCTCGATCCGGACGGCGTTTGAGTTGCGTGATTGCCAGCTCAGCGTGGTCGATTCACCCTGCTCGATCGATGAGACGGAAACCTCCAACGTGATCGCGGGGGCCGGAGCGGGCGGCGGCTCGGGGGCGACGGGGGCCGGGGGAGGCGGCGGCGGTGGAGCGGCGGGACTCCGGCAGGATGCGGAAACGAGCGTTAGCAACAGCAGGAGCCCAACAGGTGCTCGGCCCAGGTTCTGCCCTAAAAAACCAGTGTTCATCGAAGAGTCTCCTTGTGGGAAGCGCCCGTCGAGCGCTGATCAACCGTCATTGTCCCATGTATCCCGACCAGGCGGGACCCTCGTTCTTTCCGTTACTCGTAAGGCGTTGGACATTTGTGCCGTCGGCCAGCATCGAATAGATCTGAGTCGAGCCTCCGCGGTTCGATTGAAACGCGATATGCCGTCCGTCGGCGGACCAGGTCGGCCGCTCGTTATTGCCCGCACTTCGTGTCATCTGGATGTTTCGCCCACCGGCCAGATCATGGAGATAGATATCGAAGCTTCGACCACGCTGCTGCCACGCAAACGCGATCGTCTGGCCGTTGGGCGCCCAGGCCGCGTTCACGGCCGTGCCTCCACCGAATACGATCTGGCGGACGTTGCCCCCGCTGGCATCGATAATGTAGATCTGGCTCGAACGTCCACGGTCTGAACTGAACGCGATCTGGTCTCCCGGGGGATTCCAGCTGGGAGACATGTCGATCCCTCTGGAATTGGTCAGCCGCCGAACGTTCCGGCCATCCTTGTCCGCCACGAAAAGCTCCGTGTCCGGCGTGTCACGGACCCGTAGGTGGCTTGAGGCGAAGGCGATCCGGCCCCCGTCGGGCGACCAGGCCGGAGTCGTCGTCGTCGCGTCGAATGTTGGAAAAAAGAACCCTCGGCGATCGATCGGTGAAATGAGCTCCACGTCTGCAATGCCTCGACGCCAGCTCGTAAAACCGATCTGCTCTCCGTCAGGGGACCATGCGGGCGTCAAGGCGAGCGACCGCAACGTCGTCAGTTGGTACGGGTTCTGGCCGTCATAGTCCATGACGAAGATTTCCTTCGTCACCGGGCCGCTGCCGCTGTGATTCCGGTCGGACACGAACGCGATCTTCGTCTGGGACACGCCGCGGATGCCGCCGCCCAGCAGACGGATGATCCGGTCGGCGTATCGGTGCGCGATGTCACGGGCCGACTGGGACGTAAGCAATCCTCGGTACCGCAGGCCGTCGGTCTCGCGGTCCTCGATCCGGGTTTCCAGGTCCCAGAGCCGAGCTTCGAGGGCTATACCTCCTGAATCGATCCCGAGGTTCCCAAACGCAAGAAACTGTGCGCGGACCGCAGGATCTGTCCACTCGGCAGGTGTGATGTCGAAAGGGTCCCCGAAGCGACCGAGAGGATACAAGCTCCGGCTGACCAGCGTGATCACGCCCGCAAACTCCAGGTCGGCCCACAGTGTGTCATTGAAGGCCGTTGCGACGTCGCCGGGGATCCCTGAACCACGCGGGAACTCCGGCACTGCCAGGCGTACGGATGCAGCCCCGGTACGCGTGCCTGTCACGATCTGTGCTTGAGCGGCGAGGGCGGCCCGGGCGGGGGCCAGCATCAACGCGGCCATAGAGGCGAGGGCTTGTCTTCTCGTGGACATCATCGCTTGAATTCGAACCAGAACCGAACACTGACGCTCCGCCCCTGGAAATCGGCGGGCAGCGGCTCGAGCGGGCTCGACGCATAGATGGCGCGCAGCGCAGAATTGTCCAGGGTCCGGATGCCGCTCGACTCTTCGATACGTGGGTTGGCGATCGTGCCGTCACGCAGGATGTCGAAGCTGACGTACACACGGGGCGCCGACCGGATCTGCTGATTCACGGTCGACTGCAACCAGTTCTGCGAAATTCGCCGCTGCAGCCCCTCGACGTAGCGAGCGTATCGTTCACCGAAAGCGCCGTCGCCGAGCTCGACCCCACCCGTTCCGTCGCCAACCTGAAATTGCCCGTAGTTGAGAGCCGGCCGTCCACCCTGGCCGAACGGGACCGCGTTGTCGGGCTGGCTGGGCTCGGCTCGATCAGGCTCCGGATCGGCCGGTGGCGGCGGAGTTGGCCGGTCAGGCGGGGGAGGCGGCGGGGTTGTTTCCACCGGCGCCGTCGTCTCGGGAATGAGTTCCGCGTCGGCGACTTCTTCCTCTACGGGCGCTTCGGCGGGCTCCGGCTCAGCTTCGTAGAGCCCCGCAGACTCATTCGCAACGGCATCTTCATTGACGACTTCGGGCGCGGGAAGGGGCACGCCCGAGATGCTGGATACGATTTCGACGCTGATCCCTTCGCCGCCGCCCGTGTCCGAACCCCAGTCGGCGCTTCCGTAGGCCGGAAACATTATCGGAGATAGGAGGGCGAACAGCAGGAGGACGCCGTGAAGTCCCACTGACATCACGATGCCGCGGTCGAATCGCTCTCGGTCGCTATTCATTGCCCGGATTCGTTCAAGAGTTCCGTTACCAGATTGATGTCCACGATGCCGGACTGATTCAGTCGATCCATCACCGGGGCCATCGTACCCCAGGGCACGTTTTCGTCTATCCGAAGATAAACCACCGCGGAGTCAGGCTGGAGTTCGAGGATCCTCGGCCCAAGCTCATTGATGTTGATTTCCTCGTTCTGGAGATAGATCGTCTGATCCGCGTCGATTATCACCACCAGCCTGTCTTCGGCGAGTTGACGGACCGATCGCGTCCGGGGAACGGTCACTTCGATACCGGACTGGATGACGGGCGCCGTGATCATAAAGACGATCAACAGGACGAGCATGATGTCGATAAACGGAATCATGTTGATCTCGGCAAGCTCAGTCTGCGTCCGCCGATTCTGGGTTGTAAAAGCCACGCTACTCGCTCCTCTCGGCCAGCGCCATGAACTCGGCCTGGAGATCGTCGATCTGTGCCGCAAGGCTGCGGATCGCTGCTACAAAATGATTGTAGGCCACGACCGCCGGAATCGCCGCAAAAAGCCCAGCGGCGGTCGCAATGAGCGCTTCAGCGATGCCGGGGGCCACTGCCTGCACGGTGGAAACGTTGGCTGCCGCAAGCCCGGCGAAGGCTCCGATCACGCCCAATACCGTTCCGAAGAGCCCGATGAACGGTGTCACCGCCGCGGTCGTCGCCAGGAAGGTCATCCTTGCCTCCAGTTCGGTCAACTGTGCCGAGGCTGCGCGCTGCAGGGCGCGCTCGATCGTCGCCGCGGACGGCACCTTCGTCCCGCCGCCCGAACCGTCGGCCGGAGAAACGGGCCCTATCATCTCGAAGCCGGCATTGAACACGGGGACCAGAGGGGTCACACGTAGCGTCTCACACGCAGTGCTGATCTCCGACAGTCCGTGAGCCTTGCGGAAGATTCTCCAGAACACCTCGGATTCACCCCGGATCTGGCGAATCATCAAGCCCTTGGACAGGATCACACCCCAGGATGCGATCGAGAACAGGAGCAGGATGAACAGCACACTACGTGCGAGCGGACCGGTCTCGAGTAAGAGGCGCATGACGTCGGCGCCGCCAACTTGCAGGATCGCGATTCCGGGAAGCGTCAGGACGCCCAAATCCATGCTTTCTTCATTCCTCCACGAGGCTCAGAAACGACGTCGGGATGCCGTCGCTCCGCTTCGAAATCAACATATCAGACTGTCCGGCTCCAACGAAGTTAGCCAAGGACGGCACATAACCCGCGACTGCCCTATCTTCGACGTTGAAAGCCGCCCGAACTTGGCATATAACCCGTTCGGTATGCTTCGCCTGCTCCGCGTCCGAAATTTTGCCCTCATCGACGAGATCGAGATCGAATTCGAGGGCGGCTTCAACCTGCTCTCGGGCGAGACCGGCGCCGGCAAATCGCTGATCGTCGATGCGCTCACGCTGCTCGCCGGCGCCAAGGCGTCCGGTGAAACGATCCGGGGCGGTGAAAACCGAGCCGTCATCGAGGCAGTTTTCGAACAGGCCGGCGGTCCGGATCTGGAAAGCATCGGTATCGATGCCGCCGACCAGATCGTCGTCCGCAGAGAGATTTCCTCGGACAACCGCAACCGAGTCTTCATCAACAGTCAACCCAGCACCGTTTCAGCGCTTCGGGCAATCGCGCCCGACCTGGTCGATATCCACGGCCAGCACGAACAGCAAATTCTGCTCGACACGGGACGCCAGCTCGCATTGATCGACCGCGCGGCAGGCGTCACCGACCTCGCCAAACGGGTCCACAATCTCTATGACTCCCGGCGCCGCCTCGAAGACGAACTCACCGAGCTTGCCGACGCCGAGGCGGACCGCCTGCAAAGAACTGACCTCCTCAGCTATCAGCGAGACGAAATCGAGCAGGTCAGCCCGCTTGCCGGTGAAACCGAACGCCTCCGTGAGCACATCCGCAGGCTGGAGCACTCCGGGAAGCTGGCCGAAGCCGTCCAAGGCGGCTACGAAGCACTCTATGAGGCCGAATCGTCGATCCTCGCCCAGATCGCCTCGATCGAACGCCCACTTTCGGAAGCCGAGGTCTATGACAACCGCCTGGGAGCGACCACCGAGCAGATCGCTTCTGCCCGATCGATCCTCGAAGACGCCGCCTATTCGCTCCGGGACTACATGCAGAGTCTCGACACCGATCCCGAAGAGATGGAGAACGGCCAGGCTCGTCTGGCTGAACTGGAACGCCTTCACCGCAAGTACGGGCCTGACTTAATCCACCATCTTGGGAAGGTACTTGAGGAACTGGACAGCATAGGTCTTACAGAAACAAAGAGATCCGAGGTGGAAGAACGGTTGGCCGCCACCTGTAAAGACTACGACGAAGCGGCACGCGAGCTGAGCGTGACGAGGCGCAAGCGCAGTGGGGAATTCGGCCGCGCTGTGCGGGAAGAAATTCGCTCGCTCGCGATGCCCCAGGCCGACTTCGACATCCGTTGGGAAACGTTGACCCCCGGCCGCGCCACAGGCATCGACCGTCCCGCGCTTCTGCTGGCACCGAATCCCGGTGAAGAGGCTGCGATCCTCTCGGAAATCGCTTCTGGAGGAGAACTCTCGCGCACGATGCTTGCGCTGAGGGCCGTCCTCGCCGTCGACGGAAGGGACAAGACGCTGGTCTTCGACGAGATCGACGCCGGGATAGGCGGCGAGGCCGCGGAAACGCTGGGGCGCAAGCTCAAGGAACTGTCGTCATCTTACCAAGTGCTCTGTGTGACACATCTGCCGCAGGTTGCCCGGTTCGCCGATCATCATTGCCGGATAGAAAAGGCTCTGGTGAACGGCCGCACCGTGACACGTATCGAGACCCTGCGTGGCGACCAGCTGGTCGATGAATTGGCGAGAATGATGAGCGGGTCGAGCGTCAGCGCCGCGGCGAGACGTCATGTCAAAGAGCTTCTCAAGGAGGGTTAGCCCGCATTTCTCACCGGTGGTCTGCTGCAGCGCCGGATCCATCCGCCATTACTGCGGTGCGCTTGGTCGGGCTCCTCAATCTCTTAGCGTCGGGCCCACCGTCCCCGCGCTCGCTTGGCTCTTCGGAGTACCCGGACACGGACTCCAAGCAGGAATGAGGGGAACTCCCAGGCCGGGCCGGTCCCCCCACGCCTCAACGTACGATCAAGTACGCCTCGGTCGCCCTCGGGTCGCGCCCCCGGCATGGCCCCATCGAGGGCCATGCAGACAAACGCCCTGGCGGCGTCTGCATCTTACCGGGCTGCGAAGTGGCCCGGCGGGCTTCGCGACGACAACCGGTGAGAAAAGCGGGCTATTGCCAGTCCCCAATCATTTGCAAATGCCGCGACCGAGATATACATTGCAACTAGCAACCAAGCGGTAGCGGTTGAACCGACGGGAGTCTGGCGTGGAAGTCGAAATGAAAATCCGGGGTCTGATGATGGATCCGCTTACAAACATGCCGATCGTGATCCTGAAGGAAGCCTCTGGCAACGCGATCCTGCCGATCTGGGTGGGCGTGTCCGAAGCCAACGCGATCGGCCTCGAGATCGAGAGGGTAGTCACGCCACGACCGATGACCCATGACCTGCTCAAGAACGTGCTGATCGGACTTGAGAGCCACGTTGAGAAAGTTGTCGTCACATCAATCAAGGACGACACGTTCTACGCGGTCATCTGGGTCGCGCAGAACGAACGGCTTATCTCCATAGATTCCCGCCCAAGCGACGCGTTCGCACTGGCCCTCCGTATCGATTGCCCTATTCTCGTCGAGGACGAAGTGCTGCGAAGTGCAAAGGGTCAGTCGGGAGCACCCGAGCGCATCACAAACGAAGATCTGAAGCGCTGGCTGGACGACGAAGACCTCGGCAAGTACAAGATGTAAGCTTCCGATCTCGTCGTGGACTCTCCCTCTTCCAAATCTCAAATCATCAATGGTCGCTGGTCATTGGCAGATCACAAATCCGCAATGACAAATATTCAGTCTCCGTCCTTTCCCACCCCAAGAATCTGCACTCCGCTGTCCTTGATCTTGTGCGTCCGGTTGATCGAAATCAGCAGCAGGGTGAGCTGCTCCAACCTTGCGGACGTTGCGATCGGACCCGCATGAACGGGCCGAAAGCCAAGGCTTTTAATGAGGTCCATCACTTGAACACGACCCTCGTCCGGCCCCGCCAGCAGGATATCCGAGCCACCGTCTTTCGCCAGTGTATGGAACGACACCGTCTGAAACGCCCCGAACACGGATGCTTTCGGTCCGATCAGTTCCGCCGTCTCCTCCGCCGCGGAGCGCCCTGACAACGTCCGGAGACCCGTCGGGGCCGACGGATCGATCGGAACCGTCGCATCGATGATCACCTTGCCCCGGAGAGCATCACGCAAAGGCTCGAGGGTCGCGGCATGTGCGGCATAGGGAACGGTCAGGATCACGACATCCGCATCTCGCACACATTCGAGATTCGTGGCTCCCAGGACCTCGGGATCGATTTGGACGGCCGTGTCCCGCGCGCGTGCAGCATCGCGTGAGCCAATCGCCACGCGATGGCCCGATCGAACCGCCCGTCGCGCCAGCGCACGCCCAAGTCTTCCGGTACCACCGACAATTCCCAGTTTCATCGGAACAGGTCCTCTTCTTGCGGCCGTATGAGGTCGCTGATGCGCGAATCCGCATCCCAGCACTCCAGGCCCCGAACCAGGACGGCGGGCACGCCTGCTCCCTTGGGCATCATCAGGCCAGCCGCAGCGGCCAGAGCGTCGGCCACACCGAGAAGGGTCGCGGTCAGCTTGCGCCCGCCCCGATCCTTCTGGTCCCTCATGTCTACCAGAGCCGGAACCCGCGCCACACCAATCGCCACGTCTACAAGTCCCTCCCGCCACGGGCGACCGAAAGTGTCGCTGATGACGATGCCGCATCCCAGTCGTTCTGCGAGGAGGCTCGCCGACCGGTCCGGGTCCGCCGGCAGCAGAGTGACGAACCCGGCGGGAGCGTTGGATTGGTCGACTCCGGCGTTGGCGCAGACGAAACCGTGCGTCGTCTCCGATATGATGAGGCCATTCCGTTCACGCACGATTCGCTTCGTCTCGGACAGAACGACTTCAACGAATCGGGGGTCCTTTCCGCCCGAGGCTGCGATGCGCAGACTCTTATCGCTTGGTTCGACATCCGCCAGCCTCACGACACAGCCTTCCGCTTTTGAAACCACCTTCTGAGCCACAACGATTACATCATCGGTCGCCGCCCGAGACCCAGCCGAATCGAGCGAGTGCCGAATCGCCCCGCCAAGGTCGTCACCGGGCCGTATTTCCGGAATTCCCTCGAGCGGATGAAACTCAAGCTTCACGATACCGATCGCGGACTGGTGAGCCGTTCGCACGCAACCAGACATCGCCACGTGTGGGTAGAGGGATTGAGAAGTTGGGGCAGGTCGTTGAGGTCTTCGGGTGTATCGACATCGAACGCCACTCCGGGAACCTCGACAACCTCGACCAGAATCCCCGCGGAGAGAGCTCGGCGACGGTGCCGTTCGAGACTCTCTGCACCATAGGCGGTTTCGATCACGCGACCGTCAGGCATCAGCAGTCCGTTCGTTCCAGTGCCTTCGCGATTCGCAATCAGCACGACACCTGCGGTCTTCAACGCCAGGATCTGATCCACCTCGTCGGCACGCAGCAGCGGGAGGTCCGCCGCCAGGGCGAGAAGTGAAACGCCGTGGCCGGCGAGCTCCCGGCTGACCCGGTTTATCGCATCGCTGTGACCCGTCACCTTCGGTTCGTCAACCATTTCGAAACCGAACTGCGCGGCGAGTTCGGCAACCCCCGAATCGGCTGTCACCACGATTACGTTGTCAAGAGAGCGAGAACCTGCGAGCGCGGTCGCAACATCACGAAACATGGCCGCCGCCAGGGCAGCGCGTTCGGACGGCGAGAGGACTGAGATAAGGCGACTCTTGGCCCGCTCAAACCCCTTTACGGGCAACAGAACGGTCTTCATTGGTCACTCGCCGCGCGAGTCGCGCGCTGTCGTCCGCACTATTGATCAGTATGTTCTCGACCCACACGCTGACCCCAACGCTACGAACGCCGTCGAGTTGGGGCAGGTCGGAGGTGTGGATAACGATGGAGTCGAGGAAATCGCGGTAGCGCTCGGCGACGGCCTGGGCCGAAACAACCGCCGAACCGGTTGCCCGCATCAGGATTCCGGCAGGGCCGCTGACCGGTTGCGAACCGATAATCGGACTGACCGCTACGACTCCGGCCTCGGTACGGACGAGAGCATCTCGTATTCCGGGCACCGCAAGGATCGCCCCAATGCTGGTTACCGGGTTGCTCGGTGCGATGACGATCCGCGACGCTCCGAGAATGGATTCGGTAACTCCGTCGGCGGGCTTCGACGTCTCGGCACCACTGTAGCTAACACCGGTCACCTCGGGGGCACTCTGCTCACGTACAAAGTATTCCTGGAATGCCAGCGTTGCTTCGGGGGTGTGGATCTCTGTGCGAACCGGGTCGTTTGTCGCAGGTAACAACCTGACGCCGAGCCCGAAACGGTCGGCCAGTTCCGCCGTCGCGACTTGAAGCGTCGCACCCGAACGCAGCAACTGTGAACGAACCAGATGAGTCGCCATGTCTCGATCCCCGATCCGAAACCAGGAAGGCTTCCCCAGTTTCCGCATCGTGTCCAGGCACCGGAAGGTCTCATCACGCCGTCCCCATCCCCGATTTGCGTCGAGCTCGCCGGAAAGCGCGTAGATGATGCTGTCGATGTCGGGACTGACATGGAGCCCCCATACATCGTGATCATCGCCGACGTTCACAATGACATGGACCTGCTCCTCAGGGACGACGTCGACCAGGCCGAGGAGAAACTTGGCAGCGCCAGTGCCGCCGGCCAGGACCGTGATGTGACTCATCTTCGCGAAGAACCTCCGATAGTAATGAGAAGACCAGTATACCCGGTGCCCGTCGCGAGTGAGACGAGCCCCCGTCAGTGCCGATCGAAAACTCTCAATGTCAAATCATGGATCGATTTCGTCGGCAGGGGAGGGTAAGGGCAGAACTCGTTCGAGAAAGCCGAAAGCCGTATCGAGATACTTGTCCCGGTCTTCCCGGAATGCCTGGCCGTGAGTGGCACTTTCAATGACGAGTAACTGGGATCCGGCGTGTGCCGACGCCTCGTACAGACGCTCGGCCAGCTCCTTAGGCATGCGGACGTCGCGGCCGCCAGCGACGAACAAGACAGGCATGTCTGATCGTGACCGCACCGCCGCTTCGACATCACCTTCTTCCAAATCAAAACCCATTCGGAGCCTGGTAATCAGGACCACCATGTTCGCGATTGGAAAAACCGGAAGAGGGAAAATCAGACAAAAGTGGTGCGTGACCGTCTCTTCGAATGACAGGAAGGCGCTGTCGGCAATCGCCGCACGGTATTGACGACACCGCGAGGCCGCAAGAAGGGCGGTGGACGCTCCAAGCGAAACACCCCAGAGGACCGCCGGCCTGCCGGGAGCTTCGCGTGCGATGAACTCGGAGGCGGCACAGACATCCCGGCTTTCGTGGACGCCCAGGGTTGTATAGGCGTCGCCGCTCGCACCATGGTTACGCAGGTCCATCAGCAGGACACCGTATCCTTTCTTTCGGCTCTCGGCCGCTCGTTCGAGTAGCTCAATGCGGGAACGGTTCAGACCGTGCACGAAGGCGATGACCGGATAACCTTCCTCCCCGGAGCTCCACCACCCGGTCAATCGGATCCCGTCGGAGGACTGAAACTCCACATCTTCGACTTCCAGACCGAACTGGCCCGGATCCGACGGACCGCGATCCGGAAACCGGAAGCTGTTCGTGATTAGGAATGAGCCGCCGACAGGAAGCACGACGAACAGCAGGAGGAAAACCATCACCAGGACAAAGACGCCCAGACGCTTGGCCCACTTTTTCAGCCGGGCTCCAGTCATGGAAGGACTCCGGCCACGGGCCCGGACTCCGATGCCGCCGTCGCGGGGATTTCCATCGATAGGCTCGCCAGAACTTCGTCCAGATCCTCGCCGAAAACCTCATAAGTAATGGACGCGGGAGGGCGTGTCGTGACAATGCCATCGACGGCATAACGCCGCTTCTCGCCAGAAGCGAGTTCGCCGCTCAGGATGACGACGAGTGGCAGGGCCAGTCCGTCCTTCAGGATGATGAGCTGGCGTCCGAAGAAGTCCGACACGACTTCGACCGGTTGATCGCGATCCAGTCGGGCCGTGAACTCGATCGGCACTTCGCTGATGGGGTTTGCGCCGATATTTTCGATGACGAGACTGATGCTGTGACGGAACAGGTTGTCCTCAGGAATGGATGCCTGGCCCTCAAGTTCGAGTGTGAATTGGACGTTGGAGTAATCGACTCTATGGCGAGGCTGGATCGTCCACGCCACGAAGGCAAGGAACAGCACCACGGCGTACGGATAGGGCGTCTTGAGCCGGAGCTTGCGTGTGACGGCATCCCCTCGTGGCGACGGGGCCGAGGAGACCAGTTGTTGTCCGCATTTCAGACAGAAGGAGCTCTCGGGGGGAATATCGGACCCGCAAAAGCGGCAGAACATCAGACCCACTCCCTCGGCTGAAAGAACGTGGCGGCTAAAGCTTCTGGGCTGTCGGGCTCCGGTGTGTAGTCGTACACCCACTCGGCTGCAGGTGGCAGGCTCATCAGAATCGACTCGGAGCGCCCGCCAGTCTTCAGCCCGAACGCTGTGCCGCGATCGTAAACGAGGTTGAATTCGGTGTACCGCCCTCGCCTTATCGCCTGGAAATGGCGTTGGCGTTCGCCGTACGGTTCCTCCATCCGGCTCTGAACGATTGGCAGATACGCGGGCAGAATCGCCGCCCCCACGGACTGGACGAACTCGAAGACCGCATCGAGATCGTCTTTCAGGTAATCGAAGAAGATGCCGCCGACGCCCCGCATCTCAGACCGGTGCCGGATCGTGAAATACTCGTCACACCATTTCTTGAACCTGGAGTAATACTCAGGATCGTGGGCGTCGCACGCCGCTTTGAAGGTCCTGTGAAAGTCGCGGGCGTCCTCTTCGCGCGGGTAGCAGGGCGTCAGGTCCGCGCCGCCTCCAAACCACGCAACGTCGCCCTTCTCGAGGTACCGAAAGTTCGCATGGACGATCGGGACGTACGGGTTCCGTGGGTGAATAACCAGAGATATCCCTGTCGCGAAGAATTCCGTCCCACTCCCCAGTGGAATCTCATCGGCAAACTCTTCGGGGAGGTTGCCGTGAACTCGCGAGAAATTGACGCCACTCTTCTCGAACACACTCCCGCCTTCCAGCACGCGCGTTCGGCCGCCACCGCCGCCTTGCCGCTCCCACACGTCCTCCCGAAACGGCTGGCCATCGGTAGCAGATAGGGCGTCTGTTATCTGATCCTGCAGCGACATGAAGTAATCTGCCGCGTGATCTCGGAGCTCCATTTCTGAATGATACCGCATGGGGTTTGGGAATGTCGTCTGGCCAAATAGTGTCTCTGATAGACTGCACGCACCAACTTCACCGACACCGAGAGGGATGCCTGCGATGAAATCCATGCTGACGATGGTCACTGTTTCCGACATGGGGCGTTCGACGGCATTCTACCGGGATACACTGGGTTTGCGGCTGACCTTAGAGAGCCCCGACTGGACTTCGTTCGATATCGGTGGCACGACTCTTGCCCTACACAGCGGAGGCAAGCCGGCGGGACCGAGGTCCGGAGCGCCTGAAGCCGGCGTAGCCACCATCGGCTTCGATGTCGACGACATCGAGCAGGCTCACAAGGATCTCTCAGGGAAGGGCGTCCCGTTCGTCATGCCACCGACTGACCGTGGGGACGAAGGGATCTACCTGGCTGTGTTTCTCGACCCGGACGGCTTAGCGCTCTCGCTCGCCCAGCAGAAAGAGCAACACGGCGCCCCACACGGATAGCGGGCCCTCGCCGGAGGCGGTCACCATGTCGAGTGCGTTAGACGCCTACGTCGAATCGATTCGGCCCGAGTTTGAGGCAAGGCTCGGGGAATGGGTCGAGATTCCAACGGTCAGTTCTGTGCCCGACCACAAGCCGGACATCGATCGAGGTGCCGATGCGGCGGTGGACTACCTTACAGCCCTTGGCGCGGAGGCAGCCAAGTTCCGAACCCCGGGCAATCCCGTGGTCTGGGCCCGCTTTCGGACCGGGCCGGACCGGCCCACCGTCACGATCTACAACCATCTCGATGTCCAGCCGGCAAACGAACCGGAGTGGAACACCGACCCGTTCCGTATGAAAATCGACGGCGACAAATACCTCGCCCGGGGGACGACCGACGACAAGGGGCCCGCGCTGGCTGCGCTGCTGGCCGCAAGTTATGCCGCCCGCAACGACGTCGGCGTCAACATCCAGTTTATATGGGAACTCGAAGAAGAGATCGGGAGCCCTAACTTCGAGACGTTTGTCAAAGACAACGTCGCTCAGCTTTCCACCGACGCCATCGTTGTCTCGGACACGATCTGGATCTCCCGCGAGTGCCCGGCAATACCATTCGCTCTCCGCGGCCTGATCTCTGCCCGCCTGACTCTCGAGACCGGCACAAAAGACGTCCATTCCGGCCTCACGGGTGGCGCGGCGCGAAACCCGCTGACCGAACTGGCTGCCCTGATCGGCGAATGCTACGACCCGGCGACCGACACCATAAAAATACCCGGGTTCTACGAAGACATTCTGCCTATCACTGACGAAGAGCTCCGCGGCTTCCTCGAAGCCGGGTTCGACACGAACGTGTTTCGCTCGGCCCACGAACTGAAGAAGCTGCGGTCGGACGATGCGCTCACACTCGTCCGACATATCTGGACGCGCCCGACCTTCGAGGTGCACGGTTTCGTGGGCGGGTACACCGGCCCCGGAGTGAAGACGGCGATACCGCCGCGCGCGGAGGTGAAGGTCAGCATGCGACTGGTCCCGGAGCAATCTCCCGCGCGCCAGTTCGAGCTGCTGCGTTCCTTCGTCAATGAGCTAAACCCCGACGTTCGCGTCGAGTTCGACGCGGGCCTAGCGCCTTTTCTGGGACCTAAGAGCGGGCCGTATGCCGAGGCGGCAAGTGAGGCGATGGGGTTTGCGTTCGGCAAGGAACCTGCCTCGATCCGCGAAGGTGGTTCGATCGGGGCCGTAGTGACGATGGAAGACTACCTGAAGGCGCCGATCGTCTTCCTCGGCCTCAGTCTACCCGAGCATGGTTACCACGCGCCCAACGAAAACTTTGACTGGGAACAGGCATCCGGTGGTATCCGGATGTTCGTCCGCTATTTCGAGAACGTTGCCGCAATGAAAAGGCTGTAGAGCGGCTGCATGAGCCCGAACGGTGCCCATGCATGTTCACTGGGCGGATGTCGGGAACGTGAAGACCGGAAGGACGCGGCTAAGTCGGCCGGCTCCCCAGTATAGGAATGCCTCGTCACAACATCCGCACCATAGGAGGTGCATCGATGCTTCGAATTGCAGCTTTGCTTCTAGCAGGAGTGTTCGCTTTCGAGACTCAGACGTTTGCGCAGGACTTCGAACCCGACTACACGGGAACTTATTCGATCGTCGCGCGCGATCCGGAAACCGGTGAACTCGCAATGGGTGTTCAAAGCAGAGCGTTCGCGGTAGGTAATCGAACATGGACAGCCAGAGGAGGCCTCGCGGTCTTCGCGCACCAGGCGTCCTCGAATCCTTACTACGGACGGATCGGGCTTGAACTTCTCGCAGCGGGACTGTCTCCTGAAGAAGCTCTGGACAGACTGGTCAAGAGCGACGACATGAGCGCTCGTCGTCAGGTTGCGATCATCGACAACCAGGGACGGACTGCGGCACATACAGGATCCGGCGCCAGCGACTGGAAGGGTCACACGTGCGGTGAGAACTACTGCGCGCAAGGCAACACGCTTGCTGGGCCAGAGGTCGTCGAGAGCATGGCACGAACCTTCGAAGCGACCGAAGGACAGCCCCTTGCCGAACGTTTGCTCGCCGCGCTGGACGCGGCCCAGGCAGCCGGTGGGGACATCCGTGGGATGCAGGGCGCCTCGCTGATCGTCGTCAAGCCACTGGGCGGCGCCGGAGGATTCTCCGACAGCGTCATCGACATCCGCACGGATGACCATCCTGAGCCACTGGTCGAGCTGCGACGCCTCCTGAGGATCGTCCGCTCACGCCAGGAATTGACATCGGCGAACGAACGATTCAACGAGGGAGACCGAATGGGCGCATTGCGCGTGGTCGAGGGCCTTCGTGACGAAATGCCGAGGAGTGACAACATCTGGGTTTCGCTGGCCAACATGTACTTGAAGATGGACCGGAAGACGGACGCGTTGGAGGCGATTCGGAAGGCCGTGGAGCTGAACCCTGCGAACAAACGAAGGCTTCCCCAGAATACCAACTTTGAATCGATTCGGACCGACCCGGAGTTTCTTCGGATCATCGGTCAATGATAGAAGACGGAAGGAGGTTGAGGTCGTGAGGATAGCTACGATTGCATTGCTTACGGTGGTCGTGGCGGCGCTCGCTGCGCCGTCTACGGTCGTCTCTCAGGTTCTGGATGCTCCGGTTACCGTGGAACAGGTGCTCAGCCCAGCCTTCCCGTACAACCTGGTGTCGGCACGAACGGTGGACACGATCGCGTGGATCGAGAACGACCGAGGCCGACGGAACGTGTATACCGCCGCCGCACCCGATTTCAAAGGGAATTATATACGGTTTTAGCCAAAACTCATTGACACCATCGCACTGATTGGCTAAAATACATCCATATATAGATGGAGTATTTGCTGCCCAAGAAAGCACCAGGGAAAAGCTACCGCGAAGGACTCTCACTCACCAAGCTATTCAAGATGTTTCCCGACGACGAAACCGCCGAACGATGGTTCATTGAAACCCGTTGGCCGAATGGCGTCGCCTGCCCTAACTGCGGGTCAGCGAACATTGCGAACTGCCGCAAGCCTCAGCCATACCGCTGCCGTGATTGCCGGAAGTCCTTCTCGGTTAAGACTGGAACTTTGATGCACAGCTCCAACCTCGGACTGAAAACGTGGGCTATTGCGTTCTACTTGCTGGCTACAGGGATCAAGGGCACTTCGAGCATGAAGCTCCATCGGGACTTGGGAATCACGCAGAAATCGGCTTGGCATCTGGCGCACCGCATCCGGGAAACTTGGGGCGATCATCCGCTCTTCTCAGGTCCAGTTGAAGTCGATGAAACCTATATCGGCGGGAAAGAGAAGAACAAGCACAACTCAAAGAAATTGAATGCTGGGCGTGGTTCAGTGGGCAAAATCGCAGTTGTCGGCGCAAAGGATCGGGAAACGAATTCCGTCAGTGCGACCGTCGTAGAAAGTGTGGACCGGCGATCGCTAGAGGGTTTCATCCAGGGCCGGACACAGAAAGGCGCGACTGTCTACACAGATGATCACGGCGGCTACGATTCCCTGTGGCTAGACTTCGAGCATGAGTCGGTCAAGCATAGCGTTCGGGAGTATGTTCGAGGCCAAGCCCACACCAACGGTATCGAGAGCTTCTGGTCTATCCTTAAGAGGGGTTACTACGGAACTTACCACAGCATGAGCGCGAAGCACCTGAACCGCTACGTCAACGAGTTCTCCGGTCGGCACAACCAGCGGAGTCGCAACACCGTTGACCAGATTAGCGCGATGGTTCGTCGCATGGATGGGAGGCGGCTACGTTATCGGGATTTAATTGCTCAGATGTCTCGATCATGGTAATTTACCATTACGTATGCCGAAAGCAAAACCACATCCGCCTCGGCTGGTGAGGTTCGATTTTGACTTCGGTAAGTTTTTAGCTGCCGTTCATTACATCGCCTCCAGAGACCTGCCAGACCTCACTGCCTACAAGATTTGTAAGCTACTTTTTCTATCCGATAAACACCATCTCGTGAGATACGGAAGACCGATCACGGGAGATCACTATTGTGCGCTCGCATATGGTCCAATTCCATCGATGGCGCTGGATCTCCTGAGGGCCCTGGCAAAGGATGTACAGCAAGACGACGAGAATGTCAGGCGCATGGCGTCAAGATTGGATGTTGACCGACAGTTTCAATATCCGAGGTTTTCTACAACCAAGGCTTTGGAGTTTGGCGATCTCTCAAAATCGGACCTGATGTCTCTCGATGAAGTAGTCAATGAGTTCGGAGATATGGGCTTCAACCAACTCAAGAGCATCACTCATTCAGTATACGCGTATAAGAAGACATCGCATAAAGGCGAACACTGGATGCGCTATGAAGATTTTTTCCGTGAAGACCCAGGCGCAATCGATGGCGCGCACGAAGAGATGCTAGAGAACAATGAGTTACGTCGAGCCTTCGGCGTGCTGTGACTGCATTCGATCCCGTATCCAGCGCACGATACTCAGTCATAAGACTACCTTATTTTTTTAGAGGTGGTAGTCGTATGAAGTTGTTTGTAGTTCTAGGCCACGTAGAAGGCACTGCGGTTTGCATCAAAGCGACGAGTAAAGTTGATGTGTACCTCAACAATAAAGAAATGAGGGCGGGTTGCGTATACTACGAAGCAGGAGAAACGGAATATTTTATCAAAGACACGGCTATTCAGCCTGACAATCAGTTCCCGATCTCACATGAACATATCCGATCCTGCCACCGTGATCGAATATTTGAGGATCTCGGCATACTTCCACGCGGCTTTGGAGAAGCTCTGAAGTCTGCCATGAACAATTCAATCACCATGGATGAGCGCAAGAAAAAAAGGATTTCTGAATTGATCGGTTTTTAGGACAAACCCAGCGCAACAACAATCACAACATACCTTCCTTCTAAGTTTCGAAGAATACGCGGCATGACAGATCATAAGAACAAAAAGAGGCGAGGAAGACCGCCGAAGCGCACAATGCCAGCCCCAATCCCTGACACGCCACAGAACATCGCGCTAGCCTGCATGAATGGCCTACCTAAGCGCGACTGGAACTACCTCAAGAAGTTAGAAACAAAGGAAGACGCCGACTAAACCATGCCGACGGTTTGGCTAAAACCGTATATAATTCCCATTTCAAACCCGTTCGGCTGACGGACACGACGGAGGATGACGGCGTCGACCTCCGTCCGATGCAGATCTCCGACGACGGCTCCATCGTCGTGTTCATCCGCGGGCATGCGCCGGGAGTCGGCCGTAGGACGGTGATGCCCGGCTGGATTGCGAGCCCGGCAAGCGATCCCGAAGGAGGGAAGAACGAGGTCTGGGCCGCAAGAACCAGCGGAGACCGCCGGCCTTGGCGCGTCGTAGCGGCACGCAACTTCGCACTGTCTCCCGACGGACACTGGGTGCTCTACACCGAAGACGGCCAGGTTCACCGGGCTCCGGTAGATCCCGGAGTGACGGACACGGCACGCATCGACGGAGCGCCGCCTCTTTTCCGTGACTTCGGCGTCAACAGCAACCCGGTCTGGTCGCCCGATGGAAAGAAGATCGCTTTCGTAAGTGTTCGAATCGACCACGCGTTCATCGGTGTCTATGACACCGAAAGCCGGCGTATCTCATACATGGCTCCGGGCGTCGACAACGATTCGGTTCCCGTCTGGTCGCCCGACGGAACCGAAATCGCCTTCCTGCGGCGGCCGGGCCTCCCGTTCGGCTCCTGGGCGGAACGACCCGGGCCCGAAGGCGCCGAAGCGCTGCCGGCTGGATTTCTTGACTCGAAGTTCAGCAGCGGCTACACCGAAGCCATCTGGATCGCCGACGTGGAGAGCGGTAAGGGCCGAGAGCTATGGCACAACCCGCCGGACGGTTACACCCTTTATCGCGACACGCTTCACTGGGCCGGCGATCACGTCGTTTTCGTCGCCGAGCCGGGCGGCTAGCGTCATTCCCTCTCGCTAGATACGTCGATGGCACAGCCGGAAGCGCTGCTGCTTACTCCTGGCGAGGGGATCGTCGAACACGTTGCTTTCTCCCGCGATGGTCAATGGCTGTATTACGCATCGAACATCGGGGACCTGGACCGGCGCAATCTCTGGCGTGTCCCAGTGGGAGGAGGCCGCGCCGAGCAGCTGACGGAAGCACCGGGCCTGGAGACGTTTCCGGCCGTTTTGGCTTCCGGTGAACAGGTCGCCGTCATGCACGCCGGGCCGCGGCAACCGCTGTCGGTGGCCCTGGTTGATGCCGAAGGGAGTACTCCACAAATCATCGCGCCGGAATTGCCCGCCCAGTTTCCGATGGACGGGCATGTCGAGCCACAGCCAGTGGTCATCACTGCAGCCGACGGTGTCCGTTCCCACGCTCAGCTCTTTCTGCCGCCGGACCTCGAACCGGGAGAGCGTCGTCCGGCGCTCCTGTTCATCCACGGTGGATCCCGGCAGCAGACGCTACTCGGCTACCACTACCAGGCGCCGCACGGCTTCTACCATCTTGCTTACGCGATGAACGAGTACTTTGCAGCCAAGGGCTATGTCACGCTCTCAATAAACTACCGGAGCGGCATCGGCTACGGCCGCGAGTTCCGTGAAGTGGGCGGGCGCGGAGCAGCAGGCAACTCCGAATACGGGGACATTCTGGCAGCAGGGCTATGGTTGAGGGATCGGCCGGACGTGGATCCGGATCGGGTCGGCGTGTGGGGATTGTCCTACGGGGGCATCCTTACCGCCCAGGCGTTGTCCCGCAATTCCGACGTTTTCGCAGCCGGAGCCGACATCGGCGGTCTGCATCTCTGGGGCAACTCGATCGACCCGGAAAGCGTGTCGTACCGGTCGTCGTCGGTTTCTGCGATCGAAACCTGGCGCTCACCCGTGATCCTGTTTCACGGCGATGACGACCGCAACGTAAACTTCAACCAGACCGTCGGTCTCGTCCAACTTCTGCGTGCCCATGACGTTCCCTACGAACTGATCGTCTACCCGAACGACACGCACTATTTCCAGGTGTTCGGGCGTTGGGTGAATACGTTCGAGGCGATCGACGATTTCTTCGACCGGAAGCTGATAGGGGACGGAGCCAGCGCTCCGTCCCCCTGATGCTGTTCGGTGTCGAGGACGGCGCTTTACCTCCGTCCGAGAGTTCTGTTCGGTTGCGGGGACAGGGCTATATGAGGTGGCCCCGGTTTGTGGACAGCTTGGCGGCCTGTTTAAGGTGTATTCCGGTTGCCGCTCATCTTGCCAGAATCTCCTTGGATCGATCTTCCTGTCGCCGTTGCTGCGCCGGTGGGTAAGCGGGCAAGGCGCGTAGCTGCTTGTCCATCATATCCGCAGGCGGGTCGCCGCGGTAGGCCTCGGCCGGGGTTTTTCCGCCGAGGGCCGAGTGTGGCCGTTCGGCGTTGTAGAAGTCGATCCACTCGCCGATGACGCGCCGGGCCTGGAAGCCGTCGGCAAGGTCGTGCAGATAGACAGCCTCGTATTTGAGGGAGCGCCACAGCCGCTCGATGAAGATGTTGTCCATGCACCGGCCCCGGCCGTCCATCGAGATCTGGACACCGGCCGCCCGCAAGCGCCCGGTGAAGGCGAAGCCGGTGAACTGGCTGCCCTGATCGGTATTGAAGATCTCCGGCTGGCCGTGGCGGGTCCGCGCCTCCTCGAGCGCCTCGACGCAAAAGCCGGCGTCCAGGGTGTTCGACAAACGCCAGGCCAGCACATACCGGCTCGCCCAATCCAGGATCGCCACCAAGTAAAGAAAGCCGCGCCGCACAGGGATGTAGGTGATGTCGGCGCACCAGACATGGTTTGCCCGCTCGATCGCCAAACCCTTGAGCAGATAGGGGTAGACCCGGTGCTCGGGATGCGGCTCGCTGGTGCGGGGTGCCCGGTAGATCGCCTGAAGACCCATCAAACGCATCAGACGCCCCGCCCGGCGACGGCCGATGCGCACGCCCTCGCGGCGCAGATGACGGACGATCTGACGGGCACCGTAGAACGGATGCTTCAGAAACAACTCATCGATGCGCCGCATCCGCGCCAAGGTCTCCGCGCTCTCGCCCTGGGGCGTGTAATAGAGCCAGGAGCGCCCGATCGACAGCAAACGGCATTGACGACTCAAGCTCAGTTCCGGGTCAGGGCGCCTCACCATCGCCCGGCGCGCGGCCCGGCTCATCGACCGGACCCTCTGGACAAAAAATCCCGCTCCACCGTCAATTCGCCGATCTTGGCGTGAAGCTCACGAACCTCGCTTTCATGATCCCGCCGCCGGCGTTCCACACCGTTCGAGAACATCTCGCCAAGCCCTTCCATCGCCTGGCGCTTCCATGTGCTCACCTGGTTCGGATGAACCTGGTGCTTCGAGGCAATCTCCTGCAGCGTCCGATCGCCCCGAAGCGCTTCCAGCGCGACCTTCGCTTTCAACTCCCCAGAAAACCTGCGTCTCTTCGTCATCGCGTATCCCTCCTCAGTCGGTGGAATACACCTTAAACAACTGCCCGATTTTCCGGGGCCACCTCAATACCCCTGTCCCCGCATCTACTTATTGGTTGATCAGATGCTTGAACTCGACCATATCCTTCAACGCTTCAAAGGAAGGACTCTCTGACGCTTCGACCCGAAGCCGCGGCGTCAGCCGGATCGCTGCCTGAAGCGAGGTCAGGGCATTCAGCAGTTCACCGTTGTCAGCGTAGAGCTCAGCGAGTCGGAAATGCAGTTGCTCGCCGCGTGGACGCATCCGGACAGCCTTCCTGGCTTCCTCCAGTGCCTCGCTCAGCCGCCCTTCGGCGGCATGCTCGTTCGCGCGAGCTGCATGGCGGCGGCTCAACCGCACGTTCATGACGCGGCGCAGTTCTTTGTAGGGATCCTCGTGATCGTCTACCCGAATATCCATGTACCGGTCCGTCGTTCTGCCCGGCGTGGTGATCGGAGTGACCACGAGGATTCCGGCAGCCTGCATGCCGCGGATATCGCCGCCCTCGGCCTGTCCCGCCTCAAGAGCATCCATCAGGCGCTCTGCCATTTCCTCGCCGTCGCTGTTTTCGTACGCGCTCGCCATCGCAAGGACCACTTCCTCGCTCGCCAGCGTGTTGCCCTGCGCTGAAAAGTTGACACCCGTCGTGTGCCCGGCCCAGCCGCCAAAGTGGACGCGGTCGTTAGGGTCGTAATTGCGGTCGATCACGTGTCGGCCCGTGTAGACCGCCGAGCGGCCCTGGGCGTCGATCACCGCCACCTGGAGGCGGTCCCGATCGGGATCCTCATCCGTGATGCGCTTGATGACTTCCTGCGGCGTCAGCCCTTGCTCGAGCAGGGCAATCGCCTTTGGCCCATAGGTCCGGTTCGCAGCGGCCTGGGTGGCTACCGCACCCACACTGGCCTTCGCATAAGGAACGATCGCGCCGGCCGCAAAAGCGCGTGACTGAACGCCCACACCGAGTTCGTTGGTGTTCGGGTCATAGGCGATGATCGAAAAGGTAGAGACCCACTCCTCTTCGACGAGCGGGTGCCGTTGCACCTTCGCATCCTGAGAGAATGCCGGCACCACGACGATCAACAGTATTAAGCAAAGCGTAACTTGTCTCATGGCTACCTCCCGGCGGCAAGGCCGTGACTTAAAGAGTGACGGGATTATCGACGAACACAGACGGATGAGCCAGCATTTCTGCGCCACGCAGAAGAGGGCGGCCCGCTTGGGCCGCCCTCTTTAAAGGTCTTTTCGGTGTCGAGGACGGAGCTATACCTCCGTCCCCGAACCGATGTTGGTTGTTAGAATCTCCAGCGCATTCCGAGACGGAAGATGCGCGGGGACAGGATCGGCGATGCCGCTGCCGCATCGATGGCGCTCGACGCCAACGGCTTCAGATAGTTTGTACCGTTGCGATTCTCGTGCCGGAGTATGGCCGAGGAGTTCATCGTGTTGTACAGGTCGAACATCGCCTCGATCGAATGACGGTCGTTGAGCTGGAAAACCTTCGATAGCCGATTGTCCCACAGTCGGACCGCGTCATAGCGAGCCACCTGGCCTTCGACCTCGACGGTAACATTCCGATTCAACGCGTCCCGCATCCGGGTCGTGCGGTTGAAGAACTGGCCGCCCTGGATGTTCAATGTCGTGGAGTACTTGATCCCGTAAGGCATGTCGTACACGCCGTTCATCTTGAAGACGTGGTGCCATTCGGGATACTGCTGCTCGAAGCTGTAGTTCAGCTGGTTCGGGTTCTGCGGATCCGCATCCCGCCGCTTCGCGAAGCTGCTGGTATGAGTGACGGTAAAGGTGTAGCCGTCCGAGTATGCCTTGTTGAAGGCGAAGTCGAACGCCGTGTAGATGTCCCTGCCTTCACTGTCATCGAAGTTCGCGTAGATCTCATCGACCACGCCGAACCCTGGATGATCACGAGGAACCGACCACCATTCGATCTGCGCGTCGTCGGAGGTGCCCGCGATGTTATCCCGGCCCACGTCGTTGCCGTAAGCGACCTCGGTGAACGCGGAGTAGGGCAACGCCCGGTTGATGGTCTTGAACCCGCCCTTATCCTGCTTGCGGATCGTGCTGAAGCGGAAGACGTAATCCGCGCCGAAGGCCATCTCGATGCCGCCCGTGAACTCGTCCATGGTCAGGTTGTCCAGGTTCGGATCCAGATCCCGCACCGAACCCGCACCACCGCCGCCCGAGATCGACTGCAACTCGGGGTCATCCGAGTTCCCGAAGATCCCGTCCGGGCCGTTGTTCGGTACGAAGGGAATCGTGCCGTCCCAGTCGTAACGCCACCGGGTCCGCTCGTTTGGATTGACTCTCCTGGCATCGCGGCCCTCGCTGGCGTACTTGCCGTAGCTGAACTTGAGCGCAAGGGTGCCCTCGCCCGTGACGTCGTAGATCATCGACACGCGAGGCACGACGGACGTGTAAGACGGAAACTCATCCCGCTCCCGGGACGGGTACACAATGGCCGAAGAGAAAGGTCCGGGGTTCACATTGCCCTGTTCGGGCAGGGACGAACCGTATTTCTCCATGCGCATTCCCAGGTTCAAGGTCAGATGGCGGTTCACCGTGATCTTGTCGTTGAAGAAGAACGTGTCGTAGTAGTTGTTGTACCGGTTCGTGTTCGGGTAGTCGTAGATTTCCACCCGGTCCGGGTTGTTGTAGTAGATGCCCGCGGCGGCTTCCGCATCCGTGGACTCGTACTGGTAGACCTGCTGGTTCGGATAACCGTCGGTGTGGGTCGTCCGCGTCCCATACCAGCCCATGTAGCCGACCTTGATCTCGTTGTTGGTGCCGCCCACGTCCGTGAACCAGCTGAAGTTGATCGGCCATTGCCACCGGATCGGCCGACGGTAGACGATTACTCGTTGGCCTGTGATGTAGCCGCTGTTCCGATCGACCTGCCGGATGTCGAAGGTATGCGGAGTGTCCGGCCACCAGTACCCGCCACGCTGGAATGAAATATCCAGCGTCATCGTCGGGCTTACGATGTAGGTCCATTTCAAGGACGGGCCGATACCCGACCAGGAGAGCTGGTGCTGGGCGGCCAGGGGGTGTAAGGTTGACGACGCGCTGCGCCACGGTGTGTCCTTCCGGCTCAACTGGTGGGATGCCTCCAGCTTCTGGTTGTCCGTCACCTGGTAGGTGAACTTCGAGGTCGTGAAGTCCAGCCGCGTCGTGTAGGCCTGGAGCTCGCCCGTCTCCGGGTAGACAAAGCCGGGAACGTTCGTCGACGTGAACATGTTGCCGTGGGCGTAGTAGAACCACAGCTTGTCCCGGACGATCGGACCGCCCACGTCGCCGTTGAGGTCGTGATAGCGGATGAACGCGTTGTCGGAGACTGTCAACCCTTGATCCAGCAGCTTCTGGTTGATGTTCACGCTCTGGAAGCTGCTGTCCTGCATCGCCAGCATGATGTTGCCGTGCAGCGCGTTGCTGCCCGACTTGATGATGTGGTTCGCAGCGACGCCCGGCGTCCGGGCATCCGCCCCTTTCGCTGATGTCTCAAACTGGATCTCGCTGTACGTCCCGTAGTCGCCGAACGTCGATCCCCAGTTCATGCCTTCGTAGTTGATTTCATCGCCGCCTCTCCGACCGTACAGCGCGGCGCCGAAACTAGCCGATCCGCCGGCCGTGTTGCCGCCGACGTCAAAGTGCGTGACCATGAAGCCCGGTATCAACCGGCTCAGCGCGCGGACGCTGCGGCCGTAGGGCAGCTCGTCCAGCAACTTCTGGCTCCAGTTGACCACCGTCGTGGCTTCTTCCAGGTCGATCGTGGGCGCCTGGCTCGTAACGGTGATCGTCTCTGCGACCGTCGCCACTTCCAGCACTCCGTTGATCGTCATCGCCGCACCGCCAGCCACGTTCACACCCTCGATGTTGAGGGTCCGGAAGCCGGGGAGCGAAAAAGTTACCGTATACGTGCCTGGAGCCGGCAGCTGCGTGAAACGATAGCTCCCTTGCTCGTTGGTGATGCCCAGGCGGGTGCCGCCACCGATGATCATCGCTGGACTCGCGATGGTCACATCCACGCCGGGTATCAGCGCTCCCGAGGAATCCTCGGCCCGCCCGGCGATAACTCCAGTCACACTCTGTGAAAATGCCGGACCGGACACCAGAACGACGAGCAGCAGGACCCCCAAGGTCACGCCTAGTCTGTTCCTATTCATTCTTTTACTTGCCTCCATAAAGGTCCACCCCACAGGATGCACACTACCTCATCCCAACGGGAACCCCGACCCGGAATCCTCCGGATCTAGTTGTGTCTGCACACACCGCAATACCTATACGGGGTATCTCTCTATGGCATGTTACCCATATAACCGCATGTGGGCAACCTATTTTCGGCCAGACTTCGACTAATTCTTGAGTTAGAAGGTTCTCGCAATTCAGTATCGGTGGGAAGTCCTGGCAGCCATTGCAAGTGATAGAAGAGGCGGCTCTAAGGGGACGCCTCTTCTACCAGTCCGATCTTGTCGTGGACCGAACCCGGTGGCTACCGCTCTCGGTTCTGTGATTGAGCAGCAAAAAAGGGCGGCCCAAAAGGGCCGCCCTTCTATCCGAACTAATCGGTGTCGAGGACGGAGCTATACCTCCGTCCCCGCGACTAACGTTGGGTTAGAATCTCCAGCGCATTCCGAGACGGAAGATGCGCGGGGACAGGATCGGCGATGCCGCTGCCGCATCGATGGCGCTCGACGCCAACGGCTTCAGATAGTTTGTACCGTTGCGATTCTCGTGCCGGAGTATGGCCGAGGAGTTCATCGTGTTGTACAGGTCGAACATCGCCTCGATCGAATGACGGTCGTTGAGTTGGAAAACCTTCGACAGCCGATTGTCCCACATTCGGACCGCGTCGTAGCGAGCCACCTGGCCTTCGACCTCGACGGTAACATTCCGATTCAACGCGTCCCGCATCCGGGTCGTGCGGTTGAAGAACTGGCCGCCCTGGATGTTTATGGTCGTGGAATACTTGATCCCGTAGGGCATGTCGTACACGCCGTTCACCTTGAAGACGTGGTGCCATTCGGGAAACTGCTGCTCGAAGCTGTAGTTCAGCTGGTTCGGGTTCTGCGGATCCGCATCCCGTTGCTTGGCGAAGCTGCTGGTATGAGTGACGGTAAAGGTGTAGCCGTCCGAGTATGCCTTGTTGAAGGCGAAGTCGAACGCCGTGTAGATGTCCCTGCCTTCACTGTCATCGAAGTTCGCGTAGATCTCATCGACCACGCCGAACCCCGGATGATCACGAGGAACCGACCACCATTCGATCTGCGCGTCGTCGGAGGTGCCCGCGATGTTATCCCGGCCCACGTCGTTGCCGTAAGCGACCTCGGTGAACGCGGAGTAGGGCAACGCCCGGTTGATGGTCTTGAACCCGCCCTTATCCTGCTTGCGGATCGTGCTGAAGCGGAAGACGTAATCCGCGCCGAAGGCCATCTCGATGCCCGCAGTGAACTCGTCCATGGTCAGGTTGTCCAGGTTCGGATCCAGATCCCGCACCGAACCCGCACCGCCGCCGCCCGAGATCGACTGTAACTCGGGGTCATCCGAGTTCCCGAAGATCCCGTCCGGGCCGTTGTTCGGTACGAAGGGAATCGTGCCGTCCCAGTCGTAACGCCACCGGGTCCGCTCGTTTGGATTGACTCTCCTGGCATCGCGGCCCTCGCTGGCGTACTTGCCGTAGCTGAACTTGAGCGCAAGGGTGCCCTCGCCCGTGACGTCGTAGATCATCGACACGCGAGGCACGACGGACGTGTAAGACGGAAACTCATCCCGCTCCCGGGACGGGTACACAATGGCCGAAGAGATATGGTCCGGAATTCACATTGCCCTGTTCGGGCAGGGACGAACCGTATTTCTCCATGCGCATTCCCAGGTTCAAGGTCAGATGGCGGTTCACCGTGATCTTGTCGTTGAAGAAGAACGTGTCGTAGTAGTTGTTGTACCGGTTCGTGTTCGGGTAGTCGTAGATTTCCACCCGGTCCGGGTTGTTGTAGTAGATGCCCGCGGCGGCTTCCGCATCCGTGGACTCGTACTGGTAGACCTGCTGGTTCGGATAACCGTCGGTGTGGGTCGTCCGCGTCCCATACCAGCCCATGTAGCCGACCTTGATCTCGTTGTTGGTGCCGCCCACGTCCGTGAACCAGCTGAAGTTGATCGGCCATTGCCACCGGATCGGCCGACGGTAGACGATTACTCGTTGGCCTGTGATGTAGCCGCTGTTCCGATCGACCTGCCGGATGTCGAAGGTATGCGGAGTGTCCGGCCACCAGTACCCGCCACGCTGGAATGAAATATCCAGCGTCATCGTCGGGCTTACGATGTAGGTCCATTTCAAGGACGGGCCGATACCCGACCAGGAGAGCTGGTGCTGGGCGGCCAGGGGGTGTAAGGTTGACGACGCGCTGCGCCACGGTGTGTCCTTCCGGCTCAACTGGTGGGATGCCTCCAGCTTCTGGTTGTCCGTCACCTGGTAGGTGAACTTCGAGGTCGTGAAGTCCAGCCGCGTCGTGTAGGCCTGGAGCTCGCCCGTCTCCGGGTAGACAAAGCCGGGAACGTTCGTCGACGTGAACATGTTGCCGTGGGCGTAGTAGAACCACAGCTTGTCCCGGACGATCGGACCGCCCACGTCGCCGTTGAGGTCGTGATAGCGGATGAACGCGTTGTCGGAGACTGTCAACCCTTGATCCAGCAGCTTCTGGTTGATGTTCACCCTCTGGAAGCTGCTGTCCTGCATCGCCAGCATGATGTTGCCGCAGCGCGTTGCTGCCCGACTTGATGATGTGGTTCGCAGCGACGCCCGGCGTCCGGGCATCCGCCCCTTTCGCTGATGTCTCAAACTGGATCTCGCTGTACGTCCCGTAGTCGCCGAACGTCGATCCCCAGTTCATGCCTTCGTAGTTGATTTCATCGCCGCCTCTCCGACCGTACAGCGCGGCGCCGAAACTAGCCGATCCGCCGGCCGTGTTGCCGCCGACGTCAAAGTGCGTGACCATGAAGCCCGGTATCAACCGGCTCAGCGCGCGGACGCTGCGGCCGTAGGGCAGCTCGTCCAGCAACTTCTGGCTCCAGTTGACCACCGTCGTGGCTTCTTCCAGGTCGATCGTGGGCGCCTGGCTCGTAACGGTGATCGTCTCTGCGACCGTCGCCACTTCCAGCACTCCGTTGATCGTCATCGCCGCACCGCCAGCCACGTTCACACCCTCGATGTTGAGGGTCCGGAAGCCGGGGAGCGAAAAAGTTACCGTATACGTGCCTGGAGCCGGCAGCTGCGTGAAACGATAGCTCCCTTGCTCGTTGGTGATGCCCAGGCGGGTGCCGCCACCGATGATCATCGCTGGACTCGCGATGGTCACTTCCACGCCGGGTATCAGCGCTCCCGAGGAATCCTCGGCCCGCCCGGCGATAACTCCAGTCACACTCTGTGAAAAGACAGGGACGGAAACCAGGATCATGAGCATTAGGACCCCTAGAAGCGAACCCGATCTTCTTACCAATTTACCCTCCATACAATCCCCTCCGCGTACCGAAGTACTGCTAAGTTTTACTCGTCATGCCCGACGGACCGAGTGGCACGCGCCGGGCTGGTTTGCCCCCCCCATTTCGGCTTCGATACGGACCGTGCTAAAAGCCTAGAAGGACGGCGATTCTCCCTTAAATTTCAAAGGTATACAACTTGCGGGAATCGTAGCCCGGAATGGGCCAAGCGACAATACGCCCCTAGGAGTCTGCGCCGTATCCATAATACGTGCGCTGTCCCCGCGAGTGTGGCCGCCCACTCCCGGCGGCGTAACATGCGCCTCCCCACTTATATCGACAACTTGCCGAAGTTCGCAACGCCGGTCTGTAGGGCCGAAAATCGTTCTACGGCGCAGACTCCTAGGGTATATAAACGTGCTATTTGGGGTCGGGTTCCGGATCCGTCGAGTTGAGCCGCAGCCCGCGTGGTGAAAATCGGCTACCTGTAGCGGCGCTCTATGAGCGCCGAATGATGGATGTCGTCGAGCGTCCTACGGAGTAGCCCGATTTTCACCACGGGCTCATGGCGAGAGTGTTGGGGTGGATAACGCACGCCCGGATCAACCCGAGCTAGGAAGGGAAGGGCGGCCGTAAGGCCGCCCTTCGAGAAACTCCTCCATTCAGTCGCTCGCTAGAACTTCCAGCGCACACCAATTCGCGCGATACGCGCGGTAAGGATAGCCGAGGCTGCCGATGCGTCGATGCCGCCCGGCGAGATCGGTTTCAGGTAGTTCGGACCGTTGTCCCTCACGTGCGAACGAATGGCCGAAGAATTCAAACCGTTGAACACGTCCAGGATGACCTCGATCGAATTGCGATCATCCAGTTCGAACGTCTTCGAAACGCGGTTGTCCCAGATCTTGATCCAGGGATACCGGCCGGCCTGGCCCTCGGTCACGATTCTCACGTTGGAGCCCAACGCGTTTCGCATCCGTGTTCTCCGGCTGTAGGGCAGGCCCGACGTGGCATGGTAGACGGACGAATACATCAGACCGTAGGGCAACTCGTACTGGCCGCTCAGGTTGAACGTGTAGTTCCACACCGGAATCTGCCAGTTGTAGACCAGTTGATTCGGGTCCAGCGGGTGGTTATTCGTCCTCTTCTGATAGTCCGCCGTATAACCCGTCAGGAAGGACCACCCGTCCGAATACTGCTTGTTGAAGGTGAACTCGAAGGCCGTATACACGTCCTTGCCTTCGTCGTCGTCCACCTGGACAGTGTTCTGGATGACCTGACCAAACGTCGGATACGAACGGGGAACGGACCACGCCTCCATCACGCCGTCGTCCGAGGTCCCGACGATGTTGTCCCGTCCTGGGTCCACAGCGTAGCGAACGTCGGTGAATGCTTCGAACGGTTGCGCCAGATTCAGCGTCTTGTGCCCGCCCGAATCCTGCTTGCGGACGATGTTGAACCGGAATACGGAGTCCCGGTTGAGGCCCATCTCGGCGCCCACTGTGTACTCGTCCAACCAACTGCCTCGCAGGCTGGAGTCCAGAGACCGGTTCCGGCTGCCTCCACTGATGCCCGCCAGGTTTTCCTCCACCGGGACATACGGAACGCTGCCGTCCCAGTTGTTGTACGTCTTCGTGATGTTTGCGGCGGGGTTGACACGGCGGGCCTCGCGGCCGTTGATCAGGTACCGGCCGTAGCTGGCTTTCAGCGCCGTCCGACCGTTCCCGGTGATGTCATACACGAGCGATACCCGCGGCAACCAGTCGTCGTACACAGGGAACTCGTGGGTTTCGGCGAACAGCTTCTTTTCGGCAAACGGCCCGGTGCCCGGGTTTCCTTGCTCGGGTAGCGCCGATGAATACCGATCGTAACGGAGGCCGAGGTTGAGGGTCAGGTTGCGGTTGACCGTGATCTTGTCGTTCAAGAACCACGAGCTGTAGTACCGGAGGTCGTTGGTGAAGCTCGGGTAGTCGAAGACCTGGACTGAGTCCGGAGTGTTGAAGTACATTCCGGCGGCCGCATCCGCGCTGGAGCTCCGATACCGGTACAGTTGCTGATTCGGATACCCGATAACCTCTCGAAAATACTTGTACCAAGTGCCCAGGAATCCCGACTTGATCTCGTTGTTCGTCCCGCCGATATCGGCGAACCAACTCCAGGTGGCGTTGTACTGCCACTTGACGGGAAACAAATAGTCGTGGAGGAACGCGCCGCGGGTCTGTCCTGTCGTCCGGTCTTGCCTGCGGATGCCCTCGCCGTTCGGCAGCCGGGGCCACCAGAAACCACCCCGGGCAACGCCGGCATCGAACGTCATCGTGGGATTGATGATGTAGGTAACTTTCATCTGCGGACCATTCATGGTCCAGGCGTTCTGATCCTGCGTGGCCTCGGCAGGCACGAAGGCGCTTCCGCCTCGGAGGGGCTGCCATTTCCGGTTCCCCTGCGCCATCCAATCGAATTTCATGCTGTCGGTGACCTGGTAAGTGAGCTTGAGCGTCGGGTTGTCGAGTTGCGTGTAGAACTCCGCCTGCTCACCGGTCGACTCCCAGATGAAGCCGGAGAGGAACTGTGCCGCGTGCTGGCGACTGTACGCAGCGTAGAACCAGAGCCTGTCCTCGATGATCTTGCCTCCCAGGTCCAGGTTGTAGTCGTAGTACTTGGTGAAGTTGCTGTTCCCCGGGACGAAACCCTTGTCCAGGAGCTCCTGGGTCACGTTGTTGCTTTGCCACGACCCATCCTGCCAGGCGCCATAGACCGCGCCGTGAAATTCGTTGCTTCCGGACTTGAGCACCATACTGACGCGTGCGCCGGCGTTCTGAGACTCCGCACCCTTGGCCGCCGTCTCGATGGTGATCTCTTCGAAAGACTGGAAGTCGCCGAAGACTGTGCCCCACTGGTTGCCGTCGATGCTCACCAATTCGCCGCCGCTGCGGCCGTACGTGTTGGCGCGCGTTCCGGTGGAGCCGCCCATTGTCGTCCCGCCGATGTCGGGGGTTGTGACGCGCATCCCCGGGATCATCTGGGCCAGGCCGCGCAGGTCGCGGCCAAAGGGCAGATCGTCCATTTTCTGGGAAGCCCAGTTCACGGCAACCGTGGCTTCTTCCAGGTCGATCGTCGGCTCCTGGCTCGTAACCGTGATCGTCTCGGCGACCGTGGCCACCTCCAGCACACCGTTGATGGTCGTCGTGGCGCCACCTCTGACAATCACCCCGTCGACGTTCAGCGTCTTGAATCCCGGCAGATCAAAGGTGACGCGATAGGTCCCAACCGTCAGGAGCGTGAACCGGTAACTGCCACGCTCATCAGTGACGATGGTTCGCGAGCCTCCGATCATCGTCGGGCTGCTGATCGCAACCTCGACGCCAGGAATCAATGCGCCGCTCGAATCCTCGGCCCTCCCGGTGATCGTTCCTTCGACCTGGGAGAACGCAGGCACCGCAAAAATCAGCACCATCCCTAGGACCACGAGCAGCTGCCCGTAGCCTCTCTTGTTCGTTCGATGTCCAGTCATCTGGATTTCCTCCCATGGATCAGGCGGGCTGCACGCGCCGGAAGTGCACCAAACTAAAGTCGACGCAAGCACCTCGCAGTCACCAGGCTAGTTTTTCGGAGCGCGTCGTGCGTCGGTTTGGCGGAGTGTCCGTACCCCGCAACACTTCGATCACGGATATGATTGCCGCTCGGTTGTTTCACTACTTTGGTCCGGGGTCGGGATCGTCCGGCCGGGCATTGTTGATGCAAGTCGAAGCCCGGCAATTGTTCGAATTGTCCGAACCCAGCTTCTCGAGAAGAGCTACTATTCCGGGATAGACGAGGTTGCGCTCTCTGGGGCCGTTCGCCATATCCGCCACGGTGTCACCCGTGCCGTCAGCGGCCTCCTCATTCGCGTCGTCCGCACGACCGAACCGCATGGTGGCTCGCGCTCGGACGTCAGCACCGGCGGCGACCAGATAGCGGATCAAATCGCTGTTGCCAGTCAACGCTGCACCGTGCAGCGCGGTGTAGCCCCTGTCGTCTCTCGAATTCACATCAGCCGCAACTTCCTCGACGAGATAACGCGCAGCGGCCAAACGGGCATCCGGGATGAATGTACTGATCTGGGGCTCGAGGCCATAGCCTGCCGCCACCTGCAGCGGTGACGACTTATGCAGCGTCGGGATGTTGGGATCCGCGCCCGCCGAAACCAGAAGTCTCATTGCATCGACATCGTTCGCCTGCGCCGCACGCCAGAACGCCGTCGCTCCGGTCGGGTCCACCCAATCGCCGTGGAATTGTCGCTGCCAGAGTTTGGGCCCCATCTTCGCGTTCGGGTCCGCTCCCCGGACGAGCAGTTCCGCCATCAAGTCGAGATAGTTCACCGTTTCCTCCTCCACGCTCGGAGGGGGATACCACACCATCGCTGCCCATTGGGCATCGATGGTCGCAAACAGCGCCGTAACGCCGGCCGCGCTCCGGGGACGCGGATCGGCCCCGTTTTTGAGCAGATACATCGCGAGGTCGAATTGGCCATTGAGGATCGCGATCGTCAGCGTGCTCATCTGGTCGGATGCGGTCACACGGTTGACATCGGCTCCGGCCTCGACGAGCGCCCGGACCGTGGCCATCTGGCCCTCTCTTGCGGCGAACTGCAGCGCCGTCATTCCGCCCAGTGCCAGAGCACCGTTTCCAAGTCCTTCGCGTCCCGCGGGTCTTCTGCGCCGTGACGGCCGGACCAACGGATCGGGTACCAGCGACGTGGCATTCAGATCTGCCCCACCCGCCACGAGAACACGGATGACCTCCGTGCGACCGGGAGCTGCCGCGAACATGAGCGCTGTCTGCCCCTGGTTGACATCCCGTCGGTTGACGTCAGCACTGGCCTCGAGCAGCACGCGAACGGCATCAGCACTACCCGAGGCCGCGGCCATCATCAGCGGCGTGGTGCCCGTCGTTGTCGTGGCGTTGGCATCGGTGCCCGCCCCGAGCAACAGACGGACCATCCCTGCGTTTCCGTTCTCGGAGGCCATGAACAACGGCGTGTAATTGGCCAGGCGTGTCCTTGCATCGACGTGGGCGCCGGCCGCGAGGAGCGCGCGCGCCATTTCCACGTCATCGCGGTAGGCCGCCCAATGCAACGCCGTGGTTCCGTCACCTTGCGGCGCGTTCACATCCACACCCTCGGCGAGGAGGGCACCGACCGTCTCCGCGTCACCCTTCATGGCTGCAATAGAGAGCCGGGCGTCCGACTGAGCGGCCGAAACCGAAACCGTCATCACCACCAACAAGGCGACCAAGACCTGAGCTGATCGTCCAAGCATCTGAGTTTCTCCTAAATGGCAACCGTGCCCGTGCTGTCGCCGATCTGCTCGATGTCCACGCCCAGCTTGTGCATCATGGCCAGCAGGACGTTGGCCTGTGGCGTGCCTTCCGCGGTCCTAACGTGCAGGTTGCCTTTGACCGTGCCTCTGGCATGGCCGGCCAGCAGCATTGGCACCCATTTGTGCCCGTGGACGTTCGAATCACCCATGGCGCTCCCGTAAAGGACCAAGGAGTTGTCGAGCAGATTGCCCTCACCGTCGGGAGTGTTCGCCAGCTTGTCCAGGAAGTACTCGACCAGGCTGACGTGGTATCTGTTGATCTCGGCGAAGCTCTCGATTCCTGTCGGCGTCTCGCCGTGATGGGACGCCGAATGGAACGGCGTCGTGTTTCCGCTCTCCGCGAAGACCCGGCCCGAGACATCCCGGCCGAGCTTCAGCGCGGCGACACGGGTAGCCTCGCCCGCAAAGCCGGCGACTTGCAGGTCCATCATCAGCTTCACGTGTTCATCCCAGGAGTCCGGCACACCGATCGGCGCTTCAGGCATCTCGCGCTCGACGCCACTGGCGTTGTATGCTTCGATCGCCTGGATACGGCGCTCGATCTCACGAACGTTTTCCAGGTAATCCTCGAGCCTGTTCTGGTCGGGCGTGTCCAGCTTCTGCTGAAGCCGCGCCACATCGTGGGTGATCCCGTCGAGGATGCTTCGGTTCAATCGTCGACGTTCGACCCGGTCCTCGGCCGAACCTCCCGCGCCGAACAGGTCTTCGAACGCGGCCCGCGGGTTGTAGATCATCGGAAGCGCAGTCGTCGCCGATGACCAGCTGATCGTGTCCATATAGACACAGCTATACTTGAAAGCGCACGGGCCGGAGGCGTCCATCATCTCGGTGCAAAGCTGGACCGAGGGAACCGGCGTATCCTGGCCGAACTGCTGCGCGTAGATCTGATCTATCGACGGACCGCAGTAGACATCCGAACCCAGGGTTTGCTTCGGATGCGCCGCCGTCAGGAACACCGCGGCGTTGCGGAAGTGATCCGCGCCCACCTCGGCGGGCACAAGTGGCATCGCGGCGCCACAGTCGGTCCCGCTGACGATCGTGATGTAGTCGCGGAAGCGCTCCAGCGGTTCGATGATCTTGCCGAATTCGAAGTCGGATCCTTCTTTCGCCGGGTTAAACAGACTTTGTTCTTCGCCGTAGACCGTGCTGCCCGCACAACCGTGCACGATCTCGATACACGACAGACGACTCTTCGGCGACGCCGCGGTGTTGCGGAGGGGAGTCTGGGCGGGCACCATGGACTCCAGGAACGGCAACGACACCGCCACCCCCATCCCGCGAAGGACCGTCCGCCGTGAAATATTTTTCTTCGAGATGAACATTGTCGTTGGCTCCCTTAGTTCGGATCCGCGGCCTCGACCGCCGAGGTCTCCGCCGCTGCACGCATCTGGAATGGTGCGCTCTTGACTATTTCCATGATGAACGTCGGAACACGGTTCTCGTTTCTTGCCGCTTCGCGGGCGATCGATCGCACCGTAGGCATATCGCGGTGGTCCAGCACCCGGCCCAACGCGTAGGCCAGGAAATTCTCGGTAAAGCTCCCAAGAAACGCCTCTGAGCGTTCCAGGATCGCCCGACGAACGCCGATCGGTCCGTCAAGCCTCGTCCCATCGAACATCTCTCCTGTCGGATCGATCCGGGAGCCGCTGTCGTTGTTCCGCCACACGCCGACGGCGTCAAAGTTCTCGAGTGCAAGGCCGATCGGGTCCATGATCCGGTGGCACGCCGAACACGCGGGACTCGCCCGATGCTGCTCCATTCGCTGGCGGACGGACAGAAGCTTTTCGTTGCTCACGTTTTCTTCGAGCGGAGGGACGACAGGCGGGGGAGCTGGCGGCGGCGATCCCACCAGCACCTCGAGCACGTACTTGCCGCGCGCTACCGGGGAAGTCCGGTTCGCGAGCGACGTCATCATGAGCACACCGGCCTTGCCGAGGAGTCCAAACCGGTTCGGGTCGGTCAACCGAACGCGCTTGAAACGAGATCCCAGGACATCTGGGATGCCGTAGTGCTTCGCCAGGACTTCGTCCACAAACGTGTACTCGGCCGTCAACAGATCGAGCAGGTTTCGATCCTCCCGCACGATGCTGTCGAATAGCAGCTCCACTTCGTGGCGCATCGACCGGGCGAGGTTCAGCGTGAAATCGGGGAACAGCGGGGCTTCGGGAAACACATCGCCGATCCCGGCCAGCCGAAGCCACTGCCCGGCAAAGCTGGTCGCGAGCGCTTCGGACCGCGCATCCGCCAGCATTCGTCCGACCTGCACCTCCAACACTCCGGGATCCCGTAGTGTTCCTTCCGAGGCGACGCGGATCAACTCGTCGTCCGGTATGGTGCTCCAGAGGAAGTAGGCAAGACGGGACGCCAGTTCCAGCTCGCTGATCAGATAATTTGTTCCGGGCTCGGCATCGGCAGGCTTTTCTTCGAACCGAAAGATGAACTCCGGTTTCGCCAGGATCGCCTGGATCGCCGCCCGGACACCCTTCTCGAAGGTCCCATTCTCCCGGCCAAGCTCGTAGTAGCCCAGCAGGCTTTCCAGGTCCTCCGGCGTCGCTGGCCGTCGAAATGCCTGGCCGGCCAATCTGGAAACGATCTGCCTTGCGCAGGGCTCTTCCTCGCCGGTATTCGCCGGCCGACAGGTGAATATCCGCCGCCTGCTCTCGCTATCGGAGACTCCAGTTGGGTTGAACGGGCCGGTGACATAGAAACTCTGCAGGTGGGGCAACCCCGTCAGTTCCGGCGTGACCGAAATGGTCGTGTCGAGGATGGTCTGCTCGATCAAGCGGTAGTGATCCTGCACAGGTCCGTCGAATTTCGAAACGAACGCCGCCGTCAAGCGACGCTGGCCGGCAGCGATCCAGACCGGCTCGGTAACGTAATTGGCCTGGCTTTCCTGAACGAACGGGTCGATCTCCAGCACTGCCACGCGTTCTCCGTCCACGGAGAATTCGATTTCCTGTCCTTGTAGTTGTTGCGGTAACGATGAACCGATGAGTTGCTCGGTGTAGTAGTAGTAGAAATCCGCCCGGAAACGGTATTCTCCGTCCGCCGGAAAAGAGTGCAGGATCGAAGTTCCCCCACGCGTTCCGAAGGGCGCACCCTCCACACGTTTCATCTGGTTGATCAACCGGGAAACCTTGTACTGCACCATCCTCGCCGGAGCATCGGGGTCACCGACCGCCTCTCGGCTGATTCTTTCGGCCGCCCGGATGTAGGCGCCCATTAGCGCCGGCGTGATCGTGAGCGCCTCGGACATGTTGTCGAAACCGTTCGTCCTGGCGTCGGGAGGCAGGACCTCGGTAACGTCGATGTCGATGCTCAGCAGGTCGCGCACCGAGTTCCGGTATTCCGTGCGGTTCACGCGGTGCAACCGTGGGGCGCCCGCGTACACTCCCTGGGCTGCGGCTGCCCGATCGATGCGGGCCTCAAGCGCTCGAGCGAAATCTTTCGCAGCGGCCATGTCGGGTCGGGGCAAACCTACGGGAGGCATCAGGCCTGATCGTACTTTCCGTACGATCTTCTCCGCCTGCTCGGGGTTCTCCCCCGGGTGCGCAACATCGAGGTCGTCCCAGGAAAATCCTCCGGACTTCAGGGATTCGTTGTGGCAGTCCCCGCAGTACTGGGTGATGAACGCCCGCTGGGATTCGATGGTGGAAACCCTGCCGGCCGTCTGGCCCAGCGCCAGAGCTCGAGGACCGGCACCGGTCCCGACGATCATGCACGTCAGTACGAGGGTCCCAAACACCAGCACCCTCTCTGCTGTGAAACCGCTACCAGGCCTCAAAATCCGTTTAAACAAAGTCGAGCACACTCCTGGCTCGGTATGGGTTTGCTCCGCATTGGAAGGACGAAGCATCAACACCACTCTTACGGCCCCGGAAGACACATCGTGAACAAAGGCCTTAGCTGACAGAAATAACACAACTTAAATGCTCCTGCCACTATAGGACGGCCACCTGTTAGGGTCAACTTTTTATCACCTATAACAGATCACCACGATAACCGGGAGTCAAGCCCATTCTTAGTTGAAACTCTCCACGGCTCACGATGGGTCACGCAACCTTCTTCTTCGAACTCGTCGACGTGTTCGCCTCAATCTTCAGTTCTCGCTTGAGGGCTTCGCGGAGCTTCGGAAGATGACGGTAGCCGATCACCTTCCTCAGGCGCGGTTCGATATCGATGAGTGCAGTCGCCAACCAGCGCTGCCGCTGACTCGAGTTCTTCCAATGATCGACCTTCGCGCACCTTTCCTCGACAAGAGCATTGACCGATTCCAGGCAATTCGTCGTCTTGAACGATCGGCCCAGAACCCCGTACACGCCGAGCCGATGCAACGTGAGGGTCTCCTCCAGGCCTTCCTCAAGGCTCGCAGCCCCCGATTGGTTTCGCTCTTCGAGCTCTCCATGGAGCTCTTCGAGCGCCGCCCGAGCTTCGTTGTACTCCGGGCGCTCGTAGGCCCGCTGAAGCCGCCGTCGCCACACGGCTTGCTCGGTCTTCGATAGGTATCTCACGACGTTCTCGCGTTTGTGCCATTGGCAGCGTTGGACGAGGGCTCGATTGTGGAATGCCCTTTTGACTGCCGCCCACAGACCTTTGCCGCCGTCGACAATCACCAGCACGCCTTCAGAGATGTCCAGGCCCCGCTCCATCAATGAACGGAGAAACGGAGTCAGTACCTGCTCGTTCTCCGTGTCCGTCTCCACGAAGCCTAAGAAGCGCTTTTCGCCCGAAAGCGTGATGCCTAGGGCCACCACCATCATGGCGTCGGCAAACGCCTTCCCGTCCAGGAAGATCGCCACGACGTCCTCGCCCGACAGATCCCGCTCCTGCATCTCCCGCAGTTTCGCGGCACTCGCCTTGACAAAACCTCGAGACACCGTCGAACTCGACAGTCCGATCGCTCCTGGAATCGCTTCCGCGGCCGACTCGTAGTTCCGGCAGGAGATCCCATAAAGCACACGTCTGAGAAGCAGCTCATTCACCGCGCCACCCGGACTGAGTTCATCGTAGGACCGGAGCGGAATCTCCCCGCCCGCCACGCTGCGAACCCGGGGAACCCGAACCGGCACCCGCTGGCCGCCAAGCCCCACCGTCCCTGGATTGCTCCCGTGACGCCGACCCCGCAACGACGCCTTCTTTCGCGCGTATCGCTCCCCCGCCAACGCCTTCACTTCCTCGTCGAGCAACTCTTCTACCTGCATCAATCCCAACGGGACCAACGCCCGGATCATCTCCACCTTCGAGTCCACATCCAGTCCCGTGTACTCCTCACGACTCACGACCTGGACCTCACCCAGCACACGCGACTTCTTGCGTTTCTTGACCGAACGTAACAGACTCCTCATCTCGGCTCCTTTCTCTTACAGGCTTGATATTCTTTTTTCCAATGCCATCAAACCATAGGGTTTGGAGCCGTTTCAATTTCCAACTAAGATTGGCACACTTTCATAACCGGTTAAGGCTATGGCAAAGAGAGTATGCCTTCTGGGTGAAAACGGGATATTGGGTGGGGTAGAAACCGAAGGAACCCGCCGCTCGTGAGACCACAAGCGACGGGCTCGCATTTTCGGTCAAGCCTTTTGCGCGGTGCAATCGGGACGGGCTACAAACCGCCCTGACCGGCCTGCAGTGAACGCTGCAACCGGCGCCGGTCCTGGTTCGGCGCCTCGTTCCAGGCACAGACCTGGACCCTGAAATCGTTCAGGTCCACACCGTAGGTCCCCGTGTCGTCTTCCTGCAGTTCCCTCGATTCGGGGATCATTCCGAGACGCTTCATTTCGTTGCCGACCGGAATCGCTTCGAAATCCGCAACCGTCAGAGCGCAATGGTCGAGCGTCCCGAGCGCAGCCGATGTTTGGCGGCCCTCGCGCACCTGCGTCGGGAGCCAGGCCGTGTCGCCGAACCACTGCACAACGTCTCTACCCGAATCGGTCGTTTGATTGAGCGCGATCAGGTCGTGGTACCAAGCGGAAAGCTTCTTGTAGTCCGCGCTCGTTACGACGATGTGATTGGCGCTGAGGGCTCTCCACGAGGGGGACTCGGGCGGCGAGCCCGCGGGTCGCCTCATCCAATCTGTCGCAAAGAGTCCGATCTCGTTCCCTTCAGGATCCTTGAACCAGAAGCCCTTGTCCGTGTCGGGTTGCGGATCGAGACCGCGTCGCTGCAATTCCGCCTCGACCTCGTCCTTGTCCCAGTAATTGACCGTGAACCCAAACTTGATCAGCGCGGGAGCGGTGTCGCCGGCCCGGGCCTGCCGGACCCGCATCAACGTGTCACCCTGGACATCGCCGAACCACAGGTGGGTTTCCTCCGCATTGGTCATGCCGCGTTGCATCCCGAAAACCTGGACGTACCAATCGGCGGTCGCCTCCATGTCCGGCGCGACGTACGTGTACTGGTTCAACCAGAGCGGCTTGAATCCCGGTGCGGCTTCGAGTCTGAAGGGCAGTGCAGCAACCGCGGCGGCGGCGCCAAGACCCTGCAGTAACCGCCGCCTGGTTATCGTTCCGCGCTCTGCTTCCACGTCTCGTCGTTCAATGCTTTGCATGCTGGATTCTCCTCACCACCGATCGACGGTGGGTCTTTGGGGGCGGATTATGGACCGGCGCACCTGGGACGGCAAGCTTTTTGCGGGCGGGGGAAACGAAAAATGACGGGCTACCTCTCGGGCAGCCCGTCGCACGATCTGGTCGTGAACAACGAATCAATCGATCGCGAAACAGTAGAAGAGGCCATCGCCGCCCGTGGCGCGAAGATCCTCCTGGCTGCAACTTCTGGTCGTGTGCGCCTGGTTCCACGACTCCGGGTTGTCTCCACCACCCTGCCGATCAAAATGGCCCACAGTAGCAACCTCTTCGCCGGAACTGGTCCAGTTGGCGCAATTCATGTCCACTGCTACGGTGCCGTCCATCAACGCACCGGTCAGGATGTCGTGCTTGTTCGGATCGTCGCCCCGTCCGTTGACGACCTCGCCTTGCTCGTTGAGCGCCGTTTCCTTGTTGAGGCGACTCTCGGCACGGTGCAGGTCGGCGACGCCACGGGCGACCATCACCCCCTTCGAGTTGAACCAGGGCCCGCTGCCAACACGGTCGCCCGCATTGACGATGGGATCGCCCTCGTAACTCGTGCTGAGATATGCCCGCCAGGTCTTGTGCCCCGCATCGACAGCCCCAGCCAGTTCCTGACAGTGGCGGTCTGCACCGGCAAGGCCGCCGAGGTTGCCCCCGTTGCCCGGTCCAGCGCTGGTGATGAAGAAGCTGAAGTTGGCCACCGGATGCATCGGCGGTGGCGGCGGCGGTTCCGGCGGCCGCTCGATGAGCAGGTCGGCGACGATTGCCGGCAGGTCGACCAGATACTTCTCGCCGTCCTGCTCGAACACGATGCCCTCATCACCCGTGCCGGAGAAATAGAGCATCCCGCCTGTCGGCACTTCCGCCGTCGTAAAGTTGAACCGGTCGGGAAAGCCCGATCTCAGGAGTGGCGTGATGGTGAACTCGTTTGCCGCAAATGCTCGACCGAATTCATTCCGCGGTCCGCCTCCCTGCGGGCTCACGTGGCATGTGACACATCCGTCCCGGTCCTGATTCCGCAGCGCATCTCCCCGGAACATCTCGAGGAACGGCGGACGAGCGGCCGCCGTCTCGGCCGCCGCGACGAGAAAGAAGAGCAACAATACAGCTCTGGTAATTCGATTCATGGATCTCCTTACTTGACGAAAATCGCTTCGGGCAGAAGCGCCGTCACGGTGAAGTTCGGGACATCAACGACGTTGCTGATCCGCAGATCCACGCCGACGCTGCAAATCGCGTACGCCTGCTCCCGATTGAAACCGCGCTCCTGTAACAGCTCAATCATGTGCAGGACCGCGTTGCGGCAAGCCAGGGTCAGGTTTTCGGCCTCGTTGGTGCCGTCCTCTTTAATCGGGTAGCCCATCACCCCGACAAAGTCCTTCGGAGAGGCCATCTCCGGGGCCTGGAAGTAGCCAGAATGGCTGAGTCGGGGCGCCCGGATGTTCTTCTTGGCGGCTTCGCCCTTGTGCACCTGGAATTTCAAGGTCACCGTTGCGGACATCTCTACCGCCGTCACGCAGACCTCTCCGTCCCCCTGCGCAAAGTGGGCGTCTCCCGTCGAAAACAGTGCGCCCTCCGCATACACGGGCAAGAACAGGCTGGAACCGGCCGTTAGTTGCTTAACGTCGAAGTTGCCGCCGCACTCACGAGGCGGAAGCGTCCGCGATCCGTCGGTCGCTGCTGCGCCTTCTGAGGGGACTGCGCCGCCGGCGTCCGGAGGCAACGCCATGCCGCCGGCGGCAATCGCATCGTTCTCGCGCCGGGTCCACTCGCCGAGCAATTCCAGGGACGGAGCCAGACCCGAGACACCCATGAAGGGCGCGCCGGGGATCCGAACGCCAGGTAACTGTTCGGACGTCGCGGCATTGTTCTCGATCTTCCAATGCACCAGGAACGGATCCGTGTAAAGGTCCCTTAGAAACCCGAATCCAGGGATGATGGCCGTGAAGGCATATGGCTCCGGCTTGATCTCGACGAACTGGATTTCCAGCAGGTCTCCGGGAGACGCACCCTTGACGAAGACCGGGCCGGTCAGCGGGTGGATCGGTCCGGCGTCGAGGTTCGCGAAATCGGCTTCGGTTGTGCCCGAGTGGAACTGACCGTCCAGAGCGTCCCGTGTTTCCAGCATCACCTCTTCACCCGGTTCCACCTCGAGAATCGGAGAGATATCCGGATGCCAACGGTTGTGTCCTGTCTGCGGCTCTTGCTGGAGCGTTTTGCTCCGATCGATTTGAACTGTCTTCACGTAACCTCCTCGCTCGTTTCGACCGTGGTCTCTCGGATGCGTCCGTTCTTGACTCGGCCGGCCGGGAGTATACCTCCGGCGGACGGAGAGGGCAAACCTTAGCAGCCCGGGGCAGAAGTCTGATGGCCCGCATTACGGCGACGTCGAACCATCGGAACCCTCAACCTGACCCGGTGTCTGTTGTTCAGCCCGCCGCACAAGGTCGAAGTGGCAGACCTCGGTCTTGAAATCGTTGACGTCGACACAGTTGAAGGCGTTGCGATCTGTCCACTTTTAAATGTATCCTCTGGAACAGTATCGGGGATGTTTACCACGCCCCGAACTGAATCGCAAGTGCAATGCCTTGAAGTGTTTCCGTTTTGCCGATCGTGGCAGGAAGTTGAGGTGAATTGCAACATATGAACGTACAGGAACGACGGGCATCGACATCGTTGGTTGCGTTGTTAACCCTGGCGCTGTCATTGGTGGGGTTCGGCGCGGCCTTTCAAGCTGGTGCACAAGCTCTCACCTACGAGGGCAGGACGTTACTGGACGGTGTGTTCACCGAGGCCCAGGCGATCGAAGGCGGTGATCGGTACGAAACCAATTGCGTCCGTTGTCATGAAGGAATCGACCCCGATGGTCCGACCCTGCGTGGCCGCTCGTTCATCAACCGCTGGCGGGAAAGCAACCTCGATACTCTCTATACGCACATCAGCTCGCGGATGCCGGCGGACGGTGCGGGACAACTCAGCGACGAATCCTACATCCAGATCCTCGCCTACATACTCGGCTCAAACGGTTATCCGGCCGGGGCCGAAGAGCTGCTGCCTGAAGCGCTCGCGCGCGTCCGTATCGTCGGGATGGATGGACCACAGCCCCTGCCCAACAACACGCTCGTCAAGCTCGTCGGATGCCTCACAGCGGGGGAAGGGGACTCCTGGATACTGGCCACCGCCACCGAGCCCGCACGGATTCGGGAAGGGAAAAGGACGAGTCCTGAGGAAATTGCGGGATCACTCCAAATGGCGCCCGGAACCCGGACGTTTCCGCTGGGCAACTTCACGAACATCCGCTACGACTTCGAACCGGGCGCGTACGCCGGCCATCGAGTGCAGGTGAAAGGCGTGTTAATTCGGCGAACAAGCGGAGAACGGATCAGCCTGACGGCTCTCGATTCCATAGCGCCGAACTGCGAATAAGAGAAAAGGGCAGAGCGGGCTCTCTGTCTGGTCCGGCAGGTCGCTATTGCTTCACTGGTTGTCGTCGGGCTCCAAGATGGTCTTCAGGACACAAACCGAAGCGCGGCAGTTATCGGAATTCTCCGCTCCCAGGCCGACGAGCAGGTTGATCGTTTCGGGGTAGATGATCGACCGCTCGCGGGGGCCGTTGGCCATGTCAACGACCGTGTCCCCCGTACCTGCATCCACGTCCCTGTTGCCGTCATCCGCGCGACCGTAAATCATGTTGGCCTTCGCGGTGACATCGGCGCCCTTGGAGATGAGGTAAAGAATCACATCGTTGGCTCCCACGAGCGCGGCTCCGTGCAGGGGTGTGTATCCCTTGTCGTCGTTCGACTTCACATCCGCGCCCAGCTGATCGACCAGGTACAGGATGGTCTCGGTGCGCGCCCCGGGCACGAGGTTGGTAACCTGAGGCTCATGCCCGAACCCGGCCGCGGCCTGGAGTGCTGAGGCCAGGTGTGTCGTCGGGATGTGGGGATCAGCGCCGGCGGCGATCAGCAATTTCATCGCCGCAAGGTCGTTCGACTGCGCCGCGCGCCAGAAAGCCGTGGCACCGGCGGCATCGATCCAGTCCCCGTGAAACGAACGGAACCACGGCTCCGGTCCGATCCTCTCGTTCGGGTCCGCGCCACTGGCGAGCAGCTTCTTCATCAAATCCAGATAGCCAATCCTTTCCTCTTCTATGCTTGCGGGCGGATACCACGTCCGCGCGGCCCATTGCGCGTCGATCGTCGCGTAGAGGGGCGCCAATCCCGTGTCGCTGGCCAGGGTCGGATTGCCGCCGTTAGCCAGGAGGAACTCCGCGATGTCCAGGTGGCCGTTGATAATCGCCATCGTCATCACGCTGATACGGTCCGAGCCATTCACCTTGTTGACATCGGCCCCGGCCCAAACCAGTTCGCGGATCGCGTCGATCTGACCTTCACGTGCCGAGAAATGCAACGCCGTCATCCCGCCCATCGCGATCGGGTCGGCGCCCGTCCGCGGACGATTCTGGTTCCGCGAACGGTACTGATCCTCGGACGCACCGATGGGGGAGACCTTCGTCGAGGCGTCCGTGTCGGCTCCGGCCTGTGCCAACTGGCGGATCACGTCGACACGACCTCGCGCCGCAGCGTACATCAGAGCCGTCTGCTCGTGTGTGTTCTCCGTGGAATTCACGTCCGCGCCGCGCTCGAGCAGCATTCCGACCGCGTCAACATCCCCCGAAGCTGCAGCCAACATCAACGGAGTGGTTCCCGTCGACTTCGAAGAGTTGGGATCGGCGCCCGCTCCCAGCAGCAGCGCGATCATTTCCGCGCTGCCGCTCTCGGCCGCCATGAACAGGGGAGAGATGTCCCCGAGCCGAGTCACGGCCTCGACATTGGCGCCGGCCTGGATCAACATTCGCGCCAGATCCAGATCGGTGCGGTACGCAGCCCAGTGCAGAGCCGTCGTACCGTCACCCATCGCATGATTGACGTCAGCGCTGCCATCCAGCAGCGTTCTTACCATTGCCCTGTCGCCCCGCATCGCCGCCAGGGAAACCCCCGCGTCCTGAGCGATAGCCGACAGTGACATCAAGAGCGCGACGCTCAGCCAAGTGGCCAGGGTTCGAGCCAACATATGTGATCCTCTTCCAGGTTGGTTTGCTTTCGCTTTCGTCATCGTGCGAGGCCTCGACCTCAGATCGTAATCGGTTCTGTGCTGTCCCCGATGTGTTCGATGTCCACGCCCAGCTTCTGCATCATCGCCAGGAGAACGTTTGCCTGTGGCGTTTCTTCCGCGCACCGGACGTGAAGGTCGCCCTTTACCGCGCCCGACGCATGCCCGGCGAGCAGTATCGGGACACGCAAGTGGCCGTGCACGTTCGAATCGCCCATCGGGCTGCCGTACAGGACAAGCGAATGATCCAGCAGGCTTCCGTCGCCGTCCGGCGTGTTCGCCAGGCGGTTGAGGAAGTACGCCAGCAGCCCCACGTGGTACCGGTTGATGTTCGACAGATCGATGATCTGGGCCGGTTTCTCGCCGTGGTGGGAAGCCGAATGGAATGGCGTCGTCGATCCGCTTTCCGGAAACACCCGATTGCTCGTGTCGCGGCTGAGCTTGAGGGTCGAAACACGCGTGATCTCGGCCTCGAAAGCCAGAGCCTCGAGGTCGAGCATCAACTTGACGTGATCTTCCCAGGAATCGGGAACGCCGATCGGGGCATCCGGCAACTCCCTCGCCACGCCCCTGGCGTTGTACTCTTCGATCCTCTGGATCCGGCGTTCGATCTCACGGACGTTTTCAAGATAAGCGCCCAGTCGACCCCGGTCTCTGGGGTCCAGTTCCCCTGCCAGACGCGCCACATCGTGTGTGATCCCATCGAGGATACTGCGGTTGATCATCCGACGCTCGGCCCGGTCTTGCTGCGATCCCCCGGCCCCGAACAACTCCTCGAAGGCCCTCCGAGGGTTTCTCGTCATCGGCAGCGCCTCGGTCGGTGACGCCCAGCTGATCGTGTCCATGTAGACACAGCTGTAGTTGAAGCCGCATGCGCCCGAAGCATCCATGTTCTCGATGCCGTGCTGGACCGACGGCAGGGGGGTGTCCTGGCCGAACTTCTGGGCGTACAGCTGGTCGATCGACGTGCCGTTGTAGACGTCGGAACCGAGGGTTTGTTTCGCATGCGCCGCCGTCAGGAACACGGCACTCGCACGGAAGTGGTCGGCGCCCACTTCTTCCGGCTTCCATGGGTTCGCCTGCGCGCAATCGGTTTGGGTGACGACGGTCAGGTACTCTTTGAGCGGTGCCAATGGCTCAAGTATCGGGCTCATTTCGAAATCGAAACCCTCGGTCGCCGGCATCCACAGGTTCTGCTCTGTACCCCACTGAGTGCTGCCCGCCGATCCGTGCACGATTTCGATGCAGGCCAGGCGGCTTGCTGGAGACGCGGCCGTCTGGCGTAGCGGTGTGGCGGCAGGAGCCATCGACTCGAGGAACGGTAGCGCAACGACCGCCCCCATGCCGCGAAGGACTGTTCGCCGGGAAAGATGTTTCTTCGTAATGAACATCGAAGTGAGCTCCTTGTTTGAGGTCAACCTTGAATTCGTTTCGATGACTCCGTCACCGGTTCTCATTCTCCGCGGCCGATTCCCGGGCCGTAACGGTACGCATCTGGAACGGGGCACTGTTCACGACACCCATGATGAAATACGAAAGTCGATTGTCGTTTTCCGCCGCCGTCTGTGAGATCGAGCGCACGGTCGGCATGTCGCGATAATCGAGCACACGGCCGAGGGCATACGCCAGAAGCTTCTCGGTAAAGCTTCCGATGAACGAGGCCGAGTGGTCCAGGATCGCTTCTCGGACACTGACTGGTCCGTCCAGTTCGATCCCGTCGTACATGCTTCCGGTCGCGTCAATCTCGAAACCGCCGTCCACATTTCGCCATCGTCCCGTAGCGTCGAAGTTTTCCAGAGCCAGCCCGATCGGATCCATGATCTGGTGGCAGGCCGAACACGCCGGGCTTTGGCGGTGAGCTTCCATCCTCTCCCGCACGGTCAGTACCTTCTCGTTGTTGACTGTTTCGGGAAACGGCGGCACCACCGGCGGCGGGGGAGGTGGTGGCGTGCCCAACAAGACCTCCAGGACGTACTTGCCCCTGGCAACGGGCGAGGTCCGGTTCGCCAGCGAGGTCATCGCCAGCACCGCTGCTTTGCCAACCAGCCCGAACCGGTTCGGGTCGCTGAGGGTGACGCGACGGAAACGATTTCCCGTTACGTTCGGCAAACCGTAGTGCAGTGCGAGCGTCTCATCGACGAACGTGTAGTCCGCCCTCAACAGGTCCAGCAGGCTCCGGTCGTTGCGCAGGATACTGTCGAACAGCAACTCGACCTCCCGCTGCATCGACTCCGCCAGATTCCGTGTGAAGTCCGGAAAGGTCGTCGGTTCCGGGCTGAACTGTTTGAGATCTCGCAATCGCAGCCACTGAGAAGCGAAGTTTGTCGCAAGCGCCTCGGAACGCGGGTCCGACAACATCCTCACTACCTGCTGGTCGAGTACCCCGGGCTCGGAGAGGCGCCCCTCGGCGGCGATCGCGATCAAATCGTCGTCGGGCGCGCTGCTCCAGAGGAAGTAGGACAACCGGGACGCCAGCTCGATGTCGTCGACGGGGAATATCGCGCCGACTTCAAGATTATCCGGTACCCTTTCGAAGCGGAAAACGAACTCCGGCTTCGCGACGATCGCCTGGATAGCAGTCCGAACTCCGCCCTCAAAGCCGTCCACGCCATAGCCCAACCGGTACATCCCCATCAGCGCTTCGAGATCCTCGGCTGTGGTCGGCCTCCGGAAGGCCTTGCCTGCCAGGCGCGTAATGATCTCCGTGGCACAACCTGGCTCTTGGCTCGCCGAGGCCGGATGGCAGGTAAAGATCTCGCGGCGGCTCGCCGTGTCCGAAACCCCCGTGGGGTTGAAGGGGCCGGTGACCGACAGCGTTCGCAGATGGGGAAGCGCGGACATGCCCGGCTGGTTGGCGATCGTCACGTCCATCAGGGTGTGCTCGACAAGCCGGTATTGATCTTCGACGGGCCCGTCCGCCTTTGCAACGAAAGCGGCCGAGAGCCTGCGTTGGCCTGCCTTGATCGGGATCGGGTCTGTCTGGAGGAGCCCCTCAGTTTCTTGCACCTCGGGATCGATGGTGAACACCGCGACGCGTTCTCCGTCGACTGAAATCTCCAGCTCCTGTCCGACCAGCGAACCGGGCAGGTGTGATCCGACGAGTTCTCCCGTGTAGTAGTAATAGAGTTCCAGTTGGAACGAGTACTCCCCGTCGGCGGGAAAGTCGTGGATGACCGATACACCCCCGCGAGTCCCAAACGGCGCCCCTTCCAAGTGCCGCATCTGGTTGACAACCTTCGGGACGTCGTACTGAACCATCGCGGTCGGCGCGTCGGGATCTCCAACGGCCAGACGTGCGATCCTTTCGGCAGCGCGGACGTAGGCCTGCATGAGCGTCGGCGTGACGGTCAGGGCATCCGCCATGTTGTCGAAACCCGCCGTGCCGGCGTCGGTTGGAAGCAGCTCGGACACGTCCACCGTGACTCCCAGAAGATCGCGGATCGAACGACTGTACTCGGTTCGGTTGAGGCGGTGTAGTTCAGGCGCGTCGACGTGCGGTTGCTGGGCCGCCACCCTGTCGATTGCTTCTTCCAGCGAACGCGCAAACCGGTTGAGCGTCGTCGCGTCCGGGCGCGCTTGACCTGCCGGTGGCATCATGCCCGCGCGCACCTTGCGAATCATCTTCTCGGCAAGTTCCGCGTTCTCGGCAATGCGAGCCAGATCGAGCGCTTCGAGGTCCATGCCACCGGCCAGAAGTGACGCATTGTGGCAGTCTGTGCAGTACTGCTCCACGAGGCCACGCTGCGAGTCCGGTGAGAGGGCTGCGGACCTCTGCCCAGATGCCGCGCGCGAATTTGCGGTCCCGGCCAGATTCAGGCCGGAAACTCCGGCGATACACACCACGGCAGCAACCAGGATCGAAATGGTCCGTCTTAACATAGGCCATCACCACGCTGTCTCATCGGAGGCACACTCCCGTTCGGGGCATTGTAATTGCTGTCCTCTACGTCTCGCAAGAAATAAGTACTTGCGCGATTTGTCGAATGTGCGCAGCGAACAGGCACGTCGCTGCCTCACCCAACAGAGTAGCCTAGTTCGGACCATTGCATCGCATCAGGTTGCGGTGAAAGGGTGGGGAGGGCCTGCGCGGAAAAAAAGGCGGCCGATACGGGTGCCTGCCCCGACCGACCGCCACTATCAATAGTCGTGTTCGTTTCTAGTGGATCTTAGCAGGACACGCACTTGTCGTTGAACGGAGAACCTAGGCTCAACAGAAGAGCGATCGTCTCCGGAAATGGCTGAATCCTCTGACGAGGACCGTTGGCCATGTCCGCCACCGTTTGGCCGCGCGAACTGATCGGGTCCACCTTCGCGCCGTGCGACACGAGAAGGAGGATCATCTCGTTGTCTCCCCGAGCCGCCGCGTTGTGCAGCGCAGTGTAACCGGTGTCGGCGGCGTCGTTGACATCGAGACCGATCTCTTCGACAAGATACCGGACGCCCGGCATCCAGCCTCCCGGCGCGGTGATCTCATCGTTCCCGTGAACGCCGGCTCCCGAGGCGATCTGCAACGGACCGACGTTGGCACCGGTCTTGATGTGTGGATCCGCGCCGTTTTCGATCAGCAACTTCATTCCAGCGACATCGTTGACCTGCGCGGCCCGCCAGAAGGGGGTCGCACCCACCGTGGACGCACGGGCCAGATCGAAATTGTAGCCGGTGAACCAGAGCCCGTTGGTGAGCTGGGCGTCCACGTCGGCACCGTTGTCGATTAACGCCTGCACCAGTTCGAGATAGGACGTCGCGTTCTGCGTGGCGTCGGGCTGCGGATAACCCACGTCCGCCGCCCACTTCACGTTCAACGTTGCGTAAAGCGGCGTTCCACCAGCGATGTTCGCCAGCGTCGGGTCCGCGTCCTTTTCCAGCAGATGCATCGCAAGGTCGAAGTGTCCATTGACAACCGCAATCATCAGCGGCGAGGTTTTTTCACCGGGCCCGACAGAATTGATGTCCACCCCGGCGTCCAGCAGGACGTCGACCGACTCGAAGTGCCCCTCACGAGCGGCGTAGAGCAAGGGCGTCAGGCCACCCTGGAACTGAACGCTGGGACGACGGGCAAACTGGTTGTTCTGCTGTGCGCCTGGGGCGGCACGCCCGGTCCGCGGGCGGGTCACGCTGCCCTGACCGGCGCTGATCGGGATTCCGGAGGCCGACAGCAAAGCCGCGTTTGAGCTTTCCTCGACCTGGGCCGCCGGTGCACCGCCACGGCCCGGGAACCCACGGCGGCCCCGCGCGGCCGGCGCACCACGCCCGCCTCGCCCACGCGCCCCACGACGTGAGTTTCGAGTCGACAGGTCGACGACCTTGGTGTTGATGTTCGGATCTGCGCCATGGTCGAGCAGGACCTCGAGGACCTCGGACCGGTTGAACGCCGCCGCGAACATCAACGGCGTCTGCCCGAACTGTGTTTCGGTCGCGTCGAGGTCGGCTCCGGACTCGATCAAGACTGCGACGGCATCGGTACTACCGGACTCCGATGCCATCATCAACGGGGTCGTTCCCGTCGGCATCTCGGCGTTCGCGTCGGCGCCCGCCCCGATCAACGTTCGCAACATGGCAGCGCTTCCGTTCCGAGACGCCATGAAGATCGGCGTGATCGCATTGATCCGCGTTGCCGCCTTCACGTTGCCCCCGGCGTAAAGCAACATTTCGGCCAGTTCCACGTTGTCGTTCAAGGCAGCCCAGTGCAGGGCCGTCAGGCCGTCACCCTGCGCCGCATTCACGTCGGCGCCCCCGCGTAGCAAGCCGCGGACGATTTCGAGATCGCCGCTCATCGCGGCGTCTGCCACCGGGCTTTCGGCCGGGGCTGCGAGCATCATTGCGGTCAATGACAGGACAGTGATAAGACCCGCTGAAAGACCGCGACTCCAGTGCTTACGTAGCATTAATTAGTTTCCTCCTAGAGTGCGAGCTCGCCCGTGCTGTCGCCAAAACTGCCGATATCGACACCGAGCCGATGCAACAGGGTCAGATACGCGTTGGCCATCGGCGTTCCGTCGGCCGCCCTGAGGTGATTGTTTCCCTGAATCTGACCGCCGGCCTTGCCGACCATGAACAGCGGACAGCGCTTGTGGTTGTGCAGGTTCGAGTCGCCCATTGCCGAACCGTACAGGACGATGCTGTGGTCGAGCAGGGTCCCGTCCAGGTCGGGCGTGTTCTTCAGCTTTTCGAGGAAGTACGGGACCAGGCTGACGTGATAACGGTTGATCTTGGCATAATCCTCGACGCGCTCGGGGCGGCCTCCATGATGCGATGCCGAGTGGAATCCGGTCCGCACTCCGCTTTCGGGGAAGACCCGCCCGGAAACGTCCCGGCTCATCTTGAACGCCGACACGCGAGTAATGCCCGCAGCAAACGCGAGAGCCTGCATGTCGAACATCAGCTTGACATGTTCTTCCCATTCATCCGGAACGCCGATCGGCGCATCGGGCAACGCTCGGGCGTCACCGCTGGCGTTGTGCTCTTCGATCTTCTGAATCCGACGCTCCACTTCGCGGACGTCATCGAGATAGTCGCCCAGCCGGTTCTTGTCGTTGACACCCAGGTCGGCTTCGAGGCGGGCGACCTCATGCGTGACCCAGTCGAGGATGCTGCTGTTGAGTTGTCGGCGGGAGGCGCGTTCGGCCTCGGTCGCACCGTCGCCGAACAATTGCTCGAACACTACACGCGGGTCACGCTGCATGGGGAGGGGATCGGTCGCAGTTCCCCAGACGATCGAATCCGTATATACGCAAGAGTAACCGTAGGAACACGCGCCCGATTGCGCCAGGTTTTCGATCGAGAGCTGGATCGACGGCATCGGCGTGTCCTGCCCGAACCGGTCTGCATAGACCTGGTCGATAGACGGTCCCGCATAGACGTCCGACCCTTCGGTCATCTTCGGTTTTGCCTGCGTCAGGAAGACGGCCGCTGTTCTGAAGTGGTCGGCACCGACCTCACCCAACACAAAAGCTTCAGCATTACGGCAGTCAGTGTTGCTGATGATCGTCAGGTAGTCCTGGAAAGGCTCGAGCGGGCTCAAACTACTCGGAGTCAGGTCGAAGTCCGCACCCTCCTTGGCGGGGGCCCAGAGGTTTTTCTCGATTCCATAAGCATTACTTCCCGCCGCGCCGTGTACCATCTCGAGGCACGCAAGGCGGGTACGGGTTTCGGGCGCCGCCGCTGTCTGGTTCATCGGCGTCTGGGCCGGCAGCATGGACTCGAGCATGGGCAGCGATACCGCAACGCCCATTCCGCGAAGCATTGTGCGTCGTGAGAGATGCTTCTTCGTGATGAACATGGTGCTCCTTTCCTCCTAGATCTTCCTTGCTCTTTAGTTATTGCCTTTTCAAATTAACGTTTCAATAATACCTTTTCGCGACCGGCTGTGTTCAGTTAGCCGCCGCCTCAGTACTCTGCTGTACCACCCTCATCTGGAATGCCGGGCTTTCGACGATGCCCACGACGAACGAGGAGAAGCGATTGCCGACTTCCTCCGCATTGCGAGTGATCTGACGAATCGTGGGCATGTCGTAGTACTCCACCCTCCGGCCCAGTGCGTACATCATCAGATTCTCGGTAAAATTCCGGATGAATGAATCGGATCTGCTCAACAGCGCCTCGCGCAGGCTCGACGGCCCATCGACCAACGTGCCGTCGAAGAGCTCACCGGACGGATCGATCGGAAGGCCCGCGTCGAATTCGCGCCACCTGCCCGTCACGTCAAAATTCTCGAGCGCCAGGCCGAGCGGATCGATCATGTTGTGGCAGCCGGCACAGAACGGGTTCGACCTGTGAATCTCCAGCCGTTCACGCAACGTCAACAGCCGGTCCCCCTCGACAGACTCCGTTTCCTCCAACTCCGGTACGTTCGGAGGCGGAGGAGGCGGTGGTGTGCCGAGCAGCACTTCCATCACCCACTTGCCGCGTTGCACGGGCGATGTCCGATCTGCGATCGACGTCATCGTAAGAATACTGCCGTGTCCGAGCAAACCCCTGCGTTCGTCCATCGTCACGGGTACTCGCCGGAACCGGCTGCCAAGAATGTTCGCGATGCCATAGTGTTTGGCCAGGCGCTCGTCGACGAACGTGTAGTCGGCTTCGAGAAGGTCCAGGAGGTTCCGGTCCTCTCGCACGACAGAGTCGAACAGCAGCTCGGTCTCGCGTCTCATCGATACGGCGAGCGTCGAATCGAATTGTGCGTAGAGCAGCGGGTCGGGAATGATTCCGTCGAGATCCTTCAGCCGCAGCCATTGTGCCGCAAATCTCGTCGCAAGGGTTTCGGCACGAGGATCCGCGAGCATCCGCCGGACCTGGGCCTCGAGTAGCGCAGGCTCATGCAGCCGACCTTGATCGGCCAGCGTCAGCAACTCCTCATCCGGAACCGTGCTCCACAGGAAGTAGGACAGACGGGAAGCCAACTCGACGTCGCTGATACGGAACGTCTCGCCGGGCTGCACACCCTCGGGCTCGTGCTCGAAACGGAAGACGAAATTGGGGCTCGTCAGAATGGCCTGAAGCGCGGTTCTCACACCCTCCTCGAAATCACCCTCTTCGCGGCCTATGCGGTAGAAGTCCAACAAGCCTTCCAGGTCTTCTTCCGATACCGGCCGACGATAAGCCCGACTCGCCAGGCCGGTCACAATCTCTTCGGCGCAGGACACTTCTTCGCCGGAGCTCAACGGCCGGCAGGTGAATATTGTCCTGCGGGCAGGCGTGTCCGAAACGCCCGTCGCGTTGTATGGCCCGTTGATGCCCAAGGCCTGCAGATGCGGCAGAACGGTAATCCCGTCTCCTTCGGAGATCTGGCTGTCGGCGATCGTGTGCTCGATCGGGCGCAACAGGTCATCGATCGGACCGGTGAAGTGCTGGATGAACGCGGCGGAAACACGGTGCGGTCCGGCACTGACGGTGATCGGCACAGTCTGGACGAAGGTGCCTCCGTCACGTCCCTCGCTCAGTTGCGGATCGATGTCGAGAAGCGCCACCCGTGCGCCGTCAACAGAAACTTCGATCTTCTCGTCCGGTGCTTTCTTGCCGAAGAGTCCGCCCGTCGGGGTTGGGTAGAACTCCATCTTGAACACGTATTCCCCGTCCGCCGGGAAATTGTGGATGACCGAAGTGCCGCCTCTCGTCCCGTACGGTGCTCCCTCGACGTGCCGCATCTGGGAAGCGGTTCGGAAAACGCCATAGGTCTCCACCGTCGGACTGACGTCCGGGTCACCGACCGCAATCCGGCTGATCTTGCTCGCCGCCCGGACATAGCCTTCAAGCAGCGCGGGCGACAGCGTCAACGCGTCGGCAATGTTGTCGAACCCCCGTCCCGCACTGTCGGGAGGCAGCAGGGCGGTCACGTCGATGTCGAGATCCAGAAGTGCACGCACCGAGTTGGCGTACTCGACACGGTTCAGACGTTGCAACGTACGGTCGCCCAGCGTTGGATTCAGCGCCGCAGCAAGATCGATATTGGATTCTACCGAGGCGGCCAAGGCGTGGAGCGTGTCGGCGGCGGGGCGAGGGGCGCCCGGGGGGGGCATCATGCCCGCACGCAACTTGCGAATAACCTTCTCAGCGAGCACGGGATCGGCTTCGACCTGACCCAGGTCCCACTCCATCAGGGAAAGTTCGCCCTCGAAGACAGCCGGGTTGTGACACGAAACGCAATACTCTTCAACGATCGCCCTTTGCGATCCTGCCGGCAGTAGCACGACGGACTGCTCGCCGGCCATCGTTGGCACCTCCTGGCGCGCGCCGACATTAACGCCCGCGAGTGAGACGAACAAGACTCCGGCTGCGAGAACTACAAGTATGTGTTTTGTCATTAGTTTAGGTCTGCGTCAGCACGGTATTATCAGGCCTGCCTAGATACACTTCTCCCCACCATCTCCATTTCTATCATTTCCCACCTTCGACAGCAAGAAGAATGAATGACTTGCAGCGTTTTGGATGGACCAAAACATGGGAGGGGTATGCGCGGGAGACCACGGAGGCGGTCAGCCCAAGGATTTCCAAGATAGCAAGAAAAAAGAGGCGGCATTCGAATGCCGCCTCTGGAAGGTTGATTGGAGGACGATACCGGATCAGCAGGAAACGCAATTGTCGTTGAAAGGAGAACCCAGGCTGATCAGGAGCGCTATGGTATCCGGGTAGGGCTGAATTCGCTGACGCGGTCCGTTGGCCATGTCGGCCACCGTCCGGCCATTTTCGGCGACAACAGTCACGTCGGCACCGTTCGCAACCAGGTATCGAACGAGCTCGTTCTCGCCGATCGCCGCAGCATGGTGAAGCGGCACGAGACCGCCTCCGTCCCGCGCATTGACGTCAGCGCCGAGTTCCTCGACCAGATAACGTACACCGGCCAGCCAGCCCGTCGGGGCGATGACCTCGTCGTTACCGTGCACTCCGGATCCGTTGGCGACGTGGATCGGTAGCGCATCGTCGTTGTTCGCCAGCTCCGGATCGGCGCCGTTGTCGATCAGAAGCTTCATGCCTTCAAGGTCCACCACCTGTGCCGCTCGCCAGAACGGAGTGGCACCGGCCGCGTTGACACGCGACAGATCGAAAGTGTACCCGGTATACCAGAGCTCGGCCGTTAGCTGTGCGTCGACATCCGCACCGTGATCGATCAAGGCTTGCATCAACTCCAGGTAGCTGGTCTCGTTCTGGGTGACATCGGGTTGTGGATAACCGGTCTCGGGCCCCCATCTCACATTGAGCGCAACGTAGAGAGGGGTCGCACCCTGCTTGCTGGCCAGAGTCGGATCGGCCTCCTGATTGAGGAGAAACATGGCCAGGTCAAAATGCCCGTTGATGGTCGCAATCAGTATTGGAGAGGTCAACTCACCTGGGCTCAGCTGATTGATGTCGGCTCCGGATTCGAGGAGAGCCTTGACGGCGTCCAGATGGCCCTGACGAGCCGCGAAGAGCAGAGGTGTCAGGCCCCCAAGCGTGGTCAACCGGCCTTCCCGGCCTCCTCCTCGCTGTTGACCACGCCCGCGTCCCTGTGCCTCCGGAGCTGCAGTTGGGGTCCTCACGACGCTGCCCGGCGCGCTGCTGGCCGGCAGACCCGAGGCCGACGAGAGGGGGGGTGGGGGCGCTGCCTCCGCACCGCGGCGTCCACGACCGCGTCCTCGCGCACCCGGGGCGCCGCGACCACGTCCACGCGCCGCTGCAGCCGCACCGCCACGACCACGCGTGCGGGTCGACAGATCGACGGTCTTCGTGGTCAGGCTAACGTCCGCACCGTGCTCGATCAGCACGCTGATCGCCTCGTCACGGTTGTAGGAAGCTGCGAACATCAGCGCGGTCTGCCCCTGGGCATCTTCGATGGAATCTACCTCAGCGCCATGTTCCAGCAGAGCGGTGATGGATTCGACATCGCCCGACGCAGCGGCCAGCATCAAGGGAGTCGTCCCAATTGTCATCGCACCGTTTGAATCGGCTCCGGCTGCGAGCAGGGCGGACACCATCGCGCCGCTCCCGTTACGTGCCGCCAAGATCAACGGCGTCATCCCGTTGATGCGGGTTGTCGCGCGCACGTTCGCACCTGCGTAGGTCAGCATCTGGGCCATCTCCACGTCGTCCTTATAAGACGCCCAGTGCAGGGCCGTCATGCCGTCACCCTGCGCCGCGTTGACATCCGTGCCCGTTCGCAACAAGGTTCGAAGTGCATCCATGTCGCTGTTCATGGCTGCGTCCGCGACCGGCGTGTCGGCGGGCGCGGCCAGCATAAGTACCGTGAGGCACAACGCGCTGACGATACCCAACGAGATGCCGCCAACCACTTTCTTCCCAAACATAAGTCGTTTCCTCCCGAGTCCTAGCGTACTGGTCGGAGAATATGAAGGGACCGAGGGGGGTGTGCGGCCCCCCGAGGTGGGGCCGCCACAACTCTCCGATCCCGAAAGTTGCGAGCCTAGAGCGTCAACTCGCCGCTGCTGTCGCCGAAGCTCTCTATTTCGAGACCCATCCGACGCATGACGGGCAACATGGCGTTCGCCATCGGCGTGCCCGCTTCGGCGTTGACGTGGAGGTTTCCCTTCAACGCTCCGTTAGCATGCCCGATGTAGATCAGCGGGCAGCGCTTGTGGTTATGGACGCTCGAGTTGCCCATCGGCGAGCCGTAGATCACCAACGAGTGGTCGAGGAGATTACCGTCGCCATCGGGAATGCTCTTCAGTTTGTCGATGAAATACGCGAGCAGACTGACGTGGTACGTGTTGATTCCTGCGAACGCCTCGATGCGCTCCGGCGTACTCCCGTAATGAGACTGACCGTGGAAACCGCTCCGGTTGCCGCTCTCCGGATAGACGCGGCCCGTGGCATCCTTCGACAACTTCAAGGATGACACCCGCGTCACGCCCGCTGCAAAAGCCAGCGCCTGCAGGTCGTACATGATCCGGATATGCTCATCGACGGAATCGGGCACGCCGACCGGCGCATCCGGCAGCTCACGGGCCATGCCGCTCGCGTTGTATTCCTCGATCTTCTGGATCCGCCGCTCGATTTCACGGATGTCGTCCAGGTACTCGGTGAGCCGGGTCCGGTCGCTCGCGCTCAGGTCTTCCTTGAACCGTGCCACCTCGTGGGTGATCCAGTCCAGGATACTGCGATCGGTCTGACGGCGCGCGGCGCGCTCTTCGGCGGTTGCCCCGCTGCCAAACAACTGGTCGAATACCATACGAGGATCCCGCGTCATGGGTAGCGGATCGCTGGGTGATGCCCAGCTGATCGTATCGCGGTACGCGCAGGAGTACCCGTAAACACACCCCCCCATGACATCCACCGGTTCGATCGCCAGCTGGATCGAGGGTACCGGCGTGTCCTGGCCGAACTTCTGGGCATGCATCTGATCCCACGACGTACCTGCATAGACATCCGACCCCGTCGTCATCTTCGGCTTCGACTGCGTCAGAAACACGGCACTCGAGCGGAAATGGTCCGCGCCCACCTCGCTCAAGACGAACGCTTCCGCGTTGCGAACGTCCGTATTGCTCACGATCGTCAGGTAATCCCGGTGGGCTTCGAGCGGAAGAATGCTGGTGGGCGCGAGGTCGAACTCGTTACCCTCCGCGGCAGGCGCCCACAGGTTCTTCTCGATCCCGTAGGGCGAGCTGCCCGCCGCGCCGTGCACGATCTCGATCGCCGCCAGGTTGGCCGGGGCATTGGCTGCCGTCTGGCTCATCGGCGTCTGCGCAGGCAGCATCGACTCCAACAGCGGCAGTGAAACAGCCACCCCCATGCCGCGAAGTACGGTGCGGCGGGAGATATGCTTTTTCGTGATGAACATTAGCTATCCTCCTCGGTTCAATTCCCTCTAATCAGAAACGGTATTCAGTTCCCAAACACACTCAGTACGCATAAATCCAGACTAGTTATTATCCTCCGCAACGACGGTGCTCTCAGCACGCCGCATCCCGAAGGCCGGGCTCTTCAAGACACCCCACACAAACGATGAGAAACGGTTGCCGTTATCGCCCGCCTCCCTGACGATCGCCCGGACGGTAGGCATATCGAACGCCTGGAGGCTCCGGCCCAGGCTGTATGACATGAGCTGCCCGGTAAAGTTGCCGAGGAACGCGTCCTGACGGGTCAGAAGCGCCGCGCGCAGGCTCACCGGTCCGTCCAGCTCGGTGCCGTCGAACAGCGTGGTTTTGGTGTCGATCGGGCGGCCCGAATCCAGAATCCTCCACCGTCCGGTCGGATCGAAGTTCTCCAGAGCCAGTCCGATCGGATCGATCATCTGGTGGCACGCGTTGCAGAACGGGTTCGCACGGTGCTCTTCCATCCGCTCCCGCACGGTCAGGACCCTGGCCGAGGTCAGCCGACCGGTCTCCTCGAGTTCCGGGACGTTCGGCGGTGGAGTCGGAGGCGGGGATCCGAGCAACACTTCCATGACGAACTTGCCCCTCATGACCGGAGACGTCCGGTCTGCATTGGAGGTCAGGGTCAGGATGCTTCCGTGACCCAGAATGCCTTTGCGGTTTTCGTCAGTCACAGGGACGCGGCGAAAGCGGGTCCCGATAATGTTCGGGATCTTGTAGTGCTTGGCCAGCCGGTCGTCGACAAACGTGTAGTCGGCCGTCAGAAGGTCCATGACACTGCGGTCATCCCGCACGATGCTGTCGAACAGCATCTCAGTCTCACGCTTCATCGACTGCCCCATCGTCGTATCGAACTGTGGAAACAGGAGTGGATCGGGTACGAAACCGTCGAGATCCTGCAGATGGAGCCACTGCGAGGCGAAGCGCGTCGACAACGCTTCAGCTCGGGGACTCTCCAACATCCGGCGCATCTGCTGCTCGAGTACATCCGGCTCGTGTAAGCGGCCGTCATTAGCCACGGCGAGCAACTCCTGGTCCGGCACGCTGCTCCATAGGAAGTACGACAATCGTGTCGCAAGTTCGACGCCACTGATGCGGTAGTCCTCGCCCGGGGCCACACCTTCAGGCTGCTCCTCAAACCGGAACACGAAGGCCGGACTCGCCAGGATGGCCTGGAGCGCGGTCCGAATGCCGGATTCAAAATCCCCCGCGTCGCGGCCCTGGAGGTAGAAATTCATCAACCCTTCCATGTCCTCGTCGCTAGCCGGCCGGCGGTACGCCTCACCCGCAAGATCAGAGACAATCTCCCTCGCACAGGGAAGTTCCTCTTCAGGAAGTGTCGGGCGGCACTTGAAGATCCGAGTGCGACTGACAGTCTGGGAAACACCGGTTACCTTGAACGGACCGGTGATGCTCAGGTCCTGCAAATGGGGCAGTACCGTAACGCCGGATCCGTTGGTGATTTCGCTGTCTGCCTGCGTATGCTCGATCGGGGCGATCAGGTCGTCGACCATGCCTGAGAACTTTTCAATGAAGGACGCCGCGACACGGTGAGGACCTGCATAGACAAACACGGGATCGCTCGTCAGCGTCAGACCGGTACTGGACTCGCGCATCTCGCTGTTGATCTCAACCACGGTGCCGCGCTCGCCGTCGATGGACACCTCCAGTTGCTCGGTCGCGACGTCGTCGTCGTCGGCCAGAGGGTTGTTCAGCCCGAAAATCCGGCCGGCGGCGCCACCGTACATCGTCAACTTGAACACGTACTCACCGTCGGCGGGGAAGTTGTAGTTGACGACGATTCCGCCACGAGTCCCGAACGGTGCGCCGTCGACATGACGCATCTGAGAAGACGTTCGTGGAACCTTGTAGGTCACCGACGTGGGCGCCGCGTCCCGGTCGCCTACGGCGGCACGGCTGATCTCACCTGCCGCCCGCATATAGCCTTCGATGAGAATCGGAGAAACTGTCAACGAGTCGGCGGAGTTGTCGAAACCCTGTCCCATCGTATCGGGCGGCAGCAGCGCACCAACGTCCATTTTGAGGCCGAGAAAATCCTCCACCGATCGGGCGTACTCTGCACGGTTGAGCCGCGCAAGCGCGCGAGGCCCTGGGTTCGGGCTGGCCGCGTCGGCGCGGTCGAGGCTGTCCTCGAGCGACGCGGCGAGATTGCTCAAAGTCTCCCGCTCCGGACGTGGCGCTCCAGGTGGCGGCATCAAACCGGCCCGTAGTTTCCGGACCACTTTCTCGCCCACCTCCGGATCGTCCTCAACATGAGCCAGATCCCACTCCATCAGTGACAGCTGACCTTCAAACACGGCGGGGTTGTGGCACCCCACGCAGTATTCCTCCACAAGAGCGCGCTGTGAGTCCGCGGGCAACAATGTGGCCTGGGCGCTGCCCGGGGTCGGGGCCTGCCCAGCCAGGTCAATCTGACCTACCAGGCCGAAGCCCAAAACGATGGAGCCGAAAGCCACAAGGACCTGCTTTCTCATTCCTTTATGTCTCCGTAACGACGAGGTTTTCCTGAGCTCGGAATACAATCCTTCCAAGATACTCAATTTATTATCATTAATGTTACATGGACGGCAAGAACATTGACCCGCGCAGCCCTTTTTGTTACGTAACAATTTGTTTACCAAAGGGGACAAGACAAGGACCGCCGCTTTGGCCGCAATGGTGGTCGAAACCGGCTACGGTGTGGACCGGCGGCCCTGCAGCGCTTACAGAAATGCCTTGGCCATCGCTAAGTTGCCGGGCGATCCCAGCAAAACAAAAGGCGGCCGACTTGCGGCCGCCTTCGCCTAAAACTTTAGGGGCTCACTATGAGCGCCGAACTTTTGCCCCGGGGCTGCTAGATGGTAGCAAGCACCGTCCGAGGGCAATCCACTAGCAGGAAACGCACTTGTCGTTGAAGGGCGACCCCATGCTGAGCAGGAGAGCAAGGGTTTCTGGAAACGGCTGGATCCTTTGACGAGGTCCGTTGGCCATGTCCGCAACGGTCTCCCCGCGTTCACTCACCGCTGAGATATCCGCACCCTTGGATAACAGATATTCGCACAACTCGGTCTCCCCGATGGAAGCAGCGTTGTGCAGCGGCGTCAAGAGGCTGTCGTCCTTGGGGTTTACCTCCGCGCCGGCGACTTCAACGAGAAACTCCACGCCCGCCAGCCAACCGGTCGGCGCGATGATTTCATCGTTGCCGTGCACACCGCCGCCGGTCGCGACGTGGATCGGCTTGACGTTGTCGTTCGTCGCAATCTCCGTATCGGCGCCGTTGGCGATGAGGAACTTCATGGCGTCGATGTCGACCACCTGCGCCGCTCGCCAGAACGCCGTCGAACCCGATGGGTTCACGCGCGACAGATCGAACGTGTAGGCCGTGTACCAAAGCTCGTTCGTCAGCCGTGCGTCGACGTCAGCCCCTTGGTCGATCAGCGCCTGCATCAACACCAAGTAGGTTGTCTCGTTCTGCTGCCACTCGGGCTGGGGATATCCCGCCTCGGGCGCCCACCTCACGTTAATCGTCGTGTAGAGCGGAGTCGCACCCTGCGCACTGGCAAGCGTCGGGTCCGCACCCTGTTCGAGTAAGAGCATTGCCAGGTCGAAGTGACCGTTGATCGTCGCCACGAGAAGAGCCGTGGACTTGTCGCCCGGGCTCACCTGGTTGACATCCGCACCGGCCGCAAGCAGCGCCTCCGCCGATTTGGTGAACCCTTCGCGCGCCGCAAACAGAAGCGGCGTCATGCCACCCAGCGTGGTAATTCGAGAATTGCGGTTATCGCCACGGCCCGCGGCCGCCTCTGCGGTCAGGGTCTCCCTCTGGCGAATCACGCTTCCCGGCGCACTCCGGGAGGGAAGGCCCGATGCGGACAGGAACCGGGAAGGGTCGTCCGGAGTATCGTCGGGAGCCGCGCCACCGCGTGCTCCTCGACCACCGCGTGCCTGTGCGGCCTGCTGTCCCCCGCCTCCCCGATTTCGCTGACCAAAACCGCGGCCTCGGTTCGACATGTCGACGACCTTCGTGGCCATGCTCACGTCGGCACCACGATCCACAAGAAGCTTGATCACGCCATCACGGTCGTAGGACGCGGCGAACATCAAGGGCGTCTGTCCCTGTGCGTTCTCGACCGCGTTCGCATCCGCGCCGGCGTCCAGGAGAGTCTCCACCGCCGCCACGCTGCCTGCTGCAGCGGCGAACATCAGCGGGGTTGTCCCTGTGGTCATCATCCCGTTCGCGTCCGCACCACCCTCGAGCAACGCGGCGACCATCGAGCCACTGCCGTTCCGGGCCGCAAGTACGAGGGGCGTCATCGCATTGATACGCGTCGCGGCCTCCATGTTGGCGCCGGCGTAACTCAGCATGCGGGCTATGTCCACGTTGTCCGTGAACGCCGCCCAGTGCAGCGCCGTCATCCCGTCGCCCTGCGCCGCATTCACGTCCATTCCCTCTTTCAACAGGGACCGCACGACGTCGATGTCACCCTGCATCGCCGCATCGGCAACGGGTGTATCGGCCGGTCCGGCCAGAACGATCGCCGCGAGGCAGAGGGCTCCTACGAAAGCCGTCCCAACACCGCCGAGTAATTTTTTCCGGAACATAAACAGTTTCCTCGCTTCGAGTGCCCGTTTGTAATTCTCGAAAGACGAGCGGCCCGAGCCGCCCGTCTCGGGATCCGACAAGACGGCTTAGATCGAAAGTTCTCCCGTGCTGTCGCCGAAGGTTTCCATGTCCTCGAACCCGGTCCTGCGCATCACCGTCAGCATGGCATTTGCCATCGGAGTACCGTCCTCGGCGAGATAGTGGAGATTGCCCTCGAGCGCACCGTTCGCCTTTCCAGCGAAGAACAGGGGGCACCGCTTGTGGTTGTGGACGCTGGCATTACCCATCGGAGAACCGTAGATGACGAGTGAGTGATCCAACAGGTTGCCGTCGCCGTCCGGTGTGTTCTTCATCTTCTCGAGGAAGTCCGCCACGAGGCCGACGTGGTACTTGTTGATCAGGTTGAAGTCGGTGATGCGATCCGGATCGTTGCCGAAATGCGATGCCGGGTGGAAGGAACCTCGGCTGCCGCTGTCCGGAAAGACCCTGCTGGTTCCATCCTTGGACATCTTGAACGCGGAGACGTTCGTGACACCGGCACGGAAAGCCAGCAACTGCAGGTCGAACATCAGCTTGACGTGTTCAGTGTAGGCGTCCGGAACGCCGACCGGAGCGTCAGGCAATTCCCGAGTTTCGCCGCTCGCGTTGAAGTCCTCGATCTTCTGGATCCGCCGCTCGATCTCACGAACGTCGTCCAGGTAGCCGGTCAGCGTCACTTGGTCGGCCGTGTCGAGCCCTTCCTTGAGCCGGGCAACTTCATGGGTGATCCAGTCCAGGATGCTGCTGTCGGTCTTGCGGCGCTCCGACCGCGCTTCGGCAGTGCCGCCGGCGCCAAACATCTGGTCGAACACCATACGCGGGTCGCGCGCCATGGGAATGGGATCGGACGGGGAGGCCCAACTGATCGTGTCCCGGTATGCACAGGCGTACCCATAAAGGCAGCCACCACCAACATCCACCGGCTCGATGCCAAGCTGGATCGACGGAATCGGCGTGTCCTGACCGAACCGCTTCGCGTAGAGCTGGTCCAGCGAAGTCCCGACATACACGTCCGACCCTTCTGTCATCCTGGGCTTCGCCTGGCTCAGAAAGACGGCGCTCGAACGGAAGTGGTCGGCGCCGACCTCGGCCAGCACATAGGCTTCGGCAGGAACGACATCCGTGTGGCTGACGATCGTCAGGTAATCCTTGTGCGGCGTCAGCGCCTTCATCCCGGTCTCACTCAGATCGAAGTCGTGGCCCGTTTCAGTGGGAGACCACAGGTGGTTTTCCTGTCCCCACGGCGAAGCCCCGGCGCTACCGTGCACCATCTCGATGGCGGCCAGGCGCATGGGAGCGTTCGCGGCGGTCTGATTGATCGGTGTCTGTGCAGGCAACATCGATTCCATCAGCGGCAACGAAACCGCAACCCCCATACCTCGAAGCACCGTACGACGTGAAATATGCTTCTTCGTGATGAACATTGGTAGCAATCCCTCCTTAGGTTCGATTCCCGTTAGTTTGATTCAATGCGTGGACAACCAAGTATTAATAGTCCCTTTCCATTGCCATTCAGTCGTTCAGTTCTGCTCAGCCGCGACGTCGGAACTGATCGTCGTGCGCATCTGGAACGGCGCACTCTCGACAATACCCATCAGATAAGACGAGAAGCGGTTGTTGTTCTGGGCCGATGACCGGACGATGTCGCGTACGACGGTCATGTCGTAGGCTTCCACCCGCCGCCCGAGACCGTATGAAAGCAGGTTCTCGGCAAAGTTCCGAAGGTACGCGTCGGAATTGCTCAGGATCGCTTCCCTCAGGCTGATCGGGCCGTCGAGCGCGGTTCCGTCGAAGAGCACTCCTGTCGCGTCGATCTGCATGCCATGGTCCAGGTCTCGCCACCGGCCCATCGCGTCGAAATTCTCCAGGGCAAATCCGATCGGGTCGATCATCGCGTGACACGCAGCGCATGTCGGGTTGGCGCGGTGCTCCTCCATCCGCTCGCGCAACGTCAGAACACGGGCAACTTTCATTCTCGTTGTCTCGGTTTCAAGTTCCGGGACATTGGGAGGCGGTGTCGGTGGAGACGTGCCCAACAACACCTGCATCACCCACTTGCCACGTCCGACCGGTGAAGTCCTGTCTGCGATGGACGTCAGCGTCAGGATACTTGCATGACCGAGCACGCCGAACCGGTTCTCGTCAGTCAAGGAAACGCGGCGGTACCGGTTACCCAGGACTCCGGGAATGGCATAGTGCTTGGCAAGACGTTCGTCGACAAACGTGTAGTCCGCCGTCAGCAGATCCAGGATATTGCGGTCCTCTCGGACGACGCTGTCGAAGAGCAACTCGGTCTCACGTCGCATCGACCAAGCGAGCGTGGTGTCGAACTGCGGGAAAATAATCGGGTCCGGCACGTGGTCGTTGAGCTGGCCAAGCCGCAACCACTGCGCGCCGAAACGGCTCGACAAGGCTTCAGATCGCGGATCACGGAGCATCCGGTCGACCTGCTCGCGGAGCACCCCGGATTCACGGAGTCGGCCTGCTTCAGCCACCGCGATCAGATCTCCATCCGGAACCGTGCTCCACAGGAAGAAAGAGAGTCTCGACGCCAGTTCCAGGTCGCTGATGCGGTACGCTTCACCCGGCGAGGCGTTCGGAGGCACCTGTTCGAACCTGAAAACGAAGTTGGGGCTGGCCAGGATCGCCTGGAGGGCCGTTCGTATTCCCCTCTCGAAATCACCCTCTCCCCGTCCCTGACGGTAGAAGTTCATCAGGCCTTCGAGATCCTCCGACGTCACCGACCTGCGATACGCTTCGGTCGCCAGGTCGGTGACGATTTCGGTAGCACAGTCCGCTTCTTCAGAAGCCAGCGTCGGACGGCAGGTAAAGATTCTGGTTCTGCTCGGCGTCCGGGAAATTCCGGTCGCGTTGAACGGCCCGGTGATGTTGAGCTCCTGGACATGAGGCAGAGTCGAAATGCCTGAACCGGTCGAAACCTGCTGATCGGCAATCGTATGTTCGATCGGGCGGATGATGTCGTCGACGGTCCCGTAGAACCTCTGGATAAAGGCCGCGGCCAAACGTCGAGGGCCTGCCTTGACGGTGATCGGCTCGGTACGGACCGTCAGACCTTCCGGGTTCCTCTCGTTCATGTCGTTGGTCACGACAAGCACCGAAACCCGTTCGCCGTCGATCGAAACCTCTATTTCTTCTTCGTATTCCTCGGCCAACGGGTTATTCAGCCCGAAGATCCCGCCCGTCGATTCGCCATAGAAAGTGATCGTGAAGACATATTCACCGTCGGTGGGGAAGTTGTGGACCTCCGCGATTCCGCCACGCGTCCCGAGGGGCGCGCCCTCGACATGACGCATTTGCGAAGCAGTCCGCGTAATGCTGTATGACGCCGAAGTGGCTGCCGTGTCGCGATCACCGACAGCGATACGGCTGATCTCGCTGGCGGCACGCATGTATCCCTCAACGAGCGCGGGTGACACCGTCAGCGCATCCGCCATGTTGTCGAATCCGCCTCCGAGGCTGTCGGGAGGCAGCAGGGCATCGACATCAACGTCGATGGCGAGCAACTCACGGACGGTGCGGGCGTATTCGGCGCGGTTCAGACGCTGCAAGGAACGGCGACCCGGGTTCGGGTTCAGCGCCGCCGCACGGTCGATACGATCTTCGATGGAAGCCGCCAGGTTCTTGAGCGTAGCCTTGTCGGGTTTGGACGCGCCGGCCGGGGGCATCACTCCGGAACGCACTTTGCGGATCATCTTTTCCGCGAGAACCAGGTCCTCTTCCGCATGATTAGGGTCCCACTCCATCAGCGTCAGATTTCCGGTCATCAGAGCGGGGTTGTGGCAGCCGAGACAGTATTCTTCGACCAGCGCACGTTGCGATTCCGGCGACAACAAGGCGAGGTCCTCGGCGCCCGCTGCCTCTTGTGGCGCGGCCAGAGCGGTCCCGCCGGCGAAAATCAGCCAGAACACGGCCAGACACACAACCGCGGAAAGCTGCTTCGTCATGTAATTCGGCATCCCTAACCTCAAATAAACAAAAGTACGTTCGCCTATACACAAAGGACTATGAGAACATTTCGCCTTTTGTACCATTTCGCACTAGGTTGCACAAGGAGTATAACTTGGAGGGATGTCGCGGGTACCCGGTCGAAGGCGGTGAGCCGCGTTCTGACCGCTCCGGTCATTTTGGATTTGATATCGATAATCGACCACTGACCATCGACCACTTGTCATTTTTCGTCTGTCGAAACTGCCTTCCCCAAGTGCAAAATGAAAGATGGTCGCTGGTCACTGGTCAGTGACCGATGTGAAATGACCGGATTTTCAGATACCCACCCCACCGCAATCTTCATGGCAGGGAACGCCCTTCCCGTCCTAGGGGCAGCAATTTGCAGTCCATTTCTTGCTCGATGTCCGCATGGCGGGCTCCATGGTTTATTCAGCTTTAGTTTGAGTCCTTTAGGAGATATGACATAAACAACTAGTGGAAGCCTTGTTAGCGGAGCCGCTCGGTGCTGCGCGGGGCAATTTGGGACCTTATATCCGTTACGGCCCTATAGCGGCAGTCAATGGGACTCGCATGCGCATGCAGGACAAGAACACGGTCGACGGCTTCGACGATGCGCTCCGTCAGTGTGGCGTCACGGCGGATGCGCTCGGCAAGACCGAGAGAGCCGAGTTAGACCGGAGCGGTTACATCGTCCGGAGAGACCTGATCGATCACGGATGGCTCGAAGCGCTGCGAAGAGCCTTCGATGAGGTCATGCCGGCGGCGTTGCCGGAGGAAGGCCGGCAGACCGGAACGCGGCACGTCGAGGATCTCGTCCGGAAAAATCGCGCCTTCGCACGGGTCGCTATGGAACCAACGGCTCCCGCGGCGGCGCATCATGTGTTGAAACGCCCCTTCCAGGTCGTGCAGTTGAGCGGTCGCGACCCGTTACCCGGGTACGGACAACAGGGTTTGCACCAGGACTGGATGCCGCGCCGAGGCGCCGATCCGTTTTCTATCGTGACGTCGATCTGGCTCCTCGACGACTTCACCGAAACGAACGGGGCGACACGGCTGATCCCGGGCAGTCACCTCGATCCGAAACCGTTGCCGAAATCAATGCGAGCGCCCGAGGCGCGCCATCGTGACGAGATGTCCGTTCTGGCTTCGGCTGGCGATGTACTGATCTTCAACGGCCACTTGTGGCACAGCGGGACGTCGAACCGATCCCGCCGGTTGCGACGTGTGTTGCAGTGTCAGTTCGTGGTGAAAGAATCAGCGCGCTCGTTCGCGACAAGTTCTGAACCACCGGACGGGCTGACGCCTCTCGAGCGTTACCTGCTTGGGGTGTGATGGCCGAACGGCAGGTTGCCCGGACCGAGGATCACTGCCCAAGCGTGTGCCGGGACACGACGTCCCAGTAGGTTCGGAGACGTCCCGCAGCTGCGTCATCCAGGAAGCCCGACACCGCCTGGATCAGCGACGTGGCTCGATGTCCTCGTACATTTTGCGGATGTCGGGGACCGAATGTTCCGAAATAGGAGCGGATGAAAACCGCGTCTCGAGAGAAGGGAAACGCGCGAAGGTTGTCGAGATAGTTGTCCCAGGCCGGCCTGCCGAACAGGTAGAACTCAACATTGGAAGCGTAGAACACGGAAACGCTCAATCCGCGCTCGCTGAGAAAGGCCGCGATGGCCGGCAACGCCTGATCGCCCGCAAAGTCGCCCACGACAGGAATGATCAGGTTTTCCCGCTGCATCCTCCGGAGCCGTGTGAACAGCTCCGGGCTCGCCAGGTAATGCCTCCGTCGCCCTTCGCGATCGGTCTCGAGAATCATCTCCTCTAGACTGGGGTAACCGGCTGATGATCGACCGAAGGAAGAGAAGCGCAGATCAAGACCCTGCTCCACGAACGAACGGTAGACGTATTCGATACCGTCAAGATCGTCCTCGGAAAAGGAGAAGCCGTAATCCTCCACGAGCGTCCGGTGAACCTCTTCGATCCGGCGCTCGAACGATTCCCATGCGACTGGCGCGGATCGAACGAGGGCGAGGATTGCGTCGAGACTCGCGTCGGGAGCAACCTCGGCACAGTTGCGCGAAACCAGAGCGCACAGAAAGTCAGCCCGATCCTCCGAGCTCTCGAGGAGCACTTTGAACAGAAGATGCTGGAGCATGTTCAAGCGGCGGATGTCGGCAACAACGGCAACGGAAGGTTCGGCGTGCACAATGTAGCTGAAGTTCTGGTCCGGCCCGACTCCGAAGTACACTCCGCCAGGAACGACAGCCTCGAGAAGAGCAGGAACCACATGCAGGTAGGAGGTCTCGTTCGAAATGAAGTTGTCGGTATCGAAGTACCCTTCGGGCTCGGAGAGGCTCTCGACCAGATCGACGAACGATTCGCGGCTGATCTCGATCTGAGGGTAGGAAGCCGCCGTGCCAACCGGTCCCGCGTTCCAACGAAGCAGGCCGAACGCCAACGAGAGACTGACGACGAAACCCACCAGTAGAAACCGGCGTCGGGATCCAAATCGAATTGGACGTGACGGGTTCATGGATTGTCGGTTAGGAGCGCTTCCACACCCATGATGTCGCAGACGGGTGTGGCGTTTCAATATTCGGCTTTTTTTGAGGACCAGAAAACCACCGCGATGCGGTTGCAGTGGACGGTTTATTCGAGAAGGGTCTGGAAAGGTGCGCTTATGCTACCGACTGCCGGGTCCTGCGCCCGGCAAGAGTGGCGCGTTTGCCGAGCAACAGGTCGTTGATGCGCCCGACGCGACACTCCCACACGCTGCCGTCGTTCAGGCGTAGCGTCAACTGTGCATTCTCCTGGAGCAGCTTCCAAAGATCGATTTCGCCGTGGACCCTGATTTCGGCTCTTGCATCGGCGGACTGCACGAATTCCGAACCGTAATCGGATTCTTCGACCGGGTTGAATCCGTATATTACGCTGCCGAGAAAAACGTCACCCCAATGGAGCTCGCCCTCCCCGCTGATCGCCTGGATGGAACGCAAAGTTTTCGCCATAACTCAAGACCTCCATGTCCTTGTCACGCTGAGACACTGCAGTGACTTGCTTCCATCATGGAGCTCCAAAAGGACAAATCAGGTCCGTCCAGGATGCTCAACCCGCACGGTGTGCACCAAGCGGCACGTGGTGAAACCACCGGCCGCTATTGCTATGATGGCGCGCTATGCGACGTACGTTGGAATTGGACGGCATCCGAATCCTTGCCGAAGAACCTGACGGCTGGGATGGGCGACTTTCCATCATCCTCGCCCACGGAGCGGGTCAGAACATGGACTCTCCGTTCATGACGTTCTTCCACGAGGGCATGGCCCACCTCGGACACTTGTCGGTCAAGTTCAACTTTCCTTACATGGAGGCGGGTCGGCGCGCTCCGGACCCACAGAAGAAAATGCGCGCGGTGTACGCCGGAGTCGTACAGCTCGTTGCTGAACAGTTCGAGTCCCGCTCGATCCTCGTCGGCGGTAAATCGATGGGTGGACGCGTCTCGTCTTACATTGCCGCAGCCACTCCCGAGATCCACGGTCTCGTTTTCCTGGGCTATCCGCTGCATCCACCCGGACGAACCGACAAACTCCGGGACGAGCACTTGTACGGGCTGGAAAAGCCCATGCTGTTCATCAGCGGCACGAAGGACGCCCTCGCACGGAGGGAGCTGCTCGAAGGGGTCATCGAACGAATCGGAATCCGGGCAAATCTGGAATGGATCGACGGGGGAGACCACTCCTTCCGGGTGCGCAAGTCCGACGACGTCGGCCGGCACGCCGCGTTGGCCGCGATCGCGCGGTGGACTGAACAGTTTTAGCCCGCTTTTCTCACCGGTTGTCGTCGCGAAGCCCGCCGGGCCACCTCGTGGCCCGGTAGGATACAGACACCGCCAGGGTATGCACTGGCATGGCCCATGACGGGCCATGCTGAGCGCGCGCCGGGAGGGGGCCGCAGGCGTACTCGACAGTACGTCAAGGAACCCGACCAAGTGCGACGCAGTAGTGGCGGATGTATCCGGCGCTGCAGCAGACCACTGGTGAGAAATGCGGGCAGAACTAAGGAGAGGGAACATGGGTCGACTGGACGAGTTCGAAGAGTTTCGTCGGAAGATGAACGAAAAGATTTTGTCTACGGATCATCTCGGGATCAAACGCTTCTTCGCCCTGGACTCCGCGGCGTACGAAGCGGGTGCGCTGCCCGAAAAGACGAAGGAAATGTTGGGCCTGTCCGCCTCGATGGTGCTCCGCTGTGACGACTGCATCAGTTATCACATAATTCAGTGTCACGCTGCGGGTGTCGCACGGGCGGAATTCCTCGAAGTCTTCAACGTGTCCCTGATCGTCGGCGGGTCCATCGTCATTCCACACCTGCGCCGGGCTATGGAGTTGCTCGAGGAACTCGAAGACGCCCCGACCAATGCCTGATGCCGTCCAGGTGAACTTGTGATGACGGAACTACTCTTCCCGACCGACGCCTACCTGAAGGAGTTCGACGCCGAAGTGCTCGACGTTCTGCCCGAGGGCGTTCTGCTTTCGCGAACCGCCTTTTATCCTGGCGGCGGGGGACAACCGCACGACCGAGGCACCATCGGCTGGGCGGACGGCGTGGCCAACGTCGTCTCCGTACGGAAGACGGGCGACCACATCGTCCACGGCATTGACGGTCCGGCCCCGCCCCGGGGCGCCCAGGTCCGCGGAATTCTGGACTGGGACCGCCGATACTCGCTGATGCGAACGCACACGGCGCTGCACATTCTGTGCGCGGTCGTCTATCGCGACTTCGGCACGTGGGTCACCGGAAGCAACATGGAACCGTTGAAAGCCCGCATGGACTTTGAGCTGGACACGATCACCGCAGAGTTCAGCTCCGACATCGAGGCACGGATCAATATCGAAGTGGCCGCGGCCAGGACTACGGCCGTGCGCATCCTACCCAGGGAGGAAGCGTTCAAGATTCCGGACCTGATCCGGACGAAGATCAACCTGTTGCCAAAAGACATCGAAGAGGTTCGGACCGTCTCGATCGAAGGGCTCGATCTCCAGGCCGATGGGGGCACCCACGTGGCCAACACGCGTGAGGTAGGCCATATCCACGTCGTCGGACACCAGAGCAAGGGGAGAATCAACAAGCGACTTCGGATCGCGCTGGATCCTTGAGTCCCACCCGCGCGATCAATCGCCGCGCCACGGCATTCGCAACATTACCCGACCAATTGATGGTCCGTTTGGGACGGGTCGCATTGCTCAAGGCCCATGGCGGACGGGAACACGCTGTGCCGGCCTTTGCGGTACTATAGGCGCCGATGTCCTCAACGCCAAAATTGCCTGCCGGCGACCTGCCTCCGGGCGCCGGCCTCGCCTACCGGCTCTTTGCGATCATTATCCTGATTTTCATCGTCAATCAGGTGATCTCGATTTATGTCGAGAACCTCTGGTTCGACAGCGTCGGCTATCGGTCAGTCTACTGGTACCGTCTCGCCATGCAGCTGGGCGCGTTTGGCGTCTTCGCCGGAGCTACCGGTATCATTCTGTGGCTTACCCTCGGCGCTCTGCGCCCGCGAGCCGGTGACAGCCGTTCGGTGCTCGAATTCGGCGGCGAATCGATCGAAATTCCTCCCGATGAATTCTTCAAGCGGCTGGGAGCCATGGTCGCGCTCGTGTTCGCGTTCCTGTTCGGCATGGCTTACAGCATCGACTGGGAACGGTACGCGCTGTTCTTGAACCAGCCCGAACCCTCCGGCCTGGTGGACCCGATCCTTGGTCAGGATGTGAACTATTACCTCTTTGTCCTACCCGCACTCGACTCGGTTGCGGCCTGGATTCTCGCGATGTCGGTCATCGTCGCGGTCGCGGCCGGGCTGTTCACCGCACTCGACCGCAACTCGAGTTTTCGTGGCCTCTCAATCTCAACAGCAGTGCTCGCGATCGCTCTGGCCGCACGCGCCTACATCTACAGATTCCACCTGCTGTCCGGGGAGCACCCCCTGTTTTCCGGTGTGACCTACGCCGACGCTAACGCGTATCTGCCGGGTTTGACCGCCATCGCTGTCTCCCTCATCGTTGCCGCCGTTATCGCCGCCTACAACGTCCAGGCCTGCCGTTTGCGCAACCTGGCCATCGCGGTTGCGGTTCCCGCTCTCACCTATGCCGTCGCGTGGGTGCTGATACCCGGATACGTCACCAGCTTCGTCGTTCGGCCGAATGAACTGGTGCGTGAGACACCCTACATCACGCACGCCATCGAACACACGCGACGAGCGTTCGGACTGGACGCGGTTGAGGAGATCCCATTCGAACCGGCCGTCACCGACGCCGTGTTCGACCCGGATGACCACACGCAGACGTTGGAAAACCTCCGGCTCTGGGACTGGCGCGCCCTCCAGTCCACGCTGCAGCAGGTGCAGGAAATCCGAACCTACTACGACTTCGTCGACGTGGATGTGGACCGGTACGAAATCGACGGCGAGAAACGATCCATGATGCTGGCGACCCGCGAGCTGAACCTGACAAAGCTCCCTTCGACCTCGAGCAACTGGATCAATGAACGGCTCATCTTCACCCACGGCTACGGCGTGACCATGAACTCTGTCAACGCTTTTACCAGCGAAGGATTGCCCGACCTGGTGCTCTACGACATGCCGGTAGAAAGCAAGATTCCGTCGATCCGAGTCGACCGACCGGAAATCTATTTCGGCGAGATGACGAACTGGCCCGTCTACGTGAAGACCGGACAGCAGGAGTTCAACTACCCGGAAGGGGACTCCAACAACTACTCCACCTACGAAGGCGCCGGCGGTATTGTGATCGGGTCGATGGTGCGACGCCTGCTCCTGGCGTACCAGACCGGGGAACTGATGACGCTTCCGTTCGCAGACGATGTGAACTCGAACAGTCAGCTCCTCATGCACCGGAATATCCACCAGCGTGTCCGGAGGATCGCTCCATTCCTCATCTACGACGATGACGCCTACATGGTCGTCGGGGAAGACGGGGGGCTGTACTGGATCATCGACGCTTTCACGGTCGCCGACACCTATCCGTATTCGCGTCAGATCCTGTTCGACCGCCAGCTCGTGAATTACATTCGCAACAGCGTCAAGGTGGTAGTCAACGCCTACGACGGGGACACGCGCTTTTTCGTGTTTGAGCCCGACGATCCGGTCATCCAGGCATACCGAAACACGTTCCCGGGTCTGTTCATCGACGCCGACGAAATGCCTGAGTTCCTCCGGCCCCACGTGCGATACCCGGAGTTCATGTTCCGAACACAGGCGCTCGTCTACGCCACGTACCATGTGGAGGATGAACAGGTTTTCTATAACCAGGAAGATCTCTGGACCGTCGCCCAGCAGGGACGCTCCCAAGCCGGCTCCGATGAGATCGAACCGTACTTCGTCCTGCTGCGATTCCCAGGTGAAGAGGAAGTGGAGTTCGTCTCGATTCTGCCGTTCACACCGGCGAACCGGAACAACCTGATCGGTTGGATGGCGGCCAGAAGCGACGGGGAGGCGTACGGGAAACTGCGCGGCTACCGCTTTCCCAAGACGCGGTTCGTTGACGGACCGCTCCAGATCGAGGCGCGTATCGACCAGGACCCGGAACTGTCCTCACAATTGAGCCTGTGGAACCAGCAGGGGTCGACCGTTCTGCGTGGAAACCTCCTCGTAATACCTCTCGACGAAACGTTGTTATTCGTGGCTCCGATCTACCTCCAGGCGGAGCGCAGTCCGATGCCCGAGCTCCGCATCGTAGTTCTGGCAACCCAGGATCGGATGGCCTATGGCGCAACGTTCGACGAAGCCCTCGCCGCGCTTCTCAACCTCCCGACGACAGCCCCGGCCCCGACGGACGTCCAGCTGACACAGACTGACGGGGCTACCGCGCCCGTCGCCGTCGTTTCCGGCCCGCAGGGGACCGCCGGCCTGATCGAGCGAGCCGGACGGGCTCTGGCGGACTACCAACGCCTGACTGCAGACGGCAGGCTGGCCGAGGCGGGCCTGAAACTCCAAGAGTTGAAGGACACCCTCGACCAACTCCGCAGCCTGCCGCCTCGATGATTGCTGCCCGTTGACTACGGACTCACCTGATACGACCCGCACGAACATGACGGAATCGATGAGCGCCCGGGGCGGGGGAGGGGCGCGGATTCGGCTGCTGGCCCTCGATCTGGACGGCACGCTGCTCGACTCGGAATGGAAACTCTCCGAAACGAACTGCGACGCCCTGGACCGATGTCATCGATTGGGAATCGAGGTCGCCATCGTGACCGGCCGTCGGTATTCGGCCGCCCGAAAACTCACCACCAAACTGGACTTCGAACACCACCTGATTACAAACGCGGGGGCCATGACGTCGACCCGCACGGACCGAGGAGTCCGGACCTGCTTCTGGGCAAGGGAGTTGCTCGCCGGATTCATGCGGCATGTCGCCAGGTTCGAAGGCCACACGTTCTTCATTAGCGATTGTTCGGGAAGAGAGGAAATCCGGTGTACGCGCCCGAACGGCCAAGACCCCCACGTAGCCCGATATGTTTCGCTGAACGCCGAATCCATGATGCGCCTGGACAGCTTTGAAGAAGGCCTCGACGATGTTCTCCAGGTTGCCTTCATGGGGACCGAGGCCCGAATGAACGAACTCGAGACGAGGATAGCGACATTCGCCGGCGCCAATGAAATCTCGTGTTCGGGAACTCGTTATCCGGATCGAGATTTTGCGCTTGTGGATGCCGTCCGGAAAGACGCGAACAAGAAAAACGCGCTGGAAAAGCTCGTCCGTTCTCTTGATATCGAGCGCGCGGCGGTCATGGCGATCGGCGATAACTACGCGGACGAGGAGATGCTCGAGTACGCGTCTTATCCCATCGCGATGGGCAACGCACCTGCCGCGATGAGGCAACGCTGGCCTGTCACGGCGACCAACGACGAGGACGGGGTGGCCCGGGCCGTCGAAGCCCTTATCCCCAGGAAGCCGCAAAAACAGCAATAACAGTAATTTCAAAGACTTGCCTGCAAATTCGTCGCTCTTGCCTGCGGTTTTTTCCCACGGATTAGCTTGACACTCGAATGTCCACGAAACGACTATTGGTTTGTTCAAGTTACGCGCTCCAGCTGGCCCCTTGAAATTGGTGATGGGATCGGGCGGAAGGGAAGTGGCCTCGGACATTCCCCTAAGTTGAAGATTCTTTTCACTTTCTTGGTATTTTCACCCTGCTGTGAGTGATCTGCTGACTGAGAAGGAAGGAATCCTTTATGGCTGGCATGAAGCAGGCCGAGGCGTTGGATACGCCGCATCGTACCGACAGGATGCCGGATACCCCGCGCCCCGTACCTCGACAAGCGAAAATCAGGAATCACCGAACAGATCGGCGACCCTTGTCTCATTCCACCCCTCCAATAAGTCGCGGCCACCTTCTCCTGTTCCAGCCGATGTTTTTTCCCTCCGGGCTAAAGAAAGCCTGCGGAATGCCGATGAGAGGGAAGACAGCCGGAAGTGTATCGGTCCTGATCGACCGTCCGGCTCGTGCCGAGAGCGGCTTGGGAGTACCCCGGCCAGTTTGACGCACCTACCGTTATAGGAGCTTAAGGAGACCTCACGATGCGCACTAGACGGCCCCTGATCCTTGTCCTGGTAATCGCGCTTTCAGCAGTGGCGACGCTGCCCGCAGTGGCGGCCCAGACCGAGTCGTCCTCAGTCAACGTACTCATCCGCACCGGCACCAATGCGGCAGCGGTCATAGCCGCTGTCGAAGAGGCGGGTGGCGAAGTTACCGGGGAATACGACTACTTGAATGTTATCGCGGCCCAGGTTCCTACAAATGGAATGGATGAAGTGCTCGCGGTGGCAGGAGCCGACGCCATCTTTAAGAATGGCGCGATTCCCATGCCCGAGACGATCTTCCCGTTCGGCGGCCGTGACGACGATGTCGAAGAATCCAGCACCAGCCCGTTCGACAACATTCCAGCGAGGTACGCCGGCCCCATCGGCGACCACGAGGCCGTCAAGCAGTTGGCAGAGGACTATCCCGGTGCCTATCTGCTGAACCACACCTACAGCAACGTGCGGTCTCTCCATGAAAAGGGCAACACCGGCGAAGGTGTCATCGTCGCCATCATCGATACAGGGCTGCGACCAGGGTTCGAACACCTGCTGCCAGGAAGTGTCATTGGCTGCGAAGATCTGCTCAATCCTCCTGCAGGTCCAATGCCGGGTCCCCGGTTTGACGACGGTTGTCTCGACGACAACAATTCGGGCCACGGCACCTTCGTCGCGGGACTTATCGCAGCCAACGCCATATTTCGATTCGGTCCACTCGACGTTTTTACCGAGTCAGTCCGTATCAACGCACCGGACGCAATCCTCGATCCCGGCAACAGCGGGTCATCAAATGGAAAGGGAGGGGCGAAGGGGCACCGGGACATCGCCATGATCGGAAGCGCTCCTAACGCCCAGCTATACGCTCTCCGGGTGTTCGGTAATATCACCCAGCCGGGAAATTCTCAGGACATTCTCGCTGCGGTCCAGCGCGTGATCGAGTTGAAGGCCGACGAAGGTGTCAATATCTCAGTCGTCAACATGAGCTTCGGGCGGCGGACGATCTACGCCGGACAGGGCATCTTTCAGTTGATCGTTGATACGCTACTCGACAACGACATCCTGCCCGTCGTGGCTGTTGGCAATTCCGGCCCATCGTCAATGACAACGGCGAGCCCGGCAAGCTCGCTGGAGACTCTGGCGGTCGCCGCAGGAAGCGTCACACATCAGGAACGCATCGCGGCGGATGTGTTCTTCAACTTCGCAGGCGCCGGACCGTTCCTGCGCCCATTCGACGGCACACAGACGGCGAGCTTCAGCTCGCGCGGACCGGATGCGGATGGCAGCAGGGGACCCGACGTGATTGCCGCTGGCTTCGGCCTCTTTGGACAGGGCCTGTCTTTCCCGGGTTTCGATCCCGACAACGACTGGGTCAGCGTGGGCAACGGAACCAGTTTCAGCACCTCTCTGGTAGCCGGCACGGCCGCAGCTCTCCGGGGCAGTTTCGCGGGCGCCAGCGCCCGTGCAGTCCGCAATGCACTCATCTCGACAGCAAACCCGGACATCCTCGACGATGGTTCGACAAGGATGGATCGTGGCGGGGGCTGGATCGATGCAGAGGCAGCCTTCGAGCTGATAAAGAGCGGCTCGACAACCGAAACGACCGAGGTTCTTCCCGCGCCAAGCAACCTTGTCAGCGACAACATCGAGAACGGCTTCGGCGTCGATGTACAAAGCGGCGCCGTCAGTGAAAGCACAGGTTTGCTGCTGCCTGGCCAACGACACGAAGTCTTCTTCGAGATTCCCCCTAACACCGGATCAGTCACCGTTCACGTCTTCAACGTGGACGCGGAACTGGACTTGCCGGACCAAAACGGTGCCTTCTTCTTCGACTTCCTACAAGTATCGATTCACAGCGCGAAACCTCATCGATCGGTACAGGAGACTACTTCGATCTAAATGCGAGTCCCGATAGCGCTTCCGCATTCGTACACGAAGTGCCGGGCGCGAACTTCCCGCAGGGAGACCCGGGTGAGGCGATATTCGTCATCGGCGACCTCGACTTCGACTGCACCACGAGCGTGATCGGCGTCTGTACAGCCGTGGACAACCTGGAGCCGGGAATCCTCCGGGTCACACTCGGTGGCGACACCGTGAATGCAGGTCGCATCGAATCCGACGTTACGGTCACAACTACACCGATCGGTCGCCTGGGTCTGACTGCGTTCGGTACAGTTGACGATGGCCCCGCCATTGTGGACTTAAGCGTCTTTCCTGCCCAGTTGATCGCTCCCGGTAACTCCGTAACGGTGCCGGTCTTGCTGCCGAAGGGTGCGAGCCCGCTGAGCGAGGTGGAGATTCGCCTGGACCCTCTGTGCCAATGTAGGTGAGACACCTGCCTAACCGTTAATTAGTGAGCAGGGCGGGAAGGAAGTGAGCCTGTGTTGGTGATGAAACCAGAGAACGAGAACGAAGAATCGCGTGGAACGGAAGGCGCCCGCAGGGCGACTGGAGTTGCGCGTGAAGCGGCCGGTCGGAATGGGGATAATCCGGACCCGGAGGTGACCAATAAGGCGATACGGAGGCGATTCAGCGCCGCATATAAGCGCCGGGTCGTGCGGGAGGCGGACCGATGCACGAAGCCGGGCGAGTGGGGGGCCTTACTACGCCGGGAGGGATTGTATTCCTCGAGCCTGCGCACCTGGCGGCGGCAACACGATGCCGGGGAATTGGCCGGGATGGGTTCGGCGAAGCGAGGACGGAAAGCGCAGCCGAAGGACGGCCGGGACAAGCGCATCGCTGAACTGGAACGCGAGGCGCAACGGCTCCAGAGGAAGCTGGAGCAAGCCGAAACGGTCATCGAGATCCAAAAAAAAGTCTCCACGCTATTGGGGATTCCTCTGAAGAACCCGGACCAGGAAGAGAACAACTGATGGAAGCGGCCGAAAAGTTCTCCACCGAATTGGGACGGCGCCGGCGTGCCGGGCCTTCGGGGTTTCCCGCGCGTCGCTCTATCGGCGTCGGCAGCGGGCCGCCGCGCCCGCAGCCGAGCGGGCACGCCCACGATCACATCGGGCATTGAGCGGAGCCGATCGACAGGAAGTCCTCGACCTGCTGCATAGCGGGCGCTTCGTGGATCAGGTGCCCGCCCAAGTGTGTGCGGCCTTGCTGGATGCAGACCGCTATTTGTGCTCGGTACGCACGATGTACCGGATTCTGGATGCGAACCAAGAAGTGCGCGAACGGCGGAACCAACGGCGTCATCCCGTCTACCAGAAGCCGGAACTGTTGGCGACAGGCCCGAATGAAGTGTGGACCTGGGACATCACGAAGCTGAAGGGACCACGGAAGTGGACCTACTTCTACTTGTACGTGATTCTCGATATCTTCAGCCGCCAGGCGGTGGGCTGGATGGTGGCCGATTGCGAATCTTCCGGCCTGGCCAAGAAACTGATTCGTGAAAGCTGTGACAAGCATCGGATCGAGCAGGATCAGCTGACTCTGCACGCCGATCGCGGCTCGTCGATGAAGTCGAAAGCGGTGGCGCTGCTGCTATCGGATCTGGGTGTGACCCAATCCCACTCTCGGCCCTATGTGTCCGACGACAACCCGTTCTCGGAAGCCCAGTTCAAAACCCTGAAATACCGCCCTGACTTCCCGGAACGATTCGGTTCGATCCAGGACGCCAAGGCGTTCTGCCGGGACTTCTTCCACTGGTACAACAACGTCCACTACCATTACCGGTCTGAACTGGCTAACCCCAGCGATGGTCCATTACGGTCAGACCGGTCCGGTTCTGGAACGACGCCAGCATGCTCTGGATCGCGCTCGTCGGCAACATCCAGAACGTTTCGTCAATGTACCGAGAAAGATCGCTGGGCCGCCGGACAAGGTGTGGATCAACCCGCCCGCAGAGTCGCCTTCGGTAGCTTAAATTCCGAATGCAGGTGTCTCAAACTTGTTGACACGTTCCGGGAATGGGACGGAGATTGGTCCCGTTACCCAACGAACGACCTCGACTTCTTCGTAAACGTACCGGCGTTCGGAGGGATCTTTTTTGCAGCTTTCAGTTTGGATTCACCGGAAGTAATCACAATTCCAGCATTGCCGTTCGACCTCCCCATCGAGATTATTGTGTCTGGGTTTGAGGTCAACAGCGGGAACAGACGAGTCAAGCCCATTCTTAGTTGAAACTCTCCACGGCTCACGATTGGTCACGCAACCTTCTTCTTCGATCTCGTCGACGTCTTCGCCTCAATCTTCAGCTCCCGCCTGAGGGCTTCGCGGAGCTTTGGAAGATGACGGTAGCCGATCACCTTCCTCAAGCGTGGTTCGATGTCGATGAGCGCCGTCGCCAACCAGCGCTGCCGCTGGCTCGAGTTCTTCCAATGATCGACCTTCGCGCACCTTTCCTCGACGAGGGCATTGACCGATTCCAAGCAATTCGTCGTCTTGAACGAACGGCCCAGGACCCCGTACACGCCGAGTCGATGCAACGTGAGGGTCTCCTCCAGGCCTTCCTCAAGGCTCGCAGCGGCCGATTGGTTTCGCTCCTCGAGCTCTCCATGGAGCTGTTCGAGGGCCGCCCGGGCTTCGTTGTACTTCGGGCGCTGGTACGCACGCTGAAGCCGCTTGCGCCACGCGGCTTGCTCGGTCTTCGACAGGTAGCTCACCACGTTCTCGCGTTTGTGCCATTGGCAGCGTTGGACCAGGGCTCGATTACCGAATGCCCGCTTGACTGCCGCGCGCAGACCTTTGCCGCCGTCGACGATCACCAGCACGCCTTCAGAGATGTCCAGGCCTCGCTCCATCAATGAACGGAGAAATGGAGTCAGTACCTGCTCGTTCTCCGTACTCGTCTCCACGAAGCCTAAGAAGCGTTTGTCGCCCGTAATTGTGATGCCCAGGGCCACAACCATCGTGGCGTCGGCAAACATTTTCCCGTCCAGGAAGATCGCCACCACGTCCTCGGCCGACAGATCCCGCTCCTGCATCTGCCGAAGTTTCGCGGCACTCGCCTGGACGAATCCTCGAGACACCGTCGAGCTCGACAATCCGATGGCTCCTGGAATCGCTTCCGCGGCCGACTCGTAGTTCCGGCAGGAGATCCCATAAAGCACACGTCTGAGAAGCAGTTCGTTCACCGCGCCATCCGGACTGAATTCCTCGTAGCTCCGAAGCGGAATCTCCCCGCCCGCCACGCTGCGAACTCGAGGCACCCGAACCGGCACCCGCTGGCCCCCGAGCCCCACGGTCCCCGGATTGCTCCCGTGTCGCCGGCCCCTCAACGTCGCCTCCTTTCGCGCGTATCGCTCACCCGCCAACGCCTTCACTTCCTCGTCGAGCAACTCCTCTACGTGCATCAACCCCAGTGGGATCAACGCCCGGATCATCTCCACCTTCGAGTCCAATTCCAGTCCCGAGTACTCCTCCCGGCTCATGACCTCGACCTCACCCAGTACTCGCCTCTTCTTGCGTTTTTTCACCGAACGTAACAGACTCCTCATCTCGGCTCCTTTCTCTTACAGGCTTGATGTTGTTTCTTCCAATACCATCAAACCATAGGGTTTGGAGCCGTTTCAATTTCCAACTAAGATTGGCACACTTTCGGACAGACAGACAACTGGCGCTTGCGTATCACGGTGGATGGGACCTTGGTGACAATTCCGTAGGAGCATCTACGATTAGCGTGAATGGGGGTGGCTCGCAAGAGTCACCCCCTTTCTTATTCGAAAGCATATTGAGCCTATGCACCTTCTGCGAACCGCAGCGCGATCGCCGGCGCATCTGGATTGCCTTCATGCTTGATAAAGGCGAATACGTCGACCCCTTCGGTGGCCCATCTCCGAAATCGATCCTGCCAGCGCGCCCGATCGTCGTCGGTGTACTCGCCCTTGCGCAGCCGTACGTAGGTCCGTCCGGCCGTCAGCCGGATCGGCGTCGTGTGATCATCGGCATCGTGGACACACAGCGCGGCCTTGTACCGCTCGAGCATCGAATAGACCTGGTCGTTGAACCAGGATTCGTGTCGAAACTCAAATGCACAGGGGATCGTCGCAGGCAAGCCTGCTAGGAGCCTGTCGGGAATAGATTGGGGATGGGTGGCGACAGAAGTCGGGGAAGAACCGGATGGGACCTAAGCTGGACGGGTGGATTTGTAGAAGAAGGCATGACGAAATGCTTCCGATCCGATGACCTGAATCAGAGCTTGTTGATGCCGCCGTCGTTACACGACTGGCTTCCGGAAAATCATTTGGCGCGATTTGTGGCCGACCTGGTGGAGACGCTGGATCTGTCGGCGTTTTACCGTTCCTATGAGGCGAAGGATGGACGAGGTCAGGCGGCCTACTCCCCGGTGCTGATGGTGCGGTTGTTGGTGTACGGATATTGTACCGGGGTGGTGAGTTCGCGGCAGATCGAGAAACGGACGCATGAGGATGTGGCGTTCCGGTATTTGAGTGCGGACACGCATCCGGATCACAGCACGTTCAACGAGTTTCGGAAACGGCATTTGGAGGCGTTGGCGGGACTGTTTCTGCAAGCGCTGGGATTGTGCCGGAAGGCGGGGCTGGTGAAACTGGGGCATGTGGCGGTCGACGGGACGAAACTCCAGGCGAACGCCAGCAAGCACAAGGCGATGAGTTATGGGCGGATGAGGGGGGCCGAAGAGACGCTGAAGGCGGAAGTGGAGGAGTTGCTGAAGCGGGCCGAGGCGGTCGACGCGGTCGAGGATGAGAAGCAACGGCAAGGACTGACCGACCAGTTGCCGAAGGAATTGGCGCGGCGGGAAAGCCGGTTGAAGAAGATTCGACAGGCCCGGGCGGAATTGGAAGCGGAAGCCCGGCAGAAGGCGGCGCAGGCGAAGGCGGACGCGGAAGCGCGGATGGCCCAGCGGCGGAAGCAAGAGGAGCGAACGGGGAAGAAGACGGGTGGAGGCCAACCGCGGGTTCCCGATCCGAAGCAGGCGGCGCCGGATGCGAAGGCGCAGCGCAACTTCACCGATCCGGACAGCCGGATCATGCCCGACGGCGCGCACAAAGGCAGTTTCGTGCAGGCCTACAATGCCCAGATCGCTGTGGACGATGACACGCAAGTCATCGTCGCGGCCGAGATCACCCAGGACGCCAATGACAAAGAGCAACTGGCGCCCATGGTCGCGCAAGTGCGGCGGAACACGGGGACCCGGCCCGTCGCGGTCAGCGCGGATGCCGGGTATTGGAGCCCCAGGCAGGTGACCGACCCGCGAGCCGCAGGGATCGATTTACACGTGGCCACGGGGCGAGTCCGGACCGGCGCATCCCCGAAGTCTTCCGGCGGCCCGCCCGGAGCGGCTGAAGGCGCCGGCGTACGGGAGCAAATGAAACAGAAACTGGACAGCGATGTGGGGCGGGCCGTCTACAAGATGCGCAAGGCGATTGTGGAACCGGTATTCGGACAGACCCGGGAATGCCGGGGATTCCGGCGTTTCAGTTTCCGCGGTCTCGAGAACGTGCGGGCGGAATGGCAACTGGTCTGTTTGACCCACAACATCCTGAAGTTGTTTCGTTACGGAGGAGGATTCAAGCCACTGGCGGCTTGAATCGAAGCAGGGAGATCCTGGCAAACACAGAATCCGCGGATGAAAAATACGTATCGCGCTCAATGGGGGCTGCCGCAATCTCATCTCATGGATCTGTCTGAGCAAACGCTTCCCAAGGTGGCCTTCATCCTGAAATCGCGATGGGTCTTTCAGCTTCAGACTTCTCCAGATTTCTTATTGCCGACAGGCTCCTAGTGTAGTCCGTCACAATTAACGTAACGGCTCTGGCTGTCCCATTTCTGATCATATATGAGGAAAATAATGACCATTAGATCGGAAATCCCTGTGCGGAACGAACTCGGACGGCTTGGCCGAAGCCGCAGTGTGTCGGTCTGGCTCGGGGAACGATCCGAATAAGGTACAGTCTGTTAGACGGGGACCACTAGGAGCCTGTCGGGAATTGGCTCCCTCGAAGCAAGAATCAACAACTTACGAGCCATCCCTGATCTGTAAGTTGTTGATTCTTGGTTGCAGACTTCTTATTCCCGACAGGCTCCTAGAAAGAGCTCGAGGCGTTCCGGATCGCATTTGAAATTTGGCGGCAACTGGTAAAGCAGAATTCCGAGGCGTTCCGCGAGCAGCGGAAGCGTATCCAACAGATAATCCAAGGCTTCTGATGGCACGCGCAGGCGCTCGAAGTGCGTGATCCGCCGGGACGCTTTGAGGGCAAACCGGAAAGCTTCGCCCGTCGAGGCCTTCCAGGAATCCAGCGTCTTTGCGGTCGGCATCCGATAGAAGGTGTAGTCGATCTCGACGGCACCGAACTGCGAGGCGTAATACTCGAGAAACTTCTTCTGGGAAACATCCTTCGGGTAGAAGGACGGTTTCCACTCCTTGTAGCTGAATCCCGACGTCCCGATCATGACGCGGCCCAGTGCTGCCACCATGGAAAGACTATATAACAACGCGTGCTGGGACCCCGAGATACGCCAGGCACACGCCCGACGGCGGTTTCCGTAGGCACAGCCGCCGAAACGTCCGTACGGCAGGGCTTCCGGTCAACAAAAAGCGTAGAACACCTGCAGGCATGGGGTCAGAATGCCTCGACTTTTCAACAGCGACCAACAAGACCGAATGTGGTGCAAAATGCTAGAACGCTACGTTTTACAACCGCTTAGACCCTAAAAGGTAAGGTTTTCCACAGGGTTATCCACACCCTCTGTGAACCCTCGGAGAAAAGCTATAGGAGGCGCGCCGAGCGATAGCGATATTATGTCAACTTACGGCCGCTTGCCGGAAGCTAGTCGGGAGTTAAATGACCCCCGGCAGAGCCGGGGGCTTATTTCTGTGAGCCCCTCAAAGGGGCCGGTCAAGAGCCGCCTGAAGGCAGCTGATGCCCCCACGCCATGTTCAGCTCCTCCAAACGCTGCTCCTCCCGCTCCTGCCGCCAAATGTATTCCCGCACGAATTGTTTGTCCATCCCCACCGTGGAAACGAAATAGCCTCGCGCTCAGAAACTCTTCCCTGTCAAACGGTGTTTCAGTCCCAGAAAGTTCCGGGCAGTCGAGATTGCACTCTTCCCCTTGATGAATCCCGCCACACTGGATACCGCCTACTTCGGAATGAACACCATGTGATACTTGCAGTCCCATTTCGTGTGCGATCGCCTTCGGGCCTCTTTCATTGAGTCCTCCTTCTTTGGAAGTCGTCGCTTCCAAGCAGGACTTTCCTATCTACCGCCGCTCTCGGTCAAACCTCTGCGAGTCGCCCCGGCTAAGCCGGGGGTTTACCTATGGGAATTAGCAAGCGTACTCTTGCCGGCCATGAGTTGACATAATATCCATTATGCGACATTACCCCTGGCCTGCCGCCTTGCCACAAGACCTCCAACGCGCGATAATTCCGGCGTGACAACCCAAGACACCCTGCACCGCCCCATTCGCGACCTGCGCATCTCGGTGACCGACCGATGCAACTACCGCTGCTCCTACTGCATGCCCTTCGATAAGTACGTCTGGATTGAGAAAGACGAGGTCCTTTCCTTCGAAGAGATCGCCAGACTGGCCAGGCTCTTTGTCGGACTGGGGGTGGAGAAAATTCGTCTGACGGGAGGCGAGCCGCTCGTTCGGCAGAACCTCGACGACCTCGTTGCTCAGTTGGTCGCTCTCGAAGGCCTCAACGATCTCTCATTGACGACCAACGGAGCGCTACTCGGTGAATCGGCCGATCGGCTGAAGAGGGCCGGGCTCAATCGCATTAACGTCAGTCTTGACACGTTGCGAGCCGACCGGTTCAGGAAGCTGACCCGCCGTGGTGACCTGAACGTTGTTCTGGCCGGAATCGACGCGGCAAGGCAGGCAGGCCTCGGCCCGATCAAGATCAACTCGGTAATCATCCGAGGCCTGAACGACGACGAAATCCTCGATCTCGCCGACTACGGTCGCTCGAATGGCTTCGGCGTTCGCTTTATCGAGTACATGGATGTCGGCAATGCGAACGGTTGGAGTCTCGAACGCACACTGCGCAAGAAAGACATCCTCGAAGTGATCCAATCCCGTTATCAAATCACGCAAGTTGGCCGCCGAGACGGCCGAGCCCCGAGCCTGGACTATCGCTACACCGACGGCGGCGGCGAGTTCGGCGTCATCGGCTCGGTCACGGAGCCCTTCTGCTCGAGCTGTACACGCGGCCGCATGACCGCAGATGGAAGACTCGTCACCTGCCTGTTCGCGGCGGAAGGATTCGACTTGAAAAGCCTCGTTCGGGGTGGCGCATCCGATGAGGAACTGACCGCAGCGATCGCGTCCGTGTGGGCCCAACGTTCGAACCGCTATTCGGACGAGCGTTGGGAGGCCATCCAGAACGGACGTCCCTTCAACCGCGGCAAGAAGATCGAGATGATTACGCTAGGAGGCTGAGGCAGTTCCCCGTCAACACTGCGGCACAAGAACTAGTGAAAAAAGCGGCTTCTAGTACGCCGCCAGGATTCCTCAAGAAAAAGGGCTGTCACCTTTGACAGGCGACAGCCCTTTTCACTTGCACACTGAACACGACCTTCGAACATGAGGCTTGGCGCTGAACCGAAGCGCTTCAACATTCGGTGTCGCAAGGCGATCACCCAGCGCTGGAGTCAGGACTTTCGGATCAGTCCTGAAGTGATCGCCAGTATCCACATGGACCTGGAACAGCAAAAGTCAACGCCGGCATAAGGCAGTGTTCAGCCTACGTTCAGAAGCCATTGCTACTTCTTCTTGGCTTTCTTCTTGGCAGCCTTCTTCTTCGGTGCAGCTTTCTTCTTGGCAGCCTTCTTGGCGGCCTTCTTCTCCGGTGCAGCCTTCTTCTTGGCAGCCTTCTTGGCAGCCTTCTTCTTCGGCGCCGCCTTCTTCTTGGCAGCCTTCTTGGCAGCCTCCTTCTTCGGCGCCGCCTTCTTCTTCGGCGCCGCCTTCTTCTTGGCAGCCTTCTTCTTCGGTGCTTTCTTCTTCGTTGCCATTATGGAATGCTCTCCTTTTCTCTCTTGTTTCGTTATTGTTATTCTGTCCCGAAGTGCATCCATCAAACTACGGGCAAGCCTAAACCGCAGGCGAACCACAGGATGCACCACAGTACTTTCCTACAACGTCGAGGTGTTTTCCAGTCAAGAATTTCGACCGACACCTGAAACGACATCTTATTCTTTGCTTCAGGATTCCCAGATCAGGTCCACTTCGGGGGCGTTGTGTTGCCTAATCGATCGACGTTGGATAGGGTGGCTTGGTGATTCGTCACCTGTCACTCGCGCTATTATTGATGTTCGCCGCTTCATGTTCGAGGCTTGACACGCTGACCGAAGCGGCACTTTCCGACGCCGAAGCGACTTGGAACGGTCGCGCCCCGGGCTTCTACCGTATGGTTGTCAAGATGACGGGCGACCGCCTCGAGGAGGGAGTGTTCGAGGTGGTCGTTCGTGATCGCTCCGTCGTCAGCCTGTCGCGAAACGGACAAGCTATTCTCCCGGACGGCGCTCAAGACTACTCGGTCGACGGGCTGTTCGACATCCTCGCAAGGGAGCTTTCCCTCGCCGAAGAGCCGTCCGTGTTGGACGCTCCGGAAGGTTACGGGGTGTATCTGCTCGCCCGATTCGATTCGGACAACGGACGTCTGATCCGTTACCTGCGTTCTGTCGGCGGGACGAACAACAACATCGAGATCCACGTGACGGAATTCGAACCGCGCTGAACAAGCATTCGCAACCAGTCGCAGGTCCCAGTCGCCTGGAGTCCGAATCGGTGCGGCCGTAATACGGCCTTCGAGCGTTCTACCGCAGGCTGCTAAACGACACGGTGGACCGAACGGCCCTCGAGAAAAGCAAAGACATTGTCGATGCTCATGGCCAGACCTGCTTCTACGGTTTCGGGTGAGATGCCGGCCGAGTGCGGTGTAAGCACAACGTTGGGCAATCGCTTCAGACGGCTCTCGGGAGCCAGGGGCTCGGTTTCGAAAACATCCAGTCCAGCGGCAGCAATCCGGTGCGTTTCCAACGCGTCGATCAGCGCCGCCTCATCGACGATGGAGCCACGTGCCGTGTTGACGAGAATCGCCGTCGGCTTCATCGCCTGAAACTGCCGCGGTCCGACGAGGTGATGGGTGTCCTCGCTGTGGCGCACATGCAGGCTCAAGACGTCGGACTTGGCGATGACTTCGTCGAAGTCCGCCCACTGCAACCCGACTTCCCTGCCGAGTTCAGCGGAGGGGTGGAATGTCCAGGCGATGACATCCATGCCAATCCCCTTCCCCAACTCGGCAACCCTCCGGCCGATAGCTCCGACTCCGATCAGGCCGAGCGTTTTTCCGTTCAACTGTGCGATCGTCGCGCGCGGCCACAGGCCGTCGCGCACGCTCTGGTCCACTTCCAGGATGCGCCGGCCGGCAGCCAGCATCAGCATCAACGTGTGTTCGGCGACGGTGTCCTTCGCGACGGCGGGTGTATTGGTGATCGCAACATCATGATCCCGCGCTGCCTCGAGATCGACGTTGTCGACGCCGGTCCCCCAGATCGAAATCAATCGCAACGACGGGCAGGAATCCAAGACCTGCCGGTCGAATCGGCAACTGGATCGAATATTGATGACGATCTCTGCCCGGCCGATCCGATCGACGAGTTCCCGAACGGTGCCAGGGCGCGTGTCGTAAACGCACACGTCACGCCCATCCAGCTTGCGGAATGCGGCACTAGGCATCATCACGCTCGGTTCGTCGTCAGGGATGACTATGCGGGCCACGGGCAAAACTATTCGAGGCCGTATCGTTTGACCTTGTTGATCAATCCCTGGTGGCTCAACCCCAGCAGCTTCGCGGCCCGACGCCGGTCTCCCTCGGTCTGCACCAGCGCATCGCTGATCATCTGAATTTCGAGAACGGTCACCCGCTTCTTCAGCTTCTTGCCATCGCTCGTCGGGTCAGCCTTACCGTCCTCGGATATCGAAATCAACGCGCCCGCGCGAACCGATTCGGAGAGGTCTTCGCCCTGGATCTGGGCACCGTCCGACAGAACCATCGCACGCTTGACTTCGTTCTCAAGCTCACGCACGTTGCCCGGCCAATCGTAGGAACCGAACAGTCTCATTGCAGCTTCGGAGAATCCCTTCGCCTCGGTCCCGATCTCCACCCCATGCTTGCTGAGGAAGTGCTTCGCAAGCAACGGAATATCCGTCCGGATTTCGCGTAAGGCCGGCATCTTCAGGTGGACGACGTTCAACCTGAAGAACAGATCCTGGCGGAAGCGTGCATCTTCGATCTCCGCAGCCAGGTCTCGGTTGGTAGCCGCGACCAGCCGGATATCGACAGAAACGGGCGTCCGGCCGCCGACCCACTCCACTTCCCGCTCCTGAAGCACGCGTAACAGTTTGGCTTGCGCGGTCAGGCTCAGATCACCGATCTCATCCAGAAAGAGCGTACCGCCGGATGCGGACTCGATACGGCCGACACGACGCTCGACCCCGGTCGCGACGCCTTTCTCGATTCCGAAGAGTTCGGCTTCAATGAGCGACTCGGGCAGTGCCGCACAGTTGACGGCCACGAACGGGCCGTTTCGGCGTGAGCTGCCGTAGTGAATCGCCCTAGCCGCAAGTTCCTTTCCCGTTCCGTTTTCACCGGTGATCAGCGATGACACGGTTGTTGCGGCAACCTTCTCGATGAGCCTCCGGATTTCATCGATTCGCCGGCTCGTGCCGAGGATATTCCTCGAAGAGAACCTCTCCTCGACTTCGTGCCGCAGGTTTTGGTTCTCTTCGATCAGCTCTTTCTGCTTCTCTTCCAGCATCATGAGCTGACGTGCGTTTTCCAACGCGACCGCGGCCTGCGCTGCGAGGGCCTCGACGAACTGGTCGTCCTGCGGGGAAAACCGGCCGTCTCTCTTGTTCAGCACCTGGAAGACGCCAAGCACCTGGCCTCGGTAGTTGTGAATCGGAACGCAAAGGATGTTGCGGGTCCTGAAGCCGGTCAGCAAATCGATGCCCCGTAGAACAGCGGCGAGTTAAATGACCCCCGGCAGAGCCGGGGGCTTATTTCTGTGAGCCCCTCAAAGGGGCCGGTCAAGAGCCGCCTGAAGGCAGCTGATGCCCCCACGCCATGTTCAGCTCCTCCAAACGCTGCTCCTCCCGCTCCTGCCGCCAAATGTATTCCCGCACGAATTGTTTGTCCATCCCCACCGTGGAAACGAAATAGCCTCGCGCTCAGAAACTCTTTCCTGTCAAACGGTGTTTCAGTCCCAGAAAGTTCCGGGCAGTCGAGATTGCACTCTTCCCCTTGATGAATCCCGCCACACTGGATACCGCCTACTTCGGAATGAACACCATGTGATACTTGCAGTCCCATTTCGTGTGCGATCGCCTTCGGGCCTCTTTCATTGAGTCCTCCTTCTTTGGAAGTCGTCGCTTCCAAGCAGGACTTTCCTATCTACCGCCGCTCTCGGTCAAACCTCTGCGAGTCGCCCCGGCTAAGCCGGGGGTTTACCTATGGGAATTATAGGCGTCCTCGACCGTCATCGTCTTTCCCGTCTTGACTACGGCGCCGGCGATCCCAAGGCGGGAATCAAACCGAATGATTGAAGATTCCCCGATAGCGACCTTGGCCCAAATCTCTCCCTTCTCCTCGTCCAGCAGGAAGATCGTCGCCCGCTCCGCGTCCACAAGCTTCGCGGCCTCGCTGGCGATGATGTTCAGCAGTTCGTCGAAGTTTTTCTCGGAGTTGATTCGCTGGCAGATATCCAGCAGCGTCACAAAGCGGTCGATGACAATATGGGGCGCGTGGAAGTCGGCTTTCATCCGTGTGTAAAGGTTGACATCCGGATAGTGAATGTCAATCACTAGTGTCCGGAACACGGTGCGACAGCCGCCGGCAACTTATAGATGAACAGTGAGTTGAATGGCATTCTGCGATTTTTCGATTTGAACCTGCCGATCACACTTTTAGCAATATTACGGTGAGAGGGGTGATACCAATGGCGCATGAACTCAGGCCAAACCGTCTTCTCACAAGTCATGGATTACGCGCCCCGATACGAGTTTCAGAAGTGTGTCGCCCGCTATCGGGGCGATTACCAGCAGAAAGGGTTTTCCTGCTGGGATCAGTTCCTGGCGATGGCATTCGCCCAATTGACCTATCGTGAAAGCCTCCGCGACATCGAAGCCTGCTTACGCGCCCTCGGCAGAAAGCGTTACCACATGGGATTCCGAAGCAAGGTGGCGCGGACGACACTGGCCGACGCCAACGAGCGGCGCGACTGGCGGATCTATGCGGATTTCGCACAGGTCCTGATCGGCATGGCGCGGCCGTTATATGCCGAAGACCCCATCGGCGTCGAGTTGGATCAAGGTCTATATGCCCTGGACTCGACCACCATTGACCTGTGTCTTTCACTATTCCCATGGGCCCGGTTTCGCCGGCACAAAGCCGCGGTCAAGATACATACACTGCTGGATCTTCACGGCAACATTCCCGCGTTTATCCACGTCACAGACGGGAAAGTCCATGACGTCAACGTTCTCGATGAGATCGCACCCGAAGCGGGTGCCTTCTACGTCATGGACCGCGCCTATATCGATTTTGAACGGCTCTTTCTCTTCTCCCTCTGTTCCGCTTTCTTTGTGGTGCGTGCTAAGAAGAACGTCGTCCTGCGGCGGCGGTACTCCCGTCGGGTGGACACGACCACGGGATTGCGATCCGACCAGACGGTCATCCTCACAACGAACAAATCCGCCAAAACCTATCCCGATCCGTTGCGGCGTATCAGCTACTTCGATGCCGGGACGAACAAGCGGTTGAAGTTCCTGACCAACAACTTCGCGTTGCCTGCACTCACCATCACTCAGATCTACAAGTCGCGATGGCAGGTGGAACTTTTCTTTAAATGGATCAAACAACACCTTCGAATCAAGTCCTTCTACGGCACCAGCGAGAATGCGGTGAAGACCCAGATCTGGATCGCCATTTCGGTTTATGTTCACGTCGCCATCATCCGGAAGCGCCTCGGCATCGATAGGAGTCTTTACCAAATCCTACAGATTCTCAGCATTACGATTCTTGAGAAACAGCCCATTTTGCAGGCCTTTCACGCGCCTGATTCCCAATTCAATGAACTCCAAGATCCTAACCATCTGGTTCTATTCGACTTCTAACCGGACACTAGTGTCCTGTAATACAAACAACAAATGCATTTTTTGTACCGCCCCTGATTTCCTGGACAGAGTGAACCCACCATAATCAAGCCGCTGACTCAATTGCAAGACGTTGTCGAGCCTGAGCCGGAGATTGAAAGCCGAGGCGCTCGATCAACCAGTGCTGATTATAGAGAGCGCGAAAGTCCTGAAGAGCTCGAACCAGTTCCGGAATAGAGCGAAAGTGACGCACCCAGAGCAACTGCTCTTTCAGGGTCTTGAAGAAGCGTTCGATACAGCCATTGCCTTCCGGTTCCCGGACAAACGCCGGTGAGGAGACGATGCCAAGGAATCGGATCTCGTTTTGAAAATCGTCGCTCATGAATTGGGACCCATGATCATGACGGAGTCGAAGCCCGGCGGCCGCGTCGGCGTGAAAGCCGGCGAAGTACTCTTTGAGGCCTTGCCGGATGGGATCGAGGGCTTCAAAACGCGTCGCCCGTTTGGCGGCGTGAATGCCGACACAATCGGCCGTGCAGTGATCGATGGCGGCGAATACAGTGACCGCACCATCGTCGAGGGTCACCGTGGCGGTGGCATCGATGCCCCACATCTGGTTCGGGCGATCGGTGGTGATGGTTCCGGTATGCGCCTTGCGCGCAACGGGTGCGGCCTGGCGTTGGGGCGCCAGAAGTTGAGCTTCCCGCATCAGGCGCAAGACCCGAGCCTTGGAGGTGCGGACGCCGGCGACCCGGAGCCGCGCCCAGAATTTCCGGTGTCCTTCCCCAGTAAACGGCGAGGCCGCAATTTCTTGCCGAATCCGTCCGGTCAACTCCGCGTCGGTAAACGGGGTCTTGGGCCCCCGTTTACGCGGCTCGGCCGGATGGTTCCGTCGATCCCGTCGAGCATAGTACGTCGACCGGGGCAACCCCCAGGCCGCTGCGACACGGGCCAGACCATACAGTTGGTGTGTGGAGGGCGACAGGGTCCGGCTCATCGCTTCGACCTCCACCGTAGAAAAGGCTTCTCGTCCTCCAGATGCCGGATCCGTTCCCGCAACAGTTCATTGTCCATCACCAGACTGGTCACCGCTGACTTCAGCGTCTTCCTCTCTTCGTCAACCACATCCACGATCCGGCTCTTCAGGCCGGCCTCGCCTCCCTGCAGGAACGCCTCCCGCCAACGGGTCAGCGCCGCCGCCGTCACGCCATACTGCCGGCTCATCGCTTCAAGATCTTCTCCACGCAACAACTCCAGCACTACCGTGACCTTACGCCGAGCCAACCACCGGCCCTTCCCGCGGCTTCGAAAATCCGGCCCCGCTTCGGTCGCCCTACGGGCTCCCTTCGCGATTCCGGATTCCTCCTTCGTTTCTCTGGACATATCGTGATCCTCCTGCGTTGTAGTTTCTCAAATCACTGTCCAAGGAAATCGTGGGGCGGGGGAACAAATGCATTTTTGTCAGCCGAATACCTGAAAGTTAGACAACCGATAGCCGAAGACGGATTCTCAGAACAGCAGAGATTTTTGCAGTGGCTCCGGTCGGCGGAAGGACTCGACTGACAGAACTGGCGCATCTCGGCTGAGCTTTCCACGGCGACAACCGAGTTCGAACAAGCTCATCATCTGGGCAGCGTACGGCCCGGTACCCCGCATTCGGGAGCGATAGCGAGGGTCGTTCGGTCGGCCGCCCCGGATCGCTCGGACTCGAGCCATCACCTTGTCTTTCTTCTCCGGCACGTGTACTTCGAGCCAGTGTTCGAACAAATCGGCCACACCGTACGGCAGGCGTAGCGGGATGTAGCCGGCGAAACGGGCGCCAGCTCCGGCGGCTCGTTCGAGGATGGCCGGAATCTCATGATCCGTGAGACCCGGGACTATCGGGGCGGCGAGAACACCAACCGGGACGCGGGCCGCAGATAACTTTTCTATCGCTCTAATGCGCCTTTCGGGAGCGGCAGCGCGCGGTTCCATCGCTCGGGAAAGTGCAGCGTCCAGCGTGGTAACCGACACGAAGACCAGGCTCCCATCCCAGCCGGCCATGTCGCCCAGAACGTCCACGTCGCGGGTTACCAGATCGTTCTTGGTGATGATGACCACGGGATTCCTGAAATCCCGAAGCACTTCCAGACACCGGCGCGTCAGGCCGAGTCTGCGCTCGACGGCCTGGTACGCATCGGTCACACCACTCATCGCGATCGTCTGGGGTTTCCATGCCGGATCGGCCAGTTCCCCGCGAAGTAGATCCGGTGCATCTTCCTTGACGAGTATGCGTGTTTCGAAATCCAGGCCGGCCGAGAAGCCAAGGTATTCGTGGTTCGGACGGGCAAAGCAATCGTGATTATGCACTTGACTCCGAGCGTTGAAAAGCGCCACAAGATGTTGTGTTCAAGCGTCTTGCCAGATATAGTGGTGTCTGAAAATGAACGATTGGCGGGCGAAGCTGGAGACTTCGCCCGCCGGTCACAGCAACAGAGGAAATCAACTATGAACGCCCTAGCTGTCGCCGTGAAACCTTGTTGGGACGTGCTTGCCCAAACTTGGGATGCCATTTCTCTCGCCAAGGATTGCCTAGTAACCGCGTTGCGGCTCCTGAATGAAGCCAAGAACATCCGGGAACTGTTTCGCCGCAGGAGACCGAAAAAGCACCGCGTGGCCGCCCATGAGGTCACAGCGCGCATCACTTTCGGCGCACCGACCGCCACCGCGCGGGTCTCTGTTTCACCCCCGGTGTGGCTCTGACGTAACCACCCCAATATCTTGTGGTTAGCCCGTTTCATGTGTGACCACCATATATGGGATAGCCTGTCTTTAAATTGGGTCAAGTTCATAACTACGAAAGCAATAGACACACCCGTGCTCGCAACCCCGGTAGGGGTTCACGCTGGCGTTAAAGCCGACATCCGGGCTCTCGTTGTAAGCGATGATGGAACGGGAGTGGTCGCGCAGGAATTCCGTTGACGGAAGGGGATCGTCTTCCGTCCACGTGTCTTTCTCGAACGAGAGCGATTCGAAACGATTCCGAGGATTCAGATCCGTCCCGCGACCTCGGACACCGGGGTTGGGCCGCGCACCACCCATCTGCGCCTACTCCCTCCAATTAGGGGACAGGGGAGCCTGTCCCCTCCTCAGATGTCGTCGATCTTGGAGGCCAGGACGAAGTCGCTTTCAGTCAAGCCGTCGATCTTGTGGGTCCAAATCGTTACGCCGACCCTCCCCCAAGCCAGATAAAGGTCCGGATGGTGGCCTTGTTCCTCTGCGATCGCACCCACGCTGTTGACAAACGCCAGGGCCTCTTTGAAATCCGGGAATTCAAACTGCTTCTCGATGTGATGGTCGTCGACGGTCGCCCAGTTGTCGACCTGCCGAGAGAGCGGACCGATTTCGTCCGCTGTCAACGGCGGAACGCCTCCGCGGCAGGGGACACAAGTCTTTTCGGAAAGTCCCATCGGTCAATTCCCTTCTTTGGATGATCGAAGGCGGCAGCCAATATGACCGGCCTTCACCCCATCAGACCCAGGCCGCCCGGCACGAAGTCTGGAAACACAGGCGACAGGTCACGGGCCTTCATGTGGCCGGTGAGGACGTCCGCCAGGACGTCCCGGAAGTCTGTCTTGACCGCAAGATCACGCCCCTCGAACAACTGTTCCGCGGCAAGGCCCGGCCATTCGCCGTAGACCTTACCTCCCTGGACTCGGGCGCCCAGGACCAGCATGGCGTTTCCATGCCCGTGATCGGTACCGGCGTTTCCGTTCTCCTTGACGGTCCGTCCGAACTCGGACATCGTGACGATCACGACGTTATCGACGCGGTCCCCCAAATCTTCGTAGAACGCGCGGATGCCGCCCGAGAATTCCCGCAACCGGTTCGCCAACTGGCCACGGACCCCACCCTCCGCCGCGTGGTGGTCCCACCCTCCGATCTCGACAAAAGCCGTCCGCAGACCGACATCCGCTTTGATCAGCTGCGCCACGTTCGCCAGGGCGGCCGGTAGCCGGCCCGGGGGATAATCGAGGGATACGTCGCGTCGTTCAGGAAGGCGAGCAGCCAGGAAGTCGAGCCCGTCGAAGAGCTCGGCGGCGGATTTCGTCACGATGTCTCCGACGCCATCATCGAAGGCATCCTTGTAGAAGCGTTGCGGACCGGCGAGCCGCATCTCGGCCACCGAACCGGCAGACAGCGTGCTGGCCCGACCTGCAAGCGACCGGGGCAAGTTCCTGCCGATCGACATCCCAGCGAACGGCACATCGTCGGGTATCTCGATCATCCTCAGATAGCGGTTCATCCACCCATCGCGTGTCGACTTGACGCCCGGCGTGGCGGATGCCATATAATCTTGCGCTTCGAAATGGGAACGCGATGGATCGGGCGAACCCGCAGCATGGACGATGGCCAGCCGTCCGTCACCAAACAACGGATGGAGAGGCCGCATCGCGGGGTGCAGACCGAACAGCCCGTCCAGATCCAGAGCCCTATCCTCGCTGTTGCCCATCGGGGCCGGGATCGCGATCCTCGGTCGCAGCCGGTAGTACTCGGGCTCGGTGAACGGGATGACCATGTTCAGACCGTCGACGGCTCCCCTCTGGAAAACTGCCACGAGGATCGGCTCGGAGGTCGACTGAGCAAACAGTTCGCGCGGATCGAACCCAAGCGTCAAGGCTGAGGCGCCGATTCCTTTCAGGAAATGTCTTCGGTTCATCATTTTCGTTGAAACTCCGGTGAGCCAAGTGTCTGTATCACCTTCTGAGGGTTCCAGTCGGACACGCGGACACCCCGCATCCTCCCCACCGAAAGCTGGGTGACGAAGTTCAGGCGGTTCATGAGGCTTCCCGGACTCATCCAGGCAATGGCCTCGTCGGAATAACCGGTCGGGGGAATGGCTCCGTAGAGCGGCTGCCCGAGGCGATTGAGGACATTCGCCAGGGGGCCGGGGTTCGCAACCCTCGCTCCCAGACGCCGCATCGCGCTGATTACGAACTCGAGCGGCGTCTTTACCTTCTGCCCTTCGGAAGCGGCAAACTCGACGGAACGGAAGATCGTTCGGAGCATCTCACGAATGTCTCCGTCGGTCTGCTCGTAAACTCGGGCTACCACGGCCACCAGTGTTGGCGGGGGATCGTCCGAAACGAAACGCCGTACGAGTTTTTGCGATATGAAGTGGCCAGTGGAGGGATGCTCAACCAACAGATCGATCACCGTCTCCCCGTCAGCCATACCGCCCACATCGATCGTCCTTCCCAGAACCGACTTGGGGTCCTCATCGTGCATGCGCGAGGTAAACACGAACCGCGGCTGCCTGGGTCCAACGATGGTCCAGCCCGTAAACGCCCGGGCCACCGCAATGACGTCCTGCTGGGTGTACCCGCCGTCGACACCCAGAGTGTGCAGTTCCATGAGCTCCCGCGCATAGTTCTCGTTGAGGCCGCGCAACCGGCGGTTCCGCGACCGAAAGCCAGGCGCGACGCTCATCCAGTTATCGAGGTAGAACAGCATCGCGGGATGGCGTGCCGTCGCTTTGACAAGGTCCCGGAACTTCCCGAGTGTGTGAGGACGAATCGCATCCGTTTCGTATGAAGAAATCAGGATCCGGCAGATGCCCTTCCTCGCAAACACGTTGAAGTGATTGAACCAGAAGTCCGTCATCACTTCCTCGAGCTGTCGTCGGCCCTCCAGGGCCCGGATCAGGCGGGCGGCAGTCAGCTCGGTGAGGACGGCCCGTTGATCTCTCCGCTCCGGGTACTTGTCCAGCACCTCGGACCCCGACATGGTCAACGTCTCGAAGGTTTGAAGGCGGGAGTCGACCTCGCTGTCGGCGATCGACTCGGGCTCGAGCTGTTGTTCGACGTAGTCGCTCAGTTCCTCGGGTTTGGTCTCAAGGTCAGCGGGACGGGGCCCGTAGGCCAGTCGATTGAAGGTGTGCAGAACTGGATTTATCGTCATGGTCTCAGCATCGGGCCATCACACCCGAAGTGTGTTTGTTACCCGGTCGCCCGGTTCTGTTTTCTGTCATCGGATCGCTACCGCAGCCGGTTCTGTCTAAATTGACAACCCCGATCGGGGCAAGTTTAACCGGGAGCCTATCCCGACATTCTTACACTAGATGTTTCCGTAGCAACGACAAAGGATAATCCCTGCCGCGCCAGCTGACCGAGCCACGCCATAGCGCGAGGACAGTCGACCTCCAGATGCTCCAGACCATCAGAGCAGCGGCGAACGGATGCAGGAGGAAATGGAAGGTACCGACGCACATGTATCGGGCGATGACAGCATGCCCGACGGCAATGACGGCGATCGAAAGAGCCGCGCCTGCACGCCCGTAACCATCCGCCACCAGGATGCCTGCGAACGGGAGAATGCTCATCGCCACCACCCCCGTCGTCGCCACCAGTACCTTTGGGATGCTGAAGTCCAGACCGGCAAAAGCGTTCTTCTCCAAGCCTCGAACGTAAGCGCCGATCCCTCCGCGCTGCCACTGCACCCTCAACAGCCCGTCGCCGTCGACGGCATCCTGCCGAAGCCCGGCGTGCTTAATAAGCTTGCCGAGCTTGATATCGTCGGCAATCTCGAGCCGCAGCCGTTCGTGGGTGCCGATGGCCTCGTAGGCGTCCCTCCGCACCAGGTTGAAAGCGCCAACGCCGCAAAACTTGGAAGAATTGGCCCGTTTCGCCTTCCACGGCTGAACGTACGCGCCGAAATAGAAGGCGAACGCCATCACGAAAGCGGTCTCCAACATGCCGTCGACGACCATAGTGGGAAACACGCTCAGATGGTCCAGTCCGCGGGCCTCGGCCAGACGAACTGCCTTCCCGATGCAGGTCGGCTCGAGATGGACATCGGCATCTATAAAACACAACCACTCGCCACGGCTGTGGTCGAATCCGTGCTGGAGGGCGTAGGGCTTTCCTAACCACTCCGGCGCCAGCCGATCGATCTCAAGAACCTGAATTCGATCCCAACTGGTCGCAACCGACCTGGCGATGGAACCGGTCGCATCCCGGGAACTGTCGTCGACCACGAAGACCTCCAGCCGTGGATAGGTCGCGCGGCTGAGTTGCTCCAGCGTCCGACCGATGGATGCCGCTTCGTCGCGCGCCGGAATAATCACTGACACGAGACGAGGCGACAGTTCGTCGGCGACCACGTCGGCGCTCGCTCGCTCGAGCCCCTCGAACTTCAACCAGCCCAGGCCGAGCGCGCATCCCCCCACAAGCCACAGGGCTCCCACGAGGATCAAAGCGATATCTGGCAGAGTCTCCAATACTTGTCCTTCCCGGTCACGGCGAATCATGACACAAGCCTCTGTCCCCATGTCTCCGCCTGTATGATCGTGCGATGTCTCAGGATTCCGCAGTCAGGCTGGCCGACAGATTGGCGAGGGCCACCCGTGTTTCGGTACTGACCGGAGCCGGAGTGTCCGCAGCGAGCGGCATTCCCACTTTTCGGGGTAACGACGGGCTCTGGAAGTCCTTCCGGCCCGAACGCCTTGCCACCGCGGAGGCATTCGCGGCCAACCCCAAATTAGTCTGGGAGTGTGTACGACTGGCGGCGGGAGATGATCTCGGGTTGTCGGCCGAACAGGGCGCACCAGGTATTGGCCGCCTGGAGCCATCGTTTCGAGGAATTCGACCTCATTACCCAGAATGTCGACGGCCTCCATGAGCAGGCCGGCACCCACGGTGTCACGCGATTCCACGGCTCCATATGGGAGGTTTTCTGCTGGACAAGCTGCCCCGATTCGCCCGAGCGCTGGATGGACCGCACCGCGCCGTTTGGAGTCCTTCCGCCACCATGCCCCTACTGCGAAGGGATCATCCGGCCTGGTGTCGTGTGGTTCGGTGAGGGCATCGCTCCCGAAACGTTGGAACGCGCCGCCTCAGCACTGACATGCGACGTCTTTCTAACCATCGGCACGTCCTCGCTCGTCTACCCGGCGGCGTCCCTCAGTGCTACAGCCCGGGCACGCGGCGCCTTCACGGCGGAGGTCAATCTGGACCCGACACCCGCGTCAAATCGGTTCGACGTGTCCATCCAGGGACCGGCCGAAATCATATTGGACGAGATCGACGCGCTGCTGCCTGCCAGCGAGTAGATACCGCCCAACTGCCCACAACCCGACCCGCCGGAACCAGGCACGAAAAGCATCTATACTACCTGTTCAAATCGGGTGCGCTTTTTGTGAGCGCCTCCAGTTTCTTCGAATAGCGTACGCTCGATCGATCACGTTGAAAGAACGAACCCGAGTCCATATCGTCGAACTGCTCCTCCTGAGCGTAGCAGTCATCTGGGGAACCAACTTCTCGCTGATAAAACTCCTCTACGAATACTTTCATCCGCTCGCATTCAACGCGCTCCGCATGACCTTGGCCACTCTGACCATGATCGCGATCCTGAAGGCACGCGGTGTCCCGCTCGCCATCGATCGCCGGGACCTCCCTTCTCTTGCCGGCCTTGGGATCCTCTCCAACACGGGCTATCAACTGTTGTTCGTTCTGGGGCTCGAGCGGACTCGGGCTGGCAACGCCGGACTCCTGCTGTCCCTCGTCCCGATCTTCGCCTACGTCGCCGGCCTTGCTCTCGGGCGTGAGCGATTCAACCGGACCGTGATGGCGGGAATCCTCATGTCGGTGCTCGGGGTGGCAGCGATCACGGTGTTCGGCTCGGCCGACCTATCCTTTGCCGGCACCCTGGTAGGCGACCTGATGATCATCGCTGCCGCGTTCTGCTGGGGATGGTATACGGGAAGTTCATCAACAATGCTCGCTCGGTACGGTCCGCTCCGTGTCACCGTCGTTGCGATGCTTTTCGGTGTCGGTCTCATGCTGCCCATCACCCTGCCCTGGCTCATCGTTCACCCGTGGAGCGCAGTCGTTCCCTGGGCATGGGCCGGCCTGGTGGCCTCGGCGTGGCTGGCGATCGTTTACAGCTACTTTGTCTGGGCGCACGCAATCCGGACGATCGGCGTCGCACGCACAGTGGTCGTCGGCAACCTGACGCCCATCGTTGCGCTGCTCGCCGGATGGTTGCTTCTCGGAGAGCGGCCCGTAATCGCGCAAGGAGCCGCGATCGTTCTCATTCTGGCAGGCATATTCTTGGTGCGTTCCCAGAATACGACGCCGATAATCATGCGGGAGGAGTCGGGTTGAACGATCGACTACGGCAGATAGGCATCCTGTACGTACGTGAGCTGCGATCGGCGTTGCGCGAACGCAACATCGTCGTCAACTCGATCCTCCTTCCGATTGTCCTCTATCCCGCGATCCTCTGGCTCGTTTACTCCGCCATCTCCTTCGTCGCGGGGCAATCTGATGTGCTGTCTTCCCGCGTGATGCTTCGCAACCTCCCGGTCGAACACCGGCAAATCCTCCTCGATCTAGAGGAACGTAACTCGGTCGAGCTGACAACGCTCGAAAATCCCGAGGTTGCGATTCGCCGCGGGGAGCTCGACCTGCTGGTCCGGTTCGAGGCCCCTGACCATCCCGATGACGCCTTTCCAGATAACTTCGCGGTCGAACTAGTCTACGACGGCTCCAAAGACAGAAGCCGTACCGCTCGCGCTCGGTTGACCGATCAACTCGACGACTATCGGCTGGACTATCTGATCGACACTGCCGGGGCCATCGGCATCAGGCCCGCAACGTTGCAGCTCGTCTGGATCGACATGAGAAATATAGCGAGCGGGACCGATATGGGCCGTTTCATCCTCGGCCTGCTCGTGCCGATGTTCCTCATCATCATGCTATCGGTAGGGTGCATCTATCCGGCGATTGATTCGACGGCCGGCGAGCGCGAGAATTCCACGTGGGAAACACTGATGACCGTGGCAACGGATCGGAGCAACATCCTCCTGGCCAAGTACTTCTACGTGGCCACGATGTCCTTTACCGCTGGGATGCTGAACCTGGCCGCCATGACGTTCTCCCTCAAGGCCGTCCTCCGACCCCTGGCGGGGGACGCGCTCGATGACTTGAGCATCGAGCTACCGCTCGGCGCAATTCCGGTCATCGTGCTGGGCGCCGCACTCATGGCGCTGTTCATCGCGGCCGGCATGATGATTCTGGCGTCGTTCGCCCGAACCTTCAAAGAGGGCCAGTCGATGATCGGCCCCTTCTATATCGCGCTGTTCCTCCCAGTCATGTTCATCCAGGCGCCCGACATCGCCTTCACGCCAGTGCTTGCCGCGATACCCGTCGTCAACGTCGCCATGATGTTCCGTGAAGCGATCGCAGGTGTCTATCAATGGCCGCTGATCGGAATCACCGTGGCGGTTGAACTCCTCGCGGTCTCTCTCGCGTTGTTGCTGGCGAGCCGGATTCTGCAACACGAAGAGTTCCTGCTCGGCGGCTACACCGGAGGCTTGGGCCGGTTCATAAAGGATCGCTTTTTCAAGAGGCCGAGATCCCGCACCAGGGAGGATCAATCATGACGCCCGTTCAGGTCGACGACCTTCGTAAGACATTTCATGACGAAGCGCGGGGCGAGGTTCAGGCCGTGGCAGGGATCAGCTTTGAGGCGCGCCAGGGCGAAATTGTCGGCCTGCTGGGAGCGAACGGCGCGGGGAAAACGACCACGCTTCGGATGCTGTCCACGATTATCGGGCCCACCTCGGGCCGTGCCACGATCATGGGACACGATGTTGTCGCCGGAGCCGCCGAGGTCCGTCAGTGCCTCGGCTTCTATTCGTCCACCACCGCGCTCTACCCGCGGCTGACCGCCCGCGAGACGATCGAGTTCTTCGCGAGCGTAAACCGATACCCCGCCGAGCACGTTGCCGAGCGGGTAGAACAACTCATCGACCGTTTCAAGCTGAATGACTACGCGGACGCGCGCGTCGAGAAACTCTCGTCGGGTATGAAGCAGAAAGTTTCGATCGCGCGAACACTCGCCCATGATCCTCCCGTCCTGATCTTCGACGAACCCACGGTTGGGCTCGACGTGTTGAACGCCTTGGAGGTTCATGCCGAAATCGCCCGGTTGCGGGACGAGGGCAAGACCATCCTGTTCTCGACGCACATCATGAGCGAAGCCGAAAAGCTCTGCGACCGCATCGCCATCATTCATGGGGGGCGGCTGCTCGCCTGCGATACGCTGAAAGGCCTGAGGCAGGCCACTTCGGCTCACTACCTCGAAGACATCTTCGTGGAATACGTCCGCGGCGCCGGCGCATGAGCTGGTCGATCGTTCGCCTGATCTGGCGCCTGGAGATACGCACACTCCTGAGATCGCGCCGCACCGTCATCCTCTCGATCGTCCTTCCGATGCTGCTGATGCCGATCATGCTGCTCGCGTCTCGATTCAGCATCCAGCTTCAGGAGCGCCGCGAGGAGTCCACCCGGTACGAGTACGCAATCACGGGTGACTGGGCAGACCAGGTGCGGGACCTGATCGACGCGGCACGCTCGGCCCTGCCGGGTGACGACAACCGACCCGAAAGCCTCGAGGACTTTCTTGCCGAGGAGGTGTCGCGCGAAGATCCGGAGGCCGCGGTCCTCGACGGCGAGATCCATTTCTATGTCCGCGCCCTCGGTTCTGCGGCCGCCGATTTCGAGTGGGCCGAAAGAGAGGCCGAACGCGAGGATGAGGACGGGACCGCCGAACCGGGCGACCGAGACCGGCGCCGATTCGAAAGCAGGATGGACGGCGTGCCGGCCATCGAAATCTATTCCCCGGGCAACCGGACCACCGCCACGGCCGGAGCCCGCAAGATGGGCGACCTGCTCGCCTACGGCCGCTCCCGCCAAAGAGAGGCGCTCTTTCGCCAGAGCGGAAACCCTGTGGTCTTCCGAGACCTCCTGGCGGTTGAAGAAGTCAGCCTTGCATCCGACGAGCAGACCTCAGGCCTCTGGATCGGCCGCTTCCTCACGCTCGTGCTGTTCATGATGACGTTGGCCGGAGGGTCTGTGGTCGCGATGGACAGCCTCGCCGGCGAGAAGGAGCGGGGCACGCTGGAGACGTTGCTGACGACTGCGGCAGAGCGCGCGGAAATCATCGGCGCCAAGCAACTCGTCATCCTGACCGTGGCGCTGGTGATTACCCTGATCCAGGTGGGAAACCTGCTCTTCTACACCAGCCTCGATGTCATACCATTGCCGGAAGACTTCGCCTTCAGCCTCTCCCCTGCCGCCGCCCTGGCCCTGGTGCTCCTGTTCGTCCCCCTGGCCGTGCTCACGGCAGGCGTGCTCCTGCTGCTATCTGCCTACGCCAAATCCTACAAGGAAGCCCAGCTCTATTTCTTCCCGGTCTACCTGATCGGCTTGATTCCTGCGGCAGCGGGCGCCGTCGAGGGTATCGCGCTACGGTCCGCCATCGCAGTCATCCCAATCGCAAACGTCAGCGTCGCCGCCCGAGAAGTGCTCACGGGCAGGATCGACTGGTTGATGATCCTGGTCGGACTGACGGTCAATTCGTTGCTGGCGTTCGCCCTCATGCGGTATTCGGCAGGCTTGTTGGAAGACGAACAGCTCATCACGGCACAACAGACGACCTCGCCGGGGGAGCTTACCGGGCCGGCCGCATTTCGGTCGCAGATCTGGAAGTGGTACGTCGTCCTCTGGGCGCTGCTGTTCGCCGCGGCAGCCGGCATTCCTCAACTTTCGGCATTTCGGCCTCAGCTGCTCTTCAACGAGCTCGTACTTTTTCTCGGATCGTCGCTCCTGATCGTCCGGTATTACGGGTTGGATGTGAGGAAGGCATGGGCATTGCGGCCCGTGAAAGCGGGTCTCTGGCCGGTCATCATCCTGTTGATCGCCCCACTCCAGCTCACAGCGCTGCTCGTGCACCGATTCGCGAATACCATTTTCCCGGCACCAACCGGATACCTGGAACAACTGGCCGAAGAGTTTTCTTTTCCCGGGCCCACTTGGCAACTGTACCTGCTCATCGCCGTGTTGCCGGGTGTCTGCGAGGAGATCGCTTTTAGGGGATCACTACTTTACGGATTGCGAAGAAAATTTTCTCCCGTGGCGTTGACCGTCGTCGTAGGAATCGTGTTCGGTTTCTTCCATTTCAGCATTTTCCGGATCATGACGGCAGGCGTCCTGGGAATCGCAATCACCGCTGTCGCGCTGATGACCGGCTCCCTTTTCCCGGGCATCGTGATTCACCTCGGCAACAACGCACTGGCGATCTGGTTCGGCGAGGCCGGCGTCCCCGTCGACACCCTCGACACTTCGCTACTGGTTGGGGCATTCCTGGTTTCGCTGGCCCTGATGTGGATCATCTATCGAAACAGGACACCGTATCCGAACGAGTGACCCGGACCGAGCTGGGACCGTCAATCGGGTCGCCACCCGTATACTCCGCCCGCTGGTCCCCGCTATAATGAACGGTTGATCGAAACGGAGGACGAAGCCCATGGTGGTTGTAGCACGCAGTGAGATCAAGAGGATGCGCGTCGTCAGCATTCTGACCCTCATCCTTGCGGTCGCCGTGCTGTTCGGCGTCATCTCAAACTTCAGTGACAAGTCCGAGCCCATCCAGGCGGCTCTGGCCGCACTGGGGCTGGTTGCCCTCGCCGCGGCTCCCTTGGCTGGCATCCAACTCTGGCTGGATCGCGGTCCGAGCAAAGCCGTGATCTTCGATTCGGGCGATCAAATGGTCATCGCCACCAACCAATTGCACCAGGGATTCAAGCTCCGTCTGTTCCGCGACCTGCTCAGTGAGCATATGGTAGCCTTCAGCGATGAAGAGCGGGAAAGTTGGAGCGTGTTGAGCAAGGAAGGGTTTCATCCGGTCTTCATCATGAACAACGTCCGGAAAACGTTCATGCTCCCGATCTGCTTTACGGTATTCGACGAAGTCTTCGTGACCGACGGCAGCGGCCGGTGGGACTATTTCGACTGCCGCAACACGTCCGAGCCGACTTTCGCGGAAAGAGGTGTCGGTCCGTTCTCCGACGACCTGGTCATCCCCAGCCTCAAGAGCCAACCCGTCGCCTAGGCCGCGGCACCTCTCTGAAAATACTCACAACCACGGCGGCAGTTCGTCGTCATCGCCAGTCTTGAGGCCGGACCACAGTTTCTCGAAGCCAGCCCCGATCGCTCCACCGACCCAGTACCACTGAAGGGAGCCGACCGCCAGCACAGTCCCGATAGTCAGCGGAATGAGGGGAACGGCCGCCAAGCCCATGCGGTCCAGCGTTCCGAACAGACCGAGTAGCACGACCGTCGGCAACGCATCGAACATCACCATCACCCGCCAGAATTCGGACCCATTGAACAGAAACATTTCGTAGGAACCGGCAGTCGGCGTCAGGTTCTGATTCGTCCGGTAGTCGATATAGGTAAGGAGAAAAAAGCCGATGACGAGCAGCAGGTGGGCGAATACCGACGCGATCGCCACCCGCCGCCAGAAGACCCGGCGGCCGATGCCCGCCACGTCGAACCAGACGGCGAGATGATACACACCGAACACAAGGACCGGGGGCATCAGGAACAACAAGACTGAGTACGCCATTGGGCTCTCGATTAGTATAGGGGAGCCACCCGTGGATCGACACATGAGAAAACTATTACTGGCAGGACTCGCCGCCATCGTTCTTCTGGGTCCGCGCCTGGTTATCGCGCACGAGTTTTCTACGAGCTACGGAACTTTTCGCGTCGCCGGTGCCGAAGTTCGCGTGATGCTGACTCTAACCCTCACAGACCTCCATCTGGGCCCGAGGGTCGACTTGAATGCGGATGGCCAGGTGACCCCCGAGGAGTTCGAAGAAACGATCGATGCCACCCTCGCCGCGATCCAGACCAACTACCAGGTTGGTGCTCCAGACCCGCCATCTCGGGTGACGATCCGCGCTTATACGCTCATTAGCCCGACGGTCGGGCGTGTTGAGCTGCTGTACGTATTCGATCACGACGTGACGGACCTCCATGTCACGTCGCGACTCGACCGCATCACTCAGGAGAACCACCAACACCTGCTGCAATTTGGCGACGGCCCTGATTCCCGTCATGCGGTGCTCGACCGGACCCACCCTGAAATCGATATCGATCACGCGGCCGGCATCCCGTTTTGGACGACGATCGCGGATTTCGTGGCGCTGGGTATCGGACACATTGTGACCGGATACGACCACCTGGCCTTCCTGGTCGCACTCCTGCTGGCCACCACAACGCTGCTGTCGCTGGTCAAGGTCGTCACATCCTTCACTGTGGCCCATAGCGTTACGCTCGCCATCGCGACCCTCGGGCTGGTTGCCATACCGTCACGCGTCATCGAAAGCCTGATTGCGCTCAGCATCGCCTACGTCGCGATCGAGAACTTCATGGGCCGTACGCTGGTCCATCGTTGGAAGATCACCTTCCTGTTCGGGCTCATCCATGGCTTCGGCTTTTCGAACGTGCTCCGCTCAATGGAGCTGACGCCGAGCCGCCTGGCCATCTCGCTATTCTCCTTCAACGCTGGGGTCGAAGTCGGGCAGGTCATTTTCGTCGCCATCCTGTTTCCGCCGCTACTCTACCTTCGGCGCTCCCGGTGGAAGGAACAGGTCCTGTCGGGCGCGTCGGTCGTGATCATGTCTCTTGGCTTCTATTGGTTCGTGCAGCGCGCCATTCTGGGCTGAGCGCTGCTATAATCCCCAATTCATGAATCCCGAACACATTGAATTCGGCGTATCCGAACAGATCGCAACCCTCGCGCTTAATCGGCCCGACACCCTCAACGCCATCGATCTCCAGATGCTCGACGAGATGCTTCGTGCCCTCTTCGAGGCGACCAAAGACAGCAATGTGCGCGTCATTATCGTTCGGGGGAACGGGCGAGCCTTCAGCTCGGGCGGCGACATCCGCGTGATGGAAGAGATGCTGGGGGGTGACACCGAGGCCTTCATGCGAAAGTGGATCGACCGCGTTCATCTGCTCGAGATGCAACTCCGAACGATCTCGAAGCCCGTCATCGCTTCGATCCAAGGCGTGGCCAGCGGGCAGGGTTTCAACCTGGCCCTTGCCTGCGACCTCCGGATCGCCGCCGAGGGCGCCACGTTCAACCAGTCCTGGGTCCACCTCGGACTGACCGCGGAAGGAACCTATTTCCTTCCCCGGCTCGTCGGCGTCGGAAAAGCGACGGAACTGTTCTTTACGGGTGACGACATCTCCGCAAGAGACGCCCTCAAGTGGGGTATCGTGAATCGCGTCGTACCCGACGACCGCCTGGAAGAAGAAACGCTCGCATTCGCCCGCCGCATGGCCGCGGGGCCAACCGAGGCTCTCGGCCGCATCAAGTTGCTCATCAACAGCAGCCACAAGAACCTGCTCGACGAGCACCTATCCCAGGAGACGGCTCTCATAGCGGAAACCACACGGAGCGAAGACTTCAAGGAAGGGGTTCGCGCTTTCCTCGAGAAGCGCAAACCCAACTTCAAAGGCCGATAACGCTCCGCGTGTAGGGGCGGGACCTGCGCCCGCCCGTCGCCTTTAACGCCCGGGTTCTTCTCCTTTAACGGCCGTTACAAATACTTCCTGCCCTCCAGTGGATCAGGAATTTCCAGGCCCAGCTTCTCCAGAATCGAATCGACCTCCCGGGTGTACTGCTCGCGCGCCTCACGGTTCGTACGACGCTTCAAGCCCCACTCGAGATAGCTCTCATCCCGCTTGGACTCCGACCGCCCGAACATGTCCAGACCCGTCACGTACCAGCGGTTCACTGCCGCCTGAACCTGGGCTTTGCCTTCCGGCTTCTTGCAGAGGTCGACGACTTTCAGGATGCCAAAGTTTACGTGCCCTTTTTCTTCGTCGATGATCTGCGAATCATAAGGTGGGAGCAGGCGCGCCAGAGGCAGATAGCTGCACTCGACAAATTCGTCGAGCTGATACTGACCGACCCGGTCGATCAACATGCCGAACACAGCCCAGTCCGCCCAGGTCGGCATCGACCTGCGGAACGCATCGACGTACCGGTCGGCCTTGTTGATGAACAGGCGATCGGAGGCATCGAAGCCCAGCTCGCGCAACAGCCCGTTGATTTTGTGGAAGTGGTCGATCTCCTCGGCTGCGGTCTTGGCCACCTTCCACTGGTCTTCGGCCGAAGGGGCCTCGAGAAGCCACTCCCGGACGTAGAGATGTGGGCCGCCGATCTCGCAATCCGCCTGGATGCGCAACACCCGGACCAGAAGGTCCTGGAACTCCCGGGGCATCTTGTCGAAGCCCGCGGCCTCGATCTTGTCGGTAAACATAGCGTTCAGTTGGGACAGTTCCCTTGACTGAGATGATGGTCGAAGTCTTGGCGAAAGAGCTCCATTGCGCTCAGCAGGGGCGGCCCCGGCATGTTGACCAGGGAGCAAAACCCCTTGCCTCGGTTGAACTCGACGACCTTTGGGATCTGCAGGAACAGATTGGGGTCGCCCTGCCCGGACTGAATCTTCCCCAGCGCAGCCGCGAGCATTGACGTCTCCATCTTGCAAGCGGGGCACTGCCCGCAGCACTCCTCGGCAAAGAAACGGGCCAACTCGAGCGAGGGCTCGACCATGCACGTGCCCTCGGAATAGAACCGCATCACGCCGCAACCGAGGCTGGAACCCGCCGCCTTCAGGGCGTCCGGCTCAAGCGGAACATCCAGGTCATCTCCGGTCAGGAAAGCGCACGATGGCCCTCCCGGGAGGAAGGCCTTGACCGGCTTTTCATCTTTCATTCCTCCGCCGCACTCCTCCAGCAGGGTCCGGGCCGTCACCCCGACGGGGAGTTCATAGGCGCCGGGCGAGACCACCTCATCCCCCAGGCAGAAGATCATCGTTCCCGGGGATTGTTCGGTCCCGAAACTGCGGTACCAGGCGGCGCCGTTCCTCAAGATGGGCGCGACATGGGCCAGCGTTTCGACGTTGTTGACCACCGTGGGCTTTCCGAACAACCCTGAGACAGCCGGATACGGTGGTTTCTCCCGCGGCTTCGGCTCCCTCCCCTCGAGAAACTCGAGCGACGCCGTATCTTCACCAGCAACGTAGACCGTGGGCGCCTTATGGACGGAGACCTCCAGAGAGAAAGCGGTACCCAGCACACGATCACCCAGATATCCGGCCGCCGAAGCCTCTGCGATCGCATCATGGAGCCGTCGGTGACATTTATCGTAGGTCTTGTTGACGTAGAAATAGGCACGGGAGGCACCGACGGCGTAGGCTGCGAGAATGGTCCCTTCGAGAACGAGGTGGGGCCGGTGTTCGATCAAGAGCCGGTCCTTGAAACTTCCAGGCTCGTCCTCTCCAGCGTTGCAGACGACGTAGCGCGCGGTCGAGGGCGTTTCGGCCGTGATCCGCCACTTTTCTCCGGCCCGAAACCCCGCGCCTCCCCGGCCCCGCAGTCCGGCATCGGAAATCCGGGCAATAACGTCGCCAGGGTCGTTCGTTACCGCGCTCTCGAGCGCCTCGTAACCACCCTCGGCACGGTACTGGGCAATGGTCTCCTCCCATCGGGGCCGGCCCGGCTTGCCCGGTGCGTCGTCTCGAGCTCGAACGCCGTTTGGGAAGGCGATCATTCTCACCCCTTTAGTGGCCTGCACCACCCATATTGGGACCAGCGTTGCGGCCAAATGGTATTGGATTCAAGGAATCGGCGCCGAGAAAATGGCTTTCATTGCGAGAAGCCGATGACGCCGAAGACGATGCCATTTCGCCGCAACCCTTCGGGCCGATGGGGGTTCGAGGCGATCTCGTCGTTGCGAGCCGTCGTCGATGAATGAGCATCGACTTCCGACTCGCGCCTCGACCTCGCCTCGAAGACCCATCGGCGCTGGTCCCAATATGGGTGGTACCGGCCACTAGAACAAGCCGGCGTCCAGCAACTGGTAGATCAAGTCCTGAAGACCCTGGTCGACGCCCTTGGTGAGCTTTTCGACCGGAGGACCACCCTCGGCGTGTGCGGCGATGCTCTCGATGTCGTCCTTGCCGATTCTGCTGTACCAGACCTTCTGCGGATACATCACGATATTCGGACCGGCCTGGCAGGCTCCGAAACACATGTAGGGCTTGACCTCTACGTCCGACGATGCCTGGAGCCGCTCTCCGAGCGCAGCCAGCATCTCCATCGCGCCGCGGGCCTTGCAGTCGGCGTTCTGACATACGAGAACGTACTTGTCGGCCATAACTCTACCGCTCGACTTCGACCTGTAGCACCCAGTCCTTATCTTTGAAGATGTCGGCCAGGCGGGCCTTGACGGCCGCCGTGGGCAACGATTCGGCGAGGTGGCTCGCGTAAGCTTCAGCCGATAACTCTTCGCCGGCCGTGCTAACCCTCTTCTCCGCGTGCGCGCCGATCGACCGGTGGAACCGCTCATCGGGAAGCCGGAGCTTCGGTTGATCCTCGGGGATCAGCTTGTTCAGTGCATCCATCAGCCCTGTCATCTCGGCCGTGTAGTGCACGCGCGCCATGTCGTTCAGGCGATCCCGGTCGGCCGCTTCCTCGCTGGTTCCTTCGTCGTACCGACCCTTTAGACCCCATGCGTAGAACCATGCGGCCGACGACGAGTTATCGACGCCGAAAAGGTCCAGGGCGACCGAATACCATTTGTTGACGTGCCTCTGCAGGATGTCGATCGGAATCTTGCCGGCGCGGATCACGCGAGTTAAGCCGGTATGTCCTGTGAGCAAGTGGAAGAACTCCTCATCGAGCATCGGCTTCATGCTCGCAGCCAACGGCTTGAACGAAGACCGGCTCAGCATCGTCAACTGGTACTTGCCATCCCGGTCCACGAATTCCGTGAAACAGTAGAAGTCGAGCCAGTCTGCGATGTCCTGGTTGAATGCGCCCAGCAGACGATTGTTCTCAAAGGCGCGCCTTTCCAGCAGCTTTTGCGCTTCGAGCTTGCCTGAATCTCCGAAGTACTTCACCAGGAGGTTGCACATCTGCGTGCCGTGCCGCATTTCTTCCCGCATGATCTTGAGCGCGGACTGCAGGTCATAGTCGCTCGGCGCTGTGTCGAGCAGATGCTTTTGCTGTTCGACCGATGCAAACTCCGTGTCCCCCTGGAACGTAATCAGGTGGAGCAACGAGTCGCGTATCCGCTGGTCCGGGATCTGAATCACACGCTCCCACTTCGAACGCCCCGCGAAGTCTCCGAATTCGATCTCCTCCGACTCGACCGGGCCAAACTTCACCTCGAACTGATAGTTGTCGAACCTGGACCGGTCCAGACCGATATCGTTCTGCCACTCGTGAAAGTAGTCGGTCCAGTCGTCGAATGTAGAGATTCTTCCCACTTTGCTTCCTCCTTCTCTCCCAGACCGGGGACCCACCATCCCTTCGGCTAACTGCACTAAGTCGAGTCTCCACTGCAGGGGAGGTTTAAGACCGCCCAGTATTCGGCGCTCATAGAGCGCCGCTACAGCTTGGCGATTTTTACCACGGGCTCCTAGTGCCTATTTCCCAACGAACTTGGCGACCCGCTTCTCCTGGTAGGCGCTGATACCTTCGGCGGCGTCCACACTGTCGAACGCCTGCGCCAGCGCTTCCCTCTCGAGTGCAAGTCCTTCAGACAGGCTCCCGTTCATTCCCGACTGCATCGCTCGTTTTATCAAGCCCACGGCCTTGCTCGGCTTGTTGGGTGCGACGAACTGCCGCGCATAATCCATGATCTGCTGCTTGAAGTCATCCGGGTCGAAGACGTCGTGGATCAGGTTCCAATCCTCGGCTTGCTCGAAAGCGATCATACGGCCGGTCATTCCGAGTTCGAGCGCCCGCGCGCGGCCGACTAGCCGCGGAAGCCGCTGGGTCCCGCCCATGCCGGGAATCACCCCAAGGTTGACCTCGGCCAGACCAACACGTCCGGCGTCTTTCTTCGCGATCCGGATATCGCACGCCATCGCAATTTCCAGACCTCCGCCGACGCAATGGCCGTTGATTCCGGCAATGACGACCTTCGGCGTATTCTCAAACCGCAACAGCGTCTCGTGACCGAACAGCGCGAAGTTGTTCTTGAACGCCATCGTCTCTTCCGCGAGCATCCGGATGTCGGCGCCCGCACAGAAGAACTTGTCTCCCGCTCCGGTAAGCACGATCGCATGGACGGATTCATCGAGCCGCGCCTTTATGATCGACTCGTCGAGCAGTTTCAGACTGTCTAGGTTGTAGACGTTCGCGGGAGGGTTGTTGATCTCGATGATCGCCAGACCGTCCTCCACCCGATACTCAATCAGGGCCATAGCTTCTCTCCGGAATGATGGTTTCTGTGACCGTTCAGTCCTTCGTACTCGCAAACACGACGGACTTGGTTTCCATGTAGTAGTCGAATGCCTCCGAACCGTGCTCCTTGCCGAGGCCGCTCTGTTTCACGCCACCGAACGGAAGTTCGTCGAATATGATCTGCGGCGAGTTGACCCAAGTGTAGCCGGCCTCGAGCCGATCGGCGGCCTCGTTCGCCCTGTCCAGGTCCCGCGTCCACACCGAGGAGCCCAATCCAAATATTGAGTCGTTCGCCTTCTCGATCGCCTCGTCTAGGCTACCAACCCGAATGATTGGCAGCGCCGGACCGAATACTTCCTCCTGAATCACCAGAGACTGCTCGTCCACATCGGTCAGCAGTGTCGGCATGTAGAAATGTCCCTTATCGTACTGATCACCTTCGGGCCTCTTGCCGCCGGCCACCACCGTCGCTCCGCGGTTCACTGCATCCTCGACCTGCGCCTCGACCTCCGCACGTTGTGTCTCGCTGTGCAACGGCCCCACGAACACACCCTTGTCGAGACCGTTGCCGATCGTCAGACGGGCCACCTTTGCCACAAGCTTTTCGACGAACTCATCGTGGATCCTGTCGAACAGGTACAGGCGCTTGATGGCCAGGCACGCCTGTCCGCAGTTGAAGAACCTGCCGACCGACGCCGCGCTGACGGCCCGGTCGATAGCCGCATCGTCGCAGACGATCATCGGATCGCTTCCACCCAACTCGAGTGTGACGCGCTTCACAGTTTCCGCGGCAACCCGCATGACGTGCCGGCCAGTTTCAGTCGCCCCCGTGAAACCGATCTTCCGAACCCGCGGGTCCTTGATCAAAGTCTCTCCCACGAGGCCGCCCGGACCCGGAACGATGTTCAAAACGCCCGGAGGGAGGCCTGCCTCGTTCAGTATTCCCACGCAGGCGGTCGCCGTCAGCGGCGTCGTGCCGGCTGGCTTGACGACCATGGTGTCCCCGGCAATCAAGGCCGGCCCTAGCTTGTTGCCCATCAGGGCCACGGGGAAGTTCCACGGCACGATCGCAGCGCAGATGCCGATCGGCTTCTTGATGATCAAGCCGTATGATCGTTCGTTGAGCAGGGGCACATAGCCGCCCCGAATGCTCTTCGCCATTCCCGTGTAGTGGTCGAGCGTATGGGCGAAACGCCGGATCTCGAGCATCGCCTCGCGCAGGGGCTTTCCCTGCTCCTCGGTCAGCAGCCGAGCCAGATCCTTCTCGCGCTCCCTGATCAGCTTCGAGCCCCGGTCGACGATCTCCGCCCGTCGGGGCGGCGGCATCCGCGCCCAATCCTTGAACGCCGTCTCCGCAGCGTCGATCGCCGCGGTAGCGTCGCTTGCACGCGCCAGAGCGACGGTATCGACGACCTCCCCGGTCGCCGGGTTTCGGATCTCCTTCTGGTCCGGCGAGTCGACCCACTCACCCGCAATCATCATCTTGGTCGGCATTCGGCTCCCTTTTTCCGGCCAGGTAAAAGCGGACGGGCGGGCACAGGTCCCGCCCCTACACCCCCGGTTACAACGTGGCTATTACGACGCCCTTGGGCTCCAGATAGTACTCGAGCGCCTCGGGACCGTGTTCGCGCCCGATCCCGCTGTTCTTGACTCCGCCGAACGGCATTTCGTCGTATCCGATGTGGAGCGAGTTGACCCAAACGTTTCCGGCCTGAATCCGCTCGGCCGCCTGCCGTGCCATAGTCAGGTTACTGGTCCAGATCGACGCGCCCAAACCATACTGCGAGCTGTTGGCCTTTTCGATCGCCTCGTCGAGGTCGCTCACCTTGAAGACCGGCAGAGCCGGGCCGAAGACTTCTTCGGTCGCGATTCGCGAATCCAGGGGTGCGTCAACGATGATCGCCGGCGTCAGATAGTGTCCCTTGTCGTACACGTCGCCCTCGGGCCGGGTGCCACCAACCAGAACCTTTCCGCCCCTGTCGACGGCATCCTGGATCTGCGACTCGACTTCCTCGCGCTGGGCGGCGTTGTGCATCGGCCCCATCCGCGTCTTCTCGCCCATCGGGTCGCCGGGAACGAGCCGGCCAGCCTTGGCAACGAGTCCCTCCACGAATTGGTCGTATACCTTCTCGAAAACAAACACGCGCTTTACGGCGAGGCAGGCCTGGCCGCAGTTATAGAACCGTCCGACCGCGGCCCCTGTCAGTGCTCCCTTCATGAAGGCGTCTTCGCAAACGATCATCGGGTCGCTGCCACCCAGTTCGAGCGTGACGCGTTTCATGCTCCCGCCCGCAACCTCCATGATGTGCTTTCCGGTACCGCTTTCACCCGTGAAGGCGATGCGGTGAACGTCCGGATTCACGAGCAACTCTTCGCCAACGACGCTCCCCGGCCCGGTGATGATGTTCAACACGCCCTTGGGTATGCCAGCCTCATTAAGCAGTTCAATGATCCGTATGCTCGCCAGGGGGGTCGACGAAGCAGGCTTGACGATCGAAGTGCACCCTGCAGCCATTGCCGGGCCGATCTTGGTACCCATGAGTGTCGTCGGGAAATTCCAGGGAACGATGGCACCGACCACACCGACGGGCTGCTTCAGCACCATCCCGTACATACTGTTGTTCGGCAGCGGTACATAGGACCCTCGAATCTTCGATGCAAGGCCCGCGTAGAACAGCATCCCGTGGAGGCAATGCTCGATCTCGCGCTCCGATTCGGATACGGGCTTGCCCTGTTCCTTGGTCAGCGTCACGGCCAGATCCTTGATCTCCGCCTTGACCAACTCGACACCTTTCTGAATCAGGTGAGCGCGGGCCTCTCCCGAGGTCGCCGCCCATTCAGGAAAGGCCGCCGAAGCGGCCGCGATCGCTCGCTTCGCATCTTCTCGGTCCCCCTCCGGGGCGGTGTCCACGACTTCGCCAGTTGCGGGATTGATGACATCGTAGGTCGCTCCGGAAGCTGCGTCGACAGACTCCCCACCGATAAATATCTTGGCCATTCGGTTCTCCTCTCTATCTATGATCCCGGTGTTTACGGGCTCAGGTGTGGATGGGACTATTGCAGAATGAAGTTATGTAATATATTGCGCGTTGCGCCGGAAGTCAATATGCACTATAGTGCATACTCGCATAGAGAAACCCTCATGAACCAGAACGAACTCTTGCACGAGATCGGATCGCGAGTCCGATCCACACGAAACCGAACCGGCTGGACTCTGCGGGAGGTCGCCGACCGCTCGGGAGTTTCCCTGCGTTTTCTTTCGGATCTCGAGGCGGGACGGGGAAACATATCCGTATCCCGTCTGGCAGATGTCGCGCGCGCGCTGGGGACTGCACTATCCAAGCTGCTCCCTCCCGATACGGGGAATGGCAGTTCGATCGAACGCGTGATGGGGTTCGTCGACAGGTGCTCGGATGAGGACCTGGAGGAGCTGACAGCCTGGCTGGGCAAGCGCTTCAACGAACGGCCGGACCCGCTGGTGATGTTGGTCGGGCTTCGCGGAGCCGGCAAGTCGACCGTTGGGTCGACGCTGGCAAAGCTGCTCGAGGTGCCCTTCGTGGAGTTGGACGCCCTCATAGAGGAAGAAGCGAACCTTTCCCTGTCGGAGTTGTTCTCGCTGCACGGGGAGAGTTACTACAAGCGGCTTGCTCACGACATCCTGCTGCGACTGTTGACCAGGAACGAGCAGATGATCGTGGCGACCGGAGGCTCGATCGTCACAGACCCTCAAAGCTGGTCGCTATTGAAACGCCGCACGCATACGGTATGGCTCAAGGCCACTCCGGACGATCACTGGAAACGGGTTCTCGGTCAGGGCGACACACGCCCCATGGCCAACCGGCGGTCGGCGATGACCGAACTGCGCTCGATACTGTCGATCCGGTCGCCACTATACTCGGAAGCCGCGCAGACGATCGACACCAGCTCGACGCAGGTCAGGGCGGCGGTACGCCTCGTCGCTGCGGCCCTCCGAAAGACGCCAGCGGCGAGACCGAAGACGTCTTCGACGACACGTCGAGTCCGGCAAGAAAACACCAATGGCAGAGCAACGAAAGCCCGTCCGGCGTAACCGCGGCTTTGACGATCGGCGACGCGAAATCGTCCAGTCCGCGGCCTCCCTGTTTTCGAAGAACGGATTCGGAGGGGCCACGATGGAGGAGATTGCCAAGCGTGCCCACATGGCGAAGGGAAACCTCTATTACTATTTCCCTTCGAAACAGGACCTGCTCTTCTTCTGCCAGGAACAGTCCCTCGGCCTGATGATCGAAGGGGCAGAGGCCGTCGTCGAGACGGATCGCCCGGCGGAGGACAAACTCCGGGAGCTCATTCTCATCCACATCCGGACCGTCCTCGAAGAATTCCCAGTCACTACCGCGCACACGGACTTCCGTTCCCTACCGCCTGACAAACTGAAGACGCTCGTCACGAAACGCGACCGTTACGAGCGCGCGTACCGGAGCGTTGTCACAGCTGGCGTAGAAACGGGCGCCTTCAAAGTGCACAACATCCGGATCGCCGTCTGGGCGATCCTCGGCGCGTTGAACTGGGTGGTTCAGTGGTATTCGGCCGACGGTGAACTGAATGTCGAACAGATCGCCGAGGATTTCGGCGACCTGTTCGTGGGGGGGCTCACGCAAACCAGAACGCTTGAGCTAGAGCTTTGACTGGCGTCTGAGCACCCCACTCCTCTCCCACCGAGGCCGGACTCAACTCAAACCGTCTCCGGGAACGGAACGTGTCAACAAGTTTGAGACACCTGCATTCGGAATTTAAGCTACCGTAGGCGACTCTGCGGGCGGGTTGATCCACACCTTGTCCGGCGGCCCAGCGATCTTTCTCGGTACATTGACGAAACGTTCTGGATGTTGCCGACGAGCGCGATCCAGAGCATGCTGGCGTCGTTCCAGAACCGGACCGGTCTGACCGTAATGGACCATCGCTGGGGTTAGCCAGTTCAGACCGGAATGGTAGTGGACGTTGTTGTACCAGTGGAAGAAGTCCCGGCAGAACGCCTTGGCGTCCTGGATCGAACCGAATCGTTCCGGGAAGTCAGGGCGGTATTTCAGGGTTTTGAACTGGGCTTCCGAGAACGGGTTGTCGTCGGACACATAGGGCCGAGAGTGGGATTGGGTCACACCCAGATCCGATAGCAGCAGCGCCACCGCTTTCGACTTCATCGACGAGCCGCGATCGGCGTGCAGAGTCAGCTGATCCTGCTCGATCCGATGCTTGTCACAGCTTTCACGAATCAGTTTCTTGGCCAGGCCGGAAGATTCGCAATCGGCCACCATCCAGCCCACCGCCTGGCGGCTGAAGATATCGAGAATCACGTACAAGTAGAAGTAGGTCCACTTCCGTGGTCCCTTCAGCTTCGTGATGTCCCAGGTCCACACTTCATTCGGGCCTGTCGCCAACAGTTCCGGCTTCTGGTAGACGGGATGACGCCGTTGGTTCCGCCGTTCGCGCACTTCTTGGTTCGCATCCAGAATCCGGTACATCGTGCGTACCGAGCACAAATAGCGGTCTGCATCCAGCAAGGCCGCTCACACTTGGGCGGGCACCTGATCCACGAAGCGCCCGCTATGCAGCAGGTCGAGGACTTCCTGTCGATCGGCTCCGCTCAATGCCCGATGTGATCGTGGGCGTGCCCGCTCGGCTGCGGGCGCGGCGGCCCGCTGCCGACGCCGATAGAGCGACGCGCGGGAAACCCCGAAGGCCCGGCACGCCGGCGCCGTCCCCAATTCGGTGGAGAACTTTTCGGCCGCTTCCATCAGTTGTTCTCTTCCTGGTCCGGGTTCTTCAGAGGAATCCCCAATAGCGTGGAGACTTTTTTTTGGATCTCGATGACCGTTTCGGCTTGCTCCAGCTTCCTCTGGAGCCGTTGCGCCTCGCGTTCCAGTTCAGCGATGCGCTTGTCCCGGCCGTCCTTCGGCTGCGCTTTCCGTCCTCGCTTCGCCGAACCCATCCCGGCCAATTCCCCGGCATCGTGTTGCCGCCGCCAGGTGCGCAGGCTCGAGGAATACAATCCCTCCCGGCGTAGTAAGGCCCCCCACTCGCCCGGCTTCGTGCATCGGTCCGCCTCCCGCACGACCCGGCGCTTATATGCGGCGCTGAATCGCCTCCGTATCGCCTTATTGGTCACCTCCGGGTCCGGATTATCCCCATTCCGACCGGCCGCTTCACGCGCAACTCCAGTCGCCCTGCGGGCGCCTTCCGTTCCACGCGATTCTTCGTTCTCGTTCTCTGGTTTCATCACCAACACAGGCTCACTTCCTTCCCGCCCTGCTCACTAATCCCCATAGGTAAACCCCCGGCTTAGCCGGGGCGACTCGCAGAGGTTTGACCGAGAGCGGCGGTAGATAGGAAAGTCCTGCTTGGAAGCGACGACTTCCAAAGAAGGAGGACTCAATGAAAGAGGCCCGAAGGCGATCGCACACGAAATGGGACTGCAAGTATCACATGGTGTTCATTCCGAAGTAGGCGGTATCCAGTGTGGCGGGATTCATCAAGGGGAAGAGTGCAATCTCGACTGCCCGAAACTTTCTGGGACTGAAACACCGTTTGACAGGGAAGAGTTTCTGAGCGCGAGGCTATTTCGTTTCCACGGTGGGGATGGACAAACAATTCGTGCGGGAATACATTTGGCGGCAGGAGCGGGAGGAGCAGCGTTTGGAGGAGCTGAACATGGCGTGGGGGCATCAGCTGCCTTCAGGCGGCTCTTGACCGGCCCCTTTGAGGGGCTCACAGAAATAAGCCCCCGGCTCTGCCGGGGGTCATTTAACTAACGGTTAGGCAGGTGTCTCACCTACATTGGCACAGAGGGCATCGCGAACAAGACAGCCCCACGATTTCGATGGGCGATCCCATTTTCCGGCATGACCTCCAGTGCTAGATCGAACTGTTCGAGCGCTTCTACCTGTCGCCCGCGACGGTTCAGGAAACTTCCCAGCTCGCTGTAGCTCAACCACTCCAGTCGTTCATCTGCAATGGCCCGGCGGTACGTGGCCTCAGCTGTGCCATGGTTGCCCATCCCTTCGTGCGCGGATGCCAGACCGAGGAGAGCCTCCGCATTGTCTTGGTCCAGGTATAGGGCATTCTGGAAGGCGCCGAGTGCCTTCGCGTGCTCTCCTCGGACGATGGACAGGGCGCCTACACACAACTGGCTATCGACGAGCGTCGGGACCAGGGCAACAGATTCTGCGCAGGCCGATTCTCCCAGCGCCACAAGTTCCTCGTCATGAGACTGCCCATACGCTCGCAAGTAGGCGCGCCCCAACCCAGCAAGGGCGGCAGCGTAGCCTTGGTCGAGCTCTATTGCGCCTAGTGTAGTCCGTCATATTTAATGTAACGTAATGATCTTTCCAACGTCTAAGTAGACATGAGGAAAGCACAGGTCATCGAACTGGATATCGCAGTGCGGAAGGAACTGGAAGGTTTGAGCCGAAGCCGGAGTACATCGGTCCGGCTGGCGGAGCGATCCCGGATCGTCTTGCTGGCTGCCGATGGGTTGAATAATCAGGATATTGGAGCCCGGCTGCACGTCACGCGTCAGAAAGCCGGACGATGGCGCAATCGATTCCTGGAACAGGGGATTGGAGGGATCGCAAAGGACGCGCCCCGAAGTGGACGGCTGCCGTCGATCAGCCGTCGGAAACAGGCCCGGATTGTGAAGAGGACGCTTGAAGAGAAGCCGCCCAACGCCACGCACTGGAGCCGGAGCTCGATGGCGAAGGCCACCGGGGTCAGCGAGTCCACGGTCGGGAGAATCTGGCGGGCCCATGGTCTGAAGCCGCATCTGGGACGCACCTTCAAACTGTCCAACGACCCCCGATTCGCCGAAAAGCTCGAGGATGTGGTCGGGTTGTATCTGAACCCGCCGGAAAACGCCCTGGTCCTGTCCTGCGACGAGAAGAGCCAGATGCAAGGGTGGTTATGCACTTGACTCAACTTTCAGGCAGACTATCCCCCATGTTGTGGTCACGCATGAAACTGGCTAACCACAACATACTGTGGTGGTTGGGTCAGAGCCAATCCGGGGGTGAAGTAGAGACCCGCGCGGCGGCGGTCGGTGCGCCGAAAGTGATGCGCGCTCTGATCTCCTTGGCGACCACACGGTGCGTTTTCGGTCTCCTGCGGCGTAGCGCATCCCGGAGATACCGGGATGCGGAATTGATCCGCAAAGCGATTTGTATGGCGGCCGAGGCTCCTAGAATGGCCTCCCAGATAGGGGCAAGGACATCCCAACAAGGTTTCACGGCGACAGTTCGGGCGTTCATAGTTGATTTCCTCTGTTGCTGTGATCGGGAGGCGAAGCCTTCAACTTCGCCTCCCAATCAGTTTGTGTTCAGTACCACTATAGCTAGTAAACTGTTTACACACAACATGTTGTGGTGCTTTTACCCTAGCGCGTCAAGTGCATAATCACGGATGCAAGCCCTGGACCGCACTCAACCCGGATTACCTCTGAAGAAGGGGCGGTGCGGCACAATGACCCACGATTACAAACGCCACGGAACCACCACGCTGTTCGCCGCGCTCAATACCCTGGACGGCTCGGTGATCGGCAGTTGCATGCCCAAGCATCGGCATCAGGAATGGATTCGGTTTCTCAATCAAATCAAACGGGCGGCGCCGAAAAAGAAGCAAATCCATATTGTTTGCGACAACTATGCCACCCACAAACACCGGAAAGTCGTCGATTGGCTGAACCGCAACCCGCGCTTCCACGTGCACTTCACCCCGACCAGTGCGTCGTGGATGAACATGGTCGAACGCTTTTTCCGGGATCTTTCCGAACAACGACTTCGGCGCGGCGTTTTCTGCTCGGTTTCCGAGTTAACCCAAGCCGTGGAAGACTACATCGCCGGCCATAATCGGAACCCCAAGCCGTTCATCTGGACCGCCAAGGCTACCGACATCCTTGAGAAAACCCAACGCGCTCGGAAGAAACTCAATAAGTTACAGTCTGTTTGACGGGGACCACTAGGAACTCCTCAATCGCACGGCCGAGGCTCCCCTCAACCTGAAAACTCTCGAGGTACCCCCTGCCTCTTGTAAAAGCGATTTCGGCCTCAGGTACAACAGTCCCCGGTGCCTCGACCGGCCCCGAGCTATAGCCCAGGAGCGAGACAACCTCCCCGACCATGCGCTCCTGAATCGCAGACGGGTCTGAGGCCGGCGCACTGATGGCGCCCCCACCGACAAGGTTTCCGACGAGCGTGTTGGTCAGTTCGTAAGCCACCCGAACGACACCACCATCTTGAGTGAGCGAAAAGCTAAGGACACGTGTCGCCCCGAGCTGAGAGAGAGCACCGCCTGGGGTGCTCGTCCCCGCCCGCACAACGTCCGAAACTGGAATGACGCTCACCGACTCGGGAACGAGGGTCGCAATATGATCGGCCACCGTTATCGCGACACCGTGCCAATAGGCCTGCTCATCCGGACTTCCATCCAGCGTCTGGAACGGAAGGACCGCGAGCGTTACGTCTTCTGTGCCGAATCCCAGCCAGTGCTGGACGGGCTCACTCGTAACGCCTACTGCCAGTAGGAGCGTTGCCGCAATAGCCAGCACCCTGGGTTTCCATACGGACCAGGCCTTGAGCCGTTCGAGCGCCCTCAAAACTTCTGTGACTGTTTGATGGCGATCCAACGGATCCTTGGCCAGCATCCGGGCGACGAGCCCGCCGAGCCCAGGGGAGACATTCGGGTTGTACAGATCGATTGCCTGTGGCGTTTCCGTATGTACCCTTCGTCGGGTGTGGTCGAAGCTGCTGGCTGCGAACGGATTCAGTCGTGTCAGCAATTCATAAAAAACAACGCCCAACGAGAACACGTCGGAACTTTCGTTGAGCTCCATATCCTCCCCGGCTCTGCCGGGCCCACGATCAATATCGACTTCAGGCGGCGCGTATGCCGGTGTGCCGACAAAGCCCCAGGTCCTCATGCTGCTCTCGGCCGTCAGCAGTTCCGAGCGAGTGGCATCCGGGTCTGCCGCTGTTGCCCTAAGCCGCCTGGCCAGCCCGAAATCTCCGATCTTGACCTTTCCGTCCAGCGTCAGAAGGATGTTGCTCGGTTTGATATCGCGATGGATGATGCTCCTCTTGTGGGCCGCCTCCAGCCCCTCGCAACACGCGATCGCGATATCGAAGAAGGCCGAAAGCGTCAGGGGCTGCCTGATCCGTTCCTGGAGCGTCCCCCCCTCAACGTATTCCATGACGAGGAACATCTCGTTCTCAGTCTCAAAAACGTTGAAGAGCGATGCGACGCGAGGCTCATGTTTGAGCTCAAAGACCCTTCGCGCCTCTCGCTTGAGTCGTTCGCGATATTCCGGATCTTGTCGCAGAACCGGACTAAGGCGTTTCAACGCCACCATGGCGTCCAGTTCGATGTCCTCGACCAGATAGACCTGGCCCATCCCGCCGGCGCCCAGACGCCTTATGAATCGGTAGCGATCATTGAGAACCGTGCCGGTCAGGTCGTCTGCCGAAATCGGGACGTCCTCTCCGATCCTCAATATTGGCCCAATCGGGCCACTTTCCTGGTGAAGCAGTGACAGCACTTCCTCCCTGAGCGGGCGGTCCTGACAGTTCCTCTCAACGAACTCTGCCCACTCCGTGGGCCCGAGTTCCCCCGCCTCATGGAACAATCTCTCAATTTCGGCTTGCCGTTCTCGCTCTGGATCTTTGCTCATCCGTCCTTCCCAGTTTTCGTCTCAACCGCTTTGTGACAAACCCCAGGTCTCGTTTGATCGTTATCTCAGCAACTCCGAGTTCGGCGGCCATTTCCCTGATCGTGAGCCCTCCGAAAAGCCGCATTTCCAGCACGGCTCCATGTCGAGCATTGAATTCTTCCACCCTCGTAACGATCTCGTTAAGAATGAGGAACTCGAAGCCTTCTCCTCTGGTGGGAATGTCAATGCCGTCGATCGGTACCCGCAGACAATTCTTTCCTCTCCTGTCCGTATTCCTTCTCCGCGCATGATCGATCAGGATCTGGCGCATCTTCCGCGCGCACAGCGCAAGGAAATGAGCACGGTCGCTGAACCGAACCTTCTTCTCGCGGTCCAGCCTCAGAAAGGCCTCGTGCACAAGGTCCGTACTGCTGAACGAATGGTCGGGTCTCTCGCCGACCAGACGCTTCCGGGCAATGCGCTTGAGATCGTTGTAGACGAGCGGTAGCAGCTGATCCAGAGCCTCCGGATCGCCGTCGGTCCACTTGTCAAGCAGGCGGGTAACCTGTGCCGATGCCGCTCCGGGCATTCCACCCCCTCCTGTCACCGTCGTGTCTAGGAGCCTGTCGGCAATAAGAAATCTGGAGAAGTCTGAAGCTGAAAGACCCATCGCGATTTCAGGATGAAGGCCACCTTGGGAAGCGTTTGCTCAGACAGATCCATGAGATGAGATTGCGGCAGCCCCCATTGAGCGCGATACGTATTTGTCATCCGCGGATTCTGTGTTTGCCAGGATCTTCCTGCTTCGATTCAAGCCGCCAGTGGCTTGAATCCTCCTCCGTAACGAAACAACTTCAGGATGTTGTGGGTCAAACAGACCAGTTGCCATTCCGCCCGCACGTTCTCGAGACCGCGGAAACTGAAACGCCGGAATCCCCGGCATTCCCGGGTCTGTCCGAATACCGGTTCCACAATCGCCTTGCGCATCTTGTAGACGGCCCGCCCCACATCGCTGTCCAGTTTCTGTTTCATTTGCTCCCGTACGCCGGCGCCTTCAGCCGCTCCGGGCGGGCCGCCGGAAGACTTCGGGGATGCGCCGGTCCGGACTCGCCCCGTGGCCACGTGTAAATCGATCCCTGCGGCTCGCGGGTCGGTCACCTGCCTGGGGCTCCAATACCCGGCATCCGCGCTGACCGCGACGGGCCGGGTCCCCGTGTTCCGCCGCACTTGCGCGACCATGGGCGCCAGTTGCTCTTTGTCATTGGCGTCCTGGGTGATCTCGGCCGCGACGATGACTTGCGTGTCATCGTCCACAGCGATCTGGGCATTGTAGGCCTGCACGAAACTGCCTTTGTGCGCGCCGTCGGGCATGATCCGGCTGTCCGGATCGGTGAAGTTGCGCTGCGCCTTCGCATCCGGCGCCGCCTGCTTCGGATCGGGAACCCGCGGTTGGCCTCCACCCGTCTTCTTCCCCGTTCGCTCCTCTTGCTTCCGCCGCTGGGCCATCCGCGCTTCCGCGTCCGCCTTCGCCTGCGCCGCCTTCTGCCGGGCTTCCGCTTCCAATTCCGCCCGGGCCTGTCGAATCTTCTTCAACCGGCTTTCCCGCCGCGCCAATTCCTTCGGCAACTGGTCGGTCAGTCCTTGCCGTTGCTTCTCATCCTCGACCGCGTCGACCGCCTCGGCCCGCTTCAGCAACTCCTCCACTTCCGCCTTCAGCGTCTCTTCGGCCCCCCTCATCCGCCCATAACTCATCGCCTTGTGCTTGCTGGCGTTCGCCTGGAGTTTCGTCCCGTCGACCGCCACATGCCCCAGTTTCACCAGCCCCGCCTTCCGGCACAATCCCAGCGCTTGCAGAAACAGTCCCGCCAACGCCTCCAAATGCCGTTTCCGAAACTCGTTGAACGTGCTGTGATCCGGATGCGTGTCCGCACTCAAATACCGGAACGCCACGTCCTCATGCGTCCGTTTCTCGATCTGCCGCGAACTCACCACCCCGGTACAATATCCCTACACCAACAACCGCACCATCAGCACCGGGGAGTAGGCCGCCTGACCTCGTCCATCCTTCGCCTCATAGGAACGGTAAAACGCCGACAGATCCAGCGTCTCCACCAGGTCGGCCACAAATCGCGCCAAATGATTTTCCGGAAGCCAGTCGTGTAACGACGGCGGCATCAACAAGCTCTGATTCAGGTCATCGGATCGGAAGCATTTCGTCATGCCTTCTTCTACAAATCCACCCGTCCAGCTTAGGTCCCATCCGGTTCTTCCCCGACTTCTGTCGCCACCCATCCCCAATCTATTCCCGACAGGCTCCTAGTGCGTTTCCAACCATTAGCCCCCCTAAGACTTGGTCTGTCAATGTTTTCGACCCCCTTCCGTCCCTTTTCCCGCTTCTGTGACTAGGGGCGCAATGCGGCCGGCTGGATATCAGAGGCTGCTTGCAAAAACAGCGACTCCTATCTAAATAAGCGAGAAAACGCTCAGACGAGGCTCATGCCTGGAAAGAAAAGTTTGTGGGCCTCGGTGCAGTGTTGGTGGCGAATCCGATCGGCTGTGGCACGGCGAACGCCCAAACGATGCGGCTGCGGATGCCGTTCAACCTACCCTTCGGATGCTGAACGGTCAATCGCCGCAAACACCTACGCTAGGCGCACTGAACCTGTTCGTGGACCGTAGTTGCCGTCGGGGCGCCTACTGGAAGGTGATCCCGTCCGGGCCCGCCCCAACCGGGATCTTCGCGACCACCGTCAAGCTTTCGGTGTCGATCACATGGACTTCGCCCGGGCGCCCACAAGCGACATAGGCTCGGGAGCCGTCCGGCGAAAAAGTCACGCCTCCAGGGCTGCCGCCAACGTCGACGGTTCCGACACGCTCGAGGGTTTGCGCGTCGAAGACCCATACGTCCCCCGACAGCGCGTTCGGAACGTAAACCTGTGCCCCGTCCGGGGTGAATGCGGCACGGATCGGACCCTGGCCTGCCTCCAACCGTTGGATGACTCGGCGCGCTTGGGTATCGATGACCGTTACGGTGTCGCCTCGCCGATCACCGGTCCAGAGCCGGGTACCATCAGGAGAAAGCGCGATACCTTCCGCGCCCTCACCAGCTGGGATGGTCGCGACCAGGCTGTAATCGGCCAGGTCCATTACTGAAACCGAGTTCGATTCCCTGTTCGTGAAATATGCCCAGCGGCCGGTGCCATCGATCACGACCATGTGGGTCCCACCCTGGTCCGTGTCGACTGCCCGGATGATTTCATCGGTGGCGGCGTCGATGACGAAGATCTTCTGGGTCCGCTCGCTGGTCAAGATCGCGATACGGGAATCCGGGGTGAAGGCGATACCGTGCGGGAAGGAAAAGTCGGGCGACGTGATCTTCTTCGTCTCTTTTCCGGTGACCAGATCGATGACGGAAACATTGTTGTCTCCCACGTTCGACAGATAAGCTTTTTCACCCGATGGGGTGATAGCCATCTCATGCGGTTGGGAACCGACCTCGACGGTAGAACCCACTTCCAGAGTCGACGGATCGACGATCGACATCGTGTCGGACTGCTTGTTGACTACAAACAGACGCGCCGCCTGCTGTGCCATGACCGGTCCGGCCATCAGCATCGTAACCAGAAGAACCGAGATGCCCGTTCTGTAGCTCATTGTGCTTCTCCGTGAGGATTGATCGCGCCATGATACCGCAGCGGGCAAGGTCTCACCCATCAAACGCATGAATTCCGTTGACACCATCCGGCGTCGGCAATAACTTCGACCGATCAAGTCTTCCGGGAGGAGCGCGATGCGGAATCTGTCCACCGTCCTGATCCTGATGTTGCTCACTGCGGCGCCTGCAACCGCGAAGGTTGTCCGGATCGAAGTCACCACGAGAGCGGACCTTGCCGACGGAAAATCATTCGGTCTGGCCGGACCTTACAAAAAGCTCGTCGGGACGATTTACTTCGCCCTGGATCCGGACAATTCCGCCAACAGCATCATCACCGACATTGCACACGCTCCCCGAAACGCTGATGGCATGGTCGAGTTCCACTCTGATTTCTTTCTCATCAAGCCCAAGGATGTGACGCGGGGAAACGGATCGATTCTCTACGAAGTGTCCAACCGAGGCGGCAAGTCCATGCTTCGCTACTTCAACCGCGGCGCTGGCAGCACCAATCCGGAAACAGAGGCGCAGATGGGCGACGGTTTCCTGATGAAGCACGGCTTCACCCTCCTTTGGCTCGGCTGGCAATTCGACGTGCCCCTCCGTGACGGGCTCGTGCGTCTGCATGCTCCGATCGCGACCGATGACGGCGAACCGATCGAGGGCCTGGTACGCAGCGAGATCGTCGTGTCCCGCCTGATCATGGAAGCCTCGCTTGCGGACCGCAATCACATCGCCTACCCGGTTGCCGACCCCGACGATCCGGAAAACATCATGACCGTGCGCGACGGCGTCGATCAGCCTCGCCGTGTCATTCCACGGGAGCGCTGGCAGTTTGCGCGCGTCGAAGACGGCGGCATCGTGCCCGACCCGACACGTGTCTACCTGGAAGGGGGATTCGAACCGCACAAACTCTACGACGTAGTATACAAGTCGGTTGATCCGACCATTGTCGGGCTCGGTCCTGCCGCGATCCGGGACGCGATATCCCATCTGAAGTACGACGCGGCGCCGGAACTGGACATTTCCGAGGGCGCGATCGACCGTGCTCTGGCCTTCGGCATCTCCCAGAGCGGCAGGTTCCTCCGCACCTATCTCTACTACGGCTTCAACGAGGACGAGGGTCATCGCAAGGCGTTTGACGGTGTGATCGCCCACGTAGCCGGCGGAGGTCGCGGTAGCTTCAACCACCGTTTCGCACAACCGTCGCGCGACGGCCATCCCTACTTGAACAAGCTGTATCCGACCGACATCTTCCCCTTCACCGACGTCATCCAGAACGACCCGGAAATGGGGGTCCGCGATGGACTCCTTTCGAAGGTCGGTGATGCCTTCATGCCGAAGATCTTCTACACAAACTCATCCTACGAATACTGGGGACGGGCTGCATCGCTGATCCACACGACCATCGATGGGTTAGAAGATATCCCCCTCATGGACAACGTTCGGATCTATTCGTTCGCTGGAGGACAGCACGGCCCGGGCCGTTTCCCACCGGTACAGACGAGCGGCCAACAGCTGTCCAACCCCAACGACTATTCGTGGTTCATGCGGAGTCTGTTGGTGGCTATGGATCGATGGACCGAACAGGAAACCGCCCCACCGGAAAGCAGCTACGCACGGATCGCGGCCAGTGAGCTTGTGCTTCCCGAAGACCTTGGTTTTCCGCAGTTGCCCGGGGTGGAAGGTCCAGCGGATCCCCACAAGGCGTATCGCGTGGACTATGGACCGGAGTTCGCGTCCAAAGGCATCGTGACTCTGGAACCGCCCGAGGTCGTCGCCGAGTTCCCGGTCATGGTGCCGAAGGTGGATGCTGACGGAAACGAGATCGGCGGATTGAAGATGCCTGAGATCGAGGTGCCGCTGGCGACCTACACGGGATGGAACATGTTTCGAGACGGTGCCGGACCCGAGGGCGTGCTTTCCAGCATGCAGGGGTCCTACATACCCTTCCCGCTGACTCGACAGGGAGGCTTGCGGGACAACGACCCACGCCCTTCGATCGAAGAACGGTATGGAGGTCGGGAGCAATACATCGGAATGGTGTCGGAAGCGGCGATGAACCTCATCGAAGAAGGCTACCTCCTGGCCGAGGATCTGAACCAGATTCTTGACCGCGCTCGGACGCACTGGGACTACGTGATGAGCGGTGGCAATCGTTGATCCGAGATCGCCGCACGTAGTCGTCCGCCTCGGAGCATCAGCCAGAACGAATCCTACGGGATCCGGACGGCTGACTCTTCGTCGAGAGCGCTTTCGAGGCTGTGCTCCCTCGCGTATTGTTCGATCTGTTCTCGCAAGAACGCAAACGATGGGATGACGAACAGCTTCGACTGCATTTCCGAGTGAATGTAATCCTGGTCGATGACATCCTCCAGAACGAACGGCGCCCACTCAACCTCCCCGGAATAGACGTGCTGCAATTCCCCGAACGAGCCCAGCAGGCCGGCACCGTAGGTTTTCACGTCCCCGTTCTCGCGGATGAGTCCAAACTCGATCGTGAACCAGTAAATCCGCTCGATTTGTCCCAGTTGGCGATCGTCGGCAATCAGAGCCATCCTTCCGATCAGCTCCGACAGATGGCAGAAATCTCCGTCCGTGAAGGCAGGAACATGGCCGATGACTTCGTGAATGACGTCGGGTTCGGGCGTGTACTCGGGCCGCGAGGCATGACGGATGTACTGCGTACAGGCCATCCGCTTATTCGCAAAGCTTCCGAGGAAGAATCTGGAATCGACGAGTCCCTCGATCGCCCCGAGCCGAAAACCATGGTACGGCTCCAGCCTCGAGCTCAGTTCCTGAAGCTGTGGGATATGATCCGCAGGGATCCGCAATGCATTCTTCGCCTCGAGATAGTTCCGGTCCGCATACTTGTCGTGCAGCGGTTCGAGTTTGTTGGAGATCGTCCGCCATACGCCGTTCTCTTCGTCCGTGTACTCCAGAATCGGCGGTTCTTCGCCCTGCTCCCGGGCCTGCCGCGTAATCGCCGCGATGTAGTCCCGTCGCTTGCGGTATACGGGATCCTTTGCACCCGGGTGCTCCAGCCCAAGAAAAGCGATGTCCTTAAAATCCACCATGCCCCTCAGTCCCCCTTTGCAGGCCCTCGTCGTCGGCCGAAACAGCGGCGGAGCCGCCAGAATCCCGGTCGCGCCGGAACCGTACGAGTTTGGGCGATGGACCGGCTGGGCCGGAGATCTCTCCCCGACGACCACCCCAGGTTGTGTCCGAATCCGGGCCCGACACCTCCTGGTCGTCCGGCCGCGGTGTTTCGAATGGATCGCAAATCATGGCTCGTTCTCCTTTCAACTGACAAATGTTCCACAAACAGAAAAAGCCCGCTCCCTTCGGTGGGAGCGGGCTTGCTGATCTTCGATGTCTCTAGGATCGGCTACCCACCCCCGGCCGCGTAAAAGTAATAAAAGTAGTAAGCCCGGGACAGACTGGTGCCCGCAGCCGCCGCGTTCGCGGCAGAGGTGAGGTACGCTCGAGATGTGCTATCGATCTTCATGACTAAGGAAGTAGTTTGAGAGGACGACAACCGCATGTCAAGGATGTTCGTGGTTGGTAGTATTACCACTCGGCCGCTAACCGCGACCAGGAGGGTGTGCGCGGTCAGTCTAAATCGCCGTTCAATTCCGCGTAGATTCGACGGATCCCGATCGGCCCCTGCGAACCCGCCCCGGACCAGGAAGCGAAGCGGCCGAAACGAGCCCGCTCGATTGCTTCATCCACAGTCAATCCCAGGCTGTGAAGGTGCTTCACCTCGTTCAAAACAGCCTCCATCGAGAGCCGATACTCGCGCCACTCTTCTCGGAGAATCTGGGGATCGTCGATGAACCCGTGCCCGGGAAGGTATACCTCCACGTCCAGCCTCTCGGCACGACCGATCGCCTCGAGCCACTCCGACGGGTAGGCCGAACGGTAGCCCGCAAACATGTGGTTGAGAAACGCCTCGCTCGCAAACAGGATTCGATCCCGTGGCACGTATACAAACAGGTCGCCACCGGTGTGCGCCCGGCCGTAGAACAGAATCTGGATCTCCAGACCCCCGAGTCGGATGACGCGCCGCTCCTCTACAACCGCCGTCGGTACGATGACAGCCGGCGAGTCCGGAGTCGCGCCGGCGGCTCTTTCCGACAACGTCGCCACCGAATTCGTGTGCGCAATGAACTCCGCCGTCTTCGGGAACGATTCGTTGCCGTTGGTGTGGTCCCCATGATCCGAACACACGACGACGTACGTGATCGGCCGGTCGGTAATCTTCCGAATCTCCTCGACCAGGCGAGCGGTTTCTTCCGGGTTCCCTTGCCCATCCGCCACGAGAACCCCTTCGCCGGTGACAACGAACATGGTGTTTGTCGTGTAGCGATCGTCTGCCCGGCCCGTCAACGCCTCGTATGTGTATACGTTCGGCGACAAGCGCTGGACCCGCGGAAAGTTTTCTTCTCCCAGCCCGCGTTCGAGCGGATTTGCTGTGCGCACGACTTCCTGGGCGGTAGCCGAGAGCACCGCCGATAGGAAAAGACCGTAGTTATGCACTTGACCCAATTTAAAGACAGGCTATCCCATATATGGTGGTCACATATGAAACGGGCTAACCACAAGATATTGGGGTGGTTACGTCAGAGCCACACCGGGGGTGAAACAGAGACCCGCGCGGTGGCGGTCGGTGCGCCGAAAGTGATGCGCGCTGTGACCTCATGGGCGGCCACGCGGTGCTTTTTCGGTCTCCTGCGGCGAAACAGTTCCCGGATGTTCTTGGCTTCATTCAGGAGCCGCAACGCGGTTACTAGGCAATCCTTGGCGAGAGAAATGGCATCCCAAGTTTGGGCAAGCACGTCCCAACAAGGTTTCACGGCGACAGCTAGGGCGTTCATAGTTGATTTCCTCTGTTGCTGTGACCGGCGGGCGAAGTCTCCAGCTTCGCCCGCCAATCGTTCATTTTCAGACACCACTATATCTGGCAAGACGCTTGAACACAACATCTTGTGGCGCTTTTCAACGCTCGGAGTCAAGTGCATAATCACGGAAAAGACTGACGACCAATATCGCGTAAATCTTCACTCAGCCTGCTCTCCCACATAGCGAAGAATGAGTAGCGTCATGTCGTCGGCCTGTGGAGCACCCTTCGAAAACTCCTCCACAGCACTCAGAATGGCCGCCTGGAGATCCTCGACCGATCCGTTCCCTTTGTCCTTAACAACCTCTTCCAGGCGCTCCATGCCGAACTCGTCACCCCGGGCGTTCACGGCCTCGTTGATGCCGTCGGTAAACATCACCAGGACGTCGCCCCGCTCCAGACGCGAAGGCTGCGCGTTGTATTCCGCATCGGCAAACATTCCGATCGGAAAGCAATCGGCCTCGAAGGGAGTCGTGACCACACCGTCCCGCAATAAGACCGGGGAGTGGTGCCCGGCGTTGATAAACTCGCAGGACCCATCCGCGTCCAGGACGCCCATGAACACCGTCGCATAGCGATTCGGCTCAGAGCGCCCCCAGATGTACCGGTTAAAGTGAGTGACCAGGCGCGTCGGGTCTGGAGCCAGCGTAATCCCGGAAAAACCCCCCTGCATCATGGCAGTGAGCAGCGCCGCCGAAAGGCCTTTCCCTGCAACGTCCGCGATCACGAACGCCGAACGTTTCGGACCGAGACTGACCAGATCGAAGTAGTCGCCGCCGACCGAATAACAGGACGCGTTGATTCCGGTCACTTCAAAAAAGTCCGCCTGCTTTAAATCCCTGGGCAACAGTCTCTGCTGGATCTCCCGGGCGATGGAGAGATCCTGTTCCATCCTGCGCCGCTCGCGCTCCAGCTTCACCATCCTCGCATTGTCGATGACGCTTGCCGCCTCGATCGCGAGCGCATCGAGAATCTGCTTGCCGAGCCCCGAGAACGCCGCGGGCCGCCGACTGTCCATGTAGAGCAGGCCGAGCAGCGAACCACCCGAAGATATGCTCGTCGAGTCCATCGACTGCATCCGGGCCAACGAATACAGGGGAATGGCAACAACCGCACGCAACTGCTGGTTTACGATGCTCTCGGTGTGCTTCAACGAGCCATCCGCCAGGTTGACGTCGCGCTCGATGAAACCGCGGTGGTCGGAGAGCGCATGTTCGATAGCTGTTTGACTGGGAGCTACGCTCGCAGGCGGAAGGTTGAAGCCGCCCTGACGTCGAGCGACAAGGGGTTGTAGCTTTCCTTCCGCATCCGCCTCCAGGAGCAGACCGCGATCCGCTTCGATGATCGTGATGGCCCGATCCATCATCGCCCCGAGCACCTCTTCGAAAGGCATGTGCGCCTGAAGGAGCGCCGTCGCTTCCAAGAGCAGGCTCAGCTGGCGAAGGTCTCGATCTCCGGACTCGGCGACGGACGATTGATCCAGCCGTGACAGCAGGTTCGACAACGACTCATTCTTTAGCCCGGTTCGGAAGACGAGACTGATCGTTTCGGCGTTGCCGAACGTGATCATGTCCCCTTCCTTCACGAGAGCCGGGGCTTCTACTTTTGCCCCGTTCAGGAACAGTCCCCTGCGCTGGCCGAGATCCTGCAGCTGAAACTCCCCCTTTTCGAAGACGAGCAGCGCCGACTGACGAGAGATCCGTGCGTCATCGAGGGCGAGGTGATTCTTCCCATCACCACCGCGGCCGATTCGAAACGGGCTTTCGGTCACGTGGACCGTCCGCGTCGTGCCGACTTCCTCGATCACCTCCAGGAAGGCGTCCGGCATGGGCGTCGTGAAGGTCGTGGGGCCCGAATCGTTGGCCAGTCGCTGTCCCGAGTCCTGAGCCACGTCAGGCTCCTGCCGCTCCGCCCTTCAATGCAGCGATGGCAGCGGCTTCGTCATCGTAGGTGTCGAAGACCGTCAGCAGCTTTGTCATCTGAAGCAGATCCTTCGCCTTCGACGTCAGGTTCAGCAACTTCACATCACCTTGCTTGTTCCGGATGGTCGTATAGGTGGCGATCAGTTCGCCGAGGCCGGCGCTGTCGATGTAGGAAACGTCGCCCAGATCCACCACAAACTTGGACGTGCCCTCCGTGGCGGAGTTGCGGACCGTCTCGCGGAGTAGCTTGGTGGGTTCGCCCAGCGTCAGGCGCCCCGAAAGGATCAGGATCAGGATATCGTCCGAATTGCGGGTGTTGATTGACAGACTCATAAGCCTCCTTGGCTGCTCCGGCGGGAGCGGTAACACGGGTGCGGTGGCCGGGTAATGACAGGCCCCGCCAAAGGATAATGGCGCATACTGACCACCAAAAACTATTTTTGACCTGAAAACCCCCCAAAGTAATGGTTTCTGCTGCCCAGATCAACGGGTTTCGAACGCCGACCGTAACGATTTGCGAGCCGCACGTTTATCCTCATATATTATTGGATTCGCGTTCGCATCCGATGGAATCCTCACGCTGAACGGAGGACTCATGTCCAACTTCCAAAAACTACCGGCCGCCGACGGTCTCTACCTGATCGTGTTGATCGGCTTCTCTGCCATATCGTTTCTGCCTTTCTGGCGTGGCATCGAGGTAGCCGGCCTGTCCATGCTCGGCTGGTGGATGGTGTTTCTGATGGTGTACGTACCCACGAGTGCACTCATCCACTTCGCTCGCTCCGAGAAGAAGCGCGGTCAAGGCGGGGGGAAGCGATGACGATCGAGCGTGTCCTGACGGTCCTGTATCTGATCGGTTGTATCGCTGTTGGGCTGATAGCTTCACGGAAGGTAAGTCGATCCAGCGACGAATACTGGGTGGCTGGTCGCAAGATCGGTCCTGTTGTCAACAGCATGGCGATCATGGCGGCGCTTGCCAGTGGGGGGTCGATCATCGGGGTCATGGGACTGGCCTACGCTACGGGTATCCCTGCGACGCTGGCCCTGTTCACCGGCGCAAGCATCGGGTTCCCAATCGCAGCACTCCTGGTCGCCGGCCCTTTGAGGAAGTTCGGCAAGTTCACGATCACCGATTTCATGGTCTATCGTTACCCCCACGCCATCGTCCGGTACCTGGTGCCCATCCTGATCGTCGTCAGCTTCACGGCGTACATCATCGCCCAGATGAAAGTCGCGGGTATCACGGCGAACGCGCTGCTGGGTATCCCATATGACACGGCCCTCACTCTCGCGACGCTCGTGTTCATCACATACGTATCGCTTGGCGGAATGCTGGCGATTACCTGGACGGATGTATTTCAGGGCACGCTGATGTTATTCGTCGTCATCGGTGCGGCACTCCTCCTCATGTTCCGCATCGGTTCTCCCATGACGATCATGGAACAGGCAACGGCCGTCGCACCGGAGCTGGGACGCATGGGAACGGACCAGGGGATCACCAGCTACCTTGGATCATTCGTGATCTGGGCATCGGCCATTTCCGTCATCCCGCACATCGTGATGCGTGTCTTCACCGCAAAGGATTCCCGAAGTGCCAAGTTGTCCCTGAACCTGTCGATGGTTTTCTACGCAGTCCTGATTCTCGCTGCAGTCCTGGCGATCACGCCAGTCGGCAAAATGAACTTTCCGGAACTCCAGGATGCAGACACCGTATTCCTACGAGTCATCGAGACCGAATTCCACCCCTTCTTCCGCGGAATCGCTGTGGCGGCGGTGCTGGCTGCGGTCATGTCGACAACGGATGCGCTCCTGCTGGCCTGCAGTTCGGCGATCGCCCACGACCTGCTCGGCAACTACATCGAGAAAAGGCTCAGCCACAAGACCGGCCACTGGATTACGGTGGGTGTCGCCTGGGCTGTGGGCCTCGTTGCAATGTCGATGGCCTACGATCCACCTGCGCTCGTCACAGAGTTTTACACGATAGCGATCGGTCTGTTGAGCGCCGGACTGTTCGTGCCTGTGATCGCCGGACTATGGTGGAAGAAGGCGAACCTGGCGGGTGGAATCGCCTCCCTGCTCGGCGGCGTGACCACCTATGCGATCGTTCAGTACACGCCGAGTGTATTCCCTGCCGGTTCGGCGATTCTGATGGCGATTCCAGCCAGCACGCTTCTGATGTGGATCGGCGGGACCTTCGCTCCAAGCGAATCGGCTACGATGATCGCGGAAATCACGGAGTTACATCGGACCGAAGAAGCTTAGCTAGCCTGTGGTGAAAGTCGGATCTACACTTTGGGGCGGTCTACGACCACCCCTTGTTCGGCGCTCATAGAGCGCCGCTACAGCTTTAGGCGACTTTCACCACAGGCTGCTAGCCCCCGTTCCGACCACTATTTCGATAAGCTGGGAGGATGACCGAACGTGTCCTTTCCATACTTGTCGTCCTCTCGCTCTTCTGCCCGGTAGCCGCAGCCGACCGCATCGTCCTGACGAACGGCGACCGGATCAGCGGCCGCATGACGCAGATGGAGGGCGGCGAACTCCATATCTGATCACCACTGCTGGGCGACCTGACGACACCCTGGGAGTCCGTGGAAGCGCTCACGTCCGATCTGCCCGTATACGTGACGCTTGCGGACGGCCGATTACTCACCGGCACCATCGACCTCGACCGCAATGACCTGGCTGTGAAGACTTCCGAAGGGGACTCGACCCGCATCCCCCGGTCGTCTGTCAGCACCATCCGGTCCCCCGATGCACACCAGGCGTTCATGAGCGAGACGAACGATCAGGAAGCTTCCGCCAACCTGTGGGCTGGGGCCATCGACACGGCTCTGAGCGCCAGCCAGGGCAACTCGGAAGCGCAGTCCATCAACGTAGGCATTCGTGCGGCTCGGACGAGCGATCGGAACCGCATCAGCGGCTACTTCACCTCCCTGTTCGCCAAGAATTCGACATCCGGTCAATCGGTCACGACCGCCAATGCCATCCGGGGTGGCGCCCGCTACGAGATCAGCATTACGAACCGCCTGTTTACGTTTTTGTTCAACGATCTCGAATTCGATCGGTTCCAGGACCTGGATCTCCGCGTCGTGCTGGGCGGTGGTCTTGGCTGGCAACTGCAGGACACCTCGCGGTCTGCGTTTCAGTTCTTCGCAGGAGGAAGCTCGAACCAGGAGTTTTTCGGAAGCGGCGTTCGGAGAAAGTCTGGAGAGTCGGTGTTCGGTCAGGAGTGGGCATTCCGCGTGAACGACATCGTCTCGGTCACCGAGCGGATCGCGGTGTTTCCAAACGTCACCAACATCGGCGAGTACCGCCTCTCGTATGACACGGCCATCGAGACCGCAATCAACGACTGGCTCAGCTGGCAAGTGACGCTCAGCGATCGATATCTGAGCAACCCGCAGCCTGGCAAGAAGCGGAACGACCTGCTGTTCACCACAGGCATCCGAGTCACGATCGGAGAAGGCAGCATTGGGAGCATCGGACCGGGCTCGATCCGGGTTGATTAACTCGCCCCGAGGTCGAATGCCGTCGGGTGGCCACAGGTGCCACCCTTACACCCCCTATTGAAGTAAGGTTGTACTTTCGTAGGATTGCCAATCGGTGATCGCGTTCAACGGGCCGGGCGAAAGCACCTCGGGCTTGATGCCCACATCGCGAGCTAGGAGCCTGTCGGGAATTGCTCCCTCGAAGCAAGAATCAACAACTTACGAGCCATCCCTGGTCTGTAAGTTGTTGATTCTTGGTTGCAGACTTCTTATTCCCGACAGGCTCCTAGGGGGCGGTATTCCTGCTGTTTTCGGTAGATGCCGCCTGCCGGGGAAACGGCAAGCACAAGAAAGAGGACAAGCCAGACGGATCGCTTCACGAGAATATCCTCCGGGTGCCGAGCATGAAGTCAGGCTACGGCAGCCCGGAGGAATCTGCAACCGGCCCGTGGACAGGTGGCCTGTTCCGCGGATTAGAAAAAGTTCTCGAGCAGCCTCTTAAGACACCGTCGCCGCGGTCGCCTGCTCTTCGAGGATGACTCCATCGAACAGGTTCACGATCCGTTCTGCGCGTTCGGCGTATCGCGGGTCATGCGTAACCATGCAGATGGTGGAACCGTCGCGGTGCAACTCTTCGAGTAGCCCCATCGTTGCCTCCCCGTTCTTCGAGTCCAGGTTTCCCGTAGGCTCGTCGGCCAGGAGGATCGACGGTTCTCCCGACAGGGCACGCGCAACGGCCACCCTCTGCTGCTGGCCGCCGCTTAATTGCGACGGGTAGTGTTTCGTGCGGTGCGCCATCTGGACCCGTTCCAGGGCCTTCATGACCCGCTCCTTGCGCTCCGTGGACGGCATCCGCCGGTATACCAAGGGTAGCTCGACATTCTCGAACACTGTCAGATCGCCGATCAGATTGAAGCTCTGAAAGATGAACCCGACTTCCCGGTTCCGGATCCGGGCACGCTCGGCGAGCGTCAGGTCGGCAACATCGCGGCCATTGAGGGTGTAGGTCCCCTCGGTCGGGGTATCCAGCAAACCCAGGATCGACAGCAGGGTCGATTTGCCGCAGCCTGACGGACCGGACATGGTCACGTATTCGCCGGCCCGAATCTCCATCTGGATGCCCGACAGGGCGTGGGTCTCGACTTCGTCCGTGTAGAAAATCTTCGTCACGCCATCGAGGCGGATCAACTCTTGGCCTTTCTCACTCATCGGTTCACTCCTCGTGAAATCAGAAACTCATCGCACGCGCATTTGGCGCGGTTGCACTCGAATACGAAGCCCCCTCAGAAAAGTTCAGAAAAACTTGATGGCGCCGCCATACAGATCCGCCTTCATCTTCCTGACACTTGTATGACCGTTCGAGGTGGCAATCCGTTACCGGATTTTTTTAGGGACCTATTGGAACGGCCAGATCGGATGGTAAAGTTGGCCAAGTCTACTCATCCTCAGAGGTATGAAAAGTGCGCATTGCCAAGGCCTTTCAATCTGCCCTCCTTCTGTTGATGCTGACCAGCTGCTCGCCCCGCTCGGGCACCCCGATCGCCGCTCCCGGCCAAGTCCAAGAGACGAGCGACCTGGCAGAACCCCGGTTGGGCGTCGATGGAACGGTTTCCGTGCTGGAAGACAACACGGTGGAGTGAGGTGGCCCCGGAAAATCGGGCAGTTGTTTAAGGTGTATTCCACCGACTGAGGAGGGATACGCGATGACGAAGAGACGCAGGTTTTCTGGGGAGTTGAAAGCGAAGGTCGCGCTGGAAACGCTTCGGGGCGATCGGACGCTGCAGGAGATTGCCTCGAAGCACCAGGTTCATCCGAACCAGGTGAGCACATGGAAGCGCCAGGCGATGGAAGGGCTTGGCGAGATGTTCTCGAACGGTGTGGAACGCCGGCGGCGGGATCATGAAAGCGAGGTTCGTGAGCTTCACGCCAAGATCGGCGAATTGACGGTGGAGCGGGATTTTTTGTCCAGAGGGTCCGGTCGATGAGCCGGGCCGCGCGCCGGGCGATGGTGAGGCGCCCTGACCCGGAACTGAGCTTGAGTCGTCAATGCCGTTTGCTGTCGATCGGGCGCTCCTGGCTCTATTACACGCCCCAGGGCGAGAGCGCGGAGACCTTGGCGCGGATGCGGCGCATCGATGAGTTGTTTCTGAAGCATCCGTTCTACGGTGCCCGTCAGATCGTCCGTCATCTGCGCCGCGAGGGCGTGCGCATCGGCCGTCGCCGGGCGGGGCGTCTGATGCGTTTGATGGGTCTTCAGGCGATCTACCGGGCACCCCGCACCAGCGAGCCGCATCCCGAGCACCGGGTCTACCCCTATCTGCTCAAGGGTTTGGCGATCGAGCGGGCAAACCATGTCTGGTGCGCCGACATCACCTACATCCCTGTGCGGCGCGGCTTTCTTTACTTGGTGGCGATCCTGGATTGGGCGAGCCGGTATGTGCTGGCCTGGCGTTTGTCGAACACCCTGGACGCCGGCTTTTGCGTCGAGGCGCTCGAGGAGGCGCGGACCCGCCACGGCCAGCCGGAGATCTTCAATACCGATCAGGGCAGCCAGTTCACCGGCTTCGCCTTCACCGGGCGCTTGCGGGCGGCCGGTGTCCAGATCTCGATGGACGGCCGGGGCCGGTGCATGGACAACATCTTCATCGAGCGGCTGTGGCGCTCCCTCAAATACGAGGCTGTCTATCTGCACGACCTTGCCGACGGCTTCCAGGCCCGGCGCGTCATCGGCGAGTGGATCGACTTCTACAACGCCGAACGGCCACACTCGGCCCTCGGCGGAAAAACCCCGGCCGAGGCCTACCGCGGCGACCCGCCTGCGGATATGATGGACAAGCAGCTACGCGCCTTGCCCGCTTACCCACCGGCGCAGCAACGGCGACAGGAAGATCGATCCAAGGAGATTCTGGCAAGATGAGCGGCAACCGGAATACACCTTAAACAGGCCGCCAAGCTGTCCACAAACCGGGGCCACCTCAGAGTTCAATAGAGCTGCAAGGGTCAATCTAACGTCTGCGCCAGTCGGCTCGAGCTTGGAGACCGCGAACTACCCGGATGTCGAGTTCATGGTGAGCGAGCTACCGGAAACCATAAAGGAAACAGGCCTCACGCTGGACCGGATTGAAGCCCTGGTCGAGTCGCAGCTCGATGAGGCGCTCCTGGTGCCACTACCCGTGACACTGGATAGCGTAGGACCGTTTGTGAGCATTACGATCGACGGCCGAGATTCCGCTTTCGATATCGTCATTGAATTTCGGCGCGAGGTCTTCTACCTGCTACCGAATGAGAGGAGCATCAGCTATTCGGTCAAACGGATATTCCCGGTAGTGTGGATGACCAGCGGGAGGGGCATTCATGACCAAAATGCCGATCCCATCCTCTTGCGTCTTGAAGGAGTCCTCGGCCAGTTTCTGATCGAATACCGCAGGGCAAACGGACGTCAGGGTCCGCCTTGGTAACGCAATCTCGAAGGAGCAAGCAAAGGAAAGGTCCCGAGCGATGACCAACATGACTGTGAACAGGAGAGATTTTCTCAGAATTTCGATCGGTGCCGGTGCTGCGGCGTCGGGCATGCTCAAAGTATCTTCCGCGCGTGCCCAGATGTTTCAGAAGCCGGACTGGCGAATCATCGACATGCACACGCACCTGCTGCGAAGGGTACGGCCTCCATTGTCACGCGACGTGGACATGCGTGCGAATCCGCTGACGAGCCACTACACCTGGCACGAGCACAACGGCGATCTGCTGGTTCAGGAAATGAACGTGGCGGGAGTCAGTCAGTCGCTGGTAAAAACTTATGCGGCTGCCGATCTGGCGATCGCACTGCGGCGATTCGGCATGGATCCGGCCGATTTCGAGACGGGCGAAGATTACATGCTGCCGTGGATCCGCAAGTACCCGGATCGGTTCCTGTGGGCGGCCGTCTTCAACCCGACGCGCGCCGACATGATGTCCGAATGGAAGCGGCGCATCGAGGGTGACGAGCTGAAGGCAGTCGTGTTCCGGCCCCCGTTCTTCCCGCGCAATCCAATCAACGACAGCACCCACCGCGAGTTGCTGGAATGGTGCAGCGCAAACGGCAAGCCCGTTATGATGACTTTTGAGGGCATCGTTCCTCCGGAAACTCCGGACCAGGCCCAGTACCTGGCCTGGTTCGGGGATGTCGTGGACGCTTTTCCCCGAATCCGCTTCGCGCTTATGCACATGGGCTTCGATGAATTGGCGCAGCTGGCTCGGGTCCCGATGTTCCGTCTCGTCAACGATCTAAATGAACGTCATCGCAATGTCTGGTTCGAGACGGCCTTGCACGTCGACTACACCTACCCGTACAGGGGTTATCTCGAAAAGCTGGAGATGCTGTATCAGGCCGTCGGGCGGGATCGAATCATGTGGAGTACCGATTGGCCGTGGACCGAGCCCTGGAGCAAGTATTTCCAACACGTCCAGGCTGTCCTGGAGAATGCCCACTTCCTATCCGAGGGTGAGAAGAGATTGTTTTTCGGTGAGAACGCCGTGACGTACTTGGGAATCTAGTGTTCTGCGCTGTGCCACACGGTTTGCTTTGGGCGATGGCTCGCAAGTGACCGCTAAGAATAAAATGGGCGGTACAAGGCTCGAACTTGTGACCTTTCGGGTGTAAACCGAATGCTCTTCCAACTGAGCTAACCGCCCTAGTTAAGTGACCCCCGGCAAAGCCGGGGGCTTATTTCGATGAGCCCCTCAAAGGGGCAGGTCAAGAGCCGCCTGAAGGCGGCTTACGCTCCCACGGCATGTTCAGCTGCTCCAACCGTTGCTCCTCCTGCTCCTGGCGCCGAATGTATTCTCGAACGACTTCTTCCTCCAGCCCCACCGTCGAGACGAAGTAGCCCCGTGCCCAGAAACTCTCACCCGTGAAATTCCGTTTCCGGCCCATAAAGTTCCGCGCAATCGAAATCGCACTCTTCCCCTTAATGAATCCCACCACACTCGACACCGCTCGTTTCGGCGGGATGCTGATGCACATGCGCACGTGGTCCGCCATCAAGTGACCTTCCACAATCCGGCTCTCTTTCTGCTTGGCCAATTCACGAAATATCTCGCCCAAGTGCTGCCGAAGCGTACCGAAAATCCTCTTCCGTCGGTACTTCGGGATGAACACCACGTGATACTTGCAGTCCCATTTCGTGTGCGATAGGCTTTCGTAAGTCTTTCATTGAGTCCTCCTTGTTCGGAAGTTGTCGCTTCCAAGGAGGACTCTCTTATTTACCGCAGCTCTCGGTCAAACCTCTGCGAGTCGCCCCGGCTGAGCCGGGGGTTTACCTATGGGAATTATCTGATTATAAGCGAGTTACTGAAGGCAACGCAATGGCGGAGATGACGAAAGTACGCCGATTGTCGCGAAAAATGTTTTAACGCTTGTGTTGCATCGACCGGTTGTTGAGACGGCACGCGTAGTCGGAAACCTGCTAGTCCCCTGACAGTCGGAGTTGTACTCATCTTCGGTGTTGGTCGGACCATGCATCCAGAGCGGAGGATTCGATGTTGCAAACAAGAGCAATCTTGCTTTTTGTCGTAACTGCCGTGGTCGCGGTGTGGGCGATGGGACTGCACGCGCAGAACAGAAACGCGCCCATGGCCCGGTGGTGGGAACCTACTGACGATCTTCCGAATCCCTGGGTCGGGCAGGTGCTGCCGCTCCCCGACGGTCGGAACTGGGGCTCCACGGCCGGCGTTGACGTCGACCCGACGAACGGTACGGTCTGGGTTATCGATCGATGCGGTTCCAACACCTGCGTTGGTTCGGAACTGGATCCGATCCTCCAGTACGATGCGAGCGGCACGTTTCTGAAGAGCTTCGGCAGTGGGATGTTCGCATTCCCTCACGGCATCCACGTCGATCTGGAAGGGAACGTATGGGTGACCGACCCGCTGCCGGCAGATGGGAGAGGGGCCGGCGGGGATGTGGGTCAGCAGGTCACGAAGTTCAGTCCGAACGGTGAAGTCCTCATGGAATTGGGGACGAGGAAGGTGACAGGGAGGGGCACGAACACGTTCAGCTCGCCCTCCGATGTGGTTGTCGGGAGAAACGGCGACATCTTCGTGGCGGACGGACATGCCGAAGGCACGAACGAGCGCATCATGAAGTTCGATCGGAACGGAACGTACATCATGGAGTGGGGTGTACCGGGCTTTGGGCCTTGTGGGACCAACCAGTTCTCGAGCCTTCATGCGCTTGAAATCGACTCCCAGGGCAGGCTCTTCGTCGCGGATCGCGACAACAACCGCATTCAGATCTTCGATCAGGACGGCAACTTCCTGGAATGCTGGTTCCAGTTCGGACGCCCGAGTGGGATACACATCGACGCCAACGACACCATATACGTGGCTGACTCCGAATCGAGTACCGAACTGCCCAATTATGGCGGTCCTCCGAGCCCGTTCATGCGCGGGATCCGGGTGGGAAGAGCGACGGACGGGTCCGTCACTTATTTCATCCCGGACCCAAACCCCGGAGGCGGCAGCAGCGCGGCCGAGGGGGTTGCCGCCACTGACGATGGCATCATTTTTGGTGCAGAAGTGGGCCCCCGCCAAGTAGTGCGCTACGAGCGACAATAGGGTGACGAACCGCTGTGAGAACCGGAAGGCCTTTCGAAGAAAGGCACTTGAAAGCATAGGCGACTTTACGTCAAGGTGGATTGAAGCGTGTGGTGACTCTACGAAGTCTTGCTGGGATTAGAAGGGTCGATCAACGGGGACTACGGCACAGGCACCTGTTCGGCCAGTTCTTCGGACCAGTTCAGGGCCACGTTCAGGCCGGCGGGCTCAGGTTCGCAGTCGGCGGTCTCTGCCGGTTCTTCCCGGATCACGACGAATCGGTCACCCTCCGGTGCGACGTCGTACCCATCGAGGTAAGGCCACTCCATGATGGGTTGCCGGCTTTCTACCGTGAACGCAGATCGATTTCTACTACGACGGACATGAGGCGGCCCGGTGGGCCGGGTTCAAGCTAAAACAGTTCCTCGGCGTTCCTCGACCACACGGGATTGAACCCTCCGGCGTTTGAAATCGACGTGCGACTGTTTTTGACGTTAGGGAATGGCCGGACGTAGATTTCAAGTCTTCGACTTCACGAAAGCTCAGACTGAATCGATAATAAAGCCAGACAGCGTGGCTGATGATATCTGGTGGAAAGCGATGCCTAACGTACCGGGATCGACGAGTTTTCATCCGGGCATTGTGCCCGCGGAGAGTTAACCTGACAATGCCTAACCAAGGATTGTGTGTGACCCGAGTGGCGTGAAAAGATCCCCTTTTGTGCCGAGAGGACTGCGAGACTGAGCTAATCTATGTCGCTACGCTTGGCGCGATTCTGGAGTCGGCGACTAGGCGACTGGGACTGCCAAGAGGTTAAGAGGGAGAGTTCGTGCGCGTACACATCGTCAATCCGAGTCACTTTTCCTTCGGGACGGCCTTTATCACGCCTCGCTGGATGTTTGTGCTTGCGGCGTCCACGCCTGCGAAATGGGGCGATCCGATCCTGAGCGACGAGTCGCTCGAGCCGTTCGACACGGACCGACTGGAGAAGGGCGACGTGGTCGGCATCGGCCTCCACACGGGCAACGCCCTGGTCGGCTATGCACTAGGGCAGCGCGCCCGTGCGCGCGGCGCGTGGACGGTGTACGGCGGCAGCCATCCAACGTTGTTTCCGGAAGAGGCATTTGAGCGGGGCGGTGCGCATGCTGTCGTGAAGGGTGACGGCGACGTCGCCTGGGGTCAGGTGATCGAGGATTGCGTCAGTGGCGCACCGCAGCAGATCTATAACGGTGGGCGAATCGACGCCGGCAAGTTCAGAAAAGCGCGTTGGGATCTGATGAAGCGCGAGAGCTATGCATGGGCGTCCGTACAGACCGTGCGCGGATGTCCCAAGCACTGTTCGTTCTGCTCGGTGTGGCGCACCGATGGGCAAGAGCCGCGTCAGCGTGATGTGCACCCGGTCATCGAGGAGATCGTCGAGCTTCGGCGGCTGGGCTTCCGGTTTATCGCGCTGGCAGATGACAATTTTTACCCTGTCACGCTCGAAGACCTCAGGATCGCCTCCCGCCGTGCGGATAAGACCAGGTACAACGAGCTTAAGGCGCTTCGAGAGGAGCGATTCGAGCTCATGGCACTGATGGCGTTGCTCCCGAGCGATCTGAATTTCTTTACGCAGATCACGATGGAGGCCGCCGAGGATCCGGAGTTTCTCGATGCGATGCGGGCGGCGCGCATTAAAGGTGCGTTGGTCGGCATCGAGGCGGTCACCCCCGAAGGGTTGAAGGACGTCTACAAGGACTTCAACCTTGCGGGTGAGGATCTGGTAGAGCGTCTGCAAACCTTCCGCAAGCACGGGATCTACATTCTCGGATCATTTATTTTCGGTTTGCCCAGTGACGGTCCAGCAACGTTTGAGGCGACGGCCTCGTTGGCCAAGCGAGCTGACATCACGTTCGCACAGTTCGTAACGCTGACGCCGTTCCCGGGCACGGTGGATTTTGAGAAGTGGGAGCGCGAACAGGGTGAGAACATGGCGATGGTGGACGGCATCCCGGTGTCACGCCACTGGCTGATTCCACAGGGGAGGCGGCCTAAGCTGCTCACGCCGCACCCGGTGATGTCCGGCGAGCAGATCCTACAGGGCACTCAGAACGTCTGGAATAATTTCTACAGTCTCAAGGCCTCCTGGAAACGGTCTGACATGCTGAAGAGCTACAAGAGCCGTGTCGCTTTTGTGATCGCGTCGAAGGTCATGCTTCAGGCGTTCGGCAACACAGGATTGTCAACTGACAGCGCCCGTGTGTCCAGCGCCACAAAGTGGGGGGGCATCGGATTCTCGCTGCTGCAGAAGATGTTCGCGGCTCCACCGCTGCCGGGTCTGATGGTGCCGAGGATCCCGATGACGGGAGAGAAGCCTGCGGCCTGACTGCGCGCGTTACGGCGACACCATCGGCGATTTGCGCGTGGCTGCCGCCCGACGGACCTTAGGTCGGTTCATCACCGAATACTACGGAAACGATCTTTCCATGTATGGGCAGCGCTGACAGCGGCCTGACCTTGATCACCTCGCCGGATCTCTGCCCCACGCCGGCTAAATTGACAGTGCCACCGTATGGACATCCGGTCCGGTTCTCCTCACCAATCCACATCTCCGCGAAGACGACTTCTCGGGAGTTGAGAACAGATAGGTAAACACTACGGCGGTAGTCAGGAGCTATCCGGAAGACGGATGTCGTGACCCTTCCACTAACCGTAACTAATGCTGCTGGCCGGTTCGGGCGGAGTTAGGTGTCCGTCCCGGAACTTGTTATTGGAAAATTCTGGGAAGCCCCGGTATCGGCTAGCGCTTGTCGAGCGCCCCTCGCAGTTTGTCGGCTAGTGATCCAAAGGACGCCGTCGCCGGGGCATCCGGACGCTCGGCGTACTCCCGTAGTTCCGCTTGCTCCCGTTGCTTGGCGACCGCCGTCTTGCTGAGGCGAATCCGGCCTCCGGCCGGATTCGCCTCAAGCACCATCACTTCGACCTCGCTGCCCAGGGGAAAGGCCCGCAGCATGTCCTGGTCGCGGTCCACACCGGTTTCCGCAGTCGGTATGAGGCCGGTCTTGCCAGGTGCCAGGAACACGAACACGCCGAACGTCTCGTGCCGCTCCACCTTTCCGACCAGGATCGCCCCCCCCACGATGCCACTCTGCGGTGCTCGGGCTCCGGCCGTGCGAGTGGAGCCTTCCTCCAGCATTGCGACACCCATACGCTTCTTCTCGGGATCGATGCTCAAAATCTCGAACGCGGCGGTGTCGCCCACAGCGATGGACTTCGTCCACCCGTCGGCGCGCGCCGTTGGGGCGAACGTCGAGCTGTGCGCAAGCGCCTCGATTCCAGGTTCCAGCTCTACGAAGGCACCGAACTCCATCATTCGGGTGACGCGGCCCGTGTGCACCTGGCCCACTTCGTAGCGGGTCGCCACCCCGGTCCACGGATCCTTCTGGAGCTGTTTCAGCCCGAGCGAAATCCTGTCGGCGGCGTCGTCCACGCGCAGCACCTGGACAGTGATCTGATCGCCGGGCGCCACTACTTCGCTGGGATTGCTCACGCGCGACCAGCTCATCTGGGACACATGCAGCAGGCCCTGGATGCCGCCACCCAAATCCACGAACGCGCCGAATTCGGGCACCGAGACGACGCGCCCCGTGAGCACCGCGCCGGCTACTATGGATTTGCGCACCTCGGCCGCAACGACGCGCTGCTCCTCTTCGAGCTGCTTGCGCCTCGAGACCACGATGTTCTTGCCGCCTTCCTTGTATTCGATGATGCGGAAGGTGTAGACCTGTCCCTCGTGTACGGCCGGATCGGATGTGCGGGCGATGTCGATTTGCGACATCGGGCAGAACGCGCGCTCTCGGGCGATGCGCACCTCGTAGCCGCCCTTTATCGCAGTCTCGACCTTACCCTCTATGGCGAGGCCATCCTGGAATGCATCTTCGATTTCGCGCTGGGTAGCAGCGTTGCGTACGCCCCGCCGCGACAGCGTGATGCCTCTGTTCGTGGAGACGACGATGGCCTGGAGGGGATCGCCAACCGCAACTTCCAGATTGCCGTCGGCGTCTTTCAGTTCCGCGACGTCGATCTGGGCCTCGCTCTTGCCGCCTACGCTGACAAGGGCCACCTCGGCGCCGATGGCCACGATCGTGCCATCGACGGTCTGGCCCCGGTCGAAGCGCTTGGCCCCGACCGACGCTTCGAACATCGCGGCGAAATCTTCATCTGGTTCGTTCATTTCATACACCTCGGAACTGGAACGGGAGCGATTATACCAGCGGATATTTTTGAACCGCAATGCCACCCGCAGCCTATGGTTGACATGTGATTGATGGAATCGGACCAACGAGCTGAGTCGTTCCCTAGCTCCCGGGAATTTGCGGAAGTGTTACCGACCTACATGGAAGGATAGGCGGCTTACCAGGATTGCGAAGCACAGCTCTGGTTTCCCGGAATTCGACAAATGAGGATCTTGGCCTTTCACTTGTCCGGAGGCGGTCGGCTGTCGAGGGGGGCAGAGTCACAGAATGGGCCTTCCGCTAACTTTCGCGAGGCCTCTAGTATTTCCTCTAGGAGCCTGCGCCGTAGGACGATTTTCGGCTCGGCGAATTACGCGAGATGGCGATCGATCGGTATCGGTGACCGGGGAATGGGCGTTTTGGACGCCGAGGCGCCGATGGGTGCGCCACGGGTGCTTGAATCGACCCTCGTTCGGCCTGATTTGCGGGCGGTATCCCTGTCATCAGGCTGCCTGAAGCCCTGCATCCGCTTGACGTTCAATGCCAGACACACCAAGTTCCACTCGCCCTGGACCTTGTTCAGGCCGCGCAGGCTGAATCGGCGGAAACCGAGCACCTCCTTGATCCACCCGTTGGGCGCCTCCGACAGCCATTTGCGTCGGGCGTACTGCACCCGTCCCGCCGAGGTCGCCAGCTTCTCGGCCATGCGGGCCTTCGCCGGATGCCTGGCCGCGTCCACCGCGACCGCGCGCCGGCCCTCCCGGCCCAAGGCCACATAGCCGTCCACGCCGCGCGCCTCCAGCGCCTCAAGGTCGTCCTCGTTGCAGTAGCCCGCATCCGCCAGCACCGTCTCCGGCCGTTCCCCATGGGTGGCCTCCACCTCGTCCACCAGCGGGACCAGTCGACCCTGGTCGCTGGCGTTCGACGACACCTCGGTGGCGACGATCAACTGCTTCTCTCCCTCCACCGCCACCTGCGCGTTGTAGCACTGCTGAAAACCCTCCGATGAGGTCTTCATGATCCGGCTTTCGGGATCCGTGAAGTTGTCCTGCGCCTTCTCGTCCGGCTCGCCGTATTCCCGCTTGTATGGCCGCCCGCCCTTCCGGTTGCGCTTCGAACCGGGCTCGCGTCCCCGCGCCTCGTCGGCCTCCCGTTGCCTGGCCTCCAATCGCGCCCTGGCCGCCCGGATCGCCGCCAGCCGATCCTCCCGGCGGCGTAACTCCTCGGGTAACTCATCGCCGCGATGCGCCTCCCCGAAACGCGCGTCCTCCGCCGCGTCGGTCTCCCGCGCGCGCGACAGCAACGCTTCGATCTCGCTCTCCAGACGCCGCTCCTCCTCCAGCATCCGACCGTAACTCATCGCCTTGCGCTTGCTGGCGTTGGCTCGAACCTTCGTCCCGTCGATCGACAACTTGCCGAAGTTCGCAACGCCGGTCTCGCGCGCCAGACGCACCACCTCCACAAACAGCGCCTTGAAATCCGCCAAATGACGGCGGCGAAACTCGCAAATCGTCCGATGGCTCGGAAAATTCCCCGCCGCCAACACCCGAAATGCCACGTCCTCCTCCAGCTTCCGCGCCAGCCCTCGGGAGGAAAACACCCCCGTCGCGTACCCGTAGATCAGCACCTTCACCATCATCCGCGGCTCATACGGCGACTTGCGACGACCGTCCCCCTCGTAAGGCGCGTAAAACGCCGTCAAGTCCAATCCGTCCACCAGATCGCTCACATGGTGCGCCAAGTGCCCCTCCGCCAACCAATCCCGCATATCCGGCGCCAGCAGCAACCCCTGATCCGGCTGGTACGGGCGAAACGTCGTCGGCATCGCAATCTCCTCCTGACTGCGACACAATTATCTCATTCACTTCCTACGGCGCAGGCTCCTAGGAGCCTGTCGGGAATAGATTGGGGATGGGTGGCGACAGAAGTCGGGGAAGAACCGGATGGGACCTAAGCTGGACGGGTGGATTTGTAGAAGAAGGCATGACGAAATGCTTCCGATCCGATGACCTGAATCAGAGCTTGTTGATGCCGCCGTCGTTACACGACTGGCTTCCGGAAAATCATTTGGCGCGATTTGTGGCCGACCTGGTGGAGACGCTGGATCTGTCGGCGTTTTACCGTTCCTATGAGGCGAAGGATGGACGAGGTCAGGCGGCCTACTCCCCGGTGCTGATGGTGCGGTTGTTGGTGTACGGATATTGTACCGGGGTGGTGAGTTCGCGGCAGATCGAGAAACGGACGCATGAGGACGTGGCGTTCCGGTATTTGAGTGCGGACACGCATCCGGATCACAGCACGTTCAACGAGTTTCGGAAACGGCATTTGGAGGCGTTGGCGGGACTGTTTCTGCAAGCGCTGGGATTGTGCCGGAAGGCGGGGCTGGTGAAACTGGGGCATGTGGCGGTCGACGGGACGAAACTCCAGGCGAACGCCAGCAAGCACAAGGCGATGAGTTATGGGCGGATGAGGGGGGCCGAAGAGACGCTGAAGGCGGAAGTGGAGGAGTTGCTGAAGCGGGCCGAGGCGGTCGACGCGGTCGAGGATGAGAAGCAACGGCAAGGACTGACCGACCAGTTGCCGAAGGAATTGGCGCGGCGGGAAAGCCGGTTGAAGAAGATTCGACAGGCCCGGGCGGAATTGGAAGCGGAAGCCCGGCAGAAGGCGGCGCAGGCGAAGGCGGACGCGGAAGCGCGGATGGCCCAGCGGCGGAAGCAAGAGGAGCGAACGGGGAAGAAGACGGGTGGAGGCCAACCGCGGGTTCCCGATCCGAAGCAGGCGGCGCCGGATGCGAAGGCGCAGCGCAACTTCACCGATCCGGACAGCCGGATCATGCCCGACGGCGCGCACAAAGGCAGTTTCGTGCAGGCCTACAATGCCCAGATCGCTGTGGACGATGACACGCAAGTCATCGTCGCGGCCGAGATCACCCAGGACGCCAATGACAAAGAGCAACTGGCGCCCATGGTCGCGCAAGTGCGGCGGAACACGGGGACCCGGCCCGTCGCGGTCAGCGCGGATGCCGGGTATTGGAGCCCCAGGCAGGTGACCGACCCGCGAGCCGCAGGGATCGATTTACACGTGGCCACGGGGCGAGTCCGGACCGGCGCATCCCCGAAGTCTTCCGGCGGCCCGCCCGGAGCGGCTGAAGGCGCCGGCGTACGGGAGCAAATGAAACAGAAACTGGACAGCGATGTGGGGCGGGCCGTCTACAAGATGCGCAAGGCGATTGTGGAACCGGTATTCGGACAGACCCGGGAATGCCGGGGATTCCGGCGTTTCAGTTTCCGCGGTCTCGAGAACGTGCGGGCGGAATGGCAACTGGTCTGTTTGACCCACAACATCCTGAAGTTGTTTCGTTACGGAGGAGGATTCAAGCCACTGGCGGCTTGAATCGAAGCAGGGAGATCCTGGCAAACACAGAATCCGCGGATGAAAAATACGTATCGCGCTCAATGGGGGCTGCCGCAATCTCATCTCATGGATCTGTCTGAGCAAACGCTTCCCAAGGTGGCCTTCATCCTGAAATCGCGATGGGTCTTTCAGCTTCAGACTTCTCCAGATTTCTTATTGCCGACAGGCTCCTAGGCAACCTGTTTGTCTGAGTATACTTGGCGCGGCGGCAGCCACGCACGGAGGTGAACGTGAGACGGACCTGCCTCGAAACCGGAAAGGCTAGTTGGGCCAGGGTCATGACGGTGGCGGCCTGTGTCCTGCTGAGCGGCGGCGTCGCCCGAGCGCAGTCTCCCTGTGCGCCGGGGCCCGTGCCGCCCCCCGTCACGCTCACGGATGGCGAGTTCTACTTTCGCGTCGACAACACGCCGAGGGTCCTTCTCGGCACGAACCCGTTCGCCCCATTCGAGCCCCTGTACAGCCCGCTTCTCGCCGGTGTGGGCGTCAACGAGAAGCTCGTCAGGCTCGCCGTGCATAGCCTCAAGCAGTTTCCGACCTACGCCGGTGAGGTCGACGAAGCGTGGGCTACAGAGTGGGACTCGGTGTTATGTGACGCGCAGGCAAACGGCCTGTACGCGCTTGTGACGCTGGACGTCTGGCCGAATTGGAATGACGCCGCAAATCCCACGCTGTGGGAGTCCAGCATCTACAACGTGTTGAACTTCGGTCCTGCAACGAGCCCGAGTGACCTGCTCGAGCCTGGGCCGACCCAGGACGCCTGGCTGGATTGGGTGGAGGGTGTCGTCAGCCGGTTGCATGGGCACACCAACATCCTCGGCTGGGAGGTCTTCTCCGAGTTCGACAACATCTTCGGCACGGCCACGCTGATCGGTGCGAACGAGGTTCCGGCTTTTTGCGCGACCACTGGGACGGATCTGCCTCCCGCCGTTTGCCTGATGGAGGCTGCCGCGGCGCGCATTCGCGCAGTGGACCCTGGAAGGCCGGTCACCGCGTCGGTCAAGCGGGTCTTCGACTGGGTCTCGTTGTCAACGAGCAGCATGGACTTTCTCCAACTCCATCCGTACGCCAACTTCCTGCCGATCGACGATGGCAACCTGGACCAGGCCATTCTCGATCAGGTCCGCCTGCGCCGCGCGGAGTACGGCAAGCCGGTCTTCATCGGTGAGAGCGGTCTCGATGAGGAGTTCCCCGACCCGAGCGCTCTGACACTGAATCCGCGCGGGTGGGTCGGAATCAATCAGGCGATCTGGGCCGGCGCCGTGTCCGGATCGATGAACGCGCGCATGCTGTGGTACGAAGACGGGCACGACGGCGACGGGTCTGGTCCCGTGGATCTTTGTACCCTCGACCTCCCCCAATATGCTGCGGAACCCGTTTGCACCGACGGCGATGCCGCGACGATTCTCAGGCTTTCCGAAGTGTACCAGGGCGCTTCGGCGCCGGTAGCGCGCTTTCTCGCGGGCGTGGACTATTCCGGCTTCGAGCCGCTCACGCTCACCGTCGGTGCCAACCTGACGGGCGCCATACTCGGCAACACGACCGACGCGCTCGGGTGGGTTCGCGATGTCCAGTCGGCGCACGATGTCGATGCCGACGACCCATACTGGCCATGGCGGCCGCTCAGTGGAGAGTCGGTTACCGTGGACCTGCCAGGACAGTCGGCGGACTGGATAGTCGACTTCTACGACACGATCACAGGCGACGTGGTGCCGTCGATCGACGCGGATCAGGACGCCGACGATGCCATCACCTTCAGGCTTCCCGCTTTCCAAGGGTCGATCGCGTTTCAGATACACGCCGTGCAACCGATTGACGTTGTCATTGACATCAGGCTGGTGGCCGCCTTCAACCGCAACAATCCGAGGGGGCAGGGCGTTTTTCCCGTCTGGATCTTGACCACGAGAACGGCGGCGGGAGAACCGCTTGATTTCGACGCGAGCACCGTTGCCCCCTCAACGGTCCGATTCGGTCCGGGCGGCGCGATTGCGGAGCGTAACCGCGTTGTGGACGTCGATCGGGACGGCGATCTGGATCTCGTGCTTTATTTCCGAAGGAACAGAACGGGCCTTGTGTGCGGGGACACGGTCGCGTCACTGACCGGCGAGACCTTCACCGGACGATCGATCGAGGGTTCCGACTCCCTCAGGAATGTCGGGCGAGGCTGCCCATGAACATGTGGGTGAGCGCGGATCTGTTTCGCCAGGGTGCGCGGCTCGATCGTCGTCCTGCTGGCGAGAGGCACCAAGGCCTCTTACCGATCATTCAGTCATCCGGCTGTAGGTGCGCTCTATGAGCGCACATGGACGGTCATAGTCCGCCCCTACAGAAGAGTCGCCCGGTTGGACGCAATCAAGCCGTAGTTATGCACTTGACCCAATTTAAAGACAGGCTATCCCATATGTGGTGGTCACACATGAAACGGGCTAACCACAAGATATTGGGGTGGTTACGTCAGAGCCACACCGGGGGTGAAACAGAGACCCGCGCGGTGGCGGTCGGTGCGCCGAAAGTGATGCGCGCTGTGACCTCATGGGCGGCCACGCGGTGCTTTTTCGGTCTCCTGCGGCGAAACAGTTCCCGGATGTTCTTGGCTTCATTCAGGAGCCGCAACGCGGTTACTAGGCAATCCTTGGCGAGAGAAATGGCATCCCAAGTTTGGGCAAGCACGTCCCAACAAGGTTTCACGGCGACAGCTAGGGCGTTCATAGTTGATTTCCTCTGTTGCTGTGACCGGCGGGCGAAGTCTCCAGTTTCGCCCGCCAATCGTTCATTTTCAGACACCACTATATCTGGCAAGACGCTTGAAAACAACATCTTGTGGCGCTTTTCAACGCTCGGAGTCAAGTGCATAATCACGAATCAAACTGTCACTCGGACGTCGTACCGCCTACTCGGAGATGATCTGAAACGCCCTTGTCTGCGGGGTCTTCGTGAAAACCCACGTTTCCGTATCGGCGACTATTCTATACATGCATGTGGATTGAAACAGGGCTCGACAGAGAGGGCTACGGCACCGGCACGCGTTCCTTCAGTTCTTCAAAGAAGTTCAGGACGACGTTGATCTGTTGCGAGACCAACCCCTGCCCTGAGGCGATTGCCTCAGACGTAGCGATCAGCAGCCGATCTCCGTCGGGATGAATGTCGGAAACGACAAAAAGGCCGCCGTGCACACTGAACAGAGATCGCGTCTCGACTCTTCTGAAGTCCGGCTCCGTTTCGACCTGGACGGCCATCATCGTTACACCGTCCGGGCCGGCACCGCGAATGTACAGCTGCTTCCCGTCGGGCGACCACTTGTTCCAACCACCACCGAATCGACTCGATGAAGTATGCGCCTGCCGGGCCAAGCCCGGTCCGGGGAAAGGCGCAACCAGCACCTGGAGTTCATCGCCTTCAAACCGCGTATATGAAATCCATTCGCCATCGGGTGAAAACCTCCCTCCGATTTCCCTCAAGGCCGTATCCAGAAACGGTTCTGCCGTGGCGTCTTGGACTGAATAGATCCAGATGTCACTCAGTGTTTCCGGATCGGATCGGTTAAACGCCAGGAATTGCCCATCCGGCGACCATTCGATGGGCACTGCTGGTTGATCACTCTCCCACAGCAGATCGGCTGGCGCACTTCCGTCGACCAGTTGCGAATAGATATTGCTGCCTCGCCGGAATGTGACGCGCTCACCGTCGGGAGTCCAGATAGGATTGCTCTTGAACTGGTCGTCATCGGTCAACTGCGTCGGGGTGCCGGTCGCTAGGTCGTAGATCCAGATGTTGATGGCTCCCGTCTCAGTGGTAGCTGCGACAACACGGTCACCGTCCGGCGAGACCTCGGCCCACAGGTAGCTCTCACGTTCAGCCTCCAGTGCGGGCACAGCTTTTCCGTCCGTGTCAAACCAGAATAGTTTTTGCAACAACCTTGCGGCGGCCACTCCTGCTGCGGGTATGTAGGCGAGATCGCCCGAATCGGCAGAGAAACTGAAGTGTCCGGTGCCGGATCGGAATCCTGGAGCCGGCGTCCTGGCCCTACCCTGCACGACGGAAACCGCTTCTCCCGACACTTCAAGAGTGGTCAGGTCAAACGGGACGGCGAACAGCACGTCCTCCAGCACGTAAACCAGGTGTCCCGTCGGAACGTAACGTGCGTCCGACCCTCCCTCTACGACAACCGTCCGCTCTTCCGATTCCGATTCCAATGACTGCACCACGATCTGGGCTTCGTCCCAGCGATCCGATCCCGTCCCGCTCGCAAGCGTAAACAGGATCGATTTCCCGTCTGGGAGAATTTCGGGACCATGGACCAGTTCGCCTGGTTCTGTGGCGATTAGCAGCTCACACGAAGCTCCGTTACCAGAAACCCGCTTGATGCCTTCGAGTTGGCCAAACACAATCGTGTCGCCCTCCCCCCAACTCGCTCCGAAGAGCCAGGTAGCATCGCACAAAGTCACGGGTACCCCGCCACTGATGGCAATCTTCTTCAATTGCTGGTCGACGCTGGATTGGAAGGCAACCCATCGTCCATCGGGCGAGAAGAAAGGGTTGCGGGGTCCTCCCTCTGTTCCTTGAATGGGCCTCGATTCCATCTGATCTAGGTTACGCAGATAAAGTTGCTCATTGGCAACGTAGACGAGTTGCGAACCATCAGGTGAGATAGACACGAGGCCTCGACCTACGCCCGTAAAGCTTTGATCCGCAGGCAGGACGTGGGAGAGGCGTTTGACAAGCCGGGGAGGTGCGGGCTTCAGATTCCAGATAGCCACGCTGGAGACAATCATGCTGAGAGCGACCGCAAGTGCGACCCACGGCAGCAGCGGTTTCGGTGGTACATGTACAACGTCAGCAACCGGCTGGACGATCACGCCGCTGGGATCGGCCAGTACTTTCTGAACATCCACCCGGGCATCGGAGATGTCACCGTATCGGTCCTTCGATTCCTTCTCCAGGCAACGCTCCAGCAGCAGCCGGATTCTGGGATGGAGATTCGGAGGGAGGCTATTCCAGTCGGGATCGGCCCGCAGCACTCCGGCCAACACATCCGACACCGTGCCTCCATCAAAAGTCCCTCGTCCTGTCAGCATCTCGAACAGCACCACGCCGAACGCCCAGATGTCGGCACGCTTATCGACCTCTTGCCCCCGCGCCTGCTCGGGCGACATATACGCAGCCGTCCCAAGGATTACTCCCTGCTGCGTCGCGGCCATGCTCAACGTCGGTGACTGCGACAGGTTCACATCCGACCCGTCTCCTGCAAACGCCTTCGCCAGACCGAAGTCCAGCACCTTCACTTTTCCGTGCGGCGTGACTTTTATATTGGCCGGTTTGAGGTCCCGGTGGATGACGCCCTTCTCGTGCGCGGCTTCGAGGGCTTCGGCGATCTGGAGCGCGAGTTTGAGGGATTCCTCGACGGGGATAGCCCCGTGCTTCAGCCGCTCGGCTAACGTGTCGCCTTCGACGAGTTCGAGGACGAGGAACCGTGTGCCGTTGTCTTCTTCGAGATCGTAGATCGCAGCGATGTTCGGGTGGTTTAACGATGCCAGCAGCTTCGCTTCACGTTCAAACCGGGCCAGTCGTTCTTCGTCCTTGGCAAACTCCTCGGGGAGCGTCTTGATCGCCACTTCACGCCCGAGCTTGGAGTCCCGCGCACGCCACACCTCGCCCATGCCGCCCTTTCCAAGGGCAGAAACGATTTCATAGTGTGCGAGTTGGGAACCAGGCTGAATCACCCGTACATATAACTACAGTCGAGGGTTAACAGCAATCAGAAGGTCACATGGCTGTATTACCGCGTACTCGGAGAAGTGCCCGGACACGTCCGGTTGTCGGAAGTTGAAATGATGTGAGCGGTTGATGGCCGTATCCCGATCCATCGGTGGAAACTTGGGTCCAATTAGGGTCCGATAAGCGCCCAATAGGGTCCATCAGAAGGTCACATGGCTGTATTACCGCGTTGCCCGGACACGTCCGGTTGTCGGAAGTTGAAATGATGCGAGCGGTTGAAAGGTCCATTAAGGTGCAAAGCCAAACCAGACGAATCACCAACATACCTTCGTTGACTGAATCTCCGGAACCAGAGGTCTCAGGTTCGAATCCTGTCAGGCGTATCGCAGGGTCGCTGCCAAGCGGCCCTTTTTGACTGCCTTACAAACAGCTTCATACCGCCTCCGATTGATTGAATGCGGGTGGAGCACCAGTCACATTGAGCACACGCCGCGAACTCTAGTCGTGAAGCTGCAATCGGAATTGATTACAATGATTGCGATTCTGAAATTGACTGGGAGTTGTCGATGAAGAACGGAATAGGCATCCTGTTGGTACTAATGCTAGAGCTTCCACTGCTCGGCGCGCAGAACACGGCACCTCAGGCCCTGGCCAACCTTCGCACCGAACTGGAGGCCATCAAAACGGACTACGAGGAGCGTATCACCGCTCTCGAGGCCCAGATCGAGCAGTTGCAGATCCAGATGCTGCGGGCCTCGGCTGAGCCCACGGTCCAACCTGTGGTCGCCCCAGCCAGTCCGGTCGGCTACAACGCGCTCAACCCGGCAATTTCCGTCGTCGCCAACTTCCTCGGTCGCATCGACAACCAGCCCATCTTCAACGAGGACGGTGCCCGGATCGATGACACCATGAATCTCCGCGAGGTGGAGATCGACCTGAGAGTCCCGGTCGATCCCTACGCCGATGCCGTTCTGATCGTCGCTTTCGAGTCTGAAACTCCGGGGAGTTTCGAAACAGGAATCGAAGAAGGTTACGTCAACATCAAGAAGCTGCCGTTCATGGAATCTCCTCTGGGGTTGAAGTTCCAGGTCGGCCGCTTTCGGCCCGCATTCGGAAAGTTCAACATCCTGCACACCCATGACCTCCCGCAATCGACACGGTCGCTCACGACGCAGGAGTTTCTGGGCGAAGAAGGGTTCATTCAGCAGGGTGTCTCGGCCGATTTCTTCGTCCCGACTCCCTGGGATGACAGCGCGTCGCTGAATGCCCGGCTGCAGGTGCTCGGTGGTGGAGACGTGGCGCTGGCGCCCGAGGCCAACCAGCGTCTCGCTTACCTCGGCAACTTGCGTTGGTTCCGCTCCCACGGGGACAGCCACAGTACGGATATCGGCTGGTCCTCCTACGTCAGACCCGGAACTACCGAACACCCGGTCGCCCGCATGCACGCTCTGGATTTTCTCTACCGATGGAAGCCGCTAAGGCAGGGTCAGTGGAAGTCCTACCTGCTCGGTGGGGAGTTGATGCTGGCAGACCACGCGCGGCCCGACGCGGCCGAACCGGCCGATGTCGCCGAAGTCATCGATCCGGCGATCGTCCGGGCGGACGGGGGTCGGCCGATTGGTTTCAGCGTGTTCACACAATGGCAATTCGATCGTCGAAAGTACGGTGGCGTTCGGTGGGACGACACCAGTACCTTGAGAGATCCTTCGATCCGAAGACGGGGGCTGACGCCGTATGTCTCATACTACTTCAGTGAATTCCTGCGACTCCGGTTCAACTTCGAACACCGGTGGAGCGGCATCGCGGCCGAGGACGGTCGAAATTCGTTCCTGGTCGAACTGAACTGGCTCTTCGGGGCACATCCGCCGGAGCCATTCTGGGTCAACCGTTAGCAAAAAGGTTTTCGATAATGAAGACATCCTTAAGACTCTGTCTCGCGGTGGCGGCGATCGTCGGCTGCGCGATGACGGCCGCCGCGCAGACCGACACGATCACGGTCGTCTGTACATTGCCCACCCTTCGGGCGCTGACCGAAGAAATCGGCGGTGACCGGGTCGATGCCATCGCTCTCGCAAAAGGCGATCAGGACCCCCATTTCGTGTCGCCTACTCCCGTCCTGATGCGACGGACGCGCGAGGCCGCGTTGTTCATCGAGAACGGCTTCACGCTCGAGCCGTGGGCCGACGCGGTGGTGAATGGATCGGGCAACTCCAGAATCTTTCGCGGAACGCCGGGCCGCGCCGTGGCGAGCGCGGGCATACCGGCGCTTGAAGTGCCTTCCGTGCTGTCCCGGGAGATGGGCGACATTCACCCACAGGGGAACCCCCATGTCTGGCTCGACCCCCTGTTGGCTAAGGTCGAGGCCGAGAACATCGCAACAGCGCTCAAGAGGATCGACCCTGCCGGCGCATCCTATTACGATCAACGCTTGGAAAACTTCAAGCAGCGTGTCGACGTCGCCATGTTCGGAGAAGATCTGTTGAACCTGATCGGGATCGGGAAGCTTTCGCGCCTGGCATGGAGCGGTGAACTGCACGAGTTTCTGACGACGAACAGCCTCGGCGGGCAGACGCTAATGGATCGCGCCGGGGGATGGCTGAAGCAGGCTGAAGCCTTCCGGGGTAGCAAGGCCTACGAATTCCATCGCGTATGGGTCTATTTCGCGCGGGTGTTCGGCATCGAACTGCTGGGTACGATCGAAGAACGCCCGGGCATCCCGCCAGGACCACAGCATGTCCGCCAGGTTGTCGAACAGATTCGCACCCAGAACGTCCCTCTGATACTGGTCGATAACTTCTACGACCCTGCCCTGCCCAACAACCTATCCCGGGAAACCGGCGCCCAGGTCGTGATTCTGCCCAACCAGGTCGAGGGAGAGGTGGGGATCGACAACTATTTCGACCTGATCGACTACCTGATCTCCGAGATCGGCAAGGCCCGGGCCCGGGCTTCCAACTGATATCCTTAGACGGCATGGAACTCCTCCTGTCCGATGTCCGCTGGATGGTGGCGCCGTTGCTCGCCTGCCTGCTCCTGTCGGCAACCCTGGTCTACATGGGGATCCACGTCCTGGCCCGTCAGGTCATCTTTGTGGATCTGGCTCTGGCCCAAATTGCCGCGCTTGGCGCCACCTATGCCACCGTGCTCGGCTATGACGCCATGCACGGTGAAGACAGCCTTCCAGTTGCTCTTTTTTCCCTCGCTTTTACCTTCGTTGGCGCTGGGTTGTTTGCCGTCGCCCGCATGAAACGCGATCGCGTCCCTCAGGAAGCGTTCATCGGAATTGTGTATGCCTCGGCTTCAGCAGCGGCCATCCTAATCCTGGCTCGCTCCCCGACCGGCGGCGAACAACTCCGCCACATGATGGTCGGCGACATCCTGCTCGTATCGATGCCAACGATCGCCACCGACGCGGGCCTGTTCGCCATGGTCGGCGTGATTCACGTCATCTTCCGACGGAAGTTCCTGGCCATTTCGATGAATGCAGCGGCCGTGCAGCAGTCCGGCGTCAACATCCGGGCGTGGGACTTGCTGTTCTACATGACCTTCGGAGTACTGGTCACCCGTTCGGTCGCGGTTGCTGGAGTCCTGCTGGTTTTCTCCTACTTGATAGTCCCGGCGGTCATCGCCCAGATGTGGCGCGAGGGGGTCGCCAACCGGCTGATATTGGGGTGGTCGGTGGCCGTTGCGGCAAGCGTGACCGGCATCCTCGTGTCGTTCTGGGCAGACTACCCGACCGGACCCACAGTGGTGATGTCGCTGGCGTCGTTTCTGGTCGTTTCGGGCGTCCTCTACTACGTCATCCACGCGCCCGTGCGCGCCCGTGCCATGGCAAACATTGCCGCCATGGCCCTGTTCGCAGTGGTCTTCTTTGGGGTGTTATCCCAGTTTGAAAAGCAGCCGGAACAGGCCGCCGCTGCACCGATGTCGGTAACCGATACGCTCCTCGAAGAACTCAATCACGAAGGAGCCGCACAATTGGAAGCCGTCGGGTACCTCGGAGAAATCGTGGATGATGACCGGGTAGCGCCCGCTCTGATGGCGCTGCTGGACCGGACCGATTCGGAGCAGATCGTCGAGGGCGTCGCCACGGCGCTGGGCGCACTGGGAGACGCTCGGGCGGTTCCGGCCCTCCAAGCCGCCGCCTCCAGAGGCTACGGCGCATTTTTACGACTCTCGCTGGCGAGCGCATTGGTCGAACTCTCGAACAGTTCCGGCTACGAAGTCGCGCTCGATGTGTTGGCCGACCCGGATGCGGGTTTCGCTCGCTTCCAGGCACTGGAGCTCATCAGTGCGGCGGCGGGCGAAGATTTCGATTACGACCCGCTCGAAACCGTCGACGCCAACCAGGCGGCCTTCGAACGGATCGAGTTGTGGGTCCGGGAGCTTGCGACTCGGGAAGGGTCTTCGCAGTTCGATCAGTAGAAAATTCCGCGGTCGCTTCGCGCGAGAAACCCGTCCAGCGGCTCTGCAACCCGTCATCGGATGCCAGGAGAGTCGCAAGCGGCTTGAATGCGACGAACTCGGCGGGATGGACCCAGACGCCGCGGCGACTCGGGCACACTGAGACGTCGAGGCCACGGACGTGCTCGACCATCTGATGCCCATCGGCTAGATCGCATCGGGGAGATCGACCGCTCCGGGCATCAACACCCACCTCTCGGCCTACACGATCAGCCGCACGCCACCCAGTTCAGCCAGACCATAGATCAGGTGGCCACTGGGAGAACCGATGAACATGAAGTTTGTGGGAACGTCCCACTCCCGGCTCAACGTCTCGATAAGCTCGGGGGTGAACTCCCCTTCCCGGATGACGAACTCTATGTCGATTTCCGGATAGGCTTTGTCCATGAATTCAAGGTTTTCTGCCAACGTTGAAGCGACGTCGGCCCGGTCACGAACGACGGTCACGATCTTGATCCTGTTCGTGTGTTCGTTACGCCGGACGTAGAGCATCGCGTTGTTGAGGTTGGCGATGTTGTCTCCACGAGTGAAGAAAACGACCTGGTGAGAATTGATCTCGGTCACTTTTGACTGGATGATCGCCATCAGCGAGTTGACATACTTCCCGAAAGAAACGAGCGCGGCGCGTAGCAGGACCAGCGCGGCGCGGAGGATGCCGAGCCGACCCAGCATGATCGAGACGACAAGCAGCGTCGGTATGAAGTATTCCAGGAACACCCTCAGATAGGTGGGGTTCATGAGAACGGTGCCGACCAGACCGATCGAGACGCCAAACATCCCCAGAAATACGACGGGCCACGGCGCGCGCTCGGGTCGCGGAAGCCCTTCCCTCTTGGCCTTGAGCAGGATATTGCCGGTCGCAAACAGCAGCATCACGGCCAGGAAGGACAGCGTGTATACACCAGCCAATGCTTCGAGTTCGCCACCGGTGATCGCCAGTACAGAAACGCAGAGCAGGAAGAACGTCACAAGGATTCGGTGGGTCGTCCCCCGGCTGTTGGTACGGAGAAGCAACTGAGGCAGACAACGATCGAGGGTCATTCTCCGAATCAGCCCGTTCACACCGATGAAACTGGTCAACACGGCGCCACTCAACACGAGAAAGGCATCGATCGAAATCAACGATGACAGCCACGTTCCACCCGACACCAGGCCCATGTGCGCCAGCAGCGCCTCCTGGTGGCCCGCGACCTCGGGAATGGGAATCAGTGCGAGCGCCAGCAACGCCATCACGGGATTGAAGAAGCTGACGGCGATCCACATGTTGCGGAGCGTCTTGGGAAACACGTTTTCCGCCTGCTCCTCGACGAAATTGGCGGAACTCTCGAAACCTGAGATTCCCAGCAGTGCCGCGCTGAACCCGAAAAACAGGGCCATGGCGATCCCTCCCGGGTCTGGAGTGCCCAGGTTAAGCGAAAAGGTGCCCAATCCTTCTCGGATGACGTGGATCAAGCCCGCGACAACGAGGAGACTCAGTACGGCGAGGTGCGTGACAAAAATAATGATCGCGATGAACGCCGATTCCGCGATTCCGAATATCGTGAGGCCGAGAAACGCCGCCAGCAACAACACCGTCATCTCTGTTACGGGCACCGCGTCCCACAACGCGTGGGCATAGTGCATGGCTTCGGTCGATGAGATGACCGCGGTCGCCATGTAAGAGAGAATCGTCAGGCATGCCGCGATCGAAGCGCGAAACTTGCTGGTCGTATTGAGCAGAGCGTTGTAGGCGCCGCCGTTCAGCGGGAGAGCCCCGACAACTTCGCCGTAGATCGACCGGAACAGATACAGCAGAACTGCGACCATCAGCAGAACGACCGGCGCCCATCGGCCCGCATAGAGGATCGCCAGAGCCGACACATAGAGACACGAGGAAGTGATGTCGTTGCCGCAAATCGCGGTCGCGGCAAGTTCACCCAGACCGCCGCGCTTGTGCTCCGTGATGTGAGTTTGGTTCAAAGTTAAAGATAGGTTGCTAGGGAAGGGTGAATTCAGCAAGTGCCCGGTACAGCATTCGGCTGAACAGCGCTAGTCTGGCGTCGACCCTGCCCGGAAACTTCTCATCGAGGTATGCCAGGGTGTCGAACCGCGTGTGCCAGATCTCGCCGTCTTCACCCAACTGTGCATCGACCTGAGTGTACCCGTCGAGATCTCCCAGCGACCAGTTGGTGGATTCGAAGTAGGCGTAAGGAACGCCGGCTTCTCGGAACGGCACGTGATCGGAAAAGTCGCCCGTCGTTCCGGACGGGTACCGGGGATTCTCGCCCGTCTGGGTCTCGAGCGGTAACCCCTCATCGCGGGCCTTATCAAGGAGCCAGTCACGGGAGAACCCCTGCTTCTCCGGCATCGCCATAGACATAAGCACGATCCCCGGCGATGACACTGTCAAGGTTGATCATGGCCACGGTGTTTCCGATGGCTTCGGGCGTCATCTGAGACACGAAGTAGCGCGAACCTCCGAAACCCTGCTCTTCGGCGCCGAAGGCGACAAAGCGGACCGTGTACGGAGTGTGGGTCCCCTGGATGGCTGCCGCTGCTTCAAGCATCACGGCGACGCCGGACGCATTGTCGCCGGCGCCCCGGCCGAGGACTTCCGAATCGAAGTGAGCGCCGACAATGATTTCCCGAGCGGTCTGGCCTCGCTTTACCGCGATGATGTTGACCGATTCCAGTCTGTTGCCCCTGTCGCGGTCTTCCGGAGTGAACATAAACGTCTGGCGGGTGGCGGCATAGCCCAGTGCGGTAAGGACACTTTCGATATAGTCCGCCGCCCGCCGCTCGTTGGCCGACCCGGCAAGGCGACCCCCAATGTCCTCGGACAACCGGACGATGTGATCACGGGCAGTCCCGGTGTCAGTCCGCGCGCACGCGGGCAAGGCCTGGGCGATGCCAATACAGCTCACGATGAAAATGAAAGCGGATGGGATCCGATGTGTCCTCATGCTCCATTAGTCTACCCTGTATACGAAACCGGTGGCCTGAACCGAAGGGTTCCACGTTGACACTCCGCGACGAGCCATATAGCATTCCGCGAGTGTTTGACAACCTTGGCCCGCTTTCTCACCAAGGGTCTGCTGTAGCGCCGATACCCGGTCAGAAAAAGGGGTTAGAACTCGGAGGATTCGAATGAGACGTGTTTTACTGTCGTTCTACCTGATCGCAACTTTGTCGGTGCTCTCGGCCTGCGCGCCTGAGCCAGCGCCCGAACCCGCAGCCGAACCAGAACCCGTAGCCGCGGCCGAACCCGCCGCTGCTGCCGAACCCGGAGATCCCAGCGGAACATGGGCCGGTGACTGGGGGCCCAGCGCAAGCGACCGCAACGATGTCACCCTGGACCTTGCGTGGGACGGCATGAGCTTGACGGGAACCGTCAACCCGGGCCCGGATGCGATCGAGATCGCCAACGCAACGTTCGATGCCGAAACGGGAGCCATCACGATGGAGGCCGATGTGGGCGAGTTTCACTACACGATCGAAGGGCAGGTGGACGGAAACTCCATGACGGGGAGCTGGGGCCACGACGACCGCGCTGGTGATTTTTCGATTACCCGAGGCGAGTAAACTCCAGCACCCTGCTGCTAGCAGCCGGGGAGAACCACAGGCTGCTAGCCTCCGCCCCCCCGTCGGCTACGTGCCCGCTGCGTATCCAGCGCATCGAGATCCACCGTGAAGCTAAGGGGGATCTCGGTGGCTAGGTAGCAGATTTCGTCGTCACAGGCCTGGTACTGAAGCTTCCCAGTGATTTGGACGCTGGAGGTCCGGCGGGTATCCAGGCCGATCGTGACTTCCTGCCGGAAGCTCACAGCGCCGTGGTAGACGGGCACAGTTTCCCCGATCGCTGGCAGGTTGAGCATCTCGGATTGCGGATATGCCGTGTCGTGAATCTCCACAAGGGGATTCTCGTCGAAGACGACCGCCAGCGGGAGGTAGCCCGTAACTCCGGGCGCATACAGGTGCATCTTTTCCGGTAACTCAATCTCAAAGTCGATGACGATCCGGTTGCCGGTGCGCGCGCGGTCCTGACTGAGCCGCGTCGTCAGGGTCAGGTGGGCCGTCTCGATGCGAACCACTTCCCCACCGTTCACACCGAAGTCCAAGCTCAACATCGACTGAGGCGTACAGCGCTCTTCGTAGCGCTCCCGGAAGTACTTGGAAGTGATGTTCCCGGACGAGTCCACCATGAAGGTTCCCGGGAACGGAACGCCGTACCACGGATGGTCTGTCGGCAGGGTGGTATTAAAGATCCCAAACTCTTTGATCGTGGCCGATCCGGGATCTGTCAGTAGCGGGAAGCCGAGACCGACACGGTCGCTGAATGTCTTCTGGATCTCGGGCGAATCGTAGCTGATCGCGACAACCTTGAAACCACGGACCTCATACTCGCTTCGAGCTTCTTCGAGCTGAACCAGCCCGCTCTTGCAGTACGGTCACCAATCGGCCGATCGGAAAAACTGGAGCACCAGCCCCTGCTCGCCCTTGAGCGTATCGAACGTCCACACCTCGCCGTCCGCATCGGCCAGTTCAAAGCGTGGAATCTGGACCCCGACCCCAATTCCCGGGTCGAATTCCGACTGGGCTGACGCGGTTCCCGCCAGGGCCAGCACGATGACAATCGACAGTATCAAACAAAAGCGTCTCTGCATTTCAGCTCCGGTTTCCCTCAGTGTGCAGTATAGAATCCACGACCGTCGCGACAATGTGATCAAGACTACGTTGGAATCCAAGAAGAAGTGGCAGCCTGTAATCAAGCAATCATTTGGATGTATCCAACTGAATATTAAGGCCCACGCGCTTTGAATCCCCCCTAAACTTTCGGGCGCCGAATGCCGATCTTTAGGAATGTATGATTGGGCGAATTCTGGCGCCACGTCTCGGCGACCTATTGATGAAGGATGGCCTCGTCACCGAGGCACAGCTCGGCGAGGCGCTCGACTACCACAAGGCCAGTGGGGGGAGGCTGGGGAGTTGTCTTGTCGAACTCGGGCACATCTCCGAGGACGACATCTCGGCCGTCCTGTCGCGCCAGTACGGAATACCCGCGGTCAATCCCTGCAATTGTGAAATTGACCAGGAAATCATAGACCTGCTCACGTACGAAACCGCCCGCAAGTACGAGGCCATGCCGCTCGACCGCCAGGGGACGAAGCTGTCGGTAGCGATGGTCGATCCGATCAACGTCGTCACGCTCGATGAACTGAGGTTCATGACTGGCTTCAGTATCGATGCCAAGGTCGCTCCGGAATCTCAAATTCGGGAAGCGATCGGCAGGTACTACAGCCCATCGACTGACGGGGCGCTGGACGACACACTGGAGGACCTGGATAGCGCACTGCCGGAGAACATCGAGGTTCTGGAGGAAGAAGAAGAGGAGTTTGACCTCAAGACGCTGGCCCAGAAGTCCGAAGAGACACCCAGACTGCGTCTCGTCAACGCGATCCTTCTGAATGCCGTCAAGCGTGGAGCCAGCGACATCCACATCGAGCCGTACGAAAAGGAGTTTCGGGTCCGATTCCGAGTCGACGGACAGCTTCAGACAGGGCTAAAACTCCCGATTCGGTTCAAGGACGCCATCACTTCACGCATCAAGATCATGGCCAGGCTCGACATCACCGAAAGGCGTCGCCCTCAGGACGGGCGCATCAAGATCCGCCTGAGACTCAGCGGCAAGGTCAAAGAACTCGACTTTCGGGTCTCGACCGTTCCGACACTGTACGGGCAAAAGGTCGTACTGCGCCTCCTGGACCGGGAGAACTTGATGCTCGACATGCGGCGCCTCGGCTTCGAACCAGAGTCTCTCGAGAGCTTCGAGAAAGCCATCTCGGAGCCCTTCGGCATGGTCCTCGTCACCGGCCCGCCCTCTGTGCCAATGTAGGTGAGACACCTGCCTAACCGTTAGTTAAGTGACCCCCGGCAAAGCCGGGGGCTTATTTCGATGAGCCCCTCAAAGGGGCAGGTCAAGAGCCGCCTGAAGGCGGCTTACGCTCCCACGGCATGTTCAGCTGCTCCAACCGTTGCTCCTCCTGCTCCTGGCGCCGAATGTATTCTCGAACGACTTCTTCCTCCAGCCCCACCGTCGAGACGAAGTAGCCCCGTGCCCAGAAACTCTCACCCGTGAAATTCCGTTTCCGGCCCATAAAGTTCCGCGCAATCGAAATCGCACTCTTCCCCTTAATGAATCCCACCACACTCGACACCGCTAGTTTCGGCGGGATGCTGATGCACATGTGCACGTGGTCCGCCATCAAGTGACCTCCCACAATCCGGCTCTCTTTCTGCTTGGCCAATTCACGAAATATCTCGCCCAAGTGCTGCCGAAGCGTACCGAAAATCCTCTTCCGGCGGTACTTCCGGATGAACACCACGTGATACTTGCAGTCCCATTTCGTGTGCGATAGGCTTTGGTAGTCTTTCATTGAGTCCTCCTTGTTCGGAAGTTGTCGCTTCCAAGGAGGACTCTCTTATTTACCGCAGCTCTCGGTCAAACCTCTGCGAGTCGCCCCGGCTGAGCCGGGGGTTTACCTATGGGAATTAGTGAGCAGGGCGGGAAGGAAGTGAGCCTGTGTTGGTGATGAAACCAGAGAACGAGAACGAAGAATCGCGTGGAACGGAAGGCGCCCGCAGGGCGACTGGAGTTGCGCGTGAAGCGGCCGGTCGGAATGGGGATAATCCGGACCCGGAGGTGACCAATAAGGCGATACGGAGGCGATTCAGCGCCGCATATAAGCGCCGGGTCGTGCGGGAGGCGGACCGATGCACGAAGCCGGGCGAGTGGGGGGCCTTACTACGCCGGGAGGGATTGTATTCCTCGAGCCTGCGCACCTGGCGGCGGCAACACGATGCCGGGGAATTGGCCGGGATGGGTTCGGCGAAGCGAGGACGGAAAGCGCAGCCGAAGGACGGCCGGGACAAGCGCATCGCTGAACTGGAACGCGAGGCGCAACGGCTCCAGAGGAAGCTGGAGCAAGCCGAAACGGTCATCGAGATCCAAAAAAAAGTCTCCACGCTATTGGGGATTCCTCTGAAGAACCCGGACCAGGAAGAGAACAACTGATGGAAGCGGCCGAAAAGTTCTCCACCGAATTGGGGACGGCGCCGGCGTGCCGGGCCTTCGGGGTTTCCCGCGCGTCGCTCTATCGGCGTCGGCAGCGGGCCGCCGCGCCCGCAGCCGAGCGGGCACGCCCACGATCACATCGGGCATTGAGCGGAGCCGATCGACAGGAAGTCCTCGACCTGCTGCATAGCGGGCGCTTCGTGGATCAGGTGCCCGCCCAAGTGTGTGCGGCCTTGCTGGATGCAGACCGCTATTTGTGCTCGGTACGCACGATGTACCGGATTCTGGATGCGAACCAAGAAGTGCGCGAACGGCGGAACCAACGGCGTCATCCCGTCTACCAGAAGCCGGAACTGTTGGCGACAGGCCCGAATGAAGTGTGGACCTGGGACATCACGAAGCTGAAGGGACCACGGAAGTGGACCTACTTCTACTTGTACGTGATTCTCGATATCTTCAGCCGCCAGGCGGTGGGCTGGATGGTGGCCGATTGCGAATCTTCCGGCCTGGCCAAGAAACTGATTCGTGAAAGCTGTGACAAGCATCGGATCGAGCAGGATCAGCTGACTCTGCACGCCGATCGCGGCTCGTCGATGAAGTCGAAAGCGGTGGCGCTGCTGCTATCGGATCTGGGTGTGACCCAATCCCACTCTCGGCCCTATGTGTCCGACGACAACCCGTTCTCGGAAGCCCAGTTCAAAACCCTGAAATACCGCCCTGACTTCCCGGAACGATTCGGTTCGATCCAGGACGCCAAGGCGTTCTGCCGGGACTTCTTCCACTGGTACAACAACGTCCACTACCATTCCGGTCTGAACTGGCTAACCCCAGCGATGGTCCATTACGGTCAGACCGGTCCGGTTCTGGAACGACGCCAGCATGCTCTGGATCGCGCTCGTCGGCAACATCCAGAACGTTTCGTCAATGTACCGAGAAAGATCGCTGGGCCGCCGGACAAGGTGTGGATCAACCCGCCCGCAGAGTCGCCTACGGTAGCTTAAATTCCAAATGCAGGTGTCTCAAACTTGTTGACACGTTCCGCCGACCGGAAGCGGCAAGACTACTCCGCCATCTCCCAGATCAACACCCCCGACCGGAACATCATGACCGTCGAGGATCCCGTTGAGTACAACCTTCGGGGCATCAACCAGGTTCAGGTCAACGAGCAGGTCGGGGCCAGCTTCGCAAGCATCCTGCGGTCGTTCCTCCGGCAGGATCCCGATGTCGTCCTCGTCGGAGAAATCCGCGACCTGAACGCTGCGGAGATCGCGATAAAGGCCTCCCTTACGGGCCACCTGGTGCTCAGTACCCTCCACACCAATGACGCCGCGAGCGCCGTCGCACGACTACTCGATATGGGGATCCCGTCGTTTCTTGTCGCGACGTCCGTGCGGCTGATTTGCGCCCAACGACTAGTCCGGCGTCTCTGTGTCGAGTGCAGGAAAGAAGTTCATCCTCCGGTGCAAACGTTGGTCGACATGGGTTACGGTCCCGAGGCAGCCGAAAGCGTGCGCGTGTTTCAGGCTGTCGGTTGCGGAGCATGTAACAAGATGGGCTACAAAGGGCGCGTCGGGCTGTACGAGGTGATGGAAGTCGACGAGGCACTCAAGGAAATGATCATGGAGGACGCGACGGCGGTAGACCTGACACGAAAGGCCGTCCAGAACGGCATGATTACTCTGCGCCAGAGCGGGCTGATCAAGGTCAGAGAAGGTCACACGACGGTCGAGGAAGTCCTCCGCGAAACCATCCAGTAGCGCTCCACACACCTACCGCCACAATCCCGGTCATCGTCTCCCGAAGTGATAGACTCACTCTATGGCGACGATCACTCAATTAGAATACGTGGTTGCCCTGGACCGGTGCCGGCACTTCGGCCGCGCCGCGGCGCTGTCGAACGTTTCCCAACCCACGCTGAGTGCCCAGTTGCAAAAGCTGGAAGACGAGTTGGGCCTGGCCCTGTTCGACCGGAGCATGCAGCCGATACTTCCGACCGAAGACGGCAAGCCCATCATCGAGCAGGCAAAAGTCGTGCTGAACGAGTTCCATCGACTCGAGCTGCTGGCGAGCAGGAACCTGGACGATGTGTCTGGAGAGTTCCGGCTCGCAGTGATTCCAACGATTGCGCCTTACCTGGTGCCGCGCTTCCTCGAGGAATTCACGTCACACTATCCGAAGGTGGAACTCTTTATCGAGGAACAGCCCACAGACAGAATCATCGAAGCTCTCGACCGCGACCTGCTCGACGCCGGGATTCTTGCGACACCTCTCGGCCTGACGCGTATCGAAGAGGAGCCCCTATACTACGAGCCCCTCTATGTCTACGCGGCCCCCGGGCATCCGCTGGCGGCCAAGACCCGGGTATCTGAGAAGACGCTGAACCCGGAAGGCCTCTGGCTGCTATCGGAGGAGCATTGTCTCCGGGAACAAGTAATCGTCGTCTGTGGTTCCGGAGACCAGCGGGGCACCTTCCCATCCGTGCACCTGAAGGGAGGGAGCCTGGAAACAGTCATCGAGTTGGTTTCACGGAGCCAGGGATATACGCTGCTGCCGCTCATGGCCGCACAGGCGATCAAGCAGCGCAGATTTGAAGGCAGGGTGATTCCAATCCGCAGGCCCACGCCGGCAAGAGAGGTCAGCCTTGTGCATCGCCGCGGACACCTGAAGAAAGCCGTCATGCGAGTCCTGAAATCCACGATCGAATCCCGCCTTCCCGATGCCCTGCCCAGGACACGATCACGCTCGTTCAACGTGTTGAGCTTGCAGGGTCAGTTCAAATAGATATTATCTATCATACATAGATACAATCGATTTGATCTATCATTCAAAGTACGCGATCATTCGGAAGTCAAACATTCAATCTTAGATGGCCGCACGCTCGGCCGGAACAAACAGAGGTAAAACAGACGATGTCCGAATCTCTTGAAGGCACGAAAACCCATGGAAATCTCAAAGATGCATTCGCCGGCGAATCGCAGGCCAACCGCCGGTACCTGTACTTCGCCAAGGTCGCCGACATCGAAGGCTACCCGGAGGTAGCGAGCAACTTCCGCGAGACGGCCGAGGGTGAGACCGGCCACGCCCATGGCCACCTGGACTACCTGAAGCAGGTTGGTGACCCGGCCACAGGCCTGCCGCTAGGCGACACGACGCTGAACCTCCAGGCGGCGATCGCGGGTGAAACCTACGAGTACACTGATATGTATCCGGGCATGGCGAAAACCGCTCGCGAAGAGGGGTTCCGAGAGATCTCAGACTGGTTCGAAACGCTGGCCAAGGCCGAAAAGTCGCACGCGGGCCGATTCACGAAGATGCTCGACAGCGTCGACTGATCCGACTCTTCTGTAGGTGCGCTCCCAAGCGCACGTTCGCGAACCTCGGAGCGTGCGGTCATAGACCGCACCTACAGACGAACCGAGGCACATGTCAGAAGACACCGAACGCATCTCTTACCAGCCCACCGACGGACTCTCTTACGATCCCAACGACCCGACGTACTGGGATCCGAAGGCGCTCGAAAAGGAAGTTCAGCGCACGTTCGAGATCTGCCAGGGATGCCGCATGTGCTTCAAGTACTGCGACTCGTTCCCAAACCTGTTCGAATTGCTCGACGACAAGTACGACGGAGACGTGACCCGCATCACCGCCGGCGACACCCGGACCGTGATGGACGCCTGCTTCCAGTGCAAGCTGTGTGAGGTACAGTGCCCCTACACGCTTCGCGACGGTCACGAATTCAAGCTGGATTTCCCCAAACTCGTCCATCGGCACACGGCCCAGGAAGCCCGGAAGAACGGCATCGGCTTGCGAGAGAAGATCCTCGGGGACCCCGACAAGGCGGGCCTGCTGGCGCGCGCCAGCTTCGGCATGGCCAACCTGATGAACCGGGTGTCGGTCCACCGCTGGTTCCTCGAGAAGGTCGTCGGCATCCATCGCGACAAGCTACTGCCCAACTTCGCGTCGACGACGTTCTCGAAGTGGGCCCACCAGCGAGGCCTCGTTCGCGACGCTTCGAAGAAGACCGAAGTCGTTCTCTTCCAGACCTGCTATGTCGAAAACAATGAGCCGGAGATCGGCAGGGATACGGTTGACGTCTTCGAACGCAATCGGGTGGACATCGGGTGCGTGAAGGGCCTGGAATGCTGCGGCATGCCCCGATGGGAGGCCGGCGACATCGAAGGGCTCCGTCGGCAGGCACACGCCAATCTCGATCGCCTGGCTCCCTTCGTCGAAGCGGGTGCGAAGGTCGTGGCGATCAACCCAACCTGTTCGATGATGCTGCGGCGTGAGTATCCGACACTGGTGTCGAGGGAATACCTTGAGAAGGCCGAACGCGTCGCGGCAGCGACGATGGATCCGAGTGAGTACCTCTGGTCTATCCGTAAGGAAGACCGTTTCAACGAAGACTTCAAGAGCACGCCAGGCGAGAGCGTCGGCTATCACGCGCCGTGCCATCTGAGGGCACAGTCGGTGGGCTTCAAAGGACGCGACCTGTTGCGGACAATCCCAGGGGTCGTTCCAAAGACAGTGACCGAGTGCTGCGGGCACGACGGCACATACGCGATGAAGGTCGAAGGCTTCTTGCCGTCTCAACGTGTCGGCAGGAAGGCCTTCGACGGGATGAAAGACTCGGCCGCGGAAGTCTGGTCGACCGACTGCCCACTGGCCGCCCTGCAGTTTGAACAACACGCCGGGGTGAAGCCGATGCATCCCATGTCGATCCTGGCTCGGGCCTACCGCGAGGATGGATTCCCCCGACGCCTTAAGCCGCAAGAAGATGACTATGCATAAGGTGACGCGCGCGGAGATTCGATCCCGACAGGACTATGAATCCGCCCGCGATGAGTTCCGTCGGAAGGTATTCGCGCAGAAGCAAGACCGACGCATCCATCTCGGGCCGTACTTGACGTTCCTGTTCGAGAACCACGACACGATCCTGTACCAGGTGCAGGAGATGATCCGGACCGAGGGCATCGATGGCGAGCCGGCGATTCAACACGAGATCGACACGTACAACGAGTTGCTCGGAGACCGTGGTGAACTCGGATGCACGCTGTTGATCGAGATCAGCGATGAGGCGGAGCGGGCTCCCCTCCTCGCACGTTGGACGAACCTCCAGGAAACCCTTTACCTGACGACACAGGGCGGGGAACGATCTCCGGCACAATTCGATCCACGGCAGGTCGGGACGGATCGGATAAGCTCGGTTCAGTACCTGAAGTTCGCCGTGGGTGACCGCGTGCTGCAAGGAATCGGGTGCTCGCACCCGGACTTTGAACTCGAGGTCGAACTGGAACCGCGACAGGTCGCCGCCCTTTCGATGGATCTTGTGACGTCGTAGAACGGGTCTTTCGGCGGTCATAGACCGCCGCTACAGCCGGTCGCTGACTTTCGCGGACTGCCCTTACACTTCCAGCCCGACCGCCCGCATCAGCTCCAACGCGTTGCTCTTGCTGACAACACCGGCCTTCATCTTGTAGTCGAAAACCACCTTTCCCTCCCGGATATCGTCCTCGAAGTGAACGTTGACGGCCCGGGGCGCCAGCTTGTCAGCGACGTCGGCCAGCGCAAGGTCGTGTGTCGTCGCCAGGCCGATAGCTCCGCGGTCGATCAGGCCGCGGACAATGGCTTCGGCGCCGACCGCCCGATCGTGGGAGTTGGTCCCGTGGAGCACCTCGTCGAGCAGGAATAGAGCCGGATGCTCCCCGGCGGTGAGGTCCATGATCTGGCGGATCCTTCGGATTTCGTTGTAGAAGCGCGAGGCGCCAGCCTGGAGCGAATCCTGAATGCGCAGCGTCGCCCCGATTGCCACGACCGATAGCCGCAGACGCCGGGCCCGTACCGGAGCGCCCGCGAGCGCCATCACGACGTTGACCCCCACGGTCCTGAGCAGTGTGCTTTTGCCCGACATGTTCGATCCACTCACGACCACCAGCTGAGGTTTGTCCCCAAGCCGGACCGAGTTGCGGACACCCTGGCTGGACGGAATCAAGGGATGACCGAGGTCTTCGGCATCGAAAGTTGCGACCTCTTCGTCGACGATTTCGGGGAAAGGATCGGACGGATGCTCGTAGGCGTATCCGGCGAACGCCGACAGCGCCTCGAGTTCCCCTACCGCCCCAACCCATCGACCGATGGCCGTTCCGCATGTCTTCCTCCAGTCCTCGAGGGCGAAGGCCATTTGCGTCGACCACAGCAAGAACGAGAACGGAAGAACGAGGACATCGGGCCGGAACATCGCCAGGATGAGCAAGACCAGCACCATCTCGCCCCGCCTCCAGTCGAGCATGTCGGCAAGCCGGGCGAAGCGAGCCAGTTGCCGGGAGGGCGGCAGGCCGTCCGCGTCGAGAGACGAACGGATCGCGACAAGCTTGTCGGAGCCAAACTTCTCCTGCTCCAAACGTGTCAGGATCCGCGACAGAAGCCCCAAGGCGCTCCGCTGTTCATCGACCGACGCCGCGACCGATCGAACCCGACGACGATAGAACGCACCGAATCCTCCCGCCATGACGAGCGCGCCGTACAAGAAGAGCCAGGCACTGCTCGACCCGATCGAGAGGACTGCGCCGAGCGCAGTCCAGAGGCTTGCCGCAATGATCAAACCGAGGATGCGGGGCACCCGTCCCTCGAGGACGGTCGGGGCGGCGGCCCAGGTTCGGACGCGATCCGGATGGAGTGTGGCCCGGGAGCCGGCCCCGAGCGTAGCGAGGTCTTCCCGAAGGTCGATCCCAAAGCGCAACTCCTCGACCGCCTGCTGTCTGGCCAGGATCTCGGACCGATCCGCGGGCGCAGCGAGCCAGTCCGCCAGGGTTTCCTCACCCGACCGGGTGCGCGCTGTCGAGAGCAGTTCGAAGAGCGACGCTTCACCGAACAAATCCAGATCCGCAGCGTAAAGGTGGGATTCGTCACGCATAGGCTCCTTCGCGGGCCGCCTCCCGATCCACCGATCCTCAATGCGCGCCAGCCCGTCTTCGTAGAAGCGGACTGCCACCCGCGCGCGCAGCAAGCCCGCATCGATGCGGGTATGGACCAGAGCCAGGACGATAAACCCGGCCGCGGGAACCATCAGCCACCAGCCGCTGAAAGCACCGCGCAAGAGAACGAGCCAGGCCATGATCAGGAGCGCGATCGCCAGGGCCAGTCGGGCGGCCGCGATTCGGCGCGAAGTCTGCTCGTAGCGGCGAACCTCTCCCACACGGGCTTCGAGCCGTCGTCCATATTCCAGCCTGGGATCTTCGTGGTTCACTGAATCTCCCGATATGCTCCTTCATTCAACGCCAACCGAGTTACCTCCGGGGACCAACCTGTCGCCGAGCGCCACCTGGCTGTTGAATGAACTTGTGAACGTGTATCCGGAATGAGGGGCCAAAGCTGTAGGACCGTTTAATAGGGACAGGCACGTCTGTCCCTATTAAACCTCGACCGCTACCGCTGCAGGAACGGGGATTACCCGGTCGCTACCGCTCCCGGTTCTGTTCCTGATTCGCCGGTTCCAGGATCTCGGCGGCCCGGAACACCGAATCGGCTGCCTGCAGGATGATTCGCCGGAGACGGACCGGGTAGTCGTCGCCCTGGTCGGCCAGGAAGCGCCGAACATCAGAGGCGACGCTACTGCTGTTGTGGCCGTTCAGGACGGCGCTGACCCAGCTCCGCGGGAAGAAGATGTCGCCGGTCTCCTGGACCTCGCGCAGTTCATTCAATGCTGGCAGAATGTAAACCACCGCCTCGGCCGCGCGCAGGGGGTGGTTCAGGTTGCGCAGCCCTTCGAGGGCCCACGGTTCCCTCCTCCGGTTGTATGGATCCCCCAGTCCGGCGAAGAATGCCTGGCGATCTTCAATATTGTCCGACAGCGTCGGCATCACGAACTCGAACCGCTCCTTCCTGTCGGGATTCTCGATGCGCTCCAGCTGTTCGGCCAGGATAGCCGCCGCCTCGGGATGAGACCGCATGGCGAGATGTTGGGCCATTGAAGTTTCGTCGGGCTCGGACAGCGTCAGTCCGGGAATCTCCTCCTGCCTTCGCCAGACGCGTTCGAGGAAGGCCATGCCGTCGGGAGTCGTCACGACCGAGCGAAACGCGGAAAAGTATGCCGACTTGAGACTCGACGACGATGAACGGCGGATACCGGCCCGGAGGTCGCCCTCGATGCGAGACGCCATCGCCTCACGTTCAGAAGCAGGAAGATAACGCCAATACACGCTGCCGACGTATCCGAGGGCGAGCTGAACCAACTGCTCGGTGTCCTCGCGCGGCAGGGCCCGCAGCGCGAGGTCCATCAGGTCCGACGGGGTGACGCGGCGTCCCAGCATCTCTTCCCGAAGCGTGACCCACGCGGCGCCACGAGTGAGCGGGTCGTCCAGGTCGGGCAGGTGTTCGAGCAGGTATTCCCTGCTGGCGTCGTCCAGGACGATGTCCCCGTAGGCCAGGCCGCTCCCCGTAGGCAGGATGAAGTCGGGGCGAGGCATCGAAGCTACGTCGGGAACTTCGGTGCGCTCGTCCCGGAGCTCCAGGGGAATCGATCGGATGCTTCCGCCAGAACCGATCAGGACTTCGATCTGCTGGGACCAGCGCAACGACCGTCCTTGCTGAGGATCGCTCTGGATGAAGGCCAGCCCTTCGACTGTTCCGGCGTCGTCAAGCGTCAATTCGGTTCGGATGACCGGCCGGCCGGGCTCTTCGACCCAGACACGACTCCAGGCTGCGACGTCGATGTCGGTCTGGTCGTCGAAAGCCTTCACCAGGTCGAGCCAGGTCGCGTTGCCGAACTGAAATTCATCGAGGTAGGCACGCAGGCCGTCCCGGAACGCGTCCTCACCGATCATACGTTCGAGCTGCTGCATCACGATGGGGGCTTTCTGATAGATGATTGCCCCGTACAGGCTTCCCGCCTCGTTGAGGTTGTCGAGCTCCTGCCGGATTGGATGGGTGCCCTCGGTACGGTCCACTCCGTAGGCTGACGGGTAGTGCGCCGTGAGGAAGCGCAAGTCGTGGTTGACCTCGGGAAACGACGGGTTGACGATCTTCGCAGCCATGAAATTGGCGAACACTTCCTTCATCCAGACGTCGCTGAACCATTCCATCGTCACCAGATCCCCAAACCACATGTGAGCGGTTTCATGCGCGATGGTGCTGGCGCGCCCGAGAATCTGGTTCTGCGTCGCCGATTCGTCCAGCAGCATGGCACCGTCCCGGTAGAAAATCGCCCCGGGGTGTTCCATGCCGCCGTACTGGAATGCTGGGATTGCCACAAGATCGAACTTGCCGAACGGGTACGGGATGCCGGTGTACTCCTCGAGCCACTCGAGCGCGGCTGCGTGCAGGTCGAACACCTCGTCCCGGTTGCGCGCAACCTTCTCGGCATCGGTCTCCCGGTGGAACATACGCATCGTGCGCCCGTTGCGTTCCGCCTCCTCGATCTCGAACAGACCGGCGGCGAACGCAAAAAGATACGTGGAGATCGGCTGGGTCTCCGCGTAGCTGATACGGGCTCGGTCCCCCATCTCTTCCCGCCCGATCTCCTCTCCATTTGCCACCGCTCGCCAGCCAGCGGGAACGGTCAGCTCCAGCGTGTAGCGCGCTTTCATGTCGGGCTGGTCGAAAGACGGAAAGACCGTGTGGGCGCGGGCGGGGACGAACAATGCGTACAGAAATTCCGGGTTGCGGTTGAGCGAGGCATCGCCCGCGCGAAAGGTGATCTCGACGGCATTTTCCCCAACCACCAGATCGCCGGCTGCGACGATGACGTGGCCGTTCGCGGTCCGAAACTCCACTTCCCTGCCGCCTACCACAACCGATTCCACGAACTCGCGTCCCGGCAGCAGTTCCAGATCCGAAGCCGGAGCGAAATCGAACACGAGGGGGTTCGAGGCGTCCACCAGCGTGAAGCGAGCGGTCAACCGACCCATGATCGGTTCGTGAACCTCCTCGGGAATGTCAAAGGTCAGGTCGTAGCGTAGATCCGCGATGGTCCGCCGACGCTCCTCGGCCAGGGTCAGAGGGATTCCCGCGTCCGGATCGGTGATGTCGCCCGGCCCGAGGTTGCAGCCCGATAGAGCCATAAGAAGAAACACTACGACGAAAACGGCAGGCACCTGAGGTATTCGCATCGACACATTATCTGAGAATCTGGATCGCGGGTCCAGAACAGACGCTTTCGCTTCTGGATGTTTTGCGGTAGATCAGTAACCTACGTCTCGTCCCACCCCCGAAGGCTAGACGGCGCCCGGCTCTGAATGACCCAGCCGGCGCTACATCAGTTCGGTAACGAATTGCCGTGCCACCTCAGGATCAAGCTTGAGCGATCGGTGGGGCAAGGGCCCCCCTTCGGCCAGTACCGGTTCGGCCTGGTCGAGCGAGGGAAGGTCAGTCCGCTGGAAAAACTTCCCGATGAATATCTCGTCGCCCCAGACCAGCGATCGGCGCATCGCTTCATGCCAGTCCGTTGGATCGTAGCTTTCGTCGTCTTCGAGCTTCTTCACGCGCTCTCGGAACCAGGGATAGGTGTTGTCGTGGTTGTAAGTCACACACGGACTAAAAATATCGATGAAGGCAAATCCCTTATGCTCGAAGGCCTGTTTGATCAGGTCGACCAGCTGTTTTGGTGCCCCACTGAAGGCGCGGGCAACAAAAGTCGCTCCGGCAGCCAACGCCAGTGCGATCGGGTTGGCGGGTTGCTCGATGTTCCCGAACGGCATGCTCTTGGTCTTCATGCCGATGCGGCTAGTGGGCGATGTCTGGCCAGTAGTGAGTCCGTATATCTGGTTGTCCATGACCAGGTAGACGAGGTCCACGTTGCGGCGCATCGTGTGAATGAAGTGGTTGCCACCGATACCAAAACCGTCTCCGTCTCCACCGGTTACCACCACAGACAAGTCGGGATTCGCCATCTTCACTCCTGTGGCGACAGCTAGCGCCCGCCCGTGCAGTGTATGCATGCCGTAGGTGTCGATATATCCGGGCAAGTTGGAAGAGCAGCCGATTCCGCTAACCGTGACCACGTTGTGAGGTTGGATGTGGAGTTCGACAAGGGCCTTCTGAAGAGAAGACAGGACTCCAAAATCACCGCAGCCTGCACACCAATCTGGATCGACCGGGCCCTTGAAATCCTTGACGGTCAGCCTGCCCTCGGGTTCTATCGTGGTCGTCACATCGTCCTCCTCAAACCGTTATTTCGTGCGTTGGCACGGACAAATTCGTCTTACCCGCCAGTTGCTCCTTCACGCTTTCAACGATGTGATGGGGCATGAAGGGTTCCCCATCGTACTTGCGAATGTGGCCGGCGGGGACATAACTGGTTTCGCTCCGCAGGTATCGCGCAAACTGGCCGCTGTAGTTGTTCTCGACGATGATGGGGTGCTTCTCCGACCCGAGGATCTCCACGATGGCATCTCCGTGCAGGGGTACCAGCCATCGTATCTGCAACTGGTTTGCCGAGATCCCCTCTTCCTTGAGTAGCTCGACCGCTTCCTCGATGACACCCTGGGTGGAACCCCACCCAACAAGTGTCACGTCGGCTCCCGACGCTCCGATCAGTTCGGGAGGTTGGACCGCTGCCTCGATTGCCTGTACTTTCCGCTGGCGCTTGTCCATCATGTTTCGCCGCTTAGTCGGGTCGGTGAACTCGTCGCTGATCAACGTTCCATCTTCGGCGTGCTCATCGGTTGACGCAGTGTGAATGTGGTGGGGCACACCCGGTACGGCGCGAGGAGAGACCCCGCTCTCGGTGAGGGCGTATCGTTTGTAGCCGTTGGGCCCTTGGCTGGACATGATCAACTCTCCGCGATCGATTTCCACGTCGAAGTCGAGTTCTGCGGGCTCCACACTCCCCGTGCCTTCTGAGAGAAGCAGATCGCCAAGGATGATTCCGGGACACTGGAACCGATCTGTGAGGTTGAAGATCTCAGGCACTAGCTTAAAACAATCCAGGACAGTCGTCGGTGCGGCGATGACCCTGGGATAATCACCGTGACCGGCTCCAAGCATTTGCCACAGATCGCCCTGCTCGGTTTTTGTAGGAACTCCAGTGGAAGGGCCCGCGCGTTGCACGTCGATCACCACAACAGGAGTCTCCATCATGGCCGACATACCCAGGCCTTCGGTCATCAAGGCGAAGCCACCGCCAGAGGTCGCGCACATCGCCCGGACTCCCGTGTGGGCCGCGCCGATTGCCATATTGATGACGCCGATCTCGTCCTCGACCTGACGCACCATAATGCCCGCCTTTCGAGCGTGTGGAGCCATCCAGTGGAGTACACCAGTGGCCGGGCTCATCGGATAGGCACAGTAAAATTTCACTCCGGCTGCGGCACCGCCCATCGCCAGAGCCATATTCCCCGTCAACACGGCTTTGGGGTTTTCCGTCATCGGAAGGGGCTCATCAAAAGGCTGAAAGTTAGCCGATGCGTGGTCATAGCCCGCCCGTGCGACGTCGACGTTTTCCCGCACCACGGCGTCACCCTTCCGTTCGAACTGGGTTGTCAAAACCTCTGCAAGCGGCTGGAAACCGACGCCCAGCATGTTGAGGGCAGCGCCTAGAGCGAGCGTGTTCTGCGCTAGCTTGTTGCGGCTGTTGTCGGTGAGGTCCTTTACGGGAAGGGGGCAGCATTGCACACCTTCGGCCGCATCCCGTGGTTCGATTGTGTCTCCGTTGTAAATGACAGCGGTCCCTGGCCCCATGAGTTTCAGATGACGATCCATGGTGTCCTGGTTGAGAGGAATCAACAGATCGATCTTGTCGCCGAAGCTTGTCACTGGATCCACACCTGTGCGTATCGTGAGCAGAGTATGACCACCCCGGATGATTGACTGATATGCGTTGTATGCGTTCAGGTGCAAACCTCGCCGGACGAGGATGCGGGCGAAGATATTGCCGGGGGTGGCCACACCCTGGCCGGCCGCTCCGCCAATCGCGATTGCATGAATCCGACTCATTCAGAATCTCCTTTCGTCGATGCGACGAGAACTCCCGCGCGTCGACTGCCGCTCATTGTATTCCAAATAGTGGGTCGTACTGAAATCACTCCCGATAATCCGTACGCCAAAGAGCTCAGAAGTCTCAAGAGCCGACATTGAGGATTCCGCCATTCAGTCCGCTCGCAATTTCCGTCGGAGATAGTGACGGTATGTCTGGCGGAGACCGCTAGTCCTGGTCACCGGCCAGGCAAACTGGAAACGTAGACGATGTCGTCGTGCGCATCGATTGATCGGGTCACTTCAGCGGGATGGCATGTTTGACGGGGTTGGCAATTTCCTAGTAGGATTTCGGCGATTTCGTCACTCTGGAGATGGCCGAAACACCCCCGTGGGTCGCCGGCAAACCCATGCCCCCCGAAACACTTGCCGAAACTCAAGCTGAGCGGTCAACCGGAGGTAAGTTCACTCCTGTGCTGCTGTTGTTGTTCGTGGGCAGTGGCGCCTCAGCACTGATCTACGAGATTGTCTGGTTCCACCTCCTCGGGCTCGTCATCGGCGCGTCGTCCATATCTCTGGCCGTATTGCTCGGCAGCTTCATGGGTGGGATGTGCCTGGGCAGCCTCGGCTTCCACCGATTCGTATCCACTGACCGTCATCCCCTTCGTGTCTATGCGTTCCTCGAACTGGGCATCGGGTTGATGGGGCTGGTCATACTCCTGGTCCTGCCACTGGTCAGCCGGTTCTACCTGACCTCGGTCGGCTACGGCCTGGAGAGTGTGCTACTGCGCGCCCTTGTCGCTGGGATCTGCTTGCTTCCACCGACGATCCTGATGGGCGCGACGCTGCCCGCGATTGCCCGATGGATCAGGATGACGAACGACGGCGTGTCGCGGCTCGGCTTTTTTTACGGCGCCAACATCGTCGGCGCCGTCATCGGAACTGCCCTCGCCGGTTTCTACCTGCTCCGGGTTTTCGACACGGCGATCGCGACCTACGTCGCCGTCACGATCAACATCGCCGTTGGTTCGCTGGCCATAGTTCTGGGGACGCGCTACGCGATGCCCGAGACCGAAGGCGAGGGAGATTCCCCGGACTCCGCCATCGATGCGCCGGCTGCTCCCTACGTCACGATCATGCTCTCCGGGCTGACGGCGCTCGGCGCGGAAGTCGTCTGGACCCGACAGCTGTCGCTGCTGTTTGGTGCGAGCGTCTACAATTTCTCGCTGATCCTGGTGATCTTCCTATCCGGGCTTGGGATCGGCAGCAGCGCCGGAGCCGTGCTCGCAAGAGCCAAACGCCCCGGCGAGTTGCTGGGATTCTGTCAGCTCATGCTGGTGCCATCGATCCTGTGGGGCTCGTTCATGATCACCGAGCAGATCCCGTACTGGCTGCCAACCCCGGAATTCCTCCCGTGGGTGATGGAGAGCGTCGCCTATACGTTCGGCTGGGACATGGTCCGCTGCGCGGTCGCCTTACTGCCGGCTACTTTTCTCTGGGGCGCGTCCTTCCCGCTGGCTCTGGCAGCGACCGCGCGGCGTGACGACCCGGGGAAGGTGGTCGGCGGGGTGTATGCCGCCAATACGGTCGGCGCCATCGTCGGCAGCCTGTTCACGACGCTCATCTGGATTCCGATGGCCGGCACGCGGAGCGCACAGCAGGCGTTGATGGTCCTGGCCGTGGGTGCGGGAGTCCTGATGCTGGTGCCTCCAGCCTCAGATAACAAGCTGAAGGCTGCGACGAGCAAACCCTGGCGGCGAATCGTCACGGCGACAGTCGGATTCGTCGTCGCAGTGCTGCTGATCAACATGATGCCGGCCACGCCACAGGGACTCATCGCCTACGGACGGTTCATCGACTACTGGGGTGAGGGTACGGTCTACCTCCATACTGTCGAAGGTGTGGACGCCTCGGTCGCGGTGACCCAATTCGCGGGCGAGCGAAGCATGCACGTCGCCGGCAAGGTCGTGGCGTCGAACATCCCGATCGACATGAGGCTCCAGCGGATGCTCGGACACCTTCCGGCGATAATCCACGAGCAACCGCGGTCGATCCTCATCGTGGGATGCGGCGCCGGCGTGACGGCAGGGTCGTTCGTGGCGCACCCGGATGTGGAGCGGATCGTTATTTGCGAGATCGAAAAGCATGTTCCCGAAACCGCAGCTGCCTTCTTCGCCGACGAGAACTACGACGTCCTGAACGATCCAAGAACGGAGTTGATCATCGACGACGCGCGTCATTTTCTGGCGACGACCGACGAAAAATTCGACATCATCACGTCCGACCCGATTCATCCCTGGGTCCGGGGTGCGGCGACGATGTATTCCGCCGAGTATTTCGATCTGGTCAAGGAGCACCTGAACCCCGGCGGTGTTGTCACCCAGTGGATCCCCCTGTATGAGTCGAGCGAGGCAGCCGTCAAGAGCCAACTGGCGACTTTCGTCGGAGCGTTTCCGGACGCGACGGTCTGGAACAGCGACATCTACGGAGGGGGGTACGACGTCATAGCGCTTGGGCAGGTAGGTTCAACCCAAATTGACGTGGATGCCCTGGACGCTCGGCTCCGTGGGAACCCGAGCCTGGGTCAATCGCTGGCCGATGTCGATCTGAATAGTGTGGTCGACCTGCTCGCCTCCTACGCGAACCAGGGACGGGATATGACCGCCTGGTTGGCCGACGCCGAACTGAACCTGGACCGCAACCTGAGGCTGCAATACCTGGCCGGTCTGGCCCTCAATCAGTACGTCGAGTTGGACATCTACCAGGCCTTGACCGAAGGCCGGCGGTATCCGGAGAACCTTTTCCTGACCGTGAGCCCGAGCCTGGAGTCGGCGTTGAGGCGGGAGATCCTGGTTCGGAGTTCACCCACTCCGTAGCAGTCCGCGGCAGAACCCTGTGGGGTCGCGTTAGGGCCAAACGGCGCTGGACTCTTAGGAGACGACGACAACGAAGACGGCGTCGTTTCGCCGTAACCCTTCGGACGCAAGGGGTTCCCCTGCCGGCTGCTGGCCCGCGGCAGAGACATGTGGTTTGACTTACAGATCGTTTCAATCCAGTCTGATAGCTTCGATTGAGACCGAAATTTCCGAGGAGTTCGTATGCGACAGCATGTTGTCATCGCCCTGGCGGCCAGCCTGCTGGCAGGCTCCCCGGCGCTCGCGCAGAACGAGCGTGGGACCGCCGAAGCCATCATCAATTCTCAAACGGTCCGCATCGACTACGGACGGCCCAACCTATACGGCAGGGATGTTCTATCCATAGCCAGGGTGGGGCAGATCTGGCGGCTCGGGGCCGACCAGGCGACGGAGATCGAGTCGACGGGAAACCTTGTTGTCGCGGGCAAGGAACTCAAGGCCGGACGGTACTCACTCTGGGCCTGGAAAACCGGCGATGGCCAATGGGTCCTGGCATTCCACCCGACCACCGGCGTCTGGGGCGATCCTCCGCTGACCGATGGATTCGTTGCCGAAACTCCGCTCCGGATCAACCCGGCTGCCAGCACCGCGGAACAATTGACCATCGACCTCAAAGCCCAGGGCCAGGACGCCGTCATCGAGATCCACTGGGGCAGCGCCCTGCTGACGGGAAGCTTTCGAATCCGCTGACCACGGCATTCGGCCGCGCCCTTGGGTTGACCCGCATTTCTCACCAGAGGTCTGCTGCAGCGCCGGATACATCCGACACTTCGCAACGACAACCGGTGAGAAAAGCGGGTTAATGCTAAAATCCGAAATGTATGCCCGACGTTGCTCACACCGACTCTGCCTCGGACGGGGATTCGGCTGAGTCGACGCGACCGCTGGATTTCATTCGAGCTCGAATAGTCGACGACCTGGCCAATGGCAAGAACGACGGCCGGGTCGTGACGCGTTTCCCTCCCGAACCGAACGGTTACCTCCACATCGGCCATGCGAAGGCCTTCGGGCTCAACTTCTCCGTTGCCGCAGAGTACGGTGGCATCTGCAACCTGCGCTTCGACGACACCAATCCGGCGAAAGAAGATGTCGAGTATGAGGAGGCGATCAAGCGGGATATCCAGTGGCTCGGTTTCGACTGGGAAGACCGGCTCTACTACGCGTCGGACTACTATGGAAAGCTTTACGACTACGCGGTTGAACTGATCAAGAAGGGCAAAGCCTACGTCGACAGCCTGTCGGCCGACGAGACCCGGAAGTACCGGGGAACGCTGACCGAACCGGGGCGAGACAGCCCGTACCGCGACCGATCGGTGGAGGAGAACCTGGATCTGTTCGGGCGGATGCGGGATGGAGAGTTCCCCGACGGCGCTCACGTGTTGCGTGCGAAGATCGACATGCGGTCCGGAAACATGAACATGCGGGATCCGACGATCTACCGCATCCGGCACGCCACTCATTACCGCACCGAGGACCGCTGGTGCATCTACCCGATATACGACTTCACGCATTGCCTGTCCGATTCGATGGAAGGGATCACACACTCGCTCTGTTCTCTGGAGTTCGAGGATCACCGGCCCCTGTACGACTGGTTTCTGGATCAACTCGACGTGGCATGTCACCCACAGCAGATCGAGTTTGCGCGGCTGAACATCAACTACACGGTGATGAGCAAGCGAAAGCTGCTCCGGCTGGTCGAGGAGGGTCACGTCAAGGCGTGGGACGATCCCCGCATGCCCACTCTGAGCGCGATGCGGCGAGCAGGCTACCCGCCCGAGGCCATCCGCAACTTCTGTAACCGCGTCGGCGTCGCCAAGCGGGACAGCGTTGTGGATGTCGCTCAACTGGAACACGCCGTCCGTGAATACCTCAACGAGCACTCTCTGCGCGTGATGGCCGTCCTGAATCCTCTCCGGGTCATTATCGACAACTATCCCGAGGGAAGAACCGAGGAGATGGACGCGGTCAATAACCCGGAAAACCCCGACGCCGGTACCCGGAAGGTCCCCTTCTCCAGAGTGCTCTACATCGAGCGCGACGACTTCATGGAAGACCCGCCGAAGAAGTTTTTCCGCCTGGCCCCTGGCCGGGAGGTGCGGCTGCGCTATGGGTATCTGGTGACCTGTACCGGCGTCGTGAAGGGCGAATCCGGAGAAATCGTCGAACTGCACTGCACTTACGACCCGGTCACTCGGGGCGGAACGACTCCGGACGGACGGCGGGTCAAGGCGACGCTCCATTGGGTGTCGGCCGAACACGCACTTCGTGCCGAGGTGCGACTGTACGACCGACTGTTCTCGAAGGAAGATCCGGAAGCAGACCGCGAGATGGACTTCACGACGTTTCTCAACCCGAACTCCCTGGAAATCCGCACCGACACCTGGGTCGAACCCTCTCTGGCGGATGCCGAACCAGGTGACCGGGTGCAATTCGAAAGGTTAGGATACTTCGCCGTGGATCCGGACTCCGCACCGGGGGCACTGGTATTCAACCGAACCGTCACGCTCCGGGATGCGTGGGCGAAGATCCGACGCGCGATGCAGAAAAAGCGCAGCTAGCATGGAGGGCGGGTCTACACCTTAGGGACAGTCGACAGGGACAGTCGACGATCGCCCGTTTTCGGGGCTCATAGAGCGCCGCTAAAGCGCCAGGTGACTTCGCCATTGGCCTCCTTCTCTCGGACATCGACTCCCATCGGATGGCCTAGGTCGTCCCCACACGCCTCGATCGCTTGAAAACCCCGCTCTCCTTCCTTCAGAATGGAGCCACTTCTGGCAAGAAGAGGAATTGGCTTATGCCGCTCGTTAAGTCCGGCTCCCGATCGTCCGCGCCGTTGCGGATGATCATCCTGTTGATTCTCGGCTCACTGTCTTTCCCGGCAACCGTGAACGGCCAAAGCCGGCCGATCGAGTACACCGTGTCGCTGGTGCAACCTCAGACGCAGATGGTGGACATCGCCATGCTCGTCCGGAACGTGGCCGGCCCGACGCTCGACGTGGCGCTGCCGGTATGGCGTCCGGGACGGTACGCTCTGATCGATCCGTCCGGAACCGTCCGTGACGTGAACGCCAATGCCTCAGGCCGTTCGCTCGGGATCGAAAAACTCGACAAGACAACCTGGCGCATCGATACGGCTGGAGCTTCCGAAATCGAGGTACGGTACCGCATCTACGCCAACTCGCTCGGCGACCGCACGCGGCACGTCGACGACACGCACGCCTTTCTTTCCGGATCGAGTGTTTTCTTCTACGTGCCGGGACGATTAGGGGACGAGATCCTCGTCAGGATCGAAGCGCCCGCCCGATGGGAAGTCGCCACGGGCCTGGAGCCTCTCGGGTCCGACCCTCGTGTTCGCGTATCTCCCGACTACCATGTACTGATCGATTCGCCGCTCGAGATCGGTATCCACGACACACTGGCCTTCGACATTGACGGCACGCCGCATGAGATCGTCATCTGGGGCCGAGCCGACTACGATGCGGAGCGTTTGAAGGAAGATTTCGCCAGGATCGTTCGCCGACAGGCGGAGGTCTTCGGCGACATGCCCTACGACAGGTACGTGTTCCTGATCCACGTGGGCGCGGGTGCGGGCGGAGGCACCGAACATCTCAACTCGACGATCATGCAGACCGCGCGCCGGTCGCTCGAGGACGACGATGCATACGAGAATTTCCTCGGGCTCGTTTCGCACGAGATGTTCCATACGTGGAACGTCAAGCAACTGCGTCCGGCCGGAATCAACCCGTACGACTACAGGCAGGAAAACTACACGAAGCTGCTCTGGGTCGCCGAGGGAACGACGAGTTACTACGACGATCTGACGCTGACCCGCATCGGTGTCCTGACGCCCGACGACTACCTCGACACGATGTCGAATACGATCGACACCCTGCGGAATCGACCCGGTGCGGCTGTTCAGAGCCTGGAAGAGGCGTCCTTCGACGCCTGGATCAAGTACACCAAGCCCACTCCCGATTCTGTCAATTCGACGGTCTCTTTCTACAACGGCGGCGCTATGGCCAGCCTCCTGCTCGACACGGAGCTTAGGACACGTACCGATAATCAGGCGACGCTCGACGACGTCATGCGGCAACTCTACCGGGACTTTCCACTGTCGGGTACCGGGTTCACTCCCGAGGACGTGGTCGCGGCGTTCGACGCATTGTCCGGCACGGACTTCGACCCCCTCTTCGAGCGCTACATCCGGGGGACGGACCGATATCCGCTGGAGGAAGCCGTTCATGTGCTGGGTCTCGAGTTGGTATTCGAGCCTGACGCGGACGATGACCGCGGGGAGGCGGACAACAGCTCGGAAGCGGCCGAAAAACCCTATGCGGGTCTCAACCTCAGCACACGGGATGGCGCTACCGTCGTCGGGTCCGTCCTGTCGGACGGCCCCGCCTACCCGGCGGGGATCATCTCCGGAGATCGGGTCGTGGCCGTCGACGGCTTCGAGGTGTCGGTCAACCAATTCGCACGTGTCGTCGAAGGCAAGCGCCCCGGAGACACCATCACCCTGCACCTGTTGCGATACGGCCAGCTGCGCACGATCGACTTCGTTCTGACCAGCAGGCCCGCGGGGCGCTGGAAGCTTCGCCGTCTGGAAACACCCACAGATGACCAGAAGGCCGCCTACGAATCCTGGCTGGGGCAACCCTGGCCCGGAGACGGTGGTCCAAGGTGAGGGCGCTGCCGCGGTGACGTCGCGAAAGATGAACTACGGAGCGAAGCCTGCCAAGGGATCCTCCGGTGCGAACCAAGTCCCCGGACCGCAGGGAGAGTACGCGCCGGCCACGTCCTTGGCGGCCGTCGAAATAGATCTGGACGGCCGGATCGCCTCCTGGAGCCCGGACGCGGCCGATATGTTCGATTTGGCGGAGTCCGACGCCCTGGGTCGAGCGGTCTTCACCCTATTCGCCCGCAAGGTTTCACGCTTTCCAGACGACGCGCTTCTTGCGCAAATCCGTGCGGGTAGCGACGTTCAGCCCATCGAACTCCGACTCCGGCGTGGGCAGGACCAGTTTTTCGACGCCCAGTTCTCTCTGACGTTCTCGCCGCCGAATCGGATTGCGATCACGGTTGCCGCGGTTGCCGCGCGCCAGCGCTCTGAAGGTGCTCTACGCAGGAGTGAGGAGCGTCTTCGGTACGCATTGGAGGCAGCGTCCGACGGTCTGTGGGACTGGGATCTCCAGACCGGGCAGGTCGTCTTCAGCCACCGCGTCTCGACGATATTTGGTGAAGTCGCTCCCCCGGAGGGAACGACTGTGGCCGACGTCGAGAGCTGGGACGCTCGCATACATCCAGACGACGAGCCACTTCGAAGGGCCACATTGGACGCGCATTTGGAAGGGAGAACACCGGCCTACGAGTCTGAGTATCGATTGCGCGGAGGGGATGGATGGAAGTGGGTGTTGGTCCGGGGCCGGGTGACGGAAAGAAGCGCGACAGGAAAGCCTCGCCGCATGATCGGAACGATCACAGACGTTTCGGAACGCAAGTTCGCTCAAGAGGCGCTCCGGCAATCCGAGCAGCGCTACCGCAACCTGTTCGAACACGCCAGCGACGCCGTTGTTCTCTTCGAAGCCGACACCAAGCGTATCCTCGATGCCAACAGAAAGGCCGAGCAGATGCTCGGGTACTCTTCGACCGCGTTACAGGATATGACTTTTTTCGACATTCATCCTGCCGACCAGAAGGGGCGTATCGAAGAAGCGCTCGAACGATCGTCGGGATCGGAAGGCTCTATTTTCGAGATCGAAGGGTTGGCCAGTGACGGCACGAGGATTCCGGTGGAAACCAGCACACGCCTCGTTAACTACGCCGGCAGGCAAGTGTTCCAGAGCTTTATCCGGGATATCAGCCAGCGCCGGACACTCGAGGACCAGCTACGGCATTCGCAAAAGATGGAGACGCTGGGCCGGCTGGCCGGTGGTATCGCGCACGACTTCAACAACCTGCTGACCGCGATCCAGGGTTATTCGTCCCTGCTCAAGAGCTCCCTGGACGCCGTCAGCGAAGAGCACGAGATGGCGGAGGAAATCTCCAGGACCGTCCAACGGGCAAGCCGGCTCACGACACAGTTGGTGACTTTCAGCCGACGGCAGATCCCGAACCCTGCCTCTCTTGACCTGAACGCGATCGTGAAGGAAACCGAGGGGATGCTCGAGCGGCTTATCGACAGACGGGTCGAGCTGGAGACTTCGCTGGATCCGGAGCTGTGTTCAATCCGGGGAAACCGGGGGTCGATCGAACAGGTAATCACCAACCTTGTGGTCAACGCCGCCGATGCGATGCGCGATGGCGGCCGACTCGAGATCCGGACCGGTAATGTCAAACTGGCCGGAGGGCCCTCGCAGCCACAAACGATACCGGACGGTGATTACGTCACGTTGTCGGTCCGGGATGATGGAGAAGGAATGGCCCCGGAGACGCTCTCACACATCTTCGAGCCGTTCTTCACGACGAAGGCCCCCGGAAGCGGTACGGGCCTTGGCCTTGCGACCGTCTACGGCATCATCAAGCAGTGCCAGGGTTTCATCTCGGTGACCAGCGAACCTGGAGAAGGCACGGAATTCCAGATCTATTTTCCGCGTGAGCCGGCAGAGAGCTGAAAGCACCCGGTCTTCACCGTTCCCGTTCTGTGGGCGGAGGGGCGTCGGCCAGAACCCAGAGCGCCACGCCAGTACCCGGAGCGGTAGCGGCGGGGCAATGACCGTTCCACCACGAGGATGTGTCGGACGGTGAAGATTCGTTGTGCCGCCTTTCCACGTGGCTTGAACTTCTACTTGAGCGATGCCATAGGAGATAAGATCTAGGATGCTTAGAAATCTCTCTGGTCTAAGCCTACTGATTCTAAATGTAGATATTGTGTGCGTATGGCGCTCAAAACTACTTGTTTTTGAGCCGCCAGTCTGGAACTCCGTGAACTCTCCGCTGGCCGAAATTTTCCATGGGCGGGCCGGGCGCAGTAAGGATCAACGACGAGGAGTTCGTAGAGCTCCGCCTCCTCGCGGCTGACCATGAGGCTAAGACCTTAGTTCTGAGATCATTAGCGGCCGTAGTATCTAAGGGACACCAACTCCTCCTGGTACACCTTCAAGGGTGATCGACAGAGATACACTTTCATGAGAAGCTGACATTAGAGGACGCAGCCCCTTGTCTACTAGTCTCATCAAGCCGCGCGAAGCCGACGCTGACAGCGTCCAAGCATTTCGTGTCCTAGACACATGGTCGAACCACGCCTGGAGTAATGGCCTGCAGATTGAATCGTTGGATGATTTTACAGAGATTCAGGTAGTCACGCGCAACAGCCTTTACGGAATCACCGTAATCGATGGGTTCTCAAGGTCGATTGTCGTCCGGGGAGGCCGCTTCTTTCCGGAAAGGACGCCGGCTCTGTTGGCAGGGAGCTCATTCGGCCTGGGTGGCGGCTTCCTGAAGATCGGCGGAATCTATCTCGGCTTAAGTATCGAAATCGTGACCAGCCAGGACACGTTCATCACGACGCATATCAAGGCCATCACGGTACACAAACCCTAAACCGATCCTTATCCGTGAGTAGCGCTCGGTAAGTCACATTTCCGTATAGGCCTCGGCGGTCACCCAAAAGCGGCCATTAAAGGTCACTTGAAAACCGGCCAACGAAAATAGAGAGGCCCGGGACATTGAAACCGGCGGAAAGCTGAATAGGCTCCGTCGGCATGAGCAATGCCTTGAGCCAAGAGAAGAAAGAACAAGTTGTCGCATTGGGACGGCTGGGCTGGTCGCTACGGCGGATCGAGGAGACGACCGGTGTCCGTCGGGAAACGGCAGGGACATACCTGCGGGGCGCGGGTATCCCGGTGCGGCGGCCCGGTGGTTGGGGTAAACGGCCACCGGCAAAACCGGCCATAGAGGTGACCACCGACTCTGGGTCCCAGAATCGGGCCATCGCGGAACTGGGAGAACCGGTCTCCACCTCGGGCAGTGGGTGCGAACCCTACCGGGAGATCATCGAGCGGGACCTGAGTCGAGGCCGCAATGGGATGGCGATCTGGCAGGACCTGGTGTCGGATCACGGCTTCGCCAATAGCTACCAGTCGGTTAAACGCTTCGTGGGCAAGCTCCGCGGATCGCAGGGCCCCCAAGCTGCAGGCATCATCCAGACTGGACCTGGGGAAGAAGCCCAAGTCGACTACGGGACCGGCCCGATGGTGCGGGACCCCAAGACGGGCAAGTACCGGCGTACCCGGTTGTTCGTGATGACGCTGGGCTACAGCCGCAAATCGGTCCGGCTGCTGACCTTCAAATCCAGTTCCCACATCTGGGCCGAGCTGCATGAAACCGCGTTCCGCCGGCTCGGTGGCAGTCCTCGCTACATCATCCTGGATAACCTGCGCGAGGGCGTGATCGTTTCCGACTATTACGATCCCACTCTGAATCCGTTATTCAAGGACGTGCTCGCCCATTACGGCGTGGTGGCGATGCCATGCCGGGTGCGCGATCCAGATCGGAAAGGGAAAGTCGAATCCGGTGTAGGCCACGCCCAGAAAACGCCGCTGAAGGGGCAACGCTTCGAGAGCCTGGACCTGGCGCAGGCCTATCTGGACCGATGGGAGACCCGCTGGGCCGACACGCGCATTCACGGCACCACCAAGCGGCAGGTTGCCGCCATGTTCGCCGAAGAGAAGCCGTCATTACTGCCATTGCCGTTGGAACCGTTCCGGTACTACCAATACGGGAAACGCGTCGTCCATCTCGACGGCTGTGTCGAAGTCGAGGCCGCCTACTACGGACTTCCTCCCGGTTGGATCGGACGGAGTGTTCAGGTGCAGTGGGACACGTTCCACGTCCGGATCCTCGATCCGGAGACCCAGCAGCTACTGCGCGAACATGTCCGTCAGAAACGGGGTGGATACCGGGTGCGTGCCCAGGACAACCCGAAGAAAACGCCCTTAACCACGGTGCAGTTGCTCGACCGTGCCCGTCGGGTTGGATCGCAGGTGGGTGCGCTGTGTGAAGCCATCCATCAACGGGAAGGGGAAGCCGGCATCCGCCGCATCCTGGGCGTGATCTCCCTGGCCAAAAAGTACGGTGTCCCTGCTGTTGAGGATGCCTCCGCCGCCGCTCTGGAACTCCACGTCTACCAGTACCGTTTCGTCCGTCGCTATCTGGAGCGGAAACCTCCGGTGACGCTGCGTCAAGTCGATCCTCTCATCCGCGAACTGACCCAGTATCGCGATCTCATCAACCTCAAGATTCAGGAGCAGGAAAAATCATGAACATCATCGAACTCCAGCGGGCTTTGCGACAACTTCGCCTCGGCGGCATTGCCGAAGTCCTGGAAACACGTCTGCACCAAGCCCAGACCGAAGCCATGGCGCCCATCGATCTGATCTCGATCCTGGTCTCGGACGAACTCGCCCGCCGAAGCACGCGGCTGCTGGAACGGCGGCGGAAACAGGCCCAATTCCGGGACCCTCAGAAGACACTTGAGGGCTTCGACTTCACCTTCAACAAGAAGATGAATCGCGGCCTCGTCTTCGATCTCGCCACCGCCACCTTCATCTCCAGACACGAAGACGCGCTGTTTCTGGGTCCACCCGGAACCGGCAAGAGTCATCTGGCCCAGGCCATCGGCATGGCGGCCATCCTGCAGGGCCATCGCGTCCTCTATCGTGAAACCCACGCCCTGCTCGACGATATTGCCGAAGCCACCATCGACGGCACCCGTAGAAAACACATGGACACTCTGGCCACCGTACCCCTGCTCATCATCGATGATCTGGGCATGCGCAAGCTGCCTCCGACCGCCGCCGAGCAACTTCTCGAAATCGTCATGCGACGTTACGAACGCACCAGTACGCTGCTGACTTCGAATCGTCCGGTCGAGGATTGGGGGACACTCTTAGGCGACAGCGCCGCTGTCACCGCGATGTTGGACCGCCTTCTCCATCACGGTCACGTTCTCAAGTGCGGTCCCCGGAGCTGGCGTACCAAAACGGGCTTGCCCGGTACCGGTTCAAAGGGGTAAAACAACACTGTCCCGGGCCATCCCCATTGGCCGCTTTTGCGGTGACCACCATTGGCCGGTTTTGAAGTGACCACCGAGGCGTATAGGCGACGATACGTCCAAGTGGATTTGCTACGCGCTTCATCAGGATTATCGGAGCGGAGTTTCGCGAGTTGGACAGGTGAGTGAGCGAGAAGAGGCGATAGCGTTTTACGGGACCGGATGTGCGAGGCAGCTTTCGATCCGACTCCGAGCGCCTGCGGCTTAGTTCATACCGCCTACCCTCTGTGCCAATGTAGGTGAGACACCTGCCTAACCGTTAATTAGTGAGCAGGGCGGGAAGGAAGTGAGCCTGTGTTGGTGATGAAACCAGAGAACGAGAACGAAGAATCGCGTGGAACGGAAGGCGCCCGCAGGGCGACTGGAGTTGCGCGTGAAGCGGCCGGTCGGAATGGGGATAATCCGGACCCGGAGGTGACCAATAAGGCGATACGGAGGCGATTCAGCGCCGCATATAAGCGCCGGGTCGTGCGGGAGGCGGACCGATGCACGAAGCCGGGCGAGTGGGGGGCCTTACTACGCCGGGAGGGATTGTATTCCTCGAGCCTGCGCACCTGGCGGCGGCAACACGATGCCGGGGAATTGGCCGGGATGGGTTCGGCGAAGCGAGGACGGAAAGCGCAGCCGAAGGACGGCCGGGACAAGCGCATCGCTGAACTGGAACGCGAGGCGCAACGGCTCCAGAGGAAGCTGGAGCAAGCCGAAACGGTCATCGAGATCCAAAAAAAAGTCTCCACGCTATTGGGGATTCCTCTGAAGAACCCGGACCAGGAAGAGAACAACTGATGGAAGCGGCCGAAAAGTTCTCCACCGAATTGGGGACGGCGCCGGCGTGCCGGGCCTTCGGGGTTTCCCGCGCGTCGCTCTATCGGCGTCGGCAGCGGGCCGCCGCGCCCGCAGCCGAGCGGGCACGCCCACGATCACATCGGGCATTGAGCGGAGCCGATCGACAGGAAGTCCTCGACCTGCTGCATAGCGGGCGCTTCGTGGATCAGGTGCCCGCCCAAGTGTGTGCGGCCTTGCTGGATGCAGACCGCTATTTGTGCTCGGTACGCACGATGTACCGGATTCTGGATGCGAACCAAGAAGTGCGCGAACGGCGGAACCAACGGCGTCATCCCGTCTACCAGAAGCCGGAACTGTTGGCGACAGGCCCGAATGAAGTGTGGACCTGGGACATCACGAAGCTGAAGGAACCACGGAAGTGGACCTACTTCTACTTGTACGTGATTCTCGATATCTTCAGCCGCCAGGCGGTGGGCTGGATGGTGGCCGATTGCGAATCTTCCGGCCTGGCCAAGAAACTGATTCGTGAAAGCTGTGACAAGCATCGGATCGAGCAGGATCAGCTGACTCTGCACGCCGATCGCGGCTCGTCGATGAAGTCGAAAGCGGTGGCGCTGCTGCTATCGGATCTGGGTGTGACCCAATCCCACTCTCGGCCCTATGTGTCCGACGACAACCCGTTCTCGGAAGCCCAGTTCAAAACCCTGAAATACCGCCCTGACTTCCCGGAACGATTCGGTTCGATCCAGGACGCCAAGGCGTTCTGCCGGGACTTCTTCCACTGGTACAACAACGTCCACTACCATTCCGGTCTGAACTGGCTAACCCCAGCGATGGTCCATTACGGTCAGACCGGTCCGGTTCTGGAACGACGCCAGCATGCTCTGGATCGCGCTCGTCGGCAACATCCAGAACGTTTCGTCAATGTACCGAGAAAGATCGCTGGGCCGCCGGACAAGGTGTGGATCAACCCGCCCGCAGAGTCGCCTACGGTAGCTTAAATTCCGAATGCAGGTGTCTCACACTTGTTGACACGTTCCGCTTTGCGGTCGCTCAACCGATGTTCAGTCTGCTTTCGGGCTACGCGGAGTTTTTTGTAGCGAGACAGTCGCAGCCCCTCGACTTGATCCTTCTGTCTGTGATCCTTTGCCTGGGCCTTCCCTCACTGCTCATTCTTTTGGACGGCATCGCCCGAATGGTCGGATCTCGAGCATCCGAATGGATCCACGCGAGCCTGATTGCGGTCCTCACAGCGACGATCCTTCTTCAGGTAATCAAGAGGCTTACCGGTGGACCCGGTGTCTGGTTGCTAGTTGCAGCAGTCATCTTGGGCGTTATTGGCTCCGTGGCCTATGTCCGGGCTGCTCCCGTGCGAACCTACCTGACGTTCCTCTCGCCAGCCATCTTGTTGTTTCCCGCCATGTTTTTTCTGAATTCGGGAATCTACAAGATCGTGCTTCCTGAGCAGGTCGCGGTGCAGCTTGATATCGTCGACGCTACCGCACCGGTCGTGATGGTCGTTTTCGATGAGTTCCCGCTGGCTTCCCTGCTGGACGAAGACCGCGCCATCGATCCAATCCGATTCCCGAATATTGCTCGGCTCGCCGCCGAGTCATACTGGTTCCGAAACGCCACAAGCGTCAGTGATTCCACGTTGATGTCCATACCTGCGATCCTGAGCGGCTTGTCTCCACAGTTGGACGATCCACGGATACCCACGAACGCAGACTACCCGAACACGCTTTTCACACTGCTGGGTGGTTCCTATCGCCTGGAGGTTGTCGAGAACGGCACGCAGCTCTCCCCGAGCATACAAGTCAGACAGGGTTTACGGCAGCGGATGAAGAGCCTGCTTTCTGACCTGACCATCGTTTACGCGCACATGCTCCTGCCGTCGGACCTGACTTCCGGTTTTCCGGCAGTCGATCGATCCTGGAATAACTTTGAGTCGGGCAGGCCAGAACCAGGTCAACCGGATTCGACCGGTCCCCAATCCCTGCGAGACTTCGTCCACGACACGGACGACCGCGCCGGCAAGTTCTACGCGTTTATCAGTTCGATTCGGTTTGATCGCGGCCCGGCACTCTTTTTCCTGCATTCCATGCTGCCGCATATGCCCTGGCAATATCTGCCGGACGGAACGCTGTACTCGCTGGTTCAGCCATCCCCCGGAATGCCGCCGGCAGACAGCGGTTACGGGACCTACCCAAAGTGGGTCGACGACGAGTCAACCGTAACGCGGGCCTACCGGCGCCACCTGCTTCAGGTGGCATTTGTGGATACATTGATCGGCCAACTCATCGACAAGTTGGAGAGCATTGACGTTTTTGATCGATCCCTGATCGTCATCACCGCGGACCACGGCATGAGCTTCCGACCTGACGACTTCGTTAGAAGAGCCACGGAAACGAACGTTCCCGACATCATGTGGGTCCCCATGCTCATCAAGGCTCCTCATCAGGACACTGGCGTAGTGATTGATCGCAACATAGAGACAATCGATATCCTGCCCACTGTCGCCGACGCTCTCGGAATAGAAGTTCCCTGGGAAACCGACGGGCGCTCAGCGCTCGACGACACTTCCGAAGAGCGGCCGACAAAGACGATGCTTGCGGGTAGAACCCAGGAGTTTGTCCTTGACGGACGGTCAACTGCATCTGACGAAGGCTTCAGGAGGAAACTGGAGTTGTTTGGGTCCGGAAGCTGGGATCCCTTGTTCGCGCACGGAACCTACGCCGATCTGGTGGGAAGGAAGGTTCAGGAGTTCGGTCTAGGAGTCTGTCGGGAATTGGCTCCCTCGAAGCAAGAATCAACAACTTACGAGCCATCCCTGGTCTGTAAGTTGTTGATTCTTGGTTGCAGACTTCTTATTCCCGACAGGCTCCTAGGCGAGGCCGGCATCGGAGTGGAACTGGATGGAGAAGCTTTCTTTGACAGCGTGACCATCGATTCGACCTTCCTGCTCGCCAATATCACCGGTCGCATTTCGGCCGGGCAGAACGAGCTCAGCTCGCGCCATCTGGCCGTCGCCGTCAACGGCAGAATAGGAACCGTGACGGAACTGCCAGAGGCTGATGAAGGTATCGGCGAGTTCACGGCTCTTGTGCCCGCAACCGCTTTCCGACCCGGCAGGAACGAAGTCGAAGTGTTCTTCGTGGTGGAAGACGATGGAAAGCCTCGGCTCGAACATCTCCCGAAGGAATCCCGTCCCTACTTTGGATTGACCGATTCGACCGCGAACCGGGGGGCGATGCTTCAGACCTCCGGTGGTGAGTCCGTACCAATCATTGACGATGAGCTTCTTGGATATGCGAGAACGGCCACGGACGAGGAGAGTGACACGGTTTCCATCATCGGGTGGGCGCTCGATGCCAGTGCGCCGGATGCTGCAACTACGATTCTGGTCTTTCAGAACCAGCAGCTTGTGTATTCCGGTACACCGGACACGGAACGTCCGGATGTGGCAAACGCGTACCCGCAGTGGGTCTTGTCAACGCCCGGTTTCAATTTCGAGTTACCTTTGGCGAAATTCGATGATAGCGAGGTCCGGGTATTCGCATTGTCAGAGACCGGCACGGCCTCCGAACTGAGATACATCAGGGAAAACTGGATTTTTGCCTTCAGCCCGCCGTAGGTCCAGCGAAGACCGACCGCAGCCAGCGAGGCGGGCGATTATGGCAGGGAGATCTTCTCGGCCCCGGTGCTTATCAACAGCCGCTCCAACACGTCGTACGGCTGAGCTCCCACTGCGCCCTGCCCGTCTGAAACGAATGTCGGCACTCCAGTCACGCCGTACTGGCGGGCTTTCCACGAGTCTTCGTCCACCGCCTCGCTGAAGAGCCGCTGATCGAGTACCTCACGCGCTTCGTTCGGAGGCAATCCGACGGAATCAGCCAGGCCGACCAGGACTGACACGTCGCCGATGTTCTGACCGTGGACGAAGTATGCCTGGTACAGCTCGGCGTGGATCGCATCGAAACCGGCCAGCGTGTCCGCCCATTTGGCAAGCTCCTGGGCCAGACGGCTGTTGTAGGTATGTGTGCGGCGGTCGTATGGCAGGCCTTCGGCGTCCATGAGGCCTTTCATACGGACATACATCCCTTCGAGATCGTAGCCACGACCCTTGAATAGCTCCTCCAGACTCTGCCCTTCGGACGGTGTATCCGGATGCAGCGGAAAGTAGACCCACTGGATCTCGATGTCGAAGTTCTTTTTCAGTCGTTCAATACGCCCGGTACTGAGGTAGCACCAGGGTCAGACGAAATCTGTGAAGACTTCCAACACGACGCTCATTCGAATCCTCCAGACTGCCTACACCGAAACGGACATCTCGGTGATTCAAAGTATAATCCCGGCATGAAGCGGGAGCGTTACTGATGAAGAGACGAATCCTACTCCATAGCCTCTTGGCGATCCCGTTGGTGGCCTGCGTTTCTCCACAACTCATAGCCCAGGACGTCCTGAGAATTGCGGGGGTAGAGTCGTCGGCAGATTCCGCCGCAGGAGCCCTGGTCCTGGAAGAAGCGTATCGGCGCATCGGAATCTCGATCGAGATCGAATGGCTGGCACCGGCCGAAGCTCTTGAAGCTGCTAATTCCGGCAGGCTCGACGCCGATCTCCAGCGCATCGACGGCATCAACCAAACGTTTACGAACCTGGTCCAGGTACAGATTCCCGTCAACTTCCTGGAGGCCGCAGCCTTCTCGAAAGACCACCGGTTCACTGCCAGTGGATGGGCGAGCCTCGAGGGATACTCGGTCGGTTACGTGCGCGGAATCGTCTTTGCGGAACAGAGAGCGCAGGGTCTGGACGCGACCCCCGCCTCCGACTATGAGTCTCTGTGGAACCTGCTCGAGGCGGGCGACATCGATGTCGCTCTCATGCCCCGGATCTCGGGCCGGACGATGGCCCGAGAGCGCTCCAGCGACATTATTGACATGGATGGCGTGCTGGAGATCCTCCTTTCTTTATCACTACGTTCACGAAAGCAACGCCTCCCTGGTTCCCCCTCTGGAGACTGAACTCAAAGCCATGCTTCTGGACGGCACCACGCGCCGAATCCGGGACGAGGCCTACCGGCGCCTACTGGAGGACGAACGGTAAGCGATGCAGCCGATTATAAGCAGGCGGCAGATCGAGATTCGGTTCATCCTGATCCTGTCGGTTGTCACACTGCTGGTCATCGCGACAGCGTTTACCTTCCTGTACCGAACTGCCCTTAACGACCAGCGGACGGCACTTGTCGAGTTGGCCCAGTCCCAGGCCCGCCTCATGGAGGCGGTCGCTAAGTTTAATGCGTTCTTCCAGAGCAGCGCTGTCGAGGGCGCGGCCCGAGCGGCAACTCTGAGCCAAATCACCGAGAGTCACCGCCGCTATTCCGGCTTCGGCGAGACCGGCGAGGTCGTTCTGGCGGAACGAAGGGACGACAAGATCGTTTTCCTCCTGCCGACTCGGAAGCAGGACTTTGCGATCCCCCCACCAGTAAGCATCGAAGGTGAACTTGGAGGTCCCCTGCGGCTCGCGCTGTCGGGACAGAGCGGCGTCGTGGAGGCGCTGGACTTCGAAGGAGCGGCCGTGCTCGCCGCCTATGAATACCTCCCTTTTCTGGAGATGGGCCTCGTCGTCAAGATGGATAGGTCGGAGATCCTGGCCCCATTCTTCATTGCCGGCGCAGCTTCGGGCGGACTCGCCCTGATCCTGGTACTGATCGGTACGCTGATGAACGTTCGAATGGTCCGGCCGCTGATCGTCCAGATCGAGCAGCGGACGCTCGAGGCGACGCTGCTTCACCAGGCCAGTGAGATGGCCTCATCCGTCGACTCTGTGGACGACGCACTGAAGCAGGTCGTCGACATGGTCTGCGAGTTGACGGGGTGGCCGGTGGGACACGTCTACAGGGTCTCGCCCGGAGAACCGGCAGAGCTGGTGCCGACGACGATCTGGTTCTTGAAGGACCCGGACGCCTACCGCGAGTTCAAGGAAGTCACCGAGCGCACCAGTTTCAGAGTGGGAGAAGGGCTTCCGGGCAGGATTCTGGAGTCCGGAGAACCGGCATGGGTCACCGACATCCAAGAGGACCCAAACTTTCCTCGCAGCAAGCTGGCAGCAAACTTCGGCGTCCAGACCGCACTCGGTTTCCCGGTTAAACTCCGGGGCGAAACCCTGGCCGTGCTGGAATTCTTCACGGACCGCCGTCAGCCCGAAGATCAAAGCCTGCTCGGCACCGCCCGTAACCTCAGCGAACAGCTCGGCCGCGTTCTCGAGCGCAAGCGTATGGAGGAAGATCTGCGAGTCGCCAGAGACGAGGCAGACGAGGCCAACAGTGCGAAGAGCGATTTTCTGGCACGGATGAGCCACGTGTAGACGATCACTTCAAAATGAACATATTTGAACAAGCGCCGGTTTGAAGGTCGTCATCATCGGCGAAGCAGAGCGGAGGCTTTGGTAAGGTAGAGTGACGCGGAGAAAGGGAAAACCCCGATCGTATGAGCGATCGGGGTTTCGTTTATGGCGGCCCCGGTCAAAGGGCACAACCACAGCAAAAGCAAAGTCAGAGTGACACGACCGGCCGCCATTGTCCACTCCCGCGTGGGGTGGGATGGCCAGAGAAGTCGTGTTACGACAGTTGTTTTGCCGAGGGTCGGGTTGCGGGTTGATGTTTGTCATCTGCCGATCCTGTTATCGGGGGCAGGTCTACTGCGGGGATGAGTGCCGGCGCCGGATGAGGCGCGAGCAGAGGCGGCGTGCCAACCGCCGTTATCAGGAGGATCCGGAGGTCCGGGCCGATCATTGCCGGCGTCAGCGGGCCTACCGGAAACGTCGCCGAGAGAGGCGCGTGACAGATCACACTTCCGCCGGTGCGTGTCGGTCTGGCAGCATCGGGACACCATTGCCTGAAACGGGAATGAGAACGTCATTGGCGGAGGCACCCCATGGTCGACCCCGGTTTCAACGGCTCCAATCAGCCATCCGACTCGTTTGCATCCTGTGTGGCCGGAGTGGGGTCTTTATCGATGCCTTCCCCGACTGGGTGTGAGGCGTGATTCCTCCCGAAACGGTCACGCGAATTCGACACCTCTTTTTTGGCGAGCACTGGAAGATAGGCACCATTGCCGCCGAGCTGGGCCTGCATCAGGAAACCGTCCGCGCGGCACTGGAGACGGATCGCTTCAACCGGGCCCAGATGATGCGTCCGACGAAAGCCGATCCCTATATGGACTTCATCCGGGCGACGCTCAAGCAGTACCCCCGGTTGCGGGCCACACGGATTCATCAGATGCTGTCGGATCGCGGTTACACCGGCAGCGTGGTCGTACTGCGGCGTCTGGTGGCGCGTCTGCGTCCCGAACCCCGTGAAGCCTTCCTGCGGTTAAGAAGCTTTCCCGGTCAGGAAGCCCAAGCCGACTGGGCGCACTTCGGGGAAGTCCGGGTGGGTCAGGCCCGCCGCCGGTTGTCCTGTTTCGTATTGACGCTGTCGCACTCGCGCGCCCTGTTTCTGGAGTTCTTCTTCGATCAAACTCTGGAGAACTTTCTCCGCGGTCATGTCGATGCGTTTGCCGACTGGGGAGGGGTGCCCAGAGTCGTGCTCTACGACAATCTTCGAAGCGCCGTGCTGGAGCGCAACGGCAATCAAATTCGCTTTCATCCGCGCCTGCTCGAACTCTCCGCCCACTATCACTGTCAACCGCGTCCGGTCGCGCCGACACGAGGAAATCAAAAAGGACGCGTCGAGAGAGCGATACGCTATGTGCGGGATTCGTTCTTTGCAGCCCGGCCATTCACGACCTTGGAAGAGTTCAATCGCAAGGCTCTGGTATGGCGTGATGAGGTGGCCCATCAGCGCCCCTGGCCCGGTGGTGACGACAGGACCGTGGCCGAAGCCTTCCAGGAGGAACAATCACTCCTGATGTCGTTACCGGTGCACCGGTTCGATACCGACCGGGTCCAGCCGGTCCGTTCCGGTAAAACCATCTATATCCGTTTCGATCTCAACGACTACTCGATTCCCCCGGACCGGATCGGCCAGACATTGACGTTGGTGGCCTCCCAGACGCGGGTGCGCCTTCTCGATGGCACGACCGAAGTGGCCGCCCACCACCGGTCTTTCGACCGCCACCAACTCATTGTCGATCCGGCACATCAGGACGCGCTGCTGGCGGAAAAACGGAAAGCCCTCGGGTCCACCGCCGGTAGTCGCTTGGCCGCGAGCGTGCCTGAAACCGAACCCCTGCTTCAGGCCGCCTTCGGTCGTGGCGAGTCCATTCAACGGCAGAGCCGTCTCCTGCTCGGACTGCTCGACGACTACGGGGCATCCGAGCTCCAAGCTGCCGTTGTCGAGGCGCTCGAACAGGACACTCCGCGCGCATCGTCGGTGGCCTTCATCCTCCAGAAACGCTGGCGGGCCCAGAAACGCCGGGCCACCGTCCGGGTCGCCCCATCCCGCCCGGATCTGGCCGACATCCACATTCAACCTCATTCCGCGGAGACCTACGATGACCTCCATAGCCACGACACCGAACCCGAACAGTAACGATCTGGCCGTCCAACTCCAGCACATCGGACTCCGCTCCATCGCCGATTCCCTGGATGACTTTCTGGCTCGCGCCATCAAGTCTCAATGGCCCCCTCCCATGCTGCTGGAGGAACTGGCCCGTATCGAAAGCCACGATCGCGCACAGCGCAGTCTGGAACGCCGTCTCCAGTGCTCCCGCATCGGCCGTTTCAAACCCATGGCCGACTTCGACTGGAACTGGCCTAAAAAGATCGACCGCGACACCATCGGGCGTGCCTTCACCCTCGACTTTATCCCCGAAGGCCGCAACCTCATCCTGATCGGCGCCAATGGACTGGGCAAGACCATGATCGCCAAGAATATCGCCCACGCCGCCGTCCTGGCCGGCTACTCCGTGCTGTTCCGCACTGCTTCGGAACTGCTCGACGACCTGCAGTGCGATTCACCTCACCGGCTCCGTCAGAAACTCAAAGCCTATGCCCGCCCCGCATTACTGTGCATTGATGAATGTGGATATCTGGCCTACGACAATCACGCTGCTGACCTGCTCTACGAAGTCGTCAACCGCCGTTATGAACAACGGTCGATTCTCCTCACCACCAATCGCGGCTTCACCGAATGGAACGAAGTCTTTCCCAACGCCACCTGTATCGCCACCCTACTGGACCGGCTCACCCATCATGCCGACGTCACGGTCCTTGAAGGACAAAGCTATCGCGTCCATGAAAGTGAGCAGGAGGCGAAACGCCGTCGGAAGAAAAAGAAATGACCCTCGACCTTGGAACCTACTCCAGCAGAGTGCTGGATCTCTACTCCCAGCTGCCTGACACACCCTTACTCCCCCGTCGCGCCGATCGTCAACTCGTCCTCCAACTCCATGCCCGTTCCGTTGACCCCGACATCATCGAATCCGCCCTCTTACTCGCCACGGCTCGCCGCCTCTGTCGGCCTTCGGACAGGCCACCACTCCCCCCTGTTCGCTCACTCGCCTACTATCTTCCCGTTCTCGACGAGTTGCTTCACCATCCCCTCCCTCACCGCTACACCCACTACCTTCACTCCAAAGTCCTTCCCTAGAACTCACCCCAATCTCACCCGGTCGACGCCCGGTCGGCGCGTGTCTAGTGGTGACTGTCACCTTATCCGGATCGTTCCCCGAGCCAGACCGACACACTGCCAAGCCGTCCGAGTTCGTTCCGCACAGGGATTTCACGATCTAATGGTCATTATTTTCCTCATATATGATCAAAGGACAGCCCTTACGTTAATTGTGACGGACTACACTAGAACTCACCCCAATCTCACCCGGTCGACGCCCGGTCGGCGCGTGTCTACACTAGGAGCCTGTCGGGAATAAGAAGTCTGCAACCAAGAATCAACAACTTACAGACCAGGGATGGCTCGTAAGTTGTTGATTCTTGGTTCGAGGGAGCCAATTCCCGACAGGCTCCTAGAAAACTTCACTTTCTCGCGATCGACAACACCGCACGAATTGTTTGTCCATCCCTGAGGTGGCCCCGGAAAATCGGGCAGTTGTTTAAGGTGTATTCCACCGACTGAGGAGGGATACGCGATGACGAAGAGACGCAGGTTTTCTGGGGAGTTGAAAGCGAAGGTCGCGCTGGAAGCGCTTCGGGGCGATCGGACGCTGCAGGAGATTGCCTCGAAGCACCAGGTTCATCCGAACCAGGTGAGCACATGGAAGCGCCAGGCGATGGAAGGGCTTGGCGAGATGTTCTCGAACGGTGTGGAACGCCGGCGGCGGGATCATGAAAGCGAGGTTCGTGAGCTTCACGCCAAGATCGGCGAATTGACGGTGGAGCGGGATTTTTTGTCCAGAGGGTCCGGTCGATGAGCCGGGCCGCGCGCCGGGCGATGGTGAGGCGCCCTGACCCGGAACTGAGCTTGAGTCGTCAATGCCGTTTGCTGTCGATCGGGCGCTCCTGGCTCTATTACACGCCCCAGGGCGAGAGCGCGGAGACCTTGGCGCGGATGCGGCGCATCGATGAGTTGTTTCTGAAGCATCCGTTCTACGGTGCCCGTCAGATCGTCCGTCATCTGCGCCGCGAGGGCGTGCGCATCGGCCGTCGCCGGGCGGGGCGTCTGATGCGTTTGATGGGTCTTCAGGCGATCTACCGGGCACCCCGCACCAGCGAGCCGCATCCCGAGCACCGGGTCTACCCCTATCTGCTCAAGGGTTTGGCGATCGAGCGGGCAAACCATGTCTGGTGCGCCGACATCACCTACATCCCTGTGCGGCGCGGCTTTCTTTACTTGGTGGCGATCCTGGATTGGGCGAGCCGGTATGTGCTGGCCTGGCGTTTGTCGAACACCCTGGACGCCGGCTTTTGCGTCGAGGCGCTCGAGGAGGCGCGGACCCGCCACGGCCAGCCGGAGATCTTCAATACCGATCAGGGCAGCCAGTTCACCGGCTTCGCCTTCACCGGGCGCTTGCGGGCGGCCGGTGTCCAGATCTCGATGGACGGCCGGGGCCGGTGCATGGACAACATCTTCATCGAGCGGCTGTGGCGCTCCCTCAAATACGAGGCTGTCTATCTGCACGACCTTGCCGACGGCTTCCAGGCCCGGCGCGTCATCGGCGAGTGGATCGACTTCTACAACGCCGAACGGCCACACTCGGCCCTCGGCGGAAAAACCCCGGCCGAGGCCTACCGCGGCGACCCGCCTGCGGATATGATGGACAAGCAGCTACGCGCCTTGCCCGCTTACCCACCGGCGCAGCAACGGCGACAGGAAGATCGATCCAAGGAGATTCTGGCAAGATGAGCGGCAACCGGAATACACCTTAAACAGGCCGCCAAGCTGTCCACAAACCGGGGCCACCTCAGATCGAAGAGGATGTCCGTCAACTCTAGCTTTTCAAGCCGTGTGTCTTGAAGGGTAACGTGTCGTAGGCTAATCCGTTTCAACTCGAGTTGGTAGGCCGCCAAACCCTTGAGAGAGCAGTTCTCAATCATCCCATCGGCATACCGGTCGCTGTCCCGGACGTTCGCAACTTCCAAGTGAAGCGGCTCGAACTGCTTCGGCAGCCGGGGCGGGGACACGCCCGATTGTTGCCTCGTGTGACGAACCATTGGGACCTCTATCTGTGTGGCAGCTTTCGGCCGACCCGGAGACCAGGTGGCGGTTCCTTCAGTCCAACCTGCGCTCGGTCGATTGTGCGGAGCCTATTCCGTACTAGCAACCAGGAATCCGCCTGTGCATTCGCGGCGGGGTGAGGAAGCCTGGATCAGCCTGCTATAGTCACATCCAATGTGTGGACGCTACACCATCTCCAAGGCTCAGGAGGTCCTCGGCACCTTCTTCGGCGCGGAGTTCTCCGAGACTCATATTCCCATCTTCAACGCCAGCCCCAACCAGCATCTGCCCGCAATCCTCGATATTCAACCAGACAAGATCCTGCCCGTGCTCTGGGGCATCACGCCGGAGTGGACACACCGGAAGAGCAGACTACTGATAAACGCTCGAGCCGAGACGGTTAATGTACGGCCCACATTCAGGGAATCCTTCGAGCAACGCCGCTGCCTTGTCATCGCCGATGGGTTCTACGAGTGGCAGGCGACAAAGGATGGAAAGCAGCCGTTCAGGATAACAATGAGGTCGTTCGAGCCTTTTGCATTCGCGGGCATCTGGCAGGTGGTCGGCGGAAAGCCCGCCTATGTGATCCTGACCACGGAAGCGAACGAAGTGACTCGGCCAATCCACGACAGGATGCCCGTGATCCTCGAAAACGAGGAGCACGACCGGTGGCTGGACCAGGACCTTCCCATTGAGGATGTGGTGCAGCTCCTGGACCCCTATCCTGCAAATGCAATGGCCGCGGCCAGGGTTTCCCGGGCCGTGAACAGCTGGAAGAATAAGGATTCCAGCCTAATCGAGCCGATCGCCTAGCCCGCTTTTCTCACCGGTTGTCGTCGCGAAGCGTCGGAGAGGCCGCCAGGACAAGGCGCGCGCCGGGAGGGCGACCGAGGCATACTTGATCGTACGTTGAGGCGTGGGGGGACCGGCCCGGCATGGGAGTTCCCCTCATTCCTGCTTGGAGCCCGTGTCCGGGTACTCCGAAGAGCCTGGCGTGCGCGGGGACGGTGGGCCCGACGCTAAAGAATTGAGGAGCCCGACCAAGCGCAACGCAGCACTGGCGGATGGATCCGGCGCTGCAGCAGGCCACTGGTGAGAAATGCGGGCTACCCATCGGCTCAGCGCTTGCGACAGACTTCGCAGGTCGCCGCTGACGTCTATCCCAGAGCGCTGCCGAGCAATAGTCGCATCGTGATTACGGATTCCGCTGCTGTGCCGACACCTTCGCGCCACTATAATCCGCGCGATGTCCACATTCAGCGTCGCTACAGGTGAGAAACAGCTTCGCCGGCGACTCGAACGGGCCGCGGCCTTCGGTTCGATCCAGACCAAACAGGATCGGTGAGCGGCATTTGGCACAGCGCACAGCCAAGTACCACCGCTTGTCAGTCCATTTCGAGGATCGGGAAAACTGCATACGGAACCTGTCAACAAGTTTGAGACACCTGCATTCGGAATTTAAGCTACCGTAGGCGACTCTGCGGGCGGGTTGATCCACACCTTGTCCGGCGGCCCAGCGATCTTTCTCGGTACATTGACGAAACGTTCTGGATGTTGCCGACGAGCGCGATCCAGAGCATGCTGGCGTCGTTCCAGAATCGGACCGGTCTGACCGTAATGGACCATCGCTGGGGTTAGCCAGTTCAGACCGGAATGGTAGTGGACGTTGTTGTACCAGTGGAAGAAGTCCCGGCAGAACGCCTTGGCGTCCTGGATCGAACCGAATCGTTCCGGGAAGTCAGGGCGGTATTTCAGGGTTTTGAACTGGGCTTCCGAGAACGGGTTGTCGTCGGACACATAGGGCCGAGAGTGGGATTGGGTCACACCCAGATCCGATAGCAGCAGCGCCACCGCTTTCGACTTCATCGACGAGCCGCGATCGGCGTGCAGAGTCAGCTGATCCTGCTCGATCCGATGCTTGTCACAGCTTTCACGAATCAGTTTCTTGGCCAGGCCGGAAGATTCGCAATCGGCCACCATCCAGCCCACCGCCTGGCGGCTGAAGATATCGAGAATCACGTACAAGTAGAAGTAGGTCCACTTCCGTGGTCCCTTCAGCTTCGTGATGTCCCAGGTCCACACTTCATTCGGGCCTGTCGCCAACAGTTCCGGCTTCTGGTAGACGGGATGACGCCGTTGGTTCCGCCGTTCGCGCACTTCTTGGTTCGCATCCAGAATCCGGTACATCGTGCGTACCGAGCACAAATAGCGGTCTGCATCCAGCAAGGCCGCACACACTTGGGCGGGCACCTGATCCACGAAGCGCCCGCTATGCAGCAGGTCGAGGACTTCCTGTCGATCGGCTCCGCTCAATGCCCGATGTGATCGTGGGCGTGCCCGCTCGGCTGCGGGCGCGGCGGCCCGCTGCCGACGCCGATAGAGCGACGCGCGGGAAACCCCGAAGGCCCGGCACGCCGGCGCCGTCCCCAATTCGGTGGAGAACTTTTCGGCCGCTTCCATCAGTTGTTCTCTTCCTGGTCCGGGTTCTTCAGAGGAATCCCCAATAGCGTGGAGACTTTTTTTTGGATCTCGATGACCGTTTCGGCTTGCTCCAGCTTCCTCTGGAGCCGTTGCGCCTCGCGTTCCAGTTCAGCGATGCGCTTGTCCCGGCCGTCCTTCGGCTGCGCTTTCCGTCCTCGCTTCGCCGAACCCATCCCGGCCAATTCCCCGGCATCGTGTTGCCGCCGCCAGGTGCGCAGGCTCGAGGAATACAATCCCTCCCGGCGTAGTAAGGCCCCCCACTCGCCCGGCTTCGTGCATCGGTCCGCCTCCCGCACGACCCGGCGCTTATATGCGGCGCTGAATCGCCTCCGTATCGCCTTATTGGTCACCTCCGGGTCCGGATTATCCCCATTCCGACCGGCCGCTTCACGCGCAACTCCAGTCGCCCTGCGGGCGCCTTCCGTTCCACGCGATTCTTCGTTCTCGTTCTCTGGTTTCATCACCAACACGGGCTCACTTCCTTCCCGCCCTGCTCACTAGTTAAATGACCCCCGGCAGAGCCGGGGGCTTGTTTCTGTGAGCTCCTCAAAGGGGCCGGTCAAGAGCCGCCTGAAGGCAGCTGATGCCCCCACGCCATGTTCAGCTCCTCCAAACGCTGCTCCTCCCGCTCCTGCCGCCAAATGTATTCCCGCACGAATTGTTTGTCCATCCCCACCGTGGAAACGAAATAGCCTCGCGCTCAGAAACTCTTCCCTGTCAAACGGTGTTTCAGTCCCAGAAAGTTCCGGGCAGTCGAGATTGCACTCTTCCCCTTGATGAATCCCGCCACACTGGATACCGCCTACTTCGGAATGAACACCATGTGATACTTGCAGTCCCATTTCGTGTGCGATCGCCTTCGGGCCTCTTTCATTGAGTCCTCCTTCTTTGGAAGTCGTCGCTTCCAAGCAGGACTTTCCTATCTACCGCCGCTCTCGGTCAAACCTCTGCGAGTCGCCCCGGCTAAGCCGGGGGTTTACCTATGGGAATTAACGGTTAGGCAGGTGTCTCACCTACATTGGCACAGAGGGATAACGATTCAGTGTGGGGAATTGGAGCCCCGCGGAAAAACAGTTAAGGGCGCCCAACTGAGTCTGAGGCCTGACACTCCCAGGAAAGGCGAGGGCACGGCACAAAACGCACCGTGCCTTCGTCATCCAATTTCAGTATCGGTTGTATCCGCCGCGACCGCCACCGCCGCCGCCGCCGCCGCCGCCGCCGCCGCCTTCGCGTTTCACCTGAGGTCGTGCTTCGTTGACCGTAAGTGCGCGGCCGTCTAACTCAGTTCCGTTGAACTGCGCAATCGCTTTCTCAGCATTGTCCTCGTTCATCTCCACAAAGCCGAAGCCTCGGGATCGGCCAGTGTCCCGGTCCGTAATGATCCGGACCGATTCGACCTCGCCGGCCTGCGCAAACAGTTCGTCAAGATCGCCTTCCGTCGTCTGGAACGACAGATTTCCAACGTATAATTTTTTGGTCATTGAATCTCTCTTGAATTTGTCTGTAGAGGACCTTCGAGGGCTTTGTGGGAAAGGAGGGTCAGCAAACAGGATCTAACTACCTTCCGAACAGAGGCAAGAGGCGCCTAAACAGGATTAACAACTTATGTTGCGGACTCCAGTATATGGGAAGGCAGATCCTTGTCAAGGGGTCCTGCGGGCGCCCACACTCTTCCCAAGCATGTTTTGAGGCCGAAAATCACAGCACCATCGTACCGGAGACGTGAGTTCGAGGCGACGATCGACAGTAACCGGCGATGAGGAATGCCCTCATCCAGGTAGGCTCGATCGCACCTCACCACGGCCGCTACTGCGGTTTTCCGGCCTCTCCGGCCATGGAGTCCATGTAGAGCTGGTATTGAGCGCGTACGCGCTTGGATACGAACACTACCTCGTGGGGTTCGGTTCTCAAGGCCACGGCCGCATCGTAAAAATACAGGCCAATCTCCGAGTCGTGCGTCGGCTCGCCATGCTGGGCACGAAGCGTATCGGCGAAGGCCTCGTGTTCATCCGGATCGGTCAGCACAATCACCAGGTCAAGCTGGTCATCGCTGAACATCAGTTCCATGAACCGTTTCCGGCCCCGAAACAGGTATCCGTCACAATCGATCTGTTGCTGGGTCGGGCGGGCCACATCCAGAAGCATGTCCAGCCGACGAACCTCGAGCGCGTCACAACGGGGCCCTACGGCAGCCCTTACGGTGGCCAGGGTGGCATAGAAGGCGGGCAGGTCCGGCCTGGAGATTTCCTGGCCGGCAAAGCCGGGCATCGGCGCCAGGAACACGAGCATCAGACAGCAGGCTGCAGCGTGGTTGATCACCGGGTGCGTTTCGCGCGCTTCTTGCTCTTTCTTGGCCGGCGAGTCTTCCTGGCCAACCGCTCGGCTGCTTCTGAAGCATCGATACTTCGAACATCCCGCAGTGCGGCCTCGCTCCCACCGCGAAACTCGAGCCGGCCGCCCTTGCTCTCCCACAAAAACACGGTTTGTGCGGACACGCCGAGCAACGCCGCCAACTGGGCTTGCGTTAATTTCAGCTTCCTTCTCAAGGCTCGTACCCCACGGGATGTCATGCGAAACTCTTCTTTCGGCGATTCCACTCCCGCGTTCCGGGCAAGCTTCTCAAGCGACGAGGCCAGCCGGTTCTGCCCTGCCTTGAGCACGGCCACTTCCTTCCTCAGTGTCGCAGCGGTACGCCGCAGAGTCGCGTTGCTCTTGGCCAGGCCGGCAGTAGCGCTTCGTACCTCTTTACGCGAAAGCCGGCAGATTTCTTCCTTCAGAACTTTGGCAATATTGGGCATATCCTCTCCCCTTTCAACCGTGCCATTGTCGGGCTACTCTTACAATTATCCGATTATCTTATGGCTTCTGTTAGCAGAAGATCGATACAGCGACTGTTTGATCTAAACCTAATTTACTCTCCAGCAATATACATCTAATTTCGGGCATTGGATCAACTATGATCTACCGCTCCTTCTGATTACATCCGCTTTTCGGAACTGACTTGCGCGATGATCTTCGCGAAGGATGCAAGCCGCGGAGCCACTCAGACGGGTCCACGTTCACCATGACCATTGAGTCCTTCGGCGCCCGGCCACGCACGTTCTTCGTTCGAGGAGTGCCTGATAGATTCTGTAACGGCGCTCTATGAACTCCGAACAATAGGCGATTGTAGAACGCCAGCGACCAACAGATACACCCTATGGCATCTTACAGTTAGGCTGGCTCCGAGCGACACCAAGAGAGCTGAAATCAGCAGGATGACCATGGCCCGAGGAATGCGGGTATGCGCCTAATACTTGGGTTTGAACTGATGGGTCGGGCGGCCGATATTTCTGTTTCTCCCTAATTGACCTGAACGCCACCATGGATCGAGACGACGATAATCCAGCGGTTTCGCTGCTCAAGCGAATCCTCGAGGACGCTCACTCGTATGGAGCGACAACGATCCAAATCGAACTGCTGGACGGAGACGCCACCAGGATACGGTTTCGGGTTGACGGCCAGCTTCGCGACGGACGTGGCTTTCCGAGGGTGATGTATCCCGCTCTCGTTGGTCGGGTGAAAGGGATGGCAGGCATGGACGTCGCTAACGCTCGAACATCGCAGTCGGGTGTGATCCGCTTCGGTAGCAAGCGACAGGGCGTCGACTACGTCGTGACGACAGAGGTTACCGCGCACGGCGAGGCGCTCTGTCTGAGTGTCAACCCGACCGCTGAAACGGATACGTCCGACCTTCGGTCGAGCCCCTACCATAGCCAATAGAAAAAAGCAGTGACCGCTGTAAGGGCCACGGACGCCGTCAGCGCGATCTTGTTGAGCAACCGCCATTATTCGGCGCTCGGAGACGCCGCTACGGTTTTGCGGCTCTCGGTACGAGCGCGCGGAGCGTCTCGGCCAAGTCCCCTAGGTCCACGGGCTTTTGAACGACTGCGTCAAATCCGTAGTCTTTATGGTTCGCCATGATCGGATCGTTGGAATAGCCACTCGAAACCACAACGCGGGCACCGGGGTGCAGCCTTCGCAACCTGGAGATAGCTTCCTTGCCCCCCATGCCGCCCGGAACGGTCAAATCCATAATAACGACGTTGTACGCTCGATCGACCGCCATAGCCGCTCGGTAGGCGGCCAGAGCTTCAACACCATCGCCGACCCCGTCTACCTCATAGCCGAGTTCCTCGAGCATACGCCCGACCGTGTCCTGGATGATTTCATCATCATCCATCAGCAGAATTCGCCCGACACCCTTTCCGATCGCCTTTTCGGCTCGCTCGATTCGATCAGGTTGCTTGACCGAAGCGGGAAGGTGGATGTCAAAACGAGCGCCGGCTCCGACCCGAGAACTGGCGGTGATGTACCCATCATGCTTGGACACTATCGAATGTGAAACGGCGAGTCCCAGCCCGTTGCCCTCGGTTTTGGTTGTGAAATAGAGATCGAATATTCTTGGAATGACATCTTCCGGAATGCCTGGGCCTTCATCCTCTATGGATATCTTCACGTACGGCCCGGCATCCATGGAGAGATCGTTGTCTGGGACGGTGACGTTGGTGGCGGATATCTGGAGGAGCCCTCCTTCGGGCATCGCATGATCCCCGTTGATCACCACGTTCTGGATGACCTGTGCAATCTGTCCCCTATCGATTTCCACCGGATACAGCCCCTCCTGGAAGTCGTATTCGGGCCGTACTTTGGAGCCGCGTAAGAACAACTCCGTCGTTTCCCTCAACAAACCTTCTACCGCGGTCGCTTCCTTGACAGGGCTGCTTCCTCTTGAAAACGTCAGCAGCTGCTGAGCCAGGCCTATCGACCGGTCAGCCGCCCTCTGCGCCGCCGTTACCAGCCTGAAGTCACTGCTCTGTCGCGGGACCGACATCTCCAGCAGGGCAAGATTTCCAAGGACGCCCGTCAGCATGTTGTTGAAGTCATGCGCAATGCCGCCGGCCAGGAAACCCAGAGACTCGAGCCGCTGGGTTCTTGCAAGTTCTTCATTCTGCCTGACGATGTCCTTGACGAACGCGGAGCGAATGTATTCATGGAGATAAGCGAAGATGCTGATCGTCAGGAGGGAGCTGACGAATCTGAATTTGAAATCCAGGGAATATTGACTGGCCGCGCCCGGAAAACCCGCGACAAAGAAGAAAACGATGCCGGCTATGAAGAGGCCTATCGCAATCGTACCCTTCCTGAGCCCAAAGTGTATGACGGCGAGCTGAGGAAACGCGAACGCCCACAGATGACCCGTATTGTCGACCCCGCCATCGACCGCGAGGTACAGGAACAGCAATCCAAAGACGGAAACGGATGTATTGCTGGCAAACAAGTACGTGTGGGTCCGCCGCACGTGGATACCTGCAAGTAGCAGCAGAACGGCGGCCAGCGTATCTAGAATCGCGATCTGATAGGTGCCGACATAGTAGGACTCAATCGAGTAGGACAGAAGGAAAACAATCCCGACAACGATGAGAATGTTCACCATGACGATGCGGCGCGTCGTCTCTGCGTCGTACCGAGCGAACATCCCGCCGGTGAACAGGTTGTGTATAAGCTTCCTTAGCTTGGCCTTGGCTTCCTGCACGTGGCTTCTCTCTCCCGCAGCTACAGCCTTAGGCGACTTTCGCCGCAGTCTCCTATCGTCGGATGTTCACGATAAACGCCTGTCCAGTGCTGCCATATTTTGCGTAGTCGGTAACACTCAACTCCGGATTGGATTCCAGAAACTCTTCGAGCGCCCGGCGCTCACCCAGATCCGCCCGCCCGCCAAAGCAGTAGTAGTCATCGAAGACGAGGAGAGTCCCGTTCTGAATGAGCGGCGCGATAAAGCGAAGCACCGGGACCGTCGAACTGTACAGATCGCAGTCGACCCATACGACGGCTGCGGGTCCGACCTTCTTCGCCAGGTCCGCAGTGAGGGTCTCGTCGAACCATCCGGGGATTACCGCGTAGTCGGAACGCGGAACCCGGTACCCATCGAGTTGGCGGACGAACTCTTCGGCGGAGCACCGAAACTGACCCGCCTGTTCGAACGACCCCGCTCCCTGATCGACGCCCGTGGGCGCCGGCATTCCATCGAAGCTGTCAAATGCCCACATGTGCGAGATCGATGAGTTGTGACGCCGGAACGACTTGTAGGCCGAAGAAAACGTGAATCCTCTGTAGACGCCAAACTCGAGATAAGCACCGCGAACCTTGCCGACGTGAACGAATCGTGCCGCCAGATCCAGCATCGTCATCCGTCCCTCGGTCTCCGATCGGACGGAAACGTCCCGCCAGATGGCCTTGATCGCGTTCTTGACGAATAGGGGGATCATCCGTCGCTAGTATTCCACAGGGCAACCCGCTGGGAAAACACCCGCAATTGACGTCTCACGTTTCCCGGCGTATCGTTCTGGGGATTCATATCGTAGCCGCCCGTAATTGGATATCCGGAAACGGAGAAAAACACGTGAGTGAGATGGGACAGGAAGTGAACCCGCCCTCGACGCCGACCCGAGAAGCACTGGACTTCAGGAAGGTCGCCCGATTCGCCGTGCCTTCGGGCCTCGGCCTCTTCCTTTTCCTGTCGCCAGTCTATTCCGGGGGTTGGACCATACCCATAGCCGTGATTCAGGCGCGAATTCAGTCATTGATGGGCGACTCCCTGCTGTTGATCCTGGTCAGTTTGTGCGTCTTCACTGCGCTCGCGAGCATGGCCTACAGTTGGTTCGACTTCTCCTGGCTACCCAAATCGAAGCTGCTCGTCCAGATCTTCAAGACCGCTCCCTTCTGGACAATCCTACGAATCCTGGGCGCTGTGTTCGGCATCATGTTCTACCTGAAGTCCGGTCCGGACCTGATCATCGGACTGAAAACCGGCACCGCGGCATATGACGAGATCGGCCAACCGATGTTGACGATTTTTGTGATCTCGTGCGTGTTTCTTCCCTTGCTGACGAACTACGGCGCAATGGAGTTCATCGGGACGCTGGTTCGGCCGGTGTTCATCCGGCTCTTCCGCCTGCCCGGCCGGGCGGCCATCGATGCAGCCGCTTCTTTCGTGGCGGCTGCAAGCGTCGGTCTCCTGATCACGATCGAGCAGTACCGGAACGGCTCCTACAACGCCCGCGAGGCCGCAGCTGTCGCCACGAATTTCTCAGTGATTTCGGTCCCGTTCGCCGTGATCATCGCAGGGGCGGCGAACATCGATCATCTCTTCTTCCCCTGGTACATCTCCGTAGCGGTAGCCTGCATCATTGCCGCCGCGATCACCCCGCGTTTGCCGCCTCTTTCGCGAAAACCCGACACCTATTTCCACGAAGCGCAGCCAGCGCCCGAGGAAGACCGGTCCACCGGGATTTCGCTACCGCGGCTGGCACTCCAGAAGGCCGTTCAAAGGGCCGAGGGAGCCCCGGGCATCCACGGCTATGTCGCCAGTTCGTTACGCTCGATGGCGGATGCCGTGTTCGGCGTGATCGGAGCGAGCATGGGGATGGTCGTCCTCGTCATGATAGTGGGTCGCCATACACCGGTCTTCGCCTGGCTCACCATACCTCTCGTACCGGTGTTGGAAATGATGGGGCTCGGTGGGGCGGATGTCGCGGCGCCAGGAATCCTGGTTGGTTTTCTCGACCAGTTCGTTCCCGCCCTCATCGCCACAGACATCGATGCGGAATTGACTCGTTTCGTGCTCGCGGGCTTGTCGGTCGCTCAGCTGATCTATATGTCCGAAGTCGGCATACTGCTGCTGAGGTCGATCCTTCCGCTAACCTTCCGCGACCTCGTCCTGATCTTCCTGCTCCGGACGGCCATCCTGTTGCCCGTGTTCGTCGTCGCCGGAAACATCATTCTGTAGTCGCCCCGCCACAGAGTCGCCCCTCATGCTTCCGAGGTACTCCGGTAGTTTGATGCCGACGTTCTTCGTCAGCTCATGGAGGGGCGGAAGCGAACCGACCAGACCGGATAGGAACTCGGCCGTATTGGTCTTTCCCTTCGATCCCGTCCCGGATTCCCAGACTGTCACGGAGTCGATCTTCAGGTTCGAGATGGCCTTGACTTGCGCCTCCACGAGCTGCGGAAGCTGTTCGGTGATCAGAAGCAGGGATGCCAGCTCGGGATCGTTCGAGGCGGCCCGTACGATACGATCGAAACCCTCTGCCTTGCGGGTCAGGATGGCCTTCAAGCCCTCGGCTTCGGCTTCCATCAGCGCACGGATGCCGTCGGCTTCGCCCCGCTTCAGGCGGCGTATTTTCTCGGCGTCCGCCTCCGCCAGGGTCTCGATGCGCCGCTTCTCAATCTCCGCCGGAACGATGATGTTGGCCTCCTGGGACGCAGATTCCCTCTTGGCCCTCTCGATCTCGGCTGCTTCCTCGGCGGCGTAGGCTTCCTTGAGCGCATCGGCCTGCTTGACCTTCTCGGCCGCGGTCGCCCGCCGTTCAGCCTCTGCCTCCTGTTCCCTCCTCGAGGCGTCCGACCGGGCCACCTTCACCTTGGCCTCGTTCTCGCCCTCGACGGCCGTGGCATGCGCGGAGGCCACCTGGACGCGCCGCTCCCTCTCCGCGTTGGCCTTGCCGATCTCACCGTCACGTTCCTGCTCGGCCACCCTGATCTTGGCTTCGTTAACGGCACGAGCAGCCGCCTCTTTGCCAAGGGCGTCGATGTAGCCCGATTCATCCGTGATGTCCTGGATGTTGACGTTGATCAGATGGAGACCGACCTTGTTCAGCTCGATTTCAACACCGCTGAAGATCTTGTCGATCAGTTTCTCCCGGTCGGTGTTGATCTCCTCGATCGTCATCGTCGCGATCACGACCCTCATCTGGCCAAAGATGATGTCGCGGGCCAACTCCCGCACCTGGGTCATGGGAATCCCCAGCAATCGCTCGGCGGCGTTTTCCATGACTCCGGGCGCTGTGGAAATGCCGATAGTGAAAGTGGACGGCGTGTTGATCCGGATATTCTGCTGGGACAGGGCTCCCTGCAGGCTGATCTCGATCGGCGTCGGCGTCAGGTCCAGGAATTCATAGCTCTGGAAGACCGGTATGATAAAAGCCGCGCCGCCGTGGTAGCAGCGGGCGGAACGTCGATCGTCTCCTTTTCCGCCCACCTTGCCGTAGATGACCAGAATTTGATCGGAGGGACATCGCTTGTACCGCGTAACGATGAAGAGCGTGGAGAAGAAAAACAGGATGACGAAGCTCGTCATCAGCACAGCGATCATGTTCGGCGACATCCTATGACTCCTTTTCTACGGTTTCTCCGAGAGGTTCGACCAGAAGAGTGCCCGAATCCACCAGTGCGATCACCCGAACTTTCCGCTCACTCGTGATCGAGGTCGAAGACTTGGTGTAGGCCGGAACGACTTTCAGGCGCCCCTGGACCATCACACGCACCTGGCCGCCACCGGTCTGGGCGGCAGGTATCGAGACGTACACCGTACCGACCTCGCCAATCGCAGCGGCAAAGTCGATCGTTCCGCTTTCCTTCAAGGAATGCAGCACTTTCATGACGTAAGCAACTGACGCCATCAGGACCAGACCCACGCCGAAACCGACTCCCGTCGCCGCCACCATCGACGATCCGTTCTCCAGCATGAGCACTCCGGCCCAGCCAAATCCTCCGAAAAAACCGGTCAACGAGCGGAAGGAGATGAGACTCAAGCCGTCGCCGGCATCCAGTCCCTCGGTGTCGTCGAAACCGAAGGCCATCAGGACGATCTGAACGACAAGGACGAGTGAGGCGAGGATAGCCATCGCGTAGAAGACGACGATGGGTCCGGTCAGTCCTGTGAAGAATTCGAGCAATTGTCCCCCTTCCTGTAGGTCGCGCCCGAGCGGTGCCCTCGACCCTGGACTGGCTGTGGGCAGTTCCGGCCTATGTCGGTACCACAAAAATCAATTTTGGACACGGAAAATCAGCTTCAAGGGAGTACGGGCTGACAATGTAGTAGGATGCTTTCGCCAAGACGGCGTTACGCTCACAGCCATGACGATGCGTTCAAAATCGTTGGTCTTCCTCTTGCCGATCGTCCTCGCCGCTTCCGCCTGTTCCGGGTCGCCGGAACCGTCACCCCCAGTCGAGCCGCTGGCCGAGGGAATCGGGTGCTCTACATGGGCTTCGGCCGCCGAGATCGGCGCTCTGGACCACGAAGTGATTCCTGAGGCAAGTGGACTGGAAGTGTCGTCGCGCTTTCCGGACCGCCTGTACCACATCAACGATTCGGGGGACTCCGGACGATTCTTCGTAACTGCGATGGACGGAAGCGGAACCCGGATCGTACGCATCGAGGGCTTCGAACCAAGTGATACCGAAGACATTGCGATCGGACAGTGTCCGGCAGGCGGCGGCTCCTGTCTGTTCATCGCAGACTTGGGGAATAACGTCGGCATGCGCGACAGTCTTGAAGTCGTCGTGATCGAGGAACAAGAGCAGTACCCCGAAACCGTCATGCCTCTCTTCCGGTTTCGGTTTCGGTACCCCGAAGGCCCAAGGGATGCGGAAGCATTCGCCGTCCACCCGAACGGGGACATACTCATCATCACGAAGAGAGCGAACTACCTAATGCTGACAGCTTCAGCGTCCCAAGTCTTCAGGATCCCGCGGCTGGCCTGGGTCGATCCTTTAGCAGGAGTAATCGTCGCAGAACACATCGGAGAGCTGGACCTGACCGCGATCAGCAGCGACCGCTTTTCCGGCAGCCTGCCGACGGCCCTCGACATCGACGACGACGGATCACGTTTCATCGTCCTGACATACGTCAACGCGTTCGAGTTCTACTTCGACCTGACCGAAGCGCCATTCCCGGAAACCACAGAGATGGTGCCGGGCCGCGATTACAACCAGATTGAATTGGTGCCCCTCGCCCAGCAGGAAAGCGTCGCCTATGTACCGGGAAGCGAAGACTTTCTGTACGAGACGGAGCTTCTGCCCTCCCAGCCGGGATTCGATACGAGCGGACGCGCTAGAATCATGCAAGTCCTGTGCCAGGATTAGTGGCGAGGGGTGCAGGCCCCAGCTGCGTGGACGGGCCGATCAGGAACCGGCAGCGTGGTTCGGCAGGGAATTCGGGGCGTCCAGTAAATGCCCGAGGTTGTCGACGTACTCCACTTCCCTGCCCTCGACCTTATATATTGCGGCGGATATCTTCTGAACCTCCTCCTCGCTGAGGTGGCTCATGACCTCGGCTGCGAGATCCTCACCAAGCAGGACCATCATCGCGGCCGCGGATCCGATGTTCTTGTTCTCCATGCCTTCCCTATCGACTCGCCTCGCTTCACCCATTAACGGCCGCGTTGTGCGTAGTAAGATACGGAAACAACCCTTTGATGCCGAATCGTGATGCACCGTGCCAGAGCACAAGCCCGAAGGCTGCTTCTCGGCGCTGTTCTTGCGCTGGCCTTTGCGGCGGCGGGCGCCGTGGAGTCCTCCGCCCAGAATGCCGATCCAACCGTAGCCGAGGAAGAGCTGGACGTTGTCATTTGCCTGGAATCGAAGACCTGGAGCCGTCCCTCAACCGAAGACCAGCAGGGGCGGGCACAGCGTCGTCGCCGTTCGAGACGCCGGGAACAGCCGGACCCCGAGAGCATCTGGTGGATCCGCGATTTCGTCTTCTACCAGGGAGGTGCGGCCGCCACGGCGGAGTCGGAGGTCTTTCGTCTGTCCGGTGCATGGTCCGCCGACGACGTCACGCGACACTGCGACGACGAGAAATGGAAGCAGGACATCGATGAGGAGCGCTATCTCGATCTCTGGGTCTTCCTCCACGAAATCCTCTCCGTGATCCGGCATGGCAACGCCTTCACCGTCATCGTGGAACCGACCGGCCAGGGCTTCCAGCTTGCCCGGATCCCGAGGCCCGCGGAGGCTGGGGCAAGCTCGGTGCGCTTCACCGTCATCACGCCCGACGGTGCGGAACTGGAAACCGTTACCGAGGCCGCGCGATCCCCGGGATCGGGTTAAATAATGTAAAGAGGCTCCCGAAAGGCGCCATGTTGGCTTAACTTCGTTCCAACGAATACCGTGCAGTAAAGATGAGACCTTATTGACGGACAGCTGCTGCGTCCGCCCGGCGGTACCGGTCGGCGCGGCAAGGAGAATAAACATGCGTTTTCGGCTTTTGGTGCTTGCGCTGGCGATGCTCGTCACGCTGCCCGCGGGGGCGCAGGACGCCGCCGGCAGCTGGACGGGAGAGATGCCGGTCCAGGGCGGTGAACAACAGGAAATCACGTTCGAACTCGCCGTCGACGGAAGCACCGTGACGGGCACTGCGACGAGCGAGTTCACGGGCACCGTGGAAATCAGCGAAGGAACCGTTGACGGGAGCACCATCGCGTTCAAGCACCTGGTGGACTTCAACGGGAACGAGATCACGTTTGCCTACACCGGTACGATCAGTGGCGATGACATGACGCTCACTCGCACCATCGAGGGCGCGGCCGCGGTAGTCCCGAACAACTTCATCGATCAGCACATCTTCGGTGCAATGGTGGCCGACAACGTCTCTTCGGCCCCGGACGCCGGGACCACGGAGATCCTGCGGCGACTCTCGCTCGACCTCACGGGCCGAATCCCAACGATCGAAAAGATCGAAGAATTCGTGGCAAGTGACGACCCCACGAAACGAGACAAGCTGATCGACGAGTTGATCGCGTCCGAAGCTTTCGTCGACAACTGGACCGCGTACTTCGCGAACCACTTCGAGGTCACCAGCAACTACTACAACTTCGTCGGTATCCCAGGACGAAACCTCTTCTACGACTACATCCGGGACTTCGTCGCGCGGGACCGTTCCTATGCCGACGTCGTGACCGAGCTGATCGCCTCCAGCGGAGACTCCCACGAACTTGGTCCAGTGAACTTCCTGGTCCGTGGGATTCAGCAGGGCGACCCGATTCAGGACACGTAGGATGTACTGGCCGACCGCATCACCACGAAGTTCCTCGGCGTCAAGACCGAATGCGTGTCCTGTCATGACGGTGCAAATCATCTGGAACCGATCAACCTCTACCTGGCCGAGCGCCGCAGGGAGGAGTTCTGGGGACTGGCGGCGTTCCTGTCCCGGCTGAATCTTGTGGAGTTGCCCGCGGACGCATTCGAGGAACAGTCCCACTTCATCGTCAACGATCGAAGCCAGGGCGTCTACAACGGTTCCGTCGATCGGGGGAACCCGGGGCCGCGGCCGTTTCGAACTGGAGCTGCCCGGACACCCTCCTACATGTTCACGGGTGAGGAGCCCGCCGGTGACAACTGGCGTGCGGAACTGGGGCGCATGGTAGCTGCGGACCGTCAGTTCGCCCGGGCCACCGTGAATTATCTGTGGGCCCATTTCTTCGGCGCCGGGATCGTCGATCCGCCGAACGGACGGGACCTGTCCCGCATCGACCCGGCGAACCCACCGCCGGCACCATGGGCGCTGCAGCCGACCCATCCCGACCTGCTCGAGGAACTGGCCGACGAGTTCATCCGGAGTAACTACAGCGTCCGATAAATCATCCGCACGATCGTCGCCTCCCGCGCCTATCAGATCTCGAGCGAGTATCCGTGGGAGTGGCGGCCCGAGTACGCGCTCTACTTTGCGAAGCACGCACCGCGCAAGCTGTCTCCGGAAGAACTCTACGACGCGATCACCACAGCTACGATGACCAGGACACCGATGTTTGTGGAGGGCTTCGATCAGCCGCTCTACTACGCGATGCAACTGCCGGATCCAACCGAACCGCGGAGCAACTACGACTTCATGGACTTTCTCGACCGGATGGGCCGCGGCGACTGGTGGCAGACGCCGCCCGCCTCCGACTCGAACGTCCTGCAGGTGCTGTTCCTGATGAACAACTGGATGATCAACGACCGCACCTTCGGAGACCGCGGCATCCTGACGCACGTGACGCGGGTCATACAGGCCGGTTTCAGCGACCGCGACGCGGTCGACCGGTTGTTCCTGGCGACTCTCGGGCGATGGTCCACGGATGAGGAATTCAGCGACCGCGACGCGGTCGACCGGTTGTTCCTGGCGACTCTCGGGCGATGGTCCACGGATGAGGAATTCGGGACGTTGGCCACGGCCAAAGGGGACAACTACGCGGAGTGGCTCGCCGACTGCCAATGGGCGCTGCTCAACAAACTGGATTTTATTTTTAACTACTGATGACCAGACCAATCAACTCCAACTGTAGGTGCGCTCTGTGAGCGCACATGAGGTGGCCCCGGTTTGTGGACAGCTTGGCGGCCTGTTTAAGGTGTATTCCGGTTGCCGCTCATCTTGCCAGAATCTCCTTGGATCGATCTTCCTGTCGCCGTTGCTGCGCCGGTGGGTAAGCGGGCAAGGCGCGTAGCTGCTTGTCCATCATATCCGCAGGCGGGTCGCCGCGGTAGGCCTCGGCCGGGGTTTTTCCGCCGAGGGCCGAGTGTGGCCGTTCGGCGTTGTAGAAGTCGATCCACTCGCCGATGACGCGCCGGGCCTGGAAGCCGTCGGCAAGGTCGTGCAGATAGACAGCCTCGTATTTGAGGGAGCGCCACAGCCGCTCGATGAAGATGTTGTCCATGCACCGGCCCCGGCCGTCCATCGAGATCTGGACACCGGCCGCCCGCAAGCGCCCGGTGAAGGCGAAGCCGGTGAACTGGCTGCCCTGATCGGTATTGAAGATCTCCGGCTGGCCGTGGCGGGTCCGCGCCTCCTCGAGCGCCTCGACGCAAAAGCCGGCGTCCAGGGTGTTCGACAAACGCCAGGCCAGCACATACCGGCTCGCCCAATCCAGGATCGCCACCAAGTAAAGAAAGCCGCGCCGCACAGGGATGTAGGTGATGTCGGCGCACCAGACATGGTTTGCCCGCTCGATCGCCAAACCCTTGAGCAGATAGGGGTAGACCCGGTGCTCGGGATGCGGCTCGCTGGTGCGGGGTGCCCGGTAGATCGCCTGAAGACCCATCAAACGCATCAGACGCCCCGCCCGGCGACGGCCGATGCGCACGCCCTCGCGGCGCAGATGACGGACGATCTGACGGGCACCGTAGAACGGATGCTTCAGAAACAACTCATCGATGCGCCGCATCCGCGCCAAGGTCTCCGCGCTCTCGCCCTGGGGCGTGTAATAGAGCCAGGAGCGCCCGATCGACAGCAAACGGCATTGACGACTCAAGCTCAGTTCCGGGTCAGGGCGCCTCACCATCGCCCGGCGCGCGGCCCGGCTCATCGACCGGACCCTCTGGACAAAAAATCCCGCTCCACCGTCAATTCGCCGATCTTGGCGTGAAGCTCACGAACCTCGCTTTCATGATCCCGCCGCCGGCGTTCCACACCGTTCGAGAACATCTCGCCAAGCCCTTCCATCGCCTGGCGCTTCCATGTGCTCACCTGGTTCGGATGAACCTGGTGCTTCGAGGCAATCTCCTGCAGCGTCCGATCGCCCCGAAGCGCTTCCAGCGCGACCTTCGCTTTCAACTCCCCAGAAAACCTGCGTCTCTTCGTCATCGCGTATCCCTCCTCAGTCGGTGGAATACACCTTAAACAACTGCCCGATTTTCCGGGGCCACCTCAACATTTCCCAAGGTCGATCAAAAAGTGCGGTCATAGACCGCTCCTACAGTAAGAATCGATCAAGAAGTGCGGTCATAGACCGCACCTCACTAGTGTCCGGAACACGGTGCGACAGCCGCCGGCAACTTATAGATGAACAGTGAGTTGAATGGCATTCTGCGATTTTTCGATTTGAACCTGCCGATCACACTTTTAGCAATATTACGGTGAGAGGGGTGATACCAATGGCGCATGAACTCAGGCCAAACCGTCTTCTCACAAGTCATGGATTACGCGCCCCGATACGAGTTTCAGAAGTGTGTCGCCCGCTATCGGGGCGATTACCAGCAGAAAGGGTTTTCCTGCTGGGATCAGTTCCTGGCGATGGCATTCGCCCAATTGATCTATCGTGAAAGCCTCCGCGACATCGAAGCCTGCTTACGCGCCCTCGGCAGAAAGCGTTACCACATGGGATTCCGAAGCAAGGTGGCGCGGACGACACTGGCCGACGCCAACGAGCGGCGCGACTGGCGGATCTATGCGGATTTCGCACAGGTCCTGATCGGCATGGCGCGGCCGTTATATGCCGAAGACCCCATCGGCGTCGAGTTGGATCAAGGTCTATATGCCCTGGACTCGACCACCATTGACCTGTGTCTTTCACTATTCCCATGGGCCCGGTTTCGCCGGCACAAAGCCGCGGTCAAGATGCATACACTGCTGGATCTTCACGGCAACATTCCCGCGTTTATCCACGTCACAGACGGGAAAGTCCATGACGTCAACGTTCTCGATGAGATCGCACCCGAAGCGGGTGCCTTCTACGTCATGGACCGCGCCTATATCGATTTTGAACGGCTCTTTCTCTTCTCCCTCTGTTCCGCTTTCTTTGTGGTGCGTGCTAAGAAGAACGTCGTCCTGCGGCGGCGGTACTCCCGTCGGGTGGACACGACCACGGGATTGCGATCCGACCAGACGGTCATCCTCACAACGAACAAATCCGCCAAAACCTATCCCGATCCGTTGCGGCGTATCAGCTACTTCGATGCCGGGACGAACAAGCGGTTGAAGTTCCTGACCAACAACTTCGCGTTGCCTGCACTCACCATCACTCAGATCTACAAGTCGCGATGGCAGGTGGAACTTTTCTTTAAATGGATCAAACAACACCTTCGAATCAAGTCCTTCTACGGCACCAGCGAGAATGCGGTGAAGACCCAGATCTGGATCGCCATTTCGGTTTATGTTCACGTCGCCATCATCCGGAAGCGCCTCGGCATCGATAGGAGTCTTTACCAAATCCTACAGATTCTCAGCATTACGATTCTTGAGAAACAGCCCATTTTGCAGGCCTTTCACGCGCCTGATTCCCAATTCAATGAACTCCAAGATCCTAACCAGCTGGTTCTATTCGACTTCTAACCGGACACTAGTGACATAAACTATAATAAAAGTAAAAGCTGTACTTGAATATATGCGCAGAAATTGCGCCGGCTGAGATCCGAGGGTCAGCCTCGCCGGTGCGTTCATCCCGCGAGAGTCCCGTATCGTGTCCCCGATTCGAGATCGGCTATCATCGGAAGCTCCAGAGGAGTCCATGGCCATGCGACGACTGATCGAATGCGTACCGAATTTCAGCGAAGGAAGGGACACCTCCATCATCGGGCAAATTACCAACGAGATCGAGCAGGTCGAGGGCGTCAAGCTCCTCGATGTCGATCCTGGCCATGCGACAAACCGAACCGTCGTGACGTTCGTCGGAACGCCGGATGAGGTGGTCGCAGCGGCGCTTCGAGCGGCGCGCAAGGGCGTCGAACTGATTGACATGAGCAAGCATTCGGGCGAGCATCCCCGATTCGGAGCGATGGACGTCTGCCCGCTGGTCCCGGTTGCCAACATCACGATGGACGAAACGGTCGAGTATGCTCGCACCCTTGCCAGACGGCTGGCCGAGGAATTAGACCTGACGATTTACTGCTACGAGCATGCGGCATTCACTCCGGAGCGGCGCAACCTCGCATACGTCCGGTCCGGCGAGTACGAGGGCCTCGGCGACAAGCTGGCCAAACCCGAATGGAAACCGGACTTCGGACCGGCGGAATTCAACATCCGTTCCGGAGCGACCGCTGTGGCGGCCCGTGATTTTCTGATCGCGTACAACGTCAACCTGAACACGACGTCGACCCGCAGAGCCAACGCCATCGCCTTCGACATGCGCGAAAAGGGACGGCAGAAACGGGAAGGTAACCTGATAACGGGGCCGCTCGTCAGGAACGAGAACGGCGAGGTCGTCTGGATTCGGGGCAGTCTCCAGGCGGTCAAGGGGATCGGTTGGTTCATCGAAGAATACGGTGTCGCCCAGGTTTCGTTGAACCTGACCAACATCTCGGTGACGCCCATGCACGTGGCCTTCGACGAGGCATGCAAGAAGGCCGATGCCCGCGGGGTTCGTGTGACCGGCTCCGAACTGGTCGGGCTGGTGCCACTATCGGCCATGCTCGACGCCGGCCGGTACTTTCTGCGCAAGCAGGAGCGATCCACCGGGATTGCCGACGCCGAGATCATCAGGATCGCCGTCAAATCACTCGGCCTGGACGACCTCTACCCTTTCAAGCCCGAAGAAAAGATCATCGAATATGTTCTGGCCACAGAGTCTCGAAAACGACTCGTGGATCGGACGGTGGAGGGATTCGTTCACGAGACGGCCTCGGAGTCCCCGGCTCCCGGAGGGGGATCCATCTCGGCAGCCATGGGCGCCATGGGGGCCGCCCTGGCGACGATGGTGGCGAATCTGTCCGCACACAAGCGAGGCTGGGACGATCGTTGGGAAGAATTCTCCGAGTGGGCGGAAAAGGGCAAGGCGTGCCACGATCACCTGTTGCGCCTGATCGACGAAGACACCGACGCTTTCAACCGCCTCATGGACGCCCTGGGCATGCCCAAAGGTTCCGAGGCCGAGAAGGCGGCCAGGCATGAAGCGATCCAGCAAGCCACGAAGGACGCCATCCAGATTCCATTTCGCGTGATGGAGACAGCCTACGATTCGATGGAGGTAATCCAGGCGATGGCCGAGGACGGAAACCCCAATTCCGTTTCCGACGCCGGGGTCGGGGCCCTGGCCGCCAGGTCTGCCGTGTTGGGCGCCCACCTCAACGTCAAGATCAACGCCTCCGGCGTCGACGACAAGGCATGGCTCGAGGACCTGCTGACCCGTGCCCGCTCCCTCGAAACCAGTGCGCTCGAGGCCGAGAAAAAAATCCTCGAAATCGTCGCCGGCAAGCTCTAGTGTCCTGAATCAGAAGTCTGATCGCACCTACTCCTGCTGCCCCTGTCCCACGAGACGCCGAAACTCCACGAATTCCTTCAACGCCTCGAAGACCGGATTCGTCGGAGCTTCCCGCCGGTAGCGGGGCTGAAGCTCGATGGCTTTCGCCAGGGTCATAAGGGCGCCGAGGTATTCGCCGGCCTGGGCGTACCGTTCGGCCAGCCCATATGCGATCGAATCGCTGGACGGGTCCATCTCCCGCGCCTTCTTCTGTGCTGCGATGGCTTCGGCAAACTTCCCCTCCCCTGCGAGCCGGCCGGAACGCTGTGAATGCAGCCGCGCGAGACGCTTGTTCAGGATTCGGCGCAGTTCGATAAACGGGTTGTCGTGATGGTCAACCCGAAGGTCCGTGGCGCGACCGATCGAGGTCGGGCTTTCTGTCGGTTGCACCACGAGAATGCCAGCCGAACCCATTCCTCGAACGTCGCCGCCTTCGTCGTTCCCAGCGTCCAGGGCATCCATGAGCCGCTCGGCCATCGGCTTACCGTCATCCCGCGCGCTTTCATATGCGGCGGCCATCGCCCGAAGTACCTCCTCGCTCGCCAGTGTGTTTCCCTGGACCGAGAAGTGCCGGCGCTGAATGTCACCCGCGTACGCGCCCAGATGGACAAGATCGTCGGGATCAAAATTCCGATCGATCACATGGCGTCCCGTGTACACGGCGGTGTTCCCTTCCGCATCCATTACGGCCACCTGGCGGCGGTCGCGGTCAGGATCCTCGTCGGTGATGCGCTGAATGACCTCGTCGGGTGTCAATCCCTGTTGGAACAACGCCATCGCCTTCGGTCCGTAGGTCCGATTCGCGGCAGCCTGGGTGGCGACGGCGCCAATACCGGCAACTGCCCACGGAACCGCGGCAGCTGCGGCCACGGGCCGTGAAGCCACGGCGACGCCGTGTTCGTTCGTCTCGGCGTCGAACGCTACTATCGAAAATGTCGAAAACCACGGATCCTCAAAGGCGTCCGCGGTCTGAGCCATGGCTGGTGCAGCGGACAGCACCAGCAGCAAACACACAGCCAGTGTTCTCATCTGTGCCTCCTGGTCGTTTGAAGGTCTTCGGTTCTGAATCTATGTCGCGAATCTTACCAGCGAAACCGGGTTCGCTGTTTATCGACACGTTTAGCTCAGTTCCCGACAATCCTGCGGAACTCCGGATCGTCGACGACCGAAGCGAAGTTCTGATTGTTCGGCAGGCGCACTCTATTGTTCGGGTTCAGTTCGACGGCCTTCCGCAGCGCGTCGAACGCATCAGCCCTGCGGTCGTTCCTCAGGTAGGCACTCGCCACCGCCACCCAGGCATTGTCGTTGTCGGGCGAAAGTTCCGACGCGTCGATGAGCACCTCAAGCCCGCCTCGGACGTCACCATCGCTGATCATTCCGTTCCCCTGTCGGATCATGTCGCCCGATACCTTCTTGTTGTAGATCCGTCGGAGTTCCCTCATCGGTTCGGGATGGTCGTCAACGCGGAAGTCGACTACGCGATCACTCCATCCGTTCCGGGACGCCATCGGTTTCGCAACGATCAGCACCGCGGTCTGTTTGCCTCGGGCGTCTCCGCCTGCGGCCTGTCCCGCATCGATCGCCGCCATCAACCTCTCGGCAAGGGGACCGGTGGAGGACTCAAAGGAGTTCGCCACGGCCTCGATGACCTCAGGTCCGGTCAGACTGTTTCCTTGCGCGCAATAGTCCACGCCGCACCGGTGACCTCTCCATGCTCCCGTAGGCCCGCTACTGGCGCCACCGTTCGTGTATACGGCGGTACGGCCCTCGATGTCGATGATGCCGATCTGGCGGCGTTCCGGAGTACGGTCCGCGCGCTGCATAAACTCCAGCGCCTCAGTAGGGCTCATGCCCATCTCGAGCAACAGGATTCCCAGCTTCCCGTACATCGGGTCCCGGGACGCCTGATGTGCGATGACGCCGACACCACCTTTGACGGTCAGGCCGCCGTCACCGCCCGCGAGCGCCTTGGATGTGACGCACTCTCCCAGTTCTCCGGTTTCCGGATCCCGGGCGACGATCGAGAACGTCGCCATTTCGTCCGGGTCGAAGTCCTGCGCAACGCCCGGGACCACCAGTCCGATACCGAGGATCAGCACGGCGAAGATCTTTCGAGTCATGTTTTCGCCTCCTAGATTTTTTGATAGTGCATCTTAAATGGGGACAGGCACGTCTGTCCCGATTTAAACGCCCGCCAGAAGCGGGAGCGGTAGCGAGCGGGTTCTGACAATTTTGCACTCGCCCAATTCGTTGACCGTGTCCCGAACGCCAACCTATAATGCGCCCAACCTACGATTCCGACGTTCGCTTTGGAGGTATTCGTCAATGCACGACACAGATGCGACCAGAAGACGGTTCATGGCCCGGTTCGCCGGCATGGGCCTCGGAGCAACGCTTCTTCCCGGCGCGCTATGGGCCGGGATGCAGGCGGAGGGCGCCGAACAGGCCACCACGGCCATGCTCGGAGACGCCCTGGCGCGCGCGGGTCTGGAGTTCGACGAAGAAGAACGCGAGCGCATGCTGGAGGACGTCAACGAGGCCCTGGGCAACTACGAAAAGCTTCGTGAACTCCGGATTCCTAACGACGTGTCACCGCCGTTCCATTTCAACCCGCTCGTACCCGGCATGCAGGTCAACCGCCGGCAGGAACCGTTCCGGTTGAGCGACATTCCCGCCGTCGACCGACCGGCGAACCTGGAGGACGTCGCATTCTGGTCTGTCCGAAGACTGGCGGAACTGATCCGGACTCGGAAGGTCACATCGGTGGATCTGACCGAGATGTATCTCGCTCGCCTCCACAGGTACAACCCGATACTGACCTGCGTCGTCAGCTTCACCGATGAACTCGCGATGGCTCAGGCGGCACAGGCGGACCGGGAGATCTCCGCCGGCCGCTACCGGGGCCCTCTGCACGGTATTCCCTGGGGAGCCAAAGACATCATCGCGGCGCGGGGCTACAAGACGACCTGGGGGTCGAACGCCTACAAGGACCAGGTCATCGACATGGATGCCAGCGTCATCGAGATGGTCCGGGAAGCAGGCGCCGTGCTGGTTGCGAAACTGGCGACGGGCGAGTTGGCGGGCGGCGACCAATGGTTCGGTGGCCAGACGATGAACCCGTGGGATCCCACGACCGGCTCGGGCGGATCCTCGGCAGGCCCGGGTTCGGCCACGGCTGCCGGTCTGGTCGGTTTCTCGATCGGTACAGAAACCAGCGGGTCTATCCTCGGCCCCTCGTCGCGCTGTGGGGTCACCGGGTTGCGGCCCACGCTCGGTCGTATCAGCCGCTACGGAGTCATGGCGCTCTCGTGGACGCAGGACCGTCTGGGCCCGATGTGCCGGTCCGCGGAGGACTGCGCGCTGGTGCTGCGGGCGATCGCCCGCCCCGACGGTCTCGACCTGAGCGTGCGGGACATCCCGTTCAACTGGGACGGGAACAGGGACGTAGGTCGGATGCGCGTCGGTTACCTCGAACAGGCACTCGACGAAATCGAGGACGCGGCGGCCAGGCGCATTAACCGGCAGACACTGGACGATCTCGAGGCGCTCGGCGTGACAATGACTCCTATCGACATTCCCGAGTGGCCCTATTACGTCACGGCGCACGGTGTCGAAATGGCGGTTTTCTTCGATGAGCTCGTGCGGTCCGGACGTGCCGAACTACTGGGACGTCAAACCCGTGCCGACAGTTTCCGTGCGGCGCGACTGATCCCCGCTGTCGAGTACCTCCAATTCCAACGCGCCCGCATGATGATGATGATGCAATTGGCCGAGGCGACGTCGGGTGTGGACGTCTACCTCGTTCCGCGTGGGCCGCGCAGGCCGCGCGGCGGCCGGGGTGGTGGCGCTGGGGCAGAAGCGCCGACCGAGCCCCCGCCGTTCAACGCCGGCCGAAACGCCAGCAACATGGCCAACTATGCGCGCCACCCGGCACTGGCGGTTCCGAATGGATTTAACGAAAACGGTCTGCCTTCGAGCATGACGTTTTTTGCGAAGCCGTTCGGCGAATCCGAACTGCTCGCGGTCGCGAAGGCCTACCAGGACGCAACCGAACACCATCTGAAACATCCGGACCTCGATTCGGCATCAGACGCCGAAATCGGAGGAGGCAAGCAATGACTCGGAAAACAACGATGCACCTGGGCCTGACCCTACTCTTGGCCCTCCTCATCGCACCGACGGCCCAGGCTCAGGTAAGTGTAGGCATTCTGATCGACGCTGGCGACCAGATGGGCCGATTGATGGACAAGGTGAACGAGGGTGTCGAGGTACTGCTCGACGAACTCGACGATGATGACGAGGTCTTCGTCCTGAGCTTCGGCCGGACGCCGAGCGTTGTCTTCGAGATGACGGCTGACGCCGACAAAGATGATGTCCAGCGAGCGATTGGGCGGATCTCCACGTCACCGGGTGACCCTACCCTTTTTCCGACTCTCCAGATGGCTTACGAAATCCTGGAGGGAGCCAGCAACGAGTGGAAGGCGCTCGTGATCGTTACCACGGGAGGGATCGTCGGCGCGGACCTGGGTCGTTCGCGAGAGATGGTGTACGAGGCGAGCGACCTCGTACTCGTCTACGGCGTGGGGATGCCCATGTCGGCACAGGCTCGCGGCGGGGGCGGGGGCGGGGGCGGGGGCGGGACCGGTGATGCAACTAACCCCGGCAATCGCGGCACAGGCAGCAATAACTTTGACGCGGCCATCACGGCGGAGGAGGCGTTGAAGTCGTTTGCCGACGCCACCGGAGCCGGATACGGGGTGAAACCCATAATCAGCAATCGTTTGAGCCGGTACAACGTGAAAGACATCTTCGCAGGGATCGCCGCCCATCTGAAGCAGTAGAGTGGGGACAGGCTCCCCTGTCCCTCGTCGCCTCTATCAGCTATTACAGCTCGAATCCTGGAATTCCTGCAGCGCAACAAGTAGGGGGGGACAGGGGAGCCTGTCCCCTAAGCTATTGCGGGCTGGTCGATGCCGCTGTAAGCGTGTCCACTCGCACAACAAGCTGGTCCGTCAGCCAGATGCGACGCCCCCAGGTCCCCAGGTTGTCGCTGCTTTCCCCGGGAAACGCAACGAGCAGGACACCGTGTATCAGGGCCAGATAGTCCACCTCGTGCATGAACACGTGATTCGGGCCGACGAAAAATGGCGTTTTTCCTCCGGCTAGTGTCTGGAGCGCCTTCCTTGGCCAAATGTGAACGAAGATCGTGGGTTCGCTAACGGGCGCGTCAGCGACTGCTTCTACAGTCAATCGGCGGACACGAGCGGTGTCCACGTCATGGTCAGTCCTGTTGTCGATGAGAACTTGTGGTTGTGCCAAGAGGGGCGCGCCAACGAACAGCATCGCGATCGGAAGCAAAAGCTTCATGATTCGGTCCCCCTTTTTTCGAGTTTCTTGTCCCTCCTATCGGCTACCTCCGCCCTTACCTACAGAGAAAACATCAGAATCAGAAGCCGAAGACCGGTGATCCGTACGTTGGCATAGACTCGGAGTCGGTGAATCCCGACTTTCCCTGTTGATAGCTCATGAGTGACGCGACAGCGGTAACATGATGGCTCCGATGTCTCTGGCTGAACTCGACGCAGGCGATGGGGTCACACTCCGACGGGTCCGCCCTGAAGACGCCCAGGAGATCTACGCTGAGATAGACCGTTCGAGGAAGCGCCTGCGCGAGTGGATGCCATGGGTCGACGGAACGACGGCTACTGGCGACGTATTGGAGTTCGTCGAACGGGCCCTCGAGCAGGAATCCGACGGCAACGGGTTCCACTGCACCATCCAGTTCGAGGGCCGACTCGCAGGACTGGTCGGCCTGGTCTACGTGAATCAGAAGAGCCGGAAGGCGGAGATCGGCTACTGGATCGGACAATCCTTCGAGGGGCGCGGCATCATGACACGCGCGGTCCGCACTCTGACCGGGTATCTGTTCTCAGAAATGGGCATGCACCGGGTCGAAATCCAGGCAGGCGAGGACAACCACAGGAGCTGTGCCGTCGCCAAGCGGCTCGGATTCGTTCCCGAAGGCATCAAGCGTGAAGCGGAATGGGTCAACGACCGGTTCGTGAACCTGGCCGTTTACAGCATGCTCGAGCGCGACTGGTCGGATTAAGCTATCGATCGTTGTGAAAAGCCCGACGGCAATCGTCCGAACAGAAATGCCGCAATTGTCGCTGAACCTTCGTGCGGACGTAGAACCTGTCGCACCGATCGCATTGCCGTAGTCGGCGCAGATCGTCCAGCCGGCTGATGCCCTGGGCGAAAGCCAAGTATAGCTGGTCTTCGGCATCCTGCCCCTGCATCAGATCCTCGGTCAACCGAAATCGATGAACTCTGGCTCGGCCCCGCCCCACGGTTCCCGAACCCCCTGGGGTCCCGGTGGGAAACAACCGAACCTTGGCCAGCCTTCCGCGGACAGGCTCGAGAGCAGTGGACAGCCGGGAGAAGTCTCGATTGTCCGTGCCAGGGGTCTCGGGAGCCTGCTCAATGGCGTCGCAGGACTCGATCAGACGGGAAAGTGCCTCACGAACCCGATTTCTCGCCGTCAGAATCCTGCCCGGCCTTCGGTGTTAACGATCGCGAAAAAGTGAAGTGTTCTGGACGAGCGCCGACACGTAAGTCGTGATTTTCTTCCTCGCGAATGTCGAATTCCGAGCCTGTCCGGTCGAAGGGCGGAAAACTATAGCAGAATTGTCAAGCGCGCGGAAGCGTGATCTGTCACGCAACGTCGCCCAAGCTGCACGACTGGTCGGAAAGCCCCGGCAAAGAGCCTCGCAAGGCCTCGGCGATGATGATGAGCGTTCAGAGTCTCGGCGTTTGTTCAGATTCATTCACTTTCTGGTGATCGTTTACATTCGGACGTCCCCGTTGACAACGTCTAGCACCTCCCGCAGACGAGCTGCATCGGATCGGGGTATTTTGGGGTGCTTGGCGCCCGAAATGGCCGCCGTTTGCGGTGCGAGATGGCTCATCAGTGAGTGCCGACCATAACGCAATTATCCCCAATTCCGCAACCGTCTCTATTGCAAAGGGTTGATATTTTTATTTCAGAATTTCCTAGTTTAAGACCTTGACAAGTAGTCCCTGTTGTGCGAAAATCGTTCTGTCAATGAGCAATATCTACAACAACATAAAGGCTACTTGCCATGAACATTGTACAAGTTTTCGAACGATTCCCCACACAGAAATCCTGCATCGAGCATCTTGAAAAGGCCCGCTGGGACGGAAAGCCACAATGCCCGTATTGCGGATCTGAGAACACGGCGCGTCACCGCAATCGTCACCGCTGCTATCCCTGCAAGACTTCCTTCAGCGTAACGGTCGGAACGATCTTCCATCACACCCACATGCCGCTTCAGAAGTGGTTCCTCGCCATCACGCTCATGCTCAACGCGAAGAAGAGACTCTCCGCGCTCCAACTCTCACGCGACCTCGAAGTGAACAAGAACACGGCATGGCGGATCAATATGCAGATTCGGAAAGCCATGAGGCAATCCGAGCAACGCAATCTCCTGACCGGAATTGTCGAGATGGACGAAACCTACATCGGCGGGAAACCGAGGAAGGGAAGCTTTGGGAACGGTCCTGGCGGAAGCCACTTGCGCGGACGCGGCACAAAGAAAACGCCGGTGATCGGTGCTGTAGAGCGCGGTGGTCGAGTGACGGCGAAGGCCGTTTCAAAGGAAAAGATGAAGGGCCGGCACATGCGCGCTTTCGTTCGCCGGTTCATCAACAACGAGAAAGCAGGTTTGATAACGGACGAATACAAAGCCTATCTCGGGATGTCCAAGGTTCTCCCTCATGCAGTCATCAAACATCAGAAGTGGTACGTGGACGGCTTTATCCACACCAATACGATTGAAGGCTTCTGGGCTCTCCTGAAACGCGGAATGTTCGGCCAGTTCCACAGCGTCAGCCGCAAGCACCTTCAGAAGTACGTGGACGAGTTCTGCTACCGCTACAACTTTCGCGATGCGGAACCTTGGGAAGCGTTCGACACCACCATCGACAGAGGGCTGAGAATATGAAAGAGAAACCGTTGAAGATTCTCGCTGGCGCACCGGACCGTCCACTTATTATTGGGGACATCGAGATCCAATGTTACGTGCTTGAGATAGAAGGTCGGGTCTGTCGGGTATTGCATCAGACTGGACTTCTTCGTGCTCTTGATTTGTCCCACGGTGGAAGCTACAGCAGGGGTGGGGACCGCTTAGCTAAATTTACCTCCCAAGGAAGACTTAAGCCGTTTTTGACGAACGAGTTGATGATGCGGACCGATACGCCGATTAAGTTCAAGCCTCCAGGCACCAAAGTAGCCCACGGATATGAGGCAACAGTACTGGCTGAAATATGTGAAGCTGTCTTATCAGCAAGAAGTGCAGGGGTTCTTCAGAGGCAGCAACAACACGTAGCGGATCGGTGTGAATTACTGATGCGCGGGTTTGCTAGGGTTGGAATCATCGCCCTCGTAGACGAAGCAACTGGCTACCAAGAACTCAGGGATCGATACGCGCTCAATAAGATCCTGGACAAGTACCTGCTCGAAGAACGGGCAAAATGGGCAAAGAGATTTCCTGATGAGTTTTACAGGGAAATCTTTCGGCTGAGGGACTGGGAATGGCGTGGAATGAAGGTCAACCGTCCGCAAGTTGTTGGCATCTACACAAACGACATCATATGGGATCGGCTTGCGCCAGGAGTGCGAGAAGAACTCGAACGACTGAACCCAAAGACGGAAAAAGGATCAAGGAGAACGAAACATCATCAATGGCTTACGTTCGACATAGGACACCCAGCGCTTCAGAAACACATCAATATCGTGATTGCTCTAATGAAGTCCGTAGTACAGGCCAAGGGTGGGTGGGACGAGTTTCGGCGGCGGCTTCAGCGCGTAATTCCGAAGGTCAATACGAATCTGGATCTTCCTTAATGAGTAACCCGAACTGGAAGAACCGGACGATCTGGACCGGTGACAACCTGCCGATCCTGCGGGGCATGAACAGCGAGTCTGTAGACTTGATCTATCTGGACCCGCCCTTCAACTCCAAAGCGAACTACGCAGCGCCAATAGAAAGCAAGGCGGCTGGGGCCGCGTTCAAGGACACCTGGACCCTCTCGGACGTGGACGTGGAGTGGGCCAATCTCATCGAGGAAAAACACCCCGCGCTCCACCGCGTCCTGCTGGCGGCAATGACTAACAGCGACAAGTCATACCTGATTTACATGGCGGCACGGCTATTGGAGATGCGGAGGCTTTTGAAACCGACATGGAGCCTCTACCTCCACTGCGATCCGACCATGAGCCACTACTTGAAACTGCTCATGGATGCGGTACTCGGACCAAGTAACTTCAGGAATGAGATCGTGTGGTACTACCGAGGGGCCGGAACACCGAAGGTTGACTTTGCCCGAAGGCATGACGTTCTGCTTCGATACGCTGGTTCCAAGCGTTATTTCGATCCCGATCCTGCGCGGCAACCCTATGCTGAGGCGACAGTGGAGAGGTTTTCACACTATATCGGTAATGTTCGTGGTGTTCGTGACTACGGCGAGCAGAGCCTAAATCCAAAGGGAAAGCATCCAGACGACGTATTTACGGACATCCAGCCGATTGCTCCGTCCGCAAAAGCACGCACAGGGTATCCGACCGAAAAACCATTGCCGCTGCTCGAACGCATCATCAAAACGTCCTGCAAAGCTGATGACATGATTCTGGATCCGTTTTGCGGATGTGCAACGACACTCGTTGCTGCGGATCTGTCGGATCGTGCATGGACAGGAATTGACATCTCGCCGAAAGCCGCCGAGTTGGTTAAGCGTCGAGTCGAAGAGAAGCAGGGTTTATGGCGCGCTATCATCCACAGAACGGATATTCCGCAACGAACGGACCTTGGGAAGCTACCGCCATACAACGCACTAAAGAATCGCCGCATGCTCTACGGACTTCAAGAGGGTCACTGTGCCGGATGCCGGGAGCACTTCGCGACGCGACACCTAGAAGTGGACCACATCATCTCAAGGCGAAAGGGTGGGACGAATCACATCGACAATCTGCAACTGCTCTGTGGAAACTGCAACAGGGTGAAGGGTGATCGCGGCATGGACTACCTCAAGGCTAAACTTCAGATTCGTTGAAATCCACCGGCCTGTCAGAGCCTATTGTACGCTCTTGTCAAGGTCTTAAACTAGGAAATTCCGTTTTATTTTGACCTGGTCGCTGGCTCCGCCGGGCGGTCGCGATACGCCAGAGTCGGCGCTCCGGAAGCCATTTTGGCCACTCTGACCCGACACCAATCGCGACCGCGACGAGGGCGACCGTTTCCCGATCCGACCACGCACCATCCACGATCCGCAACGTAGACGTATGATGCCGCATAACCAGACGATTCTCGCGATTCTCGAAGTGTCGGCCGCCTCCCGAGCTGAATCGGCGCCTGGCCTGCCCACAATACCGGCCGGACCTGAGCCGAGTGTCGGACCACGCGAGATCCCCGTCGCCGAGGTTCCGTTCCGTATCGGCCGCGGAGATGACAATCATGTGAGGGTCCACGACAAGAAAGTGTGCCAATCTTAGTTGGAAATTGAAACGGCTCCAAACCCTATGGTTTGATGGTATTGGAAGAAACAACATCAAGCCTGTAAGAGAAAGGAGCCGAGATGAGGAGTCTGTTACGTTCGGTGAAAAAACGCAAGAAGAGGCGAGTACTGGGTGAGGTCGAGGTCATGAGCCGGGAGGAGTACTCGGGACTGGAATTGGACTCGAAGGTGGAGATGATCCGGGCGTTGATCCCACTGGGGTTGATGCACGTAGAGGAGTTGCTCGACGAGGAAGTGAAGGCGTTGGCGGGTGAGCGATACGCGCGAAAGGAGGCGACGTTGAGGGGCCGGCGACACGGGAGCAATCCGGGGACCGTGGGGCTCGGGGGCCAGCGGGTGCCGGTTCGGGTGCCTCGAGTTCGCAGCGTGGCGGGCGGGGAGATTCCGCTTCGGAGCTACGAGGAACTCAGTCCGGATGGCGCGGTGAACGAACTGCTTCTCAGACGTGTGCTTTATGGGATCTCCTGCCGGAACTACGAGTCGGCCGCGGAAGCGATTCCAGGAGCCATCGGATTGTCGAGCTCGACGGTGTCTCGAGGATTCGTCCAGGCGAGTGCCGCGAAACTTCGGCAGATGCAGGAGCGGGATCTGTCGGCCGAGGACGTGGTGGCGATCTTCCTGGACGGGAAAATGTTTGCCGACGCCACGATGGTTGTGGCCCTGGGCATCACAATTACGGGCGACAAACGCTTCTTAGGCTTCGTGGAGACGAGTACGGAGAACGAGCAGGTACTGACTCCGTTTCTCCGTTCATTGATGGAGCGAGGCCTGGACATCTCTGAAGGCGTGCTGGTGATCGTCGACGGCGGCAAAGGTCTGCGCGCGGCAGTCAAGCGGGCATTCGGTAATCGAGCCCTGGTCCAACGCTGCCAATGGCACAAACGCGAGAACGTGGTGAGCTACCTGTCGAAGACCGAGCAAGCCGCGTGGCGCAAGCGGCTTCAGCGTGCGTACCAGCGCCCGGAGTACAACGAAGCCCGGGCGGCCCTCGAACAGCTCCATGGAGAGCTCGAGGAGCGAAACCAATCGGCCGCTGCGAGCCTTGAGGAAGGCTTGGAGGAGACCCTCACGTTGCATCGACTCGGCGTGTACGGGGTCCTGGGCCGTTCGTTCAAGACGACGAATTGCTTGGAATCGGTCAATGCCCTCGTCGAGGAAAGGTGCGCGAAGGTCGATCATTGGAAGAACTCGAGCCAGCGGCAGCGCTGGTTGGCGACGGCGCTCATCGACATCGAACCACGCTTGAGGAAGGTGATCGGCTACCGTCATCTTCCAAAGCTCCGCGAAGCCCTCAGGCGGGAGCTGAAGATTGAGGCGAAGACGTCGACGAGATCGAAGAAGAAGGTTGCGTGACCAATCGTGAGCCGTGGAGAGTTTCAACTAAGAATGGGCTTGACTCCACGACAACGGAATGTCCCGAAAGTCGATCGTACTCACGATGGACGACGGACAATTCCAGATCGAGGACTGAGGTGGCCCCGGTTTGTTGACAGCTTGGCGGCCTGTTTAAGGTGTATTCCGGTTGCCGCTCATCTTGCCAGAATCTCCTTGGATCGATCTTCCTGTCGCCGTTGCTGCGCCGGTGGGTAAGCGGGCAAGGCGCGTAGCTGCTTGTCCATCATATCCGCAGGCGGGTCGCCGCGGTAGGCCTCGGCCGGGGTTTTTCCGCCGAGGGCCGAGTGTGGCCGTTCGGCGTTGTAGAAGTCGATCCACTCGCCGATGACGCGCCGGGCCTGGAAGCCGTCGGCAAGGTCGTGCAGATAGACAGCCTCGTATTTGAGGGAGCGCCACAGCCGCTCGATGAAGATGTTGTCCATGCACCGGCCCCGGCCGTCCATCGAGATCTGGACACCGGCCGCCCGCAAGCGCCCGGTCCTCGGCGGTCACCCAAAAGCGGCCATTAAAGGTCACTTGAAAACCGGCCAACGAAAATAGAGAGGCCCGGGACATTGAAACCGGCGGAAAGCTGAATAGGCTCCGTCGGCATGAGCAATGCCTTGAGCCAAGAGAAGAAAGAACAAGTTGTCGCATTGGGACGGCTGGGCTGGTCGCTACGGCGGATCGAGGAGACGACCGGTGTCCGTCGGGAAACGGCAGGGACATACCTGCGGGGCGCGGGTATCCCGGTGCGGCGGCCCGGTGGTTGGGGTAAACGGCCACCGGCAAAACCGGCCATAGAGGTGACCACCGACTCTGGGTCCCAGAATCGGGCCATCGCGGAACTGGGAGAACCGGTCTCCACCTCGGGCAGTGGGTGCGAACCCTACCGGGAGATCATCGAGCGGGACCTGAGTCGAGGCCGCAATGGGATGGCGATCTGGCAGGACCTGGTGTCGGATCACGGCTTCGCCAATAGCTACCAGTCGGTTAAACGCTTCGTGGGCAAGCTCCGCGGATCGCAGGGCCCCCAAGCTGCAGGCATCATCCAGACTGGACCTGGGGAAGAAGCCCAAGTCGACTACGGGACCGGCCCGATGGTGCGGGACCCCAAGACGGGCAAGTACCGGCGTACCCGGTTGTTCGTGATGACGCTGGGCTACAGCCGCAAATCGGTCCGGCTGCTGACCTTCAAATCCAGTTCCCACATCTGGGCCGAGCTGCATGAAACCGCGTTCCGCCGGCTCGGTGGCAGTCCTCGCTACATCATCCTGGATAACCTGCGCGAGGGCGTGATCGTTTCCGACTATTACGATCCCACTCTGAATCCGTTATTCAAGGACGTGCTCGCCCATTACGGCGTGGTGGCGATGCCATGCCGGGTGCGCGATCCAGATCGGAAAGGGAAAGTCGAATCCGGTGTAGGCCACGCCCAGAAAACGCCGCTGAAGGGGCAACGCTTCGAGAGCCTGGACCTGGCGCAGGCCTATCTGGACCGATGGGAGACCCGCTGGGCCGACACGCGCATTCACGGCACCACCAAGCGGCAGGTTGCCGCCATGTTCGCCGAAGAGAAGCCGTCATTACTGCCATTGCCGTTGGAACCGTTCCGGTACTACCAATACGGGAAACGCGTCGTCCATCTCGACGGCTGTGTCGAAGTCGAGGCCGCCTACTACGGACTTCCTCCCGGTTGGATCGGACGGAGTGTTCAGGTGCAGTGGGACACGTTCCACGTCCGGATCCTCGATCCGGAGACCCATCAGCTACTGCGCGAACATGTCCGTCAGAAACGGGGTGGATACCGGGTGCGTGCCCAGGACAACCCGAAGAAAACGCCCTTAACCACGGTGCAGTTGCTCGACCGTGCCCGTCGGGTTGGATCGCAGGTGGGTGCGCTGTGTGAAGCCATCCATCAACGGGAAGGGGAAGCCGGCATCCGCCGCATCCTGGGCGTGATCTCCCTGGCCAAAAAGTACGGTGTCCCTGCTGTTGAGGATGCCTCCGCCGCCGCTCTGGAACTCCACGTCTACCAGTACCGTTTCGTCCGTCGCTATCTGGAGCGGAAACCTCCGGTGACGCTGCGTCAAGTCGATCCTCTCATCCGCGAACTGACCCAGTATCGCGATCTCATCAACCTCAAGATTCAGGAGCAGGAAAAATCATGAACATCATCGAACTCCAGCGGGCTTTGCGACAACTTCGCCTCGGCGGCATTGCCGAAGTCCTGGAAACACGTCTGCACCAAGCCCAGACCGAAGCCATGGCGCCCATCGATCTGATCTCGATCCTGGTCTCGGACGAACTCGCCCGCCGAAGCACGCGGCTGCTGGAACGGCGGCGGAAACAGGCCCAATTCCGGGACCCTCAGAAGACACTTGAGGGCTTCGACTTCACCTTCAACAAGAAGATGAATCGCGGCCTCGTCTTCGATCTCGCCACCGCCACCTTCATCTCCAGACACGAAGACGCGCTGTTTCTGGGTCCACCCGGAACCGGCAAGAGTCATCTGGCCCAGGCCATCGGCATGGCGGCCATCCTGCAGGGCCATCGCGTCCTCTATCGTGAAACCCACGCCCTGCTCGACGATATTGCCGAAGCCACCATCGACGGCACCCGTAGAAAACACATGGACACTCTGGCCACCGTACCCCTGCTCATCATCGATGACCTGGGCATGCGCAAGCTGCCTCCGACCGCCGCCGAGCAACTTCTCGAAATCGTCATGCGACGTTACGAACGCACCAGTACGCTGCTGACTTCGAATCGTCCGGTCGAGGATTGGGGGACACTCTTAGGCGACAGCGCCGCTGTCACCGCGATGTTGGACCGCCTTCTCCATCACGGTCACGTTCTCAAGTGCGGTCCCCGGAGCTGGCGTACCAAAACGGGCTTGCCCGGTACCGGTTCAAAGGGGTAAAACAACACTGTCCCGGGCCATCCCCATTGGCCGCTTTTGCGGTGACCACCATTGGCCGGTTTTGAAGTGACCACCGAGGCCCGGTGAAGGCGAAGCCGGTGAACTGGCTGCCCTGATCGGTATTGAAGATCTCCGGCTGGCCGTGGCGGGTCCGCGCCTCCTCGAGCGCCTCGACGCAAAAGCCGGCGTCCAGGGTGTTCGACAAACGCCAGGCCAGCACATACCGGCTCGCCCAATCCAGGATCGCCACCAAGTAAAGAAAGCCGCGCCGCACAGGGATGTAGGTGATGTCGGCGCACCAGACATGGTTTGCCCGCTCGATCGCCAAACCCTTGAGCAGATAGGGGTAGACCCGGTGCTCGGGATGCGGCTCGCTGGTGCGGGGTGCCCGGTAGATCGCCTGAAGACCCATCAAACGCATCAGACGCCCCGCCCGGCGACGGCCGATGCGCACGCCCTCGCGGCGCAGATGACGGACGATCTGACGGGCACCGTAGAACGGATGCTTCAGAAACAACTCATCGATGCGCCGCATCCGCGCCAAGGTCTCCGCGCTCTCGCCCTGGGGCGTGTAATAGAGCCAGGAGCGCCCGATCGACAGCAAACGGCATTGACGACTCAAGCTCAATTCCGGGTCAGGGCGCCTCACCATCGCCCGGCGCGCGGCCCGGCTCATCGACCGGACCCTCTGGACAAAAAATCCCGCTCCACCGTCAATTCGCCGATCTTGGCGTGAAGCTCACGAACCTCGCTTTCATGATCCCGCCGCCGGCGTTCCACACCGTTCGAGAACATCTCGCCAAGCCCTTCCATCGCCTGGCGCTTCCATGTGCTCACCTGGTTCGGATGAACCTGGTGCTTCGAGGCAATCTCCTGCAGCGTCCGATCGCCCCGAAGCGCTTCCAGCGCGACCTTCGCTTTCAACTCCCCAGAAAACCTGCGTCTCTTCGTCATGATTTCGATAACGTAAAAGGGACCCACCAAACGGGGCTCTGATCGAGGAAAAGGGACCCACCCCTGATAGCCTCCCCCGAAGCGTGAACTGGATGAACAGGCACGCGAGTGGGAGGTGAGGATTGATAGGGATGGATCAGTACGAGTTGATCAGAACTGCACATCGGGTTTACAAGAAAAGCATTCGACAGATCGCCCGGGAGACCGGGCACACGCGACGGACGGTCCGGAAAGTATTGGCCGGACAGGAACCCAAGTATCGGCGAGAGAAGGAGCCAGCCTGTCCGGTGATGGACCCGGTCGCCAGGATCGTAGATGCCTGGCTCCAGGCGGACCGGGACCAGCCAGTCAAGCAACGCCACACCGCGCACCGGGTGTGGCAACGTCTGGTGGAGGAGCATGAATTTACCGGAGCCGAGCCGACGGTACGCCGCTGGGTTCGGGAACGGAAGACACGGTTGGGCTGGAACCAGACCGGTGCTGTGGTGCCGTTGGACCCGGAACACGCCCGTGAAGCCGAGGTGGACTGGGGTACGGCCTGGGTCCGGATGAACGGTCAAGACCGTCAGGTCAAGTTGTTCTGCATGAGATCTCGGTACTCGGGCAAGGCGTTTGTGCGGGCCTATCCGTGGGAACGGCAGGAGATGTTCCTGGACGGTCACATCCGTGGGTTCGACTGGTACGGAGGCGTCTTCCCGACGTTAGTGTTCGATAACCTGAAAACCGCCGTGAAACAGATTCTGCGCGGGAAGGGTCGGGTTGAACAGACGCGGTTCACAGCGTTTCGGGCGCACTACACGTTTGAAGCACGGTTCTGCAATCCGGCGCGGGGCCAGGAGAAAGGCGGGGTCGAGGGACTGGTCGGCTTCGCCCGGAGAAACTTCCTGGTGCCGGTTCCCGAGGTGACCGACTTCGACGAGTTGAACGCGCAGTTGCTGGAACGCTGCGGCGCCGACGACCAGCGGAGGATCGGCGGTCGGTCCGACGATCGGACGATCGGGGAACGCCATGGAGCAGAACGCGCGTACCTGCTGGCGCTGCCGGGCACCCGATTCGAGAACACGAAGGTGGTGGGTGTGCGGATCAGCCCGTACCCGACGGCCCAGGTGGATCAGAACCGGTATTCGGTGCCGACCGCATATGTGGGACGCCGGCTCTGGGCCCATATCGGCTGTGACCGGGTGAGCTTTTACGCGGACCAGAAGAAGGTGGCCGAACATGACCGCGCCTTCGGTCATAGCGACTGGCGGATTGATCCGTTGCACTACCTGGAGTTGATCCGGCGGAAGGTGGCCTCGTTTGAGAGCGCCCGGCCGATCCGGCAGTGGCGGGATCAATGGCCGACCCAATATGAGACCGCGCTGGAGCGGTTGCGGGATCGGCATGGGTACAGTCGGGGCACCCGGGAGTTCATCGGCATCCTGCAACTCCACCAGGACTGGGATCTGGATCGGGTGTCATCGGCCATCCAGGAAGCGCTCGATGCCCACTGTATCGAGTTGGAAGCGGTGCGGCACATTCTGATGCGGGAGGACACGCCGACTCGATCCCATGCACCGCTCGAGTCCGGGTTGATGCCCGGTATCACCGATCTGACGATCGCCCGGGCCGATCTGGATCAATATGACCGTCTCCTGGCTGGGGGTGTGCGATGAGTCCGGGTCAGGAGATCGTTCTCGACGACGCACTGCGGCAACTCCGGCTTCCGGCCATGGTGCGGGAGTGGCGGGAACACGCCCGACAGGCTAAAGAGGCCGGCGAGGGGCACACCGGCTTTCTATTGGCTCTGGCCAGCCGCGAGCTGGAGCAGCGGCAAGCCAATCAGGTCCAGCGTCGACTGCGGGAGGCCCGGTTCCCACTGCTCAAGACCCTGGAGACCACGGACCTGAAGAAGTGGCCAGTGCTCGATGCGGTCCAGGTTCGCGACTATGCCGAGTGCGGCTACATTACCCGGCACGAGAACGTCGTCCTGTTGGGCAAGCACGGAACCGGTAAAACCCATGCCGCCACGGTGCTGGGTGTGGAAGCCTGCCGGAGGGGCTACCGCGTCGGGTTCACCACGGCAGCCGGGCTGGTCAACACCTTGATCGAGTCGCGCGAGGAACGGCAACTGAAGCGGCACCTGGCGAAGCTGGCCCGCTTCGAGCTGCTCATCGTGGACGAAGTCGGCTATATCCCGTTCTCGGCCGAGGGGGCGCAGTTGCTGTTTCAGGTCTTCTCGGACCGCTACGAAAAGGGTTCGCTGATCGTCACATCGAACTTGCCGTTTGCACAGTGGACCAGCGTCTTCGGTGACGCCGCACTGACCGCAGCCCTGCTGGACCGGCTGACCCATCACTGCGCCATTCACCAGTTCGAGTGGGAAAGTATCCGGTTTACCGACAGTCTCGGCGCCGCTAGGAGCCTGTCGGGAATAAGAAGTCTGCAACCAAGAATCAACAACTTACAGACCGGGGATGGCTCGTAAGTTGTTGATTCTTGCTTCGAGGGAGCCAATTCCCGACAGGCTCCTAGCAAACGGAAGAACAAACCCCGGTCCGCCGGAGGATCCGCGTGAAAACCGCGGGCGCGGAGGGCTGTGGAAAGTGCCGCCCCCATGGGAACCCGCTGCAAAGCCAGCGCGCTCCCACGGCGGCTTGGAAGCCTTCGGCTCCCACACTCCCCACAGCCTCGACGGCGGAATCGCTTACAAACCATTAACCAGGGGGTGGGTCCCTTTTACTCGATCGGGGTGGGTCCTTTTTACGTTGTCAAAGCGATCGTCATCGCGTATCCCTCCTCAGTCGGTGGAATACACCTTAAACAACTGCCCGATTTTCCGGGGCCACCTCAGACCTCGGTCAAAACCGTGGCGTCATGATCAATGGATCCCCACTCGAATCGCGCCAGGCCGTTCGTTTCGACGACATCATCACATTCCCCAATGCCGACGTAAAACTTACCCTCCGGCGCCCGATCCGCCTCACTTCAACCGATAAACCTCCGCAGGCAGACCGCGGAGAGTAGTTTTTTTCACTCCTTCGAAGATTTATTGCACGGTTTTCGCCCAGTCCTACGTCCTCTTACCCTAGTCATTCACTCAATATCGTCTGCCGTTCACCATCACCTGCCGGTGGACGGGGGGCAAACCCGGCGGTGTTTACTGGCTTTCCACCGCCGGGTTTTCTTTTGGCCGCAATGACAGAGGCATAGAACGGCTCAACCACCGGAAGTGTAGAATGGATGGATGCGTACGCGGGTTCTGCTGACGGGATTCGGCCTGATCCTCGCCTCCCTTGTCCCTTTTCTTGTTGGTACAGCCACGTCGAGCGCCCAAACGCGGCGGAAGATGCTGCTGGCCGCGGTCGAGGAGATCGTCCTGGAACGGGTCAATTTCGAGCGGGAGCAGCACGGGCTCAGCCCTCTCGAACTGGAGCCGGACTTAACGCGAGTCGCCAGAATTCACAGCGTGGACATGCTGGAACAAGAGTTCTTTTCCCACACCAACCCGCGCGGACAGGGTCCGGCCGAGCGCGTTGCCCAGCGGCACAGGACGCTAGTGGGCACGACGGCCGAAAACATCTGGATGGGCATCCGAGGCGAGCTCGTCGAAGTCCCCGAACTGGCCCGGGACATTATGGACAGCTTGATGGGCAGCGAGGGGCATCGTCAAAATATCCTTGCTGAAGGCATAACCCACATTGGCATCGGAATCTATTCTTCGGCGGGACGTGCGTTCATGAGCACCGAGATCACAGCGACACAGCTATTCGCGAAGGTACAGGGATACACGCTCGAGCCGGTGCCGGAAGTTCTACGATGGGGGAGTTCCATCGGGTTTCGACTCACGAGGCCGAAAGACAGCAGAGCCACCGCCCGTTACTTCGACCTGTGGAGCGAGGAACGGGAGAGGGTGGCATTCGGCCCGGTTCCCATAGATCGAACCACGGTTCAGGCGATTCCGGGCAAGTATCGGCTGCGGTTCTACTACGGCATAGGCGGAAACGGCACCTATTCGATATTCGCCGGTCCGTACGTCACGATCGAATAGCGGAAAGAATCAGGTTTCCAGGGACTTGAGCGCGGTAGCCTCGTCGGGGTGGATTTCAAAAACGGTCGAAAGCCTCGTGATCCGCATCAACTCATCGACGTTCTTGCGCAACCCGCACAGCATGAGCCGGCCGCTCGCTGCAATGAGCTTCTTGTGGATCTCCAGCAGGGTTTCGATACCGATACTGTCGATGTAGCCGACTTCCTGCATGTCGATCAGAACCAGTTTGTCGCCGCGGGCGACGGCGGATTGTGCAGCCCCCATGAGCAATTCGACCGGGTCACCGGCGCGGAGGCGCCCGGATGCTTCCAACACGGTCCCCCCTTCGAATGCGCGGCTCTTGACATCAAACATGGAAAGTAATTGCTCCCGCCTTTTTTTGACAGTAACGATGTCGATAAGGTTTGATGGCGCAAAAGCGACGTTCGAGTCAAGTACTTAGTGCTCAACTGATGCTAAGCGGACTCGCACTTTATTCATCTTATTGATCAGATATTATAAGTTAATCGCATGAATATAAAGGATCACTAGTGTCCGGTTAGAAGTCGAATAGAACCAGCTGGTTAGGATCTTGGAGTTCATTGAATTGGGAATCAGGCGCGTGAAAGGCCTGCAAAATGGGCTGTTTCTCAAGAATCGTAATGCTGAGAATCTGTAGGATTTGGTAAAGACTCCTATCGATGCCGAGGCGCTTCCGGATGATGGCGACGTGAACATAAACCGAAATGGCGATCCAGATCTGGGTCTTCACCGCATTCTCGCTGGTGCCGTAGAAGGACTTGATTCGAAGGTGTTGTTTGATCCATTTAAAGAAAAGTTCCACCTGCCATCGCGACTTGTAGATCTGAGTGATGGTGAGTGCAGGCAACGCGAAGTTGTTGGTCAGGAACTTCAACCGCTTGTTCGTCCCGGCATCGAAGTAGCTGATACGCCGCAACGGATCGGGATAGGTTTTGGCGGATTTGTTCGTTGTGAGGATGACCGTCTGGTCGGATCGCAATCCCGTGGTCGTGTCCACCCGACGGGAGTACCGCCGCCGCAGGACGACGTTCTTCTTAGCACGCACCACAAAGAAAGCGGAACAGAGGGAGAAGAGAAAGAGCCGTTCAAAATCGATATAGGCGCGGTCCATGACGTAGAAGGCACCCGCTTCGGGTGCGATCTCATCGAGAACGTTGACGTCATGGACTTTCCCGTCTGTGACGTGGATAAACGCGGGAATGTTGCCGTGAAGATCCAGCAGTGTATGCATCTTGACCGCGGCTTTGTGCCGGCGAAACCGGGCCCATGGGAATAGTGAAAGACACAGGTCAATGGTGGTCGAGTCCAGGGCATATAGACCTTGATCCAACTCGACGCCGATGGGGTCTTCGGCATATAACGGCCGCGCCATGCCGATCAGGACCTGTGCGAAATCCGCATAGATCCGCCAGTCGCGCCGCTCGTTGGCGTCGGCCAGTGTCGTCCGCGCCACCTTGCTTCGGAATCCCATGTGGTAACGCTTTCTGCCGAGGGCGCGTAAGCAGGCTTCGATGTCGCGGAGGCTTTCACGATAGATCAATTGGGCGAATGCCATCGCCAGGAACTGATCCCAGCAGGAAAACCCTTTCTGCTGGTAATCGCCCCGATAGCGGGCGACACACTTCTGAAACTCGTATCGGGGCGCGTAATCCATGACTTGTGAGAAGACGGTTTGGCCTGAGTTCATGCGCCATTGGTATCACCCCTCTCACCGTAATATTGCTAAAAGTGTGATCGGCGGGTTCAAATCGAAAAATCGCAGAATGCCATTCAACTCACTGTTCATCTATAAGTTGCCGGCGGCTGTCGCACCGTGTTCCGGACACTAGTGATAAAGGATATTAGATAAATAACATCCGCCAATCGTACTTGCATGACCGGATCATCGAAGGAAATTCTCGATCGGCCCGCGCCTCGGCCCGACGTGCGCATCGCCTATGGGCAGGAAACACCCCAGTTCGGCGATCTTCGGTTACCCGATGGGGCGGGACCTCACCGAGTCGTGGTAATCATCCACGGCGGATTCTGGAAGTCCGAGTACAGTTTGGATCATATCGGCCACCTGGCTGATGCGATCCGGCGCGCCGGCTTCGCGACCTGGAGCCTGGAGTACCGCAGGGTCGGCGACGACGGTGGGGGATGGCCTGGCACCTTCCACGACATCGGTGCGGGAACGGACTACGTTCGGAAGCTGGCCGAGACACATCCGGTCGACGCGGGACGTGTGGTCGCACTCGGACACTCCGCTGGGGGACAGATGGCGCTCTGGCTGGCAACTCGATCTCGGGGGAAGGCAGCTGCTGCCCATTCTGACACCGACCCTATCGCGCTCGGTGGCGTCGTTTCACTGGCGGGAGTAACAGATCTGGATCTCGCCTGGGAACTGGGCCTCGGCGGCGCGGCAGTGGCGGGACTACTCGGCGGCTCGCCGAGGGACATTCCCGATCGTTATCACACCGCTTCCCCAATTGATCGGCTCCCTGCGAGCATTCCTCAGATCCTCCTCCACGGAACACAAGACCGGGAGGTTCCTTTCCGGTTCAGCCGGCAGTATGTTAGCAAGGCGCACAGTCACAACGGCGAGGTGCGCCTGGTCCGGCTCGAGGGCAGGGGTCATTACGAATTGATCGACCCACGCTCATCGGCCTGGCCGGCGGTCGAAGAGGCCGTGCGCAGTCTGTTCTGATTGGAGGTCGCACATGTCGCAGAGCGAAGAACCCGCCTGGGTTCGGATCCCGGACGAAACAGCCGTCAGAGCGGCCATCCCGCCCGGCGTTACTCACCCGTACGATTTCGGTTTCATTCCCGCGATGGGCCGTTTGCTCCTGGCCCATCCCCGAATCGGAGGGGCGTTCCGAACGCTGTTCGGCGAGATCATGTTCGTTCCCGGCGACCTGTCCCGTCGGGAGCGTGAGATGGTCGCCACGGTAGCAGCCGCAGCGCAGGACTGTTTCTACTGAACAGAGACTCACGCAGAGGTGCTGCGTGTCGAAGCCGGGGAACCGGCCCTGATCGATGCGATCCGACAGCGGCGCTGGCGGGACCATCCCGGACTGTCCGAACGAGACCGTGCGCTTTGCGAGGTCTCAGAAAAGATGAGCGCGACGCCGACACTCATGGTGGAGGAAGACTGGCAGCCGTTGCGCGATATCGGATTCGATGATCGGGCCTGCCTGGAAGTCGCTCACATTGTCGGAATCTTCAACTACCTGACCCGGCTCGCCGACGGGCTGGGGCTCCGTCTGGACGCAGGAACCCAGGCCGCAATCGAGAGCCAGACCACATTGGAACGCCCCGCGACGGGAGGTACGGAAGCATGAGGGAGGTTGAACGCATCGCCGATCAACTGCGGCGCTCCATCGAAGGGGACGCCTGGCACGGCCCTGCCCTGCTGGAAGTCTTGAAGGACGTTTCGCCCGAAACGGCGGCTCGGCGGCCGATCGCCGAAGCGCATACGATCTGGGGAGCTCGTCCTACACGTCAAGTACTGGCAGGACGTGGGTCGGTTCATCGTGGAGGGAGAGGAGCACGAACTGTCCGAAGAGGAGAACTTCCCCAAGATTATCGACACAGGAGCGGACGCCTGGGAACGGGCCGTCGCCGCTTTGGTTGACAGCGAGAAGCTTCTCCGAGATGCGATCCTTGGACTGGATGATTCGAGGCTCGAAGACCGGCTCAAGACGAAGACCGTATACGAACTGCTGCACGGCGTGGTGCAGCACAACCTGTACCACGCAGGTCAGATGGCACTCCTGAAACGCGCAGCGGGACGGGTAACGACCGGGTTCCTCAGCTCGGGACCGTAGGATTATTCGCCGATGATCTGGATGACGATCTTGCGTTTTCGGGACCGCGTATCGAAGTCGACGAAGACGACTTGCTGCCAGGTCCCAAGGAGCATCCGGCGCTGGACGAACGGAATCGTGAGCGAAGGCTTGACCAGGGCGGCGCGGACATGACTCGACCCATTGTCGTCGCCCCATGTGGCGTGGTGGTGATAGTCCCTGCCTTCTGGAAGCAGCGACTCGAAGAACTCCTGAATATCCCGGATGAGACCCGGCTCGAACTCTATCGTCGTGATACCGGCCGTCGAGCCCGGGACAAACGCGAGGATCTGGCCTTCGTCGATACCGCTCTCGTCGATGGATCGGTTCAACCTGTCCGTGATGTCGTGGACATCGCAGTGCCCAGCGGTATCGATCGAGATTTCCGTGGTTCGGATCATGGTCCGTGCCTTCGGTGGCTTGTCGCGATCGACGAGCGTACCACGGGATTCCATACGGCCCGGCACAGCAGCCCGTGGAAGGATTCCTCCCTCGACAGAAACCCGTGTTTCGACTAGTGTCCCTTTTCACACTGCTTAGAGAGCGAGGACACCATCATGATGAATCGTAGACGCTTCATCGGCTCAGCAATCGCCGGTGGCGCAGGTCTGGCGGCCGGATGTACGCCGGGCGATAGCCCTGATTCCACTCCGGAGGGCACATCCGTGGAAGTCGGACCGTTTGAGCTCGACGAGATCACCGTCCGAGAACTGCAGGAAGGCATGGAGTCGGGACGGTTGACGGCGCGGTCGATCGCGGAACTCTACCTGGGTCGGATCGAGGCTCTGGACCGAGCCGGTCCCGGGTTGCGGTCGGTCATCGAAATCAACCCCCAGGCGGGGGAGATCGCAGACCAGCTCGACGAGGAAAGACGGGCAGGCAACGTGCGAGGGCAGTTGCACGGCGTACCGGTGCTGATCAAGGACAACATCGACACGGCCGACCAGATGACGACGACGGCCGGGTCTCTCGCGCTCGAGGGTTCGATTCCCTCCCAGGATTCCTTCGTCGCCGGACGACTCCGAGAAGCGGGAGCTCTAATCCTGGGGAAAGCCAACCTGAGCGAGTGGGCCAACTTTCGGTCCAACGATTCGTCCAGCGGTTGGAGCGGTCGCGGCGGCCAATGCGTCAATCCCTATGCGCTGGACCGCAACCCATGCGGCTCGAGCTCCGGTTCGGGCGCGGCCGTATCCGCGAGCCTGACCGCCCTTGCGATCGGCACGGAAACCGACGGCTCGATACTGTGCCCGTCTACGCGCATGGGCATCGTCGGCATCAAACCCACCGTCGGGCTGGTCAGCCGCTCGGGGATCGTCCCGATCGCGCACAGCCAGGACACGGCCGGACCGATGTCGCGAACCGTACGGGACGCCGCGATCCTTCTCGGATGGCTTACGGGTGTCGACGGCCGTGACGCGGCGACCGCAGCGAGCGAAGGCCGGTCCGCATCCGACTACACGCAGTTTCTGGACCCGGCTGGCCTCAACGGTGCGCGGATCGGCGTCGCCCGCAACTTCCCGTTCGACGCGCGGATCGACGGTCTATTCGACAGAGCGCTCGAGGCACTGCGAGACCAGGGGCCACCGTTATCGATCCCGCCGACGTTCCGAACTGGGATCAATACAACGACGATGAATACGAGGTGTTGTTGTACGAATTCAAGGCGGATCTCAATGCCTACCTCGAGGGCCTCGGGCCTTCGGCTCCGGTCGGAAGCCTTGCGGAGATCATTGAATTCAACATGAGGAACCCGGACCGTGAGATGCCGTTCTTCGGCCAGGACATCCTGATCGCCGCCCAGGAGAAGGGCCCGCTCACCGAGCAGGCATACCTGGACGCGTTGTCCAAGGGCCATCGCCTTTCCCGCAACGAGGGCATCGACGCCGTGATGCGGGAACACAATCTCGATGCGCTGGTGGCACCGACGGGAGGCATCGCCTGGATGACCGACCACGTGAACGGCGACCAGGGGACGGGATCGAGCTCACGGCCGGCGGCGGTCGCAGGCTACCCGAGCGTCACTGTGCCGATGGGCTTCGTTTCTAATCTCCCCGCCGGAATTTCGTTCTTCGGTGGGGCGTGGAGCGAACCGGCCCTGATACGGTTCGCCTACGCGTTTGAGCAGGCGACCAACTACCGTCGCGCGCCCGATTTCCGGACAACTGTGGGTTGAGAATCCCGGTCACTTTCCCCGGCTGAGGACGCGAACCTGGGCAAACTGGCGGTGGCCGGCCCTCGAACTGTGGAAGCCGTAGCCGCTTTCCTTTGCGCCGACCCACGGGGCGCCGGTCGCACCGAAGCAACTTCGGTTGATTCCGATCATCCCGGCATCCAGTCGGCGGCCGACTTGGGCGGCATTGTCTTCATCCCGCCCAAAAACGACTGCTCCGAGGCCATAGGGGCTGTCGTTGGCCATCCGAACCGCGTCGTCCACGCCCTTGAACGGCTGAATGCATGCCACCGGGCCGAACGTCTCCTCCCGCATGATGTCCATGTCGTCAGCTACGTCGGTGAGAATCGTCGGCACCACGAATCCGTCCTTGTGCTCACCGCCGCCCGCGACGACTCGCGCTCCGGCGGCAACGGCCCGCTCGATGTGTTCGAGAACATGCTTCCGTTGCGTGCCGTGAACCATCGGGCCCATGCGGACGGTGTCGTCGAGGCCGTCTCCCATGGTCCATTCCGCCGTCAGGTCGACGAGTTTCCGCTGAAAGTCAGCCGCTACCGACTCGTCTACATAGATTCGCTCGGTCGAAATACACATCTGGCCGGCGTTTTCAAAACAACTGATGAGGGCAAACTTCGCCGCGGCGTCGAGATCGGCATCGGCCAGGACCAGCATCGGGTCCTTGCCGCCAAGCTCCAGGATGACCCGCTTCATGCCGGGAGCTGCCGCCGCGAGGATGTGCTTGCCGGCGGCGCGGGACCCCGTGAAAGCGACGAGGTCGACATCTGCGGCCACGAGCGCCTTGCCCTGCTGGTCGGCGCCCTGGATGATCTGGAGCACACCTTCGGGCAGGACCGCGTCGAGGATGTCAAAGTATGCCGCACTGCTCAGGGGGGTTTCTTCCGACGGTTTGAACACCACCGTGTTCCCCGCGATCAGCGCCGGCAACAGCATCCACTGGCACATCGATACCGGGTAATTCCATGGGGAAATCGTGGCGCAAACCCCCAACGGGTCGTAGTACAGCGTCGACCGCGTCCTCTTGTCCTCGATCACCTCTGGCCGGAGCGCATCGACGATCTCATCGATCGCCCTGGTAAAGCGACGCCCACAGTTGGTGACTTCGGCAACGCTCGATCGACGGGTCTTGCCCATCTCGCGAGTGATCAGCGCCCCGATCTCCTCGGCTCTTTCCAGAAGGGGCGCGCCGGCGGGCCTCAGGATCTCTCCGCGCTGCTCTACGCCCACCTCGCGCCAGGCGTCGAGCGCGTCACGCGCCCGGGCAACGATTGTTGAGATCTGATCGACCGGCGTGACTTCCACCGTGCCGACGGTTTCACCGTTCAGCGGATTGCGGGATTCCAGTACTTCAGACATCGATCAATAATAGGGGGACGGTGCTCTAATCCCAAGTCAGGACCCTATCGGATCGAGACCGAAACCTCGACACCTTGAGATTCCCAAGTCGTGGACCTAACCTGGGATTACTGCACCGTCACGAAATTCCCAACAGGGTCGCGCTATCATAGGAGACATGCTACTGCTCCAAGTCATCGATATGTATTCGCTCGTCGTCCTCATCGCCGTCATCCTGTCGTGGATCAGGCTCCCTCACAACAACCCAATCGCCCAATTTGTCAACAGCCTCACCGAACCGCTCCTCGGCCCCATCAGGCGGGCTCTGCCTGCGATGGGCGGGCTCGATTTTTCTCCTATGGTCCTGCTGATCGGACTCCAGATACTCAAGGGGTTTGTCGCCGGCGCGCTATAGGCGCCCGAGCAGAAACCACCAGCCGAGCGCCAGGGCAGCGGCCAGGATCGCGTCGGCAAGGTAGTGGTATCGCCGGATGACCGCGCTGACCGCGATGCTGACCGAAATCAAGAGGAACGCTCCGCCCATGGCCGGCAGGAGCTCAAGCATGACGAGCGATGCCGCCATCGTAGACGCCACGTGGCCGCTCGGAAACGTGTTGGCTCCGATACCCAGTCGGTCGAGCACCCACAGGTTGAGGCGTCTGCCCTGTTTCCGGCCGAGCGCATCGGACCCGGACCCATCCAGCAGACGTGGGGGCAGGGTCGGAACGAAAGCCAGCATCGCGTAGCAAAAGTAAGACGGTGGCAGGACGACAGTCCAGAAGTAGTCCGCCCGGCTCCCCCAACCCGTTCCGTACAACACCGCCAGGGCGAGCGGCACCAGTGGATAGGCAAACAAGTAGGCGATCTCCAGATACCTGGAGACCCCGTAGCTACGGGCGAGGGGGCCGAAGACCGCGAGCGCCGAACCGGCCCACTCGTCCAATGTCTGAAGCCTCCGCCCGAACCACGCCCATGGAGCGATGTAGAAGCGGCCGGCTTGCCAGTAAGCAATCAGCAGGATTGGGACAGGCAGCCAGTCGCGAAGCGCACCGGAAAGATCGATCGGGACGACGGCTTCGGAGAATCGCCCCAGCAGCGTGAGACCCAGGCCGGCCACGCCGAGACCGGCGATCTCCAGCCGACGGCGGACATCGAGCGGCCGGAACCACGCGAGCGCAGCCAGCAGCGGGAAGTAAACGACGTTTATCCATTCGGCAGTCCGCATCATTGACCCTTCCCTCGAAACTAATATAAGCTGCACCGATCCTGGACATGCATCGCTACCCTGCGATTTTTAAACCGACCGGTCGATTTCCGTACGCCATATTTGCGACTTTCTTGCGACCAGATTTTTCGACGACGCTTGACCGAGCGTCAAGGAGGAGACCCATGACCAACGGTATTTTTCATCAAACAGGCGCCGCTTTACTGATCACGGCCCTCGCCCTCGTCCTCACCGGCTCGTTAGCGCCCCTCCAGGCGCAGGACGAATCCACACCGACCATCGAAGAGAAGACCGAGGGCATGCAGAAAATGGATGGCTTCTTCCCAATGTACTGGGATGAGCAAGCCGGAACGCTGTGGCTGGAGATCGGCCTCTTCGACACCGAGGTGCTCTACGCCCGCGGCCTGGCCGCCGGCCTCGGATCGAACGATATCGGTCTGGATCGTGGCCAGTCTGGAGGCTCACGGATTGTTACGTTTCAACGTGTTGGACCAAAAATCTTAATGGTTCAGCCGAACTACGCCTATCGATCGTCTAGCGACGACGCCGATGAGCGGCGCGCGGTCGAGGAAGGCTTTGCGATATCCACGCTCTGGGGCTTCACCGTGGCGGCCGAGACCGATGGGCGCGTCCTGGTCGATACGACGGACTTCCTGATCCGGGACGCCCATAACGTCATCGGGCGACTACGCCAACGCACAAACTCCACCTACCGGCTGGACACATCCCGCAGCGCGATCCATCTCCCCTACACCAAGGCCTTTCCGAAAAACTCCGAGATGGACGTCACGCTCACCTATACCAGCGATCAGCCCGGCGGCCTTGTGGGCACCGTGGCTCCGTCTGCTGGCGCGGTCACCCTGAGGCTGCATTATTCCCTGGTCGAACTGCCCGGCCCCGGATTCACTCCCCGCGAAGCCGATCCGCGGTCCGGTGTGGGAGCGATCAGCTACAGGGATTACTCCACTCCGCTCGGCGAGCCCATGATCAAGCGGTTTGCCCGACGTCACCGACTCGAAAAGCAGGACCCGACAGCCGAAGTCAGCGAACCTGTCGAGCCGATCGTCTATTACCTGGATCGGGGCGCCCCCGAGCCAGTCCGCTCGGCGCTGCTTGAAGGGGCCGGATGGTGGAATCAAGCCTTCGAGGCCGCCGGCTACAGGAACGCCTTCCGGGTTGAACGGTTGCCCGAAGGCGCCGACAAGATGGACGTCCGGTACAACGTGATCAACTGGGTCCATCGTTCGACACGGGGCTGGAGTTCAGGTGGCTCGGTCACCGATCCCCGGACAGGTGAGATCATCCGCGGCCAGGTTACGCTCGGCTCGCTCCGTGTCCGCCAGGACTACCTGATTGCCGAAGGCCTGCTCTTGCCCTACGAGAACGGAACGGAGGCGCCTCCGGAGCTTGAAGCCATGGCGCTGGCGCGCATTCGTCAGCTCGCCGCCCACGAGGTCGGGCACACCCTGGGGTTCGGCCACAACTACTACGCGAGCCCCCTGGGCCGGGTTTCCGTGCTCGACTACCCGCATCCGCTGATCACCCTGCTCCAGAACGGAACGTTGGACTTCTCCGAGGCCTACGACGTCGGGATCGGAGAATGGGACAACGTGTTCGTCGAATGGGCATACCAGGATTTTCCGGACGGCACCGACGAGGATGCAGCTTTGAAAGGCATTCTCTCCGACGCGCGAGCCCGGGGTCTGATGTACATGACCAACCAGGACACGCAGGTCAGTCCGCTGGTGCATCAATGGGCCAACGGACGCGACCCGGCCGCCGAACTCGACCGCCTGATGGACCTAAGGCGCAACTCCCTGAACCGCTTCGGCGAAAACTCGATCAAGCTCGGCATGCCCCTGGCTACGATGGAGGAAGTACTCGTTCCGCTGTACCTCCACCATCGCTACCAGATCATCGCGGCCGCATCCGGCCTTGGGGGCATGAACTACACCTACGCGCTCCGGGGCGACGGACAGATTCCGCTGGAACGCGTCTCCGGAAACGCACAACGGCGAGTCCTGGACTCCCTGATCAGAACCCTGCATCCGGCTGAGCTGACTCTGCCACAGACCGTGCTCGACAACCTGCCGCCGCGGCCGTCCGGCTTCGGAAGGAATCGGGAGCTGTTCCCGCGCTACACCGGCGGCATGTTCGACGCGATCACGCCTGCCGTGTCACTGGCTGAAATCACGGTCAGCAACATTCTCAACGAGCAACGCGCGGCACGATTGGTCGAGCAGAACGCGCTCGATTCCAACCTGCCGGGCCTCGACGAGGTACTCGGTCAGTTGATCGCGGGCACTTTCGGAGTGGAACCGGCCGACGCCTACCAGGCGGAGATCCTCCGGGCGGTCGAACGGGTCGTCGTGGACGGGCTGTCGAACCTAGCCGCTGGCGCCGACATGCCGCAGGTAAGGGCAATTGCCACCTATCGGCTTCGCGAGCTGAATCAGCGATCAACTTCGAACTCGGGCCGTGGAGACGTATCGAACCGGGCGCACTATGCGCTTCTGGCGACCGACATCGAGCGCTTCCTCGAGCGGCCGGCCGATGCCTACCAGCAACCAGACGCTCCGAATCTTCCTCCGGGAGAGCCCATTGGCGATCCCGCTCTTGACTGGCTGGCCGGAACTTCACTCTGGTGTTCGGAGTGGGATCAGTAGGCGTCCGAGGCGGAAGCTCTCACGGGTTTCCGCCTCTTTTCAATTCACGATGCAGGCCGGCTTCGGTTCACCCGACTGCCTACAAGAGTCGGGTAGTTCGAGTCCCGATGGGTTAGAATCGGACCTTGCCGTCGCGCCCCGACTCGCCGGCGGTCCGTACAGATTCACCAGGAGGTTTCCCGTTATGAGTTCTTCGAGATGGCTGGCACTGGTAGCGATGCTCACGATCGCAGTTCCCGCGGCGGCCCAGGCCGAATTGGACGCCCCCCGACCCATCGACGCTCTCGACAGCGTCTGGATCGAGGAGTTGACATGGATGGAGGTTCGCGACGCTGTGGCGGACGGCAAGACGACGGTGATCATCGCGGCCGGCAGCCTCGAGCAGAATGGGCCGTATGTACCTACCGCCAAACACATGTACGTTCTCCAAGCGACGGCCGAGGCCACGGCACGCATGCTCGGCGATGCGCTCATTGCGCCGATCTTCAGCTACGAGCCGGGAAACCCTGAGAACCCGCGCTACCCGGGGTCGATTCCGATTCGGATGGAAACCTACAAGGCGGTACTCGCCGATGTGGCCCTCAGCCTGAAACAGCACGGGTTCAAGCACATCATCATGATCGGCGACAGCGGCGGCAACCAGAGGGGCCTGTCCGAGGTCGCTGCAGAATTGTCGGCCGAGTGGGCGGGGAGCGCAACGTCGATTCACCACGTCCGCGAGTACTACGACAGCTGGCAGGCATCCGACGGCGCCGTTGAAAGCCTAACGGGCAAGGCCGAAGAGTCCGAAGGCATCCATGACGATTACAGCGTCAACTCGATCATCATGACGGTGGACCCGGAGAAGGTGCGCTACGACCAGCGGGTCAAAGCCGGCAAGGCGTCGATCAACGGCATTACGATCATGCCGGCTGAAAAAACCATCGAGAACGGGAAGAAGTTGGTCGAGATTCGGGCCAGAGCTACCGTCGAGGCTATCCGCAAAGTGATTGCGTCGACCAGCAGCAACCAGTAGGCCTTCCGACGAGGGGAGGGGCCTCGCGCCCCTCCCCGAGGTCGTTCTCGTACCCCCTGGACCGCGGGCCGGCGGCCTGCATACCTTCTGAGACAACCGACAACCAGCCCGCTTTTCTCACCGGTTGTCGTCGCGAAGCCCGCCGGGCCACTTCGTGGCCCGGTAAGATGCAGACGCCGCCAGGGCGTTTGTCTGCATGGCCCTCGATGGGGCAATGCCGGGCGCGCGCCGGAAGGGTGCCGCAGGCGTACTTGACAGTACGTCAAGGTGCCCGACCAAGCGCAACGCAGTAGTGGCGGATGTATCCGGCGCTGCAGCAGACCACTGGTGAGAAATGCGGGCTAGGCACGAGAAGGGGCATCCCACTGATCAGAAATGGGACAGCCAGAGCCGTTACGTTAATTGTGACGGACTACACTAGGCACGAGAAGGGGCATCCCACTATGGGCGGGCGATCCATTCCGGGTCCCGTAAGGGTCGGCGCGCTGCTGGCCTTGATGTATGCGTTCTTCCTCAGCATCACGCTGATGGAAGATTCCTTCAAGTTTTTCGGAAGCGGCTTTGCGGAGCAGCTTCTGACAACGACGGCCAACCCGTTCGTCGGGCTGTTCATCGGCATTCTCGCGACGAGCCTCGTTCAAAGCTCCTCCACGGTCACTTCGATGGCGGTCGGACTCGTCGCCGGCGGCGCGTTGAGCGTTCCCGGTGCAATACCCATCGTCATCGGAGCCAACATCGGCACCAGCGTGACCAACACCCTCGTTTCGGTCGGGCACATTTCGCGACCGGCCGAGTTTCAAAGGGCGTTCGCGGCCGCGACGGTCCACGATTTCTTCAACCTGTTCGCGGTGCTTATCCTCTTCCCTCTCCATCTGGCCACCAATTTTCTGGGTATCACCGCGACTTTCCTCGGCCGGACACTGAGCGAATCCGGAGGGCTTAAGCTCGTCAACCCGATCAAATTCGTGGTGGACCCGGCCGCCGATGCGATCGCCAGGATGACAGGGGAGTCCGGCGTGTTGATGCTGGTTGTCGCCATCATCCTGCTGTTCGCCGCGCTGCGTTATATCGTCGTCAACCTGAAGATCCTGGTCATCGGACGCGTCGAAGCATTCTTCGATACGGTCCTGTTCAAGACCGCACTCCGTGCCATGGCCTTTGGGATGATCCTGACGATCATGGTGCAGAGCAGCTCCATCACGACGTCGCTCGCCGTGCCGCTCGCAGGAGCCGGGATCCTGACGTTGCAACAGATCTTCCCGATGACGCTCGGAGCGAACCTGGGAACACCGATTACGGCGATGCTCGCGGCGCTGGTTACCGGCAGTGAGGCGGCTGTCACGGTCGCCTTTGCCCACGTCCTGTTCAACGCGTTCGGCATCATCATCATCTGGCCGGCAAGGTGGGTGCCGATCCGCCTGGCCATGGCCCTGGCCCAAGGCGCAATGCGTTCGAAAATCGTGCCGTTCGCCTATATCGGCACCGTTTTCTTTCTCATACCGTTAGCTTTAATCTATCTGTTGGGGTGACTATCGATGCTTAGGTTCAAGGAACTGATCGAGCTCTGGAGGAAGGACAACTCCCTCACACGGGCGTTCAACGAGTCCAAAGTGATGCTCGAGACCACGCATGAGATGTTCGGTGCGGCGGTCCGCTCGCTGAGGCAGACCGATTCTGCGAAAATCGATGTGGACGTGTACAAGATGGATCGAAAGATCAACGCGTACGAACGGGGTGTGCGGAAGAAGGTTCTCAAGCATCTGGCGATCACGGGGGGCGTCAATATCATTCCGGGTCTGATCCTGACCAGCATCGTCATCGACATCGAACGGATAGGCGACTACACGAAAAACATCAAGGACATGGCTCGGGCCCATCCGGAGCGATTGACCTGCGGGCAATACAATGACGATGTATCACGAGTCGAGGACGGTGTGGAGGACCTGTTCAAAAAAGTCCTGCCGCTACTGAAGTCGTCCAACTCCAAGGCGGCCGGCGCTCTGATGGAAGGCCACTGGTGGATCCTCAAGAAGTGTGACGAAATCGTAACCGGCCTGCTCAGCTCGCCCGACCCCGATATCAGCACAACCGACGCAGTGGCGACCGCACTGTATTCGCGCTACCTGAAGCGCACCGCCGCACACCTGCTGAACGTCGCTTCCGGAATTGCCAACCCGTTTGAAAGGATAGGATTTCGTGCGGATACAGATGACGAAACGTAGGAGCGGCTGGCTGTTGGCCGTTGGCTGTTAATGGCTAACCGCCAAAGGCCAAACGCCAACCCGCCGATCACATAAACGCTTTGATCAGGTCCGTCTGAATGGATTTGAGGCTGGAATTAGCGTTGGCCAGTTCTCTGATCTTTTCGTCGATAGTTCGAATCAGGTCGCGTTTCTCCAAACCGTTTCTCACGACCATCCGCACGAAATCGTTGTCCCACGGCTTCTCGATGAACTGGAACAGACCGACCTCGTTGATCGCCCTCACAGCACTGTCCTTGTCGGAATAGCCCGTCAAAAGGATCCGGATCGCATGGGGCTGGACATCTTTGAAACGACCGAGGAAGGTGATGCCATCCATCTCGGGCATCATGTAGTCGCTGATGATCAGATCGACGTTCGACTCGCGGCCGAACTCAAGCGCGTCAGCAGGGGAAGTGTAGGTCACCAGCGTGTAGTCGGCGTGTAGCCGGAACAGGTTCTTGAGGGAGATCGTGACCATCTCCTCGTCGTCGACGATCATCACCGTAGGCTTGCCGTTTCTGTCATTCACTTGCTGGGGTCCTCGGAAGAATTACCGTAAACGTCGTGCCCAGGCCGGGCCGACTTTCGACATCGATCCTTCCTCCATGATTTTGAACGATGCTGCTCGAGATTGAAAGCCCCAGTCCGGACCCACTCTCGGAGCCTTTGGTCGTAAAACCAGCCTGAAAGGCCTGCCGCAGCACCTCATCGGACATCCCCACACCGGTGTCGGCGATCGCGACATGGACCGTGCCGTCCTCTTCCCAGGTCCGAATGTGGATCTTGCCCCGTCCTTCAATTGCGTGCGCGGCATTGACGAGCAGGTTGACGAACACCTGGTTGATCTGACCGGGGTAGCACAGCAGGCGGTCGAAACTGCCGTAGTCCCGTGTCACTTCGACTCGTCCCTTGATTTCGTGAGCAATCAGGATCAACGAACTATCCAGGCCATCATGAACATCCGCTTTCTCTTTCTCCCCGCAATCGCTACGCGTGAAACTACCGGCGCTCCGGATGATCGCCGACAGCCGCCCGCTGGCCGTCTGGTTTGTCCGCAGGACATCTTCGAGTACCTCAATGGTCTGTTCCCAGTCGGACCGCAACTCGGTGTCTTTCCCAACGAGCGGCTCGCACTGCTCACGAATCCTCTGGACCGCCATCTCAAAGAGCTCGATGTTTGCGTTGATCGCTGCCAGAGGAGTCTTCATCTCGTGCGCCAACCCGGCAAGCATACTGCCCAGGATAGCCAGGCGCTCAGCGTGAACCAGCCGCGTGTGGGCATCGGTCACATCCCTGCAGATCAGGTTCAGCCTGGGCTGCCCTCCAAATTCGATCGGGGTTGCGCTGATGCTGATTCTCAGCTTCCTGTCGCCCGCGCCATCGAAAGTTGTCTCTTCCACCAGTCCAGTGGATGAAGCCAGAGCCCGTGCTAGAAATTCCCGAGCGTTCCCATCCGCCGAAAACACCAAAATCCACCCCGACGAGTTCTTCCACCGGCAACGTGACTGTTCGGGATGTTAGAGGTTCTGCGGAGATTCGGACTCTGGCCGGTGATCTGGAGTGTGTAGTCGTCAGCACGCGTCTGAGCTGTCAGAATGGCCTGTCTCATAACTCGACTCTCCTCAAGCAGCCTTTGGGGCGGAACCCTAAGGCGTCATCTGCTCCATCATCAAGCCCTGATAGGCATACGCCCACGATAACGGCGAATAGACAAAGTCCATATTCGGGTCCAATTCGGTCACCATCGCCGACAAGCGGTCCAACTTCTCGGGATCGGGGCTCTGTGAGTAGTAGAGGTACAGCGCGCCCATGATCCACAGAGCCTCCTGATTGTCAGGCTCGGCGCCCAGCACGGCCTCGATAGCGGGCACCGCACCACCCCAATCACCTCCGACGATCGCGTGGTTTGCCCGGACCGCCTGCTGGACGCTTTCGTCAAGGCTGTCCAATCGCTCGAGGGCGGCCGCCGAGGCCTCCCGTGCCTCGGCTTCATTCCCGGAAGCGAACGAGGCGACGCCCAATCGGTAGTGCGCCATCGCGAAGTTCGAGTCAATGTTGACCGCCTCACGAAAGCGGGCCGCCGCTTCTTCGAACCCGCCCTGTTGAAACAGATTCTCGGCCTGGGCGTATGCGCGGTACGCCTCGACGGATCCGGTCAGCAGGGCGCCGGCACCGATGGCGCCGCTGTCCGCCCCAGCCAGCGTTCCGCGCAGTTCACGGTGAATCTCCCTTCCCAATGCCTCAGCCATGGTGAAAACTTCGTCGGTCCCCTGGCCTTCCGTGCTGGGCGTTGCCAGAAGGCGACCGGTCGCGACATCCACCAGGTCGGCACTGATGACGATGCGGCCACCGGCCTGCGCCACCTGTCCCAGTACCATGATTCCGACGCCCGCCATCCGGGCGACATCGGTGGCCACGGTGCTGTCTACCATGCCGCTCGCGTGTCCCAGCTCGCGGGCCAGGTCGTTGAGCCTTTGACGGCTCACCACTTCCAGATCCCCCACCTGGGACAGCTCCGTTGTCAGGAGGCTTGTCATCAGGCGACCCAGGCCGGCCGAATCGTCGGCATCGCCGAGATCCTCGAAGTACATCACCGCAACAGAGCCCGGATTCAGCGGCGGTGGCAGGGTGGCCCTCGACCGGTAGGCGTACTGAGGTGGCCCCGGAAAATCGGGCAGTTGTTTAAGGTGTATTCCACCGACTGAGGAGGGATACGCGATGACGAAGAGACGCAGGTTTTCTGGGGAGTTGAAAGCGAAGGTCGCGCTGGAAGCGCTTCGGGGCGATCGGACGCTGCAGGAGATTGCCTCGAAGCACCAGGTTCATCCGAACCAGGTGAGCACATGGAAGCGCCAGGCGATGGAAGGGCTTGGCGAGATGTTCTCGAACGGTGTGGAACGCCGGCGGCGGGATCATGAAAGCGAGGTTCGTGAGCTTCACGCCAAGATCGGCGAATTGACGGTGGAGCGGGATTTTTTGTCCAGAGGGTCCGGTCGATGAGCCGGGCCGCGCGCCGGGCGATGGTGAGGCGCCCTGACCCGGAACTGAGCTTGAGTCGTCAATGCCGTTTGCTGTCGATCGGGCGCTCCTGGCTCTATTACACGCCCCAGGGCGAGAGCGCGGAGACCTTGGCGCGGATGCGGCGCATCGATGAGTTGTTTCTGAAGCATCCGTTCTACGGTGCCCGTCAGATCGTCCGTCATCTGCGCCGCGAGGGCGTGCGCATCGGCCGTCGCCGGGCGGGGCGTCTGATGCGTTTGATGGGTCTTCAGGCGATCTACCGGGCACCCCGCACCAGCGAGCCGCATCCCGAGCACCGGGTCTACCCCTATCTGCTCAAGGGTTTGGCGATCGAGCGGGCAAACCATGTCTGGTGCGCCGACATCACCTACATCCCTGTGCGGCGCGGCTTTCTTTACTTGGTGGCGATCCTGGATTGGGCGAGCCGGTATGTGCTGGCCTGGCGTTTGTCGAACACCCTGGACGCCGGCTTTTGCGTCGAGGTGCTCGAGGAGGCGCGGACCCGCCACGGCCAGCCGGAGATCTTCAATACCGATCAGGGCAGCCAGTTCACCGGCTTCGCCTTCACCGGGCGCTTGCGGGCGGCCGGTGTCCAGATCTCGATGGACGGCCGGGGCCGGTGCATGGACAACATCTTCATCGAGCGGCTGTGGCGCTCCCTCAAATACGAGGCTGTCTATCTGCACGACCTTGCCGACGGCTTCCAGGCCCGGCGCGTCATCGGCGAGTGGATCGACTTCTACAACGCCGAACGGCCACACTCGGCCCTCGGCGGAAAAACCCCGGCCGAGGCCTACCGCGGCGACCCGCCTGCGGATATGATGGACAAGCAGCTACGCGCCTTGCCCGCTTACCCACCGGCGCAGCAACGGCGACAGGAAGATCGATCCAAGGAGATTCTGGCAAGATGAGCGGCAACCGGAATACACCTTAAACAGGCCGCCAAGCTGTCCACAAACCGGGGCCACCTCATACAGCCCTACCGTTAGGACGACGGCCAGCATCCCGACAAGCGCGATCGCAAGGCGAGTCCGCTTCGCGGTGGGGATGGGGGCCGCCGCCAGACGACCCGAGTCCGAACTGCGCTTGAGCCGCATCAGATCGGTCCGGAGTTCCGACGCGTGTTGGTAGCGCAGGCCGCGCTCTTTTTCGATCGCCTTCCCTACGATGGTCTCCAGCTCCGGAGGTAGGCTGGGCTTGATTTCCCGTATCGAAACCGGATTCCGATTGAGAATCGCATCGTAAAGAACGGCTGTACTCGTACCGGTGAATGCTTGCCGCCCCGTCGCCATCTCGTACAGGACGACGCCAAGCGCGAACAGATCCGTCCGGGAATCGACTTTCTGCCCGCGGGCCTGTTCGGGAGACATGTATGCGACGGTGCCGACAGCGGCGCCGGGACTGGTCAGGTTGCCGTCCCGGGTTGCCCTGGGTTTCGAGTTCGTCTGGCTCGTCGTCGACCAGTTTTGCGAGGCCAAAGTCCAGCGCCTTGGCCTCTCCTCGTTTCGTGATGAAGATGTTGGCGGGCTTGATGTCGCGGTGGATGATGCCTCGGGAATGGGCCGCGTCGAGCGCATCGGCGATCTGCATTCCCACCTGGACGAGATCGTCCGTGGAAAACAATCCCTTCGCGATGCGCTCCTTGACTGTCTCCCCTTCAAGGTATTCCATCGCGATGAACGGCTGCCCTTCATGCTCTTCGAACGAGTAGATCGTACAGATGTTCGGATGGTTCAGGGCGGACGCGGCCCGGCCCTCCCGTCGAAAACGCTCCAGCGATTGCTGGTCCCGGGCGCAGGCTTCGGAAAGGAACTTCAAGGCCACTGGGCGGTGCAGCCGGGTATCCTCGGCTTTGTACAACACCCCCATCCCACCTGCCCCCAATTCGCTCAGGATGCGATAGTGGCTGACCATCTGTCCAATCTTTAGAGTTGGTGTATCCACTGGTGTTTCTATATCTTAGATGCGGCTGTCGAGTCCGTCAAACAATCGATCGCACCGGACCTCTTACATTGCTCCTACCCTATAGATACTCAGACGTTCAGAAAAGGTTGAAAGAATACGATTTTTTTGCCGGACTTCTGCCACGGACTGCTACGGGCTCGACCTGCCTTCGACAGCGGCGGTATAATCTCGGGCATTGGTGGATTGTTCGAATCACGCACTTGGCGATCGGAGGGTTGTCGCATATGGAATGGCATGATCTGGAAAAGATGACGGTCGTACAACTTCGTGAAGATGCCCACGAGAAGGGGATGAAGGGAGTGCACGGCTTGAACAAAGCCCAACTACTCCACGGACTGGCCGAAATCCTGGGCATCGAAAAGCCTCACGAGGAGCTTTCCGACGACGTCAGCCACAGCAAGAGCGATCTCAAGCATCAGATTCGCGACCTGAAGTTGGAACGCGCCAAGTATTCTGAAGCTCACGACCACAAAGGACTGAAGCAGGTCCGGCGCCAGATCCATGGGCTGAAACGAAAGATCCGGAAGATGCATCTGGTCGCCCACCTCAAGGCCGCCAGCGGTCATTAGGGCGCACGATTCTATCCAGAGGATCCCTGCCAGACGACGGCACAAAAAAACCGCGATGGCAAACAACGCCACCGCGGTTTCTTTTTCGCGAGCCGGAAACTATGATTCCAGACGAATCGATGTAACCGGATTCTTATCGGTCTTCTTTCTCAGAAAAGCGAACAATCCGGCCACGACAAAAATCGAGCCAAAAAAAAACAAAAAGGACCATCGGACTTTCTCCTTGGAACAGACTTGCCCCGCCGCCTGGTTTTCACCGACGGCAAGATCTCGGGAGTATATCCTGTTTTGCTAGAATAAATCATCCGGATATATTGAAATACAACACATTAGTATTACTTATGTTTATGGCCGTTCTATTTCTACACAATCGGAACAGAAATCAGGTCCTGAAGCCATTTTTTAAAGGGTCGTCGTCGTCAACGACAAAGGTATGGTATCCGGTGACGTAAGCGCTCCCGCAAATCTCGGTCACGACGGCGTCAAATTCCGAAACGCGCGTACGGCCCAGTACACGGCCTTCGAACACGGTGTTCGAGATTCCTTCGTGGACGAAATCCTGGCCGGCCCCGAGCCGGCCCTGTGCAAACCGCAATGCAATCACGGCAGCGGTTCCCGTTCCACATGGAGATCGATCGATCTGGCTGTCCGCAAACACCGTCACGTTTCTCGCCGACGCACCTTCACGCTTCGCCGGTCCGCAGAATATCGTCCCGTAGACACCCTCGACCTCCGGTTCATCGGGATGGACGACCCGAAAGGCGCGCGTGATTTCGCCCTTGATCTGCATGCCGAGGTCTCGGAGTTCGTCCAGATGCTCTCGATCCAGAGGTAGGGGCGACGGCTCCACGATCGCATAGAACGCGCCACCGAATACGACATCCAACTTCATGTCCAGGATCTCCAGGTCGTTCCTGAAAACGAAAGCCGGCACGTTCTCGAAGCTCACCCGCTCGACACGGCGCCCGTTCATGTGCGCGCGCGCACGGACCTTGCCGGCCGGAGTGTCGAGCACGACCGAAGCGGGGTCCCGAACCCAACCGTTCTCGACGGCAACCGTCACGAGCGCAATCACTCCGTGACCGCACATCGTGCTGTAGCCTTCGTTGTGCATGAAGAGCACGCCCATGTCGGCGTCGGTGGAAACCGGCGGGGTGGTCACACAGCCATACATGTCAGCGTGCCCGCGAGGCTCCAGCATCAGCGTTGTGCGGATGTGATCGAGCTGGTCGCGGAAATAACGCCGGCGTTCGAGCATCGTCGCACCTTTAACGGTAGGTACGCCCGACACGATGATCCGCAGCGGCTCACCCGCTGCGTGCGCGTCGATCGTCTGGTAGATGCGAGGCATCCGACCAATACGCTGCTAGAACAGGTCGGGGAAGATGACGTAGGAGAACAGCAGCCCGAGCAGTCCCGTGACGAACAGATAGTAGGTCATCGGAATAATTGTCTTGCGGATCAGCACCCCTTCTCTTCCGACCAGACCCACAGTTGCGCTGGCCGCAACGACGTTGTGCACGCAAATCATATTTCCCGCAGCACCGCCGACCGCTTGTATCCCGAGGATGACGATCCTGGAGGTCCCGATCTGGTCGGCCACCCCGTACTGAAAGAGCGCGAACATCAGGTCGCTTACGGTGTTGCTCCCGGCAACGAACGCCCCCATCGCACCGATGATGCCCGCGAAGAACGGCCAGGTTCCCTGTGCGATCCCGGCAACGTACTCGGCGAGTACCAACGGCATACTGAGCAACCCCGAGTCGTTCGTGTCGGAGTCGATGAAGACCCGGACCAGACCGACGGCGAACAGCAGAGCCAGGGAGGGCGCGGCCATTTTGCGCGCGGAATCCATCCATGCTGCGCCAACTTCCTGTTTTGTCATCCGGTGCAGGAAGACCGTTATGAGAGCCACGGTGACGAAGATCGTACCGGGCAGAAAGAGCGGTTGGACGCTTTGGGACAGGCTGGTCCCCAAAATGCCATCCCAGGTGAAGGTCACTGACGTCGACGTCAGCCAGCCCCGAATCGGCAGCTGACGGATGTGTGTCAGGGCGAGGAACGCTGCGACCAGCAGATACGGTACCCAGGCCAGGAAGAGCGTCATGTGGTGACGCTCTTCTCCTGCCTCCGCGGTGATGTTCCCGACCCACTCCGCCTCCCACTGGTCCCTGGGCGGAAAGTCCCACGGTTCACCCTTGGGCTGCAGGAATCCCGCTCGCGTTGCGGGCACGACTATGGCCAGGCCGATCAGTCCACCGAACAGCGACGGAAACTCGGGCCCGAGCAATACAGCCACCAGAAAATAGGGGACCACGAAACTCAAGCCGGCGAACAGCGCGAACTTCCATACCTCGAGCCCTTCCCTGATCGAGCGCTTCTCTCCGAAGAAACGGGTCATCATGCACACGATGATCAACGGGATCAGGACGCCGATGATCGCGTGGGGCAGGGCCGTGAATACGCCGAGCTGATAGAGGAATTCGTCATAAGCGATGCCGCTGGCTGCGAGCGCCTCCTCCACAACCGGAACGTTGAGCGATTGGCCCATGCCAACGACAATAGGCGTCCCAACGGCGCCGAAACTGACGGGAGTGCTCTGGATGATCAATGTCATCATCACCGCGGCAAGAGCCGGAAACCCGAGGGCCAGCAGCAGAGGTGACGCGACTGCAGCGGGGGTGCCGAATCCGGATGCGCCCTCGATGAAGCATCCAAACAACCAGGCCACGATGATCGCCTGAATCCGCCGGTCTTTCGAAACACCCATGAACCCCCGGCGGATTGTCGTCACGGCGCCGCTTTCCCGGAGCGTGAACAGTAGAAGGATCGCGCCGAAGATGATCCATAGAAGAGTCAGCGCAATCATGCCACCGCGAAACGTGGCCCCGATGACGTGCTGCAGCGGTACTTTCCACACGGACAGCGCGACGATGATCGTCAGCACATAGGCGACCGGCATCGCCTTTACGGCAGGCCAACGCAAGACCACGAGAAAGAACATCACCGCCATCACGGGTACAAAGGCCGCCAGCGCATACAGGGTCATCGCATTCTCCTGTCTGTAGATTCGTCGGGGAAAACTGCTGCACTTTAGCCGTCGTGGGAAGAACTGTCAAGGAGCGGCCTGGCAGCCTGTGGCGGAACCCTGTGGACCCGGTTACGCCAACGGTGCTGGATTCGAGCGGCTCTCGATTTGCGACCGACGGCGAGTCGATTCTCGAGCGGCGTTCGATAATCGCTGGATTACGTCGGCTCTAGCCCGCATTTCTCACCAGTGGTCTGCTGCAGCGCCAGATCCATCCACCATTACTGCGTTGCGCTTGGTCGGGCTCCTCAATTCATTAGCGTCGGGCCCACCGTCCCCGCGCTCGCCAGGCTCCCGGAGTACCCGGACACGCACTCCAAGCTGGAATCAGGGGAACTCCCAGGCCGGGCCGGTCCCCCCACGCCTTAACGTACCGTCAAGTACGCCTTGGTCGCCCTCCCGGCGCGCGCCCAGCATGGCCCGTCGAGGGCCATGCCAAATGCCCTGTCGGCGTTTGTATCAAACCGGGCCACAAGTGGCCCGGCGGACTTCGCGACGACAACCGGTGAGAAAAGCGGGCTAGCTCCGCTTCTTCCGAAGACTCTCCAGGTTGATCTCGATTGATTGGCGCGACTGCAGCAACTCGGACCGAAGCTCCGGCGCCTGGCGAAGCTGCTGCTTGCGTGACGGCCGGTCTTCGAGAAACGGCCACAAGCGGTGTCGGATTCTTGGAGGCAGGACACTCTCCAGGTACTCCAGAGCCGTTCCGCGGAGATGGGGATCGTCCGTATATAGACCCTGGAGGGCGATCCCGAGCGGCTCCCGTTCGAGGAAGAGTCCGAGCAACCGGAAGACATGTTCCAGGCTCAGATCCTTTCGGTCCTCGAGCAGACGACCCAGGTGCCGGGACTCATTCTCATCGACCAACTGACGGTTTCGCAAGCCCATCTTGTCGACGTCGAGTTCTTTGAGGATCGCCGTGGTTACCCTGGCTGCGGGCACGTCGCCCCCGGTACGGCGCTGGTGGATTCTTTCCAGGGCGACCGCCGACTGATAGCGCACTTCGAACCGTCTGTCGTCGAGAGCCATAAGCAGACCATCGATGGCACGGGGCGAGTCGCACACGGCCAGTACTCTTGGAATGCGGCGACGGATCGCGAAGTCTGATTGTGGATCGACAAGAGCGTCTGTCAGGGCGCCGACAAGCTTTCCGGAGAGGCGTTGCAGCGCCGCAACGGCATCGTCGGATACTTCGTCCCAGGCCAGAAGCGAGATCACCTGCCCGGCAACGACCGGAGGGAGATCCGAATCACGAAGACGTGTCCGGACCCTTTCTCGAACGCCCGACCTCAGGTCCCCCATCGTCTCGGTGACCGGATCCCTATCAGCGAGTGCCCGAACCGGAGGTTTCGGAGGCTTGGCCGTGGCGGACCGCACTCCGCTCGCCGCTCCCCCCCCCAAGCGACTGATATCGAGGTCACCCAGTGTCCTCATCACGGCAGAGTCGGCGGGTCCCACTACTTCGGGCATATCCAGTTCCCCGGCCCGTCCCACCAGCCGGTCTTTGAGTGCCTCGACATAGCCCCGACCCAGCTGCTGGGAGGTGAGCAGCCCGATGCCGGCAAGGACGACGGCCGCCACCATCATCGCCGGCAACGCCAGCACCGGACCCATCAACAGCAACAGCCGCACCAGGACCGCCCCAAAGCCGTCCGCGACCCTCACGAGTCCGACATCCACGAAAGGCTTCACCGCGCGTTTCCGCTCGATAGGCACCGGCGTGTAGAGCAGTTCATACGCAGACCGGTACAACGAGCTTCGGACCGTCGACTCGGCTCCCCGGACCAGGCTGCCGACGGCCAGTCCCGGGACGAAGAGCATGACGAGGCCGCCCACGGCCGTGGCCGAAGGCAGGATGCCTGCGGTCCGGCCCAATCCGAGGTTTTCCAGTACGACCCGGCTCAGGAGTGTCTGCACCAGAAACGTCACCAGGGCAACCCCCGCGTAGAACACCGCGAAGAACCGCATCAATTCCTCGCCCTGATCGAAGGCCGCAAAGGCACGCGCCTTGAACACGTAGTCGAGTAGGGTAGCGCTGCTCGCCGTGGCCAGCACCAGCACGCCGATGGAACGCAGATAGGGCGTTCTCACCAGAACGCCCAAGCCCGCCCCCTTCAGGGTCCTCGGGCGCTGGACTCGGGCCCGAGGGGTGGAGCCCTCGGAGGCGTGGATTCGGCGAACGAGCACTCCGCATGCCAGATGCATCGCAGCCAGCAACGGCAGCATGGCCTCGACTGCGAGCATCGCGCCGACGCGCTCGGCCAGCAGCCCTCCGATCAGGCCACCGAGAGTGCCGCCCCCTGCAATCAGACCGATCTTGCGCTTGGCCGTTCGGGGATCGAACCGCTCGTTCACGATGGACCAGAACCCCGACACCAGGAACGAGCCGAACGCCGCGACATGCAGATAGACGACAACCGCAACAACCCTCGGGCTCGGGTAGACGACGACCCATTCGGCAACCAGGAGGACGGCGCTCGCAAAAAAGACCACCGGCACGACACGCGCGGGTCCCCAACGGATCATCGCATGGGAGGCCCATACGACCATCAGGATGGAAAAGGCCGCCGCACCCATCAGCATCCACGGCAGCAGGCTGATGTCGAAGTTGGAGAGGAACAGCGCGTCTCGGGTAGCCTTGACGCCGACCTGGTTGGCGATCATGACTCCAGCGCCCACGCTCGCGGTGTAGACAGCCAGATCGGTCCTTCCGGGCCTATTCACCGACGCACCCCTCCCGGCGCGCTGGGAACGGCCGCTTGTACTAGGGGTCCAGTCATCTGTCGAGCGAATTCTACCGCAGGGCGACAACTACCGGGAGGATGAGCCGGCGGAACGGGATCAGGCAGACTCTGTCTCGGGGGTCTTCCTATCGGCGGCCATCCCCGCGTGCCCGTGCTCGAATGCTTCTGCTTCCGCGGAAAGGCGCTCGAACTCGCGCCCGGCAAAGCGGGCAACCTGGATCCATGCAATGAGGATAAGCGCAGTGACGATCGAAAGCCACCGGACGCCCGCAAACCCCGTAAAGAAGCTGGTGATCGCAAGACTCAGACCGACGGCCACGGCCTTGGCGAAGCGCTGCACGAACATGTCGATGAACGCCTTGGCCTGATATTTGTCCGCCTTCGATGTTGGCGTATAGAGCACTTCCTTGGCCGACTGGTTGATCGAGTAGCTGAAACCGTTGTCCGCCGTGTTCAGGAAACTGCCAAGCAGCAGGATAGGCGCGGCCATGAACCCGACCGAACCCAGAAGGGCGGCGATCGGGAGGAAAAGCAAAGCTGTACCGACTCCGAAACGCGTCATCACAAAACTGGTCAGGAAGAGCTGGACGAACAGCGCCACAGAGTTCGTGAACGCATACACGGTCGCGAATTGGGCCGTGATCGCTTCGCCGGTCACGTAGTGCAAAACAGTCGACGTGAACTGGAAGTCCATGATCGTCGATACCATTTCGTACAGGCCGACCACGGCGACGATCGCCAGCAGGTATCGGGAGCTGAAGACGAGCTTCGCGCCGGCCGTCGCGGGATTGCCCGCAGGCTGGGGCTCTTCGAGGGGTGCCGCTTCGGACTCGCCGTCCTTCAACGCGCTGAAGTGCCGTCCGGCAATCGCGGCGACCACGACGACCGCGGCCGTCATACCTGCGCAGACCAGCAGCCAGCCGGCCAGGGACAAACGATCGAGCATGCCTGCCAGCGTGATCGACCCGAATGCGCCACCAGCAACGCCACCGACACCGACGAGCCCGTACATCCGCTTGGCCGAGGAGGGCCGGACGCTGTCGTTCAGGAATGCGAAGAACGTCGCCACCATCAGCGTATTAAACAAATCGCCGAATAAATAAAACGACCAGACCGTCGTCGCTCCGGGATTCTGCACGGCGTAGGCAAAGAAGATAAATCCGGCGATGGAAAACACGGAAAAGACATAAGTCAGCTGCTGTCGTCTCAGCGAACGCGCCAGGTAGACGAACACGGTGGCCGCGGCGAAGGCCACGAACATGTTGAACACTTTGGCGATGAGCTCGGCCTGCGCCGCGTCCAGCTGCCACCCGAGAAGGTTGAACCCGCTCTGTTCGTAGTACTGAACCAGGAGGCCCTTCTTGAAGGGCTTCAGGATCCAGAAGGCGGTGATTACCAGGAAGAAGTAAGCGGACATCGACAGCGCCTGCGGCAGTTCGTCGCGTCGAATGTCCATGATCTGCTTGAGTGGGCTCGTCGCCATTTCAGTGGGCTTCTGATGCGAAAGGTGTGCCGGCCGAGTTCGCCTGAATGATTGTCGATCATAACCGAAAGTGAGCCAGAACCCAGAACGGTCGCGACGGGGTGATCCCCTTCCCTACAGTGCCCGGAGCCGTAGCGACTGGGTCCATGATGCGCTCGGTGTCGGATAAGAACCGGTCGCTATCCCTTTCGGTTCTGTTGACACCGAGCTTCACTTCGCCGTTGGCACGGGCCGTGCCCAGATCCAACGTTCGAGTACAATGACCCGATCGTAATGCAGCGGATCGCGGAATGAAGCAACCGGACCTGGAAACCATCCCCGAAACGAAGCGGCCCGAACTCCTCGGCGCGGCCGAAGACTGGGCGTCGTGGCTGGCTGTCTGGATGGTCTACTGGGCGAACAACAAGCCCGAGAACGAGCGAAAGAAACCGAAAGTCGGAGGCCATCAGGCCAGCGTCGTTTCATCGTCGTCGATCCTGACAGCGATCTATCTGGAGATCCTAAGACCTCAGGACCGCATCGCCGTCAAGCCGCACGCGGCGCCGTTTCTCTACGCCCTGCTGTACATGATGGGACACCTGTCCCGCCCTGACATGGAGAGCCTCAGGGAGATGGGCGGGCTGCCCGCGTATCCAACGCAGCACACACACCCGGGCCTGATCGACTACTCGACCAGCATTGAGGGCCTGGGCTGCGCGGCGACGGTGGCGGACGCCTACGAGGCGGTCGTGCAAAACGCTCAATTCGGGAGCCGCATCGATGCGACCTACCACGCCCTCGTCGGAGACGGAGAGCTGACCGAGTTGCAGATTGGCGGCACGCTTTACGAGGCCGGGCGAAGGCGGCTCGGCAACGTGTGTTGGTGGATCGATCTCAATCGTCAGAGCCTGGACCGCGTGATGGAGGACAGCCCGAAGGGGTCCACTGCCGCGTGGACACGCGCACTGTTCGAAGCCAACGGATGGCACGTCGTCGACCTCCGGTGGGGCAAGCGGATCTGTCGAGTCTTCGACGCCAAGGGTGGCGGCGCCCTCCGCAAGCTCCTGGAATCACTTTCGGATTCCCACTACCAGTCGCTGCTGCTGGTCGACGGAACGACGATCCGCCGGGCTCTGGAGGGCCGCACTGAGCACGAAGACCCCCTCATGGCCCGCTTCCTCGAGGACTTCGCGCGCACTTCACCGGCTGGCAACAGACTTCGGGTGCTCGACGATCATGCCGACGAGGATCTGGAGGCAATGATCCAGGATCTTGGCGGCCACGACATCGAGCGCCTGGTAGGCGCCTACGAAGAGGCGGCGGCCTTCGAGGACCGCCCATCTGCCATTCTGTGCCACACGGTCAAGGGATGGCGCCTGCCCTCGATGGCGGGACATCCTGAAAACCACGGCGCGATCCTTTCCGCCGAACGGATGAAGGAATACCGCAAACGGCTCGGGTTCCCCGATGGCGATGCTTTTGCTCTGCCCTCGAAAAGCGGGGAGATCGATCGGCTGCTGCGCGCGCGTGGCGAAGAACTATTCGCCGTGGAGAGCCGGCGGACCGTGGGATACCCGACCGAGGCGAGGCCGTCGTGGGAGGGCGCACGCGTGTCGACATCGGGCAAGCGGTCGACCTCAGCGGTGTTCGGCAACCTGAACCTCACCTACCTGCGACTGCCCATCGGACCCCATCTCGCGTTCATCGCTCCTGATGTCGGCCTGACCACCCATCTGGGCGGAGTCATCCGGGCGACGGGTGTGTTCGACGCCGACCCGCCTCCGGACCTCACCCGATTTCTGCGAGAGCAGAAGAGACAGCCGTTCGAATGGCGCCTGACCGAGCGCGGCCAGTTTCACAGCGTCGCCATCAACGAAGGGGTCGCCGCGTTGCTTGCGTTCGCTTTCGGCCGCCAAAAGTTCGCCGTCGAAGGAAAACAGCAGCTCATTCCGATCGTCACGATCTACGATATCTTCTGGAAACACGCCTACACGCAGGTCTATTACGCACTGTACGACCATGCGCGTTTCATCGCCGTCGGCACGCCGTCGGGGACGAGCCTCTGCCGTGAGTCGGGCACCCACCAGTCGGTTCAGACGCCGGCCCTGTTCATGGGACTGCCGCACATCATCTACTACGAGCCCGCCTTCGCCTACGACGTCCGTGCAATCTACCACTGGGCGATCGATCAGCTGATGTCTCCCGAAGGCGAGGCCGTCTACCTCCGTCTGACTACACAGGAGATCGACCAGCCCGAAATCGAAGATTCGGACGAGCTGCGCGAACGCGTGATTCGCGGGGGATACTGGTTCATAGATCACCGCAAATCGCCCGGTTACGATCCGGAACGGAACGCAGCCTCGGTCTTCGCTACCGGACATGTCATCGTGGAGGCGATTCGAGCAGCGAAGACGCTCGCCGAACGGGGAATCTTCCTCAACGTCTGCAACGTCACGAGTTGGGAGCGGCTCAAGAGAGGCTGGGAACAGTACTGGCAGAACCCGGAAGTGTGGAGTGATCCCGAATCGAGCTACTATCTGAACGATCTCATCCCGGACGATGAACTGGACACTCCGATGGTCGTGGTCGGGGACTTCACACCGCAAGTCGCCGAGTGGATGGGCAGCGCACTGGGCCGTCATGTCCCGGTTCTCGGTCCGCGTCGCTTCAGCGAAACCGGTGACCTGGGCGCCGTGCGCCGGCTCCATGACATCGACGCCGACGCGATCGTCCGGTCGGTTCTCGCGGAGTTCCGGATCAAGGGCTAGTGTAGTCCGTCACAATTAACGTAACGGCTCTGGCTGTCCCATTTCTGATCATATATGAGGAAAATAATGACCATTAGATCGGAAATCCCTGTGCGGAACGAACTCGGACGGCTTGGCCGAAGCCGCAGTGTGTCGGTCTGGCTCGGGGAACGATCCGAATAAGGTACAGTCTGTTAGACGGGGACCACTAGGAGCCTGTCGGGAATAAGAAGTCTGCAACCAAGAATCAACAACTTACAGACCGGGGATGGCTCGTAAGTTGTTGATTCTTGCTTCGAGGGAGCCAATTCCCGACAGGCTCCTAGGAGAACGCAATGACGACACTACAGCGACCCAGGACGAACTGGAAGAGACCCAAAGACTTCACGGCGCACCTTGCGATCGAGAATGCCCTCGCGCGCCTGGACGAACTGGAAGAGGTCGCCGGCAAAATAGCCGATGCGGGAATCGGGTTCCACCAAAACCTCGACCATGCGGCGATCTTCACGGATCCGCCCCTTCTGGTGACGGGGCCCATCAAGAAGCTCGGATATGCTGCTGGCTGGGATTCCCGGTCGTATCCGTCCCCCGTCGATGGGCACGACTACATCAATGTCACGTCAGGCCTGGAAGAAGGTGCAGCCATCCGAAGCCAGGGCTGGCCCGAATACATCGCGGTAACGCATCCGGTCGACGAGGGGGCACGCGACCACATGCTCTCGCAGGGATACGGTAATCCGTTCATTCACCATCTGACGCTGGGTATCGTGCCTCCCGACAGAGCAGGCACCGACGACACTGCCTACGCCGAGCAACTGGTCCGGTTTATGATCCGTACCCGTACCTCGATCCGGGACGCAATCGGACAGGCTCCCGGAGCGCTCGTCGTCGCGCTTCCCGAACAAGTGACGAGCCGGGACGGATTTGGGGAGGCATCCGACGAGTGGCTGGGCGAACTAGGAACCGATGAGCGCCAGGTGGAGTCGATGGAGGGCGGCGGATTCCTGCTTCAATTCTTCGTTCTGGAGGGGGGACGGATCGAGGTCGCCCTGCGTGTCGGCACATCCCAGTCGTTCAACCCGAAGAGCGTCGTCAAGATCTCTCGGGACGAGATCAGCGCCGTTCAAAGGTAGGCCGGCAGCATGAGTTCCGCCAGGCTGGCCCGCGTCGCCGAACTGCTCGCTGCCGGATACGACCTCAAGGGAGACCTCACGCGCCTGGCCGGCGAAAATGAGAACTATGAGGTCTTGGTCGAGGACGGCAGTAGATATGTCCTCAAGGTCGCTGCCGCAAACGTAGCCACCGAGATGCTCGATCTCGAGCATCAGGCTGTGGAAGCTGTCCATGCCGCGAAGCTCGGACTCGGACTACCGCGGATGGTTCCCGCCAGGGGCGGCGGGATCGAATCGGCCCACGCCCCCACCGGAGAGGCTCCACTGCGCGCCCGCTTGCTTCGGTTCGTCCCCGGTATCCCCTGGTGCGAGGCAGGTATGGCCGCGCCCGCCCAGTTGCGCGACCTGGGCCGCACCGTGGCGGCAATCGATACGGCGCTGGCGAACCTCACGCACCCGTCGACCGGCAGAACCCATCGATGGGATCTGGCCGCAGCAGCCCAACATCGGGGGAAGGTCGGCCTGATCGATGACGCCGAACGCCGACGCATCCTCGAAGCAGCCTTTCATCTATACGCCTCATGCGCCGTCCCGGCACTGCCGCACCTCCCGCATTCGTTGATCCACGGCGATGTCAACGACGAGAATGTCCTGGTTCGCCACGGATGTGTCTCCGGACTGCTCGATTTCGGTGACTGCCTGTACAACCCCACCATTTGTGAGCTGGCAATCGCGCTCGCCTACAGCATGCTGGATCAGGAGCACCCGCTCGCTGCCGGACGGGAGGTCGTTGCCGGATATCACGCGAAGCGACCGCTGTCGGAAGGCGAACTCGGCATCCTGTTCCCTATGGTCTGCGGCAGGCTGGCTGTGACGGTCACCGTTGCGGCCGAGAGAAGCCGAATCGACCCGGAGCGCGAGGATTGGTTTGTGACGGAAGATCGGGCCTGGGACCTGCTCGCGCGGTTCTCCGAAGTCGATCCCGCCGAAGCGGGCACGCGTCTTTTGGCCGGGACCGGAATCAATCCCTTCGAGGATCGCGGTGAACCAGTGGAGCGGCTGCGGAAACGACGGCGCCACTACCTGGGAGCCGCGCTGTCGATCGCGTACCGGAAACCGCTCAAGATCGTGCGCGGCTTCGGCCAGTATCTCCATGACGATCGCGGACGGCCCTTTCTGGATCTGGTCAACAATGTCTGCCACGTCGGCCACTGCCATCCCAGGGTTGTTGAAGCCGGGCAACGCCAGATGGCGCGTCTCAACACGAATACACGCTACCTTCACGACGGAATCATCGAGTACGCTGAACGCCTGGCGGCAACGCTGCCGGCGGGGCTCGATACCTGCTTCTTCGTAAACTCGGGTAGCGAAGCCAACGAACTGGCCTTGCGGCTGGCGGAGACGCACACCGAGCGCCGGGACGTGATCGTGCAGGAGGGTGCCTACCACGGCCACACGGGCCGGCTGATCGACATCAGTCCATACAAGTTCATGGGGCCGGGTGGATCCGGAAAACCCGAACCGTGGGTCCATACCGTTCCGATGCCGGATAGCTATCGTGGGAAACACCGTGGATCGACCCGCGAAACCGGTGTCGCATACGGGAACGAGATCGGCAGTGTGATCGCGGCGATGGACGCCCCGATGGGCGCGTTCATCGCCGAATCGCTGTCCTCGTGCGGCGGTCAGATTCTTCCTCCGGCAGGCTACTTCCAGACCGCGTTCGAGCACGTCCGGTCGGCCGGGGGCCTCTGTATTGCGGACGAGGTCCAGGTGGGCTTCGGGCGAGTGGGAACGCACTTCTGGGCTTTCGAAGCACAAGGGGTCGTTCCCGACATCGTCGTTCTGGGTAAGCCGATTGGCAACGGGCACCCGATCGGTGCTGTCGTCACCACCGCCGAAATCGCCGCGTCTTTCGACAACGGTATGGAGTTCTTTAGCACGTTCGGTGGGAATCCCGTGTCCGCGGCGATCGGGCTTGCTGTCCTGGCCGTAATCCAGGGTGAAGGCCTCGAGGCCCGTGCCCTGGAACTGGGCGGCAGGTTTCTGGAAGGACTGGGAGAGCTGAAGGACAGGCACGAACTGGTCGGAGACGTGCGAGGTGCGGGCCTCTTCATCGGAATGGAGCTGGTGCGCGACCGCGACACGCTCGAGCCAGCGGCCGAGGAGGCCGACCAGCTCATCAACCGCTTGCAGGAACGGGGTCTGTTGCTGAGCACCGACGGCCCCCTTCACAACGTCATCAAGATCAAGCCGCCGATGGTTCTCACCGCGGATGACGTCGACATGGCCGTGCGCCTGTTCGACGACGAACTAGCTAGGGTTTAATCTTAGCGTCGGGCCCACCGCGCCCTGAGCGGACCGACCTGTAACGAGTGCTCCGACTGGAGCTCTGACCCACGATGACGGGAACTCGGGCGGGCACGGTCCCCCCACGCCCTCATTTAGCGTCGCCTCTGCCGCGCTCCCTTCTCCCAATCTCGAATCTCCAATGACCGCTATCCAATGCGGAATATTCGATCGAAAATCTGCAATTCGGCTCGACCGAGGGCAATGCAGGGCGGCTATCGAATAGCCCACATTCGAGAATCGAGATTCATAAAGCGGCAACAGCCGGTCGCTACTGCTCCCGGTTCTGTTCGGGCATCCTGCCCCCCGGTGTTCAAAACAAACTAAACGTTTCCTACCCCGACCGATCTAAACAATGAGGACAGGGTTATGGACGACCGCTTCACAGTTCAAGATGAATCAGCCCCGGAACGCACCTCCAAAGCGAATCTGTGGCGTCTGCTCACGGTATACGGCGCAGCGGCGGCCGGGCTCGCGCTTGTGCTTGTCGACCACTACATCGTCGGCACCGCATTGCTGCTCTGGGGCGCCGCCGACCTTTGAAGCTTTAGCTTCGAACCGAATCAGCGCGGCCCGTTCAGGTACTGCAGTAGTTCGTTATCCGTTGTCAGAATCAGGGTCGTGTCTGGATCGATGGCTAACTCAAAAGTCTCCATGCTCTTGAGAAAGGCATAGAATCCGGGATCGAGGTTGTACGCCGCCGCATAAATGCGCGTCGCCTCCGCGTCGGCCGTGCCCCTTTCCTCCTGGGCCGTCCGGTAGGCCTCGGACTGAATCCGCTGCAACTCCCTCTCCTTTTCACCTCCGATCCGCGCCGCTTCTCCTTCACCTTCAGAGCGGTAACGCTCGGCGACCCGATTGCGTTCGGCGATCATCCGGGCGAAGACATCCCGCTGGACCTCATCGACGTAGTTGATCCGCTTGAGTTGAAAATCGATCAGCTCGATGCCGAGTTCCAGCAGTCGGAGCGCTGCCGTTGCGACAATCGCTCGGGTGATGGCAGTACGCCCTGTCGTGATCTCCTCGAGTACTCCGGTCTCTTCCTCGTCCAGCAGGGAGGCATCAGGCTGGCGGTTGCTGGTCCGAACAACCTGAACCAGATCGTTCCTGGCTACAGCATTGCGGGTCTCGCCGTCGAGAATATCGTCCAGTCGGGACTGGGCGGTATTCTCGTCGCCACGAAGACGCTCCAGATAGGTGCGCGGATCGCTAATCCTCCAGCGCGCGTAGGTGTCGACCCAGATGAACCGCTTGTCGCGGGTGGGAACCTGGTTGGCGGCGCCATCCCACTCCATGAAACGCTTCTCGAAGTAATTAGCCTGCTGGACGAATGGGATCAGAAAATGGAGCCCCGGTTCGGTCACGGCATCTCCTACCGGTTCGCCGAATCGCGTGATGATCACCTGCTGGGTCTGGTCGACAACGTAGGTTCCCATCGACAGAAGAATAAATCCGACGACGATGGCTGCCGCGAGAACCGGAATGTATTTTGCGTTCATCAGTTGCCTCCCGTGCGTGTGGCGGCCTGAAGCGGACTGCTTGCCGGTCCGATCGACAGGAGCGGAAGAACGCCCTGGGCCTGTTCGTCGAGGATGATCTTGTTCCGGACCTGCGGCAGCATCCGGGCCATCGTCTCGAGGTACAAACGCTGGCGTGTAACGTTCGGGGCACGCCGGTACTCTTCGTAAATCGCCTTGAAGCGTTCGGCGTCGCCCTCGGACCGGTTGACCCTGTTCAGCGCATAGCCTTCCGCCTGCAGGATGGTTTGCTGCGCTTCACCGGCGGCACGAGGGATCACGCTGTTGTAGTCGGCCTGCGCTTCGTTGATCAGCCGATCTTTCTGCTGCTGCGCCTGGTTGACCGCGTCCCATGAAGGTTTCACCGCATCCGGCGGGTTGACGTCCTGCAGGACGACCTGTTCGACCCGGATGCCGGTTTCGTACTGGTCGCACAGTGCCTGGAGAAGAACCTGGGCGTTCACCTCAATTTCCTGTCGACCGATGGTCAGCACCTCGGTCACGGTGCGGTCTCCCACAACTTCCCGCATCACCGCCTCGTTCATGTCACGGAACGTTTCTTCGACGTTTCGTACCTTGAACAGGTAGTCGAACGGATCCGCGATGCGGTATTGCACGATCCACTCGACGACGGCCACGTTCAGGTCACCGGTCAGCATCAGCGATTCTTCGAGGAGTCCCGCTTCGCTGTACTGTGTCCGTACGCCCGGCTCAAGGGTCCGAAAACCGAATTCCTGCTTGAGCTGGCGTTCTACGGGAACCTTCAAGACTGTGTCGATGAACGGAAGCTTAAAATGCAACCCGGGACTCCTGGGTGGAGCGACGTACGCTCCGAACCGGAGCACGATTCCGTTTTCTTCCGGCTCGATCTGATAGACCGTGCTCCACAGCATGGCCAGGCCGAGTATGACGGCAAGTCCGATGACAATCGTACGCCCGTTGATATTGGGCGGCTGAAAGTCGGGGACTTCCACGTCGTTGTCAAAAACCCTGAATTTCATCGTTGTACCTCTTGGAAGTATCGGCAGCCGGAGACGGCGGAAAAAGACAAGCCGTCGTCGACGCGGCCGGTTCGATTAAAAAAAGCCGTACGGAGAGCATCTGGGCCGGCATCCGGTAGGATGCCCGGTCGATGAACAAAGAATGACTTACTTAGTGTACCGTCTCTAGCCCGCTTTTCTCACCAGTTGTCGTCGCGAAGCCCGCCGGGCCACCTCGTGGCCCGGTAGGATACAGACACCGCCAGGGCATGTATTGGCATGGCCCTTGGCGGGCCATGCTGCGCGCGTGAGGGAAGGGCGACCGAGGCGTATTTGAGCAATACGTCGAGGAGCCCGACTGAACGCAACACAGTACTGGCGGATGTATCCGGCGCTGCAGCAAACCACTGGTGAGAAATGCGGGCTAGCTGCCTAACCGAAGGTCGGATGGCAAAGAACAGCGGGAGAGAGGTCATTGACGGAAGATGCGATCGCTCGATCGTATGCAGTCCGGTAGCTTTCCAGCGTTTCCGGATCGTCCCAGGGCAGCGATTCCACGTACGTCTTCAACCCCTCTACATAGCGGGCGAAGAAGTCCTTGTCCTCCCGGACGGATACCCGAGCCCCGTCAATCTCGACGTAGATCGGGCTCGTGTGGGCGAACGCGTACTCGTCACCGACCAGCGGATGCGACGGCCCGACTGCTCGAGCGGCTATCCAGGAGGACCGATCCAATTCAAGGTCCATCGACACACGGTCCTCGGCGGTAGACGTGACGACCTGGCCGTTGACGACGATTTCCAGCCTGTCGACGGGAACGATCGACATCAGACGCGCTTCCACATGCACTGAGGCGGGCCCGGAAAATTCAAGCTCGGCGCCGATGTCATTGCCATCGACCGTCAAGGCAAGCAAGGGGCCGCTGGTTGCGAAGCTCTTCCCTTCCCTCAGCGCCTGCAGCCAGCTCTCAAAGCTCAAGGATCCATCGACACGGACGTAGGATCGCGCCGCACCCATAGGGGGATCGCGGGGCACATCGGAGAACGAGTCCGTCCCTCCGGCGACGGGCAGTCGGAAGCCGCTGTTGAGCAGCTTGTAGTAGATGGATGCCGACTCCAGCTCGTCCGCCCAGATGCAGTTGATGTCGTAGTAGTCCATCAGGCCCAGCGCAACGTCTACCGGGATCTCGGTTGCGCCCCGCCCGCGATCCACTCCCTCGGTACTGCCGGCCGCCATTCCGGAGTAATAGGGATGCGGGATGCCGATCGTGGCTCCTCGCGCGCGTGCCGCTGCGGCCACCTCGAAGATGGGGGGCGCCGGAAGCCTCAGTGATGTCCCCCGAACTCCACTAAAAAACGGAAACACGAACTCGTTGGGACCGAGCAACGCTATATGTCCGGGCGTCGTCCGGTATTCCTGGCTGTAGTGCAGGATGTAGTCAGGCGTCGAACGCAGATCGCCTTCCCCGGTGAAGTTCGCCATGTCGCCCTGTAACTTGGTACCGTCGACATGGATGAGCATATTCGTGACGTTGAGGTCTTCGGCGGCGGCCCCAAGCGCCATGTCCTCGGGGAGTAGCCGATAGATGCCCGAGTGGCGGTCGTGCACGTGGGTATCGCCCGAGTACCAACCGGGCAACCCGAAGCGCTCTTCGAGCTCGACCTCGACGCTGCCGGGTACAGAAACCTCCCCCTCCCATGGCGAGTAGCGGAAACCGCGGCTGACCGTAATGCTCGCAGCTCCGGCCGGGAGATCGATCTCGAACGGGCCAGCCACGTAGAAATAGTGCGTGTCTGTGGCGTTCGACACGTGGTGATAGGAGCCCTCGGGCGTGTAGGCGCGGCCGTCGGATGCGACGATTGAAACCCGTGAAGGTCCGTCGATCTCGACCGCCAGCGTGCCTGCAGGCCGCTTGAACTCGTATCCCGTAATCGAAACCGGGCGGCCGTATCCGCCGCCTCGAGGAACGATACGCAGCCCGCGCGCATCGGAGACGTAGACGATCTGTTTGCCGTCCGGGGACCAGCGCCCTTCGAGCTCCTCGTCCGGCTCGTCAAAGGTAACGCGCACCGGTATGCCACCGGCGGCCGGAATCCGCCATAGGTCGCCACCGGAACTGAACAGGACCTCCCGGCCGTCGGGAGAGAAGGCCGGCCGTGTCCGGTAGACACCCTCTTCGAAGTGGATGAGCGAGACGTTTCCGGACACCAGATCCTTCGTCCAGATACCGCCGCTTCCCACCGATGCTTCGCGCCCCGAGACGAAAGCGATGATCGGGTCCCTCGGGGAATGCGAAGGCTGCATGTCTCGAGAACGATCGGTCGTCAACTGCGCCCCGGCCGAGGTCCAGATATCGAAGTTCCCGGCACGGCTCGAATAGAAGAGAATCTCACCGGACGGCGTGAAGCCTGGCAGCAGATCCACCGCGAAATCGTCAGTAATCTGTCGCTCCGTTTCGTCGAGTTCCCAGACATCGACCTGCTTGTCGCGATCCCGTACGAATGCGATTTCTCCACCCGGGCCGTAGGCAGGTTGGTAGTCGTAGCCGGGACCGCTGGTGAGTTCTTCCGCCACACCGCCACCGACCCGAACCCGCCATATGGAACCCCACATCGAGAACGCAATCCACTCCCCGTCGGGAGACCAGGCAGGAGACATCGGTCCGCTCGTCGGCGCAGGAATCAGGTAAGTCTCGGTTCGGATCTGATCGCCACCCACCGATGGGTAGGACGTCTGGGCAGCTTTCCAGGCGGGAAACAGCAGCAGGATCAGGACGAATGCGGAGTCAAGCCCATTCTTAGTTGAAACTCTCCACGGCTCACGATTGGTCACGCAACCTTCTTCTTCGATCTCGTCGACGTCTTCGCCTCAATCTTCAGCTCCCGCCTGAGGGCTTCGCGGAGCTTTGGAAGATGACGGTAGCCGATCACCTTCCTCAAGCGTGGTTCGATGTCGATGAGCGCCGTCGCCAACCAGCGCTGCCGCTGGCTCGAGTTCTTCCAATGATCGACCTTCGCGCACCTTTCCTCGACGAGGGCATTGACCGATTCCAAGCAATTCGTCGTCTTGAACGAACGGCCCAGGACCCCGTACACGCCGAGTCGATGCAACGTGAGGGTCTCCTCCAGGCCTTCCTCAAGGCTCGCAGCGGCCGATTGGTTTCGCTCCTCGAGCTCTCCATGGAGCTGTTCGAGGGCCGCCCGGGCTTCGTTGTACTCCGGGCGCTGGTACGCACGCTGAAGCCGCTTGCGCCACGCGGCTTGCTCGGTCTTCGACAGGTAGCTCACCACGTTCTCGCGTTTGTGCCATTGGCAGCGTTGGACCAGGGCTCGATTACCGAATGCCCGCTTGACTGCCGCGCGCAGACCTTTGCCGCCGTCGACGATCACCAGCACGCCTTCAGAGATGTCCAGGCCTCGCTCCATCAATGAACGGAGAAACGGAGTCAGTGCCTGCTCGTTCTCCGTACTCGTCTCCACGAAGCCTAAGAAGCGTTTGTCGCCCGTAATTGTGATGCCCAGGGCCACAACCATCGTGGCGTCGGCAAACATTTTCCCGTCCAGGAAGATCGCCACCACGTCCTCGGCCGACAGATCCCGCTCCTGCATCTGCCGAAGTTTCGCGGCACTCGCCTGGACGAATCCTCGAGACACCGTCGAGCTCGACAATCCGATGGCTCCTGGAATCGCTTCCGCGGCCGACTCGTAGTTCCGGCAGGAGATCCCATAAAGCACACGTCTGAGAAGCAGTTCGTTCACCGCGCCATCCGGACTGAGTTCCTCGTAGCTCCGAAGCGGAATCTCCCCGCCCGCCACGCTGCGAACTCGAGGCACCCGAACCGGCACCCGCTGGCCCCCGAGCCCCACGGTCCCCGGATTGCTCCCGTGTCGCCGGCCCCTCAACGTCGCCTCCTTTCGCGCGTATCGCTCACCCGCCAACGCCTTCACTTCCTCGTCGAGCAACTCCTCTACGTGCATCAACCCCAGTGGGATCAACGCCCGGATCATCTCCACCTTCGAGTCCAATTCCAGTCCCGAGTACTCCTCCCGGCTCATGACCTCGACCTCACCCAGTACTCGCCTCTTCTTGCGTTTTTTCACCGAACGTAACAGACTCCTCATCTCGGCTCCTTTCTCTTACAGGCTTGATGTTGTTTCTTCCAATACCATCAAACCATAGGGTTTGGAGCCGTTTCAATTTCCAACTAAGATTGGCACACTTTCCGAATGCGGTTCCCTTAGACATGACACTCATTCGGGTTCCGCCTGCGCCCGAACATACCTGGCGATCTGCTCGGCGGTAGCAAACCAGACGCCCGGCTTCGACTTCATGTAGGAAACGAACCTGTCGAGATGGAGGATGCGCGACCGGTGTCCGATGACGTGGGGATGCATCGTCAGCATCAACATGGTGCCCTCTTGGTAGGCCACGTCGAACTCGTCCCGATACGCATCGAAGATCAGTTCAGGTGATGGGAGCGATCCGGAACGTCCAAAGTAGGGCGCGTCGTCGAGTATCCACTCGACAGGCAACTCGACCATACCAGTTGGCTCGCCTCGGAGACGATCTCGTAGGGCTCGTCCATCGCCATCAGGCTGCTGTCGTAGAGAAACCCCGCATCCTGAATGAGGCCGATCGTGTATGCGCTGAACACCCAGGACGGAGCACGGAAACCCACGGGCCGCTTTCCCGTCGTACGGGTCAGGTAGTCGATGGAATCGTCGAGCAGGCGTCGCTCTTCGGCAGGGTCGTCCAGGCGGGACAGGTTCTCGTGAATCCAGCCGTGAACGCCGATCTCGTGCCGCGGTCGCTCGATGATCTGCTCGATCATGTTCGGATGCAGTATGGCGCTAGCGGCCGGGATGAAGAACGACGCCGGAATTTCATGCCGATCCAGCAACGCCAGGACGCGCGGCAGACCCGAAACAGCCCCGAACTCACCGGCGGAGAGAGCCACCGGAGAGGTGTTGCCGCCGTTGAGCGTCAGGGTCTCGTTGTCGACGTCAAAGCTGAGGCAAACAGCCACGCGCGCCCCGTTCGGCCATTCCACCGGCGTCAGCCCTCGTCCGGCACGAACCACGGAAACAGCTTCGGCGATCTGATCCGGAGTCCACTGTGTCGGGGGTTGCTGGGACCCGGCGGCTGTAGACACAAGCAGGATGGTTGCCCCAAGGAACAGTAGCTGAGCACGGTAGCGGTTCATATGGTTTCTCCCGACGGGAGGATTATCGTGCAAGGCGAGGGTGGGATCAATTGATTGTCCCTAAGGTTAAACGCGCCTAAAGGTGTAGCGGCGCTCGATGGGCGCCGAATAATGGATTCAACTGAACTTAGAAGGACAGGCTGGACACACGAAGGGCGGGGTCACGGACGAGGAGGCGCCCGCTACTGGCCTCTCGATGGCTGCGGGTTGGTGCTTCGTCGGTCACCTCAGCCGCCGATTCCATCCGCAGACATGTAGGCCTCGAGGGAGTCCAACTCGTTGGTCAGGTTCTCGACCTTGCGCTGGAGCAGATGCCGGATCGAAATCACGCCCTCGACCTTCCCATTCGACAGAACGGGCAGATGCCGAATGTGACGCTCCGACATCGTCTTGAGCACGTCGTCGACGGTCGTCTTTTCCTTGTTGATGCTGACCACAGGCGACGTCATCACGTCGCTAACACGAGTCGTGTTCGGATCCTTCTTCTCCAACACGACACGCAGCATCACATCGCGTTCGGTAAAGACACCTTTCAGTTCTTCGCCGTCCACGACCATGACCGCACCGACGGACGCCTTCGACATGGCTTCGATCGCCTCCATGACGGTGGCCGCCGAGCCCACACTCACTCCCTGCACCTTCGCCAGCCTGAGCAGGTTCTTCATACAATTCTCCTCTCTTCCCCTCGCCTAATTACAGTTCACCGACCCGTAGTGTTCAAAACAAGGACCGTAGATCAATCGAGAAGTCAGGGGGGTTAGGCCGGTTCAGAATACAACCTGACCGGCGATCCGTCCAGCAAACCTCGCCTGGAGGTAGCTAATTCCCATAGGTAAACCCCCGGCTTAGCCGGGGCGACTCGCAGAGGTTTGACCGAGAGCGGCGGTAGATAGGAAAGTCCTGCTTGGAAGCGACGACTTCCAAAGAAGGAGGACTCAATGAAAGAGGCCCGAAGGCGATCGCACACGAAATGGGACTGCAAGTATCACATGGTGTTCATTCCGAAGTAGGCGGTATCCAGTGTGGCGGGATTCATCAAGGGGAAGAGTGCAATCTCGACTGCCCGGAACTTTCTGGGACTGAAACACCGTTTGACAGGGAAGAGTTTCTGAGCGCGAGGCTATTTCGTTTCCACGGTGGGGATGGACAAACAATTCGTGCGGGAATACATTTGGCGGCAGGAGCGGGAGGAGCAGCGTTTGGAGGAGCTGAACATGGCGTGGGGGCATCAGCTGCCTTCAGGCGGCTCTTGACCGGCCCCTTTGAGGGGCTCACAGAAATAAGCCCCCGGCTCTGCCGGGGGTCATTTAACTCACTTGTTATGGCGTGGGGGCATCAGCTGCCTTCAGGCGGCTCTTGACCGGCCCCTTTGAGGGGCTCACAGAAATAAGCCCCCGGCTCTGCCGGGGGTCATTTAACTCACTTGTTATCTAATATTTGAAGAATCGGGGGCCCTGTCGCTATCGCTCTGGATTCTGGGTGGCGGCGGGCTGGGGTTGCTGCCGAGGCTCCTACTGGGTACCCATTTCCCAAAGGTACAGCGTGTGGGTGCGTCCGGTGCCGTCGGTCATCCGCTCGATCTGCCTGGCCTCCCACCCTTCCATGTCCCAATCGTGCGAAATAACCAGGGAACCGGGCGAGAGAGACGCTTCCAGGATGGGCCGGAGCTTCACGTTCGACTCGGGCAGCAGGTACAAGGTGACGACGGAAGCCGCGCTGACGTCGACCTTCATCGCGTCACCGACGATGATCTCGACCAGGTGCTCGACGCCGCTGTTGTGTACGTTATCGATCGCCCGCTGCGCAACCTCCGGATCGTACTCGACACCCACTCCGCGCGCGCCGTAGCGGGTCGCGGCGGCAATCACGATGCGCCCATCGCCGCAGCCCAGGTCGTAGACGACATCGTCCGGCCCGATCTGGGCCATCTCGAGCATCCGATCGACGACAATCATGGGGGTGGGGTAGAAGGGGGCCAGGTCGGGCGCAATGTCCCGCGTCGAATAGGAAAGCAGGGCGATCAGGCCAACCATGACCAGGATCGATGAACCGATGATGGTGTTTCTGTTCACTGGCACAGCAGCTTAGCGTAAAACTGCGGGCGATGTCTCGCACCTACTGGGCCGGGCGGGCCTCGAACTCCACGACCTGCCCGTCGTGAACAGCGTATCGCACCTCGAGTGGGCGGCAACAAACCTCGCAGTCTTCGACCATCGTCTGGCCGACGACCGACGTGTCCAGAAGCATCGAAATACGCTCACCGCAACGCGGGCAGGCAAGGAACTGTTCTGTCTGATCCACCAGGCCTCCTGAAACTTGTTGCAATCGTCCGACCGAGGATTGTTCAATAACAACGATGCTATCAACGATCGGGATGTTTCTTCTGTCGATTCTGATGCAGTCGACACCCATCGAATTGACCTCCATCACCATCGTCAACGACTCCGATTTTGACCTGCCGTTGTCGCCGTTCGGTGAAGCCGAGCTGCGCCGAAAAGAGACGGTAACCCGTGTCAAGGTCAAAGTGAATAGGCTCGATCCGTTCTCCGCGTTCGGTAACTCGATGCGGGCCTACGTCGTCTGGGCCGTTTCTCCGGAAGGCGACTTCGAGAACCTTGGTGAACTGGAAGTCGACGGGCGGAAAGCCGAAGTCGAAACGGCCACCCTGCTCCAGCGCTTTGGCATTCTCATCACAGCCGAACCCCATTTCATGGTGGAAACACCCAGCGCCGCGGTTGCATTTACGAGCCGGGCTCCACGTAACAACAACGTGCGTTCCGAACAGATGAACGTGAATGTCGGGGCCCACGACTACTCTGGGATTTCGCTCCCGCCACAGGGCTCCCTGCACTCCCGCATCGTCCAGGCACGGGCAGCCTTCGAAGTCGCCCGGCAGGAAGACGCCGAACGCCTCGCCGAGGACGAATTTCGCCAGGCGCGCGTCGCCTTCGATTCGATGGAGGAACTGCTCCGGCGCACGATGCCCCTCGATGTGCTGCTCCCTTACGTCAACGACTCCATCCGGCTATCCCATCGCTCGGTGCGGGCGGGCCGGGCCGAGGTCATCCAGAACGAACTGGTCGCTGCCAGGCGCAGGGCGGACAACTTCGTTCGCCGAAGTGAGCGCCTGGAGCAAGAGGTCGAGCGTATGGATCAACGCCAGAACGGCACTGAGCAGCGGATGGAGGGACTGCAGTCCGACCTCCAGGACCTCCGTCGCGAAAACCGGCAGCTCGACGTCGAACGTGCGGAAGCACTTCGGGGCGTGCGGGCCACCCAGGGCGAGATCGACCGGCTTCGCGATCCCTGGCCACGCTTACGGCAGGCGCTGCTCGCAATCGGCGCTCGCCCCACGGCGCGCGGCCTGCTGCTGACCCTGCCCGCGGACCGATTCGAATCCGACAGCTCGGACTTCGAAGACGGTACGCCTGAGGCGCTCGCACGCCTGGCGGGTGTCCTGGCATTCGGGGAGACTCCCCCGATCCGGATCGAAGGTCACACAGACGACTCGGGTCCCGCCTCGAGGAGCCGGACACTGTCTGAGGAGCGCGCAGAGGCGGTCAAAACTTTTCTAGTCGAAGCAGGGATCCCCGAGGACTTCGTGCGGGCAGAGGGCTTCGGCTCGTCGAGGCCGATCGTGCGGGCAGAGGACGATGAGAACCGAGAGCTGAACGAACGCGTGGAGATCATCGTCCGCGAGTTTCCAGGCTAACGGGGAAGCTTGTCGCGAGCCTCCTCGAGCGCCCGCCGCACCCACACCTCCACCATCGCCCGACGCCAGGAGAAGTCGAGGTCCGTGTTGTCGAGCGGCCGGGCCTTCGATCGCGCCGCATGAGCAGCCTTGCGAATCTGGTCGTCGGAAAGTTTCCCCCCACGCAAAATGTCGCCGGCTTCGGCGACCAGAAACGGCGCCGACGTTACGCCACCGATCGCGATGCGGGCATCCTCGATCGTACGTCCGTCCACCCCCGGCTTCAGCCAGGCAGCTACGTTCAGCAGCGGGAAGTCGATAGCGCCCCGACGGCGCAGCTTCTTGAACACCGTGACGGCGCCCTCGACGGCCGGCAACTCAACGGAGGTCAGGATCTCCTCAGGCCTCTTGTGGAGAAACTCTATGCCGTCGTTGTTATAGAACTCGACGGCGGTGAGGACACGTTCGCCCGGCGGTGAAACCAGGTGTATCCGCGCATCGAGTGCCAGCATGACCGGCGCCAGGTCCGTGGAGGACACGGCCCAGCAGCGTGGGCTTGCTGGCGCTACCCAACAGATCTCCCCGTCTTTCTTCATGCAGAAGTCGATCGACTTCCGCCATTCGTAGCTTTGGTCGTAGTAGAAACAGCGGGTATCGACGCACAGGTTGCCACCGATCGTTCCCATGGTTTTTAACGGTGGGCTGGATATCGATCGCGCCGCCTCTCGGACGGCCGCGTAGCCACCGAGCAGCTTCGGATCGCGTTCCAACTCGCGGAGGGTCGTGTTCGCACCGATTCGAACGCCGGTACCCGCATCGCCTCGAACGCCCCTCATTTCATGCAAGTGTCTGAGGCCGACGACAACGGTGGGGGTCATCTGGCGCCGCTTCATCTTCGGCCAGAGGTCGGTCCCACCCGCGACCACCATCGCACGCGGTCCCTCCGCCGCTAGAATCCTCGCGGCCTCGGCCACATTGGCTGGTCGCCGGTACTCGAATCGAGGAAGTCGCAGCATCAGACGCCCTTCCTCGCATAATCGGGACGCTCACTCGCAGTCCCGTCGCCCCCTTCCCATGGCGGTGACACGTGAAGACCGTCGCGGTAGTGGACTTCGGGAAGGTTGTCAGGGCCGACACGCGGGTCCCCACCCCGTTCTTTCCGCCGAAGCCCCTCGAGGATTCGCTCCGGAGTGACTGGAATCTCGTCGACCCGCACGCCGACCGCATCGTAGACCGCGTTGGACACGGCGGGCGGCACGGGCAGAAGCGGGCCCTGGCCGACCTCTTTTGCTCCGAACGGTCCCTGTGGATCGGGTTCGCCGACGAGTATCGTTTCAATCGGACACATGTCCATCGATGTCGGGCTCTTGTAGTCCAGCATGCTGGGTGTCTTGTGTACGCCCAGCCGAAACTCCTGTTCCTCCATCAGCGCCTCGCCCAACCCCATATAGATGCTTCCCTCCACCTGGCCGATAACCAGCATGGGGTTGATCGAGCGGCCGATATCGTGCGTGACCCAGACCTTCTCGAGAACGATGATGCCTGTTTCCGGATCGACTTCGACCTCGATGACGGCGGCGGAATAGCTGTATGTGGGGCTGGGACCGACTCCCCCACCTTTGAAACGTGCGTCCGATGCCGGCGGTTTGTAGCTGCCGATGGTCCCAACCATGCCATGACGCGCCTCGGCAAGCTGGACGGCGCGCGCAAACTCGACATGGACTTTCGGATCCGCGGAATCGAAGATCCTGCCCCCGGCAGCCACAAGCCTTTCCGACGGAACCTCCAGCTTTGCGGAAACCGATTCGAACAGAATTTCGCGCGCTCGCTCGGCCGCTTCGATCGCGGCGTTGCCCGTCATCAGCGTCACGCGGCTCGAGTAACTGCCCAGATCGACCGGGGTCAGATCGGTGTCGGCGGTCAGTACACGCGTCGCGTCTGGCTCGATCCCGAGGATCTCCGCGACGATGTAGGCCAGGATCGAGTCGGAACCCTGTCCGATGTCCGTGCTGCCACAAAAGATCGTGACCAGGCCCGACCTGTCCAGTTTCAGCTGCACGCCGGACTGGGGCATGTTGTTCCAGTAGATCGGCAGGCCGGCCCCGGTCAGGTAGCAACCACACGCCAGGCCGACGCCACGGCCGAATGGCAGCTTTCGGTGCTTGTCCTTCCACCCAGACGCTTCGACGACCTTCTCGATACACTGCCGGAGCCCGACCGTTCGAATCCTCAGCCAGTTTGCGGTCAGGGAGTTCGGTTTGACCAGATTCCGGAGCCGCAGCTCGGCCGGGTCCATGCCCAATCGTTCGGCCGCCTTGTCCAACTGGACTTCCAGCCCGAAACGCGGCTGCGGCGTGCCGTGTCCCCGCTTCGGGCCGCACGGCGGCTTGTTAGTGAAGACGCGGGCTCCCCGAAACCGGTAAGCCGGGATGTGGTAGGTCGTCGTCTGCAGCGCGCCGGTGTAGTACGTGCTGGCCACGCCATAGCTGCCGAAGGCTCCGCCGTCGAGGATCGTTTCGAACTGCATCCCGGTGATCGTGCCGTCACTTCGCAGCCCGAGGCGCGAGCGCATCAGCACGGGGTGTCGTCCGCGGTGACAGTAGAAAACCTCTTCCCGTGTCAATGCGATTTTGACGGGCCGCCCTGTCATCAAGGACAGCTTCGCAACCGCTATTTCGTGGCTGAACGGATCGCTTTTCCCGCCAAACCCGCCGCCGTTAGGCGTGGCGATCACCTGGATTCGGTGCGCCGGCATCTCAAGCACACGTTCGAGCGCCCGATGGACGTAGTGCGGCGTCTGGGTCGAGGACCAGAGGACCAGCTTGCCGTCCGGCCTGGCATGGGCCACCGCGGCGTGCTGCTCCATGGGAAGGTGCGTGTTGCCCTGGTAGAAAAACCTGTCGTCGAGCACGAGGTCGGCGTCTGCCAGGGCCTGATCAGTATCGCCAAAATCGAGTGCGACGCTCTTGTGGATATTGCCGGCCTCGGCGTACGAGTGGATGGGGTTGTCCGTATCGGTGACGCCATCGGGGATCGACATGACCGGCGTGAAGTCTTCGTAGTCCACGCGAATCGCACGAGCGGCCTCTTCGGCCGTTTCCTCGTCAACGGCAGCGACGGCGGCCACCGGTTCTCCGACGTAGCGGACCGTTTCGATGGCCAGCGTGTGCTCGTCCTGAGAAACGGGAAGGATGCCGAAGGTGATCGGTAGCGCTCCGCCCAGCAGGACGGCATTCACGCCCTCCATGGCTTCGGCTGCGGAAATGTCGATGCTCCGGATGCGGGCATACGGACGAGTGCTTCGGAGCAGGCGGGCGTGCAGCATGTTGGGGAGCGCGATATCGTCGGCAAAGAGCGTCTGCCCGGTACACTTGTCCAGGGCATCGACCTTGCGCAGAGAGCGGCCTATGATGTTGAACTCAGTCTGCGGCATGCGCCCTTTCCTCTTCACCGCTGCTGCTTGCGGCCATTTCTATCGCTTCGAAAATCTTGAGGTAGCCGGTGCACCGGCAAAGATTGCCGCCCAGCGCCTCCTCGATCGCCTCCCGGCTCGGACTAGGATCTTCATCCAGCAGGGCGCGGGCGACGAGCAGGATGCCCGGAGTGCAGTAGCCGCACTGCGCGGCGCCCAGGTCGGCGAAGGTTTCCTGCAGAGGATCCAGGCGCCCACCCTTGGCGAGGCCCTCCACCGTGGTCACGTCGCTTCCTTCGATTTCACAGGGCAGGACCAGGCAAGAGAGAACCGGCTGTCCGTCGAGGAGGACAGCGCAGGTGCCGCACTCACCAACCTCGCACCCGTGCTTGGTCCCAATCAGAGCGAGATCTTCCCTCAACACTTCCAGCAGGGTCTTGCTCATAGGAGCCGCAACTTCGTGTTGCTCGCCATTGACCGACAGTCGAATCAGGGAGGATGTTCGCATGTTCGGTGCCCTATCTACGCGGTTCTGATGACCCTACCACCATAATTCGAATATCGGGTCAAATTCCGACCCTCCAATATACCCTCGGACACGGAGCCGCACAAAGCGGTTTCTTTAGTTTCGGAACAGTGCATTGATCCGACATTGGGTCCCGCGGGGATTAATGCACTGTGTCGAAATTCCTCGTACAATACCGCAATATGCGACGCCCTTTGGTCTTGCTCCTCGTTGGCCTGTTCATCGCCGCTAGCCTGGGTCTGCTCGAAGCCCAGCGCTTCGGCAGGAGACAAGCCTTCATCTTCGAACCCGAGGAGATACCGCAGACCGAGTTCATCTTCATCCGTCTCCGCTTCGGCACGCCGTATGGACTGGGGGCAATGAGCGGATGGGAGCACGACTATCCGCAGGCCGAGCATCACATCAACACGCTCGTAGCCGAAGCCACCGGAATCGACATCGAGCGCATGTCGTACCGGATCCTCAACCTCGACGACCCCGAGCTGTTCAAGTACCCATTTGCTTACATCTCCGAGCCAGGGACCATGGAATTGACGGACTCGGAAGTGGAGAACTTTCGCGAGTATCTCTACCGGGGCGGCTTCGTAATGGTGGACGACTTTGACGGCAACAACGACATGTCCAACTGGCACTGGAACCTCAAGCGCATCTACCCGGATCGCGAGATGATCCCCCTGACGGCTCGGCATCCGATCTTTCATACCTTCTACAACATCACGGATCTGGAGGTGACAGCCTACGCCGCCTCCAGGAACTATCCCGTCTTCTACGGCTACCCGAGCGAGGACGGCGAAGATCTGTCCATGATCATCTGTTTCAACAACGATATCGGCGACCTATGGGAATGGCTGGACCAGGCCAGATACGCGCTGGAGCCTTCCGCCGAAGGCGTCCGATTGGGGATCAACTTCTTCGTCTACGCCATGACCCATTGATCGACCTGGACGAACGCGTCCGGAGAACACGACATGTACTTCAAGCAGTTCTACCTCGGTTGTCTCGCACACGCGTCTTACCTGATCGGCTCTGAGGGCGATGCCGTGGTAGTCGATCCGCAACGCGACGTGGACCAGTACATCGACGAGGCCGCCGCGCAGGCTCTGACAATTCGCTACGTAATCGAGACCCACGTGCACGCCGACTTCGTCAGTGGACACTCAGAGCTTGCCGATCGCACCGGCGCAGAGATCGTCTTCGGCCAACGGGCCGAGCCGACCTTTCCCTTCCATCCCGTCGCGGACGGAGACGAGATCGAACTCGGACAGGTGACACTCCGGTTCATGGAAACGCCCGGACACACTCCCGAGAGCATCTCGATCGTCGTGGCCGAACGTGGGTCCCCGGATTCTCCCCCGAAAGTGCTCACCGGGGACACGCTGTTCATCGGTGAGGTCGGCCGTCCGGACCTGGTCGGCTCGAAAGGCTATTCCGCCCAGGACATGGCGACGATGCTCTATTCGAGCCTGCACGACAAACTGCTGAAGCTCGACGACGCGGTCGAAGTGTACCCCGCTCACGGTGCCGGCTCGCTGTGCGGCCGTAACATATCGAAGGACACTTCGTCGACCATCGGGCAGCAACGCCAGTTCAACTACGCGTTGAAACCCATGACGCGAGAAGAATTCGTGCAGCTGATGACCTCGGATCTGCCACCCGTGCCGGCGTACTTTCCGAAGGACGTCGAGATCAACCGACAGGGTGCCGCATCCCTGGCTTCGCTCCCGAAGCCGGAGGCTCTCAGACCCGAGGACGTCGACCTCGAACGGGACCTCATCCTCGACGTGCGTCCAGCTGCGGGCTTCGGAACGGCACACGTCCCCGGATCGATTAACATCGCTCTGGGCGGGCAGTTCGCATCCTGGGCGGGCAGCCTGCTTTCCACCGATCGTCCTATCGTTGTGGTCGCTGAAGGCGACGAGGAGGTATCGGAAGCCGTCACGCGTCTGGCCCGAGTGGGCATCGAATCGGTACGCGGCTACGTAGACGGCGGCGTCTACAGCTGGGACAAGGCAGGCCGGGAAACCGCGACGATCGAACAGATCCCGGTCGAAGAGCTTCACGACCGTATCGGTGAGGCTGCCGAACTCCAAGTCGTCGATGTGCGCGCACCCGGCGAATATCGCAACGGGCACGCGGTTGGGGCAGTCAACATCCCACTCACCGACCTGGGAAAAAGAATCGCAGAATTGGACCCGGGGCGCCCCATCGCGGTCGTGTGCCAGGGTGGCTACCGTTCCAGCGCGGCTTCGAGCATCCTCGAAGGCCACGGCTTTAGAAGTGTCGCGAATGTCGTCGGCGGAACTCAGGCATGGATCTCGGGCGGCTTTGAAGTCGAAAAAATCACGGCGTAGCACCTGCCAATGACGGCGTCACTTATAGATGGTCAAGAACACGCGGTCGACCCTCGGTCTGTGACGCTGGGGCAAATCCTTGGCGTCGGTTCCACGCTGGCGACGGGCATAACGGTCTTCACACCGCTCCCGATCACCTGGCTGCTCGGAGGGATCTCGGGCCGGACACTGGCAATTGCGATCGCGGGATGGGCCCTCGCCTTCGGCGGGGTCGTGCTGTTCTGCTATTTCTGGCCAAAGCTGCACCATCGACACCTCCGCTACCGTGTCGACCAGGCGGGAGTCCGGATCAGACGCGGGATCCTCTGGCGCAACACCATCTCCATTCCGGCCTCCCGTGTGCAACACACCGATGTCTCACAGGGACCGCTCCAGCGGCGCTACGGCCTGGCGACGCTGACCGTTCACACCGCGGGAACCGAAGGGGCGTCGATCTCGCTCGAAGGCCTCGACCGCGATATCGCGTTCCTGCTGCGCGACCACCTGCTCCCCGATGATGAACGCGAAGCCGTCTGAGCCGCGACGCCTGCACGGGCTCTCGTGGGTGTTCATCACCGCGTCGTCCATGAAAGGCTTCGTCGTCCCGGCGATCGTCGTGTTGATTTTTTCGGCGGGAGGCACGATGGCCAGTTACCAACTGTTGGGGGGCATGGTCATCATCCCGACGCTCATCGGCGCACTGCTGAAACAGGCGATCTACAACTATCGTTTCGACGCAGAGGAACTCGTGATTCGGGACGGAATCCTGACAAAGAAAGAACGGCACATCCCCTACGCCCGGATTCACAACATCGCCCTGGTAAGAAACCCTGTCCATCGGATTTTCGCGGTGGCGTCCGCCCGGATCGAAACTGCGGCTGGAGGCAAACCGGAGGCCGTCATGCGGGTGCTCTCCATCGCAGCCGTCGAAGAACTGCGGGCTGAGACGATGCAACGTAGCCGGGTCGCAGCCACTGTGGACTCCGACGCCGAGGCAGATGCGGACGAGACCGAGCCGAGGACCGGCGCTCGGGCAGGCGACTCGGTTCTGCTCCAGATGGCACCCGGTGAGCTCGTGCGTCTGGGCCTGATCTCCAATCGAGGATTCATTGTGGTTGCCGCCGCATCAGGCCTGTTGTGGCAGACCATCGATTGGGACGCGGACTGGGGGAGCTACTACGCGGGCATCATAGACCTCATCCCTTCCTGGGCGACCTGGCTGATCGACCCAGTATCGCTCCGGACCCCGGTACTCTTCGGGGTAGCGGCCGTCGTCCTGTTCTTCGTGCTGCTGCGGCTGTTCTCGGTCGCCTGGCACGTGATCCGGTACCACAACTTCACGTTGCGGCGCGAGGACGACGGCTTGCGCACCGAGTACGGTCTGTTCACCCAGGTCTCGTCCCTGATCCCGGCCGAGCGCATTCAATTGACCACCGTCCGGGCGACCCTGCTACATCGGTTGTTTGCCAGGTCGTCCCTGGATCTGGAGATGGCGGGTGCGGGGGAAGCCGGCTCGGACCTGGAGCAACATCTCGCCGCAGGCGGAGCCCGCAAGGCACGTCAGTGGCTGGCGCCGCTCGTCGAGGACGATCGGACGAACGCCTTGATTCGCGAGGTGCTGCCCGAGGTCGACCTCGATTCGATCCAGTGGAATCCGTTGTCCACACGTGCCCGCCGCCGGATCATGAAGCGCTCGGTCATTGCCCTGGTGTTCCTGACCGTTGGCGTTTCTGCGACGCTCGCCCTGACACCGGTCCCCGTCAGTGCCCTGCACGCCATCTGGCTGCCGTTGCTCGGGCTTCCGGTGACGTTGCTCGCGGCCACCGGATGGGTACAGAACGCCGGCTACGCCCTCAACGCGCATGCCATCTTCTTCCGCAGCGGATTGCTGACCCGCAACATCACCATCGTGCGCTTCGACAAGATGCAGACCGTCGCCCTGGGCGAGTCGCCGTTCGATCGCCGACGCCAGATGGCATCGGTGAAGGTGGACACGGCCGGCGCCGCGACGGCCGGACATCGAATCGACATCCCCTACCTGGATCGCGACGTCGCCGAGGCTATCGTCGAGCGTCTCTACGTCGAGGTGCGCGGCACCGAATACCGGTGGTAGCGCCGACTGGCGTCGTGGGCAGAATGGTCCCCCGCCCGAGGTGCTGCTCAGGGCGCCTTGTTCCCCGATTCCTCTTTCTCCGGCCCCCCTTTGTCCGGCTTCCCTCCCTGGCTGCGCCGGGAATAGAGCGGGCTGTATTCCAGCCCGTAGGGGGTCGTGCGCCGCACCTTGGTTTTCTCGTGGAAGAACTCGGTCATGGATTCGTGGATCGCAGCGATCTCCTTTTCGCTGCAGTCGCCTAGGACGACCTCTTCACGCGGCACGAAGAAGACCTGCCCAATCGGCATCGTCCGGGAACCAGGAATCCCCTCGCCGGGCTGCAGGACGTAACGGAATTCGGTCTGGTGCGCATACCAGTCGGTCTCGACCCGGATCACCATCATCGGTGCGATAGGTCGTTCGATCTGGTTAAAGACTGAGGTGTAGATCGTGTCCCAACCCTCGGGCGTCCGGAAGTTGGTCGCTCCCCGGAGCGAAATCCCGCCTTCGGGCGTCCCAAGATCTTCGGGAACGACGAACGATCGCGTCATGCTCCGAGCAGCGGCGGCATCGATCGGCGGATCCTTGATCAGGAACTCGACGTCTTCCCTCATCTTTCCGACGCTTCCCATCGGTAACGCCATCGTGACGGCGAAGACCGCTTCCCACTTCCCGCTTGGAGGGCGTAGGAAATACATGAAACGGTACTGACCGTCTCCCTGGTACTCCATGTGGTACGTCTCGTTCTCTTCGAGCGGTGGATAGACCAGGAAACCGAGCGCGCTCCCGGCTTCGAGCACCGGGCAATGGCGCGCGTGTTGCGGCAGGAGAGGCCGCTGAGGTTCGCGGCGCGGCTTCTGACCGACGCCCGGACGGCTTGTATTAGGGAATAGTTTTACTTCCATCTGTCTATCCTAGCAGCCCGTGGCAGAAGTCTGATGGCTCGCGCGCATGGGTCTTCGGAGGCGAAGACGAGGCGCGAGGAGGAAGTGATGCTGCTTCATCATGACGACGAGCAACGAAGTATCCGCCGCCGAACCCCTCGGTCCGAAATACGATCACTATCTCCAATAGATGTTGCCGGACGAGAGGTGGATGTTGAGTCGGTCGATAAAAGTGCGCACGACCTCGGTCGGCTTGGCCCTCCCAGCCGATCGGTATGGGCGCGCGCTATCCGAAGACCGGATCGTCCGACCCTTTCTTTCTCAATTTCGGATCGAACAGGGTGTAAGGATTCACGTTCGCAAGCGCCGCGGAAACCGATTCGGACACATCCTGGTGGTCGGTGCCCATCCTGTTCAGGAATTCCCGGATTTCGCTGCGAGGCCCGTCTTTCTCAGCGCATACGCACCCCAGGGTGGCGAGGCCGTTCTCGATTGCATAATTGGCGGTGAGATCTTCGGTTACATAAACGAGGGGCCGGATCAGCCGCATCGGCCCCTTCCGAGATTCGGCGACGGGCGGTAAGGACGCGATTCGTCCGTTAAACAGGATGTTGCGGAGCAGGGCTTCGGAACAGTCATCGGCCGTGTGGCCGAGAGCAAGCACCGTGCAACCCAGCTCGGCAGCGATCTCATACAACAGACCACGGCGGTTCCGACTGCACACATCGCACCCGTGCTCGACGCCCTGGGCGACGAGTTCGAGAGTCCTCGGGTCTTTCCTGAGGACCCATTCCACGTCGGCCCGGCGGATCGACGCTTCGATCTGTTGAATGGGTGAGGTGAACTTACCCTGGTCGACGGTGAGGGCCACCACTTCGAACGGAAACGGGGCGCGCGGGCGGTATGCCGCCAACGCGTGGAGCAGGCACAGACTGTCCTTGCCGCCCGAGACGCCGACCGCCACACGGTCGCCGGAGCGCAGCATCGAAAACGTGCCCATCGCCCGCCCCAAACGATGCATCACCTTCTCGGTCACGCTTGTCGCAGTTTCGGTCTTCATCATTCCCTCTTCATCTCGATTCCCGGAGGGCAGCGAGCAGACGCGCGCACATATACACGGCTCGGGTCGTCGGCATCGACACCTCCAGCCGCCCACCCAATTCAACGACTGCGCCTACGACCGCCTCGATCTCGAGCGGCCGTCCCATCTCCAGGTCCTGAAGCATCGATGTCTTATGATCGCCGACTTTCTCGGCGCCGGCCATGCGTTGTTCCACCGAAACGGGCAACTCGAGCCCGAGCCGTGAAGCGACAGCCTCGACTTCCGCCATGATGCTCTCGATCAGGCTTCGCGTTCCGGGATCGGCAAGCATTTGGCCGATCGTGGCACGGTCAGGGCGCTGGTCGGATTGAAGGAGACGTTGCCGAGAAGCTTCACCCAGATCTCATGCCGGATTCGGGTCGTCACGCGGCACTTGAGCCCGATCTCGTTGAGGACACTCCCCAGGCTGCGGCACCGGTCCGACCGACTCCCATCCAACTCGCCCAGCGACACCCGGTTCCCTTCGATATGCCGGATGACCCCGGGCTCTAAGACCTCGGTCGAGAAATAGACAATCGAACCCAGGATGCGCTCGGCGTCGATGGCACGCGCGATCACCCCACCCGGATCCACACGCTCGAGCCGCGTTCCTTCCAGTTTGCCTCCATGACGATCGAAGTACCACCACGGGATTCCGTTCTGCGTGCTGACGACGATCGTATCGGAACCGATAATCGGGGCCAGTCTCGGTGCGAGTTCGGGGAGGCTGTGGGCTTTCACGCCGAGCATGACGACGTCTGCGGCGCCGATCGAACCGATGTCATCGGTCACCTCCGGCCGGGCAGTGAACTCGTCTTCGCCGACGACACGCACACCGCCCTCGCGCATAGCTGCCAGGTGCGGCCCGCGGGCAAACAACACCACATCCTTGCCGGCCCGTGCAAGCAGCCCACCGATGTAAGCGCCGATGGCTCCGGCTCCGATGATCGCGACCCTCATCCGGCGTTTCCGGAGAACTGGGCGGCAACGATGCGGCGCTGAATTTTGCCTGTCGCGGTCTTGGGAATGGAATCGACGATGTGGATTTTCTTTGGCGTCTTGAAATCGGCGAGTCGCTCCCTGCAATACGCAATGACACCAGCCTTGTCGATGACTCCGTCGAGCACGACCGCCGCCTCGACTTCTTCCCCCCAACGGTCGTCTGGGACCCCGAACGCGACGGCTTCGCTGATGGCGGGATGTGCGAGCAGGACGTCGTCGACTTCGCGGGGCGAAATCTTCTCGCCGCCGCGGTTGATCAACTCCTTGAGGCGGCCGACCAGGGACAGGTAGCCCTGGTCATCCATCTTTCCCTGGTCGCCGGTCCGGAACCAGTCGTCGAAGAAACCGTTAACGTTGGCCTCAGGGTTGTTTTCATAACCGTCGATCACGTTCGCGCCCCGGATCACGATCTCTCCGACGGCGCCGGACTGCACGTCTTGCCCCGTTTCATCGACGATACGGATCTCGACGCCAGTCCCTTCGCCGACGGACCCGGCCTTCCTCGCTCCGGGAGGCAGCGGGTTGGAACTCATCTGATGCGCGGCCTCCGTCATCCCGTATGCCTCGAGGACGGGAACTTCGAATGCGCTCTCCAGCCGTTCGAGGACGTCTGGGGCCAGGGGCGCACTGCAGGAGCGGATGAAGCGGAGTCGGTCGGCGCCGGCCGGTTTCTTGCCCGACGCCTCCGTGCGCGAGAGCAGTAGCTTGTGAATCGTCGGCACCGCTGTGTACCAGGTAACCCCATGCTCGGCGGCGACACGCCAGAAGGCCAGCGGATTGAATTTCTGTGGCAGGACGACCGTGCCTCCGGAATGGAATGTCGCCAACATCGAAGCCACGATGCCGTGGATGTGAAACAACGGCATCACCCCGAGCGAGACGTCTTCTGATCGGAGCGAATAGCAATCCGCCACATTCCTGGCCGACCGCGTCAGGTTGCGATGCCGGAGCGGAACCCGTTTTGGACGACCGGTACTGCCGCTCGTATGCAGAATCAACGCGACGTCGTCCTCGGTGGGCGAAGAGGCCTCGCCCGAACCGGAATCACCGGAAAGACTCACGGTTCCGGCCGGATCCAGGTCCACCACCAGTACCGGAACTTTGTCCGATGCCGCAGCCCGGGCGTCATCCGCGCCGTCGGGCGGCACGATCAGCAGCTTGGCCTCGGTGTCCTCGAGATAGAAAGTGAACTCTTCGCTGCGGTATGCGGGGTTGAGGGGCGCCGCGGTGGCGACCGTCGAGGCTCCGAGCATTGTCACCAGCGTCGGCAGACCGTTACCGAGAGCGAGAGCGACGCGATCCCCTCGCCCGACACCCAACCCGGCAAACCGGGCTGCCATCGACGCCACCTGATCCGCGAGGTTTCCGTAAGTGATCTCGACGCCAATCTCAGGTAAGGCAACGGCAACGTTCCCGGCGGGTGCGTTCTGGAGCAACTCTGGTAGGGTCATGGCTTTTCCTTTCTTGATTCGCGGACTTCGGTGACGCGCGCCCCCAGTGCGCCTTCGCCGAGCAACACCTCGATGTCGGACCCTTCAGCGATCCCCGAAGCGTCCCGGAGAACAGTTCCATCGGAGGTGCGGCAGATGGCATACCCCCTGTCGAGCACCCCGAGCGGGCTCAACGCATCCAGCATCTGCCCGTATGCGGCGAGCCGTTCCTTCGCCGAGGCGATCCGTCGACCGATCGCCTCTTGTAGCCCTCGCTCGGCGACATCGAAACGGTTGTTACGGGTCTGCAGGAACTCCCCCCGAGCGAATCTCTCCAGACGGAAGCTCCAGTCGTCGACGCGTTGAGACATCTGTCGAATCCTGGTTTCCGCGACGAGGAAACCTCGCCCGCCCACTCGCATTTCCAGAAACCGGCGCAGCTCGGAGAGTCGGTACCGCACGGCCGCCACGAGGCGCTGTTCAATACCGTCGATGCGGTCCAGTACCTCGCGCTTCGACGCGACGACGATCTCGGCTGCGGCGCTCGGCGTGGGCGCGCGGACGTCGGCAACGAGATCGGCGATCGTGAAATCGACCTCATGCCCGACGGCAGAAATGACCGGATGTGGGCACCGTGCGATAGCCCGCGCCACGCGTTCCTCGTTGAACGGCCAGAGGTCTTCGATCGACCCTCCGCCTCGTGTGACGATGACGACATCGACGTCGGTACCGCCAAGGTAGTCGATCCCCTCGACGAGTTGGGCCGACGACGCAGCGCCCTGGACTTCGGAAGGGTAGATCAGGATGTGGATCGCGTTGTGCCGCCGGTCGAGAACGGAGAGGACATCCCGAAGGGCCGCACTTCCCGAAGACGTGACGATACCGATGCGCGACGGGAACGCCGGCAATGGCCGCTTGCGTGCGCTGGCGAACAGGCCTTCGCGGTCCAGCTTTTCCTTGAGCCGTTCAAAGGCTGCCTGCAATGCCCCGCGGCCTGCGGGTTCGAGCACCTCGACGATGATCTGGTACTCTCCGCGCGCTTCGTATGTGCCGAGGCGTCCTCGTACCCGAAACGATTCCCCGTCCTTAGGTTTGAAACGCAGGTACATCGCCGCCCTGCGGAAACAGACCGCGGGAATCTGCGCCCCCTCGTCTTTCAGCGTGAAATAGATGTGTCCGGCGGCGGACTGTCTGAGGTTGGAAACTTCACCTTCGATCCAGATGTCGGTATATTCCCGCTCGATCAGTTCCTTGATCCGGCGGCTGACGTCGGAAACTGTATAGATCGTTCGCTGGGTCCGGCGGCTCGACATGATGGACGTCAGGCGGTCCGCCCTCAGGCGACGGTCACCTCAGGCGCCAGGTAGACATCCTGGATCGCGTTCAGCAGTTCGATGCCCTCGGCCATCGGTCGCTGGAAGGCCTTGCGGCCCGAGATGAGGCCCATACCGCCGGCTCGCTTGTTGATGACGGCGGTTTTCACCGCTTCCTTCAGGTCGCTTTGGCCCGACGAGGCGCCGCCAGAATTGATCAGGCCCGCACGGCCCATGTAGCAGTTCGCCACCTGGTACCGTGTGAGGTCGATCGGGTGGTCCGAGGTCAGATCCGAATACACCTTCTTGTGGGTCTTGCCGAACTTGAGGACGTTATACCCACCGTTGGTCACTGGAAGCTTCTGCTTGATGATGTCGGCTTGGATCGTCACGCCGAGATGGTTTGCCTGTCCCGTGAGGTCGGCCGCGGCATGGAAGTCCCCTTCCTTCGTCTTGAAGTCGGAGTTGCGCAGATAGCACCAGAGGATCGTGCACATACCGAGCTCGTGCGCAATCTGAAACGCCTCGGTCACCTCCTGGAGCTGCCGTGTCGCCTCGTCCGAACCGAAGTAAATCGTCGCGCCGACGCCCACGGCACCCATGTCGTACGCCTGGTCGATGCTGGCGAACAGAATCTGGTCGAACTGATTCGGGTAGGTCAGCAGCTCGTTGTGGTTGAACTTCATGATGAACGGAATCCGGTGGGCGTACTTGCGCGCTGTGGCGCCCAGCACGCCGAGCGTGGACGCGACGGCGTTGCAGCCCCCCTCGATCGCGAGTTCAACGATGTTGCCCGGATCGAAATAGATCGGGTTGGGCGCGAACACAGCTCCCGCCGAGTGCTCGACTCCCTGGTCGACCGGAAGGATCGACACGTAGCCGGTGCCCGCCAGACGGCCCGATCCAGCCAGCGTAGCCAGGCTCCGGAGTACGCGCGTCGGGCGGTCGCTCAGCGAGTAAACACGATCGACGAAGTCCGGTCCGGGAAGATGCAGCAAATTCCTGGGGATAGTTTTGCACTCGTGTTCGAGCAGGTTGCTGGCATCTTCGGCGAGAGTTTCCTGGATTTGTCCGATCATTTATTCCTCTTGAATCAGGTGTGAGACAGCGGAACCAGAGGGTGTTCCGGGTATCTGATAGCACGTTAGCAGCTGGTGCCGTTTGGCCGTAACGCGACCCCACAGGGTTCTGCCACAGGCTGCTAGTATAACGGAGTTTCCGGGCCGGTTACAGGCGGCGATCCGAGGTAAACGGGACCTCCGTTGGGATTAATGCACTGTGCGGAAAAAGGCACACCTGTGCTTCCCTTTCACGGGCAAGAGCGTCCATTCTTCAGTACCATCAGAAGCTTAGACATTGGACAAGGACGTGCACTAGCGCCACCCATGAAACGATTAATCCTTGCGTTCATCCTCACGACGGTTTGGGCCGCCACGCCGGCGGTCGCCAAGGTCCAGGCCCAGGCCACCGATCAGCCACCGATAGTCGACGACGTCCAGGTGACGGGTATCGACGACGACAGGCTGAGCCCGGGCCTTCGTAGAGACATCCGCGCTCTGGAGGGCAGCCCGCTCGATGCGGCTGCGGTCCAGGAGTTGACCGACCGGGTCGGGCAGGAACTTCCCGAGTACATCGCGGCCACACGCCAGATTGCCAGCGCGGGCGGGACAGGACGAATCCGGCTGATCTTTCTCATCGCTCGGATACGCGATGATGCTGCGCTGCGAGACAACATCAACTCCCGCTACACGGTCGAGAGCGTCGAAATCAACGGTGCGGACGAACTGGTCCTCAGCGACGCGGTCCGGTCCGAAATGGATGGCCTCGTCGGGGAACGGCTCGACCAGAAGGAGGCAGCCCGGGTCCGGTCGCGCATCGCGGCGGAGTTAGGGCCGCGGCAACGGGTCTCCAGACGAATCAGACGCGGTACCGTTCGAGACAAGATTCGGCTGATCTTCGAAATAGAGCGGGAACTCTGGATCCCGTTCCGCGAACTACCGTCCTTCTTTCTGTACCACTCGAAGCAGCACTTCAGCGCCGCCCTCGAAGCGCCCATCGAGGTTGGCCACAACCGGGTCTCACTGTACGGAGCCTACAACGCCGACGAACTGATCGAACGCTTTTCGGGCCTCGGTATCGCCTACCAGAACGTGCGGGTCGGAACGGATCGACTGGGAGTCCGGGTGGCCTTCACCGGCTACCGTCAGAAATGGGAATCGGCAACGCGCCTCGCGCTCGAGGAAGCGGAAGGCGTTCCTGGCACCTATCGTTCCCGTCTGAGCTTCGAGGCGTCGGTCACCGTCGCGATCACGCCCGAACTCAACTTCAGCATTGGAACCAGCATCTCCGAACTCGACAGCGAGATGCCTCCCGAAACGCCCGGAGGGTCGGTCTTCGAGAGCGCCAATGCGGGATTGGCCTCGCTCAACTTCGAGAGTCGGTGGGGCGAGCGCGGTTTCCGACAGTCGTTCAAGGGCGAATACTCGGCGCGCGCCGGGGCGGGCAACATCGCCAGCGATTTCGTGTACTCCCGACACGTCGGGCGCGCCAGATACACGTTCAGACGTGACAAGAACCGCTTCGCCGCACAATTCCGGGCCGGCCGGCTCGAAGGCACTGCGCCCCTGTTCGAAAGGTTTTCAGTTGGGGACTCGAGGACGTTGCGCGGCTGGAACAAGTTCGACCTGACACCATACGGCACGGACCGTGTCGTCAACGGCTCCCTCGAGTACGGATATTCGGTGTTCCAGATCTTCTACGACACGGGCGCCGCCTGGAATTCCGGTGAGGAGGTTCGCGCGCGACACTCGGTCGGGTTCGGCCTCCACGGGGATGATCCCGATGACGACTGGTTTATCACCCTCGCGTTTCCGCTGAAATCCTCAGCCTTCAGCCCGGTCCTGTCCATCGGGGTGCGCATCGGGGGAGGGTTTTGAGACGTCGGCCGGTCTCCCTGGGTCGAGCAACTCCCGTGTGGGTGTTCGCACTGATAGTGATCGGAACGACCCTGGCGGCCGATCCGCTCGAACCCCGGCTCGACGGTGACCGCATCCGGGTCTCCGCCCCATCGTTGCGCTTCCTCGTCGAGGCACCCCTCGAGCACCTCCACAACGGAACATCGGTCACGTTCACGCTCACGCTCGGACTTCGAAAGGGGCCCGATGTCCCCGCCGCCGAGCTCGACACCCAGCGGTGCACGGTGAGCTATGATCTCTGGGAGGAAAAGTTCGCCGTGACTCACCTCGCTCCAACACCGAGTTCTATCTCTCATCTCTCGGCCGAAGCCGCCGAAGCATGGTGTGTGGACAAGCTTTCGTTACCCATCGCCCGGATCGCCAACGACCAGCCATTCTGGCTGAGATTGGAGTTTGTCGAGGAGAGCATGGCCGACGAGAGCAGGGACTCGGGACCATTCGGTTTGGCTCTGGGCAACCTGATCGACATCTTCAGCCGGAGGGGCCGCGAGCAATTGCTCCAGGGCCGGGAGGAATCGGGGCCAGTCAGGCTGAAGGATCTTCAGTAGGACGCGCACTCGGAGATGAACAGAGTCCGCAACAGGCTGATCGCCGCTTTCGCCGCCGCAACCGTCGTCCCGCTCATCGCGACGATCTGGATCACGACCGCATTGCTGGACCGCAGCCTCGCCTTCGCCGCGACGGCGGAACTGGACGCACTGTCGCTGTCGCTCGAGGAGACCGGTCGAGAGTTTTACCAGCAGGCTCGCCGGGAGCTGGCATCCGATGTCGCGGCGGGCAGGGCGCCCGACGACGAATACCTGGACGTCGACCAGGCAAGTTGGCCGGGAGCAGTCGCGGAGTTCTGGGAAAGCGGAGAGGCGGGTCGTTTCGACGTTTCCGGACCCGGTGGCAGCGTTCTGGACTACCTGGTCCGCACCGATGACGGCGTTCACACCCACTCGAGAGACCTCGGCGATGTCCGCATGGAAGAACTCGCTGCGCAGTACGGTCAGGCGCGCCAGATGGTCGAAGACGCCCTTACCCGCGACCTCAGACGCGGCTTTACGCTGACTCTCGTGACTCTTGTGGCAGCCGTCTGGATCGCTTCACTTCTGTCACTCGTCTATCTTGCCCACCGCATCAGCCGGCCCATCCAGCAGCTGACCAGCGGATTGGGGCAACTGGCCGACGGCGACCTCACAGTCCGGCTCGATACGGATCGTCATGACGAAACCGGTCAGGCGATTCGAGCGTTCAATCACATGGCTGGTCAACTTGAACAGAGCCAGGAACGCCTGATCTACCTGACACAGGTCGCCAGCTGGCAGGCCCTGGCTCGTAAGATGGCGCACGAATTGAAGAACTCGCTCACGCCGATCCGGTTGACCGTCGAAGAGATGGCCGCCCGCGGAAACGCTGAGGATGGCCGGTTCATGGAACAGGCCGCGGACATCGTTGTCAACGAAATCGAAACACTCGAGCGACGCGTCCGCGCGTTTTCGGAATTCTCGAGCGAACCTTCCATGAAACCGGAAGTGCTGGACGTCAACGCGTTGATCGCCGAGCGAGTGGAGTTCCTCGGCCCGGGGCACCGCGATGTCACCTACGAATTGAACCTGGACGGTGCGGCGCCGGCCGCATGGGCGGATGCCGATTCGACGAGAGGCATCCTGACGAACATCCTTGAGAACGCCGCAGAGGCGGCTGGCCCTCGGGGCAAGGTGCGAACCGCGACCGGATGCGACAACGAGAGGGTATGGGTCGAGATTCACGATTCCGGGCCGGGCCTCGGCCAGGAGGCACGGGCTTCCCTCTTTGAGCCCACGATCACGTTCAAGAAGAATGGGATGGGTCTGTGCCTATCTATCGCGCGCAAGAGCGCTCTGCTCGCAGGCGGGGATATCATGCTGGTCGACGGGCAACTCGGCGGCGCTGGGTTTCGTATAGTACTGCCGGGGGCGCCCGCGTCCTGAACCCATGACTGACGAACGCATCCTGATCGTCGACGACGAAGAGAACATCGGGCGATCGTTGCGCCTCATCCTGGAACGGGAAGGTTACTTCGTCGAAGTCGCTCCCTCAGCAGGGGCTTTCCGGGTACGAGTCGGCGTCCGTCGTGCAGATGTTTATCTTCTCGACGTGCGTCTTCCGGACGCCAACGGTATCGACCTGCTGCGATGGTTGCGCACCGAGGACGACCTCGCACCGGTCATCATGATCTCAGGACACGGGACGATCGCTGATGCCGTGGAGGCTACGCGCGCGGGGGCATTCGACTTTCTGGAAAAGCCGCTGGCGCGAGACCGGGTCCTGCTGGTTATCAAGAACGCGCTCGGGCAGGCACGGCTCGAAAGGGAAAACCGGGAGTTCCGCGAAATTGTCGGCGAGGGCCCCCGCATGGTCGGCGAGAGCCGGGTGTTCCGTCAGACAGTCGCCGAGGCCACCCGCGTCGCGCGATCCGACGCCCGCGTCCTACTCACGGGTGAATCTGGAACCGGAAAGGAACTGATCGCCGCACACATCCACAGGGAAAGTCCTTTCTCAGGCGGCCCTCTCGTAAAGGTCAACTGTGCGGCCATCCCGACGGAGTTGCTGGAAAGCGAGCTCTTCGGCCATGAGAAGGGTGCGTTCACCGGAGCCACGGCGCGCCGGCGTGGAAAGTTCGAACTGGCCAACGGGGGCACGATTTTCCTCGACGAGGTCGCCGACCTTCACGGATCGTCTCAGGCCAAGCTCCTGCGCGTGCTCCAGGACGGCGAGTTTCAACGGGTCGGCGGCGAGCAGACTGTGCGGACGTCGGTCCGCGTGATCGCCGCAACCAATCGGGACCTCTCGCAACTGATCGGACGCGATGAATTCCGGGAGGATCTCTACTACCGCCTGAGCGTCGTCCCCATCCGCGTCCCTCCGTTGAGGGAGCACCGGGAGGATATCCGGGCACTGGCAACGTATTTTCTCGAGGACTTCTGCGCCCGGAACAACTTCCGCGCCCTGACGATTGCGGATGACGCCATCGCCGCGCTGGAAGATTACGGCTGGCCGGGCAACATCCGCGAACTGCGCAACACCGTCGAACGCATGGCGATCCTCGCTCCGGGGAATCCCATCGCGATCGATTCGGTTCCGGTCGAGATCCGCCAGCCCAGTACCTCCGGCCCTCGCTCCGGACTGAAAGAGACACGCGAATCGGCCGAACGATTCCGGATTGTGGAGGCCCTCGAAACCTCCGATTGGAGCGTCGCCGGTGCAGCCCGAGCGTTAGGGATCGGACGTACGAACCTACACAAGCGGATGAAAACTCTCGGAGTGGAGAGAAAATCCCGCTAGGAGCCTGTCGGGAATAAGAAGTCTGCAACCAAGAATCAACAACTTACAGACCGGGGATGGCTCGTAAGTTGTTGATTCTTGCTTCGAGGGAGCCAATTCCCGACAGGCTCCTAGAACGTTGACTGTGGCTATTGGCTACATTCTTCTGTAGAGGCGGTCATCGACCGCCCATGTGCGCTCACAGAGCGCACCTACAGTCGGAAAGATAAGGAAGGTGGGGAATCTCCAATCTCAACTGTCCAATGTGGACTACTACGCAATAAAACCGATCACCGATCGATTGAACTCGTCTGCGTTCTCCCAGAACAACCCGTGTGCCGCTTCGGGCACGATGGTAAGCGATTGAACTCGTCTGCGTTCTCCCAGAACAACCCGTGTGCCGCTTCGGGCACGATGGTAAGCCGAGCGCCCGGAATCCGGGAAGCGAGCTCTTTGGAATGGCGTGGCGGAATCAGGATGTCTTCGGCTCCAACGATGACGTGGGTGGGAATTTCGATCGTGGGAATCCGATCCAGGGCGTCGTGTAAGAGAATCGCGTCACATTGACGGACGAAGCCGGCGGCGGTCTGCGCATAGGGGTTGCCGCGCACACGCTGACGGAAACGATCCACGGCATCGGGTCTGTCGAAGAAACGGTGCGTGAACAGCCAGGGTGCCCGTGTTTCGAGAAAATCCTCCCGGCCGAGCGCCTCGCAACTGGCCTGCCAGGATCGGATCACCTGCTTCATGTACGCGTCGGGCCGCGCGGCCGAGCACACGATCGTCAATGTACTGACGAGGTCGGGCCGCGCGAGCGCGACCTCCTGAGCGATCATCCCTCCCAACGAGGCGACGACGACATGCGCGGGTCCGTAGCCGAGTCGATCGAGAAGGGCGATGGTGTCGGCCGCCATCCGGCCCGTCGTGTACGACGTCACCGGGCTCTCGCCGGTCCGACCGACGTCGCGGTTGTCGAACAGGATCACGCGGAACCCGGCGTCGGCGAACGTCTCGGCCTGCGTCATCTTCCAGGCAGTGTGATCCGAACTGACTCCGGAAATCAGAATCAGGGGCTCCCCATGCCCGACTACTTCGTAATATGTGTCTGGAGCGTTGCCCATCGAGATGCCCGGAGGGCGTCTACCCACAGGCTCCTAGACGATTTCGAGCCGATTGAAGAAGTACGAAATCTCGAAAGCCGCCGTCTCGGCAGCATCGGATCCGTGGATGGCGTTTCGTTCGATGTTGGTTCCGTACTTTTTTCGGATCGTGCCTTCCTCGGCTGCGGCCGGATCGGTCGCGCCCATCAGCTTGCGGAGCCGGCCGATCGCGTCGTCGGACTCGAGCGCCATTACGATGACAGGGCTCTCGGTCATGAACGAGACCAGGCTGTCGTAGAAGGGACGTTCACGATGAACGTCGTAGAAGCGGGAAGCCGCCTCGCGGGAAAGGTGGATCATCTTAGCGGCCCGTATCCCAAAACCGGCCGCCTCAATCATCCCGATCACCGCGCCGGCGTCGCCTGCCCGAACGGTGTCGGGCTTCAGAATGGTCAGAGTACGTTGCATCAGAAGTGCTACCTCAAGACAGCAATGATTCGATCGCCTCGCCCATGTCCGCCGGACTGCGGACGACATGGATGCCAGCGTCGGACATCGCTTTCATTTTCTCTTCGGCCGTGCCCTTGCCGCCGGCGATAATCGCCCCGGCATGTCCCATCCGGCGGCCCGGCGGGGCGGTCTGGCCGCATATGAATCCGACGACCGGCTTGTCGACGTGTTCCTTCACGAACGCCGCCGCCTCTTCTTCGGCGGAGCCGCCGATCTCACCGATCATGATGATGGCTTCGGTCCCGGTATCGTTGTTGAACAGTTCGATCGCGTCGATGAAGTTCGTGCCGATGATCGGGTCTCCACCGATGCCGATGCAGGTCGACTGGCCGATGCCGCGGCCCGTCAACTGGCCCACCGCCTCGTAGGTCAGCGTCCCGCTGCGGGAAACGACACCGACGCCGCCTTCCTTGTGGATATGCCCGGGCATGATCCCGATTTTGCACCGCCCTGGCGAGATGACTCCGGGGCAGTTCGGTCCGACCAGGCGCGTTGTCTTCCCTTCCAGAAAATTCATCGTGCGGATCATGTCGAACGTCGGCACACCCTCAGTGATACATATCACCAACTCGATGCCGGCGTCGGCAGCTTCCATGATGGCGTCCGCCGCGAAAGGCGGTGGTACAAAGATGACGGACGCGTTCGCTCCGGTTTCTTCCCGCGCCGCGTAAACACTATTGAAGACGTCGATGCCCTCGTGCCTGGTGCCGCCCTTGCCCGGGGTCACGCCACCGACGACGTTGGTTCCGTACTCCACAGCTTGTGCCGTGTGGAACCCGCCCTCGCGCCCTGTGATTCCCTGGACGATCAACCGCGTCGACTTGTCGACCAGGATACTCATGCCTCGGCCGCCTTTCCGGCTGCCGCCACAACTTTCTCGGCGGCGTCCTTCATTCCGTCTGCCACGATGAAATTCAGACCGGACTCGCGTAGGATCTGTTGGCCCTGCTCGACGTTGGTTCCTTCCAGGCGCACCACGACCGGCACTTCGACTCCGATCGTCTTCGCTGCTTCAACCGCTCCTGCCGCGACGACGTCGCATCGCATGATGCCACCGAAGATGTTGATCAGCACCGCCTCGACATGCGCGTCGGACAGCAGGATCCGGAAAGCGTTCTCCACCTGGTCGGCAGATGCGCCCCCGCCGACATCCAGAAAGTTGGCCGGGCTCCCGCCCGCGAGCTTGATGATGTCCATCGTCGCCATCGCGAGACCCGCGCCGTTGACCATGCAGGCCACGTTACCGTCGAGCTTGATGTAGTTGAGGCCGTGCTTGCTGGCTTCGATCTCGAGCGGCTCCTCTTCGTTGAGGTCTCGAAGCTCACGGATGTCGCCGTGCCGGTGCAGCGCGTTGTCGTCGAAGTTCATCTTCGCGTCCAGCGCGTACACTTTGTCGTCGCCGGTTATCAGGAACGGGTTGATCTCGGCCAGCGAGGCATCGGTATCTTCGAACGCGCGGTACAGGGAGATCATGAATTTCGAAGTGGCGCGGACGAGTTCGGGGTTCAATCCAAGACCGAACACCAACTTCCGTGCCTGGAACGGCTGCAGTCCGAGTCCCGGCTGAATCCATTCCTTCAAGATGGCATCGGGGTTCTTTGCGGCGACCTCTTCGATGTCCATTCCGCCTTCCCTCGACGCCATCAAGGCGGGCAAGCCGACCTGGCGATCGATCACGATCCCGATGTACAGCTCCTGCTTGATGTCCATGCCCTCTTCGATCAGGACCTTCTCCACCTTGCGTCCTTCCGGACCGGTCTGGTGCGTGATCAGTTGCATGCCGATCATCTCTTTCGCGATCTGTTCTGCCTGGTCCGGATCCTTTGCCAGCTTGACGCCCCCGCCCTTCCCGCGGCCACCCGCATGGATCTGAGCCTTGACGACGACGGTCCCGCCCAGCTTGTCGGCGACATCGCGCGCCTCGGCCGGGTCGTAGGCCACTTCGCCTCTGGGAATGGGGACGCCGTAGCGGGCAAGGATGGACTTCGCCTGATACTCGTGAATCTTCATCGATCGTTAGCCCCTTATCGGCCGACGCAAGTTCGGCCAAACCCATAACCTTACGCAAGCGCACGGATCGGTGTCAATCATCGGGACCGGCTCGCGCGAGCCGGTTCATCTCGCCTCCAGTCAAGCTTGGCTTTCCCTCCGACGCCAACGCGGCTTGATCACCAGATCATAAACAGGACGTAAAGCTGTCGGCTGGGCCGTGTGAGGTCAAATGGAAACCGAGATCAGGAAGATTGGTGGCGGGGCATCCATTGACCTCGTCAGGGCACGAAAGCAGGCCGGGCCCATTACAGATGCGCCATGCGGTTTATCACGTCAACCGGGTGGCGGTTCGGTTGACTCGCCAATGTGTCGTCTTTACAGTAGCGCCATGGACTCATTATTCCCCAAATGCACGTCGCTAGTCTGGACCGTGGTTCTCGCGTTATCAATCGTAGGGATTAGCGTGGCGATCCCGGCCGCCATGGGGACTGCCGCGGCCAGCCGACTGACGGCCGAGGGCCCGCAGGCGTCGTCGTTTGCCGATTGGGTCAGCGACATCCGGTCCCAGGCGCTGGCGGCCGGAATCTCCGAGGCCACTTTCGATGCGGCGTTCGCGGATATCGAACCCATTGAACGCGTCGTCGAACTCGACCGGAATCAGCCCGAAGTCCGGTTGGATTTCTGGACGTATCTGGATCGGGTCGGATCCGAGGAGCGGGTCGAGCGGGGGCGCCTCCTCTTGTCCCAACACGAGGATTTGCTGGCGGACCTGACGGCGCGATACGGAATACCGGGTCCTGTACTCATGTCCGTCTGGGGAATCGAGAGCAACTTTGGCGACATCCAGGGAGGGTTTCCGGTCATTGACGCCCTGGCAACCCTCGCGTTTGACGGACGCCGCGCAGCCATGTTCAGCAGCGAACTGATCCACGCCCTCCGTATCCTCGAGGACGGTCACATCGATCTGCCCGACATGCAGGGCTCTTGGGCCGGCGCCATGGGGCAGGTCCAGTTCATGCCCTCGACGTTCGTCGACTTCGCGAAAGACGGAGACGGGGACGGGCGGCGCGACATCTGGGGGAGCACCCCCGACGCGCTGGAGTCGGCCGCAAGCTTCATGGCGACCGTTTGGCGGGGCGGGTACATCTGGGGACGGCAGGTCCAGCTGCCTCCCGGATTCGACTCTGATCTTGCCGACCTCGATACATCGAAGCCCCTCGACGAATGGCAGAACCTGGGCGTGAGGCGGATCGACGGATCGGCGCTCCCAACCGCGGACATCCAGGGCTCGATCATCCTGCCCTCAGAAAACGGAGCCGCCCCAGCATTCCTCGTCTATCAGAACTACCGCGCCCTGATGCGCTGGAACCGCTCACACTTCTTCGCGATAACGGTTGGGCACCTGGCAGATCGGATTGCGGGGCAGGGGCGGCTCGTGCGGTAAGTACAGGTCGGGAAGAGACGGGTCAGCCCCATTCCGATCGGCCCTCGACGGAATCGCCCCTAGGCACAACTCGCATTAGTTGTTGACGAATTTACGCTCTTGAGTCATAAAATCTGAAGCTTCGCCAACTTCAGCAGTAAATCCGGACGAGGTCCAGGAGAGGCAGTACGCCAAATCTGATGATCCCCGCGATTCCCGCGCCCCGAAGCGCCGAGACCGGACCCGAATACCGCAATTCCCATCGACGGTTCGGTCGTCCTCTACGGGCCGACCTCCTCACGGTCCTTTTTCTCTTCACGACCTTCCTGACTGTGTCAGGCGGACCCCGAACCGCCGCCGCGGCCGCGGCATCGATTACGGTGAACTCAACGCTGGAGGGTTCGGTCGCAGGCGTTTGTACGCTGTGGGACGCCATCGTCGCGGCCAACACCGATGCCGCTGTGAACGGGTGTGACGCCGGGTCCAGTGGCCTGGACACGATCATTCTTCCCGCCGGGACTTATCAGGCTACCGCAGCATCCGGAGCTGGCGTCCCGGGACCGGCTGGGTTCCCGAACATCCTGAGCCCGATCGAGATCGCCGGCACGGACCCCGAAACAACGATCATCAAGCGCGGCCCCGGAGCGCCGCCGATGGGACTGTTCTACGTCGGTGGTGAGTTGACGCTGCGGAACGTAACCCTGACGGGAGCCAACGGGTATGCCGCCGTGATGCTGCGGGGGAGCCTATATCTGCGCAACACCGTATTCGAGAACAATGCCGCGCCTTCCAACAGTTTTGGCGGCGCAATCGCCACCAACTGGAACGTCATCATCGACATCGCCGATTCGGTCTTCAGGAACAATGTTGGAGGGAATGGCGGTGCGGTGGTGGCCGCTCCGGCACATCTGAATATCCGCAACAGCCAGTTCCTCGACAACAGCACGAACGGTCGGGGAGGAGCCATCCGCGCCGGAGGCACGGCCTCGATTTCCGACACGGAATTCAGCAGTAATTCTGCTGGATCCGATGGTGGAGCGCTCAACCTGTCCGGCACTGCAACACTGACGCGCTTGTGGATTGAGGATAACGATGCGGGCTCCGATGGCGGCGGAATCGCCAATAGCGGTGCCCTGACCGTGATCGACAGCACGATTGCGAACAACACGGCTCGCCAGGGAGGGGGCATCGCACAGTCCTCCGGAACCCTCACGGTCACGGGTTCGACCATTAACGGCAATTTCGCGAGCGGTTTTGGCGGCGGCATCGAGATGTTCACCCGAAACCCGGTGACGATCGCCAACACCACTATCTCGGGGAACACCGGTCGCGAGCACGGAGGGGGGATCTACGTCAACATCGGCCCGCTCACGATGAACAACGTGACCATCACGGACAACCAGGCCGGTCCGGGGAACCACCGCACCCACGGACGCGGTGGGGGGATCTTCATCCAACGCACGGATTACCTACATTCCATGGCGAACTCCATTCTGGCGGGGAACGTGGCAACGAACTCCGGACCCGATTGCGCGGAATGGTTTGTCACTTCGTCTGGATACAATCTGGTCGGAGATGCCTGTGCCGGCTTTCTTCCAACGGTTGGCGACCTCGTGGGCGAGGCGGCGAATCCAATTGATCCGGTTCTGGGCCCACTCGCCAACAATGGTGGCCCGACCGCCACGCATGCGTTGCTTGGGGGAAGCCCCGCAATCGAGAATGGCAATCCCCGAGGTGGCCCCGGAAAATCGGGCAGTTGTTTAAGGTGTATTCCACCGACTGAGGAGGGATACGCGATGACGAAGAGACGCAGGTTTTCTGGGGAGTTGAAAGCGAAGGTCGCGCTGGAAGCGCTTCGGGGCGATCGGACGCTGCAGGAGATTGCCTCGAAGCACCAGGTTCATCCGAACCAGGTGAGCACATGGAAGCGCCAGGCGATGGAAGGGCTTGGCGAGATGTTCTCGAACGGTGTGGAACGCCGGCGGCGGGATCATGAAAGCGAGGTTCGTGAGCTTCACGCCAAGATCGGCGAATTGACGGTGGAGCGGGATTTTTTGTCCAGAGGGTCCGGTCGATGAGCCGGGCCGCGCGCCGGGCGATGGTGAGGCGCCCTGACCCGGAACTGAGCTTGAGTCGTCAATGCCGTTTGCTGTCGATCGGGCGCTCCTGGCTCTATTACACGCCCCAGGGCGAGAGCGCGGAGACCTTGGCGCGGATGCGGCGCATCGATGAGTTGTTTCTGAAGCATCCGTTCTACGGTGCCCGTCAGATCGTCCGTCATCTGCGCCGCGAGGGCGTGCGCATCGGCCGTCGCCGGGCGGGGCGTCTGATGCGTTTGATGGGTCTTCAGGCGATCTACCGGGCACCCCGCACCAGCGAGCCGCATCCCGAGCACCGGGTCTACCCCTATCTGCTCAAGGGTTTGGCGATCGAGCGGGCAAACCATGTCTGGTGCGCCGACATCACCTACATCCCTGTGCGGCGCGGCTTTCTTTACTTGGTGGCGATCCTGGATTGGGCGAGCCGGTATGTGCTGGCCTGGCGTTTGTCGAACACCCTGGACGCCGGCTTTTGCGTCGAGGCGCTCGAGGAGGCGCGGACCCGCCACGGCCAGCCGGAGATCTTCAATACCGATCAGGGCAGCCAGTTCACCGGCTTCGCCTTCACCGGGCGCTTGCGGGCGGCCGGTGTCCAGATCTCGATGGACGGCCGGGGCCGGTGCATGGACAACATCTTCATCGAGCGGCTGTGGCGCTCCCTCAAATACGAGGCTGTCTATCTGCACGACCTTGCCGACGGCTTCCAGGCCCGGCGCGTCATCGGCGAGTGGATCGACTTCTACAACGCCGAACGGCCACACTCGGCCCTCGGCGGAAAAACCCCGGCCGAGGCCTACCGCGGCGACCCGCCTGCGGATATGATGGACAAGCAGCTACGCGCCTTGCCCGCTTACCCACCGGCGCAGCAACGGCGACAGGAAGATCGATCCAAGGAGATTCTGGCAAGATGAGCGGCAACCGGAATACACCTTAAACAGGCCGCCAAGCTGTCCACAAACCGGGGCCGCCTCACCCCTTGCACCAGGCTCCGGATTCCCGGCCTGCGAGTTTACGGATCAGCGTGGCGCGTTGCGTCCGGAGGGCGCCCTCTGTGATTCCGGTGCATACGAAGGATCGCCCGTGGGGCCTGCTTCGATCCAGGGGATGAAGTTCGATGATCTGGATGGCGACCGGACGCGGGACCCGGAGGAACCGGGACTGTTGGGGTGGGAGATTCAGTTGTGGCGGAGCGATGGATCAGGGAATCCGGACACGCTGCTGGAGGTGGCAGTGACAGCGGCGGATGGAACCTATGCGTTCGCCGATGTCGAGCCAGGTGTGGAGTACGTGGTCACCGAGGTGCAGCAGGCTGGTTGGACGCAAACCACGCCGGTTGCACCTTACGTCCTATCGCCCAATTCCGGTGAGGTGATGACGGGAGTGGATTTCGGCAATCGGAATCTGGCCGAGATCCGCGGCGTCAAATTCGATGACGATGACGGCGACGGCGTGAAGGATCCGGATGAAGTCGGCATCGGCGGTATCACGATCTATATCGACACAAACGGCAACAACGTGCCGGATGCAGGCGAGCCGTCCGCGCTAACCGAAGTGGACACCGGAGCGTACAGCATTGCCAACGTAGAGCCGGACGCGGCCCACACGGTTCGGGAGCACGTGCCCTCGTTCCCGGTGCCAGGCGCCGCCGACCCGTGGTCGGCGCAGACGTACCCGGCGGGAGACGGCTCCTGGACCATCACCCCCGATCCCGGTGAGGTCGTGACCGGTGTCGACTTCGGCAACTTCATTGTTCGTGCCGAGATCCACGGCATCAAGTACGACGACCGTGACGCCGACGGTGTGCGCGACGCGGGCGAGCCCGGCCTGGACGGGTGGACGATCTACCTGGACGCCAACGGCGACGGAGTGCTGGATGCCGGCGAGTTCTCCACGGTCACTGCCGGTGGCGGACTGTATGCCTTCACGGACCTGCATCCGATCGACTGGCAGGGTCTTGCTGGCAGAGACTACGAGGTCCGGGAGGTCCCACAACCGGACTGGGTGCAAACCGCGCCCGCCAGTCCCCACATTCTCACCCTGCTGCCGGGAGTCGTCTTCAACGACATCGACCTGGGAAACCACAGGCTCAATGAGCCCCCCAACGTTCCGGGTGTGGGAACAATCACAGCGTACGAGGGGGTGTTTATTCTCCGGCGGTTCACCGCACTGGATCCGGAAGGCGATCCGATCACGTTCGCCGTGGACGTTTTACCACCGGGCTTGACCCTGACGGCATATCCGGCGGGTTCGGCTGACGAACCGGCTCCCCATGCCGACATTGATGGTGTGCCCGATCCCGGCTCTGCGGGTCCATATGCGACTGTTCTGACCGTGTCGGACGGTTTCAACATCGTGACTCGAATGATGGACTGGGATGTGCGCCCCCCAATCAGCCACCGATCGCCCGCCCGGACTCGGCCATCATGGGGGACGACGAGTTCGATGTTCAGATTCCCGTTCTCCAGAATGACGAAGATCCTGAAGGCGGTGCGTTGACGATTATTGACGTCTCTTCCCCAGCACGCGGCATCGCAGAAACCTTCGCAGACGGTATCCGATATCTTCCACGGGAGCCGGGCCCCTACGTCGATCAGTTTACATATGTCGTCGAAGATGACGTTGGGGCGACCGCTACGGCGTTGGTTACCGTGCATGTGCTCCAGCAGGATCCCAATATCGTCGTGGAGGCGGACGCGCGGGTTACTGCAGCTCCGTCCGGGCTCACAACGTTGAGATTGACGGCAAGGAATCAGAGCGTGGTGGATATCTTCGATGTCGAACTGCGGATCGAACTGGACCGGGAATTGGTGCTGACCGACTCCTCCCACCCGATTCAGTTCGAGCCCGATCGCGGCGAATGGAGCGTCCGGTTTGCCACCCTGGAGCCCGCCGCGACCGAGGAAGTGTGGATCACTGTAAGGGTCGGTGCCGAAACTATTGGGAGCCTGCCGTTCTCGGTTCGACTGGAGGCGGCGTCTGCTGACGTCAATCCCGATGACAACGACGCAGACGGCGTCGTGGAAATCCTTCCCGGGTACTGTTTCATCCCACAGCTCGGTGCACTTGTGGCCCGATGGCGAGGTGACGCTTCCGCAGCCGGCGGTGGATTCTCCGACGACGGCGGATCGTTTCCTCTCTTCGCCGAGCAGGTATCGCTCGTGCCTGGATTCATCGGTGATGCGTTCGACACGACCTCTGCAGCGTTTGAGCTGTTTGCGCAGGACGCAAGACTAAGCCCCCCGGCGTTCACCGTTGGTGCATGGGTCCGATCAGACGCGCCGCCCAACGGTCTCGCTCCGGTTCTGTTTTCGGCCGGGCGGTTCTGGCTCGGCGTACAGAATGGACATCCCGCATTCACGGTGTTCAACATCGGGGATGGATTTGATCTCGGAACAAACTCGGTCGTCGACACAGAAGCGTTTCCGATAGGAAGGTGGGTCCACCTGGGTGCGTCGTTTGATGCCGGCACAGCACGCCTCTACGTCGACGGAATCGAGGTGGCCAGCCTGGCGATCGCCGAGCCGATGACGGACCTGGGACTGGATGTTTTTCAAATCGGCTCCGCTGCGCTGGATCGATTCGCACCCGATGCCATTTCGCGATTTGCCGGATTGATTGACGACGTCGTGCTCTACGACGTCGAACTCCAACCTGACGACGTGTCGCGACTGGTCACTGGCGCGCCCAACGTGTGCGGCATTCCGACGACAACGGAGATCGGCCTGACCCTGCAGCCGGACCCCAATCCGGCGCTCGTTGACAGTCTCGTGGAGTTCAGGATCGAAGTGTCGAACCTGAGCGATGGCCGGGTCGAAAACGTGGTGGTCGAACACGACCTGCCTTTGCTTTCGCGATTCTTCGACGCGTCACCCGCTCCCACGTCGAGTTCCGACGATCAGGTGCGGTTCGAAGTGGGGCCGCTGCTCGGCGGCGAGACTCTGGAGGTGGTCGTTCGGGCATTTGCACCGCACGTGGACGGGCCATTCGAGACTTCGGCGTCCGTGGAGGCGGATGGGGAGCTGGCCAATGCGGATGCGACCCTGATCGTCTGGCCCGTGGACTGCGAGAATGCTCTGCCCGATGAATGTATTGTGAACGCGTGGCCGACACTGGTCAGTCCCGGACCCCAGGCCCATCGTGTCGGTGATGTCGTCGCGGTCGATGTGATCGCATCGGACCCCGACGCGGGCGACGTGTTGAGCTTCACCGCAACGAATCTTCCTCCAGGCCTGGCGATTCATCCCGCCACGGGGCGCATTTCCGGCACGATGCTGGCCGCCGGGGGCAGCCGCTACGAAGTGACGCTGACGGTGAGCGACGGCCGTCTTTGGGATACGCTCCACATCGACTGGTCCGTGATGGCCACGCTCACATTGAATGTCAATGTTGGAGGTGTGATCCGTGTCGGTCTGGAAGTGTGCGACGCATCGGGGGGTGCGACCACATGCTCGTTTGAGTTCGCTGCCGACCAGGTTGTTCCGCTCAGCGTGCTCGAAACGCCGAGCGGCACCGTGGCGCCCCGGTATCGTGCGGATGGTCAGGAATTGGCATCACTGATTCTGATGAATCGCGACTGGGTCGTCGACGTTGATTTTCTCGGAGAGTTTACGCTGAGGGTGGAGGGCGCCGCCGACTGGCCGGAGGCGAGGCTGGTCTTCTTGTTGTCAGAAGGTACCGCGTGCGCCCGGTTCCTGAGCGAGTCCGAATGCGTTGGGCACGCAGTTGTGGGGTCGACGGTCATCCTGTCGCATACGAATACGGCACAGTCGATATTCGTCGAATGGGGCGGGATATGTGCCGGCGCAGAATGTAGTTTCGTAATGGACTCCGTTGGCCTTGCGGTCACGGCTCGTTATCGCGCGCCTACTGCCGATCTCTCCCTTGAGTTTCCTCCTGATTTCGAGCCATTGTTCTACGGCTACGCCGCAGGAGACGGCGACTTCGAGTTTCCGGTTCAGGTCAGTAACCTCGGACCCGATGCCGCTTCCGACATCGACGTGGTTTTCGGCTTGAACGGCAGCCTGGATGATCCCGTCGTCGGGTTGATCGGGATCTTTGCCGATCTGGATCTGTCCGACGGCCTGACGACATGCGCGCATGGAGGCTCCATTGATGCCTGGCAGGTATGCCATATTCCGGGTCCGGTGTTGCCGGGTAACTCAACCAGCATCCGGTTTGTGCTGAGGGTTCCGGAGCCTCCGGTCGAAGCCACGGTCGAGTTCTCAGGTCTTGTCGGGTTTGGATCGGCGGCGACAACGGACCCCGATCATGGCAATGACGACGCGCAATCGAGGGCGAGCCTCGAATGGCAGGCGCCGGCGAGCCTGGGGATCGGCGCGGAAGCGGTCGCAATCGTACGGAATGTCGGGGGTTCCGGTGTGCCGGAGATCACGTACGAGATTTCAGTGACAAACCACGGCCCGAGCCATGCGCCTGACGTTCGGGTGACGACGCCGACGACACTATCGAGGCTGGCGCCGGCTGAACTCATCGACGCCGTTGGAGCGGACTGTGAAATCATCGGCGGCGGGTTGCCGGGACTAGAACACTTGTCTTGTGTCGTGGGCGATGTGGCAAGCGGCGACACCGCCGTCTTTCAGGTGACGCTGCGGCCCTTTGCTGAACTGGCTGTGACCGGCACGGTGGGCATGCGATTCACGGCGTCCTCGGTCGCGGCGGATCTGGATCAGGCCGACAATACGACGACGCTTCAGGTGACCTTCAACGAACCTCCGGTCTGCTCCGACATCGACCTCGTGGTCGGAGAGGATGGAATTCTCGTGGCCCGGATGCCATGCGCGGACCCGGACGGCGATGCGATCGAAATCGAAATCATCTCGCTCGATCTGACGGGGATTGAGCCTCTGACCATCGACGGCTCCGGCCAGGACTGGGATCTGACGGTTGTGCCTGAGCCCGATTTCAGCGGCGATGGAGGCTCCTTTACGTTCCGGGCAACCGACGGGCACCTGGCGTCAGCGGTCATGGTCGCATCAATCGCGGTCACGCCAGTCAACGATGCGCCCGTCGCCCTAAGTGCCCCCCCCGGCGGCCGCTTCAACGTGTTCGAGGACGACTTCAGGCCTGGTACGATGTAGGCGATCGACGTTGACGGGGATCCCCTCACGTTTAGTGTTGTGGCGCCTCCCGCAAACGGCGGGGTTGTTAACTGGGATTCTCCGACCGGTGACTATACCTATTTCCCAGCCACGGATTATTGCGGTCCGGATTCCTTCCATTTTGTCGCGAACGACAGCACTGTAGATTCAAACCTGGCCAGCCACGAGTTCCTTGTTCGCTGTCCTACCGACCGCGATTTCGACGGCATCAACAACGTTATCGACCCGGAGCCCGACCTGCATTCGGACGACTTCTCTGACGGCACGACCACGGGCACGATCCTGGACCGAGCAGATCAGTGGATCCGGGTCAGGGAAGTGCTCGAAGCGGAGTCCGGAGTCACGGTGCGCGCCATACTTGGCACGAATCCGGCTACCGTTTCCGCCTGTAACGGTTCCGCGCTCCTGAATCTGGATGCGGGCGAACAGGTAGGTATTACGTGCGGCAGCGTGTCCATCGAGGTGATTGATGGCCCGGTCGATGCCGTACTGGTTGGAAGCGACGGTACCGAAATATCGGTGAGCCTGGACGCGAGTCAATCCCTGACCTTTTATCCGGAAACCCTCGTCATGACGACCCCCGAGGGACAGGCGGACATCATTGTCACCATCGATGGTCAGCCCGTTATTATTCCGGGAGGAAACTCCTCACCGGTCGGGATTCCGATAGAGGTGATCATCCGGCCCGGAGCGGACGACGGCGCGGTTCCTGTGCTGAACTTGAGTTCGAACGGTGTGGTGCCGGTTGCGATTCTCGGCACTGAAATGCTCGACGTACGACAGATCGACGTCACTACCGTTCGATTTGGGGGCACCGGTTTAGAAGCTGCGGAGACCCATGGACGTGGGCACTATGAAGACACGAACGACGATGGACTCGTCGACCTGGTACTGCACTTCCGAATCGGCGCACTGGGAATCGAGCCGGAATTGTCCGGCACACTCACGCTGTATCTCACCGCCCGGCTCCAATCAGAGACTCCCCTCGCAGGTCTTGGCGAAGTCGATCTCAGACCACCGCGCCCGGCTGGCCGCAACGGCCGTGGAAAAGGCGCGAATAACTAGATGCGGAGCATTGGACCGGATAGCGCTTTCTTGAGCGTGCCGTAATCAGTACCTTCATCAGGTTCCAGTTCTTGCGCGGTCGGCATCAGTTAAATCTGTTGATGCCCCCACGCGTTCAGCTCCTCCAAACGCTGCTCCCGCTCCTGCCGCCAAATGTATTCCCGCACGAATTGTTTGTCCATCCCCACCGTGGAAACGAAATAGCCTCGCGCTCAGAAACTCTTCCCTGTCAAACGGTGTTTCAGTCCCAGAAAGTTCCGGGCAGTCGAGATTGCACTCTTCCCCTTGATGAATCCCGCCACACTGGATACCGCCTACTTCGGAATGAACACCATGTGATACTTGCAGTCCCATTTCGTGTGCGATCGCCTTCGGGCCTCTTTCATTGAGTCCTCCTTCTTTGGAAGTCGTCGCTTCCAAAGGACTTTCCTATCTACCGCCGCTCTCGGTCAAACCTCTGCGAGTCGCCCCGGCTAAGCCGTTTACCTATGGGAATTAGCCGCCGAAGCTCCGGTCGAATAGTGCGTTGATGGCCGCCAGTCCGTCCACTGTGGACGGTGGGGTCGTCGATGGATCGAAAGCGCCAAGCTGACCAACCGCGAAGTGGAGTCGAATCTGGATCTGGGTTCGTTCAAGAAACGAGCAGGAGGTGCCCGGGTATGCGGAAGCGACCAATCTGGTGTTTGATTCCCGGGAGGTTCCCCACACCGAGGGTCCATTCGGCAACTACATGGAGTCTCCGGGAAACCCGGGGTGGTTCACTTGAACTCATCGGTCCACCGCGATTCGGAACCATCTCCTTCTTGCCCGTCTCGCCCTCCGTTCATCAAACAGTTAAATGACCCCCGGCAGAGCCGGGGGCTTATTTCTGTGAGCCCCTCAAAGGGGCCGGTCAAGAGCCGCCTGAAGGCAGCTGATGCCCCCACGCCATGTTCAGCTCCTCCAAACGCTGCTCCTCCCGCTCCTGCCGCCAAATGTATTCCCGCACGAATTGTTTGTCCATCCCCACCGTGGAAACGAAATAGCCTCGCGCTCAGAAACTCTTCCCTGTCAAACGGTGTTTCAGTCCCAGAAAGTTCCGGGCAGTCGAGATTGCACTCTTCCCCTTGATGAATCCCGCCACACTGGATACCGCCTACTTCGGAATGAACACCATGTGATACTTGCAGTCCCATTTCGTGTGCGATCGCCTTCGGGCCTCTTTCATTGAGTCCTCCTTCTTTGGAAGTCGTCGCTTCCAAGCAGGACTTTCCTATCTACCGCCGCTCTCGGTCAAACCTCTGCGAGTCGCCCCGGCTAAGCCGGATGGGAATTACCTCAAACCAGGGGAGTGTCATTCGAATTGAAACACTACCGACAGACTACTCAGCCTTCACAACACCCGTTCGACCTTGATGAAATTGGTCGTGCCGGGAACGTGGTGGGGAGTCCCGCCGGTGATGACAATCAAGTCGCCCTCGGCGACCCAGCCGGCGTCGCGCGCCCGGTCGACGGCGAACCGGAATTGATCGTCGACAGTCTCGGCCGAGGAGCCGGGGGTTTACCTATGGGAATTATCAACAATTCGATGTACCTCAAACCAGGGGAGTGTCATTCGAATTGAAACACTACCGACAGACTACTCAGCCTTCACAACACCCGTTCGACCTTGATGAAATTGGTCGTGCCGGGAACGTGGTGGGGAGTCCCGCCGGTGATGACAATCAAGTCGCCCTCGGCGACCCAGCCGGCGTCGCGCGCCCGGTCGACGGCGAACCGGAATTGATCGTCGACAGTCTCGGCCGAGGATACGGGCAGGGGAACGACTCCCCAGCAAAAGCAGAGGAACTGGACGGTCGTCGGGTTGGGAGTCGCGGCAATGACGGGCTGACGTGGACGGAAGCGCGCGACCAGTCGGGCGCTTGTGCCCGACCAGGTCGGCGTTATGATTGCCTTTGCCCCGGCGCCACGCGCGATGTTGTAGCTGGACCGGCTGATGGCATCGTTAACCGTCGCCTGCCCGTCAAAATCCCAGAGAAACTTCGTCTCGTCGACAGAGTCTTCGACTTCCCGGGCGATCCGATCCATGATCTCGACGGCCTGGCGTGGGTAGTTTCCGACAGCTGTTTCCTCCGACAGCGTCACGGCATCGGTCCCATCGAGGATCGCGTTAGCGACGTCGGCAGCCTCGGCTCGCGTCGGCCGCGGGTTGTCTACCATCCGTACCAGCATCTGTGTAGCCGTGATTACGGGCTTGCCGATAGCGTTGGCCTTCCGGATGATCATCTTTTGCACCAGCGGCACGCGCTCCAGGGCAATCTCCAGGCCGAGGTCTCCACGAGCGATCATCACGCCGTCGGCCTCTTCGAGAATCGCATCGATATCGTCGACGGCCTGAGGCTTCTCAATCTTGGCGATCACGCGAACATCGAGGCCCGCATCCTCGATGGCTCTCCGGAGAGGGGCAAGGTCTTTCGCACTCCGGACGAAACTCAAGGCGACGGCATCGACGCCCTCTTCGAGACCGACCTGAAGGTCGAGGTGATCCTTCTCGGTCATCGATTCCACCTCGACATGAGAGGCCGGAAGGTTCACGCCTTTGTGAGACGTCAACGTGCCTCCGACCACGATCCTGCAGCGGACATCGGCACCCTCAATTCGTTCAACAACAAGCTCTAACATGCCGTCTGCCAGCAATATATGATGTCCTATTTCAACTTCTTCATGAATTCGGTCCAATGACACGCTGGCGCCACGAGCGTTGCCCGGTTCCGATCCGGAAGTCAGGACAAAACTCGATCCCCGCTCCAGCCAGGCACTCCCGTCGGTGATCCATCCGACTCTTACTTTGGGTCCCTGCAGATCCTGGAGGATCGCCAACGGCGTCCCCTTCTCCATGCGGATCTTCTTCAACCGGCGAATCAAGTCACGATGGTAGTCGGTGTTGCCGTGGGAAAAGTTGATTCGGGCGACGTTCATGCCGGCTTCGATCAGTCCCGAGAGCTTGTCCTCGGAATCGCTAGCGGGCCCGATAGTGCCCACGATCTTGGTCCTGCGTTTCATTCCGGGTCCTTTCCGAGACGCGACAGTCTGTCAGCGAGTTCGGGATCGTCGGCGTTGATTCGCCGCGCTTCCTCGGCGGCGGCCAGCGCCAGGCCCCTCCGACCGAGTTTCTCGTATGCGTCCGACGCGAGCATGTACGTAGCGAAGTCCTCTGGATCCAGCCCCAGTGCCAGGTTCAGGAACCGGACAGCCTCCTCCGGGTCGCCGCGGAGTACGAGTATCCGCCCTTTCTCAATCAGGGCGGCGGTGTTCGCCGGGTTGGTCGACAGGACGACGTCCAGGTTTTCTATTGCCGCTTGCCACTCGCTGCGGTCCGCGAAGTGTCGGGCCAGGTTAAAGTGCGCTGCCTCGCTTCCCGGATCTGCGAGGACCGCCCTTTCGAGCAACTCCCGAGCAGCGTCGCCCTGACCCCGGTCGCTCAGGATCAACGCGAGGTTGTTCATCGCTTCGAAGCTCAGGTCACTGGCCCGAATCGCTCGTCGGTAGAGGTTCTCCGCCCGCTCCAGGTCGCCGATCTGATCGTAGAGCCAACCCAGATTGTAAAGGTTGCCCGCATCCGACGGAGCCAGAGCGACGGCTTCCTCCATTGATTCGACGATGCCTGAAGACTCCCCAGCCCAAACCGCTAATAGAGCCCGTCGTGCGGCCGGTTCGGGACGGTCTGGATATCTGGACCGGGCCTGCTCGAGGTACCGCTTCGCTTCGGCGAGGCGTCCGAGCCGTTCATACGCCGTGGCCATCGTGAGCAGGATGCCGAGGTCGGTCGAGGCGGGCGGGGCGAGTTTGATTCCCTCTTCGACCGCGCGATTGTAGAACGCGGGCTCGAAGATGCCGGCGTATCTCCACACCAGCGGCAGCACATCCGGCGGCGCTGATTCGATTAGCGGTTCCAGACGGCCGAGGAGGAAGAAGTCCCGTTCAACGCGCTCGGCCCGGAAGGCTTCGGACCAATGCCGACGGTCCCCGGTGAGGATCGCCAAGGCGATCTCTGCGGACAGCTTGTGCAACCCGCGGGCCGATGCCGCGCGAAACCGATCGAGTGCGGCATCGGTGTCTCCGGCCAGCCAGAAAGCCTTCCCGATCTCGAAGTCGACGGGCTCAGTTCCGGTGTAGGCGAACCCGGCTGCGATCGCGCGATCATGGATCCCGACTGCGACCAAGTCCCGGATCAACTGCGGGAGCAAGTCCGTGCGGGCCGGGTCCCTGGCAAGAGCCAGTTCCGATTCCAGGATGTCGCGTTCACGACGCCGTCGCTCAAGGCGGGTTTTCTGCTCGAAGGCGCGGGCAAACTCCCCCTGACTGACCAGGAAGTCGGTGACCACGGAGCCGAGCGCGCGGTTCCCGGCGGGTACCCGTTCGATGAGTGCTTCGAACTCCTCGTCCCTCCCAGCATCTTTGTAGATGTGCAGCAGAGCTTCGAGCGCCATTGGATCGTCGGGACGAACGCTCTCGACCTCGAGGGCCGCGGCTTCTGCTTCGCGGTAGCCGCGGTCGAGCCACTTCGTGCGAGCCAGGATCATCCACGCTTCGGTGGAGTCTTCATCGAGTTCGGTCGCACGCTCGGCGGCCTCGGTGGCTTCGACGATCTGCCCCAGTCCGAGCCGGGCATGGGCCAGTCCGATCCACGGGTCTGCTCGGCCCGGATCGAGCGAATCGGAAAGCTCGAACTCGGCAATAGCTGCCGAAAACAAGTGGAGCCTCAGGTAGGCAATCCCCACCATTGTTCGGACGCCGGCGTGCTCAGGCATTTCCGCCTGGACTTCACGGAGCGTATCCACCGCATCCAGGTACCTTCCCGCCTCCAGAAACGCCCGGCCGCGCGCGATTCTATACGTCAGCGGGTCCGGACTCCGACCGGCACCGACTACGCCGATCACAATGATGACCAGGAAAAGAGCTGGCACGACGAGTGCGACCCAGAGGCGTCTCATACACGAACCATTATCCCGTATCAGATGCTCTTCGTCCCAGACGGACGCCCGATCCGCCACCGGGTTGTGATCTTATGCCTATGCTACAATTCAGCGGCTAAGTGTCCCGCCACCGGCTATTTCAGGAGATACAAGTGATTGAAAAGGGTGTCCAAATTCGTCCGTCGGAGGGCAAACTCGGTGTCCTCATGCCGGGACTTGGAGCAGTCAGCACGACATTCATCGCCGGCGTAGAGGCGATCAAGAAACAGATCGCCAAGCCGATCGGCTCGCTGACGCAAATGGGTACGATCCGCCTGGGAAAGAGGACCGAACATCGCATCCCCAGGCTCAAGGATTTCGTGCCTTTGGCCGGGCTCGACGACCTGGTCTTCGGAGGCTGGGACATCTTCGAGGACAACTGCTATGACGCCGCGCTGAAAGCCGGGGTTCTGGACCGGACACTGCTGGAGCAGGTCCGCAAGGGTGTCGAGCACATCGTGCCCTGGAAGGCGGTTTTCGACCGCAACTATGTCAAGAACCTCGAAGGTGTCAACGTCAAGACCGGTAAATCCAAGATGGATCTGGCCGAGCAGGTCATGGCGGACATCGCTGATTTCCGGCAGACCAACGACCTGGAGCGTATGGTCATGGTCTGGTGCGGGAGCACCGAAGCGTTCCTCGAACCCCAGCCGTGCCACCAATCGATCGAAACATTCGAAAAGGCTCTGACCGAGAGCGACGACGCCATCGCGCCCAGCATGATCTACGCTTACGCGGCGCTCAAGAGCGGCGTGGGCTTCGCCAACGGCGCTCCCAACCTGACCGTCGACATTCCGGCCATGCGCCAACTCGCCCAGGAGCAGGGCGTTCCGGTCTGCGGAAAGGACTTCAAGACCGGCCAGACGCTGATGAAAACAATCATCGCGCCCGGTCTGAAGTCGCGAATGATCGGGCTCAACGGCTGGTTCTCGACCAACATCCTGGGCAACCGCGACGGCGAAGTCCTCGACGACCCGGAGTCGTTCAGGACGAAGGAAGAGAGCAAGCTGTCAGTGCTCGACCAGATTCTCCAACCGGACCTGTACCCGGACCTCTACGGCAACTTCACGCACAAGGTACGCATCAACTACTACCCTCCGCGCGGAGATAACAAGGAAGGCTGGGACAGTATCGACATTTTCGGTTGGCTGGGTGCCGAGATGCAGATCAAGATCGACTTCCTGTGTCGCGACAGCATCCTCGCCGCCCCGATCGTCCTCGACCTTGTGCTGTTCATGGATTTGGCCCAGCGCTGCAACATGCAAGGCATCCAGGAGTGGCTCAGCTTTTACTTCAAGAGCCCAATGTGCGCGCCGGGCCTCTATCCCGAGCACGACCTGTTCATCCAGTTGATGAAGCTGAAAAACACACTGCGCTACATCCGTGGTGAGGAACTGATCACGCACCTGGGCATGGAATACTACGACTAGTTAGAGTCGAGATTCGAGAATCGAAATCTCCTATTTGCCACTCCGACTCACCCTTCGCTGGTAGCTTGCTCGCCGACACGCTATCCATCCGTCTAAGAAAGCTATAGAATCTGGAGGATAATGCCACACGGAGGTTGACTCGGGAATGAGCAGATTGCCCCACCTCGGACCGGCCTTGCTTCTGATGTTGGGCCTCGCCGTTTCTGGCTTGGCGCAAGACGGGCCGCAAGCACAGTCCAAGGCCGAATACGATGCCTATTCCGCCTTTTACAACGAACAAGACGCCGGGACGAAGGCGAACCTCGGAGAGGCCTTCCTCGACGATTTTCCGGAATCCGAATTCAGGACAGCGGCATTTCAGCTGTTGCTGACCGCCTACACGGGTACCCGTGATTGGCAAAAACTGATCGAGACGGCGGATCGGTTCGATCGGGACGTGAGGGATGCCAACGCGCAGGCACAGGCCTTCGTCTTCAAGAACGCCATGGTAGCGGCGCAGCAACTCAGCGACGTCGACAAGATCATGGAGTACGGGGGACGCGTGCTCCAACTCGACCGAAACAATCTGAGCGTGCTGTTGACGCTGTCGCAGGTAATTCCGGACAACCTGCCCGTCCAGGAAGGTCCTCGCGAACGGCTGTTGCAACAGTCCTTCGACATGGCAAACCGGGCCCGAATTCAGGCGCGGCAGTTTTTCGCGGACAAACCCAGCCAGTTCAGCGACGCGCAATGGGCCGCGGAAAGAACTCAGGTCGAGAAGTCGATCTACGCGACACTCGGACGAGTCCACATGGAGCGCAAGGCCTACGACCGCGCCACAGCGGAGTATCGGCGGGTCCTCGGCCTGGAGCCGAACGACGTCAACGCTCATTACCAACTCGGACTCTCCTACGAATTCCAGGCTGCGGACAGTTCCAGCGAGGTCGTCACTGCGATCGCTGCAGAAACCGAAGCCCGAGAGGGCGATGCCAACGCCGCATCGCTGGAAGGACTGGTCGCCCAGCGCGAAGCATTGCAGGACGATGTGCTCGGCCTGATGGACCAGGCGATCGACTCGTTCGCACGGGCGGTCGCTATCGCGGGCGCCGGTCCCGGCGGCAGTGCAGCCCGGCAGCGTCTCGAGACACTGTATCGCAACAAGAACGAAGATTCGTTGGACGGGTTGGATGACCTGATCGAAGCGAAACGATCCGAGATCGGCGGCGTGTAGAAGGCAGCCAAGCTCGACTCGACAAAGCTCCCGCATGAAACGGGGGCTTTTTTTCTGCCCCCATTCTTTCACCGCAAAGGCGCAAAGGCGCAAAGGCAGAGGCCTAGTTCCGCAAGGGTGTGCCCGCAAACGATTTTCTTTCTTTGCGCCTTTGCGCTGAGGTTAGGTTCCTAGGGATCAGGGTTTGTGGCGTGGCAGGTCAAGCAGGTCACGGTGCCCGTGAGTTTCGCCGATGCGCCGTACTCGGAGCTGTTCAGTCTGGCAACCCACTTCTTCATCAGATCTGCCATAAACTCGTGATCATTCTCGTAGATGTCGACCATCGGCAGACGCATCTTGGGAATGTTTTCAAAATCCACCTGCCCGGACACATGACAGTCTGTGCACCAGACACGGCCGTCGGCCGGATCCTCGAGGGGCGAGATCCAGTTCGGATTCGGGTTCGAGTTTGCCGGCACGCCATAGAGCGCCTCGACCCAGGTGTGCATGAAGAACGCCTTGACGAAAGGTGGTACCTCGGCCTCGTTTGGCCCGCCCTCGCGAGCCAGAGGATTCTCCGCGGTCCGCACCGGGGGTGGGACATCCTCCAGGCGCTCGCCCGTCGAAACCGACTCGACGTTCTGGTTGCATCCCGCCACAATCAACAGCAGTGCGATGAGCCATACTTGCTTCATAAGATAAGGTCGATCCTATACCACACGCCGCTAAATGCGCGGCTCGGAGTTACGTGGCCCTTCACCGGCCTTTGAATTCGGCGGGCCGCTTGTCCAGAAACGCCGTTACCCCCTCGAGAAAATCCTCGCTATGGAAGCACTCCATCTGGGCCTCAGTCTCTCGGGCCATTGCGGCCTCGAAGTCGATCCCCAAGCTAAGGTGAATCGATTTCTTGGCAAGCCTCAGCACGCCGGAAGGATTGCGCGCCATCGATCGTGCGAGCTTTTCGGCGGACGAGATCAGTTCCTCAGGGGCGACAACGCGGTTCACGAGGCCGATCCTATCGGCCTCTGCGGACGAAACCATGCCTCCGGTGAACACGAGTTCGCAACTTCGCGCCGCGCCAATCAAACGCGGCAGGAGCCAGCTTCCGCCCCAGTCCGGATGCAGGCCGACGCGCGCAAAACTCGGGCCGAAGGAAGCCTTTTCCGAGCCAATCCGGATGTCGCAGGACAACGCCAAACTGAAACCAGCGCCCGCGCACGGACCGTTGACCGCCGCGATGACCGGCTTGGACATCGACCGGATGTACCTGCTGATCGCCTGCCCCTTCGACAGAATGTCACGAAAACCCACCTCGTCCTTCGCTTCCCGAAGCCGCTTCAGGTTGTCGATGTCACCGCCCGCACAGAACCCGCGGCCTGCCCCGGTCAGGATGACTACACGCAAGCTCTCGTCGCTCTCGACACTGTAGAGCGCGGCCAGGATCTCCTCGCGCATCGGCCCGCCAATGGCGTTCAACTTCTCGGGTCGATTGAGCGTGATCGTCGCAACCGCTTCGGATGTCGAAAACAGGATCGTCTCGAAGTCGGCCATATCCATCAACAGCCCGGGGCGTGGCTGAGATTCATCTCGTGCAGTTGCTTGTTCTGGATCTTGAAGGCCAGGGCGAGCACCGCCTCGGACGCGCTTCGGGCTGCCTGTTGTGCCTCATCGGTTAAGGCGTACCGCTCGAGGGCACGGCGCCCCAGCTTTACATGCCAACCCTCGTCCGGCTGAATCCTGTCACGGTAGAGAGTGGCAGTGTCGGAGGCGCCGACGGCATCGCAGAACTCGATAAAGTGCTCGTTCTTCTTGAGCGCCAGCGCTTCACGGGTGTACTGACCAGCGGCCACCCGCTCGACGGTTGAAGAAAATCCGCGGAGCAGTTCAAACATCGGCGTATGCCCTCCGGCGGCGGGGTCGAAATCAGACAAGTCCGCTCCGAGGTCTCTGATGTGCTCTTCGATCATATGGTAGTGCCGGGCTTCGTCGCCGGCCTGGCGGGCCAGCCCGAGCTTTATGTCCAGCTCCGGGGTCGTGGGCATCCACAAAGCCGCCAACTCGCTGGCTTCGAGTTCGTTCTTGAGCGCGACCTTCAAACGACGAACGACCTCACTCGGGTCGGCCGCTTGAACTTCGCGACCCTTCAATTGATCGAGCTCCAACATCTTCTCTGCGACAAATCGGTCGAGCTCTTCAAGGAATTCAGACACGGCGGACGAACCCTCCTGGTGCAGCGGCCCTGCAGCCTGGCTATTATATGATATGCACTTGGGCTCTGCCCGCCAGGTGCCCGCAGGGGAAGTCGCCTGGAGCTGTACCGGCGCCCTGGGAGCGCGGAATAATGGGCAGTCGCAGGCCACCCTAGACAGTGCCGACCCGACTTTCGCAGCAGGCTGCCAGAGGAGGAACTTCTGATCGACCGCAGACAATTCTTCCGGGGGGTTTGGAAGTCCCCGGAGCAGGAACACGAAGAGAAGCGGGAAGCCGACCGGCGGAACCGGCAAGCCGAACTCAGGCAGTACGTGCGATCGCGCCTCTTCCCTGTCGATTTCCGCCTCTCCGGCAAACAGGAATCGGACCTGATGGCCCGTGTCGAAGCATACTTCGAGAAGATTTCCGACGAGGAATTGTTCTCGATCGCGCCGATGGGCAAACTCGAAGAAGTGGTCGGGACGGTCGTCGACGAATTGCGTCAGCAGAGCCCAGAAGCAAGACAGCGCCGCATTCACACGGCGCGTCAAGCCGCACTCGAGGCTGTGCCTGCGTTTTTCGACCAGTCCACACCGGAAGAGAGGCAACGTCTCGAGGACCGCTTTCCAACCGAGGAGGGGGAATCTCTCGAGTCGGCCTTACAGCGGAAAATCTGGGAATGGGCTGACGAGCTCGGCGAAGACGGTCTTCTCGCCCTCGACCCAGACCGAATCCGGGAGCCCGTCTTTACGCAGCTTCGTTCTTGGTGCTAACATTCATTGTTTGTGCCGGCTCTGCCGGGGTCCGCCGAGACGAAACATGCGAGCTACACTGCTAAAGAAGTTTAAGACCATCCTCCTGGGCAAAAAGGAAGAGATCATCTCGAGCCCCGACCGATCCACGACCGTGGACGAGAACATGCGTATCGGTGATTGGGTGGATCACTCGAGCCAGGAGAACGACCTCCACGTCAACCTGGCGCTCAAGCAAACAGACACGAAGCTGCTTCGCGCCATAGACGAAGCCCTGCACCGGGTCGACACCGGGGTCTTTGGAATCTGCATGGATTGCGAAGAGCCGATACCGGAAGTCCGCCTCAAGGCCGTTCCCTGGACGCGCGTCTGCATTGAGTGCAAGGGAAAACAGGCCTAGGAGCCTGCGCCGTAGGAAGTGAATGAGATAATTGTGTCGCAGTTAGGAGGAGATTGCGATGCCGACGACGTTTCGCCCGTACCAGCCGGATCAGGGGTTGCTGCTGGCGCCGGATATGCGGGATTGGTTGGCGGAGGGGCACTTGGCGCACCATGTGAGCGATCTGGTGGACGGATTGGACTTGACGGCGTTTTACGCGCCTTACGAGGGGGACGGTCGTCGCAAGTCGCCGTATGAGCCGCGGATGATGGTGAAGGTGATGATCTACGGGTACGCGACGGGGGTGTTTTCCTCCCGAGGGCTGGCGCGGAAGCTGGAGGAGGACGTGGCATTTCGGGTGTTGGCGGCGGGGAATTTTCCGAGCCATCGGACGATTTGCGAGTTTCGCCGCCGTCATTTGGCGGATTTCAAGGCGCTGTTTGTGGAGGTGGTGCGTCTGGCGCGCGAGACCGGCGTTGCGAACTTCGGCAAGTTGTCGATCGACGGGACGAAGGTTCGAGCCAACGCCAGCAAGCGCAAGGCGATGAGTTACGGTCGGATGCTGGAGGAGGAGCGGCGTCTGGAGAGCGAGATCGAAGCGTTGCTGTCGCGCGCGCGGGAGACCGACGCGGCGGAGGACGCGCGTTTCGGGGAGGCGCATCGCGGCGATGAGTTACCCGAGGAGTTACGCCGCCGGGAGGATCGGCTGGCGGCGATCCGGGCGGCCAGGGCGCGATTGGAGGCCAGGCAACGGGAGGCCGACGAGGCGCGGGGACGCGAGCCCGGTTCGAAGCGCAACCGGAAGGGCGGGCGGCCATACAAGCGGGAATACGGCGAGCCGGACGAGAAGGCGCAGGACAACTTCACGGATCCCGAAAGCCGGATCATGAAGACCTCATCGGAGGGTTTTCAGCAGTGCTACAACGCGCAGGTGGCGGTGGAGGGAGAGAAGCAGTTGATCGTCGCCACCGAGGTGTCGTCGAACGCCAGCGACCAGGGTCGACTGGTCCCGCTGGTGGACGAGGTGGAGGCCACCCATGGGGAACGGCCGGAGACGGTGCTGGCGGATGCGGGCTACTGCAACGAGGACGACCTTGAGGCGCTGGAGGCGCGCGGCGTGGACGGCTATGTGGCCTTGGGCCGGGAGGGCCGGCGCGCGGTCGCGGTGGACGCGGCCAGGCATCCGGCGAAGGCCCGCATGGCCGAGAAGCTGGCGACCTCGGCGGGACGGGTGCAGTACGCCCGACGCAAATGGCTGTCGGAGGCGCCCAACGGGTGGATCAAGGAGGTGCTCGGTTTCCGCCGATTCAGCCTGCGCGGCCTGAACAAGGTCCAGGGCGAGTGGAACTTGGTGTGTCTGGCATTGAACGTCAAGCGGATGCAGGGCTTCAGGCAGCCTGATGACAGGGATACCGCCCGCAAATCAGGCCGAACGAGGGTCGATTCAAGCACCCGTGGCGCACCCATCGGCGCCTCGGCGTCCAAAACGCCCATTCCCCGGTCACCGATACCGATCGATCGCCATCTCGCGTAATTCGCCGAGCCGAAAATCGTCCTACGGCGCAGGCTCCTAGCCCGCATTTCTCACCAGTGGTCTGCTGCAGCGCCGGATCCATCCGCCATTACTGCGTTGCGCTTGGTCGGGCTCCTCAACGTACTGTCAAGTACGCCTCGGTCGCCCTCCCGGCGCGCGCCTTGTCCTGGCCGCGTCTCCGACGCTTCGCCGGAACGTGTCAACAAGTTTGAGACACCTGCATTCGGAATTTAAGCTACCGTAGGCGACTCTGCGGGCGGGTTGATCCACACCTTGTCCGGCGGCCCAGCGATCTTTCTCGGTACATTGACGAAACGTTCTGGATGTTGCCGACGAGCGCGATCCAGAGCATGCTGGCGTCGTTCCAGAACCGGACCGGTCTGACCGTAATGGACCATCGCTGGGGTTAGCCAGTTCAGACCGGAATGGTAGTGGACGTTGTTGTACCAGTGGAAGAAGTCCCGGCAGAACGCCTTGGCGTCCTGGATCGAACCGAATCGTTCCGGGAAGTCAGGGCGGTATTTCAGGGTTTTGAACTGGGCTTCCGAGAACGGGTTGTCGTCGGACACATAGGGCCGAGAGTGGGATTGGGTCACACCCAGATCCGATAGCAGCAGCGCCACCGCTTTCGACTTCATCGACGAGCCGCGATCGGCGTGCAGAGTCAGCTGATCCTGCTCGATCCGATGCTTGTCACAGCTTTCACGAATCAGTTTCTTGGCCAGGCCGGAAGATTCGCAATCGGCCACCATCCAGCCCACCGCCTGGCGGCTGAAGATATCGAGAATCACGTACAAGTAGAAGTAGGTCCACTTCCGTGGTCCCTTCAGCTTCGTGATGTCCCAGGTCCACACTTCATTCGGGCCTGTCGCCAACAGTTCCGGCTTCTGGTAGACGGGATGACGCCGTTGGTTCCGCCGTTCGCGCACTTCTTGGTTCGCATCCAGAATCCGGTACATCGTGCGTACCGAGCACAAATAGCGGTCTGCATCCAGCAAGGCCGCACACACTTGGGCGGGCACCTGATCCACGAAGCGCCCGCTATGCAGCAGGTCGAGGACTTCCTGTCGATCGGCTCCGCTCAATGCCCGATGTGATCGTGGGCGTGCCCGCTCGGCTGCGGGCGCGGCGGCCCGCTGCCGACGCCGATAGAGCGACGCGCGGGAAACCCCGAAGGCCCGGCACGCCGGCGCCGTCCCCAATTCGGTGGAGAACTTTTCAGCCGCTTCCATCAGTTGTTCTCTTCCTGGTCCGGGTTCTTCAGAGGAATCCCCAATAGCGTGGAGACTTTTTTTTGGATCTCGATGACCGTTTCGGCTTGCTCCAGCTTCCTCTGGAGCCGTTGCGCCTCGCGTTCCAGTTCAGCGATGCGCTTGTCCCGGCCGTCCTTCGGCTGCGCTTTCCGTCCTCGCTTCGCCGAACCCATCCCGGCCAATTCCCCGGCATCGTGTTGCCGCCGCCAGGTGCGCAGGCTCGAGGAATACAATCCCTCCCGGCGTAGTAAGGCCCCCCACTCGCCCGGCTTCGTGCATCGGTCCGCCTCCCGCACGACCCGGCGCTTATATGCGGCGCTGAATCGCCTCCGTATCGCCTTATTGGTCACCTCCGGGTCCGGATTATCCCCATTCCGACCGGCCGCTTCACGCGCAACTCCAGTCGCCCTGCGGGCGCCTTCCGTTCCACGCGATTCTTCGTTCTCCTTCTCTGGTTTCATCACCAACACAGGCTCACTTCCTTCCCGCCCTGCTCACTAGTTAAGTGACCCCCGGCAAAGCCGGGGGCTTATTTCGATGAGCCCCTCAAAGGGGCAGGTCAAGAGCCGCCTGAAGGCGGCTTACGCTCCCACGGCATGTTCAGCTGCTCCAACCGTTGCTCCTCCTGCTCCTGGCGCCGAATGTATTCTCGAACGACTTCTTCCTCCAGCCCCACCGTCGAGACGAAGTAGCCCCGTGCCCAGAAACTCTCACCCGTGAAATTCCGTTTCCGGCCCATAAAGTTCCGCGCAATCGAAATCGCACTCTTCCCCTTAATGAATCCCACCACACTCGACACCGCTAGTTTCGGCGGGATGCTGATGCACATGTGCACGTGGTCCGCCATCAAGTGACCTTCCACAATCCGGCTCTCCTTCTGCTTGGCCAATTCACGAAATATCTCGCCCAAGTGCTGCCGAAGCGTACCGAAAATCCTCTTCCGGCGGTACTTCCGGATGAACACCACGTGATACTTGCAGTCCCATTTCGTGTGCGATAGGCTTTGGTAGTCTTTCATTGAGTCCTCCTTGTTCGGAAGTTGTCGCTTCCAAGGAGGACTCTCTTATTTACCACAGCTCTCGGTCAAACCTCTGCGAGTCGCCCCGGCTGAGCCGGGGGCTTATTTCTGTGAGCCCCTCAAAGGGGCCGGTCAAGAGCCGCCTGAAGGCAGCTGATGCCCCCACGCCATGTTCAGCTCCTCCAAACGCTGCTCCTCCCGCTCCTGCCGCCAAATGTATTCCCGCACGAATTGTTTGTCCATCCCCACCGTGGAAACGAAATAGCCTCGCGCTCAGAAACTCTTCCCTGTCAAACGGTGTTTCAGTCCCAGAAAGTTCCGGGCAGTCGAGATTGCACTCTTCCCCTTGATGAATCTCGCCACACTGGATACCGCCTACTTCGGAATGAACACCATGTGATACTTGCAGTCCCATTTCGTGTGCGATCGCCTTCGGGCCTCTTTCATTGAGTCCTCCTTCTTTGGAAGTCGTCGCTTCCAAGCAGGACTTTCCTATCTACCGCCGCTCTCGGTCAAACCTCTGCGAGTCGCCCCGGCTAAGCCGGGGGTTTACCTATGGGAATTAACGGTTAGGCAGGTGTCTCACCTACATTGGCACAGAGGGCTAACGGAGAACGGAGCTGATCGAACTTCTCGTTGATAAAGTTCGTGAGTTCAACGGCCAGTTCTGCGCGACTGACTCGGAGATATCGGTGTCCCGTCCAACGAAACCAAAGGCTTTTCCAATGTCGAAGTGTGTGCGTAGCGAGATAGAGCTTGGCTAGGCCCCTAAAGTCCCTAAGGGAGGCCAATTTGGTTAAAGGGTCTTCTGAGTTAAAGGGTCTTCTGAGTTCATAGAGGGTCTCCTTGAATGGTTACTGTCGAACTCTTGGCGCACCGAGAGGCGGACCAAGAGCTTTGGGCGACAAGGCGTTTCTGGTGTCTTATGTTGTCGGGTAAAGGCAGATTTCGGCTGCGTCGGCGTTCTTTCCCGTACAAGCCTTGATTCTCTAACACTAGTGTCCGGAACACGGTGCGACAGCCGCCGGCAACTTATAGATGAACAGTGAGTTGAATGGCATTCTGCGATTTTTCGATTTGAACCTGCCGATCACACTTTTAGCAATATTACGGTGAGAGGGGTGATACCAATGGCGCATGAACTCAGGCCAAACCGTCTTCTCACAAGTCATGGATTACGCGCCCCGATACGAGTTTCAGAAGTGTGTCGCCCGCTATCGGGGCGATTACCAGCAGAAAGGGTTTTCCTGCTGGGATCAGTTCCTGGCGATGGCATTCGCCCAATTGATCTATCGTGAAAGCCTCCGCGACATCGAAGCCTGCTTACGCGCCCTCGGCAGAAAGCGTTACCACATGGGATTCCGAAGCAAGGTGGCGCGGACGACACTGGCCGACGCCAACGAGCGGCGCGACTGGCGGATCTATGCGGATTTCGCACAGGTCCTGATCGGCATGGCGCGGCCGTTATATGCCGAAGACCCCATCGGCGTCGAGTTGGATCAAGGTCTATATGCCCTGGACTCGACCACCATTGACCTGTGTCTTTCACTATTCCCATGGGCCCGGTTTCGCCGGCACAAAGCCGCGGTCAAGATGCATACACTGCTGGATCTTCACGGCAACATTCCCGCGTTTATCCACGTCACAGACGGGAAAGTCCATGACGTCAACGTTCTCGATGAGATCGCACCCGAAGCGGGTGCCTTCTACGTCATGGACCGCGCCTATATCGATTTTGAACGGCTCTTTCTCTTCTCCCTCTGTTCCGCTTTCTTTGTGGTGCGTGCTAAGAAGAACGTCGTCCTGCGGCGGCGGTACTCCCGTCGGGTGGACACGACCACGGGATTGCGATCCGACCAGACGGTCCCCCGCCCCACGATTTCCTTGGACAGTGATTTGAGAAACTACAACGCAGGAGGATCACGATATGTCCAGAGAAACGAAGGAGGAATCCGGAATCGCGAAGGGAGCCCGTAGGGCGACCGAAGCGGGGCCGGATTTTCGAAGCCGCGGGAAGGGCCGGTGGTCGGCTCGGCGTAAGGTCACGGTAGTGCTGGAGTTGTTGCGTGGAGAAGATCTTGAAGCGATGAGCCGGCAGTATGGCGTGACGGCGGCGGCGCTGACCCGTTGGCGGGAGGCGTTCCTGCAGGGAGGCGAGGCCGGCCTGAAGAGCCGGATCGTGGATGTGGTTGACGAAGAGAGGAAGACGCTGAAGTCAGCGGTGACCAGTCTGGTGATGGACAACGAACTGTTGCGGGAACGGATCCGGCATCTGGAGGACGAGAAGCCTTTTCTACGGTGGAGGTCGAAGCGATGAGCCGGACCCTGTCGCCCTCCACACACCAACTGTATGGTCTGGCCCGTGTCGCAGCGGCCTGGGGGTTGCCCCGGTCGACGTACTATGCTCGACGGGATCGACGGAACCATCCGGCCGAGCCGCGTAAACGGGGGCCCAAGACCCCGTTTACCGACGCGGAGTTGACCGGACGGATTCGGCAAGAAATTGCGGCCTCGCCGTTTACTGGGGAAGGACACCGGAAATTCTGGGCGCGGCTCCGGGTCGCCGGCGTCCGCACCTCCAAGGCTCGGGTCTTGCGCCTGATGCGGGAAGCTCAACTTCTGGCGCCCCAACGCCAGGCCGCACCCGTTGCGCGCAAGGCGCATACCGGAACCATCACCACCGATCGCCCGAACCAGATGTGGGGCATCGATGCCACCGCCACGGTGACCCTCGACGATGGTGCGGTCACTGTATTCGCCGCCATCGATCACTGCACGGCCGATTGTGTCGGCATTCACGCCGCCAAACGGGCGACGCGTTTTGAAGCCCTCGATCCCATCCGGCAAGGCCTCAAAGAGTACTTCGCCGGCTTTCACGCCGACGCGGCCGCCGGGCTTCGACTCCGTCATGATCATGGGTCCCAATTCATGAGCGACGATTTTCAAAACGAGATCCGATTCCTTGGCATCGTCTCCTCACCGGCGTTTGTCCGGGAACCGGAAGGCAATGGCTGTATCGAACGCTTCTTCAAGACCCTGAAAGAGCAGTTGCTCTGGGTGCGTCACTTTCGCTCTATTCCGGAACTGGTTCGAGCTCTTCAGGACTTTCGCGCTCTCTATAATCAGCACTGGTTGATCGAGCGCCTCGGCTTTCAATCTCCGGCTCAGGCTCGACAACGTCTTGCAATTGAGTCAGCGACTTGATTATGGTGGGTTCACTCTGTCCAGGAAATCAGGGGCGGTACAATACGACCAGACGGTCATCCTCACAACGAACAAATCCGCCAAAACCTATCCCGATCCGTTGCGGCGTATCAGCTACTTCGATGCCGGGACGAACAAGCGGTTGAAGTTCCTGACCAACAACTTCGCGTTGCCTGCACTCACCATCACTCAGATCTACAAGTCGCGATGGCAGGTGGAACTTTTCTTTAAATGGATCAAACAACACCTTCGAATCAAGTCCTTCTACGGCACCAGCGAGAATGCGGTGAAGACCCAGATCTGGATCGCCATTTCGGTTTATGTTCACGTCGCCATCATCCGGAAGCGCCTCGGCATCGATAGGAGTCTTTACCAAATCCTACAGATTCTCAGCATTACGATTCTTGAGAAACAGCCCATTTTGCAGGCCTTTCACGCGCCTGATTCCCAATTCAATGAACTCCAAGATCCTAACCAGCTGGTTCTATTCGACTTCTAACCGGACACTAGTGACCGCACCTATAGATAAGAGTCGATCAAAAGTGCGGTCATAGACCGCACCTACAGTAAGAAATGAAAGGGGATTATATATTAGAGTTGACATCCCCATAGGGATACTGTAGTATATAGGACATGAAGAACGTAACACAATCTGGACCCGGCAAAGTCACCCGCAAAGGGCTATCACTCTTTGAACTGACCGAGATGTTCCCGGACGAGGAATCCGCCCGCAACTGGTTTGAATCGATCATCTGGCCTGAAGGTGAACGTGTCTGTCCAGAGTGTGATAGTGGGAATACCTATGAATGTAGCCATGTCAGGATGCCGTATCGCTGCCGGGACTGTAAGAAGTACTTCTCGGTCAAGACTGGAACTGTCATGGCCGGATCACCGATACCCCTGCGTAAGTGGCTATTCGCTATTTACCTCGATACGACTTCCCTCAAGGGTGTTGCCAGTACCAAGCTCCACCGTGACCTAAAGATCACTCAGAAGTCTGCTTGGCACATGCAGCAGAGAATCCGTGAAGCGTTTGTCGAGCAAGGCGTCAGGTTCGGTGGTCCTGTTGAAGTCGATGAAACCTATTTCGGCGGCAAGGAACGGAACAAGCACGAAACGAAGCGGAAGAAGCTAGTGGTCCCCGTCTAACAGACTGTACCTTATTCGGATCGTTCCCCGAGCCAGACCGACACACTGCGGCTTCGGCCAAGCCGTCCGAGTTCGTTCCGCACAGGGATTTCCGATCTAATGGTCATTATTTTCCTCATATATGATCAGAAATGGGACAGCCAGAGCCGTTACGTTAATTGTGACGGACTACACTAGGGCGTGGGCCTGTTGGAAAGACCGCCGTAGTCGGTGTGAAGGATCGCCAGACGAATCGGATTGCCGCCCGTGTAGTTGGGTCTACGGATGCTCAGACACTTCAGGCATTCGTAGAGGAGCACACGACGGAAGATGCCCAGGTCTACACCGATGATGCTCGTGCATATGAAGGGCTACCGAATCGTTCTTCGGTAAAACATAGTGCGGGCCGTTACGTGGATGGGCATATTCACACGAACGGCATAGAGTCCTTCTGGTCGATGCTGAAGCGGGCGCATAAGGGGACTTTTCACAAGCTGTCTCCGAAGCATCTGCAACGCTATGTGAATGAGTTTGTGATGCGGAATAACATTCGTGGTCTAGACACTCTCGACCAGATGCGAATTGTAACGGCGAGACTGGCGGACCGGTTTCTGCCGTATCAAGAGTTAATCCGCCCTAACGGGCTTTCATCAGAGGCGAGAGGAGGATAAGCAAATGGTAATAGAACACAAACTTGTTTTTGATCTGGGCGATATTCTGCGTGTTCGGTTAGATTGTGCGGATTCAGATTGTATCGGAGAGGTTGTGGTGCCGTTAAAGGGCACTGGGGGTAATGGGATTCCTGAGAAGTGTCCGTCTTGTGGCAAGCTGTGGACAAGCCCTAATCATGGCACCTTGCCGGAGGTCGATCTTCTGAAAAAGATTCGTACCTTTATTTCAGATCCAAGTCCGCGCATCAATATGCGCTTTGAAATGGACGAGGATGAGATGGACGAATAGGATGAGTAGACCTAACTGGAAGAACCAGACCATCTGGACTGGCGACAACCTGCCGTTCATGCGTGGCATGAACGGCGAGTCTGTAGACCTGATATATCTGGACCCACCGTTCAACTCTAAATCGAACTATGCCGCTCCTATTGGATCAAAGGCCGCTGGTGCCGCGTTCAAGGACACGTGGACCCTCTCAGATGTGGATGTGGAATGGGTCAACTTAATCGAGGAAAAACACCCCGCGCTCTACCGTGTCCTGCTGGCGGCGATGACTTCCAGCGACAAGTCCTATCTGATCTACATGGCGACTCGGCTGCTGGAGATGCACCGACTACTGAAGCCGACAGGCTCGATCTATCTCCACTGCGATCCGACCATGAGCCACTACCTGAAACTGCTCATGGATGCGGTGTTCGGTAAACGTAACTTCAGGAACGAAATCATCTGGAAGCGCAACTCATCACATAACGACTCGAAGGCGTTTGGCCGCGTGGTCGACTCGCTCCTATTCTACGGCCCGCCAATAAGGACCGATGCCGTCCGTGTCCCGCTAGGCACAGATTACACTGAGAAGTTTTACCGTCACCGGGACCACCGAGGACTGTATCGACACGACCACATTACTCGATCCGCATCAATGGGCGAACGGCCTAACCTGACCTATGAGTACAAAGGCTTCACGCCGCCCTTTGGGTGGCGAATGACCAAAGACAAGATAGCGGCGCTGGACGCGGACAACCGAATAGCTTGGTCTGCATCTGGGCGACCCTATCTGAAACGCTATTTGAATGAGAACAAGGGGCAGGTGCCGTCGGCGATCTGGACCGATATTCCGCCAATTTCGGGCCGTGCCAAGGAACGAGTCGGCTATCCGACGCAGAAGCCTGTCGCGCTACTGGAACGCATCATCAAAGCAAGCTCCAACACGGGTGATATGGTTCTGGACCCGTTCTGCGGATGCGCCACGGCCTGCATTACGGCTCAGGGTTTACACACCTCGGTGGTCACTTCAAAACCGGCCAATGGTGGTCACCGCAAAAGCGGCCAATGGGGATGGCCCGGGACAGTGTTGTTTTACCCCTTTGAACCGGTACCGGGCAAGCCCGTTTTGGTACGCCAGCTCCGGGGACCGCACTTGAGAACGTGACCGTGATGGAGAAGGCGGTCCAACATCGCGGTGACAGCGGCGCTGTCGCCTAAGAGTTTCCCCCAATCCTCGACCGGACGATTCGAAGTCAGCAGCGTACTGGTGCGTTCGTAACGTCGCATGACGATTTCGAGAAGTTGCTCGGCGGCGGTCGGAGGCAGCTTGCGCATGCCCAGGTCATCGATGATGAGCAGGGGTACGGTGGCCAGAGTGTCCATGTGTTTTCTACGGGTGCCGTCGATGGTGGCTTCGGCAATATCGTCGAGCAGGGCGTGGGTTTCACGATAGAGGACGCGATGGCCCTGCAGGATGGCCGCCATGCCGATGGCCTGGGCCAGATGACTCTTGCCGGTTCCGGGTGGACCCAGAAACAGCGCGTCTTCGTGTCTGGAGATGAAGGTGGCGGTGGCGAGATCGAAGACGAGGCCGCGATTCATCTTCTTGTTGAAGGTGAAGTCGAAGCCCTCAAGTGTCTTCTGAGGGTCCCGGAATTGGGCCTGTTTCCGCCGCCGTTCCAGCAGCCGCGTGCTTCGGCGGGCGAGTTCGTCCGAGACCAGGATCGAGATCAGATCGATGGGCGCCATGGCTTCGGTCTGGGCTTGGTGCAGACGTGTTTCCAGGACTTCGGCAATGCCGCCGAGGCGAAGTTGTCGCAAAGCCCGCTGGAGTTCGATGATGTTCATGATTTTTCCTGCTCCTGAATCTTGAGGTTGATGAGATCGCGATACTGGGTCAGTTCGCGGATGAGAGGATCGACTTGACGCAGCGTCACCGGAGGTTTCCGCTCCAGATAGCGACGGACGAAACGGTACTGGTAGACGTGGAGTTCCAGAGCGGCGGCGGAGGCATCCTCAACAGCAGGGACACCGTACTTTTTGGCCAGGGAGATCACGCCCAGGATGCGGCGGATGCCGGCTTCCCCTTCCCGTTGATGGATGGCTTCACACAGCGCACCCACCTGCGATCCAACCCGACGGGCACGGTCGAGCAACTGCACCGTGGTTAAGGGCGTTTTCTTCGGGTTGTCCTGGGCACGCACCCGGTATCCACCCCGTTTCTGACGGACATGTTCGCGCAGTAGCTGATGGGTCTCCGGATCGAGGATCCGGACGTGGAACGTGTCCCACTGCACCTGAACACTCCGTCCGATCCAACCGGGAGGAAGTCCGTAGTAGGCGGCCTCGACTTCGCGTCGAGATGGACGACGCGTCGACACAGCCGTCGAGATGGACGACGCGTTTCCCGTATTGGTAGTACCGGAACGGTTCCAACGGCAATGGCAGTAATGACGGCTTCTCTTCGGCGAACATGGCGGCAACCTGCCGCTTGGTGGTGCCGTGAATGCGCGTGTCGGCCCAGCGGGTCTCCCATCGGTCCAGATAGGCCTGCGCCAGGTCCAGGCTCTCGAAGCGTTGCCCCTTCAGCGGCGTTTTCTGGGCGTGGCCTACACCGGATTCGACTTTCCCTTTCCGATCTGGATCGCGCACCCGGCATGGCATCGCCACCACGCCGTAATGGGCGAGCACGTCCTTGAATAACGGATTCAGAGTGGGATCGTAATAGTCGGAAACGATCACGCCCTCGCGCAGGTTATCCAGGATGATGTAGCGAGGACTGCCACCGAGCCGGCGGAACGCGGTTTCATGCAGCTCGGCCCAGATGTGGGAACTGGATTTGAAGGTCAGCAGCCGGACCGATTTGCGGCTGTAGCCCAGCGTCATCACGAACAACCGGGTACGCCGGTACTTGCCCGTCTTGGGGTCCCGCACCATCGGGCCGGTCCCGTAGTCGACTTGGGCTTCTTCCCCAGGTCCAGTCTGGATGATGCCTGCAGCTTGGGGGCCCTGCGATCCGCGGAGCTTGCCCACGAAGCGTTTAACCGACTGGTAGCTATTGGCGAAGCCGTGATCCGACACCAGGTCCTGCCAGATCGCCATCCCATTGCGGCCTCGACTCAGGTCCCGCTCGATGATCTCCCGGTAGGGTTCGCACCCACTGCCCGAGGTGGAGACCGGTTCTCCCAGTTCCGCGATGGCCCGATTCTGGGACCCAGAGTCGGTGGTCACCTCTATGGCCGGTTTTGCCGGTGGCCGTTTACCCCAACCACCGGGCCGCCGCACCGGGATACCCGCGCCCCGCAGGTATGTCCCTGCCGTTTCCCGACGGACACCGGTCGTCTCCTCGATCCGCCGTAGCGACCAGCCCAGCCGTCCCAATGCGACAACTTGTTCTTTCTTCTCTTGGCTCAAGGCATTGCTCATGCCGACGGAGCCTATTCAGCTTTCCGCCGGTTTCAATGTCCCGGGCCTCTCTATTTTCGTTGGCCGGTTTTCAAGTGACCTTTAATGGCCGCTTTTGGGTGACCGCCGAGGACACAGGCAGTGGGTCGGAATCGACGTCTCTTCTAAGGCCGCCGAGTTGGTTCAGCAGAGAATGAAGGACGAACTGGGTCTGTTTGGCAAGGTGATCCACAGAACGGACATCCCGCAACGAACGGACCTTGGGAAGCTACCGCCATACAACGCACTAAAGAATCGCCGCATGCTCTACGGACTTCAAGAGGGTCACTGTGCCGGATGCCGGGAGCACTTCGCGGCGCGACACCTAGAAGTGGACCACATCATCTCAAGGCGAAAGGGTGGGACGAATCACATCGACAATCTGCAACTGCTCCGTGGAAACTGCAACAGGGTGAAGGGTGATCGCGGCATGGACTACCTCAAGACTAAGCTCCAGATAGTTCGATGAACAGAGAGGGACGTGATGACTAATAAGCCCGGTACGCGGAAGAAGCCCAAACGTGGTTTGAAGGCCAACTACAAAGGCGCGACACCAGAACAGGTGGGTCTAGTCGTACTCAAGCGTCGTAAGAAGACGTCTAAGAAGAAGGCCGGGAAGTAGGATTATGGTGGTTCAACTCTAATATATAATCCCCAAATGAAAGGTTGTCCCAGCTGTAGAAAGATGACCCGCCGCGAGTGGCTCGCTCAGGCGGCCTCGTGGGCCGCTTTCGCAGCCCTGGCACGCCGGGGAGATGCGCAGGTCATCTCCGGCAACGCGCCCGTACGGGGGACCGCCCGTGCCTGTGTCTTCGTCTACCTGAACGGGGCGCCGTCTCAACTGGACACGTTCGACGTCAACGATGCCGGCTGGAACGCAGCCGACGCCGACATCCAGCAACACGGCAATATTGCTCTCTCGAACAGGCTGTTCCCGAAGCTCTCTACGCTGACCGACGACATGTGCATCCTGCGGTCGGTCCAGAGCTGGGAAGCGATCCATGACCGCGGCGTCTTCTATATGCAAACCGCGCATCCGTCGAACCCCGCCTTCCTGGCTGAGACGCCCCACATGGGCGCCATCATCGCTCACGAACTCGGCGGCGCGGGGCCGATGCCGCCATTCCTGTCGCTGAACCAGCAGGGCGGAAGGTTTCGGGGATCGACGTTCCTTGGCGGTTCGGTTGCGCCTCTGGCAGCACCCACCGAGGGTGATGGGTTGTCGGTGATCCGGCACGACTATTTCGGCGACGAGAGCGAGGAGCGCTTCTTCGAACGCTACGACTTGCTCGCCCGCCTGGATACCCGTCTGCGGTCGGATCCGTTCGACCCGGTCATGGGAGACCACGCCGCGTACTACGAGTCCGCCCGCCTCATGATGTTCGACGAGGGCATCGCCTCGGTGTTCCGCATCGATGAAGCCGAGCGCGACCGATACGGGGACACCTCGCTCGGTCGCGCGGCACAGGTCGCCCGAAACGCGATCCGCGCGAAGAACGGCACGGTGTTTCTCGCCCTGACCCATTCGGGTTGGGACACGCACCAGCGGATGTGGGACACGAACAACAACCCGAACATGTATTCGCTGTCGAACGAACTGGACAGCGCGATCGGTTCCCTGGTCGAAGATCTCAAGACCTCGGGCGATTTCGATCAGACGCTGATCGTAATGATGGGCGAGTTCGGGCGTACCCCCGGCGAGCTAAACCTTCAGGGTGGCCGGGATCACCACCGGGATGCCATGAGCGTGGCGATGATCGGAGGGGGCATCGCGGGGAACCGTGTCATCGGCGCCACCGACGCGAGAGGCGCTTTCGTGACCGATCCGGGATGGAGTGATAATCGCACGATCCGAACCGAAGACATCGCCGCAACCGTGTATTCGGCGCTGGGCATCGACTGGACCAAGAGTATCCAGGACACCCCTTCGGGCCGCAAGTTCGAGTACGTGCCCTTTGCGCTCAGTGGCCGTTATACGTCCGTCGATGAGGTGTTCCGATGAGACGGGGCATGCTCGCATTCGTCGGCCTGTTGTTTGTGACGGCATCGCTGGCACAAGCGCAGGGCCAATTCTTCGCCCGTCGCATCCTGGCATCGGCCGCCAGATCCTCCATGATCGTGGGCGAACAGCTCCAGCTTTACGCCGTTGCACGGGACGAAAACGGGAACGTGAGCATGGGCGGAGCCCAGTGGGACGTCTGGGACACATCCATTGCGTCGATTGACGCTTCGGGACTGGTGACGGCGCTAGGCGTGGGCAACACCGGGGTATCTGTCCAGCGGGACGAGGCGTGGAATTTCTTCTCGCTGGAAGTCCTTCCGCTTCGGGTCGAGGTGAGCAGCCCATTCGAAGAGATCTTCGTCGGTGACACGATTCAGCTCACCGCCACAGCCTTCGACATCAACGGGAGCCCCATACCGATCAACGGGATACCGAACGTCGAGTTCGAATGGCAAACGCACGGCCCACATGGCTACTACACTCAGATCGCCTCCATCAACCAGGAAGGCCTGCTGACCGCACGGGCCTCCGGTACAGTCACGGTGAATGTCGTCCTGGGACTCTGGGGAAACGCGGGCCAGATTCAACGCCTCATTGCCTCCACCAACATCGTGATCCGCCGCACCGAGGAATTCCGCCTCACAAGAGTGCTGGCAACAGACCCCGTCGACCGGTCGTTCGAACTCATTCCAAACCCATGGACGAGGCTCGGTTACAACGATGCAGGGCAGATCTCGCTCTCCGCTTCATTGGACGGAATCGCGACCGGACTGCTGCGCTTCGACAACGGCAACTGGGATGTGCTGGCTTCGGCCGGTACGCCTGGCGTATTTTCGCGAAGCTACGTGTGGGACTACGTTGGGACTGCGATGAACAACTCCGGTCAGGTTCTGACAGTCACCTACACAAGAGGCAACAGATCCGGTCTGCTCCTGGCTTCCGAGGCCGAGTCTCGAATTGTATTCGTCGAAGGACAGACGCAGGGCTCGTTTCAGGATATAGGGAACTTCTCAATAGGCCAGCACTCCCTGAACGATCGAGGGGATATCGTTTTTTCTGGAAACTATAGCCTGCCCACGGGCGATTCCAATCACAACGGTATTTTCAGGATCTCAGAAGAACAGCTGCGTGTCGTCTGGGGCACGTCGCTGTCCCTGGCGGAGTTTCCAGACGGATGGGATTTCGATGGGGACTACGGCGTCGACGCCGAAGGAGTCGTGTACTTTGATGTGCGACAGGACGACACCGACGCGATCTATCGCGCCGACGGCCTGTCGCTGCCCCAGAAGATCGTCATGACGGGAGACGTCGTCGAGGGTCACACCGTTGATCGCGTGGACCGGTTCGTCATCGCCCCAGACGGCACGTTGGCGTTCGATCTGACGGTCGGAGACTACATGCGACTGCCTGCGATCTACGAGCCGGACGGTGACTTCCGTGTGCTGGAGGCGGTGAACCTCGACCGGGTCCTATCGGTGAACGCCCGCGGAGAGGTCGTCTTTCTCGGCGATGTCGGCGATGGATGGGGATTCTGTCTGTGGGATGACGACGACACGTCAACTTTTCTGGTCTGGGACGACGTGGTCGGTGACGGCCGGGTTCGCGATCAGCGCAACGCAATGATTACTGCCGACGGTACGATCTACGCCGTAGTCGGTACGACTGAAAGCAACTTTGTTGTCGCGAACGCCCGGACGGGCGATGTCCTGTTCCAGGCGGGCGATCGCATCGATGGCCGAGCAAACCTGAACTTCGCGGGATTCGTCCCGGGGGCTCTGTTTGGTCCCCCCTTGATCTATACGGGCGGGGACCCGGTGTCGATCTCCGAAGCCACCCCTGGCGAACCCACTCCGATCTGGCTTGCGTGGCAATCCGGTTGGGACGATGCCGACAACGGAAACCTCAGCGCTGCCGCCCGCAATCCACGGCGCGACCTCTACTTCGCGGCTGGCCGGGGAATGTTCCGAGACCTCGGCTCGATGGAAACAATCTTTGAGTACCCGGAGACCATCAGCATCAATATCAACCAATTCGTCCGGATCCAATGGACGCAGAGTTGGTGGGACGGCGGGAACACTTTTGCGGTGAACGACGCCGGGATGCTGGTCTTTTCGGCCAATACCGACGACGGTTATACAGACCTTATTTCCTCCCGGGACGGCAGGTTGTCAATACTCGCCAGCTTCGGCGGCGAAGAAGGCACGACCTCCCCTACGGGCGGCAGGTTCAACTACATCCGCTGGGGCAGCACGACCACCAGCACGATCGCCCTGGACGACGCCGGGCGGGTGATGATGGTCGCCGATGTCTTCAACGGGCCCAACGGTATTTTCCTTTACGAAAACGGGGCGTGGCGCAACGTTCTCGTGGAGGATGAAACCGAGGTCGGCGGAGGCACGGTGAACTGGGTTGAAGGCGGGATACGCGCGGCCGGCAATCGCTTCTACGCGGTGTTCGGCCTCACCGCCGGTGGATCAATGCTCGCCGAATACGACGGAGTGGCATGGAAACCGATAATAACAACCGCCGATTTCCTGCCGAACGGTGGCGACATCTACTGGGTCCAACACACGTTCGACGCCAACCGGCGCGGCGACGTGGCCCTCGTTCTGAACGCTCGAGGAGGCACCACGGTGATGCTGCGCACCGCCGACGGCGAATTCCGCACGGTCTACCGCACGGGAGAGGCCACCCCGGAAGGCGACTACTTTCGGCCGTGGCAACCGTTCGATGTCGACCTGCGCGAAGACGGAAGCCTCTACTTCATGGGCATCGATATCCTGGACCGGCACGTCCTATACCACGCCCAACCATTACCTTAGCGTCGGGCCCACCGTCCTCATTCCATACCCCTAATGGACAGTACTCACGAGTACGGCTTGGCAACGGTATAGGGAACTCGGGCGGAACGGTCCCCCCACGCCCAACCATTACCTTAGCGTCGGGCCCACCGTCCTCATTCCAGACCCCTAATGGACAGTACTCACGAGTACGGCTTGGCAACGGTATTGAGAACTCGGGCGGGACGGTCCCCCCACGCCCAACCATTACCTTAGCGTCGGGCCCACCGTCCTTATTCCAGACCCCCTAATGGACAGTATTCACGAGTTCGGCATGGCAACGGTATTGGGAACTCGGGCGGGACGGTCCCCCCACGCCCGGGTTGACTCAGAGCTACCTGGTCACCACCACTTCCGGTTTTGATCCATCTCCTGCAAACCAGTATCGACAGGTGACGCCCGAATCCCGATAATGCGTTATGCGCGTATCTCCTGCGAGAGAATCTGTGATGGGACCGGACGGCATGGCTCTGATGCTGGTGGGCGTCGCGCTGATCCAGTTCTTGAGCGTCGAGCTCGGGTTTGCTCTTATCGTTCCTCCGCGGGGAAGCGGGACCATCTGGCCCGCTGCGGGGGTACTGTCCGCAATCCTGATGCTCAGCCTTCGGAACCGGTGGCTTTCCATCATGGCGGCTGCCTTCGTGGGCGAACTCCTGGCCAACCTCCACGCCCAGTACGCAATGCTCGCCGCGGCGCAGGTCACCGGTGTCAACCTCGTTCAGGCCTCCGTACTGGCATGGGCGATCCTGCGCGTCTGTGGGACAGACCGATGCTGCGACACCGTGCGCGACTTGATGGGATTCGTGGTGACCACGGCGGCGACCATCGCTACGGTCGGTCTTGTTGCCGCTGCGGTGATTCGTCTGAACTTTGGCAGCGCGTTCTGGACGGCCTGGCAGAACTGGTGGGTGTCCGACATGCTCGGCGTTCTACTGGGGGCGCCTCTGATCCTCGCCTTGGCCCACACCGACTTTTCCCAAATCAGCGCGTGGCGCAAAGTGGAGGCTGCGTCGCTGGCGATGACGGTCGGTCTCAGCACCGCGATCATCTTCGGAACCCAAAGCTCGGCCGATGCTCTTCAGCTGCTGGCGCTCCTCTACGTGACGTTCCCCGTTCTCATGTGGGCCGCGCTTCGATTCGGACTGCACGGTACGTCGTCGGCCTTGTTCGGCGTGTCGGTCATCGCCGTCTGGTTCACGGCGAACAGCCGGGGGCCGATGGCGAACATCGGGGAGACCGTCGGACAGCAGGTAACCTACGTGCAAATCTACCTTGGCGTAGCCATCCTGTCCTCGCTCATGCTCGCAGCCGTCACTCATGAACGGAGCACATCCGAGCGCGCGCTACGGAAGGAGGCCGAGCGGTTTCAGAAAGTTTTCGACAACATTCCGGTAATGGTCATGATGCACGACGGCCTGGGAGGAGTCGCGGAAGCAAACCGGGAGTTTGAACGTGTAATGGGATGGTCGGCCGAAGAACTTGCCCGGATCGACGTGCTGGAGGAGTGTTATCCGGATCCCGAGGTGAGGCGAGAAGTTATCGGACATATGAGTGCACCCCACGCCGGATGGCGCCTGTTCAAGGCACGCATCAAGGATGGCCGGCTTCTCGAAACGCTCTGGGCCAACGTCCAGCTCCTGGATGGCAGTTTTCTCGGTATCGGTCAAGATGTTACCGAGCAGCAGGAGCTCGAAGCCCAGCTCCGTCAATCCCAGAAGATGGAGGCGATCGGGCGTCTATCGGGGCGGATCGCTCACGACTTCAACAACCTCCTCACCGTCATCCTGGGGTACACGAAGCTGTCGCTGGATTACCCGACTTCAGCCGAGGAACTGCACGAGAACCTGGATCAGACGCGTCTGGCTACCGAACGCGCTGCACAACTGACGCGGCAACTCCTGGCGTTCAGCCGCAAGCAGGTCCGCCAGCCGCGCGTGATGGACCTGAACGAGATCGTCGTCGAGATGGGGGGCATGATCCGCCGTCTCATCGGACCCGATGTCACTCTGGGAATCGAAACCGACCCCAATCTCCGCCCGATCATCGCCGATCCCAACCAGATCGAGCAGGCAGTCCTCAACCTCGTCGTCAACGCCCGGGACGCTATGCCGCAAGGGGGACATCTGCTGATCTCGACAGAGGACACCAAAACGCCCACCACTGAGAATCGATCGCCCGGAAGACACGCGGGACCGTGGTCTCAATTGACGATCTCCGACACGGGCTGCGAGTCAAGCCCATTCTTAGTTGAAACTCTCCACGGCTCACGATTGGTCACGCAACCTTCTTCTTCGATCTCGTCGACGTCTTCGCCTCAATCTTCAGCTCCCGCCTGAGGGCTTCGCGGAGCTTTGGAAGATGACGGTAGCCGATCACCTTCCTCAAGCGTGGTTCGATGTCGATGAGCGCCGTCGCCAACCAGCGCTGCCGCTGGCTCGAGTTCTTCCAATGATCGACCTTCGCGCACCTTTCCTCGACGAGGGCATTGACCGATTCCAAGCAATTCGTCGTCTTGAACGAACGGCCCAGGACCCCGTACACGCCGAGTCGATGCAACGTGAGGGTCTCCTCCAGGCCTTCCTCAAGGCTCGCAGCGGCCGATTGGTTTCGCTCCTCGAGCTCTCCATGGAGCTGTTCGAGGGCCGCCCGGGCTTCGTTGTACTCCGGGCGCTGGTACGCACGCTGAAGCCGCTTGCGCCACGCGGCTTGCTCGGTCTTCGACAGGTAGCTCACCACGTTCTCGCGTTTGTGCCATTGGCAGCGTTGGACCAGGGCTCGATTACCGAATGCCCGCTTGACTGCCGCGCGCAGACCTTTGCCGCCGTCGACGATCACCAGCACGCCTTCAGAGATGTCCAGGCCTCGCTCCATCAATGAACGGAGAAACGGAGTCAGTACCTGCTCGTTCTCCGTACTCGTCTCCACGAAGCCTAAGAAGCGTTTGTCGCCCGTAATTGTGATGCCCAGGGCCACAACCATCGTGGCGTCGGCAAACATTTTCCCGTCCAGGAAGATCGCCACCACGTCCTCGGCCGACAGATCCCGCTCCTGCATCTGCCGAAGTTTCGCGGCACTCGCCTGGACGAATCCTCGAGACACCGTCGAGCTCGACAATCCGATGGCTCCTGGAATCGCTTCCGCGGCCGACTCGTAGTTCCGGCAGGAGATCCCATAAAGCACACGTCTGAGAAGCAGTTCGTTCACCGCGCCATCCGGACTGAATTCCTCGTAGCTCCGAAGCGGAATCTCCCCGCCCGCCACGCTGCGAACTCGAGGCACCCGAACCGGCACCCGCTGGCCCCCGAGCCCCACGGTCCCCGGATTGCTCCCGTGTCGCCGGCCCCTCAACGTCGCCTCCTTTCGCGCGTATCGCTCACCCGCCAACGCCTTCACTTCCTCGTCGAGCAACTCCTCTACGTGCATCAACCCCAGTGGGATCAACGCCCGGATCATCTCCACCTTCGAGTCCAATTCCAGTCCCGAGTACTCCTCCCGGCTCATGACCTCGACCTCACCCAGTACTCGCCTCTTCTTGCGTTTTTTCACCGAACGTAACAGACTCCTCATCTCGGCTCCTTTCTCTTACAGGCTTGATGTTGTTTCTTCCAATACCATCAAACCATAGGGTTTGGAGCCGTTTCAATTTCCAACTAAGATTGGCACACTTTCCGGGCTGCGGCATGGACGAGGAAACGAAATCTCGCGCTTTCGAACCGTTTTTTACCACCAAACAACCCGACAAGGGCACTGGCCTTGGCCTTGCGACCGTCTATGCCATCGTCAGCCAGGCAGGGGGCCATATAGCGATCGACACCACTCCCGACGCCGGCTCCGAGTTTCGGATTTACCTTCCGAGCGCGGAGGTGCCGCTCGCTGAAAAAACGCCAGCCGAGGGTACGCGTTTACCAAGAGGCTCGGAAACCATACTAGTCGTCGAAGACGAAGACATGGTCCGCAGCTTGACCACGAACATGCTGACGCGAGCCGGCTACAGCGTCCTTCAAGCGGACCGGCCGTCCGAGGCTCTCCGTATCTGCGAAAGCCATCAGGAAAGGATCGACCTGATGCTGACTGACGTAGTGATGCCGGAGATGAATGGGCGTCAGTTGGCCGAACGCGTCGTCAGGATGCGCCGGATCGGCGTCGTGTATATGTCCGGGTTCACAGACGCAGCGATCGGAACGGATGGCATCCTGCCGCCCGACGTTCAACTCATCGAGAAGCCGTTCGACGAGGAAGTGCTGCTCGGAACGATCCGGGATTATCTCGATTCAGCGACCGACCATGGAACCCTGGACGGGCCCGCCACAGGGTGAAGCGCGAAGTGCCAGGCCGCTTCCTGGTTTCCTACCCACCGGAACCAGCAACCAAATTTCGACGCTATCCTTTGCGGTACACTGAGGCGGGGGGACCGGAATACCTGAAGGAGTAGACTTCGATGGCTGTACCTGAGGAACTCAAGGCCGATCAGCTGTACCGTCGCAGCGACCCTAACGCGTTCGACTTCGAAACGACCGCCGAATTGCCCGATGGCGTCGAGATCGTGGGACAGGATCGCGCCGTCGAGGCGGTACGCTTCGCGGTCGGTATGACTCACCCAGGCTACAACCTTTTCGCGTTCGGCCCACCGGGAACTGGCAAGCACTTCATCGTCGACCACTTTCTCAAGCAGGAAGCCGCCGACGGGAAGGTTCCGCCGGACCTCTGCTACGTCTACAACTTCGACGAACCCCAGAAACCGACACTGCTCGAGTTGCCGGCCGGCATGGCCTCCGAGCTGCGCGACGACATGGACGAGGTTTTCGAGGAAGTATCCACGTCGCTGCCCGCCGCGTTCGAAAGCGAAGAATACCAGGCACGGCTCCAGGCGATGCAGCAGGAGTTCAAGGAACGGCACGAGAAGCAGGTCGAGGATCTCGACGCCAAGGCCAAGACCAAGGGGCTCACGATGATCCAGACACAGGTCGGCATGGTTTTTGCGCCTATCGCCGACGGCGAGGTCATCGCCCAGGAGGATTTCGGGAAGTTGCCGGAGGCCGAACAAAAGCGGCTCGAATCCGAGGTCCAGCAATTGCAGGAGGAACTGCAGAGTCTCTTGCGGAAACTGCCCGGCTGGGAACGTGAGCTCCGCGCACGAGTTCGGGAAGTCAATCGTGAGGTCACAGACTTCGCGCTGGGACCAGTGATAGAGGAACTGCGGGTCAAGTACAAGGAACTGCCCAAGGTCGTCGCCTACCTGGACGCCGTCCAGCAAGACCTCGTCGAAAACGCCCGGGAATTCATGCAGTCGCAGCAACCCCAGCCCCCGGGACTCGGCGGCGGATCGATCGAAGGATCACCGATCGCGCGCCGGTACCGCGCCAACGTTCTGGTCGATCATTCCAAGACCGAAGGCGCCCCGGTCGTCTACGAAGACCACCCCATATACGAAAACCTGGTCGGACGTATTGAGCACATCTCGCACATGGGAACGCTCGTGACCGACTTCAACCTGATCAAACCCGGTTCCCTGCACCGCGCAAGTGGCGGATACCTCATCCTGGAGGCGCGCAGGCTATTGATGCAGCCCTACGCGTGGGAGGGCCTAAAGCGCGCCCTCAAATCCTGGGAGATTCGTATCGAGTCGACCATCCAGGCGATGGGGCTGGCTGGCACCATCACTCTCGAACCCGGACCGGCGCCGCTCGACGTCAAGACGGTGCTGCTCGGCGACCGGATGCTCTATTACCTGCTGTGCCAGCACGACCCCGATTTCGGGGGCCTGTTCAAAGTGGCGGCGGACTTCGACGACCGCGTGGAGCGCACAGCCGACAACCAGGTTCTCTACACTCGTCTCATCGGAGATCTGGTCAGAAAGCACGGCCTGAAGCCCTTCGATCGGGGGGCGGTCGCCCGGGTGATCGAGCACAGCGCCCGGCAGGCGGGCGACTCCGAGCGGATGAGCGGCCACATCGGAGCCCTGGCAGACCTACTCCGGGAATGTGACTACTGGGCAGGAAAACAGGGTCACGATGTCGTGACCGCCGACGTCGTCCAGAAGGGTATCGACGCCCAGGTCTACCGTGTCGACCGGATCCGGGAGCAGATGCAGGAACAGGTGCTGCGGAAAACCATATCGATAGACACGGACGGCTCCCGGATCGGCCAGATCAACGGACTGGCCGTGCTCCAGATTGGAAACTTCTCTTTCGGCAAGCCAAGCCGAATCACCGCCCGCGTTCGGCTGGGCAAGGGAGAGGTCATCGACATCGAACGGAAGGTCGACCTGGGCGGACCGATCCATTCAAAGGGAGTACTCATCCTGTCCGGATTCCTGGGCGCGCGCTATGCCGCGGATCATCCGCTGGCTTTGTCGGCAAGCCTGGTGTTTGAGCAATCCTACGGCGGGGTGGACGGCGATAGCGCGTCGTCAGCCGAGCTCTACGCGCTGTTATCGGCCATCGCCGGCATCCCGATCGCCCAATCGTTTGCCGTTACCGGCTCGGTCAACCAGTACGGGGACGTTCAGGCGATAGGCGGCGCCAACGAGAAGATCGAGGGCTTCTACGACCTGTGTGCTGAGCGCGGCCTGACCGGCTCCCAAGGCGTCCTCATACCGGCATCCAACGTCAAGCATCTGATGCTGCGTCACGACGTCGTCGAAGCGGTCCGCGACGGAAAATTTCACGTGTACCCGATCGAGACGATCGATCAGGGCATCGAAGTCCTGACCGGGACTCGGGCCGGCGAACCTGACGCCGAAGGCAACTACCCTGCCGACAGCGTCAATGGACGCGTTCGGTCCAGGCTCCAGGAGATGGCCCGCACACAGGTTAGTTTTGCCAAGTCCGTCGAACGGCGTTCGACCGAATCCGAGGATGAATAATGGTCGCCCGAACCCCCGCGGTACGAACGATCCTCGTGGCATTGGATGCCTCGCCGGGAAGCATGGCGGCGCTCGAGGCTGGGGCCCGAGTCGCTGCGCGTCTCGATGCCGAACTGGTGGGCCTGTATGTCGAGGATGAGAACCTGCTCAAGGTCGGAGATTTGCCGATCGCGGTACTGGTCGACAAGATCTCCGGGGGAGTTCGGCCGGTCGGTCGGAACGAACTCGAACAGCACCTGAGGGTTCAGGCCTCTCAAGCCAGGAGCGCTCTGGAGGCCGTGGCCGGCCGCCTTCACATTCGCTGGACGTTCCGTGTCACCCGCGGCCGTGTGAGCCGCGAATTGCTGGCCGCAACTGCCGAGGCCGATCTGGTCAGCCTTGGCCGATCGGGCTGGTCGATGATCGAAACGCGGCGGATCGGATCGACGACTGAGACGATCCTCGGCCAATCCGCCACACCCGTCCTGCTTCTTCGCCAGGGGCTTTGTGGTGGACGGGCCGTCGTCGCCGTCTTCGACGCGTCCCGAGGCGCCGCCCGGGGTCTGGACATCGCCGCCCAGCTCACGCGCGACGAGACCGCTCCCCTGATCATCGTCCTTCCGGAAACAGGCCGCGAGGCTGACGAGCTCGAGAACTCCGCCCGCCAGGCACTTCGCCAGGCCGAGGCAACAGGTTCCACTCGATTCCGACACGTCCCCCGCCGCGATGCCGCCCTCCTGGAAAATCTGGCCCGGGGCGAAGACGCAGGAATCCTGATCCTGCCGGCCCCTGACGTCTTCGGAAAAGGCACCCAGGAAATCCTGACAAGAATTCACTGCCCCGTGCTGGTCGTTCGATAGCCGATCTCGACTACAGCTCATCCCTCGGATAACCGATAAGAACCATAGAAATCGACGAATCTAAGGGATGTCCGAGGATGCCGAACAACTTGAAGAACACAGCTCTAAATCATAGTCCTGACAACAGTTCTGAGTTCAAGCGAATCACTGAAGCCTGTCCGGATGGAGTCCTCGTCGTGGGCCAGGACGGGCGGGTCGTGTTTGCCAACGCGGCAGCTGGGGAGCTGCTCGACCGCCCGGTCGACGAGCTCGTCGGCGGCGTGTTCGGCTAGCCGGTAATGACTCCGGATCGGACTGAACTCGAAATCGGGGACCGCCACGTGGAAATACGCGTGGTACCAGCGGACTGGGACGGCCGCCCGGCCTACCTCGCCTCATTGCGGGACATGACCGACCGCGTCCAGGCGGCAGCCGATCTGAAAGACTTGACGGTCGCCCTCGAGGAAGCGAACCAACAGTTGCGCCGGCTGGCGACCGTCGATCCTCTGACCGAAACGCTCAACCGGCGCGGTATCGAGAACGCATTCTTCAACGAGCTTTCTCGCGAGCGCCGCTCGGGCGCCAACCTGGTAGCCGTCCTGCTCTCGGGCGAGGAACTCGATGACATCATCGAACACATCGGTCAGGCCGGGGCTGACGTCGTCCTGAAGGCCGCAGCCGACCGCCTGAAGAGCGCGTTGCGCCCCTCGGACCAGATCGCCCGCATCGACCGGCATCGCTTCCTCGTACTGCTACCCGACACCCGGAAGGCGGAAGGCAGTCAGGTCGCCGAGAAGCTCCGTTTCGCTGTCGGCAGCACTCCCCTGGCGGTGTCTCCCCGCTCCCTCAGCCTGGACATGAAAGTCGCCGTCGTCAAGGTCCCCCCCGAGACCTGCTCGATTGAAGAGATACTGGAACTGGCCAGGCACTCGCTTCGTTCCGGGCCCCAAAGAGTCACGCCTGCCAGGCCGGTGCCGGTGGCACCGAAGGTTCCGAACCTGCTGGACCTCCAGAGCGCAATCGAGAAAAACAGCTTCCGCGCGGTCTCGCAACCCATCATCGATCTGGAAGCTGAACGGATCGTCGGCCACGAGCTTCTGACCCGCGGCCCGGTGGGCGCGATCGAAATGCCGGTGGACTTCTTCCGCGTCGCTCTCGAAGCCAACATGCTGACAACCGTCGACCTATCCTGTCTGAAAGCGTGTGTGGACCTGAGCAAGCGGCTGCGGCCGCGTGGCAAACTCCACCTGAACCTGCTGCCTTCCACGATCCTCGGCACGCCCAGCGAGCGCCTGATGGACCTGCTCACGACGGACGATGATGTCTCCTTCTGTATCGAGATCAGCGAACAGCAATTCATCGGTGACCCGGCATGTCTGCGTGACCACGTGACAGCGTTCAAGGAACGCGGCATCGAGGTCTCCATAGACGACGTCGGCTTCGGCCGCAGTTGTCTCGAGACGCTGATCATGCTGGAACCGGACGTCGTCAAGATCGACCGTGCGTACGTCGACGGCGCCTCGAAGGACCCCCACAAGGGCCGACTTCTCAGCCGCCTGGTCCAGGTCTCCCGGGCACTCGGCGCTGAAATCGTGGCCGAAGGTATCGAGACACGCGACGACCTGGCCCTGCTCCGCGACTACGGTGTTCGCTACGGCCAAGGCTGGCTGTGGGGGAAACCCGGAGCCTCCGAGGGCGTGTACCTGGCCGCTTCGTAGGGTAGGGAGCAGCCGAGCGTATTGCACCTCTCGACAGATGAAAATTCTCCAATCTTCAATGGACAGTGTCCAATGACGATCCTGAAATAGAAATCTTCAATACGTCCCCTATTCCCTCCCCCCACTGTTGTCTCTCCCTGTCCATGGGTTATGATTGGCCGCCCGCCCCGGGCCCGCTGATCGAATGGATCCCAAGTACGACATCATCGTCATAGGCGGCGGCCACAACGGACTCGTCAACGCGGCATACCTGGCACGCGCCGGCAAGAAGGTGCTCGTACTCGAACGCCGTCATGTGCTCGGTGGTGCCGCGGTGACCGAGGAAGTCTTCCCGGGCTTCAAGTTCTCTGTGGCGTCCTACGTCGTGTCGCTGTTGCGTCCCGAGTTGATTCGCGACCTCGACCTGCCGCGGCACGGGTTGGAAATCCTGCCTCTCGACGGTACGTTCACTCCGATGCTCGACGGGAACTACCTCTGGCGTGCAGATGATGCCGCCGAGACCCGCCGCCAGATTGCACGTCATTCGAAGCTCGACGCGGAAGCTTACACCGAGTACGGCAAAGCCATGGGCGACATGGGCCGTTTCGTCAAGCCCATACTCAGCATGACGCCGCCCGACCCCAGTTCGCTCAACCTCCAGGGCCTCCGCGACCTGCTCTTCATGGGTAGGCGATTCCGGCGGCTGTCGGCCCAAGACAAGTACAACCAGGTCCAGTTGATGACGATGAGCGCTGTCGACTTCCTGGACGGCTGGTTCGAAACCGATGTGCTCAAGGCGACGATGGCCGCCTCGGGAGTCATCGGCACATTCCAGGGCGTCCGCTCCCCGGGCACGGCATACGTCCTGCTCCATCACTACATGGGTGAGATCGACGGCGCGTTTCGGGCGTGGGGCCTGCCACGGGGTGGGACAGGTGCGATCTCGAACGCGATCGCGGATGCCGCACGCGAAGCGGGGGCACAGATCCGAACGGAAGCGGGGATCGAGCGCATCCTCGTCCAGAACGGCCGGGCCACGGGCGTTGTGCTCGACAACGGCGACGAGATCAGCGCGCACATCGTCTCCTCGAGCGTCGATCCCAGGCTGACGTTCATGAAGATGGTGGGACGCGAACACCTCCCTGACGATTTCGTCGACGATATCGAGCGCTACAAGTTCCGCGGCTCCTCCGGGAAGGTAAACCTCGCTCTGGACGGCCTGCCGAACTTCCGAGCGCTGCCCGGAGAGGGCTCTCACCTTCGGGGAGCTATCTCGATTTCGCCGAGTGTCGAGTACATGGAGCGCGCTTACGACGACGCCAAATATGGGCAGTTCTCGCGGCGGCCGTACATTGACTGCGTGATCCCCACCCTGACAGACCCCTCGATGGCGCCGCCGGGCAAGCATGTCATGTCGTGTTTTGTCCAGTACGCCCCGTACCACTTAAAGGACGGCAACTGGGACGACCAGAAGGACGCGTTCGGTGACACGGTGATCGACACGCTGGCTGAACACGCACCGAACATCCGGGACTTGATCCTGCACCGCCAGGTGTTGACGCCGCTCGACCTGGAACGCGATTTCGGCCTGACCGAGGGCAACATTTTCCAGGGGGAGCTGTCTCTGGAACAGCTTTTCTTCCTCCGGCCGGTGCCGGGCTGGGCGGATTACCGAACGCCCATCGGCAACCTCTACATGTGCGGTTCGGCCACGCATCCGGGGGGCGGGATCATGGGCGCACCCGGCCTGAACGCCGCTCGGAAGATACTGAACGACACCCGAAAAGGCGGCGCGCGGTGAGTGAACGGGTTGTCATCATCGGGGCCGGCCACAACGGGCTGGTGGCTGCCGCCTACCTGGCACGAGCTGGACTGTCGCCTCTGGTGCTCGAACGGAGAGACGTCGTTGGAGGCGCGGCCATCACCGATGAACTCCACCCGGGTTTTCGCTGCTCGACGCTAGCGCACACGGCCATGAACCTGGAGACTCGGATCGTGGGCGACCTGGAGCTCGAAGCTCGCGGAGCGGTTTCGATCCGACCGGAGGTTCAGATCTTCGCCCCCAACCTGGATGGGCCGCCAGTCGTGCTCCGAGAGGACACCTCGGCCACCAGCGACGGCCTGCGCTCGTTGTCGACCAACGATTCAGCGAAGTATCCGAAGTTTCTGCGAAGCTTCCGAAAGATCGGTGCGGTACTCCGGCCTCTGCTGACAATGACGCCGCCCGACATCGATCACCCTTCGACGGGCTCGCTCTGGGACATGGGAATGCTTGGGCTGCGCTTTCGGGGTCTGGACAAGAAGGACGCCTTTCGCCTCCTTCGATGGGGCCCGATGGCCGTCGCGGATCTGGCTTCGGAGTGGTTCGAGACCGAGTTGCTGCGCGCGGTAGTTGAGGCCCGCGGGATCTATGGAACATTCGCTGGCCCCCGATCGGCCGGAACCAGCGTGGGACTCCTGCTTCAGGCCGCTGCCGGAGGGTCGCCCATCGCACCGGCGGTGTTCGTCCGTGGTGGTATGGGCGCGCTCTCGGACGCCATCGCCCAGGCCGCCCGCGACGGTGGAGCCGAGATCCGGACCGGGGTAGATGTGGACGCCGTTCGCGTGGAGGATGGCCGGGCTGCGGGAGTCGTCCTGGCTTCAGGCGAGGAAATCGAAGCAAGGCTCGTCGTGTCGAACGCCGATCCACGAACGACGTTCCTCGGCCTCGTCGATCCGGCCGATCTGGATCCCGATTTCCTTACCAGGATCGGTAACTACCGATGCCGGGGAACGGCCGCCAAGGTAAACCTCGCCTTGGCGGGACTACCAGATTTCGCGGGTGTCGACCGTTCGGAGGCGCAATCCATCCTGTCGGGCCGTATCCACATCGGTAATAGCACCGACTACCTGGAACGGGCCTTCGATGCCGCCAAGTACGGCGGATACTCCCGGCACCCCTACCTGGACGTTACGATACCGTCGCTGACCGATCCATCGCTGGCCCCGGAAGGGTCCCACGTCATGTCGATCTACGTCCAGTTCGCGCCGTTCGACCTTAAGGACGGAGAGTGGGATTCGATGAAGGAAGCGCTCGGCGACGCTGTGATCGCAACGCTTTCAGACTATGCGCCGGGACTTCGAGATCTCATCCTGCATCGCCAGGTGTTGACGCCACAGGACCTCGAACGAACCTACGGTCTTGGGGGCGGGCATCCGTTGCATGGGGAACCGTCGCTAGACCAGATGATGACCTTCCGCCCGCTGTTGGGATGTGCGCGGTATCGGACCCCGGTTCGCGGGTTGTACCTCTGCGGCGCCGGCACGCATCCCGGAGGCGGCGTCTCGGGCGCACCGGGGCTGAACGCTGCACGAGAGATCGTGGACGACCTTCGGACGGATGTCGTATGAGGCGGAGTAGGGCATCGCAGATAGATTTAAGCAGCTACTCCACGGGCGTGGCGGTCTTTCTCGGAGGGTTGAAGAACGGCGTTTTGACGACCGTCGCGCCAACCCGATGCCGTACAGCTTCAAGAGTCAGTTCCATCTTGACGCGCGTACCCGGAATCGCGTTTTCCCGCCGCAGTGTGGCCAGGGAGATCAGCTTCTTCAGTGTCGGCGACCAGGTCGTCGACGTGGCCTTGCCGATCTGAAGACCGTCCCGATAGACGGGAACTGCTTCGCGCGAGGCGGTCGACGACATCGCCGGCGGCAGACCGACACTCTCATAGACGCGCTCGATATCGTTCCAGTCGACCTCCAGGCCGACGATCTGCCTCGAGTGCCCGTGCTCCTGCTCGACCAAGAGCTGAGAACGCCCGACGAATTGTTCCTTGCCGAGATGAACGAGCCGGCCCAGGCCCATCTCGAACGGCGTATATTTCTGCGACTCGATGAGGGCTCGCTTGCTGCTGTTGAAGTCCACTTCGACCAGCAGCAGGCCCGCCTCGATACGTGCCACGTCCAGGGCCAGCATACCCGCCGGATGGAGATCGAAGCCACGGCCGGCCTCGATGAGCGCATCCCATACCGTCACCGCGTGCTCTCTGGGAATCCAGAGCTCGTAACCCAGGTCTCCGGTATAACCGGTCCGGGAGACGTCGACCGGGATCCCGCCGATACGCGTGGTGGTGACGCTGAAGTAGCGGAGGTCGAGAATGTCGGCGGTCTGGAACAGATGAGCCAGGAGTCGGCCTGATGTCGGACCCTGCAGAGCCAGGGCCGCGACATCCTCGGATATGTCCTCGATCCGGACGTCCAGGCCTCGGGAATTCTGATGAAACCACCGGTAGCTGGGATCGGCAGCCGTCCAGCGATATTCGTTGTCGTCGAGCCGGGAAACCGTGCCGTCGTCGATCACCTTTCCACGCTCGTCGCACCAGGGTGTGTAGATCACGCGGCCAACCTGGACCTTCCGCATGTCGCGCGTCACGATCCGATCAACGAGACGCGTGGCGTCGGACCCGGTGATCCGGTATTTGAACAGCGGAGAAACGTCGATCAGGGCCGCGGCGTTGCGGATTGCGTTGTACTCGTGTTCGTGGTGCGTTTCGTAAGCGCTGACCGTGTAATAGCCGGACCATTCCCGGTAGTTGAGGCTGCCGCACAACTCCAGCGTTCGTTCATGAAAAACTGTTCCGATCGGCATGAATCCCCTCCCGTCGCGGTGGATTATACTATCGGCGGATCACCGAGTTTCGTGACGGTGCATTAATCCCAACCCAGGACCCACTTGGACCTAAGCTGGGATTAATGCACCGTCACGGAATTAGAGAGCATGCAGTTTAGGCACGCAGTTACCGACATCACCGAATCACCATGGCTCCCGATGGGCTCGTGACCTCCTATCGCGCCCGGACCATCGGGCTATCCACTGCCGCAACGACACGCCTCGGCTATCTGGCGTCGGAAATCGAGCGGCTTCCCGCTTCCGACGCCACGCTGGTTATTGCTCCAACCAGAGGCGCCGCTGACGATTTCGTCCGCCGCTACTGCCTGGCTTCGGGCCGCCTGGGTTTCCACCGGATGACACTCGCGCAAGCCGCGTTCGAAATTGCGACACCGGCGCTGGCGTCCGAGGGCATGGCGCCGATCAGTGGCGTCGCTCTGGAAGCAATGACGGCCAGAGCTGCGAACATCTGCCGGATGAACGGCGAGCTCGGCTACTTCGAACCCGTATCCGACACGGTAGGCTTCACGCGAGCCCTCCGAGCGACCCTGTCGGAGCTTCGGCTCGAATGCGTCCCCAGCGAACAACTCGATGACCTAGGCCCGTCCGGATCCGATATGGCGGCCCTTCTCCGCCGCTACGAAGAAGAGCTTGGGAGCGCCCGCCTCGCCGATCCGGCGGCCGTTTTCAAAGCAGCCCGGCGATCGGTAGAGGGCGGGACCAGCCCGATTGTGGGAATCCCACTCGTTCTGATCGATGCCCAGGTTCGGAATGCATCGGAGGCAGCCCTCCTCCGGGCTTTGGCGGACCGGTCGCCGTGGGTCGCGGCGGTGGCGATGCCACAGGACCGCCGCCTCGGAGCGCTCGTTGACGCGCTCCGAACAGAGACCCGGGACCTCGATGACCACGGCGACGGGGCGACGCTCGCACGAGTCCGCCGCCACGTGTTCGAAACCGAAACGCCCCGGGAGTCTACCCAGGATGGCAGCCTGGTCTTCTTCTCCGCCACCGACGAGGGACGTGAGGCTGTCGAGATCGCCCGACACATTCACGCTGCCGTGGAGGAGGGTGGCGCGTTCGACGACATCGCCGTGTTGCTCCGTAACCCCGATCAGTATCAGGCGCTCGTCCAGGATGCGCTCGGGCGAGCCGGCATCCCGGCACACTTCACCGGCGGCACGATTCGGCCGAACCCTTCGGGACGTGCATTTCTGGCTCTCATCGCGTGCAGTCTCGAGGGCTTGTCGGCTTCGCGCTTTGCCGAGTACCTTTCTCTCGGCCAGGTCCCGACCCCGGACCAGAACGGGGCACCACCGGAACCCGAGCCCGAATGGGTTCCCGCCCAGGGAGAACTTTTTCCGGATGTGGCGCTCCCCGAGGTCACAACACCGGATGAGCTCGAAATCGAGTTCGACGATGAACACCCGGTCGTCGACGGGAATCTTCGGGCGCCCTTCCATTGGGAACGCCTACTCGTCGATGCTGCCGTGGTCGGCGGCCGCCAACGGTGGGAACGACGTCTCGGAGGCCTCGAAGAGGAACTGCGCAGACAAAGCATCGAGGCTGAACGAGACGACGAGACGCGCCGCGAACACATCGAACGGCAGATCGCACGACTCGTCCACCTCCGTCGCTTCGCCCTGCCGTTGATCGGTTTCCTGGCCGCGTTTCCGAAGGAGGCGATCTGGGGGACATGGCTTTCGCTGCTCGAAGACCTCGCCCGCCGCAGCCTCCGGTCTCCGGCGCACATCCTGTCGGTGCTTGGTGAACTCCGGGCGATGAACGACGTCGGGCCAGTGACGCTTGACGAAATCGGACGGGTTCTCGCCGACAGACTTAGCTTCCTGCGAAGCGATCCGACAGATCGGCCCTACGGCAAGGTGTGGGTGGCCACCATAGCCGAAGCGTCGGGACGTGCGTTCCGCATGGTGTTCGTTCCCGGGTTGTCGGAAGGCATCTTCCCGCGTAAAGCGCTGGAGGATCCGTTGCTGCTCGATGAATTCCGAGGGCGCCTCGGCGCGCCCCTGACCCGTCAGGACGACCGGGTCGCCGATGAGCGACTGCTGCTGCACCTCGCAGCGGGCGCCGCACGGGACCGACTGTTTGTGTCCTACCCGAGGATGGCGATGGGCCAGGGACGTAGCCGCGTGCCCTCCTTCTACGCCCTGGACGTGCTGCGCGCCGCGGAAGGCACTCTACCCGACCTTGCGGAGCTGGAAAAACGGGCCCGGGCAACTTCGATGTCGCGGCTGGGCTGGCCCTCACCCGAAGACGCCAGCGTCGCGATCGACGACGCAGAGTACGACCTCGCCACGATCGGCGGGATTCTGGGACACCCGGATGCGGGCCGGAACGGTCGCGGGCACTACCTTCTCGAAGCGAACCCGCACCTGGCACGGTCGCTTCGCACCAGGGCACGCCGGTGGCGTAACTTCTGGTCGGGAGCCGACGGCATCGTGGACCCGGATGAAGAAACTCTCAAAATTCTGGACACCAACCGGCTACGAGAAAGGAGCTTTTCGGCGACGTCGCTCCAACAATTCGCGGCGTGCCCGTACCGTTTCCTGCTCTACTCCATCCATCGGCTGAGGCCGAGAGAACAGGTAACACCGATCGAACAACTCGACCCGCTGACGCGCGGCAGCCTGTTCCACTCGGTTCAGTTTCGACTGCTTTCGCGGCTTCGCACCGAGGGTCTGTTGCCGATCACTTCCGACAACCTGGCGGATGTCACCCGTGTCGCGGATGACGAACTGACAATCACTGCGGCGGACTACCGCGAGGATCTGGCCCCGGCGATCACACGCATCTGGGACAGCGAAATCGAGGACCTGCGGACCGATCTTCGAGGATGGATTCGCGAGCGCGCAGAGCAGGCCGAGCAGGATCCCGGATGGGTGCCCAGCTACTTCGAGCTCTCGTTCGGACTCGGAGCAATGAGCGAGCGAGATCCGGCCAGCAGGGCCGAAGAGGTGACCGTGCTGGACGGTATCCGGCTGCGTGGATCGATCGACATGATCGAAGAACACTCCGAGCTGGGCGTCCTGCGTGTCACCGACCACAAGACGGGGCGGGCTCTGGCCCAGGCGCCGCTCGCTACCGGAGCCGGAGAGGTCCTCCAACCGATGCTCTACGCACTGGCCGCGGAGTCGTTGTTTGAGAAATCGGTCTCTGCCTCCGAACTGTCCTATTGCACCCGGCGGGGAGAGTACCGACGTCTGGCGGTGGCCGTGACCACCGAAGCGAGAGAGCGGATCGTCGAAGCGCTCGACTACGTCGACCGGTCTTTGAAGGAAGGGTTTCTGCCGGCTGCGCCGCGGGAGGGCGCCTGCCGGTACTGCGACTATCGGATCGTCTGCGGGCCCTACGAGGAGTTGCGCACCTCGCGAAAGCAGAAGGAACGACTCGAATGGATCAACCGGCTGCGTCAGACCCCATGAACTCGGACGAACAGGCACGCCAACGAATCCGAACGTCGCTCGACGAAAGCCTCATCGTGGAGGCGGCCGCCGGGACCGGGAAGACATCCGAACTGGTCCGCCGCATCGTCCGGGTGCTGGCCGAAGGCCGCGCCGATGTCGGAAGCATCGTCGCCGTGACGTTCACACGCAAGGCTGCGGGCGAGCTCAAACTGCGACTACGCCAGGGGCTGGACCGCGCCAGATCCGGGGGCGCCGACCCGATCGCAAAGCGACATCTCGAACAAGCAATGGTGCGCCTCGAGGAAGCGCACATCGGCACCATCCATTCCTTCTGCGCCGACATCCTCCGTGAACGCCCGGTGGAGGCCGGCATCCAGCCCGGCTTTGAGGAACTCGATGAGACCGAAGCCCCGCGTCTGTTCGGCCGCGTGTTCCAACGCTGGGCCGAGGAGACCCTGAACGAGCCATCGCCCGGCCTGAGGCGGGCTCTGGAACGGACCGGGTCCTGGGAAGCCAGTCGGACTCCTCTCGAACAGATACGAAGCGCGGCCTGGCGTCTGATCGAGTGGCGCGACTTCCCTTCTCCGTGGCGGCGTGAGCCGTTCGACCGCCAGGCGGAGATCGATCGACTCGTCCCGGATGTCAGCGATCTTGCCCGGATGGCCCTGGCGGCGAGGCGGTCTGGGGACAACCTCCGTCAGGCTCTTGCCCCGGCTGTCGATTTCCTCAACCGTATCGAGCGTGCCGAAGCCGTTCGCAGCCGCGACTATGACGAGATGGAAGCCCTCCTGGTGCAGGTGGCCCTCCGCCTGAAACGGAACCGGAAAAAGGGACGCGGAGCGTTTTCGGATCGTTTCACTCGAGCCGAGGTTCTGGAACGCCGCGAAGAAATCATCGCGGGGCTCGAGGAGTTCCGGGTCCGGGCCGATGCGGAACTGGCCTCCCTGCTCCGTGACGAACTCTGGGAGCTCGTCGAGCGCTACAACAACGCCAAAATGCGAGCCGGAAAGCTCGACTTCGTCGACCTGCTGATTGCGACGCGCGATCTGGTCAAGAACGACGCAGCCGTACGCCGCTTTCTGCAGCGGCGTTTCACGCACCTGTTTGTCGATGAGTTCCAGGACACCGATCCTCTCCAGGCGGAGATCCTGGTCCTGCTGGCGGCGGACGACCCCGACGAAGACGACTGGAGGCGCGTCCGACCGGTAGCGGGAAAGCTCTTCCTGGTCGGCGACCCGAAACAATCGATCTACCGGTTCCGGCGTGCGGACGTGGTCCTGTACCACGCGCTCCGCCGGGACTTGACCGCGCGCGGGGTTGGGCTGGTCTACCTGAGCCGGAGCTTCCGTTCGGTCCCCGCGATCCAGAACGTGGTCAACGCTGCGTTTGCCCCGGAGATGAACGGGGATCCAGAAAGCGGACAACCATCCTACGTGGCTCTGGAGGAACATGCCTCCCCGATCTCATCTCAACCGGCCGTGATCGCCCTGCCCGTGCCGCGGCCCTACCATTGGAACTACATCACAAAGCGCGCGGTCAGCGAGAGCCTGCCGGATACAATCGGCGCGTTCATCGACTGGCTCCTCAACGAAAGCGGCTGGCGTGTGCGGGATCCCGCGGACTCCGCATCGGAAGTGCCGGTTACATCACAGCATGTGTGCGTGTTGTTCCGGCGCTTTATGTCCTGGGGCCGGGACATCACACGCGACTACGTGCAGGCGCTTGAATCCCGCAACATCCCGCACCTGCTCTGGGGAGCAAGGTCCTTCCACCAGAGGGAGGAGGTGGAGACGATGCGCGCCGCGCTGACCGCCATAGAGTGGCCCGACGACGAACTGGCCGTCTTCGCTACGCTCAAAGGTTCGCTCTTCGCCGTTCCCGACGACCTGTTGCTCCGCTACCGCAAGACGATCGGGCCGCTGCACCCGTTCCGTCCGGTTCCCGATGACGCAGCCCAAGACTTCGGGCCGATAGGCGAAGCGTTGTCGATAGTCCGCGAGTTGCATCGACAACGGAACCAGCGGCCGTTTGTTGAGACAATAGACGACCTTCTTGGGCGGACACGAGCGCACGCCGGTTTCGCGCTTCGGCCGGCCGGGAATCAGAAACTGGCGAACGTATACCGTGTCGGAGACCTTGCTCGGAACTTCGAATCTCGCGGGGGGGCGTCGTTCCGCGCCTTCGTCGAACTGCTCACCGCCGAAGCGGAAACCGGGTCGGGAACCGAATCGCCCGTGCTCGAGGAGGGAGCCGAGGGCGTGCGCATCATGACCGTTCACGCGGCCAAGGGGTTGGAGTTCCCTGTCGTGATCCTCGCCGACATGACTGCGAACCTCGCCACTGTGTCACCCGACAAGCATGTCGACGCCGAACGCGGGCTCGCCGCGATGCGGATCCTAGGATGTTCGCCGTGGGAACTGCAGGACAACAGCGAACGGGAACACCGCCGGGACGAGGCCGAAGGTGTTCGAGTTGCATATGTTGCGGCCACGCGGGCCCGTGACATCCTCGTCGTCCCCGCGATTGGCGACCAGGAGATGACGGGCTGGATCGGCGCTCTGAACAAGTCCGTGTATCCGGCGCCAGGGGCCGGGCGCCAGGCGGGAGCCGCCCTCGGGTGTCCGGACTTCGGGGAGAGCAGCGTCCTCGATCGGCCCGCAAACCTCATGGGACACGAGGAACACTCGGTCAAGCCCGGCCTCCACGAGCACTCCGGAGGCTACGACGTGGTCTGGTGGGATCCGGGGGTCCTCAAGCTCGATGTCGAGGGCAGTTTCGGAGTCCGTCAGGAGGGAATGCTGGCACCCGACGAGAAAGGCGTGGAGGCGGCGCGGTCCCTCGAAGAGTACTCCGCGTGGAGGGCACGGCGCGGCGAGTTGCTCGAGAAGGGTGCTGCGGTCTCGCTCGATGTCTTCACCGCCTCGGAAGCCGTGTCTGCTCCGCCCGGCGAACCCGTCGCGGTCAAGGTGATTGAGGTGGGCCAGGTCGAAGGGCGCCCCTCGGGGCCGCGGTTCGGAACGCTCGTCCACGCTCTCCTGCGGGATGCCGCCTTCGACGCCTCGGACGACGAACTCCTACAACTCGCAACTTTTCAGGGGCGTCTGCTCGACGCTCCGGACGAAGAAGTCGTAGCGGGTGTCGAGGCCGCCCGCCGTGCTCTTGGGCACCCGTTGATGGAACGAGTCCGCAAGGCGACGCGGGCCCACCGTGAATACCCGGTAACGCTGAAGCAAGACGGCGGATCTATCCTCGAAGGTGTCATCGATCTGGCTTTCCTCGAGGACGACGTCTGGCAGATCGTCGATTTCAAGACGGACGTCGACATCCGTCCGAGAATCGAAGAATACGCAATCCAGGTCCGCTGGTACGTCCACGCCATCGAACGGCTCACCGCTCTTCGGGCCAAAGGCTACCTGCTGCGGGTTTAATTCCGTGTCAGTCGAGCGGAAAGATGATGAAAGCGTCGTGAACGTCCCGCTGCGGTTCGTCGCCGATCGCATCTAATGCATGCCCAAGTTCGATCAGGTGAGCGAGACGCAGTTGGAGCGGACGTTCGTTTGGCTGGTAAATCGTGCGCACCGGATAGTCGATGCCGGGTTCGGCAGACATCTCAACATGTGTCCCGAGGATCCATGAGATCCGGCGCGTTCTGGTGAAGGCGACGAGCCGACTGATGCTCGTCCGGTATGCCGCCCAGTCCCGAACGTACAACCGGCCCGGATACAGCGTATCGCCCGTAAGCAGGATCGCCGTCCGACGGTCGTAGACGGCAACATGGCTGTCCTGGTGTCCCGGGATCGGGATCACGTCGAGGATTCGGCCGCCCAGGTCGAGTTCGACGGCCTGGTCCGGCCAGTCCATGAATCCGAACATCTCCTTTACGCTGGCAACGTCCCGAGCGGCGATGCTGGTGTTCGGGCGGCCTGCGAACTGAGGATCACCTGCGACATGATCCCCGTGGCCGTGAGAGTGCGTAACGAGCAGTTCCAGCCCCGCACCGTGTTCAGCGAGGATTCGATCGACGGCAACACGGACCCTGTCCGAGTTGGGTACCGCGCCCGTGTCCTGCATGAACGCCCTTTCGTCGCCGAGCAAGACATAGATAAACGGCGCTTCGAAGTTGATGCATTTGTTCTGCCGCAGGATCCAGGTCCGTTCGTCGTATCGATAGACCTGCACGGCCGGATCGGCGTTGTCGCCGCAGTTCCTGCTGCCATGCATCCAGGAAACATCGATCGCGCGCGCAGGATTCTGCGGTGAGAGCCCGACCGCAATCGTAGCTGTGAGGATCCAGGCCGCGAGACAAGCGAGCGTGAACTGACGGTTCATGCGGGGAATTATAACCGAGCAATGTCCCGTTTCGAGGGTACCGGATCGTGGTATGTTCGGCGACGAACCTCACCCGGGGGCACCATGTTTTCTCGAAAACTCAAACGGGACTCCGATCTGGATCGAAAGCCATCCCTTCCCTGCAAGCCGATATCGAACGAAGAGACGACCTCGATCGAACCGAGGGTCGAGGAACTCGCCTAGTGCCCGAGGGGGGGGCGATCGACCGCGTCAGCGAGCTCTGGGCCCGAGGGGGCGAGTCCTGGAGTCAGGCCCGCATCACGCACTGGGTAGAGCACCCACGTGTCCGGGAACGAATCAGCAGGAAGATCACCGGGCGCGACGGCTCGGAAGCCTACCACCACTTCGTCCACGAAGATCTGGGCGGACGCGTACCGGTCGATCGTGCGCTCACGCTGGGCTGCGGCGTCGGTGAACTGGAGCGCGGCCTCATCCAGTATGACTTCTGCAGACATCACGACGCGTTCGACGTGTCGGGGGGCGCGATCGCAACCGCGAAGACACAGGCGGAGGCGCTCGGACACACCCACATCCATTACGAAGTCCAGGATCTGAATCGCTTCACGCTCCCGGCGAACACCTATGACGTCATCTTTGGGGTCTCGGCTGTCCACCACATCGCGGAACTGGAAAATCTCCATAAGAACGTCCATGGGGCGCTCACGCCTGGCGGATACTTCTACATGGACGAGTTTATCGGCCCGTCACAGTTCCAGTGGACCGAGCGGCAACTCGAGGCGGTGAATGATTTTCTTGGGAGCATCCCGGCGCGGCTTCGGGTCAGCGTGACCGACGGCGTCACCCTCCACGAGGTCGTCAAGCGACACACGATCGAGTACATGAACACCATCGACCCTTCCGAGGCGATCCGCTCGGCGGAAATCCTGCCGCTGCTCTCACAGTATTTCCCCGGTTACACTTTCCGCGGATACGGTGGCACGATCCTGCATCTCCTGATGGAGGACATCGCGGGAAACTTCGACGAGACGGATCCTGAAGCGATGGAATGGCTGGAAAAAATGTTTGCTTACGAGGACGAGTTGATCGCCTCGGGAGAGCTGACCGATGACTTTGCGGTCATCCTTGCCCGAAAGCCTTGACGTCCGCGAGGTCCAGTCGTTCGATGTAATCCTGCCAGAGCAATCGTTCTGCTCCGAGCCCTTCCAACTCCTTGCGCGTAGCGATCGCCGTCCTGGGATCGACTGGGCGGGGAGGGTCCTTGATCGCGGTCGCGGCACGCGTAACCTCCAGGTACCGCCGGGCAAGGTTCTCGAGCAGGATCATGCGGATTGTCCTCGAGCCGACGGCGCCACCGGACGTCAGCGCACCGTGGTTGGGAAGGATCAGGCTCCGAGCCGTTCGTAGAACATCTGCCATCGGGCTGATTCTCTCTTCGGTCGACACCAGGCCCTCGTAGTCCTCGTCGTAAACCGCGATGTCACCGGCGAGAAAGCAGCTTTCCTGATCATAGATGTCGGGAACGATCCGGAAGGCGCTGATGGTGACGACCGAACGCGGGTGCGCGTGGACCAACACCTTCGCTTAGGGAACCATGCGGTGGAGGACGCCGTGAAGACGGATCGTGTCGTTAACGTAGCCGTCGCCTTCCACGACGTTACCGTCGTAGTCGACCCGGATGATGTCGCCGGGCGTGAGGCGGGCGAAGGAAGGGCCGAAGCGGTTGACGTACATCTCGCCGTCGACGGCGACGCTCAGGTGGCCGGCAACCAGTACCGACATTCCTTCGAACGCAAGAATGCGGGCGGCGCAGGCGATGTCGTAGGCGACCTCGGTGTCCATAACGGGGCGGGTCATATGACGCCGATCGCGTGCAGGAACACCAGGATGATACCGACCGGGACGACGAACTTGAGCAGCAACAACCAGGCCTTGTAGAAGAACGCGAGGTTGGTGCCTTCGAGGAACTCCCGGTGCCGGATCGCATCGTCAACTCTCCACGCTGTAAACAACGCGATTCCGAGGCCGCCGAGGGGGAGGATCCAGTTCGACGCGAGGTAATCGAAGGTGTCGAACCAGTTCCTGCCGAACAGGCTTGCGAAGTCTTCGCCAAACAGCGCGGTGCCGCCGCTGAGCGCTGATGGGATTCCCAGGGCGGCAATAACTCCACCGGCGAACAGGGTTGCCTGGCGCCGGGTCCATCCCTTCTCGTCGATGAAGTACGACGTCGTGACCTCGAGCATGGAGATCGAACTGGTCAGCGCGGCGAATACCAGCAGCATGAAGAACACGAACGAGAAGAAGGTCCCGGCGGCCATCTGACTGAACGCGATCGGAATGCTGACGAACACCAGGCCGGGGCCGGCCCCCGGTTCCATCCCGTAGGTGAAGATGATCGGGAACAGGACCATCGATGCGGTCAGCGCGATCATCGTGTCCAGCGCAGAGATGACGATCGACGCGGACATGATGTCGTCGGTCTTACGGAGGTAGCTCCCGTAGGTCAGCATCGCGCCCATGCCGAGGCTGAGCGTGAAGAAAGCATGGCCCAGGGCCTCGAGGACGCCAGCCGCGGTCAGGTTCTCGGTGTGGAAGCCGAACACGAAATCCAGAGCCCGGCCGAAGCCGTCCATCGTGAACGAGTTGATCAATAGGATGAGCATCAGGCCGAACAGCGTCGGCATCAGGATTCTCGCCCACCGTTCCAGGCCCTTGCCTACGCCGCCGAGGACGACACCGACGGTCAAGGTCATGAAGATGGCGTGCCAGAACAAGTTGAGGCCGTTCGAGGCGAACAGAGCATCGAACGCCGGCCCGACGCCTTCGGGCCCGAGGCCGACGATCTGGCCGGTGATCGAGAGGTAGCTGTAATGCAGGGCCCACCCGGCGACGATGCTGTAGTAGGACAGGATGACGAAAGCACCGGCGACGCCGAGCCAGCCGAACGCGACCCAGGGCCCCCCCCGAGTTGCCTGAACGCGCCGACGGGGGACTTCTGGGTCGCACGGCCCAGGAGGATCTCCGCGGTCATCACGGGCAGGCCCACGAGCGCGATGCAGCCCAGGTAGATCAAGACGAACGCCCCGCCTCCGTTGACCCCGGTGATGTAGGGAAATTTCCAGATGTTGCCCAGGCCGACGGCCGAACCTGCGGCCGCCAGAACGAAACCCAGCTTCGAACCCCAGTGCCCTCTGTCTACCGCCAAAACGGCCTCCTGTGTTCAGTTGTCCTGTAAGAATGAACGCGTGATGGCAGCTATGGTACCATTCCCGCCCGAATGGCTGAGGAGCACTTTCGGAAGCTGGAACGGATGTACGGACGGGCGCCGTGCAACCGGGATCTGTCTGCCGCTGTAACGATCGGAGAGGGTCGCGCGGAAGTCCGGATGCCCGTACAGGAAGCCCTCTTTCACGCTGCCGGCGCCGTCCACGGCGCGTACTACTTCAAGCTGCTCGACGACGCGGCTTTCTTCGCGGCGAACTCAATCGTCGAAGGGGTCTTCGTGTTGACGGTGTCGTTTAACGTCCAGCTCCTGCGCCCGGTTTCTTCGGGCACCCTCATCTCGCGAGGAACCCTGGTACGCTCCTCGAAGAGCCTTCTCTTCGCCGATGCGATCATCACGGCCGAGGACGACCGAGAGATCTCTCGCGGCACCGGAATCTTCAGCCGCAGCAGGATCCCACTGAACGAAGACATCGGATATGAATAGGGGGACGGTGCATTAATCCCAAGTCAGGTCCCTCCTGAATTTCGTGACGGTGCATTAATCCCAAGCTAGGTCCCTGCACCACAATTGGGGGTCCTGATTTGGGATTAATGCACCGTCACGAAATTGGTTTAGCGTTTGACAGATGGGTTGGATTCTTCCGCCTAACGAATAACAAACTTCAGGACGCCCACCTCTTCGAAAACTTGAGCCACGTAGACGTTCCCTTCCGGATCCATCGAGACCCAGTGCGATTGCTCCAGGCCCCCGAGCGTCTCCAGAAGCGTTCCGGTCTTGCCATCCACAACGAGCAGGGTTTCCGTCTCCCCTTCGACCATGAACAGGGTGTCGTCCGAGTCTATGTATAGGCCGTAGGGCTTCCCCAGATCGGTCCACTGGTCGAGGAAGTTCCCATCCTGGTCAAAGATCTGTATGCGCCCGTTCTCGCGATCCCCAACCAGCAGTCGGCCGGCCGAGTCCATGACAATCGTATGCGGCAGGTCGAACTGCCCGGGTTCGGTTCCCTTCGTCCCCCAGGTCTTGATGAACGTCCCGTCTGCGGAAAACTTCACGACGCGCGAGTTGACGTATCCGTCCGTGACAAAAAAATCGCCGTTCGGAGCAACGACCACGTCGGTTGGGCGGTTGAACGTGTCCGGTCCGTCCCCGCCCACGCCGCGCTGGCCGAGGCGCAGCAGGATCTCGCCTTCGGGACTGAACTTGAAGACTTCATGGGCTCGGCCATCTGTCGCCCAGATGAAGCCATCGTTGTCCACACGAAGCCCGTGCGACCAGTCAAAGATGTCTTCCCCCCAGGACCCAACGAATTGGCCCGTTGCGTCGAACGTGAAAAACGCCGGCTCGCCTCGCCGCAGGACGTGCATCGTCCCGTTTGGAGCGTGAGCAACCGAGGCCACCGGCCCGAACTCCACCCCTTCGGGAAAGCTGGCCCAGTCTTCGACGAGACGGTAGGTGCTGGCTTCGTCCGGCTCCGCAGGTTCCACCGGTTCGACAGGGTCGGGAGCGCAACCGCACAACAGGACAACCAAAACGAACCACAAGCGGGTCGAATACATCGAATTCTCCTTCAATTCCCGGCCCACTGGAACGGAGCTTCGGGAGGCGGTGAGTATACCACCAGCCTCCGGCCTCACGAAGACCGATCACCCTGTGGAATGTATGGTTTCCGGGTTAAACGTGCAGGCGTTTTGGAGTAAGATCAGCGGTAGCATGACCCGCGCGGTCACGGCCAGACGGATGAGGTCCGTTAATACATGAGCGAGACAGCAGGAGCACCTATCGAAGCCCGTTTCGCGATGGTCCGTGGTGATGGACGAGGGCTCACCCAGGAAATCATCGTCGGACCGCACAAGCTGACGGCCGACGAGCCGCCGCCGGTCGGCATAGACTCCGGACCGACGCCGTACGATCTGCTGATCAGCGCTCTCGGCGCATGCACGGCGATGACGCTAACCCTGTACGCGAAGCACAAGCAGTGGCCGCTCGAGAGCATCAACGTTGTGCTGCGCCACAGCAAGATCCATGCCGAAGACTGCGCCGAATGCGAAACCAAGGAAGGCAAGGTGGACCGGATCGAACGCGCAATCGAACTCGGTGGCCCCCTGTCCCCCGAGCAGCGGGACCGGCTGATCGAAATCGCCAACAAGTGCCCGGTGCACCGGACACTCAAGTCCGAAATCGATATCCAGACGAAACTCGTATGAACAAACCAACTGCAATCCGTTACGCCATCGCCGCGGCAGTCGCCATGGCCCTGGTTTCACTCCCGCTTGCCGGCTCGCAGCGCGTGGATACTGAAGAGACCCGCGTTCTAAGGGTGGTCCAGGAAGTGTTCGACTATCTCGCCGAACGCGACAGCGAAGCGATGAAGACGCTGTTCTGGCCGGGCGCCGTTCTGGTCTCCGACCGGCCGGGACCGGATGGCGATCGACGCCAGGGGTTCACGCCGGTCGAGGAGTGGGCCGAGAGCCTCGCCGGTGCAGCCGGCGACAGGGTCATCGAAAGGGTGGTCGACCCGGAAGTCCGGATCGACGACAACATCGCGGCGGTCTGGACAGACTACACGCTCGAAGCGGGCGACTATGCGGCTGACGGCGTCGATGCGTTCCACCTGGTGAAGCAAGACGGCGTCTGGAAGATCATCTCGCTGATCTACACACACAACCCGAAGGATTGAGCTGTAGCTGTAGCGGCGGTCTATGACCGCCGAAAGAAACCGCCGAAATAAGATGAGCAAAGAACCCCACACCGAAGGCCGCGAAATCCGCTGGGCCGAAGTCGACGCCGACGACGTCGGGGAACACTCGAACGCCTTCGAAGACATCTATGAAGACAGGCTGGACGCGCTCGTCCTCCGGAATTCCTTTCCGTCGGACGTCGCGGCGGTTGTGGTTGGGCAATTCGCCCAGAGCAGCGAACTTCCGTGGCTCCGACCGAACCGCATCGGTCCGAACACGGACATCCGAGTGCTCGGCGTGTCGGCGACGCCCACGTTCGAAACGCCGGGCGGACCGGAGGTGATGGATACTTTCGCGACGCGGAGCAGTACGAACAGGTGACGCGCGAACTGCTCGGGGACTTCAGCGCGCCGGCTTACATAGAAGGACTACTGGGAACCGTCTCCCGGGGCCGGCCGGTCGGACTGCTCGTGGACAGCAAGGGCCGACGGTTTGCATCCTGTACTGTCCGCTCCCTGCCGGAAGGCCAGTCGATTATCGTCCACAACGACCACTTCCATTTCAACCTGCCCGTCTACGCCGATGCCGTAGGTCAACTCGATGCAGCCATCAGCCTGAGCTTTTTCGCACTGCTCCAGGCCCCTGAGGGCGGCGGGGAGCTGATCGTACATGGGCTGGCGCATGACGAAGAAACACCGCGTACGGAGAACGGTTTTCCGGACGGCCAGGCCATCGCAACTCGGTACCGGTTTCACAAGTTCCGAATGAATTCCTCGGACGCCATCGTCTTCGGGGCAGGCAAGTTCTACCACCACGTGGAGCCCATCATGGGAGCGACTCCGCGCGTCACGCTGGGTGGATTCCTGGCACTCGACAAAGACCACAAATCAGTCGTTTACTGGAACTGACGTTCACGGAGCCACCCGACCATGACATCCTCCACCTCACGACCTCGAATCGAAGCGCTGCCCCGGCCGGTTCGGTCGGTCGAAGTCAGCCCAGCCGAATTGACCAAGATCCCCCACGGAATCGAAGAAATATACGACGATGATCTGGACGCCATCGTAGTCCGCGGTGCCCTGCCCGCCGAAGCGCTATCGGGCGCGGCCAACCTTCTGCAGGGTGAACTGCGTTCGGAATGGGAGAGCCCCAACAAGGTCCTGCCTGGTGAGAACATCGAGCTCGTCGGCATGCCGGCGACCCCTACCGCACGCATGCCCAAGGGGCCATCGATGGACACCTACCTGGAGGAAGCGGAAAGGCAGACCAAACTGCTCGACCGGCTCTTCACGGAAGAGTTCGACGTTGTGGGCCGGGTTGAAAGGTTGTTCGCCCTCTGTGCCAATGTAGGTGAGACACCTGCCTAACCGTTAATTCCCATAGGTAAACCCCCGGCTTAGCCGGGGCGACTCGCAGAGGTTTGACCGAGAGCGGCGGTAGATAGGAAAGTCCTGCTTGGAAGCGACGACTTCCAAAGAAGGAGGACTCAATGAAAGAGGCCCGAAGGCGATCGCACACGAAATGGGACTGCAAGTATCACATGGTGTTCATTCCGAAGTAGGCGGTATCCAGTGTGGCGGGATTCATCAAGGGGAAGAGTGCAATCTCGACTGCCCGGAACTTTCTGGGACTGAAACACCGTTTGACAGGGAAGAGTTTCTGAGCGCGAGGCTATTTCGTTTCCACGGTGGGGATGGACAAACAATTCGTGCGGGAATACATTTGGCGGCAGGAGCGGGAGGAGCAGCGTTTGGAGGAGCTGAACATGGCGTGGGGGCATCAGCTGCCTTCAGGCGGCTCTTGACCGGCCCCTTTGAGGGGCTCACAGAAATAAGCCCCCGGCTCTGCCGGGGGTCATTTAACTAGTGAGCAGGGCGGGAAGGAAGTGAGCCTGTGTTGGTGATGAAACCAGAGAACGAGAACGAAGAATCGCGTGGAACGGAAGGCGCCCGCAGGGCGACTGGAGTTGCGCGTGAAGCGGCCGGTCGGAATGGGGATAATCCGGACCCGGAGGTGACCAATAAGGCGATACGGAGGCGATTCAGCGCCGCATATAAGCGCCGGGTCGTGCGGGAGGCGGACCGATGCACGAAGCCGGGCGAGTGGGGGGCCTTACTACGCCGGGAGGGATTGTATTCCTCGAGCCTGCGCACCTGGCGGCGGCAACACGATGCCGGGGAATTGGCCGGGATGGGTTCGGCGAAGCGAGGACGGAAAGCGCAGCCGAAGGACGGCCGGGACAAGCGCATCGCTGAACTGGAACGCGAGGCGCAACGGCTCCAGAGGAAGCTGGAGCAAGCCGAAACGGTCATCGAGATCCAAAAAAAAGTCTCCACGCTATTGGGGATTCCTCTGAAGAACCCGGACCAGGAAGAGAACAACTGATGGAAGCGGCCGAAAAGTTCTCCACCGAATTGGGACGGCGCCGGCGTGCCGGGCCTTCGGGGTTTCCCGCGCGTCGCTCTATCGGCGTCGGCAGCGGGCCGCCGCGCCCGCAGCCGAGCGGGCACGCCCACGATCACATCGGGCATTGAGCGGAGCCGATCGACAGGAAGTCCTCGACCTGCTGCATAGCGGGCGCTTCGTGGATCAGGTGCCCGCCCAAGTGTGTGCGGCCTTGCTGGATGCAGACCGCTATTTGTGCTCGGTACGCACGATGTACCGGATTCTGGATGCGAACCAAGAAGTGCGCGAACGGCGGAACCAACGGCGTCATCCCGTCTACCAGAAGCCGGAACTGTTGGCGACAGGCCCGAATGAAGTGTGGACCTGGGACATCACGAAGCTGAAGGGACCACGGAAGTGGACCTACTTCTACTTGTACGTGATTCTCGATATCTTCAGCCGCCAGGCGGTGGGCTGGATGGTGGCCGATTGCGAATCTTCCGGCCTGGCCAAGAAACTGATTCGTGAAAGCTGTGACAAGCATCGGATCGAGCAGGATCAGCTGACTCTGCACGCCGATCGCGGCTCGTCGATGAAGTCGAAAGCGGTGGCGCTGCTGCTATCGGATCTGGGTGTGACCCAATCCCACTCTCGGCCCTATGTGTCCGACGACAACCCGTTCTCGGAAGCCCAGTTCAAAACCCTGAAATACCGCCCTGACTTCCCGGAACGATTCGGTTCGATCCAGGACGCCAAGGCGTTCTGCCGGGACTTCTTCCACTGGTACAACAACGTCCACTACCATTCCGGTCTGAACTGGCTAACCCCAGCGATGGTCCATTACGGTCAGACCGGTCCGGTTCTGGAACGACGCCAGCATGCTCTGGATCGCGCTCGTCGGCAACATCCAGAACGTTTCGTCAATGTACCGAGAAAGATCGCTGGGCCGCCGGACAAGGTGTGGATCAACCCGCCCGCAGAGTCGCCTACGGTAGCTTAAATTCCGAATGCAGGTGTCTCACACTTGTTGACACGTTCCGAGGACGCCCCATTGCGGGGACTTCCATCACGCCTCTTTCTGAAAGGTCTGGCCTTGGAAGATCTCTTTTTGAAAATAGGACGCGGAAGGGTTGCTACTGCCCCGGCTCGCGCACGCTGAAACCAAGCATCATGCCCGCCTCCAGGTGTTCGGCGATGTGGCAGTGCATCATCCAGTCGCCGGGGTTCGACATATCGACCAGGTACTGGACCGTCGTTCCGACCGGCACGATTGCGGTGTCCTTCCAGACGAGGTTCTCGTTGGGCACGCCATCGATGGTCAGGACCAGGAAGCGCTGGCCGTGGATGTGCACGGGGTGATTCATCGGATGAATCGTGTCGGGATCGTTGAACAGCTCGATCTTGACGACATCGCCAACCTCGAACTGCCAATCGATATCCATGTTTTCCAGGCCCGTCTCAGTGTCCAGCAAGGTCCAGTGGACCTGCTCGGCGCTCGACAGCCAGTTCATCATCGGCATCGCGTCGTTCCACTCCATCGGCGGTGCATAGAGTCCGGCCTCGAACTCCATGGCCAGCACGATCGCTTGCGGCAGGTTCTCGATGTCGAGAGTGAGCTCAAGCCGGTGGTCGACCGGCCGGTCGAAGTACTGGCGGTAGTCGTCGATATCAGAGGTGACGTCGACGTTCTCGCGCAGGGTGTTGAAGGCTGCGCTGTGGTCGGTAGAAGTCGCACCATCGGCGACCACGACCGTGCCCAACAGATCGATGTGGGGATAGAACTCCCCACGAAAATCGTCGATCGCCTGAATGGAGTTGGTGATGGGCACATCACCCGCCTCGTCGAACTTCACTTCGACGATGTACCGCTCCGCCGGCGCGATCACGACCGAATCGACCCACTCCTCGCGCTCGTACTTGCTCACATCGGAGCCTACGATCTTGATCGGCGCCCCGCCGAACACGACGTTGAACGTCCGTGTGTTGGCGACATTCGTCAGGTAGAACCGCACGACGTCGCCTCTGGCCACGTCCAGCCTGTAGTCGGTCGTCCCGTTGACGAGCATCACATTGCCGAACCGGCCCATCAGGGCATGCGTGGCGGCCTGCTCGCCGTAGGGGATCGGCCCGAGGTCGTCCATCAGCAGATCGTCGAGAATCAACGCCTCTTCGTGGTTGACCGGGCTGTAGTAGGCCGCCTCGGGTGCCCCGACGAGCAGGTTGCCGTACAGGCCGAGATCCTGCTGGATATCCTCGCGCACGTGCGGGTGATACCAGTAGATGCCGGAGTCGCGGAAGAAGATTTCGTACCGGAACGATTCACCGTAGGCGACCGGAGGCTGGGTGACGTTCGGAACGCCGTCAAAGCGGTTGTCCAGTCGGATGCCATGCCAGTGGACGGTCGTCTCGGCCGGGATCTCGTTGTGGAAGTTGACGACTATGGTTGCGCCGCGGGGAGCCCGGATGAGCGGCCCGGGATACATCCCGTTGTAGCCGTACATCACGAGCATCTTGCCGTTGATCGTTCGCCGCACAAGCGACGCCCGGATGTCGATCTCGTCGCCGTCTTCCATGTCGACAATCGCGCCGGGCACCGCCTCTGGAAGCGACATCGGGTCGACGTCGGGGAGGAACGGATCGACGATCGGTGTCGTGCCCATCAGATCGGGCAGCATCGGCATCGGCCGATCCATGGGCGGCATCCGCCAGGCAGCGGGATCCGACCCCATCATGTCCATGCCTTCCATGCCCTCCATCCCCTCCATGCCGGGCATTTGCATCCCGGGCATCTGCATGCCCGGCATTTCCTGCTCGGTTTCGGGCATTGGCGGCATCTGTTGGGGCTCGGGCGGCGTTGGCGGCGGGGGTTGCTGCGGTTCAAGAGGCTGGCTGGCGAGCCCTACCGTGAGCAGCGCTACGCCGGAAATCACGCAAAGGAATGCGCCGAGGCTGCCGATCCGCAGACTCGGTGTCGTCATTGGGGGCGGGGCGAGCGTAAAGGGTTGACCATGCCGAAGCCATACTTCGCGCACGGTTCGCCCTCGTAGGGTCCATGGCCGGCCATGGTGTGCATCATGCCGCTGCGAGACATACCGCGAGACACGATCGGGCCGCTCCACATTGTCGCTTCCGGATTGTCCTCAGGCTCCAGTGTGAGGACCACGAGATACTTGTTCCAGGCGACCCGGCCCCTGGCCGAGCCGTCGTCATCGAGCACTCCGAGCCGCTTCACCCGGTCGACCTCCGCTGTCGTCACCCAGACGGTGTAATGGCCCTGCTTGGGCGCTTTCAGACGCTCGAAAGCGATCGTCAGGTTGTAGATGTAGGCACCATCGGGTGAGATCGAGACGCCGAATGGCGACCGGGCGAATGATGCCTCGCCGATCCCGCGCGAGCGCCCGGTTCCGGGAACCCGTCCGGTCTTGACCATATCGATCGCGTAGTAGGGTAGGTTCGGGGTCGGGAGTTCGGTCATCGAACAGGGATTGCCGGGGATGGCCGGGACCTTGGCCACGCTCGCCTGAAGAGTCGCGACCACCGGCACGAGTGGCAGCCCGGACGCTACGAGTGCGACCGCGACGGCCACCGTACCGACGAATCTACGCCCCGTCGTCATTGATTGTCATCCAGATCGCCATCCCAGTCCTGCGCGCTCGAGACGTTCGGCATGCCCCAATCCTCACCGTTCCAGCCGAGGAACCCCTCCATCCGGAAGGTCCAGAACCCGGTCGACATGTCGCTCACGGCAATCAGGCCGTCGGCATTTCGCACGTCCACGCCGAACGCGCCGTTGAACATGGCGTTGCGCCGCGTGTTCGGTGGCCCGACGTAGGTGTCGTAGTAGCCGACCGTTACCGGGTTGCGCGGATCCATCATGCTGAACACCTGGAGACCGTCGAGGTAGCCCGACACGAACACGTAGGGATACCGCACCTCGTGGTTGTGCGTCAGGTTCTTCCAATCCGCCGTCCATCCTGCGATCGGCCGCGAGATGTTCTCCACATCGCCATCCAGCCCCGGCTGCAGGTCGAAGATGCGCAACGGCGCGTACTGATACTCCGTCTCGGCGATGACATAGCGGCCGTCCGAGGTTGGCGTGAAGGTATGACCGCTCCGCACGCCGCTGATGCCGGTCAACGTGACCAGCAGCTCGGGCTTTTCCAGGTCTGTGATGTTGTAGACGTAGTAGCCGCCGGTGCCGCCGCCGTAGAACCGGTCCTCGGCGGTGTCGGGGTGATACCCAGCATAGAAGTCGTGATAGCCGCGCCGTCCGCCCGGGTTGTCACCCGCGGGAATCCGGGCGATCATCGCCCCCTCGACCCTGCCCTCGACCACCATGCCCAGGTCATACACCGCCGCGTACGGGGCTCCGATGGTCGCAATCAGCAGCACCCGGCCGCTGCTGTGTTTGTAGATGAAAATGTTGTGGAAGCCGCCCGGTGACTCCGGCTCACGGAGCCGAGCCACTTCCTTCACCTTGGTGACGTCCGGCAGATCGGTCACGTCGACGATGACTGCGCCCATATCGCTGTCGGGGCCGCCCTGGCCAAACTGCAGCGACTGGACGAAATAGTAGCGATCATTCCACTTGAAGTGCTTGACGTCCATCCCGCCGTTACCGAGATGCAGATCCTGATTCTCGATCCTCCACCGGTAGATCACCTTCGGTTTCGACGGATCCGAGATGTCGATCACGTCCGTGCCCTTTTCACCCTCCTCGCCGTACACCATGCGAGCGACGTATGCGTACGGCCGCGAGAGCTCCTGCTCCATGTCCATGTCGGCCACGCTGAGCCTGGGGCCGAGCGGGATATGGCCGAGGACCGTGATGTTGTCGCTGCCCGGCTTCTCGGGGGTCCAGAGGGGTATACCCTGGCCCAGCACGCCCGGTTGCGTGATCAGGAGGCCAGTTGCGACGATGATTGCAAGGACCAGAACGGAATAACGCTGCTTCACGGTTCACCTCGTGTGGGAAGGAATGAGGGGGCGATTATAGCAAAGTTCAATGGTTCGAGGTGTTATTGGCGACTGTTGGCAGGACTGCCCAACGTGCGACCCGGTAGCTTCCAAGTCTGTCTGTGACAAGTGGAAGCGGAGCTCAGGGTGGACTCCCCGGGAGTTTGTTCAAGAGTTGCCAACCTCCCGCTCGTCCCGTTGGCAATGCCCAGGGTCCGCCAACGGGTTCCCTTTCATTGCTTGAAGCCCCCGCCTTGCGTAACATGTACCGCGTTCTTATCTCAGTTCAGCCGATTTGTCTCCGGACGGAGCACATCGTGGATAGACGACCATCGAAGAAGCTCGGGCGAACCGACGACACGGGTTTCCACCGAGAACCGGCCTGCAATCGCCTGCCGGGAAGGAGATTTCTATGAGCTATGTAACGGCGGGTTCGCGCCACTTCATGTGCCTTCTGGGCCTGTTTTCGATCACCCTCGTGCTGACGGCATCCTGCGCACCTGCGGCCGAGGAGGCACCCGCGGCCACGAACGTGACGGTGTTCGAAGGGGCGAGGCTCATTCTCGGGGACGGCAGCGATCCCATCGAGAATGGCGCAATCATGATTCAAGACGATCGGATCATCGCGGTCGGCGCGATGGGACAGATCGAAGTGCCGGCCGGCGCCGAGCACGTGGATCTGGCCGGCAAGACAGTCATGCCGGCGATCGTCGACGCGCACAAGCACGTAGCGGGCGAACGGGAGGCACTGGTCAGCATGCTGCAGGACTTCGCATATTTCGGAGTGGGCGCGGTCCAGAGCATGGGCCTCGACGAGGGTGATCTCGCGTTCCAGGTGCGGAACGAGCCCATTCCGGGAGCTGCTCGGCTCCGCTTTGCGGGCCGCGGCATCACATCTCCCGAGGAGGGACGTTCGGAAGTTCCCCTCTGGGTGACCAACGAAGAAGAGGCGCGAGCGGCTGTTGCCGGGCAGGCCGATCAGGTTGACCTCATCAAGATCTGGGTCGACGATCGCAACGGCCAATACGAAAAACTAAGCGCCGAACTGTACGGGCCGGTCATCGACGAGGCCCACAACAACAACCTCAAGGTGGCAGCACACATCTTTGCGCTGTCCGACGCAAAAGGACTCCTCGAAGCGGATCTCGACGCGTTCGCGCACAGCGTCCGGGACATGGATGTCGACGACGAGATCATGGGGATGCTCGCCGAACGTCCCGACTTTGTTCTGATCCCCAACATGGGCGCACGGGGAGTGGCCGAAGACATGAGTTGGTTGAGCGGTAGTCTTCCCGACGAACAGGTCGCACGGCTGCAGGAAAGGGCGGTCGATCGGCCCCAGGCCCAGGAGTCGTTCGGGATTCAGGGTCGCAATCTGGACCGGATGAACGAGGCTGGCGTCACGATCGCGCTCGGCACCGACGGCGGCACGACCTGGGCTCCGCACCAGGAAATGGCCGATATGGTGGCCGCGGGAATGACGCCGGCAGAGGTTATCGTCGCGGCAACCCGCAATTCGGCCGAATTCATCGGTTTGGCCGGCACCGGAACTCTTGCCACGGGCAAGATGGCGGACTTCGTCGTACTGGACGCGAATCCGCTCGATGACATCACAAACACACGGCGGATCTACTCCGTCTATCTGCGCGGGCAGGAAGTGGACCGGGAGGCGATCAGGGCGCGAATGTCTGCACCGACTCCCGAATAGTTCTCAAGTGTTGCAGCGAGCATCGCAGCGTCAAGAAAAGGTCACCGAAAGGTGGCCTTTTTTGCTGTCTTGCGCGAGGACCTGTTGTGCTTTACAGAGACAACATGTCACCTTATAGTGACATTTATGACCGAGGACGAGGACGCGATCTGGAAAGCACTTGCGGATCCCACGCGGAGGCAGCTTCTCGACATGCTGGCGACGAGGCCGTGCAAGACGGGGGAGCTGTGTGCTCACTTCGAAACGTCGCCGGGCGGCGGACTCTCGCGGACGGGAGTAATGAAGCATCTCGACATTCTGGAGACCGCCGGCGTAGTGCTGGTGCGACGGGCGGGCCGGGTTCGTTGGAACCACCTCAACCCGGTGCCGATTCAGAGGGTCTGCGACCGTTGGGTGAGCCAGCATGTCTGCGGCTTCGCCTTGACCCTGGGACGGCTCAAGGATCGCATCGAGAGCGCATCTCTTGACGATGACTCACCGGGGGGCAGTTCGCCAGGCAGTGAGTCACCAGGTAGCGACTCGCTGAACTCCAACTCACCAAACCGCACTATCAACAACAGGAGCAAACCATGAGCAATCCAGGCGCCATCGTATCGGAAACCCGGGCCATACAGATCGAGATGGAGATCCGGATGGACGCATCGAAAGAGAAAGTCTGGACGGCGTTCGTTGAGGAAATGGACGGCTGGTGGTTGCCGGACTTTCGCGTGACGGGCGATCCCAAGGCGGTGGTGTTCGAAAGCAAGGTCGGGGGACGGCTTTACGAGGACGAGGGGAACGGCCAGGGCCTTCTGTGGTTCACGGTACTTTCACTCAAGCATGCCGAGTCGATGCATCTCTCCGGACAGATCTGTCCACCGTTCGGCGGACCTGCGACGACGATTCTCTACCTTCAGTTCGAAGACGACGGCCACGGAGCGATGGTGCTGAAGGTGACGAACAGCTTGTTCGGATGCGTGGACGAGAGTTCCGCAGGGCCGATTCGCGAGGGCTGGCAGTACCTGTTCGGAGAGGGCCTGAAAAGCCACGTGGAAGGCAAGAATCCAGCCAAGGTCCGAGCCTGAGGCCCCAGCCGGTGGACTCCCTGACTTTCCATGGTTTTCGGGAACGCTCTTTGGAGCTACAACGCACCCGCTTTCTTGAGAATCGCCACCACCTCCTCGCCTCCAAAGGCAGTCTTCCCAACCGTCAGACCAAGCAGGGTGAACCCTTGTTCTCCGGCTTCCAGTAGCTCTTTCTCGAGGGTAGATGTCCTTGAAGTAGCCAGTAACATGTACTGGATGCTATAGGTCCCGGATTCGCGGTCGCGTTCGAGCACCACGACAACCTCCTCTCCACCAAAACGGGACTCGAACACGGTTTGACCGACGTACTCAAACCCTCGCTTTCCAGCCTCCTGAATCTCCTTCTCCATGGTTGAGGTTTTGTTCGTCGCCAACAGTCGGTACTCGTAACGCGCACCCTGTTCCTTATCTCGAGCCTGTCGGTACATGACGACGATGGCTTCCTCTCCCCCGAAGGCAGTTTCCCCGCCCATCAAAGCCTTGACGCGGAAAGGTGCGCGAAGGTCGATCATTGGAAGAACTCGAGCCAGCGGCAACCCGCCGTGACCAATCGTGAGCCGTGGAGAGTTTCAACTAAGAATGGGCACTCCCTGTTCCTTATCTCGAGCCTGTCGGTACATGACGACGATGGCTTCCTCTCCCCCGAAGGCAGTTTCCCCGCCCATCAAAGCCTTGACGCGGAAACCCGCCTCAGCCGCCTCGTTCATCTCCTTCTCCATCGTCGAGGTACGGCTCGTAGCCAGTAGTCGATAGTCGATCGCTTCCTGGGCACTGATCAGTTCCGGTGTGAACAGATGGACTATCACCAGGACCGCCATCGCTCGGGACAGTGCAACAATACGTGGATTCATCGTTTGCCTCCCGGGGGCCGAAAGCAGCCGGGGCGCAGTCAGGGCCAGGCATTCTTCGGCTGTTCTGAACTCGTTGGTGACCCTCTTTCGGGTTGCTCAACTGTTTGGACCTCGATCCCGGAGAAAAGTCGCAACGGTTCTTCGACCTGAACGATGTCCACCCGGTTAGAATTTCCACAATGAAACTCCGCGTGCGTCCATGTCTGGCCATCCCGATTGGCTTAGCCCTTCTCGCTTTTGGTGCGTCGCACACAGATGCGGTTGCCGCACAAACAACCTCCGTTCCCTTCCTTGTCAACAACGGTGGTGCGGACTCCGAGACGACAACGGGAGAAGCCGAGGCGATCTCCGGCGGTTACGGTCGCATCGATCCTGGTGCCGGGGTGGCGCCATCCGGAGTCGCCATCTTCGGACTGCGTCAGAACGACATCGTCGTCAGCGAAACGGGTGTACCGGCGTCTCGGACGATAGTCTCCGGCCGCATCTACGCCGAGGTTGACGGGCCGATCAGGACTGGACTGGCCATCGCCAACCCGGACAGCCAGGACGCGATCATTTCCTTCTACTTTTCCGACGACAACCGGATGAGCTTCGGAGAAGGAACAACCACCATTCCCGCAGGCGAACAGATCGCGGCGTTTCTCGACGAAGACCCGTTCAACGGCGGCACATCCATCGATGGAACGTTTACGTTCACCTCGACGGTTCCGGTAGCGGCCGTCGCATTGCGTGGCTTCACGAACGAACGCTCCGAGTTCCTGATGACCACGCTGCCGGTCAGCCTCCTGTCCGCGGAGGTCGGCGTGACGGTCTACTTCCCTCACTTCGCCGACGGGGGTGGCTGGACGACCGAAGTGATCCTGGTCAATCCGACGGATTCCGCATTGACCGGCACGGTTCAGTTCTACGACAAGGGTACGGCCCAAGCGGGAGCGGACCCGGTGGACGTCAACATCGGCGGCAATACCAACTCGACATTCGACTACACGATGCCCCCGCGCAGTGCGTCCCGGTTGCTTACATCTGGAGAGGGTGCGACGACCGTGACGGGCTCGGTCCGGGTCGTTCCGGACCAGGGTGAGCAAACTCCGTCGGGGCTGGCAGTCTTCTCCTTCGAGCGGGCCGCGATTACCGTTTCCGAAGCAGGAGTGTCCGCTGCTGCGACCGGCCAGGCGTTCCGCCTGTATGTCGAGGAGACCGACGCGACCGAGGGGACCATCCAAACCGGTATCGCAGTGGCAAATCCGGCGAACACCCCCGTACTGGTGTCGTTTGCACTTCTCACACTAGGTGGCGGCTCCACGGGTTTGACCGGATCTCGAACCATTCCGGCCGACGGGCAGGTCTCGCTCTTCCTGCGACAGATCGAGGGTCTGGAGTCTCTGACGACGCCGTTCGAGGGAGTGCTGAGAATATCGACGGATGCAGCGGCCGGGATCGCCATCGTCGGATTGCGAAGCCGCGTGAACAGCCGCGATGATTTTCTGATCACGACGACATCGGTCGCGAACGAAGCCGATGATGAAGTCAGCGAAGAGCGCTTCTTTCCCCACTTGGTCGACGGCGGAGGTTACACAACCCGTTTCGTACTGTTAAGCGGTTCCGACGATCAAACCTTGGTCGGAACGATGGACTTCGTCGACCGAAATGGCGTGGCACTCGACCTGGCGCTCGAGGGATCTATTGCGAGCGAGGTGAATTGGCAGAACAACATGGACGGTTGGGAGCCTTCGTCGACGCCCCCGCAATGCCCGGACCCGCTCGTGCTGCCGATGCCCGTCTCTCTGGCGGACGCAACGTCGGTACTCTACCCGGGGCAGCTCCGCGGGAACACCTACAAGGCTCACGGGGGACTTCGGTTCGATCGTCAGGGCCAGAGCGAGGACATTCAGATCGTCGCGCCGATCGATGCCGAGCTGTTCCGCGGTGCTCGCTACCTTGAGAACGGTATCGTCCAGTACATGTTCGACTTTATCAACCCCTGCGGGATCATGTACCGCCTCGATCACCTGTTGGAGCTTTCATCGCGCCTCGGGGAGATCGCCGATACGCTGCCGGAGGCGAGCGAGGGTGATAGCAGAACTACCAACCTGGCACCCGGCCAGATCGTGCGGGCGGGCGAGGTGCTCGCTACGGCTGTCGGATCCTCCGACAACATATTCTTCGACTGGGGTGTGTACGACTTGCGGTCCATGAATGACGTCAGCCAGGATGCCTCATGGCTGGCCGAACACGGAGGCGAACAGGCACCCTACGCGATCTGCTGGCTGGAATACCTGTCGCCCGCCGACACACTCGTCGTCAACGCCCTGCCCCCGTCGGATTCAGTGAGCGGAGACACGAGCGACTATTGCGATTGACCGGTTGGACCCGGCTCGCCCCTGAGCTTACTTCCGTCCGAGCAGGAATCCGCGAAATGTCCCACCCGATCTTCGCATTGTTGTTCCTCTCACCGCGGCAATCAGGTTGAGCGAAGGAAATGCCGGCAGACTGGCGGGTTCGCGATTCCTTCGCTTTCGGCGAGCCAGAATTGCGCTCGCCAGTCCATCCAGCCAATTACCCGGGATTTTGGCTGTCGGCGGTTTAGAGAGCCCGGTTCATGTGAAAAGCAAGCGTTCGGACGAGGGTTCGACCCACTTTTGATTGTTCGATTGATCCCTTATGGGTTAGGGTGTTTCTGGCAAGATGGTTAGGAGTAAGTCATCGTGAATCGAATCGGAGCCGGGGTTCTGACGATAACGAGCATCGCGCTGTTCATCCTCTCCTGGGAGCAACCCGCCTACGCCTACATTGATCCGGGTGCAGGAAGTCTCCTGCTCCAGGTTCTCATGGGCGGACTCGCTGGAGCAGCCGTTGTCGCCAAGGTCTACTGGAAGAATCTGATGGCAAGACTGGGCCGCGGCGGTGACACCACGAGCGATGATCATGGTGAGCCCGATACATAGACCGGAACCAACCAGAGTCGAAGGTTCCTTTCGAGACCCTGCCGGACAGATTTTCCGGAAAGACGGCCATATTTACCGCACGGTCAACCCCACCGCGGCCGATGACTTCGTGTTTGTTCAAGGGACCGCCTTCTACCCGAAGGCTGTAGGCGAAGGGCGGCTCATACCTGCAGAACAGGTGCCACCCGAGACCCTGAACGGCCACGCGACGGGTGCCTCGTACGTGATCGAGCACCCGCGTCTACCCTTCGTGTCGTATCCGTACGAGTGGACTTTCGGGATGCTCAAGGCGGCGGCACTTTTCCATCTGGATTTCCATCTTGATGCTCTCGAGGACGGAATAACGCTGTCCGACGCATCGGCCTACAACGTCCAGTTCGTGGGAGCGGCGCCCATTTTTATCGACACCCTGTCACTGAAGAGATACGAACCGGGTGCTCTGTGGTCCGGCTACAGGCAGTTCTGCGACCAGTTTCTCAATCCTCTGCTATTGGGAGCCTACGTCGGCCTGCGCCACAACGCCTGGTACCGGGGAAGCCAGGAAGGAATCACTGCCGGCGAGATTCGAAAACTGCTGCCCGGTCGGCGCAAGCTATCGCTGAGGGTGCTGACGCACGTCGTCCTCCAGGATTCGCTTCAGAACACCGCACGCAAGGGTTCCGGCCCGAACCTCCGGGCCCTTGAAGCCGCGGGCCTCCCGCTAGCGACCTTCAGAAAGACGCTCGCCGACCTGCGGGATTGGATTTCGCGGCTCGAACCGCAGAACGCCGGCAGCACGGTGTGGTGCGATTACGCGAAGTCGAACAGCTACGCGCCCCAAGAGGCTGCGCAAAAACGGGAATTCGTCGCGGACTTCGTGCGCCGGAGGAAGCCTGGGCAGGTCTGGGACCTTGGCTGCAACACCGGTGAATATGCGACGGCCAGCCTAGAGGCAGGAGCTGACTATGTCGTCGGGTTCGATGCGGATCACGGTGCGTTGGAACTGGCGTTCCGCCGCGCCGACGAGCAACATCTGCGGTTTCTCCCTCTGTATCTTGACATCGCTAATCCCGCGCCCTCGCAAGGCTGGGCACAACGGGAGCGGTATGGACTACAGGAACGGGCCGGCGCCGATGGGGTAATTGCGCTTGCCCTGATCCATCACATTTCGATCGGACGCAACGTCCCGCTCGGCGAGGCCGTGGCCTGGCTCGTCGGCCTGGCGCCTCGCGGCGTGATCGAGTTCGTTCCGAAAGAAGACCCGATGGTGGGCGAGTTACTGCGGCTAAGGGTGGATGTATTTCCCGACTACTCGCGTGCGAACTTCCTGAAGCATCTCCGAGCTCATGCCGCCGTCGATCGGACCGCCCCGAGTTCGGAGACGGGCCGACTACTCGTGGAGTTTTCACGAACTCCGTAAATTGCATGCAGACCGAAATACAGCAACAACCAAAGCCAACGTTCCTCACGGGCAGCCTGCACATTCTAGTCCTGTTCGGCTTTCCCTCTGTGCCAATGTAGGTGAGACACCTGCCTAACCGTTAATTCCCATAGGTAAACCCCCGGCTTAGCCGGGGCGACTCGCAGAGGTTTGACCGAGAGCGGCGGTAGATAGGAAAGTCCTGCTTGGAAGCGACGACTTCCAAAGAAGGGCCTCGGTGGTCACTTCAAAACCGGCCAATGGTGGTCACCGCAAAAGCGGCCAATGGGGATGGCCCGGGACAGTGTTGTTTTACCCCTTTGAACCGGTACCGGGCAAGCCCGTTTTGGTACGCCAGCTCCGGGGACCGCACTTGAGAACGTGACCGTGATGGAGAAGGCGGTCCAACATCGCGGTGACAGCGGCGCTGTCGCCTAAGAGTTTCCCCCAATCCTCGACCGGACGATTCGAAGTCAGCAGCGTACTGGTGCGTTCGTAACGTCGCATGACGATTTCGAGAAGTTGCTCGGCGGCGGTCGGAGGCAGCTTGCGCATGCCCAGGTCATCGATGATGAGCAGGGGTACGGTGGCCAGAGTGTCCATGTGTTTTCTACGGGTGCCGTCGATGGTGGCTTCGGCAATATCGTCGAGCAGGGCGTGGGTTTCACGATAGAGGACGCGATGGCCCTGCAGGATGGCCGCCATGCCGATGGCCTGGGCCAGATGACTCTTGCCGGTTCCGGGTGGACCCAGAAACAGCGCGTCTTCGTGTCTGGAGATGAAGGTGGCGGTGGCGAGATCGAAGACGAGGCCGCGATTCATCTTCTTGTTGAAGGTGAAGTCGAAGCCCTCAAGTGTCTTCTGAGGGTCCCGGAATTGGGCCTGTTTCCGCCGCCGTTCTAGCAGCCGCGTGCTTCGGCGGGCGAGTTCGTCCGAGACCAGGATCGAGATCAGATCGATGGGCGCCATGGCTTCGGTCTGGGCTTGGTGCAGACGTGTTTCCAGGACTTCGGCAATGCCGCCGAGGCGAAGTTGTCGCAAAGCCCGCTGGAGTTCGATGATGTTCATGATTTTTCCTGCTCCTGAATCTTGAGGTTGATGAGATCGCGATACTGGGTCAGTTCGCGGATGAGAGGATCGACTGGACGCAGCGTCACCGGAGGTTTCCGCTCCAGATAGCGACGGACGAAACGGTACTGGTAGACGTGGAGTTCCAGAGCGGCGGCGGAGGCATCCTCAACAGCAGGGACACCGTACTTTTTGGCCAGGGAGATCACGCCCAGGATGCGGCGGATGCCGGCTTCCCCTTCCCGTTGATGGATGGCTTCACACAGCGCACCCACCTGCGATCCAACCCGACGGGCACGGTCGAGCAACTGCACCGTGGTTAAGGGCGTTTTCTTCGGGTTGTCCTGGGCACGCACCCGGTATCCACCCCGTTTCTGACGGACATGTTCGCGCAGTAGCTGATGGGTCTCCGGATCGAGGATCCGGACGTGGAACGTGTCCCACTGCACCTGAACACTCCGTCCGATCCAACCGGGAGGAAGTCCGTAGTAGGCGGCCTCGACTTCGACACAGCCGTCGAGATGGACGACGCGTTTCCCGTATTGGTAGTACCGGAACGGTTCCAACGGCAATGGCAGTAATGACGGCTTCTCTTCGGCGAACATGGCGGCAACCTGCCGCTTGGTGGTGCCGTGAATGCGCGTGTCGGCCCAGCGGGTCTCCCATCGGTCCAGATAGGCCTGCGCCAGGTCCAGGCTCTCGAAGCGTTGCCCCTTCAGCGGCGTTTTCTGGGCGTGGCCTACACCGGATTCGACTTTCCCTTTCCGATCTGGATCGCGCACCCGGCATGGCATCGCCACCACGCCGTAATGGGCGAGCACGTCCTTGAATAACGGATTCAGAGTGGGATCGTAATAGTCGGAAACGATCACGCCCTCGCGCAGGTTATCCAGGATGATGTAGCGAGGACTGCCACCGAGCCGGCGGAACGCGGTTTCATGCAGCTCGGCCCAGATGTGGGAACTGGATTTGAAGGTCAGCAGCCGGACCGATTTGCGGCTGTAGCCCAGCGTCATCACGAACAACCGGGTACGCCGGTACTTGCCCGTCTTGGGGTCCCGCACCATCGGGCCGGTCCCGTAGTCGACTTGGGCTTCTTCCCCAGGTCCAGTCTGGATGATGCCTGCAGCTTGGGGGCCCTGCGATCCGCGGAGCTTGCCCACGAAGCGTTTAACCGACTGGTAGCTATTGGCGAAGCCGTGATCCGACACCAGGTCCTGCCAGATCGCCATCCCATTGCGGCCTCGACTCAGGTCCCGCTCGATGATCTCCCGGTAGGGTTCGCACCCACTGCCCGAGGTGGAGACCGGTTCTCCCAGTTCCGCGATGGCCCGATTCTGGGACCCAGAGTCGGTGGTCACCTCTATGGCCGGTTTTGCCGGTGGCCGTTTACCCCAACCACCGGGCCGCCGCACCGGGATACCCGCGCCCCGCAGGTATGTCCCTGCCGTTTCCCGACGGACACCGGTCGTCTCCTCGATCCGCCGTAGCGACCAGCCCAGCCGTCCCAATGCGACAACTTGTTCTTTCTTCTCTTGGCTCAAGGCATTGCTCATGCCGACGGAGCCTATTCAGCTTTCCGCCGGTTTCAATGTCCCGGGCCTCTCTATTTTCGTTGGCCGGTTTTCAAGTGACCTTTAATGGCCGCTTTTGGGTGACCGCCGAGGAAGAAGGAGGACTCAATGAAAGAGGCCCGAAGGCGATCGCACACGAAATGGGACTGCAAGTATCACATGGTGTTCATTCCGAAGTAGGCGGTATCCAGTGTGGCGGGATTCATCAAGGGGAAGAGTGCAATCTCGACTGCCCGGAACTTTCTGGGACTGAAACACCGTTTGACAGGGAAGAGTTTCTGAGCGCGAGGCTATTTCGTTTCCACGGTGGGGATGGACAAACAATTCGTGCGGGAATACATTTGGCGGCAGGAGCGGGAGGAGCAGCGTTTGGAGGAGCTGAACATGGCGTGGGGGCATCAGCTGCCTTCAGGCGGCTCTTGACCGGCCCCTTTGAGGGGCTCACAGAAATAAGCCCCCGGCTCTGCCGGGGGTCATTTAACTAACGGTTAGGCAGGTGTCTCACCTACATTGGCACAGAGGGCTTCGCCAGAAGCGCCTCGAGGTCTGCAGCCCTCAGCCGCCGCTCCTGATACAAACGGTAATATTCGATGGCGTATCCGGCACCCGCCACACCCCCGAAGATAATGACGTTGAGGTGGAGGTTCGCCATGGCCAGGTTGGAAACCAAGGCGATCGGGCTGGTCGGACCGAGGATGAAACCGGCCAGGGTCGCGGCCACGAAGACGTGCATGACGGCAAAGAAAACCGAGGCAGCCCCATAAATCAGGCTGCCGCGCAACCATCTTGCCCTCTCGAACGGAAACCGCTTGACGAACCCGAAGATCAGAGGCGTCAGGGCAGCCCAGGTCGCGTAATTCCCATAGGTAAACCCCCGGCTTAGCCGGGGCGACTCGCAGAGGTTTGACCGAGAGCGGCGGTAGATAGGAAAGTCCTGCTTGGAAGCGACGACTTCCAAAGAAGGAGGACTCAATGAAAGAGGCCCGAAGGCGATCGCACACGAAATGGGACTGCAAGTATCACATGGTGTTCATTCCGAAGTAGGCGGTATCCAGTGTGGCGGGATTCATCAAGGGGAAGAGTGCAATCTCGACTGCCCGGAACTTTCTGGGACTGAAACACCGTTTGACAGGGAAGAGTTTCTGAGCGCGAGGCTATTTCGTTTCCACGGTGGGGATGGACAAACAATTCGTGCGGGAATACATTTGGCGGCAGGAGCGGGAGGAGCAGCGTTTGGAGGAGCTGAACATGGCGTGGGGGCATCAGCTGCCTTCAGGCGGCTCTTGACCGGCCCCTTTGAGGGGCTCACAGAAATAAGCCCCCGGCTCTGCCGGGGGTCATTTAACTGATCCCCGGGAACTGCAGGGCCTGGCTCCACGTCACGTAGCTGCCCGAGTAGGCTCCATACAAGACCGCCTGGCTGGCGGAAAACAACGCCACGACCGCCCACCCCGCCGAGATGAGGATCCATTTCAGCCAGACGTCTCGCTTCTCGATCACGGTAGGGGCACTAGTGTAGTCCGTCACAATTAACGTAACGGCTCTTGTCCCATTTCTGATCATATATGAGGAAAATAATGACCATTAGATCGGAAATCCCTGTGCGGAACGAACTCGGACGGCTTGGCCGAAGCCGCAGTGTGTCGGTCTGGCTCGGGGAACGATCCGATAAGGTACAGTCTGTTAGACGGGGACCACTAGGTCGTTTGCCCGTCCTCGTCGGACTCCTCTCTCTTCAGCTTTTCCATCATTCGCATCCGCGCGTGTCGGCCGCCTCCTCTCATTCGCCCCCGGAGGCCGCCAAAGAGGATGCGGCTTAGAACCAGCAGCCCGAGGGCCTGCCAGAGACTGACTGCCGGCAGCCCGAACAGCGTCGGCATCAGCCAGTTCCACAGAATCCAGACGGCAACGCTATTCACGACAATGAACAACGTCGTGAACAACGCGGTCTTCAGAACCTTGTTCTTATTTTTCAGCATCAGGCATAGAGAGTCAGCTTCAGGCGCCGGTACCGGTGCTCTGTCGGTATCCCTGGACCGCGGCTGCGGTATCGAAGTATTCGACGAACCGCTGCACCTGTCCGCCACTTACGGTCAACACGTGCACATATCCCATCTCGATCGTCCGGACCGTCGCCCTCACAACGGCCTTCGATCGGCCCAGTACGACAACCTTGTCGTCCTGGGCGATGAAATCCTCTTGTGTGAAATCCTGAATATCTTCCGCCTCCACAAGAGCTTGAAAAAACGCTGCAACTTGATCGCGGCCTCTTGAAACGCCACCAAAGGGCATCCCCTCAGCAGAAGGGGTTGTCCACACGATGTCATCAGCGAACAGCCCGAGTAACGTTTCCATGTCGCCACTGCCGAACGCGGCATAAGCCTTTTTGGCGAGCTCGATGTTTTCTTGTGCGCTCATTGCTCTAACTCCTTAGGGTTGCCAACCGCCCGCACCAACTGGCCGGCGATCTTGCATGACCCCGAACTTGTAACTACCGCGAACGACCCAGACTACCTCGAAGAAAAGCAGACGGTCATAGACCGCCGCTACAGAGGTCAATCCGTCGCGATCTTGGATGACACTTGGCTAAATGGTAAGGGAGTCGTGGGTTGGGGTCAATTTGTGTGCCGAGCAGGAGAAGCGACCGAACCTGTCGTTTTGCCCTTCGTTGCCTTAAACTGTTCGGCAGTTTCCAAGCATTGAAGTGTCTCGAAACGAGGGAGGTCTCAACCCATGCTTCGTTCAAGATCCAAATACTGTCTGCCCGTTCTTGGCGTGGCGGTCGTGCTGATTCTCGGAACGGGGGCGCTTACCGTTACCGGGCTTTCCGAACAGACGACCAATCAGCGGATCGGGCTACCGATCGACGCACTGTCTCAAACGGTCTGGGTCGAGGAATTCGACGTCTCCCCGGATGGTAGCCTGATCGCCTTCAAGTCTGCGAAGGCCGGTACCTACGACATCTGGACAATATCGACTGACGGCGGCGCGCCTCGGCAATTGACCCGAGCCTCGGGACGGGAAATGGCCCCGAAGTTCAGCCCGGACGGTCGGTGGATCGCCTTCGAGGCAGACTTCGGCGGCGTCGGTATCCGAGATCTTTATGTCATCTCTTCCGACGGCGGAGAGTCGATCCGACTGACCGAGCATCCCTTGAACGACGGGTCGCCGATGTGGTCTGCCGATAGCCGGAAGATCTATTTTTCGACCGGCATGTTCTTCGACAGTTCGATCGCCGAGGTGGACATCGAAACCCGGGAAATCCGGCGCGTCCAGGCCGGCGGTGGGAACCTCAGCCTGTCGCCCGACGGGGGCATGTTCGTACTCACGCGCAACACGAAGCCGAACGACGACGACCAGAGCAACAGCGACATCTACGTCGCACCCATGGGTGAAGGCGAAGCACGCCTGCTGACTCCCGATACATTCGACGCGCTCGACTCCGCTCCCGTCTGGTCTCCGGACGGCCAGACGATCGCATTCATCTCGGATCGAAATGGATTCAACAACCTCGGCGTGATCGATGTCGCGACCGGCGCCACGCGGATGCTGCTGACTGAAGACATCGAGCACAGCGAGCCCCGCTGGTCACCGGACGGAGAATGGATTTCGTTTACGAAGAACCTCGATTATCAGTACCACATCTTCAAGATTCCGGCCGAGGGAGGAGAGGCTCTGCAGCTCACCCAGCGTGGGGGCGTCAATGGCGGCTCGTCCGCCACGGGGCAGACCCGCGGCGACCACATGTGGCATCCCGACGGCCAACGGATCGTGTACTACCACTCCGACCCCGCGATGACAGGCGACGTCTGGGTCATGTCCGACTCGGGGGACAACGCGCGCCAGATCACCAACCACCAGGCGGCCGCGCTACGCGACCCGGACCTTTTCGTCTGGCCCGAGTTCATGGAGTACAGGAGCTTTGACGGGCGTGAAGTCGCCGGGCTGGTCTACAAACCCAAAGGGAGTCAGGCCGGAGACCGGCTGCCGGCGTTGTTTTTCTTCCGCGCAAACTCCAACGGGCAGCACCCCGTCCAGTGGCATCCCTACATCCAGTACTTCGTCAGCCAGGGGTACCTCGTATTCGCTCCGAACTTCCGAGGGAGCACGGGCCGCGGCAAGGACTACCGACAGTCGGTCCATACCTACGGCGGTGATCACGACCTGCGGGACGCGTTCATCGGAATGGACCGGCTGGCGGCAGATGGTTGGATCGACCCGGAACGGGTTGGCGCGTTCGGCGGCTCGACCGGTGGGTTCTTTACCACCGCCGCAGTCACAAAGGATCCCGAACGCTTCAAAGCAGGCGTGGTCTGGTATGGAGCCACGGACCTGGTTACGCTGTCGACCTACGGAGGCATGCAGGGCTGGAACCGCTATCTCATCGGCCAGGACCCAATGGAAAATCCCGAGAACTACTATGGCCGATCCATCATCTACCACGCCGACCGCGTCAAGGTCCCGCTACTGTTCCTGTACGCACAGGGGGACGGAGCTGCGCGCTTTCAGCAGATCGAACAGTACGGAGTCCAGGCCCTTATCCACGGAAACTGGTTCGATTGGGCCATCTATGCGGAGGAGCCCCACGGCTGGTATCACTGGAGACCCGATAGCGTCGACCGTTCGCTGACGGCGATGAGTCAGATGTTCGACAAATTCATCCTGGGCGCCGACCACGATGTCCATGGACTGATGGAGAGGCAGCGCGAGGGCATCGAGTTCCGGCGCAACCCGACGATCGATCTCTGGAACTCACTTGTTAACGGAGGGCCCTAGGAGCCTGCGCCGTAGGAAGTGAATGAGATAATTGTGTCGCAGTTAGGAGGAGATTGCGATGCCGACGACGTTTCGCCCGTACCAGCCGGATCAGGGGTTGCTGCTGGCGCCGGATATGCGGGATTGGTTGGCGGAGGGGCACTTGGCGCACCATGTGAGCGATCTGGTGGACGGATTGGACTTGACGGCGTTTTACGCGCCTTACGAGGGGGACGGTCGTCGCAAGTTGGCGTATGAGCCGCGGATGATGGTGAAGGTGATGATCTACGGGTACGCGACGGGGGTGTTTTCCTCCCGAGGGCTGGCGCGGAAGCTGGAGGAGGACGTGGCATTTCGGGTGTTGGCGGCGGGGAATTTTCCGAGCCATCGGACGATTTGCGAGTTTCGCCGCCGTCATTTGGCGGATTTCAAGGCGCTGTTTGTGGAGGTGGTGCGTCTGGCGCGCGAGACCGGCGTTGCGAACTTCGGCAAGTTGTCGATCGACGGGACGAAGGTTCGAGCCAACGCCAGCAAGCGCAAGGCGATGAGTTACGGTCGGATGCTGGAGGAGGAGCGGCGTCTGGAGAGCGAGATCGAAGCGTTGCTGTCGCGCGCGCGGGAGACCGACGCGGCGGAGGACGCGCGTTTCGGGGAGGCGCATCGCGGCGATGAGTTACCCGAGGAGTTACGCCGCCGGGAGGATCGGCTGGCGGCGATCCGGGCGGCCAGGGCGCGATTGGAGGCCAGGCAACGGGAGGCCGACGAGGCGCGGGGACGCGAGCCCGGTTCGAAGCGCAACCGGAAGGGCGGGCGGCCATACAAGCGGGAATACGGCGAGCCGGACGAGAAGGCGCAGGACAACTTCACGGATCCCGAAAGCCGGATCATGAAGACCTCATCGGAGGGTTTTCAGCAGTGCTACAACGCGCAGGTGGCGGTGGAGGGAGAGAAGCAGTTGATCGTCGCCACCGAGGTGTCGTCGAACGCCAGCGACCAGGGTCGACTGGTCCCGCTGGTGGACGAGGTGGAGGCCACCCATGGGGAACGGCCGGAGACGGTGCTGGCGGATGCGGGCTACTGCAACGAGGACGACCTTGAGGCGCTGGAGGCGCGCGGCGTGGACGGCTATGTGGCCTTGGGCCGGGAGGGCCGGCGCGCGGTCGCGGTGGACGCGGCCAGGCATCCGGCGAAGGCCCGCATGGCCGAGAAGCTGGCGACCTCGGCGGGACGGGTGCAGTACGCCCGACGCAAATGGCTGTCGGAGGCGCCCAACGGGTGGATCAAGGAGGTGCTCGGTTTCCGCCGATTCAGCCTGCGCGGCCTGAACAAGGTCCAGGGCGAGTGGAACTTGGTGTGTCTGGCATTGAACGTCAAGCGGATGCAGGGCTTCAGGCAGCCTGATGACAGGGATACCGCCCGCAAATCAGGCCGAACGAGGGTCGATTCAAGCACCCGTGGCGCACCCATCGGCGCCTCGGCGTCCAAAACGCCCATTCCCCGGTCCCGATCGTCACCGATTAGCCGATCGATCGGCGCAGGCTCCTAGGAGCCTGTCGGGAATTGGCTCCCTCGAAGCAAGAATCAACAACTTACGAGCCATCCCCGGTCTGTAAGTTGTTATTCTTGGTTGCAGACTTCTTATTCCCGACAGGCTCCTAGTGGTCCCCGTCTAACAGACTGTACCTTATTCGGATCGTTCCCCGAGCCAGACCGACACACTGCGGCTTCGGCCAAGCCGTCCGAGTTCGTTCCGCACAGGGATTTCCGATCTAATGGTCATTATTTTCCTCATATATGATCAGAAATGGGACAGCCAGAGCCGTTACGTTAATTGTGACGGACTACACTAGCAGCCCATAGCAGAAGTCGCCTAAAACTGTACCAGCGCTCTATGAGCGTCGAAATTATTTCCCAGACTCTTCGGCGGTCATAGACCGCCGCTACAGTCGATCCGGCCCCCCTACTGGGACTGAATCGCGCGTACCGGGTCCACGCGGGCAGCGCGCCGGGACGATACGTAACAGGCGAGCAGCGCGGGAAGGGTCAGCGCCAGAACGCCCATCCCGAATGCGGCAGGATCGGTCGACTCGACTCCGAACAACATGCTCGCCAGCACACGCGACGCACCGATAGCTCCGAACACGCCGACGATCACGCCCGCCGCGATCAAAACGACGCCCTGCCGCATGAACAGGCCGACAACCTGGCTCTCGCGCGCGCCAAGGGCAGTACGAACGCCGATTTCCGCCGTGCGTTGGGCAACCGTGTAGGCAATGAGACCGTAGACGCCCATCACGGCCAGCGTCAGGGCCACGGTCGCGAACACCCCCAACAAGGAAAGGTTGAACACGCGGTCCGAGAGCATCGACGACAACATCGAGTCCATCGTCCGCAGACGGATGGGCAGTTCCGGATTCAGCTCCTGAATCAGGCCGGTCACCCCGCGGCCGAGCGCGGCGGGATCCCCCGCCGTCTCCACGATCCACGTAAACCGGGAGGTCATTCCGGGCCGCTGCAGATAGTTGAAGTAGATTTCACCCCGAATCGGAACTTCGGGCCCGTAGTAGCGGGCGTCGCCTACGACGCCAACGATCGTCATGAATTCATCGATGCCGTCCATGTTGCCGTAGTTAATTCGGCGGCCGATCGGGTTCTCCCCCGGCCAGACGGTGTTTGCCACCGATTCGGTGATCACCGCGACACCCGGCGCCCCTGCCCCGTCGGTCCCATCGAACAGTCTTCCCTGTAACAACGGAATCCCCAGCGTGCGAAAGTAGCCTGGGCTCGCAATCCGGTAGTTGGGCCAGTAGTCCTCGCTGTCGCCGGCATCCTCGATCTGGAACCGACCGTTGGCTCCCTGGCGGATCAGCGGTGAGGCATTGACCCCGCCGACGTTCAGGACGCCCGGCAGCGCGGCTACCCGTGCCTCGAAAGCTTCCTGGAATGCACCCAGCCGATCGATCGCCTGCTCTCCCCGGGTGTTGTCGATCGCGAGAAAGTGAAGTTTTCTAGACACGCGCCGACCGGGCGTCGACCGGGTGAGATTGGGGTGAGTTCTAGGGAAGGACTTTGGAGCGAAGGTAGTGGGTGTAGCGGTGAGGGAGGGGATGGTGAAGCAACTCGTCGAGAACGGGAAGATAGTAGGCGAGTGAGCGAACAGGGGGGAGTGGTGGCCTGTCCGAAGGCCGACAGAGGCGGCGAGCCGTGGCGAGTAAGAGGGCGGATTCGATGATGTCGGGGTCAACGGAACGGGCATGGAGTTGGACGACGAGTTGACGATCGGCGCGACGGGGGAGTAAGGGTGTGTCAGGCAGCTGGGAGTAGAGATCCAGCACTCTGCTGGAGTAGGTTCCAAGGTCGAGGGTCATTTCTTTTTCTTCCGACGGCGTTTCGCCTCCTGCTCACTTTCATGGACGCGATAGCTTTGTCCTTCAAGGACCGTGACGTCGGCATGATGGGTGAGCCGGTCCAGTAGGGTGGCGATACAGGTGGCGTTGGGAAAGACTTCGTTCCATTCGGTGAAGCCGCGATTGGTGGTGAGGAGAATCGACCGTTGTTCATAACGGCGGTTGACGACTTCGTAGAGCAGGTCAGCAGCGTGATTGTCGTAGGCCAGATATCCACATTCATCAATGCACAGTAATGCGGGGCGGGCATAGGCTTTGAGTTTCTGACGGAGCCGGTGAGGTGAATCGCACTGCAGGTCGTCGAGCAGTTCCGAAGCAGTGCGGAACAGCACGGAGTAGCCGGCCAGGACGGCGGCGTGGGCGATATTCTTGGCGATCATGGTCTTGCCCAGTCCATTGGCGCCGATCAGGATGAGGTTGCGGCCTTCGGGGATAAAGTCGAGGGTGAAGGCACGCCCGATGGTGTCGCGGTCGATCTTTTTAGGCCAGTTCCAGTCGAAGTCGGCCATGGGTTTGAAACGGCCGATGCGGGAGCACTGGAGACGGCGTTCCAGATTTCGCTGTGCGCGATCGTGGCTTTCGATACGGGCCAGTTCCTCCAGCAGCATGGGAGGGGGCCATTGAGACTTGATGGCGCGAGCCAGAAAGTCATCCAGGGAATCGGCGATGGAGCGGAGTCCGATGTGCTGGAGTTGGACGGCCAGATCGTTACTGTTCGGGTTCGGTGTCGTGGCTATGGAGGTCATCGTAGGTCTCCGCGGAATGAGGTTGAATGTGGATGTCGGCCAGATCCGGGCGGGATGGGGCGACCCGGACGGTGGCCCGGCGTTTCTGGGCCCGCCAGCGTTTCTGGAGGATGAAGGCCACCGACGATGCGCGCGGAGTGTCCTGTTCGAGCGCCTCGACAACGGCAGCTTGGAGCTCGGATGCCCCGTAGTCGTCGAGCAGTCCGAGCAGGAGACGGCTCTGCCGTTGAATGGACTCGCCACGACCGAAGGCGGCCTGAAGCAGGGGTTCGGTTTCAGGCACGCTCGCGGCCAAGCGACTACCGGCGGTGGACCCGAGGGCTTTCCGTTTTTCCGCCAGCAGCGCGTCCTGATGTGCCGGATCGACAATGAGTTGGTGGCGGTCGAAAGACCGGTGGTGGGCGGCCACTTCGGTCGTGCCATCGAGAAGGCGCACCCGCGTCTGGGAGGCCACCAACGTCAATGTCTGGCCGATCCGGTCCGGGGGAATCGAGTAGTCGTTGAGATCGAAACGGATATAGATGGTTTTACCGGAACGGACCGGCTGGACCCGGTCGGTATCGAACCGGTGCACCGGTAACGACATCAGGAGTGATTGTTCCTCCTGGAAGGCTTCGGCCACGGTCCTGTCGTCACCACCGGGCCAGGGGCGCTGATGGGCCACCTCATCACGCCATACCAGAGCCTTGCGATTGAACTCTTCCAAGGTCGTGAATGGCCGGGCTGCAAAGAACGAATCCCGCACATAGCGTATCGCTCTCTCGACGCGTCCTTTTTGATTTCCTCGTGTCGGCGCGACCGGACGCGGTTGACAGTGATAGTGGGCGGAGAGTTCGAGCAGGCGCGGATGAAAGCGAATTTGATTGCCGTTGCGCTCCAGCACGGCGCTTCGAAGATTGTCGTAGAGCACGACTCTGGGCACCCCTCCCCAGTCGGCAAACGCATCGACATGACCGCGGAGAAAGTTCTCCAGAGTTTGATCGAAGAAGAACTCCAGAAACAGGGCGCGCGAGTGCGACAGCGTCAATACGAAACAGGACAACCGGCGGCGGGCCTGACCCACCCGGACTTCCCCGAAGTGCGCCCAGTCGGCTTGGGCTTCCTGACCGGGAAAGCTTCTTAACCGCAGGAAGGCTTCACGGGGTTCGGGACGCAGACGCGCCACCAGACGCCGCAGTACGACCACGCTGCCGGTGTAACCGCGATCCGACAGCATCTGATGAATCCGTGTGGCCCGCAACCGGAGGTACTGCTTGAGCGTCGCCCGGATGAAGTCCATATAGGGATCGGCTTTCGTCGGACGCATCATCTGGGCCCGGTTGAAGCGATCCGTCTCCAGTGCCGCGCGGACGGTTTCCTGATGCAGGCCCAGCTCGGCGGCAATGGTGCCTATCTTCCAGTGCTCGCCAAAAAAGAGGTGTCGAATTCGCGTGACCGTTTCGGGAGGAATCACGCCTCACACCCAGTCGGGGAAGGCATCGATAAAGACCCCACTCCGGCCACACAGGATGCAAACGAGTCGGATGGCTGATTGGAGCCGTTGAAACCGGGGTCGACCATGGGGTGCCTCCGCCAATGACGTTCTCATTCCCGTTTCAGGCAATGGTGTCCCGATGCTGCCAGACCGACACGCACCGGCGGAAGTGTGATCTGTCACGCGCCTCTCTCGGCGACGTTTCCGGTAGGCCCGCTGACGCCGGCAATGATCGGCCCGGACCTCCGGATCCTCCTGATAACGGCGGTTGGCACGCCGCCTCTGCTCGCGCCTCATCCGGCGCCGGCACTCATCCCCGCAGTAGACCTGCCCCCGATAACAGGATCGGCAGATGACAAACATCAACCCGCAACCCGACCCTCGGCAAAACAACTGTCGTAACACGACTTCTCTGGCCATCCCACCCCACGCGGGAGTGGACAATGGCGGCCGGTCGTGTCACTCTGACTTTGCTTTTGCTGTGGTTGTGTGAGGTGGCCCCGGTTTGTGGACAGCTTGGCGGCCTGTTTAAGGTGTATTCCGGTTGCCGCTCATCTTGCCAGAATCTCCTTGGATCGATCTTCCTGTCGCCGTTGCTGCGCCGGTGGGTAAGCGGGCAAGGCGCGTAGCTGCTTGTCCATCATATCCGCAGGCGGGTCGCCGCGGTAGGCCTCGGCCGGGGTTTTTCCGCCGAGGGCCGAGTGTGGCCGTTCGGCGTTGTAGAAGTCGATCCACTCGCCGATGACGCGCCGGGCCTGGAAGCCGTCGGCAAGGTCGTGCAGATAGACAGCCTCGTATTTGAGGGAGCGCCACAGCCGCTCGATGAAGATGTTGTCCATGCACCGGCCCCGGCCGTCCATCGAGATCTGGACACCGGCCGCCCGCAAGCGCCCGGTGAAGGCGAAGCCGGTGAACTGGCTGCCCTGATCGGTATTGAAGATCTCCGGCTGGCCGTGGCGGGTCCGCGCCTCCTCGAGCGCCTCGACGCAAAAGCCGGCGTCCAGGGTGTTCGACAAACGCCAGGCCAGCACATACCGGCTCGCCCAATCCAGGATCGCCACCAAGTAAAGAAAGCCGCGCCGCACAGGGATGTAGGTGATGTCGGCGCACCAGACATGGTTTGCCCGCTCGATCGCCAAACCCTTGAGCAGATAGGGGTAGACCCGGTGCTCGGGATGCGGCTCGCTGGTGCGGGGTGCCCGGTAGATCGCCTGAAGACCCATCAAACGCATCAGACGCCCCGCCCGGCGACGGCCGATGCGCACGCCCTCGCGGCGCAGATGACGGACGATCTGACGGGCACCGTAGAACGGATGCTTCAGAAACAACTCATCGATGCGCCGCATCCGCGCCAAGGTCTCCGCGCTCTCGCCCTGGGGCGTGTAATAGAGCCAGGAGCGCCCGATCGACAGCAAACGGCATTGACGACTCAAACTCAGTTCCGGGTCAGGGCGCCTCACCATCGCCCGGCGCGCGGCCCGGCTCATCGACCGGACCCTCTGGACAAAAAATCCCGCTCCACCGTCAATTCGCCGATCTTGGCGTGAAGCTCACGAACCTCGCTTTCATGATCCCGCCGCCGGCGTTCCACACCGTTCGAGAACATCTCGCCAAGCCCTTCCATCGCCTGGCGCTTCCATGTGCTCACCTGGTTCGGATGAACCTGGTGCTTCGAGGCAATCTCCTGCAGCGTCCGATCGCCCCGAAGCGCTTCCAGCGCGACCTTCGCTTTCAACTCCCCAGAAAACCTGCGTCTCTTCGTCATCGCGTATCCCTCCTCAGTCGGTGGAATACACCTTAAACAACTGCCCGATTTTCCGGGGCCACCTCAGTGCCCTTTGACCGGGGCCGCCATAAACGAAACCCCGATCGCTCATACGATCGGGGTTTTCCCTTTCTCCGCGTCACTCTACCTTACCAAAGCCTCCGCTCTGCTTCGCCGATGATGACGACCTTCAAACCGGCGCTTGTTCAAATATGTTCATTCACTAGTGTCCGATCGGTTAGAAGTCGAATAGACTACCAGTCCGGTTGGTTATGGTTAGGATCTTGGAGTTCATTGAATTGGGAATCAGGCGCGTGAAAGGCCTGCAAAATGGGCTGTTTCTCAAGAATCGTAATGCTGAGAATCTGTAGGATTTGGTAAAGACTCCTATCGATGCCGAGGCGCTTCCGGATGATGGCGACGTGAACATAAACCGAAATGGCGATCCAGATCTGGGTCTTCACCGCATTCTCGCTGGTGCCGTAGAAGGACTTGATTCGAAGGTGTTGTTTGATCCATTTAAAGAAAAGTTCCACCTGCCATCGCGACTTGTAGATCTGAGTGATGGTGAGTGCAGGCAACGCGAAGTTGTTGGTCAGGAACTTCAACCGCTTGTTCGTCCCGGCATCGAAGTAGCTGATACGCCGCAACGGATCGGGATAGGTTTTGGCGGATTTGTTCGTTGTGAGGATGACCGTCTGGTCGGATCGCAATCCCGTGGTCGTGTCCACCCGACGGGAGTACCGCCGCCGCAGGACGACGTTCTTCTTAGCACGCACCACAAAGAAAGCGGAACAGAGGGAGAAGAGAAAGAGCCGTTCAAAATCGATATAGGCGCGGTCCATGACGTAGAAGGCACCCGCTTCGGGTGCGATCTCATCGAGAACGTTGACGTCATGGACTTTCCCGTCTGTGACGTGGATAAACGCGGGAAGCCATGTTGCCGTGAAGATCCAGCAGTGTATGCATCTTGACCGCGGCTTTGTGCCGGCGAAACCGGGCCCATGGGAATAGTGAAAGACACAGGTCAATGGTGGTCGAGTCCAGGGCATATAGACCTTGATCCAACTCGACGCCGATGGGGTCTTCGGCATATAACGGCCGCGCCATGCCGATCAGGACCTGTGCGAAATCCGCATAGATCCGCCAGTCGCGCCGCTCGTTGGCGTCGGCCAGTGTCGTCCGCGCCACCTTGCTTCGGAATCCCATGTGGTAACGCTTTCTGCCGAGGGCGCGTAAGCAGGCTTCGATGTCGCGGAGGCTTTCACGATAGATCAATTGGGCGAATGCCATCGCCAGGAACTGATCCCAGCAGGAAAACCCTTTCTGCTGGTAATCGCCCCGATAGCGGGCGACACACTTCTGAAACTCGTATCGGGGCGCGTAATCCATGACTTGTGAGAAGACGGTTTGGCCTGAGTTCATGCGCCATTGGTATCACCCCTCTCACCGTAATATTGCTAAAAGTGTGATCGGCAGGTTCAAATCGAAAAATCGCAGAATGCCATTCAACTCACTGTTCATCTATAAGTTGCCGGCGGCTGTCGCACCGTGTTCCGGACACTAGTGGTCCCCGTCTAACAGACTGTACCTTATTCGGATCGTTCCCCGAGCCAGACCGACACACTGCGGCTTCGGCCAAGCCGTCCGAGTTCGTTCCGCACAGGGATTTCCGATCTAATGGTCATTATTTTCCTCATATATGATCAGAAATGGGACAGCCAGAGCCGTTACGTTAATTGTGACGGACTACACTAGTGATGTTCATTTTGAAGTGATCGTCTACATCCCCGGGCGGACGGCTGGACCAGTTCGACGGCGAGACGGTTCCGGGTTTCGAAGCCGAGATCCACTTCGAGCATTTGTCCCAGGCTTCGGGTCAGCAGGCTGCCGCCGACCAGAAGCACGATAGTCATGGCGACCTCGGTCACAACCAGAACCCTCCGCACGCGGCCGTCGCCCCCCGTCTGCCCCCTGCCTCCGGCCTTCAGTGAATCGACCAGGTTGCCCTTCCAGAATCGCAGGGCTGGAAGCAAACCGACTGAAACGGCGACAGTGAGCGCGAGAAGCGTGGCGAAGCCATAGACCGCCACATCGGGCTCGATTTCGCCTGCGCGTGGCAGGTTGCCGCCCACTGTCGCCAGCAGAGTCGCCACACCCAAACGTGCCAGGACCAGACCCCCGAACGCCCCGATCGAAGCCAGGATCAGCGACTCGACCAACGACTGCGCGCTCAACTGCATTGGCGTCGCCCCGAGCGCCGTTCGGACCGCGAACTCGCGTTGCCGCGACTCCATATGCGCCAGCAGAAGGCCCGTGACGTTCATGCAAGCGATCAGCAACAGGGTCCCAACCGCCCCCATCAGGACCAGCAACGGCGTCCGAATCCCACCGGTCAGCTGTTCCCGGAGTGGCACAGCCACCGCCCCAACGGCCGTAACGTCCGTGTATTTCTTCATGGATGCGCCTCGCGATAGCCTCAAGCTCACTCGAAGCCTGAGCCGGGGTCGTCCCCGGGTTCAACCGACCAATCGCCCTCCAATTGTGAGCGCTTCGGCTCGGGTTTAGCGTCGCACCGGTACTCTCCTGGTTGCTCCAGATGTCGGTGTCGGTGGGAAAGTCCATGCTCGAACCCAGAACGCCCACAACAGGGTGGATCCGGTTCGAAAACGTCAGCCGGATGTCATCGAGGCTATCGGGTGAACCGAGCACATCGTGCCAGAAACGACGACTGACAATCGCTACCGGACTCGCACCAGCGCGCTGGTGCTCGGCAAGAAAGCCGGAACCCATGACTGGCCGCGCGCCGATGGCCTCGAAGAAGCCCTCCGACACCGTCGCGACTCGAACTCGGACGGGTTCGAGACCGCCCAGCACAGCCGTCTCCGAGCTGCCGTACATCGCCATCGACTGAAAACTCCGGGCCCCTGCCCTCCAGTCGACGAAGTTCGCCTCGGGAAGGCTCATGCGGTTGCCATCCTCGGATAGCTCCCATAGCTGCACGATCCGGTCGGGTTCGTCGTAGGGCAACGACTGAATCAGGACGCTGTTGACGACCGTGAAGATCGCCGTCGAGGCTCCAATCCCAAGCGCCAGCATCGTGACCGCGAGTACAGAAAACGTGGGGTTGGAGCGAAGCACGCGGAGGGCGTGTCGAATTTCCCTTACGAACATCATGGTCTCTCCTGTCGTCGGCCGTAGGCTGGTCCCCTTCTTCCCGACGTCAGAGACCAATACTGCCCGATTGCGTCGGCGTTACAGGGTCTTTGGAAGTTCCACATCAATCGCAGGTTTCCGGCCGCGGGAACCAGCACGCTTTGAATTCGTGATGTCCGCTCATGGTGTCGTTACGACGCCTGGACACGAGCGGTTTGGAGTGCACGTTACACGGCTGAAGGAGGAACGATGCCGAAGGGGGGTGTCAGTTACTAGACCCGCTCTTTAATCAAGGCCTCTTCGCCTGACATGCGATAGAACGATGACTGAACCACCTCATGCTCTTCCCGACCTGGACGTCGGACTAGATTGGTCGCTGGTTCGCCGCGCCGGACACGGTGGTGATGAAGCCCGAAGTCAACGTGCCTTTCTTTTTCCTGGCCCGACTCCACTTTCTTCCCACAGAGTCGCAGGCTGACGCCGATCCGCAAGGCGGTGTAGTATCAAGATGGGGGCAAGGGGAACCTATGGCACGGATACTGGGTGTAGGCGGGGTCTTCTTCAGAGCTCGCAACCCCGAGAAACTCGGGGACTGGTACAAAGAGTGGTTGGGAGTGCCCATTTCACACCCCCACGGCGCAATCTTCAAACATGACTCGCTGCCTCCGGGTGGGTTTACCGTCTGGGCACCGTTCGATCAGGACACGACCTACTTCAATCCTTCAGAGCGAGAGTTCATGTTCAACCTGATCGTCGACAATCTTGACCCCGCCCTCTTGCAGGTGCAAGAGGGCGGGGCGCGGGTGGTGGGAGAAATCGAAGAGCACGAATTCGGACGGTTCGGTTGGTTCCTCGACCCTGAAGGCAACAAAGTCGAGCTATGGCAGCCGACAACTCTCTAGTGGTCCCCGTCTAACAGACTGTACCTTATTCGGATCGTTCCCCGAGCCAGACCGACACACTGCGGCTTCGGCCAAGCCGTCCGAGTTCGTTCCGCACAGGGATTTCCGATCTAATGGTCATTATTTTCCTCATATATGATCAGAAATGGGACAGCCAGAGCCGTTACGTTAATTGTGACGGACTACACTAGGAGCCTGTCGGGAATTGGCTCCCTCGAAGCAAGAATCAACAACTTACGACCCATCCCCGGTCTGTAAGTTGTTGATTCTTGGTTGCAGACTTCTTATTCCCGACAGGCTCCTAGTCCGCGCTGCTTGTGGATTGATGGGTTACGGAGGGATCATCCGATGAGGCTAGCAAAGTCAAACGTTGCGCTCCTGGAAGGCCATCTCAGTTGCGGCGTTACCTCGGAGCTGGCGCGACTACTTCGCAAAACGGATTGAGAAGCTAGCGCGAGTTTACTGGGGGCGGGAGCGCCGTTCTGCTGAAACCTCGGTGCCAGAGGGATTTACGATGACGGGGGCGTATACACAAACGGAGGCTCGGCGGGCACGAGCTTGAGGAAATAGTCGAGGATTCCAGGCTCAGCTTCCTCCAACTGCCACTGACACCGGGGCCGCCCTCCTTTCTTTCCGGATGGGCGGAGGATCATGGCCAGACGCACGGAACCAAGCAGGTCCAGGAGCCCGGACAGACACTCGGTGCGCCCCAGCTTCCTGGACTCCCACTCCACGATGCGGGCAAGGAGCAAGCCCAGCAGACAGATGAACGTGTGGACGTGGATCTTCTGATCGGTCCAGTGATATTGCGGCCGGACCGCCAGATGCTCGTCATCCTTGGTTTGGCGGAACACCTCCTCCACCTCGCTCTGGCCTCGGTAAGCAAGCATGATCTCCTCATCGGACCATTCCGCTCGATTAGTGATCAGTATCCGTTTGCCGAAGACTTCCTGTTCCAGGTAAGACCGTGCTTGCTCATCGATCCCGAACTGAAGACGATCGCTGCCCGATCGCGTGTCGTCATAGGTGATACGGAGGACCCGGCTCAGGTACTGACCCGAGAGCAGCGAGTCGATCTTCTTCTCGGCCGCCTTCTGGCTCCGAGGCCCGGACCGGGGCTTGCTCAGTTGCGACTTCCACTCGGCCAATTCACGAAGACGCCTCGCAAGATGCTGCTCCAGCCCGCGGATCTGACCGGCCTTGAGCTGCTCACTGATGAACAGAACCACCGTTCGCCGCTCCCTCCAAATATCCTTCTGGAGACGCAGGACCGGCACGCCCTGTAGGCGGCCCGAATCCACCGGGCGGTACTCCGCCACCGGAATCCCCAGAAGATCTGCATGTTGGGTCGGAACCAGTGAAGCGACATAGCCGATCTGGCTGGCATCGACCCGGGCCTGGTTGGCTTTCGAGTTGTTGCCCTTGTCGTAGACCAGCGTGACGTCTTCCAGCTCGATGGAGAGCTTGGCCAACCGTTCCCGAATGTCAGTCAGAGACTCGGGAAAGCGCTTCGAATCCACCTCATTGCCTGCGTAGACGTGAGCATAGAGGGGAATCTGCCCGTCTCGGGCAACCAGAAGCGCGAGGCTGAACAGGCGGAGGTCGAACCGCTTCTGTTTGGACCGGCCCCGTTGGGGGAGCTTGGGCTTGCGATTCGTGGTGGCGATGTAAGTGAAGAAGTTCGTCGTGTCGTAGAAGAGGGTGTCCAGTTTCAGGTCCAGTTGGGTCACGATGCGCTGGGTGAGTTCCTCTTCGATTCGCCGCAGCGCATCCAGGGATACGCGGTTCATCTGGTCCCAGAAAAACTGCGAGGTGACCGTCTCCGTTTTCAGGCCTGGAAAGAGGCGGTGCAGGGACGTGCCGGCGGCCCAGTCGGCCCACCCCCGTTTGGACTGGGGCCGGATGGCTCGGTTGAGCGCGCCCAGCAGCAGAGTGGTGCCCACCGACGCTTTGCGGGACCGGCTCCGGCCCACTTCTCGGTCGATGAGGTCCACCACGCCGAGCCGATCGGCCACGGCCTTCAGGGCGGCCGCGTCGCCGTGCTGGTAGGACCGGATTCTCAGTTGCCCCTCTGGTGCCTGCAGCAGCCGATCCAGCAGGGCGTCGGCCGTGCCTAGGTAAAGGATGGGAACGGGCCGCGGCTTCCCGTTGATGCGCCGGGACTCCACGATCCGCCAGTAGGAGTGTCCAGCGACTTGGACCCGTTGCAGGCTGGCCATGTTTTATGTATACACATCTCTACATATCGTAGTCAAGTGGATTATGACCCCATAATATAGGATTATCGTGTGGATCCAATGATCGGAACGGCTTTCATGTTTTGTGTATACATAAGCGAGCGGCGCAGGAACCGCCTCAATCCCCCTTCACAAGCTGGATTCAAGCAACTTGCGCCGGAAGTTGGCCGTCTGATTCAGTAAACTCGCGCTAGAGCCCGAAACGCCATAGAAGGAATCAATTGTAGCGGCGCTCTATGAGCGCCGAATTCCCGGCTTCGGTTTGTCGGCGGTCATAGACCGCCGCTACAGTTCGAAGCGTGGCGTGGCGGTCTTCTGTAGCGGGACTAGTGTCAAGATAGGCTTAGGGAAAGAGGACGAATTCTTCGCCGCGCTCGCGGACCAAACGGGCAGCTCGTTCCAGGATCAGATCACGGCGTTTCAAAAGCATGTCAATCTGCCGACCGCTCAGATATCGATCCAGCCGGGACTTGATCTGGTCTGCATTGAGCCTTTCGAGCGCCTCCAGAAGAGCTCGCGAGAATCGGACCATCTCATCGGGGGCGTGTGGTTTCTCGTTGGTGTAGAACCCCCGGGAGTGATCGATCAGGATCAGGTTCCAGTCGGGGTCGATCAGCAGGTTGTTCAGGTGGCGGTCGATGTTGGAGATCAGTTGGTCGAACACGGCACGATTGCTGCCCATGCGGCTGAACGGGAGCGGGTTTGCCGGCGGCATGCGCTGCTCGATACGCTCCGCCTCCGACATCAGCACATTGGCCCAGAGTTGGACCGAGCCGGTGCGGCCGTCAACCCGGCGCTCGATGGTTGCAGGGACCATGTTGAGGCCGAGCATCTTGTCGATCTCGTAGGCCGCGATTTCAAGACGGTAACTGTCCTGAAAGCCGAAGACCGTCTCTTCGCCGACCCGCATCCGTCCAGGCTCTCTTCGGTCGATCGTCTTGAAAGCCGCGTCACGCTGCTCGCCGTCGAGTTCGAGAGTCAAGCGGAGAGAATTGGTAACCCCAGTTCCGATCGGCCTTGAGGCAACGACCACGGCTTCTCGCAGGAAGCGCTCTGCCTCTTCGCCCTGGAACAACGACGCAACGTCTTGCGTCCACCCCGGAAGCGCAAACATCAGGGTCGTCGCCAACGTCAGCAATGCCCCTCTCACGGGTGCCTCCTATGTTCGACCGAATTGTCTGGTACGGGTACTCCGAATATCTTAACAGCCTCCCATCACTAACACACTGATTTGACGATTCCGTTCGGAATCGAGTTCAACGAGAAAAACACGCTGCCAGCGACCGAGGTCGAGCCGGCCAGCGATGATGTTGAGCGTCTCAGAGGCGCCGATCAGCGCCGCACGGCAGTGGAAATGGCCGTTCTCGGGCTCTCCAGGGACGAGGTTCACAGTGCGCCGGCTCAGGTCGTCGTGACAGTACGCTGCTCGGGAGGGGGCGACGCCCTCGAGCATGCGTTCGATGTCTTCGCGGAGGAGTGGTTCGTCTTCGTTGACCAGAATGCCCGTCGTCGTATGCCGGGTTTGAATGTTCGCGATACCGTACTGAACGCCCGACTCGGCCACGACCGCGGCGACGCGCCCGGTGATGTCGACGAACTCCGGACCACGGGTTGTCCGGAGCGAAATCAGTTGCTGCTGAACCCGAAAGTTGGTTACCAGGTGGCCGGTCTCTGTCGCAAGCTGGAGCATGTGCCCTCCCGAAGTGGCGGTATTGGTCTCAGTGACAAGTACTTTATATCACAAAGGCAGTTCAGGCAGATACGAAAACAACCGCTTCGACGGAACGCTCGGGCACGCCGGTAGTCGCCGCCTCTATGCCGTACACCGTTCCAGGGAGGCGAATTCCACACGCGGCACAGTTCCCGCTGCTAACCGTCTTGGGTCCCGGCATGTCCATTACTAATGAACTCTTCTTGCAGCAGTATTCTCCGAGGAGTTTTCAAGGGACCGGTACCATGAAGGCATTACGCACGACGCTGGTGGCAGCGGGAGCGACAACTGTCCTGTTTGGAGCGTTTATCCTCGCGGTCCATGCGCATTGGGTTGTCCGGGAGGTCATCGTGGCCATCGGAACGGACCAGACCGCCCGGGACGCCCCTGCTCCCGATTTCGCGCTCCGGGATCTTGGTGGGAATACTGTCGCCCTCAGTGATTTCGAGGGCCAACGGTTACTGCTCACCTTCTGGGCGGGGTGGAATCGGGAATCGGTGGGACACCTCTCCGATCTGAACATTCTTGCCCAGGCGGGATGGCAGGTGGTTGCTGTCAACTTGATGGAAGACCCTGACAGAGTGTTGTCGGCCGCCGGTCGCGTGCGCTATCCCATCCTACTCGACCCGGACGGCCGCGTCGGTCGCCTCTACGGCGTCGAAGACATGCCGAGCGTGTTCCTCATCAACGCCGACGGAACCCTCGCGTCTCTTGGAACCCAGCTACCGGAACCGATCTGGCTGGTCTCCGACTGAACCTGGCGGCACAGATCGAGACGGTCGATCTCACCGTCCACCGCCGGCGAGGTTGAAGACAAGCCCCGCCGAAATGTTCAGATTCTGCTTCCACCCGGGTGTGACCAGGCCGTTGCTGAGACCAATACGGCTGGCATCGAGCCTCAGTGCCATTCCCCCGCCAAGGTTGAAGTCGATCCCCCCGCCCAGGCTGGTCGCGGTGGTCGAAAAACCGCTTCTCGTCGCCTCGCTCGTGAAATAGCCGATACCGATGCCGGCGATCACGTACGGCGTGATGCGCCCCTCGATCAGATCCCGGGCCGCAATCTTCAGTCCCACCGTGTTCACAACCAGAGTGATGTCGCCTGGGACGCTATAGGCACCCGTATAGTTGTCTATCCCCATCCAGCTCTTGAAATTGAAGCCGCTGTGCATGGCGAAACCATGAAGCCGAGCCGAGCCTCCGGATCCTTCCGGGTCCTCCACCGCATAATTTCCGTAGCCGAACGACATTTCGACAACCGGATAGTCCTGAGCAGAAGCGGGCGCGGCCAGGAAAACGAGCGGTAACAACAAGAGAGCGAATCGTTTCACCATCGGATTTCTTCCATCCCTTCCCTGTGGTTGGCGACCCGGGCCATCACGAAGAGGAGGTCCGAGAGCCTGTTCAGGTATTCGATCAGCATCGGGTCGAGTGCATCCGCTTCATTCAGCAGGACCACTCCACGTTCGGCCCGACGGCAGACCGTCCGTCCAAGATGAAGCGTGGCGCCGGGTGGGCCGCCGCCCGAAAGGATAAACTCCTTAAGGGGTGGGAGCTCCGATTCGAAACGATCGATCAGTTCCTCCATCGATCGCACCCAAGCGGCCGACAATCTGGGCTTATCCCACTTCCGGCCTTCGAAACCGGGGTCGGCCAGCTGCGCTCCCAACGACAACAGTTGTTTCTGGATGTCATACAGCACGCCACGGATCTCGTCGTCGCCCGACAGGGACGCCGCGAGTCCGAGCGTTGAGTTTAGCTCGTCGACATTGCCGTATGCCTCCACACGAACATCCGTCTTTGTCACCCGTGTTCCGTCGAACAATCGTGTCTCACCGCGATCGCCGGTCTTCGTGTAGATCTTCATCTCTCTAATATGCAGACGGCATCGGTCCTCTTTCGTTAGTTCAACTCACGAAGCATAACCCCAGCCTGGGCAGTGTAGCTGGCGAGTTCGGTACCGTCGGGAACCGCATAAATACGGGTAACTCCCCCCAGATAGCGGGCCCAGGGCTCGCCGACCTTCTCGATGACTTCGCGTCTATAAATTCGGGGCAACGACATCCAGCGCTGGTCCCAGCCGATGATCAGTTCTCGCTCGGACACACCGACATGGATCACTCCCAACGAGACAAAAGGCTCCTGTTCGAACTGCTCGATGAACTCGTCGAGCGTTGCCTTCATTTCGATCTGAACGATCGGGAGATCCGCCTCGGGGATCGCCGGGCCCATATCCGATGATCCGGCCCAGAAAAGAGCCGCGAATATCGCGAGCGCTACGCCGATAATCAGCGCGCTCTTGCGATCGAAGTTCACGGTGGGGTATCAGGACTGGCTGGTCGTCCGATAGAGCTTCTTGCTGAGCCCGTGCTCGGCGCCCTTCCGACGGTGGTGGATCATCTCAGCGACGATGGCCACTGCTATCTCCTCGGGAACGATGGCCCCGATATCGATGCCGACCGGCATGTGGACGCGCTCGATCCGTTCCCGATCGATACCCTCGGCCTCGAGCCGGCGTGCAATGGTCCGGATCTTGCGCTTGCTGCCGATCATCCCGATGTAGCGAGCGCCGGTTCCGAGGGCCCATCGCAGCACGCCTTCGTCCTCCTGATGCCCTCGGGTCACGATGACCAGATAGGTGTTGTTGTCGGGGACAATCCCTTGGAAGGCATCCTCGAAACTGTCGGCAAAAATCTTCTCGGCTTCGGGAAAACGGGTCGCGTTTGCGTATATCGGTCGGTCGTCCACGATCCAGCTTCGGAATCCCGCAATAGTCGCGATCTTGGAAACATGGGTCGAAATGTGTCCCGCCCCGAATATGACGACCGCGGGAATCGGCAGAACCGGCTCCACGAATATCTCCAGCTTGCCGCCGCAGATCAACCCGCTGTCGGCCATCGATTCATCGGTCAGGTCAAAGCTCAGGACTTGGGACTTTTCATCCTTGATGACTTCCTGGGCGGCAGCCCATACGTCGGCTTCCACGCAGCCGCCGCCGACCGAACCGACCGTGGATCCATCCTCCCGGACGAGCATTTTGGCTGTCTGGAAGCTGGGAACCGATCCCCGGATCCGGACGATCGTCGCGATCGCCGCCTTACGGCCCTGGCGACGGAGGTTGACGACTTCTTCGAATACGTCTTGTTCGCCGTTGTCCATCGGGTCAGTGTAGCAACACACCGCCCCGAAGAGAAGCCAGAACAAACGGGAACGCAACGGCTTGCGAGTTTCAGGGATGGCGGAGAAACGCGACTCCGCGCCCAGAACCATCCAAGAAAGACCCGGTTACACTTGACTTTCCCGTCCTCGGTTTCTAGAATCCCACCGGCTTTGCTGTTCTCACCGGCCGCGGCGGTCACTATGCCCAGATCACAAGCACCACAAACACTTACCGGCCTCGCCCGAGTCCTTTCACGCCTCGGCAAACGTGGTCTGGTGGTTCCGGACGGCGAAGCCATGACCAAGATTTCCGGAAACTGCATCGCCATCAACGTCAGCGGCCTCGGTAGCTTTTCCCGAGTGCGGGCAGGCGGTAGCAAGGTGACCATCGGCGCCGGCGCCAGCTTTGGCCGAGTGCTGCGCGAGGTTGATGGCGAGAACGGGCTGCTCCGTCAGGCCATCTCCATGCTCGCCAACCCATTGATCCGCAACCGAATTGCCGTGCTGACGGCGCTCGATTCGGAATCGACCTATTTCGACCTCGCCACCGCCCTGGTGGCGCTTGGCAGCCGGGTGACCATCCAATCCACGTCCGGAAGCCGACGGATGCCAATCGGCGACTTTCTGATCGCTTCGGCAAACGGCTTGAATAATGGTGAATTCCCGGCCTTCCTCGAATTCAGCAAGCTCACCGAAGAATGGCGCGTGGGATTCTTCCGCGTTAACCCCGGAGGTGGCAAGAACACGGTGTCGGCTTCGGTTCGGATGAAGCTGAGGGGGAACATCGCCGTAGAACCTCAGATCATCGTTTCCAGCTCGACAATCATCCCGGTTCTGACGCCCGAAGCCTCCCGTTCGCTCGCACGCCGCCCCCTCAACGAGCCGAACATCAAGAATGCCGCCGAAGTCGCCGCCGAGGAAATGCTCGAAATGGCCGACCTGGACGACGATCCCTACGAGAGCAGCCTGATCGAGGTGGCAGTGTCACGGGCCTTGCGCCGCGCGAATCAGGCGCAGCGATAAAACATCTAAACTATTTATTTACAGTATTATCAGATACATTAAGTGAAGCATCGAGTTAAATGACCCCCGGCAGAGCCGGGGGCTTATTTCTGTGAGCCCCTCAAAGGGGCCGGTCAAGAGCCGCCTGAAGGCAGCTGATGCCCCCACGCCATGTTCAGCTCCTCCAAACGCTGCTCCTCCCGCTCCTGCCGCCAAATGTATTCCCGCACGAATTGTTTGTCCATCCCCACCGTGGAAACGAAATAGCCTCGCGCTCAGAAACTCTTCCCTGTCAAACGGTGTTTCAGTCCCAGAAAGTTCCGGGCAGTCGAGATTGCACTCTTCCCCTTGATGAATCCCGCCACACTGGATACCGCCTACTTCGGAATGAACACCATGTGATACTTGCAGTCCCATTTCGTGTGCGATCGCCTTCGGGCCTCTTTCATTGAGTCCTCCTTCTTTGGAAGTCGTCGCTTCCAAGCAGGACTTTCCTATCTACCGCCGCTCTCGGTCAAACCTCTGCGAGTCGCCCCGGCTAAGCCGGGGGTTTACCTATGGGAATTAGATAAAGCGATCCCAACTGCAGGTAGCGGCGAGTTGGATCCGACCCTCGGTGGGACGGAAACACGACGATCAAGCGGACGCGCGCACGATCTGCAGAATTTCCTCTGCGGTCAGGAGCCGGTCGGACTTCTTCGCTCTCTGGAACACGGCATCGACTCGATCGTCGGTTGCCTCGATTCCCCGTTTCTCCAACCAATAGATCACGTTGGACCTTCCGCTCATATGACCGACCTCGATCGTCTGTTCGAGCCCGAAGTAGTTTGCGGGGACGCCCGAGTACACCAGGTCGGCCAGTTCGTTGTCCCCCTTCTTGAGTGCTTTGATGACAGCGGCCGCGTGGACGCCGGTGGCAGTCCGAAAGGCATCGCTGCCCATCACGGGGTAGCCGGAGGGAATCGGCACCCGACAGGCCTTGGATGCGGTTTCGCAATACTCCTTAAGAGCGGACAGGTCCCGATCAATCCAACCCAGCAGCTTAAGGTTGACCAGAACCTGATCCATCGAGGTGTTGCCCACACGCTCGCCGACACCAAGCGCGCACCCGTGAGCCACATCGGCGCCCGCCTCCAGCGCGGTCAGGGTGTTTGCCAGGGCGAGGCCGCGATCATTGTGGCCGTGCCAGCCGATCATGATTTCCTCGCCAGAAGGCTCGATTACTTCCCTCTGTATGAACCGGATCAGCGCTCGGGTGCCGTCCGGAGTCGCATGCCCGACCGTATCGGTCAACACGATGTGCCGCGCCCCGCACTCGATCGCCACTCGGTATAGCTTCCGGATCGTATCGGGGAACGCCCGCGTCGTGTCCTCGGTCACGTACATCACCGAGACACCTCGGTCGACAGCGAAACGGACTGCTTCCTCGGTGCGTCGCACGAGCGTGTCAAGATCCCAGTTCTCTACATACTGACGGATCAGACTGGAACCCAGGAATGTCGCAGCTTCGATCGGAACGCCCGTCTTCTCGGAGATGGAAATGATCGGCTCGATATCCCGAACTGTCGTCCGCGCTGCACAGTTCGGCAAAATCTTGAGCTTGGAAGCACTGATCTCCCGCGCCAGGGCCTCCACGTCCGCGCACGCCCTCGGACCGGCTCCGGGCAGGCCGAGGTCCACCATGTCGATGCCGAGCTGGTGCATGAGGTGGAGCAACCGAATCTTTTCGTCGATCGTCGGATCGTTGACGGTGGGAGACTGAAGCCCGTCCCGGAGGGTTTCGTCGTCAAGCAACACAGGCTTGTCCGCAACCCGCTGGGCGCAATCGACCGTGTTCCAGTCGTGAATCAGTTGGTTCCTGTCAGTCATCTGTCCCCCTCTCCGAATTGGTCACTAGCGCTTCGCGGTCGCGTAAGGACTTGCCTCGACGTACAAGATCTCGCAGATCTGACAGCGCAATACATCCTGACCCTTGGCTGCCTGCTTTGCGACCTCGGGCTCCAGTTCGGTGATCCGTTTCAACTTTCCACCGCAGAACGATTGTTTCTTGGTGGTTCCAGGTTCGTTACAGACGGTCTGACGGGGCGCTTTGGTCTTCACTCGTAATCTGGTCTCCTGGGTAGGCGGTCGAAAACCCTCGATCGCTGCAGTCTGTCCGACTGCCGGCACTATGGCGTCCGCCGGATCATGTCCGTTTGGGTAGCGGCATTATACCAGCCCGGGACCTCGGAGGTACTGGACCGATCGACAGTCGAGGCGCTCGGAAAACGCTCAAGTTTGAACGTCCAATCTCAAACGTCCAATACTCCCCCCGCTATCCCCACTTCAACTTTCCGCGAAGCACCTCGAAGTAGCTCTTGCCGGTAGGCACGATCAACTGGACCTGCTCACGGGCCGCCCGGACCACCAGGCGGTCGCCCGAAACCATCGGCAGGCTCACCTGGCCGTCCACGGTGCTGTAGACGCCGTCGTCACCCCGGTAGCTGAACGTTACGACGATGCTGACACTCTCTGGCAGAACGATCGGTCGATTCGTCAGCGTGTGGGAACAGATCGGCGTCATCAGGATCGCCTGCACGTCGGGATGGACTATCGGCCCGCCGGCCGAAAGGTTGTACGCGGTCGACCCGGTTGGCGTTGCGACGATAAGGCCGTCTGCGCGGAACGTCGATACGTACTCGCCATCGACCCTGGCTTCCACCTCGATAAGCCTTGACGGCGTCCCCTTGTTGATGACGACATCGTTCAACGCGCGGTGTGAAGCCACCGTCTGCTCGCCCCGCTTCAACTCCACTTCGAGCATCATCCGGCGGTCGGCAACGAACTCGCCCGCGAGCGTCCGCTCCAGGTCGTCGTAAAGCTCGGACAGAGTTACACCGGTCAGGAAACCCAGCCCCCCGTAGTTGATCGCCAGAATCGGGATGTCCCGACCGTTCAATAGCCGCACCGCGGCCAGCAGTGTGCCGTCACCTCCAACGACCACGATAAGGTCGGCCCTCCGGCCGATCTCTTCGGCAGGCACTCCCGCCTCGGGCCGGTCCAGCAGTTTCGCTGCGTCCTCGCCGATGAGCGCAGTGACGTCCCGGGCCTCGAACCAATCGACGAGGCCCGCGGCGGCCCGGGCCACATCCCCCTGGTGAGGTTTCGTCACAATACCAACGGTTTCGACCTTCATGACTTCAAGAGGAGGACAAAAAACTCACGGTTCCCTTCCTTGCCCGTGATGGGTGATTCCGCCGTCCCAACGTGACCGAGGCCCGTGGCTCCTTCGACCCAGCTTGTGATGCCGTCGACGGCCGCTTGATGCAGGGCCGGATCCGACACGACTCCACCTTTGGGGACCTTGTCGGGCCCGAGCTCGAACTGTGGTTTGACCAGCGCCAGGACCCTCCCTCCGGTGGCCAGTATCGGTGTCACACGCGGCAGGATCTTGCGGAGGGAGATGAAAGACACATCGATCGTGACCAGGTCCATCTTTCCCATCAGTGGGCCCGGCTCCAGGTAGCGCGCATTCCCTTCGATGGAGACGACTCGCGAGTCCGACTGGAGTTTCCAGTCCAGTTGCGAGGTGTCGACATCGAGCGCATAGACGCGCCGTGCGCCAGCGTCGAGCAGACAATCGGTGAACCCCCCGGTCGAACAGCCGATGTCGGCCGCCACGAGGCCCTCCGGGTCGATTCCGAACTCATCCAGCGCCCCCCGAAGCTTGACACCACCCCGTCCGACATAGGGATGCTCCGGTCGGCGGAACCGGACGGCAGCATCTGGTTGGACACTGGTACCGGCTTTGTGGACCGGCGTGTCCTCCACCAGGACATCGCCCGCCATGATCATCGCCCGGGCTCGTTCGCGGGTCTCGACGAGGCCTCGCTCGACCAGCAGCCTATCGATGCGAATCTTCTTCAATTGGTCCGGTTCTCGAGGTACTCGGCAAACGAGCCCAGAAGGTGCGCGCGTGGACCGAGGCGGGCGGCATGGCTTCTGGCTTCGCCCGTGAGCGTCCCCACCATGCGCCGCGAGTCCTCGATCCCATGAAGCCCCGGATATGTCGCCTTCCCATGGCGGCGGTCCTTTCCGGGGGTCTTACCCAGCACGAGACTCGGCGCGGTTTCATCGAGGATGTCGTCGACAATCTGAAATGCCAGCCCGATGCACCTGCCGTAAGCCGTGACGGCGATCATATCCGCATCGCCCGCACCGGCCAGGTGCGCTCCCACCGCGATGGAAGTTCCCAGCAGAGCCCCCGTCTTCAACCGGTGGATGGATTCCAGATGGTCGCCGTCCACGTTTGAGCCCTCGGCCTCGAGGTCCATCATCTGGCCGGCAATCATGCCCGTCGACGTTCCCGCCGCCTGGCCCAGCATTCCGACGACCTCGAGCAGTGCCGGCGCGGGAAATTCCGGTTCCCGTGAGATCGACTCAAACGCGAGCGTCAGTAGGCCGTCGCCGGCAAGGATGGCGACGGCCTCACCGTACTTTCGGTGACAGGACGGTTGTCCCCGACGCACGTCATCGTCGTCCATTGCCGGAAGATCGTCGTGGATCAGCGAATACGTGTGAATCAACTCGATGGCGGCAGCGACGGTCAGGACCCGCGGCCAATCGTCCCGAAAGGCCCGATATCCCCCAACTGACAGCAGCGGGCGCAGCCGCTTCCCTCCGGCAAATACACTGTAGCGCATCGCCTCGTGGAGCCCTCGGGGCTCAAGGTCAGCCGGTGGAAGCAGCCGATCCAGAGTGTCTTCAACCGGTAGGCGGACCTGGTCGAAGAACGCGTTCAGGCTATTCATCTTCAAGCGGAACTGCTGCGACGTTGCCCGCGGCGTCCTTGAGCAGCAGCTCGACGCGACGTTCGGCGTGCTTGAGCTTGCCATGACACAACCGGGAAAGACCGACACCCTCTTCGAAGAGCGCGAGCGCGGTGTCGAGCGCCACTTCGCCGCCTTCCAGAGTCTTGACGATCTCTTCGAGACGCCCCAATGAGGCCTCAAAGTCGGGTGTGTCCGGCTCGGGAGCGGCGTCGGTCATGGGACCAATCTTATCCCATCGTTATATAATTTGGAACGAACGGCGGGCGCTCCGCTCAAGGACCCATGTGCGGCTGATGAAAGTTTCTTTTGCTCTTACCGGACCCCTGCTCACGGTTGCCCTGCTGGCAGCCGGATGCCTGCCCGAGCCGATGCCGGCGATCGATGGGGCGACGGTGCTGACCGACAACACTTCTCTGCGGATCGACGCCAGCACCTCGGCCCGCACGATGTTCACCCTTGGCGCCGGGGAGCGCGTCGAAATCCTCCGAAAACAGGGAACCTGGTATCTGGTTCGCGACAAGGATCTCATCGAAGGATGGATGGGTGAGATCAACCTCCTGCGAGATACGACACGGGTAGCGATGGAGGCCACTTTGGCGGCCTCGACCTCCCTACCGGTCCAGAACACGGTTCGCGCGCGGGAACAGGTCAACCTGCGACTGGAGCCGGGCAGGGAGACAGCCATCATCCGCCGTTTGCGTCGCGGCACGACCCTGGAGGTGCTCGAGCGCGCCACCACGCCCCGACCCGAGAGCGACGCGACCGATGTCTGGTTCAAGGTTCGACCGGAACCAGACCAGATCGGGTGGGTCTATGCCCAACTGATCGAGTGGGACACGCCCGAAGCGATCTCCGGATTCACCGAGGGACGCACCTACACGGCGATCCACTTGCTCAAGGAGGTCGATGACCCGGAAGTGGGTCCCGTTTCCTGGTATGTGGCCGCCGAGAGGCGCGACGATACCGAACCGGCGTACGCGTTCGACGGCATACGCGTGTTCATCTGGAACCTCGCGAAACACCAGTACGAAACGACGCTCCGTCTGCGCAACCTGCGCGGCCGTTACCCCCTGGAGTTGACCGGTGATGCCGAAAACCCGGGTTTTCGATTCCAGGTCCTGGATCGGGAAGGTACCCTGACGGTCCGCGAATTCGTGATGCGCGGCACCCTTCCCCGGGAAGTCCGATGACGCGCATCGATCGCACCGATGAGCCTCAAAGATAATAGACCGGGACCTCGGTGAATCCGTGCCTGCGGAATTCTTCCGGTGGCGCCACCCATAGATCCGGATCACCGCCGCCGGCCCGCTGACAAAGGCAAATTCCGCATTTCGGGCAGACCTTGGTCATGCGCGCATCGGAGCAGTCGCACCACTTAGCGATGAAGAGGTCGAATCGACCTCGGCACTCCGGACAGCGTATTTTATGTGTGGACGGTAGCCTCTGCCGGCGCATGCCAGTCCTTAGGCACGGCGGCATCCACACTGATCTACCAGTCGTAACGGCCATTTGGCGTCCCGACGACCGGGAAAGTTACGCGTGCTTCACCCGCAGAATGGCTGCAGGCGCGATTTGTTCGGGGGCTGCCGATGAATTCCGGACCGCGTCACCGCCGACGCTGACGGTGATCGCTCCCAGCGACGAACTCGGTATTCTTGCGGGGAACGGGCGTCGCCGTAGCGACGCTCCGTACGGTCTCGCTACGAACGGCCGATAGGGCCTCGAGCCGGTACTCCTTGAGCTTGTACTGGATCTTCCGGACGCTCATGTTGAGGATTCGGGCCGCTCGGGTCGTCGAACCACCGGCCATATCCAGTGTCTGCAGGATGGCTTCTCGCTCAATGTCCTGGATCGGCGCTCCTGGAATCAGCGAGTACCCTCGCGCTTCGGCGTACTCGGGCAGCGCCGGAAGATCGTCGATGTCGAGGACCGTGCCGGTGGCCGCCTGGACCGCATTCTCGATGATGGCCTCCAACTCCCGGACATTTCCCGGCCAACTGTACTTCATCAGCATCGACAGTGCCTCCGGGGTCAGTCCCCGGAGGGTCTTCTCATGACGGCGCGCCGCGGCCCGTATAAAGTGATCGGCGAGCACCGGGATATCCGATTCGCGGTCGCGAAGCGCGGGCACAGCCACGACGACACCCTTCAGCCTGTCGTAGAGCGCCCTGCTGAAACGGCCTTGATCCAAGGCCTCCTCAATCGAGGTGGACGATGCCGCCACGATCCGGACGCCCGTGGGTTCGGTCGGGGACGGTCCTCGATGGGACCCGCCGGAGCGCGCGTTGAGGAGTGTCGCAAGCTTGTCCTGCAGGTCCAGCGGCAATTGCGTGATCTCGTCGATGAAAAGTGTGCCTCCCTCGCACATACCGAGCCGTCCGGAAGCGTCTCGGGTTCCGAACAATTCCGCTTCGAGGAGATCCCGTCCGAGGCCTTCGCAACTGAAGTGCATGAATCGTCGCTTACTGCGTGCGCTGTTCCGGTGTAACAGTCTTCCGATCAGCCGCTTTCCGGACCCGGACTCCCCGATCAGAGTCACGTTTGCACCGGTCGGCGCAACCTGGCCGGCGATCTTGAGCACGGATTGAATTTCCGGACTCGAACCGTAGACGGTCGGGAACGCTCCGACGGGCGTCTGTTCCCGCAGGCTGCGCAGTTCCTCGACGAGCCGTCGGTGCTGGCGCGCCTGCTCTAGCGCAAGGCGGACTTCATCGACATCCACTGGTTTCTTCAGGTACTGGGGGACGCCGATCGCGATGGCTCCGGCCACCTTCTCCATGGATTGTTCGCTAACGAAGACGACAACACGGCCCGACTCGCCGGACTTCCCGAACCGTGCGATGAACTCGATTGGATCGCCGCCCGCGATGTCCAGATCGGCCAGGATCAACTCTGGCGTCGCCGAATTCAAGCGCTCCATCGCGATCCCGACTCGATCGGCCGTAATCGGCTCGAACCCATCGCTTTCCAAGACGCTTCGGAGGCAACGTTCCAGGTCTTTGTCTTCAGTGAGGATCAGTGCTTGAGCAGTAGATGTCGCCATTCGTCGTTTAGGTTATCCGCCGATTCCGCCATCTCGCCCGCCACGAGCGTTCGGAACCAGTCGGAGTCCGGAACGCTTCGTGCGTACCGGGTGTACCGTCAATAAACTCGCATCCCCTGGTGACCGATAACAGTCGGTCTCGCGCGTCATCGGTGTCCGTTCGGGCCACCGAACCACCGCCAATCTCGATCGTCGATACTTACGGACTTGTGCGTCCCGTGCTCTCACGAACAGCCCGGTCGCGGGGTGGGTTCGCGCGGGCGTAAAGCGGGATTTCTCCGCCGTCACACCCCATCGATTCGACGCCGTCAGCGACGCCTGCCGAAGAATCCCTCAGACTATAGTCGGTCACGTTCCCCACGTTGAATACTTGCCTCCTACCGGAGTAGACGCCGACTCATCGACGTTCCCTGCACCGGCGCGATACGCTGCAGGGACCCGAACCGATTCCAAGTCTCGCGATGAATCGAAGTGTTGGAGAAGGGAGGTCGTTGTTCCATCCCGCGGGGGAACGATCGATCCGGCAGGCCCTCGGCCACGGTCGACAAAACGAGTGTCTGCGTGACCATGAAAAAAACGTGTTGCATCAATTTGCCTCCGGAACAGGGGGCCTAGAGTATTACCTCGGCTGGAGATATTCAAGCGGAATTAGCGTCACTCTGAAGCAAAAAATGAGTACACGCAACGATGGCAGCCGTAACTGCAATTGCGACGACGAGAACCGGTAAATCGATCCGTCCCAGCCCTTCGAAAATCAAGGCAAAGAATGCCAACCGTCGCAGTAGTTTTCCCATGGCAATCCACCCTGTCGTCTTGTCTCGACAGGTTTCTCCCCTCTTCATCGGCACCGTGCGGACTTTACTGTAGTCATTTCCCGATCCGGGCATTACAATGCTCACTCTTTTCGATACCTTGAATCAAACCGACTCCGAACAGCTTGAAAGCGCTAGTCAAATCTCGACCCGTGGCAGGACAGGCGTGGCCGCGCGGCTTCCGTCTTGAGGAGCGTCCCGAACCGACGATCGACCACACCGACGACGTCAAGATTCACGTCCTCGCCGCGGGGATCTGCGGTAGCGATTTGGGCATCTACACCTGCAAGAGCCTCTTTCGAGACGCGATGTCGCGCGCACCCCACGATCCGGTCGTGGTCGGACATGAATTTTGCGGAATCCCTGTAGACGCGGGCGATCAGGCTCGAGTCCGGCTGGCCGAGATCATCGCGCACAACTCCAACCACGACGACGAGGTCCTCAAATTCACACGGCGACGGTCCGCCGCCGACCTGGCCCGGGATCCCGGGTTCACCGACTTCGTGGGCGAACACTTTGTCTGCTCGGCCGAAATGCACATCACCTGCGGTTGGTGCTTTCAGTGTCGCGTCGGGGCGCCGCACACGTGCCAGAACACCGTCATCAAGGGCGTTCACGACGACGGCGCTTTCGCCGACTACTTGAAAGTGCCCGCGGCGAATCTGATTCTGCTCCGACGTGGCGAGTTGCCTGTCGAAATCATCGCGTTCATGGATGCGATCGGCAACGCTCTGCACATGGTCCAGGCTGTCGATGTGGCGGGCAAGAACATCGCCGTGCTCGGAGCCGGCGTTCAGGGCCTTATGGCCGTCGCCGCTGCCCGCCGCAGCGGCGCCGGCCGCATTTACGTAACCGATTTTTCACCTTCCTCATCCGATTCCGGCACCTCTCGTGTCGAGACCGTTCTGTTCGCGATGGCGCGTCGGTTCGGTGCCAATCATTGCTTCGACATGGCCCAACCGGGTGCCAAAGACCGGCTGATGGGCACGGTCATGGACGAAACCGACGGTACCGGCGTCGACGCCGTGCTGGAGGCATCCGGGAGTTACTTCGCCTACCGGGACGGCCTGGACCTGGTGCGAATGGGAGGGACGATGGCCCTGCTGGGTATACCCGAGGGCGCGATGCCGGTCGATTTTGGTCGAGACATCATCTTCCGTGGAGTTACGGTTAAGGGGATTATTGGCCGAAGGGTGTTCGAGACCTGGGAAGCGATGCGAAACCTGCTCGGAGCAGGCCTCGCGAACGACCTGCTGGACGGAGGCTTCGTGTCGCACGAACTCCCACTCGGAGACTTCGAAACCGGCATCGACGCCATGCAGCGGCGCGATGCGATCAAGGTGATTCTGAAACCATGAAACTCCACGAAGCGATCACAAACGAACTCACTTATCTGGAAGACACCAAGACTTTCAAGACCGAGACGCTGATCGATTCCGAGCAAGGCGCCCGTGTGCGTGTCGACGGCCAGGAGGTCGTCATGCTGGCATCCAACAACTATTTGGGCCTGGCGTCTCACCCTCGGATCACCGAGGCGGCCATCCGCGGCATTCGGGAGTACGGCTACGGCGTCTCCTCGGTCCGCTTCATCTGCGGGACCCTCACGATCCACCGCAGGCTCGAAGAGCAGATTGCCGAATTCCTCGGCACCGAGGACAGCATCCTGTTCTCTTCCTGCTATGCGGCCAACGAAGGATTTTTTGCGTCGATCGTCAACGAACGGATGGGCCAGGAACCCTACCGAGACGTCATCTACAGCGACCGACTGAACCACGCAAGCATCATCGACGGAACACGTCTCTGCAGGGCCGAGGTTGTCCACCGGAAGATCTATGAACATGCCGACACCGCCAACCTGGCGCAAATGCTCGATGCGGACCGCGGAGAGGACATATACCGGTTCGGTTTTATCGCAACCGACGGCGTCTTCAGCATGGAGGGCGACCAGGCACCTCTCGGCGAGCTGATTGGCCTCGCGAAAGATCACGGGCAGGTTCTTTTCGTCGACGATTCTCACGCTGTTGGCGTGGTCGGGGAGACTGGGCGGGGTACTCCCGAAGCCCAGGGCGTACATGGCGAGGTCGAAGTCCTCAGTGGGACTCTTGGCAAGGCCCTGGGTGGTGCCGCAGGCGGTTATGTCGCCGGCCGCAAGGAGATGGTCCAATTCCTGCGCCAGAAGTCGCGCCCCTACACGTTCTCAAACTCCCTTCCGCCGAGCATCGTCCTGGCGGCGCTCGAGTCGCTCAAGATGCTGAGCGAAGATAACGCGCTGATCCAGAAGCTCAACGAAAACACCGCATACTTCCGTAGCCAGATTCAGTCACTGCGGTTCAAGATCATCGAAGGAAGCCATCCTATCGTGCCCATCATGCTGGGCAAGGCATCCCTGGCCATGGACATGAGTGCCGCCCTCCTCGATGCCGGCGTCTATATCAAGGGACTCTGGTTCCCGGTGGTTCCAAAGGGTGAGGCCCGGCTTCGGGCTCAGATGTCGGCCGCACTCGAAAAAGAGGACCTGGACCGTGCCCTGGCCGCCTTCGAAACCGTCGGCCGAAAGCTGAAAGTCATCTAAATAGGGACAGGCACCTATGTCCCTGATCAATCGAAAATAGGGACATAGGTGCCTGTCCCTATTTCCCGCCGGCGGCTTTGACCCTCGCCTCAAGCAACCCGAGCTTTCTCAGGAGAAGTGCGTCCCCGCCCGGGATGGCTTTGATGCGCTCGATGGTCCCGCGAGCAGCGCCGTGTCGGCTGATCGCATGCTGGAGTCGCGCTTTTTCCAGCAGCGCCCACTTCGCAACGACCGGACGCACCTCCCGATCCTGTGCCGCCGCCTGTTCAAAGTAGTCCATCGCACCGAAGGTCCGGCCCTGCCTCAGGAACCAGTCCGTCACCCAGTCAAAGAAGACGTAGTTTGTCGGATAGTCCCGGCGGAGGCCTTCCAGCAGTTCGAAAGCGACCCCCATCTGCCCATCTTCGAGGAATGTCGTATACGAGACGACGCGTGCCTCGGTTCTGGAATACCGGCCTCGTTCCCGCGCAATCCGAAGCTGATCGATCCCGGTTTCCCTGTCCCCGCGCGCTCCGATGATGAAGGCGAATGGGTTCAGGATCGCGGGCAGCGACCCTGTAAAGTAGTTGAACGCTCCCAACCCAACATAGACGTCATAGAATTCCGGGTCCAGCGCGTGCACCTGTTTCGCATAGCCGTGGGCCCGCAGGCCCGCCCTCAGGGCGCTGAAGAAAGCTTCCTTCTGCGTTATCTGGAACCGGGCGTAGCTACCGTCGGCCGCGGCGAGATAGGACAGAATCTCGATCCGCGGGTAATCCCCCGAATCGAGAGCCCGGTCGGCGATTTCCCGGGCGGTCTTCTGCGCCTCGTAGTAGTCCTCTTCGATGGATACGTTACCGCGGTCCGCCTGGGCTTCCCACCAGTAGGTTTCAGCCTCGAGAACGAAGCCGACGGGGTGCTCCGGATAGCGGGCCTGAACAGCCCGAGCGATCTGTCGCGCCTCGGGAAGCCGCAGATCGTAAGTTGCCTCGGTGGCGTCCCGGATCATTCGGTCGGCAACGGGATCTTCGTGGATGAAGGCCGCAAGAGAGACGGCTATAAGGAGGGCCGGGATCATTCAAGTATCTCTTGAGTTGCTTTGGGCAAAAAAAATTCCCCGCGGACTCGGCCGCGGGGAGAGTGGGATGGTGGAGGAAATCTATACTAATAGACACCACTCATGTGGATAAGGTTACTCGCTTTTCCACAAAAATGTCAAAAGAAATGGGAGACACCCACCAGATGTCTGCCAAACCCGGCCTTTCGAGGCCTGCGATGTCTCTAGTGACCGCCGCGCTTGACGCGAAACGAGCCGTCGACCTTTTCCCGGAACTGCATATGGCAGCCTCGGCACGCGCCGGTAACGCCGCCTGCGGCCTCGCGCGCCGCGTCTATGTTGTTCGCCCCGGCAGCCTCTGCAGTAGCCGCAGCGGCGGCCGCAGCGGCGGTCGCCTGTTCGACCGGTCCGTAGCCCATCTGTTCATAGATCGGAAGTAGTTCCTTGAACAGACCTTCCATCTTGCTTGCATCTGCAGCGATTCCCGAGCCGTTGCCCTCCTCGAGGTTCGTGTTGAAGCTGCCCATGGTACCGCGCACGTCCTGCATAACATCCGGGTGACCGCGTTGCGCCGCCAGGACGTTGAGCACCAACGCCAGCATAAAGCACAAGCCGATCACGACTGAAGATCTACGCATCTGTTCCTTCCTCCTCAGCATTCCAAACTGTCAGGTCTGATTACAGGTCCTTAAGAAGACTTGCCGGGCCACTATATGCGAACTCCCGAGCCGAGTCAAACATCAAAGAAAGCCCCATTCGAAGTCCGTAAGGCCTCATGCATTCAGCGCTTTCACAATCTTCGTGATCTCGGGGACGACCTTGAAGAGATCGTCGACGATTCCGTAATGTGCCACCTTGAAAATGGGCGCATCAGCGTCTTTGTTGATCGCAACGATGCATCGAGACGACTGCATGCCGACTAGGTGCTGAATCGCCCCGGAAATGCCGATCGCAAAATAAAGCTTGGGGGACACGGTCTGTCCGGAGCTTCCGATCTGATATTCCCGTGGCAACCATTCCGCGTCAACCACGGGTCGGGAGGCGCCGACTGCCCCGCCCAACGCCTCGGCCAGGTCGTTGATCAACGAAAAGTTCTCCTTCTTCTTCAGACCACGGCCACCGGACACGATGATCGGGGCAGTCGACAGGTCCACTTGCCCTCTTTCGGCTTCTCCCCGTTCGACCACCTTCCGGCGGATCTCCACACCGGACATGTCCGCCGCAAACGCCTCCACCCTAGGCGTGCCACCGGTCTCGACCTCGTCTCCCGGGAACGACCCGGGCGCGGCAGTGGTGAAGTAGGGTGGTTCTCCCCGTAGGGATACGCGCATATTCATCTTCGCGTTGAAGATCTGACGGGTCAGCAGGAGCCTGTCTCCCTGCTTTTCGTAGTCGACCGAGCCACCGATAAAGGGCCGTCCCAGTCCAGCAGCCAGCCTCGGCAGGTAGTCGTAGCCCACCGTCGTATGACCGGTCAGCACCAGAAAGGGCGTTTCCTTCTCGATGAGCTGGCGGAGTGCGGCGACGTAACCGTCGGGGTTGTATTCGGCCAGGTTCTCGTCCTCGATCGTGATGATCCGGTCCAGCTTGCGATCCCCGAGGCCCGCAGCGAGATCACCCACCCCCGACCCCATGACGACGGCCGTAACGGGTTGCTCCAGGTCACGGCCGAGCCGCTGGGCGAAGACGATCAGTTCGGATGTGATGGGTTTGAACTTGCTGTCCTGGTGTTCGGTAACGATAAGAATCATGCGTTCCTCGCGGGTAGATGTATTGCAGGTGGTTCCGTCCTACTCAAAGCACCTTGGCTTCTTTGCGCAGTTTTTCGATCAGCTTGCCGGCTGCCTCCGCCGGGCTTCCCTCGAGCACTTCTACATGGCTCTTGCGTGCCGGAACGAAGACTTCATCGACATCGTACCGGGCTCCGGCCTCTCCGACTTCCTCAGCGGCGAGACCGATATCGGCCGCGGTCCAGGCTTTCATTTCCTTCTTTTTCGCCGCCATGATGCCTTTCAACGACGCATACCGGGGCTGGTTGATGCCGAACTGAACGCTGAGCACACCGGGCAGCGGCATCTCGACGGTCTCGCTGAGGCCTCCCTCGAGTTCGCGTCGGACGCGCATCGACGCCGCCTCGGAGTCGACGTCCACCGCGATTACGACTGTCGAGTGGGGCCATCCGAGAAGCTCAGCCGCCATCACCCCGGTCGATCCGGTGCCGAGGTCGTCCGACTGAACGCCGGTGAGCAGGAGATCGGCTCCGCCGTCCTTCTCGATCGCCTTCGCGATGACCCTGGCTGTGGCAAACTCATCCGAACCTGCGAAATTTTCATCGTTCAGATGGATGGCCCGGTCCGCGCCCATCGCCAGGCCGGAACGCAGCACTCGGGCTGCGTGTGCCAGGCCGATCGACAGGACAACGACCTCGCCGCCATGCTTCTCCCGCAACCTCAACGCCTCTTCCAAGGCATAGTTGTCTGCCTCGCTGGCGACAAACGTCAACTCTTTGTCCTTGATCCATGTCTTGTTCTCATCGATGACGAGTCGGCTGGCCGGATCGGGCACGGGCCTCATGCAACTGATTATCTTCACTGTCTTGCTCCAGGTATGAATTCCAACGAAGGACGATCGGAAACAGCGCGTCGAAAGAAACCGTGTAGTCTAGAGGATCGAGAGCATTCGAGCAAGCACCGCTCATCGTGGATCATCGGGTTCCGACGAGCAGAGACGCCATCTGGATCTGGGATCTGAAGCCCATTTTCCCCCACATCTGGGCCGCGGCGGCATCGCCGGTCTCGTAACTGGTCTCGAGTCGTACGACGCCTCGGGATTCCAGCCGTTTCCGGATGTGTTCGACCAGGCCCGTGCCAACACCAAGGCGCCTGAAGGGCTCGGACACGTAGACCGCCTCGATCACCCCGACTCGAACCGGCTTGAGGATCGGCGGTTCGGTTTCCCAATCCACCACCCGGCCGATCGCAAACCCGGCAAATTCGCCTTCGGATTCGGCGACATGACCGAGACTCCCCCGGTCCCGTTGTCGGTCCGTCACCCACACGGTCAGCACCCTCTCGGCATCATGCCGCAACGGACGATCGTCGGGTCCAGCCTGCCGATAGGCCGCGATCCAGTGCGCCGCAATCGTCGACGAATCGGTCCGAACCCAATCCCGGATGGCGATTTCCATTGCAGCAACGCTATGTTACGTTATACGGGCTTCGGGGCGGAGCCTAATGCCGCCAATGCTGCAGAGTTCGACAGGCCGGCGATTCAGACGCACAAGATAAGGAATTCGTAGATGGCAGCAGACAGCGAACAGAAGACAATATTCACGACACACGAAGTCAGCAAACTGCTTCAGGTCAACCCGCGGTCGGTAATCAACTGGATTGAACAGGACCTGTTGAGTTCCTACCGGACGCCCGGAGGCCATCGCCGTATCCGGCGGGATGACCTGCTGGCCTTCCTGAGAAAGCATCAGATCCCCATCCCTCCGGCACTCGTGGAGGAGAAATTCCGAGTGCTCATCGTCGAGGACGAGGACGATATCGTCAAGATCCTGAAGACCTTCTATGACCGCCAGAAGCTTTACGAAGTGTCGTCCGCATCCGACGGGATCACAGCACTGATCGAAGTCGGACGGCAGCGTCCCGATCTGATGGTTCTGGACATCCTGATCCCCGGGGTGGATGGACTGGAAGTCTGCCGTCGGATCAAGGAAGACTCCACCAACCGCACCACGATCATCGCCGTAAGCGGTCAGCCCGAGTTGGAATCGAAAGTCCTTCAAGCAGGAGCGGACTGCTTCCTCTCAAAACCTATCGACATGGATCGTCTGAGGGATGAGTCGAGAAGACTCCGTCGAATCCTCTAGGAGCCTGCGCCGTAGGACGATTTTCGGCTCGGCGAATTACGCGAGATGGCGATCGATCGGTATCGGTGACCGGGGAATGGGCGTTTTGGACGCCGAGGCGCCGATGGGTGCGCCACGGGTGCTTGAATCGACCCTCGTTCGGCCTGATTTGCGGGCGGTATCCCTGTCATCAGGCTGCCTGAAGCCCTGCATCCGCTTGACGTTCAATGCCAGACACACCAAGTTCCACTCGCCCTGGACCTTGTTCAGGCCGCGCAGGCTGAATCGGCGGAAACCGAGCACCTCCTTGATCCACCCGTTGGGCGCCTCCGACAGCCATTTGCGTCGGGCGTACTGCACCCGTCCCGCCGAGGTCGCCAGCTTCTCGGCCATGCGGGCCTTCGCCGGATGCCTGGCCGCGTCCACCGCGACCGCGCGCCGGCCCTCCCGGCCCAAGGCCACATAGCCGTCCACGCCGCGCGCCTCCAGCGCCTCAAGGTCGTCCTCGTTGCAGTAGCCCGCATCCGCCAGCACCGTCTCCGGCCGTTCCCCATGGGTGGCCTCCACCTCGTCCACCAGCGGGACCAGTCGACCCTGGTCGCTGGCGTTCGACGACACCTCGGTGGCGACGATCAACTGCTTCTCTCCCTCCACCGCCACCTGCGCGTTGTAGCACTGCTGAAAACCCTCCGATGAGGTCTTCATGATCCGGCTTTCGGGATCCGTGAAGTTGTCCTGCGCCTTCTCGTCCGGCTCGCCGTATTCCCGCTTGTATGGCCGCCCGCCCTTCCGGTTGCGCTTCGAACCGGGCTCGCGTCCCCGCGCCTCGTCGGCCTCCCGTTGCCTGGCCTCCAATCGCGCCCTGGCCGCCCGGATCGCCGCCAGCCGATCCTCCCGGCGGCGTAACTCCTCGGGTAACTCATCGCCGCGATGCGCCTCCCCGAAACGCGCGTCCTCCGCCGCGTCGGTCTCCCGCGCGCGCGACAGCAACGCTTCGATCTCGCTCTCCAGACGCCGCTCCTCCTCCAGCATCCGACCGTAACTCATCGCCTTGCGCTTGCTGGCGTTGGCTCGAACCTTCGTCCCGTCGATCGACAACTTGCCGAAGTTCGCAACGCCGGTCTCGCGCGCCAGACGCACCACCTCCACAAACAGCGCCTTGAAATCCGCCAAATGACGGCGGCGAAACTCGCAAATCGTCCGATGGCTCGGAAAATTCCCCGCCGCCAACACCCGAAATGCCACGTCCTCCTCCAGCTTCCGCGCCAGCCCTCGGGAGGAAAACACCCCCGTCGCGTACCCGTAGATCATCACCTTCACCATCATCCGCGGCTCATACGGCGACTTGCGACGACCGTCCCCCTCGTAAGGCGCGTAAAACGCCGTCAAGTCCAATCCGTCCACCAGATCGCTCACATGGTGCGCCAAGTGCCCCTCCGCCAACCAATCCCGCATATCCGGCGCCAGCAGCAACCCCTGATCCGGCTGGTACGGGCGAAACGTCGTCGGCATCGCAATCTCCTCCTAACTGCGACACAATTATCTCATTCACTTCCTACGGCGCAGGCTCCTAGGAGCCTGTCGTAAAGGTCGCATAAGGCTGTAGCGGCGCTTTAGTATCACGGGAATAGAGTCATCTGCCTGCCCCCCGTGTTGCGAAAGAGGGACCGAACGTAGTAAACAGAACTGTCGACCTGTATGCGCCCGTAGCTCAGCTGGATAGAGTGTCGGACTACGAATCCGAAGGTCACAGGTTCGAATCCTGTCGGGCGTATTGCCAACTCAGCCAAAAGAATGGGGCCTCAAAAGGCCCCATTTCTAACAGAAAAGTCGCCGAAATCCTCCAGCCGTGCCCGCCGAGCGGCAATGGTTACGGACTTCGCGGCCTGCCGGATCCGCCTGAACTCCTGTCCCGAACTCCAGACCTTTTCAGACGCAAGCCAAGCCTTCGTCGGCGTCATGCAGGAGAAGGAGTCAATAACCCTTCTTCAATTCGACCGATATCGGAATCTCCTCCCCAGCTACGACTCTGATCTTTCTCTCCCAGGACTTGTAGCCATCCATCATGATCTTGATCTTGTATTCGCCGGGTTCGAGCTTCTTTAGACGCCGTGTAGTGCCGGCAAAGGCTCCATCGATTTCTATCTCTGCATCTGCGGGGTTGGAGCTGATCACAATTGTCGCCAGGTTAGCCGCCTCAGTACCGCCGCTCCTGCTGGCAACGGTTTCCTCTTCATCCTTGATGCCTTCTTGGTCAAAGACCAATTCGACACCCGATACCGGAACGTGTCAACAAGTGTGAGACACCTGCATTCGGAATTTAAGCTACCGTAGGCGACTCTGCGGGCGGGTTGATCCACACCTTGTCCGGCGGCCCAGCGATCTTTCTCGGTACATTGACGAAACGTTCTGGATGTTGCCGACGAGCGCGATCCAGAGCATGCTGGCGTCGTTCCAGAACCGGACCGGTCTGACCGTAATGGACCATCGCTGGGGTTAGCCAGTTCAGACCGGAATGGTAGTGGACGTTGTTGTACCAGTGGAAGAAGTCCCGGCAGAACGCCTTGGCGTCCTGGATCGAACCGAATCGTTCCGGGAAGTCAGGGCGGTATTTCAGGGTTTTGAACTGGGCTTCCGAGAACGGGTTGTCGTCGGACACATAGGGCCGAGAGTGGGATTGGGTCACACCCAGATCCGATAGCAGCAGCGCCACCGCTTTCGACTTCATCGACGAGCCGCGATCGGCGTGCAGAGTCAGCTGATCCTGCTCGATCCGATGCTTGTCACAGCTTTCACGAATCAGTTTCTTGGCCAGGCCGGAAGATTCGCAATCGGCCACCATCCAGCCCACCGCCTGGCGGCTGAAGATATCGAGAATCACGTACAAGTAGAAGTAGGTCCACTTCCGTGGTCCCTTCAGCTTCGTGATGTCCCAGGTCCACACTTCATTCGGGCCTGTTGCCAACAGTTCCGGCTTCTGGTAGACGGGATGACGCCGTTGGTTCCGCCGTTCGCGCACTTCTTGGTTCGCATCCAGAATCCGGTACATCGTGCGTACCGAGCACAAATAGCGGTCTGCATCCAGCAAGGCCGCACACACTTGGGCGGGCACCTGATCCACGAAGCGCCCGCTATGCAGCAGGTCGAGGACTTCCTGTCGATCGGCTCCGCTCAATGCCCGATGTGATCGTGGGCGTGCCCGCTCGGCTGCGGGCGCGGCGGCCCGCTGCCGACGCCGATAGAGCGACGCGCGGGAAACCCCGAAGGCCCGGCACGCCGGCGCCGTCCCCAATTCGGTGGAGAACTTTTCGGCCGCTTCCATCAGTTGTTCTCTTCCTGGTCCGGGTTCTTCAGAGGAATCCCCAATAGCGTGGAGACTTTTTTTTGGATCTCGATGACCGTTTCGGCTTGCTCCAGCTTCCTCTGGAGCCGTTGCGCCTCGCGTTCCAGTTCAGCGATGCGCTTGTCCCGGCCGTCCTTCGGCTGCGCTTTCCGTCCTCGCTTCGCCGAACCCATCCCGGCCAATTCCCCGGCATCGTGTTGCCGCCGCCAGGTGCGCAGGCTCGAGGAATACAATCCCTCCCGGCGTAGTAAGGCCCCCCACTCGCCCGGCTTCGTGCATCGGTCCGCCTCCCGCACGACCCGGCGCTTATATGCGGCGCTGAATCGCCTCCGTATCGCCTTATTGGTCACCTCCGGGTCCGGATTATCCCCATTCCGACCGGCCGCTTCACGCGCAACTCCAGTCGCCCTGCGGGCGCCTTCCGTTCCACGCGATTCTTCGTTCTCGTTCTCTGGTTTCATCACCAACACAGGCTCACTTCCTTCCCGCCCTGCTCACTAATTCCCATAGGTAAACCCCCGGCTCAGCCGGGGCGACTCGCAGAGGTTTGACCGAGAGCTGCGGTAAATAAGAGAGTCCTCCTTGGAAGCGACAACTTCCGAACAAGGAGGACTCAATGAAAGACTACCAAAGCCTATCGCACACGAAATGGGACTGCAAGTATCACGTGGTGTTCATCCGGAAGTACCGCCGGAAGAGGATTTTCGGTACGCTTCGGCAGCACTTGGGCGAGATATTTCGTGAATTGGCCAAGCAGAAGGAGAGCCGGATTGTGGAAGGTCACTTGATGGCGGACCACGTGCACATGTGCATCAGCATCCCGCCGAAACTAGCGGTGTCGAGTGTGGTGGGATTCATTAAGGGGAAGAGTGCGATTTCGATTGCGCGGAACTTTATGGGCCGGAAACGGAATTTCACGGGTGAGAGTTTCTGGGCACGGGGCGACTTCGTCTCGACGGTGGGGCTGGAGGAAGAAGTCGTTCGAGAATACATTCGGCGCCAGGAGCAGGAGGAGCAACGGTTGGAGCAGCTGAACATGCCGTGGGAGCGTAAGCCGCCTTCAGGCGGCTCTTGACCTGCCCCTTTGAGGGGCTCATCGAAATAAGCCCCCGGCTTTGCCGGGGGTCACTTAACTAACGGTTAGGCAGGTGTCTCACCTACATTGGCACAGAGGGTACCTGCTCCACTGCTCTCATCACGCCCCGGTAGTTCTTTTTGTCGAGCTTGAACTCCACGGCGCCCACAATGTCTGCGCCATCGTCGAAAGACAGCGTCATGTAGTGCTTCTTGCCTTTCAAAAACAGCCCGAGTGGACCGAGAAGGAAGAGAGCCGTCTTGATTCGTCGTCCAGAGACCCGGCTGTAGAACACATCACTTATCGCGTCGCTGGGGAGTCAAGCCCATTCTTAGTTGAAACTCTCCACGGCTCACGATGGGTCACGCAACCTTCTTCTTCGAACTCGTCGACGTGTTCGCCTCAATCTTCAGTTCTCGCTTGAGGGCTTCGCGGAGCTTCGGAAGATGACGGTAGCCGATCACCTTCCTCAGGCGCGGTTCGATATCGATGAGTGCAGTCGCCAACCAGCGCTGCCGCTGACTCGAGTTCTTCCAATGATCGACCTTCGCGCACCTTTCCTCGACAAGAGCATTGACCGATTCCAGGCAATTCGTCGTCTTGAACGATCGGCCCAGAACCCCGTACACGCCGAGCCGATGCAACGTGAGGGTCTCCTCCAGGCCTTCCTCAAGGCTCGCAGCCCCCGATTGGTTTCGCTCTTCGAGCTCTCCATGGAGCTCTTCGAGCGCCGCCCGAGCTTCGTTGTACTCCGGGCGCTCGTAGGCCCGCTGAAGCCGCCGTCGCCACACGGCTTGCTCGGTCTTCGATAGGTATCTCACGACGTTCTCGCGTTTGTGCCATTGGCAGCGTTGGACGAGGGCTCGATTGTGGAATGCCCTTTTGACTGCCGCCCGCAGACCTTTGCCGCCGTCGACAATCACCAGCACGCCTTCAGAGATGTCCAGGCCCCGCTCCATCAATGAACGGAGAAACGGAGTCAGTACCTGCTCGTTCTCCGTGTCCGTCTCCACGAAGCCTAAGAAGCGCTTTTCGCCCGAAAGCGTGATGCCTAGGGCCACCACCATCATGGCGTCGGCAAACGCCTTCCCGTCCAGGAAGATCGCCACGACGTCCTCGCCCGACAGATCCCGCTCCTGCATCTCCCGCAGTTTCGCGGCACTCGCCTTGACAAAACCTCGAGACACCGTCGAACTCGACAGTCCGATCGCTCCTGGAATCGCTTCCGCGGCCGACTCGTAGTTCCGGCAGGAGATCCCATAAAGCACACGTCTGAGAAGCAGCTCATTCACCGCGCCACCCGGACTGAGTTCATCGTAGGACCGGAGCGGAATCTCCCCGCCCGCCACGCTGCGAACCCGGGGAACCCGAACCGGCACCCGCTGGCCGCCAAGCCCCACCGTCCCTGGATTGCTCCCGTGACGCCGACCCCGCAACGACGCCTTCTTTCGCGCGTATCGCTCCCCCGCCAACGCCTTCACTTCCTCGTCGAGCAACTCTTCTACCTGCATCAATCCCAACGGGACCAACGCCCGGATCATCTCCACCTTCGAGTCCACATCCAGTCCCGTGTACTCCTCACGACTCACGACCTGGACCTCACCCAGCACACGCGACTTCTTGCGTTTCTTGACCGAACGTAACAGACTCCTCATCTCGGCTCCTTTCTCTTACAGGCTTGATATTCTTTTTTCCAATGCCATCAAACCATAGGGTTTGGAGCCGTTTCAATTTCCAACTAAGATTGGCACACTTTCGTCGCTGGGTATCGAGAAATACTCTTGGCTTGAGTTCTTGCTGTTTACAAACCGGACGGTATCCCCATCGACGATCAGTCTTCCCTTCTGCCCTTCCTCTGCCCCCCGATAAGCAGTTCTGCCTTCGACTTTGTCGAACGACATTTGCGCCAACACGTCGGTAGGCAAGCACAGTAAGGCAAACATTCCCACTAGGAGCCTGTCGGGAATAGATTGGGGATGGGTGGCGACAGAAGTCGGGGAAGAACCGGATGGGACCTAAGCTGGACGGGTGGATTTGTAGAAGAAGGCATGACGAAATGCTTCCGATCCGATGACCTGAATCAGAGCTTGTTGATGCCGCCGTCGTTACACGACTGGCTTCCGGAAAATCATTTGGCGCGATTTGTGGCCGACCTGGTGGAGACGCTGGATCTGTCGGCGTTTTACCGTTCCTATGAGGCGAAGGATGGACGAGGTCAGGCGGCCTACTCCCCGGTGCTGATGGTGCGGTTGTTGGTGTACGGATATTGTACCGGGGTGGTGAGTTCGCGGCAGATCGAGAAACGGACGCATGAGGACGTGGCGTTCCGGTATTTGAGTGCGGACACGCATCCGGATCACAGCACGTTCAACGAGTTTCGGAAACGGCATTTGGAGGCGTTGGCGGGACTGTTTCTGCAAGCGCTGGGATTGTGCCGGAAGGCGGGGCTGGTGAAACTGGGGCATGTGGCGGTCGACGGGACGAAACTCCAGGCGAACGCCAGCAAGCACAAGGCGATGAGTTATGGGCGGATGAGGGGGGCCGAAGAGACGCTGAAGGCGGAAGTGGAGGAGTTGCTGAAGCGGGCCGAGGCGGTCGACGCGGTCGAGGATGAGAAGCAACGGCAAGGACTGACCGACCAGTTGCCGAAGGAATTGGCGCGGCGGGAAAGCCGGTTGAAGAAGATTCGACAGGCCCGGGCGGAATTGGAAGCGGAAGCCCGGCAGAAGGCGGCGCAGGCGAAGGCGGACGCGGAAGCGCGGATGGCCCAGCGGCGGAAGCAAGAGGAGCGAACGGGGAAGAAGACGGGTGGAGGCCAACCGCGGGTTCCCGATCCGAAGCAGGCGGCGCCGGATGCGAAGGCGCAGCGCAACTTCACCGATCCGGACAGCCGGATCATGCCCGACGGCGCGCACAAAGGCAGTTTCGTGCAGGCCTACAATGCCCAGATCGCTGTGGACGATGACACGCAAGTCATCGTCGCGGCCGAGATCACCCAGGACGCCAATGACAAAGAGCAACTGGCGCCCATGGTCGCGCAAGTGCGGCGGAACACGGGGACCCGGCCCGTCGCGGTCAGCGCGGATGCCGGGTATTGGAGCCCCAGGCAGGTGACCGACCCGCGAGCCGCAGGGATCGATTTACACGTGGCCACGGGGCGAGTCCGGACCGGCGCATCCCCGAAGTCTTCCGGCGGCCCGCCCGGAGCGGCTGAAGGCGCCGGCGTACGGGAGCAAATGAAACAGAAACTGGACAGCGATGTGGGGCGGGCCGTCTACAAGATGCGCAAGGCGATTGTGGAACCGGTATTCGGACAGACCCGGGAATGCCGGGGATTCCGGCGTTTCAGTTTCCGCGGTCTCGAGAACGTGCGGGCGGAATGGCAACTGGTCTGTTTGACCCACAACATCCTGAAGTTGTTTCGTTACGGAGGAGGATTCAAGCCACTGGCGGCTTGAATCGAAGCAGGGAGATCCTGGCAAACACAGAATCCGCGGATGAAAAATACGTATCGCGCTCAATGGGGGCTGCCGCAATCTCATCTCATGGATCTGTCTGAGCAAACGCTTCCCAAGGTGGCCTTCATCCTGAAATCGCGATGGGTCTTTCAGCTTCAGACTTCTCCAGATTTCTTATTGCCGACAGGCTCCTAGAGACCACGCGGTCAGGTGTTTCAGCATCGGACTGCCCTCCAGGTTGTAATGGCTATAGTTCAACGTAGCCTGATTTAAGCCCAAGGCACCAGATAATTCGCCCGCCTTCACTTACGAGGACGCAGTTGACGTACGTTGCCGTGCAGAAGGACGGAGGCAAAGGTGGGATCCCGCGGCCGGGGTGTCCGGTCCGGGCGCTGATCGCTGTACAGGAAGGACCCGGAAAATCTGTTGCGCCTTCTCAATTGTTTCGCCGCTCGCCAAAATCCGCTGAAATCCGTCAGTGAACACTGGCGCCGGTGCCATAAGGGCGTGAGTGGGGGGACAGCGCCTACCTAGAATATGAAATCTCGAATCTCCAATCCCGAAACTGGAATAAAGATTCTTCACGGTCACTCTCGGTCGAGCCGGAAGTGACCCCAATTTCCGGCTTTTCGTGAAAATCCGGTCTTCACTCGAGGGTGGCCAGCCAGACCCTGATCGCCCGCGCTATCCTGTCCCGACACTCGCGGTAGCTTGCCTTGTCCGCTCCATATGGATCGTCGATGTCGAATTCGAACGGCCGCAGCTTGTCCGCCGCCCCGGGGAACAGCCGCCGGATCTCGTGACACTGTCGGCGTTCCATCGGGACGATCCAGTCCGCCCATGAGACGAGATCCTGATCGAGTTCGGTCGGTGTGTGACCGGAAATGTCGACGCCCAACTCGCCCATGACATCCACCGAATACGCCGACACGCCGAGGCGCGCCTGGGCGACTAGACCTGCCGTCCGAACGTCTATTCCGAGACCGGCCTCGTCGGACTGCCTGAGGGCGAGCGCTCCGGCCATCGGGCTTCGGCAGATGTTTCCCAGACAGACGAATAAGATACGCATCGATCGGTTTGGCACGCCGGGCTAGCAGCCGGTGGCAGAACCCTGTGGGGTCGCGGTACGGCGTCAGAGATTCCCGAGGGTACCAGATAGGTCAGGCGGGGCGGTATTTCGAGAGCGGACAGGTTACGCCTTTGACACCGATCCCGTCAGAGTGACGGATCGGTGACAGACGAGCCCTGTGTTCTATCTACTAACTGGATCAGATCGGCAGGGACGTGGATCCCTGGTCGAACGCCGGAAACGGCATCGGCGGAAATTCCGACCGTGTCTCGCGTCCCACGCGTTGCTCGGTCTCGACATTACCAATCCGGGTTTCAATGACCGCCAGCGAGGCGGCTATTTTTTTCAATTCGTTGCGGACTTCGGCATCCATGCCCTGAACCTCCATCGGTGTTCTCTCGTCAGAATCGTCATTTCGGTATCGGATCTTTAGCGCTAATACCTCGATCCGATCAATCAATCGAGAGCAATCCGATTGCCAAATGCGCAGTCATCGATCCAGCCGGGCCTGCGCAATCCGGCGCGCAGCCCCCTCGGTCGTCACACCGTCGGACTCGGCAAGATCGAACACCTCCCAAAGCGCCTCCCGGACCCGGACACGGACGCGCTCGGCGGCATCGGCCTGAGACCAGCCTTCGAGTTCGATGCCCGGTATCGCCATCGCACCGCCGATGTTGACGACGTAGTCCGGGGCGTAGAGAATGCCCCGGCGCCGGAGCCGTTCGGCGGCCCCCTCGCCGGCAAGTTGGTTGTTCGCCGCGCCCGCTACCGCACGACACTTCAGCCTGTCAACGGTGTCCATGTCCAGCACACCCCCGAGGGCACACGGCGAGAAAACATCGCCCGGTTCGTCAAGGAGCTGTTCCGGGCTCACAACCCGGACCTCTCCGACCCCGCCGGCGAGCTCTGCCCGCTCCGAATCCGGATCCGCTACGCTGACAGAGGCCCCGCTCGCGACCAGAAGCTCGATCAACCGCAGTCCAACGCTTCCGGCTCCTTGAACCAGAATCCGGCGCCCGACCAGTTCCCTGCTCCCAAAGAGGCGCTCGCACACGGTCTCGATACCCGAATGGACGCCGGACGCTGTCGGCAGGCTCGAATCGCCGGCGCCCCCGGCCGCAGGCGTCCGGCAGAACACGTGCGGCGACCCGGTCCGAGCGATGACATCCATGTCCTCAGGCGAGGTTCCCACGTCCGGACCGGTCTGATAGAGGCCGCCGAGCTGAGCGATCAGTCGGCCGTAGGCGAGCAACAGCTGGGTTCTCGCTGCCGAATCCAACCGGGCCGGCACAGCGATCACGGCCTTGCCTCCACCGCGGGGATGGCCCGTCACGGCGAACTTGTAGGTCATGCCCTCGGCGAGCTTCAGAGCGTCCGCTACCGCGGCGGCCAGGTCCGGATACGGGCGCATCCGGGTGCCCCCTGTCGCTGGGCCGAGACGGGTCGAATGGATGGCGATAACGATCCAGGCATCGGCTGCGCGGTCCCGGCGGATGAGGACTTCCTCGCCCTCCCAGGCGGCCAGTGCGGATTCAAGGTTCAATTCACTTACCGCGGCCGGCCAATGTCTTGTCGAGATAGGAGCGGATGGCCGATTGCACTTCCTCGCTGGCCCAGGCATCGAGAACCTGCCGGTCGGAGGCTTCGGCCTCGCGATGCCAGCGGTCCATCGCGTGTCCGCGCAGGAGTTGTTTCGTGAGCCGGAACGAGGCGGCGGGAATGGAAGCGAAGCGCTCGGCGACCTCGATCGCGCGGTCCTCGAGTCGGTCGGAAGCCACGAGCTCGTCAACCAGGCCCCGTTCGCGGGCCAGTTCGACCGGATAGGTCGTACCGTTGTAGACCACGTCCTGTGTGTGACGGTCCGGCATGACGTCTCGGAGGATTTCGATAGCGATCAGGGGAAAAGGAACGCCGACAGCCAGTTCCGGAACACCAATGCGGCCCGAGCCGCGGGCCATCAGCCGGTAGTCGCAAGCGGCGGCCAGGATGCAGCCTCCAGCGATGGCGTGACCGTTGATCGCCGCCACAACCGGCTTGGGAAACGTGTAGAGCTTGACCAGCGTCCGGGTCAGGGCGGGCAGGAAGCGGTTCAGATAGTCCTTGCCGCCGTCGAGAAGCCGGAAAAGGTCGACACCGGCCGAAAAGGTGTTTCCCCGCCCCGTCACGATGAGGGCGGCGGCGTTGGATGCCGCGATGCCGTCGAGTTCCGTGCAGATCTGTTCGAGCAACTCCAGGTCGAGCGCGTTGACCTTGCCGTGCGCCAGCCTCAGGACGCCAACACCGTCCCGCATTTCGATCTCAACCATCTTGCTTGCCTCCTTACTCGGGCAGTCTCTCACGAACGGGTGCGGAATCAATGTCCCGGGTTGGAAACGATGAGGTCGGCCCGAACCCGCGTTTTCTCGACATGCAGCTCATGCATCGGCCGAACGGTCGATTCGTACTGATGGAGGATGCCCGAGCGCGTACGGCCGCGTTCGTTCACGTCACGACCGAGCCCCCGCCTCAGCCGGGATTCGTCGGGGCAGTCGACCCAGAGACCGTAGTCGACATGTGAACCCAGGCGTTCATGCAGCGCAAACAGCCCGTCAAGAATGACGACCGGATGGGGTCCGAATGGTTCGCTACCCACCCGCCCGTGCGACGCGAAATCGTACGCCGGCTTCTCGATGGTTCGCCCGGTACGGAGCGCTTCCAAATGGCCCGCCAAAAGATCCAGATCGAGCGCCGCCGGCTCGTCGAAGTTCGTGTCGAACAGCTCCACGTCCACGTCGCGTGGGTGGTAGTAGTCGTCCATCGCCAGGATCGCCGACCCGGCCAACATGGCGCCGAGGGCTCGCGCAACTGTCGTCTTTCCCGAACACGATCCACCCCCCACGGCAAATATCCAGATGTCGCCGGTTCGGGCACCAGCGGCCCGAACCGCGGGCCCCAGTTGTCGGTCCAGGTCCGGCGTGGGCACGTTGGTCATCGGCTCGGGTCAATCCTCCATCCCGGGAGCACCGCGCGTCCGCTTCAGCCTGGACTTGCGCCGCTTATCCTCAAGGCGGCGCTGCCGGGCTCGGGCCGAAGGCCGGGTCGGGCGACGCGGTGTGCGCTCCCTGAGTGCGGCAGCGATCAACTCTCCCAGCCGTTGCTCGGCCGCGTTGCGATTCATCTGCTGCGTGCGGTGGCGTTCCGAGGTCACACGAAGTACGCCCAGCTTGTTGATCCGCGTCGACAGTTGCTCGAGAATCCGATCCCTTTGCTGGTCCGACAGGCTCGGCGATGCCTTCAGGTCGAACAGAACCGTCACACGAGTGCGGACCCGATTGACGTTCTGGCCACCCGGACCGCCACTGGTCGAGACCTGAATCTCGATTTCCTGGTCGGGAATGGATAAATTGTCGTTGACCTCGATCATGGTCGGCCCGGAGTGTCGCCTGCCTGTCCGGCACGCGGTATCAAGTGTACCTTCGAGGCCTTGAAAGCCGCCGCGATCGGTTTTCCGGGAACCAGGTTCAGGTCCTCGGCACTTTGGCGGGTCACCAGCGCGGTCAGCCGAAACCCGACATCGACGGCGACACGCATCAGCGCGGCCTGGGGTTCGATTTCGACGATCCGGCCCGTGAGATGGTTGCGCGCACTGCTCTTGGGAGCAGTTCCCTCCTCGAGGGTCACGTCTTCCCCGCGGATCGAGATCCAGAAATCCCGCACGTCAGTGCCAGGGTCGAGGGCCACCAGTTCCGACAAGCCCACTCGCAATACTGCCGTTCCCGAGCTTCGACCCTCGAGACGGCCTTCGGCCACGGTCTCGACCCCGGCCAGCGCAGCCACTTCCCTGTCCGCCGGGCGAGTCAGCACCTGGTGCGGCGTTCCAGTCTGGAGGATGCGTCCCCGGTCGAGAACGATCATTTCGTCTCCGAGCGCGAGTGCATCGACCCAATCGTGGGTGACGACCAGCGCCGGGATCTCCAGCCTCCGCAAGAAGCCGGACAGGTAGCCCCGCACCTCATCGCGGGTCGCGGCGTCCAGGGCGGCAAAAGGTTCATCCAGAAGCAGCAGGCCGGGACGTCGGACCAGAACCCGCGCGAGCGCAACTCGCTGTCCCTGACCTCCGGACAGTTGGTCGGGCCGCCGTTCGAGAAGAGCCTCGACGCCCAACTTCTCGCACGCCTCTTCGACATGGCGGTTCCTTTCAGTACGATCGAGCCCGCCCAGGCCAAAAGCGACGTTGTCCCGAACGGTGAGGTGGGGAAACAGGGCATGGTCCTGAAACAGGTAGCCCAGCGACCGGCGCTGCGGCGGCACCGATCGGCGGGTTCCGGCGTCCGACCAGACCTCGTCCCCGAAGTGAATCGTCCCGGACGTGATCGGCTCCAGGCCGGCGATGCACCGGAGGATCGTGGTCTTTCCCGCTCCGGAGGGACCGAACAGGATGGACGTCACGGGCGGATCCACCGCCAGGACGAAGGACGCGCGGATCGTCATCCCGCCCGCGTACTGCTTCTCGAAGTCCGCGCTCAGCGCGCTTCGGCTCGGGCGGACGCCGGTCTGGTTTGCGGCCATCGTGTCCATATCCTCGTGTTAATGGCGTAGACCGAAGAAAGCACAACGAAGGAAAACACCAGCAGAGCCAGCGCGGTCCGGTTCGCTCCGGCATAATTCAGGGCCTGCACATCGTCGTAGATGTCGATCGAAACCGTGCGCGTGACACCCTCGATGTTGCCCCCGACCATCAGCACAACGCCGAACTCACCCAGCGTGTGCGCGAAACTCAACACCAGACCGGTCACCAGACCCCCGATCGACTGCGGAACGATCACGCGGAAGAACGTTCCCAAGCGTGACACGCCCAACAGCCAGGACGCTTCCAGATACTTTGGTTCGACCATGGAAAATGCCGCAGCCATCGGCTGAACCGCAAAGGGGAGACTGTAGAGCGTCGATGCCACGACAAGCCCTTCGAAAGTGAACGGCAGGGGGTGGCCGACGACGCTGTCATACCACTGCCCGAGGGGACTCCTGGGCCCCATGGCCACAAGAACGTAGAAACCGAGGACGGTCGGCGGCAGGACCAGGGGCAACGCGACAGCCGCTTCGACGAGAAACTTCCACCGCCAGCCGGAATACGCCACCCAGTAGGCGATCGGAATCCCGATGGGCAGCAGGAGCAGCGACGTTATCGCCGCTAGCTCCAGCGTCGTCCACAGGGCCGTGTAGTTCAACGACTATCCCCCTCGTCTGAAGGCAAACCAAGCCCCCAACGACCGAGGATCACCCTGCCGGGTTCGCCCAGGAGCCAGTCCACGAACTGACGAGCGGCCGGCAGATGGCCCGAGCGCCCGGCGCGGCCCAGGATCGCCCCGGATTGCGCGATGGGGGAATAGGCATCGGTCGGGACGACCCAATAGGCACCCGCGTTTCGCATCGGCGGCGATAGCGCGAGCGAGAGGGCGATGACCCCGGTTTCAGCGGCCCCGGATTGGACGAACTGCGCCGCCTGGGAGACGTTCTCACCGAAAACAAGACGACTGTCCAGGTCATCGGCGAGTCCGAAGTAAGCCAGGGCCTCGGCAGCCGCCCTGCCGTAGGGCGCATGTCGGGGGTTGGCGATCGCAACACGGCCCCGGCCCTCACCGAGCGCGTTTATCCCACGACGTTCAAGGGCGAGGTCCCGATTGCTTGTCCACACGACGATCCTCCCGAAGCCATAGACGAAGGGAGTCTCGGCCAGGCCCGCGTCGGCCAGTTGCCGTGGATATTCATCGTCGGCGGACAGGAACACGTCGAAGGGCGCTCCGTTCCGGATCTGGCTGAAGAAGTTCCCCGAGGACCCGAATGACACGCGGAGCGTGTGACCCGTAGCCGCTTCGAATTCGGCGCGGATGTCCGCCATCGCGAACGTGAGGTTCGACGCGGCGGCAATGAAGATCTCCTCGGCGTGGGCCGGCGCTCGAGGAACACCCAACAGTACGATCAGGATTGCGGCCCGAATCCTCACGCTACTCCCGGATGATCATCACTTCGGTCGCTTTGATCAGCGCCGATGCCCGCATTCCCTTGCGCAGGCCGAGTTCCTCAACCGCACTACGGGTGATGATCGACGTGACGACCTGCCCGCCGATGTCTATCCGAACCTCGGCCAGCAACCCCTCGTGACGGAGTTCCACGATGCGGCCAGCCAGCCGGTTTCTGCCGCTGATCGCGCCCGGGGACGCCGGACGCCTCTCGGCCTGCCCCGAGAGCCGATCGATCTCGGTCCGTGGAATCCGGTGGTGGCCGCCCGGCGTCTTCACAGACCGTAGCCGGCCACGGTAGATCCACTGCTTTAGGGTCGGGTAGCTGATGCCCAACTCCTCAGCCGCTTCGGTGGGACGCAACAGTTCCATGGGATCAATATATGTTTTAATATGATTTAATACAATATTTATGCGAACTAATCATATACATACACGATATTGAAAAGAATAATTTGAAACCACCCGAGGGCCGAGACTAACCTGACGGCACACTCACAAGCAGAGGTGAAGACGACGATGAGCGAGACATCCCCCACCCTTGGCCGCAACTATCTCGAAGCGATAATTTCGGACTTTCACCGGATCAAGCGACAGGGAGAAAAGTCCATGGTCCAGCTCTCGGGCGACGACTTCCACTGGGCCCCGGACGCGGAGTCCAACAACATCGCCATCCTGGTGAAGCACATCAGCGGGAACATGGTCTCGCGCTGGATGGACTTTCTGACGACCGACGGCGAGAAGGAGAGCCGGAAGCGCGATACCGAGTTCGTCGACGATATCGCATCGCCCGAAGACCTGATGGAGATATGGAAAAAGGGCTGGGATTGCGTCTTCGCAGCCCTCGAGTCGCTATCACCGGATGAGTTGACACGGACGATCACGATCCGGGGCCAGGATCACACTATCGTCGAAGCCATTAGCCGGGCGCTCTGGCACTACGGCTTTCACGTCGGCCAGATTCTCTACATCGCGAAGCAAATCAAGGGTTCGGAGTGGAAGAACCTGTCGATTCCGAAGGGCAAGTCAGAGGAGTTCTTCAGGGTCCCGCGACGCTAACCTCGGAACGTGTCAACAAGTTTGAGACACCTGCATTCGGAATTTAAGCTACCGTAGGCGACTCTGCGGGCGGGTTGATCCACACCTTGTCCGGCGGCCCAGCGATCTTTCTCGGTACATTGACGAAACGTTCTGGATGTTGCCGACGAGCGCGATCCAGAGCATGCTGGCGTCGTTCCAGAACCGGACCGGCCCTCTGTGCCAATGTAGGTGAGACACCTGCCTAACCGTTAATTCCCATAGGTAAACCCCCGGCTTAGCCGGGGCGACTCGCAGAGGTTTGACCGAGAGCGGCGGTAGATAGGAAAGTCCTGCTTGGAAGCGACGACTTCCAAAGAAGGAGGACTCAATGAAAGAGGCCCGAAGGCGATCGCACACGAAATGGGACTGCAAGTATCACATGGTGTTCATTCCGAAGTAGGCGGTATCCAGTGTGGCGGGATTCATCAAGGGGAAGAGTGCAATCTCGACTGCCCGGAACTTTCTGGGACTGAAACACCGTTTGACAGGGAAGAGTTTCTGAGCGCGAGGCTATTTCGTTTCCACGGTGGGGATGGACAAACAATTCGTGCGGGAATACATTTGGCGGCAGGAGCGGGAGGAGCAGCGTTTGGAGGAGCTGAACATGGCGTGGGGGCATCAGCTGCCTTCAGGCGGCTCTTGACCGGCCCCTTTGAGGGGCTCACAGAAATAAGCCCCCGGCTCTGCCGGGGGTCATTTAACTAGTGAGCAGGGCGGGAAGGAAGTGAGCCTGTGTTGGTGATGAAACCAGAGAACGAGAACGAAGAATCGCGTGGAACGGAAGGCGCCCGCAGGGCGACTGGAGTTGCGCGTGAAGCGGCCGGTCGGAATGGGGATAATCCGGACCCGGAGGTGACCAATAAGGCGATACGGAGGCGATTCAGCGCCGCATATAAGCGCCGGGTCGTGCGGGAGGCGGACCGATGCACGAAGCCGGGCGAGTGGGGGGCCTTACTACGCCGGGAGGGATTGTATTCCTCGAGCCTGCGCACCTGGCGGCGGCAACACGATGCCGGGGAATTGGCCGGGATGGGTTCGGCGAAGCGAGGACGGAAAGCGCAGCCGAAGGACGGCCGGGACAAGCGCATCGCTGAACTGGAACGCGAGGCGCAACGGCTCCAGAGGAAGCTGGAGCAAGCCGAAACGGTCATCGAGATCCAAAAAAAAGTCTCCACGCTATTGGGGATTCCTCTGAAGAACCCGGACCAGGAAGAGAACAACTGATGGAAGCGGCCGAAAAGTTCTCCACCGAATTGGGGACGGCGCCGGCGTGCCGGGCCTTCGGGGTTTCCCGCGCGTCGCTCTATCGGCGTCGGCAGCGGGCCGCCGCGCCCGCAGCCGAGCGGGCACGCCCACGATCACATCGGGCATTGAGCGGAGCCGATCGACAGGAAGTCCTCGACCTGCTGCATAGCGGGCGCTTCGTGGATCAGGTGCCCGCCCAAGTGTGTGCGGCCTTGCTGGATGCAGACCGCTATTTGTGCTCGGTACGCACGATGTACCGGATTCTGGATGCGAACCAAGAAGTGCGCGAACGGCGGAACCAACGGCGTCATCCCGTCTACCAGAAGCCGGAACTGTTGGCGACAGGCCCGAATGAAGTGTGGACCTGGGACATCACGAAGCTGAAGGGACCACGGAAGTGGACCTACTTCTACTTGTACGTGATTCTCGATATCTTCAGCCGCCAGGCGGTGGGCTGGATGGTGGCCGATTGCGAATCTTCCGGCCTGGCCAAGAAACTGATTCGTGAAAGCTGTGACAAGCATCGGATCGAGCAGGATCAGCTGACTCTGCACGCCGATCGCGGCTCGTCGATGAAGTCGAAAGCGGTGGCGCTGCTGCTATCGGATCTGGGTGTGACCCAATCCCACTCTCGGCCCTATGTGTCCGACGACAACCCGTTCTCGGAAGCCCAGTTCAAAACCCTGAAATACCGCCCTGACTTCCCGGAACGATTCGGTTCGATCCAGGACGCCAAGGCGTTCTGCCGGGACTTCTTCCACTGGTACAACAACGTCCACTACCATTCCGGTCTGAACTGGCTAACCCCAGCGATGGTCCATTACGGTCAGACCGGTCCGGTTCTGGAACGACGCCAGCATGCTCTGGATCGCGCTCGTCGGCAACATCCAGAACGTTTCGTCAATGTACCGAGAAAGATCGCTGGGCCGCCGGACAAGGTGTGGATCAACCCGCCCGCAGAGTCGCCTACGGTAGCTTAAATTCCGAATGCAGGTGTCTCAAACTTGTTGACACGTTCCGCGGAAGCCGGGCGCACCGCGCTCGTGGAGGAAATCAAGGGCAAGGTCGCGGCCTGGGACGAGAATCGTGCCTCGATGGAAGCTGAACTACAGCACGTGCGTCGCGACGTCGAATCCGAGAAGGAACAACTCGAATCCAACCTGCGCGAAAAGCTGAGTCTCGAATACGAGCTGAAGCTGAAGGATCTCAGCCTTCAGAAGGACTCCCTCGAACAGAAGCTGCGAGATCAGCCCGCTCCCGCCGCAAACGTCGGAATGGGCGATGCCGAATTGCAGGCGGAACTCGCCCACCTGGACGAGCAGGTCGCCAAGATCACCGCCTTCATCGAGGATCCCCAGTCCGCCCTGGCCAACGTGATCCGGAAGAACGTCGAGCGAAGCGAGCTGGAAGCCTACCGAAGAGGACTCACCTACAGGGGCAACAAGAGCAAGTAGGACCCAACTGTAGCGGCGCTCTATGAGCGCCGAATTCTTTATCCGGAACATCTTCGGCGGTCATAGACCGCCGCTACAGTGAGAGCCTCCTTGCTTCATCGCACATCGACCGCCACCTCGAAGATCCAACTGTAGCGGCGCTCTATGAGCGCCGAATTCTTTATCCGGAACATCTTCGGCGGTCATAGACCGCCGCTACAGTGAGGGCCTCCTTGCTTCATCGCAGATTGACCACTGACCATTGATCATCGACCATTTGAAATTTTTGGGGGGGGCTAGGATCCCAGTTCGAAAGCGTCGTGGATCAAGCCGACGGCCTTGGCAGCGCTCTGGCTCTCCACCACGAAGGAAAGGTTCAACTCCGAGGAGCCCTGCGCGATCATCATGATGTTGATGTTCGCCGCGCCGATCACGGTGAAGGTCCGGGCCGCAATGCCGGGCATGGTCTTCATCCCCTCCCCGACCAGCGCGATGATCGCGATCTCGGAAACGTCGGTAACACGGTCGACCTGCCGCTTCTCGATCTCCGGTTGAAACTCACGGCGCAGGGCGCGCACGGTGCTGGGACCGTCCGAGCGGCTGACGACCAGCGAAATATGCTGCTCGGATGACCCTTGCGAAAACATCAGGACGTTGATTTTCTGGCCGGCGATTGTCGCAAAGGCGCGCTGCGCGGTCCCGGGCACACCGATCATCCCGCGGCCCTCGATCGAAACCAGGCTTACCCCCGTGATCGAGGTGACGGTCTTGACGCCCTGGTGGTTCTTGGGAGAATCCTCGGTGATCAGCGTCCCTTCCCCTTCGGGCGACAGCGTGTTCTTGATCCGGAGGGGAATGCCCAGGTCCGCGGCGGGCATGATCGTGTTCGGGTGGAGCACTTTTGCGCCGAAATACGACATCTCGGCGGCTTCCTTATAGGAGATTTGCGGAAGCACACGCGCGCTCGGAACCAGGCGCGGGTCGGCCGTCATGATGCCGTCCACATCCGTCCAGATCTGGATCTCCCCGGCGCGGATGCAGTGACCGATGATCGTGGCGGAATAGTCGGAACTCCCCCGCCCCAATGTCGTCGTAACGCCCTCGGGCGTCGAGCACAGAAAACCGGTCACAACCGGCACTCGGGAGGCTTCGGTGAGTTCCACTAGGATCCGACATCTACGGCGCGTCTCGGCAAAATCGACGACCGCGAAATCATTATCCTCATGCGTCAGGATGACCGCACGCGCATCGACCGCTGACGCATCGACTCCCTGCTCGTTCAGATACGCGGTGAACACGGGCACGATCAAGCGCTCGCCCATCGACGAAATCAGATCGCGTGACCGGGCGCTCAGCTCCCGGAGCAGCAGAACTCCGGTCAGCACGTTCTGCATCTCATCCCAGAGCGGATCGAGATCGGATCGTAACGTGGCCTCCGAGGCGGCGTCGGTGATTAGCTCCGAGATCGCATTGTGATGCCTGTCGCGTACGGACTCAACGAGGTCGTGAACCGTCTCTTTGCGGCCGTGAATGGCACCCTCGGCGGCTCGAAGGAGTTGATCGGTCACGCCGCCCATGGCCGACAGAATGATCACCGGACGCGCCGACTTCGCCGAACGGACAGCCTCGGCGGCCGTCCGAATCCTTTCCACGGTGCCGAGGGACGTCCCCCCGAACTTCATCACGATCATGTGGGTCAATTTACCATGAGCACGGGACGGGATCAGCCTCGCAGTCTGTGGTGAAACTCGGGTCAACACCGCGGGGGGTGGTCTAGGACCGCCTAATCATTCGGCGCCGACAGAGCGCCACTACAGCTTTAGGCGATTCTCACTTGCGGATACAAATCTCATCGAGCGCTTTTTTCCTGAGGTCCGGCACCTTGGCACCCGCCGCCGGGTATCCGATCGGCAACAGGACGAACGGAGTCTCGCTCTTGGGACGGCCCAGAATGTCGCGCAGGAACCCCATCGGGCTGGGCGTGTGGGTCAGCGTCACCAGTCCGGCTTGGTGGATCGCGGTCAGGAGCATACCGACGGCGATGCCGACAGACTCCATGACGTAGTAGTGCTTTTTCTTGAACGCCCGGTGTTCATCGGATTCTCCGAGAGTGTAATCGACCCGTAACACGACGATCAGGTGCGGCACGATCTCGAGAAACTCCTTTTGCCAGTCGGTGCCGAGCGGCGCCAGCGCCTCCAGCCACTCGCGGGGAAACCGCCTGTCGTAGTTGTCGCGTTCTTCAGCCTCCGCCGCGATGCGGATCTGCCGCTTGAGTTCGGGGTCGGACACGATGACGAAGCGCCAGGGCTGAATATTTGCCCCAGATGGAGCCGTACCGGCAACCTCTATGCACCGCTCGACAAGCTCGAGGGGGACCGCTTCGTCCGAGAAGTCCCGGACGCTACGCCGCGTGCTGAGTGACGCGTATAGCTGATCCAGACGTTCTCGAGCCTGGCCCTCGGAAACACGCTCGAATTCCAATGGATTGAAGGTATAGCGGCTTTTGGCGCCGCCCAGCTCGGATTCTGGTGCCATGTCGTTGCCTTAACAAGAAAACGGCGCCCGCCTTGAAGGCGAAGCGCCTCTGAATGAAAACCGCCATCGGCCCGCAGGCCTGTCTGTTTCCGCAAAGCGTTTCAACACGAAGACATGGAGGTCACGAAGAAGCGAGAAGAAAATGTTTCCTTCGTGCCTTCGTGTTAAGAAACCGGAACCGCGACGCGGGGGGACCGGCCCGGCTTAGTGGTTCCCTCAGTTTCCGCCACGATACAAAGTTTGGGTACTCTCAGTCCACCGCCCGCGTTGGGATGGTGGGCCCGACGCTAAGATCAGGAACATCCCGAGGTGGCACCGCAATTCATACACTTGTAGCAGGCCCCGTTGCGGACCATAAGCGAACCGCAGTCCACGCAGACCGGCGCGTCCCGATCCTCGATATCGACAAGCTTTGCCGGGCCTGCTGTCGGCATCGTCTTTGCCGCAGCCGGCGGCACCTGCACCGACTGGCCTCCAACCGTGGGGGCCGGGCCGAGCCGAACGGACGGCTGCTCATCGACCTGCACGCCCGCTTCCCGGGCTTCTTCCATCGTCAGGAACCGCGACGCCAGATACCTAAAGATGTAGTCCATGATGGACTTCGCGTACGGCACCTGCGGATTGTTCGTGAAGCCGGATGGTTCGAACCGCGCGTGGCTGAACTTGTCGACGAGTACCCCAAGTGGCACACCGTACTGCAGGTTCAACGAGCACGAAGTTGCGAAGCAGTCCATCACACCCGACAGCGTTGAGCCTTCTTTCGCCATGACAATGAAGATTTCGCCCGGCGATCCGTCCTGGTACATTCCGACGGTCAGGTACCCCTCATGCCCGGCGACGCTAAACTTATGGGTAATCGCGTACCGTTCCGCCGGAAGGTGCCTCCGGACCGGACGGTCCAACCGGCCCTCTCCCTCATTGTCAGCGGCGGACGTCGACAGGGGCTGTGTCCGTTTCGAAGCGTCGCGGTAAATCGCCACGGCTTTCAACCCGAGCCGCCACCCTTCGATGTAGGTCTGGGCAATCTCGTCGGCCGTCACGTCGGTGGGAAGGTTGACCGTCTTCGAAATTGCCCCGGAGATGAACGGCTGCACCGCGCCCATCATCTTCAAATGACCCATGTAGTGGATCGAGCGTTCGCCGTTGGTGGCCTTGAACGCGCAATCGAAGATCGGCAGGTGTTTCTCCTCGAAACCCGGAGCGCCTTCGATCGTCCCACGCTCATCGATGTAGGAGACGATCGCCTTCACGGAAGGGTCGTCGTAGCCCAGGCGCCCCAGCGCCATCGGGACGGTGTTGTTGACGATCTTGATAGTTCCGCCCCCGACCAACTTCTTGTATTTGACCAGCGCCAGGTCCGGCTCGACACCGGTGGTATCGCAGTCCATCATGAACCCGATCGTCCCGGTCGGCGCCAGGACCGACGCCTGCGCGTTCTTGAAACCCAACCGCTCGCCGGTATCGACCGCCTCGGACCAGACATTCCAGGCCGTCTCGAACATCGGGCCGGAAATCCTCGTCCGATCGATCGCCTTCACAGAATCCCGATGCATCCGCATCACTTCGAGAAACGGCTCTCGGTTTTGTTCAAAGCCGGCGAAAGGTCCAACCTCCCCGGCAATCTTCGCCGACATCAGGTACGCCTGCCCGGTCATGATGGCCGTAATCGCGGCGGCGTAGTCGCGCCCATCGTCGCTGTCGTAGGGGACCCCGAGCGACATCAGCAACGCGCCCAGGTTGGCGTAGCCGAGGCCAAGCGGTCTGTAGTCATGCGAATTCCGCTCGATCTTCTCGGTCGGATAGCTGGCGTTGTCGACGATGATCTCCTGAGCGGTGATCGTCACCTCGACGGCCTTACGGAACGATGCGATGTCGAACGTACCGTCGGCCCCGCGGAACTTCATCAGGTTGAGCGACGCCAGGTTGCACGCCGAATCGTCCAGGAACATGTACTCCGAACACGGGTTCGACGCATTGATGGGAGCCGTGTTCTTGCACGTGTGCCAGCGATTGATCGTCGAATCGTACTGCATGCCGGGATCGCCGCAGACGTAGCTCGATTCGGCGATCATCGTCATCATTTCCCGCGCCTGGTAGGTGTTGACCGGCTCGCCCGTCGTGACCGCCCGTGTCGTCCACTTTCCGTCGTTGACGACCGCTTCCATGAAATCGTCCGTGACACGCACACTGTGGTTGGCGTTCTGGTAAAAGATCGACCCATACGCCTCGCCGTCGACACCGCCCGCGTAGCCGTTGTCCAGGAGCACCCAGGCCTTCTTTTCCTCTTTCGACTTGCTGTTGATGAACTCGACAATGTCGGGGTGGTCGACGTTCAGGATGACCATCTTTGCCGCGCGGCGAGTCTTGCCCCCAGATTTGATGACGCCGGCAAACGCGTCGAACCCCTTCATGAACGAAACCGGTCCGGACGCGATGCCGCCGCCCGAGAGCTGCTCGCTAGAGGAACGGATCGGCGAAAGGTTGCTGCCGGTACCCGAGCCCCACTTGAAGAGCATGGCTTCGGTTTTCGCCAGCGACAGGATCGACGACATCGTGTCTTCAACCGAATTGATAAAGCATGCCGAACACTGAGGTTTCTCTTCGACACCACAGTTGAACCACACCGGGGAGTTGAAGGCGACCATCTGGTTCACCAACAGATGAGCAAGTTCGTCATGGAAGCAGTCCGCATCGGTCTCATCTTGGAAGTAGCCGCCCTTCAAACCCCACTTTCGCATCGTCGTCGTGACGCGTGAGATGAGGTGACGAACGCTCGATTCACGCTGGGGCGAGCTTTGTTGACCGTGGAAGTACTTCGAGGCCACGATGTTGGTCGCCATCTGCGACCAGTCCTTTGGGACCTCGACGTCGTGCTGCTCGAAGATCATGTCGCCCGTTTCACTGGCGATCGAAGCGGTCCTCCGCTCCCACTCCACCGCATCGTAGGGAGAGATCCCCTCCGTGGTGAAAAAGCGTTGAAACTTCAGCCCTTTTCCGGTCTCGACTGATCCGCTTCCGCCTGCCATCGCCGCCAGTGCCTCCTTCTTCATGCCCCGCTCCTCAACCTAGGTGTCGCCGGCTAGTCGCCAAACGCGAGACTCACAGTAGGATTGGTGCGGGACAGGATGGGTCCATTTCTTCGAGAATCTACTACATATTGTAGCTTAAGGTGGAAAGTACCCCCATATAAGGCCTTCCACGTACCTCCAAACCCTGTGGTTTCCGCCAGTTGGAGAGCTTTGCTAATTGATGAATCCGCGAATACGGGCGATGCCTTCGAGCGCGGGCTTGTAATCGGGCTTTTCTGCGGTCGCCATGCGGTATTCGCCGAGAGCGCGCATCCAGAGCCGTTTGAACTCGTAGGCACGGCCCAGGTTCATGTGCGGAAAGCAGTAGCTCTCGTACCGGGGCGCCTCGAGGGCTTTTTGGAACCACGGGATCGCGTCATCGATTTCACTCTTTTGGAGCAGGTAGGCACCGATGTCATTGTACGGATTCCCGAAGTTCGGGTCGACATCGATCGCTTTGCGGCACTCGGCGATCGCATCGTCGAGCCGCCCCATATGGCTGTAGGTCCAACCCAGGAAGGTGTGCGCTTCGGCCGTAGGGTAGGCGGCGATCGATTCCAGATACATCCGGGCCGCATCCTGGAGTTGTCTGGCCATCTGAAGCTCGTATGCCTCCTCGAATAGCTCTTGGGCTCGAAGCCGGCGCGTCGTGTCGTCGTCCATGGATTTCTCCCATCTGCTGGGCGGTGACACTCAGATGAAGTCGACCTTGGGCGAGGACGGGATCAGGCCATTCTTGTGCCCCTCCCGAAACAGCTTTCTCACGGCCTTGCGGCCGTCGACGCCGTAATCGAGCGTCAGGTCATTGACGTACATGCCGACGAATCGGTCGGCGCGCTTTTCGTCGAGATCGCGCGCGAACTCAAGCGCATACTCCATGGCTTCCTTTCGATGCTCCAGGCCGTAGCGGATGCTCTCTGCGATGTGTCCCGAAATGCGGCGCATCAGAGGACGGCCCAGATCCCTGCGGATGGCATTTCCACCCAAGGGCAAGGGGAGGCCGGTTTCCTCCTGCCACCACTCGCCCATGTCCAGGACCTTGTGGAAGCCCATGTCCCGGTAAGTGAGTTGGCCCTCGTGAATCAATAGTCCAGCGTCGAATTCGCCGCGGGTCATCTCCTCCAGGATCCGGTCAAACGGGACAACCTCATACGAAATGTCAGGAGCGAACAGTCGCAGGACCATGAACGCCGTGGTCAATTCACCGGGAATGGCAACGCGGGTCTCGGCGAGCTTGTCCCGGGTGATCGGCTTTGTCGAAACGACGACGGGGCCGTAGTTTCGGCCCAGGCTACCCCCGCACTTGAGGATCGCGTACTTGTCGGCCAGGTACGCGTAAGCGTGGAAAGACACCGCCGACACCTCATAGACCCCGTCCATCGCCTTGCGATTCAGAGTTTCAATGTCGGCCAGAGTGTGCTGGTAGTCCAGTTCGCCGGTGTCGATCTTGCGAGTCGCCAGCGCGTAGAACATGAAGGCGTCGTCCGAGTCCGGACTGTGCGCCACGCGAATCTTTCGCTTCCTCATCAAACTCCTAGGGGAAGACAGCGTCGGGAGCCGCCTATCGTAGCAAACTTTCGAGGACGTGGGGAAATTCCACTTTGGGAGCATCTAAATAGGGACAGGCACCTCTGTCCCTATTAAAAAGTCCCTACCAACAGGGTCGGGTTCGACCCTCGGTTATTCCCCCGTTCCCTGCAACTAATCTTACTTTTCACGGCTGCGCCTGGCCTTCCGTGCCGGCTCGCACGCCACGTTATCGATCAGGCGGGTCTGACCGATCCAGATGGCGGCTGCCGCACGTACCGGACCGGTGATCTCATCGACCGGCTGCATGTCGTAGGGATCGACGATCTCCAGATAGTCGACCCTCACGGTCGGCTCGAGTTCCAGTACCCGGAGCGCGGCAGCCCGCCCTACCTGTGGGTCGCGATCCCCGTCCCCGATCCTCTGACGCGCCACTCGCAACGCGCGGTTCAGCACGGCAGCCACGTGCCGTTCATCGCTCGACAAGTACTGGTTGCGTGAGCTTATGGCCAGACCGTCGGTTTCCCGCCGAGTCTCCACACCGACAATCTCGATCGGCAAGATACGGTCGGCAACCATTCGGCGGATGACCGCCAGCTGCTGCAAGTCCTTCTCCCCGAAATATGCCCGGTCCGGGGCGAGGGAGGCGAACAAGCTCAGGACAGCGGTTGCCATACCGCTAAAGTGGCCGGGTCGAAACGGACCACACAAGTGCTCCGCTACCACGCCCACATCGACCATTTCGGGCTTCCTGTCTCCGTATAGCTCTTCCATCGAGGGTGCGAAGACGGCGTCGACCTTTCGGACCTCGCAAAATACCAGGTCCTCGCCCAGGGTCCTTGGATAGCGGTCGTAGTCCTCGCCCTCACCAAATTGCAGGGGGTTGACGAAGATGCTCACGACGAGGACATCGCACTCTCCCCGCGCCCGGTCGATCAGGGCGCCGTGGCCCTCGTGCAGCGCGCCCATCGTCGGCACCAGGCCCACGATTCCGCCTTCGCCACGAACCTTGCCGAGGTAGTTGCGGAGTTGATCCGCGGTCCGGCACAGCTCGACGCTCATCGGTTCCGCGCTTCGCTTTCGGTGATCGGACCGAGCATGTGCCGGGGCTCTGGGAATCGGCCAGTCCGCACCTCTTCCGCATACCTCTCGACGGCGTCGACGACGTCATCGGCCATATGGGCGTACTGCTTCACGAAAGGTGGGACAAATTGGTCGAACAGGCCGAGCATGTCGTAGCTGACCAGAACCTGACCGTCGCAGCCGAGACCCGCGCCAATACCGATTGTCGGTACGGTCACCGCTTCAGTCACCCGCCCGGAAATCTCCGGCGGAATAGACTCCAGAACGATCGCAAACGCACCGGCACTTTCGAGCGAGATCGCATCCTCAATGAGTCGATCGCCGGCTTCGCGAGTTCGAGCCTGGGGCCGGAAACCGCCGAACTGGTGCACCGACTGGGGTGTCAGGCCAAGATGACCCATCACCGGAACGCCCGCGTCAGTCAGACGCTGGGTGACCTCGGTAACCCGGCGGCCGCCCTCCAGCTTGACTGCCGCCGCGCCTCCTTCCTGGATCAGACGGCCGGCATTCCGCATCGTATCGGCCGGGTCGATCTGGTAGGTAAGAAACGGCAGGTCCGCGACGACGAGCGCGCGCCGCGTACCGCGAACGACGGCACGACAGTGATGCACCATCATGTCGAGAGTCACCGGCACCGTCGTATCGTGACCGAGGACGACCATGCCCAGCGAGTCGCCCACGAGCAACATGTCGATCCCTGCACGGTCGAGAAGGCGGGCCATCGTGGCATCGTAGGCCGTCAGCATCGTGATCTTCTCGCCACGTTGCTTCATGTCCTTGAGGTCGGGCACTCGCACGGGCCTGGTTCGAGCTTTCATGCCATCCATCGTAACAAAATCCCGAGACACGGCGTCGCTCTAAGGACGCAGCACGCGCGTGCGCGAGGGCGAGAGCATCGTGTATCGAACGCCCCCCCACTCGATGCTCCGATCGAGGAGCGACGCCACAAAATTGAACCCATAGAGCAGCGCGATTGCGGGTGGAGAAACCAGGTAGAACCATCGGTGTGCCACTGGGCGGCCTCGCAGGCGGAACCCTGCCCGGACCGAAGCGAGCAGGAACAGAATACCGAGCGCGGAGCCGCGAACCGGATCGAGGGGCCCCGCGGCCAGCAGGCCCAGGAACGTCAGGTTGAACAAAGTGTAGCTCGTCAATCCCAAAGCCCAGATCCGGGGCGCATACACGCGCGTGATCTTGATCTGGCGGGTGGTGAACTCGAACAACTCCCGCCAGGAGCAGTCACCATGAGACGGAACCAGGCAGGGCGGGACGAAGACAATGCCAAAGCCGGCCCGTCGCAACGCCGCTGTCAGAGCGTAGTCGTCGCTGACGGCACCCTTCCAGGCCCCCAGCACGCCGGCACGATCGAAGACTTCGGCCCGAATCGCAGTCGAACCACCCCAGGCGAAGTTGTTTTGATGGGGTCCGAGGAAGCCAGCCACCGAGGCGTTCCAGGCGGACCGGATAAGGCCCGCGCAGCTGAACGGTTCCGGGATGTACCAACGGTAACCGGTCGCGGCACCGACGGAAGGGTCCGACAGGGGGGCGATGAGATCGGCGAGCCAGTTCCGCGGAAACCGCGCATCGGCATCGGCGAAAACGAGGATATCTCCGTCCGCCCGGTGTGTCTCCACGGCATGGACGAGGTTGTGAACCTTCTGGCCCGAATCGCTCGATAGCCCGGCGACGGATACCGTGGCATCTTTGAACTCGCCGAGACCCCCGGCTGCAGGATCGGCTCGGGACTCGATCACGAAAACGACACGGTAGTCCGGATGCTCCTGTTCGAGCAAAGAACGCGCAGCCGCTTCGGATTCGGAATCCCATCCTTTTACCGGACAGAACACCACGACCGATCCGGACGGCATTTCCGGACTCCGGTACGTCACCGCATAACGCATGTTCCGCCACCCGTCCTTCAGGGAAACGATCCCCTGCAGGATGGCCAGCGCAACGAGTATGTACAGGATGGTCATGCTAGAGTGAAAGAGCCCTCCCCTGTAGCGGCGGTCTATGACCGCCGGACCTTCCCATTACAATGCTGCGCCTCAACAGATTGCGATCGGTCTTCATCGAGTCTCCCATCTATTTTCATCACCGCCTGCACCAACCAACGCCGGCAAATCCTCGACCGGCCACCGATTCACGCAGCCTTGATCCGCTTCTCGGAAACCGCATCAGGGCGACGAATCTTCGTCGGTCGGTACGTCATCATGCCAGACCATATTCACTTCTTTGCAAGGTTCGGCCCAGAGTCGATGAGCCTTTCGATCTGGATGAAGACGCTGAAGAACTACCTGTCGAAAACACTTCGCGAAAGCATCCCATCTCCACATTGGCAGAAAGGATTTCATGATCATGTCATCCGAAGCTCCGAAAGCTACGATCGGAAGTGGGAATACGTGAGGGACAACCCGGCACGAGCCGGGCTTGTGTCGCGCTGTGAAGATTGGCCGTACCAAGGCGAGATCAACCGGCTGTCGGTTTGTGACGACGGGTTGGGCCCAGTCGTTCGGCGGTCTCCCGGAACCTTTCGGCGGTCATAGACCGCCGCTACAGCAGGACAGCAAGGCAAGACGCCAAGGCGGACAAGTCCCCTGTAGCGGCGGTCTATAACCGCCGGACCTTCCCGATGCAGCGGGACATCATTTCCATAAATTTCGCAGGAAGGAGGTGGGCAGGGACGGGAAAAGGGATGCGACGACGAAGGCGGCGGCGAACGCGGTGGGATGCTCGACGAGCCGGCGCATGCGGCTCGCAGACTCACGGCGCCGTCGCCAACGCGCGTTCCATTCCCTCTCATAGCTCCGCCGGATTTCCTCGTAGGCCTTCCCCCGCGCCAGCCCGTCTGCGATCGCACACCCGGCAACCCTCCCGGAATCGAGCGCGTGTCGCATACCCTCGCCGCAGAACGGATCGATCATTCCCGAGGCGTCGCCGATAGACAAGTACTTACCCGACACCCGCTCGTATCCAATCGGCCCCGTCACGACACAACCTTCCTTCTGTTCGCGAAACGCTGCCAAGCGCTCCTTGTCGACCAGGAAACAGGAGTTGCGGCGCCCGCCCTCGACCGACACCGTTCCACCGTAGCCGCCAGCGAAGAACCTGAAGTCCAGGATCGAGCCATTGTCGCCCGCTTCGTGAAACTGTACGCCGTACTGCGCGCTGGATCGGCGCCGGCTGAAACGACTGCGCCTTCCCGCCGCGTCTACGACCGCCCGGCAGCCCAGTTCAAGCACACGCCCATCCGGGTCCACAACCCGCAGCCGGAAGCCGCTCCGGTCGGGTCGCGCTCCTTCGACCGAATGGCCCTCGACCACCCCGGACCTCTCGGCAAGAACGCCATCGAGAACCTGTCGGGACACGCCGAGACCAGGGCTCTCGAACGGAATTTCGACCGTACGCGAGCCGACGACAATTCGCGCACGATCGATCTCCACGGCTCCGGCCGAAGAGAGCCGTTCTCCGACCCCGAGTTTCTCCAGTGTCCGTACCGCTCCTGGAGAAAGAAACTCCCCGCATACCTTCCGCCGCGGGAAACGGTCCCGGTCGAACACTGCAACATCCAGCCCCGCTCTCCGGAGTTCAATGGCCGCAGCGGCTCCGGCCAGGCTTCCGCCGATGACGATGACATCATGCGTGGTCATTTCTCGGCGACCAGAACCAGACGGTACGGAAAACTCCGGTACACCCGCGCACGAATACCGGCCCGTTCAGCTAGCGCCGCCAGCTCGGCGGGCCGGAAGCCCCGTCGGACCGACAACGGGCCATCGTTGCGAACCATAACGCTCTTTGAAAGCAACCGGGTCAGCACAACGATCGACGCGTAGGCGAGAGGCGCGCGGTGCAGATCGTTGACGATCACACGACGACGGGCAACGCGGTACATGCTCCGGAGCGCTCGAACACAGTCGTCGTTGGAGAGGTGATGGAAGAACAATGACGCGGTGACGAGGTCGAACGCGCCGTCTCCGAACGGCAGCTCGAACGCGTCGCCGACGACCCGAAGGTTCCGCTGGGCAAACTTCAGGCCACGGACATCACGGTCCAACCCGACAACGGACCAGCCGTCGACCGCTGCCAGCGCGTCGCCAACGTCGCAGGCACCGGCAGCCACGTCCAACAACCGGCCCTCGCCAAGCTCGGGCAGAAATCGACGCACGGCGCGCACACCGCCAAGTAGACGGTTGATCACCGTCAGTTCGCCGAAAGCATCGGCGAATTCCGCGTCCGAGCGTGACAAGTCGTCCATCAGCTCGCGGTCATGAATACGGTGGGACAGGTCGGGCACAGGTTCGCTCACACTTTCTTCAGAACCAGGGCCGAGTTCTTCGACCCGAAACCGATGCAGTTGGCCAGCGCGCACGAAACCTGCTGGCTTCTTCCCACGAGCGCCGTGTAGTCGAGGTCGCAGTCCTCATCGGTCTCATCGAGGTTCAACGTCGGCGGAATCGTGCCCTCGCCGATCGCGAACAAAGCCGCACTCAGTCCGGCGGCTCCGCTTGCGCCCTGGGGATGTCCGAACATCGACTTTGACGCGCTCATCGCGATCCGCCCGGCCGCCTCACCGAACCCGATCTTGACCGCACGGGTTTCGACCCGGTCGTTGAGCACGGTCGACGTGCCGTGCAGGTTCACGTAATCGACGTCCGATGGTGCGACGCCGGCGTCTTTCATGGCCAGCGTCATGGCCCGCGCGGGTTCGACGCCGGACTCGTCGAGACGGACACGGTGGTATGCGTCGCACGTCGAGCCGTAACCTGCGATCTCGGCATACACGGGTGCGCCCCGCGCTCGCGCGGAAGCCTCGGACTCCAGGACGTAAATCCAGGCGCCTTCCCCTAGGACGAACCCATCCCGATCCTGGGAGAACGGCCGCGATCCGCGCGTCGGCTCGTCGTTCCAGGACTCGGTCAGGATGCGCATCATGCAGAAGCCGGACAGTATGCCCGGAGCGATCGGGGCATCGGCGCCGCCGGTCAGGACAATATCGGTCTGCCGCGTCAGGATGGATTGGGATGCATAGAAGATCGCGTCCGTCGAGCTCGTACATCCGGTCGACACGACATGACTCGGCCCATGGAAGTCGAACGCCATCGAAAGTTCGCTCGACAACGTCCCGATTGTCGAACTCGGAATGGAATAAACGCTCGCCTTCCGGAGGTTTCCGCCATAGTAGTGCGCATACTGGCGTTCGGTGAACTCCAACCCACCGCCACCGCTTCCGAGAACGACTCCAATCCGCTGACGCTGGGCTATGTCCAGATCCGGCAGGCATAGCTTCGCGTCTTCCAGGGCCTGGCGGGCCGCTCCGAGGGCGAGCGCCGCGGTCCGGGACACGTGCCGCCGATCTTTTGCCGGAATGTTCTCGAACGGGTCGATGTCGCGGACTTCGCCCGCGATGCGAACCGGGAGAGCGCCGGGATCGAACGCGCCGATCGTTCCGACGCCGCTCCGCCCTTCGCGGTAGGCCTGCCAGAGCGTGTGGCGATCGTTTCCAACCGGAGTCAGGCACCCGAACCCGCTAATGACTACGCGGTCGGCACACAGATCCCGACGCGAATGGAATGACACTCGAACTCCCTTCTCCCGGTGGTCGCCGGCCCCGCCCGGATTGTTTTCGGACAACCTAATGTTCCCGCCGCCGGATACCGATACACCAGACAGGCAGAAAGGGATAGCATGGACAGCACGACCATCATACCGACCTCGATCGACTCAGGCATCGTCAACCTGCAGCGGATTCAGCCCACGTCTGCGGCGGGTCGGCGGCGACGCGATGCCCCGAAACGTCGCATTCGAAAGAAACTGACAACACCAACTGACGACACGACTTACATGCCCGACGGGCACGTCACCCATGACGAGCACGGCGGTCGGGTGGACATTTCCGCCTGACCTCTTCGCCGGATGCAGCCCGGCACTCGCTGATTTCACCCCGGAATAGACCGCACCGAAAGACCCGATCCGTCTCCGCTTCGGGATAACCTATACAAGATAACCTACTACAAATGGATACCCCGATTGACTTTTCCACAGGTGTCCGCTAACTTACTCATCTCACGCTAACAATAATTGGAGAGGCGATGGGGAGTCATACCGTAGAGATCACAGAGAGCAATTTTGAGTCGGAAGTCAAAAAATCAGACGTTCCCGTCTTGATCGATTTCTGGGCGGCCTGGTGCGGTCCGTGCCTTGCGTTGGCGCCAACGGTCGACGAAATAGCCGCCGAGTATGAAGGAAAGCTGAAGGTCGGCAAGCTCGACGTCGACGCGCACAACGGCCTGTCAGCCCGGTTCCAGATCCGGGGAATTCCAACGCTCTTGTTGTTTAAGGACGGACAGGTCAAGGAACAGATCGTCGGCGCGAAACCCAAGGGCGCGATCGTCGACGCCATCTCCAAATATCTCACCTGAGAACACCTTCCACCCGGAGAGTTCGTGCAGTTACCAGTCATCAACGAGCCCGAGCGACGCGCGCCTGCGGAGGAGATCCGCTATCGCGCACTCCAGATCCAGGGGAAGATCAGGCGCTTCATCCGCTCCAACGTATATACCGAAAAGAACGAAGAACTGCTCGCCCGACGCCGGGGCGAATGTACTCGCTGCGGAGCCTGTTGCAAGATTCTACTCAGATGTCCGTTTCTGGACGAGACAAACGGCGAGTACAGCTGTTCGATATACGGCCAACATTTCGCTCAGTGCCAAATCTTTCCGCTCGTGCCGCAGGACCTCAAAGAGATTGAAGAGGACTGCGGCTACTACTTCGAACCCGAGTAGAACGCCCTGACGGGTCGCGCGCTCGCGACTCGGGAGATTGCCGTGCGCATCGTTAACGGGAACAACCTGGCAGTGGTGGGCGGCCAATGGGGCGATGAAGGAAAGGGCAAGATCGTCGACATATGTTCGGACGAATTTGACGTTGTCGCGCGGTACCAGGGCGGACACAACGCCGGACACACGATCCGGTTCGGCGAGCAGCGTTTCATCCTCCACCTGATCCCCTCGGGAATCTTTCATCCCCAGATGCAATGCGTCATCGGACCGGGCGTCGTTCTGGACCCCCTCGCGCTGATCGAAGAAACCGAAGGTCTGGCCGAAGCCGGCGTGTCGGCCGACGGCCGGTTGTTCGTGTCGACCCGATGCCATCTGATCCTCCCCTACCACCGAGTCCTCGAGACGGCCACCGAGTTGCAGCTCGGGGAGCGGAAGATCGGCACTACGTCTCGCGGTATCGGACCCGCCTACGAAGACAAGATGGGCCGGCGCGGCCTTCGGGTCTGCGACCTGATGAACACGTCCTCGCTGGCGGACAGGATCCGAGAGCAGGTCGAACAGAAGAACCGTGCGCTCGAGGCGCTGAACTATCCCCATGTGATCGATCCCGAGCCAATCTGCGAGTCCTACGCCGCGTACGCCGAGAAGTTGCGACCCTACGCGGTCGACACGACTTCGCTCCTCGACCGGATGATGAGGGAGGGCAAGCGCATCATGTTCGAAGGGGCCCAGGCGACGTTGCTGGACATCGACCATGGGACGTTTCCTTTCGTGACGTCATCGAGTTCGACCGCCTGCGGAATCCCGGCGGGCCTGGGAATCGCGCCCAAGCACGTCCATTACGTGCTGGGGATCCTGAAGGCATACACCACCCGAGTGGGGGGCGGCCCGTTTCCGACCGAAGCGAGCGGAGAGCTGGGCGAAATGCTGCGCTCGAAGGGCAACGAGTATGGTTCGACGACGGGCCGTCCTCGACGCTGCGGTTGGTTCGACGGCGCGGCAGGACGTTATTCGGCGTTGGTCAACGACATGGATTCGATTGTTGTCACGAAGCTCGACGTGCTGGATGAGTTCGACGAGATTCCCTTCTGCATCGGTTACAAGTACAAAGGGTCGATGCTCGAGGAGTTCCCCGCCGACACTGCAGTGCTCGCTCAAGTGGAACCGGTCTATGAAAACCGACCGGGTTGGCAATCTTCCACGGCCGGCATGCGTGAATGGTCCGATCTTCCGGAAAAGGCGCGCGACTACCTGAAGTTCTTCTCTGATTTTCTGGAACGCCCGATCACGATGGTGTCGACGGGACCGGACCGCGACGACACGATTCGTGTCGCGGGGTAGGCCGCAACCTACTTTACTCGAATCACGTCGCACCCATCGATCGCCCGGCCGTCGAGGGTCTCGCCCTCCAGACAAGCTTCCACATCGCCTTCCGACAGATCCATCGATTGCACCGCGAAGTGTACGATCAGGTCGAGCCGTCCATCGCCGTTCACGTCTTCGAATCCGCCACCGTTGTTGAGCGGCGCGGCGCCCGCAAAGGAAAGCGACGACCGTAGGATGGAGGCCGCATTCAGCGCCGGCGAACCCAGCAACGCTACCGGAACCCGTCCGCCGGACCTGCGGTTGATGTTGTTGGGACCATCATCCCCAGGGCGGATATCGATAGCTACACCCACGTCGCAGCTCTTGGGCGGATAGACCACGATTGCCGGCCCCCCTTCCACAGTAACGAGCGGCGAACCGGGCACGGGGCTCAACGACCCATCCCCGGCGACCGCGTATCCACTGAGCGAACAACTGTCGGCTGCGTAGAGAAAGGCCCCGTCCGAGGTTGTCGCCAACAGCGCCGGGAATCCTGCGGGATTGGTCGCGAACGGAGCACCCGGGACGAGCGAAAGACTCCCATCGGGCGCCACGCTCATCGCCGTGATCGTCCGGCTGTTCTGATTGCTGGCGAAGAGAGTCCGGTCGTCCGCGCTCAACAGCGCGACGTTCGAGTTACTTCCGACTCCGGGAACGAACGGAGAGCCGGGAATGGGCGTCAGGAAACCGCCCGGTCCGAAGTCGTACACGTTGACGATCGTGTTTCCGAGGTTCGCCTCCGGAGCGAACACGAAAGAGCCCGCGCAATCGATGTCCACGTCCGTCGTCCCTCTGTGCCAATGTAGGTGAGACACCTGCCTAACCGTTAATTCCCATAGGTAAACCCCCGGCTTAGCCGGGGCGACTCGCAGAGGTTTGACCGAGAGCGGCGGTAGATAGGAAAGTCCTGCTTGGAAGCGACGACTTCCAAAGAAGGAGGACTCAATGAAAGAGGCCCGAAGGCGATCGCACACGAAATGGGACTGCAAGTATCACATGGTGTTCATTCCGAAGTAGGCGGTATCCAGTGTGGCGGGATTCATCAAGGGGAAGAGTGCAATCTCGACTGCCCGGAACTTTCTGGGACTGAAACACCGTTTGACAGGGAAGAGTTTCTGAGCGCGAGGCTATTTCGTTTCCACGGTGGGGATGGACAAACAATTCGTGCGGGAATACATTTGGCGGCAGGAGCGGGAGGAGCAGCGTTTGGAGGAGCTGAACATGGCGTGGGGGCATCAGCTGCCTTCAGGCGGCTCTTGACCGGCCCCTTTGAGGGGCTCACAGAAATAAGCCCCCGGCTCTGCCGGGGGTCATTTAACTGTTTTGGTTGGTACCGAGGAGACGGAGGAAAGGGACGCCGAGTCGAGGATCGCTGTCCGCGGGTTCACTGTTCACGGGCGCGTTGAGGTGCCGCATCCCGATAATCGGTTAGTGCGCCGTCTGTTCTGGATTGACGGCAGTAGCTGATCCTTCTTCGCCGCGGATGCGCAAGCAGGCATTGCGACTTCTGGCCAACGTCGCATTCGGCTCGAAGAGGATAAAGACCATCCAACCGGAGGTCAGGGAAGAACTCGCAGTAGCTCGATCTCGAAATTCAAAGTGGCATTCGGAGGAATCGTGGGGGTGGCTCCCCGGCTCGTGAGGACCCTGCCGGTTCCCCGGCGTCCGTAGCCCAGCTCCGGTGGCATGATCAGCTCGCGTTTGCCACCGACTCTCATGCCACGGACACCCTCGTCGAAGCCACCGAGGACCTCACGGGCTCCGATCTTGAAGCTGAGCGGCTCGCCTCCGTCAAGGTCCAAGGAGCTATCGAACATTGCTCCCCGTTCGCCGTCGACATAGAGCCAACCGGTATAGTGCACTTCGACAGTCTTGCCCTCAACGGCTTCGTCACCGTCACCTACCTGATGGTCGATATATTTGAGTCCGGAATCGGTTTCGTTTATTTGGGGCTGTGCGCCGGCGCCGGCAGCCACAATCAGGATCACGCTCATCAGGACGACGGTCTTTTTCATGCCGGATGACTCCTCTTGGTTGTTATTCGGCGACAGACCCCTAAAGCCTGCGACCTCGGAAAAGTATACAGGTGCGTCGGTCGGAGGGTCGGGCATTATACGGTCCAGGGCGGGTCCAGGCGACCAGCCGCGGGACATCGGACACTCATATTCGGGCTTGTGAAAACGGGTCCTCTTGTCTCTCCCATCGATAGCCGATGGGGGTTGACGAGCACAGCCTTCCGCGATAGACTCCCATCGACTAACAAGGGGAGTGCATCATGGGCGTGACGAATTCAAGGCCAGATCTGCTGCCGGGCACGCTCGACTTACTGATCCTGCGAACGCTCGTCAACGAGCCGCTCCATGGCTACGCCATCGTTCAGCGACTGAGGGTCGTTTCCAGGGATGTACTACAAGTTGGCGAGGGTTCACTCTATCCGGCCCTTCAGCGACTGCTCCTGAACGGCTGGGCAACGGCCGCATCGGGGGTTTCAGAGAACAACCGACGCGCACGGTTCTACAAGCTCACACCGAAGGGGAAGAAGCGGTTGGCTGCCGAACGGGCAGAGTTTGAGCTGATAGTCAGTGCGATCGCACGGGTGTTGCAGGAGGCATGAGATCGTGAAACTGCTACGACGACTCGGCCGGTGGCGGTGGTTTCATCGTCATGACGCCGTGCTGGCCGATGAAATTGAATATCACCGGGCGTGTATTCAGGCGGATCTTGAAGAGCGTGGGATGCCGCCCGCCGAAGCCGTGGCTGCCAGCCGACGCGCGATGGGCAACATTGGCTTGGCTCGTGAAGAGGCGCGTTAGGTCTGGATCGCTCCCTGGGCCGACCGGCTGTGGCGGGATCTCAAGTACGGTCTCCGGGGGCTCGGGCGCGAGCCCACATTTGCGTTGATTGCGACGATGACACTCGCACTCGGCGTTGCCACAACGACCACCGTGTTCAGCGTCGTGGACGCGGAGCTGTGGAAACCCCTGCCGTTCCCAGATCCGCAGCAGTTGGTCGCCGTTTTCTCCCGCGGCCCTGGTGTCCCGGGTCCTGTCGATGCTGTCTCGGGTGCGGAATTGCTCGACTGGCGTGCGGGGACGCGGGCCTTGTCCGACCTCGCCGGTGCCGGCCCGACGTCGCGCCGGACCCTCGGCCTGGATGCCGCCGAGTCTGTGCGCGTTCAGGACGTTACCTCTAACTACTTCGATATCCTGGCCCGTCCCGCCGTTGAAGGGCGCACGTTTTCACCCGAAGGCGCGCGTGGCTCGCTGACGGCGGTGGTGACCGACCGCGCCTGGCGCCGTCTGTTCGACGCGGACCCGTCGATCGTCGGTCGATCGGTCGCTCTTGACGAGCGGACAATTGTCATCATCGGGGTCGTCGCCGCCGACGACTCGCTGGGTGCCGATCCCGACCTCTTCTTAGCGTTGGACGAGGGCTCGCCGGCGTTCCTTGATGGCACCGCGTCGGTGTTCTATGGCGCGATTGGCCGGCTGAAGCCGGTTATGGACGCCAACGCAGCACGGACCGAGCTCGATGCGGTCGCGGTGCGGTTGACCGAGTTGGACCCGGAGCGGTGGACCGGTCATACGATGCATGTGGAAGATCTCCGCGAATACTCCACAGGCTACAACTGGCGGCCCCTGTATTTCTTCCTCGGAGCGGCGCTCGTTGTGCTGCTCCTCAGCATGGTGAGCCTCGCGTCGCTGCTGCTCGCGCGAGCGTTCCGGCGCACCCGGGAGTTCGCACTGCGGGGTGCGCTTGGCGGTGGCCAGGGTGCTCTGGCACGTCAGCTTGTGGTTGAAGGGTTCTTGCTGGCCGCGCCAGGCGGCGGCATCGGGGTCCTGTTGACGATGTGGGCGGTCACCGTGTTCACAGCGGAGCTTCCCGCCGAAGCCTTGGTGCGGGGCGACAGCATCCCTATCGATTTTCGCGTGTATGGCTTCGCGTTTGGGGTGACGGCGCTGACGGTGATCCTGTGTGTCCTGATGCCGCTGCTGGTAGCGCGTCGCATCGATCTGTCCCGTATGCTTGGCCGCGGCGGCCGAACGGGTCGTTCGGCTACCAAAGGGCGAGCGCGGATCATGCTGCTGACGGCGCAGATTGCGCTGACGGTAGTCCTGCTCTCGGGAGCCGGTATCTTCCTCAAGAGCTTCGTCAGCCTCACCGGTATTCCGCTCGGGTTCGAAGCGTCGGGAACGTTGGCGATGCGCGCCTCGCTGGGCGGTCCCCGGTACGCCACGGGCGCGCAAGTTCGAGAGTACGCCGAGAATCTGTTGAGCCAGGCGCGCGCCATACCCGGTGTGCGGAGTGCAGGAATCGGTAGCAGCTCACCTCTCGGCAGCGGTCCGCTCGTTAACTTCGTCGGCCGAGATCAAGCGCCGCCGGCGCTTGGAGAGGAACCCCGCGCCATTCTCCGTGCCGCTAGTCCAGGGTACTTCCAGACACTCGGCATTCGGATCGTCGGCGGGCGCGATTTCTCAGCCTCGGACGTAACAGGCGCCCCCCGGGTCGCGATTGTAAACGAATACCTGGCCAGCCAAACGTTTGGCGGGGAGAGTCCCATAGGCCGCGTCATCGAGCTGCTTCCCGGAGCGCGCGCACCATGGACCAGGCCGGCCGGCGACTTACTCGTCGTCGGCGTCGTTTCGAACGTGAAGGAGGTCGGATTGAATGAAATAGAGTTTGCCGACATCTATGTTCCGTTCGCTCAGATGCCGGCGCCTTCCGTCGAGATGGTCGTACGCGCAGACGTACCGCCGGCGAGCCTCGGCGATGTGCTGCGACAGAGGGCGGCCGATGTCGATCCAGCGGTGCCAGTAACCAGCCTCTCGACATTCGAGCAACGGCTGGCCGGAGCACTCCAACAAGATCGATTCAATCTTCTGCTCATTTCCAGCTTCGCCGGCATCGCCGTCCTGCTCGCGTGTATCGGTGTCTATGGCGCCGTGGCGTATTCGGTTCAGGCCAGCACACGCGAGCTTGGAATTCGCCTCGCCCTCGGCGCGCATCCGGTTCGGTTGGTCGGTGCGGCGCTGTGGCAGGCGGGACGCCTCGGCCTGCTTGGCGGTTCGCTCGGCCTGGTCGGCATGCTTCTGATCGCACGGGCGATCGGCAACGCGTTGTACCTGGTTCCCGGGGCACACAACGGCCTCCTGTACGGCGTGACCACGACCGATCCCGGGACGCTTGCCGGCGCGTTCCTCGGAGTCATTGTCGTTGCGCTTGTCGCCGGCGCGATTCCCGCGAGGCGCGTGGCCCGGGTTGATCCGGTGCTGGCTCTTCGGAGCGAGTAGGGAGCAGGGGCGAATTCCTCCTGGCAGAGGTTTCCTGCGCGCAACGTTCCTATTGCGTCACCACTGCCCAAGCGACGAAAGCGGCCAGGCCAACGAACGGTATGACTAGAAGCCTCCGAGTCGGTGAACACCGAGTTATCTTCACAATCGAACGCGCCGACGTCATCCTGATTGTCAAGATTGGACATCGCGGAGATGTTTACAGACAGGAGGCCCGCCCCGTCTTCCCAGCGTTGAATCAGAGACAAAGTGTGTTGAAGCTCTTCGTGAACTGGACTGCGGAGTTGGAAGAGCAATGAATGTCTCTTCTTCTGTAGGGGCGGTCTATGACCGCCCAATGTGCGCTCATAGAGCGCACCTACAGCCGGATCACGCAATGATCGGCAAAACGCTCGGCAACTAACTCGTCTCCTGGTACGTCTTGACCTCGTCTTTCAGTCGGCCTTCCAGGCGGTCACTTTCTACGTCGAGTTCGTAGTCCATCTGAAGACCCAACCAGAACTCCGCAGACATGCCAAAAAACCGTGCAAGCCGTAGTGCGGTGTCTGCAGTGACGCGCCGCTTCCCATGGACAATCTCGTTGATCCTGCGCGGGGGAACGCCAAGACCGCGTGCCAGGGCGTTCTGACTAAGCTCCATTGGCTTCAGGAAGTCCTCGCTTAGAACTTCGCCGGGATGAACCGGCTCCAATTTCTTCTTACTCATTTTCCTTTCCCTAGTGGTAGTCCACTATTTCGACGTCAAAGGCATCACCAGACTTCCACTTGAAGCAAATACGAAACTGGTCGTTTATACGAATGCTGTATTGGCCCGCCCGATCACCCTTCAGGGCTTCAAGCCGATTCGACGGGGGTACTCGTAAATCCCGGAGGCTCGTGGCCCGGTGCAGAATCCTAAGTGTGCGAAGCGCAACCCGATGAATCGACGGGGCGAGCCGCTTGACCCTTTCCCGCTGGAACAGTTTCTGTGTGTCGCGAGTCCTGAAACTTCGGATCACAACCTATAGTATAACGCGTAACGTTATAGGGCAATGAATTGCTGCAACAACCCGCTTGTACCAGGTTCCGCAACCCCGCCAGTCTGCCCGTTACAGATACCTATCTCCGATGTGGCAATCCCGCGAAGTTCCCGACCCGGCCAAAGACCGCTTCATTGACCCTAAGTCACTACTCCCTTACTATTTAGCCTGTTTCAGCCCCACACGGCGACGGAAAGCCTGAGCGGAGCCTATGGCCATCAACGCCGGAACACGACTGGGTCCCTACGAAATCGCCGACCAACTCGGTGCAGGCGGTATGGGAGAGGTGTATCGCGCCACCGATACCCGGCTCGACCGTACAGTCGCCATCAAAGTCCTCCCTGAACATCTCGCCGACGACCGGAACGTGTCAACAAGTTTGAGACACCTGCATTCGGAATTTAAGCTACCGTAGGCGACTCTGCGGGCGGGTTGATCCACACCTTGTCCGGCGGCCCAGCGATCTTTCTCGGTACATTGACGAAACGTTCTGGATGTTGCCGACGAGCGCGATCCAGAGCATGCTGGCGTCGTTCCAGAACCGGACCGGTCTGACCGTAATGGACCATCGCTGGGGTTAGCCAGTTCAGACCGGAATGGTAGTGGACGTTGTTGTACCAGTGGAAGAAGTCCCGGCAGAACGCCTTGGCGTCCTGGATCGAACCGAATCGTTCCGGGAAGTCAGGGCGGTATTTCAGGGTTTTGAACTGGGCTTCCGAGAACGGGTTGTCGTCGGACACATAGGGCCGAGAGTGGGATTGGGTCACACCCAGATCCGATAGCAGCAGCGCCACCGCTTTCGACTTCATCGACGAGCCGCGATCGGCGTGCAGAGTCAGCTGATCCTGCTCGATCCGATGCTTGTCACAGCTTTCACGAATCAGTTTCTTGGCCAGGCCGGAAGATTCGCAATCGGCCACCATCCAGCCCACCGCCTGGCGGCTGAAGATATCGAGAATCACGTACAAGTAGAAGTAGGTCCACTTCCGTGGTCCCTTCAGCTTCGTGATGTCCCAGGTCCACACTTCATTCGGGCCTGTCGCCAACAGTTCCGGCTTCTGGTAGACGGGATGACGCCGTTGGTTCCGCCGTTCGCGCACTTCTTGGTTCGCATCCAGAATCCGGTACATCGTGCGTACCGAGCACAAATAGCGGTCTGCATCCAGCAAGGCCGCACACACTTGGGCGGGCACCTGATCCACGAAGCGCCCGCTATGCAGCAGGTCGAGGACTTCCTGTCGATCGGCTCCGCTCAATGCCCGATGTGATCGTGGGCGTGCCCGCTCGGCTGCGGGCGCGGCGGCCCGCTGCCGACGCCGATAGAGCGACGCGCGGGAAACCCCGAAGGCCCGGCACGCCGGCGCCGTCCCCAATTCGGTGGAGAACTTTTCGGCCGCTTCCATCAGTTGTTCTCTTCCTGGTCCGGGTTCTTCAGAGGAATCCCCAATAGCGTGGAGACTTTTTTTTGGATCTCGATGACCGTTTCGGCTTGCTCCAGCTTCCTCTGGAGCCGTTGCGCCTCGCGTTCCAGTTCAGCGATGCGCTTGTCCCGGCCGTCCTTCGGCTGCGCTTTCCGTCCTCGCTTCGCCGAACCCATCCCGGCCAATTCCCCGGCATCGTGTTGCCGCCGCCAGGTGCGCAGGCTCGAGGAATACAATCCCTCCCGGCGTAGTAAGGCCCCCCACTCGCCCGGCTTCGTGCATCGGTCCGCCTCCCGCACGACCCGGCGCTTATATGCGGCGCTGAATCGCCTCCGTATCGCCTTATTGGTCACCTCCGGGTCCGGATTATCCCCATTCCGACCGGCCGCTTCACGCGCAACTCCAGTCGCCCTGCGGGCGCCTTCCGTTCCACGCGATTCTTCGTTCTCGTTCTCTGGTTTCATCACCAACACAGGCTCACTTCCTTCCCGCCCTGCTCACTAGTTAAATGACCCCCGGCAGAGCCGGGGGCCTATTTCTGTGAGCCCCTCAAAGGGGCCGGTCAAGAGCCGCCTGAAGGCAGCTGATGAGGTGGCCCCGGAAAATCGGGCAGTTGTTTAAGGTGTATTCCACCGACTGAGGAGGGATACGCGATGACGAAGAGACGCAGGTTTTCTGGGGAGTTGAAAGCGAAGGTCGCGCTGGAAGCGCTTCGGGGCGATCGGACGCTGCAGGAGATTGCCTCGAAGCACCAGGTTCATCCGAACCAGGTGAGCACATGGAAGCGCCAGGCGATGGAAGGGCTTGGCGAGATGTTCTCGAACGGTGTGGAACGCCGGCGGCGGGATCATGAAAGCGAGGTTCGTGAGCTTCACGCCAAGATCGGCGAATTGACGGTGGAGCGGGATTTTTTGTCCAGAGGGTCCGGTCGATGAGCCGGGCCGCGCGCCGGGCGATGGTGAGGCGCCCTGACCCGGAACTGAGCTTGAGTCGTCAATGCCGTTTGCTGTCGATCGGGCGCTCCTGGCTCTATTACACGCCCCAGGGCGAGAGCGCGGAGACCTTGGCGCGGATGCGGCGCATCGATGAGTTGTTTCTGAAGCATCCGTTCTACGGTGCCCGTCAGATCGTCCGTCATCTGCGCCGCGAGGGCGTGCGCATCGGCCGTCGCCGGGCGGGGCGTCTGATGCGTTTGATGGGTCTTCAGGCGATCTACCGGGCACCCCGCACCAGCGAGCCGCATCCCGAGCACCGGGTCTACCCCTATCTGCTCAAGGGTTTGGCGATCGAGCGGGCAAACCATGTCTGGTGCGCCGACATCACCTACATCCCTGTGCGGCGCGGCTTTCTTTACTTGGTGGCGATCCTGGATTGGGCGAGCCGGTATGTGCTGGCCTGGCGTTTGTCGAACACCCTGGACGCCGGCTTTTGCGTCGAGGCGCTCGAGGAGGCGCGGACCCGCCACGGCCAGCCGGAGATCTTCAATACCGATCAGGGCAGCCAGTTCACCGGCTTCGCCTTCACCGGGCGCTTGCGGGCGGCCGGTGTCCAGATCTCGATGGACGGCCGGGGCCGGTGCATGGACAACATCTTCATCGAGCGGCTGTGGCGCTCCCTCAAATACGAGGCTGTCTATCTGCACGACCTTGCCGACGGCTTCCAGGCCCGGCGCGTCATCGGCGAGTGGATCGACTTCTACAACGCCGAACGGCCACACTCGGCCCTCGGCGGAAAAACCCCGGCCGAGGCCTACCGCGGCGACCCGCCTGCGGATATGATGGACAAGCAGCTACGCGCCTTGCCCGCTTACCCACCGGCGCAGCAACGGCGACAGGAAGATCGATCCAAGGAGATTCTGGCAAGATGAGCGGCAACCGGAATACACCTTAAACAGGCCGCCAAGCTGTCCACAAACCGGGGCCACCTCAAACACCATGTGATACTTGCAGTCCCATTTCGTGTGCGATCGCCTTCGGGCCTCTTTCATTGAGTCCTCCTTCTTTGGAAGTCGTCGCTTCCAAGCAGGACTTTCCTATCTACCGCCGCTCTCGGTCAAACCTCTGCGAGTCGCCCCGGCTAAGCCGGGGGTTTACCTATGGGAATTAACGGTTAGGCAGGTGTCTCACCTACATTGGCACAGAGGGAACGCAAGATCGAAAACCTTAGGACTGGAGCGGTATAACTTGAAAACCGTCTCTTAGAAAAACGGCACTTCTGTCCGAAATGTTCTGACGACGTACAGGACACGATCAGTCGCGACAAGAGAGCCGAGGAAGAAGCCAAACGAATCCGATACCTGACGAATAGTGAGATCCAGTGCCTCCTGGAGTCAGCCAGTGATATGTTCCGGCCAATCCTTCTGTGTGCAATCCATAGCGGCATGAGGCGGGGCGAGATACTCAACCTCAAGTGGTCGGATGTGGACTTCCGAGCCCGATTGATCACGGTACGCATTGCGAAGAGTGGGAAGCAACGCAAGATTCCAATCGACGACACGTTGTTCTCTACGCTTGCGAAATTGACTTCGCGGTTCGCAAACGGGTTCGTATTTCCTTCGCCGAAGAAGGCCGGAGCACCGTACCAGGACATTCACCATACATGGGACGATTGGTCCGAAAGACTGGGATCATCGATGTGCGCTTTCACGACCTGCGACACACCTTCGCCAGTCACCTGGTGATGGCGGGAGTTGATATCAGAACTGTCCAGGAACTACTTGGTCACGCGACACTGGCGATGACGGAGCGGTACGCGCATCTCTCCCCTGACCACAGCACTCGGGCGATCCAGGCACTTGATACCGCTGAGTCAAGCCCATTCTTAGTTGAAACTCTCCACGGCTCACGATTGGTCACGCAACCTTCTTCTTCGATCTCGTCGACGTCTTCGCCTCAATCTTCAGCTCCCGCCTGAGGGCTTCGCGGAGCTTTGGAAGATGACGGTAGCCGATCACCTTCCTCAAGCGTGGTTCGATGTCGATGAGCGCCGTCGCCAACCAGCGCTGCCGCTGGCTCGAGTTCTTCCAATGATCGACCTTCGCGCACCTTTCCTCGACGAGGGCATTGACCGATTCCAAGCAATTCGTCGTCTTGAACGAACGGCCCAGGACCCCGTACACGCCGAGTCGATGCAACGTGAGGGTCTCCTCCAGGCCTTCCTCAAGGCTCGTAGCGGCCGATTGGTTTGGGAATTATATACGGTTTTAGCCAAAACTCATTGACACCATCGCACTGATTGGCTAAAATACCTCCATATATAGATGGAGTATTTGATGCCCAAGAAAGCACCAGGGAAAAGCTACCGCGAAGGACTCTCACTCACCAAGCTATTCAAGATGTTTCCCGACGACGAAACCGCCGAACGATGGTTCATTGAAACCCGTTGGCCGAATGGGAAAGTGTGTCAATCTTAGTTGGAAATTGAAACGGCTCCAAACCCTATGGTTTGATGGTATTGGAAGAAACAACATCAAGCCTGTAAGAGAAAGGAGCCGAGATGAGGAGTCTGTTACGTTCGGTGAAAAAACGCAAGAAGAGGCAAGTACTGGGTGAGGTCGAGGTCATGAGCCGGGAGGAGTACTCGGGACTGGAATTGGACTCGAAGGTGGAGATGATCCGGGCGTTGATCCCACTGGGGTTGATGCACGTAGAGGAGTTGCTCGACGAGGAAGTGAAGGCGTTGGCGGGTGAGCGATACGCGCGAAAGGAGGCGACGTTGAGGGGCCGGCGACACGGGAGCAATCCGGGGACCGTGGGGCTCGGGGGCCAGCGGGTGCCGGTTCGGGTGCCTCGAGTTCGCAGCGTGGCGGGCGGGGAGATTCCGCTTCGGAGCTACGAGGAACTCAGTCCGGATGGCGCGGTGAACGAACTGCTTCTCAGACGTGTGCTTTATGGGATCTCCTGCCGGAACTACGAGTCGGCCGCGGAAGCGATTCCAGGAGCCATCGGATTGTCGAGCTCGACGGTGTCTCGAGGATTCGTCCAGGCGAGTGCCGCGAAACTTCGGCAGATGCAGGAGCGGGATCTGTCGGCCGAGGACGTGGTGGCGATCTTCCTGGACGGGAAAATGTTTGCCGACGCCACGATGGTTGTGGCCCTGGGCATCACAATTACGGGCGACAAACGCTTCTTAGGCTTCGTGGAGACGAGTACGGAGAACGAGCAGGTACTGACTCCGTTTCTCCGTTCATTGATGGAGCGAGGCCTGGACATCTCTGAAGGCGTGCTGGTGATCGTCGACGGCGGCAAAGGTCTGCGCGCGGCAGTCAAGCGGGCATTCGGTAATCGAGCCCTGGTCCAACGCTGCCAATGGCACAAACGCGAGAACGTGGTGAGCTACCTGTCGAAGACCGAGCAAGCCGCGTGGCGCAAGCGGCTTCAGCGTGCGTACCAGCGCCCGGAGTACAACGAAGCCCGGGCGGCCCTCGAACAGCTCCATGGAGAGCTCGAGGAGCGAAACCAATCGGCCGCTGCGAGCCTTGAGGAAGGCTTGGAGGAGACCCTCACGTTGCATCGACTCGGCGTGTACGGGGTCCTGGGCCGTTCGTTCAAGACGACGAATTGCTTGGAATCGGTCAATGCCCTCGTCGAGGAAAGGTGCGCGAAGGTCGATCATTGGAAGAACTCGAGCCAGCGGCAGCGCTGGTTGGCGACGGCGCTCATCGACATCGAACCACGCTTGAGGAAGGTGATCGGCTACCGTCATCTTCCAAAGCTCCGCGAAGCCCTCAGGCGGGAGCTGAAGATTGAGGCGAAGACGTCGACGAGATCGAAGAAGAAGGTTGCGTGACCAATCGTGAGCCGTGGAGAGTTTCAACTAAGAATGGGCTTGACTCCCGAATGGCGTCGCCTGCCCTAACTGCGGGTCAGCGAACATTGCGAACTGCCGCAAGCCTCAGCCATACCGCTGCCGTGATTGCCGGAAGTCCTTCTCGGTTAAGACTGGAACTTTGATGCACAGCTCCAACCTCGGACTGAAAACGTGGGCTATTGCGTTCTACTTGCTGGCTACAGGGATCAAGGGCACTTCGAGCATGAAGCTCCATCGGGACTTGGGAATCACGCAGAAATCGGCTTGGCATCTGGCGCACCGCATCCGGGAAACTTGGGGCGATCATCCGCTCTTCTCAGGTCCAGTTGAAGTCGATGAAACCTATATCGGCGGGAAAGAGAAGAACAAGCACAACTCAAAGAAATTGAATGCTGGGCGTGGTTCAGTGGGCAAAATCGCAGTTGTCGGCGCAAAGGATCGGGAAACGAATTCCGTCAGTGCGACCGTCGTAGAAAGTGTGGACCGGCGATCGCTAGAGGGTTTCATCCAGGGCCGGACACAGAAAGGCGCGACTGTCTACACAGATGATCACGGCGGCTACGATTCCCTGTGGCTAGACTTCGAGCATGAGTCGGTCAAGCATAGCGTTCGGGAGTATGTTCGAGGCCAAGCCCACACCAACGGTATCGAGAGCTTCTGGTCTATCCTTAAGAGGGGTTACTACGGAACTTACCACAGCATGAGCGCGAAGCACCTGAACCGCTACGTCAACGAGTTCTCCGGTCGGCACAACCAGCGGAGTCGCAACACCGTTGACCAGATTAGCGCGATGGTTCGTCGCATGGATGGGAGGCGGCTACGTTATCGGGATTTAATTGCTCAGATGTCTCGATCATGGTAATTTACCATTACGTATGCCGAAAGCAAAACCACATCCGCCTCGGCTGGTGAGGTTCGATTTTGACTTCGGTAAGTTTTTAGCTGCCGTTCATTACATCGCCTCCAGAGACCTGCCAGACCTCACTGCCTACAAGATTTGTAAGCTACTTTTTCTATCCGATAAACACCATCTCGTGAGATACGGAAGACCGATCACGGGAGATCACTATTGTGCGCTCGCATATGGTCCAATTCCATCGATGGCGCTGGATCTCCTGAGGGCCCTGGCAAAGGATGTACAGCAAGACGACGAGAATGTCAGGCGCATGGCGTCAAGATTGGATGTTGACCGACAGTTTCAATATCCGAGGTTTTCTACAACCAAGGCTTTGGAGTTTGGCGATCTCTCAAAATCGGACCTGATGTCTCTCGATGAAGTAGTCAATGAGTTCGGAGATATGGGCTTCAACCAACTCAAGAGCATCACTCATTCAGTATACGCGTATAAGAAGACATCGCATAAAGGCGAACACTGGATGCGCTATGAAGATTTTTTCCGTGAAGACCCAGGCGCAATCGATGGCGCGCACGAAGAGATGCTAGAGAACAATGAGTTACGTCGAGCCTTCGGCGTGCTGTGACTGCATTCGATCCCGTATCCAGCGCACGATACTCAGTCATAAGACTACCTTATTTTTTTAGAGGTGGTAGTCGTATGAAGTTGTTTGTAGTTCTAGGCCACGTAGAAGGCACTGCGGTTTGCATCAAAGCGACGAGTAAAGTTGATGTGTACCTCAACAATAAAGAAATGAGGGCGGGTTGCGTATACTACGAAGCAGGAGAAACGGAATATTTTATCAAAGACACGGCTATTCAGCCTGACAATCAGTTCCCGATCTCACATGAACATATCCGATCCTGCCACCGTGATCGAATATTTGAGGATCTCGGCATACTTCCACGCGGCTTTGGAGAAGCTCTGAAGTCTGCCATGAACAATTCAATCACCATGGATGAGCGCAAGAAAAAAAGGATTTCTGAATTGATCGGTTTTTAGGACAAACCCAGCGCAACAACAATCACAACATACCTTCCTTCTAAGTTTCGAAGAATACGCGGCATGACAGATCATAAGAACAAAAAGAGGCGAGGAAGACCGCCGAAGCGCACAATGCCAGCCCCAATCCCTGACACGCCACAGAACATCGCGCTAGCCTGCATGAATGGCCTACCTAAGCGCGACTGGAACTACCTCAAGAAGTTAGAAACAAAGGAAGACGCCGACTAAACCATGCCGACGGTTTGGCTAAAACCGTATATAATTCCCATTGGTTTCGCTCCTCGAGCTCTCCATGGAGCTGTTCGAGGGCCGCCCGGGCTTCGTTGTACTCCGGGCGCTGGTACGCACGCTGAAGCCGCTTGCGCCACGCGGCTTGCTCGGTCTTCGACAGGTAGCTCACCACGTTCTCGCGTTTGTGCCATTGGCAGCGTTGGACCAGGGCTCGATTACCGAATGCCCGCTTGACTGCCGCGCGCAGACCTTTGCCGCCGTCGACGATCACCAGCACGCCTTCAGAGATGTCCAGGCCTCGCTCCATCAATGAACGGAGAAACGGAGTCAGTACCTGCTCGTTCTCCGTACTCGTCTCCACGAAGCCTAAGAAGCGTTTGTCGCCCGTAATTGTGATGCCCAGGGCCACAACCATCGTGGCGTCGGCAAACATTTTCCCGTCCAGGAAGATCGCCACCACGTCCTCGGCCGACAGATCCCGCTCCTGCATCTGCCGAAGTTTCGCGGCACTCGCCTGGACGAATCCTCGAGACACCGTCGAGCTCGACAATCCGATGGCTCCTGGAATCGCTTCCGCGGCCGACTCGTAGTTCCGGCAGGAGATCCCATAAAGCACACGTCTGAGAAGCAGTTCGTTCACCGCGCCATCCGGACTGAGTTCCTCGTAGCTCCGAAGCGGAATCTCCCCGCCCGCCACGCTGCGAACTCGAGGCACCCGAACCGGCACCCGCTGGCCCCCGAGCCCCACGGTCCCCGGATTGCTCCCGTGTCGCCGGCCCCTCAACGTCGCCTCCTTTCGCGCGTATCGCTCACCCGCCAACGCCTTCACTTCCTCGTCGAGCAACTCCTCTACGTGCATCAACCCCAGTGGGATCAACGCCCGGATCATCTCCACCTTCGAGTCCAATTCCAGTCCCGAGTACTCCTCCCGGCTCATGACCTCGACCTCACCCAGTACTCGCCTCTTCTTGCGTTTTTTCACCGAACGTAACAGACTCCTCATCTCGGCTCCTTTCTCTTACAGGCTTGATGTTGTTTCTTCCAATACCATCAAACCATAGGGTTTGGAGCCGTTTCAATTTCCAACTAAGATTGGCACACTTTCATACCGCTCTCCAAAGTGACACAAAAACTGACACAGTGCCGTCACTTGCCGCAGGTACCCCACCACAAGCTGTTCATTCTGAAAGTGAGCCGTGCTGGATTCGAACCGGCGACCCTCTGCTTAAAAGGCAGATGCTCTAACCAACTGAGCTAACGGCCCGCAAAAATCAATATATGGTAACGCAGGACCGGGGCAGGGGACAGTCCCACCGGCTTTGTTTCGACAGTCATGGACCGCGGCTAGCGGAATACGCTTGCCTGCGATGACACTGAGTTATAGTCCTAGGCCGTAGGACGAGTTTGCACGAAGGAGATAGAGCATGAGGCTGTCATACGCCCTGAAGAACCTCTCGGCCGGTATCATTGCCACGATCCTCTTTGGAAACATCGCTGGCGCCCAGAACTTCCTTTACAGGAACGACGACAACACCCCCAACGCGGTTTCAGGTTACGCCATCGGGCCCGATGGCTCGCTTGCACCGGTTCCGGGTTCGCCGTTTCCAACTGGTGGCGACAGCGTGCGCTTCGGATTGATTGCGCCGCATCGGATCGCCGTGGAGCCCGTGGGGGGCTTCATCTACGCATCGAACATCACCGACAACACGGTCAGCGGGTTCTCCATCGACACCGCTACAGGGGCCCTGACGCTGATTGCGGGGTCTCCGTTTGCGCTCGCCGGGGAAGCGGGCAACGGGTCTTCGATTGCCGCAACGCCGGACGGACAGTATCTGATCGTCACGCACGAACGGTCACACGATGCCACCGTGTTCATCATCGCCGCGGATGGTTCGCTGACTACGGTGCCGGGATCTCCGTTTGCTTTGGGCGTGCGCACGGGCGGCATCAGGGTCACTCCTGACGGCGAGTTCCTACTGGTCGGGGGCATCAGCCCGCATCCGGGCTCGGTCGTGGTTGCCAGCATCTCTCCGGCGGGAACGCTTGCACCGGTCGCGGGCTCTCCGTTTCCCGATGGTGGCGGCGGCCGCACGCGGAACGTGTCAACAAGTTTGAGACACCTGCATTTGGAATTTAAGCTACCGTAGGCGACTCTGCGGGCGGGTTGATCCACACCTTGTCCGGCGGCCCAGCGATCTTTCTCGGTACATTGACGAAACGTTCTGGATGTTGCCGACGAGCGCGATCCAGAGCATGCTGGCGTCGTTCCAGAACCGGACCGGTCTGACCGTAATGGACCATCGCTGGGGTTAGCCAGTTCAGACCGGAATGGTAGTGGACGTTGTTGTACCAGTGGAAGAAGTCCCGGCAGAACGCCTTGGCGTCCTGGATCGAACCGAATCGTTCCGGGAAGTCAGGGCGGTATTTCAGGGTTTTGAACTGGGCTTCCGAGAACGGGTTGTCGTCGGACACATAGGGCCGAGAGTGGGATTGGGTCACACCCAGATCCGATAGCAGCAGCGCCACCGCTTTCGACTTCATCGACGAGCCGCGATCGGCGTGCAGAGTCAGCTGATCCTGCTCGATCCGATGCTTGTCACAGCTTTCACGAATCAGTTTCTTGGCCAGGCCGGAAGATTCGCAATCGGCCACCATCCAGCCCACCGCCTGGCGGCTGAAGATATCGAGAATCACGTACAAGTAGAAGTAGGTCCACTTCCGTGGTCCCTTCAGCTTCGTGATGTCCCAGGTCCACACTTCATTCGGGCCTGTCGCCAACAGTTCCGGCTTCTGGTAGACGGGATGACGCCGTTGGTTCCGCCGTTCGCGCACTTCTTGGTTCGCATCCAGAATCCGGTACATCGTGCGTACCGAGCACAAATAGCGGTCTGCATCCAGCAAGGCCGCACACACTTGGGCGGGCACCTGATCCACGAAGCGCCCGCTATGCAGCAGGTCGAGGACTTCCTGTCGATCGGCTCCGCTCAATGCCCGATGTGATCGTGGGCGTGCCCGCTCGGCTGCGGGCGCGGCGGCCCGCTGCCGACGCCGATAGAGCGACGCGCGGGAAACCCCGAAGGCCCGGCACGCCGGCGCCGTCCCCAATTCGGTGGAGAACTTTTCGGCCGCTTCCATCAGTTGTTCTCTTCCTGGTCCGGGTTCTTCAGAGGAATCCCCAATAGCGTGGAGACTTTTTTTTGGATCTCGATGACCGTTTCGGCTTGCTCCAGCTTCCTCTGGAGCCGTTGCGCCTCGCGTTCCAGTTCAGCGATGCGCTTGTCCCGGCCGTCCTTCGGCTGCGCTTTCCGTCCTCGCTTCGCCGAACCCATCCCGGCCAATTCCCCGGCATCGTGTTGCCGCCGCCAGGTGCGCAGGCTCGAGGAATACAATCCCTCCCGGCGTAGTAAGGCCCCCCACTCGCCCGGCTTCGTGCATCGGTCCGCCTCCCGCACGACCCGGCGCTTATATGCGGCGCTGAATCGCCTCCGTATCGCCTTATTGGTCACCTCCGGGTCCGGATTATCCCCATTCCGACCGGCCGCTTCACGCGCAACTCCAGTCGCCCTGCGGGCGCCTTCCGTTCCACGCGATTCTTCGTTCTCGTTCTCTGGTTTCATCACCAACACGGGCTCACTTCCTTCCCGCCCTGCTCACTAGTTAAATGACCCCCGGCAGAGCCGGGGGCTTATTTCTGTGAGCCCCTCAAAGGGGCCGGTCAAGAGCCGCCTGAAGGCAGCTGATGCCCCCACGCCATGTTCAGCTCCTCCAAACGCTGCTCCTCCCGCTCCTGCCGCCAAATGTATTCCCGCACGAATTGTTTGTCCATCCCCACCGTGGAAACGAAATAGCCTCGCGCTCAGAAACTCTTCCCTGTCAAACGGTGTTTCAGTCCCAGAAAGTTCCGGGCAGTCGAGATTGCACTCTTCCCCTTGATGAATCCCGCCACACTGGATACCGCCTACTTCGGAATGAACACCATGTGATACTTGCAGTCCCATTTCGTGTGCGATCGCCTTCGGGCCTCTTTCATTGAGTCCTCCTTCTTTGGAAGTCGTCGCTTCCAAGCAGGACTTTCCTATCTACCGCCGCTCTCGGTCAAACCTCTGCGAGTCGCCCCGGCTAAGCCGGGGGTTTACCTATGGGAATTAACGGTTAGGCAGGTGTCTCACCTACATTGGCACAGAGGGGATTGCACTCTTCCCCTTGATGAATCCCGCCACACTGGATACCGCCTACTTCGGAATGAACACCATGTGATACTTGCAGTCCCATTTCGTGTGCGATCGCCTTCGGGCCTCTTTCATTGAGTCCTCCTTCTTTGGAAGTCGTCGCTTCCAAGCAGGACTTTCCTATCTACCGCCGCTCTCGGTCAAACCTCTGCGAGTCGCCCCGGCTAAGCCGGGGGTTTACCTATGGGAATTAGACGGCCGTCCGGTTTCAGGACATGGGTGAGGACGTGACCAACCAGGTCGGCGCGACGGGCCATTGGTGCGTACTCGGGCCGCATCAAGACGAAATCAAATCGCTCGTTGACCGGACTCCACGTACGGATGTTGCCGACGTGTATCCGATGTGCCCAGTCGGGCAGTCTCTGGCGGGCAAGCTGGACGAACTCGGGGACAATGTCAAGGCCGTGTGGCTCGATTCCGAGGTTCTTGCTCGCACCCCATCGGTGAGCGCTTTCCATGAGAATGCCGCTCGCGCAACCGACATCGAGAAATGTTCCGTCTCTGTGCAGGGCATCTGCAATGAAGCCGCGAGACGCTTCCCAAGTTGCGGCGTTTCCGTGGTGACCCGCCTGAGCGTAAGGGTTGCGGCCGGCAAGGTAGGCCGTCTTGACCAGGGCGGACATGGCCTCGTGCCACTCATCTTCGTCGATTCGTCCCTCCGCCACGGCCCGGTCGACCGCGGCCACTTCCTGCCAGGCGCGTTCTTTCAGAGGTTCGATCGCTGGATCTGGGTCAGGCATGGCATCGTCGGTCAGCGCCTCAGATTTTCCTCGGCCAGACGCCTCTGGATCGACCGAAACTCATCCGTTGTGACGATGTTCAGTTCGCGGGGTGGCAGGTAAGCTTCTATCGTCGCCTCGATCGCGTCGAGGCGAGCAGCGATAGAGGGATGAGTCCAGAATAGGCTCCGCTCGGCGTCGGGCCTCTCACTCAACAGCACTGGCTTGTCGTCGGGTGTCTTCGTCAACAGCTCCGGCGAATCTTTAGCGAGGATGCGCATCGCAGCCCCCGGGTCGTATCCCGCTCGGTAGAGATACTGTGCACCCAGGAAATCGGCCTCCTCGACTGCCTTCCGATTAAACATCCTGAACATTATCGGCATCATGCGACCCCCGGGTCCCAGCGGAGAGCCGCGATCCAACTCTCCGGTGCGCGCTAAAACTGCCAGGTAAGTGAATCCGAGGGGAATCGGTTCAGGTAAGCGCCAGTTGATGATCGCCCACTTCAACCCGAGCTCCTCACCATGTCGTGCGGTTGCGTGCGCGATCTGGTGCGCAATCACGGATGCGAGTTCGGCCTCACTCGTCGCGGCAAGGATCGTGCCGGTGTTGATGTAAATGAACCCTCCCGGGAGCGACAGGGCGTTGACCTCGTCTGAATCGACAACGCTGAACCTCAGCGGGCCGGTCGGATCCGACGCTCGTGCGAGTTTCTGTCCAAGCCAGTCAATGTAATCGAGGACCGTTGGGTCGGTGACGAGTTGAATCTCCCGCTCCAACTCCGCGGCCAGTTCCCGACCGAGGACGAAGGCTTCCTCAACGGACGTAATGCTGATCTGCCCCCTGTTGATGTCACGGACACCGATGTTGTCGATATTGGAATTGCGACGATTCTGCCTAGCGAAGCCGGCAGATGCGGAAACCATGCCGATAAGGACCAGGACTGCTGCAATGCGGATGGCCATGGGCTGCTAAAGCCTTTCTCTACTTGTCCAACAATTCGTAGAGCGATTCTTCGGTTTCGCGGCCACTCCACCAAAGCCGCCAGGCCAGAAAACCGTAGACGACAAGAAACAAAAGAATCGCACCGATGTCGACGATGAGAAGGCGGATGGCCATCGCTACCCCTACACTCTCCAACGGGAAGAAAGGACGTTTTATCGTACTGCGGCGTCTAAAGGATTGCTAAGGATTTGAGGTATCGATCGAACACTCACAAGGCGATCAGCCGATCCTCTCGACGAAGACAAGGCGATTGCCGAACGGGTCGGTGATACGCATCTCCCTGGTCTCCAATTGGGTATCTTCGATGGCTGGCTTCGCAAATTTGTAGCTCTTCTCTTTCAGCTCCCGATTCATCGCATCAATGTCATCGGTTTCGATTCGAAGAGCGCTGCCAGGACTGCTGTCACCGTGGTGCTCGGAAAGATGCAGAACGCACTTGTCCCTGGACACCTGCATATACTGCGGAAAGTTGTCGCCGAAACGGTGTTCCCAATCGACCGAGAAGCCCAGGAAGTCTACGTAAAACTCCCTCGCCTTGGCCTCATCGAAGATTCTCAATATCGGTGTGATGCCGGATAGTCCCATCTACTTCGTCCATCTTTGAATAGGTCCCGATGCGGCTATCTCACTCTCGATCCAGCGCGCGACCGAGTTTCTCCACCTCTACTGCCGCCAGCAGTGCGAGGCCGCCCCCCCGGTCGTCGGCCCCGTGCAGAATCGGGCGCTCGAGATAGTACTCCTTGGTCGATCGCGCTCCAGTGCTCACGCACACGTCACTAACCGTCCCGTCTTGTCCAACTCGGGCCACGATGGCCTGCCATCCTCTCTCGACGACCGGCAAAAACTCTTCGCGGGCCAGCCAGCCAAGGCGTATTCCGCGGGACATCGCGGTCACGGTCGTGGCCGTCACGGTGAGCTCGCGGTAGCTGGCAGGCTCGTCAACCACCTGCCGCCAGCTTCCGTCGTCACTCTGATGCGTTACAAGCGCGCGCATCTGGCGACGGTAGATGTCCAGAATCATCGTGCGGTCGGACCAGTCCTCCGGCATGTACGTCAACGCTTCCGCGAGCCCCAGGGCCGCGAATCCATTGCCGCGTCCCCAGGCGAACGGTCCCACGAGCGAGTGGACGAAAATACCGTCCGGACGCTGAAGACGCTCGGCGTACACCGTCAGCAGGCGCCCGATGACCCGCGAATAGCGGGCCTCGCCCGAGCGCGCAGCGACCCTTGCGAGGAGCGACGTGGCCATAAACATGGTAATTTCAATGGGTCGATGCAACACTTCACATAAGAAGAGAGGTGAAGTGTATGGCCAAGAAAGGAAAGAACAAGCGGATGAGGAATGAGGTGGCCCCGGTTTGTGGACAGCTTGGCGGCCTGTTTAAGGTGTATTCCGGTTGCCGCTCATCTTGCCAGAATCTCCTTGGATCGATCTTCCTGTCGCCGTTGCTGCGCCGGTGGGTAAGCGGGCAAGGCGCGTAGCTGCTTGTCCATCATATCCGCAGGCGGGTCGCCGCGGTAGGCCTCGGCCGGGGTTTTTCCGCCGAGGGCCGAGTGTGGCCGTTCGGCGTTGTAGAAGTCGATCCACTCGCCGATGACGCGCCGGGCCTGGAAGCCGTCGGCAAGGTCGTGCAGATAGACAGCCTCGTATTTGAGGGAGCGCCACAGCCGCTCGATGAAGATGTTGTCCATGCACCGGCCCCGGCCGTCCATCGAGATCTGGACACCGGCCGCCCGCAAGCGCCCGGTGAAGGCGAAGCCGGTGAACTGGCTGCCCTGATCGGTATTGAAGATCTCCGGCTGGCCGTGGCGGGTCCGCGCCTCCTCGAGCGCCTCGACGCAAAAGCCGGCGTCCAGGGTGTTCGACAAACGCCAGGCCAGCACATACCGGCTCGCCCAATCCAGGATCGCCACCAAGTAAAGAAAGCCGCGCCGCACAGGGATGTAGGTGATGTCGGCGCACCAGACATGGTTTGCCCGCTCGATCGCCAAACCCTTGAGCAGATAGGGGTAGACCCGGTGCTCGGGATGCGGCTCGCTGGTGCGGGGTGCCCGGTAGATCGCCTGAAGACCCATCAAACGCATCAGACGCCCCGCCCGGCGACGGCCGATGCGCACGCCCTCGCGGCGCAGATGACGGACGATCTGACGGGCACCGTAGAACGGATGCTTCAGAAACAACTCATCGATGCGCCGCATCCGCGCCAAGGTCTCCGCGCTCTCGCCCTGGGGCGTGTAATAGAGCCAGGAGCGCCCGATCGACAGCAAACGGCATTGACGACTCAAGCTCAGTTCCGGGTCAGGGCGCCTCACCATCGCCCGGCGCGCGGCCCGGCTCATCGACCGGACCCTCTGGACAAAAAATCCCGCTCCACCGTCAATTCGCCGATCTTGGCGTGAAGCTCACGAACCTCGCTTTCATGATCCCGCCGCCGGCGTTCCACACCGTTCGAGAACATCTCGCCAAGCCCTTCCATCGCCTGGCGCTTCCATGTGCTCACCTGGTTCGGATGAACCTGGTGCTTCGAGGCAATCTCCTGCAGCGTCCGATCGCCCCGAAGCGCTTCCAGCGCGACCTTCGCTTTCAACTCCCCAGAAAACCTGCGTCTCTTCGTCATCGCGTATCCCTCCTCAGTCGGTGGAATACACCTTAAACAACTGCCCGATTTTCCGGGGCCACCTCAGAAGCGGCGATGGTTCACAGCGACCGAGCGGGTCGAGGTGTGGGATCGCTGGCAGCGGGGGGAGTCGTCCCAATCGATCGGACGCGTGCTGGACAGAGGGGGATCGGCGATTCATCGTCAACTGGCCCTGTACGGGGGCATCCGTCCGCAGTCCCGGTGCCGGTCATCGCGGGCACTGACTCGGGTCGACCGTGAAGAGATCTCCAGAGGTATTGCGGCCAAAGAATCGATCCGTTCGATTGCCGTGCGACTGGGTCGGTCGCCATCGACGGTGAGCCGGGAGGTCAGCCGAAACGGGGGCTCTGATAGCTATCGGGCATCGGAAGCCGATGAGCGGACCTGGGAGCGGGCGCGCCGTCCGAAGTCGTGCCGGTTAGCCCGCAGTCCCCGCTTACGGCAGCTTGTTGAAGAGAAGCTGCGGCAGGTCTGGTCGCCCGAGCAAATCGCCGGTTGGCTGAAACACTCATATCCGGAAGACGAGTCGCTTCACGTGTCCCACGAGACGATCTATCGCAGCCTTTTTGTCCAGGCCCGCGGGGTTTTGAAGAAAGAACTGACTCAGTATCTGCGGACAAGACGCACAATTCGCCGATCTGGAAAAGCGAGCCGGAAAGGCCATGGAAAGGGACAGATCGAAGACATGATCTCGATCCGTGAGCGCCCGGCTTCAGTCGAAGATCGTGCGGTCCCCGGTCACTGGGAAGGGGATCTGATCGCCGGATCGAGGAACACCTACATCGCCACTCTGGTCGAACGTCACTCGCGTTATGTGATGCTGGCGAAGGTTCCCAACAAGAAGACCGAAACTGTTGTCAACGCGCTCATCGAACAGGCGCATCCACTCCCGACGGAACTCTACAAATCACTGACCTGGGATCGCGGTCTGGAAATGGCGGATCACAAGCGGTTTACCCTGGCGACAAACATTGCCGTCTATTTCTGCGACCCACGGAGTCCATGGCAGCGCGGATCGAATGAGAACACCAATGGTCTGCTTCGATACTACTTTCCCAAAAGGACGAATCTGTCGGTACACTCACAGGAACATTTGGACGCGGTTGCTCGGCAACTCAATGAGCGGCCACGCAAGACGCTGGAGTTCGCAACTCCGGCAGAAACATTTAATGCATGTGTTGCATCGACCGGTTGAGCCGGCAATGTCGTCCGTCCACTCGGTGGCAAACCGCACGATCTCGTCGGCGTCGAGCGGTAAGATCAGCTCGGCGGCCTCCCTTGCGAGCGCGCTGGCGGCGGCATCCTCCGCAAGCTCGCCCAGGTCGGAAAAGGCCGCCAATGCGGCCAGGCTCGTCAATCGGTACGGCGCGGCGATCGCGGGCCGGTCTCCGTCGAGGAAGGGCTGCATCTCAAGGCGCGCCTTTTCGGCCCAACGGTCCTCACCCGACAGCTCCGACAGCCCGAAAGCCGCCGTCCACGACAACGCGGAGATGTAGCTCGTGGACGGCCTCTCGGGATAGCGGGACGCCAAGACCCTGGCCAATTCCAAGGGCTCGGCCTCGGGAATCTGCCCCTCGGCCGCGACTGGCAGAAGCATGAGCTGAGCGGCGACCGAGGCTATTATCGTCTTCACGTGCACAACGATCAGTTCCCGCCGCCGCGATCTTCCAGAATCGCCCGGGCACGAGCCGCAAGGTCCACCATGTGTGCCCGCGTCACCTCGTCCTCGGTTCCTGTGGCGACCCGCTCCGCATCCTCCTGGATGGTCTCGAGCTGTGCCCGGGCCAGCGGCCGGATGTCGGACTGACTCACGTCCACGCGCGTGGTGTTGCCACCCGACGGCGGAGTGGCCGTTGGATCGTCCGTCATCAGGTACTCGAGGCGCTCAACATATGCCCGTTGGAGGTTTCGACGGTAGGTGTCGATGGGTGAGCCGTCGTCGAGCTCGGAGAAGACCCCTTCACGGAGGTCGCCGAGATAGTCGACAAGCCGATAGGGATCGGGATCGAAGACCTCCGACTCGATGACGCGCTGCATCCGCCCCGGATTGAGCATCTGATTGAGAAACCCGACCTGCCGGCCGCGCACCCGCTCGAGCGCTCCGGCGTGCTCGATTCTCCGCAGGATGTCCTTGTCTGCGAGCCAGGTCGGCGATTCGAACGCTTCCTGGATGACGAACTGCACTGCGTGCTCCTGCTTGTCTCGCGACACCGGGGTGTAGATCGGCTCGCCCTGATCCGTGGACTTGGCGTTCTGGTATCGGCCCCCCACGAGCGTGATCACGTGGCCGATGTACCGGCTCCACTGGCCCACGAGCTCCCCATAGAGCTCTTCGAGGTCGTCGAAGTTTTCGCCCGGCGTCTTCGTCCATTCGACCAGGTTCGGCACTACGCGCTTGAGGTTGGCGACACCGTAGCCCGAGGACTTCACCGGGTCGTTGCCCATGTCCTCGGTCTGGGCGTCGGGGTTCCAGCCGGTGCTCGATCCGAAGCGGTACATCGGATCGTCGGCGTGCTCAGCAATCCACCCGTCGAGAGTGGCTTTTTCCTCGTCGGGGGATTTGGCCCCCGGGATCACCCGGTAGCCCCAATTGACGGCGTAGTGATCGTAGGGGCCGATCTTGCGGATGTAGTCGGTGGGCTCGAGCCCGTCGCCGGGCTGGGCCACATAGTTCTGGCGGGCGTAGTCCATGACCGATGGGGAGACGCCCATGCGACGTGCGAAGTCGGGATCTCGCAGCGATTCGGTCGGATATGAGGACGACCCGATCATGTTGTGCGGCAGTCCGATCGCGTGCCCTATCTCGTGGGCGATCACCTGCCGGATGGTCTCGCCCATGAGCTCATCGGGCATATCGAGCGACCGCGCGGCCGGGTTCGACGCGCCGGTCTCGATCATGAGCCGGTTTCGATACGACCGCATATGGTTGTGGAACCAAACGATGTCGCTCTCGATGATCTCGCCAGTGCGGGGGTCCGAAACTGACGGCCCCATCGCGTTGCGGACCATGCTCGCAGCCCAGCGCACCACCGAGTAGCGGGCGTCCTCGGCGGCCCAATCAGGGTCCTCCTCATGGCTCGGGGGATCCAGCGCGACGATGGCGTTGCTGAACCCTGCCGTCTCGAATGCTGCCTGCCAGTCCTCGATACCTCGACGAACGTGAGGGCGCCATCGGGCCGGCGTCGCCGGGTCGACGTAGTACACGATGGGCTTCACCGGATCGACCAGCTCGCCCCGCGCATACGCTTCAGGATCGGACGGTTCCAGACGCCAGCGCCGGATGAAGGTCTGCTCGGCGGCTTTGAGTTCGTCGAGACCGAAGTTCACCTGGCTGATCGAGGAGTAGCCGACGCGGTCGTCGCGGCGACGCGGCATCATCGGGTCTTCGGGCAGCAGCACCATCGACTGGTGCATCTCCATCGAGATCGTCGCGGCGCGGACGTCGGTTGGCGGCGCAGCGGCGGAAAACGTTAGCGTGTGCCTCACATCGACGTTGAGCGGATAACTGCGCGCGTAGTTGATGAAGCTCCGGTCGGCGTCGAGACTGCGGACCTCGTAGGTCTTCCGCTGCGCCGCCGAGAGGCCGGAAAGCGCCGGTGTGTCACCCGAATAGAAGTCGGTAACGTCGATGACCACGGTGTCGCCATCCGGCCCGATGGCCTCGATGTCAAAGGCCTCGACGATCGGGGCGAAGTTGTTTCGCACCACAGACTCGAAGATCGGGAGCGTGTCTTCCGCGACTTGGTTGAAAGACACCTTACGCAGCAGGATCCGATCGCCGCGGCGCTCCCAACGGAGCACCTGTTCGGAGACCTTGGCGCCCGACACGATGGTCCCCCCCAACCCCGCCGGCACCCGCCCGATCCGCGTGATCAAGAGCATATCCACGTCGTACAGGGACTCCGGTATCTCGAAGAAGTAGGTTTCGTCGACCCTGTGAACCGTGAACAGCCCCTCGTCGGATTCGGCTTCCTCAGTGATTACCTCGACGTAGGGCTTGGAGCCCTCTTGCTCCTCGGCGGCGCTTTGGGGAGCCGGGTCCTGCGGGTTGCCGGACTGGCTTGCCTGGGACGGGGAGCCCGCTAGGCCGAAGGGTGTGCCCGTCGCCCCCGCCGAAGAAAAAACACCGAATGCCATAACGAGCAGGAATGCAAAGTACGACTTTTTCATCGTGACCTCTCCAGATGATCTTTGAATTGAGAGTAGTTGAAGCGGGACAAGTATATCGGCATGGATGTGCACCAGGCAACGACGGTGCTAACCCGCATTTCTCACCAGTGGTCTGCTGCAGCGCCGGATACATCCGCCACTACTGCGTTGCGCTTGGTCGGGCACCTCGACGTACTGATCAAGTACGCCTGCGGCACCCTTTCGGCGCGCGCGCCGAAAGGCCCGCCAAGGGCCCTGCAAATACATGCCCTGGCGGTGTCTGTATCCTACCGGGCCACGAGGTGGCCCGGCGGGCTTCGCGACAACAACCGGTGAGAAAAGCGGGCTAACGGTTCTGAACGCGGACGGCAAGTTCGTCTGGGAATGATCCTGGCGACGGAAGTAGCGGGCGTCGTCGAGGGCAAACCGCTCGGGTCGTTCGTTGGCGCGATAGCCGGAGCCGGCTTCGACGGAATCCGGGACGGACATGGGGTGACTGTCAGACTGCTGTGGCAACACCCGGTGGTTTCACTCGGCCATCAAGTACGGGTTACCTCAAAGTGACCGCTTCATCGACCTCAAGCCTCTTTGCTCGTCTTCTTCTTGGGCGGATCTGCTCGTTCCTGCAGCGCTTTTCGAAGTTCCCGGCTACGTTCTCTCATCCGAACTTTTGCCTTGCGCAAACGGTTGAAGCGCGACTTATCACCATTTCTCTTTGACATTGTTTCCTCACACCGCTACTGCGGTGAATTCAACCCACCTCATAACCCACAAGCTCAGCGATAAGCTGTGGCTTCCTGACACTAGTTCATCCGCCCATTCACATGCCTCCCATCGATGAAGTGAGTAAAGTAGACCTCAACCAGCGGATGCTCCACAGGGTGGCGGGTGGGATCTGGTTGGAGGTTTCGATCGGCTACGTAAGTTCGGTGTGTCGCCCCGTGTGGCAATACGTGATACCAGGGACGATCCTTCGGTGGTCTCGAACGGGCCACCGACTCGTACCAATCGTCGCTTCCTTCGAACTGAGAATCAACGCCGATGACTACACCCCGGTAGTTGAATAGTTTGTGGTTAACAAGATCGCCAATCGAAAAACGGACACTCGACGTTGTCTCTGCTTCACCCATTCGACAGTTCCCAAACAATAGCGCGCCGGCGCCCAGCCCGCCCGACACGCTTACCGTACTGCCTGGCGAGCTCGAATCAGCCGCCGAAGCTGCGGGCGAACAGGTCGTCAATGGCCGCTAATCCGTTTTTCTTGAGGACGCGCGTTCCGCCTCCGGCGATCGCACTCTGATGAATGACGGGGGCCGCTTCGGCTTCCCATGATTTGCCCGTCCATCGGAACCAGCCGTCCACTTCCTGGTCGAACACGGCTGGCTGTTTGTTGCACAGTTTAGCAAACTCGGCGCCCCAGCCGGTGCCACCCTTGACCGTGCCGTCGTCCAGGATCTTGCCGACGATAAAGACATCCTGGCCGTTGTTGATTTGATGCCAGATGCACTGAAGGACGTGTCGGAAGCCGGGCGTGTCGGGAAATGAACGGTTCATCAGGCGGCCGACGTAGTGGAGACTCACGTCGCCCTGCCTCATCTCAGCCTGCGTCAGGACACGGATGCCACGGGTTCTCTCATCCTTGTGACCGTCGAACGTGAAATTGATTTCCTCGATCCCGTATCTCTCGGCTGCTCGGCCGAAGGCGGCCTCAGCCCCGTTCGAGGCGCCGCTGAATAGAATGCAGTCTTCCGATTTCATGTTTTCCTCAGCCTTACGGCTCAACCATTGTCTGCGAACCGTGCGAGCGTGTCCACCCCGTTCAATAGCTCGGCGGACTCGGCCTACTGGGGTTCGTCGGGCGTTCGATCAGCCAGACCTCGCTTCGGGTGGGGGTCTCAACTTGTAGTAGCGGCTGCTATCGTCGGGCCGTCTTCGTGCAGCCAACAGTTTGATTGCTTCGACTAGCTTCCTTTCGTAACATCTACCCAGTTTTTCGAGAATAGCAACCAACATGGGCAGGTAGTTTCTGTTTCCTGTCGGTCCGCGGTGTCCGTACGATTGAACGAAAACCCAGGACATCGCGCCCGTCGGACACGATTCGTCAGAGGGGGTTTGAAGTGAAACGAACTTATGCTTTCCGAACCGTTTGGGTTGGGCTCGTAGTAGTGACTGTTTCGACCGCGGCGCTCCTGCTGGTGTCCGAGGCAAGCGCTCAGAGTCAGCGGCTCTCGCTCGAGAACTACCTGGATCTGGAGTCGGTCTCAAATCCTCAAATTTCTCCCGATGGGTCCCGGATCATCTACACGCGTCAGTGGGTGGATAAGGTCAACGACCGACGTGCATCGTCACTGTGGATGATGAACAGCGACGGCACCAGGAAGCGACAACTCGTCGAGGGGAGCGGAGCGCTCTGGTCTGCCGACGGCACCCGAATCCTGTTCACCAAGGAAGGGGAGCCGGAGGGCTCTCAGATCTTTGTTCGTTGGATGGACGATGAAGGATCCGTGACTCAGATCACGCGGCTCGAGAACGGGCCATCCGGTGCGCGTTGGTCCCCCGATGGCAACTGGGTGGCCTTTACGAGTCGCATCGACGATAAAGCGGATTTCGCCGGAGTCCGCCTCCCCTCACGGCCCGACGGCGCGAAATGGGTGGATGAGCCGAAGATCGTGGAGCGGGCCGGCTACAAGCGCGACCGCCAGGGCTACATCGACACCGGCTGGGCGCATATCTTCGTGGTACCGGCTGAAGGCGGGACCGCCCGGCAGATGACAGACGGCGCTTGGAACCACTCGAACATCTCGTGGAGTCCCGACGGAACCGAGATCTACTTCACGTCCCATCGCGCCGAGGATTGGGATCGCCCGGAAAACTGGCAGGAGTCTGAGATCTACTCGGTTGCTGTGGCTTCAGGAGACATTATCCAGCTTACCGACCGTCGAGGTCCCGACAATGGACCGGCACCATCACCCGACGGGAGCTTGATCGCCTACACCGGAATCGAGTCTCACCAGGATACCTACCGAAACCAGAAGATCTATGTGATGAATCGGGACGGTTCCGGATCACGGGTAATCTCCGGTGACTACGACCGTCAATCAGGTGGCCTCCGGTGGGCCCCGGACGGGAGTGGCCTCTATTTCAGCGTTTCGCGCGACGGATACCGTAGCCTTCACTTCGTGTCGCTTGATGGCGGCGTCACACAGCTTACCGACGGTGAGCAACTCCTGTCGCTCTCGTCGTTTTCTGACGCCGGCACGGCAGTCGGGACGATCTCGAGCGCGTACGAGCCCGGTGACATCTACCGATTCGATCTATCGAGCCCGAGCGTCGTCAACCGCTTGACCGAGGTCAATACTGACGTCCTCGACGGGATCAACCTCGGCGAAGTGGAGGAGATCTGGTACGACTCGGAACCGTTCCGCATCCAGGGCTGGATCGTGAAGCCCCCCGACTTCGATCCAAACCGCGCCTACCCCATGATGCTGGTGATTCACGGCGGCCCCCATGGGATGTACAACGGTGGGTTCAATTTCGCGTTTCAGGAGCACGCCGCCAATGACTACGTTGTGCTCTACACCAACCCGCGCGGCAGCACGGGCTACGGGACGGCTTTCGCAAACGCTATCAACCATGACTACCCCGGCATCGACATGCAGGACCTCATGCGCGGTGTCGATGAGGCAATCGAGACCGGTTACGTGGACGAGGACAACCTGTTCGTGTACGGATGCTCTGGTGGCGGCATCCTGACCAGCTACATCGTCGGCAACACCGATCGCTTCAGGGCTGCCTCGGCAAACTGTCCCATCGTGAACTGGATGTCGGCGATGGGGACATCCGACGCCATCTCATATTTGCGGACTTTCGAAAAGCCGTTCTGGGAAGACGCGACCGAGTGGATCGATCGCTCATCGATCTTCTACGCGGGGAACGTAACGACGCCCACGATGCTCATGACGGGGGAGAACGACCTTCGCACACCGATGGGTCAAACCGAGGAGTTCTACCAGGCACTCCAGTACGTGGGCGTGCCTACAGTGATGGTTCGATTCCAGGAAGAGTGGCATGGCACGAGTTCTCGCCCTTCCAACTTCATCCGGACCCAGCTATACCTGCGGAAGTGGTTCGAGAAGTGGGGCACGCACGAGCCACTCGCAACTGCGGAAGACACGAGCGGTGAAAATCGAAATCAGCAACGGTAATTCCCATAGGTAAACCCCCGGCTTAGCCGGGGCGACTCGCAGAGGTTTGACCGAGAGCGGCGGTAGATAGGAAAGTCCTGCTTGGAAGCGACGACTTCCAAAGAAGGAGGACTCAATGAAAGAGGCCCGAAGGCGATCGCACACGAAATGGGACTGCAAGTATCACATGGTGTTCATTCCGAAGTAGGCGGTATCCAGTGTGGCGGGATTCATCAAGGGGAAGAGTGCAATCTCGACTGCCCGGAACTTTCTGGGACTGAAACACCGTTTGACAGGGAAGAGTTTCTGAGCGCGAGGCTATTTCGTTTCCACGGTGGGGATGGACAAACAATTCGTGCGGGAATACATTTGGCGGCAGGAGCGGGAGGAGCAGCGTTTGGAAGAGCTGAACATGGCGTGGGGGCATCTGAGGTGGCCCCGGTTTGTGGACAGCTTGGCGGCCTGTTTAAGGTGTATTCCGGTTGCCGCTCATCTTGCCAGAATCTCCTTGGATCGATCTTCCTGTCGCCGTTGCTGCGCCGGTGGGTAAGCGGGCAAGGCGCGTAGCTGCTTGTCCATCATATCCGCAGGCGGGTCGCCGCGGTAGGCCTCGGCCGGGGTTTTTCCGCCGAGGGCCGAGTGTGGCCGTTCGGCGTTGTAGAAGTCGATCCACTCGCCGATGACGCGCCGGGCCTGGAAGCCGTCGGCAAGGTCGTGCAGATAGACAGCCTCGTATTTGAGGGAGCGCCACAGCCGCTCGATGAAGATGTTGTCCATGCACCGGCCCCGGCCGTCCATCGAGATCTGGACACCGGCCGCCCGCAAGCGCCCGGTGAAGGCGAAGCCGGTGAACTGGCTGCCCTGATCGGTATTGAAGATCTCCGGCTGGCCGTGGCGGGTCCGCGCCTCCTCGAGCGCCTCGACGCAAAAGCCGGCGTCCAGGGTGTTCGACAAACGCCAGGCCAGCACATACCGGCTCGCCCAATCCAGGATCGCCACCAAGTAAAGAAAGCCGCGCCGCACAGGGATGTAGGTGATGTCGGCGCACCAGACATGGTTTGCCCGCTCGATCGCCAAACCCTTGAGCAGATAGGGGTAGACCCGGTGCTCGGGATGCGGCTCGCTGGTGCGGGGTGCCCGGTAGATCGCCTGAAGACCCATCAAACGCATCAGACGCCCCGCCCGGCGACGGCCGATGCGCACGCCCTCGCGGCGCAGATGACGGACGATCTGACGGGCACCGTAGAACGGATGCTTCAGAAACAACTCATCGATGCGCCGCATCCGCGCCAAGGTCTCCGCGCTCTCGCCCTGGGGCGTGTAATAGAGCCAGGAGCGCCCGATCGACAGCAAACGGCATTGACGACTCAAGCTCAGTTCCGGGTCAGGGCGCCTCACCATCGCCCGGCGCGCGGCCCGGCTCATCGACCGGACCCTCTGGACAAAAAATCCCGCTCCACCGTCAATTCGCCGATCTTGGCGTGAAGCTCACGAACCTCGCTTTCATGATCCCGCCGCCGGCGTTCCACACCGTTCGAGAACATCTCGCCAAGCCCTTCCATCGCCTGGCGCTTCCATATGCTCACCTGGTTCGGATGAACCTGGTGCTTCGAGGCAATCTCCTGCAGCGTCCGATCGCCCCGAAGCGCTTCCAGCGCGACCTTCGCTTTCAACTCCCCAGAAAACCTGCGTCTCTTCGTCATCGCGTATCCCTCCTCAGTCGGTGGAATACACCTTAAACAACTGCCCGATTTTCCGGGGCCACCTCAATCAGCTGCCTTCAGGCGGCTCTTGACCGGCCCCTTTGAGGGGCTCACAGAAATAAGCCCCCGGCTCTGCCGGGGGTCATTTAACTGCACGGCGGGCGGTTTTGCGACTCGAGTGACTAGCCCTCTTTTCTCACCGGTTGTCGTCGCGAAGCCCGCCGGGCCACCTCGGTGACCCGGTAGAATACAGACACCGCCAGGGCATGTATTGGCATGGCCCGTGATGGGCCATGCTGCGCGCGCGCCGGGAGGGCGACCGAGGCGTACTTGACAGTACGTTGAGGAGCCTGACCAAGCGCAACGCAGTAATGGCGGATGGATCCGGCGCTGCAGCAGACCACTGGTGAGACATGCGGGCTAGGGCAAACCCGCATGTCAGAAACATGCTCATTCCAAAACAACGTCTGTTCCTGATGACGGGTTGTCGCCGCCATGAATCACTACGAGCGGTGCACCTTCGCCGACTGAGGGGATCTCGAACAAGCCGATAAACACTTTGAGCATGTCGGGATCAATTCGGAAGTTGTAGGCAGGCAGCCGCTCGTTACGAGTCTCCATGCGAGCGGTGAGCACTTTCGGAGAGCAGAGCCTGTCCCCTTTTCATGTGTCGGAAAACAACGCGGTGCTCAGGTACTTCAGCCCCGAATCAACTGCCACCGTAACCACTGTTCGGCCTGGTCCCAGACGATCGGCGATCCGCAACGCTACCGCGACGTTTCCGCCCGTCGAGGTGCCTACAAAGATGCCTTCCTGCCACGCCAGGCTGCGCGCGGTCGCCATCGCCTCATCGGTCGATACCGTCTGGATCTCGTCAGCGAGTGCTTCGGACCAAAGGGGGACTACGAACCCAGCGCCGATGCCTTCGATCTTGTGAGATCCGGTCCCCCGGCCCGACAACACAGCGGACTCGGCGGGCTCTACGGCGACGATGTGCACGGATTCGTCATGGGCTCGAAGACATGCAGCGATTCCCCGCAGTGATCCCGCCGTGCCGACGCTCTGGACGAAGGCGCTGACCTTTCCGTCGGTTTGCTCCCAGATCTCCTCTCCCATCCGATCGTAGCTGGATAGCTGATCCGTATTGTTCAACTGATCCATCCAGCAACTCCCAGGTGCGGATGCGAGTTCTCTCGCAGTCTCGATCATCTCGAGGGTCAGCGCCCTCGTCATCCCGCCGTCCTGGCTGGCGACAAGCGTGAGTTGGGCACCCAGCGCTCTCATGTGGGACCGCTTTTCCTTGCTGAACGCATCCGATGTCACGATCTTCAAAGGGATGCGCTTCACGGCGCAGACAAAGGCTAGCGATACGCCTGTGCTTCCGCCCGTGTACTCGACCACCGAACCACCCGTTCCGAGGCGCCCATCCGCCTCGGCCGCCTCAACCATCGCGAGCGCCATCCGGTCCTTCATGCTCCCCGTCGGGTTTTCGTATTCCAGCTTGATTAGAACGCGGGCGCTCTCGGTAGGAACCATGCGCCTGAGTGGGATCAGTCGCGTTCCCCCAATTGTGTCGAGTACGGTCACGCTCTCGTGCCTCTCCTGTGATGGTTCCCTGGCTCGGTCCAAACGGCGCCTTGGGAGGCGGCCGGTACTTATTGATTGTCCGCCTGATCCGCCACTTCGTCTTGATTCAACTCTTCCGACGACCGAAGGATGTCGAGTGCTGCCTCCCTATCTTGCCCACGAACGACAAGTTGAACGCCGCCCGTCATTATCATGAGATGGGGTGCAATGTTTCCGTGATTATGCACTTGACTCCGAGCGTTGAAAAGCGCCACAAGATGTTGTGTTCAAGCGTCTTGCCAGATATAGTGGTGTCTGAAAATGAACGATTGGCGGGCGAAGCTGGAGACTTCGCCCGCCGGTCACAGCAACAGAGGAAATCAACTATGAACGCCCTAGCTGTCGCCGTGAAACCTTGTTGGGACGTGCTTGCCCAAACTTGGGATGCCATTTCTCTCGCCAAGGATTGCCTAGTAACCGCGTTGCGGCTCCTGAATGAAGCCAAGAACATCCGGGAACTGTTTCGCCGCAGGAGACCGAAAAAGCACCGCGTGGCCGCCCATGAGGTCACAGCGCGCATCACTTTCGGCGCACCGACCGCCACCGCGCGGGTCTCTGTTTCACCCCCGGTGTGGCTCTGACGTAACCACCCCAATATCTTGTGGTTAGCCCGTTTCATGTGTGACCACCATATATGGGATAGCCTGTCTTTAAATTGGGTCAAGTTCATGACTACGAATGTTTCCGAATGAAAATCCTTGATCGATATAGGCTTTGATACCGCTGCCATCAAGCACCGAAACCGCAAATTCCGCCTGACGAACGTCGAGAAAGCGGCCAATTTCAACTGGGTTCTCGATAGCAAGGATCTCCTCGGAATCGGCATCAGCCGGCTCTGGCTCGGGCTCAACAAGTGCATCGACCAATTCGACGTCGCAATCACTGCACGTTGTGAAGCCGTCTCGGTATTCAGCCTTACATTCAGGACAAAACACCAACACCTCCAAATCTGCCTTGGGCACGGGGCCCGACGGCGAGCAAGCGGCTACCGGTCGAGCGCGGGGTTCGGCAACTATTCGCACCCAACAACGACACGGCGTTAAGGGTTGGGCGTTTGTGATTCGCAGTCGATGCGCTTCATGGGAAAGTCGGCCGTTCGGACCTCACCGTCTACGTCACCTTCGATCCTCGCCTCGAGATTCCCGTCAGGTTTCAGGCGATAGATGATGCGCTGAGGAAAGTCGTGAGCGGGGTTTTCAAAGACGACCTCGCCTTCAGACAGCCGCACCATGAGAAAGGTTGCCTCGGTCTGTCCCGAAGGCTTGGCAATGTACTCAATCTCGCCAGTCTCCGTCTCGCGAATCTGTAGGAACTCGTGCGCCACGGTCTCGGAGTTCCGGACGGTACGGCTGACACCGAACAAGGTTTTGCCGGCAGGACTGGTCCATTGCTCGACTGAGCCGGCTTCGCCCCCAACACTCCCCCGGAACGTGTCAACAAGTGTGAGACACCTGCATTCGGAATTTAAGCTACCGTAGGCGACTCTGCGGGCGGGTTGATCCACACCTTGTCCGGCGGCCCAGCGATCTTTCTCGGTACATTGACGAAACGTTCTGGATGTTGCCGACGAGCGCGATCCAGAGCATGCTGGCGTCGTTCCAGAACCGGACCGGTCTGACCGTAATGGACCATCGCTGGGGTTAGCCAGTTCAGACCGGAATGGTAGTGGACGTTGTTGTACCAGTGGAAGAAGTCCCGGCAGAACGCCTTGGCGTCCTGGATCGAACCGAATCGTTCCGGGAAGTCAGGGCGGTATTTCAGGGTTTTGAACTGGGCTTCCGAGAACGGGTTGTCGTCGGACACATAGGGCCGAGAGTGGGATTGGGTCACACCCAGATCCGATAGCAGCAGCGCCACCGCTTTCGACTTCATCGACGAGCCGCGATCGGCGTGCAGAGTCAGCTGATCCTGCTCGATCCGATGCTTGTCACAGCTTTCACGAATCAGTTTCTTGGCCAGGCCGGAAGATTCGCAATCGGCCACCATCCAGCCCACCGCCTGGCGGCTGAAGATATCGAGAATCACGTACAAGTAGAAGTAGGTCCACTTCCGTGGTCCCTTCAGCTTCGTGATGTCCCAGGTCCACACTTCATTCGGGCCTGTCGCCAACAGTTCCGGCTTCTGGTAGACGGGATGACGCCGTTGGTTCCGCCGTTCGCGCACTTCTTGGTTCGCATCCAGAATCCGGTACATCGTGCGTACCGAGCACAAATAGCGGTCTGCATCCAGCAAGGCCGCACACACTTGGGCGGGCACCTGATCCACGAAGCGCCCGCTATGCAGCAGGTCGAGGACTTCCTGTCGATCGGCTCCGCTCAATGCCCGATGTGATCGTGGGCGTGCCCGCTCGGCTGCGGGCGCGGCGGCCCGCTGCCGACGCCGATAGAGCGACGCGCGGGAAACCCCGAAGGCCCGGCACGCCGGCGCCGTCCCCAATTCGGTGGAGAACTTTTCGGCCGCTTCCATCAGTTGTTCTCTTCCTGGTCCGGGTTCTTCAGAGGAATCCCCAATAGCGTGGAGACTTTTTTTTGGATCTCGATGACCGTTTCGGCTTGCTCCAGCTTCCTCTGGAGCCGTTGCGCCTCGCGTTCCAGTTCAGCGATGCGCTTGTCCCGGCCGTCCTTCGGCTGCGCTTTCCGTCCTCGCTTCGCCGAACCCATCCCGGCCAATTCCCCGGCATCGTGTTGCCGCCGCCAGGTGCGCAGGCTCGAGGAATACAATCCCTCCCGGCGTAGCAAGGCCCCCCACTCGCCCGGCTTCGTGCATCGGTCCGCCTCCCGCACGACCCGGCGCTTATATGCTGCGCTGAATCGCCTCCGTATCGCCTTATTGGTCACCTCCGGGTCCGGATTATCCCCATTCCGACCGGCCGCTTCACGCGCAACTCCAGTCGCCCTGCGGGCGCCTTCCGTTCCACGCGATTCTTCGTTCTCCTTCTCTGGTTTCATCACCAACACAGGCTCACTTCCTTCCCGCCCTGCTCACCAATTAACGGTTAGGCAGGTGTCTCACCTACATTGGCACAGAGGGCCCAACACCCAGCCAACCAGGCGAGAGCCTCAACAGAAGCGGGCTTCTGTGCTGGCGCTGCCGAAGGAAGACCCATGAGCAGAGAGACCATGAGAGTGGTGAAGACTTTCATTTGGTACCACCAATGCTTGGATGGTTCACCACGGATTGTGGCTCACCTGCTGCCAACCTTCAAGATACAAGAACACTAGTGTCCGGAACACGGTGCGACAGCCGCCGGCAACTTATAGATGAACAGTGAGTTGAATGGCATTCTGCGATTTTTCGATTTGAACCTGCCGATCACACTTTTAGCAATATTACGGTGAGAGGGGTGATACCAATGGCGCATGAACTCAGGCCAAACCGTCTTCTCACAAGTCATGGATTACGCGCCCCGATACGAGTTTCAGAAGTGTGTCGCCCGCTATCGGGGCGATTACCAGCAGAAAGGGTTTTCCTGCTGGGATCAGTTCCTGGCGATGGCATTCGCCCAATTGATCTATCGTGAAAGCCTCCGCGACATCGAAGCCTGCTTACGCGCCCTCGGCAGAAAGCGTTACCACATGGGATTCCGAAGCAAGGTGGCGCGGACGACACTGGCCGACGCCAACGAGCGGCGCGACTGGCGGATCTATGCGGATTTCGCACAGGTCCTGATCGGCATGGCGCGGCCGTTATATGCCGAAGACCCCATCGGCGTCGAGTTGGATCAAGGTCTATATGCCCTGGACTCGACCACCATTGACCTGTGTCTTTCACTATTCCCATGGGCCCGGTTTCGCCGGCACAAAGCCGCGGTCAAGATGCATACACTGCTGGATCTTCACGGCAACATTCCCGCGTTTATCCACGTCACAGACGGGAAAGTCCATGACGTCAACGTTCTCGATGAGATCGCACCCGAAGCGGGTGCCTTCTACGTCATGGACCGCGCCTATATCGATTTTGAACGGCTCTTTCTCTTCTCCCTCTGTTCCGCTTTCTTTGTGGTGCGTGCTAAGAAGAACGTCGTCCTGCGGCGGCGGTACTCCCGTCGGGTGGACACGACCACGGGATTGCGATCCGACCAGACGGTCATCCTCACAACGAACAAATCCGCCAAAACCTATCCCGATCCGTTGCGGCGTATCAGCTACTTCGATGCCGGGACGAACAAGCGGTTGAAGTTCCTGACCAACAACTTCGCGTTGCCTGCACTGCAAACGATCACCAGAAAGTGAATGAATCTGAACAAACGCCGAGACTCTGAACGCTCATCATCATCGCCGAGGCCTTGCGAGGCTCTTTGCCGGGGCTTTCCGACCAGTCGTGCAGCTTGGGCGACGTTGCGTGACAGATCACGCTTCCGCGCGCTTGACAATTCTGCTATAGTTTTCCGCCCTTCGACCGGACAGGCTCGGAATTCGACATTCGCGAGGAAGAAAATCACGACTTACGTGTCGGCGCTCGTCCAGAACACTTCACTTTTTCGCGATCGTTAACACCTGCACTCACCATCACTCAGATCTACAAGTCGCGATGGCAGGTGGAACTTTTCTTTAAATGGATCAAACAACACCTTCGAATCAAGTCCTTCTACGGCACCAGCGAGAATGCGGTGAAGACCCAGATCTGGATCGCCATTTCGGTTTATGTTCACGTCGCCATCATCCGGAAGCGCCTCGGCATCGATAGGAGTCTTTACCAAATCCTACAGATTCTCAGCATTACGATTCTTGAGAAACAGCCCATTTTGCAGGCCTTTCACGCGCCTGATTCCCAATTCAATGAACTCCAAGATCCTAACCATCTGGTTCTATTCGACTTCTAACCGGACACTAGTGATACAAGAAATAACATGGCCGGCGCCTGATGCAGCCAGGTGTTAGCTCGCCTTCAATTCGACGCGAGCCTCAGTTCGGTTGCTGCCGCTGCGAGTCTCCTATCCAGAGTCCAGACCGCACAGTTTGCGAGGAGCGCGGAAGCAAGCAAATGCATGTCGATCCAGCCAAGACCACGACCTGCAAGCTTTCGCTCGGCGATGAAGTCCAAGACTTCTTCATGTTCAGCGATAGGTGCCGCCGGCAAAGCCCTTAATAAACTCAACAGCTCATCACGATTGCGAAGCGTGCCGCAGGCCAATTCGCCCACCACGAATCGATGGCAACAGACACCGCCTCCATCGAGCAGGGCGGCTAGCTGGCTGTTGCCTTTCCTCAGGTGGTCAATCCACACTGACGTGTCGACCAGCGTGATCATGCTGCGGACGGCCGGCGACGGGGAATCGGTCGGAGCTTCTTCTCAGTGCCACCCAATGCTGCTAGACGGCGTGCGCTCTCTAGCGCAATCAGCGCCTCCAACCCCCGCCGGACCAAAGCTGTCTTTTCAGACGTACCGGTCAGCTTAGCCGCCTTCTCCAGCAAAGTATCATCGATATTCAGTGTCGTTCTCATATGCATCATGCTGCATCATCAATGCATATGGAGTCAACAGGCGAGTTTGTAGAGCTGACCAGGTAACACCGAGTTTCGTACAGGACCCAAACCCCGCCTGTCCAGGTTTCAAAGCCCCACACCAGATGCAGCAGGGTTCTGCCACAAGCTGCTCGGACGCGAAATCAGGCGGGTGCGCGGACCGCGGGGCTCACTCGTTCCGGAGGGCAGTCATCGGATCGACTACCATGGCACGCCTGGCAGGCACATAGCACGCGGATAGGCCGACCACCGCCAAAATGAAACAGACCGCGCCGAGCGTAAGCGGATCGGCCGGTCCGACACCGAAGAGCAGGCTCGAAAGCGACCGGGTCACGGCAAGCGAGCTGGCCAGGCCCAGCCCGAGCCCGGCGGCGACCAGCCACATCCCCCGACCGATGACCGAATTGAGAATGTCTTCGGATTGCGCACCCAGCGCACGCCGGACTCCGATTTCCTTCGTACGTTCGGTGACGGAAAAAGCCATAACCGCGTAGAGCCCGATCGCGGCCAGGAGAAGTGACACGGCGCCACACAGCGCGATGAGCGTGGCGGCGAGTCGCTCGTTAGAGACCGACTCGCGGGTGCGATCCTCGAGCGTTCCCAAGGCCAGCAGCGGAAGGCTGGAGTCCAAATCGGCAAACTGTGCCCGCAGGATCGGACCCAATTGTGCAGGTTCCCCCGAGGCGCGTACATGCAGGATCAACGTCGAAGAATAACGTTGGGACGCCGAGAAATAGACAACCGGAGTCCAACCGCTTTTGATGTCTCGGTGCAGCGTGTTCTCAACCACACCGATGACTTCAGCCTGATCGGCGCCCCCACCCGAAGCGATCACCTTGCCGATGGGATCCTCGCCGGGCCAGAATGAATCCCCAAGCGCCTCGTTGACGACAACTACTCGAGGACTACTTTGGTTATCTGCCTGGCGAAAATCCCTTCCTGCTAACAAGGCAATTCCCATCGTGTTGAAATAGTCCGTCCAGACGATGTTTGTGTAAAGTTGCGTGCCGAAACTGCCCGGCTCGGGAGGGCGGTTTGCGGGAAAAGGAGGAAGAACGTGAGTAGGAACCGCTAAGAGGCACGATTCGCGCAAGGCTTGCCGACTCCACTCCCGCCAGGCCTCGAGTCCGTTCCAGCAGCCGCCCATAGAAGTCCAGTCCCGCGTCCTCGCTATACCCGGCGATGTCGAGACTCGTCGAAGCAAGAACAACCTTGTGGCGATCGAATCCGGGATCGCTGCCAGTCATCAAATATAAAGTTCTCAAGAACAATCCGGATCCCACGAGCAGGATGACCGAAAAACTCAGCTGAGCGATGACAAGCGCAGCCCGTACCCTTCCCTTCTTTCTTGGGCCGGCTGTAGTCGTCGACTCATCGTGCAGCGCCCCGGCGATTCCGACCTGCGAGGCGAACCAGGCCGGGATCGCTCCGACAACGATCGCGCTTAGCATGGACAAAGCCGCTGTGAAAGCAAGGACCCGTGTATCCGGACTGAGGTCGATCGACGACGGAATCCCGAGGGCATAGAGTAGATCAATGCTCCACGTCGTCAGCAGAAGCCCCCCGGCACCCCCCATCAATGCGACCAGGGTGCTCTCGGTGAGAAGTTGCCGCACAAGGCGGGCCCTTCCAGCGCCGAGGGCCAGCCGTACCGAGATCTCCCTCCTGCGGGACGCTCCCTGGGATAAGAGCAAGTTCGCGACGTTCGCGCCCGCGATGATCAGCACAAGGGTGACCACCCCCATGACCACCGCCACGATCGGAGCGGCCTCGTCGCGAACTCCCGGTTCGTTTCCCAGTTCGGTCAACGTCAAGACGGACTCCGCTCGCATCTGGGGCGAGGCCTGGGTGATGCGGGGAGACATGACCTCCAGGCCGCTCTCGGCACGGTCGATGCCGACGTCATCCCCCAGACGACCGACAAGCCGAAGCCAACCGATCCCCCGTTGGTTCAGCAGATCCGCGGTACCTGTTCTACGGCGAGCACCTGCAGACGCCGGTCGAATCTCTTGCTGCATCATCGAGGGAACCCAGAACTGGCTCGTTCGCCCCATCGCCGCGCTGTTGAAGCCTGGCGGCGCGACACCGATCACGGTGAACGGGATCGAGTTGACGGTTACCGAGCGAGAGGCGATGCCCGGGTCCGACCCAAACCGATCTACCCACAACTGATGGCTGATCACGATCACAGGCTGGGCACCCGGCACGCGATCCTCTTCGGGAAGAAAAAAACGACCCAGAGTTGGCCTGAGGCCAAGGACTTCAAAGTAGTTCCCGCTCACGATCTCGCCGCGAGTCCATTCCACCGCACGGTCGATGCGCATGCCCACACTGGCGGTCCCGTGAGCGGCAAGTCCCGAAAAGATATCGAACGACTGGTCCCGGACGTCGACGTAATCGGGATATGAGAACGAATTGTTCAGCCCACCTTCTGTGCTGACCATCAGAGTGATCAGACGTTCCGGCTGGTCCATTGGCAATGGACGCAGAAAGATCCCGTTCACAAGATTGAAACCGATGGTGCTCGCTCCGATTCCAATCGCCAGCGTCAGGACCACGACCGTCGTGAGACCGGGGCTTCTCCGCAGAATACGAATCCCATAGCTGACGTCCTGGTGCAGTCGATCAAACGCCGGCCAGATCCAAATCCCACGGGCATCTTCTCGGGCAATGGCTGCATTGCCCAGGGCGCGTCGACTTTCGAACTCGGCCTCTTCCCTCGACATCCCCCTGTCCTCGAGGCCCTGCTGCTTGAGCGCTCGATGAAACTCGATCTCTTCGGCAAGTTCGGCGGCCGAATTGCGGTTGGAGATCCAGTACTTGAGCCGTCGGAGTAAATTTCCCATCAACGCACCCTCATGCCGTCTCGAGAACCTTCTGTATCCCGGTTATCAGACGGTCAAATTTCTCGCGTTCCAGGTTGAGTTGCTTACGCCCTTTCGGGGTCAACTTGTAGAAGCGCGCACGACGATTGTTTTCCGACGCTCCCCACTCTGCTTTGACCCAACCATTGAGCAGCAGGCGCTGCAGAGCCGGATAGAGTGAGCTTTCACCCACCTGAAGCACATCGTCCGAGACTGCCTTCAGCGACTCGGCGATTCCATATCCGTGCATTTCCCCTCGGATCAGGGTTTTCAGGATCAACAGGTCAAGGGTTCCGGGCAGAAGATTCAGGGATTCTTTTGGTTTTGCCATCGCATTCGCTCCCATCGCTTGTCGATGGAAAGAATGCCCGACTGGGTTGGGAGATGTCAAGCCCCATCGATAGACGATGGAAGAGGCGGGATCGAGGCGCGGGTCGATGTCTGGCGAACTGAATGTCGGGCGGAAGCCGCCTGTCCCCGGATAGATACGGCCCGGGGACAGGCGTCCGATCATGGCAGGCTGAACGTCACGAGCGAACTCGGATAGTCGAACCCGCCAATCTGCACGACGATGTACTGTTTGCCCTCGTGCAGGTAGGTCATCATGCCGTACTGGGCGCGGACCGGAAGCTCCACGGAACCCAATATTTCACCGGTTCGCTTGTCGCGGGCGTTGAGAACCGGTCGTTCTCCGATCACTTCGGCGGTCAGCAAGAGGCTCCCGGTTACCATCAGGATGGCCCGGCTCCCGCCGCCCATATTTGGCAGGTCGATGCCTTCAAGGGCCGGATGCTCCTTGATCGCTTCTGATGTCTCCCCGATGGGAACCCAGAACAGACGCTCGCCCGTATTCATGTCGTAGGCCGACGTCCGGTTATAGGGTCCCTTGAAGATCGGGAGCCCTCTGGGGCCGGCGAAGCGCACTCCGGGACCGCGGACCCAGTCCGATATCGTCGCTCCGGTCGTCAATACGTCGTTGGGGTCGTCGGATTCCGCCCCGGGTTGCACCATGCCGCCGTTGCACGAGGGACCGCTGGCCACATACATGATCCCACTGGTGGGATCCAGTGCCCCCGGGTGGGTGATGTTCAGCCCCCCCGAACAGGCGATGTTCGGCATGCTGTCATGGCCGACGTGGACCCGCGGCATGTAGGGACCGCCGATCCGGAAGCCCTGGATGATCTCCTGCGCCTGCTCCTTGAGCGCGGGCGTGTAATCGATCAGCCGGTCTTCGGGGAGACCGAGCGGTTCAAAAGGCTCCGGCCAGGTCGGGAAGGGCTGGGTTGCTGACGTCCAGTTGCCGGGAACCTCAGTCTGGGCCACGGGGCGCTCCTCGATCGGCCAGACCGGTTCGCCCGTTTCCCTGTTGAAGGTGAAGATCAGTCCCTGCTTCGTGGTCTGAATCACCGCAGGGATTTCCTCGCCGTCCACGGTAATGTCCGCCAGCATCGGTACGTTGGGAAGGTCGTAGTTCCACTGGTCGTTGTGAACCGTCTGGAAGTGCCATTCCCGTTCTCCCGTTTCGACGTTCAGCGCGATCACGCTGGTACCGAACAGGTTGTCCCCGGGGCGGAATCCACCGTAGTAGTCGATCGTCGGCGGGTTGGTGGGGATGTAGACGATCCCGAGATCATCGTCCGCGGACAGCGGTGCCCACGAGGAAACGTCTCCGGTGTACTCCCAGGCATCATTCAGCCAAGTTTCGTGCCCGAACTCGCCGGGCCGGGGGATGACGTGGAACTTCCACTTGTGCTCGCCGGTACGCGCGTCATAAGCGAGGATGTCGTTGGGGACCATCTCGATGCGGGTCTGGTTGTAACCCTGCTCTGCCGAGCTTCCAACGACGACAACGCCGTTGACGACGATGGGCGGCGACGAACTTGTGATGTACCCCATTTCTCGCGGTATTCCAAAGTCGGGGTCGTAGGGTTCCCCGTATGCTTCGTACGGGCCCCAGCCCGGCAGGAGATCTCCCAGCAGGTCGACGACGCCGGTCTCGGGGAAACCCTCCAGCGGTATCCGGGTGCCCCAGTTCTCGATGTGCTTGCCCGTCTTTGCGTCGAGGGCGTGCAGGAAGAAAGCGGGTGTGACCAGGTAGATCACGCCGCGCCCGTCCAGTTCGCCGTAAGCCACGCCTTTGCCGTAGCCGGCCCTCATCGACCGCTCCCACCGGGTGGTGTGGGGCTCGCGGTAAGTCCAGAGGACTTCCCCGTTCGCCGGATCCATCGCCACGACGATCCGGCGATTGCCGACCACCGTGTACAGGATGCCGTCGATGTAGGTCGGGGTCGAACGAGAAGTGATCTCCGGCGTCGGGCCGAAATTGTCGCCCCGGAAGAGCCAGGCTACCTCGAGGTCCTCGAAATTCTCCGCGTCGATCTGGTCTACTGGCGAGAAGCGGGTCCCCCAGGCGTCGGCACTCTGGTAGCGCCACTCCCCGTACGGATTGCCACGATCCTGGCCGGGGGCCAGGGTCGGTATGGCCAGGATGACGACCAGCGCCAGAATGAAACAAAGCTCGGGCCGTTGCCGAAGGCGTGTCGGGTTTGCTTTCATCTTCTTTCCTCCCAGAGTTGATGACCAGGTCAGTACCTGGGCTCAAATCCATCGAGAACACGGGTGCTCGGGGCACTCCCCTGCGCTCGGCCGGTAGCTGTAGTTTGGTCCGGAAACTTCAGTGAGTCTAACTACAGGTCCGGACCGGAAGCAATCAAAGTCTCGACTCGGGCGAACGGGCAGGCGGCGCACTGGAGTTCACGACCTTGTCGGTCCGGGCGGGAGGCAACCCGATCTTCTAGGAGCCTGTCGGGAATTGGCTCCCTCGAAGCAAGAATCAACAACTTACGAGCCATCCCCGGTCTGTAAGTTGTTGATTCTTGGTTGCAGACTTCTTATTCCCGACAGGCTCCTAGACAGGCAACCCAGGATCGGTCAGGATAGCGCTCACAGCACATCTGCTTACAAGGGGGATCCATGCCAACCCATCGCTTGACGTTCCGGTTGATCGCGGCATTAGCCGCGATTGCGTTGTCGGCCCTCGGGACGTACGCGCAGTCCGATCTGGTCGACCCGGCGGCCAACAATCTGCCCAATCCCAACCCGACCGTGATCAAGGAGTGGGGGCCCCTGCCCGACGGCAGGATCTGGGGATCGACCGCGGGCATCGACATAGGCCCCGACGGGCACGTGTGGGCCTACGACCGATGTGGCGCCAACGCCCTTGCCGGCGGTTGCGACACGTCGGATGTCGCTCCCGTCCTCAAGTTCGATCGTTCGTCAGGGGAGGTCCTGGCGAGTTTCGGCACGGGGATGTTCGTACTGCCACACGGGTTCCATGTGGACAGAGAGGGCAACGTCTGGGTGACCGATTCCCAGGGCAACGAAGCGGGAACCAAGGGGCACCAGGTCATCAAGTTCAGTCCCGAGGGCGAGGTGCTGATGCGCCTGGGAACCGCGGGAGTGGCCGGGGGCGGTCCCAACAACTTCAATGAACCCTGCGATGTCATCACTGCGCCCAATGGCGACATCTTCGTCTCGGACGGCCACAGCGGTCAGGGCGCCAATCCGCCGACCGGCGCCGCCGGACGCATCGTAAAGTTCACCAGCGACGGACAGTACGTTAAGGAGTGGGGACAGATAGGCTCGGCGCCGGGTGAGTTCCGGACACCCCACGCGCTCGCCTTCGACTCGCGGGGCCGTCTGTTCGTCGCCGACCGCGGAAACCATCGCATTCAAGTATTCGACCAGGACGGGAATTTCCTCGACTCCTACGAGCAGTTCGGCCGCGTCAGCGGGTTGTTCATCGCCGCAGACGACACCCTGTACGCGATCGATTCGGAGTCGAACCCCAACAACCATCCCGGCTGGAGGACGGGCGTCCGGATCGGGAGCGCGACCGAGGACCGGGTTACGGCCTTCATCCCCCCGCATCCGACGGAACGGGGACCGCATGGTGCCGCAGGGGAAGGTGTGGCGGTCGATCCCGAGGGCAACGTTTATGCGGCGGAAGGACCGAACTCCCGCCCCTTCGCCGGCGGTGGGCTGACGAAGTACGTCAAACAATAGGGAGGAACGCGTGGCCGGAAAGCCGCGCGTTCGCTTCGATCCGCCCTACGCCGGTGCTATCGCAGGTCTCCGCCGGCTCGCTTCCACGCCTCGTAGCCCATCTGAAGCGTCTTGACAGGGTTCAGGTCCTCACCCGCCTTCGTGCCGAACTCACGATCCGCTGACGGCTGGGAAACGGGGATGTAGAGCGCGTATTCGCCGTTGTTGTACGAATCACCGTTCGTATCGTTCGGGTCGGCGGCCACTATGAATGCCACATGAGCGGTCTTGGCGTCGCACGGGATCGGAGGCTCGCTGCCGTCCTCCGGAGGCGGCGGGCATTCGCACCGACTGTCGCCGCCCGCACGGTCGCCGGCCCACAGCGCTGCCATGGCACGGTCCGCGAGGGTGCCTTCCGTGTCGATGAAGGCCTGGACAGCGGAAGGAACGACGTCGTGCATGCGGAGGATGTTGCCCTGGACAGCGTAGAAAATCTCGGTGCCGGGGACCTGACCGGTAATGTACTGCGCGACAAATCCGTTGCCCAAACCTGAGTGGCCGGCGTTGCGTCCTTCCATGTCGAGAATGCCGAACTGACGCGACTGGAAAGCCGGGTCGCGGCTCAGCATCTCGATGATCTGATGCGGATCGGTTCCCTTCCGTAACTCCTCGAACACCAGCATCTGGTTCAGGCCCGTGCCGTCCGCCGCCGCCTGGCATGTCGCGATCCCGAGGCCGGGCACGACGACCGCGATCGCCTCGAACATCCGATGGTCGGTGGTATCGACGCAGGATGCCGCCGCCATTGCGACCCGCCCAGTGCTGCGGTCTACGGCGATCACGGACCAGGTTGCAAACGCCGTGCTTTGCAGGCAAAGCACCACCACCAGAAACAGAATTGTTCTTCGCATCAGGCTTGTCCTCCGTCTTGAGGCGTCAGAATATTCCAAAAAGGGCGCGTTTGCGAGGTTTTGAATGTCGGCAATCTAACTGGACGCTTCCCCGCTGTCGGCCACATGAAGGGCCGTTAGCGTCAACCAGCCGAGGATCACGCCGACCAGCAACCGCTGCCCGAGACCACCCCAGCCCACAGGTATCAGCGCAAAGAGTAGAACGAAGAGAGTTGCGGCCAGGTAACCGAGCCCCTTGGCGATCCGTCGATAGGACCCGGACGCGGCCAGGATGGCGCCCGACACAGAAAGAATGTTGATCCCGGCCACGACTGACACAAAAGCGATGAGCGACGCCACGACATGGATCGTACCGGCAATTGTGCGGTCCCCGGCCGGAGGGTCCGTCGGAAAGGCGCCGGCAAGAAACGCCCCCACGCCCCAGGCTGCCAGGAGCGCCAACCCTGCCTTGCCGGCTCGGGACTTTGGCACCACTGAAATCAGAAGAAGCACGACGGCATTCGAGCCGAGGGCGAGCGCAAAGAGCGAACCACTCAGCAAGATCCCCCACTGCCCGATCGCGTATTCGCTCAGAGGCTGACTGATCGGGTCGTGGTCGCCTCTGACGAAATGCAAAAAAGCAACCAGAAGCACGAACGTTGCGAGTGCCGACAGCGCGATGTAGAGCAAGCCCCGCTGTGAATGAATCCCTGTCATTAAGTCAATCGGAGGCAAGAATTCTGGCGCTCCAACTGAGGCAGGCCCATCGCATCCTGAGAGAGCGCGCACAAGAAATGGGGACAGGAACCTCTGTCCCCATCTTTTCAAAAAGAGGGACAGAGGTACCTGACCCTCTTTTCTGATCCTTCCGAACCTTTAATCCTGCTGCGCGACCGCACGCTTGAACTCGACCATCTCCCTCATCCCATCGAAGGCAGAGTTCGTCGCTGCATCCTCACGGAGGCTCCCCTGCAGATCCACAGCTTCGCGCAGAGCCAGCAACGCATTTAGCATCTCGCCGGCATCAGCGTACCGCTCCGCAAGCCCGTAGCGGAGCTGCCCGCTCGTGGGGTTCATGTGGGCAGCCTTCTTCTGCGCGTCGAGCGCCTCGCGGACATTACCTCTCGAAACCAGTTCTGATGCGACGTTGGCATAGTGGCGCGACAGGTGGCGCAGGTTCAGGATGCGCCGCAATTCCGTAAAGGGGTTGTCGAGGCTGTGGTCCACCCGCAGATCCACGCGACGACCGATCGACGTCGAATCGGGCGGGACCGGACGAACGACCAGAAGCCCCGCGGATCCCATCCCGCGGGCATCGCCACCCTCGGCATTCCCAGCATCCAGGGCATCCATCAGGCGTTCTTCCATCGGCTTGCCCTCGCCGGCCTCATACGCCGCGGCCATAGCGATCACGACACTCTCGCCGGCAAGCGTGTTGCCCTGCACTGAGTAGTTCGGCCCTTCGATCGAGCCGGCGTACCTGCCGCCGCCACGATTCAGGATCCTGTCGGACGTAAACACACCCGTCCGTCCCTGCATATCGATCACTGCCACCTGTCGGCTCTCACGACCGGGGTCTTCGTCCGTAATCTTCTTAACGATTTCCGCAGGGCTCAGGCCTTCCTGGAGCAGCGCGATCGACTTGGGGCCGTAGGTACGGTTGGCGCCGGCTTGAGTCGCGATGGCGCCGATGCCCGCCTCCGCCCAGAGGACGGCGGCGCCGGCACCGACCGGACGCGATGCGACGGCCACACCGAGGTCGTCGGTCTCCGGATCGTAGGCAACGATCGAAAACGTGGCAAACCATGTTTCGGCGCCGCCGAGATCGTAAGATTGGGGCGCTTCTTGGGCGACCGACGGGATCGCAAACAACAGAAGCAGCACGCACACGCTGACTGATTTCATGGAGCCTCCTGGATGGGTTTGTCACGGAAGTCTATAACCGATGGTCCACCGTGGCACGCCATTTCCCATCCAAAAGAAAAGGGCCACCCATCCGGGCGGCCCTTTTTGAGAACGGAATTGATCAGTTCCCGATAAAACTGTGCATCGTGCCATCTGGAAGGGTATTGGGTGGATCGCGAACGAAGTTGTCGTCGTACGCACCGACGTTGGTTCCACGGGCATTGATGCCGAACGTAAACGTCCGGGACGCTCCTGGAAAGGTAAAGGTGGTGAACTTGCCCTTGCTCAAGACGAAGCCGCGCGCTCCGCACGGCGAGCATGGTGCAAAAAAGTAGTGCCCGGAAATGTCGCCGCGGTCATTGAGGCCGTAGGCCCGCGTCGATACATTGGCCGGATCGTCAACGTCGATCGAAAAATACTCACCGTCGCTGAACAGGAAACCACGGAGCGGAAGCTCTTCCTCAAAACGGTACCGCCCAACGACATCCCCCTTGTTGTTGATGCCCGACGCTATCGTGAGAGCTGAGCCAGGAAACTCGATGGTCGTAAAAATTCCGTCGCGCACGACGAACCCTTTGCGGGTACCCGATACCGACCCCGGAGGGTGATAACGACCGACGATGTCTCCCCGGTCGTTGATTCCTGTCGGCCATGTACAAATCGAATCCGGAAATGCAACCTCGGTCACGACGCCGTCTTCCAGAACGTACCCGTGGAAACTGGCAAAGAACTCGGGTGCTGTTGGATTATCTGGATCTGGGAAGTTTGGATTCAGAACTCGTTCTTCGTACCTGCCGACGATCGCTCCGCGGGCATTGATTCCGTTGGCTTCGGTGTGGGTCGCGTCCTGGATGTCGATGGTCGTGAATTCCCCCTTGCTGTAGAGGAAACCATGATTGCCATCATCATCACGGAATACCCGCCCAACGACGTCGCCACGGTCATTGATGTCGTAGGCCTGCCTCCAGGTAGAGTCCGGTGGATCGATCGTAGAAGGTCCTTTTCCCTTCGACAGTGTGTGCGTGCCGGCAACGAGGAAGATACCCAGGACCAACAGGGCCAAGATCCTGATGGGCTGGGAGTTGAGAGGTAGTTTCGCTTTCTTGGCCAGGGACTTGATCATCTAACCCTCCATAGGTTATTCCGCGAGGTTTTGCCGCAACCACTAAGGCTCACAGGGTTTTGGCTTTCATTCGTTAAGGTGAAGGTACTGTCCAAGCGCGCAAATATGCCCTTGGTGCATCCCCTCTGTCAAGTGGCCTGGATTACTGACAGCGACTCGATGGCTTCACGGCTCATCCGTCACAGAACGGTCCGCCCGTCGTCGATCCAGCGCGCTACGAGAATCTGCTAGACTTCGGCGACCGCGATGAAACCAACGCTGAAACGCTGGGCCCGGCGCCTGCCGCTGATACGCGGCTACTTCGCCCGCAGGGAGGGACCGCACTCGCCGCTGGTTTCCGTCGACGAAGTCCAGAAGCGGGAGGCACAGGTGTTTGCAACGGGATCGGCGGTCCCGGGCGTCAACCTGAATGTCGAGGCGCAGCTCCTGCTACTGGATTGTCTTTCGGCGTTCTACGCGGAAATGCCCTTCTCCGAGCAAAAGACGAGCGGTTTGCGGTACTACTTCGCGAACGAGATGTACTCCTACGGGGACGCGATCACCCTGTACGGCATGCTCCGGCATCTGGGACCGAGGAAGATTGTCGAGATCGGCTGCGGCTTCTCCTCGTGCGTCACACTGGACACAAACACGCTCTTCTTCGCGGGTGCGATCGATTGCGTCTTTGTCGAGCCCGCGCCGGAGCGGTTCCTCTCGCTACTGGGGCCCGGGGATTTGGATGGCATCCGGCTTCTCCGATCCGGGGTTCAGGATGTCGATCCAGTCCTCTTCAGCGAACTCGGTGAAAACGACATCCTCTTCGTTGACTCCTCTCATGTCGTCAAGACAGGAAGTGACGTTGACTACCTGATGAAGAACGTCCTGCCCAGCCTTCAGGCGGGCGTTTGGATCCACTTTCACGACATCTTCTTTCCGTTCGAATACCCGCGCGAGTGGATCTACCAGGGACGCTCGTGGAACGAACTGTATTTCGTGAGGGCCTTCCTTCAATACAACGACGCCTTCAGCATCCGTTTCTTCTCCGACTACCTGGCGCAATTCCACCGGGAAAGGCTGGTGGAGAGGATGCCCCTGTGCGGAAGAAACACCGGCGGAAACCTGTGGCTTCGAAAGGATCGATAGGTCCCCTGAGCAAGCACCGCCAAAGCCATTCAAACCTTTCTTGCTATTGAACTTCTCCGGTGTTAGAAAGTAGCGTTGAATGGTGTATCCGGCGTCGATTTCACTAACGGGTATACTGCGGGAGAATTGTGCGCGGAACTGAAGTCCGAGAGCTGCTAACGCGAAACGGGTTCTGGCCCCTGGCCTGGGCGGTAATGTTGGTGCCGGCAATGGCTGGCTGGGGCCTTGCTGCCCGGAGTGCGCAGACGGCAACGCTCTCAGTAGAAGCCCAGAACGAGCTTGTCGGAGAATACTGCCTGGCCTGCCACAACGACGCCCTGATGACCGGGGAGATGTCGCTTCAGGGTTTCGATCTCGAACACCCGGAGGGGAATGCCGAGCTCGCCGAGAAGATTATCAAGAAGCTCAAGACCGGACTGATGCCCCCGGCGGGCGAGACCAGGCCGGACCGGGCCTCGATGCTGGGATTCGTCCGCGCGCTCGAGAGCCGGATCGATCTGGCAGCCACCACGAATCCCGGAGCACGTCCCTCCCAGCGGCTGACCCGTGACGAGTACGCCAACTCGATACGGGACCTTCTTGCGATCGACGTCGATGTCGCGAAGTTCCTACCCGCCGACCTGCTGAGCGGAGGCTTCGACAACATTGCAGATTCGCAAACGCTTTCGGCATCCCTGATGGAAGGCTACATGAGGGCCGCCGGCCAGATCACACGAGAGGCCCTGGGCAACCCCAAGGCGGAACCAGCCTCAACGGTGTTCAAGATCGACCGGACCGGATCGCAACTCCTGCGCGTGCCCGGAGCCCCGTTCGGGACGCGCGGCGGTGTCTCGATCGTGTTCAATTTCCTTGCCGACGGCGAATACAACTTCCGGTCGTTGTTCCACGGAACGCCGACGGGCAGGCTTTTCGGTAACACGCCCGACGAAGAAATCGAAGTGTCGATCGATGGCGCCCGCGTTGCCTTGCTGCCTATCCCGCCGGACCTGTCCGAGGCCGGGTCGATCACGGGCCTGAACCTGACGACCGGACCCGTCTTCGTCAAGGCCGGACCGCATCGTGTTTCCGCCGCCTTCATCAAGAAGCAAACGGTCATAGTCGAGGACGATATCGCCGAAATCCAGCACACGCTGATCGACACCGACTCCGGGGACGGTCGCGAGCTGACCATCTACCCGCACCTCCGGGAATTCGAAATCAGCGGCCCACATAACGTGTCGGGCGTTTCCGATTCCGAACCGCGGCGCCGGGTGTTCACGTGCCGTCCGCTCGGCCCGGATGAGGAAATCCCGTGCGCGTCGGAAATCATCAGCCAGCTGGCACGGAAGGCGTACCGACGGCAGATCGCCGAAGAAGATATGGAAGGCCTGATGCTTTTCTACCATCAGGGCCGGTCCCGAGGCGACTTCGAAACGGGGATCCGAGAAGCGCTCCACGCCATGCTCACCAGCCCCGATTTCGTGTTCAAGTTCGAACCGATGGCCGCAGGTGTCGAACCCGATGACGATTACTACATCGGCGACGTCGCGCTGGCATCCCGGCTGTCGTACTTCCTCTGGGGCATGCCTCCCGACGACGAACTGATCGATCTGGCTGGCGAGGGGCGCTTGCAGGATGAGGCGGAACTCGAACGGCAGGTTGGGCGGATGCTGACCGATCCCCGGTCGTTCTGGCTGTCGAAGAAGTTTGCCAACCTCTGGCTTCACCTGCCGGACCTCGAGAACTTCCATCCCGATCCTTTCTACTACCCGCAGTACGACCACACGCTGGCGCTCGCGCTCCGGGACGAAACCGAGCTGTTCTTCGACAGCATCGTACGGGAAGATCGCAACGTCCTCGATCTACTCACCGCGGACTACACGTTTCTGAACGAACGACTGGCGATGCATTACGGAATCGGCAACGTTCGCGGGAACCAATTTCGGCGGGTCCAGCTTTCCCAGGACTACCGGCGGGGATTGCTGGGCAAAGGAGCCATCCTGGCTCTGACCTCGAATGCAGAGCGGACCTCACCGGTGCTCCGTGGAAAATGGGTAATGGGTGTGCTTCTGGGAACTCCGCCGCCGGCGCCGCCGCCAGTCGTACCCGCGCTGGACGAAACCGAGGCCGTGACTTCCGGCAAGCTGTTGACGGTTCGGGAAAGAATGGAAACGCACCGGGCGAACCCGGCCTGTAATTCCTGCCACCGGATGATCGATCCGCTCGGTCTGGCGCTGGAGAACTTCGACGTCACGGGCGAATGGCGGACGTGGGACAAGACCTACGCCGTCAGCTCCGAAGGCGTCCGCATCCACACAGCCGGCATCCCGATCGACTCTTCGACCGAGATGTACGACGGGACGCTTGTGGACGGACCGGCTGGTCTGAGGGATGCGCTTCTCAACTATTCCGAAGCGTTCATTGACACGTTAACCGAGAACCTGATGTCCTTCGCGATCGGCCGCCGGATCGAGCACTTCGACATGCCGACGATCCGTGCGATCACCGGCGCTGCCGAGCGCAACGACAACAGGTTTTCGTCCGTCGTGATCGGAATCGTCAAGAGCCCGGCGTTTCGGATGAGCCGGGCGGAAAGGCCGGCGACCGAAGCGGCACAACAGGACCAAAGGTAAGTTACTTCCAACAGGGAGGAAGGATGTTCATCACAAAGAAGCATATTGCCCGCCGCACGGTGCTCCTTGGAATGGGTGCCGCGGTAACGCTGCCGTTCCTGGAGTCCATGACGCCGGCCATGGCGGCGGCGCAGAGCGGCGAAGCAAGTCGGCCCGTGCGACTGGCATGCCTCGAGATGGTCCACGGCTCGGCGGGCGCCACCCGATGGGGTGCAACCCAATACCTGTGGTCTCCCCAGAAGGCGGGCGGCGAGTTCGATCTCACGCCCAGTGCGCTGCTCCCACTCGAACCGTACCGGGATTACCTGACCATCATCAGCAACACCGACATGCGCGGCGCTGAAGCCTGGGAAGTCAAGGAGATCGGGGGCGATCACTTCCGTTCGAGCGCGGTCTTCCTCACACAGTCGCATCCGCGGCAGACACAGAGCTCTGACGTGAGGGCGGGCGCTTCCCTCGACCAGTTGTACGCCCAGCGCTTCGGCCAGGACACTCCGCTTCCGTCGATCCAGCTTTCGATCGAAAGCGTCGATCAGGCGGGCGGCTGCGAATACGGCTATTCCTGCGTGTACACGGACACGATCAGCTGGGCGGAGCCCACCAAGCCCCTGCCGATGGTGCGCGATCCCCGGATGGTGTTCGACCAGTTATTCGGAGTTGGCGGATCGGCGGATGAACGCGCCCTGCGCCGTCAGACCGACCGCAGCATCCTCGACTGGCTGACCCATCGTGTGGCTGAACTCAAGACGAACCTGGGCCCGACGGATCAGGCGCGGCTCGACACACACCTTGAGAACATCCGCGAGATCGAGCGTCGGATTGCCCGCATCGAAGCCAAGCATGCCAGCGGTGAATACCAGGAAATGCCGAGCGCTCCGATCGGCGTGCCCGACTCGTTCGACGAGCACGTCCGGCTGATGTACGACCTGCAGGTCCTCGCCTTTGCTGGCGACGTGACACGCGTGTCCTCCTTCAAGCTGAGCCGGGACGCGACCGGACGAACGTTCCCGGAAAGCGGTGTGGACCGTGGATTCCACAGCGCGTCGCATCACGGCGAGAACCCGCAGCGGATCGGCGAGTTCAAGGAAATCAACACGTACCACATGAGCACACTCGCCTACTTCGTCGAGAAGCTGAAGGACACACCCGACGGCGATGGATCCTTGCTCGACAACACGATGATCCTTTACGGCTCACCGATGGGCGATTCGAACCTCCACAACCACAAGCGTGTGCCGCTGATTCTCCTCGGACACGCCGGGGGACGGGTCGCGGGTAACCTGCACGTGATCACCCCCGACGCGACACCGTCGGCAAACATGCACCTGACGCTGCTGCACAAGCTCGGCCTGGATGATCTGGACAGCTTCGGAGACAGCACCGGAGAACTGGAGTTTTAATTGGGGACGGGGGCTTATCCCAACGCGGGTCCCTTAGTAAATGGGGGCAAAGATGCCTGTCCCTGTTAAAAGAGGAAAGAGTCATGTTTCGGACGCATATCATCAGTAAAGCCACGGTCGGCCTGGGCGGGCTCCTCGTAACGACGTTGCTGATCCTCGGATCCCAGGCGGACATGCGCATGGCGGACGCCGCGATGACCGGCGACATCGAGGCCGTTCGGTCGCTGCTCAGGCAGGCGGCCGACGTGAACTCGGCCCAAGGCGACGGCATGACCGCACTCCACTGGGCGGCCATCTCGGGCGATGCGGATATGACCGAACTACTCCTCTACGCCGGGGCCAATGTCCGGGCCACAACACGGCTTGGCTCGTACACACCTTTGTTCCTGGCCGCCAAAAGCGGACATGCCGGCGTCATCGAGCCACTTCTCGATGCGGGCGCGAATGCGCAGGCTCCCGGTGTCGGTGGGGTCTCTCCTCTCATGGTGGCTGCCAGTTCCGGCGATGTCGAAACGGTTCGGCTGTTGGTCGAAGCCGGCGCGGACGTCAATGAGGCAGAGTCGGGACGGGGCCAGACTCCGTTGATCTTCGCGGCCGCCTTTGACCGTTCCGACGTCATCCGGGTACTGGTTGAAAACGGCGCCGATGTCGACAAGACAAGTAACCTGATCACGCCACCGGAGCGGGGAACCCGTGGGGGACCGCCGGTGAACCAGCAAGGACGGGGAGCTCGCGCAGGTCAGAGCGGTCAGCGTGGTCGGCGTGGTCAACAGGAGCCAACACAGCTTGCCGCAAACCTGAACGACCCGCCGCCCGTCCCGGACGAACCAGAAAAAAAGAACGACGAACCGGAGCTATCGACCGAGAAAGGCGGAAACCCCAGGGGCCGTCTGACCCCGCTGATGTACGCCGCCCGTGATGGCAAGTCCGACGCCGCCCGCTCACTCGTCGAATCCGGTGCGGACCTGGACGCCGTCAACGGCGACGACAGCACCGCCCTGCTGCTGGCAACCATCAACGGTCACTTCGACATCGCCAAGTTCCTGGTTGAGGCCGGCGCCGACGTCAACATGGCCAGCATGGACGGAGCGGCCCCCCTGTTCGCCGTCGTCAACATCCAGTGGGCGCGGAAAACATTCCACCCACAACCGACGACCAAGTACGAAAGAACCCCGTACCTGGAACTGATGAAGCTGCTGCTCGATGAAGGCGCGGACCCGAACGCCCGGTTGAGGAAGGATCTCTGGTACATGGAGTTCGATTTCAACCTGGAACGGACCAACTCCTCAGGCATTACGGCGTTCTGGAAGGCCGCGGCCGTCGGTGACGTTGACGGTATGCGACTCCTCGTCGAGCACGGCGCCGACCCCACGATAGCGAGCATCGAGGGCATCACTCCGCTGCTGACCGCGGCGGGCGCCGGATTCCACGGCAACGACGAAATCACGACGCCGTTGGGACGGCTCCCGGCCGTCAAGTACCTGATCGAAGAACTCGGTGCGGACGTCAACGAGGCCGACACCGGACCGCCGCCAAACCCCAACGCAGAGCAGAACGGCCGACGCCGGCGACCTCAGGGTGGCTTTACCGCCCTACACAACGCGGCGGCGCGAGGCCACAACGAGATGATCCTCTACCTCGTGTCTAAGGGCGGTCGGCTGGACGCGGTCGCCAAGAACGGCTCGACCATCGTCGACATGGCGAACGGGCCGCGGCAACGAGTGCAACCTTACCCGGAGACCGTGGCCCTGCTGGAAATGCTGGGAGCGAAGAGTCGCTACCAGTGTGTTTCCTGTTAACTAGCTAGACCTGGTAGGTCGCAGGGGCGGCCCGCGTGAGCATGCGTGCTCCGTCAAGTCATTTAGCTCACTTCTTACTTTCAGAACAGCCCACAAACGGCTCTTAAGGCATCACTTAGAGCTGCAGTCGCTCTCTGGGTGGATCAAACAGTCCGATCGACCTCGGATTCAGCGTACGCCCGAACGATGCCGGAGGGACGTATCTGGACCCTATAAATCGCCGCAAACCATTCTTGATGTTGGGGTTCGTACGTGTTAAAAATGAGTGTTAGGCTGAAGGAATACGTGCGTCTGAACAGTCCCGCAGTGACGGGAAGGTAATATTTCTTAAGGTAAAAGTAATGTCTCGATATAGCCTCGCCATATTTACGGTCGGCGTCGTGTGTTTTTTCGCAGCCGCAAATGTCGCTACGGCCGAACCGCAGGCACAGGTTGGCTCGCCGGGCGACACGGTCCTTTCGGCCGACCAGATCGCCGACTTCTCTGCCGAGTACTGCCTGGCGTGCCACAACGACGCGCTGGTCACGGGAGGGATGTCGCTCCAGAGTTTCGATCTGACCCATCCGGAAAACGATCCGGAGCTTGCCGAGAAGATCATCCGCAAGCTGAAGGTGGGATTCATGCCGCCGGTGGGCGAAACCCGGCCGGATGTGGACACGATGCGGGCGTTCGTCCGGACGATGGAAGGCAAGCTGGACAGCGTCGCCAGCGCGAACCCGAACCCGGGTAGCCGGCCGTTCCAGCGGCTCACGCGGGATGAGTACGCCAACTCGATCCGCGATCTGTTCGGCATCGAAGTGGACGTCGCCCAATACCTGCCCGCCGACATGCTCAGCGAAGGCATGGACAACATTGCCGACCAGCAGGCCTTTTCCGCTTCCTTGATGGAAGGCTACATGCGCGCCGCCGGAGAGATCACGCGGGCCGCGCTCGGCGACCCGAGGGCGGACGCGACCTCGGTGCTTTTCAAGGCCAACCGCATGGCCGCCCAACTGGACCATGTTCCCGGCACGCCCTTCGGCACCCGGGGCGGTCTGGCCGTAACGCATAACTTCCCGGCGGACGGCGAGTACCGGATCCGCGTGCTCACGTTTGCGACGGCGGTGGGAAACTTCTTCTCCAACGTGGAAGGCGAGGGTATTGAGGTTTCGATCGACGGCGAGCGCGTTGCCCTGCTCGAGATGGACCCGGAGATGTCGGAAACCGACGAAACCGGCCTCAACCTCTACACGCCCCCGCTCTTCATCAAGGCCGGACCGCATAACGTGGCGGTGTCGTTCGTCAGAAAGTTCACCCGTCTCGTCCAGGACGACATCAAAGAGATCCGCCAGACTCTTATCGACACGGATGCCCCGAACACCTTCGACCTGACGATCTACGCGCACCTCAGGGAGTTTGAAATCACGGGCCCGCATACGGTGTCGGGCGTATCGGATTCCGCGCCGCGGCGCGCGGTGTTCACGTGCCGGCCCTTGAGTCGGGATGAGGAGGCTCCCTGCGCGAGGGAGATTGTCAGAAGCCTGGCTCGGAAGGCCTACCGCCGACCTGTCACCGACGAAGATATGGAAGGGCTGATGCTCTTCTATGACAGCGGGCGTCGGGATGACGGCGGGGACTTCGAATCGGGTGTGCGGGCGGCGATACAAGCGATGCTGACCAGCCCCTACTTCGTCTTCAAGTTCGAAGTGCCGCCCGAGGGCGCGGTCACCGGTGAAAGTTACTACATCGGGGATCTGCCGCTCGCGTCCCGAATCTCCTATTTCCTGTGGGGAACGCCTCCGGACGAAAAACTCGTAAGCCTCGCTGCCGAAGGCAGACTCGGGGACCCGGCCGTGGTCCGGAACGAGGTCGACCGCATGCTCGCCGACCCCCGATCGATCTGGTTATCGGAGAAGTTCGCCAGCTTGTGGCTGCACCTGCCGGACTTGATGAACATCAACCCGGACCCATTCTATTTTCCACAGTACGACCACGTGCTGGCAAAATCGATGGAACGGGAAGTCGAGCTCTTCTTCGACAGCATCGTCCGGGAAGACCGCAACGCCCTGGAACTGCTCGACGCGGACTACACGTTCCTGGATGAACGCCTGGCATTGCATTACGAGATCCCCAACGTTCGCGGCACCCGGTTCCGCCGGGTCACGCTCGAGGACGATTACCGTCGCGGCCTCCTGGGCAAGGGCGCCATCCTGGCGATGACCTCCAACGCCGACCGCACGTCCCCGGTGTTGCGCGGTAAGTGGATTATGCAGGTTCTGCTGGCGACCGACCCCCCGGCGCCTCCTCCGGTAGTACCAGCGTTCGATGAAACCGAGGCCGTGGATGCGGGCAAGATCCTGACAGTTCGCGAGCGGATGGAAATGCACCGGGCAAATCCGGTTTGCGCCGCATGCCACAAGTCGATCGACCCTCTGGGGCTGGCGCTGGAAAACTTTGACGTCACGGGTAAATGGCGTGTGTGGGACAAGACGTTCGCCATCAACGACGAGGGTACCCGCATCCACACCGGGGGGATCCCGATCGATGCGGCAACCGAACTCCACGACGGTACGCCGCTCGACGGCCCGGCCAGTCTCCGGAACGCGATCCTGACTTACGGAGACGCGTTCGTACAGGGGCTGACGGAAAAGCTGATGTCGTTCGCGATCGGCCGCCGGATTGAACACTTCGACATCCCTTCGATTCGGGCGATCACGCGCGCGGCGGCCGAGAACGACAACCGTTTCTCGTGGTTGGTCAAGGGCATCGTCGAAAGCGGGGCTTTCCGAATGAACGCGATGGAAGAACCGGTAACCGAGGCGGCCGAGAGACAGCGGTAGAGATTCATTCGTTTATTAGATTGACGCTATCAAGGAATCGAAAAACCGATACTTCACTCGAGTAAGTTCAGCTAGGGAGGAAGGATGTTAATCACCAAGAAGCACATGTCCCGCCGTACGGTGCTGCGCGGCATGGGTGCTGCCGTATCACTGCCGTTCCTGGAGTCCATGGTATCCGCGATGCCGTCGCCCCAGGAAGCGGGGGGAAGCCAGCCGGTGCGGGTGGCCTGCCTGGAGATTGTTCACGGTTCGGCCGGATCGACGCGCTGGGGGTTGACCCAGAACATGTGGTCTCCGGCCAAGACCGGTCGAGACTTCGATCTGGGCCCGAGTGCTCTTTCCCCGCTCGAGCCATGGAAGGACTATCTCACCATCGTCAGCAACACCGACATGCGGCCGGCAGAAGCATGGGGTCTCAAGGAAATCGGTGGTGATCACTTCCGCTCGAGCACGGTCTTCCTGACCCAGTCGCACCCGAAGCAGACGCAGAGCTCCGACGTCTACGCGGGCATCTCCTTTGACCAGTACTACGCCAAACGCTTCGGTCAGGACACGGCCCTGCCTTCATTACAGATCCACATCGAGCATATCGACAACGCGGGGGGCTGCGACTACGGCTACTCCTGCGCGTACACGAACTCGATCAGCTGGGAGACGCCGACAAAACCGCTGCCGATGGTCAACGACCCGCGGATGGTCTTCGACCAGCTGTTCGGAGTCGGCGGGTCCGCAGAAGAGCGCGCCAAGCGCCGGCAGGTGGACAGCAGTATCCTGGACTGGCTGAGTCACACGGTGGCCGACCTGTCCACCAGGCTTGGTCCGGCCGACCGCCATCGTCTGGATCAGCACCTGGAGAACATGCGCGAGATCGAGCGACGGATCGCCAAGATCGAGGAACAGAACGCCAGCGGTGATTACCGGGAAATGCCCGACGCACCTGTCGGCGTGCCGGATTCCTGGGATGAGCACGTCAAGCTCATGATGGACCTGCAGGTACTCGCGTTTGCCGGCGACTCGACGCGGGTATCTGCCTTTAAGCTGAGCCGCGATGTCTCGGGACGGAGCTTCCCTGAGAGCGGCGTGGACACCGGTTTCCACCGGGCGTCGCATCATGGTGAGGACGAACAGCGGATTACGCAGTACAAGGCGATCAACACCTACCACGTCAGCACGGTCGCCTACTTCGCCGACCAGCTCGCCAAGACACCAGACGGCGACGGGACGCTGCTCGACAACATCATGTTGGTCTACGGGTCCCCGATGGGCGATTCGAACCTGCACAATCACAAGCGTGTGCCTTTCTTCGTGCTGGGACGCGCGGGCGGCAAGCTCGAGGGCGGCGTCCATGTGATGAACCCCGACGGCACTCCGGCGGCGAACATGTACCTGACTCTGCTGCACCGGCTTGGTTTCGACGACATGACGACATTCGGCGACAGTACTGGGGACATGGCCCTCTAGAGCCACTTGGAGGAGATGAAATATGTTGCGTAAAAACATGATCGGCGCGGGTTCGCTCAGTCTGCTGGGCATCCTTGCCGTGACCATCGTCCTGGTGGGTGCGACCGCCGACACCCGTGTCGCCGACGCGGCCATGTCGGGCGATCTCGATGCGGTGCGTTCCCTCCTGCGGGAGGCCGCGGATGTGAACTCGGCGCAGGGCGACGGCATGACCGCGCTCCACTGGACCGCCTTCAACGGCGACACCGAGATCGCCGAGACTTTGCTCTACGCGGGTGCGAACGTTAAGGCGACGACCCGTCTGGGCGCCTACACACCGCTGTACCTGGCCAGCGAAGGCGGACACGCGGGTGTCGTCAATGCCCTGCTCGGAGCAGGCGCAGACGTGAACCAGACGGCGTTCGGCGGTGTCACGGCGCTAATGATGGCGGCCAGTTCCGGTGAGCCCGAAGTCGTCGAACTCCTCATCGCGGCCGGGGCCGAAGTCGATGCCGTCGAGGACGGCCGGGGACAGACTCCGTTGATCTTCGCGGCCGCCTTCAACCGGACGGATGTGATCGGCGTACTGCTCGAGCATGGGGCGAACGTGGACCAGGTGGACAAGAAATTCACGCCGCCAGAGCGCCGGCGGCGCGGAGGGCAAAATCAGGTCCAACAGCAACAGCAGGGCCAGCGCGGACGGCGCGGGGGGCAACAGGGCCAGGCCGCCAGGGGAAACCGTGGACGGCGCGGGCAGCAGGCCGCACAGGCCACCCCGCCCCCGGATCCACCGGTAGAGCCTGCTGAAGATCCGACCGAAGATCCCGATACCGACGAAGGCGATGAAGCCGAAGAAGACGAGGAACCGGACGAACCCGAGTTTTCCCTGGATAAGGGCAACAACCCCAAAGGTGAGCTCACTCCGCTGATGTATGCGGCGCGTGAGGGGAGCCTGGACGCGGTCCGTACTCTCGTCGAGGCCGGAGCCGATCTGGACAAGGTCAGCGCAGATGAGAGCACGGCGCTACTGATTGCGACGATCAACGGCCACTTCGACATCGCCAAGCATCTGGTCGAGGCGGGCGCGGACGTGAACATCGCCAGCGTCGACGGCGCCGCGCCTTTGTACGGCGTGGTGAACATCCAGTGGGCACGCAAGACGTTCCACCCCCAGCCCACCACCTTCTACCAGGAGACCCAGTACCTGGACCTGATGAAGTTGATGCTCGACAAGGGCGCCGACCCGAACAAACGGTTGGTCAAAGATCTGTGGTACATCGAGTTCACTTTCAGCCTCGAGAACACGAACGCCTCCGCAACGACAGCGTTCTGGAAGGCGGCGGCGGTCGGTGACGATGCCGCCATGCGCCTGTTGGTAGAGCACGGCGCCGATTCAACAATCCAGAGCATCGAGGGCATTTCGCCGTTCTTGATCGCCTCGGGAGCGGGATTCCACGGGAACGATGAGATCACGACGCCGCAGGGCCGGATGCCGGCCATCCGGTATCTCGTCGAGGAACTCGGTGCCGATGTGAACGAGGTAGACACGGGTCCGCCGCCGGACGCCCAGGGCAACGGTGGGCGTCGCGGCAGGGTCCGCGGCGGCGTCACAGCCCTGCATAACGCCGCGGGACGCGGTGACAACGACATGATCCTCTATCTCGTATCGCAGGGCGCGCGCGTGGATGCGGTCTCGAAGAACGGCGCGACGATCGCCGACATGGCGAACGGCTCCAGACAGCGCGTCCAACCCTACCCGGAAACCCTGGCGCTCCTGAAACTGCTTGGCGCGCCGAGCAGATACAAGTGCGTGTCGTGCTGACGGGACACTAACGACCCGAGGCGGTTCGGTCGTATATCCAGCAAGCGCTGGCTCAAGGCTGAACCGCCTCTCTTCGATTCTTCTTAGAATGAAATCATGAGCACCAGAACAACGTACACAGTTATCCTGGTCAGTTTCGTTTTGCTTGGCGGCATGGCACTGGCGCAGCAATCCGACCTGGTCGCGCTGACCGACTTCCCTGTTCCGGCCTGGCCCGAGGACGGGGACGTTGGGCCCGACACCGAAGACTACGTCTTCGTCGACCTCGCCAACAACGAATTCATCGTCGCTTATCCTGCCAGCCTCGAAGAAGAGGAAGGTGACGAGGAAGAAGAGCCGGAAGAAGCTGAAGAGGAAGCCGAAGACGCAGAAGAGGAAGCCGAAGACGAGGGGCCGCCCCCGATGCGAATCACCCATTACGACCTGCTGCGCGACGTCCAACCCGCGCTGACGACGACGGTCACCGATGCCGGCTCGGGTCGCTATCGCTACGCGTACTCGGTCGCCAACGGACCTGGGGCCAGCCAGTCGATCGACCAGTGGGCGCTTGTTCTGCCCGAGGAAGGTCGCAATTCCACGATCCAGCACCCTGAAGGGTGGTTCGGAGTCATCCAACCGAACCGGTCGTTCCGCCTGAAGGATTCCACCTGGATGCCGAACGGGGCCGGGGCGATCTGGTCGTTCGAACTGACCGAAAACGTGATCGAGCCCGGCACTGTCGGGACGGGTTTTGAGCTCGAAAGCGGGCTTCGGCCAGGCTTTACGGTGGGATACTTCCGCGAAGCTGAGTCGACCGGCGCAAAGGTGGCGACATCCGGATACGTTCCCGACGTGGTCAAAGAGCAGATGGACCTGATCCTCGCCCTCGAGTACAACAGCAGGACCATCCTGATGATCGGCCCCAAGTTCGACAGCGACGCCGACGCGAAGGCGATCGCCGAGGACTATATCCAGGGCATCTTCACGCTGGCTCGAATGGGCATTCTGGACCTCGGTTCGGACTTCGTGCGGACGACCTTGAACGAACTCACCGGCGTCGAGGCCGGCTCGAGCGGCGCGCGCCTGACCGCGACGGCGAACTCCCGGGTCGAGATCGAAGTGCTCAACGCACTGAAAACGAGCCTCGGCATCGACTGAAAAGACCGCAGGATTGCTCGCGGTGTGCGGTCATTCAGAGGTTCGGCGCACCGCACCCAGCTCTTTGCTGGCGAACTACCCAAATCTTACGCAAACGATTGATAATACAATAGTTATATGCGCAAACGTTGCGCTGATTTCGCAAATATTTCGCGTTGACAGATTCTGGGAAAAGTAAGAAACTCCATACTGCGATCGGGTCGAAATGATCGCAACCAAGAACGCAGTTGGTACGGTGCCCTTCCGAACGGAATGGAGTAATCCTGAGGCTGGCCGGGCACTGTCAAGAGAACTCGGAGATCTGGGGTTTGGCCAATAGCTGACTTGGGGCGTCAAGGGAACCATGGAACCGTTGACACCGCGAGCAATTCGACTCGGTCGCTTTTTTGTGCCCGCTTCCCCGACGTTTTCCTTTGAATCTCCTTCCTGTCCGGACTAACCTCCCCGCAAGTGCTCCTTCGACGCCAAACCTTGCTTCTCTGTCTCGCCTTGCTATGGTGCGCTCCACTGGGCGCGCAGTCCAACGAAGACAGAAGGCAGCAGCGCGAGAACGACCGCAACGAAGCCGGGGCGAACGGGAACCCGGGTCTCGTGGAGCGGCGAGCTGCCGCTCGGGAAGCTGAGGCGGAGTCCGCTCGGCTGGCTCGGATAATGGATGCCGCTACCCGAATGGCGGGGAGACGTACGCCGAGGTCGACCCGCAACGACCCGGGTGTCGAGGAACGTCGGTTGCAGAGGTTTGAAAAGGACGTTGCGGACCTGGTGTCGACCGGAGAGAGGATCGACGCCTTCCTCGACCTGCCGGCCATGGACGTCCCGGCCTTCCAGGAACTCCGAAAGATTTCAAGGGAGTTGGAAGTCCGCATCCTGAGCGTCATCAAGGATGCGCAACTTGCCCCCAAAGTCGACGAGAAGCTTCCCGAGGATCCTCTGGCCTACCCGCTGGACGTCGGGTTGCTACGGCTGGGTACCGAGACCGCTGCGCTCGGCCTCCGTCTGCTCCCCCTGATCCGTTCGGCGACCATCGATCTGGGTGACTACCGCTGGCTTGCCGATCAACTGCAGTCCCTCCGTCACATCAACCGTTCCATCCAGGTCCAGTCCGTCCACGCACAATTGGCCTACCTGCGCGGACGGCAAAACTAGAGACCGTCCGGTCCGCCACTCCCTTCACGCAAGCTGAAGTTCACCGTTACCGTGGTCACTATTCCGACCGCTTGCCCATTTAGATACGTCACTCCATACACCAATTGAGACACTGCATCCATCGTCGCGGGGATCAGCAACGAATGACCCGTGACCGGGCGAAGCATGATCGCACCGTCCGAATTGAATGACAGCTCCACCACGACCGCCTCTCCATCGGCGGTGCCCTCGTCTCCTCTCGGATACGAGACATCCCGTTGGACGACGTACCCTACCGACGTCTCTTGTCCCTCCGGAGCGGGTGCAACAGGCTCGGCCCTCGCCGTCAGCGGGAACGACACAACCGCCCAGTCTCCATGTCGAAGAGCCGACTTCTTTCAGAGCCAACACCACCGGGAGCTGCCGCCTGGATTGACACATTTCGGTATTCGCTTCACAATACGAACTCATTTGCGCTGCGGAGAACAATCGTGAAGCTACGGCGAAAATACGGATCCGACGACTTCAAGGGTTTCCTCGACCATGGAACATCCGTGACCGGAGAGTTGACGTTTTCCGGGACACTTCGGGTCGATGGGAACATTCACGGATCGATCACGACGTCCGACCTCTTGATCGTCGGTGAACGCGCGACGATCCATGCCGACATCAAGGCGGGGGAGATTCAGGTCTACGGATCTGTCTTTGGAAACATCGAAGGAAGCCGACGCGTGGAGATCTACTCTACCGGCAAGCTGCATGGAGATGTCCGCACGCCCCGTCTCGTGATCGAAGAAGGCGGCACGTTCGAAGGCCGAAGCCGAGGTGCGGATTCCGACGCCGAGAACGAGGATCAGCGCCCGGGCACGGAAACCGCCACAAGGACCGACACCGACCGTTTCGCATCCTGACCGGGATCTGCCACACGAAAGCGATGGTAGGCCGTCCCGGTAACCGTTTCGACCGCGCCTATTACGACCGCTTCTACCGCGACCCCACCACGCGTGCCAGTTCACCCGATGATCTCAACCGTCTGGCACGATTTGTCCTCGGCTACCTGGCATACCTGGACATCCCGGTGCGCCGCGTCCTGGATCTGGGTTGAGGTCTGGGCCGGTGGAAGCATGCGCTGGCCGAACACGACCCTGCGATCGAGTACACGGGGGTCGAGCTTTCGACCTATCTGTGTGATCAGTATGGGTGGGAACCCTCGTCCGTCGTGGATTACACCTCCGCCGACACCTACGACCTGGTGATCTGCCAGGATGTTCTCGCCTATCTTTCCAAGAACGATGTTCGGAAAGCGATTGCCAACATCTCGGGCCTGACGAACGGATGCGCCTACCTTCAGGTGGTGACAGAAGAAGACTGGGAGAACGACAACTGCGACCCGGACCGCACGGATGAGACGATGCGACGACGGAAAGCGTCGTGGTATCGGAGCGCATTCCGCCGACACTTCACAAGTTGCGGTGGCGGTGTCTGGATCCCGGCGGACAGCGATGTCGTTCTGTGGGAACTGGAGAAGGGCTAGTTTTGATTCGATTGATCCACTCGGAGTCTGGTGCTAGACAACCCCCGACAGTCAGCTGACATGCGGCAGTGGCTCCAACTCGTCTAAGGCCGCTTCTGCAGTTCGCATGGCATGCCAGAGATCCCAGTCCTGCTGTAACCCCAGCCAAAAGTCGGCGCTCATCCCTGTAACGCGAGCCAATCGCAGCGCTGTATCCGGTGTGACACCTCGCCTGCCGCGAACGATTTCATTCAGGCGGGGGAACGATACGCCGAGACGAATCGCAAAGGCTGACTGCGACACCCCGAGTGGTTTGAGAAACTCCTCAAGAAGCATCTCACCTGGATGGGTCGGGGGTTGATGCGTGGGTAGCGGACGCGCCGCCAACGGTTCTTTCCTAGATTCAGGAGCAGGCTTGCGACAACTTCGCCTCGGCGGCATTGCCGAAGTCCTGGAAACACGTCTGCCATGGCGCCCATCGATCTGATCTCGATCCTGGTCTCGTTTAGAACGGCGGCGGAAACAGGATTCCGGGACCCTCAGAAGACACTTGAGGGCTTCGTCGTAGTCGGTCGCGACTTCGACTTCATGTCCGCAGCGCCGCTGTCACCGCGATGTTACGCCTTCTCCATCACGGTCACGTTCTCAAGTGCGGTCCCCGGAGCTGGCGTACCAAAACGGGCTTGCCCGGTACCGGTTCACATGGCATGCCAGAGATCCCAGTCCTGCTGTAACCCCAGCCAAAAGTCGGCGCTCATCCCTGTAACGCGTAGTCCGGTGACTTCTCCGCACCCGTTCTCCCAAGAAGAAAAGCACACCCGGTACTGTTCGTTGATCCGGATGCTATATTGCCCTGCCCGTTCGCCCACCAGGCGTTCCAAGCGGTTGCCCGGAGGCATAGTCAGTTCATGAAGATCCTGAACACGATTGAGTTGCGTCAGCTTCCGACGTGCTATGGGCCACAAGGTAGCCGGACATGCTCGCCGGGCTCGACGGCTTTTGACGCCGTTGAAGATGTCCGCAGTGGCCTGATCGGCAAACGACCGTATCACGCACCCTATTATAATGGATTACGTAATAGGCTTGGACAGCGTCGTTTGGCGGAATCGAGAGCTTCGGCCTCAGCGTCGCACTCGGGGCAACAAGGCCTTCCCAACCTGCAACCTCCATGATCAATTCGTAGATTTCAATGGCGTCGTCCGGCCCTGAGGAACGCGTGACGGGGTCCCAGCATGCCGTATGAATCTGCTCCACGCCTTCTGCGTTTCTGAGCCTGAGGACGAGTGCCGTCTTGACGCAGTCGCTGCACACTGCCGAAACCGATCGCGTCCACTGAGACCGAGTTGCCGACCGAACCATCACATCCAGGTGCGCGAGTATCGCGATATTGAACTCCTGCTCACAGTTGAGGCCGGTCGAGTAGCAAGCCAACCTTCCAGTGGAATCGACGACCAACTCGGTTCCTTCGGCGCCACCCAACCCACCGTGGCTCGCGACCTGGAGGACCCACGCCCCCGGGCCTGCAGGCGTCTGCACTCGCACGTCATCGGCAAAAGCAGGAGAAGAAGACGGCGAGTCATCAATTGCACCACGCGGGTGCGAGCACGTCGTTGTCTCAGCCGGAAGGACTTGTGCCTCAAGGCACCGACACAACACGAGCACGATGGCTGTGACCTGCAAGAGTCGTTTCACCAGAACACTCCTATACGTGTAACGTCTGACGCGGCTTTTTCTTAGTGTCGTCCTCAGATGTGTCCGGGTGGCATCGAAACCCTTTGTCCCAGAGCTAGTGTAGTCCGTCACAATTAACGTAACGGCTCTGGCTGTCCCATTTCTGATCATATATGTGACCATTAGATCGGAAATCCCTGTGCGGAACGAACTCGGACGGCTTGGCCGAAGCCGCAGTGTGTCGGTCTGGCTCGGGGAACGATCCGAATAAGGTACAGTCTGTTAGAGACCACTAGCTACCCCTCTTCTCCCCCCAACAGCTCGGTAATCGTTGCCATATGGTAGTCATCATGTTCGGCCAGGAACAGCAGCATGTCGACCAACCGCATGGTCTGGCCGAGTCGGGGATGCATCGACTCCCTGCTGAAGTCCGACGGATCCAGGCTATCCAGCTTCGCCACCAGTTCGGCGCGCTCGTGACTGAAGGCGGCGAGGACCTCATCGATACCGACCGTATTGTGGTCCGCTTCGGTGGTCTTGCGGTTGGTCATGTCCGCGGCACCGAGCTCCGCGGCGCCCGAAAGAAAGGCCTCGACCCTTCCAGCCCATAACGACTCCAGGTCGCCCAGGTGTCCGGCGTGTTCCTGAATCGACCACTTCCCTTCCCGGGGCCGGCGTGTCCGGACGGAATCGGGCAGCCCCCGAACGCGATCATCGAGTCGCACCGGGGCGCCTCGGAGCCGTTCGATCAGCTCCGGATGAAGGTTTGCGTCAAAGTTAAATGACCCCCGGCAGAGCCGGGGGCTTATTTCTGTGAGCCCCTCAAAGGGGCCGGTCAAGAGCCGCCTGAAGGCAGCTGATGCCCCCACGCCATGTTCAGCTCCTCCAAACGCTGCTCCTCCCGCTCCTGCCGCCAAATGTATTCCCGCACGAATTGTTTGTCCATCCCCACCGTGGAAACGAAATAGCCTCGCGCTCAGAAACTCTTCCCTGTCAAACGGTGTTTCAGTCCCAGAAAGTTCCGGGCAGTCGAGATTGCACTCTTCCCCTTGATGAATCCCGCCACACTGGATACCGCCTACTTCGGAATGAACACCATGTGATACTTGCAGTCCCATTTCGTGTGCGATCGCCTTCGGGCCTCTTTCATTGAGTCCTCCTTCTTTGGAAGTCGTCGCTTCCAAGCAGGACTTTCCTATCTACCGCCGCTCTCGGTCAAACCTCTGCGAGTCGCCCCGGCTAAGCCGGGGGTTTACCTATGGGAATTAAAATTGAATCGACGCTGGACCCACGGTATTCGGACGCTCATCAACGGCCCTCCTTCCGGCGTCATTCAGTATAATCCGGTAATTCGATCGAGACCGATCACGCGAGGGAGCCACTCCATGCATATGCCCAAACAATTCATGTACCTCAGTTTGTCCGTCCTTGTGCTGGCTTCGACGGCGAACCATGCCTCCGCCCAGGAGTTGTCCGCCCTCGAGCGGCAGATCGCCGACGCGGGGGAAGCCCAACTCGACTATGCGCTGGCCCTTCTGCAACGTACCGTAAACGTCAACAGCGGAACGCTCAACGCCTCGGGCAACAAGGCCGTTGCCGACATTCTTGCCCCGGAATTCGAAGCGCTCGGGTTCGACGTTCGCTGGGAGGAGTTGCCCTCGGCGCTCAACCGGTCGGGACACCTGATCGCCGAACGCACCGGCACTACCGGCCGCTCGGTCCTGTTGATCGGTCACCTGGACACAGTCTTCGAACCCGACAGCCCGTTCCAGGAGTTCACTCGGGACGGAGACACCGTGCGGGGTCCGGGCGTACTCGACATGAAGGGCGGGAACGTCGTGATCCTCTACGCGCTCAAGGCGCTCGCCGAGACGGACGCGCTGACTGACACAACGATCCGGGTGATCTTTACCGGTGATGAAGAGCGTCCCGGTCGTCCGCTCGACGTCGCCCGAGCATCTCTCATCGAGCTGGCCCAGGCCAGCGATGTCGCCCTCGGCTTTGAGAATGGTTCCCGCGATTCCGATGGCGACCTGGCGGTCGTCGCCCGGCGTAGTTCCACAACCTGGGCTCTGACGGTGACGGGTGTGCGGGCACACTCTTCCGGTGTCTTCGGCGCGAACGCCGGGGCCGGAGCCATCTTCGAGACGTCGCGGATACTCAGCGCTTTCTACGGACAACTGCGGGGTGAACAGTACCTGACCTTTAACGTGGGTGTCGTCCTCGGCGGATCCGACGTGGAGTTCGACGCGGAATCATCGAGGGGAACCGCGGGTGGAAAAACAAACGTCGTCCCAGAGAAACTCGTTCTCGAAGGCGACATCCGGACGATATCCACCGAGCAATTGATGAACACCCGCGATCGTATGCGCAGAATCGTGGCAAACCATCTCCCTCGAACGTCCGCTGAAATTGAGTTCCGCGAGGGATACCCGCCCATGTCGCCCGCGGACACCAACTACGAGATGCTCTCTGTCTACAGCGACATCAGCCGTGCGCTCGGATACGGCGAAGTGCGACCGTTCGACCCGGGCCAGCGTGGTGCCGCGGATGTGTCTTTTGCCGCGCCGCACGTCGGAGCGGCACTGGACGGACTGGGCCCCCAGGGGGGCGGCGGCCACACTGTGGACGAAAGGCTCCGGGTCTCATCGATCGTTCCCGCCATACAGCGCGCAGCGCTGTTGATCTATCGGCTCACCCACTGAACCGGAACCTGTTCCGTTTCTGAAAACACGCGCTAGACTATTTCCATATTTCTACTATACTAGAAATATGGAACCCAATAAGTACGACGTGGAACGCTACGCCGATATGTTCGGCGCCCTTGGGAACGAAGCCCGGCTCCGGACGCTCCGCTTGCTGCTCAGCGCCCATCCCGACGGCCTCGTCGTTGGCGACATCCAATCGGAGCTGGGCATACCGAATTCGACGCTTTCCCACCATCTGGAACGACTGAAGCACGAGGGGCTCGTCGGCGTCCGGCGCGACAAGCAGTACCTCTGGTACACGGCCGATCAGGCCAACCTGGAGGCCCTGATTCGCTTTCTCTGCTCGGAATGCTGCTCTCGAAACCGTGTGGTCGAACCGGCAACCATCATCAGCGAATTGGAGGCAATATGAACAAGACAGAAATCCGAAAACATGTCCGGGATGCATACGGTGACGCCGTCAGGCAGCGCCCCGCGGCCAGTTGCTGCGCGCCCAACCCGGCTCTCTACGCGGCGGAAGACCTCCACCAGATCCCGGAAGACGCCTCTTCCTTCTCTCTGGGCTGCGGCAACCCCACGGCGCTGGCCGAACTCGCCCCGGGAGAACAGGTCCTCGATCTGGGCTCGGGCGGCGGCCTCGATGTTTTTCTCGCGGCCCAACGTGTCGGTCCTCGAGGCCACGTCTTCGGTCTCGACATGACCGATGAGATGCTCGAACTGGCCCGAACCAATCAGGTAAAGTCCGGTGTCACCAATGCCACGTTCCTCAAGGGCGAGATCGAAGACATTCCCCTTCCCTCGAACTGTCTCGACGTCATCATGTCTAATTGCGTCATCAACTTGTCTGCCGATAAGGACCGCGTCCTGGCCGAGGCCTTCAGGGTTCTCAAAGCGGGCGGACGCCTTGCTATCTCGGACATGGTGACGCACGAAGCGCTTCCCGACGACATCCGGTACGACCTCGAACAATGGGTCGGCTGCGTGGCCGGCGCCGTCACGATCGACGAGTACAAAAGCAAGCTCCGCCGAGCCGGTTTCACCGATATCAGAATCGGTGGCGCGCCTGAGGTCGCCGACGCAAACGGGTACGAATGCGCCTGCGGCTCGGATTCGGTCGACTCGAACCTGTTCAGCGCATCGATACGGGCGGTGAAGCCGTGAAAATGGCGCTTCGTCCGGCGTCGCTTTCCGACGCCGGGGCGATCCGCGACCTGCTCGTCGGTAGCGAGCTGCAGGCGGAGGGTGTCGAATCATTGCCGGCTCGTTTCTTCCTTGCCGAGAACGAAGACGGGATTGCCGGCGTGGCCGGGCTGGAAATTTGTGGCACCGACGGCCTCCTGCGCTCGGTCGCCGTTTTACCTGAGGGGAGAGGCCGAGGCCTCGGCCGACAACTGGTCGATCAGGTAATCGACGAAGCCCGGCGTGTCGGCGTCGATTCCCTGTTCCTGTTGACGTTCGACGCGGTGGGTTATTTCGAAAGATTCGGATTTCGGACCCTCGATCGCTCCGAGGTACCTCCATCGATACCCCTCTGTGCCAATGTAGGTGAGACACCTGCTAACCGTTAATTAGTGAGCAGGGCGGGAAGGAAGTGAGCCTGTGTTGGTGATGAAACCAGAGAACGAGAACGAAGAATCGCGTGGAACGGAAGGCGCCCGCAGGGCGACTGGAGTTGCGCGTGAAGCGGCCGGTCGGAATGGGGATAATCCGGACCCGGAGGTGACCAATAAGGCGATACGGAGGCGATTCAGCGCCGCATATAAGCGCCGGGTCGTGCGGGAGGCGGACCGATGCACGAAGCCGGGCGAGTGGGGGGCCTTACTACGCCGGGAGGGATTGTATTCCTCGAGCCTGCGCACCTGGCGGCGGCAACACGATGCCGGGGAATTGGCCGGGATGGGTTCGGCGAAGCGAGGACGGAAAGCGCAGCCGAAGGACGGCCGGGACAAGCGCATCGCTGAACTGGAACGCGAGGCGCAACGGCTCCAGAGGAAGCTGGAGCAAGCCGAAACGGTCATCGAGATCCAAAAAAAAGTCTCCACGCTATTGGGGATTCCTCTGAAGAACCCGGACCAGGAAGAGAACAACTGATGGAAGCGGCCGAAAAGTTCTCCACCGAATTGGGACGGCGCCGGCGTGCCGGGCCTTCGGGGTTTCCCGCGCGTCGCTCTATCGGCGTCGGCAGCGGGCCGCCGCGCCCGCAGCCGAGCGGGCACGCCCACGATCACATCGGGCATTGAGCGGAGCCGATCGACAGGAAGTCCTCGACCTGCTGCATAGCGGGCGCTTCGTGGATCAGGTGCCCGCCCAAGTGTGTGCGGCCTTGCTGGATGCAGACCGCTATTTGTGCTCGGTACGCACGATGTACCGGATTCTGGATGCGAACCAAGAAGTGCGCGAACGGCGGAACCAACGGCGTCATCCCGTCTACCAGAAGCCGGAACTGTTGGCGACAGGCCCGAATGAAGTGTGGACCTGGGACATCACGAAGCTGAAGGGACCACGGAAGTGGACCTACTTCTACTTGTACGTGATTCTCGATATCTTCAGCCGCCAGGCGGTGGGCTGGATGGTGGCCGATTGCGAATCTTCCGGCCTGGCCAAGAAACTGATTCGTGAAAGCTGTGACAAGCATCGGATCGAGCAGGATCAGCTGACTCTGCACGCCGATCGCGGCTCGTCGATGAAGTCGAAAGCGGTGGCGCTGCTGCTATCGGATCTGGGTGTGACCCAATCCCACTCTCGGCCCTATGTGTCCGACGACAACCCGTTCTCGGAAGCCCAGTTCAAAACCCTGAAATACCGCCCTGACTTCCCGGAACGATTCGGTTCGATCCAGGACGCCAAGGCGTTCTGTCGGGACTTCTTCCACTGGTACAACAACGTCCACTACCATTCCGGTCTGAACTGGCTAACCCCAGCGATGGTCCATTACGGTCAGACCGGTCCGGTTCTGGAACGACGCCAGCATGCTCTGGATCGCGCTCGTCGGCAACATCCAGAACGTTTCGTCAATGTACCGAGAAAGATCGCTGGGCCGCCGGACAAGGTGTGGATCAACCCGCCCGCAGAGTCGCCTACGGTAGCTTAAATTCCGAATGCAGGTGTCTCAAACTTGTTGACACGTTCCGTACTGAGCACAGCGGAACTTGCCTGCGTCTGCCCGGACACCGCCGTCTGCATGAGCCTGAACTTAGCGACACCCCACTGAGGAGGCCGGACGATGAATACCTTGTTGCTGATCAAGCGACTGGATGCCCGGATGAGGTTCGCGAATTCGAAAAAGGAAGCCTCGCCGTCGTCCGGGTGGGTTCGATGACGATCACCCGGGCGCGTTGCGAACCCGGATGGGAACATTGCTCATTGTTCATTCGAAACTTATCGATTTGAGATTTCCGGAACCGGCCCGGAACGGGACGCAACCATCGACGAATCACAAATCTCGAACTTCCAATGAACGATTTCCAATAGAACCCGCCCTGAAAAAATAGGGACAGGCACCTATGTCACCATTTTTGAGCCCTGGACCGCGGCCCTCGGGTGTATAAAGATCGGGGGATGGCAAACGGCAGTCCCGGTTGGTAGCAGCGATGCGGAAACAACGAGCAATGCTCCCTGGGCTTATCATGCTCTCGTTCTTCTTGGCCGAAGGCCTCGCCGACGGCCAGGGCCTGCCCGACACCAAAAAAGCGACCACGTCCAAGGTAGGCGCTGTCCTGTCCGCCTTGTACGAGGAATACAAGTCCCATGAAAACCAGGGGGACGAAACGGACTTCGAGTCCGAGAACCCTTTGGTCCGGATCGTCGAGAATCGGGTGATCATCGACGCGGTCGCGTCGGGGGACACGGGTGTCCTGCGGGCGGACCTGGAAGCGCTGGGGATGCAAAAAGCGGCCAGCTTTGGGCGCATGGTTTCCGGCCAGTTACCCATCGGGGCCATCGCGGACGCCGATGCCCTGGACAGCCTCGGGTTCGCCCGACCTGCCGCTGCTGGGCGGCGAGGACCGGGCAAACCACGGCCCTGAGAAGATGCACACGGACGACCAGACCCATGAATAGACACAAAGATAAGGACGCAACCATGAAATCAAGAGCATTGTGCTCCCTACTGCTTCTAATCCCGTTCCTTATCTGCGGCAACGCGGCTCTGGGCCAGAGTCCCGAGAACTTCAAAGCCGGGACCATGGCCAAAAGTGGTCTGGCTCTTTCTGACCTTCACGCCGAGCATGCGGCCTATGGGGGTCGGGTGCCTGGGATTGCCTTCAAATCCAGGAACCCTCTGCTGCGCCTCGTCGGGAGCCAGGTGATCATCGACGCGGTCGCGTCGGGTTACCCGACCGCCTTGCGGGCCGACCTTGAGGCCTTGGGGATGGAGGACATCTCTCAGGTCGGGAACGTCGTCTCCGGCCTGTTGCCCATCGCGTCGATCGACGATATGGAAGCCTTGGGCAGTCTGCAGTTCGCCCGACCCAGTTATGCGATGACGCGAGCCGGTTCGGTAGACAGCCAGGGGGATGCGGCCATGCACGCCGACGACGCCCGGGCTCTGTTCGGGATCGATGGCAGCGGGATAACGGTGGGCACACTCTCGGACAGTTTCGACTGCGCGGGGACAGAGGAACTGGCAGACGTCCTCAGTGGCGACCTGCCGGTGGGCATCGAGATCCTGAATGATTTGATGTGCCCCGGCACCGATGAAGGCCGCGCCATGATGCAGCTCATCCATGACGTCGCGCCGGGTGCCGCACAGTCATTCCATACGGCGTTCGGCGGCCAGGCGGATTTCGCTCTAGGCATCGAAGAACTGGCGGGCTGCCCCCCGGGCTCCGAAGGAGGTTGTATACCCAGCGGCGCAGCATTCCGACGTCATCGTTGATGACATCATCTATTTTGCCGAGCCGATGTTTCAGGACGGCATCATCGCCCAGGCCGTGGATGTCGTCAAAGCGGCGGGCGTCAGCTACTTCTCCGCTGCGGGGAACAATGGGCGAGATTCCTACGAAGCTCCTTTTGATCCCAGTGGTCTCGCTAATCCACCGGGTCGCGGCCTCACAGGCATTCTGCACGACTTCGACCCGGGGCCTGGCGCACCGGACACCTGCCAGACCATCACAATCCCCACGGGCACGACCATCTTCTCCTTCCAATGGACGGAGCCCTTTTTCTCGATCAGCGGCGCTCCGGGCTCGGCCAGCGATCTGGACATCGGCTTGTACACTGACGCGGATGGCTGCGCCCACAGATCCTTCCTGTTCGGCGGTTTGGACTCCAACATTGGGACGGATCCCGTGGAGGTCTTCGGCCTTACTAACGATGGCCCCCCAGTCTCTCTTGGCCTTCAGATCTCTCTCTTCGCGGGGCCGATTCCGGACCTACTGAAGTACGTGGTGTTCTCAAGTACTGCGTTCTCGATCGACGAGTTCGACACCGCCAGCAGCACGATCTATGGGCATGCCAATGCTGCGGGGGCCGAGGCAGTCGGGGCCGCGTTTTACGCCGAGACGCCGGAGTTTGGGGTTGCTCCCCCGCTTCTCGAGCCGTTCTCCTCGGCCGGCCCCACGCCGATCTTCTTCGATACGAGCGGCTTGCCGACATTTGATCTGCGCGACAAGCCCGAGATTGTGGCCCCCGACGGCACGAACACGACGTTCTTCGGGTTCGATGTCGAGCCGGACAGCTTCCCGAACTTCTTCGGCACGTCCGCGGCCGCCCCGCACGCCGCCGCCGTTGCGGCATTGATGCTGGAGGCCGCTGGCGGGTTGACACCGGCCGAGGTGTATTCAGCTCTGGAGAGCACGGCGATCGACATGGACGATCCAGCGACCGGAGGCTTCGATGTCGGCTTCGATTTTGGCACCGGATTCGGCTTGATCGATGCCGTCCTGGCAGTCAGCTCGGTGGCGCCACCAACGCGAACACTCACCTCAATCAGTGTGACACCGGCCAGCGGCGCATCCATCGCGGCAGGCCAGACCCAACAGTTCACTGCCACGGGAACGTTTGACGACGACAGCACCGCCGACCTGACCTCCAGCGTGACCTGGCTGAGCTCCAACCAGGCCGTGGCCACCATCAGCTCGAATGGGCTAGCCACTGGCGTCGCCGCGGGCAGCACCGTCATTACGGCCACCCAGGACGGCTTCACGAGTCTAGACGTGGTGCTCGAGATCACTCCGCAACCCCGTCTCGTCTCCATCACGGTGACGCCGGACACCGGAGTCTCTGTCGACGAGGGCCAGACCCAACAGTTCACCGCCACGGGAACGTTTGACGACGACAGCACCGCCGACCTGACCTCCAGCGTGACCTGGCTGAGCTCCAACCAGGCCGTGGCCACTATCAACGCGAATGGGCTGGCCACTGGGGTCAGCGCGGGCAGCACCGCCATTACGGCCACCCAGGACGGCGTCACGAGCAAATCGGCTTCGCTGGAGGTCCTTTCACCCCCAAGCGACCTGGTGACGATCCTTTCGGCGGAGTACAACGCAACCCGGAAGGAGTTCAAGGTACGGGCCACGAGCAGCACGCAGCCGGACGCCGTGCTGACAGTTGTCGACTTCGGCCAGATGATCTTCAAGAAAGACAAGTACGAGCTGAAGATCAAACCGTTGGCACCGGAACAGGTCCCGTCCTCGGTCACGGTGCAATCGAGCCACGGCGGGTTGGATACCGCCGTGGTCCAGGGGGCCCCAGCGCCGCCGGCGGCGCTCGTCTCGATCACTGTCACCCCCTCCAATCCGTCGGTCGGGGTCGGCCTGACGCTCCAGTTCACCGCCACCGGAACGTTCGATGACCAGAGCACCGCTGACCTGACCAGCAGCGTGACGTGGCACATCTCCGCTTCGTCGGTGGCCACCATCGACGCGACGACGGGCCTCGCCACCGGGGTGTCGGTCGGCACGACCTCGATCTCGGCAACCGAGGACGGCGTGACGAGCACCGCCGTGGAGCTCGGGGTCACTCCGCCACCCGCGCTCGTCTCCATCGCGGTGACGCCGAACGCCGGGGTCTCTATTGGGAAAGGTCAGAGCCTGCAGTTCACCGCCACAGGAACGTTCGTCGACGGGAGCACCGCCGACCTGACCACCGCCGTGAGCTGGGCGAGTTCCCTCGAGTCCGTGGCCACCATCGATTCGGCAGGTCTCGCCACGGGGGTCGCGGTGGGAACCAGCTCGATCACGGCAATGCTGGATGACGTCACCAGTCTCCCCCCGTGGTGCTCGAGGTCCTGGAGGCCGACGTCGTGACGATCATCACGGCGGAGTGGAAGAGCGGGAATTCAGAACTCAAGGTGGAGGCCACCAGCAGCGGGCAGCCAGGCGCCGTGCTTACTGTCCTGGAATTTGGCGAAATGACCTTCAAGAGGGGCAAGTACGAGTTGAAGATCAAGCCGGTCTCCAACCCGGGAACGGTCACCGTAGTCTCCAGCCTGGGCGGGTCCGCGACGATGACTGTGAGGAATAGATGACGAAATTGAAGAAATAGGGACAGGCACCTATGTCCGTATTTTCGAGCTCTAGTCTCAACGCGAAGGCGCGAAGGACACGAAGAAGATCGAGACATGCAGGGCCTTCCTGCCTTCTTGGATCTTCGTGTCTTCGTGTTGAAGAACGGAAATGGGCTGGCCAGCGCTCAGGCTATTTCGATTTCATCACCCACACGCCGTCCCAATCGGTTGGAGGCGGGTCTTTCTTCAGCTGCTCGCAGCGTTGCTGGTAAATCTTCGAGAGCGCGTCGTCGGGACATAGGCGGAGAGCTTCCCCAAACGCCTTGAGGGACGCATCCCACCGCATGTCGCGATAACACTGGATCCCGTCCCGGAAGTGCCCCAACACTTCGACGATCTCGGGAAATGTCTCGCCGGTGTGATAGTCGAGGATCTCGAAGATTTCGACCGGCTGTGTCTTCCCCTTGACGATCACGCGGTCGACTTCACGCACCCGGTACGTCGCCTTCAGCTTCCCATACGTGTACTCACTGATGAGAATCCGGGCGCCGTACTGCTTGCAAGCGCTCTCGAGGCGAGACGCGAGGTTCACGCCGTCCCCGATGACCGTGTAGTCCATCCGCTTGGGCGAACCGATGTTTCCCGAAACAATCGCATCGGTGTTGATTCCGATGCCGATGTTGATCGGTTTGAGCGCCGCGGCGGTCCTCTCCCGGTTGAAACCTCCCAGTGCGTTCATCATCTCGATCGCGGAGCGCACGGCCCGGTCCGGGTCGTCATCGTGGGCGAGGGGCGTGCCGAAGACGGCCATGATCGCGTCACCGATGAACTTGTCCAGCATCCCGCCCTCGTCCTGAATGCACTCGACCATCAACGTGAAGTAGTCACTAGTGTCCGGTTAGAAGTCGAATAGAACCAGATGGTTAGGATCTTGGAGTTCATTGAATTGGGAATCAGGCGCGTGAAAGGCCTGCAAAATGGGCTGTTTCTCAAGAATCGTAATGCTGAGAATCTGTAGGATTTGGTAAAGACTCCTATCGATGCCGAGGCGCTTCCGGATGATGGCGACGTGAACATAAACCGAAATGGCGATCCAGATCTGGGTCTTCACCGCATTCTCGCTGGTGCCGTAGAAGGACTTGATTCGAAGGTGTTGTTTGATCCATTTAAAGAAAAGTTCCACCTGCCATCGCGACTTGTAGAGAGTCAAGCCCATTCTTAGTTGAAACTCTCCACGGCTCACGATGGGTCACGCAACCTTCTTCTTCGAACTCGTCGACGTGTTCGCCTCAATCTTCAGTTCTCGCTTGAGGGCTTCGCGGAGCTTCGGAAGATGACGGTAGCCGATCACCTTCCTCAGGCGCGGTTCGATATCGATGAGTGCAGTCGCCAACCAGCGCTGCCGCTGACTCGAGTTCTTCCAATGATCGACCTTCGCGCACCTTTCCTCGACAAGAGCATTGACCGATTCCAGGCAATTCGTCGTCTTGAACGATCGGCCCAGAACCCCGTACACGCCGAGCCGATGCAACGTGAGGGTCTCCTCCAGGCCTTCCTCAAGGCTCGCAGCCCCCGATTGGTTTCGCTCTTCGAGCTCTCCATGGAGCTCTTCGAGCGCCGCCCGAGCTTCGTTGTACTCCGGGCGCTGGTACGCACGCTGAAGCCGCTTGCGCCACGCGGCTTGCTCGGTCTTCGATAGGTATCTCACGACGTTCTCGCGTTTGTGCCATTGGCAGCGTTGGACGAGGGCTCGATTGTGGAATGCCCTTTTGACTGCCGCCCGCAGACCTTTGCCGCCGTCGACAATCACCAGCACGCCTTCAGAGATGTCCAGGCCCCGCTCCATCAATGAACGGAGAAACGGAGTCAGTACCTGCTCGTTCTCCGTGTCCGTCTCCACGAAGCCTAAGAAGCGCTTTTCGCCCGAAAGCGTGATGCCTAGGGCCACCACCATCATGGCGTCGGCAAACGCCTTCCCGTCCAGGAAGATCGCCACGACGTCCTCGCCCGACAGATCCCGCTCCTGCATCTCCCGCAGTTTCGCGGCACTCGCCTTGACAAAACCTCGAGACACCGTCGAACTCGACAGTCCGATCGCTCCTGGAATCGCTTCCGCGGCCGACTCGTAGTTCCGGCAGGAGATCCCATAAAGCACACGTCTGAGAAGCAGCTCATTCACCGCGCCACCCGGACTGAGTTCATCGTAGGACCGGAGCGGAATCTCCCCGCCCGCCACGCTGCGAACCCGGGGAACCCGAACCGGCACCCGCTGGCCGCCAAGCCCCACCGTCCCTGGATTGCTCCCGTGACGCCGACCCCGCAACGACGCCTTCTTTCGCGCGTATCGCTCCCCCGCCAACGCCTTCACTTCCTCGTCGAGCAACTCTTCTACCTGCATCAATCCCAACGGGACCAACGCCCGGATCATCTCCACCTTCGAGTCCACATCCAGTCCCGTGTACTCCTCACGACTCACGACCTGGACCTCACCCAGCACACGCGACTTCTTGCGTTTCTTGACCGAACGTAACAGACTCCTCATCTCGGCTCCTTTCTCTTACAGGCTTGATATTCTTTTTTCCAATGCCATCAAGCCATAGGGTTTGGAGCCGTTTCAATTTCCAACTAAGATTGGCACACTTTCCTTGTAGATCTGAGTGTGGTGAGTGCAGGCAACGCGAAGTTGTTGGTCAGGAACTTCAACCGCTTGTTCGTCCCGGCATCGAAGTAGCTGATACGCCGCAACGGATCGGGATAGGTTTTGGCGGATTTGTTCGTTGTGAGGATGACCGTCTGGTCGGATCGCAATCCCGTGGTCGTGTCCACCCGACGGGAGTACCGCCGCCGCAGGACGGCGTTCTTCTTAGCACGCACCACAAAGAAAGCGGAACAGAGGGAGAAGAGAAAGAGCCGTTCAAAATCGATATAGGCGCGGTCCATGACGTAGAAGGCACCCGCTTCGGGTGCGATCTCATCGAGAACGTTGACGTCATGGACTTTCCCGTCTGTGACGTGGATAAACGCGGGAATGTTGCCGTGAAGATCCAGCAGTGTATGCATCTTGACCGCGGCTTTGTGCCGGCGAAACCGGGCCCATGGGAATAGTGAAAGACACAGGTCAATGGTGGTCGAGTCCAGGGCATATAGACCTTGATCCAACTCGACGCCGATGGGGTCTTCGGCATATAACGGCCGCGCCATGCCGATCAGGACCTGTGCGAAATCCGCATAGATCCGCCAGTCGCGCAGCTCGTTGGCGTCGGCCAGTGTCGTCCGCGCCACCTTGCTTCGGAATCCCATGTGGTAACGCTTTCTGCCGAGGGCGCGTAAGCAGGCTTCGATGTCGCGGAGGCTTTCACGATAGGTCAATTGGGCGAATGCCATCGCCAGGAACTGATCCCAGCAGGAAAACCCTTTCTGCTGGTAATCGCCCCGATAGCGGGCGACACACTTCTGAAACTCGTATCGGGGCGCGTAATCCATGACTTGTGAGAAGACGGTTTGGCCTGAGTTCATGCGCCATTGGTATCACCCCTCTCACCGTAATATTGCTAAAAGTGTGATCGGCAGGTTCAAATCGAAAAATCGCAGAATGCCATTCAACTCACTGTTCATCTATAAGTTGCCGGCGGCTGTCGCACCGTGTTCCGGACACTAGTGTGAAGTAGTCATTGAGCAGGCTGACTGTCGCTTGGGCACCCAGTTCCTCGGTGAACGTCGTAAAGCTCCGGATGTCGGAAAACAACACGGTCGCGACACTGCTGTGGCCTCCGAGAATGTCCTCATCTTCCTGCAGCAGCCGATCGGCTAGCGTGGCGTCCATGTAGCGAGACATGGTCGAATGCGCTTCTCGGTGGATATGTCCTCGATCATCACCATAGAACCGAGCTTCTTTCCGTGGGTGCTGACGAGCGGCATGATCGTTACGTTTGCCGAAACGGTTTCCCCGCCAAACTCCATTTCCGTGTCGACCATCACGTCCTGGGTTTGAGATTCTTCCACCTGCTTCATCTTCTCGACAACCCAGGCGTTGGCCTCACCGAAAAATTCCTCGGCCGGTCTGAGCAGGACCTCGGTCTCGTCCACCCGCATGATGTCGAGTCCCGATCGGTTGCAGGTCAGGATGATGCCGTCCTCGTTGATCGTAACGACGCCGCTAGCCATGCTCTCGAGCATGCTCTCGTTGTAGTTCTTCATGTTCTGGACGTCATCGAACAACTTCGCGTTCTCCAGCCCGATCGCTATCTGCGAAGTAAATGCCTTCAACCGCGCCTCGTCCTCGCCGGTAAACGGTCCGCCACGCTTGTTCAACACCTGGGTCACACCGATCGCCTTCCCGTCCTTGTTGATGACCGGGACGCAGAGGATGGACCGAGTGAAGAACCCTGTCTTGCGGTCGAAGGCGGGGTTGAAACGCAGGTCTGCATAAGCGTGCGGGATGTTCATGCTTTCCCGGGTGGTGAACACCGTTCCGGCGATGCCGGCGCTGTTGGGCAGCCGAATCTGCGTCGATCCCAGGCCCTCGCCGATCTCGGTGAAGAGCTCGTTCGTCTTTTCGTCGTTGATGAAAAGCGTGGACCGCTCCGCATCCAGCATCCGTGTGATCGTCGCGATGAGCTTCTGCAGCAGGGGCCCCAGCTTCAGTTCTGACGACACTTCAGAAACGACGTTCAAGAACTCCAACTCCTGTTTGCGGGAGCTTTCGACCTCCTCGACGGTCCGCAGGCTCTCGAGCGCAATGGCCGACTGTTCGATCATGACCTCCAGCAGAGCCAGGTCGGTCTCGGTGAACTTTCCTTCCTTCTTGTTGAGAAGCTGCGACACGCCGATGCGTTCGCCGCGCAGGTTTTGGAGCGGAGCACACAGGATACTTCCAGTCGTGAATCCCGTCTTGCTGTCGATTTCCGCGTTGAAGCGCTCATCGCCATAAGCGTCATGGATGACCGCGCCCTTGCCGGTCGTGAAGACATGGCCTGCCACGCCGACCGTGTTCAGCATGCGGATTTCCCGGCTGAACTTCCCTTCGGCGACGCGCTTGTAAAGCTCGCCCGTGCTCGGATCGTTGAGAAAAATCGAGCCTCGCTCGGCTCCGATCGTAGTTGCCGTGATTTCGACGAGGGTGTCGAGGGCTTCGCTTAAGCTGCGGGAAAGGGCCAGGCGGTTCGACACGCTGAGCAATAGTTCGGCCGGCGCCGACTTCGGCCGTTTCCTGGCGGCGCCAGTCGGAGACTCATTCAGTTCTCGCATGCAGACCTTCCAATTGCTGTCTCAGCACGGAGATCGTTTCCTGAAGCTGCGCGCGCTCGTCATGATGCTTCCGGTCGAGCGACTGCAGCCTCTCGTCGAACGAGGCCGTTTCTTCGTCCAGTCGGTCCCGGAGGGCCCCGGCCGTTTCCCTCAGCTGACGGATCTCGTCGTCAGCCCCAGACGCGGCGGCCTGAAGGCGTTCCTCCTCCCCGATACGACGGCGCTCCAGTTCGTCGCGAAGCGCGTTTGCGGTACCGCGCAGTTGGCGGTTCTCGTCGGTGGCTGAGGCCACAGAGCGCTGTGTCCGCTCGTCTTCTCCGATTCTGGACTTCTCCAGTTCGTCGCGAAGCGCGTTGATGGTCTCCTTTAGCTGACGAACCTCATTCTGCGCAGCCCTCAGTTGTTTCTGAACCGGATCGCCCTCGCTCATTTTACGCCTCGATCGCGACGTCAGGACGAAAACTCGACACCCTGCGCGAGATGAATCTCTCCACCCCAGTTAACCGTGTTGGTCTGACGCCGCATGTATGCCTTCCAAGCGTCCGAGCCCGATTCCCGGCCGCCTCCAGTTTCCTTCTCGCCACCGAAGGCGCCGCCGATCTCAGCTCCCGACGTCCCGACATTGATGTTGGCGATTCCGCAATCCGAACCCCGATAGCTTACGAAGGTCTCGGCTTCAGACATGCTGTCGGTAAAGATGCCCGACGACAGGCCCTGCGGCACACCGTTATGTATCGAGATCGCCTGCCGGAGGCTCTTGTACTTCATCACGTACAGGATCGGAGCGAACGTCTCGGTCTGGAGGATCTTCGCGCCAGGAGATATCTCGACGATCGTCGGCTGAACGAAAGTCCTCCGCCCGTAGCGGGCACGCAGCACACGGCCTCCGTAGAGCAGTTTGCCTCCCTGCTCCTGGGCGGTCACGATCGCCGCCTCATAGCCGGCGACGGCGTCCTCGTCGATCAAAGGCCCCATCAACGTCTTCGGGTCCAGCGGGTTTCCGATGCGAACCTTCTCGTACATGTCTATCAGCCGGCGAAGAAAACGCCTGTAGATCTTTTCGTGGACAATCAGCCGACGCGTCGAGGTGCAGCGCTGGCCGGCCGTTCCGACGGCTCCGAAGAATGCGGATGCCAGGGCGCCTTTGAGGTCGGCCTTTTCCGAGACGATCAACGCGTTGTTGCCGCCCAGTTCCAGGATGACCCGTCCCAAGCGCGCTCCGACGACTTCACCGATCCGTTTTCCCATCCGCGTCGATCCGGTGGCGCTGACCAGGGGGATCCGCTTGTCGGAGATCAGGCGTTCACCGACCGTCGCGCCGCGCCCAATGACGAGGGAAGAAACCCCCACCGGCACACCGTTGCGCCGAAACACCTCATTGGCGATGTTCTGAGACGCTATCGCCGACAGCGGCACCTTGCTCGACGGTTTCCAGATTGCCGTGTCCCCGCAGATCCATGCCAACGCCGCATTCCAGGACCATACCGCGACAGGGAAGTTGAAGGCGGAAATCACACCGATCGTCCCGAGCGGATGCCATTGCTCCATCATCCTGTGCATCGGTCTTTCGCTCTGCAGGGTGGGACCCGAGTACATCCGGCTCAGCCCGACCGCGAAATCGCAAATGTCGATCATCTCCTGGACTTCGCCCAGACCCTCGGTGAGGATCTTGCCCGTCTCCAAAGACACGAGGGTACCCAGCGCTTCCTTCTTCTCTCGCAACGCCTCCCCAAACTGCCGGACGATCTCGCCCCGGAGCGGCGCCGGGACTTCCCGCCATTCTTCGAAGGCCTTTTGCGACTGTCGCATCGCAACTCCGAAGTCCTTCGTACTCGTCTGCTGGACGCTGGCCAGATGCGCGCCGTCGGTCGGGCTGCGCACTTCGAGCCAATCGCCGCTGGTCGCGTACCAGTCGCCACCGAAGCTCGTGCCGGCCATTCGGCGGCCCAGACCCAGGGTCTTGAATAATCGGTTTTGCTCTTGCTTCGTCATGGTCGGCTGCTCTGCTCCCCCGTGTGCGCGCGACGACCGATCCTGCCGGCCATGGCCGTAACTCTTTTAGATTATTGCGTTAACAGTGGAAGGCCCCAGTAGGGCGACAATACTGCGCGCCAGAATTGTATAGGCCGCGGAGTGCGGGTACAAATGCTTTTAGCTGATCGGCTGTGGAACGCGCCCGGGCGTCAAGAGAGTGTTCCCTGGGCGGCTTCGTAGACCGCGCGGGCGATCTGGATGTCCTGGACGGCAACGCCTGTCAGGTCGGCCACGGTGATTTCTTTCGGATCGCTACGACCAGACGTCCCAGAAGTGATGATCGCGCCCAGTTCAACGACGTTCTCCCGATCAAGAACACCCGCTCGCACTGCGTGACCGATTTCACCCCGCTCGACACACTGAACGAGACTGTCGGCGACCACGCGATCGGCACGGCCGAGCACATCGGAGCTCAATTCCTGCTTGCCCGGAGTATCCGAGCCCACCGCTGTGATGTGGGTTCCCGGGCGGAGTTCCGCCGCGTCCAGGAGAGCCTCCCTCGAGGGGGTCGTCGTCACGATGACGTTCGAGGCGGCCGCTACTTCGCCGGGGGATTTGGCAACTTGAATCTCGAACCCCTGCCCTGCCATCTCCCTGCGGTACCGTTCGACGTTCGCCGGCGTCCGTCCCCACACGGCGACCTTCCGACAACCCGTCATCTCCGACAGATACAGCAGCTGTAGTCTTGCCTGCGTACCTGAACCGATGATGCCGATCCGGTCCACGGGCTTCGGGGCCAGATAGCGGGCCGCCACCGCGCCGGCGACGGCGGTCCGGATGTCGGTGAGGCAGCCCTCGTCGGCAAGCAGGGCCAACGGTTCTCCGGTCGATACCCGAAACACGAGCATCAACCCGTTACTGGACGGCAGACCGAGCTTCGGGTTGTCGTAGAAGCCCGAGGCAATCTTGATGACATAGTAATCGTCACCCCGGATGTAGCCATACTTGATGTGGACGTCCCCGGGTGGGTTGTCGAACAGCAATTCGCCTACCGGCCCAACCACCGCACGGCCGTCCGAATACGCCGCGAAACCCTTCTCGATGGCCGAAACCAGATCGAGATCAGGCAACACGCCGCGAATCGTATCGATGTCGATCACTCTCATGTTCATCCTCCACTCTGAGCCTCTCCGTGTCGGCTGCGGCCGACGATGAACCAGACCGCGCTGATTATGATCGAAGCCGCAATGAGCACCCTGGCGTTGAGGGCCTCGCCTCCCAACCACCAACCGATCGCGACGGCAACCACGGGGTTGACGTACGCGTAGGTCGAAGCCTTTGCAGGGGTCGTGTTCCGGAGGAGCCATAGGTAAGAAGTAAACGCCAGCAGCGATGGAAACAGAACGAGATAAGCGAAAGCCAGCGCTGACTTCATGGAAACGGCCGATACATCAAGTGCGGAAAACTCCCCGCGGACCGCCGCCAATGACAGCATCAGCATCCCCCCCATCAGCATGCTCATCCCCGTCGACAGGATCTGAGACCTCGGTTGTGGGGCCTTCCTCGAATAGAGTGACCCGAGGGCCCACGATACGGTACCCAGCACAACGACCAATGCAGCGGCGGGATCTATCCGCTCGCCGCCGGCAATCTCCGCCGGGCCGACAAGAAACAAGATCCCGGCAAACCCCATCGCAAGGCCCGCCGCTTCGGACGTCCTCACACGCTCGCGGCCGCGTGCCCAGAGCAGGATTACGATCCATAACGGCTCGGTTGCGATCAACAGCGCCGTCAGACCGGACGGAATAAACTGCTCCGCCCACACGACCGCACCGTTTCCACCGACGATAAGAAGCGCTCCGATGATCAACGTCGACCGAAAGTGTTCCAGGCGAAACTCACCGTGACCGCGCGCCAGTTCCAGTGCCCAGAGGATGGCGCCAGCCAAAACGAACCGCGTTCCGCCCATAAGGAAGGGCGGAATCGTCTCGATCGCAAAGCGAATGCCTAGGAGCCTGTCGGGAATAAGAAGTCTGCAACCAAGAATCAACAACTTACAGACCGGGGATGGCTCGTAAGTTGTTGGTTCTTGCTTCGAGGGAGCCTATTCCCGACAGGCTCCTAGGAGCCTGTCGGGAATAGATTGGGGATGGGTGGCGACAGAAGTCGGGGAAGAACCGGATGGGACCTAAGCTGGACGGGTGGATTTGTAGAAGAAGGCATGACGAAATGCTTCCGATCCGATGACCTGAATCAGAGCTTGTTGATGCCGCCGTCGTTACACGACTGGCTTCCGGAAAATCATTTGGCGCGATTTGTGGCCGACCTGGTGGAGACGCTGGATCTGTCGGCGTTTTACCGTTCCTATGAGGCGAAGGATGGACGAGGTCAGGCGGCCTACTCCCCGGTGCTGATGGTGCGGTTGTTGGTGTACGGATATTGTACCGGGGTGGTGAGTTCGCGGCAGATCGAGAAACGGACGCATGAGGACGTGGCGTTCCGGTATTTGAGTGCGGACACGCATCCGGATCACAGCACGTTCAACGAGTTTCGGAAACGGCATTTGGAGGCGTTGGCGGGACTGTTTCTGCAAGCGCTGGGATTGTGCCGGAAGGCGGGGCTGGTGAAACTGGGGCATGTGGCGGTCGACGGGACGAAACTCCAGGCGAACGCCAGCAAGCACAAGGCGATGAGTTATGGGCGGATGAGGGGGGCCGAAGAGACGCTGAAGGCGGAAGTGGAGGAGTTGCTGAAGCGGGCCGAGGCGGTCGACGCGGTCGAGGATGAGAAGCAACGGCAAGGACTGACCGACCAGTTGCCGAAGGAATTGGCGCGGCGGGAAAGCCGGTTGAAGAAGATTCGACAGGCCCGGGCGGAATTGGAAGCGGAAGCCCGGCAGAAGGCGGCGCAGGCGAAGGCGGACGCGGAAGCGCGGATGGCCCAGCGGCGGAAGCAAGAGGAGCGAACGGGGAAGAAGACGGGTGGAGGCCAACCGCGGGTTCCCGATCCGAAGCAGGCGGCGCCGGATGCGAAGGCGCAGCGCAACTTCACCGATCCGGACAGCCGGATCATGCCCGACGGCGCGCACAAAGGCAGTTTCGTGCAGGCCTACAATGCCCAGATCGCTGTGGACGATGACACGCAAGTCATCGTCGCGGCCGAGATCACCCAGGACGCCAATGACAAAGAGCAACTGGCGCCCATGGTCGCGCAAGTGCGGCGGAACACGGGGACCCGGCCCGTCGCGGTCAGCGCGGATGCCGGGTATTGGAGCCCCAGGCAGGTGACCGACCCGCGAGCCGCAGGGATCGATTTACACGTGGCCACGGGGCGAGTCCGGACCGGCGCATCCCCGAAGTCTTCCGGCGGCCCGCCCGGAGCGGCTGAAGGCGCCGGCGTACGGGAGCAAATGAAACAGAAACTGGACAGCGATGTGGGGCGGGCCGTCTACAAGATGCGCAAGGCGATTGTGGAACCGGTATTCGGACAGACCCGGGAATGCCGGGGATTCCGGCGTTTCAGTTTCCGCGGTCTCGAGAACGTGCGGGCGGAATGGCAACTGGTCTGTTTGACCCACAACATCCTGAAGTTGTTTCGTTACGGAGGAGGATTCAAGCCACTGGCGGCTTGAATCGAAGCAGGGAGATCCTGGCAAACACAGAATCCGCGGATGAAAAATACGTATCGCGCTCAATGGGGGCTGCCGCAATCTCATCTCATGGATCTGTCTGAGCAAACGCTTCCCAAGGTGGCCTTCATCCTGAAATCGCGATGGGTCTTTCAGCTTCAGACTTCTCCAGATTTCTTATTGCCGACAGGCTCCTAGGAGTCTGCGCCGTGGGACGATTTTCGGCGTGATCGCTACCTATATGTCGTGGCTGTGAGTGTCACTATCCACTTCATATTGGGGCCGATTTTTCTACGGCGCAGACTCCTAGTGGAGTTTGAACATTCGATATCGGAGGACACGAAATGAACATAAAGAACATCCAGAACGGCGCCGTCGCCGGGATCGCCGGAGGGGTGGTTTTCGGAGCGATGATGGGAATGATGGGCATGCTGCCGATGATCGGCCAGATGGTCGGATCGTCGACGGCCACGGCCGGTTTCATCGTTCACCTCGCCATCAGCGCCTTCATCGGGGCCTCGTTCGCATTGCTGTTCCATTCCTTCGTCAACGGAACCGCTAGCGGTCTCGCGTACGGCGGCGTCTACGGCGCCGTCTGGGGGTTCCTGGGTCCGCTCACCCTGATGCCCCTGGGAATGGGGATGGGTCTGGGAGTGAACTGGAACCTGACGGCGGCCGGGGCGATGGTGCCGAGCCTGGTGGGACACCTGGTCTACGGGCTTATCCTCGGCGCCTCCTATTCCTGGCTGGGGCGCCGGGGTTCTGCACTCGAATGCGTCACGCCCACAGCGTCGCAGTCGGCGTAGGGAAAGACTCGACTGCACGAGGCCGGGAGAACGGCCCATTTTCTCCCGGCAGGGTGCCTGGTTCCAGACGATCCACATCATTGGCAGCCGATTAGTCTCATTTGGGCCGGGCGGAATCCCACACTATTCAGGACCGCGGGTGGGAGCAACTCTGTGAGTTCTTTGATGATAGAATCCCGCCAGCATGCGCAGACTGGCGTCACTTCTGATCCTTGGGCCGTTCCTGGTTTCGGTCGCTCTAGCTCAATCCGGCCAAACGAACAGCTCTAATGAGATTGACTACGAAACCGCAAGACTGAGCCGGATCGCCTACGCACTGTCTATAGAGCAGCCCATCGAAATCGACGGGCGTCTCGACGAAGAAGCGTGGCAGCGCGCCGAGCCCATCGGAAATTTCGTTCAGTGGGGGAACAGTTGGGACCCCGGCGGCCCCCCATCCCAGCCCACGGAGGTGCGCTTCCTTTTCGACGGCGACAACCTCTACGTCGGCGCTATCTGCTACGACGACGACATCGCCAACATGATCGTCAACGGCCTGAAGCGTGACTTTCAGAGCAACCAGGGCGACGAGCTCGGTTTCATCGTCGACACGCTCAACGATGACCGCTCGGGGTTCTTCTTCTCGACCAACCCGGCCGGTGCCCGGCGCGACCTGCAACTGGCCAACGATAGTCAGATCAACCAGGAATGGGACGGCGTCTGGGACGTACGGGTACGGGTAGAAGAGGATCGGTGGGTCGCCGAATTCGTCATACCCTTCACGACACTTCGATTCGCTGGCTCGGAGTCCGAGGAATGGGGATTGAACGTCTACCGAAAGATCCGCAGGGTCAACGAGGAAGCGAATTGGGCCCCGATTCCCCGCCGATATCGGATGAGCCGCATCTCGATGGCCGGAACGCTGCGGGGCGTCGAAGGTATACGGGCGGGACGCAACATCAAGGTCAAGCCATACGCTGTCGCTGGAATCGTGCAGCAGCGCGTCGACGATAAGCTCGAGAACGATTTCGACTACGACGGAGGATTCGACGCGAAGCTCGGCGTGACGCAATCGCTCACGCTGGACCTGACCTACCGAACGGATTTCTCGCAGACCGAAGTGGACCAGGACCAGGTGAACCTCACACGGTTCAGCCTGTTCTTTCCCGAAAAGCGTGAATTCTTCCTCGAAAACTCCGGCGTGTTCGGGTTTGGTGGGCGTAGCGCTGCCTCCCAGGGACGCGGTGGCGGTTCGAACGTGATTCCGTTCTTCAGCCGGAGAATCGGCCTGAACGCGGGTGAGCCGGTTCCGATCGTCGGAGGCACCCGCCTGTCTGGCACGGCCGGAGCCTACGAGATCGGCCTGCTGGCCATGAAGACCGAAAGCGTCGACCCTGAGGATGAAGGGGATGAAGGACTCCCTTCGGACAATTTCATCGTCGGTCGGGTCAAGCGCAACCTGCTCCAGAACTCCTTCATCGGTGCGATATTCACGAACCGGGACTCGGCGGTCGAAGGCGATTACAACCGCGTTTTTGGCGTCGACGCAGTCTTTCAGTTCTTCAACCGCCTTGATGTGTCCGGATATGTCCTCGGGAGTCAGACGCCCGGGGTTGACAACGACCAGGATGCGCGGAAGTTTTCCGTCGCCTGGCGGGACAACGCGCTGTCGTTCGGCGCCAACTACGAAAAGGTCGGCGACAATTTCAATCCAGAGGTCGGTTTTGTCCGACGCCGCGACATGTCCCACTACTCGGGGAATTTTTCCTACCAGCCGCTCCTGGAGGGCAGCGACCGGATCCGCAACCTGACCTTCCGGACCAACTACGATTTCTACGAAGGCATCACCGGGGAGATCGAGACCCGGGATTATGGTCTAAATTTGGGTGTCAACTTCGTCAACGGCTCGGTGTTGAACTTCAACGCCGGCGAAACGTTTGAACGCGACGACTTCAGCCGCTACGACGTGGCGTTCGGCGACTACAAGTTTCGAGACTACTCCGTGTCCTACAACTCCGACCGCAGCCGCATCATTGGCGGCCGGATCAATTACAACTGGGGAGGGTTCTGGAACGGGACCCGTCGCTCGATCGGCGGGGACGTGACTTTCAAACCGAACTACCACTGGCAGATCGACACCCGCTACAGCCGGAACGATATCCAAATGCCCGCCGGCAACTTCGTAACGACCCTGGTCAGCCTGAAGGTTCTCTACGCGTTCACGAGCCGAGCGTTCCTGAACACCTTCCTGCAGTACAACGCCGAGAGAAACGAGTTCAGCTCGAACATCCGGTTCAACCTGATCCACCATCCGCTCAGCGACATCTATCTCGTCTTCAACGAGCGCCGCGATACGCTGACCGGCGAGGTGCTGGATCGCGGCATTATCTTCAAGTTCACAAACCTGTTTAGTTTTTAGGCGGTGAGTCGGTCCCCTCACGCTCGGTAGTGTCGGGGGAGGGGTACCCGGTCGCGACCGCTCGCGGTTCTGTTGTTCGCCGTGCTGGCGGGAAGGGTTTGTTGCATCTTTGTAAATTCCTTTTTCGTCTGCTCATCTCCATACCGTACGGCTCTCCTGCCTGATAAGATCGCGCCAGCATGAGATCTGCCACATTTCTCATCATTCTCCTGGCTCTCCATTCACCCTCCGGTTTCGCACAGTCTGCGGGCAACGGCAATGGTGCGCCGGTCGACTATGAAACAGCCCGCTTCAGCAAGGTCGTCCTGGCCGTCCCGATCGAGGTCCCGATTACGCTCGACGGACGCCTCGACGAACGGGTCTGGATGGAGGCCGAACCCGCAAGCGGCTTCACGCAGGGTGGTCGCAGCCCGAACCCGGGATACCCCGCTTCACAACGAACCGAAGTGCGGTTTCTCTACGACGACGACAACCTGTACATCGGTGCGATCTGCTACGAACCCGACATCGCCACCATGATCGTCAACGGACTGAAGCGGGACTTCACGAGCAATCTGGGGGACGAGATCGGTATCATCCTCGACACGCTCAACGACGATCGGTCAGGGTTCTTCTTCTCAACTAACCCGGCCGGCGCCCGGCGCGACCTGCAGTCGTCCAACGACCGCCAGATCAACCAGAACTGGGATGGCGTCTGGGATGTACGCGTGACTCTCGGCGAAGACCGATGGATCGCCGAGTTCGTGATTCCCTTCAAGACCCTCCGCTTTTCACCGGACGCCTCTCAGGAATGGGGCATGAACATGTTCCGCAAGATCCGGCGTTTGAACGAAGAGAGCCACTGGGCGCCGCTACCCGTCCGCTACAACATGACGCGAGTCTCACTGGCCGGCACCCTCGGCGGGCTGGAAGGGATCAGCCAGGGTCGCAACTTGAAGGTCAAACCCTACGCGGTGGCCGGGATCGTGCAGCAGCGGAACGAAGGCAAGCTCGCGAACGACTTCAACTACGACGGTGGGTTCGACGTCAAGTACGGGCTGACCCAAACGCTGACGCTCGATGCCACATACCGGACCGACTTTTCGCAAACCGAAGTCGACCAGGACCAGGTCAACCTGACCCGATTCAGCCTGTTCTTTCCCGAAAAGCGCGAGTTCTTTCTGGAGAACTCGGGCGTGTTCAACTTCGGCAGCACGGGAGGAAGGGGCAACCTCCTGCCGTTCTTCAGCCGGAGAATCGGCTTGAGCGACCGGGGCACGCCGGTTCCGATCGTCGGGGGCACGCGTCTGTCCGGCACAGCCGGATCTTACGAGATTGGGCTGCTGGCCATGAAGACCGAGAGCGTCGACCCGGTTGATGAAGGGGGTGAGGGACTCCCTTCGGACGATTTCATCGTCGGGCGTATCAAGCGGAACCTGTTGCAAAACTCGTTCATCGGGGCGATCTTCACGAGTCGCGACTCGAGCGTCGAGGGGGACCACAATCCGGAACGTGTCAACAAGTGTGAGACACCTGCATTCGGAATTTAAGCTACCGTAGGCGACTCTGCGGGCGGGTTGATCCACACCTTGTCCGGCGGCCCAGCGATCTTTCTCGGTACATTGACGAAACGTTCTGGATGTTGCCGACGAGCGCGATCCAGAGCATGCTGGCGTCGTTCCAGAACCGGACCGGTCTGACCGTAATGGACCATCGCTGGGGTTAGCCAGTTCAGACCGGAATGGTAGTGGACGTTGTTGTACCAGTGGAAGAAGTCCCGGCAGAACGCCTTGGCGTCCTGGATCGAACCGAATCGTTCCGGGAAGTCAGGGCGGTATTTCAGGGTTTTGAACTGGGCTTCCGAGAACGGGTTGTCGTCGGACACATAGGGCCGAGAGTGGGATTGGGTCACACCCAGATCCGATAGCAGCAGCGCCACCGCTTTCGACTTCATCGACGAGCCGCGATCGGCGTGCAGAGTCAGCTGATCCTGCTCGATCCGATGCTTGTCACAGCTTTCACGAATCAGTTTCTTGGCCAGGCCGGAAGATTCGCAATCGGCCACCATCCAGCCCACCGCCTGGCGGCTGAAGATATCGAGAATCACGTACAAGTAGAAGTAGGTCCACTTCCGTGGTCCCTTCAGCTTCGTGATGTCCCAGGTCCACACTTCATTCGGGCCTGTCGCCAACAGTTCCGGCTTCTGGTAGACGGGATGACGCCGTTGGTTCCGCCGTTCGCGCACTTCTTGGTTCGCATCCAGAATCCGGTACATCGTGCGTACCGAGCACAAATAGCGGTCTGCATCCAGCAAGGCCGCACACACTTGGGCGGGCACCTGATCCACGAAGCGCCCGCTATGCAGCAGGTCGAGGACTTCCTGTCGATCGGCTCCGCTCAATGCCCGATGTGATCGTGGGCGTGCCCGCTCGGCTGCGGGCGCGGCGGCCCGCTGCCGACGCCGATAGAGCGACGCGCGGGAAACCCCGAAGGCCCGGCACGCCGGCGCCGTCCCAATTCGGCGGAGAACTTTTCGGCCGCTTCCATCAGTTGTTCTCTTCCTGGTCCGGGTTCTTCAGAGGAATCCCCAATAGCGTGGAGACTTTTTTTTGGATCTCGATGACCGTTTCGGCTTGCTCCAGCTTCCTCTGGAGCCGTTGCGCCTCGCGTTCCAGTTCAGCGATGCGCTTGTCCCGGCCGTCCTTCGGCTGCGCTTTCCGTCCTCGCTTCGCCGAACCCATCCCGGCCAATTCCCCGGCATCGTGTTGCCGCCGCCAGGTGCGCAGGCTCGAGGAATACAATCCCTCCCGGCGTAGTAAGGCCCCCCACTCGCCCGGCTTCGTGCATCGGTCCGCCTCCCGCACGACCCGGCGCTTATATGCGGCGCTGAATCGCCTCCGTATCGCCTTATTGGTCACCTCCGGGTCCGGATTATCCCCATTCCGACCGGCCGCTTCACGCGCAACTCCAGTCGCCCTGCGGGCGCCTTCCGTTCCACGCGATTCTTCGTTCTCGTTCTCTGGTTTCATCACCAACACAGGCTCACTTCCTTCCCGCCCTGCTCACTAGTTAAATGACCCCCGGCAGAGCCGGGGGCTTATTTCTGTGAGCCCCTCAAAGGGGCCGGTCAAGAGCCGCCTGAAGGCAGCTGATGCCCCCACGCCATGTTCAGCTCCTCCAAACGCTGCTCCTCCCGCTCCTGCCGCCAAATGTATTCCCGCACGAATTGTTTGTCCATCCCCACCGTGGAAACGAAATAGCCTCGCGCTCAGAAACTCTTCCCTGTCAAACGGTGTTTCAGTCCCAGAAAGTTCCGGGCAGTCGAGATTGCACTCTTCCCCTTGATGAATCCCGCCACACTGGATACCGCCTACTTCGGAATGAACACCATGTGATACTTGCAGTCCCATTTCGTGTGCGATCGCCTTCGGGCCTCTTTCATTGAGTCCTCCTTCTTTGGAAGTCGTCGCTTCCAAGCAGGACTTTCCTATCTACCGCCGCTCTCGGTCAAACCTCTGCGAGTCGCCCCGGCTAAGCCGGGGGTTTACCTATGGGAATTAACGGTTAGTGTACCGCCCCTGATTTCCTGGACAGAGTGAACCCACCATAATCAAGTCGCTGACTCAATTGCAAGACGTTGTCGAGCCTGAGCCGGAGATTGAAAGCCGAGGCGCTCGATCAACCAGTGCTGATTATAGAGAGCGCGAAAGTCCTGAAGAGCTCGAACCAGTTCCGGAATAGAGCGAAAGTGACGCACCCAGAGCAACTGCTCTTTCAGGGTCTTGAAGAAGCGTTCGATACAGCCATTGCCTTCCGGTTCCCGGACAAACGCCGGTGAGGAGACGATGCCAAGGAATCGGATCTCGTTTTGAAAATCGTCGCTCATGAATTGGGACCCATGATCATGACGGAGTCGAAGCCCGGCGGCCGCGTCGGCGTGAAAGCCGGCGAAGTACTCTTTGAGGCCTTGCCGGATGGGATCGAGGGCTTCAAAACGCGTCGCCCGTTTGGCGGCGTGAATGCCGACACAATCGGCCGTGCAGTGATCGATGGCGGCGAATACAGTGACCGCACCATCGTCGAGGGTCACCGTGGCGGTGGCATCGATGCCCCACATCTGGTTCGGGCGATCGGTGGTGATGGTTCCGGTATGCGCCTTGCGCGCAACGGGTGCGGCCTGGCGTTGGGGCGCCAGAAGTTGAGCTTCCCGCATCAGGCGCAAGACCCGAGCCTTGGAGGTGCGGACGCCGGCGACCCGGAGCCGCGCCCAGAATTTCCGGTGTCCTTCCCCAGTAAACGGCGAGGCCGCAATTTCTTGCCGAATCCGTCCGGTCAACTCCGCGTCGGTAAACGGGGTCTTGGGCCCCCGTTTACGCGGCTCGGCCGGATGGTTCCGTCGATCCCGTCGAGCATAGTACGTCGACCGGGGCAACCCCCAGGCCGCTGCGACACGGGCCAGACCATACAGTTGGTGTGTGGAGGGCGACAGGGTCCGGCTCATCGCTTCGACCTCCACCGTAGAAAAGGCTTCTCGTCCTCCAGATGCCGGATCCGTTCCCGCAACAGTTCATTGTCCATCACCAGACTGGTCACCGCTGACTTCAGCGTCTTCCTCTCTTCGTCAACCACATCCACGATCCGGCTCTTCAGGCCGGCCTCGCCTCCCTGCAGGAACGCCTCCCGCCAACGGGTCAGCGCCGCCGCCGTCACGCCATACTGCCGGCTCATCGCTTCAAGATCTTCTCCACGCAACAACTCCAGCACTACCGTGACCTTACGCCGAGCCGACCACCGGCCCTTCCCGCGGCTTCGAAAATCCGGCCCCGCTTCGGTCGCCCTACGGGCTCCCTTCGCGATTCCGTATTCCTCCTTCGTTTCTCTGGACATATCGTGATCCTCCTGCGTTGTAGTTTCTCAAATCACTGTCCAAGGAAATCGTGGGGCGGGGGACTAATTAACGGTTAGGCAGGTGTCTCACCTACATTGGCACAGAGGGATCGCGTATTCGGTTTCGACGGTGTGTTTCAGTTCTTCACGCGTCTCAACGTGACCGGGTACATGCTGCGGAGCGACACACCGGGTCTGGACGAAGATCAAGACGCGCAGGCGTTCACCATCGGTTGGCGGGACGATACTTTCGCCATGGGCGCCGACTACGAGTCGGTAGGGGACAACTTCAATCCCGAAGTCGGCTACGTAAGGCGCGACGACATGTCTCACTACTCGGGCGACATCACCTACACACCCCGGCTGAGGGGACGGGCCGGCATCCGGAACCTCACGTTCGGAACCAACTACGCTTACTATGCCAACGTCGACGGGGAGATCGAGACGCGGGAGCACACTTTTCGTGCCAGCGTGAACTTCGAAAATGGTTCGTCGGCCAGCTTCAACACCGGTGAGTCGTTCGAACGACTGTTTGAAGAGTTCCGGCGTTATGCGCTCGAGCCCGGAGATTACCGGACACGGGACTACTCGGTGTCCTACAACTCAGACCGAAGCCGACTCATCGGCGGGCGGATCAGCTACACATGGGGCGACTTCTGGAACGGGACACGACGATCTATCGGAGGCGATGTCACGTTCAAGCCGAACTACCATTGGCAGATCGACACCCGATACAGCCGAAACAATCTGGACATGCCCGTGGGCGACTTCGTGACAACGCTGGTAAGCCTGAAGGTCCTCTACGCGTTCACCAGCCGAATCTTCCTGAACACCTTCCTGCAGTACAACGCCGAACGTCACCAATTCAGCTCAAACATCCGGTTCAACATCAGAGTCAAGCCCATTCTTAGTTGAAACTCTCCACGGCTCACGATTGGTCACGCAACCTTCTTCTTCGATCTCGTCGACGTCTTCGCCTCAATCTTCAGCTCCCGCCTGAGGGCTTCGCGGAGCTTTGGAAGATGACGGTAGCCGATCACCTTCCTCAAGCGTGGTTCGATGTCGATGAGCGCCGTCGCCAACCAGCGCTGCCGCTGGCTCGAGTTCTTCCAATGATCGACCTTCGCGCACCTTTCCTCGACGAGGGCATTGACCGATTCCAAGCAATTCGTCGTCTTGAACGAACGGCCCAGGACCCCGTACACGCCGAGTCGATGCAACGTGAGGGTCTCCTCCAGGCCTTCCTCAAGGCTCGCAGCGGCCGATTGGTTTCGCTCCTCGAGCTCTCCATGGAGCTGTTCGAGGGCCGCCCGGGCTTCGTTGTACTCCGGGCGCTGGTACGCACGCTGAAGCCGCTTGCGCCACGCGGCTTGCTCGGTCTTCGACAGGTAGCTCACCACGTTCTCGCGTTTGTGCCATTGGCAGCGTTGGACCAGGGCTCGATTACCGAATGCCCGCTTGACTGCCGCGCGCAGACCTTTGCCGCCGTCGACGATCACCAGCACGCCTTCAGAGATGTCCAGGCCTCGCTCCATCAATGAACGGAGAAACGGAGTCAGTACCTGCTCGTTCTCCGTACTCGTCTCCACGAAGCCTAAGAAGCGTTTGTCGCCCGTAATTGTGATGCCCAGGGCCACAACCATCGTGGCGTCGGCAAACATTTTCCCGTCCAGGAAGATCGCCACCACGTCCTCGGCCGACAGATCCCGCTCCTGCATCTGCCGAAGTTTCGCGGCACTCGCCTGGACGAATCCTCGAGACACCGTCGAGCTCGACAATCCGATGGCTCCTGGAATCGCTTCCGCGGCCGACTCGTAGTTCCGGCAGGAGATCCCATAAAGCACACGTCTGAGAAGCAGTTCGTTCACCGCGCCATCCGGACTGAGTTCCTCGTAGCTCCGAAGCGGAATCTCCCCGCCCGCCACGCTGCGAACTCGAGGCACCCGAACCGGTACCCGCTGGCCCCCGAGCCCCACGGTCCCCGGATTGCTCCCGTGTCGCCGGCCCCTCAACGTCGCCTCCTTTCGCGCGTATCGCTCACCCGCCAACGCCTTCACTTCCTCGTCGAGCAACTCCTCTACGTGCATCAACCCCAGTGGGATCAACGCCCGGATCATCTCCACCTTCGAGTCCAATTCCAGTCCCGAGTACTCCTCCCGGCTCATGACCTCGACCTCACCCAGTACTCGCCTCTTCTTGCGTTTTTTCACCGAACGTAACAGACTCCTCATCTCGGCTCCTTTCTCTTACAGGCTTGATGTTGTTTCTTCCAATACCATCAAACCATAGGGTTTGGAGCCGTTTCAATTTCCAACTAAGATTGGCACACTTTCCAACATCATTCACCACCCCTCACTAGTGTCCGGTTAGAAGTCGAATAGAACCAGATGGTTAGGATCTTGGAGTTCATTGAATTGGGAATCAGGCGCGTGAAAGGCCTGCAAAATGGGCTGTTTCTCAAGAATCGTAATGCTGAGAATCTGTAGGATTTGGTAAAGACTCCTATCGATGCCGAGGCGCTTCCGGATGATGGCGACGTGAACATAAACCGAAATGGCGATCCAGATCTGGGTCTTCACCGCATTCTCGCTGGTGCCGTAGAAGGACTTGATTCGAAGGTGTTGTTTGATCCATTTAAAGAAAAGTTCCACCTGCCATCGCGACTTGTAGATCTGAGTGATGGTGAGTGCAGGCAACGCGAAGTTGTTGGTCAGGAACTTCAACCGCTTGTTCGTCCCGGCATCGAAGTAGCTGATACGCCGCAACGGATCGGGATAGGTTTTGGCGGATTTGTTCGTTGTGAGGATGACCGTCTGGTCGGATCGCAATCCCGTGGTCGTGTCCACCCGACGGGAGTACCGCCGCCGCAGGACGACGTTCTTTTTAGCACGCACCACAAAGAAAGCGGAACAGAGGGAGAAGAGAAAGAGCCGTTCAAAATCGATATAGGCGCGGTCCATGACGTAGAAGGCACCCGCTTCGGGTGCGATCTCATCGAGAACGTTGACGTCATGGACTTTCCCGTCTGTGACGTGGATAAACGCGGGAATGTTGCCGTGAAGATCCAGCAGTGTATGCATCTTGACCGCGGCTTTGTGCCGGCGAAACCGGGCCCATGGGAATAGTGAAAGACACAGGTCAATGGTGGTCGAGTCCAGGGCATATAGACCTTGATCCAACTCGACGCCGATGGGGTCTTCGGCATATAACGGCCGCGCCATGCCGATCAGGACCTGTGCGAAATCCGCATAGATCCGCCAGTCGCGCCGCTCGTTGGCGTCGGCCAGTGTCGTCCGCGCCACCTTGCTTCGGAATCCCATGTGGTAACGCTTTCTGCCGAGGGCGCGTAAGCAGGCTTCGATGTCGCGGAGGCTTTCACGATAGATCAATTGGGCGAATGCCATCGCCAGGAACTGATCCCAGCAGGAAAACCCTTTCTGCTGGTAATCGCCCCGATAGCGGGCGACACACTTCTGAAACTCGTATCGGGGCGCGTAATCCATGACTTGTGAGAAGACGGTTTGGCCTGAGTTCATGCGCCATTGGTATCACCCCTCTCACCGTAATATTGCTAAAAGTGTGATCGGCAGGTTCAAATCGAAAAATCGCAGAATGCCATTCAACTCACTGTTCATCTATAAGTTGCCGGCGGCTGTCGCACCGTGTTCCGGACACTAGTGGTGCCCGTCTAACAGACTGTACCTTATTCGGATCGTTCCCCGAGCCAGACCGACACACTGCGGCTTCGGCCAAGCCGTCCGAGTTCGTTCCGCACAGGGATTTCCGATCTAATGGTCATTATTTTCCTCATATATGATCAGAAATGGGACAGCCAGAGCCGTTACGTTAATTGTGACGGACTACACAAGGAGCCTGTCGGGAATAAGAAGTCTGCAACCAAGAATCAACAACTTACAGACCAGGGATGGCTCGTAAGTTGTTGATTCTTGCTTCGAGGGAGCCAATTCCCGACAGGCTCCTAGTGACCACCCCTTGAGCGACATCTACGTCGTCTTCAACGAGCGGCGGGATACGTTGACCGGCGAGGTCCTGGATCGGGGAATCCTCTTCAAGTTCACGAATCTTTTTAACTTCTGAGCGGCGCGAACACCGGGTCACCCCGCATCTATTGACAGCACTGACGGGAAAAGAGGACAGGCTCCCCTGTCCCCTAACTCCTGGTCTGTTCCTCGAACCGGATACCGACCTCTTCCAACTCCGACAGGATCGGTCCGTAGAGATCCGCTTCGACGGGGATGGCTACGCCGGTACTCTGGATGCCTCCGATCAGGAGGTGGCGGACAGCGATACCGCAAGGCAGGGCAACGGTCCGGGCGATCGAGGTGTCGCCGTTCGGGATACCGTAGTCGATCAGGGTGGCCGTCGTGCGCTCGGTCTTCCCGTCCGGGAAGCTGGAAACGAACTCGTGGTGCATGACCACCATGTCTCGATCGCCCGGCTGCATGCCCAGGCGGTCCAGACTCAAAACGTTCAGCCAATCGAGTGGATCCTTCGCATCGCGGGTCAGGGGCCGATCGCCCAGCAGGCCGAGCCAACCCAATCGCTTGATCGCCGTCGCGTAGTGCGCAACGCCCAGATACCGCGAGACGGCTTCGGTTAGGTCTTGATCCCGATCGGCTCCAATCAGGTGCCGCGTCAGCTCTCCGAACGTCTTGCCCTCGAAGCCGACAACCGGTTCGGTGCCCAACCAGCCCAGCTTCACGATCGCACGTAACGTCTCACACCAGCCCACCATCCGGTAGGTCCCCCGGTAGACGGTGTCGGCAGTCGCCAGGCCGTAGATGTCACGGTAGGGCATGGAGTCTCGGTTGGGATAGTTCTCAAACGTCCCTGCGCCGGGTACGTCCTCGAGAATGTAGTTCTCGAACAGCTGCTCTCCGGGTATCGACACTTCCTTGCCGTCTTCAAGCCATTTCGCGGCATTGCGCGACGCAAGCAGCACACCTCGCGGCGACCAGGAAAACTTATACCCGAAAGGGTTGTTGCTCGCCTCCCATGCCGGCAGAGCACCGGTTGTCGACCGAAAGCTCTTCACCTCACCGCCGCGTGCCCTCACGTCGTGGATGACTTTCATCGCAGACATATGGTCCAGACCAGGATCGAGGCCGCACTCGTTGATGAACAGGAGTCCCTTTTCCCGCGCCACAGCGTCGAGCGCACGCATTTCATCCGACACGTAGGACGTTGTCACCATGCTCTTCCCCGCCTCGAGACAGAGCTTGGCAACCTTCGGGTGGAACTCGTAAGGAAGGAGGCTGACAACGACATCGGCTTCGCGGACCAGGCCGGGCAGCCGCTCGCCCTCCTCCACTTCCGACATGTCCAGAGCAATGGCCGTTCCATTCGGGTGACCAGCGATCATCGCCTGCGCCTTTGCCAGCGTGCGCGTCGCCTGTGTCACGGCGACGTCGTGATCCAACAGGTAGCGGATGAGCGGACGGGCCACCAGGCCCGCACCGAGTATCAGGGCATTCTTCATGACAAACAGAATCTCCTCAGATGTACTTGGTCAGGTAGCGGTAGCTTTCGGTGAACTCGCCCCGATGGACGATCACAGCTTTTCGAATCTGTCCGGACAACTTCAGATGTTCGAACGGCTCCTCGAAATCGGCCGCGGCAAGCTCAGGAACGAACGGTACCAGCATATCCCCAAAACTCGTCGAAGCCTCGCGCGGCACTTCCGCCGGGAGCGTTTCCACGGCCATCACTACCGGTCCGTCACCTTCACACCCGTCGGGGGTTTCGCCGGTAGCCGGAATGTAGGTATAGCTGGGCTCGCCCGGTTCGGTCGCGCGAACCGTACACTCGATCGATCCACCGATATCGCATGTGATGTCACCAATCACCCGAAGCCTCGGAGGCCCGGGACGGGTCCAAGCGGCCCGCAGCCATTCGTTCGTGACGAGCCGAGGATACCGCGCATCCCAATAGATACAGTTCACGAGCACCGACAGATGGGGCAGGTACTCTTCGAAAACGGACCGGTAACGCTCTGGATAGTCGTAGTAGTCCTGAAGGTCGAACGCCTGATCTGGCTCGAGCGGTCGAACGATGTCGGACTCGCGGAACACGACCTTGTATAACTTGCGGTCGGAAAAGCTCCCCTCTTCCATAAAAGAAGTGAGCTCGCCCGGCGCCAGTTCCTCGTGAGGAAGAAGGTCGAATAACGCTTGGGCTCCGGCCGAAACGTTGCCGTAGCCGGCAAAACCGACGACGAGGGGGCTAACGCCCCGAGGCAGACCATCGGAGGCGATCCGGTCCGCGGCTTCCCGGAGTTGGCTGCGGCACTCGTCGAGACCCGCCAGGTTCACTGGACGCCCAATGGTTTCGAACGGTGTTGCCATTCCCTCCCATGCCAGCCGTATCCCCAGGGCGTGCAGCGTCTCAACTATGCCGGCCAAGCCCGCATAGTTGCCGAAGAAAATCGACCTTTTCCCGCTATCATTAGTAACTCGTTCGTAGTCGATCAACGTTGCGCCGCACTCGAGGACACGGCGGAGCATCGGCATATTGTAGTGTTGGCCCTTCGCCACGTGCGAAAAGGCCATGTAGCTGACGCCCGCTCGAAAAAAACTGCTTGGGATCTCCTTGACGGCAAAAACGAGGCCACAACCCGATAAGTCCTCGCTCACCGAAGCCCCGGCCTGCTCATAATCGGCATCGGGAAAGACCCGTATCGACGACGGCTGGATAGCAACCTCGATCCCCTTCGAAACAAGCGCAGCGATGTGTGTCGGCGCCAGCGGGACCCGTCGCTCCCATACGTTCTTGTCCTCCCGCCTGATACCGATTTTCACTTTTGATGTCTCCAGAAATGTCGTCGATGGAACTCAACACTGTAGCATCAAAATAGCGAACCGCAGGACTGATCCAGGTAGGGCTTCGACGTCCAGAAATGCGACGCCACGCTGCCAGACCAAACGACTCTTAGGGGGAAGGCATGGGGCCAGATGCGGAGCCTTGGAACCCAGGCCACGGCGATGGAGAAACTCTCCCGTTTTCTTATCTCCATCGCCGGTCCGGAGGGTCGGATCAGCATGCATCTAACACAGCGCGAAGTCGCCGATCTCATCGGTGTGGCGCGGGAAACCGTCATACGGTCGCTCGCCGAACTCCGCCGCAACGGCGTCGTTCAGGTTGACGGGCACGTGATTACGATCACCGATTCCGACGAATTGGAACGCCTGGCGACTACGTAATTTCCGTCACGCGCCGCTGAGGCTTCGGGCGCCGTACCAGCGACTTTGCCGCACTGTCCCCTCCATTGCTTGCCTGGACCTCAAAAAAGGGCTAAATTCCTGAAGCACTCATCTCCCTTTTTGAGACAGAACGACATCCGTACGCGGAGGCTACGACATGAAACCCATGGTACGAACACTGTTCCTGGCCCTGCTGATGGCATCCCTGGCCACAGTGCCGGTGCTGTCCCAGCAGCCCGAAGAACCCGAACCCACCCCGACAGAGGAGGGGCAAGAGCCCGAAGAGGGTCAGCGCGGACGCGGACGCGGCGGCCGAGGTGGCGATGACGCCGCCGACGAGGGCATCAAACCCTACGAAGAGGTCATCACAGATGAGGCCGAGACCCAGGAGGGTCTGTTCAAGGTCCACCAGATCAAAGACGACGTGTACTTCGAGATCCCGACCTCGGAACTCGGCAAAGAGTTCCTGATGGTTACCCGGATCGCGAAGACGCAACTCGGCCAGGGTTTCGGTGGACAGAAGCTGGGCACTCGGGTTGTCAGGTGGGTCCGCCGCGGAGACCGCATCTTCCTCCGCAACGTGAACCACGACATCATCGCTGACCCGAGCCTGCCGATCGCGCAAGCCGTCGCCGACTCGAACACCGAGGCGATCATCTCCGCTTTCAACATCGCCGCGCTGGGCGAAGACGATGCGCCGGTCATTGAGGTCACCTCGCTGTACGCGACCGAGGTCACCGAGTTCAGCGCCCGGTCGCGTCTGCAGGCACGGGGTTTCGACCGTCAGCGCTCCTATGTCGATCGCGTCATGGTGTTTCCGACAAACATCGAAATTCGGGCGGCCCATACGTATACGCGACCACCCGATAACGCACCTGCCACGCGCGGTGGCCGTGGGCGCGGCAGAGGTAACCGCGGCATGGCTCCCGGCAGCGCTACGCTCGAGATAGCGTTCAGCATGATCAAGCTCCCCGAAGATCCGATGATGCCACGGCTCTACGACGACCGCGTCGGGTACTTCACCGACAGCTACATTGACTACGGCCAGGACGCTCATCGGTCCGAGGAACGCCGGTTCATCACGCGCTGGCGTCTGGACAAACAGGATCCTTCGGCCGAGATTTCAGATCCCGTGAAGCCGATCGTCTATTACGTCGATCCGGCGACACCGGCAGAGTGGGTGCCGTGGGTCATCCGCGGGGTCGAAGATTGGCAGCCTGCTTTCGAAGCCGCCGGTTTCAGCAACGCGATCATCGGTCGGGAAGCTCCCGACGATCCGAACTGGAGTCCCGAAGACGCCCGCTATTCGGTCATCCGCTGGTTAGCTTCGGAAACGGAGAACGCGTCGGGCCCGCACGTGCACGACCCGCGCACTGGAGAGATTCTCGAATCGGACATCCAGTTCTATCACAACGTGATGAACCTGCTACGGGACTGGTACTTCGTCCAGGTCGCGCCGCTCGACCCCGCGGCACAAACTCTGCCGCTGTCCGACGACCTGATGGGACGGCTTCTGGAGTTCGTCGTCGCACACGAGGTCGGACACACGCTCGGCTTCCAGCACAACATGAAGGCCAGCTCGACCTACGACTTCGAGAACATCCGGGACCCGGAGTGGCTCGCCGAAATGAGCCACACACCCAGTATCATGGACTATTCGCGGTTCAACTACGTGGTCCAACCCGAGGATGGCGTACCGGCTGCAGACCTTATTCCGGGCGTCGGCCCGTACGATAAATGGGCAACGATGTGGGGATACAAGCCAATCCCAGACGCCGACACGCCCGACGCAGAGCTTTCCACCCTGAACCAGTGGGCACTCGAGCAGGAGGACACGCCGTGGTACCGGTTCTCGACGACCGGTGATGCCGGATCCGATCCGGGCGACATGACCGAGGCGGTGGGCGATGCGAACGCCGTCGAAGCCACCCGACTCGGTGTGCGGAACCTGGAACGGGTCATGGACCTACTGATCGGCGCCACATCCAAGCCGGGCCGAAACTGGGACGAACTGGAGGAAATGTACGGACGAACGCTCGGGCAGTGGGTTCGCGAGATGAACCACGTCGGCGCGCTCGTCGGAGGATTCCTTTCCCAGCAGAGGCACGACGGGCAGGACGGCGTGCGGTTCTGGCCGGTCCCGGCCGACCGTCAGGCCGAAGCGGTACGCTTCCTGAACGAGAATGCGTTCCAGACGCCCGAGTTCATGATCCGCCCGGACATCCTCCGGAGGATCGAACCGTCCGGTGTGCTGGCGCGCTTGCTCAACAGCCAGCGTTCGGTCATGAACTTCCTGTTGAACCCGGCACGCTTTACGCGTCTGGTGGAACAGGAGGCGCTGGACACGACGGCTTACACCCCAACGCGGTTCCTCGGCGATCTGCGACGGGGGGTCTGGTCGGAACTGTCCGATGAGGTCGTGTCCACGGACGCATTCCGCAGAAACGTCCAGCGGCTCTATCTGGACCTGATCAACGCCCGTCTGAACGGGACCGCGGAAGCGCCGGCCGATATGCGGGCTCTGTTGCGCGGTCAGTTGAACGTACTGGACGGCGAGATCTCGGCGGCCCTATCGCGAGCGGACGATCAGATTACCCGGTACCACCTGGAGGATGCCAGGGACAGGGTCGGCGAGATCCTGAACCCGACGCCTGCCCTGAATGCGGCCGCGGAGGCGTTCGCCGAACAGTTCGCCGAGTCGGACCCGTTCAACCCGTACACCGTCCACGGCTGCTGGGTCGATTTCATCATCAGCCCGAACTAAGAGTCGGCGATTATCATCGAGAAAGAGCCCGTCGAAAACGGCGGGCTCTTTTTTTGTTGAAAAGGGGACAGGATCCCCAGTCCCCTACAGGAGTGTTGGGTTGCGCCCGTCGCTAGCCGAAGGCGTGGGGGGACCGTCCCCGTTTGGGTTCCCGCCCCTCTCGTTTCCCCACAAAGTCCGGGTATTCCCACAAGCGGATTCACGAAAAGGGACGGTGGGCCCGACGCTAAAAAAGTAAGCTACGGAGGTTCATCACCACGAAGAAGCCGTAGAAGATCGAAACGAAGATCATGACCGCTTCCCTCCACTTCGCCGGCCGGAGCGGTTCGGGAAGAAGGCGGCGATTCACCAGGACGATATGGATCGCCGAGAACATGAGTATGAAACCGGCCACATTGGCGCCGATCAGGACGAGTACGATCGGGCGGGCCAGCGAAAGCGCGAAACTTCCCCACACGGCGAACGCGCCAAGCAGGCCGTAGTACACCTTTCTAACGTCGTCGCCACAAAATGCACGGACTCCGGGAAAAACAGTCCATGAGATGTCGGTCACGACCCGGACCAGGCCATCCATCACTGCAAGCTGCGTCGACAGAAGAATCCAGAAGCCGTTCAGCAGCGTCAGCAGCCACATGAACTCCCCAACCGCCGCTCGAAGGTACTCCGCTTGATATGCACCGGCGGCCAGCCCGGTCATATCCATCCCGGCCGGCATGGTACCGATGGCCATGTTGACCGTCAAGAACATGCCGATCAGGCAAACAAACCCCAGATTCCGAACTGCTCGGCCTGGACGTATCCCATCCAGCGCTTCCAGTGCCCAATGTTCTCGGGCGTCGTCTCAAAGGTGCTGCCGACCGGACTTAATCGAACATCGCTGCCACCCACGGCTCCAGAAATCGCACCGACCACCTTGCCCATCCCGTAGCCGCGGTCGCGTGCCCAGTTCGAAAGCATCAGGTTCGCCATGCCGCCGGCCCCGGCATAGGCGGCGAACGCCCCGATCAGTGTCCAGTCCACCGAACCCGGCATCGTCCCGATGAAGGCAAACCCTTTTAGCGTCGACCACCACACGGATCCAGGAATGAATGCGATGTTCACGACGACCAGAAATAAGAAAACAACACTCATCAGCGTCCAGGAAACGCGTTCGAGGGTTCTCTCCACCGTCTTTCCGAAAGTCAGGATGACGAGGCAGAGCGCAAACGTGAAATAGCCGTAGATCGTCACTATCCCCCCATCGGCATCCACGGGAAGCCGACCGTTGACGGCGGCAAACAATACCGACGCCGATGTGGCCGCGAACGCAGGCCAGCCCAGATGGAGGAAGCCGAAGATGATGTAGATCATGCCCCACATCACCGGACGCCTTCCCAGACGCATGAACCCGGTAAAAATCGGCTCCCCCGTGCTGACCGTGTAACGCATCAGTTCGGTGTTGAAGACGACCTGAAGGAGGACAAACACCGTGACGATTCCGAGCAGTACGGTTCCGTATTGAACGACCGCAGCGGGACCGATCAGCCATTCCCCGCTGCCAATCGACGTACCTAGCAAGATGGCCGCCGGGCCGGCGACGAGAAAGAAACTCCGTATGCCGGGAGCCGGTGGAACGGGCAGGGGCACCCGTCTAAGTGGTGGAATCGAGTTGTGCCCCATGACGGTCCGCCTATTCTACAGACCTGCCCGGCGAGGAGAAACCCATAGCAGCCCGTGGCAGAAGTCTGATAGCCCGCGTTACGGCGACGTCGCGCCAGATGCCAGGCGCCGCGCCGACAGCGATGCGGGTACATCGTTGAGGCACGGCAACAAAGCAGATGGTGTGACGTCGCCGTAACCCTTTGGGCGCATGGGGGTTCGGAGGCGTATACTTCGTTGCTCGTCGTCATGATGAAGCAGCATCACTTCCTCCTCGCGCCTCGTCTTCGCCTCCGAAGACCCATGCGCGCGAGCCATCAGACTTCTGCCACGGGCTGCTAAATCACGTGGTATTCGTGGAGAGGTTCGCCTTTTGCGAAGCGTTCGATGGAAAGCGAGGAGATGTCTATGGACGATGCAGACCCGTCGAGGATGACCTCAGCGATCACCTGGCCGGTTGCCGGGGCGTGCTGAAAGCCGTGACCGCTGAAGCCGTTCGCAAGGATCACCCCCTCGAGGCTAGGGACACGCCCCAGCACCGGGTTGTGATCCGGCGTCGTCTCGTAGCTACCCGCCCAGGACTTCAGGATCGCCGCGTTCTCGATCGCCGGGTACCGCCGGATGGCCGTCGTCATGACCGTCTCGAAGAAGTCCCAGTCCACTCCCAGGTCGAAGGTTGGAGGGGCATCGCGGTCTCCCATAGCCATCAGCAACCCCTCCCCTTCACGGTGGAAGCAGAAGCCCGTACTGAATTCGATCACGAGGGTATGGCGCTTGGGCGACCCTTCGAACGCCCGCGTCGTGAATACGAAGTGCCGGATCGGCTCGACTGGAACATCGATGCCGACCATCTTCCCAACGATTCGGGCGTGTGGTCCCGTAGCGTTCACCACGACGGGTGAGGAGATCACATCCGTCCGTGTACGGACTCCGGTTACCCGACCTCGTTCGAGGGCGATCCCCACGACCTCCTGCTCGGTCAAGATCGACACGCCGAGACGGGCCGCGTTCTTGCGGTACCCCTCGGTGACACCTGCCGGATCGGACACACCGTCGATGCCGCAATAGGTCGCGGCGACAACATCATCCAACTTCAGCTCCGTCCCGGGATAGACGCGCGCGACATCCTCGGGTCCGAGCAGTTCGACGGGAATGCCCCGGCTGACCTGAAAATCGACGTTCCGCCGAAAAGGTTCCACGTACTGCTCATCATCGAGGAGAAACAGATAGCCGTCCTGATGGAACGCGATCTCCTGATCCAGTTCGGCCGGAAAGTCCTCGAGCTTTTGAACACTCATTTTCGAGAGCTCGATGTTCACGTCGGTCGAGAACTGATGGCGGAACCCACCCGAACACCGTCCGGTCGAACCCAGCCCAACCATGTCTTCCCTTTCGAGGACGACGACGTTCTTCGCGCCACGAACGGCAAGGTGGTAGGCGATACTCAGGCCCACCACACCGGCACCGACAATCACGATTTCGGCTGATTTCATTCCGTCCGTTCCCTCATCAGTGCGGCCGGTACAAATCCAGTGACGGCGTGCCCGAAAACGGCTTGGGCGTGGACCCGAGCTGGTTGCAATCGACGACGATAACCCAGGGATCATCCGAGGCGATCGCATTGCCGAGGGACTCCTTGAACGAGGAGCCATCGCCCACACGCACCGATTCGAATCCGAACGATCGGGCCACGCCGACGAAATCCGGGCTCTGGAGGTCGACACCGATCCCGCGACCTTCGAAGACGACGTTCTGCAGGTTGCGCAACACGCCGTACCCCCCGTCATCGAACACGATCGCCGTCAGAGGCAAATCCTCCTCCCGTGCGGTCGCCAGCTCTCCGATGTTCACGAGAAACCCGCCGTCGCCCGACATCAGCAGAACCGGCGTCCGGTCGGAGGCAAGCTGGGCACCGATTGCCATGGGCAGGCCCTGACCTATGCCCACAGTGGCCGGATGCACCGTCTGGCGAGGACCGGTCACCTCGATCATCCGCGAGCCCCAGGTCGTGCTCGGAACCGTCACGTCCCGGACCACGACGCCGCCGGCGGGCAGCACGTCGCGGATCGCATCGAGTATTGCCTCGTAAGGACCCAGGCTCTCGCGCATCGCCCGTCGCGCGGCGGCAGCAACGGCGGCAACCTCGACGACGTATTCCGGTTTCCGGTCGGCGCCCTTCCGAGCAACCAGGGCGCCGAGTTCCCCGAGGACGGGCTTCGCCCAGCCATTCACGAACGCCGTGTGGGGGTAGTTCCGATTCGCGGCGGCCGGGTCCGCGTCGATCCCGATGTGTTCTCCCGGGAGTTTCACACTCCAGGTTCCCGTCTCGTTCCCACGAAACCGGACGCCGACGCTCAGGAGAAGATCTGCGTCGGTCAGGAACTCCCGAACTCGAGGGTCGGTCGCGAAATATCCGATGCAGCGTTCATCATGCTCGGGAAAGGCTCCGCGCCCACCATGACTCGTCAGGACCGCGGCATCGACCAAACGCGCCAGCTTCTCGAACTCGTCGGATGCGTGTCCCTGGATGACACCGCTACCGGCCCACATCACGGGACGGTCTGCGGCCAGAATGCGCTCGGCCAGTTCCTCGAGGAAGTCAGGATCGGCCGACAAGGGCACGGACACCGGAGTAATGATTTCGGCCCGAGCAATCAGCGCCGCCTGGAAATCGATCGGTATCTCAACGCTGACGGGACCGGTCGGCGGCTCCAGCGCTTCGAGAATGGCTCTTCGCACGACCCCGGGAGCCTGCTGAGGCTGTCGTACCCGATAGGCCGCCTTCCCGATGCTCTTGAGCATGGCCAGTTGATCCCGGCATTCGTGAATGTAACCCCGGCCGCTCTCGAGGTACTCAGATGCCACCTGCCCGGTCAGGTGCAGCAGCGGCGTTCCTGCCGTGGCGGCTTCGATCATCGAGCCGGCCGCGTTTCCTGCTCCAGTCCCGGTGCTGGTGATGGCCACACCCAGCCGATCGCCGATTCGACCGAAAGCATCGGCCATGTTGACCGCGCCACTCTCGCCCCTGGGCTTTATCACACGGAAGCCTCCGTGCCGCGCTAGGGCGTCGTAGATCGGAATGTTGTGAATACTAATGATCCCGAACAGCGTATCGACACGGGCCCGTTCGAGTTCGGAAACAATCGCATCACTGACGGTCACCCTGTCTTCCATATGCCCCCTAACCCGCATTTCTCGCCAGTGGTCTGCTGTAGCGCCGGATCCACCCGCCATTACTGCGTTGCGCTTGGTCGGGCTCCTCAACGTACTTCAAGTACGCCTCGGTCGCCCTCCCGGCTCGCGCCCAGCATGGCCCATCGAGGGCCATGCCAAATGCCCTGTCGGCGTCTGTATCCTACCGGGCCACGAGGTGGCCAGGCGGGCTTCGCGACGACAACCGGTGAGAAACGCGGGCGAAGGGCCTGACGGTCGTATCAATATACGAAACTTCCCCACCTATACGTAAGAGGCCTGCTTGTGTCCCAGTTTGAGACAAGCGTCCCAGAAACGGACGGAGGCCCGGATCGAGAGCTCCTCCACAATCGGTGAAACCTCCGATATGTCAGCTAGTTGAATAAAAGTTCGAGTTTGGCCAGCGACGTAGAGTTGGTTTGGCCAGCGACGTGTTCTATGCCTCTACGGAACAGAGGAGGCCTCATGGCCGTATATGCACCCATGACCACGATATTGAAGCGCACCGGATACGATGTCATCTCCCTCAAGCGCGAACTTGACTGTGCTGCTGAGCGAATGTCCCGGGCGCTTGCCGAAGGGATCGGTGCCACCCGAGACCCGCACCGAGACGGCTTCTACGACGTAGAGTTGGACGGAATCAGTTACTACGTCCACGTAAACGATAACGGCAAGACCGCCTACGTCGTCGCACTGTTCCGGCGAAAGGACGAGCAGTTGTGCTGCCCTGAACTCATCGGTGCCGCCCGAGCTTCCTGACACTCAGCATTGAGGAAACCACATGGAAAGCCTTCTCAGAGACATTCGCTACGGCCTCCGGACCCTGACGAAAAGCCCGGGGTTCACCGTCGTCGCCACGATCATCCTCGCGCTGGGCGTGGGAGCAACCACCGCCATGTTCACGATGGTCAACGGCATCTTCCTGAAGCCGATTCCCGTGCCGGACGGTGGTTCGCTCGTCTCGATCTATACGACCGACTCGAAAAATTCTGGGTTCAACTCAGGGTTTCTGTCGGTGTCCGGACCGAATTACGAGGACTTCAGGGACGAGAACGAGGTGTTCACGGATCTGGCGGCCTATTCGCAGCTCATCTTTAATGTCGGCAACGTCGCGGAACCTGTTCAAGTATTAGGCGAGATAGTTACTGGCAACTATTTTGATGTATTAGGCGTTAAGCCACAGCTAGGTCGATTTTTTCTTCCAGAGGAAGACCGGACACCGGGAACCCATCCCGTCGTCGTCCTGAGCGACGCGGGCTGGCGAAACAGCTTCGGCGGAGATCCCGGAATCATCGGCAGCGAACTTTCGGTGAATGGTGCCGTGCTCACGGTCATCGGGGTCGCGGAGGAAGGCTTCGAAGGTCTCGGATTGGGTATTTCGCAGCAGCTCTGGGTACCCAAGCAGATGTACCAGCAGGTACACCCGACACCCGATTTCCTGGACGACCGACGGGCCGTCGTCTTCAACGTCGTCGGCCGCCTGAAGGATGGGGTGACGATCGCCCAGGCCGAGTCGAACATACAGGCGATTGCCACCGCCCTCGAAGAACAGTACCCTGAGCCGAACGCCGGACGAAACGTCATCCTCGATCCTCTGTCGCGCCTCGGTCCCGGCTTCCGCCAGACGCTCATGCTCGCCAGTGCCCTGCTGGTTGCGCTTGCGGGCCTGGTGCTCCTGATCGCCTCGGCGAACATCGCAAACCTGTTACTGGTACGTGCCTCCACCCGAAAGCGGGAGATTGCCGTCCGCATCTCTCTCGGTGCGGGGCGCACGCGCCTGATTCGCCAACTCCTGACCGAAAGCTTCGTCCTGTCGGCGATGGGCGGTGCTCTTGGACTCGTGCTGACACTGTGGCTTCGAGATCTGCTGTGGTCCTTTGCGCCACCGTTGCCGTTCCAGATCGGCCTGGACATGAGCCTCGACGCTCGCGTACTCGGCTTCACGGCGTTGATATCCGTGGCCGGGGGCTTGTTCTTCGGCCTGGTACCCGCGATTCAGTCGTCGCGCCCGGATCTTTCCAGCGAACTCAAGAGCGGTCATCAACGGGAAGGGTCAATCCGCAAGTTCAGCGCCCGCAACATTCTCGTGATCGCGCAGGTGTCGCTGTCTTTGGTGGCCCTGGTGTCGGCCGGCTTGCTCATGCGCAGCTTCCAGAACACACTGAACATCCCGCCTGGGTTCCGAACTGAGAACATCCTGACGGTGTCCTTCAGCCTGATCGACAACCGATACCTCAACGAAACGACCGGGCAGAGTTTTTTAAACCGCCTGCAGGAAGAGGTGCAGGCGCTTCCGGGCGTGAACTCCGCGGACGTGGGTTCGAATATGCCACTCTTTTTCGGCGGCATCTCCCGGACGGTCTACATCGAAGGCCGTGACGCGGACGAGGGCGAAGACGGTGTGCTGGTGGCCACAAGCACCGTGGGGCCCGATTATCTTCGAACGATGGACATCCCCGTTTTGCGAGGTCGCGACTTTCGCGGCGTTGAACCCCAGGAGTCCAGCATTGATGTCGGGCCGCAGTACTCCATCATCAACGAAACGATGGCGGAGCGCTTCTGGCCCGGCGAAGACGCTCTCGGGCGACGCTATAAGCTCTACGGCGATGTCACTTCGGTAGAGGTGATCGGTATCGCCAAGGACGTGAAATACGGCTCGCTGGCGGAAACGCCGACTCCTGCTTTCATGTACTTGCCTCTGCAGCAGAGCTACCGCGACGCAAGGGCGACGATCAACCTGTTCGTTCACACGGCGGGACCGCCGGCGAGTCTGGGCGGCCCCGTGCAGGAGATTTTCCGGCGGCTGGACCCGAACCTACCGTTGACCGGCGTGCGGCCGATGACAGCCATTCTTGATCAGTCGATGTGGCTGCCGAGCATGGGGGCCTGGCTGGTCGCGGCTTTCGGCGCCCTGGCTCTGTTGCTCGCGGCAATCGGAGTGTACGGCGTCATCTCGTTCTCGGTCAGCCAGAGGACCCATGAAATCGGCCTGCGGATGGCTCTCGGCGCGAAACCGAGCGACGCGATGGCACTGGTCGTCCGTCAGGGATTGATTCTCACAATGATTGGAGTCGTGGTTGGAATCGTCCTGTCGCTCGCAGTGACCCGGGTACTGGCCACGTTCCTCGTGGGTATCGAGGCGCTCGACCCGACGGTGTTTGGCGTCGTGGCCATCGTGCTGACGATCGTCGCCGGACTGGCGTCGTACCTGCCAGCCTTGCGGGCAACGAAGATAGACCCGGTGTCGGCCCTGCGGACCGAATAGTTAAATGACCCCCGGCAGAGCCGGGGGCTTATTTCTGTGAGCCCCTCAAAGGGGCCGGTCAAGAGCCGCCTGAAGGCAGCTGATGCCCCCACGCCATGTTCAGCTCCTCCAAACGCTGCTCCTCCCGCTCCTGCCGCCAAATGTATTCCCGCACGAATTGTTTGTCCATCCCCACCGTGGAAACGAAATAGCCTCGCGCTCAGAAACTCTTCCCTGTCAAACGGTGTTTCAGTCCCAGAAAGTTCCGGGCAGTCGAGATTGCACTCTTCCCCTTGATGAATCCCGCCACACTGGATACCGCCTACTTCGGAATGAACACCATGTGATACTTGCAGTCCCATTTCGTGTGCGATCGCCTTCGGGCCTCTTTCATTGAGTCCTCCTTCTTTGGAAGTCGTCGCTTCCAAGCAGGACTTTCCTATCTACCGCCGCTCTCGGTCAAACCTCTGCGAGTCGCCCCGGCTAAGCCGGGGGTTTACCTATGGGAATTAGTTGAAGGGGTTGGAGAACTTCGGGTCCGTGAGGAAGGCTTCGTCGGTCAGGGTGTTCAGGAAGGCGACGAGGGCATCGATCTCCCGGTCGTCAAGATTCAGCCGTCTCGGTCCCTGGCCTCGTCCTGTAAGGGAGCGATCCAGAGATCGGCTCGGCTGGACACCGGAGTTGTAGTGCTCGATGACTTCGCGGAGTGTCTCGAACCGGCCGTCGTGCATGTAGGGCGCCGTCACGGCGATATTGCGGAGCGATGGCGTCTTGAAACGACCTCGGCCCGCACCCGGATCATCGTCGTTGGTCCGGTCAAGGCCGTTGTTCCGCGCCCGGTCGCCGATCTGAGCCGCCGATTCGTGGCACCGGACGCAACCAGCGTTCCGGCCTCCTCTTCCTCGCCCATCTCCTCCTCGGCCGCGTCCTGGGCGTCCCCGGCCGCCACCGTCACCGAAGAGCCGGCGTCCCAACTCTTCCTCTGCGGTAAACACGCTCTCAAAGCTCGGACGCGACCCCTGGAACGCCCGATCGTATTTGGACTGGTAGGACACCATCGACCGCACGAACTGCGCCAACCCCCGGGATATCCGATCCTGAGTCACCTGGGAACTACCAAACGCGTCCTCAAACAATGGGGCGTAGAACTCGGTCTCGGCCAGCTTGACCTCCAACTCATCCAGCGTCATTCCCATTTCGACGGGATCCTGGATAGGCATCAAGACTTGGTCTTCGAGCGTAGCGGCACGTTCATCCCAGAAGAAACGCTCCGGTCCGTAGTAGCGGGCGTTCGCAAGACCCATCGAATGACGCGCGGTGCGCCCACCATCAAACCCCTTGCTGAATTGCTCCGGGTCTGAGAACCCATATTGCTGGATGTGGCAGGACGCGCACGAAGTCGTGTTGTTGGCCGAGAGCCGCTCGTCATAGAAAAGAACCCGACCCAGCGCGGCGCCCGCGTTCGTTATTGGGTTGTCGCGAGGCGTGTTGTCGGCCCGTGCCACCCCGCCCCGGCGATCGCGGCTCGTAAAATGATCCGGCAGGATGACGTTCGCGTCAGCGTACTCGTATGCCTCGACCGGCAGCGTCGGGACTGGTAGGTCTCCTTGCTGCGGCGCCAGGAAAAACACGATCAAGCGTCGGGACTGGTAGGTCTCCTTGCTGCGGCGCCAGGAAAAACACGATCAAGCTCACCAGTTTCCACATACTGACATCATCAGACAAAAGTCGCCCCGGCAGCGTTTAAACTATGTAAACATGCATCATGAGTATGTCGACAATCGGTTCCCACCGAACGATCCACGCGCCCACCGGCACGTCGCTTCAATGCAAGGGCTGGCACCAGGAAGCCGCGCTCCGGATGCTTATGAACAACCTGGACCCGGCGGTCGCCGAGAACCCGGCGGAGTTGATCGTTTATGGCGGAGCCGGGAAAGCCGCTCGTAACTGGGAGTGCTATGACAAGATCATCGCGACGCTCCGACGCCTCGAAAACGACGAAACGCTGCTCGTCCAGAGCGGCAAGCCGGTCGGCGTGTTCAGAACGCACGAAGAAGCGCCTCGTGTTCTGATCGCAAATTCGAATCTGGTCCCGAAATGGGCCACCTTTGATGAGTTCCAGCGCCTGGACGCGCTCGGACTCACGATGTACGGCCAGATGACGGCCGGGTCCTGGATCTACATCGGAACCCAGGGAATCCTCCAGGGTACCTACGAAACGTTCGCCGCCTGTGCCCGAACACACTTCGACGGCACGCTCGCGGGCCGGCTCGTCGTCACAGCCGGTCTTGGCGGCATGGGCGGTGCCCAGCCGCTGGCGGCAACGATGAACGGCGGTACGATCCTGGCCGTCGAGGTCGACGAGACACGCATCCGCCGACGGGTCGAGACGGGCTACTGCGACCGCATGGCCACCAAACTGGACGAAGCGCTGGACCTCGTTCTGGACGCCCGCGAGAAAAAGGAAGCCCTGTCGGTAGGACTCCTGGGTAATGTTGCCGAAGTCCTGCCCGAACTCGTAAGGCGCGGCATCTCCCCCGACATCCTGACCGATCAGACTTCAGCCCACGATTTGCGGTTGGGCTATATTCCGGCCGGACTAAGTCTGGACCAGGCGGCCCGGCTACGGGAGACCGACTACGCCGCATACGAATCGGCTGTCCTCGATTCGATGGAAACGCACGTTGCCGCGATGCTCGACCTCCGCAAGGGCGGCGCCATCACCTTCGACTACGGCAACAATATTCGCGGACAGGTCGCCGACCGACGCGGCATGAGGCAGGCCTTCGACATCCCCGGTTTCGTCCCCGAATACATACGGCCACTTTTCTGCCGGGGCGCCGGACCGTTTCGATGGGCGGCGCTCTCAGGAGATCCAGAGGACATCTACACCACCGATGCGGCCGTGCTTGAAACGTTCCCGGAGGACGAATCGCTCGCCCGGTGGATCCACAAGGTGCGGGATCAGATCCAGTTCCAGGGCCTGCCCTGCCGCATCTGCTGGCTCGACTACGGAGCGCGCGCCGAGATGGGCCTGAAATTCAACTGGCTCGTCCGAACCGGTCGGGTCTCCGCGCCGCTGGTCATCGGCCGCGATCACCTCGACGCCGGATCGGTCGCCTCTCCGAACCGCGAGACCGAAGGCATGAAGGACGGTTCGGATGCGATCGCGGATTGGCCGCTGTTGAACGCCATGCTCACCACCGCGTGTGGGGCGAGTTGGGTGTCCCTTCACCATGGCGGCGGAGTCGGCATCGGCTATTCGATCCACGCCGGGATGGTGTGTGTGGCCGACGGAACCGAGATGGCGGACCGCAGACTCGAGCGAGTCCTGACGGCAGATCCGGGAACGGGCGTGATGCGCCACGCCGACGCGGGGTACGACCTCGCCATCGACACCGCCCGGGAGCGTGGCGTCGATCTACCGATGGTGACGGGATCGGACTCCGAGGTATGAGCGACTCTCAGCTCCGCGTCGCCACGCTTTATCGGGACCTCGACCGGAGCCTCGAGGCACTCGCCGCGAATCCGGATCGAGTCCGGCAATCTCGCCGGATCGTCGATGCCGCCCTCGAAGACGGCAGCGCATACTACGGCATCAACACCGGTCTCGGCATTCTGGCCCAGGAACGGATAGAGCCCCATCGCCTCAAACAACTCCAGAAGAACCTCCTCCTGAGTCACGCTGTAGGTGTGGGCGAACGCGTGCCTGCCAAGATCAGTCGCCTGATGCTCGGCCTCAAGATTCATGCTCTGGGTCTGGGTTACTCAGGAATCTCTCTCGAGACGTTTCAGATGTTGCTCCAATTCTGGGAGAGGCGCATCACTCCATCAGTTCCCAGCCGTGGAAGCGTCGGCGCGTCCGGGGACCTGGCGCCCCTCGCCCACCTGGCGCTGCCGTTGATCGGGGAGGGCTTCGTCTGGGATGACGATGGAAATGGAGTCATCAAGACCGCCGAAGTCATGGCTCGTCATGAACTCGCACCGGTCGAACTCAAACCGAAAGACGGTCTCGCGCTCGTCAACGGTACGCAATTCATGGCCGCCTACGGCGCGTTCGTGCTGGAACGCTCCAGCCGTCTACGCCAGACGGCCGACGTGATTGCCTCCATGAGTCTCGAAGCCCTGCAGGGTAGCGTGAAGCCCTTTGATCCTCGGATTCACGAAGTCCGACCCCATCCAGGGCAGCGTGCGGTAGCCGCCAACATCCGCCGACTGCTCGAAGACAGCGAAGTCCTGGAATCCCACCGCAGTTGCGGTAAGGTTCAGGATCCGTATTCTCTGCGCTGCATCCCCCAGGTCCACGGCGCGACTCGAGACGCGCTCGATCACGCTACGACGGTGATCGAAACCGAGATCAACTCCGTGACCGATAACCCGCTGGTTTTCGAAGACGGCAGCATCATCAGCGGGGGCAACTTCCACGGACAGCCGGTCGCGCTGGCTCTGGACTACACGGCGATCGCGCTGGCGGAGCTGGCCAGCATCTCCGAACGGCGGACCTATCTGCTGCTCGAAGGACACGATGGCCTTCCCCGTCTGTTGATGAAGGAGACCGGAATCAACTCCGGATTCATGGTTCCCCAGTACACGGCAGCGGCGCTGGTTTCGGAGAACAAGATCCTCTGCCATCCAGCGAGCGTCGATTCCATACCGACGAGTTTGGGACAGGAAGATCACGTCAGTATGGGAAGCATCAGCGCGGTTAAGCTGCTTGATGTTCTGGGCAACGTCGAAACCGTTCTCGGCATCGAACTGTTCACCGCAGCGCAGGCTCTCGACTACCGGAAGCCGCTCAAGCCGGGACGCGGCGTGGACGGTGCCCACGAGTTCGTACGCTCGATAGTCCCGCACACCGAAGTCGACTATCAATTCCGGAACGACCTGGACCGGTGCGCCGACATGGTGCGAGACGCGACCCTTCTTGGCGCTCTCGGCGACCAGTTCTCCCTCGACTGATGCCTGTCATCCGGCACGTTCCGAACATCGCAACCTGTCGCGCCGAAGGCGTGCAGAACGACACCCATACGATCTCCGATGGCGCGCTCGCCTGGAGCGAGGGGCGATTCGCATGGATCGGACCCGACAAGGAACTGCCCGACCGGTTCCGTGATTGGGATGTTGTCCGCGCCCAGGGCGATCTCATCGTTCCCGGCCTCGTCGATTGCCACACCCACCTTGCATTCGGTGGTTGGCGGGCCGATGAGTTCGCCGAGCGGGCGGGCGGGCGGACCTATCTTGAGATCGCGAAGGCAGGGGGCGGCATCCTCAGGACCGTCGCGGACACGCGCGCGACATCGAACGAAGCGATGGTCTCCCGTGCGCTACGCTTCATCGAGGAGATGCGCGCGCTCGGAGTCACCACGGTCGAGTGCAAGAGCGGCTACGGACTCACCGTCGAGGATGAGATTCGTCTGCTCGAGGTCTATCGCGACATCGCATCGGAGCAGCCGGTCCGGATCGTAGCGACGCTCCTGGGCGCCCATACCCTTCCGCCCGAATACAAGGACGATCGCAAAGCATACGTAAAGCTCGTGATCGAGGAAATGATCCCGAGAACGGCTGCCGAGGGACTTGCCACGTTCTGCGATGTCTTTGTCGAGGATTCGGCCTTCACCCCCGACGAAGCAAGGGGGATTCTTGACGCGGCACGGGAGCACGGACTCGGGATTCGGCTCCACGCCGACCAACTGAGCGAAGGCGGGGGGGCGGCACTCGCCGCAGAGGTCGGGGCCGCATCGGCCGATCACCTGGAGCATGCCTCCGACGCGGGCATCGATGCAATGGCCAGGTCCGGAACCGTCGCAGTCGCGCTGCCGCTGGCTTCGGTCTACACCCGCCAGCCGCCGGTCGATGCCCGCCGGTTCATCCGCGCCGGGGTCGACGTGGCCGTAGCGACAGACTTCAACCCGGGCTCCGCGCCGTCCTACCACCTTCCGATGGCGATGACGCTCGCTGCGACTATGCTCGGGATGACACCGGCTGAGGCGCTGAAAGGGGCGACGATCGTCGCCGCCCGATCATTGGGTCTGGACGGTGATGTCGGGTCGATCGAGGTGGGGAAAGCTGCCGACTTTGCGGTCATAGACGCGCCGGACGTCAACCACTGGCTCTACCACTTGAGAGGGAACGCCTGCTTGGGAACATTTATCGCAGGCGAAAATTGACTTCGATATTCACCGCGACGTCGACGGGCTGACCATTCCGCAGTGCCGGGTTGAACTTCCACTGCCGGAGGGCATTCATCGCGCGTTCTTCCAGACCGTATCCAACACTCCGAACAACGCGGACGCCCTCCACCGAACCGTCCTTGCGGACGATTGCTTCGATGACGATCGTGCCCTGATAACGAGCCTTTCGAGCGTCCTCCGAATAGGTCGGATCGATACGGTACACGATCTGGGGCGCAGTTACTCCTCCGCCCACGGCGAAAACGCCGCCGCCGAATCCACCGCCGCTTCCAGCGCCCTGACCGGGACCGTCGCCTTCACCGACGCCCCGTCCCTGTCCGATTCCGATACCGCCCCCGACGCCGGGTCCGGAAGATGGCAGCGCAGGTATCCCGTTCATCGGATCCCCCAGATTGGGCAGTGAGATCGGCTGCAGCGACGCAAGCTGAGGCGCTACCACAGTTGGTACCGCCACAAGAATCGGGTTCAGGTTCAGCGGAGGCTCCGCCTGAGGCGGGACAAACTGTTTGTCCGCAGCCTTCGGAGGCGGGCCCGACGAGGGAAGCGTCAGCGTTTCCTTGCCACCACCGCCACCACCGGCGGAGGTGTCTTCTTCCGGGGGAAGCATCAGATCGGCCGGCAGGTAGAGCGGGATGAAAGTCTCGACAATCTGGTTTGTCGGGGCTGCATCGGCGCCGAAGCCGCCGAAAATCAGAAGGATGACGAGGAGATAGCCGCCTATGGCCCCGGCTGCGGGCTTCCGCCAGTCCCGTACGGCCCACAGCGGCTCGACTTCCACAGGCGCTGCAGTGATCTCGACCTCCGACGGGTTGCGGATCTCATCGACGATAGTGCGGATTTGATAATAAATCGACACGAAGGGCAGGCGTGATTCGATCAGACCGTCGAGCGCGGAAGCGTCGGCCTCGGCCGTGATCTTCGCCTTTGGCCGGGGATTCCGGACCTCGTCGACCAACTCCCGAATCTGGAACCACAGCGCCACTACGGGCAGGCGCGGCTCGATCATCCCTTCCAACGCCGTTTCGTCCAACTCGGCGCTGACTTCGATTTTCGGAAGATCTCGCTCCATCCACAGCGTTCGCAGCTGTCGCGGCAACGATACGATCCATTTCTGAGTGGCGATTTCCCGGTACGTGAACAGCTCTTCGTTCTTCATTCGAGTCTCCGGCTATTCGATTCCAATCGCATGTCCCTACCAGACAATAGACGGAAAAGTTTCCAATCGGTTTACTCAGATTCGCCGCAGTGCATTAATCGCAGCTTCGGTCTAAATGTGTACTTCGATTCGGTCTTGAGGATTATTCCCAGCCGCGGTCCAGATGCGGGGGCGGATCAGGAAGCGTTGGGGAGGCCGGCGAGCAATAGGTACGATTTTTCGAGTGCAGCGATGGAACGATCTATTCCATTGATGGCATGGATCTTATCTTGCCGGGCAGTATCGAGCGGCGCGACGGAGATGTTCGGAAGACGGCCCGACCTGGCTCTGTCCGAAGAAGTCACGAGCCCGGAAGAGCCGACGTGCCGGGCCAGATGATCCTGCAGGACGGAAAAGATCCCACCCCTGCCGGCCCTCCCTCGAAGCAGCGTTTCGACGTCGGAGGCGGACGTGGCGAGAGCGGCGTCGAGTTTGTCAACGTCCAGCTTCAACCCGCCCGAACCTCGAGTCCCGATTCCGAGATCGCCCAGACTCCCCGGGCTCTGCTCACGCCGGTCGGAAAGCGCGCGACGGACACCGGTGGTCATCGTACGCAGCGCACTGCCCGCAGCAACGCGGATACCGGACTCGACCGCCGTTTCGGCAGAAGCCAACTCGCTCAATGTCTTCTCCAGCGCGTTGAACTCGCTGACGAAACTCTCGAGTGACTTGCGAATCTCTGCGGTGTCGGCCGACAACGCCAACGTCGTCCTGCCTAGACCGACGAGCGTCATGGTGACGCCTTCCGCGGCCGTCACCTTGTTCGAATCGCTGTTTTCGACCCTTCCATCGACGGTAAAAGCGGCGTTCCGAGCATTCTGCGTGTTGCCCGATAGGGAGCCCTGCCCCGCCTCGAACGCCAGCACCGTGCCCACGGAGTTCGTCAGGGCGTCGTTGATAGTGAACCCGTGGCCCAGCCCCGTCTCCCTGCTCGAGATGACCAGTTTGTTCGCGATCGCATCGTTCGCGATCGAGGCGACGACGCCGGAGTTCTGGGCGTTGATCCGATCTCTGAGATCTGCAAGCGACGTCGACGTCGACACGTCGATGGACACGGTGGTTTCACCATCGACAGTAAAGGATATCGATCCGCCGTCAGCAACCGTTTCGGTCGTGTTTGAATAGGCCGTCGTCGAGGTCGTGATCTGTCGCCGCGCGAGAGCCGACACTTCGATCGAGTACTCACCCGGAGACGCGAGACCAGTGGTAGCGACGGTCGCCACACTCGCCAATGATGACTTTGCCCGCGCGGCGGCCCATGCGGCCGGATCGGCCAGATCCCGAACCAGGCTCTCAAAGGCTGCGACCCTGGAGTCGATTGCTGACAAATCCGAACGGACACCCACACGCACGCTGGGCCTCGATCGAGAACCGGCTGAAGCACGGTCCATGAAACTCGTCTGGTTGAGCAGGCTCGCGCCCAATAAACTGATCGACGTCATAGGACAGGTTCCACCTAATGTCTTCCTTATCGGCCGAACATCAGCAAAACCTTAACGTTGAATAGGAACAAGCAGGCCTATTTTTAGAACTTGTTGAAAACGATCAGTGCTCGAGCGTCGACCCTTCCCGCCTGCAGTCGGCTCCGGTCCGAAACGCTCCGTTCAGTGGGTCGAGCAGTATGGCTTGCGCGCCCCGAAGGTAGCGGTCCAGCCACTGCGCGTTGGCGAGGGCGGTTGTGGTTCAGAGCGGGACTCCGCTGGTTGGCTTCCGAACCCCCTGTTGCCATTCACCTGGCTTCGGGTAGCGGTTCCGGCCCACCACCCCGACCGAGGTCCTCGTGGAGACAGTCGCGGCTCAGCCCGACGGCGCAGGCGCCGGATCCGGAGCTTTGTCCAGGAAGACGGCGACCCAACGGAACTCGGGGCTGCTCTCGAGCATGATCTTGACGACCATCGTCAGCGGAACAGAGAGCAGCATCCCGATGCCTCCCCACACCCATCCCCAAAACACCAGAGAAAGGAAGACGACCAGCGTCGACAGGCCCAGGCGCTGCCCCATCAGGCGCGGTTCGACGATGTTACCCATCACGAGATTGACTGCGACATAGCCGATCGCGACGGTCAGAGAGAGGCCCGCACCGCCCTGCGGTTGGATCAGGGCAACAAGCACCTGGGGAACCGCGGCCATGATGGATCCCAGGTTCGGAATGTAGTTCAGCATGAAGACCAACAGACCCCACAGCAACGGGAAGTCGACACCGAGTACCCAAACCCAGAAGCCCAGGAGCAGAGCGGTAACCAGGCTGATCCCGGTCTTGATCGTCAGGTAGCGGTGGACTTGGGTCATCACGCCGGACAATTGGAGCACCTTGCTGCCACCGTCGCCGAACGCCGTGCGCACCTTATCCCGAAACCCGGTTGCTTCTGTCAGGACGAAAATCGTCGTCAGAAAAACGAGCAGGAAGTTGGACACGATCCCCGCCAGACGGGACAGCAGGCCCCCGGCCAGCGACAGGGCCTGTCCCGGATTGATCAGATCCCCGACCGCGGACAGAGAGAAGTCGATTCCCCACGACCGTAGCTGGCTCTCGGCGCTCTCCATTAACGCCGTCGACCGTGCCTGATACTGGGGCAGCGCCTGGCTGAACGCGCTCACCGAGCCGCCCACGACGAGGCCGATCCCGGCCAGGAAAACCAAGGTGCCGATGACAACGATGAGAATCGCAACCGACTGCGGACAGCGTCGTGCTTCGAGCCACATGATGACGGGTATCCCCAGCATGGCGAGGAAGACAGACAGCAGGAACGGCACGATGATCGACTCGGCCGCACGAAGTCCGGCGATCACGACGATTAGACACGCCACAGTCAGCAGGACCCTCGAACCGACTCTGGGATTATTAAGGGAATTATATACGGTTTTAGCCAAACCGTCGGCATGGTTTAGTCGGCGTCTTCCTTTGTTTCTAACTTCTTGAGGTAGTTCCAGTCGCGCTTAGGTAGGCCATTCATGCAGGCTAGCGCGATGTTCTGTGGCGTGTCAGGGATTGGGGCTGGCATTGTGCGCTTCGGCGGTCTTCCTCGCCTCTTTTTGTTCTTATGATCTGTCATGCCGCGTATTCTTCGAAACTTAGAAGGAAGGTATGTTGTGATTGTTGTTGCGCTGGGTTTGTCCTAAAAACCGATCAATTCAGAAATCCTTTTTTTCTTGCGCTCATCCATGGTGATTGAATTGTTCATGGCAGACTTCAGAGCTTCTCCAAAGCCGCGTGGAAGTATGCCGAGATCCTCAAATATTCGATCACGGTGGCAGGATCGGATATGTTCATGTGAGATCGGGAACTGATTGTCAGGCTGAATAGCCGTGTCTTTGATAAAATATCCCGTTTCTCCTGCTTCGTAGTATACGCAACCCGCCCTCATTTCTTTATTGTTGAGGTACACATCAACTTTACTCGTCGCTTTGATGCAAACCGCAGTGCCTTCTACGTGGCCTAGAACTACAAACAACTTCATACGACTACCACCTCTAAAAAAATAAGGTAGTCTTATGACTGAGTATCGTGCGCTGGATACGGGATCGAATGCAGTCACAGCACGCCGAAGGCTCGACGTAACTCATTGTTCTCTAGCATCTCTTCGTGCGCGCCATCGATTGCGCCTGGGTCTTCACGGAAAAAATCTTCATAGCGCATCCAGTGTTCGCCTTTATGCGATGTCTTCTTATACGCGTATACTGAATGAGTGATGCTCTTGAGTTGGTTGAAGCCCATATCTCCGAACTCATTGACTACTTCATCGAGAGACATCAGTCCGATTTTGAGAGATCGCCAAACTCCAAAGCCTTGGTTGTAGAAAACCTCGGATATTGAAACTGTCGGTCAACATCCAATCTTGACGCCATGCGCCTGACATTCTCGTCGTCTTGCTGTACATCCTTTGCCAGGGCCCTCAGGAGATCCAGCGCCATCGATGGAATTGGACCATATGCGAGCGCACAATAGTGATCTCCCGTGATCGGTCTTCCGTATCTCACGAGATGGTGTTTATCGGATAGAAAAAGTAGCTTACAAATCTTGTAGGCAGTGAGGTCTGGCAGGTCTCTGGAGGCGATGTAATGAACGGCAGCTAAAAACTTACCGAAGTCAAAATCGAACCTCACCAGCCGAGGCGGATGTGGTTTTGCTTTCGGCATACGTAATGGTAAATTACCATGATCGAGACATCTGAGCAATTAAATCCCGATAACGTAGCCGCCTCCCATCCATGCGACGAACCATCGCGCTAATCTGGTCAACGGTGTTGCGACTCCGCTGGTTGTGCCGACCGGAGAACTCGTTGACGTAGCGGTTCAGGTGCTTCGCGCTCATGCTGTGGTAAGTTCCGTAGTAACCCCTCTTAAGGATAGACCAGAAGCTCTCGATACCGTTGGTGTGGGCTTGGCCTCGAACATACTCCCGAACGCTATGCTTGACCGACTCATGCTCGAAGTCTAGCCACAGGGAATCGTAGCCGCCGTGATCATCTGTGTAGACAGTCGCGCCTTTCTGTGTCCGGCCCTGGATGAAACCCTCTAGCGATCGCCGGTCCACACTTTCTACGACGGTCGCACTGACGGAATTCGTTTCCCGATCCTTTGCGCCGACAACTGCGATTTTGCCCACTGAACCACGCCCAGCATTCAATTTCTTTGAGTTGTGCTTGTTCTTCTCTTTCCCGCCGATATAGGTTTCATCGACTTCAACTGGACCTGAGAAGAGCGGATGATCGCCCCAAGTTTCCCGGATGCGGTGCGCCAGATGCCAAGCCGATTTCTGCGTGATTCCCAAGTCCCGATGGAGCTTCATGCTCGAAGTGCCCTTGATCCCTGTAGCCAGCAAGTAGAACGCAATAGCCCACGTTTTCAGTCCGAGGTTGGAGCTGTGCATCAAAGTTCCAGTCTTAACCGAGAAGGACTTCCGGCAATCACGGCAGCGGTATGGCTGAGGCTTGCGGCAGTTCGCAATGTTCGCTGACCCGCAGTTAGGGCAGGCGACGCCATTCGGCCAACGGGTTTCAATGAACCATCGTTCGGCGGTTTCGTCGTCGGGAAACATCTTGAATAGCTTGGTGAGTGAGAGTCCTTCGCGGTAGCTTTTCCCTGGTGCTTTCTTGGGCATCAAATACTCCATCTATATATGGAGGTATTTTAGCCAATCAGTGCGATGGTGTCAATGAGTTTTGGCTAAAACCGTATATAATTCCCATTATTAAGGGGTGTGCTCATGAGGCCCTGGTCAGATTCTACCACCCGAACTGCGCTGCCACGGCGCTTGGGCAATAGCCATTGGCCGTTGGCTCTTGGCGGTTCCAGCCAAAAGCCAGATGCCAATCGCCAAACGCGGATCGAACACGCGCATCGGCGTACAGTCAAGTACGCTGTGGCGACAAAGCCGCTACTTTCTCCAGAATGCCGGAGTGAGAATCACCAACACGGTGTAGAACTCCAGCCGCCCCGCGACCATGCATCCCGACAGCACCCACTTGGCCAGAGTCGGGAGGTGCCCGTAGTTGTCGAGCGGGCCGACACCGCCGAGGCCTGGACCGATGTTGAACATCGACGCCGCGACGGCACTGATCGCGGTCAGGACATCGATGCCCATCGCGGCCAGCAGCAGGACGGCGGTGAAATTGACGACAAAAGCCAGATAGATCAGGCTCAGCAGGCTCTGCACGGTTGACTCGGAGACGACGTTGCCGCCCAGGCGGACGGCAAACACGCCGCGGCGTTCGACCATCCGCTTGAACTCCCGGTCCACGACCCGTGCCAGCAGGAGAATCCGGAAAATTTTCATGCCGCCAGCCGTGGATCCGGTGCACCCTCCGACGAACATCAACGCCAGCAGCATGAGCTGAGGCAGCGGGTGCCAGATCTCGAAATTATCGGTGACGAATCCTGTGGTCGTAATGATCGCTGCGACCTGGAACAGCGCGTTGCGGAACGCAAGCCCCAGCGGGTAGTCCGAAGCGAACAAAAGTACTGCGGTGATCACGCCCGTAGCGACGGCGGCCAGCGACAGATAGTACCGGAGTTCGACGTCACCGAAGAAGCTTCGGGGGTTGCGCTCCACCAGGAGACGATAGTGCAGGATGAAGCTGATGCCCGCAAGCAGCATGAAGACGATAATCACGAACTCGATCAGCGGGCTGTTGAAGCCGGCAATACTCGCCGTCCGGGTCGAGAAACCTCCCGTGCCCAGTGTCGAGAACGTGTGGCACAGTGCTTCGAACCCGTCCATGCCGGCAAGCCGCAGGGCGAAGAACTCGGCGACGGTGAGCGCCACGTAGATCTTCCACAGCGACAGGGCGGTCTCGGTAATGCGTGGTTTCAGGCGCTCCGACTTCGCGCCGGAAAATTCCGCACGGTAGAGCTGCATACCGCCGTGACCGACCAAAGGCAGAATCGCAATGCCAAGCACGACGATCCCCATACCGCCGAGCCAGTGGGAAAAACATCTCCAGAATTGAAGCGCATCCGGGAGCACCTCCACTTGGTCAAGCACCGTGGCGCCCGTGGTAGTAAAACCGGAAATCGATTCGAAGAAAGCATCCGTGAAAGTCAGAAAATAGGGCGAGAAGTAAAATGGAAGGCTGCCAAACAATCCCACGGCCGCCCAGATTGAGACGACCATCAGAAGACCCTCACGCTGCGTGAGTTCGCGTTCCGGCTTCCCTGCGGACAAGAACATCACCGCGCCAGTCACCGCAGTGATCGATGCTCCGTAGAAGAGGGGGGTGAGTCCCGCACTGCCCGTCAACCATCCGTAGGCCAGCGGAATCAGCATCGTTCCGGCCAGCGCCACCAGGAACTGGCCCAGAACGTAGGTGACCGCGCCAAGTTGGATCAAAGTTGTTGTTGCCCCTTACGAGAGGAAGGCCGTCTCCAACTCGGCGACAACGCTCTCCATCGCGAAGAAAATGACACGGTCCCCTGCTTCGATCGTCGCATCGCCCCGAGGAATCACCACCTGACCGTCCGGGCGGGCGATGGCCCCGACGATTGCTCCGCGCGGGAATCGAATGTCCTTGAGCTTCCGCCCGACATAGCGCGTGCCCTTCGAAGCGATCAACTCGATCGCTTCGGCTTCCTCTTCACCGAAGGTCGTTACGCTCAACACCCGCCCTTTCCGCACGTATTGCAGGATGTTGTCGACAGCCGAGAGCCGAGGGCTGACCGTCGTGTTGATTCCGAGCCGCTGCACCATCGGCACGTAGCTCAGCCGATTGATGAGCGCAACGACTTTCCGGACCCCAAGGCGCCGCGCCAGCAAGGACGCGATGATGTTGTCCTCATCGTGATTCGTCAGCGCGAGGAAACCGTCGACGCCCTCGATGTTTTCCTCGAGCAACATCGTCTGGTCCGTGCCGTCACCGTGGATTACGACCGTCTTCTTCAGGATCGTGGAAATCTTCTCGCACCGCTCAAGGTCCTGCTCGAACAACTTGACCTGGACGTCCCGCTCTTCGAGGATTTCGGCAATCCGGATACCCAACTGCTTACCCCCGACGATAAACACTCGCTCGATCTCCCTCCGTCCTTCGATGCCCATGAACTCGAGCACATCGTCCATGTTGTCGCGCGTCGCCATCCCGTAAATGTGATCGCCGACAAGGAGTTGTTCGGCACCGTGAGGGATGAGGACCTGCTTGCCGCGGAAAATCATTGCGATCAGCGAATTCCGAGGGGGCCCGGCCTGCTCGAGCTCGTGCAGCGTCTTGCCGATCATCCAGCTCCCCGGTTCCAGGTTCATGCCGAACAAGCGCGCTTCGCCGCGCGCGAACTCGATGATCTCCGAAACGCCGGGATAGTTCAGCACGCGCATGATCCGATCCGAGACGTCGGATTCCGGATGAATGATCAGGTCGATACCGAGGCCGGCTTCGCGCGCAACGCGTCTCCAGTGCGCGACCTCGTGCGTGCGCATCCTTGCCACCTTGACGCTGACCTTGGATTCCACTTGAGCGACCAGGCATGCCAGGATGTTCGTCGCGTCGGAGTTCGTCGCGGCAATGAGCATTTCCGCGTCCGCAATGTTCGCCCTTCGCAACACGGTAACGCTGGCGGCGTTGCCGTTGACGATTTTGGCGTCGAGAACCTCCTCCAGTTCGGCGCAGCGGGCCGCGTCCTGCTCGACCAAAGTGACTTCGTTACCTTCGCGGATGAGACGACTGGCGATGAGAGCGGCCACATGTCCGCCGCCGGCGATGAGGATGCGCATGGTGTTGTCGAATCGTCCCGGGGAGGCATCTCGCCCGAAGACCGAATCGCATCATAGCGGTTTCAGGAGGGCTCTGTACAGAGGCCGTCCGGGTGGCTCCTGTTATACTGCCCGACCATGTCCGGAAGACTCCATGAGAAGACAGCCCTGATCACCGGCGGATCGCGTGGTATCGGACGCGCCACGGCCTTGTTGTTCGCCTCTGAGGGCGCTAATGTCGTCGTCAACTACGCCGTGCGGGAGAATGCCGCTAACGATGTCGTCGCGACGATCAGAGAGGCCGGTGGAAGCGCGATCGTCGCGCGCGCCGACGTCCGAGACAAGGAACAGATCGCGGCGATGGTCGAAGCCGCAGTCGCCATGTACGGCGGCATCGACATCCTCGTCAACAACGCCGGCATCCTGCATAGCGGAGATATTGAGTCGTTCGTCGATGAAGATCTGGACCGCATGATCGACGTCAACGTCAAGGGCATCATCCACTGTACGCGGGCCGTCATGGGGTTGATGATAGACAAGGGTTACGGGAAGATCATCAACCTGAGCTCGCTTGCCGGGCTGGGCACCGCCGTCGCCGGGACGACCCCTTACGGATTGACGAAAGCCGCCGTGATCTCCTTGACGAAACGGATGGCTTTGGAACTGGGGCCGAAGGGTATCAACGTAAACGCAATCTGTCCGGGGTTCATCCAGACCGACATGCTGGCCGAGATCGCCGGCTCCCAGGAAAAGCTGGCAGCGAGCCTCGGCGCACCGGCATCAAAGGCGATGATGGGCCGTGTTGGCCAACCGGAAGACATCGCGACCGCGGCGCTCTTCCTGGCGAGCGACGAAGCGAGCTTCATCACGGCGCAGGCGTTGACGGTCGACGGCGGTCGGACGGATTTTCTGAGCCATTCGGCTTAGGCAGCCTGTGGCAGAAGCCGCTGGGATCAGGGATACAGTCCCGGCAGTCGTTCAGCGCGATAGACGATCCAACCCGGACCCGGAGAATCCGGATCCCCGACGATCACCTCAAAAACCCTCTCGACCGGCTCGTTGCGCGTTACTTCGCTGATGGTCGCCCAGATGACCGCACCGGCAACCGTGTCGGTGGGCACGCCCTTCTCATCGAATGCCCGCGCACCGGCAGTCACCAGGACATTCCCTGTTTTGGGTAGCGGATCCGCGTCGCCGACGATCGGCGAGTAGAACCGGTCGGCTTCCGGGCCGCTGTACTGCCACACCTCGGCCACCGTCATGTCCCCTGGATCGACCGCGTATTCCACAGCACGGCTGTGGTTGTCCCGGGCCGCCACTCTGGGTTCGAAAGGACGAGATCGATTGTTCCCATTGTCGAAGACCAAGATCGTGCCCCGCGGAGTCACGGTTGCAGCATGGGGATGGAAAGGCCACTCGAACTCGCCAATAGGGTTCAGCAAAAACGGCTGGAGCGACTCTGGCCAACCGTCGTGGGTGCCAAGAATCCATATCAGTCCTCCGGTCATTCGGTCGATCTTGACGATCGCATCCTGGTGGCGAACGGTCACAATATAAGAGTCGTCGATCGGCTGATGGACCAGTGCGTTCGCGTGAGACCAATCCCGCGTGCCGTTGTCCGCACCGGGAAACCTTACGTTCAAGCCCTCGCCGAGGGAGTCGTAGCCGATTCGGTACGGATCGAGGATGTCCAGCAATGAAAACCTCCGAACGACTTCTCCTCCCGGTTCGAACTCTAAGACGACATCACCCACCAAGTTGGCGTAGGCGGAGCGGGCGTCTCTCAGGGTTTCGCTGGCCGGATAGTCTTCGAAGCGGCGCATTTCCATCGACAGCGTCAGAAAGTTAAATGACCCCCGGCAGAGCCGGGGGCTTATTTCTGTGAGCCCCTCAAAGGGGCCGGTCAAGAGCCGCCTGAAGGCAGCTGATGCCCCCACGCCATGTTCAGCTCCTCCAAACGCTGCTCCTCCCGCTCCTGCCGCCAAATGTATTCCCGCACGAATTGTTTGTCCATCCCCACCGTGGAAACGAAATAGCCTCGCGCTCAGAAACTCTTCCCTGTCAAACGGTGTTTCAGTCCCAGAAAGTTCCGGGCAGTCGAGATTGCACTCTTCCCCTTGATGAATCCCGCCACACTGGATACCGCCTACTTCGGAATGAACACCATGTGATACTTGCAGTCCCATTTCGTGTGCGATCGCCTTCGGGCCTCTTTCATTGAGTCCTCCTTCTTTGGAAGTCGTCGCTTCCAAGCAGGACTTTCCTATCTACCGCCGCTCTCGGTCAAACCTCTGCGAGTCGCCCCGGCTAAGCCGGGGGTTTACCTATGGGAATTACCGTTCTCCATCTCGAAGATTTCATGGTGAAACATATCGGCGTCCACAGGAACCCTTCCTTCGGTCTCCGCATCAAACCGCCGCGAGGTGCTCCATCGGCGAACCACCTCGCCGGAAAGAGTTACCTCGGTAGCGTCGGCTCCGGAACCCGGCCCCGATTGGTAGAGCAGGTTGCCATTGCGGAGCCGTCGAATATCTCCGACAGGATGAGTCGTCTTGAGAAACCAGATGACTCGTCCCCCTTCATCCAGGACCACGATCCATCCAGCTCCGGGATCCGTTGCGGCGTCCGACTTGTTGACGGCGAACAGCGTCGCCCCCGGTTCCATCTCCTCCGGGCGGCTCACCGTCAGCCGTATCGGAGGAAAGTCATCGGGCAGCGGCGGCGCATCGAAAACGAGCGAATCCTTCCACGGCCGGCCCGTACCCGCCAAATCCGTTACGGTCACGTCCACGGAGTGTTCCAGGCCCGCCGCGAGACCGAGGATCGTCAACGAATGGTCCGTAGCGTAGTCATCGAAATCAATGCGTCGCTCACCGGCGTCAGAGCGTGCCACGACTGACACGCGCGAGGGTTCGTCGGTGGAGACGTCCAGGATGGCAACGAGTGGCGCGGCCCGATTCGGGTTTTGCCGAAGGATAGGCGGTTCGAGGAACTCGGGAGGCGTGAAGTCGATCGTACAGCCTGAGATTGCGAACACGCCGAACAGCAGGGTGAGGAAGCGAAACCTCATCCGGCGATTCTACGCTTCCTTGACTTCCGCGATCAGTTTCGTCAACGAAGACTTCGCGTCCCCGAAGAGCATCGAGGTCTTCGGGTGGTAGAACAACTCGTTGTCGATGCCGGCGAAACCCGGGTTCATGCTCCGCTTCATGACGATAACCTGCTGCGCGTGGTCGACGTCCAGAATCGGCATCCCGTAGATCGGGCTCGACGGATTGCTTCGGGCCGCGGGGTTGACGACATCGTTCGCTCCGATGACCACGACTACGTCTGCGCGCTCGAACTCAGGGTTGATCCGCTCCATCTCCCAGAGCTGATCGTAGGGGACATCGGCCTCTGCGAGCAGGACGTTCATGTGTCCCGGCATGCGGCCGGCTACCGGATGGATCGCGTACTTGACGTCGACATCCCGGCTCTCGAGCAGCGTCGCCAGTTCACGGACGGCATGCTGGGCCTGGGACACCGCCAGACCATAACCGGGCACCACGATGACATGGCGCGCGTAAGCCAGCATGATCGCCGCGTCTTCCGGGCTGACCTGCTTGACCGTTCCGCCGCCAGCGCCCGCAGCCGCACCGGGCACTTCTGCCGGACCGGATCCGAACGCGCCAAACAGGACGTTGGCCAACGAGCGGTTCATAGCCTTGCACATGATCATCGTCAGGACTAATCCCGACGCGCCGACCAGAGCGCCACTGATCACCAGGCCACTGTTGTCGATGACGAAACCGGTGGACGCCGCCGCAATTCCGGAATACGAGTTGAGCAACGAAATAATCACGGGCATATCCGCGCCGCCGATCGGAATCACCGACAACACGCCGAGCAGCAGCGCCAATCCGACCAGGATCATCATCGGTACGAGCACGCCCTCGCCGAACACACCCGCCATCGTCGCGGTCAGGCCGACGCCCGGCCCCGTCACGACAAGGTAGACCGCCATGAAGAGGATCGCCACAAGCAACAGGGCGTTCAGCGGCTTCTGGAGCGGATAGGTCACGGCCTGTCCGGTCACCAGTCCCTGGAGTTTGCCGAAGGCGATCAGGCTGCCCGAAAACGTCACTGCACCGACGAGGATGCTGAACTGAATGCTGACCGAAACGTCGACGGCGGCACCGCCTTCCGCGCTCAGGCGCAGGTACTCCGCGCTCGCCACCAGCACCGATGCGCCTCCGCCGAATCCATTTAAGAGCGCCACCATCTGCGGCATGGCCGTCATCTGGATCGTCCTGGCGAGAACGGCACCGACCGCCGCTCCGATGACCAGCCCGATCATGATCGCCGAAAAGCCGATAATGCGCTGGTTCAGCAATGTGACGACGATCGCGAGCAGCATGCCGGACGAAGCGAGCATGTTGCCCTTCCGGGCGGTGGCGGGCGAAGACAGCCATTTCAGTCCGAAGATGAAGAGGACTGCAGCCAGCAGGTATGCCAGTTCGACTGCTGCGTTCACTTGCCGGCCTCTTGCTTCTTGTTCTTCTTGAACATCTGAAGCATGCGATCGGTGACCATGAAACCGCCGACGATGTTGGTCGTGGCGAAAGCGACAGCCAGAACTCCAAGGACCGTCCCCAACTGGCTGTAGCCCTCTCCCGCGACGAGCATCGCGCCGATCACCGTAATGCCCGAGATGGCGTTCGACCCCGACATCAACGGAGTGTGCAGCGTGGGCGGCACTTTCGTGATCACCTCAAAACCGACGAACATGGCCAGGACCAGGACGACGATCTCTCCTGTCAGACTTTCCATCATTGGCTAAACCCTTATCTCTCCGGCGTGGGTCACGGTGCTCGGCCCTATGACGTCGTTCTCCAGATCCACCTTCAGGACCCCTTCGTCGAGCATCTCGGCCAGCAAAGTAGTGACGTTTCTCGAATACATCTGGCTGGCGTGCACCGCCACAGTTGACGGCAGGCTGACGTGTCCGAGGATGGTCACGCCGTGGACGACGACATCCCGTCCCGGTTGTGTGAGGGCACAGTTGCCGCCCGCCTCGGCAGCCAGATCGACGATGATCGATCCTGGCTTCATTCCGCGCACCATGTCCTCGGTGATCAACTCCGGCGCGGGCTTGTCCGGGATGAGGGCGGTCGTCACCACGATGTCGACTGTCTTCAATGTGTTCGCGAGTAGTTCTTGTTCCCGGCGATGGGACTCTTCGGATAATTCCTTGGCATAGCCACCCGCCGTCTCGGTGTCTTTCTCCCCGAGGTCGACCTCGAGGAACTTCGCACCGAGGCTCTCTACCTGCTCCTTGACGACGGGCCGCACGTCGAAGGCCGACACGACGGCGCCCAACCGGCGAGCGGTCGCGATCGCCTGGAGGCCCGCAACGCCGGCGCCGAGCACGAACACACTGGACGGCCGTATCGTACCCGCCGCAGTTATCATCATCGGCAACAACTTGCCGAGGGCGGCCGCGCCGGCAAGCACTGCTTTGTAGCCCGCGATGTTTGCCTGGGAGGAGAGCGCATCCATGGTCTGAGCACGCGTGATCCTTGGGACCCGGTGCATGCTGATCGCCGTCACCTTGCGAGCCGCCATCGCCTCGACAACCTGCCGGTTGCGCACCGGTTGCAGGAAACTGATCAGGATCGCACCCTCATTAATGGTCGCGACCTCCTCGATTGTCGGAGGTTGGACCTTCAGGAGGACATCGGAAGATCCCATCAACGATGCCGCATCCTCGACAAGGGCGGCCCCGGCATCTCTGTACGCCTCATCGGTGTACGACGCCCGGATACCCGCTCCCGACTCAATCTGCACTTCGAAGCCTGACTCCGCCAGTTTCTTGACCGCGTCGGGGACGAGACTCACTCGCTGTTCGTGCTCGACGGTCTCTTTCGGGACGCCTATCTTCATCCACACTCACCTGCTGAGGATATTGAACGGGGGACGCGATACCGAAAACGTAATGGTTTCCGACACGCACCGCGGGAAAACATACGATTTTAACGGTCTCGTGCGCCTCGAGGCAAGCCGACCCGAGGATTTACATCGTTAACATTAATTCCCATAGGTAAACCCCCGGCTTAGCCGGGGCGACTCGCAGAGGTTTGACCGAGAGCGGCGGTAGATAGGAAAGTCCTGCTTGGAAGCGACGACTTCCAAAGAAGGAGGACTCAATGAAAGAGGCCCGAAGGCGATCGCACACGAAATGGGACTGCAAGTATCACATGGTGTTCATTCCGAAGTAGGCGGTATCCAGTGTGGCGGGATTCATCAAGGGGAAGAGTGCAATCTCGACTGCCCGGAACTTTCTGGGACTGAAACACCGTTTGACAGGGAAGAGTTTTTGAGCGCGAGGCTATTTCGTTTCCACGGTGGGGATGGACAAACAATTCGTGCGGGAATACATTTGGCGGCAGGAGCGGGAGGAGCAGCGTTTGGAGGAGCTGAACATGGCGTGGGGGCATCAGCTGCCTTCAGGCGGCTCTTGACCGGCCCCTTTGAGGGGCTCACAGAAATAAGCCCCCGGCTCTGCCGGGGGTCATTTAACTTAGACCGCGCTTTACATCGTCTTCGGCAGGCATTCGTCTATCATTCGAACGGTCAAAAAAATAAGGGCAGGTGAGTTGAATGGAAACGCTCTGGCAGGACTTCAAGTACAGCATCCGGATGCTTATCAAGAAACCCGGTTTCACTGCGGTCGCAATCCTGACGCTCGCATTGGGGATCGGCGCGAACACTGCAATCTTCAGCGTGATCGATGCGGTTCTGCTCGAGCCGCTTCCGTTCCATGATCCGGACCGGGTCGTCCGGATCATCATGAACCGGCCGCCAATGCCGGGCGAGGGTGGCCCGAGCCGCATCCCATCGCTGACGACGGACGATTTCCAGGACTACAGGGACCAGGCACGCATGGTGTCCGACGTGGGTCTTTACAGCCCCCAATCGCTTACCCTGACCGACACTGACGAGCCCGTCCGGCTCGACGGCGCTCGCGTCTCGCCGGGCATGTTCCGGCTGCTCGGGGTGTCTCCGATACTAGGGCGGTCATTCGAGGCGAGCGAAGAGACGCCGGGCAAAGACCGTGTGATCATCCTGAGCGCTTTGGCCTGGGAACGGTACTTCGGCTCTGATCCCAATATCCTGAACCGCACGCTGACGCTGGATGACGACGCTTATCCCGTGGTCGGCGTCATGCCGGCTTCATTCGAGTTTCCAACGACCGAAACAGCATTCTGGGTTCCAATGTCGGTACGCCCCGCGGCCCAGAGACAGGTCGGTCGGATTGAAATCGCCGGATCCACCATCGCGCGGCTCGCCGAGGGCGTCTCCATCGAACAGGCCACGGCGGAAGCCAACACCATCTTCGGGCGCATCCACCCAACGAATCCAGGCTCGAACGGAGAAGACGTGCGGATGCCTCCGGGAGGCATGACTCGTGGGGGACCTCCGGGAGGACAGGGAGGTCCGGAAACGGCCGAAGGAGGCCCGCGGCGCGGCGGCCGTATCGGGCGACCGTCGGCGGGTGGTGAGGACATCGACATCGTGGATGGCCCCCCCGATGGCGGCAGGGGACGTATGGTCACCCGCGGCGGACCTGGTCCGGGCGGCCGGGGGGGAACAGGGAGTCCGATGGGAAGGGATCCACTCGCGAATTCGACGATCGAACTCGTGCCTTTGGGTGAAGATCTCGTCGCTCCAGTCCGGGACGCGCTCCTCGTGCTTGTTGTCGCGGTCGCATTCGTCCTCCTGATTGCGTGCGCCAACGTCGCCAACCTGCTGTTGACTCGCGCGAGCGGTCGGGGGATGGAAATCGCGATCCGGGCGGCGTTGGGCGCGGGGCGCGGCCGGCTGGTCCGGCAGGTCCTGACAGAAAGCATCGTACTGGCGGTCACCGGCGGCGCGCTCGGATGCCTGTTGGCCTATTGGGGCGTCAACGTCCTCAAGACTATCCAGCCCGGCACGATCCCCCGAATCGACGAAATCGGAATCGACGCTACCGTGCTCGCATTCACGCTCGGCGTCTCGGTCATCACCGGTCTGATTTTCGGTCTGGCTCCGGCTCTGAAGCTGACGAACATAGCGAATGTGGAAGCGCTCAAGGAGGGCGGCACGTCCGGATCGTCCGGGTTCAGCCTGTTCCGGCGGAACCGCACCCGCAGCCTGCTGGCGATGGCGGAGGTGGCGCTGGCGGTCGTCCTGCTCATCGGAGGCGGTCTGCTGATCCACAGCTTCACCAACCTTGCGAACGTCAACCCCGGCTACGACCCGGAAAACGTACTGACGTTCCAGATCAGCCTGCCCCAGGCCCGCTATCCGGAACCCGCCGGTCGCCAGCGTTTCTACGAGCAGATGCTCGAGCGTATTGAAACTATGGGTGGAGTCGAAGCCTACGGTGTAGTCAACAACCTGCCGTTGTCCCAGAACACAATAAGGATGGCGTTCATGATCACGGGTGAGGGGGACTACTCGCAGCGGGCCGCTGCGGACGTCGCAATCGCCAGCCCGGGCTATTTCGAAGCGATGGGCATCTCCATCGTGGAAGGCCGAGGCTTCACCGACCAGGACCGCGCCGGAGGGCCGTCGGTCGTCCTCGTCAACGAGACGTTCGCGCGGCAGTACTTCCCGAACGAGTCGGCCATCAACCGGGAGTTCCAGGCCGGGCCGTCCGGCCCGTCCCGGATCGTCGGCGTCGTCGCGGACGTTCGACGGCAAGGGCTCGACAGCGACCCCCAGCCCGAGTTGTACTTCGGCTTCTTTCAGGCTCCACGCAGTTTCGGGGGCCTTCCGATGAACTTCACCGTGCGCACGGCCGGCGAGCCTACCGCCCTGGTACCGGCCATAAGACGTGCGGCGCTCGATCTGGATTCGTCCCTGACCCTCGACAACGTCCGCACGATGGAGGACCGGCTCTACACCTCGATCGCCGGACCGAGGTTCTACGCCGTTCTTCTGGCTGTGTTCGCAGGCATCGCTCTGGTGCTGGCCGCAGGCGGAATCTATAGCGTCCTGTCGTACTCGGTCAGCCTGCGAACACGGGAAATCGGGATTCGCATGGCCCTGGGCGCCGAAAAGGGCAGTGTCCTGAAAATGATCGTCGTTCAGGGAATGACCCTCACGGTGATCGGCATCGTGATCGGACTCGGAGGCGCTCTCGCCCTGACCCGTTACCTCGAAAGCATGCTATTCGGCTTGACGGCTCTCGACCCCACGACGTTCGTCGCTACGACCGCAGTGCTGGCATTGACGGCGTTCGCGGCCTGCTGGGTCCCGGGTCGACGCGCGATGAAGGTCGAGCCGATGATCGCGCTACGGTACGAATAGAGAAGGACTAGAAAGGGGACAGGCTCCCCTGTCCCCTTCGGTCCGCTACAGTTATTAATGGAATTAAATAGGGACATTCACGATAAGTGCCTGTCCTTATTTAAAACTTCCCTATTTAAACCTACTCACAGATCAGGACTAAGCCCGGGCGGGAGGTTTCGTGCGGGCTCGACTCCTCCTCGGTGGCACGTCCAACAGCTAACCTTGTCCGCTCCGTCGAAGTATTCTCTTTCGATCTCAGCCTCCATTTCCACCATCCGCCGCGTGAGTTCCTTCTCGCGTCTCTGATCGGCGGCCCAGTCGTTGATGACGTGACAATGCGTACATACGACACCGAGTGCGGCGTTGTAGCCCTCCATCACGTCCTTCAGGCCGGCCGCAGCAAGATCGCCGAATAGCTGCAGATTTTCGTAGACTTCGCCCGCCCGGCCTCGGGATGCCGGAAACGGGTCGGTCGTGTAGCGGGGCGGTGCGGTCAGTGATGCCGGCTGGACTGACGGAGTTATCTCGCCACGATGGCATGTCCAGCAGGATATGGCGTCGACGTCGTCGAAGTGTGCCGTTGAGACGGCACGCTCCATTCGGATCATCTCGCGGGTGCGAATCTTGGCCGGCACGTCGTCCAGATCCCATTCAAGCTGGATGTGTCAGTGCAGGCAGTCGACACCAAGGGCTTTCTCAAAAACCTGCATCTCGCGGTCGAACAGGTCCTTTGGCACATCGGCCATCAGTTCGAGATTGTCGTGCAAATCGCCGGCCCGAGGAGACTGTGTGGGGGGAACTGCCGGCCCGCAGGTCGCCGTCAGCGCGAACGCCTCGCTTTGACAACGTAAAAAGGACCCACCCCGATCGAGTAAAAGGGACCCACCCCCTGGTTAATGGTTTGTAAAGCGATTCCGCCGTCGAGGCTGTGGGGAGTGTGGGAGCCGAAGGCTTCCAAGCCACCGTGGGAGCGCACTGGCTTTGCAGCGGGTTCCCATGGGGGCGGCACTTTCCACAGCCCGCCGCGCCCGCGGTTTTCACGCGGATCCTCCGGCGGACCGGGGTTTGTTCTTCCGTTTGCTAGCGGCGCCGAGACTGTCGGTAAACCGGATACTTTCCCACTCGAACTGGTGAATGGCGCAGTGATGGGTCAGCCGGTCCAGCAGGGCTGCGGTCAGTGCGGCGTCACCGAAGACGCTGGTCCACTGTGCAAACGGCAAGTTCGATGTGACGATCAGCGAACCCTTTTCGTAGCGGTCCGAGAAGACCTGAAACAGCAACTGCGCCCCCTCGGCCGAGAACGGGATATAGCCGACTTCGTCCACGATGAGCAGCTCGAAGCGGGCCAGCTTCGCCAGGTGCCGCTTCAGTTGCCGTTCCTCGCGCGACTCGATCAAGGTGTTGACCAGCCCGGCTGCCGTGGTGAACCCGACGCGGTAGCCCCTCCGGCAGGCTTCCACACCCAGCACCGTGGCGGCATGGGTTTTACCGGTTCCGTGCTTGCCCAACAGGACGACGTTCTCGTGCCGGGTAATGTAGCCGCACTCGGCATAGTCGCGAACCTGGACCGCATCGAGCACTGGCCACTTCTTCAGGTCCGTGGTCTCCAGGGTCTTGAGCAGTGGGAACCGGGCCTCCCGCAGTCGACGCTGGACCTGATTGGCTTGCCGCTGCTCCAGCTCGCGGCTGGCCAGAGCCAATAGAAAGCCGGTGTGCCCCTCGCCGGCCTCTTTAGCCTGTCGGGCGTGTTCCCGCCACTCCCGCACCATGGCCGGAAGCCGGAGTTGCCGCAGTGCGTCGTCGAGAACGATCTCCTGACCCGGACTCATCGCACACCCCCAGCCAGGAGACGGTCATATTGATCCAGATCGGCCCGGGCGATCGTCAGATCGGTGATACCGGGCATCAACCCGGACTCGAGCGGTGCATGGGATCGAGTCGGCGTGTCCTCCCGCATCAGAATGTGCCGCACCGCTTCCAACTCGATACAGTGGGCATCGAGCGCTTCCTGGATGGCCGATGACACCCGATCCAGATCCCAGTCCTGGTGGAGTTGCAGGATGCCGATGAACTCCCGGGTGCCCCGACTGTACCCATGCCGATCCCGCAACCGCTCCAGCGCGGTCTCATATTGGGTCGGCCATTGATCCCGCCACTGCCGGATCGGCCGGGCGCTCTCAAACGAGGCCACCTTCCGCCGGATCAACTCCAGGTAGTGCAACGGATCAATCCGCCAGTCGCTATGACCGAAGGCGCGGTCATGTTCGGCCACCTTCTTCTGGTCCGCGTAAAAGCTCACCCGGTCACAGCCGATATGGGCCCAGAGCCGGCGTCCCACATATGCGGTCGGCACCGAATACCGGTTCTGATCCACCTGGGCCGTCTGGTACGGGCTGATCCGCACACCCACCACCTTCGTGTTCTCGAATCGGGTGCCCGGCAGCGCCAGCAGGTACGCGCGTTCTGCTCCATGGCGTTCCCCGATCGTCCGATCGTCGGACCGACCGCCGATCCTCCGCTGGTCGTCGGCGCCGCAGCGTTCCAGCAACTGCGCGTTCAACTCGTCGAAGTCGGTCACCTCGGGAACCGGCACCAGGAAGTTTCTCCGGGCGAAGCCGACCAGTCCCTCGACCCCGCCTTTCTCCTGGCCCCGCGCCGGATTGCAGAACCGTGCTTCAAACGTGTAGTGCGCCCGAAACGCTGTGAACCGCGTCTGTTCAACCCGACCCTTCCCGCGCAGAATCTGTTTCACGGCGGTTTTCAGGTTATCGAACACTAACGTCGGGAAGACGCCTCCGTACCAGTCGAACCCACGGATGTGACCGTCCAGGAACATCTCCTGCCGTTCCCACGGATAGGCCCGCACAAACGCCTTGCCCGAGTACCGAGATCTCATGCAGAACAACTTGACCTGACGGTCTTGACCGTTCATCCGGACCCAGGCCGTACCCCAGTCCACCTCGGCTTCACGGGCGTGTTCCGGGTCCAACGGCACCACAGCACCGGTCTGGTTCCAGCCCAACCGTGTCTTCCGTTCCCGAACCCAGCGGCGTACCGTCGGCTCGGCTCCGGTAAATTCATGCTCCTCCACCAGACGTTGCCACACCCGGTGCGCGGTGTGGCGTTGCTTGACTGGCTGGTCCCGGTCCGCCTGGAGCCAGGCATCTACGATCCTGGCGACCGGGTCCATCACCGGACAGGCTGGCTCCTTCTCTCGCCGATACTTGGGCTCCTGTCCGGCCAATACTTTCCGGACCGTCCGTCGCGTGTGCCCGGTCTCCCGGGCGATCTGTCGAATGCTTTTCTTGTAAACCCGATGTGCAGTTCTGATCAACTCGTACTGATCCATCCCTATCAATCCTCACCTCCCACTCGCGTGCCTGTTCATCCAGTTCACGCTTCGGGGGAGGCTATCAGGGGTGGGTCCCTTTTCCTCGATCAGAGCCCCGTTTGGTGGGTCCCTTTTACGTTATCGAAATCAAACGCCGCCAGAAGCAACCACAGGCGGCGGCGCGACACAGCTAGTGGCCTGTCCCACCCATATTGGGACCAGCGTTGCGGCCAAATGGTATTGGATTCAAGGAATCGGCGTCGAGGAAATGCCTTTCATTGCGAGAAGCCGATGACGCCGAAGATGATGCCATTTTGCCGCAACCCTTCGGGCCGATGGGGGTTCGAGGCGATCTCGTCGTTGCGAGCCGTCGTCGATGAATGAGCATCGACTTCCGACTCGCGCCTCGACCTCGCCTCGAAGACCCATCGGCGCTGGTCCCAATATGGGTGGGACAGGCCACTAATCGCGTCCCGGCATCAATTCGAGAGGCAGCTGCATCTGGGGTGTCGTTTCGCCTCGGTGGCACGTCCAGCAGGTCAGCACATTGCGCGCGTCGAAGAAATCGCCCTGAAGGCCCAGACGGATCTCGAGCATGCGACGCGCGAGCACTTTCGTGACCTTGTCATCGCTCGCAAAATCGCCCTCAACGTGACAGTGTTCGCAGCCCACGCCGAGAGCCCGGCTGTAGGACCGCATCACCGCGGCAAGATCTCGCGCGGGGATATCGGTATACTGGGTCACGTTCTCGTACGCCTCGCCAGCGGGCATCGTTCCACCGATGAAGGGCGCCTGCACCTCCGGTAGACCTCTGCCGCCACCACCGCCCACTCCCGGTGCCGCCGGTACAGGCCCGGTACCGGGCTCAAAAAGTTGGGGCGTCGTTTCTCCCCGATGACAGGTCCAGCAACTGGGGACCTCCATCACATCGAAGTACCTCGGGCCCATGACCGAGATCATGTGCATCATGTTGCGCGCAGTTCGCTTCTCGGGCTTGTCGTCGATGTGCCACCCTTCGCGGACATGGCAGTGCTCGCAAACCACGCCCAGAGATCGGCTCGTGGCCTGCATGATCAGGGTGACTTGCGCTCGCGGTGCGCCGATGAGGAACTGGACGTTCAGGAGCGGGCGCTCTGGGGTAGCCGGCTCGGCTTGCCCAGCTTGTCCGGGGCCAGCGAACGCAAACAAAGCGGGCAGCAGAATCGAGGCGCCAACAATCAGGACGGCGGGCCATCTTCGAGGTCGGCCCTCACTGTCGAATGAACCGCTCATCGTTCTGACTGTCTATCACTTGCAGTCGGGCTTTTCAACATGTGGGTCGAACTCGGTCACGACTCCGGGCCCGACTCCCGCAGCTTGAATCGTTGGATCTTCCCCGCGGCCGTCTTGGGCAGGCTGTCGATGAAATCAACCCGGCGCGGGTACTTGTAGGGGGCGAGACGACTCCTTACGAAATCCTGGAGTTCGTCAACCAACGTGCTGTCGCCTCGGAATCCGGCCTTCAGTACGACAAACGCCCTGGGCTTGAGGAGGCGCTCCCTGTTCTCGAACGCCACGACGGCGGATTCCAGTACCTTTTCGTGCTCGATCAGGCAGTTCTCAACTTCGGTCGGCGAAACCCACTGACCCGACACTTTGAACATGTCGTCGGACCGGCCCGCGTAGAAGAGAAATCCCTGATCGTCACGGTAGTACTTGTCACCGCTCGAAAACCAACCGTCCTGCCAGCGCTCCAGATTCAGTTCGTCACGATTCCAATAACCGGGAGTCGTACTCGGCCCGCGCACCCAGAGGTCACCGACCTGGCCGGTTCGAACCTCGTCGCCCTCCTCATCCGTGATTCTGATCTCGTAACCGGCGACAGGATGCCCGGTGCTGCCGGGCTTGATCGCGCCGGGTCGGGTCGAGGCGTACATGTGGAGGACTTCCGTCGAACCGATACCGTCCAGGATCGGCAGGCCGAACCGGTCCTTCCAACGGTTGAGAATCGGAGCCGGGAGTGGTTCAGCGGCCGAGATGCAAACACGAACGCTGCCGAAGTTGTATGGGTTATCCCGATCCGTTGCCGCGAGCATGGCAGCGTACAGGGTCGGGACGGAATAGAAAATCGTCGGCCGCCGCTCGTGCACGATACCGAGGACAACGTCGGGTGTCGGACGGCCAGGATAGAGTACGGTCGTCGCACCGACGTAGAGTGGGAACATCAGCGCATTGCCAAGCCCATACGCGTGGAACAACTTCGAGGAGGAGAACGTGACGTCCTCGGGGCCGATCCCGAGAACACCATGGCCGACGTACTCGGCACAGTAGTTCCAATCGCGATGACGATGGGGTGTTGCCTTGGGCGGGCCCGTGCTGCCCGAGGTCCACAGCCAGAAAGCAATGTCGTCCCTGGACGTATCGGCAGGATCGAAGGAAGAGCTTTGGGTCCGGACCCATTCATCCCAACCCCGGGCGCGGCCCCGGGCCGTTCCACGCACCACGACGTGTCGCAGTTTCGGGCGTTCTTCCAGGATCGGCTCGACTTCGGGCCAAAGCCCGCCGTCGACGATGAGCACCGATGCCTCGCTTTCGTCGAGAAAGTAGGCGTAATCGGGTGCCCGGAGCGCGGTGTTCGTCAAGACCGCGACAGCGCCACTCTTGACCGTCCCCAGATATGCTGCGGCAAATTCGACACAGTCGGGCAGGAGGATGAGAACGCGCCCTCCGGGGGGCACGTCGAGCTCACCCAATCCGTTCGCGACCCGGTTCACGGATTCGTGCAACTGGGCGTAGCTGAGGGTGCGCTCTTCGCAGATCACAGCTATCTTGTCCCCGCGGCCTTCCCGGATGTGGCGATCCACGAAATGGGTGGCCATGTTGTAACGGACGGGGATGTCTATTTTGGGAACGGTCATTGCTCGGATTCTCGCCTCCTGTTTATCACCGTGGAACCCGGACTTCAATGCTAGTGTCCTCGGTCAGAAATACGGTCACTATCTCCAATGGATGTTGCCGCACGAAACGTGGATGTTGAATCGGTCGATAAAAGTGGGTATGGCCTCGGTCGGCTAAACCTTCCCAACCAGCAACCTCCATCGGCCCTGCGGGTTCGGGCGGAACGGCGCCGTCTTTGGAGTCGCTCCTCCTTGCAATGAATGAGCATTAGCTCGTCGGCGCTCCGCCAAATCCGACACCGTTGCGCTCCGAAATATAACAACCGTACTTCTGACCGAGGACACTAGCAGCCCGTCGCGGAAGTCTGATGGCCAGTGTGTTCTAATACTGGCAAATGGGGACCGAAAACACGCCCGTCAAGACGCCCTGGATCGACGTGATCCACGAAAACGCCGACGACATGGGGCCCGAACTCGGCAAGATGTACGAAAAGATGCGCGACCCGGATGGACACGTCGACAATATTCTGAAGATCCACAGCCTCCACCCGGCCTCGCTTCGGGTGCATTATGACTTCTACAAGATGGTGATGTACGGACCATCGAAGCTGTCCCGAGTGCGCCGGGAAATGCTCGCGGTGGTCGTGTCGTCCGCCAACGAGTGCCATTACTGAATACGCCACCACGCAGCGGGTCTGCGTCGCCTGACGAAAGATGCTCCCTGGGTGGATCAGTTGGTAGAGGACTATCGAGCAGTCGATCTCGAACCGGCGGACCGCGCGATGCTCGACTACGCGATCAAGCTCACGCTCTTCCCTGTGCAAATGGTCCAGGGAGACGTCGTGCGGCTCCGCCAGGCGGGTTTCGACGACCGCACCATCCTTGACATCAACCTCGTGACCGGCTACTACGCGTTCGTCAACCGGTTGGCCGACGGCCTCGGCGTACCGTTGGAAGACTTTTGGGGGGACGGGGAAACAATCCCGGAATAGGGCCTGGCGGCTCGCCCCCGATCCGACGATCGCATCCGGTTTGGTCCTGGCCTTGGACTTTCCCCCCGTCCCCCTGATGCTAGAAATCTAGCAGTTTCCCCTTGACCCGCCCGCCCTGTGGGTGCTAGTTTTTTAGCATCTTGATGCAGAGGGGAGCTCACTCGATGGTTCAACCGGTTCATACCAATCTCAGTCGGCGAGAGCGCCAGATCATGGATGCCCTGTTCCAGCGGGGCCGGGCCACGGCCGCCGAGATTCTCAAAGCGATTCCCTCACCACCCAGCTATTCGGCGGTCCGGGCGATGCTGCGTGTGCTCGAGGAAAAGGGACATGTGCGCCACGACAAGGATGGCCCTCGCTACGTGTTCATTCCCACGGTCGCCAGGGAACGCGCGAAAAAATCAGCGATTCAGCACATGATGAACACGTTCTTCGAGGGCTCCGCCTCCCAGACCGTTGCCGCCCTGCTCGACGTTTCCGCTCGCCGCCTCACAGACGACGAACTGGACCGAATGGAAACCCTGATCGAGCGGGCGCGCAAGGAGGAATCATGATGGCTCTGACCGAAATGCTTCAGCCAACCCTTCTGGCCGTGATGTTCAAGGGAACCCTGGTGCTGGTGCTCGCAGCGGTTGCATGCTTCCTCCTTCGGCGAAGTTCGGCTTCTGGAAGATACCTGGTTTGGGCTTCCGCTCTGGTCGTTCTAATAGCATTACCCGTATTAGCTGCACTGTTTCCCTCTTGGTATGTTCCTGTTAACACAGCTATCCTCGCCTCACACTTTAATATTGAAACACCCGTATCAGGGCCCGCGGCGACCGGATCCGGGACCGAGGAGACGGGCGCTCCGATGGAGAGCGTGGAAGTGAATGGTGAGGAAGCCGCCCCGGTCACCCCTGTACCTTCGGTAGAGAACGATCCCGCTCGGGCCACGAACGGAGCTCACTTGGGGGCCATCTCCCGGATGACCCGGGCGAATTCTGCCGCCCTGGTCCTTTGGCTGATCGGTAGCATCGCCGTACTCGCGCGTCTGGGGTTCGGATTCATCGGCATCTGGTGGATCGCCCGTCGTGCCAGACCCGTCACCGATCCGGGCCTGTTGGATCTCATTCACGAGTTGTCAGAACAGATAGGCCTCAAGACACCGGTGCGCCTGCTCCAGAGTTCTCGACCACTGACGCCCATGACATGGGGAATCACATGGCCGGCAATCCTGGTTCCGCCCGACGCACTGGCATGGTCGGAGGACCGGCGACGGATGGTACTCCTGCACGAGTTGGCCCATGTTCAGCGAAGGGACTGCCTGGTTCAATTCGTAGTCTGGATGGCATGCAGCCTGTATTGGATGAACCCGCTCGTATGGGTCGCAGTCCGCAAGATGCACATCGAGCGCGAGCGCGCATGCGACGATCTGGTGCTCGCCTCCGGCTTCCCCGGGAGTGCGTACGCCGAACACTTGCTCGACGTGGCCAAAGGGCTCCGCGCTGCTCCCCTGTCGGCACTCACAACCATGGCGATGGCACATCGGTCACATTTTGAGACGCGCCTGCTTGCGATCCTCGATCCAGGACTCCGCCGACACGGCTGGAGCCGCGTCGCCTCGACGGCCTTCGTCGCAATCGCGGCAACCGGAACCGTTGCGCTGGCGACCATGCAGACAGGCGAACCGACACCCCGAGAACCCATTGCGCTCGGTTACGAATCGACGGAACCGGAATCATCCGCCCAGACCGAACCACTTTTCCTGCCCGAAGAGGAACCTGAACGCCTGGCCGAAATGCTTTCCGAGGCATTGCCGGAGCCGCTCTCGGTGGGGCTCGAGTCTGCCTTGTCGGTACCACTGTCCGTAGCGCTGCCCGAACCGTTGGCCGAAGCTATTAAGCAAGCGCGCATCGTTTTGAGACCCGAGGTTGAAGTATCGCTCAGGCCGGCGCTGGAAAGAGTCCTCAGACTCACGCAGAGGGGCGGGGTGATTGTTCGCCGCAACGAGATCGCCGACCAGTTGACCGAAGAGGAGCGAGACCGGCTGATCGCCTCCCTCACTGCTTCACTCGAGGATGAAAGCGTCGAGGTCCGGCAGGCTGCCGCCCTCGCTCTGGTCCAGCTCGGCGATACCGAAGCGGCCAGAGACGCGCTGTTGGCTGCCTTGTCGGATCCTTCTCCCGACGTGCGCCGGGATGTGATCTATGCGCTCGGGGAAATCGAGGATCCCAGATCGTTCGATTCCTTGGTCACGCTTCTGTCGGACTCCGCTTCAGATGTTCGCCGCGCCGCCGCCTGGGCGCTGGGAGAGCTGGACGATGCGCGGGCGGTGGAACCTTTGGTACGGGTGCTCGGAGACCAGAGCGCTGAAGTCCGGCGGGCCGCCATACAGGCGCTGGGAGAGTTGGATGCCCCGCAGGCAGTTGCGCCCCTGATGGCGCAGATGCAGGACCTGGAGGCAGACGTACGACGTTCGGCCGCCTACGCCCTGGGCGAGATAGGAGATCCGGCCGCGGTCGCGACTCTCCGGTCGGCGCTCGATGACGCCAACACAGAAGTGCGCCGCGCAGTCGCCTATGCACTGGGGGAACTCAACACGAACGAGGCCGTCGAGCCCCTGATCGCCGCCCTCGGCGACGAAAGTGCAGAGGTCCGTCGGGCCGCGATCTCAGCGCTGGCCGAAATCGACGACCCGGCCGCGGTCGACCCGTTGATCGGTGCCCTCGCCGATTCCAGCGCCGAGGTCCGCAGGTTCGCCGCCTACGCACTTGGAGAGATCAGGGATTCTCGCGCGGTGGAGCCCCTCATGGGCGCGCTGGGGGACTCCAACCCCGAAGTCCGACGGTTCGCCGCCTATGCGCTCGGGGAGATCGGGAGCACCGAGGCCCTCGAGCCTCTGACCCAGGCTTTGAACGACCCCAACGCCGAGGTGCGCCGTGCTGCCGCCAACGCGATTCGAGAAATTCTCGACTAGCAACGACCTCAATTCGCCGGTTCGTCAACCAGACAACCGGCACGCTCGGAGTGTGCCCGATGGAAAGTTTCGTCCAAAACCTGCGTCTGGCGTTCCGTCTCATCCGGCGCGAACCTCTGTTCGCTGCCGGAGTCATCCTGACCCTGGCCCTGGGAATCGGAGCCAACGCGGCGGTCTTCACGGTCGTCAACTCCGTGCTGCTCCGGCCGCTGCCCTACTCCGAGCCCGACCGTATCACCCGAGTATGGAAAGCGACCGGCTCAACAACACCACGCGCGAGTGGGCATCGGTTCCCGACTATTTCGATTTCGTGGAGCGGAACCAGGTATTCGACCTGATGGGCGGATACACACTCGCGACGGTGACGCTGACCGAAAACGACACGCTGCCAGAAAGTCTGACGGCCTTCGGCATGACGCACACGATGTTCCCCCTGCTCGGCATCGAACCGTTCATAGGGCGCTGGTTCGGCGAGAGTGAAGATAAACCCGGCGGCCCGCTGGTTGCGATGATCTCTCACGGTCTCTGGCAACGACGTTTTGGTGCCGATCTGGATATCATCGGCACCCCGGTCGGTTTTGATGGAACGCCTTACACCGTGGTCGGCGTCATGCCGCCTGAATTTGATTTCCCGGTACCAGCAACCGACGCATGGATTCCCCTCTATCAGGGTCCAACAACTTCGTCGCGGGGCACACGCAACCTCCGAACCTTCGGTCGACTGAAACCGGGTCTGGGAATCGAAGCGGCACAAGCGGACATGACAGCGATTGCACTACAGCTCGAAGAGGAGTACCCGGGCCAAAACGTCGGCCGTGGAGTGGATGTTCTGCTCCTGAAAGACAGCATGACGGGCGCAGCCCGGCCCGCCCTGCTGGTTTTCATGGCGGCTGTCGCCGCTGTACTGCTGATCGCCTGCGCGAACGTGGCCAACCTCCAGCTGACACGTTCCGTCTCCAGGCAACGGGAAATGGCGATCCAGCGTGCGCTGGGAGCGGACACGATGAGGCTCGTCCGGCAGCCGATCGTCAACAGCATCGTCCTGGCGCTGATTGGCGGCTTGCTGGGATCGCTACTGGCCTACGGAACCGTCCGCGCACTGGTCGTCTTCAACGTCGGCACCCTGCCCCGAATGCAGGAAATCAGCGTAGATGGGACCGTCCTGATCTTCGCCCTTGTGCTGTCGGTCCTGACGGGGTTGCTATTCGGAACCGGGCCCGCACTCCGTGCTGCACATGGATCGATTGAACCCGCTCTCAAGGAAGGCGGCCGCGACAGCAGCCAAAAAGGTCCATCCGGCGGACGAGCGACGTCTGCACTCGTTGTGGCGGAAATCGGGCTGGCTCTACTACTCGTCGTCGGTGCCGGCTTGCTGATCCGCAGCTTCTGGAACCTGCAACAGGTCGATCCCGGTTACAACCCGGACGGACTCGTCAAGTTCGACCTCACCCTGCCAACGAACCGCTTCCCGATGACGTTCGGGGACTTTCCGGACTGGCCGGAGGTCCAAAGGTTTCAGGGCGAATTGCTGGAGCGTGTACGCGCTCTTCCCGGAGTCGATCAAGCCACGATCGCCTATAGCCACCCGGCCGATCCCGGTTTTACGACAAGCTTTACCCTCGACGGCGAGCAGATGGGAGAAGGCGGGCAACGCCTGGAAGTACGTACACGTATCGCCGCGGATGAATATTTTGAAACGATCGGTATCCCATTGCTACGGGGACGCCGCATCCTGGTGACGGACAGGGTCGACACTCCGACGGTTCTGGTCGTCAACGATGCCTTCCGGCGACGCTACATTTCGGACAAAGATCCACTGGGGAAGCGCGTCCAGATGTTTGGTCGCGATTTCGAAATCGTGGGCGTTGTGGGCGACGTGAAATTCCAGGGTCTGGAGGCCACCGTTCCACCGGCTGTTTACCCTCCTCTGACGCAAATGCCCTTCGGCTTCTTCCGCCTGATTGTCCGAACCGGGGGCGCGCCAGGGGCCGTCATCGCCGGCGTGCGTAACGAAGTCCGGCAGATGGATTCGGCCCTGCCGGTGGACAACATCCAAACCATGAACGAGGTCCTCGGAGCATCGGCATCGGCCCGACGGTTCAACACCGGGCTGCTGATCGCATTCGCATGCGTGGCTCTGGTCCTGGCCGCCCTCGGAGTTTACGGCACGATGGCTTATACGGTCAGTCGGCGAACACACGAGATCGGCCTGCGCATGGCGCTGGGCGCCGATGAGCGCAATGTCCTCGCCATGATCGTCAGGCAGGGGTTCGGACTAATCGCGGCGGGCATTGGCGTGGGCTTCGTGGGAGCACTCGGCCTGACCCGTCTCATGTCCAGTCTCCTGTTCGGCGTCGAGGCAACCGATCCGGCTACGTTCGTCGCTGTCGCCGGAGTCCTCATGTTGGTCGCGCTGACGGCAACATACCTTCCGGCGCGGAGGGCAACCCGGGTCGACCCGCTGGTGGCCCTGCGGCACGAATAGGCGACTCCGATGAAAAACCTGTGGATGGACATCCGGTACGCCTCGCGCACGCTCCGTCAGAGCCCAAGCTTCACAGCACTGGCGATACTGGCGCTCGCCCTCGGCATCGGGGCCAACACGGCGATCTACAGTGTCGTCCATGCCGTGTTGATTCAGGAACTGCCCTACCCGGATTCCGGCAAGATCATGGTGGTCTGGGAGCATAACCGCACACGCGGTGTGCCGAAGAACGTCGTCGGGCCGGCGAACTACGTCCGGTGGGTGGAACGTAACACAGTGTTCGAAGAGATGGCGGCCGTCTCCGATTCGAGTTGGAACCTGACCGGCGACGGAGAACCGCAGCGAATCAGCGCCTCGGTCGTGACTCCGAGCCTGTTCCGCGTAATGGGCGTGGACGCGCTGCTGGGTCGGGTTCTCGCCGACGATGACGCAATTCCCGGAGCGGAGCGAGTCGTCCTGATCAGCCAGGGACTCTGGGAGCAGTCCTACGGTGGCGACGCTGCCATCATCGGTCGCAGGATCACCCTCGAGGGTCGGGCGATGACGATCGTCGGCGTCGTCGACGCGAACAACCCGTTTCCCGATGACGCCCAGGTGTGGGCACCCATGCCGTTGCCTCGAGAGGCGCGCGACTTCCGTGGACGTTACATGCTGGTGGTCGCCCGGCTCGGAAACGGTGTGACGATCGACGAGGCTCAGTCGGAGATGAACACGATCGCGGCACGGATGGAGATCGAGCTGCCGGATTGGGACACCGGCTGGGGTGTGAACATCGTCCCATTGACCGACGAGTTGACCGGGGAATTCCGGCCAGCGCTGCTCGTCCTGTTCGGCGCCGTCGGGTTTGTACTGTTGATCGCCTGCGCCAACGTCGCCGGCCTGCTCCTGGCACGCGCGTTCGGCCGCCGTCGCGAAATGGCGGTGCGAGCCTCGCTCGGTGCCGGGCGGGGTCGAATCATCCGGCAACTCCTGGTGGAAAGCTGCCTGCTCTCACTCGTCGCCGGAGTCCTCGGCACGGCACTCGCCTACTGGGGTGTCGATGCGCTGCTCGCGATCGCCCCCGCTCAAATTCCGGGATTCATCCAAGTCGGGATCGACGCCGATGTTCTCCTGTTCACGCTGGCGGCTTCTCTTGGAACGGGCGTGCTGTTTGGCCTCTTCCCTGCCTGGGAATCTTCCAGGATCGATCTGGTGGAGGCGATAAAGGAGACGCAAGCGACCACCGGACGAGGTCACCACAGACTCCGCAGCTTCCTGATCGTGGGCGAGATTTCCCTGGCTCTGGTTCTCGTCGCCGGTGCCGGCCTCTTGGTCCGCAGCTTCATGGCGCTGAGGGCCGTCGACCCCGGCTTCCGGTCCGACAACGTCCTCACGCTCAACATCTCACTGCCTGGCGCCTCCTACGGCGAAGAACACCAGCAACGAGATTTCTACGAGCGGGCGGTACGAGATATTGCAGCCTTGCCAGATGTGGTCAGCGCGGGAGCGATCTCTTTCCTCCCGATGACGGGCCTCGCCGCGGCAACGTCATTTACGCTCGAAGACCGACAGACGCCGAGGGCGGGGGAACGACCCGTCGCCGACGTGCGTTCGGTCACCCGCAACTACTTTCGGGCGATGGGCATACCGCTCGAACGTGGACGCGTTTTCGACGAACGGGACGACCCGGATGCGCCACACAAGGTCGTCATCAACCGCACGATGGCGGAGACTTTCTGGCCTGATGAAGATCCGCTCGGACAACTCGTCAACATGAGTTGGGGAGAGATGCTCCAGGCCGAGGTGATCGGTGTGGTCGGCGACGTCCGACATGCAGGACTGGACTCGACACCCCGGTCGAAGCTCTACTGGCACCATCCGCAATTTGTCTACGACTACATGACCATCGTCGCCCGCACGACAGGCGATCCGTCCATCGCCGTTCCGGCAATACGCGGGATCATCGGCAGGATCGACCCCACGCTGCCGATCGCGCGGGTCAGTTCGATGGGGGACATCCTTTCACGTTCAGTGCGGGAACCTCGCTTTGCGATGCTTGTACTCGGCGTTTTCGCGGGCGTCTCGTTACTGCTGGTGGGTGTGGGTCTGTTCGGTCTCATCAGCTTCGCCACGGCCCAGCGCACCCGCGAAATCGGGCTCCGTGTCGCCCTCGGCGCCCAGAGGAGGCAGATCCTCGGCCTGGTGCTCGGGAGGGGTGTCGCGCTGACAGGAGGAGGCGTTGCGGTGGGCGTCGTCGGTGCGCTGTGGTTGACGCGGTTCCTCGAGGGAATGCTGTTCGGTATCACGCCGTTCGATGGGTGGACCTACGGTGTTGTCGTTCCCCTGATCGTTGCGGTGGGGTTGCTCGCCACCTATCTGCCGGCCCGTCGTGCGATGAACATCGATCCGATCGCAGCGCTGCGTGAGGAGTGAGGGGAACCCGTACGAAGGGGACAGAGCCTTCGGTCCCCTATCGGTGGCGTCAGTGCTTCCATTCCCGTTCGCGGAGGATGTTGCGTCGGATCTTGCCCGAAACGGTCTTGGGCAGACTGTCGACGAACTCAATCCTGCGGGGGTATTTGTAGGGAGCCGTTGCCTCTTTGACGCACTGCTGGAGTTGCCGGACAAGTTGTTCATTACCCGATCGGCCCGGCTTGAGGATCACGAAAGCCTTAACGATCTCGCCGCGCACTTCATCCGGACTCGAAACGACAGCGGATTCGGCAACCGCCTCGTGCTCGAGCAGCGCGCTCTCGACTTCGAACGGACCGATCCGGTAACCGGCCGACAGGATGACGTCATCGGCGCGTCCGACAAACCACAGATACCCGTCTTCGTCGCGATACCCACGGTCTCCCGTGATGTACCAAACCCCACGGTAAACCTCACGGGTCCGTTCAGGGTCGTTCCAGTATTCCTTGAACAGGCCGACAGGGCGCTCGGGTTTGACGCGGACGGCGATGTCACCTTCGTTCCCGTCAGAAACGATTACGCCCGCATCGTCGACGATCTGGACATCGAAGCCCGGAGCCGGCTTCCCCATCGACCCGGGACGGATCTCGAGACACGGATAATTGCCGACCAGGAGCACGGTCTCAGTCTGACCATATCCATCCCGAATTTCGTTGCCCGTGGCACGCTTCCACGCCGCGATAACTTCCGGATTCAGGGGCTCGCCTGCGGCGACGGAATGGCGGAGGTTCGAAAAGCGGAAGGACTCGAGGTCTTCCAGGACGAACAGGCGGTAATGAGTCGGCCCCGCACAGAGCGTCGTGATGGGGTGCCGCCCCAGCAACTCCAGAGTCCGAACTGGATCGAACCTCTCGGTGTGATGGACAAAGACTGCGGCACCGAGATTCCACGGCCCATAAAAGGAGCTCCACGCGGCTTTCGCCCAGCCGGTGTCGCTCAGGTTCCAGTGCAGGTCGTCTGGACCGAGATCCAGCCAGAAGGTACCCGTGATTCGATGGCCGATCGGATAGGACGCATGGGTATGCAGTGTCATCTTCGGAGGCCCCGCAGTTCCGGACGTAAAGAACAGGAGCGCGTCCTCGTCCGAGCCGGTATCCACCGTCTGGAAGTCTTCCGAAGCGCCGGATAATAGCCCGTCGAAATCCGACCATCCGGATCGTTCCCCTCCGAGTGCGAAACGACTCTGGAACAGGGGCGGCTCGGTTGTCGAACCATCCAGGCGTTCGGCCGTCGTCGCATCGGTCACCAGGCAGCAGGCGCCGGAGGCCGAAGCGCGATATTCGACGTCCTTCGGCGTCAATTGCGGCGTTCCGGGGCTGAAGATGGCACCCATCCGCAGACAGGCCAAGTGTACGAGCCACCACTCGATCAGCCGCGGCAGAATAACGATGACGATGTCACCACGTTCCACCCCCCCTGCATGTAGAACGTTCGCAACGCGGCGCGAACCGACGGCAAGGTCCCAAAACGTCTTTCGAGTCTCACGGCCGTGGTCGTCAATCCACAGGAGCGCTAACTTATCGGGATCCTCGGCCCAAATGTCGATCACGTCCCGAGAGAAATTGAACTTCGCCGGTACCTCGAGCGCAAAGCCGTCCCGTGTCGATTCGTAATCAATCATGTTGGGTGACATGGTTTCTCCCAATCGAAAGGGTGTCTTGAGAACTTATGCCATGCGTCTAAGGTGGAACGCAAACCGCGAAACGATGGAGGGCGATCCCAGGCCTGGCCCGTGGCCTGAAATACACCCTCGGGGTTGGCTGGAACGATGAAATCGACGAGAATATTTGGGCCGTCGTCCGGTGCGGACGAATGCGGCCGAACAATCCTGGCGGTAAGTTCACGCCGCAACGTCCGGAAAGGAGACGCAATTCGATGCAGGCAGCGAAAGGCAATGGAAATCAGCGAGACGAACCCGGAATCGAAAGCCGCGGCTCGCGCAAGGAACTGCTCGAAACGATCCGGCCCGGCTACTGGAAACATCTCCGTGAAGACTGCGGTGATTTGCCCGACGGATGGCCGGGCCCTCGATCCGCGTCAGGCCGGACCAGGGCCGTCTCGATGAATAATTCCCATAGGTAAACCCCCGGCTTAGCCGGGGCGACTCGCAGAGGTTTGACCGAGAGCGGCGGTAGATAGGAAAGTCCTGCTTGGAAGCGACGACTTCCAAAGAAGGAGGACTCAATGAAAGAGGCCCGAAGGCGATCGCACACGAAATGGGACTGCAAGTATCACATGGTGTTCATTCCGAAGTAGGCGGTATCCAGTGTGGCGGGATTCATCAAGGGGAAGAGTGCAATCTCGACTGCCCGGAACTTTCTGGGACTGAAACACCGTTTGACAGGGAAGAGTTTCTGAGCGCGAGGCTATTTCGTTTCCACGGTGGGGATGGACAAACAATTCGTGCGGGAATACATTTGGCGGCAGGAGCGGGAGGAGCAGCGTTTGGAGGAGCTGAACATGGCGTGGGGGCATCAGCTGCCTTCAGGCGGCTCTTGACCGGCCCCTTTGAGGGGCTCACAGAAATAAGCCCCCGGCTCTGCCGGGGGTCATTTAACTAGGGGACAGGGCGCCCTATCCCCAACCGGTTTGGAGGCAATATGCATTCTCTTCTGCTCGCGGCGGCACTTTTGTTCCCGCCCCAGCTCAGCGATCTCCCTTTCTACCCTGGCGGTACCTACGATCCGGCGGTTCCCCCGCCGGCCGCCGAACTCGGGTACGAAATAGGCGAGCGCTTCACGCTCTACTCGAACATCGAGGATTACTACGAGGCACTTGTCGACGCCACCGACCGGATGCAGATGGTCCCCTATGGCCGGACCTATGAAGGGCGCACGCTCTACACTCTGATCTTCTCGAGTCCGGCCAACCTCCAACGTCTGGACGCAATAAAGGCCGACATCGCCCGCCTGCGCGACCCGAGGATCACCGGAGAAGCGGATGCTCGTTCGATCGCAGCCAACACGCCCGCCATCGCGTGGCTTGCCTACAACGTCCACGGCAACGAAGCGGCAAGCTCGGAGGCAGCCATGCAGGTGGCCTATCAACTGGCGGCCGGGACGGACCCAGCGACCCTGGATTTACTCGACGAACTCGTGGTCATCATCGATCCGATGATCAACCCAGACGGGCGTGAGCGCTACGCCTCGCACGTCAACCGGTTCGTCGTCGCCGACGCCAACCCGGACCCCAATGCGATCGAACGCCGGGAACCGTGGCCGGCAGGCAGGACCAATCACTACCTGTTCGACCTCAATCGGGACTGGGCCTGGCAGACGCAGGTGGAGTCGCAGGGTCGTATCAGCACCTACCTGGAGTGGAACCCGCAGGTGTTGGTCGACTACCACGAGATGGGAAGCAACAGCACCTACTTCTTCCCGCCACCCTACGCCCCGATCAACCGCAATTTCCCGGAAGTGCTTACGAAATGGTTCGAGATCTATGGCCAGGGAAACGCGGAAGCGATGGACCGGATCGGCAGCCGATACTTCACAGCCGAGGGCTACGACCTGTTCTATCCGTCGTACGGTGATTCGTGGCCGTCCTTCCAGGGCGCGATCGGCATGACATATGAGCAGGCTGGGAGCGGTTTTGGTGCCCTGGCAATCGCCCGCGCCGACGGAACGACGCTGACGCTACGCGACCGCGCACTGAACCATTTCACGACGTCGATCGCAACCCTGAAGACGACCGCCGACAACCGCGAAGAACGTCTGATGGATTTCTACCGGTACTTCGTCGAATCTGTGGAGCGTGGCCGTAGCGGAGCGATCAAGCAGTATTTCCTCGTCCCCGGAAAGGACGTTCGGCTCGCACGAGAACTCGCGGAACTGCTCGCCTCCCAGGGCATCGAAGTCACCGTCGCACAATCCGAGTTCGAGGCGACCAACCTGGACGAACTGGCAGAAGGCCATGTCGATGCCACGGCCCTGCCCGCGGGAACGTATGTGATCGACCTGGCGCAGCCTTCGGGAATCCTCGCTCATTCGCTCCTGGAGCCCGACCCGGAAATCGAGGATTACTTCTTCTACGACATCACGTCCTGGTCACTGCCGCTGGCATACGGCGTGCAGGCGTTCGCTGCGGGCAACCGCGCGACCGTGTCGTCGGTGGCTTTGGCGGATGCGCCAGAACCTGTCACCCCAGGCGCTCCCGGACGCCGCGCCCGGGCCGCTTACGGCTTCACGATGGACACGAACGACGCGGCGCGAATGCTGAACCAGGTGCTCCGGGCCGACATTCGCACGACCGTCATCCTCCAGGATTTCCGGATGAATGACACGCAGTTTCCCAGGGGAACGATCATCATTCCCGTCGAGGGCAACGACGACACGATCCACACGACGCTGGCAGGACTGGCCGATGAACACCACGTGGAGGTCCACGCGTTTGACAGCTACCTCACCGAGAAAGGCATCGACTTCGGATCAAATCGAGTTCGGACGGTTCAAAAACCACGCGTCGCAATCATCACCGACAATCCCACCAGCGCCTACGGCTACGGGACGCTGTGGCACCTGTTCGAACAGGAAAACGATATCCGGTTCACGGCGATTCGAACGTCTGAGCTGGGCGGGGTTGACCTGGACGACTACAACGTCATCGTGTTCCCCGACGGGGGCAACTATATGAATGCGGTCGGAGAGGGAACACGCACCCGGCTTCGATCCTGGATCCAGGGCGGCGGCACGTTCCTGGGAATCGGCGCGGGCGCCCTCTTCGCCACCAAGAATCAGGCCGGGTTCGCCTCGATCGGGTACCACCTGGTCTCCAATAGTGGCGAGGCACGGCGCGCGGCGCGCGATGGCGATGAAGAACTGGGTGCCCCCGAAGAGCCTTCCGAGGAAGAACGCGTCCGCCGTCTGCTGACGCCCTATGAAGAACGCGAGGACGACCAGCTCACCGACGAAATACCGGGCGCAACGATGAAACTACGGGTCGATGTGTCTCATCCGCTGGCGATCGGGTACGGCAACTCGGTAACGCTGCTGAACCAAGACAGCGTCATACTCGAGCTCACCGAGGAAGGTGACAATGTCGTCTACTACCCCGAGTCGGATTTCCGCGTGGGCGGCTTCATGCGCGACGACAAGGAATCCAAACTGGCTCACAGCGCATATCTGGTTCGGGAGCGGTTGGGTTCGGGCAGCGTGGTCCTCTATGCGGACATGCCCGCTTTCCGGTCGTTCTGGGAAGGCGGCACGCGACTCTTGCTGAACGGGATCTTCTTCGGGGTAGTCAGGGATCCGAACATCGAATAGACACTTCGGCACAGTGCATTGATCCCGGATCAGGCACGGGTCCACACTCGGGTGGTCCCAAGTTGGAATTAATGCACTGTCCCGTAATCAATCATGACGCAAGGTGTTGATCGGATCGACCGCCATTGCTCGGCGCGCCGGCACGAGACTGGCACAGGCGGCTGCCGCGGCGAGGACCACTGACACGGCCAGGTAGGTAGTCGGATCCGCCGCGCTCACGCCGTACAGCAACGAAGACATGGTCCGAGTCAGGACAAGCGCCAGCACCAGGCCCAGAGCCACGCCGATCGCGACCAGGGCGCCGCTCTGGCGAACGACCATGCCCAGGATATTGCCGCGGTCGGCGCCGAGCGCGAGGCGCACGCCGATCTCATGGCGCCGCTGGCTTACGGTGTAGGCCATCACACTGTAGACGCCGAACGTTGCCAGCACGAGCGCCAGGACGGACAGCACTCCCATCAAGAACGTCGAGAAACGATCGGCGGCGACGGACACCCCGACGAGGGATTCCATTGTCGTGACGCTGTGGACCGGTTGTGTCGGATCCATTGTGGCAATGACGTTCCTGACTGAAGCGGCCAGCGCGGTGGGGTCTGAAGAGGTGCGAACCACTACGTTCATCGTGACGTAAGGAACCTGCGCGTGTGGCATATAGATTTCCGGTTGCGGCGCGGATTTCAGATCCACGGTTCTCACCGCCCCGGCTACGCCCACGATCTGGTACGGGTAGATTCCCCGTTGGCTGTAATCGATCATGAGATACTCGCCGACCGCCTTTTCGTCCGGCCACAGCGATGCGGCGAGTAGTTCGTTCACGATGACCACAGGCACCCCATCGAGTGAATCGCGATCGTCGAAATCTCTTCCCGAGAGAAGGGGTATCCGCATCGTGCGGAGGAACCCCTGGGTGATCATCGTGATGTCCGCCTCGGCTGCATTTTCGGTCCGAGTCGCGGAGCCCTGCCTCCAGTACGGCCGCGTGGGTGTGTTGTTGTAGGCGTTGAGCGGCAGACCCGTCGCTGCGCCAACCGACATCACTCCCGGAAGCGCGGAGATTTGGCGTCTCAGGGTATCGAAGTAGCCCAATCGGGCTTCTGCTCCGCCGTACTTCACGGGGTCTGGAAATGTTCTGGCAACCAGCACATTGTCGGGGTCGTAACCCGGATCGATTCGAAGAATTCCGATGAAGCTCTGGATCAATAGGCCCGCGCCTATCATCAGAACGAGCGCTGCCGCAACTTCGGTCACGACGAGAACGCTACGGAAGCTGCGCCTGGGGCGGCCGGTCCCGGCCCCGCGTGTTCCTTCCTTGAGACAGCCCAGCAGATCTACCCGGATCGCATGGATCGCGGGCAGCGAACCGAAGATCAGTCCACTGGCCGCGGTCACTCCCAACGCAAACACAAGGACCCGAGCGTCGAGCGCAATCTCGTCGAAGCGCGGCAGTTCGGCCGGAGCCACGACCCCAAGCACGCGGAACCCGACAAAGGCCAACGCGATGCCGCCCAGCCCACCCAACGTCGACAACAGAACGCTTTCAGTGAGGAGTTGGCGGACCAGCCTCAGCCGCGACGCCCCGATGGCCGACCTCAACGCCATTTCGCGCCTCCGATCCGAGGCCCGTGCCATGAGCAGGTTCGCGATGTTGGTACACGCGATCAAGAGAACAAAGCCGACGGCGCCGAACAGAAGGATCAGAGACTGCCGCACATCGCCGACGGTTTCCTCGTGCAGTGCGACGATGCGGGAGTTCCATCCTCCATTGGCCACCGGGTGCTCCTCAGCTAGCGAGGCGGAGATCCGGTCCATGTCCGCTTGCGCCCGTTCAATCGTGATTCCGGGTCTCATGCGGGCAACGACGTTGACAAACCGATAGTCGCGCGGGATATCGGGCAGGTGCGAGTAGCTGATCCGGAAATCCCATGGCAGCCACAGTGCCATTTGACGATCCGGTACTCCGAAGTCGGCGGGCATCACACCGAGTACTTCGTGGGGGACCTCATCGATTAGGATCTTGGACCCGACGACGGATGGGTCGCCGGAAAAACGTCGTATCCAGTAGGCTTGCCCGAGGACAACGACGGCGTCCTGCCGGCTAACCTCGTCCGAATCGAAGACCCGTCCGAGGAGCGGCCCACGGCCGAACACGCTAAAGAAATCCAGCGTGACTTCAGTCGCCGATACCTTTTCTGCCTGGGTATCGTCTCGCACGGTCCGGGGTTCACCCGCGTACCAGGCGCCGATGCCCTCGAACACCGCTGTGCGTTGGCGCCAGTCCAGGATGTTGCCGGGCGCGGGTCCTTGATCAAAGAGCGATTTGAACGGGTTCTCGTCCCGGATCGTCACAAGGCGTTCCGGGTCCGGGTATGGCAACGGCGAGAACAACACGGCATCAACAACGCTGAACACCACCGTGTTGGCTCCGATACCGAGGGACAGGATGAGGAGGACTACTACGGTGAATCCCGGCCTCTGCCCGAGTGTCCGGGCAGCGTAACGAACATCCTGCAGCAACATGTCGATTCTCCAGTCCTGTCGTATCAGGCAGACGACATCCACAATGGCTCCGGCCGAGGCCAGAACAAGACTGATTCGGTCGCTGGGCCTGATGCGCCGCCCTCGGTCCAGTTCCTCCCAACGATGGATCAACTCCCCTTCCCATTCCCGACGCCAGTCGCTACGGCGGGCCACAGGAACCAGTGGGGCCAGCCTCCGTATCCAGAACAGGCACCATTCGAGCAGGGGGTCGTAGGTTCGATTCCCTTTCATGCTTCGGCTACCGCTTTTTCCAACCCGGGAAAGCGGCGGAGCAGCGCCACCAGCGCCACCGATCCTTGACCCGTGAGCTCGTAGTACCGTCGGGCCGGCCGACCTTTCTGCCGCGCGTCAGAGGCCCCCTCCCAACTGGATCGCACGAATCCTACCCGTTCGAGTTTTCGGAGCGCGGGATAGACGGTTCCGCTGGGTAGCCCCGTAACGTCCATGACATCGAACCCGTAGCGGTAACCGGCCGCGATGGCGCGGAGAACCAGTCCGGAGGAATACGTCACGTAGGTGCGGACCATCCAGTGTAGTTTTCTACATAGGGGGCGGGGATGTCAAGCACGGGGCGTCTATTTCGTGACGGTGCATTAATCCCAAGTCTGGTCCCGGATCCCAAAGTGCAGGGTCCTATGTTGGGATTAATGCACCGTCACGAAATAGAAAGAGGCAAAAATGCGGCGATCCTGCTACCCGTCGGAAACGTCGACGCCGTTCCAGAAGGCGACGTGGCCGCGGATATTTCCGGCGGCTTCCTTCGGCTCCGGGTAGTACCAGGCGGCATCCTTGTTCGTCTCCCCATCGACGACAAGGTCGTAATAGCTGGCCTGACCCTTCCAGCCGCACAACGTATGGTGGTCGCTCTCTTGAAAGTACTCGCGGTTGATCGCGTCCACCGGAAAGTAGTGGCTCCCTTCGACGACAATCGTCGCATCGCTCTGGGCAAGGACCGCCCCGTTCCATAAAGCCTTCATCGTGACCTCCGTTCCCTGGCAGCCCGTGGCTGCTAAGGTGACATGGCTTACAATGCCGACATCGTAACGCCTCCTACAATACAGAATTGGAATCACTGACGAGGAGCTGACCGATGCCACTGTTGCCCGAACAAGTACTGTACTCGCCACCAGGGTACGAAGAAAGGTCCGGCGGAAGTCTTTCGGTGATGTTCGATCCCGAGGGTCCGAACTGGATCGCGACGGACCGCAAAGGTGTGGAGATCCTCAAGGATGTCGGACCCCGACACACCGTCTCGGATCTGGTGGGTCTGTACCGCGAGCGGACGCGCAAAGACTGGGCGGAATCCTGGCTGGACGTCACAACCTTCCTGAACCACGCTCTTCGAACGGAGTTTATCCGGCCCGAGCCTTTCGCGGCGAGGGCGTACCCCGGCCGGGGCGCGCTCATCAAGAAGCATCCCCTCGAAGAAGTGTGGCTTCACACGACGAACCGCTGCAACCTGACGTGCGCTCACTGTCTGGTCAACTCGTCGCCGGAGGGCATCGGCGGCCTGGCGACCGAGCGGTGGATCGCTCTGATCGAAGAAGCGAAGCAACTCGGCACCCAGCGCTTTTACATCACAGGCGGCGAGCCGTTCCTCAGACGCGACGTGCTCGACATCGCCCGGCCCATCCTCGAGGATCGCGACCTTGTCATCCTGACGAACGGGATGTTGTTCTCCCAAGGCATGCTCGGTCGCCTGCGAGATATCTCGAACGGAAACCTGACGCTTCAAGTCAGCCTCGACGGACCGGACGCCGCCACGCACAACTTCATACGCCCCAAGAGCTTTGGCCGAACGGTTGAGGGGATCCGAGGGCTGCTCGAAGCAGGTTTCGAACCGACGGTGTCCACGGTCGTGACACGATCGAACCTCGCCACGATCGCAGCCTTTCCCCGGCTGCTGAACAAACTCGGAGTATGCAGACACCATCTGTTATGGGGTCACAGGACCGGTCGTGCTCTCGACGGGAACGACATGGCTTCGCCATCGGCGGGAGAAATCATCGACATGCTCTCGATCTATCTCGATGAGGCTCGAACGCGGGGCGTGGAACTGGACAATTACGAAATCGCACTCGAACGGGTCCAGGCGCGACGAGGTGTCAAAACCGACCTGTCGGTCGCCGGAACACGCAGCCTGTGTGTGTACGCCGACGGAACTGTGTACCCTTCCCCGGCTATGGTCGGAGTGCCCGAGATGCGCATGGGCAACATCAACGACCGGGCGCTGGGGGAAATCTGGAGCGACTCGGCGGCGGCGGATCGGCTGCGGGCGGCATCGGTAATCGACAAGGAAAACTGCCGGGACTGCTACCTGAAGTTCATGTGCGGCGGAGGAGACATCGAGCATTCGTTCTTTTATTCCGGGAGCGTTCTCGGCGCCGACCCGTTCTCGCCCGTCCACGAGTGGCTACTCGTCCGGGCCATCGATCAGACCGCCGAAGGCAACAAGGCCTGCGAGGGGCCATCGGGATACGATTCCCCGGCCGTTGTAGCCACCATGGGAGAAACGCTGTCCGAAATGGAAACCGTGACGGCCGGCGGGTTTGAGATTGCTGCGTCGCGTTCAACATGTGTCCTGTCGGTCGATCTGGAACGCTCACGCAAAAAGGTGCGAGATTTCTACGGCCAGGCGGCGCTGGAACCTCAGGACGCCCTGTGCTGCCCGACCGCATACGATCCCGCTGAGCTGGCCTTCCTGCCAAAGGAAGTGGTCGAGGTGTCTTACGGATGCGGCAGCCCGCTTCGCTTTGCCGGACTCGAACCCGGCGAAACCTATGTCGATCTGGGCTCGGGTGGAGGCATCGATTGTTTCATCGCGGCACGAAAAGTAGGAGCCGACGGCCGCGTGATCGGCATCGACATGACCCCAGAAATGGTCGAACGGGCCGAGCGAAACCGTCCAATCGTCTCCGCCGCGCTCGGGTACGATGTCGTCGAATTCCGCCGTGGATACCTCGAAGGACTGCCACTCGAGGACGAGATCGCCGATGTGATCACGTCCAACTGCGTCATCAACCTGTCTCCCGACAAGCGGCGGGTGCTCGCCGAACTGTGGCGGGTTCTCAAGAACCACGGCCGAGTCGTCATTTCCGACACGGTGTCGGAATCCCGGATTCCCCACAATATGCGCGCGAACCCGCGGCTTTGGGGAGAGTGTGTCTCGGGCGCACTGACCGAGGACGAGTACTTCGCGCTGCTCGAACAGATCGGTTTCTACGGCCTTTCACTGATCGAGAAGTCGTTCTGGAAGGAGGTCGAAGGCTACCGCTTCCACTCGCTCATCATCCGGGGCTTCAAGTTCGGCAAGGCTGGAGCGTGCAGTTACGCCGGACAGCGAGCCGTGTACATGGGCCCGCTGAAGGCTGTTATCGACGAAGAAGGTCACCTGTTTCCACGCAATGAACCTGTGGAGGTCTGTACGGACACGGCAGCGAAGCTTGCCCGTCCACCGTATTCGGGAACGTTTCGCGTCCTGGACGCGGGAGAGGATGTGGGGTCGGTCGCCTGCTGTGAACCCGGGGGGTGCCCCTAGCGGCCTGTGATCGATGAACGACTGGATCATCCTGACTGTCGACACGATCCGAGGTCTCGGCTGGGTCGGCCCAATCGCGTTCGTGTTGCTCTACGTCGTGACGACCGTCGCATTGCTTCCGGGTTCAGCGATTACGTTGATCGCCGGCTTCCTGTACGGGCCGGTTTACGGTCTGGCTCTAGCCTCCCCGGCCAGCGTCCTGGCATCGACGGTAGCATTCCTGCTCGCCCGGTCGGTGCTGCGGGACCGTGTACAGCATCGCATCCACGAGCGCCCGTTCCTCCGGAAGATGAACGCGGCAGCGGAGCGTTCGGGGTTTCGACTCATCATGCTGCTGCGCCTGTCGCCAATGTTTCCCTTCGTGATACTGAACTACTCGCTGGGACTCACGCGCGTCCGGTTGCGCGACTACGTGCTCGCGTCCTTCATCGGAATGTTTCCGGCGACGGCTCTGTACACCTACATCGGATCCGTGGCATACAGCATCGCCGAATTGCTGTCAGGAAGACGAGAGGCAACGACTGCGGAATCCTTCCTGTACTGGTTCGGCCTCGCGGCGACAGTGATCGTCGCCGTCCTGCTGACTCGTATGGGGCGACGTGCCTTGAGAGAAGTCACTCGGGAGGATCAGATCAAAGAAGCATAGCTTCCACGGGCTGCTAGAGGGTTTCGAGAAGGCGGGCGGTGTTTGGAGCAAGATCCTCGGCCGGCGTCCGGGCGAGGTCGGCCCGGAGTCGTTCGAGTCCGGCGCGATCGTCAACGTCGTACCAGAATGGCAGCAGATCCGGTTCGAGGCCCGCTGAACGCGCCCTTTCGAGAGTCTGCTCGAGCACCGTCAGCGTACTCCACGCGATTCCTTCGAACAGTCCAGAGGCCGGGCGTGCGAGGCCGATGAGGTAGTACCCTCCGTCCTCGGTCGGGCCCAGGACCAGGTCCGAGCCCTCCCGCAGGCTCTCGACGGCAGATTGAATATAGGCAGCGGGGAGCGTCGGCAAGTCCGAACCGATCAGGATCACGCCCCCGCGGTCCACCCCGGCTCGGGCTTCGACAATGGCGCGCATGCGGCAACCAAGATCGTCACCCGACTGGGGCATGATCGACAGGGCCGGAAATGTCACGCGCTCGAAATAGGCCCGCGCCGACTCGGGCGCGTAGGCGATCCATCTATCGCAGTCGCCAAACGAAGCGAGGCGCTCGATCGAATCGAGCAACATCGCCTCGGCCAGGGCACGGGCCCCATCCGGATCGAGTGGGGGCACGAGCCGCGTCTTCACGAATCCGGCGACAGGCTCCTTGGCCATCAGGACCAGCACGATGGTCCGAGTACGCGTGTTCACGACGACTCGTCCGATGGGGCCGGATAGCCGTAGAAACGAGAGAGCCTGTCCGGAGAGATTCCGGCGTAATATGCGGCGAGGATCAACTGGTTGCGCAAGGCTGTTCGGAAGAAGCCCCCGGCCTCGAACCGACGCGGCGATACGCCGACCGCGGTCCGGATGAGCTTCAGGGGGCCGTGCTTGTGCATGCGGCGGGCCAGGTCGATGTCCTCCATGAGCCGCCACGGCCGGTACCCGCCCGTCCGGCGAAAGAATTCGTTTCGGACGAACAAGGCCTGGTCGCCCCACGGAACGCCGACCCGCGAGCGAAGGTTGACCTGCCAGTCGAGCAGGCGCCAGAGCCATCCTTCGCACGCGTAACGAACGATGAACCCGCCCCCGAGGGTTGCTGGATCGACGAGCGAACAGTCGATCAGTTGCCGGGTGCCGGAAGGAAGTTGAGTATCCACATGGAGGAATAGGAGCACGTCGCCTGTCGCGCGTCGGGCCCCCGCGTTCATCTGAAGGCTGCGCGGGCGGACGTTCTCGACTACGATTGCTCCAGACCGGGCGGCGATCTCCACCGTGGGATCGCTGCTGCCACCGTCGGAGACGATCACCTCGTCGCCCTCGGTCAGGGCGCTGAAGACCGAAGCTGCGATTCGATCAGCCTCGTTCAGCGCGGGAATAATAATCGAAAGACGCATCGCAGCCATTATGAGCGAACGCTTCGACATTGTGGTCATAGGCGGCGGGACGGCGGGCCTCACCGTTGCGTCCGGAACGGCTCGATTTGGAGCGCACGTCGCACTGATCGAGCGCGACCGACTCGGCGGTGAATGCCTGTGGACGGGTTGCGTCCCGAGCAAGGCGCTGATCCGGTCTGCGCGGCTTGTGGCCGATATCCGGCGTGGGGCGGACTTCGGCCTGGCCCCAACCAATCCGGGCATCGACTTCCCTTCCCTGATGGCAAGCATGCGGACCGCTCGCGAGGCAGTGGGCCGCCATGACGACCCGGAACGCTTTCGCGCAATGGGCATCGAAGTCATCCGGGGAGAAGCTTCCCTGCTCGAAGGTGGACGGATTCGTGTTGACGGACGCGAACTGTCGGCACGGAAGACTGTGATCACGACAGGGTCCCGGCCTGGGGTCCCGCCGATTCCAGGATTGACCGAAGCCGGCTTCATCACCCATGTCGAGGTCTTTGCCCTCGAACACATGCCGCGGTCGCTTACGATCCTGGGGGCCGGACCCATCGGCATTGAACTGGCGCAGGTCTTTTCGCGGTTCGGCAGTCGGGTCACGGTTGTGGAAATGCTCGACCGCGTCCTGCCGCGCGAGGATGTGGAAGTCAGCCATGCCGTGGCTGAAATCCTCAAGAGCGAGGGAATCGGCCTCGTCCTCGGCGAGTCGGCGATCCGGGTCGATACCAAGAGTGGTCTGAAGCGTGTCACCACGTCGTCGTGCCGTTCGATCGAAGCCGAGGAAATTCTCGTCGCGGCGGGCAGGATGCCGAACGTTGAGACTCTCGGGCTGGAAGCCGTCGGTGTGCACACGAGCAAGACCGGTATCGATGTCGATCGGAAACTCCAGACCAGCGCTGGTTCTATCCACGCCGCGGGAGACGTCACCGGAAAGATGCTCTTCACTCACGTCGCCGAGTACCAGGGTCGCCTGCTGACCGGCAACCTGCTGTTTCCCCTCAAGCGGAAGGCTTCCTACCAAAACGTGGCATGGGCAACGTACATGGATCCGGAGGTCGCTCACATCGGCATGACCGAACAGGAGACCCGAGAACGGATTCCGGGCCTCAAGGTGATGCGCTACTCGATGGCGGAACTGGATCGAGCCATTACCGAGAGACAGCCCATCGGCTTCGTCAAGCTCCTTTCGACACGCCGGGGCCGGCTTGTGGGTGGACATATTGTCGGGCCCAACGCAGGGGAGTTGATCCAGGTCGTTCAACTGGCAATGACGAACCATATCCCGGTCGGAAGGCTTGCCCAGTCGATTCGGGTGTATCCAACAATGATCGAGGGCCTGGAACGAGCGGCGGACGGCTATTACAAAGACAAGTTCGAGGGCACACTCGGTCGCTTCCTGAAATGGATGGCCCGGCGCAGCCTGAGATGAACGTTGACCATATCGCTAGGACAGGGCAAATTAATGTGCACCATTTTTTAGTCGGAGAGTCCTGATGCGACGATTCTTGCTTGTTTTCCTTCTTCTGGCTTCATTCGCGGTCGCGCAAACCATCAACATCCCTGAGGGTGAGGAGTTCTACTCGACCTTCTCGATCATCGCGTACGACCCGATGACCCAAGAATTGGGCGTGGCGGTTCAATCGCGGGCGTTCCGCGCCGGCGCGGCCGTGCCCTGGGCCGAGGCAGGGGTCGGTGCGGTCGCAACTCAAGCGGCGGCCAATCAGTTTTATGGTCCCAGGGCCATGGAGCTGCTCAAGGAAGGCAAGTCTTCCGGCGACGTCGTCCGAATAATCACCGGGGAGGACACCGGGGAGGACCGCCGGCAGGTCGCCGTGATTGACGCGCTGGGACGTTCGGCCGCCTACACAGGTGCAGGCATCCTGGGTCGGGCCAACTACGCCGGACACGTGGCCGGACCGACCTACTCGGTTCAGGGCAATACGCTGGCCGGACCGCAGGTCCTCGTGGAGATGGCACGCGCCTACGAAGAGACTACGGGCGAGATGGCCGAAAGGCTGATGGCGGCGCTCGAGGCGGGTCATGCCGCCGGCGGTGACGTCCGTGGAATGCAATCCGGAGGGATCCTGGTCGTCCGGCCGATTGACGGGAACAGGACCACCGATCGATGGGTCGACATCCGCGTTGATGATGCCGAGAACCCATTCAAGGAACTCCGACGTCTGCTCGACATCAGCCTCAGCGGCCGCCAGGCCGATCACGCCACGGACTTGAAGCGAGAGGGCCGGACCGCCGAAGCTATCGACGCCCAGAAGAAGGCCGCGGCAATGAACCCACGCCGTGACAACTATCTGTTCACACTGGCAGAGTGGTATGCAGAGGCGGGCGACGACCGGGCGGCGCTCAACACGCTAAGGGAGGCCATCGGGAAGAACGAGCGCTGGAAGGCGAGCGCTCGCAATAGCGAGGCCTTCGCCACGTATGCCGCAATGGATGAATTCCAGAAGTTGGTTCAGGACTGAACCGTGGCGCTTCGCAGATCCAGTGACCGAAATGGGATTCTGGCCGGGGCCGGCTTGGTTGCGCCGACATTCGATCATCTACAATAGTGTGCAATGGCACGAAGTATCCGCATTGCCGCAATCATCCTGTTCATCCTGCTTTCCGGCCTGCGGCCCGCCAGTGCACAGACCGAACAGCTGCTCAACAGCCTGGAGTACAGCAGCTACGTCAACGACTTTGCGGGGGTCATGGGAAACGATGCCCGAGCGGTCGAAACATTCTTGACGGAGCTGGACCAGAGACAGGGCACAGGTTGCCATCGTCACGCTGCCCTCATTGGACGGCGGCCAGATCGATGACTTCGCGAACCGACTGTTCGAGCGATGGGGCATCGGTTCGGCCGGCGAAGACAACGGCGTCCTGATCCTCGCTACGACAGTTTCGGATCGAAGTGGGTTACGGTCTCGAACCCATCATCCCCGACGGCAGGGCAGGAAGAATCCGCGACGAGGCAGTGATGCTGCTTCATCATGACGGCGAGCAACGACGTATTCGGCTCCGAACCCCCATGCGCCCAGAGGGTTACGGCGGCGTCACACCATCGGCGTTGTTGCCGCACCTCAACGATGTACCCGCATCGCTGTCGGCACGGCTGGCGCGACGTCGCCGTAACGCGGGCCATCAGACTTCTACCAAGGGCTGCTGAGGGTCGTAAATTCCTGTAACCTTCCCTGCCCTGCCCGGTTTTCACTGCTGGAATCGGCAATATGCAAGCGAAAGAGATCAGCTCGATCGCGGACGACGACCTGATGCTGGAGGTCTGAGGTGGCCCCGGTTTGTGGACAGCTTGGCGGCCTGTTTAAGGTGTATTCCGGTTGCCGCTCATCTTGCCAGAATCTCCTTGGATCGATCTTCCTGTCGCCGTTGCTGCGCCGGTGGGTAAGCGGGCAAGGCGCGTAGCTGCTTGTCCATCATATCCGCAGGCGGGTCGCCGCGGTAGGCCTCGGCCGGGGTTTTTCCGCCGAGGGCCGAGTGTGGCCGTTCGGCGTTGTAGAAGTCGATCCACTCGCCGATGACGCGCCGGGCCTGGAAGCCGTCGGCAAGGTCGTGCAGATAGACAGCCTCGTATTTGAGGGAGCGCCACAGCCGCTCGATGAAGATGTTGTCCATGCACCGGCCCCGGCCGTCCATCGAGATCTGGACACCGGCCGCCCGCAAGCGCCCGGTGAAGGCGAAGCCGGTGAACTGGCTGCCCTGATCGGTATTGAAGATCTCCGGCTGGCCGTGGCGGGTCCGCGCCTCCTCGAGCGCCTCGACGCAAAAGCCGGCGTCCAGGGTGTTCGACAAACGCCAGGCCAGCACATACCGGCTCGCCCAATCCAGGATCGCCACCAAGTAAAGAAAGCCGCGCCGCACAGGGATGTAGGTGATGTCGGCGCACCAGACATGGTTTGCCCGCTCGATCGCCAAACCCTTGAGCAGATAGGGGTAGACCCGGTGCTCGGGATGCGGCTCGCTGGTGCGGGGTGCCCGGTAGATCGCCTGAAGACCCATCAAACGCATCAGACGCCCCGCCCGGCGACGGCCGATGCGCACGCCCTCGCGGCGCAGATGACGGACGATCTGACGGGCACCGTAGAACGGATGCTTCAGAAACAACTCATCGATGCGCCGCATCCGCGCCAAGGTCTCCGCGCTCTCGCCCTGGGGCGTGTAATAGAGCCAGGAGCGCCCGATCGACAGCAAACGGCATTGACGACTCAAGCTCAGTTCCGGGTCAGGGCGCCTCACCATCGCCCGGCGCGCGGCCCGGCTCATCGACCGGACCCTCTGGACAAAAAATCCCGCTCCACCGTCAATTCGCCGATCTTGGCGTGAAGCTCACGAACCTCGCTTTCATGATCCCGCCGCCGGCGTTCCACACCGTTCGAGAACATCTCGCCAAGCCCTTCCATCGCCTGGCGCTTCCATGTGCTCACCTGGTTCGGATGAACCTGGTGCTTCGAGGCAATCTCCTGCAGCGTCCGATCGCCCCGAAGCGCTTCCAGCGCGACCTTCGCTTTCAACTCCCCAGAAAACCTGCGTCTCTTCGTCATCGCGTATCCCTCCTCAGTCGGTGGAATACACCTTAAACAACTGCCCGATTTTCCGGGGCCACCTCAGTCAGCCGGGGCGAAGTCCGCAAACTGGGGATCCTCTTCGACCGGCACCACCGGAAGCTGTTCGAGTTCTTCGTTCGGATGACCGGTAGTCGGGAGGTCGGCGAGGATCTGGTCCAGGACGTCTTCTTTCGCATCCTGAAGTACCGGAACACGTTCCGGCCGGGCAGCCGGTTCACGACATGGATGTACCACATTGCGAGAAACGCGAGGATCGACCACATCCACAAGCACAAGCGCGAATACTACTTCGAAGATTCCGTGCTCGAGATGATGGCGCCGTCAGTCGCTCCGGAAGATGTGTCGCGGAAGCAACAGACGGCATTCCTCCACCGGGCACTGGCTGAGTTGCCGGAAGAAAAACGTGAGGTCCTGATACTGAGCCGGTTCCAGAATATGAAATATGAGCAGGTCGGAGAGATCATGGGCTGCGACAAAGGGACGGTCAAGGTACGGGTCTTCAGGGCAATTCAGGAACTGCGGAAGACCTATTTCAAGATCACTGGAGAAAGAGCGTCATGGAATGCGCAGACGTAAGAGATCGCCTTCCCGATTACCTGACCCGAAGCCTCGATGAACTTTCGCTCTCTGCCGTGGAGGCCCACTGGAGCACCTGTGCGGCCTGCCGGGAGGAAGCCGAAAATCTGGGCGAGATCTGGGCCGGCCTGGGTGAGATCCCTGTCGGCGAGCCCTCACCTCGCGTGCGGGCACGTTTCGAGGCGATGCTCGCAGCCTATCAACAGGGGCTCGATGCGGGCGCTGCCCGTGGATGGGATCAGCGGTTGAACGAGTGGATCGGAGGATGGTGGCCTAAACGTCCCATCCTTCAGGTGGCGACCGCTCGCGCGCTGATGATCGTCGGTGTCGCTCTCGGTGTCGGGTACGAGGCTCCGGGCCCTGACAATACCAACCTGGTTACGCTCGAGAGCGAAGTTCGAAGCCTGCGACAGCTGGTCGCCCTCTCCCTGCTCGAGCAGGCGTCGGCCAGCCAGAGACTGCGCGGCGTGACATGGAGCGCGCGAATCGACAGGCCGGACGCCGAAGTGCTGACGACTCTGCTGAACACACTGGACTACGACCCCAGCGTCAACGTTCGCCTCGCGGTCGTCAACGCGCTCGGTCTCTTCGGAAACGTTCCGCTCGTTCGGGAACGGATCATCGGTTCTCTTGCGCGGCAGGATTCTCCCCTCGTTCAGATTTCGTTGATCGATCTGTTGGTCGAGTTGAAGGAGCAACGTTCGATCACCGTGCTGGAACAACTCCGCGAGAGCCCGGAGGTTCACGAAATGGTAAGAGAGCGGGCAGAGCTCGGAATCTCGGAAATTCTCTAAAAGGCAGGAAGCATGGACAGACTCCACACGACGATCAAGTTTTCTTTTATCGCACTGATATTGCTGCCGGGTCTCGCCCTGACGGCTTTCTCACAGGAACAGATCACGGTTCCGTTCTCCGACCCGGCGCGTCCGGGAACCGTCATCGTCGAACTGTTATCTGGCGGGATCTCCGTCGAGGGTTACGACGGCGCCGAGGTCATCATTGACGTGACGTCACAGAGCAATGCCGGTAGCCGCACTCCGGACCAATCCCGCGGGCTCCAACGGATTCCGAACACGTTGTCAGGACTGACCGTCGAAGAACGGAATAATCGGATATCGATAGAAGGGGGGCCTTTCGCGCGGGTATCGAACATCGCCATTCGTGTGCCCTACGAGACGTCGCTCCGGCTTCAGTCGGTTAACGGCACCGTAATCGAAGTCAGCGACGTTCGCGGGGAGATCGAGGCCGAGAACAACAACGGACCGATCCGTGTGACCAACATCTCGGGGACCGCCGTCCTGAATTCCTTGAACGGCGAGATTGTCGCGACGTTTGACGACATCGCGGGCGACAGCCCGATGGCATTCAGCACGCTCAACGGCGCGATCGACATCACGCTTCCCGCAGAAACGCGGGCGACGGTCCGGATGAAGACGAACAACGGCGATGTCTACAGCGACTTCGAGATCGAGCTCGCATCACGGGTGGGGGACAACGTTTCGACTTCCGGCGGGAGCGGGGGCCAGCTCCGTATCCGCATCGATGACACGATCATCGGGACGATCAACGGCGGAGGGCAGGAGTTCCAGTTCACCACGTTGAACGGGAACATCTACCTCAGGCGCGGCAACTGAGGAGAGATGTGTAGGGGTGGCACCTGTGGCCACCCGGCATCTTCCCTTGGCGGCTGTAAGAAGTCTTCCTCAGTTCACCGATTCCGATGGATTAAGCGCCAAACGGCCGTAGCACTCCATACACGTATCAAGCGCCACGGTTCCGTCCGGATTCTGAATGAACTCCAGATTCGGATCTGAGTTCTCCAGCACGAACATCAGCAGCTCGGCTCCGTCGGCCGGCACGTTGCGCTTCGGGTACACGCCCTCGGTAATCTCCCTGCCACAGAAGTCACAATTAGGAACGAAGTTCTTGACCATCGGTCCCCCTCTTTAGCAGCCTGTTGTGGCGGCAGTCCTTTGGCCGCTTGAATAGTTAGACGTGCGAACCAGACTTTTGGCCACTGTGGATGCGGTAATCCGACGGTCAGGCATGGGAAAGGGCGGGGCTAGAAAGCCGCAGCGTTAAGCTCAGGAGCCGGAGGATTCTTCGAGAGACCGGATTTTTTTCGTCAGGTGCTTCCTCTCTTCTTCCCACCCAGCGGCTTTCTGCTCGAACTCCTCTTCCAGCTGGTGACGGAGCCGGTTGATTTCTTCCACGGTCGGGGCGCTGGATCGTTTGAAGGCCTTATCCCGCGCCTCCTTGACACCCTGTTCCAGACTCTTGAGTTGCTTTTCGAATCCGCGGCGTTCGAGTTCCCATCCCTCGACCGCTTCCCGATGCCGTCGCTCGAGGCGTTTCCGCCCGCGATCGGCCTCGTCGAGTTTGGCATCGTACTCGGCCTTGACTTCGGCGCGGGTCTGGACCCGGACTGCTTCTTCAGCTTCCCGGACCGCCTCTTCGAGGTGAAGGATTCGAGCGGCGCTGGATTCCTTCAGGTCGTCCAGTTCTTCGGTAAGCGAACGGACTTCCTGTTCGAGCTGTGATTTGATTCGGTTGGTCTGCTCGGTTTTCTGGTCATAGCGATGCCGGAGTTCGTTGTAGGCATCGCGGCGCGCAGTCTCCCCGGTCCGCTGGACTTCCCGCTCGAGCTGCTTCACGCGACCGGCGAGCTCGTCACGCTCGATCTCGGCTTTCTCCTTGGCTGCGGCCAGTTCGGCACCGGGCTGGCCCGGAGCCCGCCCTTCCTGCTTCGCCTTGAGACGCTCCATCATGAGCCGACGCGCCTCGGCCATCGGATCTTTGGGGCCGGAGTCCTTGGCCTTGGCGATCCGCTCTTCGAGGCGGCGGCGTTCCGTATCCCATTGCTCCTGCCACTCCTTCTTCGCTTCCTCAAGGCGAGCCTGGACCTGCTCGCGAACCTCCGTCGCAATACGAGCGGGATTATTGATCTGTTCCATCGACTCGACGAGGCGATGCTCGAGGCTTGCGATCTGCGCCTTCAACGCGACGCGCTCCACTTCGAAACGCTCTCCGGCGGTCTTGAAACTGTCAGCCGTCTGGGCCCGTGCCTGCTCGGCCCTCTCGAGTTTGGACTGGGATTCTTTCTGGAATTCGTCGGTTATTTCGTTCCGAGCGGTTTCCAACGCCCCGGTGGCGCCCTCCTCAAGGCGCTCTGCCTCAGCGTTGAGCCGGCGGCGCTCCTCGCGCCACTCTAGACGTGCCGCGTCAAGCTCCTCTTCGAGAGCCGTCCGCGACTGCTTCATTTCCTGAATCTCGCTGACGAACTTCTTCTGCAGGTCATCGATTACATGCTGTGTAGCATCCGGCGACCAGCCGACGGCATAGATATCGATGGGTTCGTCCTTACCCCGCATCTTGGCCCGCCCGAGCTCCCCAACCTGTAGACCGGCCCGCGAGCACGCCGAGAGCAAGACGTCCGTGACGAGGATCTGATCGGGCTCACACTGACTCTGGACCCGTGCCGCCGCGTTGACGACATCGCCGAACACGTCGTTGTCCTGGAGAAGGCCCAGCCCCGTGTGCACACCGACTCGGATGTGGATCTGGTCGGGCTCAGGCTGTGTCTTGTTGTAGTCAACCAGGACGTTCTGCATTCTGGCGGCTGCCCGGACCGCGTCCACGGGGTTGTTGAACATGGCCATGATCGCATCTCCGATGGTCTTGATGACGCGACCGGCGTTGTTCTCCACGCACGGGAACAGCATGTCGTTGTGGCGCTGGACCCACGCCAGCCCCTCGACATCCCCCTTGCGCTCAAAGTAGGCGGTTGAACCCTTGATGTCGCTGAAGAGGATCGTCATCGCCGTTCGATGCTTCTCATCGATGACCGCGGGCTCCGAAGCGTGCTTCGTTATTTGGTCGAGTTTCTCATCTTCCATCGTCTGATGCTCGAAAAAGAAAAAATTATAGCAAGGAGTCCCCCCAACAGGGGAATTTCGGGACGGTGCATTAATCCCAGCTTAGGTCCGATCATATGCCTACCAGCCCGCGTTTCTCACCGGTTGTCGTCGCGAAGCCCGCCGGGCCACTTTGTGGCCCGGTAGGATACAGACGCCGACAGGGCATTTGGCATGGCCCTCGACGGGCCATGCTGGGCGCGCGCCGGGAGGGCGACCGAGGCGTACTTGACAGTACGTTGAGGCGTGGGGGGACCGGCCCGGCCTGGGAGTTCCCCTCATTCTTGCTTTGAGTGCGTGTCCGGGTACTCCGAAGAGCCTGGCGAGCGCGGGGACGGTGGGCCCGTCGCTAATGAATTGAGGAGCCCGACCAAGCGCAACGCAGTAATGGCGGATGGATCCGGCGCTAGGGCAGACCACCGGTGAGAAATGCGGCCTAGACATCGGCAACCGCAGCTGATCTGTTCGAGAGGGCCCTGATCTCGGATCAGAAACACTAATCCCAAACTAACCGAAAACCGACTTTCGTTCCCGGTGGATGGCCGCGTGCAACTCGGCCGTTTCGAGGGACGTCTTCGCGTAACCCCCGGCGGGCAGGAACGCCAGCGGAGTTCCGTGACGGCGCGCTGTCTCCAGCACGTAATGCTCCCGTGTCCGCAACCCCGCAGATGTCAGGGCCAGGCGTCCGAATCGGTCGCCCGCCACCGGGTCGACACCGGCCAGATAGAAGACGAGCTCCGGGGACGACAGTCGGTAGGCCTTCTCCAGCTTGTCGACCAGGGCATCCATGTACTCTTCGTCCCCGGTGCCGTCGGGAAGGTCTACGTCCAGCGAGGACGCCGGCTTCACCCACGGGTAATTCCGAGCACCATGCATGGAGAACGTAAAGGTCCGGGGATCGTCGGCGAAGATGGAGGCCGTTCCGTTTCCCTGGTGGACGTCCAGGTCGACTACCAGTACCCGCCCGGTTTCTCCCGACCGCCTCAGAACCGCCACGGCGACCGCCACATCGTTCAGGACGCAGTAGCCCTCTCCATGGTCGGGGAAAGCATGGTGTGTACCGCCGGCCAGATTGGCGGCGATACCATCGGCAAGAGCGAAACGTGCGGCCTGGATCGTCCCCTGCACGGCCATGCGCGACCTGTGGATCAATGCCGGGGACCAGGGCAGCCCAAGACGACGTTCCTCGCTCTCGGTCAACCCTCCATTACGTAAAGCGTCCAGATACGCTGGGGTATGGACGAGCGCCAGGTCCGACCAGGCCGCCTCGCCCGGATCGATGGCATCGTCCGGGTGAAGCAGGCCTTCTTCGACGATGATCCGGTACAGCGCCTCGTACTTCCCCATCGGAAACGGGTGGGCATGTGGCAACCGAATCGTGTATCCGACGCCGTAGCTAACTCGCATGGTCCCCGTGGGCAGATGACCCGATGATCAATGATCGGTTGTGGATGGTCGATCCAAGATCACTGAATGGACAATCAGGAAATTGACCATCGCTAATGTGTGATCTTCGAAAAGGATCAACCAAGCCCAGGAGTGGCGCTCTCCGAAACCCCATCGATGTCGGGCTGGTCGGGGCTGATTCGGATGCAGGCGGCCATGTGATTGAGCTTGACCTCTACGAGCTCGGGAACGTTGTCGCGGCAGGCGGCGACGGCGTACGGACAGCGGGTGTGGAACCGGCAGCCCGAGGGCGGGTTGATGGGAGAAGGAACGTCGCCCTCCAGCATGATCCGTTCCCTGGCGCTCTCGGCGACCGGGTCGGGGATGGGCACGGCGGAGATCAATGCCTTCGTATACGGCATCAGCGGGTCCTGGTAGATCGTTTCGGCTTCCGCGATCTCCACGAGCTTGCCCAGGTACATGACGGCCACGCGGTCCGACGTGTGGCGAATGGCCCGAAGGTCGTGGGAAATAAAAAGGTAGGTCAGGCTGCGCTCTTCCTGAAGACGCTCGATGAGGTTGATGATCTGCGCCTGGATGGATACATCCAGCGCCGATATCGGCTCATCGGCGACGATGAAGTCCGGGTCCGCGGCCAGCGCACGCGCGATACCGATACGCTGCTGCTGCCCTCCGGAAAACTCGTGCGGATAGCGCTTGATGAACCGCACGCTCAGGCCGACGGTTTCCATCAACTCGCGCACGCGCGCTTGCTTGTCCGCTCCCCGCGCCAGGTCGAACGTCTCGATCGGTTCGGAGATGATCTGACCGACCGTCATCCGGGGGTTCAACGAAGCGTAGGGGTCCTGGAAGATCATCTGCAGGTGACGCCGCCGCATCCGCATTTCCGAGGTCGACAGCGCCGCCAGGTCCGTGTCTTTGAACAGAACTTCGCCGGCGGTCAAGTGTGTCAGGCGCAGCAGGGCGCGTCCCAGTGTTGTCTTCCCGCAACCCGACTCCCCGACCAGGCCAAGGGTTTCCCCTTTGCGGATGTCGAGCGAAACGCCGTCGACGGCCTTGACGACTCGTCGAACCGGGCTCCCCCCGGCAACCCGGTCCCAGAACGTGCCCCCACCGAGATCGAAATGAACTTTCAGGCCGCGGATGGCGAGCAACGTATCTCCGTTCCCTCCCGCATGTGATCCGTTGCCGGTCACGGGGACACCTCCCCTTTGATCTCCTCGGCAAAGTGGCAGAGCGAGTAGTGGTCCGGGGTCAGTTCGACGAACGGAGGATACTGGCTTTCACAGATCGCCTCCCTCCGTTCACAGCGCGGGGCAAACGGACATCCCGGGCCAAGACGGGCAAGGTCCGGCGGCAACCCGGGAATCTGGTACAGGCTCTCTCCAGCGCTCCGGGGGCCGGGGACGGACTTGAGCAACCCCTGCGTGTACGGGTTGGACGGCGTGGCGAAGAGCTCTCGCGTCGGCGCCCGTTCGAAAACCTTACCGGCATACATCACAACGATCTCGTCGGTCATGCCGGCGACGACACCCAGGTCATGGGTGATCAGGATGACGCTCGTGCCGGTTTCGTCCTTCAGTTTTCGGATCAGCTCCAGAATCTGGGCCTGGATCGTCACATCCAGCGCGGTCGTCGGTTCATCGGCGATGAGGAGTTCGGGCCTGCACGACAGCGCGATCGCGATCATCACCCTCTGCCGCATACCACCGGAAAACTCGTGGGGATAGCTGTCGATTCGGGTGCGCGGGTCGGGAATACCCACCAGTTCGAGCATCTTGACGGCGTGCTCGTAAGCCTCAGCTTTCCCGTGTCCCTTATGTAACTGCGTCATCTCCATCAACTGCGCGGAGATACGCATGAACGGGTTGAGCGACGTCATCGGATCCTGGAAGATCATCGCGATGCGGTTGCCCCTCATCCGGCGCATCTCGTTTTCAGAGAGCGACAGCAGGTCCTGCCCGGCGAAAGTGATCCGCCCTCGGACGATCTTGCCCGGTGGCTGTGGGATCAGTCGCATGATCGACAAGCTCGTTACTGACTTGCCGGAGCCCGATTCGCCCACGACGCCCAGTGTCCGTCCCCTCGCAAGGTCGAAGTCGACGCCGTCCACGGCCTTGACCATCCCATCGTCAGTGTCAAAGTAGGTTGCGAGCGAACGGACCGACAGCAACGGGCCGTTCGCGCCCTGATCGGTGCTCATTGAGCCTTCCGCATCTGTGGGTCCAGAGCGTCACGCAACCCATCACCGAGGAAGTTGAGGGAAAACAGTGTAGCCGCCATCGTGACACCCGGAAAGATGAGCTGCCACGGGAAGATCGCGATGTTCCGGATGCCGTCCGCAGACAGGCTTCCCCAGGAGGCCAGCGGCGCCTGGACGCCGAGGCCAAGAAACGACAGGAAGGCTTCGAGGAGCATGACTGAAGGGATAGTCAACGTCGCGTAGACGACGACCGGCCCGAGCGTGTTCGGAACCAGATGCCGGAAGATGATCTTCGTGCTCGACGCGCCGATGGAACGGGCGGCAAGGACGAACTCCTGGTTCTTGAGCGAGATCACCTGCCCGCGGACGATACGCGCCATCGTGAGCCAGGACACCGCCCCTAGCGCCAGAAAGAGCAGAAAGAGCTGACCGAGGGGTGACTGCCCGCCGAAGAATGCCAGCAGAACGATCACGACCATCATGTACGGAATTGCGTAGAGCACATCCACGACCCGCATCATGAGGTCATCGATCTTCCCGCCCAGATATCCGGCGGTCGCGCCGTAGGTGACGCCGATCAACAGGGACACGATTGTCGAGATGATGCCGACCATCAGCGAGATTCGGCCACCCAGCAGGACCCGCGCGAGGATGTCCCTGCCCGTGTCGTCGGTTCCCATCGGGTGCGTCCAGGAGAACGATCCGTCCGGCCCCGTAAATGGAGGGAACGCTCTGATCAGGGTGGAGTCCGCCGGGATGTAGTCGTAGGTGAAACCCGTCGTCGCCTCGATAATCGGCGGTCCCACAAGCGACGCCGTGATGATGATGATGACGAAGACCATGCCGACGACCGCGAGCCGGTTCCGGAGCAGCCGCCGCCAGGCGTCCCTCCAGAGGGACGTGCCTTCGATGATCTCGTTGTCGACTTCCGTCATCGTCAATATCTCACACGTGGATCGAAGAATCCGTAGGCCACGTCGACAAGCAGGTTGAATATCAGGACCGAGATCGACATGAACGCCACAATGCCGATGATCAACGGCTCGTCACGGTTCAGGTTGGCGTTGATGAAGTAATTGCCCAGGCCCGGCAACGCGAATATGCGCTCGACGATCACGGTCCCGGAAATCAACAGGGCGAGCGCCGGACCGGAAAACGAGACAACAGGGAGCAGGCCGCCCCGAAGGCCGTGTCTCATGACCACCTGCCATTCGTTGAGACCCTTGGCACGGGCTGTCCGGATGTAGTTGGATCGCAGAACTTCGAGCATGCCCGAACGCGCGAGACGCGCGATATAGGCCATGTACACGGCCGACAGCGTGATCACCGGCAGAATCGTGTGGATGCTGAAGAACCCCTCCCACCTTGCGGGAGGGAGCCAGAACAGAGTCAGGCCGAACGCCAGGACGAGAATCGGCCCCATGACGAAGTTCGGTAGCGAGATCCCAATCATCGCGAACGTCATCGAGGTGTAATCCATACTGGAGTTCTGTTTGACGGCCGAAATCACCCCGACGAGGACCCCGAACACCAGCGCCAGCAGGTAGGCCGCGATGCCGATGCTCGCCGACACCGGCAGCGAGATCGCGAGGATCTCGTTGACCGACTGCCCCTGGTAGCGGAGCGAGTTGCCGAAGTCACCCCGCAGTGTGTTCGAGATCATGCGCCCGTACTGGACGTACCAAGGCTGGTCGAGGCCGTACTTGGCCCGGAGGTTTTCTTCGATCGCCGGCGGTATGGCCTTCTCGCCCGTGTAGAAGTTCCCTGGAGCGAGACGGATCAGGCCCCACGTCAACGAAATCACGACGAGGACCATCGGCAGCGTGACGATCAGACGTCTCAGGATGAAACGCAGCATAGTTTAGATAGGGGACAGGGGAGCCTGTGCCTCTTTAATCCATGTCCGGAATACCGCGGTCCCACTTGGACTCGTCGTGTTCGATGTAGACAAATTTCCAGGGGTGCATGGTTCCCGCGTTCGGATACATACCCTTGACGTAGGGCTTCTTCATCCAGTTCGTCGCACTGGTAAGGAGTGGGATGACGGGCTGGTAGTCCAGCATGAAGGCCTCGGCTTCGGCGAGTAACCGGTACCGCTCCGTCGGATCGAGCGTCCGGTTCGCGTCATCCAGCATCTGGACGTATTCCGGGTCCCACCACCCGGTCCCGTTGTCCCCGGTCGGGGTGTAGAGGATGTTGAGGAAGCTGAAAGGATCCATGTAGTCGCCGACCCACCCTGCGCGGCTGATGCCTTTGTACTCGAGGGCAGCGCGAGTGACCAGGTAGGTCTTCCACTCCATGTTCCTGAGCCCGACGGTCAGGCCGAGGTTCTGCTTCCACTGTGCCTGGACGAATTCGGCAACCTGTCGGTTCGACTCCGACGTGTTATAGGTCAGCTCGACATCACCGACCGGGAAGGTCGACGGGTCGAATTTGCCGGACGCATCCGTGTAGCCGGCCTCGGCAAGCAGCTCTTTCGCGCGTACCGGATCGAACTGATCACCCTTCGGCTGCGGGTAGCCCGGGTAGATTCCCTCGGGCGAAAACGCTGTTAGCGGCTTCGAAACACGCCTGTATTCCGCGAGCGCCACCTTGTCGATCGCCGCGTTGAACGCCTTGCGGACCCTCACGTCGTCCATTGGCGCCTGGGTCGTGTTGAACATGTAGTACTCGATCGCGTTCTCGGGAGAATCCATGTAATCCAACATCGGTCGGATCACGTCGAGCCAAGCGGCAGGCACGACATGGTTGTACACGGCATCGACCTCTCCGGCCTTATAGAGGTTCATCATCGTCGTCGCTTCTTCCATCGGGTAGAAGATCAGCCGTTCGAGACGAACCGTTTCCGCATCCCAGTACGTCGGGTTTTTCTCGAGGAGTATTTCGTTGTAAGGCTTCCACGACACGAGCCTGAAGGCGCCGTTCGTAACGATGTTTTCCGGCTTGGTCCACGTGTCGCCGAAGCGTTCGACGGTTTGACGGTGGACCGGCTTGAACATCTGGTGGGCAATCAGACCCACAAAATATGGCGCTGGGCGGACAAGCGTCACGCGAAACGTAAAGTCGTCGACGGCCTCGATACCGACATCCCGGGCGGCGACGGGCACGAAGTCTTTGTTCCGGACCAGCTCTGCAAGGACGGGATCCTCGTCAAACATCGCCTGACGGGAAGCTTCATCACCCGGCAGCGTCAGCCGGTTCGGACCCGCGATGAACGCATGGAACGCCGTGTCGTCCGACACTTCGACCGCCTCTCCGGGCTCACCGCCGGAGAGAGCCTGCTCCAGAACATATTCGCCGCTGGCGGCGTTCTGCACGAAGACAGCGCCTTCGTTGTACGGCTGGGCGTACTTGATCTCATAAGCCAGGTAAGCGTTCCGGGAAGCCAGTTCCGGCGACAGGCCGCGGCGCCAGGAGTAGACAAAATCGTGTGCGTCTACCGTGCTGCCGTCGGTCCAGAGAGCATCCCGGCGGAGATGGAACAGGAATTCCGAGGAGTCCTCGTTGATCTCCCAACTCTCGGCAACACCCGGGATGGGTTCCTGCGTCTTCGGATCGTATTCGGTGAGACCCTCGAAGATCGCCATGTAGAGTCTCGCCTCCGGTTGCCCGGACGACACGGGTGGATCGAGCGATTCGGGTTCAGAGCCGGAGATGTACCGCATGACCTGCCCCTCGGGCGGGGTGACACGGCCGAAGTACTCGGTGTCGGCCGAGACGTTCGTACAGGCTGCCAACCCCAGTGCCAGGACCGAGGCCAGCCAGCAGCGGGTCCCCTTTCGCATTTCGCTCATGTTCCTCTCCTGGTGCGGATTTGTTGGTACGGCATGGAAATTATCACGCGGTGAGGGCGGGATCAAGGTTGGGAGGCCCTTGGCCATTGGCGGTTAGCTGTCGGATCGCTGAGAACTTCATCAGCCAACGGCCAAATGCGAAAGGCCAAAGGCCAATAGCTAAAAGCCAAAAACTGACAACTGACAACTGATTACGGATTGACCTCAGACGACGTGCAAGACGCCTTTTAAGAACGTCAGAACGTCCACCGCCTCTTCGATCTGCATCGAGGTGGGCTTGCCCAGGCCGTGTCCCGCGGAAACCGCGATGCGGATCAGCGCGGGTCGTTCCCCACCCTGCGCAGCCTGGAGCGCCGCGGCGAACTTGAAGCTGTGCGACGGAACGACCCTGTCATCATGATCCCCGGTCGTCACGAGCGTCGCGGGATAGTCCGTGCCCTCGACCAGGTTGTGGTAGGGCGAGCAACTGTAAAGCACCGGAAAGTCGGCCGGGTCGTCCGGTGATCCATAATCGGAAACCCAGGCCCACCCGATCGTGAACTTGTGAAACCGGAGCAGATCCATCACACCCACGGCTGGAACAGTGGCCGCGAACAGGTCGGGGCGTTGCGTCATCGCCGCGCCGACCAGCATGCCGCCGTTGCTGCCGCCGCTGATGGCCAGGCGATCCCGATTCGTGTAACCATTCTCAATCAACCATTCCCCGGCAGCGACGAAGTCGTCCAAGCCCTTCTGCTTGTTCCTGCCGACGCCTGATTGATGCCATTCCTCGCCGTATTCGCCACCACCCCGAATATTGGCGACGGCGTAGACTCCCCCCATCTCGAGCCAGGCGATGCGCGACACCGCAAAGGTGGGCGTCACCGAAATGTTGAAGCCGCCGTAGCCGTAGAGCAGCGTCGGCCGAGAGCCGTCGAGTTCGAGCCCACGCCTGTGGACGATGAACATCGGCACCCGCGTCCCATCCTTGCTCTCGTAGAACGCCTGGTGCGTTTCGAACGCGTCGGTGGGGATGTCGATCTCGGGGCGCCTAAAAACCTCGTTTACACCGGTCTCGATGTCATACCTGTAGATCCTCGGTGGCAGCGTAAAACTCGTATAGGCGTAGAAGCACTCTGTCTCGGACGCCTTGCCGCTGAACTCCGTAACGGTACCCAAGCCGGCCAGCGGCAGCGTCCGCAGATGGGTCCCGTCCCGGGCGTAGCACTCCAGACGGCTGTGCGCATCCTCGAGGTAACTGGCGATGAATCCGCCCGACACGGGGACAACCGACTCGAGCGTGGCATCACGTTCGGAAACAATTTCGCGCCAGTTCTCCGGTTCAGGGTGCTCGAGGTTCACTCCGATTAGTCGGCCCCGCGGCGCTCCGTTGTCGGTTTGGATCCAGAATTCCGTGCCGTCGTTGCCGACGAATTCATAGCGCGCATCGAAGTCGTCGAGCAGTTTCACCACACGCCGATCGCCCACTTCGGACCCACTCCCGAGATCCTTCACGTAGATTCGACTGCGAGTCTCCGTCCCCAGCCGAACGTGAATGACGAGGTAACACCCGTCTTCGGAGACGACCCCCATAAAACCGCGTTCCTTCTCGTCCGGATCGTCGTAAACGAGAACATCCTCCTCTTGGGATGTGCCGACCCGGTGGTGGAAGAGTTTCTGACGGTAGTTGGCTCCGGCGAAAACGTTGTCGGAAACCGGTTCGTCATACCGGCTGTAGAAGAATCCTTTCGCGTCCCGACTCCAGGAGATCAGCGAAAATTTGACCCACTCCAGACGGTCCTCCAGGTCCCGCGCGTTCTCGACGTCGCGGATGCGGATTTCCTGCCAATCCGACCCTTGTGACGAAACGCTGTAAGCAAACAGTTGTCCGTCGGGGCTCGGTTGGTAGACAACAAGCGCGAGGGTTCCGTCCTCGGAAAGCTGGTTCGGGTCCAGCAGCACGCGGGCCTCCTCGCCGAGGCTCCCCATCGTATAGAGAACGCTCTGGTTCTCCAGGCCGCTATTCCGGAAGTAGAAGTAACGCCCGTTCTCGCGGAACGGGGCGCCGAACTTTTCGAAGTTCCAGAGGTGGGTGATCCGTTCCCGAATCTCGTTGCGGCCCTCCAACGACAACAGGTAGTCCTCGGTGAGGGCATTCTGCTCGACGATCCACTTCCTGGTCTCAGCCGAATCCAGGTCTTCCAGCCAGCGGTACGGGTCCGAGACGGGGGTCCCGTGGTAGTCGTCGACCTGATCGACGCGCCGGGAGTATGGGTACGTCAACGGACTGTGGTCGGAAGAACTCATCCCGCCCGAGGGTAGGCGAGCGGAGCGGTCGGTCTCGGACCGGTCGCTCCGGCAGGTTCAGCGGGGTCGGATGCCGTCATCGACAACAGGGATGTCAACCGATGCCCAGCAGGGCCTTCCCCTCGTCGGACATCTTGTCGGGTGTCCACGGGGGATCCCAGACAATCTGAACGTCGGCTGCCTTGACGCCCGGGATACGCTCGATCTTGTGCTGCGCGTCCGCGGCGATGGAATCACCCATACCGCAGCCCTGCGCCGTGAGCGTCATTTTTATCTCGATCCGGCTGCCCCCGTCCGTTTCCGCCACCTCCATTCCGTAGATGAGCCCCAGGTCGACGATGTTGACGGGAATCTCGGGATCGAAACAGGTCTTCAACTGCGTCCACACTTCTTCGCGGAGGTCCGCCCCAGACCGGGAGCCGGAACTCTCCTCCGCGGCCGAAGACTCCTCGAGTGTCTCTTTGCCGATGGCATCGGCATCCCTGTCCGAAAGACGAAAAAGGCCACCGAGCGTCGGCACCATCAACGTGTAGGATCCGCCGAGCGCCTGGGTGATCGACACGCGCGTTCCCTTCTTGAGCTGGACGGTCCGGCCGCCGGGGACTTCGACGACGTCACAGTCCCGACCGAGTTCGATTGGATCGTTTGTTTGCATCGTTCCTCCGCAGTCTATCCAACGATAGCTAATCAGACTCCTGTCACGCAAACGGCGAGATGCCGTGCGGCCCCAGGCGCCGGGCGACTGACATCAACCGCATCGGTAATCATGCGGACGGGTGGCCACAGGTGCCACCCCTACACACCTATCCGCAAGTGCCGCCCTATCTCGGCGGCAACGGCTTCCTGGGCAGGAGCTCATCCCGGTTGGCCGCATGGTATACGAACGACGCCACGATCACGGCGTTCTTCATCATGTCGGGCGCCTGGATCCTTTCGTAAACGTCCATGCTCGAGTGATGGGTTCTCGATCCGTACTCGACCGGATCCTGGATAAACTGGAACCCAGGCAGACCCACCGCGTCGAAAGACTGGTGGTCGGTGCCGCCGGTGTTGCGGATCGACAGCGTCGTCATGCCCATGTCGTTGAACGGCCTCATCCAGGCGTCAAACACCGGTCGAATCGCCTCGTTACCCTGCAGGTGGACGCCACGGATGGCGCCTGTGCCGTTGTCAACGTTGAAGTACCCCGAGAACTTATCGTGGTCCGGTTTCATATCTAGCGTTTGCCGGTCGCCGAAGTGTTCGGCCACGTAAGCGCGAGACCCCAGCAAGCCCTGTTCCTCTCCCGTCCAGAGCGCGATCCGTACGGTGCGGCGCATCGGCAGGCCGATCTCCTTCAGGATCCGGACCGCCTCCATCATCACGGCCGATCCCGCGGCATTGTCGGTCGCTCCGGTTCCGGAGTGCCAGGAATCAAAGTGCGCTCCCAGCATCACAACCTCGTCCGCCAGATCCGTGCCCCGGATCTCACCGACGATGTTGAAGGCGTTCAGGTCATCGTCATAGAAGGTATTCTTCACGTCCATGTCGATGGTTACCGGAACGTCCCTCTCGAGAGCGCGATACATCCGGCCGTAGTGTTCGACAGCCAGAACGATCTGCGCGGGTACCGGGTCGCCTTCCGGGTCGCGGGACCCGCCGCCACCGACAAATACCGTGCCTCCCGAACCCCGGCCGGGTTCGAGCAGGGCCACGACACCCTCATCCAGGAAGAACTGCATCCGCTGTTGGTTAAAGCTCGGCCCTCCACCGCGGCCGCCACGTCCTCCGCGGCCGCCTCGTCCTCCACGCCCTCCACGGCCACGCACTTGAACCGGTTGCTGGGCACGGGCCTCAAGGGCTTCCTCGGTATATCGAACGGCCAAAGGGTCGAACAGCGCAGGGACCTCAGGCGGTGCGGCGACCATCGCGTACTTCCCTCTGAGCTGCCCGCGATACTCGTCAAAGTCCGCGGTAGAGCCGATGTCTACGATCACGGCCTCACCGCTGACAAGACCCTCGGTGCCTGGGGTCCATGCCTTGGGGTACCCGATAAACGGATAGGAGCCGCCCCCCATCGTCATGTGGGCCGAAAAACGGTCGTTAGTCCAGCCTCGGCCGAATCGGCCCCACGTCTCGAGATCAACGTTGAGGAGCTCCCACTCGATCAGCTTGTCACGCGTGTACTCCGCGGCTGCCAGCAGGTTCGGCGAACCGGTCAGCCGGGGACCATAGACATCGGTGAGGTAGCTCATGATATCCATCACCTGGGATCGGTTGAGCCCCTCCTGCTTGATCCTGTAGATCGCGTCCAGATCGACCGGTTCGTCGATCTGCGCCGCGATTGGAACGGTCAGCGTGAGGACCAGAAGCAAAGGGAGAAAGACCCGCGGCGAAATCAGCCGCCAGCTAAAACGTTTCATCTTGATGATCTCCTAAGATGGATTGCCCCGAATTATCCGCATTGCGGCAGCACTATTCCACCGAAAACATCCCTGTCGCCTCCACAAGCTCGTGGTGAGCGACCCGAGTTTCATAGCGGAGAATCGAGAGGCCGACATTTTTCGACACGGCTGCATCTGATCCTTCGTCTTCAAAGGTAACGATTCTGTATCACAGCGCGCTCGCACGGGGAGATGCCAGACCCGCCATTCCGGCAACGAGCAACAGGAGTCGTTCCAGTCCCGCCTGACGGCCCTTCGGATCGAACCATTCCCGACGGGTATGAATGGCGCCACAGCTTCCGCCGGCCCCGATCGCGATTGCCGGAATCCCCATGGACATCGGTATGTTGGCGTCGGTCGAGGCGACGTCCAGGACTGGCTGCGCGCCGCAAAGCCGCGTCGCCTCCAACGCCATGCCGACAAGCCGCCCAGTCGGCAAAGTCACACCGGCCGGTCTTTCTCCGATGATCTCGACCCCACAGTCGAGCCGAGCCTCGAGCGCGCCGGCTCCTACGGCCGAGCGGAGTCGCTCCTCCATCCGGTCAAGGCGGCCCTGGTCGGTCGCGCGGATGTCCACTTCCATATGGGCATGGGACGGAATCGCATTGACCGAAATTCCACCCTCGATCACGCCCACGTTGTAGGATGCGCCATCGTCCATCCCCGACATCGCCGTCATGAACTCGCCGATGCCCCGTGCGAGACCGTGGATCGGGTTCCCAGTTCCGAAGTCCGCCCAGCTGTGTCCACCAGGCCCGACGAGCGTCATTCGAAAACGACGGCTACCGAGGCCGCGGTTTGTGATCCGACGCAACCCACCACCATCCAGAGCGATGAAGTCGCATAGCCCGTCCCACGGCGGGCGCTCGAACACGTGACGGATCCCCCGCAGATCACCGATGCCCTCTTCTCCGACGTCAGCAACCGCCACGAGAGGTCGCTCGAAGACGAGGCCGGTCGCGCGCGCCGCCCTGAACAACCACAAGAGAGCAACCAGACCGGCACCGTTGTCGGCAATCCCCGGCAGCTCTATCACGGACCCTCGGCGACGCATTTCCAATGGCGTGTCCGACCCGAAGACCGTATCCAGATGAGCACCGACGACCACCGGGTCGGTCCCCATCACCCCGTAGGGTGCCACGACGTTTCCGATGCCGTCGAGTTCGGCAGCGAAACCCGCCTCCCGGAGTCGATCCCTGAAGTGCTCCGCTCGGGGCGTCTCCTCGAAGGGCGGGGCCGGGATCTCGGTGATCCGGATCTGGTCCGCTTCGATTTCGGCTGCATGGCTGTGCAGGAATCGAACGGCCTTACGGACTCCGCGGTCCGCTCGGATTTCGCCCAGCCGGACGAGCGTCTGCTCCTCGGCAACGTCTGAATGGCTGACGCGATGAGTGTCGCAGTCAACCCGCGGTATGTCCCCGGACTTCTGAATGGTCCATCGGACGCGATGATGGCCGGCGTGTGACCTTGGGAGGGCGACCGCGCGAAGTCAACCCGCGGTTCATACTGGTCGGTTGCTAGGGGACTTCGAATTCAAGGGGCCGTCGGATGCAACGGACCGAAGTGCCTTGGCGGTGGTCAACAGAGCGAGTGCGGTCCACATCTGGCTCCTCGTAGGTTGCCGACCACATCCTCGGCTTTTCCGAACGTTCAGTTTGAATCAATGCGGTTGTCCCGACCGTCGCGATGGCCTTCCAGACAGCTTCGAAGAGCCACGGCTTGGCCACCGGATCCCTCCAATCCCCTGCCAGGGATGCGCCTCGTCCGCTGCGTACGTGATCCTGGGAAAAGAACATCGAATTCAAGGGGGTCGGATCGGACCGAAGTGCCTTCGGTGGTCAACAGAGCGAACACCTCGTAGGTGCCGGGCCCGACGTCATCAAGGTTGTCGTCGCGATGGTTCCAGACAGCTTCGAAGAGCCATTGGCCACCGGGCCGGATCGCTTCGCTGCGTATGACCTGGGAAAAGAACATCCGGCGTGACCACCGCCAGACTTCCAGGCCGTTCGATGTGTCCAAGACCACAAAGTCGAAGCTCTGGCTCGTCGTGAAGTCGAACGGCAACAGTTTGTCGGCGATGTTCTGGACTTGAAGAACGAAGCGATGCCCCCCCGATTCCGGTATCGCTTCGAGGATAAGCACCGGGTTCGCTTCCGACAGCGTAGCGACGTTCTCGGAAAGATCTCTGGGGTCCATCGGTTCAGGGCCACGTTCGAGAGCAGCCTGTTGCTGCCTCGACGTCACGTCACCGATCAGCTCCGATCCGATACGAGCGCCGATCAGCTTGATGACCTGCTGCGGGCCGGAGGCTCCCGGAGTGGCCGCGACGATCCCGACACCACGCTCCAGCGTCAGTGAAAGTGCGCCGTAGTCGAAGACAACTCTCAACGCCAGACCGTCGCTGTCGGTTTCGACCACCTCCATCGAGGCTCCCAGGGACGGAAACAGATCGTCTTCCAACTCGCCGTCGAACCGGAGGTACTGCCTGCGTTCCCGATCATACCGAACACCGACCGGACGCCCGGCCTCCACACCCGGCGCCAGGGGAAACTGCGAGAAAACATACATGCTGCGTCCATCGACGATCGTGTGCTGGAGGATTTCGATTTCGAAGTCGTCCAGCACCGCGCCGGCGGAATCCTGAATCTCGTAGCGCCACAGGTTGCCCACATCCAGCGGCAGGAAGTCCGGAGACATTCGGATGCCCTGTGCGAAGGCAGACGGCGCCGCCAGGAATGTTAGTATGCTGACCGCGATCAGACGGAACATAGCAACTAGTTTAGCAAGGCTGTTGGAAAACTCACCCAAAGGAATGCCTTCGTATCCTGAAGGCAGCAAGGAACGGGACGCCCGCTTCATAAGGCTCGCCATCGACTTGGCCCGAAAGGCCGAGCAGGCCGGCGAGGTGCCGATCGGCGCCATTCTCATCGATGGCGATGAGGTGATCGGCGAGGGATTCAATAACCAGATCGGAACCTGCGATCCCACATCCCACGCCGAGATCGTCGCCCTGCGCGATGCGGCCCAACGCCGCGGCAACTACCGCCTCAGCGGCGCCGAACTGTTCGTCACACTCGAACCCTGCGCGATGTGCGCGGGCGCCATGATCCACGCACGCATCAGCCGCCTCGTTTTTGGAGCCGAAGACCCAAAGAGCGGCGCGGCCGGATCGATGTACTCGATTCCGACCGACCCACGCCTGAACCATCGCATTGACGTCGTCGCCGGCGTTCTGGCCGCCGATTGCGCGACGCTCCTCCGTCGTTTCTTTGAGAGCCGCCGATAATCAACGCTGGCGCTGGCGTGGGGGGACCATCCCCCTAAACGCAAGATCTCGAATCTCCGGTCTCGAATGTCCCATGTGGATTACTCGATCGTCACTTTGCAATCGCCCGCAGGCGTCGATGAATTGCAGATTCTCTACCGGAGATTCCACATTGGACATCGTTCACTGGGAAAATCGAGATTCGACGTTGTAGCGGGACGGTTTGGGCACCACGCCAAGGTTGGTGTCCGATTTTGGAACCACGGTCCCACGTACGGTCAGTCCTGCCGCCGCCATTTTCACCTCGTTCCCGTTAATAACATTTCCATTCAATCGTTTATAGATGGTACCCGGATGGTATCCGGGGTGCGATTGGACAGCCGTCGAGTTCGATCGTAACGATTTGGGGACTCTTCGGTATTGAACAAGCGGGCAACCATGTTCGTACAACGTATTCAATACCAGTAAGGAGTTCGTAAGAAATGCAAACGAAACTGACAGGATTCGCAACTCTCGCCGTGCTGATCGCTCTGGTGGGCGCGCCGGCGGCGGCGGCACAGGACCGATTCGAATGGGATCAGGCCATTGCACCCGGCAAGACGATCGAAATCAAAGGAATCAGCGGATCAATCGTGGCGTCGCCGACATCGGGGAACCGCGTCGAAGTCGTGGCGATCAAGGACGCCCGGCGTTCCGACACCGATTCGGTGACGATCGAGGTCGTCGAAGACGACGGCAATTACACGATCTGCGCAGTGTATCCGAGCCGCCGGTCCAGCGACCCGAATGAATGCCTGCCCGGGAGCCGCGGCCGTATGAACACCCGCGACAACGACGTTGAGGTGGATTTCGAGGTGCGTGTTCCCGCCGGTATCCGTTTCGTCGGCCGGAACGTCAACGGCAACGTCGAAGCACTTTCGATCGACGGCGATGTCGAAGCATACACCGTGAACGGGAGCGTCGAAGTCAGTTCGACCGGGTTGGCGAGAGCCAAAACCGTCAACGGCTCCATCGAAGTGGCGCTGGGAAGATCGGACTGGCGGGGCGAGCTGACATTTGAAACAGTCAACGGCCGGATCACGGTCGAACTGCCCGACGGCACGAACACCGATGTCACGGCGGAAACGCTAAACGGCTCGATCGAATCCGATTTCCCTCTGACTCTGTCCGGCAGGTTCGGACCGAAGCGGATCAACGGAACCATCGGAAACGGGGGCCGGGACCTCCACTTGAAGACCGTCAACGGGGCGATCCGGCTCCGACGATCTTCGCGATAAGCGGCCGGCAGGGTGGAGTTAACGGCCGGCCGCCCCTTGGACAGGGTGCTAAACCTTGTTAACCTATTGAGATTACGGGTCCCAAGCGTAACGACTCGGTCCGCAGAAGCGTAGGAAGGGGCAGAGTTCCACCGTACACGCCGGCATACCGCCACTTAGGAGTATCTAGAATGAAGAAGTACGTACTATTAGGTGCCCTCTGGGGCCTGTTGCTGTCCACCCCCGCCAGTGCGCAGGGCATTTTCGGCAGCTTGCTGGATCGCTATCAGCCACAGCCGGTCGCGGCCAGGGCACTATCAACGACGCCGACGCTGTCACCGACGATGTTGTCGTTGTCCCAGGACGGCGGCCTGCCGCTTCGCGTCAGTGACGTGGTCCGGCTGATGCTCGAAAACAACATCGATATCGGCATCAACCGCTTCAGCCCAACCATAACGGAGTACGCAATCACCGCGGCCTACCAACGATTCGACCCGACGCTGACGTTGTCGGGAACGGCCAGCCGGAACACATCGCCCTCGGCCTCGCAGCTCGACGGTGCGGCGACAAACTCGCGATTGTCCGGAAACTACTCGGCTACTTATAGCCACAACCTGGCTTACGGGACGAATTACTCGTTTCGGATGTCGGTGAACCGGTCGTCCACGAACAGCCAATTCAGCACCGTGAACCCGTCCTACAACGCCTCGCTGGTGTCGTCTTTCAGCCAGCCGCTGCTCCGGGGCCGCGGGACTTACATCAACATGGGCCCGATCACGATCGCGCAGAACAACCTGGAACTGTCCGAACTCCAGTTCGAGCAGCAGGTGATGGGCATGGTCGCCCAAGCGCATAACCTCTACTGGGATCTTGTTTCCGCACGGGAAAACATCAAGGTACAGGAAGAATCACTCCAATTGGCCAACCAGACGCTCCGCGACAACGAGACGCGGGTTCAGATCGGGGTGATGGCCCCGATCGACGTCATCCAGGCCCGCTCCGAGGTTGCCACCCGCCAGGAAGGCCTGATCCAGGCACGATTCAACCGGACCCACATCGAGGACCAGATCAAGATGCTGGTTAGCGCCGTTCCCGATCCAGCGCTTGTACTGCTGTCGCTCAATCCGGTCGAGGAGGTGCGTGGGCGGACCGACGAAGTCCTTCCCGTCGCGGATGCGATCCGGCTGGCCTTGATCAACCGGCCCGAGATGCGGCAGATCGAGCTGGAACTCAAGAACAACGACATCAACATTGCGCTGGCAAAGAATCAGTTGCTGCCCTCGCTCAACTTGACCGCTTCCTACACCCAGAGTGGTTTGGGCGGTACCGAATTCGTCCGGTCCGGCGGACTGGGCGGAGGCACAACCACCGTAATTCCGGGCGGCATCGGTGGGGCGTTCAGCGATGTTTTCGGGTTTGACTTCACGGGCTATTCGGTCGGTTTCAACCTGCAGATCCCGCTTTCGAACCGGGCCGCGCAGGCCAGTCACGCCCGCGTGACGACGCAAAAGCGGTTGACCGAATCGCGGATGGCGGCGACGGCCCAGGGCATCGCTCTCGAAGTACGCAACGGCTACAACCAGATCGAAATGAACCGTGCCCGGATCGACGCGGCGCAAGTGGCCCGCGAACTAGCCGAGGAGCGTCTCGACGCCGAGCAGCGGAAGTTTCGGCTGGGAGCGTCGGCCATCCGCTTCGTCCTCCAGGAACAGAGGAACCTGACTCAGGCCCAGACCTCGGAGATCACCGCGCTGGTGGATTACGTCAAGGCGGTCGTCGCCTACGACCAGGCTATCGGGCGGACTCTGGAACGGAACAACATTCAGATCGAGCAGCAGTTGCGGCCCTCGGTCGCCAGTCTCGGGAACACCGGGGTTGCCGGACCCTAGGAGCCTGTCGGGAATAAGAAGTCTGCAACCAAGAATCAACAACTTACAGACCGGGGATGGCTCGTAAGTTGTTGATTCTTGCTTCGATTCCCGGGAGCCAGACTTACCCGACAGACACCCTGCGGCTTCGGCCAAGCCGTCCGAGTTCGTTCCGCACAGGGATTTCCGATCTAATGGTCATTATTTTCCGCATATATGATCAGAAATGGGACAGCCAGAGCCGTTACGTTAATTGTGAGACTACCTAGGAGTCTGCGCGGCAGAAGAAAGGCGGCACTACATATCGACGCTAAGCGCTGTATACCCACAACATACTGTGGGCCTAATGGCCTAAAAATGTTCTGCCGCGCAGACTCCTAGGAGCCTGCGCCGTAGGAAGTGAATGAGATAATTGTGTCGCAGTTAGGAGGAGATTGCGATGCCGACGACGTTTCGCCCGTACCAGCCGGATCAGGGGTTGCTGCTGGCGCCGGATATGCGGGATTGGTTGGCGGAGGGGCACTTGGCGCACCATGTGAGCGATCTGGTGGACGGATTGGACTTGACGGCGTTTTACGCGCCTTACGAGGGGGACGGTCGTCGCAAGTCGCCGTATGAGCCGCGGATGATGGTGAAGGTGATGATCTACGGGTACGCGACGGGGGTGTTTTCCTCCCGAGGGCTGGCGCGGAAGCTGGAGGAGGACGTGGCATTTCGGGTGTTGGCGGCGGGGAATTTTCCGAGCCATCGGACGATTTGCGAGTTTCGCCGCCGTCATTTGGCGGATTTCAAGGCGCTGTTTGTGGAGGTGGTGCGTCTGGCGCGCGAGACCGGCGTTGCGAACTTCGGCAAGTTGTCGATCGACGGGACGAAGGTTCGAGCCAACGCCAGCAAGCGCAAGGCGATGAGTTACGGTCGGATGCTGGAGGAGGAGCGGCGTCTGGAGAGCGAGATCGAAGCGTTGCTGTCGCGCGCGCGGGAGACCGACGCGGCGGAGGACGCGCGTTTCGGGGAGGCGCATCGCGGCGATGAGTTACCCGAGGAGTTACGCCGCCGGGAGGATCGGCTGGCGGCGATCCGGGCGGCCAGGGCGCGATTGGAGGCCAGGCAACGGGAGGCCGACGAGGCGCGGGGACGCGAGCCCGGTTCGAAGCGCAACCGGAAGGGCGGGCGGCCATACAAGCGGGAATACGGCGAGCCGGACGAGAAGGCGCAGGACAACTTCACGGATCCCGAAAGCCGGATCATGAAGACCTCATCGGAGGGTTTTCAGCAGTGCTACAACGCGCAGGTGGCGGTGGAGGGAGAGAAGCAGTTGATCGTCGCCACCGAGGTGTCGTCGAACGCCAGCGACCAGGGTCGACTGGTCCCGCTGGTGGACGAGGTGGAGGCCACCCATGGGGAACGGCCGGAGACGGTGCTGGCGGATGCGGGCTACTGCAACGAGGACGACCTTGAGGCGCTGGAGGCGCGCGGCGTGGACGGCTATGTGGCCTTGGGCCGGGAGGGCCGGCGCGCGGTCGCGGTGGACGCGGCCAGGCATCCGGCGAAGGCCCGCATGGCCGAGAAGCTGGCGACCTCGGCGGGACGGGTGCAGTACGCCCGACGCAAATGGCTGTCGGAGGCGCCCAACGGGTGGATCAAGGAGGTGCTCGGTTTCCGCCGATTCAGCCTGCGCGGCCTGAACAAGGTCCAGGGCGAGTGGAACTTGGTGTGTCTGGCATTGAACGTCAAGCGGATGCAGGGCTTCAGGCAGCCTGATGACAGGGATACCGCCCGCAAATCAGGCCGAACGAGGGTCGATTCAAGCACCCGTGGCGCACCCATCGGCGCCTCGGCGTCCAAAACGCCCATTCCCCGGTCACCGATACCGATCGATCGCCATCTCGCGTAATTCGCCGAGCCGAAAATCGTCCTACGGCGCAGGCTCCTAGGAGCCTGTCGGGAATAAGAAGTCTGCAACCAAGAATCAATAACTTACAGACCGGGGATGGCTCGTAAGTTGTTGATTCTTGCTTCGAGGGAGCCAATTCCCGACAGGCTCCTAGCAGCCGGTGGCGACGGGGGACGCCGTCCGCTTCCGGACCCGTTTTCCCGGAACCGGACACACTCGACTTCGGAGATATGGAGTCCTAGGCGTTAAGTGATTTATTATTAGTGGTTTGAATGTGCGGGAAGCCTGGTATGCCGCTCGCACCAGTAGCCACGGAGGAACTCATGGATAAAAAGCGTCCAGACCAAACCCGCAAGAAACGCATCAAACGCGTCGTTTACGGCACGCTCGTCATCGCCGTAGGAACCCTCGTCACGGTCGGCCTGTCACGCCTGGAACCGGCCGCGCCGAGTGTCGACCGCGGTACCGTCTACACCGATACGGTCCAGCGGGGTGAGATGCTGCGCCAGGTTCGGGGCCTTGGCAAACTCGTTCCCGAGGAAATTCGGTGGATTCCTTCTACCACGGCCGGCCTCGTCGAGCGCATCGTCGTGCAACCCGGCGTGACGGTGACCCCGGATTCGATCATCGTCGTGATGAGCAACCCCGAGTTGAAACAGTCGGTCCGCGATGCCGAACTTCAGATTCTTGCGGCCGAAGCCGACCTGGCCAACCTGCGCGTGCAGCTTGCGAGCAACCTGCTCAACCAACAGGCCAGCGCGGCTTCCGTCGAACAGAGCTACCTCACGACAAGTCTGCAGTATGAAGCCGATTCCCAGCTGAGCGTGGAAGGTCTGATCTCGGAACTGGATCTGAACAAGTCCCGCGTGACCGCCGAACAGGCCGCAAAGCGCTTCGAGCTGGAAGGTCTACGGCTTGCCACGGTTGGAGAGGCGAACGAAGCCCAGTTGATGGCCCAGGGAGTGCGCCTCGAACAACTGCGCGCGGTCCTCGCGCTGCGTCAGGACCAGTTGAACGACCTGAGCGTGCGCGCTGGTATCCACGGCGTGCTGCAGCAGGTACCGGTCGAAGTCGGCCAGAAGCTTGCTATGGGGACCAACATCGCTCGTGTTGCCGAGCCGGGACGGCTGAAAGCCGAGCTCAGCATCGCCGAGACCCAGGCCAAGGACATCGTGGTCGGGCTGCGCGCGTCAATCGACACACGGAACGGCATCATCCCCGGAACGGTGGTCCGGATCGACCCGGCGGTATTGAACGGTACCGTCAAGGTCGACGTCCGACTCGATGGGGAGCTGCCCCGCGGGGCGCGGCCGGACCTGAGCGTCGACGGCACGGTTGAGATCGAACGGCTTGTAGACGTGCTCTACGTCGGACGGCCCGCCTACGGACAGGCCAACAGCCTGGTCGGAATCTTCAGACTCACTCCCGACGGCGAAGCGATTCGGACGATAGTCCGGCTGGGCCGGGTGTCGGTCAGCACGATGGAGATCGTCGAAGGATTGAACGTCGGCGACGAAGTCATACTTTCAGATATGTCGGCGTGGGATGCGTTCGACCGCGTCCGCCTGAACTGATCAAGACGACAACGAGGAGAGAACCGAATGTCAGATTCCCAACCTGTAATCCACATGGACAACGTGACCAAGGTCTTCTATACCGAGGAGGTGGAGACCCACGCTCTGGCGGGCATCCACATCAAGATCGAGAGGGGCGAATACGTGTCGATTTCCGGCCCGTCGGGATGCGGCAAGTCCACGCTGCTGTCTATCCTGGGCCTGCTCGACTCTCCGACCGAGGGCGAGTACTGGCTGAACGGCAGGGACGTCGCCGATCTGTCGCTGTCGGAGCGCGCCCGGATCCGGAACCGCGAAGTCGGCTTCATCTTCCAGGCGTTCAACCTGATCGGCGATCTCACCGTGTACGAGAACGTCGAACTCCCGTTGACCTACCGCGGCATGCCATCGAGCGAACGCAAGAAAGCGGTCCAGGAAGCTCTCGAGAAAGTCGAGATGGCGCACCGGATGAAGCATTACCCCTCCCAGCTATCGGGCGGTCAACAGCAGAGGGTCGCCGTGGCGCGGGCCCTTGGAGGCGCGCCGTCGATTCTGCTGGCCGATGAGCCGACGGGAAACCTCGACTCTAAGAACGGTGCAGCCGTCATGGATCTGATGCGCGACCTGCACCGGGAAGGCGCGTCGATCTGCATGGTCACGCACGATCCCCGTTACGCGCGTTACGCCGAACGTCACATCCACCTGTTCGACGGCTCGGTGGTGGAGGAGAGCGTCGCCGCCGACGGATAATTGTTCCGGCCCGGGAGGGGCGGACTCCGGTCTTCCCCGTTCTCGGGCCCTGCCGTGATGCTCCAGTCCGGCTCCGCCTTTTGGGTCGGACTGGTATTCGACGTTTGAAGCCGGTATAACTGTTCGACTCCACGGGGCCGGACAGCCCCCTCGAGCGACGGGACACGATGATCCAACTGAGCAACCTCGAGAAGTTCTACGACACGCGAGCGGGAAGAACCTACGTCCTGCGGCGCATCAACCTGGAAGTGAGATCCGGCGAGTTCATCACGATCATGGGACCCTCGGGCGCCGGCAAGTCGACGCTGCTCGCGATCCTGGGCATGCTCGACAGCGCCTGGCAGGGTGAATTCTTCTTCCTCGACCACGCCGTTCACCGCATGAAGCCCAAGCAGCGGGTGGAGCTGAACAAGCAGTACATCGGGTTCGTGTTCCAGCAGTACCACCTGCTCGACAGCCTGACCGTTGCCGAAAACCTCGACATTCCCCTCTCCTACCGCAATATCAAGCGCAGCGAGCGCCAGGCGATCGTGGCCGACTCGCTGGATCGATTCCAGATGGTCGGCAAGAAAGACCTCTTCCCCAACCAGCTCTCAGGCGGGCAACAGCAGTTGGTCGCGGTGGCTCGGGCAGTGATCTCCAACCCGAAGGTGATCCTGGCCGACGAGCCAACCGGGAACCTCCACTCCAGTCAGGGCCGCGAGATCATGGAGCTCTTCAAGAAGCTGAACGAGGGGGGCACGACGATCATCCAGGTCACGCATTCCGAGAGAAACGCCGCGTTCGGCCACCGGATCGTCCAGCTGTTCGACGGCTGGATGCGCGACCCCGAATAACAGGGATCTTCGGATCATCGCCACGGATTTAGCGGATTCTGGTGAGAGGTCGGGATCATGCGGCTAAAAAATACCCTCTTTGATCCGTTGAATCCGTGTAGTCCGTGGCTGACTCTTATCCCAAGATCCGTGTAATCCACCCAACCGTGAAATCCTGCACATGAGATACCGCAACATGACCCCGAACGTCCTGATCGCGGATGATCAACAGGATGTACTCGAAGCGCTCCGCCTACTGCTCAAGGCCGACGGCTACCGGATCGAATCCGCCGCATCGCCCATGGGAATCTTGAGCGCGATCGAAGCGCGGGACTTCGATCTCGTCATCATGGACCTGAACTACGCTCGCGACACCACCTCCGGCCAGGAAGGCCTGGACTTGTTGACCCAGATCAGAGCGATGGACACGACGCTTCCCGTCGTCGTCATGACCGCATGGGGAACGATCGAACTCGTCGTGGAAGCGATGCGACGGGGAGCCCGGGACTTCGTACAGAAACCGTGGGAGAACAATCGGCTCCTGGCAATCGTCCGCACGCAGATCGAACTGTGTCGGACACTGCGGAACGAGCAGCGACTCGAGGCGGAAAACCGTCTACTTCGCGCAGAAGGCAGGCCGACCCTGATTGCGGAGGCGGCCGCGATGCAGCCCACGCTCCAGCTCATCACGCGGATCGCGCCGTCCGACGCGAACATCCTGATCACCGGTGAACACGGAACGGGCAAGGAAGTTGTGGCCCGCACCATCCACGCGCTTTCCGACCGGGCCTCGAGCCCGATGGTTACCGTTGACGTCGGCGGCCTGTCCGAAGGCGTGTTCGAGAGCGAAATGTTTGGACACGTCAAGGGCGCATTCACCGACGCGAAAACCGACCGCGTGGGGCGGTTCGAACTGGCCCACGGAGGGACGCTCTTCCTCGATGAGATCGCCAACGTCTCCCTCGCCCAGCAAGCCAAGCTGCTCCGGGTGCTGGAGGCAGGAGAGCTCGAGCGTGTTGGATCCTCCAAGACACGAAAGGTCGACGTGCGTGTGCTATCGGCGACGAATGCCAACATCGAAGAAGAGGCCGAGCAGGGGCGATTCAGGCCGGACCTGCTGTTCCGACTCAACACGATCGAGATCCGCCTCCCCGCCCTCAGAGACCGGCGCGAAGACATCCGGCCGCTCGCGATGCACTTCTTGAACACCTATGCCACGCGTTACCGAAAGCCTGTCAAAGGGCTCGACCCTGCGGCCTTGGAGGTGCTCAACGCCCATCCATTCCCGGGCAACGTCCGCGAGCTCGACCATGCAATCGAGCGGGCGGTCCTGATGTCGCAGGGAGACATGGTGCGCTCCGGGGACCTTGGACTCCACGACGGCAGGGGCGGCGCCGGACGGGTGGAAGACATGAGCCTCGAGCAGGTCGAGGAATTCCTCATCCGGAAAGCGCTGGCACGCTACGACGGCAACGTCAGTCACGCGGCCAAAGCGCTGGGTCTCAGCCGGAGCGCCCTCTACCGACGGATTCAGCGGTACGATATCTAGTGGCCTGTACCACCCATATTGGGACCAGCCACTAATGTCCTCGGTCAGAAGCTTTGAACGATTTTCATCACAGGCTTCTGCCAATACTTCAGGCATCGTACGCGAGAGCCAATGAGGCACGAACAGCGCATCCTGTGGTACGCCTTTCTCGCAGGCGTGCCCGGCTCATCGATCGCCATGATCATCCTGTGGTCGGGCGACTACACACCGAAAGTACAGTGGACTCTCTCGGTGGTGATCCTTGCCGTCTGGCTCGGCGCCTCTCTGGGTGTGCGGCAGCGGGTCGTGTTCCCTCTCCAGACCTTGTCGAACCTGCTGGCGGCACTGCGCGAGGGCGACTACTCGATCCGAGGCAGCAGCGCCCGCAACGACGACGCGCTCGGAGACGTCGCGCGGGAGATCAACGCGTTAGCCGACACGCTTCGATGGCAGCGCATGGATGCGTTGGAGGCCACGGCCCTGCTGCAAAAAGTCATGGAGGAAATCGACGTCGCGATCCTGTCTTTCGACGAGCATGACAAGCTCCGACTGATCAACCGTGCCGGAGAGCATCTGCTGAACCGCCCTTGGGAACGGCTGCTCGGTGCCGGCGCCGAGGAACTCGGCCTGGCCTCCTGTCTGGAAGGCGACACTCCTCGACTGGCGGACTTCGGAATTTCCGGTCGATGGGAGATTCGCCGGACCAGTTTTCGCCAGGGAGGCCTGCCGCACCGACTGTTGGTGCTCTCCGACCTGAGCCGGACTCTGCGCGAAGAGGAACGCAAGGCGTGGCAACGGATCGTGCGTGTCCTCGGACACGAGTTGAACAATTCGCTGACACCGATCAGCTCAATCTCCAGCAGCCTGACAAGCCTGCTCAGCCGCGACACTCGCCCCGAGGATTGGGAAGAGGACGTCCGGCGCGGCCTGACCGTCATTTCCACTCGCTCACAGTCGCTGGGACAGTTCGTCGAGTCCTACTCTCGTTTGGCGCGCTTGCCTCAACCCAAGCCCGAACTTGTGGAGGTTGACCCGCTCATCCGCCGCGTCGCCGGTCTGGAAACTCGGCTGGATGTGGATCTGGACCCCGGGCCGGCCGTTACGATCAGAGCCGACGGCGGCCAGATCGAACAGTTGCTCATCAATTTGCTCCGCAACGCGGTCGATGCGTCGCTCGAAACCGGAGGTGGTGTCCGCGCCGGTTGGGAGCGTTCGGGCGCGCACCTGGACATCTGGGTTCGAGATGAAGGCCCCGGCCTGCCGAACACGGCAAACCTGTTCGTTCCTTTCTTCACGACCAAGAAGGGCGGCTCCGGCATCGGATTGGTCTTGAGCCGGCAGATAGCTGAGGCACACCGCGGCTCCCTGACACTGGAAAACCGCCAGGACGGCCAGGGCTGCATGGCCCGCCTGCGCCTGCCGGTGTGGCCGCAGATGTCGTAGCGGTCGAATGACGATTGCCTGACCCGATCGTCTATCTGTCAATGGGCGCAGGAGGGTGCGGGCTTAGTTGATCAAGACGGTTGGTGTATCGAGCCGCTCTGGTGATAATAGAGGGTTGGCCGGGAGAGGTGCTGGAGCGGTTGAACAGGCCGGTCTCGAAAACCGGTGTGGGGGTGACTCCACCGTGGGTTCGAATCCCACCCTCTCCGTTCCCCGAGTTGCGGGAAAGAGTTTGTTGTGAGCCAGCCGATCACGGCTTCTGCCGGAGAGAGGCTATCGAAAGGAGTAATCATGAAAAACATACTGCGTGTCGGTATCGCCCTGCTGTTTCCCGTGCTGCTGTTTGCCCAGGCTGTCTCCTGGAACATTCCCGAATCCGATGCGAACATGGAAAATCCCCGCGAGTCGAACGATGCGTCGATCGAAGCCGGCAAGGCTGCGTTCGGACAGTTCTGTCAGGCGTGCCACGGAGAGGGCGGCGCAGGTGACGGCACGATGATCGCGATGCTGCGGATCGAGAACATGCCGGACTTCACCGACGCCGGGGCGCTGGGAGAGCAAAGCGACGGCGACCTGTTCTTCAAGATCGGCAACAAGGGCGAGAACAAAATGCCGGCCTTCGCCGCGCGCGTCACCGAGGAACAGCGCTGGGATATAGTCAACTTCCTGCGTACCCTGTCGGACTAGCCAGCCTTTCTAACCGGTTGTCGTCGCGACACCCGCCGGGTCACCTTGTGGCCCGGTTTTGTGCAGAGGACCTCTAAAGTCGGTCCCAGGGACCTGGCGAGCGCGGGGACGGCGGGTTCGCCGCTAGTAAATGGCCCAACGCTGCGCATTTCCGCAAAAAAAGCCCCGCTAAGCGAGGCTTGGAGTGTGGGGAACGCTCAAATTAATGAGATTACGGTAATTCTGGTGTCTCTATCCCGCCTTGTCAATACATTTTTTACAGGATTTACAGCACTATCCGTTGCGAACCGGCAACGGCCAGGCAACGGCCAATACGATAGCCACTTTAGGCTGCGCCTGGCCCGGACAATTGGTATGCCGGCCGAGGGACCCCAGTTCTGGCCGTAGCGGCATCGTATAATCCTTTTTCGATCATTACCCGGAACCACCTCCGGGGGCACTACGGCCAAGCGGCGCTCGATCCGCCAGGTGCGCCCCCATTGCTAAGGAAACTCTTCGAAATGCCCACACCGACCGAAGTCCTCATGGAAAAGGCACGCCGGATGCGCGTGTCGTCGATAAAAGCGACCACCGAAGCGGGTTCAGGACATCCGTCTTCCTGCTTGTCCGCGGCCGATCTGGCCGCTGTGGTTTTCTTCCGTGAGATGCGCTTCGATCCATCGGATCCCGAAAACCGTGCCAACGACCGTTTCGTGCTCTCGAAGGGACATGCCGCGCCGCTGCTGTGGGCCGCGTATGCCGAAGCCGGCATCGTGGAAGAGGCGGCGCCGCTGACGCTGCGACGGTTCGACAGCGACCTGGAGGGACACCCGACGCCGCGTATGCCATGGGTGGATGTCGCCACCGGCTCGCTCGGTCAGGGACTGTCGGCCGGGCTGGGGATTGCTCTGGCCGGGCGTTTGGACGGAACCGGGTACGATACGTACGTCCTTCTGGGCGACGGCGAATGCGCGGAAGGCTCGGTGTGGGAAGCGGCGGCACTGGCAAGCTACTACAAGACCGACCACCTCTATGCGATTGTCGACGTCAACGGGCAGGGTCAAAGCCAGAGGACGATGTACCAATTCGACGTCGATCAGTACGCGGAACGTTTCCGGGCTTTCGGATGGTATGCGGTGACGATCGATGGACACGACTATGCCGAAATCACCGACGCTTTCGAGCGCTGCCGTAAGGACGGGGGCGACCGGCCACGGGCGATCATCGCGAAAACCCTCAAGGGAAAGGGTGTGTCATTACTCGAGGACAAAGACAACTGGCACGGAAAACCGGTACCAAAGGCACAGTTGGATACGACCTTGGCGGAACTGTCGCAACCGTTCACTTCCGACGGATACCAGGCGTCGCCGCCACCCCGCCCTCCAAGGGTCGAAGGCCCGTCCGAGCACCGCATCGAGGTCCGACGTCGCATCGGTGACCGGGTTGCGACACGGGAGGCCTACGGCGAAGCGCTCGTGAAGCTGGTCGAACAGGATCCGCGCGTGGTAGCGCTCGACGGCGACACAAAGAATTCTACGTTCTCGATTAAACTGCTCGATCGCCACGAGGATCATTTCTTCGAGATGTTTATAGCCGAGCAGAACATGATCGGTGTCGCGGCCGGCATGTCCGCATGCGACAAGATCCCGTTCGTCTCCACGTTCGCGGCCTTCCTCACCCGGGGCTTCGATCAGATCCGGATGGCTCGCATCTCGCAGGCAAACGTTCGTTTCGTGGGATCGCACTGCGGTGTGTCGATCGGCGCAGACGGACCCTCCCAGATGGGCCTGGAAGACATTGCGATGTTCCGCGCAATACCCGACTCGGTGGTCGTGTACCCGAGCGATGCCGTGTCGACCGAGCACCTGGTCGCGGCGCTGGCCGATCAGAGGGGGATTTCCTACTTGCGGACGTCGCGACCCAAGACGCCGGTCATATACGATTCGGCCGAAAGCTTTCCGATCGGAGGATCCAAGGTGGTCCGGTCCTCTGGGTCCGACCGGCTGACCATCGTGGGCGCAGGTATCACGCTGCACGAGGCCCTCGGGGCAGCAGACACCCTCGCGGCAGAGGGAATTTCGGTCCGCGTCGTCGACGCGTATTCGATCAAGCCGATCGATCGCGACGGCCTGCTCCACGCAGCCGCGGAGACCGGGGGACGTCTCATCGTCGTCGAGGACCACTACTGGGAAGGCGGAATCGGAGATGCCGTTCTCGACGCTGTCGGGAACCATGCGGAAGTCCACAAAATGGCCGTTCGGGGCGTCCCGAGGTCCGGTAGTCCCGAGGAGTTGATCGCGGCCTTCGGCATCGACGCCAACAGCATCGTCGAACGTGTTCTTGAGCTGACCTGAGAATTCCAACATGGCGCAATCAAAAAAGAAGATCCCGGGCAAACGCGCACCCAGAAAGCTTTCGAAGCTGAAGCTTGTCGTCGAAGTCGATGGCAAGCCGGTTGGGGTGCTCGACATCGACTGGAACCGTCTTTGGCCCGAAGTGAATCACCGCAAACGTGAGTCGCCGGGGATCGAGTGGATCCGGTCAACGGAACTCGACGCCCTAGCCAAGGCCACGATGCTCGGGCGCTTCACTCGACGCCTGGAGCGGCGTCTCTACCAGGGTCTGGGCGACGAGATGGTCCGCGCCGAGTTGGATATCGAGAATTTCTTCCTGCGCCTGGAGGCGGCGGCACAGGTGTTTGGAACCACGCGGAGGGAAATCGACGAGATGCTTGCCTTCGTCGGCGTGACGGAAACCACGTTCAAGAGCTTCCTATGGGAGTACGTTGCGGGTGACGCCGACATCGACGACATCGAAAGTGAGTGGAAAGCCCTGCTTGCCGAGCGGGAGGCCGCCGCCGGACGGCGGGCGAAGAAACCGCGGCCTTCTTAGCCCGCTTTTCTCACCGGTTGTCGTCGCGAAGCCCGCCGGGCCACCTCGTGGCCCGGTAAAATACAGACGCCGCCAGGGCATGTATTGGCATGGCCCTACGGGCCATGCTGCGCGCGCGCCGGAAGGGTGCCGCAGGCGTACTTGACAGTACGTCAAGGTGCCCGACCAAGCGCAACGCAGTAATGGTGGATGGATCCGGCGCTGTAGCAGACCACTGATGGGAAATGCGGGCTAGGTCTTGTCTCGAGGAAAGCCGGTTTCCCGGTCGTAGACGACTTCGACGACCGCCCTCATCCCACCCCGAGTGTTGAACACTCCCCGGACGCTCGCCCGCACCGGACTGCAAGCGGCCACCAGGTCACGCAAGACCCGGTTGACGGCATTCTCGTAGAAGATCCCCAGGTCCCTGTAAGCCAGGAAATAGCCCTTCAGTGACTTCAACTCAAGGCAATCGGCGGCCGGTGTGTAGCTTATTGTAATCACGCCAAAGTCAGGCAGGCCGGTCTTGGGACAGATCGACGTAAACTCGGGCATCGAAATCGTGATGTCGTATCCGGGAAACTGGTTGGGCCAACACTCGATTTCGGGCAGGCCGCGATCGATGCCAGCTTTGGCGTGATGGGCGGTGTATTCCGGCACGGCCCAAACTATAGCATGGCAGCCGGTGGTAAAAATCGTCGCGAATACGCGTCGAACGCGACGCGGCAAAAGGCCGTTCCAGGCACGAGAAAAGCCCCGTAGCGTATCCTACGCTACGGGGCCTTTTCCTCTAGTCTCCTTCACCGTCTGCATTCAGGTCCTGATCGCGAAATCCGTTTCGGTCGGGTTCCTTCCCGTCTCAGACCTTCCTGAAACCTAACTACAGCCGACTACCGTCCCTGGCTGGAGTAGCCTTTTACTCACTAGAAGAACGTGTCTCATGACGAGACGTAAGCATTCTGTTCGTGCGCCATAGAGAATGCAAGAGTTTTTTTAAATTCTCTGTATTTTTTGCTCTGATGGATGCTCAAGGCCCAGATTTCGGCCATCCGGACCACCCCCGAGGCCCATTTTTCACGCGCCCGGCTACTATTGCCATTTCCGGCACCGATCACTAGTATTGGGCCATGGCAAAGAAGGGAAGCAAGAAGAAGCAGGTAAGAAAAAGCAAGACAGGCTCGTCCCGAAAACCCTTGCTCATCCTCGTGCTGGGGGTCATCGGCGCATTTCTCGTAGCTTACTATTTGACGTCCGGATCCGAAGACTCACCGGCGGCAACGCTGTCGGCAACCGATACGCCGACCGACACGGTTAGAGTTCGCGGGCGCGACGACGCAGCACTGCAGTTGGTCGAATTCGGAGACTATCAGTGTCCGACCTGCGCGGCCTACCATCGCATGGTTTCAGAAGTCATGCGCCGGTTCCCCGCTGACGTGCGGCTCGAGTTCCATCACTTCCCGCTGGTCAGCATCCACGGAAATTCCATGTACGCCTCCATGGCCGCAGAGGCGGCGGCGGAGCAGGGAAAATTCTGGGAAATGCATGACATGATCTTCGAGAATCAGGGGATATGGGCGCCCAGTTCGAGTGCCGCATCCATTTTCAGCTCGTATGCCGAAGAGTTGGGTCTGGACATGGATCAGTTCGGACGTGCAGTGAGATCGAATGACGCGGAATCCCGGGTCCTCGCCGACGTGGTTCGGGCACGTGATCTTAGCCTGAATTCCGTCCCGGCCTTCTTTGTCGACGGACGGCAGATTCCTCTCAACCTGGTAGGCGACGTCGCCGCCTGGGAACAGATGGTCCGTAACGCGATCGCCCGTCGTTAATGCGCGCCCACCTGCTTGCGATTCTGCTCCTCTCGTTCCTCGGGATGGCGGACACGCTTTATCTGTCGCTCTCAAAGGATACGGGTCCGGTTCCCTGTCACATCACCGAAGGTTGCGGCGACGTGCTGACGAGCAAGTACTCCGAGGTCGCCGGAGTGCCGATTTCCTGGGTAGGGTTTGCCTTCTACGTCACGGTGTTTGGTGTGACCGTATTCGAGGCGTTCGGAGAACAGCGTGTCGTTCACCTCCTGATCTGGCCCGCCTCTGCCGCTTTGGCCTCCTCAGCTGTTCTTGTGGGGATCCAGGCATTCGTGCTCGAGGCATGGTGCGAGTATTGCCTCGCGTCGGCTGGATTATCGACGGGAATCTTCGTTGCCGTGCTCGTAAGCAGGAAATCTAGTTTCGTGACGGTGCATTAATCCCAGGTTAGGACCCGGAGACCGGCTGAGGGACCAGATCTGGGATTAATGCACCGTCACGAAACTCAGTCGCCGTAGACGCCTTCGAGAGCCGCAGCCCCGGATGGCATCTGTGTCTCCCGACTCTTGAGTGCCGCTTTCTCAGCTTCGGCCAGTTCGTCGATGACTCCCTGCTCGGCAGCTTCCAGTTTCGGGCGCCCGATACCTTCGGATTCAAGATACGCCTCGTAGGTCCCGATCGGATCCCGCCGACCCCAGTACTGGAAAGTCTCGGCGTCGAACAATGCGCGCGCCTCGCGCTCGTCGTGGGTGGCATGACCACCCATCCGAAACGTTTCGGCGAAAATGATGGCCGGATCGTAATCTTCCCTCGCCCGCGCCGCAGCCTGACGGGTCGCAGCGAACGTGTCGAGCACGTTGTTCCCATCGCAGACGAAACCCGCAACTCCATAAGCCTTGCTCCACGCCGTGAAAGGGCCCACCTGGTGCCCTTCGAAGGGGGTCCCGAGGGCGACTTGGTTGTTCTGGAACACGAACAGCACGGGCACCCGCAGCACGGCCGCCATGTTGACACCCTCGTGGCATGCGCCGGTCTTGGTTGCGCCATCTCCGATCCAGGTGAGAACGACACGCCGCTCGCCGCGATTCTTGAACGCGAGCGCGACTCCGGGAACGACACTGCCAAGGGCCCCCACCTGGCTGGGCGGGGCGATGACGCCACAACCCAGGTCGCCAAGATGGAGATCCTTGCCCTTGCTGGGCGAGTCTTGGGTGGCCAGGTATTCCCGCAACATGCCCGTCAGCGACATCCCCATCTCATGACAGGCACCCGCGTTGCGAATCATGGGAGCAACCAAGTCCTTGGTGCGGTCCAGCGCGTGAACGTTGCCGATGGTCACGGCCTCTTCCCCGGTTCCGAGCCACGCCTTCGACAAAACGCCCTGCTTGACCCAGCGTTTGAGCGTGATGTCGTGGAGGCGGAACCTCAGCATGCCCGAATAGAGGTCCATCAAAACATCCTCGGACAACCCCTTGATGATCCGTTGCCGCTCCGCATCGGCCGAGATCACCTCGCGGTACTCTTTCATGACCGCGGAATCGGGCCGCCAGTTGACATACTCGGGCGGGTCGAACATGGAGTAGCGACGCATAGGGGTGAATTCTACAGGACTGCGTGCGGTGGGTGAAAGGGGTGGGGTGGTGAGAGGCGACGAGCGGTGAGTGCAAAGCGATTCCCCGGACCACCCCGGGTGGATCACTCGTCACTCACCACTCGTCACGATCTTTCCTAGCCGTTCGCCTGCGAATCTGCCGGGCCCATGACCTCCATCCAGACTTCCATGAACCGATCCATCTCGGCATCGGTGCCGACCGAAATCCGGAGGTGCTCATCCATCGGCGGGAACCGGCGGCCGATCTCGACGTTGTGCTCGCGGAACGCACGACGGATCGGGTCGGTTTCGCGCGCGGCATTGACCATGAAGAAGTTGCCTTCCGACGGGATCACTTCATAGCCCACATCGGTCAACTGGCCAATCACCCGCTTCTTGATGCTGCTGTTCATCGCGATGACTCTCGCCTCGACTTCCGGTTCCGCAAACGCCTGGATACCAGCGGACTTGGCGATCACGTTGATGCTGCCCAGGTTGAACGAGCGCATCTGACTGATCAGTTCCGGCTTTGCGATGCCATAGCCCAGGCGCAACCCGGCAATACCGTAGACCTTCGAGAACGTACGGGTCACGATGACGTTCCGGCCTTCCTTGACGTACTTGATGGCGCTGTCGTACCGGGGATCTTCGACGAAGTGATGGTAGGCCTCGTCGATGACGACCACCATGTTCTCGGGAATGCTGTCGAGGAACTCCCGGATCTCCGCATCGGTAACGATGGTTCCGGTCGGGTTGTTAGGGTTGCAGATGTAGACAAAGCGCGTGTCGAAGTCGATCGCCTCGGCCATGGCCGGCAGGTCGTGGCGGTAGTCGCTCGTCAGCGGGATGATCTTGCCTTCCGCATGCGTGTTGGTCAGGTAGCGATAGGTGGTTTCAAAAGTCGGCTCGGTGCCGATGATGTTGCCGCCGCCCTTCAGGAATGCGTCGTCGATGGTCTTGAGCGTTTCGGTGGAACCAGCACCCAGGACGAGGTTGTTGGTCTCCAGCCCGTGATGGTCGGCGATCGCCTGGGTAATGCCGTTGGACCCCACGTACATGTGGGATTCTTCGAAAGCCCGCGTCATCGCACGGCGGACGCCATCGGACGGGCCGTAAGGATTCTCGTTATTGCTGATCTTGATGTATCCGTCCGGTCGCTGAGGCGCCTGGGCCGGCGAAGCCATCAGCTCCAGGCCGGGCCCCACGCCGGCGTATGTCAACGCGGTGGCGACGCCGCCGATAAACCCACGGCGCGAAACTTTTTTCTTTTCGTTCATGTGTCCTCCCGCGTTTAAAAAAACGCTCAGGTTGTGAACAGGCTGCAAATCGAATATTGGTCAGATTCTAAATCTAAACCTGATATAATTCCAGCGACTCATCGGAAAGAGGCTAACGCTATGAAACGCAGGCAATTGAAGTTCTTTGTCGGACCGGTCATTGTCATCCTGGCTTTGGCGTGGATTGGATACTCTGCATTTGACGCGAATAAGGCATATTACCAGACCGTCTCCGAACTCTACGCGATGGAGGCCGAGAACGCGCTCGACGGCAAGCGCCTCAAGGTGGCCGGAGACGTCGTCCCCGGATCCATCGTTCGAACCGATGACTCCCTCAACTTCCTGATAAGCCAGGAAGATCAGACCCTGGCCGTTCAGTATGTCGGAAAGGCTGCTCTTCCCGATACCTTCCGTGATCGCGCTCAGGCGGTCGTTGACGGAGAATACCTCGGCAACGGTGTCTTCATCGCGACCAGCATGCAGGCCAAGTGCGCTTCCAAGTACGAAGCCGAGGCTGAAGCCGGCGTCTTACCGACAATCTCCGACGCGAGCGTAGGCATCGAAGACTGAGATGGCCGCGTTCGGGCAATTTGCTCTTGCCCTGGCCTTCGTCGTCACGGTCTATTCGATCGGGGCGTCCGTGCTGGGGATTCGACTTGGCAACGACCGACTGATTGCCAGCGGCCGGAACGCGGGCATCGGAGCCTTTGCCTGCATCTCGGGTGCGATCGTATCCCTCGCCTATCTTTTCCTTACGAACGATTTCTCGATTTCCTACGTCGCGTCCAACTCGAACCGCGACCTGCCGTTCTTCTATAAGATCGCGGCGGTCTGGGGCGGCCAGGAAGGATCGCTCCTGTTCTGGGGATGGATCCTGACGGTCTACGCCGCGCTGGTGTTCATACAGAACCGGAGGCGCCACACGGCGATGATGCCTTACGTCGTCGCTGTGCTGATGGCCGGGTCGCTGTTCTTCACCTCTATGAGTCTGTTCGTAACGAATCCGTTCCACGAGTTGGTGCTCGTGCAGAACGACGGGACGTTGATGGCCTTCACGCCGGCCGACGGACGGGGCCTGAACCCATTGCTTCAGTACGTGCTTAACGTAATCCACCCGCCGATGCTCTACTTCGGGCTCGTGGGCTTCGCGGTCCCGTTCGCTTTCGCCATGGCCGCGATGGCCAGCCGCCAGTTGGGCGACACGTGGATAAGGACGACCCGCCGTTGGACCATGATCGCCTGGTTCCTCCTCGGAACCGGGGTCATGTTGGGCGGCAAATGGGCCTATGTGGAACTGGGCTGGGGCGGCTACTGGGCATGGGACCCTGTCGAAAACGCATCGCTGATGCCATGGCTGCTGGGAACGGCGTTCCTCCACTCGGTCATGATCCAGGAAAAGAAGGGCATGATGAAGGTGTGGAACATGGTGCTGGTCATCATGACCTACACGATGGCCCTGTTCGGCACCTTCCTGACGCGCAGCGGGATCATTTCATCCGTCCACGCGTTCGCGCAGTCTAACATCGGCGGCTACTTCCTGGCGTACATCATCCTGGTCGTTTCATTCGCGTTCTACCTGCTGGTGGACCGACTCGGCTACCTGAAAACCGAAAACACACTCGAAGCCGTGGCCTCGCGCGAAAGCGGTTTCATGTTCAACAACCTGCTGTTCGTCGCGGCCTGCTTCGCGGTTTTCTGGGGAACGATGCTTCCTGTCTTCTCTGAGTGGATACAGGGGACGAAGATCACCGTCGCGCCGCCGTGGTACACGGAGGTGATGAACCCGATCGGACTCGGCCTGCTGTTCCTGACCGGGGTGGGGCCGCTGCTGGCATGGCGGCGCTCGTCGATCAACAGTCTCAAACGAGCGTTCCTCATGCCCGGTGCCTTTGCGCTGGCAGGTACGGCGGTCTTGTTCGCCGTAGGCATCCGGCACATCTCAGCCCTGATCGCGCTCACGCTGGCGATCTTCGTGTCCACGACGATCTTCATCGAGTTCTTCAAGGGCGCGCGCGCCCGACGGTCGAGCACAGGCGAGAACTTCGTCGAAGCGCTGGTCAACCTGACGCTCAGGAACACGCGCCGCTACGGCGGGTACGTCGTTCACTTCGGAATCGTCCTCCTGTTTGTCGGTTTCTCCGGACAGGCGTTCAACGCGGATGTCCAGAACGACCTCGCGATCGGCGACACGATCGCCATCAACCAATACGTGCTGCGCGTCGACGACCTCCGTATCCAGGACACGGCGAACTACCAGAGTAGTCAGGCCGTCGTCAGCCTGTTCAAGGACGGCGAGAAAGTCGCCATAATGTACCCGGAACGCCGCTTCTACCCGGCCAGCGAGCAGGCGACCAGTGAAGTGGCGATCCGCTCCAACCTGGTCGAGGACGTCTACGTCTACTTTGCCGGCTACACACCGGATGGTTCGAAGGCCACGATCCAGGTATTCGTGAACCCGATGGTCATGTGGGTGTGGATCGGAGGGATCGTCGTCGCTCTGGGCACCATGATCGCGCTGTTACCGAACAAGCGGACCACCCCGTCCAGGAAGAGGAAGCTCAAGGATTCCGAAGATATTGAAGAACCCCGTGAGACCGAAAAAATCCACGCTTAGGCCGCTGCTGGCTGCCGGTTTGCTCGGCAGCGCGCTGATGGTCAGCGGGTGCGCATTCCTCGCCTCGGCAACCGACCTCGAACGAGCCGAGATCCTGTACGACAAGTTCGTATGCACATGCAGCTGCAACCTGCAGCTGGGCGTCTGCAACATGCTCCTATGCCCCAACAGGGAGCCGATGAAGCAGGAGATCCGGGCGCACCTGGCCGACGGCCGGAGCGATGAGGAGGTTCTGGATCTCTTTGCCGAGAAATACGGCATGACCGTGCTCTCGGCGCCTCCCAAGGAAGGTGCGTTCAACCTGTCGGCATGGTTGATGCCGTTCGTTGTGCTCCTGACGGGCGCGGGAATCGTCGGATACACCGTCCGCCGCTTCCGGGGACGCTGGACGGAAACGCCGGTCGGGACGGCATCCCAGAGTTCGGCATTCCAGGAACGCCTCGAGCGGGAACTGACCGAATACATGCCGGAAGATTGATGGTCTATATCCTCTCCGGGCTGCTGACAGGCGGCGTTCTGACCGCCATTTGCTGGCCTCTGTTCCGCGGAGACAAGTCCCTGGAATCGTCGGTCCTCGAAGAGACGGAATGGGATCTCCTCATTCGAAAGAAGGAGGTCGTTCTGGGAAACATCCAGGACCTCGACTTCGAACACCAGTGCGGAAAGCTGTCCGATGAGGACTACAACAAGCTTCGTACCGAGTTGGCCGGCGAAGCGGCGGGGGTGATCGAAGCGATCGATGAGATCGAATCGACCCAGGACCTGGATGCGCTGATTCGCCGTGAGACGACCGCGCGAAAAAGCCGCATCTCCAAGTCTCACGTCTGCCCGCAGTGCGGACATGGCAACCCAAAGAAGAACAAGTTCTGCGCAGACTGCGGAGGAAAAATCTACTGAGCTCGGCCATGCGCGTGTTTATCACTCTGGTCGCCTCGGTTCACATCCTCGGTGTTACCGCCCTTGCGCAGACGACCCAGGGTATTCCGAACCCCATGGCAACCCACACCGTCGCGATCGTCGTCATCACGGCTGCGTTCCTCGCATGGGCCGCCAGCTATTCGCTCCAAGTGATGCAAGAGCGAACCCGGAAGAAGGACCGCGAGTTGCTCGGCAGACGCCGGGAGGCCGTCCTCGACAGCATCACGGCACTCGAAATATCCCGTGAATCGGGTACCATCAGTGAAGATCGGTACAAGCGAAGGAAGAAGGAACTCCGCTCGGAACTGGCCCGGGTCCTTGAGCGGCTGAGGTCTGCTCAGCCCGTATCGAAGAAACCCGCCTAGTCGCCGCCGCATACCAGAACGATATGCCCGACACACGAGCCCTCGAATCGGAAGGGATCACGAAGAACTACGGTTATTTCCCGGCATTGCGGGGTGTCGACCTTCGGGTGGAAGCGGGCACATGCGTTGCGCTGTTCGGCAGAAACGGCGCGGGAAAGACGACGTTCCTCAAGATCGCCTCGACGCTGACCCGGCCGACGGCGGGAACGCTTTCCATTCTGGGCGCCGACATTTCCGACGAACCGGAAGCCGTGCGCCATAACATCGGATTCCTGTCGCACACGACGTCGGTTTACCTAGACCTGACTCCTGTCGAAAACCTGCGTTTTTTCTCGAAGCTGTACGGGACCGACAGTTCAGATGCCCGGATAAACGAGATGCTCGACCGCGTCGGTCTCGGCCGTCGGCGCAACGATCCGGTGCGGGCGTTTTCACGCGGGTTGCACCAACGGATGGGACTGGCCCGCGTGATGATACACAACCCAACCCTGCTGTTGCTGGACGAGCCCTACACCGGTCTCGACGCCCACGCGGTGGACGTCCTGAACGAGATGCTCGACGAGGCGGTCGCGGCGGGGCGAACTGTGATCCTCACGACCCACGACCTGGAACTGGGCCTGCGCGCCGCGACCGACATCCACATCATCGACCGCGGAAAGATCGTCTTTTCGGCCCGGGCCGGAGACCGTGGCGTCCGCGATGCGTACGCGCGTTACATCCAGCAGGGAACGACGGCGTGAACGTTATCGCAATCCTGGTCCTCAAGGACTTCATGGTCGAGTTGCGACGTAAGGAGACCGTCGCTTCGATGATGATGTTCGGCCTGCTCGTCGTCGTGATATTCAGTTTTGCTTTCGAGCCCAGCGGCGTCGAACCCGCCCGGGTCGCGCCGGGGATCCTGTGGGTCGCCCTGACCTTTGCGGGCATCATCGGCCTGAACCGTTCGCTGGCGATCGACCTGGACAACGATGCGCTTCAGGGCCTGCTACTTGCACCAATCAGTCGCGGCAGCCTCTATGTCGGCAAGGTCCTCAGTAATTTTTTGTTCATGCTCATGGCCGACGCGGTGATTTTTCCTCTCTTCATCGTCTTCAACCGGATCGACGTGGACGCGGGCCTCGGGTGGGTCATCCTGATCGGACTGCTCGGCACGTTCGGGTTTGCGACGGTCGGTACGATCCTTTCTGCGATTTCAGCCAACACACGCATGCGCGAAGTGATGCTGCCGGTCCTGCAGATCCCCCTGGCCCTCCCGATGATCATCTCCGCCGTCGGAGCCACTTCCCTGGTCATGTTGGAAGAGGGCGACGGCTTCTGGTCCGGGGTGAACATGGTCATCGGGTTTGATATCATCTACTTCGTCATTTCGTACCTCGTATTCGACTATGTCGTGGAAGAATAGACGATGATGGACCGCACCATGGGAATCGCAACCCCGGCCGCCATGTTGGTCGCCCTCTACTTTGCCTTGATCTATGCTCCAACCGAGGCGACGATGGGGACCGTCCAGCGGATCTTCTATTTCCACGTGTCCGCGGGCATCCTCTCGTACCTGGCCTTCATCGTCGTAGGCGTCGCCAGCGTCATGTACCTCTACAACCGCGAATTGAAATGGGACCGCCTGGCCTACTGCTCCGCCGAAGTGGGTGTGCTCTTCGCGTGTTCGAATATCGTGATGGGAATGCTCTGGGCGAAGCCGGTGTGGGGCACCTGGTGGGTCTGGGATGCGCGGCTGACGTTGCAATTGCTGCTGGCATTGATCTTCGTGTCGTACCTGATGCTAGGTGCCTACATCGCCGACCCGATGAAGCGCGCCTCGCTACAGGCCGTCTTCGGCCTGATGGGCGCGGCCGACGTACCGATCAACTACATGGCGATCCGGTGGTGGCGCACGCAGCACCCCTCACCGGTGATGTTTGGGGGACCCGATTCCGGCCTCGCCACCCCTATGTACATCGCCCTGGGCGTCGCTGTCTTTGCGATGACCCTCCTGTACGTCTACCTTGTCCGTAAGCGTATCGCGGTGGAACGCAGCAGCCAGGAAGTCGAGTACTTCGAGCAGATGGTGCACGCGCGATGAACTGGCTCGTCGTAGCCTATGCCGTGTTCTGGACGGCGGTCTTCGTCTACACCTGGTCAATGGGCCGGAAGCAGAAGGAACTGGACCGTCGGCTGGATGAGCTCCGCCGCCTCCTCGCTGACCAGAACCCGCAGCAGTAGGCTCCTGATCGTTCCCAGGCGAACCCTCTCACGCCTCCGGATTTCCACACGAAGTTCACGAAGAACCACCGAGACGCGAATAAAGACATATCTGTCGTTCTCTTCCGTGACCTTCGCGCCTTCGTGTTGCAAACGTTATTCGGAGATAGGAACCCGAGCTCGGCGGACCAGCTCAGGATTTCTTCTTGGGAGACTGTGCGACGGTCTCGGGAGGTCCCTTGTCCACGACGATCAGGAGGCCCAGTGTGGCCAGCACTGCGCCGATGCCAACGACTACTGCGAGCGTAAAATTATCCATTCAACCACCTACCCTCTTGTGATTCGCCCGGGCCGGGCCGGCTTCAGGCTTGTTCCTGTTCGTGTTCCTGTCCAGCGTCTCCGCTCTCGAAGAACGCCTCGATGATTTCATCGGCGCGTTCGGCATCGGACTGCTTGACCCAGACACGAACCTCGGTGAGCTTCCCGGCAGCAGGGATCGTTGTTGCCGTGACCTCCCCCTGGAGCACCGCGTCGATCCCGTTGTTGCGGAGCAGTTCCTCGATCATCGGAGCCGACGTGGCATCCTTGATTCGGACGATTCGCAACGGTTCGTCGCTCCCTTCCAACTCCGGCAACTCGGAAACGAGGTCCACACCGCAATCCGGGCAGCGGGTGATCTCATCTACGTATTCGGAGCGACAGTCGGGACAGTACATGATCAGGCCTCCTCGCCACTCTTCGACGCCCCGGACGTCGAGGCTCACCAATGGATTATACCCTCACCGGAAGGGCTATTTGAGATTGGACACTCCGCATTGGACATCGTTCATTGGAAATTCGAGATTGGAGAATTGGGGTGGGACCGCGGTGGGCCCCACGCTATCTAATGGGTACAATGAGCCGCGCATGGCCACCCTTGGCCACTACAAACGCTAACCAAGCGAGGCATTCCATGACGAACATGATCAGTGTCAGCGGGCTCTTGTTGATGCTGTTGCTGGCGTATGGACTCTCCAGCAACCGCAAAGCAATCGACTTCCGGCTCGTGGGTTGGGGGTTAGCCCTCCAGTTCTCCTTCGCTTTCCTCATTCTCAAAACAGCGGCAGGCCGCGCCGCTTTCGACGTCATCGGCGAGGGCGTAAAACGTCTGCTGTCCTTCGCCGACGCGGGCTCGGCATTCGTTTTCGGTCCCCTGGCGTCGGACACGGACACCTTCGGCTTCCTGTTCGCCTTCCAGGTCCTGCCGATCATCATCTTCACGTCGGCCCTGTTCAGCGTCCTCTACTATCTCGGCGTGATGCAGAAAGTCGTCCTGCTGTTCGGTAAAGTGATGTCGAAGACGATGCGGACCAGCGGCGCGGAGTCGTTGGCCACCGCTGCCAACGTCTTCATGGGGATGACCGAGGCGCCACTGGTGGTGAAACCCTTCGTCGGCCGAATGACCAACTCGGAGATGATGGCGCTGATGACGGGTGGCATGGCCACGATCGCCGGAAGTGTCATGGCCGGCTATGTCCGGATGGGCGTCAACGCCGGACACTTGCTGACGGCCAGCGTCATGGCCGCTCCCGCCGCTCTGGTTATCGCAAAGATGCTCAACCCGGAAACCGAGACACCGGAAACCCGGGATAGCGTGCGCATGGAAATGGACCAGGAAGACGTCAACCTGATCGACGCCGTTTCCCGAGGCGCCTCCGACGGAATGCGCCTCGCCCTGAACGTCGCCGCCATGCTGATCGCGTTCGTCGCGCTGATCGCGCTGGTTAACGGGATCATCGGTTTCGCGGGAATCACCCTCCAACAGGTCCTGGGGTACTTGTTCGCTCCGGTTGCGTTCGTTCTCGGAGTTCCTACCCAGGACATCGTTCAGGTGGGGAGCCTTCTCGGACAAAAGATCGTGTTGAACGAGTTCGTGGCTTACAGCAGCATGATAACGATGCTGGACGGCCCGACGGCAATGGACCCACGATCGGTCACGATAGCCACATTTGCCCTGGCCGGATTCGCCAACTTCGGATCCATCGGAATCATGATCGGCGGCATCGGCGGGATCGCTCCCGAGCGCAGGCACGACCTGGCGAGATTGGGGATGCGAGCGCTGCTCGGTGGGACGATGGCCACGTTCATGACAGCCTCCATCGCGGGGATGCTCCTGTAGCAGGATGGACATGACGTACGATCTCGCCGACGAAGCGGCAGAGTTCATGCTGGACAAGTTTGGGAGCAAGCCGGACGCGGCGCTGGTCCTGGGCAGCGGCCTCTCGGAGGTGGCTTCGATCCTGGCCGGCCCGACTTCGATCGGGTTCTCCGAAATTCCCCACTTCCCCGTCCCACGTGTCGAAGGACACGGCGGACGTGCCGTGATGGGTCGGGTGGGAGCCGCGCGGGTTCTGATCCTTTGTGGGCGAATCCATCTGTACGAAGGTCATCCTGTCGGGACAGTCGTGTTTCCTGTCCGAGCCCTGCGGCAGATGGGAATCGAAGAGCTTCTCCTGACGAATGCCGCCGGTGCTATCCGTCCGGACTTCGAAGCTGGCGATCTGATGCGGATATCCGACCACATCAACCTCACGGCCGTGAATCCGTTGACCGGCCGGAACGAGGATCGCTGGGGCCCGCGGTTCCCCGACCAGAGTCAGGTCTACGATGCGTCTCTCGGGAAACGGCTCGAGGGCGCCGGCGAGAGAAGCGGCATGAGTTTGTCCGAGGGCGTCTATGCCGGTGTTGCCGGACCGACCTATGAAACTCCCGCGGAAATCCGGTTCCTACGGACGATCGGCGCGGACGCGGTCGGCATGTCGACGGTAAACGAAGCCATTGTTGCCAACCACATGGGCATGCGCGTGGCGGCCTTGTCGGTCCTCACAAACAAAGCGGCGGGCCTGTCTCGGCGCGCAGTCCGTCACGAAGAAGTGCTCGAGAGGGGCCGGGCAGCCCGTGCTGCTCTGATGCAGCTTTTCGAAGGATACTTCCAATTCCCGGAAGGCAACTCTCCACCCTGAGGGAACCGCTATCATTTTTCGTTATCTACCACCCCCCGCGTAGTCTCTGGGTTCACGCCGCGACCGTGCTCGCCTGCGTCTTCTCACGAAACATTTGACAAGAGGAAGGACGAATTCGTAACATTTGTCCTGCAATGCAGATGATAGACATCCAAATCGCTTCCGGGAGAACGACTTCGGAATGACCAAGAACCTGGGTGAGTTCGAACAACTCATTCTCTTCGCGCTCCTGGACCTTGCGGGGAGTGATTCCTACGGCGTGCTCATCCGCGAAGCAATCGAGCGTCGCACAGGTCGCGCGGTTTCTTCGGGAGCCGTCTACACGGGCCTGGAACGGCTGCAAGAACAGGGACTGGTGTCGAGCCACATCGGAGAGCCTACCGCTGAAAGAGGGGGCCGACGGAAACGACTCTATCGATTGCAGCCGAAGGGGGCCGAGGCTTTGGATCGGTCCGTACGAATATTCACCGCAATGTCGCGTGGCCTGCTGCCTCGACTCCGCGCTCGCCTGGCGGGCAACGACAACCCAAACGCCCGGGAGGACGTATGAGTTATCGACCGCCCTTGCCCGGACGCCTCCTATCGTTCCTGCTGAGAGGCCTGGACGCAGACATTCTGCGAGGCGACATTGAAGAATCCTTCCAGAGACGGATGGAAAACAGCCACCCTCCGACCCGAGCACGGGCTCAGCTGGCCTATCTCATCGACGTCCTCAGATCCATCTTCGCATGGTGGAGTCCGGACGCGGTCCAGAGGCGCTTTCGAGCCCACGGCAGTGGTCAACCACAAGATCATAGGGAGAAAATCATGGGTATCGGCGGGTCCTTGTCCGACGTCATGTATGCATGTCGGAGTCTTGTCAGAAGACCGGGGTTCACGGCTGTGGCGGTGCTTACTCTGGGCCTCGGCATCGGATCTGCGGTCACGATTTTCAGCGTCGTAGACGCAGTCATGATCCGATCGCTTCCGTACCGGAACGCCGCAAGTCTCGTCAGGGTTGGAATCACCTTTCCGGGACAAGAATGGGACGACCGGAATGGCGATCTCCAACATCTGGCAAGTGTCTCGGCATCGAACTTCGAGGACTGGCAGGCGCGGGCGGGCGCCTTCGAACGCCTCGGGGCAGTCGAACAGGCGGCGGTCTTGCTTCCAGACACGGGACAGGGTGCCGAACTGGTAACGATGGCACGCGTCACAGGGAGCTTCCTGGACCTTCTTTCGGTCGTACCGGTTGTCGGACGATCGTTTCTTCCCGAAGACCTCGGTCCCGGGACCGCGCCCGTTGTCATCTTGAGCCACGCGACATGGCTCAAACGGTACGGTGGTGATCCTTCGATCGTCGGGAAAGCAATGCCCACGGCGGGGTTTTCGTATTCGGTCATCGGGGTCTTGCCGGCGGACTTCCGGCCGCCGGAAGCTCTCATGGACGCCGGGACGGAGTTCTGGATGCCGCTCGATCTTGGTCACGCACGCTACGCCGGTCGGGGGACCCGTCGCCTCAACATCCTGGGGCGCCTCCGGTCGGGTGTAGGAGTAGACGCCGCGCGCGATGAGATCGATGCGATACAGGAAAGCCTGGCCGGGGAGTTCCCCAACGGCAACGTGTACCCGGACGGAAGGCGTTTTGGAGCTGGAGTGAACACCCTCCATGCCGAAACGGTCGGAACATCAAGACGCGCCGTGCTGATCTTTCTTGGAGCGTCCGGGCTCTTGCTCCTCATCGCCGGTCTGAATGCGGCCAACCTTCTTCTGGTCCGGGGCATGGACCGTGAAGGAGAACTCGGTGTTCGGCGAGCACTCGGAGCTGGACGGGGGCGGCTCGTCCGCGGGCTGCTTGCGGAAAGCGTGCTTCTCGCCGCAGGTGGCGGCGCGCTGGGCATTCTGTTCTCGTACGTGGGAATCGGGGCTTTCCTGCGGTTCAGTCCGTCGTCGTTGCCGCGGTTGGGTGAAGTGGCCGTGAACTCAAGGATCCTGGCGATCAGCGCTATCGCCTCCCTTGCGATCGGTGTTGTCGTGGGGATCATTCCGGCGTTCCGCCTCACCCGAGGGAACCTGGCAACGAGAATCAGGGGAAACGCCGGAACCACCCTCGCCCCCACGGGGGCTCGACTCCGAACCGTCCTGGTCGCCGCGCAACTGGCACTCGCACTGGTGCTGGGTGTCGGAGCCAGTCTCCTCGTCAACTCTTTCCTTCGGGTTCGCGCTGTGGACCCCGGCTTCAGATCCGACCAACTAACCGTGTTCTCGATGCCGATGAAACGCCCGGGTGCCGGGGATCTGCCGATGTGGCAGGATTGGGACGAATTGTTGACCGAAATTCGGTCCGTACCCGGAATCGAAGCGGTGGACGCGAGTTCGAATCTTCCATTTCAGCAGCCGAACTGGGGCCCGCGGGTGCTCCTGCCCGAAGACCCTCCCGAGTTTGATCGCTCTGGAATCGCGGGCTACGTAGTCACGTTGAACTTCTTCGAAACAATGGGCATTCCCCTCGTCCGGGGCCGGTCCTTCGGTCCTCGGGACGGACCAGACGGAGCTCGGACCGTCATCGCAAATGAAGAGTTCGTTCGGATGCATCTGGACGGCCGTGCCGCCCTGGGGTCATCGATCCGGTTCGGCGATGAAGCAGAGACGAACCTGGAAATCGTCGGTGTCGTGGGTAACGTCATTCAGACCCGGGCCGAGGAAGGATCGCGGCCCGCAGTTTACGTGCCTTATACCCAAATGGAGTGGCCGGTCGCACACGTTGCCGTCCGAAGCGATCGGGACACGGGATCCCTGGCCGGTGATCTGCGCCGGGCGGCCGCCCGATTCAGCCAATTTGTGCCGGTTCAGGACCTCGGCCCGATCAGAAGCCGCATCGGATCTGTGCGTACCGAGCCTCGTTTCAACGCTCTGCTTCTAGGAAGCTTTGCGGGAGTCGCCCTGCTTCTGGCCGGCGTCGGACTCTACGGGACGATGGCACATTCGGTTGGGAGGCGAACACGGGAATTGGGAATCCGGCAGGCTCTCGGCGCCGACCGTACCGACATCTTCCGGATGGTTCTCCGGGAGGGTCTCATCGTGTCTGGAGCGGGACTATTGACGGGCTTCGCCGGCGCCCTGATCCTCACGCGATTCCTGGAACGATTTCTCTTCGAGGTCGGTACGATGGACATGCCCACGTTCCTTGCGGCCGCCGCCGTGCTGTCGATAGTGATTCTCCTGGCCATGATACGTCCCGCGCACCGGGCCACGCGGGTGGATCTGCTCGGAAGCCTACGGGCGGATTGAATAGCTCTTTGGGATGAGCCAAGCGGCGAAGCGTTTTGCGTCCGGGCGCCTGAGGGTTCCAGGCAAAATAGGGATACAGGCCACTAGCCCGCTGCCTGCTTGAGGCCCTCGTAACCGTTCGCGGCCGTCACCTCTGTTTCGACCGGATATTCGTGTTGCACCCACCCGGGAGCGACGAGCTGCCCCATCGGGTCACGGGCGCCGCTGAAACCGCCATGCATGTTTGCCACATCGGCGTATCCGGCTGCGGCCATCTGTTCGGCGGCGAGTTGAGAGCGGCCACCCATCTTGCAGCCGAGAATCACCTGCCGGTCCTTCGGGACATGAGCCTGGACCACCCTCAAGAAGTCGGGGTTGGGCATCATTCCTCGGGTCGCTGCATCGGGAAAAACGACGGGGATATTGATGGCCCGAGGCGCATGTCCCGCGGCAAACTCTTCTGCCGTCCTGACATCGACGTAGACCGCGTCAGTACTATCTCGAAGGATCTGATGTGCCTGCTCGACGTTGATCTGCTTTACGTTCATGCCTCTCCTCCTCGGGACGCCATCGTAAGGTGCTGGGGCCACCGAGTCAACACGGCCGATCAAACGCTTCGGTGACCGCCCAAGACCTCAACATCTCTTTGCCTCTACGGTGTCGAGCTCAAAGAATTCCTGACCTCGACTGCTCTATACTGGAAGTTTATGCAGTTGGACCATATCCGTAACTTCTCCATCATCGCGCATATCGATCACGGCAAGTCGACGCTGGCCGACCGGCTCCTCGAAATGACGGGGGCCCTGTCGGCTCGGGAAATGTCCGCGCAGGTGCTCGATGCGATGGACCTTGAGCGGGAGCGCGGCATCACGATCAAGGCCGCCACCGTCCGCCTGAACTACAAGGCCCGCGATGGACGAGACTATATCCTGAACCTGATCGACACACCCGGCCATGTGGACTTCAGTTACGAAGTCTCCCGAAGTCTGGCCGCATGCGAAGGTGCCTTGCTCATCGTGGACGCCTCCCAGGGCGTCGAGGCCCAAACGCTGGCCAACACCTACATGGCCATGGAAAGGGATCTGGAGATCATCCCGATGATCAACAAGATCGACCTGCCGGGCGCCGAGATCGATCGCGTCCAGGAGCAGATTCGATCGGTGCTCGGAGTCGACGCCGAGGATACGCTCAGAATCAGCGCAAAGCACGGCCAGGGCATCGAGGAGGTACTCGAAGCCGTCGTTGAACGAGTTCCACCACCCACGGGAGACCCTTCGGCTCCGTTGAAGGCCCTGGTCTTCGATTCATGGTTCGACACCTACCGCGGTGTTGTGGTTCTGCTACGGATCATCGACGGCCGCATCGAGAAGGGAATGCGTATCCGCTTGATGTCCAACGGCAAGGCCTACAACGCGGAGGAAATCGGTGTGCGAACCCCAAAGATGCTGCCCGTTGACAGCCTGGCGGCTGGAGAAGCCGGCTACCTGATCGCCAACATCAAGAACGTCGCCGACGTTAACATCGGCGACACGGTAACCGCCGACCAGCGGCCGGCCGCCGAGGCCTACCCCGGCTTCCAGGAGGTCAAGCCACTCGTGTTCGCGGGCCTGTACCCCGTGGAACCGAATCAGTACGAAGCGCTCCGCGATGCGCTGGACAAGCTGCGGCTCAACGATTCTTCATTCTTCTATGAACCGGAGACATCGATTGCTCTCGGGTTCGGTTTCCGGTGCGGATTCCTCGGCCTGCTGCACATGGAAATCATCCAGGAGCGGCTGGAACGCGAGTTTTTGCTTTCTTTGATCACGACGGCGCCGAGCGTCCGCTACCGGCTGCGGATGAACAACGGCGCGGTCGAAGAAGTCGAAAACCCCAGCCGTTTCCCGAACGTCGCGGATATCGAGGCGATCGAAGAGCCGATTATCACCGCGCTGGTCATGACACAGGACGAATTCCTGGGACCCATCCTCAAGTTGCTAGAGGACCGGCGCGGCGTTCAGAAAGGTTTCGAGTACGTATCGACCTCGCGGGTGCTGCTGACCTACGAACTCCCCTTGAACGAGATTGTCCTCGATTTCTACGATCGCCTGAAGTCCGTGTCCCGGGGATACGCCTCCTTCGACTACCACGTCTCGGGGAACCGGATCGCCGATCTGGTCAAGTTGGACATCCTCGTCGCGAACGAAATCGTGGACGCATTGAGTTGGATCGTCCACCGTGATTTCGCGTTCGCGCGAGGTCGGGCCCTGGTTGAGAAGATGAAAGAACTCATTCCGCGGCAGATGTTCGAAGTGCCGATCCAGGCATCGGTGGGGAGCCGGGTGATCGCTAGAGAAACCGTGCCCGCAATCCGGAAGAACGTCATCGCCAAGTGCTACGGCGGCGACATCAGCCGTAAACGGAAGCTTCTTGAGAATCAGAAAGAAGGCAAGAAGCGGATGAAACGCGTCGGCCGCGTCGATATCCCGCAAGAGGCGTTCCTGGCGGTCTTGAAGATCGGCAGCTAAACGCACCCCGTTACACTTCTAATACAACGCTTTACGCAGACTGCTATACTCTGGGGCAGGATGAAACTCCAGCTTCGGAGATACTTCGTTTCGTTCCTGTTTGCGGCACTTCTTGTAGTCTCGATCACGCTGGGCGCAACAGGTGGGGTACTGTTTGTCTACAACAACAGCCTGCCGCAAGTGGAATCGCTGGAGGATTATCGGCCGAACGTCGTGACCGAAGTTTACGGCGACGACGGACATGTCATCGGCACTTTTGCCCTCGAACGCCGGATCGTCATCGAGCCGGGCCAGGTCCCTCAGGTACTCAAGGACGCCATCATTTCCGTGGAAGATCAGAACTTCTACGATCATTGGGGGCTGGATTTCAGGGGCATCTCCCGCGCGGCGATCAAGAATATCCTCGCTGGTCGCATCGTCGAAGGCGGGAGCACCATCACGCAAGTTCTCAGCGAGAACCTCTTCCTCCCGCATGACAGCCTATGGAGCCTCAAGATCCGGGAGGCGATGCTCTCGATCCAGATCGAGCGCCGCTACACGAAGGAAGAGATCCTCACGCTCTACTGCAACCAGATCTATCTGGGCCACGGCATGTACGGTTTCGCGGCGGCTGCTGAGTTCTACTTCGACAAGAACATCCAGGATCTGCCGATCGAAGAAGCGGCGATGCTCGCAGCGCTACCCCGCGGGCCGTCTACATATTCGCCGATAACGAACCCGGAACGCGCGCTGATGCGCCGCAATTACGCGATCGATCGCATGGTCGCCGAGGACAAGATCGCAGTCGAGGCCGGAGAACGCGCCAAGCAGAGACCTCTGCGGCTTGCGTCCCGAGAGGAACCCGGCCGCATCGCTCCCTATTTCGTCGAACAGATCCGCCAATACCTGGAGGCGACCTACGGGACCTACGCGGTGCACGAAGGAGGACTCCGGGTCTACTCCACGCTGAACGCCCAGATGCAGCAAGCCGCGGTCGAGAGCCTCCAGGATGGTTTGCGCGATTACGACAAGCGGCGTGGATGGCGGGGCGCTCCGTCGAATCTGTTGGACGATGGAATAGAGAACCTCGACACCCACGTCCTGGACGGATGGAAGCGGCCGTTGCGCGCCGGGGACATCGTGCCCGCCATCGTGCTCGAATCAGGCCCGAGCACGGCAGTTGTTCGCGTCGCCGAGTACCATGACCAGATCATCGGCGACGACATCGCCTGGACCGGACGCCGGTCCCCTTCCGGAGTTGTTTCGCGGGGTGATGTCGCCCTGTTCCTGATCCAGTCGATCGACCCCGCAGCAAAGACCATCGAGTTGCGCCTGGAGCAGAGGCCGGAAGTTCAGGGCGCGTTGGTCGCCATCGATCACCGCACGGGCGAGGTCAAGGCAATGGTTGGCGGGTACGACTTTGCGGAAAGCCAGTTCAACCGGGCAGTCCAGGCCCTGCGGCAGACCGGTTCAGGCTTCAAACCCCTGCTCTATACCGCCGCGCTCGAATACGGCTTTACGCTCGACGACGAGATCGATGACGCGCCGGTCGACTTCGACGGTTACTCGCCGGCCAACTACGGCGGCGACTTCCTGGGCACGATCACGTTCCGAGAAGCCTTCGCAAGATCACGAAACGTACCCGCGGTCCGCATCCTGAACGAGATCGGTTTCGACGGCCTGATTCCGATGGTCGCGAGGTTTGGTATTACGTCCACGATCAAGCGGTATCTGCCGATCGCACTCGGCGCCACTGAGATCACCCCGATGGAATTGACCTCGGCATACTCGACGTTTCCAAACGGGGGCATCCGCGTCAGCCCGAGACTCATCAACCGTGTCACCGATTACGACGGGGACATTCTCGAGGAAAATTTTTCCAACGCCACCGATGTCATCCCGGCGGAAACGGCCGAGATGATGGTCGATCTGCTCGCCGAAGTCGTCCGCACGGGTACGGCAACCTCGGCGCAGGCGCTTGGCCGGCCCGTCGGGGGCAAGACGGGCACGACGAACGATTTCACCGACGCCTGGTTCGTCGGCTTTACGCCTTCGCTGACCGCGGGTGTCTGGGTGGGTTTCGACGAAAAGGTCAGCCTGGGACCGGGAGAAGCCGGCGGCCGCACGGCCCTGCCCGTGTGGATCGACTTCATCGAGCAGGTGTATGAAGGCCAGCCCATCGAGGGGTTCGAACAATCGATTTCGATCCTGAGCCAGACCGCCGCCCCGGATCGCCAACCTCAGGACGGCGCCCACAGGAGGTCCCCGTGAAATTCGGCATGTTTCTGATTCCCGTCATCGCGGTAATCGCGATCGATGCGGGGGCGCAGTCGCTCCCCGAAATCGCCAGGCAGGAACGCGAGCGCCAGGACCGCACAGCCAGTACCCGGGTGTTCACGAACGAAACTCTTCCCGACCTGCGAGGGGGATCCACATCCCGGTCCCTAGCCCCCGCTGTGGCCGCATCCGACGAGGCCGTCGCCGAACCTGCCGAACAGATGGCCGAAGATGCCGGTCCGAGGGCAGGCGGAAGCACCGAGGAGCAGTGGAGGGAAATGTTCGGGGATGCTCGCGCGGAGGTCACGCGTTCCGACGACAGAGTTCAGCTGTTGGAGGCGCAACTGATAGATCTCAATCACCAATTGCTCAACCGGACCGACATCTACAATCGGGAATACACGCTCGGACCGCAGATCCAGGCCAAAGAAGAGGAGCTTGCTGCCGCCCGGCAAAGGGCCGACGATGCTCGAGAGGCGGTCACCGATCTCGGGCAAGAGCTGCGGCGGGCGGGTGGTCCGGCGGGGTGGGGTCGCGGATAGGCGACCTTCACCGATGACAATGCTCGGTATCGATGGTGGCGGCAGTAAGACAACCTTCCTGCTCGTCGACGACGAGGACCGCGAGCTGGCCCGATTCGACACGGGTCCCTCCAACTACATCTCGGTAGGGCGCGATCGGTCAATCCAGGCCATCGCCGAGGGCGTTGGAAAGCTCCCATCCAAACCAGATCAGGTCTGTGGAGGGTTTGCTGGAGCGGGCCGCCCTGAGGGCCGCCGTCACTACGAGGAAGCTCTCGGTACGCTGCTCCCCGATTCCCGTGTCAACGTGGAAAGCGACGCGTTCATCGCCTACATCGGCGCCATCGGTATCCGCCCGGGACTACTGCTCATCGCCGGAACGGGATCGATCGTGATCGGGCGGCGAGAGAACGGAACGATGTTTCGTTCCGGCGGATGGGGGCCGCAGTTCGGCGATGAAGGCAGCGGGTACTGGATCGGCCGGGAAGCGGTGCGGGCGGCGCTACGCTCCCTGGATTCGGGTTCCCACAAGCAGTTCCGGCAGCGGGTGACCGATACACTGGGGCTGGAGTCCATCACCCACACCCCAGCGGCCTGGGCCGAAGGTCGTATCGGTGCGACCGACATCGCGGCCCTGGTCCCGGCGGTCATGGACTTCTACCCACACGAGCCGGCCAGGGCGATTCTCGGGGAGGCGGCCGGGCATCTCCGAGTGATGGCGCAGCGCGCCGTGATGCGGATGGGTGGAGACGCTCCCCATACTGCGGCTACCGGCGGCGTCGCGACACACCCCCTCATGCAGGATCTCATCGCAATCCCGTTCGAGCCCGCCATAGATACGCCCGAACGCGGGGCCGTGCTGTGGGCTCGTAAAACCGTAGCGAGCCCATAGCGTCCGTGGTTTCCAAGCCTACGATCGAGAAAATTCAGGGCGACGTCGCTGACTACTCGGCCGAGACGCTGGAACTCGAATTCGACCGTTTCTTCAGAGACCAGCCCGAGATCTGCGACTTCGTGATGGATCTGACGTCTACGACGAGTCAACGAGTCAGGGAGATCTCGCTGTACCTCGGATACGTCGTCTACAAGTCCCTCGAGGAAACCTACCGCGATGCTCTCAGCGAAGCAACACCCGAGACGATTGCGGCAGCCTCGGTTGAAAGCCGGCTTTGGATGGAGCGGATGAACGTATCCGGACCCAGCGACGATCCGACGTCCGGGCTGCGGATCGAAGCCGATGAACCCGTCCTGCTTGGCTTCGTCGTGTCCGAGGTCGAAGAGGCGATCACCGACGGACTCGAGATGAAGGAAGAAGAGATGGGCGCGGTCTTCTTCGCCATGAAAACGGTCATCGCGTCGCTGTCCCCTGGGAAGCAAGCGTGAGAGGGCTGTTGGGGGTTGGCTTTTGGCCTTTGGCAGTTGGCTTTTGGCTGTTGGCTCTCAGTTATCAGCTTTCAGGCGTCATTCTTGTTTGACTCATGCCTAATTACCAACCGCCAAAAGCCAACAGCTAACTGCTGTCCCTACACCTGCCGATTCAGTATGAACTCCGGGATGCTGAGCATCGCATCACGGTAGACCGAGGGTGGGAAGGCTTCGAGGGCATCGACCGCACGGTGGGCGTGATCGGCCGCTAGCCGGCGTGTACGCCTCACCCCGTCGGCGGCGTTGACCAGGCTGAGGATTTCGTCGGGGCTGACCGAGGAAAAACCACGCTCCTCCAACACCCGTAGGACCTTGGTCCGAGCGTCGGCACCCCCGTTGGCCAGGGCGTAGAAGACGGGCAGGGTGACCTTCCCCTCTTTCAGATCACTGGCAACGGGCTTCCCCATCGCTTCCTCGGTCGAAGTCAGGTCAAGCATGTCGTCGATCAGCTGGAAGGCCATCCCGAAGTTCATGCCAATCGTAGTGATCCGCTCGGTTTCGCTCTCGGAAAGACCGGCCAGGACCGCCGCAATGCGCGTACATCCGGAAAACAGATGGGCCGTCTTTCTGTAGGCGATGTCGAGGAGCTCGTCTTCACCGACATCAGCCTTCCCCAGATAGGTCAGCTGAAGAAGCTCCCCTTCGACCATCCGCTGCGTCAGGTCGATCAGCGTATCGAGGACGGCAAAGTTACGCTCCCCGAGCGCAACGGCAAACGATTGCATATAAAGCCAATCCCCGGCCAACACGGTCATCGGATTACCCCAATGGGTGTTGGCGGACGGATGTCCCCGCCGGGTGGCAGCCCGGTCTATTACGTCATCGTGAACCAGCGTCGCGTTGTGGATGAGCTCCATCACCGCGGCCAGCCGGATCGTCGCCCCAGACACGTCGCCGAGCATCCGCGAGGTCAGCAGCATCAGAGCCGGTCGGACCCGTTTACCCCCGGCGTCGATCAGGTAGCGCCCGATCTCGGAGATCGGGCCGATCGGCGAGCGCGTATAGACGCGCAGTTCATCTTCTACCCGTTCCAGATCCTCGCCCACGAGGGCATAGATCTCCTGCTGTGTCAGGACGGTTTTCATGCGAGAGGCATTGTACGACATGTCCGAACACCGAAACTACCGCAACCCAAAACCGGCCACTCGGGAGCAATTGGGCAGTAGCTCACTCTATTCCGAACAACTTGATGAAGTTCCGGGAAACCGCAGCGTGCAGATCCTCTGCGGAAGCGCCCCGTAACTCGGCCAGGGCCGTCGCAGTCTCGACGACAAACGCGGGCTCGTTGCGCTTGCCGCGGTGGGGCGCCGGAGCCAGATAAGGGCAGTCGGTCTCGAAAAGAATCCGGTCGGCAGGAATGCGGGCAGCAATCCGGCCGAGGTCCTCCGCACCCTTGAACGTCACGATTCCGGAAAACGATATCGTCAGCCCCAGTTCGAGGGCGCAGTCGGCCAGGGCATCGCCGCCTGTAAAACAATGAACGACACCTCGCCTGGGCCGAACGTCGCGGAGGATGTCAATCGTATCTTCGTCTGCATCCCTGGTGTGAACGATGACGGGAAGTCCCAGGCGGCCGGAAAGCTCCAGCTGCCGGCGAAACACATCGCGCTGTACCTCGCGGGGCGAGTTGTCATAGTAGTAGTCCAGTCCGGCTTCGCCGATCGCAACGACCCGTTCCTGATCGGCGAGATCCTCCATCAACGAGAAGTGCTTCGCCTCAGCCTGTGCGGCGTCGTGCGGGTGGATACCGACACTCGTGTAGATCCAATCGTGGGCATTGGCAAGGGGAATACCGCATCCCATGTCATCGGGACCCGTCCCGTTTCCGATCGTCAGGATCGTTCGAACGCCCGCCTCCCAGGCGCGCTGGATCACCGCCTCCCGGTCCTCGGAGAACCGGGCGTCATCCAGGTGTGCGTGGGAATCGACCAGGGATGTCAACATCGTCGGAAGTCCGCGCCTACTTCAGTCGTGCGCCATCGGCCACGTCCTCGTCGAAGCCGACAAGCACGGGCCTGTCATCGGGGGGCATGGAGGCGGCGACGATCATCCCGTTGGATTCCAACCCGCGCATCTTCCGCGGCTTGAGGTTAGCGACGACGACCACTTTCCGGCCGATGAGTTTCGCCGGATCATAGACCTTGGCGATCCCGGCCAGAACCTGCCTCTTCTCGAACCCCAGATCCACAACGAGGCGCAGCAGTTTGTCGGCGCCCTTCACCGGCTCGGCCTCCACCACGGTTGCCGTCCGAAGATCCAACTTGACGAAATCCTCGATCGTGATCATCGGGGCGAGCGGGGGCGGGCCGTCGGCTTCCTGGGTCGGGGGCGAGTCCCCGCCCGCCTCCGCCTCGAGGCGGGCATAAACCTTCTTTGCGTCCACACGCGGAAACAGGGCGGAACCTCCCGCCAGCGTCGTACCCACGAGTATGTCGCTCCCTGCCAACTGATCGAGCCGGACGTCGGAGGCGGCACCATCGAGCCCGAGCTGAGCCCAGATCCTCTCGGCCGTCTCGGGCATCACCGGTGCCAGCATGGCTGCACACAGGCGCAACGCTTCTGTGCAGTGGAACAGGACGCTCGAGAGGCGGCCTGCCTGAGAGGCGTCATTCGCGATCTTCCAGGGTTCGTTCTCGACGATGTATTTATTCAAGCGGGCGATGAGCGTCCACACCGATTCGAGGCCCTTCGAGAATTCGTAGCTGTCGAACTGACGCCGGTAGTCGTCGACGACGCGCTCCGCAAGCTCGCGCACATCATCATCTCCAGTCGCCGTCCCCGGCTCCGGTACGACACCTTCCCGGTACTTCCCCACCATCGCCAGGGTCCGGCTCAGCAGGTTCCCCAGGCCGTTCGCAAGGTCGCTGTTCGACCTCTGGATTATCGAATCGAAGCTAAAGTTGCAGTCCTGCCCGAAAACCATCTCCCGCAACAGAAAATACCGCAGCAACTCGATCCCGAAGACGTCGCTAAGCAGCGCCGGTTGCAGCACGTTGCCTCTGGACTTTGACATCTTCTCATCCTTGAACAGCCACCATCCGTGCCCAAAAATCGTCTTCGGTAGAGGCAGTTCGGCGGCCATGAGGAACGCAGGCCAATAGACGCAGTGAAACCGCAGGATGTCCTTCCCGACCAGATGCATGTCGGCAGGCCAATATCTGTCAAACTTCGCATCGTCGGACTGGTAGCCGATACCGCTCATGTAGCCTGCCAGGGCGTCAAACCAGACGTAGAAGACATGCTTCGGGTCGTCGGGAAGCGGGATTCCCCACTTGAGGGTCGCCCGGCTGATCGACAGGTCTCTAAGCCCACCCCGTACGAACGACAGAACTTCGTTCCTGCGCGAGTTGGGCCGGATGAACTGCGGATTCGCCTCGTAGTACTCCAGCAACCGATCCTCGAACGCGGACAGTTTGAAGAAATAGCTTTCTTCGGAGAACCATTCGGTTTCGCGGCCGCAATCGGGGCAGGGTGCAGGCTCTTCCGGGTCACTATCGGTCGCGTAAGCTTCGCAGGAAACGCAGTACCAGCCCGCATACTCGCTTTTTTCGATATAGCCTCTTTCCTTGACCCGACGATAGATCTCTTGAACAGCCTTCTTGTGGCGCGGATCGGTCGTCCGGATCGATTCATCGATCGACATCCCGAGGCTTTTCCACAAATCTGCATATTGCCCGAATACGCGGTCGGCGAGTTCGTTCGGCGCAATCCCCTGCTCTCGTGCGGAACGTTCGATCTTCTGGCCGTGCTCATCGGTACCCGTGAAGAACTTCACATCGAAACCCATCATGCGCTTGTACCGCGCGATCGTGTCGACCACGATCGTCGTGTACGTGCCGCCCAGATGCGGCGCGGCGTTGACGTAGTAGAGTGGGGTCGTAATGTAAAATGTTTCAGCCATTTTCGTTGATTCCGTTCTCCTGATCGCGATCGAGATAACACTTCACGGCTTCGGCCCGGACATCCCGGAACGGACGTTTAGTCTCCCGGGCCAGCCGGGCACAGTCTTCATACTCGGGACTGACGGTTACGATCCTGCCGTTGAAGCATGACACCTTGACGCCTACCGTCCCGCCGGACGTTTCGACCTGAACGATCTCCCGGTCCAGCACCCGACGTGCGACCCCGCGCATCCGCACGCCGATAGTCGTGGTCTCTTCAAACATCGTACCCGAGATTTCGTCCTGCCGCTCTGGAGGCACGAGGACCTGCAGCAGGTGTCCCGGACGTCCCTTCTTCATCAAGACCGGGATCGTCACAACGTCGACGGCGCCCGCCTCGAGGAGCCGCTCCCCGGCATATGCCAGCTGCTCGGCGCTCATGTCGTCGATGTTGGCCTCGATGACCACAATGTCGGCCGCGGGGTTCGTCACGTCCGTCTCCGACTGGCTGCCCAGAAACATCCGGAGGCAGTTCGGAAAATCGGGAAAACTCCTGGTTCCTGCTCCATAACCCACACGCTCGACCCGGAAACCATCCATGGGACCGAACCGATCGACGGTTGCTGCCAGAATGGCGGCGCCGGTCGGTGTGACGAGTTCGGCCTCGACATGCTTGGAATACACCTGCGCATCGGTCAGCAGGTTGGCGGTTGCGGGAGCCGGAACCGGATAGACACCGTGTTGACAATGGATGAACCCGCCGCCGATGTTGATCGGGGAACACAGAAACCGCTGCGCTCCGAGCGCGTCAAGGCCAATGGCGGCACCGACGATGTCCACGATCGAATCGATAGCGCCCACCTCATGGAATTCCACGTCTTCGGGGGGTACCTGGTGGACCTGCCCTTCGGAAATCGCGAGCTTCTCGAAGATGTCTACGGCTCGCCCGCGCGCGCCGCTGGTGATCGAGCTCTGCCGGATCATGCTGATGATCTCGGACGCTTTCCTGTGGAAGTGAGCTCCGGGCGTATGTCCGTGATCGGTCGGATGGGTGTGAGCCCTTTCGTGGGCGTGCCCGTCCTCATGGCCATCTTCTTCGCGATGCCCATGGTCGACGACGTCGACGTCGAACTTGGCTGCGGCGATGTTCGCCCGCGTGACCCGACCCAGGCGAAGCTCGAAGCCCTCGACCGGCAGTTTGGCGATCTCCGTTTTCAGGTAGTCAAAGTCGACGCCGACATCGATCAGCGCGGCGATGGTCATGTCTCCGCTGATACCGGAGAAACAGTCGAAGTAAAGGGCTCTCATACAAACATCCCGGCTGGGGAGGCAAACCTTCATGCTATCCCACCACCGATCGAGGCGCAATCCGCGCTCGCTACACATTCGGACCGAATTTCCATATGATTGGCGCTCATGCAATTGCAGCTGCACAGGAAGATCAAGGCGGGAATCGCCTCGGCTTTGAAGGATCTCTGGCAGATCGAACCGCCCCAGATCGTCCTCAACCAGACACCCAACGTCGAGTTTGGGGAGCTGGCCACGCCGGTTTGTCTGGGTCTGGCGGGAACGCTCCGGAAGGCGCCTCGGGCCATCGCCGCCGAACTGGTGGGCGGGCTTGAGATCGACGGCGTCATGAGGGTCGCAGTCGCAGGCCCCGGTTACATCAACTTCTTCCTCGATCGTGCGGAAGTCCTACGCGAATCGATGCGCGAACTGCGGACCGGACGTTTCGAGGGTTTTGGCGATCGCGTCGGAAAGGTCATCGTCGAACACACCAACATCAATCCGAACAAGACAGCCCACATCGGACACCTTCGGAATGCCGCCATCGGCGACACCTTCGTGCGAATCCTGCGCTTCGCCGGCCACGATGTCGAGGTGCAGAACTATATCGACAACACGGGAGTCCAGGTGGCCGACGTCATCGTCGGTTTCCTCCACATCGAGAAACGGTCGCTCGAGGAAGTGCGCGCGCTCATCAAGCACCCGGGACGCAAGTTCGACTATTACTGCTGGGACCTCTACGCGAAAGCGTCCAGCTTCTACGAAACCGAGGATCCGGAACACAAGCGAAGGGCAGAAGTCCTCCACGCCATCGAGCAGAGCGGAAACGACACGGCTGCGATGGCCGAGGACGTCGCGATGAAGATCGTCCGGTGCCACCTGGCGACGATGGAGCGGATCGGGGTGCGCTATGACGTACTGCCGCGGGAGAGCGACATCCTGCACCTCAAGTTCTGGGATCACGCCTTCGGTCTCCTCAAGGAGCGCAAGGCAATTTTCTTCGCCGAGGAGGGCAAGACCAAGGGTTGCTGGGTCATGCGTCTGGAAACCGATTCCGGCGCCGAAGACAAGATCATCGTACGCTCCAACGGCACGGTGACCTACGTCGGCAAGGACATCGCCTACCAGCTGTGGAAACTGGGCCTCCTCGACCGGGACTTCGAGTATCGTTCGTTCCACCGGTATGATGACGGCCTCCGGGTCTGGGTCACGGCGTCGGAACAAGGCGATCCGGACCACCCGGCTTTCGGACGCGCCAGCACCGTATACAACGTGATTGACGTCCGTCAGTCCTATCCGCAGGCCGTGGTCAAGGAAGGGGTGCGCTTGCTCGGGTTCGAGGCCGAAGCCGCCCGCTCGATACATTTTTCCTACGAGATGGTAGCGCTATCTCCGGCGTGCGCGGAACAGCTCGGAATCGAACTGTCGGCCGAAGATCGCAGCAAGCCCTACGTCGAGGTGTCGGGACGCAAGGGCCAGGGAGTGAAAGCCGACGATCTGCTCGACATCCTCGAACGCGAAGCATTCGTCGAGGTGGACAAGCGGAACGCGAGTTTTGCGGACCAGGAAAAGAAGGAGATCGCCCATCAGATCGCTGTCGGTGCGCTCCGGTACTTCCTGCTGCGCTTCACGCGAAACGCCGTAATCGCGTTCGACTTCGCCGAGGCACTGAGTTTCGACGGCGAGACTGGACCTTACATTCAGTACGCCGCAGTGCGCGCCAACAACATCTTTCGCAGAGTCGAGGCCGAGAACCCGAATTTCTCGGCGGACCAAATGGAAGTCCTCCTCGAGAGCGACAAGGTAGCGGGTTTTCTCGACGAGTCCGAAGAAGTATGGGATATGGTTTACGCGGCGGCCCGTCTGGATGAAACGGCCGATCTGGTCGTCTCGACTATGGAACCCGCGACACTCGCCAAGTTCACCTTTGTCCTGGCCCAAAAATTCAGCCTCTTCTATCACAGGCACCGCGTTCTCCAGGAACCGGACCGGGATCGCCAGCTTTTCTATCTGGCTGCGGTCGACTTCGCGAGAAAGACGCTTGAACGGTCGTTGGGCCTGATGGGCATCGACGTTCCGAATCGCATGTAGGGGGACTCGTGCAGTCACCGACCTTCACCGACGTCCTGCGAGCACGACGGATCATCAATCGATACCTCGTGCCGACCCCACTCCATCACTATCCCCGTCTGTCGAGAGAGCTGGGCCTGGATGTCTGGATCAAACATGAGAACCATCAACCCATCGGTGCGTTCAAAGTTCGCGGCGGGATCAACCTAATTTCTCAGATCTCGCCAGATGACCGTGCGGCGGGTGTGATCTCCGCATCGACCGGCAATCACGGACAGTCAGTGGCTTTTGCCGCCAGGCTGTTCGGAGTCCGAGCCGTGATAGGAGTGCCGGAGGGTTCGAATCCCGACAAGGTCGCGTCAATGGAAGCGCTCGGGGCCGAGGTATCGTTCCACGGCAGGGACTTCGATGAGGCGCGAGAGTGGGTGGAGGATGAGGCCAAACGCCAGGGATACCGGTACATCCACTCGGCAAACGAACCTTTGCTGATCGCCGGCGTTGGAACGATCGGCCTGGAGATCATGGAAGCCATACCCGATGTTGACGTGATTCTCGTCCCAATCGGGGGCGGCAGCGGCGCGACGGGTATTGGACTGTCGGCCAAGACGATCAACCCCAACGTCCGGCTCATCGGCGTCCAGTCGGCGCACGCGACCGCAGTCTATGACTCGTGGAGCGCCCGGAAACTGCTGTCCTCAGGGAAATGCGAGACCTTCGCAGAAGGCATGGCGACCCGTCAGGCGTTCGAACTCACGCTGGAGATGTTGATCGAGCTCCTCGACGATTTCATCCTGGTTACGGACGACGAACTGAACAGCGCGATCCGCCTCTTGTTCAATCACACCCACAACGTCGCCGAAGGCGCCGGGGCGGCGGCCATGGCCGCCTGCGTGAAGATGAAAACGGACCTGGCGGGCCAGAAGGTGGCGCTGGACATGAGTGGCGGGAACCTCACCGCCGATCAACTCTGCAGGATATTGGGGACAGGGGAGCCTGTCCACAACTGACCCTTATAGCTATTCCACTCTCTGCCCGACCGATTTACCTGTTCAAGCAGGGGCGGGAGTCGGTTCCAACCTAAAACGAGCCCACGGGATTCCTGTAATACCTGCAACGGCGGGGAGGGGACAGGGGAGCCTGTCCCCTAAACGACGCCATGTTCGACTTCCGTGCGTTCCTTCGAGAACCTTTCAATCGAGAACGCGCTGATGTCGACCGTGGACGCCTTGCCGTCGATGATCTCCTCAGCAATGAGCTGGCCGACCCCGGGGGCATGCTGGAATCCGTGACCGCTGAACCCGTTGGCAACGATAAAGCCCTCGAGGCCCGCTACCCGGCCCAGAATCGGGTTGGCGTCGGGTGAAGTCTCGTAGCTGCCCGCCCACGACTTGTGAACCGCGGTGTCCCCGATCGGCGGAAACCGGTCGATGGCGATCTCCATCACGGTTTCGAAAAAATCCCAGTCGACGCTTAAGTCGAACGTCGGACCCTCTTTGCGGTTGCCCATGCCAAACAGGACGCCACCACTCTCTCGGTGGAAGTAGAAACCCGTCGCGAAGTCGATGACGAGCGTCCATCGCGGCGGAGCTTTTTCGAACGGCTTGGTCGTCCAGATGAAGCGCCGCAGCGGCACGACGGGCACTTCGACACCCGCCATCCTTCCGATTCCAGCGGCGAATGGACCGGCAGCGTTGACCACCGTCGACGTCGCCACACGGCCGTTCTTCGTCCTCACACCCGTCACGCGGTCGCTTTCCCTGTCGATGCCGACAACTTCCTCGTCTGTGGCGATCTCCACGCCCAGACGGGTGGCGTTTTTGCGGTAGCCCTCGGTAACGCCGGCGGGATCGGAAACACCATCCTCACCGCAATAGGTCGCAGCCAGGATGTCATCCAGCTTCAGTTCCGTGTCCGGCAGGACGCGGGCAACGTCGTCCGGCCCGATCAACTCGACGGGAATCCCGAATTTCTTCTGCAATTCGACATTCCTGGTGAAAACATCGACATCCTGCTGGTTATTGAGCAGGAACAGGTAGCCGTCCTGGTGGAAATCCAACTCCTGATCCATCTCCTCCTCGAACGCGACCAGTTTGCCGACACTCAACAGCGATAGTTCAATATTTGCCTCGGCCGAAAACTGGTGCCTGAAACCACCGGCGCAACGTCCCGTGGAACCGGTCCCGACCATGTCTTCCCTCTCGAGGACGACAACATCCGTGACACCCCGTTGGGCGAGGTGATAGGCGATGCTGAGGCCCACGATTCCTCCGCCAATGATCGCTACTTCTGCCGTATCCTTCATGATCCTTTTCCTTCTTTCAAAAACTCAGGAGTGATCTATTGTATGCAATAAGGTGTGACACCCTCAAACCCGGCGAGGACCGCTTTCCGAATTCCGCTATCCCCGCACGAGCATTTCCAGTTCATGAATCCGGTCGATGGCGTGGTCAGGCGGAAACTCCTCAAACGTATCTGCAGCGTAGCCATAGGTCACTCCGCAGGTCGTCACGCCGGCGTTCCGGCCCGCCATGACGTCCACAGAAGAGTCGCCTACCATCCAGGTGCGCTCGGCGTTTGCTCCCGTATCCGCGATGATCTGGAAAATCCCGATCGGATCGGGCTTCTTCTGCCTGAAGCTGTTCCCGCCGTAGACCGCGGAGAAGCGATCGTAGATGCCGAGTCCATCAAGCATGGCGCAACTGAACAGGTACGGCTTGTTGGTGAGCACGGCCAGACCACAATAAGCAAGACTGTCGAGCGTCTCCTTGACGCCCGGATACAGGCGCGACTCGTCGAGCATGTGATCCCGGTAATAACGGAGGAAAAGATGAAGACCCTCTTCGACCGAATGATCCGTTGCGAGGCCCTCCAGCGTGCGCCGGATCATCGCGTGGGCGCCGTCCCCGATCAGCCCGGCGATCGCCTCTTCGGCAAGAGGGTCCAGGCCGAAGTGGAAGCGAACGTGGTTCACCGACGCGCAAAGATCCTGCTTTGAGTCGACGAGCGTTCCATCCAGATCGAAGATGATGAGCGGTTTCATATAGTCCATTTATTCAGCATGTTAGCCGGCTCGCCTTCTGGGACTGGTTGAACATCAGAGGGTCACCAGAACCCCAATGATACTATCTGGGATTGATGAATTCAGGATCTCGGGCCGTGAATACGCGGTTACACAGATGACGCAAGAACTCATACGCAATGAATTCAACAAGTGGGCCGACCTGGGTCGGGGCCGTGGCATGGAAAAGAGCCACTGGGAGATCACCCGTGCGGCGGTCGAGTTGATGAATATCCGATCCGGCGACGACATCATCGACCTCGGTTGCGGTACAGGCTGGGCGACCCGAGTACTCGCCGGTACCGCTCCGGAGGGAACGGTCCTCGGTGTGGACCTGGCCGACCACATGATCCAGGAAGCACAGACCGGATACGTGAACCCGCCGAACGCGTTCTTCGCGGTGGCCGAGGCGGCAAGCCTTCCCTGCCCGAATGTTTCCTTCGATTCCCTGCTGAGCGTCGAATCGATTTATTACTATCCAGACCTGGAGGGCGCGCTCGGAGAAGCGGCTCGCATACTGCGCCCGGGCGGTCGCGCCTTCCTTCTGATCAACTTCTATGGAGAGAACAAGTACAGCCACTGCTGGGCGGAGTACCTCGACGTCTCCGTCCGGCTACTCGGCGCCGATGAGTACGTTCGGCTGCTCGAGAACGTGGGATTCCGGCAGGTCGCCCACCGCCGTGTCAGCGATCCCACACCGATTCCGGACGAATTCCAGCCCTCCAAGTGGCACCCCACGAGGGAAGATCTCGAAGGCTTCCAGGCCGAAGGTGCGCTGCTGCTGGTCGCAGAAAAGTAGCGCGTGAGCGGGCCGGTGGGCCGAGGCAATAAATGGCCCCAGTCGCCGCTGTCCTACCTCTTCGTCTGGAACCGGAACGAGTCCTCCTCCACGAACTCCCTGACGACAGGGTGCGTGCTCTCGTACAGTTCGTGGATCGTCCCGTTGAAAACGAACTTCCCGTCGTGAAGCAGAGCCACCCGGTCGGCGACCTTCTCGGCACAATTGGCGATGTCGTGTGTGACCACCATCTGCGTCATCCCGAGCTGATCCCGCATCTTGTTGATGAGGTCGTTGATCGTCTGCGAGAGTAGGGGGTCAACCATCGTGGTCGGCTCATCGTACAGGATAGCCTCGGGTTCGGCGGCCAGCGCCCGGGCGATGGCCACGGCCCGTTTCATGCCGGTGCTCAACTCCGACGGCATCAGGTCAGCGAGATGGTCCACCTCGACCAGATGCAACTTTTCGACTACCCGCCGCTCGATCTCCTCGTCCGCTAGACCGCGGTCCTGGAGCGGAAACGCCACGTTCTCCCAGACCGACAGAGAGTCGAACAACGCGCCGGACTGAAAGACCAGCTGGACCTTCCTCCGAACGGCCACCAGCTCCCGCTCAGTCATTGACGTAACGTCGTCACCGTCCACCAGGACGCTGCCGAGATCCGGTTGGAGAAAACCCACGACGTGCGTCAACAAGACGGTCTTCCCCACACCGCTCGGCCCGAGAATGGCAAACGTCGACCCTTTCTCCACTCCGAAAGAGACGCCGTCAAGAACGATTTTTTCCTCGAACGCCTTGTGGACTTCCCTGAACTCGATGTATTCCCGCATCCCCTAAATAGCACCACAATTGCGACGGCCAGAAGGTCGCCCGAGGCCCGAACGCTCAAAAGTATCGCAGTTTCAGCTTGGCCTGGGCAGCAAATCAGCGAACTCCGTGATCGGAGCCCTTACGGCGCGGCAAGCTGGCTCTTGAAGTGTGCCACCTGGTTGCGCCCCCCGTTCTTCGCGACATAGAGGGCCTTGTCGGCAACGCGGATCAGTTCTTCTTTGCTGGTGGCGTTCATCGGGTAATTGGCGACACCGACCGACGCGGTGATCTGGCCAATCGTCCCGAGCTTCGTTTCCGCGATACGCTTGCGCAGCCGTTCGGCGACGAGGACGGCTCCCGACAGATCGGTTTCAGGAAGGATGACGGTAAATTCCTCTCCGCCGTACCGGGCGGCAAAATCGATCTCCCTGCACGTACCGCTGATCGTCCTGGCTATCGTGCGGATCGCGGCATCCCCGGCCGGATGTCCGAAGCGGTCGTTGACGCTCTTGAGGAAATCCAGGTCGATGATCAACAGCGAAAGAGAACGATGGTGACGAGCGGCGCGGCCAATTTCCCGGCTAAGCGTCGACTGGAAATACCTGTGGTTGGGAAGGCCCGTGAGAAAATCCGTCCGGGCCATGTGCTTCATCTCCTCGAACAGCTGCACATTACCCAGCGCATTGGCCGCCGTGCCGGCTACCGCCTCCACAAACGGGAGCATCGCACTCGCGCTCCCGAGCACCGTCCTGCGGCCTCGGAAGTAAATCAGTCCCACTACCTCGCCCCGGGTGATCATCGGGATCGCCAGTGTATGCGTGCCGTCCGCAAGCGCGGCGTCGGCGGTCTTCCGCTCGTGGAAAGCCTGGTGGAGCGCGGGCGCCGTGGCGAGCGGAATGGATCCCGAATCCTCTCCCCGGACGGCTGACGAGGCCAATACCGCGCCTTCGTCCGACTCGGCGCCCTCGACGTGCACGACCGAGCACTCCGCGCCGTCCATCGTTTCCGAAAGGCGGGCGACGATTACCTTGAAGATGTCGTCCGCGTTCATCGAGGCCGAAAGCGCGTGCGTGAGTTCGACGATGGTTTCAGCACTGCGCTTCTCTTCGATGACGGCGACCGAGGTTTCCATGTCGCGGTCGAAACGATCGATCAGGATGACGTAGAAGATCGAGACGACGAAAAAGAAGGCCAGAGCAAGGAACTGCTCGGGCACGACATCGGTCTCTGAGCCAAAAAGCGTGAAGTTCTTGATCACACCGTAAAGCACGCTGACGACGAGCAGAGAGAACAGAAGGACCCGCAGGTCGCGCCAGGCCAGCGCCAATACGAATATTCCCATGAAGGGCAAATAGATGGGCGGTCCGTCTCCCTGGAGCAGGTACAGGCAGGCGCACACGAAGACGGCGTCCGCCACGATGATGAGCCGCCGTTCCCGCACCGCCATGAAGAGTCGCAACGGTAGCAGGCTGATCGCGACGTTGGATGCGGAATACATCAGCACCATGACGAAAATGCCGCTAATATTCTCGCTCTGTATGTTCGTGAACAGCGTCAGGTAGGATGCCAGGATGATGAGGAGCCACCTCAGAAGCACAAACGACCTGCGGTTCTCCAGGAAGGGACCCAACGACCGTTGCTGCTCTTGATTCTCCATATTCGGCCCGAAGCGGTCGTCGTGGCTGGCCGTATCGGCCGGATCTCTTCTCGTTGAAGGATTTTATAGGAGGACAACTTGAAATTCATGAATTTTTCCAGGGGTGACGAAACCGGTAACCGCCTGGGCCTGGAGTTGGAACATCGGATTCTGGACCTGACAGCAGCAACCGCGGACGGGCGTCTGCGGTTCGGCTCGGTCTCCTGTCTCGAGGATGTTCTCCACATGGACGGAGGGCTGGCTAGTCTCGAAAAAGAGCTCGATGGGATCGACCCAGCCGGTTTCTCCGAATACCTGATCCCATCGGATCAGGCGCGGCCGCGCGCAACGATCCAGAACCCCCAGAAAATAATAGGCATCGGCCTCAACTACCATGATCATGCCGACGAGGTGGACATGGCGAAGCCCGAGGCACCCCTGCTGTTTGCGATGTTCGCCAACACGATCATCGGGCCCGATGAAGACATCCTCATCCCGGAGATGAGCAATCAGTTGGACTACGAGGCGGAGATGGGCATCGTCATCGGCAAACGAGGACGCCACATCGCGGCCGAAGACGCCCTCGACTTCGTCGCCGGCTATACGATCGTCAATGATGTCTCGGCGCGCGACCTCCAGTTTTCCGACAACCAGTGGGTGCGCGGAAAGTCATTCGACACCTTCGCACCGATCGGGCCGGTCATGACGACGCGAAGCGCTCTGGGCGACGGGAGCAATCTGGCGATCGAGCTGCGTCTGAACGGCAAAACGATGCAGAAGTCACATACAGGCAATCTCATATTCAAGGTGCCGGAGCTGGTCTCCTACACGTCGCGGATCCTGACGCTCCAACCCGGCGATGTGATTTCCACGGGAACCCCGGGGGGCGTGGGCTTCTCGCGCAAGCCACCGATTTTTCTGAAGCCTGGAGATGTAATCGAAATCGACCTGGAAGGTGTGGGAACGCTGCGAAACACTGTGGCAAACGAATAGAGCCACAGCAATGCCGCTGACCGTGGTCGCCTGTCGCCGACCCCGGTTGCCCTGGCCTGCTTTTCTCACCGGTTGTCGTCGCGAAGCCTACCGGGCCACTTGGTGGCCCGGTAGGATACAGACGCCGCCAGGGCATTTATTGGCATGGCCGCTGCGCGCGCGCCGGAAGGGCGACCGAGGCGTACTTGACGGTAAGTTGAGGCGTGGGGGGGACCGGACCGGACTGGGAGTTTCCCTCATTCCTGTGTCCGGGTACTCCGAAGAGCCTGCCGAGCGCGGGGGACGGTGGGCCCGACGCTAATGAATTGAGGAGCCCGACCAGGCGCAACGCAGTAATGGCGGATGGATCCGGCGCTGGGGCAGACCCACTGGTGAGAAATGCGGGCTAGTTCAGCACGGTTTCGACCGCCTGAAGCAGATCGTCCAGCCTGAACGGCTTCTGCAAGAACTTCGTCCCGGTCTGGGCAAAGAACTCCCGCGTGTGCTCGTTCAACACGTCTCCGGTAACGAAGATGAACCGTTTGGCCAGCTCGGGATCCAACGCCTCAACCATCCGAAAGAGGCTCTGGCCGTTGACTCCCGGCATCCGCTGGTCGCAGATGATCGCATCGTAGGACTTGACGCACAGCCGGTCGAACGCATCGGAACCGGAGTTGAAGAAGTCGACATCGGCCCCGTATCGACTGAGCAGATCTTCGACGAGTTCAGTAATGGTGGCTTCGTCGTCGACAACCATGATCGACTTGCCCTGGAGCGAAGCTCCGGCCGACGAAGGCGGGCGAGGGGTTTCAACGGGAGCGACCGACAGATCGATCGGCAACTCCATGGTAAACGTCGAGCCCGTCCCGTAGTTGCTCCATGCATAAAGCTCTCCGCCGTGATCCTTGATGATATCCGCACAGATGTTGAGGCCGAGTCCGGTTCCGCCGTTGCCGTTCGAGTTCGCCTTGGTGCTGAAAAACGGATCGAAGATTCGGCCCATGTCGTCGGAGCGAATGCCGCCGCCGTTGTCGGCCACTTCGAGACGGATCCGGTTGTTGAGCACCATCGTCCGGATCTGGATTTCGCGCACCCGATTCTGAGCGCTGATCACGGCGTCTTCCGCATTGACCATCAGGTTCAGGACAACCTGTTCGATCTGGCTTGCATCGCCCACTGCGAGCGGCAGGTCGCCAGCCAAGTCTCGTGAGACGACGATATCCCGGACGCTGTGGTCATACTCGCGCAGTTGAAGCACGTTCTCGACGACCCCCGTCAGGCTGAAGGCACGTTTCTCGGGTTCGGTCTTGGTCGCGAGGTTGAGAAAATTTCTAACGATTCTTCCCGCCCGCTCGGCCTGATTCTGCACGACCTTGACCATGCGGTGTGTCGACGGATCCAAATCTGCCCGTGACAGCAGCTGAGCGTAGCCCACGATTCCCGCGAGCGGATTGGTCAGCTCGTGAGCGACGCCGGACACCAAGCGTCCGATCGCTCCCATCTTTTCCATGTGCACCAGTTGGTTTCGCAGCTTCCCCTCAGCCGTCGTCTCCCGGCCCAGGAAAATGGACAGGCCCTGCTCGGTCAACGGCAGGGTCTCGAAGTCGTAAGTGGCGGAATTCTCCACGCGAACTTCATGGTGCGGGATCTGGTTGACGTTGGTAGTGTCCGGGAAGAAGTCGTTGAAAGTCGAATTCGCGAGGACTATCTGACCTTGCGCATCAACGATGGCTACCGGGACGGGAAGTAACGCGAAAAGGTTACCGATCAGGCTCGATAGATCTACCGCGAGGGTCGCACCATCCTTGGTCATTAACAGCTCCCTTCCTTGGGTTCAGTTCAAAGCGACGTGAGCATTCTTATCGCATGACAGAAGTAATACAAGAAAAAAATCGCGTCCTAGGTATTTTTTTGAGGAAAGCGGCCCCTTACCCCCACAATCGGACCCAATCTGTCCCAAAACAGCCGGTTTTCTTGCTACGGGCAGCCAAAGGTGGAACCATCGAGGATCCCACCTTAGGCTGCTCGAATCCCGCGCCGCTTGGCCGTAAGGCGACCTTCTCGAGTTCCACCACTGTTACTAGAGCCTGCAGACTGCCTGTATCGGGCAATGCGCGCACTTAACGAGGTCCCTCTTCTTCGGACAGTCGCCGGCAATTCCCAGATGACAGAGCGCGAAGTCGTAACGCAACGGATCGTCCCGGTCGAGCGCCCGGAGTGATTCGGTCACGTCCAGCGCCATCTTCCAGCCGGGGGTGACACGGTCCGTCAGGCCTATGTAGCGCGATATGCGGGCGATGTGGGTGTCGACGGGCATTACCAAGTCTCGGGGAGAGATCCTCCGCCACACCCCGCAGTCGATCCCATCGTCCTCCCGGACCATCCACCTCATGAATAGGTTCAACCGCTTGCAGGCGCTTCCAGCAGAAGGTCTCGGGAAGAAGTACCGCACGCCGACGCGCGTCCGGTCGCTGGCCGGGTAGTATCGTTCATGTCCGAATCCCAGCGCGGCGCCGGAAAAGCGATCCAGCGCCTCCGACGCGAGGTGGGGGGCCCTCGCCCCAGAGCCGACGATCGCCTCCTCGAGCGAGCCATATTTTTCAAGAAATCGGCCGAGGATCCACAGCAACACTGACAGGTCCCGGTCGGTATTCCACCGGTGATAGAATCCGCGGAATAATCGCGCGTCTCGACGCGGATCGAAGTCGGCGACGAAACGAGCCGGATGGGGACCCATGCGGGAAACGATGGTTTCCACGGTGCGGAGTACGCTTCGGACGTTGCCGTAGGCGAACGCCGCCGCCACGAATCCGACAATCTCTCGGTCGCGAGCGTCGTCGTAGCAGTGAACGAACTGCACCGGATCCATCGCGACGTAGCCCTCGCTGGGAAACTCATCGAGAAACCGGTCGAGGTGCCGTTTCAGTCTGGCGGATCGGGTGAAGGCTGGGGCAGGCACAAATTGATTCTACATCGGGAGAAGCCATGACTTCGAGACGAGCTATCTACATATTGGTATTCGTGGCGGCCCTGGCGGCCGCGCGCGGAACGTGGGCCCTGGAGCAGGGGAACGGGCGCCACGTCGTTCCGGCTTCGGACGCGACCACATACGTCAGTCCGATGGGCGACGTGGGGATAACGATTCTGCTGGACCAGGAATCGGTCGGCTCCGGCGCCGCCCTCAGCCTGGGCACCTTTCTGCCCGGTTCAGGCGTCCCGGAACACGTTCACGAAGAATCCGCGGAGATCCTCTACATCCTCAACGGCGAAATGGAGATGACCATCGGCACCGAGCGACTCCGGGCCCGAGCCGGTTCCGCAGTGTACATCCCAGCCGGGACGCCGCACAGCGCTACCGTACTGGGATCAATCGAATCGGTGAAGGTTATCCAGGTCTACGCACCGGGCGGGCCCGAGCAACGATTCAAGGACTGGGCGACGGCGGAGCCGTAGGATTCCATGCGAGATCAGAAATGCGAGGTTCGAGATTGGACGTGGTGAGGATCGAAGGCCTTCCCACAGATCACAAATCCTGGGATCTCGAACTTCGAATCTCCAACATGGATTTCCGAACAGAGATTCCGCAATCCCAAACAAGAAAAAGGGCGGTCCGAAGACCGCCCTTTCCACTCTCGATCGACGTGAATCCTAGTTATGTCCACCCGGCGGGAAGCTGAGTTTGCCCCTCCGAATCTCCTGTCCTGGTCCGGGCGTGCCCATATTGGGGTTCGACAAAGGGTCGACGCGACGGCCCCGGCGATCGTTGTCACCGAGGGCTCCCCGCATCAGGGGGACCGGACCGTTTCCGGAGGCAGGCAGTTCCTCGGCCCGCACAACCGACATGACGCGCGGTAGTCCAAAGACACCGTCGATAGCGACGGGCGTCATCGGATACTTGCCAGCCTCAACCCGGGTCTTGCGTCCTTTGTCGAGGACGACTTCCCTATCCGACAGGCCCGCCGATTCCACACTCACCCGTCCGTCGAAGCACAACACCTCGGTCACCGATCCGGCGACCTGGACTTCGAACGTCGTGCCCCGAACCGCAATCAGGGCAGTCGGCGTGTCCACACGATACTGGTTCGGACGCCCACCCAGGCGCTGGATATAGAACCGAACCTTGCCTGCGATCAGCTTGAGCAGGTTCTTGACCTCGGATCCCCAGAACTTCTCGATCTTCAGCGTCGTGTTCTCTTGCACGACCATGTAAGAGCCGTCTGGAAGTTCGAGCGTCATCTGGGCTCCCGGTCCGGTCCGGACAATATCCCCGATATCCAGCGTCGGCATGGCACCGGTCTTGACCAGTGTTGCACCCGAAGCGGATTCCATCTCGACCGGACCGTACATCGAAGTCACCTTGATGGGTCCGTCAGCCCGCGCCTCGGTCGGCACCAGGAGTGCCAAAAGCAGGAACGCGGATGCGGTTGTGAATTTCTTCATCAGTTTCCTTTTCCACCTTTGGTCAGGACTTCCACCCCGGCGTGGACCTTCGTCGGACTTGTTGTTCCGATCCGTCTGAAGTCCAGCGCCTCCTGGAACAACCCGAAACCGTTACCCAGATCCGGCAGTCGGTCGATACGGACCGCCGATCTCATCCGGTCGAAGATTCGGGAGTTTCGTTCCCGGAGTGCCAAGGCTGCGAATTTTTCGAGTGAGCCGATCATCTTGTCGGTCCTCATCTCCATCCTGATCGTAAATCCCAGAGCGTCGGCGTGCGCGTTCTCGCCGACAAGCTCCTCAAAAGCCTGTCCGGTCGTCGCATGGATGTAGGAGAGGACCGCAATCTCACCCCAAGAGATCGACTCCCCCAGGGCCCATTCCAACTCGGCCCGCGGCGTCCTGAACTCCTCACGCATGATCAAAGCGTACACTCGGGACATGCCCTGGTCTGCCTGAACATCCCGATTCAGGCTCTCGACCACGGTCTGGACTCGCTGGGCAACGGCCGTGGCATCATCCACCGCAAATGCCCCCGGCGCCAGCATCAAGACTGCCGCTACCACCGAGCCCGCTTTCTTAATTGAGTCCAACATGTTTTCCAGCCGGGTTTACCCGACTTGGGGGCTTTTTTGGGCGAACTCTCCCACCCGCGGATATTACCCGTAAGGTCTTCTTAAATCAATACCTAAGCGCTTTGCTTTGTTATAGAGAGTCCGGCGCTCGATCCCAAGAATTTCGGCTGCCCGCTTCTTGTTCCCGCCAGTTTCGCGCAGCGTGCGGACGATGTGTTCCCGTTCCATGTCTTCGAGCGACCCGCTCTGGGAGGGGGCCTCGTCCTCGTCCGGTTCACCCAGTTCCAGATCGGTTGGCTGGATGACCTCGTTGTCACAGAATGCGAAAGCCCGTTCCAGGACGTTCTTGAGCTCCCGAACATTCCCCGGCCAGTCGAACCGCCGCATCGCCTCGATCGTTTCGGGCAGCATCCGCGCCGATGCGCCATACTCCCGGTTGTACTTCTTCAGGTAGTAGCTAGCCAGCATGGGAATGTCTTCGGAGCGTTCCCTGAGTGGTGGGATCGACATCGTAAATACGTTCAGCCGGTGGAACAGATCCTCCCGGAACTGTTCAAGCCGCACCATCTCGCGCAGATCCCTGTTTGTGGCCGCGACCGTGCGCACATCGACGCCGATGGTGTCGTTCGAACCCACACGCCGTATCTCGTTCTCCTGGATAACCCGCAGGAGCTTCACCTGGAAGGCCAGCGATGTTTCCGAGATCTCATCGAGGAGCACGGTCCCGCCACCGGCGCTCTCGAACAAGCCCTTCCGAGTTCCCACCGCTCCTGTAAATGCGCCCCGCTCGTGCCCGAACAGTTCGCTCTCGAGTAATGTTTCGGTCAGGGCGCCGCAGTTGATTACGAGAAAGGGCTTTTCCGACCTCGAGCTATTGCTATGAAGCGCGCGGGCCACCAATTCTTTCCCCACGCCGCTCTCGCCGTAGATCAGGACGGGCGCGTCGATCGCCGCCACGCGAGCCAGTTTCTTGTAGATGGCGACCATTCCGGCACTGGTGCCGACGATCTCCGTATCGGGCAAGGACTCGGCCAGTTCGGGACCGACGCTCGCCGCCTCCAGAAGTCTTCCCTTCTCTTCGATCCGCCGGATGACGGAAAGAATCTCATCGACTGCAAACGGCTTGCTGATGTAGTCGAACGCGCCGTTCCGGACAGCCTGGACGGCAGTCTCGACCGATCCGTGTGCCGTCATGATGACGACCTCGGCATCGGGCTGGACATCCCGCGCGAGGGCGAGCACGTCCAGGCCCGACGTCTCCCCCATATAGATATCGCTGAGGACGATATCGTAGGGTTCGTCCCGCAGCGCGTCCAGCGCGTCCTCTCCCCGATTGACCACGCGGTAGGCGTAGCCCTCCATCTCGAGCAACGATCCGATCAGACGGCAGATCGACTTGTCGTCGTCGACGACGAGAACCCGCGGTTTGGTGGGAGCGGTTTTAATCGTTTCAGCGGTCACAGTCGTTGTCCCTGGCCGGCCGGAATCCACAATGTCAGGGACGAGCCGGCTCCAGGCCGCGATTCGAGCGTCACGTCCCCGCCGTGTTTCAAGGCGACCTCACGGACGAATGCGAGGCCGAGTCCGAATCCGCTCTCGGCGCGCGTCTCCCGGTTGCCGCTCCGGTAGAACTTCTCAAACACCCGGTTCGCCTCCTCGGGCGGGATACCGTAACCCTCATCTTCGACGAGAAATCGGACGCGCCCGTTCCCGTTTGCGACATCCAGGCGAACCCGAGTGCCCTCGGGGGAGTATTTGATCGCATTCGACACGAGGTTCGCCAACGCTTGGTACAGTAGCATCCGGTCACCGCGAACCCGCCCCGCTTCGGCGCCTGCGGCCGATTCGATGGTTATTCTCTTCTTGTCGGCAACCGGGACGTGATTGGCAACGAGGTCGCCGAGCATCGCGCCCGCTTCAAACTCGGTGACATTCAGTTGCTTCTGTCCGGACTCGATATACGCCACGTCGAGAAACGCCTGGATCAGTTCGTTCAACCGGCTGCTCTGGTCGATGATCGAATCGACGAACGGCCGGCCTTTTTCTTCGACGAGACCGTACTTCAACAGCATGTCGGTGTATCCGCGAATCGACGTGAGCGGTGTCCGCAGCTCGTGCGACACGAGCGACACCATGTCGTTCTTGGCCCGGTTGAGCTCCTGCTGCGCTGTGACGTCGTGCAACGTCGCCACGACCCCGATGTCCGCGATCGATGCGAGCGTCAGGCTGTAGAAACGGGAACTGGTTCCCGACGCGACAGCCTCAACGTGCGCCGGCACGCCGGAGAACACTCCGGCGAACATGTCGATCAGGCGCCTCCCGTCGAGCAACCCGGAGATGTACTCCCAGGCGCGGGGTGGATCGACCGAGTACCCGTCCATCCGGACGGCCGCTGGATTCTGGTACACGATCTGACCGGACGGATCGCTCACGATGATGACGTCCTCAATACCCGAAAGTACCGCATCGTTGAAAGAGACAAAGCGGTATAGCTGTTCGTTGAAGAAATCCACGGCGTCCAGCTTCCATCGGGCATTGTGCCGGTGGGCATCGAGAAGATTCTGCTTGCGCTCTCGCCTGGTGGCACGGGTTTGCTCATGGGCGTCCAGTGCGGCCATCCAACGATCGGCCGCCTCGCCAGGCTCCAGTTGCTCGAGCAGATCCGGCCGGGGGTCGATCACGGACCGTGACTCGGCCGGGTCTTCGGCCGCCCAAACCGAAAGCCGCGAGATCTTCTCGTCGAGGTCTTTGTTCACGCGGACCAGCTTGCCGACTTCGAGCGCAGGAACGGTGAGTCCCAGCCCGACTAGAAACGTCGGGAACGGCAGCCACACATCGGCTGCGCCGAGCAGAAGCCAGGACAGCGCCACAAGTGCCGGGATCATCGCAAGGGAGACCTCATAGAACAGGCGGCCTTCCCATCGTCGATCCAGTGCGTACAGTCCGGCAACGAGCGCTACCAGCGCTAAGAAAACGACGGGGGCCGAAACCGGTTCGACTCGACGGTTCGAGTAAATCGTTTCGATAGCGTTGGCGTGGATCTCGACGCCGCTCATCCGAAGGCCCTCGACGGAAAACGGAGTCATCCAGTCGTCGCCCAGACCCTGTGCCGTCGCGCCGACCAACACCATGTTGCCGGTCAGCAGGGACGGGTCCGCTCGGCCTTCGAGGACTTCCCACGCGGGGATGTAAGGAAACGTGCCCCGATCGCCCGCGAAACGGATCAGCATTGATTCCGGCCGGATCACGACGGCGGTGCCGATACTCTCCTCAAAGTTGGCAGGCAGGTTGCCCGAAACTCTCAACGTTTCGACCGAAAGGGCGGATATGACGCGCCCTGAGGCTTGCTTCGCCGTGACGATTCTTCGCAACACGCCGTCCAGGTCGGGATCGGCATGCGCGTGTCCGATGCTTTCAGCTCCCCTGGCGAGAACATCGAGGGGCATCAGCCACACCGTGCCGGCATCGTTCTCACCGATGCGGGCGGCGAGGACGACGTTGCCCGCGTCCGCAATCGCTTCGGCCAGCAATTGATCGGCATCCGCGAATGTGGGGTCGTCCAGGACAAAGTCCAGAGCGATGATACCCGGGCTACCCTTGGAAATTGCCCGCACAAGCCGAGCCAACACGTCACGCGGCCATGGCCAGGGTCCGAGACGGTCGAGGCTTTCTTCATCGACCGCGACGATCCGTATCGGACTCGCAGGCTCGATGGGGCCAGCTAACCGGAGCGTGAAGTCAAAGGCAATGTCGTTGAGTTCGGCGAAAAAGGCGGTCCAGGAGAGCAGAAGTACGCCGAGAGCCGCGGCCACGCTGAGCGACGCCGGTTTTGCGAAACGCTTCCAATCTCCGAACACTCAAGCTCCCTTATCAGTCCGTGGTGTATTCGGTGCAAAAGAGGATCGCGGTCGGACGACCCGAACGCTGGCCGAGAAGCCCGGGAAGAAGTTATTAGTCTAGCAAATCCGTCCGCAAAACTCCTGATTCTTGTAGTGTTCGGGCACCGGCGCGAAAGTGTGCCAATCTTAGTTGGAAATTGAAACGGCTCCAAACCCTATGGTTTGATGGTATTGGAAGAAACAACATCAAGCCTGTAAGAGAAAGGAGCCGAGATGAGGAGTCTGTTACGTTCGGTGAAAAAACGCAAGAAGAGGCGAGTACTGGGTGAGGTCGAGGTCATGAGCCGGGAGGAGTACTCGGGACTGGAATTGGACTCGTAAGGTGGAGATGATCCGGGCGTTGATCCCACTGGGGTTGATGCACGTAGAGGAGTTGCTCGACGAGGAAGTGAAGGCGTTGGCGGGTGAGCGATACGCGCGAAAGGAGGCGACGTTGAGGGGCCGGCGACACGGGAGCAATCCGGGGACCGTGGGGCTCGGGGGCCAGCGGGTGCCGGTTCGGGTGCCTCGAGTTCGCAGCGTGGCGGGCGGGGAGATTCCGCTTCGGAGCTACGAGGAACTCAGTCCGGATGGCGCGGTGAACGAACTGCTTCTCAGACGTGTGCTTTATGGGATCTCCTGCCGGAACTACGAGTCGGCCGCGGAAGCGATTCCAGGAGCCATCGGATTGTCGAGCTCGACGGTGTCTCGAGGATTCGTCCAGGCGAGTGCCGCGAAACTTCGGCAGATGCAGGAGCGGGATCTGTCGGCCGAGGACGTGGTGGCGATCTTCCTGGACGGGACAATGTTTGCCGACGCCACGATGGTTGCGGCCCTGGGCATCACAGTTAAATGACCCCCGGCAGAGCCGGGGGCTTATTTCTGTGAGCCCCTCAAAGGGGCCGGTCAAGAGCCGCCTGAAGGCAGCTGATGCCCCCACGCCATGTTCAGCTCCTCCAAACGCTGCTCCTCCCGCTCCTGCCGCCAAATGTATTCCCGCACGAATTGTTTGTCCATCCCCACCGTGGAAACGAAATAGCCTCGCGCTCAGAAACTCTTCCCTGTCAAACGGTGTTTCAGTCCCAGAAAGTTCCGGGCAGTCGAGATTGCACTCTTCCCCTTGATGAATCCCGCCACACTGGATACCGCCTACTTCGGAATGAACACCATGTGATACTTGCAGTCCCATTTCGTGTGCGATCGCCTTCGGGCCTCTTTCATTGAGTCCTCCTTCTTTGGAAGTCGTCGCTTCCAAGCAGGACTTTCCTATCTACCGCCGCTCTCGGTCAAACCTCTGCGAGTCGCCCCGGCTAAGCCGGGGGTTTACCTATGGGAATTACGGGCGACAAACGCTTCTTAGGCTTCGTGGAGACGAGTACGGAGAACGAGCAGGTACTGACTCCGTTTCTCCGTTCATTGATGGAGCGAGGCCTGGACATCTCTGAAGGCGTGCTGGTGATCGTCGACGGCGGCAAAGGTCTGCGCGCGGCAGTCAAGCGGGCATTCGGTAATCGAGCCCTGGTCCAACGCTGCCAATGGCACAAACGCGAGAACGTGGTGAGCTACCGGAACGTGTCAACAAGTTTGAGACACCTGCCTTCGGAATTTAAGCTACCGTAGGCGACTCTGCGGGCGGGTTGATCCACACCTTGTCCGGCGGCCCAGCGATCTTTCTCGGTACATTGACGAAACGTTCTGGATGTTGCCGACGAGCGCGATCCAGAGCATGCTGGCGTCGTTCCAGAACCGGACCGGTCTGACCGTAATGGACCATCGCTGGGGTTAGCCAGTTCAGACCGGAATGGTAGTGGACGTTGTTGTACCAGTGGAAGAAGTCCCGGCAGAACGCCTTGGCGTCCTGGATCGAACCGAATCGTTCCGGGAAGTCAGGGCGGTATTTCAGGGTTTTGAACTGGGCTTCCGAGAACGGGTTGTCGTCGGACACATAGGGCCGAGAGTGGGATTGGGTCACACCCAGATCCGATAGCAGCAACGCCACCGCTTTCGACTTCATCGACGAGCCGCGATCGGCGTGCAGAGTCAGCTGATCCTGCTCGATCCGATGCTTGTCACAGCTTTCACGAATCAGTTTCTTGGCCAGGCCGGAAGATTCGCAATCGGCCACCATCCAGCCCACCGCCTGGCGGCTGAAGATATCGAGAATCACGTACAAGTAGAAGTAGGTCCACTTCCGTGGTCCCTTCAGCTTCGTGATGTCCCAGGTCCACACTTCATTCGGGCCTGTCGCCAACAGTTCCGGCTTCTGGTAGACGGGATGACGCCGTTGGTTCCGCCGTTCGCGCACTTCTTGGTTCGCATCCAGAATCCGGTACATCGTGCGTACCGAGCACAAATAGCGGTCTGCATCCAGCAAGGCCGCACACACTTGGGCGGGCACCTGATCCACGAAGCGCCCGCTATGCAGCAGGTCGAGGACTTCCTGTCGATCGGCTCCGCTCAATGCCCGATGTGATCGTGGGCGTGCCCGCTCGGCTGCGGGCGCGGCGGCCCGCTGCCGACGCCGATAGAGCGACGCGCGGGAAACCCCGAAGGCCCGGCACGCCGGCGCCGTCCCCAATTCGGTGGAGAACTTTTCGGCCGCTTCCATCAGTTGTTCTCTTCCTGGTCCGGGTTCTTCAGAGGAATCCCCAATAGCGTGGAGACTTTTTTTTGGATCTCGATGACCGTTTCGGCTTGCTCCAGCTTCCTCTGGAGCCGTTGCGCCTCGCGTTCCAGTTCAGCGATGCGCTTGTCCCGGCCGTCCTTCGGCTGCGCTTTCCGTCCTCGCTTCGCCGAACCCATCCCGGCCAATTCCCCGGCATCGTGTTGCCGCCGCCAGGTGCGCAGGCTCGAGGAATACAATCCCTCCCGGCGTAGTAAGGCCCCCCACTCGCCCGGCTTCGTGCATCGGTCCGCCTCCCGCACGACCCGGCGCTTATATGCGGCGCTGAATCGCCTCCGTATCGCCTTATTGGTCACCTCCGGGTCCGGATTATCCCCATTCCGACCGGCCGCTTCACGCGCAACTCCAGTCGCCCTGCGGGCGCCTTCCGTTCCACGCGATTCTTCGTTCTCGTTCTCTGGTTTCATCACCAACACAGGCTCACTTCCTTCCCGCCCTGCTCACTAATTAACGGTTAGGCAGGTGTCTCACCTACATTGGCACAGAGGGTACCTGTCGAAGACCGAGCAAGCCGCGTGGCGCAAGCGGCTTCAGCGTGCGTACCAGCGCCCGGAGTACAACGAAGCCCGGGCGGCCCTCGAACAGCTCCATGGAGAGCTCGAGGAGCGAAACCAATCGGCCGCTGCGAGCCTTAGAGGAAGGCCTGGAGGAGACCCTCACGTTGCATCGACTCGGCGTGTACGGGGTCCTGGGCCGTTCGTTCAAGACGACGAATTGCTTGGAATCGGTCAATGCCCTCGTCGAGGAAAGGTGCGCGAAGGTCGATCATTGGAAGAACTCGAGCCAGCGGCAGCGCTGGTTGGCGACGGCGCTCATCGACATCGAACCACGCTTGAGGAAGGTGATCGGCTACCGTCATCTTCCAAAGCTCCGCGAAGCCCTCAGGCGGGAGCTGAAGATTGAGGCGAAGACGTCGACGAGATCGAAGAAGAAGGTTGCGTGACCAATCGTGAGCCGTGGAGAGTTTCAACTAAGAATGGGCTTGACTCACCGGCGCGGGTAAGATGGGCGTGTCCTTTCCTTCCGAAAAGAAGGAATGCCCATGTCCCGTCCGAAGGGCACGACTCTGTTGGAACTCTGTTTCGTTCTGACCATCGCCGGAACCCTCGCAACCGTTGCCATACCGCCAATCTCCCGTGCGATCGACCAGCTCGGACTGATCGCCGCCGCCGAACAGGTTCGTTCGGGTCTCCACACAGCCCGCATCTGGTCGATCATCCACAATAGGGACTGCCGGCTGCGCGTCGCGTCGAGGGTCACCTATGTCATCGAATGTCAGACCCCGGAGTGGCTGACCATCCGCACCGAAACCCTGCCCCGTGGTTTCATGCTGGTGGCCAACAACAAGCCGGAATTCCATCCGAGGGGAAACGTTGCTCCGATGGCCACGATCACCGTGTGGAACCGGGCCGGCCGGCCCCGTCGAATCATTGTCAACCGAACCGGACGCGTACGAATGGAATAAAGGATTGGAGTGTAGGGGCGAGACCCGTGCCCGCCCGTCAGCATCAATCGTCGCTCAAGAACAGTAGGGGGAGCGGTAGCGACCGGTAATCACGCCTCAGTCGCCACCTCAGACTATGAGTAATGCGACCGGTCGCGACCCGCTACGATCGCAATTCCGTCTCTGGATCCCTTCAATTCCGGGTCTTTCCCATCCCCTTGCTTCAATTGACCCGCCCTTTCCTTTCCGCTACGATTGAATCCGTAGCATGGGCCTGTGGCGCAGCTGGGAGCGCGCCTGACTGGCAGTCAGGAGGTCAGGGGTTCGATCCCCCTCAGGTCCACTTGAAGAATCAATAAGATGAAAGCCCCCTTCGCGGGGGCTTTCGCTTTCTAGGTAGCACATAGGTAGCGGTCTCGCTTACACTGAGGTGGCCCCGGTTTGTGGACAGCTTGGGGGCCTGTTTAAGGTGTATTCCGGTTGCCGCTCATCTTGCCAGAATCTCCTTGGATCGATCTTCCTGTCGCCGTTGCTGCGCCGGTGGGTAAGCGGGCAAGGCGCGTAGCTGCTTGTCCATCATATCCGCAGGCGGGTCGCCGCGGTAGGCCTCGGCCGGGGTTTTTCCGCCGAGGGCCGAGTGTGGCCGTTCGGCGTTGTAGAAGTCGATCCACTCGCCGATGACGCGCCGGGCCTGGAAGCCGTCGGCAAGGTCGTGCAGATAGACAGCCTCGTATTTGAGGGAGCGCCACAGCCGCTCGATGAAGATGTTGTCCATGCACCGGCCCCGGCCGTCCATCGAGATCTGGACACCGGCCGCCCGCAAGCGCCCGGTGAAGGCGAAGCCGGTGAACTGGCTGCCCTGATCGGTATTGAAGATCTCCGGCTGGCCGTGGCGGGTCCGCGCCTCCTCGAGCGCCTCGACGCAAAAGCCGGCGTCCAGGGTGTTCGACAAACGCCAGGCCAGCACATACCGGCTCGCCCAATCCAGGATCGCCACCAAGTAAAGAAAGCCGCGCCGCACAGGGATGTAGGTGATGTCGGCGCACCAGACATGGTTTGCCCGCTCGATCGCCAAACCCTTGAGCAGATAGGGGTAGACCCGGTGCTCGGGATGCGGCTCGCTGGTGCGGGGTGCCCGGTAGATCGCCTGAAGACCCATCAAACGCATCAGACGCCCCGCCCGGCGACGGCCGATGCGCACGCCCTCGCGGCGCAGATGACGGACGATCTGACGGGCACCGTAGAACGGATGCTTCAGAAACAACTCATCGATGCGCCGCATCCGCGCCAAGGTCTCCGCGCTCTCGCCCTGGGGCGTGTAATAGAGCCAGGAGCGCCCGATCGACAGCAAACGGCATTGACGACTCAAGCTCAGTTCCGGGTCAGGGCGCCTCACCATCGCCCGGCGCGCGGCCCGGCTCATCGACCGGACCCTCTGGACAAAAAATCCCGCTCCACCGTCAATTCGCCGATCTTGGCGTGAAGCTCACGAACCTCGCTTTCATGATCCCGCCGCCGGCGTTCCACACCGTTCGAGAACATCTCGCCAAGCCCTTCCATCGCCTGGCGCTTCCATGTGCTCACCTGGTTCGGATGAACCTGGTGCTTCGAGGCAATCTCCTGCAGCGTCCGATCGCCCCGAAGCGCTTCCAGCGCGACCTTCGCTTTCAACTCCCCAGAAAACCTGCGTCTCTTCGTCATCGCGTATCCCTCCTCAGTCGGTGGAATACACCTTAAACAACTGCCCGATTTTCCGGGGCCACCTCATGGGGATAATCCGGACCCGGAGGTGACCAATAAGGCGATACGGAGGCGATTCAGCGCCGCATATAAGCGCCGGGTCGTGCGGGAGGCGGACCGATGCACGAAGCCGGGCGAGTGGGGGGCCTTACTACGCCGGGAGGGATTGTATTCCTCGAGCCTGCGCACCTGGCGGCGGCAACACGATGCCGGGGAATTGGCCGGGATGGGTTCGGCGAAGCGAGGACGGAAAGCGCAGCCGAAGGACGGCCGGGACAAGCGCATCGCTGAACTGGAACGCGAGGCGCAACGGCTCCAGAGGAAGCTGGAGCAAGCCGAAACGGTCATCGAGATCCAAAAAAAAGTCTCCACGCTATTGGGGATTCCTCTGAAGAACCCGGACCAGGAAGAGAACAACTGATGGAAGCGGCCGAAAAGTTCTCCACCGAATTGGGGACGGCGCCGGCGTGCCGGGCCTTCGGGGTTTCCCGCACGTCGCTCTATCGGCGTCGGCAGCGGGCCGCCGCGCCCGCAGCCGAGCGGGCACGCCCACGATCACATCGGGCATTGAGCGGAGCCGATCGACAGGAAGTCCTCGACCTGCTGCATAGCGGGCGCTTCGTGGATCAGGTGCCCGCCCAAGTGTGTGCGGCCTTGCTGGATGCAGACCGCTATTTGTGCTCGGTACGCACGATGTACCGGATTCTGGATGCGAACCAAGAAGTGCGCGAACGGCGGAACCAACGGCGTCATCCCGTCTACCAGAAGCCGGAACTGTTGGCGACAGGCCCGAATGAAGTGTGGACCTGGGACATCACGAAGCTGAAGGGACCACGGAAGTGGACCTACTTCTACTTGTACGTGATTCTCGATATCTTCAGCCGCCAGGCGGTGGGCTGGATGGTGGCCGATTGCGAATCTTCCGGCCTGGCCAAGAAACTGATTCGTGAAAGCTGTGACAAGCATCGGATCGAGCAGGATCAGCTGACTCTGCACGCCGATCGCGGCTCGTCGATGAAGTCGAAAGCGGTGGCGCTGCTGCTATCGGATCTGGGTGTGACCCAATCCCACTCTCGGCCCTATGTGTCCGACGACAACCCGTTCTCGGAAGCCCAGTTCAAAACCCTGAAATACCGCCCTGACTTCCCGGAACGATTCGGTTCGATCCAGGACGCCAAGGCGTTCTGCCGGGACTTCTTCCACTGGTACAACAACGTCCACTACCATTACCGGTCTGAACTGGCTAACCCCAGCGATGGTCCATTACGGTCAGACCGGTCCGGTTCTGGAACGACGCCAGCATGCTCTGGATCGCGCTCGTCGGCAACATCCAGAACGTTTCGTCAATGTACCGAGAAAGATCGCTGGGCCGCCGGACAAGGTGTGGATCAACCCGCCCGCAGAGTCGCCTTCGGTAGCTTAAATTCCGAATGCAGGTGTCTCAAACTTGTTGACACGTTCCGATGCGCTCACCTTCGTAACCACATGCGCTACTATCCCACGTGGAATCCGGAGTATCTGGAATGGGTTCAGCTGCAATATGCGGGAAAATGGGGACAGGCACCTACGTCCCTGGTTTCGATGTCGTGATCGCTAGAGCTCAAGGTCAGATCTTCGGGATGGCGCTAAATACCCTTTGGAACTGCTTGATTGCTATTAACTCCAGCCTTTAGTATGCTTTAGCAAGTATGTGACGGGTTGGAATATTGAGTCCTTGCCGTCGCTGGAAAACACCCATGGACATCACCAACAAGACTCAAAAGCCCCTGAAACTGCCCTTACCCGGCGGGAAACGACTGTTTCTCGGACCCGGCAAAACCGGGCAGGTGTCGCCAAAAGCTCTCGCACACCCACTGCTGGTAAAACTTCTCGAAGCCGGTGAAATCGAAACCACCGATGAGGGACCCAAACGTAAGCAAGGGGGCAGCGGCAATACCGGAGCGTCTCCTGGTCTCCGCCATGGCGGAGGCGGGGCCAAACGCCAATCCGGTGACCGTTGATCTGCTCAGCCGCTCAGGCGGCATGAACGAATCTGTCGGCTGAGTAGTCTCGTCGCCCGTAAGGCTAGGCGAGAAGTTGCAGTATCGATCCAGATGATACGGGGTTATACGACAGAGCCGCCAGGCCGCTCTGACTGAGGATCTGGCTTTTCGTCAGTTCCGCGACTACCTCAGCGATATTGGCGTCGCGAATACGAGATTCCGAAGCCTGTAGACTGACCGAAGTCTGCCGGGATTGCGCTGCGGCATAGCTCAACTGGTTCATCGCGGATCCGGTTCGGGCCTGAACCGTGCCTAGGAGCCTGTCGGGAATAAGAAGTCTGCAACCAAGAATCAACAACTTACAGACCGGGGATGGCTCGTAAGTTGTTGATTCTTGCTTCGAGGGAGCCAATTCCCGACAGGCTCCTAGTGTAGTCCGTCACAATTAACGTAACGGCTCTGGCTGTCCCATTTCTGATCATATATGAGGAAAATAATGACCATTAGATCGGAAATCCCTGTGCGGAACGAACTCGGACGATACCTGAAGCTTGGCCGAAGCCGCAGTGTGTCGGTCTGGCTCGGGGAACGATCCGAATAAGGTACAGTCTGTTAGACGGGGACCACTAGGAGCCTGTCGGGAATTGGCTCCCTCGAAGCAAGAATCAACAACTTACGAGCCATCCCCGGTCTGTAAGTTGTTGATTCTTGGTTGCAGACTTCTTATTCCCGACAGGCTCCTAGCGGCGCCGAGACTGTCGGTAAACCGGATACTTTCCCACTCGAACTGGTGAATGGCGCAGTGATGGGTCAGCCGGTCCAGCAGGGCTGCGGTCAGTGCGGCGTCACCGAAGACGCTGGTCCACTGTGCAAACGGCAAGTTCGATGTGACGATCAGCGAACCCTTTTCGTAGCGGTCCGAGAAGACCTGAAACAGCAACTGCGCCCCCTCGGCCGAGAACGGGATATAGCCGACTTCGTCCACGATGAGCAGCTCGAAGCGGGCCAGCTTCGCCAGGTGCCGCTTCAGTTGCCGTTCCTCGCGCGACTCGATCAAGGTGTTGACCAGCCCGGCTGCCGTGGTGAACCCGACGCGGTAGCCCCTCCGGCAGGCTTCCACACCCAGCACCGTGGCGGCATGGGTTTTACCGGTTCCGTGCTTGCCCAACAGGACGACGTTCTCGTGCCGGGTAATGTAGCCGCACTCGGCATAGTCGCGAACCTGGACCGCATCGAGCACTGGCCACTTGTTCAGGTCCGTGGTCTCCAGGGTCTTGAGCAGTGGGAACCGGGCCTCCCGCAGTCGACGCTGGACCTGATTGGCTTGCCGCTGCTCCAGCTCGCGGCTGGCCAGAGCCAATAGAAAGCCGGTGTGCCCCTCGCCGGCCTCTTTAGCCTGTCGTGTACCGCCCCTGATTTCCTGGACAGAGTGAACCCACCATAATCAAGTCGCTGACTCAATTGCAAGACGTTGTCGAGCCTGAGCCGGAGATTGAAAGCCGAGGCGCTCGATCAACCAGTGCTGATTATAGAGAGCGCGAAAGTCCTGAAGAGCTCGAACCAGTTCCGGAATAGAGCGAAAGTGACGCACCCAGAGCAACTGCTCTTTCAGGGTCTTGAAGAAGCGTTCGATACAGCCATTGCCTTCCGGTTCCCGGACAAACGCCGGTGAGGAGACGATGCCAAGGAATCGGATCTCGTTTTGAAAATCGTCGCTCATGAATTGGGACCCATGATCATGACGGAGTCGAAGCCCGGCGGCCGCGTCGGCGTGAAAGCCGGCGAAGTACTCTTTGAGGCCTTGCCGGATGGGATCGAGGGCTTCAAAACGCGTCGCCCGTTTGGCGGCGTGAATGCCGACACAATCGGCCGTGCAGTGATCGATGGCGGCGAATACAGTGACCGCACCATCGTCGAGGGTCACCGTGGCGGTGGCATCGATGCCCCACATCTGGTTCGGGCGATCGGTGGTGATGGTTCCGGTATGCGCCTTGCGCGCAACGGGTGCGGCCTGGCGTTGGGGCGCCAGAAGTTGAGCTTCCCGCATCAGGCGCAAGACCCGAGCCTTGGAGGTGCGGACGCCGGCGACCCGGAGCCGCGCCCAGAATTTCCGGTGTCCTTCCCCAGTAAACGGCGAGGCCGCAATTTCTTGCCGAATCCGTCCGGTCAACTCCGCGTCGGTAAACGGGGTCTTGGGCCCCCGTTTACGCGGCTCGGCCGGATGGTTCCGTCGATCCCGTCGAGCATAGTACGTCGACCGGGGCAACCCCCAGACCGCTGCGACACGGGCCAGACCATACAGTTGGTGTGTGGAGGGCGACAGGGTCCGGCTCATCGCTTCGACCTCCACCGTAGAAAAGGCTTCTCGTCCTCCAGATGCCGGATCCGTTCCCGCAACAGTTCATTGTCCATCACCAGACTGGTCACCGCTGACTTCAGCGTCTTCCTCTCTTCGTCAACCACATCCACGATCCGGCTCTTCAGGCCGGCCTCGCCTCCCTGCAGGAACGCCTCCCGCCAACGGGTCAGCGCCGCCGCCGTCACGCCATACTGCCGGCTCATCGCTTCAAGATCTTCTCCACGCAACAACTCCAGCACTACCGTGACCTTACGCCGAGCCAACCACCGGCCCGTCCCGCGGCTTCGAAAATCCGGCCCCGCTTCGGTCGCCCTACGGGCTCCCTTCGCGATTCCGTATTCCTCCTTCGTTTCTCTGGACATATCGTGATCCTCCTGCGTTGTAGTTTCTCAAATCACTGTCCAAGGAAATCGTGGGGCGGGGGATCTTTAGCCTGTCGGGCGTGTTCCCGCCACTCCCGCACCATGGCCGGAAGCCGGAGTTGCCGCAGTGCGTCGTCGAGAACGATCTCCTGACCCGGACTCATCGCACACCCCCAGCCAGGAGACGGTCATATTGATCCAGATCGGCCCGGGCGATCGTCAGATCGGTGATACCGGGCATCAACCCGGACTCGAGCGGTGCATGGGATCGAGTCGGCGTGTCCTCCCGCATCAGAATGTGCCGCACCGCTTCCAACTCGATACAGTGGGCATCGAGCGCTTCCTGGATGGCCGATGACACCCGATCCAGATCCCAGTCCTGGTGGAGTTGCAGGATGCCGATGAACTCCCGGGTGCCCCGACTGTACCCATGCCGATCCCGCAACCGCTCCAGCGCGGTCTCATATTGGGTCGGCCATTGATCCCGCCACTGCCGGATCGGCCGGGCGCTCTCAAACGAGGCCACCTTCCGCCGGATCAACTCCAGGTAGTGCAACGGATCAATCCGCCAGTCGCTATGACCGAAGGCGCGGTCATGTTCGGCCACCTTCTTCTGGTCCGCGTAAAAGCTCACCCGGTCACAGCCGATATGGGCCCAGAGCCGGCGTCCCACATATGCGGTCGGCACCGAATACCGGTTCTGATCCACCTGGGCCGTCTGGTACGGGCTGATCCGCACACCCACCACCTTCGTGTTCTCGAATCGGGTGCCCGGCAGCGCCAGCAGGTACGCGCGTTCTGCTCCATGGCGTTCCCCGATCGTCCGATCGTCGGACCGACCGCCGATCCTCCGCTGGTCGTCGTCGCCGCAGCGTTCCAGCAACTGCGCGTTCAACTCGTCGAAGTCGGTCACCTCGGGAACCGGCACCAGGAAGTTTCTCCGTGCGAAGCCGACCAGTCCCTCGACCCCGCCTTTCTCCTGGCCCCGCGCCGGATTGCAGAACGGTGCTTCAAACGTGTAGTGCGCCCGAAACGCTGTGAACCACGTCTGTTCAACCCGACCCTTCCCGCGCAGAATCTGTTTCACGGCGGTTTTCAGGTTATCGAACACTAACGTCGGGAAGACGCCTCCGTACCAGTCGAACCCACGGATGTGACCGTCCAGGAACATCTCCTGCCGTTCCCACGGATAGGCCCGCACAAACGCCTTGCCCGAGTACCGAGATCTCATGCAGAACAACTTGACCTGACGGCCTTGACCGTTCATCCGGACCCAGGCCGTACCCCAGTCCACCTCGGCTTCACGGGCGTGTTCCGGGTCCAACGGCGCCACAGCACCGGTCTGGTTCCAGCCCAACCGTGTCTTCCGTTCCCGAACCCAGCGGCGTACCGTCGGCTCGGCTCCGGTAAATTCATGCTCCTCCACCAGACGTTGCCACACCCGGTGCGCGGTGTGGCGTTGCTTGACTGGCTGGTCCCGGTCCGCCTGGAGCCAGGCATCTACGATCCTGGCGACCGGGTCCATCACCGGACAGGCTGGCTCCTTCTCTCGCCGATACTTGGGCTCCTGTCCGGCCAATACTTTCCGGACCCCCTCTGTGCCAATGTAGGTGAGACACCTGCCTAACCGTTAATTAGTGAGCAGGGCGGGAAGGAAGTGAGCCTGTGTTGGTGATGAAACCAGAGAACGAGAACGAAGAATCGCGTGGAACGGAAGGCGCCCGCAGGGCGACTGGAGTTGCGCGTGAAGCGGCCGGTCGGAATGGGGATAATCCGGACCCGGAGGTGACCAATAAGGCGATACGGAGGCGATTCAGCGCCGCATATAAGCGCCGGGTCGTGCGGGAGGCGGACCGATGCACGAAGCCGGGCGAGTGGGGGGCCTTACTACGCCGGGAGGGATTGTATTCCTCGAGCCTGCGCACCTGGCGGCGGCAACACGATGCCGGGGAATTGGCCGGGATGGGTTCGGCGAAGCGAGGACGGAAAGCGCAGCCGAAGGACGGCCGGGACAAGCGCATCGCTGAACTGGAACGCGAGGCGCAACGGCTCCAGAGGAAGCTGGAGCAAGCCGAAACGGTCATCGAGATCCAAAAAAAAGTCTCCACGCTATTGGGGATTCCTCTGAAGAACCCGGACCAGGAAGAGAACAACTGATGGAAGCGGCCGAAAAGTTCTCCACCGAATTGGGGACGGCGCCGGCGTGCCGGGCCTTCGGGGTTTCCCGCGCGTCGCTCTATCGGCGTCGGCAGCGGGCCGCCGCGCCCGCAGCCGAGCGGGCACGCCCACGATCACATCGGGCATTGAGCGGAGCCGATCGACAGGAAGTCCTCGACCTGCTGCATAGCGGGCGCTTCGTGGATCAGGTGCCCGCCCAAGTGTGTGCGGCCTTGCTGGATGCAGACCGCTATTTGTGCTCGGTACGCACGATGTACCGGATTCTGGATGCGAACCAAGAAGTGCGCGAACGGCGGAACCAACGGCGTCATCCCGTCTACCAGTAGCCGGAACTGTTGGCGACAGGCCCGAATGAAGTGTGGACCTGGGACATCACGAAGCTGAAGGGACCACGGAAGTGGACCTACTTCTACTTGTACGTGATTCTCGATATCTTCAGCCGCCAGGCGGTGGGCTGGATGGTGGCCGATTGCGAATCTTCCGGCCTGGCCAAGAAACTGATTCGTGAAAGCTGTGACAAGCATCGGATCGAGCAGGATCAGCTGACTCTGCACGCCGATCGCGGCTCGTCGATGAAGTCGAAAGCGGTGGCGCTGCTGCTATCGGATCTGGGTGTGACCCAATCCCACTCTCGGCCCTATGTGTCCGACGACAACCCGTTCTCGGAAGCCCAGTTCAAAACCCTGAAATACCGCCCTGACTTCCCGGAACGATTCGGTTCGATCCAGGACGCCAAGGCGTTCTGCCGGGACTTCTTCCACTGGTACAACAACGTCCACTACCATTCCGGTCTGAACTGGCTAACCCCAGCGATGGTCCATTACGGTCAGACCGGTCCGGTTCTGGAACGACGCCAGCATGCTCTGGATCGCGCTCGTCGGCAACATCCAGAACGTTTCGTCAATGTACCGAGAAAGATCGCTGGGCCGCCGGACAAGGTGTGGATCAACCCGCCCGCAGAGTCGCCTACGGTAGCTTAAATTCCGAATGCAGGTGTCTCACTCTTGTTGACACGTTCCGACCGTCCGTCGCGTGTGCCCGGTCTCCCGGGCGATCTGTCGAATGCTTTTCTTGTAAACCCGATGTGCAGTTCTGATCAACTCGTACTGATCCATCCCTATCAATCCTCACCTCCCACTCGCGTGCCTGTTCATCCAGTTCACGCTTCGGGGGAGGCTATCAGGGGTGGGTCCCTTTTCCTCGATCAGAGCCCCGTTTGGTGGGTCCCTTTTACGTTATCGAAATCAGAAGCAGGAACGAAACCGACCCATAACTCATCAATGGACTAGTCAGCAAGGTACACAACAGGGTCAAGGCCACAAAAGGGTCTCGCTCCAAGTTGGGGCAATCATGCGGATTTCTCATCTTCCAAGATTCGAGGCCAAGATAGACCACACCCGGGCAGATCCTCGTGTCTATGTAGTTCAATTTGACGACGGGTCAATTCAACGATTTATGGATGAAGAAATAGAGCCTGAGTAGACGTCTTGGCCTGGGGACGCTTAATTCTTCCGCGTCTTCGACGGATCTCCCATACCCTATTCTCTGTCGACGCCTTCTCCTTTCCGATCCTGCTTCAGATCGTTCTGATCAGGAAAGTGTCTCTTGGTTTTCAGTGGATTCTGCGCGAAACGCTCTGACGGGCTACAGGTCTCTCATAGCAGACAGATCTACAATTCGCTACACACAGGATTCAGATCGAACACCACCCTCCCTGCCGTGGGAAACTATTCGCGAAGTGTGGTATGAACTAATAGATGTTAGAACGCGGAGAAGCTAGTGAAGAAGTTCTGGGGCAGCATCTCATTGTCGACATGACGGGCTTGTCCCCAATCCTGCTGCGGGATGGCGATCGGATCATGCGCGTTCTTAATCAAGCGTTGTCCGAAGCAGGTTTTCACTCCATTAAGAGTGTCGAACATCACTTCGTCGAGCGTGGCGCAGGTTTTACGGGGATGGTCCTGCTGGCGGAGTCCCACGCCGCCATTCATACCTATCCCGAACGGGAATATCTTGCGCTGGACATCTTCGCTTGCGGTGACCTGGATCCGACCAGCGTTGTAGACGCGCTGGTTCGAGATCTGTGTCCTACAGCAGTCGATGTACGGACTTTGACACGTACAGCAGGCGCTGGCATTCCCGCGGTCAGAGATACTTAACTCATCAAGAGATACATTCCGGAAAGGCTCGGGGTGAGGCCAGCTAGATGGTCCACAGGATCAGGAGTGAAGCACCGACGTAGCCGAAGGCTTCGAGCAGTCCGGCGCCGATGTTTGGAACCTTCTGTGTCTGTTCGTTAGCCAGTTTGACACCGGGCGCCAGCAGGATATCGGTGAATTTATGGACGAGAAATAACAGGATAAATCCCGATGTCACATCGATGGCGAACAGCGTCAGGCTGTTGGTCCAACCCGTGAAATCACCGCCGATTGCCACACTGATGATGTTGCCCATGCCGATCAGTGCTCCTCCAAAGGCCAGGCCCACGGCGGCATTGTCTCGCTCCAGTTCTTCATGGAAGCTGTACGATGTCACCATTTCGTACAGTCGTCCCGCGATCACCAGTACCACCTGGGCGAGTAGCCAGAAGACCAGCAAGACAGCCATGCCTGAACCCAGGGAGCCTAAGGTGCTCGTCACTGCAGAAGCGCCCCCGACATCGCCCTCGGTGGCTCGTAGAATAATCAGGCCGTTGGCGATGTATACGCCGGCCTCGACAAACGCGACGCCCAGGTTGTGATCTTCTACCACCTCTTTGGTGTTGTTGAACGTCGGCAAGAGGATCTTCTCGCACATGAGGCTGGCCAGAAGCATGAGGACGATCGCGGAAAGACCGTAGATACCGATGGTAACCACGTCGGTACCCAGCCCCTGTGATTCACCCGAAAGCGCTCCACCGAAAGCGATCAGGATTCCAAAATAATAGCTTACCGTGGAGATCGCCAGTGCCCGGTTGTCCCGGGTGAAGAGTTCCGCGTTCAGATCCACTCGCCGATAGAGCCTGGAATAAGCCAGCTTCGCGATCCAGAAGAGAACAAACGCTTCGAGAATATAAATAAGGGATTCACCAAGCAGATACAGACTGTCCGCCAGAGAAACTCCCCCCGGCACTGGAGCCTCGGTCTGCGCAGAAAGCGTAAATCCCAGTTCGGTGAATACTGGAGCGGCGAATAGTAGTAGGACAGCGAGAAACACCGGACGCTTGCTCATACTGAAACCCCTGTTGTGTCGTCGATCGCAGTTCATTTCCCCAGCCTGCTCCGACCAGAGCCTGCTCGGCTTTGGGCTCTGGCTTGGAAACGCGACTGTTTGGTCTGATATCTCTGAGAGAAAGATGGCCGTGTTGTGGCTGTCACGGAACCGTTGGCGCCGAAGGTGGGCCGTCCTGCGGTCTGAGGGCCGTAATACGCTTGTCCGCGATTCCTTGTGCCGACGTAGGCGCCGTAGTCCCCGCGATTGATCCGGTGACCACCCAGTGCGGCGCTCATGAACGCATACTGTCCGTAGAAAATCCAGAAACCGCCCGGACCAAAGTACCCGTATTGTCTGCGCCCAACATGCTGATAGTAGGGTGGGTGGCTCTGGGCATAGCCGGTCAAGGTGCCATCGGGCGCCTTTGAAGCCACGACCATACCAATGGATCGTTCATAGCGGTCCACCAGTCCGTCGGAAATCGAGTAGGTTTCGATAAGTTCGTCGAATTGAGCCGCTTCTCCCTGGTCGGGGTCCTCACCGATTGGCGCAGTGATCTGGAAGCTGCTCTTCAGTGTCAAGTAGTTACGCAGAAATCCATCGTTGACATCGTCCACGATGATCGAATATTCGGAATACTGGGCAAGCCGGGACGCCAATTCGGGAACCGGGTCACGCCTCGAGAGAAAGCCGTTGACGACCCAGAATCCGAGTAGCACCACGATTCCCACCATGCCAACAAGGATCCAGCGTTCCTCGTTCGTCTGCCGGGGCGTTCTCCGAGTCCTTGAATCATCTCTCATCGTGGTTGTTCCTACGGATTTGAACCCGGCAGGATGTTGGTAAATTGGTACTCTTCAACATATTTGCCGGCGACGGATTTGAAATCTCTTTCTCCGTACTGCGTTACGAACAGCACATTCTTTCCTGAATCGTCACTGTAAGTCCAACTAATGAAGTCAATGCCCCGGCCCTGGGCGTTTTCATGGAACAGGCCCCCGCTGCTCTCGGTGAGACTATGGATCCGCCCATCAAGGGTCAAGTTCCGGGGTGGATCTTCATGTTGGATAGTATATTCAATTACCTCCTCCGAAATCTGACTGATCGAAATGCTTTCGGTCAGCGTCCAGACAATCTCGCCGTCACTGTCTGCCCGTTCCAGGTAGGCCACCTTGTCGGAGGTTTCGATCACCCATTCCCGGGTTTCGAATCCGGAGTAGTCGTAGGTGTTGTACGCTCGGACCTCCCAAGTCTGCATGTCATAGTCGACCAGGTACCCAACCTTCATGTCGTCGAGCCGATAGTCTACCAGTGAGTCGGACTCTTCATCTCCGCTCCCACGGCCAAACCATTTCTTCCATCCCATCGTTCATCTCCCACCGTCGTATCGGACTACCATCGAGCGAGATCTTCCCGATAGTATCTTGCCAGAGTCGGTCGTTCCAGGGTGTTGGGCTCGACCCCAACACGGGCCATGTCTGCATCGAAGTCGAAATTGGACAAGAACAGTTCCTTGTTCAGGTAACGCAGCCCCGGTAGAAATTGAACGCTGCCGGGATCGATCGGTTCCTCGGATGCGATGTGAAAGCCCCATTCGCCAAAGGAAGGGACGTAGGCGTGAAAAGAGATCACTTCCAGCCCCGCTTCTTCCATGCTTTTGCCGATGGACCAGTAGGCCTGACGCGTGTAATACGGGCTTGTCGCCTGCGCAATCACCACGCCTCCTGGAGCCAGATGCCTTCGAATCAGCTGGTACGCCTCGACCGAAAACAGTTTCGAGATTTCCTCTTCCCTCGGATCCGGGAGATCGATGATCACGACCGAATAGGCTTCGTGTGCCCTTTGCAGAAAAGTAAACCCGTCCTCGTTAATCACCTGGACTCGCGCATGGCTCAGGGCGTTCTGGTTCAGATCGGTGAAGTAAAGATTACGTCTGGCCAGCGTCGTCATCGCAGGATCGAGGTCCACCAATTCAATTTTCTGCACGTCAGAATACCGGAGGATTTCGCGAACGGCGAGACCGTCACCGCCACCGATGACCAGAACCCGGGCCCGGTTTCGCGACAGCGCCATTGCGGGGTGGACCAGAGCTTCGTGATACCGGTATTCGTCGGCTGAGGAAAACTGCAGATGCTCGTTCAAAAAGAGCCGGGTTTCGTCCTTCCACCGCGTCACCACAATCTTTTGATACTCGGTCTCGGTGCTGAACACCACGCGCCCTTCGTAGAGGGAATCTTCCCACCGATCCATCAGAGGTTGAGCTTGAATCGCGAATACGGCCAACACGACGGAAACAAGGACGCCCTGGACGACCAGGCGGCCCCGGTCTCTGGACGATAGTTGGGACCATACGGCCAGAAGAATGGCCGAACCGGCGCCAACGTTGAGGGCGCCGGCGAGCAGAGATGTGTGAAACGCTCCCAGAACCGGCAAACAGAAGAACGGAAAAAGAACCGCGGCGGCCAGAGCGCCGACATAATCGACCGCAAGTACGTTGGACAGGATAGTCCGCAACGACCCGTGTCTTCTCAGGATTCTTGTCAGGAGCGGAATTTCCAGCCCGATCAGCGTGCCGATGATCAGGATGATGACAATCATCAGGTACTTGTAGACGCTGGTGTAGGCATTGGCGAGGTACAGAGCGGGCACGGTCAGACCTCCGAACAACCCGAGCCAGAGTTCCAACGCCACGAGCCGGCGGATCAATTTTTCGTGAACGGCCCTCGAGATCCACGAGCCCAGGCCCATCGCGAAGAGAAAGAATCCAATCGTGAGCGAGTATTGCTCGACGCTGTTTCCCAGGAAATACGACGAGATACTTCCAACCAGTAGCTCGTAGACGATTCCGCACGCCGCTGCGACAAAGATCGATGCGAGTATCAGGAACAGGCCCACCCTCGACAGTTTTGGCTCGCCGGACTCGATCTGGTCGAACTTCAGATCGTTGGACGTGCGATCGCTGTCAGGTGTTTCGCTGATGCTCATTGCACTGTGTCCGTTTCTGCGGATAGACCTTTGATGGACGATTCGAATGTTCGGCCGAGGCGCTCCAGAACCTGCTCGGCTGCCCGGATTCCAGAAAAACAGGCTTCTTCGAACAACGGAAGTCCCGTCGCGTCACATGAGGCGAAATAGACGTTTCCGAACCGCTCCCTCCGAACGACGCTCTGGCGGCCCCATATGATTCCCGGGCGCGGCCGGATCATGGCGTGCCCCCACCGGTACACGTCGATGCGCGTAACGAATCGTTCCAGGTCCGGATGGGCCACCAGCAGGTCCTGCATGATCACGTTGACCCAGTAGGAATGTCCTTCTTCCAGAAGCTTTCGTCGTGCCAGGTCGATGTCCTCGACGAAGGGGAGATAGTAAACGAGGACCGATGGCTTCTCCCGGTAGGCTTGCCGGGTCTGGTGATCAGCGACAACGTAGCCCAGGGCCTGGCTGCCGTAAAGCACATTGTCCCACGCGATCGAAACTTTGGCGTTTGTGGGTAACTCGTTCACGTGGACACTGGCGGTCAGCCAGGGGCTGTATTCGCAGGATTCGATCGCGTCAATCTGGGGCTGGGGCAATCCATCGATCAGGAAAGGCGCGGTATGGAGCTTGGAGGCATGGATTACGGTTCGGGCCGAAATACTGCGATATGTCCGCGTGTTTGAATCGAAGTAGCCGACCCGAACCAGGGAACTACTGTCATCGATGCTGTCGATATCGTCGATCCGGAGCACCGTGCATCCGAGGCGGTATTGCGCGTCTGTCAGATCTCTGGCCAGGCCTTTTACCAGGAAACCGTTCCCCTCAGGCCACGTCAAGGTATCAGAGGGGTACTCTTTCCACAGCCGCTGGTCGTAGTATCGGCAGGCGAAGTAGTGAATGCCGGCCCAGGCCGACACGCTCGCCATCGTGCTCCCGTAATCGTCCCGGCACGCATAGTTGATCATCCAATCAAGCCGCGGCGAATTCCACCCTTTGGAGCGGACGTAGGATCCCATCGAAATCTCGTCGAGTTGCCGCACCTCTGTGTCTGTGGTGCTGTAGCTGAGGGGGAGGGCGAATGCACGCCGGCCGTCAAAACCGCGGTACAGCGTCCAGGTCAGCATGTCGTCCTCGAAGGAAAGGATGGCCTCGCGGTCCTCGGTGGAGGCTCCGTTCAGCAGATCCCATTCGATCCATCTTCCGTCCATGAAGAGACGTTCGGTGGGCCATCGCAGGATATGCCGTTCGGGAATGTTCGGCCGGCCGTCCTCGTCGTAGCCTTCGATTATGCCCAGGTCGGACAGGACTTCTTTGACGCAATCCGCTTCCGCTGGCGGAATATTGATGTAGTGTGCCGCCCATGGGAATTCGCCACCCTCCGCGCTTCCCGATGCAGACGTACCTCCAAGCCAGGGTTCCAGTTCGAGCAGGATGAAGTTGTCCAGTCCGGCTTTTTTCAGTTTCCAGGCCGCACACAGTCCCGAAACGCCACCTCCAACGATGGCGACGTCATAGGCCGGCGCATCAGGAGAGGGAAACCGGTCGCGCGGGTGAGGTTCGCGAAGAAGATGCCCCGCCTGCTGACTCCCGCCCACGATCTGCCCCGGAATGTTGAAGGCCCCCCGTGGCGGAGTGCCGGAGTTCCAGCACGACCCGACGACCGTCAGAAGACTGCCGGCCGCCGAAAGCCGAAGGAAGCGACGGCGTGTGAAGGACGACATTGCCGAATGATTCTCAGATGCCCATTTTCTTCTTCAGCTCAGCCAGCGAGTCGCTGGTCTCGGCCGAACTGGGTGCGGCAAGGGTTCTGTCGATCTCCTGGTCCAGCGTGACGCTGGAGTCGGTCATTTCTCCGTAGGCCTCGGCAAGCGACTCCTCCTCCATCACTTTGTCCTTCATCCTTTCCAGTAGTGCAATCGTACTGGAAGAGTCCACGCTCGACATCTGCTGGTTGATCTTCCGCATTGATGTGGCGGTCTTGGCACGTGCTCTTAATGTCACCAACTCGGTCTCGAAGCGGCTGATTGTTTCCTTCAGCGTTTGAACCTTTGCCTGGAGCTGATCTCCCATAGCTTTCTGCTGCTCGTAATCCTTCTTCAAGGTGCCTGAGCGTTCCAGAGCCTCCTGCTTTTTGTTCAAGGCCTCGGTTGCCAGACGTTCCGCGTCGGCTTCGGGCAGATCCCCGCTCTTCATTTTCTGGAGAAGAAGCATTGCTTTTCTCTCATAATCCTTCGCAAGCTTTTTCCCGTCGTCCGAGTCTTTCTTGAGACGAATTGCGATCGCCTTGACTTGCGCCAGACTCTGCATGGAGCCCTGCAAGTCTTTCTTCAGGTCGCGAATGCCCTGTTCGCTCATCTTGATCGGGTCCTCAAGCTTATCCGCCACAGAATGTGCCTGGGACTGCACGTTCTTGAAAATCCTTTGAAAAAATCCCATTGGTCAGCTCCCTTCAGACTGTCGGTGATTAAATTCCAGAAACTCTGGGCCGTTTTCGGCCAGGGCAAGCTCCAGCGACCGAATAGATCCTTCCAACTCGTTACGATCCAGGTTTTCCAGCTGCAAGGTATCGCGGAAAAGGACACGGCTGCCTTTTTCGTTGTCGAGCACAAACGCCCCATGGACCATCGTTCGGTTCATCTGGAGGAGGCGTCTGAAGAAATCTCCAGCATCCTCGGGGACGTCCATGATGTGTTGTTCGAGGATGACGATCGGTGGTTCGCAGTCAATGATCAGGTTGTGAATCCCATTTTCATCATCCTCTACGACGACCAACTCTTCGGCTTCATCCTCACTGACGATCTTCAGATCGATATCGAGCAGATAGCCCTTCACCAAATCCAGGTTCTCGGACATGTTTACTTCTCCTGTCTGTTTGTCTCGGTCTGGGACCGCTTCCGCAGTCGCTCGTAAGCGCCGTTCAACCGTTCGGTCAGTTCACCGGTAATTTTCCGTTTCTCAAGATCTTTCGAATGCAGATCCGGGTGGTATTTCCGCAACAGTCGTATCCATGCTTTTCGAACCGTGGCCTTGTCGGAACCATAAGCTACCTCCAGGTTGGCGTAAAGCGCAGCCAACTCCGGATCAACGTTGCTGGCTTTCGATTCGGTATATCGGCGACCGTGGCCCCTCCCCAGGGTTCGAGTCTGACTTTGCCGTCGGCCTGACGTATCAGCGTGAATTCGTCCGCTCGAGCCAGAATGAATCCGGGCTCGAATAAAGCGGATCACGCGGGTCACCAGTTCCAACGATTCCACTCCTGGATAGAAAGCGGGTTTTCCACGACGATCTAGCACACTCATCAGAATCATAACTCAATAGGTTATATTTGGCGGGATTGGCACAGACCTGGTTCGTCAGTGAAGGAGTGATTCGAAAACAATGCTCAGGCTGATCATGGAACTGTTCCGGCACTTCAGGGCGGCAAGGCACGGCGAAATCCTGAAGGTAATCCTTTTGTTTTTCGCTCTGATCGTTCTGGGAGCGGTGGGTTATAAACATTTCGAGGGTGCTGTCAGGCCCGATCTGTCTTGGGGCGATGCCATCTGGTGGTCGATCGTCACCATGACCACGGTAGGATACGGAGACTATTTCCCAACGACCTTCTACGGTCGTTACCTGGTGGCCATTCCCGTGATGTTTGTTGGCATTGGCATCCTGGGTTACCTGCTGTCGGTAATGGCAACGACCTTGATTGAGTCGCGGTCAAAGGAGTTGAAGGGCATGACAGACCTCCGTCTTGAATCCCATGTAATCGTAGTTAATTTCCAGCATGAAGGGCGGAATATAGAGATCGTGAAGGAGTTGCGAGAGGACTCCAAGACTCGGGACCTTGCAATCGTGTTGGTCGACGACCACCTCGACGAACTGCCGCCCGAATTGGCGAAACTGGGTGTCCGTTTTGTGAAGGGCAACCCATCGAGGGAAAGTGTCCTGCGCCGTGCATGTGTCGACAAGGCACGGTACGCGATCATTCTTGCCTCCGACGTAGACCCGGTGCGTGCCGACGACCACACTCTGGCCGCGGTGCTCACCATCGAATCGATCAACCCCAAGGTCTTCACCGTTGCCGAGTGCCTCGATTCTGAGCGTGTGGAATTGATGCGCCGATCCGGATGCGACAGCGTGGTCTGCGTGGCCGGTCTTGCATCGTCGTTCCTGGTTCAGGAGGTATGCGATCCCGGCATGCACGCGGTGGTCAACGAACTGATGTCCAACAGATTTGGTCAGCAGGTCTACATCGTACCGGTTGAGCAGATGCGAACCTGGGAATTTTCCGAGCTGCAGGCACATCTTTCAGAAAAAGGCTGCATGGTGTTGGGGGTTCAGCGTGGCGACCGGGCACTGCTCAACCCGGGGAATACCTTCAAGATCGAAGCCAGTGATCACACCATCTGTATGGGGCCACAGAGGCCCACGCCAGTCTTGATCTCCTAGCCTTCGGTCGCCGGTGACTGCGTCTTGGTATGCTTCCAGAACGCGGATAGACCTAAGACCAGAACGCCCACAGAGATTGCTCCGCAGACAACACCCCAGAACCAATATGGCAAGAACAGTAGATCTGCCAGTTGTGCAACGTCGGAAGGCATGGCACCCTCACTGGTCATCGCGGTTCTGGTGAACAGATAGTCTGCTCGCGAGAAAACACTCAGCGCCATTTGTACGGCCAGAACCGCGGCCGTGCACTGAGCGATTCCCGTGCCAAAGCGTTTACCGGCATAGATAAGACTCCCGCCCACTGTTCCGACGAAAACAAGTCCGAAGACATTACGTATGACCAGGGCGCATGCCGTAAGCATGAGTGCTCCGAACACCATCATTGCGATCTGTGCAAGGCGCGCGCGGGCGGACAACCAGAACAACACGGCTCCGGCCACTGCCGGCCCTATGAGCCCACCCGCTGCCGTGGCCGCAAGGCTTAGCCGGCCAGCGGCGCCTCCTATCATTGCGACCCCGGAGCCGTTGGCGTAGAGGCGAAAAGAGTCGAACTCCAGGCCGACCAACATCGCCGTCAGTCCGTGACCCATTTCGTGTGCCAGAGTTGACAAGAGAAGCATCGGATATCCCACAACTCCGCCGAAGGGAAGCACGGGCAACAAGATGCAGATCAATGTGGCTGTAACCAACGCCACTCTGGCGCGCACGCGCTCTGATTTTCGAAGGTTTATTTGATCTCGCACGACGGTTGTCCTTCGCCAAAATCCGTCCGAAGATCCCAAGGCGGGGGAATCTTGATGGATTGCACAATGGATTGGTAGTTCGTCATATGCAGGCCGAGTCGGAGCGTTGTCCCGAGCGATGCAGGTTCGGCGGGACAAGCTGGGCGCCGCTTGAATGCTCGCACGTGTCCCTGGCGAATTCCCAATGAATCAAACACTGACTCGGATTTCTTGCCGCTTGAGCGAGCCATTCATGACAGGTGAACGGTGGCGTGCCTATGACGGCGGCGCAAGCCCTGGTTTTCTTGCGCGGACACGCTGCACGCTCGCGAACCTCTGGTGAATATCTATTCGGTCTTCCCATGACACCAATCCTCTCAAGAAATGGAGTCTCCGGAAAACCCGGGGCGATTCAGTCTGAGACCACCAGAAAGGAAACTCTGACGACAATCCTCCGGGTTGACAGTTTGATTGCTTTCAACCCCCTCGTTTCGTAGTATTTACCCCAGCCTAAGGGAATAGCTCAAAACATAACGGGGTGCGGTGTGTCTCTCGCGGAAGGAACCCGACTCGGCCCATACGAAATCAAGGCGCAGATTGGCGCAGGCGGTATGGGAGAGGTGTATCGCGCCACGGACACCCGTCTGGACCGCACGGTAGCCATCAAAGTCCTACCCGAACACCTCGCAGACGACCCCCAACGTCGGGAACGCTTCGAGCGTGAAGCCAAGGCCGTCAGCAGCCTGAACCACCCTCATATCTGCACGCTCCACGACGTGGGGGAGCAAGACGGCATCCACTACCTCGTCATGGAATTGGTGGAGGGCGACACGCTGCAACAGCGGTTGGAGAAGGGCCGCCTGCCGCTCGATCAGGCTCTCGAATACGCCATCCAGATCGCCGACGCACTGGACAAAGCCCATCGGCAGGGTGTGGTCCATCGGGATCTCAAACCCGGCAACATCATGATCACGAAGTCAGCGGGCGTGAAGTTGCTCGACTTCGGACTGGCGAAGCTCAAGAGCGACGACGCGCAGGTTTCTCCGCTGTCGCAGATGCCGACGCAGGACCCGTCCGCGCCACTGACCGCCGAAGGCACAATCATCGGCACGCTCCAGTACATGGCACCCGAGCAGTTGGAAGGCAAGGAAGCCGATGCCCGGACGGACATCTTTGCGTTCGGTGCGGTTGTGTACGAGATGGTGACCGGGAAGAAGGCGTTTGAGGGTGCGAGTCAGGCAAGTTTGATTCACTCGATCATGGGAGTCGATCCGCCGTCGATGGCTGAGCTTCAGACCATGACGCCATCGTCGCTGGATCACATCGTAACGACATGCCTCGACAAAGACCCCGATATGCGGTGGCAGACGGCAGCCGATCTCGTGCGTGAGCTGAAGTGGATGGCGGCCCGCAGACAGCAAGAAGTAGAGGCCACGCTGATCACAACACCGAAGTCGCGGAGTCTACTGTTGCCATCCGTGGTAATGGCAGTATTGGTTGTGGGAACAGCCTTGGGTGTCTTCTACCAGAGCCGTAGATCACCGACAGAGAGGTTGGTTTCTCCGGGACAACAGGTCCCAGTGATGGCAAGCGACATTCAGCTTCCTGACGGCACCCCTCTCGCCGTCGGCGTCATGGACTACGACATCACAAGGATCGCCCTGTCGCCAGACGGGCGCTGGCTCGTTTTTGTTGGGCTGGACGACGGTCAGACCAAGCTCTATCGACAGAGGCTAGGTGGGTTCGACGCACCTGAACCCATTCCGGGAACGGATGGGGCAACGCACGCCTTTTTCTCCCCAAACGGTGACCGGGTTGGCTTTCTAACGGTGGATTTGCGCATGAAACAGGTGAAGCTCACCGGGGAGGAGTTGCTGACGGTCGCCACCACTGGCTTCGCCCCCTTCGCTCGCTGGGCAGAAGATGGCTGGATCTATTTCGGAGACGATGAGGGAGCGATGCTCCGTCGGGTGCGTCCTAAGGGCGGGGAGGATCCCGAAGACGTCATGCGTCTAGTGTAGTCCGTCATATTTAATGTAACGTAATGATCTTTCCAACGTCTAAGTAGACATGAGGAAAGCACAGGTCATCGAACTGGATATCGCAGTGCGGAAGGAACTGGAAGGTTTGAGCCGAAGCCGGAGTACATCGGTCCGGCTGGCGGAGCGATCCCGGATCGTCTTGCTGGCTGCCGATGGGTTGAATAATCAGGATATTGGAGCCCGGCTGCACGTCACGCGTCAGAAAGCCGGACGATGGCGCAATCGATTCCTGGAACAGGGGATTGGAGGGATCGCAAAGGACGCGCCCCGAAGTGGACGGCTGCCGTCGATCAGCCGTCGGAAACAGGCCCGGATTGTGAAGAGGACGCTTGAAGAGAAGCCGCCCAACGCCACGCACTGGAGCCGGAGCTCGATGGCGAAGGCCACCGGGGTCAGCGAGTCCACGGTCGGGAGAATCTGGCGGGCCCATGGTCTGAAGCCGCATCTGGGACGCACCTTCAAACTGTCCAACGACCCCCGATTCGCCGAAAAGCTCGAGGATGTGGTCGGGTTGTATCTGAACCCGCCGGAAAACGCCCTGGTCCTGTCCTGCGACGAGAAGAGCCAGATGCAAGCCCTGGACCGCACTCAACCCGGATTACCTCTGAAGAAGGGGCGGTGCGGCACAATGACCCACGATTACAAACGCCACGGAACCACCACGCTGTTCGCCGCGCTCAATACCCTGGACGGCTCGGTGATCGGCAGTTGCATGCCCAAGCATCGGCATCAGGAATGGATTCGGTTTCTCAATCAAATCAAACGGGCGGCGCCGAAAAAGAAGCAAATCCATATTGTTTGCGACAACTATGCCACCCACAAACACCGGAAAGTCGTCGATTGGCTGAACCGCAACCCGCGCTTCCACGTGCACTTCACCCCGACCAGTGCGTCGTGGATGAACATGGTCGAACGCTTTTTCCGGGATCTTTCCGAACAACGACTTCGGCGCGGCGTTTTCTGCTCGGTTTCCGAGTTAACCCAAGCCGTGGAAGACTACATCGCCGGCCATAATCGGAACCCCAAGCCGTTCATCTGGACCGCCAAGGCTACCGACATCCTTGAGAAAACCCAACGCGCTCGGAAGAAACTCAATAAGTTACAGTCTGTTTGACGGGGACCACTAGGAGCCTGTCGGGAATTGGCTCCCTCGAACCAAGAATCAACAACTTACGAGCCATCCCCGGTCTGTAAGTTGTTGATTCTTGGTTGCAGACTTCTTATTCCCGACAGGCTCCTAGTGTAGTCCGTCACAATTAACGTAACGGCCCTGGCTGTCCCATTTCTGATCATATATGCGGAAAATAATGACCATTAGATCGGAAATCCCTGTGCGGAAGGAACTCGAACGGCTTGGCCGAAGCCGCAGGGTGTCGGCCTGGCACGGGGAACGATCCGAATAAGGTACAGTCTGTTAGACGGGGACCACTAGATGGACGATTCAGCGACGTGCTGCCGGATGGACGATTCGCGTTAGGTATCAGTGGGCAGGGAATCGACAAGGACTATGCAAGTATCCTGTTGATCGATCTTGAGTCGAAGACATCCGAAGTCCTGCCTCGATCGGGATATGCCCCCCGCTGGATTCCGACCGGTCATCTCCTATTTGTGCGAGGAAGCGACGTTCTGGCCACCTCTTTCGATCCGGACAGCGCTGTGGTCGGCGAGAACTCTGTCGCCGTGCTGACCGGCGTGGCTACAAACTCATTCTTCAATCACGCTCAGCTCGCGGTATCTGACAATGGATCCTTGGCTTACGCTCCGGGTGGTGATCGAGCTACCGGAAGAATAGCCATGATTGACCGACAAAGCGGCGAAGAACGAGTTCTTCCACAGCCGCCTCGCAAATACGGAGCTTTCGACCTGAGTACGGACGATAGTGCGTTGGCAGTTCACATGGCTGACGTTGACGACTACATCTGGGTTTACGACGTGGTCCGGGACCAGGGCCGGAGGCTCGTCGGAAGCGACAATGGTGGCTGGCCTAAGTGGAGTCCTGACGGCACTGAATTGGCATTTACGGATTCGGAGTCCGGGTTGAAGATCAAGATCATCGATAATGCTGCGCTACCGCGAACGGTAGGCACCGTAGCGACAGCCTCCTCCTGGTCCCCCGACCGGACGATCGCAGTACATGACTATCCTGTCCGGCGGGGCTTCGTTCGGCTTGGCGAACAAGCCTCCACCGATTGGATCGACTCGCCTGGTATTGTTCAATGGGGCACCGTGTTTTCGCCGGACGGCGAATGGGTTGCGTATGCATCAGACGAGACGGGCCGGATGGAGATCTGGGTGAGCTCGTATCCCGACGGTGATACACGTCGCCAAATCGCTTCAATAAGCGGGGGAATCGAGCCGGTTTGGTGTGTTTGTGGCGAAATCTTTTTCCGGAGCCTCTCCAGTTCGCGGGTCAACGACTGGTTTGCTGCCAAGGTAGCGACAAGCCCAGAGTTGGATTTGGAATCAGCAGAGAGAGCCTTCTCGTTGGATCAATTCTTGGACACCCCAGGACGTTCCTACGACATATCCTCCGATGGCCAGACGCTCTTCGTGGTTACACACGGGGAGTCTGCAGCAAATGACAGGATTCGCGTGATCGGCAACTGGTTCGAGGAACTGAAACGTCTGGTCCCGGCGGACAACTGACAATGAACCCCGGCACCCAACTCGGCAGTTACGAAATCCTCTCCCCGCTCGGCAAAGGCGGAATGGGCGAGGTATGGCGTGCGCGGGACTCCAAACTCGGACGTGAAGTCGCCATCAAGACCCTTCCCGAGGAGTTCGCCCAGGACGAAGAACGACTTGCCCGATTCGAGCGGGAACCAAGCTGCTGGCATCGCTGAATCACCCGAACATCGCCGCGATCTACGGGCTGGAGGAACACGAAGGCACACGTTTTCTCGTCCTGGAACTCGTTGAAGGTGACACGCTGGCCGAACGGCTGAAACGTGGTGCCATTCCCGTCGAAGAATCCCTCACACTCGCCCTCCAGATCGCCGAAGCCCTCGAAGCCGCTCATGAGAAGGGAGTCATTCACCGCGACCTGAAGCCCGCCAATATCAAAGTCACTCCCGAGGGCAAGATTAAGGTGCTGGACTTCGGGTTGGCGAAGGCATTCGCGGGCGACGGGTCGGACGTGAACCTGTCGCAGTCGCCGACCCTGAGCAGCAGGCAACCGCGCAGGGAGTCATTCTCGGCACCGCTGCTTATATGTCACCGGAGCAGGCCCGTGGCGAGGCTACCGACAAGAGAGCCGATATCTGGGCATTCGGCTGTGTGCTCTTCGAGATGGTAACCGGGAGTGGGACTTTCGATGGCCGCACTGTATCGGATGTGCTTGCTGGGATTCTTGCACGAGAACCGAAATGGAACACCCTGCCCCTGAATCTGCATCCTCGAATCCGGTTGCTGCTAGGAGCCTGTCGGGAATAGATTGGGGATGGGTGGCGACAGAAGTCGGGGAAGAACCGGATGGGACCTAAGCTGGACGGGTGGATTTGTAGAAGAAGGCATGACGAAATGCTTCCGATCCGATGACCTGAATCAGAGCTTGTTGATGCCGCCGTCGTTACACGACTGGCTTCCGGAGAATCATTTGGCGCGATTTGTGGCCGACCTGGTGGAGACGCTGGATCTGTCGGCGTTTTACCGTTCCTATGAGGCGAAGGATGGACGAGGTCAGGCGGCCTACTCCCCGGTGCTGATGGTGCGGTTGTTGGTGTACGGATATTGTACCGGGGTGGTGAGTTCGCGGCAGATCGAGAAACGGACGCATGAGGACGTGGCGTTCCGGTATTTGAGTGCGGACACGCATCCGGATCACAGCACGTTCAACGAGTTTCGGAAACGGCATTTGGAGGCGTTGGCGGGACTGTTTCTGCAAGCGCTGGGATTGTGCCGGAAGGCGGGGCTGGTGAAACTGGGGCATGTGGCGGTCGACGGGACGAAACTCCAGGCGAACGCCAGCAAGCACAAGGCGATGAGTTATGGGCGGATGAGGGGGGCCGAAGAGACGCTGAAGGCGGAAGTGGAGGAGTTGCTGAAGCGGGCCGAGGCGGTCGACGCGGTCGAGGATGAGAAGCAACGGCAAGGACTGACCGACCAGTTGCCGAAGGAATTGGCGCGGCGGGAAAGCCGGTTGAAGAAGATTCGACAGGCCCGGGCGGAATTGGAAGCGGAAGCCCGGCAGAAGGCGGCGCAGGCGAAGGCGGACGCGGAAGCGCGGATGGCCCAGCGGCGGAAGCAAGAGGAGCGAACGGGGAAGAAGACGGGTGGAGGCCAACCGCGGGTTCCCGATCCGAAGCAGGCGGCGCCGGATGCGAAGGCGCAGCGCAACTTCACCGATCCGGACAGCCGGATCATGCCCGACGGCGCGCACAAAGGCAGTTTCGTGCAGGCCTACAATGCCCAGATCGCTGTGGACGATGACACGCAAGTCATCGTCGCGGCCGAGATCACCCAGGACGCCAATGACAAAGAGCAACTGGCGCCCATGGTCGCGCAAGTGCGGCGGAACACGGGGACCCGGCCCGTCGCGGTCAGCGCGGATGCCGGGTATTGGAGCCCCAGGCAGGTGACCGACCCGCGAGCCGCAGGGATCGATTTACACGTGGCCACGGGGCGAGTCCGGACCGGCGCATCCCCGAAGTCTTCCGGCGGCCCGCCCGGAGCGGCTGAAGGCGCCGGCGTACGGGAGCAAATGAAACAGAAACTGGACAGCGATGTGGGGCGGGCCGTCTACAAGATGCGCAAGGCGATTGTGGAACCGGTATTCGGACAGACCCGGGAATGCCGGGGATTCCGGCGTTTCAGTTTCCGCGGTCTCGAGAACGTGCGGGCGGAATGGCAACTGGTCTGTTTGACCCACAACATCCTGAAGTTGTTTCGTTACGGAGGAGGATTCAAGCCACTGGCGGCTTGAATCGAAGCAGGGAGATCCTGGCAAACACAGAATCCGCGGATGAAAAATACGTATCGCGCTCAATGGGGGCTGCCGCAATCTCATCTCATGGATCTGTCTGAGCAAACGCTTCCCAAGGTGGCCTTCATCCTGAAATCGCGATGGGTCTTTCAGCTTCAGACTTCTCCAGATTTCTTATTGCCGACAGGCTCCTAGATGACGCAAACGTGATCCACTCTCCACCCGGTGTCCACAAGGCCGCTCCGTTGCGACCGTCAAACTCTAGTTGCCGTATGGTGGTGTCGCCGGAAAGGTCGTATACCCAGATGAAGGTTCGGGTTCGGTTATCGTCCTCTGACGAGACCACCACCTGAGTTCCATCTGGAGACACGCGGGGACGGCGGTAATCTGCTGGAGGCACGTTCAGACGACGTTGTTCCACACCGTCGCGGTCTACTAGTGGTCCCCGTCTAACAGACTGTACCTTATTCGGATCGTTCCCCGAGCCAGACCGACACACTGCGGCTTCGGCCAAGCCGTCCGAGTTCGTTCCGCACAGGGATTTCCGATCTAATGGTCATTATTTTCCTCATATATGATCAGAAATGGGACAGCCAGAGCCGTTACGTTAATTGTGACGGACTACACTAGGAGCCTGTCGGGAATAAGAAGTCTGCAACCAAGAATCAACAACTTACAGATCAGGGATGGCTCGTAAGTTGTTGATTCTTGCTTCGAGGGAGCCAATTCCCGACAGGCTCCTAGTGCAAGACCTTGTAAGCCAGCCGCCGAGCCAGTATCCACAACATAGACGAGCGAACCCCGATCAGAAATACTAAATTGCCCGGTACCAGTAAAACCCCCCGAAGACCGTGCGACACCCTCCACCATCGAAACCGGTCCCCCCGTCACTTCCAGACTCGCCAAATCAACCGGAACTGCGAACAGTCTATCCTCAAGCGCATAGACGAGATGTCCGGTCGGTACGTAGCGGGCATCGCTGCCTCCCGCCAGCAACTCCTTCTGCTCACCCGTGTCCAGTGAATGTACGACAATCTGTGCTTCGTCCCAACGAGAACGAGCGGCCCCCCCAGTAAGTTGAGGTGGCCCCGGAAAATCGGGCAGTTGTTTAAGGTGTATTCCACCGACTGAGGAGGGATACGCGATGACGAAGAGACGCAGGTTTTCTGGGGAGTTGAAAGCGAAGGTCGCGCTGGAAGCGCTTCGGGGCGATCGGACGCTGCAGGAGATTGCCTCGAAGCACCAGGTTCATCCGAACCAGGTGAGCACATGGAAGCGCCAGGCGATGGAAGGGCTTGGCGAGATGTTCTCGAACGGTGTGGAACGCCGGCGGCGGGATCATGAAAGCGAGGTTCGTGAGCTTCACGCCAAGATCGGCGAATTGACGGTGGAGCGGGATTTTTTGTCCAGAGGGTCCGGTCGATGAGCCGGGCCGCGCGCCGGGCGATGGTGAGGCGCCCTGACCCGGAACTGAGCTTGAGTCGTCAATGCCGTTTGCTGTCGATCGGGCGCTCCTGGCTCTATTACACGCCCCAGGGCGAGAGCGCGGAGACCTTGGCGCGGATGCGGCGCATCGATGAGTTGTTTCTGAAGCATCCGTTCTACGGTGCCCGTCAGATCGTCCGTCATCTGCGCCGCGAGGGCGTGCGCATCGGCCGTCGCCGGGCGGGGCGTCTGATGCGTTTGATGGGTCTTCAGGCGATCTACCGGGCACCCCGCACCAGCGAGCCGCATCCCGAGCACCGGGTCTACCCCTATCTGCTCAAGGGTTTGGCGATCGAGCGGGCAAACCATGTCTGGTGCGCCGACATCACCTACATCCCTGTGCGGCGCGGCTTTCTTTACTTGGTGGCGATCCTGGATTGGGCGAGCCGGTATGTGCTGGCCTGGCGTTTGTCGAACACCCTGGACGCCGGCTTTTGCGTCGAGGCGCTCGAGGAGGCGCGGACCCGCCACGGCCAGCCGGAGATCTTCAATACCGATCAGGGCAGCCAGTTCACCGGCTTCGCCTTCACCGGGCGCTTGCGGGCGGCCGGTGTCCAGATCTCGATGGACGGCCGGTGCCGGTGCATGGACAACATCTTCATCGAGCGGCTGTGGCGCTCCCTCAAATACGAGGCTGTCTATCTGCACGACCTTGCCGACGGCTTCCAGGCCCGGCGCGTCATCGGCGAGTGGATCGACTTCTACAACGCCGAACGGCCACACTCGGCCCTCGGCGGAAAAACCCCGGCCGAGGCCTACCGCGGCGACCCGCCTGCGGATATGATGGACAAGCAGCTACGCGCCTTGCCCGCTTACCCACCGGCGCAGCAACGGCGACAGGAAGATCGATCCAAGGAGATTCTGGCAAGATGAGCGGCAACCGGAATACACCTTAAACAGGCCGCCAAGCTGTCCACAAACCGGGGCCACCTCACACCCCACACGATCATGCCGTCCTCACCCCAACTCACCCCGTAAGGATTCACCTCCACATCGCATATCTTCAACGGTGCTCCACCGCTGATGGCAATCCTCTTCAACTGTTCATCCGTCTGCGACCAATAGCCAACCGACTGACCATCCGGTGAGAAGAACGGGTTAGTTGGAATCTCATCTGTCCCGGGGATGGGATGCGCTTCCAACTCGTCCATGGAACGCAAGTACAGTTGCGCATTTGCAACGTAGACTATGTTGGACCCATTGGGGGATACCGCCACAAGCGGTCGGCCCCTACCCGTGAACTGCTGGTCCTCGGGTAGCACATGGGAGAACCGACTGATGGGACGGGGTTCGGGCGGAGGTTCCGGCTTCAGGTTCCAAGTTGCTATGACCGCTAAAATGGCTGTAACGGTGATGGTATTCACAACCCATGGAAGTATCGGTCTCGGTGATGCCTGAATGACTTCGGCAACCGGCTGGACGATAACACCGTCGGGATCGGCGAGTACCTTCTGAACATCCACACGCACGTCGGCGATGTCGTGATAGCGATCCTTAGCCTCTTTCTCCAAACAACGCTCTAGGAGCCTGTCGGCAATAAGAAATCTGGAGAAGTCTGAAGCTGAAAGACCCATCGCGATTTCAGGATGAAGGCCACCTTGGGAAGCGTTTGCTCAGACAGATCCATGAGATGAGATTGCGGCAGCCCCCATTGAGCGCGATACGTATTTTTCATCCGCGGATTCTGTGTTTGCCAGGATCTCCCTGCTTCGATTCAAGCCGCCAGTGGCTTGAATCCTCCTCCGTAACGAAACAACTTCAGGATGTTGTGGGTCAAACAGACCAGTTGCCATTCCGCCCGCACGTTCTCGAGACCGCGGAAACTGAAACGCCGGAATCCCCGGCATTCCCGGGTCTGTCCGAATACCGGTTCCACAATCGCCTTGCGCATCTTGTAGACGGCCCGCCCCACATCGCTGTCCAGTTTCTGTTTCATTTGCTCCCGTACGCCGGCGCCTTCAGCCGCTCCGGGCGGGCCGCCGGAAGACTTCGGGGATGCGCCGGTCCGGACTCGCCCCGTGGCCACGTGTAAATCGATCCCTGCGGCTCGCGGGTCGGTCACCTGCCTGGGGCTCCAATACCCGGCATCCGCGCTGACCGCGACGGGCCGGGTCCCCGTGTTCCGCCGCACTTGCGCGACCATGGGCGCCAGTTGCTCTTTGTCATTGGCGTCCTGGGTGATCTCGGCCGCGACGATGACTTGCGTGTCATCGTCCACAGCGATCTGGGCATTGTAGGCCTGCACGAAACTGCCTTTGTGCGCGCCGTCGGGCATGATCCGGCTGTCCGGATCGGTGAAGTTGCGCTGCGCCTTCGCATCCGGCGCCGCCTGCTTCGGATCGGGAACCCGCGGTTGGCCTCCACCCGTCTTCTTCCCCGTTCGCTCCTCTTGCTTCCGCCGCTGGGCCATCCGCGCTTCCGCGTCCGCCTTCGCCTGCGCCGCCTTCTGCCGGGCTTCCGCTTCCAATTCCGCCCGGGCCTGTCGAATCTTCTTCAACCGGCTTTCCCGCCGCGCCAATTCCTTCGGCAACTGGTCGGTCAGTCCTTGCCGTTGCTTCTCATCCTCGACCGCGTCGACCGCCTCGGCCCGCTTCAGCAACTCCTCCACTTCCGCCTTCAGCGTCTCTTCGGCCCCCCTCATCCGCCCATAACTCATCGCCTTGTGCTTGCTGGCGTTCGCCTGGAGTTTCGTCCCGTCGACCGCCACATGCCCCAGTTTCACCAGCCCCGCCTTCCGGCACAATCCCAGCGCTTGCAGAAACAGTCCCGCCAACGCCTCCAAATGCCGTTTCCGAAACTCGTTGAACGTGCTGTGATCCGGATGCGTGTCCGCACTCAAATACCGGAACGCCACGTCCTCATGCGTCCGTTTCTCGATCTGCCGCGAACTCACCACCCCGGTACAATATCCGTACACCAACAACCGCACCATCAGCACCGGGGAGTAGGCCGCCTGACCTCGTCCATCCTTCGCCTCATAGGAACGGTAAAACGCCGACAGATCCAGCGTCTCCACCAGGTCGGCCACAAATCGCGCCAAATGATTCTCCGGAAGCCAGTCGTGTAACGACGGCGGCATCAACAAGCTCTGATTCAGGTCATCGGATCGGAAGCATTTCGTCATGCCTTCTTCTACAAATCCACCCGTCCAGCTTAGGTCCCATCCGGTTCTTCCCCGACTTCTGTCGCCACCCATCCCCAATCTATTCCCGACAGGCTCCTAGAGATGCAGAACAGCCCGATATCGCTAACACGCTTAGCATCTATCGGAGGCGTGCAGACGGAACTGGGGTGGCCGAACGCCTGACGACAGCGGAAGAGGGACACCAACATTTTCCAGAGTCCTATTCCGGCGACGGACGGCTGTCTTTCAGTCACGCTGTGGGCAGTGCGACTAGCGTGTGGACCCTCTCAAATGAAGATGGGGCCGAACCGGAGGTTTTCGTAGACCTGCCAGAATCAAGTTAAATGACCCCCGGCAGAGCCGGGGGCTTATTTCTGTGAGCCCCTCAAAGGGGCCGGTCAAGAGCCGCCTGAAGGCAGCTGATGCCCCCACGCCATGTTCAGCTCCTCCAAACGCTGCTCCTCCCGCTCCTGCCGCCAAATGTATTCCCGCACGAATTGTTTGTCCATCCCCACCGTGGAAACGAAATAGCCTCGCGCTCAGAAACTCTTCCCTGTCAAACGGTGTTTCAGTCCCAGAAAGTTCCGGGCAGTCGAGATTGCACTCTTCCCCTTGATGAATCCCGCCACACTGGATACCGCCTACTTCGGAATGAACACCATGTGATACTTGCAGTCCCATTTCGTGTGCGATCGCCTTCGGGCCTCTTTCATTGAGTCCTCCTTCTTTGGAAGTCGTCGCTTCCAAGCAGGACTTTCCTATCTGCCGCCGCTCTCGGTCAAACCTCTGCGAGTCGCCCCGGCTAAGCCGGGGGTTTACCTATGGGAATCAGTCGGGTTCTGTATTCTCACGGGACGGGAACTGGATCGCCTACCACTCCGACGAATCTGGGTCACTTGAGATCTATGTGCAGCCATTCCCCCCGACGGGACAAAAGAGTCAAATTACTCAGACAGGCGGGAGATTCCCTTTGTGGTCGCCTGATGGCAGCGAGTTATTCTTTGGTGTCAGTTTTCAGCAACTGATCGCCGTTGACATCGAAACTACTCCAGCCGTGACATCTGGTAACCCACAGCCTATCCCCATAGGTAACGCCGGTAGTACTAGGAGTTTTGACATCATGCCCGACGGGGAACGATTCGTGGCGACCGTACCGGTGTCCGATGAGGAAACTGAGGGTGACGAAGCCACGGCGGCCAAGATCAACATCATCCTGAACTGGTTTGAAGAACTGAAGGAACGGGTGCCGGTGCCATGATCGGCCAGACGTGCTGAGGGAGAGGAGGTAGTCATGCCAAGAATCTTCAGGAGGTTGACCATCGGTGGTTGCGCGATGTCGCTCCTGCTGTCCGCCAACCCAAGCGCAATGGCTCAGCAGGCTCTGACAGGCAGCGGTCAAGGTCAGAGGGACCCCATCAGTATTGGGATACTGCTGGAAGCCAGTCGGGATTTCGCGTCCAGGTTGGATGCGGCCAGAAACGGCATTGATCTTTTTCTCGACGCCCTTGAACCGGAAGACGAGGTCTTCCTGATGACCTTCTCCGACATCCCTGCTCTAAAGCACGATTTCACCCAGGACCGGGAGGCGATATCGGAAGCCATGGGACCAATCCTGTCTTTCGGCCAGGCCGTCCTCTACAGGAGCCTTATCGAAGCGCTGGCGAAGGTCGAGGAGGGACGACACGACAAGAAGGTGATCGTCCTGGTGACCGCAGGCCAGATCTCTGAGCCGGACTTTGCAAAATCCCGTGAAGCGGTTCCCCTCTGTGCCAATGTAGGTGAGACACCTGCCTAACCGTTAATTAGTGAGCAGGGCGGGAAGGAAGTGAGCCTGTGTTGGTGATGAAACCAGAGAACGAGAACGAAGAATCGCGTGGAACGGAAGGCGCCCGCAGGGCGACTGGAGTTGCGCGTGAAGCGGCCGGTCGGAATGGGGATAATCCGGACCCGGAGGTGACCAATAAGGCGATACGGAGGCGATTCAGCGCCGCATATAAGCGCCGGGTCGTGCGGGAGGCGGACCGATGCACGAAGCCGGGCGAGTGGGGGGCCTTACTACGCCGGGAGGGATTGTATTCCTCGAGCCTGCGCACCTGGCGGCGGCAACACGATGCCGGGGAATTGGCCGGGATGGGTTCGGCGAAGCGAGGACGGAAAGCGCAGCCGAAGGACGGCCGGGACAAGCGCATCGCTGAACTGGAACGCGAGGCGCAACGGCTCCAGAGGAAGCTGGAGCAAGCCGAAACGGTCATCGAGATCCAAAAAAAAGTCTCCACGCTATTGGGGATTCCTCTGAAGAACCCGGACCAGGAAGAGAACAACTGATGGAAGCGGCCGAAAAGTTCTCCACCGAATTGGGACGGCGCCGGCGTGCCGGGCCTTCGGGGTTTCCCGCGCGTCGCTCTATCGGCGTCGGCAGCGGGCCGCCGCGCCCGCAGCCGAGCGGGCACGCCCACGATCACATCGGGCATTGAGCGGAGCCGATCGACAGGAAGTCCTCGACCTGCTGCATAGCGGGCGCTTCGTGGATCAGGTGCCCGCCCAAGTGTGTGCGGCCTTGCTGGATGCAGACCGCTATTTGTGCTCGGTACGCACGATGTACCGGATTCTGGATGCGAACCAAGAAGTGCGCGAACGGCGGAACCAACGGCGTCATCCCGTCTACCAGAAGCCGGAACTGTTGGCGACAGGCCCGAATGAAGTGTGGACCTGGGACATCACGAAGCTGAAGGGACCACGGAAGTGGACCTACTTCTACTTGTACGTGATTCTCGATATCTTCAGCCGCCAGGCGGTGGGCTGGATGGTGGCCGATTGCGAATCTTCCGGCCTGGCCAAGAAACTGATTCGTGAAAGCTGTGACAAGCATCGGATCGAGCAGGATCAGCTGACTCTGCACGCCGATCGCGGCTCGTCGATGAAGTCGAAAGCGGTGGCGCTGCTGCTATCGGATCTGGGTGTGACCCAATCCCACTCTCGGCCCTATGTGTCCGACGACAACCCGTTCTCGGAAGCCCAGTTCAAAACCCTGAAATACCGCCCTGACTTCCCGGAACGATTCGGTTCGATCCAGGACGCCAAGGCGTTCTGCCGGGACTTCTTCCACTGGTACAACAACGTCCACTACCATTCCGGTCTGAACTGGCTAACCCCAGCGATGGTCCATTACGGTCAGACCGGTCCGGTTCTGGAACGACGCCAGCATGCTCTGGATCGCGCTCGTCGGCAACATCCAGAACGTTTCGTCAATGTACCGAGAAAGATCGCTGGGCCGCCGGACAAGGTGTGGATCAACCCGCCCGCAGAGTCGCCTACGGTAGCTTAAATTCCGAATGCAGGTGTCTCAAACTTGTTGACACGTTCCGTGGACGACCTTAGGCTCGGAGATGTGGTGCGCGTCAATATCTATGTTCTTCTCCCTGTGGGCTCAGGCGGCCGGCGAAAGCGACGCTTCTACCGCGGCAAGATGTTCAGGGGCTCGGGATCCACCAGCAGCGGGGCGCCCGCGCGCCGGGCCCTCCGCTCGGCAACGGGACAAGGCCTTCACAGCCTCCAGGATATCTGTGGCCCAAGCATTCTCGTGGGCAATGCGATCGACATCGACATCCGCCAGGTGGCCTCGGCAAACGGCTTTCCGTCGTCCTTGGCGATTGGCTATCAGTTCGTCGTCGAATCGCGCGACGCCGGCCCGCCGACGGGTCCCTGAGGGATAAAATGGGGACAGGCACCTATGTCACTATTATTGGACCCTGCTTGATTTGGAACGCTTGGCGCAAGCATTCAGCCCGATTCGCTGGCGCTACGGCCCCGACCAGTTTCCTGCCACCTCTCTCTGGGATATGATCTCGGCGGATGATAAGCGTACTTCTGAGATTCCTGCTCGGTGTCAGCACGGTCACAGGTCTCGAACTGGTTGTCACCAACAGCGCCAGCGAAGTCGTGGCTCAGGTCGCGGCGTCGACGGCTGGGGAATATGTTTTCGAGGAACTGGCTGAAGGCCGATACACGGTCCAGGCCGTGGTGCGCGGCACCGTCGTCGCGACGGTGACTGATGTTGACGTTCCGATCACCGAATCGATTGAAATCACAGTAACCCAAGATTCTGTCGAACAGCCTGAACAGCAGCAGGCGGAAGCGCCTCGAAACCAGAACATTCAGGTAAACCAGATCGACAACCAGGCGCTCGACGAGGCACTGGCACGCCAGGGAGCTCAGATCAGCCCGATCGTCGAGTTCGCCGCCGCCCGAGGCAACTACGCCGTGGAGCTGGGCGGGATTGGACGAGACCCACAGATCATCCGGGGAGACCGCCGGAGTGCCTACCATGGGGAGATCTACGTAACGCACAACAACCATCTGATGAACGCCCGAACCTTCTTTCAGGTGGGGGAGGTCCTCCCGTCACGCAGGAACCAATATGGTTTCGGGATCGGCGGACCGCTGGGATCCGACAAGTTGTCCTTCGTCTGGACCGCAGAGGAAACTCTGGAATCCGGCTTCGTGAACGGCAACATCCGCGTGCCACTGCCCTCGGAACGGACCGCTCTCGCCGAAGATCCTGAGCTGCGCGCACTGATACAGAGCTGGCTCGACGCATACCCGAAGGAAGTGCCCAACAAGCCCGAAATCGATCCGCGGATGTTGAACACCGACGCGCTACAGAAGATCCGCAATACCGGCAGTGCGTTCCGTCTCGATTGGAACCCCGGCGACGCGAGCCAATTCTTCACTCGTTATTCGATCAACGATACCTTCATCGACTCTTTCGAGTTCATCATCGGCCAGAACCCGAACCAGAGACTGCGTCCTCAGACGCTGAACCTGGCGTGGCAGCAACAGCTTTCCCCATCGACCACTCTGTCGCTGGCCGCCAATTACCTAAGGCGAAAGGTGCATCTGCTGGTGCCACCTGGATCGGTCGGACCGAATGTGAGCGCGGGTGGTGAAATTGATGGTCTGGGACCGGCGTTCAACATGCCAATCTTCCAGATCGGCAACGACTTCCAATACCTGGTGCGGGGAGCCACGAATGCCGGTCGACATACCTTGGACTGGGGCGGGCAGGTCGTGCGATCCCAACTCAACGAATTGCACAGTGACGGCTTACGGGGTGTCGTACCGTTCCGCAATAACTTCGGCCGATCTGCTCTCGAAAACTTCCGCTACGGAACGGCGACGCGCTACAGCTTCGTAGCGGGAAGCCTCTACCGGGCCTGGCGGCGCACCGACGTCAACCTCTTCGTGAACGACCGCATACGGTTGGCATCCGGCCTGGATCTGACGATCGGGCTGCGGTACGAGTTGGCCGGGTTGCCAGTGGAAGTCCACGACCTCACGGTACTGCCTTTCAACTCCGACTCGAACAACTTCGCCCCAAGAATCGGCCTGGCCTACTCGCGAGGCAGAATGGTGATCCGAGCCGGCTACGGAATATCGTACGGCGATTTCTTCCCGGCTACGTTCCGGCAGGGCCGTCTGAACCCACCGGATGTTATTCGCGCGGACGTCCAGAGCCCCGATCTTCTGGATCCACTGAAGGACTTCGTCCAGACTCCGGGTGAGATTCCTCGGCATATCCGGAACCTTCTGGATCCGGAATTGGTCGCTCCATACATGCACCAGTACACGCTGCAGGTCGAATATGAGCCCTCGTCGAACCTGAGACTTCGCGCAACCTACATCGGAAGCCGTAACTGGAAACTCTTTCAGAACACGTACACGAACCGGGCGGAGCGAGTCGACGGCATTCCCTTGACGACGAGCACGGTCCACCTCAGGCGACCGGACCAGCGATTCTTCACGGTCCGAAATGTCACGAATCGGGGACGGGCTTATTTCGACGCGGCACAATTGTCCGTGGACAAAGTTTTCAGCCAGGGCCTGGCTCTGAGAGCCACATACACGTTCAGCAAGGCTCTCGACACTGGGACAGACTTCTCGAACACGGGGGTTCGTACCCCGATCCCTCAGGTCGAGGAACTCGGTCTCGCCGACCTGAAGGCCCGGAGTCGATTCGACGCCCCCCACAGCTTTCTGATCGGATATTCCTACGTGTTTCCCAGCTGGATGGGTGGTCTGACGTTGTCCGGGGCAACAATCCTGAGAGACGGAACTCCGTTTAACGTGGAAGTCGGGACAGATTCGCCGCCGTTTGGGAACGTGGATGGCGAACGAAACGATCGGCCATCGATCCTCGACACCAGCCTGCTCGGTGCCAGTGTCGATCATCCGGACATTGCGCAGAACGTGCTGCGGCCAGAAGCCTTCGACATGTCAGCCGCGTTCCGGGAAGGCCGTGGCAATCTCTCCCGGGCAGCCTTCCGCAAAGACGGCACGACGAACTTCAACGTTTCCGTGTCACGATCCTTCGCCGTTCCCCCGGATCGGACGCGAACCATCCTGATTCGCGCGGAATTCATCAACGCCTTCAACCACCCCCAGTTTGCAGCACCAACGTCGAATCTGACCGATCCGAATTTCGGTCAGATCACGAACACCGTGAACGCGGGCCGGATTGTGCGGTTCACGTTGCGGTTCAGTTTCTGAACGCAACCCCATGGCCGATCCCTGCCGAAGGTCGGAGCCCAGATCTTGTTTCACGGAAGCGGACGGTCCCGGCGATCTGTTCGCCTGGTGCAAGGCGACACTCGTTCAGTCGCAGACGGCCAGCATCTGGACTTTCGTTACCTTCATGACCTCTTTCCCGTCCTCTGCCTCGATCGATCCCGTGACGGTTACCTTGTGGTTATTGGAATGCCGTGCCAGGCTATCCAAGCCAGTTACCGTCGTCTTCTCGCCCGTCTCCTCATCTTCGATGACAAAATAACCCTCTGCTTCGGCCGGGTTCAAACATCCGGTAATGGAACTCTCCGACTCTTCCTGGGACTGTTGACTATAGACCGGTGGCGAAAATCCGAACAGCAGTACAGCCAGCGACGCCAGCGCTATCGTCTTCTTCATGATTGTTTCTCCTCTTGATTGTTAGGTTTGTTATCGGGGTCTCGGCTCCAACCCAAATGTATCGATGCGTTCATTCCTCTCGAAGTGCAACCACCGGGTCGATTCGCGTGGCACGAAGCGCCGGGACAATAGATGCCATGATTCCAATGCTCAGGACCACGAAGATCGAGGCGATGTAGGTCCTTGGATCTGTCACTTGCATTTCAAAGAGCAGGCTCTGGATCAACCGAACCAGACCGAATGCTCCGGCGATTCCGACGAGGGCGCCGACGGCCACGACCCGGAGGGTCTCGCCGATGATCATTCGCAACGTTTGCTTGCGACCAGCCCCCAAGGCCATCCGGACACCGATTTCCATGGTGCGCCTCGCCACCGCATAGGAAACCACCGCGTAGATCCCGACAGCCGCCAGTAAGACCGCGCAGAACGCCAATCCGATCAACAACGCCATGTTGAACCGGGGTTGCGCAATCGAGGACGACAACATCCGTTCGATACTTGACGATTCGGTTATCGGTTGTGCTGGATCGATCTCCAGAATCTGTGCCCTTACTGCTGCAACCATCTGGATCGGATCGCTGACCGTGTGGACAACGACATGCATTTCTGCCTGCGGGAAAACGCCGAAGGGTACGAACAACTCGGGTCCGGCCTCCGCTTGAAGCCCTTCATGAAGAACGTCGCCGACTATGCCGACGATTTCGAGATTGCCCATCATGGGTACCGCCAGCACCTGGCCTATTGGGTCCACTTCACGAAAGTACAGTCGGGCCATCGTTTCATTGATCACAGCTCCACGTCGGCGGTCCTCCAGGCCATCGAACTCGTCGAGAACCCGTCCCTGTATCAAGGGAATCCCCATCGCCTGAAAATAACCGGGCATGACGATCCGAGTTCCTGCTCGCGGTCTTTCACTGGGAGATGCAATCTCCTGACCCGGCGGAGTGAACGGCAAGTTGAAATCGGTGCCGACGGCACTCATCGGTAACGCCGAAACGGCCCCTGCACTCCGGACATCCGGCAATGCGTTCAGACGCTCGACCAGGTCGGTGTAGAACTGCTTCTGCTGCTCCCTACCGGGATACCGTGACGATGGGAGCGAGATCACGGTCGAAACGACATTGGTTTTCCGAAATCCGGGATCGGTATCGATCAGATGGAGCAGGCTTCCGACCATGAGGCCTGCACCGACGAGCAGAATCACCGCCAATGCCACTTCGGCCGCCACCATTGCAGCGCTCAGTTTTCGGCCTCCCCGGCCGACGGAAGCACCGCGGACAGAGCCCTGCAGAACTTCCGCCAGATTCGGTCGCATCGTTCGCAAGGCCGGCACCAGTCCAAAAATCATTCCGGCCACGATCGAAATCAAACCTGTGAAAGCCAGGACGGTGACGTCCATCTCGATTTCGTTCGCCCGTGGCACGCCAGCTGGAACTAGTCGCCGTAATCCGCTTACGCCCCAACAGGCAACAGCCAGCCCTGTCACCGCACCTCCTGCTGCCAGGAGCAGACCCTCGGCCATGGACAAACGGACGAGCGCAAACGAATTTGCCCCGAATGCCGACCGGATCGCATATTCCCGGGAAGATTCCGCAGAACGAGCAAGGACCAGGTTAGCCACATTCACACACCCGATTAGCAGCACCAGGGTCACCGCTCCGAAGAGCATCAGGAGAGTCGTACGGATGTCACCCACCAATTGCTCGTGCGTTGGCACCAGCGAGGCACCCCAGCCGGTGTGACTGTCCGGATTCTCCTGGGCGATATCGAGGGCGATCGTGTCGAGTTCCTGTCTCGCCTGCTCGATCGTCGCGTCATCGGCAAGCAGGCCCACTACGTTGAACATCCTATGGACCCGGGGTCGCTGGCCATCCGTCAGCATCTGTACAGGCAGCCACGCCTCGGCATCGGCATCGGATGGAGGAAACTCGAATCCTACCGGCATGACGCCCACCACGGTGTAGGGGCGACCGTCCAGCCGTATAGAAGAATCGGTGATATTTGGATCGCTGCCAAATCGGTTGGCCCAGGATGCGTAGCTCAGCATTACAACGGGAGAACTGCCGGGGACCCCCTCTTCGTTCAAAAATGCACGTCCGATTGTGGGGCTGACGCCCAACACGCGAAACAAAGAGGGAGAGACTTCAAGGCTCACGATACGCTCGGGGTCGTTGTCGGCGTCACTCAAAGTGTGTCCAAGGTACCGAAAGGCCGCCATCTCGGAGAACGAGCGCGAGCGCTCCCGCCAGTCGAGGTAGGTCGGCGCCGAAACTGCGACCTGTTCCAGGCCTTGTGGCCGGTTGTTTTCAAACATCGAAACGAGGTGGTCCGGTTCCGCATACGCCAATGGCTGTATCAACACCGTGTTGAGCAGGGTGAAGATCGCGGTGTTGCAGCCAATGACGACTGCAAGGGTTGCCACGATCACGAGCGTGTAACCGGGTCGGCGCATGAGCGAACGAAATGCCGCCTTGAAGTCACCTAACACTTGTCGTTCTCCTTTTCTGAACCGGTCGGAAGCTGTTCGAATCCGTCTTGAATCTCACGGCAGTATTTGAACACAGGAACGAGCAGATCGCTCTCGGGTACCGGAGCGTGCCTTGCCCATCGGTACCGAGCTTGAACCGGTCAACGGCAGTTGGTCAAGCACCTTGGGACAGATGCTAGGCGCCGTGCCGGCAGCGATGCCGGCACATCGTTGAGGTGCGGCAACAACCAAGATGGTGTGACGTCGCCGTAACCCTTTGGGCGCATGGGGGTTCGGAGGCGGATACTTCGTTGCTCGTCGTCATGATGAAGCAGCATCACTTCCTCCTCGCGCCTACAGACTTCTGCCACGGGCTGCTAGGAGCCTGTCGGGAATTGGCTCCCTCGAAGCAAGAATCAACAACTTACGAGCCATCCCCGGTCTGTAAGTTGTTGATTCTTGGTTGCAGACTTCTTATTCCCGACAGGCTCCTAGCACCGTATCCAACAACCCCATGATGGCGCGATCTCCGTGGATCTCAAACGGTCCATACCGGCGGATGAGTCGGATGCCATGCTCTTTGACGTTTCCGGTCACGATGGCCGAGAAGGCGTGGCGTAGATTCGCTGCCAGTTCGTGGGTCGGCAAATCGCGATGGAGCACCAGATTCGCGACCGCCTCGTGACTGACCTCGAACGGACGCTGATAGTCTTCGGGGACGTTCAACAGCCAATTGAAGTAGAAGGCATCGCCACGTTTGCGCCGTTGGGCTCGAACCTCGCGGATCATTCGCGCCATATGCCGGGCAACCTCGGGCGCATCGTCGATGATGATGAGGTAGCGGTCGCGCGCCTCGTCGCCCAGTGTCTCGGCGATGAAATGGTCGATCCCCTCGAAGTAGTCCCGGCTTTCCTTCGGGCCGGTGAACACGACTGGTAGATACTGATCCGCGTTGGCTGGATCGGTCAACACACCCAGCAAGTACAGAATTTCCTCTGCGGTACCCACCCCGCCGGGAAAAACTATGACGCCGTGGCCGATGCGCACGAACGCCTCCAAGCGCTTCTCTATGTCCGGCAGGACGATGAGGTGGTTGACTATCGCGTTCGGCGGTTCAGCCGCGATGATCTCGGGCTCGGTCAGACCTAGGAGCCTGTCGGGAATAAGAAGTCTGCAACCAAGAATCAACAACTTACAGACCGGGGATGGCTCGTAAGTTGTTGATTCTTGCTTCGAGGGAGCCAATGGTCCCCGTCTAACAGACTGTACCTTATTCGGATCGTTCCCCGTGCCAGGCCGACACCCTGCGGCTTCGGCCAAGCCGTTCGAGTTCCTTCCGCACAGGGATTTCCGATCTAATGGTCATTATTTTCCGCATATATGATCAGAAATGGGACAGCCAGGGCCGTTACGTTAATTGTGACGGACTACACTAGGTAGCGGGCGTCGCGTAATCGCTGCTTGGCATGGCCGATGGCAGCCCCCTTCATCGGGCCTTTCATAGCGCCTGGACCGCAGCCTGTGCATACATCGAGGCCGCGCAGCCCCATGTGGTACCCGACACCTTTCGTGTAGTCGTACTCAGTGCGCGAAACGGCGTGCCCGCCCCAGCACACGACGAGATTGGGCCGGAGATCCGGGTCCAGGACCCGTGCATGTTTCAGGATGTGAAAGACGGCATCCGTGATGTTGTCGCCCCGACCGAGATCGAATCGATCGCTTCGCTCGATCTCGGTGCCGATGTAGATGAGGTCCCGCAACACGGCGAACAGATGCTGGCGAACTCCCTCGATGATCCGGCCGTCGACAAACGCGCAGGCCGGCGCATTCTTGATCTTGAGCTTTAACCCGCGCGTGCGTTGTACGACCTCGATGGAGAAGTCGCGATAGCGGTCGAACAGCGCAAAGGAGTCCACGTCCGGGAAGTTGCTCGCGACCACGGCGGTGGCCGTGGCGTGCGAACTCCACCGGTTCAAACCGGCGCGGGAGAGCGCGATTCCGACGAGCGTGTGAGTGGAGTTGAACAACGGTGGGATGGTCTAAGCCAGTTTCCTTAGATTACGATGCCGTCACGCATAACAGCGTGTGGTGACAGTCGCCTAAAGCTGTAGCGGCGCTCTATAACGAAAAGCCCCAGGTCCGGGCCCTGAACGCTACCGGTCCAAGGTCATAAGCCAGATGTCGGATTCCGGCTCGCTGCTCATGGAAAAGTAGAGGGTTCGCTTATCGGGGGAGAACCCGGCAACGGACATCGATCCTTCGACTGGTCCCGTCACCAGCACATGAGATTCGTCGGTAACGACATCCAGAAGTCGGATCTCGTTACCCGAAGCAAAAACCAGCCTGCGATCGTCCAGCCACCGGCTGCTCCCGTTGTCCCAGGGTTTCTCTAAAACTTCGTCCGTCCCGAGTGAATGGATCGTCATAGGGGCGCTGGCTCCGCCACCCACCAGCCCGTCTTCCGACCAGGCCCTCGGCCAGGCTTCCATCGGAGTCGCTCGGGGTGTCTGATCCGTCCATGCCTTGGCCGGATCGATGATGTAGGTACGGGGCTCGAGGTTTCCGTACGCGAGCAGCGATCCGTCGGGGGACCAGACGGGGTTGATGACGTAATCGTTTGGGGTGTCGCTGAGTTGCTCCTGCCTACTCCCGTCCGGGTTCATCAACCACACTTCGTAGCTTCCGCTGCGGTCTGAAAAGAAAGCCAGGCGGTTTCCGGCCGGAGACCAGCGCGGCGCCCGATTCTTGAACTCGTCGTTTGTGAGCTGCCTGACTTCGCTTCCGTCCGCACGGCTGACGATGATGTGCTCTCCGGGGCTGCTCAACCGGTAAGCCAGCCACTCTCCGTCGGCCGATAGATCCGGCTCCGCGATCTGGAGGTGTCCGCCGGTGACAGGGACCATGTTTTGGGCTACTGTTCCCGAGCGCGGGTCGAAGTCGGTCTTGTAAATGTTCACACTGGACCGCCGCTCGGCGTACGCAATGCGATCCCCCGCCCCGACAAACGCCAGGTGCATGTGCTGACTGGACCCCCCGGTCGTGATCTGCTCGAGCGGGCCCTGGACGACCCCGGATTCTTCGTCGATGGGTACGCGCCACACATTCATCCCTCCAGCACGGTCGCTGACAAAGTAAAGGTATTGCCCATCGGGGGACCAGACCGGGTTCCAGTCGGTGTGTAGATCCTGCATGACGGGAACCGGTTCCCCGCCCGCGGCCGGAATCGTCCAGATGTCCCTCTGCCCTGTTCCGGCCTCCAAGCCCCAGTACGCAATTCGATTCCCGTTCGGAGACCAGCTCGGCTGCACGGCGTCCGCACCCGTCAGGATCAGGCGCTCTTGCTGGGTATCGGTTCGTACGGCAAAGAGCTCTCCATCGACAGCACCTCGTGACAGAGGGTTGGTTGTGATCGATTCCGTACTGAACAGGATTTCCGTCCCGTCGGGCGACCACGTCGGGTTCGCGCCGCGTTCGGTCAGCCGCCGGACCGATTCACCGGTCGCTCCCATGACGAAAATACCTGCGGCTCCGTTTCGCTCGGAAACGAATGCTATCGATTCACCATTGGGGGAGAAAGCGGGCTGGTCATCCCTGCCACTAAAGCCCTCAGTCAGGTTCAGGGCGTTGCGCCCCTCGATGCGTTGCAGGTAGATATCCCAGTTGCCCGAAGCGTTGCTCGCGTAGACGATGGAGGGGCCTTCGCCAGACACGCTTGGCCACGCCTCTACCTGAGGCGCATCCGTGATCCGCGAGACCGCCACGCCGAAGCCTGTCCCTACAGGAGCGTTCGGTCGCGATCCGCTCCAGAGAATCCAGGAAACGGCTGAGATAACGAAAACAACGCCCGCGCCGGCGTAGAACGACTTCCACGCAAGACCGCGAGGAACCCCGGCATCGGTCTGTTCCTCTTTTTGATCGGTAGTCTCTTCGATGTCCAGCAAGGCGTCGCCGATGTGCCGCAGACGGTGGCGCAGGTCCTTTTCCAGACAGCGCCGCAGGAGTCGCCGGATGGATGGCCCGACACCCACAGGCAGCCAATCCCACTCGGGTTCCCTTTCCAGGACGGCCGCAAGCGTGTCGGGCACCGTGTCTTCGTGGAAAGCACGCCGGCCGGTCAGCATCTCGAACAGGACGCAGCCGAACGCCCAGATATCGGTCCGCCGGTCGACATCCTGTGCCCTCGTCTGTTCAGGGCTCATGTATGCCGGCGTTCCCAGCAGGACACCCGCCTTGGTCGATAGCGGCGCTTGAACCTCCGATCCTTCCATGAAGACCTTCGCGAGACCAAAGTCCAGGACCTTCAGGCTGCCGTCGGCGAGGACCCGGATGTTTTCCGGATTGAGATCACGATGGATGATGTTGTTTTCGTGGGTGGCTTCGAGCGCGGCAGCGATCTGAATGGCAATCTCCAGCGCCTGGACTGGAGGTATCGCCCCGCGCCGGAGACGGTCTCTGAGAGTCTCGCCCTCGATCAGCTCCAGCACCAGGCATCGGACGCCGTCGGATTCTTCCAGGCCGTATATCGCGGCAACATTGGGATGATTGAGGGAGGCCAGTGTCCGGGCTTCCCGCTCGAAACGAGCCATCCGGTTCGGATCCTTGCGCAGCGATTCGGGCAGGACTTTCAGCGCAACGTCGCGCCCAAGTCGCGTGTCCCGAGCCCGGTAGACCTCTCCCATGGAGCCCTGACCGAGCTTTTCGACGACCTCATAGTGAGCAATTTTCTTGCCGATCATCGGTGGTGACCGTTGCTAATCTGAAGTGCAGACACCCCATGCTAGACGACAGCGCTGTTCCGGGCAATGCTTGGTCGCGGCCCGGAAAGATATTGACAGGAAATCCCGGCCAAACGACCATGTATGCCTCGACGAACGGAATCCCGGCAGACGTTGCCCATTCTCCACAGATCTTGGGCAGCAAGACCGTTATGTGAGCGTGCCCGATGAGTCAGGAACTGGAGTGGATCAGCAGGCTGGAAGCCATCCGCGACAAGCTTGCTTCGGATGCGCCGGCCAGCTGGCTGGCGGAGTGGCGCTCGTTGAACCGCATCATCGAGGAAGCAGGCACGGTAGTCCCGACATCAAGACCTGGGCGCCCTCGGCTCTACAGACCTTCGGGGACGACGTCGTTCCGTCCGAGAGAGTCCGTCAAATCGCCGAAGACGCGATCCGCCTCCTGAAACCGGGCAGCTGATCGGGAGTTTTGACCTGTGCGGAACCGGTCGTTATCCACACCAACAGACTATCCACGCCGCATCATCTGTCTGACCGAAGAGACGACGGAAACGCTCTACCTGCTCGGCGAGCAGGACCGCATTGTCGGTATCTCCGGCTACACCGTCCGACCTCCCGAAGCCCGGGAAAAGCCCAAGGTGTCGGCGTTCATCAACGCAAAGTTTGACAAGATTATCGGGCTCGAGCCAGACCTCGTCTTTGCCTTTTCGGACCTTCAGGCCGACATCGCGGCCGAGTTGATCCGGCGCGGCGTCACCGTCTTCACATTCAACCAGAGAAGCGTCGCGGAAATCCTCGAGATGATCGTAACCGTCGCACGCATCGTGGGGGTTGAGGAAAAGGGCCTCGCTCTGGTTGACCGGCTCACCTCGGATCTTCGGGCCATCGAAGCGTCGGCTTCTCGATTTGACCACCGACCCAGTGTGTTTTTCGAGGAATGGAACGATCCCCTCATCAGCGGCATCCGATGGGTCGATGAGCTTTTGGAGATCGCAGGCGGAGAGTCGCTGTTTCCGGAACTCCGAGAGCAGCCGCTCGCCAAGGACCGCATCCTTGACCCAAAGCTCGTCGCCGAAAAGGACCCGGAAATCGTGATCGGCTCGTGGTGCGGCGTACGATTCAATGCCGAGTTCGTACGCGAGCGGGAAGGTTGGGCCGGGGTCCGCGCCGTCAGGGACAAGCATCTCTACGAAGTGAAATCGACCTTTATCCTGCAACCGGGGCCGGCAGCGCTAACCGAAGGTGTACGCCAGTTGCACTACGTCATCGCACGCTCGACAGGCCACGACGTGGATCGGTCGATCGCGCCCGAAGAAAAAGCCGACCCCTCCCTGCCCACCCCGAGTTCTCGGAACGCAGAGTGATTTGTTCTCCCGGGTAAATGGGAACAGGCGGTCCGGTATGCGATCATGGTGCCCAATCCTAAAACGACATCCATGGGAGAGTCCGATGAGTCTTACCCGTAGCCGCACCGTTGTATTTTTTCTCAGTTTCCTGCTGGTTGCCGCAGCGATCGGCCCTACACAGGCCGTCGCGCTGGGCCAGCAATCCGGCGCCGAAGAAGTCGCTGACGAGGAGGAAGACGAAGACAAGCCGCTACCGCTGGAAGAAGCGCGGCGGCTGACCTACACCGCCGACGAAGTCTCCTGGATGTCGATCGACGTGAGCCCGAACGGAGAGACGATAGCGTTCGACCTGCTCGGCGACCTGTACACCATGCCGATCGCGGGCGGATCTTCGACCAGGATCACCGACGGAATGGCTTTCGACGGACAGCCGCGCTTCAGCCCGGACGGCACCCAGATCGTTTTCACGTCGGACCGTAACGGCGGAGAGAACCTTTGGATACTCGACCTCGAGACCGAAGAGGCTCGGCCCGTGACCGAGGCCAAGAGCCATCGATACCAGTCGCCGGAATGGACACCTGACGGAGACTACATCGTGGCGTCGCGCACCGGGATCCGATCGGGAAACCACAAGCTGTGGATGTTCCACAAGGACGGCGGCGCAGGTGTCCAACTCGTTACCGAACCCGACAACCTCAAGACTATCGGCCCGGCGTTCGGCTCGGATCCCCGGTACGTCTGGTACTCCGAGCGGACCGGCGACTGGACGTACAACGCGATCTATCCCCAGTATCAGCTGGCCATCTATGACCGGGACACGGGAGAACGCCACCGGCGTTCGTCGCGGTTCGGTTCCGCTTTCAGGCCAACGCTGTCGCCCGACGGGCAGTGGCTCGTCTACGGCACGCGGCATGACGCCCAGACCGGGCTGCGGCTCCGGAACCTGGACGACGGCGAAGAACGCTGGCTCGCTTACCCCATCCAGCGGGACGATCAGGAATCGCGCGCGAGTCGTGATGTGCTGCCCGCCATGTCGTTCACCCCGGATTCTATGAGCCTTGTCGTCTCGTACGACGGCAAGCTGTGGTCGCTCCCGGTCGAGGGAGGCGATGCCAGTGCCATAGAGATCTCGGCGGAAGTCGACATCGCAATCGGGCCGGAAGTCAACTTCGACTACGACGTCGATGACGGCCCGACGTTCATCACGCGGCAGATACGCGACGCGGTGCCCTCTCCCGACGGAGGGCGACTGGCCTTTGTCGCGATGGACCGGCTGTACGTGATGGACTATCCCGACGGAACCCCGCGCCGGCTGACGGAAATGGACGCGATCGAAGCCCAGCCTACGTGGTCGCCCGACGGCGAGTGGTTGGCATACCCCATATGGTCGGAAGACGGCGGACACATCTACCGGGCTCGCGCCGACGGAACGGGCGAGCCAGAGAGACTGACCGAGACGCCGGCACTGTACAGACAACCCGCCTGGTCGCCCGACGGCGCCCGGATCGCGTTTCTCCGCGACTCCGCCCAGGCTTTCCGTGAAGACACGAGCTCCGGCATCTCCGGAGCGACGGCAGAACTCGCCTGGATTCGGGCCGACGGCGGCGAAGCAATCGCCATCGGACCCGCCGACGGCAGAACGCGCCCCCACTTTACGAGCGACGCGGGCCGCATCCATCTCTACAGCTCGAACCGGGAACTCCTGTCAGTGCGTTGGGACAACACCGACGAGCGGGAACACATTCGGGTGACCGGCGTGAAACCGCCGGACTCGGACAACGCCCCATCGGCGTCACTGGTGCTGATGGGACCCGACGGCAAGCAGGCTCTTGCTGAAGTCAACAGCGAGCTCTACGTCGTGACGGTACCGTACGTTGGGGGCGATACCCCGAGCATTTCTGTCGCCAACCCTGACAACGCAGCCTTCCCCGCCCGCCGTCTCACCGAGATCGGGGGGCAGTTCCCCGCCTGGAGCGCGGATGGCGCAACCGTCCACTGGTCGATCGGAAACGCCCACATCGTCTACGATCTGGCGGCGGCGATGGAATTCGAAGAAAGCCTGGAGGATGCCGAAGACGAGGAGAGCGGCGAGCAGGACGAGGAGGCCGAAGAAGAAGACGATCCCCGCTACGAACCCGACGAGATCCGGATAGCGGTCGAGGTTGCCCGTGACATTCCGACCGGTGTGTCGGTCCTTCGCGGAGCCAGGGTCATCACGATGCTCGACGATGAGGTCATCGAGAACGCGATCTGGTCGTTCGCAACAACCGGATCGAAGCGGTCGGGCCGCGCGGCAGCGTGGAACTGCCTGCGGGCGCGGAGATGATCGACCTCACCGGAAAGACCATCATCCCCGGATTCGTGGACGTGCATGCGCACCTGCGGCCGAACTGGGAGATCCACAAGTCAGCGGCGTGGCCCTATGTCGCAAACCTGGCGTACGGCGTGACGACGACGAGGGACCCGCAGACCGCGACGACCGATGTCCTCAGCTACGGCGACCACGTCGAAGCCGGTAACATGCTGGGACCGCGGATCTATTCGACGGGACCAGGAGTGTTCTGGGCCGAGCAGGTCCGCGACCAGGAACATGCCGACCGCATCCTCAAGCGGTACAGCGAGTATTACGACACCAAGACGATCAAGATGTACGTCGCCGGAAACCGGCAGCAGCGCCAATGGATTATCAACGCCGCGCGGGAACAGCGGTTGATGCCCACAACCGAAGGAAGCCTGAACCTCAAGCTGAACCTGACGCAGTTCATCGACGGCTACTCCGGCCACGAACATTCGCTGCCGGTGTTTCCCCTCTACGACGACACGGTTCGGCTCGTGGCCGCGGCGGGCACTGTCTACACACCGACCCTGCTCGTCGCCTACGGAGGCCCGTGGGCGGAAAACTACTACTACACGCGGGAGAATCCGCACGACGACGAGAAGCTCGCCCGTTTTACGCCGCACGCCGAACTGGACCAGAGAACGCGGCGCCGGGGGCAGGGCGCGGGCCCCGGTCCCGGTGGATGGTTCATGGAAGAGGAACATGTGTTCAAGGAGCATGCGAAATTCGTTAGGGATCTGGTCGCCGCTGGCGGCCGCGCCGGTGTCGGCAGCCACGGTCAGTTGCAGGGACTGGGGTACCACTGGGAGCTCTGGGCGATGCAGTCGGGAGGCCTCTCCGAACACGACGCCCTCCGCCTTGCGACTATCGTTGGTGCCGATGCCATCGGTCTGGATGGAGATGTAGGCTCGATCGAGGCAGGAAAGCTTGCCGACCTGGTCATCCTCGACGCCAACCCGCTCGAGAATATCCGGAACTCCAACACCATCAGCTACGTGATGAAGAACGGCCGTCTCTACGAAGGCGACACGCTCGACGAGGTGTATCCCGAGAAGCGAGAGGCGGGGCCCTTCCCGTGGCAAGCCGAGCCCGAGCCGCAAGGTCTTCCCGGCGTGGGACCGCAGTAACACCGACTGTGGCGAAGATCCCCTGTAGCGGCGGTCTATGACCGCCGAAGATCTTCCGGATATGATTTCGGCGCTCATAGAGCGCCGCTACAGTAAGGCGGATCCCATCCCCTGGCCAAGGATCTTCCCCTGTAGCGGCGGTCTATGACCGCCGAAGAAACTTCCGGATATGATTTCGGCGCTCATAGAGCGCCGCTACAGTAAGGCGGATCCCATCCCCTTGGCCAAGGATCTTCCCCTGTAGCGGCGGTCTATGACCGCCGAAGAAACTTCCGGATATGATTTCGGCGCTCATAGAGCGCCGCTACAGTAAGGCGCATCTCATCCCCTGGCCAAGGATCTTCCCCTGTAGCGGCGGTCTATGACCGCCGAAGAAACTACCGGACATGATTTCGGCGCTCATAGAGCGCCGCTACAGTAAGGCGCATCTCATCCCCTGGCCGAAAATCTTCCGGATATGATTTCGGCGCTCATAGAGCGCCGCTACAGCTTTGGGGAACGAGCTGCGTAGGAATTGTCGTATGTCGCTTCGAGGTCGATCGCGCCGGGATCGATCGTCGGGTCGACGAGCAGCAGGGTCTCCAGCACGTTGGCGGGTCCGTCAGCGGGCATCTGTCCGTCTCGGCTGAACATGCCGAGGTTCGCTTCCAAGGCCTCCACGTAGAGCTCACGGTCTCCCTCGACCCAGAACTCCGGGACGTGCTCGGCGATCTCCTCCGCTGAATGCGTGGCGATGTAGTCGAGAGCGCGCACAGCGGCATTCACCAAGGCCTGAACAGTTCGCGGATTCGCCTCGGCGAACTCCCGGGACAGGTAGAGGCCCCCCGACGGCCAGGGCCCTCCAAACACGTCGCGAGTCCCTTCCTCGGTCCGGGTATCGTAGAGCGGCACGGCGCTGCCGTCGCGCTCGAGCTTGAGTGCAAGCGGATCGACCGTCACACCGCCCCACACCTGGTCTTGCTCGATAGCAGCCACCATCGTCATCGTCCCCGTCGTCACGACGGGGATTGCCTGCGGATCGAGCCCGTTCTTTCTGAGCAAGAACTTGACCATCGCATCGGTGGAGGATCCCGCTGCGGTCACCCCAAACGGGTGACCGACAAGATCGGCAATCGAGCGGACTTCATCCGCATGGTTCGCACCAACCATGAGGACCAGACCGGGCACCTGGTCGAACAGTGCGACCATCACCAGGTCCCTTCCCCGTGCCTGCGCGCGAATCGTGTGCTCGTAGAAGCCGCAGACGACGTCGACCGAACCGCCCATCAGCGCGGCCAGAGCCTGCGAGCCTCCACGCACATCGGCGACTTCTACGGTCAGTCCTTCTTCGGCAAAGTAACCGAGCTTGCTCGCCAGCGTCAGGGGGAGATACACGAACTGGGCCTGTCCGCCGACGGCGACCTGCAGTTGGGGGACCTCGGGCCCGTCGGGCCTAGCGGGCACGGACATCTCCGAACATGCTGAGACGACCAGCAAGCAGACAAGAAGAACCGATCTAGCAGCCTTTGACAGAACCCTATGCAGCAAGCAACTCTCCCGAACGTGACGGCTTCCACGCCAGCAGCCGCCGCTCCAGACGGCTTACTCCGATTTCCACAACGATGACGATCATACACAGGATGGTCATGCCTGCGAAGACTCCCGCCGAATCGAAATTACCCTGGGCCTGCGAAATAACCCATCCCAGACCGCGAGCCGCGGCCATATACTCGCCCACCACCGCACCGACGAGGGCGAAACCAACCGAAGTGTGCAAGCTGGAGAATATCCAGGTCATTGCCGACGGCAACAGCACGTAGCGCGTCAGTTGACGGTCCGTTGCTCCCAGCATTCGTGCGTTGTCGACCAGCCTGGGGTCCACGTCGCGCACACCCTGGTAGGCGTTGAAGAACGCGATGAAGAAGACCAGCGACACCCCCAGCGCAATCTTCGACGCTTCCCCGATGCCCAGCAGGAGCACGAAGATCGGCGCCAGTACGAGTCTCGGCAGAGCGTTCAGCACCTGGATGTATGGGTTGAACACGCGCGACCAGAACCTGGAGCGACCGAGCGCAAATCCGCTCGAGACTCCGAAAACCACGCCAATGACGAACGCCGCGATCATCTCTTCGAGCGTGACCGCGATGTGCTGGTAGATAGTCCGTCCCCCGAGCATCGTGTTCTCGCCCGACACCAGCCACTCCCAGACCCGGCCCAGGAACGCCGACGGCTGCGAGAAGAAGAAGGTGTCCAACACGCCGGTGCGCGCGCCAACCTCCCACCCACCGATCACCAGGGCCAGAATCCCCAACTGGATCGCGCGCACGAGCGCGCGGCTACGCTCCTGAACGACTGCGCTCATAGGCGGTCAGCACCTCTCCTTTCAGTCTCGACCAGATCGAATCGTAGAGTTCGGTAAAGCCGGGCATCGATCTCGCTTCGAAAATATCCCGTGGCCGCGGCAGATCCACGCGATGGTCCGCAATCACCCGCGCTCGGGGTCCCGAGCCGATGAGCACGACGCGGTCGGCCAGCGCGATCGCCTCGCCCAGGTCGTGCGTCACGAACAGAACGGTGGCGCCGGTTTCCGACCACAAGTCCAGCAGCTCGTTCTCCATCAACGCCCGGGTCTGGGCGTCCAGTTCACCGAACGGCTCATCCATCAGGAGAAGAGGGCGGTCGTTGACCAGGACCTGCGCCATCGCGGCACGTTTCCGCTGCCCACCGCTCAACTGGTGTGGGTATCGATTCTCCAGCCCGTGAAGGCCGACCCGGTCGAGCCACTTGAGGGCATCGGCACGGGCGGCGGCGGCGGACAATCCCCGGACTTGGGGGCCGAAAGCGACGTTGTCGATCACCCGCCGCCACGGAAAAAGAGCGTCGTGCGGGAACATGTATGCGGCATGCGGATTGACGCCTCGAACGGTCTGTCCATCAACGCGAACAGCTCCCGAGGTCGGCATCAGCAGACCGCCAACCATATTCAATAGAGACGATTTACCACAGCCGGTCGGACCGACGATCGATACGAACTGTCCCGGGTTGATCGAGAGAGTGGTGTCTTCAAGAGCAGAGTATTCGCCGAACCGGACGCCGACCGCGTCCAGCTCGACAAAAGGCGTAGCCGGGCTCATGGGCGGAAGCGTCCCCCTCAGGACGCTGCTTGCCGCCCTCGGATCGCGTCGGCGAGGCCGGGTACGCCTTCGGCACCGCTGGGAATCGCGAAGGCGGCACCCTCGAACGTTTCTCCGATCGGTTCGAAGTCGCCGCCCAGATGCTCGGACAAGAACGCCTCAGCGACCGCGTAGAACGACATCCGATTCTCGGGTTTGGCGAACCCATGCCCTTCCTCGGTGAACAGCATGTAGGTGACAGGAATTCCCTTCCGGTCCATCGCTTCCACGATCTGATCCGATTCGGCCTGCTTCACGCGGGGGTCGTGCTTGCCCTGTGCGATCAATAGCGGTCGCTTGATGCGGTCGACAAAAAACAGAGGCGATCGGGATTTGAGAAACTCTCTCCCCTCCTCGGTCGTGAAATCCCCCATGCGAACCTTCATCATCGACATCAACGGCATCCAATAAGGCGGCGGGTTCTCCATCAGTGTGATCAAGTTCGACGGCCCGACGATATCGACTCCGCACCGAAAGACATCCGGCGTGAACGTCAAACCTGCCAGTGTGGCGTAACCACCGTAGCTGCCCCCCATGATGGCAACCTTGTCCCGTGTCGCGATGCCTTCTGATATCGCCCACTCGACCGCATCGATGAGGTCGTCGTGCATGGCGCCACCTGTTTCGAGGTTGGATTTGTTGATGAAATCCTTGCCGAAACCCGTGGAACCCCTGTAGTTCACCGACAGCACGGCATAGCCGCGGTCGGCAAGCCACTGGTGCTGGGGATCGAGTCCCCATTCATCCCTGGCCCAGGGCCCGCCGTGGACCAGCAGGACCATCGGCACGGGTTCAGGCGGCCTCCCGGTCCTGTCGGGATCGCTCGCTGCGGGAAGAGACAGATAGCTGATCAGTTCCAGGCCGTCCCGTGAGGTAATTACCTCCGAGTGCATCGGCACGAGCTCCAGGTCGTCCAGTTCGGCATGCGCAGTGAACAGGAAGTCGGCGTTCTTGTTCTCCCGATCGTAGAGATAGAACCGAAGAGGTCCCGTGTCCATCAAGTACGCCACGGTCCACCAACGATCGTCCAGAGTGCGGCTTGTGACCGAGATCTCGCCGTCTGCAACGCCCCGCAGGTACTCCATGTCCGCTGCGATGTCCGGGTCCAGGACTTGCCACTCCTGCCGTGCATACTTGGCGCTGACGGCCTGGATGCGCCTCTCCACAGGATGCGCGATAACCTCGTCGATGTCCGCGCGCTCGCTCTGGGCGATCAGTTCCTCTGCCCCTGTTTCCAGATCCACGGCCTTCAGGGCGCTCTTGTCGCGCCCACGGCTGTCGAGCAGGTAGTACCGGTTGCCGGTCTTCTCGAAGCCGATCGGATGCGTCGTCATCGCATCGACGGGGTCGATCCGGGTGAACTCGGTCCACCCACCCTTGCCATCGGGCTTCAGGTACAGGTGGCCGGCCTCGGGAGTGAACGTCAACGCGAAACGCACTCGGTAATCCAGATCGGTCAGGAAGCCAGCGAAGCCGGGGTTCTCCTGAACGAGCGTCCGTTCCCCCGTCGTGATGTCGACCCGGTACAGATCGTGGAGCTGCCGGGCGCCCCTATCGTTGATTCCGACGAGAATTTCTTCGGGACTCCTGTGACTGACGCCCTGGATCCGCGCCGCGATCTTCTCGATCGGCGTCAGATCCCGCACGCCGTCGCTGTCGAGATCGACGCAATAGATGTGCCAGTCCTCGTCGCCATCCTTATCTTGCGCGTAGAGCACATGCGTGCTGGTGTAGGCCCAGGAAAACGACCGAATTCCCCGGTGTGTGTCCTTCGTGACGGGTTTCGCCCGAGACAGGTCGCCGACCGATCCGACCCAGACGTTCAGGACGCCGTCCCGGGGCGCCAGGTAGGCGAGTTTTCGCCCATCAGGGCTGATGCGTGCGTGCGCTTTGTCGGGGTTGCCGAACAGCTGTTTTCGCGAGATCAAGACTCATTCCTCCAAATTGCGGAAACGGGAAGGGCGGGCAGAAAGAGCTTATCGGGTTTCGACTGGTGGGGTCAACTGGGGCAGGACTTCGGTCACTGCTTGTGGCTGCGCGCGTCCTCGATCAGCCGCATCGCGCGGGAGGGATTGTAGACGCCGCAGGGGCAGAAACGCGCCAGTGTCGCGACCGCCTGTTCCGGGGTCCGGCGGCCCTCGCGAACCATGTCGATCATCTTCTGGGCTATGCCGAACGACACCATCCCGTGGCCGCACATCGTCGCCAGCTCCAGAACCTGGTTGCCGGGCAGATGATCGTGGGGGTCGATGAACCCGAGCGAATACTCGACGCTGTGCCTGTTGATACCGCAGGCATGCCCGGCTGCGCGCGCGCCCTCGACCGACGTGCTGATGTTGACCGAAAGGCCCAGGTCTTCCTGAATCACTTCACCCAGGCAGCCCACGGCCTTTTCCCGGGAATCGAAGACGGCGGAGGCAGGACCGGACCGCTCCATCTCATCGATGACGCCATCAAAATCGGTCCCCAGATCACGCCTCCAGTGGACACCGGGCGCAAGTGTCCTCGAAGGCCGGTAGCTGCTCCGCCCGGACGCACCGATGTTCGAAGGATCGTGGCGAACGCAGATCCTCAGGAACGTCTTCAGTTTCTCAAGCGCGCCCTCGTCGTTCTTGCCTTTGGACGGCATCGCGAAAACAATGTAGTCGTCTCGAAACGTCTCGGCGCTACCGTACCGATGCAAGGTGTTCGTCACTTTGCGCCTCCAATATTAGCGTCGGGCCCACCGTCCTCTTCAGCGGCCTGCGCTTCTGAGAGCTCGGTCAGACTGGCAAACCTTCGATTGCGGGAACCCCTCGGGGACGGTCCCCCCACGCCCGCATTACTTGACCTCGAGTGACTCTTCCATGGCCTGCACGTTGGTAACACGACCCAGCCCCATGTTCGTCTTTGCGCGTTCGAACGTGTAGCCCAGTTCGCCAAGCAGAGGCGCCAGCAGCGTGTCCTCGCCGGAACCATCGCAACGGGTCGATGCACCGAGCGCGACGACCGTGTCGATGTCCTTCGCGACGCGGCTGACCGTGTCGAGCACCTTCTTGACGTCTGCCAACGGCGTCTTGACCTCGACGATCGCAGACATGATCTTCTCGTTCAGCAGGTCTTGCTTGAGCGTTCCGTCCCCCTTATCGGTCATAAGATGGGTGATCGGGTTGTTGGGCTCAAACGTGACGCCGATAGCGGCAAGGGCCATCGTCATCGTCTGGATATGATGGAATCGGACGCCGGTGCCGGGGCGTCCGAACTCGACGACGTAGCCGACCTCGCCCATTGCGACGCGATGCACGACGTCGTTCGTCTTGACCTCTTCAGTTCCCCGGCCGGTGATGCCGGTCGAGGTGTGTTCGACGAGAGGATCGCTGAAGACCCGGCGCGCAATCCGGGGCCATTCCAGATCTTCCATCACGAACGCGCCTGTCGGGCAGACATCCGGTTCAGGCTCGAAACGGAAACGAAAGATCTTGGCCAGGCTGCGAACCGCACGTACAAACGTGGGGTTGAGATGCTCCTGGCTCATGCCTCGGAAGCACGTCCCGCACTCGACGCACTCGTCATAGTCGATCGTCGCGCGGTTCTTCGTGGTATCGACCCAGATCGCACCCATCGGGCAGACCGGGATGCAGTTCGCGCAGGCGACGCACTTTTGAGGGTCTATCTGCATGATTCTTCGCGCCAGTATATCAACAACCAAACTGTAGGTGCGCTCTATGAGCGCACATCGGAGTGCGAACCCGTTATCTATAAAGCAGTTCCACCAGTGCCATCGGGACCGCCGGAACGTAGCTAACGAGCAAGAGCACGACAAGAAGCACTGCGATGAAGTACACGTTCACTTTGGTCACCTCCCACACGTCGGCTTTTGCAATGGAGCAAGCCGTAACCAGAACACTCGCCACCGGAGGGGTCTGCTGACCGATCCCGAGGTTGAGCGTGACCACAAGGCCGAAGTGCACCGGGTCGATTCCCGCCGCGAGCACAAGGGGCATGACAATCGGGACGACCAAGATGATTGCAGCCGCCGAATGCAGAAACAGGCCGACGGCGAGGAAAAACAGGTTCAGCAGCGCCATGATGGCCAGCGGGTTCTCGGTCAGACCGATGATCCCGGCCGCAACTCGCTGGGGTACTTGCACCGAAGTCAGAAAGTCGCCGAGCAATGCCGACGTCGCAACGAGCAGCATGACGACGGCGGTCTGCCGGGCGCCATCGACCATCGATGCCCGCATCGCTCGCCAGTCCAGTTCCCTGTAGATCACCCCTCCAATCACGATCGCGGCGACCACCGCAAGCCCGGCGCCTTCGGTCGCGGTCACCCAACCGCCGAAAATGCCTCCGAGGATGATCAACGGAAGCGTGAGTGCCCAGGCCGCATCCTTGAACGTTGACGCGACACGTCGCCACCTGAACGCCTCCTCAACGGGAAATCCATGCCGCACCGAGATGTAGTACGCCATGCCCATCATCAGAAGGCCGCCAAGCACACCCGGGACGATTCCCGCTACGAAGAGTTCGACGACCGAGGTGCCCGACATGACGGCGTACAGGATCATCGGGAGCGACGGCGGGATCACGACGGCCAGCGTCGACGAGGACGACATGACCGCGGCGGCGAACTCCTTCGGGTACCCCTTCCGCTCCATGGCCGGGATCAGGATCGACCCTAGCGCGGCAACGTCGGCCACCGCAGATCCGGATATCTCGGCAAAGAACAGCGACGTGCCGATCGTGACCATCGACAGACCGCCCCGGACGAAACCCAGCAAGGCGGAGGCGAATGCGATCAGCCGTCGCGAAATCCCTGACGCGTTCATGATCGCGCCGGCGAGTATGAACAGGGGAATCGCGATCAACGTGAACTTGCGCGCGCCGTCGAAGAGGACGAGCGCAACGTTCGGCAGGAACGCCACCCCATCGACCACCGCGATCGCGATGGCGGCCACTACGCCAAGAGCGATGGCGATCGGCACGTCGATCATGATAAGAGCCAGCAGGCCGACGAAGAGGAGCAGCAGGATCATCGATCACTCCGCTCGGACGACCGAGATCGGAACAGGACGGCGGTCGCGCACACTTCAGAAAGGATGAACAGGATGGCTCCGATGGGTATGACCGACTGTGTCACCTGAGCGGGCACCCACCCCAGGCTCACCAGGTATGTGCCGTCGAGGATCAACAGCACTCTCCAGCCTGCCCAGGCCACAAGCCCGAAGAAGGCGATGACCACGGTCTCGCGGATTATCAGCACCGCAAGGAGGCTGGTTCCCTTCAGCTTCCCGACGAGTTTTGGAAACCCGATGTGGGCGCGGTCGAGCGCCGCCAGGCATGCGCCGTAGTAAGTGAGCCATACCAGAAGAATGGACGCGACCTCGTCGTACCAGACCAGCGCGGCGCCCGCCTTGCGGAACACCACTCCGGCGACGACGAGCAGGGCCAGCGAACTCATCAATCCAAGACAGAGCCATTCCAATGACGTTCGGAGAGGATGCGCAAGTCTCGACAGGAATCCGAGCAAGGGAAGGTTATTGGTTAGCCAGCGCCATGGCGGTTTCAATCATTTCCCGTCCGCCCGGAACGGTCGTCCCGAACTCATCATAAATCGGCTGGCTGGCTTCGAGGAAACTATCCCGATCGGCATCGTTGATTGCGATGCCGGCGCCTCGGAGCTCTTCGAGCAACTCCCTGTCGAGACGTTCGGCCTCCGCATAGACCCAGTCGGACATGTCGCGCGCGGTCTGTTCGATCACGCTTCGAACATCTTCGGGCAACCTCGGCCAGCGGTCGGCTCCGGTCAGCAGGTAGGCGGGACTGTAGACGTGACTGGTCAGCGACAGGTAGCTCTGAACCTCCTGGAACTTGTAGCTCGTCACCTGAGCGATCGGGTTCTCCTGGCCGTCGATCACTCCCGTCTGGAGGGCGACAAAGACTTCCGAGAGCGGCATGGGCGTCGGGCTGGCGCCGAACACCTGGAAGAGCTTCACACGCCATTCGCCGCGCGGCGTTCGCAGCTTGATGCCGGCCAGGTCCCCCGGCGTTCGGATGGGGCGCACGTCGTTCGTAATGTGGCGAAATCCGTTTTCCCACAGCGCAAGCACTTTGTAGCCCTTTTCGGCGGCTGCCGGCGCCAGCCGCGGCCAGAAGACTTCGTCGGCCACCCGACGTATGTGCTCTCGATCCCGCACCAGGTAGGGCATTTCGAACAGGCCGAACTCCTGGACCATCGACGACATGATCGTGGAGGGAATCGAAAAATCGATGGTCCCCAGCTTCAGCTTCTGGAGCATGACCTCGTCGTTGCCGAGCTGGCTGGAACCGAAGAAGCTCAGGTTCACACGTCCGGCAAGCTGTTCGTTGATGCGCCGGACGAACTCGTCCGCCGTGTTCGAAATCAGAGATCCCGGCGCGCTGACGGCACCCATCCGCAGCTCGATGAGACCCTGCTCGTCAGAGGACCCGCCACACCCTCCCAGCGTCAGTGCGAGCACGAGCGCCAACATCCGTCCCGTGAGGGGCAACTTCTTCACTCGGGGAAACATCCTGCGCATTATTACCATGTCCCGAACCTGCTTCAAAGGGGACAGGCTCCGCTGTCCCCTTTCTCCCCAATCATTAATTTCACTTTTGAGCGCGTTCCAACCTGTAATTGCTGTATCGCACAAAAGGGGACAGGGGAGCCTGTCCCCTTTCTTCGGTCCGAGTGACCTTGTAGTCTTTGAGTTCGCCATGACCGACGACCACATCATCATCGACCCGCGTTTCTGCGGACCAAGAGATTCGGGCAACGGCGGGTACGTTTGCGGACTCCTCGCCGCTCACTTTGACGGGCCTGTCGAGGTAACTCTGCGAAAACCGCCCCCACTCGGCCGGAGCTTGCACGTCCAGCCCGCCGGCAACGGCTTCGTGCTGATGGACGATGATGATGTCCTCGCCGAGGCCGCACCGGCTTCGATGGACGAGACCGCACCCCCGGCGCCCGGATTCGAGGCTGCGGTTCAGGCATCGAAGTCCTTCCGCGGTTTCGAAACACATCCGCTGCCCCACTGCTTCGTCTGCGGCACGTCCCGGCCGGACAGCATGCAGATATATCCGGGTCCGCTGGCAGACCGGCAGATGGTCGCATCGCCCTGGATTCCGGACGCGTCCATCTCTCCGGACGGCAAGAACATACCGGATGAGTTCATCTAGTCCGCCCTGGACTGCCCGGGAGCTTTCGCGATCGAGGGCAGCCAGACGCGGCTGCTGGGGCGCCTGAAGGCAAGGATCGTGGACAGGGTCCATGTGGGCGACAGGACGATCGCAGTAGGATGGCAAATCGCCAACGAGGGTCGGAAATCGACCGCAGGCACGGCCCTCTATGCCGAAGACGGCAGCATCATCGGCGTCGGCCGGGCCATCTGGATCGAATTGAAGTAAGCCCACCGAGAGAAGGCGTTACAATCGCACGACCGATCAACACACGACCGGAGAAACCATGAAGCTATTCGGCAAGACCTTTTCCGAGTACGTCCAGTTCCAGAAAGTTTTTCTGATTGCGACGGCAGTCGTCGGACTCACACGGCTAGGTTTATCCCTGGCGGGTGCCGACAACTCGCTCGCCACTTACTTCAGCATGACCGTCGTGCAGCTCGCCGGGTTGATCTACTACGCTATACGCGTCCATACGACGGGGTTCGGCAGCTATCCTCAGGTCCTGATCCTGATCTCGATTCAGAGCTTCGTGGCCAATGTGATCATCAGCGCCGGCATCGCCATCACGGCTGTGACTGGAACCCTGAACATATTCAGCACCCCTGAGTTTTCTGGAAATGCCAACCACTGGTTTCATGCGGCGACGCATCTGATCGGCGGCCCGACGCTGTTCTCGGTCATCCTCTGGGTTCCGGCAGCTCTCGTAATGCTGGTGACCAAGTTCGCTGTAAAGACGCCGCCTCCGGCGGCCGCCTAATCCCCTAAGCCCTCGCCGTCGTCCGGACGCCTTCGAGAATCCTTTCGAGGGTCGGCATGTACGCGTCCTCGAGCCGATAAGGAAATGGCGTGTCAAAACCCGTCACGCGGGCAATCGGCGCGTCCAGGTCCCAGAACGAGCGCTCGACGATCGAGGCAGCCAGCTCCGCCCCAAACCCGCAGGTTCGGGGCGCTTCATGGACGATGACGACCCGGCCGGTCTTTGCGACCGATGCCGAGACGACGTCCAGGTCCAGGGGCAGAATGCTCCGGAGGTCGATGACCTCGATGTCGATCCCCTCCCCGGCCGCCGACGCCGCCACTTTCCCGCAGACCGGAACCATCGCCCCATAGCACAGCAACGTCAGATCGCTGCCTTCCCGGACCGCGGCTGCCGAACCGATCGGCACCGTGTAGTGGCCTTCGGGAACCTCCGCGTGTGTCGTACGGTAGAGCTTCTTCGGCTCGAGGAATACGACAGGATCGGGATCCTCGAGCGCCGCAAGCAGTAGGCCTTTCGCGTCGTAGGGGTTCGATGGGATGACGACCTTGAGGCCGGCCGTGTGCGCAAAGTAGGCCTCCGGGCTCTGAGAGTGATAGTGGCCGCCACCAATCCCGCCGCCGACAGGCATCCGCATGAGCACCGGGCACTCGAACTGATTTCCCGAACGATAGCGGTACTTGGCCAGCTCATTCACGATCTGGTCGAACGCGGGAAAGACAAAATCAGCGAACTGAATCTCGGCCACAGGCCGCAGGCCGTATAGCGCCATCCCAATAGCGGACCCGACGATGCCGGTTTCGGTCAGCGGGGTATCCAGGACGCGATCCTCGCCAAACTCATCGAAGAGCCCGGCTGTCACCCGGAACACTCCCCCGAGCCTCCCGACGTCTTCTCCGAGCACCACCACGTTGTCATTTGCACGCATGCCGACGTGGAGGGCATCGTTCAACGCATCGATCATGTTCACGCGACTCACTCGGCTTGCTTCCGAGACTCGAGGTGGCGGAGCAACTCGTCTCGCTGAATCTGAAGGTGTGGCGGCATGTCGTGATAGACGTCCGTGAATAGTGTATCGATCTGGGGCACCGGAACAGCGGACGCCACGTCGATCGCCCTCTGAACCGCCTCGGTGAGTTCCCTGACGAGATCCGCGTCCCGGTTCTCGTCCCAAATTCCACGGGCAACCAGATAGCGCCGGAAACGCGCGATCGGATCCCGCTTCTTCCACGCGTCGGCCTCGGATCGGTCGCGATAGCGTGTGTCGTCGTCGGACGTGGAGTGGGCTCCGTGCCGGTAGCTGACGCCTTCGATCAGCGTGGGGCCTTCTCCGGCTCGGGCGCGCTCGACTGCCTTGCGCACAGCGGCGTAAACCGCCAGAGCGTCGCTTCCGTCGACGCGAACGCCATCGAAACCGTATGCTCGGGCTTTGATCGCGATCGTCTCCGATGCCGTCTGGAGACGCAGCGGCACCGATATCGCGTATTGGTTGTTCCGGCAGACGAACACGACAGGAAGCCGGTGTACTCCGGCGATGTTCATACCGGTGTGGAATCCTTCTTCCGAAGTCGCACCGTCTCCGAAGAAGTTCAGGACGACCTCGGGACCCTTCCGGATCTTCGCCGCCCAGGCGAACCCCACGGCGTGCGGAGTGCCGTTTCCCACGGGGCTTGAGATCGACGCAATCTGCAGCCGCCGGCTGCCATAGTGGGTGGGCAGCTGCCGCCCCTTGCCAAGGTCTGCAGCCGAGCCGAACAGTTGGGCCAGTGTCTCTTCCATCGTGACGCCCCTCTCGAACAACGCCCCCGGGACACGATAGTCGGGAAACAACCAGTCGGGCTCGTCCAGGGCCGCTGCCGCAGCGACGGCGATCGCCTCCTCACCTTCCGAAGAGCCGTAGATACCGATCCGTCCCTGGCGGTGCAACCCGATCATGGCTGCATCGAAGACACGGGTCTGCACCATCACACGGTAGATCCCGAGAAACTGCTCGTCGGAAAGATCCGGTGCGTCCGCCTCCAAGCGGACATCGTCGTCGGCCAGCAGGCGGAACATTTCCGTGTCGGACATGGAGGGAAGCTTACACCGAGCGGGACGTCAAACTCACATCCGGAATCTAGCAGCCTGTGGTAGAACCTTTCCCATAGAAGGAGTCCAATCCATGAACGCGATCCGGTCCAGACCCTCGTCGCTGACGCTTACCTTGCTTTTGCTCATGACCCTCGGCGCGACCGCCTTCGGGCAGGTGTACCCGAACGCCCGCACCGGTGGCAACTACATGCAGAACTTCTACTTCCCACCGGCCGGAAGCAGCACTCCGTGGTGGCCTTCCTGGTCCCCTGACGGCGAATGGATCGCGTTCGCGATGGACGGTTCGATCTGGAAGATCCAACCCGGCGATTCCACCGCCTACGAGATCGCCTATGCCGAAGAATACCTCTCTTCCCCAGAGTGGTCGCCCGACGGCCGATGGCTCGTTTACACGGCCGACGACGACGGTCGCAACATCAATCTGATGATCATGGATCTGGAAACGGGCGAGTCGCGACCGCTCACCGAGGGGGATCACGTCAACGTCGACCCGGCGTGGTCTCCCGACGGCCGCCGCCTCGCCTATGTCTCGACCGAAGCGGACGGCTACTTCAATATCCGCGTCATGGATCTGGTCGACGGCAGCAAGGGCGAGATCACGAACGTCACGACCGACAACCAGTTCGGAAGATCCCGGCTCTATTTCGGCGACTATGACCTGCACATTTCACCGACGTGGTCGTCCGACGGCACGGAGTTGATTTTCGTTACGAACCGGGACATTCCGCTTGGGTCGGGAGGAATCTCGCGAGCACCGGTCGAACCCGATGTCATGAACACGGGACAGGTACAGGTGCTGCACAAGGAAGAAACCCTATATCGAACGCGGCCTCATTGGTCGCCGGATGGGAAGAGGATCGTCTACAGCTCCCACCTTGGTCAACAGTTCAACAACCTGTTCGTCCTGCCCGCCGAAGGCGGAGAGCCCTACAAGATGACGTTCGGTGAGTACGACAGCTTCCATCCGCGGTGGTCTCCCGACGGCGAGTGGATTGTCCACATTTCGAACGAGACCGGCCTCCCGCAGCTGAAGCTGCTCAAGAGTTGGGGCGGAGAAGCCGAACTGATCCGGATTACTTCGAAGCGCTGGAGCCGGCCGATGGGGACGGTCACCGTGCGCGTCCTCGACGAGTCGGGTCGGGAAACGCCGGCGCGAATCTACCAGACCGCTTCCGATGGGAAGTCTTACACTCCCGGCGAGTCCTACGAACGGCTGTCGACGCTCAACCAGCAGCTTTTCCACACGCCGGGAAGATTCACCGTCGAAGTTCCGCCGGGTACATTTACCGTCGAGGCGGTCAAAGGCTTCGAGCATCTGCCCGCCAAACAATCGATCCAGGTGGAAGCCGGGAAGGTTCACTCCGTGACGCTTCGGCTCGCGCGCATGGCCAACCTGCGGGCCCGGGGGTGGTTTTCGGGCAGCAACCACGTGCACATGAACTACGCCGGTAACCTCCACAACACCGCGGAAAATCTCTTCCTGATGGCCGCGGCCGAAGACATGGACATGATCGGTCACATGATCGCCAACAAGGACAACCGGATCCTCGACTACCAGCACTACACGGCCGCCGCCGAACACCCGCTGTCGACACCGGACCGAATCATGCACACCGGCCAGGAGTACCGGCCACCGTTCTACGGGCACATATCTCTTTTCAACCTGACCGATCACCTGATCTCGCGCTTCGTGACCGGCTACGAGGGCACGGCGATCGAGAGCCTCTATCCATCCAACACGGACATTCTTCTTTACGCGAAGCAACAGGGCGCGATAGGCGCATACGTCCACCCGTTCGGGGGCAACCGCGATCCGCTGGAAGGCAACCTGGGCGGAGCGAAGGGGTTTCCGGTCGACGTCGCTCTAGGAGCCTGTCGGGAATTGGCTCCCTCGAAGCAAGAATCAACAACTTACGAGCCATCCCCGGTCTGTAAGTTGTTGATTCTTGGTTGCAGACTTCTTATTCCCGACAGGCTCCTAGGCGCAGTGAACTATCACGAGCTCTGGTCACAGCCCGGGGACGGGGCCCTGATCCCCTGGCACCACGCGTTGAACAACGGCTTCAAGATTCCGGTCACTGGTGGTGAGGACTCGATTTCGAACCTCCACCGCACAAACCTTGTCGGGGCCATGCGAGGGTACTTTCAGCTCGGGCGAGGCAATCTCACTTGGGAAAACTACATGCGGGCGCTCCTGGCAGGACGCGGCTTCGTCACGAACGGCCCCCTGCTGGATCTGACCGTGGACCGTGCGATGCCGGGTGACGAGATCCGCCTTCCCGAGGCCGCGGGCCGAATCCTGTTGCGTGGGACACTCGATTCCATCGTTCCTCTGGACCGGCTGGAACTCGTCCACAACGGCCGCGTCATCGAGGAGATCCCGCTGCCGGGGGACCGCCGTCAGGCAAGCTTCGAACGAGAAATCGAGGTCACCACCAGCGGCTGGTACACACTGCAGACATCGGGAAACGGCCGGACCCATCCGGTCGAGCAGAGCCGGCCGATGGCGACGACGAACCCTGTCTACGTCTATGTGGGCGGCCAGCCGATTCGGAGCCGCACCTCGGCCGATTACTTCGTCGCCTGGATCGATCGACTGACGGAAATGGCCGAACAACATCCCGGTTGGCGTTCGGATCGCGAACGAGAGCACGTGCTGGCTCAGTTCCGTCAGGCCCGCGAGGTGTACGTCGAAAGGGGCCGGGAAGCCCCGGCCCTTGACTAGCCCGCGTTTCTCACCAGTTGTCTGCTGCAGCGCCGGATACATCCGCCGCTACTGCGTTGCGCTTGGTCGGGCTCCTCGACGTACTGTCAAGTACGCCTGCGGCCCTCTCCAGGCGCGCGCGCAGCATGGCCCGTCAAGGGCCATGCCAATACATGCCCCGGCGGCGTCTGTATCCTACCGGGCCACCGAGGTGGCCCGGCGGGCTTCGCAACGACAACCGGTGAGAAAAGCGGGCTCAACCCTCTACTCCTGGTGGAGTACCGAACTCGGATCTACCCGTGTCGCGCGCAGTGCGGGCAGATAACAAGCCACGATCGACGTGACAGTCAGGACGATTGCAACCGACGCATAGGTCGGCGGATCGCTCGGGGACACGTTGTACAGCAGCGTAGCGATCAACCGCGTGAGGCCGAACGCGGCCACGAGCCCGAGAAGCAAACCGAGCCCAACAGTCATCAGACCCTGCATCAGGATCATCCTTCGCACCTCGCCGGCTCCGGCTCCGAGCGCCATCCGGACCCCGATCTCGTGGTGGCGCTGCGTGACAGAATATGAAACGACGCCATAGACACCGATAGCGGCCAACGCCAACGCCACGCTGGCGAAGATCGACAGCAGAAGCAGGTTGAACTTCGTCGGCCCGAGAGCCCGGTCGACCCTCGCTGCCATCGCCTGAACATCGTCGACAGGCTGGTCGCTGTCCAACTCCCACACGGCCGCGCGAACGTCGGGCGCCAGTGCCAGAGGATCTCCTTCGGTCCGGATGGTCAGGAACATGCCAGCCGAAGGCACCTGGCGGTACGGCATGTATGCCTGTTCTCTGCCGACCGTCTCGAGGTCGTTGGTCCGGGAGTGGGCGACAACGCCGACGACTTCACGCCAGACGGGGGGGGGTTGAAGTTGGTCGAGATGTGCTTGCCGATCGGTTCGTCGTCGGGCCAAAATCGGCGTGCAAACTCCTCGTCGATGATCGCAACGAGCGGCGCGTCCGCGGCGTCGGCCGCAGTGAAGTTCCGGCCACGAACGATGTCGATACCCATCGTCGGGAAGTAGTCCGCACTCACGTACCGACGGTCCGCCTCGATGTAGGCCTGGTCCTCCGGGAACTGCTCCGTTCGGTCGACTCGCGTTGTGCCCGAACCGCCGGTGCCGGTCAGGGGCAGACTGGAGATCGCTCCCACCGACCGGACACCGGGAAGGGCCTCGGTCCGGGCAATCAGGCGGTCGAAAAAGTCGCGCTGACCATTCGCATTGTATTTACTCCCCGGCAGCGACACGCGCACCGTCAGGATGTTCTCGGAGTCGTAGCCGGGATCCGATGTCATCAGTTCCGAGAAGCTCCGAATCATCAGGCCGGCGCCTACGAGAAGGACAATGGCGAGCATGACCTCGGAAACGACCAGCATGCTGCGTAAGTGCTTGCCGCGAAGACCCGTCGCACCGCGGCCGCCCTCTTTGAGAGAGTCCACCAGATCCCCCTTCAACGTATGGACCGCTGGCGCGAGGCCGAACAGGATGCCGGCACCGAGGAAGATTGCAACCGTGAACAGCAGCACGCCCATGTCGATGCTGATTTCCCCACCCCTGGGAAGAGTCGCCGGCGCAAGCGCCGCTATCGCGCGGACGAGGCCGAAGGCCAACGCCAACCCTGCAACTCCACCCACCACTGCCAGAGTCAGGCTTTCGGTCATCAACTGCCGCACCATGCGCCAGCGACCGGCGCCCAGTGCCGTACGTACGGCGATCTCCCGCTCGCGGGATGCCGAGCGTGCCAGCATCAGGTTCGCCACGTTAACCGCTGCGATCAAGAGCACGAATGCCACAGCTCCGAGCAGGATGAGCAGCGCGGGGCGCGCTTCCTCCACCAGATCCCCGTGGAGCGAGTACACCGTGACACCCCAGCCGTCGAAGTCGTAATAGTCGGGCGATTTCTCCTTCATCTTCATCGCCACTGCATCCATGTCGGACTGTGCCTGCGCCACCGTCACCCCGGGCTTCATTCGGGCAAATGCGTTCATGAAGTGGGAGCCGCGCGGTAGCTGTGCATAGTCTCCGCTGCCGAAGAACGCCGTCACCAGCCCAGCCAACGGGGTCCACACATCGATGCCTTCGGGAAAGTTCGAACCTGGATGGAAGACCGTAAAATCGGGAGGCAGGACGCCGACGACAGTGAGCGGGATGCCGTTGGTGTAGATCGTCTGCCCGAGAATGGAAGGATCACCGCCGAACCGGCGCTGCCAGAAACCATCGCTGAGAACCGCGACCGGTGTGGCCCCGGGCACATCGTCGTCGGGCTCGATCAGGCGCCCCTCGGCCGCATTCACGTTCATGACGCTGAAGAAATCACCCGAGGCTCCGGCAGCTTGGATCTGCTCGGGCTCGCCCGACCCGGTGAAGGCCACCGTCGTCGGAACGGCGATACCGATGCCCTCGAACAGCGTTGAGAACTCCTGCATTTCCAGAAATTCGGGTCCGGAAACCCAATTCTGAGGCAGGTCCGTGCCGAAGTTCGTCCAGATGACGGTCAACTGCTCCGGTTCTTCATAAGGCAGGGGCCGCACCAGGACCGCGTTGACGACGCTGAACACCGCCGTATTCGCGCCGATCCCCAGCGCGAGCGTCAGGACGGCGACCGCCGCAAAGCCAGGGTTCTGCACAAGCAGCCTCAAGGTGTACCGGATATCCTGGATTAGAGTTCTCATGGGATCGCTTCCTCCTGTTTTCGGTTCGGTCGGTTCACGGAGTCCGTGCCACACTCGGAGATTCACTGGCTCCGGATTCAGCTTTTGAAACTCGTCTACGATCGTCTCGTCGTTTCCTGTCGCTGCCGGGCCGCTACGAATGCCTCTTGCTCGGTCAGGCCTCGGTCGCGGAGCGTGCGGACCTCCATGCGTAGATGGTCTTCCAACTCCTCAAGCGCTTCAGGGGACAGTCCCCGTTCGGGCCTCAGCCCGAAGAGCCAGTCCCGAATCTGCCGGTCCAGGTCAAACACCGTGCTTCGCCCACGCCCTCTCGAGCGTCGAATGTACCCGCAACCACTGGAGGCGCTCTCTCTCGAGAGCGCGGTGGCCCTCGGCGGTCAGCCGGTAGTACTTCCTCCGGCGGCCTTCGTCCGACAGTCGCCAGGTGGATTTGACGAGTCCGTGGTTTTCCAGCCGATGGAGGACGGGATAGAGCATTCCGTCGGTCCAGCGGATCACTCCATTGGACAACTCCCTGACCGACGCGATGATCGCGTAACCGTAGCTCTCGCCCTCGTCGAGAAGAATCGACAAGATCAGCGGCGTGGTGGAGGCAGCGACAAGATCTTTTGATATCAGTGACATACAGGCTACAAACCTCTCATATGCATCGCAGTTCTATGCATTTCAGGCAGGACTTCTCCTCTCTCATACCTTCTAGAACGGAGCAACTCAGAAAAGGTTTCAACAAAGTCCGAAAAATATTGCGTTCGTTCCGAATTGACCTGCCAATCGGCCTCCGATAAGCTGCGTCCTCGATGGGGGGGACGATGAGACTCGAGGACAAGACGGCTGTCATAACCGGTGCCGCCCGGGGTATCGGTCTGTTCACCGCGAGAAGATTTGCGGCGGAAGGCGCACGCGTCGCCCTATGCGACGTAGACGAAACGGCGGGTCGCAAAGCAGTCGAAGAAATTCAAGAAACCTCCCCCGACAGCCTGTTCTTCTACCTGGACGTCACCGACCGCAAATCGATAACGGTCGCCGCCGAAGGGATCGTTTCACGGTTGAGCGGCATCGACGTCCTGATCAACAACGCCGGCATCAAGGCGGATGCCCAGCTCGCCGGCATGGAGGAATCCGACTGGGACCGGGTCATCGACGTCAACCTCAAGGGAGTCTTCAACTGCACCCAGGTCATCTCCCGTATCATGGCCAGGGGAGGCGGCGGACGGATCGTCAACGCGACTTCGGTCGTGGCCCACTACGGAAATTTCGGGCAGACGAACTACGTCGCCTCAAAGACCGGCGTCATCGGCATGACGCGGGTATGGGCGCGCGAACTGGGGCCGAAAGGCATCACGGTCAACGCGGTCGCGCCGGGATTCATCGACACCGAAATGGCTCGCAGTGTTCCGAAGAACATCCTGGATCGGTTCAAGGAGCGAACTCCGCTCGGTCGGTTGGGCCGGCCCGAGGAGGTGGCGAATGCGTACCTGTTCCTGGCGTCGGACGAGGCCAGCTTTATCACTGGAACGGTTCTGAACGTGGACGGTGGGCTGGTTTTCTGAAGGCCACTCCACGGGGAGATCATTCAGACTCGGCGACTTCGACCTTGCCTGTGGAAGTTTCGGTCGGAACGGAATCCTTTCGCCACATGTGCTCCATCATGCTGGTCGCCATTTCCTTCTCGCGGATCCGCCGACGGCGCTCAACCAGCCACAGCTTGTAGAGCGCTATCAGGAATGCAAGAACCAGAAAGCCAAAGCCGATGAGAACAAGTGTCATGACCGGAACCAACGGCAGAATACCGCACCGGACACGCCTAGGAGCCTGTCGGCAATAAGAAATCTGGAGAAGTCTGAAGCTGAAAGACCCATCGCGATTTCAGGATGAAGGCCACCTTGGGAAGCGTTTGCTCAGACAGATCCATGAGATGAGATTGCGGCAGCCCCCATTGAGCGCGATACGTATTTTTCATCCGCGGATTCTGTGTTTGCCAGGATCTCCCTGCTTCGATTCAAGCCGCCAGTGGCTTGAATCCTCCTCCGTAACGAAACAACTTCAGGATGTTGTGGGTCAAACAGACCAGTTGCCATTCCGCCCGCACGTTCTCGAGACCGCGGAAACTGAAACGCCGGAATCCCCGGCATTCCCGGGTCTGTCCGAATACCGGTTCCACAATCGCCTTGCGCATCTTGTAGACGGCCCGCCCCACATCGCTGTCCAGTTTCTGTTTCATTTGCTCCCGTACGCCGGCGCCTTCAGCCGCTCCGGGCGGGCCGCCGGAAGACTTCGGGGATGCGCCGGTCCGGACTCGCCCCGTGGCCACGTGTAAATCGATCCCTGCGGCTCGCGGGTCGGTCACCTGCCTGGGGCTCCAATACCCGGCATCCGCGCTGACCGCGACGGGCCGGGTCCCCGTGTTCCGCCGCACTTGCGCGACCATGGGCGCCAGTTGCTCTTTGTCATTGGCGTCCTGGGTGATCTCGGCCGCGACGATGACTTGCGTGTCATCGTCCACAGCGATCTGGGCATTGTAGGCCTGCACGAAACTGCCTTTGTGCGCGCCGTCGGGCATGATCCGGCTGTCCGGATCGGTGAAGTTGCGCTGCGCCTTCGCATCCGGCGCCGCCTGCTTCGGATCGGGAACCCGCGGTTGGCCTCCACCCGTCTTCTTCCCCGTTCGCTCCTCTTGCTTCCGCCGCTGGGCCATCCGCGCTTCCGCGTCCGCCTTCGCCTGCGCCGCCTTCTGCCGGGCTTCCGCTTCCAATTCCGCCCGGGCCTGTCGAATCTTCTTCAACCGGCTTTCCCGCCGCGCCAATTCCTTCGGCAACTGGTCGGTCAGTCCTTGCCGTTGCTTCTCATCCTCGACCGCGTCGACCGCCTCGGCCCGCTTCAGCAACTCCTCCACTTCCGCCTTCAGCGTCTCTTCGGCCCCCCTCATCCGCCCATAACTCATCGCCTTGTGCTTGCTGGCGTTCGCCTGGAGTTTCGTCCCGTCGACCGCCACATGCCCCAGTTTCACCAGCCCCGCCTTCCGGCACAATCCCAGCGCTTGCAGAAACAGTCCCGCCAACGCCTCCAAATGCCGTTTCCGAAACTCGTTGAACGTGCTGTGATCCGGATGCGTGTCCGCACTCAAATACCGGAACGCCACGTCCTCATGCGTCCGTTTCTCGATCTGCCGCGAACTCACCACCCCGGTACAATATCCGTACACCAACAACCGCACCATCAGCACCGGGGAGTAGGCCGCCTGACCTCGTCCATCCTTCGCCTCATAGGAACGGTAAAACGCCGACAGATCCAGCGTCTCCACCAGGTCGGCCACAAATCGCGCCAAATGATTTTCCGGAAGCCAGTCGTGTAACGACGGCGGCATCAACAAGCTCTGATTCAGGTCATCGGATCGGAAGCATTTCGTCATGCCTTCTTCTACAAATCCACCCGTCCAGCTTAGGTCCCATCCGGTTCTTCCCCGACTTCTGTCGCCACCCATCCCCAATCTATTCCCGACAGGCTCCTAGGTCACCGACCGTTGTTTGCGGAAAAGGCGCCGCTCAATCCTCGAGGCTGCGGATCATCTGACGCATGACAAACAGGTCATAGCGGACCTCACTTTGCACACCGAGGTTGAGCAGGTCGCCGGTCGTGAGCTCGACGATGCGCGGAACGAGGTTGCGCGACATCGCGGTGATTCCGTTGATGCGGCTTATGTCGCTTTCGACCCGAAGAGGTACAAGGTCTGGCTCGGGTAGGTCCCAACCCCAGTCGATGAAATCGATCAGGTCCTCGGTCCGGTCGTCGAGCTTGTCGACACGGCGTTCGAGGTCCCGAATGGCCCAGGGTTCCGACATCGGCGCGAATCGGAAGGCATGTATGGCACGCACCTGGAGACTGAAATCGATCAGGTCGTCCAGGAACCGCCATAGGCGCAGTTTTACGTAGTAGTTCTCGATCGTCTCTCTGTTGGCCCGAGCTTCAGGGGTGATTGACACCCCAAGTCGGGCCAAGTCGGCTCGCCGGTTCGACTCTACAGCTCTTTCTCTCGCCCGTTCTTCCTCAGCGAGTTCCCTGTCGAGCGGGTTGCCCGTAGATCCAGGGGGGAGATCCGGCGGCGGCGGCGGATCCTGGCCATAGGCTGTTCCCGGGCAAAGTAGGGCAAGAGCAACCAGGGGCAACAAGCAAGACTGAAATGATCGGAACATCAATACATGGATTGTTCGCCTTCGACCGGGAGAGGTCAACGAAAACTGGACTCGGGAATCAAGGACCGGCCTTCGACTCCAGAGCTTCGATGATCCCGTCGAGCCACCCGGTGTCTTCCCCTCGCCCCTTTCGGGCATCCTGGATCAGCCGCAGGTTGCGCGCGGTGGTTTCCGGCTCCCACTTCTCCCGGATAATCGCCAGAGCGGAGTCGAGCTGATCGTCCGCCGCTTCTTCATCTGAGGCCAGCACGGCGAGCTCGAGCATCGTGGCGTGATCCCAGTAGTCGGGTTCCTTCCCTCGGAGGCGCTGTTCAACGGCAAAGCGGACGACGGGCACGAGATGGTCGCGCTGGACCAACGATCGCTCGTCCCCACGGATATCCAGTAGCGTCACGGCGTTGATGCCGGGATATGCGTCTCGGGAGTCGGCCTCGAAGCCACGCAGATCGGCACTGATCGCTCGCTTCAAGTGCCCCCGGGCGGTCCGCGTGTCGTCCTTTTGGAGAGCCTCTGCCCAGTAGTCCTTATAAATACGCCCGATCAACCCGCAGGTTTCAGAGCTCGGCCCCCGCTCGTCCTCAACAGCCTCCAGAATCTCCAGGGCGCGGCTGCGATCCTGGGCGTTGTCCTCTTTGCCGGCCCGACGGTTCAGGGCGAACGCCAGCTGCTCTCTCACGAGAACCTGGTGTTTCAAAGCCTCCGGCATGTTCTCATGCAAGGAGATCATCCCGGTCCAGGCCGAGAGTGCGCGGTAGGAAAGCATCAGGTCCACCACGATGCCCGCTTCCTGGACGTCGAGCGGTCCCAGCCCGGATTCGATCTCCTTCAATGCTTCGAAGCCCTGATCGGGGGACAGGCTCCGAGCGCGGGTCATCCGCCCTTTGAGTTCGTCGTTGATCCGCACCTGGTCGCGGAACACATCGGTCTTCAGCCGTGCGATGTCGCCGGGTTCCCAGGCGCCCAGCAGCTGAAAGACAGGGCTGTCGACTGCGTCTTCTCGGCGAACGACCTCCCGGAGTTGCCCCAGGCGTTTGCTCAACGCGGCGACAAGCGCCGAAGATTCCGTTGCTCCGAACTCGTTGTTCGCCCCCAGTTCGTAAGGCAGCGCCCTCAGGTAGTTCACATCGAACGGTATCGGTTGGTGCGTCGCAAAAATAGGGAGCGTCGTGCTGGGACGTGCGGTGTGGCGGACGCCCAGTTCGTAAAAGACATCCAGGTTGGCAGTCGTCAGGTCGGCGATCGCGTATTCGCAGAGAAGCAGCCGCTCGAACATCGGCTTGTGAATGATGCCACCCGTCTTCTCCGCGTCCGCCCGTATCGGATCCATTCCGACCGCTTCGATAGCCGGCCGGATGCCCTTTTCGTAGACCGCGTCGAAATCGATGTCGGGCCGGCCAGTAGGGTCCGGCTTCGTACCGAAAGGCATGAGAACGAAGCAGAGAGGTTTCAGAGTGCTGTTCAAGTTATTTTCCAAACGCGGATAAATGCACGGCTGACCAAGACTGGGCGACGGTAATACAGGCCTTTCCGAATGCACAAGCCTCAATTGAAAATGAACGATTCATCCGCGGCAGCCGATCCCTACAAACCCTGAAAGTGATTGAAAATGCGGCACTCAGGGGCTACTCTAAGTCGAGAAATTCCTGCCATTCATGATGAAGCGGCCGGGCGGTCAAGCCCAACTGGGGTTCACAACTCCTCAACTAGTTAAATGACCCCCGGCAGAGCCGGGGGCTTATTTCTGTGAGCCCCTCAAAGGGGCCGGTCAAGAGCCGCCTGAAGGCAGCTGATGCCCCCACGCCATGTTCAGCTCCTCCAAACGCTGCTCCTCCCGCTCCTGCCGCCAAATGTAATCCCGCACGAATTGTTTGTCCATCCCCACCGTGGAAACGAAATAGCCTCGCGCTCAGAAACTCTTCCCTGTCAAACGGTGTTTCAGTCCCAGAAAGTTCCGGGCAGTCGAGATTGCACTCTTCCCCTTGATGAATCCCGCCACACTGGATACCGCCTACTTCGGAATGAACACCATGTGATACTTGCAGTCCCATTTCGTGTGCGATCGCCTTCGGGCCTCTTTCATTGAGTCCTCCTTCTTTGGAAATCGTCGCTTCCAAGCAGGACTTTCCTATCTACCGCCGCTCTCGGTCAAACCTCTGCGAGTCGCCCCGGCTAAGCCGGGGGTTTACCTATGGGAATTAACGGTTAGGCAGGTGTCTCACCTACATTGGCACAGAGGGATCGCACCCTCTGAAAAAACGCCCCGCCGCGAACGTACGCTCGGTAGGCTTCGATGCTTCCGGTGAGTTCACGGACAAGATCCTCGGTCGATCGGTGTCCGGCAGTCGGGCCGACCTGCAATGCCTTCCTCAATTGTTCTGCGAGCTCGACGGCCATCTCGAACAGTTGTTCGACACCGGCGCCTTCCGCTCGCTGGGAGCCGAGCAGATCCCCGTCGGCGACCTGGACGAGTTCGGCCGTAACTATGATCCGTTCGCCTAGACGTGCGATCTCCCCAACAACCATCGCTTTGGCTCCAGCCTTGCCGGCCACCTCCGTTGCAACCGACCGATCCAGCTTCTCGACACCGATCTGTTTCCACTAGTGTCCGGTTAGAAGTCGAATAGAACCAGATGGTTAGGATCTTGGAGTTCATTGAATTGGGAATCAGGCGCGTGAAAGGCCTGCAAAATGGGCTGTTTCTCAAGAATCGTAATGCTGAGAATCTGTAGGATTTGGTAAAGACTCCTATCGATGCCGAGGCGCTTCCGGATGATGGCGACGTGAACATAAACCGAAATGGCGATCCAGATCTGGGTCTTCACCGCATTCTCGCTGGTGCCGTAGAAGGACTTGATTCGAAGGTGTTGTTTGATCCATTTAAAGAAAAGTTCCACCTGCCATCGCGACTTGTAGATCTGAGTGATGGTGAGTGCAGGCAACGCGAAGTTGTTGGTCAGGAACTTCAACCGCTTGTTCGTCCCGGCATCGAAGTAGCTGATACGCCGCAACGGATCGGGATAGGTTTTGGCGGATTTGTTCGTTGTGAGGATGACCGTCTGGTCGGATCGCAATCCCGTGGTCGTGTCCACCCGACGGGAGTACCGCCGCCGCAGGACGACGTTCTTCTTAGCACGCACCACAAAGAAAGCGGAACAGAGGGAGAAGAGAAAGAGCCGTTCAAAATCGATATAGGCGCGGTCCATGACGTAGAAGGCACCCGCTTCGGGTGCGATCTCATCGAGAACGTTGACGTCATGGACTTTCCCGTCTGTGACGTGGATAAACGCGGGAATGTTGCCGTGAAGATCCAGCAGTGTATGCATCTTGACCGCGGCTTTGTGCCGGCGAAACCGGGCCCATGGGAATAGTGAAAGACACAGGTCAATGGTGGTCGAGTCCAGGGCATATAGACCTTGATCCAACTCGACGCCGATGGGGTCTTCGGCATATAACGGCCGCGCCATGCCGATCAGGACCTGTGCGAAATCCGCATAGATCCGCCAGTCGCGCCGCTCGTTGGCGTCGGCCAGTGTCGTCCGCGCCACCTTGCTTCGGAATCCCATGTGGTAACGCTTTCTGCCGAGGGCGCGTAAGCAGGCTTCGATGTCGCGGAGGCTTTCACGATAGGTCAATTGGGCGAATGCCATCGCCAGGAACTGATCCCAGCAGGAAAACCCTTTCTGCTGGTAATCGCCCCGATAGCGGGCGACACACTTCTGAAACTCGTATCGGGGCGCGTAATCCATGACTTGTGAGAAGACGGTTTGGCCTGAGTTCATGCGCCATTGGTATCACCCCTCTCACCGTAATATTGCTAAAAGTGTGATCGGCAGGTTCAAATCGAAAAATCGCAGAATGCCATTCAACTCACTGTTCATCTATAAGTTGCCGGCGGCTGTCGCACCGTGTTCCGGACACTAGTGATCTGTTTCAACAGATCGTACAGACGTTGCCGGCTGATCACTTTCAGCCCGACGGAGTTCGATACTTCGGTGTTCAGCAGGTTGGTCATCATTCGTGCGACGCTGTCGGAGTCCTCCGGATCGGTCAGGTTCGAAAAGTCGATCACGGCGATTGGACCCACGACAACGACCGGAGCCGGAGCCGCGGACTTTCGGTCGTACGTCGCAGAGGCCAGGTTCCGCCGGAGTCCCAGGAGCGCCGATTTCATGTCGGCGGCATGTTGGAAGCGCTTCCGGACATCCTTTTGAAGGGCCCGGGCCAGGATCTTTTCCAATTCCATCGGGATGAGCCGATTCAGTAGATTCGGGGACGTCGGGTCGTCCACGCGTATCCGTCCTGCGACCTCCTTGGCCGACTTCCCCGAAAACGGCCTCTGGCCCGTAGCGACTTCGTAGAGGACGGTGCCCAGCGAGAACAAGTCGGTTCGGTGGTCGACCAACTCGCCTTTGGTCTGTTCCGGGGACATATAGAACAGTGTTCTGACAAGATCCCCGGCCAGAGTCAGAGCTCCGGCGTCAAAAGACGAATCGCTCAGGATGGGTGGGGCGTCTCGATTCGGGTCGAGCTTGGCGAGGCCGAAATCGAGCAGTTTCGCCGGTCCTCGGGACCCGACGAAAATGTTGGCAGGCTTGATGTCCCGGTGGACGATGCCCTCCGCGTGAGCAGCTTCGAGGGCATCTGCAAGCTGGATGCCGAGATCGAGCGTCTCCTCAATCTCCAGCGGCACGCCCGGAACTTCCTCACTACCAGAAGGGCCCAACGAAAGCGTTTCTACATCCCCGCTCGGACTTGTCGGGTCTTCCAATGCTTCCTTGAGCGTTCGACCGTTCAATCGCTCCATCACAATGTACGACCGGCCCTGGTGATCGCCGATGTCGTAGACCGTACAGATCGACGGATGATTCAGCGCCGAGGCTGCCTGAGCCTCACGCCGGAATCGCTCCAGGGCGAGCTCGTCCTGTGTGGACGACTCGGGCAGGAACTTGAGGGCCACGCGCCTTCCGAGCCGCATGTCCTCGGCTTCGAACACGATGCCATCCCACCCGTGCCCAGCTTGGACAGGATGCGGTAATGAGAAACTATCTGGCCGATCATCGGATTCCCTCAGCCTCAATCTTAAGCGTGGACCAAACGCAGGGTCAAACACTCGGGGGACAGTTTGTGGGAAGCGGAATAGATGCCGGCTCCTCACTCCTACTTGACGCCCAACCCCAATTGCTGCGCTAGAAAAGTGATCTCGCGTGCCGCGTCCTCGATGCGCAGGCTCAAGGGTCGACCCCGACCCGCTGCATGGCCGCCCTTCTCGTCGTAGTACAGGATCACGGGCAGCCCCGATGACGTTGCCGCCTGCAACCGGGCCGTCATTCTCCTGGCCTGGAGAGGCGGCACGCGGGTGTCCAGGTCCCCGGTCGTGAGCATGACCGCCGGATAGTCCACACCGACCTCGACCGCTTGATACGGCGAATACTGCCGGATGGCCTCGAACTGCTCGAGAATGGACGCATCTCCATATTCCAGCAGGGCGGGAAGGTTGTTCGTGGCGCCGAAGGTGTTGAAGCGCACCATGTCCAGATCGGGGTACGCGCACAGCACGGCGCGAAAGAGGTCCGGACGCTGGGTCATCGCGCTTGCCACGAGCAACCCCCCGTTGCTCGCCCCGTTGATTCCTAAACGGTCGGGACTGGTGTAACCATTGTCCACGAGCCACTCGCCGGCAGCGATAAAGTCCTCGAACACGTGTTGCTTGTTCTCGAGCATGCCGTCACGATGCCAGGCCTCACCGTACTCGCCTCCCCCGCGGAGCGTCGCCACCGCGTACACGCCGCCCAACTCCAGCCACACTGCAGCCGTCGTCGAAAAGCCGGGCTTGGTATTCGAGTTGAAGCCGCCGTATCCGTTCAGCAGGGTCGGGTGACTCCCATCCAGCCGAATGCCTTGACGGTGGATCACGTACATGGGCGCACGAGTCCCGTCGAGGGACGTGTACCAGACCTGCTCGACCTCTAACGCGGCACTTTCAAAAGGCACTTCCGACTCCTCGGACATCTCCCGATCACCGTCGGTCAGGTCGAGGTCGTACGTCGCATTGGGCAGCAGGTAGCCGCGAAGCGTGAGCAAGGCTTTGCCTCGGCCGTCTCCCCGGATCGTGGCCGACAGGTACTCGGGAACCTCCACCTCACCCGCCGGCGTCCCGTCTTCTTCGAAAATACGGATTCGATTGCTCACGTCGTGGAGGTAGGTTGCGTAGATCTTCCCGTCGATGAAGCTGTAGCTTTCAAACAGGTCGTCGGACTCCGCGATGAGTTCCTCCCAATGTTCCGGTTCCGGATGCTCGGGGTCCACCACCATGAGCCGGTACATGGGTGCGCCCATGTCCGTGCGCACGTAGAGGCGCCCTTCCCGAAAGCGGACGGCGAAGTGAGCGGCAACGTCAACGACCAGCGGACGGATCTCGCCACTCCCTTTGAGATCCTGGATGTAGAAGTCGTTGCGCGCCCACCCATGTTGCACACCGAAGATGCGATAGCGGCCGTCACCGACCGTGTTCATGCTCAGGAAACTCGTCGGCCCAACGCCCTCGCCGAAGATTTCCGCATCGTCGTCCCACGGGGAACCAAAGACGTGATGTCGTATGCGAGGCCCGGCCTCGCGCGAGCGGTGCGTGTAGTAAAAGCCCTGGCCTTCGTCGTCGAAATTGACGCCCGAGTACAGGGCTCTTGGGAGCCGTTCAGGCAAGTCTGTAAGGATATCGAGATCCAGAAACCGGATTTCGATCTCGTCCGCGCCGCCGACCCGGATCGAATACATCATGGCGTCGCCGTCCGGAGAGAAGTTCATGATCGAGAGGAGCGTGCGATACCCGGGGTCGAGATCCTCAGGATCGAGCACCACTTCGTATTCGCCGGCCAGATCGGGATCGTCGGCATCTTCCTCCTCGGGCACTGGCCGACGATAGATCACGGGAGCCTCCTCACCCTTCCGGCGCATGGTGAAGTACTCGTATTCCCCTGACCTCCGCGGCGAGCCCACGTCCGGAATATCCATAAGCTCGGCCAGTCGCGCTCGGATTCGATCACGCAGGGGCGATTCGCCGACGATGGTCTCCGCGTACGCGTTCTGCGCCGCGATCCACTGTCGGGTCTGGGCGGACTCCTGGTCCTCGAGCCAGCGATAATCGTCCGTGAACTCCACTCCGTGGATCACGTCCACGACGGCATCTGTCCGAGTGTCTGGCGCAGCCGGATAGGGAGAGCATCCTGCGGTCGCGACCAGGACGATCGCGAGTAAGGCGCAGCGTACCGGCCTCGCGGACCGTGGCACTTTCATCGATCCACCTCCTTCCAGGGCTTTATCCTGCTCGATCCGCGCCATGGATGTCCAACAGATTACCCACCCTCTCTCGAGGTAGGAGACAATACGGAGCAGCCCGTGGCAGAAGTCTGATGGACCGCGCGCATGGGTCTTGCGGGGCGAAGACGAGGCGCGAGGAGGAAGTGATGCTGCTTCATCATGACGACGAGCAACGAAGTATCCGCCCCGCAACCCCCATGCGCCCAAAGGGTCACGGCGACGTCACACCATCTGCGTTGTTGCCGCACCTCACCGATGTACCGGCATCGCTGTCGGCACGGCGCCTAGCATCTGGCGCGACGTCGCCGTAACGCGGGCCATCAGACTCCTGCCACGGGCTGCTGGGATGATAGGCTTGGACAGTTCGTAGGCCCTCTTGCCGGCTACACTGTTTCACTTCTTCCAAGAGAGCAGAATGCGAAAACTGATAATCAGCTCGACGCTCATCGCGCTCGTGATCGGCATGGAATCCGTGGCCGCGGACTGGTCGCAGATCCTCGGCCCGGAACGGAACGGCATCTACAGCGGACCCGCACTATCCGAGACATGGGACGAGGGCGGCCCCCGAGTCGCCTGGCGGCTCGAAGTCGGTGCGGGGCTGAGTGGGCCCGTGGTCGTCGACGACCGCGTCATCCTGTTCCATCGCGTGTCGGATCGCGAGGTCGTCGAGGCGTTCGACGCGGGGACGGGAACGAGCCTGTGGCAGTACGGATATCCGACAACCTACCGGGATGATTTCGGGTTCGACGAGGGACCGCGAGCCGTGCCCGTGGTTGCCGATGGCGTAGTGTACACCTTCGGCGCGCAGGGACAGTTGCACGCTGTCGATCTGGAGACCGGTGAGCGGATCTGGAGCGAAGACACGATGCGCCGCTTCAGCGTCCCGAAAGGCTTCTTCGGGGCAGCGGGCTCCCCACTCGTCGAGGACGGCAGGGTGATTGCCAACATCGGGGGCCAGAACGCCGGAATCGTTGCGTTCGACGCAAAGACCGGCGGGGTTCTCTGGCGAGCAACCAGCGATGGGGCCAGCTACTCGTCTCCGGTAGGCGTCACGATTTCCGAACGCCGCTATGCAATCTTTCTTACCCGCAACGGTTTGGTCGGACTCGATCCGGAGAGTGGCGCCGTGGCGTTCGCCCAGCGCTGGCGGGCACGGTCGGCCTCGTCGATCAATGCGGCGACGCCTGTGGTCATCGACGACCGGATCTTCATTTCCGCCGAATACGGGCCGGGCGCCGGAGTGCTGCGCTGGGACGGGAGCCGGTTGACCGAGCTATGGTCGTCCAACGACGCCCTGTCGAACCACTACGCCACCAGCGTCTACCGCGATGAATACCTGTATGGATACCACGGCCGGCAGGAGTTCGGCCCGAGCCTCCGCGCGGTCGAGTTTCGGACGGGTAAGGTCGCCTGGAGCGTGGACCAGTTCCGGGCGGGGAGTATCGTGCTGGCCGGCGATCGGTTGTTAATAGTACGTGAGGGCGGCGAGTTGGTCCTGGCCGAGGCGTCTCCCGACGCCTTCACGCCCATCGCGCGCGCCCAGATCCTCCCGGCAACCGTTCGGGCCTACCCTGCGTTGTCGGATGGCTTCCTGTATGTCCGGAACGACGACACGCTGCTCGCGCTCGATCTCCGTCAGTGAGGAAATAAAATGCTGCTGCACCCACTCTTCGCGTTGATTCTGGTTTTGCCTCTCTTCGTGCAGTCGCCACGGGCGGTCTTCGACCGTGCGGTGGTCGATTTCGAGAACGGACGCATCGATGAAGCCGCGGCGGGCTTCGACACGCTGGCGGCGCTCGTCCCCGAGGCAGCCCCCGGGCTCTGGCAGCGAGGCATCGCGCTCTACTACGCCGGGCGCTATGAGGACTGCCGCAGCCAGTTCGAATCGCACCGCACGGTGAATCCGAACGACGTGGAGAACGCGACCTGGCATTTCCTCTGCGTGGCCCGAGCGGAATCTGCGGAGCAAGCCAGGGACGCGCTGCTCCCTGTCGGCCCGGATCGGCGAGCGCCGATGGCGGAGATCTACGAGATGTTCCGTGGCGCCCTCACGCCGGAGGCGGTCTTGGAAGCTGCGGGCGGGGGGACCCTGTCGCAGTTCTATGCACACCTCTATATCGGCCTGTACTTCGAGGCCGTCGGGAACGAGGAACGCGCGCTCGAGCACATACGAACCGCGGCGGCGGACCGATACGCCTCTGGCGGATACATGCACACGGTAGCGCGGGTGCATCTCCGCATTCTCGAACAGAACCGTTAGCCAGGGCTCACGAGTTCTGGTCGGAAGCGCGCCTCAAACTCGCCAGACTCCCGACATCCCGCCAGGAATACTCGTCAGCCCGAAAGGCGATGATCTTGCAGCCACTCGCCGCAAGCCTCAGGTAAGCATCGATGATGGAAAACACTCCCTGTTCGGACATCATCGGAAACAGACGGGGAGAAATTACGTGGATGCCGGAGAACGCCAATTCCTGGAGGTGCGGTGACGGCCGAGCGATTTCCTTCGTTCCGTCGGCTTTGGACAGTCGCCCGCACAGTTGAAGTCCTTCGTCGAAGAGCAAGTACCGGGAAGTGTCCCGTTGGTGAACCCCAAGCGTGACGAGCGCCTCATTGTCCCAATGAAACTGCAGCATCCGCTGGAAATCGATCGTGCCGAGGACATCCACGTTGTGGAGAATGAACGGTTCGTCGAGTCGGTCCGGGTCGTCCAGAAAGAACCAGGCCGCCTTCTTCAAGCCTCCGCCCGTATCGAGCAGTGTTTCTTCCCGAGACACTTCGATCCGCATTCCGAAGTTGTCGTTGGCTTCAAGATACTCGACGATCATGCCCGCCAGGTGGTGAACGTTCAGAATCACCTCGCGCACCCCCGCCTTGCGCAGGCGTTCTAGTGTGACTTCCAGCAGCGTCCGGCCCGAGATCTCGACCAGAGCCTTGGGTCGGCCATCGGTGAGCGGCCGGAGGCGCGTTCCGAGACCGGCGGCAAGGATCATCGCCCTCACTTGCCGAGCCTTTCCAACCCCAGATGGGAGACGACCACTTCGACGTCTTCCCTCCCGGAAAGGTGCCCTGCCAGTCGCTCCGCAAGGAAGACCGACCGATGCTGCCCGCCGGTACAGCCGAACGACACCATCAGATCCGTGAAGCCCCGGCGTTGGTAGGCGCTGACGCTCGCGTCAACCAGCGACGTCACGCCGGCGAGATACTCATGGACACTGTCCTTTTGAAGCAGATAGTCCACGACCGCAGCATCGCGGCCGGTGAGGTCCCTAAAGCGTTCTTCGCGGCCGGGGTTGGAAAGGCTGCGGGCGTCGAAAACGAATCCGCCTCCGTTTCCGGCGTCGTCCCTCGGAGTGTCCTGGTGAAACGAGAAACTGAAAACCCTCACCGCCAGGCTCTGTCCTGAACTCTCGGTCGCTGAGCCCAGCCCCTGCAGTTTCTGGGAACCCAGCATGGTCTTGAACGTCTCGAACAAGGCGGGCGTTTCGATCGGGAGCTCGGTGTTGTGCATCAGCCAGCGCAAGTTCCCTAGCGCATAGGGCACGCTCTGGAGAAAGTGAGGCTTGCGCTCAAAGAAACCGCGATGACCATAGGCGCCCAATGCCTGAAGGATTCGAATGTAGACGTACGCGTAGTAGTGCCGCATGAAGGCGGCCCGGTCCAACTCGATGAAACCGGAGAGCGCGGCGAGGTAGCCCTCGAGTAGTTGTTCCCGTGTCGCCGGGCCGAGATCGGCCTTCGCGTCAAACAGAAGAGACGCGATGTCGTACTGCAACGCACCCTTCCGGCCACCTTGATAATCCACGAAGAACGGGTCCCCGTCTCGCAGCATGATGTTGCGAGACTGAAAATCCCGGTAGAGAAAGTAGTCCCGGTCCGCGCCGAGAAGGAATTCCGTGAGGCGGCTGAAGTCGTCTTCGAGCGCCTGTTCGTCGAAAGGAATGCCGGCAAGCTTGAGGAAGTGGTACTTGAAATAGTTCAGGTCCCAGACGATGGACTGCCGATCGAAGCTATCCCGCGGATAGCACACGCCGTAGTCCAGATCACGCGCCGCTTCGACCTGGAATCGCGGCAGGATCGCCACGACCTTCCTGTAGGCAGCCATGACATCGGGAGCGATGTTCCCTCCCTGCCGATTGCTCCAGAGGAACTCATAGAGCGTCGTGTCCCCGAGGTCTTCTTCCAGGTAGGCATTGCGGTCCAGATCTTCAGCATAGATTTCCGGAACCGGCAGACCATGGCGACAAAAGTGCCTGGAAAACTCCAGAAAAGCGGTGTTTTCCTCGCGCACGTCATACAGAACGCCGATCGCACTGACCCCGTGGCCGGCGAGCCGGAATAGTCTCCGCCCCGAGCCACCGAGCTCACCCTGAAGCGGCTCGATGGCCTCGGCCGGCGAGCCGAACCGTTGCCCGAAGAGCCTCTGGAGTTCGTCGGTAGACATAAGCCCTTGAAAGATAGCAGAGAGGGATCAAGGGACAGGCGCCTATGTCCTTATTTAATTCAAGAGCCGGACCTCAGCAGGTCGGTAGCTTGAGTTGTGCGCGCAAGCCTTTGATGGGCGAGTCGTGTAACGAGACCGATCCACCATACAACTCCGCAAGATCGCGCACGATGGCCAGTCCAAGACCCGACCCTGACGCTGTTTCGTCCGCGCGGACACCTCGTTGCAGGGCGACAGCCCGTTTCGAGGATTCGATGCCGGGACCGTCGTCGTCGATGGTGATGACCACCGAGACGTCGTCTTGTGACGATGCGACCGACAGCTTGGAGCTGGCCCATTTACAGGCATTGTCGAACAGGTTTCCGAGCATCTCGTCGAGGTCTTCGCGCTGGCACTGCACGGCGTGTTCCGCCGGTACATTCACCTCAATTGCGAGGCCACGGTCGGCGTAAAGCCGTCGCAACGTGCGCGAAAGCCCCTCCACGGACTCCAGTACCTCGCAACGCGCGCCACCTGTGGCACCCGAAGCGGCAGCGCGGGTCTGCGCGAGGTGATAGTCCACCTGCCGGCGCATCCGCGCCACCTGTGCGTTGATTGCGGCAGCCAGTTCCGCATTGCCGTTCGCGGCAGCCTCCTCCGCCTCCCGGACCAGAAGCGACAGCGGCGTCTTCAGGCCGTGGGCAAGGTCACCCGCCTTTGCCTGCGCCCGTCGCACGGCCTGTTCCCGGTGGTCCAGGAGCGCGTTCAGATCATCCACGAGTGGCTGTACTTCGTTGGGATAGCTGCCTTCGACACGGGAGGAGCGACCATCACGCACCGCAGACAACCGTTCACGCAATTGGGTGAACGGTGATACTCCGCTACGCACGTACGTCAAGCCGGCCGCCATGAGGCCCGCAGCGACCATTCCCAAGCCAACACCGTTTGCCAGGTGGGCCATATCTGGAAACATGTTCAGAAGCACCGCGGTAACGATATGGGCCAGACCCAACGCCCCAATCGTCCAGAGCGTCATACCGAGAAGCAGTCGCAGACGGAATGAGTGGCGGCTCACGGTGACTCCCCGATGCGATAGCCCAGACCCCGGACGGTCTCGATGATCGACGACCCCAGTTTCCGGCGGAGCCGGGCGATAAACACCTCGACGGTGTTGGAATCCCGGTCCAGATCCTGCGCATAGATGTGTTCGCTCAATTCGCTCTGAGAGATGACACGTCCGCGCTGGTGCATGAGATAGGACAGGACGCGGAATTCGTGGCTGGTCAGTTTCACCTGTACGCCGTCCAGGGTCACTTTCGCAAGCCGTGGATCGAGCGTCACCCCACCGCAACGAAACTCGGGGTTGGCCTGGCCGCCTGCCCGCCTGATCAGTGCGCGCAGCCTTGCGAGCAACTCCTCCATCTGGAATGGCTTTGCGACGTAGTCATCGGCACCGCCATCCATCCCCTGAACCGTTTCATGCCAGCTTCCTCGGGCAGTCAACACCAACACGGGCACCGTCACGCCAGCCTCCCGCCAACGACCGAGAACCGTCAATCCGTCGATTTTGGGGAGTCCGAGGTCCAGCACAACCGCATCGTACTGCTCGGTCCGTCCGAGAAATTCGGCGTTCTCGCCGTCCTGGGCGCCGTCCACGGCGTAGCCGGCCTGTTCGAGCGCGGCGACAAGCTGGCGCGACAACAGCGCCTCGTCCTCGACGACCAGAATCCGCAAATCAGACCTCCCCTCGGGACTTTATAACCCAATCGAACCTGAACGCAGCCTGAACAACCCATTCAAGGGCCGTTCAGCCCGCCACGCCTATGATGCTGCGTATGAGTTCAAACGTCACACACCATCGAAGGAGAGACCGTATGCACAGGAAGATCATCGGATTCACGATTGCAATCGCACTACTCACGGCCGGGTCGCTGTACGCCCAACATGCCGACAACAGCGTGGCAGGCAACTGGAACATTTCCGTACCCGACCACGACATAACAATCCGCATGGAACTCGAGCAGGAAGGACACCAGCTTTCGGGCAACTTCCTGATCCCGGAACATGGAGACCTCTTCGTGCTGGGCCAGTTCAGCGGAGACTCGTTGTTGCTCGAAGCCGTCGAGGGCAGCTACATGCAGCTGACGATCAGCGGGCAGCTCCAGGCCGACGGAACACTTGTCGGAAGCTTCAGCGGCGATATCGGCGAAATGGACTGGACTGCCCATCGAGTCCATGGGAAGTAGATCATGACGCGGCCTCTTTCCCGGCGGCATCTGCTACGAGGGCTTGGCGCGACCGTCGCCCTGCCATTCCTTGAAGCGATGGTGCCGCTGGGAACTGCGGCGGCGAAAACCTCGACCACCGGCCCGGTGCGCCTCTCCTGTATCGAGATGGTGCACGGCTCGGCGGGAAGCACCGACTACGGTGTCCGGAACAATCTGTGGGCACCCGCGATCATCGGAGACGGATTCGACTTGTCGCCAACCAGCCTCAGTCCGCTCGAGCCGTTTCGCGAGTACCTGACCATCGTCAGCAACACGGACGTCCGAAATGCCGGAACATTCGAGCGTAAAGAGGTGGGTGGCGACCATCTCCGCTCGAGCGCCGCGTTTCTGACCCAGGCCCGACCGAAACTGACCACCGGTCCCGACGTTCGCGCCGGAACCTCTCTCGACCAGCTTGTGGCCCGGCAAGTCGGTCAGGGTACGCTACTCCCATCGTTGCAGCTGTCGATCGAGGACATCGACACGCCGTCCGGGTTCGCTCAGAAATACTCCAACCTATACCGCGATACCATCAGTTGGGCCAGCCCGACTCGGCCGCTTCCGATGGTGAACGACCCGCGCGTCGTCTTCGACCTGTTGTTTGGCGGTTCCACATCCAGCAGACAGAGGGCGGCGAATCGGAAAACCAATCTCAGCATCCTGGACTGGATCGTGGATGAGATCCGCCGCCTGTCCCGGGATCTCGGCCCATCCGACCGGAACCGGCTCGATGAATACATGGACGATATTCGGCAGGTCGAGCGGCGCATCCAGAAGATCGAAGCGTTCAACGGCAGCGGCGAGCCGAGATCTCTGCCCCATGCACCTGCCGGAGTGTCCGACGATTTCGAAGAACACGTAAAACTGATGTTCGACCTCGAGGCGCAGGCGTTCGCCGGAGACACCACACGGGTGGTGGCGTTCAAGATGGGGCTGGATGGGTCGCCGCGTGTGTATCCGGGAAGCGGCGTCACCGAGGGGTTTCACGCCGTTTCACATCACTCCCAGCGCGAGGATAAGATCGAGAAGTTCGCCCGGATTAACCGATACCACGTCAGTCTCGTGCCCTATTTCCTGGAGAAGTTGAAGAGCATCAGAGAAGGAGACGGCACGCTCCTGGACAAAACGCTGGTTCTCTATGGATCACCGATGGGAAACTCGAACTTCCACACTCATAAGCGCTGTCCGCTGTTTCTAGCCGGACGGGCGGGCGGGCGGCTGAAAGGCAACGTGCATCTGCAGGCGCCCAAGGGTACGCCAATGGCAAACGTGATGTTGACGGTGCTCCATGATTTCGGCCTCGATCACCTCGAGACCTTCGGAGACAGTACCGGGACTTTCGATCTCACCCGGGCTTCATAAGCAGTGCCCTTCGAATCATCCTGCCAATCACCGGATCAACTTATTCTCTTTCCTCCAATCTTCCCCTCACCCGAGGTTCATTGCGTGCGCAACAGTATTCCAGCGTCGGCGTTGGCCGCGGTCCGAGCGAACCTTGCGGAGGCGACCAACGTAGTGGTGAAACAGATAGCTACAACAGCCAGGATCGTAAGCGGATCCCAGGCGTTCACACCGTACAACTGGCTTTGGACCAACATGGCCAGCACTATCCCCGACGGCAGTCCTATGGACAAGCCTATGGCGCTGAGCAGCGCGGCACGGCGGCACACTTCCCATCCGATCCGTAAGGGCGGGCCGCCCAGAGCCGAGCGCACCGCGAACTCGCGTTTTCGACTGGCGACCGAATAAGCGACGGTGCTGTATGTTCCGAGGCCGGACACAGTGAGGGCGAGCAGCGCTAGTACGCCAAAGAGCATCACCTGTTGCCGGCGGGCGCCCATCACTCGGTCCGTGGCGGCGTCCATCAACATGATGTCCACGACAGGCAGGCTTCGATCCAGGGAAGAAATCACGCTACGCATCGAGTCCATTACTCCCGTCGGATCGCCTTGGGTTCTGGCAATCAGCATCATTTGTGGCACGTAATCGGTTCCGAACGGCTGGTAGATCCAGAGTTCCACCGCTCCCGTCAAACCGCCGTATGCAACGTCCTCAACGACTCCGCCGATTTCAAACATCTCCCCACTCTCGGTTGCTTGCATCTGCCTTCCAAGGACAGAATCTCCGTCTGCCGACAGAAGTTCGGCGAACGTCCGTTTGACCAGTATGGTCCGTGTCCCCTCCTCCTTTGCGGGAGGTAGAAGAACTGCACCTTCCAAATAGTCGATCCGAAGCAGGCGGAAGTAATCCGAAGAGACTGTGTTCGAATGGACTCCGCGAATAGCCGTCTCACGAGCTTGGCCGACATCACGCGACACAAGATCCAATGTTGGACCAGTTCCACCCAGCGGAACTCGAGATGTCAGGGCAGTCTGACCGACGCCCGGCAACGCCCCGACTTCGGCAAGGAGAAGGTCGAAAAGCGCTCGTCCTTGAGATTCGCTGTAGCCTGCCAGGTCCAGGTTCAGTCGGACGAGAACAACGTTGCTGCCGTCAAACCCGGGGTCGATCTGTTCGGTGGTGGCATAGCTTCTTGCGAGCAGTCCTGCCATGAACACGAGCGCCATCGAAGCCGCGATCTGCAGGACAACGAAACCATCTAACACCCTTGAAGCACTTCGGCTTTTTCCAGAGCTGCCGCCCCGCTGCATGACCAGTAGTGGATCGGCGGCCGAGGCACGACGTGCAGGCAGGATTCCGACCGCAGTCGTGGTGATAACCGTGAGCAGAACTGCAAACCACCACGTGGACCAGTCGGGACTGAATCCGCCCACAAACTCCAGGTATTCTGGAGTTCGCGGCAGCACGTAACGGATGAGGCTGGTCGTCCACCATGCCAGGACCGCTCCGGACAGAACGCCGGCAATCGCGAAGATGGAAGATTCCAGGAACGCTTCCATGGTAAGCCTCTTCTTGCTCGCTCCGAGAGCGGCGCGCACTCCAGATTCGTACTGGTTGCGCATTCCGCGAATCAACAAGAGACCTGATACGTTGACCACTGCCACTGCGAGCAACAGGGTCGTCAACGCTGCCAGGAATACGAAAGCAGCCGCCATCATTCGCCGGAGTCCGGGAGGCAGACCAATGCCAGTGACAGGTCCGACCACTACCGTCACAGGTCCGTTGGTTTCAAGAAAGCTTGGTAGATTGGTCAGGCTCGATCGCAGGCGTGCTTCGATGCGTGAAAAGTTCTGATCACCAACAAGCCTCCCGACGACTCCGAAAGTGGGTGGTGTATCGTCCGAGCCGAGCAAATGCGGCCGCATACCCATCGGAACCCACATATCGGGTCTTACAATGCGCATGGCACCGGAAAACGATTCCGTCGTGACTCCTACGACCACGGCATCTCTTCCGTTGGTGCGAACCAGACGTCCAATCACGTCCGGGGATTCATTGAAGTGGCGCCGCCACAGGTTCTGACTGATGACAATGCCCGGAACGTCAGATTCCCGATCGTCCCGGACTGCCAGACCACGGCCCAGCAGGAATCGCGGGCGAAGGACGGAGGTAATGTAGTTTGTCGTTACCAACTCCGTCTGCACCATTGTGGCCTGCCCCTCGAAGGCAAGTGCAACGGGGACGAACGTTCTCGCAGCCACGTCGAGCTCCGGCACCGATTCACTTAGTTCGCCGAACTCGATTCCGGAGAAGGGCCGGGCGACCCCATCTTCGAGAAGCGATACCGCGAACAACTCTTCGGGATGCTCAGCTGGCAACGGTTGATTCAACAGGGCGTCCGCAACACCAAACAGGGCGATATTGGCGCCGGTGCCGAGCCCCAGGCACAGTATGGCCGAGATAATCAGGCCAGGGTCACGCAGCAACCGCCGCAACGCTGGGCGCAAAGATACGAAGATTTCAGACAACTCGTCTCCTGGCCGACCGACGCGGTCGATTTCCCTCCTGTAGGCGAGACACAGCGACACCCTGCCTTCGGTGAGACACCGGGGCCTCATCCTCGCGGACGTTGTCACAAAGGAGAGTGTTCCCTGATTTCGTTACTTTGATGACGTGGCCGACCAAGCCTGATTAACATCCACCCCCTCCGCTACGACCAGGAAGAGGGCGGATGGACACTGCAGGATGGGCCCGAAGACAGGATCGAGCGGAGGGATTCCGGTTTGTAGAGCGACGGAAGCGCGCTACGTTTTGGGGTGGCGAATTCGCGCAGAACTCGCACGCTGTCGTCTTTCTGTTGTGATCCTCGTCTGTTCTGAGATAATGCTTCCACACCATCAGAACTCAGCCAAAACTACCTTGAGCGGACCTCTTTCACTTCGCTTCACAGGGAGGATCATTATGTCCACAGGGTTTCTTTCACTCTGCCGGGCGGTACTTTGTCTGTGCCCCATTCTGTTGCTAGGCTGCGGAGGCGAAGATGACTTCTTCGAGCAGCGGGAGGCAGCGAGATTTGAGCAACTGGTAGACGAGTACTTTGAGGGGTACTTCCAGAACAACCCGGTCCGAGCCACCGAAATGGGCCTGCATCAATACGATGACGCCATTGGTCCGATCGACCGGGACCAGATCTTTGGAGAACGCAGTCGGCTACAGGAACAGCTCCTGGCTCTGAAAAAGATCGACGTCAGGTTTCTGAGCCAGGACGATAAGTTTGACTATCAGATACTCGATTATCACATCCAGGGGAGCCTGCTTCAGTCGAACCTGGTCGCCTATTGGGCTCGCGATCACGGCTATTACGACGATTTGATCTGCCGGAGTATCGATGCCCTGATTCAGGATGAGTCGCTGCCGCTCGAGACCCGGGTGCGTTCCATCATCGCGCGGGAGAACCTGGTGCCGGCAATACTGGAGGGGGCCCGGGATATCGTCGAAACGGCTAACCGCAACCTCGCAGAGATTGCGGTCGATCAATTCGAATCCAGCCTGATCTACTTCCAGGAGTTTCTACCTCGAGCGGTGGAAGGAATAGAAGACCCTGCACTCCTCGAAGAATTCGTGGCGGCGAACGACGGCGTGATCGCGGCGTATGAGGATCATCTGATATTTCTCAGGGAGGACGTTCTTCCAGACGCTGACATTAGACCGCTGCTGATGGGCCGGCAGGTATTCGAACAAAAATTGCTCTTCGACGAGATAACCCAGGTCTCCTTTAACGACCTCCTGGAGTCCGGAGAACAAGAGCTCACCAGGCGGCAGGAGGCTCTGTTGCAGGCAGCGAACGAAATCGATGATCAGGGAGATCTTCGGGCGATTGTCGGAGACCTGGCCAACGACCGACCGGCCGATGATGGATTGTTCGCCGCGATGGAACAGGCGATGGATCGGGCGGCGCAGTTCATCTCGGACCGCGGTCTCCTGACGTCTCCTCCGGGGATGGCCGCGAAGCCACGAGAGATGCCGTCCTACCTGCGACCTGTGATGCTTGTGTCGCTGAGCACACCGGGTCTTGAAGAAGCAAGACCGCTGGACGCCTACCTGCGCCTCAGCGTTCCCGAAGTGGGATGGAGCCAGGATCGCGTCGACCAGCTTATGCGGTCCTACAGTTCCAGCGCCCTGCAGATGATGGCCATTCACGACGGTGTGCCGGGCCGCTACGCCCTGGTGTCGCAGGCGAAGGAGAACCCGTCGAAAATCCGGCGATTCCTTCAAGGATCGTCGTTCGGGGACGGCTGGGCGCTCTACGTCGAGGAAATGATGTTGGATCAAGGTTTCCTGGATAATGACCCCGGTCTTCGACTCGAACAACAGCTACGGGCTGTGACTGCCATGGCGCGTCAGGTCGCAGGAATGAAGCTCCATATAGCGGAGCTGAGCTTCGACGAAGCAGTTGAATTCCTGATGGAGGAAGCCTATCTGGAACAGCCGGTGGCCGAGAGCGAGGTCCGGCGCGCCGTCCGCAAGCCCATGAGTATCTTGGGCGGTATGGCCCGGCTCGCAATCGTGCAATTGAGGGACGACGCCGAAGAACAGGGTGTGTCGCTGAAGGACTTCCATGACCAGTTGTTGCGCGACAGCTTGCCACCAGGTGTGCACACGCTGCGAATCTGGTCCCGGCCAGAGCTGAGGCCACCTCTGGAAGCGGCCGGGGGTTGAGCAAGATTTCGGTGGTCATAGACCGCTGCTACAGAAGGTTGCGCTTCATTGGACAATTACCTGTAGCGGCAGTCTATGACCGCCGGTCTTTTCTCGATTCGCAATACTGGAGCAATAAATGACTTCCGTTTCAAAGCGCCCCGTTCACCCGCATGCCCTCTGTGCCAATGTAGGTGAGACACCTGCCTAACCGTTAATTAGTGAGCAGGGCGGGAAGGAAGTGAGCCTGTGTTGGTGATGAAACCAGAGAACGAGAACGAAGAATCGCGTGGAACGGAAGGCGCCCGCAGGGCGACTGGAGTTGCGCGTGAAGCGGCCGGTCGGAATGGGTGAGGTGGCCCCGGTTTGTGGACAGCTTGGCGGCCTGTTTAAGGTGTATTCCGGTTGCCGCTCATCTTGCCAGAATCTCCTTGGATCGATCTTCCTGTCGCCGTTGCTGCGCCGGTGGGTAAGCGGGCAAGGCGCGTAGCTGCTTGTCCATCATATCCGCAGGCGGGTCGCCGCGGTAGGCCTCGGCCGGGGTTTTTCCGCCGAGGGCCGAGTGTGGCCGTTCGGCGTTGTAGAAGTCGATCCACTCGCCGATGACGCGCCGGGCCTGGAAGCCGTCGGCAAGGTCGTGCAGATAGACAGCCTCGTATTTGAGGGAGCGCCACAGCCGCTCGATGAAGATGTTGTCCATGCACCGGCCCCGGCCGTCCATCGAGATCTGGACACCGGCCGCCCGCAAGCGCCCGGTGAAGGCGAAGCCGGTGAACTGGCTGCCCTGATCGGTATTGAAGATCTCCGGCTGGCCGTGGCGGGTCCGCGCCTCCTCGAGCGCCTCGACGCAAAAGCCGGCGTCCAGGGTGTTCGACAAACGCCAGGCCAGCACATACCGGCTCGCCCAATCCAGGATCGCCACCAAGTAAAGAAAGCCGCGCCGCACAGGGATGTAGGTGATGTCGGCGCACCAGACATGGTTTGCCCGCTCGATCGCCAAACCCTTGAGCAGATAGGGGTAGACCCGGTGCTCGGGATGCGGCTCGCTGGTGCGGGGTGCCCGGTAGATCGCCTGAAGACCCATCAAACGCATCAGACGCCCCGCCCGGCGACGGCCGATGCGCACGCCCTCGCGGCGCAGATGACGGACGATCTGACGGGCACCGTAGAACGGATGCTTCAGAAACAACTCATCGATGCGCCGCATCCGCGCCAAGGTCTCCGCGCTCTCGCCCTGGGGCGTGTAATAGAGCCAGGAGCGCCCGATCGACAGCAAACGGCATTGACGACTCAAGCTCAGTTCCGGGTCAGGGCGCCTCACCATCGCCCGGCGCGCGGCCCGGCTCATCGACCGGACCCTCTGGACAAAAAATCCCGCTCCACCGTCAATTCGCCGATCTTGGCGTGAAGCTCACGAACCTCGCTTTCATGATCCCGCCGCCGGCGTTCCACACCGTTCGAGAACATCTCGCCAAGCCCTTCCATCGCCTGGCGCTTCCATGTGCTCACCTGGTTCGGATGAACCTGGTGCTTCGAGGCAATCTCCTGCAGCGTCCGATCGCCCCGAAGCGCTTCCAGCGCGACCTTCGCTTTCAACTCCCCAGAAAACCTGCGTCTCTTCGTCATCGCGTATCCCTCCTCAGTCGGTGGAATACACCTTAAACAACTGCCCGATTTTCCGGGGCCACCTCACTATGAAGTCGTTTCTGCCCTCGGCAAGGGCGGCATGGGTGAGGTGTGGCGTGCCCGTGACTGATTTCGATAACGTAAAAGGGACCCACCAAACGGGGCTCTGATCGAGGAAAAGGGACCCACCCCTGATAGCCTCCCCCGAAGCGTGAACTGGATGAACAGGCACGCGAGTGGGAGGTGAGGATTGATAGGGATGGATCAGTACGAGTTGATCAGAACTGCACATCGGGTTTACAAGAAAAGCATTCGACAGATCGCCCGGGAGACCGGGCACACGCGACGGACGGTCCGGAAAGTATTGGCCGGACAGGAGCCCAAGTATCGGCGAGAGAAGGAGCCAGCCTGTCCGGTGATGGACCCGGTCGCCAGGATCGTAGCTGCCTGGCTCCAGGCGGACCGGGACCAGCCAGTCAAGCAACGCCACACCGCGCACCGGGTGTGGCAACGTCTGGTGGAGGAGCATGAATTTACCGGAGCCGAGCCGACGGTACGCCGCTGGGTTCGGGAACGGAAGACACGGTTGGGCTGGAACCAGACCGGTGCTGTGGTGCCGTTGGACCCGGAACACGCCCGTGAAGCCGAGGTGGACTGGGGTACGGCCTGGGTCCGGATGAACGGTCAAGACCGTCAGGTCAAGTTGTTCTGCATGAGATCTCGGTACTCGGGCAAGGCGTTTGTGCGGGCCTATCCGTGGGAACGGCAGGAGATGTTCCTGGACGGTCACATCCGTGGGTTCGACTGGTACGGAGGCGTCTTCCCGACGTTAGTGTTCGATAACCTGAAAACCGCCGTGAAACAGATTCTGCGCGGGAAGGGTCGGGTTGAACGGTGGTTATGCACTTGACTCAACTTTCAGGCAGACTATCCCCCATGTTGTGGTCACGCATGAAACTGGCTAACCACAACATACTGTGGTGGTTGGGTCAGAGCCAATCCGGGGGTGAAGTAGAGACCCGCGCGGCGGCGGTCGGTGCGCCGAAAGTGATGCGCGCTCTGATCTCCTTGGCGACCACACGGTGCGTTTTCGGTCTCCTGCGGCGTAGCGCATCCCGGAGATACCGGGATGCGGAATTGATCCGCAAAGCGATTTGTATGGCGGCCGAGGCTCCTAGAATGGCCTCCCAGATAGGGGCAAGGACATCCCAACAAGGTTTCACGGCGACAGTTCGGGCGTTCATAGTTGATTTCCTCTGTTGCTGTGATCGGGAGGCGAAGCCTTCAACTTCGCCTCCCAATCAGTTTGTGTTCAGTACCACTATATCTAGTAAACTGTTTACACACAACATGTTGTGGTGCTTTTACCCTAGCGCGTCAAGTGCATAATCACGGGTTGAACAGACGCGGTTCACAGCGTTTCGGGCGCACTACACGTTTGAAGCACGGTTCTGCAATCCGGCGCGGGGCCAGGAGAAAGGCGGGGTCGAGGGACTGGTCGGCTTCGCACGGAGAAACTTCCTGGTGCCGGTTCCCGAGGTGACCGACTTCGACGAGTTGAACGCGCAGTTGCTGGAACGCTGCGGCGCCGACGACCAGCGGAGGATCGGCGGTCGGTCCGACGATCGGACGATCGGGGAACGCCATGGAGCAGAACGCGCGTACCTGCTGGCGCTGCCGGGCACCCGATTCGAGAACACGAAGGTGGTGGGTGTGCGGATCAGCCCGTACCAGACGGCCCAGGTGGATCAGAACCGGTATTCGGTGCCGACCGCATATGTGGGACGCCGGCTCTGGGCCCATATCGGCTGTGACCGGGTGAGCTTTTACGCGGACCAGAAGAAGGTGGCCGAACATGACCGCGCCTTCGGTCATAGCGACTGGCGGATTGATCCGTTGCACTACCTGGAGTTGATCCGGCGGAAGGTGGCCTCGTTTGAGAGCGCCCGGCCGATCCGGCAGTGGCGGGATCAATGGCCGACCCAATATGAGACCGCGCTGGAGCGGTTGCGGGATCGGCATGGGTACAGTCGGGGCACCCGGGAGTTCATCGGCATCCTGCAACTCCACCAGGACTGGGATCTGGATCGGGTGTCATCGGCCATCCAGGAAGCGCTCGATGCCCACTGTATCGAGTTGGAAGCGGTGCGGCACATTCTGATGCGGGAGGACACGCCGACTCGATCCCATGCACCGCTCGAGTCCGGGTTGATGCCCGGTATCACCGATCTGACGATCGCCCGGGCCGATCTGGATCAATATGACCGTCTCCTGGCTGGGGGTGTGCGATGAGTCCGGGTCAGGAGATCGTTCTCGACGACGCACTGCGGCAACTCCGGCTTCCGGCCATGGTGCGGGAGTGGCGGGAACACGCCCGACAGGCTAAAGAGGCCGGCGAGGGGCACACCGGCTTTCTATTGGCTCTGGCCAGCCGCGAGCTGGAGCAGCGGCAAGCCAATCAGGTCCAGCGTCGACTGCGGGAGGCCCGGTTCCCACTGCTCAAGACCCTGGAGACCACGGACCTGAAGAAGTGGCCAGTGCTCGATGCGGTCCAGGTTCGCGACTATGCCGAGTGCGGCTACATTACCCGGCACGAGAACGTCGTCCTGTTGGGCAAGCACGGAACCGGTAAAACCCATGCCGCCACGGTGCTGGGTGTGGAAGCCTGCCGGAGGGGCTACCGCGTCGGGTTCACCACGGCAGCCGGGCTGGTCAACACCTTGATCGAGTCGCGCGAGGAACGGCAACTGAAGCGGCACCTGGCGAAGCTGGCCCGCTTCGAGCTGCTCATCGTGGACGAAGTCGGCTATATCCCGTTCTCGGCCGAGGGGGCGCAGTTGCTGTTTCAGGTCTTCTCGGACCGCTACGAAAAGGGTTCGCTGATCGTCACATCGAACTTGCCGTTTGCACAGTGGACCAGCGTCTTCGGTGACGCCGCACTGACCGCAGCCCTGCTGGACCGGCTGACCCATCACTGCGCCATTCACCAGTTCGAGTGGGAAAGTATCCGGTTTACCGACAGTCTCGGCGCCGCTAGCAAACGGAAGAACAAACCCCGGTCCGCCGGAGGATCCGCGTGAAAACCGCGGGCGCGGCGGGCTGTGGAAAGTGCCGCCCCCATGGGAACCCGCTGCAAAGCCAGCGCGCTCCCACGGTGGCTTGGAAGCCTTCGGCTCCCACACTCCCCACAGCCTCGACGGCGGAATCGCTTACAAACCATTAACCAGGGGGTGGGTCCCTTTTACTCGATCGGGGTGGGTCCTTTTTACGTTGTCAAAGCGAGACTCGATGATGTCGAGTTCGAGACACTGGATTGGGTGTGCTGGTACAACGACCAGCGATTGCTGGAGCCGATCGGAGATATCCCTCCAGCCGAGTTTGAACAGGACTATTATCAGAACCGAGAGTCCGGCCTCGTCGAGGCCGGACTCAACTAAAACTGTCTCCGGAAAACCCGGGGCGGTTCAGGGAGCGTCGTACATACCATTGTGATCCCGCGACGGTAATGCCTCACGCCGTTCGGGCGGCCGTCCAAGACTCGTGTCCCACCCTCACATTGGAGAGTCGAGGTTCGAAATTCGAGATTGAGAATCGGGGAGACCCTACAGATCAAAAAGTGGTTTGAGCTTTTCGTATGTCGACCTGATGTCTTCGGGCAGAAGACGGGTTTCCCCCGTGACCGTCATGAAGTTCGTATCCCCACACCAGCGCGGAACGACGTGGTAGTGAATGTGGTCGCGAACGCCCGCGCCCGCACACTTGCCGAGGTTCATCCCGAGGTTGAAACCTTCGGGTCGGTAGACCTCTTCGAGAACCTCGACCGCTCGGCGGGAAAACCCGGTCATCTCGTCCAGCGTCTCCCGGTCGACACCGGTCAGGGTACCGATATGGGCAAACGGCGTCACCATCAGATGCCCGGCGGTGTACGGAAACAGATTCAGGATGACGAACGAGCGTTCGCCGCGATGGAGAATGAGCTTCTGGGCGTCCCGGGCGGTCTCATCCCCGACACAGAACACGCACGATTCCTGCTCCGCGGCGGTGGACACGTACTCATACCGCCACGGACTCCACAGGAAATCCATCAGATGAGAATCACTGGCTGATCGGCGGTACCGGCGCTCCGAGCAATGTGGGTTTCTGATTGATCAGGTCCTTGAGTTCCTTGCTCGGCTTGAAATAGGGCACTCGCTTCGCCGGAACTTCGACCTTCTCACCTGTCTTCGGATTGCGTCCCACGCGCGCATTGCGCTGTCGGACCCGAAAGCTGCCGAAACCGCGCACTTCGAGTTTGTCCCCGGCCTTCAGAGCCTTGATAACGCTCTCGAACAGGGTGTCCACAATGACCTCTGAGTCCTTGCGCGTCAACTGGGTCACTCGGGCTACCTCTTCAACCAGGTCTGCCTTCGTCATTACCCTTCAACTCCTTAAGCTGGCCCTGCCTTCCGGGCACTAAAGTCGATCTGGAGCGTGGGTCGATGATCGGCCCCACGCCTTCATCCTATTTCCACAGATACTGAAACCGAATCTGTGATCTTGCACCCTGGCCGCGCGCGGGAAGAAACCGCGATATATCCCCTGTGAACACGTCCAGTAAAGTCACCGGTTCCCGCCGGAGTTCGAGCAAACGAGGTGTTCCGGAAACGCCTGCCAGTTCGGCGGTCAAGTCGACCGCATCCTGAAGGTTACCGATCTTATCGATCATCTTAAGTTCTCTCGCTTCCCTTCCGGTGAAGACCCGTCCATCGGCGAACTGCCTCACTTCCTCAATGTCGAGGTTGCGGCCCGTCGCGACCGCCTCCACGAACTGCACGTACATATCGTCGATGAGCCCCTGGAAGTACTCTCGCTCGGCGGTGGTCAACTCCCGCGTCGGGCTCCCGGTGTCTTTGAACTCACCGCTCTTGAAGACGATATTGCTCAGCTTCGCCCATTCGAAAAGTTCGGTGTAGTTCAGCCACTCTGCGATCACACCGATACTGCCGACCACCGTGCCCGGGTTCGCAATGATCTGGTCCGCGGCGCAAGCGATGTAGTAGGCGCCCGAGGCTCCCACCGAAGACAGGTAAGCAACAACGACCTTGCCTTTCTCTTCCCGAAGCCTTCTCACCTCGGCGTACAACTCCTGAGACACCGCAACGTCCCCGCCGGGGGAGTTGATATTGAGCAGGATTCCCCGAACCGAATCCGTATCCTCGTACCGCTTGAGCTGTTCCAACAGGAATCGGGAATCCAGCAGCGTACCCTCGACCTCGACGATCTGAAGCCGGTCGCCAAAAGCGAACTCCGCATCCCCTCGTCCCACTGTCACCAGTAATGCAACCACCGTGACCACGAAAAGCGCAAAGGCTCCCCCACCAAGGAGGAGCCAGATGAGCGTACGGTTGCGCATGACAGTCAGCTGTTGTTCGCATCCTTGGCGTGGAACAGGTCGGCCAGCGTAGCGCTTCCGTCGTTGCCCGCACGGTATTCATCCATCTCCTGCCGCTCGGTGTCTTCGGAAAGCGCCCTCCAGCTCAGGCCGATCTTGCGCTCTGCGGGACTCAGCTTGATGATCCGGAGCTCAACCGCATCGCCGACCTTGAACCGCGCTTCGGCATTGTCCTGATCGACCTCATCGAGCTCGGATACATGGCACAGCCCTTCGATGCCCTCACTGAGTTCAACGAACACACCGAACGGTGCGTGGCGTACCACCTGACCTTGGACGTTGTCGCCGACACGGTATGTGTCGAAGAACTGGTCCCATGAGTCGGGCTGCAGCTGACGGACTCCGAGAGAGAGTCGGTGACTGTCGACGTCGATGTTGAGAATCACGGCGTCGACCTGATCACCCTTCTTCAGGATCTCGGACGGATGCTTAATTCGTTTTTGGGAGATGTCCGAAACGTGAACGAGCCCGTCGATCCCCTCCTCGACTTCGATAAAAGCGCCAAAATCGGTCAGGTTGCGGACGCGACCTGTGATGACCGATCCGATCGCGTATCTTTCGGCGAGCGTCGACCAGGGATCGGGCTCCGTCTGCTTGAGGCCGAGCGAAATCCGGCGGCTCTCACCGTCCAGGTTTAGGACCAGGGCTTCGACAGCCTGTCCGATCTCCAGGACTTTCGACGGGTGTTTGACCCGTTTGCTCCAGGACATTTCCGAAACGTGAATCAAACCTTCGACACCGGTTTCGAGTTCAATAAAGGCCCCGTAGTCGGTAATGTTGACGACACGGCCGTCGACTCGCGATCCGATAGGATAGCGATCGGCAACGAGACTCCAGGGATCGGCTGTCAGCTGTTTGTAACCCAGGGAAACCCGTTCCTTCTCGCGGTCGAACTTCAAGACCTTGACGGAAATCTCATCACCGACCGAAAACATCTCGGAAGGATGGTTGACCCTTCCCCAGGACAGATCGGTAACATGAAGCAGGCCGTCGAGACCCCCTAGGTCTACGAACACGCCATAGTCGGTGATGTTCTTGACCACGCCCGGCATCACGACGTTTTCCTGAAGATTCTCCAGAGTCTCGGATTTCTTCTTCGTCAGGCCCTCTTCGAGCACCAGCTTCCGAGACAGAACGATGTTGCCCCGCTTGCGGTTAAGCTTGATCACCCGACACTCGATCAACTGGCCCCGTAGCGAATCCAGATTCTTGATAGGCCGGACATCCACCTGCGAGCCCGGCAGGAACGCCCGGACACCGATGTCTACCGACAATCCACCCTTAATCCGTTCGATGACGCGCCCTTCGATCACGGTGCCGTCGTTGTACGCCTGTTCAACGTCCTCCCAGATCTTGACCTTCTCGGCTTTCTCCTTGGAGAGGACGATATGGCCCTCGTAGTCCTCGGCGTGCTCGAGGTAGACATCGACCGAATCGCCTTCAGCGACGGTGAGTTGGCCAGAACTGTCCTGAAACTGTTTGACAGGTATCATGCCCTCGGACTTATAACCGATGTCGACGATCACATCGGTCGACGTGATCTTCAGGACTTTACCCGTAAGCACCTCGCCTTCCGCGAACTTACGGATTCCACCATACTGATCCAGCAGCTTTTCTAAGCTCTCCTCCTCTTCCTCTTCGCCTCCTTGGGAAGTGGCAAATTGGCTGTCCCCTTCCGTTTCCTCCGGCTGGGAATCCACCAATCCTTCAGGTTGGTTAACCATTTGACTTGTAATCCTCCTACGGTGATTGCGAAGTCGTTACGGTACCTAATTTTACGGGGTATTGCAACCTTGACGCTGAGGACGTCCGTGTGCTCAGTTTGCTGATTGTCAGGGATTTATCCGGCCGTCGGCATGGCACGACGGCTACTTCGACACCCTCCAAAAAGCAGCCTATTCTAGTGTAGTCCGTCACAATTAACGTAACGGCTCTGGCTGTCCCATTTCTGATCATATATGAGGAAAATAATGACCATTAGATCGGAAATCCCTGTGCGGAACGAACTCGGACGGCTTGGCCGAAGCCGCAGTGTGTCGGTCTGGCTCGGGGAACGATCCGAATAAGGTACAGTCTGTTAGACGGGGACCACTAGGAGCCTGTCGGGAATAAGAAGTCTGCAACCAAGAATCAACAACTTACAGACCGGGGATGGCTCGTAAGTTGTTGATTCTTACTTCGAGGGAGCCAATTCCCGACAGGCTCCTAGGAGCCTGCGCCGTAGGACGATTTTCGGCTCGGCGAATTACGCGAGATGGCGATCGATCGGTATCGGTGACCGGGGAATGGGCGTTTTGGACGCCGAGGCGCCGATGGGTGCGCCACGGGTGCTTGAATCGACCCTCGTTCGGCCTGATTTGCGGGCGGTATCCCTGTCATCAGGCTGCCTGAAGCCCTGCATCCGCTTGACGTTCAATGCCAGACACACCAAGTTCCACTCGCCCTGGACCTTGTTCAGGCCGCGCAGGCTGAATCGGCGGAAACCGAGCACCTCCTTGATCCACCCGTTGGGCGCCTCCGACAGCCATTTGCGTCGGGCGTACTGCACCCGTCCCGCCGAGGTCGCCAGCTTCTCGGCCATGCGGGCCTTCGCCGGATGCCTGGCCGCGTCCACCGCGACCGCGCGCCGGCCCTCCCGGCCCAAGGCCACATAGCCGTCCACGCCGCGCGCCTCCAGCGCCTCAAGGTCGTCCTCGTTGCAGTAGCCCGCATCCGCCAGCACCGTCTCCGGCCGTTCCCCATGGGTGGCCTCCACCTCGTCCACCAGCGGGACCAGTCGACCCTGGTCGCTGGCGTTCGACGACACCTCGGTGGCGACGATCAACTGCTTCTCTCCCTCCACCGCCACCTGCGCGTTGTAGCACTGCTGAAAACCCTCCGATGAGGTCTTCATGATCCGGCTTTCGGGATCCGTGAAGTTGTCCTGCGCCTTCTCGTCCGGCTCGCCGTATTCCCGCTTGTATGGCCGCCCGCCCTTCCGGTTGCGCTTCGAACCGGGCTCGCGTCCCCGCGCCTCGTCGGCCTCCCGTTGCCTGGCCTCCAATCGCGCCCTGGCCGCCCGGATCGCCGCCAGCCGATCCTCCCGGCGGCGTAACTCCTCGGGTAACTCATCGCCGCGATGCGCCTCCCCGAAACGCGCGTCCTCCGCCGCGTCGGTCTCCCGCGCGCGCGACAGCAACGCTTCGATCTCGCTCTCCAGACGCCGCTCCTCCTCCAGCATCCGACCGTAACTCATCGCCTTGCGCTTGCTGGCGTTGGCTCGAACCTTCGTCCCGTCGATCGACAACTTGCCGAAGTTCGCAACGCCGGTCTCGCGCGCCAGACGCACCACCTCCACAAACAGCGCCTTGAAATCCGCCAAATGACGGCGGCGAAACTCGCAAATCGTCCGATGGCTCGGAAAATTCCCCGCCGCCAACACCCGAAATGCCACGTCCTCCTCCAGCTTCCGCGCCAGCCCTCGGGAGGAAAACACCCCCGTCGCGTACCCGTAGATCATCACCTTCACCATCATCCGCGGCTCATACGGCGACTTGCGACGACCGTCCCCCTCGTAAGGCGCGTAAAACGCCGTCAAGTCCAATCCGTCCACCAGATCGCTCACATGGTGCGCCAAGTGCCCCTCCGCCAACCAATCCCGCATATCCGGCGCCAGCAGCAACCCCTGATCCGGCTGGTACGGGCGAAACGTCGTCGGCATCGCAATCTCCTCCTAACTGCGACACAATTATCTCATTCACTTCCTACGGCGCAGGCTCCTAGGAGCCTGTCGGCAATAAGAAATCTGGAGAAGTCTGAAGCTGAAAGACCCATCGCGATTTCAGGATGAAGGCCACCTTGGGAAGCGTTTGCTCAGACAGATCCATGAGATGAGATTGCGGCAGCCCCCATTGAGCGCGATACGTATTTTTCATCCGCGGATTCTGTGTTTGCCAGGATCTCCCTGCTTCGATTCAAGCCGCCAGTGGCTTGAATCCTCCTCCGTAACGAAACAACTTCAGGATGTTGTGGGTCAAACAGACCAGTTGCCATTCCGCCCGCACGTTCTCGAGACCGCGGAAACTGAAACGCCGGAATCCCCGGCATTCCCGGGTCTGTCCGAATACCGGTTCCACAATCGCCTTGCGCATCTTGTAGACGGCCCGCCCCACATCGCTGTCCAGTTTCTGTTTCATTTGCTCCCGTACGCCGGCGCCTTCAGCCGCTCCGGGCGGGCCGCCGGAAGACTTCGGGGATGCGCCGGTCCGGACTCGCCCCGTGGCCACGTGTAAATCGATCCCTGCGGCTCGCGGGTCGGTCACCTGCCTGGGGCTCCAATACCCGGCATCCGCGCTGACCGCGACGGGCCGGGTCCCCGTGTTCCGCCGCACTTGCGCGACCATGGGCGCCAGTTGCTCTTTGTCATTGGCGTCCTGGGTGATCTCGGCCGCGACGATGACTTGCGTGTCATCGTCCACAGCGATCTGGGCATTGTAGGCCTGCACGAAACTGCCTTTGTGCGCGCCGTCGGGCATGATCCGGCTGTCCGGATCGGTGAAGTTGCGCTGCGCCTTCGCATCCGGCGCCGCCTGCTTCGGATCGGGAACCCGCGGTTGGCCTCCACCCGTCTTCTTCCCCGTTCGCTCCTCTTGCTTCCGCCGCTGGGCCATCCGCGCTTCCGCGTCCGCCTTCGCCTGCGCCGCCTTCTGCCGGGCTTCCGCTTCCAATTCCGCCCGGGCCTGTCGAATCTTCTTCAACCGGCTTTCCCGCCGCGCCAATTCCTTCGGCAACTGGTCGGTCAGTCCTTGCCGTTGCTTCTCATCCTCGACCGCGTCGACCGCCTCGGCCCGCTTCAGCAACTCCTCCACTTCCGCCTTCAGCGTCTCTTCGGCCCCCCTCATCCGCCCATAACTCATCGCCTTGTGCTTGCTGGCGTTCGCCTGGAGTTTCGTCCCGTCGACCGCCACATGCCCCAGTTTCACCAGCCCCGCCTTCCGGCACAATCCCAGCGCTTGCAGAAACAGTCCCGCCAACGCCTCCAAATGCCGTTTCCGAAACTCGTTGAACGTGCTGTGATCCGGATGCGTGTCCGCACTCAAATACCGGAACGCCACGTCCTCATGCGTCCGTTTCTCGATCTGCCGCGAACTCACCACCCCGGTACAATATCCGTACACCAACAACCGCACCATCAGCACCGGGGAGTAGGCCGCCTGACCTCGTCCATCCTTCGCCTCATAGGAACGGTAAAACGCCGACAGATCCAGCGTCTCCACCAGGTCGGCCACAAATCGCGCCAAATGATTTTCCGGAAGCCAGTCGTGTAACGACGGCGGCATCAACAAGCTCTGATTCAGGTCATCGGATCGGAAGCATTTCGTCATGCCTTCTTCTACAAATCCACCCGTCCAGCTTAGGTCCCATCCGGTTCTTCCCCGACTTCTGTCGCCACCCATCCCCAATCTATTCCCGACAGGCTCCTAGAGCCTGTCGGGAATGTGGCGGCCGCCATCAACATGCAGGACCTCGCCGGTAATGTAGTCGTTTTCTATGAAGAACAAGACGGCCCGGACAACATCGTCGATGTCACCCGACCGTTTGAGAAGGGTTCTTTCCACCGCTGAGCGTTTCTGCTCGACCGTGTAGTGCTCGGGAAAGTGGACCGGACCGGGAGCGACGGCGTTGACTTGAATGTTCGGCGCCAACGACTTCGCCAGGCCCCGGTTGGCGGCCAGCAGCGCCGCTTTCGACACGCTGTATGGAAAGTATCCCGTCCAGACCGTTTCTCCCGCGGGATCCGTGATGTTGACGATCTTGCCCGGCCCGGACTCCCCCATCAGTGCGGCGGCGGCCTGGGCGACAAAAAAGGGCGCTTTTGCGTTCGCGTCCATCTGTTCGTCCCACTCGGCTGGCGTACTGTCTGCGATCGTCCCTGGAGCGAAGACCGACGCGTTGTTCACGAGGATGTGCAACTCGCCGAAGCGCGCTCGGATCTGGGCGAACAGGCGCTCCCGATCCGAATCATTGATGAGATCCGCCTGGAATAGCTCGGCCTCGCCGCCGGCATTCCGGATCGTCTCGAGCGTTTCCCGCGCGGCGTCCGCCGAGGAACGGTAGTGGATGCCGACTCGCGCATCCCTCCGTGCAAGCTCTAACGCGATCGCGCGGCCGATCCGGCGCGCCGATCCAGTTACAAGCGCCGTCGAGCCCGCTACATCCATCCTCGTATTACCATGTCCTACTCATCCGAGTATTCGTAGACACCCTTGCCGACCTTGCGGCCGAGCCGTCCCGCTTTCACGTACTTCACGAGCAACGGGCAAGGGCGGTACTTCTCGCCCAGAGTTTCCTGGAGAAAGTAGAGGATGCTCAAGCGCGTGTCGAGCCCGACCAGGTCGATCATTTCGAACGGCCCCATGGGATGGTTCAAACCGAGTTTCAGGGCTTTGTCGATGTCGCGGGCGCTGCCGACGCCGGACTGGAGCATGTAGAAGGCTTCGTTGCCGATCAGTGCGTTGATTCGGGACGTCACGAAACCTGGTGATTCGTTAACTTCGACCGTTTCCTTACCCATGCGCTTTGCTACCGCTTCGACCGCGGCATAGGTGGCATCGTCCGTCTCCAGACCGCGGACGATCTCGACGAGCTTCATGATGTGCACCGGGTTGAAGAAGTGCATGCCGATGAACTTGCTGGGCCGGCCCGTGGACGCGGCCATTTCGGTGATGCTCAGAGCCGACGTGTTCGAGGCCAGGATCGTGTCATCGCCGGCAGCCCGGTCCAGCCGGGCAAAAATGTCGAGCTTGAGGTCGATTTTCTCGGGAACCGCTTCGACAACCAGGTCCGCATGGGCGGCTGCATCCTCCAGATCCGTCGTCGATCTCAGACCGGACATGGCGGCCGATGCCGCTTCCGCCTTGACCTTGCCGCGATCGACTCCCTTGGCAAGATCACGCTTTATCCTGGAACACGCACTTTCCAGCAGATCCGCCGAGATGTCATTCAGAATCGTCTGAAAGCCACCGAGTGCGGCCACATGGGCGATGCCGCGCCCCATGATTCCAGCGCCGATAACGGCAACCGTCTTCACATCCATCCAGAATCCTCCCGATTGAAAAGAGCCAATTTAGCACATAGACTGTGCGGGTCATGAAAGCCGTACGCTTCCACGAACACGGAGGTCCAGATGTCCTTCTGCACGAAGACGCTCCCGACCCCGTGGTTTCGGACCTCGATGTACTGATCGAGGTCCGGGCGGCGTCGGTCAATCACCTGGACATCTTCGTCCGCCGAGGCCTGCCAGGCGTAAAGCTGCCGCTGCCCCACATTCCCGGCGGGGATGCTGCCGGCGTGATCCGGGAGGTCGGACCAGCAGTTCGCGGCCTGGAGGCCGGGCAGCGGGTCACGATCAACCCGGGTATCAACTGCGCCCGGTGCGAGTTCTGCGCGGCAGGTTTCGGCAGCCAGTGCCTGACCTTCCACATGGTGGGAGAGCACATTCCGGGCAGCTATGCGGAGTTGCTCCGAGTCCCCTGCTACAACGTGCTGCCGATTCCGGATGAGTTGAGCTTCGAGGATGCGGCGGCGGCTCCGCTCGTGTTCCTGACCGCGTGGAGCATGATGGTCACGAAAGGGCGCATCCAACCCGGCGAAGACGTCCTGATTCTGGGGGCGGGGGCCGGTGTCGGTACGGCCGCCATTCAGATCGCCAAGATGATCGGATGCCGGGTTTTTGCGACGGCAAGTTCGTCCGACAAACTGGAACGTGCCTGGGAGTTGGGGGCGGACGTCCTGATCAACTACAAGGAAGAGAAATTCGATCGCGCAATCCGCAAGCTGACCGACAAGCGCGGGGTGGATGTGGTTGTGGACTACATCGGTGCCGACACCTGGCTCCAGAGCTTGCGGTCCGCGCGTCGTGGCGGCCGAATCCTGACGTGCGGCGCGACGACCGGACCGACGCCCGAAACCGACCTCCGGCACATTTTCTACCGTCAGCTTCAGATCATCGGCTCGACGATGGGCAGCCCGAAAGATTTCAGCGATGTGATGAAATGCGTGTTTCGCGGGCAACTGAAGCCGATCGTTGACCGGTCCCTGCCCCTAGCCGAAGCCCGCCACGCCCACGAATTGATCGAAGCCCGCAAGGTGTTCGGAAAGCTAATCCTCACACCCTAATTCGTGAGCGCACCCTAATTCGTGACGGTGCATAAATCCCAGCCCAGGTCCCCAACTCAGGCAGGAGGGTCCTGACTTGGGATTTATGCACCGTCACGAAATAGCTCGTCACGAGTTAAATGACCCCCAGCAGAGCCGGGGGCTTATTTCTGTGAGCCCCTCAAAGGGGCCGGTCAAGAGCCGCCTGAAGGCAGCTGATGCCCCCACGCCATGTTCAGCTCCTCCAAACGCTGCTCCTCCCGCTCCTGCCGCCAAATGTATTCCCGCACGAATTGTTTGTCCATCCCCACCGTGGAAACGAAATAGCCTCGCGCTCAGAAACTCTTCCCTGTCAAACGGTGTTTCAGTCCCAGAAAGTTCCGGGCAGTCGAGATTGCACTCTTCCCCTTGATGAATCCCGCCACACTGGATACCGCCTACTTCGGAATGAACACCATGTGATACTTGCAGTCCCATTTCGTGTGCGATCGCCTTCGGGCCTCTTTCATTGAGTCCTCCTTCTTTGGAAGTCGTCGCTTCCAAGCAGGACTTTCCTATCTACCGCCGCTCTCGGTCAAACCTCTGCGAGTCGCCCCGGCTAAGCCGGGGGTTTACCTATGGGAATTAGCTGCTTGCCCTTGAAATCCGGCTTTCGCTTCTCTAGAAAGGCTGCCACGCCTTCCCGCTTGTCGTCGCTCGTAAATGCCAGACAGAACAGATCGGTTTCCGCGGTCATCGCCTCGCGGATTCCCATCCGGCCGGCATTCTTAATCGATTCCTTTGCCAGAGCCAGCGCAACAGGACTTTTGTCGGCGATCCGGCTCGCAAGACCCAGGGTGAACCCACGCAGTTCGTTGGCGGGTACGACGTGGTTGACAAGACCCAGGTCGTGCGCGACACCAGCATCGATGATGTCGCCAGTCAGGATCAGCTCCATGCTCTTGCCTTCGCCCACCAGGCGTGTCAGGCGTTGCGTTCCCCCACCGCCAGGGATGATGCCCAGGTTGATCTCGGGTTGGCCAAGCCTCGCGTTCTTTCCCGCGATGCGGATGTCGGCAGAAAGCGCGACTTCCATTCCCCCACCCAGGCAGAAGCCGTTGATCATCGCGATGACCGGCAGCGGGCAGTCCTCTATCGCATCGAAGACCCGGCGATGTCTCATGACCTCTCGCTGGTCCAGGGCTGTTCGACCTTCAAATTCGCCGATGTCGGCACCCGCGATGAACGCTTTCTCTCCCGCGCCAGTGATGATGAGGACCCGCTGCCCTGAAGCCGGTAGCGCCTCCATTGCGGCGATCATCTCGTCGCGCGTCGCCTGGTTCAGCGCGTTGCGCTTTTCGGGACGGTTGATCGTCAGAATCGACACCCGCCCTTCCGATTCGAGCAGTATGTTCTGGTATTCCATCAGTGCTGTTTTCCTTCCAAGGCCGGGTTCGATGTGGCCTTAACACGATCGGGATGAGTGTACACGTTCATCGATCCATCCCGGACGAAACCGACCGCAGTCAATCCGAGTTCCTCAGCGAGTTCCAGCGCAAGGCTGGACGGAGCGGACACCGACGCAACGACCGGGATACGAGCCACCAGCGCTTTCTGGGCGATTTCGAAGCCCAGACGGCCGCTGACCATCAGGATCGCTGCTCTGCCCTTCGTCCCCTGGCGCAACGCCGCTCCGATGGCCTTGTCGACGGCGTTGTGCCGCCCGATGTCCTCCCGGACTACGATCTCCTCGCCCTCGGGATCGAACAGCCCCGCCCCGTGAATCCCACCCGTCCGACTAAAGTTCCGCTGTCGCAACCGGAGCCTATCGGGCAGCATCAGGACGACTTCTGCACGGACGGAAACGCCTGTTTCGAGCACTTCGAGCTCTTGACGGATGCCATCGATGGTCGACTTTCCACACAGGCCGCAACTCGAGTTGGCCCATGAATAGCGGTCCGGACCCGAGGTTCGGTACGAGCGGACAAGTCGGGCTTCGACAAGGTTCCGCCGGTCGGGATCGTCCTCGTCCGGACAGTAGGCTAAGGTTCCGATGTCCTCGACCGTCCGGATCCAGCCCTCGGTGAGCAGGAAGCCCGCGGCCAGGTCCAGGTCGTCACCCGGCGTCCGCATCGTCACAACAACGTCTTTCCCGTCCACACGCAACGCCAGCGGCTCCTCGACGACGACGGTGTCTTCGGTGGATCGAGCACTGCCTCGCCCGTACCGTACAATGTCTACTTGATGGGTATCCCCGATCATCAGCGTTTTTGATTATATAATCTCCCTTCTTTGAACGGCCGACGAGCCGGCACACTAGTGAGGAGGCCCATGGCAACGGAACTCAAAGTCGGACAGACGGCACCGGATTTTACCCTCGAAACAGGTGAGGGCGACAAGGTGACGCTGTCGAATCTCAAGGGCAGGAAAGTCGTCCTTTTCTTTTATCCTCGCGACGATACCCCCGGTTGAACGCGCGAAGCCAGTGACTTCCGGGACGGACAGTCGAAAATTAAACGAAAGGACGCCCTCGTGCTGGGCGTCAGCACCGACAGCGTGGCATCGCACAAGAAGTTCGCCGACAAGTTCGAACTCAATTTCCCGTTGCTCGCCGACACGGAAAAGACAGTCGTCGAGATGCACGGTGTATGGCGCGAAAAGAACATGTACGGGAAGAAGATCATGGGGATCGCGCGGACGACTTTCATCATCGATGAGGAAGGGAGAATCGCAACGATATTCCCCAAGGTCAAAGTCGACGGCCATTTCGATGAGGTCTTGAAGGCACTCTAGTGCGGCGTGACCCAGGTCGCGTCAGGCGACGCTAACCTGATGTCGGATGCGGCCCTGGCACTGATCGGCGCCGTGACGGGCGTGCTTGCCGGCCTGTTGGGTGTCGGTGGCGGATTCGTAATGGTTCCCCTTCTCTCTGCGGGGGGATTCCTCATGCGCGAGGCTGCCGCTCTGAGCCTCATGTTCGTGACGGTCTCGTCGGTGTCGGGCAGCTGGCGACACTTCCGCCAGAGGACTATGGACCCCGTCGTTGCCGGCATGGTGATCGCTACAGCCGCGCCAGCCGCCCCACTCGGGGCGTATCTCGGCACAAACCTCCCAGACCTTGTCCTCCGAATCGTTTTTTCGGTGCTGGCGGCTGGGATCTGCCTGCACTACTGGCTCCGCGGGTCGGCCAGGACCGAGGCGGCCGCAAGCCAGGCCTGGAGCAGGTTCTACCTGCAGCGCCGGCGGGTCGTCGGCGGCCGGGAAACGACGTTTAACGTGGACATCCCCACGACACTCGTACTCGGTGCGGCCGTGGGCCTGTCTTCCGGCCTGCTCGGAGTTGGCGGCGGATGGCTCATGGTCCCGCTCTTCGTAATGGTGCTTGGGATTCCAATTCACATCGCGATCGGAACATCCCTGCTCGCGATCCTGGGTCCAGCGCTCGGCGGAACCTACGCTCACTGGCTGGCGGGCAACCTCGATCTGGCCGCGGCTCCGTGGCTCGTCGTTCCTGCCGTGCTGACGGCACAGATCGGCGCGAAGCTCGTGGTCCGCTTCAGCGACAGCACGCTACGCCGGTTGCTCCTGATTCTGCTGGTAAGCGCAACCGCGTACATGGCGGCCGGCGTTTTTATCGAGGTCCTGTTCTGATCAGCGCTGCCTCCACTCGGGAGGCCGCTTCTCGAGGAAAGCATCGATTCCTTCGCGCATATCTTCAGTGAAGGCGAGACGGTGGAGGTAGAGATGCTCGACCTCGGTCAGACGTTCGTCGAACGTGTTCCCCTCCCCTGCCCGGAGCGCCTTCTTGGCGACGCTCAAGACGGCAGAGCTCCGGCCAAGGATGCGCTCGGCCCACCGGTCGATGGCAGCGTCTAACTGGTCCCGCGGAACGACTTCGTTGACCAGCCCGAGCCCCTTGGCTTCGTCGGCCGAAAGGCTCTGACCGAGCAGAACGATCTCAGAGGCACGATGCATACCCACTTTCGACGGCAGGAGAGTCGCTGCGACGGGAGGGTAGCAGCCGACGTCGATCTCCGGATGCGCCAGTTTCAGATCGTCGGCGGCGATGACGAAGTCGCAGGCCATGGCCAGCTCTGACGCCCCGCCCAGCGTATGCCCACGGATCACGGCGATGCTGATGCAATCGGACTTGTATATCCTTCGGAGCGTGGCGTGAAAACCTTCGAGCATTGCCGCGAGCCGTTCCGGTTTGTGATCGGCGACATCGACACCTGCCGAAAAAGCCTCGCCTTCGCTCGAAATGACGACGAGCGGTGCGCCGAGTTCCTCGACCTCGATCCAAGCCTGATTGAGCTCTCCCATCATCTGGATATTGATGACGTTCAGCGGCGGACGGTCAAGAACGATTGTCGCCATTCGTGGACCGGGGTGAAATCGAATCGTTTCGTAGGCCATGGTCTCTTCGTAGCAGAACGCGGGGATAGTGTAAACATCGAAAAAAGACGAGCACTGCGGTGCAGTACCATAGCAGCCCGTGGCAGCGGGAATTCCTGCCCGAAGGAGATCGACGTTCGTGCTGAAAGCTGTCTGGGCCCTGACGAAAGAATCCTTCCACCGGTGGGTCATCGACGGCGCTTTCGAAATGAGCGCGGCGATCGCATTCTATGCTGCGTTCTCGATGGCGCCGGCTATGGTAATCCTCGTCGCTCTGGTCGCTCTGGTCTACGGTGGGAACACTGCGGCAGAGCTTCAGACCCAGGCCTCCGGATTCGTCGGCCCCGAAGCGGCCGAGTTGATCGGCAGGGCCATCGCCAGCACCACCAATCGGGTCGGCGGTGGGCGGGGTCCGACGATCATCGCGATTACAACGATGCTGCTGGGCGGGTCTTTCGTGTTCGCCGAGTTGTTGACAGCGATGAACCGGGTATGGCGGGTGAAGGCGAAGCCGGGACGGGGTGTCAGAGGGCTACTCCGCGATCGCTTCTGGCCGTTCACACTCGTCGTTGTGATCGGCAGCGTCCTGCTGGTTTCGTTAGTGACCAGCGCGTCCATACAGGTCTACAGCATCTATTTCACCCGTCTGCTCCCGGGAACGGCCTTCGTCTGGCACTACGTGGACCTGGCAGCGTCGTTCCTAATAATCACGATCCTGTTCGCACTGGTCTACAAGTTCCTCCCCGACGTTCGAGTCGCCTGGAGTGACATATGGGTGGGTGCGATCGTGACCTCCCTGCTCTTTTCCGCGGGGAAACACTTGTTCAGCCTGTACCTGGGCCGGACCGCCCTTGTGTCGATCTACGGCGCGGCGGGATCAGTCTTCGTGATCTTGATCTGGGTCTACTTTTCGACGGCGATTCTGTTGCTGGGAGCGGAGTTCACGTGCGTCTACGCGGAGCGGCACGGTCATGACGTGGTCCCCAAGCCGCATGCTGTCCGGATCGAGCAAGCCTACAGGTAACTGCCCGCCCGTTGTTCCGCGCTCACAGAGCGCCGCTAGCGGCCCCCTGGCGGCCGGAATCCGCCGGCGCCCCTTGAGCCGCCCGAGCCACGGCCTCCCTGCGGGTTGGCCCCGAATGGATTGGGCTGGCCCGAACCGGTGCCCGGCGCCGCTCCAGGCTGTTGACCCTGTAACGCGGGGAATCCGGATGGTACGCTGCTGAAGCCGGGGATGGCGATGAACTCCCACTCACTGTAGTTCTCGCGAGTGTTGTAAACCATCAGCGATGCGGCATCGTTCGTTGGCGCTACGCCAACGACCCCTCCCGCGCCAAACTGCCCGGGACCGCCCCCCTGGCCGGGCGCCCCGCCTCCGCCGGCAGGGCCTGCCTGACCGCCTCGGCCGCCACCCGGGGTCTCGGACTGACCGCCCCCACGGCCACCCCTCTGGCCACCGCCTCTCGCCTCGGTCCCGGCTCGGCCGGCTCCACCGAAGCCCGCCTGGGGGCCCCGGCCGCCAAAGCCGGACTGCCCAAAACCGCTACCTCCGCCCAATCCGCCGCCAACTTGGCCGGGTCCTCCAGCGAAGCCGCCCTGGCTTCGAGTCTCGGTTTGACCCGAGCCTACGGGCATTCCGAAACCGGATTGCGTCTGCGATCTCTCGTTAGGCGCTCCGCCAAACCCAGATGGGTTTGAGGCGCCAAAAGAACTCTGGGTCCCGAAGCCACCTCCCGATCCGCCGGACGGGGAGATCGCCGCACCGAGACCTGATGATCTTCCCCCTCCGCCCTGGCCACCGAAGCCACCGCCGAAGCCACCTCCCGATCCGCCGGGTCCGCTTCTCTGGCCGCCACCGCCCCCCGGATTTGTTCCTGCACCAAAACCGCCCTCGAAACCCTGGCCCCGAGTCCCACCACCTTCACCGCCTCGACCGCCACGTTGACCCGCACCCTGACCTGAAGGACCTGCCTGCCCGAAACCCGGCGCTCCGAACATCTGTGGCGTGCCCCCCCGAAAGGTGTCGGCGTTGCCGACCTGCTGTTGATAGACCAGAAAGCCGTTGATGGTCCCGTCCGGGTTTACGGTCAGGGTTCGGAAAGGCTCACCCGTGATGGGATCGGTATAGGCGCGTCTTAGGAAGCGAACGCCGTTGGTTTCCATCAACGCGTCGATGCTGGGCGGATAGATGCCGAATCGCCGCTGGTATTTCTGGATCGCCCGGATGTACTCTTCGCCCCTGAAGATCAGCTCTTCCTCGAGTTCTCGCTGGGCCTGCGTCTGGTAGGCCGGGACGGCCGCGGCCATCATGATAGAAAGGGCCGTCATGAAGACGATCAGAGCGGCGAGAGAAAATCCCCGTTCCCTGTTCGCATCCGAGCGCCCCATACCGGTCACTGTATGATAAGCGGCATCCTCTGCCGCCGGTTGAACTCCAGATCTTCCACCTCGATGAAAGCCTCGGTCAACTCGAGAATCCGGTACCGTCCCATTAGGGTTTCACCTTTGACAACGCTGAAATGCTGGCTCGCGTTGCTGTCTACAAGCAACGCCGTCAAGCGACCGCCTTGGGCGTCCAGGGCCACATACCCCGCGTACCGGAACGGTATCGGCGGTGGCGGTGGAGGCGCCGGCGGAGGGGGTGGCTGTCGTTGGACGGGCGGGGCCACGGCCTGGGGTGGCGGGGCACTGGCCCGCGGTGGCAGCGGCTCGGGACCGTACGCGAACGGGTTCCGCCTGGTCGGGTTCGCGGCCTGGTCCAGCAGGCTCATCGTGAGGCCCGAGGGCACGCGAACCTCGGCCAGCGACGTAACCACCAGGTCCGAGACGCCACGCTCGGCGCCGGACTCCGGAATCTGGTCGATCCGACGTCCCACCCACGCCATCGCCACAAGCACTATGATCAGGATCAGGAGAATCTTGCCTCGTTGTCGGTCTTTCGGGCTCATCAGCGTTCGTGCGAAAAGAAGGTCGTCAGGTTGAGCGACAGATCGAGGTCGCCTGGGTTGTTCGAAGAGGAAGCCGCAAGACCCATGGAATCGAGGATGAAGAACGTATCGGAGCTCTCCAATTCGCGGATGAATCGGGTGACCTCGGTGTAGTTGCCCTGGACCGGACTGTTGATACTGACAGCATAAACGCCAAATTGCGGACCTTCGATGACGTACTGGACCCTGTTGCGGTTGATCCCAGCCGTTTCTGCAAGCCGGTCCAGGTCGGGAAGCATTGCCGCAAACCCCTGTTCGCGAGGGATGAAACGCGCGGCCAGGAAACGCATGCTATCGGCCTCGGCCTCGTCCACCGAACGGACAAGTGTTTCGAGGCGCTCGAGCATATTGGTTTCGGAGACGATCTCGGCCTCAAGGATTTGAATCGATGCCGTCAGGCGGTTGAAATCCACCCGCGCCGGCAGGTGGAGAATCAGAAAAAACAATACGGCGATGACACCGACAATCCCGATGGCACCGGCGAACAGGTACTGTGTTTTCTGTCGGCGGTACAGCATCACGGAGCCACCGAGGCCAGCCCGAGGGCGGCCGGCAGGTATTCCGCCCCCATCACGATCCTAACTTCTTCGACACCCTGAACCGTGTCGCGTTCTTCCAGCGAGACGACTACATTACGGAAGGCCGCCGACGCCTCCATGCGGGCAATGAACTCGCTCAAGGAGTCGATGCTGCGGCCACGCGCCTCCATCTGCACAAAAACCGCGTCTTCCCGACGAACTTGCGGAACGAGCGACGTGAGGTGGACATCGCGCGGGATCACGATCTCGATCTGTTCGAGCAACTGCATCCACGAAAAATTCTTCCGCTCGATGACCTGATCGAGGAATTGAATCTCCTGGATCTGAGCCTGGACATCCGGACGCCCCAGACGCTGGTCCAGCTCCTCAATCCGGTCTCCCAGGTGTTCGCTCTCGACCAGCAGGGCCTGTTCGCGACGATTCAATTCGGAAACCCGTGCGGTGTAATCCTGGAACCCTGCCACCTGCCACACCGAGAACACCAGGATAAGCACGAGGACTCCGGTCAACATCAAGTTCGTCCCGCGATACCTCGGGAACCGTCGTCCCGATAGATTGAGGTTGAACCGACTCATGGCTGCAACGCTCCCAGGGCGGGCTTGTACATGCCTTCCAGCTCACTCGAATAGAGCTCGCGGACGGGTAGCGAGAGCTGACGGCCCAACTCGGCCGCTTGTGAGCTTCCGTCACCGTAGCTGCACGTAATCAATTCGCGCATCTTTCGTCCTCCCAGCTTGTCCTCGTAATACATCATCGTTGGATAGACCGCGTCATAGAGCGGTTGCGCGCCCACTTTGCGGTAGAAACGCAGAATTCCGCCCACGAAGACGGACGTAGTCACCGATTCGGAACTTGCCTTCACAAACAATGTGTCGTCCGAGCTCATCGGAACCAGGTTGAGCGCCGCTGGCGTCGAAGGCGTCACGACCCCGGCGTGCAGGCCCAGGGATCCGAACATTTCTTCGTACTGGCGGGTAACGGCGTGAGGCGACAACACCACCAGTAGATCCACCGAACCGTTCTTCGCCAGCTTTTCAAAAGCGATGTCCGCCGATTCAACGTCAAACTGCACGACTTTCTTGAGCTTCCACCGGACGAATCGCGCATGTTCGGCCGAATCGGCCGGCAGAGCATCGACATTCAACAATGCGATCCGGACAGCATCGTCCGGGATTACGACGACGATTTCGGAGCCCGAAAACCCCGCGCTCCCGAGCGCCTGTTCGATGGCCCGCTTTCCCGCCGGACGATCCACGAAGTTGGCTGCTTTCACCGCTCCTAGGAAAGCACCCGGCGGCAGATCGACTGCGGCCTTGCTCGCCACGCTCCTGCGATCCGGTGTAACTCCGAGCGCGATGACGTGGCGCGATGTCACCTCACATGCCCATAGGGGCATGTCCGGGCCAAAGAGATCGGCAAAGCTACTCAATGAACGTCACCTTGTTGATCTCACGCAGTGTGGTCATTCCTTCGGCCACCTTGTCGACCGCCGACTCTCTGAGGAACGTGATGCCCTCGGAATGTGCGGCCCGCTTGATTTCCGACGTGGGTTTCTTGTCGATGATCATCTCGCGGATGTGGTCCGACAGATCGAGTAATTCGTGGATGGCGGTCCGCCCATGAAACCCGGTTCCGTTGCACTCCAGGCAGCCCTCGCCTTCGTAAAACACGGTATCGCGGTACCTGTCGGGGTCCATGCCGGACTCCCGTAGCACTTCGGCGGAATATTTTATGGGCTTGCGGCAATCGACACAGATCAGCCGCACCAGCCGCTGAGCGAGGATGCAGTTGAGCGCGGAAACGAAGTTGTACGGGTCGACACCCATGTTCAGAAACCGGCCCAGCACGTCAACGACGTTGTTGGCGTGAACGGTCGTAAACACGAGGTGACCCGTCAGCGCCGACTGGATAGCGATCTGGGCCGTCTCCATGTCACGAATTTCGCCGACCATGATCTTGTCCGGGTCGTGACGAAGTATGGAACGCAATCCGCGGGCGAAGGTCAGCCCTTTTTTCTCGTTCACCGGTATCTGGGTAATCCCACTGATCTGGTACTCGACCGGATCTTCGATCGTGATGATCTTGTCCTCATCGTTCCGGATCTCCATCAGCGCCGCGTACAGGGTGGTCGTCTTTCCACTCCCGGTCGGCCCGGTTACAAGGACCATCCCGTATGGCTCGCTGATGTAGCGGCGGACCTTCCGGACGTCTTCGTCGGAAAAGCCGATGACGTCCAGATTGAGCGTCCGGAACTTGTCGCTGATGGACTCCTTGTCCAGAATACGGATGACGGCATCCTCTCCGTTGATTGAAGGCATGATCGACACGCGGAAGTCGATCGAACGGCCCTTGTACCGCGTCTTAAAACGGCCGTCCTGGGGCACTCGCTTCTCGGAAATATCCAGTTCGGACATCACCTTGATTCGCGAGATGATCGTCGAGTGATGCTCTTTGGCGATCGGGTCCATCGCCTGGGCCAGGGTTCCGTCCACACGGTACTTGACCACGACTTCATCGGAACCGGTCTCGATGTGGATATCGCTGGCGCGCCGGCCGAGCGCGGTAAAGATGATCGTGTCGACGAGCCGGATGATCGGGCTCGCTTCCGCCTGGGTGATTGTCTCGATCGTGATGGTTTCATCGCCCGACTCATCCTCACGAATCAAGGCGAGCCTGAACCCCTCGGTCGCCTCGTCGAGCACGCGTTGCGATGACTCGGACTTCTTGAGCAGCTCGCCGATCTCCGCCTCGGCGGCAACCTTGATGACGAGTGGCCGATCCAGAAGGGCCGAAACTTCGTCGACCTCGGTCAGGTCGCTGGGATCGGCCATCACGATCACGAGTGATTCGCCACGCTCTTCGAGGGGAACGAAGTTGTAGCGGAACATCAGATCGACAGGCGTCGAGCGGAGCAGGTCGACATCGAGGTGAACGTCCCGGAGGTCGACCAACTCGCACCGGTATCGGCGGGCGAGCGCCCGAGCCCGGTCACGGTCCGCTCGCCGGGTCTCTTCGTTGCCCGCCTCCGCCGTTCCGATAGTTTGTTCGTCCATCTTCCTCACGTTGGCAGCCCGCGCGATCCGATGCTGAAGATCGGCAGGTACAGCGAAACAAGGACAGCCGCCACAAATCCGGCGACAAAAATAAGTATCACGGGCTCGACCCAACTGAGCAGGGCCGTCAATCGAAGATCCACATCTTCGTCGTAGAAGTCCGCGACGTGGTTCAGCATCTCCGGCAGCGCGCCGGTCTGCTCACCCACTTGAATCATCTCGAGGGCCAGATCCGGGAACCGCCCTCCTGCTTCCAGGCCACCTGCGAGCGACATGCCTTCGCGGACGCTGACGATCGCTTTCGCGATCGCGTCGGCGATGACCCGGTTGCCGGACGCCTCGTGGGCTACTTCGAGGGCCGACACGAGCGGGATACCCCCCTGGAGCAACGTTGCCAAAGTCCTCGACAGCTGGGCAATGGCGAACATCGTCCAGATGTTGCCCAACACCGGCAACCGAAGCTTGACGTCATCGATGCGGCTCCGTCCACCTTCGGAAACCGACCAGATCCGGAGCGCGATGGCTCCACCGATGATCAGCGGGATCGTCACGATCAGGCTGTCCTCAATCGTCGTGGCGATGATGATCAGCACCTGGGTCGGAAACGGCAGAGCCGAGTTCATACCCGCGTACAGTTCCGCGAACCGCGGGATCACGTAGGCGAGGATCACCCCGACCATCACAATAGAAAGGACAACCAGGAAGGCCGGATAGATCAATGAATTGCGGAATTTCTTCCCTGCCGTCATCAGGGTCTTCTGGTAGTGGATATACCGGTTGATGACATCGACCAGGTTGCCGCTGCGCTCGCCTGCGAACACGGAGGCAGTGTAAACGCGTGGAAACACGCCTTCTGCCTCAAGGGCTTGGGAAAGCGAGATGCCCGACACAACACGCTCGCGGACCGATGCGATCCGGGTCTGCAACGCGGGATTGGAGATTCGATCCTTGAGCAGGTCGAGCGACCGGAGGATCGGCAGGCCGGCCCGGATCAGGGCGACGAACTGCTGATTGAACAGGAGGAACTCTTCGGGCTTGAACTCGGTGGTACGCCGCCGCCACCCGAGCCAGGCCCAGGACTTCGGCTGGACCGAAAGGACCAGCAACCCCTGATCCTCGAGACGGCCCCGAACTTCCTCGGCGGTGCTGCCTTGGCTAACGACCCGCACGACCTCACCCGAAGGCCTGGCATACTTGCATACAAAGTCCATAAAATCAGCAAGTCGGCCGTCGTTGGAGGAGCGGGCGTTCGAGACTCTGACGTCTAACCGCCGATACCCTCAATCAACTGCGCTCCGATGGGAGGCTCAAATTCGAAGAGCGATTCCTCCAGGTCACTGTTGACCCGAACCTCGTCGAACAGGACCTCCCAGACCGATCCGTCCGGGCGGGTCAAGCTCAACCTCCGGATGTCGTAGCTCACCGGGTCGACTTCGAGGATAATGGCCTCGACGTCGGACTCCCTCCTCGGGTACATCTGGAGGACGCGAGCTCCGGCAACTTTCGGTGGAATCATGAGTTCTGCAATCCGCTCGAACTCACTCTCCAGATCCTGGCGGCCCAGCAAGTACATCAACGGAATCCTCTCGTCGAAGCTGTCCCCCACGCTCTCGTAGAGGACCTGCCCTTCGGCCGGAATCCAGAGATATACCGTCTTGCCATCGGAAACGAAGAGCCTTTCTTCAGGGGTCCTATACTCCCACCGCATCTGACGCGGCCGTCTCAGGTATACATGACCCTGCTCGCTACGGGTTTGGTTCAATGAATCTTCGTAAACCTGAGTAAACTCCGCGGAAAGGTCCCTCATGCTGGCGAGGCGGCGCTCGAGGCCGTCGATCAGATCAGGGAGTGACACTCTGTCCTGTGGAGCCGGCGGCGTGGCAACGGGCGTGGCTGAAGCAATCGACAGGATGATAAAGACTGGCGCAAGAACCCGCATCTGAAGCCTCCCGAAAAGTCAGTGTACTACGGAGTATTGGACGCCCAGACACGCGGGCCGTTAACTCTTGGGGTTTGGCTCTTGGCTATTAGCCGTTGGCTGTTGGCGGTTAGTAGTCAGTTGTCAGTTATTGGTACTTGGCGGTTAGCTGTTGGTCGTTCTCAGCCAAATGCCAACGGCCAATTGCCAACTGACTACTACTGCACGCCCTTCCCGGCCATACCTGCCGGCGCGCGTGAGACTGTGGAGGTGTAGCGGATGATGTAGTCTGGGGTCGAGTAGTAATCGTAGCGCCCCGTTGATTCGCTGACGGCCGTTGCAGTAACCGTGTAGTCCTGGTTGCTGTCGGTTACCGTCACGCCGAACAGGTACCCGGACAGCTCGACCTCAAAACGTTCGTCGATCCCTCTGTGCCAATGTAGGTGAGACACCTGCCTAACCGTTAATTAGTGAGCAGGGCGGGAAGGAAGTGAGCCTGTGTTGGTGATGAAACCAGAGAACGAGAACGAAGAATCGCGTGGAACGGAAGGCGCCCGCAGGGCGACTGGAGTTGCGCGTGAAGCGGCCGGTCGGAATGGGGATAATCCGGACCCGGAGGTGACCAATAAGGCGATACGGAGGCGATTCAGCGCCGCATATAAGCGCCGGGTCGTGCGGGAGGCGGACCGATGCACGAAGCCGGGCGAGTGGGGGGCCTTACTACGCCGGGAGGGATTGTATTCCTCGAGCCTGCGCACCTGGCGGCGGCAACACGATGCCGGGGAATTGGCCGGGATGGGTTCGGCGAAGCGAGGACGGAAAGCGCAGCCGAAGGACGGCCGGGACAAGCGCATCGCTGAACTGGAACGCGAGGCGCAACGGCTCCAGAGGAAGCTGGAGCAAGCCGAAACGGTCATCGAGATCCAAAAAAAAGTCTCCACGCTATTGGGGATTCCTCTGAAGAACCCGGACCAGGAAGAGAACAACTGATGGAAGCGGCCGAAAAGTTCTCCACCGAATTGGGACGGCGCCGGCGTGCCGGGCCTTCGGGGTTTCCCGCGCGTCGCTCTATCGGCGTCGGCAGCGGGCCGCCGCGCCCGCAGCCGAGCGGGCACGCCCACGATCACATCGGGCATTGAGCGGAGCCGATCGACAGGAAGTCCTCGACCTGCTGCATAGCGGGCGCTTCGTGGATCAGGTGCCCGCCCAAGTGTGTGCGGCCTTGCTGGATGCAGACCGCTATTTGTGCTCGGTACGCACGATGTACCGGATTCTGGATGCGAACCAAGAAGTGCGCGAACGGCGGAACCAACGGCGTCATCCCGTCTACCAGAAGCCGGAACTGTTGGCGACAGGCCCGAATGAAGTGTGGACCTGGGACATCACGAAGCTGAAGGGACCACGGAAGTGGACCTACTTCTACTTGTACGTGATTCTCGATATCTTCAGCCGCCAGGCGGTGGGCTGGATGGTGGCCGATTGCGAATCTTCCGGCCTGGCCAAGAAACTGATTCGTGAAAGCTGTGACAAGCATCGGATCGAGCAGGATCAGCTGACTCTGCACGCCGATCGCGGCTCGTCGATGAAGTCGAAAGCGGTGGCGCTGCTGCTATCGGATCTGGGTGTGACCCAATCCCACTCTCGGCCCTATGTGTCCGACGACAACCCGTTCTCGGAAGCCCAGTTCAAAACCCTGAAATACCGCCCTGACTTCCCGGAACGATTCGGTTCGATCCAGGACGCCAAGGCGTTCTGCCGGGACTTCTTCCACTGGTACAACAACGTCCACTACCATTCCGGTCTGAACTGGCTAACCCCAGCGATGGTCCATTACGGTCAGACCGGTCCGGTTCTGGAACGACGCCAGCATGCTCTGGATCGCGCTCGTCGGCAACATCCAGAACGTTTCGTCAATGTACCGAGAAAGATCGCTGGGCCGCCGGACAAGGTGTGGATCAACCCGCCCGCAGAGTCGCCTTCGGTAGCTTAAATTCCGAATGCAGGTGTCTCAAACTTGTTGACACGTTCCGGATGAGGCCGCCGGCGATCAGATCGGCCATCTCGCCAAACCCCTGGTTCGTCATCATATAGACGTTCTGGGCGATGTTGATCGACTTCATGCTCGCGGCCGCGCCGGACTCGTGGGCACTCTGCCTGGAGCGGAGCAAGCTGGGGATGGCAATCGACGCGATAATCAGGATGATCGCAACGACGATCAGCAGTTCGAGCAGTGAGAAACCGCACTGTGTATTGGGTCTGTTGCTCACATTCGCCGTTCTCAAGCTGGAGCGCCCGCTGCCCCCCAGGTGAGGGGCGGCGGGCCACTTGAGATTCCTGGCCCGGAACTAATTTACCGGTGACCCGAGATCTACACCCGTACCCGCGGAATAGCGTACGACTCCGTCGGGACCGCTGTAGTAGTCAAATCTTCCCGTGTTGTCGGACACGGCTACCGCCGTAACAACGTAGTTGGTGGCGGAGTCAGACGTGACGATCGAATAGTTGTACCCGGCGACCGCGCCGGAAAAATTCTCCGGGAGGTAACCGCCGGAGATCAAGTTCCCAATTTCGCCGTACTCACCGCCTGCACCCGACATGTACGTTACCTGGGCGGTGTTAATCGTCCTGAGCTGCGCCACAGCGCTCGATTCGTTGGCGGCCTGTCGGGAGCGGAGCAAGCTGGGGATGGCGATCGTCGCGATGATCAAGATGATCGCGACGACGATCAGGAGCTCCAGCAGTGAAAAACCACGACTCTTCTTCATCGGTCACTTCCCTCCGTGTATGCGTCTTAAAGCGTGTTCAAAAAAATAGGTAATCTATTGAGCCATCTACGAAATTTCGGAGTCAAGCCCATTCTTAGTTGAAACTCTCCACGGCTCACGATTGGTCACGCAACCTTCTTCTTCGATCTCGTCGACGTCTTCGCCTCAATCTTCAGCTCCCGCCTGAGGGCTTCGCGGAGCTTTGGAAGATGACGGTAGCCGATCACCTTCCTCAAGCGTGGTTCGATGTCGATGAGCGCCGTCGCCAACCAGCGCTGCCGCTGGCTCGAGTTCTTCCAATGATCGACCTTCGCGCACCTTTCCTCGACGAGGGCATTGACCGATTCCAAGCAATTCGTCGTCTTGAACGAACGGCCCAGGACCCCGTACACGCCGAGTCGATGCAACGTGAGGGTCTCCTCCAAGCCTTCCTCAAGGCTCGCAGCGGCCGATTGGTTTCGCTCCTCGAGCTCTCCATGGAGCTGTTCGAGGGCCGCCCGGGCTTCGTTGTACTCCGGGCGCTGGTACGCACGCTGAAGCCGCTTGCGCCACGCGGCTTGCTCGGTCTTCGACAGGTAGCTCACCACGTTCTCGCGTTTGTGCCATTGGCAGCGTTGGACCAGGGCTCGATTACCGAATGCCCGCTTGACTGCCGCGCGCAGACCTTTGCCGCCGTCGACGATCACCAGCACGCCTTCAGAGATGTCCAGGCCTCGCTCCATCAATGAACGGAGAAACGGAGTCAGTACCTGCTCGTTCTCCGTACTCGTCTCCACGAAGCCTAAGAAGCGTTTGTCGCCCGTAATTGTGATGCCCAGGGCCACAACCATCGTGGCGTCGGCAAACATTTTCCCGTCCAGGAAGATCGCCACCACGTCTTCGGCCGACAGATCCCGCTCCTGCATCTGCCGAAGTTTCGCGGCACTCGCCTGGACGAATCCTCGAGACACCGTCGAGCTCGACAATCCGATGGCTCCTGGAATCGCTTCCGCGGCCGACTCGTAGTTCCGGCAGGAGATCCCATAAAGCACACGTCTGAGAAGCAGTTCGTTCACCGCGCCATCCGGACTGAGTTCCTCGTAGCTCCGAAGCGGAATCTCCCCGCCCGCCACGCTGCGAACTCGAGGCACCCGAACCGGTACCCTCTGGCCCCCGAGCCCCACGGTCCCCGGATTGCTCCCGTGTCGCCGGCCCCTCAACGTCGCCTCCTTTCGCGCGTATCGCTCACCCGCCAACGCCTTCACTTCCTCGTCGAGCAACTCCTCTACGTGCATCAACCCCAGTGGGATCAACGCCCGGATCATCTCCACCTTCGAGTCCAATTCCAGTCCCGAGTACTCCTCCCGGCTCATGACCTCGACCTCACCCAGTACTCGCCTCTTCTTGCGTTTTTTCACCGAACGTAACAGACTCCTCATCTCGGCTCCTTTCTCTTACAGGCTTGATGTTGTTTCTTCCAATACCATCAAACCATAGGGTTTGGAGCCGTTTCAATTTCCAACTAAGATTGGCACACTTTCAAATTTCGTTGCATCGTACCGAGACGACACAACGCTGTCAACCAGTTAGTATCCATGACAAGGCCACCGATCGCGATGATGTGCGGGGGACCTCGGACCATGCTGCTCAAATTCGGTTTCGGTGTGGCAATTGCAGTTCCTAATGGCGAAAGAGTTAGGATGGAGCAGCTTATGCATTCAGGCCGTCTCCACGAACGACAAATTTTGTCACTCGAGCGCCGTAAAACGTAAGCGAATGGTGGATTTGCCGAGATTTGATGAGCCGGTGGCGCGGACACGGACACCGCCTTCGGACGGGGGCCGAAGCTGGGCGCCCCGAGCGGACATGGTTGTCCTGGCGCTGGTGGGTCTGGCCATCGCGATCGCCCCACTGGGCCACCTGTCGGCTCAACCGGTGCTGTTTATCCTCTACAGAACACTGCTCTTCGGCGCCATTGGCATCGGTCTGTGGACCGCCCGAACGACATCCGGACCCAGGCTGCCGGTCGGGCTTCCCTCCCGCATTTACGCACTCATCGCCGCAACGCTCGTGCTGATGTTGATCTCGATGTGGTTGAACCCGGCAAGCCTGGGCCACGGCTACCTGGATTGGAGTGAACACGTCCTCCTGGCTCTGTTCCTGATCGTATTGGTTCGCTTCGCGGGCCGCCGGACGCTCCGCTGGAAAAGCTCCCTGCTGGCACTGATGATCGTGATTCCGGCAGGGCATCTCGTCTACGGCCTCGCCGTAGAGACCGGGCCCGTCTCCGGACCGTTTGCCAACCCGAATCATTTCGCCTCCTACCTGCTGGTCGGCTTTGGGGCGGCCCTCGGCGTCGCCATCTTCCACACGAATCTTAGTTGGAGACTCACCGCCGGCACGGCGGGCCTCTTTCTCGGATACGGCATTCTTGAGACCGTGTCCCGGGGCGCCACGCTCGCGGCCCTGGCGGTCTTGCTCGCCGGATTGTGGAAGCTGAAGCCGAGGCTCGTTCTCGTCGGGGTCGCGGTCCTGGCCGTCGCGACACCGCTCTGGATCGTGTTCTGGAATCCGCCCGTCGTTCAGAAGTTCCTCGATTCTGGAGAGCAAGACCCGTACAACTACTCGAGGGCGGAAATCTGGGCCAGTACGGCGACGATGATCGCCGAACGGCCCTTGATGGGCGTCGGTCTGTCCCAGTACGAACACGCGGCCAGAAAGTATCGCTTTCCCGTCGACAACACGATCGGGCGTTTCATGAAGAGGCAGGCGATCGCCCATTCCGAGTACCTCCATTACGCCGCCGAGACGGGGATTCCAGCCACTCTCCTTCTGCTTGCGTTGATCGGGTATTTCTTCCGGCGGTTGATGCGTGCGCGGCACGGCATCAGAGCGGAAGCGGTTTTCCTCGAGCGCGCAGCGCTGCTTATCATCGTGGGGTTGTCGGTCCACGCAGCCGTCGACAACAACTTCCAGACCGCGATCGCCCTGGCAGCGATGTCGGTGGTCGCACTCGCGTCGGCACCGTTGGCCCAAGCACGCAATGTCCGTCCGACATCGTCGTTCCGCGGAACAGCGGTGGTGGGGGCGGCCGTGGTGCTCCTGTACATTCAATCGAGCCTGGTCCCGGCGATCGCCTACCAGTTGAACGCCGTCGGGCACCGCGCCTACGTCGACGGACGCCTGGACGAGGCGGCCCGGGCCCACCGCCTCGCCGTCGGGTTCCGGCCGGCCGATCCGGTCCTGCTGGCGAACCTAGGGGTCGTCTACAAGGAACAGTTCCTCCGCGAGGGGGACCCGCACCTGCTCGACATCGCCGAAGCCTATTTTCTCCGCGCCGCCGATAGCAACCCGGCCTTCTACCCGGCCCGACTCGAGCACCTGTACTCTGTCATGTTCCGGTTGACCAATAACGATGGCCGCAACGAGGCCGTTCATCGTCAGATTGCCTTCACCGCGAGCTCGATTCTCGAGATCGACCCGTACGTCGTGGCCGTCCGGCGGAACCGGGCGGAAGCGCTGTTCCAAGGTGGCGATGTCGCAGGTGCGATAGAGGAGTTACGGACGGCGGTAACGATGGAACCCAACTACGTTCCGGCACATCTAAAGCTCGCCGAACTGTATGAAATCGAAGGCGATAATGAGCAACGAGACGAACATCTGGCGCTGGCGGACGCGATCCGGGAACGCTACGCCGGTGCGGAAGGGCTGACCGACTACGAGAGGATCATCCTTGGTAAAGAGGGAGCCCGATGAGCGTTCCTCCCCTCAAGACAGCTCGCATGCTCGCCCTGGGAGCCCTGGTGGTCGTCGCCCTTGCTCCACCGGAGGCATGGGGTTCAGGCCGGATGCTGCTGATACTGGCATCGACGTTCGCGCTCCTGATCCTCGTGATGGAATCACGCGTACCGACCGGCTTTCTGATCGGGGGCGTCGCGGTCTGGGGCGGCCTCCTCCTTCACTCGGTCGTCGTCTCAGCAGACCCCTATCGGTCGCTCGATTTCCTGATGATCGTGTGGGCCTACTACTGTCTGTTCGGATACTTCCGGTATTCGCCCGAAAAAAATCTGAAGCCGGTAGCACTCACGCTGGTGCTACTTGCCGGAACAGTGTCGCTCTATGCGATCTACCAGTTCATCTGGGGCCTGGAGAACGCGTACAACCTCGTGCTCTACTCGGAAACGAGCGAAATCGTACGGGTGCCAATCCTGGAGCGCCTGGCCACGGCACGGGTGTTCGCCTGGTTTGCGCTGCCGGGAACTCTTTGGGGCTTTCTGCTGATCGCCCTCCCTCTACACGCCGCCCTGTGGAAATCCGGTTCGCATCTGGCAGATGCCGCACTGCTGGCCAACGCCGGCCTCGTTCTGGCGGCCGGTTTGATGACCCGCTCCTATGGTTTCGTGGCCGGGCTGGGCGCCCTGGTCCTGGGTTGGCTGCTGATGCGGCCGACCGCCGCGCGATGGCGAAGCGCGGTCCTGGTCCCGCTGGCGATGATCCTGCTGGCCGGGGCGGTCAACCTAGGCCGGGCCGAGACGCACAACCCTGTAACTTTGCGGCTCCAGAACTGGCTGACGGGCTGGGAAATTTTCGCGGCAAACCCGATCCTGGGTAGCGGCCTGAACACCTACGCCGTCCTTTACCGCCAACACCAGCAGATCGGCGCCAACGAGACGCAGTTTGCACACAACACGCCGGTACAACTGCTGGCCGATCTGGGCCTTCTGGGCGTCGTCGCCGGCTTGGCCCTGGCACTGTTCATGTGGCCTCGCCGCCGGGGCATCCTGGACGCGCAGGGAGACAGACGCTGGGTGCTCCTCGCCATGCTGGTATGGATCACGCACAATCTGATCGACATTGACGTCTATTTCGCCAGCGTCGGCGCGATCGGTGTGGTGCTAATGGGACTCCTCGCCACCGGAGGGCCTCTGGTCGGGCCTCGGTCGGATAGGGGCAGGGTGCGCTCGATCGGAATGGGGGCCTTCGGCCTGCTGACCGGGGTCGTCGTTCTGACGTCGGGTGTGATCTACGTGTCGGGCGAGCTTCATTACCGCGCCGATGGCGAACTGGCGGAACTGAAGGTAGAGGAGGCTTACCGAACTCTTCAATCTGCGGCGGCGATCAATCCGTTCGATTCGAGCATCTTTCATGCAGCGGGACGGACGGCGTTGGAGATCCATCAGAAGACGGGCGAACCGGCCTACCTTGCCGAAGCTACCCAGCACTTCGAACGTGCGATCTGGTTGAGTCCGGCAAAGGTGGACCCTCTTTTGGGCCTCGGTCTGTGCCTGTCCAGCGCCGACCGCCTCGATGAGGCGTTGGCGGTGTTCTCGCTGGCACAGACCCTCCACCCCCACAGTCGAACTGTCAGCGCGGTCCGGCGGCAGATCGAAAGACGGCAGCGGAGTTCTCCTGTACCCTAGCTAGCGTGCCCATTACTTTGGCAAGACGGTTGCTCTATCAAACTGGAGAACCGGTCCGGCTTTCGAAAAGGCAGCCTCTTCCGTTCCTTGGTCGAGCGCGGCAGATCGGTTCGGAATTAGCCGAGGACAGCCGTTTCCCGCCCCTGGAACGGCTCTCGGGACCGGGCGGAAACCGAAAAAAACCCGCAAGGTTGACTGTAAGCGTGTCAAGATTTTGGGGACGGTGTCTGATTATTGACACCAAGCAGGCCCGATTTGCAAGTGGAACAGCCTCGATGAAACAAAGGTCGCCCATGTCCAGCCTGTGCGCCGAAACCCCGGTCGTCGTCCTCGCGGGAGGCAAGGGAACGCGGTTGCTTCCCTACACGACAGCGCTGCCGAAACCCCTGATGCCCGTCGGCAACTATCCAATCCTGGAAATTCTACTGCGTCAACTCGCAGCCTACGGCTTCCGGGATGTCACTTTGGCTGTCGGACACCTGGCCGGCCTCATCCAGGCCTACTTCAAAGACGGCCAGGACCTCGGGCTCGACCTCAAATACTCTTACGAAACGACGCCACTCGGCACGGCCGGTCCACTGGCCCGACTGCCCCGCATGGACCGCAGCATTCTGGTGCTGAACGGAGACCTGTTGACCGACATCGACTTCGGCCGGCTCGTCCGCTTCCACTACGAAAAAGAAGCCATCGCAACCGTGGGCATGACCCGACGAAATGAACAGATAGACTTTGGAGTCATCGAGACGGACCCGGACGGCCGCCTGATCGATTTCAAGGAAAAGCCGGAGATGGAATATCTTGTCAGCATGGGAATCTACGTCTTCGCCCCGCGCGTAGTCGACTTCATCCCGAAGTCGATCAGATTCGATTTCCCGGATCTGCTGCGACGACTGCTGGACAATGACCTGAAAATCCTCGGTTACGAAAGCACCGACTACTGGATGGATGTTGGCCGCCCCGCCGACTACGAAAAGGCGAATGAGGACTTCCCGATGAGGGAAAAGGAGTTCCTGCGCCCCCATGTGGAACACGAGACTGTCGGAACTGGAGTTTGACGGCGACGAGCTCGCCGGAGCACTCGGCGCACTCGAGTCGAACTGGATTACGGCCGGCCCGCGAACCGAAGAATTCGAACGGACGTTCGCGAGAGTTGCCGGGACGAGCGAAGCGGTAGCAGTTTCGAACGGAGCGGCCGCGCTCATCCTCGCTCTCAAGACGCTCGGAATCGGACCGGGGGATGAAGTGCTCTGCCCCTCCATGACGTTCGTCGCAACGGCCACCGCAGTCCTGCATTGCGGGGCGACACCCATCTTTGTCGACATCGTCAGCCTCGAACACCCCACGATCGATCCCGAAGATGCGGCGCTCAAGGTGACGGCTCGGACACGGGCGATACTGCCGGTGCACTATGCAGGGATCCCATGCGATATGGATCGGCTGTCCCAGATCGCGCGCGAGCACGATTTAGCCATCGTCGAAGATGCCGCGCACGCCTCCGGCGCCACCTACCGTGGCCGCCGCTGCGGCAGCCTGGGGTCGGCGGGCTGTTTCAGCCTGTTCGGAAATAAGAACATCACGACGGGCGAGGGTGGCGTCGTGACCACCGATGACCGGGAGCTTGCCGAACGACTGCGCCTCGGGCGGTCGCACGGAATGACGAAGACGACCAGGGACCGGGACCGCGGACGCTCCGCTCATTACGACGTCATCGAGATCGGTTTCAACTTCCGCTTCGACGACATCCGGGCAGCCATCGGACTGGCTCAGCTCGCCAAGCTCGCCGACATCAACCGGAGGCGGGCCACGATCGTCGAACGATACAATTCCCGGCTCGCGAGCGAAACGGACCTGATCCTCCCGTTTCGATCAGTCGCCGCCGACAGGGTCCCGGCGTGCCACGTGTATCCGGTGGTCTTGGCGAGCCGGGCAGATCGCGACACGATGGAGACAGAACTGCGGGAACGGGGTATCCAGACCAGTATCCACTACCGGCCCGTCCATCAATTGACCGCGATCCGGTCTCTTTACCCGAACGTCTCGCTCCCGGTAACGGAATCCTACGGCGAGAGAGAGTTGACGCTTCCTCTCTACGCATCACTACACAAGAACGATGTGGATTCCATAACCGAGGCAGTCGTGCGTTCCTTAGCGTCGGGGCCCCGGTCCTTGCTCGCAACCTGAAGGCTATCGAGCACCATCACCGACGCCTACCCCTGCTCGCGCGAACCTGTACAGCGCGGTCCCCGTCCCTGCAATCTCTAATCTCGAATTTCCAATGAACGAAGGCCAACGCGGAGTCTCCACTGGAAAATCTGCAATGAGTGAACGCTACCGCTCTCGGTTCTCTCTGGGGAGGCCATCGAAAAATCCTGACTGGCTGGACGTTGAAGATTCAAAATCTCACTCCCCACGCCCGGACTACACGTTGGCCGCGACCGAGTGGATGCGTTCCATGACGCTTCGAGACGCCGCCTTTCCGCTCAGAATCGAATCCTCCATAGAGAAATACTCCCATCGCCCATAGCGGCCTGCTGGAAATATATCCCGCTCTTCGAGGTAATCGATCAGCTCCTTCAGATGGGCCTGACGATGGCGGTCGAATATGACGTAAGCATGGGGTATGTCGATGAACTGGCGGGTGAGAATCCTGTCGTCGTCGGAGAGGAGCCCGCACTTCTTCAGGTCCTCGACCGCACGTTCGAACGTCTTCTCCGGATCCGGTTTCGGATCGCGCTGGTGCGTGACCTCAATGTACATCGAACTGGTGCCGGCAGGAGCGACCGATTCGGAGAAATTCGTCGGAAAGCCGACCCGGGTGAAGATGAACTCGTCTTCGGGAAAGTACAACCAGTGCTGATCATTCACGCCGGCCCGGTCGATACCGATGTTGATGTCGAGAACCGAGAGCACGCGAAGCTTCATCGCATTGTCCCGCATTCGGGGCTCGGGGCGAACGAGCAGACCGTAGACAACGGGCAGCGGAACCGTTGAGATCAGGAAGTCGTAAGGCTCTTCCCTCCCGTTGGCGAACCGAACGGTCTTCGTGCCGGTGTCGATCGAGGTGACGGCGTGGTCGGTGTGGATGTTCTCGAGGGGTCCTGCCAAGGCATTCGGGAGGCAATCGATGCCTCCATCCTTCGGATATAGAAACCTCGGGTTGTACCCCATCCCACGGTTCGTCATGCCCAACGCCCCCTTGACGACCTCCTCCAGGCTTGGCTTCGGAATCGACCAGCTAACCCAGTCCGCAGTGATCGTCCGCAAGTCCGTCTTCCAGAACTTCTCGTTGAACGGCAGCATGAAATGGCGAGCGATGCCGGCGCCGAACGTTTTGAGTACCCAATCGTGAAAGTCCTCGGCCTTGGTAGGGTCTTCGCCGAGGCTCTCGACGAACCCCAACAGACACTCTTTGACGACCTCAGGCGGCAGGCCATGCGTATTCGCCTGAAACGGGTAGGGCGTCACGCACCCTTTGGAGTAGATCGCCGCGCGTCGCTCATTTGGCCGGAACGCATCGGGAAGAAGTCGGTCGATCAGATCCTTCGTGTAGTCGTTCTTGAGATGAATCAGGTGGCCGGTAACATCGAAAGTGAATCCGTCCTGGGAAAAGGACCGGCAGATTCCACCGACTGTACTCTCCTTTTCGAACACTATCGGGTCATACTCGTTGAGGTGAAATGCCGCGCTCAGCCCGGCCAGACCTCCGCCGATGACCAGAACTCTGCTCACGAAGCCACGTCCACTTTCATCAACATGTAGGCCGACAGAACGCCTAGCGACAGCGTACCGGTCGTCGTCGCCAGAGCCCATTCCAACTCGATCTGGCTCGTCACGAGCGCAACTCCACTCAAGAAGAACGTCGCAAAATAGCTGATCAGTGCGGTTTCCACCACTGAAAACCGGCATCGCTGTAGCCTCAACGCGAAGTGATCGGGGCTGCCACGGGTGATCGGGATCCCCTTGCGCCACCTGGCGTACACCACAAAAGACAGGTCGAAGAGCGGCAGACCCAGAATCAGGACTGGGCTGATGACCGCCACCAGGTTGATCCGGGTGTAACCAGCGTTCATAGACAAGGCAGCCAGCATGAAACCGATGAACAGGCTACCGGAGTCTCCCAGATAGATTTTGGCGGGATGGAAGTTGTGCCGCAGGAACCCCAGCGTCGCTCCGGCCAGGACGATGGAGAGGAACGCGATCGATTGCCGGCCGGCCATTAGATTGGCGGCGGCGATCGCCAACGCACATACCGACGCGACACCCGCCGCCAGACCGTCCATCACGTCGATGATATTGAAGGCGTTCGTCACCGAGAGAACCCAGACGATCGTGAGCGCAATCGCAAGCCAGGGGGGCAAGAACTCAAGCTTGATGAAGACGCCGGACTTGACGAGCACGAACGCGGCAAGCGTCTGACCGAGCAGTTTCTGGGAGACCGATAACGCTCCGAAATCATCCAGGAGCCCGACCATAACGATCATCGTTCCCGACAGAAGCAGTCCGAGCGTTTCCTGCTCAAACTCCGTCAGGACACCGACTGTCAGCAGAAACGACATGAAGACAGCCAACCCACCCATGTATGGCACCGGTTCGGCATGGTCTTTGAGCTTTCCGTCCGGACGGTCGACGATGCCGAGTTGAATCGCAGCACGGCGCATGACGGGCGTCCAGTACAACGCGAACACGAAGCTCAGCAGAAATGCCAGGGCGAACCAGATCATGCCTCACCCAGGCTGCCTGCTCCGGCAACGTTTCCGGCAGACGTGTCCGCGAGACACTCGCGGTACTCAGATTCCAGCGTCGCCACGGCCGTGGCGATGTCGAACTGGGCGACACGGGCTCTGCCTCGCCTCCCCATCGCGACCCGAAGTTCGCGATCGTTAACGAGTTTCACAACGGACCGGGCCAGCGCATCGACATCCCGCGGCGCATGGATGTACCCGTTCTCACCGTCGGTGATGGCCTCTCGCGCACCATCGGCGTCGGTGACAACCAGGGGCCGACTGCTGGCCATCGCTTCGGAAAAAACGCATGGCAGACCTTCCCACAGCGACGTCAGGACGACGATGCCCAAGCTCGCATAAACATCGGGCATGTCCTTGCGCCATCCCAGCAGCGTCATGTTGTCGCCGACACCGCGCTCACGGATCCGGGACTCGATGGCTGGACGCAGGTCGCCGTCGCCGACCATCACGAAGTGGACGTCGCTTTGCGATTCGAGAACCTTTGCGGCAACGTCGACGAAATCGAGGGGGGCTTTCTGCGGTTTGAAGCAGGCCACCATCCCGACGAGGGTCCGCCCGGGCGGAATACCCCACTCCGCCGACTTTCGCTCACGCTTGTCGCTGTCGAGGAATTCGCGCACCGATATCGCATCCCGACAGAGGATCCATGGCGTGTTTCCAATCAGGTTGTACGATTCGGCGGTCCGGACGTTTGAGTGGGAGACGAAGACAAGTCGGGTCGTTATTCTTCGCGTGAGACGCTCGATCCAGATGTAAAGCGTCCGGATGATCGCGCCCTGATACCGGTTGAAACCGAAACCGTGCGCCGTGTGAAAAATGTAAGGAACGCCGGCGAGCCAGGCCGCCCAACGGCCGAGTATTCCCGCCTTCGAACTGTGGGTATGAACGAAGTCGGGACGCTCGCGCCGGAAGAGCCTGTAGAGGCACCACAGCGCACCGAGATCCTGGATCGGCCGGATCTCCCGGACGAGCGAGGCTACCTGCACCGTGCGAACCCCGGGTATTTCCACCGCCTCGCCGATCAGTAGGCCTTCGGAACCGGTGACCAGGGCAAGCTCATAGCGCTCGAGCGGCAGTCTTTCCAGCGTCATCAACGTCACCTTCTGTGCGCCGCCCAGTTCGAGCTTCGTGATGACGTGGAATACCTTCTTCTTGTCCGGCATGTCCTTCAGTCCTTCGAATCCGGTTCATTCTGACATCGGGCCGGCGGCGTTCCAAACCCATTCAGCCCGCCCCTGCCAGTTCCGTGTGAAGCGCGGCGTAACTGTCTGCGATTCCCTCGACCGTAGGTGGTTGAAGTTATTGAAAAGGTAGGACGGTCACTTGAATTGACACGGTAGAGGTCATCAGTTCGAGCCCGGTCGCGCCCACTTTATTTTATGAAGACGTTAGGCTTCAGCGGCCACCTCCCCCCGTTCCCGCATTGCTGTTCGTCGTCCCCTTCCCATTTCACAACCCACACACACAGGAAAACTTGGCAGTACACGGTCCGTCCCGCGACTAGACGGTCAAGACGCCCACAAGATTATGTTGATTGCATCATATCTGTCAGATAGGTTCCAATCACCCCACCAATGGGAACAGAGCAGCCAGACGGTATGACGGGTCCATCTGCCCCAATTGGCCAGCAGGCCGTGCGGGGCGGTCTGGTTCTCATGGTTGCTCGAGTCTTTACCGGCGGGCTGTCGGCCGTCGTCCGCATCATCGTCATCGCCAATCTGCTCGGCCCGCAAGAGCTCGGCCTGTTCGGCGTTTCGGTATTGCTTCTCTCCGCGTTGGAAACGTTTTCTCAGACCGGCTTCAGCAAGGCGTTGATTCAACGGCCGGGCCACATCGACGACCACATCGATACCGCCTTTACGTCTCAGGCGATACGCGGGATTCTCCTCGGCACCATCATGTTTCTGGCTGCGCCGTTGCTGGCGGTTATCTTCCAGCGCGAAGCTGGTCTAGTCGAGTTGGTGCGCGTGTTGTCCATCGTGCCGGTGTTGAATGGTTTCAATAACATCGCCATCACGCGGCTTCACCGAAATCTGGACTTCAAGCGGCTCGCGCTCTACCAGGTCGGCGGACCCATGGTTGATTTCCTGGTATCCATCGGTCACGCACTGATATCGCCCACGGTTTGGGCACTGGTGAGCGGTCGCATCGCCGCAACCTGCGTCACCGTACTCGTGTCGTATGTCCTGGCACCGTCGCGGCCGCGCTTTCGTTTCAGGCTGAACACGTTCCGTGAATTGTCTGGGTTCGGCTTCTGGGTTTTGGTCAGCGGCGTCGTATCATTCCTGTTGGTCGAGGGAGGAAGCGCAGCGATCGGGGTGATGCTACCCATCGCCGTGCTTGGAATCTTCCAGTTCGCCGATACCATTGCTTGCCGGGGCACGATGCTGATCACTTCGGTGCTCAGAGAGGTCACCTTTGCTGCTTTCGCCAGGCTTCAGTCCGAATCTGGAAGATTACGACGCGCTTTTCGCAAATCGTTTGCACGATCGGCTTCACTGGTTTTCGGACTGACCGCGGTGTTGGTGGCCGGCGCTCCGGATTTCGTCCGAGGAGTCATGACGCCGCAGTGGGAACCCGCCGTGCCCCTCATTCAGTTACTCTCGTTGTGGGGAGCGTCCCGAGCTCTAGGTGGCGTCAGCAGTACCCTGTTCCAGGCCGTGGGGCGTCCCATGCTCGCGTCCGTCTATCAGACCGTCATGCTCATTCTGTTTGCAGTCGCGATCTACCCCGTAACGATCCGCTACGGTGCCGTCGGCGTGGCCGCAACGTATGCTGTCATCGGGTCTGTAGTGCAGGTGTTTCGCGTGCATCTCCTGGCGCGAGTACTGGGCGAGTCTCCCTCCACCCTCTACATGGTGCTTTTTGCCACACTTACCTCCGCAGTCACGGGTACGATCTGTGGTATGAGCGTTGGATACCTGCTGGACGGCACAGGGGCGCTGGTGAGACTGGCCGGCGTGGTTGTGACTACCGGAACAACTTACGCCGTCGGTCTATTCGTCTGGAGCCGCCTGACGGAGCCGGACTTGTTGCCTTCCCTCTCATGGCGCTCGCGCGAGAGACCCATCTCGTAGAATGAAGATGCGCATCCGAAAGCTGTTGAAGCCACTCGTGAATTTGCTTAGGCAACTCGTTCCAGTCGGGCTGATTCTGCGCCTGGAATTATTTGCGGCCAGGTCTGGCTTCCTGGTTGGCCCCGTCAGCCTGCTGCGCGGTGGGTTCGCCCGGGAGCAGCGTGCCGTGCTGTACGGACGGGCGAAACACCAGCAGCAACTCCTGGAAGCTGCGTGCGATGACGGCGCAAGCCACACGCTGCGGCGTTACACCCACATCCTGGAGAAAGGCCTGATCATGCAGCCTCGCCGGTCGGTCTTTGCCAAGAATCTCATCACCGAAACGGTTGACTTGTACGAGTCACTCGCCTCGAATCCCGACGGGGCAAACGGCGGGTCGGTCAATCCCCTGTTGCCATGGGCGACAGACGTGCTGGATGAGTACTTCGAGGTGAATGGTGATGACCCGATCGTTAACGCGCAGCGCGAGCGGTTTCGCGCGATCGTCGAACAGCGCCGGCTGACGCCCGGCGCCCGTCGCCCCTACAAGCGTGATACGACACCGCTGAACACCACCTACGATGACCTGTTGAAACTGGCCGAGCGACGGCGCAGTTGCCGTTGGTACTTGCAAACACCTGTACTCCGCGAAATCATCGACCGAGCCATTGCCGTGGCGGCGCAGTCTCCGAGTGCCTGCAATCGTCAGCCGTTCGAATTCAGAATTTTCGACACCCCGGAAGACGCGAGGCGGATCGGTTCGATCCCGCTGGGCACCCGTGGTTTCGCCGATCAGTTTCCTTGTCTGGCCGTGGTGGTCGGCCAGCTGCACGCGTTTCCGTTTGCACGAGACAGACACCTTCCGTACATCGACGGTGCGTTGGCGGCAATGGCCTTTCAGTTCGCTCTGGAAGTGCAAGGGATCGGTTCCTGCTGCATCAATTTCCCCGAGGTTCCAAAGCCGGAAGAGGCGATGGCCAAGGCGCTGGACCTCCGGCCAGATGAACGTCCGATCATGTGCATCTCGTTCGGTTATCCTGACCCGCGCGGGGAAGTCCCGTATTCGCAGAAGAAATCGCTCGAGGAACTCCGGCGATACGACTGATGCTGGTCGAGATCTACGGCGCAGGATTCACGAACAAGGGCGCCCAGTTGATGCTGGAGACCGTCGTGAGGCGACTAGGCCGGCAGTTTCCCCTCGCCGAGTTTTGTGTCGAACGGGAAAGCGTTCCCCACGGGCCAACGACCCTCCCGGGCCTACAACACATCTTTGTCGGAGCGCCGCGAAACCGATTGCGGCGACACCCCGTGATGCTCCGTGTGAGCGCCGTCGCCGGCCGACTCGTGCCCGGATTCATCGTCCGCCGTCGCGATGAAGTTGCCCGTCACCGAATCGATGCGCTCGTCGATATTTCCGGCTATGCGTTCGGAGATGTTCTGCCGTTGCGGTTTGCCCTGAACTTCAGGGATCGCGCCCACTACTATTCGAAACGGGGTCGGCCGGTGATCATGCTTCCGCAGATGCTCGGCCCGTTCGGAACCGGCGAGCACAAAACCGCAATGCGCAACATCTACGATGTGGTGGATCTTCTCTATGCTCGCGATTCTGTGTCCTACGAGCACGTGAAGAGCCTGCTCCCCGGAGGCTGTGCCAAGCTGCAGCAAGCCCCCGATGTCACGCTCTTTACCGCGCCGGAGCCGGACACGCCCGTCCCACGAGGACAATACGCCTGCATTGTGCCAAATATAAGGATCCTAGACCGAGGGCCGGCTGAATGGCGCGATCACTACATGGCCGACCTGGTCCGCGCCGCACGCCTGCTGCGCGATCGTGGCCTCCGGGTGCAGCTGATCATACATGAGACGGCGGGCGGTGACCTGCGGCTCGCAAGGCAGATCCAGCTTGAGGCGGGCCTGGACGACGACACTGTGCTCGAATCCACGTCACCGCTGCAGCTCAAGGCAACTCTGGGCGGAGCGCACCTGGTCGTCACGTCGCGGTTCCACGCGGCCGTGGGAGCTCTGTCGTCAGATGTGCCGACGATAGTGCTCGGCTGGGCGCACAAGTACGACGCGCTGATGGAGGATTTCGGTACTCCCGACTACATTCAAGACGCCAGACAAGAGTGGCCGGAGTTCAAATCGAAGCTGCTCGAACTCCTGCGGGGCGATGTTCAGGCCCGGATTCGGGCAACCCTCCGTTCCCGCAAAGAACAGATGCGACCTGCGGCCGAGCGGATGTGGAAGGACGTTTTCGCCGTCCTGGAGATTGCATTGTAGGAGGGATCGCACTTCAGCGCGCGAACGGGATCTCGTCACTCGGGCCAAGACGACCTTCCGAACGCGCTCGACAGCATCACTCGCCGTGCCGCGATTCCAACCAGATAACAGAGCGATAGCAGTCTGAGCGTGTCGGCCAGCCCCAGTGGTTCAGTTCGGCGGATCTGGAAGAACAGCCGCATCTGGTGTCGGGGCCAGATGAGATTGACCGTCTGGACCATCACGAAGCGCAGGCGCTGGACCAAAGATGGCCCATCTCGCCAGAATAACTGCGCCAGTCCGGTGCCGATCCGACGGGATTTCTCCAGGTGTTGCCGAAGACTGTTCCTCGGCGGATGGAGGACGCGAAGTTCCGAGTCAAACACGAGATCGATCCCGCGGGCCGCCGCCTTTCCGCAGAAGGCGACGTCCCCGCTCGATGTCACCGGATCAAAGTTCCCCAGCTGACGAAACACCGCGGCCGGAACCACCAGGTTGGCGGTTGCAGCCCGCTTGTTGGCGACGTATCTCTCCTGGTCCAGGTACGCATGCTTGTCGAAGACTTCGTAGACGTTACCGGTTATATAAAAGACTTCGACCGGACCCGCCACCAACCTTGTGAGTTCCAGTCTTTGAAGTCTGCCCAGAGCGGCGAGGTACTCCTCGGTGACGATGCAATCGAAATCGGTAAACGCCAGGATCTTCGCGTGCGTTTGAAGGGCGCCGTGGTTTCGCGCCGCGTAAGAACTTCTGATTTCGGAAAAACTGAACACTCGAAGGAAAGGAAGCTTCTCTCGTATCTTCTGCAGTTCTTCGAGTGTCCCATCCGACGACCCGTTATCGACGACGATTAGCTCGAAGCCGTCCTGGCTCTGATGCCGCAAGAACGAATCGAAAAAAGTCTTGATCAGCTCGCGTCCGTTGTACACGGGAACGATGATGCTGATCGCCGGGGAGTGACCTCGGTTCATCGGGCCCTGGTCGTTGCTCGAATCCTCGGTCATGCCGTTCGAGAGAGCCCGATGGTTGCGCGCAGTAGTGCATCGACCTGACCGGCGCGACGGTCCCAGGACGCCTCGCGTTCCACAAACACCCGAGCCCGACGGCCCATTTCTCTGGCGGCATCGGGGTTGTCCATCAGATACTTCAACGCCCTGCCGAGGCCTTCCGGGTCTTCCATCGGCACGAGAAGGCCGCACGCGTTCTCAAGAACCGTATCCCGATGGGCCGGCGTATCGCTGGAGACGACAGGAACGCCGGAGGCGAGCGTCTCATAAAGCTTTAATGTCGCGTTGTTCACCCGATTACCGACACTGTTCTGGGGCGACAGACCTGCCATGCTTTCAGCAACCAACCCGGGCACCTTCCTGTGCGGTATAGGCCCGAGATAAGAGATCCGATGACTCCGAGTCGCGGCAGCTTCGACATCCCGACGGCACGCGCCGTCCCCGGCGATCGCCAGGTGCAAACCTTCCGGCCAGGCAGGACCTTCCACGGCGGACAGCAGCGTATCGATGCCCTGCCATCGAGCAAGAGATCCGAAGAAAACGGCGTAAGGCTTTGGAACCGAAAAGTCGCTCTTGAGACCCGGCCGGAACAGGTGCGTGTCCGCGCCGTTGCCAACCACTTCGACCCGCCGGGCATCGACTTCACCGCAGATCCATGACTTCAGACCTTCGGTGATGGTCAGCAGCAGGTCGGCCGATCGCATCTGCGCCCGCATCAACATCACCGCCGGCCTGCGAGCCCACCACATGTAAGGATGGGCGATAAAGAACTCGTCGTAAGGACCGTTGATCTCGTGGAACACCGGAACGCCCTTCAGCCTCGCCGCAATGGCGAGAGGCCACAACGCAAAATGTAACCGGCAATACAGGGCGTCGCAGGACTTCAGGCCGCGAAGGGCGGAGAGTTGGATCCAGACCACTTCGAAAAGCCGCCGAAACTGCTGCCCGACGGTGCCGAGCCGGGTGCCCCGGGGCGACTGCAGTTCTACAAGCCATCCCAAGGAACGCAGCCCGTCGACGATCGCAGTAACATGGGTATAGACGGGAGTGCCTTCCTCGACGGCGCTGGCTGTCACGTACAGCAGTCGGAGCGGCCTCTCCGAAGACAGGTCCTGCGTCGCCGGCGAAGCTTCGAGGCGATCTGCGCTGTCCAACGTGTTCTTCTCCCTCCGCATTATAGCGAACCGGACTCGGTACTGACCCTGGAAACCCCATCGATGAGCGTCACGACGGAACTGGAGAAAACCTCCGGGTCGGTAGCGCGGAGCACCTTGTAAAGCATGGTCTCGCCGCCGCCACTGCGGAGGCCATTGATGAGGTAGACGATCCGGACTGGCGATATCAAAGCTAGGAGATTCCAGGACGGATTTGTCCCGCCAAGGGCGCCCGCCGAACGGGCTGGAGAACGTTGACCATTGCCGTGGCTTCTAGTATATTCTCCTGACCCTACTGGAGGTCCAAAATGACACGCTACAAGACCCTCGTCGTGCTGGCTTGCCTGCTGGCATCGGGCACCTTCGCGGTCTACCAAGCCCAAAGCATACCGACAATGACCAGCACCGCTATCGCGTTTCTGAACTCCTTATCGCCCGAACAGCGCGACCAGGCAACGTTCGGATTCTCCGACGACGAACGCATGAACTGGCATTTCACACCCGTCGAACGCAGCGGCCTCCCGATCAAGGAAATGGAGCCATACCAGCGGCAGCTTGCACACGCGCTGGTCATCTCCGGGCTCAGCCAGGAAGGCTACATCAAGGCGACGACGATCATGAGCCTCGAGCAGGTCCTGTTCGAAGCGGAAGGAACCGGTCGTCGGATCAGCCGGGATGAAGAACTCTACTTCGTCAGCATCTTCGGTACGCCATCCGAATCGGGACAGTGGGGCTGGCGGTTCGAAGGCCATCATCTGGCGCTGAACTTTACGATCGACGACGGACGTGTCGTCTCGACGCCGTCGTTCCACGGCGCGAACCCGGCCGAAGTCCGGGAAGGCCGAATGGCCGGACTACGGCCGCTGGGCGATGAAGAGGATCTGGCCCGCGCGCTGCTCGATTCACTCGACGCCGAACAGAAGGCTGCTGCGATCACAGAAACCGAGGCGCCCCGCGACATCATAACCGGTGTCGACCGCAAGGCCGAGCCTGGGGAGCCCACCGGACTGAGGGCCGCCCGCATGACTGCTGACCAGAAGATGATGCTTCTGGCCATCGTCCGCGAGTATGTCTTCAACAAGGCTCCCGACGATGCCAACAAAGCGTTGGATGAGATTCGCCGCGCTGGGATCGACGCCATTTACTTCTCGTGGGCCGGAAGCACTACGAGGGGCGAGGGTCACTACTACCGACTTCAGGGACCGACGTTCCTGATCGAGTACGACAACACGCAGAACAACGCCAACCACATCCACTCGGTCTGGCGGGATCTGGAAAAAGACTTTGGCGCCGACCTCCTGGCAGCCCATTACCGCGAATCGCACATGAACGCGGAAGAATAAGCGGAGGTCACTTGGATCGCTGTGTAGGGGTGGCACCTGTGGCCACCCGACAGCTTCAATGTCCGAGAGAGTACTGATGAACGGCGGGCATCGACCGCGAAGTCGGGCGGGCGCCTACCGCGAAGTCAACGATGTCGGGCGGGCACAGGTCCCGCCCCTACCGGTTATGGCTTGCCGTTGGTCTTGATGTTGAGCTTTTGCATGTAGTGGCGGAACGAACGGTAGGGTATCCCCAAGAGTTCCGCGGCCCTGACCTGCACTCCGTTCGTCCGACGCAGAGCTTCGTCGAAGAATTCTTTCTTCAGACTTTCCACGTAGGATTCCAGATCCAGGCCGGCGGGCGGAATCACCGGGGGACCGGGCTTGGACCGCGGAGCTCCTCCGATCGTGGTTGACAGGTTGTCTGCGGTAATCTGGCCCGACGTCTCCAGGATGAACGACCGTTCGATGGCATTCTCCAGTTCCCTCACGTTGCCCGGCCATGAGTGGCTTTCCAGCTTTCGGAGCGCTTCGGCGGAGATCCCTTCAATGTGCTTCTCCATCGACGCATTGAGCCGATCCAGAAAACGGTGGGCGAGCAGAGGGATGTCCTCGCCACGCTCTCTGAGCGGGGGAATCTCGAGAGGAAACACGCTGATGCGGTAGAACAGGTCCTCTCGAAACTCTCCCTCGGAGACCATGTCAGACAGATTCCGGTTCGTCGCCGCGATCACGCGGACGTCGATCGGTGTTTCATCGGTTCCTCCGACACGACAGACCATACGCTCCTGCAGGACTCGCAGGAGCTTGACCTGCATTGCCATACTGGTGTCGCCGATCTCGTCGAGGAAGATCGTTCCCTTGTCCGCTACCTCAAACAGACCCTTCCGGTCTGAGTTCGCTCCCGTGAAGGCGCCCTTGACGTAGCCGAACAGTTCGGTTCCGAGCAGGGTCTCGGTCAGGGCGCCGCAGTTGACCGAAATGAAACGCTCTTCGGCGCGTGGACTGTTGAGGTGGATCGCCTTGGCGACAAGCTCTTTGCCCGTGCCGCTCTCCCCCGTGATGAGCACAGTACTGCTGGTTTCACTGACGGTTTCGATCATCCGGAACAGGCCCTGCATGCTTTCGCATCTGCCGATGAGATTCCCCATCCCGTGCTGTTTCTTGAACTCTCGCTTCAGGTACGTGTTCTCTTCCCTCAGGCGCTGCTCTTCGAGTGCCCGCTCGATGATGTGGCTCAACTCCTGCATGAAGTTGTCGGTCTTCAGGATGTAGTCGAAAGCGCCCATCTTGAGAGCCTGGATGGCCGTGTCCGCCGTGGCGTATGCGGTAAGCAGGATGAATTTCCCGGAGGCAGCCTCGGATCGAAAGCGCCGCAAAAGTTCGATCCCGGACATGTCGGGCATCCGAATGTCGGAAACGATGACGTCGAAGTCCTCCTTACGGAGGCGATCCAAGCCCTCCTCACCGCAGTCTGCAACGGCCACATCGCAGCCCTGGCGCTTGAGGAAAATTTCGAGCATCTCCCGAATGGAGAGTTCGTCGTCGATGATCAGGACCTTGGCCTTTGGACTCATGGAGTATCAGTTTGCGTGCGGACCCGCTCACCGGCCGCAACTGGAACCTGCTCGCCTTCGAGCACGAGTTCCCGTGGTAGATCGAGGGTAAACCGAGTCCCCTGCTCGGGCTTCGAGACGACCGCAATCGTCCCACGGTGCGCGTTGACGATCTGGTATACGATCGACAGGCCGAGCCCCGTGCCGGTGCGGAACGAGGAGCTGAACGGGACGAACAGGCGGTCGATCATCTGGTTCTCCATTCCGATTCCAGTATCTTCGAACCGGAGCCGTACCCGACCCTCGGCAGAGTCGAGGAGAATTCGCATGGTACCGCCTTCCGGCATCGCCTTGAGCGCATTAGACGCGAGGTTATGGACCACCTGCCTCATCATCCCATCGTCCAGGTAGACGGTAACGGGCTCCAGGCTGGTCTCGATGTGGTGCAGAGGACCGAGATCAGGGCTGTTTCGGATCAGCCGGACCGCGTCGGCGATCAACTGGTCCAGTTGTAGGCGCCTCGGCCTCGGCGACACGGGGCGAGCGTACAGAAGAAAATCGTTGATCGTCTGGTTGAGGCGCTGCGTCTCGCGAGCGATGATGCCGACGAGCTGGCCCTGCTCCTCTTCGAGCTGCAACTCGGCCTTCAGAAGGTCGAACGACCCGGTGATCGACGCCAGGGGATTCCGGATTTCGTGGGCGATGCCGGCCGACATCACGCCGATGGCCGCCATACGGTCCCGTTGCCGCAAGCGCTTCTCCATCTCCCGCAATTCAGTCACATCGTCGAAGCACCACACGTATCCCGTCAGCCGGTCCGGACTCATGGTGAGAGGCGTGACGGTGAACTGCAGACAGATCCGACGGTTCTCGAGCCCCTTCGTGTTCAATTCGAAACTCCCAACACCCGCGTCGGCCACAAGATCGGGGAACACCTGGTGGATGTTCCGGCCGATGGCGTCGTCGGAAGTGCTTCCTGAGATGCGGACCGTGGCTGGGTTGAACAGATAAATTCTGCCGTTCAGATCGGTCGTGATCAGCCCGGTACCCAGGCTATCGATGATGTGGCTCGTGAGCGCCTGCAGGAAAGCCACTCGTCCCGCAGATTCCTCCAGCGCCGCATCTGAGGTGTGCCAGTTTTCCGCAAGGACGTTCGCCAGAAACCCGACTGCCGCAAAGCCGAAGATCGTCACGCCGACGATGTATTGCAGCGTAAACAACGGCGGGAAGTTGACCGCCGTCGATGGGATCACCCCGAAGTGCGCAAGGTCCAGGTGAACGCCATGCAGCAACGAACTCGCGATGGCAGTCAGGTAGGCGCCCCGCCGTCTCAGCAGGATGCTCGACATGACGATTTCCAGAAAGTAGAGCGAAGAGAAGTAGCTGTCGAGGCCTCCGGTCCGGTTGACCATCCAGGTGATCAGCAGAAGGTCAACGGCGATCTGCCAGTAGGCCTGCGCGACGTACGACTTGTTCAACCGGAGCAGCGCGAACCAGCAAAGGGAAAGGGCATAGACCGCGCCCAGCAGGACCAGCATGTCGAGCGACCGCTCCTGCGCCGCGACGAACACGCTGAAAACGGCGATCCGAACCCAGATCAACCGGAGGAGCCACTTGCTCCGGTCCATCAGGGAGAGGGGACCGCGTGTGTCCGTATTCGCCAAGGGGACCGCTATCCGCTCAACTCGCCGACCAGTTGGAAGATCGGCATGTACATCGAGATTACGATGCCGCCGACCACAACCCCGAGTACCGCCATCATCATCGGCTCGATCGCAGTCATCAGGTCGCCGACTGCCGTATCGACTTCGTCTTCGTAGAAGTCGCGATCTTCAACAACATGGTCTCCAGTGCACCGGTCTCTTCACCGACGCCGATCATCTGGACGACCATTGGCGGGAACACGCCGGATTCCTTCAGGGGTTCGACGATCGTCCGACCCTCTTCGATGGCCGTCTTCACATTGAAAATCGCTTCCTCAATGATCGCGTTACCCGAAGTACGTGCCGTGATGTCCAGCGCCTCGAGAATCGGCACGCCGCTAGAGATTAGAGTCCCCATCGTCCGCGTAAAACGAGCCACGGAAATCTTTCGGACGAGGGGGCCGAACACCGGCAGTTTCAGTATCAGCTTGTCGACGGTGTAGCGGCCCTTCGGCGTGCCGTAGTACGCCTTGAACAGGTACGCAAAGATACCCAGGCCGATGAGGATAAATATCCCGAAGTTACCGACGAAGGAACTCGCCATGATCACGATCCGGGTCGGCAGAGGCAGCTCGACCTCCATGCTGTCGAACAACGTCGTAAAAGTGGGAACGACCTTCCACAGGATCAGAGTGATGACTGCGCTCGCGATGAAGACGATTGCGGCGGGATACACCATCGCCGACTTCATCGCAGCCTTCAGTTTGACGGCCTTCTCGATGTAGATCGAGAGCCGCTGGAAGATCGTGTCGAGGATACCGCCCGCCTCTCCGGCGGCGACCATGTTGACGTAAAGGTCGTCGAAGACCTTCGGGCTCAGTTTCATGCCGGACGCCAGCGTGTTGCCCGACTCCACTTCCCTCAGGATGGTGTTGATCGCCTGAGAAAACTTCTTGTTCTCCTGTTGGGAGGCCAGGATCTCCAGGCACTGCACAAGAGGCAATCCCGAATCGATCATGACTGAGAACTGACGCGTGAAGATGGAAAGTTCAGTGGGACCGGGGTTTCCCCCGATCTCGAAATCCTTGAGGCTGAAACCCTTCTTCTCCGAGGCCTCGACAAGCATGATGTTGTCTTGTCGCAGTGCCAACGTGAGCGCCTGCCTCGAATCGGCGACGCGGGTCCCATCGATCATATCTCCGTCGGAATTTCGGCCTTTGAAAGAAAAGTTTGGCATCGCTTCTACCCTCTACGCTTTTTTCCCGTCGGAAGAAAACTGCTGAGTGACATCGACAGCCTATCCAACAGTTTCCCTCAACACTTCTTCGACACTTGTCACCTGTTCTCGGATCTTGATCAGACCGCTCTGGCGCAGAGTGATCATACCGCCGTCGATCGCCCTGCGACCGAGCTCGATGCCGGAGGCACCGAGGATGATCGCATCACGAAGATCATCGGTCATATCCATCACTTCATACAGCCCGATCCGCCCCTTGTAGCCTGAGCCGTGGCACCTGGGACAACCCTTGCCCCGGACAGGCCGGACCGTGGCGGCTTCCTCCGCACTGAAACCCATGTCGGTCAGCATGTTCGGGGGCGCTTCGGCCTCTTCCCTACAGTCCACACACACACGCCTCACCAGACGCTGTGCGCAGATCGCCTGGACCGATGTCGCAACCAGAAACGGCTCGACGCCCATGTTCGTCAGCCGGGACACGGTACCCGGCGCATCATTAGTATGTAGTGTACTCAACACCAGGTGCCCTGTCAGGGCCGCTTTGACCGCGATTTCAGCAGTCTCCAGATCGCGGATCTCGCCCACAAGGATAATGTCGGGGTCCTGTCGAAGAAAAGAACGAAGTGCTGCGGCGAAATTGAGTCCGAAAGCATCCCGCATCTGGACCTGGTTGATTCCCGGCAGGCTGAACTCCACCGGGTCCTCGGCGGTGACGATGTTCAAGTTCGGCTTGTTAAGTTGTGTGATGGCCGAATAGAGAGTGTTTGTCTTGCCGCTGCCCGTGGGCCCCGTGACTAGAACCATACCGAACGGCTGGGAAATCGCGCTCTCGAAACGCGACAGCGACGCCGCCTCGAACCCGAGTTTCCGCATGTCGAACATGAGGTTCTCGCGGTCCAGCAACCGCATCACGATCTTCTCCCCAAACAGGGTTGGTAGAGTTGAAACTCGAAAATCCAGCTCCCTTGGCCTGTCGTCGACCCGAAGACGCACGCGGATCCTTCCGTCCTGCGGGAGGCGTTTCTCGGAGATATCCAGATTTGCCATGATCTTGATACGGGAGCTGATCGCGTCACGGAGATTTGAGGTGGCCCCGGTTTGTGGACAGCTTGGCGGCCTGTTTAAGGTGTATTCCGGTTGCCGCTCATCTTGCCAGAATCTCCTTGGATCGATCTTCCTGTCGCCGTTGCTGCGCCGGTGGGTAAGCGGGCAAGGCGCGTAGCTGCTTGTCCATCATATCCGCAGGCGGGTCGCCGCGGTAGGCCTCGGCCGGGGTTTTTCCGCCGAGGGCCGAGTGTGGCCGTTCGGCGTTGTAGAAGTCGATCCACTCGCCGATGACGCGCCGGGCCTGGAAGCCGTCGGCAAGGTCGTGCAGATAGACAGCCTCGTATTTGAGGGAGCGCCACAGCCGCTCGATGAAGATGTTGTCCATGCACCGGCCCCGGCCGTCCATCGAGATCTGGACACCGGCCGCCCGCAAGCGCCCGGTGAAGGCGAAGCCGGTGAACTGGCTGCCCTGATCGGTATTGAAGATCTCCGGCTGGCCGTGGCGGGTCCGCGCCTCCTCGAGCGCCTCGACGCAAAAGCCGGCGTCCAGGGTGTTCGACAAACGCCAGGCCAGCACATACCGGCTCGCCCAATCCAGGATCGCCACCAAGTAAAGAAAGCCGCGCCGCACAGGGATGTAGGTGATGTCGGCGCACCAGACATGGTTTGCCCGCTCGATCGCCAAACCCTTGAGCAGATAGGGGTAGACCCGGTGCTCGGGATGCGGCTCGCTGGTGCGGGGTGCCCGGTAGATCGCCTGAAGACCCATCAAACGCATCAGACGCCCCGCCCGGCGACGGCCGATGCGCACGCCCTCGCGGCGCAGATGACGGACGATCTGACGGGCACCGTAGAACGGATGCTTCAGAAACAACTCATCGATGCGCCGCATCCGCGCCAAGGTCTCCGCGCTCTCGCCCTGGGGCGTGTAATAGAGCCAGGAGCGCCCGATCGACAGCAAACGGCATTGACGACTCAAGCTCAGTTCCGGGTCAGGGCGCCTCACCATCGCCCGGCGCGCGGCCCGGCTCATCGACCGGACCCTCTGGACAAAAAATCCCGCTCCACCGTCAATTCGCCGATCTTGGCGTGAAGCTCACGAACCTCGCTTTCATGATCCCGCCGCCGGCGTTCCACACCGTTCGAGAACATCTCGCCAAGCCCTTCCATCGCCTGGCGCTTCCATGTGCTCACCTGGTTCGGATGAACCTGGTGCTTCGAGGCAATCTCCTGCAGCGTCCGATCGCCCCGAAGCGCTTCCAGCGCGACCTTCGCTTTCAACTCCCCAGAAAACCTGCGTCTCTTCGTCATCGCGTATCCCTCCTCAGTCGGTGGAATACACCTTAAACAACTGCCCGATTTTCCGGGGCCACCTCAATTGACCGGGGGGTTCATCGCGGTCTCGAGCACGCCGTCGATTCGGAAGCGCAGGCGAAACTCCTTCCGGAACGTGTCAACAAGTTTGAGACACCTGCATTCGGAATTTAAGCTACCGTAGGCGACTCTGCGGGCGGGTTGATCCACACCTTGTCCGGCGGCCCAGCGATCTTTCTCGGTACATTGACGAAACGTTCTGGATGTTGCCGACGAGCGCGATCCAGAGCATGCTGGCGTCGTTCCAGAACCGGACCGGTCTGACCGTAATGGACCATCGCTGGGGTTAGCCAGTTCAGACCGGAATGGTAGTGGACGTTGTTGTACCAGTGGAAGAAGTCCCGGCAGAACGCCTTGGCGTCCTGGATCGAACCGAATCGTTCCGGGAAGTCAGGGCGGTATTTCAGGGTTTTGAACTGGGCTTCCGAGAACGGGTTGTCGTCGGACACATAGGGCCGAGAGTGGGATTGGGTCACACCCAGATCCGATAGCAGCAGCGCCACCGCTTTCGACTTCATCGACGAGCCGCGATCGGCGTGCAGAGTCAGCTGATCCTGCTCGATCCGATGCTTGTCACAGCTTTCACGAATCAGTTTCTTGGCCAGGCCGGAAGATTCGCAATCGGCCACCATCCAGCCCACCGCCTGGCGGCTGAAGATATCGAGAATCACGTACAAGTAGAAGTAGGTCCACTTCCGTGGTCCCTTCAGCTTCGTGATGTCCCAGGTCCACACTTCATTCGGGCCTGTCGCCAACAGTTCCGGCTTCTGGTAGACGGGATGACGCCGTTGGTTCCGCCGTTCGCGCACTTCTTGGTTCGCATCCAGAATCCGGTACATCGTGCGTACCGAGCACAAATAGCGGTCTGCATCCAGCAAGGCCGCACACACTTGGGCGGGCACCTGATCCACGAAGCGCCCGCTATGCAGCAGGTCGAGGACTTCCTGTCGATCGGCTCCGCTCAATGCCCGATGTGATCGTGGGCGTGCCCGCTCGGCTGCGGGCGCGGCGGCCCGCTGCCGACGCCGATAGAGCGACGCGCGGGAAACCCCGAAGGCCCGGCACGCCGGCGCCGTCCCAATTCGGTGGAGAACTTTTCGGCCGCTTCCATCAGTTGTTCTCTTCCTGGTCCGGGTTCTTCAGAGGAATCCCCAATAGCGTGGAGACTTTTTTTTGGATCTCGATGACCGTTTCGGCTTGCTCCAGCTTCCTCTGGAGCCGTTGCGCCTCGCGTTCCAGTTCAGCGATGCGCTTGTCCCGGCCGTCCTTCGGCTGCGCTTTCCGTCCTCGCTTCGCCGAACCCATCCCGGCCAATTCCCCGGCATCGTGTTGCCGCCGCCAGGTGCGCAGGCTCGAGGAATACAATCCCTCCCGGCGTAGTAAGGCCCCCCACTCGCCCGGCTTCGTGCATCGGTCCGCCTCCCGCACGACCCGGCGCTTATATGCGGCGCTGAATCGCCTCCGTATCGCCTTATTGGTCACCTCCGGGTCCGGATTATCCCCATTCCGACCGGCCGCTTCACGCGCAACTCCAGTCGCCCTGCGGGCGCCTTCCGTTCCACGCGATTCTTCGTTCTCGTTCTCTGGTTTCATCACCAACACAGGCTCACTTCCTTCCCGCCCTGCTCACTAGTTAAATGACCCCCGGCAGAGCCGGGGGCTTATTTCTGTGAGCCCCTCAAAGGGGCCGGTCAAGAGCCGCCTGAAGGCAGCTGATGCCCCCACGCCATGTTCAGCTCCTCCAAACGCTGCTCCTCCCGCTCCTGCCGCCAAATGTATTCCCGCACGAATTGTTTGTCCATCCCCACCGTGGAAACGAAATAGCCTCGCGCTCAGAAACTCTTCCCTGTCAAACGGTGTTTCAGTCCCAGAAAGTTTCGGGCAGTCGAGATTGCACTCTTCCCCTTGATGAATCCCGCCACACTGGATACCGCCTACTTCGGAATGAACACCATGTGATACTTGCAGTCCCATTTCGTGTGCGATCGCCTTCGGGCCTCTTTCATTGAGTCCTCCTTCTTTGGAAGTCGTCGCTTCCAAGCAGGACTTTCCTATCTACCGCCGCTCTCGGTCAAACCTCTGCGAGTCGCCCCGGCTAAGCCGGGGGTTTACCTATGGGAATTAACGGTTAGGCAGGTGTCTCACCTACATTGGCACAGAGGGCCCCGGCTGAGCCGGGGGTTTACCTATGGGAATTACCTCGACTTCGCTGGCTCCGTTGCTCGACTCGGTAATGTCTTGGAAAGCCTGTCTCAGCCGGTTCTCGTCGGATACGACGAAGTGCTTCTTGATGGCTGAGATGACCTGGGACTCTGAAGCGACGAGCGGCTGGACGTTGAGACCCGTGATGAACTTCATCTCGTCGAGAGCGATCACGTTCGTCGGATCGACCATTGCGATCGTCAAGGTCGAACCCATACGGCTCAGCGGTAGCACCTGGTACCGTTCGGCGACTTCACGAGAGAACAACCCGGCGACATCGGGATCGACCTCGAAGTAGCCGAGGTTGATGCACGGTACGCCGTACTGCTTGGACAGGACGGCCGTGACCGCATCTTCGGAGAGGTGTCCCAGACGGACCAGACAACTGCCGATACGTCCGCCGTTCTTGCTTTGATAGTCGAGGGCTCCGACGAGCTGTTCCTGAGTGATCAGGTTCTCTCCGACTAGAATCTCTCCGAGTCTGGACATGGTTCGGTGACAGTCTGAGGGTGCCTGGTGAAAACCGTCTCCACACTGTATTGCTTGCTGCGACCACCCTCCATCGGGTGCTCACCTAAGCGCCACTATCTGCTACAGGCGACTTTCTCCACGGGCTCCTTAACCCCTTCAAAAGCGTATAATTGAGCCGGCAAGCGCAACACCGGCAGTACGTTACCACAGGGCCATTAGGAGCGTGAGGCTGCTGATGCAGCCCGCGGCAGAAATCTGATGGTTCGCGCGCACGGGTCTTCGGAGCCGGAGACGAGGCGCGAGGAGGAGATGATGCTGTTTCATCATGACGACGAGCAACGAAGTATCCGGCCACAACACCCGCGCGCCCGGAGGGTTGCAGCGGCGTCACACCATCCCGATTGTTGCCGCGCCTCGCCGATGGACCCGCATCGTCGTCGGCGGCTCGTAACATCTGGCGTGACGCCGCCGTAACGCGAGCTATCAGACTTCAGCCACGGGCTGCTATTACAATGACTTCATCGACGAGCGCAACCAAACTCTATCTGGCCGGGCTGGTTCTTCTGGTGCTTGCCCTGATCGTATTCGTTCAGGCTGCGTTCAACCTCGGCCCGCTGGTCAGCCCGTCCCAGCCCGGAGAAGTGTTCCTGTTCTACACTCTCTCGACCTTCATTTTTCTCGTTCTGATCATCTTCGGCTTCGTGCTGGCCCGCCACCTGATCAAGCTTTGGGTCGAACACAAGACTGGACAGCCGGGAGCCAAGTTCCGGACGCGTCTGGTCCTGTCGTTGATCGGGGTCACCCTCGTGCCTGCCGTGTTCCTCTTCCTGTTCGCATTCGGCCTGGTCAACCGCAGCATCGACAAGTGGTTCAGCGCCCCGATGGACACGGTGTTCGGGACGACGGAAGAAATGAGCGAGGAGTGGGTACGCGCCGAGGAGGCAACGGCGGCCGGGGTCATGGCGTTCCTTGCGAATGAGCCACCGGAGGGCCTCGACGAATCGGCCGCAAGCCTGGGAATGGAGGCCGTGGCTTTCGTGGACGCCCAGGGGCGCCTCGTCCGCGCTTCGGCAGGGGCGGCCAGCCACACGGAACTATTCGAGCGACACCTCCCGGGAGGACCAACCGCGGGCCGGTCCGTCGTCGTCGCAACTGAAGGAAGATTGATTGCATTTCACCCTCTCGAAGGAGACGGGCCCGCGGTATGGGTAGCCGGCCTGTTTCCGACCTCAGAACCCTTCGCCCAGATGACTGCCGAGATCGCCGCGGCGCGCCAGAGCTACAGCGAGCAAGTGGAGAACCGGACGGTCTACCGGGACACGTACGTCCTGGTTCTCGTGTTGATCACGACACTGGTCCTGTTTGCGGCAGTCTGGACGGGGCTGTTTCTGTCCAAGCGCATCACCGTCCCGATCCAGGCGCTCGCCGGGGCGACGCGGGAGATATCGGCCGGCAACCTGGATCATCGCGTGCAAGTTGAAGCGGAGGACGAGTTGGGGATGCTGGTCGGCCTCTTCAACGATATGGCGGACCAACTGCAGGTGACAACCCGCGAACTCGATCGACGGGGACGGTATACGGAAATCATTCTCGAATCGATCCCGACGGGCGTAATCTCCATCGATGACGATTTTCGTGTCACAACGATGAACCGGGCCGCACGCACGATGTTCTCAATCGAAACGGCCAACACCCTCGAGGACGTGTTCTCCGCCGAAGATCGGGAGCAGATCGGCGAACTGCTCCGCATCGCCCGGCAGGAAGAAATGGGAACACGGGAAATCACCTTGAGGGCCGGCGATCGGGGGATGGACAGCGCTGTCACGGCCAGTCTGCTCAGCGGCGGCGGCTACGTTCTCGTCGTAGAAGACCTGACCGAGGTCGTCAAGGCCCAGAAAGCGACGGCATGGCGCGAGGTGGCTCGGCGGCTGGCCCATGAGATCAAGAACCCTCTGACGCCAATCCAGCTCTCTGCTGAGCGGATATCTCGCAACATCCAGCGGGCGCCGAACACAGACCTGCGCACAAGGACAGTCATCCAGGAGTGTGTCGATGCGATCACCGGAGAGGTCGGCAGCCTGAAGGCGCTCGTCGATGAGTTCGGCCGCGTCGCGCGCCTGCCGGTCGCAACGAAGCGACCCAGTGCTCTCGGACCGCTCGTGGACAAGACCCTGGCGCTTTACGAAGATCGGTTCAACGGGACGAGTGTTCGCGCTGTCATCCCCGACGGCATGCCAGCTGTAATGATGGACGGCCAGCAGATCAAGCGCGTTCTGATCAACCTGATCGACAACGCTCTGGAGGCCATGTCCGGACAGGAGAGGAAGGAATTGACGATCGACTGCGAACTCGTGCGCGATCGAACGATGGCTCGGCTCAGCGTAGCCGACAACGGGCACGGCATTCAGCCTGAAGACCGGGAACGGGTCTTCGCTCCCTACTTTTCCACGCGAAAGGACGGCACTGGCCTGGGCCTTGCCATCGCAAGCCGCATCGTCGCCGACCACGGCGGCTACATAGGCACCGAACCGATGAACCCTCACGGCGCTCGCTTCGTCGTCGAACTACCCGTATGCCAAGAGTCCTGATCGTCGACGACGAGAGCGGAATACGCCGATCACTAAAGGGCGTGTTCGAAGACGAAGGATACGCCGCGGAGACGGCCGACTCGGGAGAGGCCTGTCTGGAATTGCTGGAAGGAAGCGAATTCGACCTCATCCTACTGGACGTCTGGCTCCCGGGCATCGACGGACTTGAGACGCTCAAGCGGATCCGCGCGAAGACTCCGGAGACATCCGTGATCATGATATCGGGTCACGCCACAATCGCAACCGCGGTCAGCGCGACGAAGCTGGGCGCGTTCGACTTTATCGAAAAACCTCTCTCGGTCGAGCACACTCTCCTGACCGCCGAGAACGCGCTGTCTCACCGGCGCCTGGAAGCGACCAACCTCGAACTGAGACGCGAGATTGAGACCCGATACCACATCGTGGGCGAGAGCATCCCCATCAAGGCCCTCAGCAAGCAGATTTCCGTCGTGGCCCCAACCAACAGCCGCGTGCTCATTTACGGAGAGAGCGGGACGGGAAAAGAGTTGGTCGCCCGCAACATTCACTTCCAGAGCAAGCGCAGAGAAGGGCCATTCATCGAGGTCAACTGTGCCGCAATCCCGGAAGATCTGATCGAGAGCGAACTGTTCGGCCACACCAAGGGCTCGTTCACGGGAGCAAGCGAAAACAAGAAAGGCAGGTTCGAGCTGGCAGCTGGCGGGACGCTCTTCCTCGATGAAGTCGGCGACATGAGCCTCAAGACACAGGCTAAGGTTCTGCGGGCGATCGAGGAGCAGAGATTCCAGCCGATCGGAGCGCAGTCGACCCGCAGTGCAGACGTCCGGATCATCGCGGCAACCAACAAGAACCTTGCGCAGGAAATCAAGGCGGCCCGTTTCCGCGAGGATCTATTCTACCGCCTGAATGTCATCCCGTTCCTCGTCCCACCCCTCAGGGAGCGGCATCGGGACATCCCCGTCATTGCCCGGTATTTCATGGGAGTCTTCTCGGCCGAGCACGGCATACCTGCCAAAGAATTCTCCGGTGAAGTGCTCGAGGCGTTGGCCACGTATTCCTGGCCGGGAAACGTCCGAGAGCTGAGGAACGAGGTTGAGCGGCTCGTTATCATGGTGTCTGGAGACCAGATCGTTGTGCCGGACCTGTCCTTGCCCGACGGCTACGACGCTGGCGGGAACATGCTGCACGACGCTCGGGCACGTTACGAACGCGCGCTCATCGTGTCCAAGCTGGAGGAGAGTGGCTGGAATGTCTCGCAGGCGGCCAGGGTTCTCGGCCTCGAGAGGAGCTATCTGTACCGGAAGATGAAGGCCTACGAAATCAGCAAGGACTAGCAGCCCGTGGCAGAAGTCTGATGGCCCGCGTTATGGCGACGTCGCGCCAGATGCTAGGCGCCGTGCCGACAGCGATGCCGGTACATCGTTGAGGTGCGGCAACAACGCAGATGGTGTGACGTCGCCGTAACCCTTTGGGCGCATGGGGGTTGCGGGGCGTATACTTCGTTGCTCGTCGTCATGATGAAGCAGCATCACTTCCTCCTCGCGCCTCGTCTTCGCCCCGCAAGACCCATGCGCGCGGGCCATCAAACTTCTGCCACGGGCTGCTTGCGCCCGCAGGGCCGGCGCATTGGACATCGTTAATTGGACATTTATCGATTTTGAGATTCCGGGTCCGGCCAGGAATGGGCCGCTTCGATCGACATATCGCAAACCTCGAGTGTCCAATCTCAAATCTCAAATAGATTACTGGCCGGCCGGCCAGTAGTCTCTCCCCTCGTCGTACACGCGCTTCGGCGTCAGGATTTTTCGCCTGTAGGTCAGTACCGTTTCCCCATTCTGATTAATCCCTCGCGTCGAGATATAGACGATCCCGCGGTCTGGTTTGGATTGGGACTCGGTCACATCGAGCACCGTGGATTCCGCATAGAGGGTGTCTCCGTGCCACACGGGTCCGGTGTGCTTGACCTCCTCATACTCGAGGTTGGCGATCGCCTTCAGGCTCATATCGGCGACCGACATCCCAACGATCAAGCTGAACACAAAAGTTCCGTTTACCAGACGGCGACCGTGTTGTAGCTGCGACGAATAATGCTCGTCGATATGGAGCGGGTTCTGGTTCATCGTGATCAGGCTGAACCACGTGTCATCGGCCTCGGTCACGGTACGGCCGGGCCAGTGACGGTAGACCTGCCCAACCTCGAAGTCCTCAAGGTAGCGTCCCAGGTTCATCCATCCACCTTGTACTTCCGGATCAGGCCCTTCGCGATCAGAGTGCGCTGAATTTCGTTGGTGCCGCCACCCACGATCAGCAGGGGCGCGTCCCTGTAGTACCTCTCGACGGCAAGGTCCTTTGCGTAACCGTAGCCGCCGTGGACCCTCATCGAATCCAGCGCCACTTCCTGTGCCATTTCAGTCGCGAACAGCTTGGCCATGCCCACTTCCAGGTCGCACCGCTCGCCACGATTCTTCTTCTCCGCGGCGCTGTACGTCAAGAGCCGGGCCGCCTCGAGTTTGGTCGCCATGTCGGCCAACCTGATCTGGATAGCCTGGTGCTGGCAGATGGGCTTGCCGAACGTAATCCGGTGCTGGGAGTACGCCATCGCGGCCTCGAACGCCGCCCGTGCGATACCCAGAGCACGCGCCGCCACGTTGATCCGCTCGCTCTCGAGGCCCGTCATGATGTGTTTGAAACCCTTTCCCTCGACGCCCCCGACCAGGTTGGCGGCAGGAACACGGAAATCCTCGAAGACGATCTCGCATGTCTCGACGCCCTTGTAGCCACATTTCTCGATATCGCGGCTGATGTGGAAACCCGATGGGCCTTTTTCGATGATGAAGGCGCTCATCCCCTTATAGGGAGGATCGGTATCGGGATTGGTCTTGGCCAGCAATGCGAACGTATTCCCATAACGGCCGTTCGTAACCCACATCTTCGATCCGTTAATAACGTAGTCGGAACCGTCGCGTCTGGCGATGGTGCGGATCCGCTGGACATCGCTGCCGGCGTCCGGCTCGGAAAGCGCCAGCCCTCCTCGTTTCTCACCCGTTGCCAGTTCCGGCAGGATGCGCGCCTTTTGCTCTTCGGTACCGAAGCGCGCCAGGACATCGCACATGACCGAGTGTGTTCCGAGGATGCCGGCGACACCCATCCAGCCCCGCGATACTTCCTCGAAAATCATTGCGTACGTCACATAGTCCAGTTCCAGACCGCCGTAGGCTTCGGGAATGTTCGCGCCGAACAGCCCCAGTTCCTTCATGCGGTCGACAAGGGCGAACGGGTACTCGTCCTTAGGCTCGAGTTCCTTGGCCGCCGGCATGACTTCCCGTTCGACGAAAGATCGGACCGTGCGGAGAATCTCCTCCCGCTCTTCTGGCGCGCTGGTTGTCATATGAGAGTCCGATGGGAATGAGAGGGTTGAATCCCGTTCCTCAACCGACCTTACCTTCGCTCGGAGATGATGCGCTGGCGTAAAGCTTCCGTGCGATTCGTCCAGCCCGGAAAGCGAGACGGCCTGCCTTGACGGCGTGATTCATCGCTTCGGCCATCGCACCAGGATCATCTGACCCGGCTATTGCGGTGTTCATCAGCACGCCGTCGGCGCCGAGTTCCATCGCCAGCGTGGCATCTGAGGCTGTGCCAACCCCGGCGTCCACGATCAACGGCACTTCGGTGATTCGCTCGCGGAGAATCCGCATGTTTGCGACGTTCTGGATGCCCATACCCGAACCAATTGGCGCCCCGAGCGGCATGACAGCGGCCGCGCCGGCATCGATCAGGCGACGCGCGACGATCAGATCGTCGTTGGTGTAAGGCAGAACGATGAAGCCTTCCTTGACGAGAACCTTCGTCGCCTCGATGAGCGCGGCCGTGTCGGGAAAGAGCGTTCTCTCGTCTCCAATCACCTCCAGCTTTACCCACTCCGACAGCCCTGCTTCGCGCCCGAGTCGAGCGGTCCGAACAGCATCGTCGGCCGTATAGCAACCCGCCGTGTTCGGAAGGATCATGAACTTCGACGTATCGATTGAGTCGAGCAGCTCGCCTCGCGGCCGATTCAGGTCCACGCGCCGAACGGCGACCGTCACCATTTCGGCACCCGAACGGCTGTGGGCCTCGATCATTTGCTCGTTGGATCGGTACTTGCCCGTGCCGATGATCAGTCGCGACCGAAACCGGCGCCCGGCAATCACCAGCCCGGAATCATCCGCACCACCACCGACAAAGTGAACGACCTCGAAGCGGTCGTCTGGCTCGACCACGATCGCATCCCAGTCATTCCTGGCGACAACAAAACGGTTCCGCTCTACGGCGATCCGCTCGGTCGGCAAGTCCAGATGTTCGAGCAGCTGACGGATGTTGAGCGAGTCCGGGACCTCGCGGGATTCGCCGTTGAGTTCGATGCGTACGGGCATGATCGCCTCATGGTAGCAGGGCGGTAGGGTATTGAGAAATCGGACATCGTAGAACGACCATTGGTCATCTGATCATCCGTCGTTCAAGATTCTAGCAGCCTGTGGCAGAACCCTGTGGGGCCGCGCGCACGGGTCTTCGGGTCGCGGCGCGGAGTGAGGAGTGAGCAGGGCACGATGCGATTTCATCGTAACCGACGAGGGACAAAGCCCCTGGCCCGAACCCCCGTGCGCCCGAAGGGTTACGGCGAAACGACGCCGGCTTCGTTGTCGTCGACTCCTCCCAATGAAAGAGCATTGTCTCGTCCTCGTCTCCTTGAATCCAGCGCCGTTTGGCCGTAACGCGACCCCCACAGGGTTCTGCCACAGGCTGCTGGATACATGGAAAGTGACGAATGAGTCGGTGGTCGAAGGTCGATCGTCGATTTGAAACTCTCATGTTTAGATCGGCAGGCAGTGTGCGGGCAACCCCCAGTTGACAGTTCACAGAGATGCGCGAGCCCTCCCATAATAATCGGTTGGCTTATAGGTAAAAGTCCTTTTCTATATGGAGGTTACGGCGTTTGGAGAACTGGCTGCCGATCCTCATTTTCTTTATCCTCATCGCCGGCTTCGCAGCAACCTCGCTGATCCTGTCGTGGTTCCTCGGTGTCCGCAACCCGACGGCCGCCAAGCTCTCTCCGTACGAGAGCGGGATGCGACCGGTCGGCACGGCGCGCGACCGTCATTCGGTCCAGTTCTACATCGTGGCGATGCTGTTCCTGCTCTTCGACATCGAAGCAATCTTCCTGTTTCCGTGGGTGGTCGTCTACCGCGATCTCGGGATGTTTGGGTTCTGGGAAATGTTGGTCTTTATCGGAATGCTCTTAGCGGGGTTCGTGTACGTCTGGAAGAAGGGCGCCCTGGAATGGGAGCGATGACAACCCATTGCCCATGACCGAAAAACGCATATTTTCGGAGGCCACGGAAGCACGGTTCAGAACGCTGGTCGAGCTCTACCCCGAAAAACGATCCGCGCTGATCCCGATGCTGCTCGCTGCCCAGAAGGAGCAGGGCTGGGTCCAGCCCGCGGCGATCGAATACGTAGCCGAGTACCTCGGCCTGTCGCCGTCCGACGTCGAATCCGTCGTGTCCTTCTACACGCTTCTCAACCGGAACCCGGTCGGCAAACATCTCATACACGTGTGCACGAACCTCGCGTGCATGCTTCGAGGATCGGACGACATCGAACGTGCGCTCCGCGACAAGTTGGGTGTGGGGATGGGGCAAACGACCGACGATGGACGTTTCTCGCTCGTCGAAGCGGAGTGTCTCGGTTCGTGTACGACCGCACCGGTTATCCAGGTGAACGGCGAATTCCGGGAGAATCTCACGCCGGAGAAGGTGGAGACTCTTCTGGACGAACTCGACTGATGATCGAATACGTCACCCGGCAGGAGTTCCTGATACTGATCGCCAAGATGATCGCTATCTTCGGCGGCCTGATGGGCGCACTGGCTTACATAACGCTGCTGGAACGCAAACTAATGGCCTGGGTTCAGATGCGTCCCGGACCGAACCGCGTGGGACCTTTCGGGCTGTTGCAGCCGATCGCCGACGGAATGAAGTTCATGTTCAAGGAAGACATCATCCCGAACGGAGCCGACGTCGCAATCTATGTCATGGCGCCCGCATTGTCGCTCATCCCGGCCTGCATGTCGTTCGCCGTCATCCCGTTCGGGCCCAGCCTGCAGATCACAGACCTCAACGTCGGGCTGCTGTTCGTATTCGCCGCAACATCGATCAGCATTTACGGCATTGTCCTGGGCGGATGGGCCTCGAACTCGAAGTACTCGTTGATGAGCGGGCTGCGCGCATCTGCGCAGATGATCAGCTACGAACTGAGCTTGACGTTGTCGGTGGTCGGTGTGTTGATGATTGCAAGTACGCTGAGCCTCCAGGAAATCGTTACATCTCAGCAGGGGACGTGGTTCGGCCTGGTTCCCCGCTGGAACATCTTCCTGCAACCGGTGGGGTTCATCATCTTCCTGATCAGCGCGATCGCGGAAACGAACCGTTTGCCGTTCGACCTGGCCGAAGCGGAGCAGGAACTCGTGGCCGGATGGCACACCGAGTACAGCTCAATGAAGTTCGCGATGTTCTTCCTTGCTGAGTACGCGAACATGGTGACCGCATCGGCGATCGCGACAATCCTGTTCTTCGGCGGATGGGGCGGGCCCATGTTCGGCCCCCCCGTTCTTCAGATGGTGCTACCGACGGTGTGGTTCCTGATGAAGGTGTTCGGGTTCATCCTGATCTTCATGATCCTGCGGGCAACGCTGCCGCGAATCCGCTATGACCAGCTCATGGCATTCGGGTGGAAATTCCTGCTTCCGCTGGCTCTGGCCAACATCGTCGTGACGAGCCTCCTGGTGGCGCTCCTATGATTGAAGCCTTGTTCTTCCTGTTCGCGGCAGTGGCGCTGGGCGCCGCGATCAACGTCCTAATTCAGCAGCATGTCCTCTACAGCGCGCTGTCGCTGATCGTGATGCTGGCAGCCGTTTCAGGGCTGTTCGTCCTGCTGGAAGCCGACCTGCTTGCCGTCATCCAGATCATGGTCTACACGGGGGCGATCATGGTCCTGTTCGTCTTCGTGATCATGCTGCTGAACGTGACGACAGAGGAAGAACAGGGGGTCGATCGCCTGCGCTGGCCCAAGTTCATCGGGATACCGGCGGGCCTGTTCCTGCTGGCGATGATCTCCTCGGCAGTGTGGCGCTTCCGGCCGGCGATCGAGGATACCCCGTCAACCGTCGGCACACCGGCGGCGATCGGGGCCAGCCTGTTTACAGACTACCTGCTAGGGTTCGAAGCCACGTCGGTGTTGATCCTGATCGCAATCATCGGAGCCCTGGTCCTGGCGAAGAGGGACTTATGATTCCGCCGCTGCACTGGTACTTGACGCTGTCGGCGATCCTCTTCCTTGTGGGTGTCATGGGCTTCTTGATCAAGCGGAACGTCATCACTCTGTTGCTTTCCATCGAGATCATGCTGAACGCTGTCAACCTGACGTTCGTAGCATTCTCGCGGGCGTCGGGAGAGGTGAGCGGACAGGTCTTCGTCTTTTTTACTATGGTCGTCGCGGCAACCGAAGTCGCGGTCGGACTCGCGCTGGTGATCGCACTATTCCGCAACCGGAAATCCCTGGATGTGGACCGGGCAGACCTATTGAAATGGTGACGGGGCAGTTGGCCTTTGGGTGTTGGCGTTTGGCTGGCGATCCATAAGCAGGCAGCCAACAGCAGACAATGAACTGACCGCTGAGAGCCAATGGCCAACAGCCAACAGCTAACTGCCAAAGGCCAAAGGCTAACAGCCAATAGCTAACAGCCACATGAATTACTTCGACTACATTTGGGCGATTTCGTTGCTGCCTCTCCTGGGCGCTGTCGTTAACGGGATCATGGGCAAACGGATGTCGAGGGGCGCCATCGCCGGCATCGCATGCGGTACCGTAGCGCTCGCGTTCCTGGTGTCGGCGGGGGCGTTCTGGCAGATGTGGAACACGTCGGAAGACGCGCTCCCGATCGTCACGGAATACTTCACCTGGATCCAGGCCGGATCGTTCGAAGCCGGCGTGGGATTCCAACTCGATCAGCTGTCCGGATTGATGATCCTCATCGTCACCGGTGTCGGATTCCTGATCCATGTCTACTCGGCCGGATATATGCAGCATGAAGCGGGCGTCTACCGGTACTTCGCGTACCTGAACCTGTTCATGTTCTCCATGCTGACCCTGGTTCTGGCAAACAACTACCTCCTCATGTTCGTTGGATGGGAAGGCGTCGGACTGTGTTCTTACCTCCTGATAGGGTTCTGGTTTCATAAGCGGTCGGCCACCGACGCCGGCAAGAAAGCATTCATCGTCAACCGGGTCGGGGATTTCGGTTTTCTGCTCGCGGTCCTGCTCGTCTTCTGGACTTTCGGCAGCGTCGATTTCGAGTCGGTGTTCCGGATGGCCGGGAACGTGCCGGTCGAAGCGCTCGGAACCGTCGGAGCCGTCACCGCGATCTGTCTGCTGATGCTGGTCGGGGCAACGGGCAAATCCGCCCAGATACCGCTCTACGTGTGGTTGCCCGATGCGATGGAAGGTCCGACACCGGTCAGCGCCCTGATCCATGCGGCCACAATGGTGACCGCGGGCGTGTACATGGTCGCCCGCTCGAGCGCCCTGTTTCGGCTGGCGCCGACGGCGATGGCAACCGTCGCTCTTATCGGAATCCTTACCGCGCTGTTCGCCGCATCGAGCGCCCTGGTCCAGAACGACATCAAGCGCGTCCTGGCGTATTCGACCATCAGCCAGTTGGGATATATGTTCCTGGCCTGTGGCGTCGGTGCGTATGCCGCGGCCGTGTTTCATCTGATGACACACGCCTTCTTCAAGGCGCTGCTGTTCTTGGGCGCAGGCAGCGTGATCCATGGAATGGGCGGCATTCAGGACCTATCGAAGATGGGAGGCCTGCGCGAAAAGATGCCCTGGACCTTCCGGACTTTCTTGGTGGGCGGCCTCGCGCTTGCCGGGATTCCGGGACTCGCCGGGTTCTTCTCAAAGGACGCGATCCTGTGGGCGGCCTGGTCCAGCGATCACTACGGGCCGATCCTCTGGGGATTGGGCATCCTTACCGCCGGGGCCACGTCGTTCTACACATTCCGGCTCATCTTCCTGGTGTTCTTCGGCAAAGCCCGTTACACGAACGACGACGTCGACCACGTGCACGAGTCACCATCGAGCATGGTCGTCCCGCTTGTGGTCCTGGCGGTGTTCGCCATCGTGGCCGGATACGTGGGTGTGCCTGCCCTGCTGGGAGGCGGCAACCAGATCGAGCATTTCCTCGAACCCGTCTTCGGGGGCGCGGTTATGGATGCCCACGAGGCTTCCTACAGGACCGAAGCCGTCGTGATGGGCGTGTCGGTAGCCGTCGGCCTCGTCGGGTTGCTGCTGGCGTACCTGTTCTACGCGGGAGAAAAGCCTCTTCCGGACCGACTGGCCACCGGCGCTCCCGGGGTCCACCGTCTGCTCGAACGGAAGTACTACGTCGATGAGATCTACGACGCCGTCCTCGTCTGGCCGATCGTTCGCGCCTCCAGGGAATACCTCTGGTCGCTGGTCGACGTCCGGGTCATCGACGGGGGTGTGGACGGCATGGGGCGGACGGTCCGGGTACTGGCCGGAACCCTCAGGAAGATGCAAGCCGGCTATGTGCGAGTGTATGCGGGATGGATCCTGTTCGGGGGCGTCCTCGTCGTCGCCTGGATGCTCAGATGAACGAACTGCTCGATTCGAGAATCCTGACACTCGTGACGTTCGCGCCCGCCGTCGGCGCACTGCTCATCGCATTTTTGGGCAGGGGAGGACACGACCGGATCCGTCTGGCGGCCCTTGTCACGACGATCCTCACCTTCGTTCTGTCGTTGCATCTGGTCTGGCATTTCGATTCATCGAGCGCCGAATTCCAGTTTTCGGTCAACGCAGAATGGATTCCCGACTTCGGGATCGGCTACCGGATGGGCCTGGACGGGATCAGTCTGTTCCTGGTGTTGCTGTCGACCTTCCTGACACCCCTGGCGGTCCTGGCTTCGTGGTCTGTCTCGGAACGGGTGAAGGAATACTTCATCTTCATACTCTTTCTCGAAACCGGAATGATCGGGGTATTCGTCTCACTGGACCTGTTCCTCTTCTACTTCTTCTGGGAAGTCATGCTGATCCCGATGTATTTCCTGATCGGCGTCTGGGGCGGCGGGCGGCGAATATACACAGCGACGAAGTTTGTACTCTACACGATGGCGGGCTCTGTGCTGATGCTGGTCGCGATCCTGGCGGTCTACTTCATCCACGGGGACCAGACCGGTCTGTACACGTTTGCGTATACCGACATCGCCGAGGCGTTGTCGGCGGGCTTTCTTGTGCTGACACCGGAAGCGGAGCTCTGGCTGTTCCTGGCATTCTTCGTGGCCTTTGCAATAAAGGTTCCACTCTTCCCGTTCCACACATGGCTGCCGGACGCTCACGTCGAAGCTCCGACCGCCGGATCTGTCCTGCTGGCCGGCGTGCTCCTCAAGATGGGAATCTACGGAATGCTGCGGTTCAGCCTGCCGTATTTCCCAAACGTCAGCCACATGCTGGCCCCGCTGATCTCACTACTGGCCGTCGTTGGCATCATCTACGGCGCGCTTGTCGCCATGGTTCAACCCGACATCAAGAAGCTCGTCGCTTACTCGTCGGTGAGCCATCTCGGCTTCATCGTGCTCGGCATCTTCAGCTTCACTGTGATGGGTGTCGAAGGCGCCGTGTACCAGATGCTGAGCCATGGCGTCTCGACCGGGGCTCTGTTTCTGCTGGTCGGCGTCCTCTACGAACGACGCCACACACGGCTGATATCCGAATATGGAGGCATCGCGCACAGGATGCCGGTCTACTCGGCGTTGTTTCTGCTCGTGGCGCTGTCATCGATCGGTCTTCCCGGACTGAACGGATTCGTCGGCGAGTTCCTTATCCTGCTCGGAACGTTCGGGGTCCGACCGTGGTATGCCGCTTTTGCGGCCCTGGGCGTGATCCTGTCGGCCGTCTACATGCTCTGGATGTACCAGCGGACGATGTTCGGAACGATCACGAATCCGGAAAACGAGAAACTTCGAGACGTCAACGGACGGGAGCTGGCGATGCTGCTCCCGTTGGGGATTCTGATCGTGTGGATGGGCGTTTACTCTAACTCGTTCCTGCGGCCGATGGACGCTTCGATATCCCGCCTGCTGGGACAGGTCGAGAGCCGTGATGTGGAGTTCGCCCTGGTCATCGAAGACAGGGCCTTCAATGTGGCCGGAATGCAATTCGTGATGCCGTTGCCTTCGATCGAATCTCGTGAGCTCATCGCAGCAACCAAAGAGTTAAAGAAGGCCGGGCGATGATTCTTCCCGAAATCAATATCCTCGCCCTCCTCCCGGCCCTGATCGTTGCGCTCACCGGTGTTGTAGTGATGGTCGTCGACCCCTTCATCGATCGGTCGAGCCGAGGCAAGCTCGGATGGCTCGGGTTTGCGGGAATACTGGGAGCGTTGTTGGCTCTCGCGCCGATGTCCGCAAATCGCGGTTTCTGGTACGCCGACCTGTGGTGGGTCGACGACTACGCGATCTTCTTCCACGCGACTTTTCTGCTGATCGCGGCGATCACGATTCTCGGCTCCATCGATTTTCTGAGACGGGCCCAGATGCCGCCGTCAGAGTTTATCGCGCTCGTGCTGTTCGCCACCTTCGGCGCTCTGCTGATGTCCGGGTCCGGCGAGCTGATGATGATATTCATCGGCATCGAAATCCTGTCGATGGCGACCTATGTCCTCGCTGGCTATAGGCGTGATGACGTTCGTTCAAACGAGGCGGCACTCAAGTACTTCCTGCTGGGGTCGTTCGCGTCCGCGTTCTTCCTCTACGGGACGGCTCTCATCTTCGGCGCCACTGCGAGCACGAACCTGGCGGTTATCGCCGAAATGATCCGTTCGGGAACGGTCGAGATGAGCCTGGTCTACCTTTCCTCAGGGATGATCCTCATCGCACTCGGCTTCAAGGTGGCACTCGCACCGTTCCATGTATGGACGCCGGACGTTTACGAAGGGGCGCCCACACCGGTGACGGGGTTCCTGTCGGTCGGGCCTAAAGCCGCCGGTTTTGCCGTCATGTTGCGAATCTTCATGACCGCGTTCGCCGATATCCAGTACCGCTGGATAGTCCTCGCGTGGCTGGCAGCAGCCCTGACGATGGTGATCGGCAACGTGGCCGCCGTCGCCCAGACGAACATCAAGCGCATGCTGGCCTACTCATCGATCGCCCACGCGGGCTACATCGCCGTTGCATTTGCCGCAGGGACCGAGCAGGGCGTCACGGCTGCCATGTTCTACATGCTGGCCTACGCGGGAATGAATCTGGGGGCATTCGCGATCGTGACGATCCTGGGCCGGGATGAGGACCGACTGACACAACTCGACGACTATGCGGGCCTCGCCGCGCGGCGGCCGGGCCTGGCGGCATTGTTGTCGCTGTTTCTGCTATCGCTCGCCGGGATCCCGGGAACAGCGGGCTTCGCGGGCAAGTTTTTCATATTTCGCTCCGCGGTCGAATCCGGGCTGATCGGCCTGACGGTCATCGGCGTCCTGACAACAGTCGTTTCCTTTTATTACTACCTGTTCGTAATCGTCCAGATGTACATGAAAGAGCCGAAGGAAGGCTTCGAGGACGTGTCGATTGCGTCCGGATCCGGTGCAGCCTTGATCGTCTGCGCGGCCTTGACCGTCTATCTCGGCGTACTCCCCGCAAGAGTCCTCGACTGGGCAACTTCGTCAGCTTTGTCGGCGCTCGCCCCCTTCCGATGATAGTGCGGCACGAGGCGGGGGGCCATGTTGACACGATCGTGGACACCGTGATCCATAATGGCGCCGACCCGGTCAACATCGGTTCGGGGGACTCGATCAGCATCAAGGATCTGACCGAACTGATTGCGCAGCTGACGGGATTTGAAGGTCGCATCCGGTGGGATGAGCATCGCCCGGATGGCCAGCCGGCCCGCCAACTCGATGTCACGCGAGCTCGGAAACTGTTCGGTTACACGGCAACGAAATCGTTCGAGGAAGGCCTACGGGAAACGATCGATTGGTACCGGGAACAGATGGCTGCGACCGGTGAGCTCGAGTTGAGAAACGCGTAGGGTTCCACGACACTGTTTGAGGAACAATGGCAAAGCAACGGCACAGAATCGTCGCCCTGGTTCCCATGAAGGCACACAGCGCTCGTGTGCCGGGGAAGAACTTCAGGATGTTTGCGGGAAAGCCGTTGTTCTGCTGGATACTCGACACCCTTCTCTCTCTTCAGGAAATCGAACTTGTCGTGATAAACACCGACGCCCGCGACATCCTGCTCGAGCACGGGCTCAGCGAGACCGAACGCGTGCGGATTCGCGATCGCCGACCGGAGCTGTGCGGCGATCTCGTCAGCATGAACAAGGTGCTGGCCGACGACGCCCTCGGTGTGGAGTCGGATGCCTACTTGATGACGCACACGACAAACCCGCTACTGGGTGCAAAGACGATACGCGCCGCCCTCAAACGGTACAAGGATGCTCTCGACGATGACTCGGGAGACAGCCTGTTCACAGTCAATCGCTTGCAGACGCGGTTCTACCGGGAGGATGGGTCTCCCCTGAACCACGACCCCGAAAACCTCATACGAACCCAGGACCTGGACGCCTGGTACGAAGAAAACTCGAACCTATATGTTTTCTCGCGCGAGAGCTTTGCCGCGACGAATGCGAGGATCGGAAAACGGCCCGTCCTGTTCGAAACTCCACGTTTTGAATCGTTAGACATCGACGACACGGCGAGCTGGAGCGTCGCCGAAATACTCGCCCTAAGCCGCCTCACATTCGAAGCCCACCTTCCGGAGCGTGCGGATCCTAACTCCTGAGACAAGCATCTTTGAAGCCTCCCGGACGAACGAAACCCAGAGCCTCCCGCGCCTTATGGGAATCGCCAACCCTGATGACCTGGGCGAGTCTCGTGACTCGGTCGGCCGGTTGGCTGGTGTTGCTCCCGCTCGTTCTGACACGCCTGGATAATCAGGAAGTGGCCGTGTTCCTGCTCTTCAGCGTGATGACCGGCCTCAGAAACCTCGCGAATTTCGGCTTCGGGCCAACCTTCATACGCTACATCGCATACTGCATGGGAGGAGCCCGCTCACTGGCCGGCATCTCAGAACCGCAAAGAGAACGCGGTGATGGTCGACCGAACATGGATCTGCTGTCCGAGGTGGTCGGGAGTATGCGACAGCTTCATCGCTGGATCGCATTCGCCGTCCTGGCGCTGTTTGCAATCGGTGGCTCGATAGCCGTCGCCAGGCAGATCAACCTGCTCGCCGATCCCGGGGAAGGCTGGCTTGCATGGACCGCAGTGGTAATCGGGATCGGCTTTTCGTACTGGGCAAACCAGTTTGCGGCTTACGTCCAGGGCCTGAACCAGGTCGCACTGCTCCACAGGTGGGAAGCCCTGTTCAACGCGCTCGGCATCGCTTCATCGATCGCAGTCCTGCTCATGGGCGGCGGACTCGTGGCCCTCGTCGTTACCGTGCAGCTATGGCTGATCCTTTCCGGCGTACGTAACTGGTTGCTCGCGCGCCGGGTCTTCGACGGCTGGTGGTCGGGCGCTCCACGACACGGGAGTCGGGCGACGCTTGCCCAAACGTGGGCGCCCGCCTGGCGTACGGGTCTGGGTTCAGCGATGAGTATGGGGTAGTTCAACTTTCGGGCGTCCTGTATGCGCAGCGTATCGGCGGAGAGGAGCTGGCCACGTTGCTGCTGGCGCTGCGTCTGATCGCCGTGGTGAGCGCGTTCTCGCAAGCGCCGTTCTACAGCAAGCTCCCGCTTTACGCCCGACTCTACTCTTCCGGAGATTACTCCAGCCTCGTGCGGTTTGCGGGAAGGGGTATGCAGTTTAGCTACGCGGCGTTCCTGCTCGGCTGGATCGGCCTGGGTCTTGCCGGACCACGGCTGTTCGACGCCATCGGGGCCAGCACGCCGTTTCCTCCTTCACAGCTGTGGACTTTGATCGGCCTGGCGTTCCTTGTCCATCGGTTTGGGGCGATGCATATCCAGCTCTACAATGCGACGAACCATGTGATCATGCACATCGCCGATGGCGTCAGTGGCGGGCTGTTTGTCGTAAGCGTGCTGGCCCTCGGCCCTCGATTCGGGGTCCTGGCGATTCCCTTGAGCCAGCTGATCGCATACGTGGGCTTTTACAACTGGTACAGTGCGATGCACAGTTATCGTTCTGATCCAGGTCGGGTTCTTTCGCTTCGAACGGCTCGCTGCCTTACCAGCGCTGGGGTTTGCGCTCCTGTACGTCGGGTTGGCTTTCGGTCTCTGACGATGCTCGACAGACTTGCCACTTCAAGATTGCGACTCATCTACGATCTGATGCCCGATCGCGCGCTGTCCCGTCGGACCGAGATCGTCGTAGGGCAGCGGGCCCGGTGGAAGTGATACGACTAAACGTCAACAGACGGGGGCCAAGGCTCCCGTCTGTTGACGCTGTAAGCCGCAACCCACCGGTACCAGCCTAGAGGGTACCGCCAATCAGGATGATGAACAGGGTGTAAAGCGCCAGGGACTCGATCAGGACGAGACCGAGAATCAGCGCGAAACGGATCGCGGGGGCGGCACCGGGATTCCGTGCCAGACCTTCGCAGGCAGCCGAGATGGCTTTACCCTGCGCGAGCGCACAAAAACCCGAAGCGATCGCCATCGCGAATCCGAAGCTAACTCGCTCCCAGTTCACCGGGGTCCCGTCTCCCTCCGCCTGGGCAAACACCGGCGTCGCCAGGGCCAGCACCACAAAAGACAACATTAGACCGACATATACCTTTCTCATACCTGCTCCTTATCAATAGCGCCATATGGAGGTGGTTGCCGAACATCCCTCGTACAGTCGGCCTCACACATATAGCTAGTAACGACAGCCGAAGCCGTCCAGAATCCTAGAAACCTATGAGTGCTCTTCCGTCGCGACGGCACCGCCCAGATAGACCATCGTCAGAACAAGGAAAATAAAGCCCTGGAGAAGCCCGCCAAACAGCGCGTACGCCATGAGCGGAAGAGGAAGCAGTACTCCAATACCAAACAGCGCGAAGAATGCGAGCACAAGCGCCTCTTCCGCAAAAATGTTCACGAACAATCGAATCGTCAACGAAAACGGCCGGGCTAGGTGGCTGATTATTTCGATCGGAATCATCAGGGGAGCCATCCACCAGATCGGTCCCGCAAAATGCTTCAGATACTTGAAGACACCGTGCTCCCGCATTCCCTGGAAATTATAGTAAAAAAAGACGATGAAGGCACATCCGGCAGGCACATTGATGTTACTCGTCGGTGCCGCAAAACCCGGGATCAATCCCAGCAGATTCGAGAACACGATAAAGACCCCGAGCGTGCCCACGAGATTCAGGTACTTCCACCCCTTGGGCCCAACGATCTCATCGAGCTGATCGCCCAGAAATTCCACGACGACCTCAAAAACCTGCTGGACTTTGCCAGGATTCTCGACCGACAGCTGTGACCGCAACCAGATGAAAAACACGAAGCAGAAGATCATCACCAAGGTCGCCATGATGACCTGTGTCGGGATGACATGTTCACCCTCTTCGACTTGCATGCCGAAGGCGACGGCGATGGGGTGGCCGAGCAGTCCGTTGATCCACTCGACTATGAAAAGCTCATGTTCTTCCATTCGGATCTCGGCGGGTCAGGGTCCGGCCTATCTCAAAAATGCATTCGAGGAGTGCCGCCAGGATGTAAGAGAGTAGGCCTGCCAGGAGGAAGGCCAAGTCCAAGAGTGTAAAGCGAATACTAACATACAGGGCAAGGCCGATCAACGCGTAGCGGCCGGCGAATTGAAGCAATACGCGCCGGCCGACAGGGTGCTCTCCCCCCTGTCGGATCACGTGATCGACGGCCTGTTTGAGCCACCGGAAATTGACCCAGGAGATGACTCCGCCGACGGCCAGGCTCGCTGCACCCCTCGGCGAGTGGAGCAGGGCGGCAGCCAGGACTGCCAGGAAGATCACTATCAGGTTCGTCCGGTCGAGGCGGCGTTCGAAGAGCTGATAATCGTCGAGCATCTCTCCAAAAGAAGGTGTAGGGGCGGCACCCGTGGCCGCCCGACGGCATCAATGTACGCCCAGGAGTTCCGCCTCAGGCTGCCCTAAATCTTGTCGATCGTCCGAAAGAAACTGACGAACCCTGCGCCAATGCCGAACAGCAGAAAGACGATCGAAAACCAACTCGTGCCCAACCAACTGTCCAACAAGTAGCCCATCGCATATCCGATGGCAATTGAGACTGGGAAGACCATTCCGGCGCTCATCGCGACGCCTAAATGCTGGTACATGTCGCGTTTGTCTTTTCTGCTACTCATGGCCCACATCATTGTTATATAATTTGGCGCCTAATACAGCAAAACTCTTGTACTGAAACTATTTAGCAACCGAAGTCTAAGGAGGAATCCATGCTGAAACGGGTCATGCTGTTCAGTCTTGTCGGCGCGATGACGCTGGGTCTAGTTGGCTGCGGTCCAGCCCCGGAGGCGCCGGCAGCTGAGGAAGAAGCTGCGCCGCCTCCTCCCCCTCCCCCCCCTGTTTTTGAGCTGACCGAAGTCGCCATTGAGGAAGAAATGCCTGACTTCACGAGTCGCAACGTCAGCGTGCTGGGAGTCAAACTCGGCGATACGACACGCAACGTCGAGGGCGACCTCGGAGACCTGACCAACACGCGGACCAGCGATGAGGACTACATTACCGCGTACCGGCTCGGTGGCATCATCATCTACACGTTCAAACTCACCGGAAAGGCGCGCAAGCTCGAGATAACGGACCAGTTAGCCGAGGACATCCAGGCACCGGCACTGAGAGCCTGGCTCGAAGACGGCGATCTCGAACAGATGCGAGGGTTGATGGGCGACGAAGAAGGCATGGAGACCGACCCCGATGTCAACTCGATCGAGTATCTCTACGACGCTCGCGGCATTCGCTTCGTTATTTATGACATCGGCGGCGTCAAGGTGAACGCGATTCGCTTCAGCGAGTTCCGCGACTCCTAGAACCCGAGAAGATGCCCGGTCCGATGCGTACAGCACGGCCGGGCACTGTTCCCGATCAGCCCGATTGTGAAAGTCGGGTCTACACTCCAGGGCGGTTTCCGGCCGCCCATTTATCGAACACCGCTACCGCTCCACACGCCTTTCATCACGGGCTCCCTAGGAGCCTGCGCCGTAGGACGATTTTCGGCTCGGCGAATTACGCGAGATGGCGATCGATCGGTATCGGTGACCGGGGAATGGGCGTTTTGGACGCCGAGGCGCCGATGGGTGCGCCACGGGTGCTTGAATCGACCCTCGTTCGGCCTGATTTGCGGGCGGTATCCCTGTCATCAGGCTGCCTGAAGCCCTGCATCCGCTTGACGTTCAATGCCAGACACACCAAGTTCCACTCGCCCTGGACCTTGTTCAGGCCGCGCAGGCTGAATCGGCGGAAACCGAGCACCTCCTTGATCCACCCGTTGGGCGCCTCCGACAGCCATTTGCGTCGGGCGTACTGCACCCGTCCCGCCGAGGTCGCCAGCTTCTCGGCCATGCGGGCCTTCGCCGGATGCCTGGCCGCGTCCACCGCGACCGCGCGCCGGCCCTCCCGGCCCAAGGCCACATAGCCGTCCACGCCGCGCGCCTCCAGCGCCTCAAGGTCGTCCTCGTTGCAGTAGCCCGCATCCGCCAGCACCGTCTCCGGCCGTTCCCCATGGGTGGCCTCCACCTCGTCCACCAGCGGGACCAGTCGACCCTGGTCGCTGGCGTTCGACGACACCTCGGTGGCGACGATCAACTGCTTCTCTCCCTCCACCGCCACCTGCGCGTTGTAGCACTGCTGAAAACCCTCCGATGAGGTCTTCATGATCCGGCTTTCGGGATCCGTGAAGTTGTCCTGCGCCTTCTCGTCCGGCTCGCCGTATTCCCGCTTGTATGGCCGCCCGCCCTTCCGGTTGCGCTTCGAACCGGGCTCGCGTCCCCGCGCCTCGTCGGCCTCCCGTTGCCTGGCCTCCAATCGCGCCCTGGCCGCCCGGATCGCCGCCAGCCGATCCTCCCGGCGGCGTAACTCCTCGGGTAACTCATCGCCGCGATGCGCCTCCCCGAAACGCGCGTCCTCCGCCGCGTCGGTCTCCCGCGCGCGCGACAGCAACGCTTCGATCTCGCTCTCCAGACGCCGCTCCTCCTCCAGCATCCGACCGTAACTCATCGCCTTGCGCTTGCTGGCGTTGGCTCGAACCTTCGTCCCGTCGATCGACAACTTGCCGAAGTTCGCAACGCCGGTCTCGCGCGCCAGACGCACCACCTCCACAAACAGCGCCTTGAAATCCGCCAAATGACGGCGGCGAAACTCGCAAATCGTCCGATGGCTCGGAAAATTCCCCGCCGCCAACACCCGAAATGCCACGTCCTCCTCCAGCTTCCGCGCCAGCCCTCGGGAGGAAAACACCCCCGTCGTGTACCCGTAGATCATCACCTTCACCATCATCCGCGGCTCATACGGCGACTTGCGACGACCGTCCCCCTCGTAAGGCGCGTAAAACGCCGTCAAGTCCAATCCGTCCACCAGATCGCTCACATGGTGCGCCAAGTGCCCCTCCGCCAACCAATCCCGCATATCCGGCGCCAGCAGCAACCCCTGATCCGGCTGGTACGGGCGAAACGTCGTCGGCATCGCAATCTCCTCCTAACTGCGACACAATTATCTCATTCACTTCCTACGGCGCAGGCTCCTAGCCCGCCAACACTTCCCTGCTAGTCAGAAGTTGTACGCCCGCTCGCCGCATCTCATCGAGCGCCCTCCCGACATCCCCTGGCTCGAGCTCCACCCCGCGACAGCCGTCTTGGACGAGGGTCGTTCTGAACCCAGACCTGCTTGCGTCCAGCGCGCTGAACTTGACGCAGTAGTCGGTTGCCAATCCGGCCAGAAACACTTCGTCGATGCCGTTCGACCTCAGGTAGTCGGCAAGGCCGGTGGACTGGCGGTGCCCGTTGTCGAAGAACGTCGAGTAGCTGTCGATCGCGATGTTGGTTCCCTTCTGGAATACACGGCGAATGCGGCTCTGATCAAGCGACTCCACGAGTCGGGCTCCGCGGCTCTCCTGGACACAATGCACCGGCCACATCACCTGCCCGATGCCGTCCAGGTCGACAACATCTCCGATCTCACACCCCGGATTGTTGGCAGCGAAACTGCGGTGATCTGAAGGATGCCAGTCCTGGGACGCCACAACGAAGTCGAACCGCTCCTGGAGGCGGTTCGCCACGGGCACCACAAGATTCCCCTCCGACACGGCCAGCGCACCACCCGGCATGAAATCGTATTGCAGATCGACCAAGATCAGGGCTCTCACAGCGGCACCCGGGTCAGTGCTTCCTCAGTTCGAGCATGACACGGTTCCGAAGATCGAACAGATTGCCGGCGAGTCCGGCTGGGTATTCGTGGGGGTTGACCAGCCGCTTGATGGCGGGGTGGAAGCTCGCTAGCTGAGAAGCCGCATGTTCCCGCGACGCGTCGAGCGACGGCGTCTCACGAACTCGCCGGCCCTTCCTGAAGACCGGAACCAGCAGGTCGGACCATTCGGCATCGGAGGGGATCCGTTTTCGTCGTGTCGCATCGACAGGGTCGATGGCCACATCCTCCCGGCCGATGCCCATCTGTTCGTCATAGATCACGTCGGCCAGAAAATCGGAACCCACACGGTAGCGCCGGACCTGCAGCAGACCGGGAATCGACGCCTTATTCATCTGCTCAGACAGCTTCAGCTTGTACTCCCATTGCTGGTCGGAACGGTCACGGACGGCCGTCAGCTTGTACACTCCGCCGAGGGCCGGCTCGTCGAAGGCGGTCGCAAGCTGCGTACCGACCCCCCAAACTCCGATCGCGGCTCCCTGCTGCTTCAGGGTCGAAATCAGATGCTCGTCCAGGTTGTTGCTCGCGACGATGGCCGCGTCTTCGAAACCGGCCGCGTCGAGCATCTGTCGGGCCGCAACGCTCAGGTATGCCAGATCTCCCGAGTCAAGCCGGATGCCCCCCATCCGATGACCGCTCTCACGCAAATGGCGTCCCGCTTCGATCGCGTGCTTCACTCCTTTCAAGGTGTCGTACGTATCGACGAGGAACACGCAGTTGTTGGGCATCGCACGCGCGTAAGCCTCGAAGGCCTCCGGCTCTGTATCGAAGCACATGACCCAGCTGTGGGCCAGCGTCCCACGCACCGGTATCCCGAAAAGCTTTCCGGCCAGGAGGTTTGAGGTGGCGGCGCAACCCCCGATGTAGGCGGCTCGGCTCGCGGTGACGCCCCCGTCGATGCCCTGGGCTCGACGAAGTCCGAACTCGACCACAGGATCGTTCCCGGCCGCCCGGACGACACGCGCCGCCTTGGTGGCGATGAGCGACTGGAAGTTGACGAGCGTCAGGATCGCCGTCTCGAGAAGCTGACATTGAAGGATCGGTCCCGTAACCCGTATCAGCGGTTGTTTGGGAAACACGACCGTGCCCTCGGGCACAGCATCGAGATCGCATGACAACCGTAGTTCTCCGAGGTATTCCAGGAAGCCGGCTTCGAACAGCGGCTTGCTGTCGTTGCCCTCCAGGCTACCGAGGTAGCGGAGGTCGTCTCGGTCGAAACCGAGGCTTTCCACCCACTCGACGACCGATGCCAGGCCGGCCGCCACCGTGTATCCGCCGCGAAATGGCTGCTCCCTGAAGGACGCACAGAAGACAGCCTCGCGGTCGGCAATCCCCGCTTTCCAGTAAGAATAGGCCATGGTGACCTGATACAGATCCGTCAGCAGGGAGAGAGAGTGACGGTAGAGGCGGGGAATGGACATTGGGGGTTGGTGTGTGTGGGCGACCTCCAGGCCGCCCCAATCTCAAACCTCGGTTTTCGAATGACCAACGTCCAATGTGGTATTTCAAACAGAGAATCTGCGATTCGTTGAACTGGGTGCCTCCGGTGTCCGGCACCGAGATCATTGGAGATCGACTATTGGAAAATCCGCACTGGAGATTCGGAACTGGACATCCGAAATTTTAGATCGCCGGAAACAGCCCCCGACGCCCCGGCGTGGGGGGACCGTCCCGTCATAGTTCCTTCCATCCTCGCTTCGCCGCAGAGTTCGGGCACAGACATCGCCCAACTGAAGGACGGTGGGCCCCACGCTAAGAGACGTCTTCTTCAGACATCGCCCAACTGAAGGACGGTGGGCCCCACGCTAAGAGACGTCTTGGGGGGACCGTCCCGTCATAGTTCCTTCCATCCTCGCTTCGCCGCAAAGTCCGGGCACTCTTCAGACATCGGCCAACTCAAGGACGGTGGGCCCCACGCTAAGAGACGTCTTGGGGGGACCGTCCCGTCATAGTTCCTTCCATCCTCGCTTTGCCGCAGAGTCCGGGCACTCTTCAGACTTCGGCCAACTCAAGGACGGTGGGCCTGACGCTAAAAGACCAGGGTCGCGTTCCGAGCCATCTCGATGAATGGGTCCGGATAGAGGCCGATGAAGAGCGTCAGAATCAACGCAATGGCCAGGACCGTGACGAGTCCGGGCGACAACGCCAGTCCCGTGTTCTCGGTAGACTCGTTGATGAACATGGCCACCACGACTCGCATGTAGTAATACACCCCCACGACGACATTCAGCGCGGCGAGTACTGCCAGCGCCGTGTGGCCCGTCTCGATCACAGAAGCGAACAGGTAGTACTTCGCCACGAAACCGGCGGTCGGCGGGATTCCGGCGAGCGAGAGCAAGAACACCAGCATGACTGTCGCGACCGCCGGATGCTTGAAGAACAGACCGTTCAGGTCGTCGACGTGGTCACCGATCACGTCCCGGCGCCGTAACGCGACGATGATCGTCCACGCGCCGAGGTTCATGAACGTGTAGACGAACAGGTACAGCACGACAGCCGTCATCCCGGTGTCGTTTCCCGCGATCAGGCCGAGCAGCACGAAGCCTGCATGGGAGATCGACGAGTATGCCAGCATCCGCTTGACGTTCGTTTGAGTCAGCGCTGCAACGTTGCCGACGGTTATCGTCATTACGCATACGGCCGCAAACACCGGCAACCACTGATCCCGCAGCGGGTAGATGCCGATCATGAATATCCGAACCATCATCGCGAACGACGCAGCCTTGACCGCAACCGACATGAATGCAGTCACCGAAGCGGGTGCACCTTCGTAGGCATCGGGTACCCACTGGTGGAACGGAAACGCCGCTATCTTGAAGAACATTCCGGACGCGACCGTAATCATCGCAACGAGGGAAATCGGGTCGGTGACAGGGCGTCGCGACAACGCCTCGGCGATCTCGACCAGGTTTGTCGATCCCGAGATCCCGTAGAGCAGGGACATGCCGTAGAGCAGAACGCCGGAGGAAAACGCACCCAGGAGAAAGTACTTGAGCGAGGCTTCGTTGGAACGCTGGTTCCCCCTCAGGAACCCGACCAGGACGTAGGTAGCGATAGCCATCGTTTCCAGCCCAATGTAGAGCGTCACAAGATCCGTTCCGCTCGCCATGAACATCATTCCCATCGTGGCGAACAAGATCAGGGCGTAGTACTCGCCGTGGTGCTCGCGTTCGATGTCGAGGTACCGCGTCGATATCCCGATCGTCAGGGCGGCGGCGATCAGGAAGATGAACTTGAAGTAGGAAGCGAACGGATCGATCGAGACCTGGCCGCCATAGGCTGAGGTGCTGAGGTCTCCCAACCGGAAGAGGAGAAATGCCGAGATAGCCAGGATGCCCAGGGACAAATGCGCGAGCTTACGCTTGTCCGACACGATGAGGTCGGCCACCAGAAGCACCAGGCCGAAAGCCGCCAGCGCCAACTCCGGTGCGATCGCGCCAAGGTCCGCCAGTTGGAAGAATTCACCCACCTAGTCGTCTCCGGGCTCGACCGTCGTGTCGACGACCCCAGGCAAGCGAGCCGCCAGCGGAGGGGCGTCGAAATAGCCCGGCCGTACCGCCTCGACCAGCTTGTTCACGGGCCCATCGAGCGCCTTGAAGAACGGCGCCGGGTAGATGCCGATCCAGAAGACCAGGATGATCAGCGGGACGAGTGTCACGATCTCGCGCAGGTTCAGGTCCCGCAGTCCTTCATTCTTCGGATTGTCAAGCGGACCGAACATGGTCCGTTGGTAAAGCCAGAGCATGTAAGCCGCCCCGAGAACGATGCCCGAAACACCGGCGACCGCCCACCAGATGTTCTCCTGGAGCGCGCCCTGGAGAATCGTGAACTCACCAATGAACCCGTTGAGCAACGGCAGTCCGATCGAAGACATGGTCATGATCAGAAAGACAGTCGCAAATACCGGCATGATGCTCGATAGGCCGCCGAACTCCGAGATTTCCCGTGTGTGCCGGCGTTCGTAAATCATGCCGACGATCAGGAAGAGCGCGCCCGTGGTAATACCGTGGTTGATCTGCTGCAGGATACTGCCGTTCAGGCCGTTCGGGTTGAGCGCAAACATGCCGAGCATGACGAACCCCATGTGGCTGACCGAGGAGTACGCGACAAGGCTCTTCATGTCCTTCTGCATCATCGCCACCAGGGCGCCGTAGATGATGGCTACTATCGACAGCGCGATCATCATCGGCACAAAGTACACCGTCGCCTCCGGGAGGATCGGCAGGCTGAACCGGACGAAGCCGTACGTGCCCATCTTCAGCAAGACAGCGGCCAGAATGACCGATCCGGCCGTGGGCGCCTGCACGTGCGCGTCGGGCAGCCACGTATGGAACGGGAACATCGGGACCTTGATCGCAAAACCGACGAAGAAAGCCAGGAATACCCAGTACTGGAGATCGAATTCCAGGTACGGCCCGATCGCATGGAAAGCTTCGATGCTGAACGTGTAATCCGTCCCGAACACAGCTGCGATTTCTGGAACCTGGGCGGCGATGGTCGGATACGCCCAATACAGCGACAGGATTCCAAGCAGCAGTAACACCGACCCGACCAGCGTATACATGAAGAACTTAATCGCCGCGTACAGCTTTCTGGGACCTCCCCAGATTCCGATCAGGAAGTACATCGGCACCAGCATGACTTCCCAGAACACGTAGAACATGAAGAAGTCCAGCGCGATGAACACGCCGAGCATGCCCGTCTGGAGCAGCAGCATGAAGATGTAGTACTCCTTCACGCGGTCCTGAATAGCCTCCCAGGATGAGAGCGTTGCGATCGAGCCGAGCAGCGTGGTCAGCAGTATCAGTAACAGGCTGATGCCGTCGATCCCGACGGAGTACTCCGCGCCAAGAGTTTCGATCCAGGTAAAACTCTCGGTGAACTGCATCGACCCCGAGTCCTCGTAGTTGAACAAGAAAACCAGCGGCACCGACACGAGGAAGCCTAGCAGCGCCACCGCGTTCGCCCAGAGCCGGATCATGAGCTTGTTCTCCTTGTTGAAGAACATGAGCACGATCGCACCGGCCAGTGGCAGGAAGGCGACTATGGTCAGGATGTGTGTTTCAAAAAAGTCCATTTAGACTCCGGTCACGCGGTCATGGACCGCACCTGTCAAGGATTCAGGCTATCCCCAGAGGGAATACCCGATGAAAAACAGTACTCCCAGGATCATCAACAACGCATAGTTCTGCACGTATCCGGTCTGGACGAGCCTTAGTGGCCAGCTGAGCGTCTTGACGAAGCCGCCAATGAACCGGACCGACCCGTCCACGACCCAACGGTCCCACCAACCGGAACCGACAGCGCTCTGCACGGTGCCCTTAGCCACCCCGTTGACGGCGCCATCCACGAACCTCGCGTCGAAGCTCCACAGACCCGTGCCCGCGTCCTTCGCACGGTTGACGACAAACATGTCGTAGATCTCATCGACGTACCACTTATTCAGAGCGCCCTCATACAGCGAGTGGAACCGGGTTGCCAGCTGGCCCGCCAGATCGCTCTTCCGGTAGTACATCGTAAACGCCAGGAAGAATCCGATGAAGGCGATGGCTACTGAGAAAGCCGCCATGGCGGCCTCGAAGGCGTGCGAGTGCGCCGCAGCTACGGCGACGTCCAACTCCAGATCGAAGACCGGCTCGAGAAAATGTTCGAACGTGTTGGTCTCGGCGATCCAGGCCGGCAATCCGATATAACCGACAAGAATCGAGCCGATCGCCAGGATGATGAGCGGCACCGTCATCGACATGGGCGACTCGTGAACGTGGACATCCGGATCGACGCGGGATGCGCCGAAGAACGTCATGAACAGCATGCGGAACATGTAGAACGCGGTCATCCCCGCCACCGCAACGCCGATTCCGTAGAGCACGATGTTTCCCTGCGGGTTCGAGAACGTGCGCCACAGGATTTCGTCTTTCGAGAAAAACCCCGCCAGGCCCGGCGTTCCCGCGATTGCCAGCGTTCCGATGGCCATGGTCCAGAACGTGATCGGGATCTTGTCTTTCAGACCCCCCATCTTTCTCATGTCCTGCTCGTGGTGCATCGCGTGGATGACGCTTCCGGAACCCAGGAAGAGCAGGGCCTTGAAGAAAGCGTGGGTCATGAGATGGAAGATGCCCGCGGCGAACGCGCCCACACCCACCGCAAGCACCATATATCCGAGTTGGCTGACGGTCGAGTAGGCGAGGACCCGCTTGATGTCGTTCTGAACCAGGGCGATCGAGGCGGCAAACAGAGCGGTCAATGCTCCGATGACCGCCACGACCAGCATCGCCGACGGGGCGAGCTGGTAGATGAAGTTGCTCCGGGCCATCATATAGACACCGGCGGTCACCATCGTCGCCGCGTGGATCAGCGCGCTCACGGGAGTCGGGCCCTCCATCGCGTCGGGCAGCCAGACGTAAAGCGGAATCTGCGCGGACTTCCCGGCAGCCCCGATGAAAAGCGAAAGGCCGATCGCGACGAATATAGCGTCACCCACACCGTACAGTCCCGAATCGACACCCGCATGGATCGCTTCATTGACGCCGGCAAACTCCAGCGTGCCGAACGTGAAGAAGATCAGCATGATGCCGATCGAGAAGCCCCAGTCCCCAACGCGGTTCACGATGAACGCTTTCTTGGCCGCATCGCCCGCGCTCTTCTTCTTGATGAAGTAACCGATCAGCAGGTATGAACACAGCCCAACGCCTTCCCATCCGACGAACAGGAGGAGGTAGTTGTTCCCCAGTATCAGCATCAACATGGAGAACATGAAGAGGTTCAGATAGGCAAAGTACCGGTAGTAGCCATCTTCTTCGGCCATGTATCCCGTCGAATAGACATGGATCAGGAAGCCGATGCCGGTGACGATCAGGACCATCACGGCCGACAGCGGGTCCAGCAGGAAGCCCCAGTCGACCGAAAAACGTGTCAACTCCCCAGTAGACGTGTGCGCCGCACCGGCGTCGATCCATTCGAACACCGTGACGGTGTACGACCGTTCTTCCGGTTCCAACTCCACAAGTTCTGAAACGGCCCCAGCCGCCACGATGAACGACACGAGCACCGTGCCGCAGGCGATGGCGCTGATCGCAGCCTTCGGTAGCCGTTTCCCGAACAGGCCGTTGATGGCAAAGCCCAGAGCCGGGAAGAGCGGGATCAGCCAGATGAGATCGAGGAAGTTCATTGTTGGGCGTCGGTGTTGGTGTTGGGTCTTAGCTTGTGGCTTTTAGCTGTTAGCTATTGGCTATTAGTTGTTGGCTTCTGGGTGTTGACCGATCGATCCGGGGCTAACAGCCAAAGGCCAACAGCCAATCGCTAATCGCCAAAAGCCAACCGGCAACCAGCCATCACCATTTCATTAAGTCAATCTCGTTGACGTTGACGGTTTCCTTGTTCGCGAACATCGCGATGACGATTCCTAAACCGACCGCGGCTTCGGCAGCCGCGACCACGATCACGAATATCGCAAACACCTGTCCATTGACCTGCTGCCACTCCGCGGAAAACGCGATCAGGTTGATGTTGACGGCATTCATCATCAGCTCGATCGACATCAGGATGATGAGCACGTTGCGTCGGGTCAGAACGCCGACGACGCCGATGGTGAACAACGCGACGCTCAGCAGCAGGTAGTGATGTACAGGTACCATTGGACCTCAGTCGCCCGCAGCCCCTTGCCCCTCCGGCCCGGAGGGTTTCTTTGAGAGGACCACCGCTCCGATAATCGCGACCAGGAGCAGTATCGAAGCGATTTCGAAAGGCAGAAGGTAGTTCGTGTAGAGGACCGTCCCCACCCATTGGCTGTTGCCCGCAACGGGCGGCTCAATAACACCGGAAGGAAAAACGAAAGACCCTTGGCTGTTGAAGATGACGTAACCGAATTCGATGACAAGAATGGCGGCTGTGACCAAAGCCACCTTCCCCTGCCTGTTGTACGTGCGTTCGAACATCGCACGGTCCATTGGCACGAGCATGATCACGAAGACGAACAGCACGAGAATCCCGCCAACGTACACGATGACCTGCACTCCGGCCAGAAACTCGGCTCGAAGGCTCAGGAACACGCCCGCCACCGAAAGCAGGGTGCCGGCGAGGAACATCGCGCTGTGCACGGCATTCTGCCTGGTGATGACGAGGATCGCCGAAACGACCGAGGTCGTTGCGAAGAGGTAGAAGACGACAAGTTCCAGCATCAGCTACTCAGCAAATCACTTCGTATAGAGGACGGGCTGATTCCCTTCTTCCAGTTTCTGCCGATCCCAATTCATGTCCTTGCGCCCGTACAGCGCCAGCTCGAAATCCTGCGTCAGCTCCAGGCATGGAGTGGGACACGCATCCTCGCAGAGACCGCAGAACATGCAGCGCGACAGGTCGAACGTGAACGTGGTCAGCACCTTCTTTCCCTTGTCGCTGCGATCCCAGGCAACCTCGATGCAGTACTCCGGACAAGCCAGCGCACACAGGTTACAGGCGATGCACAGTGTAGCGCCCGTCTCCGGATCGTTGTTCAGCCGCGGCGCGCCTCGGTAACGTTCCGACACCTTGGGCCGCACCTTCGGATACTGTTCGGTATAGTTGGCCGAGGGACGCTGGTAGGAGAAGGTCAGCATCAATCCCTTGATGAGATCGACCATAAATATCCGCTTCAATAGTCCCAACTTATCGGGTCGACCAACTTTCATTTCGATTACCCCTTCACCACAAGAACCAGGATGGCGGTCACTATTACGTTGGCGATCGCAAGCGGCAACAGGTAACGCCAGCCCAGGCTCATCAACTGGTCGTACCTGTAGCGCGGCCAACTGGCCCGAAACCACAGGTAGAAGTACAGGAACGTGCCGACCTTCAACGAAAACCAGGCCACACCCGGCACGAAGTCCAGAAATGCCAATGCCTCGACGCTCGGAAACGGCCGCAGCCAGCCCCCCCAGAACAGCGTGGTGGCCATCGACGCAATCACGATCATGCTCGCGTACTCGGCGAGGAAGAACAGAGAAAACCGAAATCCGCTGTACTCGGTATGGAAACCGGCGACGAGTTCGGTTTCGGCTTCGGGGAGGTCGAACGGCGCGCGGTTCGTTTCCGCAACTCCGCATATGAAAAACAGGATGAATCCCACGGGTTGCAAGAAGACGTACCAGAACTGGCCCTCCCGTTGAGCCTCGACGATTTCGACCAAGCTGAGTGTCCCGGCCAGGATCAGCACACCCATGATGGAGAATCCGAGCGCGACTTCATAGCTCACCATCTGAGCGGCGGAGCGCAACGCCCCCAGCATCGGATACTTGCTGTTGGATGCCCACCCTCCAAGGATGACTCCGAGGATGCCGATCGACGACACAGACAGGATAAACAGTACGCCGATGTTGATATCGGTGATGTAGAAAGGGTTTTCCACCTCGTACCCTAAGCCAGGGATCGCGATCGAGCCGGGCGGACCGAACGGAATCACCGAGAACACGATGAATGCGGGAATCAAGGTGATGATCGGCGCCATCATGAAGATCAGTCGATCTGCTCCAGCCGGCACGATGTCTTCCTTTAGCATCAACTTCAAGCCGTCGGCAATGGGCTGCAGCAGCCCGTACGGGCCCACGCGCATCGGCCCCAACCGCACCTGCATGAACGCGATGATCTTGCGCTCCATGAATGTGAGGTAGGCGACGACGAGCGAGAGCGTCATGAAGACCACGAGGATCTTGATCATGGGCACCGCGACGTATTGCAACAGGAATTCCATAATCGGACGGGCCTACCTGTCGATCTCTCCCAGGACAATGTCGAGCGTGCCGATAACGGCAACCACGTCGGCAACCATGTGTCCTTTGACCATCTGCTTGAGCGCCTGCAGGTTCACGAACGACGGCGGCCTCACTCTGATCCGGTACGGTCGGGTCGAACCGTCGCTGACAATGTAGTATCCCAACTCGCCCTTCGGCGCTTCGATCGAGTGGTAGACATCGCCGACCGGCGGCTTGATGATCTTTCCCACCTTCGCCCGGATAGGTCCATCCGGAATGTTTTCGACAGCCTGGGAAACGATCCGCATCGACTGCCGCATCTCTTCCATGCGGACCAGATACCGGTCGTAGGTATCGCCGTACTCTCCGACAGGGACGTCGAAGTCGAACTCGGAATAGCAGGCGTATGGGTTCGACTTGCGAATATCCCAGTCGAGACCCGAGGCCCGAAGACACGGACCGGTCACCCCGATGTTGATGGCCTCTTCCCTGGTCAGCACACCCACCCCCCTGGTCCGGCCGATCCAGATTCGGTTCTGGGTAAGAAGCTGCTCATATTCGGCGATCTTCTTCGGGAAGTCCTTTATGAACGCTCGGATCTGATCCTCAAAACCGTCATAGATTTCGTATTCCAGGCCGCCAATGCGGAACACGTGCGTCGTCAGACGAGCGCCACAGTAGTTCTCGAATATCTTGAGGATCTCCTCCCGCTCGCGAAAGGCGTAGAGGAAGACCGTCATCGCTCCGATGTCGAGCGCGTGAGTGCCCAGCCACAGCAGATGGCTCGTGATCCGATTCAGTTCGGTCAGGATGACGCGGATGTACTGGGCGCGGGGTGGCGCCTCGACGCGCAGCATCTTTTCGATGGCTTCGCAATAGCCCAGGCAGTTGGACACCGCCGCGATGTAGTCCATCCTGTCCAGAGTTGGAACGAACTGCCCGTAGGTCTGGTTCTCTCCCAGCTTCTCCACGCCTCGGTGGAGATAACCGATGACGCACTCCGCGTCGATGACCTTCTCACCGTCGAGTTTCAGCTTGACCTGCAGTACGCCGTGCGTCGAAGGGTGCTGGGGCCCCATGCTGACGGTGATTTCACTCGAATCGAAAAGCGTGTTTTCCATCATTCTGCGTCGGGCCCACCGGCCCCTCGCTCATTCACAATTGAAGAGTGCACCATCGGCCTCTCCCCGTTCCCATTTCGGGAACTTTAATAGCCGGGCCGGTCCCCCCACGCTTGCACTCTTCCAACCACTAGTCATAATCCGTCCGGGCTAATCCTCGTGTTTAGCCTTGCCGACGTAGAACTTCTGGCCGGACTCGATCCCGAGATGCTTGCGGACCCACTCCACGTCCTGAAGCCGCATGTCGTAGTCCTTCCGCAATGGGAAGCCTGTCCAGTCCTCCGGCAGCAGGATGCGCTTCAGGTTCGGGTGGTTAACGTACCGAACCCCGTACATGTCATAGACCTCGCGTTCCAGCCAATCCGCACCCTGCCAGATCCCGGTCAGGCTCTCGACCGATTCCCACTCCTTGATCCGGAGCTTGACGCGCAGGCGGCCCTTCGTCTCGAAGGAGAACAACGAATAGACGAGTTCGAACTCCTCTTCGTTCGGCCAATGTGTGGCTGTCTCGTCGCTCAGGAAGTCGAACGGTTCGACATCGTTCCTCCGGAGGAACTCCATAACCTCGGTGAACCGGTCTTTCTTGATGACGAGCTGTCGCTGAGACAGAAACGTGTAGGCGTCGAGAACCTGATCCGGAAACTTTTCCCGGACGGCATCAACCAGCGGAGCTGACCACGGCTCGTTGACCGGCCCTTTCGGCTTTGCCGGCGCGGTCGGCTTCGTTGGAGGCGGCCTCGGCACGGCCGGCTTATCAGCGGAACCCTCACCGCCCGCGGCCCGACGCGGTGGAGGCTTCGGCGGATCCGGCACTACTTTCTTTTGATCACCACCCCGGGGAAGTGGTTTCGGTGGGTCTGGAACGACACGACCGCCATCAGCATCGGCAGACTTCGCCGCTGCATCCCCGTTTCCCGGACCGGGCGAGTCTCCGCCCGGGCGTTGCCCCTGATCTTTTTCGTTTTCCTCTGCCACGCCGCTTTCGCAAAGAGAAGGTTATGACTTCGGCCGCACCCGTCGAGGCGTTCTCAACGACATTCTTACCGCACCCATGAACGCCCCACGACCGTTGCGGCAAACATGAATACTAGCTTAGTTCAGAGCGGAAAAACAGACGGTATTTGCTTGAAATCACGAGAAATACACTCCATTCGGAGGTTCACGATTCCACAGTGCCGATGGCCGCGTTACCAGCGGCGCCGGAACGGCCCCGAAAACCGGCTATTGCCCCCGCAACCACTCCCTTGCTCTGAAGCAGAACCCGGAACCGCTCTCCCATCATCGGCGGCAACAGCAGGTTCTTGAGCGCCTGGATCCGGGCAACCGATGCGGCATCGCCTTGCTCGACCAGGGGCGCCATGAGATCCAGGATTCCGAGGTCGATGAGAAAATCCATCTGCTTCACATAGGCCACGTTCCTGAATCCGACTTCGGCCCCGATGTCCATGATGTCGGAGAAATTGACGTGTGCCGTGATGTCCTTCTCTCCGATCGATGAGTAAGGGTCCGCGTCGGCACGGTGTTGCCGGTAACACATCAGGGTTCCTCCTGTTCGGGCAAACATCTCGTCGCGCAGGTACCCATAGTCGATCGCAAGATGGAAGCCGACCTCGATCGCTTTAGCAATCCGCCGGATCCAGTCCGTCGCGTCCGGGCTGATGTCGACGATCCCGCCGTCGGCGAGCAGCGGCAGGTCGACGGACAATTCCGGGTCGTCCTCGATCTGGGCAAACCCTTCTGCAACGAAGATTTCCCTTATCCTGCCGGCGCGCCTCACAAAACGCCGGACCGGCAGGGCGTCGAAGAATTCGTTGGAGAACACGCAGCCGCGGATGCCAGAGGGCAGTGTTTCCGACCAATCAACCTCGAACCCTCTGAGCATCTCGGTCTGCGAGCGCCGCATCGCAGGACTCCTCTCGACGATCGTGTAAGGAAACGGATGCCGTTCGAGAACGTGCCTTGCGAGCAGCCCCTTCCCCGCCCCGATCTCGACCAGTCGGAAGTCGTTGATCCCGGCCGCCATCTCCTCGAAGAGCCCCGCGAGCAGATGACCGAAAGCGGGATCGACGTCGGCAGAAGTGTAGAAATCCCCCCCGGCTCCGATGGGATTCGTCTGATGCTCGCGGGCATAGTAGCCGTGCTCGGGGTGGTAGAGCACTTCGGCCATGTAGGTGGAGAACGGTAGTCGGCCGCGCTCCTGGATCAGGCGTTCAAGATGGGCAACAAGGGCGGGATGGCCGGTGGTCATGTTTGGCGGTTGGTGGTTAGCGGTTGGCTTTTGGCTCTTGGCTTTTGGCGGTTGGCCGCTAGCTAATGCCGGCCAAAGGCTAACAGCCAACTGCCAATGTCCCAAAACAAAAAGCCCGGCCGAAGTGCCGGGCTAAATCGGACAAGCCTCAAGGCTGCTCAGATCTTCAACTTGATCCGATCCATTTCCTCGAGTGCCGCTCTGGTGATCCGCGCGTCGTCCTTGATCTCGTCCAGTCGGGCGTCGGTAGGCCTCTTGGCAATCGTCATCCGGTCGATTTTGTCCTGGAGTCTCATCAAGCCGTACAGCAGCGCTTCCGGCCTCGGCGGGCAGCCAGGAACGTAGACATCGACCGGCACCACGTGGTCGACACCCTGGAGGACCGCGTAAGTATCGAACGGGCCGCCGACATTTGAGCAGGCGCCCATCGATATCACCCACTTGGGATCCGGCATCTGGTCATAAACCCTGCGGACGATCGGCGCCATCTTGAGCGTCACGGTTCCCGCGACGATCATCAGATCCGACTGTCGAGGGCTCGGCCGAAAGATGCCGGCGCCGAAACGATCCATGTCAAACCGGGAAGCACCGGTCGCCATCATCTCGATCGCGCAGCACGCGAGGCCAAAAGTCATCGGCCACAGTGCTGACTTACGCGCCCAGTTAAACACCGTATCCACAGTCGTCGTGATGATGTTCTTCTCGAACCGATTGTCAATCCACGCCATTAGCCAGCCACCTGTGCTATGCCCAATCGATTGCGCCCTTCTTCAGGATCCAGACGTAACCGACGATGAGAATACCGAGGAAGACGCACATTTCGATCAAGCCGAACAGCGCCAGCTGATCGTAGATGATCGCCCATGGAAAGAGAAAGATCGTCTCGACATCGAAAATCACGAACAGGATCGCGACCAGGTAATAGCGGATCGCGTAGCGCTCCCTTGCATCGCCTTCCGGATCGACGCCACATTCGTAAGCGCTGAGTTTACTCGCTCCGCCGGTCTGCGGCCGGACGAGTTTAGCGAAACCCAGCGTAACGACCGGAAACAGAAACGCCAAGCCGAAGAACATGAAAATCGGCAGGTAACCTGTCAGGACATCTTCAGACATGAACCGGGGATCCCTCTCTCAATCGTAACGTAGCAGGATAACCGATATCGCGCAATTGGCAACCGCGGGTTTTCCGCCCGGGTCCGACACCGTTTGAACATCGCGGATCGACCACTGACCTTAGAGCATCCATCACTTTTGATCTGTTGCCCTCTTCAACTTCTCCAATGACCAATTTCTTACTGGTCGATGGTCGATCGGACATCTGAAGTGGTAAATTGACTCGCGAACGCGTCAGGACTCACTATGGGGGTCTGTTTCGGGGGTTTGGGAGAGTACGGTAATCGCGTGGGGAAGAATCGGCAGGAGGGCTTCGAGGGACTCTCGCACGCCCTTGACACTTCCCGGAAGGTTGACAATGAGGCTGGACGCCCGCAAGCCCGCTATCCCCCGCGATAAAGCGGCTCTCGGCGTCTTCTTCAGACCCTCCATGCGCATCAGTTCGGCCAACCCGGGCGCCTCCCGGTCGATGACACGCCGGGTGGCCTCGGGAGTGACATCCCTTATAGACAGGCCCGTACCCCCGGTGGTCACGACCAGCCGCGCCTGGTCCCGGTCGCACGCCAGCCGGACCCGATCCTGGATGTGGTTGCGTTCGTCGGGAACGATGTCGACTGCGATGACGTCGAAGCCCGCATCCTCGAGCATCCGCCGCGCCTCCGGACCAGACAGGTCCTCGCGCTCTCCTTTGGATGCAGAGTCGCTGACTGTCACGACGACCGCGCGCGGAGCCGTCTGGTCACCCGCTGATTCAGCTCTGTAAAGCGATTTCATTTTCAATCCCGCTTCCACTGGCCGCTCTTGCCGCCCGATTTCTCCATGAGTCGAACAGGGCCGATCTCGACACCCTTGTCGACGGCCTTGCACATGTCGTACATCGCAAGGGCCGATACGGACGCAGCAACGAGGGCTTCCATCTCGACGCCGGTTTCGGCCCGCGTGCGAGCGGACGTTTCGATTCGCACACCGGAATCCTCCACGGAGACTGAGACGTCGATGTGGGTCAGAGGGAGCGGATGGCAGAGCGGGATCAGGTCGGACGTTTTCTTGGCGGCCTGAATTCCAGCGATGCGGACGACTTCGAAAGGGTTCCCCTTCGGTAGAGCATCGTCGCGAAGACGTCCCAAGAGCGACGGGCTCATGCGAACAAAGGCCTCCGCGCGCGCCCACCGCTCCGTCGTAGGCTTCCCCCCCACGTCGACCATCTGCGCACGTCCCTGTTCATCGAGATGAGTGAAGTCTGTCATTGGCTGCAGAATTGGAATGGATCTACCCGGTGGCTGCCGCTTCCGGTTCGGTTGTTGGCGTCGGAGACACCGCCCTCGACGCGTCCATCTCCAATCTCGAATCTCCAGATGAACGATGTCCGATGCGGACTTTCCAAGAGAAAATCTGCAATCGCTACATCGGAATGAACTGCACCCGTTCCCCAGCGTTCAGCGTTCCTTCGCGCTGCGGAATCATCACATACGCGTTTGCGCGCGAAAGGCCGACCAGATCCGACGAGCCTTTCCACCGGACCGGCGTCAGCTGGTATGCGCCTTTCTCGAACCGGACGTGGGCCGGGACGCACGCGGCCCGGGCCGGGTCACAACGTGCTTCGTCGGTCAGCAGCGCCTGTCTCAGGGTGCCCTCCACGTCCGGCGCGTGCAACAACAAACGGATCAACGGCCGCACGAACAACTGAAAGGAGACGATCGTCGAAACGGGGTTCCCGGGCAACCCGAAGACAAAGGTTCGTCCCCGGCTACCGAAAACAGTCGGCTTTCCGGGTTTCATCGCCACACGTTCGAAGGCGATGTCGACGCCAAGATCGGTGAGGGCGCCGACCACCAGATCGTACTTACCCATCGAAACACCGCCCGAGGCGATCAGAACGTCCGCTTGGAGTCCTTCGGCGATCTTGTCATTCAGATCCGGGGCGCGGTCTCTCGCGATCTCGAGCACGTTGGCGTCCCCACCCGTGGCCTCAACCTGCGCTCGGAGTGTAAAGCTGTTGCTGTTGCGAATCTGATCGGGCCCCGGTGTCTCATCCACGTTGACCAATTCATCTCCGGTTGAGACGATCGCAACTCGGGGTCTTCGGGAAACGCGGACTACCGCGTGACCCGTACTCGCAAGAATACCCACGTCAGCCAACCCGATGACCCGGCCCGAGGCGAGGATGCGGTCGCCTTCGACAGCCTCGGTCGCGCGAGCTTGAATGCTCCGACCTAGAGGGACACATTCGAGGATTCGTGTTTCTCCATCGGACAGGCGTTCGGTGTCCTCGACCATCACCACGGCATCGGCGCCGGCCGGGACCGCGGCCCCGGTCATGATCTCGGCGCACTCGCCCGATCGTAGAGTTCCGTCGAACGATCGCCCCGCACGGGATTCCCCGACGATGCGCAGCGTTGCCGGAACCGAAGCCACGTCGGCCGCCTTGAGGGCGAACCCGTCGCGTATCGAGCGATCGAAGGGCGGGGAATCGGCGTCAGCCGTGATGGACTCGCGAAGGATTCGGCCTGGGCTCGAGGCGAGATCGACGGCCTCGACGGGCATGAAATCGTCCGAGACTTCGGAACGCGCTCGAGAGAGTACGATTTCCAGACCCTGCTCGACGGAAATCATTCCTGGAAGGTTGCACCCGAAAAACTGGAAGAGAACTGGATCTCATGCTGGTAGACCCGCAGGTTCACGGGGACCGAATAGTTGATGTTCACGATGAAAAACGGCCCATCTCTGGAAACCTTGATGTCCTCTTCGGTGACTGGGACCTTAAACTCACGTGCCCGCGAAAGCAACGCCTCCCGTACGGACTCGACTGTCTTTCGGGCGCTACCCGCAAACTTGACTTCCTGCCTCACGGAGTCGTTGAACTGAAAAGCGTGGAAGTAAATCGGAACGTACTGGACACCAAGAAAGACGAGCACAGCTACCACGAGCAAGTAGGCAGTGCCTCGGGGAAGCAGGCCAAGCATGGTGCCGAATTATAGCACAGCGTGTTAGAGTGAACGAGGGAGGACAGGATGTCAAAACAGACCGTCACACGGCCCATCAATGCATCACTAAAAGACTTAGATTCAGAAGTTTACGATGCTATCAAGAATGAGGAAGGAAGGCAGTCCGGGGGCCTGGAACTGATCGCTTCGGAGAACTTCACCTACGAGGCGGTCCTCGAAGCGACGGGGTCTGTTTTTACCAATAAGTATGCCGAAGGCTACCCTGGAAGACGGTACTACGGAGGGTGTGAGTTCGCAGATGTAGTGGAGCGTTTAGCCCAGGATCGTGCCAAGGCGCTTTTCGGCGCCGAACACGTCAACGTCCAACCCCATTCGGGAAGCCAGGCGAACATGGCCGTTTACCTGACTGTGCTCGAGCCCGGCGACACGATTCTCGGAATGAACTTGTCGCACGGTGGTCATCTCACGCACGGACACCCGCTGAACTTCTCCGGTAAGTACTACAACTTCGTGGCGTACGGCGTCAGCAAGGACACCGAGTTCCTCGATTACGATGAACTCGACCGACTGGCCCGAGAGCACAAGCCGAAAATGATCGTCGTCGGCGCGAGCGCCTATCCCAGGATCATCGACTTCGAACGCGTCGCGGCAACTGCGAAAGAAACCGACTCGCTGTTGATGGCCGACATGGCGCATATCGCCGGCTTGGTGGCCGCAGGCGAGCATCCCAGCCCCGTTCCACACTGCGACTTCGTCACCAGCACGACACACAAGACTCTGCGCGGCCCGCGGAGCGGCTTTGTCATGTGCCGGGACCAGTTCCGGAAGGGCCTCAACCGCTCTGTCTTCCCCGAAATGCAGGGCGGGCCGCTGGTCCACGTGGTGGCGGCGAAAGCGATCTGCTTCAAGGAGGCCGCGTCCGACGATTTCAAGGACTACATCGGCCAGGTTGTGAGGAATGCCCGGACGTTGGCCGGCCGCATCGCGGCGCGCGGGTTTCGGATCGTTTCCGGCGGGACCGACACCCACCTGATGCTGGTCGACGTGTTCTCGAAGGGAATCGACGGGGACCGGGCGCAAACAGCACTGGAAAGTGCCGGAATCACCGTCAATAAGAACGCGATTCCTTTCGACGAGAACCCACCGATGCGGCCGAGCGGCATCCGCGTCGGTACGCCCGCGTTGACGACCCGCGGCATGGGTGATGCCGAGATGGAAGCGATCGGCGACTGGATCGCCGACGTTCTCGACAACAGCGAAGACGAGGCTGAGATCGGGCGCGTCAAGTCGGAAGTCAGCGCCCTTTGCGAGCGCTTCCCACTCTACCCGGGCCGTATCTGACACTGTAGGGCGGTCTGCGACCGCCCATCATTTGGCGCTCATGGAGCGTTGCTACAGCTTTAGGCGGCCCATCTTAGTCCTGCTTCAGGACTTCGACCGGATCGATACGCGCGGCACGGCGCGCGGGTAACCATCTGGCCAAAGCTGCGGTTACGACCAGAAGAATGGATGCGCCGGCTAGGCTGACCGGGTCCCGCGGAGCCACCCCGAAGACAAACCCTCCGGCGAAGCGTGACAGCCCGAGCGCCGCCGGCACTCCCAGAAGTACCCCTAACGATGCAATTCCGATCGCGCGTGACACCACGAAACGACCGACACGTCCTCGGGTTGCGCCTAATGCAAGACGTATGCCGATCTCGGCACGCCGAAGTCGGACCAGGTAGGCAAGCGATCCGTAGATCCCTACGACGGCCAGCAGCAATGCCATAGCGGCAAAGCCGCCAACCAGAGACGTGATCGAGGTGAGCGTTCTGCGCTCGGCTTCGAGCACCTGTTCAAGCGTCGTCGTTTCCGCAACCGCCAGGCCGGGATCGTGCCGCAACAGAACTTCGCGAACGGCTCGGGTCATCGAGCCCGCCTCCACATCGGTGTGGACAACGAATCGGACCCCCGGCTGCAGGTACTGCAGGACCGGCAGGTATAACTGAAGTTCAGCTTCTTCCGCCAGTTCGTAGTAGTTGGCGTTTCGAGCGACTCCAATGACCCGAGCGGTACCGGTCTCGAACCTCACCTGCCTACCGAGGGGATCCTCGCCACCCCACAACGTGTTGGCGAGTTGCTCGTTCACGATAACGACAGGTTCAGTGCCGCCAACGTGCCGGTAGGTGAACTCGCGTCCCCGGACCAGATCGATTCCCATCGTCCCAAAGTATGCCGGCCCGATCGTGTTGTAGCCGCTATAGATGGGCTTAGCGGTCGCATCCGACGCGACGCCGCCGATCCACTTTCCGTTGAAGGGCATCATGGCCGAGGTGGAGGCCGATTCGACGCCCGGCAGATTTTCCAAAACGCTCAGGGTTTCCGATACGTAGCTCTGGCCCCGCGCCTGATCGTATCCGTGGTTGCGCAGGTTCACCGACATCACCAGGCGGTTTTCGGTTTCGAAGCCCACGTCCACGGCTGCGGCCGCGGTAACGCTTCGTCCGAAAAGAAACGCGCCGGCGAGGAGCACGACAGAGAGGGCAACCTGCGCGGTCACTAGTGGTCCCCGTCTAACAGACTGTACCTTATTCGGATCGTTCCCCGAGGAGCACGACAGAGAGGGCAACCTGCGCGGTCACTAGCATGTCCCGGGTGCGCGAACTGCGGCGACCGACTCCCTTCGTCGACAACCTGAAATCGGTCATTCGAGACGCGTAGAAAGCGGGCAGGACGCCGATCGTCACGGAAACTACGATTGCCACGCCAACGACGAAGAACAGCACCCTGACGTCGAGGCCCGAAGGACCGAACGTGGTGACCGGCAGCAGCGTCACAGCGAAGCGCGACCCGATCCAAGCCACAACGCTTCCCACCACAGCGCCCATGCAGGCCAGGAGGGTGCTCTCGGCAAACCATTCGCGGACGATACGGAACCGGTCCGCCCCGAGGGCAATGCGCACTCGTGTGACATTCCACCGTTCGCAACTTCTGGCCAGCAACAGAACGGCAACGTTGGCGCACGCCACCAGAAGAAGGAGTGTCACCGCGCCGAAGAACAGGCTCAGCGTCGAAGCCAGGCCCGCTCGGTTCCGGGGACCGAAACGATGGTTTCCGTCGACCCGGAATCCGACCTCTTCATTCCACTCCGGGTACATCTCCTCGAGCGATAACGCAATACCTCCAACATCCGCACGAACGGCCTCGATACTGGAGCCGGGTGCGATTCGACCGATCACCGTCAGCCAGAACCAGGTGTTATTGGGTACCCGCTTCAGGGTCCATTCGCCGTCTCGCGGCGCCAGCAGAGGCTGCACCGCGACGGGAACCCACATCTGGGGTGGCTCCTCTACCGGGCTGGAACCCACAAAACCGGCGGGCGCGATGCCCACGACCTCGAACGGATGACCATTGAGTCCGAGGAGGGATCCGATCACATCGGTGTCTCCCCCGAGACTCCGCTCCCAGAAAGTTTCACTGATGATGAGAACGCTCCGAGATGCGTCGATTTCGGTCTCTTCCCGAGCGAACCAGCGCCCGCGCGCCGGGGTGACTCCAAGGACATCAAAGTAGTTATCCGAAATCACTAGTGTCCGGTTAGAAGTCGAATAGAACCAGCTGGTTAGGATCTTGGAGTTCATTGAATTGGGAATCAGGCGCGTGAAAGGCCTGCAAAATGGGCTGTTTCTCAAGAATCGTAATGCTGAGAATCTGTAGGATTTGGTAAAGACTCCTATCGATGCCGAGGCGCTTCCGGATGATGGCGACGTGAACATAAACCGAAATGGCGATCCAGATCTGGGTCTTCACCGCATTCTCGCTGGTGCCGTAGAAGGACTTGATTCGAAGGTGTTGTTTGATCCATTTAAAGAAAAGTTCCACCTGCCATCGCGACTTGTAGATCTGAGTGATGGTGAGTGCAGGCAACGCGAAGTTGTTGGTCAGGAACTTCAACCGCTTGTTCGTCCCGGCATCGAAGTAGCTGATACGCCGCAACGGATCGGGATAGGTTTTGGCGGATTTGTTCGTTGTGAGGATGACCGTCTGGTCGGATCGCAATCCCGTGGTCGTGTCCACCCGACGGGAGTACCGCCGCCGCAGGACGACGTTCTTCTTAGCACGCACCACAAAGAAAGCGGAACAGAGGGAGAAGAGAAAGAGCCGTTCAAAATCGATATAGGCGCGGTCCATGACGTAGAAGGCACCCGCTTCGGGTGCGATCTCATCGAGAACGTTGACGTCATGGACTTTCCCGTCTGTGACGTGGATAAACGCGGGAATGTTGCCGTGAAGATCCAGCAGTGTATGCATCTTGACCGCGGCTTTGTGCCGGCGAAACCGGGCCCATGGGAATAGTGAAAGACACAGGTCAATGGTGGTCGAGTCCAGGGCATATAGACCTTGATCCAACTCGACGCCGATGGGGTCTTCGGCATATAACGGCCGCGCCATGCCGATCAGGACCTGTGCGAAATCCGCATAGATCCGCCAGTCGCGCCGCTCGTTGGCGTCGGCCAGTGTCGTCCGCGCCACCTTGCTTCGGAATCCCATGTGGTAACGCTTTCTGCCGAGGGCGCGTAAGCAGGCTTCGATGTCGCGGAGGCTTTCACGATAGGTCAATTGGGCGAATGCCATCGCCAGGAACTGATCCCAGCAGGAAAACCCTTTCTGCTGGTAATCGCCCCGATAGCGGGCGACACACTTCTGAAACTCGTATCGGGGCGCGTAATCCATGACTTGTGAGAAGACGGTTTGGCCTGAGTTCATGCGCCATTGGTATCACCCCTCTCACCGTAATATTGCTAAAAGTGTGATCGGCAGGTTCAAATCGAAAAATCGCAGAATGCCATTCAACTCACTGTTCATCTATAAGTTGCCGGCGGCTGTCACACCGTGTTCCGGACACTAGTGATCCGTCGTTATGAAACCGGGCACGTCACAACCCGGGATTTCTACGACTTCCTGGTCCGTGACGGCGGCCTCGAGATGGACTACGAGGCGTTCTACGTCTGCTGGACGGAAGTCTTCGATCCCGTACCGATTATCAAACCGGACCTACTCGAGAGGCTGGGTCGGCAGTACCCGATGACGCTGGTTTCGAACACGAACGAAGCCCATGCCGACTACGTCCGTCAGAACTACGATGTCTTCCGACACTTCGGGCAACACGTGCTTTCCTACCAGGTAGGATCGCTCAAGCCGGATCCAAGGATCCTCGAGTGCGCGATCAAAGCAGCAGGCCGCCCGCCCGAGGCGATGCTTTTCATCGATGACCGCCAGGAAAACATCCAGGCCGGCGACGCCCTCGGATTACAGACTCACCGCTTCCGCTCGCTCGCGATCCTCAAGGACTATCTGACCGGACTGGGTATTGAGGTCGGGGATCCGGAGTGAAGCCGGAAACGCCCTCGCCCGGTCCTCGGATCCTGTTGTCGTTCGTCCGATCCTCCGTGATCGGATACGGGCTCCTGTTCACGGTCTCTGTTGGTCTTGCGTATTCGCAGGATCGTCTCTTCGATGTCTTCGGATTTGACGGGTGGACCCGGTTGGGAACGCACTTCATGATCGGTGCGCTCCTGGCCACGAGCGTACTCTTCGGAGGACGCGCCATGAGCGGGACGTTCCGTTGGGCTCGAGAACTGGACCAGGAATTTCGCTTTCTGCTCGCGCCGCTCAGCGTACCTGGCGCCCTCATCCTTGCCGTGGCGAGCGGTATAGCCGAAGAGACGTTCTTTCGCGCGGTGATGCAGCCGGTTTTCGGGTTGTGGGTGACGAGCCTGGCCTTCGGACTCCTGCATTACCCCATGAATCGTCGCCTGATTCCCTGGACTATTATCGCCATCGTGATGGGGTTCGTCTTCGGCATCGTCTACGAGACGACCGGAAGCCTGTTCGCCGTCGCGCTGGCGCACGCCCTGATCAACTTTTTCGAACTTCTCGACATCGCACGACGGGGCGATCCCTACACGCCGGCGTGAGGCCCGGTGGGTCCAGTTGTGTCAGATTTGTAAAAAGTTCTTTGATTACCCCCTCTTAGGGGGGTGAAACTGCCATTCGACTCTTTTGTTGACGTAGGATTCTAAGTAGAATGAACGTGATCGCTATCATCATGAAACAACTGCTTCTCGTCAGCCTTTCGGCGCTCCTGCTGACGTCGCCGGGAACCCTCGGCCGCACCGCGGCCCAGTTCGTCCCGGCCGGCGTAGATGGTTCGGAGTTCGTTTTTGCGCGGCTGATCTATCCTTCCTACTACGGGCGCCGCGGCCGCGGGTCGTGGGCGACCGACTGGCCCAAGGCCGACAAGCAGTTCATGTTCGGCATCGATCGACTGTCCAACGTCCGTATCGTTCTGGACCAGGACGTCGCTATCGAGATCATGGACGACAACCTCTTCAGCTATCCGTTCCTCTACGCGGTCGAAGTCGGAAAGATGGAGATCAACCAGATGCAGGCAGATCGACTGCGGGAATACATGCTCCGCGGAGGCTTCTTCGTCGTCGACGATTTCTGGGGGACCTACGAGTGGGAGAATTTCTCGATCCAGCTCAAGAAAATCTTTCCGGAGAAGGAAGTCGAAGAAGTTCCCCCGTCACACCCGATCTTCCATTCGTTCTACGATATCGACCAGATCTTGCAGATACCGAACGTCAACCTCGGCTGCGACGGTTATCGGACCCATGAGCAGGACGGGTACACCCCGTTCGCCCTGGCGGTCTACGACGACAACCGACGGCCGATGATGATGATCAACTACAACACGGATCTCGGCGACGCCTGGGAGTGGGCTGATGCGCCGTGCTACCCGCATGAGTTTTCCGGAATGGCATACCGGATGGGGCTGAACTTCATCATCTATTCGATGACACACTGAGGGCGGCGAGTTTTTCATGACCGGGTTCGAAACATTCTTCAAGTACACGCCGATCGTTTACGAGAGGGGGACACTGGGTTTCCAGATGCTGGACAATCCGGCGCTGTTCCTGATCTTCGTAGTCGCCGCCGCCGCCGCCGCGTACTACTTCTACCGGGCCCTTGCCGGCCGGTCTTCCTGGGGGATGATTGCCCTGAGGACGATGACGTTCGTCATCCTGGCCTTCATCCTGATGCGGCCCGTGCTCAACATCTCCACGGTCCTGCCCCAGGAGTCCTACCTGGCCGTGATCGTCGACAACTCTCAGAGCATGCAGATTCGCGACGAAGGAGAGGCTACTCGCGCCGACCTGTTGATGGCCCAGCTGGAGGCGACGGATTTCTTCGGACGCCTAGCGGAGAAGTTCCGAGTGCGCGTCTACCGCTTCGACGAGGAAGCCGAGCGGATCGACGATCTCGACCGGATGACCTTTAACGGCACGCGCACCCGCATGGAAAGCGCCATGGATCTGCTCTACCAGGAACTGGGGAGCGTCCCCCTGTCGGGCATCGCGCTCATGACCGACGGTGTGGATAATTCCTCCGAGGAATGGACCGAAGCGGTCTCGCGGATCCATGCCAGGGGCATCCCGATCTACACGGTCGGTGTCGGTGAGGAGGCGATCGCCCGCGACGCCGAAATCATCCGGGTCACCGCCCCCCGCGAAACTCTCAACGACTCGACTGCGGTCGCCGAAGTACAGTTTCGCAGCCACGGCCTGGCCGGCCGTTCGGCAACCCTGCATGTCAGGGAAAACGGCGTCATGCTGAAGTCCGAGGAGATTTCGCTTCCGAGGGATGGTGAGATTGGAGACGTCGCCATCGACCTGCCCGTCAAGAATGTGGGATCCCGGGTGTTCTCGTTCTCGATCGAGGCGCCCAACGACCGAATCCCGGAAAACAATTCGCTGGACAGCCTCATCCAGGTCAAGAACGATCACCCGAAAATCTTATACGTCGAAGGCGAGCCCCGGTGGGAGTACCGCTACCTGCGTCGCGCAGTGGAAGAAGACTCCAGCATCCAGCTCGTGACCCTGCTCCGCACTTCGCCGAACAAGTTCTATCGCCAGGGGATCGATTCCGAGGATGTGCTGGCCGACGGTTTCCCGACCACTCGCGAGGAGCTGTTCGAATACAAGGGACTGATCATCGGCAGTATCGAATCTACTTTTTTTACACAGGAACAACTCCAGATGATCGTGGACTTCGTCAGCGAACGCGGCGGCGGATTTCTGATGATCGGCGGCCGGAATTCCTTCAGCGGCGGCCGGTATCAGAACTCACCGATTGCCGACATCCTTCCGGTTCGCCTGACCGATGAGGAAACCAATTTCGTCGTCGAAAACCTCACCGTAGACGTTTCCGATTACGGCCGTACGCATCCCCTGATGCAACTCAATCCGACCGGCAACGAAAGCGTCGTCGAATGGGACGAGTTGCCTTCGCTGACCGAGTTCAATCGCGTGGAGGAGGCCAAGGTGGGCGCGGTGGTCCTGGCCCATGCCCAACTGGAAGCCTCCAGCCGGATCCGCCCAGTCCTGCTTGCCTACCAGCGGTACGGTCGGGGGCGTGCGATGGCGTTCATGACGTCGAGCAGCTGGCGCTGGCAGATGGAAATGAACCACGAGGACATGACCCACGAGCTGTTCTGGCGCCAGATCCTCCGGTGGCTGGTCAGCTCCTCTCCGGATCCGGTCATGGCCAATGCCGAAAAGGACAGCTACATACCGGGCGAACCTGTTCGGCTTTTCGCAGACATCTCCGACTCGAGTTTCGCGCGCATGAACAACGCAGACGTTTCAGGGCGTGTGATCGATCCCGACGGCAACATCCAGACGATCAAGTTCGAATGGACGGGCCTCCAGGACGGGACGTACCAGGCTGAGATGACGGGCAGCGTCCCGGGTATCTACACGCTGGAAGTCGATGCCAGCTATGCCGACAGCGCGATCGGGAGCTACGAGAGCACGTTCCAGGTCCGCGACCGCCCCGTCGAGTACTACGACGCTGCGCTGGACACGCGTTTCCTTCAGTCTGTGGCGGACCAGTCGGGAGGTCGATACTATCCGCTGTCAGAGGTGGGCAGCTTGCCCGACGACGCCGTGTACGTCGACGGGGAGTCTTCGATCATCGAGCAGCGTGAGCTCTGGGACGTGCCGCTGCTGTTTCTCCTGCTGACGATGACGCTGGGCGGGGAATGGTTCTGGCGGAAGATGCGAGGTTTTGCTTGAGGATTCGCACCCTTCTGCTGGCCATCATTCTCTTCGGGTCCACCGCCAGAGCCGACTCGGTCGCTCTGATCCTGGGGGGCATTCCGGGTAGCCCGGAACATGAGGAAAAGTTCGACCGCTGGACGACGACGACGCGCGGGCTCCTGGTCGACACGTTTGGCTTTGCCCCCGCGGACGTGACGGTACTGACGAATCGGGAAGCGCGTGCCGATGACATTCGCGCGGCCTTCGATGCGATCGGGCAACGCGTCGGTCCTGCCGACACGCTGTTCGTCTTCTTCATCGGTCACGGCAGCTACGATAGCGGTGAGTACAAATTCCTCATCTCGGGCCCCGATATGACGGGCGCCGACTACTCCGAGCTTGTGGCGGCGGTTGGAGCAGGACGCTCGGTGATCATCAACGCGACCAATTCGAGCGGTGCGATCCTGGACACGTTGGCCGGACCCAACCGTGTCGTCGTGACCGCGACCCGTAGCGGTTCCGAACGCAACGATACGTACTTCTACGATTACTTTCTCGAGGCGCTCGGGACAGAAACCAGCGACGAAGACAAGAACGAGAGGATCTCCGTCTGGGAAGCTTTCCGATACGCAACGCTGGCGGTGGAACGGTTCTTCACTGAGCAGATGCGGCTGGCGAGCGAGCATCCACAGTTATCCGACAACGGTGGCGAAAAAGGGGGAGTCGAACCGGAAGAGACGCCGGTTCTGGCGAGGATGATCGACTTCAACGTCGATACAGTGATCCAGACTGACGACCCCGTCCTCGCCGGTCTGCTGGAAAAGCGCCGCCAGCTCGAGGCCCAGATCGGCGCGTTGCGCCTGGTCGAAGACACTATGCCGGCGGAGGAATACGACCGGCGCCTGGAAGAGCTCCTGATCGAACTGGCCCTTACCGGTCGACAGATCCGTGGACGGGAGGGACCGTGAAGCGCGCGAAACTCGAACCCGGCGCCGCCAGGATGACGTTTCTGGCCGTCCTGGCCATCGTCTGGTCGGGTTGCGGCGCCCTCGGACAGACCGAGAGCCCGGGCCGGGAAACGTACGCCGAAGAAGCTGCCCGGCTCGCCCCTCTGGTCGAATCCGGAGATGCCGCAGCTGACATCGTTGAAGACCTCTATTTCGCCTGGATCCGATCCGGCCAGTATGCGCTCGCGCGAAGCCGCTTCGAAGAGCTGGCCGCTGAACATCCAAATTCCGGCGCCATTGGGTTGGCAGCGGCCCGGGCAATTCGTGGTGTCGGGGACTACGAGCGCGCCCTCCTCGGCCTGGAACCAATCATCTCATACGCGGACGTGGGCGTGGGCGTAGGCGTGGGCGTGGCCGCCCTCCACGAGAAGGCGGCCGTTCTGAGGGATGTTGGCCGACGGGAGGAGAGCGACGAGATCTATTCGGATCTTCTCAATCGTTTCCTGGATGGTTTTATCCGCGGCGGTCCGGACCTGCTCTACGTGGTCCGAGCGATGTGGGCCCTCGATCAGTTTCACGACGCCAACGACCTGTTTCGTGTGATCGCGCAGGGAGATCCGAACAACGCGGAGGTGTTCCTGGCCTGGGGTGACCTGCTCGCCGAGAAGTACAACGACGAGGAGGCCGTCGCCAGTTACCAGGACGCGTTGGCGCTCGACCCGAACATGCCCGAAGCGCACCTTGGCATCGCACGGCTTCTGGCGGCCACCAATCCAGAGCAGAGCAAGGCGGCGTTGGAGACGGCGCTTGCGGTCAACCCCAACTTTATCGAGGCACATCTGTTCCGGGCGGAACGGCGTATCGGTACCGAGGAATATGACGTCGCCGACGGGATCATCGAGAGCGTTCTTGCCGTGAACCCGCGCTCGGCGCACGCACTGGCCCTGCTGGCGACTACGCACTACCTCCGCGATGACGAATCCGAGTTTGAGCGCTACGTTGCAGAGGTGCTCGGGACGAACCCGTCCTACAGCGAGATGTACTTCATCCTCGCCGAGCGGTGCGTCAACGTGCGTCAGTACGCCAAGGCAGTGGAGTTCGCCAGGGAAGCGATACTCCTGGACCCTCGGCACTGGAAAGCGTACAACCTGCTCGGCATCAACCTGCTTCGTATCGGCGAGGAAGAAGAAGGGCTTGCCAGCCTGGAAACCTCGTACGACAACGACCCGTTCAACATCTGGACCGTCAACACGCTTACGCTTATCGATAGCCTGGAGGATTTCGACCGCATCGAGACCGAGCACTTCCGGATCAAGCTGCACAAGGAAGAGCGGGAGGCTCTCGAACCATACGTCACAGACCTTCTCGAGGAGGTCTACGACACGTTGACGACCAAGTACGAGTTCATTCCCGACGGGCCGATCACGTTCGAAATGTATCCAGATCACGAAGACTTCGCGGTAAGGACTCTGGGTCTGCCAGGTCTGGGCGGACTGGGCGTGTCTTTCGGGAAAGTTATCGTGATGGATTCTCCGTCGGCCAGGCCGCCCGAGAGCTTCAACTGGGGAAGCACGCTATGGCACGAATTCGCTCATGTCATCACGCTCCAGATCACCGATCATCGTATCCCGCGGTGGTTCTCGGAAGGGATTTCCGTCTACGAGGAGCGCAGAGCGCGCCCTGGCTGGGGCGACGACCTTGGGATGGATTTCCTGTTGGCCATCCAGGCTGACCAGTTCCTTCCAATCGCCGAGTTGAACAACGGTTTCGTCCGTCCCGACAACCCCGGCCAGATTTCGCTGTCCTACTACCAGGCTTCGCTCGTCTGCGAGTACATCGACGAACAGCATGGTTTTGACGCCATCCGGCAGATGCTGGCGCTCTTCAAAGATGGCCGGAACACCGAGCAGGCATTACGCGAAGTCCTGCGGCTCGGGTTTGCTGAATTTGACGACGCGTTTTCCGGATGGGTGGAATCACGGACGGGGGGGATTGACGTTGAGGCGTTTCGCACGCTTCTTCAGGATGGCCATCAGGCTTTCGGCGACGGCGATCTGGATCGGACCGTCGAACTCCTGACAGAGGCCGTCGAGGCCTACCCGGAATACACGTCTGAATTCAACCCGTACGAAACCCTGGCCGACGTCTATGTTCAGCAAGGGGACACCTCTAGTGCGATCGCTGTCCTCGACGAGTTCATTTCATATTCCGAGTATGCCTACGGCACGTACCTGCAACTGGCGGGGTTGCTGGTTGAGGCCGGAGAACTTGGCGGGGCGATCGACGTATTGAACCTGGCTCTCTACGTCCACCCCCTGGATCTGGACGGTCACCGTGAGCTAGGATCGGCGCTGCTAACCGAGGAACGCTACGAGGCTGCAGTCCGGGAGTACCAGACACTGATCGCGCTGAAGACGCCCGATCTCGCGGATACTTATTTCAAGCTGGCGACCGCCCAGTTCAGTACCGGAGACAGGACCGGTGCCCGTCGCAGCATACTGAGATCGCTGGAGATTGCACCGTCGTTCGAAGCTGCACAAGAACTGCTGCTACGGATTGCGGGTAGGGGAAATCTCTAGAGAGTTCACTACGAAATCGAGAGGACAATACTGAATGAACCCGAGCGTAGATGAGAAACAAGAACTCGAAACGGTAGAAAGGTTTCACTCCGACATTGCGGCGATCAATCGCGAGATTCGGAAAGTCATCGTCGGGCAGACGGAAGCGGTGGACCAGGTTCTGATCGCTCTGCTGACCGGCGCCAACGCGATGATCACCGGTGTCCCGGGGCTGGCCAAGACGCTCCTGATCCAGACCGTCGCCGATGTCCTGCGTCTGGATTTCAAGCGAATCCAGTTCACGCCCGACCTGATGCCTGCAGACATCACCGGCACCGAAATGATCGAGGAAGACCGGGCGACGGGGCGCAGGGAGCGCATTTTCGTCAAGGGACCTATCTTTACGAACATCATTCTGGCGGACGAAATCAACCGGACGCCGCCCAAGACTCAATCGGCGCTGCTCGAGGCGATGCAGGAGCGCACCGTGACGGTGGAAGGCAATACCTACGTCCTGGACAAACCGTTCTTCGTCCTCGCGACGCAGAACCCCATCGAACTCGAGGGGACCTATCCGCTGCCCGAGGCCCAGTTGGACCGGTTCATGTTCAACATCATCATCGAGTACCTGAACGAGAAGGACGAGATCCAGGTCGTCACCCAGACGACGACAACCCACGACGTGAAGTTCGAGAAGACCATCGGTGGGCCGGAAATTATCGAGTTTCAGCGTCTGGTCCGCAAGATGCCGGTCGCCGACGAAGTCATGCGCTACGCTGTGCGACTGGCCCGGACCAGCCGACCGCGAAGCAAGGAAGAGGTTCCGGATTTCATCAACAAGTATGTCAGCTACGGCGCCAGCCTCCGCGCTTCACAGTTCCTCATCCTGGGCGGCAAGGCGTTGGCTCTGATGAACGGCCGGTACAACGTCTCGGTTGAGGACATCCAGAGCCTGGCCTACCCGGTGTTCCGTCACCGCATCCTGACGAACTTCCACGCCGAGTCGGAGAGCATTTCCTCTGAAGACATCATCCGGCAGCTGATCGAATTCGTGCCGGTTCCCGAATCCGGACTGAAGGAGTGAGATGAGTCCTGCGGTCGAAGCTGTCCCGACGCACCGATTCCTCGATCCGACTGTCCTGTCGAAGATCGAGAACCTTGAGTTGCTCGCGCGCTCGGTGGTCGAGGGGTTCGTATCGGGATTGCACAAGTCTCCCTACCTCGGCTTCAGCGTGGACTTCGCCGAGTACCGTCCGTACCAGCCGGGAGATGAGATCCGGCGGATCGACTGGAATGTCTTTTCCAGGATGGACAAGCTGTACATCAAGCTTTTCGAGGGTGAGACCAACACCCATGTCAACCTGCTCATGGACATCAGCGGGTCGATGGCATACGGGTCGTCCGGGTCGATTCCCAAGATCGACTACGCGCGTTACCTGACCGCATCGCTCGCCTATTTTGCGTACGGCCAGCGTGACGGCGTCGGCCTGCTGACCTTCGATACCGATATTGTCAGCCATATTCGGGCAAGCCGGCGGACGGGACAGCTCTTCAACATCCTGGCCAATCTGGAACGTTTGGAGGCCTCAAAGGAGACGCGGTTCGAAAAGCCCCTCGAGTATATGGCGGAGTTCCTGAAGCGCCGTGGAATCGTCGTGATCGTGTCGGACCTGTACGACGAGGTGGAGAACATCGTGGGTGCGATCAAGCACCTGCGCTCGAAAGGCAACGAGGTCATCGTCTTTCATATCCTGGACGACTTCGAACTCAACTTTCCGTTCGACGAGATGACCGAATTCGAGGATCTGGAGACTACCCGGAGACTGAACGTGATCCCCCAATACCTCAGGAAGGAGTACCTGCAGTTGATCCGGGGGCACGTCACGGAGTTAGAGAAACAGTTTGCATCCATTGGCGTCGACTACACGCTGATGAACAGCAGCAAGCCGCTGGACGTCGGATTGTTTGCTTACCTGGCCAAGCGGGCCAAGTCGAAAATGTAACTGGGTGGCAGGGGACCGAGTTCTGGGTCCCACCAAAACTGATGGCTTTTCTTGGAGATTGTGGGCCTGGGACGGAGGGATCTGTCCCCAACGGTATTTAATCGGGTATGTCATTCTTGAATCCGTTCTTCTTATTCGGGACTCTGGCACTGGCAGTGCCCATCCTGATCCACCTGGTTCGACGGGACAAGTCCCAGCGAGTGCGGTTCAGCTCGCTGATGTTTTTGCTGCGGATACCGCGCAAGACCATCCGCCAGCACCGGTTGCGGAATCTGCTTCTGTTGGCTATGCGCCTGCTCCTGCTGGCCTTGTTGGTTGCCGCGTTTGCCCGTCCGTACCTGGAAGAGTCGATAGCGTCCGTTCTTCCCGACAGCCGCTCCCGCGGGATCGTCATGCTGTTGGATACGTCCTATAGCATGACCTACGGCACCAACTTCGAACGGATGAAGAGCGATGCCGACGACCGCATCGACGGTATGGAGCCCGGGGATCAGATGTCGATCATCGCTTTCAACGAGAAAGCCACCGTCCTGACGATGCCGACAGACGACCCCAACGAACTGAAGCCCATTGTGTCGACCCTCGAGGCAACCTCGAACGCGACGAGCTACTACGAGGCGTTTACGCTCGCAGACCGTGCACTGAGACAGTTGGAGGGGTACGACAAGGAGCTGATCGTCATCTCGGACTTCCAACGTAACGGATGGAACCGGTCGTCGCGGGAAAGCGTGATCGATGCGGATGTCCGCACCGAGTTGATCGATCTCGGTATCGACAATCCGGACAACGTCGGCATCGACAGCGTCGCTGTCGACCATACGGTGTTCACCCGTACCTATACGGGGCAGGTCATGGCCCGCCTCAACAACCACAACCTGGCGGATCCCGCAACCGTGCCGGTCGCGATCGCGATCGAAGGCCGGGAAGTCGAGAGGAAGACCGTGACGATCCCGGCGGATTCTTCGGAGCTGGTCGAGTTTACCGGCTTCGAACTGCCGCTGGGATACTCGAAAGGCCGAGTCTGGATCGACCAGGACGACCAGTTGAACGCGGACAACGAGTTTCTGTTCGTCCTACACCGCAGGGACAAGCTTGGCGTCCTCCTGATCGACGGTGGCCGTTCCAGGCAGAGTTACTTTCTCGAGCAGGCCCTGACTTCGGCACCGGATCTTCCTTTTGCCGTCGACACGGTGCGAGCGGCCAACTTGTCCCCGCAACGCCTGGACGAGTATGAAGTTGTCGTCGTCAATGATGCTCCACGCCTGGACGATGACGTCAAGGCAGCGCTCGACGAGCGGCGGGCCAACGGCCAGGGACAGCTCTTCTTCCTTGGCGAGTTTGCTGACCCGAACTGGTGGAACACGTTCGAAGACCTGCCCGTCCGGCTCGGGGCCAAGGTGTACGTCGAGCGCGACCGCAACCAGCCGTTCTACTCGCTGACCAGCTACGAACGGAGCCACGAGGTATTCGAACCGTTGGAGCGGAGCACTCGCTTGAGCCTGAACACCGCCCGTTTCTTTGCCTACTCCGATTTCGAGTTGAAGCCGAATGCCGAGTCGATCGCGAAGTTCGAGGACGGCTCTGTGGCTCTGGCGGAGTTAGTCGGTGCGGGCGGCGCCATTCTCGTGTTTGCGTCGTCGGTGGACAACGGCTGGAATGACTTTCCACTCAAGCCGTCCTTCCTTCCCGTCGTCCACGAAGTCGTGCGATATCTGGCCGGCTACCGCGAAGGCCGTTCCTGGTACCAACTCGGTGAAGCGATCCCGGTCGTGGCGGAACTCGACGAAAGCGTCGTCCTGATCACGCCCGACGAAGAACGACTGAGCATGGGCGAAGGCGCCGCGGCCAGCCGGCGCTTCTTCACGCCGGAACTTCGCGGGTACTACGAAGTTCGCGTGGGCGCCGATATTGCGCACGTGGCGGTCAACGCGCCCTCGAGCGAGGGAGTGATGGAGCGGATCGCCCCGGATGAGTTGATGGCGAGCCTCCAGAGGCTGGAGGGTGAAGAGCGGCGCAGTGCTCTGCTGGCGGAGTCCGAACAGGACGACTACGCCCGCAGCCAGAGTTGGTGGTGGTACCTTTTCTTGTTTGCACTTTTGGTGGGAATAGGCGAGATTTATCTTGGGAACCGTGTAACCGGTTCGATGAGTGATGAGCCTGCCCCGGTGGCGAGCCGACCGTAGCCGCCGAGGGGACGTGTATGCGCCCGTGCAAGGTACGGGCTAAAGACCGCGGGAGCACCCCGACAAGGAGCCTTCAATGGAACCGAGGCAGGAACTGTTAAGACGGATAGACAGAGTCCGCAGGCGCTGGAATCGTTACGTCTGGCTTCGGGGGTTGGCTTGGGTGCTTGGGGTCGGTATCGGCGCCATGCTCCTGACGATGGCCGTCGCCGAATGGGAGAACATCCCCTCGTGGATGGTCATTGCTCTGCGTATCGGTTTCGTCGTCACGGTCGCCGGCACCGCAGTCAAGATGCTTGTCCTGCCGTTGCGGCGCAAGCCGGATTCCGCGCAGCTCGCCCGTTTTGTCGAGGAAAAGTTTTCTGGTCTGGAAGACCGCTTTGTCAGCGCGGTCGAGGAAACCGAGAAACCGCGGGGCACAAGCGGGCCCTTCGGAATCCTGCTGATCCGCGACGCGCTGGATCGGACTCGGCGCGTCAGGTTCGAAAACCTTGTCGATCGCCAGAAGTACAACGCTTTTGCGACGCTCTCAGGTGTCTTTGTCGTTGCCTTGCTGGTCGCCCTCTATTTCTCCACATCCTTCTTCCCGTACGGTAGCGCGCGGTTGTTCGCCGGCTTCGTCGATGCGCCTCCCGTCCCGGACTACCTGATCGTCGTCACACCGGGTGACACGACGGTTCCGCGCGGCAGCGATGTCATCCTGGAGGCGGTCACACCCGGCTTCGACCCACAGCGCGCGGAAGTTTACCTCCGCTACGACAACAGCTCGCAGTGGGAATCGTCCACGATGGACGTCGCGCCCCAGACGGTGCCGACGTTCCGCCATCTGCTGTTCAACGTCCAGGAGCCGATCCGTTATTACGTCGAGGCGGAAGGACGGAAGTCCGATGAATACGTGATCAGCGTGGACGACCTGCCCAGCGTCGAAAGCGTCGATTACACCTATCACTTCCCACGCTACTCCGGCCTCACATCCCGCACTGAGGAAGATGCGTTCGACATGGTGGCGCTGCGCGGTACCGCCGTCGACATGACGGTTCACGCGAGTCAGGACCTGTCGGATGGGCGGCTTGTGTTTTCAGATGGCCGGGAAATCGATCTCGAGGCAGGCTCCGATCAGACTGCGACAGCGCGAGTGATCGTCAACCGGTCGGCGACCTTCCGCATCGAGCTGACGAATTCGCGTGACCAGAGTTATCTCAGCCTCTCCGAGTACGCCATGGAAACCCTCGACGACCAGCGCCCGCTCGTTGAATTCACCAAGCCAGGAAGGGACCACAAGGCGTCGACCGTCGAAGAGGTCTTCACCGAGCTGCGTGCCGAGGACGACCTGGGTGTGGACGGGCTGGAGCTCTATTTTTCTTTAAACGGCGGTGAGGAAAACAGGATCAACTTATTCGCCAACAACGGCACAGCCCCGAAGGAGATCTCGGGCACCCATACGTTTTTCCTTGAGGAATACGAGATCCAGCCGGGCGATTTCATCACCTACTACGGCAAAGCGGTCGATTCCGCCAATCCGGCTAACTCCACGATGACCGACATTTATTTCATCGAAATCCGACCGTTCGGCATGGAGTATTTCCAGGGCCAGGCTGGAGGTGGCGGTGGTGGCGGTGGTGGCGGTGGCGGTGATTCCGCCGAAGCCCTGTCGCAGAGACAGAAGGAAATCATCGCGGCGACGTTTCGGCTGATCCGTGACAAAGATTCCTTCGCGACTGAAGAGTATTCCGACAACATCCAGGCCGTGGCCGAGAACCAGAGCACACTCGCCGAACAGACGCAGACCTTGATGACCCGCCTGACGAGGCGCCAGCTCACCGACCAGGCAGAAATCAACGAACTGACCCAGAACCTCGCGGCCGCAATGGAGCAAATGGGCCCGGCCGCCGAGCAGTTGGTCGAGGAAAACCTCGACGAGGCCATGCCCTTCGAACAAAAGTCCCTGCAGTTCCTCAGCCGCGCCGAAGCGCTGTTCAACCAGATCCAGGTGAGCATGGGTGGGGGCGGCGGTGGTGGCGGCGGCGGTGGTGGACAGAATGCCGAGGATCTGGCAGATCTGTTCGACCTCGAGCTGGATCAGAACAAGAATCAGTATGAAACGCTCCAGCGCGGAGAACTTTCCCGGAGCGGCAGCGAAGAGCTGGACGAGGCGCTACAGAAGCTGAAGGAACTCGCACAGCGCCAGCAGAAGCAATTAGAGGAACAGCGGCGTCAGGCGGCGTCGGGCGGCGGCGGGGGCGGTTCGAGCCAGCAGATGTCGGCCGACGAGATCCGGCGCGAGACCGAAAGGCTGGCCCGAGAGCTCGATCGGCTGTCACGTGAGAATAACGACCGACAGATGGCAGATGTCGGCCGTGCGCTCCAGGAAGCCGCACGGAACATGCAGCAGGCGCGCAGCGGGTCCCCCGAGCAGCAGCAGGCGGCTGCCGAGCGGGCTTTGAACGAGCTCCAGCGTGCACAGCAGTTGCTGGCCGCTTCACAGGGCGGTTCGCTCGAAGAGAGGCTGGCGAACCTGCAGCGGCAGGCGAGTAATCTTGCCGATAACCAGCGGGACATTGCCGACCAGCTTGAGCGTTTCGTGGCAGATCCACAGAGCAACGCCGACCAGCGCGCCAACCAGATTCGAGCTGCCAAGGATATTGCACTGGAGCAACTGCGGTCGCTCGAGGACGGACTCGAGGCAATACAGAACTCCGGTGACAGCCAGGAGACCGAGCGGCAGATTCGAGGCGCACTGAACACGATCAAATCGGGTCGTCTGGTCGATAAGATGCTCAACGGTCGGGAACTGCTCGACAACGGGTTCACGCAATTCGCGCGGGATCGCGAGGCCGACATCGCAAATTCGGTCGAAGATCTCGAACGGCAGCTGAATCAGGCAGCTGCCAGCGCCGCGAACACCGAAGAGCAGCAGGTCCAGAACGCGCTGAACCAGACCAGCGAAGCCATCCGTGCTCTGGAATCGATGCAGCGACGGATGGAGAACGAGCAGCAGGCTGGTCAGCAAGGCCAACAGGGCCAAGAGGGTCAGCAAGGCCAGCAGGGCCAAGAGGGCCAGCAAGGCCAGCAGGGCCAAGAGGGCCAGCAAGGCCAGGGTGGCCAGCGTGCTGACGGTGGCTCCCGCGGTGGGGCCCAGGGGGGTGGCTTCCGGGGTGGAAACGACGCTAGTCGCTCCCCGGCGGATGCCATTCGACAGCTGACACGTGAGTTCGAACAGCGGCTGCGTGACGTCCAGGGCATTCGCGATGCGCTAGGCAGGGGTAATCCGCTGTACGGTGAGCTGGGGGACATCATGGATGCCATCCGCCGGCGAATGGATGGGCACATGCCCGGCGATCCAGCCGAGATCGAAGCGCTACGCCGCGAGATCATCGACCCGTTCCGATCGATCGAACTCGAATTGAGCAAGGAGCTTCAGCTGCTCATCGGAAAAGAGAACATCCGGACGGCAGCGGAAGAAGAGATACCCGCTGAGTACAAGAGGCTGGTCGAGGAGTACTACAAACGGTTGGCGGATGAGAGGGGCCCGGGCGGCGGAAACTAGCCTCCGAAGCCCGATTTATCGTCGTTTGAAAGGGCGGCCATAGCGGCCGCCCTTTCTGCGCCAGGGCTCATTCAGAACGATAGCGGTAGCGACCGGATATCCACGACCGGTGCCTGTCGCATCCCAACCCCGTCACTACAGTTCCGGGTTCTGGTGACCGCCTTACGTGGCATAATCCCTGTTTCCGTTTTGTCGGGAAGAAGGCGGGTAGTTACGTGTCCGAGCGAGCGTTGATCACAGGAATAACCGGCCAGGACGGCAGCTACCTGGCAGAGCTGTTGCTCGAAAAGGGTTACGAAGTACACGGTATCGTGCGGAGGGTCGCAATCGAAGACCCCGAACACCGGCTATGGCGGATCCGGCACCTAATCGGCGACCTCAACCTGCATGCCGCATCGCTGGAGAGCTATCCCAGCATCTTCAAGGTGCTTCACGACATCAAACCCAGCGAGGTGTATCACCTCGCCGCACAGAGCTTCGTCAGCTATTCGTTCGAAGATGAGTTCTCGACATTCAACGCGAACGTGAACGGAACGCACTTCGTGCTTTCTGCGGTAAAGGAAACCGTTCCGGAAGCCCGTTTCTATTTCGCCGCGTCCAGTGAGATGTTCGGAAACTCCCGCAAGTATCCCCAGAACGAAACCACGGCCTTCTATCCGAGGTCCGTCTACGGGATTTCAAAGCTGGCTGGATACCACCTGGCAAGGAACTACCGTGAGGCATACGGTCTCCACGCATCGTGTGGAATCCTATACAACCACGAGTCGCCCCGTCGCGGTCTGGAGTTCGTGACGCGAAAGATCACCTCGCACGCAGCGAAGATCAAGCTGGGTCTCGCCAAAGAACTTCGCCTCGGCAATCTTGATGCCCGCAGGGACTGGGGCCACGCGAGGGAATACGTCAAGGCGATGTGGCTCATGCTCCAGCAGAGCACTCCTTCCGACTACATCATCGCAACAGGCGAAACCTATACCGTGAAAGACTTCCTGGAACGCGCGTTTGCAGTCGTCGGTCTGGACCCCTACGAATTCCTCAACGTCGACTCCCAACTCGTGCGCCCGGCGGAGATCGACCTTCTCGTCGGAGACCCCGGCAAGGCTCGCAAACAGTTGGGGTGGACCTACAGTCACAGCCTGGACGATCTTATCGAGGAAATGGTGTCGGCCGACCTTCGGCGGTACCGAGAGCGTGAGGACCGTCTGTAGTAGTCCGTGGAATCCTTGAATTGAAACTTGACGGTATCTTCGGAAACGAATATATTCATTATCGAAGATACTTGTGGACTACCCATGAACAGAACCCATGCCGAAAGCCTGCTGCCCCTGCGTCCGCTCATATTCTCGGTGCTGCTGTCCTTGAGCGAGTCGGACCAGCCCGGCTACGAGATCATGAAGCAGGTCAACGAGCACATGGGCAGGCGGGCGATCGTCGGTCCCGGGAGTCTGTACCGTGTCCTTAAGGAACTCCGTGAGTCCAGACTGATCGAGCACAGCCCGAGATCGTCCTCCGATGCGCGCCGGCAGTACCATCGGCTGACTTTGGCCGGGCGGAGAGCTGTGGTGGCTGAGGCGGGCAGGCTTCAGCGGCTTGTTCGTGAGGCGGAACGTCTCAAGCTCATCGCTCGAATCCGAACCGCGAGGTAGTTTAGATGACGATCGATATACCCGTTCGCCTCCGCCTCTATCGGCTGTTGCTTCGGGTACTTCCGGTCTGGTTTCGACGCGAGGCTGGACCAGAACTCGTGGAGGTCTTCGAGGACGCCCATGCCGCCGCGGGCAGCAAAGGCGGGCTTGCCCGGATCACTTTCTGGCTTCTCCAGGTTTCCGACCTCTTGATGACTGCCCTCGCCGTCCGGTTGGGAGTTCGCGGTGCCGGATCTTCGCCGAGGGACAGGGTAGGGGGCGGTGGGATCTGGACGGCTGGAGAGTGGACTTTCAGCGCGCGTTAAGGTCTCTTTCAAGAAGCCCGGCGTTCGCAAGTTCCGTAGCGGTTACGCTCGGTCTGGGCATCGGTGTGACCGCGGTCGTTTTCAGCCTGTTCAATACGCTCTTCCTGCAGCCCTTGCCTCACGTTGCCGAACCCGGGGAGTTGGTCCGCCTCAGCCTGAGGTGGCCCCGGTTTGTGGACAGCTTGGCGGCCTGTTTAAGGTGTATTCCGGTTGCCGTTCATCTTGCCAGAATCTCCTTGGATCGATCTTCCTGTCGCCGTTGCTGCGCCGGTGGGTAAGCGGGCAAGGCGCGTAGCTGCTTGTCCATCATATCCGCAGGCGGGTCGCCGCGGTAGGCCTCGGCCGGGGTTTTTCCGCCGAGGGCCGAGTGTGGCCGTTCGGCGTTGTAGAAGTCGATCCACTCGCCGATGACGCGCCGGGCCTGGAAGCCGTCGGCAAGGTCGTGCAGATAGACAGCCTCGTATTTGAGGGAGCGCCACAGCCGCTCGATGAAGATGTTGTCCATGCACCGGCCCCGGCCGTCCATCGAGATCTGGACACCGGCCGCCCGCAAGCGCCCGGTGAAGGCGAAGCCGGTGAACTGGCTGCCCTGATCGGTATTGAAGATCTCCGGCTGGCCGTGGCGGGTCCGCGCCTCCTCGAGCGCCTCGACGCAAAAGCCGGCGTCCAGGGTGTTCGACAAACGCCAGGCCAGCACATACCGGCTCGCCCAATCCAGGATCGCCACCAAGTAAAGAAAGCCGCGCCGCACAGGGATGTAGGTGATGTCGGCGCACCAGACATGGTTTGCCCGCTCGATCGCCAAACCCTTGAGCAGATAGGGGTAGACCCGGTGCTCGGGATGCGGCTCGCTGGTGCGGGGTGCCCGGTAGATCGCCTGAAGACCCATCAAACGCATCAGACGCCCCGCCCGGCGACGGCCGATGCGCACGCCCTCGCGGCGCAGATGACGGACGATCTGACGGGCACCGTAGAACGGATGCTTCAGAAACAACTCATCGATGCGCCGCATCCGCGCCAAGGTCTCCGCGCTCTCGCCCTGGGGCGTGTAATAGAGCCAGGAGCGCCCGATCGACAGCAAACGGCATTGACGACTCAAGCTCAGTTCCGGGTCAGGGCGCCTCACCATCGCCCGGCGCGCGGCCCGGCTCATCGACCGGACCCTCTGGACAAAAAATCCCGCTCCACCGTCAATTCGCCGATCTTGGCGTGAAGCTCACGAACCTCGCTTTCATGATCCCGCCGCCGGCGTTCCACACCGTTCGAGAACATCTCGCCAAGCCCTTCCATCGCCTGGCGCTTCCATGTGCTCACCTGGTTCGGATGAACCTGGTGCTTCGAGGCAATCTCCTGCAGCGTCCGATCGCCCCGAAGCGCTTCCAGCGCGACCTTCGCTTTCAACTCCCCAGAAAACCTGCGTCTCTTCGTCATCGCGTATCCCTCCTCAGTCGGTGGAATACACCTTAAACAACTGCCCGATTTTCCGGGGCCACCTCAGCCGTACGTATCAGGGGCAGGGGGGCGGAGCATTCTCCTGTCCGGACTATGCTGACGTGAGGAAAACTAGCCGAACGCTGACCGGCTTGATGGCTTACGACCCGTCGGCTTTGGCCGTAACGCTGGACAACGGTGTGGACCGGATCGAAGCCTCGGCACGGTTCATTTCGGATCACTAGTGTCCGGAACACGGTGCGACAGCCGCCGGCAACTTATAGATGAACAGTGAGTTGAATGGCATTCTGCGATTTTTCGATTTGAACCTGCCGATCACACTTTTAGCAATATTACGGTGAGAGGGGTGATACCAATGGCGCATGAACTCAGGCCAAACCGTCTTCTCACAAGTCATGGATTACGCGCCCCGATACGAGTTTCAGAAGTGTGTCGCCCGCTATCGGGGCGATTACCAGCAGAAAGGGTTTTCCTGCTGGGATCAGTTCCTGGCGATGGCATTCGCCCAATTGATCTATCGTGAAAGCCTCCGCGACATCGAAGCCTGCTTACGCGCCCTCGGCAGAAAGCGTTACCACATGGGATTCCGAAGCAAGGTGGCGCGGACGACACTGGCCGACGCCAACGAGCGGCGCGACTGGCGGATCTATGCGGATTTCGCACAGGTCCTGATCGGCATGGCGCGGCCGTTATATGCCGAAGACCCCATCGGCGTCGAGTTGGATCAAGGTCTATATGCCCTGGACTCGACCACCATTGACCTGTGTCTTTCACTATTCCCATGGGCCCGGTTTCGCCGGCACAAAGCCGCGGTCAAGATGCATACACTGCTGGATCTTCACGGCAACATTCCCGCGTTTATCCACGTCACAGACGGGAAAGTCCATGACGTCAACGTTCTCGATGAGATCGCACCCGAAGCGGGTGCCTTCTACGTCATGGACCGCGCCTATATCGATTTTGAACGGCTCTTTCTCTTCTCCCTCTGTTCCGCTTTCTTTGTGGTGCGTGCTAAGAAGAACGTCGTCCTGCGGCGGCGGTACTCCCGTCGGGTGGACACGACCACGGGATTGCGATCCGACCAGACGGTCATCCTCACAACGAACAAATCCGCCAAAACCTATCCCGATCCGTTGCGGCGTATCAGCTACTTCGATGCCGGGACGAACAAGCGGTTGAAGTTCCTGACCAACAACTTCGCGTTGCCTGCACTCACCATCACTCAGATCTACAAGTCGCGATGGCAGGTGGAACTTTTCTTTAAATGGATCAAACAACACCTTCGAATCAAGTCCTTCTACGGCACCAGCGAGAATGCGGTGAAGACCCAGATCTGGATCGCCATTTCGGTTTATGTTCACGTCGCCATCATCCGGAAGCGCCTCGGCATCGATAGGAGTCTTTACCAAATCCTACAGATTCTCAGCATTACGATTCTTGAGAAACAGCCCATTTTGCAGGCCTTTCACGCGCCTGATTCCCAATTCAATGAACTCCAAGATCCTAACCAGCTGGTTCTATTCGACTTCTAACCGGACACTAGTGACGGCGGATCCATCCCGTGTCCCAGACAACCCGGAGAAAGCGATCCGGATCGAGGCCCGAGTGGGCGATCAAGGTGGATTCACACTCCGCCATGTCGAAATCGACGATAACGCGGCCCAGGTCGAACAGTATCGCTTCGAGCTTCACGAAAGGCATTCTACAGGCACCGGGCCACCGGCGTGAAACGCTGTCCCGATCCGCATCGGCGGTCATAGGTTATACTCTGGGGGACAGGATCAGCCTGCACGGGGGAGCGATCAGTGGGTTCCAATTTCAAGCCGAATAACGGCCGAGATCGGGCGGCGGGTAAGCGCCGACGCCAGCTTCCGACCGAAACCACCTACCGCGAGTCCGAGTACATCGACTGGCTGTCTAAGAACCACGTTCCGATTGTCATCAAGTTGATAGACGGCGAGGAAGTCCGTGGCTGGATCGAGTACTACGACCGAGAGATCATACGGCTGACGCGGAACCGGGCCTCGAACCTGTTCATCTATAAGGATCGGGTCAAGTACTTATACGAGGAGCCCGGAAAGTCCCGCCGAAGATCCTGACCGTTCCCAAACCCGTTGACACAGCGCCGCTAATACACCAACATATGTTTGGTGTATGGACTGACCCCACGCCAGGAACAGATCCTGGTCTTCATCAGCGAGTACAGTCGGAATAACGGCTTCCCGCCGACGGTTCGAGACATCGGAGACCATTTCGGACTGAATCCAGCGACCATTCACGAACACCTCAGAGCACTCGAGCGCAAGGGGCGGCTCCGCCGGGAGCCCGGCAGGTCCCGTTCGCTCGTCGTCACCGGAGGCGATGTCGGGGCGCCGGACGCCGCGACAACCCGGGTTCCGATGGTCGGGCGTGTTGCGGCCGGCGCCCCGATCCTGGCGGAAGAAAACATCGAAGATGTCGTCCACTTGCCGGAGAACTGGGTACCGGCCGGCGGGTTCTTGCTCCAGGTCCAGGGCGACAGCATGCGGGACGCGCACATCCTCGACGGCGATCGCGTCCTGGTCCGTCCCGGGCCGTCGGCCTCGAACGGAGAGATCGTCGTCGCCCTCATCGAGGACGAAGCCACCGTGAAGCGCTTCTACAAGAAGGGTAACCGCGTGGAATTGAGGCCGGAAAACCCCGCTTACGAGCCGATCCGGATCGACGGCGAAGACGGCGTCGCCGTCAGCATCGTGGGGAAAGTCGTGGGCGTGTTCCGGGTTTAGTGATCTAGGGATCTGTTGCAGATTGTCTGTTTAGAATTCCACATTGGACAGCGTTCATTGGAGATTCGAGAACGATCATTTTTTGGAGACGACCTCCGAACATTTGGAATGATAGCTCTCCAATGTCGAACCTCCAACAGTCCCGCCGCCTACTTCTCCCCAAGCAAGACGTAGATCGCTCCCCCGCCGCCGTCGAACTGACGGGCCGTCGTGAACGCGATCACATACCGTCCGAGGCGGCGCTGCCGCATCCATTTCTGAAGGCTTTCTTTCATCACCGGTTGACGGTCGGGGGAATGCCGGCCGCGGCCGTGGACGACGCGCACGCACCGGAAGCCGGCGCGGATCGATTCCCGGAAGAACACCTCGACCGCGGAGCGCGCTCGATCGAGGGTCATGCCGTGCAGATCCAGATGGGCCTGGATCGCGAAGCGACCCTCTCGCAGGTCGCCCAGGTACAGACGGCCCGCTGGATGGACGGAGTGTTCGTCGTATTCGCGACTGTGTTCAAACCCGACTCGATCCTCTCTTGAGAACTCTTCCAGGAGAGCCAGTGCTTCGGCTTCGCCACCGCCCGCCCGGATATCAAGAGGAGGGGACGCGGGAGGTTCGGCCGCGCTCCAGCCCAGTGGCTCGACGTCGTCCATCGCAAGCTCGAACAACTCCTCGTCTGGCAGGTCGTCCGCAGGGTCGAGAATCTCAGCGGGAACGGGACCGGCACCACTCCGGGGCGCCTCGACCAGACGAATCCGGCCTTCGCGGACGAGATCTACCAGGACTTCGAAAGGACGATACATCCGTTCATCCCCGAAAGCGATTTGTGATCGGCATGCGGCGGTCGCGGCCGAAGGCACGCGGCGTGATCTTGATGCCCGGCGCCCCCTGCCTGCGCTTGTACTCGCTCATGTCCACGAGACGGACCACCTGCCGGACTATCTCCGGGTCGAAACCCATCTCGACCATCTCTTCGACGCTTCGATCGTCCTCGACATATGCCTTGAGAACCGGGTCGAGTCGGTCGTAGGCCGGCAGCGAGTCGATGTCCTTCTGATCGGGACGCAGTTCCGCCGACGGTGGTTTATCGATGATAGCGCGCGGGATTCTTTCGCTCCCGGCGTTCCGGTTCAACCGTTCCGCCAGGCGGTACACCGTCGTCTTCATCACGTCGTTGATAACGGCGAAGCCTCCGGCCATATCGCCGTAGAGCGTGCAGTACCCAGTGCTGATCTCGCTCTTGTTTCCGGTGCTCAGAACGAGCCATCCGAATTTGTTCGACAACGCCATGACCAGGTTTCCGCGGACCCGCGCCTGGATGTTCTCTTCGGCAACGTCCGGTGGGCGATCGCCGAACGTTTCTTCAAGACCGCCCCGGTACGCGGCCACCATCGTGGAGATGGGAAGAGTGATCAGACGGATGCCAAGACTCTCGCCGAGAACCTCCGAGTCCGTCACGCTGCCCTCGGAAGAGAACTGGGACGGCATCAACACGCCTATGACGTTTTCGCCCCCGAGCGCATCAACCGCGATCGCTGCGGTCAGCGCCGAATCGATGCCGCCGCTCAGGCCAAGGACAACTTTCTCGAACCGATTCTTGACGACATAATCGCGGGTACCTAGAACAAGCGCCCGGTATATTTCATCCTCTTCACAGAGCGCGGGCGGAATCGAGGACGGACCGAGGGCATTCTTCTCCTCAGAAGGAGTCGGCACCGAGACGATGGTTGCGGAACCCGACCCATTCCCCTGCTGCCGTCGGCGCGGGTCCCGAAGCCGGCGCCGGAACACGCCGTTCAGATCCAGGTCGGCGACCACCATTGCCTCTTCAAACTGGGGCCCTCGGGCAACGATGTTTCCGTCCGCGTCGACGACCATGCTGTCGCCGTCGAAGACGAGCTCATCCTGCCCGCCAACCAGGTTGCTGTACGCCACGATCGCGGCGTTGTCCGCGGCGCGCGTTCGGAGCATCTGTTCCCTCCAGCTACGTTTTCCGGCGTGGTAGGGAGAGGACGATATGTTGATGAGAACCTCGGCGCCACCCCCCATCGCCTGGTTCACGACGGGACCGTCCGGATACCAGATGTCTTCGCAGATGCTGATTCCGATCCGGGCCTCGCCCATCTGGATAATCGGCGAAAGCTTTCCGGTGTGGAAATAGCGGAACTCGTCGAAGACGCCGTAGTTGGGAAGATACGTCTTGTGATAGACGCCCGCGACACGCCCATCGTGGAGAATCGCCGCCGCGTTGTAGATATCGTCGCGGCGATCGACAAACCCGACGATGACAGTCGTGCCCTCGGTCGCGGCGGCCACGGTCTCGAGCGCCTCGAGGTTGGCTTTGACGAATTGTGGCTTGAGCAGCAGGTCTTCGGGCGGGTATCCAGTCAGGGCCAGCTCGGGAAACGTCACGATATCGGCGCCTGCATCCCGACCCTTGCCGATCCAGTCGATAATCTTGCGGGCGTTGCCCTCGAGGTCTCCGACGACGACGTTGATCTGGGCCATCGCGAGACGTATCTTGTCCGGGCGGCTCATGATGGAATCGTAACATCAACTCCGCCAGGCGGTTGGCCCGCCAGATATGAAACCTCGATTCTCGAACTTCGAATCTCCACCGCGGATTCTTCGATTGACAACCTGCGGCGACAGACTAACGGGTTGCCAGGAATTGCAGGTTTTCTAGCGGAAAATCCGCACTGGACATCGTTCAGTCGAAATACGAGATCGGAAATTGACGGTTCAAATGGTTCATGTAGAATATCAGCCTGCGCTAGAATCCTCGAGGGTTCTACCGCAGACTAATTGGCCGATAATGAAGCCCGATCCGCGCGACATCTCCCGTCAGCCGCTCAGCCCCGAAAGTATCCAAACCGCGCCCCGCATCCGTGGTGCCAAGGCCGTCCCGAGCGTGTGCCCTTACTGTGCCGTGGGATGCGGACAACTCGTCTATATACGCGACGGAAAGATCATCGACATCGAAGGCAATCCGTCCAGCCCGATCAACGAAGGCACACTCTGCCCGAAGGGCGCCAACACTTACCAGTTGACGGTGAACCCGCATCGTGTCACCCGGGTTCTCTATCGAGCGCCCTACGCCACCGAGTGGGAGGTTCGGCCGCTCGACTGGGCCATGGATCGGATCGCAAAGCGCGTGAAAGACACGCGGGAATCGGACTTTCTGCAAACCTCCGGCGGAACTGCCCTGAACCATCTGGGGTCGATCACGTGCCTGGGCGGCGCGACGATGGATAACGAGGAAAACTACCTCATCAAGAAACTGTTCGGAGGAGGGCTCGGCGTCGTCGCGATCGAAAACCAAGCCCGGATATGACACAGCGCATCGGTGCCCGGTCTGGGCGCCACATTCGGACGGGGAGCCGCCACCACCTTCCAGCAGGACCTGGCAGAGAGCGATTGCATCCTCATCATGGGCTCCAACATGGCCGAGGCGCACCCTGTGGGCTTCCGCTGGCCCCTGAAAGCCCGTGAGAAGGGAGCGACCCTGATTCATGTCGACCCCCGGTTCACACGGACGTCGGCAATGTGCGACATGTACGTCCCGATTCGTGCAGGGTCGGACATCGCCTTCCTCGGTGGCCTCATCCGATACGTCCTCACCGAGGATCGCTGGTTTCGGGATTACGTCCGCGCATACACCAACGCGGCCACGATCATCAGCGAGCAGTACGCCGACGCGGACGAGACCGACGGTCTGTTCTCGGGATTCGACAAGACCACGAATGAGTATGACCAGGCGAGCTGGCAGTACGACAATGAGGCGGGCCGCGACGAAACGTTCCAGCACCCCCGCTGTGTGCTGAACCTCGTCCGGCAGCACTTTTCACGGTACACGCCCGAGATGGTCGCGGACGTCTGCGGATCGAGCTGCGAAGACTTCCTCCGGGTGGCCAAGGCGCTTTCGGACAACTCGGGACGCGATCGGACCAGCGCGATCGTCTACGCGGTCGGCTGGACGCAGCATACGACGGGAGTCCAGACCATCCGTGCTGCCGGAATCCTCCAATTGCTTCTCGGCAACGTGGGCCGGCCGGGCGGCGGCATCATGGCCATGCGGGGGCACGCCAGCATCCAGGGTTCGACCGATATCCCGACCCTCTACAACCTTCTTCCGGGCTACCTGCCCCAGCCCGAGGCCGATCTGGACCACACCCTCGCCGAATACCTGGACCGCTGTACCGAGAAGAACGGGTATTGGACCCATCTGCCCCGCTTCATGGTCAGCCTTCTGAAGGCGTGGTACGGCAAGCATGCGCGGGAAGAGAACGACTGGGGCTTCGGGTGGATTCCGAAGATCGACGGCGACTATTCCCAATTGGCGACCGCGATACGGATGATCGAAGGCAAGGTCCGCGGCATGTTCCTGTTCGGGCAGAACCCGGCTGCCGGAGCGCCGAACGCACGGCTGAACCGAGCCGCCCTGGGGAAGCTGGACTGGCTCGTCGTGCGCGATTGGTTCGAAACCGAGAGCGCCTGTTTCTGGAAGGACGGGCCTGAGAATCCCGACCCGACAACGATTGGCACGGAAATTTTTTTCGTGCCTGCAGCTGCAGCCGCAGAGAAAGAGGGAAGCTTCACCAACACCCAGCGATTGATCCAGTGGCACGACAGGGCCGTCGATCCGCCGGGCGACTGCCGATCCGACGCATGGTTCGTCATCGATTTAGGCCGGCGCCTGAAAAAATTGTACCGGGGTTCGCGCAAGAAGCGTGATCAGGGCTTGCGTCACCTGACATGGGACTATCCCGACAACGAGGCCGTCCTCAAAGAGATCAACGGATACACCGTAGCCGACCGCGAACAGGTCGCCGGGTTTGACAAGCTCGCCGACGACGGGTCGACCGCCTGCGGCTGTTGGATCTACAGCGGTGTATTCCCTTCCGAAGGGGTCAACCTGGCGCGGTCCCGTCAGCCCGACCCGAAGAACCGTACGAATCCGGACTGGGGCTTCGCATGGCCTGCGAACCGGAGGATGCTCTACAACCGCGCTTCGGCGGACCCTGAGGGACGCCCGTGGTCGGACCGCAAGAAGTACGTCTGGTGGGACGAGGAACGGAACATCTGGACAGGGTACGATGTCCCGGACTTCGAAATCTCGAAGGCACCCTCCTATCGCCCTGCCCGCGGCGCCACCGGTATGGACGCGATCGCAGGCGACGCGCCGTTCATCATGAAGCCCGACGGGAGAGGGTGGCTGTTCGCCCCCCGGGGCGTGGTCGATGGACCGTTGCCGGCCCACTACGAACCGGTCGAATCGCCCGTGCCGAACCTGCTGTATTCACGCCAGACGAATCCGCTCGCCGACCGCCGAACGGGTGAAATGAACCCGACGGCGGAACCGATGGATGCGGACTATCCGATCGTGGCGACCACGGTGCGGCTCACCGAACACTACTTGAGCGGACCGATGAGCCGCTTCAACAGCTGGCTGAACGAACTCCAACCGGAGATGTTCGTCGAGATCAGCGGCGAGCTTGCCTCCGAGTACGGAATCCGTCACGGGGGATGGATGGTTGTCGAAACGCCTCGGGAGGCGATCGAAGCGCGGGCCATGGTCACAGGACGCATCCGAGCGCTCACGGTCGGTGGGGCGAGGCTGCACCAGATCGCGATTCCCTTTCACTGGGGATATGCCGGGGAAACGACCGGAGCGATGGCAAACGACCTCACGCCGATCGTCCTCGAACCCAACGTAGGGATCCACGAGGCCAAGTCGTTCACCTGCAGGGTTCGGCCCGGACGGCTCCCGGGTACCGAGGAAAAGAAATGAGCGATCACCTCCCTTCGCCCCCCTCGGACCAGGACATGGGCTTCTTCACCGACACCACGTTGTGTATCGGCTGCAAGGCCTGCGAGGTGGCGTGCAAGCAGTGGAACATGCTTCCTGCCGACGGGTTCGAATGGAGCGGCCAGAGTTACGACAACACACTCGAGCTTTCAGCAACGACATGGCGCCACGTGGCCTTCGTCGAACAGATGGACCGGGCGGATGGTCCTCCCCGATGGCTGATGATGAGCGACGTATGCAAGCACTGTGTCGCCGCTCCGTGTCTGGAGGCGTGCCCGACTGGATCGATCGTCTACAACGAGTTCGGCAGCGTGTATATCCAGGAGGACATATGCAACGGCTGCGGATACTGTGTGGCCGCATGCCCGTTCGGCGTCGTGGCCAGGAACCCGGAGGACGGACGCGCCCACAAGTGCACGATGTGCTACGACCGGCAGAAGGACGGCATCGAACCCGCCTGCGCGCAGGTCTGCCCGACCGATTCGATCCAGTTCGGCCCCATGGACACGCTGCGCGAGCGGGCCCAGGAGCGCACCGTCCAACTCCATCGTCGCGGCGAGACCGATGCGTACCTTTACGGAGCGGAAGCGACCGAAGAGTACAGCGCGCTGAACGCGTTCTTTCTGCTGAAGGACCGACCGTCCGTCTATAACCTGCCCGAAGATCCGCGGCGACCGAGGCAGCGGATGAATCAGCGCTACGCCGTCAGCTACGGCGTAGCGCTGGGACTGGCGGCCGTCGCCGGCTGGTTGTTCGGCCGGAGCGAGAGGTAAGCGTGGACGAAATCGTCGAACGACCGGGCGATGCGGTGGCCACGCCGGAGGCCGGCGGCTATGGGTCGATCCCGATGCTCAAGGCGCCGACATGGGAGTGGCATGTCGCGGTGTACTTCTTCCTGGGCGGTGCGTCAGCTGGATCGTTCCTGTTCGCAAGCCTCGCCGAGCTATTCGGTCACGGAAGGTTTTCCGCTTTCAGCAGGAACGGGTACCGGGCTGCCTTCGCCGCTTTCCTGCCGTGTCCCGGACTCTTGATCGCGGACCTTGGCCGACCGGAACGATTTCTACACATGCTCCGCGTGTTCAAGCCGTCGTCACCGATGAACCTGGGATCGTGGACGCTCGCAGCCTACTCGCTCGTCCTCGCCAGAAAGGCGCTCGGGGGCCGGAGCCGACCCGGGGCGCTCGGTACTCGGGTCCGGCCTCGCAGTGACCATGTGCAGCTACCCAGGGGTCCTGCTCGGCACTACGAGCAACCCTCTCTGGTCGAGCGGGCGCCTTCTGGGCGGTCTGCTTGCGTCCAGTTCGATACACTCCGGAGCGGCTCTGGCACAACTCGCCCATTCTGGGGCAGGCTCCGCGGATCCTTCGACACTCATACTCCACCGGGTGGAACGCCTGGCCGCGGTCTGTCAGGGAATTCTGGCCGTACTGTTCGTGATCGAATCCGGGACCGCCGCGTGGCCGCTCGTTCGCGGTCGCCATGCTTCCACGTTCTGGCTGGGCGCAATCGCACCGGTGCTGTTACCGGCAAGAGTCCGCCGCAACAAGCAAGGCAAGTCCAGGAGGAGCGTCCTACTGCCTCTTCTTGCGCTTGCCGGCGGCCTGGCCCTCAAGTGGGCAGTCACCCACGCGGGACGGGAAGCGGTAAAGAAGGGGGACGGTGCACTAATCCCAGGTTAGGACCCTCGGCACCAACTTGTTGGGACCTAAGTTGGGATTAATGCACCGTCCCGAATTAACTGTTGTCGGACTTTGAGAACCCGTAGACGCGCATGACGTCCGGAAGGCCGACGATGCCATCCATGCGCCGCACGTCCAGGCGGCTCACGACCGGAAGGGCGTTCATTCCGGAAGCGCCCATCCGCTCCAGGGCGAGATCCAGCAAGTGATCGTCATGCAGATGTGGGCTGTCCTTGAAGTCCAAAGCCTCGCGCAAGGTAGATTCCCCTTCGGTGTCGGCAGCCTCCCGCAAATCGCTGTCACGCACCATCCCGACCAACCCGCGGCTATCGACGACCGGCCACGCATTCCACGGGCTGCCCGTGACTTTGTCGAGCGCCTCGGACGATTTCATGTCGATGTCGAGGACATCGGTCGGCACACGCATCGCGCGCCGCACCCGAATGCGACCCGGCCGTTGCTGAGTCGCGGTCGAAGGCAGATGGATGCCGTCCTGTTCGGCCAGCGCTTCGTATATCGGCTTGCGCTGGTAGCGATACGAGATCAGGTAGCTGACCACGCTCGAGACCATCAGCGGGACGATGATCGAGTAGTCGCGGGTCAACTCGAAGATCATGATCACCGAGGTGAAAGGCACACGAATGATCCCCGCAAACGTCGTGCCCATGCCGACCAGGGCATAGGCTCCGACGCTGGCTGTGTAGTTCGGAAGCAGGAAGTTCGCCACGCTGCCAACGGTCCCTCCAAGCATCGCCCCGATGAAGAGGCTGGGGCCGAAGATTCCTCCCGCGTTCCCGGACCCGTAGCAGGTGGCCGTCGCTATCACCTTCAAGACGACCAGCATCACCATTACCTGCACGGCCATGCCGCTGTTCAGAGCGTCTCCGACACGTGCGTATCCCACGCCTAGGAGCCTGTCGGGAATAAGAAGTCTGCAACCAAGAATCAACAACTTACAGACCGGGGATGACTCGTAAGTTGTTGGTTCTTGCTTCGAGGGAGCCAATTCCCGACAGGCTCCTAGTGTAGTCCGTCACAATTAACGTAACGGCTCTGGCTGTCCCATTTCTGATCATATATGAGGAAAATAATGACCATTAGATCGGAAATCCCTGTGCGGAACGAACTCGGACGGCTTGGCCGAAGCCGCAGTGTGTCGGTCTGGCTCGGGGAACGATCCGAATAAGGTACAGTCTGTTAGACGGGGACCACTAGGAGCCTGTCGGGAATAGATTGGGGATGGGTGGCGACAGAAGTCGGGGAAGAACCGGATGGGACCTAAGCTGGACGGGTGGATTTGTAGAAGAAGGCATGACGAAATGCTTCCGATCCGATGACCTGAATCAGAGCTTGTTGATGCCGCCGTCGTTACACGACTGGCTTCCGGAAAATCATTTGGCGCGATTTGTGGCCGACCTGGTCTGATCTGTCGGCGTTTTACCGTTCCTATGAGGCGAAGGATGGACGAGGTCAGGCGGCCTACTCCCCGGTGCTGATGGTGCGGTTGTTGGTGTACGGATATTGTACCGGGGTGGTGAGTTCGCGGCAGATCGAGAAACGGACGCATGAGGACGTGGCGTTCCGGTATTTGAGTGCGGACACGCATCCGGATCACAGCACGTTCAACGAGTTTCGGAAACGGCATTTGGAGGCGTTGGCGGGACTGTTTCTGCAAGCGCTGGGATTGTGCCGGAAGGCGGGGCTGGTGAAACTGGGGCATGTGGCGGTCGACGGGACGAAACTCCAGGCGAACGCCAGCAAGCACAAGGCGATGAGTTATGGGCGGATGAGGGGGGCCGAAGAGACGCTGAAGGCGGAAGTGGAGGAGTTGCTGAAGCGGGCCGAGGCGGTCGACGCGGTCGAGGATGAGAAGCAACGGCAAGGACTGACCGACCAGTTGCCGAAGGAATTGGCGCGGCGGGAAAGCCGGTTGAAGAAGATTCGGCAGGCCCGGGCGGAATTGGAAGCGGAAGCCCGGCAGAAGGCGGCGCAGGCGAAGGCGGACGCGGAAGCGCGGATGGCCCAGCGGCGGAAGCAAGAGGAGCGAACGGGGAAGAAGACGGGTGGAGGCCAACCGCGGGTTCCCGATCCGAAGCAGGCGGCGCCGGATGCGAAGGCGCAGCGCAACTTCACCGATCCGGACAGCCGGATCATGCCCGACGGCGCGCACAAAGGCAGTTTCGTGCAGGCCTACAATGCCCAGATCGCTGTGGACGATGACACGCAAGTCATCGTCGCGGCCGAGATCACCCAGGACGCCAATGACAAAGAGCAACTGGCGCCCATGGTCGCGCAAGTGCGGCGGAACACGGGGACCCGGCCCGTCGCGGTCAGCGCGGATGCCGGGTATTGGAGCCCCAGGCAGGTGACCGACCCGCGAGCCGCAGGGATCGATTTACACGTGGCCACGGGGCGAGTCCGGACCGGCGCATCCCCGAAGTCTTCCGGCGGCCCGCCCGGAGCGGCTGAAGGCGCCGGCGTACGGGAGCAAATGAAACAGAAACTGGACAGCGATGTGGGGCGGGCCGTCTACAAGATGCGCAAGGCGATTGTGGAACCGGTATTCGGACAGACCCGGGAATGCCGGGGATTCCGGCGTTTCAGTTTCCGCGGTCTCGAGAACGTGCGGGCGGAATGGCAACTGGTCTGTTTGACCCACAACATCCTGAAGTTGTTTCGTTACGGAGGAGGATTCAAGCCACTGGCGGCTTGAATCGAAGCAGGGAGATCCTGGCAAACACAGAATCCGCGGATGAAAAATACGTATCGCGCTCAATGGGGGCTGCCGCAATCTCATCTCATGGATCTGTCTGAGCAAACGCTTCCCAAGGTGGCCTTCATCCTGAAATCGCGATGGGTCTTTCAGCTTCAGACTTCTCCAGATTTCTTATTCCCGACAGGCTCCTAGGAGTCTGCGCCGTGGGACGATTTTCGGCGTGATCGCTACCTATATGTCGTGGCTGTGAGTGTCACTATCCACTTCATATTGGGGCCGACGGCGCAGACTCCTAGGAGCCTGTCGGGAATTGGCTCCCTCGAAGCAAGAATCACAACTTACGAGCCATCCCCGGTCTGTAAGTTGTTGATTCTTGGTTGCAGACTTCTTATTCCCGACAGGCTCCTAGTGTAGTCCGTCACAATTAACGTAACGGCTCTGGCTGTCCCATTTCTGATCATATATGAGGAAAATAATGACCATTAGATCGGAAATCCCTGTGCGGAACGAACTCGGACGGCTTGGCCGAAGCCGCAGTGTGTCGGTCTGGCTCGGGGAACGATCCGAATAAGGTACAGTCTGTTAGACGGGGACCACTAGCAGCCGGTGGCTGCTAACGGCTTGAGCAAGGCCACGCTGCATCCTCACGCATTTCCCACCCTCCGAAGAATGACGACACCGACGATGCCGGCAACTACGGAGGCTCCGAGCACCGCAACCTTTGCCATGGCCAGGTATTGGGGATCTTCGAAAGCCAGGCCCCCGATAAACAACGACATCGTAAAACCGATGGCGGCCAGCCAACTGACTCCATAGAGCTGGCTCCACCTCACGTTGGTCGGGAGCTCTGCGAGGCCGAAACGAACCGCCAACCACGCAAACCCGGTAACGCCGACCTGTTTGCCGACCAGCAACCCCAGTGCGATGCCGACCGTGACGGGGTGCATGGCGGCGGCGCCCAGGTCGGCGTCGATCGTGACGCCCGCGTTCGCCAGCGCGAACAACGGCAAGATGAGGAAGCTGACCCATGGGTGGAGCGCCGTTTCCAGGCGCTGGAGAGGTGTCAGCGAGTGGTCCGTGATGACGTCAAGATCCAACAACGCGGCCTGACGCGGTCGGTTCGTCAGGATGTCCCTCTGCGGGTAGCCGGCCTGTTCGAAGCGGTCGATCATCGATCGGCTTCGGTCCACGAATCGTTCCGGCTCGATCCGTATCGTTGCAGGGATCATCATCGCCATCAAAACGCCGGCGATCGACGGGTGAACGCCCGAGAAGAGAAAAGCCAGCCAGACCCCTCCAATTCCAAGAACCCCGTATGCCAGGGTGCTCCGGACGCCAAGGCGATTCAACAGGCCGACAAGCCCCAGCAAAGCGAATCCGATGAATAGACTCGTGAAGGAGATGTCCGACGTGTAGAACAGCGCGATCACGAGCACTGCCCCCAGGTCGTCGGCAATCGCCAGGGACACCAGAAAGATCTTCAGCGAGGAGGGGACCCGATTCCCCAGCAGGTGAAGGATGCCCATCGAGAACGCGATGTCGGTCGCCATGGGAATGCCCCAGCCGACCACTTCGGGCGTCCCGAAGTTGAACGCCGTGTAGATCAACGCCGGAACGAGCATCCCACCAGCCGCTGCGATCAACGGCAACGCCGCGTGGCGGGGGGACGCCAATTCGCCGGCCATCAACTCCCGTTTGATCTCCAGGCCCACAACGAAAAAAAACATGGCCATCAAGCCGTCGTTGATCCAGTCCAACAGCGATTCGGAGACGACGAAGCCCTCGTAATGGAAAGAGAGATGAGTGTCCCATAGGGCATGATAGGAGTCCGCGAATGGAGAGTTTGCCCAGATCAGCGCAACGCCTGCCGACACGATCAGGAGGATGCCCGAGGACACCTCGTTGCGGATGAACGTCCGGAACGGCAGCAGCAACCGCTCGATCGGCGGTGAGGGCCTCGTCCGACCACCGTTTCCGGAAGCACTCTGAAGATTGCGTTTGTCTCTACTCATAGCGCATTAGGAATATACCGGATTCGCGAACGCGAATCCGACCACCGTGGGATTGCGGCCAGCAGCTTCATGGTGCCCCGCCCCACAACTGAGGCTAACAACATCCTTTCTCATTCGTCATCAACAGGCGATAGCCATGTATTTATATTAGATTCATAGACTTATATCATATTTATAAATATCACTGTTATTCGATATCATTATAATTCATTGTATTATAATGATTGTTAGTGTTTTCTGGATAGGGCGTGGCACAGCCAAAAACAACCCGTCGCTCCTCTCACTCGGGACTCGAGTCCCGGCTCCTGTACCTCGAGCAAGAGCTGCAGGTGCTCCGCCCCCACGGCGCACTGGTCGGCCTCAGTTCCGCGATGGCGCGCATCCGCGACCAGATCCAGCTGGCCGCAGACTCGGGCGTTTGGACCCTCATCCAAGGGCCACCCGGATCCGGCAAGAGTCTCGCCGCCTGGACCATCCACAAGAGCAAACGCGCTGGCCAGCTCATCGAGCTGAACTGTGGCCCCAATGTCCCCCGCGGGGAAACAGTGAGTCGGCTCCGTGAGACGTGGCGGCTGGCCGCTAACGGGACGATTCTGCTGCGGGCGGTTGATCGGCTTCCGGCCGACGGACAGGAAGAGATCCTCCGTCTGATCGCCAGGTCGAACGCTTCACGACGGAAACGTCCCCACGTTGTTTCGATAACGTCGGCGGATCCGGCCAAATGGAGCCGGATGCGAAAGTTCTCGAAAGCATTCCATGATCGTATCAGTCTGATTTCGATAGAAATACCCCCGCTGCACGAACGCCCGGAGGACATCCTGCCGATCGCGGAGCACTTCATGAGGGAGGCTTCGGTGGCGGCCCGTCGCACGCTGCCCTCGATGACCGACACGGATCGTCGGCGCCTTCTGACGCAGTCCTGGCCTGGGAATGTTCGGGAGCTGCGGATGGCGGTGGAGCTGGCGGTCCTCCGTACGCCGGCTGGCGTTACGAAAGCAGCCCACGACTCGGTGACTGGGCTGGAACTGCCGGCAACCACCGACGGAGGCCCCGCGACCCTGGCGGAACTTGAGCTGTGCGAACGACGGATACTGGAGCGGGCGCTGGATGAATCGAAAGGCAGGGTGTACGGGAACCTTGGAGCGGCAGCACGGTTGGGCGTCCCGGCGACGACCCTCACCTACAGGCTCAACAGACTCGGCATTCGCGTCCCGCGGAGCCGTTCGACAAGATGGGACAGCACTCGGCTGAGACGGTAGGCGGCACCCCTCTGGTAACATGATCCGGTACATGAGAAGTCGATCCACGGCAGTCGTGACCCTCGCGCTGCTGGCCGGGGCGGCCGGAGGAATCCTACTGCGGCACCCGAGTTCTGTGGGCGCCTGGGGCCAATACGGGCACGAAATCTCCGCGCGTGCGGCGGTCGCCGCACTTCCTGATGACATGCCCACCTTCTTCCTCGAGGCCGCCGAGCAGCTCACATACCTGAACTTTGAACCAGATCGGTGGCGGGAGCGTCGATCCCCTTCCCTCGAAGGGGCGCTGAGCGCCGCCTACGGGTCCGAGCACTACATCGACCTCGAATTGGTGCCGGACGGGGCGCTGGAGGTGGAGGGCCGGTTCGAATTCATGGAAACGGTCCGGGACGTTCGGCCATTCCCAGGCCTGCTTCCATTCCGCTCGCTCGAACTGTTCGGACGCCTACGGGTGGGATTCCGCCAGTGGCGCGAAACCAGGGACGATAAGGAGCGGGACTGGATCGAACAGCGGATCATCAACGACGCGGGTATTCTCGGCCACTACCTCACCGATGCCGCCAACCCTCATCACACGACGATCCACCATGATCGGTGGGTCGGGAACAATCCCGATGGCTATTCCGCCAGTGGCGGATTCCACGGGCGCTTCGAAACGGCCTATGTCAGGGCGCAACTGACGCTCGGCGACCTGATGCCGGGTATGAATCGACCGGCACGACTCTGGGCAGATCCTCAGAGAGCAATCCTCGATCACATTCGTGATTCCCACGCTCTGGTTGAAGAGCTCTATCGTATCGACCGGGATAGCCCCTTCAACGAACGGAACAACAACGCCCCGAACCGGGAGTTCGCTCTCGAACGCCTGGCATCGGGCGCGCTGATGTTGCGGGATGCCTGGTGGACGGCGTGGGTGACTAGCGAATAGCTTGAAAAGGGGACAGGGGAGCCTGTCCCCTAAGCTAGCTCGCGGCGCGGTCCAGGTGGGGGCCGCTTGCATCGGAACTGACCGCCGTCGCACTGGCCACTCGGACAGTCGGCACGGCTTTGATCGTGGGTTTCCGCCGAAAGATCAGCCGACCTCCCGCTGAAGTCTCGATGCTCACCCGGTCGCCGGACCGGATCTGATCGGTCGCCATCAGGCTGGAGAGCGGATAGATCACGCGTCGTTCGATGGCGCGCTTCAGGTGCCGTGCGCCGAAACGGGAATCCCATCCTTCATCCAGCAGGAGGTCCTTCACACCGGCTGAAACCGACAGCACAAACGGTTTGTCCTCGGCCGCGTCCAGGATCCGCCCCTGAACCGCCCGGAGTTCGATCTCGACGATCTTTCGCAACTCGTCGCGCGACAGGGAACGGAAGACGACGAGTTTGTCGATCCGATTCATGAACTCGGGCGAAAACCGGCGGCGAGCGGCATCCAGGGCCACTCGGTAGATCTTTTGGTTCAGCCTGCCTTCGGAGTCGGCCTCCGGACCGGAAAAACCGATCTTGCCCGAAAAGAGTTCGTTGATCTCCTTCGAACCCAGGTTTGAAGTCAGGCCGACGACGGTCCTCGAGAAGTCGACTCTCTGGTTATCGCCCAGCGTCAATGTGGCTTTATCCAACACACCGAGCAGGAGCTGCCACAACGTGTCGTTGGCCTTTTCGATCTCATCAAACAGCACCAGGGTGATCGGATGTTCTTCGGTCTGGTATTGATCGATGGTTTTTTGCGTCAAGAGCGCCGGCGTTTCCCGGTGCCCCAGGTAACCCGGAGGCGAACCAATCAGCTTGGCGATCTCGTGGCCGTGCTGATACTCGGCACAGTCGATTTTGATCACGGCCCTGGCGTCACCGAAAAGAATCTCCGCGGCGGCCTCGACGACGCGCGTCTTGCCCGTTCCCGTCGGTCCGAGAAAAAGCAGGCTGGCCAGCGGGCGTCCGGGCGCGTTCATGCCCGCTTCGACCACCTGAAGCATGCGCGCGACTTGGCTGACGGCACGCTCCTGACCGACGACTCGGTCAAGCATCTCGCGTTCAAACTCGACGACTGTGGCACTCCGCCGTTCCGGATCCATCACGATTCCTTTCGACATGTCTACCTCCTTGGGACCGGTTGCGATACAACGTTTCCTGTCCTGCGCCTTGCGTGTCTCGACCCTCATCCATGGGGCCTGCAGTCGACGCTGTCTTATTTCTTTGGACGGATGTGGAGGGTGGATTGTTGCCGAAAAACGTACGTCCGCATATTTCCAGCAGCTTAGCGGCCTGCTGGCAGCCTGTTGGTCTAGCCCGCATTCCTCACCAGTGGTCTGCTGCAGCGCCGGATACATCCGCCATTACTGCGTTCCGCTTGGTCGGACTCCTACGCCTGCGGACCCCTCCCGTCGCGCGCCCAGCATGGCCCGTCGAGGGCCATGCCAAATGCCCTGGCGGCGTCTGTAGCCAACCGGGCCACAAAGTGGCCCGGCGGGCTTCGCGACGACAACCGGTGAGAAAAGCGGACTAGTCGCTTCGCAGTGTCACGGCCGGATCCAGTCGTGCGGCACGCGAGGCCGGAACGTACGCCGCCGCGATGGCGGTCAAGACGAGAAACAGACTCACCGCGATGAACGTCGCCGGGTCTCTGGACGTCACCCTGTAGAGTAGCGACTCGAGGAATCGCGTCAGCCAGAATGCCGACAGCGAACCCACCAGGACCCCGGCACCCGTCAGCACCAGTCCCTGTCCGACGACCATGCGGAACACGTCCCGCCTTTCCGCCCCGAGCGCGATCCGGATTCCGATCTCGCGGGTGCGTTGCCGCACCGAACACGCGATGACTCCGTAGATACCAATCGCTGCCAACAGCAGTCCGGTCAGACCGAAGCCAGCGAGCCCGACCATCGAGTAGCGGCGAGCGGCGAGCGAATCGCCGACGCGGGCGGCGAGCGGACGCACGTCGAATATGGGCATGCCCCGATCGATTCGGGCCACCTCGCCGGTCGCCATCCGAAGGATCGCCGCGGAAGCGAGGGGCGAATGAATCGCAACAACCATGTCGTTGATCGGCTGCTGAGCGTAAGGCGAATAGATTTGAAACTGACCTTCGACGTCCAGACCGGTGTTATGAACCCGCCCAACGACACCGACCACCGACCTTGTTGCATGGATCATCCCGAAGGATACCTTATCATCGTGTTTTTCAACACAGGGGATAACCTAGATGCCACATAAGTTCAACGCAGCGCGACGGCACAAGTTTGATAAGGCACAGTACCGGGTGATCAACTGGGCGGAATATAACGAGAGCCTGCGCCAGCGGGGTGATCTGACGATTTGGGTCAGTGATGAGGCTCAAAGTGTGTGGCGCGCGCCGCGCCGCACGTCACGGGGTGGCCAGCGGAGATACTCGGATCTGGCGATCGAGACATGCCTGACGCTGCGCACGGCGTATCGGCTTGGGTTGCGAGAAACGCAGGGGCTGATGGGTTCCATCGGCACGCTCATGGGGCTGGATATACGGGTGCCGGATTACTCCACACTGTCGCGTCGCGCAAACGGCTTGAGCATCGCTCAGGCGATGAGGCAAGCCGGGTCTGTGAGGTGGCCCCGGTTTGTGGACAGCTTGGCGGCCTGTTTAAGGTGTATTCCGGTTGCCGCTCATCTTGCCAGAATCTCCTTGGATCGATCTTCCTGTCGCCGTTGCTGCGCCGGTGGGTAAGCGGGCAAGGCGCGTAGCTGCTTGTCCATCATATCCGCAGGCGGGTCGCCGCGGTAGGCCTCGGCCGGGGTTTTTCCGCCGAGGGCCGAGTGTGGCCGTTCGGCGTTGTAGAAGTCGATCCACTCGCCGATGACGCGCCGGGCCTGGAAGCCGTCGGCAAGGTCGTGCAGATAGACAGCCTCGTATTTGAGGGAGCGCCACAGCCGCTCGATGAAGATGTTGTCCATGCACCGGCCCCGGCCGTCCATCGAGATCTGGACACCGGCCGCCCGCAAGCGCCCGGTGAAGGCGAAGCCGGTGAACTGGCTGCCCTGATCGGTATTGAAGATCTCCGGCTGGCCGTGGCGGGTCCGCGCCTCCTCGAGCGCCTCGACGCAAAAGCCGGCGTCCAGGGTGTTCGACAAACGCCAGGCCAGCACATACCGGCTCGCCCAATCCAGGATCGCCACCAAGTAAAGAAAGCCGCGCCGCACAGGGATGTAGGTGATGTCGGCGCACCAGACATGGTTTGCCCGCTCGATCGCCAAACCCTTGAGCAGATAGGGGTAGACCCGGTGCTCGGGATGCGGCTCGCTGGTGCGGGGTGCCCGGTAGATCGCCTGAAGACCCATCAAACGCATCAGACGCCCCGCCCGGCGACGGCCGATGCGCACGCCCTCGCGGCGCAGATGACGGACGATCTGACGGGCACCGTAGAACGGATGCTTCAGAAACAACTCATCGATGCGCCGCATCCGCGCCAAGGTCTCCGCGCTCTCGCCCTGGGGCGTGTAATAGAGCCAGGAGCGCCCGATCGACAGCAAACGGCATTGACGACTCAAGCTCAGTTCCGGGTCAGGGCGCCTCACCATCGCCCGGCGCGCGGCCCGGCTCATCGACCGGACCCTCTGGACAAAAAATCCCGCTCCACCGTCAATTCGCCGATCTTGGCGTGAAGCTCACGAACCTCGCTTTCATGATCCCGCCGCCGGCGTTCCACACCGTTCGAGAACATCTCGCCAAGCCCTTCCATCGCCTGGCGCTTCCATGTGCTCACCTGGTTCGGATGAACCTGGTGCTTCGAGGCAATCTCCTGCAGCGTCCGATCGCCCCGAAGCGCTTCCAGCGCGACCTTCGCTTTCAACTCCCCAGAAAACCTGCGTCTCTTCGTCATCGCGTATCCCTCCTCAGTCGGTGGAATACACCTTAAACAACTGCCCGATTTTCCGGGGCCACCTCACTGTGCCTGTCCATCTGGTGGTGGACAGTACCGGCCTCAAGATCTTCGGAGAAGGAGAATGGCTCGCACAGAAGCATAAAACCAGGGGAATACGCCGCCGCTGGCGCAAACTCCACCTCGGACTGGACCTCCATAGCGGTGCGATTGTTTGCGCCGACCTGACTCACGATGACGTTGGAGACAGCACCGCCTTACCCGGGCTCCTGGATCAACTCGATGCCTCGGTCACGGGCTTCCTGGCGGACGGCGCCTATGATGGAGCGTCCACACGGGATATGTTGAGACATCGGTATGGGGAGACCCTGGATGTGGTTATACCGCCGCCAAAAAACGCAGTGATCCGACCGCAATCGGCGCGGGATCCAACCGTTCGGGATCGCCATATTGCCCAGATCCGCAGCAACGGCCGCATGGCATGGCAAGTGGCCACAGGGTACAACCAGCGCAGCCGGATAGAAACGCAGATCGGCCGGTGGAAGAGCGTCATCGGCCCCAGACTCAGATCCCGCAGCTTCTCCAGGCAAATCACGGAGATCCAGGTCGGCCAGAAAGTCCTGAACACAATGACCGCACTCGGACGGCCTGTGTTCGAACGTATCGCCTGACGCTACCGCTTGGGAAAGGGCGAATTCCATCTCCGCCCCGATCCATGCAACAACGCTGTTGGGAGTGGCCTTTGCCGTGGCGATGTGGTCGATACTTCTCGGAATCGCCTACCTGGGCGGCGAGCAGTTCATCCTGTTCAGCGCCGGCGCTAGGGAGATACGGAAGGAAGACTCGCCCCGACTGTGGAACGTGATCGAGGAAATGACGATCGCCTCGGGTCTGGGCCGGATGCCGCGCGTCTACATCGTCGACACGTTGATGCAGAATGCGTTTGCTACGGGACGCTCGCCCGAAACCGCGCGGGTCGTCGTGACCGACGGGCTGATACGACGCCTGACCCGCGATGAACTACAGGGCGTCGTGGCGCACGAGATTGGCCACATCAAAAACCTGGACATCCGCTTCATGACGATTGCCTCCGTCATGCTCGGTTCGATCACGTTGCTGTCCGACGCCCTTCGCCGGTTTATCGTCTTCGGGGGGACGCGACGCAGCCGACTGAAGGGGCCGCCCCAGGTTCAGATAGCCCTCATCGGTATCACCCTGGTTGCCTCCGTCCTTGCGCCGATTTTCGCCCGGTTGCTCTACCTGGCCTGCTCCCGGCAACGGGAGTTCCTGGCCGATGCGTCTGCGGCCCGATTCACGCGCTACCCGGAAGGCCTCGCCTCGGCGCTCATCAAGATCGCGGACCCCATCGGCGTGACCCCGAACGCCGCGGGCCTGCGGGCTCTGGCGCCCATGTACATCGTCAACCCGCTCCGGTCGGTCGCATCGTCCCGGCTGTTCAGCACGCACCCGCCGACCGAGCAGCGTGTCGAGATACTGCGATCGATGGCGGGGGCCGGTTGGAAGGACTACGAACGCGCGTACCGCGACACCGTTGGATCCGGGAAGGGCTGCATCGAAGAAAACCTGTGGAGGTCTCCCGAGGCTGTACCGTTGCGCGAACCGGCGATATCGCCCGAAGCCCCCACCGAGGCAATCGGGCGCATCCAGGAAGTTGCCAACCTGCTCGACCGGGTGGCGGACTTCCTCCTGATTCCGTGTTTCTGCGGTGTGCGTATCAAGATCCCGCCGGGTTTCGGGCATGACAACATCGACTGCCCTCGTTGCGGACGCAGCCATAACGTTCCCCAGGTGGCGCAGTCGACGTCCGCCGCCAGGGGTTCGACGCTCGAGTACCACAAGCGTGGTGATGGCTGGGGTTCGTTCCGCTGTTCTTGCGGTAAGGTGATTCACTTGAGCCCGGCCGTCCGGGTGCCGCGGACCAAATGCACGAAGTGCGGCACCTTCATCGATATCGTGTAAGCCCGAGACTGGCCCCGACGGCGGAGAGCAATATGTTCAGTCCGCTCGCAGCGCTTCGAGCTTTGAGGCAATCGACTGCAGTCGGTCGTCTTTCTCCCGATCCAGGGCGATCAGGACGGCCTCTTTTTCCTCCCGGTCATGCAGGAGAGACAGGATTTCCGAACGTGCCACGACTTCCTCGATTCGTTCTCGCTCCACACTGACAAACACTTTCTCGCCGGATTCTAAGTAAAGGGTCGTCCGCAGGTCGATGATGGCGAAGTCTTCGCCCGAAACCATGCCTTCGTCCGCCAGTGTTGCGGTGAGCCGTTCCTCGCAGCCCGGCACGAGGCGGTACGACGGCAACAGCCTCCGAAAGACCAGCATCCGTGCCAACTCCCCGAGCCTGGCTGGAATCGAGCTTGCTCCCGAGTCCGCGACCGCAGCCACCAGGTGCCAGATGGACGGTTCGTCCATGCCTGTGTACGCCCGCATGTTCGAATCGATGAACCCGGAAGTGCCGGGTCCGTCCCGAGCGCCCAGCAGCTCGGAGACCGCCAGAAGGTAGGAGGGAACGGCACTCCGCACCGGTTCATCGAGCGTGTCGAGCGCCAGGATCGCTCTTCGGGTGAACTCCTCCATCATGAACTCGAACACCTTGACCGCCTTGTGGTAGTAGAGGCTCCGGTTCATCAGTCGGCGCGCCAGCGCGTATCCCTCGTAAGGCTTGACCCCTTTGGACTGAAGTCCGAGGGTGCGATCGCCGTTGGGGTGTTCGATTACAGCCAGTGTATTGATCAGGTAGGCGACATCGATCTGGCCGGCGGCAACACCCGCAAAGTGGGCGTCGCGCACCAGGTAGTCCATCCGGTCGACGTCGAGTTGCGATGAGACGATCTGGCGAAGGTATGCCGGGAGCCGGTCGCGGGACTCCGCATCGTCGGCAAAGGGCGCCGCAACGCGCGTCGGGTCGAGCTCGCATGACGCCAGGATCTGGGCCAGCTCGGAACCCTTCTCGGCGATCATCCGGTACGTCCAGTCCTCGTGGGTCGGCGGACGAAAGTCGTGGGGCAGGCGCGGCCCTCCCGGAGGTCCGTCCGTTTTCGCGACCAGACCCGTCATGACTCGTTCGAACGAATGCGAGAACGGGCCGTGCCCGACGTCATGGAGGAGCGCCGAGACGATGACTTCGTTGCGGTACTCGCGAACCTGGCGGCCGCCATCGTCGGCGCGTTCTTCCAGGTGGTGGAGGACCCGGCCCGCAAGGTGTGCCGTGCCCAGCGCATGGAGGAACCGAGAATGAGTCGCACCCGGGAAGACGTTGGCAGCCAAACCCAGTTGGCTGATCCTGCGCAGCCGCTGGACCGTACGTGAATCGAGGACGTCCCGGAACACCCGCCGGAAGGCCGGGTCGCTGCCGAAGCTCATGACCTGGTGGACGGGATCGGTGATGACGATGCTGGGTTTCAATTGCTTGCCCGGTTTTCGAGAAGTCCTGATTCTAGCAGCCCGTGGCAGAAGTCAGATGGCCCGCGTTACGGCGACGTCGTGCCAGATGCGTGCAGACTGTGGCCGAATTGGTATACTTTTCGTGGTCATGAAGAAGTTTCTCACCGCCGTCCTGCTGGTCGTAGCTTTCGTGCCACTGGCGACATCCGACGTGCCGGACCAAACCGCGGAGTTCCTCTTCGCACGGTTGCAGTTCAACATGACCTGGAACGCACTGGGGCAGAGCGAAGCGCCGTGGCACCACGACTATCCCTATTCCGAAGAGTTTTTCCTGGGGATGGTGCGGGAGCTGACTGGGATCCACACGTCCCGTGAGGCCTACCAGATCGTCCAACTCGAGGAAGAGGACATCTTCAGCTACCCGTTTGTCTACGTCTCGGAACCGGGCTTCATGGATCTGACCGCCAAGGAAGCGGACAACCTCCGCGAGTACTTCGATCGCGGAGGCTTCATCATGTTCGACGACTTTCGCGGATGGGACCTGGCCCATCTCGGGACGCAGCTGAAGAAAGTTTACCCGTCTCGTGAAATGATCCGTCTCGAGGTGGAGCACCCGATCTTCAGGTCTCTGTACACCCTCGACACATTGGAGATGACTCCGCCCTACTACGATGAAAGATTCGGTGGCCGGGGACCGGAGTTCTGGGGCATGGAAGACGATCGTGGCCGCCTGATCTTCATCGCAAACCACAACAACGATTTCGGCGAGTTGTGGGAGTGGGTGGATCGTGGCGACATGCCTTTCGAGCCTGCTGCGAAGTCGGTCCGCATGGGAATCAACTACCTGATGTATTCCATGACCCACTGATTACGCCACTGGTGGCATCTCTGCTCGAGAGTCTTCATACCACTAGTGTCCGGTTAGAAGTCGAATAGAACCAGATGGTTAGGATCTTGGAGTTCATTGAATTGGGAATCAGGCGCGTGAAAGGCCTGCAAAATGGGCTGTTTCTCAAGAATCGTAATGCTGAGAATCTGTAGGATTTGGTAAAGACTCCTATCGATGCCGAGGCGCTTCCGGATGATGGCGACGTGAACATAAACCGAAATGGCGATCCAGATCTGGGTCTTCACCGCATTCTCGCTGGTGCCGTAGAAGGACTTGATTCGAAGGTGTTGTTTGATCCATTTAAAGAAAAGTTCCACCTGCCATCGCGACTTGTAGATCTGAGTGATGGTGAGTGCAGGCAACGCGAAGTTGTTGGTCAGGAACTTCAACCGCTTGAGCGTTGTTGCATGGATCATCCCGAAGGATGCCTTATCATCGTGTTTTCCAACACAGGGGATAACCTAGGAGCCTGTCGGGAATAGATTGGGGATGGGTGGCGACAGAAGTCGGGGAAGAACCGGATGGGACCTAAGCTGGACGGGTGGATTTGTAGAAGAAGGCATGACGAAATGCTTCCGATCCGATGACCTGAATCAGAGCTTGTTGATGCCGCCGTCGTTACACGACTGGCTTCCGGAAAATCATTTGGCGCGATTTGTGGCCGACCTGGTGGAGACGCTGGATCTGTCGGCGTTTTACCGTTCCTATGAGGCGAAGGATGGACGAGGTCAGGCGGCCTACTCCCCGGTGCTGATGGTGCGGTTGTTGGTGTAGGGATATTGTACCGGGGTGGTGAGTTCGCGGCAGATCGAGAAACGGACGCATGAGGACGTGGCGTTCCGGTATTTGAGTGCGGACACGCATCCGGATCACAGCACGTTCAACGAGTTTCGGAAACGGCATTTGGAGGCGTTGGCGGGACTGTTTCTGCAAGCGCTGGGATTGTGCCGGAAGGCGGGGCTGGTGAAACTGGGGCATGTGGCGGTCGACGGGACGAAACTCCAGGCGAACGCCAGCAAGCACAAGGCGATGAGTTATGGGCGGATGAGGGGGGCCGAAGAGACGCTGAAGGCGGAAGTGGAGGAGTTGCTGAAGCGGGCCGAGGCGGTCGACGCGGTCGAGGATGAGAAGCAACGGCAAGGACTGACCGACCAGTTGCCGAAGGAATTGGCGCGGCGGGAAAGCCGGTTGAAGAAGATTCGACAGGCCCGGGCGGAATTGGAAGCGGAAGCCCGGCAGAAGGCGGCGCAGGCGAAGGCGGACGCGGAAGCGCGGATGGCCCAGCGGCGGAAGCAAGAGGAGCGAACGGGGAAGAAGACGGGTGGAGGCCAACCGCGGGTTCCCGATCCGAAGCAGGCGGCGCCGGATGCGAAGGCGCAGCGCAACTTCACCGATCCGGACAGCCGGATCATGCCCGACGGCGCGCACAAAGGCAGTTTCGTGCAGGCCTACAATGCCCAGATCGCTGTGGACGATGACACGCAAGTCATCGTCGCGGCCGAGATCACCCAGGACGCCAATGACAAAGAGCAACTGGCGCCCATGGTCGCGCAAGTGCGGCGGAACACGGGGACCCGGCCCGTCGCGGTCAGCGCGGATGCCGGGTATTGGAGCCCCAGGCAGGTGACCGACCCGCGAGCCGCAGGGATCGATTTACACGTGGCCACGGGGCGAGTCCGGACCGGCGCATCCCCGAAGTCTTCCGGCGGCCCGCCCGGAGCGGCTGAAGGCGCCGGCGTACGGGAGCAAATGAAACAGAAACTGGACAGCGATGTGGGGCGGGCCGTCTACAAGATGCGCAAGGCGATTGTGGAACCGGTATTCGGACAGACCCGGGAATGCCGGGGATTCCGGCGTTTCAGTTTCCGCGGTCTCGAGAACGTGCGGGCGGAATGGCAACTGGATCTGTTTGACCCACAACATCCTGAAGTTGTTTCGTTACGGAGGAGGATTCAAGCCACTGGCGGCTTGAATCGAAGCAGGGAGATCCTGGCAAACACAGAATCCGCGGATGAAAAATACGTATCGCGCTCAATGGGGGCTGCCGCAATCTCATCTCATGGATCTGTCTGAGCAAACGCTTCCCAAGGTGGCCTTCATCCTGAAATCGCGATGGGTCTTTCAGCTTCAGACTTCTCCAGATTTCTTATTGCCGACAGGCTCCTAGCGTCCAGACGTGATCGGTGATTCCCGCTTCCATCGCCGGAGTGACCTTCAGGCTTCCGTGAATTCTGACGAAGTTGTACCACGCGAAGTAGAGCGCTACGGCAGCTTTCAGGTTGTCGAGTTTCTTTGAAAATCCGAGGCAGAGCCGTGTCATCCTTCGAATGAACGTCCGCATGGTCAGGTTAGCTCGTTCGACGTGCGACGTGCAAATCATTTCAGGGTCCGGGTTTCCCGTGACGCTGTTTGGGACTGCCCCGATGCACTCTGAAGGGGAATACCGGCCCCGGCGTTCTTCGGTCGAACTGGCGTAGATTTTGATCAACTGCGCAAAGTCGATATCCGCTCCAAACGCATCCTCAACAGCCCCGACGTAAGGCGCGAACCCGTCCGTGGTGAGTTGCGTTCTATTCGCCAGCCGTCCGCACAGGTCCGTCATCAGGGCGAGCGCGTTGTAGGCACTCCGCTTCCCGATCACGTATGAGAGCACCAGCTTGGATTTCCGATCCATAGCAACCCACGTGTACTGATCGCCGATTTCACGATCATCCCGTCCCTCGCGGACGTTCTTCTGCTTGCAGTGGACGAAGGACCAGATTTCGTCAGCCTGGACCTGCTCGGCCTCGGCGGTGACGTTTCGGATCTTCTCGTCAAGGATTCGCTCACAGCGCTCCCCGGCCAGCGTAAGGACCCTGAGTACGGTTTCCTTGTGAACGCCAGTCAGACGTGAAGCAGCGTTGATCCCGACGCCTTCCACGAGCAGGTTGAGAATCTGGGTGGCCTTTTCTTCGGAGATCCGCATGTCACCGAGCGGTCCTTCGGCCTTGAACGTCTTACCGCAGGACAGGCAGCGGTAACGCTGGACGGGACCGTTAGCGGTTTTAAACTTGCCGGATTTCTTCGCGTGGGCTTTGCAGTAGCAGCATGTCATCGTGGGCCTTGCCTTTCGGTTGGCGATGGATCACAATGAAGCTGTATCGGCTATCCTGTGAGCAATCGCGGGTTAGTAAATTGGCCCCATCCGGTGTTATCAGCACTGGGTGGGGCCTTCGTTCCATGTACTCTATTAAACAACAAGCCTTGTTATTTGTCAAGCAATATTTGCAAGATACGGGCGGGATTCGAACCCGCGAAGCCGCGCTAGTCAGCACCCCCTTGCCGAGGGGTTTCCTTTGGCCTCTTGGATACCGTATCGCATTGATACGAAATTTGTTTATCGTTGTTAGTTGACGATTTTGGTGGCGAGCGTATACGATGGGGAAGCCAGCTTGACATTGGCAATCTCCTGAGTCGCTAGATTGGGAGTTTTAAGGCCCGCTGTTGCTGCAGCGGGCCTTTCTATTCGTATCTCATTTCTTCAGTATCATACTTTTCCGTAAACTGACGGGTTCCTGCTGCCGCTACCAAGCCTCACTACCCTCAGTTTTCCATCGTCAACCATCTTGCGCAGGTAGAACGCGATCGAGGCTTTGGGTTTCTTTGCCCGAGACTCATATCCGCGTTCTGCCAAGTCGTCGAAGATGGTCCTTACTGTCATTTCGCTTGGCGATCTCTCGACTGCTTGGCGTACCGCTTCCAGCAAGGTAAGCACAGAAACATTAGCCTCTGCAGATCCGTTGCTAGGCGTCGCGGTCGGCATTGCTCCGCTGTCGCCTTGCGAGCTAAGCCATGCCGACCTGAGCACCGATACCACATCTGAGTCGGCCTCTTCGATAAGTCGCATCGCCGATTCAAAGGCGTCACGTTTTTTCTTTAGCGCCTGGAGCGCCAATGTTCTGTCGTTCGATTCTTCATGCCGCATGCCTTCTGAACCTCCAAACGGAGTATGCGCCAGGATCGTGCGGCCTGTCAAGCACTTCCATGCACTTCTAAGTGCATGAAGGCAGAATAGGGCTTATTTTGTGGTCTTGGGTCGTCCGCCACCCTTCGTCTTGCGTTTGGCCTGAAGCTGGCGGTAGTATTCAGGTCCGCGCTTGGCGGTTGCATTGCCGCCAAGCCTGCCGGACTCGGCTACGATGAGTTTTTTTGGAATGGTTTTCCCGCAGTGTGGACATTTCATGGGGGAAAGAATACTACAAGGCTTGTTGTAAGTCTAGCGGCGGGCACAATCTAGCAGACCACTACCCAGGGGAACTCATTCTTGACTATTGAAGAAAAAGCGGCGCGTGAGCGCCGCCTTTTCTTGCCGTTCACGGCTTCGCGATGACTAATCTCCTCCCGCCGGCTCCGCCACAGGTGCCATCACCGGGCCCTTGCTGAACCGAATGATTGCCTCGACCACCAGCCACAGGCTCAGGACAAAAATGGAGCTGGCGACGAAGGTGAGCAGGAACTGCCCGCCGCTGTAGTACAGCCACAGGTTGTAAACCATCGCCGTGATCGTCACGACGAGCATGAAGACCATCGGCACCAGCGTGAACCAGTAGTTCCAGCCCTTTTGCCTGAGGTACACGGTCACCGTCAGCAGCGTCAACCCGGCAAGAACCTGGTTCGTGCTTCCGAACAGCGCCCACAGCGCCAGGCCCGCTGGCTGACCGTTAACTTCAAAGAAGGCGAAGAAAGCAATCAACGCGACGGCGATCGACGATGCGACGTACCGGTTACCCAGTTGGGGGACACGGATGGAGTCGGCGATCTCCGCGATGTTGTACCGTAGCAGCCGCGTTCCCGAGTCGAGGGATGTCAACGCGAAAGACACGGCGACGAGCGCGATCAGAGCCTGTGCCACGCCCATCGGAATGCCGAGTTGGCTGACGAACAGAGCTGCGCCGTCGATAAAAGCGCTCATCTTGGGTGCCAGGCCCTCCGCCACGGACCAACTCGAGTAGTGTTCGCTCCAGGCCTCGGCCGACCGGAAGCCCGCCGTTGTCGCCAGCACGGCCATCAGGCCGAGAAGAGACTCACCCACCATACCGCCATAACCGATCGCGACGGCGTCGGTCTCCTTGTCGATCTGCTTCGACGTCGTCCCTGACGAGACGAGGCCGTGGAATCCCGACGCCGCGCCGCAGGCGATGACGATGAACACGAATGGGAATATCGGTGGGGCTCCAGCCGGCGCCGTATCAATCGCAGGTGCGACGAAGGAGGGAGACATCAGGAAGAATCCCACGTACGCCATACCCAATCCCAGGTACAGCAGAAACGAGTTCAGGTAGTCGCGCGGCTGCAACAGGAGCCAGACCGGCAGCACCGACGCCGCAAAAGCGTAAACCAGTAGGATGAGAATCCAGGCGCTGCGACCGAGGTCCGGCTGCGCGATATTGAGCGCTACGACGATCGAGCCGAGCATCAACGCGAAGCCGATCGCGGTCGACTTGGTGATACTGGCGTTCCTCTTGTAGACAAGCCATCCGATGACGAGGGCAACGCCCATCAGGAAGAACGTCGGGAACACGGCTTCCGGATAGAACGCGGTCGTGAACAGATCGGCAACCACGCCGACGAACACACCCATGACCAGGCAGATCAGGAAGAGGATGATCAGTAGGAAGAGCCCTTTGGCCCGCGCGCCGATCAGGTCCTCGGCCACCTTGCCGATGCTGAGTCCCTTATGCCGCATCGAGATGACGAGAGCGCTGAAATCATGAACTGCACCGATGAACAGGGTCCCCAGGACGACCCAAAGCATTCCTGGCAGCCAGCCCCAGATCACGGCGATCGCGGGTCCCAACATCGGAGCAAGGCCGGCGATCGACGCATAGTGATGGCCGAAGAGAACGCTCTTACGGCAGGGTACGTAGTCCACCCCGTCCGTCATCGTATGTGCAGGTGTTTGGGCCGTTGGGTCCAGCCGGAACACATGACGCCCCAGGTATCGGGCATAGAACCGGTACATCAAGATGTACGTGACGAAGCAAAGCCCTGCGGCCACAATAGGTTGCATATTTAACTCCTATGTCGAACTTCAGCCGGTCATGGAAAAGATCGTCTAACCTTTTACACTCGCACCGAAACTGTGTCAACAGTTCCGGACGCCCCCAAGTCAACCCAGGAACAACAATACGATGGTCGGAATGACCGCAAGCGCGACGATGTCGATGACTATGCCGTACTTGATCATCGACGTGATTGGCACCCGGCCCGACGAGTAGACGATGGCGTTCGGCGGTGTGGAGACCGGGAGCATGACGGCGATGGAAGCCGCCAGGCTGGCCGCGATGGCGGGAGGAATCGGATCGACACCTGCCCCCTGGGCGATCGAAATGATGACCGGAATCATCACGTTGGTCGCGGCGGTATTCGACATCGCCTCGGTAAAAAAGATGAGGAAGCCCGCCGAAACGTAGGTGAGGACGACGACCGAAGAGATCGGGAACAGCCCGGTCACGCCCCGTCCCAGAACCTCGGCCAGACCCGTGGAGAACGCCAGGCCGCCCAGCGACAGGCCACCTCCGAACAGGAGAATCGTGCCCCAATCGATACCGGCAGCCTCCTTCCACGTTAATGCGGGGCCGCCATCACCTCCCCCAGGCAGTACGAAGAGAAGGGTGGTACCGATCAGTGCAGCCACCGAAACCGGTACGGCGGCCGCAAGTCCGACGGCAAACGGGTGATCCGCCCCCAATACGATTGGCAAAACTCCAGGCATCACCCAGAGCGCCACCGTCACGCCGAACGCGATCAGGACGCTCCGCTCGCCCGTTGTCATGGGTCCGAGATCTTTCCTGCGTTGCTGGATGATTCGCTCGGTGCCTGGAATCTCCCGAATGCCAGGCGCCCCCACCCAGGCGACATAGAGAAGCAGAAATACGAGAAGAACGAGCGCCACGGGCACTGCAAAGCTCATCCACTCCAGGAAAGAGATGCGCACACCGACGAACTCCTCGAGCATCCCGACCGCGATGACGTTGGGCGGCGTTCCGATAATCGTCGCAAGGCCCCCGAGCGAACATCCGTAGGCGGTCGTCAGCAGCATCACCGTCCCGAACTTCGGATTGATGTCCGATTCTTTTTCCATGAAGGCAACCAGCGACAAGCCGATTGGCAGAAGCATCGCCGCGGTAGCGGTGTTGCTCATCCAGGCCGAAGTCACTGCCGCGATTGCCCCGTAGGCAAACAAGATCCTCATCGGACGGGGTCCGATGATCTTCCATGACATGACCGAGTAGGCGATTCGCTCGTTCAGATGGTGGACGAAGATCGCCCTGGAGAGGATAAAACTCCCGATAAAGAGAAAGATGAGCGGGTTCGCGAAAGGGGCAAAAGCACCTTGTGCCGGCGCCACGCCCAGCATGACCGCGAGCATCGGCCCAACCAGGGCTGTGACCGGAAGGGGAAGCGCCTCGGTCACCCACAGAACAACGACCATCGCGAACACAGCGGCGAGCCGGTGCGCCGGAACCGTTAGCGATGGAAGCGGCAACGCGAGTATGCCGAGAAACACGGCCGGAGCCAGGATTGCCCCGACTCGCTTACGGATCCGGTCGAATTGCTGCTCCGGCCCGCTGATACGACTCACCGAGAGATGATCGTTCACGGACTCCTAGACTCCGACCATTCTGGAGTAGACGGACTTGGCGACCGAGGCTTCTTCAGTCCCCTTGATGATTGCCCGTCCGTCCTGGAAGAGTGTCAGCTCATACGGCGGATCCGTACACCGAATCAGGAACCCGTTCGACTCGACCCGCCCATAAACCTCCATGTTCCGGCTGATGACCGCGAGATCCAGGTCGCCCCGAGATTTCGGTATGAGCTGGACGGCATTTCGCCCGCAGAGGGTTACGGTGCGCAACGGGTGCGATTCCAGGTATTCGTAGCGCCCGCCGGAACAGAGTGGGCACCGGGAACGGAGGGTTGCCGGCACGGCAACGCTCTGAAATCGCACCGTCCATACGTCCAGCGAAACGAGGCGCACGTCTTCGGTCCCAAGCGCGCCCACGAGGAAACGCAGTGCGCACGCCATCTGGAGGGAAGCTATCGCATTCGTCACCGGGGAGATCACGCCCGCGCTGTCGCAGGTCGGGGAGGAACCCGCAGGTGGAAGAATCCCTACCACGCAACGCATGCAGGCACCCTCAGGAAGCACCGGCATGACCAGTCCGTAGGACCCGACAGCCGCCGTGTATATCCACGGCGTGCCGCTTTTCCTGCAGGCATCGTTCAGGACATACCGTGTCTCGAAGTTGTCCAGCCCGTCCAGGACAAGATCGAGGTCTTCGATCCAGTCCTCGACGTTCTCCCCATTCAGGTCGTCAACAATGGCTTCGATCCGAACATCCGAATTTATCCGCCGCAGCTTACGTTCGGCGGCGACGGCCTTCGGCAGACTCCGCTTGGCGTCCTCCTCATCGTAGAGCGTCTGCCGCTGCAGGTTCGAGACCTCGACGTAGTCGCGATCGATGATATGTAGCTCGCCGACCCCGGCGCGGACAAGCTGGTCGGCGACAACCGTGCCCAGCGCGCCCAATCCGACGATCCCGACCCGGGCACCGGAAATCTTCCTCTGCCCCGGCTCGCCTATCGGTGCAAAACGTACTTGTCGAGAGTAGCGGTCATCCACGGGCAAGATCCAACTCCCGCTTCATGCATTTATAGATCGCGCGCACCAGGGGCTCGGTCTGCATCAAGACAGCCTCGGCCAGAACCTGATCGAATTCCTCTACTTGTGCGGCAAGTACGAAGAACGGGGGAAATCCGGCCCGGGCGATGAAAAAGTTCGCAAAAAGCACGGCCGTCGGCCGGTTGCCGAAATCGAATGGCCAGATGTCGACCAGGCGCGTAAGGGCGAGGGCACTCTGCTGGATCGGATGGAGTTCGGTGAAACTATCGACCTCGAGCCATTTTTCAAAATGACCCAGCGAACGGGCGATGAACCGAGGGTCGGGACAATCCTGCCCCCGGAACACCGCGGCGATCGCACTGCTGCGGAGCCTGCCGGCTCCTTCCCGGGGTTCGAACAGGAGCCGATGCGTCTCCAGCAGGCCGGCCCTGGTGGGTTCGAGCAGACAGGTCCGGGCCCGCGCGACCTCGCCCGCGGATTCACTGTGGTCGAGCAGACGGTCGAACCTCTCCCAGCATCGGTCGAGGCGGAGTCCATCTAAATTCTCGAGCGCCGGAAAGGGGTTGGCGCTTCGGAAGACGGAATCGGAGTAGATGGGCAAGTCGTTCATGGGGGGGGGTAGTTGTCAGTTTTTAGTTGTCAGTAGTCAGTAGTCAGCTCTTGGCTTTTGGCTTTTGGCTTTTGGCTTTTGGAATTCTTACCGATCTTACAGCCAACTGCCAATGGCCAACTGCTAACCGCCTCCCAACTGATCACTGATGACTCCCCGACTACCGTTCCCTCAACGCCTGGCGTGTTTCCCTATCGATCGTCTTCCGGCGTTCGGTCTCTCTCTTGTCGTAGTTCCGTTTACCCTTGGCTAACGCGATCTCACACTTGATGCGGCCGTTCTTCAGGTACATCTTCAGCGGGACGAGAGTCAGCCCCTTCTCGGTAGTCCTGCCGATGAGACGCCGAATCTCCGATCGGTGAAGCAGGAGTTTACGAGTTCGGACAGGATCATGGTTTGAAAGATTACCGTGAGAAAAAGGGCTGATGTGGCACTTCAGCAGCCACACTTCGCCCGCTTTGACAATCGCGTAAGCATCCTTGAAGTTGACGCGGCCCTCTTTGGCGGACTTCACCTCGGTGCCGGTCAGCACGAGTCCGGCCTCGAACTTCTCGATAAATTCGTAGTTGTGAGATGCCTTGCGGTTCAGGGCGAGGATCACGGCCCAGGCTTGGGCGGGTTCGGACCCTTCGGCGTGCTGGTCGGGGACTTGTTCTCGAACACGGCAGGCCTCTTGTTCCCCAAAATGTTGGGCGGGCCACTCTGCTGCTGTTGCTGTTGCCGCATTTGCTCGAGCATGGCTGGGTTCGTGATCGGGTATCCGTCCGGGCCGGTCGGATAGCTCATGCTGGTCGGGTTGGTAGCACTGCCCGCAGTTCCACCGGGTGTCATACCGAACGGAAAGCCCTGGCCCGGCATCGCCATAGGCGTGCCCGGCTGCGCCTGTCCACCCTGGGCGGCGCGCGGGTTCACGAGCGGCCCGAACGGCGTCTGAATGACGGCGGGCTGGGCTCCTCGGGGAACCGACGCCCGGGCCGGGACCCCTGCCGCCCCTAACCGGTTCCCGAGAGCCTGGAAGGGATTCGCCGCCGGAGCACTCCGGGAAGGCGCCTGCGGTGCGCTCGCGCTGCGGGTTGGTGCGGACGAGCCGGAGGCATTGCCACCAACGTTGGTCGACACGTCCGTCACGATGATGTGATTGCCTCCAATCACGGCATAGTCGATCGGCAGGCCCTCGAAGATTTTCTTGATGCTTTGATCCAGCGAAAGATCCGTGAACTGGACGCTGACGTTGCGATTGGCAAGCTCGGGCGGCACAGTGGAAGAAGTGCCCGTGACACGGTCCATCAGGTCTAACAGCCGGCCCAGGGGGGCCGCTACGGCGTCCATTGAAATCTGTCCGTCGACGATCTTAATTTCGATGGCGTTGCCGTCGGCCCAAGCCGCCGGCGCCATCGGGGACAGCAGAACCAACAACGTCAAAACGGCCAAATGCTTCATGAGTCCTCTCCGGGGAACAACATTCTCCAGTGAGGACAGTATAACGCCGGAACGACGCGAACAAAAGCCTGCTAACGAGCACCCTTACCGAGTAAAACGACCGGCACGGTCTTTAACAAGATTTTCAAATCCAAAAGCAAAGACCAGTTGTCTATGTAATTCAGGTCGAGTCTCATCCACTCGTCGAAGCCAACCTGGTTGCGCCCGCTGATCTGCCAGAGGCAGGTGATGCCAGGCTTCATCGACAAGCGCCGGCGCTGCCATCTTTCGTAACGCTGGACCTCTTCGGGAAGGGGTGGACGGGGGCCGACCAGGCTCATATCGCCAACGAGGACATTATAGAGTTGAGGCAGCTCATCGATACTGAAACGGCGCAGGAACTTCCCCACGGAAGTAATCCGGGGATCGTGGGAAGACTTGAAGACGGGTCCATCCATCTCGTTGATCGCTTCCATTTCCACCCGCCGCTGCTCGGCGTCATCGGTCATCGACCGGAACTTGTACATGACGAACGGGCGGCCGTGGAGCCCCGACCGCTTCTGTCTGAACAGGACCGGCCCGCTGCTGGTCGCCCGGATCGACAGCGCCGCGATCAACATGACGGGCAACGTCGTGACGATAAGGAAGACGGAGAACACAATATCCATCGCACGCCGTATGAGGAGGAGGAATTCGTCCGAGGGTGTCGTGCTGAACGTCAGCAGGGGGACGCCGTCAAGTTCGTGGAGTTCCATCCGCGCAATCGAATGTCCGAACAGGTTCAGCACGATACGAGCCGTGACTCCGAGCTCTTCACAGAGAAGAAACAGCTCCTCGCAAGAGTCCAGTCTTTCCCTGTCGACGACGAAGATCATATCGTCGATGCCACCTCGTTCGAGCACCTCCCTTGCCTGTTCGAGGGCAAAGACACCGGTTGGCTCCAGCCCCCATTCGGCGTGACGGTCCAGACGCCGGACGAAGTCGGCGGCTTCGGCCCCATCGCCGATAACCGCAACGTGTCGCCGGCCCGCAGGTGTCCGACGCCGGGATGCGAAAAGTATGAGGCGGTAGCCGACCAGGAGGGCGTAGTTGATGACGAGCGTGAGGATGGCGATCGAACGGCTCGTGGCTTCATCATCGAGGAAAAAAAGAAGAGCCGCCACGATCAGCCAGGCAAAGGCGATCCCCTTGGAGAGCTGCACCAACTGGTCTTTCAACGACAGGAAGCGAGTGCGATACACGCCGAAGGCGGGCAACAGGAACGCCCAGATCGGCAGCATCAACGCGAGAAGCCAGATGTACACACCGACCGGCATCACGATGTAGCCCTCCATCTCGATCCGGGAGCGAACGGCATAGGCAAGGAAGAAGCTGCCGGCGGTCAACGCCAGGTCGACCAGCAGCAAGGTCCAGGCCAGAACTCTCTGCTTCTGCTCGATCATGAAGGGTCCTTAGCTGGGCGGCATCCGGGAGGGCAAAGGATCCTGCCCGCTGAACCTATATTACTGAATCCGGGAACCCGAAGATGGACAGACTCATGAAACGAACTTCGAAACAGCAACGTTGGCCCACGATTTCGTCCCGCAAAGGCCTTCTCTCCGCACTCCTATCGGTCGTAGTGGCGCTGGCGGGGTGCTCGGCCGGCGCAGGCGCCTACAAGAAGGGTCTCGACGCGGAGTTGGCACAGGATTACGAACAGGCGTTGGTGCTCTATGAACAAGCGCTGGCTGAAAAACCAGGCGACATCAAGTATCGGCTGAAAGCGCAGCAGGTGAGGTTTGCGGCCGCCTTTGCACACTTCCAGAACGGCCGACGGGCACTGGCCGACGGGAACCCGGAAGCCGCACTTGCCGAGTTCCGCCGTGCCCAGCAACTGGACCCGACGAACGAGCTCGCCGGGGTCGAGATTGAACGGACCGAAGCTCTGTTGAACGGGGGGGCAGCGCCGGAACAAGCAGTAACCGCGAGCTTCGAAGACCTGAAGGAAGCGGCGAGGGTCGATGCAAGCCTGGACAATCAGCTCAATGCAACGATGACCGGCCCGATATCCTTGAGGATGTCGCAAGAGGCCGACGCCATATACAAGACTGTTGCGGAGATGGCAGGACTCAACGTCATCTTCGACCCGGACTTTCGGTCGACGGCCATCACGGTCGAACTCGACAACGTTACGGTGTATGACGCGTTGGACATCCTGGCTCTGCAGACCCGCACCTTCTGGTTGCCGATCAATCCGACAACGATCATAGTCGCCCCCGAGAACCAGCAGAAGCGGCGGGACTACGAACAGCACATCCTCAAGACCATCTACTTTTCGAACAGCGTAAACCCGACCGATATCACCGAAGCCATCACGGCGATCCGAACGCTGCTCAACATGCGCTTTATCGCCCAAAGCACGTCGAACAACGCCATCATCCTACGCGATACTCCCGCCAAGATCGCGATCGCGGAGAAAATCATCGACGACATCGACAAGGCGAGACCGGAAATTCTGGTCGAGGCCACGGTACTGGAGGTCGACAGGAACCGCCTGCGGGACCTCGGAATCCTTCCACCAGCGGGAACCATAGTGAGCTTCGACTCGGGCGGAACCGATGGGGGCGGCGATGACGGCGGCGGACCCGGTGGGCAGGCCGCCAATCGGCAGGTCAACCTGAGAGATCTTCCGGGGATCAATTCGGGTAGCTTCAACCTCGTCATTCCGGACGTAATCGCCGAGTTCCTGGAAAGCGATTCCCAAACGCGCCTGGTACAAAACCCCAGTGTGCGCGCGACCGACGGAAAGACCGCGACGATTCACATCGGGTCGCGTGTCCCCGTCGCTTCTGGAAGTTTCCAGCCGGCCTTCGTCGGGGCAACGGGAACGCCCGTCGTCCAGTTCACGTACATCGATCTCGGGGTCAATCTTCAGATCACGCCCCGGGTGCTGCTGAATCGTGAAATCTCCATGGTGGTCGACGTGCAAGTCGCCGCAACTGCCGGCACCAGCGTCATCGGCGGGGTCGCATTGCCGGTTCTGAGCAATCGACAGGTGACCCATGAAATTCGTCTGAAGGAAGGCGAGACCAACATCCTGGGAGGGCTGATATCCAGGACGGAAAGCACGTCGGTCTCGGGAATCCCGGGTCTGAGCAAGATTCCGATCCTCAAGTACCTGTTCTCGACGGAGACGCGGCAGGAGGACACGACCGAGATCATCATCCTTCTGACACCGCACATCGTCAAGATGCCCGACATCACCGCCCGCAACCTGAATGGCCTGCGTGTCGGCACCGAGATGAACACCCGCTTGATGCGGCCGGCTGCGCCCGAGCCCGAAGAAGCAGAAGAAGAAATACCCGACACCGGGCAGCAGCCACCCGATCCAGCAGCGTTGGTGCCTCCCGAGCCGGCAGCCACACTGCAGCCCACAGGGCGTGATTCGGTGAGCTTCGCCGAATCGGAAGTGACGCTCGAACTTGGCATGACCGGAGAGTTGATCGTACAGATCAACGCGGCAGCCATTGCGGGCGCGGACCTGGTCATCGAATTCGACCCGGACGCGATCGCTCTCCGGGAAGTTTCCGAAGGGGACTTCCTCGGCCGAGACGGAAATGCCGTCACGCTCCTCCAGAACATCGATACGACGAGGGGACGAGCTGTCATCTCCCTCGAGCGGCCGATCGGTTCCGGGGCACTCACGGGCAATGGAGACATCGTCCGCCTGGCGCTCGAACCGCTACGTAGCGGGGAATCCGTTCTTCGGATTACGAGCTTCCTGCTCAGGACCGCAACCGAGGAAACACGGACAGGGCTGGTGGGTGAAGTTCGGATCACCGTCCCGTAGAATGGCAGGTGAATGGAACGAGCAGGACATCGCGGGTTTTCCCTGATCGAGCTGATCGTGACCGTGACGATCATCGCGATACTCGCCGGCCTCGCCGTTCCGCTGGCAAGGAATTCGATCCGGCGTCAGAACGAGGTCGAACTCCGCCGGGGGTTGCGCGAGATGCGCGTGGCCATCGACCGCTACAAGGAGGCGGCGGATCTCGGTTTGATCGAAGTCACGCTGGGGACCGAGGGTTATCCGGAAAACCTTGAAGTGCTGGTAGAAGGCGTGGATCAGATCGGGGCTGTGGACCGTCAGCTAAGGTTCCTGAGGAGGATACCCGTTGATCCGATGACGAACTCAACGGATTGGGGCCTCCGCTCATACCAGGACGACCCCGATTCGACGTCCTGGGGCGGGGACAATGTTTTCGACGTGTACACCAAATCTCGGGGAGAGGCGATGGATGGAACGCAGTACCGTGACTGGTAGGAAGGCCCTTGAACGCGGCTTCACGCTGATGGAAATGATGATCGTGCTTACGATCATCTCCATCCTGTCGACGATTGCCGTGCCGATGTACCGATCGGTCATCCTCAGGTCGAGAGAAGCGGTCCTCAAGGAGAACCTGCACACGCTTCGCTCGGTCATCGATCAGTACACCGCGGACAAGAAGACCGCCCCCCAAGCGTTGGAGGACCTGGTCGACGCAGGCTACCTGAGGGACATCCCCGAAGATCCCATTACCGAATCCAGCACAACCTGGCAGACCGAGTTCGGGGACACCGCTCTGGTGCCCGATCAGATGGATACGGGCATCATCGACGTTCGCAGTGGCGCGACGGGAATGTCGACCGAAGGCAGCCCCTATTCGGAATGGTAAGTCGGGAGGGAGCCCTCCTCCGAACCGATAGGGGACTGAGGACGCTGTCCTCACCCCATCCAGCACTTACGCTCAACGGTAAAGAGGGGACAGAGCACGCTGTCCTCACCCCAGCCAGCACTTGCCCGATAGTCCGTTCATAAGGACAGCGTCCTCAGTCCCCTATCGGTCGGACAGGCGCTATATCCCGAGGGTCCTGAGCATCTGGTCATCGTCGCGCCATTTCTTTCGCACCTTGACGTGGAGGTCCAGGTAAACTTTCCTGCCCAGGAGCGACTCGATCTCGGCGCGAGCCTCGATCCCGACTCCCTTAAGGACCTGGCCGGCGGCGCCGATCACGATTATCTTCTGTGATTCCCGCTCGACGACGATAGACGCGTAGATACGCACCACGCCTTCGCCTTCCTCGAAGCGTTCGATCACTATCGCGGTAGCGTGAGGCAACTCCTGACGCGTCCTTACAATCAATTTTTCTCGGATCATCTCGGCGACGAGGAAGCGTTCCGGTTGGTCGCTGAGTTGGTCGCCGGGGTAATACATCGGCCCTTCGGGGAGGTAGCGGAATATCTCGTCGACAACCGTCTCCACTCCATCACCGTCGAGCGCGGATATCGGCACGACCTGGTCGAAGTCCGCGGCCTTCCGATAGCGGTCGATCTGCGGCAGCAGTTTTCGCTTCGCCACCTTGTCGACTTTGTTCAGGAGCAGAAAGCGGCGGGATGGCGCTTTGGAGATGAGATTGAGTGCAAACGCCTCGCCCCGACCGAACGGCTCGGAGGCATCGACCATCAGCATCACGACATCGATCTCCTCGAGAGAGCCCAGCATGACGCGCATCATGCGCCGGTTCATCTTATAGACCGGGCGGTGTATTCCGGGCGTATCGAGAAAGACGATCTGGCCCCTGTGGTCGTTGACGATCCCCCGAACCACGTGACGCGTCGTCTGGGGTCTCGAGGTGACGATGGAGATCTTGTCGCCAACCAAGCGGTTCAACAGGGTGGATTTGCCCGAGTTCGGACGACCGACGATCGAGACGAACCCCGATCGAAACTCCGGCTCTGGCTTCGGATCGCTCATTGGGCCTTGGGAGTCACCGCCCGCACCCGTAAACGCCGGACGCGACGCCGGTCGGCCTCGATCACTTCGATCGCGAAGCCATTGTGGCGAATCCGTTCACCTGAGGAAGGCAACCGCCCGAACAACTCGACGACAGCGCCACCGACCGTGGTGCTCTCGGTGTTTGGGAACACATCGACGCCGGTCCGCGCCTCAATCGCGTCCAACTCGGTGCCGCCCGGCACCAGGAAGGCGCCCCCCTGCTCTTCGAGGATTTCCTCGCCTTCCGCTTCGGTGCCGTCCCGAATCTCGCCGACGATCTCTTCGATCAGGTCCTCGATCGTGATCAGGCCAGAAATGCCGCCGTATTCGTCCACGACGAGGACGATCTGGCGACCCTGCTCCTGCATCTCCTGCAACAGGTCGTCGATGGGTTTGGTTTCGGGCACGAAGTGGACCGGATGGACCAGCGATCGGATATGGTCGATGCGGTCTTCATCCTTCCAGACCCGCAGCAAGTCCCTTTCGTGGACGATACCCTCGATGTTGTCCAGTTCATCCCGGTAAACAGGGATACGGGAATGGCGCTTTGCGACGACCAGGTCCACGAGGCGATCGATGGTCCAACTGACATCAACCGCGTCGATCTGGGTCCGTGGCGTCATCACCTCGAGGGCGACCTTGTCTCCGAACTGGACGATGGAGTGAATCATCACGCCTTCGTCCTGTTCGAGTATCCCCTCTTCCTTACCCGCATCGATGAACGCCTGGATTTCTTCCTCGGAAGCCTCCTCATCATCGTCGGCTTCGACTTCCCACTCGTGGAAGTAATTGAGAATCGCGGTAATCAGCCGCACGAGCGGGCGGAGCACGAAATAGGCTGCCCCGAGCACAGGAAGAAGGCGTTCGAGCGCGGCTTCGGGATCGCGAAGAGCGATTGCCCTCGGTATGAGCTGACGGAAAGGCAGGACCACCAGCAGCGTCGTCAAGACCGCCGCCGGGAGGGCGACTGCGTAGGGCAGCGGGTAACTCAGGTAAGAGCCGGCAAGCAGCACGGCAAGCGCCACCAGGAGAGTCTGGACACTGATGTGGATGGCCATCAGCACGTCGTCTCTCGAGGACACGAGCAAGACCATCAGCCGGTCCTTCTTCCGGGATTCGCCCTCCGCAATCCGGCGTAACGCTATCTTGCTGATGTCGGCCAAGGCGAAATCGACCACCGACATCACCAATAGGGCGGCTACCAGGAAAAGCGCGAGCAGTATCTCGATCTCGATCAACATTGAAACTTGCGGCGCAGGCGACGTTCGACAGCGCGCATCTCACCGTCGTCCGTCGCATGGTCGTACCCCATGAGGTGAAGCAGACCGTGAAGGGCCAGCCTTCTCAGGTTCGTTCCGAACTCCAGGGTCTTCGATCGAAGGGCCTGATTATATGCCGTGTCCGTAGATATGAGAACGTCGCCCAGGTACCCACCGTCGCCAGGAAATGACAGCACATCGGTCGGTTTGTCCTGTCCCCTGTAGTGGCGGTTGTATGCCGTCATCCGAGGGTCACTGACCAGCACCACCGAGAACTCTCGTTCTGGGCCAAGTTCGTCGGCAATCGCGCGGACAAACGCCAGAAGACTGCGCCGGTCGACCGCATGTTTGCGCTGCCGATTGAGCAGCAGGAAGGAGTGACGTTTCGAGCCGGGGGGAGCAGATGATACGGCAAGGGAGCGTGCACCGGCGCCCATCAATCGACCTCGACCTGCTCGTCGGGGGCCTTGAAGCCGCGCGTGCCCTGGGCGGGGTTCTTTTGAGCGTAGCTTTCGTAGGCACGGACGATCTCGCGGACCAGCGGGTGGCGCACGACGTCGCGTTCGTTGAAGGCTACGAACGCAATGTCGTCGATGTCACCTAGTACTTTGCCGGCCTCGACCAGACCCGATTTCCTGCCGAAAGGCAGGTCGATCTGAGTCACATCTCCGTTGATGACCGCCTTCGAATTGAAGCCGATGCGTGTCAGGAACATCTTCATCTGTTCTGGCGTCGTGTTCTGCGCTTCGTCCAGGATGACGAAAGCATCGTTCAGGGTCCGCCCACGCATGAAGGCGATTGGTGCGATCTCGATGACCCGTCTCTCCAGGTAGCGGTCCACCCTGTCGGCGTCGAGCAAGCCATAGAGTGCGTCGTACATGGGTCTTAGGTAGGGATCGACCTTCTCCTCGACCGTTCCGGGCAAGAACCCCAGCCGCTCACCGGCCTCGACAGCCGGCCGGGTCAGGACGATGCGGCTGACACGCTTGCCGAGCAACTCGCGGACCGCCATGCTGACCGCAAGGTACGTCTTGCCGGTGCCCGCAGGACCGATCCCGAAGACCATGTCGTACTTGTCGATGGCTTCCATGTAAAGCTTCTGGTTGAGGGTCTTGGGCGAAACATTCCGTTTCCCAACCTGAAACTGACGGGGCGCGGTGACGACCTGCCGCATCGTGATGGAGTTGTCTTCCGCGACGATCCGGATGATCGATTTCAGGTCGTCACCGGACAGCTTGACGCCCTCGGCGCGAAACTGAGAGTAGTCTTCGATGAGCTGCTCGACGAGTGAAACATGGTTGTCGTTTCCTTCGGCGGTCAGACTGTCGGGGGCTATATGGACTTCGACGTCCAGGAGGGATTCCAGATATTTGATGTTCCCGTCGTACGTACCGAACAGGTCGGCGACCCCTTCGCCGATGGGGATGGTCTTCTTCATTCACTGGTGGTCGATCTCACCACCCGGCCAAATTATACCATGCGAAACAGGCGGTTCCCTGCTATGGAACCTGCCCGGCGGGACGCTCGAGAGCAGCCCGGCTTTCGTGGGGTGGGATTGACCAGGAGCCGGGCATGTTGCTAGTATTGTTGGTTTGTGAGGCACAACTGATGGCGAATCATGTATCCGCGCTCAAGCGGATCAAGCAGAACGAGAAGAAGCGGCTCATCAACCAGATGAACCGGCACAAGCTCAAGACACAATTCAAGAAGTTGAAGTCGGCGATTGCCGACGGCAAGGCCGACGATGCCCAGGCATTGCTGCCCGGAACTTTCAGCCTGATCGACAAGTCCGTGCAGAAGGGCGTGATCAAGGTCAATGCAGCACGCCGCTACAAGTCCCGCATGTCCCGCCACGTCAACGCCATTTAAACTTAGCGTCGGGCCCACCGTCCCTTTGCTCATCCCTGCTTCAGAGTACCCCTTACCAATTCGCTTGCCTCATTTCGCGGGAACTCTACCGGGACGGTCCCCCCACGCCCTAACCTTAGCGTCGTGCCTCTTTCCGAACCGATAGGGGACAGATCTCACTATCCCTAAGAGTAGCCCCTTCAGGTCTAGCGTCAGCCGGGGTGTGGACAGAGTGCTCTGTCCCCTACCGCATCAGCTTCCAAAGCAGCATATCGAGGTAGATTTCCGCGTTTGGCGACGACGTCTTGAAGGCACGGTCCGCGCGCAGCAACTCGGCAAAACCGGCAACTATTCGGTCCTTGTCGAACCGGCCGCTGGCCGCCGCAAATTGGGTCGCCTTCCAGTGGGGCACCGACGCCGCAGTGGCGATCTGGCCTGAGGAGGCGCGACCCTCGAGAAACTTACCGATGAGCACCTGACGCCAGACTCGCGCTATCCGTGACAAGATGAGAATCGGTTGGACGCCTTCGTCCAACATGGCCCCCAGAACCCGGACCGCCTTCGGGTAATCACGCGCCTGCAAGGCGTCGTCGAGTTCGAACGGCCCGTACTGCTCAGAACGCAGGATCAACTCATCGACGTCCTTGATCTCGATGGGACGGGCCTCCCGGACATAGGTTTGGAGTTTTTCCATTTCCGCTCGAAGCTGTTGCAGTTCCGTCCCGATGTTGTCGACGACATAATGCGCAACTTCCGGGGTCACGCCATAGCGATCGCGAAGCCAGTGGGCCGCTTCACCGGCACGCGGAGGGTCGATTTCGACTTTGGGAAACGTTTTGGCCAGCGCAGAAACCGAACGCCGGGTCGGAGCCGACACGATCACTTTGAGAAACGATGAGTCCAACCCGGCCAGCTCTTCAAGAACCGCGATCTTCTTTTTGGTGATTTTTCCGGCGTTGGTCACCAGGAGTACCTTCGGGGGGCCGAACAGCGGGGGGGTCCGGGCCAACACCAGCAACTCCGAGGCTTCGAGGGCCTCGAACTCGCGGACCGAAAGCTTGCTGAAATCCCAGTCACCTCCAAAGAAACCGGCCCAAACCGCCCGAGACTCGTCGATGAGAAACTCGTCTTCACAGATGAAGATGTAGACGTTGCCGCCCGGAGGGGAGTGGCGGCGGAACTCGGAGAACCTCACGGCTGGGCCTGAACCAGGGATGCCACCAGAGATCTCGCAAACCGCCTCGCCAAACGCTCGACGGCAGCGGTGTCTTCGGGGAGAAACTCTTCGGAATCGTTCGACAGCTCGAACACCTCGCGGAAGGTCCACCGATCATTCGCGAAAAGCACTCGATCGTCACGACCTTCCACCATCCGAACTGCGAGCTCCACCTCAATCGTGTACGCAGTGCTTCGGCCGCGATCGGTAAGGATGATCGGGATGGACCTGACGTTGAGCACCTCTCCAGTCAGGACGACGTCGCCGGCATCGGCCGACGTCACACGATATCGGGTCCGCTGAATCAGCTCGCGGCGGACCGCATCGGTCAGGCGCTGCTCGATCTTGAACTCCGTTGTCGTGTTTCGGAAGGTCGGCACGGCGAGCGTCTGTCCCTCACCGGCTTGGGTTCCCCTCCCGGCGAGACGGTAGCCGCAACCGGCCAGGGACAACGCCACTGAGAGCAGAAGGATACGGGCGAGCGGCCAGTACCCGGTGTATCGAGTTTTCCCTGCGGCCATTATTCGCTTAGGATAACACCCGGATGGCACCCCGACAGGCTGCCACAACCCACGGAGCGCCTCGCGATGACTGATCCAGTGCTGGCCCACGCTCTCAAATTGCTGGCCCGCCGGGATTACAGCATTGCCGGGCTCCGGCGGAAGCTCGAATCTCGCTTCGACGATGTTCCGGAATCCACTATCGACTGGCTCGTCGGGAAACGGTACCTCGATGACCGGCGATTCAGCGAGGATCTAACCGCCAGACGCCGGCACCGAAGCCGTATGCTGATCGAGACCGAACTCGCTTCCGCAGGCGTCGCCGACGATATCACCAGGGCGGTGCTCGACGGGCAAAGTTGGCCATCACTTGCGGAGGTCCTGGAGGCTAAAATGGTTGATTCGAAGCTGGATCCGCCTCTCGAACAGTCCGAGGCCGCTCGACTTTTTCGGGCGATTGCGCGTCTCGGATATGAGGAGGAGGACATCCGCTCGGAGTTGGAACGATTCCTATGAACACCAACGACATCCGCACCCGGTTCCTCGAGTATTTCGAGGCACGCGGCCACGAGAGGGTCCCCAGTTCACCCCTGCTCCCCGCCCAGGATCCGACCCTGCTGTTTGCGAATGCGGGAATGAACCAGTTCACGGACTTGTTCTTGGGAATAGAAACGCGCACCTATAGTCGGGCGACAACCAGCCAGAAGTGTGTCCGCGCCGGGGGCAAGCATAACGACCTGGAGATGGTCGGGCGCACACGGCGTCATCAGACGTTCTTCGAAATGCTCGGCAATTTCTCGTTCGGCGATTACTTCAAGAAGGAAGCCGTCGAGTACGCGTGGGAACTGCTGACCGAGGAGTTTGGTGTCTCCGCCGACAGGCTCTGGGTGACGGTGTTCGAAGAAGACGATGAAGCGGCCGGCCTCTGGAAGGACCATGTCGGTGTTGCCGCCGACCGGATCGTCCGGATGGACGAGAAAGACAACTTCTGGCAGATGGGCGACACCGGGCCGTGTGGACCCTGCTCGGAGATCCACTACGACTTCGGGCCAGGGGCAAGCGATGAGGGTCATGCCGATTGCAGCTTCCCTTGCGAGTGTGGCCGGTATCTGGAAATTTGGAACCTCGTCTTCATGCAGTTCGACCGGGACGAGGCAGGAAACCTGAACCCTCTTCCGAAGCCGTCCATCGACACCGGACTGGGACTGGAGAGGTTGGCTTCGATACTCCAGGGAAAGATCAGCAACTACGACACGGATCTGTTCTCCCCCCTGCTGGAACGGGCCGCGGACCTTCTGGGAGTCTCCTACGGGAAATCGGAGTCGACCGACACATCTCTCCGGATCATCGCCGACCACGTCCGCGCCGCGACATTCCTGATCGGCGACGGCATCATCCCCTCAAATGAGGGCCGCGGGTACGTGCTTCGCAAGATCATGCGTCGCGGAATGCGGCAGGGAACGTTGCTCGGATGGCCCGGTCCGTTCCTCCACACGATGACCGGCCACGTCGTCGATCTCATGAAGGATGCGTATCCCGACCTGGTGAATACGCGAGACTACGTGGATCGCATAGTCGAGAACGAGGAGAAGCGATTCTCCACAACCGTCGCGGTCGCAGTGGGAAAGCTCGAGGAGATCATGGCCGACGTCGAGTCCCACGACGGGAACCGGATCCCCGGAAAGGAACTGTTCAAGCTTTACGATACGTTCGGACTGCCGTTGGACTTCACCGAGGAAATCGCTAGAGAGAAATCGCTGGTACTCGATATCGAGGGGTTCAACAGTGAACTGGACAAGCAGAAGGAGCGCGCCAGGGAGAGCTGGAAGGGCCATAGCCGGTCGGCGGGAGTCTACGAGAGCATGGCCGAGGGCGCGACCGACTTCCTAGGCTATGAAACGACCGAGGCCGAAGGCCGGATCATCGGGCTGTTCGCTGAAGGCCGGGCCGTCCAACAGGTCGGGGGCTTTGGTGCCGAAGCGGAAGTGGTGCTCGATCGAACGCCGTTCTACGCCGAATCCGGCGGGCAGGTCGGCGATCTGGGCAGCCTGACCTCACCCGAGGGCGCCGCAAGTGTCACCGACACGTTCTCGCCTGCCCTGGGCATCATCGTCCATCACGTGAAGTTGGATGTCGGCCGCCTCGAACTCGGCGACACGGTCCTCGGCCGGGTGGACGCCCGGCGCCGGCGGCGCATCGCTGCCAATCATACGGGAACACACCTCCTGCACGCCGCGCTGCGCCGGACCCTCGGGGTCCACGTCAAGCAAGCCGGTTCCCTGGTGGCTCCCGACCGGCTACGGTTCGACTACACCCATTACGCACCGCTGACCGCAGAGGAAATCGAAGAAATCGAGGGTGGGATCAACCGGGTTGTTCTGGAGAACCATCCGGTGGAAACGCGTGAGATGGCGCTCGGCGAAGCGATCGAGTTGGGGGCGATCGCCTTCTTCGGAGAGAAATACCAGCAGAAGGTTCGGGTCGTCTCGGTTCCCGATATCAGCATGGAACTGTGCGGCGGAACCCACACGAGCGCGACCGGGGACGTCGGCTTGTTCAAGATTATCGCGGGATCGAGCGTTGCCGCAGGCGTCCGCCGCATCGAGGCCGTGACCGGCCTCGGAAGCTACGATCGGCTCGAAAGCGACGAGCGCCTGCTCGACGAGGTCGGGCGGCGACTGCGCGCCCCACGCTCGGATCTCACCGGCGCGATCGATCGCCTGCTGGCACAGCAGAAGGAACTTGAGGATGAACTGAAGAAGCTGAAGCACTCGAGCGCGGGTTCCCGTCTCGAGGGCCTGCTCAAAGCCCAGAACTCCGTTTCCGGAATATCGGTGATCGCCCAACGTGTTGAAGGTGTCGACGTCCCTCTGATGCGTGAACTGGCGGAAAACGCCAGAGCCAGGATGGGATCCGGTGTGGTCGTCCTGGGCACGGCCGACGCCGGCAAAGCGATGCTTGTGACTACCGTGTCGGAGGACTTGCGGGGGCGGCTTCACGCCGGAAAGATCATCAAACAGATTGCAACCATTGTCGGGGGAAGCGGCGGGGGCCGCCCGGACTTCGCCCAAGCGGGTGGAAAGAAGCCCGAAAAACTGGATCAGGCTTTACAAGAAGTGTACAATATCGTGGCGGATCTGGGGTCTTAGACCACAGTCTGTTGTGTTCGTGATGAAAAGGATAGCGATCATTTCGATCTGCATTGGGATAACCCTTCTGGTTGCTCGCGGAGAGGTGCGCGCCGCCCAGGTGCGCACCGGCGATGACGGGCTCATTGGATTCGTCGATGGCAACGGAAGACTCGTGTTCAGCAACATCGGGCGCCACGAACCGGCCCCGGTGAGCCCGGTAGGAACGACAACCATCGCAACGCCTGTGGCGACGCCGCCCAACCAGAACCCCGTTGACGCTTTAATCGACGGCATTTCGGCCAGATATGGCGTGGGCTCCAGGCTTGTCCGTGCGGTCATCCAGGTCGAATCGGCTTTCGACACGCGGGCCGTTTCGAACAAAGGAGCGCTGGGTCTGATGCAGTTGATACCGGCAACGGCTCGCCGCTTCGGCGTTACCAACGTGTTCGACCCCGCGGAAAACATTGAAGGCGGAGTCCGCTATCTGAAATTCCTGCTGGAGAAGTTCCAGTACAATCTCGATCTCTCGCTGGCCGCCTACAACTCGGGCGAGAACCGCGTCGAACGTCTGGGACGAATCCCCGATATCAAGGAGACGCAGGACTATGTCGTCAAGGTCCGGTCCGCGTACACAAAGTTGCTGGCTTCATCGAGTCCGGCGACTACGCGAGCACCGGCTTCCGTTGCTGCGGCCGTCCCGGAGAAGCCGGCCGCCCCGCCACAGTCAACGCCGAAGCGGGCCGAGCCCACGATGTACCGAACGGTCGACGAACGTGGTGTCACCCGATTCTCGAACATAGGCCCGGGGCAGTAGAGGAATAGGCCGACCCGCAAATACCGACCACGGATGCAACAGCCGAGGCTCATCGCTGTCCTGCTGGTAACGCTCCTCTCCCCCCTTGTCTCATCGGGCCAGACTCTTCTCCAAAAGGCCGGCGCGGCATACCAGGAAGCCCAGCGTCAGGAAATCGTCCTCAAGGAAAAGGCGCCATCGGATCGCGGCCGATCCGAATATCTTCGGGTAATACGCCTGTACGAGCGTGTGTACCTGACCACTCCGCATACCGGTTACGCCGACGATGCGCTGGTCAACATCGCGGCGCTCTACGACGAAATCCAGGACCCGAGGGATGCGGTTAAGACGCTCCGGTTTCTGATTCGTGAGTACCCAGCGTCCCGTTTCATTGGCACTGCCGAGGACGAGATCCGAAGGCTGACCGAGCCACCCAAACCGCTCGAACCCGCAACACCGACACCGAAACCTGTTCGGGTACCGGAACCTGCCCCACCCGACGTGACCGCCTGGGTCTACGTCGACAACGTTCGCTACTGGGAATCTCAGAAATCGGTCCGGGTCGTCATCGATCTGGACGGCGAACCCAGTTTTCGGCAGGGAGATGTTCAGGATCCCCCGAGAGTCTTCGTCGACATCGACAACGCGCGGGTCCGGAATTCCCTCCAGGCACGGGCGCTCCCGGTCGAATCGGTGATGCTCGAGAACATCCGCGTTGCGCAGCACGACGTAGATACGGTTCGTATCGTTCTGGACCTGGTCCAACTTAAGAACGTCACCACCTTTACGCTGCGGGATCCAGACCGGCTTGTCATCGACGTGCTCGGGGACGCACCGGCTCGGCCGGCGACGACCGGCGACGACAACGCGCTCCCTGCGGCACCTCCCCCAGCCCACGAAACAGTAGCCAGAAACCGAAGCGGTACCGACAGGCTCCCCGAGACCGCCGCGTCGAACGCTGCCCGAGACGACACGCCCGTCGCGACTCCGGCCCTACCGACCGGCACCGGCGAACACTCTCTGATACGCAGCCTCGGCCTGAAGGTCGCCCGGGTCGTCATCGATGCGGGACACGGTGGGAAGGACACGGGGACGGTCGGGCCGACCGGACTTACGGAAAAAGATCTCGTCCTGGACGTGGCCCACCGCCTGAAGGCTCTCATCACCGAACAACTCGGGGCGGAAGTCGTGCTGACGCGGGAAGACGACACTTTCGTCCCACTGGAGACCCGCACCGCGATCGCCAATCAGGCCGAAGCCGATCTGTTCCTGTCAATCCATGCCAACGCAAGCGACACAACCTCGATCCGCGGCTTCGAGACCTTCTTCCTGAACTTCACAACATCGCGCGAAGGGTTGGATCTGGCCGCTCGCGAGAACGCAGCGTCACGATTGGCTATCTCGGAGCTTCAGGACATCGTCCGAAGAATCGTGCTTCGGGACAAAATCGACGAATCGCGCGAATTCGCTTCCCACATCCAGAAATCGATGGCGTCGAATGCAGATCTGGGCCGCGATCGTGGCGTCAAGGAGGCGCCGTTCGTGGTGCTGATCGGCGCCAACATGCCATCCATCCTCTCGGAAATATCCTTCATCAGCAACCCGGACGACGAGCGACTCCTTAGGGGGGACGACCGTCGTCAGCAGATTGCCGACGCTCTCTTCGACGGTGTAAGATCATACGCACAGACCCTGAGCGGGGTTCGAACGGCGCGCGCTCAGGACTGACCGCCAGGAGAAAAGAGAATCGACATGAAGACCCGCTGGCCGGGAAGCCTCCTGGTGATTGCCTTCCTTGCGACATCCTTGATCGCACAGAACAGAGACGGCCTCGTCGAGGCCCTGCGGGAAGCCCCGGCGTGGGAGTTGCGTTCGGAACCTGTCGAGTACTCGGCGGACAACATCGAAACGTTGGCTCCGGGAAGCGCGATGGCAATCCTGGAATACGGGTTGATCGGAGTGTCCACGATGACTGTGGCCGGCCCGGAGGGCGTCGTAAACCTCGTGCTCTATGAGATGGTCGACTCGGCGGCATCGTACGGCCTGTTCACGCTCGAACGATCGTGGGACCGGCCTGACTTTGAAACGGTGCCGCTGGGCACCGAAGGCTTCAGGATCGGCGACGAACTGATCTTCTGGCAGTCGAAGTACGTCGGGCGGATCCGTGGCCCGTGGGAGGCGACCGAGGCTCTGGGGAGGGTCCTGACGGACAACATCTTCGGCCTGTCGCGCAAGGCCCCGGTATCGCAGCATTTGCCACCGGAGGGACTGATTGGCGAGTCGGAAAAATACATTCTGGATCCGACAACTTTCGAACGTGCGGCGGCGCTCAACGCCGAAGGACTCGGGTTCGAGGACAGCCTCGAGGTCGCCGTCGCCACTTATGGCAAGGCCGGCGGCTCGGCAACCCTGGCCCTGCTGCTATACCCGACCAGACAGCTGGCTGAGTTTCACCTGCAGGAGTGGCTGGCGAGCATCGAGGGAGAACAACCTTATCGGCAAGTCGGCCCGCTGGTTGCGATTGTCAGCGCAAGCGATGCGCCGGACGTCGCCGAAGACATCCTTTCCCGGGTAAACCACCAGTACAGCATCACCTGGAACGTGGCGCTGCCCGACCCCCTCACACTGCCGGAAATGATCCTGACGATCTTCGCCTGGATCGGCATTGCGCTGCTCTTCACCTTGATCGTGGGGATCGCCTTTGGCGGCTTTCGCATCTATATGAAAACACATCATCCTAACCGGCTATTTCTGAGCGAAGAAGCGGAAAGACTGATAGAACTCAAGATAAATCAACCAGTTACGCGGAAGCAGCTCAATGAATGACTCGATCGTCACCGCCAAACCGAACAAAGTGAAGACGTTCGGTTCGTTTCGAGGATTTTAGTTGACAAGGCCAAACCCCCTATTTAAATTATGGGTGTATTGGAGCTTTCTGCCCCGTCCTGTGGGGTGGAATCCTTTTTCTCTTTACAACTCTTGCTCACCCCCGGTGGTGAGCATTTTTTTGCCGACGTAGCTCAGTTGGTAGAGCAGCTGATTCGTAATCAGCAGGTCAGCGGTTCGAGTCCGCTCGTCGGCTTTAAGTCTATAATAATAAGACAGTTAGGCGAGTCATCCGCAGGTTGACCCATAAGAAGGCCACGGATTTCACAGATTACACGGATGGGAAAGACCTGCGGTCTGCTCTCCGAAGACCACTCACCTCCGTTAAATCCGTGGCGACTCTTCTAACTCAGCTCCGAGCGATCGTCTTTTCGTAAAGTTCGATGTAGCGGGTTACGATCTTTTCATGGCAAGAGTTGCGCTTTGCGTGATCTCGGCCGGCCTGCCCCATCCGCCTAGGAGCCTGTCGGGAATAAGAAGTCTGCAACCAAGAATCAACAACTTACAGACCGGGGATGGCTCGTAAGTTGTTGATTCTTGCTTCGAGGGAGCCAATTCCCGACAGGCTCCTAGTGTAGTCCGTCACAATTAACGTAACGGCCCTGGCTGTCCCATTTCTGATCATATATGCGGAAAATAATGACCATTAGATCGGAAATCCCTGTGCGGAAGGAACTCGACGGCTTGGCCGAAGCCGCAGGGTGTCGGCCTGGCACGGGGAACGATCCGAATAAGGTACAGTCTGTTAGACGGGGACCACTAGCGAGTTCGCGGTCGCCCAGTATCAACAGGGCGGCTTCAATCAAGTCGGCTCCGGATGGGCGGCGTACTTGCTCCCCCGCCCCACGATTTCCTTGGACAGTGATTTGAGAAACTACAACGCAGGAGGATCACGATATGTCCAGAGAAACGAAGGAGGAATCCGGAATCGCGAAGGGAGCCCGTAGGGCGACCGAAGCGGGGCCGGATTTTCGAAGCCGCGGGAAGGGCCGGTGGTCGGCTCGGCGTAAGGTCACGGTAGTGCTGGAGTTGTTGCGTGGAGAAGATCTTGAAGCGATGAGCCGGCAGTATGGCGTGACGGCGGCGGCGCTGACCCGTTGGCGGGAGGCGTTCCTGCAGGGAGGCGAGGCCGGCCTGAAGAGCCGGATCGTGGATGTGGTTGACGAAGAGAGGAAGACGCTGAAGTCAGCGGTGACCAGTCTGGTGATGGACAATGAACTGTTGCGGGAACGGATCCGGCATCTGGAGGACGAGAAGCCTTTTCTACGGTGGAGGTCGAAGCGATGAGCCGGACCCTGTCGCCCTCCACACACCAACTGTATGGTCTGGCCCGTGTCGCAGCGGCCTGGGGGTTGCCCCGGTCGACGTACTATGCTCGACGGGATCGACGGAACCATCCGGCCGAGCCGCGTAAACGGGGGCCCAAGACCCCGTTTACCGACGCGGAGTTGACCGGACGGATTCGGCAAGAAATTGCGGCCTCGCCGTTTACTGGGGAAGGACACCGGAAATTCTGGGCGCGGCTCCGGGTCGCCGGCGTCCGCACCTCCAAGGCTCGGGTCTTGCGCCTGATGCGGGAAGCTCAACTTCTGGCGCCCCAACGCCAGGCCGCACCCGTTGCGCGCAAGGCGCATACCGGAACCATCACCACCGATCGCCCGAACCAGATGTGGGGCATCGATGCCACCGCCACGGTGACCCTCGACGATGGTGCGGTCACTGTATTCGCCGCCATCGATCACTGCACGGCCGATTGTGTCGGCATTCACGCCGCCAAACGGGCGACGCGTTTTGAAGCCCTCGATCCCATCCGGCAAGGCCTCAAAGAGTACTTCGCCGGCTTTCACGCCGACGCGGCCGCCGGGCTTCGACTCCGTCATGATCATGGGTCCCAATTCATGAGCGACGATTTTCAAAACGAGATCCGATTCCTTGGCATCGTCTCCTCACCGGCGTTTGTCCGGGAACCGGAAGGCAATGGCTGTATCGAACGCTTCTTCAAGACCCTGAAAGAGCAGTTGCTCTGGGTGCGTCACTTTCGCTCTATTCCGGAACTGGTTCGAGCTCTTCAGGACTTTCGCGCTCTCTATAATCAGCACTGGTTGATCGAGCGCCTCGGCTTTCAATCTCCGGCTCAGGCTCGACAACGTCTTGCAATTGAGTCAGCGACTTGATTATGGTGGGTTCACTCTGTCCAGGAAATCAGGGGCGGTACAATACGAACGACATCCAACTTCTGCTCGATGCCGGGGCTGACGTGAACGCAACGGATGACGATGGAGAGACAGCGTTGATAGCTGCGGCACGCGGAGGCCATACGGAGGCTGCACAAATCCTGCTGGATGCCGGGGCTGACGTGAACGCCACAGATATCCAAGAACAGACAGCGTTGATAACTGCGGCACAGTGGGGTCACACCGAAACTGTTCAAGCCTTGCTCGTTGCCGGCGCAGAGGTTGAAAAGGAGCCAGGAGAATACTCTCTTTCAGCATTGATGACTGCGGCATTCGAAGGCCACATTGAGGTTGAACCCCTCTGTGCCAATGTAGGTGAGACACCTGCCTAACCGTTAATTCCCATCACTAGTGTCCGGAACACGGTGCGACAGCCGCCGGCAACTTATAGATGAACAGTGAGTTGAATGGCATTCTGCGATTTTTCGATTTGAACCTACCGATCACACTTTTAGCAATATTACGGTGAGAGGGGTGATACCAATGGCGCATGAACTCAGGCCAAACCGTCTTCTCACAAGTCATGGATTACGCGCCCCGATACGAGTTTCAGAAGTGTGTCGCCCGCTATCGGGGCGATTACCAGCAGAAAGGGTTTTCCTGCTGGGATCAGTTCCTGGCGATGGCATTCGCCCAATTGATCTATCGTGAAAGCCTCCGCGACATCGAAGCCTGCTTACGCGCCCTCGGCAGAAAGCGTTACCACATGGGATTCCGAAGCAAGGTGGCGCGGACGACACTGGCCGACGCCAACGAGCGGCGCGACTGGCGGATCTATGCGGATTTCGCACAGGTCCTGATCGGCATGGCGCGGCCGTTATATGCCGAAGACCCCATCGGCGTCGAGTTGGATCAAGGTCTATATGCCCTGGACTCGACCACCATTGACCTGTGTCTTTCACTATTCCCATGGGCCCGGTTTCGCCGGCACAAAGCCGCGGTCAAGATGCATACACTGCTGGATCTTCACGGCAACATTCCCGCGTTTATCCACGTCACAGACGGGAAAGTCCATGACGTCAACGTTCTCGATGAGATCGCACCCGAAGCGGGTGCCTTCTACGTCATGGACCGCGCCTATATCGATTTTGAACGGCTCTTTCTCTTCTCCCTCTGTTCCGCTTTCTTTGTGGTGCGTGCTAAGAAGAACGTCGTCCTGCGGCGGCGGTACTCCCGTCGGGTGGACACGACCACGGGATTGCGATCCGACCAGACGGTCATCCTCACAACGAACAAATCCGCCAAAACCTATCCCGATCCGTTGCGGCGTATCAGCTACTTCGATGCCGGGACGAACAAGCGGTTGAAGTTCCTGACCAACAACTTCGCGTTGCCTGCACTCACCATCACTCAGATCTACAAGTCGCGATGGCAGGTGGAACTTTTCTTTAAATGGATCAAACAACACCTTCGAATCAAGTCCTTCTACGGCACCAGCGAGAATGCGGTGAAGACCCAGATCTGGATCGCCATTTCGGTTTATGTTCACGTCGCCATCATCCGGAAGCGCCTCGGCATCGATAGGAGTCTTTACCAAATCCTACAGATTCTCAGCATTACGATTCTTGAGAAACAGCCCATTTTGCAGGCCTTTCACGCGCCTGATTCCCAATTCAATGAACTCCAAGATCCTAACCATCTGGTTCTATTCGACTTCTAACCGGACACTAGTGAATTCCCATAGGTAACCCCCCGGCTCAGCCGGGGCGACTCGCAGAGGTTTGACCGAGAGCTGCGGTAAATAAGAGAGTCCTCCTTGGAAGCGACAACTTCCGAACAAGGAGGACTCAATGAAAGACTACCAAAGCCTATCGCACACGAAATGGGACTGCAAGTATCACGTGGTGTTCATCCCGAAGTACCGCCGGAAGAGGATTTTCGGTACGCTTCGGCAGCACTTGGGCGAGATATTTCGTGAATTGGCCAAGCAGAAGGAGAGCCGGATTGTGGAAGCCCTCTGTGCCAATGTAGGTGAGACACCTGCCTAACCGTTAATTAGGAGTCAAGCCCATTCTTAGTTGAAACTCTCCACGGCTCACGATGGGTCACGCAACCTTCTTCTTCGAACTCGTCGACGTGTTCGCCTCAATCTTCAGTTCTCGCTTGAGGGCTTCGCGGAGCTTCGGAAGATGACGGTAGCCGATCACCTTCCTCAGGCGCGGTTCGATATCGATGAGTGCAGTCGCCAACCAGCGCTGCCGCTGACTCGAGTTCTTCCAATGATCGACCTTCGCGCACCTTTCCTCGACAAGAGCATTGACCGATTCCAGGCAATTCGTCGTCTTGAACGATCGGCCCAGAACCCCGTACACGCCGAGCCGATGCAACGTGAGGGTCTCCTCCAGGCCTTCCTCAAGGCTCGCAGCCCCCGATTGGTTTCGCTCTTCGAGCTCTCCATGGAGCTCTTCGAGCGCCGCCCGAGCTTCGTTGTACTCCGGGCGCTGGTACGCACGCTGAAGCCGCTTGCGCCACGCGGCTTGCTCGGTCTTCGATAGGTATCTCACGACGTTCTCGCGTTTGTGCCATTGGCAGCGTTGGACGAGGGCTCGATTGTGGAATGCCCTTTTGACTGCCGCCCGCAGACCTTTGCCGCCGTCGACAATCACCAGCACGCCTTCAGAGATGTCCAGGCCCCGCTCCATCAATGAACGGAGAAACGGAGTCAGTACCTGCTCGTTCTCCGTGTCCGTCTCCACGAAGCCTAAGAAGCGCTTTTCGCCCGAAAGCGTGATGCCTAGGGCCACCACCATCATGGCGTCGGCAAACGCCTTCCCGTCCAGGAAGATCGCCACGACGTCCTCGCCCGACAGATCCCGCTCCTGCATCTCCCGCAGTTTCGCGGCACTCGCCTTGACAAAACCTCGAGACACCGTCGAACTCGACAGTCCGATCGCTCCTGGAATCGCTTCCGCGGCCGACTCGTAGTTCCGGCAGGAGATCCCATAAAGCACACGTCTGAGAAGCAGCTCATTCACCGCGCCACCCGGACTGAGTTCATCGTAGGACCGGAGCGGAATCTCCCCGCCCGCCACGCTGCGAACCCGGGGAACCCGAACCGGCACCCGCTGGCCGCCAAGCCCCACCGTCCCTGGATTGCTCCCGTGACGCCGACCCCGCAACGACGCCTTCTTTCGCGCGTATCGCTCCCCCGCCAACGCCTTCACTTCCTCGTCGAGCAACTCTTCTACCTGCATCAATCCCAACGGGACCAACGCCCGGATCATCTCCACCTTCGAGTCCACATCCAGTCCCGTGTACTCCTCACGACTCACGACCTGGACCTCACTCAGCACACGCGACTTCTTGCGTTTCTTGACCGAACGTAACAGACTCCTCATCTCGGCTTCTTTTCTCTTACAGGCTTGATATTCTTTTTTCCAATGCCATCAAACCATAGGGTTTGGAGCCGTTTCAATTTCCAACTAAGATTGGCACACTTTCTTAATTAGTGAGCAGGGCGGGAAGGAAGTGAGCCTGTGTTGGTGATGAAACCAGAGAACGAGAACGAAGAATCGCGTGGAACGGAAGGCGCCCGCAGGGCGACTGGAGTTGCGCGTGAAGCGGCCGGTCGGAATGGGGATAATCCGGACCCGGAGGTGACCAATAAGGCGATACGGAGGCGATTCAGCGCCGCATATAAGCGCCGGGTCGTGCGGGAGGCGGACCGATGCACGAAGCCGGGCGAGTGGGGGGCCTTACTACGCCGGGAGGGATTGTATTCCTCGAGCCTGCGCACCTGGCGGCGGCAACACGATGCTGGGGAATTGGCCGGGATGGGTTCGGCGAAGCGAGGACGGAAAGCGCAGCCGAAGGACGGCCGGGACAAGCGCATCGCTGAACTGGAACGCGAGGCGCAACGGCTCCAGAGGAAGCTGGAGCAAGCCGAAACGGTCATCGAGATCCAAAAAAAAGTCTCCACGCTATTGGGGATTCCTCTGAAGAACCCGGACCAGGAAGAGAACAACTGATGGAAGCGGCCGAAAAGTTCTCCACCGAATTGGGGACGGCGCCGGCGTGCCGGGCCTTCGGGGTTTCCCGCACGTCGCTCTATCGGCGTCGGCAGCGGGCCGCCGCGCCCGCAGCCGAGCGGGCACGCCCACGATCACATCGGGCATTGAGCGGAGCCGATCGACAGGAAGTCCTCGACCTGCTGCATAGCGGGCGCTTCGTGGATCAGGTGCCCGCCCAAGTGTGTGCGGCCTTGCTGGATGCAGACCGCTATTTGTGCTCGGTACGCACGATGTACCGGATTCTGGATGCGAACCAAGAAGTGCGCGAACGGCGGAACCAACGGCGTCATCCCGTCTACCAGAAGCCGGAACTGTTGGCGACAGGCCCGAATGAAGTGTGGACCTGGGACATCACGAAGCTGAAGGGACCACGGAAGTGGACCTACTTCTACTTGTACGTGATTCTCGATATCTTCAGCCGCCAGGCGGTGGGCTGGATGGTGGCCGATTGCGAATCTTCCGGCCTGGCCAAGAAACTGATTCGTGAAAGCTGTGACAAGCATCGGATCGAGCAGGATCAGCTGACTCTGCACGCCGATCGCGGCTCGTCGATGAAGTCGAAAGCGGTGGCGCTGCTGCTATCGGATCTGGGTGTGACCCAATCCCACTCTCGGCCCTATGTGTCCGACGACAACCCGTTCTCGGAAGCCCAGTTCAAAACCCTGAAATACCGCCCTGACTTCCCGGAACGATTCGGTTCGATCCAGGACGCCAAGGCGTTCTGCCGGGACTTCTTCCACTGGTACAACAATGTCCACTACCATTCCGGTCTGAACTGGCTAACCCCAGCGATGGTCCATTACGGTCAGACCGGTCCGGTTCTGGAACGACGCCAGCATGCTCTGGATCGCGCTCGTCGGCAACATCCAGAACGTTTCGTCAATGTACCGAGAAAGATCGCTGGGCCGCCGGACAAGGTGTGGATCAACCCGCCCGCAGAGTCGCCTACGGTAGCTTAAATTCCGAATGCAGGTGTCTCACTCTTGTTGACACGTTCCGACGAGCCCTGATGGATGCCGGGGCCGACGTGAATGCACAAGACAACAGTGGCTGGACAGCCTTGACCCATGCGGCATGGGGGGGGAATACCGAAATCGTACGAACCCTGATGGATGTCGGCGCCGACGTGAATGCACAAGCCTTGAACAATGCGGCCTCTGGGGGGCATACCGAAATCGCTCGAGCCTTGATCGATGCCGGGGCCGACGTGAATGCACAAGCCTTGATTAGTGCGGCATTCGGGGGGCATACCGGAATCGTTCAAGCCTTGCTCGTTGCCGGGTCCGACATCAATGCAAGAGGCTACGATGGCGAAACAGCGCTACTGGGGACGGCATCTGGAGGTCACCCGGTAATCGCTCAAACCTTGCTCGATGCCGGCGCGGCCGTCAATGCAAGAGCCAACGCTGGCGAGACAGCGCTAATGGGGGCGGCATTTGGAGGTCACCCGGTAATCGCTCAAACCTTGCTCGTTGCCGGCGCGGACCTGAATGCGGAGACCGATGAAGGCCAGACGGCCCTGACGCTGGCAGAAGACGAAGGCCACGTCGAGGTCGTGAGAATCCTTACGGCCGCACTGGGTTTGACAGGGTTGGATCAGCCAATCGTCTTGGACGAGAGTCGTGGGGAAGTCATCGAAGCAGCTGGGAACGGCGACACGGCCCGCTTGAGGACGTTACTCGATGCTGGCGCAGACGTGAATGCAACCGATGACCGCGGCTGGACCGCCTTGATTCATGCAGCAGTTGGAGGTCACACGGTCACCGCTCAGGCCTTGCTCGTTGCCGGCGCTGTCGTGGATGCGAAAGCTAACGATGGAGCCACAGCCTTGATGACTGCGGCTGCCGGAGGCTACACCGATACCGCTCAAGCCTTGCTCATTGCCGGTGCGAATGTGAATGCAACGGTTAGCGATGGCGTGACGCCCTTGATAGTGGCGGCATTTGGAGGTCACACCGATACCGCTCAAGCCTTGCTTGTTGCCGGCGCTGTCGTGGATGCACCAATAGCCGACACTGGCGAGACAGCCCTTTTGGCGGCGGCGGGGGGAGGTCACACCGATACGGTTCAAACATTGCTCGTTGCCGGCGCCAACGCGAATGCAACCGCCGACTTAGGCGTGACAGCCCTTCTGGTGGCGGCATTGGGCGGCCACACCGACACCGCTCAAGCCTTGCTTGTTGCCGGCGCCACTGTGAATGCAAGAGTCGACACCGGCGAGACAGCCCTTCTGGTAGCGGCATTGGGCGGTGACACCGATACCGCTCAAGCCTTGCTCGTTGCCGGTGCGGACCTCGAGGCGAAGAACGATGATGGCTGGACGGCCTTGTTTAGTGCGGCAGATGGAGGTCACACCGATACCGTTCAAGCATTGCTCGTTGCCGGCGCTGTCGTGGATGCGAAAGCCAACGATGGCGCCACAGCCTTGATGACTGCGGCTGCTGGAGGCTACACCGATACCGCTCAAGCCTTGCTCGTTGCCGGCGCCGACGTGAATGCAAAGTACGACAGCGACCTTACAGCCTTGACGAATGCGGCATTTGCAGGTAACCCCGAAACTGTTCAAGCCTTGCTCGTTGCCGGCGCCGACGTGAATGCAAGGAGCAGCACTGGCCAATCAGCCCTTATGACGGCGGCGATTGGCGGTGACACCGATACCACTCAAACCTTGATCGTTGCCGGTGCGAACGTGACTGCAAGAAACATCATGGGCGACACAGCCCTTATGTTAGCGGCAAATCACGGTCACACCGAAATCGCGCAAGCCTTGATCGACGCCGGCGCCGCCCTGAATGCAAAGTCCAACGAAGGCGAGACGGCCTTAATATTTGCGGCAGCTCGAGGTCATATCGAAACCGCCCAAGCCTTGCTCGTTGCCGGCGCCGACCTGGATGCGCAGACCAACGAAGGCAAGACGGCCCTGACGCTGGCAGAAGATCGAGGTCACACCGATTTCGTGAGAATCCTGGCAGCCGTTGTCATCGAAACAGCCCGGATCGGCGACACGGCCCGCTTGCTTGCGTTGCTCGATGCTGGTGCTGACGTGAATGCAAGGTCTACTACGGGCGTTACAGCCTTGTCGAATGCGGCATTGGAAGGTCACACCGAAACTGTTCAAGCCTTGCTCGTTGCCGGCGCCGACGTGAATGCAAGAACCGACCCGGGGCTTACAGCCTTGATAAATGCCGGAAGTCGAGGTCACACCGATACCACTCAAGCCTTGCTCGTTGCCGGCGCCAACGTGAACGCACAAGACGACAGTGGCTTTACAGCCTTGATAAATGCGGCATATGACGGTCACACCGAAACTGTCCAAGCCTTGCTCGTTGCCGGCGCCGACGTGAATGCAACAAGTGCCACTGGCGCGACAGCCTTGACAAATGCAGAAAGTCGAGGTCACACCGATGTCGTAAGAATCCTGGAGGCCGCGCCGTTATTAGTCATAGAGGCAGCCCGGAACGGCGACACGGCCCGCTTGCGGGCGTTGCTCGATGCCGGGGCTGACGTGCATGCAACAGATGACGACGGCTGGACTGCGTTGATCTGGGCATCAGAGAACGGACACGTAGACAGGGTTGCGCTTTTGCTCGACGCCGGGGCCGACGTCGACGCGAGCTCAACCGAGGGAGCGACGGCGCTGATGAGGGCGGCACGGAATGGTCACGCCGAGAGAGTGTAAACGATCACCAGAAAGTGAATGAATCTGAACAAACGCCGAGACTCTGAACGCTCATCATCATCGCCGAGGCCTTGCGAGGCTGTTTGCCGGGGCTTTCCGACCAGTCGTGCAGCTTGGGCGACGTTGCGTGACAGATCACGCTTCCGCGCGCTTGACAATTCTGCTATAGTTTTCCGCCCTTCGACCGGACAGGCTCGGAATTCGACATTCGCGAGGAAGAAAATCACGACTTACGTGTCGGCGCTCGTCCAGAACACTTCACTTTTTCGCGATCGTTAACACCGCAGCGATACACACACTGCTCAACGCTGGAGCCGAAGTCGACGCACGAGAAATCGACGGCTGGACCGCCTTGATCTGGGCATCACAGGACGGGCACGTGGACGTCCTTGAGGTCTTGCTCGACGCCGGGGCCGAGGTTGACCCGAGGGACAACGAGGGAACGACGGCGCTGATGATGGCAGCGATGAGCGGTCAAGTCTTGGCGGTTCAGACACTGCTCAACGCTGGAGCCGAAGTCAACGCACGGGAGGTTGACGACTGGACCGCGTTGATCTGGGCATCATGGGACGGACACGTGGACACTGTTAAGGTCTTGCTCGATGCCGGGGCTGACGTGAACGCAACTGATGACGATGGGGAGACAGCTTTGGACTGGGCCGAATACAAGGGGCACGCCGATGTCATGGAAATACTGATAGCCGCCGGTGGAGAACGAGGGCCGTAGGACACCGGCGGATCCTGCGGGCTGCCCTCCGAAGACCACCCCATCCGTTAAATCCGTGCAATCCGTGGCAACTCTTTCTTCCCCCGTGTAATCCGTGGCAACAACTCTTCTCCCTCAACGTCCCGCAATCGTCTTCTCATAAAGTTCGATGTAGCGGGCCACGATCTTTTCATGGCAAAAGTTGCGCTTTGCATGATCTCGGCCGGCCTGCCCCATCCGCCTACCGAGTTCGCGGTCGCCCAGAATCAACACGGCGGCTTCGCCCATCCGATCGACATCGCCCACGTCGAAGAGAAATCCGTCACTCCCGTCTTCGACCACCTCGTGCACGCCTCCGACCCGGGTCGCGATCACCGGCACTTCCGACGCCATCGCCTCGAGAGCCACCAACCCGAAAGACTCCAACTGGCTGGGTAACAGGAGGATGTCGGAAATCGACAGGAGACGCTCCATGTCCGCCCGTTTTCCCAGGAAGTGGACGTGTGCGCTGAGCCCGTTTACCTCCGCGAGCCACTCCGCGTTCGGTCGATCGGGTCCGTCGCCGACCATCAGCAGCTTCGCGCCGGCCTTCTTGCGGACCCGGGCGAGAATTTCAACGACGTCGGAAGCACGCTTCAGGGGACGGAAGTTCGAGATGTGAATCAGCAAGCCCTCGTCGGGAGCGGCAAACTGTCGCCGAAACTCCGGATCCTCGGACTTGCGGAACACCTCGCAGTTGACGAAGTTCGGAATCACCTCGATGGGCCGATCAATCCCGAATTCTTCGACCGTCCGGGCGCGCAGATATTCGGACACGGCGGTGACGGCGTCGCTCTCCTCGATGCCGAAGCGCGTGATGGGCAGGTAGGAACGGTCGTTGCCGACCAGGGTGATGTCGGTTCCGTGGAGCGTCGTGACGAACGGCACCGGAGCGTCCCTGGCCATTTTCTTGGCGAGAAAGGCGCTTATCGAATGCGGAATCGCGTAATGCACGTGGAGCAGGTCAAGCTGGAACTTCGCCGAGACTTCGGCCATCTTCGTGGCCAGGACGAGGTCGTACGGAGGGTACTCAAACAGCGGGTAAGACAGAACCTCGACCTCGTGGAAGAACACGCTGTCGGTCAGCTTGAGCCTCATCGGTGGAGCGTAGCTGATGAAATGGATCTCGTGGCCGGAAGCCGCAAGCTCGCGGCCCAACTCCGTGCCGACGACGCCACTGCCGCCGTAGGTGGGATAGCACGTAATGCCGATTTTCACAGCTCGATCACCTGGTGTATGGATCCGTCCAACTCGAGTCTTTCGTCGATCATGGGAATCAGCTTGGCGCCGTAGCGCACCAGGAAGGACGTGACGTTGACGATTCGTTCCTGAAGCTTGCTCTCCGGATACAACCGGTTCCGTACGTTCTCGAGTTGGCGTTCGAGGACCTCGTCACGCCGTGCCGCTGCACGCACATAACGCGATCCCAGCGCGTCGACCTGATGGCGGACTTTGTCCAGCGCCTTGTCCAGAGCGCCGCCGAGCGTCTGGTCGGCGCCGGTCAGCGTCCCGCGGAGCGATTCCATTTCTCGAGAGACGCGGTCCCGAACCGTTTCGAACAGATCGGTGGCTGGGGTTTGGCCCACGGCGCGTCTCCGGAGTACCTCGGCCCCCCTGAAGACATCAGTCAGCTCGATACCGTATTTCTTCATCACCCGGGCGATGGGCGGATCGACGATGGTCGCGCTGATCCTCGGAAAAAGCGGCGGCATCCGAAGGCCCAGGCACTCATAGATCGGGGCCGCCTGCGCGTAGTAGGCAATCTCCGCCGGCCCGCCCACGTACGCCACGGTCGGAAACACCGAATCCTGTACGACGGGGCGAGTCAACACGTTCGGGCTCAACTCGACCCCGCGGGCGACATCCCCCGGACCGATCGGTTCGCGGGACCGGTCCCGGTAAGTAAACAGACCCGTGAACTCGCCATCCACGCGTACCTGGGTTGGATAGCCAGCCTCGAGAATCTCGTGGCTTCTCTCGAGGACCGCCCGCCGGATGTCCCCGTTGTTTTCGACGACCGCTCGGAGGGACGCCTCGGTCAGGGCCCGAAACGCGGAATCGAGAGGATCGGCGATCAGCAGACCAGTTCCGTCGAACAGGCGCGCCATCATGCCAGCAAACGCATCCACGGGACTGGCGTCAGGACGGTACGTCTCCCGGACCATGGCGAACACGGCCTCCCGGAATTCCGTCGGCGGCATCGCATCGAAGCCTCTCTGGATGGCCTCTTCGATGGACCGAGGGAATCGCAGCCAGCCGACCGGCGTCCGATTACCGTCGGACAGATCGGCCGTCATCCGTTGCAAATTCGATTCCGCGTCCAGGATGGCCGCCCATGAAATCTCGGCGTCGTCATGGTCTTCCGATGCGATCCAGAAAACCGGGACCGCCTCGATGCCCTTCTCGGTGAGGTGCCTTGCCAGCTTGACGGCCGTCAACGCCTTCAAAACAGCATACAACGGGCCAGTGAACAGACCCGGTTGCTGCCCGGTAACCACTGCGACCGCTCCGGCACGGAGCCGCTCGACCGGCTTGGGGTCGCTTCCCCACCGGGCCTGCTGTGCCTCCAGGACGGAACCGAGTTCTTCGTGACGTTTGGCACCCCCGTCGGTACAACGGGCCGCGAACCGGACGATGGCGTCCAGGGATCGCTCCTCAGGGTAGAACCGGCATGCCTCTTCCCTGCCCTTGAGGTAGTCGAGAAACAGTTTCGGGATCGCAGGAACCGCTTCGAGGGGGATGCTCATCATGAAGAAGCGGCGAGCTGGCCGTGCATACGACCAAGAGTTCCTTCCAGATCCTGGCGGGCCGCGTCGTCGGACCGAAGCAGGGGCCGACGCGGCAAACCGGAGCGGAACCCACACGTCTCCATCGCCGCTTTCAAGCCCGGGACGCCGTATTTCGCCGTAACCGCGACCGCGGACGGGGCGAGAATCCTTTGAAGCCGAGCAGCCCGAGAGTAGTCGCCATCGCACACCGAACTGTAGAGGGCGAGCATCTCCGCAGGAGCCGCGCATGCCAGCGCGACAATGCCTCCACGAGCGCCCGCCATCATATTGGGATAGAGCGTCTGCGCTGAACCGGCTAATACCGAAAACCGGTCGGGCGGAGCAGACCAGACAACCTCTGAAATAAGCTGCACGTTGCCCGCGCTTTCCTTGAGACCATGGATGTTCGGATGGCGCGACAGCTCGATCACGACATCCGCGGCCATCGAGATTCCCGTAAACATCGGTACGTTGTAGAGCACGACGGGGACTGGTGACGCATCCGCCACAGCCGTGAAGTGTGCCAGGTAGGCATCTCGGCCCATCCGGCTCTTGTAGTAGAACGGGTTCTTGACCAACACGCCGTCGACGCCCCGTTCCGCCGCCTCCCTCGTTAACTCGATGGTCGCCCGGGTCGACTCCAGTCCCGTGCCGGCGAGCAGCATCATCGAATCGGGGATCCGGTTCCTGGCCGCTTCGATGAGCCGGAGCTTTTCGTCGTGGTCGAGGTAGACAGCCTCGCCGTTCGACCCCAGAACGAGATAACCGGTAACACCCGCCTCGAGGTACCGGTCCAGGTTGCTCTCGAAATCCGCGTAGACGATGTCCCCGTTCGCATCGAACGGCGTGACCATCGGCGGTATGATCCCCTTCAGTTCGAACATCTGAATCCTGCTCCTGTATTTAACCGACTTCGAATAGTAGCAGCCCGTGGCAGAAGTCTAATGGCTCGCGATACGGCAGCGTCGCGCCAGACGCTAGGCGACTTGGTTCAGGAAATGCTCCAGGCCACGGATATCGATCTCGGGGTCGAAGCCTCCGAAATCCCTCGGGGCAGATCCTCGCAATCTGGCCTCGAGCCGGCCGAGGGCCGGCAGCGCCTCGTAGTGGACACTCGTTCCGTTCAGCACCCGGCGGGCCCCCGTCAACGCGCGATAGTGGCTCATGAGGCGCAGGGCCGGATAATAGAAGAATATGTTCGGACCGGGAATGGGCACGAGCACCCATGCGAAAGCGACCGCGACGGTCGTTAGCGCAGCGTCGACGAACAACCAAGCCGTGTGTTTGACGACTTGACCGCGCAGAAAGTCACGGAATTGGTTCTCGGCAAGCCCACTCGTCGCATAGCGCACGCGAAAGCTGTCGGCCCCATTGAGCGCCTTGACCATTCGCTCGAGGGGGTCGATCCGGTCCTCGAGCTTCTGGTATAGACGGTATCCGGTTCGTGTCACGCGGCCCACCCATCGTACGACAACGTTCCTGTGGCGAATCAGGCGGCGAATAAACCTGCGGATCTGGTTTCCTTCGGACCTTGACCACGCATCAAGCGCCCGCCTCGAAAGAAACAGGACAGGCTGGTAGCGAGCGGTCCGGATCATATACAGATCAACCCTCAGAGCCGCTTCGGTCTCTAACACGGGGACCTCTGTCTGTGGGTCAGTTCTACAGCCACTTGCTTCCCGCCTTCCCGGTCTTCAGTATCCACTGACCGGTAACCCAACAGTTTACGCAAAACGGTGTCGCGCGACCAACACGGTGCGTCACTATTCTCTTAGACGCTCCCATCCTCGGCAAGGCTCGCCACGAACTGCCGGGCCCTTCGTTCGATGTCGGCTACGCCGATCAGGTCCGATATCACTGCCACCGATGAGGCGCCCGCCCGGATAACGTCGTTGGCATTTTCGAGCCGGATGCCGCCGATGGCCACGATCGGATGGGTCGCAATTTCCACCAGACGGGCCAAGCCCTCGAGTCCGAGCGCTGGGGCGGTGTCGGGCTTGGTTTGGGTCGGGAAAACGGGCCCGACGGCGATGTAATCGATGGGCTCACCGGCAGCATCCCGGACCTGATGCTCGTCATGGGTGGACAGGCCGAGGATCGGGTCGTCCCCGATGATGACGCGGGCGAGGGCGGGCGGCAGGTCGCCCTGGCCGAGGTGGAGGCCGGCAGCGTGGGCAATCCTGGCGATATCGGCACGATCGTTGACGATGACACGGGCACCGGGTGGAGCCGCCGCAACGACGGCGCGGCATTGGGCGAGCAGGAGCCCCGACGCCGGATCCTTGCTCCGCACCTGCACAAGGCGGACACCCCCTGCAAAAAGCCGGCGTGCAATCTCGACAGGGTCGCCAAAGGCGGCGTCCGCAATCGCGTAGAGGCGCGGGAGCATCAATCGAGAAAGTGTGTCGAAATATCTCCGGACACGAACCGCTCGTCGGCCAGGATCTGCAGGTGGAGTGGGATCGAGGTCACGATCCCCTCGATGATAAAGGTTCGGAGGGCGCGGTCCATCCGCCGTATCGTTTCCTGCCGGTTCGCACCGTGTGCGATCACCTTGGCAATCAGGGAATCGTAATGCGGCGGCACCACGTATTCCGCGTAGGCAGCCGTATCGATCCGGACACCGGGGCCGCCCGGCGGATGCCACGAAGTAATCCTTCCTGGACAGGGACGATTGGTGAACGGATCCTCCGCGTTGATACGGCACTCCAGGGCGTGGCCTCGGAACTCGACATCCTCCTGGCGGTGGGGCAGCCTATCTCCGGCGGCAACCAGGATCTGGCCCCGAAGCAGGTCGATGCCGGTCACCATTTCGGTCACGCCATGCTCAACCTGGATTCGCGTGTTCATCTCCATGAAGTAAAAGTTTCGGTCCCCGTCCACGAGGAATTCGAAGGTGCCGGCGCTCGCATAACCGAGGTCCTTGACTGCCTTGACGACCTGCGCACCCACGCTCTGGCGGAGCGTATCGTTGATGATGACCGACGGGGCCTCCTCGAGAAGCTTCTGATGACGCCTCTGTATCGAGCACTCTCGTTCCCCCAAGTGAATGGCATTGCCGTGTTCGTCCGCCAGGATCTGAAACTCGATGTGGCGGGCGTTCGGCAGATATTTCTCGATGTAGCAGTGGGAGACTCCGAAGGCCGCGTCGGCCTCTGAACGGGCCGTTTCCAGTCCACGGATCAGATCGGCGCGATCGTGAACAACCCGCATTCCGCGTCCACCTCCGCCTGCGGCGGCCTTCACGATCACCGGGTATCCGATGGCGTCCGCCACTGCCAAGGCCTCGTCCGAACCCTCGACCGGTCCCGAGCTGCCGGGGAGGATCGCCAGGCCAACCCGCTCCATCTCGGCGCGAGCCTTGGCCTTGTCTCCCATCAATCGGATATTAGTCGGGGACGGACCGATGAACTTGATCCCACATTCCTCACAGACCTCGGCGAAATGGGCACTCTCGGCAAGGAAGCCATAGCCCGGATGGATCGCATCAGCGTTGGCTATTTCCGCCGCGCTGATCACGCTCGGAACGTTCAGATAGCTTTCCCGGCTGGGCGCGGGGCCGATGCAAATCGCTTCGTCTGCAAACCGGACATGCAGCGCGTGGCGGTCGGCTTCGGAAAAGACTGCAACGGTCCTGATACCCAGTTCCTTGCACGCAAATATCACGCGAAGAGCGATCTCACCCCGATTGGCGACGAGTATTTTCTTGAACATGCGTTTCCCGGTCTAAGGAACGGCCTGCGTTAAGCAGGCTTCTGCCTCGGGCTGCTCAACGGCTATCGGGGGCGGATGGCGAGTAGCCGCTCGCCATATTCGATGGGGTGGCCGTTCTCGACCGAAATGCTTACGACTTCCCCGGCAACATCGGATTCGATTTCGTTCATCAGCTTCATGGCCTCTATGATGCAGACAACGCTGCCTTTCTCGACGAAATCCCCGACATTGACGAAAGGGTCGGAATCCGGACTGGAGGCGCGGTAAAAGGTACCCACCAGCGGGGACGACACGTAACGCAGTCCGGCAGTTTCTGCCGGTATATGGGCTGGGGCCGGCTCGGTCGATTCTGCGCTGGGCTCCTCTCGGACGAGCGGCGAGGGCGCGTAGTTCCCCACACGCTTGATGCGGACCCGGCTTCCGTTTCTCTCGACCTCGAGCTCCTCGATGGTCTCTTTCGAGCTAACGATATCGATCAGTTCTTTCAGCTCTTTGAAGTTCATTTCAACCTGCGGCCAAGTCGCAAGAGTATAGCATTTTGCTCGGGTTAGCCGCCCCGCGCCCTCAAGGTAGCGGGTCGACGGAACCAGCCCGGGGCAGGAGTTTAATCAGCGATTCGCGATGGCTTCTGGTGATTGGCTTTTGGCCTTTAGCTGTTGGCTGGGGAGCCACCGAAAGCTAACAGCCAACGGCCAATTGCCATGGGCCCGGCCCTGTCACGGGCTGCTAGGCATTTTCGATCTCCGGCCGGAACTGCCCTGCTGCTCTTCGAAGGACATAGCGCGCCTGCGCGCTCCGGACATCGGGCTCGAGAACCAGGATCAGATAATGTTGGGTGGAAACACGGCGGGAAAGGACGACAGATCGATCCGCGACCCAGGTCAATTCCTCGAGTCCGCCCGTGCCGGCATCCTCGGAGGTACGTTCCGCGATGCGGAGCAGCGTGGCAAACTCAGTGAGGCACTCCGGATCGAGCCCCCGATCGTCGACGATCGACTCCTCTATGCTTCCATCCAGACTTTCGAGCGCCAGCGCTCGAAAGGCTCCGACCGCTTCGCGCACTCGACCAGCAAGCTCGGCAAATAACATCGTTGTCGTCCTGGAGACCAAAATCCAACTTGCAGCACGTGGTGAAAGTCGGGTCTGCACTGTAGGGGCGGTCTACGACGTCTACGACCGCCCATCACTCGGCGCCCATTGAGCACCGCCACAGCTCCAGGCGACTTTCACCAATGGCTCCTAGGAGCCTGTCGGGAATAAGAAGTCTGCAACCAAGAATCAACAACTTACAGACCGGGGATGGCTCGTAAGTTGTTGATTCTTGCTTCGAGGGAGCCAATTCCCGACAGGCTCCTAGAAGGGTTCGGGGCCCCTGGGGCGATCCGCGACGAGCCCGTCGGGAGCCGCTTCGAATACGGAATCGTCCGGGACTCGGGAGGAATCTCCCGCCGGCTCGGCCGACAGGAACTCCAGCGCGTTGGGGGGCCTGATCCGCGCCGTGATAAAGAACAACAACTCGCTCGTGCTCTTGACCGTCTGCGTGCTCCTGAACAGAGCCCCAAGGATCGGAATGCTCCCGAGACCCGGGATCTGGCTGACGTTGACAGAATCGGTGTCGAGCAGGATTCCGCCGACAACAGCCGTTCCGCCGTCCGGGATCAGCACCTGGGTCTGGGCCTGCTGCGTTGCAACTGATGGAATGCCGCCGACTGCACGCGCAAAGTCCGGACTGCTGTTCGTGATGGTCGCGGTGAGCAGGATCGTCCCGGCCGCCGTGATTTGAGGCGTCACGCTCAGTTCCAGGTTAAAAGCCACGAACGTAACGCTGATCGTGTTGTTGACGTTGGTCTGGACCGGAATCTGCGTGCCTTGCGAAATCGTCGCCGTCACGTTGTTCTGCGTGACCACGCGGGGACGTGACAACAGCCTCGCCGTCCCCCGGGATTCGGCCGCCGTGATGATTTCGTCGAGCAGGATGTCGCCCCCGGCGCCGAGCAGGAACGATATTCCCGAGGTGCCGCCGGCCGGGAAATTTCCGATGAGCGGGAGATTGGAGCCGACCGCAGTCGTCGGTGTCCGCGCGAACGGGCTCGCTGTGCCCGGGTTGCCGGTGATCACGTTCTGGCCGTTGTTGCCGATCAGCAGCCCGAGCTGGCTGCCCAGATCTCGGGAGAAGGACTTCGTTGCCGACAACAGCCGGGCCTCGATTTCGACCTGCTGGGCCGGAGCATCCAGGAAGGACACGAGCGACTCGACCTGCCCGAATTGGGTCGGAACGTCGCTGATGATCAGAGCGTTGCGGCGCGTATCCACGATGATATTGCCGCGTGTGCTGAGAACGCCCCCAACCGTGGTCGACACGGTCGCCGCCTGCGTATAGCTCAGAAGAAAGGTCCTTGTTTCCAGTTCCTGGTTGAGTGCCTGGGCCTGCCGGAGCGCCGTTCGTGCGACCTCCTCCCCCTGGAGCGTAGCCTGGGTGGCGATCCTCAGGATGTTGCCCTGGAGTTCATACCCGAGACCCTCGTTTCGAAGAACGAGGTCCAGGGCCTGGTCCCAGGGAACATCCCGGAGCATCAGGGTCACACTCCCGCTTACAGCTTCGTCGACTACGGAACGTGTCAACAAGTTTGAGACACCTGCATTCGGAATTTAAGCTACCGTAGGCGACTCTGCGGGCGGGTTGATCCACACCTTGTCCGGCGGCCCAGCGATCTTTCTCGGTACATTGACGAAACGTTCTGGATGTTGCCGACGAGCGCGATCCAGAGCATGCTGGCGTCGTTCCAGAACCGGACCGGTCTGACCGTAATGGACCATCGCTGGGGTTAGCCAGTTCAGACCGGAATGGTAGTGGACGTTGTTGTACCAGTGGAAGAAGTCCCGGCAGAACGCCTTGGCGTCCTGGATCGAACCGAATCGTTCCGGGAAGTCAGGGCGGTATTTCAGGGTTTTGAACTGGGCTTCCGAGAACGGGTTGTCGTCGGACACATAGGGCCGAGAGTGGGATTGGGTCACACCCAGATCCGATAGCAGCAGCGCCACCGCTTTCGACTTCATCGACGAGCCGCGATCGGCGTGCAGAGTCAGCTGATCCTGCTCGATCCGATGCTTGTCACAGCTTTCACGAATCAGTTTCTTGGCCAGGCCGGAAGATTCGCAATCGGCCACCATCCAGCCCACCGCCTGGCGGCTGAAGATATCGAGAATCACGTACAAGTAGAAGTAGGTCCACTTCCGTGGTCCCTTCAGCTTCGTGATGTCCCAGGTCCACACTTCATTCGGGCCTGTCGCCAACAGTTCCGGCTTCTGGTAGACGGGATGACGCCGTTGGTTCCGCCGTTCGCGCACTTCTTGGTTCGCATCCAGAATCCGGTACATCGTGCGTACCGAGCACAAATAGCGGTCTGCATCCAGCAAGGCCGCACACACTTGGGCGGGCACCTGATCCACGAAGCGCCCGCTATGCAGCAGGTCGAGGACTTCCTGTCGATCGGCTCCGCTCAATGCCCGATGTGATCGTGGGCGTGCCCGCTCGGCTGCGGGCGCGGCGGCCCGCTGCCGACGCCGATAGAGCGACGCGCGGGAAACCCCGAAGGCCCGGCACGCCGGCGCCGTCCCCAATTCGGTGGAGAACTTTTCGGCCGCTTCCATCAGTTGTTCTCTTCCTGGTCCGGGTTCTTCAGAGGAATCCCCAATAGCGTGGAGACTTTTTTTTGGATCTCGATGACCGTTTCGGCTTGCTCCAGCTTCCTCTGGAGCCGTTGCGCCTCGCGTTCCAGTTCAGCGATGCGCTTGTCCCGGCCGTCCTTCGGCTGCGCTTTCCGTCCTCGCTTCGCCGAACCCATCCCGGCCAATTCCCCGGCATCGTGTTGCCGCCGCCAGGTGCGCAGGCTCGAGGAATACAATCCCTCCCGGCGTAGTAAGGCCCCCCACTCGCCCGGCTTCGTGCATCGGTCCGCCTCCCGCACGACCCGGCGCTTATATGCGGCGCTGAATCGCCTCCGTATCGCCTTATTGGTCACCTCCGGGTCCGGATTATCCCCATTCCGACCGGCCGCTTCACGCGCAACTCCAGTCGCCCTGCGGGCGCCTTCCGTTCCACGCGATTCTTCGTTCTCGTTCTCTGGTTTCATCACCAACACAGGCTCACTTCCTTCCCGCCCTGCTCACTAATTAACGGTTAGGCAGGTGTCTCACCTACATTGGCACAGAGGGAAGAGGGGACAGAGCAAGCTGTCCCACCCCAGCCGGAACCTGCGCGAAAGTCGACTCTTAGGGACAGCGTCCTCGGTCCCCTATCGGTCGGAGCTTACCTGTAAAGTTGCCAAACTTCCTAAAGAGGGGACAGAGCACGCTGTCCCACCCCAGCCGGGACCTGCGCGAAAGTCGGCGCTTAGGGACAGCGTCCTCGGTCCCCTATCGGTCGGAGCTTACCTGTAGAGTTGTCAAACTTCCTAAAGAGGGGACAGAGCACGCTGTCCCACCCCGGCCGGAACCTGCGCGAAAGTCGGCTCTTAGGGACAGCGTCCTCGGTCCCCTATCGGTCGGAGCTTACCTACAGAGTTGCCAGGAGTTCTTTAACCTTGCGTTCGATCAGGTCCCGTACCCGGCGGAAGTCATCCGTCTCCATGTCCCGGGGATCCGGAATATCCCAGTCCTCCCGCCGCGTCGCGCTGACCCTGGGGCACTCGTCACCGCAACCCATCGTCGCCACAACGTCGTATTCGACTTCGGGGATCTCTCGGAGCCCATTCGACCGATGCGATGTCAGATCGTAGCCAACCTCACGCATTGCGGTGATGGCTTTCGGGCTCACACGGCCGCTGGGCCCCGAACCGGCACTGTACGCTTCGATACGCCCACCGCCGTGCAGGCGGGCGAAGGCTTCAGCCATCTGGCTTCGGTTGGAATTCTCAACGCAGACGAAGAGAACCCGACGAAGCTCCACCGCACCGCTCAACGGCACGCCTCACCGGTGCAGCAACCCTCCTCGTTAACGGACCGGCACGCAGGCACGGCCAGCAACGCTCCGACGGCCGGGGCCAGGAAGTAGAGCCAGAGCCCTTCCAGGTTGCCCGATATCAGTGCCGGACCGAGCGAGCGGGCCGGGTTCATCGAGGCTCCGGAAACAGGACCGGCAAACATCGCCGCGAACGCGATGACCGACCCGATCGCAATTCCTGCGGTAATTCCCTTCTCCCGCGACCCGGTCGACACATTCAGGATGACAAACATCAGGATCCATGTGATGACAACCTCAAGGACGAAGGATTGCGCAATGGTGCCGCCCGGGCGCGTCGCGCCGAGCGCCTGATGCGCAGGAAAAAGGAACCGCAACAGAGTACTGGCCGCCACGGCACCAACACACTGACCGCCCACATATGGCGCTACGTCGCGCCCCTCGAGGCGGCGGGCCGCCCAGAATCCGAGGGTCACGGCCGGGTTCAGGTGCGCCCCCGATATGTCGCCCAGGGCGTAGATCATCGCCATGACGACAAGACCGAACGTCAACGAGACACCGACATGCGAGATGGTTCCCGTAACATCGCCGATGACGATCGCACCCGTGCCGGCGAATACAAGAGCGAACGTCCCGATGCACTCGGACACGACCTTCTTCATTCCGACACCACTGGTGTTCGGTTCAGAGTCAAAGTGTTGTTCAGAAGGCAGGTCGTCCGGAACCCGAACTTCACGTTCGGAGCAGGAACGTGATTACATCAGGCGTCGAATCTCGAGCGCAAGATCCTGAATCAATTCGAGACCACCGACGACCAGGTAGGGCAACGACGCTTCGAAGATGAGGTCTTCGACCTCGATCGCCGGATCCCCTTCACCGTTTAGAAGATCGAGGATGAACTCGATCTTCGGCTCGATCCGGTAGACAAGCGCCAACACCAACGTCAGCCGGTCTTCGAGCGTCTCTTCGTCATCGGGGGGCGACTTAATGATCCAAAGGTCGTCTGTGTTCCCGCGTACCTGCGGCACGATCCCCACGAGGAAGGAGATCAGCCTACCGGCCCGATCGTGCAACTCCTCGGTCTTGTCTTCGAAGCTGTTCAACTCTGCTGACGTCAACTCATCGAGGACCCGATAGGACACCAACTCCCCGCTGACCTCATAAAACCGATGCACATCGTCGGTGAAACCATCGATACGCTGTTGGAAAATCGCCTCGGCCGCATCCTGCCGGCGGTCGGCCTCGCGCTCGGTGGGGCTCTGTGCCGCGGCCGGGACCGCACACACAACGAATACCGCCGTGATTATGCACTTGACTCCGAGCGTTGAAAAGCGCCACAAGATGTTGTTTTCAAGCGTCTTGCCAGATATAGTGGTGTCTGAAAATGAACGATTGGCGGGCGAAGCTGGAGACTTCGCCCGCCGGTCACAGCAACAGAGGAAATCAACTATGAACGCCCTAGCTGTCGCCGTGAAACCTTGTTGGGACGTGCTTGCCCAAACTTGGGATGCCATTTCTCTCGCCAAGGATTGCCTAGTAACCGCGTTGCGGCTCCTGAATGAAGCCAAGAACATCCGGGAACTGTTTCGCCGCAGGAGACCGAAAAAGCACCGCGTGGCCGCCCATGAGGTCACAGCGCGCATCACTTTCGGCGCACCGACCGCCACCGCGCGGGTCTCTGTTTCACCCCCGGTGTGGCTCTGACGTAACCACCCCAATATCTTGTGGTTAGCCCGTTTCATGTGTGACCACCATATATGGGATAGCCTGTCTTTAAATTGGGTCAAGTGCATAACTACGAATACCGCTACGAGCAACCAAAGAACACCCTGTCGCTGGAGTTGAGAATGCACGCTTCCTCCGTGTCTTGAACGGTTGCCTCAGGGTATCAGAACGGCAGGCGCGAGGCCAGCAGTCTGAAACGCCGATCGTCTCTTAGTTTGAAGGATATATAAGAATCAAGGTGGCAGAAACTCTTGGGAAGGTCTTCAGATGAAATGAACGGCAGAATCAACTATATATCAATGCATATATATATTAAACTATCCTGCATATGACTATTCCTCAGCCAGACGCTTTCCTTCCCCTGCGGGCCAACTGGTTCCACATACTGCTATCACTTTCAGACCGCGAGCATCACGGCTACAGGATCATGCAGGAGGTCCTCGAACGGACCGAGGGGAAGGTCCGTCTGTGGCCGGCGACGCTCTATGGAACGATCCAGCGGCTCATCCGGGAAGGCTTGATCGAGGAATCCGACAATCGACCGTCACCAGAGCAGGACGACGAACGCCGACGCTACTACCGGCTGACGCGGCTGGGCCGAGGCGTTCTGGACGCCGAGTGCAGGAGGCTCGAACAACTCGTGGACGTCATCCACCGCAAACGGACGAGCATCGAAAGCGAGGCCCCTTCATGAAGACCACTCTCAATCTGTCGTTCTGGCTCTACCGGAAACTCGTCAAAGCCTTTCCTGACGAGTTTCGACTCGACCATGGGTGGGAGATGCTCGAAGACACCGAAACCATCATCCGCGAAGCGGCAGCAAGACAAGGCACGGCACGGCTTGTATGGTTGAGCCTGCGCCTGCTGGCGGATGCCGCCGTGCGACTCCCGGTTGAACACCTGCGCGAGTTGGCTCAGGACACGCAATACGCGGCACGGTTGCTGCTTCGATCGAAAGGCTTCACGATCGCGTCGATCATCTCGGTTGGCATCGGCATTGGTCTGGGAACGACCGTCTTCAGCCAGATCGAGTCCTTGATGCTCAAGGACATTCCGACCGTCTCCGCACCGGACGAGTTGATTGCCAGCTCGAGGCCCGTCTCCTATCCGGACTACGAACGCTTCCGCGATGAGAGCGGCCAGTTCTCCGACATGGCCGCCTACATGGCGCCCGTGCCGTTCGTAGTGCGCGAAGAGGGCAGGTCCCAGCGCGTTTGGGGCCATCTGGTCTCTCCCAATTACTTCGATGTGCTCGGGACCGGCGCGAGCATCGGGCGGACGTTCGGCGAACCCGAACGTGCCCAGGGGGGGCCAGTATCCATCGTCATCAGCCATCGATATTGGCAGGGACGCCTTGGAGGACGTCCGGACGTTGTCGGCTCGACGCTGCGCATCAACGGATTCCCGACGACTATCATCGGGGTTGGGGAAGAAGATTTCCTGGGTGCGCGCCCGGTACTGGCCGCTGCGGACATCTGGATTCCCGCCACCGTGGATCCGCGCGTGGCACCCGAACTCCGAGGGAACGCACTCGAGGCTCGCGACCTGGAGGCGTTCAACCTGGTAGGCAGACTCGGGCCCGGTGTCACGCCTCCGCAAGCCGAAGCCCGCTTGGACGCGATGATCCGCCAGCAGGAAATCGACGACGGGCTGGGCGAGGTGTTTGAAGGACGCCGTATCACCCTGGTGTCCGGCGGCCGCCTGCTGCCGTTGCGCGATGAAGACCTGCCGGTAATGATGGCGCTACCCCTCATCATGGTGGGACTCGCGCTGGTGATCGCTTGTTCGAACGTCGGAACGCTTCTGCTCGCCAGGGGCAGCGCGCGAGCACGTGAGATCGCGATTCGTCTGTCGGTTGGAGCGAGCCGGGGGCGCATCGTCCGGCAGTTGATCACCGAGGCTACGATCCTGGCGCTTCTCGGCGGTGTCGCCGGTCTGATGTTCGGGCTGTGGTCGAACTCGACGACGGAGTGGCTGGATCCGATGCTTCCCGAATACATGACCTTCGAGCTGGAAACCAGTTGGTGGGCTCTGCTGTTCACGTTGGGCCTGAGCATTCTGTCGGGCATACTCTTCGGCCTTGCGCCTGCGCTCCAGGCGGCGCGGGCGGATGTCTCCCCCGCCCTCAAAGGCGGCGCTGGCGGCATGAAGCGCTATCGCTGGTACAGCATGCGTAACTTCCTGGTCCTTCAACAGGTGGCGGGCTCACTCACGCTCCTGCTGCTCACCGGGTTCGTCGTGCTGGGATTCGGCCGGAGCAGTTCCGTGGAGGTGGGCTTCGAAGTCGACGACCTCTACATGATGTCGCTAGACCCGATACGGGACGGGTATACCGGAGATCAAGCTCGAGACTTCTTCGCCGATCTTCCGGATCGCGTTCGACAGATCCCCGGGGTTCGAGCCGCGAGCCTGACTTACAGCATCCCGCTGGGAATGTTCAGCGACGAGGCGTCCCTCCAGGCCAGTGCCGACTTGGGCGAGGCGGCCAGGCTGGCACGCCAGATCCGCAGTGAGCGCGTCGGTGAGGGCTTCTTTGAAACCATCGGTGTGGAACTGGTCCGCGGACGGACTTTCGGTCCGACAGACGCTGGTTTGCGGGTCGCGATCGTCAACGAGACGATGGTAGCTGAGACCTGGGCCGGACAGGACCCGATCGGACAGACGTTGGAAATCGAAGAAGACCGGTACCAGGTCATCGGTGTCGCTCCCGATTTCCGCTCGGGGAGGATTCTCGAGACATCGCGGATGGGTGTGTTCCTGCCGATGGATCCCGACCGATTCGACCAGCCCTCTTCACGGGGCGTGACGGTCCTCGTACGGGCGGAGAAGGGTGTCGACGTGCGCCAGGCGATTCGGAACGAGATCGCCACGGTGGACCCCAACTTGACTCTCTTCAACGTGTCTCGCCTCAGGGACCAGGTCGAAACCATGATGTACATGGTGCGTGTGACGATGTTCGTCTACGGGGGCATTGGTGTCTTCGGCCTCATCCTCGCTGCTGTCGGCCTGGGAGGCGTGACGGCCTACACGGTCGCTCAGAGGACCAAGGAGATCGGAATTCGTATCGCGCTCGGCGCCCGCAGCAACGATGTCCTACGTCTGGTTTTGAAGGAAGGCGCGCTGATGGTCGTCATCGGCACCGTATTCGGACAAGCGATGGCATTCGGCACGACACGCGCTCTGGGTTCCTACTTCGACGCGCTGTCGACGATCACCGAGACGACCACATCCGACCCGGTACTGCTCATCGGCGCGCCCGTTCTCCTGGGAACCCTGACAATGCTGGCGTGTTACATTCCTGCCCGCAGGTCGACACGCATCGACCCGCTCGTGTCATTGCGCCAGGAATAGCCCCGAGACCCGCAGGCTGCCTCACTCCAACCGCAGCGCAGCCATCGGGTCGACCCTCGTGGCCCGGTGAGCGGGTATCAACGAAGCAAGCACCTGTACCAGGCCAAGTATGACGATCACACCGGCAAACAACCCGGGGTCGAAGGCCTCCGGAAACTCGGGGAAAGCCGCTGACATCAGGATCCCCGAACCATACCCGCCGACCAGACCTAGAGCCAAAGCCGGGATACCGACGCCGAGCGCCTGCGAGAAGATCAGGCGGTAGAGCGACGCGGAATCCGCGCCCAATGCCATCCGCAGCCCCATCTCGCGGGTCTGCTGGGCTACGGAAAAACTGACGACGCCGTAGATTCCCAGCGCCGACAGCACGAGCGCGACCAACCCCGATGCGGCGACGAGCGTCACGATGAGTCGTCCACCGGCCCGGTTCAGGTCGATGACCTCGCTCATCATCTGAACGGGTGCGATCGGGAGGTTGGGGTCGGCCCGACGCACACTCTCACGAACCGAAGCCACAGCGCCGGACCCACCCTCGGTCCGGACGAGCAGCGACATCGAACGCCTCGGCACCTGACCAAAGTCGCGGTACACCAGGGGAAGCGGCCGGTCGGCAGCGAACTGATTCTGAACGTCGCCTACCACACCGACAACCTGTAGCCACTGGTCCGCGGCGTCGAACCGGACACGCGCTCCTATGGGGTTCGAGTCCGGCCAGTAGGTGCGTACAGCGGCGGCGCTGACAAACGCCACTGGAAACGAACCGGCCGCGTCTTCGCCCGATGGTCCCCTGCCAGTCAAGATGGGGATTCCCATGGTCTCGAAATAGCCCTTGCTGACCACAAGCTCGACCGCAACGGGGGCGGCTTCATCATCGAACGCCGGACGACCCTCGATCTCGATGCGTTCGGTCGCCTCCCTCGGTTGACCGAGATTGGGCGGAGCGGTGCCTACGGCGGCGGACCGAATTTCAGGGAGGCTCTCCAGGTCGTCGATAAGACCGAGGTAGAAGTTCTCGAGATCGCGGGATTCGGGATAGGCGTAATCCGGCAAACTCATTTCCGTCGCGAGAAGGCCTTCCACATCGACACCGAGGTCCTTGTCCTGGATCCCCATCCAGAAGCCCGAAAGCAGCGCGGCAGCGATGAGCAGGGTTGTCGCCACGGCGATCTCGGCCCCCACCAGGAAGCGCTGCCAACGCCTTCCGCCTCCCGCATCGGTGCGGCCGCGTTGCTTCAACGTACCCATCAGGTCGACGCGAGATCCATGAAGCGCCGGCACCAGGCCGAAAAGGACAGTAGTTCCCAGGGCAAGGACGGCTGTAAAAACCAGCAGGGGCACGTCGACCTGGATTCCGCGGGCGACGACCGCGATCGAAGGCGCAGCGGCGAAGTAGGCACGCAGATACGCCACTCCCCACAACGACACGACAAGCCCTCCGATACCGCCAAGGACGGAAAGCACCACGGACTCGGCGAGCAACTGCCTCACGATCCGGATCCGGCCGGCCCCCAGTGCCGCCCGTATTGCAATTTCCTCACGCCGGGAAGCCATCCGCGCCAACAGCAGGTTGGCAATGTTTGCGCAGGCGATCACCAGGATGAAGAAGACGGCCAGGAGCATTACGGCAACGGCTGCCCCGGCGTCTTCCCGGATATCTTCCCGGAGAGTCACCAGGGAAACGCCCCACCCGCGATTCGTCTCAGGATAAGCCTCGGCCACCTGGGTGGTGATCAGTTCCATCTCGGCAGCGGCTTGGGCTACCCACACGCCTTCCGCCAGACGACCGGTGATGTTCAGGGTCCTGTCGTCACGGTCGCCTACCGGGACGAGGTCGAGGGGGACCCAGAAATCGTCGGTCCGGCGGTAGAGGAAATCCGGCGGCATGATGCCGATGACGGTGTGCGCATCCCCATCCAGGATAATCGGCGTTCCGATCGCGGATGGATCCGAATCCAGATACCGATCGAGGAAACCCTGAGTGACGACTGCGACTCGATTCGCCCCGGGAATGGAGTCCTCGGGAACAAAGCCGCGGCCGCGATCCGGTTGAACCCCGATGACCTCGAAAATGTTCGTCGTCGCCGCCAGCCCCACCACGCGGACCGGTACCTCACCGCCGGTTATGTTGAACGGGACGCTGTCTTCCGCGGCAAGGCCATCGAAGCTTGTCGCCCGGTCCTGCCAGTCGAGGTAGTCCGCCAATGATATGGAAGACTCGTCGACACCGCGTTCCGGGTTAGTCGCAGAGACGAAGACGGCACGGTCCGGATCCACGTGGGGAAACGGGAAAAACATCACCGTATTGGCAACGCTGAAGACAGCGCTGTTGACGCCAATTCCAATCGTGAGCGTCAGGATCGCGATTACCGTGAGTCCGGGATTCTTCCGCAACAACCGGACGCCGTAGAGAATGTCCTGGAAGGCAGCTTTCATAATTTCACCTTTACTTGTTCGTGCTCCAATCCACTAGGAGCCTGTCGGGAATTGGCTCCCTCGAAGCAAGAATCAACAACTTACGAGCCATCCCCGGTCTGTAAGTTGTTGGTTCTTGGTTGCAGACTTCTTATTCCCGACAGGCTCCTAGACGGACGAGCTCCGAACCAATTGGACCGATTTCGAGTTTCTTCTCCGCATCACCTATTGCTGTGTAAGCACGATGACCGGGTCCACCCGAGCGGCCCGGCTGGCGGGCAACGCGCAGGCCCTCAGTGCAACCAGACCCAACACCACGATCACCATCCCGATGACCGACAAGTCGAGAGGACCGACGCCGTAAACCTGGCTGGCCAGGGCTCCCCGCAGAGCGACCGTTCCGGCGATTCCCAGCGCCAACCCGAACCCCACGAGAAGCATCCCTTCCCGTAGCACCAGGGCGAAGACACTCCGCCCGGAACTCCCCAGCGCCATCCTTATTCCGATCTCACGTGTGCGCTGGCTGACAAGGAAGGCGAGCACGCCGTAGATGCCGACGGCCGATATCAGCAAGGCGACGCCGGCGAATGCCAGCGCCAGCACCATTGCAGTACGTTGGGATGTCAGCGACAAGTCCAACCTCTCCCCCATCGTCCGCACGTCATAGAGAGGGAGTTCCGGATCAATCGCCGCCACCGCTGTGCGCACGGACGGGATCAAACCGGAAGGGTCGCTCGCGGTCTTGATCGCGAGTCTCGAGGTCCGACCTGTGTCCTGGGAAAACGGAAAGTAGTAGGCACCTACACTCCCATCGTTGCCGGCCAGATCTTCCAGTACGGCCTCTCGGACGACACCCACGACCCTCAGCCACACCGTGTCCTCGTTTACGGCCAGCAGATCGCTGGGATCAGTCGGCCGGTACATCCGACGGCCGATGGGGTCGTCGCCCGGCCAGAACTTGTCCGCCAATCGTTCGTCGACGATAAACACGGCCGGAGCATCCATACCGTCGCGTTCTGCGAAGTAGCGCCCGGCGGCAAGCGGCATGCCCATAGCCTCGAAGTAACCCGGCGTAACTCGCAGCCGCCGGGGCGAAACGAGGGACTCCCCGGGCTGCATCTGGTAGCCTTCGGCCAGGATGACCGCGTCGCCCTAGTTGCCGTCAAACGGAACGCTGTTCGTCGTACCCGCTTCGAGAACTCCCGGAATTGCGCGGATCGCCTCGAGGGCCCGTGCCGTGAATGCCCGAAGGCTCTCCCCATCCGGATAGCTGCTCATGGGCGGACTGAACGACGCCGTCACGACGTTCGTCGGCTCGAAGCCGGGGTCCACGGATAGCAGCTCACGGAAGCTTGCCAGGAGCAGACCGGCACCGATCAAGAGGATAAAGGCCAGGCCGACCTGGGCAACCACCAGACTCCGCCGCAGGGTCCGGCGCGTCCGTCCGCCGGTACCGCTTCGACCTTCTTCGTTCATCACGCGCCCAATGTCAGAGCCAAGAATCTGGCCGAGTGGCATCGCGCCAATCAGTAAACCGGCCGCCACGGACACGACCAGCGTGAAGCCGATCACTAAGGCATCCATCCTCACCTCTCCCGCGCGAGGAATCTGGTCGAACCCGATTCCAGACATAACCTGGAGGATGACGCCGCCAAGGGCCAGACCGGCCAGACCGCCCGCCAGCGCGACAATCACGCTCTCGGTCACCAGCTGTCGGACGATTCGCATTCTCGCGGCTCCGAGGGCGAGGCGGGTCGCAAACTCCTTCATCCGAAGGCTGGCGCGGGCCAGCGCCAGGTTCGCGATGTTTACCGCGCCGATCAGGAGTACAAACGCCGCGCCAGCCCAGAGCATGAACAGGGTCGGGCGGATGTCGCGGACCAGCATGTCCTGGAGTGGCTCAACGCTCGTGTAGAACCCAGCATTTGCCAGGAGCTCTTTGAACTGCGGAAACCGTTCGTCCAGCGATGTGTTCAGCGCGGCGATCTGGTCCCGCGCCTGATCGATCGTCGCCCCGGGTTTGAGTCGCCCGATGTTGTGCCAGTTGTTGCTGTGACGGTTGTCGTCGGATCGGTCTTCCGGACTGAATGCCAGCGGCGTCCAGAATCGGACATCCGGATCGATGAACAGGAAGTCGGGTGGCAGGACACCGACGATTTCGTAAGGTTCTCCGCCGATTCTCAAGTCACTTCCGACGGCGGAGGGATCCCCCCCGAAAAGCTGCTGCCACAGACCGTCGGTCAGGATCACTTTCTGGTGCTGGCCGACCTCACCGTCCTCCTCGAGGAAAGTCCGACCCAGCGCGGTATTCACGCCGAGCAGCCTGAACAGGGACGGCGTTGCCCTGCCGGTGTTCACCCTTTCGGCGACGTTGCCAATTTCGATCGTCGCTCCGCTGAAATCGAAGATCGCCTGCTCTTCATATACGTCGAGAGCTTCGAGGCGATCGTAGTAGTCGACGGTGCCGCTATAGTTACTGTCCCCGGCTCCGGCGTTGGGATACCGGTTCGACATCAACATGATCCGATCTGCTTGGGGGAGAGGCAGCGGCCTCAGGACCACGGATTCAACGATCGTGAACACGGCAACGTTGGCGCCGATCGAGATCGCCAGTGTCAGGATGGCGGTCAGAGCAAAGCCGCGGTCTTTCCAGAGAAGCCGGCAACCGAACGTAATGTCCCGTATCAGCGAATCCATGAGATGTCCTCCTCGATGCGATCGAAACAACCCGATCGTAGTAGGAACCTACGAAAGGAAAGACGGTCGGGTTCCTCCAAAATTATCAATGTTTTCAGGAGCTTGAGAATTTGCGGCTTAAATGCTTGAGAATAGGGGTTTCTGCGCTATATTGGCCGCTTGCGGCTGCTCCATCCTATGGATGTACGGCCGCCTCGAAGCTTAGGAGGACGAATGAATCGGAAATTAATAGGAACTGTTCTCTTCATTCTGATAGCCGCCACGCTCGTCGTCGCCGGGAACGTCCGGGGAGCAGAGGGCGAGGGCCGTTCGGGAGGTTCAACCCAGGCGTTCCGGGCGCACGAGAATGTCCTGCTCGATCTCTGGGAAGACGGCACGACGGCGTTCGGCGTGTATGTCCCCACCGAAGCCCAGCTCGCCCAAGCCGCGGCTACCCCACGCGGAGGGGGCGGACGCGGAGCCCGTGGTGCGCAGGGAGCGCGAGGAGGCCGTGGGAGAGGGCAGAGGCCACCCGCCGTCTACACGGCGGACATTGGCCGCCAGCTCGCTGAAAACCCGCTGTACGACTACGCTTTCCTCAACCTAGAGGGGAACTATAGCTTCGACGCGGTGACCGCAATCGTCGAGGGCCTGCGCAGCCCGACCGCCGTGGGCCGCAAAGCTTTACTCGTCCGCATCCCGTCGCTCGATAGCGCCGGGCCGGAACTCACGATGGAGCGGGTTCAGGAGATCTTCGATGCCGGTGCAGACGGCGTCGTGATGCCGCATGTCCGCAACCTCGAAGAAGCCGAAACGCTGGTTGGATTCTTCCGGGATGCCACAGGCGGCGACATCTGGTCACCCCAGAACCCCGGGGGCGAGAAGGTAGGCATGCTCATGCTGGAAGACCCGGAGGTCGTCGACCAATTGGACGAGATCATCGCGCTGGGCAACTACAGCGTCCTGGCTTGCGGTATCGGGAGCATGGGCGGGGCGATTCGAGGCATGATGGAGAACTTCCCGGAGAGTGTCCGGGGCATCGCTGCGTCCGGAGCAGCAAGGGCGCTCAACATGACCATCCTCGACGCGGCGACGGAAGCGGGCATGGCCGACATGATCACCGCCAATTCTGGCAACGTGGAACGCCAGGTCGAAGAGGGGTTCCTGGCCCTCTTGATGAGCGGTGGGGGGGCGGACGACGCCATCCGGCTGGGCCTGGCGGCCGCCGGAAGGCCGGTACCCGAAACTCCGGAAGCTGAAGCAGAACCCGAACAGTAGTCCGAAGGCAGGAGACGGCAGGCACAGCGCTTGCCGTCTCGGGAATCCCCCCCTATCGAGGAGCCATCCCCGATTGCTTGTTTGTCCCGGCTCCACGGGACTACAATGGCCACTTCCTGGAGGCAACAACACATGAAACTCACAAGAGTGCTTTTCCTTTCGGTGATCGCGGTCTTACTGGCTTCTCCGCTGGCCGAGGCGCAGCGGGGTCGCGGGCGCGGACGCGGCGGCCAACCGCTGACTCCTGAGCAGCAGGCCCGCCAGGAAGAACGAAGAGCCGCACAGCAGTTGGCGGACGGCGAACGCCCGATCGCGATGCTGGACACGGTCTGGACCGAAGAGATGACCTGGATGGAAATACGGGATTCGATAGCGGCCGGTAAGACCACCGCCATCATCGGAACCGGTGGGGTCGAAAAGAACGGTCCGTATACGTCGACCGGCAAACACAACTACGTCCTGGAGACGACGACCGAAGCCATCGCCAGAAAATTGGGCAACGCGTTGATCCCGCCGCTGGTGAGATTGGAACCGGGCAACCCAGACAATCCCAACATCGTTCCCGGCAGCGTCTACCTGACCCAGGAAACTTACAGGGCGGTCCTGAGAGACATGACGAGGAGCCTGAAGTCGATGGGATTCACCGACATCATGATGGTCGGCGACAGCGGCGGAAATCAGAACGGAATGAGAGAGGTTGCCGACGAGCTCAACCGGGAATGGAAAGGTGAGGGCGCCCGCGTTTTCTTCATCACGGAGTACTACACCCAGGACAGGTGGAGCTACGACTACATGAAGGAGGAGCTCGGTATCGTCCAGATGCCGGATACGCAGTCCGCGACCCGATGGGACATCCATGACGATTACCACTACGAGTCGTTGGTTGCCGTCAGCCGTCCGAGGCTGCTTCGGGAAAAGGAACGGGCGGAAACCGGCAGGTTCTCCATCTACGGCGTGGAACTGGAGTCGACCGAGCAAGTCATCGCGAACGGGAAGAAGCTGGCGGATTACCGCGCGGATATCACGATCGCAGCGCTGAAGAAAGCGATGGCCGAGTTCACCGTTCCGGAATAGCAACTGTAGGTGCGCTCTGTGAGCGCACAACCATGGGCGGCCTTCGGCCGCCCATGGTAATACCCCACCCTGAAGTTCTCGCCCGGTCCCAACACGGTAGAATATACCCATGTCCTGGGTGAAAGCCGCATCGATCAAGTCCCTCGCGGAAAAACCGCAGGTCCTCAACCATCCACCGCGCCAGATCGCGGTCTTCAAGGTCGACGGAAGCGTCTACGCGATCGACAATCGCTGCCCACACGAAGGCTACCCGCTGGCCGTAGGGAGCGTCGGCGAAGACTGTCTGCTCACGTGTAACTGGCACAACTGGAAGTTCCGACTCGCTGACGGGGAGTGCGTCCTGGGCGGCGATCACGTCCGGAGCTACCCCACGCGAATCGAAGACGGACATGCGTGGGTGGAAGTATCCGACCCTCCCCCGGAGCAGATACGGCAAGAAGTGTTCCGGGGGCTCCGAACGGCGTTCGATGATCGGGACTTCGGACGCGTCTGCCGCGAGATCTCCCGCCTCGAATATCACAAAATGGACCCGAAAGACGCCGTCCGCAAGGCGATCAACTGGTCCTACGATCGATTGGAATACGGCACTGTCCACTCCCTAGCGGCGGCCGCGGACTGGCTGGCCTTCGCTGACGAACGCACCCGACGAGAGTCGGATTTTGAAGACCGATTGATCTGTATCGCAGAAGCCGTCGACCACCTGGCTTTCAACAGCCTCCGTCAGGAGGCATATCCCTATGCCGACACCGGCGAGGCCTTCGCACCATCAGCTTTTATGGCTGCCATCGAGGCCGAAGAAACAAAGTGGGCCGAAGCGATGGTCCGGCGGGGACTCGACGACGGACTCGGTTGGCCCGAAATGGAAGAGGCATTCGTCGGCGCAGCCCTGGCCCATTACAACGACTTCGGCCACAGCATCATCTATGTTCAGAAGGCGGGCGAGCTAATTGAACAGCTCGGAAGCCAACTCACCCCGTGCGTGGTCCTGCCCCTCGCCCGGCACCTGACATATACGACGCGTGAAGACCTCATTCCTGAATTCAAGGAATACGGACCTGCACTCGATCGCATGGCCGACCCGGGCTCGGGCGCCCCCGACTCGGAACCGATGGCTGTTCCCTTCCCGAAGAACACGGCGGGTGCCTTCGGATGGCTTGAGAACAACATTGCCGGCCACCGGGTGGAAGAGGTATACGACACGCTGCTCGAGGCGATCGCCCTGAACATGCTCCACTACGACACGAGTTTCGGCACAGCGACGGACAGGCCCGTCAGCAAGAACATCGGCTGGCTGGACTTCACACACGGCCTGACGTCGTCGCACGCCATTCGGACGATGTGTGAAAAGTACCCGCGGTTCTGGAAACGGGGTCTGACTCAGATGGCGTGCTGGGCGGGACGGAACCGCAGCTTCATCGATCTCAAAACCGAGGCTTCGAGCTGGCAGGTTGCGAATCCCGACACGTTCTTCGACGATGTCACCCGGCAACTCCTCGACCATGGGATGCGTGATCCGATCTTCTCGGCCCATCTGCTAAAGACGAGTACGGCCGTACGCGCCGAGTTGGCATCTGCCTCGGAATCATGCCGGGCGGCACTGCTGGCCGCGCTCAATCGATTCCTGAATTCACCGATCAAGATGAAGCACGTCCGCCGGCTGGCCCGTCAGGCCATCGCGCTCGTGGCGCGCGATTTCCCGGCGGCCGACTGATCCGACTGGACCACTTGGACCCCATTCACACTGGCCCAAACGAGCGCGGCGGTAAGACAACACGCCGCCACGAAATCAAAGCCCAATACCTGGAGCAAGCGCTGCGCGTCCGAACCCGGTGCCAGCGGCTGGATGAGGGCAAGCCCGATCGCCGCGTAGACCACGCCCCGAACCCAGAGCGGAGGATGCTCCCGGGCCAGGATGAATCCGGCGATAATGGCCGGCCAGAGCAGGACGACCAGCGCGGACTTGTGGCTGAAGGGCTCCAGCAGCGCCAGGCCGCAGAACGCCACTCCATGCTCTACCCAGCCCACTTCTTGACGTCTCCGGTAGGCGAGCAGCAACAGACCCACGTAGCCAGCACCCGCCATGCCAAACCACAGCGTGCGGACCATCCCCGGGTTCAGGCTGACGATGTTTACTGTTCGGTAGTTCGAGTCCGGTACCTCGGAATAGTCGACCAGGGTCAAGTAACGCATCAGGGCGCCTCGCAACGACTGGTTCGGGTACCAGATTTCGGCCGATCCCAATTGTGTTTGGAACTCCTGATCGACCCACTGGGAAAGGAGGTCCAGGTTAGCCGAGAAACCGAAGTAGAGCGCGGGAGCCATTGTGAGAACAAGGGCGAACATCAGGGTCCATGCGACGACGTTCCAGTCCCTGCGCACGGCCAGATAAGGAACAAAGAACAGGGGCCAGACTTTAATTGCGACCGCCAGGCCCAGCGCTCCAGCCGCCCAGATCGGTCGGCGCCGTACCAACACTAGAGATGCAGCCACGAGCACGAATATGAAAAACTGGACGTTGCCGTAGCGGAACTCCAGCACCAGGAAGGACCCCGAGAACAGAAGCGGGATCAGCCACTCCTCCCGCCTCGGGCTAGTCCCCAGCTCCCGAAAAATCGCCGCGACCAGCAAGAAGAGTGCGGCACACTTCCCCACGACCCAGATTCCGGCCCCAAGCCCGAGTGGCATGAGCGCGAACGGCGCAAACAGGAGCAGGAACAGCGGGGGGTAGCGATAGTGCATCGGCCAGCCCAACCCGCTCGTGTCTCCGTAAACCGGACGCGTGCCGTCGAACACGCCCGCAGCGCCGACGTGGTACACGCGAAAATCCACCGGGTTCTGGGAGAAAAAATAGGCCAGCAAGACAACCGCGAGCACCCCTCCCGCGGCCAGTGCTCTCCTGGTATCGTTCGACATCCCGATTGACTATACCGGTAGAGGCGCGGCGAATACAGATGTGGCGTCGGCGAGGGTCCCGAGAGTGGGGGGACCGGCCCGGCGTTCGAGTTCCCACGGTCCTCGTTCCACAGATCGTTGGGGCACTCAGGAAGGTCGGAGGCTTCGGGGGGACGGTGGGCCCGACGCCAAGGAAGAGAACCGGGAACGGTAGTGACCGGGTTCCCCGACCTCGTCGATCAGGCGCCGGGCCAATTCCCGACAGGCTCCTAGGAGCCTGTCGGTCTCCAGCTTCGTTCGCATTCCTTCGATTCTCTGGTCGATTGCGGCCTGTCTTCTGGACAATACCTCCGTGTATCCAAAGATACCAATCCAGACCACACAACCTACGGCGAATAGCCAAACCATTCAGAACGCCTCCGATTCACATCGATCATCCCGAGGATACACTCAAATCGGGTGGACCTGAAATCGGACCAGGCCCTAGGAGCCTGTCGGGAATAAGAAGTCTGCAACCAAGAATCAACAACTTACAGACCAGGGATGGCTCGTAAGTTGTTGATTCTTGCTTCGAGGGAGCCAATTCCCGACAGGCTCCTAGCAGCCCGTGGCAGAAGTCTGATGGCTCGCGCGCATGGGTCTTCGGAGGCGAAGACGAGGCGCGAGGAGGAAGTAATGCTGCTTCATCATGACGACGAGCAACGAAGTATACGCCTCCGAACCCCCATGCGCCCAAAGGGTTACGGCGCCGGAACCTGTCGGACTCCGGCACCCTAAGCCCGCTATCAAACTAACCCTATTTGGGCTATTCATGCGTGTAATTCTTCAATTTGACACCTAAGGTGGAGCATGGTACACAGCAGCCCTCTGATGGCTCGCGCGCAGGGTCTTCGGAGGCGAAGACGAGGCGCGAGGAGGAAGTAATGCTGCTTCATCATGTATACGCCTCCGAACCCCCATGCGCCCAAAGGGTTACGGCGCCGGAACCTGTCGGACTCCGGCACCCTAAGCCCGCTATCAAACTAACCCTATTTGGGCTATTCATGCGTGTAATTCTTCAATTTGACACCTAAGGTGGAGCATGGCACCACTACAAGGCCAAATACTGGGGTTAAGTCAAACCAGTTGCCGATTTAAGCTTCGTTCGAAACGAAGGAATCGACCAGGAGGTGAGGTGGCCCCGGAAAATCGGGCAGTTGTTTAAGGTGTATTCCACCGACTGAGGAGGGATACGCGATGACGAAGAGACGCAGGTTTTCTGGGGAGTTGAAAGCGAAGGTCGCGCTGGAAGCGCTTCGGGGCGATCGGACGCTGCAGGAGATTGCCTCGAAGCACCAGGTTCATCCGAACCAGGTGAGCACATGGAAGCGCCAGGCGATGGAAGGGCTTGGCGAGATGTTCTCGAACGGTGTGGAACGCCGGCGGCGGGATCATGAAAGCGAGGTTCGTGAGCTTCACGCCAAGATCGGCGAATTGACGGTGGAGCGGGATTTTTTGTCCAGAGGGTCCGGTCGATGAGCCGGGCCGCGCGCCGGGCGATGGTGAGGCGCCCTGACCCGGAACTGAGCTTGAGTCGTCAATGCCGTTTGCTGTCGATCGGGCGCTCCTGGCTCTATTACACGCCCCAGGGCGAGAGCGCGGAGACCTTGGCGCGGATGCGGCGCATCGATGAGTTGTTTCTGAAGCATCCGTTCTACGGTGCCCGTCAGATCGTCCGTCATCTGCGCCGCGAGGGCGTGCGCATCGGCCGTCGCCGGGCGGGGCGTCTGATGCGTTTGATGGGTCTTCAGGCGATCTACCGGGCACCCCGCACCAGCGAGCCGCATCCCGAGCACCGGGTCTACCCCTATCTGCTCAAGGGTTTGGCGATCGAGCGGGCAAACCATGTCTGGTGCGCCGACATCACCTACATCCCTGTGCGGCGCGGCTTTCTTTACTTGGTGGCGATCCTGGATTGGGCGAGCCGGTATGTGCTGGCCTGGCGTTTGTCGAACACCCTGGACGCCGGCTTTTGCGTCGAGGCGCTCGAGGAGGCGCGGACCCGCCACGGCCAGCCGGAGATCTTCAATACCGATCAGGGCAGCCAGTTCACCGGCTTCGCCTTCACCGGGCGCTTGCGGGCGGCCGGTGTCCAGATCTCGATGGACGGCCGGGGCCGGTGCATGGACAACATCTTCATCGAGCGGCTGTGGCGCTCCCTCAAATACGAGGCTGTCTATCTGCACGACCTTGCCGACGGCTTCCAGGCCCGGCGCGTCATCGGCGAGTGGATCGACTTCTACAACGCCGAACGGCCACACTCGGCCCTCGGCGGAAAAACCCCGGCCGAGGCCTACCGCGGCGACCCGCCTGCGGATATGATGGACAAGCAGCTACGCGCCTTGCCCGCTTACCCACCGGCGCAGCAACGGCGACAGGAAGATCGATCCAAGGAGATTCTGGCAAGATGAGCGGCAACCGGAATACACCTTAAACAGGTCGCCAAGCTGTCCACAAACCGGGGCCACCTCAAGGAACGCATGGAGCGTCCGTCGAATCTCGCCCGCCGTCCGATCTCGAGTCGTCTGATAATGCCCTTCAGTACGATCTTGCTCGTGTCATTGATCTGGGCTCTGCCCGCAAGCGGACGCGAACCTGCAGACACGGGACAAATCCTGGGGACCATAACGGACGGCCTTACGCCTCTTGTGGACATTTCTGTTTCTATTCTCGACGCGAACGGCGACTGGGTTGCCCTCTGTGCCAATGTAGGTGAGACACCTGCCTAACCGTTAATTAGTGAGCAGGGCGGGAAGGAAGTGAGCCTGTGTTGGTGATGAAACCAGAGAAGGAGAACGAAGAATCGCGTGGAATGTAAACGATCACCAGAAAGTGAATGAATCTGAACAAGCGCCGAGACTCTGAACGCTCATCATCATCGCCGAGGCCTTGCGAGGCTCTTTGCCGGGGCTTTCCGACCAGTCGTGCAGCTTGGGCGACGTTGCGTGACAGATCACGCTTCCGCGCGCTTGACAATTCTGCTATAGTTTTCCGCCCTTCGACCGGACAGGCTCGGAATTCGACATTCGCGAGGAAGAAAATCACGACTTACGTGTCGGCGCTCGTCCAGAACACTTCACTTTTTCGCGATCGTTAACACGTGGAACGGAAGGCGCCCGCAGGGCGACTGGAGTTGCGCGTGAAGCGGCCGGTCGGAATGGGGATAATCCGGACCCGGAGGTGACCAATAAGGCGATACGGAGGCGATTCAGCGCCGCATATAAGCGCCGGGTCGTGCGGGAGGCGGACCGATGCACGAAGCCGGGCGAGTGGGGGGCCTTACTACGCCGGGAGGGATTGTATTCCTCGAGCCTGCGCACCTGGCGGCGGCAACACGATGCCGGGGAATTGGCCGGGATGGGTTCGGCGAAGCGAGGACGGAAAGCGCAGCCGAAGGACGGCCGGGACAAGCGCATCGCTGAACTGGAACGCGAGGCGCAACGGCTCCAGAGGAAGCTGGAGCAAGCCGAAACGGTCATCGAGATCCAAAAAAAAGTCTCCACGCTATTGGGGATTCCTCTGAAGAACCCGGACCAGGAAGAGAACAACTGATGGAAGCGGCCGAAAAGTTCTCCACCGAATTGGGGACGGCGCCGGCGTGCCGGGCCTTCGGGGTTTCCCGCGCGTCGCTCTATCGGCGTCGGCAGCGGGCCGCCGCGCCCGCAGCCGAGCGGGCACGCCCACGATCACATCGGGCATTGAGCAGAGCCGATCGACAGGAAGTCCTCGACCTGCTGCATAGCGGGCGCTTCGTGGATCAGGTGCCCGCCCAAGTGTGTGCGGCCTTGCTGGATGCAGACCGCTATTTGTGCTCGGTACGCACGATGTACCGGATTCTGGATGCGAACCAAGAAGTGCGCGAACGGCGGAACCAACGGCGTCATCCCGTCTACCAGAAGCCGGAACTGTTGGCGACAGGCCCGAATGAAGTGTGGACCTGGGACATCACGAAGCTGAAGGGACCACGGAAGTGGACCTACTTCTACTTGTACGTGATTCTCGATATCTCCAGCCGCCAGGCGGTGGGCTGGATGGTGGCCGATTGCGAATCTTCCGGCCTGGCCAAGAAACTGATTCGTGAAAGCTGTGACAAGCATCGGATCGAGCAGGATCAGCTGACTCTGCACGCCGATCGCGGCTCGTCGATGAAGTCGAAAGCGGTGGCGCTGCTGCTATCGGATCTGGGTGTGACCCAATCCCACTCTCGGCCCTATGTGTCCGACGACAACCCGTTCTCGGAAGCCCAGTTCAAAACCCTGAAATACCGCCCTGACTTCCCGGAACGATTCGGTTCGATCCAGGACGCCAAGGCGTTCTGCCGGGACTTCTTCCACTGGTACAACAACGTCCACTACCATTCCGGTCTGAACTGGCTAACCCCAGCGATGGTCCATTACGGTCAGACCGGTCCGGTTCTGGAACGACGCCAGCATGCTCTGGATCGCGCTCGTCGGCAACATCCAGAACGTTTCGTCAATGTACCGAGAAAGATCGCTGGGCCGCCGGACAAGGTGTGGATCAACCCGCCCGCAGAGTCGCCTACGGTAGCTTAAATTCCGAATGCAGGTGTCTCAAACTTGTTGACACGTTCCGTTGGCGGTGATGTGTCCGACATCAACGGTAGTTAAATGACCCCCGGCAGAGCCGGGGGCTTATTTCTGTGAGCCCCTCAAAGGGGCCGGTCAAGAGCCGCCTGAAGGCAGCTGATGCCCCCACGCCATGTTCAGCTCCTCCAAACGCTGCTCCTCCCGCTCCTGCCGCCAAATGTATTCCCGCACGAATTGTTTGTCCATCCCCACCGTGGAAACGAAATAGCCTCGCGCTCAGAAACTCTTCCCTGTCAAACGGTGTTTCAGTCCCAGAAAGTTCCGGGCAGTCGAGATTGCACTCTTCCCCTTGATGAATCCCGCCACACTGGATACCGCCTACTTCGGAATGAACACCATGTGATACTTGCAGTCCCATTTCGTGTGCGATCGCCTTCGGGCCTCTTTCATTGAGTCCTCCTTCTTTGGAAGTCGTCGCTTCCAAGCAGGACTTTCCTATCTACCGCCGCTCTCGGTCAAACCTCTGCGAGTCGCCCCGGCTAAGCCGGGGGTTTACCTATGGGAATTACGGCAGCACGGGATTGCCGCCCGGAAACTACTTCGTCCGGACCAACAACAACCAGGGCTTCATCAACGAGCTTTTCGACGACATTCCGTGCCTAGGATGCGACGTCGCGACGGGAACAAAAGTGAACGTGTTCCTCGGTGTGGCCACCGTCGTCGATTTCGAACTCGACACCGGTGGACAGATCACCGGGACCATCACCGCCTCCGCTGGTGGCGGCATCTCCACCGCCGGCGTGAGCATCTTCGATCTCACCGGCGAGCACGTGAGCGATGTCGGCGTCGATTCCAACGGCAACTACAGCAGCACCGGGCTGCTCCCCGGTGACTACTTCGTCCGCACCTGGAACGACCAGGGCTTCATCGACACACTTTGGGACAACATCGTCTGTCTCGGCTGCAACCCGACCTCCGGAAACCCGGTCTCCGTCGTCATCGGTACCGATTCGCTCGTAAATTTCTCGCTGGACGCAGGTGCCCGCATTACCGGCACCGTCACGTCCGGCGGCAACCCGCTCCCCAACATTAACGTCCAGATCTACTTCCCCAACGGCCAGTGGGCGAACGGTGTCAATACAAACGCGGACGGCACATACAGCAGCACCGGGCTACCCGACGGCGACTACGTCGTCCGCACCTGGAACGATCAGGGCTTCATCGACGAACTCTACGACGGCATTCCGTGCCTGGGATGCAATGTGACGACGGGACAAGAGGTTTCTGTCTCTCTCGGCAATGATCAGGTCGTCAATTTCGCCCTGGACCTCGGCGGGCAGATCACCGGCACCATCGCCGACGCGGCGGGGACGCCGCTATCGGGTCCCTCGGTGGACATCTTCGACGCTACGGGCGAGTTCGTTGGGGGGGGGTCGGAACCGATTCCAATGGCAACTACGTTAGCAGCGGATTGCCGCCAGGAGACTATTTCGTCCGAACCAACAACAATCAGGGCTTCATCAACAAGCTTTTCGACGACATTCCGTGCGTGCAATGCGACGTCACGACGGGAACACCGGTAAACGTGGCGCCCGGTGTGGCCAGGGTCGCGGACTTCCCACTCGATGCCGGTGGCCGGATCACGGGAACGGTTACGGACACGGGAGGCGCTCCAATTGAGGGTATTAGCGTTCGACTCTTCGATGCCACCGGTACTTCCATAGGAAGCACGAGAACAAGCATCGACGGAACCTACAGCACGACCGGACTGCCCACCGGCAGCTACTTTGCCCGCACGCGCAATAGCCTCGGCTTTATCGACGAGATCTTCGACGGGTTCCCTTGTCTCTCAGGTTGCAACAACAACAACACTTCATCGACACCGATCGCGGTGGTCGAGGGCCAGGCCACCGTTGCCGACTTCGAGCTCCAGATCGGAGGAACAATTTCGGGCACGGTCAGCGACTTTCTCACCGAGGATCCGATCCAAAACATCCGGGTCCGCATCTTTGATGTGAACGGAATCCAGCTTGCTAATAGTACGACACGCGCGGGAGGTACATACACTTCGACTGGACTCCCGGAAGGCACTTACTTCGTGAGGACCGAAGGCCTAACGAATTTCCCGCTCGGATACATCCGAGAGCTGTACGACGACATCATCTGCCAGTTCTGTGTGCCGACGACCGGATCGCCGGTGGTGGTAACCGAGAACTCCACAACGACAGTCAATTTCGCGTTGGCGAAGGGTGCTCAAATTCGTGGCCAAATCCTCGACGAAGGCGCGCAGCCGTTGGCTAACATCTCCGTCTTTGTTTATGACGCAAATGGGAGGTTGGTTTCGATCGGACGGAGTGTTGCCAACGGCGACTACATCTCCCGTGACGGGCTCTTGCCGGGGGTTTACTACGCGCGCACCTTTAACTCGCGGGGGTACATCAACGAACGTTACCTCGACGTGGAATGCCTCGGCCGGTGTCAAGTCACGGGTGGCACTCCGATTGAAATCCCCGACGGCGCGGCCTTCGTCGACAACATCGACTTCAGTCTCGTCGTTGGCGGACGGATCTCGGGTCTGGTCACGAACACGTCGGGTGCGCCCCTGCGCAGAATTCGGATTTCGGTCCGTGACGACGACGGATTCGAAGTAACCGCTCGCAACACAGCCAACGACGGCACCTACACCACCGGGGCGGGGATTCCCGACGGAACGTATTTTGTCGTGACGACCAATACTCTGGGCTACGTCAACGAAGTCCACCCGAACACTGTGTGCCTGAACTGCGATCCTGCGACGGCCGGTCTAGGCATCGACGTTACAGCGGACAACACGGTTCCCGGCATAGATTTCGATCTTGCGCTCGGCGGAAACATCTCGGGAATCGTCACGGCTTCGGATGGAACGCCGTTGGAAGGCGTCGTCGTCGAAGTCCTGACCGACCCGGCAGACCCCGTAGCAACTTCGGCACCACGAACGCCGCCGGCTTCTACACGACGACAGAGAGCCTGCCGACTGGAAATTACGAGGTACGCACCTCGAACGGCCTCGGCTTCGTCAACGAGGTCTTTGACGACCTCTCCTGCGAATTCGGCTGCCCGATCGGCCTGCCCGTGGTTGTCACCCCCCCCCCCACAACGACCGAGATTGACTTTGCGCTCGACGCCGAAGTCGATCTCGACGGCGACGGTATCGCATCGAGCATCGATCTGGCGCCGGCATTGCCGTCGGATCTCTTCTCTGACGCCTCCCAGGGCGGCACGACGGAAGGGTTCATCGTGGACAGGCAGGGTTGGGAGGTCATCGTTGGGGATATTCCAGACGGCGTCCAGGCCAGCATTTTCGGTGCGGGAGTCGGTCCCGTAACAATCCGGACATGTGCCGATGGTGGTCCGGAAGAGGTCGTTCTGGATGCCGAAGGCGAGATCGCGCTCATTGCCTGCGACGGCACCACAACCCGGGTCATGGCCCTGGTCGCTGTCCCTCTCATCCAGTTGCAGAAAAGCGACGGACAAGTGACGACGATCGTGGACCTGTCCGAAGGACAGGTGGCCGAAATCGGAAGCCCGGTGGTCGCCGATCCTGCCAACATCGAACCGGTTCAGATTCGCCTGGTCGACAACAGCGGTACCGAGATCGGCTCCTTCGAACTCGATCCGGGCGAGGCGGCAGAGGCCGTCACATCCGACGACGGCGACCTCACGGTGACCGTGTCGAGCGGATCGGTGGACGTGACTGTCCTCGGCGAAACCATCAGCATCGGGGAGGGCCAATCGGGCAGCTTCTCTACTGTGCAAGTCGTCGCCACGCCCGACGTCCTATGGCCACCGAACCACAAGTTGGTCGAGATCAACCTTGCTCCGATCGGAACGTCAACGTGTCGGGTTGTCTCAGTGACGTCGAACGAGTCAAGCAACGGGCGCGGCGATGGCAATACCGAGGCGGACTGGGAAATCGGTGAGGGGTTAACGCTCAGGCTTCGTGCGGAACGATCCGGGCGCGGACAGGACCGCGTTTATACGATCGGCGTCGAATGTGAGGACGAAGCGGGGAATACGAGCACGAGCGGAGTGACGGTCACGGTGCCTCACGACAGAGGGTAGCAACTCGTCACTTTGTTTCGACCGCGCCGGAGCCCCTGGGACTCCGGCGCCTCTAGAAGCTATTGCTATTGGCGTGGAGCGGCGTTTCTCGCCGATTCGCGCCCGCTGTCCGCGGTTCGCCGATTCGAACGCTCGGATGGAACCAGAGCGTAGCCGACCGCGGTGTCGCGGGTCACATGCGTGAAGACGAGTTCGTAGGAACGCTCTTCGCCTCGCGTGTAGAACACGATCGACTGCTGGGCCGGTTGACCTTCGACCCAGAGGATACGCCCGTCCGCCACCAGGTGTAGCCAGCCGCTCACTTTCTGGCGGGACTCGTTCGTATCGCTCACATGCAGCATGATTCCGGGAGCGATCTCCACGGCATCGTCTTCAAACAGCTCAAAACCGAGCCGGGTCTTGCCCACCTTTCGTGCAATGGCGGCCAGTTCGCGTTCGGTCGGCTCCAGCCGACGGCGAACGTCGCCGACCGTATCCCACACGTCGGCCAGATCACGACCCGTCCGCCGCCCGATTTCGGCGTCTTGCTCTCGCAGTTGCGCCACTTCCAGCCGTGTGCTTTCCCTGAGTTCATCGACTTCCTGCTGGATCCGGGCAAGCTGGGTCCTGTCCGCCGAGCGGGATGATTCCACCTCGGCCATCCGGGTCTCGACGTCCCCGACCCGTCGATCCATTTCTGCTTCGATACGGCGAGCGAGGTCGGCACCGAGATCCTGCGCCTCCTGGCGTACCAATGCCAGGGCGGTGCCAAGATCACTTTCGAAAGCGGAAATCTGATCCTGCATTCTTCGAAGGACCCCGTTCTCTGAAGACATCTCCTCGAGCACCGCCTCGGCGGCCACCAGCCGGGAATCGACCTGGGTCACCAGCGTCTGTACGCCAGGCAGTTGACCGATCAGGCTATCCTGGTCCCGTAGCTGAGAAAACCCCATCCAGATCCCGGCCGTGAAGATAAACGCCAACACGACCACCGAGGCCCAGAGCCCTCGGACGCTGCGGCGCTGCTTGCCGATATCACCCTCGTTGTCATCGGCAACTGCTCGAGCCTTGCGGGCTTCTGAATGCGCGGCGGCAGCCGATCCCTGGGCCTGCCTCACCTCGCCCTCAAGACGTTCGACGGGGTCTACCGGATTCTCTTCCGGGCGACTTTCCTCTTCCCTGGTTCCATCGTTTTCTTCCATTTCGTTTCTCCTTCGGCGAGTGCCCGGGCGTTAGCAAACATTCAGACGGCCCCGAAACGGCTACCTGCGGCCGGCGGGTCCATCCAGACAGACCGATACTGCATAGACGGCGAAAGCGTCTGGTAAGTTGACTGACAATTCCGAAAATAGTTACCAGCCGGACCAGCGGAACGGTTGTTTCGATTGTCCGCCTCTACCGGAGTCACGTTCGCGAATTTCGACTCCGATGGAGGCATTCGAAACTATTTCATCCCTCGAGGCACATGTAATACAGTGCTCGACTAGTATCCAGGAGGGACGATGGAAACGCTGATACAAGATCTTCGGTACGCGGTTCGGGCCTTGAGCAGGAGCCCAGGGTTCACAGTGGTCGCCGTCACGGTGCTCGCTTTGGGCATTGGAGCGAACACCGCGATCTTCAGCACGCTCAACGCCGTCGCGTTCGCGACTCTGCCCTATTCGGAACCGGATCGCCTGGTGCAGATCCTGAGCACGGGTCCCGCCTCTGAGGACCCACCCACGTTCATGCTATCGGGGAACGAAGTCATCGAGTACCGGTCCCAGAATTCGGTCTTCGAGTACGTCGCCGGCTACCGGAACCGGGAGATGGACTACCGCGGTAGTTTCGAGCCCGTGACTCTCTCCGCCGCCAGCGTCACGTCGGACTTCTTCCGAATGTTTGGATACGAAGCCGCGCTCGGCCGCACCTTCGGTCCCGAGCACGAGAACAGGTCGAGCCGGGGGACTATCGTCGTGAGCGACCGGTTCTGGCGCCGGTACCTGGGCGCTGATCCCAACGCCATCGGAAAGAGCGTGCGGCTGAACCGCAATGACTCGATCGTGGTCGGGGTCCTCGAGCCCGGCTACACGCATGTGGAAGGTGAGAACGCGGACATATTCATTGTGGTAGCGCTCGATACTCAGGAAGCGCTGCAAGCGCGGTGGCTCACCGTCGTCGCCCGCATGAAAGCCGGCGTGTCGACAGAGCAGGTTCAGGCGGAGTTGGATCTGATCGCCCCTCGTGTCGAGGAGAAGTACCCCGACCGAAACGAAGGCTGGTCGACCAGCGTCGCTCCGCTCCGGCCGTTGCTGGCCGGCGAGGTAAATCCGTTACTGTATGTGCTGCTCGGCTCGGTTTTCCTCGTGCTGTTGATCGCGTGCGCGAACGTCACGAACCTCTTCCTGTTCCGCGCCGTCACCCGGGAGCGTGAGATTGCCGTTCGCTCGGCAATGGGCGCAGGCCGGGGCCGGCTGGGACGCGAGGTTCTGACCGAGAGTACGCTCGTGGCTCTCTTGGGCGGCGGCGGCGGTCTGATGCTGGCGCTTTGGGGAATGCGAGCGCTGGTTCCGCTGTTTCCCCAGGACGTCCTCGGAGTGACTGCGGTCCCCATCGATGGACGTGTCCTCTTGTTTGCGGTCGGTATGACGGTGTTGACTGCGATCGTCGTCGGCCTGGCACCCGCACTACACGCTTCGCGCCGAAACATTTCAGGATGCCTGACCGACGCCAGCCGGGGACGCATGGCCGTCGGCGGTCGGGAAACCGTTCGGCGTCTCCTGGTCGTGTCGGAAGTCGCGATTGCAATGGTCCTGTTGGTCGGCGCCGGTCTCTTGATGAGAAGTTTCCTGGACATGCGGTCGGTCGATCTCGGGTTTCAGACTGAGAACGTCCTGACGATGCAGGTGCGGCCGAGTTGGGCACTCTACGATGGGCGTCCGGACCCGGCGTTCTACAGCATGCTCCTCGAACGGGTTGCCGCCCTTCCGGGCGTCGTCCAGAGCGGTGCGACATCACGGCTTCCGATGAGAGGCCGGTTCGGGGGCTGGTCGGTGCGAGCGGAGGCGGAAGCGCCCGATCCGGAGAATCAGTACGACTCCGGACTGAAGCTCGTCGGCGGCAGCTACTTTCAGGCCATGGGAATCCCTCTGCTCAAGGGTCGTAACGTCGGGGAGCAGGACAGCCGGGATGCCCCGTCCGTCGTCATCATCAATGACCTGCTTGCCAGGCTCCTCTGGCCCGGGGAGGATCCGATCGGACGCCGCATCGCGGCCCGGCGATTGTCTATGGAGGTCGTCGGAGTCGTTGGGAACGTGAAGGATACCCTTGAAGGCGCAGCGGCACCGCTCTTCTACGTGCCGTACCGGCAATTCCTGGGTGAGAATCAGCCCCGCATGCTGGTGATTCGGGCTGAGGGCGACCCGTTGGTGCTGGTCGATGCCATTCATCCCACGGCGGCCGACCTGGACCCGGGCATGATCGTCAACGACATCGCAACTCTGGACCAGATCAAGGGTGGTTTCATCACGCCGCAGCGTTTTTCAATGCTGCTGCTCGGCATTTTCGCCGGGGTCGCGGTCGTTCTGGCCGCAGCGGGCATTTACGGCGTGATGTCCTATTCGGTAAGCCAGCGCACCCAGGAGATCGGCGGCCGGAGAGCGCTCGGAGCGGAGGCAGGGGACCTGCGGTCGATGGTCGTTCGCCAGGGCCTGAAGTTGATCGCGATCGGCCTGGGCATCGGCCTGGTCGTCGCGGTAGCGTTGACTCGCACCCTTAGCAATCTGCTCTGGGGAGTCACGGCGACCGACCCCGTGACGATCGGAGCGGTCATCCTGATCCTGGCCACGGTCGGGATGCTCGCGTGCTACCTGCCGGCGCTGCGCGCGACGCGGATCGACCCGGTCGCGGCGTTGCGGTACGAATAGCCCAGAGGTACGAGATTACGGCGGTCCGTCCGGACCGCCGTAATCTCTTCTGACTTCCTGTAGTTACACTATTGCTGCTGCCGTCCGCCCGTGTCCGGTCTGGCCTTTAGGACGCACACCGACGCCCGGCAGTTATCGGCAAATTCCGAACCGAGCCCGACCAACAGAGCGATGGTGTCCGGATACACCCGCGCGTTCATCGAAGGGCCGTTGGCATAGTCGGCTACGCTGTCGCCGGTGCCCATCGCGACGGCACGGTCGTCGACCTCTTCCCTTCCGCTGACGTTTCCGGCTCTGACCGTGGGGTCGGCACCGGCTGCCACCAGATACTCGATGATATCGTTGTTGCCCACCCGAGCCACGCCGTGCAACGGCGTGTAGCCCCGGCTGTCCCGAGCATTGACATCGGCTACGTGCTCTTCCACCAGATAGCGGATGGTGGCCAAGCGTGCGTCCGGCACGAAGGCGGTGCCCTGGTGAGATATCCCGAAGCCTCCGGCAACCTGCAGGGGAGAGATTCCGGCCGTGGAGTAGATGTTCGGATCAGCTCCCGCGGCGACCAGTAATCGCATCACTTCCTCGTCGTTGGCCTGGGCCGCACGCCAGAACGCCGTCGCTCCGGCGGCGTCGCCGCCGCCACCGCCGAATCTGCGGAACCACAGGCCTTTGGTGATCCTGGTATTTACTTCAGCTCCGCCAGCGATCAGCTCCTTCATCAGATCGACGTGGTTGATCTGTTCCTGCTCCGTGCTCAGCGGCGGATACCATGTGCGTTGCGCATACTCGGCATCGATCACCGCGTAAAGCGGCGCCAGCCCCCAATCGCTGGCAATCGCCGGGTCCGCGCCATTGTCGAACAAGAACTTCCCGATGTCGAAGTGGCTGTTCATGATGCCGGTCGTCATGGCACTCATCCCGTCGAGCGCGCTCCTCTGGTTGACGTCCACTCCGACCTCGACGAGCGCCCTTACGGCATCCATCTGGCCTTCCCGCGCGGCCAGGTGCAAAGCAGTGTTGCCGCCCATCTTCGCCGGGCTTCCACGATCCCCCCGTCCGCCGCCGCCCCTCCGGGCTCCGCCGTGAAGCTCATGCACCTCGGAGGTGACATCCAGGTCTGCGCCCGCTGCGGCCAGCAGTCGGATGACATCGGATCGGTTCAACGCTGCCGCAAACATCGTCGCGGTTTGACCGTACGCAGACTCGGTCGCGTTCACATCGGCGCTCGCGGCGAGCAGCACCCTGACAGCATCCGGGATACCCGATGCAGCGGCCAGCATGAGCGGCGTGGTTCCCTGAGCGTTCGGCGAGTTTGCGTTGGCCCCTGCCTCGAGCATGAGCTCGAGGATCGCCGCGTTGCCGTTCTTGGCGGCGATAAACAGCGGAGTCAGCGCTCCAAGACGCGTCTCGGCGTTGAGGCCCGCTCCAGCCTGGATGAGCATTCGCACCATCACTCGGTCATCCGTGTATGCCGCCCAGTGCAACGCCGTCGTGCCGTCACCCTGGGCACCGTTCACGTCAGCGTTTTCGCCCAGGAGTCTTTCCACCGCAGGCATGTCGCCTGCCATGGCCGCTCTCGACAACGACGCGTCCTGAATGGCCGCCGAAGCGAGCATCGTCATACACAGAATGCCAATCAAGCTCTGACCTATTCGACCCAGCATCATTGGTCCTTCCTTCAGTTTTGAAGTCCTACTCACCACACGGGTGTCAGATGGCGACCGTTCCAGTACTGTCGCCAATGTATTCCTGTTCAATCCCCAGCTTCTGCAGGACCGATAACAGGCCGTTGGCCTGCGGTGTTTCCTCTTTGGTCCTCACATGCAGATTGCCCTGGACTGTCCCACTGGCATGGCCCACGAGCAGGAAGGGCGTTCTCCTGTGGGCATGCACCTGCGAGTCACCCATCGCGCTCCCGTACAGGATCAACGAGTGATCCAGCAGGTTCCCGTCGCCGTCCGGTGTGTTCTTGAGTTGATCCACGAAATACGCCAGCAGGTCCACGTGGTACCGGTTGATCTCCGAAAAATTGGTGACGCCGCTGGGAGTGTTGCCATGGTGCGATGCCGAGTGGAACGGGCTGGTGTTGCCGCTCTCCGGGAAAACGCGGTTGCTCGTGTCGCGGCCCCACTTGAACGTCGATACGCGGGTGACCTCGGCTGAGAAAGCCAGCACCTGCAGGTCCGTCATCAGCTTCACGAGTTCGTGCCAGGAGTCGGGCACTCCGATCGGGGCTTCCGGCAGTTCCCTGTCCGGGTTCGCAAGATTGTAGGCTTCGATCCCTTCGATCCGCCTTTCGACTTCGCGCACATTATCAAGATAGTCGCCAAGCCTCGCGCGATCCTGCGCGTTCAGATTCTGCCCGAGACGCGCCACATCGTGCGTGATCCCGTCGAGAATGCTGCGGCCTATGCGTCGCCGGTTGGCACGGTCTGCCCTGGATCCTCCGTCACCGAAGAGATCCTCGAACGCCATGCGCGGGTTCAGGGTCATAGGCAGTGGGGTTGTCGGCGAGGACCAGCTCACGGTGTCCATGTACACGCAACTGTAGTTGAAGGCACAGAGGCCTGCTGCGTCGAAATTCTCCGTGCACAGCTGGATCGACGGCAGCGGCGTGTCCTGACCGAACTGCTGCGCGTAGAGCTGGTCGATCGAGGTGCCGTTCCGGACGTCGGACCCCATCGTCTGCTTGGGATGCGCCGCCGTCAGGAAAACTGCGCTCGATCGGAAGTGGTCAGCGCCGACCTCTTCAGCGGTCTTCGGATCTGCCTGCTGGCAGTCCATCAGCGTGACCAGGGTCACATACTCTCGAAATCGTTCGAGTGGCTCGAGAATCGGTGTGAACTCGAAGTCCCGGCCCTCTTTCGCCGGCACCCAGAGGTTCATGTCTGTTCCGACTTCCGTACTGCCCGCATTGCCGTGCACGACTTCCAGCCCGACGAAGCGGCTCTTGGGCACTGCGGCAGTCTGGGCAAGGGCCGTCTGGGCGGGCACCATCCCCTCGAGCAGAGGGAGTGCGACGGCCGCTCCCATCCCGCGGAGCACGGTACGCCTGGAAAGATGCTTCTTCGTAACAAACATGAACTACCCCCTCTGTCGAAAGTCCTCGTCTACTGCTCTTGTCGTTCGCTTACTTCGGGCAATCTGGACATCTGGAACGGCGCGCTCTTTACGATGCCGAGGACGAACGACGAACTGCGGTTGTCATCGCCGGCGGCACCCCGCATGATCGCGCGAACCGCGGGCATATCTCGGTGGTCAGTGACCCGGCCCAGCCCGTAGGACAGGAGACTTTCGGTGAATCCGCGCAGGAAGGAATCGGTCCGGTCGAGCAACGCCTGTCGCACCCCCGCGGGTCCTTCAAGGTCCGTGCCGTCGAACATCTTCCCTGCCGGATCGATACGAAAACCGCTGTCGTTCGTCCGCCAGACGCCGACCGCATCGAAGTTCTCGAGGGCCAACCCGATCGGATCCATGATCTGGTGGCAGCCCGAACATGCCGGGCTGGCCCGGTGTTGCTCCATCCGGTCACGGACCCTCAATGTCTTTTCATTGTTGACCGCCTCGGCCAGCGGCGGCACCACCGCAGGCGGTGACGGAGGAGGCGTTCCCAGCAGAACCTCCAGCACGTACTTGCCGCGTGCCACCGGAGACGTCCTGTTGGCCAGCGACGTCATCGTCAACAAGCCCGCCTTTCCGATCAGGCCGAACCGGTTCGGATCTGTCAACTGCACTCGTTTGAAACGGGGACCGACGACATTCGGAATACCATAGTGCTTGGCCAGCACTTCGTCGACGAACGTGTAGTCCGAGGTCAGCAACTCCACGGGACTGCGGTCCTCGCGCAGGACGCTGTCGAACAGCAGTTCCACCTCCCGCCGCATCGACTCTCCGAGGTTTCGGGTGTAGTTGGGGAAAGTGCCCGGTTCGGGCAGAACCTCCCGAATCCCCTGCAAGCCGAGCCATTGCCCCGCAAAACTTGTCGCGAGCGCTTGCGACCGTGGGTCGGCGAGCATCCGCTTCACCTGCCGCTCCAGTGTTGCCGGGTCCCTCAGCCTGCCCTGGGCGGCAATGTTCACCAGTTCTTCGTCGGGGATGCTGCTCCAGAGGAAATAGGATAGACGGGACGCCAGTTCGAGGTCGTCGATCCGATAATTTCGACCGGGCGCCGCGTCGTCCGGCACCTGTTCGAAGCGAAACACGAACTCGGGCTTGGAGAGAATCGCCTGCAGCGCCACTCTGACGCCCGCTTCGAAACCGCCATCCACGTAGCCATCTTCGTAGTGGATCATCAAGCCTTCAAGGTCTTCAGGCGTGGGCGGCCGGCGGAAAGCCTGGCCAGCCAGTCTGGAGATGATCTCCTTCGCGCAACCTTCTTCCTCGCTCCGCTCTGCCGGCCTGCACGTGAAAATCCTCCGCCGGCTGTCGGTTTCCGAAACGCCGGTCGGGTTCACAGGCCCGGTGACAGCGATGGTCTGCAAGTGCGGGAGGGCAGTCATGCCGGACTGGTTGGCAATGCTGACGTCCAGCAGCGTGTGTTCGTAAAGTTGGTACTGGTCTTCGATAGGGCCGTCGTGTTTCGAAACGAAAGCCGCCGCGAGTCTCCGCTGACCCGCTTTGATGTGGACCGATTCGGAGATCAGGACGTTGTCGGTTTCGTTGGCGTCGGGATCGATCGTGAAAACCGCGACCCTTTCTCCATCGACGGAAACTTCCAGTTCCTGGTCCTGGAGCGGTTCGGGCAGCTTGGAGCCGATTTGCGTTCCCGTGTAGTAGTAGTACAACTCGAGCTTGAAGGAATAGTCCCCGTCTGCCGGGAAGTTGTGAACTACCGATATGCCGCCTCGCGTCCCAAACGGCGCGCCTTCGACGCGACGCATCTGGTTGACGACCTTCGGGACCTTGTAATAGACCTGCGCCGCTGAGGCCTCAGGATCGCCGACAGCGGCGCGGCTGATCTTTCCGGCCGCCCGGAGATACGCGTTCATCAATGCCGGCGTCACTGTCAGGGCGTCCGCCATGTTGTCAAACCCGTTCGTTCTAGCGTCGGGCGGCAACATCGTCGACACATCTACGGTGAGCCCGAGCAGGTCGCGGATAGAATTTTGGTATTCCGTTCGATTGATGCGATGGAGGTTCGGCGGCCTTGCAAACGGGTTTTCGGCGGCAGCCTGATCGATCCCGGTCTCGAGCGCCACTGCGAAATCCTTCAAGACGGCAGCGTCGGGCCTTGCTGCGCCGGCCGGGGGCATCAGGCCGACACGTAACTTGCGGATGACCTCTTCCACTCGGGCTGCGCTCTGTTCCGGATGCGCGAGATCAACGTCAGCCCAGGAGAATCCTCCCGACTGCAATGTGGGGTTGTGGCAGTCCGCGCAGTATTGATCCACCAGCGCCTGCTGTGATTCCACTGAGGGCACAGCTTCTCGACCTTGCCCGACCAGCGTCCCGGATCCGCCTTCGGCCCCGACCAACAGCAGAACCACGAGCACGGCCATCACACCCAGAGCGAACCTACGCTTCATGTCATCTCCTCGAGTGGCCCGTAATGGATCACCCAACAGGCTGATAGAATTCAAGCTGTCGACTGAACTAACTGCTTGCGAACACTATAATTAAGGGAGGTTTCCGAGTCAACTTCTTTGGTCACTTTTTGCAGGAGGGGCCCCACCACGCACTTGGGCGGATCAGAAGCCGGATGTAAAGATGTCCTGTCCCACGCTCTAAGGAGGCGAGACAGGACACTCGCTTGGTCGTTATTCTCGGCCTCCGCGACCGCGACCACGGCCTCGGCCCCGGCCTCCACCGCCGCCGGTCAGGCGGTTTCCGCGGTCTGCATTGACGACGAGATTCCAAGCACAGATCTGAGTCTTGAAGTCATTGACGTCCACACAGTTGATGCCGAGACTCGTCCCGTTTTCCGCATTGGAGTCCGCGGATATCATCCCGCGGCGCTTCAACTCGAGACCAACAGGCCGCGTCTCGTAGTCCGCGATAGTGTAGGCCACATGATCGAGCGTCCCCAAGGCCGCCGACGACTCTTCACCTTCGCTTGTCGCGGTCGGAATCCAGACCGAGTCTCCAAACCACTGATAGACGTCCCGACCGGCATCCGTCGTCTGGTAGAAGCCGAACAGGTCGAGGTACCAGTTTGCCATCGTCTTGTAGTCCGGAGAATTGAAGACGATATGGTTGGCGCTGAGCGCCTTCCATGTCGTCGTCGCCGGACCACCACCGGAGGGCCGGGGCATCCAGTCGCTGGAAAAAACGCCGATCTCGTTGCCTTCCGGGTCTGCGAACCAGAAACCCTTGTCCGTATCGGATTGCGGGCTCAGGTTCCGCATCATCAGGGCCTCCTGCACGACCGCGCGATCCCAGTGATCGATCGTGAACCCGAATCGGGTGATCCCGGGCGCCACGTCGCCAGCCTCGGCCTGCTTGACGATCATCAGCGTGTCGCCACCCGTGTCGCCGTACCAGAGGTGGGTCTCCGTATCGTTCGACTCGCCTTTTTGCATCGCAAAGACTTCCATGTACCAGTCGACCGTCTTTTGCATGTCTGGCGCCGTGTAGGTGTAGTGATTCAACCAAAGCGGTTTGAATGCCGGCAGAGCGAAGGCGTCCAGCGGCAGCGCTGCAGTCGCGGCCGCGACTGCCAGACCCCCCAGCAGTTGACGCCGCGTCATTTGTCCGGGTTGAATGTTTCGAAATGCCTTTTCAAAGGGTTCCATACCTGATTCTCCTGTCGACGACGCGTTTTGGATATGACCCGGTCGTCGGGCAAACTCTGTTATGTGATCGGCAAGCCTGTGGTAAAAGTCGGGTCTACACCGTAGTGGTGGTCGACGCCCGCCCCTTTTTCGGCGCTCATAGAGCGCCGCTACAGCTTCAATCGACTTTCACGACAGCCTGCCAGCCGATCCAAAGCTAATGACCTATCATGAGTCAATGGCGTGGCCGGATGGTAACCGAGCGCAGCACGGAAGAAAACCAAAAATATTGAGCGGCGGCCGGGCGACGGCCTACATTGCTCCCGTCATTGCTCAAGAAATATGTCCTTCGGGATATAGCCAACCACGACCTGAGTAAGGTCGACGACTTCCCCAACGCGAAAATCAACGGCTATGCTCGCCAGCGACAGCGCCTTCGCCGGCGTAAGCCCCTTGTGCTTGACGAGGAAATCGACCACCTCCCATGTTGCCTGACGCATCGCCCGATCGAGATCGAGATCGATACCCATGATCATGTAGTGGGTATCTGTCTCGGCCCGCGGACCTGAAATCGTTTCTCCCTTGTGCAGAACCAGGCGGAACACACCGGTCATCGACTGCTCCACTGCAGTTCCGCTCACCTCGCCATCCCCTTGAGCGCCGTGCGGGTCGCCCACGTAGAAGAGCGCGCCCGGCTGGAAGACCGGAAGGTAGAGCTTGGTTCCGGCCTTGAGATCCTTCACGTCCATGTTGCCGCCGAAGGGACCTGGAGGCGTTGAACTCTGCACTCCCGGAACGGTCACGCCGGGCTGGCCCACCTCTGGTGCGGGCGCTACCGCCATGATGCCCATGAAGGGGGCGAGCGGCACGTGTATGTCCGGCGCAAACAGCGCGACCCGGCGGCCGTCTACTTCGCCGGTTCGGATCAAATGTCGTGTGCCACGGGGGATGTCCAATTCCGGATCGTCTTCGCGAAACCCGGGATAGCGGCTCGAAAATGCGCCACCCCGCGAACTCGTGTTGTTGACCCCCCAGGGCACACGCGGCTCGATGTCGAGGATCTGGACCTCGAGCATGTCGCCTGGTTCTGCGCCCTCGACCCAGACCGGACCGGTGATGACGTGTCCGCTGCGGCCTTCCCGCGGACGACCCTCTCTCGAGGCCCAGAAATCCAGCATGTCCTGGAGCATCTCTTCACGCGGGACACCGATCGACGACAGATTCGCGACCGGTTCCTGCCTCTGCGTGGCTCCCACGTGCGTCAACGCGTCCATGCGAACGGTCTCGCCGGACTGGATGGTCACGATTGGTTCTTTGTCGAGCGGGTACCATCCCCAGGACACCGTCTCGGGTCGTGACGGCACGAAATGATCGGCATCCATGGAACCAGCACGGGCCTGGCCTGTGGCGGGCGCGGGTTGCAGGTACGCGACCCCCGCCACGACCACGACAAACAGCGGGAGCGCGCGCAGCAACACCTGCCGCGAGAATCGACTGCCTCGGGAAGGTACCTTCCGCGTGACTCGGTTTCGGTCCATGTGTCCTCCTCGTTTCGCACGGTATCGTCGGGATGAAGATTTGCCCGTACTATCGTCCACACGACCGCGATCAGTCAATCATCCTCCGGCGATCGCCAGCAGGATATCGATCTCGCTCCCATCTTTGAGCGGCGTGTCGAGACTGTCAAGAAACCGGACGTCTTCTCCATCGACGAATACGTTCACGAATCGATTGAGCTGGTCTCCGTCCGCCAGCAAGCGCTGCTTGAGCCCCGGGCATTGCCTATCGGCCTCCAGGATCGCCCGACGAACGTCAGAGGCCTCGACATTGAGCACTCCCGCGCCGTTCGTCAGCGTGCGGAACGGAGTCGGGATCACGATTTTTTGCGACATGTCTATCGAACCTCCTCGACCAGCGCGTCCTCTGTCCAACCTTGTTCTGCCAGATGCCGGTCAAAATCTGACAGTTTCGGTGCGATAGCCAGGCCAGGTTCCAGGCTCAGCGCTTCGGTGGTCTTCAGCCCGTTTCCGGTGATCGCGATGACCACGGTCTCGTCAACTGGGAGTTTCCCCGCGGCCGCTAGCTTTTGGGTAACTGCAACTGTTACCCCTCCCGCAGTCTCGGCAAAAATTCCCTCCGTCGATGCGAGCAGTTCGATTCCCTGGCGGATCTCGTCTTCCGTCGCGTCATCTGCTCCGCCGCCACTGCGCTGGATGATGTTCGCGGCCCAGTAGCCGTCGGCCGGGTTACCGATGGCAAGCGACTTGGCGATCGTCTGCGGTTTCACCGGTCGAACATCGGTGTCACCCCGTTTGACGGCCGCCACGATGGGGTTGCAGCCGGCGGCCTGGGCGCCGAAGATGCTGGTTTCATGGGTCGTCCGCAGCAACCCGAGACGTCCGAATTCCTCGAGACCCTTGTGTATCTTGCTGATGAGCGAGCCTCCGGCCATCGGAACCACGACCGCCGCGGGCGCTCGCCATCCAAGATCTTCGGCGATCTCGTACCCGAAGGTCTTGGAGCCTTCGGCGTAGTATGGCCGGAGGTTGACGTTGACGAATCCCCAATCGTACTGGTCCGCAAGCTGCGAACAGAGCCGGTTCACCTGATCGTAGTTTCCATCGACACTCACCACGCGAGCGCCGTACACGAGCGTGCCCAACACCTTTGCGCGTTCAAGGTTCGAAGGTATCAGGATGTAGGCTGTGAGCCCGGCAGCCGCAGCGTTCGCGGCAACCGAGTTGGCGAGATTTCCGGTGGATGCGCAACCGACCGTCCCAAGGCCCAGTTCCTTTGCCTTCGAGAGCGCGACGGCCACGACACGATCCTTGAACGACAACGTCGGCGAGTTCACCGCATCGTTCTTGATGTAGAGCTTCTCGAGCCCGAGCGCGCGCCCGAGGTTCTTCGCGCGGATGAGTGGCGTGCAGCCGGTCGTGTGCCCTATGGCCGGGGTTTCGGACACGGGCAGGAGTTCACGGTACCTCCAGATGTTCCGATCCCGCTTCTCGATCAAGGAACGGGTAAGAACTCTTTCGATCGCCGAATAGACGTAATCCGCTTCGAGAGGACCCAGACATCGCTCGCAATAAGTGATGCCAGAGGTGTAGAGAGTGCCGCAATGGCGGCAACGCAGTCCTGTGAAGTAGGTCATGTGTTTCTGTCCCTTCACCGCCCGAACACTACGCAGTGGAAAGGATCCCAAAACACAAAGCCTCGCAGGATGCGAGGCCTAAACACGGGAGCTTTCACCGGCTGTTTAGGCAGTTTTTAACGTGGAGCAATTCACCATAAATCGCCACGGTTCAAATTGTCGGACAAGTATAGGGCTCGCCGTGGCAGTTGTCAACAGCGCCCAGAACGGTGCCAGCGCTTAGCAAGGTCAAAGAATTCGACTCGCAGTGCTAATCTAGTCGACGAGTTCGATGCGGCAGGAAAACCCACCGGGCCGTTCATGGAGATGGTGAATGGGAACGAGATGACAGAAGAGCCGTCACGCTTAGTGGTGTTCATCGCAACACCCCTGGAGGCGGAACATGTGGAGCGGATTCGAGCCGTCGCCCCGGACCGAATCGAGGTTGTCTTCGAGCCCGATCTGCTGCCACCCCCGAGGTACGTCGCCGACCACAAGGGGCAGGACGGCTTTGCCCTGAATGCGGAACAGGAGGAGCGCTGGCGAGGTCATCTCGCACGAGCGGAAATCCTTTGGGACTTCCCACCCGCCGCCTCGGATGGCACGAGCGGAATCGACCTGGCACCGAACTTGAAGTGGATTCAGACGACGAGTACCGGCGTCGGGCAATATGTCAAAAGTCTCGGCATCCAGGAGTCCGACCTCCTGATCACAACCGCGCGGGGCGTCCACGCCGGTCCGCTCAGCGAGTTCGTCTTCCTCGCGTTGCTCAGCCACGTGAAGCGACTGCGACACCTTCAGGCGGAGCAGAAGGCACACCACTGGGAACGATTCTGCGGAGACGAACTCGCGGGGAAAACTCTGGCCGTCATCGGTTTGGGCACACTCGGGGCTAGAGTGGCCGACGTCGGGCGTTGTTTTGGCATGCGCGTCGTCGGGCTGGTGCGTGCCGCCTCGGACCGAACGGCCGAGCAGCTCGGAATCGACCTCCTGTTCCCCGCCGAGGGCCTGCATGAGATGTTGAGGAAAACCGATGCGCTCGTCCTCGCCGTGCCTCACACAGCTGACACGGAAGGACTCATCGATGAAGCGGCCTTCGCGGCTTTGAAGCCCGGGGCCGTGCTGGTCAACATCGCGCGGGGACAGGTCATCGATCAAGACGCGCTGACCCGGAACCTGCAGTCCGGCCAGGTCGCATTTGCCGCCCTGGATCCGTTCGCCGTCGAACCATTAGATCCGAACAGCCCGCTCTGGGACCTGCCAAACGTACTAATCAGCCCGCATTCAGCCAGCACTGTGGAAAGCGAGAACCGCAAGATCACAGATATCTTCTGTCACAACCTCAGCTGCTACACCGAAGGTCGCCGCGACGACATGAGGAACGTTCTCGACAAGGCCCGAATGTATTGAAGGAATCCAAAACTCCGTTTGTGTTACCTCCGGCCCTTCAGGCGAGGGTTCAACGCTTCCTGGAGCGCGTCACCGACCAGATTGGACGCGAGGACGAATAGAAACAGCGCGACGCCGGGTCCGAGAAGCAGGTACGGTGAGGTGCGCAGAAAATCCTTCGACTCATTCAACATCAAACCCCATTCGGGCGTCGGCGGCTGGACCCCCAGACCCAGGAAGCTGAGGGCCGACGCCGAGAGAACGAGGACTGGAAGCGTCAGAGTTCCCTGGACGATGATGGGCGAGGAGATGTTCGGCCAGATATGACGTCGCAGGATGTGCCACCGGCCCGCCCCTACCGCGATGGAGGCCTCCACGTAGGGCTCTTCCTTGACCGACAACGTCACGCCTCGGGCGATCCGGATGAACTTTGGGACTTGCGACAGCGCCAGCGCAACGATGACCCCGCCTTCGGACGGTCCGGCGATGGTCACGATCACGATGGAAAGCATGATCGTCGGAAAGATCAACATGATATCTGTCAGCCGCATCACGAGGGATTCCATGCGGCCCCCCACGTACCCCACGTACATTCCCGACGTCGCCCCGAGGGCAAGTGCCAGCAGGATCGCCGCAGCGCTGATCTTTGCGGTAACTTGCGTCGCCAGGATGACGCGCGACAGGACGTCGCGACCGAACTGGTCCGTTCCGAGAAGATGTTGGGCCGAGGGCGGCTGGAAGACCTCGCGGAGACTCGTCGTCAGGGCGTCGTACGGCGCGATCCACTGGGCCGTAAGAGCGATGAGGTACAGGCCCATCAGCACGAACGCGGCAAACACGCCAACTCTGTCGCGGGTGAAGCGGCCGACGAAGCCAGTGCCCTGGGCCAGGACACTAGTCATACGTGATCCGGGGATCGACGTATGCATAGAGCACGTCGACAATGAGGTTCACCGCGATGAACATCAGGGCAAACAGAAGCAAAGCTCCCTGAGTGACGGGCAGATCCCGGGTAAGGATGGAATCCACCATCATGCGGCCTAACCCCGGCCAGGTGAATATCGTCTCGGTGACGACTGAACCACCCAGCGTAGCGCCGAAGCCTAACCCGAACAGCGTGATGATTGGGAGCAATGCGTTCGGGAGCGCGTGCTTGAATACGACCGCTATCTCGGCCACCCCCTTGGCCCGTGCGGTCTGGATGTAGCCCTGACCGAGCGCGTCCACCATAGTCGACCGAACCATTCGTGTCAGGACCGCCGCCTCGAACGCGCCGAGGGTGATCACGGGCAGGATGAATCCTCTCCATGAGGCGAGGCCTCCGGTCGGAAGCAGGCCGAAATGGACCGAAAAAACGAATATCGCGAAGAGTCCCGAAACGAAGACAGGGGTGCAGATGCCGAGTAGGGCGACAACGGTTACGACCTTATCGATCTTGGTACCCCAGAACATGGCCGACGTGCAGCCCAGGATCAGACTGACGATCATCGCCAGTCCGGTCGACCAGAACGCGAGCTGCGCCGTGTTGAGGACCCGTGGAAAGATCAAAGAGGCAACGGGTTCGCGGGAGTAGTTCGAAACGCCGAGGTCTCCCCTCAGAACCTTCGCCATGTAGGTCGCGTATTGTACGAGCAGCGGTCTGTCGAAGCCATAGGCTTCCCGGATGCCCTCGACGACCTCGGCAGGCGCGTTGTCACCAGCGAGCAGGAGGGCGGGGTCGCCTGGAATAAAATGGAAGAGACCGAACAGGAAGGTGACCACCAACAGGCCCGCCGGCACCATGAAGAGCAGTCTGCCGAGAACGAGTCTCAGCATTGCTCTCTGCCGTGACTCAGCGCCTCACTCCCTGGCGCTCCATCTCCGCGCGATCGATCCATGCGAAGCGTGCGGGATACTGATCGATCGCAAGGATCCGGTCGCCGTGAACGTAGGACCGTGTGCCCAGATTCAGCGCAAGCGTCGGCAGGAAGATAATCGGCGCATCCTCGAGGAGTTCCTCCGTCCAGAGTCGTACGTACTCCTTGCGCAGCGCAGGATCGACCTCATGATGGGCGAGCAAGGTGAGCCGGTCGACCTCTTCGCTGGCGTAGAACATCCGGTTCGCACCGATCGGCTTCCAGGCCTTGCTGTAGGTCATCATCATCATCGGCTCGTCCGGATCCGCGGTCGGAATGCCCCAGGAGAGCAGCGCCATCTCATACTGGGCGTCCTCGGGCCCCAGGTTGGTCGCAGAGCCGAACGCCGAGTTCTCCCAGAAGCGGATCTCGACAGCCACGCCAACCTCACTGAGCATGCTCTGCACCAGTTGGGCGACCTTGTCGTCGCTCTTGGCCGAAGCCCTCGGAGACCACAGGCTCAGCCGCAGAGGACTGCCGTCCCCGTCTTCGACCACGCCATCACCATCCCTGTCGACGAAGCCGGCACTGCCGAGCAACTCGCGAGCCCTGTCCGGGTCGTAGGCAAAGATGGTTTTTTCACCGGGCCGTCGCATGTCGGTAAAAGCCACGACTCCCTCGGATAGAACCGGGGCTTTCGAAAGGAAAGCGCCCGTCCCCGCAAAGACGCTCTGAACGATACCCTCCTTGTCCATGGCGTAGTTGAAGGCCCGCCGCACGACCGGGTTATCGAGCGGAGCCACGGTGTGATTGAGCACCACGTAGTACTGGCGTGTACTGGGTATCACACGAACGTTGATACGCGGGTCGGCCCGCAAGCGAGGGATGTCGAAATCATTGATCAGGACGGTGCGATCGGCCTCGCCCGCCTCGAGCATGGCCGAGCGAATCGACATGTCCGGGACGATGCGTATCGTGACACGGTCCAGGTACGGCTTCCCTTGCTGCCAGTAGTCATCGTTCTTCAGGAACTTCAAGTACTCGCCCCGAACCTGTTCATCCTGGATGAACGGGCCGGTTCCGACAAGGTTGGTGGCCATCCATTCCTCGCCGTTTTCACGGTAGGCCCTCGGGCTGAAGATCACCATGGACCGGTGGGATAGATTCGAGAGCAACGCCGCGAAGGGCTTCTCGAAATGGAACGTCACCGTGAACGCATCATCGACTGTGACTTCCTCCAACCCTTCGAGCATGTGCACATAGATAAAGTTCTTCGCCAACGCCTCGTTGAACACGAAGGCGACCGCCTCGGCGTTGAAGGGCGTTCCGTCATGGAAGGCTACCCGCTCCCGCAACGTGAACGTGGTCTTGCGGCCATCATCGGAAATCTCCCAGGCCGTGGCCAGCCACGGGATGATTTCGTTGTCTTCGTTGATCTCGACCAGACCCTCCATGGCGTAGAGCCAGGCGTCGTGGGCCGTCGAACTCGGCTGGCGGCCCGGGAACAGCGAATAGGTTTCCGCAGCCATCGCGTAGATGAGTTCACCGCCGTACTGGGGTTCGCCGTCCGGGGTGGGGTTCGTCGAGGCCACATCCTGAGGCTGGGTTGCATTACAACCGGTGAGCAGCAGGCCTAGAGCGATGAAGGGCAAGAGTCTGTCCACGGCGTATTCTCCGGGTGCTGATGACCTCACTAGCCTGCCTTCCGCGTCGCAGAATTGCAAGCTGGCAGGAGTTCGTGCGTTCTTGAGGGTGAAGGCAGGAGGAAACGTGAACAGATGACTGACTAGCGGCAGGTTCTCGGGGAGCGATGGATGCGAGCTACTATTCCGCAGCCCTCATCGACATCGCCGGATCTATACGCGAAGCCCTAATCGCCGGAATTGAAACACCCAAGAGCGCGATGACCGCCAGCACCCCAGCCGTCCCGGCAAACACCGGCAGGTCGAACGGCGACACCTCGAACAGCAAACTCGACAACAGGCGAGACGCACCGACCGCGGCCAGCAGTCCGATTCCCATTCCCACCCCGGTCATCGTGAGGCCCGTACGTAACTCCTGGCGGACAATGTCGCCGCGCGTCGCGCCTAGCGCCAGACGGATGCCGATCTCATCGCTTCGGTTGCTCACTGCAAACGAGACGAGACCGTACACACCGATGCCGCCGAGCATGAGTGCGAGGACAGCGAAGACGGAAAAGAGGATGCCGTAGAACCGCGGGCTTGCCAGCGACTGACTGACGATGGCGTCCATGGCGACAATCCGCGTGATCGGAAGCCCGGGATCCACTGAGTGTACGATTTCGCGCAACTCTGCAGTCATTTCCTGAACTTCGCGCTCGGTCCGCGTAACGATGGTCATGGCGCTGGCCCAGTCGCTTTGCGAGAGCGGCAGGTAAATCTCGGGAAGTGGGGGCAAGCCGACTGCGGACTGCCGCACATCGCCGGCGATGCCGACTACGGTAAAGAACGTGCGACCGTCCGTTCGATACAGACTCTTTCCGATTGCGTCGCCGTCGGGAAACAGTCGCTCGGCGAGCGAGGCGTTGATTAGGCCGACCGGCTCCGAACCTGTCCGGTCACCGTCGTTGATGGCACGTCCTCGGAGTACCTGAATGTTCATCGCTTCGAGATATCCCGGCGTAATGACACGGTAGCCGCTCGATTGACGGCTTTCAGGGTCGGTCGGGTCGATAAGGTAGTTGATGCCGGGCCCACCGTCGGCAATGGGAAGGAAATGAATCGCACCGGCTGCCTCGACGCCGGGGAGGCCCCTCACCCGCTCGAGAATTTGCGAGTACAGTGCACGTCGCACCTCCGTATCACTGAACTTTTGTTCCGACGGAGCGACACGGATGGTCATGACGTTTTCCGCCGTAAAGCCCGCTTCAACGTTGGTGAGCCTGGCAAAGCTTTTTACCAGCAGCCCCGCTCCGTAGGCGAGCACGAGCGCCAATGCAATCTTTCCGACGACGATTCCCTTGTTGATGGTGTGCTCATTCGCACCGGCGCCACGCTGGGAACGCGCGACTCTGAACTCGGGGTTCTTCGTACTTCGCACGGCTGGCAAGCTCCCCGAGAGCACGCCGGTGACTACCAGAGCTGACAGACAGAACAAGAGAACCGATCCGTCCAGACCAACCTCTTCGGCTCGGGTGATGCCGGCTGGAAGCACGCTCACAACCATCGGCAGGAAGATGCGCGCGGCGGCCAAGCCCACTACCGCCGCTGCACCTGAGAGCATCGTGCTCTCGGTCAGCAGCTGACGGGCCAGTCTCCCACGACTCGCACCTAGCGCATGTCGCACGGTAAGTTCCTTCCGGCGCGCGGCGGACCGTGCGAGGCCCAGGTTGGCGACATTGGCACACGCGATCAACAGGACCAGGCCGACTGCGCCGAGCGATACGAACATGGCGGGCCGGAGGTTTCCGAACAGGGCGTCCTGGAGGACGACCACGCCTTCCTGAGCGATCTGCTCTCGCGTGTTCTACAACGATGGAATGACGCCGCTCAACCGCACGAGCTCGGCCTTGAGCCCGACGGTGGAGGCGCCTGGCCGCAACCGTCCCACGACACTCAATTCGCCCATGTTCGTAAAGTTGGAGTCGGAAGGATCCACCACGAGGGGTGTGAAGACCTCGGCCTGGTAGCCAAACGGACGGTACCGCGGCGCCAACACACCCACGATGGTATGTGGCGTTCCGCTGAACGCTCCGGGCACCATCGGTATGGCCGCCGAGGTGTAGAGATTCACGCGTTGCCCCACCACCGAAGGCTCACCGGCGAAGCGACTCTGCCACAGTCCATAACTGATCAGAGCCACCGGTTCCGCACCGGGAACACCGTCTCGCTCGTCGAAACCGCGCCCGAGCAGAGGCGGGGTGCCGAACACGTCGAAGTGGTTGGTCGTGACACCGATGCCTGATACTTCTTCAGGTGTGTCCCCACCGGCAATGACGTAGTTGCGACCGGCAAACGCCGTTAAGTCCGCAAATTCCACGACGCCCGGTTGCAACCCAACAAACTGCTGCATCGTAAGCGACACCTGACCGCTCGTGAACACCCAGACCAGCCGGTCAGCGCTCGGAAACGGCAACGGCTGAAACACGGCCGCGTTCACCACGGCATAGATCACAATATTGGCGCCAAGACCCAAAGCCAAGGTCGCGACTGCGGCGAGCGTGAAAGCAGGCGACTTGCGAAACGAGCGGACGGCGAAACGAGCGTCTTCAAAGAGTTGCATCGTGGAACCTATTTTAGTCGGGCTCGTCAACAACGTGCCCGTTTATTCACTACCCTTATTCGTAGCGCAAAGCCGAGATCGGATCCACACGGCTCGCCCGCCGGGCCGGGAGCCAGACCGCAATCAGCGCGATGAAACCCAACAAGACCGGGACACCGACGAAGACCATGGGGTCGCGAGCCTGGACACCGAAAAGGAGACTCGCGATGACACTGCTGAGGCCGAACGCCGATATGAGACCGACGATTACGCCGACGACTGCCAGGATCATCTCCTGGAAGACCACCATGTTCCTCACCTGACTGGTCCCTGCACCCAGGGCCAGGCGGATTCCAATCTCTTGTGTGCGCTGCTCGACCGAATAGCGCATCAGGCCATAGATCCCGATTGCGGCCAGCAGGAGGGCCGAGCTCCCGAAGATGGTCATCAGCCACATGTTGAACCGTTGCCGCGAGACCGAAACAGACACGACGTCATCCATCGAACGGACGTTGGACACGGGCAATCCACTGGCCTGTCGCAATTCTTCCTGAATTCTGTCAGACACTGCGTACGGCTCGACCCGTGTACGCACGAGCCACGCCATCGGCGTGATGGTGACGTTAAGCGCGTTCGCGCCATCGGTGAGCTGGGCTTGGGCGACGTACATCCGTGGAACCGGATCGGCGTTCAGGGCACCGTCCCGAACGTCGCCGACGATTCCGACGATCTGCCTTTCGGGCTCGTCGGCGAACTCGCTCATCACGCCTCTACCGATTACGAGGCGGTCTTCGAGCGGATCGCCTTCCGGCCAGAATTGACGGGCCATCGCCTCATTGATCACGACAGACGGCGGGGCCAGGGCGTCGTCGCGTTCGGTAAACACGCGGCCGCGGCGAACAGGAATCCTGAACAACTCGAAAAACCCCGGTGAGACCGTGGTCCAGCCACCTCCCCCATGCGAGGGACCCTCGAGCGGACGGCCGACAATGGTGAACGGAAGACCGTAGCCTCCCTGTAAAGGCACACAACAGGTGGCGCTCGCGCTTTCGACATCCGGCAGCGACTCCAGCCGCTCGACCCCATCCCGAATCATGAGGTCGACCCCGCCCGCTGTCAGAAATCTTTGACCGGTCAACGACATGCGCATCGTGAGAACGTTGGACGAATCGAAGCCCGGATCCACGCTGGCCAGGGCCACCGAGGTTCGGATCAGCAGTGCGGATCCCACCAGCAAGATCAAGGCGAGGGCGACTTCCGTGACGACCAGCAGCGAGCGAGCCTTGTTCTGGCGGAATCCGGAGCCCGACCGTCCGCTGCTCTCTTTGAGGTTGACGTTGAGATCGGCGCGGGATCCTTCGAGCGCGGGGATCAATCCGAACACGACGCCGGTAAAGGTCGAGACCAGGATAGTGAAGCCGACTACCCTCAGGTCCATGCTGACCAACGATCCATCCTGCCCGAGACGCGGGAGGCCGGCCGTGTTAATGGCCAGCAGCGCCCGGATGCCCGCCATGCCCAGCACCAGACCCAGTGCGCCCCCGATCGTGGACAGCAACACGCTTTCGGTCAGCAGCTGACGGATGATCCTTCCGCGGCCGGCCCCGATCGCCGCCCGGATCGCAATCTCACGTTTCCTGCCGGTCGCACGAACCAGCAACAGATTCGCCACGTTCGCGCATGCGATCAGCAGCACGAAGCCGACCGCGCCTACCAGGACGAACAGAGACGTTCGAGCGTTACGAACGAGCACTTCCTGTATCTTCTCGACACCAAAACCGGCCTCTTCGGGCATTGCGTCGGGAAACCTGCTCCGGAACTGGTTCGCCGAGACTCCGAGCTGCGCGTTGGCCTGTTCGAATGTCACGCCGGACTTGAGCCGGCCGGCTACCGAAAAGTAGTGACCCTGGTCGGTCGTTTGTGGATCGATCTGGAATGGAGTCCAGACTTCGGAAGACGGGCCAAACTCATCGAGGTTGAAATGCGAACCGACGACTCCGATGATGACGTATGGATCACTGCTCAGAGAGATCGTCCGGCCCACGATGTCCGTATCGTTCCCAAAGTGCCTCGTCCACAGACCCTCGCTGATCAGGGCGACTCGCTCGCCGCCGGGGAGATCCTCCTGAGTCGTGAAGGATCGGCCGAGGATGATCGACGCCCCGAACAGACTGAAGTAGTCGACGCTCACTTGTCCGGACCGAAGCTGTTCGGGAAACTCTCCGCCGGTGTAGTTCACGACGTTGGTGCGAAACGCCGATACGTTCTCGAGCGTTTCTGTTTGCTGAACCCAGTGCTGGAACTTGGCCGGTGAGGCGTTGGGACCCGAACCCTGGGGAGAGGTGTTCATCAACATGACGATGCGATCGGCCTCCGGCAAAGCCACGGGCCGCAACAAGACCGTGTTGACCAGGGAGAAGATAGCCGTGTTGGCGCCAATCCCCAGCGCCAGGGCAGCGATGGCGGTCAGAGCAAAGCCAGGGCTATGGCGGAAGACGCGGATTGAATACCGGATATCTCTGTAGAGCGCATCGGCGAAACTCATGTGGCCACCTCGGAAGCTTTCTTGTACGTGTCGCGCCGACCGCTATTTCACGGCGACGATCATTCCGGCCGAAGTGCCAGGCTGCCCGGACCTCACCGACCCCCCATAGAAGACGCACAAACAACCGCCTTGGTTACCCGACTTTTTCGAGCGCTGCCGGATTGGGGCTGGTTTTGGCTCGAATACGCGGCGAGCTCACGGAATCGCCCCTTGTGTAGAGAACAGGCCTCGCTCGCAAATGGGAATCGACAGACAGCTGAAGGCGCCGGCTCAGTCCGGAGACCGGGTCAACTCGTTTTCGTCGGTATGCTCGAATACCTTTCCGTAGATCTCGACAATCGTCGTCTCGGAATAGGACAGGCGCTCCGGGCCCACTGTGATCTTATGGCGGAACTCCATGGTTCGGGCATGCTCCCGCATGAAGGGAGACTGAACGATGGTCCACGCTGGATCGTCATGCCGTGCCGCCACTTCCAGAGTGACATCGCTTGCCGTGCGGCCCGATTCATCCCACGAACCACCCGCAAGCACTCCGACCGCGCGAGGAATAACGAGCGAGTGCATTACGACGCCGGCAGACCGGTCCCACATCCAATAACCGGTCTCGTGGTGAAAGACCTCGCGATCTGACTTGCGGCGGACGATCTGTCGGTAGTGGACAGCGACCAACCGCTGCGATTCGGCGTTTTCGACGCTTCCGACACCCTCGAACGTGATGGTTTCATAGTAGGGGTTCTCTTCACGTCCATCCGGATCTGGAGCGACGTCAATCCCTTTGTCGCCTTCCCATCGGCCGATCAAGTCCGCAAGAGGACCGAAATCCACGACCGGTCCGGCTTTGGCCTGGTCACCCATATCAACCACCCGCTGCCCTACCGATCGCGATCACTTCGGCGTCGCCGATGATGAGCCGGAAGCCCTGCTCCAGCTTTTGCTCCACATCGTCGACCCTCGACAACGCGGAACAGGGAACGTCGTGCTTCGCGCAAGCCTCGACCACCATCTGGATCGCTGCCCGGAGCGCCTGCGGATCCCCACCAAGGGACGACGACAGGCTGCCGCGTCCGACCGACGCGATACTGGCCCCCGGCGTGCCGATGATTTCCGATGCCAGACCGACGGCATCTCTGTCTTCAATCATGACGTACAGCAAGAAGCTTCCGTTTGGGTCCGCGGGCCACAACGATGCGGATGTCTCTCCGATCCAGGCGACCACCTGCCGGACCTGTTCGGGGTTCATGACGTGCGGGATGATGACTCCGTCGGCACCGGCTTCCACGAGCTGCCGAATCCGCATCCTGGTATCGTCCGCGCCGTCACCGACCGGTGCGATTCGGACCAGCATCGTCGGTGGATCCGATTGCTCGCGGAGCGCGTCTATGAATCGACCTACCGCCACGGCATCGAAGCGGCGCTGGGCGTCGTAGAACACGAAGTCGAGTTGGGCGTCCCCGGCCATCCGAGAGGCCCCTTCAGGAGACCGGTCGTTGGCGAAGGAACCGAAGGCCCGCTCTCCGAGCTCGAGCAGGCCGATGATCTTGTTCGGCGAGTCAGCCTGACGGGCTAATGCCCCTAACCCAAGGGGTACGAGCAGGCCGATCAATACGGCCAGTCGGAGCTGGTGATGGCGAAAATGCATATGTCCTCGTCGATACACTATCTTACCAACGACTGAACTCGCCAACTGAGTACCGCTGGCTAAGAAGACCTTCCGACGCGTCAATCGAAACCGCGGGTTGCCTCCTACAAAGTAGGTCGTTTAGACTCGGTGAACCCATGAGAATCCCCCAACATCTATTCTTTGTTCTGGTGCTGGCGACTTGCTTTGCGAGCGGTTGCAGCGCCAGCGAAAACGCCCCCGACGCCCGGGCCAGGCCGCTGCTTGTTTCGGCCGACGTCGGCTTCGCTCCGCATGCCATGATCCGGCCCGATGGCACCCCCGAAGGCTTCAACATCGACCTGGCGGAAGAGTTTGCTCGCCGTCTGGGCCGGCCTGGCTATGAGATCGTCGACCAGGAATGGTCGGGCATGTTTGCAGGGCTGAACGCGAACCGCTTCGAATTCATCATCGCTCCGACGACGATGACATACGAGCGTTCCCAGGAGGTACTGTTCGTCGAGGGTTATCTCGACACGGACTACACGTTTCTGATCCAGAAGGACGCCCCCGAAATAATGTCGCTCGAGAACATTCGTGGGAAAGCCATCGCGGTCAACAACGGATCCGCTTACGATCTCTGGGCTACGGAAAACCAGGACAAGTACGACCTCGAGGTTCAGCGCTACGGCAAGAACGCCGACGCTGTCCAGGCGGTCGTGGCGGGCCGCGCGTTCGCCAACCTTGCAGGCGAGACGGTTGCCAAATGGGCTGCAAAGCAGAGTCTTCTGGTCAAGACGACCTACACCATCAAGAGCGGCAGCAAATTCTCTGCTGCTTTCCGTCACGAAGATGTCGAATACCGCAACCGGGTCGAGGATGCCCTCGAATGCATGAAGATGGACGGAACGCTCGCACGCCTGCACGAAAAATGGTTTGGAGACCTGCCGGCGGAAGGCTCAGCGGCGATTACAGTTCTGGAAGGCTACGGTGAGCCGGGGATGGAGGGCTACGACCCGACGCCGCATCCCGACGGGTGCAGCTGACGCGGCGTTCCATGGGACAGACCATTCTCAAGATTGAAGGACTGAGGAAGAGCTTCGGAAGCCTCGAGGTCCTCAAAGGCATCGATCTGGATGTCGCGCCCGAAGAACTCGTTTTCGTTATCGGCCCTTCCGGTTCGGGAAAGAGCACTCTGCTCCGCTGCTGCAACCGCCTCGAGGAACCGACCGCCGGTTCGATCGTCGTGGACGGGACCGACATCCTTGCGCCGGGTGTCAACGTCAACGAACTGCGGCGCAGGATTGGGATGGTTTTCCAATCGTTCAACCTGTACCCCCATCTTCAGGCCCTGGCAAACGTCACGCTAGCCCTCCGCAAAGCATCGGGGCAGTCGAAGTCCGAAGCCGACGATCGGGGACGGGCGGCCCTCGACAGAGTGGGGTTGGGCGACAAGGCGGAGGCCTACCCGGGCCAACTTTCCGGAGGTCAACAGCAGCGTGTGGCCATCGCGCGCGCCCTGGCACTGGAATCTCGCATCCTTCTGATGGACGAGCCCACCAGTGCTCTGGATCCCGAACTTGTCGGCAGCGTTCTCGGGGTCATTCGGGAACTGCAGGATTCCGGAATGACGATGGTTGTCGTCAGTCACGAGATGCAGTTCGCCCGTGAGGCCGCCGACCGCGTCGTGTTCCTAGACGGGGGAGAAATCGTCGAGATCGGAACTCCGGAACGAATCTTCGGCTCGCCTGACCAGGCACGTACACGGAAATTTCTCGCGCGTGTTCGACCCGGCTGACGGATCGCATGATTGAAAGCTTCTTCAACCTCGAGGTAATGGCCCGTGTCTACCCGTCGATCGTCCGCGGCTTGTGGGTCACGCTGGCGCTCTCGGCGCTGATCATTCCTTGCGGAACTGCACTCGGACTCCTGCTGGCAACGATTCGAACCCTTCAAGTTCGTGCTCTGAACTTCTTCATCATCCTGTTCATCGATGCGTTTCGCGCCATACCGCCGTTGGTCATCCTCATCGTCGTCTACTTTGCGCTCCCCTTTGTCGGGTTCCAGTTGTCCGGGTTCGCCGCGGCCTGGCTTAGCTTGAGCCTGGTGCTGGGAGCGTTCTCGGAAGAAGTCTTTTGGGGTAGCATCGTCGCTGTGGATCGGGGCTAGTGGGAAGCGGCCCGTTCGACCGGTCTCGGATTTTCCGAGACCTTGCGGCACGTCGTCCTGCCCCAGGCGATTCGATTGGCGCTGCCGCCGTTGACCAACCGGGCAATCGCAATCGGCAAAAGCACGGCGCTGGCCTCGGTGATCGCGGTGCCGGAGATACTCAACCAGGCGTTGAGCGCGCAGGCCCAGGCAGCCAACCCGTCTCCGCTCACGCTCGCGGCTCTCGCCAACCTGGCGATCTTCATCCCTCTTGTCGTAGTGAGTCGGTGGGTCGAATCGCGCTTTCGGTGGAGGTATTAGGCAGCCTGCGGCAGAACCCTGTGGGGTCGCGTTGCGGCCAAACGGCACCGGATTCTAGGAGCCTGTCGGGAATAAGAAGTCTGCAACCAAGAATCAACAGCTTACAGACCGGGGATGGCTCGTAAGTTGTTGATTCTTGCTTCGAGGGAGCCAATTCCCGACAGGCTCCTAGGAGACGAGGACGAGACAATGCTCTTTCATTGTGAGGAGTCGACGACAACGAAGACGGTGCCGTTTCGCCGTAACCCTTCGGGCGCACGGGGGTTCGGGCCTCGGGCTTTGTCCCTCGGCGGTTACGATGAAATCGCATCGTGCCCTCCTCACTCCGCGCCCGCGACCCGAAGACCCGTGCGCGCGGCCCCACAGAGTTCTGCCACAGGCTGCTAGGGCGCCATGCAGCAACTGATCGACACCTTCCTGAACCCCGAAATCATGAGGACAAGCGTTCCCTATCTTGTTCGAGGTCTTTGGATGACCCTCGGGCTGTGCGCGCTGGTGATCCCGCTCGGCATCGTGGGCGGCTTGATCCTGGCGAGCCTCCATAATCTTGGTCACCGATGGCTGAACGTCATCCTGATCGTCTATGTCGATCTGTTTCGGGCGTTCCCTCCGCTCGTGCTGCTGATCTTTGTCTATTACGGACTGCCGTCGATGGGCGTCGAACTGTCGCCTCTTTCTGCTGTGGTCCTCGCCTTCACGCTGAACACGTCGAGCTATTACGGCGAGATCCTTCGCGCCGGGATCGAAAGCGTCCCGCTGGGCCAGTGGGAGGCGGCGCGGTCGACAGGCCTGGGCCGTTTCCAGACGATGTTGCACGTTGTCGTTCCGCAGGCCGTCCGCACCGTGTTGCCCGATCTGGTCGGCAACACGCTGGAGGTGGTCAAGTTGACATCCCTGGCCAGCGTCGTGGCGCTGCCCGAGCTGCTCCGCATGGCGCGCATCGCTCAAGGCATTACCTTCAACCCCACGCCGCTCGTCCTGGCCGCCATCGTTTACTTCCTGTTACTCTGGCCCTTCGTCCGCCTGCTGAGCCGGATGGAAAGGCGAATGCTGGTACCGACGACTTGAACAAGACCATGTGGATTCCAATTCTCGTCATCAACCCCAATTCGACCGAATCCGTCACGGAAGGAATGGACAGGGCGGTGGAGCCCCTGCGTCTGGAGGGAGGTCCCCCGATCGAGTGCCTGACGCTGGCCCAGGGCCCCCCGGGGATCGAATCCCAGGAGCAGGCGGACGCGGTCGTTGGGCCGGTCTGCGACTTGATCCGCTCCCGGAACCACGAAGCCTCCGCATTCGTCATCGGCTGTTACAGCGATCCCGGGCTTTCGGAGGCTCGAGACGCCTCATCGAAGCCCGTTCTGGGAATCGCGGAGTCCGCGATGCTGATGGCGATGACCCGTGGCGATCGGTTCGGCGTGATCTCGATCCTCGAAGGCTCCATCCCGCGTCACGAACGCTATGTCCGGCAGTTGGGCCTTGCGGCTCGTTCGGCCGGGGATCGAGCCATAGGTGTGGGCGTCGCGGAACTCTCGGACGAAGGCCGGGCGCTGGGCCGGATGATATCGATCGGAACCGCGTTGCGTGATCAAGACGGCGCCGACGTCCTGATCCTGGGATGCGCGGGCATGGCTCCCTATCGACGAACCCTCGAAGAAACTCTCGGCATTCCTGTGGTCGAACCGACGCATGCCGCGGTAACCCTCGCGATCGGAGCGGTTCTCGGGTAGCTAGGGACCCGTGGCAGAAGCCTGATGGCCCGCGTTACGGCGACGTCGCACCATCTGCGTTGTTGCCGCACCTCAACGATGTACCGGGCTACTCCGGAAGAACGACCCCTGTCTGGGACGTAATCAATCCGTAGTGTTCGATGCGGCGGTGTTTGGCGAAGTTGAAGATGTTCTCCTTGATGTCGGCTCCAAGCTCCAGATCGCAGTTATAGGTGACAACCTCGTCGTCCTCACTAAGCGCCTGGGCTACGATCTCGCCGGTCGGGGCGACGATCGCCGTTCCGCCGATCAGCCCGTGCCCGTCCTCGAATCCCGCCTTGGCCGTCGCCACGACCCAGGCTCCGTTCTGGTATGCGCCCGCCTGCAACGACAACATGTGATGGAACATCCTTTGATGTACAGGCTGGTGGTGGTGGATGTTCGTGTCGGGCGTGTTGTACCCGAGCACGACCATCTCCACGCCCTGGAGTCCCATGACCCGGAAGGTCTCGGGCCACCGCCGATCGTTGCAGATGCACATGCCGATCACGCCGTCGAACGCCCGCCAGACCCGAAAGCCCAGGTTGCCAACGTCGAAGTATCGCTTCTCCAGATGCTGGAACGGCTTTCCCTCGAGGTGTTCCGCGTGCCCAGGCAGATGAATCTTCCGGTATTTTCCGATGATACCGCCGTCCTTGCCGACCAGGATCGCGGTGTTGAAGTGCCGGACTTCTCCATTCTCCTCAGCCAGTTCGGCGTAGCCCAGGTGAAATCCGATGCCCAGGCGCCGAGCCTCGTCGAACAGCAGCGCGGCGGCGCGGTTGGGCATCTCCCGCTCGAAAAAGGTATCGATGTCCTTCTGCTTTTCGATGAAATAACGCGGGAAGAACGTAGTCAGCGCGAGCTCCGGAAAGACGACGAGCTCGCAGCCCGAGGCATGGGCCTCGGCCAGCATCTTGACGAGCCGTCGAACCACCACTTCCCTCGAATCCGCGCGCTGGATCGGCCCCATCTGGGCGGCCGCTACTTTCAGATATCTGGACATAGTTTTCCTCGAATCATGGAGACAGATAGACTAAAAAACATCGTGTGCCCCGAAGCGCCGGGCCAACGCCTGAGCTTCGGACAGGCGGCCGGCAGGTTGGGCGGCCCCCGGCCGGTCGCATGGAATGAACTCGCCACTCCCCGGTTCGGCGTGCAGCTTGCCGTCTTCGACAACGACGCGTCCCCGACTGATCACGGTCGTGGGGAATCCCTTGACCGTCCGGCCTTCATAGGGTGTGTAGCCGACGTTGTCGTGCATCGCCTCGGCGGTGATCGTAAACTCCCGTTCGGGATCCCAGATGGCGATGTCCGCGTCAGACCCCACTGCGATCGTACCTTTCCTCGGATAAATGCCGTACAAGACCGCGGCGCGCGTCGCGGTCAGGTCGACAAACCGATGGATGTCGATCCTGCCGCCGCCGACGCCTTCGGAGAACAGCAACGGCATGCGTACTTCCAGGCCGGGCACGCCGTTGGCGATCTGCTCGAAGGTGGCGTTTGGACCGGCCGCGAGCTTGCCGGTTTCGTCAAAGCGGTACGGGGCATGGTCGGATGAGAACACCTGGAACGTCCCGTCCGACAACCCCGCCCAGACCGCCTCTTGCGACTCCTTGTCACGAGGCGGAGGGCTACAGCAGCACATCGCTCCCTCCATACCGTCCCGGTCCAGATCGTCCGCGGTCAGGAACAGATACTGGGGGCAGGTCTCACCGTAGAGCTTCAGACCGCGCTTCTGCGCCCTGCCGATTGCGTTCACCGCGTCCGGTGTCGACACATGGACGATCAGCATCGGGACGTCGATCAACTCGGCAAGGCTGATCGCCCGCGACGTGGCCTCGCTCTCGGCAAGCTTGGCGTGGCTGACGCCATGAAATTTCGGAGCCCCGTGGCCGGCGTCGAGCAGCCTCCGGCTCAACCACTGGATCATGTCATGGTTCTCGGCGTGAACCATGGTCAGGGCTCCCTCGCGCCGCGCCAGGGCCAGAATGTCCAGTATCTGATAATCGCCCAGGCGAAGCGCATCGTAGGTCATGTAGACCTTGAACGATGTACAGCCCTGGCCGATGAGTTCCGGTAACTCCTGCCTCAACACGGCTTCGGTAGGATCCGAAACGATCATGTGAAAGGCGTAGTCGATCACGGCCTTCCCCCGGGCGCATTCGTGATAATCGGCCACAACCCGAATGAGCGATTGCCCCCGATCCTGGGCCGCGAACGGAATGATCGTGGTCGTCCCGCCGAACACCGCCGACACGGTCCCGGTGTAGAAGTCGTCCGCCGAGACAACACCGAAGGAAGAGCGCTGGTCGATATGGCAGTGGCTGTCGATGCCGCCCGGCAGGATCAGTTTCCCCGCAGCGTCGATCTCACGATCGGCCCGGGGGAGATCGACGCCAAGCGCCACAATCCTCCCGTCGGTAATCCCGACGTCGCAGACTGTGCTTTCCGTCGATGTGACGACGGTGCCATTTCGAATGACCAGGTCAGAGGGATTCATGGAGCTTCGCTTTCCCGATGGAGTATCTTAATCGAAAGGGAATAGAAGGAAAGATCTGGGGCTATCCTATGTTCCGAACCGGCAAAAAGTGCGAACGAGCAGGCGTCTACCGCTCGAACGACTGCGGCTATGAGATCACTCTTCTCGAAGGGGAGCAGTTCCCGGAGTGTCCACTCCACGATCGACACGTGACCTGGACGTTCATCAAGAAAGCGTCGAAAAGGGTAGGGGCGGTCCAGCAGTCCGTGGCTGCTATAACCGCCCCATTGTTCGGCGCTCATAGAGCGCCACTTACAGCTCTGGCTAACTCCTACCTGCCGGCGCCGCTCGGATCCAGTACGGTGTTGTTGACGCAGGCCGTGGACCGGCAATCATGAGAGTTTTCCGAGCCCAGGGCCTCGAGCAGTGCGACGGTAGCCGGATGCAGGAGCGACTTTTCGCGCGGCCCGTTCGCCATGTCCGCCACGGTGTCTCCCATAGCGTTGGGGGCTTCGGTCGCCGGTCGTGTTCCGGACAACCGACCCCGGGCCCTGGCCCTCACATCGCCGCCCTGAGCCACCAGGTACCTGATCAGATCATTATCGCCGACGTACGCCGCCCCGTGCAGCGGCGTGTAGGACCAATCGTCCTGGTGATGCACATCGGCACCCGCCTCTTCCACCAGATAGCGAGCGGCGGCCAGTCGCGAGTCGGGCAGAATATTCGAAGATTGGTAGTCAAAACCGTAGCCCGTGACGACCATCAGCGGCGTCACGCCACCGGTGTTCGCGATAGTTGGGTTGGCTCCGTGGGCGGACAGCAGGCGCATCGCGACGATGTCGTGCGCTTGAGCGGCTCGCCAGAAGGCGGTGGCGCCGGCAGGGTCTATCCAGTCCCCGCCGTACCGGAAAGTCCGGTACCACAGTCTCTTGCTCAGCCGGGCATTCACATCCGCGCCGCGGTCCAGAAGGTCGCCCATCAGGTCCAGATAGTCGGTCTTCTCTTCCCCCACGTCCGGCTGCGGATACCACGTGTTGTTCCTCCATCGAATATCCACGACGGCGTAAAGCGGGGTCAGCCCATCGGCATTCATGACATTCAAGTCGGCACCGTTGTCGAGCAGGAACTTCGCGATGTCAAGGTTGGCGTTGATGATGGCTTCCGTCATCGGAGACGTCTGGTTCGCCGGGCTGAGGACGTTGACGTCGGCTCCACCCGCAACCAACTGGCGAATCGCATCCATATGACCGTCCCGGGCGGCGAAGTGCAGAGCTGTCAGCCCTCCAACGGGAAGAGTGGAACCCCCACGGCCTCGCCTGCCGGAGCTTCTAACCTCGGACACGTTCGTCGTGATATCCGGGTCCGCGCCGTTATCGATCAGGACCTCGATCGTCGAGGCGCGATTCAGTGAGGCTGCGAACATGAGCGCTGTCTGTCCGTTGGTCACATCAGTCGCGTCGACGTCAGCGCCCTTTTCGAGCAGCACCCGCACGGCTTCCGCGCTTCCGGATGCCGCCGCGGTCATCAACACGGTGGTTCCGTTCGTATTGGCCTCCATCGCGCTCGCACCGGCGTCCAGCAACGCGCCGATGATGGGAGCGTTCCCGACCCTGGCCGCCATGGCAAGAGGCGTCATGGAACCGATGCGGGTGGCGGCGGCGACGTCGGCACCCCGGTCGATCAGGAGTGCGACCAAATCGAGCTCGCCATGGTAGGCCGCCCAATGGAGTGCCGTGCTCCCATCACCCTGGGCGACGTTCACATCCGCGCCATCAGCCAGAAGTGTGCGCACCGCGTCGACATCGCCGCGCATCGCCGCATCGGCCAGGGGCGCATCGTTGCTCGCCCCGGAAACGACCATCACGGTGACGAGCAGCCCAAGAAAAACGTATCCGAGTTTATTCATCATTGTTTCCCCTTCACCGATTAAATCGCGAGTACCCCGGTACTGTCGCCAATGTACTCCTGCTCAATCCCCAGCTTGCCAAGTATCCCCAGAAGGAGGTTGGACGTGGGGGTCTCATGGGCAGCCTTCACGTGTCGATTGCCTGGGAACTGTCCGTTCGCGTGACCCACGAGCAACATCGGAACGCGCTTGTGGGCATGAACATTGGAGTCGCCCATGGGGCTGCCATACACGATCAGGGAATGGTCCAGCAGGTTGCCATCGCCGTCAGGCGTATCCCTCAGTTTCTCCAGGAAGTACGTGAACACTTCCATGTGATATCGGTTGATCTTCGCGTACTCCGTTATCCCGCTCACCGATGATCCGTGATGCGACGCGGAGTGGAAAGGCGTGCTGTTGCCACTCTCGGCAAACACCCGGTTGCTCACGTCACGGCTGAGTTTGTGTGAGGTAACCCGGGTCACCTCGGATGAAAACGCGAGTACCTGCAGATCGAACATTATCTTGACGTGATCTTCCCAGGAGTCGGGCACACCGATCGGAGCGCTTGGCAACTCCCTCTGGATGCCACTGGCGTTGTACTGCTCGATTTGCTGGATGCGACGTTCGATCTCGCGCACGCTCTCCAGGTAGTCGTTCAGTCGGTTCCGGTCTCTCGTCCCGATATCCTGCCTCAGGCGATCGATTTCGAGCGTCACGCTGTCGAGAATGCTCTGGTTTGCCCTCCTGCGCGCCGCGCGAGCTTCGGGTGAGCCGCCGGCGCCGAACAGTTCCTCGAAAGCCATCCTGGGATCGATGATCATCGGCAGCGGAGTCGTGGGCGACGACCAGCTGATCGAGTTCATGTAGACACAGCTGTAGTGGTAGCCGCAGTTACCTGAAGCGTCCAGGTTCTCGATACAGAGCTGAAGCGAAGGCAGAGGGGTATCCTGGCCAAACTCGTTGGCGTAGATCTGGTCGATCGAAGTCCCACTCTGCACGTCGGAGCCCTCGGTCTGTTTCGGGTGCGCACCGGTCAGGAACACCGCGCTCGATCGAAAGTGGTCCGCACCCTCTTCCTCCGCGGTGTACGCTTCGGCCGGCCGCTGGTCGGTGTGAGTGACCAGCGTGATGTAATCCCGAAACTGCTCGGCCGGCTCGAGGATCGTGCCGAACTGAAAATCGGACCCTTCGGTCGGGGGCATCCACATGTTCTGATCGATACCGTACTGGGTACTACCCGCGCTTCCATGCACCATCTCGAGACACGCCAGCTTGGTTCGAGGGTTGGCCGCGGTCTGACGCTGGGGCGTCTGCGCGGGAACCATCGATTCGAGAAGGGGCAACGACAGCGCCGTGCCCACTCCTGTGAGAAACGTGCGTCGCGAAAGATGTTTTTTGGTCAAGAACATGGATCTCTGCTCCTTGTAGTCTACGAGCTCTACTTACTGCTGTTCCGCCGTCGGAATGTCGTCCGCCCTTCTCATCTGGAACGGAACGCTGTTTACGACTCCCAGGACGAACTCAGAAAATCGGTTGCCGTTGCCCGAGGCTTCTCGGGCGATCGACCGAACCGCTGGCATGTCGCGATAGTCCAGGACCCGGCCGACACCGTACTGCAGAAGATTCTTCGTGAAGGTCCCGATGAACGCATCGGAATGATCCAGCATGGCCTGGCGCAGGCTGATCGGTCCGTCAAGTTCGGTCCCGTCGTACATCCTTGCCGACGGATCGATGAGGAACCCCCCATCGTTTTCGCGCCACTGTCCGATCGCGTCAAAGTTCTCGAGCGTCAGACCGATGGGGTCCATCATCTGATGGCACGCCGCACACGCGGGGTTTTCCCTGTGTTGCTCCAACCGCTCCCGCACACTCCTCACGACCTGGTTGTCGACGGCCTCTTCGAGAGGCGGTACCACCAGGGGCGGGGGAGGAGGAGGCGATCCGATCAGGACCTCCATCACATACTTGCCGCGCATGACCGGAGAGGTCCGGTTCGCCAGCGATGTGAGCGTCAGGACGCTGCCGTGCCCGAGGAGTCCAAACCGGTTCGAATCTGTCAGGCTCACTCGTCTGAAACGGTTTCCAAGCACGTTGGGTATTCCGTAGTGCTTGGCGAGAATCTCATCGACGAACGTGTAATCCGCCGTCAACAAGTCTGTAATGCTGCGATCCTCACGCAGAATGCTTTCGAACAGCATTTTCGTTTCACGGGTCATCGATTCCCCGAGATTCCGCGTGAAGTTGGGGAACACCAGAGACTCCGGGTCCGCTTCCTTGACTGTCTGCAGGCGCAGCCACTGGTAGGCGAAGTTGTCCGCCAGGGCCGTCGCACGGTCATCGGCCAGCATGCGACCGACTTCCTGTTCGAGGATCGACGGGTCCCGGAGTCGCTCCTCTGAGGCCAGTCTCAACAGCCGATCGTCCGGCAGGCTGCTCCACAGGAAAAACGCGAGTCGCGAGGCCAGCTCCAGGTCGCTGATCCGGTAATTGGTCCCGGGTCTCACGTCCGACGGCACCTTTTCGAATCGAAACACGAACTCGGGGTGCGACAGGACCGCCTGCACAGCCATCTGAATGCCGTCCTCGAAATCTCCCTCTTCACGGCCGGCTCTGTAGTGGTTGATCAGGAACTCGACATCGTCATCGGTGATCGGCCGTCGGTACGCGTGACGTGCAAGGGTCGAGACAATCTGCTCGGCGCAGGGCAACTCTTCTGCGCTCGAAGACGGGGTGCAACTGAATATTCTTAGACGGCTCGGCGTTTCCGACATGCCTGTCACGACGAAGGGGCCGGCGATCGTCAGCGTGTGCAGGTGGGGCAGTCCGATCAGGCCGGGTACGGCCGCAGTGACGTCGACCATGGTCTGTTCGACCTGCCGAAACTGATCCTCGGTCGGCCCGTCGAATTTCTTAATGAACGCCGCCGCAATCCGGTGCTCACCCGCCGTCACCGAGATGCGCTCGGTCGTCAGGATGTTCTCCAGTTCGCCAAGGGCCGGATCGATTTCGAAGATGGCCAACCGTGCTCCGTCTATCGAAATCTCGATCTCCTGTCCCTGAAGGTTCTGGGGCAGGTTGCGGCCGAACAATTCGGTGATGAAGTCGTGGTAGAACGTCACCTTGAAGGTGTATTCCCCGTCGGCCGGGAAGTTGTAGACCACGGACGTCCCGCCGCGGGTCCCAAGCGGGGTGCCCTCGATATGACGCACCTGGTTGAAGACCTTGGGGACGGTGTACATGGACATCGTGGGCGCGACCTCGGTGTCGCCGACCGCCTGCCTGCTGATCTGACTCGCCGCTCGCACATATCCCTGGACCAGAGCCGGCGTCACTGCAAGACTGTCGGCGATGTTGTCGAAGCCGCCGCTCATTTGGTCGGGAGGGAGAAGCTTCGACACATCCACGTCGAGGTCGAGCAGTTCGCGGACCGAATTGGCGTACTCGGTCCTGTTCAGCCGGTGGAGTTCCGGTGCGCCCGCGTAAGGGTTGTCGGCGGCCGCGCTGTCGACCCCCGATTCCAGCGCCCGGTAGAACGCTCTCGCGTCGGCGGCGTCGGGCCGGGGTATCCCCACTGGCGGCATCATGCCGGCCTTCAGCTTACGGATCACCGCCTCAGACTGCACAGCGTTCGCCTCCGGAGAGGCCAGATCCAACTCGGTCCAGGAAAAGCCGCCGGCCCGGAGGTCGTCGTTGTGGCAACCCGCGCAATACTCGTCGACCAACGCCTGTTGTGAGGCCACCGACATCGTCGACGCAGTCTGTCCAGAAACTGTCGCAGCCGGAATCAGAAGCGCGAAGGCCAGCACGCCGACGCGAATGCAAAACGACTTCATCGAATCCCCTTTCCGTAACCTATATCTTGTTTATCCGCTTGACGATAGCATATTTATTCGCCGGCCCCAAAGAGCATTGTGGGTGCCTGATCGAGCCGTCGAAGGAGATCGCCGATCCCACTTGGCAATGGAGAATGTCTACGCCACTGAGGCGGATTGAAACCGACAGATCCATGTTGTCTAAACGACGTTGTGCAGCCGCAAAAAATGACGTCGCACGGATCACGATAGCGATCCGACGTCCTGGGAAATCACGTCCAGAAAGAGCAGGCCGTACCGCTCGAGCTTGGACCGACCGATTCCCGGGACCTGGGCGAACTGGGCCAGGCTCCCGGGCCTGCGTAGCACAAGCTCGACCAGCGTAGCGTCGTTGAACACGACATAGGCCGGCACGTGCTGCTCGCGGGCGATTTCCAGACGCGTGCGGCGCAACGCCTCGAAGAGCGAGCGGTCCTCGCCGACGAATGCCTCGGCTGCGGATCCGGCCCGGCGACCTACTCCCTTTGCGCGGGACAACCGCACCGGATTTTGCCTCAAGGTGACGCGCGCCTCTTCCCGCAGAATCGGCAGGACCCGCTCGCGGGGGCCGAGTCGCAGAACGCTGTGGTTTTCCAGGTCGACCCGGATCAGCCCCAGCGCGGTCAGTTGGCGCAGCACACCCTGCCATTGGCGATCGGTGAGATGTTCACCCTTACCGAAGACATTCAGCCGATCGTGCCGGCGTCGCATGGCTTTCTCGGTTTCTTTGCCCCGGAGTACGTCGATGATGTGCCGGGTGCCGAACGACTGTCCACAGCGGTGAATCGCTGAAAGCGCGAGCCGCGCGTCCGCAGTCCCATCGATCACGTTGACGGGCTCGAGGCAGGTGTCGCAGTTGCCGCAGGGCGCGATCTCTTCGCCGAAATACTCCAACATTACCTGGCGTCGACACCGGGCGGTTTCGCAGTAGCCCAACAAAGCCTCGAGTTTCTTCTGCTCTACCCGCCGCACATCGTCAGGCGCGGTCGAGTCGTCCATCAGCCGCCGTAGCAATGCCACATCCTGTAACCCATACACCATGAACGCATCTGCCGGCAGGCCGTCCCTTCCGGCTCGGCCGGTCTCCTGGTAGTAGGCCTCGAAAGATTTCGGCATGTCCATATGAGCGACGAAACGCACGTCGGGCTTGTCGATCCCCATTCCGAACGCGATGGTCGCCACCATCACCAGGCCGTCCTCCATGATGAATCGCTCGTGGTGCCGGACCCGTGTCCCGGCATCCAGCCCTGCGTGATAGTGGAGCGCCGGAATCCCTTCCTTCACGAGGAAAGCGGCCATCTCCTCGACACGCTTGCGGCTCATCGCGTAGACGATTCCTGCGTCACCCGGATGTTCCAGACGGATAAAATCCGCGAGCTGGCGCTTCGGGTTGTCTTTCACCCGAATGCGGTAGCGAATGTTCGGCCGGTCGAAGCTGGCGACAAAGACCCGTGCACCATCGAGCCGGAGTTGTTCGATGATGTCCTTTCGTGTGATTTCGTCGGCAGTCGCCGTGAGCGCAATTCGTGGCACGGAGGCAAACCGTTCGGCGAGCAACGCGAGCTGGCGGTATTCGGGGCGGAAGTCATGGCCCCACTGGCTGACGCAGTGGGCCTCGTCGATCGCAAAGAGCCCGATCTCCATCCGGTCGAGCTGTTCGAGGACGCGCGGGCTCAGCAGACGCTCGGGTGAGACGTAGAGCAGGTCCAGATCTGCTTGCTCGATGGCTTGCCATGCGGCACGAGCTTCTTCGGCGCTGAGGTTAGACGTGAACGCGACGGCCCGTACGCCGGCCTGAAGGAGTTGCGCCACCTGATCCTCCATGAGGGCAATCAGCGGCGAGACGACGACACCGATCCCCGGCCTGCAGAGGGCAGGAACCTGGTAGCAGATCGACTTCCCGCCCCCGGTCGGCATGAGGACGAGCGCATCCCCCGAGGCGATCACATGATCGACGATCTCCAGCTGCAGGCCACGAAAACGCGCGTGGCCGAACACGCGCGCCAGAACCGCTTGCGGGTTCTGGGTGGCCGGGGACGAACGTGAACGTGCTTGGGACATGCTAAAACTACCGGTCTTCCAAGAGGTAGCGGGCCGCCATCGGATCGAACGCCCGGTTCGGGGAAAGGGCATCGGTATTATCGCATGGACGACGTCGATGGGTGGGTACGGCCGAAGCGGAGCCTGGCACCTGGCATTGTTCCCTTATCATCTATATAGTTGTCCGCACCGGAAGACACGGAAGCACATCACGATAACCAAACGCGGCGTAAGAACGGTGCATTGCACCGGCCGCCCTACCCTAGGAGAACCGTCATGAAACGTTTCGCTCTCGCAATCGTTCTCGGGCTGCTGATGCAGTCCAGTGCTTTCGCGACGTGGTCTCTTCTGGCCCTGGACACAAGGACCGGCCAGGTGATCATCGCGTCCGCGACATGCGTACCGCAAAGTCGCTTCCCCCCTCGCCCTTCAAGAGACTTGATGGACATCCAGGCCGTTATCGTCCCGGGCGTGGCCGTTGCCGCGTGCCAGGCTGCCGTGGACAACTCCGGCCAGAATCAGCAACTGGTCTTCGACGAATTGAAGAAGGGAACGCCGCCGGCCGAAATCATCGAGAAACTGCGCGAGTTCGAGAAGGCCAAGGGGCCCGAAGATGACCGCATGGAGCGGCGTCAGTTCGGAATCATCGACATGCAGGGCCGCCGCGCCGGGCACAGCGGCTCGGGCAACGGGAACGCGTCGCTGGACGTCTCGGGCAACGTCGGTGACTACATCTTCTATCAGTTCCAGGGAAATTCGTTGCTGAGCGACGACGTGATGCTCAACGCCGAGGTGGCTTTCACAAAAGCGAAAGGCACGCTGGCCGACCGCGTCATGGCGGCGATGGAAGGGGCCGATGAGAAGGGCGGCGACGGACGCTGCACCTGCGAGGAGGCACCCTATCCCATGGCTCCCTGTGAGGGCAAGACTGCGCACGTCGCATACATCCTGATCTCGAACAGGGACGATCCCGACGGCGACGGTTTCAATGGCGGCACCTACTTTGCCTACATCAGCGCGACCGACCAGAACATCCAGCCGTGGGAGAACGCGAACCCGGTAAAAACGCTCCGAATGCGTTATGACATCTGGAAGGATTCCGGCAGCCCGCGCATGGATTTCGACGCGGCTTGGTCACCCGAACAGTAAATTAGTAGTTCACGCCCGGCGGGTACACCCGGTACGCGCCGAGCCAGGAGAACCCAATGTACAGAACGATTGCGGCGCTCGTCGGCGCTGTTCTGATTTCAGTGATGATTCCGTCCACCCTCGATGCGCAGCTTGCGGACCGCAAGGTGATTACTCTGGAGGGCGCGAAAAAAATGATGGCGGCGGCCGAGGCCGAGGCTAACTCGAACGGCTGGACGGTGGCGATCGCGATCGTCGATGAAGCGGGAGACTTGATCGCTTTTCGCAAGATCGACGGCACACAGGCAGGCAGCATCGACGTGGCAATCGGAAAGGCCCGCACCGCGGCACGGTTGAAGCGTCCGACCAAAGACCTGGAGGACGCGATCGCGGAAGGCCGTTCGACTCTCCTGGCAGTCGATGGGATCATGCCGCTCGAAGGCGGAGTTCCTGTCGTCGTGGACGGTGAGGTCATAGGCGCGATTGGCGCCAGCGGGGTAACGTCCCAACAGGACGCGCAGGTGGCCCAGGCGGGAGTGGACGCACTGGAACGACAGTAAGCCTGCAGCAGTGGGAGATGAGAAAAGGCCCGGACATCGCCGTCCGGGCCTTTCTCGTCTGCTGCCAATCCGTGGCTACGCTACTGGAGAAGGAACGCCCTCCGCTGATCGGCAAACGCCCTGAAAAGTTCGGGACCTGTCTGGAAATCCTCGAAGCTCTCCAGCTTGCGCGTGTCCGCATCGACGTACTCTCGGATCAACTCCTGATAACGAGCCACACGCGAACCCAGCGTCTCGGAATCGAGCCACTTCGTGGCGATGTCTCGCACGTAGCCCATGTAGCGTTCCCGCAATGCCGGTACGGCGAGCAGCTTGGAACGCAAGGGCTTTCCCGGATCGTCGAGACCCACAAGCGGATCGAGATCGATCGTCGCGCGTAGCCTGCCGCCGCCGCCTCGGCCTCCACGACCACCACGGCCACCTCCGCCGGCGGGAACGCGGAACGTCTCGTTGCCGTCGTGGGGGATTATGTGGAACTGTCCGTCCGGATCCTGGTACATGTCGTAATCGCTCGCCCGGGTCCAGTACCCGTCGCCGTTGAGCAGCACGACGTCTACGGCGAGAAACTTCAGCACTCCGTCGATGTCGAGGATGGGATCGAGCACGGCTTCGAGTTGTTCTGCCGGGGTCTCGTTCAACACACGAGTCAGTTCGATGAGGTCGGCCCACGAATCATCACTGTCCTTCGTCTTGATGTCGTACACGCTCTTGTAATCGGCGACATCATCGCCGAAATACTCGAGACCTCGTCCTCCACGGGGATTGCCCTTCACTTTCCAGCGAGCGCCGCCCCTTGTAGCGAATGCATCACGCACGAAATCGCTGTTGAACTGCTCGACGTTCACATACACACCCCAACTCTCACCGTTGATGACCACCCGCACGAAGTTGGCCCTCGGGGCGGGCATGTAATCCCGCGATAACTCGTAGTAGAGCACTGAACGCAGGTACGTCGGATCTGTGTGCGAGTTGAGCAGGTTCAGCGTTCGATGTCCGCCGAGTCGCTGGTCGTCGTGGGCCATGTCGATCGACACGTTAAGAGACCGTTTGAGCCCCGGCCACACCGTGAAGTACGACGACGCGCCCCGGAAAGAGACGCCGACGTCGTCGTAGACCTTGCCGTCGACCGTCATCGTGGCCGGGACCTCGACGTCCGAGTACCGAAACGCCCCGAGTTCCGCCTCCCAATCTTCGTTCTCGAAATCGAAGAACAGGGTGCGCAGCACCGACGTGTCGTAAAGGAGTTCATCGTCGTAGATCGTCACGTCAGCAGGTGACAGCCGCTCGCCGGGCTCTGGCGGTGGTGGGGCATCGCCCCCCGGTCCCCGACGCGTCGGTTGCGTCACGATGAAATCGCGCGCCGGCATGCGTTCTGCCGCGTCGAGCCACCCGTCGCCATTCGTGTCGAATCGGTCGATGATGTCCAGTTCAACCAGGCCGGCGGTGGGGTTGGCGGCCCCTCCGCGACCGCCCCGCTGCGGGGCCGCCGCTCCGGACACGGCGATTGCGATCATGGCCATACACGCGGCGAATGCCGCGCCAATACGGGTGGATGCTTTCATAGTCATGCCTCCTCAGTCGCCTTTCGTCTTGCGCCGTTGCAACTGCACACTCTCGACGCCGTCCATCTCATTCAACACGCGGACCAGAGTTTCGGCAGCATCGTCCGCGGTCAGGTGCCCTTCGTAGGATATTTCAATCGCCGAGCCATCAGACACGGTCCCCATAGACTTCAGGCGTCTGCCTTCGATGTACTGGTCCAGCACTGGAACGACGATTCCGTTCACGTCCTGGCTGCTCCGGACCCTCAGTTTGAGCGAGCACGGTCTGATCAGGCCGGCCGGCTGCTCGGGCGGCGGGGGGAGCACCGGAGGCCGCATCAAGTAAGCGGCAAAAGCGACGACCACGATACCGATACCAGCTACCCACGGATCACCGGCGCCCGCGGCCATCCCGACGACGACCGCAAAAATAACATAGGCCGTGTCCTGCGTGTCGCGTACGACGGTCCGAAACCGCACGATCGAAAGCGCACCGACCAGGCTGAATGCGCGTGCTACATTGTCTCCGATCACCTGCGTCACCATCGCGATCAGGATCGCCAGGAGCACAAGCGTCGTCTTGAACGACCCGACGACGTCTTCGGGCGCCCGGGTGCGACTGTACACGAACACAACGATGCCGCCGAGCACCATTGCAGCGACCAGCCGCACGCCAATGGCGACAGGAGTGGGCAAAGGCCCGGGCTCGAGCTGAGTCTGCAGGAATTCAAGCATCGGCTGGACTTTCAGCCTCGAGCGGCTCGACATCCCTCGCCACCACGAGCCCGTACAGCGCACTGATCCCGAGACGGTACTTCGATATCCTCACCGACTCCAGTTTGAAGTCGTTGACGAGCTGCTGGAACAGCGGCGGCATGGCAGCGCGAAACTTGACCTCCAGCAGCACGGCCGACTGCACGGTCGGTACACCGTCCCCCTCGATGAACGCGAGGTCGTTTGCACGCAAAACTCGGATCTCCCGGTCGGCCGTCAGGCGTACCGGTCCGGCATCGGTGGAAGCCACGCGCGCAGTCCTGCGGTACGCCACCTGACAGACGGGTTCGAGGCGTCTCAGTTGAAGGCGTTTGTGAAACCAGTCGCCCGACCACCCGGGCACCGGGCCACTTCCGTTCAATCGGTTCAATTCGGTACGGAGGACAGTCGTCCGCCGTTTGCTCACCCGGTCGGCCCTGCGGATCTTTCTCTCCAGAAAGACCCTGTCGCCGTCGCCGTAGACGCGGGCACGGTACTTACTGCGGCCGAACGATCCACGGCGATGGAACACGTCAAAATCTTCTGTATCGAGATAGAGGCTTCTGGTGAGGTACTCATCGCCCGCTTGGCCGCCGCCATGGGGGTCGGGGGCGAGGCGCACTCGCGCCCATTCGATGATTTCATCTGCCGTCGGCGGGTCGATAACGAACTTGATCTCAAACGCGGGACCGGGGAGCATCAGGAAAGTTAACCACGAATCCCCAGCCGAGTTCCAGACCCCTGGCGGTTAAGTTGTGTAAACGGGCCGTTCTGGGCCGCTCAGCCCGCGGACCCAAGCAGTCCGTGGCAGAAGTCTGATGGCTCGCGCGCATGGGTCTTCGGACGCGAAGACGAGGCGCGAGGAGGGAGTGATGCTGCTTCATCATGACGACGAGCAACGAAGTATACGCCTCCGAACCCCCATGCGCCCGAAGGGTTACGGCGACGTCGCCGTAACGCGGACCATCAGAGTTCTGCCGCGGGCTGCTAGCGCTGTATTTCCGGCATCAGCGTCACGCGAACTCGATTCTCCATGTTGAAGTACTTACGGGCGGTTGCCTGAATCGAATCGGGTGTCAGCACCTCTACCGAGGCAGGGTAAGTCTCAATCGAACCCCCGGGCTCGTTCCCCCGCTGGTAGTCGAATACGAGCTGGCCGAGGATCGTCCCATTCTGCTGGAAATTGGTCTCGAATGCCCGAAGCAGCGCCTCGCGTGTGTTTGCGACCTCGGTTTCTGTGGGTCCTTCCGTCTTGAGCGCCTCGATTCCGTCATAGACGGTCTGGACGAGTTCCTCGGTTCGCTCCGGGTCGGAACCGAAGCTGATCGTCAACGTGTACGTCTCCTCCGGCCGCCAGTTGTAGCCTGCGCTCACGCTGACGCTGTACGTACCGCCGAGTTCCTCGCGCATGTAGTCGAACAGTCTCTCCTGAAGCGTCATGGCCATGGCGCGGATTCCTGTCCGCTCCGCCTGGGATTCGTAATCGAAGGGCCCGGTGAACGCGATACGCGTCTGGCTTCGCGGCTCGATTCCCTTGTTGACCGTTTCCTCGATCACGCCCCTCGGGGCTCGCACGCCGATGTCCCGCCACGTCTCCTGACGGCTCGTTGACGGCAGCGCTCCCAGGTACCGCTCGACCAACGGTCGCATCCGATCGGGATCTATGTTGCCGACAAAGACGAACGTGTAATCGCCGGCGTCAGCGAAGCGATCTTCATAGAAGGCCAGCGACTCGTAAAGATCGGCCTCATCGATCATCTCTACAGTGGGCGGACGTTGCCGCGGGTGATCCTGCGTCATGATGCGCGTGTAGGCATCGCTGAATACCGCTGCCGGATTCATGTCGCGATTCGCCAGAGCCTGGCGGTTCTGGGTCTGCCACATCTCGAAGAACGTATCGTCGGCACGCGGAGAGGTGAAGCGCAGGTAGATCAACTGGAACATCGTCTCCAGATCCGCCGGCGACGCCGAACCGCTGACGCCTTCCTCAAAGGTCGAGATGAACGGACGTACGTTCGCAACTTTGCCCGTCAGAATTTTCTGCAGGTCAATCGCGTTGAATTCACCAACGCCGCCGTTCGCGATCAAGGATGCGGCTGTAGTAGCCGGGACAAAGTCTTCATCGGCGGCAAGCGATGTCCCGCCCGGGCTGAACGCGCGGAAGACGACCTGGTCGTCGGAATAATCGGTTGGCTTCAGAACAACGCGGATCCCATTGGCGAGCGTCCATTCCGTAATGTCGTAGCTGCGGGTTTCGGTTCCGACGATCCGGGAACCGTCGGGCACAACCGCCAGAAGCGGCCGGTCGCTGACGGTGTCGACATATGCGGTGATCTCGGCGCTGTCTCGTGCGTCAATGACTGCACTCAAAGCCTCCTCGCCGGGCATCGTCACCCCTTCCTTGTCCGGGCCGGTGACCAGGACGACCCGGTTCGCATCATGGATCCAGCCCTGGCCGACGAGGTTGACCTCTTCGAGCGTGATTTCGGGGATGAACCTCTGGTAGAGGGCGTACTCGTATTCGATGCCGGGGATCGACTCCCCGTCCAGAAAGGCGCGGATGTACTCCGATGCGTACGAACTCGAACGGCGATTGGCACGGTTGGTGTTGGCTCGCTCGATACCGCGCAGCGCGTTGGTCTTTTCCCGCTCGAGCTCCGAAGCGGTGAACCCGAATCGCGCGACACGCTCAGCTTCGGTGAACAGCGCCCCCAGACCGCGCTCGATGCCGTTCTCCAGGACGCCGGCCGTCAGCGCGTAGACGCCCTTCGAACGGATCAGCTGACCGGACGCCGACGACGCTCCCATGAACGGCGCGTTGGGGCTCCTAGAGATTTCCGCAAAGCGGCCACTGAGCATGCCATTGTAAAGCTGTTCGACGATCCTCTGCCGGTAGCCGCCGATCGTCCAGTCTTCCTCGACATCCATCTTGTGGTAGACCGAAACGCTCGACGAAGACAGCTCCGGATCGGTCACGATGGAAAACAGGGTTTCTTCATGGTCGGGGACGCCGTATTCGGTCCGCTCCCTGGGGCTCTCGGCCCCCGCAAGGTCCTCGAAGTGCTCGCGCACCAGAGCCTCGATGTCGGATGCCTCAAAGTCCCCCACCGCGATGACGGCCATCAGGTCCAGCCGATACCAGTCCGCGTAAAACCGTCGGAGCGATTCGTGATCGAAGTTCTCGAGGCTGTCGAGCGTCCCGATCGGCGAGCGGTCAGCGTAACGCGAGTCTCTGAAAAGGACCGGAAACTGCTGGTCGCGAATCCGGGCTCCCGCACCCCGGCGCAACCGCCACTCCTCGATAATGACGCCACGTTCCTTGTCGATCTCCTCGGGATCGAGAGTCAACCCCAGGGCCCAGTCCTCCATGATCTGGAACGCCGTTGCCATATTCTCCGGGTTCTCGGTGGGAACTTCGAGAGTGTAGATGGTTTCGTCGAAAGACGTGGCCGCGTTGACGCCCGGACCCAGGCCCATCCCGATCGATTCCATGAAATCGACCAGCTCGCCTTTCTCGAAATTCTCGGTGCCGTTGAAGGCCATGTGCTCGAGAAAATGAGCGAGCCCAAGCTGGTCTTCGTCTTCGACGATCGATCCGACGCTCACGACGAGCCGCAGCTCCGCCCGGTTTTCGGGTTCCTGGTTCTCGCGAATGAAGTAGCGGAGGCCGTTGTCGAATCGACCGACCCTAACGCTCGGGCCGAGGGGAGTCGGCTGATCCAACGGAGCCGTGAACGCCTCTTCGGGAACCGCAATCGTCGTCTGCTGGGCGAAGAGCCCGGTCGGGGCGGACGACACCAACGCTAGCGTCAGCACCAGGAAAGCAAGGATCGGAACGCGGCTCTCTCTCATCGAAGACTCCTTTCGGCGGACCGGCTGTTACCAGGACGGCTCTCGACTATATGCAACAAACCATAATAGAACGCAGTTGCGTCAAATTGGCAACAAGCTTGGGTACGGGATGGATTCCACGGCTTCCTCATACCCCTCAGGAGCCCGGAGTTCGGGCGAGCCAATCGTATCGTTTGGTGTTTTAGAACAGCGTCTCCTATGATCAATTCTGCAATTAGATCATTTGTGGCTCTTCCCTGGGCATCAACGGGTTTGGAGAGCTCCGAACCCCACTCTTTGGAGGCTTACACCGTGGAACGCATGATTGCCAAGCTCCTAGAGGATTTCGAGAACGGACAGATGAACCGACGCCAGCTCATTCAGAGCCTGGCCCTCGCCGCCGCTGCAGTGTCCGCCGCCAGCGCCGCTGGCTCACCGACAGCCCAATCGGGCGGCTTCAAGACAATTAGCGTGGATCACATTTCCTACCAGGTCGCCGATTATACAAAAACTCGGGACTTCTACGCCGATCTGATGGGGATGACCGTGGCTGGAGATAACGGAACCAACCAATGCCAACTAACGTTCGGCGATTCTCTTCTTATCGCCCGCAATCGCCGCGATAGCGCAGATTCAGGCCCGACGGTGGACCACATGTCGTACAAGATCGAAGATTGGGACACCGACCGGGTGCGGACGGAGCTGGAACGTCGTGGCCTGGAACCGCGTCTGGACAGAGGACCCGGTGGAACCTATGCGAGTTTCCACGTGGCGGACCCGGATGGATACGACGTTCAGATTAGCGGCGAGTTGAAGCCGGGAGATTCCTTGTACGAAGGATGACTAGTGACTTGTTTGTGAAAGTAAAGCTGTAGCGGCGCTCTATTGAGCGCCGATTCCGGACTCGCTCGATTCCGGCGGTCATAGACCGCCGCTACCGAGAATGGTCGGTGGTCAATCTGCCGCTGACAGCGGCCATGGCAGACCCAACTCCTAGTCCGGGTCCTGGGGACGCTGGCGGTGGAAGTCCGTGACGGCCTGGTAGGCGGCAACGACCGCAAAGAGTCGTTCTTCACCGAACGGTGGCGCGGCCAGCACGGCGCCCCGGGGCCGGCGACGCCCAGAGTCCTCGTGGATGTCGAAGCCGATCGGCATGCACATCAACGGCAGGCCGGTGCCGTCGAACGCGCCGGTCGAACTCGTCAGCACGACGTCACACTGGTTGAACAGCTGCGTGAGCATGCGCTCAAGGAGAAGATGCTTGGCCTGTTGTACTTTCACGTAGGTATCGGCGCTCTGGAACATGCCGTTGAGAAACCGCGGTAGCCGATCCGCGAAATTCCGCACGTCCTTCCGAAGATGCTCGATGAAGAAAGCCGTCGGATCGCCGTGCGAGGTGCCGAACGGGTTCGACGTGAGCTTATCCCATTGGTCCGGCAGGGTCACCTCCAGGACGATCGTGACGGACGGATTCCGTTCCAACTCGGCGACCAGCTCACCTCGGAGTTCATTCGTCCGCTCGTTGTTGGACGCAAGATAATCCGGCCAGATGCCGATCCGCGTGGGCCATCGGACGCGCGGTCGTTCTCCCCCGAACGGCGTTGCGGCCAGGGCGTAGTTCGGCGGCGAGGGCAGCCCCAGCGTCCTCGGATCGTTGGGATCGGCCACGGCCAGCGTCTGCAGCACGATCGCCGCGTCCAGGGCGTTACGCGCCATCGGACCGACATGGTCCCGGGTCAGGCTGAGCGGGATGATCCCGTGAAGGGAGACACGTCCGAAAGTCGGCTTGATGCACGTGAGTCCCTGGGCATTGCCGGGTCCGAGAACCGATCCTCCGGTCTGCGTGCCGAAGCCCGCAACGGCCAGCCGGCCCGCAACGGCGGTCCCTGTCCCCGAAGACGACCCAGCAGGACTGACAGACGGATCGTTGGGCACCCAGGCGTTTCTTGTGGTCGGAATCGTCGTGCCGTACTGCCGGGCGCGGCCTCCCGCCAGGTTTCCCATCTGCGCTTTCCCCACCACCAGGGCGCCCGCGGCTCGCATCAGCGAAACGGCTGTCGCGTCGTAGTCGGGTTGGAACCCCTCGAAAACGAGCGAGCCGCCCTCGGTCAGCAGATCCGAAGTGTAGAAATTGTCCTTCGGCGCGAAACAGATCCCGCGCAGCGGGGCGTTCGGGCCGTCGGGCGGAACGCGGTCAGCCAGGGAGAGAAGCTCTTCCCGTGACGGTCGGGCGGCATACGCCTGGTAGATGGCGTCGAAAGCCTCTATCCGATCCACGTAAGCATGGACGAGATCCGAAGGCGCGAGTGTCCCATTCCGGATGAGAGTCATCGTTTCCGACAACGTCAGCTCGGTCAGATCGTCAAGCGCTTGAGGACCGACCGAGCGCGCGAAGGCTTCTTCGGCCACGATTGGACCTCGGGGGCGCGCAAGGGCCGGAATCTGTCCAAGGAGCGTTCCCGTTGCCGAAGCCGACGACACCCAGGCCATCCTGTTCAGGAACCAGCGACGGGAAACATTCTGGTCCTGCGGGGGAGGCGTACGACCCATCCGCCTATTGCTCCTCGGTCCACGCCGTGAACGGAGCGGGGAACGGCTGTGGAAGCGTGAACTGGGGATCGATCTGGAAGTCCGCCGCCGTAACATCCTGACGCAGGATCGAACGGGCGTTCCGGAGCAGGCGCTCCTGGTCCATGGGCGCTTCCTGGTCGGAGGCGGGCAGGACGGAAATATCGATACCGAGCAGCGCGTAACGCGTGCGGATGTAGGTGTCGAGTTCTTCGTCGGTAGGAGGCTCGGGGGGTGTCGGGTCCTGCACGGTACTACTGATCAACGGTCTTGACGACACAGGTGGAAGCCCGGCAGTAGTCCGAGTTTTCCGAACCCAGCATCTCGAGAAATTCCACGGTCTCGGGATATTGCATGTTGTGCGCCTTAGGTCCGTTAGCCATGTCCGCCACCGTGTCACCGGTTCCGTCGACTTCCTCGTTAGCCCGACCGGCTCCACCGAAGATCATATTGGCGCGAGCATTGATATCCGCACCGGCTGCGATCAGATAGAGGATCAGGTCATGCTCGACTGTCAGCGCGGCGCCGTGCAGTGGCGTGTACCCGTCTTTCTCCGGAAGGTTCACGTCAGCCCCGGTTACCTCCACGAGGTAGCGGACGGCGTCGAGCCGTGCGTCGGGAGCAAAATGGGTGACCTGCGGTTCGAAGCCAAAACCTGCGGCAGCTAAAAGCGGTGATGCGCCACCCTTGGTCGGAATGGCCGGGTTTGCGCCGGCAGCGAGAAGGAGCTTCATCGCGGGCACATCATTCGCTTTTGCCGCAAGCCAGAAAGCCGTCCCACCGATCGGCCGGATCCAGTCCCCATGGTTCGTCCGGTACAGCGGTTTCTTTTCGAGCCTTCGGTCGGGGTCCGCTCCGCTGTCCAGAAGCGCCGCAACCAGGGCCAGGTAGTCGGTCTGTTCCTCTTCGATACTGGGGGCCGGATACCAGGTACGCTCCGCCCACTGCGCGTCGATCGTCGCCCATAGCGGGGCCACTCCGTCCTTGTTCGCAAGGTTGGCATCGGCTCCTTGTTCGAGGATGAAAGCGGCAACGTCGAGGCTGCCGTTGATGATGGCCGTGTTCAACGGGCTCGCGCCATCCGAGGTCGCCACAAGGTTTACGTCGGCGCCCGCCGCCACTAATGCCTTCGCGACATCCAGGTGGCTCTCCCGAGCGGCAAAGTGCAAAGCGCTCAGCCCGCCCGAGAAACCTTCCGACCTTTCCTCTCGGACCGCCGCCTTGCCGTCTTCATCGCGGAACCGATCGCTCCACCGAATGACTTCAGACACCTTTGTAAGCGCATTGGGATCGGCTCCCTCGGCGACCAGCAGGCGGATGACGCCGGCCCTCCCCCGCGCCGACGCGAACATCAGCGCCGTCTGTCCGTGGGTCGTGTCAGTCGCGTTGACGTCTGCCCCGTTGGCGAGTAATGCCGCTACGGCATCCATCTTGCCGGTAGCTGCGGAATACATCAGCGGCGTCGTACCGTTCGAATCGGCGTGATTCGCCTCAGCCCCGGCGTCCAACAGGAGCTCTATCATCGCGGCGTTCCCGTTCTTCGAAGCCATGAGCATCGGGGTGAGATCGCCCAGGCGGGTCGTCGCGCGCAAGCTCGCTCCGGCATCGAGCAAAAGGCCGGCCATCTCCACATCTTCCCGGTAGGCCGCCCAGTGCAGCGCCGTAGTGCCGTCGCCCTGTGAAGCGTCCACATCCACACGCTGGCCGAGCAGCGATCGCACCGCCTCGACGTCCCCGCGCATGGCTGCATCGGCAAGCGGCGCATCCGCCGAGCCGCTGTATGCAATGGCGGGTCCGGCCGCCACGGTCAGCAGTACCACCAATAACGCAAGGATCGTGCCTTTCCCGAACATGTGTCGTTCCTTCAAGAGCTGTTGGCTGTTAGCCTTTGGCTTTTGGCCTTTAGCTTCAAATGAGATCCAATAGCTATTAGCTATTGGCTAATACCTGTGTCAGATCGAATACGTTGCCGTACTGTCGCCGACGCTTTCGACATCGACACCCAGGCTGTGCATCGTGGTCAGCAGCGCATTCGCCTGCGGCGCGTCATCAGCGGCCCGGACGTGGGTATTGCCCTGCACCCCTCCGGAAGCGTGACCCATCAGGACCACGGGAACACGCTTGTGACCATGAATGTTGCCGTCTCCCATCGGGCTGCCGTAGAAGACCAGCGAGTGGTCGAGCAGGTTCCCGTCACCGTCGGGAGTGTTTTTGAGCTTGTCGATCAGATGCTTGAGCATCGTGACGTGATGGCGATTGATCTTCGCGAAGTCCTCAATCATCTCGGGCTTCTGCTGGTGGTGCGAGGCCGAGTGGAACGGGGTATCGCTACCGCTTTCGGGGAATGTCCGTGGGCTGACATCACGGGCCATCTTGAGGGTGGACACGCGAGTAACGTCCGCCGAGAAGGCCAGCACCTGCAGGTCGAACATGAGCTTGATGTGCTCTTCCCAGGAATCGGGTACGCCGATCGGCGCGTCCGGTAGTTCCCTGTCTGCTCCGGAGGCGTTGTACTCCTCGATCCTCTGGATCCGCCGTTCGACTTCCCGGACATTCGCCAGGTAGTCGTCGAGTCGATTCTGATCCGCCTGTCCGATATCGGTCCGAAGCCGAGCCACGGAGTTCGTGATGCGATCGAGGATGCTCCGGTTGACCTGCTGCCGGGCTACGCGTTCTTCAGGGGTGCCGCCGGTTCCGAACAGCTCTTCGAACGCCAGGCGGGGGTCCTGAATCATCGGCAGCGGCGTCGTCGGCGACGCCCAGCTAAGCGTGTCCATGTAAACGCAGCTGTAGTGGTAGCCGCAGGCGCCGGAGGTGTCCTGGTTCTCAATGCTGAGGTTGATCGATGGCAGCGGTGTGTCCTGACCAAACTTCTGGGCGTACATCTGATCGATTGACGTTCCGTTGTAGACGTCTGACCCCTCGGTCTGCTTCGGGTGCGCTCCGGTCAGGAACACGGCGCTCGAACGAAAATGGTCGGCTCCGACCTCTTCCGCCGTCATAGGATCCGCCTGACCGCAATCCGTGTTGCTGATGATCGTCATGTAGTCGCGGTACGACTCCAGTGGTTCGAGGATCTGGGTGACGTCGAAATCGTGGCCCTCGGCCGCGGGTGCCCAGAGGTTGTTCTCGGTCCCGTACATCGTGCTGCCCGAATTGCCGTGAACGATCTCAATGGCCGCGAAACGGCTCCTTGGAGCCGCAGCCGTCTGTGCCAGCGCGGTCCGCGCGGGCACCATGGATTCGAGCAAGGGCAAGGCAACAACTACCCCCGCGCTCCTAAGCATCGTTCGTCTGGAAATGTTCTTCCTGGTGATGAACATGATCCGGCTCTCCTTGTGATTATCCAGCGATCTTCAGAAACTCGCCTGAATTCTACCTTATCTGCCCTCGGCTGCCTCAACAGAACTTGGGCTCTCCAGCCTCATCTGAAACGGCGCACTCTCGATGATGCTCATGATAAAGGCCGAGAAAACGTTTCCTTCCTCGGACGCAGCCCCCGCGATGGACCGGACTGTCGGCATGTCGCGGTAGTCCAGCACCCTACCGAGGGCGTAGGAAAGGAGCTTTTCCGTAAAGCTTCCGAGAAAAGCATCGGAACGGCCTACGATAGCCTCGCGCAGGCTACTCGGACCGTCCAGTTCGGTCCCGTCATACATCCGGGAACCCGCGTCGATCAGGAAACCGCCGTCCGTCGACCGCCAGTAGCCAATCGCATCGAAGTTCTCGAGCGTCAGGCCTATTGGATCCATGATCTGGTGGCACGCGTTGCACACCGGGTTTTGGCGGTGCGCGACCATGCGGTCGCGTACGGTCAGCACGGCCTGGTTGTTCACGGTTTCCTTGAACGGGGGCACGACCGGAGGGGGGAGCGGTGGCGGCGACCCGAGCAAGACTTCCAGAACGTACTTGCCGCGTGCGACCGGTGAAGTCCGGTTCGACAGCGAAGTCACTGCCAGTACGGCTCCTTTGCCCAGCAGTCCGAACCGGTTCGGATCGTCCAGGGATACTCTGCGGAAGCGGCTCCCCACGATGTCGGGAATCCCGTAGTGAGTGGCGAGCGGTTCGTTGACGAACGTATAGTCCGCGGTGAGCAGATCGAGTACGCTTCGATCCTCTCGCACGATCGTATCGAACAGGAGCTCGACCTCCCGCTTCATCGATCGCGCCAGGTTCCTTGTGAACTCGGGAAACAGCGTTCCCTCCGGATGAACCTCTTCAACGCCGGTCAGCCTCAGCCACTGCATCGCGAAGTTTGTCGCCAGCGTCTCGGAACGTGGATCGGCCAACATGCGCCTCACCTGGTCCTCGAGGACTCCCTCCTCCCGAAGCCTGCTCTGACTCGCGATCTCGATCAGTTCGGCGTTGGGCGCAGAGTTCCACAGGAAGTATGACAACCGAGAAGCCAGTTCCAGATCGCTGACGCGGAAGCTCTCACCGGATCCGACACCCGCGGGAACGCGCTCGAAACGGAAGACGAACTCGGGCATGGCGATGAGCGTCTGCACGGCCGTTCGGATTCCGGTTTCGAAGTCACCTCTCCCGACTCCCATGCCGTACATGAACATCAATTCTTCGAGATCCGCCGGCGTCGCGGGTCGTCGGAAGGCCTGGGTTGCAAGACTCGAAAGGATCTCCCGCGCGCAGGGTCCTTCCTCGCTCTGATCGGCCGGGTAACACTTGAAGATCTTCCGGCGGCTGGCGGTCTCGGATACGCCGGTAACCTTCAGCGGCCCCGTGATCGTGAACGTCCGCAGGTGGGGCGGCAGTGAGGTTCCGGAGTTCCTGCCGTAATCGAGATCCACCAGCGTCTGCTCCACGACCCGATAGGGGTCCTCGCCGGCACCCTCGTACTTGGACACGAACGCCGCCGAAACCCGACGCGCTCCGGCCGAGATTTCGATCGGATCCGTCAACATCACGCCATCGCTGAGTTCGTTCATCAGCGGATCGATCGTAAACACGGCAACTCGCTCCCCGTCGATGGAAATCTCGAGTTCCTGGTACTGCAACGATTCCGGGAGCTCTCTGCCGATGAGGTCTCCGGTATCGACGTACCAGAGCTTCATCTGGAAAGCGTATTCACCGTCGGCCGGGAAGTTATGAATGACCGACAGCCCGCCGCGGGTCCCGAACGGGGTGCCCTCAACGTGCCGCATCTGGTTGACGACTTTCGGGACGTCGTATTGCTTGATGGCGACAACGGCCTCCGGGTCTCCGACCGCAAGGCGCGCGATGGTGTCGGCAGCTCGGACGTACGCCTGCATGAGCGCCGGCGTGACGGTCAGGGCCTCCGACATGTTGTCGAAACCGCCAGTACGGCCGTCGGGCGGGAGCAGCGCCGCAACATCCACCTCGAGGTCGAGCAGATCTCGGATCGAGTTGCGGTACTCCTTGCGGTTCACCCGGTGAAGGTCCGGCGCGTTGACGTTGGGGTTTTCGAGGGCAGCCCGATCGATCCGGGCTTCCAGTCCAGCGGCAAGGTTTCTGAGCGAGTCCTCGTCGGGTCTGGGCGCGCCTGCCGGGGGCATCATGCCGGCCCGCAGCTTCCGGACAACTTCCTCGGCCTGTCGAGCGTTAGCGGCGGGGTTCGCCACATCGATTTCGCTCCACGAGAAGCCGCCCTCTCTCAGGGCATCATTGTGGCAGTAGGCACAGTACTCGCCAACCAGGGCCTCGTGGGATTCGACGGATGACCCCTGACCGTAGGCCGCGGGGGCCAGCGCGAAGATAACCGGGCCTATAGCGGCCAACATCGCTCTCATTACTACAACTCCTGCTTACTCAACAGCCCATGGCCGCTAATTCTGCGATCCATCCCGTGTCTTGATCACGCACGTCGACGCCCTGCAGTTGTTCGAGTTCTCCGAACCCAGACTTTCGAGCAATTCGACCGTGTCGGGATACTGCATGTTGTGCGCCCGTGGACCGTTCGCCATATCGGCGACTGTGTCTCCCGTCTCCCCCTCGACGTTCAGGTCACGTCTGCCCAGACCGCCAAAGACCATGTAGGCGCGTGCTCCGGGGTCCCCGCCGGCCGCCATCAAGTACCTGATCAACTCGTGGTTCTCGGTCAGCGCCGCGCCATGCAGCGGCGTGTACCCGTTGTTGTCCCGCGCGGTCACATCCAGGCCGATTTCCTCGATCAGGTACCGGACAGCCGCCACTCTCTGACCCGGCGCAAAGTTCGTCACCTGCGGTTCAAGGCCGAAACCGGCCGCCACCATCAGCGAGGTCGCACCCTGATCCGATCTGGTGGTGGGATCAGCACCGGCTGCGATCAGCAACTTCATGGCCGGAACGTCGTTGGCTTTCGCAGCCAGCCAGAACGGGTTCGCACCGGCCGGCCTGGCCCAGTCGCCGTGCTCGGTCCGGTACCACGGTTTATTCTCCAGGATCTGATTGACCTCGGCACCACGTTCGATGAGCGCCCTCGCAAGGTCCAGATAGTTGGTCGCTTCCTGATCGATACTCGGTGCCGGGTACCAGGTGCGCTCTGCCCATCTGGCGTCGATCGTCGCGTATAACGGGGCCTGTCCATCGATGTTGGGCAGGTTGGGATCGGCTCCCTCTTCGACCAGGTAGCTGGCGATGTCGATATGGCCGTTGATGATGGCCGACGTCAGAACGCTCGTCTCATCCGCAACCGACACGCGGTCGATATCCGCTCCCGATTCCACCAGCGCTCGGATGGCGTTCATATGACCCTGGCGCGCCGCGAAGTGCAGCGCTGTCATTCCGCCAAGCAACGTTGCTTCGTAGTCTTCGCGGATCTGGATGCTGCCGTCCTCATCACGGAATTTCTGATCGAACGTGATGACCTCGCTCACCTTCGTTACCGTGTCCAGGTCCGCGCCCGCAACGGCAAGCACGCGAATTGCGCCGGCCCGATCGAGGGCAGAGGCGAACATCGTCGCCGTCTGTCCGTTCGTGGTGTCGCTGGCGTTCACGTCCGCGCCACCGTCGAGCAGCGTCTGGACCGCGTCTGCTTCGCCGGCAGCCGCCGCATACATCAACAGCGTTGTCCCGTTCGTGTCGCTGGAGTTCGCATCGGACCCTGCTTCGAGCAGCAGCCTGACCATGGCGGCGTTCCCATTCTTTGCCGCCATGACGATGGGGATGATCTCGTTCACACGAGTCTTGGCACCGACGTCTGCTCCCGCTTCGAGCAGCAGCGTCGCCATTTCCAGGTCGTCCCGATATACAGCCCAGTGCAAGCCCGTCGTGCCGTCACCCTGCGGCGCGTTCACGTCAGCCTTCTGCCGAAGCAAGCTGCGTACATCCTCGATGTCGCCCCGCATGGCCGCATCGGCGAGCGGTGCGTCCGCTTCGGATGCCAGCGCCGTCGAACCGGCGGCTACGAGAAGTATCGCTATGCACGACCCGAGAACTGCGTGTTTACCGAACATGTATCGCCCCTTCAAGAGCTGTTGGCCGTTGGCCATTAGTCGTTGCCTGTTGGTTCCAATAAGATTTTCGATAGCCAAAAGCCAACACCAAAAGGCCAAAGGCTGATTGTCCGATCAGATCGAAAACGTCCCCGTGCTGTCGCCGATGCTTTCCCTGTGCACCCCGAGGCTGTCGAGGACCGTCAGCAAAGCGTTGGCCTGCGGAGTATCCTCGGCGGCCCGAACGTGCCGGTTACCGGACACCGTCCCGGAAGCATGGCCGGCCAGGACGAACGGAACCCGTTTGTGACCGTGGACGTTGCTATCGCCCATCGGGCTGCCGTACAGGACGAGCGAGTGGTCCAGCAGGTTGCCATCACCGTCGGGAGTGTTCCGCAACTTGTCCAGGAAGTACGTCAGCACATCGATGTGGTGCCGGTTGATCAAGGCGAAGTCCTCGATCTGGGCCGGATCCTGCTGGTGGTGCGACGCCGAGTGGAACGGCGCGGGGGTGCCGCTGTCCGGGTAAGTCCGCTGACTGGTGTCCCGACCGAGCTTCAAAGATGCCACCCGCGTGATGTCCGCTGAGAAAGCCAGCGCCTGGAGGTCGTACATGATCTTGACGTGTTCCTCCCAGGAGTCCGGCACGCCGGCCGGCGCGTTCGGCAGTTCTCGTTGAATGCCCGAAGCGTTGTACTCCTCGATCCTCTGGATCCGACGCTCGATCTCGCGTACGTTTTCGAGATAGTCGTCGAGCCGGCCCCGGTCTACCGGGTCCAGGTCGTTCCGCACCCGGGCCACGGAAGTCGTGATTCGGTCGAGTATGCTGCGATTGACTTCGCGCCGGGCGGCCCGCTCCGCCGGCGTACCGCCCGATCCGAACAGTTGCTCGAAAGCGAGGCGCGGATCCGCCGTCATCGGCAGCGGCGCTGTCGCCGACGACCAACTCAGCGTCTCCATGTAAACGCAACTGTAGTGGTAGCCGCAGGCGCCGGTGGTTTCCTGGTTCTCGATGCTGAGCTGAATCGAAGGGACCGGTGTATCCTGGCCGAACTCCTGCGCGTACAGTTGGTCGACCGACGGCCCGTTGTAGATGTCGGAGCCTTCGGTCTGCTTCGCATGAGCCCCGGTCAGGAACACCGCGCTCGAACGGAAGTGGTCGGCTCCGACTTCCTCGGGAGTCTGGGGATCCGCCGGACCGCAGTCGGTCTGGGAAATGATCGTCGTGTAGTCGCGAAACGGCTCCATCGGCTCCAGAATCTTGGAGAACTTGAAATCCCGGCCTTCCGCAGCCGGGGCCCAGAGAGCTTTCTCGGTCCCGTACATCGTGCTCCCGGCCGAACCGTGGACGATCTCGATTCCCGAAAAGCGGCTCGGCGGAACCGCCACCGTGTTTCTCAGCGGAGTCTGGGCGGGCACCATGGATTCCAGGAACGGCAGCGCGAGCGCAACGCTGGTGCCCCGTAGCATCGTCCGTCTTGAAATGTGTTTCTTGGTGATAAACATGGATCCGGCTCTCCTTATTTTCTAATCCCTTCGTTCCTTCCCGTCCTACCTGTCTTCTTGGTTTGCCTCGGACGCCTCTCTGAACTCGCGCATCTGGAACGGCGTGCTGTTCACGATGCCCATGACGAACGCCGAGAAACGGTTCTCCTCATCGGAGGCATCCCGGGCGATCGAGCGAACCGTCGGCAGGTCCCGGTGATCGAGCACCCTACCGAGACCGTAGGCCAGCAGGTTCTGTGTGAAGCTTCCGAGAAAGGCGTCGGAGCGCTTCAGAATCGCTTCGCGCAGGCTGACGGGACCGTCCAGCGACGTCCCGTCATACATTCGAGCGGACGGGTCGATCAGGAAGCCACCGTCATTCGGACGCCAGCGGCCAATCGCGTCGAAGTTCTCCAGTGTCAACCCGATCGGGTCCATGATCTGATGGCAGGCGTTACACACCGGGTTCTCCCGGTGAGAGACCATCCGTTCGCGCACCGTCCGCACCACGTCGTTGTCGCCGGCTTCCTCAAATGGCGGTACGACGGGAGGAGGAAGCGGCGGGGGTGACCCAACCAAGACCTCGAGAACGTACTTGCCACGCGCCACCGGGGACGTCCGGTTTGCCTGAGAGGTCACGGTGAGAACGGCTCCCTTGCCGAGCAGCCCGAATCGGTTCGGATCGTCCAGCGTTACGCGGCGGAATCGGTTCCCGATGACGTTGGGAATCCCGTAGTGGCTTGCCAGACGACCATCCACGAAGGTGTAGTCCGCGGTCAGCAGATCGAGTACGCTCCGGTCCTCTCGGGCGATGCTGTCGAACAGGAGTTCGACCTCGCGTTTCATCGACCGCCCCAGGTTGCGTGTGTACTCGGGGAACAGCACGCCCTCGGGATGCACTTCCTCGACACCGGTCAGACGCAGCCATTGCATCGCAAAGTTCGTCGCGAGCGTTTCCGAGCGGGGATCCGCCAGCAGTCGGCGGACCTGCCGTTCGAGGACTCCATCTTCCCGCAACCTTCCCTGACTGGCGATTTCGATCAATTCATCGTCGGGGCCCGCGCTCCACAAGAAGTAGGACAGCCGGGTGGCCAGCTCGAGATCGCTGATCGGATAGGTGTCTCCGGGCTGAACTCCATCGGGAACGCGCTCGAACCGGAACACGAAATCGGGCATCGCGATGAGCGTCTGAACGGCGATCCGGATGCCGTTCTCGAAGTCACCCCTCCGGCGGCCCAGGTCGTACATCTGCATCAACCCTTCCAGGTCCTCCGGTGTGGCCGGTCTCCGAAAGGCCCGGGTTGCCAGGCTACCGATTATTTCGTAGGCGCAGTCCTGCTCTTCATCCTCGTAGATCGGATAGCACGAGAAGATCTTGCCGCGGCTCGCCGTCTCCGAAACGCCCGTCACCTTCAGAGGTCCGGTAACCGTAAACGTCCGCAGGTGGGGCAGCATTGTGTTCGGGCCTTTGAGGGCCCAGTCGACGTTCACCAGCGTCTGCTCCCAGAGAACGAACTGGTCTTCGACGGGACCTTCAAACTTGGATATGAAAGCAGCCGAAACCCGATGCGCGCCAGCCGTGACCGGGACTGGGCCCGTGTCCATGATCCCGTCTCCGAGTTCGTCAAAGAGCGGGTGGATGTCGAACAGTCCGACACGCTCGCCGTCCAAGGAAACCTCGAACTGCTGGCCCTGGAGCGATTCCGGAAGATCCCTGCCGACAAGCTCCCCCATCGTGACGTACCAGAGTTTCGCCTGGAAGGAATAGTCCCCGTCTGCCGGGAAGTTATGCATGACCGAGGTGCCGCCACGCGTACCGAACGGCGCCCCTTGGACGTGACGCATCTGGTTGACGACTTTGGGAACATCGTACTGGGTCATGATCGGGCCTGCGTCGGGGTCGCCGACAGCCTGGCGCGCGATCGTCCCGGCTGCCCTGACGTAAGCCTCCATGAGCCCGGGCGTGACGGTCAACGCTTCGGACATGTTGTCGAAGCCGCCGGTCTTGGCATCCGGCGGCAGGAGGGCCGAAACATCGATGTCGACGGCCAGTAGGTCCCGGATCGAGTTGCGGTACTCCTTCCGGTTGATCCGGTGGAGGTCCGGCGCATCCGCATGAGGTGCCGCCGCCCGGTCGACACTCGCCGCGAGCGCCTCGGCAAACTGATTGATGGTGGCATCGTCGGGACGGGGAGCGCCCGCGGGAGGCATCATGCCGGCCTTCAGCTTGCGTATGACTTGTTCGGCCTGTTCAGCATTCCCCGCGGGATTGGCCAGATCGATTTCGCTCCAGGAAAATCCGCCTTCGAGCAGCGCGTCGTTGTGGCAGTAAGCGCAGTATTCCCCGACCAGCTCCCGTTGAGCTTCGAGAGACGCCACACTGCCGCCGCCCTGGCCGTTGGCCCTCACGGCCAGATCGCCACCAGCTGACCCAAAGATGACGAACGCGAAAAGGACGAGCAGGGCTCGACGGAACAACGTCGATCTCATCAAGAAAGCTCCCATATATCTCACTAGAACCTACGGTCAGTCAGATACACCGGTCCGGGCACACGCATGCACAAATCTCTCGTAATGGCGGTAACGCCGCTTCGATTCTAGAACAACTCCCCCCCGGAGTTGAAGCAATCTTGCTGAATTTTAAAGCTTTGCAAGGGGGACAGGCTCCCCTGTCCCCTCGTAGGCCATACAGCTATTACAGCTTGCGAAAAACGGCCAGGAAATCAGTAACTGGAATTTGTGTAAGAGCCGGGTAGGGACAGGGGAGCCTGTCCCCTATTTGCAGCCGGGATGGACATCTGCGAGACAGCGTCTCACGGCCCCTCGAATCTGGGTCATGGACAGACCGGCGGCCAGGGGCTCATGGGCCACAAGCGAGGCTAGGTCGTCGAGTGTTCGGTGCCCGTCAATCGACGAGACGACCATCTGGACCAGAGACGCTTTCGACCAGAACACGGACTGCCCTTCAAACGTGGGTATCGGGAGATGCCGGAAGATCAGCCAGGCAGGCGGACCGTCCCCCGAGCGGCTCTTGATCGAAGGCTCATCGAGCCTGCCGGCCGCAAACGCGAGCACCCACTCCACCTTTCCGCGCCCATTCAGTTTCGACACCAGGTAGGGCATCGATTCGGTCTGCCACTTCGCCACGTGAAAGCCGCAGCGCTCCGCAAGGTCAAACACTTCTTCACGCGCGAACCGCAATGACACCGGCTTGTCCGGTGTGTAGCGCAGCGGACCAAGGTTGAGCCATCGCCCTCCGGGGCGCAGGAGCCCGTGCAGTGTGCTCAAAAAATCGCGCAGGTCGCCCGGAACCAGATCGATGAACCAGGGGGTTACGACGGTATCGAACGTCCCGGGTTCGAAAGGCGGTTCCAGACCATCTGCCAGCAGGAAGTGGAATCGGTCTTCTTTGAGGGCGCCGTCCGGAGCCGTCAGTTCCCACTGCTTCGAAACATATCCAATTTCATCAATTTCCGAATTGGCCTCTCGAATACGGACTCTGCCACCACGGATCACGGAATGTGCCACAGCAAAGAGAAAAGGATCGATATCCAGGACCACGGTTTCCGCCCCCGGATCGCTGCGCTGCAGGTCGTAAGCGAGCCGGCACCCGCCCGCTCCGAGAACCAGCGTCCGCCCCAGCGGTTGCCCTTCAAGAACCGACCGGACAGCCGCTAGGGCACGCTCGTTCTCACCGTCCGGAGCGGGGGGCCAACCCCAGTCGCGGTAAAGATAGTGAATGTATTCGAGCGGGGCTGGGAGATCGTCACCCGACAACTCGCCTGCTGGATCCGCGGCGTCTGCCAGAAGAAGAGGTTCGAGTATCGAATGGATTTCGGCTGCCTGACTCTGGACGGCGTCCATCATGGCCCGGCATCGGGCTCTTGTGATGGGCAACACGTCGGTCCGCTCGCACTGCTCTTTTATGACGCGGACGGTCTGCCCGGTCTGCTGGTCCAGATTTGCCAATTGCCGGCGGCAGGAGGCCACGTACGCGGACGGTTCCCGAACCAGAACGGGGATGCTCCCCAACCGGGGGTAGCGACTGCCGCAGCCGGAACACTCTATGGATGCCGCGCCGAGATCGATCGGCGTGGTGCACCGAGGACAGTGGGCCGTGGTGATGAGGCTTCCGATAGTCATGACTCCATTGCCATTTTGACCTACGCGCGACGCGGAAACCTCCGGGCAGACTCTGTGCCGCGCTCTTGCCACCCCCCCCCGGACAATCCTGGCTACCGAGCTATGTTGACTTAGGTTATATCCGCTCGGTATCATTTGCCGAACCGTTCCAGTTGTAACAGTTTACGGTAGGCAGTTCCGGTGCTGGAGAGGTAGCAGATGCCAACAGTCAGAAGAGCTACTGGGTTGTCGCTCTGCCTGGTTCTGCTGGTCTTCGTCTACGATCACGCCGGCGCAACGGAAGCAAGTCTGCCGGTGGGCTCCCGGGCACTCATAACCGAACCTCAGAACGCCACGTCTCCAAGCGAGTTCATCGGCGAACACTGCATCGCCTGTCACAACGAAGCCCTCCTCACGGCAGGACTGACACTCCAGGACATCGATGTCACAGACGTCGCCGCCGACACGGACGTCTGGGAGAAGGTGCTCTTCAAGCTCGGGACAGGCCAGATGCCACCGATGGGAATGCCACGGCCCGACCCGGCAAGTACCGGCGCCATCGTGTCGTGGCTCGAAACCTCGCTCGACCGCGCGGCCGAGGCGAACCCCGATCCCGGTCGGGTCGGCGTCCACCGTCTGAACCAGACCGAGTACACGAACGCCATCCGGGATCTGCTTGCGCTTGAGATTAACGGCAAATCGCTACTGTTGCCCGACGAGGCGGATTCTGGCTTCGACAACGTCGCGGCCAGCCTCACGATGTCGCCGGCTCATCTGGAACGCTACATGTCGGCAGCCCGCAAGATCAGCCGGCTCGCCGTGGGCGACCCGACCATCGGCGCCGTTCCGGCGTTCGACGTGCACCAGGTATCCGGACTCCTGGTTCAGGACAACCGGGTCAGCGAGGACCTGCCGTTCGGCTCCCGCGGCGGCACGGCGATTCGCCATCATTTTCCTCTGGATGGGGAATACGTCATTCGCGTTCGGCTCAGGCGGCAGATCTACGACTACATCGTCGGCATGGGCTCGGCCCAAAAACTCGACGTCCGCGTCGACGGAAAGCGGGTCGCGAGGTTCACCGTCGGCGGTGAGGCACCGGGCATTGCCGGCCCGTTGACGTGGGTCGGAGAGATCGTCGGAGAGACCGCGTGGGAGCTATACATGCACGACGCCGATGACGGTCTGGAAGTCCGTGTACCGGTCGAGGCAGGAACGCGGACGGTGGCAGTTTCCTTCGTCGACAGTCCTTGGGAACCGGAAGGGTTCCCCCAACCGGTGATGGAGGAAAGGGATTTCGGCCGAATCTTCGATGAGCAATACGACGGCTACGCTGCCGTGGATACGGTCGCCATCGGCGGGCCGTACCTCGCGGAAGGGCCGGGGGACACACCGAGCCGTCGGCGAGTGTTCGTCTGCCGCCCGGCGAGCGTCGAGGACGAGGCGCCGTGCGCCCGAACGATTCTGTCAACGCTTGCCGGCAGCGCGTACCGCAGGCCGGCAACCGACCGCGAAATCGAGACCTTGATGGACTTCTACGAGGTTGGGCAGCGCCAGGGAGACTTCGAGGCCGGGATACAGTCGGCAATCGAAAGGCTCCTGGTCAGCTTTAACTTCTTGTTCCGCATCGAGGCCGATCCGGCTGATCTGGCCCCGGGAACGGTCTACAGATTGAGCGACGTCGATCTGGCTTCCCGCCTGTCGTTCTTCCTGTGGAGCAGCATCCCGGACGAGGAACTTCTGAACCGGGCAGCCGCCGGCGAACTCCACGATCCTGAGGTTCTCGAAAATCAGGTACGGCGGATGCTGGCCGATCCCCGGTCGAGGAATCTCGTCGATAATTTTGCGGGCCAGTGGCTCAACGTGCGTAGGGCCAATACGTGGCAGCCAGACCCCGACGGGTTCCCCTTCTTCGAAGAAAACCTGCGGCAGGCCATGCTGGAGGAAACGGAGCTTTTCATCGACAGCCAACTTCGCGAGGACCGGAGCGTGATGGAAATGTTGAGCGCCGACTACTCGTTCGTCAACGAGCGGCTGGCCAAGCACTACGGACTACCCGGCATATACGGAGAGCGTTTCCGCAGGGTGACCTTCGACGACGGGCGGCGCGGTGGCCTGCTGGGCCAGGCAAGCATCCTGATGGTGACATCCTATCCGGACCGCACGACACCGGTAGTGCGGGGCCTGTGGTTGCTCGACAACATGCTGGGAATGCCGCCTCCGCCGCCGCCTGCCAACGTGCCGGACCTTGAGGCGAGCGAGGAGGACGGCCGCGGCCTATCGATACGGGAGCAGATGGCGCGGCACCGGGAAAATCCCTCCTGCGCGATGTGTCACGTAAGGATGGACCCTCTCGGCTTCGCACTCGAGAACTTCGATGCGGTGGGCCGGTATCGCACCCAGGCCGACGGCCTTCCGATCGACGCGTCCGCAGTTTTCGCCGACGGCACGACGATCGACGGTATCGAGGGGGTCCGGAAGTTCCTGTTGGCCCATCGTGGGGACTTCGTCAAGAGCCTCACCGGAAGACTTCTGATATTCGCTCTCGGTCGCAGGGTCGAATACTCCGACCACCCGGCCATCCGCAAGATTCTGCGGGATGCCGCCGACACCGATTACCGGTGGTCGTCCATCATTCTGGGAATCGTAAACAGCACTCCGTTTCAGATGAGGCGAACAGCGTCATGATCATCACAAAGAAGGCAATTTCTCGTCGCACTATGCTGCGCGGCATCGGTGCAACGCTGGCGTTGCCGCTGCTGGATGCCATGGTGCCCCCGATGACGGCACTGGCGCAGACGCCTGCTCGGAGCACGATCCGCTTCGGCGCGGTCTACATTCCGAACGGCGTGATACCGGGTCTCTGGGTCCCCCCGACCGAAGGCGTGGGGTTCGAGTTCTCGCCAACCCTCGAGCCTCTGGAACCGTTCCGGGATCACCTCCTCGTCTTAAGCGGGCTCGACAGCCTGCCGCCTCCGCCAGAGGGCGCGCCCAGCTATCCGCACGCGAAGGCCAGCACAAAGTTCCTGACGGACGTGTTCCCGCACCGCACGTTGCGGGCTGGGATTTCAATGGACCAGATTGCGGCGAACCTCATCGGGCAGGACACGTCTCTGCCGTCACTGGAACTCTCCCTTGAGTCGGTGGACGCCGGAGCAACCTGCGACTACGGGAGCTGCGTGTACACCGGTACGATTTCCTGGGCCGGACCAACCTCGCCGTTGCCCATGGAGACCGACCCGGCCGCAACGTTCGAACGGCTATTCGGCGAAGACACGACGGACCCTGTGGCCAGGCGCGCCAGCCTCGAGCGGAAAGGCAGCATTCTTGACTCGCTGCTTGGTGAGGTTGCCGACATACGCAAGAGGGTCGGGCCGGACGATGAGAACAAGATATCCGGATATCTCGAAAACATCCGGGATGTCGAGCGGCGCATAGAAAAAGCGACTGCCAAAGACGTAGACCTTCCCGCTGTGGCCCGACCAGCCGGCATTCCGACGGGGTTTGCGGATTATGCAAAGTTGATGTTCGACCTGCAGGTACTGGCTTACCAGGGTGACGTCACACGGGTGATCACCTTCATGCTCGGCCGGGAATTCAGCGGCCGGACCTATCCTGAGATCGGTGTGCCCGACGCGCATCACCCGATATCGCATCACCGAAACCAGCCGGAACGGATGGATCGGTGCGCCAGGATCAACCACTACCACGTCACGCAGTTCAAGTATTACCTCGAGAAGCTGGCTGCCACGCCGGACGGCGCTCAGTCTCTTCTCGACCAGGTCGCGATCGTCTACGGTGGGGGCATGAGCGAAGGCAACGGCCATCGTCCCGAGAACCTGCCGATCGTGCTGGCCGGCGGCGGCGCGGGCCAGCTCAAGGGCGGGCGCCACATCAAGTATCCAAAGGGTACGCCGCTGGCGAACCTGCACATGACCCTCCTGGACAAACTCGGCGCGCCGGTCGAGAGCATGGGCGATAGTACGGGCTTGCTCGACCTCGAATCCCTGTCCGGAGAGTAGGTATTGACGGCGATGGGGGGAGGCTGCGACCTCCCCAATATTCGGTGCTTGCAGAGCGCCGCTACGGCTGGTGTTTGATTTGAGGCAAGTCAATACGTCGCGCGTGGACAGAGCTGTCTGTTCCCTTTTCATGTTCGCCTGTTCAACTGCGATCCTGCTGTTGTCGGCCGGCTTCGCCCAGGCTCAGTTGGTGGAAGCCGTCAAGCGGAACGACGTGTCTGGGGTACGGACCCTGCTCGCCGACCAGGTCGATGTGAATCAGACCGCGGGCGATGGAACGACGGCGCTGCACTGGGCAGCCTACCGGTCTGATCTGGACACCCTCGACCTGCTGATTGCCGCCGGGGCAAACGTCAACGCGGCCAACGACCTTCGGATCACGCCCCTCGCCCTGGCCAGTGCCCACCCGGACGCGGCGATTGTGGAGAGATTGCTCGCCTCAGGGGCCGTTCCAAACGCCGCAAGCGAAGCAGGAATGACCCCGCTGATGGAGGCCTCACGGACGGGCAACCTCGATGGGGTGCTCGCACTGCTGGCGTATGGAGCGGATGTGAACGCGAGAGAGAGTTCGCGCGGTCAGACTGTTTTGATGTGGGCAGTGTCGCAACAACATCCGGAAGTTGTTCGAGTGCTGCTCGAAAACGGCGCCGACGTCAGCGCCCGTTCGCTCACGCGCATCCGGATGGTCAAGCTAGACAGTGCCGGCGGCGGTAGACGGTCGCCCGAGGTCGCGACAGCCATCGAAACCGGAGGGAGCACGCCGTTGGTGTTTGCCGCTCGAGTTGGCGATGCCGAATCTGCCCGGCTCCTGTTGGAGGCGGGTGCCAACGCCGATGAAATCGCGGCGGACGGACATTCGGCTCTGGTCATGGCGGCATTCGCAGACCACCCGGATGTGGTCGAAGTGCTGCTCGAAGCCGAGGCGAACCCGGACGCCTTCGGCGGAGGATACACGGCCTTGCACGCCGCAGCACTCCGGGGCAACCTCCGGACGGTCAACCTGCTCCTGGCCCACGGCGCAGATCCCAACCTCCCACTCTTTAAAGGCTCCCGCGTAAATCGCTTCGGCATTCAGTGGGCGCTGTCCGACGCGCTGGTCGGGGCGACACCCTCCCTGGTGGCGGCTGCGTACCTGGAGGTTGAAGTTGTTCAGGCGCTGGTGGCCGGTGGTGCCGATTTGGCCCGAGCTTTGCCCAACGGAACCACGCCGCTCCTAGCCGCCGCGGGCAGCAGAGTCACCCGCGTGACTCGCCCGATCGACCAAGAAAGAGCGGGAGACACGAACACCGGATACCGAACCGTCCCGCCTGATGAGAGCCGGATAGTTCAGGTCGTAGAGGCGATGCTGGATGCAGGCGCGGATGTCGATGGATCCAACAAAGCCGGGGACACGGCACTGCACGCCGCAGTGGCAGGCACAAACCTCGCTGTCATCCAACTACTCGCCGATCACGGTGCGGACCTCAATGCGCGGAACCAGAACGGACAGACCCCCCTGGCCCTGACAACCGGCAGAGGAGGAGGGCGGGGAGCCAGAGGTGGTGGAGGCCCATCCCCTGAGCAACAGGCCGCAGCGGAGCTCCTCCGACGACTCGGCGCCACCGACTAGTCGGTCCGCGCCCACTCAAACCGGCTCCACCATCCTCCGGAAGACATTCTCAGATTTCGTACGAGGAGATGAACAAGATGAATCACGACTTGAACAAGCGCCGTTCGTTGATGACAGGCCTGGGCGCGGTAGCGGCCGCCGCCGCCTTCGCGCCGGGAACGCTTCGCGCCGAGCCCCGCCAGGGGGGATTTCAACCCACCCGCCACAGCCAGGACGGTTGGCTGGGCGAACTCGCGGGCCAACATCGAATCTTCATCGATTCCGCAACGGCGACCGGGGGAGCCGAGGCACTGCTCTACGCCAATAACCTGTATACAGCCAACCAGGGCGCTTACGACCTCGACCCGGCCGACCTGGCCATGGTCGTGTGCCTCAGGCACTTCTCGACGCCGTTTGCATACTCCGATCCGGTCTGGGAGAAATACGGCAAGGTGTTCAGCAACGTGATGCAGTTTGTCGACCCGAACACGGGTATCGCGCCGTCGTCGAACCTGATGAATTCGTAGTTATGAACTTGACCCAATTTAAAGACAGGCTATCCCATATATGGTGGTCACACATGAAACGGGCTAACCACAAGATATTGGGGTGGTTACGTCAGAGCCACACCGGGGGTGAAACAGAGACCCGCGCGGTGGCGGTCGGTGCGCCGAAAGTGATGCGCGCTGTGACCTCATGGGCGGCCACGCGGTGCTTTTTCGGTCTCCTGCGGCGAAACAGTTCCCGGATGTTCTTGGCTTCATTCAGGAGCCGCAACGCGGTTACTAGGCAATCCTTGGCGAGAGAAATGGCATCCCAAGTTTGGGCAAGCACGTCCCAACAAGGTTTCACGGCGACAGCTAGGGCGTTCATAGTTGATTTCCTCTGTTGCTGTGACCGTACAGCGGGCTGTTGCTGTGACCGGCGGGCGAAGTCTCCAGCTTCGCCCGCCAATCGTTCATTTTCAGACACCACTATATCTGGCAAGACGCTTGAACACAACATCTTGTGGCGCTTTTCAACGCTCGGAGTCAAGTGCATAATCACGGATGAATTCGACCGATTATTACGGGTTCGCTCTACCTAACGTGGGGAACACCATCGACTCTCTGCTCGAACGCGGTACGCAGTTTGCCGTGTGCAATGCGGCCACTCAATTCTTTGCCGGACAGGTCTCCCAGGCAACGGGCATCGGTAGCGACGAGGCCTACGACCAACTGGTGGCCAGCGCGATCCCGAACAGCCGCTTCGTGTCTGCGGGCGTGGTGGCGGTGACCCGGGCCCAAGAGTACGGCTACAGTTTGCTGTACGCAGGCTGATTGCGTTTACGTAAAAATAGGGGAGGCACCTCTGTTGCTATTTAATAACGGAGGATGCTGGCGCCACCGTAGCGACGCGTAGTTTGGCTCGACCCGTACCCGAAACCAGCTTTTCCACGTCCGCATAGACGACAAGGTCGCCCGCGAGAGACTCGTGCCGGACGTTCGTCAATCTTGTCCGGGCCGGGACGGCCAGGGACTTGACGGCGTTCAAGCCGCCCACGACCTGCGGCGCGATCGTCACGATCATCCGATCGACTAAATCGCCGGCCAGGAAGTCGGTGATGACCTGGGCCCCGCCCTCGACCATCAGGGAGTGGATGCCCTGCCCGTACAAACGCCCGAGCAGTATTCCCAGATCCACCCGCCCGCCGGCTTCGGACGGTACACGGATAACGTCCGCTCCAGCGTCACGCAGCCGTTTTTCCCGCTCGACGCTCGCCCCCATGGTCGTGGCAATGATCGGCTGGACCGACCCGGAGCGCAACAGTCGGGCCCCGAGCGGCAGGCGCAACCAACTATCCAGCACGATGGGTCGTGGATTCTTCCCTTGAACAAGCCGAACCGTCAGTCGTGGGTCGTCGGAAAGAACGGTATTGATCCCGATCAGGATCGCGTCGTGCAACGCACGCAACTCGTGGGTCAGTGTTTGAGATTCGCGGTTGCTGAGCTGAAGCGGTTTTCCCGACTCGGCCGCGATCGATCCGTCCAGACTCTGGGCGAAACTCAGCGTCACCGACGGAACGCCCTCCCGGCGACGACCGGGTTCGTCGGACCCCAATCGCCCACCGAGATGCGCCACGATTCCGGCGCCGATACGCTGCTCGTCGTTCTCGAGAAACCCAGCAGGTACCCCCGGATTTGCGCTTCCGTTCGAGGGGGTTTCCGGCGCCGGCCAGGGTTTCAGGAAGTGACCCATTTTGGAGGCTTTCGTCTGCAGGTAGGCGTAGTTTTCCGGACGCGGTTGAATCTCATACTGCACCCGCTCGACCACGCGGATGCCACAAGCCTCCAGCGCCTTCACCTTCTCGGGGTTGTTCGTCATGAGTCGAACCGAATGGATTCCGTGGTCTTTCAGCATCGCGGCTGCATGCTCGTAGCTTCGTAGGTCGGCCGGGAACCCCAGATGCAGATTCGCCTCCACGGTATCCATCCCGTCGTCCTGCAGTGCGTACGCGCGAATCTTGTTGTCCAGCCCGATGCCACGCCCTTCTTGCCTCAGGTACAGGATCAGGCCGCGGCCTTCGCCGGACACACAGCGCATCGCGGCCTGCAACTGCTCACCGCAATCACATCGAACCGAGCCGAAGACGTCGCCTGTCAAACACTCCGAGTGGATGCGGACCAGGGGGGGCGGGCCGTTGAGTTCCCCCATATGAAGTGACAGGTTCTCCTTGCGATCATGATCCCGGTAGACGGTAACCGTGAATTCGCCAAACGCCGTCGGCAGCCGCGCCGATGACGATCGGAAGACCGTGTCACTGGTTTCTGTTCGAAAGCCCATATTCCAATTCCGGAGAGCAAGAGCCGGTATTAGCTGAAGCCCTTCAGGTATCCCGAAACCGTCGGTCCGGCGGCATTCGCGACCGAGCTAAACACAAAGGAGAAGCCCCGTCAACGACTCCTGTGGATCGGTGATGCGAGGATTCAGAGCCTGTTCCTCTCTCGAGCAAGCCACCCAACGTCGATCGCAAACGAACCGCCCAACAGCGCAAGACCGGCTAACGCGACGACGTCGCTCATGGGTCGGGTCACAACCGGCGCAAGGCAGACGATCAGCGATAGCGCCTGCAGGACACAGACCGTCTGACGCCGTCGGCTTTCGGGAAGCGAACGTCTCATCCAGGGCAGCAGATGACTCGATCCAACGAACACGTAACGCATCAACCCGGCCGCAAGAATCCACGGGCCGGCCTTACCGAAGCGCCAGGCGAGCGCGGCGCAGCCGAGAATCAGCATCGCATCGGTCTCCATGTCGAAACGCGCCCCGAAAACGCCGGATTCGCTCCGCCGACGTGCGAGCCACCCATCGACACCGTCCAGCACCACGACCACAAAAGCGGTAATCGCTGCAAACCAGGCAGCCGCAGGCGTCGCCTCTTCAGCGATGAGAGCCAGCAACAACGCTGTCAGCGCGGCTCGGACCAGGGTAACGCGGTTGGCCGATCCAAACGTGCGAGACGGTATGTGCTTTCGAGCGAGCACAACCACCACTGAGGCTCCAAGGCCGAAAGCCAACATCACCAGGAGCGGGAAGGTCGCACCGAGGTCGAGTAGTCGTCCCACAACCCAGGCAACCCCGGCAATCCCGCCAAGCGACACTACGACGCTGGATGTGACGCTGCTCGCCAACGCCGCGGTCCGATCGGCACCGTCGGTCAGGACCGAGGTGATGGCGGCGGGTTTGGTTTCCAATCTCGAAGACCCCCGGTCTTTATATATAGTGTTTGGGCACGCACGCTCGGAAGTGCGTTCCCGAACTCATGATGCTTGGATTCCGCAGGATACTGACACTTTTTCAAGCCGAGTTTCAAGCGACGCCCGATCGCGCCGTGAGCTTGCTGGAACAAGATGACTGACGCTGGCGAAGACGCACGGTCGTTCTGGGTCGTTGGACCGGGCCGCGGCGAAATCCGTACCGAGCCCTTACCGCACCCGACCGAGCAAGAGGTTCTTGTCCGGACACTGTACACCGGTATCAGCCGCGGCACGGAAACGCTGGTGTTCAACGGCCGGGTCCCGCCAAGCGAATTCGAGCGAATGCGGGCGCCCTTCCAGACCGGGGACTTCCCCGCGCCGGTCAAGTACGGATACATCAATGTCGGACGAGTGGAACGTGGGCCGGCCACGCTCCAGGACCGCGTCGTTTTCTGTCTCTATCCACATCAGACGCGCTACGTAGTGCCTGCCGAAGCCGTGCATCCGTTGCCTGGTGATGTGCCGGCTGAACGCGCGGTGCTGGCGGCCAATCTGGAATCCGCGGTCAATGGCCTGTGGGATGCTGCACCGATGGTCGGCGACAGGATCGGGGTCGTCGGCGCTGGAACACTGGGTTGTCTGACGGCGTGGCTGGCAGCAGGGATTCCCGGGTGTCGGGTCGAACTGATCGATATCGATCCCGACAAGGCCCGAATCGCCGGCGCCCTGGGCATCGGCTTTCGGTTACCCGGGGACGCGACGAAGGATGCCGATCTGGTCCTTCACGCCAGCGCGACGGCCGAAGGCCTCTCCACGTGTTTCGGGCTCGCAGGTTTCGAGGCGAGGGTCGTCGAGCTGAGCTGGTTCGGCAACAACAGGCCGACCCTCGCTTTGGGGGAGGCATTTCACAGTCGTCGCTTGAGCTTGCACGCGTCGCAGGTCGGCGCCATCGCCCCTGCTCAACGCGGCCGTTGGAGCGCGGGCCGCCGCCTGGAACTCGTCCTGCGACTACTCGCGGATCCCGCGTTGGATTCGTTGATAACAGGCCAGAGCCAGTTCGATGAACTGCCGGCCATCATGAAAACACTCGCGACTACCCCCGACGGCACGTTGTGCCATCGGATCGTCTACTAGAATCTCATGTACACCGTTTCAGTTCGGGACCATTTCATGATCGCGCACAGCTTTGAGGGCGAGGTATTCGGTCCCGCCCAGAACCTTCACGGAGCCACGTACGTCGTCGATGTGGAACTGCGCAGACCGAAGCTGGACGAAGACGGCGTCGTCGTCGACATCGGTCTGGCTGGCGAGGTACTCACCTCCGTGCTGTCGCAGCTCAACTACCGCAACCTCGATGAGGAGTCGACCTTCACGGCCCGGAACACGACTACCGAGTTCCTGGCGCACATCATTTTCGAGCGGCTGGCGAAACGGATTCAAGACGGGGAACTCGGTCCCTCCGCCCGGGGACTGACGTCGATGCGTGTGACTTTGCACGAATCGCATATCGCATGGGCGGCCTACGAGAACGAACTGGCGAATCCAGACCAGTGAACAGTCCCATGAACGGGCCTGCCCTCGATCATCGCGCTCCCGTGTTGAGCCTGCTGCTGCCGGGCGATCTCAAGACCCAGACCGGCGGCTACATCTACGATCGACGGATCACCGAGGGCCTCGGTCCACTCGGCTGGCAGATCGATGTGCGGTCTCTCGATCCGAGTTTTCCGCAACCGAACTCTGCCGCGCTTCGTCACGCCTGCGGCGTGCTCGCCGGCATACCGGACGGACGCATCGTCGTCATCGACGGCCTGGCACTCGGCGGCTTGGCGAGCCTGCTTGAAGCGGAGGCGCAGCGGCTTTGCCCGCTCGCCCTGATCCATCATCCCCTGGCGCTGGAGACCGGGTTGGATGCGGCCACCGCGCGCTGGCTAGAGCAATCGGAACTCGCTTCGCTTCGGTTCGTGCGGCGCATCGTCGTGACGAGTTCGTGGACATCCGAGACCCTGGCCGGGTACGGCGTGTCGGCCGATCGGATCCGAGTCGTTCAGCCGGGGATCGACACGCCCCTGGGCCGGCTTGTCCTGCCTCCCAACTCTCCCGACGACACGTCGCTCAACCTGCTCTCGGTTGCGACGTTGACGCCGCGCAAAGGTCATGCGGTGCTGTTCGACGCGCTTGCCCGGCTCAGCGACCGAAGCTGGCACCTCCGTTGCGCCGGCAGCCTGACTCGCGACCCAACGACCGTCGATCGGTTGCGCCGACAGATCGATCGCCTGGGGCTCGGCACGAGAATCAGCTTGCTCGGGGAAGTCGATCGACCGGCCCTTGATCGGTACTACGCAAGCGCAGATCTGTTCGTGCTCGCCTCTTACATGGAAGGTTACGGAATGGCGCTGGCCGAGGCCGTCGCGTACGGTATCCCGGTCGTCAGCACACTGGCTGGAGCGATCCCCGATACCGTTCCGCCGAATGCCAGCCTGCTCGTCGAACCGGGTGACGAGGGAGCTCTGGCGAAGGCACTGGCCAAGATCATGGACAATCCCGCCATGCGACAGCGGCTTGCCTTCAACGCTATCGCGGCCGGCAAGGACGTGCGGACCTGGAGCGACGCCTCCCGGGAGTTTGCCGCGGCGCTCGAGGGCTTGATGGATACCAGGTCGTGAGCGATTTTCGGCCTGAGTGGCTCAGCTTGCGGGAACCTCTCGATGCCCGATCGCGCGCCGCATCCCTCGCCCCGGTCATCGCCGCAGCGCTCCGCCGGGCCGGTCCGCCCGACATCACGATTCAGGTCGTCGACCTCGGCGCGGGCACCGGCGCAAACCTTCGTTACGTCGCGCCACTGCTTGGTGGCTCACAGGACTGGCTGGCGGCGGACCGGGATCCATCGCTACTCGAGACCATGAACCCCCGAATGCGGGACTGGGCAGAGTCGCAGGACGCCCAGTTCGACGACGAGGGCGACGGCCGGATCACCGTGCGCGCAGACCTCTTCGAGTGCCACATCAGCACAGTCTCCATCGATCTGGGGACCGAACTCGATCGGCTGGCGTTGCCCGACGGTGCTTTGGTCACGGCGTCCGCATTGCTCGACCTGGTATCTGAGGACTGGCTTTGGCGGTTGGCCCGAAGCTCTGCAGACAGTGCGGCGCCGGTGTGGTTCGCCCTGTCCTACGACGGACGCGTCGAGTGCAATCCGCCGGAACCGGAGGATCTCGAAGTTCTTAACCTCTTCAACAGGCACCAGCGGACCGACAAAGGTTTCGGTCCGGCGCTGGGCTCGGGTGCCGCGCGAAAGGCGGCTGAAATCTTCGCCGACCACGGCTACCGCACGTACTCGGAACCAAGCGACTGGCGAGTGGGATCGGACAGCAAGCCGCTGCAACGCGCTCTGCTCGACGGATGGTTCCGAGCCGCATGCGAAGTCGATCCGAGCAGGTCGTCAAAATTCGGCGAATGGAGAGAACGACACCGAGCACACATCGATGACGGACGATCTGAGATGATTGTCGGACACGTCGATGTGATCGGCACACCGCGGAGGTAGCAATGAATATCGCACTTTGGATCGCACAGGCGCTGCTGGCTGCCATGTTCACGTTGATTGGCTATAGCCATGCGGTTCCGCCAATACAGGAGGTCGTCGGGGCGTTTCCATCATTGGCGGATCTTTCGCCAGGCCTGATTCGGTTCATCGGTGTCTCGGAATTGCTCGGAGCGCTGGGTCTGATACTGCCGGGCCTCACAGGCATTCGAACCGGGCTGACAGCCCTGGCGGCGGCGGGACTCGGGATCATCATGGCGATGGCAACCAGTTTCCACCTCATCCGCGCCGAGTACACAGCAGTCATCCTCCCCATCATCTTTCTTGCGACCGCGGGATTCGTCGTATACGGCCGGTGGGCCGGGCAAGGTTCCGACCGACGCTGACAGCGTCGTGGTGGATGCCGTCAGCAACCAGCCCCACGAGATTGGCCTTCGGATGACCGAGCGGTCCTTCCGGATTTTTTAGTAAAGCACTCTTGACATATAGTCCAGGTCCATTTACACTTCATGGTGTCAAACAACATTTACATTTAGTCAAGGAGACAGACCATGGAGAGAACTTGGTGGGAACGATTCACATGTGCTGCCGACGTCACGGCGCGCGACAGGCAAAACTCAAGGATCGTCAATTTCTGGGCGTTCGCCTGGATGGCTGTCTGGGTCGGGGCAACCTTCCTCATCAAAGGCGAGTGGGTGACGGCGGAAGCGACTTCGCTGGCCATCGCCCTGGCGCCAAACCTTCTGGGGATCGCGACGGTCCGTGCCTACATCAGGTTTCTTCGAGAGGCCGAAGAACTGCAGCGCAAGGTCCAGTTGGACGCTCTTGCAGTCGGCTTCGGGGTCGGCATGGTCGCGATTGTCGGGCTTGAGCTCCTCGGTGACATCGGCTTTTTCGAAGCCGGTCCTTCCGATGCGCTGATGTTCATGATCCTGGCCTATTCCCTGGGTTTGGTGTTCGGATGGCGGCGCTACCGATGAAAAATCGCATCAAGGTGCTGCGCGCCGAGCGGGACTGGACTCAGGCGGAACTGGCCCGCGAACTCGAGGTGTCGCGACAGACCGTCAATGCCATTGAAACCGGCCGCTACGATCCCAGCCTGCCGCTCGCCTTTCGCATCGCAGAAATGTTTGGGCTGCCGATCGAGACGGTATTCTTTCCGGCCGGCGAAGCCAAGCAGGAGTCATAGGCGTTTGCAAGGGTGGCCGCCGTCGGAGCTAGCTCGACGACGGCAGGAGCCCGCCGAACGCGTCCATGTGCCAGGCCTCGCGCATCGGGACTTCCCAGCGACCGGCGCGAAACGCACCCGCCGTGGCGACCGTGGTGTCAAAGACGATGGTGTTCTCGTCGACGGCTCCCTGCTTGGCCAGGTCGCGGAACGCCAGACGATCCACGCGTCGGATTCCCCCGTCGGCGTGCCGGTAGAACACCAGGTTGCCGCCGCCCGCGAAATCGACACCCGCAGCCCGGCTGAACTCCTGAAGGTTCCGGACCATGCTGTCGATCGAGCAGCCCGAGAGCCCGACCATCGATTCATCCACGCAGATGACCACGAACCGGTCGTGAAGCAACTGCCAGGTCGGAGCCACGGCCTGCTGGTGCGAATGCCACTGGGCGAGGAAGTCCGCCATACGGTCCTGGAGCGCCTGGACCTCGTCGGCCGTCAGGGTGCGCTCGGCGCCGTAGGTCCACAGCCGGGCGGAATCGGGGAGGTCGGAGAACTGAAGTACGGGCATCGCGTACCTTCCTCTTGAGTAAGCGTTAGTCGATCAGTGACCCGCCTCGGCTGCGCCGATTCGCCTGTATGGCACAAAACGGATCACCTGCCCGGTGATTTCCACGTGAACTCCTCGCCACCGGGCGTCAAGGGACTTCACCTATCAAGCTAACACAGCGCTGTGGTGCCTTGGAATGCAGTCTTTTGCGACAGAGAATTCTAAAGTTTTTGTTAACACCAGGGTCCTCACTGGTTTTGCGCCCATATTTATCCCAAAGCTCGAGCAACCGGCTTATTTGAGTGCCGTCCATCCCATCACGGCGATAAGGGTGTAATAAATATTGTTGAGCATGTGAAATGCAATGGCTGCTTTCACAGATCCCGTTCGCGCAAATATCCATCCCCGCTAAACATGAAATACATCGGCCATAGGGCCATAGGACCATGACCGAGTGTAAACAACAGAGAAGTTACCGTGATTGCGCCCCATACCGGCATGCGCTTGGCAAGGGCCGACTGAAAATACCCTCGAAAAACCAGTTCCTCAAGAACAGGGCCGACCACGATTGCCAACACAAGAAAACCGACAATCCCATAAGCTGAACCGCTGTCCACGAAATAAGCGAAGACTTCCGACGCCCCGCCCACAACATTTACCTCGCCGAACCACGGTAAAACAACTGCCCGATAAACCCAGGTCAATAGTCGAACTGATACAAAAGTAATTGAAACCAACAACACTGTCGCGCTGACGCCCAAACAACTGGGCCGCAACCCGATCTGTGGCCCGAAAGTTGAGCCGAATCGTCGCAAATCGAACCAGATCCAGATTAAGGTAATCGCGCCGCCGCCAAGCACAGATGCGAGCCCAATAACATTGGCATCAACAGGGCCAGCGCCGGCGCTTGTGCCATCGATCAAACCAGCAATAAAAAATGAATACCCCAAGCCAATCAACATCTGGCTACCAAACATGATTCCCAAGGTTGTAAACGATCACCAGAAAGTGAATGAATCTGAACAAACGCCGAGACTCTGAACGCTCATCATCATCGCCGAGGCCTTGCGAGGCTCTTTGCCGGGGCTTTCCGACCAGTCGTGCAGCTTGGGCGACGTTGCGTGACAGATCACGCTTCCGCGCGCTTGACAATTCTGCTATAGTTTTCCGCCCTTCGACCGGACAGGCTCGGAATTCGACATTCGCGAGGAAGAAAATCACGACTTACGTGTCGGCGCTCGTCCAGAACACTTCACTTTTTCGCGATCGTTAACACCAAGGCAAGCAATCCACGTTTTACCGTTAGCTGGTAGGGGGAAGCAGAGGATGGAGGGCCACTTGGGCTTGGTGTGTTCTTTTTTGAGGCCGCATTGGGTCGAACGGCGGCTGAATCGGTGTCGGCCATGGTCCCCCTGATTACGCTGTGCCTGCAGCCACAGCAATCACGTGCAAAAGAGCAAATGTAGAGTTTGCAGCATGTAAGTGTAGCGAACCACGCTACCCTCTTAAACGCATCTATTACCCTGGAATCGAGGCAGGGTCAGGTTCAATTCGAGCGACCTCTGGTGGAACCCTCGAGGGTTCTACTACAGCTTGTTGGCTCTCCAAGCTTATCCCTGATTCAGACAGAGTCGGCTCGGGACTCACCCGAGCGGTTTAGAATACTCACGCAACAGGAAGAATCGAATCGCCGCGGTAATTAGGAGAACCCGTATGGAATGGATTGAGACGCTGAATCAAATCCTGGACTTTCGCGCACTCGAAATTGGTGGCAGCGCCATAACCGCAAAACACATCCTCCTTTTCGCAGTCGCTCTCCTGATTACCCGCTACGCCTCCCGGACCACTCGGCGTGTTCTCAATGAGCACATTCTGAAGAGTGTCGAGCCGGCGCCGCGATACGTCATTCTTCGAATCACTGGATACGCGGTGTGGGTGGTTGGAATCATCGTCGCGCTGGACTTTCTGAGCATCGATCTGACGGCTCTTGCAGTCGTCGCCGGTGGACTTGGAATCGGTATCGGTTTCGGTTTGCAGAATGTTGTCTCAAACTTCGTGTCCGGACTTGTGCTTCTGCTCGAACAGCCGATCCGGATCCACGACCGCGTCACGGTGGAGAATGTCGAGGGAAACGTCGTCGATATCCACTTCTGATCCACGACCATCGTTACCAACGACAACATTGCGATCATCGTGCCCAATTCCCAGTTCATCAATCAGACCGTTACCAACTGGTTACACGGAGACCCGACCATCAGAGTTCATGTGCCGGTGGGCGTGGCATATGGATCCGATGTCGAACTGGTTACGCGCGTTCTCGAAGAGGTTGCCGCCAAGACCAACCATGTCCTGAAGAATCCGTCACCGGAAGTTCGGTTCAACGAGTTCGGGGATTCCTCGTTGAACTTCGAGTTGCTGGTATGGAGTGACGACCCGCCTGGACACCTGGCGCTCCGGAGCCGGCTCAGTTAAGTGACCCCCGGCAAAGCCGGGGGCTTATTTCGATGAGCCCCTCAAAGGGGCAGGTCAAGAGCCGCCTGAAGGCGGCTTACGCTCCCACGGCATGTTCAGCTGCTCCAACCGTTGCTCCTCCTGCTCCTGGCGCCGAATGTATTCTCGAACGACTTCTTCCTCCAGCCCCACCGTCGAGACGAAGTAGCCCCGTGCCCAGAAACTCTCACCCGTGAAATTCCGTTTCCGGCCCATAAAGTTCCGCGCAATCGAAATCGCACTCTTCCCCTTAATGAATCCCACCACACTCGACACCGCTAGTTTCGGCGGGATGCTGATGCACATGTGCACGTGGTCCGCCATCAAGTGACCTTCCACAATCCGGCTCTCCTTCTGCTTGGCCAATTCACGAAATATCTCGCCCAAGTGCTGCCGAAGCGTACCGAAAATCCTCTTCCGGCGGTACTTCCGGATGAACACCACGTGATACTTGCAGTCCCATTTCGTGTGCGATCCGGCTCTCCTTCTGCTTGGCGTACCGAAAATCCTCTTCCGGCGGTACTTCCGGATGAACACCACGTGATACTTGCAGTCCCATTTCGTGTGCGATAGGCTTTGGTAGTCTTTCATTGAGTCCTCCTTGTTCGGAAGTTGTCGCTTCCAAGGAGGACTCTCTTATTTACCGCAGCTCTCGGTCAAACCTCTGCGAGTCGCCCCGGCTGAGCCGGGGGTTTACCTATGGGAATTATGCGATTGATGCCGAATTTCGCCGTCAGGGCGTCGAGATTCCGTTCCCCCAGCGGGTGGTTCACATCGAATCCGGCGAGGAAACCGTCGCCTGACAGCGCGCAGGATCCGCGCCTTAGTAGTTTTCCAGGAAATCTTCCTTCAACACCTTCCGCCCGCCAAGGGCGGTGCGAAAACTCCACAGCGCCAACAACAGCACGAAACCAAGCCCAAGGAACGCCGTGCCCGCATACCAGACCGAGAAATCAGTGGTCAGAGGTGAACCGGAGATGACGTTGCCGACAAAGCCGCCTAGGAGCCTGCGCCGTAGGAAGTGAATGAGATAATTGTGTCGCAGTTAGGAGGAGATTGCGATGCCGACGACGTTTCGCCCGTACCAGCCGGATCGGGGGTTGCTGCTGGCGCCGGATATGCGGGATTGGTTGGCGGAGGGGCACTTGGCGCACCATGTGAGCGATCTGGTGGACGGATTGGACTTGACGGCGTTTTACGCGCCTTACGAGGGGGACGGTCGTCGCAAGTCGCCGTATGAGCCGCGGATGATGGTGAAGGTGATGATCTACGGGTACGCGACGGGGGTGTTTTCCTCCCGAGGGCTGGCGCGGAAGCTGGAGGAGGACGTGGCATTTCGGGTGTTGGCGGCGGGGAATTTTCCGAGCCATCGGACGATTTGCGAGTTTCGCCGCCGTCATTTGGCGGATTTCAAGGCGCTGTTTGTGGAGGTGGTGCGTCTGGCGCGCGAGACCGGCGTTGCGAACTTCGGCAAGTTGTCGATCGACGGGACGAAGGTTCGAGCCAACGCCAGCAAGCGCAAGGCGATGAGTTACGGTCGGATGCTGGAGGAGGAGCGGCGTCTGGAGAGCGAGATCGAAGCGTTGCTGTCGCGCGCGCGGGAGACCGACGCGGCGGAGGACGCGCGTTTCGGGGAGGCGCATCGCGGCGATGAGTTACCCGAGGAGTTACGCCGCCGGGAGGATCGGCTGGCGGCGATCCGGGCGGCCAGGGCGCGATTGGAGGCCAGGCAACGGGAGGCCGACGAGGCGCGGGGACGCGAGCCCGGTTCGAAGCGCAACCGGAAGGGCGGGCGGCCATACAAGCGGGAATACGGCGAGCCGGACGAGAAGGCGCAGGACAACTTCACGGATCCCGAAAGCCGGATCATGAAGACCTCATCGGAGGGTTTTCAGCAGTGCTACAACGCGCAGGTGGCGGTGGAGGGAGAGAAGCAGTTGATCGTCGCCACCGAGGTGTCGTCGAACGCCAGCGACCAGGGTCGACTGGTCCCGCTGGTGGACGAGGTGGAGGCCACCCATGGGGAACGGCCGGAGACGGTGCTGGCGGATGCGGGCTACTGCAACGAGGACGACCTTGAGGCGCTGGAGGCGCGCGGCGTGGACGGCTATGTGGCCTTGGGCCGGGAGGGCCGGCGCGCGGTCGCGGTGGACGCGGCCAGGCATCCGGCGAAGGCCCGCATGGCCGAGAAGCTGGCGACCTCGGCGGGACGGGTGCAGTACGCCCGACGCAAATGGCTGTCGGAGGCGCCCAACGGGTGGATCAAGGAGGTGCTCGGTTTCCGCCGATTCAGCCTGCGCGGCCTGAACAAGGTCCAGGGCGAGTGGAACTTGGTGTGTCTGGCATTGAACGTCAAGCGGATGCAGGGCTTCAGGCAGCCTGATGACAGGGATACCGCCCGCAAATCAGGCCGAACGAGGGTCGATTCAAGCACCCGTGGCGCACCCATCGGCGCCTCGGCGTCCAAAACGCCCATTCCCCGGTCACCGATACCGATCGATCGCCATCTCGCGTAATTCGCCGAGCCGAAAATCGTCCTACGGCGCAGGCTCCTAGGATCATTGGCATCAAGCCGAAGCGAATCAGAGTCACAAGGATGAACCCGCCCGAAAGAGCGGAAATGGCAGCGCTGGTCAGGGCCGCCGTTCCCGGGTTCTCCAGGGCGCCCAAGGCGGCTAGCAACACGACCGGGAGAGCTACGGCCAGCCACGTTCGCCGGAAGATTGCCCGAAGGACAACGAAAAGCAAGAAAACGGCAGTAAAGAGAGTTGCGACGCCAGCAAGCCCATCCAACCATCCGGCCACGACAAACCGTGGGCCCATCAGGACAGCGAGCGATGTGTCGTACGGAACCTCGCCGATCTGCAAGAGATCTTCGGCTGCAAAGAACAGGGCGTAGCCGGTTCCCAACGCGGTTCCTACCAGGATGTGTCCGCCCACGAGCGGATCCCTTATCCGCCCGTCAAGCAGCCGGTTCCAGGAGATCAGACTTTGCGGCCAGCGGCTGCGCACGTACGGCTCCACCGCGACATAGAGCACCCAGTAAAACGCTGCCTGCAAAAGTGCCCCGCTGAGTCTGTGTACAAACTTGCCGAGTTCCTCGTCGAGTGATACCAGGTGTGTTGGCAGGAGCCACGCAACCGTGAACGTCAACAGGATGAACGCGGCCAGCCGAGTTGATGCGCCTAGATCGGCCCTTCCGCGGTTGTAGTTCCGCCAGGCCAGGAGTCCGGCCAACACCATGACCGAGATAGCCGGGCCGAACCATATCCAGTCGGCGGCGTCCAGGCCCCTTCGCCCGGAAGGCGGCGACCGGAGAGGCTGACGCCAGGGCCCCCTCACCACGAAATGAACCGGGCGACCTTTCCAGGCTGCGGCTTCGATGAACATGGGTACGGAAGGGGCGTTGCGGTAGGAACCGGTCCAGGCGGCACGTTCGTCGAAGCTTACCAGCGGGAGCCACTCGGGCTCGGCCGGTGTCCAGTCGGTGTAATCCAATCCGGCGGCTTCGAACAACGGCTGCCAGTCAACAGGCGGTGCCTGGACAGAGTGATCCTCCACTTCCGGCGGAACCGCGGCGAGGCTGACGAGCCGCCCCTCCGGATCGAGAACGATCCGTATCATATTGGAGAGGATCTGTGGAGGGTCGAACGCGGTCACGGGGCGCGAGTTGTCCATAGCGACGAGAGGCGTCGGGCTCTGGCGGTACCAGAACAGGACTGGAGCGAGCTGGCCTTCGGCGATCAGGTCCTGATACTCCCCGGGGGCAAAGTTGTCTCGTGCGTAATCGACGATTCCGGGGTGGTTGATGAAGCCGTAGATACTATCCGCCGGCGGGTCCGTGTAGCCCATCCGGGCGGCGATGTCGCGCGCTCTTTGCCCAAGCACTTCAGGCGGGTTCGGCAAGGGGATCATTCGCAGGAGATGGGTTCGGTCGCTGAGCGGAATCGCCACGGCCAGACCAACGACAATGAAAGCAAGGCACAGAAGGGCGGAACGAACAGTCAAGGTTCCGGTGTCTTCTGACCCCGCGACCATCTCAGGGGAGGGAGTCTCGCCAGCCGCGAGCGCCTCGGCCAGGGGATCACCCCCTGGCAGCGCCCGGGCGACATCAAGCGCCGAGGCTGGGCGCTCCACCGGGTTGGGCTCCAGGCATCGACGGATCACCTTCTCGACACCAGGGTCGATGTCTTGCACGACGCTAGTCGCGTTGGGTGGCGCCGATCGCTCGCCGGGACCATCGAACGCCCTCCGGCCGGTGAACATCTCGAACAACACCAGGCCAAGGGAGTAGATGTCGCTACGCACGGTGACCTCGCGGCCTTCCAATTGTTCCGGAGCCATATACGCCGGCGTTCCGCTGCCGAAATCTCGTTCCTCGATTTCATCGGCGATTGCCGCGAGGCCGAAGTCCAGAATCTGGACCTGTCCCTGGCTGTCGATCATGATGTTGGCTGGCTTCAGGTCGCGATGGAGCACTCCCTTTGCATGAGCTGCGGCCAGACCGGCACACAGGCGCCGTGCGATCTCAACAGCTTTGTCACCCGGCAAGCGCCCGATCCGGCGCAACAGCGATCGAAGGTCCTCGCCGTCGACATACTCCATTGAGATGAACGGCATGCCATCCGCCTCTCCGAGGTCGTAGACACGGCAGACATTGGGATGCGACACCTGGCGGGCAATGCGCACTTCACCACGGAAGCGCTCGCGGAGTGCCTTCTCCGTGGTCGCTTGGGGCAGGAACTTCAGCGCCACACTTTGGTCGAGAGTCGTGTCGTATGCTTGGTAGACCTCGCCCATGCCACCACGGCCAAGAAGCCCGAGGATGCGGTAGCGGTCCGCGAGGATCGAGCCGGCCTGGAAGCGTCCTTCGTTAGATGTTGAAGAGGACCGGTTAGGGCTTCGTTTTCGGAGGCCGGTACCGGATACGGTCGGCGTCGCTTCTGGTGTCAGCGGTGCTCCACATTCCTTGCAGAAGCGGCTGTCGGCGGAGTTCTCGGCCTGGCAAGATGTGCACAGCATGGCCTACCTTGCGGCCACAACTGGCAGCAAGCCACTAAGACACCGGGGTTGTAGGGCTGGCATGCTCAAACTTTCCATTGGCCCCGCATCTGCGAACGAAACGTGAAAAACTCGGTAAATCTAACTACAGGTGGGACTTGAGGTCAAACAAAGAAGGTTCAACTCCTGGTAAAGGTCAGTTTTGTATCGGAGATGGTCCGGCACCGACAGTGACAAAAAATGATGCCGGAGCATGTCGGATAGAATGGTTTGAAGTGAGGCGCTGGCGCGGTCGGGAGCGGAAACCCCTATGGGTTTTCAATCCATGGATTGGAGGCGGGATCGGGGAGACGCAGTGATGTTGGGGAGTGGTTGTAGAGGAAAGTCGCTGTCCATGGTCCGAGTGTGAGGGGTTGGACATACCGAAAGGGGCTTTGATCACGCGTGTTTTTGGTGTCTGGACACACTTCGGCGATGCAGTCTGGGCGACCGCGTCGGGTTGGAGTTGTGGCGTGTCGATGGTTACGCACTATCCTGAATTGGAACCTCCTTGGATTCGATGGCGGCGAGTTGATCCGCAGTTAGACGTTGAATGAGACGCATCGGTCCCCGGCAGATCGGACACGGTTCCGGTGGGGTTTCACCCGACTCGGACTCCGGCTCCGTGATGGACTCCTGACCCAAGAGGTGCCGACAGAGTTCCAGCATCGTTTTGCGTTTCCGATTCGCCATCCATCCGTAGTACCGGATGCGGGGAAAGCCTTTCGGTAAGACATGCAGGAGGAACCGCCGGAGGAACTCTTCGGGTTGGAGTGTCATCGTGCGGGGTCGGCCGTTGTGGCGATAGTCCTTCCAGCGGAAGGTGACGCCGGATTGGTTGACATCGAGGATGCGATGATTCGAGATCGCAACCCGATGCGTATAGCGAGCCAGGTACTGAAGGACATGTTGGGGCCCACCGAATGGTTCTTTGGCGTAGACGATCCAGTTCCGATCCTTCAGATCGTCGAGGAACCGCTCGAAGGTGGATTCGGTGGCCAGCTCCAGACACTCCCCGTGGAAAACGAACGTCTTGTTTCCGAACGCTTCGGCTAAGCCGTCGAGAAACTTTTCTCTAAAAACGTAACTGAGTTTCTTGACCGGCAAGAAGAAGTCGGACCGGTAGGAGTGGATCCATCGGTCCTGTTGCGGAGACACTCCACCACCGGGAACCACACAATGGATATGCGGGTGGCGTTCCAGGGTTTGTCCCCAGGTATGCAGGATGCTCAGGAATCCAATCTCACCTCCCAGATACTTGGGATCCCGGGCGACCTCCATCAACGCGGCGCCACTGGTTCGGAACAGAAGAGCATAGAGCACCTTCTTGTTCTGCCAGATCAAGGGCACCAACTGATGGGGCATGCTGAAGACCAGATGGAAGTACCCGATCGGTAACAGTTCCTGTTGCCGTTTCTCGACCCACGCGTTTCGAGCTTGGGTCTGACACTTCGGGCAGTGGCGATTCCGGCACGAGTGATATACCAGTGTTTCGTGGCCACAATGTTCGCATCGTTTCCGGTGGCCGCCCAGTACAGCGGTCCGGCAATGGGTAATCGCGTGGAGGACCTTGACCTGGGGCCAGGCCAGCGCTTTGGAATACCGTTGTCGGAATCGGTCTCCGACGATGCGAATCACGTCAGCCACCTCAAAGGGTGGCCGGCTCACTTCTTCGGGTCCTCAACCGCAGGTGAAAGCTTCAACTGATCCGGAGGATTGTGCGCGGTTCGAAGATGGCGCCGGGACAGTTGCAGGTAGAGAGTGGTATCGCTGAGCCGACTGTGTCCCATCAAGAGCTGGATCGTGCGCAAGTCGGGAGTCAAGCCCATTCTTAGTTGAAACTCTCCACGGCTCACGATTGGTCACGCAACCTTCTTCTTCGATCTCGTCGACGTCTTCGCCTCAATCTTCAGCTCCCGCCTGAGGGCTTCGCGGAGCTTTGGAAGATGACGGTAGCCGATCACCTTCCTCAAGCGTGGTTCGATGTCGATGAGCGCCGTCGCCAACCAGCGCTGCCGCTGGCTCGAGTTCTTCCAATGATCGACCTTCGCGCACCTTTCCTCGACGAGGGCATTGACCGATTCCAAGCAATTCGTCGTCTTGAACGAACGGCCCAGGACCCCGTACACGCCGAGTCGATGCAACGTGAGGGTCTCCTCCAAGCCTTCCTCAAGGCTCGCAGCGGCCGATTGGTTTCGCTCCTCGAGCTCTCCATGGAGCTGTTCGAGGGCCGCCCGGGCTTCGTTGTACTCCGGGCGCTGGTACGCACGCTGAAGCCGCTTGCGCCACGCGGCTTGCTCGGTCTTCGACAGGTAGCTCACCACGTTCTCGCGTTTGTGCCATTGGCAGCGTTGGACCAGGGCTCGATTACCGAATGCCCGCTTGACTGCCGCGCGCAGACCTTTGCCGCCGTCGACGATCACCAGCACGCCTTCAGAGATGTCCAGGCCTCGCTCCATCAATGAACGGAGAAACGGAGTCAGTACCTGCTCGTTCTCCGTACTCGTCTCCACGAAGCCTAAGAAGCGTTTGTCGCCCGTAATTGTGATGCCCAGGGCCACAACCATCGTGGCGTCGGCAAACATTTTCCCGTCCAGGAAGATCGCCACCACGTCTTCGGCCGACAGATCCCGCTCCTGCATCTGCCGAAGTTTCGCGGCACTCGCCTGGACGAATCCTCGAGACACCGTCGAGCTCGACAATCCGATGGCTCCTGGAATCGCTTCCGCGGCCGACTCGTAGTTCCGGCAGGAGATCCCATAAAGCACACGTCTGAGAAGCAGTTCGTTCACCGCGCCATCCGGACTGAGTTCCTCGTAGCTCCGAAGCGGAATCTCCCCGCCCGCCACGCTGCGAACTCGAGGCACCCGAACCGGTACCCTCTGGCCCCCGAGCCCCACGGTCCCCGGATTGCTCCCGTGTCGCCGGCCCCTCAACGTCGCCTCCTTTCGCGCGTATCGCTCACCCGCCAACGCCTTCACTTCCTCGTCGAGCAACTCCTCTACGTGCATCAACCCCAGTGGGATCAACGCCCGGATCATCTCCACCTTCGAGTCCAATTCCAGTCCCGAGTACTCCTCCCGGCTCATGACCTCGACCTCACCCAGTACTCGCCTCTTCTTGCGTTTTTTCACCGAACGTAACAGACTCCTCATCTCGGCTCCTTTCTCTTACAGGCTTGATGTTGTTTCTTCCAATACCATCAAACCATAGGGTTTGGAGCCGTTTCAATTTCCAACTAAGATTGGCACACTTTCCAAGTCGGTCCCGGACTCTAACAGATGTGTCGCGAAGCTGTGCCGCAGCGTGTGCGGACCGACCCTCTGGGTCAGACCCGCACGCTGGGCGGCCCCATGAACGGCATGCCAAACGACCTTGTCCGAGATCGGAGCATCCGTGCCGCGGTGTCCCGCACTGCTATGAAACAGATAGACCTCGGGCTTTTTCAACACCCAGTACTGCCGTAACGCTTCGAGCAGATTCCGACTCAATGGGACATCCCGGTCCCGACGCCCTTTCCCATCGCGGATATGCACCAGCATCCGTTCACTGTCGATGTCGGCCACCTTCAACACGGCGGCTTCGGCCCGGCGCATCCCGGTCCCGTAGAGCACCATCAAGATGGCCCGGTGCATTGGGCTCAATGCCGCTTCGATCAACCGTCGAACTTCAGACGGACCCAGGATCGTCGGTAGCTTCCGTGTACTCTTTGGCAGGGGCAGATCATCCAGTTCCAGATCCGCACGTCGCAGCACCTTCTTGTAGAGGAATCGCAACGCCGAGGTCCGCATCTGGACCGTACTCGCCGCCAGCTTCTTTTCCTTCAGTAAGTACAGCTGAAAGCGCCGTACCTCCTCGGCTCCCATCAAGGCCGGAGACTTACCGAAGTAATTCGCGAATTGTTCGACTGCCAGAATGTAGCCACGACTCGTGGCCGGAGAATAGTTCCGTCGCTGGAGTTCCTCCAGCATCCGTTCGCGTAGTTGGGTCATAAGACACCTCCTTATGATCGCTACTGTATGGGACAGACTTTATCCGCAGGACGCCGACTCCGAGCGCCAGCGGCTTAGTTCAAACCGCATACTCGGAGATCTGCCCTCGTCTTATGCGGCGGTGGCTGCCCGCCGAAAACTCCATGAACCCTATGGACGATCGACGTCCAGCGTAGCAGGATGCACGTCGCCAAACAGGCGCTCGGCCGCTCGTCTAAGTCGTTGATTTCGATCAAGGGGTGTCGGACGAAGGGAGGGGTTTCGGGCCGGAGTCCGTCGCTTATTGGAGTAAACGGAGTATGGCCGAAAAATCTAGCCTCGTAAACTACTGATTCTAAAGCGGGAGACGGGAATCGAACCCGCGACGTCCAGCTTGGGAAGCTGGCATTCTACCGCTGAATTACTCCCGCTGATTACGAGACGAAATATACTCCTCCACCCGGGCAGTTTCAAGGGAACGACGTATCTTCGGCGGTCATAGACCGCCGCTAAAGGAGGAGACTGCGATTCGCGAGCAGGCCAACGCCCGGTGTAGAATGACGCTCTCAACCTGAACCGAGGAGTTCAAGAACGATGCCCTTTACAGCCGCCGTCGTCCAGGATTGTCCGGTCGTTTTCGACCGGGACAAGACGCTCGACAAGATCGCCGATCTCACGTCGGACGCCGCTAAGACGGGAGCGCAGCTTGTCGTCTTTCCCGAGGCATTCGTTTCCTCCTACCCCAAGGGCCTGGACTTCGGGGCTCGGGTCGGTGGGCGATCGCCCGAAGGACGCCACTACTTCGGGCGGTACCACGACAGCGCCGTCGACATCCCGGGCCCCGGGATCGACCGGCTCGCCACGATCGCGGGCGACAACGAGGTGTACCTGGTCGTCGGAATCATCGAGCGGGATCGTGGCACTCTCTACTGCACGGTGGTTTTCTGCAGTCCGGAAGGCAAGTACCTGGGCAAGCACCGCAAGTTGATGCCGACCGGTATGGAGCGAATCATCTGGGGGTTCGGCGACGGCTCGACGCTGCCGGTATTCGACACGCCGCTCGGCCGACTGGGCGCCGTTATCTGCTGGGAAAACTACATGCCGCTGATGCGGACGGCCATGTACGGCAAGGGCATCCAGCTCTACTGTGCCCCAACGGCCGACGACCGCGACAACTGGCATTCCACGATGATCCACGTCGCTCTCGAAGGCCGCTGCTTCATTTTCTCCTGCTGCCAGTACCTGACGCGTGGGGACTGCCCGGAGGATTACCCGGCAATCCAGGGCGACGATCCTCAAACGGTCATCATGCGGGGCGGGAGCGCGATCATCAGCCCGCTGGGCAAGGTCCTGGCCGGACCGCTCTACAACGAACGGGGAATCCTCACCGCGGAAATCGACACCGATGAGATAACACGCGGCAAGTACGACTTCGACGTCGTCGGGCACTATGCGCGGCCGGACGTGTTCCGACTGCACGTTAACGAAAAACCGACGCCGCCTGTCGTGATGGATTAGCGCAGGAACTCGGCGATCAGGTCGTCCCACTTCCCTTTCGCTTTCAACACCAGCTCGATTACTTCGCGGACCGCACCGTTTCCGCCGGTAGCTTCGGCGACGTAGTCGGCGCGGTGCTTCACATCCACGCACGCATTCGCCGGAGCAGCCGAGAGACCGACCCGTGTCATGACTGGAAGGTCGAGGACTTCGTCTCCCATGTAGCAGATCTGTTCGGCGCCGAGTCCAGTCTTTTGGAGTATCTGCTCGAAGACGGGCAGCTTCTCGAAGCAATCGATGTGGACGTGAGCGATTCCGAGTTCGTGCGCGCGATGGGTAACGGCGGGGGAAGCTCGTCCGGAAATGATTCCGGTCTCGAGTCCTGCCCGATGCGCCAGGGCAATACCCGCACCGTCGAGTACGTTGAAGGATTTCACTTCGACCAGCTTTCCCTCATCCGACGTGTAGGAGATCTTGCCATCGGTCAGGACGCCGTCGACGTCCATCAGGATCAGCTCGATCTGGCCCGCCCGGCGACCTATTTCTTCTTCACGCATTCTCTTAACGCCAGCAAGTCCTCGAGCAACGCCTCGAGTAACGACAGGTCGAGCGCGTTGGGGCCGTCCGACAGCGCATTCGCGGGATCGTCATGGATCTCCATGAACAGGCCGTCCACTCCTGCCGCGACACCAGCGCGCGCCAGATGGGGTATGAACTCGGGCTGACCTCCGGACACCTGACCCTGTCCGCCCGGCAGTTGGAGGCTGTGCGTGATGTCGAAAACGACCGGGCAGCCGAAACCCTGCATGATTGGAAACGAACGAAAATCGACCACCAGGTTGTTGTAACCGAACGAGCTGCCACGCTCGGTCAGTACCACGCCCTCGTTGCTGGCGTCTCGGGCCTTCAAGACGGCATGCTCCATGTCGGCCGGAGCGACGAACTGACCCTTCTTGATGTTGACGATCTTGCCGGTGCGGGCCGCCGCAACTATCAGATCGGTCTGGCGGCAGAGGAACGCTGGGATCTGGAGGACGTCCAGGACTTGGGCCGCGGGCGCCGCGTGGGACGGCTCATGGATGTCGGACAGAACGGGAACACCGGCATCCTTCTTCACACGCGCCAGCACCTCCAACCCACTGTCCAGTCCCGGACCGCGATAGGAATGGACCGACGTGCGGTTCGCCTTGTCGTAGGACGCCTTGAATATGTACCCGATACCGAGGCGATCGGTGATTTCCCGGATCTTGTGGGCCATGCCCAACGCATGATCCGGGGTTTCGATGACGCAGGGACCGCCGATCAGGAAGAAGTCTTTGGAAAGGTCGAATTCGTGGCCGGGAATGCGATACGGAGAAGTCACGGAGAAATCACTTGGCCACGATCTCTCCGGCTTTCTGCCGCAGCTTCCGGTGCTCTATCGCCGCTCCGACGAACGATGAGAACAGAGGATGAGGTTCCAGCGGTCGCGACTTGAACTCGGGATGAAACTGGCACGCGAGGAACCACGGATGGTCGGTAATCTCGACGACTTCGACAAAGTTCTTGTCGGGCGAGACACCCGAAATCACGAGGCCGGCGGAAGTCAGCTTCTCCTCGAAACTGCGGTTGAACTCGTAACGGTGTCGATGGCGTTCGGAGATCATCGACTTCTCGTAGACCCGGTTGACCAGCGACCCCGGCTCGAGTTCGCAGGGGTACGCTCCAAGGCGCATCGTACCGCCGATCGTGTCCACACCGAGCAGGTCGCGGAGCTTGTAGATAACCGGGGTGGACGTGTTGCTGTCGAACTCGGTACTGTTGGCTTTCTCCAGGCCCGCGACGTTCCGCGCGTATTCGATGACAGCGCATTGCATGCCGAGACAGATCCCGAAATAGGGGATCCTGGACTCGCGCACGTGCTGGATCGCCCGCACCATGCCGGGTATTCCACGCTTCCCGAAACCGCCCGGCACGAGAATGCCATCGAAAGCGTCAAGCTCCGCCACCTCGTCCCGCCCTTCGAGCCGTTCGGCCTCGACCCACTCGATACGGGTCTTCAATCCATGTGCGATGCCACCGTGTACGAGGGCCTCATGAAGGCTCTTGTAGGCATCCTCCATCTCCACATATTTGCCGACCACACCGATCGATACTTCACCTTCCAGATGCGCTAGCCGATCGATCAACGACTCCCACCGGTCCATCCGACGTTCGCTCGGCGGCAGGTGGAGCAGATCGACGATCTGATCATCCAGACCCTCCCCGCTGAGCACGAGCGGGACCTCGTAGATGGTGTCGACATCCTTGGCCGTGATGACAGCCTCCTCGGAAACGTTGCAGAACAACGCAACCTTCGCCTTCAGGTCCTGCGAAAGGTAGCGGTCCGTACGGCACAAGAGGATATCGGGCTGGATACCGATCTCACGGAGCGCCTTCACGCTGTGCTGCGTCGGCTTGGTCTTCAGTTCCCCGGCGGTCGGTATGTACGGAACCAGCGTGAGATGGATGAAGATCGCGTTGCTCCGACCGATCTCGTGCCGGAACTGGCGGATGGCCTCGAGGAACGGGAGCGACTCGATGTCGCCGACGGTCCCACCGACCTCGACGATCGTGATGTCGGTCTTCTCGGCGACCCGGTGCACGGCGGCCTTGATTTCGTTCGTGATGTGGGGGATCACCTGCACGGTATTGCCCAGGTAGTCGCCGCGGCGCTCCTTCTGGATCACCGTTTCGTAGATGCGGCCCGTCGTAACGTTGTTCTTACGGGTCAGCTCCGCATGGGTGTACCGCTCGTAGTGGCCGAGGTCCAGATCGGTTTCCGCTCCGTCGTCGGTCACGTAGACCTCGCCGTGCTGGTAGGGGCTCATCGTTCCCGGGTCCACGTTGAGATAAGGATCGAACTTGAGGATGCTGACCTTGAAGCCACGGCTCTCGAGCAGGCATCCGATCGAGGCCGACGCCAAGCCCTTGCCCAGCGACGATACGACGCCGCCTGTAACGAAGATGAATTTCTTATCCATTAATAGTTCGCCTAATAGTTCACCCGGTCAAAAGACAGTGATTCACACCAGCCTGAGGCGACGGCCTGTGACCGTCGAAAAATGGCAAGCCGGACATTTCTGCGCTCATAGAGCGCCGCTACACACGGCCCTAGTCGTTCCCATTCCGACGATTGCCCAACATTTTCTGGAATGTTTCCAGATCTGCAGGTGTATCGATGCCCCAGGATTCGCTCTGAACTTCGACGACGCGAATCCTGTAGCCATGCTCCAATATTCTCAACTGTTCCAGCCTCTCGGCACTCTCCAGAGGTGTCGGATCCAGAGCTGCGAATGTTTTTACAAAACCAGCGGTGTACGCATAGAGTCCAATATGAAGAAACGCGGGCCCAGATGAGGGCATCGGCGAGCGAGAAAAATACAGCGCGTGTCCAGCCCGATCGACGACGACCTTGACCCGGTTGGGATCCCGGATCAGCGCCGGGTCCTCGAAGGGCGTCATCAGGGTAACCACATCGGCATCCCGTTCGAGGGCAGCCGCTAGGGCTGCCTCGATTGCTTCGGGCTCGATCAGCGGTTCATCGCCCTGGACGTTGACGACGATCGTATCGTCCGGGAGCCGGGCGGCAACCTCAGCCAGGCGGTCGGTCCCGCTCCGGTGGTCGGTACGGGTCAGGACGGCGTCGCCACCGAAGGCACGGACCGCGTCTAAAATGCGGGCGTCATCGGTCGCAATGAGGATCCGGTCGATGCTCCGGACCCGTTCTACCTGCCGGTAGACGTGTTCGATCAGGGTGCGGCCGGCGACTTCTTTGAGGGGTTTCCCGGGGAGACGGCTCGAGCTATAGCGTGCAGGTATGATCGCGATGGAGCGGTTCCCGTTCATCCAGATGGGTGCTACATGTGCTAACTAAGCGGTGACTATAGCACACGCCTAACGGCGGGTAATAAAGCGAACAGAATGCGCGGGAAAGGACCTGGGTTGACCTAAGTGTAAGCAGCCGAAGGATCTGCGGGATTCTTCGCTTGAACTTGATAGGACGAAAGACTATAATCAGCTTAGTTCAGCAGGACAACTTATTCAACCAATTGCAGTTAGAGGCATTTCGGAGGGGCATTTCGGATATCCGAAAGCAGAACCCATGACGTTTAAGAAATCGCTGGTCGCGATAGTGGCGTTCATGATCGTCGCGGTGGCCGCTCAGTCCCAGGACCTCCGGCAGGCCTTGGAACAGACGCTCAGGGTTGACGTCGACCTGGTCCTGATCAACGCGACCGTCACCGATCCCCAAAACCGGTACGTCACGGGTCTCGAGAAGGACCACTTCGAGATCTTCGAAGACCGCGTCCAGCAGGAGCTCCAGTACTTCTCCTCGGAGGACGTCGCGCTCAGCCTGGGTATCGTCTTCGACGTCAGCGGCAGCATGAAGGACAAACTGTCGGTCGCCCGCGATGCGGCCGTCACGTTCCTCAAGACCGGCAATCCGGACGACGAATACTTCCTCACCGAGTTCAGCGAAGAGCCCAGGATCTCGCAAGACTTCACAACCGACATCGGCCGCCTTCAGAATCTATTGATCTTCTCCCCGGCCAAGGGCATGACCGCGTTGTACGACGCCGTCTACCTGGCGCTCGAAAAGGTCGATGAGGGCTCCAACCCGAAGAAGGCCCTGCTGTTGATCACCGACGGCGAAGACAACCGCAGCCGCTACACGTTCTCGAACGTTCGGGAGTTCGTGAAGGAATCCGACGTCCAGATCTATTCGATCGGCATCGTCAGCAACTGGAATTCGCAACTGGCCATGGGCCGGACAGGCCGGGGACTGCTCGAGGAGCTTTCTGAAACCACCGGAGGCCGGTCGTTCTTCCCCAACTCGATTTACGAGATGGAAGACATCACGACGAAAATCGCCGTCGAGTTGAAGAACCAGTACGTGCTGGGTTATTTCTCGACGAACGAAGAACCCGACGGCAAGTGGCGCGAAGTGAAGGTAGAGGTCGAACCTCCGCGTGGTCTGCCCCGTCTCAGTGTCCGAGCGAAGAAAGGTTACTACGGACCCGTCCAATAGCCGCCGCCCTGCGATGATAACGACCGAGAGGAGGTCTGTTTTGTATCGATCCCTCTTGCTGGCATTACTCCTTCTACCCACGCTCGGCCCCGCACAACAGGTTCAACGCAATCCCAACCAAGGCTTCGTAATCGGCGTCGATGTCGAACTGGTGACGCTGGCGATATCGGTCATGGATCGTGAAGGCCAGCCGGTCATCGGCCTCGATCAGGAACACTTCCAGGTGTTCGAAGACGGCGTCGCACAGGAAATCTCGCTGTTCAAGCACGAGGACGCCCCAATCAGCGTCGGCCTGGTGATCGACAACAGCGGCAGCATGCGGAACAAACGGGAACGGGTCAACAGCGCGGCGCTGACCTTCGTGCGGGAGAGCAATCCGGACGACGAAACCTTCATCGTAAGCTTCGACGATGAGGCCTATCTCGAGCAGGACTTCACCGGCAGTATTGGAAACCTCCTGGATGCGCTCGATAACATCGACACACGAGGCGAGACAGCGTTGAACGATGCCATTTACCTGTCCCTCGAGTTCGTCGAGGCCGAAGGACGGATGGATAAGAAGGCTCTGCTGGTTATCAGCGACGGCGAAGACAGCTCGAGCAAGTACGGCTTCAACTCGGTCCTGGAGAGAGCCAAGGAGGCCGACGTCACGGTGTATGCGATCGGTTTGCTCGAAGCGAACGACGAGCGGGGTGGCCTTTTCAGAAGATCGCCGTCCCAGCGGGCCAGGAAGGAACTCGAGGAACTGGCAGAAGCCACCGGCGGACAGGCGTTCTTCCCCGAATCGCTTGCAGAAGTTGAAGAACTTTGCCGTCGGGTCGCCCACGATCTCCGCAACCACTACACGATCGGATACAACCCCACCAACATGAAATTCGACGGCGGCTGGCGTGAGATCGAAGTTGAGGTGAATGCCCCGCGCGGTTTCCCTCGACTGAGCGTGCAGACGCAACCGGGCTACTACGCTCCCACCGAGACCGTAAATTCCGGCGGCGGCGGGGACCACTAGAAGGAATGCAGCCGGACCTGGTCCTGACCAACGGTCGGATCTACACCGGGACCGGATTCGACAAGACCGCATCTTCGGTCTCGGTGCTCGCCGGCCGGATCGCTGAGATCGACGACGTCGGCCGTGGCCCCGACACCGAGGTCATCGACCTGGGCGGGGCCACCCTTATCCCGGGTTTCATCGATTCCCACACCCACTTCTGCAACTACGGCCTCGGCCCAACGATGGTCGATCTGGACGGTGTAGCCCCGATCGACCAAGCGCTGGAACGCATCCGGGAGTTCGTCGAAACGAAACGTTCCGGCGATTGGGTTCGAGGATTCGGGTGGAATCAGAACGTTTGGAGTCGCTGGCCGAACAAGCGGGACCTCGATCGGATCGCACCGGACAACCCGGTCGCTCTCATGCGAAAGGATGTCCACCTTCTCTGGGTCAACTCCAGGGCCCTCGAAGCGATAGGATGGGGTCCATCGACACCCGACCCGGAAGGCGGCCGAATCGACCGCGACCCGGAAACGGGAGAGCTGACCGGCATCCTCCGCGAAAAGGCGATGGAGCTGTTCCGCGAGTGCATTCCGGTTCCGGCGCGCGACGAGTGGATCGAGGCGATCCATGCGGCCACCGACAAGTTCCACCGATTCGGGATCACCTCCGCTCATACGATGGAGGGACTGGATGAATTCCGGGCTCTGTCCTACCTGAACCAGACCGAGGGTCTGAAACTGCGGTTCAACACCCTCGTAGCCAGAAACAACCTTGAAGAATTCGCCGACAACGGCATCCGTACAGGGTTCGGTGACGAGTTCCTGCGCATCGGATCCCTGAAGATATTCCTGGACGGCACGCTGGGCTCCCAGACGGCCGAAATGCTTCAGCCCTTCGAGCACTCGGACAACTTCGGAATCACCTACACATCCGACCCCGAGCTTGCCGCGCTCGTCGATCGGGCAACTGGAGCGGGGATCTCGGTCGCCATGCACGCCATCGGCGATAAGGCCGTGCGCCGTGCGATTGACCACTTCGAGCGCGTTGCGAAGTCGGGTCTTAGAAACCGGATCGAGCACGTTCAGCTTGTCCATCCCGAAGACCTGGAGCGTCTCGAGAGGCTCAATCTCATCGCTTCGGTGCAGCCGATCCATCTCAGCTCGGACGTTGAGATCGCGCACGAACACTGGGGGGCGCGCAGCCGCTGGGCGTATGCCTTCAAGAGCCTCCGCGACCACGGAATGCGGCTGGCGTTCGGCTCCGACTGTCCAGTCGAATCTCCGGCAGTCCTCCCGTCGATCGAAGTCGCCCACAAGCGATGTTCCATGGCCGGTCAGGACTTCTACACCGAAGAGGCACTGTCGCTTGGCGACATCTTCCGTGCCTTCACAATCGGGGGAGCCTACGCTTCGGGGGAGGAGTCGATCAAGGGTTCGATCGACCCCGGCAAGCTCGCCGACATGGTCGTGCTCTCGGAGGATCCCTTTGCCACCGAGAACGTTCGTAACGTGGAAGTTCTCCGGACGATATTGGGAGGTGAGACTGTATACTTAGGTACTTGACCTGTTACGGTCGCGCCCGCAAGCGCCTAGGTTCGCCGGTCATAGACCGCGGCTACTGAAAAGAACTTCGATGGACTTTCACAACAAAGAAATCATCAAGCGCTACGCCAAGATGGTGACCGGTCGGCCGTTCGCGCCGATCCTGCTCAACATCCTCGTCACATCGGTGTGCGACATGCGCTGCGTTCACTGTTTCTTCACAGACGAACTGAACGACAAAGCCCGCAAGAAGCTACAGATGAAGACGCACGAGTTCGAGCGGATCAGCGAAACGCTCGGGGCGAACCTGGGAGTTCTCGTCCTCGCCGGCGGCGAGCCGTTCACCCGCAAGGATCTTCCCGAGATCGCGCGTGCGTTCTACGAGAACAACAAGCTCGAATCGATCTACCTGATGTCGAACGGGCAGATCCAGCAGCGCATCCTTCCCGACGTCGCACGCATTCTGGACGAATGCCCGAATCTGAACGTGACGGTAGCTCTCGGTATCGACGGCCTGAAGGAAGAACACGAGAAGATCCGCCAGAAGCCGGGAAGCTGGGACATCGCCATCGATACGGCACGTCAACTCCAGGGGATCAAGGCAGACTGCCCGAGGCTCGACATCCAGACCTGCACGTGCTTCATGAACAGCAATCAGGATCGGATCTTCGAATGGTACGACTTTCTGAAAACCGACTTGAAGCCGGACAAGGTCAACGTGAACTACATCCGGCCGCCTTCGGCCGTACCGAAGGAACTGGACATCGACATCTCGCGCTACCACGAACTGACTGAGCAGATTGGCCAGGATTCCGCACACTCCGCCCTCAAGAACAGCTACTCGGGAGAGGCCGGCTTCTTTAAGGCCGCGATCGATGTCTACATGCACGAACTCATCGCAAAGACCGCGCTCGAGGGGCGTCCACAGCTGAGATGTTTCGCCGGAGACGCGGGAGGCGTGATCTACGATGAAGGCACGGTGTCGAGTTGCGAGATCCTCAAGCCTGTGGGCAACCTTCGCGACTACGACTGGGACTTTTCCAAGCTGTGGTACTCACCCGCGATGGACGCGCGGCGCGAGCAGGTCGCGGACGGTTGCTTCTGCACCCATGAGAGCAATTGCTACTACCCGTCGCTGGCTTTCAATCCGCAGCACCTGATCCAGATCAAGAAAGTCGAGCGCGACCTCCGCGAATCGGCGGAAGCCCGTGAGGGTCAGCTCACAACCGGATAACCCGGACATTCCCGTGTTGACCCGGGCCCTGGCGGCCTGGTTCCGCAAGAACCAACGTCCCCTCCCCTGGCGCAAGACTTACACCCCCTACACCGTCTGGGTTTCCGAAGTGATGCTTCAACAGACCCAGGTCGAAACGGTTATTCCCTACTACGAACGGTTCGTTCGACGATTCCCGACGCTCGACGCGCTCGCCACATCTGAAGAGTCCGAAGTTCTCAAGCTCTGGTCGGGCCTGGGTTATTACAACCGGGCCCGGAACTTTCGTCGAGCGGCGAAGCTCGTGGTCGCCCAGGACGAGGGCCAGGTCCCGGCCGATTACGACCGGTTGCTGGAGTTACCGGGAGTGGGACGCTATATGGCCGGCGCCATCATGAGCATCGCCTTCGACAAGCGGTACGCGATCGTAGACGGCAACGTTCGGCGCTTCCTCTGCCGGGTTCACGGATGGCCGGACCCCAAGGAACGGGACCTCTGGAGAGCGGCCGGAGAAGTGGTCCGGTCGGGGCGCCCACGTGTTGTCAACCAGGCGATGATGGAGCTGGGGGCAACCGTTTGCACTTTTAGAGCGCCACGATGCGAGGTCTGCCCGTGCAACAAGGGGTGCATCGCCCATGCGGCCGGCACCGAGGAACAGATTCCAGCCCCCAGAGCGCGGCCAGACACGGTGCGCGTGCACCTGTACGCGATCGTGGACGATGGAAAGCGTGGCTTGCTGATGGCGGAACGTGACGGGTTGTGGGAGTTCCCTACCCTCACCGAGCCCCCGGCTGGCGATTTCGAGAAAGTCGGCACCTGTCGCCACACGATCACGCACCATCGACTCCGGGTCGACGTCTACAGGGGGAAGTTCGGACGGAAGGCAGGGTACAAGCGGGTCCGGTTCGAGGACGTGCCGGTTAGCAGTCTGACGAGGAAGATCCACTCGAAGGCCTCGGGGACGGAGGTATAGCTATGGATTCGGGGACGGAGGTATAGCTCCATGGTCTCGGGGACGGAGGTATAGCTCCATGGTCTCGGGGACGGAGGTATAGCTCCGTCCTCGACACCGGATAGAACCCGAGGACGATCTGCCTGTTGGGAAGGGGTCTTTCTGTTCGGTACTGGGGACGGAGCGTAGGTCTTTCTGTTCGGTACTGAGGACGGAGCTATACCTCCGTCCCCTTACTTTTAAGTGCGCGACACCGTTAAGGATCTGTTCGGTACTGGGGACGGAGCGCCGGCTCCGTTCCCTTATCTTTAAGTGCGCGACACCGTTGAGAATTCGGTGCTGAGGACGGAGCTATACCTCCGTCCTCAGATCTTTCATGAACTTCTCTAGCCGGTCCAATCCCTTCTCGAGGTTTTCCATCGACGCTGCGTAGGACATCCGGACGTGTTCCTTGGTCCCGAACGCCACGCCCGGAACCACGGCCACCTGCTGGGTTTCGAGAAGCTTCACCGAGAAATCGACGATGTCCTTGATGCCGTGATCGAAGGCGGCCGAAACGTTGGGGTACGCGTAGAACGCCCCGCCGGGCTCCTCGCATCGAACCCCGGGTATCGCTCGGAGACGGTCGACGATGTATCGGCGCCGTCGGCCGTATTCAGCCAGCATTTCGGCGACCGCGTCCTGTGGCCCGTTCAGAGCCTCGACCGCCGCCTTCTGGGCGATCGACGTCGGATTGGACGTGGAATGGCCCTGCAGCTTGCCGATTCCCTTGATCAACGCCGCATCTCCTAGGACGAAGCCAATCCGCCATCCGGTCATGGCATAAGTTTTTGACAACGACCCGGTGATGATCAGGTTGTCCTTGAACTCAGCGTGAGCAGCGATCGAGAACGGCTCGCGGCCGTCGTAGAGGAAATAGGCGTAGCACTCATCCGACATCAGCAGCACGCCGCGCTCTTTACATAGCTCAGCGATTCGTACGAACTCGTCGTTCTCGAGGACGGCGCCGCTGGGGTTCGAAGGCGAGTTCACGATCAGGAGTTTGGTCTTCGGCGTGATCGCCTGTTCGACCATACCTGCAGTCAGAAGGAACCCATCTTCTTCGGGCGTGTGGACGAAGATCGGGTTCGCTCCCACGTAACGTGTGATGTCGGCGAAGCTCACCCAGTACGGCGTCGGGATGATCACTTCGTCTCCGTGGGTAATCAACGCGGAGAATACGCTGAAGATCGAATGCTTGCCTCCGACGTTCACGATCACTTCGGAGATGTCGTAGGAAGAGCCCAGGTCGCGAGCGTGCTTGCTGATAACCGCCTCTTTCAGTTCCTTAATGCCGCCGGCCGGCGTGTACTTGCTGAAGTCCGCCTCAATCGCCCGGATCGCAGCCTTCTTGATGTTGTCCGGAGTCGCGAAATCGGGCTCGCCCATGCTGAACTCGACAACATCGAACCCCAACTCGCGCTGCTTGGCGGCGGCTTCCGCCACCGCGAGGGTCTGGGATGCAGAAATACGGGCAATACGCTCGGTGAGCTCAAAAGCCATGTTATGAAAATTTCTCCAATAATCGTCGTTCCACCAGGTCCGGAACCAAACCCTTCACCGACCCGCCGAGCTCCGCAATTTCCCTTATCAGACCGGAACTCAAGTAGGAATAATTCTCGCTCGGAAGCATGAAAAGTGTCTCGATATCAGGCTGGAGCCGCCGATTCATGAGGGCCATCTGAAGTTCGTATTCGTAGTCGGACACGGCACGGATTCCCCGGATGATGACATGGGCTTCCCGTCGGTGAGCATAGTCGACGAGCAGTCCGCTGAAAACCTCGGTCTCGACGTTGGACACGCTTTTTGGGATCGACAGATCGATCAGTTCCTTCCTCTCCTCGACCTCAAAGACAGGGTCCTTGTCGGGATTTACGAGAACACCGACGATCACGCGACCGAACAGGTTGCTGCTGCGCTCAATCAGGTCAAGGTGACCGTTCGTGACCGGGTCGAATGTACCCGGGTAGATCGCCGTCGTTCGTTTCACTAGAGACCTCCGGTCCGTAGAATGTCAACGCACTGTCGCCCTGCCGGGTTCTCCGCGTTCGGGCCAGCGAGCCCGCCTTGGTGGGCAGTTCGAGATTGCTGGAATGCTCGACGATCACGACGCCGTGCTCTGCGACAACACCTTCAGTGCCCAAGCGCTCCAGGTCGGCAACATAAAGCTCCGTACCTCCGTAAGGCGGGTCCAGAAAGACGATGTCGAAGTGTCCCCTTTCCGCGGCCGATAAGGCGATCGCAGACCGAACCTCCATGTGCAGTACACGAACGTCCTGGGAGATTCCGAGAGCCTCCACATTCGACCGAATGAGGGCCACGGCCTGGCGGGAACGGTCGACAAAACGAACGCGGCCTGCTCCCCTGCTGATCGCCTCCAATCCGACGGCGCCCGTCCCGGCGTACGCGTCCAGAAATACTGATTCTATTACGCTATCGCCAAGAATGTTAAACAGGGTTTCGCGAAGCCGGTCGCTCGTCGGCCGAACTCCTTCCGGCGGCGTCCCCTTGAGACGCCGGCCCCTGAAGCGCCCCGCGATGATCCTCACAGTGCCACCCGCTAACCGACGGCCACAAGACCCGCTGTCCCGGAGTGTCGCCGCAACTGTTCGATCAAACGATCCCGGACGGCGGGCTTGTCGATCCACAGCCGGGTCTCTTCCCGGGCCTGGACCAGGATTTCGGTGTCGTCGACAAGATTTGCGATTCGAAATTCCGGAATGCCGGATTGTTTCTTTCCGGCCAGCTCGCCCGGCCCTCTTTGGCGGAGGTCCGTTTCCGCCAGACGGAACCCGTCGTTCGTCCCAGCAACCGCACGGACGCGCTCGAATGCCGTATCGCCGATCCGGTCGGGCGTGACGAGCAGGCACCGGGACCGGTGAGCGCCCCGCCCGACGCGACCCCGCAACTGGTGGAGCTGGGCGATGCCGAATCGCTCCGCGTGCTCGATCACCATCAACGTGGCGTTCGCCACGTCGACACCAACTTCGACGACGGTCGTCGCCACGAGTATCGCGATCCCTCCGGCGGCGAAGGCGTTCATGGTCGCTTCTTTTTCGGCACTCTTCATTCGACCGTGAAGCAAACCCACGTTTTCGGCGCCGAACACTCCAGACAGCCTCTCGTACGCCTCGGTTGCCGAGCGCAGGTCCATGGTCTCCGACTCCTCGATGATCGGGTAGACGACGTAGGATTGGCGCCCCTCGCCCAGCTCGCGCCCCAGTGCCTGCTCGACACGCCGCCGCTCCCGTTCGCGTACATGTTGCGTTTCGATCTGCATCCGGCCGGGCGGCATCTCATCGATGATCGAAACGTCCAGGTCCCCATAGAACGTCATCGCGAGGGTTCTGGGAATCGGTGTGGCGGTCATGACGAGCGTGTTGGGGTTGCGGCCCTTCTCCATGAGACGAAGGCGCTGAACGACTCCGAAACGGTGCTGCTCGTCGATGACGACCAGGCCCAGCCGTCTAAAGGCCGCGTCATCCTCGATGAGCGCGTGCGTCCCGACGACAACCTGGACCTCGCCCGTCCGCACCCGCCCGAGGAGCTCTTCATCCCCCCGGCGCACCCCGCGTTTGATAAGGGCGACCGAGTAGCCCAGGGGTTGGAGGATCTGCCGCGCGTTGATGTAGTGCTGTTCGGCCAGTATCTCGGTCGGCGCCATCATCGCTGCCTGGTACCCGTTCTCCACGGCAATGACGATGGTCTCGAACGCCACGATGGTCTTGCCCGAGCCGACGTCTCCCTGGAGAAGACGGTTCATCGGATGGGGAGCACACAGGTCCTCGACAATCTCCCGCAACGCGGTCTTCTGGGCACCGGTAGGATGAAACGGAAGAATCCGCTTCAGCCGTTCGCGTATCGAGTCATTGGTCTCAAAACGAATGCCGTCAGTCGAGCGAAGCCGGAGGCGCCGGAGGGCCAGCGTCAGCTCCACCAGAAAGAACTCTTCGAAGATAAAGCGGCGGTGGTAAGGCGACCGTCGGTGGTTGAGTGCATCGAGGTCATCGTCCAACTGTGGGCGGTGGAGCCGTTCGATCGACGTCGTCAGATCGGGAAACCCATGGCGTTCCCGCAACTCCACTGGCAACGGATCGTGGAGCGATCCCGGTATGGCCTCAAGCGCAGACTCGATGATCGTACGGAGCTGGCGGCTCGTGATACCGGCCACCTCTTCGTAAACGGGCACGTAACGGCCCATCTCCTCGGTCGATGCGTCCTCTCCTTCGGGCACGACCTCAAACTCAGGGTTGAAGAAAACGACCCCGGACTCGTACTTGTCCCGCTCGGCCTTGCCAAACAGGACGACCCAGCGACCAGGAAGGAACACCTTGTTGCGATGGAGATGGTCCCCGTTGAACCACTTGGCTCGGACGAAGCCCGATTCGTCCTTGAAGGCAACGTCGAGAATACGTCCGCGGGACCGTGTAGGAATAAGCCGGGCCCGGTAGACCTGGGCGTGAATGGTCGCCACCTCTCCCAACCGCAAGGAGTTCGACGGGATGAAGTGCGCGCGGTTCTGGTAGGCGCGCGGAAAATGAAGCAGCAGGTCTCCCACCTTGCGAATGCCCCGGCCCGCTAGAAGCGCCCCTCGTTTCGGGCCGACACCCTTGACGAACTGAACGCCTGTGTCGAACTGAAGCATCAGAATGCCCGTAGAGGCGTAGCGGCACTGAGGGAAACCATGGGCTTTTTCACCGCAAAGGCGCAAAGGCGCAAAGGGCTGATTTCAGTCATACGCCCCTGGTTTGAACCGCGAACTACGCACTTTCCTTGTTGGCCCCGGTCTTCCACTGGAGAAATGCATTGATAAAGGTGTCCAGATCGCCGTCGAGCACGCGGTCGACGTCGCCCATCTCTTCCTTCGTGCGATGGTCCTTGGCCAACCGGTAAGGGTGCAGCACATAGGAACGAATCTGGCTACCCCAGGCGTTGTCCATCTTGCTGTCCTCGATCGCCTGCGCCTCGGCACGCTTCTTCGCCATCTCCGCCTCGTGGAGGCGGGCTCGGAGGATCTTCATCGCCACGTCGCGGTTCTTGTGCTGGGACCGTTCGTTCTGGCACTGCACGACGATTCCGGTGGGCAGGTGGGTGATTCGCACCGCCGAGTCGGTCACGTTGACGTGCTGACCGCCGGCGCCGCTGGACCGGTAGGTGTCGATACGGAGGTCCTTCTCGTCGATCGCGACCACGATCTCGTCGTCGATCTCCGGGTAGACCGAGACCGACGCAAAGGAGGTATGCCGGCGCTTGGCAGCATCGAACGGAGAGATGCGGACCAGCCGGTGGACGCCCGATTCCGCAGACAGATAACCGTAAGCGTAATCCCCCGACACCGTAAACGTCGTCGACTTCAAGCCGGCTTCCTCGCCGTCCTGGTAGTCGAGGATCTTGGTCTTGTAGCCCTTTTTCTCGCCCCACCGCAGGTACATGCGCATCAGCATGGCCGCCCAATCCTGGGCTTCGGTCCCACCGGCGCCGGGGTGGATATTGACGATGGCGTTCCTTACGTCGTTCTCGCCGCCGAGCAGCATCCGGAACTCTACCCGTTCGATGAGTTCTTCCATCTCGGTGAGGAGCTTGGGCAGCTCGTCGCCGACGTCTTCTCCTTCCTTCTCCAACTCGAACAGCGTCTCGACATCCTCCACATGAGTCGAGATCTTGCGGTCTATCTCGATACCTTCCTCCAGGCGCGCCTTCCTCCGGAGCACCTCGCTCGAGCGCGCCTGGTCCGACCAGAACCCGGGATCACTGCTGATCTCTTTCTCGAGCTGGTCAATGCTTTTCCGCTTCTCGGGGGCGTCAAAGAAACCTCCGTATTTCCTGACTGCGATCCCTGATCAGCGAAAATCGTTGCAGCAGCTCTTCATTCATGATCGAGTTCCTTAGGCTAGCGCTCTGGGTCGAGGAGCGCCGCCATGCGCAGGCCAAGGCCACCAGCGCCATCAGCGTCGGCGTGCGCAAACAAGTCTCCGTACGGCACGTAGAACGTCAGGTCGTTACCGTAGCCCACGCGGCTATCAAGAGTGGTCCTTTCCCCAGGTCTGTCCTATCCACGATGTTGCCAGAACAGCCTGTGGTGAAAGTCAGATCTGCACTTGCGGGGCGGTCTACGATTGCCCATTGTTTGGCGCTCATAGAGCGGCGCTACGGAAGACCGCTCAGCCGATCGTTACTTTCCGACAGCGGCGGTCTATGACCGCCGGTCAGTTTCTGAGTATCGGTTGGTAGCCTTCGGCGCGGAGACGATCGCGCACGCGGAGGGCTTCAGCCTGATCGCTGAAGGGGCCGACCTGGACTCGGTGCAAAGCCGACGCATCGTCCGGGGCCGGGCGAAGCACGAACACGCGCAGGCCCAGCGCCTGGATCTCGGCCCTCAGCTTTTCCGCTTGCGCTGCGTTGCTGAGCGCGGCTACCTGAAGCGTGATAGCCGCATCCACGTTCGGTATTGGGTTCGGAGGAGCCGGAGGCCCCGATGCAGGGACTGCTCTCGCCTCGAGCGGCGACGGTGAGGCGTTCTCGACGTCTTCGTAGAACGTCAGATCCAGTTCATCGGGGTCCGGGTCAACGGCAGCTTCTTCGGTCTCGGTCGAGGCAGATGCGACGAGGGCCGTCATCTGCGTCCGACCGACCAGCATTCCCAGTATGAAGAAGATCGAGCACAAGACCACGACACCGCCGAAGATCAGCAGAGTAAAACTATGTCCCCGCCACGACGTCTGGTCCTCCATCGTCTAATCTCCCGAACCCGGCGGGTCGGGCTGCTGCTTCTCCATGGCTTCCTTGAAGTACGTAATGATATCGATCGGAAGCGGGAAGATGATCGTCGTATTCTTTTCGATCCCGATCTCGGTCAGCGTCTGCAGATACCGGAGCTGGAGGGCCACCGGGTTGGCGGAGATTCTGGCCGCCGCTGCCGACAAGCGTTCCGCCGCCTCAAACTCACCCAGGGCATGGATGATCTTGCCCCGCTTCTCGCGCTCGGCCTCGGCCTGGCGCGCCATGGCGCGCTGCATGATCTCGGGCAGGTCCACACCCTTGATCTCGACGAGCGAAACCTTGATGCCCCATGGATCGGTGTGCTGGTCCAGGATTTCCTGGATTCGCAGGTTCAGTTTCTCGCGCCCGCTCAGCAGTTCATCCAGGCTGGCCTCACCGAGCACAGACCGCAGGGTCGTCTGGGCAAGCTGCGACGTGGCGTAGAGGTAGTTCTCGACCTCGACCACGGCCCTGGCGGAATCCACGACGCGGAAGTAGACGACCGCGTTCACCTTCACGGTCACGTTGTCCCTGGTGATCACGTCCTGCGCAGGGACGTCCATCGTGATCGTGCGCAAGCTGACACGCACGATCTTGTCGATCGGCCAGAACACCCAGATCAAACCGGGCCCCTTGGCGTCGGGCAGCAGGCGGCCCAGTCTGAAGATGACCCCGCGCTCGTACTCCCGCAGGATGTTCAGCGAATTAAAGACCCAGATCAGGATGATAACGAGCGCTACTATCGGCAGATTACCCAACAGTTGTGTCATTGCTGCCCCTCACTTACGGTTTCGACTTCCAGTTTGAGGCCGTCCATTTCGACGACCCGGATACTTGAGCCCTGCGCGATGGGCGATCGGGAACGGGCTCCCCAGATTTCGCCGTGCACCATCACTTGGCCTTTCTCGGAAACATCCGTCGCCGCAGTTCCCAGCGCTCCGATCATGCCAGAGTGTCCCGTAACGGCTTTCTTGCGATGTGAAACCACCACAAGACGAACCAGGAACACGGTGATCGCCGCAAGCGGCAGAGCCAGCGCCAGCACGGTTGGGAGTTGGATGCGAAGCTCGGGGATCGGGCCCTCGACCAACATCAGTCCTCCCGCAATCATGGCAACCACTCCTCCCATCGCCAGGACTCCATGGCTGGGGACCGTGGCCTCGACGACGAACAGCGCGATCGACAGCAGGATCAACAGGACTCCGGTCAGGTTCACCGGGAGCAGGTTGAAGGCGAACAGCGCGAGCAGGAGACTGATACCGCCGATCACCCCCGGGAATATCATGCCAGGGTTCGTGATCTCCAGGTAGAGCCCCAGCATGCCGAGCAGGCCCAGGACCAGCGCGATGTTCGGGTTCATGATCATCGACAGCAGTTTCTGTCGCGAGTTCATCTCGAACAACTCGACCATCGCCCCGGTCAATTCGAGCGTTTCGACTGTGTCGTCGAAGCGCCGGATCTCCTGCCCGTCAAAGGTCTCGATGATCTCAGCGACGTTCTGCACGACGGCGTCGATAAACTCGTTCTCGAGAGCCTCTTCGGCTGTAAATGATTCGCTTTCGGTGACGGCGCGCTCGGCGAGTTCGGGGTTGCGTCCCCGCTTGGTGGTATAGCTCCTGAGAAAAGCGGTCGCGTCGTTGACGATCTTCTGCTCCATGACCTCGTCGATCTCGCCGCCCAGGGCCGAAACCGGATGGGCCGCTCCCGTATTCGTGCCCGAAGCCATCAACGCCAGGTCACCCGACAGCAGGATAAAGAACCCCGCCGAGGCAGCTCGCACGCCGCTCGGCCCGACCCACACCATCACGGGTACCGGAGATGTCAGGATGCTCTCGACAATCGCACGCATGGAATCGATGAGTCCTCCCGGCGTGTCGATCCTGATGACCACGGCCACGGCACCGATTTCGTCAGCGTACGCGAGACCCTCGGCGACGTAGTCCGCGCTGACGGGGTGGATGATATCGGCCAGCTCGATCTGAAGGATGGTCCGGCCCTGGGCCGAAGCCGGACGTAGTTCGGGCAGACCGAAGAGCAGGCCTCCGAGGAGAGTCAGCGCCAGCGAGCCGGAGACAACGCGGTTTGATACCTGCAAACGGAACGACGGCCGGGAACGGCGACCCACGGGGGCACCCGGCGGCGGACGGTCAACGTACCGTGGAATCATGGGCCTGATTATATCAAACAGGTAATGCAGGACCTCCGGTAACCTACCCGCTCGGGACCGCAGACGATGGATCGAGGTTCCACGCCGGACCGGGCTGCGATCTATATGTGATTTGGCGCCGACCATCTATGATGACACCATGCGCATCGCGATCGACATCCGTCGGATCAACGCGTTCGGCGTGGGCGCGCACATCTGGAACCTCGTGCGAAGCTTGGCGGGAATCGACCGGGAGAACGAGTATTTTCTAATCGGGTCACGCCGTCAGTTTCTGGAACTCGGTCCCCTCGGTCCCAACTTCCGGGCCATCCACGTACCCGAGGAAGACAGCGTGTGGAACCTGCATGTCCGAATCCCGGTCCAACTGCGGGCGAACCGTATCGATCTGTTGCACGTCCCCCATCACGAGACACCGCTGTTCGTCCCCTCGAAGCTCCTGGTGACGATGCACGACTGCGTCCACCTGTTGTTTCCCCAGGAAGGTTCCTCGAAGTTCGAGAACTACCGTCGTTACCTCTACACGCGGCGTGTCGCCCGGTCCGCCAACCATGTGGTCGCCGTTTCGGAGTCGACCCGGCAGGACTTGTTCCACATCTTTGATCTGCCCACCGACAAGGTCTCCGTCGTCCACAACGCGCTGGACGAACGATTCATGGCGGTCCGCCGCACTGCCGAGGAACAGAAGCAGGTTCTCGAACGCTACCAGCTCTCTGACCCGTTCATCCTGTACGCGGGACAACTCAGACCTCACAAGAACATCCACCGCCTGATCGAGGCGTTTGCGGTCTTGAAGAGCGAACTGGGCGACAACAAGAAGTATCGCAAGCTGAAGCTGATCGTGATCGGTGACGAACTCGGCCGCCACCAATACCTACGCCTGACGGTGGTTCGGAGCGGTGTTCAGCAGGATGTCCGCTTCTTCGGCTTCGTCCCGAACCCCGTCTTGCAGGTGTTCTACGAAACCGCCGTAATCTTCGCCTCGCCTTCACTCTATGAAGGGTTCGGCCTGTCGTCGCTCGAGGCGATGGCCAACCGTACCCCGGTGGTCGCCTCGAACACTTCATCGCTTCCGGAAGTTCTCGGCGAAGCGGCAATACTGGTCCACCCGGAGAACGTCTTCGATATCGCCAGGGCGATGAAGAGCCTGCTCATCGACCTGGTCCTGCGTCAGGAGAAGATTGAAAAAGGGCTCGAGCAGGTGCGGCGGTATTCGTGGGGGACTGCGGCAGAACGGGTACTGGAAACCTACCGAGCCATCATGGCGGGGGACCGGGGCCACCGCGCTTGAGGGGGTTCACAGCCCGCACTTCCTCGAACTTGAAGTTCGAAACCATCGCGATCCGGGTACCCGGAACGTCAATGCGAGTGCTGATGGCTCCGCGCGCGATCGTAAGATCCCGACCGACGATGCTGACAGACTGAGGACCAGGCTGGGTATCGATCGTGATCGTCTTGCGGGAAAGCGGCGTAACGTAGCGATCAATCTCCGCATCGCTGATGCGGTCGATCTCCTCATCGAACTTCGCGTTCTGGTCGACGACATCGAGGATCGTAAACGTGCCGAGTCGATTCGTGCCACCAGTCAAAATCTCAACGACGGTCATGATCTCGGCGGGAAGCCCGAAATCGTCGTCCAGTCCGACCCGGTGGTGCAGGTCGAAAGTGAACCTGCCACCCTTCTGCGTGTAGGGGAGTTTGATCAGGACGCCCTCGGTCGGGCGGGTCGTGATCACGACGTCGTAGTACTCGCGGCCAGTGTCCACTCCGGAACCGAACCGCAGGTTCTCCTCGGCCCGCATCATATAGAGCGGCTCTTCGTCAACCGCCGTGGCTTCCGCGACCGCGACGACCGGAGCCTGGCCAGTCGGGGGCGCTTCGGGTGGGGTGGCCTGCGTGACAAACGGAACCGACCATAGCAGTGAGATCAGCAGAAGATACATGTGGGGCCTCCCCTAAAGCGTGACTACACTATAACATGAAGCTCCAAGTCGACGACCTCGCCGTCGACCGTCCGGAATGCCCGAACCTCGGGTTCCCCTCCCTCGAACGAGACGATAAAACTGGCGCTTTCCGGGTAGTGATTCGACGCGATGTCCGATGCGGACGGGACCGCCGGGCCCGACGGGTGTGAGTGGCAGATCGCGACCAATTCCTCTCCACGATCCCGCAGGTCACGGAACAGGTCAAAAAGGAACTGGGGCGCGACTGCGAATTCGGTTCGGCTATGAAGGGAGTTTTCGGCCGGGACAAATCTTCTAGCCTGCCCCGTCGGTCCGACCAGAAAACCGACTCCCTCCTCGGGCAGGCAGCCCTCCAGATGGGAAACGACCGCATCGAGCAGTCCCGGGTCGAGCGTCAACACCATTCAGAAATTATAGGCGGGCTTCGAGCAAATGGCTCGGGGAAGGCCGGGATCCAGTGTTGGGGATGCGAAGTGATCCACTCCGCACCCCGTCGTCGATCAGTTACTGGCCCGTCGGAGGAAGGCCGGGATCTCCAGATCGCCACCCACCAGAGCCTCCCCACCCACGACGGCCTTGATGGGCCTTTCGACGGGGTTGCGGTCGAATCCGGTTGCGATGACGGTGATCTTCACCTCGCTCTTCATGCTCTCATCAAGTACCGCGCCGAAGATGATGTTGGCCTCGCTGTCGGCGGCTTCGTAAATGATGCCCGACGCCTCGCTGACTTCGTGAAGCAGGAGGTCGCTCCCACCGGTGATGTTGATCAGCACGCCCTTGGCGCCCTCGATCGAACCTTCCTCGAGCAGGCGACTCGAAATGGCGCGCCGGGCCGCTTCTACGGCGCGGTTCTCTCCCGACGCTACGCCCGTGCCCATCAACGCCATCCCCATCCCGTGCATCACGGTCTTGACGTCGGCGAAATCCAGGTTGATCAAACCCGGAACGGTAATCAGATCCGAAATGCCCTGCACGGCCTGACGCAGGATGTCATCGGCGATGTGGAACGCGTCGAAAAGACTCGTGCCCCGCTCGAGCGTCGCCAGCAGTTGCTCGTTCGGGATCGTAATGACCGTGTCAACGGTCTCCTTCAGATCGGCTAGACCACGCTCGGCCTGCGCCATCCGCTTCTTGCCCTCGAAGGCGAACGGCTTGGTGACCACCGCGACGGTCAGGCTGCCCAGTTCCGCCGCCAGACTCGCGACAATTGGGGCGGCGCCGGTGCCGGTCCCCCCACCGAGGCCAGTCGTCACAAAGATCATGTCCGCACCTTCCATGGCGTCCAGGAGTTTTTCGGTGTCCTCGAGCGCCGCCTGCCGACCGATTTCGGGGTTCGCTCCAGCGCCCAGCCCCTTGGTCAACTGCGTGCCGATCTGGAGTTTGACCGGAGCGCGGGATTGTTTGAGGGCCTGGAGGTCGGTGTTGGCGACCATGAATTCCACGCCCTCGACACCGGCCTCGATCATCCGGTTGACGGCGTTCGATCCGCCGCCGCCGATACCGATCACCTTGATCGACGCGCCAACATCCCGCTCCTCGTCGAAAAGAAACCGGATTGGATTCTCCGCCTGTACGTTGCTTGCCACTGCTCCCCCCTTTTTCCGAACGTCTCTGGCCATCAACCTCTCCTCTCCTGTGGCAGAAGTTTGCCGGCCATCAAAACAGCCCGAGCGCCCGGAGTTTCGAGAACGCCTTCTTGAAGACCGACCCCGAGTGCTCGTGAAATTCGTGTGTCTTGCGCCTGCGATTGCCAAAGTCGACCAGCCCCACCACGGTCGCAAACTGGGGCTCGGTGAGCCGATTGTCGTTGTACCCCTCCGGCACGCCCAGATGGACGGGAAGGTCCAGTAACTCCTCGACCAACTCCGGCATACCTTTCAGTACGGCGCCGCCGCCGGTCAGCAGAACCCCGGCCCCCGCCTGCCGTTCATAGCCGGCCCCCCGGATTTCGTCGCGGACGAAATGAATGATCTCTTCGGCACGTGGCTGCAACACATCGCTCAGGACGGCCTGGCTGATCGCGCGAGACTGACGTCGACCTACGCCGGCAAACTCGAAGGTTGTCTCCTCGTCCGCCATCGAAGAAAGCACGCAGCCATACTCCCTCTTGAGCCGTTCGGCTTCTGGGATGGGCGTTCTCAGGCCGATCGCGATGTCGTTCGTAAAGTGGTCGCTTCCGATCGGAAGCACCACCGTATGCCGGACCGCTCCGTGGTGATAGATGGCCAGGTTCGTCGTCCCTCCTCCGATATCGACGAGGACGCAACCCAGTTCCTTCTCGTCCTCGCTCAGCGTGGCCTCACCCGCGGCGATCGGTTCGAGTACGGTGTCCGCAACCTCGAGGCCGCACCGGTTCACGGCAGTCACGATGTTCTGAGCGGCTGTCACGGAACTGGTCACGATGTGGACGTTCACTTCGAGACGCGTCCCGACCATTCCCAGGGGATCTCCGATACCGTCCTGTTCGTCCACGACGAATTCCTGGGGGAGAATATGGATGATCTCCCGGTCTGGAGCCAGCGCGACGGCACGTGCCGTCTCGATCACTCTCCGGACGTCTTCACGCTTGATCTCGCGCGACTGGGTCGAAATGGGTATGGCGCCTCTGCTGTTGAAGCTTCGGATGTGCGGTCCGGCCAGGCCAACGAAGACATCGTCCACCTCCACACCCGCCATCATCTCAGCTTCAGCCACGCTCTTTTTGATAGCTTCGACGGCAGCTTCAAGATTGACGACGACGCCCTTCTTCAGGCCCTTCGACTCCGCCAGACCGAAGCCGACGGTCTCCAGGCTTCCGTTACGCGACGCTGCGATCAGAGTGCAGATCTTCGTCGAACCAATGTCGAGTCCTACAATGATTTTCTCTCTTCGCCCCATATTATTTCCCCACCAGATTCGAAAGGTTCTGTTCGGATGATGACCTGATCCTCAAAGCGCAGGTCGAGACGGACCGCGCCGGGATATTCCGCGCGAATCCGACTTTTCAGCTTGACGTACTTGGTCCACCGATCGCGATGCCGCTCTGTACCCAGGTCGATCCACATCGGGCTGTCGGCCGGCACAACCGAAACTTCTCCCAGGTCTGAGACGTGCACTTCGGAAAGTTCCGCTTGTCCGATCGCCTCGACCATCTCGATGTAGACGTCGATCTTGCGCCTGTTGCCCTCGATATCCCCTGGATACAGTCCGCCCAGCACGGGAAAATCCGTACCGGCAAACGGATCGATCGGCAGGACCACACCCTCGGCGTCCACTTGAAATATCTCACCGTCGATCCGGGCCAGGCCGATTGGTTCGCGTTCGACGATCGCAATGACTATCTCGTCCGGCCATACCCGCTTCACGGTGGCGTGATGGACCCGCGCGATCGCTTCGATCGAATTGCGGGCTTCGGCCAGGTCGATGCGGAGGACGTTCGTGCCCGGCACATGGCCTATCCGCGCCAGGATCTCGTTTTCGGTAATGCGCCCGAGCCCGGAGACCGTGATCTGGCTGATCTCGAGCCGCTCGGTGTTGTGCGCGTACACCACAACCCGGTAGAGACCCCAGAAAAAAGAGCAGAGGATGAGAGCGAAGACGCCGATGTAGAGATACCGCTGCAACTGCGCGCGCGACTTCCTGCGCAGCGAACGGATCCATCGATTGACACGCCTACTGGTCATTGTTTACCTCGAGCGGTTCGGGTTCAACGGGTTGAGCGGCAAGCAGGTCCGACAGGATCGTGATGTTGCCCGCACCCATGATCACGACCGCATCACCTTCGTGTGCGTGTTCCCGGATGTAGGATTCCATCTGCGCGAAATCCGGCATGTAATGGGTCTCGCCCATGCCTGACGCCTTGATCCGCTCGACCAGTTCCGCTCCGGTTACTCCCTCGATGGGAGTTTCCCCTGCCGGATAGATGTTGCTGATGAGGACGGCGTCGGCATCGGCAAAAGCCCGCGCAAAATCATCCATCAGGTGATACGTCCGGCTGTAGCGGTGAGGCTGGAAAGCCGCCAGCACGCGACGAAATCCAGCCGCGCGCGCGGCGCCAAGCGTCGCACGGACCTCGGTGGGGTGATGCGCGTAGTCGTCAATCACAGCGACTGGCTCCAGGCTCTTGATCTCGAACCGCCGCTCGACCCCTTCGAAATCCTCGAGCGCACGGGCAATCACATCGGGCTCGACACCCATCTCGAACGTCGTGGCAAACGCGGCGGCGGCGTTGAGGACGTTGAACATGCCCGGAAGCCGCAACCCGCAGGATTGAGCAGCGCCGCCGTTGTAACGGAGGGAGAACCGAGAACCCAGGCCCCCCAGCGTGCACTCGGAGACGCAGACGTCGGCCTCGTCGGCGATCCCGAAAGTGATCATCCGGCGCGTTATGCGTTCGCGAATTCTGCCCACGGATTCCGAATCAGAGGGAACGACGACCGCTCCATAGAAGGGAACCTTGTTGACGAAGGACACGAACGTGTTTTCGATATCGTCCAGGTCTTTGTAGTTGTCCAGATGATCGGCCTCCACGTTCGTGACCACGGCGATCGTCGGAGACAACATGAGGAAAGAGCGATCACTTTCATCGGCTTCGACGACGATGAACTCCCCCTTGCCCAACCTGGCGTTCATGCCGACAGTCTTGAGCCGCCCCCCCACAACGAAGGTGGGGTCCATTCCGGCGTGATCGAGTATCGTCGCGATCATGGAAGTGGTCGTTGTCTTCCCGTGTGTACCCGCGACCGCGATGGTGTACTTCAGGCGTGCCAGTTCGGCGAGCATCTCGGCTCGGGAGATAACGGGGATCTTGGCGCCTTTGGCGGCAAGGACTTCCGGATTCCGCTGTGCCACCGCGGCCGAGCAAACCACCACGTGTGCTCCTCGCACATGTTCGCCGGCGTGCTTGTAAAACACCTCCGCTCCTCGGCTGACGAGCGCGTCGGTAACGCCTGTCCCCCGCACGTCGGAACCGGTCACCTTGTAACCGAGCGTCAGCAGCACTTCCGCGATGCCGCTCATACCGCTGCCGCCGATCCCGACGAAGTGCACATGCTTGATTCGTTTGAACACGAGTTGTCAGTTGTCAGTTAACAGTTTCCAGCTGTTGGCTCGGCTGCTACCATCCTCTTCCCATGAGCCAAAGGCTAATTGCCAAAGGCCAATTGCTGTTCGTTGTCAGTCAACTACTTCTTCTTCCGCGCCGCGATTGCCCGTTCGATCAGGTCGACGATTCGGACTTCCGCATCAAGAACGGCGGTCCGGCGCGCGTTCTCCTCCATCGACGACAAACGCTCCGGTGCTTCGAGCACCGTCCGGATCTGCCGAGCCAGGACCTCGGCGTCGAGGTCGTCCGGGTCGATCATCATGGCGGACCCTTTCTCCACCATCGCGCGCGCGTTCTGGCGCTGATGGTCGTCTGCCGAATGCGGCAGAGGTATCAGGATGGCCGCCCGGCCCGCCGCACACAGTTCGGCGACCGTAGTGTTCCCCGCGCGAGCGACGATCAGGTCCGCACCGGCGTACTCCGCGGCGAAGTCCTCGAAGAAACCGCGCACCCGCGCCGAGAACCCGGCGCCATCGTACGCCTGCTGGATCTCTCGCTCCTGTCTCTGTCCGGAGTGATGCACGAACTGCAAACGATCCTTCCATCCGCCGAGAAATTCGATTGCACCGATCATCGCCCGGTTGATCGCTTCCGCTCCCTGGCTCCCACCGGTGACGAGAATCGTGAACGGCGGACGATGCTCTTTGGGCGCGATGCTCTTGAACCCCGCCCGCACCGGGTTCCCTGTGACAACCGCCCGACCCGGAAAGTGCCGAGCGGCTCGAGAGTCCGGAACGGCGACGAAATCCGCACGACGACCCAGAACCCGATTGGCCAATCCCGGCAGCACGTTCTGCTCCATGATCACCACGGGCTTTCGCCGGAGGATGGCCGCTCCGACCATCGGAAACGACGCGTACCCGCCGAGGCCCACAACCACCTCGGGGTCGAAACGGGACAGCGTTCCGATCGAACGCACCAGAGCCGACACCATCGCGAACCCGTTCGCGAAAGCGCGGCGCCATCCGACTCGTTTGAGGCCACCGATCGGTAGCGTTTCCAGCGCGAAGCCTTCCCGCGGCACGACCGTCCGCTCGATTCCCTGATCCGCACCGACGAACAGGATTCCGGATTCGGGATCTCGCCTGAGAATCTCCCACGCCACGGCGATGCCGGGCATCAGGTGACCTCCCGTTCCACCTCCTGCGATTATCGCCCTCATAGTGACAGATCAGGACCGGTCCGTATTTTTTTCGCCCCGTAAAAACAAGCAGATACGACCTCATACGCAAACATTTCGCCATACTCGCATCAGCGGCCGTGCTGGGACACATTCATCAGGATTCCCACACCAGCCATCATGATGAGAAACGAGCTGCCCCCGTAGCTGAGGAACGGCAGCGGAATCCCTTTCGTCGGTAGCAATCCCAAAACGACGCTTATATTGATGAAGGCCTGAACGCCCACCATCATCGAGATACCCATGGCCAGGTAACGGCCGAACAGGTCCGGAGCGCGGTACCCACTCCGAAGGCCCCGCCATAGAAAAACGACGAACAACATCAGGACGGCTATGGTCCCGACCAGCCCCAGTTCCTCGCCTACAACCGCAAAAATGAAGTCCGTGTGCGGCTCAGGCAGATAGAACAACTTCTGCTGGCCTTCCATGAACCCGACGCCTCCGATCCCTCCGGTTCCGACCGCGATCAGGGACTGAATGACCTGAAAGCCACTGCCCTGCGGGTCGGACCAGGGGTCCATGAACGCCGTGAGCCGGTCCAGGCGCCAGGGCACGCGGAAAACCAGCAGGTAGAGCAAGGGCACCGCCGCCAACCCTGCTGCGGCGACCCACCGCAGGCTGAGGCCGGCAGCGAACAACAATATCCCGACGACTGCAACGATCGAGATCGCAGTGCCCAGGTCCGGCTGCAAGACGATCAGCCCTGCCAGCAGCGTCGTCACCGCCCCGACTGGGACAAGCGTGAACGCGACGTCGTTGACCTGGCCGTTCCGCTTGTCCAGAAAGTAAGCCACAAAGACGATGATCGACAGTTTCGCCAGCTCCGCGGGCTGGAAAGACAGGCTCCCAAATCGGATCCAGCGATGTGTGTTCGCCGTAGCCGGCAGGAGGAACGCCAACACCAACAGGACGGTGACCACAGACAGACTGGAGAAAATCACGGCGGGGTGGTTGTAGCGATGGTAGTCGATCCTCATGAGGATGAACATGGCGGCCAGGCCGAGTCCGACGGCAACGACGTGGCGGAACGCGAAAAAATTCGGGTCCCCATACCACTCCTTCGCCAGTACCACGGAAGAACTGAACACCATCACGACACCGATGAGCACGAGGGTCAGCGTCGCAACGAAAAGGATCCAGTCTGATTTGAGCTTTCGGGCCATTTCGGTTAGCTGTTAGCCGTTGGTTGTTGGCGTTTGGCTTTTAGTCATCAGTTTTCAGTTGTCAGTTGTCAGTAATGTCGTGGCATCGCGCGATTCTGCAGCGGGTCAAAAGCCAACAGCCAAAAGCTAATGACTAAAAGCCAACGGCTAATCGCCAACTGCCAACTGCCGGTCCTTCATTGCTCCCGCATTCCCGCCTGAGACCTCACCGCATCCTTAAACCTTCGCCCCCGATCCTCGTAGTCATCGAACATGTCGAAGCTGGCGCACGCCGGAACGAGGAGCACGACATCCCCGTCGAGGGCCATCGCTCTGGCAGAGGCCACAGCCTGCTCTATCGATTCGGCGCGGCTCGTAGGGATGCGGGCGCCGATCGCGCTCGCGATCTGGTCCGACGCCTCACCGATCAGGATCGCGTTCCGAACACGTCCTTCCATCGCATCGACGAGAGCGCTGAAGTCCGCGCCCTTTGCGATCCCGCCGGCGATAACGATGAGACTCTCTACGAAGGATTCGACCGCTTTCACCGCCGCGTCCACATTCGTCGCCTTGGAGTCGTTGACGAATTCCACCCCATCGATCGATCCCACGCTCTCGAGCCGGTGCTCCACTCCCGGAAAACACCGGACCGCCTCCGCCATCTCGGCGGCGCCGAGACCGCAGATGTCGCCGACCAGGAGCGCCGCCAGCACGTTGTCGATGTTGTGTTTGCCGCGGAGCGGAATTTCGTCAATGCCAAGCACAGGCCGCCCGCGGACCGACAGTTGACCATCCTCCACCGCGGCGCCCCGGGCGACCTTCCGACGCTGACTGAACACGCACAACTTGGACTGCAGTGGAACCGGAACCGGAAACGAGCCGGCATCGTCCCCGTTGACAACCGCAAAATCCTCGGACTCCTGGTTCGAGAACAGGCGAAACTTGGATGCCCGGTAGGCTTCGAAATCCGGATACCTGTCCATATGGTCGGGAGTGACGTTGAGGACGACGCCCACATGAGGCCGAAACGCCTCGATCGCATCCAGTTGAAAACTGCTGACCTCGAGCACGTTGATCGTTTCCTCAGTCGAAGATTCCACCATTTCGGAAACGGCGATCCCGATGTTGCCGCCGACCTGTACGGGCCGCTTCCCGCGTTCGAGAATTTTCCCCACCAGCGATGTCGTCGTGGTCTTTCCGTTGGAGCCGGTGATGGCAACGATGTCCCCTCGGAGGTACCGCGCCGCGACTTCCATTTCGCCAACGACCGGAACCCCGCGGGTGCGCGCCTCGGCCAACGGTTCGATCTCGAGCGGTACTCCCGGACTGACCACGATTTCGTCGGCGCCGCGAAAGCGCTGCACCGCATGCCCTCCGACCTCATGCGGAATGCCGAGGCGGTCGAACTCATGGATCATCATCGGATTCGATCCGGAATCGGTGGCAAACACGGCAACTCCCCGGGCCGTCAACAGCCGTGACACGGCCAGTCCGCTCCTTGCCATCCCAACCACTACGACCATGAACACAACTCCGTCATCTCAGCTTCAACGTAGACAGACTGAATAGCGCGAACAACAGCGCCGCGATCCAGAAGCGGATGATGATCTTCGACTCGTTCCAACCTGCGAGTTCGAAGTGGTGGTGCAGCGGTGCCATCCTGAAGATTCGCTTACCCCGCAGCTTGAACGAGACCACCTGAACCATCACTGACAGCGCTTCCACGACGAAGATCCCGCCAATGAAGATCAGCAGCAGTTCCTGCTTGATCACGACGGCAACTGTGCCGATCGCCCCACCGAGCGCCAGCGAGCCGACGTCCCCCATGAACACTTCGGCAGGGTGCGCGTTGTACCAGAGAAATCCCATGCTGGCCCCTACCATCGAACCGCAGAAGATCGTCACTTCGGCGACGGACCCGATGTACTGCAGGTCCAGATAGGTCGAAAACTCGATATGACCCGTGACGTAGGTCAGGACAGTCAACGCTCCCGAGGCGATCAGCACCGATCCGATCGCCAGGCCGTCGAGCCCGTCGGTCAGGTTGACGGCGTTGGACGACCCGACGATCACCAGGCCGATGAACACGAGAAAAGGCACGGCGCCCAGCAGCAAGAGCGGTGGGTTCTGGGCCTGTCCGAACACGAGGTCGGGAGTGAACAACTTGAAAAACGGGACTGTCAACCTGGTCGAGAACGAACCGCGAGCAGCCAGATCGATCAGAACGTAGCCGATCACAATCGTCGCAAGTACCTGCAATCCAATCTTTGCGTCCGCTCGCAACCCCAGCGACCTCTTCCGAACCACTTTCAGGTAATCATCCGCAAAGCCGACTGCTCCAAACGCTATAGTCGACCCGATGAGCAACCAGTTGAAAGGGTTCCCGAGGTCCGTCCAGAGCAGCGTCGACACGACGATGGAAACGACGATGAGGACACCGCCCATCGTCGGCGTTCCTGCCTTTACCTGATGGGACTCCGGGCCGTCGTCCCGGATGTTCTGTCCGATCTGGAGATGGCGCAGGCGCTCGATAAGCCAGGGTCCCACCCCAAGGCTGATCGCAAGCGCCGTCATCGTCGCCATGGCCGTCCGGAACGTGATGTACTGAAAGACGTTCAGTACACCGAACCCCGGCCAGTCGGCGGTCAGCGGACGCAGATACTCATAAAGCAGGTGGTAGAGCATTACGGCTCCAGGCTCGCAAACGACAGTCTCAGCGTGTCGATCACCTGTTCCAGGGCGACGCCACGTGAGGCTTTGATCAGGACCAAATCGCCTTTTCTGACAATCTCCGCGAGCAGATCGCCGGCCTCGACGGCGTCGCGCACGAACATAAGCCGGGATGCGGACGCCCCGGCCTCCCGGGCGCCCCGGACGAAGGCGGCCGCGTCGCCGCGAACGCCGACGATAACGTCGATGCCGGCCTTGACCGCTTCCTTGCCACACGCGGCGTGCATCTTCGCGCTCTGGGCGCCTAATTCGAGCATCTCGCCTGCCACGACGACGCGTCGCTCGTAGCCGGGAATCTTGGGCATCAACCGGATCATTTCCGTCAGCGCCTTCGGACTCGAGTTATAGCAGTCGTCGATCACGGCGAACCCTTCACGAAATTTGACGATCTGTCCCCGCATTCGTTCCGCGGCCATTCCCTCGACAACCCGCCGCAGTTCGTCCCAGTCCATCCCGTGCGTGATACCGACTGCGATTGCCGCAGCGGCGTTGGACACGTTATGGACGCCTAGCAGCGGCAACACGAAGTTCACTTCGCGGCGACGGTGCCGGACTGTGAAAGCGGTGCCCTCCAGCCCAAGGTGCTCGATGCGCGTCACCCTAAAGGCCGCGGCCGATCGAACACCGAAGGTCACGATTTCTCCGTCGAATCGACGCGCCATCGCACGGACCCTGGAGTCGTCGTTGTTCAGGTACGCGCGCCGGTCGCCGACCAGTCCGTCGAGAAGCTCCTCTTTGGCCCGGGCGATACCTGCGATCGAATCGAAGAACTCCAGGTGCACCGGACCTACGTTTGTAATCACGCCTTCGTTCGGCTCAGCGATTGACGCCAGCCGGGCAATCTCTCCGGGCGCCGACATGCCCATCTCCAAGACGGCCATGTCGTGGTACGGTTCCGCCCGCAGCAGACTCAGCGGAAGACCCAGCTCGTTGTTCATGTTCCCAACCGTCCGCAAGACCCGGCGACGAGACCCCAGGACGGCGGCAATCATTTCGCGGGTCGTCGTCTTGCCGATACTGCCTGTGACGGCCAGGACCGGACGCCCCCACCGGCGCCGGACCGCCCGCGCCAGATCGCCCAGCGCGCGAGTGGGGGACGGCACACGAACGTGCGGTAAATCCAGGCCCTCGACCAGAGCGCCGGAAACTACTGCACCAGCCGCACCCTTCTCGGCCACTTCTCCCAGGTAGTTGTGTCCGTCAAATCGAGGCCCCTTGATGGCGAAGAACAACTCCTCCGGTTTCACCGTGCGGCTGTCGATCGAGCACCCTCGTACTCGGGGGTTCCCCTCCCCTTCGATTCGCCCGCTGATGAACTCAGCGATCTCTGCCAGCCTCAAGTTCATCGAGCAGTTCCCCTGCAACCAGTCTGTCGTCGAAAGGGATCACTCGATCCCGCACGAGTTGGTACGTTTCATGCCCTTTGCCGGCGATCAGCACGGTGTCGTCGGGCCCCGCTTCGTCGAACGCGCGGCTTATGGCCACACGGCGGTCGGGCTCACACTCATAGGCAGCCGTCCCACGACGCAGCCCTTGTTCCACCATTCGCATGATCTCGTCCGGGTCCTCCCCGCGCGGATTGTCAGAGGTGACGATGACGATGTCGCCGAGCCGGCCGGCCACCTCACCCATCCGGGGCCGCTTCTCTTGATCCCGGTCACCGCCGCACCCGAACACGACGATCAGACGCCCGCGGGTGACTTCGCGAGCGGCCGTGAGGACCTTCTCCAATGCGTCATCGCTATGAGCGTAGTCGACGACAACGCGAAACGACTGCCCACGATCGACACACTCGAAGCGGCCGGGTACGGAGTCGAGTCCCGCCACGCCCTTGACGATCGCCGTGGTGGGAACGTCCAGCGCGATTGCGATGGCAACCCCGCAAGCCAGGTTGTAAAGGTTGGGCCGCCCGACCAGCAACGAGCGCAACCGCATGTCACCCCTGGGCGTGGAAAACTCGGCGTCGGTCCCATCCCATCTGAAGGCGTAGCGAACGGGACACACTTCGGCGTCCTGATCGAGCCCGTAGGAGATGACGCGGGAGTTCCCCAAGTCACGCAGCTCGGCGAACCTGGCATCGTCGAGGTTGAGGACGGCCGTCTCGGGCGGTCGCCCACATAAACCAGAAAAGAGCATCTTCTTCGTCCCGAAGTACTCTTCCATACCGCCATGGAAGTCCAGATGATCGCCGCTCAGGTTCGTAAACGCGGCGACGTCGAAATCCAGTTGTTCCACACGACCTAGGGCGATTGCATGTGACGAAACCTCCATCACGGCGTGACGGCAACCCACGCCAACGGCATCACGGAACATGCGTTCCAGGTCCGGCGCCTCCGGCGTTGTCCTGACGGCGCTGTGGCCGAAACCCGGACCGCGGTGATCGATCGTCCCCACAAGCGCTACCCCGTGCCCCCCAGCTTTCAGAATCGACTCGAGGATGTAGCTCGTGGTCGTCTTCCCATTCGTGCCGGTGATGCCGACCAGGGACAGGTCCCGAGTCGGGCGACCGTAATAGTTCGCCGCAAGCACGGCCAGCGCAGAACGGGCCGAACTCACCTGGAACCACGCCACGGGTGCACCGGCCGGCTGCTCCGAGACCACTGCTATCGCGCCATTCGCAATCGCCTCGGGTACGAAGTCGTTGCCGTCGGCCTGTTCGCCCCGGATCGCGACGAACACCGAACCCGGGCGGACGGCACGGGAGTCATAGGCGATGCCGGAAATGTCCTGTGTCGTTCCGTCTCCGAAAGACTGCGCCTCGATGTCTCGTAGTACCTGGTCCAACTTCATGTGTCCATTTCTTAGCGTCGGGCCCACCGTCCCTTTCGCTTCATTTCATTCACCAGTGCTCGATCCTCGGTCGCTTCCCTTCGCTTGCGGGAACTCGACGCGGGGCCGGTCCCCCCACGCCATCCTTAGCGTCGGGCCCACCGTCCCTTCCGCTTTCATATCAATTCACGAGTGCTCGATCCTCGGTCGCTTCCCTTCGCTTGCGGGAACTCGACGCGGGGCCGGTCCCCCCACGCCATCCTTAGCGTCGGGCCCACCGTCCCTTCCGCTTTCATATCAATTCACGAGTGCTCGATCCTCGGTCGCTTCCCAATGCTTCCGGGAACTCGACGCGGGGCCGGTCCCCCCACGCCATCCTTAGCGTCGGGCCCACCGTCCCTTTCGCTTTCATGTCAATTCACGAGTGCTCGATCCTCGGTCGCTTCCCAATGCTCCAATCTCAAGTTTTCTGTACCCCGATGCCGTGCAGTGTCGAAGTTACCCGGTCGCTATCGCTCCCGGTTCTGTTCTTCCTGTCGGCCACCGCCGCGGCTCTTGTAATGCAACGTCAGCAATGCACCACTACCCGCTGATGTCCGCGGAGCGGTCGATACGCAGAAGCGAAACTACCGATCGCCCGGATCCGGTTTCGGGCCGTCGCCTGTAGTGGTGGAGAATCGAACTTGGACAGGGGTGCCGGGCTGTACCAGGGTGCCCGGCCGAGGCGCCTGCAGAACGGCTACTCCTGAACCCACCGACTGCAGTCTGAGTCCCAACCTCAGGCTCTGTTCCGTAACCTGTCGAAGGGATTTTCCAGAGAAATTCGGTACCGGGAGCTGAACGGCGGAGTATCGATCGCCTGAAACACTCGCGAAATCCGGGCCGGCCGCCAGGGAAGTGTCCATCACTTCCCATGCGGTCAAGACAGCATCCTCGAATCGCAGCTGCGGCACCTGGGGCGACTCCAGAGATTGGCCATCCTCGGTGAATCGCGGCAGAGTCTCCGGCCGATCCGGGACCACGGAACGATAGCGCATTACCTGCTCTACGATCCTGGCGAACACGGGAGCAGCAACCGCTCCGCCGCCGTCCTCTCCGCGGGGTTCGTCGATCACGACGATTGCCGCCAGAACCGGGTTGTTGGCGGGTGCGTATCCGGCAAACGAGGCGACGTGCTTGGTCAGCGAGTAGGTTCCAGTCTTCGGATCATACTTCTGCGCGGTTCCGGTTTTGCCTGCCGCGGAGAATCCTGAAATTCGAGCCCGAGTCCCTGTCCCGTCGGTCACAACCTTCCCCAGGGCGTCCTGCAGCAGGCGCGCCGTTTCCCTGGACAAGACTCGGGTGCCCGAAGGTGCGGTCTGTTCGATGACCCCGGTCGCGTCTTCTATCCGATCGACGACGTAGGGCCGGTACAGGATGCCCCCATTGGCGACAGTTGCGACGAGGTTGACAATTTGCAACGCCGTCGTCGCGATTTCCTGTCCCATGGACTTCGCGCCGACCGAAACGTTCGACCACTCCACCGCTGGACTGGCCAGCCCTCGTTCCTCTCCAGGCAGATCGATCCCAGTACGACGCCCGAAGCCCAATCTGTCGATGTAGGATGCAAACCGCTCGTCACCCAACCGGAGTCCCAACTTGATGATGCCGACGTCGGAAGAATATTGAAGGATCTCCCGAACGGTGAGATCGCCGAACGCTTTGTGGTCGTTGATCCGGAGACCGAACAGGACAATCGAGCCCATCTGACAGTCGATGATCTCGTCCAGGTGCGTCAGGTTTTCTTCGAGTGCCGCCGCGGCCGTAACGATCTTGAACGTCGATCCCGGTTCAAACACATGGCTGATCGACCGGTTCCGGGTCCAGTACTCGGCAGGGTACTGGTTGTATTCGTTCGGGTTGTACTGCGGGTAGTTGGCCATCGCAAGGACTTCACCGCTCATCGGGTTGGTCACGATGACCGACATTCCAATGGCATCGGTCTCGGCGATCGTCCGGGTGATCTCCCTCTCGACGATGTACTGAACCGTCCGGTCGATCGTCGTCGTGAGGCTCGCCCCGCTTGCCGGCGCCTGCTGGAGCCGCTGGAAACTGCGCCCTCGGGCATCCGTCATCACGATCACCTTGCCCGGCGTTCCCCCGATGGCTTCCTCGAAGCGGTACTCCAGGCCGGCGCCGCCGTTGTCGTCCAGGTTCACGAACCCGAGCACGTGCGCAGCCAATTCCCGGTTCGGGTAGAAGCGCTTGCTCTCCGTCTGGAAATAGAGCCCGTCGATTCCGGCGGCGCGGATGCGTTCGGATTGGCGCGCGGTAATCTTGCGTTCGATCCACGCAAACAATCGGTCCGAATCCAGCGGGTTCTCCAGAGCTGGAGCGGGCATGTCGAGGATGCGGGAAAGGAAGTCCGCCGTCCCGGCGGGATCCTGAATCTCGGCGGGAACCGCGTAGAGAGAATCGACCTCGATGCTGACCGCCAGCGCGTTACCGTTGCGGTCGTAGATCGGTCCACGTCGGGGACTGATCTCCAACACGCGCTGGTGCTGCCGTTCAGCCCGGTCTCTGAAATATGCCGATTGAGCAACCTGAAGGTCGAACAGACGAAAGCCGATCGCAAGGCTCCAGAAGCCCATGAACATCGCGATCGCGACAAGCCGCCTGCGAATTGGAGCGCCTCCTGATCCCATCACTCCTTCAAACTCACCTATTGTGTCTTTTCAGCGAGCAGTGTCCCGGCAACGCCGGCGTCCTCGGGCGCCTCGAACCCGAAGGACACTACCTGCCCCGCAATGGGGCCCGTCATGCCGAGTTCCTGCCGGGCGATCGCGTCGATTCTCTGGGGGTTGGCCAGCGTGGCTCGTTCGAGGCTGAGACGGCGGCCGGTTTCGCTGAGCTGTTCGATCTTCTGCTGCGCCTCTTCGATGTGGTACCCGTACTGGATCCATTCGTATTGCTGCCACGCGTAGAAGAGCACGCCGAGCACAAACACAGCGCCCAGCACCGTCAAGCACAGGTACTCGAGCCGGCACCGCGTATCGGCGTCCCGCACGATTCTGGAGTTGTTGATCTTCTTGTCGAAGTGGATGTCGATCGTGGACATTAGATTTTCTCCAGCGCCCGAAGCTTCGCGCTCCGCGCACGCGGGTTCCGATGTCGTTCACTCTCACTCGCCCGGACGACTTTCTTGGTCAGGACACGGCCAAGCTCACGCATGCGATGTTTGACGATTCGATCTTCCAATGAATGAAAGCTGATGACGACGAGGCGACCGCCCGAGCGGAGTGTCTCGATCACACTATCCAGGAAAGCTTCCAGTCTCTCCAATTCCTGGTTGACCGCTATCCGCAGAGCCATGAAGGTTCGTGTGGCAGGATGAATGCGTCCGTAACGCGGTCTGCCGGCAACAGCCTCGATCGCTCGAACGAGGTCTCCGGTCGTCTGGTGTGGGCGGCTCCGGAAGATCGAGCGGGCAATGGGCCGTGAGCGCCGCTCCTCTCCCAATCTATAAATGGTGTCGGCGAGTTGTCGTTCAGTACCGGTGTTAACCAGCTCCGCTGCAGACGTCAGTTGCCGCCGGTCCATCCGCATGTCGAGGGGCCCGTCCGTCCGGAACGAGAACCCGCGGTCGGCCTCGTCCAGCATCATCGAGGAAACGCCAAGATCTGCGATCACGCCGTCCACACCCAGGAATCCTTCCGCACGTGCCGCTTGGGCGACCTCACTGAAGTTCGTGCGAATGATTACGGTTCTGTCCGTCCATGGAGCCAGTGTCTCGCGGGCCAGTTCCAGTGCGGCCGCGTCCTGGTCGATGCCGAGCAGCCTCCCGTCGGGTGCGGTCCGCTCCTGAATAGCGGCGGCATGCCCCCCCGCCCCGAGCGTCGCGTCGATGAATCGTCCCCCCGGCTGCGGGTTCAGGAAACCTAGGACTTCTTCGAGCAGGACGGGGGTGTGTTGAGGCATCCACGGCCACCTAAACTCCCAACTCGCTCATGACCTGCTCATCTTCTTCCGTGAACGGCTCGTCATGGAGCCGTTTCAGGAACCGTGTGTTGTTCCAGACATCTAAATAATTCAGGTATCCCAGGACAGCGACTTCTCCAACCATCTCGGCCGACTCTCTCAGAAGAGGAGCGATCAAAACCCGTCCCTGCTTGTCCATTGTGGTTAACTGGCCGAAGTAATTCGCTCGGTCCAGAAATTTTTTTTTGGTAGGGTTAAAGGCGGGCAAATTGGTGAGTTTTTCTTCAATGTCTTGCCAGACAGATAGGGGGTAAACACGGACGGACTGGCCGGTGACGCTGGTCACATAGAAGTCGCTGCCCCAGGAATCTTCAATATCTGCGCGGAAAACCGCAGGGATCTTCAAACGACCCTTCTCATCGATCCTTGCCGGTTGATTCCCACGCAGCATTATAAAAAATCCCGTTCTGACTACTTTGGACCACTTCTGTCCACATCAGACTACCGATGGGCCTTAAAGCTGTCAACCAAAAAAATATCTGGAAATGTATGGTAGGGTGTCACTTACTATGAGATCCAGCCATCGGACATTGGCATTCGGCCTGTGACCGGCGGATATTCGAAAGCCACCCGCCAACCCTAACCGCTAACCGCCACATGAAAACGGGCATCGTCGGGCTCTCGCAGGTCGGCAAGACCACGATCTTCAGAATCCTGACCCAGGCCGGGACGGGCACGATTACCGACCGCGGACGGAAGGCCCAACCGAACGTCGGTGTCGTTCAAGTGCCCGACGAACGCGTCGATTTCCTCGCTTCCGTCTTTGAGCCGAAGAAGACCACCTACGCAACGATCGAATTCGTCGATGTCCAGGGACTCGTTCGCGGAAAGGGGCGGGATATGGCGCTGGATCCCGTTCGTGACGTCGACACGATGGTTCATGTTGTCCGAGCCTTCGAAGACGATACTGTGCCGCATCCGGAAGGCTCGGTAGACGTCGATCGCGACATCAGCAACTTCGACGCCGAGCTGATGCTGACGGACATGGCATCGATCGAGAAACGGCTCGAGCGACTCGACAAGGATCTTCGAAAAATCAAGGATGCCGACCTGGCACGCGAGCGTGTTCTCCTCAAGGAGGTTCTGGCGTGGCTTGAATCGAACCGGCCCCTGAGAGAAATGGTCCTCGACGACGACGATCGGCGACGTGTCCGCGGGTTTGCATTCCTCTCCGAGAAGCCGATGATCCACGCCATCAATATCGGGGAAGACCAGCTGGAACTGATCAGCGAAGTGCAGGAACCTCTCGAGGCGACGCCGGAAAACACCGAGCGCGTTTACATCTGCGGCAAACTCGAAGCCGAGATGGCGGAATTGCCGGATGAAGAGCTGAACAGCTTTCTTGCCGATTACGGCCTCAAGGAATCCGGGATGATCCGGCTGATTCGAACCGCCTACCACCTGCTCGGTCTGATTTCCTTTCTCACGGCAGGCGAGGAAGAGTGCCGGGCGTGGACGATCCGGCGGGGCACGTCCGCGCAGAAAGCCGCAGGAGCGATCCATTCAGACCTGGAAAAGCACTTCATTCGTGCTGAGGTCTCCCGTTTCGACGACTTCAGAGACCACCCCAGCTTCGCCGCGCTCCGAGAAAGAGGTCTGCTCCGGCTCGAAGGCAAGCAGTACCTGGTCACCGATGGCGATGTCATCACCGTCCGCCATAGCGGCTGATACCCCGGCATAAGAGAATACAAGGAAGGTCCAGCAATCGATGTTCCCCGCCCTACTGCCGTTCCTGCTCGCCCTGGTGGCCGCCGGCGCCAACGTTATCGGAGGCTCGATGGTCACAGCGTTCCACTGGGGACGTTCGAGCGTTCGATATTTCTTCGCGCTGGGCTCCGGTTTCATGCTCGGAGCTGTTTTCCTGGAGATGCTGCCGATCAGCGTTACGCTTCTGGACAATGCCGCCGCCTGGGTGCTGGTCGGCTACCTCGTCGTCCACCTGTTCGAACACACCGTCGCCCCGCACCTGCATTTCGGCGAGGAGACGCACCATGACGAAATGGCCGACCCTGCAGTTGCGATGTCGGCGCTCGTCGGCCTGCTCGTGCACACGTTCTTCGACGGTGTGGCGATCGGTGCGGGTTTTGCTGTGTCGGACAGCACCGGCACGCTCGTGTTCCTGGCCGTCCTGATTCACAAGATCCCGGACGGCTTCACGATATCTTCGGTCGCGCTCAGCTCGGGTTTCTCCAAACGTATCGCGTTCAACGCCGCGGTGCTTCTAGGGCTCTCGACTGTGGGTGGAGTGCTGGTGGTACTTCTGGCGGGAAATTCGCCTACTTATGCGTTACCGGTCTCCGCCGGGGCCACGTTGTACGTCGCGGCATCGGATCTGATGCCCGAGGTCAACCGTGAGCCCGGCGTTCGGATGGCACTGGTGGTCTTCGCCGGTGTCGGCCTGTTCGTCCTCGCCGAAATGCTCGTCAGATAGGATCGGATCGGCAATTACTTGTCCCCGGTACGGCGCACACCGGCCATCGCGGTGACCGACAAGTCTTCCCTCTCGGCCTCTTCCTGACAAGTGATGCACATGGTCGCCCAAGGCACTGCGACAAGTCGCTTCTCGTTGATGTCCTCACCGCAGCCCGCGCATTCCCCGTACTCGTCCCGATCGATCCGCCCGAGGGCGTCCTCGATGGCTTTGAGCCGACGAAAGTCCGTTTCGTGAAGATTGTAGAGCAGTTCTTTATTGTGGCTGATCAACGCGAGATCGCCCTCGTCTTCGGTCTTATCCAGCTTGATCTCTTCATCCGCTTCCCGGTTCCGGTTCAGCGACTCCAAAAGTTTGTCGTACTCTTGGGTGAGAGCCTCTTTGATCCGCTGCAGCTTTCTCTTGTCCATGACATCTTCCTCCTAATATGAGCCGACCTCTTCGTCGGCCGGGAGGTCCGTTCCCTACACCAAATGTAAGCAATTTCGGAGCCATTTCAATGCTGAGGCCTCGAAAACCGCCAGATCGGGTACTTCGGACGCGGGTCCCCGCATCTCGCTTCGTAAAGTCTTTAGACGGCCGATCCCGTCGGTTGGTTTGGTCCGGTGTCGGATCCCCGGTCGGAACGATCGACTTTAACCATGAAAACGCGGGATTATACCACTGGGACCGGGAAGTACAAGGTCCCATTGTGTTAGAGTGACTTTTTGTCGGGCCTCTGGACGACGCACGGCGCCCCGCAGATCTAACCCATATTAAATCAGCTGTTTAGGAAATACGAAAACACGGAAGGAACGAGAACCATGGCCGATTCGACCGAAATCAACGTACGCACAAATGGACCCTTGCTGATCAAGGGCAACTTCGGAATCAAGGACGCACGGGGTCAGGAGTTTGACTTGTCGGGTCGTGAAGCTATCGCGCTGTGTCGATGCGGCCAGTCCGAGAACAAGCCGTTCTGCGACGGAAGCCACGGTCGGGTGGGCTTCGCTTCGGACGTTGAGGCCCGCAAATTGCCGCCACCGGCCGGCAGTTCTTAGCCCGCTTTTCTCACCGGTTGTCGTCGCGAAGCCCGCCGGGCCACTTTGTGGCCCGGTAGGATACAGACGCCGACAGGGCATTTGGCATGGCCCTCAACGGGCCATGCTGGGCGCGCGCCGGGAGGGCGACCGAGGCGTACTTGACAGTACGTTTAGGCGTGGGGGAACCGGCCCTTGCTGGGGGTTTCCCTCACACCTGCTTGGAGTGCGTGTCTGGGTACTCCGAAGAGCCTGGCTAGCGAGGGGCGGTGGGCCCGACGCTAAATGAATTGAGGAGCCCGACCAAGCGCAACCGAGTAATGGCGGATGGATCCGGCGCTGCAGCAGACCACTGGTGAGAAATGCGGGTTAGCGTCGACCCCCGGCGGTTTGTGCGGGCACCCCGCACCGTTTCTCGGTGACACCAGGCAAGGGGGACAGGCTCCCCTGTCCCCTGATAATCAATGACTGACCATGCACCGCTTTTCGGTGATGTGGCACTCAAACTCCGATCGGAACTTCTGAATCATCACCTCGACGGGCATCGCGCAAGCATCGCTCAGTACGCAGATGGTCACACCCTTCATGTGACCACACATATCTTCGATCATCCGCAGGTCGTTCATGGTTCCCTGGCCGTGCTCGACCCGATGGAGCACCTGCTCCATCCACCAGGTGCCTTCGCGGCACTGCGTGCACTGCCCGCAGGACTCTTCGGCATAGAAGCGGGCCGTCCGCGCAGCAAATCGAACGATGCACGTCGTTTCATCAAGCACGATGACGCCGGCAGATCCGAGCAATGTCTTCCGCTCCGCCAGGGAGTCGAAATCCATCCGGACGTCGATCTCGTCGGGCGTCAGGATTGGCACGGACGAGCCTCCGGGGATGACTCCCTTGAGCGCGTTGCCGTCACGGATACCGCCACACTCATCGTAAATCAGTTCCCTGAGGGGCACGCCGAGTTCACGCTCGACGACTCTCGGACGCTGGACATGTCCGCTGACGCAGTAGAGCTTCGGTCCCGTGTTATTCGCCGAATGGCCCAGATCCTGGAACCACTCCACCCCCCGCTCGAAGATGTGCGGCAGGTTCGCAAGCGTCTCGACGTTGTTGACAACGGTCGGACAGCCGTAGAGACCCGCGACCGCGGGAAAGGGCGGCTTCTGACGGGGATGTCCACGCTTCCCTTCCAGCGATTCGAGGAGCCCTGTTTCCTCGCCGCAGATGTAGGCTCCGGCACCGGAGTGGACGACGATCTCGAGATCGAAGCTCGAACCGAATATCCCCTTGCCGAGAAATCCCTTGGACCGGGCATCTGCGACCGCCCGCTCGAGAATCCGGTAACCTAGCGCAAACTCGCCGCGGATGTAGATGAAGGCCAGATGGCAGCCCACGGCGTAGGACGCGATCATGATCCCTTCGAGAAGTTGATGTGGGTCCTTTTCGATGATTACGCGGTCTTTGCAGGTTCCGGGTTCGCTCTCATCGGCATTGCAGCAGAGGTAGATCGGCTTGCCGGTGTTCTTGGGAACGAATCCCCATTTCATGCCTGTCGGAAACCCGGCTCCGCCACGTCCGCGAAGCCCCGACTGCTTGACGAGTTCCACGACTTCAAGCGGGGACTGGTCGCGCAGCACTTTGCGGAACGCGGCGTACCCGCCGAGTTCGACATAGCGGTCGATCTCGATAGCCCGAGGATCGTCGATGTTCTTGAAGAGGACTCTTTCGTACATTAGCGAATCACCTATCGTACACCAACGATAGTCAACGGGTCGGGGCTGTGGGGGTGGCACCTGTGGCCACTCGACGTCTTCAATGTCGAATGGATCGAGGGTCACCGGCCGAAAAGGAAAGACGACGGGCGGGCAGAGGTCCGGCCCCTACACATGGATCAGGAGATCATCAACCTGTGATTGGAGAAACACCTTCGGCAGCGGACGAAACGCTGTCGAACACGGAACGAACCGAGGGCAGGAAATGCGCCCGCCGCCTTTCCAACTCATGCACGCGCTTCCGGAGGTCCGCGCGACGCACAAGCTCACTTTCGCGCAGCACGCGGTAGCCGGAACGCTTTCGAGCCGCCGTCACAGCCTGAAACTCGCCCTTATTTAGGTCAAGATAGATCCAGTCACCGGCGCGAACCGACGCCAGCGCTCCGCCGTCGATCGCCTCGGGAACGATATGGACGATCGACATTCCTCCGTCGGCGGGACCCACGCGCCCATCGGTAGCCAGAAGACACATCCGCCTGGCTGGCTCGTCCGGCAGTGCCTCAGACAAACGGACGACCGGCATCCCAGCGGCGTGAGGGCCTTCGCCACCGACGAAGATCATCACGCGCAATAGATCCTGCTCGAACAGGTATTCCCAGAGCCTTCTCTTGTTCCAGCCGGACATGTCGCCATTCAGGCCCCCGTCCTGCCCCCAGTTGATCGACCAGACCCGGTAGAGGTCGTCCCGGTTTACTCTCTTGCGAATTCGACCCAGGACACCTTCCGGCTGGGCAGCAATCTCGCGCAATTCTTCCTGTCCGAGGTAGAAGTCTGCCAGGTAGACCTTCTGGTCATACAGCTCCGGATGGGCGGTACAACCGAGCCTCACGAGAGCAGTCTCGCAAAGGTTTCCATGGACGCGAGCCAATCCGCAGTTGGGAAAACTGGGGGTCATCGTCGACTGAAAAAACTTTCCGTTGGCCGACCGCGCCTCCATGATCCGGGACATCCAGGTACCGTCCAGAGTCGCCGCGCGATCGTCCACGAAGCGTTTCTCCGACAGTGTGCGCATCAGCGTATCGATTCCCGAGTTCCCCCCGGCGTCCGCTTCGGCGGCGATGCCAGACCCGGTCTCGAGATGCGTGTCCGCCGACATCAGGAACGGAACCTTCGTCATCTTGCTCCTAAGAAGATTCGCGCTCAGGTGAACGCCCACGGCCTCGGCAAGATAGTTCAGGTGCAAGAACCAGGACGGATGACCGCCAGTGGCGCTCCACACGGTAACGGCATTCTGCAGATTCGAGCGCGTGAGCTGAGCAACGCTGATCCTCCGCTCCCTCCTATGGATACCCTGGACAAGCCGTTCGACGACATGCTCCAGCTGTTCGTCCCTCGGAGGTCTGGTGGAAATGTCCATCTTCTGCGGAACGAGCCCAAAGGTCGCTATCATCAGGCGGGTCACGATTGATGCCCGGGAGGACGCGGACGCGGCCCCGGCAGAGGCAGCCCGCGCCGCCACGATACGTTCGAGTTCGTCCTTCTCCGATTCCAGGATGGATCTGTTTCCGAAGCACTCATCCAGGCAGGCCTTAACCCGTTCATAGAGGCGGCCGTTCACCGGCAACCGGATGAGTTCGAACAGTTCCACCGCTTCGGACGGTGACAAACGGTCCAGAATCGCGTCGAAACGCCGGAGTTCGCCCTCGTTGAGTTTAATTTTCCTGCCGACCACCGTCGGCAGGAAAACTGCATACACGGGCCGCGCCTTCCTCTGTTGCCGCGCCAGGTCGACCTCGACAAGAGCGCGGAGAGCGCCGATCATCATCTTGTCGCAGGCGCCCATGACCACCGCCGCGTCGTAGCAATGGGCTTCCATCTGGGCGGCGAGGTTTGCCGCCCAGACGTTGCGGCCCAGAAACGCGTACCGCGAGCCCGGCAGGCCATAGGTGAGCTCTTCGCATGGAATCGCCTGGATTACCTCGATCGGTAGAGCCCCGGCGGCCCAGAGTTGCCGTACCAAGCGGCGCAGCGTATCGCGGCTGCCAATGTTGGGTGGATGGTCTTCGGATCCGTGAACGACCGCAATGCGGGGATGCCCCGCCATAAACCGGTCCAGGATCATGTCCCGATCTGGTTGAATACGGGCCAGCCTCATCGTCTCCTCGATCAGCGGAGTCAGGATGGTGACCGGCAGCGCCCGACTGATCGCAGGATCCTTGAACCGGTGCGAATGCATTTTCATCGCGTGCAACTCACACTACAGAAAAGGTTTGTGCTGTCTTTTGAAGGATTGAGCGCAATATACATTAGGTTGCCGAGACTAACAAGCAACGAGTCCGTAAATTACACTTAACTTATTGATCTGACATTGCTTATATATCGGGAGGGAACCACGGAATGCGCGGAAGGCGTCCGATAGTTGGGTGTAGCGAGAAGCTGACGGATTGATGGCCCGAATCAGGCTAGTGTCCTCGGTCAGAAGTACGGTTGCTATATTTCGGAGCGCAACGGTGCCGGATTTGGCGGAGCGACGACGAGCTAATGCTCATTCATCGCAAGCAGGAGCGACTCCAAAGACGGTGCCGTTCCGCCCGAACCCGCAGGGCCGATGGAGGTTGCTGGTTGGGCAGGCTAAGCCGACCGAGGCCATACCCCTTTATCGGCCGATTCAACATCCACCTTGCGTCCGGCAACCTCCATTGGAGGTAGTGATCGTATTGCTGACCGAGGACATCAGTGGCCTGTACCACCCATATTGGGACCAGCGTTGCGGCCAAATGGTATTCGATTCAAGGAATCGGCGCCGAGGAAATGCCTTTCATTGCGAGAAGCCGATGACGCCGAAGACGATGCCATTTCGCCGCAACCCTTCGGGCCGATGGGGGTTCGAGGCGATCTCGTCGTTGCGAGCCGTCGTCGATGAATGAGCATCGACTTCCGACTCGCGCCTCGACCTCGCCTCGAAGACCCATCGGCGCTGGTCCCAATATGGGTGGTACAGGCCACTTGCATTCCCTGGCTACTAGTCCACTCTCTTCCAACGGCGCCCGGCGAGGATATGTAGCTTTCGAGTCTCGTTCGATGACAGGCGGTGGCGACTGGCCTTAAGTCGATCCTCCCATCGACCGAGTTCGTCCCGGGTCGCCGCCTGGGCGACCTGCTTCTTGAGGTCGTAGAAGAGCGGATCGTATTCACCGCGGAGCTCACGGATGTAGTCGAACGATTGACGGTGGATCGGGCTGGGGCCGAGCCTCTGTACGGCACGCTGGTGGTCCGACGTACAGTAACCTTTGTGTCGTGCAAAACCGTACCCCGGGTACTTTCGGTCAAGTTCCTCCATCAACCGATCGCGGTACACCTTGGCGACGATCGACGCGCAAGCGATCGAAAAGTTTATGCCGTCCCCTTTGTAGAAACTGTTCTGCGGTTGAGGCAGGTCCGGAATCGTACGGCTGTCGACCAGCACGTGTCGGGGAGGTACGGACAACGAATCCACGGCAAGCCACATCGCATGAATCCCAGCGTTGTAGATGTTCAGACGGTCGATTTCCTCGGGCTCGACAACCCCGATACCCACACCGGTGGCCGCAGCCCGAATCTGCTGATCGAGCGCAGCTCGCTGTTCGGGATCGAGTCGCTTGGAATCGTCGACCGCATCGATCCAGGTACCGGGTCGGAGCACGACGGCTGCGGCAACCACCGGGCCCGCCATCGGACCAACCCCGACTTCGTCGACACCGGCAATGCGTTCGATCCCGGCGCGCCACAGCAGTCTTTCAAAGTGCAACATCGCTTCGAGACGGTCGCGTTCTGTCCTCTCGCGGTCGGCTTTCTTCTTGAGGCGTCGGTAGAGTCTCTGTGCCCCGAGGCGGGGATCCCTCCTCAGCTTTTGGAGTGCCTGGGGCGAGACCGGGGCATCGGCCGACGCGTATCGCTTCTCGAGTTCCGATAACCTTAATTGTCCGGAGCGGCTTGCCATGGTTAACATTGTGGCCCCCGAGGGGACCGATGCGGGGGAAAAGACGGTGTATCTTGGAAACTCGGTGATGCGCGCCGCTCCGGAGGACCAGTCATATTGTTCGGACATTGAACATCGCAGAATGACCAGTGACCATCGACCACCATCGGTCGGGTTTCAGCTGGGAAGGCTTTCGTCAGATCATGACCACCGGTGGTCTCGATAAAAAATGATCGACGATCGGTGATTTCGACGGCCCATGTTCGATCTCCGATGCGAAATCCCGGAGCGAACGAGATCAAGAATGGGAACACTGCGCTCGGGCCACACGGCCAAGCTCTTCGCCAGCGCCCTTGTCGCGGATCGGTGCCTGCTGCCTGAAATCGAGAGTCGACTGGTCGAGGCCTTCAGACCCATCGACCACCGCAGTGAGGTCCTGCGCTTCGACGGCACGGATTACTATGCCCGGGAGATGGGGGAAACTATCGACCGAGTGTTTTTTCCTTCGAGCATCTCATCGAAGCCGGCGAACTGCCAACGGCAAAGCGACGTACGAACGTGCTGGAAGAGGAGTACCGAGACGCCTCCACCGGGGGCCGCAGGATCAACGTCGATCCCGGATACCTCGAACAGGTCAAGGTCGTGCTGGCATCGACGAAGAATTTCTACCATCGAATCTATCTCGGGCAGGGAGTGTTCGGGGAAGCGACCATGCACTATCGCGGCAAGGCTTATCAATTCTTCCCGTGGACGTATCCGGACTACAAATCGAAGGACTGCCTGCGGTTCTTCCTGAAGGTTCGCGAGCTGTACCGATTACAGCTCAAACAACAATGCGTCGCCCGATGAGCGCGCGAGGCCCTTCGGACCCGAAACACGGTGGGCCGATCGTAAAGGAGACAAATGTCAGCCTTCTGGAAGACGGCGCTATCGAGCGTGTCGAAGAACAAGATTCTGATCCGCGGGTACCGCGTCGAGAACCTGATGGAACACTGTCTGTTCGGCGACGCGATTTACCTGACGTTTACCGGCGAGCTGCCGGCGGGTCTCGAGGGGCGCATGGTCGAAACGATCATGGTGTCGAGCACCGATCACTCGTTCCTGGCGCCATCGGTCGACGCGACCCGGTTCGTCGCCTCGGGCGGGGTTCCCCTCCAGGCATCCGTCGCGGCAGGGCTCATCGCCCTGGGCGAGCACCATGGCGGAGCGGTTGAGAGATGCGCGCGCCTCCTCCAGGAGGCCGTGGCCGCCCGAATCGGCGCTTTGGACATCGTCTCCGACTTTCGAAGCAGAAAGGAACGTGTTCCCGGCTTCGGGCACCCGCTTCACGACAGCGACCCCCGAACCGTAAAGCTCGTTTCGAAGGCGCGGGAATGGAATCTGGCGGGCGCTCATCTGGCCCTGGCGGAACAGATCGCCTCCGGCCTCGGACAGCCGCTCAACGTCGACGGCGCGATTTCCGGAATCATCTCCGACATGGAAATCGACTGGCGATACGGCAAAGCGTTTTTCGTCATGTCGCGCACGGTGGGTCTCTCTGCCCACCACGTCGAGGAGACACAACGGGAACGTCCATTCCGGGCCATCAACCTCGACGACGTGACCTACGACGGACCGGCCGAACGGGACATACCGAATCGGTTCAAAAAACAGCGGGGGAGGAATTAGTCGAGGTTGGTGATTCGAAATCTGCCTATTTGTCGTCTGCTGATCGGTCCGGCCCTTTTTCGGGCCGGCTGTTCCGCAAACATGAGACTGCGAACGTACGGTTGGAGTGAAAGCGAGTGATATCAGAACAGATCGCGGACTTCATCCTGGCCTCAGATTGCGCTGCCCTGCCCGAAGGCGTTCGGGCGGTGGCGCGGCGGAGCCTGCTGGATTGGGCCGGGTCCGCGTTGAGGGGATCCATCGAGCCGCCAGCCCGGATGATGACCGATCTTGCCCGTTCCGAGGGTGGCCGACCTCGAGCTACGGCTCTGCCCGATGGCTGGAAGACATCCGTCGAGTGGGCAAGCCGCATCAACGCCGTGGCCTCCCATACCGTCGAGATGGATGACCTCCATCCCTCCTCTGTGTTGCACCCGGCGGCGCCAGTCATGTCCGCCGCCATCGCGATGGCCGAGGCCGTCGATTCCACTGGCGCCGAACTCGTCGAGGCCATCACTGTCGGTTACGAAGTCGCCGTGCGTGCCGGGGAGGCGGCCGGTCCCGATCACTACCGCCTCTGGCACACGACCGGAACATGCGGCACGTTTGGCGCGGCGGCGGCCGCGGCGAAGCTCCTCAAACTGGACCGGGGAGCCATCATCGACGCGCTGGGCTCGGCCGGGACGCAGGCGGCCGGGCTGTGGCAGTTCCTGGCAGACGGTGCGATGAGCAAACAGTTGCATCCGGCGCATGCTGCGGCCGCGGGTATCCATGCAGCAGAGTTAGCCCGCCGTGGTTTCACGGCGGCGCAGGAGATTTTCGAGGGCGAAAAGGGCTTTCTCCGGGCAATGTCCCGAAACCCTGCGCCGGACCGGCTGACCGAAGGACTGGGCTCGGAGTACCGGATGATGGACAATGCGTTCAAGAAACATGCTGCGTGCCGGCACACGCACTCGGCAATCGACGCGGCGCTCCTGGTCCGCGCCAGGACATCGTTGGCTCCCGAAGACATCGAAGAGATAAGCGTCCACGTCTATCCGGCGGCGGACGACCTGCTTCGCGACGTCGAGCCGACAACACCGTATGCGGCGAAATTTTCCATTCCCTACACAATCGCCGTGGCCGTCTGCCGCGGGCACGTCGACCTCGCCGACTTCGTCGACGTCACCGCCGAGGACATCGGAAGCGTCATCGGAAAGGTTCGCATCGTTCGAGACGATGCGCTCGGGGACGAATACCCCGTCAAGTGGCCATCGCGGGTCGAGATCCGGTTCCGGGATGGCACGAGCGCAAATGCCGAGGTCGACTACCCGCGAGGAGACGCGCGCAACCCGCTGACGAACGACGAACTCAAAAAGAAGTTTCGGGCGCTGACATCCACGATCCTTCGGCCCGAACAACAGGACCACATCGTCAGTGCATCGATGACCGTCGAGTCCATCCATGCGCGCTCGTTCTGGCCGTTCTAACGATGCAAGACACTTCGTGGCGCGAACGACTCTGCTGCGTGGCGTGCTACGGCTCGCTTCGGGAACAGACAGGTGTGCGGACGTGCGAAGACTGCGGATCGTCCTACGAGACTACCGATTCGGGAGTCCCGGTGATGATGACGCCGGACGATCGGGCGCGGTTCGCCGTGGCGTTGACGGGCCCTGCCGCGTCGACAATGGAGCAAGTGTATGCACTGCGGCGACGAGATGAGTGGACAGCACGCGTCTACCGCGCTTTGACGCCACCCGAGCCGGTGTTCATCGATCCAGAAGCGCCGCCGCTACCCTACGCCGAAGACGGCTTCAACCTTTGGCTGGGAGGCGGCGGACTCGACACATGGGGTCACATCAACATCGACCTCGCTCCCTATTACGGTGTCGATGTCGTGGCGCATGCGGGCCGGCTTCCTTTCAGGGAGAATTCGGTTGACCGGGTGGCGTGCCTCGCCTTGCTCGAACACGTCCCGGATGCGGCCCAGATCCTCCGTGAAACCCTGAGAGTTCTCGAGCCGGGCGGCCGAGTACAGGCCGTCGTTCCGTTCTGCCACCCGTACCACCCCTACCCGTCGGATTTCACGCGCTACTCGCGCGAAGGACTCGAACGACTGTTCTCCGAATTTGACGCGGTACGGGTGGGAATCCGCAGCGGACCGGCCACCACGATTCTGACGTTCATGACCTACTTCGGAAAGCTGCTCTTTCCGGTACACACACCGAACGCCCCTCGCCGCTGGTTCAACCGTGGAGTGATGGGGCTGTGGGGATGGGGAACCTGGCCCCTGGTCTACCTGGACCGTTGGATCAACCGCCTGCCGAACGCCCACGTCCTGGCCAACCATTTCTATGTGACCGCAAAGAAACCGAAAGGCTAGGAGCCTGTCGGGAATAGATTGGGGATGGGTGGCGACAGAAGTCGGGGAAGAACCGGATGGGACCTAAGCTGGACGGGTGGATTTGTAGAAGAAGGCATGACGAAATGCTTCCGATCCGATGACCTGAATCAGAGCTTGTTGATGCCGCCGTCGTTACACGACTGGCTTCCGGAAAATCATTTGGCGCGATTTGTGGCCGACCTGGTGGAGACGCTGGATCTGTCGGCGTTTTACCGTTCCTATGAGGCGAAGGATGGACGAGGTCAGGCGGCCTACTCCCCGGTGCTGATGGTGCGGTTGTTGGTGTACGGATATTGTACCGGGGTGGTGAGTTCGCGGCAGATCGAGAAACGGACGCATGAGGACGTGGCGTTCCGGTATTTGAGTGCGGACACGCATCCGGATCACAGCACGTTCAACGAGTTTCGGAAACGGCATTTGGAGGCGTTGGCGGGACTGTTTCTGCAAGCGCTGGGATTGTGCCGGAAGGCGGGGCTGGTGAAACTGGGGCATGTGGCGGTCGACGGGACGAAACTCCAGGCGAACGCCAGCAAGCACAAGGCGATGAGTTATGGGCGGATGAGGGGGGCCGAAGAGACGCTGAAGGCGGAAGTGGAGGAGTTGCTGAAGCGGGCCGAGGCGGTCGACGCGGTCGAGGATGAGAAGCAACGGCAAGGACTGACCGACCAGTTGCCGAAGGAATTGGCGCGGCGGGAAAGCCGGTTGAAGAAGATTCGACAGGCCCGGGCGGAATTGGAAGCGGAAGCCCGGCAGAAGGCGGCGCAGGCGAAGGCGGACGCGGAAGCGCGGATGGCCCAGCGGCGGAAGCAAGAGGAGCGAACGGGGAAGAAGACGGGTGGAGGCCAACCGCGGGTTCCCGATCCGAAGCAGGCGGCGCCGGATGCGAAGGCGCAGCGCAACTTCACCGATCCGGACAGCCGGATCATGCCCGACGGCGCGCACAAAGGCAGTTTCGTGCAGGCCTACAATGCCCAGATCGCTGTGGACGATGACACGCAAGTCATCGTCGCGGCCGAGATCACCCAGGACGCCAATGACAAAGAGCAACTGGCGCCCATGGTCGCGCAAGTGCGGCGGAACACGGGGACCCGGCCCGTCGCGGTCAGCGCGGATGCCGGGTATTGGAGCCCCAGGCAGGTGACCGACCCGCGAGCCGCAGGGATCGATTTACACGTGGCCACGGGGCGAGTCCGGACCGGCGCATCCCCGAAGTCTTCCGGCGGCCCGCCCGGAGCGGCTGAAGGCGCCGGCGTACGGGAGCAAATGAAACAGAAACTGGACAGCGATGTGGGGCGGGCCGTCTACAAGATGCGCAAGGCGATTGTGGAACCGGTATTCGGACAGACCCGGGAATGCCGGGGATTCCGGCGTTTCAGTTTCCGCGGTCTCGAGAACGTGCGGGCGGAATGGCAACTGGTCTGTTTGACCCACAACATCCTGAAGTTGTTTCGTTACGGAGGAGGATTCAAGCCACTGGCGGCTTGAATCGAAGCAGGGAGATCCTGGCAAACACAGAATCCGCGGATGAAAAATACGTATCGCGCTCAATGGGGGCTGCCGCAATCTCATCTCATGGATCTGTCTGAGCAAACGCTTCCCAAGGTGGCCTTCATCCTGAAATCGCGATGGGTCTTTCAGCTTCAGACTTCTCCAGATTTCTTATTGCCGACAGGCTCCTAGGAGCCTCTACTTCACGCGGGGATCCCACGGTGATGACGGCTCCAGGCCGGGCGGACTCAACGCGGCAGGCCGCTAGCTTCAGCAGATTTTGTCATTCATGCAATACCCAGTAGAAATCTGTCTCAATTCATTGAAACTCTGACTCAACCGGATCTCGCTTGTTCCAGATTGGGCCTGCACCACGGCAGGCTGTGCGAACGGAACAATAGCGTTCAAAAAAAGGCCCATCGCAATCAGGGCGAGCAATACTTTCGTTGTTCTGTCGGTCTTCATTGTATTTTCCTCTCCGCTTTGCGGTCGTCGTTGGTTGTTATACCGCTGTTAGCGACAAGGATGCGCAGGTGTTCGCCTGATCTACAGTCGTGGTCTGCTCAAGGCGGAGACCAAAGGTTACGTCCACACCCTGGACTTCCAAGCCGGGCGCGGCATCGGCTTGGGCGGGAACACCACGCTCTCCCCGCTGAGTCAAGCCCATTCTTAGTTGAAACTCTCCACGGCTCACGATGGGTCACGCAACCTTCTTCTTCGAACTCGTCGACGTGTTCGCCTCAATCTTCAGTTCTCGCTTGAGGGCTTCGCGGAGCTTCGGAAGATGACGGTAGCCGATCACCTTCCTCAGGCGCGGTTCGATATCGATGAGTGCAGTCGCCAACCAGCGCTGCCGCTGACTCGAGTTCTTCCAATGATCGACCTTCGCGCACCTTTCCTCGACAAGAGCATTGGCCGATTCCAGGCAATTCGTCGTCTTGAACGATCGGCCCAGAACCCCGTACACGCCGAGCCGATGCAACGTGAGGGTCTCCTCCAGGCCTTCCTCAAGGCTCGCAGCCCCCGATTGGTTTCGCTCTTCGAGCTCTCCATGGAGCTCTTCGAGCGCCGCCCGAGCTTCGTTGTACTCCGGGCGCTGGTACGCACGCTGAAGCCGCTTGCGCCACGCGGCTTGCTCGGTCTTCGATAGGTATCTCACGACGTTCTCGCGTTTGTGCCATTGGCAGCGTTGGACGAGGGCTCGATTGTGGAATGCCCTTTTGACTGCCGCCCGCAGACCTTTGCCGCCGTCGACAATCACCAGCACGCCTTCAGAGATGTCCAGGCCCCGCTCCATCAATGAACGGAGAAACGGAGTCAGTACCTGCTCGTTCTCCGTGTCCGTCTCCACGAAGCCTAAGAAGCGCTTTTCGCCCGAAAGCGTGATGCCTAGGGCCACCACCATCATGGCGTCGGCAAACGCCTTCCCGTCCAGGAAGATCGCCACGACGTCCTCGCCCGACAGATCCCGCTCCTGCATCTCCCGCAGTTTCGCGGCACTCGCCTTGACAAAACCTCGAGACACCGTCGAACTCGACAGTCCGATCGCTCCTGGAATCGCTTCCGCGGCCGACTCGTAGTTCCGGCAGGAGATCCCATAAAGCACACGTCTGAGAAGCAGCTCATTCACCGCGCCACCCGGACTGAGTTCATCGTAGGACCGGAGCGGAATCTCCCCGCCCGCCACGCTGCGAACCCGGGGAACCCGAACCGGCACCCGCTGGCCGCCAAGCCCCACCGTCCCTGGATTGCTCCCGTGACGCCGACCCCGCAACGACGCCTTCTTTCGCGCGTATCGCTCCCCCGCCAACGCCTTCACTTCCTCGTCGAGCAACTCTTCTACCTGCATCAATCCCAACGGGACCAACGCCCGGATCATCTCCACCTTCGAGTCCACATCCAGTCCCGTGTACTCCTCACGACTCACGACCTGGACCTCACCCAGCACACGCGACTTCTTGCGTTTCTTGACCGAACGTAACAGACTCCTCATCTCGGCTCCTTTCTCTTACAGGCTTGATATTCTTTTTTCCAATGCCATCAAACCATAGGGTTTGGAGCCGTTTCAATTTCCAACTAAGATTGGCACACTTTCCCCCCGCTCGGGCGAGTGACACATTCCAGAGTGGCCATCGACGGTTTCACAGACGCGGTGGACGCACGGGTTCCCCCGCCCCACGATTTCTTTGGACAGTGATTTGAGAAACTACAACGCAGGAGGATCACGATATGTCCAGAGAAACGAAGGAGGAATACGGAATCGCGAAGGGAGCCCGTAGGGCGACCGAAGCGGGGCCGGATTTTCGAAGCCGCGGGAAGGGCCGGTGGTCGGCTCGGCGTAAGGTCACGGTAGTGCTGGAGTTGTTGCGTGGAGAAGATCTTGAAGCGATGAGCCGGCAGTATGGCGTGACGGCGGCGGCGCTGACCCGTTGGCGGGAGGCGTTCCTGCAGGGAGGCGAGGACGGCCTGAAGAGCCGGATCGTGGATGTGGTTGACGAAGAGAGGAAGACGCTGAAGTCAGCGGTGACCAGTCTGGTGATGGACAACGAACTGTTGCGGGAACGGATCCGGCATCTGGAGGACGAGAAGCCTTTTCTACGGTGGAGGGCGAAGCGATGAGCCGGACCCTGTCGCCCTCCACATACCAACTGTATGGTCTGGCCCGTGTCGCAGCGGCCTGGGGGTTGCCCCGGTCGACGTACTATGCTCGACGGGATCGACGGAACCATCCGGCCGAGCCGCGTAAACGGGGGCCCAAGACCCCGTTTACCGACGCGGAGTTGACCGGACGGATTCGGCAAGAAATTGCGGCCTCGCCGTTTACTGGGGAAGGACACCGGAAATTCTGGGCGCGGCTCCGGGTCGCCGGCGTCCGCACCTCCAAGGCTCGGGTCTTGCGCCTGATGCGGGAAGCTCAACTTCTGGCGCCCCAACGCCAGGCCGCACCCGTTGCGCGCAAGGCGCATACCGGAACCATCACCACCGATCGCCCGAACCAGATGTGGGGCATCGATGCCACCGCCACGGTGACCCTCGACGATGGTGCGGTCACTGTATTCGCCGCCATCGATCACTGCACGGCCGATTGTGTCGGCATTCACGCCGCCAAACGGGCGACGCGTTTTGAAGCCCTCGATCCCATCCGGCAAGGCCTCAAAGAGTACTTCGCCGGCTTTCACGCCGACGCGGCCGCCGGGCTTCGACTCCGTCATGATCATGGGTCCCAATTCATGAGCGACGATTTTCAAAACGAGATCCGATTCCTTGGCATCGTCTCCTCACCGGCGTTTGTCCGGGAACCGGAAGGCAATGGCTGTATCGAACGCTTCTTCAAGACCCTGAAAGAGCAGTTGCTCTGGGTGCGTCATTTTCGCTCTATTCCGGAACTGGTTCGAGCTCTTCAGGACTTTCGCGCTCTCTATAATCAGCACTGGTTGATCGAGCGCCTCGGCTTTCAATCTCCGGCTCAGGCTCGACAACGTCTTGCAATTGAGTCAGCGGCTTGATTATGGTGGGTTCACTCTGTCCAGGAAATCAGGGGCGGTACAGTGGACGCACGGGTTTCGTTTCCCGATCTGAACCGCTTTACCGGCGGAGTCGGGATGGCGGTCGAGACATCGCGCACGTGGAGTGACGGGGCCTTCTTTCTACGGGGCCGGTGGAAATCGAGCGGACGTTCCGGGGCGCGTCGACGGTGACCCATGTATCGGGTGAGACACTGACGTCGGAGGCGGCGAGAGACCGGACCCTGGTGGGCCTGAGGACCGCTTGGCGGAAAGGCCGCTTCTCGCTGGGTGGGGAGTTGTCGGCGACAGGCCTGGGGTCCAGCGACCGGGAATATCCGGGCCACTTCACCTTTGGGATAGCCTTTTAGAGCGCGGAGCCCATCTGCGTGGCCGGGAAGAAGCACTCGAACCGTTCGGGTGGAGCCAGGAAGACACCGAGTGGGTTGCGATGGTCTGCCTCAACAGCGGCATGTTCACCTGCACCCAATACGCCGAAAAGGGTATTCATTGCCGAACTCAGACGTTGGTATGCATTTATTTTTGACCAGTAACCAACCTAGTCTACGATCTCTCCTATACGTGATGGACACAAAGGCTGAAGTCGCAAAACGCTACGAGTCCGTTCTGCCAGGAATGCAAATAAGGGAAGAATTCGCACCGAACGAGAATCCCGTAGAAGTATTTAGCGAACAGTACTCTCAGGGTGCGGTGGTATGAGGTGGCCCCGGTTCATGTGTAAAGCAGGCGTTCGAACAAGGGTTTCTACCCCACCTTTGATTGTTCGATTGATCCCTTATGGGTTAGGGTGTTTCTGGCAAGATGGTTAGGGAGTAAGTCATTTGAATCGAATCGGAGCCGGGGTTCTCACGACAGCGAGCGTAGCGCTGTTCATCCTCTCCTGGGAGCAACCTGCCTTTGCCTACATCGATCCCGGAGCAGGAAGTCTCCTGCTCCAGGTACTTATGGGCGGGCTCGCCGGAGCAGCCGTTGTCGCCAAGGTCTACTGGAAGAATCTGATGGCAAGACTGGGCCGCGGCAATGACACCACGAGCGATGATCATGGTGAGCCCGATACATAGACCGGAACCAACCAGAGTCGAAGGTTCCTTTCGAGACCCTGCCGGACAGATTTTCCAAAAAGACGGCCGTATTTACCGAACCGTCAACCCCACAGCGGCCGATGACTTCGTATTTGTTCAAGGGACCGCCTTCTACCCGAAGGCTGTAAGCGAAGGGCGGCTCATCCGTGCCGAACAGGTGCCACCTGCGACACTGAACGGCCACGCAACCGGCGCCTCCTACGTGATCGAGCACCCGCGTCTACCCTTCGTGTCGTATCCCTACGAGTGGACGTTCGGAATGCTCAAGGCGGCGGCACTGTTCCATCTGGATTTCCATCTTGATGCCCTTGAGGACGGAATAACGCTGTCCGACGCGTCGGCCTACAACGTCCAGTGGGTGGGAGCGGTGCCCGTTTTCATCGACACTCTGTCACTGAAGAAATACGAACCGGGCGCTCTGTGGTCCGGCTACAGACAGTTCTGCGACCAGTTTGTCAATCCTCTGCTCCTGGGTTCCTACGTCGGGCTGCATCACAACGCCTGGTACCGTGGAAGCCAGGAAGGAATCACTGCCGGCGAAATCAGAAAGCTACTGCCTGGAAGGCGCAAGCTGTCTCGGCGGATCCTGACACATATCGTGCTCCAGGATTCCATTCAGAACACCGCACGCAAGGGTTCCGGCCCGAACCTCGGGGCCCTTGAAGCCGCAGGCCTCCCGCTAACGACCTCCAGAAAGACGCTCGCCGACCTGCGGGATTGGATTTCGCGGCTCGAACCGCAGAACGCCGGAAGCACGGTGTGGCGCGATTACGCGAAGTCGAACAGCTACGCGCTGGAGGAGGCCGCGCAAAAGCGGGAATTCGTCGCGGACTTCGTGCGCCGGAGGAAGCCTGGGCAGGTCTGGGACCTTGGCTGCAACACCGGTGAATACGCGACGGCCAGCCTCGAGGCGGGAGCAGACTATGTCGTCGGGTTCGATGCGGATCACGGTGCGTTGGAACTGGCGTTCCGCCGCGCCGACGAGCAACATCTGCGGTTTCTCCCTCTGTATCTTGACATCGCGAATCCCGCACCCTCGCAAGGCTGGGCGCAACGGGAGCGGTATGGACTACAGGAACGGGCCGGCGCCGATGGGGTAATTGCGCTTGCCCTGATCCATCACATTTCGATCGGACGCAACGTTCCGCTTGGCGAGGCGGTTGCCTGGCTCGTCGGCCTTGCTCCTCGCGGCGTGATCGAGTTCGTTCCGAAAGAAGACCCGATGGTGGGCGAGTTGCTGCGGCTAAGGGTGGATGTATTCCCCGACTACTCGCGTGAGAACTTCCTGAAACATCTCCGAGCTCATGCCGCCGTCGATCGGACAACCCCGAGTTCGGAGACGGGCCGACTACTCGTGGAGTTTTCACGAACTCCGTGAATTGAACGTAGACCGAAATGCAGCCACAACCAAAGCCAACGTTCCTGACGAGCAGCCTGCACATTCTTGTCCTGTTCGGCTTTGCGGTCGCTCAACCCATGTTCAGTCTGCTCTCGGGCTACGCGGAGTTCTTTGTAGCGAGACAGTCGCAGCCTCTCGACTTGATCCTTCTGGCTGTGGTCCTTTGCCTGGCTCTTCCCTCACTGCTCATTCTTTTGAACGGCATCGCCCGAATGGTCGGATCTCGAGCATCCGAATGGGTCCACGCGAGCCTGATTGCGGTCCTCACAGCGACGATCCTTCTTCAGGTACTCCAGAGGCTTACCGCTGGACCCGGTGTCGCGTTGGTAGTTGCGGCAGCCATTCTGGGTGTTATTGGTTCCGTGGCCTATGTCCGGTCTGCTCCCGTGCGAACCTACCTGACGTTCCTCTCGCCAGGCATCTTGTTGTTTCCCTCCATGTTCTTTCTGAATTCGGGAATCTACAAGATCGTGCTTCCTGAGCAGATCGCGGTGCAGCTCGGCATCGTCAACGCCACCGCGCCGGTCGTGATGATCGTTTTCGATGAGTTCCCCCTGGCTTCCCTGCTGGATGAAGACCGCGCCATCGATCCAATCCGATTCCCGAATATTGCTCGGCTCGCCGCAGAATCATACTGGTTCCGAAACGCCACAAGCGTCAGTGATTCCACGCTGATGTCCGTACCTGCGATCCTGAGCGGCTTGTCTCCACAGTTGGACGATCCACGGATACCCACGCACGCAGACTACCCGAACACGCTCTTCACACTGCTGGGTGGTTCCTATCGCCTGGAGGTTGTCGAGAACGGCACGCAGCTCTCCCCGAGCATACAAGTCAGACAGGGTTTACGGCAGCGGATGAAGAGCCTGCTTTCTGACCTGACCATCGTTTACGCGCACGTGCTCCTGCCGTCGGACCTGACTTCCGGTTTTCCGGCAGTCGATCGATCCTGGAATAACTTTGAGTCGGGCACGGCAGAACCAGGTCAACCGGATTCGACTGGTCCCCAATCCCTGCGAGACTTCGTCCACGACACGGACGACCGCGCCGGCAAGTTCTACGAGTTTATCGACTCGATTCGGTTCGATGACAGTCCGGCACTCTTTTTCCTGCATTCCATGCTGCCGCATATGCCCTGGCAGTATCTGCCTGACGGAACGCTGTACTCGCTGGTTCAGCCATCCCCCGGAATGCCGCCGGCAGACAGCGGTTACGGGACCTACCCAAAGTGGGTCGACGACGAGTCAACCGTAACGCGGGCGTACCGGCGCCACCTGCTTCAGGTGGCATTTGTGGATACATTGATCGGCCAACTCGTCGACAAGTTGGAGAGCATTGGCGTTTTTGATCGATCCCTGATCGTCATCACCGCGGACCACGGCATCAGCTTCCGACCTGACGACTTCGTCAGAAGAGCCACGGAAACGAACCTTCCCGACATCATGTGGGTCCCCATGCTCATCAAGGCTCCTCATCAGGACACTGGCGTAGTGATTGATCGCAACATAGAGACAATCGATATCCTGCCCACTGTCGCCGACGCTCTCGGAATTGAAGTTCCCTGGGAAACCGACGGGCGCTCAGCGCTCGACGACACTTCCGAAGAGCGGCCGACAAAGACGATGCTTGCGGGCAGAACCCAGGAGTTTGTCCTTGACGGACGGTCAACTGCATCTGACGAAGGCTTCAGGAGGAAACTGGAGTTGTTTGGGTCCGGAAGCTGGGATCCCTTGTTCGCGTACGGAACCTACGCCGATCTGGTGGGAAGGGAGGTTCAGGAGCTCGGTCTAGGCGAGGCCGGTATCGGAGTGGAACTGGATGGAGAAGCTTTCTTTGACAGCGTGACCATCGATTCGCGCTTCCTTCTCGCCAATATCACCGGTCGCATTTCGGCCGGACAGAACGATCTCATATCACGCCATCTGGCGGTCGCTGTCAACGGCAGAATAGCAACCGTGACGGAACTGCCAGAGGCTGATGAAGGCATCGGCGAGTTCACGGCTCTCGTTCCCGATACCGCTTTCCGACCCGGCAGGAATGATGTCGAAGTTTTCTTCGTGGTCGAAGTCATCGGAAGGATACGCCTCGAACATCTTCCGAAGGAATCCCGTCCTTACTTTTCATTGATCGATTCGACCGCGAACCGGGGGGCGATGCTTCAGACGTCCGGTGGTGAGTCCGTACCGATCGTTGACGGTGAACTTCTTGGATATGCGAGAACAGGCACGGACGAGGAGGGTGACACGGTTTCCATCATCGGGTGGGCGCTGGATGCCAGTGCGCCGGATGCTGCAACTACGATTCTGGTCTTTCAGAATAATCAGCTTGTGTTTTCCGGTACACCGGACACGGAACGCCAAGATGTGGCAGACGCGTACCCGCAGTGGGCCTTGTCGACGCCCGGTTTCAATTTCGTGTTACCGCTGGCGAAGTTCGACGATAGCGAGGTCCGGGTATTCGCATTGTCAGAGACCGGCACGGCCTCCGAACTGAGATACATCAGGGAAAACTGGATTTTTGCCTTCAGCCCGCCGTAGGTGCGGCGAAGACCGACCGCAGCCAGGCTTCCAGGGTCATCAGCAGCAGCGTTGTTGCATGGATCATCCCGAAGGATGCCTTATCATCGTGTTTTCAAACACAGGGGATAACCTAGATGCCACATAAGTTCAACGCAGCGCGACGGCACAAGTTTGATAAGGCGCAGTACCGGGTGATCAACTGGGCAGAATATAACGAGAGCCTGCGCCAGCGGGGTGATCTGACGATTTGGGTCAGTGATGAGACTCAAAGTGTGTGGCGCGCGCCGCACCGCACGTCACGGGGTGGCCAGCGGAGATACTCGGATCTGGCTATCGAGACATGCCTGACGCTGCGCACGGCGTATCGGCTGGGGTTGCGACAAACGCAGGGACTTATGGGATCCATCGGCACGCTCATGGGGCTGGATATACGGGTGCCGGACTTCTCCACACTGTCGCGTCGCGCAAACGGCTTGAGCATCGCTCAGGCGGTGAGGCAAGCCGGGTCTGTGCCTGTCCATCTGGTGGTGGACAGTACCGGCCTCAAGATCTTCGGCGAAGGGGAATGGCTCGCGCAGAAGCATAAAACCAGGGGAATACGCCGCCGCTGGCGCAAACTCCACCTCGGACTGGACCTGGCCAGCGGTGCAATTGTTTGCGCCGATCTGACTCACGATGACGTTGGAGACAGCACCGCCTTACCCGGGCTCCTGGATCAACTCGATGCCCCGGTCACGGGCTTTCTGGCTGACGGTGCCTATGATGGAGCGTCCACACGGGATCTGCTGAGGGAACGGTATGGGGAGACCCTGGATGTGGTTATACCGCCGCCAAAGAACGCAGTGACCCGACCGCAATCGGCGCGGGATCCAACCGTTCGGGATCGCCATATTGCCCAGATCCGCAGCAACGGCCGCATGGCCTGGCAAGTGGCCACAGGGTACAACCAGCGCAGCCGGATAGAAACGCAAATCGGCCGTTGGAAGGGTGTCATCGGCCCCAAGCTCAAATCCCGCAGCTTCTCCAGGCAGATCACGGAAATCAAGGTCGGCCAGAAAGTTCTGAACACAATGACCGCACTCGGACGGCCTGTGTTCGAACGTATCGCCTGACGCTACCGCTTGGGAAAGGGCGAATTCCATCTCCGCCAAGAAGATCAGCCTCAACCCCGGAACGACCTCGATCCTGGCTGGGCAGACCGGCACGTCCGGACACGACAACGGGACTGGCTCGGCCGCGCGGTTCACCTATCCGGAAGGCACCTGGAGCGACGGTACCTATCTGTACGTGGCCGATTCGGGCAGTCACACGATCCGAAAGGTCGTGATCGCGACCGGCGAAGTGACGACCCTGGCCGGAGAGTTGGGAGAACCGGGCTATCAGGACCTGACGGGAACGAGCGCGGAGTTCGAAAACCCGCACGACGTGTGGGGCGACGGGAAGTATCTCTACGTCGCCGATAAGACCAATCACGTCATCCGAAGGATTGAAATTACGACCAAGGTTGTCGATACGTTTGCGGGTTCCGGGACGGCCGGCTTCGCGAACAATGCCGACTCCACCCTGGCCGAGTTCGACCTGCCGCTCGCGGTATGGGGCGACGGCAAGTACCTGTACGTCGCGGAAGGCGGCAACCACGCCATCCGGAAGATCGACCTCGTTACCCGGGCCGTGTCGACTCTGGCCGGTTCCGGTTCCTCAGGGTCGACCAACAACACCGGCGTGCTTGCGGAATTCAACTTCCCGCACGGCATGACCGGAGACGGGACGTACCTGTATGTCGCTGACGTCAGTAATCACACGATCCGGAGGGTGGCGATCGCGACGGGCGAGGTGACGACGCTTGCCGGTAGCGCCCCGCTTACGGGAGTCGCCGACGGTGTCGGAGGTACAGCGCGGTTCAACAACCCCATGGACATCCACGGCGACGGGCAGAGGCTCTACGTCGTTGACGGCGTGAACGATGCGATCCGGACCATATCACCGCAGACGATCTCGGACGTCGATCCGGCTTCGTTCGTTACAACCGTTCTCACGAAAACGTTTACGATTACCGGGAGCGGCTTTACCGGCGGGTCCACCGTGAACCTGAGAGGGCTCGGTGTTATAACAGGCGTCGCCCTTATAAACGCGACGACGATCGAGGTGACGATCCGGTACCGTGCCTTCAACTCGGGTAAGAGTCACTTCACGGTTACGACCGACGGCATCGAGAGCAACATCTTCGAAGTGTCCATCTTCGGCGACGACTGATCGTTCAGGCGCGGATGACCTTGCCGGATGATCCTCCCACATCCCGCGTGGCGTTCCTTGTGTCGATCACCAGCTTCGCGTTCTCGACAACCCATCCGTAGTCAATCGCCGAATGATCGGTCGCGATAACGACCGCGTCTTGCTTGCTCAGAAGTTCCGCGCCGAGATCCTCCGAAGACAGGTGCGAGAAGTCGTAGTTGCGCATCTTCTGGAGCCGTGCGACATGCGGGTCATGGTAGGAAAGCCGCGCGCCCTTTTCCTTGAGCAGACGCATGATTTCGAGCGCCGGGGACTCCCGCACGTCGTCGACGTCCTTCTTGTACGCGACGCCGAGGATCAGGATGTCGGCATTACGGACCGATGTGCCGTGATCGTTCAGTCCTCCGGCGATCTTCTCGACAACGTAGTGCGGAATCGCTGTGTTGATTTCGCCGGCCAGCTCGATGAAACGGGTGGAAAACCCATGCTCGCGAGCTTTCCATGCGAGATAGAATGGATCGATCGGGATACAGTGACCGCCCAGACCGGGGCCGGGGTAGAACGGCGTGAAGCCGAAGGGTTTCGTGGCGGCGGCGGCGTCGATGACCTCCCAGACATCGATGTCCATCCGGTCGCACAGCAGCTTCAGCTCGTTGACCAGGGCGATGTTCACCGACCGGTAGATGTTCTCGAGCAGCTTGACCAGTTCGGCGGTGTCGGTGGATGAAACCGGGACCACCCGGTTGATGACTTCACCGTAAAGCACCGCCGCGACGTCCCGGCAGGTTTCGGTCGTCCCGCCGACAACTTTGGGGATCGTCTCGGTCGAATACTTCGGGTTGCCCGGGTCCTCTCTTTCTGGAGAATAGGCGAGGAAGAAGTCCTTGCCCACTCGGAGCCCGCCGTTTTCTAGCCGGGGCAACAGGATCTCCGAGGTCGTCCCCGGGTAGGTCGTGCTTTCGAGGACAACGAGCTGTCCCTCCCGAATCCTCCGGCCGATCGCGTCGGCAGTGCTTTCGATATAACGGAGGTCCGGTTCGCGGCGCGCCGACAGCGGAGTCGGAACGCAGATGATGATGCAGTCCGGTTCGTCGAGCCGATCAAAATCTGTCGTCGCTTCGAACCGGCCGTGCTCCCTCAGCGCCTTAATTCGGGCAGCCTCGATGTGGCCGATGTAGGAGCGCCCGGAGTTCAACGCTTCGACCTTCTCCGAGTCCACGTCGAAGCCGAGGACGCGGAAACCTACTTCGCCGAAGCGCAGCACCAGCGGCAGTCCCACGTAGCCGAGGCCAACGATGGCGACCCTCGCCTCGTGCGCGCGCACCTTGTCGAGGAGTGCGTCCGGCGTCATGCGAAGAAGGCCTGGATGGATTCGATCACGTAGTCCACTTCCCCGTCTCGGAGTTCGGGGAACACGGGTAGGGCCAGGCAGGTTCGGGCAGCTTCTTCTGCCCGGGGGTGATCGCCCGGCTTCCCGCACGCGGGTTCGAGACCCTTCTGCAGGTGGAGGGGGATCGGATAGTAGATCTCGGTGCCCACGCCGCTCGCGGTCAGATGATCGCGCAGCTCGTCCCGCAAGGAGGTGCGGATGACGAACTGGTTGAACACCGGTTGGTTTTCTACGCCCGAAATCGGTAGGGTGACCAGGCCCTCGAGACCTTCCGAATAGCGCCTGGCAATCCGCCGACGCCGGTTGTTCCAACCGTCGACGTACTTCAGCCGCACCGAAAGCGCCGCCGCTTGCAGCGAGTCGAGCCTGCTGTTGATGCCCAGCGCGTTGTGCTCATACTTGTTCTCTTCGCCGTGCGCCCGCAACATGCGGAGCCGCTGGGCCGCCTTCGAATCGTTCGTTACGACCATACCCGCGTCGCCGATCGCGGCCAGGTTTTTCGTCGGGTAGAACGATAGACATCCGCAGAAGCCCATCGTTCCGGCGTAGCGGCCCCGGTGCGTCGCCGCGAACGCTTGGGCGACATCCTCGACGATCAGGATGCCGTGGTCCGCCGCCAACGCTTGGATCTGAAGCATGTTGGCGCAGTCGCCGAACAGATGCGTGACGATTACCGCTCGAGTCTGCGGGGTCAGGCGGCGCCGAACCTCCTCCGGGTCGATCTGCAGGGTGGCAAAGTCGACGTCGGCGAACACGACGCGTGCTCCGAGCCGAAGCGCCGACGATGCCGTCGAAAAGAAAGAGAACGCCGGAACGATGACTTCGGCGCCGGGGCCGATGCTGGCCGCCATCAGGGAGAGCAGGAGGGCGTCCGAGCCGGAAGCGACGCCGACCGCGTGGCCGACCGAGAGAGTCCTGGCCACTTCGGCCTCGATCCTCTCCACGGCCGGTCCCAGCACAAACCGCTGGGAATCAACGACTTCCATGAGGGCCTGGTTCAGTTCCTCACGGATGCGGGTGGTCTGCCGGCGAAGGTCGAAGAAGGGTACGTTCATCCGGTAATCAAGCCCCGGTGCGGAAGAGCTCCGTCATCGGGAGGCGTTCGACGAAATCGCTGGCCTTCGGGGGGGATGTCCCATAAGATTCGGTGTTAAACGTCGATCGATTCAAGGCGTCTAAAGTGGCTAGCGTATTTGGTTTGGCGACCTAAATCAACTCTCCGTTCGGGTCGGAGGATTCGAGGTCGGCACACCGTCCACCGGCCGTCTTATCAGGGAGTTCACCATGTTTCGAAGAGGGATAATCTCCTTTCTGTTCAGCCTTTTGCTCTTCTTCCCAGCTTCGGCGTCCGGCGCCGTGCCTCAGGAGCAGGGCATCCGAGACGAACAGCCGCCGATCCCGGTCGCTGAGATCATTCAGAAGTTTGCGGCCAAGGAGGCGGAATTCCGTCTGGCGCGGAGCAACTATACCTACAGACAGGACGTCAAGGTCCAGGAACTCGACGCGGGCGACCGGGTCAAGGGCGAGTACCAAATGGTCAGCGACATCCTGTTCGAGCCAGGCGGCGGCCGCACCGAAAGAATCGTCTACGCTCCGCTGAGCACTCTCGTGGGCATTCAGATCACGCCTCAGGACCTGGAAGACATCCGATCGATCCAGCCGTTCGTCCTGACGACGGACGAGCTACACCTCTACGACGTCGAGTATGTCGGCAAGGAACTGATCGACGAGATCGATTGTTACGTTTTTGAGGTCGGCCCGAAGGAAATCGTGGAAGGCGAGCGCTACTTCGAGGGTCGCATCTGGGTCGACGATCTGGACCTGCAAATTGTGAAGACCTTCGGCAAGGCGGTGCCCGACATCTTCAAAGACGGGCAGGAGAACCTGTTCCCGCGGTTCGAGACCTACCGCCAGCAAATCGACGACTACTGGTTTCCCACCTACACCCGCGCCCTCGACACGCTGAACTTCTCGTCAGGTTCGGTCCGCATTCGCCAGGTGATTCGATACGAGGAATACAAGCAGTTTGGTGCGGACGTGAATTTGACTTTCGGAGACGAAGTTGTGGACGAGAACGACGACGAAGAGAACAAGGATGAAGAGGGCGCCGAGGGTGCCCCGAAAAAGAAGAAGCCCGGTGGGCCCGGCGGCCCCGGGTAATTCGAAGATCTCCTGTAGGGGCGCTCTATGAGCGCCGAAATTGAGCGAATCGGGAAATCGGCGGTCACAGACCGCCGCTACAGCAAGAGTTGTCCTTATGATACTTGCGCCGGCGTTCGCGTCGCGAGCGCCTGCCACCTCCCCACTATTCCTGAACGCCCCTCCCCTGCTAAACTGGTGAGACTTTTTAGTTCGTTTTGAAGGAGCAGACATGTCGGGCCATTCGAAGTGGCACAGTATCAAGCACAAGAAAGCCGCAACGGACGCCAAGCGCGGCAAGATGTTCACGAAGCTGATCAAGGAAATCACCGTGGCTGCGCGGACCGGTGGTGGCGACCCGGAGGCCAACTCTCGCCTCCGAAACGCGATGGCCGAGGCCAAGGCGCTTAACATGCCGGCAGACAACATCAAGCGCGCCGTCATGAAGGGAACCGACGAGTTGGACGGTGGCGCCATCGACGAGATTACCTACGAAGGTTATGGGCCCGGTGGTGTGGCTGTGATGGTCGAAGTTCTCACAGATAACCGAAACAGGACTGTGGGCGAGATCCGGTTCATTCTTGCAAAGAACGGAGGGAACCTCGGCGAGAACGGGTGCGTGGCATGGATGTTCACCAAGCGCGGCTACATCCTCATTCCCACCGAGAAGGTCGATGAGGAAACCGTCATGAACATCGCTATCGAGGTCGGCGCCGAAGACTTTTCAGTTCAGGACGACAACTACGAAATCATGACGTCGCCCGAGTCGTTCGACGAGGTTGTCACCGAGCTGAGGGAAAAGGGCCTCGAACCCGGGACTGCCGAACTGTCGATGGTGCCCCAGAACTACGTGAAGCTCGAAGGCAAGGCCGCGCAGCAGATGGTGCGGCTCATGGATGCGCTCGACGATCACGACGACGTCCAGGACGTGCACGCGAACTTCGACATCGAAGAGTCCGAGCTGGCAGGCGTGGGCTGATACCACGCCAGATCTCGCGGTGATTCAAACCAGATGCGAATTCTCGGAGTGGATTGCGGTTCGAGGGTGACCGGGTACGGCGTCATCGATACCCACGGCCCCGACTGCGCCTATGTGGATTGCGGGGTCATACGGCCTCAGGTTTCCGAGTCGTTGGCGCGGCGCTTGCAGACGATCCACCATGGACTGGCGGAAGTGATCCGCGACAGCACTCCGGACGTCGCCGCGTTCGAGAGCATTTTCCACGCAGCCAACGCCCAGAGCGCGTTGAAGCTCGGGCATGTGCGCGGCGTCTCCATGTTCACGGCGGCGGCGGCGGACCTGCCTGTTTTTGAGTATTCGCCGCTCGAGGTCAAGAGCGCGGTGACCGGCTACGGCAGAGCGGAAAAGTCCCAGGTTCAGCAGATGGTGCGTGCCCTGCTGAAACTGTCGGTCGCGCCGGAACCTTACGATGCCTCGGATGCTCTGGCCGTGGCCATCTGCCATGCTCAAACCTACCGTTATAAACAGGCAACTGCTGTAAAATGAACGGTGTTCTGATCATTCCCCTCCTGATGCTCACCCTGCAGGGTGGGTTTTCAGCGTTTAGTTTCTGCAAGGAATACTCGCGGGGACAATACGCCTTCCAGTGCGTCGATCTGGATGCTTCGGGCGAAGGCACGTTCAAGTTCCAACCGTTCGATGCCGATACGATGGACATACCCATGGAATTGTCGGCCGATGCTACCGCCGAGTTCGTCCGATTGCTGTCCGAGACCGACTACGTCGCCGAGGGCGACCAGTACGAATCGAGCCGCACGTACGCGGATCTTGGTATGAAGAAGCTGGTGGCAGAAGGTCCATGGGGACAGCGCGAAGCGGCTTTCAATTACACGGATTTCGGCGAAGTTCGGAGTCTGGTCACGTTCTTTGAACGCTTGATCGGGCAGGAATTGATGGTTTTCGACATCGATACGTCGCTTCAGTTCGACCGGCTGTCGATACCGCGGAAACTGGACGGGATGGAGCGGGCGCTCCGGGCCGGCCGCATCGTCGATCGGCGCCGGCTGATTCCGATTCTCGACAAGATCGTCGCGGACCGGAGGGTGGTCAACATCGCCCGTACGATGGCCACACGTCTCAAGCGCCAGATCGAAGACGACTGATTCACCGTTTACCGAGGCTATGAAATGCGACGCGCCATGATCATTATGACGCTGGGGCTGTTGTTCGCGCTGCCGGCTCGTTCCCAGGACGGCGCGCGCCTCGTTTCGCGGGGCGTCGATGTCCGGGTTGCGGGCGCCCCCGCCGAGAGTTCTGCGGGTGTCGGGTCCGGAGAAACGATCGAGACAGGAGCGTCTTCTTTTGCCGTCGTCGCCCTTGACGGTGGCTCACGCGTCGCGCTGGGCCGAGACACCGTCGCGGCGTTGGAGTTTGACGGTGCAGTCGCAATGGTCACGCTGTCGCGCGGTTCGGTCCGAATTCATGCGAGGCGGCCCCTCCGCATCGCGACGCCCTCCGGGACTTTTCTGGTCGAGGACACGCCTGCCGAGGCGGACTTTCTGCTGGTGGAAGAAAAAACTGAAGTTCGTGTCTATTCTGGCGCTGTGACGCCCTCGACGTCGACCTTCGGGCGCTGGTGTTCCGCGGTTCCGAGGATCGATCGGTTCGCGCGTACCGAGCCGGCACTATCGACCGGGGAGCGTTGTCCCAGGAATACCCTTTGCCCTGGCGGCCAAGTATCTATATTCCGTACCCCTACTTTGCGATCGGGGAGCCCGAACCGGCCCCCGAGGAACCCGCACCTCGGCCTCCCGGCCGCGGTCCCCGCCCGGGGCCCGATCCCATCAACTGACCACGATACCGGCGTAGCCGACGACCCGTTCCCGTTCGCCGAAGATGTCGCCCGACGTGGCGTATTTCGCCAGATCCGCTCGCGATGCCCCGAGCCGGTTGACTGCGACGAGCATCGAAGTCGCCGGACCGAAACCGCACATCGAGATGCCTTCCCGCAGGACGACCTCATGGAGGCCCTCCGGGTCGCGGTCGAGCACGCGATCGATCGCCCGACGATCCTTTACTCTCGTCGCTTCGTCCGATTCGTAGTGGTTCATGTCGCTCGAGGCGATGATCAGTACGGGCTCGTCCACGGCCTCCACGGCGGCCGCCATCGCTCGACCCAGCCGGGCAATTGTCTCAAGGTCCGAAGTTCCCACGGCGATTGGCACGAACAGGAAGTCCGAGCCCCGGATGCACTGGATGAAGGGCAGTTGGACCTCGAGCGCATGCTCCATCCGGTGCGTGCTGGGGTCCTCGGTGAGGTCCGGGTCGCCTCGCTTCAGGGACGTTGCCAGTTCACGATCGATCGTAGCCTCGCCGAGGGGAGTCTGCCATTGCCCTTCGCTCATGATGGCAAGAGGCGCCCCGGCGCCGGTGTGGTTGGGGCCCAGGATGATGAGCCGCCGCGGTAGATCTACGCTCGAGTAGACTTCGCCGGCGACGTGCCCGGAGTAGACGTAGCCGGCGTGCGGGACCACGATTCCCAGCGCCCGCACCGGAGCATCAGCAGGACGGAGAAACCCGCGCACTGCTTCCTCGAGAGTGCGAGGATTTTCCGGATAGAAGCTTCCCGCTACCGCCGCATGACGCACCAACAATCTGTTCCTCTCCATGTAAACTAACCTGGGCCACGACACCCGGAACGGTATGAGCGTCATTATGTTACAATCCCGCGCTTCATGAAAATTCTGTCGACCGCCTTTCATCCTGAGTTTGCACACTGGAACCTTCCCGACTGGTCGGCCCGGGAGATCATGGACACGTTCCCCGATGTCCAGGTCGTCAAGCTCACCTCAACCGACCGGATTCTTGAAGAGATACAAGATACGGACGTCTTGTTCGCCTGGAGGGTCACCGAAGAAGCGTTTGCCGGCGCCGAGAAGCTTCGCTGGATTCACACAGGGATGGCAGGCCTGACGTGGATTTTGATCCCTCCTGTCGTCGAGAGCGCCGTCGTCGTGTCCAACTCCAAGGGAGTTCACGCCGAGATCATGGGTGAGCACGCAATGGCGCTGATACTGGCGTTCTCACGGCGTCTGCACGACTGCCTTGAATTCCAGCGGAAGGGTGTGTGGGGTCGGAGCGAAATCTACAAGCGTGTGCCCTCGTTCGAATCCATTGCTGGCAAGACGCTCGGAGTTGTCGGGCTGGGGGCCATCGGTATCGAGGTCGCGAAGCGCGCGCGATGCTTCGGCATGCGTGTAGTGGGTTTTCGGCGGAACGCCGGTACACCGAGTGAGATTGCCGATGCCCTCTACTCGCCCGATCGGCTGGACGAGATCCTGCCGGAAATCGACTGCCTCGTGCTGACGGTTCCAGTAACCGCAGACACCGAGAACATGATTGACGCCGCGCGTCTCGGGAGGATGAAACCGACGGCGGTGCTGATCAACTTGGCCCGCGGTGAGGTCGTGGATCAGGACGCGCTTGTCGACGCGCTGGAGAACGACCGACTGGCCGGCGCCGGGCTCGACGTATTCATTCCCGACCCGCTTCCGGACAACCATCCTCTTTTTGCCACGAAGAACCTGATCCTGACCCCGCACGTGTCCGGAACGGACCCTGCGATGTGGCGCCGCGTGACCGACATATTCATCGAGAACATCCGGCGTTTCAAAGAGGGCCGGGAGCTGATCAACCTGGTGGATAAGCGGAAGGGCTACTAGGGATAGATCGGAGATCGGAAAGTTCGATATTCGAAATTGTTCTCGGAGCGTGCGGAAAGCGAAGAAGCTCGGGGCATCCCGGGGACGCCCCGAACGAATTGTCTACTCGGGGTCGATCACGTAGAAGCCTTTCTTGTGCCGGACTCTTAGCTTGTCCATCTTCCCATCGCGGTCCACGTCCATCTCTGGCACCTCGACCTTGATTTTTCGCAGCTTGTCGTCCTGCTTCACGTCGACCGGTACGAAGCCGATGCTGTACTGATTGCGCATCTGAGCGCTGACCAGGTCGTAGATGCCGTTGTATTCCCCCGCGAACTTCGGGAAGAAGTAGGAGCCGCCCGTTGCGTTGGCGAGCGATCGCAGAACGTTTTCCGCCTGCAGGAAGCCCAGGCTGGTCAGCCCTCCCATACGATCGGCGTAACGCATGCGGAATGCCTGTGCCATTCCGACCGAATAGATCGTCGTGTCGGACGCCTCGGCCAACTTCAGAGTTTTGGGGTAGCTGATCTTGCTGATCGTGTCGAAGCCCGTGCTGAGCAGGAACATCGCTTTCTTACCGTCGATGTTCGCCATGCGTTCCAGCGTGAAGGCGACGGCGTCGTACAACGACAGCTCGCGGTAAGCGGGGTATCGCAGGCGCTGGAGGCCTCCGAAGAGATCCTGCTGGCTCTGCGTGAAGTCGGTCAGGATCGTCGGCCGCATATCGTAAGCGATGATCGCGCCCCAGTCCTCTTCGCGCAGCGACTGGATGAACCCCGCCGCCGGCCGGACGACGTCGTCGTAGTAGTAGCCGATGGTGTCGCCGAACTCGATGACGAGGACGACAGTCATGGGTGAGTCTGTCGGGCTGAAGTTCGTGATCTTCTGCTCGATGTCGTCCACGTATACCGTGAAGTGTTCCTTCTCCAGGCCCGACACCGGGTTCCCGCTCCTGTCGGTGACCACGACGTCGACCTGGACCAGCTCGACGTCGATCGACAGGGCGAATTGATCGTCGGCGCTTCGCGGCTCGTCCTCTTCTTCTTCGATCGGGGGAAGGGGGATGCCGGTCCCCACATTTCTCCGGGGGCCCTGGGCAACAGCCAGGCCGACCGTGAAGAAAAAGAGCACGGCCATAGCGATCATTCGTCTGGGTATCATTTCGATCTCCTACACGAAGTATGTCAACAGCGTACCCGAGCCGAATGTAGCCCGCAACACTTTCAAGCATCCGGGAATTCGCGGGTCTGTAGATCCAGTCACCCGATTTGGACGGCTTTCGAGCCGAACTGTTGAATAGCCAAGGCAAATCAACCATCATTAAGATTGGCGCCAGGACAGCCAAACAACGTGTAGGTGCTTGCTATGAAATCGGTTTACATCGTTTCGGCTCGCCGGACACCGATCGGACGATTCGGTGGAACACTGGCCGGCATGACGGCCGCAGACCTCGGTGTGAGGGCCGTGAGGGCCGCTCTCGAGACCGCCGGGGTTTCACCGGAAGACGTCGGTGAAGTGATCATCGGGCAGGCGCGGCAGGCCGGTAACGGACCCAACCCCGCCCGGCAGGTCAGCGTGCGATCAGGCGTCCCCGAGGCAGTGTCGGCCTACACCGTCAACAAGGCGTGCGGTTCCGGCCTCAAGTCAATCATCCTGGGGTACCAGGAGATCGCGCTGTCCAACGCCGACATTGTCGTCGCAGGGGGCATGGAGTCGATGAGCCGCGTGCCCTACCTGGTGGACGGAGCCCGATGGGGGCTAAGGCTCGGACACCAGCAGTTCGTCGATGGAATGTACCGCGATGGGTTCATGTGTCCGCTCGCCGACATGATAATGGGCGAAACCGCCGAAGCTCTGGCCGAGATTCACGGAATCACGCGCGATGAGCAGGACGAGTTTGCTTTGACTAGCCAGCGCCGCGCGGCAGCTGCGGCCGAGGCCTGCCGGTTCGCGGACCAAATCGTGCCCGTCGCCGTGCCGCAGCGTAAGGGTGAACCGATCGAGTTCACGACCGACGAACACCCGCGTCCGGATGTTACGCCCGAGGCCCTCGGGAAGCTCAAGACTGTTTTCTCGAAGACCGGCACCGTCACGGCCGGCAACTCGTCAGGTATCACCGACGGCGCCGCTGCGACGGTCTTGATGTCTGAAGAGGAGGTGAAGCGGCGCGACATCCAGCCTCTCGCCCGGATCGTGGACTACGCGATCGCGGGCGTGGACCCGAAGATCATGGGCATCGGCCCGGTCCCCGCGGTCGGCAAGCTGCTCTCGAAGACCGGGCTGAAGCTCGAGGACTTCGACCTTGTGGAACTGAACGAAGCGTTCGCGGCCCAGGTTCTGGCGTGCACCCGCGAGCTCCCGATCGATCCCGATCGCCTGAACGTCAACGGCGGCGCGATTGCTCTTGGCCACCCGATCGGTTGCACCGGAACACGCATCACGACGACGCTCGTCCACGAGCTAAGACGACGCAACGGCCGTTACGGTCTGGCGACGCTTTGCATCAGCGGCGGGATGGGGATCGCGCTTGCGTTGGAAGCGGTATAGGTGCGACCTTGTTGCATGGATCATCCCGAAGGATACCTTATCATCGTGTTTTTCAACACAGGGGATAACCTAGTGTAGTCCGTCACAATTAACGTAACGGCTCTGGCTGTCCCATTTCTGATCATATATGAGGAAAATAATGACCATTAGATCGGAAATCCCTGTGCGGAACGAACTCGGACGGCTTGGCCGAAGCCGCAGTGTGTCGGTCTGGCTCGGGGAACGATCCGAATAAGGTACAGTCTGTTAGACGGGGACCACTAGATGCCACATAAGTTCAACGCAGCGCGACGGCACAAGTTTGATAAGGCACAGTACCGGGTGATCAACTGGGCGGAATATAACGAGAGCCTGCGCCAGCGGGGTGATCTGACGATTTGGGTCAGTGATGAGGCTCAAAGTGTGTGGCGCGCGCCGCGCCGCACGTCACGGGGTGGCCAGCGGAGATACTCGGATCTGGCGATCGAGACATGCCTGACGCTGCGCACGGCGTATCGGCTTGGGTTGCGAGAAACGCTGTTCCGGGTCCATTTCCCGGGAGACGCCCTGCGTCCGGGCTTCGCGGGCTCCGGCGGCGGTGGGGGACAGGACGCGGTATTTCCCGCCTTTCGGTCCCTCTAGGAGCCTGTCGGCAATAAGAAATCTGGAGAAGTCTGAAGCTGAAAGACCCATCGCGATTTCAGGATGAAGGCCACCTTGGGAAGCGTTTGCTCAGACAGATCCATGAGATGAGATTGCGGCAGCCCCCATTGAGCGCGATACGTATTTTTCATCCGCGGATTCTGTGTTTGCCAGGATCTCCCTGCTTCGATTCAAGCCGCCAGTGGCTTGAATCCTCCTCCGTAACGAAACAACTTCAGGATGTTGTGGGTCAAACAGACCGGTTGCCATTCCGCCCGCACGTTCTCGAGACCGCGGAAACTGAAACGCCGGAATCCCCGGCATTCCCGGGTCTGTCCGAATACCGGTTCCACAATCGCCTTGCGCATCTTGTAGACGGCCCGCCCCACATCGCTGTCCAGTTTCTGTTTCATTTGCTCCCGTACGCCGGCGCCTTCAGCCGCTCCGGGCGGGCCGCCGGAAGACTTCGGGGATGCGCCGGTCCGGACTCGCCCCGTGGCCACGTGTAAATCGATCCCTGCGGCTCGCGGGTCGGTCACCTGCCTGGGGCTCCAATACCCGGCATCCGCGCTGACCGCGACGGGCCGGGTCCCCGTGTTCCGCCGCACTTGCGCGACCATGGGCGCCAGTTGCTCTTTGTCATTGGCGTCCTGGGTGATCTCGGCCGCGACGATGACTTGCGTGTCATCGTCCACAGCGATCTGGGCATTGTAGGCCTGCACGAAACTGCCTTTGTGCGCGCCGTCGGGCATGATCCGGCTGTCCGGATCGGTGAAGTTGCGCTGCGCCTTCGCATCCGGCGCCGCCTGCTTCGGATCGGGAACCCGCGGTTGGCCTCCACCCGTCTTCTTCCCCGTTCGCTCCTCTTGCTTCCGCCGCTGGGCCATCCGCGCTTCCGCGTCCGCCTTCGCCTGCGCCGCCTTCTGCCGGGCTTCCGCTTCCAATTCCGCCCGGGCCTGTCGAATCTTCTTCAACCGGCTTTCCCGCCGCGCCAATTCCTTCGGCAACTGGTCGGTCAGTCCTTGCCGTTGCTTCTCATCCTCGACCGCGTCGACCGCCTCGGCCCGCTTCAGCAACTCCTCCACTTCCGCCTTCAGCGTCTCTTCGGCCCCCCTCATCCGCCCATAACTCATCGCCTTGTGCTTGCTGGCGTTCGCCTGGAGTTTCGTCCCGTCGACCGCCACATGCCCCAGTTTCACCAGCCCCGCCTTCCGGCACAATCCCAGCGCTTGCAGAAACAGTCCCGCCAACGCCTCCAAATGCCGTTTCCGAAACTCGTTGAACGTGCTGTGATCCGGATGCGTGTCCGCACTCAAATACCGGAACGCCACGTCCTCATGCGTCCGTTTCTCGATCTGCCGCGAACTCACCACCCCGGTACAATATCCGTACACCAACAACCGCACCATCAGCACCGGGGAGTAGGCCGCCTGACCTCGTCCATCCTTCGCCTCATAGGAACGGTAAAACGCCGACAGATCCAGCGTCTCCACCAGGTCGGCCACAAATCGCGCCAAATGATTTTCCGGAAGCCAGTCGTGTAACGACGGCGGCATCAACAAGCTCTGATTCAGGTCATCGGATCGGAAGCATTTCGTCATGCCTTCTTCTACAAATCCACCCGTCCAGCTTAGGTCCCATCCGGTTCTTCCCCGACTTCTGTCGCCACCCATCCCCAATCTATTCCCGACAGGCTCCTAGGAGCCTGCGCCGTAGGAAGTGAATGAGATAATTGTGTCGCAGTTAGGAGGAGATTGCGATGCCGACGACGTTTCGCCCGTACCAGCCGGATCAGGGGTTGCTGCTGGCGCCGGATATGCGGGATTGGTTGGCGGAGGGGCACTTGGCGCACCATGTGAGCGATCTGGTGGACGGATTGGACTTGACGGCGTTTTACGCGCCTTACGAGGGGGACGGTCGTCGCAAGTCGCCGTATGAGCCGCGGATGATGGTGAAGGTGATGATCTACGGGTACACGACGGGGGTGTTTTCCTCCCGAGGGCTGGCGCGGAAGCTGGAGGAGGACGTGGCATTTCGGGTGTTGGCGGCGGGGAATTTTCCGAGCCATCGGACGATTTGCGAGTTTCGCCGCCGTCATTTGGCGGATTTCAAGGCGCTGTTTGTGGAGGTGGTGCGTCTGGCGCGCGAGACCGGCGTTGCGAACTTCGGCAAGTTGTCGATCGACGGGACGAAGGTTCGAGCCAACGCCAGCAAGCGCAAGGCGATGAGTTACGGTCGGATGCTGGAGGAGGAGCGGCGTCTGGAGAGCGAGATCGAAGCGTTGCTGTCGCGCGCGCGGGAGACCGACGCGGCGGAGGACGCGCGTTTCGGGGAGGCGCATCGCGGCGATGAGTTACCCGAGGAGTTACGCCGCCGGGAGGATCGGCTGGCGGCGATCCGGGCGGCCAGGGCGCGATTGGAGGCCAGGCAACGGGAGGCCGACGAGGCGCGGGGACGCGAGCCCGGTTCGAAGCGCAACCGGAAGGGCGGGCGGCCATACAAGCGGGAATACGGCGAGCCGGACGAGAAGGCGCAGGACAACTTCACGGATCCCGAAAGCCGGATCATGAAGACCTCATCGGAGGGTTTTCAGCAGTGCTACAACGCGCAGGTGGCGGTGGAGGGAGAGAAGCAGTTGATCGTCGCCACCGAGGTGTCGTCGAACGCCAGCGACCAGGGTCGACTGGTCCCGCTGGTGGACGAGGTGGAGGCCACCCATGGGGAACGGCCGGAGACGGTGCTGGCGGATGCGGGCTACTGCAACGAGGACGACCTTGAGGCGCTGGAGGCGCGCGGCGTGGACGGCTATGTGGCCTTGGGCCGGGAGGGCCGGCGCGCGGTCGCGGTGGACGCGGCCAGGCATCCGGCGAAGGCCCGCATGGCCGAGAAGCTGGCGACCTCGGCGGGACGGGTGCAGTACGCCCGACGCAAATGGCTGTCGGAGGCGCCCAACGGGTGGATCAAGGAGGTGCTCGGTTTCCGCCGATTCAGCCTGCGCGGCCTGAACAAGGTCCAGGGCGAGTGGAACTTGGTGTGTCTGGCATTGAACGTCAAGCGGATGCAGGGCTTCAGGCAGCCTGATGACAGGGATACCGCCCGCAAATCAGGCCGAACGAGGGTCGATTCAAGCACCCGTGGCGCACCCATCGGCGCCTCGGCGTCCAAAACGCCCATTCCCCGGTCACCGATACCGATCGATCGCCATCTCGCGTAATTCGCCGAGCCGAAAATCGTCCTACGGCGCAGGCTCCTAGAGTGCGTTCGGTGACCCATCCATCGGCCTTCATCTGATCGAGGGCTTTCCGGGCCGCGTAGGGGTTGCCCCCGAAACGCTCCCGCACAATGTCGGCGACGGCGACAACGCGGTAATGACTGACATCGGCGACGGCGGCATTCTTGCGCTCGGCGATGGTGTGCTTCGCCCGTAGCGGGTCGTGGTTCCGCCGATGCCCGGGGCGCTCCGGGACCCGCTCGGGCCGGCGCTCTCGTCCAGGCTCCGGCCGCCGGTCGAGAGAGGGTGTCTCCCGGATGTCAAAACGAGCCACGCGGTTATGCCTCCGTTCCCACCGTGGCCTCGGCTCCGTCATCCTGCCGAAGCGCCGAGACCCGGGTGTGTGCGATGTCGGCGACCTTTGCCAGCAGCAAGAGGTCGTTGCGGCCGAAGCTGTGTGTCGTCTTCCACTGCGCACCCTCGCGGTAGAGGCGGGAAAAGACGACGCTGTAGCGGGGCTCTCCATCCTCGGTGGTATTCATCCAGATCGTTGCCTTGACGCGGCCAATGCGGATCTCATCGGCCGGTTTCGTGTCAGTCATGCGCAACACTCCTTTCTGTGAGTTCTGTTAACGGCTCAACTCGATCTCCGGCGCCCTCATTGGAACGGGCGTTGCCGGTTGGGGTTCCCGCGCGGCTGTCGGCGCGTCAATGGGCCGCTCCTGCTTCGTCTTCCCGGTTGCAAGCGGCGTGTCCTTGGCCTTCTCGATTTCAGCGGCGCGGGCGCGCTCGGGAGCGGCGCAGACATAGTCGGAGATGCGCCCGGCTTCGGCCGCCGCCTTGTAAATTTCCTGCGGGTCGTCTTTCAAGGCTTTGACCCAGGAGGCCACATAGGCGGCGCCATGTTGCGGCTCATATGCGACGCCCAGGCGCTCGGACGACATCATGGCGCTGATTTCCGCCCGCAGTTCTTCCCGTGCGTACGCCTGGGATCCGAAGCCGTCCGTGATGCCGTGTTGAAGACTCTCCCGGTTCATGCGGCTCTTGTGCCCGGTACTGTGGCCGACTTCATGGAGCGCGGTCTGGTAATAGGCTTCGGCGCTCTTGAATTGCGCCCGCTCGGGCAACACGATGTGATCGCGGGCCATGTTGTAATACGCCCGGTCGCCGTTCACCTCCCGGATCGTGACCCCACTGGCCCGGATGACTTTCTCCACGTTCTGCTGCGCTTCCCATTGGGGATCTCCACGCCTTTGCGCTCGGGGAGTTTCAGGCCGTCGGCTTGCTCGACGTTGAACACTGTGTAGTGCCTCCACGTTCCCCGCCGGGTCTTCTCCGCATCGCGCTCGCCGCGCTAGCGTTGTTGCATGGATCGGGGCGGAGATGGAATTCGCCCTTTCCCAAGCGGTAGCGTCAGGCGATACGTTCGAACACAGGCCGTCCGAGTGCGGTCATTGTGTTCAGAACTTTCTGGCCGACCTTGATTTCCGTGATCTGCCTGGAGAAGCTGCGGGATTTGAGCTTGGGGCCGATGACACCCTTCCAACGGCCGATTTGCGTTTCTATCCGGCTGCGCTGGTTGTACCCTGTGGCCACTTGCCAGGCCATGCGGCCGTTGCTGCGGATCTGGGCAATATGGCGATCCCGAACGGTTGGATCCCGCGCCGATTGCGGTCGGGTCACTGCGTTCTTTGGCGGCGGTATAACCACATCCAGGGTCTCCCCATACCGTTCCCTCAGCAGATCCCGTGTGGACGCTCCATCATAGGCACCGTCAGCCAGAAAGCCCGTGACCGGGGCATCGAGTTGATCCAGGAGCCCGGGTAAGGCGGTGCTGTCTCCAACGTCATCGTGAGTCAGATCGGCGCAAACAATTGCACCGCTGGCCAGGTCCAGTCCGAGGTGGAGTTTGCGCCAGCGGCGGCGTATTCCCCTGGTTTTATGCTTCTGCGCGAGCCATTCCCCTTCGCCGAAGATCTTGAGGCCGGTACTGTCCACCACCAGATGGACAGGCACAGACCCGGCTTGCCTCACCGCCTGAGCGATGCTCAAGCCGTTTGCGCGACGCGACAGTGTGGAGAAGTCCGGCACCCGTATATCCAGCCCCATGAGCGTGCCGATGGATCCCATAAGTCCCTGCGTTTGTCGCAACCCCAGCCGATACGCCGTGCGCAGCGTCAGGCATGTCTCGATAGCCAGATCCGAGTATCTCCGCTGGCCACCCCGTGACGTGCGGTGCGGCGCGCGCCACACACTTTGAGTCTCATCACTGACCCAAATCGTCAGATCACCCCGCTGGCGCAGGCTCTCGTTATATTCTGCCCAGTTGATCACCCGGTACTGCGCCTTATCAAACTTGTGCCGTCGCGCTGCGTTGAACTTATGTGGCATCTAGGTTATCCCCTGTGTTTGAAAACACGATGATAAGGCATCCTTCGGGATGATCCATGCAACAACGCTGATCTTCTTGATGACGTGGTTGTCCGTGTCGGAGACGTAGAGATTGTTGCTGTCTCCCGAGATCGCCTGCGGGAAGTTGAACCAGACGCCGCCGGCGAGCGTCGTGACCTCTGCTGTCGAGATATCGATCTTGCGGATCCGGTCGAAGTCCTCGTCCACCACGTACAGGAACGACCCGTCACTCCAGATGCCGGACGGGTCCCCGAGCTTGGCCGCCGTACCCACGCCGTCATCAAACCCGGCTGAAGTAGTACCGGCCACCGTGGTGACGGCGTTCGGGGTAGTCAGATCGATCTTTCGGATCCGGTTGTTGAACGTGTCCCCGATGTAGAGGAATCCGCCGACACCGAAGATTGCCTCGGGACCGCTGAACTCAGCAGACGTACCGTTCGCGTCGAGATAGCCGTCGGCGCTTCCGGCAAGGGTCGTAACGACTCCGCTGCTGATTTCGACCTGCCGAATCAGATCGCGATTCTTGTCGACGACAAACAGGTCCGTACCGTCCGACCACAGGTCCTGTGGGTAATCAAAACGGGCACTCGAACCCGTGTCATCGGTGTCTCCAGGTAAGCCCGGCGACCCCGCCAGGGTCATCACGTCCTGTGTCGCGATCTCGATCTGCCGGATCGTATGGTTGCTCGAGTCGGCAATGTATAGGTAGTCGGAGTCTCCGAAGATGCCTTCGGGATTCGAGAAAGTCGCCGCAGTGCCGTTCAGATTGGCCGATCCAGGCGTGCCGGCAGTTCCGGCAAAAGTAGTGACGACTTTCGTGGCGATCACGATCTTCCGGATCGTGTGGTTGTTGCTGTCGACGACGTAAAGGTTGCCTGCTCCATCGCCCCAGACACCTTCCGGGCTGTTGAACTTCGCCGCCGTCCCGGTACCGTCGTCAGTACCCGAAAGTGCCATCGTCCCGGCAAACGTCGTCACTTCGCCCGTCGATTTGTCAATCCGACGGACGACGTGGTTGTCTTCATCCGTCACGTAGAGAAAACTGCCCTCGCCCCATATCCGGTTCGGCTCGGAGAACCGGGCGAGGGCGTTGACGCCGTCGTTGGAACCCTCTTCGCTGTTCGCCGTGTTGCTGAGATAGGTATCAACCTCGAGCGTCCCGGCGCTTACGACGGGACTGGCATCGACAGTGAACGTGGAGGTGTTGGACGTTCCGTTGCCGGTCGTCACTGTCACGTTCCGGGCGCCGGCCGTGTCGGACAGGACGAACACGGCCACGATCTCGGTTGGGCTGTTTACGGTGAAGGACGGGACGGTCACGCCATCGCCGCTGACGTCGACCGAGGTACCGCTGAAACCCTGTCCGGTGAGCGTCACCGCGACCGTTGAACCTTGTGTCCCGGAGTCCGGGTTGAGATTCGAAAGGACAGGTGCGGGAACAGTCTCGTTCACGGTGAAGGTCACCGCACCGCTGGTTCCCGCACCCGTAGTCACGGTTACGTTCCGCGCACCGTCGGCGGCGCCCGAATCGATCGCGAAGGTCGCGGTCAACGATGTCGGGCTCGACACGCTGACGTTGCTGACAGTGACACCGCTTCCCGACACATCGACGCTCGTGCCGTCAACTACAAAGTCGGTGCCCGTCAGCGTGACAGCAACGCTGTCGTCCTGATCGCCCTCATTGGGCGCGATGGATGAAAGCGTCGGCGTGCCGGTCACCGTGACCCCAACCGTTATCAGGTCAGGCGACTCGGAATCGAACCGATCGTAGATGAACCCGCGGGCCACCGTGTAGTTGCTGTTCAGCGGTGTCTCTTCGGAGACCGGCGTCAGGGCTCCGGTACCGTCTTTTAGATCGGCATTTCCGGCCCATCCCGCAAAGCTTTCCACTTCCAGGCTGTCAATATCCATTCGGCGGATGACGTGATTCCGGTCGTCGACGATGTAGAGGTAGCCGCCGTGACCGAAGATTGCGTTGGGGAAGAAGAATCTAGCAGCGGTCCCGACTCCGTCAGCAAAACCGCTCGTGCCCTTCAGGCCCGCCAGCGTCGACACCTCGCCTGTGGCGAGGTCCACTTTCCGGATCGCGTGGTTGCCTACCTCTGAAACGTACAGGTGGCCCAGACCGTCACCCCAGAGCCCGCGCGGCCGATCGAGGCGCGCCAAGCCGATCCCGTCCGCGTCGCCGCTGTCGTTCGCAACCCCGGCCAGCGTGGTCACCTGACCCGTCGCGATGACGATCTTCCGGATCGTCGCGTTCGTGTCCTCGCCAATATAGAGGTTGCCCAGATTGTCGCCCCAGACGCCCCAGGGTTCGAAGAACCCGGCGTCCGCCCCGAAGTCGTCTGCGGAACCCGTTACACCGAAGGTCCCGGCCAGCGTGGTGACCTCTCCGGTGGCGATGACGATCTTCCGGATAACATGGTTGCCGGCGTCGGCGACATAGAGATTGCCGTTGCCATCTCCCCACAGAGCGCCAAGTTCGTCGAACCGGGCATCGGTTCCGGTCGCGTCCACCGCGCCGCTAGTGCCCTTCAGGCCGGCGATCGTCGGCACCTCGCCGGTCGCGATCACGACTTTTCGGATCGCATAGTTGGCACGCTCGGCAATGTACAGGTTGCCGTTGCCATCACCCCAGATACCGGCGGTCTCGTCGAAGCGTGCCGCTGTGCCGATCCCATCCGCCGTACCGGAGCCGCCATTGGGATCCCCAGCCAGCAGCTTCACCTCTCGGGTGGCGATCTCGATCCTGCGGACCGAACTGTTCCCTCGCTCCGTCACGTACAGGTAGATGCCGTCCGACCAGATCCCGTGCGGCCGGTCGAACTGCGGCGGCTGTGGCGAGACGCCGACCCAGACCTCTTCTTCGGTATCGGATTGCTCGTTGTTGATGTCGCCGTACCGGAACTGGATGGCGCCGGTCTCGAACAAGACGATCTGGAACGTATGGATGCCCCCGAGGCCGGAATCGAAGAAGATGCCCATGTCCTCATAGGTCACGACGAACGCGTCACAGCCTTCGATCGTGATCTCGTTGGTGAAGACGTCGCTGAATGAGGAGAACAGGTACAGATCGGTCGCGAACGCAGCGATGCGCGGCAGCGACAGGAATTCTTCCGGCGTATCCCATTCGTACTCGGAGTCGCCGGCGCAGAAGGTCAGGTAACCGTTCGTACTGACGTAGACCTCGTCATCGTCGCGGTCGAAGAAGGGGAACGTGAACGGTAGCGATTCAAGTTTGAAGGCATCGTCATAGCTGCCTCCATTGCCGAACGCGACCGGGTCACCCGAGGTCTGGAGGTCCACGGTCGCCGGCAGATCGACACCCGGCGGCAGGAAGTTGATCACGTGATCCGAGAGCAGCGAGGGCGCGTCGACGCCGGCTATGGTCAGGGTCGTCGTTCCTTCCTCTAATCCCCGGACGGTTTCCACCGCGGTCAGCGAGTTCGCGCCGAACTTCAAACCCAGATCGACGCTTGCGACATCGTCGGGCGCCGTGCTCGTCCCGATCGCGATCGCGGCGCCCTGGGTGTCGTCGAAGCGCGTCACGGTGAAGTTGGCCGGGCTGCCCTCCGCGACCGTGATGCTCGACGGTGAGATCGGTGTGTCGACGATGGCCGCGGGTGCCGAGTCGAGCACGCGGATCGGCGCCGTGACCGGGTCAAATCCGTCGGCGGTAACCGTCAGCGTCGTTGTTCCTTCCGAGACGCCCTTGATCGGTCCGGATGCGTGGACTTCCCCGGCCGGTATCGTGTCCGTAACCGACACGACTGTCGAGCCTTCGTCCACGATCCCTGCGATCGCCGAGTTCGCTATCGTGGCCGTCACCTCCAGATCGAAGTCCAGCGGCTCGCTCAGGCTCAACGCGATGATCTCTTCGTCACCCTCGACGATCAGCAACGGGTCCCGCACCAGCTTGAAGAAGATGTCTTCGTCGACGACCGGCGGCGCGGCTTTCACCTCGAACCTGATCGTGTCGCGTCCGCCACCCGGCGCATCGTTGATCACCGTCAGTTCATACGTCCCCCGTGCCAGCGGGGGCAGGGTCACCCTCAACTGTCGGCTTGTGCCTCCCTGGACCCGCAGTTCCTTGCCGTCGAGTTCCACCCGCGAGCTCTCGATGAAGTTCCCTCCCCGGATCTCGATCTCGGTCTCATGGTCCTCGACGATCTCGTCCGGATCGACCTCTTCGATGAACGGTTCCGGGTTCGGTATCGGCAGGACCGTGAAGTCCACCGCGTTGGACTCGCCACCACCCGGCTCCGGGGTGAACACCGTCAGCCCGAATGTCCCGACGACATCCGCCGCCAGGATCCCAAACAGCGTCGTCTCGCCCAGGTAGCGCGTCCCGACCGGAATGCCGCCCAGGAAGATCACCGACTCTGGCATAAACCCGCTGCCGGTCACCTCAACCTCCACCGGCATGCCCACGAACGTCGCTTCCGGGCTCACCAACCTGACCACCGGCACCGGGTTCAGGATCGTCAGGATCGCCGCCCCCGATGTGCCTCCGCCCGGCGCCGGGGTTTCCACCTGCACCGTGTGCTCACCGGGGGCCGTCCCGGCCGGCACCTCGAATTCCAGCGTCCCGCCGTCCACGAAGACCCGCGACACCCGGGCGCCACCCAACTGCAACGCCGAGGTCAGATCCAGCCCCGCGTCCGCCACCGCCACACCGTCGAGCAGCACCACCGACGTCGGCCCGAACCCGTCGCCCAGCACCCTCACCCGTGCCGGCAGCGCGTCCTGAACCAGTTCCCCCGGGACGATCTCCCGCAACACCGGTACCGGGCTGCCGATCGTCAAGGGCAGCCCGATCGATACGATCGGTCCCGGGTTCGTCACCGTCACCTCGATCACCCCGGCCACATCCACCCGGGCCAGCGTGAAGCCCAGTTCCCCCGGCCCCGCGTACGCCGTCGCCACATCGATCCCGTCCACCTGGATCAGGGCCGATCGCAGGAATCCCGCACCCAGCACCCGGATCCGGGCCGGCAGATCTCCGAGCGCCAACAACACCGGTTCCAGCACCGTCAGCACCGGCACCGGTACCTCGATCGTCAGCAACCCTCCCGCCGCCCGGTTGCCTCCCGGCCCCAGGTTCAGCACCTCCACGGGCACCTCACCCGATTCGGGCAGCACCACCGCCGGTATCCGGCCGATCAACTCCCCGGCACCGACAAACTCCGTCGCCACCCGCGTATCGGCCACCAGCACCACCGATAGCGCCGTGAACCCACTCCCGAACACCCGCAGCTCCACGTCCGTCCCGGCCGACACCACCGTCGGTGCGAAGCTCGTGATCGCCGCCGGCACCGTCGTCACGCTCAGGCTGAATGCCGCCGAACCCCCGCCCGGCCCCTCGTTCGTCACCAGCCCCGACAGCGTCCCCGCCTCGGCCACCTGCCCCGCCGCCACGTCCACCTCCACCGTCTCGGGGGTGATCCGCGCATTCAGCCCTGTCCCTCCCAGCGTCACCCGCGTGGCCGGGATGAACCCGCGCCCCTCGAGCAGCAGCACGAACCCCGCCGATCCCGCTTCCACCGAGGGCGGCTCCAACCCCGTGATCACCGGCACCGGGTTCGCCTCTTCGGTCACCTCGAAACCGAGCTCCCGGCTCGTCCCCGCTCCCGGGTTCGTCACGCTCACCGCGTACATCCCCGGATCCAGGTCCGTTCCCGGAATCAACACCCGCAGCCGGTTCGCCGACGAGTCGAACGGCGAGTGCCCCTCGCCCCTGAAGTTCACGATGCTCCCCCCGAAGAAGTTGCTCCCGTTCAACGTCAACAACAACTCGTCCGCGTCCGATTCGATCTCATCCGGCGTGATCGACCGCAGCGTCGGCCTCTTGTACTCGGGCGTGATATCGGTGATCCCCGCATCACCGTCCGAGGACCCCCCGCCCGGCCCCGGGTTCGTCACCCCGATCGTGAAGTTGAACGGCGACACCTGCCCCAGCCGCGCCTCGGCGATGCTCGTCACCGTCGAGGAGACCTGCAGCAACTCCTCGAGCAACTCCCCCGATACCTCCGCTTTCAACTCCGTCGCGCTCACATACGTCGTCGGCAGCGTCTGACCGTTCAGCGTCACCACACTCGTCGGCAGGAACCCCGTCCCCGTGATCGTGATCGTGAACGTGAACGTGCTCCCGTCCGTCGGAAACGTCGCCGGGGACACTTCTTCGATCCGCGGCATCGGGTTCGGTATCCGGATCAGCGTCACGTCGTTCGACCCGAAGTTCGCCACCACCGCCAGTTGCTCCCTCTGGTCCACGTCCACTCCGAACGGCGCGCTCCCCACCGGCACGTCCGCCACCACCTCTTCGTCCACCACGTCGATGATCGACACCGTCGACAGCGCTCCCAACCCGGTCCCGGAGGTCACCCCGCTGTTGGTCACCACCACATGTCCGGTTTTCAGGTACACCGCCACTCCCGTCGGCGCCGATCCCACCTCGATCGTCTCGACGACCACCCCCCGCTCCAGATCGATCACGCTCACCGTGTTGCTGTTCGCGTTCGTCACGAACGCCAATCCTTCTCCCGAGTCGATCGCTACTCCTCGCGGAAAGCCCCCTACCCCGATCGTCCCCGTTACCGCCAGCGTGTCCAGGTCGATCACGCTCACCGTGTTGTTCCCGCGGTTCGCCACCACCGCCTCGCCCCGTTCCAGGTCGATCGCCACTCCCGCCGGTCTGTCTCCTACTCCGATCGTCCCCGTCACCGTCAGGCTGTCCAGATCCACTACCGATACGTTCCCGTCCTCTCCGTTGACCACCAACCCGATCCCGCGCTCCGAATCCACCGCGATCCCTTCTGCCGGACTCCTCCCCACCCCGATCGTGTCCGTCACGATCTCCCGAGAGATGTCCACCACGCTCACGCTGTCTCCACTCTCGTTGGTCACCAGCGCGATCCCGCGTCTCGAATCCACCGCCACGCCCGCCGGAAACGACCCCACGTTGATCCGCCCGGCCAGCAGCGGGTCGCTTGGCTTCGGGTTCACCACGAACACCGCCGCCGTCGAGGTCCCCCCTCCCGGCGGTGGCGTCACCACCCGAATCTCCGCGTCCGTCTCTTCGGTCAACAACCGCGTCGGGATCACCGCCTGCAGCTCCGCCGAGTTCACGAACACCGTCTGCAACTCTTCTCCGTTGAACACCACCACCGACGCCGGGTTGAAGTTCCCCCCCAGCACCTTGATGTTCAGCAACCGGTTCCCTTCAAACGTCGACGTCGGCGTCACGAACGTCACCAACGGCGCCTCGGACGGCGCCACTCCCCCCGCTTCGAAGTCCTGCTCCCCGACGTTTTCAAACCCCAACGTCACTTCCCGCTCGGCGGGCGCCAACTCCGCTCCCAGCCGCGATGCCGTCACCACGTACTCCCCGGGCGGCAACTCCCCGAAAATGTACCGCCCTTCCGGGTCCGTCGTCCGTGTCTGGCCCACCGGCCCCGACAACCGCACCGTCACGTTCCCCACTCCTGCTCCGGCCTGTCTCACCGTCCCCGTGATCGCCGACGCCACCTGCGCCGGTGGCTCATAATCCGCTGAGATCGCCTGTCCCGGCACGCTCGCCAGCGCAAACCCGTTCGTCCCCCCGAACAGCGCCACCCCCACCAACGGCGCGCTCGACCGCACGAGCGTCCAGCCGCCCACCTGCTGCAGACTTGACGCCAGCAGCTCCCGGTACAGCCGGCCCAACCGTGCCCCCGGCTCGAGCGTCAGCTCCGTCTTTCCCACCGTCGTCCCGTCCGGCCGCACCGTGTAGAACTCCACCGTCGCCGTCTCGTCTCCCGGATTCACCAGCGCCACGCCCGTGAAGAAGCCCGCTCCCTCGGCCACCTGCGAGTACACCTGCAACCCGGACGCATCTTCCTCCGGCGCTCCCGCCACCAATGCGAACGACGGCGTCACCGTGTTCCCGTACCCGATGTAGCTCGCCACGTATCCCACCGGCGCTTCCACCTCGATCCATCCCGTCCGGATCGCGCTCCCTTCTTCGATCCCCAGCAGCTCGCCCAGGTCCCCCCGGTACGCTGCGTTCGCTCCCAGCGTCACCGTCGCTTCCAACTCGCTCCCGTCGTCGTCGTGCCCCCGCACCGTCACGATCTGGCTCGTCCCCGACGTGTTCACCACCCCGAAGTAGGACAGCCACCCCCCGCCCACCGCGTACTGTGCCAGCACGTGGGTGGTCGACGCCGAGGCCGCACGCCCGGCCAGCGCGATCGTCTCCCGCCTCTGCGCCACCCCTGGCAACTCGAAGTCTGCCACCACCTCATACGCCACCACTTCCCGGTCCGCCGTCACCCGGATGTGCGACGCCTCTCCGATGTCGGCCCCCTCGAACACCGTCGTCACCAGCTGTCGCACCAATGCCTTCGCTTCCAGATCCAGGGTCGCCGTCCCCAGGCTCACCCCGTCCACCCCGAACACCTCCAGCGTCACCGTCGCCGTCTCTTCCTCCGGGTTCACCACCGTCACCTCGGTCAGCGACGGCGCCATCCCCGCAATGAACGGTAAGATCAGCTCCCCGCCCGACTCCCCCGCCAGCGCTCCATCCAGGTCCGTCAATGCCGGGTTCGCGTTCAGGAAGAACCCCGTCAACCCCGCCGTCCCCGACGTCGCCTGCACCCACCCGTTGAACTCCCCCTCTCCGAACAGCTCCCTGTGCTGCCGCGCCAGCTGCCCCCCCGCCGGGATCGTCACCGTCGTCGGGTTCTCTCCGCCACCCGCCAAAGTCCCGTCCGCTCCGTACGCCGTCAGCGTCACCGTCGCTTCCCCTGACGTCGGGTTCCCGATCGCTACCCCCGTAAACACCGTCTCCGAGGACAGCACCCGTGGGAAGTTCAGCACACTCTGCGCGTCCACTCGCACCGCTCCCATCAGCACTGTCACCAGCACTGTGAAAAGACAGATTGATTGGACGTGGTCCCGCGGTCGGTTCATTCGTTCAGCGTTCCTTCAGGTGATCCCGCTAAGTTAGCTCCGGGCCGCGATCTTGTAAAGAAGTCTGCGCCCGATAGGGCACGGGAGGGAGAGCGGTCTGCCTAGCGCGAGTTTACTGAATCAGACGGCCAACTTCCGGCGCAAGTTGCTTGAATCCAGCTTGTGAAGGGGGATTGAGGCGGTTCCTGCGCCGCTCGCTTATGTATACACAAAACATGAAAGCCGTTCCGATCATTGGATCCACACGATAATCCTATATTATGGGGTCATAATCCACTTGACTACGATATGTAGAGATGTGTATACATAAAACATGGCCAGCCTGCAACGGGTCCAAGTCGCTGGACACTCCTACTGGCGGATCGTGGAGTCCCGGCGCATCAACGGGAAGCCGCGGCCCGTTCCCATCCTTTACCTAGGCACGGCCGACGCCCTGCTGGATCGGCTGCTGCAGGCACCAGAGGGGCAACTGAGAATCCGGTCCTACCAGCACGGCGACGCGGCCGCCCTGAAGGCCGTGGCCGATCGGCTCGGCGTGGTGGACCTCATCGACCGAGAAGTGGGCCGGAGCCGGTCCCGCAAAGCGTCGGTGGGCACCACTCTGCTGCTGGGCGCGCTCAACCGAGCCATCCGGCCCCAGTCCAAACGGGGGTGGGCCGACTGGGCCGCCGGCACGTCCCTGCACCGCCTCTTTCCAGGCCTGAAAACGGAGACGGTCACCTCGCAGTTTTTCTGGGACCAGATGAACCGCGTATCCCTGGATGCGCTGCGGCGAATCGAAGAGGAACTCACCCAGCGCATCGTGACCCAACTGGACCTGAAACTGGACACCCTCTTCTACGACACGACGAACTTCTTCACTTACATCGCCACCACGAATCGCAAGCCCAAGCTCCCCCAACGGGGCCGGTCCAAACAGAAGCGGTTCGACCTCCGCCTGTTCAGCCTCGCGCTTCTGGTTGCCCGAGACGGGCAGATTCCCCTCTATGCTCACGTCTACGCAGGCAATGAGGTGGATTCGAAGCGCTTTCCCGAGTCTCTGACTGACATTCGGGAACGGTTGGCCAAGCTCTCCATCGAGCTGGAAGACGTCACGCTGGTCTACGACAAGGGCAACAACTCGAAAGCCAACCAGGCCCGGGTCGATGCCAGCCAGATCGGCTATGTCGCTTCACTGGTTCCGACCCAACATGCAGATCTTCTGGGGATTCCGGTGGCGGAGTACCGCCCGGTGGATTCGGGCCGCCTACAGGGCGTGCCGGTCCTGCGTCTCCAGAAGGATATTTGGAGGGAGCGGCGAACGGTGGTTCTGTTCATCAGTGAGCAGCTCAAGGCCGGTCAGATCCGCGGGCTGGAGCAGCATCTTGCGAGGCGTCTTCGTGAATTGGCCGAGTGGAAGTCGCAACTGAGCAAGCCCCGGTCCGGGCCTCGGAGCCAGAAGGCGGCCGAGAAGAAGATCGACTCGCTGCTCTCGGGTCAGTACCTGAGCCGGGTCCTCCGTATCACCTATGACGACACGCGATCGGGCAGCGATCGTCTTCAGTTCGGGATCGATGAGCAAGCACGGTCTTACCTGGAACAGGAAGTCTTCGGCAAACGGATACTGATCACTAATCGAGCGGAATGGTCCGATGAGGAGATCATGCTTGCTTACCGAGGCCAGAGCGAGGTGGAGGAGGTGTTCCGCCAAACCAAGGATGACGAGCATCTGGCGGTCCGGCCGCAATATCACTGGACCGATCAGAAGATCCACGTCCACACGTTCATCTGTCTGCTGGGCTTGCTCCTTGCCCGCATCGTGGAGTGGGAGTCCAGGAAGCTGGGGCGCACCGAGTGTCTGTCCGGGCTCCTGGACCTGCTTGGTTCCGTGCGTCTGGCCATGATCCTCCGCCCATCCGGAAAGAAAGGAGGGCGGCCCCGGTGTCAGTGGCAGTTGGAGGAAGCTGAGCCTGGAATCCTCGACTATTTCCTCAAGCTCGTGCCCGCCGAGCCTCCGTTTGTGTATACGCCCCCGTCATCGTAAATCCCTCTGGCACCGAGGTTTCAGCAGAACGGCGCTCCCGCCCCCAGTAAACTCGCGCTAGCAGCCCGTGGCAAAATTCGGGTCTAAACTGTAGGGCAGTCTACGACCGCCCATTATTCGGCGCTCATAGAGCGCCGCTACAGCTTTGGGGCGACTTTCACCAGGGGCTCCTAGCCGGGATCGGAATCTTTCGTTCGATTGTCGCCCGGCGGCGAGCGCCAGTCGCCTCGCAGGGCAAGCTCCTGGATAACGATCGTCAGCTTCTGTTCGAGACCTTCCAGGCGAACGTACATCCGATAGACGAGGAAAAACAGGAAAACCAGCGCGATGCCGAGAAAGGTGCCGACGCCGGCGTTTCCGCCTCCGACCGCCAGCACCGTATCGATGATGCTGGGGAACAGGGCGACGACGACGATCCCGAGCCAGGTGACGGTCCACAGAAGGAACATCTGTACCGATTCCCTGCCGCTTCTGAAATCAACGTAGCTCTTCGAAATGGCGATCCCGGCCAGCACGACGGCAAAGAGCCTTCCGATCACCAGCACCATGTCAGACTCGCCTCATCATTCGAACCAGCAATTGCAACACGATGTTGACGCCGTTCAGGAAGTGTTGGCCCTTCGCCTGCGAGTACGTCGTGTAAACCGGCTTGACCGCAACCGAACCGTAGCGCAGCTTCTTCGAGAAAATCTCGCCGACGATCTCCGAGCAGATGTCGTACCGGTCGGCTCGAAGGTCCATCTTCCGGACCGCATCCGCGGTCAGGCACTTGAATCCGGATTGGGAATCCGACACGCTACCGCCATAAACGAGCAAGGTAATCCCGTTCAGCAGCCAGTTGGCCATGATACGCGACAGCGGCATGCCTTCAGGATGGATCAAGCGGTTTCCGATAACGACGTCCAACTTTTTGTCGATGGCAGGCCGAACCAGGCTCTCGATATCCGACGGATCGTGCTGGTCATCCGCATCCATCGTCACGATCAGGTCGGCACCAAGATCCAGAGCGGCAGCAAATCCTGTCCTCGTTGCGGCCCCGACGCCAAGGTTCGTCACATGACGCAGCACAAGCGCGCCCGCGGCACGGGCGATAGCGCCGGTCGAGTCGGTCGATCCGTCATCGACGACGAGAGGTGTCAGGGGAATACCGTCGATGGAGCGAGGTATGCGGGCAACCACCGAACCGACGACACCGGCTTCGTTGTGGACGGGAAGCACGACGGCAATTCGCTGGGGTCGGTCTGTAGGCATAGTCCGATACCGACAGGCGCGGGTAGCCGGTAACCCGAGCAGATTCTACCATCAGTTGCTGTTAGCTGTTGGCAGTTGGCTATTGGCAGTTGGCTCGTCGCTAATGCCAAAAGCCAAACGCTAAACGCCAAAGGCCAAAAGCATCCGAACACTGACGACTAATAGCTATCGGGCTACAGCCCGGCTGCGATGAGGTCGTGCACGTGGAGCATGCCGACGGCAACGTTGTCACCGTCGACGACGGGGAGGACCGCGGTCGGCTTGTCCTTGTGGCGCATCCGTTCGAGGGCCTGGACCGCCGGAGTGTCCTCAAGGATTGTCTCGGGCGAAGGGTTCATCATCTCGGGGATCGTCATGTCGAGAATGTTGCGGTCGGATTCCAGCGCTCGCCGGATGTCGTAGTCGGTTACCAGGCCGCAGAGCTTGCCGGCGTCGTCGACGACGGAAACCGCGCCGACACGAAACGCCGTGATCTGAACCAGCATCTTCCGCACAGACCGGTCTCTCGGGACGACCGGATTGTGCTCGTCCTTGTGCATGAGGTCTTTCACAGTCAGCAGGAGCCGCTTGCCCAGTTGCCCGCCGGGATGGTGCTTTGCGAAGTCTTCGGCGGAAACGTCTTTCATCTTCATCAAAGCGACGGCGATCGCATCACCCACCGCGAGCGAAGCAGTCGTACTCGACGTTGGTGCGAGGTTCAACGGGCAGGCTTCCCTGGGAACCTTGAGGTCCAGGACGATATCGGCGAGCGCGGCCATCGACGAAGAGGGATTCGAAGTCAGAGCGATGATCGGGACATCGGACTTCTTCAGGACACGCAGGAGATCGTTCAGTTCGGTGCTCTCCCCGGTTTTTCCCACCGCGAGAACGACATCGTTAGAGCGTACGACACCGAGATCCCCGTGAAGCGCCTCAGCCGCGTGCAGAAAGACAGCCGGCGTGCCGGTACTGCGCAAAGTCGCCGCGATCTTCTGGGCGATAATCCCGGACTTCCCGATCCCGGTGACGACGACCTGGCCTTCACAGGCCGCAATCATCTCCACTGCCGCCGTGTAGTCCTCGGTGAGGTGTTCCCGTACGGCGTTGAGTGCCTCTACTTCGATGTCGAGGACCTTTCGGATTTCGTCGATGATGTTCACGACATTATCGCTTTCTCGTAGCTCGACTCCGCCATAGCTGCGATTGACGCGGGTGCGAACCGGTCGATCACGTAGTCCCTCGTGGCCGGTAGACCGGACGCATCTTCGGGTCTGTCGAGAACCGTTCTTAGCTGTTCCGACAGGTCGGCCGGATCCTCATTGCGAAACACATTCACGCCCGCCTTTCCTTCGAGAATCGAAGCCGCGCCGCATGAAGACGATAGCAGCACGGGCGTCCAGCAGGCCAGCGCGTCGAGTGCGGTCATCCCGAATATCTCGTAGCGAGAGGGCATCACGACGATGTCGGCATCGACCAGGGCCGACACTTTCTGGTCGCCGGTGAGAAAGCCGGTGAAGGTGACTCGGTCTTGGAGTTCCGCATCGGCCATCCGTCGCAGCTCGGCTTCCTGGCCGTCGTCTGCGCCGGCAATAACCAGTCGTGTGTCGTCGAGATTGGCGCTTGCCAGAGCTCGAATCAGAATGTCGGCGCCCTTGATCCGGTTCAGACGACCCATGAAGAGAACCAGCCTTCCGCCCGAGAGGCCGCGTTCCTTCTTGAAGCCGCCCTTCGCCGGCAGCGTCCGATAATCATCGACGGCGATCGGGTTCGGCAGCTCCGTGATCCGATTCGCTGAGACACCCCAGCTTCGCGCCTGCTCCGCCTCCACGGATGAGACTGCAAACACAGTCGATGCCTCGGCCAGGATCCGCTTTCCCCACAGGCTGTCGAAAATCGTCTTCGATGTCCTCTTTCCGATATGGGGCAGGCCGCCGTGAGGGGAAAGGAGAAAGGGAATCGAAAGGCGCCTGGCGGCGCTCGCGCCGAGCACGGTGAGGAAGGAACGGACCTCGTGGATGTGGACGACGTCGCAGCCCTCCAGGATCCGGGCGAGCCCTCGCGAGGTCGTCATCGGCATGAACAACCGATGGCGTGAAGCGAGCCGGTTCGAAAGATTCCTGCAGTAGAGAACTTCCAACCCGTCTTCAGGCCCGGAAGCAGCCGGCGTCAGCCGTTTCCGGCCGGCCGAGTCCGTCGTGATCACGCGGACCTGATGCCCGCGGCCGACAAGCGCTCGGGCAAGCTCGGAGGCGCTCCGGACGGGGCCGCCATATTCCCAGGCGCCTTCGAAGTAGGGGATGACGCAGCCGACCCGCATGAGGGTCATGGTGTCACGTCGAGGGGTCAGGACGGGAGACTACACGCTAATCGTTGGACTGGACGGTCACGCTGACGGTCGCCGACGTGCCCTTGCCGTTGGTGACGTCGATGTCCAGCGTTCCAGTTGAACCGCCGATGGTCACGGTGATCTCCAGCTCCGTCGGACTGATGTACTCGACCTCGTCGAGCGTAACGTTGCCGAGACCGCTGAGGGTCACTGCGGAGGCCGGATTGAAGCCCGTTCCGGTCAAAGTAAATGTCCTCGTCCCGTTATTAGTCACGTTGCCGGGAGATACGTTCGTCAACGTCGGCGTGCCCACCAGGAGCCTGATAGCGTTGTTGAATAGGTCGGCCACATAGAGGTGGGTACCATCTCCCGTGATCGCAACCGGGGAGTCGAAATGGGCCGCAAGGCCGACACCGTCGAGCCAGTCGTCGGTATCTTCCTCCCCGGCCAGGGTCGTCACGTCGGTGGACGAGATCTCCACCTTGCGACCGATGCCGTTACCGCTGTCCATGACGTACAGGTTGCTTCCGTCTCCCCACAGGCCTTCGGGACGATAGAACCGTGCGGCGGCACCTGTGTCATCTGTAGTTCCCGACAGGCCGGCAGTCCCGGCAAACGTCGTCACGACGGCCGTCGCGAGGTTGATCTTGCGGATCGTGTGGTTTTTGAGGTCGGTGACGTACAGGTGGGTCCCGTCCCCCCAGACGCCTGTCGGTTCGAAGAACCGGGCGGCCGTTCCGGTGTCGTCGTCCGTGCCGGACGTTGTCGCCGAACCGGCGAAAGTCGTCACCACCCCGGTCGCGATCTCGATCCTGCGGATGGCGTGATTGCCTTCCTCACCCACGTACAAGTAAGTCCCATCCCCCCAGATCCCGCGCGGCTCGTTGAACCGGGCGGCCGTTCCCGTGTCATCGTCCGTGCCAGTACTGCCATTGGGATCGCCTGCAAGGAGGGTCACGTCGCCGGTGGCGATTTCGATCTTGCGAACCGCATGGTTGTCTCTTTCAGTCACGTACAGGTAAGTCCCATCTCCCCAGATGCCGGACGGTTCGTCAAAGCGGGCGGCAGCACCGCTGGCGTTCGTATTACCCTGGCTGCCCGCGGATCCTGCAAACGTCGTCACAGACCGATCATCGAGGATCACATTCCGGATCGTGTGGTTAGCGGTGTCGGCAACGAAGAGATTTCCGAGACCGTCCGCCCAGACTCCTTCGGGTTGATTGAACTGGGCGACGGCCCCGGAATCGTCGGTCGAGTCTCCATTGCGTCGATAATTGCCGGCCAGCGTCGTAACGACCCCGGAGGCAATCACGATCTTCCGGACTTGATGGTTGCTCCCTTCAACCAGATAGAGGTTCGTGCCATCTCCGGATAAATCAAACGGAGTCGCGAACTGGGCCGCAGCACCGGTGCCGTCGTCCGTGCCGTTAACACCTGCGGTACCGACGAAAGTCGTGACGACTCCTGATGCGATGACGACCTTCCGGACCGTGCGATTGCTCCGGTCGGCAACGTAGAGATCCGTGCCGTCACTCCACATGCCTTCGGGGTTGAAAAATCGAGCATCATCGGCCGTGTCATCGGTCGATCCGGTCAGGCCGGTAAACCCCGCAAGCGTCGTGACGACCTGCGATGTGATCACAATCTGACGGATCGTATGGTTGATGCCGGTGACATAGAGATTTGTCCCATCACCCGTGATGCTGTCCGGGGCAGCGAACGTTGCGGCAACACCCGTGTCATCGTTTGAACCGCTTGTCCCGGACGTGCCCGCAAACGTTGTCACGACGGCACCCGCCAGGGTGATCTTGCGGATCAAATGGTTGCTGAATTCGGCGACATACAGGTTGGTTCCGTCTCCCCAGATACCGCTGGGGAAGTTGAAGCGGGCAGCGGTCCCGGTGGCGTTCGTGTTTCCCGAGACCCCGGTGGTAGATCCTGCGAATGTCGTGACGACTCCACTGGAAATGACGATCTTCCGGATCGAATTGGCGCCCCTGTCGACCACGTACAGGTTCGTCCCATCCCCCCAGAGCGCCCAGGGACTGGTAAACCGGGCCGCCGAACCGGTCCCATCCGTCTTCCCGCTCTGTCCCGGCGACCCGGCCAGCGTCGTTACCCTGCCGGTTGCGATGTTCACCTTTCGGATCACGAGGTTCGAACTGTCTGCGACATAGAGGTACGAACCGTCGGCGAAGACGCCACGAGGAGTATTGAACCTCGCGTCCGGCCCCCGCCCGTCTCCGAACCCCGCACCGTCCGACCCGACGAACCCGCTCACCTCGAGCGTCGATTCACTGATGAGCAGGCTCGCATTGATGGTCAGCGGGAGGGTGTTCGACGTTCCGTTGGCGGTGGTCACTGCCACCGTCCGGGCGCCGGCCGTACCGGCCAGAACCAGTTGGGCCGTGATCTGCGTCGCACTGTCTACCGTGAACGACGAGACGGTCACGCCGACGCCGCTGAGGTCGACGGATGTGCCACTGAAGTCCGATCCGGTGAGGACCACTTCGATCATCGAGCCCTGGGTACCGTTGTCCGGACTCAGCCCGGTCAGGACCGGAGCCGGACCCGGGGCGTTGTTCACCGTGAAGGTGACCGGCCCACTGGTCCCCGCCAGGGTCGTCACCGTTACGTCTCGATCTCCGATTGCCGCGCCGCTGGCGATCGTGAACGTCGCGGTCAGGGACGTCGTTCCCGAAACGCTCACACCGCTGACAGTCACACCGGCACCCGAAACTGCGACGTTCGTGCCGCCTGGCACAAAATTGGTTCCAGTCAGAGTGACGGCCTCGGTGTCACCCTGGTTGCCCTGAATCGGCACGATCGACGTCAGCGTGGGCGTACCGGTCACCGTGATGGAAACCGAGATCAACTTGTCGGAGATCGGATTGAACTTGTCGTAGATGAAGCCGTCGGGCAGCGAGTAGTTGCTGTTGAACGGTGTCTCGTCCGCAACGTCGGTCAGGGCGCCCACGCCGTTGACCAGGCCCGCCCTTTGTTGGGTACCGGAGAAAGATTCGACGGCGCCGGTCGTTACGTCCAACCTGCGTATCAGTTCGTTATTTTGATCTCCGATGTATAACTCGTTGCCGTGGAGCCAGACCCCAGTGGGATACCGGAACTTTGCGGCGGTACCGACACCATCTGCAAAACCGAAGCCACCGGCCACGGTCGTCACTTCGGCATTCGCGATCTCGATCCTCCGGACCGTGTGATTCTCCCGTTCGGTCACATAGATATAGGTGGCGTCCCCATCGATGCCGGCCGGACGTCTAAAGCGTGCAGCCGCTCCGATGCCGTCGGTGAGATCGGAGGAGCCGGCAACCCCGGCCCAGGTCGTCACTTCAGCCGTCGCGATCTCGATCCTGCGGATCGTGTGATTGTGGTCGTCGGTGACGTACAGGTAGGTCCCGTCGGACCAGATTCCGCGCGGCCGGTAGAACTCGGCGGCCGTTCCGAACCCGTCATCGGAACCCGACACACCCGCGGAACCGGCAAACGTCGTGACGTTGTAAGGAGAAGTCAGTTCGATCTTTCGGATCGTGTGGTTGTCCCGATCCGTCACGTAGAGATCCCCTCCGACGATCTCCAGATCCCGCGGTCTGAAGAAGCTGGCCTCCGAACCGATCCCGTCATCGTCATCTTCGCTACCATCACCGGCGATGGTCGAAACTTCACGGGTCGCGATGTCGATCTTTCGGATTAAGTGGTTGGCGCGATCGGCGACGTACAGGTACGTGCCATCGCCCGTGATCCCTCGCGGTTCGTCGAACTTGGCGGCCGTCCCGAATCCGTCGAGGTCGCCGGTCGTTCCTCCGGCAAAAGTCGTGACCTCACGCGTTTCCAGTGAGACGCGACGAATAGCGTCGTTCTCGCTATCCGCGACGTAAAGATACTTGCCATCACCCCATACGGCAAATGGCTCATCGTACTTCGGCGGCTGTGGTGAGACGCCGACCCAAACATCTTTTTCGGTGTCGGAAGGTGCGTTGTTGATGTCGCCGTACCGGAACTGGATGGCGCCGGTTTCGAACAGGACGATCTGGAAGGTGTGGATACCACCTGCGGTTGCATCCAGGAAGACTCCCATGTCTTCGTACGTAACGACGAACGCGTCACCACCGGCCATAGTAATTTCGTTCGTGAAGACGCTACTGGCTCCGAACAGATACAGGTCGGTGGCGAACGCGGCGATGCGCGGCCGGTCCAGGAAGTCATCCGGGTCGGTCCAGGCGAACGTCGAGTCCCCGGCGCCAAAAGTCAGGTAGCCGTTGATGCCGACGTAAACGTCGTCATCGTCACGGTCGAAGAACGGGAACGTGAACGGCAGTGATACGAGCTCGAAGGCATCGTCGACGACTCCGTCGAAGTCGACCGATTTTCCCGAGGTCTGCAGGTTCACGGTCGGGGGCAGATCGACCCCCAGCGGCAGGAAGTTGATCACGTGGTCGGTGAGCAGCGAGGGCGCGTCGACGCCCGCAACTTTCAAGGTGCTGGACCCAGCCTCGAGCCCCTTGACGGTGCCGGAAACCGTCAGCGAGTTCGCCCCAAACTTCAGTCCCGCGTCCACGCCGGCCTTGTCCGTGGGCGCTGTGCTGGTCCCGATTGCGATCGGGGCGCCCTGTGAGTCATCGAACCGTGTGACGGTGAACGAGGCCGATCCGCCCTCCGGTACGATGATACTTGCCGGGGACACGCCGTCGATGATGCCTTCGTCGTCGGCCGGCATGACGCGGATCGTTGCCGTGACCGGGGCGAACCCATCCGCGGTCACCGTGAGGGTCGTCGTTCCTACCGACACTCCCTTGAGCGGCCCGGCGCCATGCACTTGCCCGGCACGAATCGTCTCCGTCACCGATGTCACGTTTGAGCCGTCATCGTCCACGATTGCCGCGATGGCCGAGTTCGCGATCGTCGCCGTGATCTCCAGGTCGTAGTCGAGCGGCTCGCTCAGGCTCAACGCGATGATCTCTTCGTCGCCGTCAACGACCAGCGTCGGGTCCCTGACCAGCTTGAAGAAGGCGTCTCCAACTTCGGCCGGCGCGGCTTTCACCTCGAACCTGATCGTGTCGCGTCCGCCGCCCGGTGCATCGTTGATGACCGTCAGTTCATGCGTCCCCCGTGCCAGCGGGGGCAGGGTCACCCTCAACTGTCGGCTTGTGCCTCCCGTAACCCGCAGTTCCTCGCCGTCGAGTTCCACCCGCGAGCCCTCGATGAAGTTCCCTCCCCGGATCTCGATCTCGGTCTCATGGTCCTCGACGATCTCGTCCGGATCGACCTCTTCGATGAACGGTTCCGGGTTCGGTATCGGCAGGACCGTGAAGTCCACCGCGTTGGACTCGCCACCGCCCGGCTCCGGGGTGAACACCGTCAGCCCGAATGTCCCGACCACATCCGCCGCCAGGGTCCCAAACAGCGTCGTCTCGCCCAGGTAGCGCGTCCCCACCGGAATGCCGCCCAGGAAGATCACCGACTCTGGCATAAACCCGCTGCCGGTCACCTCAACCTCCACCGGCATGCCCACGAACGTCGCTTCCGGGCTCACCAACCTGACCACCGGCACCGGGTTCAATATCGTCAGGATCACCGCCCCCGAGATGCCTCCGCCCGGCGCCGGGGTTTCCACCTGCACCGTGTGCTCACCGGGGGCCGTCCCGGCCGGCACCTCGAATTCCAGCGTCCCGCCGTCCACGAAGACCCGCGACACCCGGGCGCCACCCAACTGCAACGCCGAGGTCAGATCCAGCCCCGCGTCCGCCACCGCCACACCGTCGAGCAGCACCACCGACGTCGGCCCGAACCCGTCGCCCAGCACCCTCACCCGTGCCGGCAGCGCGTCCTGAACCAGTTCCCCCGGGACGATCTCCCGCAACACCGGTACCGGGCTGCCGATCGTCAAGGGCAGCCCGATCGATACGATCGGTCCCGGGTTCGTCACCGTCACCTCGATCACCCCGGCCACATCCACCCGGGCCAGCGTGAAGCCCAGTTCCCCCGGCCCCGCGTACGCCGTCGCCACATCGATCCCGTCCACCTGGATCAGGGCCGATCGCAGGAATCCCGCACCCAGCACCCGGATCCGGGCCGGCAGATCTCCGAGCGCCAACAACACCGGTTCCAGCACCGTCAGCACCGGCACCGGTACCTCGATCGTCAGCAACCCTCCCGCCGCCCGGTTGCCTCCCGGCCCCAGGTTCAGCACCTCCACGGGCACCTCACCCGATTCGGGCAGCACCACCGCCGGTATCCGGCCGATCAACTCCCCGGCACCGACAAACTCCGTCGCCACCCGCGTATCGGCCACCAGCACCACCGATAGCGCCGTGAACCCACTCCCGAACACCCGCAGCTCCACGTCCGTCCCGGCCGACACCACCGTCGGTGCGAAGCTCGTGATCGCCGCCGGCACCGTCGTCACGCTCAGGCTGAATGCCGCCGAACCCCCGCCCGGCCCCTCGTTCGTCACCAGCCCCGACAGCGTCCCCGCCTCGGCCACCTGCCCCGCCGCCACGTCCACCTCCACCGTCTCGGGGGTGATCCGCGCATTCAGCCCTGTCCCTCCCAGCGTCACCCGTGTGGCCGGGATGAACCCGTGCCCTTCGAGCAGCAGCACGAACCCCGCCGATCCCGCTTCCACCGAGGGCGGCTCCAACCCCGTGATCACCGGCACCGGGTTCGCCTCTTCGGTCACCTCGAAGCCGAGCTCCCGGCTCGTCCCCGCTCCCGGGTTCGTCACGCTCACCGCGTACACCCCCGGATCCAGGTCCGTTCCCGGAATCAACACCCGCAGCCGGTTCGCCGACGAGTCGAACGGCGAGTGCCCCTCGCCCCTGAAGTTCACGATGCTTCCCCCGAAGAAGTTGCTCCCGTTCAACGTCAACAACAACTCGTCCGCGTCCGATTCGATCTCATCCGGTGTGATCGACCGCAGCGTCGGCCTCTTGTACTCGGGCGTGATATCGGTGATCCCCGCATCACCGTCCGAGGACCCCCCGCCCGGCCCCGGGTTCGTCACCCCGATCGTATACGTCGGTAGCGACACCTGCCCCAGCCGCACCTCAGCAATACTCGTCACCGTCGAGGAGACCTGCAGCAACTCCTCGAGCAACTCCCCCGATACCTCCGCTTTCAACTCCGTCGCGCTCACATACGTCGTCGGCAGCGTCTGACCGTTCAGCGTCACCACACTCGTCGGCAGGAACCCCGTCCCCGTGATCGTGATCGTGAACGTGAACGTGCTCCCGTCCGTCGGAAACGTCGCCGGGGACACTTCTTCGATCCGCGGCATCGGGTTCGGTATCCGGATCAACGTCACGTCGTTCGACCCGAAGTTCGCCACCACCGCCAGTTGCTCCCTCTAGTCCACGTCCACTCCGAACGGCGCGCTCCCCACCGGCACGTCCGCCACCACCTCTTCGTCCACCACGTCGATGATCGACACCGTCGACAGCGCTCCCAACCCGGTCCCGGAGGTCACCCCGCTGTTGGTCACCACCACATGTCCGGTTTTCAGGTACACCGCCACTCCCGTCGGCGCCGATCCCACCTCGATCGTCTCGACGACCACCCCCCGCTCCAGATCGATCACGCTCACCGTGTTGCTGTTCGCGTTCGTCACGAACGCCAATCCTTCTCCCGAGTCGATCGCTACTCCTCGCGGGAAGCCCCCTACCCCGATCGTCCCCGTTACCGCCAGCGTGTCCAGGTCGATCACGCTCACCGTGTTGTTCCCGCGGTTCGCCACCACCGCCTCGCCCCGTTCCAGGTCGATCGCCACTCCCGCCGGTCTGTCTCCTACCCCGATCGTCCCCGTCACCGTCAGGCTGTCCAGATCCACTACCGATACGTTCCCGTCCTCTCCGTTGACCACCAACCCGATCCCGCGCTCCGAATCCACCGCCACTCCCAATGGAAACCGTCCCACCCCGATCGTCGTCCGTACGTCCTCGCTCTCCAGGTCGATCACGCTCACGTCGTTCGACCCCACGTTCGCCACCAGCGCGATCCCCCGCTCCGAATCCACCGCGATCCCTTCTGCCGAACTCCTCCCCACCCCGATCGTGTCCGTCACGATCTCCCGAGAGATGTCCACCACGCTCACGCTGTCTCCACTCTCGTTGGTCACCAGCGCGATCCCGCGTCTCGAATCCACCGCCACGCCCGCCGGAAACGACCCCACGTTGATCCGCCCGGCCAGCAGCGGGTCGCTTGGCTTCGGGTTCACCACGAACACCGCCGCCGTCGAGGTCCCCCTCCCGGCGGTGGCGTCACCACCCGAATCTCCGCGTCCGTCTCTTCGGTCAACAACCGCGTCGGGATCACCGCCTGCAGCTCCGCCGAGTTCACGAACACCGTCTGCAACTCTTCTCCGTTGAACACCACCACCGACGCCGGGTTGAAGTTCCCCCCCAGCACCTTGATGTTCAGCAACCGGTTCCCTTCAAACGTCGACGTCGGCGTCACGAACGTCACCAACGGCGCCTCGGACGGCGCCACTCCCCCCGCTTCGAAGTCCTGCTCCCCGACGTTTTCAAACCCCAACGTCACTTCCCGCTCGGCGGGCGCCAACTCCGCTCCCAGCCGCGATGCCGTCACCACGTACTCCCCGGGCGGCAACTCCCCGAAAATGTACCGCCCTTCCGGGTCCGTCGTCCGTGTCTGGCCCACCGGCCCCGACAACCGCACCGTCACGTTCCCCACTCCTGCTCCGGCCTGTCTCACCGTCCCCGTGATCGCCGACGCCACCTGCGCCGGTGGCTCATAATCCGCTGAGATCGCCTGTCCCGGCACGCTCGCCAGCGCAAACCCGTTCGTCCCCCCGAACAGCGCCACCCCCACCAACGGCGCGCTCGACCGCACGAGCGTCCAGCCGCCCACCTGCTGCAGACTTGACGCCAGCAGCTCCCGGTACAGCCGGCCCAACCGTGCCCCCGGCTCGAGCGTCAGCTCCGTCTTTCCCACCGTCGTCCCGTCCGGCCGCACCGTGTAGAACTCCACCGTCGCCGTCTCGTCTCCCGGATTCACCAGCGCCACGCCCGTGAAGAAGCCCGCTCCCTCGGCCACCTGCGAGTACACCTGCAACCCGGACGCATCTTCCTCCGGCGCTCCCGCCACCAATGCGAACGACGGCGTCACCGTGTTCCCGTACCCGATGTAGCTCGCCACGTATCCCACCGGCGCTTCCACCTCGATCCATCCCGTCCGGATCGCGCTCCCTTCTTCGATCCCCAGCAGCTCGCCCAGGTCCCCCCGGTACGCTGCGTTCGCTCCCAGCGTCACCGTCGCTTCCAACTCGCTCCCGTCGTCGTCGTGCCCCCGCACCGTCACGATCTGGCTCGTCCCCGACGTGTTCACCACCCCGAAGTAGGACAGCCACCCCCCGCCCACCGCGTACTGTGCCAGCACGTGGGTGGTCGACGCCGAGGCCGCACGCCCGGCCAGCGCGATCGTCTCCCGCCTCTGCGCCACCCCTGGCAACTCGAAGTCTGCCACCACCTCATACGCCACCACTTCCCGGTCCGCCGTCACCCGGATGTGCGACGCCTCTCCGATGTCGGCCCCCTCGAACACCGTCGTCACCAGCTGTCGCACCAATGCCTTCGCTTCCAGATCCAGGGTCGCCGTCCCCAGGCTCACCCCGTCCACCCCGAACACCTCCAGCGTCACCGTCGCCGTCTCTTCCTCCGGGTTCACCACCGTCACCTCGGTCAGCGACGGCGCCATCCCCGCAATGAACGGTAAGATCAGCTCCCCGCCCGACTCCCCCGCCAGCGCTCCATCCAGGTCCGTCAATGCCGGGTTCGCGTTCAGGAAGAACCCCGTCAACCCCGCCGTCCCCGACGTCGCCTGCACCCACCCGTTGAACTCCCCCTCTCCGAACAGCTCCCTGTGCTGCCGCGCCAGCTGCCCCCCCGCCGGGATCGTCACCGTCGTCGGGTTCTCTCCGCCACCCGCCAAAGTCCCGTCCGCTCCGTACGCCGTCAGCGTCACCGTCGCTTCCCCTGACGTCGGGTTCCCGATCGCTACCCCCGTAAACACCGTTGATCTCAACAGGTGAATGCAACACTTCACGTGAAAGGACAGGTGAGGTGTATGCGGAAGAAGAGAAAGAGAAAACCGATGAGGAGGAAGCGCTGGTTCACGGCTACGGAACTGGTAGAGATATGGGATCGATGGCAGCGGGGGGAGTCAACTAAAGGGATCGGACGTGCGCTCGACAGAGGCGGATCGGCGATTCACCAGCAACTGGCCGTGTATGGTGGCATCCGTCCCCGGTCGCGTTGCCGCTCGTCGCGAGCACTGAGTCTGGTCGAACGTGAAGAGATTTCCAGAGGCGTTGCAGCGAAGCAATCGATCCGGTCGATAGCAGCTGGGCTCAGTCGAGCACCCTCGACCGTGAGTCGGGAGATCGTTCGTAACGGAGGCTATGATAGCTATCGGGCTTCGGCTGCGGACGAGCAGGCGTGGAAACGGGCCCGTCGTCCGAAGTCATGTCGCCTGGCCAGATATCCGCGATTACGGCAGCTGGTTGAAGATAAGCTCATCGAGGACTGGTCACCTCAACAGATCGCAGGCTGGCTGAAACGCACATATCCGGAAGACGAGTCGGTTCACGTGTCTCACGAAACGATCTATCGCAGCCTTTTCATCCAGGCCCGTGGGGCTCTGAAGAAAGAACTCACTCAGTATCTGCGTTCGAAGCGATCGATTCGCCGATCCCCGAAACACACCAGCCACAAAGGCCACGGATGCGGTCAGATCGATGGCATGGTGTCGATCCGCCAACGACCTGCCGAGGTCAATGACCGGGCCGTGCCCGGTCATTGGGAAGGCGACCTGATCGTCGGGTCGAAGAACAGCTACATCGCGACGTTGGTGGAACGTTACTCGCGTTACGTGATGCTGGTGAAAGTACCCAGCAAACACACCGAGACCGTCGTCTCCGCACTCATCGAACACGCCAAGACTCTACCCACCGAACTCTACAAATCGCTGACCTGGGACCGGGGCCTGGAGATGGCCGATCACAAGCGGTTCACTCTTGCCACTGACATTGCTGTCTACTTCTGCGATCCACAAAGTCCATGGCAACGCGGTTCGAACGAAAATACGAATGGTCTGCTCCGGTACTACTTTCCAAAACGAACCGATTTATCGGTTCACTCCCAGGAGCATCTGGATATGATTGCCAGGAAGCTCAATGAACGACCTCGTCAGACGCTGGGGTTCGAAACTCCCGCTGAACGATTCAATTCTTGTGTTGCGTCGACCGGTTGAGGTGGCACCGTCTCCGAGGACAGCACCCGTGGGAAGTTCAGCACACTCTGCGCGTCCACTCGCACCGCTCCCATCAGCACTGTCACCAGCACTGTGAAAAGACAGATTGATTGGACGTGGTCCCGCGGTCGGTTCATTCGTTCAGCGTTCCTTAAAGTGGTCCCGCTAAGTTAAACTCAAGCCAGTGTCTTGTAAAGGTTTACCGCGCTAAAGCCGTTCTTCCATCCAGGACAGGAGGGAGCCGGCAATCGGCTCCCAGTCGAAATCCCGTTCCGCGGTCGCTCGGGCGATTCGGCCAAGTTCCGCACACCGCGCCGAATCATCGATGAGGTCGGCCAGACGATCGACAAAGTTGTCCAGGTCCGTGTACACGACTCCGTGGCTCTCGCCGGGAAGGAAAGGAAGGGTGCCCGGTAACTCGGTCGCAACCAGCGGTTTGCCACATGCCAGGTACTGGGCCAGCTTAGTAGGCATGATGTCGCGGGTCACGGCGGTCAACTCGAACGGGTTGATGCAGATGTCGGCGGAACGGATGAAGTCGGGCAGCAACTCGTACGGCTGCACTCCCGTAAAAACGACGCTACGCTCAAGGCCCTTGCCGGCTACGAGATTCTTCAGACGATCTTCGTCCTCGCCGTGCCCGACGATCAACAACCTTGCGGCCTGATGGCGGGCCAGTAGCCTGGGGAAGTCCGTGATCACTCGATTCAGCCCGCTGAACCGGTAGATCGTTCCCATGAACAGGACCACCGGATCCGCGTGACCGATGCCCCACTCCGCCAGAAGCTCGTCGTTCCGTCGGCCCGGCGAAAACATTCCGACGTCGACGCCTCCCGGCTGCACCCGGATCCGCGATTCGGGAACGCCATAGGAATGGATGTAGAGCTTGAGCCGCGGTGTCAGAACGGACACTCCCCGGACCCTGTTGTAGACATAGCGCTCAATCGCTCGCGTTGGAGCGGAGAGTAACCGGCTGGGGACGATCTCATGGCTGACGTCGAGCGCCCGGAAGAACACGGGAACTCCGTACCGGCGCGCGGCGAGAATGGACTGAACGCCCAGAGTCGGCACGGCAAAGAGCAGCATCGCGTCAAACTGCGTCTCCCTGAGTGCGCTAACGATTTCGATCGAAGCGGTGACGGCCGACGACACACGAGAGATGAGGGGCAACCGGACCACACCCGGATGTCGCAGCGTGATGCCCGCGTCCGGATACACACGGTGGAGGTCGGAGTGTCGCCGCGGAGCCAGATCAAAGACCGGGCCTCGTGGGGAGGCGAACGGTGTGTCGTCCAGGTCGACAAACGTGACATCGTGACCGAGGAGCGAGAACAGTTCGGGAAGAATCTGTACTTCGAAGATGACTTTCTTCTGGTAGCTGACTTCGTGTACGACGAGTATCTTCAACGCGTCTCTGGATGTTAGCTGTTGGCTGTTGGCTAATAGCTAAACGCCACATGCTAATCGCCAATAGCCAGAGGCCAAACACAGCGGACCACTGACAACCGTCGCGCTTCCCCACCTTCACACATGGCTGTATCGGTGCACCGCCTCACGGTGCCCCAGCAGAATCTTTCCGACCGCCGCTGAAACGTTCTCTACGAGGTATTCGGGCGGTGCCTGCCATTTGGTCGTGGTGTCGGTCACTTGTTCGACGGCAGCGCGTATATTTTCCGGCTCCGATCCCGTCAGTATGTTGCTGCCGCACTCGATGGTTTCGGGTCGCTCGGTCACGTCACGCAGCGTCACGGCTGGGACATTGAACAGACAGCACTCTTCCTGCACGGTTCCGCTGTCGCTCAACAGGCATCGGGCGTTTTTCTCGAGAGCGACGAAATCGAAGAAGCGCAACGGCTCGAGCATGATGATTCGTTTCGAGGTGACCTCGAGTCCTGATCTCGCAATTCGGTCCGCGGTGCGAGGATGCAGGCTGACGAGCAGCTTCGTCTCAAAACTGTCCGCAACGAGCGCCAGACCTCTCAGTATCGAACCGAGGCGTTCGGGGACATCCACATTTTCGGCCCTGTGAAGGGTGCAGAGAAAATACCCGCCGGGTGCAACGTCCAGGCGCTCGAAAACGCCGGCGGCAGCGATCTCGTCGCTATGCGCTTCGAGGACTTCGTGGATCGGATTGCCGACGACGAAAATCCGCTCCCTCAGGATGCCCTCCCGTACGAGGTTGTCCTTACTCCGGTGCGTGTAGGGCATCAGGACAGCGCTGGTGTGGTCGATGATCCTGCGGTTGATCTCTTCGGGAACGCGGTCGTCGTAGCAGCGGTTCCCCGCTTCGAGATGGTAGACCGGGATCCCGAGTCTCGAGGCGACGATGGCAGCCAGCCCGCTGTTCGTGTCGCCCAGAATCAGGACGCGGTCCGGTTTCGCCTCGCGCAGGACTTTGTCGCTTCTGGTCAGTATCTGCGCGGTCTGTTCGGCGAAGTCGTCCGCCTGGATACCCAGGTGGATGTCGGGCTGGCGCAGGTCCAGGTCGGTGAAGAAGGTGTCACTCAGCGCAGGGTCGTAGTTCTGTCCCGTGTGGACCATGATCTGCTCGCAGAAACGGTCCAGGTACTTCGCGATCTGGCTGAGTCGGATGATCTCGGGTCGGGTACCGAATAGCGTGACGATCTTCATGCATGCACGTCGTTTCTGTCGTGGATCTGGACCGACGGCCGAAGCAGTTCTGCCAATGCCTCACCCTCGAGGGTGACGTTTGCGGACGAATACTCCGCGCCGAGACCCGGCCGATCGACGGGTTCCGACACCAGTTCAGGCAGGATCGGCCGGATGACATAGTAACCGCCGCGCTCGACCGTCCGGAGACACTCTTCTTCGGATATCAGGATCTCGTGGATTTTCTCTCCGGGACGAATGCCGATGTATTCCACGGACACGTCGCGACCGTCAATGAGCGCGGTCGCGACATCCCTCATGCGCGCGGCGGGAACGCGAGGTATGAGCGTGTCTCCGGCCTCCCCGGTCCGAATCGCTTCGAAGACCGTGTCCACGGCTTGGTCGAGCGTCAACAGAAACCGGGTCATCTGGTCGTTCGTAACCGTGACGGGCCCGCCACTTGCTATCTGTTCCAGGAACAGCGGGATCACCGATCCGCGAGAGGCGATCACGTTGCCATAGCGCACGCACATGATCCTCACGTTTGGGCAGTCCAGGTTGGCTTCGAGCATGATGCGTTCGGCAAGCGCCTTCGTCATACCCATGACGTTGATGGGTTTGCAAGCTTTGTCGGTGGAGACACCGACCACGGTTTCGACCGGCGTTGCGGCTTCTCCAAGGGCGCGTACCAGGTTCATCGCGCCGAAGATGTTCGTCTGGACAGCCTGCCCCGGAAAATATTCGCATGTCGGAACCTGTTTGAGGGCGGCCGCGTGAATGACGACCTCTGCGTCGTTGAGAGCCTGCACCAGCGAGACGTAGTCCCGGACGTCGCCGATGCGGAACGTCAGCAACTCTTCCCAGTTGTGGTAGATGACTTCGTCGGTTGCGACACGCCGATGGAGGTAGGAGAGCCGCATGTCGTGCTGTTTCGCCTCGTCTCGCGAAAAGACGATGACCTTCTCTGGCCGGCCCAACTCGCCGCCCAGGAGGCGCCGCACCACGGTCTTTCCGAGCGATCCCGTCCCGCCAAGAACCAGGATCCGTTTTCCCTCGAGAATCACTTTCCTCTCCAGACGTCATAGGGCGTGGGATCCGCGCCCAATCCCTCCGCCATCTCCGACCAACCCGGCACCGTCAGACCGGTCTCAGCACCCAGTCGACTGGGGTCGAGGCTCCGATCGACAACGACCTCGAAATCCGGGTCGATCTCGACCTTGATTCCGTACGCATCACGCAGCAGACACAGCAGATCGTATTTGTTTATCGGTACCGATGCAACGTGGAAGACCCCGGAAAGCTCGGGCTGCTCCAGGAGGATTGTTTCCAGGAGCCGGACGAAGGCTTCCGTCGTCAGACCCGAGAAGACCGCACGCCTGTACCCTCGAACCCGCCCTCCCCGGTTGGACAGGAACCACTCGACCAGGCCATAGTCCGCCCTGAGTTCGCGGCCGATCAGCGACGTTCGAAGCGTCAGGCAGCCGTCGCCGGAAACCTCTCCGAGATACTTCGTCCTGCCGTAGAGATCTTCGGCCTCGGAGACGTCTTGCTCCGAATACATCCCCTTTCGGCCGGAGAACACGCAATCCGTACTGATATGAACGAGGCGCGCGCCGGCATTGCGACACATGGCGGCAAGCTGGTGCGGAAAGAGCGCGTTGATCTGGAGGCTGGGAAGGGGCTGTTCCGCCTCCGGTCGCTGCTTGATGATCCCGATGCAGTTGATGACCACGTCCGGGCTGATATCTCCGAGCGCTCGGGCAATGGTCTCGGGTTGATAGGCATCGACTCCGAGCTGGGTCCGCTCCGCCTCGAAAATACCCAGGACCTCCAGGGTGTTGTTCTCGGTCCGCAGGGTCACCCAGGTTTCGTGTGTCTCGCTGAGACGCTGCCATAGCTTGTGGCCCAGCATACCGGCGCCGCCCAGGATCAGCACACGCATTATTGTTCTTACTCCGGTCTACTCCGGAAGGGTCCTCACCCAGTCCATGTATTCGCCGAGGCCTTCGACAAGGCCCACGACCGGCCGGTACCCGAAGGCCTCGGCAGCTCGGGAAATATCCGCCAGGCTGTCCCGAACGTCGCCGGGCCGGGGAGGCGCATACTCGACGACAGGCTCGATCCCGGCAGCCTCGCCCATCAGCCGCGTGAGCTCGTTGATCGTGATACGGGTTCCGCTGGCCACGTTGTATGCGCCCGAAACTCCATCCGCTAGAGCGGCATTGTAGTTTGCCCGCGCCACATCCCGCACGTTGACGAAATCCCGGGTCTGCTCCCCGTCGCTAAACACGGTGAGCGGGTTGCGCTTGACCAGGCGGTTGGCGAAGATCGGGATGACATTTCCGTAGGCGTCGTATCGCTGGTTGACGCCATAAACGTTGAAGTACCGGAGCGCGACCGCCTCGAAACCATACAGCCGCCCATACGCGAGGCAGAGCTTCTCGGCGCACAGCTTGGTGGCGCCATACGGGGAGTCGGGCTCCAACGGGTGGGTCTCATCGATGGGGAGCGTCTTGAGCTCTCCGAAGATCCCGGCCGAGGACGAGAAGACGATTTTCCTCGTCCCATACTTGCGCGCGGCCTCGAGCACCCTCAACGTCCCGATCACGTTGATGTCCGCATCGTCGACGGGCATTTCGATCGAACGCTTGTTACCGAGCGACGCCGCGAGATGAAGGATCACCTCCGCGCCGTCGGCGGCGGTCTCAATGCTGGATTCGTCGCGGATGTCCCCGTCGATGACGCGCACCTCAGCCAAAGCGTCCAGGTTGGACCGATAGCCGGTCAACATGTTGTCGATGACGGTAACCTCGTGGCCTTCCCCGACGAGAAGGGCGACGATGTTGGACCCAATGAAGCCGGCTCCGCCGGTGACGAGTGTTCGCAAGTTCAGACCTCGTGGTGTCGGGGGACCGACGATCCTGAAACTAACACAGGCGATCCCAACCGAGGGTCCGGATGCAACTTCGACGTTGACCCTGGGCTCCCTGCGGTTCTAACATTTCATGGTAATGATGAACGTTATTCTGCTTTTGTTGTTCGCTACAGCTACCCCTGCCCAGGAGGGCCTGGACCCCACGGGTACATGGAAAGTCACCGAAACCGAAACGCGATTCCGCATGGAAACGGTGGAAGACGGGATTGCCGTTCACCTGGGGGCGGAACACGATGTCTACACGGAGTACGAAGTCCTCCTCGAACCGACTTCGCAGGCGAATGGCTACCAGGGTGAGGGCTTCTTCATCGCCAAGCTCAGTGGCGGTCGCGAGTGCCGGTTCGAAACGGAATGGCAGGTCTTCGTCACTTCACAGGAACGGATCGTAGGCGTGATCACGTCGACCGTTCCAGCCGCTGAGGGCGGCGCGGTAAAGGAAACCAATCAGATCCCGCTCGACCTGAGACGGGAATCGGACCACTGAGACACCAGAGGGAACCGAACCCTTGTCTCCGCAACCTCTTCGGCGGTCATAGACCGCCGCTACAGAAGACAAAGATTGCGTAGCTGACGCGTGTCTCGCCGATCATTGCGCTGCTCCGACTGTAGGTGCGCTCTATGAGCGCACATTGGGCGGTCATAGACCGCCCTTACAGAAGACAAGGATGGCGCAGCTGCCACCTGTCTCGCCGATCATTGCGCTGCTCCGACTGTAGGTGCGCTCTATGAGCGCACATTGGGCGGTCACAGACCGCCCCTACAGAAGACAAAGATTGCGTAGCTGACGCGTGTCTCGCCGATCATTGCGTTGCTCCGACTGTAGGTGCGCCATATGAGCGCACATTGGGCGGTCACAGACCGCCCCTACAGAAGACAAAGATTACGTAGCTGCCGCCTGTCTCGCCGGTCATTAGCGTTGCTCCGCCTGTAGGTGCGCTCTATGAGCGCACATTGGGTGGTCATAGACGTCATAGACCGCCGCTACAGAAGAGGCAACTTCAGTCGAGGGCATCCAGGCGGGCGCGGGCCTGTACCCGCCATACGGACCCCGGGTAGGCGCGGATGAATTCGGCGAGAATCCGCTTCGCCTCCTCGACCTGACCCTTGTTCTGGTAGGCCAGCGCCAGGTTGATGTGCGCCTCTCCCAGGTCGGGGCGGCGTTCCAATGCCAGCCTCAGTGGTTCCATCGCCAGGTCCGGCATCCCTTTCTCGAGATAGATACGGCCCTGGGCATTGTAGATCTCGGAATTGGGCTGAATTTCGGCCGACCGACGGAGTGCCTCCAGCGCCCCGTCCAGGTTCCCGAGGCTGGCTTCCAGGACCCCGAGGTTCTGCCACGCCGCGGCCGCAACGGGTGATTCCATCAGTTTCAGGAACTCCAGTCGAGCCCGGTCATTAGCACCGGCCTTGAAGTAAGAAATCCCGAGGTTCAACTTCACCTGGTCAGCCGCATCGGGCCGGTACCGGATGGTCAGGGCGTAGCTTTCGGCCGCCCCCGCGTAGTCCCCCTTCACCGTCAGGGCGTCCCCCATGCTGAGGTGGGTCGGTGCAAACGCGGGATCGATGTCCAGGGCCTGTCTGAACGCTTCGATCGCCCGCTCGACGTCGCCCTTCGCCACGTAGAGCTCACCCAGGTTGTGGAAGCCGAGGATGAAATCGGGGTTGCTCTCGGTCAGCTCGAGGAGAATCGGCTCGGCCAGATCCAGACGCTCCCGCCGAGTGTACAACGCCGCCATGTTCGACATCGCCACGGGAGCCCCCGGACCCAGCTCCAGCGCGTGTGCGTACTCGGACAGCGCGTCGTCAACCCTGCCGATCCGATCGTATTGCGCGGCGAGGTTCAAGTGAGGACGAACGTTTTCGGGCGAGGCCCGTTCGGTCGCTTCCCACAGGTCGAGGCTCGTCCGCCAGATCCTGTTCCGCTGAACAGTCATGGCCGAAAACACGGTCAGGATCAACAAAAGCAAAACGCCTTCCACGGCCGGCCTCTTCCGGCCGATGCGGTCGATTCCCCATCCCCAGAGCAGGGCGATTCCTGCTCCCGCGGTGTAGGCCCTGTGCTCGAGAACGATGTCGGCCAGCGGCATGGCGACGTACGCGGTCAGAGGCGATACGAGCACAAGAACCAGCCCCGTCGCTGCGAATGGGTGTTTCGTCCGATACCGGACCACTAACCAGCCGCCCCCTACAAGCACGATCGCAGCGAACAGAAACTCGGGACGGTACCAGGCCTCGACGATAGGAACGTAAGGGTTTGCACTCAAGTCCGCGGGCCAGAGAAACCGCGGGAAGTAGTAAGAGACGATTGCGGTCGTGTACGTTCTGGCGTAGACCAGGGGTTCCAGCGCGGCGTCCATACCGGCAACGACCAGCGCCCGGTTGGCGGCTACACCGGAAACCAGACCAGCGAACAGCTGCCGGAAAAAGACTAACAGCGCGACCGGGACCAAGAGCACCGGGATCGTCACCCGCCAGTTCAGTTTTTTCTGGCGGAGCCAGTAAAGTGCCGCCAATGCGATGGGCAGCGCCAGAGCTTCCTGCTTGGTCAGGTAAGCCAGATATGTGGCCATCGCTGTAGACGTGAACCAGGCCAAGCGGATCTTCAGGCTCCCGGCATCGAGCCCCTTCAGGAACGTGAGAACGGCTGCGAAGTAGAACAGGGCGCAGAGCGACGAAAACCGGCCGGCAATCGAGGCGACGCCCTCAGTGAATATCGGATGCACCGCAAACACCGCCGCGGCGGCAAAGGCCGGGAACCAGCGCTTCGCGGACAGATGGAGGGCAATCAGGAAGATCAGAGCTGCGTTGAGCGCGTGGATCAGGGTGTTGACCACATGGAAGCCGTAAGGCTCCCAGCCACCCCAGAGGAAATTGAGGCCGAAGGTCGCCATCGCCAGCCAACGGCCCTGGGCCCGGACCTCCCAGACATCGGCAAGTGTTTCAATTCGGTTGAGGAACCCGTCTTGCCTGATCGCGCCGAGATCGTCAAACACGAACTCTCCGTGAAAACTGTTCGCATACACGAAGAAAGTCAGCCCGAGGAGCAGGATGAGCGAGATGAGGAGTCTCGGGCCTGGCGCAGCCCAGATCTGACGTATCGAAGCGCTATTCATCGTCCGTCACAGCGAAGCCCATGAGTGCCGGAATTCTATCAAAGATCAGGTCGGCATCGACTTTCCGCGCCTCTCGAGCGTCACAAGATCGAATGGAAGGACAAGACAGTTCGAAGCAGTCCGGCGTTTCCTTCATCGAGTTGATCGTCGTGATCAGCCTCCTCGCCCTGGCCACAAGCTTGGTTGCTCCGGCGGTAGGCCGGACCATCGACAACATGCGCCTGCGCTCATTCGGTCGAGCCGTCCGCAACGCTTTCGACGGGGCCCAGGTTCGTGCGCGCATCGATCAGGCGTCCAACCTTGTGATCTTCGAAGAGGGCCGTTTTCGATTCCTGCGCGCCGACGGAACTCTGGCGGCGACGCTCATTGTCCCCAGCCCGATCACCACCCTCGAAGAAAGAGCCACATACGTTGTCAGCCCAGCGGGTCATGTTCTCGGTCCCGATACATTTGTTCTGGAGACGCCCGGTGGGCGGGCGGGCGCGATCGGACTCGGGGGCGGCTTCGGAGTTCGGTTCACTGAAGGATCCGATGATGCGGGGCAGTAGGCACGGCTTCAGCCTTATCGAGGTCATCGTGGCGATGGCAATCCTGGCAATCGCTTTCACGGCCCTCATGTCCGGAATGTCGACGGCCTTGCGGACGACCGCCGACCTCGAAGCCCACGACCGGCGGATGGAACTGGCCCGCTCGAAGCTGGCCCAGATCGACCTGCTCCCGACGCCTGCCCTTGACGACATGGCCTTCGGCCGCTTCGAAGACGGCACGGCCTGGAGGATCCAGGTGCTCCCTTTTATCGAGGGGCGGCCGGATACCGGCAACCGGTCCGTCGTCCGAATCGCCCTGACCCTGGAATGGATGGGCAGAAGCGGGACCCAGGGCTGGACGGCTTCGACCTACCGCGTGCTCGAGCCGGCAAGCCGGGAACTCCCACCGCTGGAGGAACAACTCGATGCGATACGCTGAACATCCGGGCCGTAGCCGAGGGTTCACGCTGGTCGAATTGCTCGTCGCATTCTCGATCCTCGGGATGGTTTCCGCGGCCGCCTTCTCGTCGCTCGGCATGAGCCTGATGCTCTGGTCGGAAGGACAATCCAGAATCGATCGGACCCGTCTGGAGGAGATGTCGCTGCTGCGGCTGCATGAGCAAACCCGAGGAGCGCTCCCGCTGCTCTACCGGCCTTCCGGCACCGAGCGGATCGCATTCGAAGGCTCGGCTGAGCGGCTCCGGTTTGTATCGGGACGAAGCTTTGGCAGTCCGCTGGATGCACCCCACTGGGTGGAGATCCGGTGGGAGCAGCGGGCGGGTTCCCAGGGGCGACTGCTACTGGAGGAACGAAGAATTCTGCCGCCGGCGAACCGGCCCGAAGAGGAAGCCTACTGGGAGGGCACCGTCCTCGAAGCGGATTCTTTTGCACTAATGTACCTCGAACCCGACAACCGGGGAGAGCCGGGCGCCTGGGTCGCGGAGTGGTCCCCATCCCCGGGTGAGAGGCTCCCCCTGGCAGTCCGCTTCGTCATTCAATTCTCCGGGGGCGGCGCGGCCAGAGAGGTGCTCGTTCCTCTCGATTACGGACGCCATGCCGAGGAGGTCCGAAACCTGCGATGAACACAGGTTCAAACGAAAACGGGTTCGCGCTTCTCACCGTTCTGTGGGTGCTGATCATCCTGTCCGCCGTCGCACTGAGCCTGTCGGCGTCCGCGCGCCTCGAGGCACAGACGGCTCTGGCGGAGCGGGATGCGATCGTTGCCGAACGGCTGGCCCTGGCTGGGATAGAGATGGCCGACTTCCTCGCGACACGCCGACTCGGCACCCCGGCCGAGAACATCGACGGCCTGCCCATCGTGGTTGTGGCGCCCGGCATTCAGTATCGAATCGATTTCCCGGAGGGCTCCGTCGATCTCTTTCTCGAGAGCGACAACGGCAGGATCGACCCTTCGAGGGCAAGTCCCCAGATCCTGGCCCGCTTCTTCGGCAGCTGGACTGGCGACCCACAGAAGGGCTCCCGCATAGCGCAGGCCATTGTCGACTGGCGGGACGCGAACGACCAGGCGCAATTGGAGGGCGCCGAAGGCTTCTTCTACGCCCCCCTGGGTTATGCACCACGTAACGGAAACCTCGGCGTCGGGGACCTTCCACTCATACGCTGGCTCGAGACCCAGGATTTTCTGCCGACTGTCATCGAAGGTCCTTCCGGGCCTCATATTCGAGAGAGCCTCTCCTCTCACCTGACGAACACACCGATCCAGGGCGGCGGCGTCAACCCGAATTTCGCCTCGCGATGGGTCCTGGCGGCCCTGCCCGGATTGACGTCCGAGGCCGCTGGCCGGATCGTCACCGAGCGCGACCGGGGTTTCTTTGCCGACGCGGGCGATCTGGCCGCTCGAGTCGGGTTGCCCCCAGCCTTTCAAGGTGGCTCCCTTCTGAGCTTCGACCGCGGGAACTCGCCCGCGCTTCTCGCGGTTGGACGACCGTCCGGAAGCCGCGTTCGACGATCCCTGCGTCTCGCCTTCCGGACCGAGGTTATCGTCAATCCACTTACCGGACAGGCGGAGCCACGGAGGGTGCTTGCCACAATCGAAACGGAGGTGTTCCCACAATTCGTCGCAGGCCGAACGGATCCGGTAGGCGTCCCGCAAGGGTGACGCGCCCGGCGACTGAGTCAGTTCCGATCACATCCGGAACCCCGGCGAGTCGATCCGACACACCCCGGGCTGCGAGACCGTCACCCTGCCTCAGTCAAACCAAGTAGTTACGCCATTCCCGCAAGTTGGTCCGCGAAATGCACACTCGTCCTCACGTGCCGGCTATCCGGTACGCCCGGAAGGGCCTGGATCGACGAAAGCCCTTCGGATTGTTTAGGTTGACACTAACTACGCGAGAGTGGTAGCGTATCGCCGTTTAGGTGCCCGCAGTTTTTGGGTGAGAAGCTGGAGCTTCTGTACATAGATCCAAGGTCTGATTGCTCGCCGGTTCGCGTCCGCCACGCAAGATGTCGAGTCAAGCCCATTCTTAGTTGAAACTCTCCACGGCTCACGATTGGTCACGCAACCTTCTTCTTCGATCTCGTCGACGTCTTCGCCTCAATCTTCAGCTCCCGCCTGAGGGCTTCGCGGAGCTTTGGAAGATGACGGTAGCCGATCACCTTCCTCAAGCGTGGTTCGATGTCGATGAGCGCCGTCGCCAACCAGCGCTGCCGCTGGCTCGAGTTCTTCCAATGATCGACCTTCGCGCACCTTTCCTCGACGAGGGCATTGACCGATTCCAAGCAATTCGTCGTCTTGAACGAACGGCCCAGGACCCCGTACACGCCGAGTCGATGCAACGTGAGGGTCTCCTCCAGGCCTTCCTCAAGGCTCGCAGCGGCCGATTGGTTTCGCTCCTCGAGCTCTCCATGGAGCTGTTCGAGGGCCGCCCGGGCTTCGTTGTACTCCGGGCGCTGGTACGCACGCTGAAGCCGCTTGCGCCACGCGGCTTGCTCGGTCTTCGACAGGTAGCTCACCACGTTCTCGCGTTTGTGCCATTGGCAGCGTTGGACCAGGGCTCGATTACCGAATGCCCGCTTGACTGCCGCGCGCAGACCTTTGCCGCCGTCGACGATCACCAGCACGCCTTCAGAGATGTCCAGGCCTCGCTCCATCAATGAACGGAGAAACGGAGTCAGTACCTGCTCGTTCTCCGTACTCGTCTCCACGAAGCCTAAGAAGCGTTTGTCGCCCGTAATTGTGATGCCCAGGGCCACAACCATCGTGGCGTCGGCAAACATTTTCCCGTCCAGGAAGATCGCCACCACGTCCTCGGCCGACAGATCCCGCTCCTGCATCTGCCGAAGTTTCGCGGCACTCGCCTGGACGAATCCTCGAGACACCGTCGAGCTCGACAATCCGATGGCTCCTGGAATCGCTTCCGCGGCCGACTCGTAGTTCCGGCAGGAGATCCCATAAAGCACACGTCTGAGAAGCAGTTCGTTCACCGCGCCATCCGGACTGAGTTCCTCGTAGCTCCGAAGCGGAATCTCCCCGCCCGCCACGCTGCGAACTCGAGGCACCCGAACCGGTACCCGCTGGCCCCCGAGCCCCACGGTCCCCGGATTGCTCCCGTGTCGCCGGCCCCTCAACGTCGCCTCCTTTCGCGCGTATCGCTCACCCGCCAACGCCTTCACTTCCTCGTCGAGCAACTCCTCTACGTGCATCAACCCCAGTGGGATCAACGCCCGGATCATCTCCACCTTCGAGTCCAATTCCAGTCCCGAGTACTCCTCCCGGCTCATGACCTCGACCTCACCCAGTACTCGCCTCTTCTTGCGTTTTTTCACCGAACGTAACAGACTCCTCATCTCGGCTCCTTTCTCTTACAGGCTTGATGTTGTTTCTTCCAATACCATCAAACCATAGGGTTTGGAGCCGTTTCAATTTCCAACTAAGATTGGCACACTTTCACCGACCCGAGGACGCCGGTCGTTCCAATGCTTCGTACCGCGCCACGCGCGTACTGGACGCGAAACGGGATAGCGCCTTCAACCTGATCGCCCTGGACGTGGCTGCCGAGGTTGAGTTCGTCGACGAGAAACTCAATGCGTGGGAGGTCGTCGCGTTCGCGGCCCGGTGGCCGCTCCCTCGAGGCGGCCGTCCCTCCGAACGGAGTCGCCGGGCTTCCTGCCGGCACCCGAAGGAACCAGCTGTCCCCTCTCCAGATCCAGACTTCGGAGATCGTTCTCTCCACGGCGCCGAGCAGCGGCACCAAGACTGTCGTCCGCATCCGGACTGAGACTGCGCCGGGGTCCTCGGTGAATTCGATCCCGACGACAGAGGCCGTCATGACGTTGCTCGGCTCTCGTTCGAGGAACCTGGCCCGGCTCGCTTCTTCGACGTAATCCAGCGCCCTCAACGATTCGCCCGCCGCCAGTGCATCCCAAAGGGTCCGGACCCGATCTGGCAGAGTGTTGAGGTCCTGACCAAAGGTGGAGCCCGAGGAGAGCAAGGCTAGCGTAATCAGCAAAGGCGCCATCGATTTCATCATTCGAGCGTGCCTCCTCGGGAAGCAGTAGACCGAACAAAAAAAAAGGGGGGGGGCAAAAGCCCCCCTTTTCGTAATGGTTAAGCCGGCAACTAGTGTAGTCCGTCACAATTAACGTAACGGCTCTGGCTGTCCCATTTCTGATCATATATGAGGAAAATAATGACCATTAGATCGGAAATCCCTGTGCGGAACGAACTCGGACGGCTTGGCCGAAGCCGCAGTGTGTCGGTCTGGCTCGGGGAACGATCCGAATAAGGTACAGTCTGTTAGACGGGGACCACTAGTTGCCGAGGGTTTCGTCCGTTCCACGCGCCGTCCCGACCGGGTTGGGCAGCACCAGGATGTTGGCAGCCGAGGCGAACCCGGCGTAGTCCGTGATGAAGGCCTGCCCGTGGGCGTTGGTGAACTGGGCCTCGATGAAGATGTACCCGTTGAAGTCTTCGTCGGCGTCTTCGATGTCGCCGACGATCTCGCTCACGCTGACGATGTAGGTATTACCGGACGCGACGACGCCGACATCGTCGGAACCCTGTCCAACTTCAGCGTTGTCGGAGGTCTCCCACGTCATCATGTCACCGTCGGTCGGGAACAGCCAGAACGTGATCGTACCGTCCTGGTTGCCCACACCATTGTCTCCGAACGGATCGGTCGTCGTGTTGGCGACCGACAGACCCGTGTCGAAATTGCCCACGGATGTGGCGAACGGAACCAGCAGCGTGCTCGTGGCCGGAACGATCGTGGCGATAGTCACGCTGTTGCCGAACGACTGGTTGTAGCGGGGAACCTCATCGCCGGTCTCATCTTCGAAGACCGTCGTTCCGTCCAGGTCGCTTCCATCCGGCCCCAGCGAAGCACTGACCGTGATGTCGCCCGTTGCGAACGGAATATCATCAGCATCCGCGGTGATGGTGCCGCAGGTGATTTCAAACGAAGTGATGGCGGTCAGGTCTGTCGTCAACATCGAGACAACCAGCGAGTTGTTGGTGGCCGTCACGCTGGTGCGGTCGAGGCCGAGGTCTCCTGCGTCAACCGCGGCATCGAAACCGGCGCGAGCAGTGTCATCGCAGCCGCCGATGGTCAACCCCTCCGGAATGCCATCGAAGGTGAGGATTACCTGGGTGCCCTGGTCCGGGGTTGAGTTGCTGGCGTTGAACTGCGACCACCACCGCAGCATGTCGATGTATGCCTCGGTGACGTCGATGCTGAGGTCGTCGTCGGTAGAGAGAACCGTACCGTCGGCGAAGATCGTAGCGGTCTCATCTGCTTCGATATCTTCCAGACCGGTGAGGATCTTGTTGATGACCCGCGTCGTGTTCTGGCCGGCGGTAATGAAGTAGTTGTCCGCGGGGCTCATCGAAATATCCGCGTCCAGGTCATCGCCGGATCCCACCAGGGAAACCAGAACTCCGGACAGCGTGAACGAATCGACGTCAGCGGCGGTAGGTGCTGTCACACCAGGCAACTCGATCAGGATGTTGCCGCTCGCGTGGTTGATGCTCTGAATATTGACCACTCCATCGACCATTCCGGCATAGAGGCCGGTTTCTGTACCGGTCAGTCTGAGAGAGTTCGGGTCCGGGTATGTCTCATCGGAGGTGATCGGAAGGCCGAGATCTATCGTTAGTGTGGCGGTAGTCACGTCGACGGCGCCGCCAGCGGTGCAGGTGAACGAAATGTCACCGACGGGCTCGGTCAGGCCAGTGGATGTCCCCCGACTGACGGGCGTACTTGCGACCGTGCACGTCACCTGGGCAGCAGCCGTGCTCGCAAAGCCCACAAGGAGGGCCACCGCCAGCACTGGAACTAATTCCCATAGGTAAACCCCCGGCTTAGCCGGGGCGACTCGCAGAGGTTTGACCGAGAGCGGCGGTAGATAGGAAAGTCCTGCTTGGAAGCGACGACTTCCAAAGAAGGAGGACTCAATGAAAGAGGCCCGAAGGCGATCGCACACGAAATGGGACTGCAAGTATCACATGGTGTTCATTCCGAAGTAGGCGGTATCCAGTGTGGCGGGATTCATCAAGGGGAAGAGTGCAATCTCGACTGCCGGAACTTTCTGGGACTGAAACACCGTTTGACAGGGAAGAGTTTCTGAGCGCGAGGCTATTTCGTTTCCACGGTGGGGATGGACAAACAATTCGTGCGGGAATACATTTGGCGGCAGGAGCGGGAGGAGCAGCGTTTGGAGGAGCTGAACATGGCGTGGGGGCATCAGCTGCCTTCACCGGAACTTTCTGGGACTGAAACACCGTTTGACAGGGAAGAGTTTCTGAGCGCGAGGCTATTTCGTTTCCACGGTGGGGATGGACAAACAATTCGTGCGGGAATACATTTGGCGGCAGGAGCGGGAGGAGCAGCGTTTGGAGGAGCTGAACATGGCGTGGGGGCATCAGCTGCCTTCAGGCGGCTCTTGACCGGCCCCTTTGAGTGAGGTGGCCCCGGAAAATCGGGCAGTTGTTTAAGGTGTATTCCACCGACTGAGGAGGGATACGCGATGACGAAGAGACGCAGGTTTTCTGGGGAGTTGAAAGCGAAGGTCGCGCTGGAAGCGCTTCGGGGCGATCGGACGCTGCAGGAGATTGCCTCGAAGCACCAGGTTCATCCGAACCAGGTGAGCACATGGAAGCGCCAGGCGATGGAAGGGCTTGGCGAGATGTTCTCGAACGGTGTGGAACGCCGGCGGCGGGATCATGAAAGCGAGGTTCGTGAGCTTCACGCCAAGATCGGCGAATTGACGGTGGAGCGGGATTTTTTGTCCAGAGGGTCCGGTCGATGAGCCGGGCCGCGCGCCGGGCGATGGTGAGGCGCCCTGACCCGGAACTGAGCTTGAGTCGTCAATGCCGTTTGCTGTCGATCGGGCGCTCCTGGCTCTATTACACGCCCCAGGGCGAGAGCGCGGAGACCTTGGCGCGGATGCGGCGCATCGATGAGTTGTTTCTGAAGCATCCGTTCTACGGTGCCCGTCAGATCGTCCGTCATCTGCGCCGCGAGGGCGTGCGCATCGGCCGTCGCCGGGCGGGGCGTCTGATGCGTTTGATGGGTCTTCAGGCGATCTACCGGGCACCCCGCACCAGCGAGCCGCATCCCGAGCACCGGGTCTACCCCTATCTGCTCAAGGGTTTGGCGATCGAGCGGGCAAACCATGTCTGGTGCGCCGACATCACCTACATCCCTGTGCGGCGCGGCTTTCTTTACTTGGTGGCGATCCTGGATTGGGCGAGCCGGTATGTGCTGGCCTGGCGTTTGTCGAACACCCTGGACGCCGGCTTTTGCGTCGAAGCGCTCGAGGAGGCGCGGACCCGCCACGGCCAGCCGGAGATCTTCAATACCGATCAGGGCAGCCAGTTCACCGGCTTCGCCTTCACCGGGCGCTTGCGGGCGGCCGGTGTCCAGATCTCGATGGACGGCCGGGGCCGGTGCATGGACAACATCTTCATCGAGCGGCTGTGGCGCTCCCTCAAATACGAGGCTGTCTATCTGCACGACCTTGCCGACGACTTCCAGGCCCGGCGCGTCATCGGCGAGTGGATCGACTTCTACAACGCCGAACGGCCACACTCGGCCCTCGGCGGAAAAACCCCGGCCGAGGCCTACCGCGGCGACCCGCCTGCGGATATGATGGACAAGCAGCTACGCGCCTTGCCCGCTTACCCACCGGCGCAGCAACGGCGACAGGAAGATTGTTAACGATCGCGAAAAAGTGAAGTGTTCTGGACGAGCGCCGACACGTAAGTCGTGATTTTCTTCCTCGCGAATGTCGAATTCCGAGCCTGTCCGGTCGAAGGGCGGAAAACTATCGCAGAATTGTCAAGCGCGCGGAAGCGTGATCTGTCACGCAACGTCGCCCAAGCTGCACGACTGGTCGGAAAGCCCCGGCAAAGAGCCTCGCAAGGCCTCGGCGATGATGATGAGCGTTCAGAGTCTCGGCGTTTGTTCAGATTCATTCACTTTCTGGTGATCGTTTACAGGAAGATCGATCCAAGGAGATTCTGGCAAGATGAGCGGCAACCGGAATACACCTTAAACAGGCCGCCAAGCTGTCCACAAACCGGGGCCACCTCACTGATAGCTATCGGGCATCGGAAGCCGATGAGCGGACCTGGGAGCGGGCGCGCCGTCCGAAGTCGTGCCGGTTAGCCCGCAGTCCCCGCTTACGGCAGCTTGTTGAAGAGAAGCTGCGGCAGGTCTGGTCGCCCGAGCAAATCGCCGGTTGGCTGAAACACTCATATCCGGAAGACGAGTCGCTTCACGTGTCCCACGAGACGATCTATCGCAGCCTTTTTGTCCAGGCCCGCGGGGTTTTGAAGAAAGAACTGACTCAGTATCTGCGGACAAGACGCACGATTCGCCGATCTGGAAAAGCGAGCCGGAAAGGCCATGGAAAGGGACAGATCGAAGACATGATCTCGATCCGTGAACGCCCGGCTTCAGTCGAAGATCGTGCGGTCCCCGGTCACTGGGAAGGGGATCTGATCGCCGGATCGAGGAACACCTACATCGCCACTCTGGTCGAACGTCACTCGCGTTATGTGATGCTGGCGAAGGTTCCCAACAAGAAGACCGAAACTGTTGTCAACGCGCTCATCGAACAGGCGCATCCACTCCCGACGGAACTCTACAAATCACTGACCTGGGATCGCGGTCTGGAAATGGCGGATCACAAGCGGTTTACCCTGGCGACAAACATTGCCGTCTATTTCTGCGACCCACGGAGTCCATGGCAGCGCGGATCGAATGAGAACACCAATGGTCTGCTTCGATACTTACTTTCCCAAAAGGACGAATCTGTCGGTACACTCACAGGAACATTTGGACGCGGTTGCTCGGCAACTCAACGAGCGGCCACGCAAGACGCTGGAGGTCGCAACTCCGGCAGAAACATTTAATGCATGTGTTGCATCGACCGGTTGAGCCGGCAGTGTTAATCAGTGTCAGGATAGTGTTCCAGCCCGCCCCGAACACGAAGTAGGGGTGGATGTGCCGGGTTTGGCTGAACGTGTGCAATCCAGGAACCTCGTCGGCCAGGCCTTCCGGGTTGTTGACGAGGCTCGCTCGGATCTCGCCGTCGGCCACCAAATAGAGATAACCGTCCAACGGCAAGGCGCCGGCTTCCAGCCCGAAGATCTCGGTCAGGGATTCCCGCAATGCCGCCAGCGCGTCGACCGAGGAGACGACTGCTCCGACTTCTCCGCCCGAGCTGTCCCGCAATGCCAGAGTGACTTCGGTGGCGGCATCGTTGCCGTTGTGAAGGGTCACCTCAGGATCGTCCGTCGCTGTCGCACGGCGGAAAGGAAGATAGAGCCTCTTCCGGTCGTCGATCAGGGCCGTTGCGAACCGAGCCCCCCCGCTCGTAGAGATCGTAGTCCCGATGAGGTCGTCGTTGACCGACTCGGTCTCGATGGAAGCGACGATGTCCGGGCCGGCACCTTCACCAAACAGTTCTTCGAGACTCCAGACAAGAGTCTCCCGTCCCGCCAGCGTGGCCTCGGCGGTGGCCGCGACGTCGTCCCCATCGGAGAGATTGCCCTCTTCATCGCGGGCGCGTAGCGTGACGACCGCTCCTCCAGTCGCGGTGTTCGTCAGCGCGAACACGACTTCGGTGGAGACCCTCGAAACCGGAAACTGCAGGGTTGTTGGCGTCGGTTCCGGCAATTCCACAGCCGGCAGCAGCTCTTCGGTAAATCGCGGGATATCCGTGGAAGGGAAGTCGGCGTCGGGGATTGCTGCTCCTTCGGGTCCGAGGGTGAGTTGAATGAGCGCGGTTCCATTGCCGAGGTCAGCGCCGAACGCGACCTCGGGGGTTACGTTGAAATTGTCGACCTCGTCACCACTGGCAGGCAGGTCGTCGCTGTACTCATAGACGACTCTCTGGGCCTCGCTGCTGCTGGTGACCGCCTCGTCATTACCGCTCTCGGTCGTAAACGTGGCGCCTGACGCGCCGCTCGTAATGGTGTCCGGAAACGTTACGGTCACGCCTGAGGGAATCCCCGTGATTTCGACGATGAGTTGTGTTTCAACCGTCTGCCCGAGCGTACCGACAGCCCCCGAGAAGGCGGTTGCAAACCCTTCCCGAAACCCGAACCCGTCGAGATCATCGACAAAAAGCTGGTTCAGGACCGTAAAGGAAACGTCCGAGTCGTCGTCAACCACCAGTCCCTCAACGACTTCATCGAATAGCGTGACTTCTCCCTGGCCTGCCGGAATCAGGTTGTTCGAGACTGCAAATGTCGCCTCCAGGTCCGCAAGCGCAGGATCGGATCCGGAAACACGCATGCCGGATACTGTGATCGTGGCGCCTGCAACGGCCCCCCCAGGAAAATCGATCAGGATGAGGCCCTGATCCTCGAAGACCGCCAGAATCGTTGCCCCTGCCAGCCCCCCCGTGCCATTGACGGTAATCCCACTCGTGTCGTCGTTGGCGAGACGGACCGGTGAAATTTCAACCTCGAGGGTTCCCGCGGCCGTAGTCCCCGAAGTGACAGAAACAATAAACTCTCCGAGCAGTTCCGCGTGCCCGGTCGCCGCGAGCGTGGCGCTCGTGCCACTGGCAGCCGTGAGCAGCGCCTGTGCCGATAGCGGGGCTGCGGCCAGGGTCATTAACGTCATGAGGACGAACAGTTTAACGACCGTTTTCATGAGCAAATCCTATCACAATGGTGGATGTACGGACCGCAACTAAGGCGCGAGGCGCTTCCTGAAGAGAAACCAGAGGTTCCGGACGCCATCGCGCCAGAGCTGGAGCTTGATCTCGCCGACCCTCTGCGAGTAGTTGATGAAGATCTCGCGGAACCCGATATCTTTGTTGCGAATCGCTTCTATCTTGATCTCTTCACTGAACGCCATCCCGTCACTGGTCAGCTTCATGCGGTCGAGGATGTCCCGACGGAACACCCACATGCCCGACTGGGAATCGCTCACCCACCGGCGATAAAGAACCGACATCGTCCATGACAGGATTCGGTTGCCCACCATGTTTTTCCATCCCATGGCTTCCGGGTTCAGGACCGGAAATCGGGACGTCGACAGGAAACCGACCCCGCTGTGCAAAAAAGCCTCCAGGAGATAGCTCAGGGCGTCGACCGGATAGGAATGGTCGCCGTCGAGCGTCACGATTATGTCGCCGGTGGCATGCGCGAAACCCCTCTTGTAGGAACTGCCATATCCCCGGTTCATCTCGTCCACGACGATGGCGCCGAGCTCGCGCGCGACGGCTGAGGTCCGGTCGGTCGAGTTGTTATCGACGACGATGACCTCGTCCACGAACTTCGGCAGGTCGTTAAGAACCTTCCGGACACCCTCCTCCTCGTTCAGGCAGGGAATGACGACGGTGACTTTCCTGTCCTTGTACATTCAGCGGGGATCGCTGCTGCCCATCATTTTCTGGACTTCTCGCAGCTTCTGCTTCAACTCTTCGGTGGCAAGATCGGCGTCCTCGTGGGTCAGAATGACATGAGGAGTGATCAGGATGATCAACTCCGAACGGTTCGTGCCTCTGGTCGTGGTCCCGAACAGCGCACCCAATACGGGGATACGGCTGAGAAAAGGGATGCCGCTCCGCGTGCGCTCTGTGCTCTCGCGGATGAACCCGCCCAGGGCAATCGTCTGCCCGTCCTGGATCACAACTGTAGACTCCACGGAAGCTATGCCGATCACCGGCGCCACGATGTCGGAAGTATTGTTGACTCCGGCCTGGCTGACTTCCTGAGAAATTTCCAATGTGACCCAGCCGCTTTCGTTGATCTGAGGCGTGACGGCGAGGATGACGCCGGTCGTCCGGAACTGAATCTCCTGGGCAAAAAGATTGGTCCCCTCCGCCTGGACGGGGGTGATGGACGACGTGGTCGGTATCGGCACCTCTGCGCCTACTTCGAAGCGCGCCGGCATGTTGTCGCTGACGAGCACCGACGGCGCAGACAGAGTGCGGACCCGGGAGCGATTCTCGGATGCAGTAAGAAACGCAACCAGTTCCCGGGTCCGCCCGACGAATGCAAATGTATCCACTGCCAAGTTACCGGCCGTGAGCGACGCCCTGGTTTGGGGCTCACTCACTCCCTGGATCCCAGCCAGCGTTCCACGGTTCTGAAGGGTCGCCGAAACTCCCAGGGCGAGCGAATCGTCCAGGACCACCTCGTAGATCTGCGCGTCGATCAGGACCTGTCTGGGAAGGATGTCCAGCTCCCGGAGCGCCCGCTCGATCTCGGCATACTCCTGAGGCGTCGCCTGGATCACGAGGGAGTTCGTGACGACGTCGGCAATGATCCGGATTCCACCGAGGAGAGCTCGGTCCGCTTGAGTGAACCCGCCCGGTTGGGGGGTGGCCGCGACGGGACCGGCAGCCTGGCCGTTGGGTACTGCGGCCTGACCGGTGGTTGCGATCGGGATGATCGGACCACCCGTGCTGTAGAGCTGACTCAACACACGCTGCAGGTCTGCCGCCTTGGAGTTCTTGACGCGGTAGACGAAATTCTGGACACCTCCGGTCTGGAGCGGCTGATCCAGCCGGTCGACCCACATCTCTACTTCAGGGAAGACCGCCGGGTTCGGGGTCACGACAAGGATGGAGTTGAGCCGCTCCATCGCGACGAACTGGATGGCCGAGTCGGTCGACGACAGCGCGTAGCCTGCGAATATCGACCGCAGGTCGGGTATCAGGTCCGAGGGAAACGCGTTCTCGACGGGAAACATCCGGACGCGTTCACCCTCGAAGACGCCCGAATCGAAGATATCGATGATGCCCAGCAGCTTGTTGAGGTTGCGGGTCCGCTCGGTGATCAGCAGGATGTTCCCGGAACTGTGGACAACGATGTTGCCCGCTTCGCCCAGGTACGGCGACAGGAGCGTGGACATTTCCGCAGCCCGAACGTACTTCATCCGGACGACACGCATGACGATCCGGTCGTCCGGCGTGATCCCGCGAGGCGGGTCTTGAATCTCGAGCGGCTCCCGTATGGCGGTGCTCGACGGGATGATCTGGTAGAAGTTTCCGGTCTGGATGATCGTCGCACCATTGATCTTGAGGACGGTTTCGAGGATCGGCATGAGGTCCGATCTCCGGAGGGACTCCGAAGTCGTGATGTTTACGGTTCCGGCAACGGAAGGGTCGATCACATAGTTCAACTCGAGCGCGTCGGCGATGATGCGGATCACCGCGTAGATGTCGACGTCGGCGAAGTTGAGCAGGACTGGAGAATCTTCATCGTCGGCGGGCGCTTCGGGCTCCTCGGCAACCTGCTCGGTGGCCTCTTCGGAAGCCTCTTCGGGCGGAGTGGGGGGGGGATCGCCCGCCTGCGCGGCCAGCGGCGCCGTGTTCAGGAACATCGCGCAAACGATCAGGATTGTGACTGCAACTGTGAACTTGTTCATCTTCCAGGACCTTTAACCAGTTTCCTTCCGAATGGTGTTTGAATATAGCGATAGCCTGGAGGGATCTCAGGCTCCGGATCGGGGGTGGATGACGGAGCCATCGTCTGACGGGACCCGGACTGGACCGGACGGCTGGCGGCGACCGGCTCTTCGGCCACAACGACATTGGCCGTGGGCCGGTTCTGGTTCCGCGTCGTGGTCCTGCCGGACTGCCTGCGAACTCTGGTGGCGGGATCGTCCATTATGACGGTCTCCCGCACTGTGTTCATTTCGACAACGACGGACTTGTCGTCGACCTCCACAAGCGTCCACCCGTCGATTTGTTCCCCGACCCTTGTCGGCCGGTAGGCACGGCTATCGGGCGATTCGCCCGATACGAGGAGAGCGGTCTTTTCCGAACCGATCGCTATCGTTCCGTAAAGAACGGGGATGGGTCCCCTCGGAGCTTCCGACTCCGGGCGCGGCTCGCTCGTGTCCGACCTGTCGAAACTGAACGGGTTGTAGACGGCAACGTCGCTCCATTCGTCGATCGAGGCAGGCAGGCTCAGCTCGGACAAGCCTGCGGGGGCCGGCTCTGGCTCCGGTTGCACGCCGGACACCTGGTGGGTTTCGCCGTAGGCGAGCCAGTCGTCGTAAAACCGAGCCCCGCCCGCGGCGAGCATGACGACCAGGGCCAGGTTGGCCAGCAGAAGCCGTTTGGAGGTTCGCATCATGAATTCGGCGTCAACGCGCCGAGGGTCAGGTTCACGCGCAGTGTTCGGTTCAGGTCGCCGCCATTTGGCATCTGGTGGACGACGCGGTCAGGCCGGATGTCGGCCGATCGGACCGAGATCAAGCTGGCAGAAGAGCGCAACCCGGACAGGAAAGTCACCAGTTGGCTTGGCGAACACTGGAATTCGAGGGTCATCGTGGCCTCGCTGAAGAAATCGTCCAGTCGCCGAATGCCCGCGACATTCCTTTCCGAGATACCGATTCCGGCATCCTGGCTCGCGCGCTCCACTTCGGATTGCAGTTCGGCCGATACCAACGCTTCGGTCTCGGCGCGTATCAGGATGTCTTCCAACTCCGCAATACGCGTTCGCGCATCTTCGGTCAATCCCCGGTACTGGCCCTGGCGCAGCACCGCACGCCGGTACTTCCGCAGCTGGTCTTGCTTGGCCAACACCAATTCTTCGGCTGCGGCTAGCGTGTCGTATCGCGGCAGCAACACCATGTCAAGCGTGAGATAAACCGCCAGAGCGAGGGCCAGTCCGATGAGCGCCCGACGGTCCCGTTCGCGCAGTTCGATCTTCACTGGGCGGCCTCGATTCTCGCCCGAATCGTGAAACGGTCTTTGCCGGACGAATCCCGTACGAGGGCCGAAGTGAACTCGACATCGGCGAACAACGGACTCTCGTCGATCAACCGCTGCAGTTCGGACGGTATCTCGGAGAAACCGGTTATCGTGATCACTCCGGGCTGATAGCGGAAGTCCGACAGGAAGGTGGAGAACGGCATCACGACCGCCAGCTCACGCAGGGCCTCGAGGTTAGAATCCCGGCTTCGAATGTGGCCGACCAACGCTTCGTACTCATCGTTCAACAGGTTGAGCTCGGCCTCCATCTCGGTAATCTCGGCAACCTGCCGCGACACGTTCTGGATCTCCGCATCTACCTCGGTGGCGTACGTCACGTTCTGATAGCCTTCGCGAACGAGAAAACCGGCGCCCATCACGACGAGAAGCAGAACAAGCGCATACGTCGGGATGAGTTTGACGTGACTCGGCCGGTAACGGGCCGCGACGGGCATCAGGTTGGTCGAGAAGGCGCTGTTCCCGATCCCGGCCAGCGAAGCCGCGATCGCCCCAAACTTGCGGACCGCCGATTCTGGGGCGCCTTCCATGGGCAGGCGCAGTTGTTCCGAGTCGAGTTCCTCGGACGAGGCGCCATGCACGATCAGCCGCACATCCTCCCCCGCGGAAAGCCGGCCAAGGGCCGCGATCCTTTGCATGGAAGCCCGGGCCTGCCCGGCTGTGTTCGAACCTCTGTCGGTGACCGCAACGAGCCGGCCGCCGTCGTTGAGCATTCCTTCGACGTAGTCGGGCTCGCATCCAAGAACGACAGTCCGGCCCTCGGGCCACAGCGTCTGGGTCGCATGTCCCCACGCCAGGGGCGCAAGCGAGGCGCCGGCCAGGTGAACGCCCGCAGAACGAAGCAACTCCACCCAGGGGTCCAGCGTCTCGCGCGGGACGATGGCTATCGAAACCTTGATGGTCTTGTCCGCCCGGGAAGGCCTGGCGTTCGAACAGTCCCAGTAGATGTCCTCGAGGGGCCAGGGCGAGAACGAAGCCAGTTGAAGCGCCACCGCTTCCGCGATGTCTCCGGCGGCAGCGGAAGGCAGGTCGGTCTGTCGGACGATTCCGCAATCGTGCGCGAGCGTCACCCACACGCGCGAGGTCGGAATGCGATGTCGCGCGAAAAGCGAGCGGATCGATTCGGTCTGTTCCTCGGGCGATAGGCCCGAGAAACCGTCTATGGAAGCGTTCCGGATCAGCCGGAATTTCCCGAACCAAAGCTGGACGACGGCCACCCTGAGGTCGTCGCCCGCAAGTTCGATTCCGGTGCTGGTCCTGACAAACATACTGCTTTCCCTCGAAGACCGGTCTTCGGCTCTTCAGGACTAAAGACGCGGGTTCGGCGCGAAAAGTCTACTGCCAACTGACGATGTCCGTATCTGCGTCCTCGCCGCCCTCGGTCCCGTCCGCACCCAGTGACAGAATGTCGAAATCGTAGTGCTCTCCCGGGTAGCGGTAGACGTAGGCGTTGCCCCAGGGATCGAGAGGGACGTCCTTCCGGAGATAGGGCCCATCCCAGTTGGCGACATCGCCGGGATTCGCGACTAGAGCTGTAAGGCCTTCATTTTCATTTGGATAACGCCCGACTTCGAGCCTGAACAGGTCCAGAACGCCCTCGAATTCCGATATCCGAACCTTGGCCGTTGTCTGGCGCGCTTTGTCCACATTGCTGAACAGTCGGGAGCCGATTATGGTGGCGAACAGAGAAATGATGACCATCACGACAAGCAGTTCGATCAGCGTGATGCCGCGCTCGCTTCGACGCGGTTGATGGAATTCGCCGGATGCCCGACCATGTTCCGTGACTGAAGCCATTTGCCGCTCCTTGTTTCTCTAAAACGAAATATCGTTGATGCTGAATATTGCCATGATGTTAACGATCGCGAAAAAGTGAAGTGTTCTGGACGAGCGCCGACACGTAAGTCGTGATTTTCTTCCTCGCGAATGTCGAATTCCGAGCCTGTCCGGTCGAAGGGCGGAAAACTATAGCAGAATTGTCAAGCGCGCGGAAGCGTGATCTGTCACGCAACGTCGCCCAAGCTGCACGACTGGTCGGAAAGCCCCGGCAAAGAGCCTCGCAAGGCCTCGGCGATGATGATGAGCGTTCAGAGTCTCGGCGTTTGTTCAGATTCATTCACTTTCTGGTGATCGTTTACACCATGAGCATCGACAGGACCACCCCGCCGATGAGCACGCCCATGACGAGTATTATCACCGGCTCGAACACCGCGGTCAGCGCCTTAACGGCCGACTTCACCTCTTTGTCATAAACGTCGGCGACCTGGAGCAGCATCGAATCCAACCTGCCGGTTTCCTCTCCGACCGCGACGAGATGAACCGCCAGAGGGGGAAAGACACCGGCTTCCCGCATCGGCCGCGACACGCCCTCGCCACGCTTGGCGCCGTCGGCGATCCTCGAAATGGCAGCTGCCAGATTCCGGTTCCGCGCGATGCCCTCGACGATCCGCACCGCGACGATCAAGGGTACGGAGCTTGCGAGCAATGTGCCGAGGGTCCGTGAAAAGCGCGCAATCGCTATCTTCAGGAGGGTGGGCCCGAGAAGCGGAATCCGAAGCTGTAAGGAGTCCCAGGTCGCCGACCCGGACGGCGTCTCTAGCCAGGCGCGAATACCGAAGCCCGCGGCGACCAATCCTATCAACACCACCCACCAGTAGGTCGTCGAGAACCCGGCAATCGCGATAAGGACGGCGGTCGCAGGCGGGATCTCCGCACCGACATCGTCGAAGATCGATGCGAAACGCGGGATGACGAAATAAAAGAGAATACCGATCGAACCGAGGCCCACCGCCGTCAACAGCACCGGATAGACGAGCGCCGCGGCCAGGTACGAACGCAGTTCGTCGGCAGACCGCTCGAATTCCGTCAGGCGTTCGAGCACGACGTTGAGCACCCCGCCGGCCTCTCCGGCGCGGATCATGTTGACGTAGAGCTTGGTAAATTGTTTCGGGTGCGCCGCCAGGGCATCGGCAAGGCTCTTCCCACCTTTGATATCGGTCAGCACACTTTCGAGTATCTTCCGCAACGCCGGCTTCGGCGCCAGTTCCGCCGTGATCTTGAGGCTGCGGTCGAGCGGAAGGCCGGCTCGGACGAGGGTCGACAGTTCCTCGGTGAAGAACAGGATGTCCTTTCGGGTGATACGGTTGAACTGCAGGCTGAGGTTCGGGATCCGTGCCTTCGCCACCCTCGTGCTTTCCCGAACCGAGATCGGCGTCAGACCCATCCCACGCACGCCCGATACGGCCGCCCGCGCGTCTCCGGCGTCGATATGGCCCTCGAGTCGCTTCCCCTCGCCACTGACGCCTACGTATGCAAAAGTTGCCATCGCCGGTTCACACCTCCTGGGTCACACGCAACACCTCGTCAGGCGTCGTGATGCCCTGGGCAACCTTGTTCCATCCGTCTTCCTTGAGCGTGCGCATTCCGGAACTGACGGCATGCGCCTTCAAGGAGTTTGAATCGGGGTTCGTCGTGATCGCCTCGCGCAGGACGTCGTCCACATCCACCAGTTCGAAAATTCCCAGGCGCCTGCCGAAACCGGTGTGCCCACAAGTTTCACATCCCCGCCCGCGTTGGATTTCCACGTCCACGCCCGGAGCCGCCGGGAAACCCGACTCGGCGGCGACCTGACCCGATAGACGCTCCGGCTGCCTGCAATCCGGGCAGACCACCCGCACGAGGCGTTGCGCGAGTATGCCGATCAGCGACGAAGCCAGCAGGTAGTCCTCCACTCCCATGTCGATCAATCGGGTGATGGCGCTCGGGGCGTCGTTGGTGTGCAGCGTGCTGAATACCAGGTGCCCCGTCAGCGCGGCGCGTATGGCGATCTCCGCCGTCTCCAGGTCGCGGATCTCGCCGATCATGATCACGTCCGGGTCCTGGCGCACGCTATGGCGCAAGCCCGTCGCGAAAGTCAATCCGATTTGCGGGTTCACCTGGATCTGGTTGATGCCGTCCATCTGGTATTCGACCGGATCCTCGATCGTGATGATCTTGCGATCGGGAATGTTGATCCTGGTCAGAGCACTGTAGAGCGTGGTTGTCTTGCCGCTACCGGTCGGGCCGGTTACGAGCAGGATACCGTGGGGTTTCGACGTCATGGCGCAAATCTTCGGATACAGATCTTCGGGAAAACCGAGGCGCCGGAGGTCAATCAGGGAGGAATCCGACTTGTCGAGGATACGCATGACGACGCTTTCACCGTACATCGTCGGAAGGGTCGACACCCGCAGGTCGATCTCTTTACCGAGAACTCTCAACTTGATCCGGCCGTCCTGGGGAAGGCGGCGCTCCGCAATATTCAACTTCGCCATCAGCTTGATCCGAGAAATGATCGGGTCTCTCAGAGTGTTGGGCGGCGGATCGACGTTTTGAAGCACGCCGTCTACGCGGTAACGCAGCCTCAGATCGCGCTCGAACGGTTCGACGTGGATGTCGCTCGCTCGTGATTCAACAGCTCGCGAAATAATGAGGTTGACCATCCGTATGACGGGCGCCTCGGATGCCAGGTCGCGGAGGTGCTCGATACTCTCTTCGGAGAAGACGTCGCCGAGCGTCTCGATCAGTTTCTCTCCGGAGTTTTCGTCTCCGTACAACAATTCGATCTGTTCGGAGATGTCGGACTCGAATGCGAGGAACACTTTGAGCTCGAAGCCTGTCCTCAACCGAATCGTCGACTGCGTCTCCATGTCCAGGGGGTCCGCCATCACGATCGACAGGACGTCGCCTTCGACGTGCACGGGAACGACAGAGGATGCCTTGAGGAAGTCGTACGGGAGCTTCTCGGCCTGGATCGGTACGGCCGGATAGTCGTCCGAGAAGATCGGAACCTGCAACTGTTCGGCGAGAGCGGAAAGCACTTCACGCTCGGCCACATAGCCCAGGTCGGTCAGGATCCGGCCGAGCTTTGACGGGCGCTCTTTCTGGAGGGAAAGCGCGTTGTCGAGGTCTTCCTGCTTGATGAGATCACGATCGATCAGGTACTGACCGAGCGGCTTCTGTGCCTCAAAAAGCGCTTTCATCGGGGGTTAGTACTCGGTTATGCGGACACGGGCGCGGAAACTCTCGGAGGAAATCCTCCCCTCGCTGAGATCCAGAGCATCCTGACGTGTCACGGCCAGCAGGACCTGCGTCGGCAGATCGGGCAGATCGACAGGGTTCGTGTTCAGCACGTAGACGACGACCGTGAGGGACTCCGTCGGCGAGATCACACTGAGGCCCGGTAGGGCTTCTTTCATGAAGTCGACAATGTCATCCTTCAAGGTCCGAAGCCGCGCGGCGGTCAGCCGGCGTGCGTTCTCTACCGGCGTCCTGCTGGCGAAGGGGCTGGGGGGTCATCCAGCCGCAACTCCAGGGTCAGGACCATGCCGTAGCCTTCCAGCAGAGTCGCTTTTGTCCTCTGGAGCAACGGTCCCCGCGCGACACCATCCGCGATCTGATCGAGCGAATCGGTGATGCCGGGGACTGCCTGCAGGAATGCGTCGATCCGGCCTCCGTTCGCCTGAGGCAGGAGCGCCAGGACGAAGTTCAGCAGCAAAACGGCCGGCGTCGGCATCACTGACTCCTCTCGGCCAGCAACAGGATGTTCGTCGAATTCTCGAGCGTATCCCTCGTCGCGGCCTCCTGAAGACGGACCAGATAATCCATCTCGCCTCGAACGGAACGCATGTCACTCTGGTACTCGGAATTGGTCGCACTCAGCCGGCTGTTCAATTCCGCTTCCAGCCATGCGCGGTCTAGCGCTGCGACATCGTCGGCAAGCCGCGCGTAGTCGATCGACGCCGGCTCGAGGGCCAACTGCTGGATGGGTGCCGCTTGCGGTGCGGGAGCCGGCACCGTCGGCATGTTTCCGAACGCGATCGTCACGCCTCCGTCGCGCCAGTCCAGCTGCATGGGAACGATGAGCAGCACAACCAGCACGAAGGCGGCAGCCACTCCAATCGGGACCAGCCAACCCGCTGGCAGCCAGCTTCTCCTCGCGGGCGCCTCGGATTCGACAAAGACCATTCGACGCGGAACGTCGAGCTCGGGAACCTGCTCGAGCGACCGACGGACTCTCCCGAATCCGCTGACGAGGCCCTGACATTCCAGACACTGCGCCACATGGCGTCGGGCCTGCTCCATTTCAGGATCGGGCAATTCTTCAAAGACGAACTCAGCCAGCCTGTCTTCTAAATGCGACATGATGTTTTACCTGTTCAAAGCGATTGGGGACGTTCCAGGGCCGGAGAGCCCAGGACCGCCTTCAGCTTGTCGAAGCCCATGTACAGCCTGGACTTGACCGTCGATACCGGCGCGTCCTGGACGGCCGCGATTTCGTCGAACTTCAAACCCTGGTAGACCTTCAGCACAACGACTTCGCGTTGGTCGTCCGGAAGTTCTGAAAGCGCTTTCTCTACGGCTAATCGGTTCTCGATCGGCATCCTCGAGGCACCGACGTTCGGATCCAGCTCTACAAAGACTTTCCCCTGGTTCTTGCGAAACCGCGAATAGCAGACGTTGTGAGCAATCCGGTACAGCCAGGCCGAGAACCGGTCCCGATCCTTGAGCGTTCCCAGTTCCCGAAACGCCTTCATGAAGCTGTCCTGACAAAGGTCCATCGCCTCGTCCGGATCGCGGACCATACGGTAAATGTAGTTGTAGATGGGCTTTTCCCACTGCCAGACGAGCAGGTTGAACGAGTTCGTGTCGCCACCGAGCACGCGCTCGATAATCGTCCTCTCGTCGGCGCTCTGTAGGGTCAAATTCGATGCTCACATCGGGCTAAGACGCCCGGAAAGTCCAAAAGGACGAAACAGGTTCGGAATGCCACCCCTTGTTGGCCTTTGTCTAACGACACCACGGGTGGCGATCCCGTTCAAATTGTATAGCTTACAAATTTGGTGCGCCGAGACGGGTCCAACTTGCATCGGATTACACGGAGGGGAATAGCCACGGATTACACGGTGGGATCGGAAGGCCACGGATTGCACGGATCACACGGACAGGAAGAAGTCTATGGTCTGCGGCCCGAAGCACCACACCTAATCCGTTAAATCCGTGTAATCCGTGGCTGTTCCCGCTCCCTGTAATCCGTTGCCTTCCGACTTATCCGTGCAATCCCGCGTTACCTGTAAATTTTGACGCGTTCGCGCAGGGGATGACGGACAAATTCGAAACCAAACGACATCAGACCGGTCAGGTTCCGCCAGTCGATGGCGGTTACGTGACGCAGACCGACGAGCAGGAGAACGTAGGCGGTTGCAAACACGAGAAAGTCGATCGCGATCTTCACCGGGATCAGGAGCCGAGCCTGACCCAATTCGACGACGGCGGGGACCGTACCGTGAAATGCCCAGATGACGGCGGTCGCGCTCAAGCCGGCAACCCACGGGCGCAGGTGAACGTCGCGGATCAACTTGGCGGCTGAGTCTTCAAGATAGTCCCGGTGGAAGAGGAAAACCAAGTAGGCCGCGGCAACCAACAGGGCAATTGATGTTCCGGCCGCGGCTCCGGGGGCCCCGTATTCGCGCACGAGAAACAAGCTCAGGATCGGATTGACGATCGTCAGCAGGACCATGCCTTTCATGTCGAACTCCGGCCGTCCCACTCCCGCGCCCGTCTGGCTCGCAGCACCACCCATGACATTGATACCGTAGCCGATCGCCAGTACCTGGACCAGTATCACCGACTGACCAAAACCTTGGCCCAGCCAGAGGCGCAGCAGCGAATCGGCCTCGATGACGACGAACCCCATCAAGGCAACGGTCGCCATCACGACGTACTTCGAGGCCAGCATGTACGCCTTTTCGATCCTAGCACGGTCGTTGCGGGCTCCCAGTTCCGAGGTCGCCGGAATCAGGGCAGAGATCATGACCAGGGGCAGGGCCCTCATGAAAAGCGTCAACCGGGATGCCACTTCATAGAAGGAAACTGCCGCAACACCGAGGAACCTGGAGATGATCAGCTTGTCCACCTGAAAACAAACCAGCCCCCCGAGGCGGCTGAACTGCAACTTAGCACCGTAGGCGAACATTTCTTTGAACAGAGCAGGATCCGGCCGCCAGGCCAGCCCCACTTCCGGTTCGACACGCCGCATGCTCCTCCATGCGGCGAGGGCCGTCATCGTCGCGAGAAGAACCGAGTTCACCGCAAGGCCCAGCATCCCCCAGCCGGACTCCAGGAAAAACACGGTGCCAACCAGTGCGGGAACGCTCATCGCGATTTCGACCGCATTGGATTGATCCATGCGCTGCATACCCTTCAAGGTGGCGAGCAGCATCAGCGCAATATTGTTGATCGCGAAAGCGACGAGGACCAAGGGATAGACCATCGGTGGAACATCGATCCGAAAGATGCCGAACAGGATGCCTTCCAACGCCATTCCGAGGGCGACCAAACCCACTCCAAAAACCGTATAGAAGAGAACACCGGAAAACAGGACGGCATTGATCCGCGGGTAATCGCGATGCGTGTGGTACTGGGAAACATACTTGGTGAAAGCCGAACCGAGACCGAGGTCGAGCAGGTTGAACGAACCGACGAAGACCGACAGCAATACCCAGGTACCAAACTCTCCGACGGTGAGACGTGACAGGAGGTAAGGGGTCAACAGGAGGGTGACGACAAAGCTCCAGAAGCGGCCAACGAAGTTGAAGAACGTGTTCGTGACGAGCTTCTTGGAAAACTCACCAAGGAAGGTGACCGAATGGGAATCGGCGGGCCCTTCTGTAGGCCGTTCCTGACGCATACCTGAAATCGGTCGACCTGGCGGCGGCACGGCCCGGCTGTTTCAGACAGGGACCGAACGACGGAGCCGGCTCAGCGGACGAGTGAGCTTGTCGGGACCTTTGAGGTCGACTCTTTGATGTTGACGTCTTCTCGTTCGCGAGCGGGCTCGTTCGAACGGACGCCGTTGCCGTTTGTAGCGTAGTGACTGAACCCGAGAAAAAACCGATAGCGTAGCGCCCAGTCGTAATGAAACCCGAGCGGGGTGCTTATCGGGCCAGATCCTCGCCTCTCCTCTCTCTTCTCAAGACTTCGGCTGAGTGGGTGAATCATGGGCTCCGCGGCCCTATACAGGCGATGGAAGGGTCTCAAGAGTCTCGTGACGCGGCCATTCTCGGTAAAGCGGCCGCGAAGCTCCGGATGGAGCTTCAGCATCAAACCGAGTGAAAAACCTGCTTGCTCACATCGTTCAGCGAACTGTCCGTAGCTGGGGAAGTAATGATGCAGCGCCGTTGCCTCCACGCCGCGGACCATGGGGCAGCCGCTTCGCTCGAGCCGGTAACCCAGCTCGATGTCCTCCATACCGTAGACCTCAAAGCGTTCGTCGAACCCGCCAAGGCCCTCGAGCGTGCGTCTGGGGGTCGATACGTTCCCGGTGTGATAGCAGGAAAAATCCAGAGTCGAACCGTTCACGCTGTACGGGTCGAAGATGCCTCGATCCCTCATGTACCGGAGGAACGGATCGCGTGTCGTCTCCCAGTTCGTTCGGATCGTTCCGATCACCGAAGCGTCGGGCGTCTCACCGTGATATCGGAGGTGGGATTCCAGAAGTTTCCGATCGCTCTCGATGTCGTCGTCAATGAACAGCACAATTTCACCGGAGCTCATCTCGAGGCCGGTGTTCCGTGTCGCCGCCGCCCCGGGTTTCTGCTGGAGAGAGAAACGGAGGTTGGAATAGGTGAAGGATTTCTGCTCGAGAACCTCGATCGTCCGGTCGGCCGAGTTGTTATCGACGACGATGACTTCGTACTGCTCTCTGGGAAGCGACTGAGATTCGATCCCCTCGATCGTCTCCGCCAGAAGCTCGGCGCGATTCAGAGTGGGTATGACAACGGATATCTTGTACACGGGTAACCTGGAAGTGAATTTCGATAGTTCAGTTGCCGTCAGCCTCGCCTCGCTTCGTCCCCGGATGAGGACTCTCTGGATCTGACAGATCGGCGGAATCAGCGTTTAAACACCACTACTCCGATAGTGAAGTTTCGGTCAGCCGAATCCAGGAATGTGCCCGATTTCCCCATTTTCGCCGGGTTGTAACCAGATACGGAATATAACGAATGTGATCCGCGAAAGCAATTGTGAACAAAGCCTTACCGGTCAATGAATACCGCCGGGACATGAATCTTTTCAATAAGAAACCGAGGAGGATGGATAGATCCCCTTTTCGGGCGAATCGGTGGAATAGAAACAGAGAATTCCGGAAGCTGTAGTAGTTCTCCATTCTACGCCTCCAACGGGGCCTCGGCTGGCTCGTATCGTGACCGACGAGGGCTTCGGGCACATACACGCATTTCCAGCCTGACAGCCACAGCTTCCAGCTGAGGTCCACGTCCTCGCAGTACATGAAAAAGATCCGGTCGTCGAACCCGCCCACCTCGTCGAACGCCGTCCGCCGGATGAGAGCCGCTGCGCCCGAACACCAGGTCGTCTCTCCCGTCGAAGGGTCGTAGGCCTTTGGATGTTCGGTGGGCTGCTGTCGGGCTTCGCAGATCGCAATCCCGGGATCGGCCTCCGCACGTTCGATGAGACGGTCCAGGCAGTCGGGGGCAACCTCGGCGTCGGGGTTCACCAGAAAGACGTACTCGCCCCTACCCTGTCGGGCGAGCAGGTTGATGCCGCGCGCGAAACCGTCATTTCGGTCGGACCGGAAGAAGTGGCACGCGGAATCAAGACCGGCAACCCGATTTCCGAGCGCTTCCGCAGTCCCGTCCTTACTGGCGTTGTCGAGCAGGTACAGTGTGGTTGGCGTTCGGATCCTACGGACGCTCTCCAGGTAGGGTTCGACCAGATGCCGACCGTCGTGGAACACAGTCAGGATGTCAATCGTCGGAGGAGACACGATTCCACTCCAGGATCGCTGTCGTGACAAGGAGCACGACGAACTTGTAGGCGAACGCAATCAACCGCACTGTGATTCAACCACCATCCGCCCCGTTCGGGCGAACGACTTCGAGAAAACGTACTTCAAGCCTTTCCCATTCCATTTCTCCGACGATTTTCCGACGGGCCCTGCTGCCGAGCTCCCGCCGAAGCTCGGATGACCCCGCCAATCTTCCCAGAGCGTTTCTAAAACCCTCCGGGGAATCTCGGATAAGCAGGTCCGCTCCTTCGGTCAGCGGAAATCCGCGGGCTCCGAGCGGGGTCGTCACTACAGGCATCCCCATCGCGAACGCTTCGAGCAGCTTTACGCGCTGCCCCGTCCCCGAAAACATGGGTGCCAGGACGATCGTGTTGGGACCGACGTAGAGGGGGCGGGTATCGGGCAGGGGCTCGACCGACACCGCGCCACTACCGTCCAATAGCCCAGCCGGCAGGTCTCCACCGACGATCTCAAACGACACGTCGGGGAAATCCGGAATGACATGTTCGACCAGAAACCGAACCGCCTCAACGTTCGGCGGATGTCTGAAATTACCGAGAAACACCGCTCGCACCGGGCGTTCGATGTCCTCGGCGTTTGGGACGTACCAGCCCGAGTCCACACCGATTGGGATGGAGCGAATGTCGGCATCGGGCACGTAGGAACGGAGATAGTCCGCATCCTCCCTGGTCATCGTCACTACGCGATCCACCCCGCGAACCGCGTTTACTTCGTACCGCAGCATCGACATCCACCTGTAGTAGAGCCGGAGCTTCTCGATCGGCTCGGTCGTGGCCCGGAGCTCCTGCCGGGCGTTCGCCGAGACCGCTTCATGGGCTGTCAAGACCGTGAACACATCCGGGTCTCGGAACTGGACCATCGGCAGGTACTCACACTGCATGACATCGATCCCGTGCCTGCGAACGGCGTCATGGGCCTCGCGGCGCATCGCGTCCACGCTGAACATCGCGATCACTCCAGGGACCAGCGACCAGGGATTCGGAGCACCCTCGACCCTCCTGTCGACGATAGCCACGGACTCACAGAGATTCGTCAGATCAGCGATCCGATCATGATCCTCGGCGCTCTCTGCAAACGAAATCAGGTGAACGGAGTGTTGGCTTGCCAGGATCCGGATGTTGTGGAACATACGGACGCCGCCACCGTGGCTTCCCAGAACCGGAGGATAGGCCGTGAGCACCAGAATGTTCATGCCCGTTTCGTTCCGGGAACAGCCATCTCGTCAGGCGCGGCATCGTCGGAAACTCCGATGGATCGCCGGATCACTTCCGCATCCGACACGAAACGCCCAGACCGCGCCGACATGCGTCGGACACATGCCAGATGCAGGCCGACAACGGCTCGCAGATAGGCGCGAACCTCGAGCGTTGGCCGCCCGGCCAGCATGGCGCGTCCGTGAATAAGGGGCAGACTGCAGACGTGGGCCAACAGCGCCCAGGGATCCGTGACCCTCGACCATACGAGCAGAAACTGATTCCGTCGCACGGTTTCCTGGATGAACGCCTCGCCGAAGACCGGCAGGTTCGTCGCACGGTGGTGATGGAAGACATGACTCCGCGGTGCAAGCACAGATTTCCACCCTCGCTTCCATGCCCGGTAGGAAAGATCGACGTCCTCGACGTAAAACGGATCGTAGAGCGTATCGAGTCCCCCCATCGCGAGGAACTTCCTGCGATCGACCGCTGAAGAGCCGCCCCCTGCCCAAAACACCGGGATCGTCGGGCGCGGATCCTCTCCGCTGACATCGTCGTGCCACATACGGAACATGCCACCTTCGTAGATGGCCCGCGTTCTGCCCGTCTCGACGCGGCGAGCGGCAGGGTCCGACAGAAAGACCTGGGAAGTCACGGCAAACACCGATGGATCGTCGAATCCATCCAGGAGCGGAGCGAGGAAGTCCTCGTCGACGACCATATCGTTGTTGAGCAGGACGACGATGTCCCGATCCGAAGAGGCCACTCCCCGATTATTGCCACCGGTGAAACGATAGTTGCGATCGAGCGCTACGATGCGGACCTCCGGGTGGGTTTCCCTCACGAACGCGACGCTGCCGTCCCTCGAGCCGTTGTCGACAACGACGACTTCGTGGTCACGACCGTCTCTTCGGACGGCGTTCAACGCGGCGGGGATGCATTCGGCAAGCAGTTCCCGACCGTTCCAGTTGAGGATCTGCAGGCTGGCGGAACGCCCGGACGGCGCTGTGGGTTCGGCCGGAGACCGGCAAAACAGGCCAAGAGCGCGGGCGATGGTTTCAGAAACCAGAAGGCTCGACGCGACGATCAGATCGAACGGCAGCAGGATCAGAAGATAAGGGATGGCGCTAAGTTTAGCCCCCATGATTCACCGGCAATCGGCTGGCGCGGACACTACCCGGACTTCTTCTCGGCAGCTAATTCGATGACGATGCCGTGCTTTTCCTTCAGGTACCCGGTGAGTCCCTGGCGCCAGTCGGGCATCACGTTCAACCCGTCCTGCTTCAGGCGGTGGTTCTCCAGCACCGAGTAGGCGGGGCGCCGGGCCGGCGTCTTGTGGTTCTGGGCCGTCGTGGGCTCGAGCCGCGCGTCGATGCCGCTAAACTCGAATATCGACCGGGCGAACTCGTACCAGGAACAGCTGCCCTCTGCGGAACAGTGGACAAGGCCTCGATAGCCATTTTCCAGCAGGAGCGAAACTTGCCGGGCGAGATCGGTAGTCGGCGTTGGCGTGACGATCTGATCGCTGACAACGAGGATGTCGTCTCCCGCTTCGGCCTTCCTAAGCATGGTCTCAACAAAGTTGCCACCCTTGCCCGAGCCCCCGGCTACTCCATACAGACCACAAGTGCGGATCAGGAGATGGTCGGCGGCCACGGATCGGACAAAGTATTCTCCGGCGAGTTTCGAGTTTGCGTAGACGCTGGTCGGCCCCGGCACATCGGTTTCCACGTACGGCTTGCCGGCTTCACCGTCAAAGACGTAGTCGGTCGAGATGTGGACGAGCAGGGCGCCCAGGCGAGACGCGGTCGACGCGAGGTGGAACGGAGCGACCGCGTTCACCCGAAAAGCCTCGGCGGCGGCGGATTCGCAGGCATCGACCCGGTGGAACGCGGTCGTGTTGATAATCACGTTGGGCCGAGCATCCTCGAGGGCTTCCCCCATCGCCGGGGAATCGGTCACGTCGAAGTCCGACCGTGTAAAAGGAATCAACTCATGGTTGCCGAGTGTCCGCGTCAGGTCGAACGCGAGTTGGCCGTTGGCTCCAAGCAGGGCGATCTTCATCGCAAACCCGTCGTCAATCGCACCCGAACACAGAACCGACGCGCCGGATTGTCTGTTCCATGCGATCGAGCATCGTCATCCACTGGATGTTGTAGTAGAGGGGGTTGAGGAAGTCCGTTTTCCCTTCGTCCTGAACCCGACGCACCATGTCGTGCACCGAGTCCTTCACGGACGCTTCGGCGCGGAATCCGAGCACGGACTCCGTCTTGGCGGTCGAGATCCGATAGCTCCGGCCTTTCATGGGGCTGTAGTCAACGTTGATATCGACGTCGATCGTGTCCGCCAGCGCCTCCTTCGCCCAGTGCGCCAGCTCGAGGATTCGGAAATTCTTGTGCGAAAGGTTGAAGATCTGCCCGCGAACTTTGTCTTCCGGGGCTTCTACGGCACAGATGTGAGCCTTGGCGACGTCGAGGACGTCGACGAGCGGCCGCCACATCTCGCCTCCACCGAAAACCGTCAAAGCTCCCTTCGACAGCGCGTCCTTGACGAACGTGTTGACGACCAGGTCGTACCTCATCCGGGGGCTGTAACCATAAACAGTCCCCTGACGGAAGATCACGGGACAAAACTCGTCGTCTGCCATACGCAGCAGGATCTTTTCCGCGTCGTAATTGGAGACGGCATAAGCCGCCCTCGGCGCGACCTCGGCGGTTTCGTCCAGCACGAGATCGTCGGAAAACAGGCCCCTGTCGTAAATCGAAGCCGTTGAAGCGAAAGTGAAGCGCCGGACACCTAGCTTCTTGGCCATCGTCGCCATCCGCTCGGTCGCGATCGTGTTCATCTCGTAGTTTGCGCGGGGGTTGTACTCTGCGGTCGGGTCGTTGGAGAGTCCGGCAAGGTGGACGACCGCATCGACGCCACCAAATGCTTCTTCATCGATGGACCGGACATCGCCCTGGATCAGGTCGACACGGTCGGACACGGCCGACAAACCTTCGTCGCCGAAAAAGAGCTTGTCGAAGACCCGAACCGACTCGCCTTTGTTGAGTAACTCGCGAACGAGGACACAACCGATGTAGCCGGCACCGCCGGTAACCAGAATCATTCGTCAATCATCCCTGTCATGAACAACTTCCGCCGCCGGATGATATCACCTAACGGGGCAAGGTGGCATTGCCCCGGCCATGCGCTGTGCTAGTGTCTTTCCTCGACGATGCGGCTAATCACCGAGTGGATGCGACGTCTGTACGACTGGGTCATGGGATGGGCCCACAGCCCCTACGGCACCTGGGCGCTCTTCGCGATCGCTTTCGCTGAGTCGTCTTTCTTTCCAATACCACCAGACGTCCTCCTGATCGCCCTCGCCGTGGCAATACCCGCCCGAGCATTCCGTTACGCGGCCGTTTGCACGGCGGCGTCGGTCCTGGGTGGAGCGTTCGGTTACCTGATCGGACACGAGTTCTTCGACGTCCTCGGTGAGCCCATCGTCCGCTTCTACGCTGCAGAAGAACAGTATCAGGCCGTTCAGGAACTCTACCAACGTTACGACGCCTACGCGATCGCCGTGGCGGGCCTGACGCCGGTTCCCTACAAAATTGCAACGATCACCGCAGGGTTCTTCGAAGTCCATTTCGGCCGGTTCCTTGTGGCATCGCTCGCGAGCCGATCGCTTCGCTTCTTCGTCATTGGCGGGCTTATCCGTCTCTTCGGACCGCAAATCCGAACTTTCATCGACCGGTATTTCGGCGTGCTGTCGATCGTATTCCTGGTGATGCTGGTCGCAGGCTTCCTGCTTCTGGGGTGGCTGGCGGGATGAGGGGGAACTAGTTGGCCTTTCGCTGTTGGCGTTTGGCGATTGACAGACAACTGCTCTTCTAGTCATCAGTTTGTAGCAATCGGGGGGATCAGGGGAAATGCTTGGAGAGGGACTGACAACGGGTGTTAGCCATTGGCAATTAATCATTTGGTTCCGGACAGGCAATTGCTAATCGCCAAAGGCCAAAAGCTAACTGCTAACTGACAACCGACAACTGATACCTACAAGAACACAACCGATTGAAGCGCGGTGATCTCGATCCGCCTACCGCATCGCGGTGTCGAGCACTGGACGACGTCGTCCACCCGCACCATGTAGTCCCGCGCCGCCTTGAACCGCATTCGATCGTCTTCGCCGGCGTTGCGCGGCAGTGACTTCTTCTTGCGACGAACACGCCACCGAATCTTGTAGTCGTTCGACTGCCGGCAGGAAGGGCACTGCAACGCGTGGACCTTGGTCTCGTCTTTTTCCGAAAAATAGTCTCGTTCTTGCACTCTAATTCATCCGGGAAGCTTTCTTCTTCCCTCCCCTACGGGCCGCAATGCCGGGTTCGGTCATCGACATCGGATCAAGGATCCGGTCCAGCCGTTCAGGGCTCAGAATACCCTGCTCCATGGCAATTTCGCGGACCGTACGGCCGGTGCGATGCGACTCTTTGGCAATCGCTGCCGCCGCATCATACCCGATCTCGGGGGCCAACGCCGTGGACATGGCCAGGCTTTTTTCGATCATGTCGTTCGCCCGTGCTTTATCGGCACGGATTCCGACGATGCACCGGTCGGCGAAATTGACGGCCGTCGAGGCCAGCAGCTGAATCGATTCCAGGAGGTTGTGTGCCATCACGGGCATCATGACGTTGAGTTCGAAATTCCCTGCCTGTCCGCCCAAAACGATGGTCAGGTCGTTTCCGATCACCTGGGCGGCGACCTGACACACCGATTCCGCTATGACCGGGTTCACTTTCCCGGGCATGATCGACGAACCGGGCTGCGTGGCGGGCAGCATGATCTCGCCAATGCCGCAGCGGGGTCCCGAGCCCAGCCAGCGCACGTCGTTCGCGATCTTCGTCATGCTCACTGCTACCGTTTTCAGGACCCCACTAGTTTCGACAAACGCGTCCCTGGCTCCCTGGGCTTCGAAGTGATTCTCCGCCTCCCGAAACTTCAATCCGGTCAGCTTCGAGATATTGCGTACGGTCGTCCGCGGAAAGCGTGGGTCCGTGTTGATGCCGGTTCCGACCGCCGTCCCACCCAGCGGAAGTTCGGCGAGGCTGTCGCGAGCCTTGCCGATGCGGACAATGCCGAGTTCGATTTGCCGTGCGTAACCCCCGAATTCCTGGCCGAGCCGGACGGGCGTCGCATCCTGGAGGTGTGTGCGGCCGATCTTGACGATACGGTCGAACTCCCGGGCCTTCCTGCGGAGCGCGCGATGCAGGTGAGTCAGCGCGGGAATGAGGGTCTTGTCGATCGTCTCCAGGGCGGCCACATGCATCGCCGTCGGAATGACGTCGTTGGACGACTGCCCCAGGTTGACATGATCGTTCGGATGGACCGGATCCTTTGAACCCACCTTGCCGCCGAGCAGTTGGATTGCCCGGTTCGAGATCACTTCGTTGGTATTCATGTTCGTCGACGTGCCCGAACCCGTCTGGAAAACATCGACGACAAAATGTGCGTCCAGCTTACCGTCGACGACCTCCTGGGCGGCGCGGACGACGGCGCGGCCCCGCCTCGGGTTCAGCAGACCCAGTGCGATGTTCGACTGGGCCGCGGCCAGCTTGACCAGGCCCATCGCGCGGATGAACTCGCGCGAGAAGCGAAGATTGCTGATGGGAAAATTCTCCACCGCCCGTTGCGTCTCGGCGCCATAGAGCGCGGCGACGGGAACCTTGATTTCACCCATCGAGTCTGTTTCGGTCCGAAACCTCGGATTCTTCACGGGAGTCACCTGCTTTGGTCCCACCGGTACGCGGCGTATGAGAAACGCTTACCCCTGAAACGGACGCCTTCGGCCATCAGGTGCTGTCGCTGAACGTCGGCGGTCGCGCCCGGCGTCCGGATGACGCCGCCACACCCGACCACGCGGTACCACGGCAACCCGTCCGGACACCGTCTGAGTGCCGCGCCCACCTGACGTGGCCCCGTACCGACGAGCCTGCCGACGTCGCCGTAGGATAGAACACGACCCGAAGGAATCCGCCGGACGACGCCGTAAACCCTGCGCTCCAGGGTCGTCGGGCCGCGACCGGTCGCCACAGCCCTCAGGCGGATGCGATACCGCCGCGAATCGCCCGCAGGACCACGTCGACCTGTGCATCGGTGTTGTAAACGTGCGGCGACAATCGCAGTCCAGCCGTTTCGCCGCCGCGTGTTGCGCAGGCGAGCCCGGACTCTTCGTACAATCTCTGGTTCAATCCCCGGATGTCGGCGTCCCCTGGACGGAACGTGACGACAGCAGAGGAGATCTCCGGAGCCGTCGGCGAGTACAGGTGCACGCCCGGGATTTTCGAAAGCTCTTCCTTGAGCGCTGTGGCCAGGGAAATCGAGCGGCGCTCGATCCGCGCCTTTCCAATCCTGTTGTGGAAATCGATCGCCTCCCCGAAGGCCATCAGGCAGGGGTCGTCTCGCTGCCCGAGACGCTCATAGATCCGGGAGGCGCCGACCCGACCACCGATGACGCCCACCTCGCTCGGCGACAGGCGTTCCTGGGCATCGGCGCGCATGTAGAGAACCCCCGCTTCCTTCGGTCCCATCAGCCACTTGTGCGAGCTGCCGGTGAAGAAGTCGCATCCCATGTCCGCAAGGTCCAGATCCATCACGCCGAAGGTCTGCGCCCCGTCGACCAACGTGAGCACGCCGCGTGCCCGGGCGAACGAGCAGATCTCCTTCGCGGGGAAAAGGGTGCCGAACGAGTTGGTCACGTGCGTGAAGGCAAGCACTCTGGTCCGGGGACCGATCGCCTCCGTCATCCGCTCAATGATGAATTCGGCTGATGGAGGCGGCGTCGGTATCGAGACTGCCGTTACCGTAAATCCGAATCGTCCCGCCTTGTCCTTCCAGGACTGGTTGTTGGTGGGATGGTTCTCGTCGAAGATGACGACTTCGTCGCCGGCCGCAAGCTCGAGCCCACTGCTGACGAAGTTGTTGCCCTCGCTGGTATTTCGTGTCAGCACGATTTCTTCCGGGGTCACGTTCAGAAACGCCGCGAGCTTCGACCGGACCTCCTCGCGTCCCTGGCCAAACTTGCTCCGGTTTTGCAGCGACGGGTTGCGGTCCATGTCCTCGGTGTAACGGAACAGGACATCGTTGACGATCCGTGGCGCCGGACAGAGGTTGGCCGCGTTCATGACGATCAGGTCTTCGTCCAGCGAGAACTCGCGGCGAACGGCCTCCCAGTCTCCCGATCCCGCCTGGGGTTGAGGCAGTGGGCTAATCGCGACGGCCGCAAACAGCTTCCCGAAATCTCGTCTCGAAAGATCTATCATCGGAACCCTCCTGGGGTTGGACGGAATGAGAATGCCCGGCAACTAGGGCTCCAGGCGAATTGTCAAACCGGCTATTGGGGTCGCTGGAATTTTATGCCCGCTCCGGTAAGGATGACAAGGACAGGTTCCCCTGCCGGAATCTCCAGTTTGCCGAGGCCTGCCCAGAGCACTGCGGTCGTCGGTTCGACGGCCACACCCTGACGGCAAAGTGCGTCGAAGCCGGCTTCGATTTCAGGCTCGGTCACCGAGGCGGCTTGCCGTATCGAGCGGCGCAATTCTTCGAGCCGGGGAGGGTTCGGCGACAGGATACCCTCGGCCAGACTCGGGCGTGGCTCAACTTCGGTGTCGACGAGCGGGGCACATGCGGCCGCCTGAATCGCATACAACGCAGGTAATGTTTCGATCCGTCCCAGCATCTTCAATTCTTCGAAACCCCTCCGAAGGCCGATGATGACCGAACCACCGCCCGCCGGAGCCACGATGTGTCCGGGGGGCTTCCAGTTGTACTGCTCGGCGATTTCGAAGGCCAGCGTCCTGGTCCCCTGGAGAAAGAGCGGATGCCAGTTATGGGATGCGTAGAAAACCTCGCCGACTCGGCTCCGGAGCGCCTCGGTCGCGTTCGCCCGCGGGCCGGGAATCCGGTGAATCTTGGCGCCAGAGCGTTCGATCTGCGCCAGCTTCGGTCCGGAGGCCGACTCCGGACAGTAGATCTCGCAGGCAATCCCCGCCCTGGCAGCGTAGACCGCCATCGCGGCTCCTGCGTTACCGGATGAATCTTCGATAAAACGATCGATTCCGGCCTCCTTGAGGACCGAAATGAAGACTGCGGCACCCCGGTCCTTGAAGGAACCGGTCGGGAACAGATAATCGTGCTTGGCGGCAACTATGCGCTCATCGAGGCGAATTCTGGAGATCGGCGAGATGGATTCCGCGATTGAAACCGGCTCACCGACAGGAAGCATCGAACCGTACCGCCACATCGATCCAAGGGCTTCGTCGATGACGAACTCGGACGGCCGAAACCCCAGTTCGAACAATCCGCCGCAATCGCACCACGGAATGGGACGGGTTATCTCGGCCCCCCGGTCACAAGCGGTACAGACCAGGTCCGGAATGGAATTACCCATAGCTGCTGCTTCTAGATACGATGGCCGGCTACCGCGGTTATCAGGACGAGGATCGCGCCGATGGCTCCCAGCAGGAGCCAGCCGTCGACGTAGGCTTCTTCGCCCGAATCCCCCCTCGCGTACGCGGCATACCTCCAGGCGGCGCCTGCCGCGAGAACGATCGTCGTCAGAATCCCACTGACCGCGTGGCCCGTCGTAGCCGACCCGCTGCCGAGACCGGACGCACCGGCGAGGTTGAGGCCCGACGCGGTGGCGATGATCGCCGCGACTGCGGCCAGCATCGCCAGTCCCGACGCGGCCGAATGCAGCGACCGGTTTCCCGCGTACCGGGCCCAGCCGTCGTAGAGGACGGCAACGAGCGCCAGGACGATCGGAAAGTGAACCGCCAGGTTGTGGAGCGGAATGCCGAACATTGAAGGAGTAGTTTACCGCGACGGGTTGGGTGTTGGCGGTTGGCTTTTGGCAGTTGGCTGTCCCCGATCCGGAGCCAAATGCTAATCGCCAAAGGCCAACAGCCAGTTGTCAGTTGTCAGTCGTCGATCCCGAGCCAAAAGCCAAAGGCCAAAGGCTAACAGCTGCCCACACCGCGCTATAATCTCGTTTCGATGCCACTGATCCAAAGACGCGCCTCCCTGTCGGTCGACATCGACGGCGTTCCGGTGGGTGGCGACAATCCGGTCGTCATCCAGTCCATGACGAACACCGACACGGCGGATGTCGACGCAACCGTCGACCAGGCCGCCGCGCTTGCCGAGGCAGGATCCGAGCTTGTCCGAGTCACTGTCAACACGCCCGAAGCCGCCCGCGCGGTTCACCAGATCGTGGGACGGCTTCGCGACCGCGGCATCACGGCACCGATCATCGGTGACTTCCATTACAACGGGCACCTGCTGCTTCGCGAATTCCCGGAATGCGCCGCCGCACTCGCCAAGTACCGCATCAACCCGGGAAACGTCAGTCCCGGCCGTCGGCAGGACGACAACTTCCGGACAATACTCGACATCGCCGGTGCTAACGGAAAACCGGTCCGCATCGGAGTAAACTGGGGATCGCTGGATCAAACGCTGGTCACACGCCTGATGGACGAGAACAGCCGGCGGGATGAGCCCGAGGACGCCGGCGCCATCATCCGGGAAGCCATGGTGCTGAGCGCACTCGAGTCCGTCGAACTGGCCGAATCCTTCGGATTTCGGCGCGACCGGATCATTCTGAGTGCAAAGGTATCGAATGTTTCGGACCTGATCGATGTCTACAGGGATCTTGGATCGCGCACCGACTGTGCCCTCCACCTGGGTCTGACCGAGGCCGGCCTTGGCCGCCGAGGCACGATCGCCAGTACCGCGGCCCTGTCGGTCCTGCTCCTGGAAGGAATCGGCGACACCATCCGGGTCAGTCTCACGCCGGCTCCCGGAGGCGATCGCACCGAGGAAGTGCGTATCTGCCGCGACGTTCTCCAAAGCCTGGGTATCCGCAGTTTCGCACCCGAGGTCATGGCCTGTCCGGGTTGCGGGCGCACCACCAGCACGTTCTTTCAGGAAATGGCCGGCGAGATCGAAGGCTACATCGAGCGTCGCATGCCCGAATGGAAGGCCTCCTATCCGGGAGTCGAAAAGCTTCGCGTCGCCGTCATGGGGTGTGTCGTCAATGGACCCGGCGAATCGAAACACTCCGACATCGGTATTTCGTTACCGGGAACCGGAGAGGATCCGAAGGCGCCGGTATTTGTCGATGCACGCCTGATGACCACGCTGCGGGGAGCTACCATCGTTTCGGACTTCATCGACATTCTGGACGACTATGTGCGAGCCCGGTATTCGTCCGCCGCCGAGTGAATCGCATGCCTGAGCTTAAGAACAGACTTGCACTCGTCACCGGAGCCAGCCAGGGAATCGGCCGTGCGATCGCGCTCCGTTTGGCGAGGGCAGGTGCCAGAGTCGCGCTGGCCGCTCTTGACGGTGAGCCGCTCGATGCGATGTTCGATGAAATGAGTGCGGCCAGGAGCCAGGTCCTGAAGTACCCCCTCGATCTGACCGACGATGAAGCGCTCGAGAAAATGTCGGCAGCGCTCCTCGAGGATGGGGAGACGGTCGACATCCTCGTCAACAATGCCGGCATCGGAGGTCCAACGGCTCCGGTGCACGAAATGCCCGTCAACGAGTGGGACCGCACGCTCGCGCTCAACTTGCGCGTGCCGTTCATCCTGAGCCGGACACTGGCTCCCGGGATGATCGCCAAAGGATGGGGCAAGATCATCAACATCTCCTCGATCGCCGGCAAAATGGCCTACCCCCTGCGCACTCCCTATGCCGCTTCGAAGTGGGGTTTGATCGGTTTGACGCTAACACTTGCCCAGGAACTCGGTCCGAATAATATACAGGTCAATGCGATCTGCCCGGGTCCGACCCGAACAGAGCTCATGTCGTCGGTGATCCAGGCCAGGGCCGAGGCTCTCGGAACGGATGTGGAAACGATGACTCAGAAATTCGTCCGCGCCACGTCGCTCAAGCGGATGGTCGAGCCTGACGAAGTCGCCGAACTCGTTCACTACCTCTGCACGCCGGGCGCTGAGGCGATCACGGGACAGGCGATCGACATCAGCGCGGGATACGGTTTTCGCATCGGCGACTGAGTGATCTCTTGAGAAAAACGGCGTCACCCACGGAAGATCTCAACCTCCGCCACATCGTTTCCGCGCAATTCGACCGCGCAGCTGTCCACGTCAAGGTGCACCCCGCGCTGATCGAACAGATCAAGGCCTGCAACAGCGTCTATTTCGTCCAGTTCCCCGTGCGCTTTGGAGGCGACCACTACGAAATCTTCCAGGGATGGCGAGCCGAGCACAGCCAGCACCGGAAACCGGTCAAAGGGGGAATCCGTTTCAGCCCGTTCGTCGATCAGGACGAGATCATCGCGCTGGCTGCTTTGATGACGTTCAAGTGCGCCATCGTCGAGGTTCCGTTCGGGGGTTCCAAGGGCGGCGTCCGCTTCGACCCGAAAAAGTACAATGCAGAACAGATCGAAAAGATCACCCGCCGTTTCACCGCCGAGTTGATCCGGAAGGGCTTCATCGGGCCGGGAGATAATGTTCCGGCACCTGATATGGGGACCGGGCAGCGGGAGATGGCATGGATCGCGGACACTTACGACGCATTTCACCCGGGCGGCATCGATAACCTCGCGTGCGTGACGGGCAAGCCGGCGTCTCAAGGCGGCATCGAGGGGCGTCTGGGCGCCACCGGCCGGGGTGTTCACTACGGTGTCCGCGAGGCTCTCGATCACCGAGAAGACATGAAAGCGATCGGGCTGACACGCGGCCTGGAAGACAAGTCGGTTGTGATTCAAGGCTTCGGAAACGTCGGTTACTATACCGCGCGATTCTTGTCCGAAGATGGCTGCCGCATCGTGGCCATCGGCGAGCGGGATGCCGCCCTCTACAACCGCGACGGCATCGACATCGGGCAGCTTCGAAAGTTCCGGGACGAAACAGGTTCGGTGCAGAGCTTCCCGGGCGCCGAGACACTGGCCGATCCGGATGCGATCTGGGACATTGAGTGCGATATCCTGATCCCGGCGGCAATGGAGAACCAGATCACCCTGGCCAACGTCGACCGGATCCGAACGAAGGTGTTGGCAGAAGCCGCCAACGGACCGACGACACCAGGCGCCGAGCGGGTACTGCTCGACCGCGGCGTTCAGATAATTCCCGATCTGTACCTGAACTCCGGAGGCGTCACCGTGTCCTACTTCGAATGGGGGAAAAACCTTTCCCACATGCGCTTCGGAAGGCTTCAGAAGCACCTGACGGAGATCCGCAATCAGCGGTTGCTCGAATCACTGGAGGGTATGGTGGGAGATCGCTTCTCTGAGAAGGACAGGAAGTTCCTGGGCGGCGGTTACAGCGAACTGGACCTGGTCAACTCGGGCCTGGAAGAGACGATGGTGTCGAGCTACCGTCACCTTCGCGAAATCAACAAGACCAAACTACCTGCAGAGAGCATGCGCACAGCGGCATTTGTCGACGCAATACAGAAAGTTGCTCTGAACTACGAACAATCCGGAGTTTTTCCGTAGGTCGACAGCAGTAAGTCACCCGTCGGTCCGGCGGCGTCCGCCTGTCGTTTTGACCACGGGTCGAAATATGTTAATTGTTGGCACTAATTCTGCTAAATTTGTGATTATCTAAGGGTTAGAGGAGTAACGGAAATGAAAAGTAAGTACGTGCTTGGCGGTGTTGTCCTGCTCCTGATGTTCACCGCCAGCGCGACGGGCCAGGGTCTGGTCGCCGGCAGTGACCAGGACAAGCTGTTCCAGCGAATCACCGCCGCCGCCGACATTGGCGAGAAGACCCGACTCTGCCTCGAGTTCGAGCAGCAATTCCCCGACTCGGGCGTCCTCGACAGCATCTATACCATTCTGATGGACCTGCACACGCAAAAGGCTGAGACGGACAAGGCCCTCGAGTACGGCGAAAAAATTATCGCGATTGATGAGGATAACGTCAATGCGTTGATGGCTGTGGCCCGGGGCTATGCGATCCAGCGGCGGAACATGACAACAGCCCTACAGTATGCGGAGAGAGCTGTCAACGTGTCCCTCGCGCTCGCCGACCAATTGCCCCCTCCGGGCTATACCGAAGAGCAGTGGCAGACCTACGTCAACGCGACGGTGGGCGCGGCGAGAAGCATTCTCGACTACGTCCGGACCATCGGGTAGACGCGCTCCGGAGAGTTATCAGTCGTCAGCGGGGTGTTGGCCTTTGGCCTTTAGCTATTAGCCCTTGGCGATTAGCGTTTGGCTCCGGATCGAACAACTGGCGAGTGACAACTGGGCGTTAGCTTTAGGCGATGATCCAAAAGCCAACGGCCAATTGCTAACTGCCAATTGCCAACAGCCAACTGCACACCTCTCAGCTGTCCGTAGCCACGAAATCCATCACCTTGATCGCGGAAACACGTTTGCGGATCTCCTGCCCGACAATCACGTGGTCGGGCTCCTTCTGGTACGCGTAGAGCCCGGCTTCGTCATCAAACTCGATCAGCAGCGCGTAGCCGAAATCCGATGACATGTGGTTCCGGTATTCCGGGTCGGCGGGCTCGAGCAGCCTGGTGATCGCAAGACTGCGCACCGAACCGATGTCGGACAGCTTGCGGACCTGATCAAACAGGGCGTCACGCTCGGACGCGGCGACTTCCGGCTTCAGGTTGAAAAGCACCATATGGCGGAGCATTTATGAAGGGCGCCTCCTTGGGCCCGTAAATCACAATCGGTAAATCTCCAATGAACGATGTGCGACGAAGAATGTTCAACGACCCAGATTCAATCTCCAGTCACCGTACCCTTATCCCGCACTTCAATCCCCGCCAGGTCTTCGAAGAAGGTGATCACCCCGGAGTGGTCGTATCCACCCCGATCTCGGGCCCGAAGGGCGGCGAAGAACTGCCCGACCACCGCCGTCGTCGGTATGGGAACGCCGAGCGCGGCCGCGGCATCGTGGATGAGGCCCAGATCCTTGGCGTGCAGGTCGACCTTGAAACCCGGTCGGAAATCACCGGCAAGAATCTTCTCCTTCTTCTGGTCCAGACACTTGCTGCCGGCCAGGCCGCCCGACAGCGCCGAAATCATCTTTCGGGGATCGACTCCGGCCGCCGCACCGAAGACGAGAGCTTCGCCCATCGCGGTCAGGTTGATGGCGACGATGATCTGGTTCGCGAGCTTCGTAAAGCCGCCGCTCCCGAGGGCCCCCATGTGAGTGACGGTCCGCCCCATGACTTCGAACAGCGGCAACGCCCTTTCGAAATCTGCGGCGTCGCCGCCGACCATGATCGACAGGATCCCGTCGATCGCGCCCTGCTCGCCGCCACTGACGGGAGCGTCGAGCATGCTTGCGCCCCTCTCGCCGAGCTTGGCTCCGAGCCGGCCCGAAACGATTGGGTTGATGGTGCTCATGTCGATGAGGAGATGGCCTTCGTGTACCACCTCGAGGATCCCGTCCGAACCCTCGACGACCGACCCGACGTCGGGTGAGCTGGGCAGCATCGTGATGATGATGTCGGCGTTTTCGGCAACTTCCCCCGGAGATGCGGCCCGACTAGCCCCAACGCCTGCCAACTCGTCCAAAGCGGCCTGGCTCCGGTTGTGGACAACGAGAGGGTAACCGGCCTTCAGCAGGTTCCGGGCCATGGGCTTGCCCATGACGCCCAGACCGATGAATCCAACCTTTGAACGCGAACTCACAATTCCTCCTGACACCGTTGCATCGCCCGAGAAGCTAACACATAATGGGCCGCCGTGGAACCGCTCGCAAAGCGTAAGACGAAGGACGCGAAAGATCACATCGGCGCTTCGGAAGAGCGTTGTTGCATGGATCATCCCGAAGGATGCCTTATCATCGTGTTTTCCAACACAGGGGATAACCTAGATGCCACATAAGTTCAACGCAGCGCGACGGCACAAGTTTGATAAGGCGCAGTACCGGGTGATCAACTGGGCAGAATATAACGAGAGCCTGCGCCAGCGGGGTGATCTGACGATTTGGGTCAGTGATGAGACTCAAAGTGTGTGGCGCGCGCCGCACCGCACGTCACGGGGTGGCCAGCGGAGATACTCGGATCTGGCTATCGAGACATGCCTGACGCTGCGCACGGCGTATCGGCTGGGGTTGCGACAAACGCAGGGACTTATGGGATCCATCGGCACGCTCATGGGGCTGGATATACGGGTGCCGGACTTCTCCACACTGTCGCGTCGCGCAAACGGCTTGAGCATCGCTCAGGCGGTGAGGCAAGCCGGGTCTGTGCCTGTCCATCTGGTGGTGGACAGTACCGGCCTCAAGATCTTCGGCGAAGGGGAATGGCTCGCGCAGAAGCATAAAACCAGGGGAATACGCCGCCGCTGGCGCAAACTCCACCTCGGACTGGACCTGGCCAGCGGTGCAATTGTTTGCGCCGATCTGACTCACGATGACGTTGGAGACAGCACCGCCTTACCCGGGCTCCTGGATCAACTCGATGCCCCGGTCACGGGCTTTCTGGCTGACGGTGCCTATGATGGAGCGTCCACACGGGATCTGCTGAGGGAACGGTATGGGGAGACCCTGGATGTGGTTATACCGCCGCCAAAGAACGCAGTGACCCGACCGCAATCGGCGCGGGATCCAACCGTTCGGGATCGCCATATTGCCCAGATCCGCAGCAACGGCCGCATGGCCTGGCAAGTGGCCACAGGGTACAACCAGCGCAGCCGGATAGAAACGCAGATCGGCCGTTGGAAGGGTGTCATCGGCCCCAAGCTCAAATCCCGCAGCTTCTCCAGGCAGATCACGGAAATCAAGGTCGGCCAGAAAGTTCTGAACACAATGACCGCACTCGGACGGCCTGTGTTCGAACGTATCGCCTGACGCTACCGCTTGGGAAAGGGCGAATTCCATCTCCGCCCCGATCCATGCAACAACGCTTCGAAGACACAGGCAACTAGCGCGCTGAATGCCGCACTCGACGGAATTCAGAGCGCTCTGAAAAAGGGCGGAAAGGTGACCCTGGTTGGCTTCGGAACGTTTTCGGTCGCCAAGCGCAAAGCCCGGACTGGCAGAAACCCTCAAACCGGAGGCAAGCTGAAGATCCCGGCGCGTCGCGTCGCGAGGTTTTCACCGGGCGCGGAACTGAAGTCGGCTGTGAATCGAGGCCGGTAGGCGGCGGCAAGCGGGGAGCTCAATGGTCCACCATCCAGTGATGGCGGGTTCCGGACCTCGGTCTCTTGCGAATCAGGTATATACGTGGAGTAGGCAAGTCTATTAGAATGACATGCCTCTAACGACTCGATGTTCGTTCGGGGGTTCTATTTAGATACCTGAACTTAACGGGAAGCAGATATCAATCGAATTCAGAAGGGGGAGGCAATGCCCATTCCAAAACGCCGATTTTCTCTTATGGCAGTCCTGATTCTGGTCGGAGCTGTGACACTGTCCGGTTGCGCCACCAAGGGCTTCGTCGAAGAGCAGATTGCTCCGATCGAGGCCCGTGTCTCGGAACTTGAGTCTACGACCGAGGAGCACGCAGAGCGTATCGACGCCGTAGATCAGCGCGCTCAGCAAGGCATCACCGACGCGAGGAACACTGCTCAGGCCGGGGACCAGGCTGTCCTCGACGAGGCCAATCAGAATGCCGCCACCGCTGACCGCAAGGCGGAAAGCGCTCAGACCAGTGCGGACCAAGCCACGAACCGAGTCGGCGTGGTGGAGAACCGCCTCAGCCAGCTCAACGACTTCTCCATCGCCGAGACGGCTACGGTCAACTTTGCCCTCGAGAGTTCCGCTCTGTCGGACGAAGCCATGGCGACGCTGAATACTATCGCGGGCCAGGTGCAGGATGGCGATTTCGTGGAACTGCACGGCTACACCGACACCACGGGAGCCGACGGCTATAACATCGCCTTGAGCCAGAGGCGCGCCGAGAACGTGAAGCGGTACCTGGTGAGTCGTGATGTGGCGCTGTTCCGCATCGAGATTGTCGGCCTCGGGAACGTGAGTCCGGCGACTTCCAACGACACGAGAGAAGGCCGGGAGCAGAACCGGCGCGTGGAAATCAGTGTGCTGAGGGGCGGCAACTAGAACAGCCTGCCCGAGAAGCCGTAGGAAAGAAAGATGGAAGGGGGCGGTTCATTTCCGCCCCCTTTTTCTTCTTCGTCCCTGTTAAGGATAGTAGCCGGCTCGCGACTGGGTGATCCGGTATTGTCCTCCCGGAACTCTTACCTCGATCCGCCGCAAACCCTCCCCCGGGGTTCCCGGCTGCGGAACGTATCCCAGGCTGTAGGCACCGCCCAACTCCCGGCCGATCTGCTCGTAGAGAGGAATCACGTCTTCAAACCTACTCGGGAACCGAACCTGCCCTCCTGAGGCTTCCGAAACAAGTTCCATGCGCAGTCGGACCTGTTCCAGGTAGCGTTGCGGTATCGGGGAATCCCGGTAGATGATCATGAGGTTCCGGTACTCGTCGGCGCCCAGAAAGTTGTGTTCAAGGTTTCGGTCCGTGTTGAACGCGACGAAGTAGACGGGGATACCTTTCTCTTCGGCCTTCTTCCTGAGGTTTCGAAAGTCGCGGTTCTCGTCGGAGTCCCGAACCCGGTTCCGACGCACCGTTTCCCGGTACATCGACGTGTCCCGCCCGTCGGTCAGGACGATGACCGCCCGCCGCTCCCGAATCTTGTCGAACGAGTCGTTCAGCACACGCTCAAGAGAGTCATAGAGTGCGGTCGTGCCGCTGGATCCATTCGTTGCCATGAAGGGGTCGAGGGCCCGCAGCACCTCTTCCCGGGGGGCATCCCAATCCGTCAGGTCGCGCAGTCGGCCGCCGAAGATGCCAACCCGGACACGATCCTGAGGCTCGAGGTAACCGACGAAGCCCGACACCGCACTTCTCATGAAGTCCCACTTGTGCCGCGTGCTTCCCGAGCCGTCGAACAGCAGGTACACATGGTATGGGGCAGCGCTCGATCCGAAGTACTCGATGTCTTGCAGCGTGCCGTTCTCATACACCTGGAAATCTTCGGGAGCGAGGCCTTCGACCGGTTGTCCGTGTTCATCCGTGACTGAGACGTCTAAGCTGACGACGGGAACGTCCACACGTAGGGTGAACTTCTGATCCTGACCGATGGCCGGAATGGCTATGACCAACAGCGCCAACGACAGTCTAATGATGAAGAGCATTGGTATGGTATCGTAACATGACAGAACCTCTCTTGGAGCGCGCCAACCGGCTTCGGGAGTGTTCCGACGTAGGGCGGGAGTGGTGATCTTATGTTGAAGAAAATACTATTGCTGGCGTCGATAGCGGGAGCTTTGGGAATCGTCCTGTCCGGAGTTGCGGACGCGACGCCCGAGATCGCCAAGAAAGAAGAAAAGAGCTGCCTGACCTGCCACACCGCCCTTGGAAAAGCCGACCTGAACACCGCCGGCAAGTACTACAAGGAACACCGAAAGCTCCCGAAGAAACCCGGGCTCTTGCGCTGACACCCCTTCCTGGTTCCCTCCAGCAGCCGGCCGCTAGTCCAGCGCCGCTCTTATGGCCTCGTCCAGGACGCCCTTCTCCTGGAAGTTCATGAAATGCCGGACGATGACTCCCTCTCGGTCTACGAAGAACATCGTCGGGAACACGGTGATCCCACCGAGAGCCGTCTGCATTTCCTCGGACAAGTACGCCGTCGTGAATTCGATGCCAAGCTTTTCGACATACTCGTGCCGCACTTCGTCGTCATAGGGTAGTTCCAGCAAGCGATCCGCATTGGCCGCGACGATCTCGAAACCCGCGCTCCGGTACTGATCGTACAATTCCACCAGCAGGGGTGCGGTCTCAACGCACGGCGGGCAGTTCGTGAACCAGATGTAAACCATATGAGCTTTGCCGGCTAGAGACGCCGACGTGATCGAGTCGCCGCCGAAGGTTTCGATCGAAAATGGAGGAATGGCGTTGCCTTCCCAGCCGGCGATGGTCCGCTCGATGGCGCGACCGAACTGTGGATGGTCGCGTATGGGCTCCACATCCAGGCTGGTGAGCTCGCCTGTGGTCGGGTCGCGCTCAAAGAACGACGGTATGCGCGGATCCGCCTCCATGATCCGCAGCATCACGTCTGCCTGTCCATCGACCTCAAAGACGAACTGTTCGGATATCTCCTGAAGGGTCGGGACCCTGCCGCTGCTCGTCTGAAACTGCACCAGGAACATCGGAATCTTGAAGAACGTGTTGTACAAGCCGTCCAACGCGATGCGTTCTTCCGGGGTCGTAAACACGTCGTTCACGAGGTCCGAAATGATGATACGTTGTCCCGGTTCGAGGTTGTCCTGGAGATAGTTGATGATTCTTGTTTCGGCGTCCGGCTGCTGCATCAGGCTGGTGAGCAGCGCCAGGGCAAGCCACATACGCATAATGAAACCCTCCGATAGAAAATCCGTCTAGAAAGCTACTATTACTGTTCCGAACTGTCCAGCAAGTCGTGCAGGCGAACTGACAAATCCGGCGAACGTCTCTTTGACGGCAGAAGTTCCCTAACGTTGCCTAGGCAGCCCGTGGCAGAAGTCTGATGGCCCGCGTTACGGCGACATCGCGCCAGATGCAAGGCGCCGCGCCGACAGCGATGCGGGTACATCGTTGAGGGGTGGCAACGACGCAGATGGTGTGACGTCGCCGTAACCCTTTGGGCGCATGGGGGTTCGGAGGCGGATACTTCGTTGCTCGTCGTCATGATGAAGCAGCATCACTTCCTCCTCGCGCCTCGTCTTCGCCTCCGAAGACCCATGCGCGCGAGCCATCAGACTTCTGCCACGGGCTGCTACAGTCAGCGGTTTCGGCTCAGCGTGATCGGCCGGGCGCGGCCCAACAGGTGGGTATCGAACAGCGCGTGCGCAGCTTCGAGCGCCACCCGGACCGAATTGGGTCGCCAATGTTGCCAACCGTGCGGCTCGCCGTCGAACGCGCGATAGTCGAACCACTTGCCCCCAACCTCCGCCTGCACGGCGAACTGCTCGATCTGCTGGAAGGGGACCGTGACGTCGGCGCCGCCGTACAGGAAGATGATCGGCGTTCTGAGCGTGCCCACGAAGTTGATCAGCGACCGCTCGTAGTAGGGTCGCGGCAGGTCCATGGGCGTTCCTCCCGCCATGTACCGGATCCAAGATGCCGTCACGGGATAGGATGCCGCTGTGACCAGATCGGTTATTCCCTCGAGGGACACGGCCGCGCCGAATCTGGACCCGTCGCGAGCCAGCGCGGCAGCGGCGTGGAATCCCCCGGATCCCGCGCCGAAGACCCCCACGCGTTCCGCGTCGATCACGCCGTCGGCTGACAGGCTGTCGAGGCCAATTAACGCGTCCCGGATGTCGGCGTCGCCGCCCTGGCCGAAGATCGACTGGCGGTAGTCACGGCCCTGTCCGCCAGAGCCGCGAATGTTCGGAGCGAAGACAAGGTAACCATTGCTCACGAAGGACTGGATGAATGGATCCCACGCAATGGCATTCGCGCCTTCGACGGTGTCACGAAACACGAGGATAGCCGGGTACCTCTCCTGGCCACTTCGCCCGGTTGGCCGGTAGATCAGCGCCCGAATGTCCACGCCGTCAAAGCTTCGGTATGTCCGGATCTCGGGTGACGTGAACTGGGACTCTCTGCGCAGTTCGACCGGCATCGAGTTCGTCAGGGGCGTAGGGCGTACGCCGCCTCCCGGAACGATCCAGATGTCGGAGGTTCGCGCCGGGTCTGAGTGGGTGAACGCGAGAAATCTTCCGTCGGGCGACCAGCCCAGGGTCCCCGCCGGACCCTGATTCGGTCTCTGGAAACCCCCGTTGGTTCCTGCGCGGTCCGAAACCTGGATCGGGCGTCCTCCGGCCGCTGGAATCAACCATACGTGAAACTCGAAGTCTTCAACCTGGACAAAGGCGATCGAGCGGCCGTCGGGCGACCATCGCGGCCGGTGCTGGTCCAGTTCGGTGTCGGTGAGCGGAGTTCGGTTCCCTCCGTCCAGATCGATCGTATAAAGGTTGCTGAACCCGTTGCGTTCGGACACGAAGACCAACTTGCTGGAATCCGGAGACCACGACGGTGCGTAGTCCCGGTATCGTTGAGTTCCCGGCGTCAGCAGCCGCGTGGGACCGCCCCCGGCGGGAACGACGAAGATGTCCTCGTTGTCTCTTCTGTCGTCGTTGGGCAGGGGGTCCGAGACGAAGGCGATGGATTCGCCGTCGGGGGACCACTGCGGATCTGATGCTGGCGTGTCGGAAATCGTCCGGATCTCGCCCGACTCCAGGTCGATCACCATCAGTCGGTCGGGACCCTCTGCATCCGAAAGGAACAGAAGCCGACTCGAATCGGGCGACCATCGGGGAGCGCTCTCGCCCGAAGGCGTCGCCACGAACGTTCGTGTCTCCGCCCCGTCGCTGCTGACGCCGAGGATGTCGGTGCGACCATCCGCTTCGGTGGCGACGAATGCAATCCACCGTCCATCGGGAGACCACTGCGGATCGGATTTGGGCAGTCCGTCCGAGGTGATCCGCCGAGGCGCGTCCGCGGCAATGTCGACAAGCCAGATTTCCGACGTTCCGCCTTGAGCAGAAACGAAGGCGACATCGGTCGAATCCGGTGACCAGGAGAAAGCGAAGACTCCCGTCGCTCTGGACAGGGAGGCGGCAGCAAGCGGTGCACGCACCGATTCCTGGGTCAGAAGCATGCCGACGCCGACCGAGACGACGAAGACGACGGCGATGAAAGCGAAACGAGAGGCAAAAGTCTTTTTCGATGCAGCGAAATCGATTCTCAAAGGTCGTGGCTCCGGCTGGTTGAAACCGGCCTGAATGGTCCGTATTGGTCTATTCTAACCGTAGTTATACACTTGACCCAATTTAAAGACAGGCTATCCCATATGTGGTGGTCACACATGAAACGGGCTAACCACAAGATATTGGGGTGGTTACGTCAGAGCCACACCGGGGGTGAAACAGAGACCCGCGCGGTGGCGGTCGGTGCGCCGAAAGTGATGCGCGCTGTGACCTCATGGGCGGCCACGCGGTGCTTTTTCGGTCTCCTGCGGCGAAACAGTTCCCGGATGTTCTTGGCTTCATTCAGGAGCCGCAACGCGGTTACTAGGCAATCCTTGGCGAGAGAAATGGCATCCCAAGTTTGGGCAAGCACGTCCCAACAAGGTTTCACGGCGACAGCAGTCCGTCACAATTAACGTAAATTTCTGATCATTTGAGGAAAATAATGACCATTAGATCGGAAATCCCTGTGCCCAACGAAGCCGCAGGTGTTGGCACGGGGAACGCGTACACAGCTAGGGCGTTCATAGTTGATTTCCTCTGTTGCTGTGACCGGCGGGCGAAGTCTCCAGCTTCGCCCGCCAATCGTTCATTTTCAGACACCACTATATCTGACAAGACGCTTGAAAACAACATCTTGTGGCGCTTTTCAACGCTCGGAGTCAAGTGCATAATCACGATTCTAACCGATGGCAATGGGGTCCGGCATCAATCCGGTCCGGCATCGCCGCGCGAGGCCAGGTCCGTGATTCGGGAGCTGTTTGAAAAGATCCTTGAAATGCAGCAATCGTTGAGGCTAACCTACGCGGCGCGATTACATTAGTGTATTCTGACCGAGTCAAGGAGGGTGAATGAGTCTTTCCATCAAGACCCGCAAGTCCAACGGCATCACGATCGTGGACATGTCGGAGAGGCTGACGATCGGCGAGCCGGTCCTGGAACTTCGTGACACGATGCGCGGGTTTGCCGACGACGGTGACGTGCGCTTTGTCCTGAACCTTGGAGGTGTTTCTTACATCGACAGTTCAGGTCTCGGTGAACTGGTATCGACGTATACAACGATCCGCAATCGCCAGGGCGACGTAAAACTGCTCAACTTGACGACCAAAGCGAGAGACTTGTTGCAGATGACCAAACTGCTGACGGTCTTTGATACCTTCGACGACGAAAGCAAGGCTGTGGCTTCCCTCGAGGGTTGAATCGGAAAGGAAACCGCGTTGGAGTAGGACGGAAGTGCGTGGGAGTCGAACCCACCGGACGCCGGTTCCCCGACATCCCACTGGCTTTGAAGGCCAGGAGAGTCACCGGACCCTACTCACTCCCGTCGGGGATTATAGAACACAAAGGGAATATGACGACAACCTACGAAGTTCGAAAGAAGCGGCGCGTGAACCGTGCCAAGAAGAAAGCGCGCCTGAAGAGGCGCGCCGAGGCGCACTATCATCAGCGTACCGGAAAGACCGAGCCCCCCTCTCTGGTTTCGCAGGCCGCCCCGGCGACTGAAGTCGCTTTCGGAGGCGGTGGCCGAGGCGGCACCGGTGGCCGCGCCGGAAGCGGAGCCTGAATCTGAAGCGGTTGCCGAGGCCGCGCCGGAAGCTGCGCCGGCCGAAACCAGCGAGGATTAGTCGAGCCGGCGATCCCCCGTTCCGGGTTCCGTCGCCTGTTCCGGCCGGCCTGCCCCAAAATATTTGTCCCTCGAAATCCTCTTGTTCCTATAATCGTTCCACTCGCACGAGCCGAACACGAACTCCCGCCAAAGGGGCGGGCGGGATCCAGGGCCGTCCGCGACCCGGTACGAAGGAGTGTTTATGAGCAACCGGCCATCAGACTTCTGCCACGGTCTGCTGGTAGTGGTGGATGTCTTCCGCGCCGCAGCAGACCACCGGTGAACAATGCGGGCTTGGCCCGTGACCCTGACCCGTCCGCCCAACGGTTATCATTGAAAGATCATGAAGAATAGATTATCGGAAGTCGACGCGTACATTGAGAAGTCTGCCAAGTACGCCCAGCCTATCCTGAATAAAATCAGGAGCTTGTACCATAAGGCCTGCCCCGAGATCGAAGAAACGATTAAGTGGGGGTTTCCCCATTTCGAATACAACGGTCTCGTGGGAAACGTCGCTGCCTTCAAGGAACACGTCGCCTTCGGCTTCTGGAAAGGCCTCGCACTGAGCGATCCCGAGAACCTGCTCGAGCAGATTGGTAAGACCGGCATGGCCAGCGCCAAGTTCCACGCCGTCTCCGATCTGCCGTCAGATGCGGTCTTGACCGCTTACATCGAGGAGGCTCTCGATCTCAACGCCCATGGCGTTAGGCCGATACGGACGGCGAAAAGAGCGCGGCCGAAGGAGGCGAAACTGCCCAAGGACTTCGCGTCCGCTCTCAAGAAGAGCAAAAAGGCTCTCAAGACCTTCGAAGGCTTCAGCAGTACCAACCGCAAGGAGTACATCGAGTGGGTGACCGAGGCGAAGAGGGACGAGACCAGGAAACGCCGCATCGCCACATCCCTTGAGTGGCTGTCTGAAGGGAAGCCCAGGAATTGGAAGTACATGAAGGAATGGCGCTAGCCCGCATTTCTCACCAGTGTTCTGCTGCAGCGCCGGATCCATCCGCCATTACTGCGTTGCGCTTGGCCGGACTCCTTAACGTACGGTCAAGTACGCCTCGGTCGCCCTCCCGTCGCGCGCCCGGCATGGCCCCATCGAGGGCCATACAGACAAACGCCCTGTCGGCGTCTGCATCTTACCGGGCCACGAAGTGGCCCGGCGGGCTTCGCGACGACAACCGGCGAGAAAAGTGGGCTACGCTACTTGAAATCGTTCATTGGACATAGCTTAATTGACTTTTTCCGGAAGCCGGCCCGGACTGGGCCGCCCGATTCGACAGATGCCAAACCTGCGATGTCCAATGATTGATGTCCAATTGATTACCCCTTCTTCCCATTAAGCCGATCGATATACCAGCCGGTCATCTTCCTCGCGAACTCATCGGAAACCTTCGGGCAGCGGATGGATGTGGCCGCAAGCGCTTCGAGCGCGTTTGTACAATCGAATTGTGGCTCTTCCTCGAGGTACTGGTTGTAGAAGGCCATCTGCCGGTGGAACAAGGCTTCCAGACGGGTCATCGGTTCGTCCTCAAAGCTTGAGCTGTCCACGAATCGGATCCCTTCGACGCCGAGTTGATCGCAGACTATTCCCAACCACAGGGAGTTAGGCGTTGCATCCGGGTTGGCCATATGGAAAGTCCGGCCGGCGCTGTCCGGTCTGTTCGAAATCTCGATCATCCCTTCGGTGACGTAGTCGATTGGTACGAAGTTCAGGGTCGACGTCAGAGATCCCAGAACACGCAACGGCAGCCCGACGACACCCCCGTCCTCTGATTTTCGCCGAAGCCGTTCGACAACTGCCCAAAGCCCGCGTATGAAGGCATAAACCCCGTGGAAGTGAGTCGCCCTCCCTGAGCGGGAGTCGCCGATCACGATGCTCGGCCGGTATACGGTGGGGACGATCAGACCTTCGGCCGCCTGCTCGGCGATCCGCAACTCCGCCCTGCATTTGGACTCTTCGTACGGGTTCTTGAATCCCTGTCCGACATCGAGCTCTTCTTCGCGCATGATGCCGGTCCGCGTTCCGGCCACGTAAGCAGTGCTGACATGGTGGAGCCGGCGCGATTCGGTCCGGGCCACGAAATCCAGGACGTGGCGCGTGCCCTCGACGTTCATCCTGAAGATATCTTCGCGGTCCTCCTCGAGAAAGGACAAGGACGCCGCGCTGTGCCAGGTCTCGCCGACTCGGTCTGCCAGATCCAGGAACGCTTTCTTACCGAGCGCCAGCCAGTCGGCCGCGATGTCCCCCTCGACGACCTCCAGTCGGGCGGTGAGCGAGGGGACATGCTCCGGATTTCCGGATACCCTGCCGAGTACCTCGACGACTCGTTCCTCGGCCGTCTGGTTCTTGGACGCGCGAACGAGCGCGACGACCCTATGCCCCGCTTCGAGCAGGGCAAGGCAAAGGTGGCTTCCCAGAAATCCAGTCGCTCCGGTCAGCAGCCTAGCTGAATTGGGCGTTGAGTGAGGAGTCCGACTGGTCATGGAGAGGCTGAATCCTTCCGATAATGTCCGCCGCAGAACCGGGGCGGTAGAAACTTCGGATGGCTTTCCGTTTCTTGCGCCATTCCATCGGGCCCTGGCCGACAATCCGGGCCAGTTCATCGAATGTCGCGACGGGAAAACCGAATCCGTACCTTTCGGCAGCATGAAAGAGACCGGATTCCTGGGGCATCACCCCCCCGATCGCGGTCAGGGCGGCCGGCACCGCCGAAGCCAGGGTCTCGTAGGTTGATAGCGCGCCGGGCTTCGTCATCACCAGGTCCGCGGCTCCGATCAACTCATGGATGTCCCGTACGAAGCCGAAGGTCTTGATTTTCGAGTCGCGAAGACCCTCCAGCCCATGCCGGAGCCGTTCGTTATGCCCGCACACGACAAGCAGGTTTGCCGAGGGTGCGGCCCCGCGAACGGCCAGCGCGATCTGCCGGAGGGGGCCTCCGCCGCGTGCCCCGCCGTTTACGAGAATCGTCTCACCCGTGATGTTGAGCTTCGACCGCAACTGATCGACTTCTTCCGGGCGATGGGGCCGGAATCCGGACCGTACCGGCATGGCTACCCGTTCGATCCTGTCCGCTGAAATGCCCGAAGCTCCCAGCGCCCGGGAGGCTTCATCCGAAAGCACAAAGTACCGGTCGATGTAGGGAGAACTCCAACCTCCCCAGAACGGGGGGAACGGGTCCGTGACGAAGGTGAGGCACGCGATATTCAGCCCGCGCTCGGCCACCGAGCGGGGAATCATATGGTTCAGCATCGGGTGGACCGAGAGGATGACATCCGGCCGCTCGGCCTCGAGAAACCGAGTGATGTAGCCCTTGACGTGTCGGTAGAAAAGGTCGGCTTCGTTGGGCTTGAGCCGGTCGATTGTCCTCGAAAAGAATCCCATCCAGGCCGGGCGGTGTGTCAGAAGGAGATTGTACAGGCCGGCCCAGATCCGATTTGCCGAGGTCGATTCCTCCAGCGGCTTGCGGACCGACACCCTCCAGCCGGCGCTCTCCGCTGCAACTTCGAGGGCGGCCGCGGCGGAGTTATGCCCCTCGCCCGTGTCTGAAGCCAGGATCAATAACCTCTGTCCCATGTGCGCCATCCGGCCCGAGAATAGCATATTTCCCCTACACTTCTGGCCCGCGCGAGCCGATAGAAAGGGGCGAGCGCCAAGGAATTGGAGACAACTCGGGAGACAGCAATGAAAACGGAGAAGCGCCGCATCGCCCTGGTCTGGATCTATGTCGGCCAGAGCCCGTCAGAAAGACTGGAATCGATCGGAACCATCGATGCCGGACACATGGAACTGATTGCCGTGGGCAATGTTCACGTCCAGAGGGCTGTCGAACTGTTTTCGTTCGCCAACCCCGGCCGGGCTGTCAGGGCTGTCGAGTCCGTCTCGATGGCCCACCTCTGGGACGCCGTTCCGGACGATGTCGGTGCGCTCGTATTCTGGATCGACGACGAAAAGCTCGTCAGCCCGGGTTTCCCCCTCGAGAGGGCAAAGCCGTTGCTCGCCGAGGACCCCTCCCGGGAACAACACCTGCACTACTGGGACGGGAATGCCCTTGCGATCTCGCGTTCCATGGCCGAATCCGTGGCGCTTCGGGATATGAATCTGCGCGGAGACTGCCTGTTGACGTTCATGTCCGACATTGTCGAGCGTAGTGGTGGGGTTGCCGGCAGCCAGGTCAAGCTGATGTTCTCTCCGCTCGAGAAGTTTGCGGCAATGGCGATGGAGGCAGTGGGTGTCCCGTCATAGTGGTCCCCGCTTCTCGACTGTAGCGGCGATCTATGATCGCCGAAAGTTTTCGGAATAGATTCCGGCGCTCATAGAGCGCCGCTACAGTTAAAGCGTCTTTGCTCCAGGGTCGAGGCCAATGAAAAATGACCATTGATCATTGACATTTGGGATCTGCCAACGCCGTTTGAAAGCTCAACTGTAGCGGCGGTCTATGACCGCGGAATTTGAGAGTCAGATGTGTAGCTCGTTCGTGATTTCCATTGCCCACTGAACCGCACTCAGGTAGGCGTTCCGGATCGTTGGCGGGTCCAGCCCCAGCGCATCGGTCAGCTCGGCCAACCGGTCCCATTCACTGCGTTCGTACCCGAGGGTGAAGTCCAGGACCTGCCCGACACGACCCTTCCCGACGAGCGCCTGTGCGATCTCTTCCGATACCGGCAAGAGTTTCAGGACATCGTCCATCGTGCTGTCGAGCATGGCGTCGAGCACCGAGAACAGACCCGCGGTAAAGAACGCCTCTGAGCGCGGCAGCCGCTTCGCGATCGCGATTTCCTCGCACATTTTCGCCCGGATGATCGCAGTCATCATGAGCTCTCTCGGCTTGTCGTCCATGGTTGCCATCATCAGCAGACTGGCCCAGACGCGGATTCGCTGGGTGCCGATCATCATCGCGGCGTGGCCCATCGATTCGACCTTCCGGGGGAGTGAGCAGTAAGCCGAGTTGACGAAGCGGAGCAGCTTATAACTGAGCGTGACATCCTGGCGGATCGTCTTGTCGAGTTCCTCACCCTTGATGTCTGGATCCTGAAGCTTGGCGACAAGACGCGTCGCAGACAGTCGGTTCACCGGGATCTGCTTGCCCTGGATGAGCTTGGGTTCGCAGAAGAAGAAACCCTGGAAGTAGTCGAAACCGAGCTCCGAGCAGAAGGCGAGGTCGTCCTGGGTTTCGACTTTCTCCGCTAGTGGTCCCCGTCTAACAGACTGTACCTTATTCGGATCGTTCCCCGTGCCAGGCCGACACCCTGCGGCTTCGGCCAAGCCGTTCGAGTTCCTTCCGCACAGGGATTTCCGATCTAATGGTCATTATTTTCCGCATATATGATCAGAAATGGGACAGCCAGGGCCGTTACTTAATTGTGACGGACTACACTAGCAGCTTGACCCCAAAACCGCGTAACAGCGGCACCATCTCCTTCAGCCGTTCACGGTCGGTGGCCAGGACGTCTAACTTTACGATGTCCGCCAGTTCGACGAGCGGCCGGAGGCTTTCATCGTATTCGAAGTCGTCCAGCGCGATTGTGTAGCCGAAAGTGTGCCAATCTTAGTTGGAAATTGAAACGGCTCCAAACCCTATGGCTTGATGGCATTGGAAAAAAGAATATCAAGCCTGTAAGAGAAAGGAGCCGAGATGAGGAGTCTGTTACGTTCGGTCAAGAAACGCAAGAAGTCGCGTGTGCTGGGTGAGGTCCAGGTCGTGAGTCGTGAGGAGTACACGGGACTGGATGTGGACTCGAAGGTGGAGATGATCCGGGCGTTGGTCCCGTTGGGATTGATGCAGGTAGAAGAGTTGCTCGACGAGGAAGTGAAGGCGTTGGCGGGGGAGCGATACGCGCGAAAGAAGGCGTCGTTGCGGGGTCGGCGTCACGGGAGCAATCCAGGGACGGTGGGGCTTGGCGGCCAGCGGGTGCCGGTTCGGGTTCCCCGGGTTCGCAGCGTGGCGGGCGGGGAGATTCCGCTCCGGTCCTACGATGAACTCAGTCCGGGTGGCGCGGTGAATGAGCTGCTTCTCAGACGTGTGCTTTATGGGATCTCCTGCCGGAACTACGAGTCGGCCGCGGAAGCGATTCCAGGAGCGATCGGACTGTCGAGTTCGACGGTGTCTCGAGGTTTTGTCAAGGCGAGTGCCGCGAAACTGCGGGAGATGCAGGAGCGGGATCTGTCGGGCGAGGACGTCGTGGCGATCTTCCTGGACGGGAAGGCGTTTGCCGACGCCATGATGGTGGTGGCCCTAGGCATCACGCTTTCGGGCGAAAAGCGCTTCTTAGGCTTCGTGGAGACGGACACGGAGAACGAGCAGGTACTGACTCCGTTTCTCCGTTCATTGATGGAGCGGGGCCTGGACATCTCTGAAGGCGTGCTGGTGATTGTCGACGGCGGCAAAGGTCTGCGGGCGGCAGTCAAAAGGGCATTCCACAATCGAGCCCTCGTCCAACGCTGCCAATGGCACAAACGCGAGAACGTCGTGAGATACCTATCGAAGACCGAGCAAGCCGCGTGGCGCAAGCGGCTTCAGCGTGCGTACCAGCGCCCGGAGTACAACGAAGCTCGGGCGGCGCTCGAAGAGCTCCATGGAGAGCTCGAAGAGCGAAACCAATCGGGGGCTGCGAGCCTTGAGGAAGGCCTGGAGGAGACCCTCACGTTGCATCGGCTCGGCGTGTACGGGGTTCTGGGCCGATCGTTCAAGACGACGAATTGCCTGGAATCGGCCAATGCTCTTGTCGAGGAAAGGTGCGCGAAGGTCGATCATTGGAAGAACTCGAGTCAGCGGCAGCGCTGGTTGGCGACTGCACTCATCGATATCGAACCGCGCCTGAGGAAGGTGATCGGCTACCGTCATCTTCCGAAGCTCCGCGAAGCCCTCAAGCGAGAACTGAAGATTGAGGCGAACACGTCGACGAGTTCGAAGAAGAAGGTTGCGTGACCCATCGTGAGCCGTGGAGAGTTTCAACTAAGAATGGGCTTGACTCGTGTAGCCTTCGCCGGCCAGTTTCTTTAACGCTCGGACGATGTCCGGGTCGGCGGTCACGTCTTCGAGAACCTCCAGGACGACACGGTCCTGGGGTAGAGATCGGCAATGGCCGTCGAGGATGAAATTACGGGTCAGGTTGATGAAGGCGGGATCCGGACCGACGATCTGATCGAGTCCGAACTCGATGAGGTTCAGGATCACCTGTGCCGTCGCCCGGTCGCCGTCGACGATCACTGCGCTGTCACTGGTAGCGTTGTTGCGGAACAGCAACTCGTAACCGAAAACATGCAGCGCATCGTGGTAAATGGGCTGCCTGCTGACGTAGGCGGCTGTGGCGCTGTCGGTGGTCATTGCTGAAATCCGTGAGTGTTACGCACGCAAGGCGCATTTCGACCGGGCTGTAACAGGCTAATAGCATACACAAAAGTCGGCTGTTCGTGGGCCCGGAGGCAGCCGGCGAAGTGTTGTATTCTATGGACAACTGACTATGGATGACGTCTACAAGAGTGACAGCAGCCGAGGCGTGCCTGCCGGAGCGCCGGGCGAGTTTCCGCGCCTCGCTATCGGACCGATGGAAGTATGGCCTCCGGTTGTGCTCGCACCGATGGCTGGGGTGACGAACTATCCGTTTCGATCGATCTGCCGCGAATTCGGCGCCGGGCTGTACGTGAGCGAGATGATCGGTTCGCGTCCACTCTCGGACGGACGGGAGAAGACGCTCAAACTCGCCGACTTTGGTCCCGACGAGACACCTCGAAGCCTTCAGCTCTACGGCGTCGATCCCTATTACGTTGCCGAGGCCGTCAAAAGGCTCGTCGGTGAGGGCCGAGTGGACCACATCGACATGAATTTCGGCTGCCCCGTGCGTAAGGTGACTCGCAGAGGTGGCGGTGCTGCGATTCCGCTCCGCCCGAGACTTCTAGCGAACATCGTCCGAGCTGCGGTGACCTCGTCCGGAGAGGTTCCAGTTACGATCAAGTTCCGCATGGGGATCGACGACGAGCATCTGACGTACGTTGAATCGGGCCGGATTGCCGAGCAAGAGGGTTGTGCCGCCGTCGGCCTGCACGCACGCACCGCCGCCGCTCTCTACAGCGGAAAAGCGCGGTGGTCGGCGATCGCAGACCTGAAAGGAAGGGTTCGCATTCCGGTGCTCGGCAACGGAGATATCTGGGAAGCGTATGACGCCTTGAAAATGATGCGCGAGACCGGATGTGATGGCGTCATCGTCGGGCGCGGATGCTTGGGAAGGCCTTGGCTGTTCCGCGACCTGGCAGATGTTTTCAATGGTCGCGACCCGTCGAATCCGCCCAACCTGGGGGGCGTGCTGGACATAATGTTCCGGCACGCGCGTCTCCTAGTCGACTGGTTCGGCGAGAAGACGTCCATGATCGCATTCCGCCGTCATGCATCCTGGTACACGAAGGGCTTCCCGGCCAGTTCCGATATCCGTCAGAAGCTCATGCTGACGAGCACGCTGGCCGAACTGAAACAGGTTTGCGACGGCGTGGACCGCGACCAGCCGTTTCCACCCGCGGCGATGCGTGTGCGGCGCGGGAAGGGCAGCCGTACACAGACCGTGGCACTGCCGGAAGGCTACCTCGAAGATGCCTCGAAGGCCGACCCTCCCGAAGCTGCGGCCGAGAGCCTGGTGTCGGGCGGCTAGCCGTATTCGACGTTGCTGGTCAGCCAGTAGAGTGAAACACGCATGACATCGGATTCCTCAACCTCGTCGCAGTCTGCGCAGTTTCGAAGCCTGTCGGTGCTCATCGCAGTTGCCGGCGTGGACATGCTCGGCTTGGCGATGATCTTTCCGTTGCTGCCGTTCTACGCGCTCGATCTTCAGATTTCACCTCAGGGGATCGGCGTCATCATCGCGTCATTCTCGCTGGCGCAACTCGTGTCCGCCCCGTTGTGGGGGCGGGTCTCGGATCGGTACGGGCGAAGGCCGGCGTTGTTGATCGGTCTGACGGCATCGGCGGCTTCCTATATCGTGTTCGCGTTTGCGAACTCATTCTGGCTGTTGCTGGCGTCGCGGGCCATCCAGGGCGCCGGAGGCGGCACGACCGGCGTGCTTCACGCTTATGTTGCCGATACGGTTCCACCGGGCGACCGCACGCGGTCGCTCGGATGGTTGTCCGCGGCGACCTCGGCGGGAACGATGGTGGGCCCGGTTGTCGGGTCGACGGCGGTGTTCCTGGGGCAGGCCGCTCCGGGCCTGGTCGCCGCCGGTCTGTGCGTCATCAACATCGTGTTTGCCTGGGGCTGGCTGAAGGAGTCGTCCTCGGTCGTTGACGCTCGAACTCGCCCGCGCAAACCCGTCTGGCATATGGCCTGGACCGTGATTCGCCATCCCTCACGCACCGTTTCCAGGCTTGTGTGGATCTACGGCCTCGGGATGCTGGCTTTCTCGGCATTCACCTCCATCATCACGCTCTACCTCGGTCTGGAATTCGGTGTCGATGCCGGCAGTATCGGTTACGTTTTCCTCTATGTCGGATTCCTGTCGGTCGTGATGCGCTCGCTGCTGCTGGGTCCTGTCGTCGCACGGATTGGAGAGACCTGGACGATGCGGCTGGGAACGGTGTGCCTTCTGGCCGGCTTCGGGGTGTTGCCGCTTGCCCAAAGCGTGTGGACCTTCATGGCGATGATCCCCCTGGTGCCGGTCGGCATGGCGTTAACGTTCCCGTCGACCACGGCACTGACATCAAAATGGGCGGACCAATCCGAGTTGGGGACGACGATGGGAACCGCCCAGTCGTTTGCGGGAATGTCGCGCACCGTGTCGCCGCTGGTCTCGACCGTATTGTTCCAGCAATTCGGCCACGGCGTACCCTTCGTCACGGCGGCGGGTTACATGGTGTTCGTTGTCCTGCTGACGTTCGGTATACCAGATGCGGCCCCGGAACCGGGACGGAGTGAACCGGAACCGGACGGCCTCAGAAGCTGAACCGCAGTCCGATGAATCCGCTGAAGCCGGGCGCGTCGATTCCGGTGCCGTGAGACCGGTGGTTGGTGTCGAACAGGTTCTGATGCCAAGGTTCAGCTTCGTGGTCTCCGAGAGCTGAATGCTGCCGAGCACATCCGCGGAGATCCAGCCGTCGGACCGGATGAACATGGGGACACGGGTCCGGTCGTGGGTAATCGGGTAGCCGTTGACGGTTCGGCCGAGCGGTAGCACGCGGTTCTGGAGATCGAGGAGTGTCTCACCGGTCGGCGTGAATACGTCGTCGGGCGTTCCGAGCGCTCCGTCGATTCCCGAGGCGATCCATCGGCTCAACATCCCGCCGTGGAAGATCGTGGCGATGTCGCGCCGAGAGCGAGCAGCGCCAATTCGGGCATCGGTCAGATCACCGGCGCTCAAGCGTTCCTGCGGTCCGGCGAAGCGGGTGGCGACCTCCAGCCAGTACCGGCCCGATGGCGAATAGCGAGCCCGAAGCGATCCGTTCTGCGGGACCAGCCGCCGCGCATTCCGGTTGGGGTTCAACTCCCTGCCGACCATGAATGAGTAGTTTCCTTCGATCGTCCACCCTGAAGACGGCCGGACCTCGAACGTGGATTCAATCCCGTAGTATCGAGAGCGGCCGTCGTTGACGAAGGCCTTCACCGCGAGGGAATCGATCTCGGTCGAAACAGGCGCCACGCCTTGGGCGCGTTGCTCGTCTGTCGGCTCGATCGGTACCGTACTCTCGCCGCCGAGCGCGGCCGGTAGATTGTCGATCGGGAACAGCAGTGTGCGCCGGACTATCGGACTGTATATATCGGCATTGAACACCTGCACGCGGCCGTAGAACAGATCCCCATCGTAGGTCAGGCCCAGTTCGTAGCTGTAGAGACTTTCCGCCGACAACGCCCCGGCCTTCCGGCCGACCGAAACCGCGTCCTCACCGGCGCTCGATCCGATCAGGGCTCCGAATGGCGCGGCCTCCGAGGCGGGGACCTCATAGCCGAGCGAGTTCAGACCGATCGCCCCCAGATCGTTCAGGTTTGGCGCCCGAAAGCCGCGGCCGACCAGGAGGTTTACTTTCCAGGTTTCGCCCACGTTCCAGGTGAACGCCGTGTTGAAAGTCAGGTCGCTGAAAGACCGCGATGAGTCGGTCACGCCGAACGCATCCCGGTCGGCGAACGTGCTCACGCGAACTCTGGTGAAGCGTCCCCCGAGGACGACCCTGAAACGCCCGCCGTCCAGACGCATCGTTTCCTCAGCGAACAACCCATACGTCGTGTACGGCGATCCGTTCGGGTAGAGCGGACGCGTCGGCGTTGCCGTACCCGTGACGGGATTCGTGTCGAAGCGCGATGCATGGACATGTTCGTTGTAGACGTCGCCGCCAAACAGGAGGGTCTGGTCGCCCGAGAAGTGGGTCCGGGCCTGCGCCGCGTAACCGTAGACGTCAACGTCGGCTTCGGCCTGCTGGCAGCCGGCGCGGGCCTGCTGATGGCTCCGTCAATCCTGGGCCGACGGCCGATTTTCGGGGAAGTTCTGCTGTGGGGCTCTGTCCTCGCGTTGCTGATCGTCTATTACAACTACCGCCACAAGCGAGATCCCTTGAGCCCGGTCGTGATGGCGCTGTGCCGGGTGATGGTGTACTTCGTTGCCGCTGCATCGGTCGGAACGGCTCTCATGGCTCCGGTTACCATGGGCGCCGCGCTGCTGGCGGCCTACTTGATCGGCCTGACCTACGTCGCCAAGCGGGAGAACCTGGCCCGCATCGGATCTTCCTGGCCCCTGGTGTTTCTTGCGGCGCCGTTCCTCTACCACTGGGTTGTGATCATGGGATTCGGTGTGGCGGCGCTCGTGTGGTTGGGGTTCCTGGCCTGGGTCGTTTACGCGCTGTCGTTTCTCTACCGCACAGAGCGGCGATCGATACCGCGAACGGTCGTCGGCCTCATCGCCGGTATATCCCTGCTCGACGCGCTGGTAATCGCATCGGCGGGCGTGCCGGTCATGCTGGTCGCCCTCGCCGTTTCCGGATTCGTTCTGACACTCGCTCTTCAGCGTTTCGTTCCCGGCACGTAAACGGTGAGGACCGGCAAACACGGGATTGTCTTTGGCGGTTCTGGCGTGTTTCAATCGTTGCATTCCAAGGAGGCAGATGATGTGCATTCGTCGCTACAGCGCCGGACTTGTCGGGTTATTGTTCACCGTTCTGTTGACAGAAGGCTGGGCGTTCCAGCAGCCAGCTACGACGGGGTCCAGCCTGCAGGAGGATGCGTGTGTTGTGTGGAGTACTCCGATCGAGGTGGGGTCGCTCGACGTGGAAGAGCTCGACGAAGCCAGCGGAGTGGAGGTCTCCACCCAGTTTCCGGGACGGCTATACCATGTCAATGACTCGGGGGACCCGGGTGTGCTCTCGATCACGGACGTGTCGGGCGGAGGTAATCAGGTCGTGGCCATCGACGGCTTCGCGCCCGAAGACATGGAGGATATCGCCGTCGGAGGTTGCGGTCTTTCCGATGGAAACTGTCTGTTCATCGGTGACATCGGCGACAACGACAATGACCGGGAGGAGGTTGCCGTTGTCGTCGTCGAGGAGCAGGCACAGTATGGCGACACGGCGTTTCCGCTTCATGTGATCCGGTTTCGGTATCCCGAGGGACCGCAGGATGCTGAAGCCCTGGCGATGCACCCCAATGGCGACCTGATCATCCTCACGAGGGTGGTCGACTACGATCAGCCTGCCATCGAGCCCTCGAGGGTTTACCGGATTCCCGTGAACCGGTGGATTACCTCCGGCAATGACCTCATCGAGGCAGACCTGGTTGGTGAACTTGATTTGCCGAGCATAAGCAGCGCGCCTCTGACAGGCAGCCTGCCCACGGCGATCGACATCAGTTCCGATGGCTCACGTCTCCTGGTGCTCACCTACGTCCATGCTTTCGAGTTCAACATCGATCTGTCTGATTCGAGCTTCCCGCCGGCGGCAAGCATGACCGAAGGCCGCGACTACCGCGAGATCGACATCCAGCAGCTCGAGCAGCAGGAGAGCATCGCGTACCTGCCCGGGAGCAATGGCTTCATCTACACGACGGAATTCGTTCCTTCCGATAACACCCGGCTGACGGTCGGCCGAGCCAGGATCATGCAGGTTACTTGCGGCGGCTGAGCTCCCCCGTGTGCCGAAGAGATCGAACAGAACCCGGAGCGGTATGCGTGCAGATCCTACGCGTCGTCGAACAGGTGCGCCAGGATGAGATCTTTGACGTGGGTGGCCGGTATGCGCTCGCGGTCTGCGACCGTCCATGATTGACCCGTGATGCAAACGGGTCCATCGTCGGCGTCATCGGTGAGGTGCCCGTGCGATCCGTGGACCAATCCTGCGTCCAACGGGATCACCTCCATCAGGTAGCGGAAGCCCAGCTTCTTCTTGAGCACGGTCCCGGCAACCTTCAGTGCGGGTAGTGTCAACTGTGGATCGACGAACAGTTCGGCCGGGTCGTAGCCCGGTTTGCGGTGGATGTCGACGGTGCGGGCGAAATCGGGTGCGACGGCATCATCGAGCCAGTAGTAATACGTAAACCACCTGTCCGCTTCCGAGATGGCAACCAGTTCCCCGGACCTGGGGTGATCGAGCCCGACCTCGTGTTGGGCCTCCCGGTCGAAAACCCGCTCGATACCTGGCGTCGCCTCGAGCAGTGCGCGCACTTCGGAGATCCGGTTGGCGTTCTTGACGTAGACGTGTGCGAGTTGGTGGTCGGACACGGCGAATGCGTCACTGGCCCCCGAATCCAGCATTTCCAGCCCCACTTCTTCCCGCATGGCGATGAGCCCCGCCTCCCGGAGTGTGCGGTTGATGTGCACGGGTCCAGTCACATCGGTGATGCCATATTCGGAAAGAACGATAACCCGGGTTCCGCGGGTCTCCAGTCTTTCGATCAGGCCTCGGCAAACGCCGTCAATTTCCCGCAGATCCTTTTTGATATCCGGATGACTCGGTCCCAGACGTTGGAGGTTGTAATCCAGGTGCGGCAGGTAGATCAGGTTCAGTGTGGGCGAGTGCCATTCAGCCACGCGAAGAGCAGATTCCGCGATCCATTCACTCGAGCGGATGTCGGCCTGGGGGCCCCAGAAGTTGAAAAAAGGGAACTCACCGATCTCGGATTTCAGGCGTCGGATCAGCGCATCGGGCATTCCGTATACGTCGAAAATCTTGCTTCCATCTGCCGGGTACATCGGTCTAGGAGTGACCGAGTAATCGACGGCTGAGTACATGTTGTACCACCAGAACATCTTCGCTGAGGAGAACCCGGAGTTGCGCTTGTGTGCGGCTTCCCAGACCTTCTCGCCTTCGACCAGTCGGTCTGGTTGGAGCCAGAAACGAATTTCGGAAGTCTCTCGAAAATACCAGCCGTTTCCAACGATCCCGTGGTCTCGAGGCATGCAGCCCGTGACGAGAAAGTGTGCCAATCTTAGTTGGAAATTGAAACGGCTCCAAACCCTATGGTTTGATGGTATTGGAAGAAACAACATCAAGCCTGTAAGAGAAAGGAGCCGAGATGAGGAGTCTGTTACGTTCGGTGAAAAAACGCAAGAAGAGGCGAGTACTGGGTGAGGTCGAGGTCATGAGCCGGGAGGAGTACTCGGGACTGGAATTGGACTCGAAGGTGGAGATGATCCGGGCGTTGATCCCACTGGGGTTGATGCACGTAGAGGAGTTGCTCGACGAGGAAGTGAAGGCGTTGGCGGGTGAGCGATACGCGCGAAAGGAGGCGACGTTGAGGGGCCGGCGACACGGGAGCAATCCGGGGACCGTGGGGCTCGGGGGCCAGCGGGTACCGGTTCGGGTGCCTCGAGTTCGCAGCGTGGCGGGCGGGGAGATTCCGCTTCGGAGCTACGAGGAACTCAGTCCGGATGGCGCGGTGAACGAACTGCTTCTCAGACGTGTGCTTTATGGGATCTCCTGCCGGAACTACGAGTCGGCCGCGGAAGCGATTCCAGGAGCCATCGGATTGTCGAGCTCGACGGTGTCTCGAGGATTCGTCCAGGCGAGTGCCGCGAAACTTCGGCAGATGCAGGAGCGGGATCTGTCGGCCGAGGACGTGGTGGCGATCTTCCTGGACGGGAAAATGTTTGCCGACGCCACGATGGTTGTGGCCCTGGGCATCACAATTACGGGCGACAAACGCTTCTTAGGCTTCGTGGAGACGAGTACGGAGAACGAGCAGGTACTGACTCCGTTTCTCCGTTCATTGATGGAGCGAGGCCTGGACATCTCTGAAGGCGTGCTGGTGATCGTCGACGGCGGCAAAGGTCTGCGCGCGGCAGTCAAGCGGGCATTCGGTAATCGAGCCCTGGTCCAACGCTGCCAATGGCACAAACGCGAGAACGTGGTGAGCTACCTGTCGAAGACCGAGCAAGCCGCGTGGCGCAAGCGGCTTCAGCGTGCGTACCAGCGCCCGGAGTACAACGAAGCCCGGGCGGCCCTCGAACAGCTCCATGGAGAGCTCGAGGAGCGAAACCAATCGGCCGCTGCGAGCCTTGAGGAAGGTTGGAGGAGACCCTCACGTTGCATCGACTCGGCGTGTACGGGGTCCTGGGCCGTTCGTTCAAGACGACGAATTGCTTGGAATCGGTCAATGCCCTCGTCGAGGAAAGGTGCGCGAAGGTCGATCATTGGAAGAACTCGAGCCAGCGGCAGCGCTGGTTGGCGACGGCGCTCATCGACATCGAACCACGCTTGAGGAAGGTGATCGGCTACCGTCATCTTCCAAAGCTCCGCGAAGCCCTCAGGCGGGAGCTGAAGATTGAGGCGAAGACGTCGACGAGATCGAAGAAGAAGGTTGCGTGACCAATCGTGAGCCGTGGAGAGTTTCAACTAAGAATGGGCTTGACTCCGTGACGAAGGTTGACTGCGCGGAGCAGGTGACGGCAGGAGTAACCGTGTCTAGCGGGAGACATGTCCCCCGGGAGGCGAAATCGCGCAGAAAAGGTGTATCGTCGCCGATCAGATTCGGAGTCAGACCGACGACGTTGATGATCGCGGTGTTATGCATGGGTGGCGTTTGGATCTTGGCGTTTAGTGGTCGGTCGTCAGTTTTCAGTTTTCAGTACGAATTGACTCCGGCCTGAATACTGACGACTGAACACTGATAACTGTAGACTGTTGCCCCTTGGCTAACAACCAACAGCTAACAGCCAAGAGTCAATAGCTAGTAGCTACCGCTGGGAGACCGGGGTTTGCCCACGCAGCACGGAATTGTCTTCGTAGAGCTGTGTCTGGTCGATCTCGGGGCGCTCGATGGCGCTGACGTCGATGTTCCCGCTCTGCGAGAAGAACTCGACAGGGTTGTCCCTAACGATCTTCTGGATCGTGGCTTCGGAAACACCGGCCTGCTTCATCGCGGCGACCGTTTTCGGCACCTTGAGAGGATCGCTGATGCCCCAGTCCGCCGCGCTATTGATGATGATGCGCTCGCTGCCGTACGCCATGACGAGCTTGGTCATGCGCAACTCATCCATCTTGGTGTTCGGATAGATCGAGTGACCCGCCCAGCACCCGGTCTCAAGCACCAGGGGCAGGGTCTCCTCGTTGTTGTGATCGATGAGCGTTTTCTCTTCCGGGAAGCCCATGTCCCGGACGACTTCCATGGACCGGATCGTGCCGCGCTTCTTGTCGCGGTGGGGTGTGTGGATGAGGACCGGCAGGTCGAACTCCATGGCGAGTTCCAGATGACGCCGGAAGTATTTTTCTTCGTCGTCGGTCTGGTCGTCGTAGCCGATCTCGCCGACAGCCGCCACGCCGTCCTTTTCGAGGTAGCGTGGAATCAGTTCGAGCACTTCGTCTGCAAGGCGCGGATTGTTCGATTCCTTCGGATTCAGAGCGATGGTGCAGAAGTGACGGATCCCGAACTGCGACGCGCGGAACCTCTCCCATCCGACCAGGCTGTTGAAGTAGTCCACGAAGCTGCCCGCCTGGGTTCGTGGCTGTCCCAACCAGAAGGCGGGTTCGATGATGGCCGCGATGCCTGCGTCAGCCATAGCCGTGTAGTCGTCGGTCGTCCTCGAGGTCATGTGCACGTGTGGATCGAAGATCTTCATGAACGGACTCCTTTCGGGTCTTCCTTCATTCTGGCTAGTGACCGGTCGATGACTTCAACCAGTTCGATTTCGTCTTCCTTTTCGCGCCGGGCTTCGAGTGCCTTACGGCTGACATCGTCCGATCGAAAACCGAGTGCATGGGAAACCCATCGCCGTTGGTTTCCGTCTTCGTGGTCGAGGTAGCGGTAAACTCGCTCCATCGAGGCGTCCGGAGCGAACGGCACGACCGCCATCCAGATGTCTTCCGGGAAGTAGCGGTCCGCGGCGACCCGCTCGCTGACGTAATCGTCGGCCATCCGCGAAAGCTCCGGGTTCATCCGATCCGCAAGACCCGCGATGCGCTCGAGAGCGATGACGTTGAACAACGCTTTCAGGACCATCTGGTTGAAGTTCAACTCGGGGAAATACCGTGCCGGGTACGGGTTCTCGCAGGCGATCGCCTCGAATAGGGGAATGATGTTCGTCCTGCAGGCGTCCATGGCTGTGTCGAGGAACTGTTCGGGTTCCGGCAGCAGTACCAGGGAGCGGAGCCAACTCTGCTGTTCCCGGCTGTCGCCGTTCCAGTAGCAGTCCAGGGCCAGCTCGGAGAACTCGCCCGGCGCGGATTGGGCCACCGAGAGTAGCAGGAGGGCGCGGCCAACTTCGTCGGCGCCCCAATGGTCGAGCGGAAGCAAAGGCCCGGTTGCCAGCCACTGTTTCGATTCGTCAGCAGTCAAGCCCAGCGGGTTCTTGCCGAGCCTCCGTGTCATTCCGGAGTAAGCGGAGAGCAGACGGTTCCGATCGATGGAACTTCCGATCTCTACGGCGGACTCCAACCACTCGAACCGTACGGGCGTTAAGTGGTGGGCGAGAAGACCACGGATGGAAGACTTCATGGCTACCCCATCAATCGGCAAACGATCCCCGACTCTACAGGTTTCGGACTCACTTCTCACGGCGGTCTCGACTGCGGCTAATCTAGCGCAAATTCCGAGCCAGGACAAACCCCCGGCAGCCTGTGGTGAAAGTCGAGTCTACTCCGTAGGGGCGGTCTATGACCGCCCCTTATTCGGCGCTCATGGAGCGCCGCTACAGCTTCAGGCGACTTTCACCACAGGCTGCTAGTCGGAGTCGATGGTGTCCGGTCTAACAACTAGGTGCGGGCCCAGTGCCTCGGGTGATGCGGCCCCGACCAGAAACATCGCGTTCCGCATCTCGTCGATCAGGCGTTGTCCCAGCCGGATCACTGCTTCGGGGGACTCCGTCGCGGCTTCGAGGAAAGGTCGTGCTACGGCCACGTAGTCCGCGCCCAGGGCGAGCGCCTTGACTGCCTGGAGGCCATTCCGAATGCCCCCGCTCGCGACGATGCGTGTCTTTCCGACTTTAGACCGTTCGATCCGTTCGAGAATCCACCGCGTCGGCAGGCCGAAGTCGCGAAACAGTTCTCCCATCGACGGGTCCTGGCTGAGGCGGGCCTCCACGGCGGCCCAGCTTGTGCCATCACTCCCGGAGATGTCCACGTAGTCGACTCCCATGGCGGCGAGCTCGGCAACGAGGGCCGGAGAGATGCCGCCACCGCATTCCTTGACATAGACCGGGAGCGTCGAGCGTTCCACGAACTGGGCGAGGCTCGCTCGCAGGCCCCGAAAATCAGTGTCCCCGCCTTCCTGAATCGACTCCTGGAGCGCGTTCAAGTGTAGGCAGAAGACATCCGGTTGGGTGCGTTCGATGATGAGTTCGACGTCTTCCCAACTCAGTCTGTAGTTGAAGCTGACAAGGCCGAGGTTTGCAATCAGGGGAATCGAAGGCGCGAGATCGCGGACGAGGAAGCTGGGGGCCGCTGCCTCGTCCCGGAGCAAGACCTTCATGGATCCCAGCCCCAGGGGCAACCGCAGCGCTTCCGCGGCCCTTGCAAGATTCTCGTTAATCCTCCGGAACCGTTCTCCGGCCCCACCCGTCATCGACGAGATGATCAAAGGCGCCGCGATCGACCGCCCCGCAAATTCCGCGCCGGTCGTGACATTGTCGCGTGAGATCTCGGGCAAAGCATTGTAGACGAGCTTGACGTCGGTGAAGGAGTCGCTCGCGAGGTCTACCGCAGAGTCGAGGCAGACGTCGATATGCCCTTCTTTTCTTCGGTTCAGCGCACCGCGGTCCGTAACGGCGGGTGTCTTGTCGGCGCCCGGCATGACGACATTCTAGCAGGGCCGGGGGGCGGCTCCCGAATCCGCACAGATCGGCTGGAAACCGCATGTCCCTACGCCACCCGCAAATGCTGCACCGAAACCATCCGACCCTTGGAAAATCGCTGTCCCTGGAGTAAGATAGCTGCTCCCGAAGCCATGGAGTCTCCTAGGAGAATGCCTGAGAAGCATTCCCGCCTTTCGCGGCCAGGAAAGCAATAGCGAGGGAACGCTAGATGTCGAATGAGAGCCAGGGGCGGGCCATGCCCGACCCGTCAGTAATCATCGATCTTGCCGTCGCCTACCGATCGTCGATGGTCCTGTTTGCTGCAACCGAACTTGGTGTTTTTACCGGGAATTATATACGGTTTTAGCCAAACCGTCGGCATGGTTTAGTCGGCGTCTTCCTTTGTTTCTAACTTCTTGAGGTAGTTCCAGTCGCGCTTAGGTAGGCCATTCATGCAGGCTAGCGCGATGTTCTGTGGCGTGTCAGGGATTGGGGCTGGCATTGTGCGCTTCGGCGGTCTTCCTCGCCTCTTTTTGTTCTTATGATCTGTCATGCCGCGTATTCTTTGAAACTTAGAAGGAAGGTATGTTGTGATTGTTGTTGCGCTGGGTTTGTCCTAAAAACCGATCAATTCAGAAATCCTTTTTTTCTTGCGCTCATCCATGGTGATTGAATTGTTCATGGCAGACTTCAGAGCTTCTCCAAAGCCGCGTGGAAGTATGCCGAGATCCTCAAATATTCGATCACGGTGGCAGGATCGGATATGTTCATGTGAGATCGGGAACTGATTGTCAGGCTGAATAGCCGTGTCTTTGATAAAATATCCCGTTTCTCCTGCTTCGTAGTATACGCAACCCGCCCTCATTTCTTTATTGTTGAGGTACACATCAACTTTACTCGTCGCTTTGATGCAAACCGCAGTGCCTTCTACGTGGCCTAGAACTACAAACAACTTCATACGACTACCACCTCTAAAAAAATAAGGTAGTCTTATGACTGAGTATCGTGCGCTGGATACGGGATCGAATGCAGTCACAGCACGCCGAAGGCTCGACGTAACTCATTGTTCTCTAGCATCTCTTCGTGCGCGCCATCGATTGCGCCTGGGTCTTCACGGAAAAAATCTTCATAGCGCATCCAGTGTTCGCCTTTATGCGATGTCTTCTTATACGCGTATACTGAATGAGTGATGCTCTTGAGTTGGTTGAAGCCCATATCTCCGAACTCATTGACTACTTCATCGAGAGACATCAGGTCCGATTTTGAGAGATCGCCAAACTCTAAAGCCTTGGTTGTAGAAAACCTCGGATATTGAAACTGTCGGTCAACATCCAATCTTGACGCCATGCGCCTGACATTCTCGTCGTCTTGCTGTACATCCTTTGCCAGGGCCCTCAGGAGATCCAGCGCCATCGATGGAATTGGACCATATGCGAGCGCACAATAGTGATCTCCCGTGATCGGTCTTCCGTATCTCACGAGATGGTGTTTATCGGATAGAAAAAGTAGCTTACAAATCTTGTAGGCAGTGAGGTCTGGCAGGTCTCTGGAGGCGATGTAATGAACGGCAGCTAAAAACTTACCGAAGTCAAAATCGAACCTCACCAGCCGAGGCGGATGTGGTTTTGCTTTCGGCATACGTAATGGTAAATTACCATGATCGAGACATCTGAGCAATTAAATCCCGATAACGTAGCCGCCTCCCATCCATGCGACGAACCATCGCGCTAATCTGGTCAACGGTGTTGCGACTCCGCTGGTTGTGCCGACCGGAGAACTCGTTGACGTAGCGGTTCAGGTGCTTCGCGCTCATGCTGTGGTAAGTTCCGTAGTAACCCCTCTTAAGGATAGACCAGAAGCTCTCGATACCGTTGGTGTGGGCTTGGCCTCGAACATACTCCCGAACGCTATGCTTGACCGACTCATGCTCGAAGTCTAGCCACAGGGAATCGTAGCCGCCGTGATCATCTGTGTAGACAGTCGCGCCTTTCTGTGTCCGGCCCTGGATGAAACCCTCTAGCGATCGCCGGTCCACACTTTCTGCGACGGTCGCACTGACGGAATTCGTTTCCCGATCCTTTGCGCCGACAACTGCGATTTTGCCCACTGAACCACGCCCAGCATTCAATTTCTTTGAGTTGTGCTTGTTCTTCTCTTTCCCGCCGATATAGGTTTCATCGACTTCAACTGGACCTGAGAAGAGCGGATGATCGCCCCAAGTTTCCCGGATGCGGTGCGCCAGATGCCAAGCCGATTTCTGCGTGATTCCCAAGTCCCGATGGAGCTTCATGCTCGAAGTGCCCTTGATCCCTGTAGCCAGCAAGTAGAACGCAATAGCCCACGTTTTCAGTCCGAGGTTGGAGCTGTGCATCAAAGTTCCAGTCTTAACCGAGAAGGACTTCCGGCAATCACGGCAGCGGTATGGCTGAGGCTTGCGGCAGTTCGCAATGTTCGCTGACCCGCAGTTAGGGCAGGCGACGCCATTCGGCCAACGGGTTTCAATGAACCATCGTTCGGCGGTTTCGTCGTCGGGAAACATCTTGAATAGCTTGGTGAGTGAGAGTCCTTCGCGGTAGCTTTTCCCTGGTGCTTTCTTGGGCATCAAATACTCCATCTATATATGGAGGTATTTTAGCCAATCAGTGCGATGGTGTCAATGAGTTTTGGCTAAAACCGTATATAATTCCCTTTTTACCCGCCTGTCCGAAGAACCGCTCACCGCGGCCGAAGTAGCGGAACGAGCCGGATCCGAGCTGCGCCCGACAGAGATGCTGCTGAACGCTTGCGTAGCCTATCAGCTCCTTGATCGGACCGGAACGACCTACGGAAACACTCCGGCCGCCGACACATTTCTTGTCGAGGGCCGGCTCGCCTTCATCGGAAACGGTCTCAAGTACAGCGAGGACCTGTATCCGGCCTGGGGCAGTCTGGCTGAGTTGATGCGGACGAACCGTCCAGTCGGTCCCGCCGAAGAATACACCGGCAAGGACGTGGAAAAGACCCGCCACTTTGTCTACGGCATGCACAACCGGGCGCTCGGCATCTCCGCTGCGCTGCCCTATGGCGTCGATCTGACCGGAAGGAAACAGATGCTCGACGTCGGGGGAGGTCCGGGCACGTATTCCATCATCCTGGTGAAAGCGACTCCCGGCCTGCGATCGCGGGTGATGGATCTTTCCGGCGTGCTGGAAATCTCGAAGGAAATCATCGCGGAGTACGGTTTGAGCGATCGCATCGAAACCGAGGCCGGTAGTTATCTCACGGACGACTTCGTCTCGGGCAACGACGTCGTTCTGATGTCGGGGATGATGCACAGGGAAACCGCGGAAACCTGCCGGATGCTACTCGGTAAGGCGTTTGCCTCGCTCGATGCGGGTGGTCTGGTCGTCGTGAGCGACGTGTTCTTCGATGACGAGCGTCACATCACGCCAACGTTTGCGACCCACTTCGCGCTCAACATGATGTTGACCAGCGACGATGGTTCTGCGCACGGAAAGACCGAGATGGCGGCATGGATGGCCGAAGCCGGGTTCGGGGACGTCGAGGTGAAGGACCTGCCCAAGCCCAACCCGCACTCGCTCGTGATCGGTGCGAAGCCATGAACCGAGGTCAGGAACGTCCGACGGCGACGGCGGTTGAAGCCGTCAACAACACATCCGCACCGCGCTGGCTCGTCGGCCTGACGGTGCTCCTGACCGTCGTGATGTTGTACATGGCAGTGGCCGAAACCGCCGCTTGGACGCACTACTTTATCGACACAGGCGAGTACATTGCCCTGATCGGTCTGGCGTTTGTCGTGGTTGCCGGTTCGTACCTGTACGCCCGGCGACGGCTGGCGGCTTCGCTCCCGCTCTTGCTGCCATGGTTTCTCTACCCGGTCATCACGCAGGGCGATCAACTGATCGACAACATGGCCATCGGTGGCATGCGTCTCGTTGTCCACATCCTGCTTGCCCTGATATTTGCGGCACCGATTGGAGTGCTGGTTGTCGCGGCCCGCCGAGCCCTGGCTCCCGCCCTCGGGGGTGAAGTGCGGAAGCGCTGGTGGACGGCGCTTTGTCCCGGGCTCCGTCAGATCGAACGCGGGGATGTTCGCGAAGGGACCGCGGCTATGATCCTGACGCTGCTTGTCGTCGAGATGTGGGTTGCCCACGCCTTCCTGGGCACGCTGATGATCGCAACCCTCGTAGCGATGGCCCTGGCCGTGCTTTGGACCGCTTCGCTGACCGCAGGTTCTGGTTTCGCACTCACACCGAGGCACAGCGAGCGTTGGGCGATGGGGATCCTGATGGTCGGGGTCGTGATGTCTTTCGGTGTGTACGCCTACTACAGGAACCTGCCGACGAGTCAGCAGGGGACGGTCAGCCCCTTCCACGGCGAGGTGGACGATCACATCTATGCACTCGACCATGCCCTCCTGACTGTGGACGACCCGGATATCCCGTCGCCGGCGGTTTACGCGGAGATTCGCGAGGTGCTCACCGGCTACAGCGAATCGATTCAGGGCCTGTTCGACGCCTACTACATCCTGGACCGCAACTATAATTACTGGTTCCACAACGAGCTGTTCTTGAGAAACACGCCCGTGATGGCGGACTTCCGGGCTAAAGCCCTGGCGAAGATTGCCGAGATGAAACAGTTGGCGTGGGCGACGACCGCGCACCTGGAGGCGATCGACCCGATGCTGCCCACGGACCGCGGCGTCTCGGCCTTTCTGCACGAAATCCGTCGCTTCGTCGAATACAACTTCCAGCGCGCGGAAGAACTAGCCGAGCTCACGGCCGAGTTCCAGCGGACCAAGGCCGGGCTACAGCATGCGACCCACTCTTATGAGGGTGAGGCAAAAGTGCTGGGCTCGGGTCTGGTGGAAATTCTCGACAAGCATCAGGGCATCACTGCGTCTGTAGAATTGGCCGCGATGTCGGACGAATTTACGACGATGGCTCGTTCGATTCATCAGGTGTATGAAAACAGGATTGTGGGGTTCTAGGATGAGACCTTGGGGGATTAGATGAAGATTGCACGCCCCGCGCTGTTTAGCGTGATTGCTTTTCTTCTTGTTTCCGGCGGCGCCGTAGGCGCCCAGGAGCCGCTGATGCCGGAGTCACCGCCGATCGAGGAAATCGGTGAGAAGCTCTATCGCGTCGGCAATATTACCGTCGACCTGGCCAGTAAAGAAGCCGTCGTTGCCGGTATCGTCAACGACGTCACCATCCTGGAGTTCATCGCGACAACGAAAGGTGGCTTCAAGTCTTACGAGAGCAGCATCGAACTCAACACCGACGCGATTTCCTTCAACCTGGCGATGGTCCTGCGGAACGTGTCAACAAGTTTGAGACACCTGCCTTCGGAATTTAAGCTACCGTAGGCGACTCTGCGGGCGGGTTGATCCACACCTTGTCCGGCGGCCCAGCGATCTTTCTCGGTACATTGACGAAACGTTCTGGATGTTGCCGACGAGCGCGATCCAGAGCATGCTGGCGTCGTTCCAGAACCGGACCGGTCTGACCGTAATGGACCATCGCTGGGGTTAGCCAGTTCAGACCGGTAATGGTAGTGGACGTTGTTGTACCAGTGGAAGAAGTCCCGGCAGAACGCCTTGGCGTCCTGGATCGAACCGAATCGTTCCGGGAAGTCAGGGCGGTATTTCAGGGTTTTGAACTGGGCTTCCGAGAACGGGTTGTCGTCGGACACATAGGGCCGAGAGTGGGATTGGGTCACACCCAGATCCGATAGCAGCAGCGCCACCGCTTTCGACTTCATCGACGAGCCGCGATCGGCGTGCAGAGTCAGCTGATCCTGCTCGATCCGATGCTTGTCACAGCTTTCACGAATCAGTTTCTTGGCCAGGCCGGAAGATTCGCAATCGGCCACCATCCAGCCCACCGCCTGGCGGCTGAAGATATCGAGAATCACGTACAAGTAGAAGTAGGTCCACTTCCGTGGTCCCTTCAGCTTCGTGATGTCCCAGGTCCACACTTCATTCGGGCCTGTCGCCAACAGTTCCGGCTTCTGGTAGACGGGATGACGCCGTTGGTTCCGCCGTTCGCGCACTTCTTGGTTCGCATCCAGAATCCGGTACATCGTGCGTACCGAGCACAAATAGCGGTCTGCATCCAGCAAGGCCGCACACACTTGGGCGGGCACCTGATCCACGAAGCGCCCGCTATGCAGCAGGTCGAGGACTTCCTGTCGATCGGCTCCGCTCAATGCCCGATGTGATCGTGGGCGTGCCCGCTCGGCTGCGGGCGCGGCGGCCCGCTGCCGACGCCGATAGAGCGACGCGCGGGAAACCCCGAAGGCCCGGCACGCCGGCGCCGTCCCCAATTCGGTGGAGAACTTTTCGGCCGCTTCCATCAGTTGTTCTCTTCCTGGTCCGGGTTCTTCAGAGGAATCCCCAATAGCGTGGAGACTTTTTTTTGGATCTCGATGACCGTTTCGGCTTGCTCCAGCTTCCTCTGGAGCCGTTGCGCCTCGCGTTCCAGTTCAGCGATGCGCTTGTCCCGGCCGTCCTTCGGCTGCGCTTTCCGTCCTCGCTTCGCCGAACCCATCCCGGCCAATTCCCCGGCATCGTGTTGCCGCCGCCAGGTGCGCAGGCTCGAGGAATACAATCCCTCCCGGCGTAGTAAGGCCCCCCACTCGCCCGGCTTCGTGCATCGGTCCGCCTCCCGCACGACCCGGCGCTTATATGCGGCGCTGAATCGCCTCCGTATCGCCTTATTGGTCACCTCCGGGTCCGGATTATCCCCATTCCGACCGGCCGCTTCACGCGCAACTCCAGTCGCCCTGCGGGCGCCTTCCGTTCCACGCGATTCTTCGTTCTCGTTCTCTGGTTTCATCACCAACACAGGCTCACTTCCTTCCCGCCCTGCTCACTAATTAACGGTTAGGCAGGTGTCTCACCTACATTGGCACAGAGGGCATAGGCTTTGAGTTTCTGACGGAGCCGGTGAGGTGAATCGCACTGCAGGTCGTCGAGCAGTTCCGAAGCAGTGCGGAACAGCACGGAGTAGCCGGCCAGGACGGCGGCGTGGGCGATATTCTTGGCGATCATGGTCTTGCCCAGTCCATTGGCGCCGATCAGGATGAGGTTGCGGCCTTCGGGGATAAAGTCGAGGGTGAAGGCACGCCCGATGGTGTTGCGGTCGATCTTTTTAGGCCAGTTCCAGTCGAAGTCGGCCATGGGTTTGAAACGGCCGATGCGGGAGCACTGGAGACGGCGTTCCAGACTGCGTTGTGCGCGATCGTGGCTTTCGATACGGGCCAGTTCCTCCAGCAGCATGGGAGGGGGCCATTGAGACTTGATGGCGCGAGCCAGAAAGTCATCCAGGGAATCGGCGATGGAGCGGAGTCCGATGTGCTGGAGTTGGACGGCCAGATCGTTACTGTTCGGGTTCGGTGTCGGAGTCAAGCCCATTCTTAGTTGAAACTCTCCACGGCTCACGATTGGTCACGCAACCTTCTTCTTCGATCTCGTCGACGTCTTCGCCTCAATCTTCAGCTCCCGCCTGAGGGCTTCGCGGAGCTTTGGAAGATGACGGTAGCCGATCACCTTCCTCAAGCGTGGTTCGATGTCGATGAGCGCCGTCGCCAACCAGCGCTGCCGCTGGCTCGAGTTCTTCCAATGATCGACCTTCGCGCACCTTTCCTCGACGAGGGCATTGACCGATTCCAAGCAATTCGTCGTCTTGAACGAACGGCCCAGGACCCCGTACACGCCGAGTCGATGCAACGTGAGGGTCTCCTCCAAGCCTTCCTCAAGGCTCGCAGCGGCCGATTGGTTTCGCTCCTCGAGCTCTCCATGGAGCTGTTCGAGGGCCGCCCGGGCTTCGTTGTACTCCGGGCGCTGGTACGCACGCTGAAGCCGCTTGCGCCACGCGGCTTGCTCGGTCTTCGACAGGTAGCTCACCACGTTCTCGCGTTTGTGCCATTGGCAGCGTTGGACCAGGGCTCGATTACCGAATGCCCGCTTGACTGCCGCGCGCAGACCTTTGCCGCCGTCGACGATCACCAGCACGCCTTCAGAGATGTCCAGGCCTCGCTCCATCAATGAACGGAGAAACGGAGTCAGTACCTGCTCGTTCTCCGTACTCGTCTCCACGAAGCCTAAGAAGCGTTTGTCGCCCGTAATTGTGATGCCCAGGGCCACAACCATCGTGGCGTCGGCAAACATTTTCCCGTCCAGGAAGATCGCCACCACGTCTTCGGCCGACAGATCCCGCTCCTGCATCTGCCGAAGTTTCGCGGCACTCGCCTGGACGAATCCTCGAGACACCGTCGAGCTCGACAATCCGATGGCTCCTGGAATCGCTTCCGCGGCCGACTCGTAGTTCCGGCAGGAGATCCCATAAAGCACACGTCTGAGAAGCAGTTCGTTCACCGCGCCATCCGGACTGAGTTCCTCGTAGCTCCGAAGCGGAATCTCCCCGCCCGCCACGCTGCGAACTCGAGGCACCCGAACCGGTACCCGCTGGCCCCCGAGCCCCACGGTCCCCGGATTGCTCCCGTGTCGCCGGCCCCTCAACGTCGCCTCCTTTCGCGCGTATCGCTCACCCGCCAACGCCTTCACTTCCTCGTCGAGCAACTCCTCTACGTGCATCAACCCCAGTGGGATCAACGCCCGGATCATCTCCACCTTCGAGTCCAATTCCAGTCCCGAGTACTCCTCCCGGCTCATGACCTCGACCTCACCCAGTACTCGCCTCTTCTTGCGTTTTTTCACCGAACGTAACAGACTCCTCATCTCGGCTCCTTTCTCTTACAGGCTTGATGTTGTTTCTTCCAATACCATCAAACCATAGGGTTTGGAGCCGTTTCAATTTCCAACTAAGATTGGCACACTTTCCGGTGTCGTGGCTATGGAGGTCATCGTAGGTCTCCGCGGAATGAGGTTGAATGTGGATGTCGGCCAGATCCGGGCGGGATGGGGCGACCCGGACGGTGGCCCGGCGTTTCTGGGCCCGCCAGCGTTTCTGGAGGATGAAGGCCACCGACGATGCGCGCGGAGTGTCCTGTTCGAGCGCCTCGACAACGGCAGCTTGGAGCTCGGATGCCCCGTAGTCGTCGAGCAGTCCGAGCAGGAGACGGCTCTGCCGTTGAATGGACTCGCCACGACCGAAGGCGGCCTGAAGCAGGGGTTCGGTTTCAGGCACGCTCGCGGCCAAGCGACTACCGGCGGTGGACCCGAGGGCTTTCCGTTTTTCCGCCAGCAGCGCGTCCTGATGTGCCGGATCGACAATGAGTTGGTGGCGGTCGAAAGACCGGTGGTGGGCGGCCACTTCGGTCGTGCCATCGAGAAGGCGCACCCGCGTCTGGGAGGCCACCAACGTCAATGTCTGGCCGATCCGGTCCGGGGGAATCGAGTAGTCGTTGAGATCGAAACGGATATAGATGGTTTTACCGGAACGGACCGGCTGGACCCGGTCGGTATCGAACCGGTGCACCGGTAACGACATCAGGAGTGATTGTTCCTCCTGGAAGGCTTCGGCCACGGTCCTGTCGTCACCACCGGGCCAGGGGCGCTGATGGGCCACCTCATCACGCCATACCAGAGCCTTGCGATTGAACTCTTCCAAGGTCGTGAATGGCCGGGCTGCAAAGAACGAATCCCGCACATAGCGTATCGCTCTCTCGACGCGTCCTTTTTGATTTCCTCGTGTCGGCGCGACCGGACGCGGTTGACAGTGATAGTGGGCGGAGAGTTCGAGCAGGCGCGGATGAAAGCGAATTTGATTGCCGTTGCGCTCCAGCACGGCGCTTCGAAGATTGTCGTAGAGCACGACTCTGGGCACCCCTCCCCAGTCGGCAAACGCATCGACATGACCGCGGAGAAAGTTCTCCAGAGTTTGATCGAAGAAGAACTCCAGAAACAGGGCGCGCGAGTGCGACAGCGTCAATACGAAACAGGACAACCGGCGGCGGGCCTGACCCACCCGGACTTCCCCGAAGTGCGCCCAGTCGGCTTGGGCTTCCTGACCGGGAAAGCTTCTTAACCGCAGGAAGGCTTCACGGGGTTCGGGACGCAGACGCGCCACCAGACGCCGCAGTACGACCACGCTGCCGGTGTAACCGCGATCCGACAGCATCTGATGAATCCGTGTGGCCCGCAACCGGAGGTACTGCTTGAGCGTCGCCCGGATGAAGTCCATATAGGGATCGGCTTTCGTCGGACGCATCATCTGGGCCCGGTTGAAGCGATCCGTCTCCAGTGCCGCGCGGACGGTTTCCTGATGCAGGCCCAGCTCGGCGGCAATGGTGCCTATCTTCCAGTGCTCGCCAAAAAAGAGGTGTCGAATTCGCGTGACCGTTTCGGGAGGAATCACGCCTCACACCCAGTCGGGGAAGGCATCGATAAAGACCCCACTCCGGCCACACAGGATGCAAACGAGTCGGATGGCTGATTGGAGCCGTTGAAACCGGGGTCGACCATGGGGTGCCTCCGCCAATGACGTTCTCATTCCCGTTTCAGGCAATGGTGTCCCGATGCTGCCAGACCGACACGCACCGGCGGAAGTGTGATCTGTCACGCGCCTCTCTCGGCGACGTTTCCGGTAGGCCCGCTGACGCCGGCAATGATCGGCCCGGACCTCCGGATCCTCCTGATAACGGCGGTTGGCACGCCGCCTCTGCTCGCGCCTCATCCGGCGCCGGCACTCATCCCCGCAGTAGACCTGCCCCCGATAACAGGAAAGTGTGCCAATCTTAGTTGGAAATTGAAACGGCTCCAAACCCTATGGTTTGATGGTATTGGAAGAAACAACATCAAGCCTGTAAGAGAAAGGAGCCGAGATGAGGAGTCTGTTACGTTCGGTGAAAAAACGCAAGAAGAGGCGAGTACTGGGTGAGGTCGAGGTCATGAGCCGGGAGGAGTACTCGGGACTGGAATTGGACTCGAAGGTGGAGATGATCCGGGCGTTGATCCCACTGGGGTTGATGCACGTAGAGGAGTTGCTCGACGAGGAAGTGAAGGCGTTGGCGGGTGAGCGATACGCGCGAAAGGAGGCGACGTTGAGGGGCCGGCGACACGGGAGCAATCCGGGGACCGTGGGGCTCGGGGGCCAGCGGGTACCGGTTCGGGTGCCTCGAGTTCGCAGCGTGGCGGGCGGGGAGATTCCGCTTCGGAGCTACGAGGAACTCAGTCCGGATGGCGCGGTGAACGAACTGCTTCTCAGACGTGTGCTTTATGGGATCTCCTGCCGGAACTACGAGTCGGCCGCGGAAGCGATTCCAGGAGCCATCGGATTGTCGAGCTCGACGGTGTCTCGAGGATTCGTCCAGGCGAGTGCCGCGAAACTTCGGCAGATGCAGGAGCGGGATCTGTCGGCCGAGGACGTGGTGACGATCTTCCTGGACGGGAAAATGTTTGCCGACGCCACGATGGTTGTGGCCCTGGGCATCACAATTACGGGCGACAAACGCTTCTTAGGCTTCGTGGAGACGAGTACGGAGAACGAGCAGGTACTGACTCCGTTTCTCCGTTCATTGATGGAGCGAGGCCTGGACATCTCTGAAGGCGTGCTGGTGATCGTCGACGGCGGCAAAGGTCTGCGCGCGGCAGTCAAGCGGGCATTCGGTAATCGAGCCCTGGTCCAACGCTGCCAATGGCACAAACGCGAGAACGTGGTGAGCTACCTGTCGAAGACCGAGCAAGCCGCGTGGCGCAAGCGGCTTCAGCGTGCGTACCAGCGCCCGGAGTACAACGAAGCCTGGGCGGCCCTCGAACAGCTCCATGGAGAGCTCGAGGAGCGAAACCAATCGGCCGCTGCGAGCCTTGAGGAAGGCTTGGAGGAGACCCTCACGTTGCATCGACTCGGCGTGTACGGGGTCCTGGGCCGTTCGTTCAAGACGACGAATTGCTTGGAATCGGTCAATGCCCTCGTCGAGGAAAGGTGCGCGAAGGTCGATCATTGGAAGAACTCGAGCCAGCGGCAGCGCTGGTTGGCGACGGCGCTCATCGACATCGAACCACGCTTGAGGAAGGTGATCGGCTACCGTCATCTTCCAAAGCTCCGCGAAGCCCTCAGGCGGGAGCTGAAGATTGAGGCGAAGACGTCGACGAGATCGAAGAAGAAGGTTGCGTGACCAATCGTGAGCCGTGGAGAGTTTCAACTAAGAATGGGCTTGACTCGATAACAGGATCGGCAGATGACAAACATCAACCCGCAACCCGACCCTCGGCAAAACAACTGTCGTAACACGACTTCTCTGGCCATCCCACCCCACGCGGGAGTGGACAATGGCGGCCGGTCGTGTCACTCTGACTTTGCTTTTGCTGTGGTTGTGCCCTTTGACCGGGGCCGCCATAAACGAAACCCCGATCGCTCATACGATCGGGGTTTTCCCTTTCTCCGCGTCACTCTACCTTACCAAAGCCTCCGCTCTGCTTCGCCGATGATGACGACCTTCAAACCGGCGCTTGTTCAAATATGTTCATTTTGAAGTAATCGTCTACATCGTAGTTCCGATTCGAGTTAAAAGGCGGGTCTAGGTAGATCAGATCGACAGATTCGGAGTTGATTCCACGCATGATGTCTAGGAGCCTGTCGGGAATAGATTGGGGATGGGTGGCGACAGAAGTCGGGGAAGAACCGGATGGGACCTAAGCTGGACGGGTGGATTTGTAGAAGAAGGCATGACGAAATGCTTCCGATCCGATGACCTGAATCAGAGCTTGTTGATGCCGCCGTCGTTACACGACTGGCTTCCGGAAAATCATTTGGCGCGATTTGTGGCCGACCTGGTGGAGACGCTGGATCTGTCGGCGTTTTACCGTTCCTATGAGGCGAAGGATGGACGAGGTCAGGCGGCCTACTCCCCGGTGCTGATGGTGCGGTTGTTGGTGTACGGATATTGTACCGGGGTGGTGAGTTCGCGGCAGATCGAGAAACGGACGCATGAGGACGTGGCGTTCCGGTATTTGAGTGCGGACACGCATCCGGATCACAGCACGTTCAACGAGTTTCGGAAACGGCATTTGGAGGCGTTGGCGGGACTGTTTCTGCAAGCGCTGGGATTGTGCCGGAAGGCGGGGCTGGTGAAACTGGGGCATGTGGCGGTCGACGGGACGAAACTCCAGGCGAACGCCAGCAAGCACAAGGCGATGAGTTATGGGCGGATGAGGGGGGCCGAAGAGACGCTGAAGGCGGAAGTGGAGGAGTTGCTGAAGCGGGCCGAGGCGGTCGACGCGGTCGAGGATGAGAAGCAACGGCAAGGACTGACCGACCAGTTGCCGAAGGAATTGGCGCGGCGGGAAAGCCGGTTGAAGAAGATTCGACAGGCCCGGGCGGAATTGGAAGCGGAAGCCCGGCAGAAGGCGGCGCAGGCGAAGGCGGACGCGGAAGCGCGGATGGCCCAGCGGCGGAAGCAAGAGGAGCGAACGGGGAAGAAGACGGGTGGAGGCCAACCGCGGGTTCCCGATCCGAAGCAGGCGGCGCCGGATGCGAAGGCGCAGCGCAACTTCACCGATCCGGACAGCCGGATCATGCCCGACGGCGCGCACAAAGGCAGTTTCGTGCAGGCCTACAATGCCCAGATCGCTGTGGACGATGACACGCAAGTCATCGTCGCGGCCGAGATCACCCAGGACGCCAATGACAAAGAGCAACTGGCGCCCATGGTCGCGCAAGTGCGGCGGAACACGGGGACCCGGCCCGTCGCGGTCAGCGCGGATGCCGGGTATTGGAGCCCCAGGCAGGTGACCGACCCGCGAGCCGCAGGGATCGATTTACACGTGGCCACGGGGCGAGTCCGGACCGGCGCATCCCCGAAGTCTTCCGGCGGCCCGCCCGGAGCGGCTGAAGGCGCCGGCGTACGGGAGCAAATGAAACAGAAACTGGACAGCGATGTGGGGCGGGCCGTCTACAAGATGCGCAAGGCGATTGTGGAACCGGTATTCGGACAGACCCGGGAATGCCGGGGATTCCGGCGTTTCAGTTTCCGCGGTCTCGAGAACGTGCGGGCGGAATGGCAACTGGTCTGTTTGACCCACAACATCCTGAAGTTGTTTCGTTACGGAGGAGGATTCAAGCCACTGGCGGCTTGAATCGAAGCAGGGAGATCCTGGCAAACACAGAATCCGCGGATGACAAATACGTATCGCGCTCAATGGGGGCTGCCGCAATCTCATCTCATGGATCTGTCTGAGCAAACGCTTCCCAAGGTGGCCTTCATCCTGAAATCGCGATGGGTCTTTCAGCTTCAGACTTCTCCAGATTTCTTATTGCCGACAGGCTCCTAGAACCTCCGGGCCGAATAGGAAGCCCAGAACTCCGACCGTCAGGCCTCCAGCGACGGGCTGAAGCCAGCGTGTCCGCTGCGGCATGTCGAGAAATCGCTGCCGGATCTTCAACAGGATCTTGACGAACGCAACCGATACGAAGCCCCCGATCACGCCGAGGATCACGTAGAAGCCCAACTCGGAGAAATGGACCAGTTCGTACTCGGGCACGCTGAACAGAGGCGTGTCGCCGAGCATGAGGTGCAGCACCATCCAGGCGGTGGCCGAACTCAGAACGACCGACCCAAGTAGCGGCGCGTGAAGATTACCCATCACCTCCTCGAGCGAGAACAGGACGGCGGCGATCGGCGTGTTGAACGCCGCGGCCAGCGCGGCCGAGGCGCCTACGGGCACGAGCGCTTCCACTTTCTCTCTCTTGAGACCGAGCGCCCGGCCCATGACCGACGCGATGCCCGCACCGACCATCACGGAAGGACCCTCACGACCGAGGGCGATGCCGCTGGCCAACGAGCCGGACGACAGCCAGAACTTCCCGAGCACTGTCCGGAGCGTGATTCGACCGCCGTGAACCGCCAAAGCGACCTTCGTCTGTGGAATGCCACTTCCGCGGGCGTCCGGGAAGAACCGGTAGAGCAGAACGCCGGTCACCAGGGAACCGATCACCGGCACGATGAGCCTGCGCAGTTGCAGGCCACTTCCCAGCGGAAACATGCGCGAGGTGAGGTTTTCGGTCAGGACGATGAACGCAACGATCGTCAAGCCGACGACGGCCCCGATCACAAGTGTCAGGACCATGAATAACTGGTCTTCGCGGTGACGGATCCGGATGGCGATCTTCCGGAGCCGCATTCGTCCCGCCGGCTGGAGACGCCACAAACCGTCGATTTTCTTGATCAATTCGGCAACAGACATGAGTATTACAAGGGACTCAGGCGGGAACAGAACACATCGGACATTCCAACCCTTGATTGTGCGGCGTGACTAAGAAAACCGCAAGACGTAACCTCGGCGGAGGCGAACAGGCCGTCCAGGTGTAGGCCTCAAAACATGCCGACTGGGGGAGGACATATAGGGTGGAGGTCGAGTCGCTCGGCTGGGACTCGTTTGTGGAGGACCTGACGAACTCGGGCCTCACCGACGCGGAAGTCCGCATTGCGGAGGCCAGGACCGGGCTCTGCTCGAACCTGTACTTCGGGACGGCGTTGTCGCCGCTCGGCGGGGACGGTCTGAGAGGTACCTAGGAGCCTGCGCCGTAGGACGATTTTCGGCTCGGCGAATTACGCGAGATGGCGATCGATCGGTATCGGTGACCGGGGAATGGGCGTTTTGGACGCCGAGGCGCCGATGGGTGCGCCACGGGTGCTTGAATCGACCCTCGTTCGGCCTGATTTGCGGGCGGTATCCCTGTCATCAGGCTGCCTGAAGCCCTGCATCCGCTTGACGTTCAATGCCAGACACACCAAGTTCCACTCGCCCTGGACCTTGTTCAGGCCGCGCAGGCTGAATCGGCGGAAACCGAGCACCTCCTTGATCCACCCGTTGGGCGCCTCCGACAGCCATTTGCGTCGGGCGTACTGCACCCGTCCCGCCGAGGTCGCCAGCTTCTCGGCCATGCGGGCCTTCGCCGGATGCCTGGCCGCGTCCACCGCGACCGCGCGCCGGCCCTCCCGGCCCAAGGCCACATAGCCGTCCACGCCGCGCGCCTCCAGCGCCTCAAGGTCGTCCTCGTTGCAGTAGCCCGCATCCGCCAGCACCGTCTCCGGCCGTTCCCCATGGGTGGCCTCCACCTCGTCCACCAGCGGGACCAGTCGACCCTGGTCGCTGGCGTTCGACGACACCTCGGTGGCGACGATCAACTGCTTCTCTCCCTCCACCGCCACCTGCGCGTTGTAGCACTGCTGAAAACCCTCCGATGAGGTCTTCATGATCCGGCTTTCGGGATCCGTGAAGTTGTCCTGCGCCTTCTCGTCCGGCTCGCCGTATTCCCGCTTGTATGGCCGCCCGCCCTTCCGGTTGCGCTTCGAACCGGGCTCGCGTCCCCGCGCCTCGTCGGCCTCCCGTTGCCTGGCCTCCAATCGCGCCCTGGCCGCCCGGATCGCCGCCAGCCGATCCTCCCGGCGGCGTAACTCCTCGGGTAACTCATCGCCGCGATGCGCCTCCCCGAAACGCGCGTCCTCCGCCGCGTCGGTCTCCCGCGCGCGCGACAGCAACGCTTCGATCTCGCTCTCCAGACGCCGCTCCTCCTCCAGCATCCGACCGTAACTCATCGCCTTGCGCTTGCTGGCGTTGGCTCGAACCTTCGTCCCGTCGATCGACAACTTGCCGAAGTTCGCAACGCCGGTCTCGCGCGCCAGACGCACCACCTCCACAAACAGCGCCTTGAAATCCGCCAAATGACGGCGGCGAAACTCGCAAATCGTCCGATGGCTCGGAAAATTCCCCGCCGCCAACACCCGAAATGCCACGTCCTCCTCCAGCTTCCGCGCCAGCCCTCGGGAGGAAAACACCCCCGTCGTGTACCCGTAGATCATCACCTTCACCATCATCCGCGGCTCATACGGCGACTTGCGACGACCGTCCCCCTCGTAAGGCGCGTAAAACGCCGTCAAGTCCAATCCGTCCACCAGATCGCTCACATGGTGCGCCAAGTGCCCCTCCGCCAACCAATCCCGCATATCCGGCGCCAGCAGCAACCCCTGATCCGGCTGGTACGGGCGAAACGTCGTCGGCATCGCAATCTCCTCCTAACTGCGACACAATTATCTCATTCACTTCCTACGGCGCAGGCTCCTAGCTGATCAGCGCTTCCTGCTGGGCGATCAGGATCCGTCGGAAGTCCACAGACCTTTCCCGCGCCTCGTAACCGCAGTGGCCGCACCTCCACATCTCGATCTTCTCGATCAGCTCAAAGCCCCAGGGATGCCTGCAACGGGTGCAGAGCATGAGGTCGAGAGCCTGATCGTGCGGATGCCCGTCGATCGTCTCGGGCCGTTCCGGCCCGATATCCAATACTTTCATAGGTGCCCCCTGTCAGTAGATGGCGCCGGAAGCTACTGACCTTGCTTACCTTGGTAGCGTCGAGGACGGCCAGATCAGGTCCCATGGAAATTTCTCGAACGAGTGAGGTGGGTAAGGCTGTCCCTACTGAGAGAAGATACTTCTCAACGATGCGTCACCCCCACCGGTATTCAAGAGTGAGACCGGATGACGCCGAAAGGAACGCATGCTGCCGATGACAACGCCGGCACCGACCGATGAGCGCGGACCAGCCGACCCGAACCTGTTGCTCCTGATCCGCAGGGCAGCCGCAGGTGACCGGGCAGCGTTCGAAGCGATCATCCGGGTGCACGAACGGAGGGTTCTGATGACGGCTCTAAGACTGCTCGGAAACATGGACGACGCCCAGGACGCGGGCCAGGATGTGTTCATCTGGATGCACCGCTACCTGCCACGATTCGATTCGGCCAAGCCCCTGTCTCCCTGGGTATACCGGATGACGGTCAACGTGTGCCGGGACCACTGGCAGCGAAGCAAGCGGAACCGGACCGAAAACCTCGTCAACTTTGAAGTCCCATCGGAAGCGACACCGCATAACGACCCTCACCGCAGCCTTCGCGCCCGAGAGGACCGGACGATTCTCTACCGGGCGCTCGACACCCTGCCCCCGAAGGAGCGTGCCGCTATCGTGCTCCGGGATATCGAAGGTCTTTCCACTGCCGAGGTCGCCGACGTTCTCGAATCCTCCCCGGTCACCGTACGCTCGCAGATCAGCGCGGCACGGCTGAAGATCAAGAAGGCGATCGAAAGGATGGAGAAGCGATGAACTGCAGCACTTCCAGAGAATATCTGGCCCTGTGGGTCGAGGGCGACCTTCCCGGGACCCAGGTGCAGGTGATGGAAGAGCACCTCGCGTCCTGTCCGGCCTGCCGAACGTTCCGCACCGAACTCGCCGACAGCCAGGCGCGGTTTCGCACATTGATCGATGAGCCGGTGAACGTAGAGGCACTGGACAAGATTCGGGAAGCCGTCCTTGTGCGCACAAGGCGAGGCTCGAAGACCGCCGGGGGGAAACGCCCGTTGATGCCCGCCTGGGCGTACACGGCCGCAGCGGCGCTGCTGATCGCGCTGATCGGATGGACCGCCTTACGGCCATCTCCCGAAGCGGAGCCGGTCCGGACGGCCCAGGTTGAAGCAGTACCCGAGGAGCCCGAGGTGCTCCCGGCCCCTGAGGTTGCGCCCCCCGAACCGGTCACGCAACCGGAACCGGTGGCAGTGGCAGCCATAACGGAGGCCCCCGCGCCACCCGCACCCGCCATCGTCGAAACGGAAACAGTCGTGGCCGATGCCACGCTCAACCGAACCCAAAGCTTGACTGTAAAACTGCTGACCGACGACCCTAACGTGGTGATTTACTGGGTCGTCGATCAGGTTGGAGGAATGGAATGATAGTGAAAAACAACTTCATACGAACTGCAGCGATCGTTCTTTGCGTTGCCACTATCGCGACCGTCCCACTCGATGCGAGGGCGCAGGACGCTGCCGAAGCGGTCACTGTAATCAGAGACATGAGTGGCTGGGAGACGCGGGTCATCCAGGTCGAGCATGCAGAACGCAGGGCTCTGGCAGAGATTCTGTCCATGTTCGAGGCCCGCTATACGTTTGACAGCCGTTCCCGAACGCTCGTCGTGCGGGCACCCGCCGAGATTATACCGGCGATCGTCCAGGTTATCGATCGGTTCGATCAGCCGACGCCCGCCCCACCGACACCGATTAGCGTCGAGCTCACGACCTACATCGTCCTGGCTTCCGCATCGGCGGTCGAAGCCCAGGCGCTACCGCCTGCACTGGATCCGGTCATCGAACAGTTGAGGACGGTCCTCCATTACGACAGCTTCAGCCTGCTGGACACGGTGATCTCCCGGGGCGTCAATGGGGAGAACATGTCGGTCAACGGTGTCATGCCGGTAGTCGCCGGCATGCGGTCGATCAACCCCGAATACGGCCTGCATGGCCGCTTCTTTGTGAGGCCGGGAGCAGAAGGCCGGAACGTGGTTCGGGTGGATGACCTGGAGTTCACAGCAAGGATCTATCTGGAGGAAACCTCCCCCAGCGTGCAGATCGCGACGGCGATTGAAATCGCGGACGGCCAACAGGCCGTCGTCGGCAAGGCCACCGTCGGCAACAGCGCACTAATCCTGGTCATGAGCGTTCGGGTCATCGACTAGGCGAAAAAAAAGAGAGGGTGGCCCAAGAGCCACCCTCTCTTACTCTGCTCCCTCTTGGTTCATCCCTAACCCCCGAAGCGGCTGACCAGGAAGATCACCGCAACGGCTCCCATCGTCGCCAACCCGATATAGGAATAAATGAGCATTGCCGGACCGGGCCTGTGTTCGGCCGGAACGTGGGGCGACGTGATGACTTTCAGGTTGAGGAATCCCAGTATCGGCCCTGTCAGGAACGCGACGATCGTCACGAAGTCCACCATCTGCGTCATCCCGCCGACAAAGAGAGACAGCACCACGATTGTCAGGATTCCGATGATCGTCATCGCAATCCAGTAAGGCTTGGAGACCGGCGCGTTGGCTGTCACGGCCGGATTCTTTTCTTTGATCACCTTGATCACGCGGTCGATCACCCGCGGGTATCCATCCATCACGGTCAAGGTCGTCGAGAACATCGCCGCCAGGGCCGCGACGATGATGATGGGTTTCGTCCAGTTACCCAGGGTCTGCACGTACATGTCGATCAACTGCGTCGAAAAAACCGCCCCGGCGGAGCTGAACGTCTCGCCCGAGTTGAACATGACCGTAGCGCCCAGCGTCAGGAACGCGAAGGCCAGGACGGCCGTGGCGCCATAGGCGATCATGAAGTCCAGGCGCGCCGTGGACACGCTGGCGCGCACACCGCTGGCCTTGTCCTTGGCCAGCGTCCACAGTGAACTGTAGACCGAGATCGCGATGTCGGATGGCATCCAGCCGGCCAGGGCCAGCATGAACGCCAGAGAGACGCCGGCCTGCGGCAGAGGGATGAAGCTCACCGTCGTCAGATCCGCGCGAGGCAGTACAACCGCGGCAGCGATCAGCGTCGATACGGCCAGCAGGACCAAGACTACCTTAATGGCCAGATCGAGCGCCTTGAAATGCCCAATGTAAAGCAGCAACGCACAAAACGCGAACAGGATCGCCGAAGCCAGCACGACCGACATCTCGGAGCCGAAGGCGAACAGGAACAGGGACGCGGTAAAGAGAATGATCGCTGAGTGCGTGATCACGACCGTGCTGAGGACGATGGCAAAATACAGCCAGACGGCCCAGCGTCCCACTCGCTGGTAGCCTTCGACCAGGCTCTCGCCGGTGGCCGCGGCATACCGGGGGCCGTACTCGAAAAACGGGTACTTCAGGATCAGTGCGAACACAATGACGCCGGCCAGGGCAAAGCCCGCGGTCGCTCCGGCGCGGGTGGACTGGACCAGATGCGACACGCCGATCGCGCTCCCGGCCCACAACAGGCCCGGGCCAAAGCTCCGCATGAAGATTTTGAGCCTGGATTCCTCTCTCTCGGCGACCATTCCGGGGGACCCGACGTTCGTGCTCATCTACGCTCCTCGACTGTTGAAATTGTTCTCGAAAAATGAGGAGCAATCATACACCGAATGACTGACAGGTCAATAGGATCGGGGCTACGGACCGGACAGGGGACATTCAGGCGACTGAATGCAAAACTTAAATCAAGAGCTTCCATTTCGCCTGCCGAGACCGCTAAAATCCGCGGTGCAGCCCAGGTGAATTCACATTCAACGCTTTCTAACGGACCGGACAACGAGGATTTCTTGAACATGAGCGCCCCGGCATCGCCGCCATTCGTTTCCCCTTCCGATACACCCAACGAGCAGCAGCGGCTCGAGGACATCGGCTACCTCACCTGCATGACGTTGACTTTGCTCGGTAACTACGCGCAGACCGGGCACTTCGGCGGCCCGTTGGCCTACACGCCGTTCAACGTCGCGGCGCATCTAGCGGGACCCGAGCGAGGCGGACTCCGCTACGACTACCGCCGGCCGAAGCATCCCTTCGGCGACAAGTTCATGCTGGCGGCCGGCCATTGCGCTCCAACCTGTTACGCCCTCTGGATGATCATGGGGGAAGCCATGTGCCGGAAGCACTCGGCCACCGGCGACGGCAGCTACAGTGTCTCACCGGACATCGCGATGCTGCCGGTCGACGCTCTGGGCTTCCGCAGGGGAGCGGGCGCCCTGGGGACGCTCCTGTCCGACCACGATCTGACCGATCACCCTCTGTTTGCACAAGCCAGGGGACGCGGCGTCCGCGCGCTGTCGGGCCATATCGAGTCCACGGACCTCACCAACGACGTCAACGGCGGCCCGTCGGGAATAGGCATCGCGACCGCCGCGGGCAAGGCCGCGTTCTGGGACGTCGCCGGCGCCGCGATGGGCACGCCCAAGGTCATCGCGTTCGAGGGGGAATTCGCCATGTGCGCCGGCCACGCCCAGGAACTCAAGACACAGGCACTGGCCCTTCAAGTGGGCAAGCGACTCCGGGTCTTTCTGTCCAACAACAACGCCGGCATCGACGATGTCCTCATCGGAGGTGTCATTGCCGGTAAGTACGACGCATACCGGTTGGTCGACCAGTGGAGCGCGTACGGATGGAACGTGTTCACGATGGACGACGGTCACGACTACGGACAGATCCTCCGCACACTCGAAGCCATGGAGGCGTGGGACCCCACCGATCGGCGTCCGATGATCGCGATCGGAAAGACGACCAAGGGCTACTGGCCGGGCGCCGTGGACGGGAAGATTCCGGGCGCGGGTGATCAGGTTGTCAGTTTCAAGAGTCATCCCTATGCGATGAAGATGAACTCGGAGTACTTCCTCTCGCTTGCGCAGACCTTCGAGCAACGTTACGGCGTGGAATTCGAGGACATCCGCTCTGGGCCGGTGACAGACACACGGGAGAGGCTGATCCAATTCAAAACGAATATCGACGTCGCGATGTCGGTACTGGATCAGAACGGGCTGGGAGATTGGCTGGCGGACCGCCTCGTTGAGATAGGTGACACGATCACCGACGATTTCCCGATCGGCTTCGACACCACGGCTGACCCTTTCCTCGACGACAGTTTGCGCGTGGCAAACCTCCCGGCCGGACCACAGACTCTGGAAGTCGAGAATCCCGCGTCTGGTGAGCACAAGCAGGTGACGATCACCCTGCTCCGCAACGCTGGCGAAATGGCTGGAGCGAGACGAGGCGTGTCGGAGATCATCAAGTGGCTCAACTACGTCACCGGTAATCGCGCATTGACGCTGGCCGCGGACCTGTCCGGGTCGGTGAATCTGGAGGCCGGCAGCATCTGGGGCCACTACGACCCGGAAAACAACCCGTCGGGCACGCGGGTCAAGGCAGCGATCCAGGAAGCAGGCAACGTATCCAGCGCCATCGGACTCGTCGGACAGAGCGCTTCGGTGGATCCGGAGAAGTTTGCGGGCGTCTGGGCGTTCAGTGGCACCTACGGTGCGTTCACACCGCTTATGTACCTGCCGGCCCGCGTCTGGAGCCAGCAGAACCAGGACAGCAGGTTCAGGATGGGCGTGCTGAACATCCTGGCCGGACACTCCGGGCCCGAGACCGCCGCAGACGCCCGGACTCACTTTGGAATCTTCTCGCCGCAGGTGTGGAAGCTGTTCCCGCGAGGCCACGTGATCAACCTGAGCTTCTGGGACTACAACGACGTGGCGCCCGGCTATTTTGCGGCCGCTGAAATCGCCGCGAGAGAGAAGAAGGTGGGCATCATCGTTATCGAAGTGGCCAGGCCCGACTTCCCCGTCGCCGACCGGAGTAGGTTTGCCGACACGGATCCAAAGGCCGCGGCGAAAGGGCTATACGTCATCAGGGACTTCTCACCGGGGTCAGCCAAACAGGGTTACGTCGTGGCCCAGGGGTCGAGTTCGACCGTCAATCTCGTCAACGTACTGCCCCGACTCGAAGAGGCGGGGATCAACGTCAAGGTGATCGCCGCCATCAGCGAGGATCTCTTCGACCGGCAACCGGAAGAATACCGAAACTCGGTGCTGCCTCCCGAAGCGACCGGGGACCTCATGTTCGTCAGCACGGGTACGCGACGTATGTGGCCAGTATCGTCGGCCGGACCGCTGGCTGACGAATACTCGTTGACCTCGGACTGGGATCATCAGTGGCTGACCGGCGGGACTGAGGCCGACGTCATAGCCGAAGCGCATCTGGACCCCGACTCGATCTTCGCGGGTGTCGAACGCTTCGCCCGGAATCGCCCCGAGCGTATGAACCGGCTGCGTTCGATGCTCGATTCGCTGGACTAATCGAGGCGGGGACGAATTCTCCCAGGCAAGCCCAGCGCACTGACCGTCGCGACAATAAGTGCCGCCGAATAGACGAGGGCAGCCGCGCTGTGCGCGTCGACAACCGACCGTTCCCCGCCAAGCAGGTATCCGAGCGCCGAGATGCCGATCACGTCCCCGATGTAACGCGCCGTCGAGACGACGCCCCCGGCCATGCCGGCTTCGGTAGGAGCAACCGCAGTCATCGCGGCGGCCTGACACGGCGCCGACGATAGCCCGAGGCCAGCGCCAATCAGGATGAGGCCGGTCAGGACGTCCCCGGGTGATTGCAGGGCCTCGAAGTCCAAAACGAAGGAGAGCCCAGCCAGCGAAGTCAGCGTGCCTACGAGCGCGGTCGTACGGGCGCCGACCCACTCGGAAACCCAACCCCCCAGTGGGGCACAGACGACCATTGCGATCATCATGGCGATGATGGTCCGCCCGGTGCCCCCTGCCTCTACATTGCGCACCTGCTCGAAGAAGATCGGAAGCTGGAACAGAAGGGCGTACATCGCCAGGTTCTGCAGGCCGATGACGGCATTCGCGGCGGCGAACGCGGGTCGCCTGAACAGCCTCAGATCGAGAACCGGCTCCGCTACACGACGCTCCCACCAGACAAACACTGCCAGCAAACCCGCACCACCAAACGCCGCTCCCACGGCCCTCGAGCCTGTTGCCTGGAACGCCACCACGAGCAGCGTCAGACCGAACCCCAGCAGGACGCTGCCCAGGACGTCGCAACGAGGCGCCCCCCGGGTCACGCGGTTCGGCCCAGGCGCTTCCGAGCTGATCGCGCGCCGAATCAGGAGGTATGCGAGCAGGATGACCGGAATGTTGGCGATGAACACCGAGCGCCACCCGAAGCGAGCCGTCAACTCACCCCCGATGAGAGGGCCGAGTGCGGCCGCGGTGCCCATCACGGATCCGAAATAACCGAACGTACGCGCCCGTTTCTCCTCGGGCACTAGGTTTCGTAGCAATGCCGTTGTCGCCGGAACCGTGAGCGCTCCGCCAACGGCCATCGAAATCCGAGCAAAAGCCAGGCCTGGCAAGTTCCCTCTGTGCCAATGTAGGTGAGACACCTGCCTAACCGTTAATTAGTGAGCAGGGCGGGAAGGAAGTGAGCCTGTGTTGGTGATGAAACCAGAGAACGAGAACGAAGAATCGCGTGGAACGGAAGGCGCCCGCAGGGCGACTGGAGTTGCGCGTGAAGCGGCCGGTCGGAATGGGGATAATCCGGACCCGGAGGTGACCAATAAGGCGATACGGAGGCGATTCAGCGCCGCATATAAGCGCCGGGTCGTGCGGGAGGCGGACCGATGCACGAAGCCGGGCGAGTGGGGGGCCTTACTACGCCGGGAGGGATTGTATTCCTCGAGCCTGCGCACCTGGCGGCGGCAACACGATGCCGGGGAATTGGCCGGGATGGGTTCGGCGAAGCGAGGACGGAAAGCGCAGCCGAAGGACGGCCGGGACAAGCGCATCGCTGAACTGGAACGCGAGGCGCAACGGCTCCAGAGGAAGCTGGAGCAAGCCGAAACGGTCATCGAGATCCAAAAAAAAGTCTCCACGCTATTGGGGATTCCTCTGAAGAACCCGGACCAGGAAGAGAACAACTGATGGAAGCGGCCGAAAAGTTCTCCACCGAATTGGGGACGGCGCCGGCGTGCCGGGCCTTCGGGGTTTCCCGCGCGTCGCTCTATCGGCGTCGGCAGCGGGCCGCCGCGCCCGCAGCCGAGCGGGCACGCCCACGATCACATCGGGCATTGAGCGGAGCCGATCGACAGGAAGTCCTCGACCTGCTGCATAGCGGGCGCTTCGTGGATCAGGTGCCCGCCCAAGTGTGTGCGGCCTTGCTGGATGCAGACCGCTATTTGTGCTCGGTACGCACGATGTACCGGATTCTGGATGCGAACCAAGAAGTGCGCGAACGGCGGAACCAACGGCGTCATCCCGTCTACCAGTAGCCGGAACTGTTGGCGACAGGCCCGAATGAAGTGTGGACCTGGGACATCACGAAGCTGAAGGGACCACGGAAGTGGACCTACTTCTACTTGTACGTGATTCTCGATATCTTCAGCCGCCAGGCGGTGGGCTGGATGGTGGCCGATTGCGAATCTTCCGGCCTGGCCAAGAAACTGATTCGTGAAAGCTGTGACAAGCATCGGATCGAGCAGGATCAGCTGACTCTGCACGCCGATCGCGGCTCGTCGATGAAGTCGAAAGCGGTGGCGCTGCTGCTATCGGATCTGGGTGTGACCCAATCCCACTCTCGGCCCTATGTGTCCGACGACAACCCGTTCTCGGAAGCCCAGTTCAAAACCCTGAAATACCGCCCTGACTTCCCGGAACGATTCGGTTCGATCCAGGACGCCAAGGCGTTCTGCCGGGACTTCTTCCACTGGTACAACAACGTCCACTACCATTCCGGTCTGAACTGGCTAACCCCAGCGATGGTCCATTACGGTCAGACCGGTCCGGTTCTGGAACGACGCCAGCATGCTCTGGATCGCGCTCGTCGGCAACATCCAGAACGTTTCGTCAATGTACCGAGAAAGATCGCTGGGCCGCCGGACAAGGTGTGGATCAACCCGCCCGCAGAGTCGCCTACGGTAGCTTAAATTCCGAATGCAGGTGTCTCAAACTTGTTGACACGTTCCGGTTCGCCAGCACAAGCCCGAGAATCGAGCCCATGCCGTAGATGACCATGCCGATGATGAGAACGTGTCGGTGACCGATCCGATCCCCGAGTTTTCCGCCAGGGCTCATCGTGGCAATTCCGACGATCAGGTAACTGGACACGAGCCACTGCGTGAGTTCGCCGCTCGCAACGCCGAGCTCTCGGCCGATGGACGGAAGCGCGACGGCGATCATCGTCGAACCGAGCGGAGACAGCGAGGCGGCCAGGAACATGCCCACATAGAGCAGCGGCGAGACTCTCTGGGCAGGAGGTTGGGGTGGTATCAAGACGGATGTCTCAGGGTGCTACCGGGTGATCGCCCGACACTGAAGAAGGTAGAGCTGCCCGGCCGCGAACGCCCACTCGATGTCGAGGCCCGTCCCGTACTCGGCTTCGCAGCGCAGGGTCAACCCGTTTAACGCCTCGAGCTGGGAGTCAGCGAGCGAATGGGCGTGGACGCGTTCCGGGTCGACGGCAACCTCTTCGGTACCGCCCCCCGCATTCAGCCGGAGCGCTAGGTCCTTCTCACCCACGGTCCGCTCGATGATGTGGCCGGCGGCGGTCATTCGGTACGAGTCGGGAACGACCATCCCGGAAACAACAGCTTCACCCAACCCCCACGCCGCTTCGATCAACCGCTCTTCGGCGCCGGTAGCCGGGTTGTGAGTGAACAGGACGCCGGCGGTTTCCGCCTCCACGAGCCGCTGCACCGTCACCCCGATCTTCGGCACTCCGGCGATTCCCATACGCTCCCGGTAGGCCAGCGCTGAGGCGGAGTGCGCCGACTGATATACCTCACAGATGGCTTCGACCAGCGCGGTGTGAGTCCGTACATTGAGGAGAGTGGCGTGCTGGCCGGCGAAACTGGCATCCTGGGCGTCCTCGCCAACCGCCGACGACCGGACGGCGACAGGGCCACCGAGAAGCGCGATCGTGTCCCGGAGCGCGCCAATCGCTCCGCCATCGGCCCGTGCGATGGCATCCACCGCGTCGACACCGAGAGCGAATCCGGGCGGAACGGGAAGGCCGGCGCGTATAGCCCGGGCGAGGCTAGCGGACTTCCCCCCGAACTGGCTTTCGTCCCCCGCATCGGCGAGCGGAACCAGTCCGCTCACAGAATCTCGACCTTGCCGGCAGCGCCGTCGACCCTCACCTGAGCGCCGTCGGCGATCAGTTTGGTCGCCTTCCTAGTCCCGACCACCGCCGGAATACCGTACTCCCGAGCGACGATGGCCGCGTGGGACAGCTGGCCACCCCGGTCGGTCACGATGGCTCCGAGCAACGGCAGTACGACGTTGAACGCCGCCGACGTCGACGCGGTCACAAGCACGTCGCCCTTCGTGAGGCGGTTGAATTCTTGGGGGTGGCCGACAATCCTGGCGGTTCCCGTGTAAACGCCCGGGCTGACTGCTCTGCCGGCAATGGTCTCTTCCGCTGGCTCCGGCCCCCGGGCGAACACTTCGCCGAGAGCCGTTCCGATCGCGCCCATCATCTGCGCGACATGGGGTGGAAGACCGTCCAGAGGCGGAGGCGGTGTCGGTGGCGGGCCGAGGAAGGGAGGCACTTCGTCCAGCGGCGCGTTCAGGCGCCAGTCGGTGCGTTCGGCCAACTCGTCCTTCGAGGGACCTCCCTGGCCGCGAAGGATCGTCGCCAGTTCGTCGTGGGTCGTGTCCAGCGCGGACTGGGCCTCTCGGATCCTGCCCGATTCCTCCAGGCGGCGGCCCGCCTCCAGTATGGCCTGGCGCGCGATCCCAGTTCCCCAGATGTCGTTGCGGACCCCACGCTCATCACGGACGCGGCTTATCAGTCGGGCTTCTCCGAGCAATCCGTCAAAACTTTCGCGGTGTTCGGAGGGCACCGCTTCCCTCACCCGTGCTGCGGCCTTGGCCGCTCCGTCCGATGGCGAGCGCTCGTGCGATTCCAGGGCAGCCCGGACGGTACCGAGTAACATTTCCGGCAACTCGCCGGCACAGGGGTCGGCGATGTCGTAACCCCCGGCGAGTCGCATTCCGATCGAGCCGACGTACGCCCGCGTCGCTTCCCCGACGGCGTCGTCCCGTCCCTTGAGGCGATCGAGCGTTGCCTCGGCCGACTCTGCCGTAAAGTCGTCCGGCCCCAACCCTGCGGCCGACAGTGCGTCGGCGAGTTTCCGCAGCTCATCCTGAGCCCCAAGCGAGACACGCGAGGAGCCCTGGAGCGGCGCCAACAGCTGACCGGCATCCATGCCCGTCCACTCCATGGCATTTGCCAGATACAGGCCCATCGGAATGAGGGCCGTGATCGAGAACTTATGGTGCCGGTAGACCATTTCGTGCGCGTTGTCGTAGACGGCTGCCAGATGCGCCAGCAGGCCATCCGCATCCAGCTCGGCGAGCCCGATGCTCTGTAGGGAAATTGTTCCGGCGGATCGAATCGGGCTTGATCTCCCTGTCCCAGAGATCCAGATCCTCGCGCCAGATCTTCGACTCCAGGCCGTGTCGGGCGGATTCGAAGCGTCGACCGACCTCTTCGCTGTCGTCGGGGTCCACAACGCTATCCCGGTAGTACATGAACCCATTCACGAGAGCCGGTTCCAGATGGCTGAACAGGAGGCCGTAGCGGGCGCTTCCCTCCTTGAACCCCCGCACGAAAGATTTCTTGAATAAATCGAACAGGTACGGAGTCAGGGGACGGGGGCAGTGCGTCGAATCCTGCTCCCAGGTTTCGGGACCGGGAGCCTCGTATGTTCGCGAAGTCATGGCAAAACCTTCCATAGGAGTTAAGTGACCCCCGGCAAAGCCGGGGGCTTATTTCGATGAGCCCCTCAAAGGGGCAGGTCAAGAGCCGCCTGAAGGCGGCTTACGCTCCCACGGCATGTTCAGCTGCTCCAACCGTTGCTCCTCCTGCTCCTGGCGCCGAATGTATTCTCGAACGACTTCTTCCTCCAGCCCCACCGTCGAGACGAAGTAGCCCCGTGCCCAGAAACTCTCACCCGTGAAATTCCGTTTCCGGCCCATAAAGTTCCGCGCAATCGAAATCGCACTCTTCCCCTTAATGAATCCCACCACACTCGACACCGCTAGTTTCGGCGGGATGCTGATGCACATGTGCACGTGGTCCGCCATCAAGTGACCTTCCACAATCCGGCTCTCCTTCTGCTTGGCCAATTCACGAAATATCTCGCCCAAGTGCTGCCGAAGCGTACCGAAAATCCTCTTCCGGCGGTACTTCCGGATGAACACCACGTGATACTTGCAGTCCCATTTCGTGTGCGATAGGCTTTGGTAGTCTTTCATTGAGTCCTCCTTGTTCGGAAGTTGTCGCTTCCAAGGAGGACTCTCTTATTTACCGCAGCTCTCGGTCAAACCTCTGCGAGTCGCCCCGGCTGAGCCGGGGGTTTACCTATGGGAATTAGCAGGCTGCTGCAGATTGTCGCATCCGTCGCCAACACGGCGTGGATTGGCGGAATGGTATCGGAAGCGGGGAGAAGGCGTCAATCCAGGGAACCGGTAGGGGATGGCTACGCACCCCTCGTCAACGTCACCGCTTCTCCCGGCACATGATCGCGAAACCTGGAGCCGGCCGCGAACTGTTCGCCCGCCTTGATCGTCATCCGGGGCTCGAGGAGGCGATCCCCTTCCAGCGTGCCGCCCACGATGCCGTCGGCGAAAAGGCACCGGCCTTCGAGCAGTTCAAACACCGTCAGATCGGCGATGAGGCCCACCCTCAGGGAACCGCGCTGGTTTTCCTCGCCCAGCACGCGCGCCGGGGCAATCGTGGTTTTCTCGACAACGTCGTCGAGCGTCAGCCCCATGGCGAGAAACTTGGACATGACAACGGGCAGGCTGAACAGCGCCGGCCCCCGATAGTTGGTCTTCGTGATATCGGTGCTGATCGTCGTCGGAGCAAGCCCTTCGCCAAGAGCCCTCCGGGCATTTTCGAAGCTGAAGTGACTCTTAGCCGGAGCCGCATCCATCACGACGCCCCGGCCGGCCGCCTCCCGCAGTTCGGCCATCAGTGCCCGGTCCTCGAGCATCAGCCGGCCTCGTCGGGCGGAATACACATGAGTCAGGATGTCGCCCGGGCCCAGGAGCGCCACGACATCGCGGTTGAAAGCGGAAATGGCGTCGTCGGAAACGGCCTCTTCCGAGTTCAGGCCGATGTGCACCATCAAGGGAATCTTTGCCTCACTGCTCACCCTCTTTGCGGTCTTCAACAACTCGAGCTTCGGTTCGATGACCGCCGGGCCGTTCGCGCGAATCTTCACGCCCCGAATGACATCGCGTTCCTCGGCGATCAGCCCCAGCGTGCGGTCCACATCGACGGTCTCCCACGCTATCTCAGGCGAGACCACCTGTCCGGTCGGGCAGAGATGCAGGAAGCAGAAGACGTCGGTCCGCGCCTCGGGCAGGATCGATGCTTTGAAGGCGCCGTACGTGGCGAAGCCCACGCTACCAGCATCGGAGACGGTCGTCACACCCGAGTTGACACCGGCGTCGTCTGGATCCAAAGCGATCGGCATGATGCCGCGCGCCACGTGCGTATGGATGTCGATCAGACCGGGCGTGATCAGCCGACCCCGGGCGTCGACCACGCGTACCGCATCCGAGGCCTCCAGATCGTCCTCCACCGCGGCGATCCGTCCATCACGAATCCCGACGTCCCGCCGCCCGTGTATCTGCCGGGCCGGATCAATCAGGGTCCCTCCCCGAACGATGAGATCGTACATAACAGTGCCTTTCGGTGGCCCTCAGCGGACGATGAGCCAGAGTCCGACCAGTAGCAGACCGATGCCCCCGGCGCGCGACGCATCCAGAGCCCGGACGGTGGCGTTGAACAGACCGAAGTGATCGACAGCGGCGCCGACGACGAATTGAGCGGTCACCACAACGGTGAACGTGGCAACAAGACCGATTCGGGGCGCAAGATATGCCAAGCCGCCAACGATCGCCAACCCGAGCAGACCCGAGGAAAACGTATATGGAGGGACGGTGCGCCATGCGCCAAGGTTCCCGCCGCGCATCACCAGGGCGATGACCGCGATGATGCCACCCCCGATTCCGTAGGTGATGAACACGCTCTCGAACGTTCCGATTGCCTGGCCCATCTGCCCCATGAACTGGGCTTGCAGCGCAGCCGCTATCCCCACGAGGGCAGCGATCAGAAACAGCAGCACATAAGTCGTCATGGACACCTCGAATTCATCTGTTTGCTCTCGTAAAACGCTTCGATGATATCCCGGCGCGAGGTCCATCCCGTCTCTCGGGCACGGACTGCGTGTGGATTCACGCACGGTATTGTCAGGGACGAGCGAGCGAACAATCAAATAGGCAGGAACAATCCGGCCGGTACGGTGTCCACAAAGTGAGGAATCATGCGTCGAGCATTAGCCATTCTGTTCTGCCTGACGATTTGGTCGGTTAGCCTCGCCTCAGCCAGTGCGCCCGTTTCGCTGACCCAGCGCTTGAGAATCGCTCCCGATGCTGCCGCCAGGAACCTCATCCATTCGGTCGATCCGGTATACCCGCCGCTTGCTCGAGAAGCGAAGGTCAGCGGGGTTGTCGTCGTTGAATTTGAGGTCGATCGCTCCGGACAGGTGGTGTCCACCCGCGTGATCACGGGTCATCCGCTGTTCAAGGAAGCCGTCAGGGAAGCCGTCGCCCAGTACCTCTACAAACCCTTTCTGCTCAACGGCGAACCGGTCGAGGTGATCTCGACAGTCGGTGTGCGTTTCGTCTTCGACCTCCGAGAGTTACATTGACTCATGCCGTCCGCAGGGACGCGTTAAGCTCTCAGCGTTTGTGAGGCGTTTTCCGCCGCCTCGTACCGTCGGTTGCATTCGTCCCAGTTCACGTTCCGCATGAACGCATCGATGTACTCGCCAGCTCGAGTCCCGTAGTCCATATGGTAGGCGTGTTCGAACATATCGTTGACGAGTACGGGTCGGCCGAACGGGATGTTATCGGTATGGTCGAAGGCGATGTAGTTGTGCAGCCGGCCGTCGTTGAAATTGAAGCTCAGCGTTGCCCATCCGCTGCCCCTGCCCAGTGTCGCGGAGATCGCTCGGAACTCAGTTTCCCAAGCGGATACGCTGCCAAAGTCCCGCCCGATGGCTTCCGCCACGCTCCCGTCCGGCCGTCCGTCGCCGCCCAGGCTCTGGAAATATTCTTCGTGGAGAATCACGGCATTGGTCGCGGTCAGTTCTTCCATCTTCAAACCCTTCCGCAGGAACGCCGGCGCATCGGACGGTAGCGAAGCCAGATCGGACTCAACGGCCGCGAGCTTGCGGAACGCCCCGCTGTAATTGTTCTGGTGATGGGACGTGATCACGCGCTCGGATATGCCATCCAGGCCGTCAGGGGCGAAGGACAACGCTTTCAACTGCCTTCCCGCTCGCTGTTGTGCCTGGACCTCGGCAGCGTTGCCTCCGATGGCGGCGGTCGCCAGAAATGTAGTAAGGAGTTCTCTACGATTCACGGTTTACCTCCTGTCCGGCGTAGGGTCGCCGGCAAAGTCAAACGTTTGCGACTCTACGTCGAGTGGATCGGTTCAGCGTGAACACGCCTATCCCAGATTGACGACTTGGATCCGTTCCTGACATCGTGGAATTCATGAGCGACAAACCTGAAGGTGAGTTGCGGGCCGTCTGGATTCTGCCCGTCAGTCTGCTGATGTACATGATCGCTCTTGCGGTAATCGGGTATTTCGTCTTCGATTGATTTGGCGAAGCGTTGAATGCCTGGAGTGGGACTTGAACCCACACGTTCCTTTCGGAACTCCGGATTTTAAGTCCGGTGCGTCTGCCAGTTCCGCCACCCAGGCATACCCTTAGTCTAGGACAGGTTTTCGTGGAAGGTGAATACCCGCGATCATGCAGCGGGCGCTGCCGCCCTCGACAGTCTCGACTGTCGGGATCGGCGAGTGGACGATCCTGGCGTATATGCCAAGCGTCTCCAGTTGCTCGGGCCGGAAGGCATTGTGTGCCTCGGTCGACATGACCAGTACTTTCTCACCGTGCCGATTTTCCACCTCGATGACGTTACCCGCAAAGTGCGTCATCTGGTCTCGGTCGATGAGGACCAGTTCCCTTCCGGTCGCGCCGAGCCGGTCCAGGACAGCCTTGCGTTCAGCCAAATCGTCGATCGCGTCGGCGCAGATCACGGCAAACCGCTCACCGATGCTCATCAGAACGTTGGTGTGGTAGACATCCATGCCCGTGGCATCGGTGGCGCTGAACGTCAGGAGTTCGTACCCGAAGGTGGCAGCCAATTCCTTCAGGAGGTCGGGGTGAGTCCGGGGCGAGATGTTCGCGTAGACGACGCCGTTCGCAAAATCGAAGACGATGCTTCCTGTCCCTTCGAGAAACCGCCCCTCGTTCTCGTGATGACTCATATCGACGACCCGGGACACCTCGAAACCGTGGCTGATCCCGAGCGTCTCTACGATATCCATACGCCGTTCCAGGCGTCGCACCGGAGCAAACATCGGGTAGACGACCACGGTGCCGTCGTCATGGAATGAGATCCAGTTGTTCGGAAAGATGGCATCTGGTGTCTTGGGGTCGGTCAGGTCCTCAACGACGATGACCTCGACGTCAGCCTTGCGCATGGCCTCTGCCATCGCGTCAAATTCCCGAACTGCCCGCTCCTGAAGCTCGCCGTCGGTGACGTCCTCCGGCTGAGTCTGGAACGCATTGGTGCCGGCGGTCTCGGCGTTAAAACCGAATCCCGCGGGTCTTACCATAAGGGCCGCGCGGGCCGACTGCGCTCGAATGTCTCCCATGCTCAACGCTCCTATTTCCTAAGGACACATGTCACTTTACTACGCCCGCAGGCGGCCTGTGGCAGATCTCTACAGGCTGACAGGCCCGTCGCGGGCCCCCTGGCTCGTTTACAATAGGTGGGATGGACACTGCGACGGAAAAGCGCCAGGACCGCGCACTCATGCTGGAACGGCTGCTTGGGGAGAGGATCGTCGTCATCGACGGACCGATGGGGACGATGATCCAGAACCAGGGTCTTACGGAAGCTGATTTTCGCGGTGAGCGATTTGCCGACCACGGCTCCGACCTCCAGGGGAACAATGACCTGCTGTCCATCACAAGGCCTGACGTTGCGCGGTCCATTCATCTGGAGTACTTCGAGGCGGGCGCCGACATCATCGAAACGAACACGTTTAACGCCAACGCACTCTCGCAAGCGGACTACCGGCTCGAGGATTTCGTCTACGAGATCAACGTTGCCGCCGCCAGGGTTGCGCGGGAAGCGGCCGACCTGATGACGGAACGGACGCCCGGCTTGCCGCGTTTTGTCGCCGGTGCCGTCGGTCCGACGAACCGGGCAGCCTCCATGTCGCCCGACGTCAACGACCCGGCGTTCCGCGCAGCCACGTTCGATGACCTGGTCGAGGCTTACAAGACGCAGGCCGAAGGGCTGCTGGACGGGGGTGTCGATGTATTGCTGGCAGAGACGATCTTCGACACGCTGAACGCAAAAGCCGCGCTCTACGCGTTCGAAGAATGCTTCGACGAGAAGGGTTACCGCGTGCCGGTCATGGTGTCGGTCACGATCACGGATCAGAGCGGCAGAACGCTGTCGGGACAGACCGTCGAAGCATTCTGGAATTCGGTCTCCCACGCGGACCTGCTCAGCGTCGGCATCAACTGTGCGCTGGGCCCGAAGCAGATGCGTTCCTACATCGAGGAGCTCGCGGCGATCGCGCCGGTGTATATGAGTTGCTACCCGAACGCTGGTCTTCCGAATGCCTTCGGCGAATATGATCTGACTCCGGAAGAGATGTCGAAAACTCTTGCCGAATTCGCCTCCAACGGGTGGCTGAACATCGTCGGCGGGTGCTGCGGCTCCCGCCCCGAACACATCCGTCAGATCCGCGAGGCCGTGCAGGGTTTCGGTCCGAGGGAGCGCGCCCGGCCTGATCCCGAGATGCGGTTGAGCGGCATGGAAGCGCTGACCGTCGTGCGTAGCCTCAACTTCGTCAACATCGGCGAGCGCACTAACGTGACCGGATCCCGGCGTTTCTCGCGACTGATCCTCGAAGGAGACTTCGAGGGCGCGCTCGTAGTCGCACGCGACCAGGTCGAAGGCGGCGCCCAGATCATCGACGTCAACATGGACGAAGGCATGCTCGACTCGGAAGCTGCCATGACTCATCTCCTCAACCTCATCGCTTCCGAGCCCGATATCGCGCGGCTTCCCATCATGATCGACAGTTCGAAATGGTCGGTCATTGAATCCGGGCTCAAATGTGTTCAGGGCAAGTCGATCGTCAATTCGATCAGCCTCAAAGAAGGCGAAGAGGCCTTCAGGCGGCAGGCGACGATGGTTCGCCGGTACGGCGCCGCGGTCGTCGTGATGGCATTCGACGAAGAGGGCCAGGCCGTGACGGCGGACCGGAAGGTGGCGATCTGCCAGCGGGCCTACCGAATCCTGACCGAAGAGCTCGGCTTCCCCGCCTCGGACATTATTTTCGACCCGAACGTGTTGACCGTGGCGACCGGCATCGAGGAACACAACGACTACGCGGTCTCGTTCATCGAGGCCACGCACCGGATCAAGAAAACGCTCCCCGGGGTCAAGGTCAGCGGGGGGATCAGCAACGTCTCGTTCTCGTTTCGGGGAAACAACGCCGTCCGCGAGGCGATGCATTCCGCATTTCTCTACCACGCGATCCAGGCCGGCCTGGATATGGGTATCGTCAACGCCGGGCAGCTTGCCGTGTACGAAGACATCCCGAAGGATTTGCTCGAGCGTGTCGAGGATGTCTTGCTTAACCGGACACCCGATGGCACCGAACACCTCGTCGAATTCGCCGAGTCCGTCAAGGACGGAGGCACGACCCGCAAGAAATCCGACGAGTGGCGAAAGACGCCGGTCGAGGAACGGCTCAAGCACGCCCTGATCCACGGCATCGTGGATCACATCGAAGCCGACACGGAGGAAGCCCGCCAAAAGTACGACCGGGCCCTGAACGTCATCGAAGGTCCGTTGATGGACGGGATGAACGTCGTCGGCGACCTGTTCGGCGCGGGAAAGATGTTCTTACCTCAGGTTGTGAAGAGCGCGCGCGTGATGAAGAAGTCCGTCGCCTATCTGGAACCCTACATGGAGACCGAGAAGGCCGGCGGAAGCGGGAAAGGACGCGTGCTGCTGGCGACGGTCAAGGGCGACGTCCATGACATCGGAAAGAACATCGTCGGCGTCGTCCTGGCCTGCAACAGTTACGAGGTGATCGACCTTGGCGTAATGGTGCCGACCGACACGATCCTCCGGACGGCGAAGGAGAAGGCCGTCGACATCATCGGCCTGAGCGGGTTGATCACACCCTCACTCGACCAGATGGTTCACGTTGCCTCGGAAATGAAACGCGAAGGCTTCGGGTTGCCCCTGTTGATCGGCGGTGCGACAACCAGCAAGGCCCACACCGCGGTCAAGATCGCGCCCGGCTACGCCGCGCCCGTCGTTCATGTGCTGGATGCATCGCGCGCAGTCGGCACGGTGAGTCGACTGTTGAGCGAAGAGAAGCGGGACAGCTTCGTTGCCGAGGTCCGGAAAGAGCAGCAATCCGCCCGCGACGCCTATGAGAGCAAACCGCGCCAGAAACTGCTGGCCATCGAGGTCGCCCGTACACGCGGCAAGAAGATCGACTGGGTGGAACAGGACATCGCGCGTCCGGCCTTTCTCGGAATACGAGACCTCAAGGACCTGACCGTCGCCGACGTGGTGCCGCTTATCGACTGGTCACCGCTTTTCCACGTCTGGGAGATCAAGGGCGTTTTTCCCAAAATCCTCGACGACGTGCGGGTCGGCGAACGCGCGCGCGAATTGTTCGCCGATGCCGAACGCCTCTTGAAAGTCATCGTCGAGCAAGGGCGCCTGGAGTTGTCAGGCACCTACGGGTTCTATCCGGCCAACAGCGTGGGCGAGGACATCGTCCTTTATTCCGACGAGTCACGTTCCGGTACCGCAGCCACGTTCTTTACAGTCCGACAGCAACTGGATAAGGGACCGGCCCAACTGAGCCTGGCCCTGGCGGACTTCGTCGCCCCGAGCGAATCGGGGTTGGCCGACTACGTCGGGGCGTTTGCCGTGACCGCCGGTCACGGCCTGAATGAACTGTGCGCGGAGTTTGAGCGCGACCACGACGACTACAGCTCGATCATGTCCAAAGCCCTGGCCGACCGCCTGGCGGAAGCCACTGCGGAGTGGCTGCACCGGAAGGTTCGCCAGGAATGGGGCTACGGCCGGAGCGAAGAGCTCTCAGCCGGAGAGCTGATCCAGCAAAAATACCGGGGTATCCGTCCCGCGCCGGGCTATCCATCCCAACCCGACCACACCGAAAAACGGACGCTATTCGGCCTGCTGGATACCGAGTCTGCGGGGATCACGCTCACCGAGACCTGCGCCATGCTTCCCGCCAGTTCCGTGTGCGGCATCTACCTGGCTCATCCCACAGCCTCCTACTTCAGCGTCGGCAAGATCGGCCGGGACCAGGTCGAAGACTACGCCCGCAGGAAAGGAATTCCGGTCGACGAGGCCGAACGGTGGTTGGGCCCGAACCTGGGGTATTGATTAGAAGAGGAGGGGACAGGGGAGCCTGTCCCTATCCGCAGTCCATATTCGCAAATGCTAGAATTGTTCGTTTATGCCTGAAGTCCAAGTCACACGGGAACTGACCGACGTCGAGGGTTCCGAGCACGCTAACTTTCTGACGACAACGATCGACGCCCTGGCCAACTGGGCCCGGAAGAGTTCCCTGTGGCCGTATCCGTTCGGAACGGCCTGCTGCGCGATCGAGTTCATGGCGGTGGCCTCGGCCCACTACGACATCGCGCGTTTCGGGTCGGAAGTTGTCCGGTTCTCCCCGCGTCAAGCCGATGTGCTGATGGTGCTGGGAACCATCAACGACAAGATGGGCCCGGTCCTCAAGAAGATCTACGATCAGATGGCCGAGCCCAAGTGGGTCATCTCCATGGGCGCCTGCGCGACCTGCGGCGGTTTCTACCGCGCCTACCACGTCATGCAGGGGATCGACGAGATCATCCCGGTCGACGTGTACATCCCGGGTTGCCCACCCGTTCCCGAAGCAGTCATCGACGCCATCATCAAGCTGCAGGAACAGATTCAGGCAGATACGCGAAAGTCGTACGAACGACACCCTCGGCAGCAGACGCTGAAAGTTGCCGAGGTCGATGCGACCGTTCACGGGCTGGAACCGCCGTCTCGTCCGCTGATCCGGTTTCTCGAAGAGCGGCACGAAGTGACCGGCCCGATCGCCGACACATTCCGGGAGAAGCTACCGGAAGAGGTGATCGGGATGCGGGAGTTCCGGGGCGACCTTTCGATCACGGTCCGGCGCGACAACATCAAACACGTCCTCGGGACCCTCAAGAACGACCAGGCTTTCGATTTCAAGATGCTGCTCGACATCACCGCGGTCGATCATCTGGACCAGCGGCCTGAACGTTACGACGTCGTCTACCACATGGTTTCCCTCTCGAACAAACACCGGCTTCGCCTGAAGGTTCCGGTGCCTGGGGACGACCCCGTAATCGATTCGGCCGTAGACATATGGAAGGGTGCGGACTGGTCCGAGCGGGAAACCTATGACATGTTCGGGATCCGTTTCGATGGGCATCCGGACCTGCGGCGCCTCCTGACCCATTCCCAGTTCGAAGGACATCCCCTGCGACGGGACTTCCCCCCCGGACAGCGGACGTTGTGTACCGAAACGATCGACCTTCCCGTTGTCGAACGAGCCCGGCGACATGCCGAGGAGAACGGTCTGGCCGAACCGATGATCCTGAACCTTGGACCGCAGCACCCGGCGATGCATGGGACGTTCCGGCTCCAGATCGCATCCGACGGGGAACGCATCCTGGATGCGGATACCGAAATCGGATTCCTCCACCGTTGCTTCGAAAAGATGGCCGAAACGCACAGTTACTGGCAGATTATCCCGTTCACGGACCGGCTCAACTACATGTCGGCGATGATGAACGGCGTCGCTTATGCCATGACCGTCGAAAAGATGTTCGACGTGGAGATCCCGAAGCGGGCGCAGTACATACGGGTGATTCTTTCCGAATTCAGCCGCATCTCCGACCACCTGGTCTGTATCGGCACGAACCTGGTCGACCTGGGAGCGATCACGAATTTCTGGTACGCGTTCCGGCCTCGGGAAGAGATCTACGACTTGATCGAGTCCTGCTGCGGCGGCCGCCTGACGGTCAGCTACGTCAGGCTCGGGGGAGTATCGAAGGACCTGCCCGACGGGTTCGTCCCGCGGGCCCGCGAGGTTCTCTCTTCGATCATCAAGTATGTCGACGAGATCGAGAAGATGAACCGCCAGAGCAAGCTGTTCAAGGCGCGTACCGTGGGCATCACACCCGTATCCGCCCAAGACGCGATCGACTGGGGGTTCACGGGGCCCGTCCTGCGCGCCTCGGGCGTCCCCTACGACATTCGCAAGTGGTTCCCCAACTACGACTACGATCAGTTCGAGTTTGAAATTCTTGCCGGGGATAAGGGCGACATATACGATCGATACCTGGTCCGGATCGAAGAGATCCGGCAGAGCGTACGGATCATCGAGCAGGCGATGAACAATCTTCCCGAGGGCAGGGTCGCGATCGACGACCGCCGCATCAGCCTGCCGCCGAAAGAAGGTGTGTACTCGAACATCGAAGACCTCATGAACCACTTCGAACTGATCCAGGACGGCATCCTCCCACCGATCGGCGAGGTCTACTCCTATTGGGAGGCCGCGAATGGCGAACTCGGTTTCTACCTGGTCAGTGACGAGGGGAAGAATCCGTACCGTCTACACTGCCGCGGTTCCTGCTTCTACATCTTCCAGGCCTTCAGCCACATGGTGAAGGGCGGCTATGTCTCAGACGCGGTCGCGGCGCTGGGATCGTTGAACATCGTGGCCGGAGAGTTGGAGAAGTAGCTGTGATTGTTTTCTCGAGCAACGCTCACCTCTCGGACGAGGCACGGCGCTTGGTCGACTTCGACATCCAGTCGATCGAACGGCTCGTGGCGGCGGAGCGCACCGGGGAACCCGACGCATGGCTCGCCGACCCGGACGGTTACCAGGAGGACGGGCACGTCCGTCGCGACAGCGACTTGATCCGCCTCGTTGCCTACGCGAGGCACGCCGGCGTTATCTACTCCACCGATGGCTGCAACGCATGCCGACACAGTCTGGAACGACCGCTTGAGGCTGCGAACGACGCAGAACTCGAAAACGTCTCCCGCCTGACCCAGTTGCCGCTGGCGATGTTGCGGAAGATCGTGGAGATTGCTGAGCCGTAGGAGTTGTCAGCCGTCTGCGATCAGCTTTTTGCGATTGGCTTGTGGCCTTTGGCTTCTGAGAGGGAGCCAACAGCCAATTGCCAACGGCTAACAGCCAAGAATGCAGAATTGTCCGAGCTGTAGACAGTGATCAGCATGACTGATGACTGAAAACTGACGACTGAGAACCCTCCCACTATCTACTTCGCGTCACCCCAACCCGGTCGCAGTACTTCCCCACCGGACAGATCGAGCAATGCGGGCTGGTCGGCTTGCAGAGGTTCTGGCCAAACGCCACGAACAGATCGTTGATGACGATCCAGTACTTCGGCGGCAACTTCCCTCTCAACACCAGCTCCGTTTCGTCGGGATTATTGGTCTCCACATAGCCGAGGCGGTTGGATATCCGATGCACGTGGATGTCGACGGCGATGCCCGGTTTGCCGAAGGCGAGCGTCACGACGATGTTCGCCGTCTTGCGACCGACTCCGGGCAGCGTCAACAGGTCTTCGAGCTCATCGGGAACCCGGCCCTCGAAGCGAGCGAGCAACTCCTCGGAGATCTTCAAGAGCGTGCGCGCTTTCACGCGGTAGAACGAGACGGGGTAGATGAGACGTTCGATACGTCTGGGCGAGAGCTCCAGAAGCCCCTCGGGCGTATCGGTGACCTCGAACAAGCTCTCGCTCGCCCGCGTCGTCGTGCGGTCCTGCGTCCTCAGGCTGAGGATGCAGGAGATCAGCGTCGTGAAGGGCGTCCGCGTGTAGTGACCGATGGCCGGCACGGGCCACTGGCGAACCTCTTTGCGAAGAATTCGGGTGATATGATGAATGTCTCTATCGCGCATTCCTGCTCATGAAAGCCCTCTTCGAAGACTCGGTCGCCGATTACGACGCCAACCGTCCATGCTACCCCGTACCGCTTTACGATTTTCTCATTGCCGAGTGCAACTTGGACGCACATTCCGTCATCGTGGACGTCGGCGCGGGAACCGGGAAAGGGTCCGACGCGCTGCTGGGTCGAGGATTGAGGATCATAGCGATCGACGCGGGTAAAAAGATGCTCGCCCGAACTCCCCGCAACAAACGGCGGGCGCGCGTCGTCGCAGGCGCCGAGGACATGCCGCTTCCCGGGGCGACGGTCGACCTGATCATCTGCGCGCAGTCGTTCCACTGGTTCGCGACAACAAGAACCATCTCTGAGTTCGCGCGTGTTCTGAAGCCGGAAGGTCGTCTGGCCTTGTTCTGGAACACGCGCCGATCCGAACCACGTCACCAGAAGTTGTACGAGGAACTCATAGTCAAATACAATCCGGCGCACGACTGCGCGTACCGCCGGAAGGATTGGTCCGGCCTGATCGAATGCGGAGGCACGTTCCGAATGCTCCGACGCGCCAGCTACGAACACGTACAGACGATGTCGGTGGAGTCCTGGCAGGGTCTCGCTCGCAGCACGTCCTACATCCGCTGTATCGGCGACGAGAGGCTGTCGGCTTTCGAGAAAGAGTTGGGCGACATCATGGCTTCCCAGACCGAATCCATCGACCTTCAGTACACCACCAATGTGTGGCTCGCAGGCCGCGCGGAAATGGAGAAAGCGGGGTGATGGAAGACCGAGAGCTGTTCGCCCGGCTGCTGGGCGGCGAACTCCAGCTTGGACGTGGGACGGTTGCCGAGATCCTGGGGCGCGGGTCTGAAGTAACGCCCAAGCTGGGACACCTGCTCGGAAACGTGCGGCTCTGGCATACCGAGGGGACGGGCCGCGTCGCCGTCTTCCATACCGTGAAGCTCCTTGGAGCCATGAAGGCCGAATCCGCCGCCGATGCCCTGATCGACGCCATCTTCCTGGCCTACGGCACCCGGCACGAAGACGTGCTCGATGAATTGCCCCTGGCTTTCGCCCGGATCGGTCCCGGCGCAATCGGGGCACTGGAGTCGATCCTGGACGACCCGAACCTGGAAACCCCCATCCGGATCGTCGCGGCGTCCTCTCTGGAAGGCGTCGCGGTCCTTCACACATCCGAGCAGGAGCGTATTCTTGGGACGTTCCGCAAAAAGCTGGGCCGCACTGACGAAGCCGGCCAGCTTCGGGCCCACCTGATCACGCTCCTGGCCCACTTTCGGCAGCCCGCGGACCGCGCTCTTGTCGACGGCGCGCTCCGGACGATACCCATGTTCGGCGACATCGGCATCGATGATATCGAGGGATATTTCGCCAGCTCCACCGAGCCCTGGGAATGGAGCCAGTATCGGGTCGATCCTCTGGAGTTCTACGACAATGAGCTGGCTTAGACTGGCACTCGGACTGATCCGTGAGGCGGCCACCACCGAGGTCGGCCAGGAGATCATCAACGACATCGCTTCAGGTGCGGCCGCGCGCGCCCGCGGCCAGCGGCCCAAGCCCGACGAGGGCATCGACGAATGGAGGCGCTTCGTGGATGAGAGGCTGACCGTGATCGATCGGAACCAGGAAATCCTCGTACAGATGTTGAACGCCCAGGACGAAACTCTCATCAAGATCCAGAAGCGCCAGAGGGCCTGGAACGTCGCCCTCGCCTTCGGCATCCTGTCCGCGCTCATACTCGCGATCTACCAGTTCGTTCGCTGACCCACTCGATCCTATCTGCTGGGGCTATCGCCAATCCAGCCACGGATTGCACGGATTCAGCGGATTAGTCCTTGAGAGTCATTGGCCATAGGGATAGTATCGCCCGCGAGAATCTTCAACAGGAGGCACCATGAAGCCTTTGGCATTCGTTGCTGTGCTTTGTCTCTTCGCCGTCGCTGCATGCGGTCCGGCGCCGGTCACCATCGAGGAAGCGCCCGACACAACAGCCGAGGATCGGGCCACGATCCAGGGCACCGTCGAACCCTACACGGCCGCCTTCAATGCCGGTGATTTCGACGCCGTCGTAGATTTCTACGACGAGTAGGTCGTCTGGATGCCTGCCAACGCCCCCGCTACCTCCGGACACGGTGCCGTTCGTGCAGGTCTTGACGAGTTGACCGCTCTGGGAACGCCGGAGATACTGATCGTTTCCGAGGAGATCATCGTGAGCGGAGACATCGCCTTCGACCGCGGAAACTACCGGATGACGATCACGCCTGAAGACGGGGACCCGACCGAGTCGAGCAACAAGTACTTGTCCGTGTGGAGGAAGCTTCCCGACGGATCCTGGAAGATTGCTCGCTTCATGTTCAGTAGCAACGACCCCCTGCCGGAAGATTAGTCGGCAAGTTGCGGATTGCTGTTTCCAATCCGTGAAATCCGGGCCGCACGTGTGCTCAATAACGGACTCGTTCTTCTCATCCAGAGAGGAATAATGACCCTTCCAAGTTGCATTTTTGACCCATTTTGGCTAAATCGCAAGCCCTTGATGGTCCAATCCATCCCTCGATCGGTCGGATTCGCTGGGTTCGACTGATCCTGTCTTGCAACTGTTTATATTTCTGTCTGATACAGATGGTACCCGACCTGGGTATTGTATTGTTGACAGGAGCGAATGGGGTGGGTATAAGGCTAGCTAGGATTATCCATTATTGTGCGCAGTTCGCGCGCAAGGAAAGAGGTCCGTCCCTGTTCATCGGAACCGGACGGATAAACCTTCAATGGTTGGAGGAAACATATGAATTTAGGTAAGAAACTATTCGCGGTGTGTTGCGCTATCGCAATCGTTGGCATGGTATCCACGCCGGCGCTTGCGCAAAGCGGAAGTGGAACCATCACGGGCCGCGCAATGGACGCCACGGGCGCTTTGATCCCTGGCGTGGAAATAAACCTGTCCAGTCCCGTCGGTCTGCCCGGCGGCGATCGGGGTGCGTTCTCGAACGAGTCCGGTGTATACCGATACAACCTGCTCGTTCCGGCTACGTACACTCTGACGTTTACCCTTCCGGGCTTCGCGACCTTGATTCGCGATGAGGTCCGGCTGACGGCAGGAACCACGCTCACCATCGACGCGCGGCTCGAAGTTGCCACCGTGGCCGAAACCATCACCGTCACGGGCGACACACCCGCCGTCGACCTGGAATCGGCTCAGATCCAGACCAACTTCGACGAGTCGCTGCTCGAGGACATCCCCAGCGGCCGAAACCTGCGGTCCTTAATGGCTGCGGTTCCCGGCTTCTACACCCGGGCGCTCGACGTCGGCGGCTCCGGTGTGGGGACCGGTACGATCGGTAGCTTCCGAGCCTACGGCGACTCCGGTCAATCCTACTTCCTGACCGACGGCGTCTACACGGGCGGCCACTACTCGGACTTCGGGGCTTACTCGGAGATCCAGATCGTACCGGCGGCCAAGGGCGCCAACGTACCGAACCCGGGCGTGTATTTCAACGCCGTGATCCGGGGCGGCGGCAACGACTTCCACGGCTACGTCTACACCGACTACGAGGACGACTCGTTCCAGTGGACCAACGTCTCGCAGGAACTCAAGGACCAGGGGTTGGAAGGCCGGAAGTTCTCCCGTTACCAAAGCTTCAACGGCGAGATCAGCGGGCCGATCCTCAGGGATCGGGCCTGGTTCTTCATCTCCCACTATGACGCCTACAACGGAGAGCCTGTCAACGGTCTGACCAACGAGGCCGGGGTACCGGTCGACTACTACACGCGGATCGCCGACCCGACCTATAAATTCTCGTTCCAGATCACCGACAACAACAAGCTCGAGACGATGGGTCAGTTCGGCTGGAAGCACCAGCCGTACCGGTCGGCCAACCAGTTCCGGCCGTCGGAATCGGCGCGCGACCAGGCGTCCTGGTCTGTGCTGGGCAACGTCAAATTGCAGTCGATTATTTCACCGACGACCTCTTTGAACGTGCAGTTCTCCCGGTGGGGCTATTGGTGGCCCTCCTACGCCCAGGTGCGGGACGTCCCCTACACCCAGGATCTGACGACGGGGTATGTTCGCGGTTCCCTCAGTGAGAACTACTCCAAGCCCACCCGGTGGCAGTGGGACACGACGCTGAGCGTGTTCACCGACGCAGGCCAGGGCGACCACGAGTTCAAGATCGGCTGGGGCGGCTGGTACTACGCCTACCAGAACGAGATCCAGGGGTATGCCACGCACCAGCAGTACATCTACCGGAGCGACGGCGACGAGGCCGATCCGCTGGCCGGATGGCCGGAGGCGTTCGCGTTCTTCGTGAACCCGGAGCGCGTCACGGTCCAGAACACGCCGTACCGGTACGACGAAATCTCGAACAGCAACAGCCTGTACATCAACGACCGGTGGAACATCGTCCCCCGGTTCACGTTCACCTGGGGTATCCGCTGGGACTACTACGACAGCAAATATCCGGCACAGGGGAACGCCGGGATCGGACCCTATGCCGAAGCGTTCACGATTCCGGCACGGGATGATTTTACGGCCATGTCGAACGTGGTCCCCCGGCTGTCGTTCGTCTACGACTTGACCGGTAACGGGACGCTGGCGTTGAAGGCAAGCTACGGTCGGTACTACGGCGATCCGGGCCGCGGCCTGGCATCCAGGACGAACCCCGGAAACCAGAGTTCCAATAAGACCTACTGCGCGATCGGGGCGTGTCCCGAGGGCGTACCCGACGAGGCGGCCTGGGGCGGGGAAGTCCCCTACATCCCGGATGTCCGGGCGCTGACCAGCACCGGTGGTGCTCGAGATCGGGATGTCATCGACCCGGTGAAGAACAACTACCTGGATGAGGTCACCCTGGGACTGGACTTCCAGATGAATGCCGACTGGACCGGTCGGGTCAACGTCGTCCGGAAGTGGGACCGGCAGGGCTCGCAGACGCTCAACGCCGCGCTGCCCTACGAAGCCTACACCCAGAGCGTCATCCAGACCGATCCGTTTGACGGCAAGCAGTACGAAATCTGGTCGATTCCCACGGATTATCCCACCTTCGGCCAGAGGATCGACCGCTACCAGAACTACGGCGGTCACAACAGCTACCTGGGGTATGAAGTCACCGTCAACAAGCGGATGTCGGACGACTGGCAGATCCTGATAAGCGGCGGCCACGATTACCGGCAGGAGCGCTGCACGAGCGAAAGCTTCAGCTCCTTCAGCGGGTATGGCTGCGGCGGCGGCCTGCACGACAACCCCAACGAGGCGCTCTACGACCCGTCCCTCCGGGATTGGGAGTGGAACTTCAAGGCGATGGGGATCTATGAGCTGCCGGGCGGACTTGATTTCAGCGGCATCTGGAAGTCTCAGAGCGGCCAGAAGTACGGACGGCAGGTCCGGCTGCGGGATTCCAACAACCGTACGGTAACGATCGCCGTCGACCGCAACAAGCACCAGTTGAACACGCTGCACCTGCTGGACATACGGCTCGCCAAGCTTTTCCAGGTGAGCGACAACCATTCGATCGAGGCCAATTTCGACCTGTTCAACTCGCTCAACTCGTCTGCGGTCGTGGCGCTGAACCTCCGGTCCGGTTCCACCTACCAGAGACCTTCTTCGATCGTTCCGGGACGGATCATCCGCCTGGGAGTACGGTGGAAGTTCTAATCGTTTAGCGGCGGTCTTCTTGATCGTCGATTGCTCGAGACAAAGGGCGGCCCTTCGGGGTCGCCCTTTTCTATTGGAAGAGGGGGCTCAAGGAACAGAACCGCGAGCGGTAGCGATCGGGTTGTTTCTTCTGAGATATACGATTTCGAATCTCGATCCTCCAATGTGACTCTTCGATAGTCACTCTGCGATGCCTCCGACCCTACCGAATTGCAGATTTTCTAGCGCGAGTTTACTGGGGGCGGGAGCGCCGTTCTGCTGAAACCTCGGTGCCAGAGGGATTTACGATGACGGGGGCGTATACACAAACGGAGGCTCGGCGGGCACGAGCTTGAGGAAATAGTCGAGGATTCCAGGCTCAGCTTCCTCCAACTGCCACTGACACCGGGGCCGCCCTCCTTTCTTTCCGGATGGGCGGAGGATCATGGCCAGACGCACGGAACCAAGCAGGTCCAGGAGCCCGGACAGACACTCGGTGCGCCCCAGCTTCCTGGACTCCCACTCCACGATGCGGGCAAGGAGCAAGCCCAGCAGACAGATGAACGTGTGGACGTGGATCTTCTGATCGGTCCAGTGATATTGCGGCCGGACCGCCAGATGCTCGTCATCCTTGGTTTGGCGGAACACCTCCTCCACCTCGCTCTGGCCTCGGTAAGCAAGCATGATCTCCTCATCGGACCATTCCGCTCGATTGGTGATCAGTATCCGTTTGCCGAAGACTTCCTGTTCCAGGTAAGACCGTGCTTGCTCATCGATCCCGAACTGAAGACGATCGCTGCCCGATCGCGTGTCGTCATAGGTGATACGGAGGACCCGGCTCAGGTACTGACCCGAGAGCAGCGAGTCGATCTTCTTCTCGGCCGCCTTCTGGCTCCGAGGCCCGGACCGGGGCTTGCTCAGTTGCGACTTCCACTCGGCCAATTCACGAAGACGCCTCGCAAGATGCTGCTCCAGCCCGCGGATCTGACCGGCCTTGAGCTGCTCACTGATGAACAGAACCACCGTTCGCCGCTCCCCCCAAATATCCTTCTGGAGACGCAGGACCGGCACGCCCTGTAGGCGGCCCGAATCCACCGGGCGGTACTCCGCCACCGGAATCCCCAGAAGATCTGCATGTTGGGTCGGAACCAGTGAAGCGACATAGCCGATCTGGCTGGCATCGACCCGGGCCTGGTTGGCTTCCCCTTTGTTGCCCTTGTCGTAGACCAGCGTGACGTCTTCCAGCTCGATGGAGAGCTTGGCCAACCGTTCCCGAATGTCAGTCAGAGACTCGGGAAAGCGCTTCGAATCCACCTCATTGCCTGCGTAGACGTGAGCATAGAGGGGAATCTGCCCGTCTCGGGCAACCAGAAGCGCGAGGCTGAACAGGCGGAGGTCGAACCGCTTCTGTTTGGACCGGCCCCGTTGGGGGAGCTTGGGCTTGCGATTCGTGGTGGCGATGTAAGTGAAGAAGTTCGTCGTGTCGTAGAAGAGGGTGTCCAGTTTCAGGTCCAGTTGGGTCACGATGCGCTGGGTGAGTTCCTCTTCGATTCGCCGCAGCGCATCCAGGGATACGCGGTTCATCTGGTCCCAGAAAAACTGCGAGGTGACCGTCTCCGTTTTCAGGCCTGGAAAGAGGCGGTGCAGGGACGTGCCGGCGGCCCAGTCGGCCCACCCCCGTTTGGACTGGGGCCGGATGGCTCGGTTGAGCGCGCCCAGCAGCAGAGTGGTGCCCACCGACGCTTTGCGGGACCGGCTCCGGCCCACTTCTCGGTCGATGAGGTCCACCACGCCGAGCCGATCGGCCACGGCCTTCAGGGCGGCCGCGTCGCCGTGCTGGTAGGACCGGATTCTCAGTTGCCCCTCTGGTGCCTGCAGCAGCCGATCCAGCAGGGCGTCGGCCGTGCCTAGGTAAAGGATGGGAACGGGCCGCGGCTTCCCGTTGATGCGCCGGGACTCCACGATCCGCCAGTAGGAGTGTCCAGCGACTTGGACCCGTTGCAGGCTGGCCATGTTTTATGTATACACATCTCTACATATCGTAGTCAAGTGGATTATGACCCCATAATATAGGATTATCGTGTGGATCCAATGATCGGAACGGCTTTCATGTTTTGTGTATACATAAGCGAGCGGCGCAGGAACCGCCTCAATCCCCCTTCACAAGCTGGATTCAAGCAACTTGCGCCGGAAGTTGGCCGTCTGATTCAGTAAACTCGCGCTAGTGGAGAATCCCCATTGGACATCGTTCATTGGAAATTCGAGACGGTAGGTGGGGAGCCGGAGACTACTGGAGAGGCGGGGGAGCCACCAGTCTCAGGAGGTTGCGGTACTCGGCGGCGCCTCCCGAAGCGGCGACCGCTCGCCGTAGATACCCAACTGCCGATGCTCGGTTGCCGCGGCCCAACCCCACCATCGCGGAGCCGACCAGCGCGTCGAGATGGCCGGGGTCCATGCGGGAAGCAGTCGCGTAGGCCTTTGCGGCCGCATCCAGGTTTCCAAGGAAAAGATCCAGATTCCCCAACCTCACCTGCATGCCGACGCGATCGTCCTCGAGTTCGAGCGAATCTCGATACTCTTCCAGCGCGGCGAGGAAAGAGGGATCGGTCTCGGCAACCGGCAGGGGCCGATCGGAAAAGGCCAGGCCGAGCATCGCCACGGCCCCTTGCACACGGACGGCGCGATAGGGATCGGTCAGGAGCGAAGCCGGAATCTCTACATCTCTTTTGGACGCCAATCCGAAAAGGGCCCTCGCAGCTTCGATACGGATCATCGGATCCGGATCCGTCGCAAACGCCGAAACCACGTCCACAGGCACATCACCCGGAATTACACCGAGGTATCCGATCGCTCCGGCCCGGATCAATGGGTTCTCTCGAGTGTCTGAAGCCAGGGCGAGCAGCGCTTTTGATGCATCCGGATGCCCGGACCGGGCGAGCGTAAACGCCGTCGCCCTCCGCTGCAGTTTTCGATCCCTCAACGGATACCAATCTTCGACGTACCGAACCGCCCACGCCGCATCGCGGTCGGCGTGGCAATCGTTGCACGCGTTCGGAATATCGTAGCGAGCCGTGTTGACCGGTTCGGGCCCAAGCATCGAGTGTTCCCTCATCTCGTACCTCACCGCGGAGATGCTGTACGGCATGTGGCAGTTCACACAACTCGATCCCGTCGAGCCTTCTTCGTGGTTGGTGTGCTCGACGCCGTAGTCGGTGGTGTGGCAACCGACACAGAATTCGTCGGCGCGCTCCATAAGTTGCTCGTTCGGGTCCGTCCGGTTCCAGTGGGGATCGTGGCAGCTCATGCAGGTCGCTTCGCCCGATTGAAAGCAACCGCTCAGGAAAAATGCCGGCGCTTCCATGCTGAAGTGCCGGGGCCGTCCGTCCGCCCACCAGTCCGGATCGACCGTCGTATCGACATCCCAACTTGCCACCATCGGCATGTAGTAATCGAGATACGGCTTTCGCGCGTCAAAGCCGGTCGCGATTACTGTCTTGGGCCAATGACACTGACCGCATACCATCAATTGCTCGAAAGATCCGTCCAGGGCGATGGGGTCGGTCTCGCTGGTCGGCGTGTGTTCGAGCATCGGGCCGTGGCAGCGTTCACAGCCGGCACTGGATTCGACCCACTCCGTGGAGAAGGTCATCGTCTCGGAATCGAAGCCCTTGACGTCCTGTCGGTGCTGCGTCACATGGCAGTACATGCAGGTGCTGTTCCACACTTGTCTATAGTTTTCCGGAGCGCGCAGCACGAACTCGGAGGAGTGAAACCATTCCTGTCGCCGAATATCCCAGGTGCTGTGAAGCACGTTGATCTGCCCGCTCGGAGCCTTGGACAGGTAGAGCTGGACCCGCCGGTTACCCAGGGTGTAATCGACGGGGTACTCGACGCCGTCCTCCTCGATGTAGAAGCGTCCGGCCCGCCAGTATTTCCGACCCGTGCGGTTGACGAAACTACCCGTTTCACCCTGGACCGTTTCCAGCGTTGCCGGCTGGATCATCTTGCCATGGATGGTGTCGGACCAATCTTCGTATATGCCTGAGTGGCAGGTTTCGCACGTCTCGGAACCGGCAAGGACAGGTTGCTGGTCCGCCGCCTCCTGCTGGCCCAGGATGGCCCCCATCATGGGAAGAGCGGCGAGCATGGCGAGAAACAGTACAAGGCCAAAGGCGTTGTGGGAACGGGTTGTTCCTGGCGAGGTCACAGTATTGATCCAGCTCGCTGACTCATTATATCCGCTGCAGGCTCAAGCTGATATTATACGGGCGTTGCGCGTCTTGTCTCTTCAAGGTATGGCTCCTTTTCCATGGGCTTCTCAATGCTGAGCCGTCAGCCGGCGCTTCGGATTCCGTTCGTCGCAAGCATCCTGTTCCTCGCATTCTCAGGCCTCTATCTTCAGGGTGTCTCTGCCCTCCGCTTCTCGTTCTGGGGTTTCGGAGCCGCGCTGCTCGTCTGGCTATACAGCCTCTACGGTTCGTCCGTTCGTCAGGGACGACGCCTGGAGTTCGAGTTCGTTCCCCGCAAGCATCACTACATCCAGGCGTCCATTCAACTCGCAGTCTACGCGTACTGGGGATGGTACTGGCGCGACGTTTACGACGAAGCCGGCCTGATCCTCGCACAGATCGTTTTTGCATACGCGTTCGACTCCCTGCTCTGCTGGAGCCGCAGGAAGAAGTGGGTCCTGGGTTTCGGGCCGTTTCCGATCATCCTGAGCACCAACCTTTTCATCTGGTTCCGTGACGAGTGGTTCTACCTGCAGTTCGCGATGATCGCGGTCGGCTTTCTGGGGAAGGAGTTCGTACGCTGGACCAGGGACGGTCGCAGCACACACATCTTCAACCCTTCGGCGTTCTCGCTGGGCCTGTTCTCCGCCGTTCTCATCCTGACCGGAACGACCGACATGACCTGGGGTGTGGAGATCTCCCTGACGCTCCATAACGGGCCCCACATTTACCCCTTCCTGTTCGGCGTGGGCCTGGTCGTGATGTATTTCTTCTCGATCACCCTCGTGGCGTCGACGGCCGCGATGACCCTGCTGGGGATCGGCGCGCTCTATAAGGTTTATACCGGCGTCTATTACTTCACCGATTCCGACATCCCGGCGGCGGTCTTCCTCGGATTGCACTTGCTGGTCACAGACCCTTCCACATCGCCTGGAAGCAAGTTCGGCAAGGCTGTTTTCGGTACGGCATACGGGCTTGGAGTCGTTGGCTTGTACTCGCTTCTCGGATGGGTGGGCGTTCCGACGTTCTACGACAAACTGTTGATCGTCCCCGTGCTGAATCTGAGTGTCCGCCTGATAGACCGGCTCGCGTCCGCGACGATGGATGGTCGAAGCCTGGGAAACATCGGTGCCCGGCTGAATCCGGACCGGCTGAATCTCGTCTACATGAGCATTTGGATTGCCTTTTTCATCGGAATATTCTCGATGGGTGTGCTGGGTACCACGCATGAGGGTCACTACGTCCCGTTCTGGCAGGATGCCTGTGACCAGGATCTGCGGAATGGCTGCCGCACGCTGGCCGGAATCGAGAACACAGTGTGCACCGGCGGCTCCGGATGGGCGTGCAATGAGCTCGGGATCCTGCGCCTCGGCGGCGCCCTCGGTGTCGACCGCGGCGGGGCGCTTCAAAGCTTTGCGCGTTCCTGCGTCCTAAACTACGAGACTGGGTGTGAAAACTGGGCGGCATTGAGGTCGGGAGTCGAAAGGAAACTCCAGAGCAATCCGAGGATTTCCGACTACCTGCTTCTGCTGCAGGATGGGCACGGGCCGCTGCCCAACATGAGCGCTTACCAGCTGTTTACACTGGCCTGTGATCAGGGGTGGGTGGTCGGCTGTGGCGAGAAAGCCCGCGTGCACTTGACAGGGACCGGCGTGCCGGTGGACTACCGGGTGGCGGCCGAGGGGTTCGAGGTTGCGTGCGGGATGGGCGATCCGACCAGCTGTACGGACCTGGGTTTGATGTATGAGCGCGGTGACGGAGTCGAGGCGGATCTCGGGAGAGCCTCGGAACTGATGAGGGAGGCGTGCGATCTCGGGATGGGTGAAGCTTGCGCGTGGCTCGAAGAGAAAAGTCGCGACAACGAGATCGGCACAGGTGATTCTCCGCCCTAGCGAGTGACTTTCTCATGTTGAAATCACAGCCGGCCCTCCGGATACCTCTCGTAGCAAGCATCCTGTTTCTCGCGTTCTCGGCGCTCTATCTCCAGGACGTGCCCGCACTCCGCTTTTCGTTCTGGGGCTTTGGAGCCGCGCTGATCGCTTGGGTGTTCTGGCTGTCTCGCACCTCCACCCGGAATGGACGGCGGCTCGAATACGACTTCGTTCCCAGGCAGCACCACTACATCCAGGCGTCCGTCCATCTCGCCATCTACGCCTACTGGGGATGGTACTGGCGCGAAGTCTACGACGAAGCCGGCCTGATCGTCGCTCAGATCGTGTTCGCATACGCGTTCGACTCCCTGCTCTGCTGGAGCCGCCGGAACAAGTGGATCCTGGGTTTCGGACCGTTTCCGATCATCTTGAGCGCAAACCTGTTCATATGGTTCCGCGACGAGTGGTTCTACCTGCAGTTCCTGATGATCGCGGTCGGTTTCCTGGGGAAGGAGTTTGTGCGCTGGAACAGGGACGGTCGCAGCGCTCATATCTTCAACCCGTCGGCATTCTCGCTTGGCCTGTTTTCAACCGTGCTGATCCTGACCGGAACCACCGGCATGACCTGGGGCATCGAGATCTCGACGACGCTCTACTATCCGCCGAACATTTACCCTTTCCTGTTTCTGCTCGGCCTGATCGTGATGTATTTCTTCACGATCACCCTGGTCACGGCGACCGCGGCGGTCACGCTTGTCGGCGCCGGCGTCCTGTACCAGGCCATGACCGGCGTCTACTTCTTCATCGACTCCGAGATCCCGATCGCGGTCTTTCTGGGTCTGCACTTGCTCGTAACGGACCCTTCCACATCTCCGAAGACCGCGTTCGGCAAGGTAATGTTCGGCGGTTTTTACGGCCTTAGCGTCGTAGGCTTGTACCTGCTTCTCGGAGCGTGGGGTGTGCCGACCTTCTACGACAAACTCCTCGCGGTGCCTCTGCTGAACCTCAGCGTCCGTTTCATCGACCGATTCGCTGCCCGGTTTCTCGACAGCCTCACCCTGGAGGCAGACGGCCTGCGGGTCATCCCCCGACGGCTCAATCTGGCCCACATGAGTCTATGGATTCTGTTCTTTGTGGGCCTGTCCCTGACCGGAGCCTTCGGTGACACCCACGAAGGCCACAACCTGCCGTTCTGGAAAAATGCCTGCGACGAGGACTTGAGGAACGGATGTCAGGTGTTGGCGGTGATCGAATCGGGATACTGCGACGCCCAATCGGGCTGGGCGTGCAACGAGCTTGGCGTTCTGCAGCTGGGTGGCAAGGTCGGCTACAGTCCGGAAGGTGCGCTCGAGAGCTTTGCGCGGTCCTGTGCGTTCAACTTCGCTCCAGGGTGCGAGAACTTCGCAGCACTCGAGGCAGGTGAGGAAAGCGCGCTCCAGAGCAGCCCGAAGCTTTCCGACTACCTGCTCATGTTGCCCGAGCGGGGCCCTCTCCCCAACATGGGGGCATTGGAACTATTCACGCTGGCCTGCGACAAAGGTTGGGTCGTCGGCTGCGGGGAAAAAGCCCGCCTCTACCTGACCGGAACCGGGGTGAAGGTGGACTACCGGCTGGCCGCCGAGGGGTTCGAAGAGGCGTGCGCGATGGGGGATCCGACCAGCTGCACCGATCTCGGTCTGCTGTACGAGCGAGGCGATGGCGTGGAAATGGATCTTGTGCGGGCGGGGGAACTCATGGATCAGGCGTGCGGGCTCGGCATGGATGAAGCGTGCGTGTGGCTCGAACAGAACCGGGAGCGGTAGCTGATTTCTGACGGGCGTGGGGACCCGTCGCTGTCGAATTTCGAATCTCCACGCTCGACTCTCCAATGTGGATTCTTCAATAGACACTCTGCAGTGTAATCATTGCAGATTTCTCATTTGAGACTCCGCATTCGACATCGTTCATTCGAAGTTCGAGATTGGAATTCGTAGCAGAAGGGTGGTGAGACGCCGAGGTCTATCCGCCCAGATCCCTGCGAATCTGATCCGCTCGTTCCCTGATCGCGTCGCGGTTTGGTGCGTCGGGAAACGCCTCGAGATAGGCGTCCAGCTGTTTCAGCGCCTGGAATGTCTGCCCGCTTCGGATGTAGACATTGAAGAGCTGGAGGCGGGCCGGCCCCGACGTCTCCGGCTCCAACTCCGCGGCGCGGAGTAAGTGCTGTTCCGATTCGGCGATCGCGCCCAACCGATAGTAGGACGATCCGAGGAAGAAGTGGTCGTCGGCGCTCGGTGCCCCGAGTTCGATCCGTGCGGAAAGCTGGTCGGCGGCCCTAGCGAACTGGTCCGTCTCGAAATACAACCTCCCGAGCCAGGATCTGCCCTCCCGAGAAACGTCGTTCAACTCGACGGCGCGCTCGAGCGAGGCAATAGCTTCGTTCGGTCGTTCCGCTCGTTGGTGGGTAAACCCGAGCTGAAGGTGTGCATCGTAGAAATCCGGCGCAATCTCCAGTGCGCGGCCCAGGTGATCAATCGCGCGATCGGAGTTCTCCTTCTGAAGTTCTTCGACAGCCCGTTCGTACTCCTCGACGGCATCACGCGGCACATCTCGACGCAGTTCCTCCACGCTGACCAGGGGATTGCCGCCCGCCGGTACCCTGCGCGGGTACATCGGGATGTCCAGCGTGATCATCGCGAATACCTGCATATCCACGACGAGCAACTGCTGGACATACTTATAGCGTTCGCTGTCGATGACGATGGTATAGCGGCCCATTATGACGCCATCGAACCGGAACTGTCCGTTCGGGGCCGTCGTCGTTTCATCGATGATATTCCGGGCCACGCCGTCCCGAAGCTCCACAGTCACGATGTGGGGCGAGGCTCCTTCCTCGAAATACAGCTGTCCGACCAACGGAAAACCGTCCTTGATGCTCTCCCGGACATTGGAACTCGGAAGGATTGTCGGAAGCGTCTGAAACAAAAAGGCAGCAAGGAGCAAATGAAGCATCTCTTACCTAGATAGGCCGATTCCGCTATTCAGTCAACCAAATAAAGGTATCCGCAGGAATCGGCTACTGTGCGTACAAGCTGGCCAAAGGATGGCCCGGTGAAAGCTTGAGAACCATCCTGTACCACTCTTCGGCCAGGCCTGGGCTACCGGACTGCCGTAGCGTCTCTGCAACCCCGAGGAAGCTCTGGACGTTTTCGGGATCCAGATCGATGGCGCGCTCGAACTGATCCAATGCTTGGTCGTAGCTGCCGCGTTCGAGCAGGAACGTTCCGTAGTTGTTGTGGGAGACTGCGTCGGCGGAATTTGCCGCCAAGACATCGAGGAACTCCGCTGCGGCACGGTCGTGCTGGAGCGTCATGCTATAGAGAATGGCCAGGAGGTCACGCGCACGCATGTTCCCCGGATCGATTTCGATGGACCGGCCGACAATGCCGATCGCCTCGTCATAGAGGCCCTGCTGATACCGCATCCACGCCAAGTGGTACAGTGCTCGAGCATTGTCGGGGTCGAGGGCCAGGAGCCGGTCGACGGCTCCGGCGAGCTCCAGACTACCCTCCTCTTTAAGAACATCCGAGAGCTGGACCAGCACCTCAACGTTTTCCGGGTCCGTCTCGAGGACTCTCTCCAGCAATTCCACAGACCGTCGATATTCGGACCGCAACATGTAATGTTCAGCCGCAGCAATCAGGACTTGTTCTTCCGGGTATTGCTCAACCATGTCATCGATGAAGTCCGTCACGCGCTGGCGCGTACGATCACGACCGGTCCGGACGTAGCCAGCCCACGTCTTCTCATCGGTTCGGTCCAGTTCCAGCGCGAGCTCGAACTGGGCGGCGGCCAGTTCATAGCTGCCTGAGAAGAGCAGCATCTCCCCCTTGTGCCTGTAGTTGTCGGCGGTCGGCATCGCCGTCAGGCGTTCGACGAAGGGCGGGGGGGGGACCTCGCTCGCCACGGCTAGGACCGCCTGCAAATTTTCATCCGTCGTGTTCGCATATATGAACTGCGGTGACCGAAACTCCAGAACGGGAAAATCGTCGGTGTTGACCGCTGCGTCTCCCGCGAACCGGTCGAGATCCTCATCGGCGATCATGAACATCGAGAGGATGCTGTACAGGTCGTGGACCTGGACGCGCTCCAGGTCCGAGCGGACCCGGTCGAAATTGGCCCGGACGACACTCTCTCGGACTTCGATGGGAGACGGGGAGCCGAGCAGCAGGAAGTCGCTGTCGTTAAGCGCCCACAGCGCCGCGTGGGGAAAGGCCGACCGGAAAGAGCGGACGATGGTTCGCAGATCCTCGGTGGACATGTTGTAGCTGTGGACCCACTGGCAGTGGATCCCTCGATCCGACAGACGAGCACGGACCTCTTCGAAAAACTCGCGAGTAAACAACGACGCCATACCCGACATCCACGGGTTGGACGGCTCCGAGATAGTGACGTCGTACTTCGTCGTCGTGTAGCGAAGATGGTTCCGTCCGTCCCCGATGATCAACTCGACCCGGGGATCATCCAGGGCGCGGTGATTGACGTGTTCAAAAAACCGCGACGCCTCCACGACCTCAGGCGAAATTTCGATGACATCCAGCTTTTCGATCGGATAAAGCAACGCCGCCCCGGCGGTGACTCCGCTGCCAAACCCGATGTTGGCAACGTTCCGGGCGCCGTCGCTGAGCAGCAACGGCAGGTGACCCAGCATCTTCTGGGTCAGCATGTCTCCCGAATCGGTCGCATCGACCTTTCCGTCCACGGCAAGCATTGTGCTTTCCCCATTCCGCTTGACCGACACGGTCGTCGTCGTGCCTTCCCGGAAGTACAGAAGTTCGCCGCTCTTGAGGACCGATTCCAGATCCAGGTTCGAAGCATAGTACGGCGCGTACTTGTAGGCGCCGGACGCCATCAACTCGGGATCCCAGCGCGGCATCAGCAGAATCGCCGGAACCAGGGCCAGGACCGCGGCGACGCTCGCCAGATTGACCCGGGTGAGAGTCAACGGCTTTCGGGACGACAGCGTCAGAGCGACACCGACAAGCACGCTCAACACGGCCGCAACGACCAGCGTGGACTCGGTTCCGATCATGGGCACGAGCAGGAAGCCGGCAGCGAGGGAACCCAGAATGCCGCCGGCCGTGTTGAACGCGTAGACGGCGCTGACTTCGGTCCCCAGCAGGGCGTCCGACCGGGCATACAGCTTCGATGCGATGGGAAACGTCATGCCGAGCAACGTCGTCGGGACCAGCATGATCGCAAAGAACAGCAGAAACTCGATGGCCTGGATTGCTCCGAAAGACTCTACGTAGCGCGTCACGAGCCCGCCCACCCAGACAGGTAGCTCGCCGAACAGGGGCACCAGGGCGAGAGAGGAGAAGCCGACTCCGATTTCGATCCAGCCGAATCCAGCGAGAGTGATCCCCTCGCGGGCGGCCAACTTGGAACCGAGCCAGGCGCCCAGGCCCAGGCCGGCGATCATGGCAGCCAGCATCAGCGTGAACGCATAAGTAGTCGGCCCGACGATGAGGCTGAGAACGCGAGTCCAAGCCACCTCGTTGGCAAGCGCGGCAACGCCGGACAGAAACATCGCAAACAGGACGATCCTCGGTCCGGTAGCCGCCGTAGCGGGTTTTCCCGCCGTGGACGACCGATCCATGGACGACGCGTCGGCGGACCGGGCGAGAAGCCACGACGCTCCAGCAATCAGCAGGTTGAGCGTCGCCGCAAACGCCAGGGCCGCCCACACACCGAAGGTCGGGATGAGAAGGAAACCTGCGGCTACGGTGCCCACCGCCGCTCCCCAGGTGTTCGCAGTGTAGACCCTGCCGGCGTGCAGTCCGATCGTCTGGATATTCTCGGTGTAGTAACGGATCAGGATGGGCAGGGTCCCCCCCATCAGGGTCGCAGGAACGATCAGGAGACTGAATGAAACCAGCAACCGGCCGAGGCTGAGCAGGGCGAACGAATCGTAGGAAGAAGCGTAGAGAGCCCCGAACACCGGATCCGCAAGGCCGAGCATCGCTGGCAGCAGGAGGTTATAGACGCCCAGGCCGGCTTCCAGCACGGCGTAGGTTCGCACGAGAGGCATCCGTCGGCGGTCGATCAGTCGGCCGAACACCCGGCTGCCAAGCGCGAGTCCCGCCATGAAAACGGCGAGCACGATGCTGACGGAGAACACCGTGTTGCCGATGACGGGCGTGAAAAGGCGAACCCAGACGATCTGATAGATCAGGCCGCAGCCACCTGACACGAAGAACAGGAGGAGAAAGATGGAAGACCTACGTTTCACGGTGTGGAGCACTGCCCAGGTTTGGGGACTCTCGCAAAAGCCTGCACAGGTCGAGACTGATTCATTAGTACAAACGCGTCAGACGAGGCGTCCCCGATAGTGCTCAAAGCGATGCGACGATGTCCACAGCGGTCTGGGGTTCGGGGCGAAACGTGTAATCCGGGTTCACTTCAACGTCGCGAATGGTGCCGCCCGAATCGATGACGAACCGTGCCGGCATCGGCAGGGTCTGGCTGTCCTCGCCGTTGTTGGCGGCCAGGTCGATGCTGAATCCGCGGTAGACTTCCTGCAGATCGTCGGGCAGCCGAAACCGGATCCCGAAGCGTGCCGCCACCTCGTTGCCGGGATCCGACAAAATGTCGAAGGTCAGCTTGTGCCGCTCGATCATCTCTCCACTATGTTCGGCCAACTGTGGCGAAATGACGACCAGGGTTACGCCCAGATTCTTCAGGCTCGCGACGATCCCCTCGAGAGCGTACAGCTCCGCGTTGCAGTACGGTCACCACTTGCCCCGGAAAAAACTCAGGACCAGGGGGCCATTCGCCAGCAGGCGTTCCGATTCGACCAGGTCCGCCCGAGTGTTGCGAAGGGCAAAGCGCGGAACCGCATCGCCGACCCGGACAACGCCGTCCATGATGCCCGACGCCCGCAGGTCCTCGGTGGCACGGTGCATGATTGCTCGTTTGTCCGGTGGAATGCGGGTCTTGGCACCGTCACGAATCTTGTCGAGCTGTTCCTTGAGTCCCACCACGAATCCCCTTTCGCTGACGATGCTTCCCGAAACTGCGCCAGGTACTAGCCCGATTGAGTTTAAGCCATCGCCGCCCGTTTTCGTGTCAAGAACTCCTCCTACTCAAGAACCAGAAGTAGTCCTACAGCTACAACCACAGCAAAAAAGGCCCAGCGAGAGGCCGAGCCTGAAACCGATCAAATCCAAGAGAGGCGCCGATCGGATTCGAACCGATGCATAAAGGTTTTGCAGACCTCTCCCTTACCACTTGGGTACGGCGCCCGACAATGAGTCCATCATTATACCCGGGGCAAATCCTTCCGGCAAAAGCACGCCGCGACTGTAGCGGCCCGATGAATCTCGAATTTCGAATCTCCAGGCTCGAATCTCCAATGCGGACTCTTCGATAGTCACTCTGCAATGCTCCAAGCCAGTACCGAATTGCAGATTTTCTATTTGGAAACTCCGCATTGGACAGCGGTCATTGGAAATTCGAGATTGGAAATCGAGACGGGAACGGTGGGGATCAGTCGCTAATTCATGGCCAGATGCTGAGGTCCTTGCCATGGCGGAGTTTCGCAACGTATGCGATCTGCCCGAGGTGATAGCCGAAATGCTCGATAGCGTGGTAGACGGCGTGGAGTCGGCTGACCTCGAAGCTCTGGACCGGGATCCGATCGAGCAGCGAATCCTCGCGAAGATCCGCCAGCACCCTATCGACTTCACCGGCCGTTTCTTCCACGCGCGCCGCAAGCTCGGCTTTGCCCATGGGTCCTCTAGCTGTGAATTCGGCGGGGCGGTCCCTCGCGTCCAACGCTCCACCAGCCCCACAGACAATCCACTGGCGAAGGTTGCCCGACATGTGCAGCATGAGGTTCCCAACGCTGTTGCTGGCCTCGTTGGGGCGCCACCAGATGTCGTCTTCGGAGAGGACTTCGAGGAACCGGCGGACCTTTGGCATGTAGTCCTCTGAAAGCAGTGTTCGGGACGAATCGATGAACTCGCCCGAAATCGTGGGAGCGGAGCCGGCGGTGGGTCTCATGCGGTTCGGCCTTAGAGGCCGAAGCTTACGATCGCGGCTTCTTCGGACTCGTGGATGTCGAAAACGGTATTGAGCCGGGAAAACTCGAGAAGCTCCCGCACCTGGCTGTTCAGGTTGGTGAGCTTGAGACGTCCCCACGTCGCCCTCCCGGTGCTGCCACACTGGGAGCATGCATCCCATTCGCCCTGATCGTTCTGGAACACCGACGTGCCGCAGGAATCGCAGATGTTCTGCGTGACGGTCCCGTGGCCGAGAACGAGTTCGCCCAGCCCACTGCTGTCGATGTATGAGACTTCTTCCAGGTTCAGAAGGATGTCCTTGTTGCCTTGAGCCACCTGGTCCCGGATCGCCTGCCGGAAGATGTTCGAGCCCTCCCCAGCCGTGATCCGGCCGGAAACGTCCAGCACGATCACATCACTCACTTCACGCGTCGCCAGCTTCACAGTCATTGGAACGGTTCCCCTTCAACGCGCCCGGCGGGGAGACATTCCCAGAAGCCGGGCTGATCGTGAAGCACGATTGAAACACTTCTTAGGGGGAGTTGCAACTACTGGGAGCAGGTACCGGAAGGCTACAGAAGAGCGGGAAACGGGATTCGAACCCGCGACTTCGACCTTGGCAAGGTCGCACTCTACCACTGAGTTATTCCCGCCTCGAATTGAGATTATAGTTTCTTCAGAAGCGCCGGTTCAAGTGCTCCCGGAATGCGTCCCGGATGAGCCGATAGATCGGCTCCTCTCCCTCAGGCCGACGCACGGCCAGAATATCGAACCGATACGGGCGAGAGTTGTCCCGATAGCGGGAACGGTACGCCCGTGCTGCTGCGATGATGCGGCGCTTCTTCCGGCCACCGACGGCATCCTCGGGATGCGGATCTCCACGGCGAGCTTTCACCTCGACAAACACCAGACAGCCGTCATCATCGGCGACGATATCGATTTCCCCACCGCGCACGCGAAACGGGGAGGCCAGGATTCGATAACCGAGGGAGCGCAGGTATCGGGCGCCCTCGATCTCGGCCCGCCGTCCGAAACGAACGTCCCAGCCCCAGAACAGGGGAAAAGGCATGAACTCCTATGCGGAGGCCGCGGCCACAGCCTCATCGATCGTCTGGAGGGCAAAACGGCATTGCTCTTGGTCAACGAGCAAAGGCGGGGACAGTCGGATGGTCGAGGGTCCCGCACCCAGGACAAGCAGGCCTCGCTTGAAGCACTCGTCGACGACGGCATCGCGCAAATCGGCGGCGGTCTCTTTCGTCGTCCGGTCCCGGACGAACTCGACGCCGATCATCAGTCCCAGGCCCCGAACATCACCGATGACCGGATGACGCTCCATCAACTCGAGGGCGCCGGTCCGGAGCAGTTCACCCATCTGTCGGCAGTTCTCCAGGTAGCCAGACTGTAGCAGGTTCAGCGTAGCCGTCGCGGCGGCCAGGCAAACAGGATTGCCTCCAAACGTCGACGCATGCGCGCCCGGCTCCCATTCCATGATCCCGGCCTGGGCCATCATCACGCCGAGCGGCATTCCCGACGCGACGCCCTTCGCCAGTGTGATGATGTCGGGCTGGTAGTCGAAGTGTTCAAACGCGAACAGGCGGCCGGTCCTGCCCGAACCCGACTGGACCTCGTCGGCCACCATCAGGATCCCGTGTTCACGCGCGAGCGCCTGCAACCTCGGCAGGAAGTCGTCGGGCGGCACGATGTAACCACCTTCTCCCTGGACCGTCTCGACGACGAACGCGGCCACTTCGGCCGGATCCAGGGTGGTCTTGAACACGACGTCCCGGATATAAGCTATGGCTCGCTCTCCACACCCCCCACCGTCCCTGTATGGGTTCGGAAACGGCACGTGAGTCACTCCGGGAACGAGCGGGCTGAACCCTTTCCTCTGGACGGGCTTGGAATTCGTCAACGAAAGCGAGCCGAACGTGCGGCCATGGAACGCTCCATGGAAGGCGATGTAGTGTTGCCGTCCGGTGTGGTAGCGCGCCAACTTCATGGCCGCTTCGACCGCCTCGGCCCCCGAATTCCCAAAGTAACAGCGCCAATCGTTGCCGTAAGGAACCAGATTACCGATAGCCTTCGCAAACTCCGGCATGAGACCGTAGTAGAAATCAGTCCCCGACATGTGAATCAATTCAGCCGCCTGATCCTGAACGGCGCGAACGACGTCGGGGTGGCAATGGCCCGTCGAGCAGACCGCGATCCCCGCGTTGAAATCCAGGAAACGGTTCTGGTCCACGTCTTCGACGAGCGCCCCCCGCCCCCGGGCGGCGACGAATGGATAGGAACGCGTGTAGGACGGGGAAACCCACCGGCTGTCATCATCGATGATCTTGCGGGCCTTTGGTCCCGGGAGGTCTGTGACAAGTTTGGGCAGCTTATCGCTCATCATTCAAAACGCCATCGCGTGCCGTCCTTCGTGTCCTCGATGACGACGTTCATGTCGGTCAACTGTTGGCGGATTTCATCGGCCAGCGCGAAGTCGCGCGCGGCTCGAGCCTCTTTGCGCTGGGCGATCAGTTCATCGACGCGCGAATCTTTATCGCCTCGGGCCGAGGCACGGCGTACGATCCCCAGTCTCCGGTCGACCTCGTCGAACCAGGCCTCGATCCGGGCTCGATTCTGTTCCCTCACGGTTCCGGCTTCGAGTGCGGTGTTGACGGTGCGGATCAGGTCGAACACGGCGGCCAAAGCGACGGCGGTGTTGAGATCGTCGTCCAGCGCAGCGTCGAACCGGGAACGCGCATCATCGAGCACACCGGCTGTAGAAGCGTCCTCACCCGCAGCGAGCTGGGCCGAGGACAGCCGGAACAGGAACTCCTTGATACGGTCGATGGACTGGGCCGCCTGGTGGAGTCCGTCGAAGGTGAAGTTCAGCTGCTTTCGGTACGGTACCGAGACCAGGAGATACCGGATGGCCAGCGGATCGAACCCTTTGTCGATAAGGTCGCGCAGCAAGTAAAAAGTTCCCGCGGACTTGGCCATCTTCTGGCCTTCGACCTTCAGATGTTCACTGTGCACCCAAAAACGGACAAAAGGCTTGCCGGTCGCGGCCTCGCTCTGCGCGATCTCATTCTCGTGATGCGGAAACATCAGGTCGACACCACCGCAGTGCATGTCGAAACTCGCGCCCAGGTACTTCATGGACATCGCCGAGCATTCCAGATGCCAACCGGGACGTCCCGTGCCGATATCAGTCTCCCAACGCGGTTCTTTGTCCAGCTTTGGAGCTTTCCAGAGCACAAAGTCCTGGGGCGATTCCTTGTCGTATTCATCGACATCCACTCGTGCCCCGACCTTCAGTTCCCGGGTATCGATCCGGGACAGGCGTCCGTAGGAAGGAAAGGCGGAGACTCGGAAATAGATCGAGCCGCCTTCGGCGTAGGCGATGTCTTTTTCCAACAAGTCCCGGACAAGCGCGACCATGTCCGGGATGTGGTCGGTCGCACGAACGATCTGCTCCGGCCGCTCGATGCCGAGCAACTCGCTGTCCTCAAAAAACGCGTCGGTGTACTTGTCCGTGTAGGTCCGGAGGTCGACATCTTCGGCTAAGGCCTTCTCGATGATCTTGTCGTCGACGTCGGTGATGTTCATCACCTCCAGGATCTCCCAACCCTTGCTCTTGATATGCCGTCGCAGGATGTCCGAGAACACGAAGTATCGAAAGTTCCCGATGTGAGCGTAGTCGTACACGGTCGGACCGCAGACGTATATCCGTACGGTCTTGCCGTCGGCGGGCGTAAATTCTTCCAATTCTCCTGATAGCGTGTTCGTGAGCTTGAGCATGTCGTCGCGTACGGCCAGAAATCTACTGGTAATACATTCTTAACAAACGGAATCCGGCTCCGGGTCGTCTAAACTCGAAGGATCCGAATTGAGCATGTTAACATGGCCCCAATGCTTCGATTAACCGCCGTTATAGTCCTGACATTGCTGGTCTTGCCGCCTCTGGCGGCGGGGCAGTTCACCATCAAAGTCGGCGTCGACCTCGTCAACGTCCTTTTCAGCGTGACTGACGACCGGGGTCGGCTCATCTCCGACCTCGGACCCGAAGACTTCATAATCGAAGAGGACGGAAAGGTACAGGAGATCCAGCACTTCGCGCGGGAAAACGAGCTTCCGCTCACGATCGCGATGCTGATCGACACGAGCCCCAGCGTGCGACAGGTGTTCGACGAGGAAAAAAGGACGGCGGTAGCGTTCTTCGAATCGATAATGCGGCGGCAGGATCTGGCGCTGGTGATCGGATTCGAACGCAATATCACGCTGGTGCAGGACTTCACCGAGAGCGCCACCCCACTGGGTGAGGCGATTCGATCGCTGGGTATCGGCAGCGGGACTTCCCTTTATGACGCCGTGTACCTGGCGAGCGAAGACCGACTCCGGCAGGAAGCCGGCCGGAAGGCCATCATTCTGATCAGCGACGGCGAAGACACGACCAGCAAGATCCGCCGGAGCGAGGCGCTCATCGCCGCACATCAGGCCGACGCTGTCATCTACTCCATATATAACCAGCAACCTCGCAGAGGAGTTTTCGGTGGGAGGCGGGGGAGCGGAGACATGCGCACACTGAGGACCCTGTCTGAAGAAACAGGCGGCGCGGTATTCGAAGTCAAGAACGACTCGAGATTCCAGGACATCTTCGACCAGATTACCCAGGAACTCCGGACCCAGTACAGCCTGGGTTACGTGTCCACGAACACCAAGCAGGACGGCGGCTACCGTGAGATCCAGATCAAGCCGCGTAACCGCGACCTCAGGGTCCGCGCCAGAAAAGGCTACTATGCGCCGCTGGAAGACAACGATTAGCCTGCTGGCCTTGTCGGTCTTCGCAGGATCGCTCCCTGCTCAGGAGTTTCAGCTCCGTACGCGCGTCGATCTGGTCGTTGTTCCCTTCCAGGTTCGCGGCGCCGACGGTGAGTTGATCACCGGCCTGGACAGAGACGACTTCGTCGTCCTCGAAGATGGCCGCGAGCAGACGATCGATCAATTCAGCATCGATCCAGTACCCTTGTCGGCAGCTCTCGTGATCGATACCGGTATGGAGGCGAAGTCTCTGGCAACGGTCCAGGAAGCGGTTCCTTCCCTCGCAGCCGCATTCGGGGCGTTCGACAAGGTGGCTCTATTCCGGTACGACGACCGGGTGACGCGGATGCTCGACTTCACCGACGACTCGGACGAACTCTATGCCGCCCTGAGCCTGCTACGAGACCTGAATCCGACAAGTCAGACTGCGGGCGGATTTCCAGGCCCGCCCGGACTGACGGTCAACGGGCGCCAACTCGTACCGCGAGCCGGAACTTCGAGGCAGCGCGATGCCCGTGTGCTCCACGATGCGATGTACCTGGCGATGGGCGAACTGCGCGACGAGCCAGAGAACATGCGGAAGGTCGTCCTGCTGATCACCGACGGCAACGACCGTGCCAGCATCCACCGTCTCCAGGACAACGTGATGCGGCTGATCAACTCCGAAGTCGAGGTGTACGTCCTGCGGCTCGCCGCCGATGTTTTCGAGCGAATGAGGCCGACCGACCTGGACGACTACTCAAACTATTCGGGCGGCGATTTCCGCGACGTCGGCAACTCATCGCTCGCGAGCGTCTTCTTCGACGTGACCGAGCAGGCCCGCAACCAGTACGTCCTCGCTTACGTGTCCAACAATCTCGCGCCTCCCGACAAGATCGTGTTCCGCAACATCGAAGTTCGCTGCCCCGAAGGCCGGAATTACGACATCGTCCACAAGCGGGGCTATTACCAGGCTCCCTGATCCTGAACCGATGCGGTGCCCTGGACCTGTTTTTTCACTTGACACGCAAAAATTTCACCACAATACTATGCACTGTGTGCTCGACTCTACCACTATGGGTAGTAGTCAGGCTTGAATCTTCTGATGTTTCTTGAAGGAGGGATAATCAGAAAGACCTAGGATTAGAAAGCTCCAGTTAATAAAGGTCGCGTAAGACGGCCGACTTGCAAAACAACAAAATAAGGCGCAAAAGACCGAGAATTGAACAAAGGGCTGCACTAGTTGCAGCCCTTTTTATTTGCTGGTACCCCGACGGAGGTGTTTGTAGGAAGTCTTCAGGTTTGTAGGAAGTCTTCAGGCGTGATTTCCGGACGTGGCGCTCGAGCGCCAGTTGGATCAACCGGTCGACCAGTTCGGGATAGCTAATGCCCGACGCCTCCCACAGTTTGGGATACTGGCTGATCGACGTGAAGCCCGGAAGGGTGTTCATTTCGTTCACGTAGAACTTGCCGCTGGCTTTCTCGAGAAACAGGTCGACGCGGCCCAATCCGGCCCCCTCCAGAACTTTGAAAGTCGCGATCGCCAGACGCTTGGCTTCGGCTACCTGGCCATCGCCGAGTTCGGCCGGAATGATGATCTCGGAGTCATCGTCGAAGTACTTGGCCTGGTAATCATAGAACTCACGCGACGGACGGACTTCGCCGGGCACGGACACAATAGGTTCGTCGTTGCCGAGCACCGCAAGCTCGATCTCGCGCGCATCGATGCCGCGTTCGACAATGACCTTCCGGTCGAAGCCTAACGCCTCGACGATGGCGGACCGGAGTCCATCGAGCGACGCCACCTTGGTGATACCCACCGACGACCCGAGATTCGCTGGCTTGACGAACACGGGATAGGGGAGCTTCGGCCCTCGGCTTCCGACGAATGCTTCGATCCCGTTGTCGGGCACACGCCAGTAATCGGCCACTGGCAATCCGGCATCCCGCAGCAGACGCTTCATCACGTCCTTGTCCATGCTGAGGGCGGACCCCAAGACACCGGCTCCCACGTATGCGACGTCGGCCAGTTCGAAGAGACCCTGGATAGTTCCGTCCTCTCCGAACGGGCCGTGGAGGACGGGGAACACGACGTCCAGGCCCGAGGCGCCCGTCGGTTCGGCCGCCATCGTCATCGGCACGGCCGCCTTGAACGTCTCGTCGATCTCCTCTTCAGGAGGTAGGAGCGCGATTGCACCGGTACCGCTCAACCACTTCCCTTCAGTCGTGATGCCGATCGGAACGACGTCGTACTTATCCCGGTCGAGCGCTCCGAGGATGGATTCGGCCGAGCGCAGAGAGATCTCATGCTCGCCCGATCGTCCGCCGAACACGACCCCGACGCGCAACTTCATCGCTTCCTTTCGTCGACGAGCTTCCGAACGATGTCGGTCGCCCGGTCCACTTCCTCGTCGCCGACGTCCAGGTGCGCCACCATGCGGACGCGATCACGGTCGACGGGTACGGCAAGGACTCCCCGGCTCTCGAGCGCAGAGAGAAAATCGGACGACTCAAAGCCCGCCCCGGCAACGTCGTAGATCACGATGTTCGTCCTCACCTTCTTCGGATCGATACCGATGCCCGGAATACGGCTCAACCGTTCGGCAAGCCGCTGTGCCCTGACGTGGTCTTCGTTCAAGCGCTTCGGACCTTCTTCGAGGGCTATCAACCCCGCGGCCGCGAGCACGCCGGCCTGGCGCATCCCGCCGCCCAGCATCTTGCGGATCCTTCGGCAGCGTTCGATGAGTACGCGGCTGCCCACGATGAGCGACCCGACAGGCGCTCCCAGCCCCTTGCTCAGGCAGAACTGGACCGAGTCGAAACCGCGGGTGATGCGCGCTACGTCCTCACCGAGGGCAGTGGCGGCGTTGAAGATGCGAGCGCCGTCCAGGTGCATCGCGAGACCCCGCTCGTGCGCGCGCTCCGAAATCTCATCCACGACATCGGTAGGGTAAACCGTCCCACCGGCCATGTTGTGCGTGTTCTCGAGCGACACCATGGCGGTCTGCGCACGGTAATAGACTTTCGGCCGGATGGCGCGCTCAATCTGATCCCAACTCATGATGCCGTCTTCGGTCTCGATCACTCGAGGCAGAACACCGCCGATCGCGGACATCGACGCCATCTCGTAGTTGTAGATATGGCCTTGCGCTTCGCAGATGACTTCCTGGCCCCGTTCGGTCTGCGCAAGGATGCCCGAGAGATTGCCCATCGTTCCGGACGGAACATACAAACCCGCCTCTTTGCCGAACAGTTCGGCGGCGCGATCCTGGAGCCGGTTGACCGACGGGTCTTCCATGAACACATCGTCGCCGACGTCAGCTTCCGCCATCGCCTGACGCATCTTGGCAGAGGGCTGCGTTACGGTGTCGCTTCGGAGGTCAATAGCAGCGTCGGGCATAGGAGTTCCTCAGTAATACCAGTAGCGAACAGCCAACCGCTGGGCGTCAACTTCAGCGTTCGTCCGTCAAATGCGACAAGCCCGTCCCGCGTGAGGTTCTCGAGGCGGTCGAACCAGTCCTGAGGATAGTCGATTCCGAGATCTTTCGCGACGACAGCGACGTCGAACCCTTCGATCTGGCGCAGTCCCAACAAGAAAGCTTCCTGGAGTCTGATCTTTCGTGTTCTCTCCTCGATCTCCTCGATGGGCAGCGTCCCAGCGTCCAGCATGCGTGCATACTTGTCCAGCGAACGCGTGTTCCAGAAGCGGCGGCCACCGATGAAGGAGTGCGCACCCAGACCGACACCCCGGTACGGCACGCCGTTCCAGTAGCCCAGGTTGTGCCGGCACTCCCGCCCCGGCCGTGCCCAACTGGAAATTTCGTAGTGGCGGTATCCGGCCCCGTCGAGGCGTTGGGCAGCTTCGACGTAGAACCAGGCGGCATCGTCATCGTTCGGGGGGCCGGTGGCCTGCCTTCCCCACAGGCTGCTGTCCTCGACATCCAGCAGGTAGATGGAAAGGTGGTCCGGGCCGAATTCGATCACACGGTCCAGGTTGCCCACCCAGCTCTCGTGAGTCTGCCCGGGAAGACCCGCGATCAAATCCATGTTGATGTTGTCGAACCCGTGCCGACGCAGTGTTTCGTAGTCGGCGGCTGAATCCTCCGGCTCGTGCAGACGTCCGGCATTCCGCAGGTCACCCTGATCGAAAGACTGCACGCCCAGGCTGACCCTGCTGACACCGGCCCCGAGGAACGCCCCGATACGTTCCTCGTCGAGCGTGCCCGGATTCACCTCGATCGAGACTTCACCGGCGCCCCCGGGAATAGCTTCGAAGAGTCGATCGAGCAAGCTGGGACTCAACAACGAAGGGGTCCCGCCTCCCAGGTACACGGTGCTTACTGCATCAGGCAGCTCCGCGAGGTCGATCTCGCGTAGAAGCCGATCGACATACGGTGCGTGCGCGTTCGTACCGAGCACAGCTACCGGGAATGCACAGTAGTGACAGTGCTGTTCACAGAAAGGAACGTGGATGTAGATACCGAAACTCACGAGCCCTTGCCTCTGGCCCGCTGATCCATCAGTCGCGCCATTGCGAACAGCGTTTCGTTCACGGGTGTGTCAATGCCTGCTTCGCTCCCGAGCCGAACGACGACTCCGTTCAGTGCGTCGATCTCGATCTTCTTGCCGGCCTGGTAGTCCTGCCACATCGAAGACTTTCCGTCTCCGAGGCTTCTGGCTGTTTCCAGAACACTCCGGGCGGGCTCGTCCACATCGATACGCACGTTACGAGAACGGGCCACGGTCAACACTTCGGCGACGGCTGCCCGAACGACACTCTCGGCGTCGGAATTCGCCGCCAGCTCGCCGAACGAAGCCCCGGTGATCATCGACAGGGCGTTCAGACTCGCGTTGAGCAGGAGCTTGTTCCAGAGCACGCCTTCGATGTTGACGGAGGTCTTCGCCGAAATGCGTGCTTCATCGAAAACGGCAACCAAGTCGGACAGCTCCGCAGGAAGGACAATCTCACCGCGGCCCAGATGACGGATCAGGCCGGGTTCCACCAGGCTGACAGCGACGTAGACGACAGTCGGATGGACCACGACGTTTCCGAGTCCGCCGGAGGCTGCCAGGTGGTTGTCGACACCGTTCTGGAGACTCAGGACCCTGGTCCCGAGCCCGATTCGCCCCTTGAGCGCGGCCGCGGCCCGAGCGGAATCGAATGCCTTGACGGTCAACAGGACCAGGTCCGCATCGGAACCGGCCGGAAAACTCTCGGCGGCGTGGGGGTGCGATGTGGAGGTCGGGAAAACCGAGGATTCTATCTTCAGACCGCGAGAGCGGATTGCCGCCACGTGCGCGGCACGGCCGATGAGCGTGACGTCATGCCCGGCCTCGGCCAGGCGCCCCCCGTAGTAGCTCCCGACGGCGCCGGCGCCGAGCACGGCAATCTTCATCACTGTCCGGGTGTGGAGATCAGTATCTCTTGATGGCGATGACGATGCCGTCTTCGAAGGTGATGAAGTCGACGCGATTACCTCTCCCCAAGTAGATCCAGTCTTCGCGCGGGCGACCGTCGACGGTTTCCCGAATTCTGCGGTCGGGCCGGCCCATCGCCAGCAGGACCGTCGACTTGTCCATACCGATCTTCGCTTCCTTCGCCAGGACGGCTTCCTTGAACTCTTCAGGAAGGGAATCGATACCGGTGTCCAGGAAAGTCCGCTTATTGAAATCCAGAACTGGGGAAAGATACGCCCGGAGATCGTCCGGGGTCATATCGGGAGGAACCTTGTCTTCAAACCGCAGGATGATTTTCGAGCCCTTGGCCTCCGCAGGATCCTGTTCGCTCACGGGCGAGGTCCGATCCCCAATTCCAACTTCAATTCGTTCGAGGATGCTTTTCTTGTTCTTTCCGCCGTCGTTGAGCTCGATCTCGATCCGATCGTCATGGAAGTCGATGCCTGTGATCTCGACGACTTCATCCAGTTCCACGGAGGGACCTTCCTTGTTGACCTCTTTCTGGAGGGCGTCCTGGTCGATCTCGCCCGTCGAAGAAAGCGTGACCCCGTTGTCGCCGAAGGGCAAGACGACCTTCGAAACTGCACTGTCGGCAATCACGGTTCCGAGGATCTCGAAACGCCTTTGCTGGGACAGCTGCGCCCAAGCGGACTGGGCCAGCGCAAACGTCACGAGGATGCACAGGATCGAACGGAACTTCATAACTCTAATTCTACTCAGTCACGTCGCGTCGACAAAGGAATTCCGTGACGGTGCACTAATCCCAACATAGGACCCGTTGGGACCAGTTCTGGGATTCCGTGACGGTGCATTAATCCCAAATTAGGACCCATTGGGACCAGTTCCGGGATTAATGCACCGTCACGAAAGTCAGTTACCCAGGCTGATCAGGTTTGAGAACAGCCGATACGCCCCGGCGACGCCCGCCGGCAGCTGGCGGAAGAAGGCATAGCCGGTATAGACGTAGCGTCCCTGGCCGATTTCGGCCACCATCATGCCGCCCAGCTTCGGTTCCTCGCCCGGGTCGTTCGATGCGAGGATCGGTGTATATCGTTCGTCCCAGTCTCCCATGAAATAGAGGCCGCGCTCCTGGACCCATCCGTCGAAGTCGTCCTCGGTGATCCGGTTCGGCGTATTCAAGGCGGGATGGTTCGGGTCCACGAAGGTGATCGGCGCCTCCTCAACTGTCACCCGGTCATGCGGCCGGCTGATGGAGAACGGGTATGGGCCGAAATCTCCACCGGGCATCGCGTACTGGTTGTACTGGACGACCACGGTGCCGCCGTCGGCGACGTAGTCCAACAGCCTCTGGTTGTAAGCGGCCAGATCGTCGCGAACGCCGTACGCGCGGATCCCGACTACGATGGTGTCGTAAACAGACAGGTCCCCCCGTGCCAGATCATCCGAGGTCAGGAACGTTACCGGGATGCCCAGTTGTCGGAGCGATTCCGCGACGAGATCGCCGGCACCCTCGATGTAACCGACGTTCTCGACGTGGGTCTCGAGCGGGAACACCTTGACCCTCGAGTGTGTCGGAGAATAGACGTGCCGCGTCTCGATGTGCGGGTATGCGATGACACGGTACCCCTCTTCGTAGGTGTGGCCTCCCATCACGGCTGTCGCAGTGATGTCGAACTCGCCCTCCACGGCCGGCACGTCCGCCACGAACTGAATGGAAGCCGTTTCTCCGGGTCGTCGAAACTCGACGCTCCTGGTCGCGGGCGTCACCGACCAACCCTCGGGGGCGTTCAGCCGCACCTCCACCGTTCCGCCTTCCGGTACCTGGTTGTGGAGTTCAACGGTGAACTCTTTCTTGCCGTCGCTCGAGATCGGAACCACGGCCGTCTCCGGAGTCAGTCGGACTGAAAGACCGGGCACGGCCTTGACGAAACTCCACTGCTCGCCGTAAACGTCGTCCACATAGCGGTACCGGGCGTCGCGGTCGATCTGGATCGCTACCCCGTCGTAGTCGATCTCGACTTGGGTCGCCATCAGGGGCGGGTCGAACGGCATCGAGGCCTGCTCCCTGTCCGGCCAGACAAACCGATCCCCCTCTCTGGGCTCCTGCAACCAATAAGGCTGGGTAAAGTCGGTTTCCGCGCCAACCCTGACCGTGAACGTCTGTTCGAAACGGTCACCGCTCGACATGCTGCCGGATGAACCCAGGTACTCCGCTTCCCATCCGTCCGGAAAGTCCGTATTTGTCCGGACCGTCCCGAAGTCGAAGGGCCCGTTGTTCACAGCCACGATCGTCAGTTCGAATTCCTGGCCAGGCACGACGGTGTCGTCCGAAGCGCGCACCTGAACGTCGATGCCTGCGGCCAGTTCCGCTGCGAGATAGAAATCCGATTCTTTGGTGTCGAGCAGGAACCGGACATGATCCACCCTCGCCTTGTCGCGAATCGCGCGAAACTTCCGGATAGTCTCGATAAGGTCGGACAGGATGGCCGACGGTTCGCTCAGCGTGGTCTTGCTACGGATCGCGTCAATGTCGGCTTGCAGCGCGTCGAGATCGGCTCGCAGCGCCGGTTCGATTTCGGCAAGATCCGTCAGCCGGTGTGTGGTTCCGGCGAAAATCGAGGCGTCATCCGGGCCGTCGACCGTTTGCCTCACAAGATCGAGACTCGTGTACCGCGGTCCGATCTCGCGAGCCGCTCCCATGGATTGCGTCCGGTGCAGGCTCCGTCCTTCCATCGCGATCTCATGGTAGGAGCGTCCCAACGCTACCGCATACTCGCCGACGTTGATCCGGACGTCTCCGGTAGCTCCGCCACCCCTTCCTCCGCGGCCACCACGCCCGCCGCCGCGCGCGGACATGTAGAGCTTCTTTGCCTGCCAGGGGGGACCGTACTCCGGATACAGGTTCGGGTCCCCAGCCGCGTCGAACGCTTCCATCGTCGCGATCCCGGCGGCCTGGTGATGACCGTGGCCGTCCGAAGGCGTCCCCGTAAAGCGAGAGACGATGACCTCGGGCCGGAACCTGCGGATCACACGCACAAAGTCGCCGACCAGCGCCTCTTTGCCCCATTTCTCCAGGGTCTCGTCCGCGGTCTTTGAAAAACCGAACTCGAAGTTAGGCGTAAAGAACTGCTGCCCGCGGTCGAGCCGCCGCGCCCCCAACAACTCCTCAGAACGGATGACTCCCAGTGCTTCGAACAACTCCGTACCGATCAGATTCTGGCCGCCCTCTCCACGAGTCGTCGACAGGTATGCCGTACGCGCTCCCTCCCCTCGTGCAAGCCAGGACAGAAGAGAACTGTTCTCGTCGTCGGGATGAGCCCCGGTATGCAGGACGCTGGCTACGACGTCGAGCCGGTCCAGCACCTGCTTCAGTCCGGATACACCACGATCCTCCGGAATCTCCGACGCCCCGGCCGCCAGCGAGCAGGTCACCAGCGCTATCAGGATTCTGGTTCTCATAGATCGGTACCTATCAAATTGAAAGTAAGTTATTTATGCGCAAGGCTCAGCATATAAGGAATGTGCCGTAATTCTACTTAATGACCTGCAACAAGGACAAGTAACAAGCCGGTAAACAGAGGGCCGTGCCGGCAAGGTCGCAATGAAAACCGGCCGCAAGCTACTGCGATCAGGAACGCCCGGGCTCAAGACGTCAGGCGTATTTTTCGGACGCTTGATTTCGCACAAGACCAAACGGTATCGTGAGCCGAACTTCTTTCGCTGGAAGGTATTGTGATGCGCACTATCGTCGGACTGGTTCTGATCTTTGTCTGCCTGACCCCCGCATACTCGCAGGACTCTTCCGGGACGGCTGCCGAGCCGCAGCTCGACCCGGAAACACTCGTCCGGGAATGGTTCGTCCGATTGAACGCCCTCGACGACTGGTCTCCTGAGAATGCCGAGAACAAGGAGCCGGAAACTGCGGGATCCGAAACCGAAGAACAGGAGGCGGAACAGACAGAACCCGAACCAGCGCCGGATCTGCCGAGCACCGAATCATTGGTGGAAGACCTCGTCGAGCTCTACCGCCCCGATGCCTTCCTCTTCGTCAGGCCGAACGCGAACCAGTTGGGTCCCGTCATGTATTACGAACACGCGGGAGTTCGTAAATGGGCCGACTATTACGCCACAACGTTCTTCGACCTGGCCTATCGTATCAACATGCAGACGGCCCGGGAGATTACTGCCAATCTCGTCTACTCGACACCGCTGCCATGGGGCGGACTGGCGGTTTCGGTGGAATTCACGGCGATCTATACGTTCCGGGACGGCGAGAAGAAGTTCATGGCCCCGGGCGCCGCGTTCTTCCAGTTCGCCGAAGACGGACGAATCCAGCAGTTGCGCCTATACGAACTCAAGGACGAAACGTTCGAAGTCGGGCAATAGCCGCTTAGTCCGGCAGCGGCGGCATGCGGAGACCCGGCGTGCCGAACGATATCTCCGTGATCGCCTTGAGGCTTCGTTGCCCGTACCGGAAGGGGATGATGAGCCGAAGAGGCGCACCGTGCCGTGGCGGAATCGGCTCGTCGTTCATCATCCACGCAAGCATCACCTGCGGGTGTCTCAGCGACGCTACCGGCTCGTCAACGTATCGGCGGTCGGAGGCGACGAAACGGCAATAGTGAGCCTCTGGTATGAGACCCAGCATGTCCGCGAAGTCAGAGAAACGGATCCCTGTCCATTTCACGACGCCTCTCGGGTTGGGCGCCCCGCACTGCAAGAGAAAGGTGTTGGAAACGCGTGGCAGTTGCTCCAGATCCGAAAAGCGCAGCGTTCCGGTGAGTCTGGCGAGGCCGCGCGTATCCACATTGATCTCCATCTCCCGGTAGTCGAACTCGATCTCGGGCGCCTGCCGGTCCGGGGTGCGCCACATGAGCGGATCGGTGATCGGCCCCGCCGCACTCTCCGGGTGTTCCGGAGCTGAACCATCCGGGTTGAGTGGAAGCGGCGCCGGAAAGCCCTCGCGCAACGGCCGTTCGACGAGCTCGTCCGGCCCCTGCTGCTGTACCGCACCCTTACCCGCCAGGATCTCGGGCTTGAGCACGCCGAGGGACAACCCCGCCAGCGTCGAGCCTGAAATAGCGATCGCCTTACGTCGTGAGATCGTCATTGCTGCACCTCCTGTCTTGGAAAAAACGCATTGTATCATGCGCCGTTGACGGAGCCCTCAGTCGTTCGCTCCCAGTTTCCTCAGCAGATCCTGGGCCTTCTGCATCTCGGGTGAAGGGCCTCCCCCACCCCGGCCTCTGCCTCCTCGGGTCGTCAGGGATAACGGGGTGCGGCCGGCCTGATTCTCCGAGTTCAAGTCGGCACCCCGGTCGGCGAGCAGCTGAATCACTGAGGCGGATCCACCGGCCGCCGCACCGTGCAGGGCAGTGTCGCCGGCCTGGTTGGAATCGTTCACATCGGCGCCCGCCTCGAGCAGCAGCGCGACCGCTTCCACAACACGAATCTCTTCACGCGAAAGCTCGCGATATCCGCCATCCGCCCTGGGGGTCTTTCACCAGATCCACCGGACGAATCCGGCGCTCGACTCTGACGCCTGCCACCACCATCATTGGCGTCGTGCCGTCCAGAATCGCGGCACCGGGATCAGCGCCGGCGGCGGTCAATGCCCGCATGATTTCAACTTCTAGATAGTTGGCGGCCACGAACAGAGGCGTCCCTCCGGCCATCTTGCTCGACAGAGCCCAGTCCAGGTCACCGTGTCTACGGACTGGAGAGCCTTTCGTTGTCGGATGAGAGTCCCGCACGCAGTCTAAGTCAATATTAACAAGCCAATTGGCCGAGTTAAATGACCCCCGGCAGAGCCGGGGGCTTATTTCTGTGAGCCCCTCAAAGGGGCCGGTCAAGAGCCGCCTGAAGGCAGCTGATGCCCCCACGCCATGTTCAGCTCCTCCAAACGCTGCTCCTCCCGCTCCTGCCGCCAAATGTATTCCCGCACGAATTGTTTGTCCATCCCCACCGTGGAAACGAAATAGCCTCGCGCTCAGAAACTCTTCCCTGTCAAACGGTGTTTCAGTCCCAGAAAGTTCCGGGCAGTCGAGATTGCACTCTTCCCCTTGATGAATCCCGCCACACTGGATACCGCCTACTTCGGAATGAACACCATGTGATACTTGCAGTCCCATTTCGTGTGCGATCGCCTTCGGGCCTCTTTCATTGAGTCCTCCTTCTTTGGAAGTCGTCGCTTCCAAGCAGGACTTTCCTATCTACCGCCGCTCTCGGTCAAACCTCTGCGAGTCGCCCCGGCTAAGCCGGGGGTTTACCTATGGGAATTATACGGACCGTGGAGGACTCAGGTCAACGGAGTCCAGTGGATGGTGCCCAGGATCACCGTCCCTAGTGGTCCCCGTCTAACAGACTGTACCTTATTCGGATCGTTCCCCGAGCCAGACCGACACACTGCGGCTTCGGCCAAGCCGTCCGAGTTCGTTCCGCACAGATTTCCCTAATGGGATCAGAAATGGGACAGCCAGAGCCGTTACGTTAATTGTGACGGACTACACTAGGAGCCTGTCGGGAATTGGCTCCCTCGAAGCAAGAATCAACAACTTACGAGCCATCCCTGGTCTGTAAGTTGTTGATTCTTGGTTGCAGACTTCTTATTCCCGACAGGCTCCTAGCAGCCCGTGGCAGAAGTCTGATAGCCCGCGTTACGGCGACGTCGCGCCAGATGCTAGGCGTCGCGCCGACAGCGATGAGGGTACATCGTTGAGGGGTGGCAACGACCGAGATGGTGTGACGTCGCCGTAACCCTTTGGGCGCATGGGGGTTCGGAGGCGGATACTTCGTTGCTCGTCGTCATGATGAAGCAGCATCGCTTCCTCCTCGCGCCTCGTCTTCGCCTCCGAAGACCCATGCGCGCGAGCCATCAGACTTCTGCCACGGGCTGCTGTTGGGGACTGCGAAACACAAGGGTCGGCCAAGTTGACTGGAATTGATCTCCATTTTAAGGCGGAACAGATTCCCTTATTCCTTGCTATCGGAAGGGAGACAACTGTATAAACGACTACAAAGATTGGTAGTTATTAGGGATCTGAAGCGAACGAGATCCTCATAATCGGAGATCCTCATAATCGATGGAGGGGTGCAACTATGCAGCCGCGTAAGGTGGCAGTATTTTTGATTTTTTTCCTGTCGGTCACTTTGACGGTGCTCGCACAACAAAAGAAACCGCCGGAGAAGCCGAAGGTTCCGACCATCGAACAGCATGACGCCATAGAGCAGGCGCACGAAGGAATCTTCGCAAATGCTGAAGACAAGGCTGCCGAAGCGAGCCGCCTGACCGAGGCATTGGCGGGCACTCTTCCCGCCTCGTTCGACGTGGGAGAGATCCCACGCAAGAACCTCGTCGACGACCACATCTTCGGTCGGATCGAGCGAGACGGCATTCCCCACTCCCCTCTGGCAAGCGACACCGAGTTCATCCGGCGCGCGTACCTCGATGCCTCGGGCTTGATACCGAGTCCTGAAGCCGTGCGGGAGTTCGTCGCCAGCGACGCCCCCGACAAGCGCGACTCCCTGATCGACTCGCTGATCGGAACCGAAGAGTTTGCCGAGCAGTGGGCCTGGTTCTGGGGCGATCTGTTTCGGGTCCGTGACCAGTCGTTCCAGTGGTTCAACAAGCAATGGCTGAAGGCCGATCGACCGTATAACGAGGTCCTCTACGACCTCGTCACGACTGCCGCGAAGAGCCACACGATGATGCCGGCGCTGCAGTTCTACAGGGGCCCGCTCTACACCGCTACCCGTGCGGTGAGCCCGACCGACGCCGACAACTACCACCTGATGGATCGGTTGGATTTCGTCGATGAGGTTTCCGTCGAAGTCGCGCGGATCTTCCTTGGACTCACGCTCGATTGCGTTTCCTGTCATGACGGCGCCGGGCATCTCGAAAACATCAACCTCTACCTGACCGGCAAGAAGCGAGCGGACTTCCATAGGAACGCGGCGTTCTTCGGAAAGATGCGCGCGGTGGTCAGTTATAGCGATCGCGCCCTGAACGTGTCGAACGCCAACACGATCATGGACAACGAGGCGGGCGGCTACGACACAGGGGATGACGCTCCCTTCTACACGTTGGCGAAAGCCCGGTTCCCGCGCGACGGGGGCACATACGAGCCCGCGTTCCTCCTGACGGGCGAAGTGCCTCGGCCCGGCGAAGATCCCCGCAAGGCGCTGGCCCGAATCATCCCGACTCACATCCAGTTCGGACGCGCTACCGCGAACCTGATCTGGAGCAAGCTCATGGTCGTTGGATTCGTGGAACCCTACGATTCATTCGATATGGCGCGTCTGGACCCGGACAACCCCCCGCCCGAGCCCTGGACCATCCAGCCGACCAACCCCGAGCTGCTCGACGCGCTGGCCGAAGACTTCCGGGCGAACGGTTTCAGCATCCAGCATCTGATCAAGACGGTCATGAAATCGAGCGCCTACCAGCTGTCGACACAGTTTCCGGGAGAATGGAACGACGCGTACATCCCCTACTACTCCCGCCGGTTCGTTCGCGTTTTGACTGGGCCCGAGCTGGCCGACGTCATCGCTCAGGCGACCGACAGTCCCTACAACTTTGCGCTGAAGGGCCAGGCTGTCTCACGGGTGAAGCAGCTTGCCGCCCCGAACGGCGTGTCGAGTCGGCCCAGGGATGCCGAGGGACCCAACGAAGGGACTGCACTCTACGCATTGATGCAGGCGTTCTTCCAGAGCACCCGTGAGACGCCGGCATTCCAGGGGAACAAGGCATCGCCGATGCAAGCGATGTTGATGATGGTGTCCGACGTAGTCACCAACCGTTCGACCGCTAGCGAGGGAAGTCGATTGTTCCGTCTGCTGGAGTCGGACAGGACCCAGCAGGAGATCATCGAGGAGATCTTCATGGCGACCCTGTCGCGCCTGCCTACCCCGGAGGAGATCGACGTCGGACTGCAGTTGATGGAGAAGGATCGAAAGACCGGCGTTGAAAATATCCAGTGGGCATTGCTCAATAGTCCCGAGTTCCTGCTGAACCACTAGAGCGTCAGAACATACGATCCGGGAGACAACAAGTGAGAAGGCTAGAGAAACCAACCCGACGGGACATGCTGAAGTTCGGAGGGATGGCGGTGGCCGCAGCCGCGGCCGACCAGATCGGCTGGCCCAGGCTCGCAAGCGCCGCACCCCAAGCCTCACCGCGTGGAACAGCTCGCAACGTCATCTTTATTGAACTGCCGGGCGCCATCAGCCCAATGGAGTGTTGGGACCTCAAAGACACCCGGGAGACGCCGAAGGATCTCGACGTGCAAAAGGTCACGTCGGACCTGTACCTCTCGAAGACTCTGTTTCCAAACTACGCCGACTGGGCTCCACGAACGACATTTGTCCGATCAATGCGCGCCCCGGAACTTGCGCATTTTACCGGTCAGTACCACACCCAGACGGGCCGAAGCTTGAACCAGGCGGTAGCCAAGGAAATACCCGCTTTCGGAAGCGTAGTTGCCGCCGAGTTGGATCACGAGCGCCGGGATACCGACGCGTTCCCGACCTACATCAGCATGGGTCTCGGAAAAGCACGCGTGGGCGCCATCGGTGCGGGATTCTTTCCGCCCCAGTTCACCGGAATTGACCTCGATCCCGCCGCCGCCTTCGACAGTTTCGGCGCTAAACCCGGTGAATCGGCGAATGCGGCCCTGATAGAGAGGTACGACGCTCTGATGAAGCTGTCGGAAGTGTCGCCCGCGGTTCGGTCGTCACTGGGAGATAAGGCCTCCGACTACAGGGCGTTCTACCAGAACGCCTACCGCATCCTGGACGATCCACGCTGGAAGAAAGTCTTCGACGTCAGCGAGGAAGAGAAGGAACGGTACGCAAACGGGTTTGGACTGGGCTGCATACTCGCCAAGAACATCATCGCTGCCGACGCGGGCACCCGCTTGGCCTACGTCATCGATGGACGTCAGCCATGGGATCACCACAGCTTCATCTTTGATCGCACCAAGAGATCGAACCACTACGTCACTTGCCTGGCGTGGGACAACGCGTTCAGCAACCTCATCAAGGATCTGGACGCGATGCCCGGCCGCGAACCGGGCAATTCCCTGCTCGATGAAACCCTTGTCGTCGCTGCCAGCGAATTCGGCCGGATGCCGTACATGAACAACGTCGAGGGCCGCGACCATTACGGAGAGACCTTTACCACCCTCTTCATCGGGGGCGGAGTGAGGAAGGAAACCCGGATCATCGGCGCGACCAACGAGGACTGTTCCAAGTGCATCGACACCGGTTGGGAACACCGCGAACAGCCTGCGATGGATAACGTGATCGCCACGGTTTATTCGGCGCTCGGGATCGACTGGACGAAGAGAATCGAGAACACTCCGTCAGGCCGTGCGTACAACTTCCTGCAGACCGCTCCGATCGGCGGCGGGGAGATGCTCAGCGGCGACGCGATCGACGGAATATTTGGATAATTAGCTTTTGGCGTTTGGCCTTTAGCGTTTGGCTTTTAGCTTTTGGCGGTTGGCTAGGAAACTTGAAGACTGACAGCTAAGAGCCAAACGCCAATAGCCAATAGCCAATAGCCAAAGGCTAACCGCCAAAAACCACATGCGACAACTCCACGCAATATCCTTGATCCTGACGTTCGCCTGTCTGGCGTATTCACAGGAACCGGAGGCCCCAGATCCGGTCGAGGAACCGACGGCGGAGTCTCTTGAAGTAACGCCCCCCGCTCCACCACCCCCGCCGCCCGGCATGGCTCTCGTGCCCTCCGGAGAGTTCTGGATGGGCCGTGTTCACTTCTTCCTGGTCGATGCGATCGGTTGGTTCGAGCGGGACCGCCAGGACAACACACCGGCCCATCGGGTGCACCTGGATACGTTCTACATCGATCGAACCGAAGCGACGAACGAAGACTACGCGAAGTTCGTCGCCGCGACCGGGCGCACCAGTCCATGGCAGTGGCCGAAAGGCGAAATTTCTGAAGGGGACGAACAGATTCCGGCCTACAACGTGAGTTGGGATGACGCCAACGTGTATTGCGGATGGGTCGGCAAGCGACTGCCTACCGAAGCGGAGTGGGAGAAGGCCGCTCGTGGTGGGCTTGACCGAAATAGGTTCCCATGGGGCGACGAAGGGATGGGGCTGGGGGGATACGAGGTCAACGACGACAGCCTGGCCGCGAAGACAGGACGCCGCGCCCACACGAACTATCCCTTCGGTCCGGGGCCGGTCGCCTCATACCCCGAGAACGACTATGGCCTGTATGACATGTCGGGCAATCTATGGGAGTGGGTCGACGACTGGTACTACCGCAACTACTACAGCATCAGCCCCCTGGAGAATCCGCCGGGACCCGAAGACGGGACCTACAAGATCATTCGTGGCGGCGGCTGGTCCGACAGCGACGACCGGAACCTGATGAACCACTTCCGCAGCTATGCGGATCCTGACGTGCGATCGACAACCGTGGGGTTCCGTTGCGCGCAGTCGGTGCCCCTGACCGCACCACCGAGTCCACGCTAACCGCCCGGTGGCCCGCATTCCGGGTTGAGAGAATCCATAGCTGTCAGGCTGATCCGGTCACCGTCGTCACGTCTGGCAAGCGCGCCCTTTACGAGCATCTTGTGCCCCTCGTGCGCCTCGGAGTCGAACCCGCCGAGCATGAAGAAGTTCCCCAATCCAAAAGTGAGCGTGCCGAGCGGACGGGTCTGGGCCATCTTCAGTTCCTCGGGAGTGCCCTGCTCAGTGTTCCTGGCCCGAATCGGCCTGCTGGCCAAAGTGAGCATCCAGTCGCTACCCTCCCCACGGGTGAAACAGCCGACGACTTCCGCAATGGCACGATCCGGAAGCGGCTGAGGGCCGCCTTCTCCTTCGATCCGGATCGCGGCGAACGTGGCCGGGTCCAGTTCCTTGTCGCCAGCAGGAAAGCCGTTCGCCCACAGGATGTACGCCAGAATACTACGGTAAGAATTATCGTCGAACCAGGGACCGGCGGGAGGCATCGTTTGCATGGTTTCGTACAGAGGTTCGAGCGTGTTCTCTCTCCACTTCTCGAAGAACCGGTCCCCGTAGAGTTCTTTCGCGGCGAAGCCGCCCGTGTCCTGACCGTGGCACTTGATACACGTTCCCTCGAAGAGCGTTCGGCCCCGCTGGGCCTGGGCATCCGTGTAAACTCCATCCCATACCGAATCGGCCGCCCGGGACTGTCCCGAGGCTTCCGAGGCAACTGCGCCTACGGCCAGCATCGCCATCAGTAGAACGCTACTTCTGAACATGTCTCATCCGTATTCGAACCCATCAACAGAAAGGAGCCCGGAGGGGCTCCTTTCTGTTTCGAGTTGCCGAAGCTTGCCTCGGCCTGACTTTCGATGCCACTCCTACTGCTGCGGCTTCTCCGCCAGAGTCTTGACCACACAGGTGGCCGCCCGGCAATGGTCCGAGTTGACCGCACCCAGGCTTTCGAGGAAAGCGACCGTCTCCGGGTACTGCAGGTTGTGGGGTTTCGGTCCGTTGGCCATGTCCGCCACCGTATCGCCGGTCTCCTGGTCGACGTCCCGGTCCGTTTCGCCGATGCCGCCGAAGACTACAGCGGCCCGCGCCTTGACATCCGCGCCGGCCGCGACCAAGTAGGCAATTACTTCATGGTTGGCCGTCAGCGCCGCACCGTGTAGCACCGTGTAGCCCTGCTTGTCCGCTCCATTCGGGTCGGCGCCGATTTCCTCAACGAGATACCTCACGGCATCCAGGCGTGCATCCGGGACCACATTACTGGTCTGGGGCTCGAGGCCGAATCCCGCGGCAGCCTGCAGAGGCGAACCGCCTACGAGGGATCGGATTGCCGGATTTGCACCGGCAGCCAGGAGCAGACGCATCGCGGCGATGTCGTTCGACTTGGCTGCTCGCCAGAAAGCCGTCGCACCTTCTTGTTTGATCCAATCACCATGGAAGGTCCGGAACCACAGCTTCTTGCCCAGCCGGGCGTCCAGATCTGCTCCGGATTCGATCAGCGCAGCCATGAGATCCAGGTAGTGGACCTCTTCTTCGGATACGCTCGGCGCGGGATACCAGGTACGAGCGGCCCACTGGGAGTCAACCGCTGCATAGAGCGGCGTCCAACCTCCCATGGTCGCAAGATCAGGGTCCGCGCCTTGCTCGACGAGGAACATCGCAATGTCAAAGCCGCCATTGATAATCGCCGAAACGAGCGGACTCATCCCATCCGCGGCGTTCACCACGTTGACGTCCGCGCCGGCAGCCACCAGTTCATGGACGACTTCGGCGTGCCCTTCGCGAGTTGCGAACAACATTGCAGTCATACCGCCCATGACCGGAAGATTCGATGCCCCCTCCACCCTGGTCTGCTGGGAACGATTTGGGTCTTGCCGCAGACGATACCGGTACTCGCGCTTGATGATCTCGCTGACGTTCGTGTTCACGTCCAGATCGGCGCCTCGCTCGGCCAGAAGCCTTACGGCTGGGGTCCGGCCGAGCGACGATGCGAACATCACAGCGGTTTGACCGTTGGTCGTGTCTTCGGCGTTCACATCGGCACCGCGGTCCAGAAGAATACCCAGGGAGGCCTCGCTCCCCGCAGCCGCCGCTAACATGAGAGGTGTCGTGCCGTTCGCATTGGTCGACCGGGCATCGGCTCCGGCGTCGAGCAGAAGCTCGATCATTTCTGCACTGCCGTTTTTGGCAGCCATGAACAGCGGGGTAATATCGCCCAGTCGAGTCTTCGGACCGATCTGGGCCCCTGCATCGACGAGCAACCGGGCCATTTCCGCGTCGTCCCGGTACGCTGCCCAATGCAGCGCCGTCGTCCCGTCGCCTTGCGCCACATTCACATCTGCCTGCCCGGCGGCGAGCAGGAAGCGAACCGCTTCGAGATCACCACGCATGGCCGCATTCGCGAGCGGGGCGTCCGGTGCGTATGCCAGAACCGGCCCACCCGTAACCGCGAGCAACGTCACCAGGCACACACCGGTAATTATGCTTTTGCCGAACATTCGTTACTTTCCTCCGGTTGTCTTGTCTCCAAGATTCATCGATATCGAATACGTACGGAGCTAGATGGCAATCGTGCCGGTGCTGTCGCCAATGCTTTCAATATTCACACCGAGCTTATTTGCGATCGTCAACAGCAGGTTGGCCTGCGGCGTCCCATCCGCTTCTCGGACGTGGAGGTTGCCTTTGAGGGCCCCGGATGCATGACCGATCAGGACCATAGGCACCCGCTTGTGGCCGTGGATATTGCCGTCACCCATCGGGCTGCCGTAGAAGACCAGCGAGTGATCCAGCAGGTTCCCGTCGCCATCAGGCGTGTTCTTCAGCTTGTCGATGAAGTAGGACAGCAACCCGACGTGGTAGCGATTAATCTTCGTGATGTCCTCGATCAGCGAGGGCTTCGCCTGGTGGTGCGACGCGGTGTGGAACGGCGCATCGCTGCCACTCTCAGGGAAGACACGGTTGCTCGTATCCCTGCTCAGCTTTAAGGCGGAAACACGCGTTACGTCTCCCGCGAAGGCCATTGCCTGGAGGTCGTACATCAGCTTGACGTGGTCTTCCCAGGAATCCGGTACGCCGATCGGCGCGGTCGGCAGTTCCCTGTCGGCGCCGTGTGCGACGTTATATTCCTCTACCCTCTGAATCCGACGCTCGATCTCGCGGATGTTTTCCAGGTAGTCGGAGAGCCGCGCCTGATCGACCGGATCCAGGTCGCGCCGGAGCCGGGCCACGTCGTGGGTGATGACGTCCAGAATGCTCTTGTTGACGCGACTCCGGGTCGCCCGATCCTCTGCGGTCCCTCCCGAGCCGAACAATTCCTCGAACGCCAGGCGCGGGTCCCGCGTCATCGGTAACGGTGTCGTCGGCGACGACCAGCTGATCGTGTCCATGTAAAAACAGCTGTAGTGGTAACCGCATGTGCCTGACGAATCCCAATCCTCGATGCTCAACTGGATCGACGGCAGCGGCGTGTCCTGCCCGTACTTGTGGGCATAAAGCTGATCGATCGATGTGCCGTTGTAGACATCGGATCCCTCGGTCTGTTTTGCGTGGGCTCCGGTCATGAACACGGCGCTGGATCTGAAGTGGTCGGCACCGACTTCCTCGGCCGAGATCGCGTCGGCCGAACCGCAGTCGGTGTCGCTGACGATCGTCGTGTACTCACGGAACGGTCCAAGCGGTTCCAGGGCCTTGCCGAATTCGAAGTCCCGGCCGACGGTACCCGGCGACCAGAGATTGTTCTCGGTTCCGTACATCGTACTTCCGCCGGCCCCATGAACGATCTCGATCCCCGCAAAACGGGTAACGGGTGCGGCCGCGGTGTTACGGATCGGAGTCTGTGCGGGCACCATGGATTCCATCAATGGCAATGCCAGCACTACTCCTGTACCGCGAAGCATCGTCCGGCGTGAAATATGTTTTTTTGTGATAAACATTGATCAACCTCTCCTCGATTGATTTGGGAACCTCTCGCACTCCACTAGGTTCTGAAAGATTATTGCCGATCGGCCTCCACCGCTTCCGAAGCCGGGTTGAGTGTTCTCATCTGGAACGGGGCGCTGTTCACGACTCCGAGAACAAACGCCGAGAAACGATTCTCTTGTCCTGCCGCAGCCCGCGCAATGGACCGGACGGTCGGCATGTCACGGTAATCCAATACCCGGCCGACACCATAAGCCAGGAGGTTCTCGGCAAAACTGCCGATGACAGCTTCCGAGCGGTCGAGGATTGCCTTGCGCAGGCCGATCGGCCCGTCCAGCGGGGTCCCATCGTACAGTCGGGACGAAGAGTCGATCGGGAGACCACTGTCGTTGGCTCGCCAGCGTCCGATGGCGTCGAAGTTCTCCAGTGCCAGGCCGATGGGGTCCATGATCTGATGGCAGGCGTTGCACACGGGGTTTTCCCGGTGCGCCTCCATGCGCTCGCGAACCGTCGAGACTTTCTCGTTGTTGACGCTCTCCTTGAACGGCGGCACGACCGCAGGCGGCGCAGGCGGCGGAGCGCCAACGACGACTTCGAGAACGTACTTCCCTCGAGCCACCGGCGAAGTTCGATTGGACAGGGAAGTCATCGTGAGGACGCCACCCTTACCCAACAGCCCGAACCGATTCGGGTCGTCGAGCGAGACGCGGCGGAACCGGTTTCCGAGCACGTCCGGGATCCCGTAGTGCCTCGCGAGCGTTTCGTCGACGAAAGTGTAATCGGCCGTGATCAGGTCCAGCACATCCCGATCTTCCCGGACGATGCTGTCGAACAGCAACTCCACCTCACGCCTCATCGATTTCGCAAGGTTCACTGTGAAATCGGGAAAAATCGTGGGCTCGGGATGAAGGGATTCGATACCAACCAAGCGTAACCACTGGGAGGCAAAGTCCGTCGAAAGCGTTTCGGACCGCGGATCGCCGAGCATCCGTGCTACCTGTTGTTCGAGTACGTCCGCGTCCCGAAGGCGCTGGGCACGTGCGAGCTCGATCAACTCGCCGTCCGGCGCCGTGCTCCACAGGAAGTACGACAGCCGGGAGGCCAGTTCCAGGTCGTCAATCCGATAGCTCTCCCCGGGCTGGACGTCTTCAGGAACACGCTCGAACCGAAACACGAACTCCGGTTTTGCCAGGATCGTCTGCAGCGCGGTACGGACACCCGCCTCGAATCCGCCCTCGTCGTAGCCGATGCCGTAGAGCTGCATCAAGCTTTCCAGATCCTCGGGATTCGCCGGATGGCGGAAAGCCTGACTTGCCAGCCTCGTGATGATCTGTTCGGCGCAGGCCGCCTCATCGGCGGCCTCGGTGGGATGACAGCTGAAGATCCGCCGGCGGCTTGGGGTTTCGGACACCCCCGTGATCTTCATCGGCCCAGTGATGGTGACCGTCCGCAGATGGGGCAGCGCGGTCATGCCGGCCTGAAGCCCGATGCTGATGTCCATCAGCGTCTGTTCGACGAGCCGATAATGGTCTTCAACCGGACCGTCGAAAGTCGAGACGAATGCCGCCGCAACCTGGTGTGGTCCCGCCGTAACGGTGATCGGGTCTGTGACCATTACCGCCGTCGTCTCTTCCTGCAGCGGGTCGACGGTGAACACGCCTACCCGTTCGCCGTCGATGGATATTTCGATCTGCTGGCCCTGCAACGACTCGGGAAGGTTCGATCCGATCAACTCGCCGGTGTAGTAGTAGTACAACTCGAGGGCGAACGTGTATTCGCCGTCCGCCGGGAAATTGTGAGTGACCGCAGTCCCACCCCGCGTGCCAAACGGAGTGCCTTCGATGTGCCGCATCTGGTTGGCAACTTTGGGCACATCGAATTTCGCCATGACCGGAGGTGCCTGCGGATCCCCTACGGCCTGCCTTGCGATCTTGTCGGCGGCGCGAACGTAGGCCTGCATCAACGCCGGCGTTACCGTCAGCGCATCGGCCATGTTGTCGAAGTTTCCGGTCCGGCCGTCGGGCGGGAGGAGCGCGGCGATATCGATGTCGAGGTCGAGCAGGTCACGCACGGAGTTTCGGTACTCGCGGCGGTTGACTCTATGGAGTTCCGGAGACTCCACAAAAGGACGGGCCGATGCAGCCTGATCGATGCGGGTTTCCAGCGCCCCTGCCAGCGCTTTCAGGCTCGCGGCATCGGGGCGGGGCGCGCCGACGGGTGGCATCATACCGGAGCGGAGCTTGACGATAACTTTCTCGGTTTGTTCCGCGTTCTGCTCGGGATGAGCCAGGTCGATCTCAGTCCAGGAGAAACCGCCTTCGTTCAACGCGTCGTTGTGACAATAGACGCAGTACTCGTTGACCAGGTCCTGCTGAGATTGAACGGACGCCGCTCCGGCCGCTTCTTGTCCGAGTGCCACCATGACAACATCACTGCCACCCGGCGCGAAAACCAAGGTCACAAGAAACAGCAGACTGCCAGAGAGCAGCGTAGCCTTCATTGACATACCCCTTGCTCGTATTAATTGCGAATTCACCTTCGCGAACTCACCTGACAACTCGGCGGAAATCCCGTTCCGCTCGTGGCCGCAACGCATAATTCAAAACGCTCCGAACAGGCCGATCGAGCGAAAACATCGCCAAGCGCCTAGCCGCCACAAGTTATTGAAATAAACCGCTTTTGACACTATAGAATCGGCCATGTCTCAGGTCAATCTTTTAATGGATGGTCGAGGTCACTTTTTTCATGCATTTCGAGACGCTCAGGTGGGTCGCAAAGAGCAAGATTTCGCATGGATCCCTGGAAGCCAATCCGCGTCCGGAAACGTCAGAGCGGGAGCGCTTGCCCGCTCTGGCAGCCTGCGTCAGATAACTAATTTAGAATCAATCGATTGCGAAACACATGAACAAGCCATCGCCGCCGGACCCCTGCAAATCCTCCTGACTGCAGCCACGAGACTGGTGGGCGGCGATCCATGAGGTGCCATCATCACCGCCGCCCTGGCGGTCATGGTGGCCGACCATGGCCGTGCCTTCGCCCGAGCTGGTCCAGTTCGAACAGTTCATGCCGACGGCTGCAGTTCCATCCACGAGTGTGCCGGTCATGATGTCGTGCCGGTTGGGGGCGTCTTCCCTTCCGTTGATCACTTCGCCCTTTTCGTTGAGCGCCGTCTGTTTCGTCAGGCGATTGTTGGTGTGCAGGTCGGCCACACCACGGGCAATCATCACACCCTTGGCGTTGTACCAGGGACCGGTGCCGATTCGGTCACCGGCGTTGACCGTAGGCCTGTCCTGGAAACTGGTGCTGAGGTACGCCCGCCAAGTCCGGTCACCGACACCGACTGTTTCCCCGAGAGCCTGGCAATGCCGATCCGCTCCCGCCAAACCTTCCAGATGCGCCCCATTGCCGGGGCCCGCGCTCGTGATGAAGAAGCTCATGCTGTTTCCGAGAGGAATGACCTCTTCCTCCTCGGCCTCGGAGACAATCGCCGCCAGATCGATCAGGAACTTCTCCTCATTCCGTTCGAACACGACGGTCTCGTTCTCCGGATCGGAAAAGTAAAACGCAGAACCGTCGATCAGCCGGGTGGAACTGAAGCCGAAACGATCCGGGAAGTCCGCCCGAATCATGGGCGTGATCGTGTGCTGGGCAGCCTCGAAAGCGGAGCCGAATTCGTTTCGCACTCCTCCGCCCTCGGGGTTCACGTGACAGACGGCACAACCGTCGACATCGGAGCGCCGCATGGGATCGGCCCGGAAAATTTCCAGATAAGGGGGCCGGGCCGCGACCGGTGCGGCCAGGCTTATCAGGAATACGAGCAACAAAACAGCTCCGGTGATTCGAATCATGTGACCTCCGCGAAGATACCGACTACCGTTACGCGTCCAGTGCGATTGAAAAATGCCTTCTCAACAGGCTCGCCGCGTTTCTCGGCGCCAGTCTAAGCGAAACCGGCAAAGTACCGCAACTCCCGAGGGAACTGTGCGGAAGCTTCATCGAGTGCCACCGGCGAATAACACTGTACGCATAAGGAAAGGACTGGTAGAAAGTCGTGAACATCTCGACGGAAAGTTAGCGAGGCCACGCTATCTCACCGAGCCTCCCCTCGGCGCTCTCTTCGTCGGTTGCAGCGCATTCGGCCATCCGGCAAGAGATCTGCAATAATGGACACTGAAAGACACAGGACGCATCCGGACGACAGAGACGGTGTGGTCTCGACCGCACCTCTTGCGCTCCCGCCCGTGCTCTACCACTACTGCTCGGAACAAGCCTTCAGAGCGATCGTGAACAATGGCTGCGTGTGGGCCTCGGATGCGGCTCACATGAACGATGCGCTCGAGGGCGTGTGGTTAGACGAGGTCGTCAAGCGGATCGAGGAACCCGAATGGGACGATTGGCGCGAATCCGGTCATATCCTCCATGACTACAGAGTGTGGAAGACGGACTTCTACATCGCCTGCTTGTCAGAGAAAGGCGATCTGTTGAGCCAATGGCGCTCCTATGCCGACGACGGGCGCGGCGCGAGTATCGGCTTGGGACTCGAGGGACTCGAGATGCCGACCGGACTGAGTTTTACCGACGTGTTCCACATGAGTTCGCTGGGTTGCACTATCGATCGTGTCGTCTATGATGAAGCGTCCCAAGACGAAGTAGCCCGGCGGGTGTTCCGATACGTCGACCATCTTATGCGGTCGGCGGCGGCCGAGCGCGGGTACTTCTACGACGCGATCGTTGACACCGGCAGGGACTGCCTTGCCTACGTTTCAAAGCTGCTGAAGCACCCGGGCTTCAGCGAGGAGCAGGAATGGCGGTTGATCTACGACGGCAAGTCGGATCGCAGGCCGGCCCAGATAAATTCCGATCTCAAGCATCGCTTTCGTGGAAAGGAAAAGATCGGTTATTTTGAGTTCAGCATTCGGTCCGCGACCCAGCTCCTTCGCGAAGTCGTGCTCGGTCCGAAGAGCGACCTGTCCGTCGAGGAAACCGCACAACTGCTCCGGGCGGCTGGCTACAGAGATGTCGAGATCCGGAGGTCGATGATTCCCTACCGTTGACGTTCCCGCCGTCACGATCGACGTAGTCGGGCCCAACACGGCCCGAAGCGCTAACGTCCATCCGCCGAAATCATAGTATCGTATGCAGTCGCTCGGGGGAGGATCATGCTCATCGGTTTGACAGGCCGGAACGCGGGGGGAAAAGGAGAAGTCGCCGCACAACTCAAGGAGCGGGGCTTCGACTGCCACTCATTGTCGGACATTATCCGGGACGAGGTTCGCTCCCGCGGCATCGAACCGAGCCGCGAGAACCTGATAGAAACCGGCAATGATTTGCGGCGACGCTACGGCCCTTCCGTACTGGCCGAAAGAACCCTCCGAAAGCTCGACAGCGACCACAACTACGCCATCGATTCGATTCGGAACCCCGCGGAAGTCGAAACCCTCGCACAGAGCGGACACTATTTTCGACTCGTGCGCGTGGACGCGGCGCCCGAGACGCGGTTCGACAGGATCCGGAAGCGGGGTCGCGAGAGCGATCCCACCAGCTTCGACGCGTTCAAGGATCTCGATGAACGCGAGGCCGTTGGAGATGAGCATTCGCAGAACCTGGCCGCGGTCGAAGAACTGGCAGATCACACGATCCTGAACGATGGGACACTCGAGGAACTTCGCGCGCGGGTCGACGAACTGGTGCTGCGTCTCCTGAGCCAAGTCCCCCGCCCTGCTTGGGACCCGTACTTCATGAACATCGCCAAGGTGGCTGCGTCACGATCGAACTGCCTGAAGCGGAAGGTCGCGGCAGTCATCGTCCGCGACAGACGCGTGGTTTCGACCGGCTACAACGGCACGCCCCGCGGGACCCGCAATTGCAACGAAGGCGGCTGTCCGCGATGCAACAGCCTTGCCGCCTCGGGCACGAGCCTGGAGGAGTGCTTGTGCTCCCACGGAGAGGAAAACGCCATTGTCCAGGCCGCGTATCACGGCGTAGGTCTCGCCGGATCCACGATATACACGACGTTTGCTCCGTGCCTGCTGTGCGCGAAGATGATTATCAACTCGGGAATTTCCGAGGTCGTCTACAACCTGGAATACCCGATGAACGACACGTCGTTCAACCTGTTCACGGAAGCCGGCGTTGAAGTGCGCCGGTTGGGCGTAGAGTAGCGCCTACCGATCCTGCTCCGAGTCGCGGGGAGCGTAGTAACCTTTTCGAGCCTTGACCTTGAAATCCTTATCGCTGGGTCTGACTTCGATTTCCCGGTAGGTGCCGTCTCGAACGGCATTGGTGGGAATGTATGCCAACGTATACTGCGCTCGCAGTTCTTCGCTGATGTCTGCGAAGCTGACGGCGAGATCCTCGATTTTAAACGGGAAGAACGCCTTGCCGCCCGTCTCCTCGGCAAAGGTCTTGAGAGTCTTGTCACCACGCGCCTGGGCCCGGTTCCCGAAATTGGCCGTCGAGTTGGTGCTGATCGCGTAGATCACCACATCGTTCTTCTGGGCCATTTCCAGCGTCTCGGTCAACGAAACGCGGCTGGCGTTGTCATCGCCGTCGCTGATGACGATCAAGACACGCCGGCCTTCAGGCTGCTGCGTAATCTTTTCGCTGATCGACAGGGAGATCGCGTCGTACAGCGACGTGCCACCCCCGGCACGGATCTTGCGGACGGCTTCGGCAAGCGTCTCGGGGTTGTCCGTGAAGTCCTGCAACAGGTCCACACCAGAATCGAAAGCCACCAGCATCCCCTTGTCCCTGTTGCGTTCGATCGTGGAGTAGAAGAACTCGATCGCAGCCTCCTGTTCGAAGCGCAGCTTGTCCCGAATGCTGCCGCTCGTGTCGATCAGAAGGGCGATCGTCAGGGGAAGGTCCGTTTCCGAGTCGAATACGGTGATGATCTGCTCGATTCCGTCCTCAAAGACCCGGACGTCGCCCTCGGTGAGCCGAGTGTAGAGTCGTCCTCTCCGGTCGGTCGCCGTAAAGAGGACCTGCACCAGGTCGACGTCGACCGTGATCGTCTGGTCGTCGCGCTGATCGGTCGGCTCCTGGTCTTGCTGTGGTTCCTGGGCCGAGACGAGATTGACACCGACCATCGCGGCCAGTGCCAGAACAAACGTTGTCAAAACGACAGATTTCCTCATCATTCCCCCGGTGCCCCCCGGTTTTCGGGCTGTCCAAAACTGTCCTGAAACTGCCAAATATTATAGCATTTCGCGGAACTCGGACTCGTCGACGACGCGCACTTCAAGTTTGCGGGCCTTCTCGAGCTTGGAGCCCGGGTCCGCACCTGCCAGGACAAAATTGGTTTTCTTGCTCACCGACGACGTTACACGCCCACCTCTCTGCTCGATGAGCTCCTTCGCGTCGTCCCGTGTAATTCCCAGGAGCGTTCCGGTGAGTACGATCTTCATCCCTGCGAAAACCTGTTCGGGCCGGTCGGGAGCCGGGCCGTCCATCACCATCCGCAGCCCGAAGTCCCGCAGACGGTCGATCAGCCTCCGGTTGTGGGATTCCCGGACAAAACGGTAGATCGTCTCCGCAACGACGGGCCCGATCTCAGCAACCTGTTCCAACTCGGCGAGTTCGGCTTTGAGTAGCGCGTCCATCGAATGGAAGTAATCCGCCAGAATCTGAGCGGTGCGCTCACCGACATGACGAATTCCCAGTCCGTAAACGACGCGGGAGAACGGCAGCATCCGCGTGGCTCCGATCTCCTTCAAGAGGTTGTCCGCGGACTTTTCACCGACCCGGTCCAGGGCAACCAGCGCGTCCCTCTTGTCGGCGAGCTCGAACAGGTCTGAAATGTCGCGCACCAGTCCGTGCTCGACCAGTTGATCCACGAGGCGCTCACCCAGCCCATCGATGTCCATGGCCTTACGCGAAGCCCAGTGAAGGAACGATTCCTTCACTTTCGCCGGACAGGTCTGCGAAATGCAGCGGCTCTTGACCTCGTCCTCCGCACGATAGACCTCGCTACCGCACTCCGGACAATGGGTGGGCATCTGGAAGGGCCGCCGATCGGGACCGGTCTCGACAACCTTGAGGACTTTGGGAATGACATCGCCACCGCGTTCGATCAACACGCGGTCGCCGATCGCCACACCGAGGCGCGCGATCTCGTCTTCGTTGTGAAGCGTGGCATTGCGGATAGTGATTCCACTGACCTGGACGGGCTCGAGTTCCGCCACCGGAGTCAGCGCTCCGGTCCGCCCCACCTGAATCCGAATGTCGACAAGACGGGTCGTGGCCTGGCGCGCCCGGAATTTGACGGCCACGGCCCAGCGGGGGGCTTTCGCCGTACTCCCGAGCCGTTCCTGGAGGAAGGCGGAATCCACCTTCACGACGACGCCATCGATTTCGTAGTCCAACGTGTCCCGTCGGTCTTCCCAGGCCCTGCAAAACTCGATCACTTCATTCAGGCTCCCAGTGCGGAGGACGTTGGGGTTGACCTTGAAACCCAGGCCTGTCAACGCGGCAAGATCTTCGCTCTGGGATGGGCGGTGCGGCAGCAACGCGTAAGAAAAAAAGTCCAAAGGTCTCCGCGCTACCGAAGCCGGATCGACCTGACGGAGGGAGCCGGCGGCGGCGTTACGCGGGTTCGCGAACCGGGCCAACCCTTCGGCGTCACGCTCATCGTTGAGCCGACGGAACGCTTCGAGCCGGAGAAAAATTTCGCCGCGAACTTCCACGGACTCGGGCCGCTTGAGCCGCAGGGGCACAGACCGTATCGTACGAACGTTGGACGTGACGACCTCACCGGTCCGTCCGTCACCGCGGGTGATCCCCATCTCCAACCGCCCGGCCTCGTAGATCAGGGTCACACTCAACCCGTCGATCTTCAACTCGGCGACGAAGTCGATCTCTCCTGTGCCCGCGCGTTCGGCCACCCGACGACCCCAGTCCTCGAGTTCATCGAAAGAATACGCATTGTCAAGGCTGAGCATCGGCTCCTGGAAGGTATGACTTGGAAAGCCGCCCGTCACCTGACCTCCAACCCGCGCGGTCGGCGAATCCGGGGTGACGAGGTCCGGGTGTTTCTGCTCCAGGGCCTCGAGTGCTCGCATCAGTTGGTCGAACTCGTAGTCGGAAACGACGGGCTGAGCCTCGACGTAGTAGCGGTACTGGTGGTCTCGGATCTCTTCGCGCAACTTTTCGAGCTGTTCTCTGACGGAGGACATGGGAAGAAAACGGGCGGAAAGGCCCGAGTTCTACTTATACCGCAGGGCAGGCCATGGAAGGTCTCAGGAGTGTGCCTGTATCCATAATTCCGTAAGCTTGTACTTCTGGATCTTCCCGCTCGGCGTCGTTGGGAACGACTCGACAAAGTCGACGTACTCGGGCACCTTGAAATGGGCGAGTTGGGCCCGGCAGAACTCGGCTACGTCGTCGAACCCGAGCCGAGCGCCCTCCTTCAGCCGGATGGCAGCAGCGACTTTCTGGCCGAAAAACTCGTCCGGCACGCCGTATACGTAACCCTCCTGGATCGAGGAATGGGTCAGAAGCAGCTCTTCTATCTCCCTGGGCGACACATTCTCGCCCGCGCGGATGATGAGGTCTTTGCTACGGCCGGTGATTCGAACATATCCCTCTTCGTCGATCGTGGCCAGATCGCCTGTGTGCAACCATCCATCGCGCACGGCACGTTCGGTCTGGTCCGGCATGTCGTAGTACCCCAGCATGACGTGGTACCCCCGCGTGATCAGTTCGCCTTCCTGGCCCTGGGCAAGCTCTTGTCCACTCTCAGGATCGACGACCCGGATTTCGACATCGGGCAAGACCCGTCCGACCGTCCCGACCCGGCGGTCGAGTGTGTCGTCCGTGAACGTCATCGTCACGCCCGGCGAAGCTTCGGTCAGCCCGTAAGCGATCGTCATTTCGCGCGCGCCCATGCGCTCGATCACATCCTTCATGACTTCCCTGGGACAGGGCGAACCGGCCATGATTCCCGTGCGCAAAGAACTCACATCGAACTGGTCGAAATCGGGGTGGTTCAGCTCGGCGATAAACATCGACGGCACGCCGTAGAGGACCGTGCACCGATGCTTGTCTACAGCCTTGAGGACTTCCAGCGGATTGAACTCCCGGAGAACGACCATCGGTACGGCGTGCGTGTACGCGCCGAGCACGCCGATAACGCACCCAAAGCAGTGGAAGAGCGGCACCGTCAAGCAGAGTGTGTCGGCGGCGATCAACCCGAGCCGTTCCCCGATGTCTGATCCGTTCTTCAGGATGTTGTGGTGACTCAGCATGACGCCTTTGGGAAAGCCAGTGGTCCCGGAGGTGTACTGCATGTTGATGCATTCATCCGGATGCAGCTCAATTTCCGGAGCGAACCGATCCGGTTCGCCGATAAGTCGGGATGTATCCCGGGGCAGTACGAGCACATGCTCCAGATCCTCGAGGCCGGCCCGGACTGCGGCGAGTTCCTCGACGAAGTCGATGTCTCGCATGCCCGGAACCATCGCCAGACCCTTCGCCCTGGACTGCGCAAGGACCCACTCGAGTTCTTTCCCGCGGAGTCCGGTGTTGACGGTCAATTGAATTACGCCGATCTTCGCCGTCCCGAACTGCAGCAGGACCCACTCCGGTATGTTGTTCGCCCATACGGCGAACCGGTCCCCCTTTCGCAAACCCATGCTCCACAGGTTGCCCGCGATGTTCGTCGCCAGGCGGTCGATTTCGCCGAAGGTGTAGGCGTCACCGGTTTCGGGAAAGATCAGAGCAGGGCGATCGGGGTACTCCGAGGCCAGGTCGGAAATGAGGCGGCCTATGGTCGAGAGTTGCATGGTCGATTCCCGCTTCTGAAGATACCGCAGGAGGTTAGGAGCCTGGGGTGAAAATCGCTTAGCAGCCGGTGGCGGCGCTCGTAGACGTCTCGGACCGCCGATACCGGATTTGTTCTTCGAATCAGCGGCGACAGAATTCAAATGGTCGATGATCAATGGTCAGTGGTCAACCTGCGATCCCAAGTGATTTCGAAATTGAGAATCGACCACTGACCACCAACCATCGATCATTTTTTAGTTTGCCTCAAGCACGGAAGTGGAGGAAAAGAAGCTTTCACCGCAGCGGCGGTCCATGCCTGTCGGAGACCGCCGCTACAATGTAGACCTTACTTTCACCACAGGCTGTTAGCGGGTGCGACGGCGAAGTCAAAAAGGGAGTCGAGGATCGACGACGGACGCGTCAGGCGGCCTTTTCGGTAGCCTTTCGGAGCGAGGATGCAACCCGTTTCCCGTAGAGCTCGCGGGCAGCCTTGAGGATTCGGGCCTCCTGAGCCAGATGGTACTGGACGGCCTCGCGTTCGGCCCACGCCCGGAGGTTGCCGGCATCCGGGCTATTGCGAAAGTCCTTACCGAAGCTGCAGCACCAGCGGACGAAACCCTGCGCTATTCCCGCTGGCCCGGTTTTCCTCGAAGGGCTTGGCGCATCGATTCTCTCGGTCTCGAAAAGCGAACGAGCTTGAACATTGGACCTGGCCATCATCTAAACTATCTTCGCCCGACCGAGGACAGATAGGGTCCGCATGGAAGAACCGAACCAGCATTATTCCCGCGACCGAGTTTTTCGTTCCGCAGATCTCAAAGCCGCCGACCTGCTTCGCCTCTACTACTATCTGCGCCTGAATCGAACGCTCGAGGAACGCCTGTCCGCTCTCTACCGTCAGGGAACCGTTACCGCCACCGTGTTTACGAGCCGCGGCCAGGAGGCCACGTCGGTCGGCAGCGCCTACGCCCTGGGTTCGAAGGATTTCGTGAGCCCACTGACACGGAATCTTGGCACGATGCTCGTGCGGGGTGTCTCCCCACGTGACATATTCGCCCAATACCTGGGGAAAGCAACGAGCCCGACGCGCGGAAAGGAACGGATCCACTACTTCGGCGACCTCGATCTGGGTCTGGTCGCGTCGCTTAGCGTCCTGGGCGACATGGTGCCCGTCATGGCCGGGGTCGCGCTCGCCCTGGCCCGCAGGGGCGACGGCATCGCGCTGGTCTATGTTGGCGACGGCACAACCAGCACGGGGGACTTTCACGAAGGCCTGAACATGGCTTCCGTACTGAGCCTGCCCCTGGTCGTCGTCATCGAGAACAACGGCTACGCCTACTCCACGCCGGTCGTCCGCCAGACCGCGATCGCGAACCTCGGCCTGAGGGCTCGTAGTTACGGGATACCGTCGGAAACCATCGACGGCACGCAACGGGCCATCGTCAGAGCGCGCCGGGGCGATGGGCCGTCGATAATCGAAGCACAGACGATGCGGATGGGAGGCCATTCCGACGCCGACGACAGCTGGTATGTGCCCGCTCCCGAGATTGAACACTGGAAGACTCGCGACCCGATCCGGTGTCTCGAACGGCGCCTCGACGGCGACGGGCCCCTGACACCTGCGGTTAAGGCAGATATCTCGTCGCGGATCGCCAGGGAACTCGAGATCGACCTTGATTCCGCCCTTCAGGGCCCCCTACCGGAGCCGGAAACGGCGCTGGACGGCGTCTACGCGACACCCCTCAGAAACCCTCCGGATTTGGGCTAGCAGCCCCCGTCGCGCCGGTCGAGTCCACGCTTTAGGGGCCTCCTTCGGACAAATGAGACATGGTCGATGGTCGACCCTTTCGGCGCTCTGTGAGCGCCGAAAGGGTCTCGGACCTGGATTCCGGCGGTCATAGACCGCCGCTACAGTAGGAGCCTCCTTCGGGCAAATGAAAGATGATCAATAGTTGATGGTCGGTGATCGATTCTCGATTTCGAACTGATTTGAGATCGCAGATTAACCATCGCTACAGCTCTTGGCGAGTTTTTCCACTGACCGCTAAAGTTTGTCGCCGGTCCAGTCGATACCGACGATATGGTAACGATCCTCGACCTCGCCCGCGAAATCCGGCACCACATCGTCAACCACTCCACTGGAAGGCTGGATCTTGCCTACGACGACCGACATGTTTTCATCGATTTTTCCGACGGAACCGTCATCACCTCCCGCGAGGTGTTTCTGCCTTGCCTGCGTGAAAATCCGATCGGGTTCGAGTTCTACACCAGGGAGATACCGGTTCCCGAGGACCACGAGAGCGGAGCTTCGTTCCTGATAGAAGCGATGGAATCCCTCAGTCCGGAAATCCTGGGCACCGTATGGGCGCCCTACGTGGAATGGACGATCAACCTCCCGCAGGACCCCGAGATTCACCGCAGCCGGGTCGGGGATCATCAGACCGAAGGCCCTGGCCGGCTTCGTCGCATGATGCGACTGGCGGTGGCGGGCGTACTCAAGCTGGAACCACCCGCTCTGAAGTCGGTCGAAGAAGAGATCACATCGGTTCGCCAGGGCACCGGACGGGGCGACTACTGGCAGGTGCTGGGGATCGACCGGACGGCCACGGCCGCAGATGTGAAGCACGCATACCGCAAGCTCGTCCGAAAGTACCATCCGGACCGCTGGCATTCGAACGAAGACTCCGAGCTCGGTGAACGAGCCGCCGAGGCGTTCCTCGACGTACGGTACTGCTACGAACGCGCGCTGGCTGCTGTACCCACGCCACTGCCGGCGCCCTCATCGCCACGACCGGAGCCGGTTAAAGCGACGACGCCGGCAGCCGCGCCGATGCCGCCCCAGGAACAGGCACAGCCCAGGAAGCACTCGCCTCTCGAGCAGACGGCACGCCCAGAGTCGGCCCAGCCGCAGGCCCGGGACACCATCGCCAAGGCCGCCCGTTACGCGGCCTTCCGCGACAAGCGGTTGTCCAACCAGAACAGCTTGTTCCGGCGGATCTTCGAAAAGGTGTTCAAAGCCGCCTGATCCGATTTCCGCCCCGCGATTCGGGTTGGCGGCCTGTGGTAGAACCCTCGAGGGTCCTTGCTACCACCGGCTGTTACAATCGCGGTCGTGCCTGAAGAATCGCCCACAACGTCAGCGGAATGGACTAATCACCTCGACGCCCGTTTTCCCAGGGAGCCTCTAGCGACGCTGCCGACACCTCTCGAATGCCTGCCGAACCTCACGCGGCATCTCGGCGGCCCCCGGATATACATCAAGAGAGACGACCTGACGGGCTTGGCGCTGGGTGGAGACAAGCCCAGGAAGCTGGCGTACTTAATGGCGGATGCGAAGCGGCTTGGCGCCGATACCGTCATCACCGGCGGGAGTTCCCAGTCCAACCACGTCCGCCTCACCGGAGCTGCATGCCGCAAGCTCGGACTGCGGACCGTCGCGCTCTGCACGGCGGACGAGCATGCCGCCAACACCGGCAACCTGCTGCTCAGCCGCATCCTGGGGATCGAGATTCAATTCCATGAAGTGGCCGGAGGCGACCATTGGCTGCTCATCCCCCTGATGGAAGCCGAGTGCGACCGGCTCCGGAGTGAGGGCTCGAGGCCGTACTTGATCCCGATCAGCGGCAGCACGACCCTGTCATGCCTGGGATATGTCCGGTGCGCGTGGGAGCTATCGGATCAGTTTGAACTGAGCGACATCACCCCAACAGCGCTCTATATTACCTCCGGGACGGGCAGCAATCTCGCGGCGCTCGCTGTGGGCTTCTCGGTGCTAGAACGCCGGTTGCGGATGGTTGGCGTGAACGTCAACCGTGCCGGAGCTGAAGCGATAGAGATGGCCGAAAAGTGGCGGGATGAGACGGCGACGCTGATCGGCGTAGCGTGCGACATTCGACTGGAACTGGAAGGGCGCTTCGTCGGGCCGGGTTACGGGGAAATGATCACCGAGTGCGCCGAAGCAATCCGCATTTTTGCCGAGACCGAAGGCATCTTTCTCGACCCGGTTTACACGGGCAAAGCGGCAGCCGGGCTGATCGCCCACATTCGGGAGGGCAGGCTGACCGGAGACGATACGGTGGTGTTCGTACATACCGGAGGGATTCCGGCATTGTTCGCGTATTCGGAGCAATTGGGAGTGGGATGAATCGCAGACTTTCTATTTGAGTTGGAATTGGACGTTTGAGATTGGACACTGATCAAGTCGTCATTTTCGGGCCAAAAAAATGTGAAGTTGATTATGTCCAACGTCCGACGTCAAAGAGGATCGATCCCTCCCCTAAAAGAAGAGCTCCCTGTCCAAGAGGACAGGGAGCTCTTAAAAATGGCCACTGCTGGGGGCTGTTAGAAGCCCATGCCACCGGGAGGCATTCCTCCTGGCGGACCGGCCGGGGCCTTGTCGTCTTCCGGAATTTCCGCAACGATCGCCTCGGTCGTCAGCATCAGCGATGCGATCGAAGCCGCGTTCTGCAGTGCCGTCCGGGCCACCTTCGCGGGATCCAGAATCCCGGCCTTAATCATGTCCCCGTAGACCTCAGCGCTGGCGTCGAAACCGGTGTTGGCGCCCTTGGCATCCTTGACCTTGCCGACGACGACCGCACCTTCGTGGCCGGCATTCTGCGCGATCATCCGAAGCGGCTCCTCGAGCGCGCGCCGGACGATCTTGACGCCGATCTGCTCATCCCCTTCGAGATTGAGCTTATCGAGCGACGGCAGTGCGCGCATGAACGCCACGCCGCCGCCGGGGACGATTCCTTCCTCAACAGCCGCTCGGGTCGCATGCATGGCGTCCTCGACACGCGCTTTCTTTTCCTTCATCTCGGTCTCGGTCGCCGCGCCGACCTTGATCACCGCGACACCGCCGACCAATTTGGCCAGCCGTTCCTGGAGCTTCTCACGATCGTAGTCGGACGACGTGTCCTCGACCTGCACCCGGATCTGCTTGACCCGACCCTCGATCGCGTCGCTCGTGCCGTCGCCTTCGATGATCGTCGTATTGTCCTTGTCGATGACAACCTTCTTGGCACTGCCCAGGTCGTCCAGTTGGATGTTCTCGAGCTTGATGCCGAGATCTTCCGTTACCGACCGGCCACCGGTCAGGATCGAAATGTCCTCGAGCATCGCCTTCCGACGGTCGCCGAATCCGGGAGCCTTAACGGCGGAAACCTGCAGCGTGCCGCGCAGCTTGTTGACGACGAGAGTCGCCAGCGCTTCGCCTTCGACGTCTTCAGCGATGATCAGCAGCGGCCGTCCCATCTTGGCTACCTGCTCGAGCAACGGGAGCAGATCTTTCATGTTGCTGATTTTCTTCTCGTGGATGAGAATCAGTGGGTTTTCGACCACACACTCCATGCGTTCGGGATCGGTCACGAAGTAAGGGGACAGGTACCCGCGGTCGAACTGCATCCCTTCGACGACATCCAGCGTCGTTTCGATCGTCTTTGCTTCCTCTACGGTGATCACGCCGTCCTTGCCGACACGGTCCATTGCCTCGGCGATGATGCCGCCGATCTGCGAATCGTTGTTGGCCGACACGGTGGCTACCTGGGCGATCATCTCGCCTTTCCGGACCGGCGTCGCCAGCTTGTGAATGGAGGCGACCGCAGCCTCCACGGACTTTTCGATGCCGCGCTTGACGGCCATCGGGTTGGCGCCTGCAGCGACAGTCTTGACGCCTTCGCGGAAGATGGCCTGCGCTAGAACCGTTGCCGTCGTTGTGCCGTCCCCGGCCACGTCGCTGGTCTTCGAAGCCACTTCCTTCACCATCTGGGCGCCCATGTTCTCGACCGGATCTTTCAGTTCGATTTCTTTCGCCACGGTCACGCCGTCCTTGGTAATCAGAGGCGACCCGAACTTCTTGTCGAGAACCGCGTTCCGACCCTTGGGGCCGAGGGTAATCTTCACGGCCTCGGCAAGTATGTTGACGCCCCGCAGGATCGCCTGACGCGACTCTTCACCATGAATAATCTGCTTTGCCATCGTTTGAACCCTCCTACTTCTTCTTGGCTTTCGCCTTTTTGGCCGCTGAAATGATTCCCAGAATCTCGTCCTCACGGAGGATCAGGTAATCCTCATCCTCCAATTTGATCTCCGTGCCGGAATACTTACCGAACAGGACCCGATCCCCTTCCTTGACTTCCAGCGGGATCACCGTTCCATCCTCGAGCCGCTTTCCGCTGCCCACGGCGACAACTTCGGCCTCCTGAGGCTTTTCCTTGGCGGAATCGGGAATGATGATGCCTCCGCGAATCGATTCTTCTTCTTCGATGCGTTTGATCAGCACCCGATCGTGTAATGGTCGTACCTTCATTGTCTACTTCTCCTTTGTTTTTAAGAAGATTACATCGGTAGATTAGCACTCACTAACGCCGAGTGCTAATAATATGAACGGGGTTTGCCGGTGTCAATACCGGGATTGACGATCGGTCGGAAATTGCAGAAAAATGGCGCTCAGCACCGCGGGGGAGGCACGGACTACCCTACCGACTGGCTCTGGTAGCCCGTGGCAGAAGTCTGATGGCTCGCGCGCAGGGCCTGTCGGAGGCGAAGACGAGGCGCGAGGAGGAGGTGATGCTGCTTCATCATGACGACGAGCAACGAAGTATACGCCTCCGAACCCCCATGCGTACAAGGGGTTACGGCGACGTCGCCGTAACGCGGGCGATCAGCCTTCTGCCACGGGCTGCTGGGCCTTCACGACGATCTCCAGCTCCCCACGGTCGAGATACACACCCTTGCAGCCGCCGCACCGGTCCACGGTAACCAGATCCCGGTAGAGCTCTTCTTTCAGTTGCCCACCGCATTTGGGACAGGTCATCCAGTAGGTCTGGTCCTGGTTGGCTTCTTCGAGTGCCTGGCGGTGGGCGGCGGCCTCGGCTCGGAACTTCGCGATCAACTCCTGGTCCTTCTTGAAGAAGTATTCATCTTCCTTGCTGTAGCCGAGCTGCCGCATATCATCGCTCATGCTCATCAAAATAACCTCACTGTGATGCCTGGGGATTGGTCAATGCCGGCCCGCTCGGCCGTTCACCCAACTCCAGCAGAGCATGATAGACCAGCTTCACCACGTTCTCCATCTTCAGGTAGTTAATCTTGTCCGCCGTGTCATTGGGCGTGTGGTAATCGGGATGCATTCCGCCGAAGATGAACAGCGCCGGCACACCGCGGACCAGGAACGACCAATGGTCGCTCCTCTGCAGCAGATTCTCGGCGCCCCGGTCGTAACGGAATCTCAGATCCAGCCCGACGGATGCGTTGGATTTCTCCAGCAGCAAGCGGAACTCCGGGCTGAAGATGGATCCGAGAACGTTGATCGAGTTCTCGTTCTGCCGCGCTCGCTCGGCGGGCACACCCTGGCCCCGGTTTGCCGGGTGATCCTCGTTGCGTCCGATCATGTCCAGCTGAACCATGGCCACGGTCCGGGCAAGGGGTTCGACCGGATCCCGGACGTAGTGCCGACTGCCTAGCATTCCCTTCTCTTCTCCTGCCCAGGCGCTGAGCAGAACCGTACGGCCCGGACGGACTCCGGATCCGAACGCCTCAGCAAGTTCGAGCAGCGCACTCGTTCCCGAAGCGTCGTCGTCGGCGCCGTTCCAGATCCTGCCGTTTTCGGCACCGTCGTGGTCGTAGTGAGCCCCCACTACGACCACCTCTTCTCGCAGAGAAGGGTTCGATCCGGGTACCCGGGCGATAACGTTCCTGGCTGTGTAAGCGTCCCTGGTCAGGTCCACAACGAGCCTCGCCGACCACGACAAAAGGCTCGATCGGCTCTCGAGGTCTCGATCGATCCCGGCCTGGATCGCCCTCAAGCCCGGAAGCAGTCGGGGGCCCGCTCCCCTCGACAGCAGTACCGTAGGAATGGCCGTACCATCTCGATCCGGCGGCAGTTCCATCGTGACATTTCTGGGCGAAAGACCCGGACGCAGTCGGGCGGCAAAGGACCCGATCGACGCCGCGGAGCCGAGTGGGCCCTGAACGACGATCAGGCCAATCGCACCAGCCCGGGCGGCGTTGGCGGCCTTGCTCGGAATGGACGAGAACTCATCGAGCGACGCCACATTGAATGGAGAATCTCGGTCACGGGCCCGAGGTTGTCCGTCCAGGACGACCGCGATCCTGCCCGCGACGTCGACGCCGCTAAAATCGTCATAGTCCAGCGCCGGTGCCCGTATGCCGTAGCCGGCAAAGGCGAGCGGCCCCTCCACGACACCGTTCGGCGACGTCGTGACCGGCACGAAGTCGCGCCCCGGCCGAAAGACTTCCGTCCGGCTACCCGTCGTCTCGAACACGTTGCCGTCGCCCAGACTCAGCCGCTCGACCGTAAACTCCTGGAAATAACTGCCATCCGGTCCGGAAGGCAGCCCGGATTCAGCAAAGGCGGCAGCGATGTAGTCCGCCGCCCGGTCCAGGTCCGCCGTGCCGTTTCCGCGGCCCCGAAACTCGTCCGAAGCCAGGTAACTCACTTTCTCACGAAGTTCTTCAGCCCGTATAGACTCGGGTCCGTGGCTCGGAGCCTGGGCGTCGAGAAGGCCGGCCAGCCCGATAACCGAGACCAGCAAAGCGCCCAGCAAATTCCTGGTGGGTACCCCGGCCTTCGGTTGTGCATCGTCAAAAATGATAGTTCGCATTCATGTTCTGGCGGAAATCGCTACCCACCATATTGACGGTCTTGCACATCTCGTAGAGGCGGGAGCGCATCCGATCGCCGATCCGTTCGGTCAGCGAATCCGATATCACCTTGCGGGCAGTCTTCCCCGAAGGCTCGTCCGGGAAATTCGTCGTCAGGATCGTGACCTTGTTCTCGTTGTACCGATAGTTGAGGATGTAGCCCACTGTGTCCCGGACCCAGGAAGACGGGTTCTGCGCGCCAAGTTCATCCAGGACGAGGATCTCGGCCTCAAGCACCGGCGCTAGCAGGGAAAGCTCGGAGGCCTTTGATATGGGGTTGTAGGAATTTTGGATCTCCTTGAGGAGTTCCGGGAACGTACGAAATAGACAGGCAGCGGACCGTTCCCGGATCAGCCGCTTGATGATGCCGACGGCTAGGTGAGTCTTGCCGACACCGGGTTTGCCGACGAAAAGGAGCCCCAAGCCTAAAGCACCTGTCATTTGGTACTCTTCACAGAATTTCTCCGCCAAGAGTTTGGCAGTTTCCAACGAAGCGGTTGTGTGGGGTCGTAGAACCTCGAAGTTATCCAGTTCGCAATGCACGTAGCGTTCGGGAATACGCGCCTCCTCAAGCAGGCGGGAAGCTCGGGAAGCGCGTGTGCACTCGCACCGGGCAACCCCGGACCGACCATCGCGTTCTACCTGTTGCCAGCCAGTGCCCTGACACTTCGGGCACGATTCGTTGCTCGCCATCCTTCGATTCTAACACCTGAAGAAATAGCTCTTGGCTTTCGGCTGCGGTCGGGTTTTTGCTTTTGCCTCTTAGCCAGATAAGAACAAATGGCAACGGCCAACGGACCAAACACCACCATCTAATCGCAACTGCCCTAATTGAGATAGCCGATGAGCTGGCGGGCCCGACGCGACAGGCGGAGTTTGCCGAGGGCGCGGGCTTCGATCTGCCGGACTCGCTCGCGAGACAGCCCCAGTCCCTCCCCGATTTGAGCAAGGGTCTGCTGCTCCTGCTCCTCAAGACCGAACCGTCGTACGACAATGTAGCGTTCCCTTTCGTCGAGTTGATCGAGAAGCTCCACAAGCTGCCTCTCGAAGGATCGGGCCAGCAATTCCTTGAACTGGGGCGCAGTGTTCGGATCCGCGATCAAGTCTTCGATCTCAAAGTCACCGTCGGCCCCGAGCGGCGTGCTCAACGAAACCTCCGAGGGGATGGTCCGCATCATGCCCCAAACCGCGTCTTCACCCATCTCGAGGCCCTCGGAAATTTCTTCGATCGTCGGCCGATGGCCGAGTTCCTGGGTCAGCCGACCCACGCTGGTCTCGAATCTGTAGAGCTCGTGCTTCAGCTTGGGCGGAATGCTGAAGACCTGTCCATAACGCGCGATCGCAGCCAGGATCGCCTGCCGGACCCACCAACTGGCGTAAGTGATGAACCGGACTTCGCGGTCCGGATCGAATCGGCCCGCGGCCTTGAGCAGGCCAAGGTTCCCCTCATTGATCAACTCGTGCATCGGATAGCCCGAGCGCGAGTACTTCTTCGCCATTGAAACCACAAACCTCAGGTTCGACTGAATCAGCTTTCGAAAAGCATCCTGATCTCCGTCTCGCACTTTCCGTACGACTTCCCGCTCTTCTTCGACGCCGAGCGGTGGATACGCGGAAATCTCCTTGAGATAGATCCCAAGGCTGTCGGGCGAGGTGCCTTTCGTTTCTTGAGCGCGCTTCATGACTGTTTACGATCCTTGACCGGAACCACATGCGCCGGCTCGACACGAACGAGAGCGTGTTGGATTTTCTGATTCGTTTCGGGCGACCGGTCGACGAGCTGGGCTTCAACGTAGCGGATGAAATCGGACATTTCCGCCTGCATCTGCTCCATCCTTCGCCTCATGTTGAGCACGACCTCCACTCCCGCCAGATTCACGCCGAGATCTCTGGTCAGACTCAGGATCAATTCCAGCTGCTCCAGATCCTCCGCCGTGTAAAGGCGGGTGTTTCCTTCCGAACGGGAGGGTTTAAGCAGGCCCTCTCGCTCGTACATCCGCAGCGTCTGCGGGTGGATCCCGTAGGTTTCGGCCACAGCGCTGATCATGTATGCAGCCTTCGCCTTCTTCTTAGCGGCCATATGCTTCCAGATCCTTTCGTGGATCGTCCGGATTCAGCTCCGCCAGCTCTCTCAATATCTCTCTGGACCGTTCGTCAGCGACACGCGGGACGACGACCTTCACCTCGACATACTGATCGCCGCGAACCCCCTCGCCGCGGAGCGACGGCGCGCCCTTGCCACGAAGCCGCAGCTTACGGCCGCTCTCGGTGCCGGGAGGAACCTTCACGGTCGCCCTTCCGTCGACGGTCGGAACCTCGATCCTGGCCCCCAGCGCGGCCTCAGTGAGGGTCACCGGGACCGAACAATGGATATTGTCACCAACCCTGCTGAAGAAAGCATGCGGCGCGACATTGGTTACGACGTAAAGGTCGCCCGGCGGCCTTCCCGGGCTCCCGGCATCGCCCCGCCCCGGAAACCGGAGGCGGGAACCCGTGCTGACGCCGGCTGGAACATCGATTTGGACGCGCTCTCCTCGGGCCGCCGTCCCCCTGCCTCTGCACGCTCGGCAGGCCAGGGCAACCCGACCGCTTCCCTGACACGCTGGACACGTCATGGAGAAACGGAGATGGCCCTTGGCCTTGATCAGTTGGCCGGAACCGTCGCACTCCCTGCAGCCCGCGACCAGGGTCGCCGACTCCCTCCCCGTGCCGTCGCACGAGGGACACTGTTGTCTTCGTTGGATATGAACGAGCGCGACGGATCCACGTATCGACTCTTCAAACGTCAGCGAAACCTGGCCTTCGATATCTCCTCCCGTGTCGGCACCCGACCCGGAGCGTTCCCGACTGAAGAAGCCTTCGAACAGTTCCCCAAATCCGGTGGGGTCGGACGATTCCGCACCGCCTGCGCTGAACCCTCGGAAGGAAAAATTCCATCGCGCGGCGGTCGGTGCATCCAGTACTCCTTCCGAGTAGTAACCGTTCTCGTCGTAAAAGACTCGCTTGTCCGGATCGCTCAGGACTTCGTATGCGTAGGAAATGCGCCTGAAACGCTCCTCGGCCGCCCTGTCACCCGGGTTGATATCCGGGTGATAGCGACGGGCCAGCCTGCGGTAAGCCTTCTTGACGTCGCCACCCGACGCGCCTTCGGCTATCCCGAGAACGATGTAGAAATCAAGGCTCATGACGGTTCAAACGGCACAGCCGCACTTACTCTTTCTTTTCGTCCTCGACGTCGACATACTCGGCATCGATGACGTCGTCGTCAGCCCCCCCGGTCTCGGATCCGGCCTCGGATCCGGCCTCGGATCCGTCTCCCTCACCCTGCGACCCGGGCTGCCCATAGATAGACTCGGCGAGTTTGTGAGAGGCCTCCGTCAATGCCTGGGCCGTCGAATTGATCCTTTCGAGATCGCCGTCCTCGATCGCCTTCTTACAGTCCGCGATGGCCGACTCGGCTGCCTTGACGTCAGCTTCTGCCAGCTTGTCCTTGTTCTCAGACAGAACCTTCTCGGTCTGGTACACCAGGGAGTCGGCCCTGTTGCGGGCTTCGATCTCCTCAGTCTTGCGCTTGTCCTCGTCGGCGTGGGCCTCCGACTCCTTGACCATCCTGTCGATTTCCTCCTGGCCAAGGCCGCTCGAGGAGGTGATCGTAATCTTCTGTTCTTTCCCCGTGCCGGTGTCCTTGGCCGACACGTTGACAATGCCGTTCGCGTCGATGTCGAAGGTGACCTCGATCTGCGGCACGCCGCGGGGAGCCGATGGAATGCCTACGAGATGAAATTTGCCGAGGGTCCGGTTGTCCTTTGCCATCGGGCGCTCGCCTTGCAGAACGTGGATCTCGACCGATGTCTGACTGTCGGCAGCCGTCGAGAACGTTTCGCTCTTGCGGGTCGGGATCGTCGTGTTCCGTTCGATCAGCTTGGTGAAAACACCGCCCAGCGTTTCGATACCCAGGGAAAGAGGCGTCACGTCGAGCAGCAGAACGTCTTTGACTTCGCCGCCCAGCACACCCGCCTGGATCGCGGCGCCGACCGCGACGACTTCGTCCGGGTTCACGCCTTTGTGGGGCTCCTTCTCGAAGAGTTCCTCGACGATCTGCTGAACGCGGGGAATCCGAGTCGACCCGCCGACCAACACGACCTCATCAATGTCGCTCGGTCCGAGGCCCGCATCCTTCAACGCCTGGCGACACGGACCGGCGGTTCTCTCGAGCAGGTCTCCGATCAGGGACTCCAGCTTCGCCCGCGTCAGCTTTTCGTTCAGGTGCTTGGGTCCGGTGGCATCGGCCGTGATGAAGGGCAGTGTGATCTCGGTTTCCTGCACTGAAGACAGTTCACACTTTGCCTTTTCCGACGCTTCCTTGAGGCGCTGCAACGCCATCTTGTCGCCCGAGAGCGGATCGCTGCCCTCCTTGTTCTTGTACTGGGCGATCAGCCAGTCGATGAGCACTTGATCGACGTTGTCGCCGCCCAGATGCGTATCGCCGTTGGTCGCCTTGACTTCTACGACCCCCTCGCCGACTTCGAGGATGGAGATGTCGAAGGTGCCACCACCGAAGTCATAAACGGCGATCGTCTCATCGGCCTTCTTGTCGAGCCCATAGGCCAGCGCTGCGGCGGTCGGCTCGTTGATGATCCGGAGAACTTCCAGGCCGGCAATCTTGCCCGCGTCCTTGGTCGCCTGCCGCTGAGAATCATTGAAGTACGCCGGCACCGTAATGACCGCCTGCGTCACGGTCTCGCCGAGGTAGTCTTCAGCCGCCGATTTCAGTTTCTGGAGGATCATCGCCGAGATTTCCGGGGGCGAGTACTGCTTGCCGCCCGCTTCGATGCGGATGTCGTTGTTGGAGTCGACGACCTTGTAGGGAACCATCTTCATCTCTTCGCTGACTTCGCTCAGTCGGCGTCCCATGAAACGCTTGATCGAGTAGATGGTGTTCTCCGCATTGGTGACCGCCTGGCGCTTGGCGACCTGTCCGACCAGACGTTCGCCGGCCTTGCTGAAAGCGACCACCGACGGGGTTGTTCTCCCACCTTCCTGATTGGAGATCACGACGGGTTCGCCGCCCTCCATGACGGCCACGACTGAATTCGTCGTGCCGAGGTCGATCCCGACAATCTTGCTCATCTGTAAACTCCTTCTCCCGCGGCTTCACCCGCGTCAACTCTGTATGGATATCTGTAAATGCCAACCATGACTATAAAATATGAGCGTGATATTGTCAATTTCTTCTGCTATCAATACTGTAGATATTGTTGAATATTCCATGTAACTCAATAATTCGAAATACTTTAAGCCGCTAAGGCGCGCGTTGGCCGAGCCCTGGGGTGGGTCGGTGACCTCGTGGTAAACCAACTACAACGCTGACTCACCCTGATAGAGAGAAGCTGTGGCGCGGGCGCCGTCCACAAGTCGGCGCAGGCGTTCCTATCCGTTGAAACGCCTGCGCGCTGCGGCAACCCGAGATGGTGGCTGATCTAATCTGCCTGGCGGTCGGAATAGATGGTCTGAACCTTGCTGACGTACGCCACGGCAGCTTCACTGCCACTCGACGCACCAAGATACCGGCCGACTCCGTCCCAAAGGCCGTAGCGTTGGGTGTAATCCTTGAGAATCCGCGTCCCCAACTCGACGTTATCCTCGACCCGAAACAGGTTGATTTGCTCGAGATCGGCGAGTGAGCCCCATGTTGGCACGTGAATCTGCATGATCCCGACAGCGTCTCGGTTGGAGATCGCAAACGGGTTCGCGCTGCTCTCGACCAGCAGTATGCTGCTGATCAGATAGGGATCGACATCGTTACGTCGGGCGCTGTCCACGACTGCCCGGGCAATCCGCGATCGCTGAACCGGACTTACACGGGAATGCCGGCGCAGCAACTCTTCGACAGAGTCGATGGCGGGATCCGAGATGGGAATCAGGGGGCCCGCGCTCACGGCCTCGATCGCCACGGCCGGCGCGGCGTCGGACGGGTTAGAGAAAACACTGACTGTTGTCGTCGGGAAGAACGAAATAATAAGGGCGGCAGCTACGGTGTATGTAAATATTTTCAGCAACTTGGAAAGCCTGCCAAAACAACCCAAGCGGTGCTTCAAGTACTTCCTGTTCCACCCGACTTCCATTCCGCGACATCGGTCGCAAAACTCGATCGGCTTCATATATCCCTCCCTGGGATCGGGCACGCACCCGACCGGAAGCCGGTCCAAGGCGCACACCTCTCCTTTAATGAATACGGGTCCTCGGAACGATTTGCAAGGGAAAGAATTGCACCGGAATAGAGTCCCGAAACTCCTTGTCGGACGTATGTCCCCGCCGTTATCATGGAAGGTTTGTCTTTCGTCTGCGCCTTGATCTGAGTGCCCGGCCTCTGGTCAGGCGCTCCGGAGACGCTGTATCATAGCCGCCTTCCGGCAATTCATCGGACAACCCGGCGGATCGCTCCTGAAACTTCCCCAAAAAAGGCGGAGACTGAATGTCATCTGAATTGGGCTACTACCGGCAACCCACCATCTCGGGCGATACGATCGTTTTCACAGCCGAGGACGACCTTTGGAGAGTCCCTTCCGACGGTGGTACGGCACGACGTCTCACCGCCAACCCGGGGACTTCCTCTTTCCCTGTCTTTTCGCCCGATGGCGCCTCGGTCGCCTTCACGGGAAGGGACGACGGGCCCGCCGAAGTGTACGTGATGGCCGCCCAGGGGGGCGAAGCACGCCGGCTGACATGGATGAGCGCCCGGACTCAGGTCGTCGGCTGGAGTCGGGATGGGAAAGAAGTCATCGCCGCGACAGATTGGCAGCAGCCCTTCGATGGAGTGATGCATCTCGTAGCGGTGGACCGCAACGGGGGGGCGCCGCGCAGGCTCCACTTTGGACCGGCCCGTGCGGTGTCCTTCAGCCCGGTTTCGGACGGTGTTGTAATCGGGCGAAACTCAGGAGACCCGGCGCGCTGGAAGCGGTATCGGGGCGGCACTGCGGGGACGCTCTGGGTGGACCGCGGCGGAAACGGGCGGTTCGTGCCTCTCGCCACCCTCGAAGGCAATCTGGCCAGTCCGATGTGGATCGGCGCTCGTATCTATTTCCTTTCCGACCACGAAGGACACGGAAACCTCTATTCGTGCACGCCCACGGGCCGCGACCTCCGGGGGCACACGACCCATGACGAGTTCTACGTCCGGTTTCCCACGTCCGACGGGCGTCGGATCGTGTACCACGCGGGGGCCGACATCTACGTATTCGACACCGACCAGGGGGTCGCGAGCAAACTCGACGTTCGTATCCACAGCACTCAGAGTCAGCGGAACCGCAAGTTCGTCAGCGCCGGGCGATATCTGGAAAGCTTCGATCTGCATCCGAAGGGGCACTCCATCGCATCGGTTCACCGGGGCGGGCTGTTCTCGATGGGTCTCTGGGAAGGCGCGCCGATCCGGATGGGCGCAATATCGGCCACGCGCTACCGTCTGGCTACATGGCTGCCCGACGGTGAACGTATCATCGCAGTCCACGATGAAGGAGGTGAGGAGAGCTTCGTCGTCTTCCGATGCGATGGGTCCCAAGCACCCAAAACGATCCGGGGGGATTTCGGCCGCCCCCAGGACCTCTACGTCGCTCCCGGCGCTATTCACGATGAGGAAGAGATCAAAGAAGAGGACGGTAAGAAGAAATCGAAGAAGAAAGGAAAGACCCGAAAGAAGAAGAAGACGGCAAACCTCGTCGCCCTGACGAACCACCGGCAAGAACTGATACTCGTCGACCTGGACACCGGAAGCTCACGCGTAATTGACCGAAGCCGCCACCATCGCATCAGTGGTGTGGCGTGGTCTCCAGACTCCGATTGGCTCGCCTACGGATCTTCCTCGGCGGACAGCACTGGCGCGATCCGATTGTGCAGAGTGGAAACGGGCGAAATCACGACGATCACGCAAGAGGACTTCTTCGATGGATTTCCCAGCTTCGACCCGGCAGGCCGGTACCTGTACTTCGTGTCCTGGAGAGTCTTCAACCCGGTCTACGACAGCCTCTACTTCGACTTGGGGTTTCCCAAAGGCGGCCGGCCTTACCTGGTCCCTCTCCGCAAGGACATCGTCTCACCGTTCGCGGAAGCCACACGCCCTCTCCAAGCGCCGGGTGCGCCTGCAGAAGACAAGAACAATTCCGATGACGGTGGAACGGCCCGAGTCGAAATCGATCTGGACGGCATCACCGAGCGCGTCGTCGCCTTCCCCGTCCCGGAAGGCCGCTATGGTCGAATCTATGCCGCCCGGAACCGGGCACTCTTCAGCCGATTTCCGGTGGAGGGGAGTCTGGACGACGCCGATGATACGAGCGCTCCCGGGATCCTGGAGTTCTGGGACCTCGAAAAGAACAAGCTGGGCCGGGTGTCGGACAAGGTCACGGACTTCCAACTCTCGCTCGATCTGAAAGTCCTCGGCATACGCTCGGGAGGCAGCATCAGAGTCCTTCCTGCAGCGTTCAAGGAAGATCCGGACAAGAACAAGGACGAGTATTCACGCGAGACCGGCTGGATCAACCTGGAGCGCCTGCCGGTATCGGTGGTGCCGACCGACGAATGGCGTCAGATGTACGACGAAGCATGGCGGTTACAGCGCGAGCACTTCTGGACGCCGGATATGTCCGGAATCGACTGGGAGGAAGTTCGCGAACGGTACCGGCCGTTGCTGGGTCGGGTCGGAACCCGCACCGAATTCTCCGATCTGATGTGGGAAATGCAGGGTGAGTTGGGGACCTCCCACTGCTATGAAATGGGCGGCGACTACCGCCCGCGACCGAATTGGCGTCAGGGTTTCCTGGGAGTCGACCTCGAACTCCATCGCGGCCGAAGATGGCGCGTGGTGCGGATTCCAGAGGGGGATTCGTGGGTCCACGAGTATGCGTCACCTCTGTCAGCACCCGGCATGAATGTCAAACCGGGAGACGAGATCCTCGCGGTGGGCGGAGAGCCCGTCGATGGCAACGTGTCTCCCTTCGAACGGTTGGTGAACCTGGCGGACACGGAGGTCCGGGTGACGGTCCAGCGACGGGGCCGAGGAAGGGGCTCGAAGGCGCCGGAAACCCTCACGGTGACGACCTTGCGTGACGAGACGCTGCTGCGTTACCGGGACTGGGTCGAGAACAACAGAAGGCGCGTCCACGACGACACCGGCGGACGGGTCGGCTACGTCCATATACCGGACATGGGACCGTTCGGCTATTCGGAGTTCCACCGGCATTACGCCAGAGAATCGGAGCGGGATGCGCTGATCGTCGACGTGCGGTACAACCGCGGGGGACACGTCTCGGAGTTACTCCTCGAGAAACTGGTAAGGCGCCGGATCGGTTACGACATCCCCCGCTGGGGCGAGCCGATGCCGTATCCAAGAGCCGCGCCGATGGGACCGATGGTGGCACTCACGAACGAATACGCGGGTTCAGACGGCGATATTTTCTGTCACGCCTTCAAGCTCTTCGGCCTCGGACCGTTGATCGGAAAGCGGACCTGGGGCGGTGTCATTGGGATCTGGCCGAGGACTGCCTTGGTGGACGGCACAATAACGACCCAGCCTGAATATGCTTCCTGGTTCGAAGACGTCGGCTACGGCGTCGAAAACTACGGGACGGACCCGGACATCGAAGTCGACAACCGGCCGCAGGACTACGTGGAAGGGCGCGACCGTCAACTGGAACGTGCCTTACGAGAAGTTCGGGGGATCCTGCGGAGGAATCGCCCCAAGAAGCCGGACCTCAAAGGCAGGCACTAGCAGCCCGTGGCAGAAGTCTGATGGAGATTGGTCGTTGGATATTTGTCGATCTCGTATTGTCGGACCGGCGGCTCCAAGGATGTCCCGATGACCGATTCCCGATGACGGCACTCAAATGGAGTCTTGGCAACGCGGCCGACCCCGCGGGTTGCCCTCCCTACGAACGGCGTCATACAATCATTGCCGAGACGCCCTGTTTGGCGGCCCTGGAGAGATGTCCGAGAGGCTGAAGGAGCACGCTTGGAAAGCGTGTGTGGGGGTAACCTCACCGTGGGTTCGAATCCCACTCTCTCCGCTCGTTCGAGCCCTGGACTTCGTCCGGGGATTATCAGGTCAGGGGGGCTGTGCAATCGGCGCCCGCGAACCCCGCCAGGTCCGGAAGGAAGCAACGGTAGTGGGTTCCCCGATGTGACACAGTATCCCCCGGGCCTGGCCCTGCCACGCCCCGCTCTGACCAGACTGCTGCAGGCACTGAATGAAGTACCAGGTTATCGCCCGCAAATTCCGGCCCCAGACTTTTGAAGAAGTCGTAGGCCAGGGCGCTATCGTCCAGACTCTCAGAAACGCGATCGAAATGGATCGCACAGGCCACGCCTATCTGTTCTGCGGCCCCCGGGGAGTCGGAAAGACAACAATGGCACGTCTGCTTGCCAAAGCGCTGAACTGCGCCAAGGGGCCGACCGCCTCCCCCTGCAACACGTGTGCCTCGTGTACGGAGGTCGCGTCAGGACACGCGATTGACGTCCTGGAAATCGACGCCGCCTCCAACACCGGGGTCGACAGCATTCGAGAGCTGCGCGAAAACGCGCGGTACGCTCCGTCACGAGACCGGTTCAAGGTATTCATCGTCGACGAAGTGCATATGCTCTCCACATCGGCGTTCAATGCACTACTGAAGATCCTGGAGGAACCGCCCGCACATATCGTCTTCATCCTGGCGACGACGGAACGGCACAAACTGCCGGCAACGATCCTGTCACGTTGCCAGCAGTTTGTATTTCGTACGATACCTCCAGCAGAAATTCTCGCGCACCTCAAGAGCATCGCCGCGCGCGAAGGCATCGCGGTCGGCGACGGCGCGCTCGACTACGTCGTGAAGGCGGCCGAGGGGAGCATGCGCGACGCGCAGTCGCTGCTGGATCAGATCATCGTTTTCGGCGGCCAGGAAGTCACCGACGCGGACGTCCGCGACGTGCTCGGCTTCATCCCGGCAGAACTCCTCGACAGAACGGTCGAAGCGCTGATCGCCCATGACTCGGCAGCGTTGATCGAAACGGCGGGTGCGGTAACCGACCAGGGATTGAACCCACAGCAGTTCGTCCGGGAACTCCTCTCCCGCGTTCGCGACCTGCTGCTGTACAAGCTGGGCCTTGAAGAACGAATTCTCGGCGGAACAGACGAGAAGGAACGAATCGAGGCCCACTCCGGCCACTTTTCAGAGCAGGACCTCATTCGATTCTTCGATCTGTTGCTTCGGCTTGAAAACGATCTACGCTGGACCTCAGAGCCGCGCCTCCACCTGGAAATAGGGCTGCTCAAGCTCGCAAAAATCGGACGACTAACAGATATCGAAGACGTCATCCGGGAGATTCGCGCCGGCGGGCCTGGAGTGTCAGCGGCCACCGTGCCGCGGGCAGCGAGCCCGCAGCCGCGGGCGAAATTGCCCGAACCCAGGCCGCCGCGACCGAAGGCCGATACCGCGACCGAGGTGACGAAAGCGGATGCGACGCCTCCCGAGGACGCCGGGGCCCGTAGCGAGCCACCCATACCCAAGCCCAAGGCGGCGAGTGAGCCGGAGCCCGCCGTGTTCACGCCCCCAGAACCTCGGCCGGTGGGCATCCTGGATCGGTTCAGCAACCTAGTGGGTCAGATGTCGGAAACGACAGGCATGTACCTGGACGGTGTCGATTCGATAGCGCGCGATGAGAATCGGTTGGTGATCAAGGTAAAAAGCGCGACACTCCGAACGGCATTGGAGAGTCCCGAACACCGGCCGGTGCTCGACCGTGCGGCGGCGAAGGTGCTGGGAAAAGAAGTTCGCGTTTCCCTTATACTGACCGAGGCCTCCAATACCGAGAAAACCGAACAAAACGACGCACTTCGACAATCCGTGCAGAACGAAGTCCTGGTCCAGAGCTTCCTGGACGTCTTCCGTGGGCAGATCGCCCACGTGAAGAGCGAGGAGAAAAGCACGGACAAAGCTGACGACAAAGTGGAGTAGCGGCCACCAGGGAGTCCCTAGAGATGAAGAACATGGAACAGATGATGCAGCAGGCTCAGAAAATGCAGGAGCAGTTGCGAAAACAACTCACCGAAACGGTCGTTGAGGCCAGTTCGGGAGGCGAGATGGTTTCGGTCAAGATGAATGGGAACAAGCAACTGCTGTCGATCGAGATCGACCCGGAGGTCTTTGAAGGCGGCGATCGGGAAATGATGCAGGACCTCATCGTTGCAGCCGTCAACGAGGCAAACCGGCGAGTCGACGAAGCGATGTCCACGCAGCTGGGAAGTCTGGCTGCAGGCCTGAACATCCCCGGTCTATAGCAGCGATATGGGAGAAGTTGCAGAACCTGTCGGCAGGCTTATCGAAGGTTTTCGAAAGTTACCCGGCATTGGGGCCAAGTCCGCCCAGCGGATGGCGTTTCATGTCCTGAAAATGGACTCGGAGGCAGCAGAGCAACTGGCCGCCGCGATTGTCGACGTCAAACGGTCGATCCGACATTGTTCCGTGTGCAGCAACCTCACCGATATCGATCCCTGCTTCTACTGTTCCGATCCAAAGCGTACCGATAGCCAGCTCTGCATCGTCGAGGAGTCGCAAAACATCGTGCCGCTGGAGAACACACACGAGTTCAACGGTCGCTACCACGTTCTGATGGGAGCGATCTCTCCGTTAAAGGGAATCGGCCCGGACCAACTCACCGTCGCTGCGCTGATGGAGAGGCTCCATGAGAGCAAGATCGAAGAAATCATCGTAGCGACGAACCCGAACGTGGAAGGTGAAACGACGGCGCTATACCTTTCCAAGTTGATCAAGCCCCTCGGTATCCGGATAACCAGGCTGGCCATGGGCCTTCCGGTAGGGGGAGACCTGGACTACGCCGATTCCGTCACCCTGACCAAGGCCCTGGAAGGCCGCCGGGAGCTCTGACCGGACAGTCCGGGGCTAAGAATACGGTCGCCGGCCGGAAACAGACCATGACCCCGAAAGATCCGGAAAGCGCACGCGCACGGGTTCGAACCCTTGAACAGCAGATCGCCGAACGTGATCGGCGGCTTGCCGCCGTCGAAGGCATGCTCGGGGGGATCCTCAGCTCGCGTTCCTGGCGCTGGACCGAGGCTCTGAGATCACTCGCATGGCGGCTCCGCTCACTGGGCAGCCGGAACGGAGGAGGCGGACTACCATCGGCGCTCTCCTCCCCCCCAACCGGGAACGAGGCTCCGAACCCTGTACTCGCCAAAGCCAAACACAGCTTTACCGAGCTCAGTGAAACCATACTGGACTCGTTCCTGGCTTCGGGGAGCCGTCTGACGCTGTCTGGGTCATCAGCGCCCCTGGTTTCGATCGTTCTCGTTGTCTACAACCGGGCGGAGCTGACCCTTCACTGTCTGCGGTCGATCGCGGAGGTCAGCGGTGTGCCCCTCGAACTGATTGTCGTGGACAACGCCTCCACCGACCGTACCCGAGCACTCTTCGATCGCGTCGATGGGGTCCGGTACTTCCAGAACGACGAGAACCTGTTCTTTATATCCGCCGTTAACCGAGGCGCCCGAGCCTCACGCGGCAAGTACCTTCTCCTGCTCAACAACGATGCCGTTCTGCTGCCTGGGGCGATCAACTCCATGGTTACGGCTATCGAATCGGCCTCCGATATCGGCGGTGTGGGCGGCAAGATCATCTTCCTCGATGGCACGCTCCAGGAAGCCGGCAACATCATATGGCGAGACGGAACGTGCCTCGGTTACGGGCGTGGCGACGATCCGATCGGATCGCCATACATGTTCCGCCGAGACGTGGATTACTGCTCCGGGGCCCTTCTCCTGCTTAGAAAAGACCTATTCGATCGACTTGGCGGTTTCGACGAAGCCTACAGCCCGGCCTATTACGAGGAAACCGACTATTGCCTGCGGCTGTGGCAGGCGGGCTATCGGGTGGTCTATGAACCGGCGGCCGCGATCCTGCATTATGAATTCGCATCCCGAGACCCGGCACACGCATCGCAACTGCAGGTGGAAAAGCGCGAAGTGTTCGTCGGCAAGCACTCGGACGTTCTTGCTGGGCGTCTCGACCCGAGCGACGCCAACATCCTTCGGGCGAGACAGGCTGGGACGCCCCGAACGCGGATCCTTCTGGTCGACGACCGCGTTCCGCATCCGAGGTTCGGATCAGGTTTTCCCCGCTCACATCGCCTGTTGACGGGGCTGGTGGACTACGGCGCTTTCGTGACGCTCTATCCGCTCGCGGCGTACGAAGACAGCTGGACGCAGGTATATGCCGACATCCCCGGCGAGGTTGAGGTGATGATGAACCACGGCCCGGCCGCACTGGAAGATTTCCTTCGAACGCGGGAAGGATTCTACGACCTTGTGGTCGTCAGTCGCCCGCACAACATGCGGATCATGGCGGGCATCATCGACCGAAATCCATCGTGGTTCGCGCGGACGAAAATCGTCTACGACGCCGAAGCTCTATTCTCCACACGGGTCAAGCTGCGACGGTCCGTGCTCGGCGCCGGGGCCGTGTCCGCTGAACCCGATCAGACACTCGAAGACGAGCTGGCTCTGGCGAAGAACGCGGATGCCGTGCTCTCGATCTCCGAAGCAGAGGCGGGGGAATTTCGACGGGGTGGCGTCGCGCATGTCGAAGTGTTGAGCCACGCTCTCGACGTGACTCCCACTCCCGATTCATTCGACGATCGTTCCGGGCTCCTCTTTGTCGGGGCGATTTACGAGGAAGGGAGTCCGAACGGCGACTCGATGATTTGGTTCATCGAACACATACTGCCCAGGATTCAAGACAGCCTGCCCGATATCAGGCTGACGCTGGTGGGCATCAATGCTTCGGAGCGCATCTGGTCTCTCGCATCCGAACAGGTGTCGATCCTGGGCCCGATGGAAGACCTCGGCGAACTCTATGCCACGCACCGCATCTTTGTCGCACCTACCCGCTTTGCGGCGGGAGTGCCGCTCAAGATCTACGAGGCGGCCGCGTTTGGCGTGCCGGTCGTCGCGACCTCCCTACTGGCGGTGCAGCTGGGCTGGCGACAAGGTCGAGATCTCGCCGTTGCCGATTCACCTGTCGATTTCGCTCGGACGGTAGTGGAGCTCTACCGAGACCGAACACTCTGGAACCGCATCCGCACCGAGGCTATCGATCGTGTGCGGAGGGACTGTTCACCGCGGTCCTTCGACGAGACACTGCAAAGGGTGATCGAACAGACCACCAGGGCCTAGCAGCCCGTGGGAGGCGGATCAGACGGGAATCAGGTCCTGGAACTCTGGGATCTCCTCCCGCAGACGCTTCTCGATGCCGAAGCGGAGCGTCAATGCCGCGCTCGGACACCCCCGGCAGGCGCCTACGAGCCTGACCTTCGCGGATTTCCCGACGACCTCAACGAGTTCGACATCGCCACCGTCGGACTGTAAGGCAGGACGGACCTGATCCAGTACGGCCTCGACCCGGACTTCGAACGGCGCGTCCCGAGGCGGGGCGATCCGGGCCGATTCGGGCGACGGGCCCAAACGCGACCGGGGTGCGTTGTCGACGCCCAGAATCCTGGCAAGCAACCCCATCGTCAGCGGGCTGACCCGGCCTGGGCCATCATGTCGACGAAAACGTCTTCTGCGTGGTAGGAACTGCGCACCAATGGGCCGGAGAACACCCAACGGATACCCATCCGACGGCCGGCCTCGCCTAATTCGGCGAACTCCGCGGGCGTGTAGTAGCGCTTGATCTCCGCATGTCGGGGCGTCGGTCGCAGGTACTGTCCGATTGTCAGGATGTCCACGCCGGTGTCAGCGGCATCGGACATCAGCTCCAGGACTTCTTCCTTCTCCTCACCCAGCCCGACCATGATGCCTGTCTTGGTAAAAATGCCGTCGGCCATCGTCCGTGCCTCGGCGAGCAGGCTGAACGACACGCGGTAGTCGGACTTGAACCGAACCGAAGGATATAGCCGCTCGACGGTCTCCACGTTGTGGGAAAAGATGTCGGGGCCCGCATCGATCACCGTCCGAAGCGCATCGCGGGAACCTTGAAAATCCGGTGTCAGCAGCTCGATCTTTACGTCCGGGTCCAACCGGCGAATTTCACCGACGGTTTCGGCGAAGATTGCGGCTCCACCGTCTCGAAGGTCATCCCGGTCAACGGACGTGATGACGGCGTGTTTGAGCTGGAGATCGCCGATCGCCGCAGCGACCCGCGCCGGTTCGAGAAGATCCAGTTCGCTGGGTTGTCCGGAACGAACCGCACAGTAAGCGCACGCACGCGTGCAGATATCTCCGAGAATCATGAAAGTTGCCGTCCGGTGCTTGCCCCAACATTCGGCGATGTTGGGGCAACGAGCATCCTCGCAGACAGTATTGAGGTTGTGGGAACGAAGGATCCGCCGAACTTCGAAGAAGTCGTCACCGCTGGGAAGGCGAACCTTCAACCACTCCGGATGCTTACCCATTGTTCAATTATACCGCCACAGAGCAGGAGCGCTTGTTCGGCGTTCGGTGTACACACCCTTACATATGTATTGCGGCACCGTAGATGCCTTCTACCGCCTCGTGGACGGCCTCCGACATCGTCGGGTGGGCGTGGATCGTGTGGACCAGGTCGGCCACGGTCGCCTCCAGGCCCATGGCAGCCACGCCCTCGGCGATCATCTCGGTGACGTGGTCGCCGATCATGTGGACTCCAAGGATCTCGCCATATTTTGCGTCGGCTACAACTTTGACGAAGCCCTCAGGCGCGTCCTCGATCATGGCCTTGCCAAGAACCGAGAACGGGAACTTGCCGACTTTGACCGCGTGGCCGGCCTCCCGGGCCGCCCTCTCGGTCAAACCCACGCTCGCCACCTGCGGCTCGCAGTAGGTGCATGCCGGGACATGGTTGTAGTTGATAGGAACCGATTTCTCGCCCGCCATATGCTCGGCGGCGATGATGCCTTCAGCGGAGGCAACGTGGGCGAGCAACGGCGTAGGCACTATGTCCCCGATCGCGTACACGCCTCCGACATTCGTGCGCATCCGGTCATCGACGGTAACGTAGCCCTTGCCATCGATGGCGACGCCGACGTTCTCAAGACCGACATCTGAAGTGTTGGGCTGACGGCCCGTCGCCATCAGTAACTTGTCGACCTTGAGACGTTTCTTCACATCTTTGGCTGTCACGAATTCCACTTCCAGCACGTCCTTCTTTGTGCTCGCGCTCTCCAGACGCGCACCCGTAAATACGTCGACCCCCTGTTTCTTCATCCAGCGCGCGAGCTCCTTCGAAACCTCTTCATCCTCGATCGGAACGATATTCGGCAGTACTTCAAGAAGCGTTACCTTGGTTCCGAGGCTCGCGTAGATCGACGCAAACTCCACACCGACGGCCCCGGCGCCAACGATCACCATGGAACTGGGGATCTGGGTCAGATCCAACGCTTCGTTGTTCGTGATGATGAACTGGCCGTCGATATCGTAGCCGGGCAGCGAGCGCGGTTCGGATCCCGTGGCGATCACGATGTTCTTCGTCCGGACCTCGGTCGTGGAGTCCTTGCTCTGGACCGTTACCCGCCCCGGCCCCGCTATCGTGGCGACTCCTTCAAGACGCGTGATCTTGTTCTTCTTGAACAGGTAGTCCACACCCTTGGTGAGCTTGCCGATGATGTCGTCCTTTCGCTTCTGTATCTTCGAGAAATCGACTTCCACGTCCGCTGTGTTGAAACCGTATTTCGCGGCTCGGCGAATCTTGGTGAGGAGGGCCGCGTCGTGTAGGAGCACTTTCGTGGGGATACACCCCCTCAACAAGCACGTACCCCCAAGTCGAGCCTCTCGCTCGATCACGGCTGCCCGCAGGCCGAGCTGGTTCGCACGAATCGCGGTCACATAACCACCCGGTCCCGCGCCGATGATGACGACGTCAAAGGTCCCCTGGTCTTTCACCTTACCTCCATTAAGTAGCGTCGGGCCCACCGTCCCTTCGCGGGCCCACGTTCCGAGAGTGCCCAGATCGTGTGGCGCCACGTTGATCCTGGGAACTCGCACGGGGACGGTCCCCCCACGCCCTGCTATTCATTAGCGTCGGGCCCACCGTCCCTTCGCGGGCCTCCGTTCAGGAAGTGCCCACACGGCGTCGTACCACGTTGGCACTGGGAACTCAGACGGGGACGGTCCCCCCACGCCCTGCTGTTTTCTTAGCGTCGGGCCCACAGTCCTTTCGCGGGCCTCCGTTCCGAGAGTGCCCAGGTCGTGTGGCACCACGTTGGCACCGGGAACTCGCACGGGACGGTCCCCCCACGCCCTGCTGTTTTCTTAGCGTCGGGCCCACCGTCCCTTCGCGGGCCGTCCCCCCACGCCTTTCATTTTCCTAGCGTCGGGCCCTTTCGCATTGGACATCGGTCATTCGACATTTCTCAATTCGACATTGAAAGACGCCTGCCTGAGCTTCGAAAAAAATCGAATCTTCAATCTCTACTGACCACTATCCAATGGTAGTCCCTAACTCTTGCCAGTCCCGTCACTCACATAGAATCAGCAGCTTAACACAAATTCCGTGGTCCACGAGCAGCTCGCCACGAGTCGATCCATCACTCCTTTACATTCGTCGATCTGACGCCTTCTCCCCTTTTTAAAACTCTTTACGGGAATGCCTGTAACTGGTTCCGGGTACGGTTCGTACTATCGGTGTTAGGTATAGGTGAAAGTGGGTCTTACGAATAGGTAAGAACCGGCCCATTCGGTCAGTAAGGCAATGAAAATAATGAATGATTCCGTGTTGCTTGGGGATGATGGAAATCGGATCGGCGATAGTGGGAGAAATCAAAGAATGGCGGACGAAAAGACGGCGCAGAACGTCGAAGCTAGACTGTCTCGCATCGAAGGACAAATCCGCGGCATCCGAAACATGACGGCGGAGGGACGGCTGTCCGTCGACATCGTCACGCAGGTCGCCGCCGTCCGGGCCGCACTAAAAAAAGTCGCTGACATGGTCGTGGCCGGCCACGTCCACCAGTGGCTCAAAGACGTAGTCGGTGAGCACGGGGCTCCGTCGGACCAGAAGGTCGAAGAACTCCTCAAAGTCTTCAACCAGTACTATAAGTAGTTCGACTGCCAGGCCGCCGAGCTTCGACCAGCCACCGAATGTCGGGGCTGGCCTTGTTTCTACCGGCTTCAGGTGACCTGGCTTTCCCTCGGGTCGCTCGCCGTCGGATCAGAAGATATCGAAGCGTTCGGCTTCGAGCGTAGAATCGGACTGGATTCGGATGTCCTTCTTGGCCTCTTCCTCGAGGTCGCTCAAATTTACAAATTCCCCGCTCTTGAGAGCTTTGGCAACTTCATCGCCAACCCGAATCGTGATCTCTTTCCCATCGACTTCGGTCATCATCTTGCGCAGCTCCTGCTGAACCTCGTAACAGACGGTCTCTACAGCCTTGATGATCCCCGAGCCGGTACAGCGAGGGCACGACCGCCCGAGGACGCGCTCGAGGGAAGGCTGCGTTCTCTTGCGCGTGATGGCCACCAGGCCAAAGTCGTTGAACTGAAGAATTTTCGACGGGGACCGATCTTTACGGATTTCCTGCTCCAGCGTCTGCATGACCCGCTGCCGGCTCTTCCGCTCCTCCATGTCGATGAAATCGACGACGATGATGCCCCCGAGGTTGCGCAGCCTGATCTGCCGGACGATCTCATGGGCCGCATCCATGTTCGTCCGCACGATCGTGTCTTCCAAGCGGTTTGACTTGCCGACGAACTTGCCTGTGTTGACATCGATCGCGACCAGGGCCTCGGTTTGATTCACGACGATATAACCGCCCGACTTGAGCCAGACCTTCGGCTTCATCGCCTTGTCGATTTCCTGCTGCAGCCCGTGCTCTTCGAATATGGAATTGTCTTTCAGGTGCAGCCGCACACGATTCACGAGCGCCGGCTGGAATCGATTCACGAACTCGAGCACCTTGGCGTACTCGCTCTCACTGTCCAGGCGGATGGCTTTGAACTCATCCGACAATTGATCACGCAAGACACGTTGGACCAAGTTCAGATCGCTGTGGATAAGCGCCGGGGCACCGCCGTTGTCGCTTTTCTCCCGTATCTCCGCCCAAAGATTGCCGAGGAAGCGAATGTCCTGTATGAACTCCCGCTCGTCATGTCCCTCGCCGGCCGTCCGGACGACAAAGCCACCCGGCAGGTCATCTCTGTTGTCAGCGATGATCCGCCTTAGACGCGAACGCTCCTCCTCAGAAGCGATCTTGCGGGAAACGCCGATGTGATCCACGGTCGGCATATACACGATGTATCGGCCGGGAAGAGCGATATGAGATGTGATGCGGGCGCCTTTCTTTCCGAGCGGCTCCTTAGACACCTGGACGAGGATCTCCTGGCCTTCGCGGAGCAACTCCGAGATCATGGGTCCGCCCGACGAAGCTTGTTCTCCGGACGAATCCCTGGGCGACCGTCTTCGCGAACGACGTACTGGGGATCGGCGGCTGAACCGGAATTTGTTGGGATCGTCCAGGATCCGTACTTGACCGAAGGACGAGGAGTCCTCATCGTCGCTGGGGTCATCGCCATCGCTCTCGTTGGCCACAAAGCTATCTTCGGAATCTTCGGAACCGCTATCGCCATCCGCAATAGAATCGTCGGGGGCAGCGGCATCGTCCGCGGGCTCTTCGGGATCCGGGGCCGACTGTTCGATCGGAGCATCTTCGTCGGGACCCAGCACCGCATCGGCGAGCGAGTCGAACGTCTCCTCCTCTGCCGTTTCGCCCTCATCCGCATCATCGACCGACGCTGAAGCCTCACTCGGAGACGTGTCCAGGATGGGCGGCTCCTGAGTTTCGTCGATCACCAGTGCCAGTTCGTCGTCCACATCGGTCTGGACGGGATCTTCCGGACCTTCCGCATATCGCGCCAGCGATTCACCCGGTAGCAGTTCGAGGCTTCGGGAATTGGTTTGCGGATCATTCGCAGGCTCGAAGGAACGTATCCGTCCTTTCCGCTCACGCTGTTCGCCACGCCGACGGGGACCCCGACGATCGGACGGCTTCTCGGAGGTTTCCGATTCGGACCGCTCGGTACGGGTTTCGGCACTCGGGCGTCTCTCGGCTTCTCGGTCGACGCGTTCCTTCCGATTCCGGTTGTTCCGGCTGCGCTCATCTCGGTCGACTCGTTCCTGGGAGCGAGACTCAGCCCGTGTGTCGCTCCGGGGCTCCGGTCTCTCACCCCGGGGCTCTTGCGTATCACTCCGGGCCTCTCGTGTGTCGCTCCTGGGCTCCCGTCTCTCACCCCGGGGCTCTTGCGTGTCGCTCCTGGCCTCTCGTGTGTCGCTCTTGGCCTCTCGTGTATCGCTTCTGGGGGCCCCTCGTGTGTCGCTCCTGGCTTCGCCGCGGCCAGAGCGCCGACCCTCGCCTCGGGCGCTCTTGGACGCCCGAGCGCGGTCCGGGCCGCCATGGGCTTCGTTTTCCGCGGAGGCCACGATACGTTCGTACTCGTCGGTGTCGTCGAAGAAATCGGAAACGTAGAGGAAAGCGTCACGATCGAGACCGATATTGACGAACGCAGATTGCATCCCAGGCAGGACCTTCATCACTCTGCCCTTGTAGATATTGCCGGCGATGTTCTGAGCGCGATGTCGTTCGATTATGAATTCGACGAGTTCATCGTCTTCGAGGACCGCGACCCGCGTCTCCTGCGGAATCGTCGAGATGATCAGCTCTTTTTGTATCGAGTCTTTTTGTGTCGAGTCTTTTTGCATCGAGGCTCCTAAACCCGTCGTGACGGCGCACAGGGGTCAACCTCGACGCGAACGCGCGAGCGCGAATCTTACGTGTCATCGGAGAACTCCTGGCCCGGAGGAGCTGCTCGGTCTGCGGATGGAGAGCTCCGCGTCTCTCGTCGATCGAAACACAACGAAGCTTTCGGCTCGTACCGCCGGGGGCCGCAGGAAATCACGCCTGGACAGGCCGAAAAAACGGCGGAGACTCGTGTCCTGTCGGACTTCGAGCCACCCGCCACAGGCCTTCCGGCAGCGATCGACATCGGCCAGACCCGAGTTGAAGCTCAACTCTTACGCCGTAGCGTCTCGGGCGATAATCTTTTGAACAACGTCCGACGATGAGCCCGGCTCATCGCCGTATAGAACTCGTGGATCGTCGCGCCGAACGGTTGCGCGGCGCAAGCCGCCGCCACTTGACACGAATCGGCGCGCGATCTTAACCGGGCGAACGCCCGGTCCATCGGTTAACAACCGGAAGGCTTCCATCGGAAATCATCCTTCCGAAAGCCTTGACGGGATTTCTTGCAACTCCCGTCGGTCGCCGGCCTACAAGCCGACGGGGCCGTTCTCGAAACCGAACGCTTCGATTACGTTCCGGTTCGAACGGCCCATACTCTTGTCTGAATCGGAAACGACGTGCCGATTCACAACTGCGAAACTACTCACAAAACCTGAATAAGACCTTCGCGACGGGATCGAGCCGCCACACTAACTCCTTTTATACAAGCTGGTTACATGAGATCAGCAGCGAACGGCACCCAGCCCTCAAGAAGCACGAAAACTATATCACGATTTTCAATTTACCAGCCGGCCCCCGCGCACGCTGATGATCAAACCGAGTCCGATGAATGCGGTCAGAACCGAGGATCCCCCATAACTGAGGAACGGTAACGGTATTCCGGTAATCGGCATAAAACCGATGACCATCCCGACGTTGACCAGGATGTGAAACACGAACATCCCGACGACACCTACGATAATGAACAATCCGAGGGTGTCCCGCGGCATCCGGGCTAACGAGAGCGACCGGAACACGAGGGCCAGCAACAGCCCCAGGGTGACGCACACTCCGACGAAACCCAGCTCCTCTGCGACCACAGAAAATATGAAATCCGTATGCCTGGTCGGCAGGAATCCTAATTGATTCTGACTCCCTTGAAACAGACCGGTACCCCACATCCCGCCGGACCCGATCGCGATCTTGGACTGAATCACCTGGTAACCGCTGCCGAGAGGATCCGTCTCGGGCTGAACGAAGGTGATAATCCGGTCTTTCTGATAGTCCTTCAAGAAGAACCAGGTAACCGGCATCATCAGGATGACGATGAGTCCGCCCGCGACAAGCGCCATCGGACGAACGCCCCGGACGAACAGTCCGATTGCCAGAACCGGCACGAACGTCAACGCAGTACCCAGGTCCGGCTGAAGTCCCACAAGAATGACGGGAACGGCCCAGATGGCCCCCGCGGCCAGGATTTGGCCGAAGGTCATATACCGTTCCTTATGCCCGGCCAGGAATCGGGCCAGTGCAATGACGACGACCATCTTGGCAATCTCGGACGGCTGGAAACCGAACGAGCCCACGCCGAACCAACTCCGCGCCCCGGACACCGTCCGTCCGAACACCAGGACGTATGCGAGCAGCAACAGCGTCCCCGCGTACAGGAAGATGACGTGCTCGGCCAGAACGTGGTAGTCGATCGAAGCGACGACGAACAACAGGCCGACGCCAATACTGATCCAGACAAGTTGCCGGAGGAAAAAGTTGCCCGAGTCCATGTTCAGGGTCGAACTGTAGATTTCGAGCAGACCGATCGACGACAGTGCCAGCGCGGTGAGCAACAGAAACCAGTCAAAGTCCTGCCAGAAACGCCGGCTCCGCAAAGCATCGATCAAGCGCATGCCACCTCTTCCCTCTCAACCCGTCAGTCGTTGCGGGCCATCTCCGGTGTTCGGTTGCGTGTGAGACGAGCCGACTTCTTGTCGAAGTAGGTCTGCAGGATCGCCTGCGCGACCGGAGCCGCCGCGGAGCCCCCATGGCCGCCACTCTCCACGAATACGCCGACGGCGATCTCTGGAGCGTCGTACGGCGCAAATCCGATGAACCATGCGTGATCCTCGAATTCCGCGCTGTAGGCGTCCTTACGGACCACCTGCGCTGTGCCCGTCTTTCCTGCAACGTCGAATCCATCCACCCGTGCCCGCGTTCCCGTACCGGCGTCGTTCACCACACCCCAGAGCGCTCTCTGGACTAAGGCCACTGTGTCGGCCGCGACGGGGTACGTCTCGCTTCGCAGGGCAGGCACTTCCAGTCCCGCCTGACGGAGGAACTCCGGATTGACCAGGTGAGGCTGATTCAGGACTCCACCCACGGCGAGCCCACCGACGGCATAAGTCAACTGCAGCGGTGTTACCGATACGGGTCCCTGTCCGATGCTGACGGATATGGTTTCCCCCGGGTACCAACGGTCACCGGTTGTCCGCATCTTCCACTCTGCCGACGGCATGATGCCCGCATCCTCACCGGGCAGATCGATTCCGGTCCGTTGCCCTAGTCCCATCATCGTCGCGTACGCAGAAATGCGGTCTATGCCGAGTTGATCGCCCAGGGTGTAGAAGAAGACATTGCAGGAATGAACGAGAGCGTCGAGTAGCGATACGTGGCCATGGCCTGCGCTCCAGCAGTCGAAGCGGTTTCCATAAAAAACCTTGCCGCCCTGGCAAAGAATGGCCACATCGGAGGTAACGACGTGCTCCTCGAGCGCCGCCGCCGTCATGAAGATCTTGAACACCGATCCCGGCGAGAAACGATTCTGTATGGCCCTGTTCTGGAAGGGGTCTCGAGGATCCGAAACGAGCGCGTCCCACTCCTCGGGTAGAATTCCCCGGGCAAACAGGGTGGGATCGAAGGCGGGACGGCTCGCAAGCGCCAGCACTTCCCCCGTCGCGGGGAGGATCGCGACTGCAACTCCGGTCCTGTCGCCGAGAGCCATCTCGGCGGCTCTCTGCAGGTCCAGATCGAGCGTTGTGACGAGATCCTTGCCGGGCACGGGTTTCAGTTCCCCGAGGACTTCCATCTCCCGACCGAAGTTGTTGACGAGCACAAGACGGGTGCCGTCCGTACCCTGAAGCAACGCGTCGTATTGCCGCTCCAGACCGAACCTACCGACGATGTCGCCCGCTTTTCGATCCCCGAATTCATCGCCCGAAAGCTCGGCCTGTGTGACCTCTCCCACATAGCCCAGGACATGCGCCGCGAGTTCCGCACCCTCATACCTTCGACGCGGCTGGAAACTCAGGCTGATCTCGGGCAGTTCGAAGCCTCGCGCCTCGACGAAAGCAATGTCGGCCAGCGAGAGGTCTTCGTACAGAAGAATCGACTGATACTCCGGACTACTACGGCGGCGGTCGAGGCGGTCGAGCATCTCCTCCTCGGTGGCGTCCAGACCCGCCGCCAGGATCGCGATCGTTTCTTCGGGGCTGCGTGGACTGTCTTCCCGGGTCAGAGTCAGATTCCACGAGGGACGATTGTCGGCGATGATGCGGCGCTCGCGGTCGTAGATTTTTCCGCGTGGCGCCTCGAGTGGTATGTCGCGAATTCGGTTTCTCTCGGCAAGTCCCTGGTAGTAGGGCGATTGCGCGATCTGATGACGCCAGAAGCCGAAGACCAATATCGCGAAAGCCACCAGGATGGCCCCCAGAACAACCACGATCCGGGAGTTCAACAGCTCCAGTTCGTCACGCTGCCGCATTCTGCGTTCGGCTCCGATAGGCGAAGAGCACCAGGCCCAGCAGGGTATTGAACGCCGCCGACAACGCCCATGTTCCGGGTGATACCGTGTAGACTTCAGCCACCCCCGACCGCACGACGGCCTCCAACACCACCTTCAAGATGGCATCGGAAAACGTAAACGCCACCAGGGCGAGGATGCGAGTAATCGTCTGGTCAACGTCGAATCGAGTCCCGGCCGTGGCAGCGACAAAACCGATGAGGGTCTTGCTGAAGCCGTTCACGCCTAGGGCGGCTCCGGAAAGCGAATCCTGCATCAACCCCATGGCGCTGCCGATCGCGATAGATCCCTTCGGGCTAGCCAGAGTGAAACCATAGTATATGCAATAGATTAGGGGCAAATCAAAATAAGCGAAAACCTGGAATTTCAGACTTAAAATACCCTGTGCAACGACGACCCCGACCGACACAAACGCAAATTTTGCGAGGGTCGCAAGCGAGCCGTAACGATTCATCGTGGCGTTCATCGCCGTCGTCATCGCGGTGCCCAATTCACAGGAGCGGCCCCTTCCCCCGGAGCTCCTCCAAATCCTCGATCAACTCAGTCGTGCCCCAACCTTCTATGAGAATGAGCACCTCCTCGAGTCGCCCGAGCGCGGCGAAAGGTTCGATCCGCGCGGACCGGGTCAGGTCCTGAACAGGAAGGATCTCAATGATGCGGCCGACCGGTAGGCCCTTGGGGTAGATGCGGTCCGTCCCGGAGGTCACCAGATCGATGCCGACGGCCATGGCCGTATCATCGTTTACATGCTCCAGGGTCAGGCTGGACGACCCGTCGCCCCGGACAAGGCCTTGAACGCGGTTGTCCCGCTCGATCACGCCGATGGCACTCTCCGCATCGGAGAGCAATTGAATAACGGACGCGAGGTGGGCGGTCTGGATGACCCTTCCGACAACGCCGTCCGCGGTCATCACAGGCGCGTCGATGTAGAGTCCGTGCAGACTTCCTTTATCGACGGTCACGGTGTGCCGTACCAGCGTGGTGTCGCCGCCGATGACGCGCGCCACGACACCCTCGCGGCCTGACGGGAGTTCGAGATCCAGCAGCCTCCTTAATCTTTTCGCCTCCAGAACCTGCTCGCGATTGCTATCGATCTGCATGCGCATTTCAGATAGCTCGTCCTGAAGCATCCGGTTCTCTCTCTCGGTGTCGACCAGGGCAATGTAGTCGCCCCAAAGAGAAACTGTTGTGTGAACCGTGAGATCGAAGAGTTTCTCGAACGGAGTCAGACCGTCGATGATCAAAGTCCGTACGAGGCCGGTCCGGGGAGGATCGCCTGAGGGCAGCGCGATCAGGAGAACGTGGACGAACAGAACCGTCACGAGCGCAAACCACGCCGGTTTGTTCGACTCCAGGGGCATAACTAGCAACCGATGGTGGGACCCTGCGGGGTCGCGCGCACGAGTAATCGGGTCACGGGCACGAAGTGAGAAGCGAGCGATGCGGTATCGTAACCGACGAACGACAAAGCCCGCGGCCCGAACCCCCTTGCGCCCGAAGGGTTACGGCGAAACGACGCCGTCTTCGTTGTCGTCGACTCCTCACAATGAAAGAGCATTGTCTCGTCCTCGTGTCTCCTCGAATCCAGCGCCGTTTGGCCGTAACCCGACCTCGCAGGGTCCTGCCGACGGCTGCTCAACTCAAAGCGATCTTGCGGAGAAGAACGAAATCGCTCAGCATCTTCGAGGTTCCCATGACCACACACGAGAGCGGATTCTCCGCCAGCGTGACCGGAAGCCCCGTTTCTTCACGAATCCGTGCATCAAGGTTCCGGATCATGCCACCGCCGCCGGCCAGGACGATGCCCCGGTCGGCAATGTCGGACGACAGTTCCGGAGGCGTCCGCTCGAGAACGATCCGTATGGAGTTGACGAGCACGTTGATGCATTCATCGAGGGCCTCGCGAATTTCCTCGTCGGACACCGTGACACTCTTCGGCACACCCTCCATGAGATCGCGCCCTTTGATCTCCGTCGTCTTCTTCTCCTTCAGAGGAAAGGCCGATCCTATCTCCATCTTGACTCGTTCTGCGGTACGTTCCCCGATGAGTAGGTTGTACTTCCGTTTGATGTACTGAATGATCGCCTCGTCCATCTCGTTGCCCGCAACCTTGTCGGACCGGCTGTGAACGATACCGGAGAGCGAAATGACGGCGATCTCGGTGGTGCCACCGCCGATATCGACGATCATGTTTCCGGACGGTTCCGTCACCGGAAGACCGGCTCCGATCGCGGCGGCCATCGCCTGTTCCACCAGATGCACGTCGCTGGCTTTAGCGCGATACGCCGAGTCCTGAACGGCTCGCTTCTCGACCTGCGTAATACCCGCCGGAACACCGATCACGATCCGCGGGTGCACGAGCACCTTGCGTCCGTGCGCCTTCTGGATGAAGTAGGTGAGCATTTTCTCGGTGACGGTGAAGTCGGCGATGACGCCGTCCTTCATCGGGCGAATCGCGATGATGTTGCCCGGCGTTCTACCGAGCATGTCTTTGGCTTCTTTGCCGACCGCCTCGACCTGGTTGTTCACCTTGTTGATCGCGACGATGGAAGGTTCGTTGACGACAATGCCTCGGCCCTTGGCGTACACCAGCGTGTTGGCGGTCCCCAGGTCGATGGCCAGGTCACTGGAGAAGAGGCTGAACAGAGGTCGAAAATTCATGAATTCGTACGTCAGCGCCTCAACGGCGCATTATTTGCGTTTTCAAGACAGGGGACCAACCCCTGCGCGCTATTTCCGCAGCTCCGGGCAGCCCAGGGGGACCGTCATCGGAATGGACCTATCATAGTGAAAATGAACCGTTAAAAGCCAGTCCGTTTCGTTGCGTTAGATTGAAACTGCTCTCAGACAGCGGACGATACCTCTGGTGCAGATTCGATTCCATCGGCCGGACCGCAAAAACGTCGCTAACAGCCTAGTTAAATGACCCCAGGCAGAGCCGGGGGCTTATTTCTGTGAGCCCCTCAAAGGGGCCGGTCAAGAGCCGCCTGAAGGCAGCTGATGCCCCCACGCCATGTTCAGCTCCTCCAAACGCTGCTCCTCCCGCTCCTGCCGCCAAATGTATTCCCGCACGAATTGTTTGTCCATCCCCACCGTGGAAACGAAATAGCCTCGCGCTCAGAAACTCTTCCCTGTCAAACGGTGTTTCAGTCCCGGAAAGTTCCGGGCAGTCGAGATTGCACTCTTCCCCTTGATGAATTCCGCCACACTGGATACCGCCTACTTCGGAATGAACACCATGTGATACTTGCAGTCCCATTTCGTGTGCGATCGCCTTCGGGCCTCTTTCATTGAGTCCTCCTTCTTTGGAAGTCGTCGCTTCCAAGCTGGACTTTCCTATCTACCGCCGCTCTCGGTCAAACCTCTGCGAGTCGCCCCGGCTAAGCCGGGGGTTTACCTATGGGAATTAGCCCATGCGCCGCCACAGATCATTCTGATAGCATTAGCGGATGGCTGCGGCATCGGGACCGTGGCACGGTGGGTAGCTTCCTACGGAGCCTGGCGGAAAGCTGGATCTTGGGGAAGAACGCCCCGGATACGTGAGATGGATCGACGGGAGGCTCCTCAATGCTGGATTTTTTTCGGCGCCAAAAATCAAATCTGAGATGGATCTGGATCATCCTCATCGGTGTCTTCAGCGTCACGCTGGTCACCATGTACATCCCGGCCGGGGACCTCGGAAGCGTCAGTTTGACGACCGATGTGGCCGAAGTGGGCGACGAGTCCGTCAGCGCCCGAGAATTCCAGACCGCGTACCGCAACTACTTGAACCAGGTGCGTTCGCAACTGACTCCCGAATTGATCCAGGCGTTCCAGTTCGACCGGCAGATCGTCGACAGCCTGGTCGATGAGTACGTGATGATCGCCGAGGCAAAGCGACTGGGCCTGGCCGTGTCGGCCGTCGAAATCGAGCGAAAAATCCTCGAGAGTCCGATATTTCTCGAAGGAGACTCGTTCATCGGGCTCGAGCGGTACGAAACGGTGTTGCTCCAGAACAACCTGACAGTCGAGGAGTTCGAATCGAACGTCCGGAACCAGATCCTGCTGGACAAGCTCTTCAGCTTTCTCACCTCTCCAGCCTCGGTTTCTAACGAGGAAGTCGAGAACGAATACCGAAACCGGAACGAGAGCGTTCAGTTGGATTACTTCGTTGTTGATGCGCCGGATTTCGAAGACGACGTGGAGCTTAGCGCGGAGGCGCAGCAGGAGTTTTTCGAGAGCAATCTAGCTCGCTACACGATACCCGAACGAAGGAGTGCCCGCTACATCTACGTCGACACCGTCAAGATCCGGACCGAGATGGAGCCCGTGGAGGGTGAATTGCTTGCCTACTACGAGGAGAACAAGGCTGCCTATGCCCTGCTGGCCCGGGTCCGTGCGCAGCACATCCTGTTCAAGACAGAGGGCATGACGCCTGAAGAAGTAGCCGCGATTCGTGATTCGGCGACCGATGTCGTGACGCGCGCCAAATCGGGCGAAGATTTCGGAGAGCTGGCGAGAGAGTTTTCCGAGGATACATCGGCCTCGAATGGCGGCGACCTGGGCTACTTCGGCACGGGACAGATGGTTCCGGAATTCGAGAGCGTCGCTTTCAACCTCGGCGTTGGAGGGACGAGCGACCTCGTTGAGACGGACTTCGGAATCCACATCATTCGCGTCAACGAAAGAGAGGATCAGAGGATCCGGCCTTTTGAAGAGGTTCGTATCGCGATCGAATCACTGGTCATGTTCCGGCAAGCTGCCGACAGTGCGGCCCAGATCGCGCAGAGCATCGCCGTTGAACTTCTAAACAACGACGACTTCGAAGCCGTGGCCAGGGCCCGCGGCGCAGAAATTCGGGAGACGGGCCTGATCGCACGTGGTGAAGGACTGGAGGAATTCACGGACAGGGTGGAACTGGAAAGCCAGATTTTCGGTCTGCAAGAAGGAGCGGTGGGAAGCGCCATCGCGGTAAGCAACGGGTACGTGATCCCATCAGTCGTTGAGATTCAGCCCGCGCACCAGGCCTCGTTCGAGGAAGTCGCGGACGACGTGAGTGAGGATCTGCGCGCAGAGAAGGCTCGCGAACTGGCTGAAGAACGCGCCGAAGAGATCCGAAGCGGGCTCGCCGAGGGGCAGTCCTTCGAGGCCGTCGCCAGAACGGCAGGGTTGGAGATCAAGTCGAGTGAGGCACTGACCCGAGGCGGCTCTATCGAGGAGTTCGGTTCGACAAATACTCTCGACAGGCAAATCTTTTCGCTCGACACGGGAGTACCCGGCACGCCCGTCACCGTGGCGGGAAAGACCATCGCTTTCGTCGTGACGGACAAGCAAGAGGTGGATCCTGTACTGATGCAGGCAGGTTTCGAAGACCTACACACGGAATTGCTGTTCAGGAAGAAAGACCAACTTTTCGCCGCGTACAACCGCGAGGTGCGGAAGCGAATGGAGGACGACGGAGAGATCGTGATCAACGACGTACTCGTCGGGCAGATCGCCGCGACGATCGGATAAACGAATAGGGGACAGTTCGGTCCCCTATTCGCCCTACTGCATTTTCCAGAACGAAACGCCGGACGCCTGCTTCCCGAGTTCCACGCTCGAAACCACCTCCAGCGATTCCAGGTCGATCACGTCGAGTGCCCCGGGTTCGCCACCAATGCCTTCCACTGAAATGAAGGCATAGCGCGAATCGGAACTGATCGTGACACCGTGAGATACCTTTCTGGAGTTTCGGATGCGGGCGAGCTCCTCTCCGGTCTCGAGGTTCCAGACACCGGTAGAGCCATCCGACTTATAGGTGACGACCAGGAGACGACCGTCCGGAGTCGTCTCTAGATTGTAGGGACCGGGAGCGGTCTCGAACCGGCGCGTGATCTCCCACTTCTCAACGTCGACCTCCAATACCTGGTTGCCGCCGTTGGCGGCGACGTAAACGAACCTGCCGTCGGGTGAAGGGTGGACCCAGGTCGGCTTGACCTTGGCCATGCTGGACATGTCCATGCCGGCCATACCCTCCATCCCCTGCATGCCTTCCATCGGCTCAGCCTCTTCGGTGGCTGGCATGGCGCCCATGTCATGGTCCGCGTGCTCATCGGCCACGTCCATGCCCGTCATGGCATCATTCGCGGACAAGTCCAGCCGACGGAGTACGCGAAACTTGAAGGCATCCAGCTCGACCAACTCGTCGGTCATCATCATGACCGAATATTGGCGGTCCCCGGCCCAGTTCAGCCGAGAACTGTGCGGCATGATGCCGACTTCAATCTGGGCCACTTCCAGCATGCTGGAAGTTTCGACAACCGAGATCGTACTCGGCTTCATCTCCCCATGCAGGTCGAAGTTGACCACGTACAGGAGCCCGGTACTGGCAGCAATATCCATCGTCGCCGGAAACATCCCGACTTCGACGGTCGTCACCAACTCGTCGGTCCCGGTCTCATACTTATAGATCGATCCGAACGGGTTCCCGTGCGCGAGCGACATGTACCAGTAGCGACCGTCGGGCGAAACCCGAACGCCATGGGGCCCTTCGATCTCGGTCGGCCATATGCCCACCTCGATGGTCTTCTCGACCCTGGCTCCACCCGGGCCGAATCGAACCAACGCCACCTCGTCTTCGGACTCTGAGGCAACGTATACCCAGTAGTTCTGGGCGCTCGCGACCGAGACGGTCGCGAGCGCCACAATCAGTGCGATTAGAGTTCTTCTCATTGTTGCGGAGACGTCTCCTCGTCCTCGGCCACGACTCGGACGGCCCACAGGCCGCTGTTGTGATCGGCAAGGTAGACCAGTCCTTTGTACGGCTGCGCGCCCCACACCATCGGGGCGTTACTCACGACGCTATCCGTGTCGTAGGGCATGAACCAACCGATTTCACGGCCCTGACGGTAAAGATCGCCGACAAGGTCACCGGAAATATCCACGACTCTCAAACCACCGTTGTAGTAGCCGATGTAGAGGACATCGTCCTCGACCCACAGGTTGTGCGTCCCCGCCTCGGGAACCTCATACCTGGCAATCTCAACGGGATTCTCCGGGTCGGTAAAATCAACGAAGTGCATATACCCGGCAGCCCGGTCCGGATCGTCTTCTCCGATGATGTCGCGATAAGGAAAGATCTCATCGCCCATGATCACGTAGAACTTACCGGTCGACTGACTCGTGAACGGGAACGCCGCGTGGTTCCGGCCCTGCGGATCGGCATAGCGGGCGATCTCGACTGGATTCTCCGGGCTACCACCCTTGACGCCGTTGCCGACATCCACCATCACGACACCGTCCCTCCAGTTGGAGGAATACGCAACGCCGTCCTCGACCCACACGTCATGGATCGAATGCCCGGGCGTATCCAACTCGAAACTGCCGACTTTGAACGGAAGCTTGGGCTCGGCGATGTTGATGATGTCGTAACGACGGCCCCCCGACAGCGCGTAAACGTGGTTGTCAGACACGAAGACGTTGTGCACGCCACCGGTCAACTCTTCATCGTAAGTGGAGATCGTCTTCACTTCATACGGATTGCTGACGTCCAGGATGACGAAACCGTTACGGCGGTTGGAAGCACCTTCACGGCTGATGATGGCGATTCGCCCGTCCTCGGACACCTTCACGTCGTTGACGGTCCGAGCATCCACGTTGACCGTGTCGACCAGCTTAATGTTCTCCGGATCGGTAACATCCCAGAAGTAGGCGTGGCCGGCGGCACTCCAGGTTCCGGTAATCGCATAGTCCTTCCCGTCGACGCCTTCCCATACCCAGAGGTCCGACGTGTGACGATCCAGCACTTTCCCGCGCCCGACCATCTCGATGCGTCGCTCCACATCCCGGGGCGTGATCTCCACCGTAGCCGTCGCCGACATGTTTCCGGCAAGCGCGACGATGGTGTACTGGCCCGGCTGCTCGGCAACGAAACGACCATCGTCGAGGATCTGAGCCCGCGCCGAAGCGCCTGGGCTCATTTCGATCTCGTGAGCCTGGACTGCGTACCGGATCGGATAGTCGGCGATCGTGTTTCCCGACGCATCTTTCGCCATGCCGTTCATGGGAATGACATCGCCGGTTCGCGCTTCGATCATCTCGGGACTGATTTCCAGCGTCCGGATCGGGTTGTCAACGATGGTGAAGCCGAACTCGTTCCTGACGCCTTCGATCGAAGCAACCAGATTGACGGCTCCCGTCGCGTTCGCCTTGATGTTGCCGAACCGATCGATGGTCGCAATGGAGCTGTCGCTTGTGGACAGGTCCGCCCGTAGCTCGCGCCGGATCCTGTCGGCTATGTCCACGACCTGCTCGGTAACCCGTACGGACGTTCCGAGGTACATCCGGCTCGGAAGCCCGTTGACGACGACACGGTCCAGCGGAGGCTCCGGCACGGTAACAACGACTTCCACCTGCACGGCATCGTCATTGTTCCCGCGCGGGTTGAAGTTCTCCCCTCGCGGCACCATCGCAACGACGGTGAACTCACCCGGACTGTAGGCTTCGACTTCGCCGGAGGCCTCAACACCGAGATTCCGACGAGCCCGCGAGATAAAGATCACCGGCGCCGGAATCACGTTCCCGTCGGCGTCCTTCACCGTCGCCTCGAGCATGGCTGTCGATCCGATCTCGAGCGTCAATGAGCCCGGCGTGACTTCGACCGACGCGGCGCGTTCTACGATGGAGGGGTCGGCCTCGGGGACCGGCGCCTGTGCGACGGATGGCCCGGGCATGGCAAAGACCAGAGCCAGAGCGGCAACCGTCAGAAACCTGCTGTTGTAATTCCTCATTATCAACCTCGCTTAATCCTGTGAACTCTCGCCTTCTTCAACCAGCCGGATGGCCCATAGGCCGCTGTTGAAGTCGGAGAAGTAAATCAATCCCTTGTAAGGGTGGGCTCCCCAGGTCATAGGGGCGTTCGAGACGAAGCCGTCCTCGTCGTTCGGGTAGAACCACGCGATCTCCCGGCCCTGCTTATAGAGGTCTCCCATTAACTCACCGGACAGGTCGACTACCCGGACCCCTCCGTTGTAGAACGCTGCGTACATGACGTCGTCTTCGATCCAGAGGTTGTGCGTCCCGGCTTCCGGAACTTCGAAACGCGCGACTTCCACGGGATTATCCGGATCGGTGAAGTCGACGATGTGCATGTAGCCACCCGCAATGCTGGGCCCGTTGCTGTTCATCCCGTACGGGAAGGTTTCGTCTCCCATGATGACGTAGAACTTGTCTGTGGACTGACTCCGGAACGGAAACGCCGCATGGTTCCGGCCTTTTGGGTCGGCATAACTGCCGATCTGGACTGGGTTCTCCGGTGTTCCGCCCGCCACGCCGTTGCCGACGTCGATCAGCACAACGCCGTCCCTCCAGTTCGAGGAGTAGGCGATCCCGTCATCGACCCAGACGTCATGTATGGAATGGCCCGGAACTTCCAATTCGAAACGGGAAACTCTGAACGGAAGTTTCGGCTCGGCGATGTTGATGATATCGAACCGGCGACCGTTGTTTACCGCATAAACATGGTTGTCGTGGATAAACACGTTGTGAACACCGCCAGTCAGTTCTTCATCGAATTCTGACAACTTCGTGACTTCCGACGGGTTCGACACATCCAGGATCACGATGCCGTTCCGACGGTTTGACGCGCCTTCACGGCTGATCACGGCGATCGTCCCATCCTCGGAAATCTTGACGTCGTTGATCGTCCGCGCATCGACCAGGACGGTATCGACAAGAACCATGTTCTCCGGGTTCGTCACATCCCAGAAATACGCATGACCCTCGGCGCCCCAGGTGCCCGTGATCGCGTAGTCTCTTCCATCCTGGCCTTCCCAGATCCACAGGTCCGAGGTATGACGGTCACGGACCGGCGCCCTGCCGACCACCTCGACCTGTCTGCTCACGTTCCGCGGCTCGATCTCGATCGTCGCGGTGCCCAAAAGGCCGCCGGCGTTCGCGACGATGGTGTACTGGCCTGGCAACTCCGCGACAAACCGCCCATCCTGGGCAACCTGTCCCGATGCCGGCGCACCCGGGTTCGTCAAGGACGGGTGGGTCTGGATGGAGTAGAGGACGGGCATGTCTTCGATGACGTTGCCGCGCGCATCCTTGGCAAGGGCAGTCAGGTGGATCACGTCGCCGGTTCGAGCCTCGGTCTGATCGGCGGCAACTTCCAGGCTGACGGCGGGGTTGTCGACCACACGGACCGAGAGCTCATGTGTGACTTCGGCCGCGGTGAGCGTCAAGATGGCGCTACCCGTCGACAGAGGCATGACCTGTCCAAACCGATCGATGCCCACGATGGTCGGATCGCTGCTGGCGAACGTGACCGCCGCGTCCGGGCGGAGCGTGTCGCTCGCGTCATAGACCTCGACCGTCCCACGAAGCAGGCTGCGTGTGTAGAGGCGCTCCGGGATGCCCGACACCTCGATCCTCTCGAGAGGAGGCTGAGGGATCGTCACGCTGACATCGACGCTGAGGCCCGGATTACCGCCCCGGCCCCGGAGGCCGCGACCGCCACGACCGCGCCCACCACCTTGTCCGGGAACCATCACCGCTACGACGTACTCACCAGGCTGGTAGGCTTCGACGAGCCCTTCGGCGTTCACGCCCACGTTCCGGCGGGACCGGGTGATGTAGACCACTGGCGCTGGGATGACGTTCCCGTCGGCATCCTTGACGGTGGCCGTGAGCGTCGCCGTGCCACCGACCTCGATCGTCAGTTCCGTCGGGGAAACCTCGATCGAGGCCGCCCGCTCCAGAATCGATCCCGAAGCCTGCTCCTGCTGGGCAGCGCTAGGCATTACAACGACGACCAGCGCAAACACCGCAAACAGGATCACACTCACCCGAATTCCAAGTCTTTCCATTGTCCTTAGCTCCTTAACCGAGATCTGTCCTTGCGCCTCTCATTCCCCAGGCAGCCGAGACAACCTGAAGTGGAACCCTCGAGGGGTCGCGCTACACGCCGATGATTTCGATCAACTCTTTGACCGCAGCCGCAGAATTTTGCATGGCGGACCTTTCTTCCAGGGTCAACTCGATCTGGATGATCTCCTCGATCCCCCGGCCCCCCAACTTGACGGGTACGCCTACATATAGTCCGTTGACACCATATTCTCCTTCCATATAGGCCGCACAAGGTAGGATTTTCTTGCGATCGTTCAAGATAGCGTCGACCATCTCCACGATCGATGCTCCGGGCGCGTACCAGGCGCTGGTTTTGAGAAGGCCCACGATCTCCGCCCCACCCTTGCGCGTTCGGTCCACGAGACGCTCGATCGTGTCCGCGGACATCAACTCCGTAATCGGGATGCCCGATACGGTAGAGTAGCGCGGCAGCGGGACCATGGTGTCACCGTGGCCTCCGAGCACGAACGCGTGAACATTGTCGACGGATACGTTCAACTCCATGGCGATAAACGACCGAAATCGAGCGGAGTCCAGCACGCCCGCCATGCCGAGGACACGCTCTTTTGGAAATCCGCTGACTCGAAAGGCGGTCTGCACCATCGCATCGAGCGGGTTGCTGACCACGATCAGGATCGAGTCCGGCGATCGCGTCACAACCTGCTCGGTCACGCTCTTTACGATGTTGTAGTTAGTCTTGAGCAGGTCGTCCCGACTCATTCCTGGTTTTCGGGGAATGCCGGCCGTTATGACAACGACATCGGACCCGGCGGTCTCATCGTAGCCGTTGGTCCCTGTCACATGGGAATCGAAACCTTCGACCGGGCCGGTTTCCGTCAGATCGAGGGCCTTACCCTGGGGTATCCCCTCGACGATATCCACCAGGACAACGTCCCCAAGGTCCTTTGCAGCCACTAACTGAGCCGCGGTCGCCCCGACATTGCCAGCCCCAACGACAGTGATCTTGTTTCTTCCCATTACAGATTCTCCACAATCGCCGAAGCGAACTCGGAAGTCTTCAGTTTTGTAGCGCCTTCCATCTGACGCTCCAGGTCGTATGTAACGCGTTTCTGCTGGATCGTCTTGCCGAAGGCCGCCTCGATGGCCGTTGCGACTTCCCTCCAGCCGAGGAAATCGAACATCATGCAGCCTGAGAGAATGACGCTGCTCGGGTTGATGACGTTCTTACCCGCATACTTCGGGGCCGTACCGTGGGTGGCCTCGAAGATCGCGTAATCGTCGCCGATGTTGGCTCCGGGCGCGATGCCAAGGCCTCCGACCTGCGCGGCGCATGCGTCGGATAGATAGTCTCCGTTCAGGTTCGGCGTGGCAACTACATCGTATTCCGACGGGCGTAGCAACACCTGCTGGAGCATCGAATCCGCGATTCGGTCCTTGATGACCATCTTGCCCTCCGGAGCCGTGCCGCCATGCTTCTCCCACACTTGGGCTTCGGAGATGGTCTGGTCCGAAAATTCCTCGCGTGCCAACTCGTATCCCCAGTCCCTGAAGGCGCCTTCGGTGAACTTCATGATGTTTCCCTTGTGCACCAATGTGACTGACGGCCGACCGCGGTCGATGGCGAACCGAATCGCGCGCCGCACGAGCTTCTTGGTCGCGGTCGCCGACATAGGCTTGATTCCGATGCCCGAATCCGGACGAATAGTCTTTCCCATCTCCTTTTCGAGAAACGCGATGATCCGTCTGGCCTCCTCGGTACCCTCGGCCCATTCGATACCCGCATAAACGTCCTCCGTGTTTTCGCGGAAAATGACCATGTCCATCCTTTCCGGATGACGAACTGGACTGGGAACTCCGGTGAAATACCGCACCGGGCGGATGCAGGCGTAGAGGTTGAGCAACTGCCTGAGCGTCACATTCAGACTCCGAATCCCGCCACCGACGGGAGTCGTCAGCGGACCCTTTATCGCGATGCGCAGTTGCCTGATCGCCTCCAGCGTGTCTTCCGGCAACCAGCTCTCAAACCTCTCGAACGCCTTCTCCCCGGCAAAGATCTCGTACCAGATCACCTTCCGGGCCCCACCATAGACTTTCTCTACTGCGGCGTCGAAGACGACCCGCGACGCATTCCAGATGTCGGGGCCCGTCCCATCTCCCTCGATGAACGGAATGACCGGCCGGTCGGGGACCGCGAACCCGTCACTCGTTTTTTCGATGATCTTCCCCTCGGAAGGGACTTCAACTCCGTTGAACTTCAATTGCAACCTCCGCGTTTTGTGATGGATGAACCGGCGAACTGTCCGATTACGAGGCGCCCTGATCGTGTGGCTGTTGACGGACACCGGACGCTAACATGGGCCCAAACGGGTTGTCAATTGACACCCCTGGAGGAGTCTGCTAACTTGCCGGGCTTGCCTTCTGGTGAACGGCGAAAGCGTGCAGATCCAACGATACGGACAAGGCTGGATTCGCACAGATGGGAGAACCTCCGATTCGATGTTCGTCGCAAAACAAATCTTCCTGACCAAGGGTGCGGGAAGGCATCGGGAAAAGCTACCGAGCTTCGAGATGGCCCTTCGTGACGCGGGTCTGGCTCCGTTCAATCTCGTTCACGTATCGAGCATCTTCCCCCCAAGGTGCAAACTCATCCCGCGGTCGCAGGGATTGAAGCACCTTCACCCCGGCCAGATCGTGTTCTCGGTAATCAGTACCAACGCAACCAAGGAACCGCACCGGCTGATTGCGTCGTCCATCGGGGTTGCTATTCCGGCCGACTCCAGCTCCTACGGCTACCTTTCCGAACACCACTCCTTCGGCGAGAAGGAGGGGGTCGCAGGAGACTATGCCGAGGACCTGGCAGCGGAAATGCTGGCGACGACGCTCGGCGTGGAGTTCGACCCGGACCGCAGTTGGGATGAGAAGCGTGAGATCTGGAGAATCTCCAACAAGATCGTGAAAAGCAGAAACGTCACGAAATCCGCGGTCGGGGACAAGAACGGCCTCTGGACGACTGTCGTCGCAGGCGCGATCTTCATCCCGGAACCCCTTTACGTGCCTGAATAACCCCACCCAGGGGAAGGTAGTGGTCTACTAGATTGTTGCTCCGATTAATTCCCCTAGTGGTCCCCGTCTAACAGACTGTACCTTATTCGGATCGTTCTCCGAGCCAGACCGACACACTGCGGCTTCGGCCAAGCCGTCCGAGTTCGTTCCGCACAGGGATTTCCGATCTAATGGTCATTATTTTCCTCATATATGATCAGAAATGGGACAGCCAGAGCCGTTACGTTAATTGTGACGGACTACACTAGGAGCCTGTCGGGAATAAGAAGTCTGCAACCAAGAATCAACAACTTACAGACCGGGGATGGCTCGTAAGTTGTTGGTTCTTGCTTCGAGGGAGCCAATTCCCGACAGGCTCCTAGGAGCCTGTCGGGAATAGATTGGGGATGGGTGGCGACAGAAGTCGGGGAAGAACCGGATGGGACCTAAGCTGGACGGGTGGATTTGTAGAAGAAGGCATGACGAAATGCTTCCGATCCGATGACCTGAATCAGAGCTTGTTGATGCCGCCGTCGTTACACGACTGGCTTCCGGAAAATCATTTGGCGCGATTTGTGGCCGACCTGGTGGAGACGCTGGATCTGTCGGCGTTTTACCGTTCCTATGAGGCGAAGGATGGACGAGGTCAGGCGGCCTACTCCCCGGTGCTGATGGTGCGGTTGTTGGTGTACGGATATTGTACCGGGGTGGTGAGTTCGCGGCAGATCGAGAAACGGACGCATGAGGACGTGGCGTTCCGGTATTTGAGTGCGGACACGCATCCGGATCACAGCACGTTCAACGAGTTTCGGAAACGGCATTTGGAGGCGTTGGCGGGACTGTTTCTGCAAGCGCTGGGATTGTGCCGGAAGGCGGGGCTGGTGAAACTGGGGCATGTGGCGGTCGACGGGACGAAACTCCAGGCGAACGCCAGCAAGCACAAGGCGATGAGTTATGGGCGGATGAGGGGGGCCGAAGAGACGCTGAAGGCGGAAGTGGAGGAGTTGCTGAAGCGGGCCGAGGCGGTCGACGCGGTCGAGGATGAGAAGCAACGGCAAGGACTGACCGACCAGTTGCCGAAGGAATTGGCGCGGCGGGAAAGCCGGTTGAAGAAGATTCGACAGGCCCGGGCGGAATTGGAAGCGGAAGCCCGGCAGAAGGCGGCGCAGGCGAAGGCGGACGCGGAAGCGCGGATGGCCCAGCGGCGGAAGCAAGAGGAGCGAACGGGGAAGAAGACGGGTGGAGGCCAACCGCGGGTTCCCGATCCGAAGCAGGCGGCGCCGGATGCGAAGGCGCAGCGCAACTTCACCGATCCGGACAGCCGGATCATGCCCGACGGCGCGCACAAAGGCAGTTTCGTGCAGGCCTACAATGCCCAGATCGCTGTGGACGATGACACGCAAGTCATCGTCGCGGCCGAGATCACCCAGGACGCCAATGACAAAGAGCAACTGGCGCCCATGGTCGCGCAAGTGCGGCGGAACACGGGGACCCGGCCCGTCGCGGTCAGCGCGGATGCCGGGTATTGGAGCCCCAGGCAGGTGACCGACCCGCGAGCCGCAGGGATCGATTTACACGTGGCCACGGGGCGAGTCCGGACCGGCGCATCCCCGAAGTCTTCCGGCGGCCCGCCCGGAGCGGCTGAAGGCGCCGGCGTACGGGAGCAAATGAAACAGAAACTGGACAGCGATGTGGGGCGGGCCGTCTACAAGATGCGCAAGGCGATTGTGGAACCGGTATTCGGACAGACCCGGGAATGCCGGGGATTCCGGCGTTTCAGTTTCCGCGGTCTCGAGAACGTGCGGGCGGAATGGCAACTGGTCTGTTTGACCCACAACATCCTGAAGTTGTTTCGTTACGGAGGAGGATTCAAGCCACTGGCGGCTTGAATCGAAGCAGGGAGATCCTGGCAAACACAGAATCCGCGGATGAAAAATACGTATCGCGCTCAATGGGGGCTGCCGCAATCTCATCTCATGGATCTGTCTGAGCAAACGCTTCCCAAGGTGGCCTTCATCCTGAAATCGCGATGGGTCTTTCAGCTTCAGACTTCTCCAGATTTCTTATTGCCGACAGGCTCCTAGATGCCACATAAGTTCAACGCAGCGCGACGGCACAAGTTTGATAAGGCGCAGTACCGGGTGATCAACTGGGCAGAATATAACGAGAGCCTGCGCCAGCGGGGTGATCTGACGATTTGGGTCAGTGATGAGACTCAAAGTGTGTGGCGCGCGCCGCACCGCACGTCACGGGGTGGCCAGCGGAGATACTCGGATCTGGCTATCGAGACATGCCTGACGCTGCGCACGGCGTATCGGCTGGGGTTGCGACAAACGCAGGGACTTATGGGATCCATCGGCACGCTCATGGGGCTGGATATACGGGTGCCGGACTTCTCCACACTGTCGCGTCGCGCAAACGGCTTGAGCATCGCTCAGGCGGTGAGGCAAGCCGGGTCTGTGCCTGTCCATCTGGTGGTGGACAGTACCGGCCTCAAGATCTTCGGCGAAGGGGAATGGCTCGCGCAGAAGCATAAAACCAGGGGAATACGCCGCCGCTGGCGCAAACTCCACCTCGGACTGGACCTGGCCAGCGGTGCAATTGTTTGCGCCGATCTGACTCACGATGACGTTGGAGACAGCACCGCCTTACCCGGGCTCCTGGATCAACTCGATGCCCCGGTCACGGGCTTTCTGGCTGACGGTGCCTATGATGGAGCGTCCACACGGGATCTGCTGAGGGAACGGTATGGGGAGACCCTGGATGTGGTTATACCGCCGCCAAAGAACGCAGTGACCCGACCGCAATCGACGCGGGATCCAACCGTTCGGGATCGCCATATTGCCCAGATCCGCAGCAACGGCCGCATGGCCTGGCAAGTGGCCACAGGGTACAACCAGCGCAGCCGGATAGAAACGCAGATCGGCCGTTGGAAGGGTGTCATCGGCCCCAAGCTCAAATCCCGCAGCTTCTCCAGGCAGATCACGGAAATCAAGGTCGGCCAGAAAGTTCTGAACACAATGACCGCACTCGGACGGCCTGTGTTCGAACGTATCGCCTGACGCTACCGCTTGGGAAAGGGCGAATTCCATCTCCGCCCCGATCCATGCAACAACGCTAATGCCATGCCGGGTCCGGGGGGAACCGGGTTGCCAGCCGGCGCGCAACCGAGTTCCGTACGAACTTCCGGAACACCATCCATCGAATCGCTTGATCCAGATACTCGTCGGGAGCGCGGAACGTCATCCCGAGCACCTCGCGGGTACGGCTTGTATCCACGTAAAAGTAGCGCCCCAGAATTTCGCGCACTTCGACGCGCGTCACCAGCGGTGGCCGACCGACCAGTCGCATCCCCCATTCAACCGGACCGATAGCAGGGCCGATCGCCCAGCGGGGCAACGGAAAATACGGAACACGACCTCCCGCTAGATCGGTCACTGCCCGCGCCAGCTGACGAAAGGTCAGGTTCGCTCCGGCTACCGGGTATCGTTCGCCCGGAACTCCGCGTTCGAGAGCTCGGACATGCGCGTCGGCAACGTCACGGACATCCACGAAGGTCAGACCCCCGGGCACGGCAATCGCGACACCGTTCAACATCTGGACGATGTAACGCATCGAGGGCGTAACGCGGTAATCGTACTGCCCGAGAACAGCTCCCGGATTGAGGACGACCATGGGCACCGAGAGACTCTCGGCAAGCTCCCAGGCACGCCCCTCGCTCTCGGTCTTGGCGACATAGTAGGCACCGCTGGGACTGCCATTCCAATCGGCGCCGGTTCGCGGGTTATCGGGCGAGTCGGCCGGACCGATTGCGACGACCGAGCTGGTGTAGACGACGCGGGAGACTCCGTACTCGGCCGAGGCTCGGAGAACGTTCTCCGCGCCCTCGAGGGCCGGGCGGATGACGACCTCGGGATCTCGCGACTGTGTATTGAACACCGCCGCCAGATGCATAACGGCATCACAACCGCGGATGGCTCGGTCGACGGCGGCGCGGTCGCGGATGTCTCCCCAGGTCAGGTCGATTGGCAGACCCGACAGCCCCCTCTGGTCCGAACCGCGCCGAACGAATCCTACAACCTCATATCCGGCTTTCAGACAGGCTCGAACGACGTTCGCGCCGATGTGACCGTTGGCGCCCGTGACCAGGATCCGAGTCATGAATTACTCGGAGAAATCCTAGCCACGGATTACTCGGATTAAAGGTGTTGTGAATGGTAGTTCAGGCAGGGCGCCGACCTTCGAGTTCTTCCTCGCAGACATCAGTGCAGTCCGTGGCCGGTTTTTTCCGTGTAATCCGTGGCTCCGGGTCAGCCTTCATCCGACTCCCTCAGCTTCGCCAGTACCGAGTAGTCTTCGAGCGTGGAGGTGTCGCCGATCGATTCCTTTCCCGAAGCCAGGTCACGGAGCAGACGGCGCATGATCTTGCCGCTTCGGGTCTTTGGCAGCGCGTCCGTGAAACGGATGTGCTCGGGTCGGGCGAACGCTCCGATGGCCTTCGCGACGTGTCCCCGAAGTTCTTCCGCCAACTCCGGAGTCGGTTCGACGTTTCCCCTGGGCGTTACGAAAGCAACGACGGCCTGCCCTTTGAGTTCGTGCTCGGTCCCCACGGCTGCGGCTTCGGCGACTTTCGGGTGGGCCACCAGGGCGCTTTCGACTTCCATGGTTCCGATCCGGTGGCCGGAGACGTTGATGACGTCGTCGATCCGACCCATGATCCAGAAGTAACCGTCCTCGTCGCGCCGCGCCCCGTCACCGGTGAAATACACGCCGGAAATCTCGCTCCAGTACTTCTTGTAACGTTCGGGATCCCCGTAGATCGTCCGCATCATCGAGGGCCACGGCCGTCGAATCACCAGGAAGCCGCCTTCGTTGTCCGGCAGAGAGTTTCCTTCTCGGTCGACAATATCCGGCACGATCCCGGGCAACGGCCGGGTGCCCGAGCCCGGTTTGGTCGGCGTTGCTCCCGGAAACGGGGAGATCATGATGGAGCCCGTCTCGGTCTGCCACCATGTGTCGACGATGGGGCACCGGTCCCCGCCGATATGCTCCCGGTACCACATCCAGGCTTCCGGATTGAGCGGCTCACCGACCGTCCCCAGCAGACGCAAGCTCGACAAGTCGTGTTTTTCCGGCCACTGGTCTCCCCATCGGATGAACGCGCGGATTGCCGTGGGAGCGGTGTAGAAGATGTTGACCTGGTATTTCTCGATCAGCGACCAGAACCTGTCGGGCTCCGGGTAGTTGGGAGCGCCCTCGTACATCATGCTGGTCGAACCGTTAAGCAGCGGGCCGTACACGATGTAGCTGTGGCCGGTCACCCAGCCGATGTCCGCTCCACACCAGTAGGTATCCTCATCTTTGATGTCGAACACCCACTGCATCGTGGCGAAAGCGCTCACCATGTAGCCGCCTGTTGTGTGGACGACACCTTTGGGTTTTCCCGTGGTCCCGCTGGTGTAGAGCATGAACAAGGGATGTTCGGCATCGAGTGCAGCGGCCTTGCATCGATCCGACGCCTCGGCGACCAGATCGTGCCACCAGAGGTCGCGACCGGCTTTCATCGGGACCTGCTCACCTGTCCGCTGGACGACGACGACTTTGTCGACCGAAGTCGTGCCCTTGAGCGCCTCGTCCGCGTTTTTCTTGAGGGGAACGATCGCGCCACGGCGATGGCCGCCGTCGGCGGTGATCAGGACCTTCGAGGCGGAGTCGTTGATCCGGTCACGGAGTGCTTCGGCGCTGAAGCCTCCGAACACGACGTTATGGGTGATTCCGATCCGCGCACACGCAAGCATCGCGATCGGCAACTCCGGCACCATCCCCAAGTAGATCGTAGCCCGGTCGCCGGCGACAAGGCCGATCGAGGACAGGACATTCGCGAACCGGCAGACCTCCCGATGGAGCATCTGATAGGTCAGGACGCGAACGTCTCCGGGCTCGCCCTCCCAGAGAAGCGCCACGCGGTTCTTGCGCCAGGAACCCAGGTGGCGGTCGAGACAGTTGTAGGACACGTTGGTCTTTGCTCCCACGAACCACTTGACGAACGGCTCTTGCCACTCCATGACGCTCTGCCAGGGTTCGAACCACTCCAGGTTGGATGCCACTTCGGCCCAGAATTCATCGGGATCGTCGATGGATCGTCGATACATCCTGTCGTAGGCCTCCATGCTCGGAACCCGGGAGCCGCTTTGGAACTCCGGACTCGGGGGGAATACGCGACGCTCGTCGAGAGCTGATTCGATGTTCGTGCCAGACATGGGTCTTGGTCATCTCCTCGGGATGATGATTTTGGTTGGGAGAGGGGAGGATATCAGAGGCGGTAGGCCAGAAACAGGGGCGGCCGTGGGGCCGCCCCTGTTCATTCAATCGGTCGGGACCGGGAGTTCGACCCTTATTCCTTGGTCAGGCCAAAATACTCGTAGTTCACCGGTATGAATTTCTGCTCCTCTTCAGGGACGTTGTCCTCCGGCCAGATTGCCGTCACGGGACAGGCGGGCTCGCAGGCGCCACAATCGATGCACTCTTCGGGATGAATATAGAGCATCTGGGCTTCATCGAAGCCTTCCTCGTCTTTCTTGGGATGGATGCAGTCGACGGGGCATGCATCCACGCAGGCAGTGTCCTTGGTGTCGATGCACGGCGAACCGATGATGTATGTCATTGCGATCTCCTTACGATTGAATTATAGCACCGAACAAACACGGCATTATACACTCCAACTCCCTCAAATCAATGCCGGTGGGTCCCTCTACACTCAAAGGCTTCGCAAGGGAAAGAAGGCCACGGATTACACAGATTTAACGATTGAGACGAGTCTTTTTGGGAGCCGTTCGACACAACCTCTCCTGCCCCAGGATCCGTGCAATCTGTGTAATCCGTGGCAGATCCCGTCCGGGCAATCGGCGGCACTCATTTCAACAGGCGTTTGAGCACTTTCCCGGTGGGCGTCCGCGGCAGGTCCTCGACGAACTCGACCACTTTCGGAAACTTATACCCGGCCAGCAGATCCTTGCAGAAGGACCGCAGCTCCTTTTGATCGACGGAGGCGCCCTCGACGGTGATCACGAAGGCTTTCGGGACTTCGCCACGGACCTCATCGGTGACGCCGATGACTGCGACTTCCTGAACCTGGGGATGTTGAACGATCGCCTCTTCGACCTCCCGAGGATAGATGTTCTCGCCGGCCGATATGATGAGTTCCTTCTGGCGGCCAGTGATCGTGACGAAGCCCTCCTCATCCATCCGTCCCATGTCGCCCGTGTGGAGCCAACCGTCGGAGATCGTCTTCGCGGTCTCTTTGGGAAGACCCTTGTATCCCTCCATGACGTTAGCGCCGCGCACCATGATCTCGCCGACCTCGCCCGACGGTATCACTTCGTTCTTGTTGTTCCAGATCGCCATCTCGACGTTCGGCAGGGCGCGCCCTACCGTGCCGAGCTTCCGTCCACCGGGAACGTTCATGGAAACCACCGGCGCCGCTTCGGTCTGGCCGTAGCCTTCGTAAATCTCCACGCCAAATCGCTCCTGGAAGGCTTCGGCAACGGCGACGGGCAGAGGCTCGCCGCCGGAGATCGGGAATCTCAGGGAACTGACGTCGAGATCGCCTTCCGTACCGGCGAGCACCCGGTACATCGACGGGATTGCCACGAAACACGAGATCTTCTGTTCCTCAATCAGCTTCACGACTTTGCCCGGGACGAACCGGTCGACCAGCACCATCTTGCTCCCGTTCAGCAGCGGAAGCAGGATCGTGCCGGTGATGGCGTAAGTGTGGAAGAAGGGCAACAGGCAGAGAAAGGTGTCCGCCTCGCTGAATTTGCCGGCGAGCCGGCAGGACTCGACGTTGGATACGAGGTTTTCGTGCGTCAGCACGACTCCCTTGGGACGGCCTGTCGTTCCCGACGTGTAGAGAAACAGCGCGGGATCTCTGTCGGAGCCTCGGCCGGTCCCGGCACCTTCGGGAATGAAGTCCGCATCGTCGGCCATCAGGATCGTGCCGTGCTCTCCGAACAGCGGGCGGATCTTCGTCAACGCTTCGTCAAAGAACCGGGATGCGATCAGCGCCGACATCCCCGAATCCTTGAGGATGAATCCCAACTCCTGGGGCCCCAACAGGTAGTTCAGCGGTACGACTGTTTTGCCCGCCTTCCAGCCGGCCAGCATGGACACGACGTAGCGCTGCGAATTACGCAGCAGGACGCCGATGGTGTCCCCGGGCACGTCCGACCGGAGCCGATCGGCCATGCGGTGGACCTCGTCGGCCAGCTGGCCGTAGGTGAAGGAACGCCCTGTCTCGTCGACGATCGCGACGCGGTCGCTATACTTCTCGGCGGACTGGTCAAACTGCTCAGACAGGAAAGGCATAGGTGACGCACCTCCTCTCAGGTTTCGGGTTTCGGAGTATACATTGGATATCGGCCGTTGAGAATCTCAGTTTGCAGTCGCCCAGCCGCTCGGAGCGGTGTGGAAAACCTACTCGGGCATCGAAGGCGTCCGGGCCGCATCGGAAATCGGCGGGTGGTAGATCAACTGAATAAGGATCCTATCCGGGTCGTAGAAATAGAACGAGCGGGCACCATCCCGATGAGTCTTCGGTTCGGCGGCCAGTTCCACGCCCCGACTCCGGACCCGCTCGGCCCACTCGTCGACCTCTTCAGGCCGAGAGACGACGAATCCGATGTGGTCGAGCGCCTGCGATGGACCGGGCTCGTGTCCGGGTTGCATGCTATGGAGCGCAAGGTTATCGGAACCGGAGGTCAGATAGACATTGTCCGCGTCGGGCATCCACTCGAGTTCCATGCCCAAGACATCCCTGTAGAATTCCAGCGAGCGTGTGATGTCCCTCACACGGAGCGCAGCGTGTCGAAGGCCCAGAAACCCCCCGCTCATTTGACTTTACCGCTCCCCAACCATACAATTAAGCCCTTCATTCTGAAGCGAGTTTAGCATAAGGGACTGTAGCGAGAAGCCGTTCCGGACGCCCCTTTCGGGAGGGCGATTAACCGACGGACTGCTATATCTATGACCAACAGGAAGTCGAACAGAGCATTCCCGCTCGGTCACCTGAACTCCTGGCGCATGCACCGCCAATGGCTGGATCGTCCTTTCACTGGACGGAGCCTGCTCGATCTGGTCCGATCCATCGGATGGGTCTATTCTCCCGGCGGCTCCACTCCCTACCTTTCACTGTGGGCGCGAACAGTCGGATTCCGGCCCGCGAAGCTCAACCGCCTGGTTTTCAGGGAACAAAAGCTCGTTCAGCTCGAAACCATCAGAGGGTGCACGATGCTTCTGCCCGTGGAGCAGGCGCCGATCGCCCTCCGCATCCGAAGCCGAACATTCACTGAGCTTGCCGAACAGGCTCGAACACTGATGCCGATCGATCTGGCCGAGATGGGGCGCCTGAAGGTAGCGGTCCTCGAGGCGGTCGAGGGGCAGCCGAGGAACCACGGCGAGATTCGGGACAGGGTGCCTTCGAAGCTTGTTCGAGACTTTCCGATGAACCTGAAACGTATCGGCATGACGGGAAGTCTGACGCTCGCGATCAACCTGCTTAAGGAGGAAGGCCGGATCATCAAACTGCAGACGGGCAAGCGTCTGGACTCGACCGACTATTCCTTCGCGCTGCTTGCAGATGCCGTGCCCGGAATCGACACCTTCCCGCTTCGCACCGAGCATGCGAACATCGAACTGGCCAAGCTGTACTTTGGGGCGGAGGGACCGGCTCGTGTCAAAGACTTCGCTTGGTGGGCTGGTATTAACGCCACCGAGGCGATCCAGGCGGCCGCCGACATCGGGCCGGCCTTGTGCCCGGTGCGGGTCGCCAACAGCAGGGACGAGTTCCTGATCCCGGCCGACAAACTGGACGAATTCGTCGACTTCACACCTGCCAGGACACCGGCCGTCAACCTGGTCCCGTACCGGGACATTTTTCTCAAAGGACAACGGGAGGTCGTCGACCGCTTCGTTCGGCGTGAGCACTCCGACAAGCCGTTCTCGCGGTGGAAAGGCAAGCTCATCAACGATCCTCTCGCGACGGTCATCCATAACGGCGAGGTCGTCGGCATCTGGGAATGGAATCCGGACCGGCAGTCCGGGCTCGTCTATTCCCTCTTCGCGAACACACCCACCAAGGTGAAGAGCGTCATCCGCAAACGAGCCAACGAACTGGGGACGTTCATCCAGGATAACCTCGGGGAAATTCGGGGCATGGACTACGGCCGCCACCAGATGACTCGCATCAAGGACCTGAAACCCTACTGGGGCCACGGACCCAAGGCCGACGTCGCAGCAGTTTGAAGTCGTTCGGTCCGAGGCGGCGTACTGGTGGCGGACCAACGTCGTGGCAGGCGCCATCCTGCACCGCTCGATGCTGCTCTTCATTGCCGCACCGATCGCCCTCGCCTTCTATGAGTACTATGCGCTGAGCTTCGTCATTTTTGTATTGATGGTTCCCTACGGATTCTTGCTCCGGCATCTGGCGACTCGCGCGGTGGTCCGGTTCATCCGTTCCCACCCTGAAACAATGGAGCGTTGTTGCATGGATCGGGGCGGAGATGGAATTCGCCCTTTCCCAAGCGGTAGCGTCAGGCGATACGTTCGAACACAGGCCGTCCGAGTGCGGTCATTGTGTTCAGAACTTTCTGGCCGACCTTGATTTCCGTGATCTGCCTGGAGAAGCTGCGGGATTTGAGCTTGGGGCCGATGACACCCTTCCAACGGCCGATCTGCGTTTCTATCCGGCTGCGCTGGTTGTACCCTGTGGCCACTTGCCAGGCCATGCGGCCGTTGCTGCGGATCTGGGCAATATGGCGATCCCGAACGGTTGGATCCCGCGCCGATTGCGGTCGGGTCACTGCGTTCTTTGGCGGCGGTATAACCACATCCAGGGTCTCCCCATACCGTTCCCTCAGCAGATCCCGTGTGGACGCTCCATCATAGGCACCGTCAGCCAGAAAGCCCGTGACCGGGGCATCGAGTTGATCCAGGAGCCCGGGTAAGGCGGTGCTGTCTCCAACGTCATCGTGAGTCAGATCGGCGCAAACAATTGCACCGCTGGCCAGGTCCAGTCCGAGGTGGAGTTTGCGCCAGCGGCGGCGTATTCCCCTGGTTTTATGCTTCTGCGCGAGCCATTCCCCTTCGCCGAAGATCTTGAGGCCGGTACTGTCCACCACCAGATGGACAGGCACAGACCCGGCTTGCCTCACCGCCTGAGCGATGCTCAAGCCGTTTGCGCGACGCGACAGTGTGGAGAAGTCCGGCACCCGTATATCCAGCCCCATGAGCGTGCCGATGGATCCCATAAGTCCCTGCGTTTGTCGCAACCCCAGCCGATACGCCGTGCGCAGCGTCAGGCATGTCTCGATAGCCAGATCCGAGTATCTCCGCTGGCCACCCCGTGACGTGCGGTGCGGCGCGCGCCACACACTTTGAGTCTCATCACTGACCCAAATCGTCAGATCACCCCGCTGGCGCAGGCTCTCGTTATATTCTGCCCAGTTGATCACCCGGTACTGCGCCTTATCAAACTTGTGCCGTCGCGCTGCGTTGAACTTATGTGGCATCTAGTGTAGTCCGTCATATTTAATGTAACGTAATGATCTTTCCAACGTCTAAGTAGACATGAGGAAAGCACAGGTCATCGAACTGGATATCGCAGTGCGGAAGGAACTGGAAGGTTTGAGCCGAAGCCGGAGTACATCGGTCCGGCTGGCGGAGCGATCCCGGATCGTCTTGCTGGCTGCCGATGGGTTGAATAATCAGGATATTGGAGCCCGGCTGCACGTCACGCGTCAGAAAGCCGGACGATGGCGCAATCGATTCCTGGAACAGGGGATTGGAGGGATCGCAAAGGACGCGCCCCGAAGTGGACGGCTGCCGTCGATCAGCCGTCGGAAACAGGCCCGGATTGTGAAGAGGACGCTTGAAGAGAAGCCGCCCAACGCCACGCACTGGAGCCGGAGCTCGATGGCGAAGGCCACCGGGGTCAGCGAGTCCACGGTCGGGAGAATCTGGCGGGCCCATGGTCTGAAGCCGCATCTGGGACGCACCTTCAAACTGTCCAACGACCCCCGATTCGCCGAAAAGCTCGAGGATGTGGTCGGGTTGTATCTGAACCCGCCGGAAAACGCCCTGGTCCTGTCCTGCGACGAGAAGAGCCAGATGCAAGCCCTGGACCGCACTCAACCCGGATTACCTCTGAAGAAGGGGCGGTGCGGCACAATGACCCACGATTACAAACGCCACGGAACCACCACGCTGTTCGCCGCGCTCAATACCCTGGACGGCTCGGTGATCGGCAGTTGCATGCCCAAGCATCGGCATCAGGAATGGATTCGGTTTCTCAATCAAATCAAACGGGCGGCGCCGAAAAAGAAGCAAATCCATATTGTTTGCGACAACTATGCCACCCACAAACACCGGAAAGTCGTCGATTGGCTGAACCGCAACCCGCGCTTCCACGTGCACTTCACCCCGACCAGTGCGTCGTGGATGAACATGGTCGAACGCTTTTTCCGGGATCTTTCCGAACAACGACTTCGGCGCGGCGTTTTCTGCTCGGTTTCCGAGTTAACCCAAGCCGTGGAAGACTACATCGCCGGCCATAATCGGAACCCCAAGCCGTTCATCTGGACCGCCAAGGCTACCGACATCCTTGAGAAAACCCAACGCGCTCGGAAGAAACTCAATAAGTTACAGTCTGTTTGACGGGGACCACTAGGTTATCCCCTGTGTTGGAAAACACGATGATAAGGCATCCTTCGGGATGATCCATGCAACAACGCTGTGCTTATCGACACGATACCTGTTCCCAATCCCGACGATTTGATCGCCTTTCGCTGGATTGGCGAAAACAACATGGTGCAAGGGATCTCTAGCTATGGCTATGTGACACCGGATCCGACGGGAAACCGAACAAGCGCCTCATTCCCGTTTGCAGCGTTCGAGGCATTCGACGCCGCGAGTCCAAGTCTCGAAGCAGTCTTCGCCTTTACAGGGACATCTCTTACGCTGACGGACAGCCTCGGTGATCGTGTCAATGGGCAGTTCGTGTCCGGGAATTATTACCAGGGCCTGGGTATCTCGGCCGTCCGGGGCCGGGCGCTCGTCGAAGAGGACGACACGACAACAGCTAAACCCGTCGTGGTGATCAGCGAAGGATATTGGCAACGGCGATTCGGCGGGGATCCCGAGGTTCCGGGCACAACTATTGTCTTGAATGATGTCGCCTTTGTGATCGCCGGAATCATTCCGGCCGGTCTGGGGGACATGAAACGTGTTGCGCCAAGAACGCCGGATGTCTCGATTCCTCTGGCAATGGAATCCAGGTTGAGGCAGGACCGATACGTAACCCGACCGCGGAACTGGGTACTCCTTATCATGGGACGCACGCAGCCCGGCGCTTCGGTTGAACAGTTGCAGGCGGATCTCCAACCGGTTTTTGCACGGGCGATTCAGGATGACTACCAGAGAGGTGCCGGTGCGCCTCGGACGGATCCGAAGATCCCGCTGCTGCAGATCAAGGATGGGAGCCGCGGCGTCTACGACGCAGAACGTGATGTCGTTCTCAGGTTGACGCTGCTATCCGTCGTTTGCTGGATCGTCCTGGTGACCGTCTGCGTCAGCTTGGCAAATCTGCTGCTCTTGCGTTCGGAGGGCCGGCAGAAAGAAATGGTCGTCCGCCTCTCGATCGGCGCCTCGCCCAAACGCCTCATCCGACAGCTGCTGACGGAGAGTCTAGTTCTGGCTGCCTTGGGCGGGGGACTCGGAATCGTGCTGGCGTACGCGTGCATTCCGCTTCTGGCCGTTGACGGCATTGACATGGATGAGACTGTCCTTGGATTTGCTACGATCCTGACGGTTATTGCGGGCACCCTGTTCGGATTGGTTCCTGCATTGCGCGCCAGTCGGATCGGATTGAGCCTAGTGGTCCCCGTCTAACAGACTGTACCTTATTCGGATCGTTCCCCGAGCCAGACCGACACACTGCGGCTTCGGCCAAGCCGTCCGAGTTCGTTCCGCACAGGGATTTCCGATCTAATGGTCATTATTTTCCTCATATATGATCAGAAATGGGACAGCCAGAGCCGTTACGTTAATTGTGACGGACTACACTAGGAGCCTGTCGGGAATAAGAAGTCTGCAACCAAGAATCAACAACTTACAGACCGGGGATGGTTCGTAAGTTGTTGATTCTTGCTTCGAGGGAGCCAATTCCCGACAGGCTCCTAGCAATGAAGGAAGCCGCGGCACAAGTGACGCGGTCCGCGTCCGGCCTTGGCAAGTCGCTTGTCATTGCCCAAGTAGCACTGACATTTGTGCTCCTGATTGCTGCTGGTCTGTTTCTTCGGACGCTAGGAAATCTCCAGCGAGTTCCAACGGGGTTTAGTCCAGAGAACGTATTGATTTTCGACATCGACTCTGGGATCCCTATTGTACAACGATTCAGGGATACGGCTGCCAACGCAAGCGTCAAACGATTGCACGAAGAAATCCTTGGCAGGCTCGAGGCCACGCCCGGAGTTCGCTCCGTGACTGTGACAACGGGGGTTCTGCTGGACGGAAGCACGACTGGCTACGGTATATCCATTCAGGGCCAAGATCCGACAGCGCCCTCGTCTACACCCCGGCTGACCGTTGACCGCAGGTTTTTCGAGACCCTCGGAATCCCCCTGATGCAGGGACGCGGCTTCAATCAGCAGGACTATGAGTCCGGCCCTCCAGTGGCAATAGCCAACGAGGCATTCGCTCGCGCATTCTTTCCGGCTGGCACCCCGATTGGAAAACGGTTCGGTGGTCGTTCGGATGGAACAGGCGAAATCGAGATCGTTGGATTGGTAGGGAATGTGAAGTACGCCAGTCTTCGTGAGGAAGCGCCACCGATGGTGTACATTGGCCTTCGTCGAAACGCAACTGGACTGGAAGATACGTTCCTCTTGCGTACTTCCGGCTCACCAGAGTTGCTGATACCAACAATCCGCAACGTCGTGAGTAGTATCGACCCGAATGCGAGGTTGCGCAATGTCCGGACTCAAATGTCGGAAATTGAGCAGAGGTATGACCAGGAGCGGCTCTTCGCCAATGTATCGATTTCCTTTTCCGGACTGGCTCTGTTCGTGTCCATGATCGGCCTCTTCGGTCTGATGTCCTACACCGTCGAGCGTCGAACCAGAGAGTTGGGCATTCGAATAGCGTTGGGCGCCGAAGCCACTACAATTCGTCTCTCCGTATTGCGAGAATCTTGGCTCCTGGTTGTAACTGGTATCGTGGTTGGGGTCTCAGCAGCTTTGGCAACGTCACGCTTCATTGAGAGCGTTCTGTTCGGCCTGGCACCGAACGACCCGGCCACGATCCTCGCAGCCTCAGGCTTGATGCTGGCCGTTGCTACGCTCGCTAGCTACCTGCCTGCACGCCGTGCATCAGATGTCGATCCGATGGTCGCTCTGCGGCACGAGTAACTGAACCTCCCCGGGTTTTCCGGAGACTCCATTACTTGAGAGAATTGGAGTCATCATGGGAAGACCGAGCAGATATTCACCCGAAGTTCGAGAACGGGCCGTCCGGATGGTGTTCGAGCACCAGAGGGAGTACGACTCCCAGTGGAGGGCGATGGCCTCGATCGCGTCGAAGATCGGCTGTAGGGCCGAGACGTTGCGGAAGTGGGTCCGGCAGGCCGAGCGAGATACGGGGCAGCGCGGAGGGCTGACCACGGACGAGAAGCAGCGGATGAAGGAACTGGAGCGTGAGGTTCGCGAGCTGAAGCGAGCGAACGAGATCCTGCGGAAAGCATCAGCGTCTTTCGCGCAGGCGGAGCTCGACCGCCGACCGCGGAGATGACGGAGTTCATCGAAGAAAATCGGGACCCGTATGGGGTCGAGTCGATCTGTAGTGTGCTGCCGATCGCCCCGTCGACGTTCTATGAGCATCAGATACGATGGCGCAATCCGGATCGATTACCGACCCGGGCAAAACGGGATGCGGCCCTGCGGGGAGAGATCGACCGGGTATGGCGGGAGAACCGTTGGGTCTACGGCGCCCCCAAGGTCTGGAAGCAGCTGAACCGGGAAGACATCCCCGTGGCCCGATGCACGGTCGAACGGTTGATGCGCGATATGGGTCTGCGGGGAGTCGTCCGCGGGAAGAAGCCCCAGACGACGATTCCGGACGAGGCGGCGCTCCGGCCGCCGGATCGGGTGGGCCGGGACTTCACGGCCACACGTCCGAATCAGCTCTGGGTTGCGGATCTGAGTTATGTGGCCACCTGGAGCGGCTTCGTTTACGTCGCAACTCCTCCCTTTCGAGATGTTGCGACGACCGATTGAATTCACCCTATTGCGATGGGGACCGATACAGGTTTTGTAGGGGTGATGCTGGGTGTTTCGAGCCAGCTCGAGCTGATGCTTCTCGTGGAGGCAGGTCTGGAGCCACTTGACGCCCTCCGAACGGCTACTATAAATGCTGCCCGGATGATTGGACGAGAGGAGGAGTGGGGGTCGATTGGCGTAGGCAAACTGGCCGATCTCGTGATCCTAGATGCCAATCCGCTCGAAGACATTCGAGCTATCAGAAGCATCTATCGTGTTCTAAAAGATGGTGTTGTTTACGATCCGGATGAGCTGCTTCGATGATTGGCTCTCATGGTTACACTGATCGCATGGAGTCTTAATAGTTTCCCCGAAACGCCGCCCTGGGAAGCTGGGTGGGTGCCGGCGCCGACGGCAACGTGCTGACGCTAGATGGATGGACCGCACTGCACGAGGCCGTGGCGGCGCGCAACACCTGCGGTGGTGACTGCCTTGCTCGACATCGGCGCCGATCCGGCGGCGATGGACCCGGATGGTCGAATGCCGTGGGACTTGATCGGAGAGGATTCCCCGCTGAAGGGAGCCGACGCCCATCGGCGGCTGAACGAGGGTCGGTTCCCATAGCCCGCGAGCGCCTCTTAGCAGGGCCATCGGAGGATAAGGAACGTGAAGGGAATGCTGAAGACAGGGAATCCTCGGAAAGGGCAATGAGCAGCTCAGTCGGCCAGATGATCCGCGACACCTGGCGAGATGCGGCCCAAGCGCTGCGTATCCTGAAGTCCTCGCCAGGTGTCACTCTGGTTGCGGTCGTTTCGATCGGCCTCGCCATCGGGATGGCCACGGGAATCTTCAGCCAGATCCAGAGCATGATGCTGGCTCCGGTCCCCGGGATCCGGGCACCTAGCCCGGATGGGTCACCAATCCGGGAATCGGCTGGTTTTCGGGTACGAGAAACGAATTGCGGCGAGTTCTGAATCCTGGAGTCGGTGAATCGGGGGAATCAGTCGTTGTTGAGGACGTGAGGTCGACTCGTTTGGCACGACAGGGGCATGATTCGGCGTGTGGAGGCAGACCTCGGCCCTGTGCAGATGAAGAAGTGAGTTTTTCGGTTGTGGGTGAATCGTGTCGTCAGCAACGAAGCGGAATCGACTGCAGGTTCCGCATGATAAGGGCGAAGGTTTCGGGATAGGGATAGGCCTCCGACATCGAGATCCAGACGTTGCGGACCGTCAGGCGGATTCGGGCGCCGATTTTGAGAAGGTTCAGACGGATGGTCCCGCACTGGGCATGGGCCATCGCGGTATCTTTGAGCCCGAGGCGTCGCAGGGCATGCATGAGCATGTACGCAGCTGAGGAGAGATAGAGCCGGAGCTGATTGGCGCGCATGGTTGCCGCGCTGGTCCGGTCCGCAAATAGGTCCAACTGCTGTTCCTTGATACGGTTCTCCATGTCGCCCCGCGCGCAGTAGAAGTCCTCATACAAAGCGCGGGCTTGGAAGCGTTCCGGCGGCAGGGAGGTCACGATGAATCGGGGATTGGCGCCCTTGTCCAGGAACTCCGCCTTGCCGACGACGCGTCGCGCGCGGGTCCAGCTGTTTAGAGTCCGGTACTGGAAATCCTTAAACACCCGCGCCGGTTTCCCGGTGGCGTTAGACTCCGCTTCCGCCTGAACCATTTCTTCAGCGATTTCTTGCTTTCTTCAGCGATTTCTTGCTTGAGACGACCGTTCTTGGCCAACCCGATCACATAATCGACCGGATGGGATTCACACCAGGCGAGCAGTTCATCCCTGCAAAAGCCCGAGTCGGCCCGGATGATGATCGATACTGTGGGCCACACCTGTCGGATCTGACCGACGATGCGCTCTAACTCATCCACCGCTCCGTCGGCCCCGTCAATGTTGGAACGCCGGAGCCGGGCGCACAGCAGATGTTCTCCCGAGAAGATGTACAACGGCAGGTAGCAGTAGTTGCCGTAGTAGCCGTGAAAGAACCGTCCTTCCTGGTTGCCATGGATCGTATCGTCGGTGGCATCCAGGTCCAGAACGATCTCAGAGGGCTCCGATTCGTGGGCCGCGATAAACGCGTCGACCATCCACCGGTCGATCTTGTCGCCATCCATGGCGATCTTCTTGTACCGCTCCTGGCCATCGACCTGCTCTGCGGTCAGTTCCAACCGGTTCAGCGTGCACTTGCCTGCCAACGCCTTTCCCCGGTCTCCGGCCTGCCGCCGGTTTTTTCCCAGTGGATCGGCCTTCTCCACCGCCACGGCCAGCATCGGATCGGTCCGTAGCTGGTCGTGGTCGTTCAGGTCCTCATAGCCCAAGCACAGTCCATAAATCCGCTGGCCCAACAACTCCTTCACGCTGTGTTCGATCAACCTCGGGTCCCGGTGATCGGTAAAACACTGCTCCAGTCCGGCGATCAAACCCGTCCGCTTCTCGACTTCCCTCAACAGCAGAACACCCGCGTCGGAGGTGATCTTTCCGCCGTCGAATCGCGCCTTCACTTTCCGTTGAAAAAGTCCGTGAAATTCGAACGTGGCTTGGTTACACTCTGTTCTCATAAGTGCCGTCTCCGTTTGGGTTTTTAAACGTTTCTCGTCAAACGCTTTATGCCAAACAGGGCGGCCTTTTCTGGTCCTATCCGTGAAATATAGGGGCTAGCGTTTAGCAATGATGTGGAATCCGACTCCTCGGAATTTGGGTTCCACGAAACCAGTCGTTCCCCATAAACGCCGTTGGGAGAAGTTAAGACTCTACTGTAGGCCGCCGCGAATCTCTCGAAGCAGTATTTCCTCGCTGGCCTACTCTCTTCCGAACGGGATCACAGGCACCTGCATCGTGAACGAGCTGCCCTCATCTATTCGAACCGAAACGCCGAGGCCTCCATATCGACTCATGAACTCGGCGTTCAACCAAGCACGATCCTCCACATTTTCCCAGGCAAAGACGCTGTAGTCTCCGGGCGCAATTCCGGTGATCCGGAATCGCCCTGATGCGTCCGTGGTGGAGTTTCTTGCCAGGTCAGTGCGACCCTCAATCGGATTGTCCGGGACTGCCGCAACGACAACATCCGGAACAACCTCACCTTGGTCATCGAAGACGATGCCCTCCAGAGTGCCCGGGTTCGTGTTGACGACGATCACCAGCGGGTTGAGTGGCTGGACTTCGAGGTGGACCGTCGAATTCAGAACGTCCGTTTCGCCGAGGCGAATCGATTTGATGAACGCGCTCTCGAATGGCGGCGTCACGGTTACCCGATAGTCGCCGCTGACTGCGCCTTCGAAGAGGAAAGAACCGTCTTCGTTTGGCGTTACCGCGGGAACCAGGCTCCGCCCGAGGTAGGAGTCCCTGAGGTTGACTCGCACTCCGCTCAGATCCGGAACTGGATTTGCACTCGTCGGCGACTCGACGACGATGCGGCCTTCTATATCGAATCCCGGCCAGAGTAACACCTCGACACCGTCCAGGTCCGTATCCCCGACCTCGATCGGAGTTTGCCCCTTCAACTCGCCCACCTTCGCCTGGACGACGTACCTGCCGGGCAGCACGGATGAAAGATCGAAGGAACCGTCATCGTCAGCCGACGTAACCATGGCTCCGTTGGGGCGGGCCAGCGTAACGCGAATCGCCGCATCGGGCATCTCGGTCGAGACGACCCTGCCACGGACACGGCGCGCGCCTACGGGCCCGACAAGGATGTCTACGCCCCGAATCTCGCTGCCAGGTGTCAAATCAATCACGGAGGCGCCCGCTTCATCGTAAGTTCCGGGATAGTAGACCGGTACCGGTCGAACCGTTGGAGGGAGGTATGTAGTCAGTTGTCTCGGGGCGTAACGTAACCAGTAAATCGGATCGAGCCCCTGTCGTCCGTAGATCGGCGAGCGGCCGGCAGACCGCGGGGTTTCAGCAGACACATAGTACTGACCGGGAGGCAGCCAGAAGATGCGGTACTCGCCCCTGTCGTCGGTGGTCGTGGCCTGGACTTCAGCGAACGAGCGGTTCCCGCGCCTGTAGGACAGTCGCAGCGCGCTGACAAACGCATTCACAACTGGCTGCCCCTGAGCGTCATAGATCCGTCCGGCGATCGCAGACGTTGGCATCAGGCGGACGTTGACGGCGGGTGCCGGACCACCCATAGCGATGTCCATGATCTCACCCGGCCCGTCCGGACGCCGCTCACCGTAAGTCTGGGACGCATACCCGGGTCGTTTGACGGACAACTGATAACGCCCTGGTGGAATGCGTCGGAAGACAAAACTGCCATCGTTTGACGTGACGACGGAGTACGGAAGGCCGCTGTCGGTTTCTCCCTGTAACTCCACCGTTGCCTTCCTGATCGGCACATCTGTTGCGGCATCCACTACCGACCCGTAGACGGACAGCTCGGCATTCTGCGGCAAGGCGAACCCGCCCGAGACGAGCGCAAGGAAAGCCGCAAGTGTCCATTTCAATCCCATCGTCCACTACCTCCCGGGTGGAACCGCGGTCACTTTCAGTTCCTCGGAACCGGCTCCCTCGACGTAAACAGTCATACCTGAAGTTTCGTACATCCTCATGAACTCGGGATCCTGCCACGCATCTGGCTCCACGACCTCCCAGGCGAACAGCTTGTACGGGCCTGGCGCGATCCCCCGAATCTCGAAGCGACCGAAGGCATCAGACGATTCGGCCCTGTAGAGATGGGACTGTCTCCGTAGCGCTTCGGCGGGAACCATCACGACGGTAGCGTTTCCGACCGCCTCGCCACGCTGATCAAAGGTGGTCCCCCGAACGGCTCCGCCGTCGAAGCGGACGACAACGGTGAACTGCTCGTCTGGCGGGCCCTCGATGCTAAACCCGCTGCTCACGTCCGCGAAGCCGAGCTGCAGCGATTCGACGTAAGCGTTCTCGGGGAGGGAAGCCGCCTCGATTCGATAGTCACCCGGACCGAAACCCTTGAACACAAAGGTTCCGTCGGCAGCCACCGCCCCGCTTCGCGGCCCACCCGATCGGTCGATTCGAGGTGTTGCAGTAGGCATGCCGAGAATATCCGGTTGCCTCCGCAGCGTGAAGCGCACCTGGCTTAGATCGGGGAGCTCCGTTCCCGAAATGCCCTCGGCGATCACTGTCCCGTCGACTGAGAATGAGCGTCGAACCGCAAGCGTCGCGTTGTCGACATCGTTGTTCCCGACCCCGAGCGATAAACGACCGCTCGACGCTGTTCCGATATCAAGGAACGTCTCTGACACTCCTCCCAGGCGGCTCACACCTTTAGCGGCGAACAGAAAGTAGCTTCCGGGCATAGCCCCTGCGATGTCGAACTCTCCTTCCTCGTTGGAAGCGTCGTTGGCGATCAGGAGGTGCGGACTTGCCTCCGTGGGGATCAGCCACAGCGATGCCTCGTCGACAGGCAGGCCGGTCACCGCGTCGATCACCCGACCTCGAACGTGGTGGGTTCGGACCTTCGCGTCGTGGAGTGGGACATCGATTGCACCGATATTCCCGCCCGGCGCCAGATCTACAGGAAGCGCCCGGCCTGCATCCCGTCCGCCGCCGTAGTACACCATGACATCGGCTTCTTCGACGAGTTCGCCGTCTTCGGTCAGTTGCCGCGTCACGACCGGGCTGGTGGCGTCCTGACGCGGCCCCACCGCTTCCGGCGACACGATATGTATGGCGAAGGTGGGACCCCGCCGATCGACCCGCAGGACTCCGATGTAATACCGGCCGGGAGGCAACCAGAACAGCCGGTACTCGCCCAGATCGTTGGATCGTACGGCCTGGACGATACTGAATGAACGTTGGCCACTCCGATAGATCCTCTCCAGCGCCATGACCCGGGCGTTGCCGACAGGGTCTCCGTCCTCGTCGTACACTCGACCCGAAATCGAACCCGTCGGGGCCATCTCAAGAACGGCGTCCGTCATCCGGCGTCCGCTCGCGAGCGGGAAGACGGTCCCCCGACCCTCGGGGTGACGCTGTCCATACTCGGCCGGTGTGTATCCGCTTCCTGTAAACGTGGCGACGAGACGGTAGTCATCCGCAGGCAGGTTCTCGAACAGGAAAGACCCGTCTGCTGCCGAAGTCATGTTTCGGGTCTCGACGCTGCGGTCGGACAGGTCGTCTTCGGCGCGACTCAACTGCACGCGCGCGCCGGCGATCGGATCGCCGGTACCGAGACGCACGACGACGCCTTCGATCGATGCGGTTCCCGGCTGTGCAGGAACGCCCTGCAAGAGCAGCGCGATCAGAGCAACACCAAGAGTGTTCATTGGCTCATTCATACCTCAACGCCTTGATCGGATCGACCCGTGCCGCCTTCCGGGCGGGAAGCCACGACGCCAGAAGTACTAGAGCCAGCCCTACAACGAAGACCACGGCATACACCGAAGAGTCGGCCGGTTCGATATCGAACAGAAATGTTTCCAGGAGACCGGACAGCGTCGATGCCAACGCGATCCCGACGCCCAGTCCGATGGCGGCCGGCATCACTCCCTGTCGCATCATCTGGCGGACCACATCCCGAGCCCCGGCTCCCAGGGCCAGCCTCAGGCCGACCTCACGCGTTCGTTGGGCTGTCGAAAACGCCACGACGCTGTAGATGCCCAGCATCGCAAGGATTACGGCTGTAGCGGCGAAGGCGGACAATACGACTGTCTGGAACCGCTGCTGGCGCGCTTGTCTGGCGACGATTTCCTCCATCGGGCGCACATTGACGGCAGCATCGGGCTCGATGGTTTGGATAGCACGTTCCAGATCGTCCCCACGAGGCATCGAGGATCGAAGGACGAAGATCCCTCCCAGTCTTGCGACTAGTGTGTCGGGGATCAAGGCGGAGTTGTAGGGCACGTAGATGGACGGCGTCGGTTCGCGCACGAGAGAGGCCCGCACATCCGGAACCATGCCGACGACCCGGTGCCATTCGCCATTGGGGCTCCGAATCTGCCTGCCGATAGGATTCCGACCCTGCCAGGCGAGCCGTGCCATCGAGTCTGTGACCACGGCCACCGGCCGGCCGACCGCTACATCTTCATCCGTGATCCATCGACCCGCCAACAGCGGAATTCGCATCACTCTTCCGTAGTCTCCCGATATTCCCTGAACCCCGCCACCCGTGGCTTGTTCCAGTCCCTCAGGTTCAAGGCGCATTTGCATGGTCGATTCCATCGGCAGCGTGCCGGAAAGCGATGCGAACTCGGCACCAGGCAGGCTGCGGACGCTAACCAGGATCCGGCGAAGCCGGGCCTCCTGCGCGAGGCGATCTTCATCCCTCTTCGGTAGCGTGAGTCGAGCCGTCGTCACGTTCTCCGGGTCGAAACCGATCTCCACGGAGACCAGTTTCCAGAAGCTCTCAACGAGGATGCCCGCACCAACGAGAAGGACGATGGCCAGCGACGTTTCCACCATGGTCAGTGTGCTGCGCAGCCATCTCTGCCTGCGGGACTCGGTCGACCCGGGTGTGCCGTCTTTCAGGGCATCGTTCACGCTCACCCGTGATGCCCGGAAGGCGGGAACCAACCCGATAACAACACCTGCGAGAAGAGCGGTCGCGGCGGCAAACGCAAAGGCTCGGCCGTCAACGGCAAGATCGTCCATCCTCGGAAGATTGAGGGGCACGCTCGCCAGGAGTGCTTCCTGAAGCGTGTAGGCGATCCCCAGGCCGATCGCGGCGGCAACGCCCGTCAGAACAGTCGCCTCGACAATCATCTGCCGGATCAGGCGCCAGCGTGACGCGCCCAGGGCGGTTCGGATCGAAAGCTCACGCTCCCGCTTCGAGATCCGTGAAGCCTGCAGGTTGACGAGGTTCAGAACGCCGATGAGCAGGAGGGCACACACGGCGGCGGTGAAGATCAGGATCGTCCGGCGGTAGTTGCGAATGATCAATTCGAACAGCGGGACGACATTGATTCCCGTTCCACCGTCGGTCTCCGGGTACTCAGCCGCCAGGCGCGCCGCGATCGTGTCTAACTCCGACCCGGCTGAAGACAGGCTTTCCCCGTCCTTCAAGCGGGCAACCATCCGCGTCGCGCCACCCCGCCGGGGCCGCGAACGATCCACTGCCATCGGAATCCAAACGGGCGAAGGGGCGCCCGCACGGGTGGGCGAACGGAACGAAGCGGGCAGAACGCCGATGACCGTCAGCGCCGGCAGGTCCTCCACCCGGATCACGCGGCCGATGATGTCGGGATCGCCGCCCCACCGCTGTTGCCAGTGATCGAAGCTGGCGACTGCCGGTAGCGTACCATCGGAAAGATCGTCCTCGCTTGAGAACAAACGCCCGAGAACCGGCCGCACGCGGAGAATGTCGAAGAAGCCGGCACTGACCCTTGCGATTCCCAACCGCTCGGGCGGACCGGCCTGATCGAGAACCGAGATCGTCGTCACGTATGCGGCCGGCCCCTCGAGAGTGCCCACCTGCTCACGGAGGTCCGCAAACACGGGAGTCGGAAACCCCTGCGTCTCCACGCCGCGTTCGGGAACCGTCCTGAGGAAGGAAACCAACCGGTCGGGCTCCTCGAACGGCAGCGGTGCCAGCAGGATCCCGTCGACCACCGTGAACGCGACCGTGGCGGCGCCAATCGCCAGCGTTAGGGTAGCGACCGCGGCAACCGTAAAGCCCGGACTGCGCTGGAGATTTCGCGCTGCGTAACGAACGTCTTGCCAGAGGGTCAGCATGAGTGACTAGCCGGGAATGATTCGGTACCTTCACGGTGACTCCTCGGCGGTAATGGAGGTTCAGGTTCAGCCGGCTCCCCTCTTCGATAACGACTCGTTCCGCCCAGGATTCAAAGCGACGGACGAGGTCGGGGTTGTAGTATTCGTACTCATCGAGGCTCTCCAATGCGAGCAGCAAGTACTCACCGGGTGTGATGCCACGGAGTGCAAACGCTCCATTCTGGTCGATCGAGCTTGTCTTGTAGAGCCATGTCTTCCCAGGCATATTCGCCTCCGGGATCAAGACGACGGTCGTCCCAAGGCGGATCTCCCCGGCGCCGTCCGTGGCCACGCCGTCGATTCGGCCTACCCTCGCGCTCAGCAGTAACTCGAGCAAGCCTTCGGGCGCTCCGGCGACGTCGATCATCTGGTCCGGCAATTCATACCCGCCAAAACGCACCCGCTTGAGGTAATCATCGGACACGCGGTCCACGCGCACCAGGTATCGGCCGGAAGCTACGTTCTGCATCACGAAACTACCGTCACTCTGCGTAGTGGCATTTGGAGTGCCCGCTGCACTGTCGACAGGCATCAGAAGCACGCGGAGGCCGGCCCGATCGGAAGCATCCGCGTCCGTAGGAATCTCCGGGTCCTCGACTTGTTCCAGGTACAGGCGGCCGGGCAGATCAACACCCGGACCAATCGTCAGGACTACGTTGTCCAGGTCACGCTCTGGGACCTCCAGGCTCATTGTCGTTTGATAACTCTCGGTGCCTGCCCTCAGCCGAGCGCTCAAACGGTAGCGGCCCGGGGGAATCGCCGGAAGTTCGAAGTCCCCCTGGGCGTCCGGTCTCGCCACGGGCATCCGGGCCTCGATCAGACCAGCCGAGGCGCTACGGGGTCTGATTTCTACGGTAGCCGCGACCGGGCTCAGGCCGGGCATCATCGTGATCAGTCGTCCGCGAACGCTGACGGTTTCGTTGCCGACGAGTGCCATGTCGATTCCGGCCAACTCGTCACCTGCCGATAATGCGACGGCTACCGCCTGCCCGGGATCAAGGACGCCCGGATAGAACACTGTCGCGATGCCTTCCGGTGCGGGTGCGAGGTTCTCATTGCCCAGAATCGCGGCGATCACGGAACCTCCGAAGCCGGCGCTGAGGTAATAGCTGCCGGGGCTCAGCCAGAAGAGTCGATACTCTCCCCGATCATTCGTCATCACAGCCTGGATCATGGTCAGCGTCTGCTCACCGTCGGGCCCATAGCGCAACAGCAATGCCTGCACTGCCGCATTAGGGACGGCTTCACCATTTGCGTCGAGAACGCGGCCAGCGATCGTCCCAGCCGGCACCATCTGGAACAAGACTTCCTGTTCCTGTCCCTCGGCTAATTCCAGGACGGAACCCGTGCGGCCGGGTTGAGACTGGCCATACTCCTGTCGGACGAAGCCATTGCGAAACACGATAAACCTGTAACCTCCCGGCTCAAGTGCTTCAAAGCGGAATCGTCCACCCGAATCGGTGGTGGCGTTGATGGGCTGCGGCCGGCCGGTTCCAGACCTCGCGCGGATCAGTTGAAGGAAAGCCCCCGGCAGTGGCTCAGCCGTTCCGATCCGGGTGACGATCCCACGTATCGAAGCAAGGCGATCCTGCTCGGCCGGATTCGATTGTGGAATCTGACCGCCGACAAGCAGACTCAGCAGGAGTAGCATAGCCGCCTTCATGTTCACCCTCCGGTTGATGCCCGCGATTCAATCCGCCAACTGATGATCTACCTGGATAAAGGATTAGACACAACCGGGAGCCTGAACCGCCCCGGGTTTCCCGGAGACCGTTTTAGTTGACTCCGGCCACGGTGACTGGAGTTGCTTCGTTGCGATAGTACACCTGCTCGAACTCGACTGGAGGAATGTATCCGATCGGTTCGAGAAGGCGGTGCTCGTTGTACCAGGACACCCAGTCGAGTGTCGCGTACCCCACATCGTCAAGACCTCGCCAGGGGCCGTCCTTTCGAATGACTTCGGTCTTGAATAACCCGATTACAGATTCGGCCATGGCATTGTCGTAGGAGTCCCCGATGCTCCCAACCGACGGCTCAATTCCGGCCTCGGCCAATCGTTCCGTATACCGAATCGACAGATATTGGACGCCGCGGTCTGATCTTGAGGCCGGTACTGTCTACCACCAGATGGACAGGCACAGACCCGGCTTGCCTCACCGCCTGAGCGATGCTCAAGCCGTTTGCGCGACGTGGCAGTGTGGAGTAATCCGGCACCCGTATATCCAGCCCCATGAGCGTGCCGATGGAACCCATCAGCCCCTGCGTTTGTCGCAACCCAAGCCGATACGCCGTGCGCAGCGTCAGGCATGTCTCGATCGCCAGATCCGAGTATCTCCGCTGGCCACCCCGTGACGTGCGGTGCGGCGCGCGCCACACACTTTGAGCCTCATCACTGACCCAAATCGTCAGATCACCCCGCTGGCGCAGGCTCTCGTTATATTCTGCCCAGTTGATCACACGGTACTGCGCCTTATCAAACTTGTGCCGTCGCGCTGCGTTGAACTTATGTGGCATCTAGGTTATCCCCAGTGTTGAAAAACACAATGATAAGACATCCTTCGGGATGATCCATGCAACAACGCTGCTCGCCGACAGGCCCTGCGCCTGAGGACCGACAAGAACTCTTAGGGCGTCACCCATCTCGCCGCCCGAGACGCCTTTCAAATACAACCACGGCACCGCTGCTTCCAGCGACCTCGTCTTCCGAATGTAGGGTGGTACCAAGGCCGATCGGAACGTCACTGCTTCACCCGTCTTGGCACGGACCTTCGGAATTTGGACCGTTACCGGCCCCAGATCGGTCTGCAGTTCACGTTCAGGCAGATACCCGTTGCGCACCACCCCGGCGTTCCCCGTCTCGGTTCGCCGATCGCCGTGCTGGGATAGCAGCTCTGCCAGTTCGGCTTCCACCGCGCGTTGGATCAGTTGCTGTGCCCCGACTCGTAGTAGCTCTGTTACCGGATCGTCAATCGTTTCTCGACCTTCCGGTCCAATCACGTTACTCTTGCTCACAGTGGCGTATCTCCTATGGTTGCTTTGATGTTTTGTCACAACAGATCGACCAGATACGCCGCTTTTTTTCAACCGTCCCAAACACCAGATTCGGTTATAACTCCATCCTCTCCCACGATGTTCCTGGGCGAGGACGGCGAGGACGGCCGGCAAAAGTCTAGGAGCCTGTCGGGAATTGGCTCCCTCGAAGCAAGAATCAACAACTTACGAGCCATCCCTGATCTGTAAGTTGTTGATTCTTGGTTGCAGACTTCTTATTCCCGACAGGCTCCTAGCGTAGGGTACTTCGTTATCGGCGTACCCGGTACGGTCAGAGGTTTCTGGGAAGCCATGCAGCGGTTCGGTCAGCTCGAGTGGAGCCAAGTCGTGGAACCCGCTTTGCGGTTAGCGCGTGGAGGATATCGGCGGCACCTCCTGACGGTCCCTTGGACCGTCCTGGCCTGCCTTTCGGTCCTGTTCGGGATCTTGCTGCTGGCCGTCGCGGCCCGGGCTCAGAACCTTGCGAGCGACAAGGAGGCTCTGGAGGCGCTGTACGAGGCCACCAATGGAGCCAATTGGTCGAACAACACCAACTGGCTGAGTGACAGACCGCTGGGTGATTGGCACGGGGTGACAACTGCTGCCGACGGACGGGTCACCGGACTGAATCTCTTGTCGAACCGGTTGACTGGTGTGATCCCTTCCCAACTGGGCAGCCTCGCCAGCCTTCAGTATCTGTGGCTCTCCGAAAACCAACTGACGGGGGGCATCCCCTCGGAGTTAGGCAGCCTCGCCAGCCTTCAGTATCTGTGGCTCTCCGAAAACCAACTGACGGGAAGCATCCCCTCGGAGTTAGGCGGCCTCGCCAGCCTGGAGGATCTGCGGCTCTTCGAAAACCAACTGACGGGGAGCATCGGAACGTGTCAACAAGTTTGAGACACCTGCCTTCGGAATTTAAGCTACCGTAGGCGACTCTGCGGGCGGGTTGATCCACACCTTGTCCGGCGGCCCAGCGATCTTTCTCGGTACATTGACGAAACGTTCTGGATGTTGCCGACGAGCGCGATCCAGAGCATGCTGGCGTCGTTCCAGAATCGGACCGGTCTGACCGTAATGGACCATCGCTGGGGTTAGCCAGTTCAGACCGGAATGGTAGTGGACGTTGTTGTACCAGTGGAAGAAGTCCCGGCAGAACGCCTTGGCGTCCTGGATCGAACCGAATCGTTCCGGGAAGTCAGGGCGGTATTTCAGGGTTTTGAACTGGGCTTCCGAGAACGGGTTGTCGTCGGACACATAGGGCCGAGAGTGGGATTGGGTCACACCCAGATCCGATAGCAGCAGCGCCACCGCTTTCGACTTCATCGACGAGCCGCGATCGGCGTGCAGAGTCAGCTGATCCTGCTCGATCCGATGCTTGTCACAGCTTTCACGAATCAGTTTCTTGGCCAGGCCGGAAGATTCGCAATCGGCCACCATCCAGCCCACCGCCTGGCGGCTGAAGATATCGAGAATCACGTACAAGTAGAAGTAGGTCCACTTCCGTGGTCCCTTCAGCTTCGTGATGTCCCAGGTCCACACTTCATTCGGGCCTGTCGCCAACAGTTCCGGCTTCTGGTAGACGGGATGACGCCGTTGGTTCCGCCGTTCGCGCACTTCTTGGTTCGCATCCAGAATCCGGTACATCGTGCGTACCGAGCACAAATAGCGGTCTGCATCCAGCAAGGCCGCACACACTTGGGCGGGCACCTGATCCACGAAGCGCCCGCTATGCAGCAGGTCGAGGACTTCCTGTCGATCGGCTCCGCTCAATGCCCGATGTGATCGTGGGCGTGCCCGCTCGGCTGCGGGCGCGGCGGCCCGCTGCCGACGCCGATAGAGCGACGCGCGGGAAACCCCGAAGGCCCGGCACGCCGGCGCCGTCCCCAATTCGGTGGAGAACTTTTCGGCCGCTTCCATCAGTTGTTCTCTTCCTGGTCCGGGTTCTTCAGAGGAATCCCCAATAGCGTGGAGACTTTTTTTTGGATCTCGATGACCGTTTCGGCTTGCTCCAGCTTCCTCTGGAGCCGTTGCGCCTCGCGTTCCAGTTCAGCGATGCGCTTGTCCCGGCCGTCCTTCGGCTGCGCTTTCCGTCCTCGCTTCGCCGAACCCATCCCGGCCAATTCCCCGGCATCGTGTTGCCGCCGCCAGGTGCGCAGGCTCGAGGAATACAATCCCTCCCGGCGTAGTAAGGCCCCCCACTCGCCCGGCTTCGTGCATCGGTCCGCCTCCCGCACGACCCGGCGCTTATATGCGGCGCTGAATCGCCTCCGTATCGCCTTATTGGTCACCTCCGGGTCCGGATTATCCCCATTCCGACCGGCCGCTTCACGCGCAACTCCAGTCGCCCTGCGGGCGCCTTCCGTTCCACGCGATTCTTCGTTCTCGTTCTCTGGTTTCATCACCAACACAGGCTCACTTCCTTCCCGCCCTGCTCACTAATTAACGGTTAGGCAGGTGTCTCACCTACATTGGCACAGAGGGCATCCCCCCGGAGTTAGGCAGCCTCGCCACCCTTCGGGAGCTGCAGCTCTTCCGAAACCAACTGACGGGGAGCATCCCCCCGGAGTTGGGCAGCCTCGCCAACCTGCAGGACCTGGATCTCTACTACAACCAACTGACGGGGAACATCCCCCCGGAGTTAGGCAGCCTCGCCAGCCTGGAGGATCTGCGGCTCTTCGAAAACCAACTGACGGGGAGCACCCCCCCGGAGTTAGGCAGCCTCGCCACCCTTCGGAATCTGCAGCTCTTCGGAAACCAACTGACGGGGAGCATCCCCCCGGAGTTGGGCAGCCTCGCCAGCCTTCAGGAGCTGTGGCTCTCCGAAAACCAACTGACGGGGAGCATCCCCCCGGAGTTAGGCAATTTCGCCACCCTGAATCTGCTGGATCTCAATGACAACCAACTGACGGGGAGCATCCCCCCGGAGTTGGGCAATCTCGCCTACATGGAGTGGCTATCTCTCTCCTACAACCAACTAACGGGACCCATCCCGCCGGAACTGGGCGCGCTCACCCAATTGAGGGGTCTCGGCCTCAGCAGCAACCAACTGACGGGACCCATCCCGCCGGAACTGGGCCAGCTGTACCAGTTCCTGGATCCCTACGCCGGCCTTCTGAACCTGTTTCTTGACAACAACCAACTGACGGGGAGCATCCCCCCGGAGTTAGGCAGCCTCGTCAGCCTTCGGTACCTGTTTCTTCACAACAACCAACTGACGGGGAGCATCCCCCCGGAGTTAGGCAACCTCGTCAACCTCCTGCGTCTGCGGCTCAACGACAACCAACTGACGGGGACCATCCCCGCGTCATTGACGAATCTGAGAGTGATGAGGGAGTTATATTTCGTTCTGAACCCCGGTCTGTGCGCTCAAGAGGACACTGCCATCCGCACCTGGCTCAGTGGCATCGACGAGGTTCTAGGTCCGGACTGTTCCCCGTCGGTCAGTTTGTCGGTCGACCATTCCCGTCTGGTCGAGGGCAGCGGTCCCACGACCGTGACGGTGACGGCCACGCACGCTGCGGTGAGCAGCCCGACTAGCGTTAGCCTGTTCATAGGCGGCTCGGCGAAGCCAGGAGTCAGCCAGGACTACACACTCGACAAAACGTTAGTCGCAGACATTATCGAGGATGCCCTGGCCATCCCGGCCCACAGCGCCAGCGGGACCACGACGTTGACCGTCACCCCCCTGAACGACATGCTGGACGAGAACGATGAGAACATCATTGTCCAGGCTTACGTCGGGGGCAAGCTCTCCGATCTCCCGGGAAAAGTCGAAGGTTTGGTCATCCTCACCCTGAGCGATGCGGCCGTGTCCGAATCATTCTCCATTCCAGATCGTGGTGGCCAATCCATCACGAGTGGCGGCTCAGCAGAGGCCGTGCAGGTAGGCTATGGGCGCATCCGCGCGGACGCGGGTTCGACCACTCCTTCCGGGATCGCGATTTTCCAATTCAGGGACAATCAAGGCGTACTCATTTCCGAAGCGGGTGTCCCGGCCGCCGAGCCTGTTCGGGAGGGCCGGATCTTTGCCGAAGTGAACGGTCCGGTCAATACCGGATTGGCCATCGCCAATCCAAACGACGAGACGGCAATCATCCGTTTCTATTTCACCGACTCCAGCGGCACCAATGCAGGTAGCGGGACCGTCGACCTCGGGGCGCACCAGCATATTGCAAAATTCCTGGATCAGCCCCCATTCAACGGTGGAAGTGCGGTATTGGGGACCTTCACGTTTGAATCAACGGTTCCCATCGCGGTCATCGCTCTCCGGGGATTCACCAACGAAGCCGGTGAGTTCCTGATGACGACGCTCCCGGTCGCCCCCCTGTCGTCGGTTTCTGAGGAGAGGGTCTACATCCCCCACTTTGCAGCGGGTGGTAGATGGGTGACTCAGGCGATTCTCGTGAACCCAACGGATCGGACGATCACGGGAACGGTCGGGTTCCTTGGACCGGGCAGCGGCACGACTGCCCCTCCCGTGATCCTCACGCTTGACGATGGCTCTACGGGATCGAGCTTCGAGTATTCCATTCCTCCCCGCAGCGTTCAGCGATTCACAACCTCGAATCCCTCTGGAGCGCTGAACAGTGGTTCTGTGCGAGCGACTCCCCACAGCGGAAACGCGGCGCCTTCCGGTCTCGTCGTCTTTTCTTATGCCCCCGCTGGAAAGACCCTTTCGGAAGCGGGCGTGCCCGCGCTGCCCAACGGATCTGCATTCCGTGTCTATGTCGAAGCTTTCGGTACGCGAGGCCAGATGGGTTCGATAAGCACCGGACTGGCCATCGCCAACACAGCGGATACATCCAACACAGTAACTCTGGAACTGACGAACCTCGATGGGTCGCTGGCTGTCGCCCCGGCCACATTCGCGCTTCCACCGTCGGGTCAGGTGGCCCGTTTCCTGGACGAGTTCTTTTCACTGCCGGACAACTTCTCCGGAGTGCTCCGGGTCACCTCGACCGCCGATGTTGCAATCGTTGCGTTGAGATTGCGAGTCAACGAGAATGCCGAGATCAAGGTGACGACGCTCGCTCCATCGAACGAGATGGATCCTTCGACATTGGCGGACAGATTCTTCCCACATCTCGCAGACTCCGGGGGTTGGTCCACCCAGTTCATCCTGTTCAGCGGAACCGCGGGCCAGGCCTCGTCGGGAACACTCACTTTTATCGATGCGTTCGGTCAACCGCTGGATCTACCCATCACCCGAGCCCAACCCTGAGAGGCTAAGGCGTGTGTGGGACAACGGCCAGGCGGATAGCCGTGGCCGGCCGGCAAGGCAGGGGTGCCCACTGGAGAAGCCGCAGTCAAGGCGGCGTGTTGTCGTTCTGGAGCCGGACAATAGCTACCTGAACCGCCCCGGGTTTTCCGGCGTACTGGTCGTAGAGAATGACATTGTCCCATTCGATCGGGCTGACATGGCGCAGCAGGTCGGGATCGAACGGGAAGTCCGGCGCGGCGGCAATCCGTGAGATCTCCTTGGCCTGCTAGTGTAGTCCGTCACAATTAACGTAACGGCTCTGGCTGTCCCATTTCTGATCATATATGAGGAAAATAATGACCATTAGATCGGAAATCCCTGTGCGGAACGAACTCGGACGGCTTGGCCGAAGCCGCAGTGTGTCGGTCTGGCTCGGGGAACGATCCGAATAAGGTACAGTCTGTTAGACGGGGACCACTAGCAGACGATGCAGGCAAGGATCAGGGTCGGAGACCGGCCCCGACGTCTCCTCAACGCATCCTTATTCCTCGCACTCGGTCTTCATTCCATCAGGTCCGAATCAGAACGGGAAGGCTATACTGACCAGATGAGCCAAGAATTGATCGGAATCATTGGAGCGGCCACCGTCGCCGTGGCGCTTACGGTCCCGGCCCATGCACAAGTCGATTGCGCGGACTGGAACACAGCAGCTTTTTTCGAAGCCGCCGAGGTTTCAGACGTGACGCGTTGTTTGCAGATGGGCGCGGCCCCGGACGCACGGGATAAAGACGGCAAGAGCCCTCTACATTTTGCGACGGACAACGGGAGTGCCGAAGCCGTAACGGCACTGCTGGATGCGGGCGCGGATTTGGACGTATGGGATAGAAGCGGCTTCACACCCCTGCATAGGGCAGCGGCGCAGGGGAGTGCCGAAGTCGTAACGGCGCTCCTGGATGCGGGCGCGGCCCCAAACGTCCGTGGTGAAACTGGCATGACCCCGCTGCATGGTGCAGGGACTGCCGGTGCCGTGACGGCGCTCCTGGATGCGGGCGCGGATTTGGATGCGCGGGCCGTAAACGGCATGACCCCGCTGCATTTTGCAGCAGAGAATGGGCACGCCGAAGCCGTGACGACGCTACTGGAAGAGGGTGCGGATTCGAACGTGCGGGACAATGATGGGAAACGGCCTTTAGATTACGCCGCCGACAATGGGCAACTCAAAGACACCGCTGCTTATTGGAAGCTTAACGACGCCCGTTTTCAATCGAGAGAAATAGGCGAAGGGGTTTTCCGGATCGGTGAAATCACCGACCCCCCGATGATTCTCTTCAAGGTGGATCCCCAGTACTCTGAAGAGGCGCGCAAGGCCCGGTACCAAGGCACGGGAGTCTTCGAAGCAATCATCCGAAGTGACGGCACCGTCAAAATCCTGAGAGTCGTCCGCAGCCTCGATTTCGGGCTCGACGAAAACGCAATTCAGGCCCTGAAGCAGTGGAAGTTCCGCCCGGGCATGAGAAACGGTCAGCCGGTCGACGTGGTCCTGAACATAGAGGTCAACTTCAATCCCCGCTAAGGAGCCTCTACTTCACGCGGGGATCTCACGGTCATGACGTCTTTCGGGCCGCTAGCTTCAGCAGATTTTGCCGTACGTGCAGGACCCGGTTGAGATCCGGCTCAAATCACGCTCGATCCGCCTTCTACGCTGGCCCTATCCCGGATTTGGCAAAAATTCGCCGAGCCTGTCTGCGCTGAACACCGGCAACGCTATCAAACAGTCACTCGTAGCTCCTTCGCACTGGAACTGGACGCGGTAGACCTTTCCGGTCTTCGCATTGTGAAGCCAAGTACGCGCGCTAGTCGCAGAACTATGCATTCGCCACGCGTCAACTTCGAGCAGTTCTCCTGCGAACTGTTCTTCAGTTGTTTCTTGCGCCTGCACCGTCGGAGGCTGTGCGAACGGAACAATAACGTTCAAGAAAAGGGCTATCGCAATCAGGGCGAGCAATACTTTCGTTGTTCTGTCGGTCATAATTGTGTTTTCCTCTCTGCTTTGCGGTCGTCGTTGGTTAAGGCGTTGAACCCCGCGACCATCCTATCGAAGACCCGGACGGCCAATCTTCGGGCTGCTGTGCCGGACCTGATCTGGAATGGCGACCGGGTAAGTCAGCTGTACCGCCCCTGATTTCCTGGACAGAGTGAACCCACCATAATCAAGCCGCTGACTCAATTGCAAGACGTTGTCGAGCCTGAGCCGGAGATTGAAAGCCGAGGCGCTCGATCAACCAGTGCGGATGTGTTGCAACTTTCAAAAATCAGCAAGAGAGCGACTGGTTGGGTCGACCAGGCTCCGTCTTATGCAGCCACTTCGAACAGCTTGTTGATGAACTGAATCTGTTGCCGAACATCCGAACCGCTCACCCACCTCGCCTGACCCTCCCGGATCATGTGAATTGCCTCATATCCTTGGATCGTTCGCCGCGCCGCATGAAATTCACGAAAGCCCTGCTTGGCCTTCACGCGTCGTTTGATCGCTCGATGATCCTGCTCCAGGATGTTGTTCAAGTATTGAACAGGCCGGTGACGGCAACGGTGTCGCAGGATTCCTTCCTGCTTCACTCCTGAAATCGCCGCCCCATAGAGGCGTGCTTGGTCCGTATTGATAACCCGGGGCTGCCGATGCGACGGATTCGTCAGCGCCTTGCGGAACAGGCGTTTGGCCGTAGCGGCATCGCGCAACCTCGAGAGCACGAAGTCGATCGTGGCGCCGGTGGAATCGATGGCTCGGTAGAGGTAGCACCAACGGCCCTTGACACGAACGTAGGTCTCATCGACGCGCCAGGACCTGTTGGTTGGCTTGAGATGACGGCGCAGCCGCTCCTCCAGTTCAGGACCATAGCGCTGGACCCAGCGCCAGATTGTCGTGTGGTCCGCCTTCAGGCCGCGTTCGCTGAGCAGCTCTTCGACATCGCGGAACGAGAGCGAGTACCGCAGGTACCAGCGCACGGCGCAAAGGATCAGCTCGGGCTCGGTTTGCCGCCACTTGAAGATCGCCGGTCGGATTGTCTTTTTCATGATCTCTTCAGGTTACCAGCCGCTGTCCGCCAAAGTTGCAACACAACCCTTGAGGGCCGTAAGGGTGTTCATGTCAATCGGGACGGGGTGACGGATGATCTCGTTAAAGAACTTCTCGCTCAACTCAATCTTGCTTTCCCACAGCGAAGGCTGGTTGGGCCGTTGCGGATTCCACCAGAACGCGGTGCTATCGGCAATCAGCGAGTTCACGGTGACGCGCCCGTTCTCATCCTCGTAGATCAGCGTGTACCGCCCCTGATTTCATGGACAGAGTGACCCAACATAATCAAGCCGCTGCGGCGATAGCAAGACGTTGTCGCGCCTGAACCGGGGATTGAACTCCGAGGCCCAGGAGCAGCCCGTGCATGGAAGGGGCAGATTCAGAAGCAGAGAATGCCCACAGCAAGGGGATACCGTTCCCGGAATATCCGCCACATGCTGTCCGAAGCTGCGGGTGGAAACTTGCGCCTGGCGCACAAAGGAACGGTTTTGCGACAATTTGGTAAAGGATATAATCCTCGAATCTATGGAACAGGCTAACGGACAATCCGAACCGGCTAGTGCCGGCGAACTGACGCTGCGGCGCAGCATCGGCCTATGGCAGATGACACTCTACGCGGCCGGCAGCATGCTGGGCGCCGGTATTTACGGCCTGATTGGCCGAGTCGCAGGCGAGATGGGTTCGGCGATCTGGCTTGCCTTTTTGCTATCGCTGGTAGCGGCAGGGTTGACGGGACTATCGTATGCCTCGCTCGGGTCACGCTATCCGCGCGCGGGTGGCGCCGCCTATATCACGCATCGCGCCTATCGTCGGCGCCTGCTCACCCATGTCGTCGGTCTCACTTTAGCCTGCTCGGGCTTCACCTCGATTGCGGCCGGCGCACGCGTGGTGGGCGAGAATCTGCAAGCCCTACCCGGCCTTGAGGGCCTGCCCACCGGCATGCTGGCGTTCATCTATCTCGCCATCGTCGCCGCGATTGTCTATCGCGGCATCCGCGAATCGATGTGGGTCAATGTCGCCTGTACGCTGGTGGAAGCGGGGGGATTGCTGCTTGTGATCGCCGTCGGCCTGCGCTTCTGGGGTTCGGCGAATTTGTTGGAATTCCCGATGGGTTCGGAAACCGAAGCCGGCCTTCCCCTGGTGCTGCTGGTGCAGGGCGTCGTGCTCACCTTCTACGCCTTCCTTGGCTTCGAGGATTCGATCAACATTGCCGAGGAGTTGAAAAATCCACGGCGCGACCTGCCGTTCGGTCTGGTGATGGCGCTGGTGCTGACCGTCATCATCTATATGAGTGTGGCAATCACCGCCGTCTCGGTGGTGCCCTGGCAGCAATTGGCCGAAGCCAATGCGCCGCTGGCCGAAGTCATGACGCGCGCCGCGCCCTGGCTTCCGGCCTGGGTGTTCATCGCTATTACTATCTTCGCGGTCGCCAATACCGGGCTGATCAATTACGTCACCGCTTCGCGGCTCTTATACGGCATGGCCCGCGACAGGCATCTGCCGCGCTCTCTCTCCCGCATCCATCCGGTGCGGCGCACGCCCCACATCGCCATTGGGCTGATCTTCGTGCTGATCGTGATTCTGATCCTGTCGGGCGACATCTCACAATTGGCCTCGGCCACGGTATTACTGCTGCTTTTGGTGTTCTCCGTGGTGAACAGCGCACTCGTCATCCTCAAGCTGCGCCCCGGCGAACCTCAGGGCGCATTCGAGCTACCCCTTGCGGTGCCTGCGCTCGGCGCCGGGGTCTGTGTTGCGCTGTTCCTGGCGCGGGCCGGGGCCGGCGACTGGCGCGCGCCGGCCATTTCCGGCGTACTGCTGCTGGGAGTCGGCGCGCTCTATCTCTGGATCAGACCGAGGCTCGCCGCAGAAGAGGGGTAGCGTTGGGAGTTTGTGCCTCGGTCGCTACGAGGACCCGCCGCCGATCGAAACGGCCCGCGCTGGAACCCTGAGGGGCGTACCCCCGGCTGCGGGCTTCACCAAGATCCGTCGGCGGTAGTCTTCGCTCTCGGACGCACCGCTCCATCCGGTCGTTGCGTCAGACGATGACAGTTCCGACCTTGCGTGCTCCTGAAACCAGTCTGTCAAGGAAGGAGACACATAATGAGAATCAAGATCATGTATTGGGTCGCGCTGGCAGCATTGATGCTGTTGCTATTCGTCGGTTCGGCTAAATTTTAGCGTCAATGGCCCAGGAGACGAACCACACCGCAACCTATGGTAGGGGGTAGCTGTGACCAGCCGTTTTGAGGATGCGCTCGTGTTCGCCGCGCAACTCCACCGAGAGCAGCGGAGGAAGGGCTCCAACGTTCCTTATGTTTCACATCTACTGGCCGTCGCGGCGCTGGTGATCGAACATGGCGGAGACGAGGACGAAGCCATCGCGGCACTGCTGCACGATGCCATCGAGGCCCAGGGCGGCGCGAAGGCGCTGCTTCGAGAATGCGACAGTACAGATTCACCAAGCGCATCTAGTCCATTGAAGTTCTGCTTGGACCCGGATCAGACCGGCAAGCTGGCCAGCGATCTGGCCCATACATGATCGACTGGGGGGAAGTCGAAGAGATGGAGAATGAGCAGTGACTGAGACACAGATAAATATCTTCCCGAAAGATAGCGATCCACCGTACTTGGAGGCAGCTTACGATGCATCTTGAAGACCAGCGCCCCACCGGCCACGCCAAACCCCGTACCACCATCCGCCTCCACTTATTCCGATGTTGCCGGACCTTGAGCGCCCTGCTCGTCTTCTCAAATCTGCTCGGTGCACAGACGCCGGACAATTCCGGCTTCTATCTGGACGTTACCGGACATGCCCTCTTTCCACACGCCACGGCGGATCCGCCGCCGATCGCCGGGCAAAGCGCCGGTTTGGACACCGGAGCCGGGTTGACAGCGGCTCTGGGCTATACCTTTAGAGGAGGGTTCTCGGCCGAAGTCGAATGGGGATTCCAGCAGGTTGGCATCGGCAATCCAGATGAGAATTTCTCCCTGTCTGCAGGCAGCTTCTTCTCAGGCAGCCCTTCGATCAGGGGCATCCCTTCGATCGGGACCGTGGGCGGAATCTTGGATGATGAGGGCTCTGTAGGCAACTTCTTACCGTTTTCGTTCCAGATCGACGGAGAAATCCAGATCCAGTCTCTGATGGCCAATCTCTCCTACCGCCATCCGGCGTGGCGGGTGAGTCCATATGCCGGTTTTGGTGTCGGCCCATTCTTCTATGATGGGACGATTGAGACGCAGCTTGCCATTGATCCCAGCATTCTCGTCGGCCTCGCCGGCGGCGACCAGCTTCCAAGCCCCTTATCGCTTCCATTAACGGTCACGATCCAGGAGCGCCGGTTCGCCTATCAGCTCATGACAGGTCTGTCTTTCCGAGTCCGGCAACGTGTAGAACTACGCGCAGGCTATCGCTTCCGCTCCGGCCGGTCCGGGCCTATCAATGCGGACCAAGTGGAAGGGGGCGTGCGGTTCCGGTTCTGATTCGACGAAATGCTGGCCGAAGGCAACGCCCGACAGACAAATCCGCCCTGAGAGGCATCAGTCGAGCCACGGCGACCAACCCCTCCGAGACGAAGTCACAGGGCAAAGGTGAGTTCGCGGAGCTCTGGCGACACGGCGACGTAGTGTTTCGGTCGTACAGGAACTCCAGGCGTGGTGACTGCGAAGCGGTATTCGTTTTGGTCCTTGAACGAGGTCTTCTTGGTGAACCATGCTCTGGGACCAGCGCTCGGATCGAACCAATGTTCCTGCCTGTCGACCCGGCCGGAGAGGTCTTCGTAGTGGACCGAGCCGTGGTAGACGTGGACGAGGGTGTCGATGGGGCGGGAACCATCCCACAGGCTCGTCGTGAAGCTGCTGCGCGCGTATCCGATTTCATCGATTGGACCAAGCGAGACGTCGGCGGTCTTGTCCAGAGTCATGGCGAAGTTGACGCCGAAACATACGGCGAAGGCGTCGGGATCGTCGATCCGGGTCGCCGCCTCGTAGCCGTACTCGACACGGAAGTCTCTCCGCAGCCGGCGAAGTTCGCTGTCGGTGCGGTAGTGGGAGGCGCAATAGACCCAGGGCTCACCGGATGAGACGAACGCCACGCGGGCGGCGCTCACGCTCCCGTCCATGATGAAACTGGCCCACCGAGTGGCGTCCTTGGTGAGGGTGCCGTCGTGATGGTCCCGGATGCCGGGCTTGAGATCTTCCTGATTGCGGTAGTACGCGGGCGTGGCAAGCTGGAGCTCTTTCGTCATACGGGCCGCGTAGGCCAGCTCCGAGAAGACGACCACGTTGCCGACAGCGGCCGCCGGTTGCGGCCTGTAGTCGAGACGGTGTACGAGGATCGAGTGGAGGGACTGCGTTTCCATGTCTTGAGCGTTCACTATGCCCGTCACATCGGGCGCCGGCAAGGCGTCGGAGTTGCTGCTCCTCAAGCCCGCATTGATGGTAGCGATTTGTTCATTGATGGTCCGGATTGCCTCGGGGTCGGCATGGGACACGACAAGGCGACCATCGCGGTAGTATGCGGCGCGTGGGCGGCGAGATTGCTGCGACTGATCTTGCATATCCATCTGCACCCCCAGATCTCGAAGCCCCTCCATCTTCGCCTTCACCTCGGAAGGGTCGATCATCTGGAGCGCGTCAAATAACTCTCGTAGGCTTTCCGGGCCCAGCCCACAAACGTTCAGGGCATCGCCGACCTGGACACAGTTGGCAGAGAGCGTCTGTTCGCTTCCGCGGGCTTCATTTTCGCCACCGCACAGCGTGATCGACCCGGTGGTGGTCAGCACACAATGCCGCAGATAAGTGTCTCGCAGTCGTTACTACCGATGCCAGAAACGCACCTCTGGTGCTGCTCGGAGTTCGTTGAACGTGCGTTCAAACACACCAATCAACTACCCTTATTTCTATCCCGCATGAGCGGACTTGTCCCAAACTGGCCTGGCAAACGGCTCCGCTGCGGTCACTCCGATCCGCCCTTGAGGCACGAACGCTACTCCCTGTGTAAGCGGACCGAGGCCATAACATCCAGACCCGGATGAGGCCGCTGTCGCCGCTGACCAAGTTGTGAAAGATCGCGCTCGCAACTGACGGTAACGAGCCGACCTGAGCCGACGCTTTCCCAGCCGGAACAGATTCTGAATCTTGCGCGTGAGATGTCCGATCAATAGCGGAGACCGCCGAGGTGGCAGCTGACAGATACGGAATTGTCGGAATTGATGGACTCGGTCGCCCGGGTATCTGGGCGGGACGTGGTGTCGGCTCGAAGCACCCGCAAACGCGCCGCCGATGGTGGCATGGACATCGGCTGCCAAAATGAGCTACATTGTGGCTCATACTGGAGGATCGAAGCATGCGCACCGTCGTTCGAGCCCGCATTGACGAGAAGACCAAGAACGAGGCTGCCGCCGTACTAGACGCGATCGGCCTCACCGTGTCCGATGCCTTCCGCCTGATGATGGTGCGGATCGCGACCGAGAAGCGTCTGCCCTTCGAGCCCTTGGTGCCGAACGAAGAGACCATCGCGGCCATGGAGGCCACACGGAGGGGCGAATTGGTCACGGTCGGCGACGTCGACGGCCTGATGGCCGAACTCAATGCGGACGATTAGGCGAACCGCGGTCTTCAAGCGGGATTACGGGCGCGAGAAGAAAGGCCGCTTCGCCAAGACCCTTGATACCGACCTTGCACGTGTTCTGACCGACTTGGCGGAGGATCGGCCGCTCGCGCCGCGCCATCGCGACCATGCGCTTACCGGTGAATGGAAGGACCATCGGGACTGCCACGTCCGGCCCGACATGGTCCTGATCTACCGCAAGTCGGAACGTGTCAACAAGTTTGAGACACCTGCATTCGGAATTTAAGCTACCGTAGGCGACTCTGCGGGCGGGTTGATCCACACCTTTTCCGGCGGCCCAGCGATCTTTCTCGGTACATTGACGAAACGTTCTGGATGTTGCCGACGAGCGCGATCCAGAGCATGCTGGCGTCGTTCCAGAACCGGACCGGTCTGACCGTAATGGACCATCGCTGGGGTTAGCCAGTTCAGACCGGAATGGTAGTGGACGTTGTTGTACCAGTGGAAGAAGTCCGGGCAGAACGCCTTGGCGTCCTGGATCGAACCGAATCGTTCCGGGAAGTCAGGGGGTTGTGTTGCAACTTTGGCGGACAGCGGCTGGTAACCTGAAGAGATCATGAAAAAGACAATCCGACCGGCGATCTTCAAGTGGCGGCAAACCGAGCCCGAGCTGATCCTTTGCGCCGTGCGCTGGTACCTGCGGTACTCGCTCTCGTTCCGCGATGTCGAAGAGCTGCTCAGCGAACGCGGCCTGAAGGCGGACCACACGACAATCTGGCGCTGGGTCCAGCGCTATGGTCCTGAACTGGAGGAGCGGCTGCGCCGTCATCTCAAGCCAACCAACAGGTCCTGGCGCGTCGATGAGACCTACGTTCGTGTCAAGGGCCGTTGGTGCTACCTCTACCGAGCCATCGATTCCACCGGCGCCACGATCGACTTCGTGCTCTCGAGGTTGCGCGATGCCGCTACGGCCAAACGCCTGTTCCGCAAGGCGCTGACGAATCCGTCGCATCGGCAGCCCCGGGTTATCAATACGGACCAAGCACGCCTCTATGGGGCGGCGATTTCAGGAGTGAAGCAGGAAGGAATCCTGCGACACCGTTGCCGTCACCGGCCTGTTCAATACTTGAACAACATCCTGGAGCAGGATCATCGAGCGATCAAACGACGCGTGAAGGCCAAGCAGGGCTTTCGTGAATTTCACGCGGCACGGCGAACGATCCAAGGATATGAGGCAATTCACATGATCCGGAAGGGTCAGGCGAGGCGGGTGAACGGTTCGGATGTTCGGCAACAGATTCAGTTCATCAACAAGCTGTTCGAAGTGGCTGCATAAGACGGAGCCTGGTCGACCCAACCAGTCGCTCTCTTGCTGATTTTTGAAAGTTGCAACACATCCATCGGAATCAGTGTTCAGGATGGTCCGGAATACGCAGTTGCAACACAACCGCTTATTTCTTATTGTGATAGCGGTTGTGGTTCACACAATAGTTGAGCCCAAGGCAACGAGAAACGATCAGCGAGGGTATGTCCCGGGCACGGGGCAGTCCGAGTAGGAGATTTCCATGCGTTTTGCATCGTTCATCGCATCCGCCGTCGGTGGAATCCTGATCCTTTGTCCCATCGTCGGCGTCGCGGCCCAGGGGCCGCCGCGTTCCGGGTGGTACCTCGGCGGAGGCATCGGATCAAATTGGGCGTCCGACATGGACCAGGAGGGGTGGAATCGGGACCCACTCTGCTATCCGACGGACGGGTGTTTTGATGCGAACCCCGTTCCAGAAATCCCGGGATACCGCTGGCGCTACGATATTGCCGCGGCCGCCGGAGCCGCGTTCGAGGTTGCGGCAGGCCGTATGTTCGATCGCAAACGCCTGGAGCTATCGCTCGCGCAGCGGAAGAACGGCCTCGACCAGATGTTCCGCAGCATCACCGATTACGATGGGACACCCATAGAAGAACGCCGCGGCGGCACGGTCGTATCCAATAGCCGGGCGTCGATCGATAATCGCACCGTACGTACCCTTGCGCTCAATGCGTACTACGATTTTCCGGTTGCGGACCGCGCGCTTTTTTCTCCATACGTGGGTGCTGGACTCGGCCCCGCGTTCGTCAAGGTGTCCGGGGTGCGGTTCTCTAGCGATTACGTGGACACATTGGGCAATGCTCCAGCTTACGACCCTCCCCTGTCGTTCTACAACAGCCGCCAGGACGCCGACCTGTCCGCCATGATCCTAGCCGGGCACCTGCATGCGGGCGTCGACTACAACCTGACCGACAAAACATTGTTGGGACTGAAGCTGACCTACTCGATGATGGGCAATGTCGAAGACAGCAGCGGATACTCGCTTCACCCGTTTCATGGGCGGGACCCGGACTTCCCCAACCACAATGCGTTCACCGGTGCGCGCTACTGGACGCTGAAGTTTACAGTGAAACACCTGTTCGCCTACTGAGCGGGTCCATCGGATCGCAGGTCGGATTGCCTTCTTCATGATCTCTTCAGGCTACCATCCGCCCTCGCCCAAAGTTGCGACACAACCTTTCGGCGACGTTTTCGCTGCCCTCTACCACCTCTAAGTCATTGATTCCTAGGCTTGGCTTCAGCAGATTCCGCCCACAAACCGGACGAATTCTGCTTAAGTTGACAGTACCGGTCGAAGTGTTGCGCGACGGCGCCGCGGCGCAATACGGCTCCGACGCCATTGCCGGTGTCATGAACTTCCAATTGAAAGACGCCGCCGCGGGCGGAGCGGTGTCATTGAACGCCGCCACGCATCTGGAGGGTGACGGCGAAACCTACAGCGTGGCCGGCAACGTCGGCCTGCCGCTGGGCCGCGGCGGTTTCGCCAATCTCAGCCTGGAATACGGCAGCGCGAATCCGACCAACCGGAGCGCGCCCCGCAGCGACGCCATCGCGCTTCGCGCGGCGGGCAACACCGACGTGATGTCGGACACGCCTCAGATCTGGGGATCGCCGGAAGTGGACGGCATATCAAGTTCTTCGGCACGGGGTCAATATTGATTTCGCCGTAGAGGATGACGTTCTTCCATCTGCTGAGCCCACGCACGAAGGCGACCTGGTAGGCGCAACCCAATCGATTGTGGCGGCCCCGCCGCAGGGCGATCTCGCGTCGGTCGGCTCCGAGAAAGCGGGCATCGCAAATCAGACGGGGCGAGAGACGTCGGGGTCGGAGACCGGCATAGTTCTGTCATGAACAAACGCTCGTTCTGACCGAACAGTTTAGTAGCATGGAACGTGACGCATTCCATGTTTCGTATCTGTCAGATAAAATACCAGAAGCCGTATTCAATGGTCAGGCTGTGAAAACTGTTGCCTATTTGAGGGTCTCGACCGCGCAGCAAGACGTGGGCAGCCAGCGCCTCGCCATCCTCGAGTACGCACGCAAACACGACTTCCGCATCGACGATTTCATCGAGGCGACCGCCTCTGGACAGGCTTCCGAAAAGCGCCGCCGGCTCGACGAGCTGATGAACGTCCTCCAGCGCGGCGACCGTTTGGTCGTCAGCGAACTCTCCCGGCTCGGTCGGTCGCTGGGTCAGATCGTCGCCATCCTCGACGCCATCGCCAAGGCAGGCGTCGCCTTCGTGGCGATGAAGGAGAACATCCGCATTGAGGGCCAGCGCGACATTCAGACCAAAGTTATGACCACCCTCTTCGCGTTGTTCGCCGAGGTCGAGCGCGACCTGATCTCCGAGCGCACCCGCGAGGGCCTCGCCAAGGCCAGGGCCTCGGGCCAGAAGCTCGGGCGCTCGAAAGGCTCGCTGGGCGTCTCACGGCTCAACGGCAAGGAGGTCGACATCCGGCGCTTCATCGAGCTGGGCCTTTCCAAGACCGCCATCGCCAAGCTCACGGGCGTGTCCCGTACGACCCTCTACAGCTTCATGAGGACCCGAGGCCTCAAGCCGAGCCCTTAGCCTGTATTTCAACACGAATCCGGTCGGTACCCTTTTATTGACTCGCGGAAACTTTCCCTATGATGATCATCTGCCTCCCGATGCATGGACGTTACCGCTGATGGTAACGAGCTTTACCGCAAGTCAAACCTATCGATATCGATGCGATGGCGGCCCAACCGAGAATATCGAATCCCATTCGATCGTCCGAGAGGTGGAGGATAACGGTGACGGCACGTACAACTACAGGGTGTCGAAGGGGGGGAACGTCGGCGGTTTGTTCCCGATCGTTTTGCCTTAAAATATGCTAACAACAGTCCTGGGAGAACGATATGCTCATCCTGGTCGTAGCCATGGCATTGTCAGTGGTCCAGCCGAGTCAGTCTCAGACCCGCGAGGGTCAAGCTGATCGGTTCATCGTCGTCGGGATAGACATCATCCCGCCTTAGCTCGCTTGGCTCTCATAGGCCTTTGCCCTTGGTGTTGCCCCGATTCGCCGTGCTGTCACCTTCCACAGCGGTCCATGGCCGGCCTCGTATCCCGCAATCGCGTGGGCGATCTCGTGCAGCACGGTGTCCCGGATCTGCTCCCCGCTTCCCTCCAGGGCATGGGTGCGGCTGATCCGGATCACGTGGTGTCGGAAATGACAGTCGCCAAGGCGTTTCCTGGCCTCGCCGAACGCGACGGTCCAGCCCGTAAGCCCATGCTCGTCCATCAACCGCCTGGCCATTTCCGCGACACCGTTCAGCCGCTCCGCACCGTTCCTCGCGCTTTCCCTTCCCGCCCTGCGGAGTAGGCCATAGGAAATATTCCAGCATGTCTCTTCGCAGCGCACCTTTGCACTCTTCGGGTTGAGCTTCACGATCTCCCCACGCCTTGGTCCGTCGGGACTTGTGAACGTTACCTCGTCTCCCACGCGGTAGTCAGCGCGCGCTTTGTCGTGCCGTGTGATTATCGTGGCTAGTCGCGCTCCCCCCGAGTCCTTTAACGCCGACTCCGGGACTTTCCACATCCGCTCTTCCGTGTCGACTACCTGAGCGAAGCGGCGCCGTCCCTGTCTTTGGAGGAGATGTCCGTGGATTGTTTTCCCTTTGTGGGTGAACTGTACGGCAGACCCGACAGATAGCGAGCGCTTCTCCTGCTGATTGATCATTCGACTTTCTCCTCTGTCTTGGGGTTGATCAGTCCCTCCAGAGCCTCCTTGTTGAAGCGGTGCGTCCAATCTCAGGAGGTCTCTCGGTCACCGCCGCAGACCTTGGACACTTCGGTTCGAGAAGCGTTGTTGCATGGATCGGGGCGGAGATGGAATTCGCCCTTTCCCAAGCGGTAGCGTCAGGCGACACGTTCGAACACAGGCCGTCCGAGTGCGGTCATTGTGTTCAGGACTTTCTGACCGACCTGGATCTCCGTGATTTGCCTGGAAAAGCTGCGGGATTTGAGCTTGGGGCCGATGACACCCTTCCAACGGCCGATCTGCGTTTCTATCCGGCTGCGCTGGTTGTACCCTGTGGCCACTTGCCAGGCCATGCGGCCGTTGCTGCGGATCTGGGCAATATGGCGATCCCGAACGGTTGGATCCCGCGCCGATTGCGGTCGGGTCACTGCGTTCTTCGGCGGCGGTATAACCACATCCAAGGTCTCCCCATGAGGTGGCCCCGGAAAATCGGGCAGTTGTTTAAGGTGTATTCCACCGACTGAGGAGGGATACGCGATGACGAAGAGACGCAGGTTTTCTGGGGAGTTGAAAGCGAAGGTCGCGCTGGAAGCGCTTCGGGGCGATCGGACGCTGCAGGAGATTGCCTCGAAGCACCAGGTTCATCCGAACCAGGTGAGCACATGGAAGCGCCAGGCGATGGAAGGGCTTGGCGAGATGTTCTCGAACGGTGTGGAACGCCGGCGGCGGGATCATGAAAGCGAGGTTCGTGAGCTTCACGCCAAGATCGGCGAATTGACGGTGGAGCGGGATTTTTTGTCCAGAGGGTCCGGTCGATGAGCCGGGCCGCGCGCCGGGCGATGGTGAGGCGCCCTGACCCGGAACTGAGCTTGAGTCGTCAATGCCGTTTGCTGTCGATCGGGCGCTCCTGGCTCTATTACACGCCCCAGGGCGAGAGCGCGGAGACCTTGGCGCGGATGCGGCGCATCGATGAGTTGTTTCTGAAGCATCCGTTCTACGGTGCCCGTCAGATCGTCCGTCATCTGCGCCGCGAGGGCGTGCGCATCGGCCGTCGCCGGGCGGGGCGTCTGATGCGTTTGATGGGTCTTCAGGCGATCTACCGGGCACCCCGCACCAGCGAGCCGCATCCCGAGCACCGGGTCTACCCCTATCTGCTCAAGGGTTTGGCGATCGAGCGGGCAAACCATGTCTGGTGCGCCGACATCACCTACATCCCTGTGCGGCGCGGCTTTCTTTACTTGGTGGCGATCCTGGATTGGGCGAGCCGGTATGTGCTGGCCTGGCGTTTGTCGAACACCCTGGACGCCGGCTTTTGCGTCGAGGCGCTCGAGGAGGCGCGGACCCGCCACGGCCAGCCGGAGATCTTCAATACCGATCAGGGCAGCCAGTTCACCGGCTTCGCCTTCACCGGGCGCTTGCGGGCGGCCGGTGTCCAGATCTCGATGGACGGCCGGGGCCGGTGCATGGACAACATCTTCATCGAGCGGCTGTGGCGCTCCCTCAAATACGAGGCTGTCTATCTGCACGACCTTGCCGACGGCTTCCAGGCCCGGCGCGTCATCGGCGAGTGGATCGACTTCTACAACGCCGAACGGCCACACTCGGCCCTCGGCGGAAAAACCCCGGCCGAGGCCTACCGCGGCGACCCGCCTGCGGATATGATGGACAAGCAGCTACGCGCCTTGCCCGCTTACCCACCGGCGCAGCAACGGCGACAGGAAGATCGATCCAAGGAGATTCTGGCAAGATGAGCGGCAACCGGAATACACCTTAAACAGGCCGCCAAGCTGTCCACAAACCGGGGCCACCTCAGGTTGGCGACGGCGCTCATCGACATCGAACCACGCTTGAGGAAGGTGATCGGCTACCGTCATCTTCCAAAGCTCCGCGAAGCCCTCAGGCGGGAGCTGAAGATTGAGGCGAAGACGTCGACGAGATCGAAGAAGAAGGCTGCGTGACCAATCGTGAGCCGTGGAGAGTTTCAACTAAGAATGGGCTTGACTCGACATTTTTCACTGAACAGTTAATGGGTGACAGAATCATTGAACAACTACAACATGTGACTGTCTGATGGCTGGTAACCCGTGACTGTAGTTATATGTACGGGTGATCCAACCCGGTTCCCAACTCGCACACTATGAAATCGGTTCTGCCCTTGGAAAGGGCGGCATGGGCGAAGTGTGGCGTCCTCGGTGCCCCGCCGAGATTAACGTCGTCCTGAACTGGTTCGAGGAGCTGACGGCCCCGTGTCCCGACCGACTGAGCCGTCCGCTTTCAGCACACGCCCACGCGCCTCATGTCAGGGTGGACGTGGGGCGCGCGATCGGGCCTCGTCACGGTCCGAGCACAACGAACACCTGGGCCTCGCGCACGGTGCCTGATCGGTTCTCGTGCGGATCGCGGGACTAAAATAGAGATTGCGTGCTCGCTCTCGACGCCGACCCATGAAGCTTTTCAGCAGCCAATTCTCGTCTATCTTCAGCGAAGGCGAGATGCGCCAGAACATCTTAGCCTTGCTCCGCTACCTCGCCTTTCTCTTTGCTATCATCCTCACCTACGCCCTGATCTTTCAGTTGATCATGGTCGGCGTGGAGGACCAGTCACACTCCTGGATTACGGGCATCTACTGGACGCTCGTCACCATGACGACCCTCGGCTTTGGTGACATTACATTCACCACTGACATTGGCCGGCTTTTCACCGTCTTCGTTCTAGTGTCAGGCCTCGTCTTGCTGCTCGTTATGCTCCCCTTCACCTTCATCCGCTTCTTCTATGCGCCATGGCTCGAGGCTCAGGTGAGACTCAGAGCACCGAGACAGCTTCGGCCTTCGGTACGAGAGCACGTGATCATCAGTCGTCACGACGAAATCGCCGCTGGGTTGATTGAGCGGCTGCGCCCCGACCCTCTGTGCCAATGTAGGTGAGACACCTGCCTAACCGTTAATTAGTGAGCAGGGCGGGAAGGAAGTGAGCCTGTGTTGGTGATGAAACCAGAGAACGAGAACGAAGAATCGCGTGGAACGGAAGGCGCCCGCAGGGCGACTGGAGTTGCGCGTGAAGCGGCCGGTCGGAATGGGGATAATCCGGACCCGGAGGTGACCAATAAGGCGATACGGAGGCGATTCAGCGCCGCATATAAGCGCCGGGTCGTGCGGGAGGCGGACCGATGCACGAAGCCGGGCGAGTGGGGGGCCTTACTACGCCGGGAGGGATTGTATTCCTCGAGCCTGCGCACCTGGCGGCGGCAACACGATGCCGGGGAATTGGCCGGGATGGGTTCGGCGAAGCGAGGACGGAAAGCGCAGCCGAAGGACGGCCGGGACAAGCGCATCGCTGAACTGGAACGCGAGGCGCAACGGCTCCAGAGGAAGCTGGAGCAAGCCGAAACGGTCATCGAGATCCAAAAAAAAGTCTCCACGCTATTGGGGATTCCTCTGAAGAACCCGGACCAGGAAGAGAACAACTGATGGAAGCGGCCGAAAAGTTCTCCACCGAATTGGGGACGGCGCCGGCGTGCCGGGCCTTCGGGGTTTCCCGCGCGTCGCTCTATCGGCGTCGGCAGCGGGCCGCCGCGCCCGCAGCCGAGCGGGCACGCCCACGATCACATCGGGCATTGAGCGGAGCCGATCGACAGGAAGTCCTCGACCTGCTGCATAGCGGGCGCTTCGTGGATCAGGTGCCCGCCCAAGTGTGTGCGGCCTTGCTGGATGCAGACCGCTATTTGTGCTCGGTACGCACGATGTACCGGATTCTGGATGCGAACCAAGAAGTGCGCGAACGGCGGAACCAACGGCGTCATCCCGTCTACCAGAAGCCGGAACTGTTGGCGACAGGCCCGAATGAAGTGTGGACCTGGGACATCACGAAGCTGAAGGGACCACGGAAGTGGACCTACTTCTACTTGTACGTGATTCTCGATATCTTCAGCCGCCAGGCGGTGGGCTGGATGGTGGCCGATTGCGAATCTTCCGGCCTGGCCAAGAAACTGATTCGTGAAAGCTGTGACAAGCATCGGATCGAGCAGGATCAGCTGACTCTGCACGCCGATCGCGGCTCGTCGATGAAGTCGAAAGCGGTGGCGCTGCTGCTATCGGATCTGGGTGTGACCCAATCCCACTCTCGGCCCTATGTGTCCGACGACAACCCGTTCTCGGAAGCCCAGTTCAAAACCCTGAAATACCGCCCTGACTTCCCGGAACGATTCGGTTCGATCCAGGACGCCAAGGCGTTCTGCCGGGACTTCTTCCACTGGTACAACAACGTCCACTACCATTCCGGTCTGAACTGGCTAACCCCAGCGATGGTCCATTACGGTCAGACCGGTCCGGTTCTGGAACGACGCCAGCATGCTCTGGATCGCGCTCGTCGGCAACATCCAGAACGTTTCGTCAATGTACCGAGAAAGATCGCTGGGCCGCCGGACAAGGTGTGGATCAACCCGCCCGCAGAGTCGCCTACGGTAGCTTAAATTCCGAATGCAGGTGTCTCAAACTTGTTGACACGTTCCGTTGCGGGAGATTTTGGAAAGTCGGTTAGCATGTCTCCCCGGCCGAGCAAAGCGCGGGCCTACCCGAACGCGTCGGCAAACGCCTGCCTCTGCCGAACGCCACCCAGCATGATCAACTCTGCGCCTGGCTCCAGTCGCATCGAAGACTGCAGTCTCGTCACCAGCTGTCCATTCTGGCTAACCGCGACCACGCTCAGCCCAGTTCGCGAGCCGATGCCAGTTTCCACGAGTGTCTTCCCCTGCAGAGAAGGGGGGAGGTCGACCGTAAACATGTCGACACCTTCCCCCAAGATGACGGGTTCATGGCCTTGCAGCACGGAAAAGACGGCTTCCGCCCCAAGCGTCGAGTAGCTCAACACGAAATCTGCGCCCGCCCGATGGATCGCTTCAAGGTTTCTCTCGTGCGTGATCCGGCTGACGATCCGCAGATCTGGCTTTAGCCGCCGGCAGTACACGGCTAGGTACACGTTCATGGCATCGTCATTCGTGGTCAGCAGCACCGAGGGAGCGTTCTGCAGGCCCGCCCTCATCAGGGCCTCCCGATCAGCAGCGTCACCCACGAAATGCTGATCGCAGATGTCGGCGAGTCTGTCGTGCGCCCGTTCATCGCGTTCGAGCACGTGCACCGGAATACCTTTCCGCTTGAGGGCACGCGTCGCAGCGCGTCCCACCTTGCCGCCGCCGATGACCAGGACCGGTTCATCGTGCACATGAGGGAGCTGCAGCAGACCATTCAGCTCGCGGATCTGCTCCGGCGCGCCGACCACGACGACGACACTCTGATCGGTGATCTGGGTATAGGGAAACGCCGGTCGCAGGCGGCCGCGCTGCCAGACGCCGACGATGTTCAAGCCCATCGTCTCTCGCAGGCGCGTCTCGCGCACGATCCGTCCGGCGAGCGGGGTATTGCGCGCTGTGAACTCGGCGATCTGCAGTCCCTTGAAAGCGCCGATAATGTCCGCGTCGCCGTGTCCGGCACTGATGCGATTGGCGAGGTACTGACCCAGACTCTGCTTCAGGGCAAGCACATGCGTGGCGCCGCTGAGCTCCAAAATGTCGATCGAGTCTTGGTCCTCGACGAACGCGACGATCGGGACATCCCTGGCTACCTCACGGACCGTGAGGGTGAGGTTCGTGTTGGTCGTGTCCTCCCGGTTGGCGAGCACCAGCCGGGCCTGCTGAACGTGGGCTCCTTCGTAGGTCAGCCGGTTGTCGATGTCGCCCGTGATGACGGAGATACCCTGGCGGAGCATCTGCGCCGCAATGGCTGAATCCGGCTCGATCACGCAGTACGGAATCGCCTCGCGGAACGTGTCAACAAGTTTGAGACACCTGCCTTCGAAATTTAAGCTACCGTAGGCGACTCTGCGGGCGGGTTGATCCACACCTTGTCCGGCGGCCCAGCGATCTTTCTCGGTACATTGACGAAACGTTCTGGATGTTGCCGACGAGCGCGATCCAGAGCATGCTGGCGTCGTTCCAGAACCGGACCGGTCTGACCGTAATGGACCATCGCTGGGGTTAGCCAGTTCAGACCGGAATGGTAGTGGACGTTGTTGTACCAGTGGAAGAAGTCCCGGCAGAACGCCTTGGCGTCCTGGATCGAACCGAATCGTTCCGGGAAGTCAGGGCGGTATTTCAGGGTTTTGAACTGGGCTTCCGAGAACGGGTTGTCGTCGGACACATAGGGCCGAGAGTGGGATTGGGTCACACCCAGATCCGATAGCAGCAGCGCCACCGCTTTCGACTTCATCGACGAGCCGCGATCGGCGTGCAGAGTCAGCTGATCCTGCTCGATCCGATGCTTGTCACAGCTTTCACGAATCAGTTTCTTGGCCAGGCCGGAAGATTCGCAATCGGCCACCATCCAGCCCACCGCCTGGCGGCTGAAGATATCGAGAATCACGTACAAGTAGAAGTAGGTCCACTTCCGTGGTCCCTTCAGCTTCGTGATGTCCCAGGTCCACACTTCATTCGGGCCTGTCGCCAACAGTTCCGGCTTCTGGTAGACGGGATGACGCCGTTGGTTCCGCCGTTCGCGCACTTCTTGGTTCGCATCCAGAATCCGGTACATCGTGCGTACCGAGCACAAATAGCGGTCTGCATCCAGCAAGGCCGCACACACTTGGGCGGGCACCTGATCCACGAAGCGCCCGCTATGCAGCAGGTCGAGGACTTCCTGTCGATCGGCTCCGCTCAATGCCCGATGTGATCGTGGGCGTGCCCGCTCGGCTGCGGGCGCGGCGGCCCGCTGCCGACGCCGATAGAGCGACGCGCGGGAAACCCCGAAGGCCCGGCACGCCGGCACCGTCCCCAATTCGGTGGAGAACTTTTCGGCCGCTTCCATCAGTTGTTCTCTTCCTGGTCCGGGTTCTTCAGAGGAATCCCCAATAGCGTGGAGACTTTTTTTTGGATCTCGATGACCGTTTCGGCTTGCTCCAGCTTCCTCTGGAGCCGTTGCGCCTCGCGTTCCAGTTCAGCGATGCGCTTGTCCCGGCCGTCCTTCGGCTGCGCTTTCCGTCCTCGCTTCGCCGAACCCATCCCGGCCAATTCCCCGGCATCGTGTTGCCGCCGCCAGGTGCGCAGGCTCGAGGAATACAATCCCTCCCGGCGTAGTAAGGCCCCCCACTCGCCCGGCTTCGTGCATCGGTCCGCCTCCCGCACGACCCGGCGCTTATATGCGGCGCTGAATCGCCTCCGTATCGCCTTATTGGTCACCTCCGGGTCCGGATTATCCCCATTCCGACCGGCCGCTTCACGCGCAACTCCAGTCGCCCTGCGGGCGCCTTCCGTTCCACGCGATTCTTCGTTCTCGTTCTCTGGTTTCATCACCAACACAGGCTCACTTCCTTCCCGCCCTGCTCACTAATTAACGGTTAGGCAGGTGTCTCACCTACATTGGCACAGAGGGCAAGTCGCCGATACGGACAGGTGGATTTTCACGAAGACCCCGGAAACACAGGCATTTCAGATCTCCGAGTATGCGGTTACTCAAGCATGTGAGCTTCTGATTGACCCCAACTCCTTCCTGTAGTCTTATTTACGGGTGATCCAACCTGGCTCAACACTCGCACAACATGAAATCGTTTCCGCCATCGGCACAGGCGGTGTGGACGAGTTGTGGAAAGCCCGCGAGAATCCACTTTGACAACGAATGCGCCGGTTCAAGTCTGCATGAGTTGACCAGCGGGGGCCGAGAGCGAGGCCCAGCGACACTGACCGGACTGCTGAAACGTAGTTTTGTGATGCCTATCGGGTAAGAGGTGCGCGCCAAAACATGAGTGGCAAACGCCAGATCGACTACAGGGAGGTTCGACGCTACTTTGCTCAAGCTGGCGCCGACACGGCGGCTTGTGCGAGCTACATGGCCCACGCACAAGACTTGCCCGAAAACGCTGTTCGTTATCGCTTCCGGAAGGAACGCGCAGCGATACGCGACTGGCTCGATGTTGGGGGGCCGCAAGCGCGTGTACTCGACTTGGGTTCTGGGTCGGGGACCTGGACCGAGTTCTTCGCTCAGCGCTTCGGCAGTGTCATCGGGATTGAACAGAGCCCTGCGATGCTGGTCGCTGCAAAAGCAAAGCTCACGGGCCGGTCGAACGTGGAGCTTCTGAACCAGGACGTTCGAGAGCCATTACCGTCGGGGCCATTTGATCTCGTCTTTATGGGAGGAATCTGCATGTACCTGAGCGACGCTGACACGATGGCGCTCGTTCAAGCAGTTATCGAACGCCTCGGTGATCGAGGGCGGGTCGTTTTACGGGAGAGTACCGTTGCGAACGGATACGAGCGCGTAGAGGGCGAGTATCATGCGATCTATCGCAGTGTCGACGTTTACCGAACGCTCTTTCGAGAGGCTGGCTTGTCGCGCGTCGACGCACGTCGAAACTACGCTTATACCTATATGGAGATCGCGGTCGAGCTCGTCGAACTGCGACGCCGCTACCTGCGTTTGCTGCCGCACACGTCACCTTTTCTTGGCGCTTTGACCTGGTGGTCGCTACGGGCTATGTCTCCCGTATGCTTCGGGCTTCTTCCCCGAGCGGCGGCGTGGCTTCGTGTGCGTTGGCCAAAGCTCCAAAACCATTTTTTCATGCTAGAGAATGCAAGTTAACGCTCTGGCAATTCAGAGAGATTTACGTGAAAGTCGATCGATGGAATCCCACGCCCAATAAGCACCCTGAAATGATCCACAAAGCGGTGATTCTCGCCGCCGGTGTCGGCAACCGGCTTCGTCCATTCACCGACAAGCTTCCAAAATGCCTGGCTCAGGTGGCCGGTGTTCCCATTCTGGACAATACACTCGTTCATCTGGCCTCGCTCGGCACCGAGGAAATCGCTATCGTCGTCGGCCACCACAAGGAGGTCATCATCGAGCGGTTCGGCGCGAGTTACCTCGGAATGTCGATGACCTACGTCGTGTCGGAGGAATACGAGAAAACCAACAACATTTATTCGTTATGGCTCGCCCGTGGTCATCTCACTCAGGACGTACTGCTGCTGGAGGCAGATATTTTTTTCGAGCGCGCGGTTTTGGAGCGACTACTTTCGCAGAGTGGCGGCAACCTGGCCATCGTGTCGCGGCACCAGAGTTGGATGTCTGGCACGGTCGTCAGTGTGGATGCTCGTGGTCGCATCCAGGCAACGATCGACTCCCAGAATCAAGAGGATGGCTTCGATTATGCAAAGTTCTTCAAGACGGCCAACATCTACCTCTTTCGTCAGGACTTCCTCAACCGGTATTTCCTGCCGCAGCTGGAAGCCTACATCACGTCTAGAGACTACGACGAATACTACGAATCGATTCTCATCACCCTGGGACACCGAGGCAAGAATAACCTCGTCGCTGTGGATTGTGACGACCTCAAGTGGTACGAGATCGACGATGAAAGCGACCGATTGGCGGCTGAATATCTATTCAGCGCAGGCGAGGAGCGTTATGACCATATCCAGGGCCAACACGGGGGATATTGGCGCTTTGGGTTTGTCGATCACGCTTACTTGTACAATCCCTATTACCCGCCTAAGCCGATGTTCGCACATTTCGAGAACGACCTGCGCAAACTGGTGCTCAACTATCCTCCTGGACAGGAGGTTGTCGCCCGGCTCGCCGGCACTTTGATCGGGCAGCCTCCCTCGCGCGTTGTGGTTGGAAACGGGGCGTCGGAACTGATTAAGATCATCTCTAGCCGCCTTCCCGGCCCGATCGCCTGTCCCGTACCTTCGTTCAACGAGTACGAGGACGCTGCACGAACTGGGGCCTTCGTCCCGTTCGAACTGCCCTCTCCCACTTTCGAACTCGACGTCGATGCCTTTGCCCAACGGGTTCTCGCGAGCGAGGCAAGACTGGCCATTGTAGTGACACCTAACAATCCCACTTCGTTGGCGGTGCCCAGAGCAGACATCTTGCGCCTTGCTGCAAAACTCGAATCGGCCGAGTGCATGCTCGTTGTCGATGAGTCCTTCATCGACTTTACAGACGACTATCAGGAGTTGAGCGTGGAGGGTTGGGTTGACCGCGTTCGCAACCTCGCGGTCCTGAAGAGCTTAAGTAAGTCCTTCGGCATCGGCGGACTCCGGCTGGGCTATCTCCTAACGGCCAATGAGGAATTCGCGAACGCGGTGCGCTCCGAATTGCACATCTGGAACATCAACGGTTTCGCGGAATCCTTCCTGCGCCACGCACCGCGCTGGCGCAGGGCGTTCAGGCAGAGTTGCGCGCTGGTTCGCGATCACTGCGATGAGCTCTACGAACGGTTGAACGAGATCTCCGGAATGACAGCGTATCGCCCCCAGGCTAACTTTGTGATGTGTCGTCTCCCAGCCCCAGGCCCATCCGGTCCGGTCATCGCCAAACGGCTCTTCGTGGAGCACAATATCTTTGTCAAGCATTGCGCTGGTAAGCACATGTCAGATGCGGGTCGGTATCTGCGCATCGCCAGCCGGACGGCAGCAGAAAACCAAATACTCGTCGAAGCGATGCGGCAATGCCTGAGCCGATGACGGGTCCATACCGGCGACGAAGCGCCCTGTCTTTTCTCTACGACAGAGCCAACCTACTGACGTTGGCGGGGCTGGTATGTGGAATTCTGGCGATTTGGTTCAGCGTGCGCGGCGCCTATGCGGCCGCCGCAACAGCCCTGCTGTGGGCGCTGTTCTGCGATTGGTTCGATGGTCCGCTGGCTCGGCGAATTACCGTCCGGTCCGACGAGGACCGAGCCTTCGGCGCACAACTCGATTCCCTTACCGATATCGTATCCAGCGGCGTCGCTCCCGCGGTGCTCCTGATCAGCATTGGCAACTTCGACCCCTGGTTTCTTCCAGGCGCTTTTCTGCTGGTAGTTGCGGGAGCGATTCGGCTGGCTCACTTCAACATTTATGGCGACGACGGTGGGGCATACAGCGGCTTGCCGATCGACACCAACATCATCGTTGTGACGGCTCTCTTTCCGTTCCGTGAGCTGCTGGGGCACGTCACGTTCTCGTGGGCTCTTTACGTTGCGGTCGTCACACTCGCAATCCTAAACGTTGCCCCCTTTCGGATGCCGAAGCTGGTGGGTGGCTGGTACTACATTGTCGCGATCTACGTCGTTGCCATGACGGCCCTGAACCTGAGCTCATTAACGCGCTGAGGCTGGACTCGACAGTCGCGGCATGGATTCCAGTGAATCAACATTAAAGAACTGAAGGAAAAGGTGCCGGTGGCGTAGCTCTCGCTGATCGAGCCTTCCAACCCACCCAGACTCTCCGATTCGCCAGACTGTTTTAATCCACTTGGACGTATAGTCGCCTACTCGGAAACGTGGATCTCGGCGTGAAGCTCCCATTTCAGGCGGTTCCCAGGTTTCCGAGTATGCGGTTTGAACTAAGCCGCTGGCGCTCGGAGTCGGCGTCCTGCGGATAAAGTCTGTCCCATACAGTAGCGGTCATAAGGAGGTGTCTTATGACCCAACTACGCGAACGGATGCTGGAGGAACTCCAGCGACGGAACTATTCTCCGGCCACGAGTCGTGGCTACATTCTGGCAGTCGAACAATTCGCGAATTACTTCGGTAAGTCTCCGGCCTTGATGGGAGCCGAGGAGGTACGGCGCTTTCAGCTGTACTTACTGAAGGAAAAGAAGCTGGCGGCGAGTACGGTCCAGATGCGGACCTCGGCGTTGCGATTCCTCTACAAGAAGGTGCTGCGACGTGCGGATCTGGAACTGGATGATCTGCCCCTGCCAAAGAGTACACGGAAGCTACCGACGATCCTGGGTCCGTCTGAAGTTCGACGGTTGATCGAAGCGGCATTGAGCCCAATGCACCGGGCCATCTTGATGGTGCTCTACGGGACCGGGATGCGCCGGGCCGAAGCCGCCGTGTTGAAGGTGGCCGACATCGACAGTGAACGGATGCTGGTGCATATCCGCGATGGGAAAGGGCGTCGGGACCGGGATGTCCCATTGAGTCGGAATCTGCTCGAAGCGTTACGGCAGTACTGGGTGTTGAAAAAGCCCGAGGTCTATCTGTTTCATAGCAGTGCGGGACACCGCGGCACGGATGCTCCGATCTCGGACAAGGTCGTTTGGCATGCCGTTCATGGGGCCGCCCAGCGTGCGGGTCTGACCCAGAGGGTCGGTCCGCACACGCTGCGGCACAGCTTCGCGACACATCTGTTAGAGTCCGGGACCGACTTGCGCACGATCCAGCTCTTGATGGGACACAGTCGGCTCAGCGATACCACTCTCTACCTGCAACTGTCCCGGCGCCATCTTCGAACCGCGCACAATCCTCCGGATCAGTTGAAGCTTTCACCTGCGGTTGAGGACCCGAAGAAGTGAGCCGGCCACCCTTTGAGGTGGCTGACGTGATTCGCATCGTCGGAGACCGATTCCGACAACGGTATTCCAAAGCGCTGGCCTGGCCCCAGGTCAAGGTCCTCCACGCGATTACCCATTGCCGGACCGCTGTACTGGGCGGCCACCGGAAACGATGCGAACATTGTGGCCACGAAACACTGGTATATCACTCGTGCCGGAATCGCCACTGCCCGAAGTGTCAGACCCAAGCTCGAAACGCGTGGGTCGAGAAACGGCAACAGGAACTGTTACCGATCGGGTACTTCCATCTGGTCTTCAGCATGCCCCATCAGTTGGTGCCCTTGATCTGGCAGAACAAGAAGGTGCTCTATGCTCTTCTGTTCCGAACCAGTGGCGCCGCGTTGATGGAGGTCGCCCGGGATCCCAAGTATCTGGGAGGTGAGATTGGATTCCTGAGCATCCTGCATACCTGGGGACAAACCCTGGAACGCCACCCGCATATCCATTGTGTGGTTCCCGGTGGTGGAGTGTCTCCGCAACAGGACCGATGGATCCACTCCTACCGGTCCGACTTCTTCTTGCCGGTCAAGAAACTCAGTTACGTTTTTAGAGAAAAGTTTCTCGACGGCTTAGCCGAAGCGTTCGGAAACAAGACGTTCGTTTTCCACGGGGAGTGTCTGGAGCTGGCCACCGAATCCACCTTCGAGCGGTTCCTCGACGATCTGAAGGATCGGAACTGGATCGTCTACGCCAAAGAACCATTCGGTGGGCCCCAACATGTCCTTCAGTACCTGGCTCGCTATACGCATCGGGTTGCGATCTCGAATCATCGCATCCTCGATGTCAACCAATCCGGCGTCACCTTCCGCTGGAAGGACTATCGCCACAACGGCCGACCCCGCACGATGACACTCCAACCCGAAGAGTTCCTCCGGCGGTTCCTCCTGCATGTCTTACCGAAAGGCTTTCCCCGCATCCGGTACTACGGATGGATGGCGAATCGGAAACGCAAAACGATGCTGGAACTCTGTCGGCACCTCTTGGGTCAGGAGTCCATCACGGAGCCGGAGTCCGAGTCGGGTGAAACCCCACCGGAACCGTGTCCGATCTGCCGGGGACCGATGCGTCTCATTCAACGTCTAACTGCGGATCAACTCGCCGCCATCGAATCCAAGGAGGTTCCAATTCAGGATAGTGCGTAACCCTCGGCGGTCACCCAAAAGCGGCCATTAAAGGTCACTTGAAAACCGGCCAACGAAAATAGAGAGGCCCGGGACATTGAAACCGGCGGAAAGCTGAATAGGCTCCGTCGGCATGAGCAATGCCTTGAGCCAAGAGAAGAAAGAACAAGTTGTCGCATTGGGACGGCTGGGCTGGTCGCTACGGCGGATCGAGGAGACGACCGGTGTCCGTCGGGAAACGGCAGGGACATACCTGCGGGGCGCGGGTATCCCGGTGCGGCGGCCCGGTGGTTGGGGTAAACGGCCACCGGCAAAACCGGCCATAGAGGTGACCACCGACTCTGGGTCCCAGAATCGGGCCATCGCGGAACTGGGAGAACCGGTCTCCACCTCGGGCAGTGGGTGCGAACCCTACCGGGAGATCATCGAGCGGGACCTGAGTCGAGGCCGCAATGGGATGGCGATCTGGCAGGACCTGGTGTCGGATCACGGCTTCGCCAATAGCTACCAGTCGGTTAAACGCTTCGTGGGCAAGCTCCGCGGATCGCAGGGCCCCCAAGCTGCAGGCATCATCCAGACTGGACCTGGGGAAGAAGCCCAAGTCGACTACGGGACCGGCCCGATGGTGCGGGACCCCAAGACGGGCAAGTACCGGCGTACCCGGTTGTTCGTGATGACGCTGGGCTACAGCCGCAAATCGGTCCGGCTGCTGACCTTCAAATCCAGTTCCCACATCTGGGCCGAGCTGCATGAAACCGCGTTCCGCCGGCTCGGTGGCAGTCCTCGCTACATCATCCTGGATAACCTGCGCGAGGGCGTGATCGTTTCCGACTATTACGATCCCACTCTGAATCCGTTATTCAAGGACGTGCTCGCCCATTACGGCGTGGTGGCGATGCCATGCCGGGTGCGCGATCCAGATCGGAAAGGGAAAGTCGAATCCGGTGTAGGCCACGCCCAGAAAACGCCGCTGAAGGGGCAACGCTTCGAGAGCCTGGACCTGGCGCAGGCCTATCTGGACCGATGGGAGACCCGCTGGGCCGACACGCGCATTCACGGCACCACCAAGCGGCAGGTTGCCGCCATGTTCGCCGAAGAGAAGCCGTCATTACTGCCATTGCCGTTGGAACCGTTCCGGTACTACCAATACGGGAAACGCGTCGTCCATCTCGACGGCTGTGTCGAAGTCGAGGCCGCCTACTACGGACTTCCTCCCGGTTGGATCGGACGGAGTGTTCAGGTGCAGTGGGACACGTTCCACGTCCGGATCCTCGATCCGGAGACCCATCAGCTACTGCGCGAACATGTCCGTCAGAAACGGGGTGGATACCGGGTGCGTGCCCAGGACAACCCGAAGAAAACGCCCTTAACCACGGTGCAGTTGCTCGACCGTGCCCGTCGGGTTGGATCGCAGGTGGGTGCGCTGTGTGAAGCCATCCATCAACGGGAAGGGGAAGCCGGCATCCGCCGCATCCTGGGCGTGATCTCCCTGGCCAAAAAGTACGGTGTCCCTGCTGTTGAGGATGCCTCCGCCGCCGCTCTGGAACTCCACGTCTACCAGTACCGTTTCGTCCGTCGCTATCTGGAGCGGAAACCTCCGGTGACGCTGCGTCAAGTCGATCCTCTCATCCGCGAACTGACCCAGTATCGCGATCTCATCAACCTCAAGATTCAGGAGCAGGAAAAATCATGAACATCATCGAACTCCAGCGGGCTTTGCGACAACTTCGCCTCGGCGGCATTGCCGAAGTCCTGGAAACACGTCTGCACCAAGCCCAGACCGAAGCCATGGCGCCCATCGATCTGATCTCGATCCTGGTCTCGGACGAACTCGCCCGCCGAAGCACGCGGCTGCTGGAACGGCGGCGGAAACAGGCCCAATTCCGGGACCCTCAGAAGACACTTGAGGGCTTCGACTTCACCTTCAACAAGAAGATGAATCGCGGCCTCGTCTTCGATCTCGCCACCGCCACCTTCATCTCCAGACACGAAGACGCGCTGTTTCTGGGTCCACCCGGAACCGGCAAGAGTCATCTGGCCCAGGCCATCGGCATGGCGGCCATCCTGCAGGGCCATCGCGTCCTCTATCGTGAAACCCACGCCCTGCTCGACGATATTGCCGAAGCCACCATCGACGGCACCCGTAGAAAACACATGGACACTCTGGCCACCGTACCCCTGCTCATCATCGATGACCTGGGCATGCGCAAGCTGCCTCCGACCGCCGCCGAGCAACTTCTCGAAATCGTCATGCGACGTTACGAACGCACCAGTACGCTGCTGACTTCGAATCGTCCGGTCGAGGATTGGGGGAAACTCTTAGGCGACAGCGCCGCTGTCACCGCGATGTTGGACCGCCTTCTCCATCACGGTCACGTTCTCAAGTGCGGTCCCCGGAGCTGGCGTACCAAAACGGGCTTGCCCGGTACCGGTTCAAAGGGGTAAAACAACACTGTCCCGGGCCATCCCCATTGGCCGCTTTTGCGGTGACCACCATTGGCCGGTTTTGAAGTGACCACCGAGGGCGTAACCATCGACACGCCACAACTCCAACCCGACGCGGTCGCCCAGACTGCATCGCCGAAGTGTGTCCAGACACCAAAAACACGCGTGATCAAAGCCCCTTTCGGTATGTCCAACCCCTCACACTCGGACCATGGACAGCGACTTTCCTCTACAACCACTCCCCAACATCACTGCGTCTCCCCGATCCCGCCTCCAATCCATGGATTGAAAACCCATAGGGGTTTCCGCTCCCGACCGCGCCAGCGCCTCACTTCAAACCATTCTATCCGACATGCTCCGGCATCATTTTTTGTCACTGTCGGTGCCGGACCATCTCCGATACAAAACTGACGTTTTACGAGCATTGACCTCAAGTTACTTCGGCCCTACTATTTGGCGAGATGTCAGTAGTCCGTTTGAACGTACAAAAAGACAAGGCAGCAGTCGAGTTTGAACCCGCGGATGATTTGTTGAATTTGACTTACGCTATGGAGAAGCGATGGCTATCGAACATCAAGATATGTGCACGATTGATACTGTCGTAATTGGCGGTGGGCAGGCTGGCCTCTGTATGAGCTACGTTTTGCAGGAAGCGGGGCGTGAACGTGACTTATGAAACGATTCGACATTGGCCGATCAAATTCGGAGTCCAACACGCCCGCCGGTTGAAACGTCGGCAGGGCCGTCTCGGTGACACCTGGTTGCTGGACGAAGTCTTCGTCACGATCAACGGTCAGCGACAGTACCTCTGGCACGCGGTGGATCAAGACGGTGAGGTGACGAAACACCTGCCTTCGCGCCCGATGGAACGTCCATTGGCATCGGTCTCAGGAGAGTCTCATTCCGTCCTTAGAGCTGTCATCGGGTCGATGTGCATCGCTTTTCTGGCTGGCAGATATGCGGCAACGAACGCGACCAGGAAGAGTACACCTGAAGTGCCCGCGAACGTCAGTGGATCGAACGGCTCGACCCCGAATAGCAGCCCCTCCAGGAAACGCGTGGTCCACCACGCGCCGACCAGGCCCAGGAGGATCCCGAGCACGGTGACGCCGAGGCCGTGCCGGAGAACCAACGCCAGCAACGAACCACGATTCGCACCGAGCGAGGCGCGCAGCCCCAGTTCGCGAGTTCGGCCTGCCACGGTAAAAGCGATGGTTCCGTAGAGTCCGGCGGCCACCAGGAATAGCGAGATGCCCGCAAAAATGCCGAGGAGGGTCGAGACCACGCGGTGGCGCGCCATCACGTTTGCCGCCCTCTCTTCCATGGTCATTACCGAAGTCAGGGCGAGGCTGGAGTTCATTTCAGCCAACGTCGAGCGAATCACCGGGACGAGGTCTTGAGGGTCGCCCTCTGTCCGGACCATGAGGCCCGTCGAGGGTCGAGGCGCCTGTCGTATGGACACCCAGCCCTGCAGTTCTGACGACAGGCCAAAGCCCTGCTCGAACTGGAGGCTCTCGACGACCCCGACCACCGTGGCTCCATCTTCGGCGAAGTCCGCCCACCCAAGTTGGATGCTTTGGCCGATGGGATTGCCGTTGGGGAAGAGGACGTCCACAGCCCTCCGGTTCAGCACGATCACGCGCTCGTTGTCCGCTCCGTCGCCGGCTTCGATGTCCCGGCCTTCGAGTAAGTCGGCGCCGAGCAGGCCCAGGTGCCCGTCCGCGACTGGCTGGAGTCGGACCCAGGTATGCATTTGGGGTGTCAGTTCAGGGTCGCCGTCGGACCCCATGACGATGGTTCGGTAGGTGGGTCCACCCATCGGTATTTCCCCCAGCGTTGCGCCGACCACACCCGGGAGGGCTCGTACGCGTTCGAGGAAACCGAGATGGAAGGTCGCCAGGTCCACTCCGGCCTGCTCCTCGGCCGGGGTCAGGCCGTAGACCGCCGTCAGGAGGCGTTCGGAGTCGTAGCCGACATCGACGCGCTGCATGTTCGCCAGGCTCCGCATCATCAGCGTTGCCCCGGTCATCAGAACGAGAGCCAGGCCGACCTGGAAGATAACCAACGGCGTCTGACCCGGGAGGCCGGATGCCGTCGGTCCGTACCCGAGGCTCGTGCCCCCTCGCTTGAGCGTGACGGCCGGGTTTGTTCGGGCCGCCTGCCAGGCCGGGAGGATTCCGAAGACGAGTCCGACCCCGCCCGTCAGTAGCGCGCCGAACGTCAGGACACTCCAGTTGAGCGACAAACTGTCAGGATCGAGGTACTCGAGGCTGCGATCACTCCCTGTGCCCAAGGCATCGGTGAGCCACGCTCCAAGTACGTCGATTCCGACCCATGCGACCCCGATGCCCAGCACACCCCCCATGACTGCCAACGAGAGGCTTTCCGTCAGCAGCCCTCGCACGAGCCGAGCACGTCCGGCTCCCAGAGAGGCGCGGACCGCGGCTTCACGCTGCCGCGATGCGCCGCGGGCAAGCAGAAGGCTGGCCAGGTTGGCCGTGGCCACCAACAGGACCAACGCGACTGCGCCGGAGAGCGCGAACATCGAGGTTTCTGCGACCGGATTTACCCGCGCCGTCCGATACGGTACGACGTCACCTCCCGACACCAACCTCGAAGCGGCCACCGGTGGCGGGAATCTTTCCATGATGGTGGCGCCGAACATCTGCACTTCGGCACGCGCGCCCTCGAGCGAAGAGTTTTCCGCGAGACGACCCATGAGGTTGAGAGTCTGGTTCCATGCGTCATCCAAGAGGCTGTCGTTCTCGACTGCACGCATTGCAGAGAACGGAATCCAGATCTCTGCTCCTCCGGTGATGCCGTCGAAGCCCGGTCCGAGGACACCGAGTACTGTGAAGCGCAGACGATCCAGAGTCATGGAGGCGCCGACCGCGTCGGGGGAGCCCCCCATGCGTGTTTGCCAGAAGCCGTAGCTGACGAGCGCGACCAGGTCGGGAGCACCGTTGTCGACCTCGTCGGGGCCGAAGACCCGACCGTAGATGGCTTCGATGCCCAGCAGGCCGAACAGCGATGGCGTTACAGTTTCCACTCCGATGACCGCCGGGTTGCCCAACTCGGTCAACGTCATGGTCTTGAGATCGTAGCCGGAGATGTTGTCGATTGACTCGATCTCGTCGACGAGCGCTCGGTACCTGGGGTAGGACCACTTGCTGACCCCCATATCCTCCTCGGACATACCGAACAGGTTGTCCACGACGACCAATCTCTCGGCATCCGGGAAGGGGGGCTCAGCGATTACAGCCTGCTGGAGCACGCTGAACAGAGCCGTGTTTGCTCCGATCGCGACGGCCAGCATCAACACAGCCGCGGCCGTGAAGCCCGGGCTACGGGTCAACGTTCGGAACGCGTATCGTGCGTCCTGAAACAGAATGTCCATCCTCCACCCCTCCTTCCATTCCCATAAACCATGCCCGAACGCCCCGGTCAGAAATGCGACCAGGCGGACCGGGCTCTCCTTGCTGTTGCGGAGTTGCCAGAGCTCAGCCTCCCACTCCATCAGCCATTCCCGCTGGCCCCGGAACGGCACCAGAATCACCGCCACCGCCAGCGCGCGTCGACTCCATCGCGTAATAGGGTCTTTGGGCCACCGGGGCCCTGAATTACTCATGACTCGGCTTCGCCTGCGGCGGGGTTTCCAGCGAAGAGGCCCGCACCGAGCGCGCTGAGATTGGCCCTCGCTTCGGCGAGGGCTCGCTCTCCGTCCGCAGTGAGTTGGTAATACCGGCGGCGAGGCCGCCGCTCGGCTTCCGCGACGGCGTGGTCCTCCCAGCGCCCCTGGATGAGATCGCGTTTCTCCAGGCGGCGAAGCGTCGTATAGACCGTGCCAGGCAGTAGGCCGGAGCGTTGCGTGATGTCGAGACCGTAGCGCGCGCCCTGTTGAAGCGTCGCGAGAATTGCTGTTGTCGTCATGCCGAGGGGTCGTGCCATATCGAACCTCGTTGGATGGGGACTTGCCGGAAATCTCGTATCTGTGTAGAGTAGATCACACTGTATAGTAGGCTACACAAAAAGGATCGAGGAGGCAAGATGAGGATGATGATGGTGTGGGCAACGACGTTGTTGCTGGTGGCGGCGGCCTGGCCGACTGGCGCGCCAGCCGAGGGCGCCGAGCCGATCGAGATACCTCTCAGAGTCGCTTTGACAACGTAAAAAGGACCCACCCCGATCGAGTAAAAGGGACCCACCCCCTGGTTAATGGTTTGTAAGCGATTCCGCCGTCGAGGCTGTGGGGAGTGTGGGAGCCGAAGGCTTCCAAGCCACCGTGGGAGCGCGCTGGCTTTGCAGCGGGTTCCCATGGGGGCGGCACTTTCCACAGCCCGCCGCGCCCGCGGTTTTCACGCGGATCCTCCGGCGGACCGGGGTTTGTTCTTCCGTTTGCTAGCGGCAGACTGTACCTTATTCGGACTGTCGGAAACAGGGGATACTTGGTCATTATTTTCCTCATATATGATCAGAAATGGGACAGCCAGAGCCGTTACGTTAATTGTGACGGACTAGTTGCCGTTCCTCGCGCGACTCGATCAGCGGCGCCGAGACTGTCGGTAAACCGGATACTTTCCCACTCGAACTGGTGAATGGCGCAGTGATGGGTCAGCCGGTCCAGCAGGGCTGCGGTCAGTGCGGCGTCACCGAAGACGCTGGTCCACTGTGCAAACGGCAAGTTCGATGTGACGATCAGCGAACCCTTTTCGTAGCGATCCGAGAAGACCTGAAACAGCAACTGCGCCCCCTCGGCCGAGAACGGGATATAGCCGACTTCGTCCACGATGAGCAGCTCGAAGCGGGCCAGCTTCGCCAGGTGTGACCAGCCCGGCGCTTCAGTTGCCGTTCCTCGCGCGACTCGATCAAGGTGTTGACCAGCCCGGCCCTCGACCCGCTGGTGAACCCGACGCGGTCAGCCCCTCCGGCAGGCTTCCACACCCAGCACCGTGGCGGCATGGGTTTTACCGGTTCCGTGCTTGCCCAACAGGACGACGTTCTCGTGCCGGGTAATGTAGCCGCACTCGGCATAGTCGCGAACCTGGACCGCATCGAGCACTGGCCACTTCTTCAGGTCCGTGGTCTCCAGGGTCTTGAGCAGTGGGAACCGGGCCTCCCGCAGTCGACGCTGGACCTGATTGGCTTGCCGCTGCTCCAGCTCGCGGCTGGCCAGAGCCAATAGAAAGCCGGTGTGCCCCTCGCCGGCCTCTTTAGCCTGTCGGGCGTGTTCCCGCCACTCCCGCACCATGGCCGGAAGCCGGAGTTGCCGCAGTGCGTCGTCGAGAACGATCTCCTGACCCGGACTCATCGCACACCCCCAGCCAGGAGACGGTCATATTGATCCAGATCGGCCCGGGCGATCGTCAGATCGGTGATACCGGGCATCAACCCGGACTCGAGCGGTGCATGGGATCGAGTCGGCGTGTCCTCCCGCATCAGAATGTGCCGCACCGCTTCCAACTCGATACAGTGGGCATCGAGCGCTTCCTGGATGGCCGATGACACCCGATCCAGATCCCAGTCCTGGTGGAGTTGCAGGATGCCGATGAACTCCCGGGTGCCCCGGCTGTACCCATGCCGATCCCGCAACCGCTCCAGCGCGGTCTCATATTGGGTCGGCCATTGATCCCGCCACTGCCGGATCGGCCGGGCGCTCTCAAACGAGGCCACCTTCCGCCGGATCAACTCCAGGTAGTGCAACGGATCAATCCGCCAGTCGCTATGACCGAAGGCGCGGTCATGTTCGGCCACCTTCTTCTGGTCCGCGTAAAAGCTCACCCGGTCACAGCCGATATGGGCCCAGAGCCGGCGTCCCACATATGCGGTCGGCACCGAATACCGGTTCTGATCCACCTGGGCCGTCTGGTACGGGCTGATCCGCACACCCACCACCTTCGTGTTCTCGAATCGGGTGCCCGGCAGCGCCAGCAGGTACGCGCGTTCTGCTCCATGGCGTTCCCCGATCGTCCGATCGTCGGACCGGCCGCCGATCCTCCGCTGGTCGTCGGCGCCGTAGCGTTCCAGCAACTGCGCGTTCAACTCGTCGAAGTCGGTCACCTCGGGAACCGGCACCAGGAAGTTTCTCCGTGCGAAGCCGACCAGTCCCTCGACCCCGCCTTTCTCCTGGCCCCGCGCCGGATTGCAGAACCGTGCTTCAAACGTGTAGTGCGCCCGAAACGCTGTGAACCGCGTCTGTTCAACCCGACCCTTCCCGCGCAGAATCTGTTTCACGGCGGTTTTCAGGTTATCGAACACTAACGTCGGGAAGACGCCTCCGTACCAGTCGAACCCACGGATGTGACCGTCCAGGAACATCTCCTGCCGTTCCCACGGATAGGCCCGCACAAACGCCTTGCCCGAGTACCGAGATCTCATGCAGAACAACTTGACCTGACGGTCTTGACCGTTCATCCGGACCCAGGCCGTACCCCAGTCCACCTCGGCTTCACGGGCGTGTTCCGGGTCCAACGGCACCACAGCACCGGTCTGGTTCCAGCCCAACCGTGTCTTCCGTTCCCGAACCCAGCGGCGTACCGTCGGCTCGGCTCCGGTAAATTCATGCTCCTCCACCAGACGTTGCCACACCCGGTGCGCGGTGTGGCGTTGCTTGACTGGCTGGTCCCGGTCCGCCTGGAGCCAGGCATCTACGATCCCGGCGACCGGGTCCATCACCGGACAGGCTGGCTCCTTCTCTCGCCGATACTTGGGCTCCTGTCCGGCCAATACTTTCCGGACCGTCCGTCGCGTGTGCCCGGTCTCCCGGGCGATCTGTCGAATGCTTTTCTTGTAAACCCGATGTGCAGTTCTGATCAACTCGTACTGATCCATCCCTATCAATCCTCACCTCCCACTCGCGTGCCTGTTCATCCAGTTCACGCTTCGGGGGAGGCTATCAGGGGTGGGTCCCTTTTACGTTATCGAAATCATCAGGGTCGAGGATGGTCGTCTGATCGTGCCGGTCGAATCTTCCGACGGCGCCGAGCTTCAGTTCATTCTGGGCACCACCTACACGGCGCTTTCCGAGTCGGGCGCGGCACGCCTCGGAGATCAGCCGTCCCTCAACATGGGAGGGGTGGCGGTTCGAACCGATGCGTTCCCGGCGTTCCCGGACGAAGAGCTCACCGTTTCGGGGAAAGTCATGGACGGAATGGTGGGCTCGCCGACATTCAATAAGTTCGACTTGCTGATCGATGTTCCGCGGGGCAGGCTTCTCCTGAAGCCGATCGGCCGCTCGGTCAAGTGGGAAGGTGTGACGCTGTCCCAGCCTGTCGGCGTCCGTGTCATGCACGGGCTTCTGTTCGGCCTCGATGTCGAATTCGAGGGCAAGGCATACGGCGCGACGCTCGAGCTGAACAGACCGGCACTAGTGGTCAGCCAGGTTGTGAAAGCAGAGACGGAAATCGACGACGACGATGTCGGGACTCTTCGGCTGGGGTACACGACGTTTGCCGACGCTCCGGCCCAGGTGCGAGACCTCCCTTTGTTTTCGGGGTGGGATCCGAGCGGCAAGGGTTTCGTCGTGGTGGGGGCACCGATCACGTTCGACTGCGCGATCTCTCTCAGCTGGGCGCACCGTGAAATAAGGACGTGTGTGCGATGAGGCGGGAGAATATCGATCACCTCACTGTCTTGATCCTCGGCATGTCACAGATATCGCCGCTCACCGTCGATGGCGACGAAGACTTCGCCCAGATACCCTTGGGTCGCCGAGACGCCCTTGACGCCTATGGACTGTAGGGCGGAACCGAGGGCGACATGTTGGCCATTACGAGCGCCACCGTCGCAAGGACGGCTACGGCCCAGACGGAAGCTCGGCCCACGCTAGTCAAGCGCCCACCCTTCACGAAGAGCCGCGGGATCGCAATGGGGAAACACGCCAGGTAGGTGCCAAGCGCGGTGATACCGAAAGGCAGTCGAGGTCGATCTTCCGCCGTGGTGAGCCTGTTGTGCATCAGATCGCCGAATGCCGGCTCGAAGACCCGCTCTCGCACGTCCTGCGGCAGTAGACGTCCGAGTGCACGCCATCGCTCGAGTCCGACGGCGCGATCAGGCATCGGCCAATCCCTGATCACCCTCGAACCCGTTAATCGCCGCGAGATAGAAGTTGCGGCTGCCTTCCCACGCCCTGGATCCCTCGGCGGTAAGCGTGTAATGCCGCTCACGGATGATCTGGCTCCGAACGATCTCCTGATGGTACGAACCTTCGACGAGGCCGGCGTCCTCGAGCCTGGACATCAACTGATAGAAGGCGGGACCGCTCTTTCTGACGCCAAAGGTCTTGAGCGTCGCACGGACTTGCCTCCCCGGCACCGTACGGTGCCGCAGGGTGCCGACGACCAGAAACTGAAGATGTGAGAGACGCGGAACACCTATCATGCTGTTTGTCCCACTGATATAATATCTCATTATATTACTATCGCTGATGTGTGTCCAACCTGGAGCTGACATCAGTGTAAATATCTTGAGAGTCCCTCCGGTACATACACTTCCAGAATCGGGATCCCGTTTCTCCAAGTACCGCGAAGACGAGTGAAACGGTACGGAGATGTAAGATAATGTTATATTATGTTACTGTGCATGATGTGTGTGGCGGCCGGAGGTGTAGAAATGGAGGTGAAAGAGGGTGGAATTGGGCGACGGGGTGGCCGCGTCCTACGCGGGATCGGATGGACCGTGCTCGGGGTCGTGACGTTCCTCGAAGTGCTCACGATGGGCGACTCGGGCCTCAGCAAGTTCCAGAACCTTGATGGATGGATGTACTGGTCACTAGTGTCCGGAACACGGTGCGACAGCCGCCGGCAACTTATAGATGAACAGTGAGTTGAATGGCATTCTGCGATTTTTCGATTTGAACCTGCCGATCACACTTTTAGCAATATTACGGTGAGAGGGGTGATACCAATGGCGCATGAACTCAGGCCAAACCGTCTTCTCACAAGTCATGGATTACGCGCCCCGATACGAGTTTCAGAAGTGTGTCGCCCGCTATCGGGGCGATTACCAGCAGAAAGGGTTTTCCTGCTGGGATCAGTTCCTGGCGATGGCATTCGCCCAATTGATCTATCGTGAAAGCCTCCGCGACATCGAAGCCTGCTTACGCGCCCTCGGCAGAAAGCGTTACCACATGGGATTCCGAAGCAAGGTGGCGCGGACGACACTGGCCGACGCCAACGAGCGGCGCGACTGGCGGATCTATGCGGATTTCGCACAGGTCCTGATCGGCATGGCGCGGCCGTTATATGCCGAAGACCCCATCGGCGTCGAGTTGGATCAAGGTCTATATGCCCTGGACTCGACCACCATTGACCTGTGTCTTTCACTATTCCCATGGGCCCGGTTTCGCCGGCACAAAGCCGCGGTCAAGATGCATACACTGCTGGATCTTCACGGCAACATTCCCGCGTTTATCCACGTCACAGACGGGAAAGTCCATGACGTCAACGTTCTCGATGAGATCGCACCCGAAGCGGGTGCCTTCTACGTCATGGACCGCGCCTATATCGATTTTGAACGGCTCTTTCTCTTCTCCCTCTGTTCCGCTTTCTTTGTGGTGCGTGCTAAGAAGAACGTCGTCCTGCGGCGGCGGTACTCCCGTCGGGTGGACACGACCACGGGATTGCGATCCGACCAGACGGTCATCCTCACAACGAACAAATCCGCCAAAACCTATCCCGATCCGTTGCGGCGTATCAGCTACTTCGATGCCGGGACGAACAAGCGGTTGAAGTTCCTGACCAACAACTTCGCGTTGCCTGCACTCACCATCACTCAGATCTACAAGTCGCGATGGCAGGTGGAACTTTTCTTTAAATGGATCAAACAACACCTTCGAATCAAGTCCTTCTACGGCACCAGCGAGAATGCGGTGAAGACCCAGATCTGGATCGCCATTTCGGTTTATGTTCACGTCGCCATCATCCGGAAGCGCCTCGGCATCGATAGGAGTCTTTACCAAATCCTACAGATTCTCAGCATTACGATTCTTGAGAAACAGCCCATTTTGCAGGCCTTTCACGCGCCTGATTCCCAATTCAATGAACTCCAAGATCCTAACCATCTGGTTCTATTCGACTTCTAACCGGACACTAGTGTGTACTGGTTTACGCGCTTCGGCTATCCGGCCGCTCTATCGCCCGTCATTGGGGCTCTCGAATTCGTCGGCGCCGGCCTGATCTTGATCCCCCGCTTGGCCTCCTATTCCGCGATGATGCTCGCGGTCATCATGATCGGCGCGCTCGAGGCCGTGCTCACCACCGAAACAGACCTGGGCTGGTTCGACCCCGCGCTGCACCTCGTTTTCCTGGCCATCATCGGCACGGCGCACTGGAAACGGCGGTGGAAGCCTGACCGAGGACACTAGTTGGGCATCGTCAGGTTATTGCTGCGCACCCTACTGAATGGCGGGATGAAAAGCCGCCGCTCTCGGTACCTGAGAAACCGCGTCAAGTTCAAGTTCCAACCGCGACCGGACGTTTTTCAGGGATGACGACCTGTCCGTCGGACGACATGTTAGTTGTTTCGAGTTGGGACACGCACCCTCCTTTCTGTCTTTCCAGTAAGACGAGTTCTGCAATCGTCTGCTCAATCAGACTGACGTATGATTGAAGGATGACGAGCAGGGAAAAGAACATTCTGATCGGAAGCTTGATAACCGGCGGAGCGCTGATCGTACTGGTCATTGCCGCCGCAATCGGCTTTGGAGTGTGGCTCAACCGGCCAGGAGAGTTGCTCGATCCGACCCGTCTGTTGAGTAGTGGCGCCTCCGGATACGCTGAGTGGACTCTGCGTCTTGATGATCCGGGTACCGAGGGGTTCGTCGAGTTGCTGATCGAGGCGATTCAGGGAATACCCCCCAACGTCCGGGGTTCACTGCCGCCGTTCGTGCAGCCGTGGTTTACGAGTTCGCGGAACGACCAGGCTCGGAGAGACATCGAAGGGCTGTTGCCGATGGTGGCTGCCTGGACCCTGAATCCTCAGGAATCGGCACGGGACGATCTGCACCTGGTGAGTGTCAGCGTGCAGAGCATCGGCAACCGATTGGCGTTTGCCGATTAGTTGGCCGGATTCGTTCTGGACTGGTCGGACGGATCGGAGGTTCACAGGTATCAGGGGGAGAAGATTTACCAGTTCAATGTCGACCAGAGCGACTTCAAACCTGCTTTCTTCGGTTGGAAGGGCACCGTGTTCGCTACCTCGGAACTGGCGATGGCACGACTAGCTGTGGATCAATTGCACGGGGACTAGGGCAAGGCACCCGACCAGACCGGACTGGAGGAACTTTTTGCCGGGACTCGTGCCACCGACCCGCTTCGTGCTGCGCTCATCAACCAGCACGGCGAGGGCTATCGGTTGTGGGAGACTTTTGCCGGCGGAACCCTCGAGTATCCGCAACAGTTGCAGGCACTCCAGAGTGCCGTTCTCACTGGTGGTTTGCAAGCCGACGGGACTTTCGAGGCAACGGTCGAGTTGATCGCCCCTGATGCTATGTGGTCCGACGCGGATGTGCAGGCCATGGAGGTGGCCTTCGGGCTTGGCTTGGAGATGACCAGGTTGGAAGTCGATACCCGGACGACGGTCGTGGAAGACGGGCTCCGGGTGGAGCTCCGCATCTCGAACCTCGTCGAGTCGCTGACGCGTTTGCTCGAACGGGCGCGCTAGCGGATCTGGCAACTGGCGGACGGGTTTTGCCCTCTCCCGACGATAATGGAGCCTCGTATTGCGCAGGTTCCCGTCTTCCTTCTTTCCCTCTTTCCTGAAGTGCTTGCCGACGCCAGCAGATGAGCGTAATCTTCCGACTTCCGCACACCAGGAGGATCCCGATGGCGCCATCAGTCTCACGTCTGTTTGATCAATTTGCCTTTCTTCTCGTGATTTCATCAATTCTCGCGGCAGGGGCCTTCGCACAGGAAAAGCCGAGGGCCAGGGACCTGGGTGTTCCGTTCGACGGGATTCCCGGACCGCTCAATGCGATAACGGACGTCGCCGGCGTACGGGTGGGTCATACGACGTTGATTCGGGGTGAGGGCCCGCTGCGAGTGGGCGAAGGGCCGGTCCGCACCGGCGTCACTGCGATCCTACCGCGCGGCGACGACCCGGGGGATCCCGTCTTCGCTGGTTGGTTTGCCCTGAACGGCAACGGTGAAATGACCGGCACGACATGGGTGGAAGAGTCCGGCTTTCTTGAAGGACCCATCGCGATCACCAACACACACAGCGTCGGCCTCGTCCGCGACGCAATCATCGCGTGGCAGGTCGAGAACGGCACGACATTCCAGTCCTTTTCGCTGCCGGTCGTCGGTGAGACCTACGACGGCGCACTGAACGACATCAACGGCTTCCACGTCAGAGCGGAGCACCTCGTCTCCGCCCTCGATGGCGCTTCTTCCGGGCCTGTGCCCGAAGGCAATGTGGGCGGCGGGACCGCCATGCGCTGTCTCGGGTTCAAGTGCGGAATCGGAACTTCCTCACGGACCGGTTTGGGGTCGGATAGCTACACGGTAGGCGTGCTGGTACAGGCAAATTTCGGGGCCGGTGTCGCCACCATCGCCGGCGTTCCCGTCGGACGAGTCATCCGTGAGGAAGATGCGGTCGCGGCGGAGATGGAAGTGGGCGGAAGGGGCTCGATCATCATTGTTGTAGCCACCGACGCGCCGCTGCTTCCACACCAGCTCAAGAGAATTGCGCGCCGCGCTTCGCTGGGCGTTGCTCGCACCGGCGGCATCTCCTCGAACGGTTCAGGCGATATTTTCATCGCTTTCTCGACCGCCAATCCTGGTGCGGCAAGGGGCCGGCCGACAGCGGACATCACTTTCCTCAGCAACTTCGAAATCAGCCGTCTCTTTGTAGCCACCGTCGAAGCCACCGAGGAGGCAATCATCAACGCGATGGTCGCGGCGGAAACCATGGTAGGAAGAGCCGGGAACCGGTCCGAGGCGCTGCCGCACGACCGGCTTCGAGAGATCCTCAGGCGATACAATCGACTCGTCGATTGAGAGGGGATAACCAAAGCAATGACGGACGTGAAATCAGCGATTGAAGCAGGCACCGCTGTTCCCGTGATCGGCCATTTCATCGACGGAGGGCCGGTGGCCGATCTGGCGAATACTCAAGCGGTGTACAACCCGGCCACCGGGAAAGTGGTACGTCAGGTGGCGCTTGCCGACAAGGCCACCGTGGAGCAGGCCATCGCGGCTGCCCGGGCCGCTTTTCCCGCTTGGCGAAATACGCCGGTGGCAAAGCGGGCCCGTGTCATGTTCCGGTTCAAGGAGCTGCTGGAGCAGAACGCGGATCGCCTGGTGGCCCTGCTGAGCGAAGAGCACGGCAAGGTACTCGATGACGCGGCGGGGGAGCTCGGGCGAGGCATCGAGAACGTCGAGCACGCGTGTGGCGCACCCGAGCTACTCAAGGGCGAGCACAGCAAGAACGTCGGTCCAGCCATCGATAGCTGGTCCGAATTCCAGCCGCTCGGGGTTGTGGCCGGTATCACGCCCTTCAACTTCCCGATCATGGTGCCGATGTGGATGTTCCCCAATGCGCTCGTGTGCGGGAACACGTTCGTTCTCAAACCGTCAGAACGAGATCCCAGCTGCCCGATGCTGGTTGCCGCGCTGCTGAAGGAGGCGGGTCTGCCCGACGGAGTCTTCAACGTGGTGAACGGTGGCAAGGACGCGGTCGACGCGCTACTCACCGATAAGCGAGTGGAGGCCGTCAGCTTCGTCGGCTCCACACCGATCGCCGAATACGTCTACCGTACGGGCACCGCCAACGGGAAGAGGGTGCAGGCCCTGGGCGGCGCGAAGAATCACGCGGTCGTGATGCCGGATGCCGATATGGAGAACGCGGTGAACGCCTTGATGGGCGCCGCGTACGGCTCGTGTGGTGAGCGCTGCATGGCGATCTCGGTTGCGGTTGCGGTCGGCCAGGAGACTGCGGATGCCTTGGTCGAGGGGCTGTCGAAGCGTCTCGATGTCTTGAAGGTGGGCGCCGGAACTGATCCGGGGAACGACATGGGTCCCTTGGTGACCCGGGAGCATTTCGAGAGGGTGCGGGGATATGTGGATCTCGGAGTCGAGGAGGGCGCAACACTCGTGGTCGACGGCAGGGGTCTAAAGGTTTCGGGCTACGAGGAGGGCTTCTTCCTCGGGGGCTGTCTTTTCGACCGCGTGAAGCCCGGCATGAAAATCTACCAGGACGAGATTTTCGGACCGGTGCTCTCGGTCGTCCGCGTAAATAGTATGCCCGAAGCGATGGACCTGATCGATGGCCACGAGTACGGAAACGGCGCCTGCATTTTCACCCGTGACGGAGAGACGGCCCGCTACTTCGCTGACCATGTCAAGGCAGGCATGGTCGGAATCAACGTTCCGCTCCCGGTGCCGGCCGCCTCCCACAGCTTCGGTGGATGGAAACGCTCACTTTTCGGCGACCTTTTCGCCTATGGCCCCGACGGGATCCGCTTCTACACGCGGCGCAAGACCATTACCGAACGGTGGCCCTCGGGCCGGGAAGGGGCGCAATTCGCTTTCCCGGGCAACGGTTGAGCAAGTACCGATGATGCCCCCCGTAGCCATAATCTCCTACTCGTCGTGTACCTTCTGATACTGCTGGGCTTGGGGTATTGGGGGAGTAGAGAGTCTGGCAGCGTGGCGGGCTACTATGTGGCCGGAAAGCGACTTCCGGCCTGGGTCATCGCCTTCAGTTCGAACGCCACCGGGGAGAGCGCCGGGCTGCTTCTCGGCCTCACCGGAATGGGCTACGCGGTGGGCTTCCATGCCCTCTGGATCGTTCTGGGCGAATTCCTGGGTGTCCTGTTGGCGTGGAAGTACGTGGCTCGGCCGTTCAAGGAGTACACGGATCGCTACGACTCCATCACCGTCCCCGACTATCTGGAGAGCCGATTCCACGACGGCGGCCACGTGATGCGCGTGATCAGCGCGGTGATCATCCTCAGCATGGTAACGGCCTATACGGCGGCTCAACTCACGGCGTCCGGAAAGGCCTTCGGGTCTTTTCTGGGGACCAGTTATGCGACCGGTGTCTGGATCGGCGCCGCGGTCATCCTCTACTACACGACGGTGGGCGGCTTCAAGGCGGTGGCCTACAGCGACCTTGTCCAGGGCGTGTTGATGCTCGCTTGCCTCGCGGTTCTGCCGATCGTGGGTATGGCCGGTGTCGGTGGCTGGTCGGCGCTCATGGAGGGGATGCGGGCCGAGGATCCGAACCTCCTGGCGCTCATGGGAGCCAGTGGCTTCAGTCTTGCGGGGATCATCAGCGCAGCGGGCTTCATTGCGATCGGATTCGCTTTTCTGGGAGCTCCCCAACTCCTGACCCGGTTCATCGCAGCCCGTAGCCAACGCGACATCCTGCAAGGGGGGAAGATCGCCGTCGGATGCATCCTCGTCTTCGACATCGGTGCTGTGTTCAGCGGGATGGCGGGCAGGGTTCTCTTTCCAGGGCTGGCTGATCCCGAGACGATTCTCCCGCTGATGAGTACATCGCTGTTTCCTGCCCTCTTTACCGGCGTGTTCCTGGTCGTGGTACTCGCGGCGATCATGTCCACGGTGGACTCACTACTGATCCTCGCGTCGTCCGCCGTCGTGCGGGACGTGATCCAACAGATCTTCCATCCCGACGTCGATGAGCGGCGACTCTCCCTTTACGGGAAGGGTGTGACGGTGATCATAGGTGCCGCGGCCCTTGCTGCGGCGTTGACCGAGGCCCGGGCGATCTTCTGGTTCGTACTCTTTGCCTGGTCGGGGCTGGCGAGTGCGTTCACGCCCGTTGTGCTCTGCTCGCTCTTCTGGAAGGGCACGACGAGAATAGGAGGATGTGTTGCAACTTTCAAAAATCAGCAAGAGGGCGACTGGGTTGGGTCGACCAGGCTCCGTCTTATGCAGCCACTTCGAACAGCTTGTTGATGAACTGAATCTGTTGCCGAACATCCGAACCGTTCACCCGCCTCGCCTGCCCCTTCCGGATCATGTGCATGGCCTCATATCCCTGGATCGTTCGCCGCGCCGCGCGGAATTCACGAAAGCCCTGCTTCGCCTTTACGCGTCGTTTGATCGCTCGATGATCCTGCTCCAGGATGTTGTTCAAGTATTGAACAGGTCGGTGGCGGCAACGGCGTCGCAGGATTCCTTCCTGCTTCACTCCTGAAATCGCCGCCCCATAGAGGCGTGCTTGGTCGGTGTTGATGACGCGGGGCTGTGGATGCGACGGATCCGTCAGCGCCTTACGGAACAGGCGTTTGGCCGTAGCGGCATCGCGCAACCCCGAGAGCACGAAGTCGATCGTGGCGCCGGTGGAATCGATGGCTCGGTAGAGGTAGCACCAACGCCCCTTGACACGAACGTAGGTCTCATCGACACGCCAGGACTTATTGGTTGGCTTGAGATGACGGCGCAACCGCGCCTCCAGTTCGGGGCCGTAGCACTGGACCCAGCGCCAGATTGTCGTGTGGTCCGCCTTCAGGCCGCGCTCGCTGAGCAGCTCTTCGACATCGCGGAACGAGAGCGAGTACCGCAGGTACCAGCGCACGGCGCAAAGAATCAGCTCGGGCTCGGTTTGTCGCCACTTGAAGATCGCCGGTCGGATTGTCTTTTTCATGATCTCTTCAGGTTACCAGCCGCCATCGGCCAAAGTTGCAACACAACCAGAAAGATCGCTGGGCCGCCGGACAAGGTGTGGATCAACCCGCCCGCAGAGTCGCCTACGGTAGCTTAAATTCCGAATGCAGGTGTCTCAAACTTGTTGACACGTTCCGTATGACGATGACCCCAGAAGTGGACAAACTCAGATCGACGGTCACAACGTGGCCGAATACGAAGTTGAGGCAGTTCCGGGTCGTCCGTTGGAAGCGCCGCGGAGAGGGGGAGTGAGAATCGCGGCCGGGCCAACGGAAGGCGGCCGCTATTGACGAGTCGTTCTGAAGAGAAACACAGACAGGCAAAGGGAGATCATGGAGATAGAACTCGTTTATTGTCAGACTTGAAACTATGAACCCCGGGCGGTCAGTTTGACCGACAAGCTCATCACCGAATTCAAGGCCCGGATCAAGAGGCTGATACTGGTTCCCTCCGACGGCGGCCGCTTTGAAGTCAGCCTGGACGGCGCCTTGATCTATTCGAAGCTGGCGTCGGGGCGCTTTCCCGAATACGAGGAAATTCGAAAACACCTCGTCAAGTAAGAAGGGTCGGCCCGACGGCCGCCCCTTCGACACTGCTATCCTGAAGATTCCACACCCCGCATGGTCGCCCCCACCACTTCCGGAATCCCCGTGTGAACGAATAACGGATGATCATCTCTTCTTCTTTGTGGTCTCCCGGCGCGACTATCTGGCCCTGTGCGCCCGTTCATACTCCGCGAGGATTGGCCATAACTGCTGCTCTACGGCGGCCTGTCCTTGGCCACACTGGCCTTCGGCTACGTAGCGCTCGCCCGCATTCCCGGGCTGGCCTACCTGGGTTACAGAAGTGGCATTGATCGAGCGGTCGATTCGTTGCGGTCAGGGCAGCCGCGACCTCGCCGAGATCGCCGACCAGCGCGTCCGAGACGGGCGACGACAACACCGAAGCTGCCTGACACGGCCACCTTCGGGCGGCGGGTTAAACCCTGTCGCCTTTTTTCGGTGTGCTGACCATGTTCGGCAGCTTGGAGGTGAAGGGTGAGGTGGCCCCGGTTTGTGGACAGCTTGGCGGCCTGTTTAAGGTGTATTCCGGTTGCCGCTCATCTTGCCAGAATCTCCTTGGATCGATCTTCCTGTCGCCGTTGCTGCGCCGGTGGGTAAGCGGGCAAGGCGCGTAGCTGCTTGTCCATCATATCCGCAGGCGGGTCGCCGCGGTAGGCCTCGGCCGGGGTTTTTCCGCCGAGGGCCGAGTGTGGCCGTTCGGCGTTGTAGAAGTCGATCCACTCGCCGATGACGCGCCGGGCCTGGAAGCCGTCGGCAAGGTCGTGCAGATAGACAGCCTCGTATTTGAGGGAGCGCCACAGCCGCTCGATGAAGATGTTGTCCATGCACCGGCCCCGGCCGTCCATCGAGATCTGGACACCGGCCGCCCGCAAGCGCCCGGTGAAGGCGAAGCCGGTGAACTGGCTGCCCTGATCGGTATTGAAGATCTCCGGCTGGCCGTGGCGGGTCCGCGCCTCCTCGAGCGCCTCGACGCAAAAGCCGGCGTCCAGGGTGTTCGACAAACGCCAGGCCAGCACATACCGGCTCGCCCAATCCAGGATCGCCACCAAGTAAAGAAAGCCGCGCCGCACAGGGATGTAGGTGATGTCGGCGCACCAGACATGGTTTGCCCGCTCGATCGCCAAACCCTTGAGCAGATAGGGGTAGACCCGGTGCTCGGGATGCGGCTCGCTGGTGCGGGGTGCCCGGTAGATCGCCTGAAGACCCATCAAACGCATCAGACGTCCCGCCCGGCGACGGCCGATGCGCACGCCCTCGCGGCGCAGATGACGGACGATCTGACGGGCACCGTAGAACGGATGCTTCAGAAACAACTCATCGATGCGCCGCATCCGCGCCAAGGTCTCCGCGCTCTCGCCCTGGGGCGTGTAATAGAGCCAGGAGCGCCCGATCGACAGCAAACGGCATTGACGACTCAAGCTCAGTTCCGGGTCAGGGCGCCTCACCATCGCCCGGCGCGCGGCCCGGCTCATCGACCGGACCCTCTGGACAAAAAATCCCGCTCCACCGTCAATTCGCCGATCTTGGCGTGAAGCTCACGAACCTCGCTTTCATGATCCCGCCGCCGGCGTTCCACACCGTTCGAGAACATCTCGCCAAGCCCTTCCATCGCCTGGCGCTTCCATGTGCTCACCTGGTTCGGATGAACCTGGTGCTTCGAGGCAATCTCCTGCAGCGTCCGATCGCCCCGAAGCGCTTCCAGCGCGACCTTCGCTTTCAACTCCCCAGAAAACCTGCGTCTCTTCGTCATCGCGTATCCCTCCTCAGTCGGTGGAATACACCTTAAACAACTGCCCGATTTTCCGGGGCCACCTCAGGGTTAGCGAAGCGCAAGGGCGTCGTCGCGAGGCGGAGCCTGAAGCAAAGGCGCGAGGCGAGGGACAAGTCGTCGCTGCTGTAGCCAACTCACTCCGTATGTTTCAATCCGCGCCCCGCATAGAGGGCGACGACTTCCGGACCTTCTCCAACAAGCACACTGTACATGCTCGTCGGCCTGAGGCGGAGGCTCCCTAGATATAGACTCATTACTTCAAATGAAGTTCGCTTCATAAGTTGGCTGATTAGTTAATCAGGGAATCTCTGTTCTAGAAGCTCAATGACGACATCGCGGATCTCTCGCTCCTCTCACGCACCGGTGGCCTTCAAACGGGTATGCAGCGTAGCGGGTATTTCAACGTTTAAACGCTTTGTCTGCTCCTTCCCACCGTTAAGAAAAGAGTTGAGTTTGGTTGCTGTTGGTGACGTCTTCTTGGCTTTGGTCGGGCGTTGACCCCACTTAGCGGGCTGCGACATTCGGGCTCTCCTTGGTAGTTTCGTGAGCATGGTCAAGGACTGTGACAATTTCAACCGCCCAAGCGCGGATCTCGGCCGCTGCGGGACCCTGTGGCGACGTTTCGAGCGCGGTCAAACCCCGGCGTGCAGCCTTTGCATATTCCTGGCGATTGTGGATCGTCGTCGAGAAATGTTGAATGTGAGGATAATCTGCTAGCGCATCCTTGATTTCCCCGCTCAAAATCGTATTCGACACACTGCGATTAATGAGAAACCGGATCAGAAGATCGGGCTTGATGGGTTCGCATTCATTCAAGATGCTGACAACGTCCTCGGCCGCCCAGATGTCAAAGGGCGATGGTTGGATGGGGACGACAACGAAGTCGCTGGCGACGATGGCGGAGCGGGCGATTTTATTTACTCTCGGCGGGCCGTCAATAACGATCCATTCATAATCGGGGCTGATGGCTGCCATCTGGCGGTGAATGGTAGCCTTTGGAAGTCCGATGACAGGAAAGCGAACCGGAGCGTGTTGGGCTTCGCGCTGGGCGGACCAGTCGAGAGCAGAACCTTGTGGTTGGTGGCGAGAGCCATGGCGAGATGAACGCTCAGGGTTGTCTTGCCGACGCCGCCTTTTTGGTTGAGCAGCGCGATGACTGGCATGTTGCCTCCTTTTGGCTATAAGTATCATACGTTCATTGTTTCAAATGAATCAATGAATCTATGATGCTATATGCTGTGGCTACTACAGCCGTTTAGTGCCCGGATCGGGGTTAGTTGGGAGGCGCAGGTATAGACTCATTCCTTCAAATGAAGTTAGATTCATAAGTTCCTTCAGGTCGAGGAGTTGAGGGATGGCCGTCTTGGAGTGCGGCGGCGGAGCTGCGGGTAACCGGCAGGTCTTCGGATGGATCAGTGTCCATTTAATATGAATGATAATGTCTGCCGGCTCAACCGGTCGATGCAACACATGCATTAAATGTTTCTGCCGGAGTTGCGAACTCCAGCGTCTTGCGTGGCCGCTCATTGAGTTGCCGAGCAACCGCGTCCAAATGTTCCTGTGAGTGTACCGACAGATTCGTCCTTTTGGGAAAGTAGTATCGAAGCAGACCATTGGTGTTCTCATTCGATCCGCGCTGCCATGGACTCCGTGGGTCGCAGAAATAGACGGCAATGTTTGTCGCCAGGGTAAACCGCTTGTGATCCGCCATTTCCAGACCGCGATCCCAGGTCAGTGATTTGTAGAGTTCCGTCGGGAGTGGATGCGCCTGTTCGATGAGCGCGTTGACAACAGTTTCGGTCTTCTTGTTGGGAACCTTCGCCAGCATCACATAACGCGAGTGACGTTCGACCCGAGTGGCGATGTAGGTGTTCCTCGATCCGGCGATCAGATCCCCTTCCCAGTGACCGGGGACCGCACGATCTTCGACTGAAGCCGGGCGCTCACGGATCGAGATCATGTCTTCGATCTGTCCCTTTCCATGGCCTTTCCGGCTCGCTTTTCCAGATCGGCGAATTGTGCGTCTTGTCCGCAGATACTGAGTCAGTTCTTTCTTCAAAACCCCGCGGGCCTGGACAAAAAGGCTGCGATAGATCGTCTCGTGGGACACGTGAAGCGACTCGTCTTCCGGATATGAGTGTTTCAGCCAACCGGCGATTTGCTCGGGCGACCAGACCTGCCGCAGCTTCTCTTCAACAAGCTGCCGTAAGCGGGGACTGCGGGCTAACCGGCACGACTTCGGACGGCGCGCCCGCTCCCAGGTCCGCTCATCGGCTTCCGATGCCCGATAGCTATCAGAGCCCCCGTTTCGGCTGACCTCCCGGCTCACCGTCGATGGCGACCGACCCAGTCGCACGGCAATCGAACGGATCGATTCTTTGGCCGCAATGCCTCTGGAGATCTCTTCACGTTCGACCAGAGTCAGTGCCCGCGATGACCGGCAACGGGACTGCGGACGGATGCCCCCGTACAGGGCCAGTTGACGATGAATCGCCGATCCCCCTCTGTCCAGCACGCGTCCGATCGATTGGGACGACTCCCCCCGCTGCCAGCGATCCCACACCTCGACCCGCTCGGTCGCTGTGAACCATCGCCGCTTCCTCATCCGCTTGTTCTTTCCTTTCTTGGCCATACACTTCACCTCTCTTCTTATGTGAAGTGTTGCATCGACCCATTGAAATCACCTCCTTTATATTTCATATCTGAGGCGGGACGCCCCATTGCCGGGAAAGCTCATAATGCCGGTTCGCTCCCTGACGTCGAGTAAGAGGGGAGATCTCTCTTGCACAGCCAACCCGCATGGTTTCATTGACTTCCAGAATCCTCAATACCCTGCGGGGCATGGGCGCCTGCTCTCTTGGACCGGCACACGCTGGAGGGGCTCATTCGAGTGCGGGAGCCGCGTCCGGCATCATGGCCGGCCCAAGAGTCGGCAACGCCGACGTGGTGTCGCACCGGGCACTGACCGTGTGGCTAGCTGAAACCGCCAGCAATGAGGTGTTTCAGTGGGAAGAGGGGCGCCGTGTGCCCGGGTGGTAGAAGATCTGGCCTTAGTCAGCCCTGATGCTGGGACTGTCCCGGCTGATGACGAATGACTGGATGGCCGTTAAGCAGTACGTGGATGAGGGTCCGCCGCCCCCGTAGGGAGAGCGTCAAGCGTCGAACCCTGGCCGAACGCCGGCGCGAAAACTTGAAGACTGGAGTGGTATAACTTGAAAACCGTCTCTTAGACAAACGGCTCTTCTGTCCGAATTACTTTGACGACGTACACATTCTTGACAAACGACTAAGCCCTAAAATCCATCTCCTGACATAGGATGAAGGCGGCTAAAGAGAGATCACGTTCAGGCCTGGGATGCGGTTGAAGTCGCGTTGATTGTCCGTCGCGATGGCGTAGCCCAGTTCCAGAGCGCAGGCCCCGATGATGAGATCGGCAAGCGGGAGATTGATTCCTTTTGCCGCTTGTTCTCCACCAATCCGGGCGATGATTTCCGCTGTGGCTGCCGTGATCGGCTGGATGGGAATGGTGCCCAGTAGTTCGTCCAGAAAAGCACGCCGACTTCCCCGAATCTCCGATGTATTCGCGCGATAGATCCCGTGGCCGATCTCGGCGACTGTTAGTGCCGACAGGATGATCGGAACCGTCCCGACTGCGGTGGCCACGTTCTTGATGACTTGAACGGGTGTGTGTTTCCGGCGTTCAGCCGCGATCAGGACACTGGAGTCGAGGACTACTCCCAGGATGGTGGATTCCATGGCTCACGGTACGCTCGGATGCCCTCTTCAACATCCTGCGCGAACGCGTCATCGATGACTGCTGTCGAGTTTCGTGCGGTGAGGTCTGCCAGAACTTCCGAACTCAACCGTCCTGCCGACTTTGATGCTTTGATCACCGCCACGGGTCGATGATCTTTCTCGACGACAACCTCAGCACCTTGCCGCACCTTTTCCAGCACGCCATGCACGTCGCGGGCGAGTTCGGATTCGGTGATGCGAACCGTGCTCATGACTTCAATCATAACCTGTTGTTCCCGGATTCGTCATTTTGGACTGATCTCGGGTATGTGTTTCCGGGTCCAAGATTCGCCGGATGGGGGTTCTCTCCCTGTCTATAATCCCGGCTCAGGAGCTTTCGCGGACGTTCGGACACATATGAGGCACGCGCTCATCGCTTCTGCCGCCACGCTCGTCATTCTGGTTGTGGCGGGCCGCATTTCCGATCCCGGTTCCAAGGCAACGTCCGAGGTCGAGGCGGCCACGGTTCCCAGCAACCGGCCTTCATTGCTCCCTCCCCGTTTCGATCACCCGGCATTCCGTTATGCCGCGTCGCGCCTGGATAGCGATTTCTCGGCGGTCGAAACATTCCGGCCTTCCTATCCGTTCTGGCAACATATCTTCACCATCCCCGACGGCGCCGTCGCGTTCGGGAGCGTCAACGATGGAAGACTCCTGGCATCCTTTCCAAGACGTGGGAACTGGGTCCGCGATGGGCGCTGGGAGGATGCCACCCTGGTTTCCGTTCTGGAAGGCCTGAGCCTGCCGTCGAACCGGCGCCAGCGCCGCGATCGCGTGGCGATTGTTCTGGAAACGTATGTCGGGCCGGTCATGCACAACGAAACGCGCGAGAATTTTCTGCTGCCGAACGCTAGTGGTCCCCGTCTAACAGACTGTACCTTATTCGGATCGTTCCCCGAGCCAGACCGACACACTGCGGCTTCGGCCAAGCCGTCCGAGTTCGTTCCGCACAGGGATTTCCGATCTAATGGTCATTATTTTCCTCATATATGATCAGAAATGGGACAGCCAGAGCCGTTACGTTAATTGTGACGGACTACACTAGGAGCCTGTCGGCAATAAGAAATCTGGAGAAGTCTGAAGCTGAAAGACCCATCGCGATTTCAGGATGAAGGCCACCTTGGGAAGCGTTTGCTCAGACAGATCCATGAGATGAGATTGCGGCAGCCCCCATTGAGCGCGATACGTATTTTTCATCCGCGGATTCTGTGTTTGCCAGGATCTCCCTGCTTCGATTCAAGCCGCCAGTGGCTTGAATCCTCCTCCGTAACGAAACAACTTCAGGATGTTGTGGGTCAAACAGACCAGTTGCCATTCCGCCCGCACGTTCTCGAGACCGCGGAAACTGAAACGCCGGAATCCCCGGCATTCCCGGGTCTGTCCGAATACCGGTTCCACAATCGCCTTGCGCATCTTGTAGACGGCCCGCCCCACATCGCTGTCCAGTTTCTGTTTCATTTGCTCCCGTACGCCGGCGCCTTCAGCCGCTCCGGGCGGGCCGCCGGAAGACTTCGGGGATGCGCCGGTCCGGACTCGCCCCGTGGCCACGTGTAAATCGATCCCTGCGGCTCGCGGGTCGGTCACCTGCCTGGGGCTCCAATACCCGGCATCCGCGCTGACCGCGACGGGCCGGGTCCCCGTGTTCCGCCGCACTTGCGCGACCATGGGCGCCAGTTGCTCTTTGTCATTGGCGTCCTGGGTGATCTCGGCCGCGACGATGACTTGCGTGTCATCGTCCACAGCGATCTGGGCATTGTAGGCCTGCACGAAACTGCCTTTGTGCGCGCCGTCGGGCATGATCCGGCTGTCCGGATCGGTGAAGTTGCGCTGCGCCTTCGCATCCGGCGCCGCCTGCTTCGGATCGGGAACCCGCGGTTGGCCTCCACCCGTCTTCTTCCCCGTTCGCTCCTCTTGCTTCCGCCGCTGGGCCATCCGCGCTTCCGCGTCCGCCTTCGCCTGCGCCGCCTTCTGCCGGGCTTCCGCTTCCAATTCCGCCCGGGCCTGTCGAATCTTCTTCAACCGGCTTTCCCGCCGCGCCAATTCCTTCGGCAACTGGTCGGTCAGTCCTTGCCGTTGCTTCTCATCCTCGACCGCGTCGACCGCCTCGGCCCGCTTCAGCAACTCCTCCACTTCCGCCTTCAGCGTCTCTTCGGCCCCCCTCATCCGCCCATAACTCATCGCCTTGTGCTTGCTGGCGTTCGCCTGGAGTTTCGTCCCGTCGACCGCCACATGCCCCAGTTTCACCAGCCCCGCCTTCCGGCACAATCCCAGCGCTTGCAGAAACAGTCCCGCCAACGCCTCCAAATGCCGTTTCCGAAACTCGTTGAACGTGCTGTGATCCGGATGCGTGTCCGCACTCAAATACCGGAACGCCACGTCCTCATGCGTCCGTTTCTCGATCTGCCGCGAACTCACCACCCCGGTACAATATCCGTACGCCAACAACCGCACCATCAGCACCGGGGAGTAGGCCGCCTGACCTCGTCCATCCTTCGCCTCATAGGAACGGTAAAACGCCGACAGATCCAGCGTCTCCACCAGGTCGGCCACAAATCGCGCCAAATGATTTTCCGGAAGCCAGTCGTGTAACGACGGCGGCATCAACAAGCTCTGATTCAGGTCATCGGATCGGAAGCATTTCGTCATGCCTTCTTCTACAAATCCACCCGTCCAGCTTAGGTCCCATCCGGTTCTTCCCCGACTTCTGTCGCCACCCATCCCCAATCTATTCCCGACAGGCTCCTAGGCGTTACGGAGACTTTCTCGACGAGTGGGGCGCCATATACGAACGGTTTGGAGTGCCCGCGGAGATCGGTCTGGCCCAGGCCATTATCGAGTCCGGACTGAACGGAAGAATCCGCTCGGAAGCGCGAGCGCTGGGATTCTGCCAGTGGCTGGAGAGAAACTGGGACCGGATGAAGGGGTCATCGCAAGGTTTGTAGTAGAGTCGAGAGGAGGCGCGTAGCCGGTATCCTCCCCATCCTTGGCAATGGCTGCTGCGCTTGGCTATTACTCGCTTCTATTTGCTACCCTTGCTCTTCGAACCTCAAAGGATTGTGCCGAAGACCACCCCGAGCAAGAAGGGGGGGGGCCAGGAAGCTGCCGCTGACACATGGAAACCAAACGTGGACACCCTGCAGGCGGGTTCTGTTTACCCGAGACCACAGGCCGCTGGCACCAGCTAGGGGACTACTCCGGACACTGGCTACTGCTGGTGTTTCACCGGCACCTGGCCTGACTGAGGTGGCCCCGGAAAATCGGGCAGTTGTTTAAGGTGTATTCCACCGACTGAGGAGGGATACGCGATGACGAAGAGACGCAGGTTTTCTGGGGAGTTGAAAGCGAAGGTCGCGCTGGAAGCGCTTCGGGGCGATCGGACGCTGCAGGAGATTGCCTCGAAGCACCAGGTTCATCCGAACCAGGTGAGCACATGGAAGCGCCAGGCGATGGAAGGGCTTGGCGAGATGTTCTCGAACGGTGTGGAACGCCGGCGGCGGGATCATGAAAGCGAGGTTCGTGAGCTTCACGCCAAGATCGGCGAATTGACGGTGGAGCGGGATTTTTTGTCCAGAGGGTCCGGTCGATGAGCCGGGCCGCGCGCCGGGCGATGGTGAGGCGCCCTGACCCGGAACTGAGCTTGAGTCGTCAATGCCGTTTGCTGTCGATCGGGCGCTCCTGGCTCTATTACACGCCCCAGGGCGAGAGCGCGGAGACCTTGGCGCGGATGCGGCGCATCGATGAGTTGTTTCTGAAGCATCCGTTCTACGGTGCCCGTCAGATCGTCCGTCATCTGCGCCGCGAGGGCGTGCGCATCGGCCGTCGCCGGGCGGGGCGTCTGATGCGTTTGATGGGTCTTCAGGCGATCTACCGGGCACCCCGCACCAGCGAGCCGCATCCCGAGCACCGGGTCTACCCCTATCTGCTCAA
>CAXWPM010000008.1:0-759722 GCA_963667345.2 Terriglobia bacterium
GAAGCGGGGGTCCAGACGTCGGCCTCGGCGGTCGTGCGAAACCCTTCCGGCATCACCACGACGACCGTGTACGGCTCGCCGCGCAACGTGATCCTGCCGCCGACAATCGCGGCGTCACGGTGAAGACTCGGTTCCACAGCGAATAGCTGAGCACGACCACACGCGGCCCACCACGACGTCCTCGGTCTCAGTGAAACCCCTGCCCAGCACGGGAGGCACTCCCAGCACCCGGAAGAACCGCCGATATCCTCTGCCCCTCCAGGAAACTCGGCCTGGTCTCCGGAGACAAAATTGACTCCGCTCGAACCGTTGTAGAAGACGGCAAGCATCCAGGTTGCTCGCATGATCCCGCACCGCCTCCCAGATTCGCCAGTCTGTGAGACCAGGAGACCGCCGAACTACCGTTCTTGATGTCGATCACAATCTGCGCAAGTCGATCGGGTTTCCGGATACGGCAGAGGGCGCAGGACGACGGCGTCGGACTACGCTGAACAGCGGCAGTGTTGGCACCGATACAGAGAGCCAGTGTCAGGACAATCGCCGCGGTCGATAAACGGGTTTCGGGTCCACATCCGGAAGGCATAGCGGACGTTTCGGCGTAGCTGGTCGACCAGACGCAGACCGAGTGCTTCCCGACACTCGTCCTCTATCGTCGGGACTGAACCGAACTCGATCCGCGCTCGACGTTCGGCTTCCTCGATGGACACACCCGGAACTCACCAGATCCCGGGCATAGCGTTCCATGTGATCCCGGATTCGTGCCTCATCTCGCTTCAAGGCGGGAACGGCTGATCAGGGCACTGAGGAAAGATTGGAGTCGTGACAGCATTTACACCCTGTCCTGGCAGCCTGTGGCTTCTAGACTTCGCTGGGTTTGGCGGCCAGAACGCTGGCATCGCCGTCGACATGTAGTTCACCGCTCTCGCTCAGTCCGTAGCTGGCGGCGCCCTGACACGGTCAGGCTGTAGTACTTGGCCCTCCGCCTATTTTCGCTTCACACCCCACTCCGAGGCGATCCAGCACGGTGTTCGAGGCGGTACAGCGCCGGGTATAGCGAACCCTGCGGGATCTGCAGACGTTCGCCCGATACCCGCCCGATTCGCAACAGCACGCCATAGCCGTGTGTGGGTCCGAGCGAACCGCTTTGAGGACGAGCAGGTCGAGGGTTTCCTTGAAGGAGGTCCATCTGTTTGGGCCACGAATGTCTCCTGGAATGACTAGGACAGTATAGGCAGGCTTTCCTAGACAGTCAAGGAGAACAGTGCGGAAGGCGCAGCACTACCTTTGCGTGTGGTTTCACCACGGGTTGTTAGCGCCGAAACACACGGTCCCGCGCTCGCCGAAAGCGTCGGCTACAAGTTCTTGGCGTGCTCCGGTGCGCCTGCTTGTGCTCGAGCAGGAGGTGGAGACGCTTGCGATGCGATGGATGACGTCTTCGAAGTCCTCGCCGCAGACGTTACAGCGGTACCAATAGATCCGGAAGGCGGAGAGCTGTCGGCGAGCAGGGCGTCATCGGCGGCGGCTCGGACAGATGGCTTATGGCTACTCATTATTGCTCTAATTAAGAATACGGACCCCGAAAGGACCGTGGGCTCTTTTCTCCTCGCTACGGCTTTATTCCCGTCGAGAAAACCAAATAGTGGGTGCCCGCAGGGGATTCATCGTTCCTTCTAACCCCCCATGGTACTGGAGCCGACGACGATTGGACAACAAAACCGGATAACTATTTTATATCAGTGCTTTCCACTCGGGCTGCCATGCCCCGTTCAGCGGGAGCCGGATCTCCACCTTCTGTCGGATAACGCCGATTCTGGCGCGGTTCACACCGAGGTCACCGTGGCCCAGTCGGGACGCCGATCGAAGCTGGGATGAGGCCATTATCGGGCTCGAGGAGGCACTCGATATCGTCGACGAAGCCGAACACAAGCGTTCTGGCCTCCGCCCTGAGGTAGGTCTCGGAGAACTCCACGACAGTAGTGCGCAGGCTGGACTCCACAATGGCCTGGAACTCGGACCAGGCCTCGCCCGGATCTCCCTCGAACCGTAGCGGATCTATGTGATGCATAGCGTCGTCCAACGGAGCGGAGACTCGAAAACGCAGTTGGGACTTGCCGGACAGGGCAGCAACCCCGCCGGTGAACCGTGTATCGACTCGAAGCTAGTCGCATAGCGGGCGCCAAGAAGCGCAGAGAGGGGTAGCAGAAGCACAAGAACCACTACCCAGTGAGTTCGGATCTTTCGCATCATCTAGCAGTGCGTGCCTTCGAAAAAACGCTGAATCCTAACTTGTTCAGGAGCGCGATCACCGGATCGACACAGGTGGCCCGGAATGCCGCGTTGAAATCGTCAGTCATGTGTCAATTCGCCCCCAATGGGAATCGGTGTGCAAATCTACGGGGTTACGTTTTGGTCGGGGCATGTTCAAACACCCACGTTCAACCTGTCGTGCACGGCGGCACAAGAAAGTTGCCTAACCCGAACAACAAAAGATATATTTAGCGATTAACACAAGCAGCCGTCGATTAGCGCCGAACGCTTACTTCGCAAAACCCTCGACGGCACGCCAATTCCGAATAGTCTTGGTGTCCCCGTTTGTAAGGAGAACGAACTTCATATGCGTAAACTGTGCTTAGTCCTCATCCTGGGACTCCTGTTCGTCAACGTTGCCGGTGCCCAACAGACCGCTCCGGCTCCTCCGGCCCCTGAAGCTGTACAGGACCCCGCCCCCCCATCGGGTGGAATGTCTGAAGAGGACCGGACGAGCCTCGCCGAATTCGGACGCCCGCTGCCCGGCACGCCTCTGACGTTGTTCCACGTCAACAGCCGCACGGTCGGGATCCTGTTTCAGCCTCCGTTGTTGTATTCGTTGCGCGCGCTGGCCAACCAGTCGACGATCTTCTACGTCCAGGGAACGACGGTGGAGGAAACCAGTATCAACCCGGCATTCATCATCGAGATTCAGGAAATTGGGCGGGTACGCGGTGTAACGACGAGTCTTCACAATCTGGAAGAGGGCACTTATCCGGCAGGAACCTTTATCGACGGCCTCGTCGAGTTCAAGACGAAGTTCAACCTCGTTTATCAATTCACAGTCCACAACGGACTGAACAGCGTGCGGGTCCAGTACAGCCCCGACGCGGTCGATTCACTGGGTCAATAGCGGCAATCGAAAATCCTCTGAACGGAATCCGGCGGGTCCGACATTTGGGCCCGCCGTCGGTTTTACCGATCAGGACGGACTCTCCATCCGATCCCTCAGCCGTACCAGATCCTTCGTGACATTCCCGAGCACCATACGGTTCAGGAAGGCCCCGCCGAGCCTGAAAAACCCGCGGGGTTGCCCGCTCACACGAACGCGTACAAGCGTCTGGGAACCGGCGTCCTCAAACTCATAGGTGACCATCATCGGGAAGGGGGAGTCTGTCGTCATCACGACTCGGCGCTCGTGTTCCTGTTCCACGATCTTGAGCGTGTACTGGATCCGCCGGCCGAGAAACCGGACCACGCGGGCGATACGGCTTCCGACGACGATGGGCCCGTCGTCGAGTCGCTTCGCCTCTAGGACGCCTCCAATCCACGATCGGTCATTCGCAGGATCGGTAACGAACTGCGCGATCGAGGGTCGATCCCGCTCGATGATGATCTCAGTAGAGACGTTGACGGACATTTGGGGTGCTCTCGGAACACCCCAATTAGAACACACTCACACCGAGCGACCTCACTCCCGCATCAGCATCAGGTTCCCCGATTCATATCGGCGGAGGCCATGTTGAAACACGAGGACACCCGCACCGAGCACGCCGGCGGAACCGCCACCCGCCTCCCACCCGTGCCACCAGTTAACACCTGTAAAAACGGAACCACCGGACATCAAAACCCAAACCTGTCCGTCAAAACGATACATGGCTACAACAAGAGGCAGAAAAATCAGGATGATTTCCGGGCTGGCACGAAGCATTTCGGCACTCGTGGTGATTGCCGCCCTCGCGGTGCCGGCGGGGGCGGACGACAAGAAAAACTCCGATCTCGAGAACATCGGTAACCGCAACATCAACAAGGGCAGCATCAACTTCACGTCGATCGAAGAGGAGATGCAGTTGGGCCGGGGGCTGGCGGCCGACATCGAGCGCGAATCCAGGCTCGTCACCGATTCGGTGATCACCGAATACGTCAATCGGATCGGGCAGAACCTGGTGCGCAACTCAGATGCCGAGGTTCCCTTTACGATCAAGGTCATCGATTCCACAGAGATCAATGCCTTCGCGCTTCCGGGTGGCTACCTCTACATCACCACAGGGCTGATTCTTGCGGCGGACGAGGAAGCGGAGTTGGCCGGAGTTCTCGCCCACGAGATCGCACATGTGACGGCACGCCATGGAACGGAGAGCCAGGCGAAATCGCAAATCATCAGCTTGGCGTCCATCCCCCTGATCTTCCTCGGAGGGGTCCCGGGGCTGGCAGCGCGTCAGGTCGCAGAATTCGCGATACCGATGACCTTCCTGAAGTTCTCACGCGGGGCCGAAGAGGAAGCCGACTACCTCGGCACACAGTATATGTACCGGGCCGGCTACGATCCGGCAGCGATGATCACGATGTTCGAGAAACTGCAGGCGCAGCAGAAGTCCTCACCTGGCAAGGTCTCGGGACTGTTCTCAAGCCATCCGGCGACGGCGAGTCGGATCGAAAAGACGAAAGAAACGATCGTGACGGTGCTTCCGGAACGTGACGAGTATGCACTGACGACGTCGGAATTCGACCGGATCAAGGACCGGCTCACCGTGGCGGAAAACCGCATCCCCGCACGTGACGACGATCGACCGAGCCTTCGCCGGAGAACTCGGCGACCGAACGTTTCGGGCAAGGAGTCGGCCGAAGACGACCGCCCCGTGCTGCGACGCAGAGACGGATCGCACGATTTCTAGCACGTGATTCCAGGGGGCTGGTTGAAGGGTAGTCAGCCCCGCAGCCTCTCCCTTATTTCCAACGCCGTCTCCGCGCAAGACACCAGTCGGCTATCTTCCGGGGTGATGACACCTTCCTCGACGAGGTAGTCCTGACTCAACACGCCTCGCCAGAACTCTTCCCCGACCAGAAGACGCGTCCACATTCAAGGGCGATCGCTTGGACCAAACGACCTCGGCATGTTAAACTAAACCGTTAAGTCATAAAGATTGAACGTTTCCGGCTGGTTCCGCACGGTCAAGAACCGATTCCACACGGAGCGATCACCAGCCCGACTTACACGGGATCCGTAAGCTCGCTCAGGTCCGGCCACCTCCGGGGGCACTGTGGGACATACGGCAGGAAAACCCGAATCGCCACACGACCCGAACGGATCTCGTTTATCATAGCGGCCGCTGACCGGCCCACTCTGAAAAGATGCCTATGAAAGATCGGAATGTGAAGCCCACTAAGTACCGCGCCTACACCAACAGGAACATCGATCAGATTCCACAGTTCAAGTCCCTGACCTCAGAGCAACGCGCAGCTATTTCCGCGGTATCGAGAGTGCTTCCATTCCGGGTCAACAATTACGTCGTCGAAGAGTTGATCGACTGGAACAACATCCCGATCGACCCGATGTTCCAGCTGACCTTTCCTCAGGAAGGCATGCTGACCGAACCCGAGTTTGAGCACATCCATGGGCTGATCGAACGCGAGGCTCCGGCAAACGAGATCGATCAGGCCGTGAAGGACATTCGTCTGGGTATGAATCCGCACCCCGCGGGACAGATGGATTTGAATGTTCCCTTGGTCGACGGCCATCCCCAGGCCGGAGTGCAGCACAAGTACCGAGAGACGGTGCTCTTCTTCCCCAGCCAGGGTCAGACCTGCCACGCCTACTGCACCTACTGCTTCCGGTGGGCGCAGTTCGTCGGCATGGACGAACTGAAGTTCGCCACCAACGAGAGCGGTAGTCTTGTGCGCTACCTCCACAAGCACCCTGAGGTGCGCGACGTGATCTTCACCGGCGGCGATCCTATGATCATGCGGACCGGCGTACTCCGTCGCTACATCAAACCCCTGCTGAAGATCGAAACGCTCAGGAGCATTCGCATCGGGACCAAGGCGCTGGCCTGGTGGCCTTACCGATTCACCAGCGATGCCGACGCCGACGATCTTCTCCGGTTGTGCGAAGAAGTCATCGCTGCAGGCAAGCATTTGGCGTTCATGGCCCATTACAGCCTCCCGCGGGAGTTGGGGACACCGGTGTCACAAGCCGCGGTTCAGCGGGTCCAGAGTACCGGCGCGACCATCCGGGCCCAAGCGCCTGTTATCCGGAACGTCAACGACAACGCCGACCTCTGGGCCGCGATGTGGCAGAAGCAGGTCGATTTGGGAATCATCCCCTATTACATGTTTGTCGAGCGGGATACGGGGCCGAAGCAGTACTTCGATGTGCCGCTACACCGTGCTTTCGAGATCTTCACGCGCGCGGTGCGACAGGTGTCGGGTCTGGGACGGACGGTTCGGGGGCCGTCCATGTCATGCACCCCCGGAAAGGTCTTGGTCGACGGCGTTGCCGAGATCGAAGGACAGAAAGTGTTTGTCCTCAAGTTCATCCAGGGCAGGGATCCGCACTGGACGAACCGAGTGTTCTTCGCCAAGTTCGACGAGACGGCGTCATGGATCGACGACCTGAAGCCGGCGTTCGGTGAGGAGTTCTTCTTCGACGAGTCTCAGGCCGACTGGCGGTGGAAGCACTTCACCGCTTATCCGGGGACCAAAGGAAAGGCAGTCAAGGCGCACGGCGACTGGAGACCGCAATAGCGTTCTAGAGAAAAGGAAAGGGAACGCGAAAGGGCCGGCGTGCCTCGCCGGCCCTTTTCTCTTTGGTCAGTTCCCGCCGCCAGGGGGAACGCCGAGTCACTCGAAGTGCAAGGCTGTCAGCGGATCGATCTCGGTCGCGCGGCGCGCCGGCACGTAGCACGCGAGGAAGGCCGTACCGAGCAGGAGCCCCGTGATCCCCGCTAAAGTCACCGCGTCGGTGGAACCAACCCCGAACAGCTGGCGCGAAAGAAGACGGGTCAATGCCAACGCACCGGCCAGCCCGATCCCGACTCCGATTCCCGCGAGCCCCATGCCGCGAGCAATCACGAGCTTGAAGATGTCTCCCGGCTCAGCTCCCATCGCAACTCGGATGCCGATCTCCCTGATCCGCCGCCTCACCGAAAACGAGATTACGCCGTAGATGCCGACCGCCGAAAGAAGCAGCGCACCGACGGCAAAGCTACCTAGCAACATTGCGGAAAAACGCGGTGTGGCGATCGAGTCCGACAGGACATCGTCCAGGTACCGGACGTCGTAGACGGGGAGTTCAGAATCCATCGAACGGACGACCTCCCGTACGGTGTTTACGGTGTCCACGCCCCCGTCGACCCGGATCGCATACACAAGCGGCAATGGCCACGACACCTGGACGATCGGAACGTACGCGTTCGTCGTGACACCCCAGGCCAGCGTTTCATGCTTGACGTCGGATACGACGCCGACGACCTCACGGTATTCGCTGTTGAATCCCAAGTTGATCCGTCGGCCGATAGGGTCTTCGCCCCCGAAGAGCCGGGCGGCGAGCGACCGGTCGATGATCGCTGTCGGGTTGCCTTCGGCGACGTCGCGCGCATCGAAGCTTCTTCCCGCGACCAATTGCATCCCCATCGCCCGAAAGTAACCCGAGCTGACGAGCGTGAAGTTGACGATCGCCTCTTCGCCCGGACACGGTAGCGGCGTGCCTTCGATATGCAACGAAGTACCCTGACGGTCGTCGGCCAGCGGGATGGAATCGGCGAATCCCGCCGACCGAACGACCTGCAGCGCGCTGAGTCGGTCGAGCAACGCCTGACCGAACTGAACACGCTGGTATCGTTCGCCGTACCGTTCTTCCGGTAGCGAAAGACTGTACCGCCCCTGATTTCCTGGACAGAGTGAACCCACCATAATCAAGTCGCTGACTCAATTGCAAGACGTTGTCGAGCCTGAGCCGGAGATTGAAAGCCGAGGCGCTCGATCAACCAGTGCTGATTATAGAGAGCGCGAAAGTCCTGAAGAGCTCGAACCAGTTCCGGAATAGAGCGAAAGTGACGCACCCAGAGCAACTGCTCTTTCAGGGTCTTGAAGAAGCGTTCGATACAGCCATTGCCTTCCGGTTCCCGGACAAACGCCGGTGAGGAGACGATGCCAAGGAATCGGATCTCGTTTTGAAAATCGTCGCTCATGAATTGGGACCCATGATCATGACGGAGTCGAAGCCCGGCGGCCGCGTCAGCGTGAAAGCCGGCGAAGTACTCTTTGAGGCCTTGCCGGATGGGATCGAGGGCTTCAAAACGCGTCGCCCGTTTGGCGGCGTGAATGCCGACACAATCGGCCGTGCAGTGATCGATGGCGGCGAATACAGTGACCGCACCATCGTCGAGGGTCACCGTGGCGGTGGCATCGATGCCCCACATCTGGTTCGGGCGATCGGTGGTGATGGTTCCGGTATGCGCCTTGCGCGCAACGGGTGCGGCCTGGCGTTGGGGCGCCAGAAGTTGAGCTTCCCGCATCAGGCGCAAGACCCGAGCCTTGGAGGTGCGGACGCCGGCGACCCGGAGCCGCGCCCAGAATTTCCGGTGTCCTTCCCCAGTAAACGGCGAGGCCGCAATTTCTTGCCGAATCCGTCCGGTCAACTCCGCGTCGGTAAACGGGGTCTTGGGCCCCCGTTTACGCGGCTCGGCCGGATGGTTCCGTCGATCCCGTCGAGCATAGTACGTCGACCGGGGCAACCCCCAGGCCGCTGCGACACGGGCCAGACCATACAGTTGGTGTGTGGAGGGCGACAGGGTCCGGCTCATCGCTTCGACCTCCACCGTAGAAAAGGCTTCTCGTCCTCCAGATGCCGGATCCGTTCCCGCAACAGTTCGTTGTCCATCACCAGACTGGTCACCGCTGACTTCAGCGTCTTCCTCTCTTCGTCAACCACATCCACGATCCGGCTCTTCAGGCCGTCCTCGCCTCCCTGCAGGAACGCCTCCCGCCAACGGGTCAGCGCCGCCGCCGTCACGCCATACTGCCGGCTCATCGCTTCAAGATCTTCTCCACGCAACAACTCCAGCACTACCGTGACCTTACGCCGAGCCGACCACCGGCCCTTCCCGCGGCTTCGAAAATCCGGCCCCGCTCCGGTCGCCCTACGGGCTCCCTTCGCGATTCCGGATTCCTCCTTCGTTTCTCCGGACATATCGTGATCCTCCTGCGTTGTAGTTTCTCAAATCACTGTCCAAAGAAATCGTGGGGCGGGGGAAACGACCGTGATACACAAATTGGTTGATCAATGACAATTAAGCCTCCCGGGCGTATTGTCGCAATACGCCCGGGAAAAATGATTGATGCTGGACATGGGTGGTGATATGCAATTCGAGCCAACGGCACGGTGGTTTCCAAGGGCGGGTCCGTTGTCCACATCATCTCAGGTTTCGGACCAAATATGAGACGCTACTTTCGCCGGCTGATGCCCCTCGAACTATTGGCCGGAGAGCTAGCCTACTCCCTGCGGATACTTCGCAAGAACGGAGGGGTCACGTTTGTAGCGGTCGTCATGCTCGCACTTGGGATTGGCGCTAACACCGCGATCTTTAGTGTTGCAGATCCGCTATTGTTTAGAGCGTTACCTGTGAGGAACCCTCATGATTTGGTCCTGTTTCGAATGCGGGTGCCCAATCTTCCCGACATTGACTACGTGCCTTTCCTGCTGTTCGACCAAGTAAGAACAGAGGGCCGCGCCTTGACGGGAATCTTTGCAACCGTAGCGCCCCCTACCCACACTCTATTGACAGTCGAAGGGGAAAGTGCTGCCGGCCGGATTCGGACGGAATGGGTCTCCGGAGCCTACTTCGAGACGCTCGGTGTGGATGCGGTTGCCGGAAGAGTGTTTTTGGAACAAGAGGACCGCGCCAGTGGCGAACCAGTCGCCGTAATCAGCCACGGATTGTGGCAGCGGCGGTTCGCTGGGACGACCCAAGCAATCGGGCAGGCCGTTTCGTTAACGATCCCTGCGCTGGGCTACAAGTCCTTTACGATTATCGGTGTTGCGCCGCCAAACTTCCATGGCGTTAATGTCGACTTCAACACGGACGTATGGCTGCCGCTTCATCACCGGCCTGGGTTCGGTGGACCGGGCACCGAGAGTTTTGGGTTGTTGCCCGTCCAGATGATGGGCCGCTTGCAGTCGAACAGCAGTCTACCGCAGGCTCAAGCAGAACTGGATGTAGTTTATTCCCAGATTGCCTCGCTGCTTCCCGACCACTACCGCACCGGCGCAGTTCATGTAGATTCGGGCCACTCTGGTTTTTCCGTGCTACGGTCAGAGTATAGGAGACCCCTGTTGATCTTGGCGGTTGCAACCGGCATCGTCCTGACCATTGCGTGTACGAACGTTGCCGCTCTGTTGCTTGCGCTTGGTGCGGCTCGGCGGAAGGAACTGGGTATCCGTCTAGCGATGGGCGCTGTTCCTTCCAGGGTGGTCGGTCAACTGATGACGGAAAGTCTCATCCTCGCCGTCTTGGGTGGACTTCTTGGCGTTGTCGTCGGGGGGGGGGGCGCAACTGCTGGTGGGGTACTTACCGCCTGAATCCGGCTTTATGCCGAAAGTTGGCGCTGATCTTAGGGTCCTTGGTTTTACATCTGCGGTCTCGTTTCTGAGCGTTCTTGTCTTTGGTCTTGTTCCAGCGATGCGAGCCACAAGGCTGAACCTGGATTCAGTGCTCAAAGGCCGTACCGGCACCAACGGCTCGAGCCTGATGAGGTGGAACCGGCTGATTTTGGTCGGGCAGGTTGCATTCTCTCTTTTGTTGATCCTCGGTGCTGGATTATTTCTCCGCACGTTTCATAATTTGCGAGATCTAGAGAGAGGTTTTGGCACGGAAGATACGGTACAGTTCGCAGTGCGGCCTAGAGGCGACGAACTCAATGCAGATCCCGGCGAGCGTTTCGTCTCTGGCCTGGCCAACTTGCCCGGAATCGATGCAGCAACTAACTATTTCTTCCGCGGACCTATTTCTTCCGCGGACCTCTCGGGAACAGCATCCGCATGACACCGATTCAGGTGGAAGGCTATGTCCCGGCGCCTCACGAGAGTTTGATGGCCTCAGTCTGGCGTGTGGGGCCGCGATTCTTCGAAACGCTGGCGGTATCACTGCACCGCGGACGAGACTTTCGCGAAGCGGACTTGGCACGTGAACCGGATCCATTCAGCAAATACAAGGGTGACCCAGTTCAGACGCCTGACTCCGAGTCTGCGGTCGGCGTAATCAGTCGAAATATGGCGGAAGACCTTTTTGGGGATCGGAACCCAATAGGCAGGAAAGTCCGAGTGGGATCGACGGAAATAGAAGTGATAGGTGTAGCAGAAGACGCGAGATATGGGCTACTGGTCGAGCGGCCACCATGGGTCCTGTATCGCCTAAATTATACACGCGCGGTCTATGCGAATCTCTTTGCTGTGCGTACCAAGGAGAGTCTCGCCACACTAGCACCCGCCCTTCAAGATCTGGTTGATGAAATCGATCCTGGCTATTACGTTACAGACCTCCAATCGCTGGGACAGTTGCTGGAGTCAACTCTGGTACGCGAACGTTTCATGGCGCGGCTAGCCAGTCTGTTTGGCCTACTGGCGCTGTTCATGGTGTCGATCGGAATTTATGGTCAGGTCGCTTACGGTGTTGCTCAGCGAAGAAGCGAACTTGGCATCCGGATGGCATTGGGTGCCCCCGCCGCCAATGTCTTGGCGCTACTTGCTCAGGAAATGTTCCTGGTCCTCGCTACCGGTATTCTGTTAGGGCTCTTGGCCGCGTTGGCTACCACACACCTAGTTTCCAGTCTGTTGTTCGGTCTGACGCCAATGGACCCGTCGACGATCGCATTCTCTATCACAGTACTTCTCATCGCCGCGCTCGCGGCCAGCCTCCGGCCGGCGTTGCAGGCGGCGCGAACTGACCCGATGGTGGTCCTACGTCACCAATGAGGCGAGTGTACTCCAGCACCTCGTCATTGTGCTCATGTGCCGCGCGGAGGTTGTCCCGCATCCTCTCGGTGTCGTAGAGAAGAGATCGGCGATGGTTGCTGGAAACTGCGCTTCGCGCACCAGGAGAATGTTCTCGGCGCACGCCGTCAGGTCGTCCTTGTTCTTCGCGGTGAGCGTCAGTATTCCACACCAATTCCGTGATCAGAATAATACTCAAGGGATGCTGCAATCTGGCGCCGCTTGTAGAAAAAGCTGTCGGTCGCTACCCTCATTACGAAAATGAACCGGATTCGTGAACCTGCGTCAATACGTGGTCGTTGTCCGCCGCCGGATTGATTTCGATAACGTAAAAGAGCGTTGTTGCATGGATCGGGGCGGAGATGGAATTCGCCCTTTCCCAAGCGGTAGCGTCAGGCGATACGTTCGAACACAGGCCGTCCGAGTGCGGTCATTGTGTTCAGAACTTTCTGGCCGACCTTGATCTCCGTGATCTGCCTGGAGAAGCTGCGGGATTTGAGCTTGGGGCCGATGACACCCTTCCAACGGCCGATCTGCGTTTCTATCCGGCTGCGCTGGTTGTACCCTGTGGATAATTGCCAGGCCATGCGGCCGTTGCTGCGGATCTGGGCAATATGGCGATCCCGAACCGTCGGATCCCGCGCCGATTGCGGGCGGATCACTGCGTTCTTCGGCGGCGGTATAACCACATCCAGGATCTCCCCATACCGATGCCTCAGCAGATCCCGTGTGGACGCTCCATCATAGGCGCCGTCAGCCAGAAAGCCCGTGACCGGGGCATCCAGTTGATCCAGGAGCCTGGGTAAGGCGGTGCTGTCTCCAGCGTCATCGTCAGTCAGATTGGCGCAAACAATTGCACCGCTGGCCAAGTCGAGTCCGAGGTGGAGTTTGCACCAGCGGCGGTGTATTCCCCTGGTTTTATGCTTCTGCGCGAGCCATTCCCCCTCGCCGAAGATCTTGAGGCCGGTACTGTCCACCACCAGATGGACAGGCACAGACCCGGCTTGCCTCATCGCCTGAGCGATGCTCAAGCCGTTTGCACGACCGGACAGTGTGGAGAAGTCCGGCACCCGTATATCCAGCCCCATGAGCGTGCCGATGGATCCCATAAGTCCCTGCGTTTGCCGCAACCCAAGCCGATACGTCGTGCGCAGCGTCAGGCATGTCTCGATCGCCAAATCCGAGTATCTCCGCTGGCCACCCCGTGACGTGCGGTGCGGCGCGCTCCACACACTTTGAGCCTCCTCACTGACCCAAATCGTCAGATCACCCCGCTGGCGCAGGCTCTCGTTATATTCCGCCCAGTTGATCACCCGATACTGCGCCTTATCAAACTTGTGCCGTCGGGCTGCGTTGAACTTATGTGGCATCTAAGTTATCCCCGGTGTTGAAAAACACGATGATAAGGCATCTTTCGGGATGATCCATGCAACAAGGTCCACTAACGTATGGTGCGAGTACTTTGTATGCCCTGACTGCCAATGCTATGGCGGCACGTGCATCACGACTGAGACGGGGTGTGGCGTTTGGTTATGCGAAGCGTGTGCGGGTGAGTGCTGGGAACTCTAATCTTGACCTGTATTGCGGTGATGACTTCGACACTAGCTCGCTGAGGATCTTTGCAGCGACCCAGATTTTCCATAACCGTATCCCTCTAAGGTAGGCTATAGTTTGCCTTAGAGGAGAGGTTTGTGGGTCGTGCCGAAACTCATTCGCATCTTTGCGAGCATAGTGAACCGTCTTGTGTTGGGCCGTAGGATTCGTGGCGACCGCGAGCCGCCTCCACGTCCCGTCCGCGTTTTTCTTGCGAATGCCAAAAGCGTGGCACATAGGGCTGGCGATACAGAGATTGCGCCCTCGCACCTCCTAGAGGCCATTCGAGCGGGCGAATCCATCCTTCCCAGGTGCGGATCGCGAGCGCTACCGTTCTCTCCGAGGGCTAGCCTCCTGTGGAAGGAGGCTGTTCAAGCTGCTGGCGGCTTGAATTCGGATGCGATTGAACGGCTCCACGCCGTCCTTTGCATCACTCCTGAAAGTCACGATGAACCGTCGAAAAACTAGCTGAACTTCGGTTCGACAGATCGGCTGTTCATGCGACATTAGAGGCGCAAACGCGCTGCAACGAAAGCGAAGCGTGGCATGAACCGTTCTTCACTTTCGCAGGGCTTCCCATCCCCAAGAGCAGGAGTTATTGTCAAAAGTGGTGTTTAGGAGATTGATTCAAGCGGCGGCCTGATCGACGTTTGTCACTTCGATTCCGTCGTTGAATTTCACTCCAGTAATCACCTTGGCCAGGTCATCGAATCCTCGTAATCGTCGCCAGTTCTTCTGAGCGCACTGTCCCAGTTTGAACATCATGTGCAGCATGCCATCCCGCGTCAGACAACCCCTGGATCGCTTGGTTCGGTGGCGAATGGTGGCAAAGGTCGACTCAATGGGATTCGTCGTTCTGATGCTTTGCCAATGCTTGGCCGGAAAGTCGTAAAAGGCCAGCAGTTCTTCTCTGTCTTTCTGGAGGCAGACAGTGGCTTTCGGATACTTCGGCTCATAGGTTTCAATGAACAGTTCGAATGCCTTCTCGGCGTCTGCCTTGGTTTCGGCCCGCCAGATCGCGTGCAATGCCTGTTTCGCTTTCGCCTGGGCCGACTTGGGTAGGCAGTTGAGCACGTTCATGGTCTTGTGCATCCAGCAACGTTGTTGGCGTGTCTCGGGATAGATTTCCTCCAGTGCGGCCCAGAACCCCATCGCACCGTCACCGATGGCCAACTCCGGGATATTCATCCCACGGGACTTCAGCTTCAACAAGACCTCGCGCCAACTCTGTGTCGATTCCCGGACACCGTCTTCGATCGCCAGAAAACGTTTCTCTCCGCGTTCATTCACGCCGATCACGACCAATGCACACAACTTGGTTTGTTCAGCGCGCAGTCCGCTGTAGATACCGTCGGCCCAGACATAGACCCAACGGTCTGCGTCCAAACGCTGGTCGCATCCGTGGCGGTACTGCTCGGCCCAGACCTGTTTCAAGCGCGATACCGTGCTCGCCGACAGGCCCTGCGCCTGAGGACCGACAAGAACTCTTAGGGCGTCACCCATCTCGCCGCTCGAGACGCCTTTCAAATACAACCACGGCACCGCTGCTTCCAGCGACCTCGTCTTCCGAATGTAGGGTGGTACCAAGGCCGATCGGAACGTCACTGCTTCACCCGTCTTGGCACGGACCTTCGGAATTTGGACCGTTACCGGCCCCAGACCGGTCTGCAGTTCACGTTCAGGCAGATACCCGTTGCGCACCACCCCGGCGTTCCCCGTCTCGGTTCGCCGATCGCCGTGCTGGGATAGCAGCTCTGCCAGTTCGGCTTCCACCGCGCGTTGGATCAGTTGCTGTGCCCCGACTCGTAGTAGCTCTGTTACCGGATCGTCAATCGTTTCTCGACCTTCCGGTCCAATCACGTTACTCTTGCTCACAGTGGCGTATCTCCTATGGTTGCTTTGATGTTTTGTCACAACAGATCGACCAGATACGCCGCTTTTTTTCAACCGTCCCAAACACCAGATTCGGTTATAACTCCTTCACCATTGGCCATCCGAAGGTTGTTCCGAATCCGGGCTTGTGTCCAACGTCAATAGAAATTCCCGCTCGTATTGCCTCATTTAGAAATGTTACCGAAAACCAGCCGGTTGCCTCATCGAAAATGTTACCGAACGACCGGTCAAACGGGAGAGTTCTTCCCGCCGTCGAGGCTGTGGGAAAGTGGGAAACGGGAGAGTTCTTCGAAGAGTTTTCCAAGGTCGCGGGGCGACCGCCTTTTCCACAGCCCCCGTCGCCCGCAGATGCTGAAGCCGGGCGGACCCGATCCAGTTCGAGCCACTCGCCATCGAAAGTCTCCAGAATCTGACGCCGCCATTCGCGCACGCGCCGCTGCAGGGTCCGTAACTGACCGTTGGGGTAACGTCCCGGGCGCCGCTGCTGAAGCTCAAACAACAGCGACTTTGATGTTCGCCCGGGATCGGATTCAAGCCATGACCGCATCTCCTCCCAGACGCCGTCGAACGGGTCCGGGCGAGTACGCCAGGTGTGGGGCACAGGTTGTTTCCGTGTTTTGCGATACCGACGCGTGATTCGTTGCTCGAAGCCGGGATCGGGGAGTTCCGCCTCAATCGGGGCTCGGTCTGCATCTGCGTCGCAGTTCGGGGACACAAGGGCGACGCGCACGATGTCGTCCGTTAGCGTGGGAGAGGCCAGTTCCTTCGCATGTCTCCAGAATGCATCCTGGAGTTTCTCAAGCTGTCGTAGGAGATCGACCGGATCCGAACGTTCATAAATCGCGGCAAGGCGAACGCGAACCTCCGGGTCGAGCGCATCCGAATTCGAGAGCCGTTGATAGGGCGTTTGCGCGATATCGTAGCGTTTCGTCACCTGCGATCCATCGCGAATCCTGGTCTTGAGCTTCATGGACGGTTGAAAGAAGTTCACGTAGAACCGGACGACCCGATAGAGTTCGGCAAGCTGTCTGTAGGCCAATGAGCCTTCGTAGCGGTCGTAGCCGACCAATTGGCGGACGATCGAGCCGTTCTTCTGTTCGACGAAGCACTGGTCGTTCTTCCGGCGCGCCCGGCCTCGGGTGAATTGAATCGTTTCACGCTCGCAGTAGGCGAGGAGTCCGTAGTTCATGAACTCGGAACCGTTATCCGTGTCCAGGCCGACAAGCTGAAACGGAAGGATCTGCCGTGCCGTCGTGAGCGCCTGCAGAATGTCCGCCTCCGTACGCCGTAGCAACGCCAGACATTCGGTCCAGCCGGTCGCCACGTCGGTCAATACCAGGGTGTGGAGGAAAGGGCCTTCCGAGTTCCCGCCGCAGTGTGCAACCAAGTCCGCTTCCATGAATCCCGGCCGCGTGTCCGCCCAGTCGGCGAATGTGCGAATCGGAACGCGGTGTTTGAGTAACTGTCCGGACTTGGTGGTGGTCTTGCCGTGCGGTCGATGATCGAATCGGAATTGACGGAAGATCCGATCAGCCGTGGCGGCGCTCAGCTCAAGCAGATCCGCCCGCGTTTTATCGGACAATGACAGATGCCCGTGACGCTCCATGGTCGGGATCAGCTCCGGCAGAAACGGAACGAGCCGTTTGCCACAGACATAATTGACTGTGCGCCAGGCCGCGATCAGGGCGGCCTGCACTGCGGGGCCGTATCGACGGACCCGGCCGCGCGGTTGCCGTCGGGGCCGTTCGCCCCTCAGAATGTCGTTCAGAAGCCGTGTCGCGTGCTTCCGATGGAACCCGGTCGATTCAAGGAACTCATCCAGGATTCGCTTCTTCTCCGGTCGCGCCGCATTCTTGTATCGGACCGCCGTTCGTAGAGCTAATTCTCGCCTTGCCGCAACAGTCATGTGTGTCCTCACTTCCCACCTCCGTTCTCATAGAGTTGGGTAACATTTCTAATGAGGCAACAACCCTCAGTTCGGTAACATTTTCAATGAGTCAATGCGCCAGTCAAACCGGCTGTCTACGAGGGCGGCACGTACCAACAGGATCGCCGTTGGACCACACCAACCGATGCCGAACCCACGGCAGTCATCGTGATCGACAACGTGCCATCGCAGGCCAATCGCCTGGAAGCCGCGCTCCGCCGTCACCGCGAATCGACATCCCTGCCCGAGCTTGTGGTCGACCTGTCCCATCTGCTCCATCTGCCGGCACATCTGCCCAGACGCCTGTCGAGCCTGGAGTTTCCGCATCGCAATGGCGCTCGGCCTCCATGCCCACCGGCTTGCCTTCGGTCGCGGGTTCGCGTTGCGGTCGGGGAGAGCAGCCGGAACATCCGATCGGGGAGTCGACGGTGCGGCGGTATGTGAGGCTACGGAAGCGGGAGATGGGATGGATCAGTCGGGAGACGTTCGTGCCGAGTCGTCGTCGCAGCCCTTCAGGAGCGCTTCGAGATCGATCTTTCTAGCCAGGCGGCCACCTCCGATGATTACCGTGTGCAGAGATGCACAGTACCCGTAGAGTCAGCCGAATCAGGACCCTGTGGCGGTAGTCAGTGAAAAGGTCCGCTCACCCGACTAAACCACACGATGCCCGGGTAGTGCCGGGGCGAGAGTGGCGATCCTCGCCGCGTAGTGCAAGGCCAGCGCGGCCCACAGACCCGGCCAGCCCGCGCTTGACGAATGAGGGATCAGCGACTTCGCACTCCCCGTCGATGACGTGGATGCGCACGTCAGCACGTGCATTCGGGGTGCCGGTTGCCCGTTCGACGTGATCATCGCGGGGTCGGAGTCAAGGCACACGAGGTCTTCCTCGACAGGAACCTTCCCATTCGAGCGCACGATGGCAGGATGGCATCGATAGCGCGAACGCCTGCCCTCACGCGTTGATACGGCCAAGACGGGACGCTTCAGTGGCGTATGCCGATGGTGTCTTGTCAATAAAGCGGCTTATCCGCCATAAGGAAGCCCTCGACGGATGTGCGGCATTGCCGCATAATCAAGGCCAGTGCGCATCTTCGCCACTAGAACCTACGAGCGCGTTGTTCGCAAGCTCATGTCGGAAGCGGAGCGCCAGAAAATGGAGGCGGCAATCGTTGCCGATCCCGGCAGAGCACCGTTGATCCGGGGAACGGGAGGTATTCGCAAGTTGCGTTGGCCAGGATCGGGACACGGAAAGCGAGGGGGAATCCGGACGATTTACTTCCATCACGTAGAACCGGAGGCAATCTACATGTTGACAGCCTATGCGAAGGCCGACCGTGACGACCTGACTCCGGCAGACAGAAAAACCCTGTCGCGGCTGGTCGCCGCAATCAAGAAAGAAGAGGCAAGCCGATGACGACGGAACGAACCAAGGTGGGTCAGGAGATAGAGGCGGCCTTAGGCGAGGTTATTGCCCATGTGCGCGGCGAAGTAGATTTACCCTGCCGCATTGTCGACGATCCTGCCGCAGAGCATATTCTTGCGATACGGAAGCGTATGAAGTTGAGTCGCCAGAAGTTCGCGGACCGATTCGGTCTCGATGCGCGTGCCGTGCAGGATTGGGAACAGGGGCGTCGTGTTCCAGATCGCGCCGCCCGCGTCCTGCTGACCGTCATTGACCGGGATCCCGAGGCGGTCGTGCGGGTGCTGAGCGAGTAAGTGGCGAGAAGGCCAGACGGCCGAATGCCGGGTTCTGACTACGCTGGCAGAGCGCCTTTACAACGCCAAAAGATCAAACAATGACACGATCGGAAGAAGGCAGAATGGCCGATCCGGAACTGGGCAGATTGGAGCGTGTAAACGTCCGGCAATACCGGAAGGGTTCCGTCAGGAACAAACGCTCGTTCTGACCGAACAGTTTAGTAGCATGGAACGTGACGCATTCCATGTTTCGTATCTGTCAGATAAAATACCAGAAGCCGTATTCAATGGTCAGGCTGTGAAAACTGTTGCCTATTTGAGGGTCTCGACCGCGCAGCAAGACGTGGGCAGCCAGCGCCTCGCCATCCTCGAGTACGCACGCAAACACGACTTCCGCATCGACGATTTCATCGAGGCGACCGCCTCTGGACAGGCTTCCGAAAAGCGCCGCCGGCTCGACGAGCTGATGAACGTCCTCCAGCGCGGCGACCGTTTGGTCGTCAGCGAACTCTCCCGGCTCGGTCGGTCGCTGGGTCAGATCGTCGCCATCCTCGACGCCATCGCCAAGGCAGGCGTCGCCTTCGTGGCGATGAAGGAGAACATCCGCATTGAGGGCCAGCGCGACATTCAGACCAAAGTTATGACCACCCTCTTCGCGTTGTTCGCCGAGGTCGAGCGCGACCTGATCTCCGAGCGCACCCGCGAGGGCCTCGCCAAGGCCAGGGCCTCGGGCCAGAAGCTCGGGCGCTCGAAAGGCTCGCTGGGCGTCTCACGGCTCAACGGCAAGGAGGTCGACATCCGGCGCTTCATCGAGCTGGGCCTTTCCAAGACCGCCATCGCCAAGCTCACGGGCGTGTCCCGTACGACCCTCTACAGCTTCATGAGGACCCGAGGCCTCAAGCCGAGCCCTTAGCCTGTATTTCAACACGAATCCGGTCGGTACCCTTTTATTGACTCGCGGAAACTTTCCCTATGATGATCATCTGCCTCCCGATGCATGGACGTTACCGCTGATGGTAACGAGCTTTACCGCAAGTCAAACCTATCGATATCGATGCGATGGCGGCCCAACCGAGAATATCGAATCCCATTCGATCGTCCGAGAGGTGGAGGATAACGGTGACGGCACGTACAACTACAGGGTGTCGAAGGGGGGGAACGTCGGCGGTTTGTTCCCGATCGTTTTGCCTTAAAATATGCTAACAACAGTCCTGGGAGAACGATATGCTCATCCTGGTCGTAGCCATGGCATTGTCAGTGGTCCAGCCGAGTCAGTCTCAGACCCGCGAGGGTCAAGCTGATCGGTTCATCGTCGTCGGGATAGACATCATCCCGCCTTAGCTCGCTTGGCTCTCATAGGCCTTTGCCCTTGGTGTTGCCCCGATTCGCCGTGCTGTCACCTTCCACAGCGGTCCATGGCCGGCCTCGTATCCCGCAATCGCGTGGGCGATCTCGTGCAGCACGGTGTCCCGGATCTGCTCCCCGCTTCCCTCCAGGGCATGGGTGCGGCTGATCCGGATCACGTGGTGTCGGAAATGACAGTCGCCAAGGCGTTTCCTGGCCTCGCCGAACGCGACGGTCCAGCCCGTAAGCCCATGCTCGTCCATCAACCGCCTGGCCATTTCCGCGACACCGTTCAGCCGCTCCGCACCGTTCCTCGCGCTTTCCCTTCCCGCCCTGCGGAGTAGGCCATAGGAAATATTCCAGCATGTCTCTTCGCAGCGCACCTTTGCACTCTTCGGGTTGAGCTTCACGATCTCCCCACGCCTTGGTCCGTCGGGACTTGTGAACGTTACCTCGTCTCCCACGCGGTAGTCAGCGCGCGCTTTGTCGTGCCGTGTGATTATCGTGGCTAGTCGCGCTCCCCCCGAGTCCTTTAACGCCGACTCCGGGACTTTCCACATCCGCTCTTCCGTGTCGACTACCTGAGCGAAGCGGCGCCGTCCCTGTCTTTGGAGGAGATGTCCGTGGATTGTTTTCCCTTTGTGGGTGAACTGTACGGCAGACCCGACAGATAGCGAGCGCTTCTCCTGCTGATTGATCATTCGACTTTCTCCTCTGTCTTGGGGTTGATCAGTCCCTCCAGAGCCTCCTTGTTGAAGCGGTGCGTCCAATCTCAGGAGGTCTCTCGGTCACCGCCGCAGACCTTGGACACTTCGGTTCGAGAAGCGTTGTTGCATGGATCGGGGCGGAGATGGAATTCGCCCTTTCCCAAGCGGTAGCGTCAGGCGACACGTTCGAACACAGGCCGTCCGAGTGCGGTCATTGTGTTCAGGACTTTCTGACCGACCTGGATCTCCGTGATTTGCCTGGAAAAACTGCGGGATTTGAGCTTGGGGCCGATGACACCCTTCCAACGGCCGATCTGCGTTTCTATCCGGCTGCGCTGGTTGTACCCTGTGGCCACTTGCCAGGCCATGCGGCCGTTGCTGCGGATCTGGGCAATATGGCGATCCCGAACGGTTGGATCCCGCGCCGATTGCGGTCGGGTCACTGCGTTCTTCGGCGGCGGTATAACCACATCCAAGGTCTCCCCATGAGGTGGCCCCGGAAAATCGGGCAGTTGTTTAAAGGTGTATTCCACCGACTGAGGAGGGATACGCGATGACGAAGAGACGCAGGTTTTCTGGGGAGTTGAAAGCGAAGGTCGCGCTGGAAGCGCTTCGGGGCGATCGGACGCTGCAGGAGATTGCCTCGAAGCACCAGGTTCATCCGAACCAGGTGAGCACATGGAAGCGCCAGGCGATGGAAGGGCTTGGCGAGATGTTCTCGAACGGTGTGGAACGCCGGCGGCGGGATCATGAAAGCGAGGTTCGTGAGCTTCACGCCAAGATCGGCGAATTGACGGTGGAGCGGGATTTTTTGTCCAGAGGGTCCGGTCGATGAGCCGGGCCGCGCGCCGGGCGATGGTGAGGCGCCCTGACCCGGAACTGAGCTTGAGTCGTCAATGCCGTTTGCTGTCGATCGGGCGCTCCTGGCTCTATTACACGCCCCAGGGCGAGAGCGCGGAGACCTTGGCGCGGATGCGGCGCATCGATGAGTTGTTTCTGAAGCATCCGTTCTACGGTGCCCGTCAGATCGTCCGTCATCTGCGCCGCGAGGGCGTGCGCATCGGCCGTCGCCGGGCGGGGCGTCTGATGCGTTTGATGGGTCTTCAGGCGATCTACCGGGCACCCCGCACCAGCGAGCCGCATCCCGAGCACCGGGTCTACCCCTATCTGCTCAAGGGTTTGGCGATCGAGCGGGCAAACCATGTCTGGTGCGCCGACATCACCTACATCCCTGTGCGGCGCGGCTTTCTTTACTTGGTGGCGATCCTGGATTGGGCGAGCCGGTATGTGCTGGCCTGGCGTTTGTCGAACACCCTGGACGCCGGCTTTTGCGTCGAGGCGCTCGAGGAGGCGCGGACCCGCCACGGCCAGCCGGAGATCTTCAATGCCGATCAGGGCAGCCAGTTCACCGGCTTCGCCTTCACCGGGCGCTTGCGGGCGGCCGGTGTCCAGATCTCGATGGACGGCCGGGGCCGGTGCATGGACAACATCTTCATCGAGCGGCTGTGGCGCTCCCTCAAATACGAGGCTGTCTATCTGCACGACCTTGCCGACGGCTTCCAGGCCCGGCGCGTCATCGGCGAGTGGATCGACTTCTACAACGCCGAACGGCCACACTCGGCCCTCGGCGGAAAAACCCCGGCCGAGGCCTACCGCGGCGACCCGCCTGCGGATATGATGGACAAGCAGCTACGCGCCTTGCCCGCTTACCCACAGGCGCAGCAACGGCGACAGGAAGATCGATCCAAGGAGATTCTGGCAAGATGAACGGCAACCGGAATACACCTTAAACAGGCCGCCAAGCTGTCCACAAACCGGGGCCACCTCAGAAAGAGGCCCGAAGGCGATCGCACACGAAATGGGACTGCAAGTATCACATGGTGTTCATTCCGAAGTAGGCGGTATCCAGTGTGGCGGGATTCATCAAGGGGAAGAGTGCAATCTCGACTGCCCGGAACTTTCTGGGACTGAAACACCGTTTGACAGGGAAGAGTTTCTGAGCGCGAGGCTATTTCGTTTCCACGGTGGGGATGGACAAACAATTCGTGCGGGAATACATTTGGCGGCAGGAGCGGGAGGAGCAGCGTTTGGAGGAGCTGAACATGGCGTGGGGGCATCAGCTGCCTTCAGGCGGCTCTTGACCGGCCCCTTTGAGGGGCTCACAGAAATAAGCCCCCGGCTCTGCCGGGGGTCATTTAACTGGAGGAAACAGCTAACCACTAGAACGTTCAGGATTGATTCTGCATCGAAAGATGGGGGGACGAGCGTCGGAAAGGTGAACCTCCACTACAGCCGTTCGCCGCACTTGGATCTCACGACCGAATACTGTCACAACGGCTTCCTGAAGAGGAGAGGAAATGGACCGCCTCGGCTACACATTCCAGTAGCTTCCGGCGAGCGGTTGACCAAACCGTTCCGGTTTCTCAACTTCAGCATCTGGGATTATCGTGGCTGCGGCGATAACGGCGAGGTGGTTCGAGGAGAGTGACAACGACGCGCAGTCAAGGAGCAATAGAGGATGCCATTGGATCGTTATGTAACACTGGGCCGTTCGGGGCTTCGAGTCAGCCCGTTCTGCATGGGATGTATGACGTTCGGCGAGGATTGGGGATGGGGTTCATCCGCAAAAGACTCGGAAGCGATCCTGGACCGATTCATCGATGCGGGGGGTAATTTCCTGGACACGGCCAATGTCTATACGAAGGGGCATTCCGAGAAGATTATCGGGGATCATATCGGACGCCACGCCCGTCGGCGGCAGCACCTGGTCATAGCGACAAAATTCTTTGGAAACATGTCGGCAGGTGATCCCAACGCGGGGGGCAGCAGCCGAAAGTCAATCCACGCCTCTTGCGAGGAGTCCCTGCGACGGCTTCAGACGGACTATATCGATCTATATTGGATGCACGCCTGGGACGCCACGACACCGATTGACGAAACAATGCGTGCACTCGACGATTTGGTCCGCGCCGGAAAAGTACGCTACATCGGGTTCTCCGATACACCCGCATGGAAGGTGGCCCATGCCCAGGTCACAGCTGAGTTTCGCGGATGGACTCCTTTGGTTGCGTTACAAATTGAGTATTCGCTGCTCGAACGCACGGTTGAGGGAGAACTCATTCCGATGGCACGGGAGATGGGTCTTGGCGTGACTCCTTGGTCGCCGCTCAAAGGTGGCGTATTGAGTGGTAAATACACACGGGAAAATGCAGGGCAGAAGAATCCTGACCGGGGCGAACGGGTCACTCAAGCTCTGGACGAGCGAGCCTACACGACTATTTGCGTATTCCGGACCATCCTGAACACTGATTCCGATCCATCGTGAACACCGATTCCGGGATCGTGAACGCGGATTCCGGGATCCTGAACAGTGATTCCGGTGATCCTGAACACCGATTCCGGCCATCGTGATCACTCGTCGGTAGCGAAGTTTGGAGCTTTTAGGTTCTCCTGAAGCACAGGAGGGCCTTGATGGCAACGAAACGACTACCGATGAGACAGATACGCGAGATTCTACGACTCAAACACGACCAACAGCTCAGCCACCGGGCGATCGCCAGCGCATGTCGCGTGGGCTTGGGCACCGTTGCGGACTACTTGGGACGGGCCAAGCAGGCCGGACTGGAATGGCCGCTGCCCGAAGACCTGGACGAGGCAGCGCTTGAAGCGCGGCTGTTTCCCCGCGCGGGACCGGGCTCCCGGGAACGGGTGGCTCCGGATGTAGAACGGATCCACCAGGAGTTGAAGCGTGTTGGACTCACCCTGCACCTGCTGTGGGAAGAGTACCGAGAAGCGAATCCAAAGGGATATGCCTACAGCAGCGTTGTTGCATGGATCGAGGCAAATTCCATCTCCGCCCCGTTCCATGCAACAACGCTCTAACTACCCCATTTGTAACCGAGCCGCACGTAGTAGTAGCCGCCGTTGAAGCCCCACGGCGTGTACTCGCTATACTTCTCGCCGACGGACATCGCGCGCGCACTCTCGGCCGGATAGGTACTGAACACGTTCTGGCCGCCGACCGCCAGCGTCGTGGCACTGCCGAGGGCGATGCTCGCCTCCAGGTCGATAATCGGCCGGCCGCTGAAGAAGCCCTGATCGATGCCGCCCGACGGCAAGTATGTCTGCGCGAACCCGCTGTCGTAGTCGTACCAGCCGCCGTGGTAGTTCACCCGGCCAAGGACGCTTACCCGCCCGATGTCCTGGGTGAGAGCGATGTTCCAGCGGACCTTCGGGAGGGAGTAGGCATACTCGGCGAGACGCCGATCGTTGAGCAGCCCCTGCTCATTTTCGGTCACATCGGTGTTGGTGTAGTTGAAGACGGCACTGATGGTGGTGTTACCGCGCAGGGCGATCGGCGTGAAGGTCGAAACCATGTCGATCCCGCTCGACCGGGTGGAGAACGCATTGGTGAAGAACCTGAAATTCCTCAGGTCCCGGGCGGCATCCACGCCCTGCGCTAACAGGGCGTCCACTTCCGCATTCATCAGGCTGAAGTTGCTTGTGATCCCGATTCGGTCGGAGACATCGATCCGGAAGTAATCGGCCGTGAAATTGAACGGTCCGGTGTCGAACACCATACCGACGGTGTAGTTGACCGACTTCTCCGGCTCGAGCGGCATGCCGCCGCGGAGCGCCGCCACTGGAGAGATCGATGGAATGACACCGTTGTTCACCAGCTCGCCGATCGCTGGATCAAAGACGGTCGAGATGTTGAACCCGTTCTGCTGGCCGGGCGTTGGCGCCCGGAACCCACTGCTCAGGCTGGCGCGCAAGAAGCCGACGCGGGCGGACAGCTTGCCGTTCACTGTCGTGCCGAAGTCCTCGAATCTCTCGATCCGGACGGCCGACCCGATCGTCCAGGTCCAGTCGTCCTTGATCCCGGTTGCCTCGACGTCGCCGTAAACCGCAACGTTGCTCCGGTTCCAGGTGCCCGCGGCCAGCGGCCCGTAGCCGAAGAAGCCGTTGGACCCGGCGGTGAAGCCCTGCCCTCGGCCATAGGGGCCGACCGTCCACGACTCCGGGTCGCCCTGTGTGGTCTGGTACTGCTCATTGCGCCATTCCGCGCCGGCGGCGACGTTGATCATGTCGGTGGCGGCATAGGCCATATCGAAATTGACACCCATCTCCCGCTGCCGATTGCTGCCGAGATTGAAGAACGTGGGCGTGTCGGGGCCGAGCGAAGCGTTGACGGTGTCGTCGATGAACAGGTCGGTTTCGTGCGCGCCGATCGTTGCGCTCACGTCCCAGTTGAAGCCAGCTCCGGTGAAGCTGCGGATCCCCCCCACCAACGACATGTCCTGCGCCTCGCCGCCGAAACTTGGCGTGAATCCACCCGGAAACAGCTCGCGGAACGAGAAACAGTTGGGGTCGTTGAACACCTGCTGCAGGGCGGCCCGGTCCGCCGTGTTATCGGTGATGGCCACCGTCGGGCAGTCGGCCGACCCTGTCCCGTTCGCCCTGAGCACGTCACCGATCAGCAGCGTCTGGCCGCCATCGCCGGTGAAGACGCCGCCCCGGGTGTTCGGGTTCCGAAAGAAGAAGCCGCCGGTGGCCTTTTTGCTGGCGTAGTTCGTATGTCCGTAGACCTGCACGGCGTCGGAGAAAGTGTAGCCGAAGTTCCCGAACAGCTTCAGGTCGTCGTCGATGTCCGGCGATCCCCAGGTCTGTGGTGTATCGGAGGTGACGTCCGTGTTCCCCGCCGCAATGAGGCCGATCGCGTCGGAGCGCGGCGCACTCCGGTTGGTCGGGTTCGAGGCGCCGTATTCGAGGCTGAGGTTGGCAAACCCGGTAGCACCGAGTGGAAGACCGATGTTGGCGGCAACGTGCATGGCCTTGCCGTCACCGTGACCGAAGGTGCCTGTGTGGTACTCAAGCGCCCCGCCGAAGGCGGCGTCCTTGAGCTGGAAATTTATCGCGCCGGCGATCGCGTCCGAGCCGTACTGCGCCGATGCACCGTCCCGGAGTACCTCGACCTGCCGGAGCGCGATTGACGGGATGGCCGTAATGTCGGCCCCCTGCGACCCATACGCCACGCCGTTGCCGCCGTGCCAGTCGATGATCGACGCACGGTGGCGGCGCTTACCGTTGACCAGGACCAGCGTGTGGTCCGGCGCCAGGTTGCGCAGCATTGCCGGCCGGACGATCGTGGAGGCGTCGCTGATCGGCTGGATGTTGACGTTGAACGACGGGACGACCGTCCGGAGCTGGGCCTGCAGGTCGACGGTTCCCTGACGGGTGAGGTCGTCGGCCGAGAGCACATCCACCGGCACTGTTGACTCGGTCACCGACCGCGGCTCCGCGCGGGTGCCGATGACGACCAGTTCCACGGTGAGCCCGTCGAGCAGGCTCGTCACCTCCTCGGGCGTCAGCCCCAGCGCCTCGACCTCAGCCGGTGTCATCCCGAGCCGCCGGGCGAGGGCTTCGATCTGCCCCTGTAGGTCGTTCTGTGACGGCTGTGCCGTGCCAAATGCGGCGGTCACGGCGGGGCTCCCTGCTAGAGCAAACACGGCCAGTACAGCAACAATGGTGGATGGCCACCCGATTCGTTCCAGGGCAATCTTCGTGATAATCATGTGCACCTCGTCAGCGGAGTGTCTGTCAAGTGGGAGGAAAACGTTTCGTCATCGTCTGAGGTGGCCCCGGTTTGTGGACAGCTTGGCGGCCTGTTTAAGGTGTATTCCGGTTGCCGCTCATCTTGCCAGAATCTCCTTGGATCGATCTTCCTGTCGCCGTTGCTGCGCCGGTGGGTAAGCGGGCAAGGCGCGTAGCTGCTTGTCCATCATATCCGCAGGCGGGTCGCCGCGGTAGGCCTCGGCCGGGGTTTTTCCGCCGAGGGCCGAGTGTGGCCGTTCGGCGTTGTAGAAGTCGATCCACTCGCCGATGACGCGCCGGGCCTGGAAGCCGTCGGCAAGGTCGTGCAGATAGACAGCCTCGTATTTGAGGGAGCGCCACAGCCGCTCGATGAAGATGTTGTCCATGCACCGGCCCCGGCCGTCCATCGAGATCTGGACACCGGCCGCCCGCAAGCGCCCGGTGAAGGCGAAGCCGGTGAACTGGCTGCCCTGATCGGTATTGAAGATCTCCGGCTGGCCGTGGCGGGTCCGCGCCTCCTCGAGCGCCTCGACGCAAAAGCCGGCGTCCAGGGTGTTCGACAAACGCCAGGCCAGCACATACCGGCTCGCCCAATCCAGGATCGCCACCAAGTAAAGAAAGCCGCGCCGCACAGGGATGTAGGTGATGTCGGCGCACCAGACATGGTTTGCCCGCTCGATCGCCAAACCCTTGAGCAGATAGGGGTAGACCCGGTGCTCGGGATGCGGCTCGCTGGTGCGGGGTGCCCGGTAGATCGCCTGAAGACCCATCAAACGCATCAGACGCCCCGCCCGGCGACGGCCGATGCGCACGCCCTCGCGGCGCAGATGACGGACGATCTGACGGGCACCGTAGAACGGATGCTTCAGAAACAACTCATCGATGCGCCGCATCCGCGCCAAGGTCTCCGCGCTCTCGCCCTGGGGCGTGTAATAGAGCCAGGAGCGCCCGATCGACAGCAAACGGCATTGACGACTCAAGCTCAGTTCCGGGTCAGGGCGCCTCACCATCGCCCGGCGCGCGGCCCGGCTCATCGACCGGACCCTCTGGACAAAAAATCCCGCTCCACCGTCAATTCGCCGATCTTGGCGTGAAGCTCACGAACCTCGCTTTCATGATCCCGCCGCCGGCGTTCCACACCGTTCGAGAACATCTCGCCAAGCCCTTCCATCGCCTGGCGCTTCCATGTGCTCACCTGGTTCGGATGAACCTGGTGCTTCGAGGCAATCTCCTGCAGCGTCCGATCGCCCCGAAGCGCTTCCAGCGCGACCTTCGCTTTCAACTCCCCAGAAAACCTGCGTCTCTTCGTCATCGCGTATCCCTCCTCAGTCGGTGGAATACACCTTAAACAACTGCCCGATTTTCCGGGGCCACCTCGACCAGCGCTGCCGCTGGCTCGAGTTCTTCCAATGATCGACCTTCGCGCACCTTTCCTCGACGAGGGCATTGACCGATTCCAAGCAATTCGTCGTCTTGAACGAACGGCCCAGGACCCCGTACACGCCGAGTCGATGCAACGTGAGGGTCTCCTCCAGGCCTTCCTCAAGGCTCGCAGCGGCCGATTGGTTTCGCTCCTCGAGCTCTCCATGGAGCTGTTCGAGGGGCCGCCCGGGCTTCGTTGTACTCCGGGCGCTGGTACGCACGCTGAAGCCGCTTGCGCCACGCGGCTTGCTCGGTCTTCGACAGGTAGCTCACCACGTTCTCGCGTTTGTGCCATTGGCAGCGTTGGACCAGGGCTCGATTACCGAATGCCCGCTTGACTGCCGCGCGCAGACCTTTGCCGCCGTCGACGATCACCAGCACGCCTTCAGAGATGTCCAGGCCTCGCTCCATCAATGAACGGAGAAACGGAGTCAGTACCTGCTCGTTCTCCGTACTCGTCTCCACGAAGCCTAAGAAGCGTTTGTCGCCCGTAATTGTGATGCCCAGGGCCACAACCATCGTGGCGTCGGCAAACATTTTCCCGTCCAGGAAGATCGCCACCACGTCCTCGGCCGACAGATCCCGCTCCTGCATCTGCCGAAGTTTCGCGGCACTCGCCTGGACGAATCCTCGAGACACCGTCGAGCTCGACAATCCGATGGCTCCTGGAATCGCTTCCGCGGCCGACTCGTAGTTCCGGCAGGAGATCCCATAAAGCACACGTCTGAGAAGCAGTTCGTTCACCGCGCCATCCGGACTGAGTTCCTCGTAGCTCCGAAGCGGAATCTCCCCGCCCGCCACGCTGCGAACTCGAGGCACCCGAACCGGCACCCGCTGGCCCCCGAGCCCCACGGTCCCCGGATTGCTCCCGTGTCGCCGGCCCCTCAACGTCGCCTCCTTTCGCGCGTATCGCTCACCCGCCAACGCCTTCACTTCCTCGTCGAGCAACTCCTCTACGTGCATCAACCCCAGTGGGATCAACGCCCGGATCATCTCCACCTTACGAGTCCAATTCCAGTCCCGAGTACTCCTCCCGGCTCATGACCTCGACCTCACCCAGTACTCGCCTCTTCTTGCGTTTTTTCACCGAACGTAACAGACTCCTCATCTCGGCTCCTTTCTCTTACAGGCTTGATGTTGTTTCTTCCAATACCATCAAACCATAGGGTTTGGAGCCGTTTCAATTTCCAACTAAGATTGGCACACTTTCAAAATGTCACCCTGTGGGGATGAAGGAGAAAGTGACATTGAACTTAAAGGAACAGAAGCGGTTACTGGTCTTGAACCGAATCAACGAACGCAAGTTGACTGGAGAACAAGCCGCAGAGCTGTTGGGTTGGAGTGTGCGACACGTCTGGCGGATGTTGGCCCGGTATCGGTCCGAGGGGGCCGAAGCGTTGGCTCATGGAAACCGTGGGAAGAAGTCCCAACGTCGGATTCCGCCGGGCCAACGGAGCCGGATCGTGTCGCTGGCGCGCGGTGAATACGCCGGGGTCAATCAACAGCACCTGGCCGAGCTGCTCGCCGATCGGGAGCAGATGGCCGTATCCCGATCCACGCTGCGTCGCATCCTGTCCGAGGCGGGCATCGCCAGTCCCCGACGACAGCGACGGAGACGCCGTCATCGCCTCCGTCGGGAACGGTATCCCCAGGAAGGCATGCTCGTTCAGATCGATGGCTCCCGCCACGACTGGCTCCAGGGTCGGGGACCCCGTCTGACGTTACTGGTTGGCGTGGATGATGCCACCGGCAAGGTCGTCGGTGCTGTGTTCCGTCCCCAGGAAGACTCGCAAGGCTACTTCCTGCTCCTGCGTCAGATCGTTGAGGGCTACGGCCGGCCCATGGCTCTCTACCGCGACCGTCACAGCATCTTCCAGGAGAACACCAAGAAGCTCTCCGTCGAGGAACAGCTGCAGGGACGGCCCGCACCCACCCAGTTTGGTCGTCTCCTCGATGAGTTGGAGATTCGTTCCATTCAGGCCTGGTCTCCTCAGGCCAAGGGACGGGTTGAACGGCTCTTCGGTACTCTTCAGGATCGCCTCATCACCGAACTCCGACTCCATAACGTGTCCTCGGCACAAGCGGCTCAGCAGTTCCTCGATCCATTCCTCCTCGCCTTCAACCAGCGCTTCGCCGTGAAGTCTTCCGATTCCGTTCGTGCCTGGCGCAAACTCCCCCGCTCGGCGAAACTCGACTCGCTGTTCTCGTTCAAATTCGATCGCACCGTCTCCGCCGACAACATCGTCCGCATCGGCAACGATCGCATCCAACTCGAGTCCGACTCCCGCCGCGCATCCTACGCCCGCGCTCGCGTTCAGGTTCACATCCGCATGGACGGACACATCGACGTTTACTACAAGAACCGCTGCCTCACTTCTCGGCCCGCTCCACCCGAGGCTCCCGTTCTTCGTCTCCAGCAGATCCGCGACGGCTTCTCCTCCAGATCCACGAAACCTTCAAAGAAGAAGCCGTCTCCTTTCAAACCTCCTCGCCAGTGGAAGTCCCAGGCCAAAGATCACCCCTGGCACCTCGACTATCGCGATATGTATGAACCCGTTTTCCCACCCAGGTGACATTTTTATTGAACACTTACCGTGACATTTTCATTGGACAGCAACATCGGAGAGTTGCCTGGCCGTGTAACCGCATATGCGTCAACCTGGAAACCGCCTGACAGGAGGCTATCCCGACGAGATCCAAATGGAAGGGTAGGCGACGATGTCCAAGTGGATTTGAATAGTCTTGCGAATCGAGAGGTCGGCCGGAGTCAGAAGGCTCGAACCGCGAGGGCTAGGGCACCGGCACCCGTTCCTTCAGTTCTTCAAACCAATTCGAGGATGACGTGGATCTGCTGGTTGAACCGTTTGAAGATTCTTGACCATTAGGAACCTGCAGTCGTCGACATCGTAGTCGGTGGTACACAGAGAGTGCGGAGAACGGCTACTCGGGATTCGAGCTTAGATGAACTGCTCGAACGAACGCACCGTTCTCCCCACTTGGACTCGGCTGGACAACAGTTCAGCGAGCGACCGTCGTCTACTGGACCTTCTTCCTCCAGTCGTCCTTCCCCACCGTGCGTCGCCACTCGTCGTACTGACGCCGCATCTCCAGCAAGGGGTTTTCCGCTCCCCGCTCGGCGGTCACCGACAGCGCCAGCCAGGGAGCATTGTCGGTGCCGGCGTCGGTCACCCCGATGCTCTCGGCGGCGTAGGGTTCGTCGCCGCCGCGCGCCACGAGGATGGCCGCCATCGATGTGGTCTGCCGCACGTTATCGTTGTTGCAGCGGACGTCGCCGCCGGCGCGGGATCCGGCCTCGATCGCCCGCATGAGCCGGTCGGGGAGCCCGTTGAAGCCCGTCGGGTCCTCCCAGCGGTAGGCGTCCAGCGGCCACTGGACCACCTCATGGCTGGCGAGCGTGTTGCCCTGAGAACTCACGCCCCGGCCCGGGTCGGCCATTACTCCGGCGTAGCGGGTGGAGCCTTCTTCATTGGTGGTCATCCCCTGACGCACGGGCGTCGTGAAACCAGCCGTACGCACGAAGCCGTCGTGCATGGTCACCACCCCGTACTGCCGACGGTCGGTCTCGCTGTCCCACTCGGGGTCGGTCACGCGCGCGATCACCTCTTCAGCGGTCAGCCCTTCCTTGATGGCCTCGAACACCTTGTTCCGGTTGTCGACGTTGAAGCCCGCCTGAGTCGCGGCCGCACCCATTCCGGGCACCAGCGCTCCGACTGCATCTCCGAAGCGCCCGACACAGGAAGACACCGCCATTCCCACGTCACCCGTCTCCGGGTCGACCCCGACGATGGACCAGGTGGTCATGTCCAGTTCCTTGGGATACTCGGTTGCCTCGTGAGCCCCACAGGCTACGAGAAGCAGGCCACACAACGGCAGCAACGTTTTCTTCAAAGTACGCACGCTTATCCTCCAATCTCCAGGTTGATGTCCCAAATCTTTCTGGGGCTCGCGTCGATTGCGTCGAAGGCCCCTTCTTGAATATTCCGCCGAGCATATACCAGATCGCCGTGATGACCTTGGAAGTTCGACCCCTCGACCTCGCGCATAGACATACTGACCGGCAGGCCGAAGAGGTAATCGCGCGCGTGACGGACCGCGAGTGGGACAGTGAGCTCGAGCGCCGACAGTACGGAGCGGTCACCATCCACGGCGGCTTCGTGCGCACGGCCGGCTAAGAGCCTGTCGGGAATAAGAAGTCTGCAACCAAGAATCAACAACTTACAGACCGGGGATGGCTCGTAAGTTGTTGATTCTTGCTTCGAGGGAGCCAATTCCCGACAGGCTCCTGGACCACGCCCATCCGGCAGGGACTGGTCGCCAGCGAACACGGCGCCGCCCGATACGCCGGAGTGATGGCCGACCCGAGCCGAGGCGTGAGTGCGCAGGGGAACACCCTGGTCAGCTCGCAGGTGGTCCAGGGACCTCTGGATGCCTACCTTTGGGACGATCCGGCGGGCCAAAGCTGGGGCTCGTCTGAAGGACGGGGACGGTCACTGGATTTCCGTTTGTGTGCGCTACAACACGCTGCCGAGTGCAACCCTGATCGCTTCTCCACTTACGCCGCTCGATTCCTCGGATGCGAGGAATGCGATCATCTGTGCTACTTCCTGAGGTGTGACAACTCGACCCGGCCGATACAATGCCGCTCGTTCCTCCCAAACCTGATCGGGCGTGACACCCCGATCCTTCGCCTCTTGACGGGCCGAACGTTCGGCCATCTCGGTCCGAACCCAGCCGGGCAAGACAGCGTTTGATGTGATGCCGTAGGACCCACCGTCCTCTGCAACCGAGCGCATTAACCCCAGCAGCCCGTGTTTGGAGCTGTTGTATGCACTTCCAGCGTGTTCGGCAACCAGGCCAGCCGTGGAGCTCGTATAAACAATGCGCCCGAATCGGCGTTCGATCATTCCCGGCAATACAAGCCTCGAGAGATGGAATGGACCATCAAGATTGATCCGCATCGTCTCACTCCAAACGTCCGGTTGCTGTTCCCAGACGACCCGCTCGTCCGCTGAGCCGATACCGTGGTTGCATACCAGGACCTCAATCGGCCCCAGTCGCTGCTCAGCCTCTGCAACCGCATGCGCACAGCCCTCGGGAGTTCCGAGGTCGGCCACCGCATAGTCGAGCCCGACATCTGCCAGGTCCTCCTGGGCTCGCGCGACACACATCACTTTGGCGCCACGCGACGCCAGGAGTTCTGCAGTCGCACGCCCTATTCCGCGGCTCCCGCCCGTGATTAGAGCTACGCGCCCTTCGACTCCAGCCATGTTTCGGATACTCCTTGGGGAACGGGCCAGTATATCGGACGCGAGCCCCGGGAAGGACGGAGGACGGTCACCCTCATGCGGCCCATCACCGGGCAGGAAGACGATTCTTGCCCAAGGCCAACCAAATCCAGCACACGGGTTCTATCAGAACCAGTGAGGGGTTGGTACTTCAATGTATATACCCATAGGTATATACGCGGACACAGGTCGTGATTAGCCATCGAAAAGTCAAAGCGTTGAAGAACCACTGGTTCCAGATACTCCTGGCCTTGGCGGACCACGATCTTCACGGGCTGGCAATCATGAGAGAAGTGAGCCAACGAACTGAGAAACGGATGCACCTCTGGCCGGGGATGCTCTACGGCTCGCTCAAGCGAATGGCAGACGAGGACCTGGTGACCGAAATCGAGCCGTCCGCAGATGCCAAGAGTGGCGGCGGACGACCTCGCTACTACAGCATCACCGCGTCCGGGCGCCGGGCTCTCGTTGCGGAGGTGCAACGTTTGGACACTTTCGTTCAAGCCGCGCGGGCGAAGAGGCTGCTTGATGATCCCACCAGCAGCTGAGGACCGACAATGAATCGCTTTTCAAGGCATCTGTACCGACTCTCTCTCTACGCATACCCGAGAGAATTCCGGAAGAAATACGGACGCGAAATGGTACAGGCCCTCGATGAATCGATGGCACTCTACCGCACGAAGAAAGGCCGATTCGGAAAAGCTCAGGCCTTGTGCGCGATCCTCATCGACGGTCTCAAGACTGCCCTGCTCGAACATTGGCAGATGATCCGGATTTCGCCCCACCCGAAAAGCAACCAACGATCCAGGAGAGAAAACCTCATGAACACGCTCTTTCAGGACCTTCGCTATGCGTTCCGATCGTTCGGACAGCATCCGGGTTTCACGGCTGTTGCCGTCCTGTCTCTGGCGCTTGGAATCGGCGCCAATACCGCGGTCTTCAGCCTGGTCGAGGCAACACTGCTGGACTCGCTGCCGGTGCGGGAACCGGATCGCCTCGTTCTCTTCAACTGGGACGCGAGAGATGACTTCCAAACGGGATCCCACAACGGATGGATGGATCGCACAGAAGGCGGTTTGAGGACCACGACCTCGCTTCCCTACCCTGTGTTCGAGCACTTTCGAGATCAAACCAGAACCCTCGAGGAGGTGTTCGCGTTCTTCGGACTCTTTGGTGGGCTCAGCGTCGGTGGTGTGGGAATGGACGCGGAGTTGGTCGCGGCCCAGCTGGTGTCCGGAGGATACTACTCCGCCCTTGGTGTCGGGACGGTGCTTGGAAGGGCTATCGGACCGGCCGACGACATGGCAGGCGCCGATCCGGTGGCGGTCATCAGCTACGGGTACTGGCAGCGGCGATTCGGCGGGGATCCCGGGGCCGTCGGCGACACTCTCCGCCTGAACGGCCAGACCTTCACACTAATCGGTGTGACCCCACCCGGGTTCGACGGAACCGGGCAGGTCGGGATTGCACCGGAAATCACGATCCCACTGACTCTCTACCCGTCCGTTTCAAGCCGAGGGCCTTCTCTCCAGAATGCAGACTCCTGGTGGCTTCAGGTGATGGGGCGCTTGAAACCCGGCATCGGACTCGCACAAGCCGAAGAGGAACTCGAACTGATTTTCAGGAACAGTGTTGCCGCCAGTCGCGGCATCGACCCGGGCCCGGAAGCAATCCTTCCCGCCCTGCGGCTGACCGATGGGAGCCGGGGATTGAACGAGATCCGTAGCCGACTGGCCCAACCCCTATTGGTGATACTGGCCGTGGTCGGTCTCGTGCTACTGATCGCGTGTGTCAACGTCGCGGGATTGCTGTTGGCTCGAGCAGGATCGCGTCAGAAGGAAATCGCGATACGGTTCTCTATCGGAGCGGGGCGGGGACGCGTAGTCCGCCAATTGCTCACCGAGAGCCTGGCTCTGGCTTCGTTGGGCGGGGCCCTGGGATTGGCTTTCACGTTCTGGGCTAGCGACCTGCTCGTACCCCTTGTCTCTCAATACACTCCTTTCAGCATCGAGATAACCCCGCAGCTGAATGGAAGTGTTCTGGCGTTCACCCTGGGGGTCTCCCTGATATCGGGGATCCTGTTCGGGCTGGCGCCAGCACTACGTTCAACAGCCTTCAGCCTGAGCTCAGGCTTGAAGGATCAAGGCACCGGTGAGCGCTCGAAGTTGTTCGTACCCAGAGCGCTGGTTACCGCACAAGTCGCGTTGTCTGTTGTCGCACTGGTTGTAGCGGGTTTGTTCCTGGGCACCCTGACCAACTTGCGGAGCGTTGATATCGGCCCGCTTAACGCAGCCAATGTAGTCCTCTTCAAATTGAATCCCTCGTTGAACGGATACTCAACCGAACGACAGATCGAGTTCTTTGGTGAACTCATGAACCGGATGCGTGCAGTCCCTGGAATCGAAACAGTAACGATGTCGCGCGCCACTCCCCTCGGGCGTGCGGGCAGTCGGTCTAGCGTCCGGATCCCAGGCCTGGAAGACCCTGTGTCGCCCGACTTCAACTTTGTCGGCACAAACTACCTCGAAGCCATGAAAATCCCTCTGCTCGCCGGGCGGGGCTTCAGACGAGCGGACGTGGCGAACGCTCCTCAGGTCGGGATCATCAATCAAGCGATGGCTCGGGAGTATTTCGCGAATGAGAACCCGATCGGGGCCCATTTCGACATCGGGCTCGGAGGAAACCCAATTCCAATCGAGATCGTCGGGGTCGCGGCGAACGTCAATTTCCGGGAGATCCGCAATGATGTGGGGCCCTCGGTCTATTACCCTTACACGCAAAGCCCGATTGGCCTTGGGGTCGTAACGTTCGCCTTCCGCACCAGCGATTCCCAATCCGGGGTCGCCGCCATCCGGGAAATCGTTACTGGAATGGACGCCAGCCTGCCGATATTCGGCGTGACGAATCTGGAGGATCAGATCAATGCCGCGACCGCACAGGAGCGTCAGTTCGCCATCCTGTCGTCGATTACCGGACTGGTTGCTCTACTGCTGGCTTGTATCGGGCTCTATGGAATTCTTTCCTGTTCGGTGACGCGTCGAACCCGTGAATTCGGTATCCGTGCGGCACTGGGAGCGCAGCGCTCGAGCCTGGTCGGTCTCGTCATGCGCGAGCTCTACCTGGTGCTGGTAGGCGTCGCGCTGGGTCTTCTGGCGGCCGCGGGCGCGACACGTGCTATCTCCAGCATGCTGTTCCGCCTGTCACCACTGGACATGCCAACGTTCGCTCTGTCCGCATCAGTGCTTGTGGGGGTGGCAACGGTCGCCGCCTACCTGCCGGCTCGACGCGCGGCAAGAGTCGACCCTGTCATCGCTCTTCGCTGGGATTAGGTGTCGATGGCGTTGAGAGAAGAGGGCGCGCTATCGGAATACGAATGTTGTGGGCACTCCTAAAATGGCGCCTGCAGCATCACGCCCAGGGGGATATTGTCGATGAAGATGCCGTCGATGCCTAGCGACTGCAGAAAGCCCCAGCCAATGGGATCGTTGACGGTGAACCCCCACACGCTCAAGCCATAGGGTTCGTGCAGGAGGTCGACCAGGTCCTTGCCGCTGCCGGGCTGGATCTCCTCGGCTTGGCCGAGGAAAAGCACGTCCAAGTCGACCGCACGCGCGCCCAGACCCAGGGCCACGCCCACGAACTGTCCCACCGGATCCAGCGGATCATTGTAGGCGGGCAGGCGGAAGAAGGGGCCGATTTCCGCTCATTGCAATCCCAGTCCCACGTCCTTGGAGATGGGGGTGACTACGAGGCCGGTCTCGGCCTCCACCTGTTCCGCAGACAGAAACTGCAGGATGGACATGGCGAGGGCCCGGGGCATTTCCGGCGCCACTTCCGCCGCGATTTGCACGATGGCCGGCGAGAAGGACTCCAGGATCACCTGGTCGGTCATCCTGGCCTGCCGCACGTCGTGCACCACGGCCTGCACCAGAGCCAGCTCGGTCAGGTCGAGGGGATCGCAGGGGGGCGCCGGCGTCTTGATCTCGATAGCAATCACCCCCTGGGGCGTGTCGCCGCGTCGCGTGAAGCTGCTCGCGACGTTGAGCACGTGCCCAAGCTTGGGAATGTTCGGATTGAGCGCGACCAGTTCGTCGTAGGTCAGGCCGTTGATGCAAATGAAGTCTGGCAGGAAGTCGTCGTGAAAGACCACTGCCCGGCCATCGACCGTGACCTGCACGTCTACCTCCACGATGCGTATGCCGCTTCGGTACGCCAGACGCACGGACTCCATCGTGTTCTCAATGGGACGGTTCGGGTCCTCGACCAGGTTGGCGCCGAAGCCGCGGTGGCCGAAGGCGAAGGGCACCGGGCCCGAAAGCACGTCCCCCAACTCCCATTGGCCGCTCGCCCCCTGGGCCGCGGCGGAAACGGGTTGAAGGAGCAGGACGGCCGCAGCCAGAAACGCTACTACAACAATTCGTGTACCCAATGCTCTGGTGATGCGCATCACTCTTCCTCCCTCTGCGGGTGTTACTGGTGGTTTTGCTTGCTCGGCCTAAAGTTGACTCACCTAGATAACACAAAACCGAAATAAGCGCACTCGGTTCGGGTAACGGTCGGCTAACCCGCAAACGTGCCCCGTAGCAAGGAAGAACGGGAAGTCCAAGCACCACTGGCACCTGGAAATACTTGCCAGGAACCAGCGTCTTCGTCTAGCCTCTGCGGCGTATGGCAAGGCGTTTAGGCCGACTCGGCCGTCGGCCGTTAATCTCCAGCCAGAAAGGAACCGAACATGGTGCTGAAGGTCTCACAGAGGGGCGCGATCCCTCCTTTTATAGTAATGGATGTGATGCAGGCTGCGGCCGAGAGGGAGGCAGAGGGCAAGGCGACCTACCACCTCGAAGTAGGACAGCCTGGGACGCGGGCCCCGGCAGGGGTCCTCGAGGCGGCACACCGCGCGCTGGAAAGCCAGCGTCTCGGCTATACCGTCGCGGTCGGCGTTCCGGAACTGCGTTCGGTGATTGCCCGGCATTACCAGAGCTATTACGGCGCCACAGTCGATCCTTCGCGGGTGGTCGTGACCACCGGCTCAACCGGGGGATTTGTGTTGTCGTTCCTCGCCGCTTTCGATGCCGGCGACCGGGTTGCGATGGTGACTCCCGGATACCCCTGCTACCGACACATCCTGTCGGCCTTCGGTATCGAGCCCGTACTTCTGCAGGCCGAGGCGGAGCATCGATTCCAGCCCACACCGGAACTGTTGGAGGGGGCGATGCGGCAAAGCGGACAGCTCGACGGGCTGATCGTTGCCAGTCCCTCGAACCCCACCGGAACGATGCTCGACTCCGACGCCATGCGGGATCTCTCAGCGTATTGCCAAAGCAATGGAATCCGCATGATTTCCGACGAGATTTACCATGGAATCACCTACGACCAGAAAGCGAAGACGGCGCTTGCCTTCGGAAACGAAGCCATCGTGATCAATAGCTTCTCCAAGTATTATTCGATGACCGGCTGGCGCCTGGGATGGATGGTCGTTCCCGAGAACCTGCTGCGAGCGATCGAGTGCCTGGCGCAAAACCTGTTTGTTTCACCACCGACGCTGTCGCAGCTGGCGGCGGTGGCTGCCTTCAATTGCGTCGACGAACTGGACCTCAACGTGGCTCGCTATGCAGCCAATCGCGCGCTGCTGCTCGACAAGCTGCCAAGGGCCGGATTCGAACGCCTGGCGCCCGTCGACGGCGCTTTCTACATCTATGCGGACGTCGCGAACCTGACCCAGGACAGCGTCGCTTTTTGCACCAGAATCCTGAACGAAACCGGCGTCGCGGTCAGCCCCGGTGTCGACTTCGATCCCTTGCGCGGCCATCGCTTCATCCGATTTTCGTTCGCAGAATCGACTGAATCCATCTCTGCAGCCGCTTCCGCTCTGATCGACTGGAAGCGCTAGTCGATCAACTGGTCCTGTCTCAAACGCCGGTACAGGACGAGATCTCCGGATGGGCTGTCCACGTATCGAAATTTTCTCCCTCTGTCGGCAACCGCAGGACGGTCGTTTCCCCGGACGGGAGATCGATTCGCTCAGTTGGGCCAAGCTCGATACCAGTGGACAGGTGGACCTCGACTCGAACCCCGCAGAGCGTCTGTCGGGTTGTGTTCTCGACAGTCCCCACAAAGGCGTTGGACGCGGGATCGAAAGACAGGACGAGCCTCGCCCCGTTCCGCGTTGCGTCCCAGGTGTCTTCAAGCCCGACATACACGCCGGACTCTTCTCCTTCCTCCCCGCCCTCATCATGTTCGCCTTCGCCCTCGGACCCGCCATGCTCACCTTCGCCTTCGTTCTCACCGTGCTCGCCTTCGCCCTCGAGGCTTGAGCGCTCGGCCTGGCCCTCGGGGCTCTCATCCTCACCGGCCGTCTCGAGCGCGATGTCGGACTCACCCGCCGCCACGGCATTCTCACGCGGTTCCGCAGAACATGCGGCCATCCCGATAGATACGACCATTGCCAAGACGATCAAGAGCCACCTGCAGTTTGGCTTCCTCATTAGTCTGATCCCTCCATTCTCGTGCGGGCTTGTCTGCCCACCGCGTCAATTGCCGATCGTGACAACACGGTCATTTCGCCAGCTTTCTCGCCAGCCAGGCATTCGACCACCAAAAACAATTCTAGCAACACGCAGCCGTTGCCCTCACCGGGTCTGACAGCACTTCTTGAACTTGACTCCGCTTCCGCACGGACACGGCGAGTTCCGGCCGAACTTCGGCCGACCTCTTTTCAGCTCACGTCGAAACCCGCTCGCGCGAGTGCGCAAGTCCTGGTTGAACACACGTTCGAGCGCCGAGTAGAGCTCCGGGTGCTTGCGTTGCAACACTCCGGGCCGCTCGAAGAAGTACTCCGACATCACGGCGAAAAACTCGGCTTCGTTGGTCAGCGCGTATCGGTTGATGTCGGACGACCCCGCCTCGATTTCGGCCATCTTGCGTCGCACGAGGTCAATCCAGGGCCCGATTGCCTGACGGTCAAGTCCCACCCCCGGCACGCCATCGATCACGCCGTCGGACTTGTCGACCAGGTGCGCGAATTCATGGACGCCCACGTTCCGCTTGTCGGTCGCGTTCCGGAAGCCGTTGATCAGATCAGGCTTGGACAGAATCATCAATCGGTTCAGACTGCCCGTTCCGACCATCCCGAGGATGTTGTGCCCCTTCTTGTCACCGAACTGGAACTCGCCGTCGAACCGTGTGGGGTAGACGAGAACTTCGTCGATCTGGTCCCACTCCCAGTCGGGAAATCCAAAGATCGGGATGATGGCGCTGGTGGCGGCCAGTACACGCGTCGTCGTGTCGACCTGCACCTGGATGCCGGTAATCTGCTTCTCTCCCAGGAACACCTGGAGTTGCCGACGGAATCGCTGCTGGGCCGCAGGGTCGAGCACCCGAAAGAAGACGACTTCCCGCTGCAGTACGGCTTCCCATTCCGGCGGAAATGGTTCCCCCAGGATCGCCCGCCGGCGACGGATTCTCCCCGTCTGCCAGCGGTACACCCCGAAAGCCAGGCCCAGGGCCAGGATCGTGCCAGCCAGCCGCCCCATACCGATCATTGCGAGTGCGATGAACGCTGACGCTACCAGTGTCAACGTAGCGAAGACGAGCGCCCACAGGCGTGTGCGCCGTGCCCAGGCGGTGACCAGGCCAACAGTGTCCGCCTGCCCGCCATTAGCGCCGGGAGGTTCCGGCCGTGTGTCGCCGCTGACAGTCATAGAAACCCTATTCTCACATGGTAGCGGTGATCTTCGATCGGACCTCCGGAGGTTCAGAGGCGGGTAGAAGTCGTAAGACTCCCTTTTGGCGGCCCGAACGGAGGTAAAACCGACAAGTAACGGAGGACGGACGGTCGAGGAGGCTTGCAGCGGATCGGCAGCGCCCCCGCCCGAAAGCACCGTGAATCACCAGTGAAGCGTCGGGACGCTGCCTTGCTTCGGATATCTACTTCGCGGGCGGACTACAGAGGCGCATCCGGGTTCGAAATCGCCCGCCACATGTGAGCGCTCGGGCTGTTATCGAACCCGAGGCCTTCTTTCGGTTGTTTGAAGTGACGGCCGACGATGTCCACGAAGGGATCCATGCTTACCTCCACGCCCTCTTCGAACGCATACAGGTCATTGACCGTCACCTGGCGCGGGATCGAGTACCACCGATGGTTTCGCACATACTCGTAGGTCTGCTGAAGGTGGGGCGTCGGCTCAAAATCGTGTCCAAAAAGCCTGCGGTACATGTCGGGGTAGTAGTAGCCCGCCTCATCGTCGGTATAGAAACGCAATACCTGATGGTGCTTGAGCGCGAAGGCGACTTGCTCTGAGACATAAGGCCCGTAGAGTTGAGCACCCCAATATCCGTGCTCGGCCCGCATCAGGCATTGCACCGTATCGTGAATCAGGCACGTGAACACGACTTCCTCGGGCAAACCCTCCTGTAGAGCTAGTGTAGTCCGTCACAATTAACGTAACGGCCCTGGCTGTCCCATTTCTGATCATATATGCGGAAAATAATGACCATTAGATCGGAAATCCCTGTGCGGAAGGAACTCGAACGGCTTGGCCGAAGCCGCAGGGTGTCGGCCTGGCACGGGGAACGATCCGAATAAGGTACAGTCTGTTAGACGGGGACCACTAGATTGGCGCTCTGAAGGCAGTGCTCTTTCGACGCCAACCGGTGCTCGAAGAAATCAAAAAACGTGGCCCGTGCGGGCAGCGGATCGAGTTGTGTGACCTTCTGACCTTCGCGTCTCGTCACGAAGAGGCCGCCGACTCCTCTTCGGTAGTGCCGGCTTACTATCTGATCCTCGACTTCCGCGGCGCTCGGGAATTGATTCTGTTGAACGGCTTCGAGCCGCTCCGACATGTAATGCTCCAGCGCCTCGGCCTTCGCCTCGTGACTCATGAGGCCAACGGCGGCGGCACCGCCGAGGCTGGCAATGAAATGTCTTCGCTCAATGTGCATTCTGGCTCCTTGTGGGACCGGCCTGATTCTCACCCCAGCCGCAGTTCCACCACGATAGCGGGTCCGGATATGAAATCAACATCGACTCACAGAATCCTGAATTCGATTCGTCAGCACCTGGTTCAGAAAATAGGACATAGGTGCCTGTCCCTATTTTCTAGTGTCTGGAGAACCCATTTTCTTGTTGTCCAACGACGAAAACCGAGATAATCGGTCGGAACCAAAAGGGGGAAAGCATGAACGCCAGAAAAGTCGGACCCAAACTTCTGTTCTCAGCCTTCATTGTATTGGCTACGTCGTTGCCAGGGCCCGTAGCGGGCCAGCAGACAAGCTCACTGTTCGACCGGGAGTTGCTCTCCGACACGAGCGTCCAATCGGCGTTCCGCTACATCGAGAGCAATCGAGAAGCCATCGTCCAGGAGTGGATCACGCTGACGGAAATACCCGCACCTTCGACCATGGAGGAACGGCGAGCCGCTTATCTTGTCGAGCAACTGGAGGCGATTGGGGTGGATCAGATCTCGATCGATGAAAGGGGAAACATCATCGCGACACTCAAGGGTTCAGGCGGTGGGCCGACGGTTGCCATGGCTGCGCATATGGATACGGTTTTCGAGGAGGCCACCCCGATCCAGGTACGGCGTGAGGAGGAGAGACTTTACGCTCCCGGAGTTGGCGACGACACATCGGGTTGTATCGGCCTCCTTTGGACGGTGCGTGCGCTCAAAGAAGCCGGGATCCAGACGAAGGGAGATTTTCTGGCGGTGTTTACGGTCGAAGAGGAGTTGGGTCTGTTTGGCGCCCGAGCGTTCCTGGAGGATTGGAGCGATCGGCTGGACATGTTTGTGGCTGTCGACGGTACTTTGGGACAGATGAGCTACGGGGCCTTGGGAATCAGCTGGTACAAGTTCATTTTCACCTCGGATGGTTCGCACACCAATCGCAGTGCCGGACAACCGAATCCTGCGAAGGCGATCGCGAACGCAATCTCTCAGATATACACCATTCCACTGCAACCACCTGGAAACGAGATGGGAACGGTATATAACGTGGGGCTGCTGGGTGGTGGCAAGGTTATTAACGCCATCTCCGAGGAGTCCTTCTTCACCGTCGATGTTCGTTCGGCTGACCCGGAGAAGCTCGAGGAAATGTCCTCCAAGATTCAAAGCGCGGCCCAACATGCTGCCGAGATGGAAGGGGTGCGCCTGCGTGTGGAGAGACCGCTGATCCTCCCAGCGGCACAGATTCCGGGAGCTCTTGATTCGGCGATCGTTCAGACAGGCGTCGACGTTCTGGAAGCGTTGGGAATAGAGGCGGCGCGTACTCTCCGTGGTTCCACGGATGCCAATGTGGCCATGGAGATGCAAATACCCTCGATTTCGATCGGAGCGGCCCGGGGAGAGAGGAGCCATCAGGAGAGTGAAGCCGTTCTGATTGAACCAATCTACGACGGAATCAAACAGATGCTGCTGTTGGCCCTCAGTTTGGCCGGTCAGTAATCCACGATTGATAGTCGGATCCACTTCGGGGCGGGCCAGGGCCGCCCCTTTTCGCGTTCCTGGAAACAGATAGTTGCACAATGGTTAGACAATCTATATATTATTTCTTTCTACCTATCGATGCGGAAGCGTAGACCTGACACGAAGCAAAGACTGGCTGCACGGGACCCTGGACCTGTTGATTCTGCGGACGCTCGAATCCCATCCGATGCACGGGTATGCGATTCGACAACAGCTGTCGAAGGTCAGCGGGGATGTTCTGGATATCGAACACGGCTCTCTCTATCCGTGCCTGTATCGCCTGGAACGCCGGGGATGGATCAAGGCGAGATGGAAGGATTCCGAGTTGGGCCGTAAGGCGAAAGTCTACCGAATGACGGCGCTGGGTCGTCGCGAACTGGGGAGCCAACTGTCCGGCTGGACCGTGTTCACGGAAGCGGTTGATCGAGTGATTCGCTCCCCTGCAAGTGCCGAATGATGATACGTCTCGAAGCACTGCTCCATGACATGTGGTGGCGTTTTCGCCTCCGATGGTTACGCTCGCAATTCAAGGCCGAGACCGAGGCCGAATTCCGATTTCATCTCGAAATGGACGCGATGGAATTGAGGCGGGGCGGACTTGAACATTCGGACTCGGAAAAGGCTGCCGAAACGCGTTTCGGAGACATCGAGCGAGTTCGGCAGGACTGTCTGAGAGCCGCTGAAGCTGGTGAGACCTATTCAAACCCAACCCACACCCAGCCGGGAGAACATATGTGGAACGACATACTCCACGATGTACGCTATGGTCTCCGCGCCCCCCTCTGTGCCAATGTAGGTGAGACACCTGCCTAACCGTTAATTAGTGAGCAGGGCGGGAAGGAAGTGAGCCTGTGTTGGTGATGAAACCAGAGAACGAGAACGAAGAATCGCGTGGAACGGAAGGCGCCCGCAGGGCGACTGGAGTTGCGCGTGAAGCGGCCGGTCGGAATGGGGATAATCCGGACCCGGAGGTGACCAATAAGGCGATACGGAGGCGATTCAGCGCCGCATATAAGCGCCGGGTCGTGCGGGAGGCGGACCGATGCACGAAGCCGGGCGAGTGGGGGGCCTTACTACGCCGGGAGGGATTGTATTCCTCGAGCCTGCGCACCTGGCGGCGGCAACACGATGCCGGGGAATTGGCCGGGATGGGTTCGGCGAAGCGAGGACGGAAAGCGCAGCCGAAGGACGGCCGGGACAAGCGCATCGCTGAACTGGAACGCGAGGCGCAACGGCTCCAGAGGAAGCTGGAGCAAGCCGAAACGGTCATCGAGATCCAAAAAAAAGTCTCCACGCTATTGGGGATTCCTCTGAAGAACCCGGACCAGGAAGAGAACAACTGATGGAAGCGGCCGAAAAGTTCTCCACCGAATTGGGGACGGCGCCGGCGTGCCGGGCCTTCGGGGTTTCCCGCGCGTCGCTCTATCGGCGTCGGCAGCGGGCCGCCGCGCCCGCAGCCGAGCGGGCACGTCCACGATCACATCGGGCATTGAGCGGAGCCGATCGACAGGAAGTCCTCGACTGTTGTCGATCGCGAGAAAGTGAAGTTTTCTAGACACGCGCCGACCGGGCGTCGACCGGGTGGAGCGACCGGGCGTCGACCGGGTGAGATTGGGGTGAGTTCTAGGGAAGGACTTTGGAGCGAAGGTAGTGGGTGTAGCGGTGAGGGAGGGGATGGTGAAGCAACTCGTCGAGAACGGGAAGATAGTAGGCGAGTGAGCGAACAGGGGGGAGTGGTGGCCTGTCCGAAGGCCGACAGAGGCGGCGAGCCGTGGCGAGTAAGAGGGCGGATTCGATGATGTCGGGGTCAACGGAACGGGCATGGAGTTGGAGGACGAGTTGACGATCGGCGCGACGGGGGAGTAAGGGTGTGTCAGGCAGCTGGGAGTAGAGATCCAGCACTCTGCTGGAGTAGGTTCCAAGGTCGAGGGTCATTTCTTTTTCTTCCGACGGCGTTTCGCCTCCTGCTCACTTTCATGGACGCGATAGCTTTGTCCTTCAAGGACCGTGACGTCGGCATGATGGGTGAGCCGGTCCAGTAGGGTGGCGATACAGGTGGCGTTGGGAAAGACTTCGTTCCATTCGGTGAAGCCGCGATTGGTGGTGAGGAGAATCGACCGTTGTTCATAACGGCGGTTGACGACTTCGTAGAGCAGGTCAGCAGCGTGATTGTCGTAGGCCAGATATCCACATTCATCAATGCACAGTAATGCGGGGCGGGCATAGGCTTTGAGTTTCTGACGGAGCCGGTGAGGTGAATCGCACTGCAGGTCGTCGAGCAGTTCCGAAGCAGTGCGGAACAGCACGGAGTAGCCGGCCAGGACGGCGGCGTGGGCGATATTCTTGGCGATCATGGTCTTGCCCAGTCCATTGGCGCCGATCAGGATGAGGTTGCGGCCTTCGGGGATAAAGTCGAGGGTGAAGGCACGCCCGATGGTGTCGCGGTCGATCTTTTTAGGCCAGTTCCAGTCGAAGTCGGCCATGGGTTTGAAACGGCCGATGCGGGAGCACTGGAGACGGCGTTCCAGACTGCGCTGTGCGCGATCGTGGCTTTCGATACGGGCCAGTTCCTCCAGCAGCATGGGAGGGGGCCATTGAGACTTGATGGCGCGAGCCAGAAAGTCATCCAGGGAATCGGCGATGGAGCGGAGTCCGATGTGCTGGAGTTGGACGGCCAGATCGTTACTGTTCGGGTTCGGTGTCGTGGCTATGGAGGTCATCGTAGGTCTCCGCGGAATGAGGTTGAATGTGGATGTCGGCCAGATCCGGGCGGGATGGGGCGACCCGGACGGTGGCCCGGCGTTTCTGGGCCCGCCAGCGTTTCTGGAGGATGAAGGCCACCGACGATGCGCGCGGAGTGTCCTGTTCGAGCGCCTCGACAACGGCAGCTTGGAGCTCGGATGCCCCGTAGTCGTCGAGCAGTCCGAGCAGGAGACGGCTCTGCCGTTGAATGGACTCGCCACGACCGAAGGCGGCCTGAAGCAGGGGTTCGGTTTCAGGCACGCTCGCGGCCAAGCGACTACCGGCGGTGGACCCGAGGGCTTTCCGTTTTTCCGCCAGCAGCGCGTCCTGATGTGCCGGATCGACAATGAGTTGGTGGCGGTCGAAAGACCGGTGGTGGGCGGCCACTTCGGTCGTGCCATCGAGAAGGCGCACCCGCGTCTGGGAGGCCACCAACGTCAATGTCTGGCCGATCCGGTCCGGGGGAATCGAGTAGTCGTTGAGATCGAAACGGATATAGATGGTTTTACCGGAACGGACCGGCTGGACCCGGTCGGTATCGAACCGGTGCACCGGTAACGACATCAGGAGTGATTGTTCCTCCTGGAAGGCTTCGGCCACGGTCCTGTCGTCACCACCGGGCCAGGGGCGCTGATGGGCCACCTCATCACGCCATACCAGAGCCTTGCGATTGAACTCTTCCAAGGTCGTGAATGGCCGGGCTGCAAAGAACGAATCCCGCACATAGCGTATCGCTCTCTCGACGCGTCCTTTTTGATTTCCTCGTGTCGGCGCGACCGGACGCGGTTGACAGTGATAGTGGGCGGAGAGTTCGAGCAGGCGCGGATGAAAGCGAATTTGATTGCCGTTGCGCTCCAGCACGGCGCTTCGAAGATTGTCGTAGAGCACGACTCTGGGCACCCCTCCCCAGTCGGCAAACGCATCGACATGACCGCGGAGAAAGTTCTCCAGAGTTTGATCGAAGAAGAACTCCAGAAACAGGGCGCGCGAGTGCGACAGCGTCAATACGAAACAGGACAACCGGCGGCGGGCCTGACCCACCCGGACTTCCCCGAAGTGCGCCCAGTCGGCTTGGGCTTCCTGACCGGGAAAGCTTCTTAACCGCAGGAAGGCTTCACGGGGTTCGGGACGCAGACGCGCCACCAGACGCCGCAGTACGACCACGCTGCCGGTGTAACCGCGATCCGACAGCATCTGATGAATCCGTGTGGCCCGCAACCGGGGGTACTGCTTGAGCGTCGCCCGGATGAAGTCCATATAGGGATCGGCTTTCGTCGGACGCATCATCTGGGCCCGGTTGAAGCGATCCGTCTCCAGTGCCGCGCGGACGGTTTCCTGATGCAGGCCCAGCTCGGCGGCAATGGTGCCTATCTTCCAGTGCTCGCCAAAAAAGAGGTGTCGAATTCGCGTGACCGTTTCGGGAGGAATCACGCCTCACACCCAGTCGGGGAAGGCATCGATAAAGACCCCACTCCGGCCACACAGGATGCAAACGAGTCGGATGGCTGATTGGAGCCGTTGAAACCGGGGTCGACCATGGGGTGCCTCCGCCAATGACGTTCTCATTCCCGTTTCAGGCAATGGTGTCCCGATGCTGCCAGACCGACACGCACCGGCGGAAGTGTGATCTGTCACGCGCCTCTCTCGGCGACGTTTCCGGTAGGCCCGCTGACGCCGGCAATGATCGGCCCGGACCTCCGGATCCTCCTGATAACGGCGGTTGGCACGCCGCCTCTGCTCGCGCCTCATCCGGCGCCGGCACTCATCCCCGCAGTAGACCTGCCCCCGATAACAGGATCGGCAGATGACAAACATCAACCCGCAACCCGACCCTCGGCAAAACAACTGTCGTAACACGACTTCTCTGGCCATCCCACCCCACGCGGGAGTGGACAATGGCGGCCGGTCGTGTCACTCTGACTTTGCTTTTGCTGTGGTTGTGCCCTTTGACCGGGGCCGCCATAAACGAAACCCCGATCGCTCATACGATCGGGGTTTTCCCTTTCTCCGCGTCACTCTACCTTACCAAAGCCTCCGCTCTGCTTCGCCGATGATGACGACCTTCAAACCGGCGCTTGTTCAAATATGTTCATTTTGAAGTGATCGTCTACACCTCGACCTGCTGCATAGCGGGCGCTTCGTGGATCAGGTGCCCGCCCAAGTGTGTGCGGCCTTGCTGGATGCAGACCGCTATTTGTGCTCGGTACGCACGATGTACCGGATTCTGGATGCGAACCAAGAAGTGCGCGAACGGCGGAACCAACGGCGTCATCCCGTCTACCAGAAGCCGGAACTGTTGGCGACAGGCCCGAATGAAGTGTGGACCTGGGACATCACGAAGCTGAAGGGACCACGGAAGTGGACCTACTTCTACTTGTACGTGATTCTCGATATCTTCAGCCGCCAGGCGGTGGGCTGGATGGTGGCCGATTGCGAATCTTCCGGCCTGGCCAAGAAACTGATTCGTGAAAGCTGTGACAAGCATCGGATCGAGCAGGATCAGCTGACTCTGCACGCCGATCGCGGCTCGTCGATGAAGTCGAAAGCGGTGGCGCTGCTGCTATCGGATCTGGGTGTGACCCAATCCCACTCTCGGCCCTATGTGTCCGACGACAACCCGTTCTCGGAAGCCCAGTTCAAAACCCTGAAATACCGCCCTGACTTCCCGGAACGATTCGGTTCGATCCAGGACGCCAAGGCGTTCTGCCGGGACTTCTTCCACTGGTACAACAACGTCCACTACCATTCCGGTCTGAACTGGCTAACCCCAGCGATGGTCCATTACGGTCAGACCGGTCCGGTTCTGGAACGACGCCAGCATGCTCTGGATCGCGCTCGTCGGCAACATCCAGAACGTTTCGTCAATGTACCGAGAAAGATCGCTGGGCCGCCGGACAAGGTGTGGATCAACCCGCCCGCAGAGTCGCCTACGGTAGCTTAAATTCCGAATGCAGGTGTCTCAAACTTGTTGACACGTTCCGGCCATGGCCGGCAAGCCCTCATTTACGGTCGTAGCGATCCTGACGCTGGCTCTGGGGATCGGCGCAACGACGGCAATATTCAGCGTCGTGGACACGGTCCTTCTGAAACCACTTCCCTACCGCGACGCGGACCAGCTCGTCACCGTCTGGGAAACATACCCGCATTGGCAGGGTCAGGAAATCCTGGACGCCTACTGGGATCACATCGCTCTTTCCTATCCCGACTATCTCCGTTGGTCGGAAGCTCAGACCTCGTTCGATGAGGTCGCATTGTACCGATCGATATCGGCGGTTCTCGAGGGCGGGGATCGACCCGTGGAGATTCCGGTCGGCCTGGCAACGGCCAGCCTCTTCCCGTTACTCGATGTCTCGACGGTGCTGGGCCGGCTGCCCATAACAGAGGATCTTCTCGGCGAAAGGGTACTCCTGCTCAGCCATTCCTTCTGGCAAACCCGTTTCGGATCCGATCCCGACATCATCGGACAGGCGATGACTCTCGATGTCGGGCGCTCACTTGACCTGGATGATTCGGTGGACTCCTATGTCGTCATCGGCGTCCTGCCCGCAGATTTTCGATTTGCACACCTCCTACAGGAACCGGACTTCGAGGTTGCGGGCTGGGCTCTGATCGATCCACAAGTCGATCGGGTGGACGGGGGAAACCACTCTTATGAAGCTATTGCACGGCTGAAACCTGAAATTCCCCTCGACCGGGCACGCACCGAGACCGAAGTCCTGCTTCGAGGGGGCATCGATCCGTCGTTTCGCGGGGCGCGTGTTCTGGGGCGCCAGTCACAGGAAACCGGGGAGGTGCGGACACCGCTCCTCCTCATGCTTGGCGCCGTCAGCCTCGTTCTACTGATCGCGTGCGGCAACGTGGCGAACCTCCTGCTGGGTGAGGCCGCCGGGCGCGAACAGGAAATTGCGATTCGAGTGGCAATGGGGGCCGGTCGGCACAGAATCGTACGGCAATTGCTGACCGAAAGCATCCTCCTGGCGCTGGGCGGCGCCTTCATCGGCACCTTCATCGCCTACTGGGGGACTAGAGTTCTGCTGCTGCTTGCACCCACCGAGATCCCTCGAGTCTGGGACATCGGAATCGACGGACGCGTCCTACTCTTCGCGACAGCCGTTGCCATCGTCACCGGGGTTCTGTTCGGACTGGCGCCGGCACTCACATCAGCCCGTCAAAACCCAGGCGCAGTCATGAAGGAAGGTTCCCGCCACCTGGCATCGCGCCGCACTGTTTTCCAGAGGCTGGTTGTCGCGGCCGAAATTTCGGTTTCGCTCGTCCTGCTGGTCGGAGCCGCGTTGTTCGCGCAGACTCTCCTGCGGATGTCGGCAGTGGATCCGGGATTCGACCCGGAAAACATGCTGTTGGTCGAACTCTCGTTGCCGACCTCGCGCTATGCGGACGCCGCCAATCGCGGCGCTTTCTATCAGGAAACTATCGAGAGGCTCAGTTCCATGCCCGGTATCCTCGAAGTCACAGGGTCGTCGGGAGCGCCATTTTCCGGAAACGGTGCAAGCGGCACTATCGATGTTGAAGGACTCGAGCTCGCCGATGACGAACAACGCCCGGAGGCGGAACGCCGCCACGTCTTTCCCAACTATTTCGAAGCCGCCGGAATTCCTATTCTCAAGGGCCGGAGCTTCACCGCAGCCGACGCAGGGTCCGAGGTCATTATCGTGAACCGGACTTTTGCCGAGAGGTTCTGGCCCAACGAGGACCCCATCGGCAAGAGGATCACCCGCGACGACCGCGTGTTGACGATCGTGGGGGTTGGGGCCGACGCCAAGCAGGGCGGACTCGACCTTGAGACAAGGACCACGTTCTTCATGCCCAACGCTCGCGAGCGCGCGTTCATGCAGTTGCTCGTTCGCACCGAGGGCGATCCGCTGTCGAGCGTGGTCAACGTGCGTCGCCAGATATGGGATGTCGACCCCCGGCTACCCCTCGACCGGATCGTTACGATGAGCGGGTTGATCTCAAACACGCTGGCCGAAGAACGGTACCGCGCCCTAATCATCGGTGTCTTCGCGATAGTGGCGGTGCTGCTGGCGTCGGTAGGCCTGTACGGCGTGATTTCTCAGACCGTGGTCCGCCGCACCCACGAGTTGGGGATCCGCATCGCTCTGGGAGCCCGGCCGAGAGCCATCGTCGGTATGGTCCTGGGTCAGAGTTTCATCACGATACTCGGCGGTGTGGGGATGGGGATTGTTGGCGCCATCGCAGCGACACGACTTCTGACGGCATCTCTTTTTGGAATCGCCCCCCTGGATGTACCCACCTACGTAGCGGCCGCCGGCCTTGTGCTGATAGTCGCGACCACCGCCAGCTACATCCCGGCCCGGCGTGCCACTCGCGTGGACCCGATGGTCGCGTTGCGGCAGGACTGAGGTCGGAGTCCGCGGTCCAGAGTCGAAGACGCCTTCCGGAAGTTGACCCAGGACCCTGTTTACTGAGCGCACTAGCGACTGTGCGTAGCTCGGTTGATCACCGGTCCGCAAGCCTCCGCACCCCCCCGAACCTCCCCTTGACGCAGCTCCTTCTGGCGCTTCGCGCCGGCTTGTCGTCGCTACGAAACCGGACTTGCGGAACGTGTCAACAAGTGTGAGACACCTGCATTCGGAATTTAAGCTACCGTAGGCGACTCTGCGGGCGGGTTGATCCACACCTTGTCCGGCGGCCCAGCGATCTTTCTCGGTACATTGACGAAACGTTCTGGATGTTGCCGACGAGCGCGATCCAGAGCATGCTGGCGTCGTTCCAGAATCGGACCGGTCTGACCGTAATGGACCATCGCTGGGGTTAGCCAGTTCAGACCGGAATGGTAGTGGACGTTGTTGTACCAGTGGAAGAAGTCCCGGCAGAACGCCTTGGCGTCCTGGATCGAACCGAATCGTTCCGGGAAGTCAGGGCGGTATTTCAGGGTTTTGAACTGGGCTTCCGAGAACGGGTTGTCGTCGGACACATAGGGCCGAGAGTGGGATTGGGTCACACCCAGATCCGATAGCAGCAGCGCCACCGCTTTCGACTTCATCGACGAGCCGCGATCGGCGTGCAGAGTCAGCTGATCCTGCTCGATCCGATGCTTGTCACAGCTTTCACGAATCAGTTTCTTGGCCAGGCCGGAAGATTCGCAATCGGCCACCATCCAGCCCACCGCCTGGCGGCTGAAGATATCGAGAATCACGTACAAGTAGGTCCACTTCCGTGGTCCCTTCAGCTTCGTGATGTCCCAGGTCCACACTTCATTCGGGCCTGTCGCCAACAGTTCCGGCTTCTGGTAGACGGGATGACGCCGTTGGTTCCGCCGTTCGCGCACTTCTTGGTTCGCATCCAGAATCCGGTACATCGTGCGTACCGAGCACAAATAGCGGTCTGCATCCAGCAAGGCCGCACACACTTGGGCGGGCACCTGATCCACGAAGCGCCCGCTATGCAGCAGGTCGAGGACTTCCTGTCGATCGGCTCCGCTCAATGCCCGATGTGATCGTGGGCGTGCCCGCTCGGCTGCGGGCGCGGCGGCCCGCTGCCGACGCCGATAGAGCGACGCGCGGGAAACCCCGAAGGCCCGGCACGCCGGCGCCGTCCCCAATTCGGTGGAGAACTTTTCGGCCGCTTCCATCAGTTGTTCTCTTCCTGGTCCGGGTTCTTCAGAGGAATCCCCAATAGCGTGGAGACTTTTTTTTGGATCTCGATGACCGTTTCGGCTTGCTCCAGCTTCCTCTGGAGCCGTTGCGCCTCGCGTTCCAGTTCAGCGATGCGCTTGTCCCGGCCGTCCTTCGGCTGCGCTTTCCGTCCTCGCTTCGCCGAACCCATCCCGGCCAATTCCCCGGCATCGTGTTGCCGCCGCCAGGTGCGCAGGCTCGAGGAATACAATCCCTCCCGGCGTAGTAAGGCCCCCCACTCGCCCGGCTTCGTGCATCGGTCCGCCTCCCGCACGACCCGGCGCTTATATGCGGCGCTGAATCGCCTCCGTATCGCCTTATTGGTCACCTCCGGGTCCGGATTATCCCCATTCCGACCGGCCGCTTCACGCGCAACTCCAGTCGCCCTGCGGGCGCTTTCCGTTCCACGCGATTCTTCGTTCTCGTTCTCTGGTTTCATCACCAACACAGGCTCACTTCCTTCCCGCCCTGCTCACTAATTAACGGTTAGGCAGGTGTCTCACCTACATTGGCACAGAGGGTTGACACTTTTCAATAATTGTATCAGTATACTGGTACACTTGTACTCTCAGCTAAGTCAGGTTTTATGGATATCACGATCAGCGTTGCCGACGGCGTCCCGATCTACCGGCAGATCGTCAATCAAATCCGGTACATGGTCGCGTCAGGCCTGTTGGAGCCGGGAGAGGAGCTTCCCCCGATTCGGACACTGGCGCTGGAGCTCAATGTGACACCGAACACGATCGTGAAGGCGTATGACGAGTTGGGGGCGGCGGGCATCGTGCGGAAGCGCCGCGGCGCGGGGACCTACGTGTCGGAAGGGCCGTCTCCGTTGGCAAAGCGGGAACGGAGCCGAATCATCGAGCAGCGGGTGGACGCGCTATTGGCAGAGGCGCATCAGTTGGATTTCACGACGGAAGAAGTGTTGAGGGTGTTTCGCCAGAGGCAATCCGCGATGGCGTCGAAGGCAAACAGGGAGAAGAGCGATGACAACAAAAGTAGTTGAAGTCAGCGGCTTGTCGCGCCGGTTCGGGCAACACGTCGCCCTGGACGAGGTGAGTTTCGAAGCTTCAGAAGGTCGGATATACGGGTTGGTAGGCGCCAATGGCGCGGGAAAGACGACGCTTATCAAGCACCTCCTGGGGCTACTCCGTGTGAAGTCGGGCTCGGTTCGGATCTTCGGTCTGGATCCCGTGCGCAATCCCGTGGCGGTGCTGCGGCGTATCGGATATCTGTCGGAAGAGCGGGAATTGCCCGGGTGGATGCGCATCGACGAGTTGATGCGGTACACCGAGGCGTATCACCGAGTTGGGACATGGACTACGCTCAGGAACTGCTTGCCACGTTCGCCCTGGACGGCTCGAAGAAGGTTCAGGAGCTCTCTAGAGGCATGCGCGCACAAGCGGGCCTCGTGGTGGCGGTGGCACATCGTCCTGAACTGTTGATACTGGACGAACCCTCTGCAGGATTGGACGCCGTGGTCCGCAAGGATATTCTCGACGCGATCGTGCGGACGGTCGCCGACGACGGTCGGACCGTGATCTTCTCATCGCATCTGCTCGAGGAGGTGGAACGGATGTCGGACCATGTGACGATGATCCACAACGGCAGGGTTGCGCTCGGCGGAACCCTGGAGAGCATTTGCCATTCCCATCAACGGACCAGTGTCCGGTTTGTAGAGCGGTTGGATCAGGCGCCGAAGGTAGACGGCGCCCTGTCTATTGAGGGCAGTGGACGCTCCTGGAACATCATTCACAACGGCTCGATGGAGCGGCTTCGCAGCTCGCTGGCGCTTCTTGGCGGAGAGGTCGTCCAGTCGCGCGACGCCACGCTGCAAGAGATATTCGTGGCCCGAGTCGGGCGTGGCCGAAAAATTGCGGAGGTCGTGTAGGACATGCGAACAGCAGCGACGGCGATGTTGTGGGAGTCATGGCGGCTGACACGCCGCCAGATGGCGTTCGGGATCTTGATTGCGATTGTCGGCGGTGGCGCGTTCATTGCCTTGAACGCGGCCGCTGATAGAGACCGGAGTGCGACCATCGTGTTGCTCCTGATTACGGTGCTGAGTCTTCCTATGTCGCGTTGGGTCGGGCTCGATCGGGGAGGATTCCCGTTCTATCTGGGTTATGCGCGTCCGATTCCGACGTGGTTGCTTGCCGGCCTCCCGATGGCATACCACGCAATTTCGTGCGCGGCCCTGTATCTCATCCCAATAATCGTCCTGAGAACAGCATTCGGCATACCGTTTCCGCTGCTACCGCTTGCAGCATCGCTAGCCGCCATAAGGCTGGTCTTCACCACGTGCCACTGGTGGACCCGTGACAGGACGGTGCAATTGGTCGGGTTGGTCTCGGCCGGTGTCCTTGGCTTCTTCATCATTCGCAGGCTTCGCCCGGTGAACCTTCCGGGAAACGACCTCCCGCCGGAACGGTGGCCGGACATGTTCGCGTTTTCGTGGGCGGATTACGGCGTGATTGCATTTGCTATCGCGGCCGCTATAGGTGTGACCATCGTGGGTGTCGAACGGCAGCGGCGCGGTGACGACCAGTTTGATTTTTTCGGAAGCGGAGGCAATACCGCTTGGTTTCCGAGGGTCCCGAACTGGTTGGACGGCCTGTTTCGGGCGCCGTGTCCGACATCTTCGCCGACGCGAGCTCAGTTATGGTTCGAGATGAAATTTGTGGGAATCCGCGTGTTGGCACTTGGAGTGGCCCTCGCGGCGGGGATTCCACTGCTCTTGTCCCTCGCAAACGCCTATCGGTGGGACCCCGCGATCATCCTTGCGGTCGCTTCGCCCTTGGCGCCCTTGTTTGTCGGAATCACTTCGACATTCGGCATCCGCCATGAACAAGGGATCTCCTACATGAGCCCTTTCGATGCGACGCGCGCAATTGGAACTGCGCGACTCGTCGGGTTGAAAGTATTCGTGACCGTGGTCTGTCTTCTCGGCGCCTGGATCGTAATAGGGACGAGTCTTTGGGTTTCTCTTCCCCTGTTCAGTGACGTCACCGACTTCGGCCAATTGAAGAGTGAGATCGCGGCAACGCTCAGTGCGTTGCCCTCCTATCGACTTGCGGAAAGTGTGCCAATCTTAGCTGGAAATTGAAACGGCTCCAAACCCTATGGCTTGATGGCATTGGAAAAAAGAATATCAAGCCTGAAGAGAAAGGAGCCGAGATGAGGAGTCTGTTACGTTCGGTCAAGAAACGCAAGAAGTCGCGTGTGCTGGGTGAGGTCCAGGTCGTGAGTCGTGAGGAGTACACGGGACTGGATGTGGACTCGAAGGTGGAGATGATCCGGGCGTTGGTCCCGTTGGGATTGATGCAGGTAGAAGAGTTGCTCGACGAGGAAGTGAAGGCGTTGGCGGGGGAGCGATACGCGCGAAAGAAGGCGTCGTTGCGGGGTCGGCGTCACGGGAGCAATCCAGGGACGGTGGGGCTTGGCGGCCAGCGGGTGCCGGTTCGGGTTCCCCGGGTTCGCAGCGTGGCGGGCGGGAAGATTCCGCTCCGGTCCTACGATGAACTCAGTCCGGGTGGCGCGGTGAATGAGCTGCTTCTCAGACGTGTGCTTTATGGGATCTCCTGCCGGAACTACGAGTCGGCCGCGGAAGCGATTCCAGGAGCGATCGGACTGTCGAGTTCGACGGTGTCTCGAGGTTTTGTCAAGGCGAGTGCCGCGAAACTGCGGGAGATGCAGGAGCGGGATCTGTCGGGCGAGGACGTCGTGGCGATCTTCCTGGACGGGAAGGCGTTTGCCGACGCCATGATGGTGGTGGCCCTAGGCATCACGCTTTCGGGCGAAAAGCGCTTCTTAGGCTTCGTGGAGACGGACACGGAGAACGAGCAGGTACTGACTCCGTTTCTCCGTTCATTGATGGAGCGGGGCCTGGACATCTCTGAAGGCGTGCTGGTGATTGTCGACGGCGGCAAAGGTCTGCGGGCGGCAGTCAAAAGGGCATTCCACAATCGAGCCCTCGTCCAACGCTGCCAATGGCACAAACGCGAGAACGTCGTGAGATACCTATCGAAGACCGAGCAAGCCGCGTGGCGCAAGCGGCTTCAGCGTGCGTACCAGCGCCCGGAGTACAACGAAGCTCGGGCGGCGCTCGAAGAGCTCCATGGAGAGCTCGAAGAGCGAAACCAATCGGGGGCTGCGAGCCTTGAGGAAGGCCTGGAGGAGACCCTCACGTTGCATCGGCTCGGCGTGTACGGGGTTCTGGGCCGATCGTTCAAGACGACGAATTGCCTGGAATCGGCCAATGCTCTTGTCGAGGAAAGGTGCGCGAAGGTCGATCATTGGAAGAACTCGAGTCAGCGGCAGCGCTGGTTGGCGACTGCACTCATCGATATCGAACCGCGCCTGAGGAAGGTGATCGGCTACCGTCATCTTCCGAAGCTCCGCGAAGCCCTCAAGCGAGAACTGAAGATTGAGGCGAACACGTCGACGAGTTCGAAGAAGAAGGTTGCGTGACCCATCGTGAGCCGTGGAGAGTTTCAACTAAGAATGGGCTTGACTCGACTTGCGGGCATGGCAGCCGTTGCCTTGATTCAGTTCTCGACGGCGGTCGCGTTCCTGGCGACGAAACAGGTGTTCCTCGCTTTGTACGGCAGACGCGCAATTCTTGGACTGATGGGCCTTGCGCTCCACTTCCTTGCCGCCGTGACGGCCGTGTCGAGAGATTGGGTCGGCGCTTCGTTTGTTGAAGCGCATGCGTGGGCGATCGCCGCCCTGATACCTGTGGGAACGCTGTTCCTGTTTCGAGAGGCCCTGGCTGATCGAATTCTCGCACAACGCCACACGGCCGGGGCCGTTCTGGTGTGGGCTGGTTTCGCGGCGACGTCCCTGGCACTCCTGCGAGATTCGGCAGTACTTCCTTCCGGAATGCCATTGGCATTCATGGCACTGGCAGCGTCCCTGAGCCTGCTGCCACTGGCGGCCTTCGCACTGGCGCCATGGTCGTTCGGATTGATTCGCCATAGCTGACACGGCCGCTAAAACGGCTCAGGATGCACCTTGCTTTAAGGAGGATAACAACGATGACAACCGTTACTTACTATCGTTCCGCGCTTTGACCTCGGTGTCACGTGACAGGTCTGTCACTTTCACAAGCTCTCCGTGATTTCCCTGATGTCACGATCGAGAAAGTTGAATATCTGACCAATCTTGGTCGTTCACGCAAAGAAGGTGTCCGTTCGATTCCCACCTTGGTCTCAGGAGAGAAAATGCTGAGCGGCATGTTTCTGAGCAGGAAGAAAATTCGTCGATTTCTCGAGTCGCTATCGACGGCATCGTCGACTTGACGAATTCGTGGAATCTACTGGAACGAATCGGCGCTCCGGCGGACGACCCCAAACCAGCCCTGGACTTCCATTTCAGTCCTCGTCTGGCGCGACAGCCTGGCGACCCTGTCGAGGATCTCTCTACCTTCGAGGGTGCCCGCAATTCGCGGGATACCCTGGTACTCCCCTTCCCGATACAAATAGATAGGAATCACTTCGATTTGCTGCACTCGCTTGTCCCGCACGATCGCCCGCACGACAATGCTTTGGAACACTTCATCCAGGACATAGCTGGGGTTGCCTTCGGGGTCGATGCCAAGATCCTTGAGGTTCCAGAAGAGGTTACCGATGCTGTAGGCGATGAAACCGTGTTTGTAAGCCTCGATGCCCCTCGGAACGTGCGGCCCGTGGATCAGGAACAGGTCGGCACCGGCATCGATAGCCGCTCGGGCGACCATCGGATGGTACTCGGCGAACTCCTCCTGGAACGTGTTGCTTCCCCAATGCGAATGGATCGAAACCACGAGAATGTCGACCGACGGTCGCGTCGCCTCGATCGCTTCGATCATCGCCTCCAGGTCCCCTGCCACTGGGGCAACGATCCGAATCCCGCCCAGATTGACGTCGCTGGCGCGTAGCAGGAACATTCCGGGTCTTTCATTTCCGGCGCCCTCGACGGCCGTCCCGCTCGTCGAACTGCTGGAAGAGTAGAGCGACAGGAGGCCGATCCGCAGTCCGCCGGCCTCGATGATCGCGGCCGCGCTTGCTTCTCGCAGGTTCCGCCCCCCTCCGGCATGCTTGATTCCGCGCCGGTCGAGCTCTGCGATCGTCCCCAGCATGCCCGCGGCTCCATAGTTCATCGAATGGTTGTTTGCCAGCGAGACGGCGTCCACACCCGCCCATTCAATATCGCTCAGCAGTTCCGGATCCGCACGAACCAGCGTGCCGTAGTCGGGATCCTCGCTGCCCGCCGTGGACATGACTTGCTCGAGGTTTACGATCGCGGCATCGGACCGACGGAAGATTTCGAACAGGTCGGTCATGCCCGGGTCGGGGTTCTCGGCAAACGATCGCCCAAAAAGTACATCTCCACCGAAGACGATGGACACGCCATCATCGGAGAGTTCGGCGAGACGTTCTCCGCCCTGTCGGGCTTGAAGCTGAAAGATAAGCAACGGGGTCAGGAGCAGGACGGCGATCCCCGTGCGACGGGTTCGATGGGTTGTCCAAAGAAACATGACTGGACCTCCTCTTGTGCTCGCAGGTCTTTCGACGAAGACGTCAGGTATCATCCCGATTGAGGGTTGTCCTGTTCTTACTACAGAACGGACTCGAAGTCACCTTAACCAGGAGTGGTGTCCAGCGTTACTGTTCCGCGAACGGTTGGTCGTCGGGCCCGGCCCTCTCTCCTTGACGGTCCCCGCCTCGCAAGACGAATGTGTCGTCGGAATAGAAGGAGCGGACACCGCTCCTAGGATACGCGGTAGGAGTCGCGTAGACTCGGTACGTGGATTCGGTCGCTTCCAGTTCGATCGCGAAGCCGCGCGGCGGGATTTCCTGTAGATCGAACATCAGGAAGCCAGCCTCCAACAGTTCCCCCAGCATGGCATACCGTCCGTTGCGGATTCGATGCGCAACCTCGGCCGTGTTGATCAGGCGAAGTGCGTCCAGGGCACCGTTCTCGTTGTCGCTCCTCAACCTGTGTACGAAGTCTGCCACCGACACGGCATCGGCGCCCTCGGCTCGGATATCGATCCATCCCCAGCCTTCTTGAGCTCGCTCAAACCCAAGCTCGAACACTTCCCCGACGAGGCGGGCGGCTACCAGACGCGCGTCGCTTCGGGATTCGGTAATGGAGAAAACGGCGATCTCCAACTCGCGCAAGTCTACCGCGGCCGCCAGTCGGTCTTCGACGACCGCGATGACGTCCGCCTGGGTCAGATCACCCGAGAGCCGCGGCCACAGCGAGACGACAAGCAGGACCATGGCAACGCCGACGAGGAACAGCCACTCTTTTCTCATATCGCTTGGCGAGATGACCGGCATCCTTTGACCTCGAACCTCCGTCGAGCGTGCTATGCGAACGCGCGCGCGCCGAACCAAAACAGACCGAACAGCAGAATCACCAGGGAACCCGCCACCATGACCGGCCTGTAGTAGGCCGTCTGCCGAATGGCGTACGTTAAGGGAAACAGGGCGGCCACGAACAGGAGTTGTCCAATCTCAACACCGAGGTTGAACGAAAAGAGCGAAACGGCCAGAGCAGATTGAGGCAGCGCCAACTCGCGCAGCACGTTGGCGAAGCCGAAACCATGGACAAGGCCGAAGAAGAACGTCAGACGCCACCGCTTGTCGAGATCCTTGAGCCAGAGGTTCTCCACGGCCACATATGCAATCGTGAGCGGGATGACCGCCTCCACGAACCTGACCGGCAGGACGATAAGCCCGAGTGCTGCCAGCACGAGCGTAATCGAATGCGCCACGGTGAAGGCCGTGACGACCCGTACCAACTGTCCGAACGTCAAGGTTGCCAGGAGCAGCACCGCCAGAAACAGCAGATGGTCGTAGCCGGTGAGAATGTGAATGACTCCGAGCCGCACGAATTGGATCAGGCGACCCAGGCTCTCCACTCCCAATTGGGCCGGATCAAACCGGACCGAGTTTGCTCCATGATCGAAGGCATACTGCGCGGTCTGCCCCGATCCCTCAACGTTCATCAGGTGCTGGTGATGGGGGTCGGTGATTCGATCCAGCATGACAAAGACTTCGAGGAATTCGGTTGCCTGAGGCAACGGTCCGAAGTAGTCGAGCACGATGCTCGCGTCGCCGGTGACCCGCTGATCTCTGGCCTCGAGTTCAATTCGCAGGAACTCGTTGGCCCGGAAGTAGAAATGGGTCGGAATGATCCGTGCGATGCCTTCAAGAGCCGACGCGGCCTCCCTGGAATCGATAACGCCGTCGCCGTCCAGATCCCAGTCGGAGGCGTTGACGAAGAGGTTGGGGTCGAGCGTCAGCGTGACAGACAGGCCTTCAGGCTCCAGAGTAACCTGGGAGTACGATGTCGAAGAGACGTGGGCTTGGGCGTCGGGAACGAAGAGTCCGACAAGGAGAATGGGGAGGAGTCTGGTACACGCCCAGCCCGCGATCCGGAATTTCGTTCTCATGAATCGACACCTATCGAAGTGAACGAAGGCAGTTTGTGCGGTTACCGAAGTGAACGGCTGCTTATCGCGGGATTCTACTGAACAGCGGTAGACACAACAAGCCAGATGGTGCCTGGATGAACGATCGTGCACAGGTTTCGCTACCGCTGCCTCACGCCGAATTGACCCGCCTGCCACTCGGTGGTATATGAAAACACATGGGTAAGAATTTGAAGAAGAACAAGAACGAGATCGCGAACGCGTCGAAGCGGACGACACACGAACTCGGAACAGGAACGTCATCGTCGGGGATGACGCGTCGGAAAGCCCTCAAGGGGGTGGCCGGCCTGGTGGGCGGGTTGGCAGTGAACGGCTTCGGCGCCGAGTCTTCTCTCGCCGAAGCGCTTCCCCATCAGGTAGCCCAGCCGGACTCCACAAAGCGATTGGGTCGTCCCGTGTCGGGTTACGGCGAACGCTCCCCCTACGAAGCCCGGGTCCAGCGCTGGCAATACCAGACGCCCACCGATGAATCCTCATGGACCATGTCTCCTTTGCATGATCAGCGCGGCATCATCACCCCATCGTCGTTGCACTTCGAACGCCACCATGCCGGCATTCCCGATATCGATCCGGCAAACCACGAACTGTTCCTGTTTGGCATGGTGGAGCGTCCGCTCAAGCTGTCCGTGCAGGACTTGATGCGTTTCCCGGCGGTTTCGCTTACCTGCTTCACGGAGTGCTCGGGAAATACTCTGACCGAGTGGGTCGAGCCGACGCTCGCCGATGTGCAGCAAACCCACGGCCTGATCAGCGGTACAGAGTGGACAGGAGTGCTGCTGTCCACCTTGCTCGGCGAAGCGGGATTGAGGAGCGGCGCAACATGGATCATCGCGGAGGGGGCTGATGGCGCTCGAATGAACCGGAGTATCCCTCTGGACGAGGTGGGGGATGACGCGATGATTGCATATGGCCAGAATGGCGAAGCGGTGCGTCCGGCCCAGGGCTACCCTATGCGACTCGTGCTGCCCGGCTGGGAGGGCAGTTCCAACGTAAAGTGGCTGCACGTCCTCAAGGTCACGGATCAGCCGTACCAAACCCGCGAGGAGACCGCCAAGTACACGGACTTGATGGGCGATGGCGTAGCGCGCCAGTTCACGTTCGTGATGGAGGCGAAGTCGGTGATCAACTACCCGTCCGCTCAGTTCCCCGTCGAGGGACCCGGTTTCGTCGAGATCCGGGGATTGGCATGGAGCGGCCGCGGAAAGGTGACACACGTGGAGGTGAGCACGGATGCCGGCGCAACCTGGCAGGAGGCGGAACTCCAGGAACCGGTAATATCAAAGTCGCTGACGACCTTTCGTTTTCCCTGGACATGGGATGGTAGCGAAACGATTCTCCAGAGCCGTTGCACCGACGAAACCGGTTACCTCCAGCCTACGCGGGAAGCCCTGGTCGACGTTCGGGGCCTGAATGGTACGTTCGGCTCGTTCTATCATTACAACGCCATACAAAGCTGGAGAGTTGCCCCAGATGGGAGTATCCACAATGTTCACGCCTAAACGCGTTCGCAGGGTTGTTCTTATACGCGCTGTCGGTATGTGCGTCCTCGTTACGCTGGGGCTGGCTCGGGCCACGGCCGAGCAAGGACCGCTCGGGCTGGGGAGCCGACCGACCGAGGCAGAAATTGCCGCGATTGACATTGCTGTCGCACCGGACGGCGAGGGGCTTCCGCCCGGCAGAGGCACGGTCGAGGACGGGGCGAAGGCTTACAGCGAAAAGTGTGCCGACTGTCACGGGGTGGAGGGTGTCGAGGGCCCATATGATCGGCTGGTAGGAGGGGAAAAGCCCACAAAAACCATCGGGAGCTATTGGCCGTATGCGACAACGGTGTTTGACTACGTTCGAAGGACGATGCCATTCGATGCGCCCGGATCTTTGAGCGACGAAGACGTGTATGCCGTAACCGCCTGGCTTCTTTGGAAGAACAACATCATTCCTGCGGACGCGGTGATGGACCGGACGACCTTACCGAACGTTACGATGCCCAATCGAGACGCGTTCATTGGCGATCCCCGGCCGGATGTGCCGCAGAAGTGAACGCTCTTCTGGAGCGGCGGTCTATGCGCGCCGCTGCAGTCTAACGTAGCGACTGATGCTCGAGGTCCAGAACACGTTCAGCCATTACCGACAACAGGGTCCAATCCGCCTCAGGTTGCTCGGTGGATGCGGGATCTCCGGCGTAGGTGTCGAAAAGAACGCACTTCGCATCCAGTAAGGCAAGACCCTCAAGGTCTGCCCGAATCTGATCGAGCGTTCCCTCCCCAGCCGTTCGTTCGTTGTCGTCCAACGTCGATTCGGTACGCCGGAGGCTGAGCCTGGGGCAGAGGTCGGGCACCGGAGTTCCTTCCGCCTCCGCCATGCTCCGCAGTTGCGGCATACCCTCCTCCCTCAGCCACTTCACTCGAGTTTGGATCGGATGCCACGCGTTACCGTAACGAACAGCTCTCCGGAGCCTCGGCGGTCACCCAAAAGCGGCCATTAAAGGTCACTTGAAAACCGGCCAACGAAAATAGAGAGGCCCGGGACATTGAAACCGGCGGAAAGCTGAATAGGCTCCGTCGGCATGAGCAATGCCTTGAGCCAAGAGAAGAAAGAACAAGTTGTCGCATTGGGACGGCTGGGCTGGTCGCTACGGCGGATCGAGGAGACGACCGGTGTCCGTCGGGAAACGGCAGGGACATACCTGCGGGGCGCGGGTATCCCGGTGCGGCGGCCCGGTGGTTGGGGTAAACGGCCACCGGCAAAACCGGCCATAGAGGTGACCACCGACTCTGGGTCCCAGAATCGGGCCATCGCGGAACTGGGAGAACCGGTCTCCACCTCGGGCAGTGGGTGCGAACCCTACCGGGAGATCATCGAGCGGGACCTGAGTCGAGGCCGCAATGGGATGGCGATCTGGCAGGACCTGGTGTCGGATCACGGCTTCGCCAATAGCTACCAGTCGGTTAAACGCTTCGTGGGCAAGCTCCGCGGATCGCAGGGCCCCCAAGCTGCAGGCATCATCCAGACTGGACCTGGGGAAGAAGCCCAAGTCGACTACGGGACCGGCCCGATGGTGCGGGACTCCAAGACGGGCAAGTACCGGCGTACCCGGTTGTTCGTGATGACGCTGGGCTACAGCCGCAAATCGGTCCGGCTGCTGACCTTCAAATCCAGTTCCCACATCTGGGCCGAGCTGCATGAAACCGCGTTCCGCCGGCTCGGTGGCAGTCCTCGCTACATCATCCTGGATAACCTGCGCGAGGGCGTGATCGTTTCCGACTATTACGATCCCACTCTGAATCCGTTATTCAAGGACGTGCTCGCCCATTACGGCGTGGTGGCGATGCCATGCCGGGTGCGCGATCCAGATCGGAAAGGGAAAGTCGAATCCGGTGTAGGCCACGCCCAGAAAACGCCGCTGAAGGGGCAACGCTTCGAGAGCCTGGACCTGGCGCAGGCCTATCTGGACCGATGGGAGACCCGCTGGGCCGACACGCGCATTCACGGCACCACCAAGCGGCAGGTTGCCGCCATGTTCGCCGAAGAGAAGCCGTCATTACTGCCATTGCCGTTGGAACCGTTCCGGTACTACCAATACGGGAAACGCGTCGTCCATCTCGACGGCTGTGTCGAAGTCGAGGCCGCCTACTACGGACTTCCTCCCGGTTGGATCGGACGGAGTGTTCAGGTGCAGTGGGACACGTTCCACGTCCGGATCCTCGATCCGGAGACCCATCAGCTACTGCGCGAACATGTCCGTCAGAAACGGGGTGGATACCGGGTGCGTGCCCAGGACAACCCGAAGAAAACGCCCTTAACCACGGTGCAGTTGCTCGACCGTGCCCGTCGGGTTGGATCGCAGGTGGGTGCGCTGTGTGAAGCCATCCATCAACGGGAAGGGGAAGCCGGCATCCGCCGCATCCTGGGCGTGATCTCCCTGGCCAAAAAGTACGGTGTCCCTGCTGTTGAGGATGCCTCCGCCGCCGCTCTGGAACTCCACGTCTACCAGTACCGTTTCGTCCGTCGCTATCTGGAGCGGAAACCTCCGGTGACGCTGCGTCCAGTCGATCCTCTCATCCGCGAACTGACCCAGTATCGCGATCTCATCAACCTCAAGATTCAGGAGCAGGAAAAATCATGAACATCATCGAACTCCAGCGGGCTTTGCGACAACTTCGCCTCGGCGGCATTGCCGAAGTCCTGGAAACACGTCTGCACCAAGCCCAGACCGAAGCCATGGCGCCCATCGATCTGATCTCGATCCTGGTCTCGGACGAACTCGCCCGCCGAAGCACGCGGCTGCTAGAACGGCGGCGGAAACAGGCCCAATTCCGGGACCCTCAGAAGACACTTGAGGGCTTCGACTTCACCTTCAACAAGAAGATGAATCGCGGCCTCGTCTTCGATCTCACCACCGCCACCTTCATCTCCAGACACGAAGACGCGCTGTTTCTGGGTCCACCCGGAACCGGCAAGAGTCATCTGGCCCAGGCCATCGGCATGGCGGCCATCCTGCAGGGCCATCGCGTCCTCTATCGTGAAACCCACGCCCTGCTCGACGATATTGCCGAAGCCACCATCGACGGCACCCGTAGAAAACACATGGACACTCTGGCCACCGTACCCCTGCTCATCATCGATGACCTGGGCATGCGCAAGCTGCCTCCGACCGCCGCCGAGCAACTTCTCGAAATCGTCATGCGACGTTACGAACGCACCAGTACGCTGCTGACTTCGAATCGTCCGGTCGAGGATTGGGGGAAACTCTTAGGCGACAGCGCCGCTGTCACCGCGATGTTGGACCGCCTTCTCCATCACGGTCACGTTCTCAAGTGCGGTCCCCGGAGCTGGCGTACCAAAACGGGCTTGCCCGGTACCGGTTCAAAGGGGTAAAACAACACTGTCCCGGGCCATCCCCATTGGCCGCTTTTGCGGTGACCACCATTGGCCGGTTTTGAAGTGACCACCGAGGCTCCGGAGGGCCGCATCGCTCGAGCCTCCAACCCAGATTGGAGGGTGAGGCGATCTGGCCGGGCGCGGCGCCGTGTGGACATCCTTGAATGAAACATACTGTCCGTCGTAGGAGACGACGTCGGCGGTCCAGGACTTTCGGATTACTTCGAGATATTCGTTGACGATCGCGCCTCTCCGATCGAACGGCACACCGAGAGCCTCGAATTCCTGTTTGGCCCATCCTACCCCCACGCCAAGGACGAAGCGTCCGCCGCTCAGCTGATCGATATTGGCTGCGACTCGTGCGGTCTGAAGCGGGTGGCGGTATGGAAGGATCGTGACGCTGGTCCCGAGCTCTATCTTGCGCGTCGTGGCAGCGAGCCAGGACAGTAAGGTGAACGGGTCATAGAACGGCGCCGGGTACATGTCGTCCACGTCCGGAGTGACGGCGACATGATCTGAGATCATCAAGAAATGAAAACCAAGCGACTCTGTGAGCCGCGCCCACCGGAGGAAGGAGTCGGGTCCCGCTCCGGGACCAAAGTTGAGGATGTTGACTCCAAACTTCATTTCCAGCGTTCGTTCCAAGGCCCATACCCTTACAACGCCGTCCGAATTTCGGAGCCCACTCTTGACGTCCGAACTTTGAAAACGGCGGAAGGATTCGGCGCGCGCAACTCTCGAACAATCCCGAACAGACCGAGGATCTTCAAGACGTAGTAAGTGATGTCAATCTCCCACCATCGCAAACCCTGCCGGGCGCTGGACATGAACTGGTGGTGATTGTTATGCCAGCCCTCTCCGAGTGTGATCAGAGCGAGGAAGAAATTATTCCGACTCTCATCGCCCGTTTCAAAGGGCTTGGATCCCCACAAATGCGCGAGGGAATTAATGGTAAACGTGCCGTGCCACAGCAGAACAGTTGAAACGACAAATCCCCAGAGAAAAGCGGGATAGCCTCCCACCACAAACACCGTTGCACCAAACAAGATGGCAGGCACACGATGATACTTGTTCAGCAGCCTTATCTCCGGAAATCGTTCGAAATCCTGCATGATGCGGCTGTTATGTCCTTTGGACTCACCGGCAACAATCCATCCCATATGCGCCCACCAGAAGCTCCTGCGTATTGGCGAATGGACATCTCGGTCGGTATCCGAGTAGCGATGGTGCAGGCGATGGTGCGACGCCCACCACAACACGCCCATTTGCGCGCTGGTCTGGGCGAGAAAGGCGAAGACAAACTGAAAAAAGCGATTGGTCTTAAAGGCGCGATGGCTGAAGTAACGATGATAGCCGGCCGTGACCCCGAACATTCGAATGCCATAGGTGATGGCGAGCCAGCCAAGGTAAGACCACTTGAACGGTGTCCACAGCAAGAGCAAGCACGCGGCATGCAACGGGACGAAGGAAATGATTGGATCGAGATGAAATCGGTCGATTCGAGTCATATTCCGGCCCGACTGGGAAGGGCGTAGCCGACCACGCTCAGGCGTGAACCATCAAAAACTGTCCATTGCCATTGATCTCGCCGTCGCAACTGGCAAAGTTGGCCACAAACCATATCAGGTAAAACCGCCAGATCCGGCGGAACTTGGCGGCATCAATGCCGTAATCCAGGTCTTTGACATCGGGATAGCTCTCGTCAAAGTTTTCCAGCCATTGTGTCAGCGTCTTGGAATAGTTCATGCCGTTGAGATACCAGCGATCCACTGTTCTGAAGTCCTTGTCATAGGTCGGAATCGAATCAAAACTCCAGTAGCGGCCGTGAGGAAAAATGTATTTGTGCGTGAAAGCGCTGGAGATGTTGTTGGGAGTGCGAACGGTAATGATGTGCAAGAAAAACTTTCCACCTGGTTTCAAGATAGAAGCAAGTTTCCTGAAAGACCTGGTCAGGTTCCCCACATGACAAAAAACCCCCACCGAGAGAATCTTGTCGAATTGTTCCCCGAACTGCGTCTCGTTGAGATCTCCTTCCACGAGAGTAAATCGACCCGAACTGAGATAGCTTTGTGGGTCTTGCATCTGGTGACGCATGTATTCGCATTGCTCATGGCTCAGGTTCAGCCCCGTGAACCGGCAGTTGGGAAACCTGGACAGAATGTAGTTCGGCACACAACCCCAACCGCAGCCGAAATCCAGGATGTTGTCGCCATCCTGGATTTCGAGTTTTTCAATCATGTCGTCGATCATGTGCATCTGGGATTGCTCAAGATTGGTGGCTCCCCTCTCCCACAACCCCATGCTGTATTTGGGATAGATCAATTTCCCGTCGCCTAGCATGCGATTCAACATGCCCTGTGGCAGGTCGTACTGCGTCTTCATCAAATCCTTGGAGCCTTCCGCCATGTGGGGCGTTTCTTGTAACACCCATTCGTAAGGGGTCAGAAGTGCGGGGAAATACTTGAAAATGATCGGCATACATGTATTAAAAATTGCTCGCATCACCGGATCGGAAAGCTCCACTCCATGGACATACGCCTCCGCAAAAGCCATCTGCACCATATTCGTCACTTGCACGGCCCCACGAGTGGCCCGATACGCCAGAGGACTCTTGTGGTGGATGTCCCCAACAACGGGAATGTGGTATTGAATGCCGTGTCTGGCAGGACTGGAAGTCACGGTTGGTGTCGAGTCGATGCGTGTGCCGGAAGTGAATGTCATTTTGTTCTCCCTTACTACGGGGCTGACCCTATGGGCAGCTTATCCCAGACGGCGGGGGCACTGTCAACTTATTGAGCCTAGGCAGCTTTAAGCCGAATTAGGAGACTGCTCCCAGTGCGTGGGTATTCCGCTGATCGTGAACACCAGTTCCGGAATCATGAACACCGATTCCGGCCATCGTGAACACTCGCCGGAGCGAAGCGACGGGTTAGCGTCTCAGTTTATTCCTTCAGAGTCCAGGTTTCCCGGGTGATTTCAATGGGTCGATGCAACACTTCGCATAAGAAGAGAGGTGAAGTGTATGGCCAAGAAAGGAAAGAACAAGCGGATGAGGAAGCGGCGATGGTTCACAGCGACCGAGCGGGTCGAGGTGTGGGATCGCTGGCAGCGGGGGGAGTCGTCCCAATCGATCGGACGCGTGCTGGACAGAGGGGGATCGGCGATTCATCGTCAACTGGCCCTGTACGGGGGCATCCGTCCGCAGTCCCGGTGCCGGTCATCGCGGGCACTGACTCTGGTCGAACGTGAAGAGATCTCCAGAGGTATTGCGGCCAAAGAATCGATCCGTTCGATTGCCGTGCGACTGGGTCGGTCGCCATCGACGGTGAGCCGGGAGGTCAGCCGAAACGGGGGCTCTGATAGCTATCGGGCATCGGAAGCCGATGAGCGGACCTGGGAGCGGGCGCGCCGTCCGAAGTCGTGCCGGTTAGCCCGCAGTCCCCGCTTACGGCAGCTTGTTGAAGAGAAGCTGCGGCAGGTCTGGTCGCCCGAGCAAATCGCCGGTTGGCTGAAACACTCATATCCGGAAGACGAGTCGCTTCACGTGTCCCACGAGACGATCTATCGCAGCCTTTTTGTCCAGGCCCGCGGGGTTTTGAAGAAAGAACTGACTCAGTATCTGCGGACAAGACGCACAATTCGCCGATCTGGAAAAGCGAGCCGGAAAGGCCATGGAAAGGGACAGATCGAAGACATGATCTCGATCCGTGAGCGCCCGGCTTCAGTCGAAGATCGTGCGGTCCCCGGTCACTGGGAAGGGGATCTGATCGCCGGATCGAGGAACACCTACATCGCCACTCGGGTCGAACGTCACTCGCGTTATGTGATGAGGTGGCCCCGGAAAATCGGGCAGTTGTTTAAGGTGTATTCCACCGACTGAGGAGGGATACGCGATGACGAAGAGACGCAGGTTTTCTGGGGAGTTGAAAGCGAAGGTCGCGCTGGAAGCGCTTCGGGGCGATCGGACGCTGCAGGAGATTGCCTCGAAGCACCAGGTTCATCCGAACCAGGTGAGCACATGGAAGCGCCAGGCGATGGAAGGGCTTGGCGAGATGTTCTCGAACGGTGTGGAACGCCGGCGGCGGGATCATGAAAGCGAGGTTCGTGAGCTTCACGCCAAGATCGGCGAATTGACGGTGGAGCGGGATTTTTTGTCCAGAGGGTCCGGTCGATGAGCCGGGCCGCGCGCCGGGCGATGGTGAGGCGCCCTGACCCGGAACTGAGCTTGAGTCGTCAATGCCGTTTGCTGTCGATCGGGCGCTCCTGGCTCTATTACACGCCCCAGGGCGAGAGAGCGGAGACCTTGGCGCGGATGCGGCGCATCGATGAGTTGTTTCTGAAGCATCCGTTCTACGGTGCCCGTCAGATCGTCCGTCATCTGCGCCGCGAGGGGCGTCTGATGCGTTTGATGGGTCTTCAGGCGATCTACCGGGCACCCCGCACCAGCGAGCCGCATCCCGAGCACCGGGTCTACCCCTATCTGCTCAAGGGTTTGGCGATCGAGCGGGCAAACCATGTCTGGTGCGCCGACATCACCTACATCCCTGTGCGGCGCGGCTTTCTTTACTTGGTGGCGATCCTGGATTGGGCGAGCCGGTATGTGCTGGCCTGGCGTTTGTCGAACACCCTGGACGCCGGCTTTTGCGTCGAGGCGCTCGAGGAGGCGCGGACCCGCCACGGCCAGCCGGAGATCTTCAATACCGATCAGGGCAGCCAGTTCACCGGCTTCGCCTTCACCGGGCGCTTGCGGGCGGCCGGTGTCCAGATCTCGATGGACGGCCGGGGCCGGTGCATGGACAACATCTTCATCGAGCGGCTGTGGCGCTCCCTCAAATACGAGGCTGTCTATCTGCACGACCTTGCCGACGGCTTCCAGGCCCGGCGCGTCATCGGCGAGTGGATCGACTTCTACAACGCCGAACGGCCACACTCGGCCCTCGGCGGAAAAACCCCGGCCGAGGCCTACCGCGGCGACCCGCCTGCGGATATGATGGACAAGCAGCTACGCGCCTTGCCCGCTTACCCACCGGCGCAGCAACGGCGACAGGAAGATCGATCCAAGGAGATTCTGGCAAGATGAACGGCAACCGGAATACACCTTAAACAGGCCGCCAAGCTGTCCACAAACCGGGGCCACCTCAGTGATGCTGGCGAAGGTTCCCAACAAGAAGACCGAAACTGTTGTCAACGCGCTCATCGAACAGGCGCATCCACTCCCGACGGAACTCTACAAATCACTGACCTGGGATCGCGGTCTGGAAATGGCGGATCACAAGCGGTTTACCCTGGCGACAAACATTGCCGTCTATTTCTGCGACCCACGGAGTCCATGGCAGCGCGGATCGAATGAGAACACCAATGGTCTGCTTCGATACTACTTTCCCAAAAGGACGAATCTGTCGGTACACTCACAGGAACATTTGGACGCGGTTGCTCGGCAACTCAATGAGCGGCCACGCAAGACGCTGGAGTTCGCAACTCCGGCAGAAACATTTAATGCATGTGTTGCATCGACCGGTTGAGCCGGCACCTGTTTTAGTCCTTTCCAAAATTATTGTGATAAATCGCCGCCGGCCTGTGTGTAACTGTGCGAAAGGCGGGAGCGTTTTTTGCGGAGGCTTTTGCAAGCAGCGGTGGAAATGATCAAGAGAAAGTCGGCCGAAGGCCACCATTCCCATTTGCACGGCTGCGGCAGTTTCCACAGGCCCCGTGCCCTGCGTGAGGCGCGCGTTCCGCGCCCGGACCCGGATTCCTGCACTTCCTTCGCGCGAGGATTGCGCAGGAGCGACGATTGGGTCCGGGGCCGGCCTGGATACCCCCTGGCGGCGGCGTGTGGATGCATCGGTGCGCCGATCATCGGGACTCCTTCAACGTCTTGGGTTGGGTCTTGGTTTGCCGCATCGATGCCCCTTTCAGTTCGATACGGTGCGCATTGTGGAGGAGGCGATCGCAGATGGCGTCGGCCTGGTTCGGGTCGCCAATGACGCCGTGCCAGTCGGGGACCGGGAGCTGGCTGGCGATCAAGATGGCGGAACGTTCGCTCCGTTCCTCGACGACTTCGATCAGGTCCCGGCGTTCAGCGTCGCGCAGCGGGGCCAGGAGCCAGTCGTCGATGGCCAGCAGATCGGTTTTGGCCAGACGGGCCAGGACTCGGGTGTAGGAGCCGTCGCCACGGCCGACCGCCAGTTGGTGCAAGAGCCGAGGCATGCGGACGTAGGTGGCGTTAAAACCCCGCCGGCAGGCGCGTTCGACGAAAGCCGAAGCCAGAAAACTCTTTCCGATGCCGGTCGGACCGGTGATGAGAAGATTGTGCCGGTCTTGGATCCACCCGCAGGAGCCCAGGGCGAGGACTTGGGAACGGTCCAGACGGCGACGATGTTTGAAGTCGACGTTTTCCAGCGATGCCGTCGCGTAGCGCAGCTTCGCCGCGCGCAGGCGTCGGGTGAGCTTGCGGTGCTCCCGGGCCGTCCACTCCTCATCCACCCGTAGGCCCAGACGTTCCTCGAAGCCGAGATCCGTGTACTGATTCGAGCGGCGTTGCTGCTCCAGGGCCTCGACCATGGCCGATAGCTTCATCTGATTCATCTTCTCCAGGGTTTGTTCCATTAGCATGAGTGCGTCTCCTCGGGGTCCGCATAGTAGGCGGCGCCGCGAATGTTGTCGTGATGGGGCGTCGGTGGGGTTTCGGTGTCCCCGAAAGGCAACCGGTCCTGGGCCGACGACAGGATGTTCTTGACGGTGCGGTAGCTATAGGACTGCAAGTGCAGCGCCCGCGCACTGGCGGCTTCGAGCCGCTCGGCGCCGGAGCGGCGACCTAGACTCATCAATCCCAGGCAGGCCCGGTACCCCTGTTCCGGATGCGGCCACCGTTTCATGATCTCCTCGACCAGGCGGCCGGTCTTGGGGCCAGTTTTCTCCGCCCAACTAATCAGCCGGGACGGTGTCCATTCCGCATGGGCCCGATGGGCACTGGGCATATGTTCGGACAGAGTCGACGGCTTGTGATCGTAGCGACGGCGATGGGACGTCACGCGCCGGCCTTTGTAGTAGACCTCGACAATGGACGCCGTGTAACGCGCTTCCACGGTCTCATGGATCAACTGGTAGGGCACGCTGTAAGGATGGCGGTCCACGGTAATGTGGTAATCGATGCTGCCACGACAGTCCTTCCACTCGGCCTGTTCATACCGGTTGGTCGGGAGGGGCTGTAATGCCGGTCGATCCAGCCGCTCGTAGAGTTCCAGGCGGGATACTCGAAGCTTCTGCATCGGCCGCTGGTTCAGTTCCACCAGCAACTCTCGAATGGCTCCGTTCAAGTCGGCCAGACTGAAGAACGTGCGATTCCGGATCCTGGCCAGGATCCACCGCTGTGCGACCAGGACGGTTGATTCAACTTTCGCTTTGTCCCGAGCTTTCCGCGGCCGGGCCGGTATGACAACGGCGCCGTAGTGTTCGGCCTCATCCTGGTAGGTACGGTTGACGCCTGCTTCATAGCGGCAGGGCTGGGTAATGGCACTCTTGAGTTGGTCGGGAACCCAGATCCGGCTCGATCCGCCGAAGAACTCCACCATGCGGATATGCACGCCGACCCAATCGGGGAGTTTCTGGCTCGGTGTCGCTTCCGCGTAGGTGTAACCGCTGGCGCCCAGAACAGCGACGAACAACTCGACTGGAATAGCTTTGCCCGTCCGTGGATCCGTCAGCTGTGGCCGTTTGCCGGAAAAGTCGATGAAGGTCTTCTCTCCGGCGCGGTGCACCTGTCGCATCGAGGGCTTCAATTTCTGGGCCCAACGCCGGTAGATCTCACAGAACTGGCTGTAGGCATATCCCTTTGGATTCGCTTCTCGGTACTCTTCCCACAGCAGGTGCAGGGTGACTCCAACACGCTTCAACTCCTGGTGGATCCGTTCTACATCCGGAGCCACCCGTTCCCGGGAGCCCGGTCCCGCGCGGGGAAACAGCCGCGCTTCAAGCGCTGCCTCGTCCAGGTCTTCGGGCAGCGGCCATTCCAGTCCGGCCTGCTTGGCCCGTCCCAAGTAGTCCGCAACGGTGCCCAAGACCACGCGACATGCGCTGGCGATCGCCCGGTGGCTGAGCTGTTGGTCGTGTTTGAGTCGTAGAATCTCGCGTATCTGTCTCATCGGTAGTCGTTTCGTTGCCATCAAGGCCCTCCTGTGCTTCAGGAGAACCTAAAAGCTCCAAACTTCGCTACCGACGAGTGATCACGATGGCCGGAATCGGTGTTCAGGATCACCGGAATCACTGTTCAGGATCCCGGAATCCGCGTTCACGATCCCGGAATCGGTGTTCACGATGGATCGGAATCACTGTTCAGGATGGTCCGGAAATACGCAAGTGCGCGAGGAGCGAAGGGATCAGCCCTTCGATTTTCTCGATGCAACCATTACTTTTGGCACTGTCGTTTGGGCAGAACCGCGGTCTAACGTGGCAATGATGGATCTGTCTCAGAAGGCCAGGCGATTTCTACGCCTTGCCGGGATCCTGACCTGGGTTCTGGCGGGCCTGCCGCTCCTGCGGTTCCTCTGGGTCAACCCCGGCTATCTGACGAATCACACCTATTACCTGTGGTTGAGCTTCTTCATAGCCTTCGGGATTACCTTCGTCGCCACACCATGGAAATCGGCGTCGGCCCAGCCCCACAGTCTGGCCGTCGTGTTGGTGGGTGTTCAAACCGTGCTGGCAATGGTGATGATCCGGCTTGTCTGTTCGGGTTTCGAAGGGGCCCTGCTCGTGTTGGTTTCACTGCAACTGGGATGGATGCTGACCGTTCCCGTGGCACTCGCGTGGCTTGTCCTGCAGTCCTTGTTGATGGGCTGGTTGATCTCCCTCTCCTTTCCGATGGACACGACGTTGACTCTGCTCGGTACGTACGCCGGCTTCGAAGCCCTCGCTCTGTTCAGTTCGAATTTCGCAGCGAATGAATCCAGAGCTCGCTCGGCGCTGGCCATGACCAATGCCGAACTCAAGGCAACCCAGGAACTCTTGTCGGAAAGCAGCCGGATCGCGGAGCGTCAGCGCATATCCCGGGAGCTGCACGACGTCCTGGGTCACAACTTGACAGCTTTGAGCCTGAACCTCGAAGTCGTCGCGCACACTGGCGACGCGCAAACCAGAGAACGGGTGGCGACTGCCCGGGACCTGACGAAGAAACTGCTGGCCGACGTACGCGGCGTAGTGAGCTCGGTTCGCGGGACGGATCACATCAGTCTTGAGCGGTCGTTGAGTCGACTCACTGAGGCTGTACCAACCCCGAAGATTCATATGATCCTGCCCGACGATCTCGGCATCGACGATCCGCTGCGTGCCCACACTCTGCTTCGATGCACCCAGGAAATCATCACCAACACGATCCGACATGCGGAGGCCAGGAATCTCTGGATCGAGTTCGTCAAGTCCCCAAGTGGTGTTGAGGTACTGGCCCATGACGATGGACGAGGTGCCAGGTTTCTGCGATTGGGGAATGGTTTGAAAGGCATGCAGGAACGCCTGGAACACTTCGGTGGACAGCTTCGAATAGAATCCAATCTATCGAAAGGCTTCAAGCTGCACGCCTGGATGCCGCTCAAGGAAATTCGCCCGTGATTCGTGTCTGTCTTGTTGAAGATCAGACTCTGGTTCGCGAGGGAATTCGGGGTCTGCTTCAGCTAGTCGACGATATCGAGGTCGCAGCGGAAGCCACCGACGGCGAGCAGGCTCTTCGAATCATCCCCGAGTCCCATCCCGACGTCGTTCTCCTGGACATGCGGTTGCCCGGGGCGAACGGTCTGACCGTGCTCAAGACCCTTCAGGCATCTGGCTCTCTTCCGCCGACCCTGGTCCTGACGACTTTCGATGACGACGACCTGGTTCTGGAAGCTGTTCGCGCCGGGGCGCGAGGTTTCATGTTGAAGGACGTTTCCCTCGAGCAGCTCACCAACGCCATCCGCAAGATCGCCGAAGGGGGCACTTTCATTCAGCCGGCAGTCACGCGACGAATGATCGAGCACCTTGCCGATCGGAAACACGATTTCGAGAGCTTCGACGAACCGTTTCCGTTAACCGAGAGGGAAACGGAGGTGTTGCGTCTGATGGCGGGCGGTTATAGCAACAGGGAAATTGCCGATTCCCTGCATCTCACCGAAGGGACGGTAAAGAACCACGTTTCGAACATCCTCTCGAAGATGGGCGTGCGCGACCGAACTCGCACTGTTCTGAAGGCCATCGAACTCCACAGCCTTTGATCACAACGAGGTAGAGCGGGGGTGGGGCTGTAGAGTCGACAAATGTTGGAGGCCCGCAGCAGTCAAACCGTAATATCTGACCCTGGAGCTGTTGTTCGAGAATCCCCAATGTGACTCGATCAACCCCTTTCCAGCTAAAGCTTCGAGCGCTTCCGACAGTATTTCTGATTTGAACTGAACCGTATCGATGGACCGGATCCATCTGGCCGCCTCAACCTCACTGGCGGAACCTGATTCCAAGGTTTTCAGAATCCATAAATCCAGGGATTCATCACGCGTGGAGTTTGTCATGATCGTTCCACTACTTGACGATAATGGCGCCGGTAAGCACCGTGGTTCCCCAATGGATCGTGATCTCCGCGCTGTCGTCCTTGTTCTTAAGGTCGATCGTCAGTCGGTCGAAGTCTTCCCTCACGGTCTCTAGTTTCAGAGGCAGCTCGGCAACGTAGCCGAAGCGAAGCTCAGGCTGACCCCAGACCCCTGTCACTTCGTGAAAAGCCAGGACCCATTCGCTGTCTCCGATCATTTTGGCCCACAACGAATACTTTCCGGCCTGGAGTTCCGTTCCTTCAATTACCATGTCCGCTTCCGAGTCGATTTCCGTCGCCTCGTTCATCCCCAACCTCCAAACCGTTCCGACCGAGGCGCGTGACAGCATGTCTCGCCCGCGCAGCAATGGCTGTCCATAGTCGATCGACATTTTGTTGCCGTCGATCGTGATTTCGGCCTGCCCCCGGCTCGTTTGGGCGTTTGCGGATGTGACCGTCAAAAGCAGGGTTGCCAGCCACAAGAGTGTCAGTCGCTGCATGAGTTCAGCTCCTCTATTACGCATGGAAGTGGGCCGAGCGAACGACCCTATGTTTATGAGAGTAAGGTGGATTGGGGCTGTCCACCAGTGCCGGAAGTCATGCCGCGTTCGGTAACTGCTGACCACTCCAAGTATCAGGCAGGTCGTACTGGAAGGAAGGCTCCTGGAACTGGAGCCCTTGTGAAAGTCGCCTAAAGCCGAGCAAGGGGCGATCGTAGACCGCCCCTACAGTGCAGACCCGACTTTCAACCGCAGGTAGTTAAATGACCCCCGGCAGAGCCGGGGGCTTATTTCTGTGAGCCCCTCAAAGGGGCCGGTCAAGAGCCGCCTGAAGGCAGCTGATGCCCCCACGCCATGTTCAGCTCCTCCAAACGCTGCTCCTCCCGCTCCTGCCGCCAAATGTATTCCCGCACGAATTGTTTGTCCATCCCCACCGTGGAAACGAAATAGCCTCGCGCTCAGAAACTCTTCCCTGTCAAACGGTGTTTCAGTCCCAGAAAGTTCCGGGCAGTCGAGATTGCACTCTTCCCCTTGATGAATCCCGCCACACTGGATACCGCCTACTTCGGAATGAACACCATGTGATACTTGCAGTCCCATTTCGTGTGCGATCGCCTTCGGGCCTCTTTCATTGAGTCCTCCTTTTTTGGAAGTCGTCGCTTCCAAGCAGGACTTTCCTATCTACCGCCGCTCTCGGTCAAACCTCTACGAGTCGCCCCGGCTAAGCCGGGGGTTTACCTATGGGAATTACCCCCGCGGGCGGGTTCCCAATTGATCCAGGAACTCTCCGATTGGCATTTGATTCAACTCCCGGTATTCGGGATGCTCGTCCAACCATTCGTTCATATGCTCTTCTGACCAGAAGAGATTGTCGACCGCTCAGCCACCGCCCTGTTGAACCCAGACCGAATCCGGATTCGTGCCGGTGACAGTCGCGCTGTCTACTTCTACGCTGATCGGCAAGTGGCCGTGCGAACAGGAGTCTTCGATGGTGAAACGCGTGTCTTTGTACTCGTCGCTGTTGACCAACAGCAGGAAGTCGACCGCTCACCAAACATCGAAGGGCTTTTCACCCTCCGCATGCACCGTGTGGAAGTTGTGCTGGAGCGGCCCGCCCCACCGCTCGTAGCCATCGGCAAGCGAGAAGCCGAGTTCCTGTGCGGAATCTTGCTTCAGAAAGCCGGCGTCGGCCATGAATCGCAATCGGGAAGTGAGATCTTCGGCCGGAATGTCCAGATCGCGGGACGTTTCTGCAAGGCTGGGCGTCGGCTCGTCAGCCCGTTGGATTCCCATCAGGTACTTGGCAGCCCGCTTCTCGTCATTACTGAGGATGTAGTTGTTAGCCCCCCAAAACTGGAGGTTCCGAGCAAGGCTGGCGTTGGCTCTAAGGTGCCGGCCAACCTCCAGTCGGATCGAGTCGTGGGGCTCCATCCCAAGGTTTTCCATCGCGAGTGCGATGCTCGTCGATCGAAATTGTTTTTGCCAATCTTCCAGAAGGTAATCCACTACCTGCTGGGCCTCAGGCGAAATTTCCTGGACGGGGGCTGCGGTCACAGCGCTCCACCCGAGGAACACGGCCATTGAGGCGATAGCCAGAGCTCTTTTTCGCAATCTTTCCTCCTTTCTATCGCTCCCAGCAGCGACTCTGGTCACGGCGATCAGCGCATGCCGAACTGCTCTTTGAGCCTTTCGACATCCGACTTGATCCGTTCCATCAGCCCGGGAAGGGCTCCCACATACTTCTGATGGATGTTGCCCCTGGGATCGATGAGGAAATACGTCGGATAACCGATGACGCTGTAGCGATATACGAGATCTTCGTCTCCGACAACATTGGTGTATTCAGCAGGATGATCTTCGAGGAACCGTTTCACCTCATCGCGTGTCCCGGAATAGGACGCGATGCTGACGATCTGAAAATCGTCGCCGGCCAGATCGTTTGTAAGTTGGTTCAGTTCGGGAATCGCGTCGATGCACGGAGTACACCACACCGCCCAGAAGTCCAGCAGGACAATCTTTCCTTTCAGATCGAGTCCATTGAACGGCCGTCCTTCAAGATCTACTGCTTTGAAATCGATGGCCAGTTGCTCGCCCATCTGTTGTTCCGCGGCCACCCGGCCGGGCGAACTCGCGAACAGGAGAGCGACAAGAAGCGCAAAGGATCCAGATCGCGTACCCGCGCGATACCGATAAAGTGAGCGAGTCTTATCTACCATTCTCACAATTCAGGATACGGCCGATACTCCTCAGTGCAACAGTGTCGAAAGTCATGGGTTGTCGACCTAAGCTGAACGGGCCCTCGGTGGATGTCCTTACCTTCACGGCTATGTATGGGACAAACTCTCTAGTAATTCACTCGCTTCGGTTGCGGCGGCGTGGCGAGCAAGCTCAGACTGCATCGCCTTTGCGTTCTGTCTGTAGCGCGGGTCACCCAGAACCGTCCGGACCGCACTTGCGATCTTCTCCGGCGTTGGAGAAGCGGACTTGAGGTTGATACCTACGCCGCTCCAGGCGATACGCGCACAAGTTTCCGCCTTGTCTTCCGACTGTCCGCCGGCAACAAGTGGCACGCCGTCGGCCAGAGCGAAGTGTATCCCTCCATAACCGCCATTAGTCACCATCACGTCGACGTGGGGCATCAGACGAGCGAACGGAACGAACCGTTCCAGACGGACGTTTCCAGGCAACGGGGCCAATCGTTCATGATTGCCCAGTTCGTTACCCGAGGTCGCCACGATCAGGATGTCTTCCCCTGCCAATCCCCGAATCGATGGTACCAGTAGCTGCTCGGGGTCCGTCGCCAACGTGCCCTGTGTCACCAGCACAACCGGCCGTTCGCTTCTTAACTCATCCCACCACGGCGGGGGTGTGAAATCTGCCGGTGCTGGAGGTAGCAACGAGCCGATGAAACGTACGTGGTCGGGCAGATCGCTGCGCGGGTACTCGAAGGCTGTTATCGACGGCTGCAGGAACAACTGGGAATGGAGCGCAGCAACCTCGAATAGCGTCTCTCGGACCGGGGACAGCCCCAGTTCTGCACGAGCCTTGTTGAAGTGGCGGTTGACGTCACCCAAAAGAACGCGGAACACGAGCCAGTTCAGAAGACGATTCCTGACGCGACCAAATGGTGTCACGCTGGGCGCTATTCCCAGGCCGTCCGGTGCCGTGTCCTGACTGGTGTAGACGATCACTTCAAAATGAACATATTTGAACAAGCGCCGGTTTGAAGGTCGTCATCATCGGCGAAGCAGAGCGGAGGCTTTGGTAAGGTAGAGTGACGCGGAGAAAGGGAAAACCCCGATCGTATGAGCGATCGGGGTTTCGTTTATGGCGGCCCCGGTCAAAGGGCACAACCACAGCAAAAGCAAAGTCAGAGTGACACGACCGGCCGCCATTGTCCACTCCCGCGTGGGGTGGGATGGCCAGAGAAGTCGTGTTACGACAGTTGTTTTGCCGAGGGTCGGGTTGCGGGTTGATGTTTGTCATCTGCCGATCCTGTTATCGGGGGCAGGTCTACTGCGGGGATGAGTGCCGGCGCCGGATGAGGCGCGAGCAGAGGCGGCGTGCCAACCGCCGTTATCAGGAGGATCCGGAGGTCCGGGCCGATCATTGCCGGCGTCAGCGGGCCTACCGGAAACGTCGCCGAGAGAGGCGCGTGACAGATCACACTTCCGCCGGTGCGTGTCGGTCTGGCAGCATCGGGACACCATTGCCTGAAACGGGAATGAGAACGTCATTGGCGGAGGCACCCCATGGTCGACCCCGGTTTCAACGGCTCCAATCAGCCATCCGACTCGTTTGCATCCTGTGTGGCCGGAGTGGGGTCTTTATCGATGCCTTCCCCGACTGGGTGTGAGGCGTGATTCCTCCCGAAACGGTCACGCGAATTCGACACCTCTTTTTTGGCGAGCACTGGAAGATAGGCACCATTGCCGCCGAGCTGGGCCTGCATCAGGAAACCGTCCGCGCGGCACTGGAGACGGATCGCTTCAACCGGGCCCAGATGATGCGTCCGACGAAAGCCGATCCCTATATGGACTTCATCCGGGCGACGCTCAAGCAGTACCCCCGGTTGCGGGCCACACGGATTCATCAGATGCTGTCGGATCGCGGTTACACCGGCAGCGTGGTCGTACTGCGGCGTCTGGTGGCGCGTCTGCGTCCCGAACCCCGTGAAGCCTTCCTGCGGTTAAGAAGCTTTCCCGGTCAGGAAGCCCAAGCCGACTGGGCGCACTTCGGGGAAGTCCGGATGGGTCAGGCCCGCCGCCGGTTGTCCTGTTTCGTATTGACGCTGTCGCACTCGCGCGCCCTGTTTCTGGAGTTCTTCTTCGATCAAACTCTGGAGAACTTTCTCCGCGGTCATGTCGATGCGTTTGCCGACTGGGGAGGGGTGCCCAGAGTCGTGCTCTACGACAATCTTCGAAGCGCCGTGCTGGAGCGCAACGGCAATCAAATTCGCTTTCATCCGCGCCTGCTCGAACTCTCCGCCCACTATCACTGTCAACCGCGTCCGGTCGCGCCGACACGAGGAAATCAAAAAGGACGCGTCGAGAGAGCGATACGCTATGTGCGGGATTCGTTCTTTGCAGCCCGGCCATTCACGACCTTGGAAGAGTTCAATCGCAAGGCTCTGGTATGGCGTGATGAGGTGGCCCATCAGCGCCCCTGGCCCGGTGGTGACGACAGGACCGTGGCCGAAGCCTTCCAGGAGGAACAATCACTCCTGATGTCGTTACCGGTGCACCGGTTCGATACCGACCGGGTCCAGCCGGTCCGTTCCGGTAAAACCATCTATATCCGTTTCGATCTCAACGACTACTCGATTCCCCCGGACCGGATCGGCCAGACATTGACGTTGGTGGCCTCCCAGACGCGGGTGCGCCTTCTCGATGGCACGACCGAAGTGGCCGCCCACCACCGGTCTTTCGACCGCCACCAACTCATTGTCGATCCGGCACATCAGGACGCGCTGCTGGCGGAAAAACGGAAAGCCCTCGGGTCCACCGCCGGTAGTCGCTTGGCCGCGAGCGTGCCTGAAACCGAACCCCTGCTTCAGGCCGCCTTCGGTCGTGGCGAGTCCATTCAACGGCAGAGCCGTCTCCTGCTCGGACTGCTCGACGACTACGGGGCATCCGAGCTCCAAGCTGCCGTTGTCGAGGCGCTCGAACAGGACACTCCGCGCGCATCGTCGGTGGCCTTCATCCTCCAGAAACGCTGGCGGGCCCAGAAACGCCGGGCCACCGTCCGGGTCGCCCCATCCCGCCCGGATCTGGCCGACATCCACATTCAACCTCATTCCGCGGAGACCTACGATGACCTCCATAGCCACGACACCGAACCCGAACAGTAACGATCTGGCCGTCCAACTCCAGCACATCGGACTCCGCTCCATCGCCGATTCCCTGGATGACTTTCTGGCTCGCGCCATCAAGTCTCAATGGCCCCCTCCCATGCTGCTGGAGGAACTGGCCCGTATCGAAAGCCACGATCGCGCACAGCGCAGTCTGGAACGCCGTCTCCAGTGCTCCCGCATCGGCCGTTTCAAACCCATGGCCGACTTCGACTGGAACTGGCCTAAAAAGATCGACCGCGACACCATCGGGCGTGCCTTCACCCTCGACTTTATCCCCGAAGGCCGCAACCTCATCCTGATCGGCGCCAATGGACTGGGCAAGACCATGATCGCCAAGAATGTCGCCCACGCCGCCGTCCTGGCCGGCTACTCCGTGCTGTTCCGCACTGCTTCGGAACTGCTCGACGACCTGCAGTGCGATTCACCTCACCGGCTCCGTCAGAAACTCAAAGCCTATGCCCGCCCCGCATTACTGTGCATTGATGAATGTGGATATCTGGCCTACGACAATCACGCTGCTGACCTGCTCTACGAAGTCGTCAACCGCCGTTATGAACAACGGTCGATTCTCCTCACCACCAATCGCGGCTTCACCGAATGGAACGAAGTCTTTCCCAACGCCACCTGTATCGCCACCCTACTGGACCGGCTCACCCATCATGCCGACGTCACGGTCCTTGAAGGACAAAGCTATCGCGTCCATGAAAGTGAGCAGGAGGCGAAACGCCGTCGGAAGAAAAAGAAATGACCCTCGACCTTGGAACCTACTCCAGCAGAGTGCTGGATCTCTACTCCCAGCTGCCTGACACACCCTTACTCCCCCGTCGCGCCAATCGTCAACTCGTCGTCCAACTCCATGCCCGTTCCGTTGACCCCGACATCATCGAATCCGCCCTCTTACTCGCCACGGCTCGCCGCCTCTGTCGGCCTTCGGACAGGCCACCACTCCCCCCTGTTCGCTCACTCGCCTACTATCTTCCCGTTCTCGACGAGTTGCTTCACCATCCCCTCCCTCACCGCTACACCCACTACCTTCGCTCCAAAGTCCTTCCCTAGAACTCACCCCAATCTCACCCGGTCGACGCCCGGTCGGCGCGTGTCTAGAAAACTTCACTTTCTCGCGATCGACAACAGACTGGGTATGTACAGGTTGGTAATGTTGAGCAGGGCGAGCGGAAAACCCATCTGCTCGGCCACAAGCTGAGCTGAAAACGCAAACGTATCCCCCAGGACAACGTCTGCCGAAAACTGACGAAGGATGCCTGCAACATCCTCACATTGCTCAACAGCCAGGTCGATCACCAATTTCTTCAGGTCCCATTTGGCCTGAGACAACCCTTTCAGCCGGGCTCGCTCGGGAAACAACTCGTTCGTCCTGTCATAGTCCAGATCGCGTGCAACTCGGAACGGGACAAAGCGCGCGCCCGTTGATTCGATTCTGTCCTGGAAACGAGCGCTCGTGTACCAACGCACTTCATGGCCGCGTTCGACCAATTTCTTCGAAATCGGTAGGGCCGGGCCGACGTGCCCGCTGACGGGCATCGTAACAATCAGAAACCGCATGCGTCCGAGAACGGCATTGCTGGGGGGGCCAGTCCGCGCGACACCTCGCCCATATCGCCCTTGCTGAGCCGAGAGAGACTCTCATAGTTGGCAGGTAGGGTGCCTGATTCCATCGTTAGCGCCCTTTCAGAACGAAACTTGAAACGGTTCCGTAAATACTATGAGCGGAGGGAGTTGGCGTCAATCAAACTCACTAGTGTCCGGTTAGAAGTCGAATAGAACCAGCTGGTTAGGATCTTGGAGTTCATTGAATTGGGAATCAGGCGCGTGAAAGGCCTGCAAAATGGGCTGTTTCTCAAGAATCGTAATGCTGAGAATCTGTAGGATTTGGTAAAGACTCCTATCGATGCCGAGGCGCTTCCGGATGATGGCGACGTGAACATAAACCGAAATGGCGATCCAGATCTGGGTCTTCACCGCATTCTCGCTGGTGCCGTAGAAGGACTTGATTCGAAGGTGTTGTTTGATCCATTTAAAGAAAAGTTCCACCTGCCATCGCGACTTGTAGATCTGAGTGATGGTGAGTGCAGGCAACGCGAAGTTGTTGGTCAGGAACTTCAACCGCTTGTTCGTCCCGGCATCGAAGTAGCTGATACGCCGCAACGGATCGGGATAGGTTTTGGCGGATTTGTTCGTTGTGAGGATGACCGTCTGGTCGGATCGCAATCCCGTGGTCGTGTCCACCCGACGGGAGTACCGCCGCCGCAGGACGACGTTCTTCTTAGCACGCACCACAAAGAAAGCGGAACAGAGGGAGAAGAGAAAGAGCCGTTCAAAATCGATATAGGCGCGGTCCATGACGTAGAAGGCACCCGCTTCGGGTGCGATCTCATCGAGAACGTTGACGTCATGGACTTTCCCGTCTGTGACGTGGATAAACGCGGGAATGTTGCCGTGAAGATCCAGCAGTGTATGCATCTTGACCGCGGCTTTGTGCCGGCGAAACCGGGCCCATGGGAATAGTGAAAGACACAGGTCAATGGTGGTCGAGTCCAGGGCATATAGACCTTGATCCAACTCGACGCCGATGGGGTCTTCGGCATATAACGGCCGCGCCATGCCGATCAGGACCTGTGCGAAATCCGCATAGATCCGCCAGTCGCGCCGCTCGTTGGCGTCGGCCAGTGTCGTCCGCGCCACCTTGCTTCGGAATCCCATGTGGTAACGCTTTCTGCCGAGGGCGCGTAAGCAGGCTTCGATGTCGCGGAGGCTTTCACGATAGATCAATTGGGCGAATGCCATCGCCAGGAACTGATCCCAGCAGGAAAACCCTTTCTGCTGGTAATCGCCCCGATAGCGGGCGACACACTTCTGAAACTCGTATCGGGGCGCGTAATCCATGACTTGTGAGAAGACGGTTTGGCCTGAGTTCATGCGCCATTGGTATCACCCCTCTCACCGTAATATTGCTAAAAGTGTGATCGGCAAGTTCAAATCGAAAAATCGCAGAATGCCATTCAACTCACTGTTCATCTATAAGTTGCCGGCGGCTGTCGCACCGTGTTCCGGACACTAGTGAATCAAACTGTCAAATATCCGTGACCGATCTCTGCGGCCAGGTGGCCAACACCTGCCTGTACCTGGCGACCCAAGAACTCTAGTCGATCTGATGGACATAGATGGGCCAATCCGTCAGGATAACGCTCAGACCATCTCCAAATTCAGGCTGTAGCGCGCTCTATGAGCGCCGAATAAAGGGCGGCCATCGACCTCCCTACATTGCAGACTCGACTTTCACAATGAGAGAGGAAGCATCATGAGACTGGAGCGAATTGGCGTAACCCTCACGATCGTTGCACTGGTGGCGCTTACGGCCTCGGTCAGCAAGAACCTGGCGACGCCGCAGCCGGGGCCGCAGGGAGTGGTCACGAAGGGTGGGGACGAGCGGACCGGACACTACGATGTCGTGGAAGGCTGGTGGAAAGTGGCGCCGAACCACGACGACGAGTGGTCTTGGGGGCAGGTTGCCGGCGTCGCGGTGGACAACTCGAACCGGATCATCGTGGTGACCCGAGGCGACTGGCCGGCAGACCGGTCAGAGCCGAGGCGGGGGCGGCTTCGCCGCACGAACTTCATCGTGGTGGCCGACGGGAACGGAAACATCGTCGAGCAGTGGAGCCAATGGGACTCGATCCTGACCTTGCCCCATCAGGCCTACATCAGCCCCTACGATCCGGATCGGCACGTCTGGGTCATTGACAGCGGAGGTGGCAACGGCCACATGCAGGTCTTGAAGTTCAGCAACGACGGGAGCGAGTTGGTCATGCGGCTCGGTGAGGTCGACCACCCCAAGACACGGGCCGAGGCCCGGGCAAGAGCGGACTGGGGTCCGTATACCTACGGTTGGCCGTCGAAACTAGCCTTCCTCCCGGACGGCAGCTTCCTGCTGGCGGACGGCTACTGGAACTCACGCATCGTCAAATACACCGCGGACGGCGAGTATGTGATGCAGTGGGGAGCGCTCGGGGACGGCCCGGGCGAGTTCGATCTCCTCCACGGCCTCGCCGTGGATCGGGATCGGCGCGTCTACGTCGGCGACCGTCAGAACAGTCGCATCCAGATCTTCACCGAAAGCGGTGAGTTCATCGAGGAATGGCCCGATATCTTCGATCCCGTCAACATCTGGATCGATGAGAACCAGTGGGTCTGGGTGTTGGATGCGAGCCTTAATCGGGTTCTGAAGTACAGCCGGGAGGGCGAGCTCCAGTACCACTGGGGCACGTACGGACAAGCCGGAGCGATCGGTCGAGGCACCTGGGCGGGTGGCCTGTCACTTCCCCACCAGCTTGACATGGATGAGGCAGGCAACCTCTATATCGCATCCTATAGCGGCGGATGGGTAGACAAGTTCGTTCCAAAGCCTGGAGCTGATCCGAGCAAGCTGCTCGGTAGGCGGCTGTTGCTCACGGATTGAGGCAGGCTTCGACGACTCCTGGCCCGCTTTTCTCACCGGTTGTCGTCGCGAAGCCCGCCGGGCCACCTCGGTGGCCCGGTAGAATACAGACACCGCCAGGGCATGCATTGGCATGGCCTGTGACGGGCCATGCTGCGCGCGCGCCGGGAGGGCGACCGAGGCGTACTTGACAGTACGTTGAGGAGCCCGACCAAGCGCAACGCAGTAATGGCGGATGGATCCGGCGCTGCAGCAGACCACTGGTGAGAAATGCGGGCTAGTTCGGCAGCGTGGGGCGTTCAAAGGGCCCATGGTCCGGAGTCAATGCACGCAGGAATGCCAGCAACTGGCTCCTCTGTTCGGCCGTGAGCTCCTTGGGCTGCAGCTTTTCGTCCAGGTTCGGATTCGCGTGCCCCCCGTCGAGGACGAAATCCACCGCCTCTTCCAACGTTGCCGCACTTCCGTCGTGAAAGTACGGGGCGGATTCCGTGATGCTGCGTAGCGTCGGTGTCTTGAACGCGCCCTGAAGCGTTTCGGCCTCCTCGGACGGTTCCGGCTCGGTTCTCGCCAGGAATGCACCCCGCCCCATGTCCGGTTCTTCCGCGTCAAAGCCGACGCCGATGTTGTGGTACAGAGTGTCGGTGTAGAGCGGAGGCAGATGGCAGAGCGCGCAGTTGGCCGTCTCGCTGAAGACATCGAAACCTGCCTTGGCGTCCGCGCCGACAGCATCATCGTCGCCCAGTTCGTAACGATCCCACGGCGAGTCCGCCGATACCAGTGTCCTGACGAACGCGGCGAGAGACTGAACGATTGCGTCCGGTGTGACATCGGTGTTCATGTGAGTCTGGAACTGTTCGCGATACTCCGGGATTTCGGAGATTCGTACCGCGATGTCTTCCGGTGTGGCTCCGACCTGCGAGCGCCACGCCGCCAGCACCTGCGCTTCGAGGGTCGGCGACCGCCCATCCCAGTACCATTCCGTGTAGTAGCCCGCGTTGTAGAGCGTCGGTGTGTGCCGCGTGTTCAGCGATCCGCTGTGCGTCGTCGAGAACTGCTTCGCGTCGGTCCAGCCCAGTTCCGGCAGGTGACAGGTTTCGCAGGAAGTTTGACCTTCGTCCGAGAGCCGGGTGTCGAAAAAGAGCTGCTTGCCCAGCGCCGCTTTCTCGGGCGACATCGTGTTGTCGGCCGGAAAATCCATCGGCGGAAGGATAGGCGGGTTCATAGCGCGAAGGTACGCCTCGTCCACTGCACCGGTGTCCTCTACCGGGGCTGGTTCGGTTTCGGTGCAGGCAAACATTGCCAGCGCCATGAAGGCGGCAAAGACTACCCGAGCCCCGTTGTTGCCGGCGCCTCTCGGTTCATTCATCACTTGCACTCCTTGGGTGTCTCGTGCGCAGGACGCGTTTGCTTCCCTTCCAACTCTTCCATCAGTTCAGAAATGATGGATAAACCCGGCGTGAGTGGTCCAGCCCAATCGGATCCACAAGTGTGTCCTCGAAGACCTGTCCGTTGCAGTTGGGGCACCTGGCCGGTTCTGACAAGAAGTAGTCCGTCGTCACCGCATCTCTTCCTGTCACTTCATCGACGATAGCGTCGAAAATGACTTCGGCGTCTTCAGAACAGGCCTCACAACTCGAAATCTCCGCCTGGGCCTTTTGAATTGTCGGCCGGCTCACCACGATGACCGTTTTCATGCGTATTTTCCCAGCGAGCGTGGACGATCAATAGCGAGCGACACTGGGGTCGACTTGGATCGACCAGGCATCGATCCCGCCCTTCATGCTCTTTACGTTTTGGAACCCATGGCCTTTGATGTAGGCAGCGGCATCCAGACTGCGGATGCCATGGTGGCACAGCGTGACAATGGCGGTATCTTTCGGCCAGCTCTCGACAATTTCTTGTGCAAGGTTCCCGTCCACCAAAGTAGATCCCGGGATGTTCGTAATCTCGTATTCTTCGGGGCTGCGAACATCCAGAAGTTTGATCTCGCCCCCTTTCAGCTGTTCGGCAACAACCTGCGGTGTTATCTCCAGTTCGCCCTCAGTTTCGTGGCTTGTCTTGATGAACTCAGTCACCTCGGCCACTTCCAGGCCGTGACTAACGCAGACCGCCTCGAGCGTATCGCTCGGCTGGAAACCACAACTGCTGCATCCACCAACGTGGTATCTCTGGAACAAGGCCCTCTGGGCAGACGGATAAACGTTCAAGACCCGTTCCATGGGCCACGTCCCCGAAAGCTCCTTTGAATCGGCAGTCGCAGCTTGGCCTGCGGTCTCGGAAACCGAGGGCGCCATATCTTCGCGCGCCTCGTTCAGTAACGAAAGTGCAGGGTCAAGGACCATGGAACCATCCGTGGGTTCGGGCTTAGAAACCTTCCTTCGAAAGATTCTTGAAAGTAATGTTGCCATCGTGAGCCTCCGTACCAACAACGGACTTTAGCATGTTTAACTCGTAATAATAGTCTAATTGTTTTTAATAGCTCGATCCTCACCGGCATCGGATAAGATGTTGAAATGACGAGTCATCACGGCCCGACACCCGCCCAGATGGAGATCCTGAACCATCTGAAGCAAGTGGGCCATTCCAGCGCAAAACAGATCGCCGCCGTTCAGGACGTGACGCCAATGTCGGTCCGGAGCCATCTGACGGCGCTCGAGAAAGCCGGGTTGGTCAGGATCACCCTCGAACGACGGGCAACTGGTCGCCCGACCCACATCTATTCCCTGACGGAAGAGGCGAGGAAGGTCTTTCCCGACGATTACGAGGCTCTGGTTGCGGGATTCATCCGTGCGGTAGTGGAGTTGGATGGAAACGAGAAGCTTGAAGCGATCTTCAGGCGTATGGCGATAAATGCCAAGAGTTTGCATTCTCCAGAGATGCAGAACCGGGGGCTTGCGGATCGCGTGGCGGAACTGGCACGAATACTCAGCGACTCGGGCTACATGGCGGAGTGGCAGCAGATCAGCGGAGACACGTTCGAACTGACGGAACACAACTGCTCGATCTTGAAGGTGGCAACGGCGTATCCACAGGTATGTACTTGTGAACACTAGTGTCCGGAACACGGTGCGACAGCCGCCGGCAACTTATAGATGAACAGTGAGTTGAATGGCATTCTGCGATTTTTCGATTTGAACCTGCCGATCACACTTTTAGCAATATTACGGTGAGAGGGGTGATACCAATGGCGCATGAACTCAGGCCAAACCGTCTTCTCACAAGTCATGGATTACGCGCCCCGATACGAGTTTCAGAAGTGTGTCGCCCGCTATCGGGGCGATTACCAGCAGAAAGGGTTTTCCTGCTGGGATCAGTTCCTGGCGATGGCATTCGGCCAATTGATCTATCGTGAAAGCCTCCGCGACATCGAAGCCTGCTTACGCGCCCTCGGCAGAAAGCGTTACCACATGGGATTCCGAAGCAAGGTGGCGCGGACAACACTGGCCGACGCCAACGAGCGGCGCGACTGGCGGATCTATGCGGATTTCGCACAGGTCCTGATCGGCATGGCGCGGCCGTTATATGCCGAAGACCCCATCGGCGTCGAGTTGGATCAAGGTCTATATGCCCTGGACTCGACCACCATTGACCTGTGTCTTTCACTATTCCCATGGGCCCGGTTTCGCCGGCACAAAGCCGCGGTCAAGATGCATACACTGCTGGATCTTCACGGCAACATTCCCGCGTTTATCCACGTCACAGACGGGAAAGTCCATGACGTCAACGTTCTCGATGAGATCGCACCCGAAGCGGGTGCCTTCTACGTCATGGACCGCGCCTATATCGATTTTGAACGGCTCTTTCTCTTCTCCCTCTGTTCCGCTTTCTTTGTGGTGCGTGCTAAGAAGAACGTCGTCCTGCGGCGGCGGTACTCCCGTCGGGTGGACACGACCACGGGATTGCGATCCGACCAGACGGTCATCCTCACAACGAACAAATCCGCCAAAACCTATCCCGATCCGTTGCGGCGTATCAGCTACTTCGATGCCGGGACGAACAAGCGGTTGAAGTTCCTGACCAACAACTTCGCGTTGCCTGCACTCACCATCACTCAGATCTACAAGCCGCGATGGCAGGTGGAACTTTTCTTTAAATGGATCAAACAACACCTTCGAATCAAGTCCTTCTACGGCACCAGCGAGAATGCGGTGAAGACCCAGATCTGGATCGCCATTTCGGTTTATGTTCACGTCGCCATCATCCGGAAGCGCCTCGGCATCGATAGGAGTCTTTACCAAATCCTACAGATTCTCAGCATTACGATTCTTGAGAAACAGCCCATTTTGCAGGCCTTTCACGCGCCTGATTCCCAATTCAATGAACTCCAAGATCCTAACCAGCTGGTTCTATTCGACTTCTAACCGGACACTAGTGACTTGTGAATTGTCAATGATCAGTCAGTTGCTGGATGCTGCAGTGCACCGCGAGGAACATATCGTGTCCGGCGATGCGGTATGTCGCTACAGAATCCGACCGAGGGACCGGAACCACAACCGTTCCTCACGCGAAGACGCCTGAGGGAAAAGCTCTCAACGCCAACTGGTCCACCCGCTGCAGTGCAGAACTCTGTCCCAACCATACTGACTTACCATAGTCGTACCAAGCATCACTCGTATCGCTACGCAGACGGGCCCGGATACCTGGACTGGGCAAATCAGCGAAAGTGTGCCAATCTTAGTTGGAAATTGAAACGGCTCCAAACCCTATGGTTTGATGGTATTGGAAGAAACAACATCAAGCCTGTAAGAGAAAGGAGCCGAGATGAGGAGTCTGTTACGTTCGGTGAAAAAACGCAAGAAGAGGCGAGTACTGGGTGAGGTCGAGGTCATGAGCCGGGAGGAGTACTCGGGACTGGAATTGGACTCGAAGGTGGAGATGATCCGGGCGTTGATCCCACTGGGGTTGATGCACGTAGAGGAGTTGCTCGACGAGGAAGTGAAGGCGTTGGCGGGTGAGCGATACGCGCGAAAGGAGGCGACGTTGAGGGGCCGGCGACACGGGAGCAATCCGGGGACCGTGGGGCTCGGGGGCCAGCGGGTACCGGTTCGGGTGCCTCGAGTTCGCAGCGTGGCGGGCGGGGAGATTCCGCTTCGGAGCTACGAGGAACTCAGTCCGGATGGCGCGGTGAACGAACTGCTTCTCAGACGTGTGCTTTATGGGATCTCCTGCCGGAACTACGAGTCGGCCGCGGAAGCGATTCCAGGAGCCATCGGATTGTCGAGCTCGACGGTGTCTCGAGGATTCGTCCAGGCGAGTGCCGCGAAACTTCGGCCGATGCAGGAGCGGGATCTGTCGGCCGAGGACGTGGTGGCGATCTTCCTGGACGGGAAAATGTTTGCCGACGCCACGATGGTTGTGGCCCTGGGCATCACAATTACGGGCGACAAACGCTTCTTAGGCTTCGTGGAGACGAGTACGGAGAACGAGCAGGTACTGACTCCGTTTCTCCGTTCATTGATGGAGCGAGGCCTGGACATCTCTGAAGGCGTGCTGGTGATCGTCGACGGCGGCAAAGGTCTGCGCGCGGCAGTCAAGCGGGCATTCGGTAATCGAGCCCTGGTCCAACGCTGCCAATGGCACAAACGCGAGAACGTGGTGAGCTACCTGTCGAAGACCGAGCAAGCCGCGTGGCGCAAGCGGCTTCAGCGTGCGTACCAGCGCCCGGAGTACAACGAAGCCCGGGCGGCCCTCGAACAGCTCCATGGAGAGCTCGAGGAGCGAAACCAATCGGCCGCTGCGAGCCTTGAGGAAGGCTTGGAGGAAACCCTCACGTTGCATCGACTCGGCGTGTACGGGGTCCTGGGCCGTTCGTTCAAGACGACGAATTGCTTGGAATCGGTCAATGCCCTCGTCGAGGAAAGGTGCGCGAAGGTCGATCATTGGAAGAACTCGAGCCAGCGGCAGCGCTGGTTGGCGACGGCGCTCATCGACATCGAACCACGCTTGAGGAAGGTGATCGGCTACCGTCATCTTCCAAAGCTCCGCGAAGCCCTCAGGCGGGAGCTGAAGATTGAGGCGAAGACGTCGACGAGATCGAAGAAGAAGGTTGCGTGACCAATCGTGAGCCGTGGAGAGTTTCAACTAAGAATGGGCTTGACTCAAATCAGCCGAACGCCTTCCGCACCTTCGCCGGGACGGAACGGGTCGAACTGCCTCTTCTGGCCGATGATCGAGGCGAGGCAACCTATGCCGACCTCTATTCTCCGCGTTCGATCTCTCCCACACCGCTGGAGCTCGACAGCGTGGCGATGTTGTTCGAGCTGGCCTTGGGGCTGTCGGCCTGGAAGCAGTATGAGAGCAATCGCTGGGCGCTGCGGTCGAACCCATCGAGCGGCAACCTGCATCCGACCGAAGGGTATGCAATTGCTGGCGAGATGCCTGGGCTGAATGCCGGTGTCTACTGTAGTCCGTCATATTTAATGTAACGTAATGATCTTTCCAACGTCTAAGTAGACATGAGGAAAGCACAGGTCATCGAACTGGATATCGCAGTGCGGAAGGAACTGGAAGGTTTGAGCCGAAGCCGGAGTACATCGGTCCGGCTGGCGGAGCGATCCCGGATCGTCTTGCTGGCTGCCGATGGGTTGAATAATCAGGATATTGGAGCCCGGCTGCACGTCACGCGTCAGAAAGCCGGACGATGGCGCAATCGATTCCTGGAACAGGGGATTGGAGGGATCGCAAAGGACGCGCCCCGAAGTGGACGGCTGCCGTCGATCAGCCGTCGGAAACAGGCCCGGATTGTGAAGAGGACGCTTGAAGAGAAGCCGCCCAACGCCACGCACTGGAGCCGGAGCTCGATGGCGAAGGCCACCGGGGTCAGCGAGTCCACGGTCGGGAGAATCTGGCGGGCCCATGGTCTGAAGCCGCATCTGGGACGCACCTTCAAACTGTCCAACGACCCCCGATTCGCCGAAAAGCTCGAGGATGTGGTCGGGTTGTATCTGAACCCGCCGGAAAACGCCCTGGTCCTGTCCTGCGACGAGAAGAGCCAGATGCAAGCCCTGGACCGCACTCAACCCGGATTACCTCTGAAGAAGGGGCGGTGCGGCACAATGACCCACGATTACAAACGCCACGGAACCACCACGCTGTTCGCCGCGCTCAATACCCTGGACGGCTCGGTGATCGGCAGTTGCATGCCCAAGCATCGGCATCAGGAATGGATTCGGTTTCTCAATCAAATCAAACGGGCGGCGCCGAAAAAGAAGCAAATCCATATTGTTTGCGACAACTATGCCACCCACAAACACCGGAAAGTCGTCGATTGGCTGAACCGCAACCCGCGCTTCCACGTGCACTTCACCCCGACCAGTGCGTCGTGGATGAACATGGTCGAACGCTTTTTCCGGGATCTTTCCGAACAACGACTTCGGCGCGGCGTTTTCTGCTCGGTTTCCGAGTTAACCCAAGCCGTGGAAGACTACATCGCCGGCCATAATCGGAACCCCAAGCCGTTCATCTGGACCGCCAAGGCTACCGACATCCTTGAGAAAACCCAACGCGCTCGGAAGAAACTCAATAAGTTACAGTCTGTTTGACGGGGACCACTACCACTACGTCAGCCGGGATCACTGCCTGGAGCGGCGCTGCGTTCTCGGGAGAGAAGGAGTGGAGCGCCTCGCGGGTGTGCTGGGGCCGGCTTCCTTCCTGGTGGGTCTGTCTTCGGTTCATTGGCGCGAGGCATGGAAGTACGGCGCGCGGGCATTTCGCTACTGCCAACACGACATCGGCCATGCGATAGCCTCGCTACGATACGCCGCCGCTTCGCTGGGATGGTCGGCTCGGCTATTGGAAAACGTTTCAGATAACACGATTGCTTCCGTGCTGGGCTTGTCCCAGTCGGAGAGTTTCTCGGCTGTTGCCCGGGAGGACCGCGAACATCCCGACGCTCTTCTGCTCGTCGGTCCGAACCTGCCCCGGGGACAAGATGAGCAAGCCGATGGACTTGACCTTAAAACGCTGCTCGACGCGCTCCATGCGGGAGCCTGGGTGGGCCGGGCCAACGCCCTCAGCCCGGCTCATGTCGAGTGGCCGGTCATTGATGCCGCTAGCGAGGCGAGTTGGCAGGAAGACGGAGCGGACCGATCACCCAAACCCAGTATGACCGCCGCAAACACGTCTGTTGTGTGGCCGACTCGCCCGCCGGTCTCTCCTGAAGTCAACGCCGTTCGGCTTATCAAACAACGCCGCAGCTGCCTTGCTCTCGACGGCACGACATCGATTTCCGCCGCGACATTCTATGCCATGCTGGACCGGTTGCTGCCCCGGCCCGACGTGCCGCCTTGGGACGCCTGGCCCTGGCCTCCACATCTGCATTGCGGCATTTTCGTCCACAGAGTCCGGGATCTGTCGCCTGGCCTCTACGTCTTCGAACGGAGTCCGACCGTCCACGGGCACCTCCGGTCCGCGCTGAGAAGCGACTTCCTCTGGGAAGCTCCGGGAGGCTGCCCGGAGTACTTGCCACTTTTCAAGCTGGTTGAGGGAGACTTTCGCCAGAGGGCACAGGGGGTGAGCTACCATCAGGAAATTGCCGCCGCAGGGGCCTTCAGCCTCGGGATGATTGCCGATTTTGGCGATAGCATCCGGGAAAAAGGCGCTTGGTGGTACCGAAGACCCTTTTGGGAGTCCGGCCTGCTGGGACAGGTGCTGTACCTCGAAGCCGAGGCCGCCGGCGTCAGGGGCACCGGGATCGGATGCTACTTCGACGACGCCTTTCACGACTTGCTCGGCCTCGGTGGAGATCGTTTTCAGAGCCTGTATCACTTTACCGTTGGTGGTCCGGTCGAAGACCCACGACTGACAACGCTGTCACCCTACTCTCACTTGGACGAAAGTGTGCCAATCTTAGTTGGAAATTGAAACGGCTCCAAACCCTATGGTTTGATGGTATTGGAAGAAACAACATCAAGCCTGTAAGAGAAAGGAGCCGAGATGAGGAGTCTGTTACGTTCGGTGAAAAAACGCAAGAAGAGGCGAGTACTGGGTGAGGTCGAGGTCATGAGCCGGGAGGAGTACTCGGGACTGGAATTGGACTCGAAGGTGGAGATGATCCGGGCGTTGATCCCACTGGGGTTGATGCACGTAGAGGAGTTGCTCGACGAGGAAGTGAAGGCGTTGGCGGGTGAGCGATACGCGCGAAAGGAGGCGACGTTGAGGGGCCGGCGACACGGGAGCAATCCGGGGACCGTGGGGCTCGGGGGCCAGAGGGTACCGGTTCGGGTGCCTCGAGTTCGCAGCGTGGCGGGCGGGGAGATTCCGCTTCGGAGCTACGAGGAACTCAGTCCGGATGGCGCGGTGAACGAACTGCTTCTCAGACGTGTGCTTTATGGGATCTCCTGCCGGAACTACGAGTCGGCCGCGGAAGCGATTCCAGGAGCCATCGGATTGTCGAGCTCGACGGTGTCTCGAGGATTCGTCCAGGCGAGTGCCGCGAAACTTCGGCAGATGCAGGAGCGGGATCTGTCGGCCGAGGACGTGGTGGCGATCTTCCTGGACGGGAAAATGTTTGCCGACGCCACGATGGTTGTGGCCCTGGGCATCACAATTACGGGCGACAAACGCTTCTTAGGCTTCGTGGAGACGAGTACGGAGAACGAGCAGGTACTGACTCCGTTTCTCCGTTCATTGATGGAGCGAGGCCTGGACATCTCTGAAGGCGTGCTGGTGATCGTCGACGGCGGCAAAGGTCTGCGCGCGGCAGTCAAGCGGGCATTCGGTAATCGAGCCCTGGTCCAACGCTGCCAATGGCACAAACGCGAGAACGTGGTGAGCTACCTGTCGAAGACCGAGCAAGCCGCGTGGCGCAAGCGGCTTCAGCGTGCGTACCAGCGCCCGGAGTACAACGAAGCCCGGGCGGCCCTCGAACAGCTCCATGGAGAGCTCGAGGAGCGAAACCAATCGGCCGCTGCGAGCCTTGAGGAAGGCTTGGAGGAGACCCTCACGTTGCATCGACTCGGCGTGTACGGGGTCCTGGGCCGTTCGTTCAAGACGACGAATTGCTTGGAATCGGTCAATGCCCTCGTCGAGGAAAGGTGCGCGAAGGTCGATCATTGGAAGAACTCGAGCCAGCGGCAGCGCTGGTTGGCGACGGCGCTCATCGACATCGAACCACGCTTGAGGAAGGTGATCGGCTACCGTCATCTTCCAAAGCTCCGCGAAGCCCTCAGGCGGGAGCTGAAGATTGAGGCGAAGACGTCGACGAGATCGAAGAAGAAGGTTGCGTGACCAATCGTGAGCCGTGGAGAGTTTCAACTAAGAATGGGCTTGACTCACTTGGACAGAGTGCGGGAGAGAAATTCATAGCTGCCAGATTGGGTGGCGGTTCCATCGTCTGACCTTGCCCTACATGTACCACAATGCTGTACATATATGCAGCACTGCTATACAACTGAGCTGCTGCATGCTCGGTCGGATAAGTCGAGGTCGGTGCACGATACGAAAGGGGGAGCTGAATGGCCCAACGGGTCTTTGGGGAGTTCGAGCACCAGGTACTTCTGGCGATCCTGCGCAAGGGATCGCAGTCGTACAGCGTCGAGATAGTCCTGGAAATCGAGGAACGCACCGGTAGGGAGGTCGCCACGGCCGCGGTGCTTGTCGCACTGCGGCGCCTCAAGGAGAAGGCCTATCTCGAAAACCAGTGGATGGAGCCCGGCACCCACGGTGCTCACGGGCGCCGCTACTTCAGCCTCACCGCGAAGACCTTGGAGGAGATGCGCGGGGCCCGGAAAAGGTACCTGAGCCTCTGGGACGGCGTGGAGTCACTCCTGGACGATGCCATGACAGGTGGGTCATGAGGAGCGGAGTGAGCAACGAACGGCCGCCGAGGTTAGCGCGCCGGCTGTTGACCATACTCGTCGGCGCCGACGCGGCCGACGAGACGTTAGCGGGTCTCGGCGAGTTGTTCCGGATCCGTGTCGGAAGGGATGGCGAGGCGCGTGCCCGCCGATGGTATTGGCGTCAAGTACTAGCTTTCGCCCCCAGATACCGTTCGGTGAGACCGCGGAAGATTCAACATGCAGGGTCGCTTCTCCAGGACATCGGCTTCGCTCTACGTGTGCTCGGAAAAGCGCCGGTGTTCAGTTTCATTGCGGTGATTACTCTGGCCCTCGGGATCGGCGCAAGCCTTGCCATGTTTGGCATCGTGAACGCTACCCTGATCCGCCCCCTGCCCTACGCCGAGGCGGATCGGCTTGTGATCGGGCGCGCCACCTTCGATGGGGATTTGAACCCCTACGTGGCGGCCCCGGACTATGTGGACTATCGGGACGGGGCCGACACCTTCCATGCGCTGGCCGCCATCCTGCCCTTCGCGGGCGAGGTCACCGTCACCGGCGCCAACGAACCCGAGCGCGTAACCATCACGACGGCTTCGACGAACTTCTTTTCAGCGCTGGGCGTTGCACCCTTGTTGGGGCGATCGTTCCGGGAGGACGAAGGGACCGAGGCCGCAGCGAACGTCCTGGTCGTCAGCTACAGGTATTGGCAGACCCGCCTGGGTGCCGCACCCGACGTGCTGGGGCAGTCGCTCAACCTGGGCGGCGTGCCTTACACCGTGATCGGCGTCATGCGTCCCGACTTCCACTTTCTCCTGGACGTGGACTTCTGGCGGCCCATGCGACCGGACCGAGACGCCTCATCCTTGAGGGACCGGCACAACTGGTTCGTCCTGGGACGGCTGGCGCCCGGTGCGACCATCGAGCAGGCCCAGAGCAATGTGGACGTCATTTCGGCCGAGCTGCGCCTGGCGTATCCGGAGTCGAACAGCCGCAAGGCACTCCTCTTGACCGACCTGCGCAGCGTCCTGGTGGAGGACTATCGTGTCTGGTTGGGGATCCTCACCGCCTCGGCCCTCCTCGTCCTTCTGATCGCGTGCGCGAATGTCGCGGGGATGATCCTGGCGCGAGCGCCCGCCCGGCGGCAGGAGTTGTCTGTCCGAGCCGCCCTGGGTGCCGATGGTTTCCGGCTGATGCGCCAACTGCTGGCCGAAAGCGTGACGCTGTCGGTCACCGGCGGCCTTCTCGGCCTCGCTCTGGCCTCGGGGATGCAGGGAGCGGTCCTGGCGTTCCTCCGGATGGACCGGTTGGGCCTCGGAGAGATCGAGATCTCCACCCCGATGACCGCGGTCGCGCTGGTTCTCTCCGTGGGAACCGGTCTGGTGGCGGGCCTCTATCCGGCCATCCGAAGTTCCCGCAGCAACCTCGCCGACGAGCTCAAGAGGACCACCGCGAGCGTGGGCGGTGGCGGCACTGTGTTTCGTAGCGGCCTGGTCGTCGCTCAGATCGCCATCTCTGTGGTGCTCCTGGTGGGATCGGGTCTGATGATCCGGAGCCTTCTCGCAAAACAGGCCGTGGATCCCGGTTTCGATCCGATCGGGGTGATTACCGCGGAGATCCAGTTGCCCACCGCCGCAGATCCCAGGGGAAGGACGCCTGTTCGGTTCTTCACGCAACTGGTGGAAGAGGTCGGTGCCGAGCCTGGCGTGGTTTCGGTATCGGCGATCAGTCACGTGCCGATCAAGCAGCCGTTCAACACCTTCAGGGTCAAGGGTCCCGACACGCCGCCGCAGGGGGAACGCGTGTTCCTCCGAGCGGCCCTGCCCGGTTATTTCGAAATCATGGGCATCCCGGTTGTGGCGGGTCGTGACTTCGAGAGTTCGGACGGGGCCGGAGGCAACAATGCGGCCATCGTCAGTCAGTCCCTGGCCCGGAAGATCTTCGGGGCCGAGAACCCCCTCGGCAGGGAAGTGGAACTCGACCAATTCGGCAGCCCGCGAAACCTTCAGGTCGGCGGCGTTGTCGGCGACGTCCAAATCGGTGGCCTGACGATGGATCCGGGTGTGACGCTGTATCTGCCCGAGGCCCTGCTCCAGTACGGAAGGATGCAGTTGGTCGTGCGCGCCGCCGGCGATCCCACGTCGGTGGCGGGAAGCATTCGAAGCCGGTTGCGGGGACTCAACAGCAACATCCCGCTTTCTGAACTGACCACAATGGAGGCCGTCGTCTCCGACTCACTCTCGGACCACTCCATCATCGCCCTGTCGCTCACCATCTATGCATTGTTCCCGCTGCTGTTTGCGGCCGTGGGTTTGTACGCGGTCGTGGCAACCTACGTCGGCCAGCGTCTCCACGAGATCGGAATCCGGATGGTCCTCGGGGCGGAGCCGTCGCGAATCGGGGTCTGGATACTGGGACGCGGTCTCGTCCTGGTGGGAGTGGGACTCACAATCGGCGTTGCCGGCGCGTTTGCCGGATCACGCGTGCTGCGACAGATGCTGTTCGGCATTCAGCCAACCGACCCGGTCACCATTGTTTTGGTGGCAGGCCTGGTCCTGGTGATCGCACTGGTTGCCTGCGCGGTACCGGTAGTTCGGGCGGTGCGATCCGATCCGAAGGCGGTACTCCAGGCGAGGTGAGGGGGCTCCTGGACCAGGACTCCCCTACTGGTTAGCGAGCGTCGTCCGCCGTGTCATCTCCGGGCGTGGACCTTGCTCGGCGAGGTCCCAGCTCATCTGGTGAACGAGCCGAACGATCCTCTCCATCTTCGGATAATTGATCTTTTCAGGACGGTCGTTCGGCGTGTGGTAGTCCGGATGAAGTCCCGTATGGAAGAAGAGTGCCGGAACCCCATTCTGCAGGAACGGCCACTGGTCGCTCCGTCGCATCAGGTTGGAAGTGTTGTTGTCGTAGCGCATCTTCAATTCCAGGCCGATGCCCTGGTTCGCCTCTACGACGAGTCCTTTCATGTCATCGCTGAAAGTCGTTCCGAGGATGTTGATGGCATTCGCGTTCGATTCGGCAGTCTGAACCTCGAGGCCACGGAACCGGCCACTGGGGCCGGGGGGCACTTCCTCGTTGCGGCCAATCATGTCCATGTTCAGGACCGCCACCGTCTGGGCGAGCGGGATCAAGGGACGCAGCGTGTAGGCCCAGGCGCCCAGCAGTCCCCGTTCCTCTGAGTTCCAGGCAGCAAACATCACCGTCCGCTTCGGCCCCTGGCCGGCGCGGGCAGCCGCTGCGTAGGCTTCGGCAATCTCGATCAGGCCGACCGTCCCCGACCCGTCATCGTCGGCGCCGTTAAAAATGCGGTTCCCGTCGGCGCCATCGTGGTCGTAGTGTGCGCAGATGATGACGACCTCGTCTTTCATCTCCGGATCCGAGCCTTCGATCATTCCGATCACGTTCCGGTCCGGGATCGCACGCCGGTTGATTGACGTTGTCAGTTCGACGTCGGGACCTTCGATCACCACCGGAACGATTCCGGTGTCGGTTTCAGCCGAGGCAGACAGTTCGTCGAGCGTCTTCCCCGCTCTGCCCAGCAACTGCGCGGCAAGAGCGGGCGAGATCTGCGCGGCGGGAATGCGCACCCGCTCCATCCAGTCGGCCAGCGTGTAGCGCGGGTATCGCCTTTCCTGCCAGTAATTCGCCGCACCCGGGGCAAAGTTTCCGTCCTGATGGTTGTGAACGTCCCGAACGAAGAGAATCGCGAGCGCGCCGCGCTCCTGGGCCGACAGCGCCTTGCGCAACGAGTTTGCGGCCTCGGCGCGAACGACACCGTCGAACGGGCTCTCGGGATCACGCTCACCGGGTTCGTGGTCCACGACGAGGACAATCTTCCCGGCGATTTCGTCACCTCTGAGGTCATCGTAGGAGTGCTCGGGCGCAACGATCCCGAAACCGGCAAATACGATCGACCCGCGTACGCGCCCGCTTCCGCTGAAATTCAGAGGGTAGTAGTCTTGCCCCGGCCGCAGCCGCTGGATCGCGTTGTCGCCCTCGAGAACCTGGAGCAGGTTGTCCTCCCCCAGCGTCGAGGTCATCAGATTGAAGGTGTGGAAGAAGGACTCGCCCGATGCAGGCTTTAGGCCCATCCTTCGGAACCGGGACGCGATGTACTCCGCAGCCAGCCTGTTCTCGGGCGACTCTGTTCGACGACCGTTCATGGCATCGGACGCGAGGAAGAACAAATCCGCGCGCATGTCATCCTGTGAGATCGAATCATTGAACGGCGCCGTGGCCGTTCCCTGAAAACCAGTCAAAAACAAGAGCGCCAGAAACACCACGCCTAAACGTGCCCTCATAGAGACCTCCCACCAGCATCAGTAGTCAGTCTGTTCCCTAACTGACAACTAACAACTGGCAATTTGACGACTATCTCATTGCTGAAACAGCGATTCTATCTTCTCTTCCGAGCACTTCATAGTCGAGACAGCGCTTCGCGCGCCACCGGTGGACTGTCTCGTAGCAGCCAGCCGGCAGATAGCGGTGTCCATGGTAGCGGGACCAGATGAATTTCACGGGGTGATTCTCCAGGCTGACAATACCTTCGATTGTCTCCAGCCACGGACTCCCGTATGATCACCGAGTTCTGTCTGAACTATGATGCGATGAGATTAGGATCCAACATCTCTCTTTCACTTGACCCGGAACTCCGAGACATGGACGCAAAGGGATTCTGCGCCGACATCGAGAAGCTCAAAGCAGAGGTCGAAGGAACTGCTGATTACGCTGATTTCAGGCACCTGAAAAAGATCGAGTGGTTTGGCCGACTCTTCTCCCTTTTCGGTTTCGCGACTGCGTGGATCGTCCCCAATCCAATATCTGCCTTCTGCATCCACATGGGAATCGGTACTCGTTTGCTGCTGTTACACATGATTACTCACGGCGGTTACGACAGCGTGCCCGGGATTCCAAAGCGGTACACGAGTAAACACTTTGCAGCCGGCTGGCGGCGCTATGTCGATTGCCTCGAATGGTGGCCGACCGAGACGTGGCAGCGGCAGCATATTGAGCTGCACCATTACCACACCGCAGAAACAACCGACCCCGACACGCTCGAGCGACATGTCAGGTTCGTAAGAGAGTTAAGAGTTCCAAGGTTGATCAAGTACATTGTCATCTTCCTGGGCGCGATATCCTGGAAGTTCACATTCTATGCACCTAATTCGATGAGTGTCCTCGAACCGAAGACGAAAGCATCGATCAAGCCCGAGAAGATCAAGTACCTCACGCTCAAGAACATCTTTCAGTTTCGGAATGGAAATGTTCGGGAGCTATGGAAATCTGCTTACCTGCCATACGTCACTGTTCACTTCATCGTGATTCCGCTACTCTTTCTCCCACTCGGCAGGACCGCGGTGTTTTTCGTGTTCTTGAACAGAGTCCTTGCGGAGCTCATGACGAATCTTCATTTCGCTCTTGTGATTTTGCCAAACCATGCCGGGGACGATCTTTACAGCTTGAAGTTCCATTATGAAAGCAAACACGAGTTCTACATCACTCAGGTCATGGGCACCACAAACTACAATACGGGCACAGAATTTACCGACTACATGAGCATGTGGCTGAATTACCAGATCGAACACCATCTCTTCCCACGTCTTCCGATGCTCAAGTACAGGGAGATCCAGCCTCGCGTGAAAGCTCTCTGCGAAAAACATCACGTCCCTTACCTGCAGGAGAGCATCTTCAGACGAGCGAGGCGTACGATCGATTTCATCACGGGGAAGACAGAACTGCTTGAGCTTTGGAAGTTTCCCCGGTCTGATTCCGAAGGGGCCCCATCTTCGACTCCCTAAGAGGACATCCAGGACCGGCATCGGTTTCCGTGGCGCAAGCTCAGTGGTTAGGTGTAAGATCCCAGATACCCAGGCAAACGTTGTGCGTGAGGTTGACACTGCCGCCGCAGCCTGAGATAAGCCGCCACCCTTAGCCTTTAGTATGGGAGAACAAAGTGGCTTTCACTTCTGACACCCGCATCGGCTCGAGACCAAACCTAGTCAAGACTTCCAACCCCACCAGACGAGGCATTCAATACCACATCCCCGTTATTGGGGATATCCACGACAAGAGTCCGCTGGCGTATCGGGCGACTCGTGGGGCCGTTCAAGTGACGAATGTGGTGCAAATGGCTCTTGCGGAGGCTTACATCAATGGAATGGAGCTTCCCGACCCGGTGATGCGAGCCTTTTTCAAGACGTGCATGCCGATCATTTTCAAGTATTTCCCCGCACTCCTGACCCCTTACGAATGGGTATTGAAAGAAACGGACCAGTTGGCAGAGGGCTCAGGCGATCTAATGAAGATCCAGTACGACCTGCCACAGGGCATGTTGAATCGCATGCTGGGCGACGGAAAGCTGATCTATCCCAAGTACAGCATGGGGTTGTGGGAGAAGGGAGCCGCCAATCTTGAGCAATCCCAGATGCACATGATCGACGACATGATTGAAAAACTCGAGATCCAGGATGGCGACAACATCCTGGATTTCGGCTGTGGTTGGGGTTGTGTGCCGAACTATATTCTGTCCAGGTTTCCCAACTGCCGGTTCACGGGGCTGAACCTGAGCCATGAGCAATGCGAATACATGCGTCACCAGATGCGAGACCCACAAAGCTATCTCAGTTCGGGTCGATTTACTCTTGTGGAGGGGGATCTCAACGAGACTCGGTTCGAGGAACAGTTCGACAAGATCCTCTCGGTAGGGGTTTTTTGCCATGTGGGCAATCTAACCAGCTCTTTCAGACAACTTGCTTCTTTCTTGAAACCAGGCGGAAAGTTTTTCCTTCACATCATTACCGCTCGCACTCCCAACAACATCTCCAGCGCTTTCACGCACAAATACATTTTCCCTCACGGCCTCTTCTGGAGTTTTGACTCGATTCCGACCTATGACAAGGATTTGAGAACCGTGGAACGCTGGTATCTCAACGGCATGAACTATTCCAAGACGCTGGCTCAATGGCTGAAAAACTTTGACGAGAGTTATCCCGACATCAAAGATCTCGATTACGGCATTGATTCTGCCAAGTTCCGCCGGATCTGGCGGCTTTACTTAATATTCGTAAGATCCAATTTCGAAAGTTATGGCGGCGAGATCAATGGGAACGGGCAGTTTCTTATGGTTCACGCATGATCGTGTGCGGGAACGCCGCTCGGTGCTCTGAACCGAGACTGAGATCCCATCAGCCTCGTAGCGGCGGATGCTGGCAGGTACTGTCAAACCAAGGAAAGTCCGTCCGATTTGGAGACGGCTTCTGCCAGAGCTGAGACACCAGGCATCGTTTATTTGGACTTGGTAGAGGCGGTAGGAACCCCACCCAGCAGCTTAGCTTGACAATCCCTTCGATTCGCATCATCTTCAGAATGCTCTCAACCCGAAACTGAAATGGATGCCCGCATCCTGCAACGAACCGCCGATGCTGTTCGCAGTATCGAGGTCGACGAGGCCTTCGCCCCAGTACACCTCAAACTGGGGGTTCCACCGGGGAGAATCACCGAACATTCCATTCCAGCGGACACCCACACCGGCACTGTAGATTCTGGACGGGGGAACGGGAAGCAGGATCCGGCCGCGGCCGGCGGCTTCGGGAGTGGTATGCCAACCCTCCCCGAAATCGAAGAACGGTGCCAGCTCCAGGCTGCGTGCCCAACTCCGGTCCGATACCAGGGTCAGGCGGGATTCGAGGGAGCTGATGACGGCGTTGTCCCGGACGAGCTGGTTCTCGCGATAACCCCGGACGCTGTTTCGCCCTCCAATGGGCAGTTGCTCGGTGGCCAGAAGCGGATCGGCCGCCAGCTGTACATCGGTTCGGGAGATGAGCTGAGCGCGACGCATACGCCGTGCCCACTGAAACTTCCCCAACCAGGCGAAGAACCGCCCGTCGGGCGGATCCTCGACCTCGATCTGGCGGTAGATCGAGTCGTCACCATGAATCGTCGCACCAAACAGATTGATCCCGAAACTGAAGCGCGACTCGAACGCCACGGCTTGATTCTGCGACCGGCGCGTCCATTGCTGTGAAGTCCTGAGCGCGGTGACATTCGATTCACCGTCTTTGGCGCCCAGCGAGAACGAGAAGGTTTCTCCCAACAGGAAGGTCCGGTTGCTCGTCCGTTCCGCGCTCACTCCGACCACCAGTTCCGTATTGAGTGTTCTGTAAATAGGATGCCGCAGCTCCAGACCGATGCCTGAGGATTCACTGACCACGTCCAGCGAGTCGAACGGCGCTTCAACTACGGTGAAATCGTTCTTGGTGTAGCTGAAGACAAGCGACGTATCCTGGGCGGTCAGCGGTATCTCATAGGTAGCTGTGATCTGGGGGGACACCCCACTCGACCAGCCCGTGCTGACGCTCAACACATCGCCGAACCCCGTCAGGTTGTCGTGGACCGCACCGAAGGCCACGCGCGAGGACCCCACCGTTGGAGATTGATAGTTGTTGAAACCTGCCGAAACGCCATAGGGGCTTTCTTCCTCGATCGCGACACTCAATCGGGCCTCGCCGGGGCGGTAACCCGGTCGCAACTCCGCCGCGAAGCGCCGAATGCGCGGATCCTGTTCGAGCAACTGTAAACGCTCCTGGAGGCTCTGGATGTTCAAGGGCCCGTCCGCGACGGTTTCCAGACGCTTCCGGATACGCTCCGCTCGAAACCATCGTGGCTCCTGGACTTCCAGATCCGTCAATCGGCCCTCGACGATTTCCACCGTGATGACGCCCTCGGTGAGGGTCTGATCTGGAATCAGGGCGCCCGAGTTGATGTAGCCGTCTCTGACATAGAGGTCGGTGAGTTCCCGCCTGAGAATGCTGAGATCTTCGGATGTCAGGCTGCGGTTGACGTAGCGAGCGGTGATGGTCGCGAGTTCCTCGGCGGTGAAGACGGTACTGCCCAGAACGCGGATTTCCCGGACCTCGACGCCCGTCAACGGATCCCGTGCTACCGCCGGGATGGGAGGCAGGACCTGCTGTGCCTCGGCACCGATGAGCGGTGACGTCGCGGCAAGGACCACACATGATGCGGCGAGAAGCAGCAGGTAGTTTCTCATCGTCGCCCTGCCGCGAGCCGGCCGCAAGCCTGATCTGTCGGCGTGTACCAAAACCCGGTGGGATTGGACCGCCGCCAGGCCGGCACCTTAGAACCGGCGCCGCCCAAAGCAGTCCTCGGCACCGGAACCAGATCGAACACCGAACTGGACAGCAGTCCACCCGGTTCGGGCGGCAGCCCGTCACGACCCGCAGCGATGAAGCTGCTCGTCTCGCCACCGCTGGCTCGTTCCGCGCAACGCGCTCGCAACAGGGCGGCCGCATCGAGGAAGTTTCCAGGCAGAGGTGTGATGCTTTCGCTGACTCCTGCGATGAGCGCCTGGATCCCGACCTCGCCGTCGACTCCGGCTGGTTGTCGGGCTCGCGCCTGCACGAGGCTGGTCTGTGAAGCCGTAAACCCCGCTGCCGAAATGTTGATCTGACCACCCTGGTTGCCGCCATCCGCCCGGACTTCACTGGTGTCCTTGAGGATCAGGAAGCCGGGCGGGAACCCGGCGTCGCCGGTGTCGTTGGTCGGATCGACGACGATCGCAATGTTGCCGCCGGCCCCTTCACCGCCGTCGGCGGTCACGTCGCTATTGTCCAGTTCGACGAAACGAGCGTTGATGTTGACGTTTCCACTCTCGCTGCCGCTAAGGACGTTGGTCGTGATCAGGCTGTCTTCGGACAGCAGGACCAGGTTCGCATCGAGGGCAATGCTTCCCCCTCCGGCCCGAAGGGATTCGGTCGTTATCCTTCCGTTGCGGATTACCAGGGACTCGGCAGGTTCGAGAGAGCCGCCACGCCCTCGGATGTCGATCACACCGGCCGAACCCGTACCCAGGCTTTCGGCGGAGACGAAGGCTCGATCGCTCAATTCCATTTCTCGAACCCGCAGCCCGATGTCCCCCGCCGTCGCACTGCTTTCGACTCCGGACGACGCCAGAACCTGCGCGCCATCCGACATCTCGAGACGGGGTGTATCGATCGTGAGGCTTCCCGCCCGACCGGCTCCGCTGGTGTCGGTGAAGACGCCGCTCGAAGATCTGGAGTCCAAACCGGTAAAGGTCGCGCGATCGGATGCACGAATCGTGACCGTCCCGCCGTCGCCATCGATCGTACTGGCGTTGATGCGTCCACCGCCGTTCAAGACCAGCCGCCCGACATCGACCTCGATCGAACCCGCGGCTCCTGCCGTTTCCCCTTCGGCCAGGCTCGTCACAAGAATCCTGCCACCGCTCTCGATCACGAGCTCGCCGGTGTCGAGGGGAATATCCTCGCTACGTCCGATCCGGATCGTGCCTCCGCTCCCGGGACCGTTGGTCAGCGAATCGATCGACGCACCGTGCTCGACAACGATACGGCCGGCCGACAGCCGGACCTCGCCCGCCGGACCGTCACCGATGGTTGATGTGGACACGGCGCTCGATTGAAGATCCGCGTTGGCACCCCGAACGCTCAGCGACGAGCTCGCACCGATCGTGACGTTTCCTGCCGGTCCTCTGGTACCGAAACCGGCAAAGCTTTCGACCAGGCCGCCGTGCTCGACGCCGACGACATCCGCATCGATCCGCACATCTCCGGCCCGCACCCCTTCAAACGGCGACAGGTTGTTCGAGTCGATCGCCGCACCGTCGACCAGGACGGTTCCAGTGAGATGGCCCCGGTTTGTGGACAGCTTGGCGGCCTGTTTAAGGTGTATTCCGGTTGCCGCTCATCTTGCCAGAATCTCCTTGGATCGATCTTCCTGTCGCCGTTGCTGCGCCGGTGGGTAAGCGGGCAAGGCGCGTAGCTGCTTGTCCATCATATCCGCAGGCGGGTCGCCGCGGTAGGCCTCGGCCGGGGTTTTTCCGCCGAGGGCCGAGTGTGGCCGTTCGGCGTTGTAGAAGTCGATCCACTCGCCGATGACGCGCCGGGCCTGGAAGCCGTCGGCAAGGTCGTGCAGATAGACAGCCTCGTATTTGAGGGAGCGCCACAGCCGCTCGATGAAGATGTTGTCCATGCACCGGCCCCGGCCGTCCATCGAGATCTGGACACCGGCCGCCCGCAAGCGCCCGGTGAAGGCGAAGCCGGTGAACTGGCTGCCCTGATCGGTATTGAAGATCTCCGGCTGGCCGTGGCGGGTCCGCGCCTCCTCGAGCGCCTCGACGCAAAAGCCGGCGTCCAGGGTGTTCGACAAACGCCAGGCCAGCACATACCGGCTCGCCCAATCCAGGATCGCCACCAAGTAAAGAAAGCCGCGCCGCACAGGGATGTAGGTGATGTCGGCGCACCAGACATGGTTTGCCCGCTCGATCGCCAAACCCTTGAGCAGATAGGGGTAGACCCGGTGCTCGGGATGCGGCTCGCTGGTGCGGGGTGCCCGGTAGATCGCCTGAAGACCCATCAAACGCATCAGACGCCCCGCCCGGCGACGGCCGATGCGCACGCCCTCGCGGCGCAGATGACGGACGATCTGACGGGCACCGTAGAACGGATGCTTCAGAAACAACTCATCGATGCGCCGCATCCGCGCCAAGGTCTCCGCGCTCTCGCCCTGGGGCGTGTAATAGAGCCAGGAGCGCCCGATCGACAGCAAACGGCATTGACGACTCAAGCTCAGTTCCGGGTCAGGGCGCCTCACCATCGCCCGGCGCGCGGCCCGGCTCATCGACCGGACCCTCTGGACAAAAAATCCCGCTCCACCGTCAATTCGCCGATCTTGGCGTGAAGCTCACGAACCTCGCTTTCATGATCCCGCCGCCGGCGTTCCACACCGTTCGAGAACATCTCGCCAAGCCCTTCCATCGCCTGGCGCTTCCATGTGCTCACCTGGTTCGGATGAACCTGGTGCTTCGAGGCAATCTCCTGCAGCGTCCGATCGCCCCGAAGCGCTTCCAGCGCGACCTTCGCTTTCAACTCCCCAGAAAACCTGCGTCTCTTCGTCATCGCGTATCCCTCCTCAGTCGGTGGAATACACCTTAAACAACTGCCCGATTTTCCGGGGCCACCTCACCAGTGCCATCACCGTTCGTCGCCGTAAGCGAGATCCGCCCGCCGTCGCCGGCTCCGAAAGTCGTGCTGGAGATCCGTGTTCTGAAGAAAGAGCTCCCGGTCTCGAGGGCAATAGATTCGCTCGCGCGAATCGAGATGTCGCCCGAGTTGCCGGTCGGAATACCTAGGATGTTGCCATCGAACAACTGGAAGAAATCCAGTTGGGAGTCGCTCTGGATTCCACTACCTCCGCCCAGTGATAGGCGATCGACCACGATGTCGATCCTGCCCGCTGATGCCCGGCCTCCGATTACAGTGGTCGACAGCAACGCGCCTTCAGACAATCGGACCTCTGTGGCTTCAAGCGAAATACCCGCACCACTCTGAGTGCTGAGTAGCGCATTGCTGCGGATGTCGGTCCCCGGTCCGGTGAGCCGAATCGTCGAAATCTGGAGCGGGTTCAATGGACTGATGTGGATCTCCCGTTCCGTCGGAGAGTTCAGGAGATCGGGATCGAAGCTTCGACTCACGTTCTGGATCAGCGCCTGGTCACTCATCTCCAGACTGTTGGTCCGGATCCGAATATTGCCGGGCCGACCCCGGGTCTGAAAATCTAGACCGAATCCGATGGTGTCGGCGCTGATCACGCTGCGCTCCATCGTGAGCCTAGGAGTGGTGATGGTGATGTCTCCACCCGCGCCGTCAGCTCCGAGGGTCACATCGCTGGCGATTCCATTGGCGAAAGGTCCAAAGCGAGGATCAGCATCGGGATTTGAAGTCACGATCGAGCCGGAAGCATCGATTGTGATGTCGCTCGCCCTGCCTACTCCCGCAGTCGACGATTCGATTCGACTTCCACCCCGGATCTCGATGTTTCCGGCCCTAACCGTTATGGACGCGGCATCCCCATCCGCGTCGGTCAGACTCCGCACCCTAGAACCGTTGGCGAGCGAGAAACGACCCGAGACGCCGATGTCGATCTCGCCTCCACTCTCGATCTCCGTATCTGCCAGCAGCCTGGCCGCATCCAGCTCGAAACGACCGGCGCGGATGACGATCTGCCCGGCCCCGTCGGGAGCCAGAAACGACTCGCTCGCATCGAGCTTCGCGCCGGCCCGCATCGCTAGCTCCCCCAGTTCGGAGAATGACCCGGTATCCAGACCTTCTTCCGTCAGAATAGCTTCCCCCGTGGACAAAACGCTGGCGATGTGGATACTGCCGCTCCTGGCCGTCAGACCGCCGCCGGTGAGGGTGGTGTCGCCGCCGACCAGAGCGATGCGGGCCCCCTCGGCCACCCGCAGGGTGCTGCCGTTTACCGTGATGGATGCGGGATTTTCGGACACGAAGCCGAACGCCTCCGGCGGATCGATCAACACTCCCGGGTCGATCGCAAACACACTTGGCAGGTCCGCGCTGGCTCGGGATTCATCCACGAAGAAGGCGGTCGTGCCCATCCTCAGGTAGTCGGCGGTACTCACGTGGAACGATCCGCCGACGTCGAGTGTGGCGCCCAGGTTGAACACCACGCCGTTCGGGTTTAAGAAGAACAGGTTCGCGGGCGATCGGATGGTACCGTCGATCGTCGATACCCCGCCACCGGTGACGCGCGCCAGGATGTTCCCGATCGCACTCGTCGTCGTGAACTCGGCCGTCTCGCCACCGAACAGCGAGAATCGCAAAAAGCTGTGAAACAGGTTGTTTCCGATCGTGCGGCCCACCGCCTCGCTGATGCTGTAAGTCGGTCCTCGACCAAGGCTCGGGCCGTTTCCGAAAGTCTGATCCAGAACAACACTCTGGGCATTTGCGATATTGGTTGAGGCGAGCAGCCACAGAACGGCAACCGAGAACAACGCTCGGCAGATCTGTTGGCCTGACATCATTGGATCACAACCAGTTGTTAATAAGGATGAAGGGCGACCAGAAGAACGGATGTTCGTATCTCGGGTCGGACAGCAGTGCCAGCTGCGCCTTTTGCAGCGCCTTCGCCTTGGTAAAAGACGCGTCCCGAAGTTCGCTGTAGAAACGCCCGATGAGTTCTGATGTCGCCTCGTCGCTGATCTGCCACAACGTAGCCAATGCACTCTTGGCGCCTGCTTTCACGGCGACGCCGGCCAACCCCAGCGCGGCCCGGTCGTCACCCGATGCCGACTCGCACGCGCTCAGCGTCAGCAGTTCGATAGGGTTCTCGCGCAAGCGGAAACGCCCGATGAGATTTCCCAGATCGTCGAGCGTGAGCCGATCGTCGTAGGTCAGCAGGAACGAGTCTTCCGGGTTGGCGGCAAACGCCGCATGGGAGGCCACGTGGACGATACTGAACTCCGTTTCCGCCAGTTCACTCTCCACGTTTTCGAACACGAAGCTCTCATCGAGCAGCACAGCGCCGGGGTAAAGTTCCGAAATTGCCTCCGCTTCGGCGGCGACACTCGGCAGCGCCGCGAAGTTTTGCACCGCTTCGGTCAGGCCGACTGTCAGGACCGAAATGTTTCCGCGCTCCATCGGACGTGGGTCGGACAGGCTAAGGCTCGGCGTGATCGCCACCGCGTACTTCGCGATCACGAATTCCGACCCGTCGTGGAGGGCCGCCATGGGTATCGTACGTAGCGGGCCGTCGGGAACGAACACGAGGGTCTCGACTCCGGACGACTCCAAGAGCGGCTCGAGCGGACGGATCAACCATTCATAAAGCTGCTCGGCCGGAGCGAGGTACGCATTCGGCGTCCGCCCTTCCAGCAGGAGACGAAAGATACGAACCAGATTCGTGAGGGCTTCTTCGCGGACGGGAACTGTGAATCGGCTCAACTTCGAGCCAATCCCAACCAGGAGTTCCAGACGGTCCGGAAGGACGATCGGATAGATGATTGCCGCATCGGAGGAAATCTCGCCGAGCCCGGTCTTCCGGGCCAGGTAGGTGTCGACACAGTCGTCGCGAAAGTAGTCTCTTAGTTCAGCAAGCTTGAAGAGCTCCACCGTTTCGCGTGCTTCGTTCAGATAGGACGAGCCATCTTCGGACTCCCGAGCGGATGACGCAAGTTCGAAGAGCAGGTCAATCATCTCGAAGTAGGCTCGGCCTGCCGATTCCCTGAAGGACGTGGCCGTCGTGGCATAGGCTTCAGGGGCCTCCTGACGGATAGTCTGCAGGGTGATGATCGCCGAGCGGTAGGCTTCGATCGCTTCGTCCCGGCTGCCCATGGCACGCAGCAGGCGCCCGGCTTGCCACTGCCAACGGTAGAGCGCCTCGGGAGCATCGACCTGCTGCGCATCGGAAACGGCGCGACGCGTCAGTTCGAGTGCTTCCCTTTGCCGGTTCTCGGTCTCGTAGAGGCCGCCGAGATTACCGACCGCGAACGATCGAACGCGAAGGTCTCCGACCGCTTCGGCCGACGCACTCGCCTGGTTGAAGGCCTCGTTGGCGCGGAGCATCAACTCGCTGTACCGATCCGGAAACTGTTCGACGAGCGGCGTGTAATTCAGCCCGAGCGTTACGAGCAGTTGAGCCTTATCGTGCGAGTCATCGAGCAAAGCCGTCACTTCCAGACCCTCTCGCTGAAAGTCCGCACACTCGTCATATTCCCCGGTCTGGCAGAGGAGGGTCGCGGCATTGCTCAGCGCACGCGCCGCCAGCATCGGCATCGCGTTGTCACGGGCGAGGCGGGCACTGTCTCTGTAGGTCGCGATCGCGACGTCGTATTCGCCCCTGGCGGCAAACAACTTGCCGCGGTTGTTCCCGATGAATGCGGCAAGCCGATTGTCCCCAAGTTCGGTGGCGAGATCGAACGCCCGCGTCAAGGTGTCACTGGCCCTTTGATTCGAACCCATGGCGAGGTAGACGCTGCCCTGGGTTCCGAGTATCCGGACCTGGGCGGGGTTGGAGGCCTCTCGATTCAAAGAACGGGCGGTTTCGAGGGTATCCAGCGCTTCTGTGAACAGCCCGATGTTCTGGTAGGTTTCTGCGACGTGAACCAGCGCATCGATCTGTTCTGGGAATCGGCCGGCCAGTTCGAACTGCCGGGCCGCCCTCGACCAGCCTTCGATAGCCTGATCGAAAGCGCCACGTCCGTACGCGTTCTCGGCGGCCGCCCTGAGGGCTTCGGGAGAAGAAACCTGAGCTCTGGAAGGTGAGCCCTGGATCACGAAACACAAGAAAACCGCAACAAAAGCACGACAGAAGTACGATCTGGTATCCATAGTCTGCTGTTTCCGGGCCAGCCTGCCCAATCCTAACAGTGTTGCCAGAGTCTAAAGAAACGACAAGTTGCTGGACCTCGTCGCGCCCCGAAGGGAGAATGACCACATGGCCTCTCTACGTATTGTTATCGTCACTCTCGTTTGCCTACTCCAGCCCGTAGCGGCGTTTGAGCCTCAATCGGAGGGCGCACCCGTCGGGATGGTGCTGGCAGTCGATGGTGGCGTCGAAGTCGAACGCAACGGCGAGCGGACGCCTGTTCAGCTGGGAGATCTCCTGTTCGGCGGAGACCGATTGACCACAGGCTCGGGACTGGCGACGTTGATCTATTGTCCGTCGGAGCAGACGATCATATTGGCGGGCGGCACCGTTGCCACGCTTGGCCGAGATGCCATCACCTTCGTTGAGGGGAACCCGAGGGCCGTGACCGAGGCCGGCGGTTGCTTCCTGCCGCAAGTGGCGCTTGGAGCCGAAAGTCTCGAACGGGTCGGTGGCATGCGCGTGCGCGGTTATCCCCCGATCCCACTCTACCTGGGTGGCCGCGTATCTGAGGTGAGGCCGGTCTTCAGCTGGGCGGCGTCCGAAGGCGCGGAGACCTACGACCTGACCCTGAGCGACATCACGGGCCAGATCCTCTGGGAATTCGAAACGACCGCGTTGAGCGCGGCATACCCTTCGACTCTTACCGAGTTGGCCGAAGGCAGCTACCTGTGGGAACTGCGGGGACAGGCCGGCACCAGAACGACCGGTTTTCAGAATGCGCTGTTTCAGGTCGAACCCAGCGCCACCCTGAGCTCGAAAGCGGCCACGGATGACGCGGCCCGCCTGCTGCGTGCGATGGAGTTGGAGAGTTCCGGTTACTACGCCGAATCCGCCGGCGAGTTGCGCGGGTTGCTCTCCGGTGAAGCGCCCGACAAACGCATCCTCGGACGGCTGGCATGGCTCTACTGGAACGCCGGGTTGATTGCAGCGGCGGATGAGACGATGAAGCGGCTGGACGCCCTCCAGTAGCTTTTCGAGTGCATGTCAACTTGGGCCGAGCTGCCAGATTGACATTCCTCGGAGCAGTGACAGATAATCCTCGACCATGCGGCTTCTTTCCCCGGTAATCCCGGTGATAATCCTGCTCGGGACGCTCTTCCAGGGGCCGTTTTTCCACTTGCACTCTGAGAGCGTTCAGGATCATGAACACAAGGGGACCCGTGGGGCCACGCTGCACAATCACTTCCCGATAGCCCATACCAGAGCAACTTCAGTACACGACGAAGGGTCTTTCGAGGCACCGCACCACGCGGGGCGAGACGTTGATGTCTTGCTGTCCGCAGAGGGAAGAGTTTTTCCGGTACCGGGGGCAGTCGATGATCGCGCGGATCTGGTTCCGAAACCTGTCGTTGACATACTGGATGAGGTAAGAGCCTCCGAACGAACGCGGGGGCCTCCTCGATTGGGCCTGCCACCAAGAGCCCCACCCGCCTGATCACCTTGCCATCGTTCTGATGCGCCGGCGGTGCCTCCTTGTGCACTGGTTGGTTTCTTCTTCAAGATTCAGAAAAGGAAAACCGTGAAACTCTTCGTGGTCTGGTTGGCTTGCTTGTCTCGCTTTTCCGTCGTGCTGCTCTTGTTGAGCGCGGTCACGGGCTGTGCCGAAATGGCGCCGGCGCCCGAGGCCGCGGCCCAGGCCGAGGCCGACGAGGAAATCCTGAGCCGCACGGCATTCACCGATCGCATCGAGAACTTCTTTGAGTACTCGCCATTGCGGTCGGGAAAACCAAGCCCGTTCCTCATCCACCTCACGGATCTTCAGGATGGGTCCCCGGTCGCCGAGGCGGAAGTCGAGCTGTCGGTTCGCAGATCCAACGGAGAAGAAGTTGTGTCGACAAGGGCCCAGATCGGACGGGTTACCGGAATCTATGTTGCGGAACTCGAGATGGCCCTGCCAGGAACTTACGAGATCGAGTTTCACGTGCGCAACGCAATACTCGATGAAACCATGCTTCTTGCAGGCTTCCTCGTTCAGTAAAGGCAAGATGCGGAGGAACGCCGAGAATGAGTGACAACGGAACAAGGCAACGCTCAGGACTGGTATGGGTCGCGCTGGCGGCTCTGCCGGTTCTTGCCCTGATCGGGGCGCTGTACTCGAGAGACCGTGCGGACGTTCTCGAAGAGCCTGCAGCCGCCCAGGCCAGTGAGACAGGCACCATCGCATTCCTGATGGAACAACAGTGGCTTATCCGGATGAAGTTGGCCGAGGCGGAGTTGCGAGACCTGGCGCCACAGGTACGGGCTGTTGGAAGGATCATTCCTGCGGCGAATCACCGCGCGATCGTCTCCTCTCCGGTTGCAGGTTTGATCGGCGAGGAGGGAGTTCCGCTCCTTAGCCAGGAAGTCCGACGCGGGGGCGAGTTATTGACTCTGCGCCAGATCCAATCGGTGGCCGAAGCAGCCCAGGTCGTACAGCTTCGGCTCGAGGTCGGTCGTACCGCCTCAGAACGCCGCGCCCTGGAACAGGGACGCATCGAGGCCGAAATTCGCCTGGAACACGCGCGACGCGAACTGGATCGGGCCAAGCGCCTACACGAGGCCGAATTGATCGCACAGCAGGAATTCGAAGCCGCCGAAACCGACTTCCGGGCCGCCGAAACGGTGGTCTCGTCGTTTGCCATGCAACTGGAAACGCTGATGGAAGCGCCCACTCCCGCGGTTGCCGCGGCGAGTACGACACCCCGGCACGTATTGACGAGCCCCATCGGGGGAAAAGTAGCCGAGGTCTACAAGTCCGTCGGGGAGTTGGTTCAGGCAGGAGAGCCGATTCTCGAAGTCGTGAACTTCGAGACGGTGTGGGTCGAGGCGCCAATCTTTGAGAAGGATCTGCCGGCTGTCCTCGATGCAGGACGAGCGACATTCGAGACTGCGGCTTACCCCGGTGTCGAATTCGAGGGCAGGGTGGTGGATGTCGGTGTCCGAATCGACGAGGAGACCCGGACCGCAACGGTCACCTTCGAAGTTCCCAATCCGGACGGCCGCCTTCGCATCGGAATGCAGGCAAACGTGCGACTCGACGCCGGCTCTCTGCGGACCGTCATCGTCATTCCGGCCGAGGCCGTATTGGAACACGAAGGACAGGACATCGTGTACGTCTTGTTGTCCGGTGAAGAGTTCGAGCGTCGCGAGGTTGTGCTCGAGGGCCGATACGGAAACGAGGTGGTCGTGCTCGATGGTCTCCAACCGGGCGAACGGGTAGTGATACAGGGAGCCTACCAATTGAAGCTGCAGGAACTGCAACCGGCGGATCCAGGAGAACACACTCATGAGGTCTAGCACGCCTAAAGCTGTAGCGGCGCTCTATGAGCGCCGAATAATGGGCGGTAGTAGACCGCCCCTACAGAAGACGCGATTCTCACCACAGGCTGCTAAACCACGAATGGTGACCTAGTGCTCGACAGAATCATTCGGTGGTCCCTTGAGAATCGGCTGCTCGTTATCGTTGCCGCGAGTTTGCTGCTGCTCTACGGGGGTATCGTGGCCACCCGGACGCCGATCGACGTCTTTCCGGATCTCACCGCGCCCACGGTCACTGTTCTTACCGAAGCACACGGTCTGGCGCCAGAAGAAGTCGAGGCTCTCGTAACCGTGCCTCTGGAGTCCGTACTGGTTGGGACGTCCGGCGTCTTTCGCGTCCGCTCCAATTCGGCTGTCGGTCTATCGCTGGTTTTCGTCGAGTTCGAGCTGGGGATGGACATCTATCGCGCCCGGCAGCTCGTCACCGAGAAGCTCGGGCAGGTCCGGTTAGGGACCGACATCGAACCTCCGGTGCTCGGTCCGATCTCGTCGACGATGGGCGAAATCATGCTGGTTTCCATACGAACCGAGGGGGAGACCTCGGCGATGGAACTCCGCTCGCTGGCCGACTGGGTCATACGCCCCCGTCTGCTATCGATCACCGGCGTCTCGCAAGTCACGATCATCGGCGGCGACCTGAAACAGTACCAGGTGATCGTCGATCCAATCCGACTCATCGACTATGACCTTTCTCTCGAGGAAGTCACAGCGGCGGTAGCCGAGGCGAACGCCGTGGGCACGGGCGGCTTCATGGAGAGACCGAACGAGGAGTTCCTGATTCGCGGCCGAGCCCGGATTCATTCCATCGAGGATCTCGCCGAATCGGTGATCAGAGTACGAGCAGGCACCCCCGTGCTGATCAAGCATGTTGCCGATGTCGCCACCGGTCCTGCGGTCAAGAGGGGGGACGGCAGCTTCAACGCGCAGCCGGCCCTCGTCGTGACGATCCAGAAACAGCCCAATGCCAATACGCTTGGCCTGACACGCGAGATCGAGGCGGCATTCGCAACGCTTCGGTCGAGCCTGCCCTTGGACGTCGTCATCGACACCGAAGCGTTCCAGCAAGCCGATTTCATCGAGCGCGCCGTCGGGAATGTGCGGCGGTCGCTGATTGAGGGTGGCCTGCTGGTTATCCTCGTCATGTTCCTCTTCCTGTGGAACTTCCGGACGACGTTCATCAGCCTGACGGCGATACCGCTCTCCTTGCTGATGGCGATCCTCACGATGAACTACTTCGGCATCAGCATCAACACGATGACTCTTGGAGGATTGGCGATCGCGATCGGGGCATTGGTCGACGACTCCATCATCGATGTCGAGAACGTCTTCCGCCGATTGAAACAGAACGCGCTGCTGGTCAAGCCACTCGGAGTGCCCAACGTGGTTTTTCAGGCATCGAGCGAAATACGAAACTCCATTTTCTATGCGACCCTCATCATCATCCTCGTGTTCCTGCCTCTGTTTTCCCTGGCTGGATTCGAAGGGCGCATGTTCGCGCCACTCGCTTTTTCCTATATCGTTTCGATTGCCGCCTCGTTGCTCGTCGCGCTAACCGTCACACCGGTCCTCTGCTATTTCCTCCTGGGGCGGTCCCAACTCCTGAAATCGCATGCCGACTCCCGCCTCGTTTCCTGGCTGAAGCGGATTTACCGCCGCGTGCTGGGTTGGACGCTCGACCATCCATCGGAAATCATCGGCGTTTCGGCGCTGCTGCTGTTCACCGCGCTCAGCCTCCTCCCGCTGACCGGCCGCGAGTTCCTGCCGCCTTTCAACGAAGGGGCTCTCAACATCAACGTGAACCTGCCGCCGGGAACCTCGCTCGAAGAGTCCAATCGAATCGGAAACGTGGTCGAAAGGGAGCTCCACGAAATACCCGAAGTCGTCTCGACGACGCGCCGGACTGGTAGAGCCGAGCAGGACGAGCACGCTGCCGGAGTCGCCACCAGCGAACTGGAAGTCCTCACGCGGCCCTCCGATCGCAGTCAGTTCGAGATCATGGATGAAGTCCGCCAGACGCTGGCGCAGATACCCGGCGCAGTGTCCGAAGTCGGGCAGCCTATCTCTCACCGCATCGATCACCTGCTCTCGGGCACCCGCGCACAGATCGCGATCAAGGTCTTTGGGCCGGACCTTCCCACGTTGCGCAACAAGGCCGAAGAGGTTCGCGCCTCGATGGAACGCGTACCGGGCATCGTCGATCTGCTGGTCGAACCCCAGGTGGGTGTGCCGCAAGTCCAGATCAACATCGACCGGGCAAACGCTGCTGCTGTCGGGTTGTCGGCCGGGCATCTCGCCGAAGTCGTCGAGACGGCATTTGGTGGACGCGTCGTCGGCCAGGTTCTGGAACAGCAGCGGAGCTATGACATTCTCGTGCGGATGAACGCATCGGCCCGCGAGTCGGTGGAGTCCATCGGCCGAACTTTGATCGAGACTCCTCTCGGTGTGCGGATTCCGATCGCCCAGGTGGCCGATGTCCGTTCCGACCAGGGCCCGAACACGATCAATCGAGAGAACGGGCAGCGAAGGATCGTCGTCCAGGCGAATGTCTCGGGCCGGGATCTGGGCAGCGTCATCGACGACGTGCGGGGAGTGATCGCCAGGGATGTTTCGCTGCCCGAAGGGTACTTCGTCCAGTACGGCGGCCAGTTCGAGGCTCAGGAAGAGGCCTCAAGCCGGATCTTCTGGCTGTCCCTGCTCGCCATCGGCGGCATCTTTTTCCTGCTCTACATCGCGCTCAAGTCCGTGCGCGTTTCGCTGCTCGTGATGGCCAACCTGCCTCTGGCGTTGATCGGGGGCGTGTTCATCGTGTTCACGTCCGGGGGAATCTTGTCGGTGGCATCTCTGGTTGGATTCATCACGCTCTTCGGCATCGCGACGCGAAACGGGATCATGCTCGTGACGCACTATCGTCATCTGATCGAGGAGGGTGTGGCGTTCCGCGACGCGATCGTTCAGGGTTCGATGGAGCGGCTCAGCCCGATTCTGATGACTGCACTCGTCACCGGTGTCGGCCTGGTTCCGCTGGCGCTGGGCGCAGGCACACCTGGCAAAGAGATCCAGCAGCCGATGGCTGCGGTGATCCTTGGAGGCATGCTGACCTCGACGTTCTTGAACATGGTCGTAATCCCGGCCTTATACCTGAAATTCGGCCCGAAGGCCCAGTCCGCCTGGGAAGGACACTGGACGCCGGATGTAGGGCCGGCCCATGCGGGTGACTGAATCACCTTTTTCTATTGGCCTGATGTTCGCCAAGGCCGGGAGGGGAAACATGGAAACGCGCAAACGTATGCTTCGAGTTGTTTCGGCTTGGTTCGGCGGCACTGCTATCGCGCTCCTGCTCGTCGTGCCTTCGGTCTCCCAGGAACCGGTCGCCTGGGGACCCGATTTCGAATTCCACACTTTCTCGATCGTTGCGGTCGATCCCGGGACAGGAGAAACCGGTGTGGCAGTCACGACCAGAAATCCCTGCGTCGGCAACGCCGTGCCCTGGGTGCGGGCCGGTGTCGGGGCGGTCGCTACGCAAGGCGGGACGAGGGTCGAATACGGTCCGGATCTGCTCGACCTGATTGAACAGGGAGTCTCTCCGCAGGATGCCATGGATCAGGTGGTTGCGGCAGACCCCGATCGGGAACGACGCCAGGTCGGCGTCATCGGAATAGACGGACGCTCGGCCCAATGGACGGGTTCGGGACAATACGGTGCCGAGGACGAGGGCGACTGGGTCGCGGAGCGGAGCGGGGCCACGTTCGCCGTCCAGGGCAATTCTCTGGTAAGCACAGACGTGGTCGAAGCTGTCGCGGCCACGTTCCAGGCCAGCGAGGGCTCGCCTCGGCACCTCGCGGATCGCCTCATCGAGGCGTTGAACGCCGGGCAAATGCTCGGGGGCGATGGACGCCATGGGGAGACCCAGTCGGCCGCCGTGCTCGTGGCCGATCCCCGGCCTGGCATGGCCCGACGTCCCGACCAGCAAACCGTCCATATCCATGTGTGTGAGCATCCAGAACCCGTGGGAGAACTGCGCCGGATCTACAACACCGCGAGCGAGACGCTGGGCTTTCGGACGCTCGAGCAGTTCATGGGTCGCGACGTACTCCAGCTCAAGATGATGCTGAACGCGCTCGGCTTTTTCCGGCCGGACCCGCCGGAATTCGACATCGCGGCAGAGGACGCCAACATATACACGGAGGAAGCCGTCGAAGCGGTCGATCGCTTCCGCGCCGCCCAGGGCTGGCAGACCTCGGTCCCGGGTTATGTGGGCACCCGCGAGATCGAGCGACTCTGGACGCGGCTCGAGGAGGCCGGTCGCGCCGACGAAATCCGCGGTCGTCTTTTGGTGCTGCAGCGGATTCGCCGCTAGGGAGCAAAAATAGGGACAGGCAGGTCAGATGGGCACGACATCCAGGGCGAAGGCGCCCTTCTTCTTGACCGCACGAGACAGCGTCACCTTCTGACGCCGGCGCTTGACCCAGGCGCGTACAGTTTCCTCCGTTTCGAGGTCGGCCCTGCAGCCGATAACGACACCGGAAATGGTGGCGGCCGGAATCCGCCTGAGTCCCGGCCCGGGCACAATAGAGCGCCATTCGTTTTCGTACTCCCAAAGCGAGGACTTGGTCAGGAACCAGGTGCGGATTTCGCGATCGGTCCACTGCGTCTTGACATCCTGATCGGTTAGTCGCGCCAGAAACGCCTCGTCGAGTGAGCGTTCTTCGTCACGAAGGTTCATCAGAACATTGGCGAATCGCTTCCGGATAACAGGGCTCTCTTCCTTATATCGGACGGCATGCGCATTGGGAAACGCCTCCGGATGGGCCTCGGTGTCGAACTCAATGCATATGCCGGTGTGATCGGCGGCGTAGTGGGACCACATGAGGATGTTGTTAGGGCGTTTCGCCATCGAGAACACACCGAACCGCTCATCCACGGCCCGGCGCGATTCGTCGAAGTACTGATCCAGCCATTGGTTCAGTCGCTGTGCGCCGGTGCTGTCATCGCCCACCAACTCGGTCGGGGATCGGTCGCCAAACGTGACTTGGCTCCGTTCTCCGATCCGCCGAGTCACCTCGACAAGCTTTTCTCTCGACAGCTCAGGGAGTTCGCGTCGCGATTCCGCTCTCGCCTTCTCGTTATACGACTTGACCCACATGTTCCAGAGCCCCTGAACGAGGAGTCCCGGACCCAGAAAGGCGGCTTGGGCGAAACGACGCTCGAACCGCTCCATGATCTCGCGCCATTCATCGGTCGTGCGATCGATGTCAATGAAATGGTCGCAGTCGAACGGATCGTTGAACGTTGAGGCGCGCGAATACCAGACCTGATTCTTACGGAAGATGCTCTCGGTGAACTCGCATGAGTCAGGCCTCAGCGAGCGGTACTTGTAAAGGCGCTTCGGGAGCTTCATCGTGACGGCCAATTGTCCCGCATGGTGCTGTCCTTCTGCCGGTCCGATGTGGCGGTACCCGCCGGTAGCGAGCTACGCCTTTTCGAGCGCACTCGCCATGTTGTCGAGTGCCAGCCCGATGAGCTTGCGGGTTGTCCCCAGGTTCATCCGCATGTGGCCCGCCCCCCCGATGCGGTACGACGAGCCGGGGTTCATATGCACCTTCGCGTTTTCGACGAACCAACGTTCGAGGATTGCCTCTGGAGTGACCTGCCTCTGTGAGGTGCTGGCGTCGGCGGCCGCACGGCTCGCACCGATCTTGTCGATAGCCTTGCTGACATCCAGCCAGGCCAGGAACGTTCCCTGGGCTTTCGTGTACCGGACGAGTGGCATTCTGTCCCTCACGTAGGCTTCGACAAAGTCATGGTTACCGTCGATGTAGGTCAACAACTGATCTTGATCTAGCCAATCCTCGCCTTCGTTCAACGCGGCTCGGTTGGCCACCATGCCCAGGGTAGTGAGATCCGTTTTGTTGTTGGCCCTTGCCCTGGCCAGATAGTCGGGATTGGTCGAGAAGAACCAGGCACTCTTCATGGACGAGATACTGAAGGACTTGCTCGCGGCCTTGAACGTGAGGCTGTTGTTGACGACATCCCGGTTCGGGAGGCTGGCGAACGGAGTGTACTTCTGCCCCTCCGTTGTGAAATCGCAGTGGATCTCGTCGGCGAGCACAACGACCCCATGGCGAAGGCACATCTCTCCGAGAGTCATCAGGTCCTCGGCTGACCAGCAGTTGCCTGTCGGGTTCTGTGGGTTGCACAGAATCATCGTCTTGGTCTCATCGCTGATGCGCGATTCCAGATCGTCGAAATCGATCGAATACTTGCCGTCGACCAGCGTCATCGGAGACTCCTCAGGCTGCAAGTCGCAATAACGGAGGTCCCCGTAGAATCCGTTGTAGACGGGCGGCGTCAGAAGGACCTTGCTGCCTGGAGGTGAAAACGCCTTCAGATCCGCGATGAGGCCGGGGTGAACGCCATTGGACAGCACGACCGTCCGGGGATCGATCTCGAGACCGTAACGTCGCCTGTTCCAGTCGACGATTGCGTCGATGTATGAAGCCGAGCTACTCAGGTAGCCCCAGTTGTCGTGCTGGCAACGCTCCGCCAGTGCTTTGGTGATACAGGGCGCTGCTCTGAAATCCATATCCGCAACGCCCATGCCCACCTGGATCTCTACGCCGAACCTCTCGATCTGTCGGTCCCACTTGGTGCAGTCGGTACCGATACGGCTGTAGACTTCATCGAAATCGTACGTGGAGCCCGTCGACTGCTGCGCGATACCGATCGGGTTTGCGGCGATCGAGGCGCCCGCTCCAACCGTGCCTACGAGTGCCGTCACTCCGGCGTTCTTCAGGAAAGCCCTGCGATTCAGGCGGCCGTTCAATGGCATTTTATTCTGGCTCCTCGTCTCGGGATTTTGGAGATTGTATACCGGATCGAGAGCCTTGGTTAAGGGTGTTCGACGGTATTATGTCTCTCGATCAAATCGTCCCGGGAATGATCGAAGTAGCAGCCTGCTCCACCGTCATGACGTAGTGAAAGCGCATTAAGAACGTGGCCAGTGGCTAACCCGGAGAAAACCCAACTGGACTGTGGACCCTTTGGTTCAAGGGCAAAATCACCGACTTGAGGCTACGGCTCCTCTCCGGTCCTCGAGCGTCACGACCACAAGGGGTATTCGTTGGACGAGGGTAGAATCGGACGAAATTGTTCTAGCAGCCTGTGGCAGAAGTCTGATGGTTCGCGCGCATGAGGGTTGTGTTGCAACTTTGGCCGATGGCGGCTGGTAACCTGAAGAGATCATGAAAAAGACAATCCGACCGGCGATCTTCAAGTGGCGACAAACCGAGCCCGAGCTGATTCTTTGCGCCGTGCGCTGGTACCTGCGGTACTCGCTCTCGTTCCGCGATGTCGAAGAGCTGCTCAGCGAGCGCGGCCTGAAGGCGGACCACACGACAATCTGGCGCTGGGTCCAGTGCTACGGCCCCGAACTGGAGGCGCGGTTGCGCCGTCATCTCAAGCCAACCAATAAGTCCTGGCGTGTCGATGAGACCTACGTTCGTGTCAAGGGGCGTTGGTGCTACCTCTACCGAGCCATCGATTCCACCGGCGCCACGATCGACTTCGTGCTCTCGGGGTTGCGCGATGCCGCTACGGCCAAACGCCTGTTCCGTAAGGCGCTGACGGATCCGTCGCATCCACAGCCCCGCGTCATCAACACCGACCAAGCACGCCTCTATGGGGCGGCGATTTCAGGAGTGAAGCAGGAAGGAATCCTGCGACGCCGTTGCCGCCACCGACCTGTTCAATACTTGAACAACATCCTGGAGCAGGATCATCGAGCGATCAAACGACGCGTAAAGGCGAAGCAGGGCTTTCGTGAATTCCACGCGGCGCGGCGAACGATCCAGGGATATGAGGCCATGCACATGATCCGGAAGGGGCAGGCGAGGCGGGTGAACGGTTCGGATGTTCGGCAACAGATTCAGTTCATCAACAAGCTGTTCGAAGTGGCTGCATAAGACGGAGCCTGGTCGACCCAACCCAGTCGCCCTCTTGCTGATTTTTGAAAGTTGCAACACATCCGTTATAACTCATTTCGTGCGGAAATGACCGACAGGTAAGACAGCGGCGCTTGACCCTAAATATCTTGGAGTGCCTTGCGATCTGAGGACAGCAGCACGTGATGAAGCTCGATGGCTACACCTTGCAGGCACGACTGATGCCAACATACGGCGTGCTTCTGCCCATAGCGGTAGGACTTCAAGTCTGGCTTCCGGATGGGGCCATACTGCAGCGACTCACCACGATTCTCGTTGCCCCAGCGCCGCTAGCTGTACTCCTTGCACAACTAGGCCGGGATCGCGGCTACAGCTTGCAGAAACAACTGTGGGCCGGTTGGGGTGGCGCGCTGACTACACAGATGCTCCGCCACCGGAGAACGGATGCCAACCCCGTCATGCGCCAGTCTTATCACACGTGCATTGAGCGGCTGTTTCCCGATTTGAAGATACCCACGCCCGACGAGGAGAACGCGAACCCACAGGCAGCAGATCACGTTTATGAAGCGGCCACGAAAAAGCTAATTGCTGCGACTCGGGATCGTGACAGATTTCCACTCATCTACAAGGAAAATGTAAGCTACGGCTTTCGGCGCAATCTGTGGGGGCTTCGGCCCTTTGGCCTGATTCTATCGATCGGGGGAGCAGTGATCTGTTTGGCTCGAGTGAGCACGCTGTCACCGAACGCTGATGGGTTCGTGGCTTGTGGCGCATGCGTAGTGATGGCCATCCTGTGGGGCTTTTACATTAAGCGATCTTGGGTTCGTATTCCCGCAGAGGCATACGCCGAGCGGCTCTTTGAGAGCTGCGAGGTACTGAAACCACAGGAGGATGATACAGCCCAATGAAATTCGAGATACTCGATGTGGGTCACGGCTTCTGCGCGTTGCTGACTGCCGATAACGGGAATAGCATGCTGTTCGATTGCGGCCACAAAACCGTCCCTGAGTTTCGGCCATCAACATACCTTCAGCAGCTTGGGTTCTCGGGTATCGGACGTCTCTTCATCTCAAACTATGATGAAGACCACATTAGCGATTTACCTGAGATTCGCAGGCTGTTCACGGTTCAAACCCTATTCCGCAACAGGAGCATCACGACCGCGCAGCTCCGCGAACTGAAGCGGCAGTCTGGACCACTGAGCGAAGCGATGAAGAGCTTTCTTGAGATGAACGACGAGTACATATATCCCGAATCCCTTCCCCTCCTTGAGTTTACGGGCATCGAATACAGCCTGTTCCACAACAACTATGGATCCGATTTCGATGACACCAACAATATAAGCTTGGTAACTTTTCTTAATTGCAATGGTACGCGCTTCATCCTGCCAGGCGACATTGCGACCGCAGGTTGGGAGAAGCTGCTTGAGAAAGAAGCTTTTAAAGCATCTTTGAATGAGGTCGACTATTTTGTGGCGTCGCATCACGGACGTGAAGACGGATACTGCGCGGCTGTCTTTCAATATTGCTCTCCCATGGCTGTCATTTTCTCAGACGGGCCGATTCTATACGCGACGCAGGAGATGGCCAACACGTATGCCAATCATGCCAGCGGAATCTCCTTTAACGGCGGACCGCGCAAAGTGCTCTCAACTCGCAAAGATGGATCGTTGACCTGGAGTCTTTAAGACCCCTGCCCTTCTTTCACCCAGAGGCTCAAACAAAATCGAGACAAAGCTAACAGCCCGTGGTTAAGGTCTGATTCATAACTTCGAATGAGCCGTTGTAGCGCCCCCGGTTTCTTGGACAGATAGAACACACCATAATCAAGCCGCCGGTTCGAGAGCAAGACGTTCTCGCGCCTGAATTGGAGACAGAAAGCCAAGACGCTCAATCAACCAGGACTGGTTGTAGAGAGCGCGAAAGTCCTGAAGAGCTCGAACCAGTTCCGGAATAGAGCGAAAGTGACGCACCCAGAGCAACTGCTCTTTCAGGGTCTTGAAGAAGCGTTCGATACAGCCATTGCCTTCCGGTTCCCGGACACACGCCGGTGAGGAGACGATGCCAAGGAATCGGATCTCGTTTTGAAAATCGTCGTTCATGAATTGGGACCCATGATCATGACGGAGTCGAAGCCCGGCGGCCGCGTCGGCGTGAAAGCCGGCGAAGTACTCTTTGAGGCCTTGCCGGATGGGATCGAGGGCTTCAAAACGCGTCGCCCGTTTGGCGGCGTGAATACCGACACAATCGGGCGTGCAGTGATCGATGGCGGCGAATACAGTGACCGCACCATCGTCGAGGGTCACCGTGGCGGTGGCATCGATGCCCCACATCTGGTTCGGGCGCTTAGGTCACGATGGTTCAGGTATGCGCCTTCTTCGCGATGGGAGCGGCCTGGCGCTGGGGCGCCAGCAGCTGGGCCTACCGCATCAGACGCAGTACCCGGGTCTTGGAGGTTCGGACACCGGCCACCCTCAGGCGCGCCCAGAACTTCCGGTGGCCTCCCCCGGTAAACGGCGACGCGGCGATCTCCTGTCGGATCCGTGCGGTCAGTTCCTCATCGGTGAACGGCATTCGTGGCCCGCGCTTGCGCGGCCCGACCGGATGGTTCTGTCGCTTCCGCTACGCATAATACGTGGACCGGGGCACGCCCCAGACCACCGCGACACGGGCCAGACCGTACGGCTTTCCGGTGGAGGGCGACGGGGTCCAGCTCATTTGTTCGACCTCCACTGTAGAAAAGGTTTCTCGTCCTCCAGGTGCCGGATCCGTTCCCGCAACAGCTCGTTGTCCATCACCAGACCGGTCACAGCTGACTTCAGGGTCTTCTTCTCCTGGTCGACGACATCCACGGTCCGGCTCTTCAACCCGGCTTCGCCTCCCTCGAGAAATGCCTCGCGCCAGCTTGTCAGCGTTGCGGCCGTAACTCCGTACTTGCGGCTCGTGGTCTCCAGTTCCGCTCCGCGCAACAGCTCCAACACCACGGTCACCTTGCGACGGGCCGACCAGCGGCCCTTTCCGCCGCGCGCTGAATCTGGGGGCGCTTCGGTCGCCCTACGGACTCCCTTCGCGCCCCCAGATTCCCTCTTCGATCCTCTGGACATATCGTGATCCTCCTGTTCTGTAGTTTCTCAAATCACTGTCCAATGAAATCGTGGGGCGGGGGAGGCGTATCTCCTATGGTTGCTTTGATGTTTTGTCACAACAGATCGACCAGATACGCCGCTTTTTTCAACCGTCCCAAACACCAGATTCGGTTATAACTCCGGTGTTCCCTTCTGCCAGTACTACCGGAAACGTGGGGAATGGTTACGGACCGCGTTTGGCTTCAACCTTTTGTGGCCGAAGAGGGTCTAACGTACTATGCTCAGGCTGATGAGAAAGCGATCGAGATGGCTACCACTCGTGGCGATCCTGGCGGTCTTCACAGTCGATCTTGGTGCGGGGCCGAGCCCGACGTCCCAGCGCCTCGGACGCCCCGGAGCCATCCTCCGCGAGGCCGAGCGCAACAGAGCCGACTACGAACGGGCCGCACGCCGCCGCTACCACAACGACATGGAAAAGATGTCCGAGCTCATTGAAGAGCTTCTGGCGCTACGGTCGCCCTTCGACGACGAAGCCCTGAACATGGTGCGCAAGAACACGGAAGAGTTGGAAAAGCGGATCGAGGAAGTCATCGACTATATCGGGCTCGGTGAAGAGACCGAGGGCGCCCGGTTGCAGCGGCACCCCTTCGAGGTTTCCGAAAACACGCTCCGCGAGCTGGCCCGACTAACCAGGCGAGCCCAGGCCCAGGTCCGAATCCTCACGTCCGACCCCGGGATCCTGGATCTCGACCTCCTGAGCGATTCCGTCGCAGATCTGAAGGCCGCAGACCAGTACAGTCGTCTGCTGCGAGAGGCGATCCCGGGACTTTAGCCACAGAGCCGGCCACATCCACGACAACAACCGGTGAGAAAAGCGGGCTGAGACTCTCGGCTCGACCCTCCGATAGGCGCGTGCACACTCGCGAAAGAAACCGTTTGGAGTAAAATAGGCCGTTCATGGTCGCTGTCTTCCTAGCCTTGTTCGCCGGCCTGACCGTACACGTGGAGCAGACGGTGGAGAATCTGACCCTGGTCATCGTCGATGGTTCGGGCAGCATCATCCAGGAATTGCCCGCGCCCGAGGCGGGCACTTACGTGTTCGAGCTCTCGGATGGCACGTACTCACTCCGCGCAATGGTCGATGACCGGATAGTCGGCTCGATTCCCGGGATCGCCGTTCCCGCGGTCGATTCGGTTGACATCACGCTCGATCCCGAAGCCCTCGGCGCCGCAGACAACACAGCCGAGGTGACCGGAGCCCGACGAAACCAGAATATTCAGGTCAACCTCGTCGACAACCAGGCGCTGAACGAGGCCCTGGGAAGGCAAGGCGCGCAGGTCAGTCCCGTCACCGAATTTTCGGCCGCACGAGGCAACTTTGCCGCGGAGCTCGGGGGGATCGGCCGCGACCCGCAGGTCATACGAGCCGATCGACGAGGCGTCCTACACGGAGAGATCTACGAAACCCACAATAACCACACGCTCAACGCGCGGACCTTCTTCCAGGTGGGACAAGTACAGGCCTCGCGCCGGAACCAGTACGGTTTCCGCCTCGGCGGACCCCTGGGCTCGGATAAACTCTCGTTCGTCCTGACTGGGGAGGAGACCCGAGAGTCCGGTTTCGTTAACGGCAACGTCCTGGTCCCTCTCCTTTCGGAGCGAACCGCATTGGCCGAAGACCCCGAGATTCGGGCGCTCGTTCAAAGTTGGCTCGACGTGTTTCCCGCAGAAGGACCCAACCGGCCGGGGATCGCGGCCAACCTGCTCAACACGAATGCAACTCAGAAGATCCGTAGCAGCGGCGGGTCTGTCCGCGTGGACTGGGAGCCTGGGGACACCCGGCGCGTCTCGGCCCGGTATTCGCTGAACGACAATTTCATCGACTCGTTTGAGCTCGTCGTCGGGCAAAACCCGAACCAGCGCCTGAGGCCGCAGACCCTCAACCTGGCATGGGAAGAGTCGCCGACATCAACCACTTCGTTACGGCTGGGCGCCAACTATATCCGGGCGAAGATCGATCTTCTGGTTCCCCCTGGCTCGGTAGGTCCCTACGTCAACTTCGGCCGCGACTTCGAGGCGCTGGGACCACAGTGGAACATCCCGGTGCACCGGATCACGAACACGTTCCAGTACCTGGCCCAGGGCACCACGATCGGCAGGAGCCACCGACTCGACTGGGGCATCGATATCGTGCGCACACAGATCAACGAACTGGAAGCCGAAGGCCAGCGGGGCGTGATGAGCTTCGGGAACAACTTCGGCCGGTCTTCGATCGACAATTTCCGCTACGGCACACCGTCTCGATATTCGGTGACCGAGGGGGATCTGTACCGGGGTTTCCGACGCTGGGACATCAACGTGTACCTCAACGACCGCATCGCCGTGACGGGGGACGTGGATCTGACACTGGGCCTGCGCTACGAGTACGCCGGCGCACCAAGCGAGGTGAACGGCAGGACGACGTTCGACTACGATTCCGATACCAATAACTTCGCGCCGCGGATTGGCCTTGCGTGGTCGCGCGGATCAACCGTCATCCGCGCCGGCTACGGAATCTCCTACGGGGAAGTGTTCCCAGCGTCGTTCCGTACGGCGCGTCTGAACCCGCCCGATATTGTTCGTGCCGATGTCCGCTTCGCGGCCCCGGGAGAAGACGTCGGCGGGCCCAACATTCTGGATCCTCTGAAGGGTTCAGAACCGGTACCTGGAGTAGTCCCGAGGTCGGGGCTCAACCTGCTCGACGCGGAACTGGCCACGCCGTACTCCCACCAGTACACGCTGGGACTCGAGCGCGAACTCCCGGCGGGCTTTCGGATGACGTTGGTGTATTCGGGCAGCCGGATGATGAAGCTGTTTCGAATCGTGCGCGAGAACAGGGCCGAGCGCGTGGAAGGTATCCCGCTAACGACGAGCACGATCAACGACCGGCGTGCGGATCAGCGGTCTTTTTCGATCGCGCGAATGACCAACCGCGGGCGCGCATTCTTCGATGCGGGCCAGCTTCGCATCGACAAGGTTTTCAGCCAGGGACTATCACTGCGAGCGAGCTACACGTTCAGCAAAACCCTGGACATCGGTTCCGACTTCTCGAACACGGGGGTCGGACGGGACGAACGCAGGGCGCAGATCGAAGAATTCGCCGACTCCGACCTCAAGGAGAGCAGCCGGCACGATGCGCCACACGCGTTTACCCTGGCCTATTCCTGGGAGCTCCCGCGATGGCTGGGTGGTGTGACGGTGTCCGGTACGACAATCCTCAAGGACGGTACTCCGTTCTCCGTCGAGACAGGTACGGACTCCCCAGCCCGGGTGATCGACGGCCATCGGGTCGGCGGCAATGTGGACGGAGAACGTGGCGACCGGCCTTCGCTGCTCGACCTGAGTCTCCTGGGCGCGAGCGTCGACAACCCAGACACGGCTTTGACGATCCTTCGCAGGGATGCGTTCGACGGGGCTGCAGGTTTCGACGAGGGACGGGGTAACCTGTCGCGCAACGCGTTCCGGAAGGACGGGACGACCAACTTCAATATTTCAATCTCACGCACCTTCGGACTGGGCCCGGATCAGACCCGCACGCTGACCCTGCGGACCGAGCTTATCAATGCCTTCAACCATCCCCAATTCGACCGGCCCAACTCAAATCTTTCCTCGCCAACTTTCGGGCAGATCACGAACACCGTGAACGCAGGTCGGATTATGCAGTTCTACCTTCGGATGAATTTCTAGCGGCTGCGATCGTCAGGTCTTGCCCCCTCCTACTTCCGGCACAGATCGGCATGATGACCGGTCTACCTATTAGCAAGCGAAAAGAAGTCTCAGGCCGCAAAACGATCGAGCAGCTCGGAAATCTTTTTCTTCGGTTGCGCGCCGATGAGCCGGGCCTTCTCCTCTCCATCCTTGAATAGGATCATGGTAGGTATCGCCTGGACACCGTATCGTTCCGCGGCGGCCGGGTTTTCGTCGATGTTCAGCTTGGCGATCGTCGCTCTGCCCGAGTAGTCGCCGCCGAGTTCCTCGAGGGTTGGAGCGATGGCTCGGCAGGGACCGCACCATTCCGCCCAGAAGTCCACGAGCAACGGCTGATCGGACCCCAGGATTTGGTCTTCGATTTCGTTGTCAGTCAGTTTGGAAAGTCCATTCATCTTGCTTGTCTCCTTCATGTCTGTAAGGGCTCCACTCCCAGTGCGAGAGTCCGGCCAACCTCCGCCAGAACAGTATCCAATGGCGCCGTCGATCGGTGAGCTCGGGCCAGCATCAGACTGCCTTCCATCATCGACAGCGTGAGGGTTGCCAGATGACGGGCCCTTTCGGGACTGTGGCCTTCGGCGGACAGACGTCGTTCGAACAGGTCGGAGGAGCCCATTCCCTCCAGCGACGCCACCGCCACGGACACGATCCTGGCCAGCTGCTGCGGCTGGCTGAATGACCAGCGTCCAACCTGCAGAATGCCGTCATCGTTTAGATGACGGAAGTAGTTGTCGAACGCCTCGACCGTGTACAGGTAGCTTTCGCTCAGAGTGAACCCGCCACCGGAAGCCGCAGCCCATGTGTCGACGGCGTTTGCCTGGATCACGTCGAAGACCTCGTTGCTGCGTTCCAGGTAACTGCGTGCATCGGCCGTAACCAGCTCTACTGAGGGATCGTGGTAAATCGCTCCGGAGTAATCCAGGTACTGCTCGGTCATCACTTCCCCCGTGATGATCGGATTGATTTCCACCGCGGTGATTCTGCTCTCGGCGGCCATGGCGGCTACAACGTCACGTCCACCTCCAGGTCCGATGACCAGGACGTCGGCTCCTTTGCGCAACCGGTAGACCAGGCCGGTCGGTGTGTCCAGCAGCGTCGCTCCGCCTGCCGCCACCAGGGACGAGGGCAGTATTTCCGTCGACGCGTCCGCATCGATCTGGATGAACTTGCTGCCGCCGATGTCTGTGACGGCGATGCGGGAAAATGCGTTCCATCGTTCGAACTCCACCGTTCCGGTGGTTTCGTCCTGACCCTTGATGAACTCCAGGCGGAGCAGGCCGGTGGACCAACCCACGGTCACTACAGCAAACAGCGCGGCCGCGAGAGCCGGCTTAGACCGTGAGGGAGCCTCCAGCGGTATGAGCAACCCCGCCAGTCCGAGCAGGGCGGCGGCCACAAACGGCGTGCCCATCGCGCCGATCAGGCCCAGGAACAGGACGGCCGAGATGCAGCCTGCTGCCGCTCCCATCAGGTCGAAGGCGTAAAGCCGCGGAATCTCGTTCCGGTAGGCCATGAGAAGGTAGGAGACGAAGAGCCCTGCTAAGAAAAACGGGACCGCAGTCACCAGAATTATCGCGACGAGGTTGCCGAGGTTGCCGGCTGTCAGCAACTGTGGCGAGAACGGTATCCGCAGAATGATGCCGACCGAGAGGATCAGTCCGATGCCGGCGATCATCGGCAGCAGAGCCAGCCACTCCGCGCGTTTGCGGAGAGCGTCGGTGGCGAAATGAAAGATACCGCTGGCGCCGAGGCCGAACAACGCGATCGACAGTACCAGGTAGGCGTAGTGGTACATGAGGACGACGGAAAAGATCCGCGTTAACGTGATCTCAGTCAGCAGGACCGTCGAGGAGAAGCATGCGATCGCCGCAAGGCGTCGGATGGGATCGATCTGGTTTTCCCTCGCCACTGACACGCGAGTATAACCGACTGAATTGAGGCCAAGCTGAAGCCGTTGCCTCTGGCCTGTACTTCGCGCGGCCTCCCTGATACGTTAGTTCGAATAGAATCTTCGACGACGCATGAGCGGAACTATTGGGAGAGGGAAACGATGCGCGTATCCATACTAATTCTGGCGCTTTCCATCGGCGTTTCGACGGGCGCCGCCGAAGACTGGCCCCACTGGCGGGGCCCTGCGGCGAACGGTGTCTCTGCCGAGACGAATCTGCCGACCACGTGGACCGATACTGAGAATATCGCCTGGAAGGCGGAATTGCGTGGAGCCGGCGTCTCGTCCCCCATTGTCCTTGGAGATCGCGTCTTCGTCACATCCCAGCTCGGGAGGGGGCCCCGACAACGCGGTCCGCGGCTCGTCGAGAGCGGAAGTCCTGGCGATGCCGGAGAGCTTCCGCTCAGAGGCGGCGATGCGAGCCAGGACCTGCCGTTCCTCGTCACGGCGATCGACCGAGTGAGCGGGCAGACGGCCTGGGAGTACGAGTTTTCGGCTGCAGGAAGGCTCCAGTCTTTTCACGAGAAGCACAACCTGGCCTCATCCAGTCCGGTTACCGACGGTGAACGGATCTATGCCTGGTTCGGGACCGGTCAGATCGTCGCGCTCGACACCGGCGGCGAATTGGTTTGGGAACATCACCTGGGCGAGGAGTACGCGCCGTTTACGATCAACTGGGGACACGGAAGCTCGCCTGTAGTCTACGGCGATACCCTCATCCTCCTCTGCTACCACGAGCGCGCCTCGTACCTGCTCGGGCTGGATGCCGCTACCGGTGAGGTCCGGTGGAAGGTGGATCGTGGCAGGGGCGTCGTCTCCTACGGCACACCGCTTGTCGTCGAGACCGGTGGTGCCGCCGAGATCATCGTCAACTCGAGCGAGGGTCTGGCGGGTCACGACCCTTCGACCGGGGAACGGCTCTGGCACATCGACGAGGGCAACCGTTTTCCGATACCCATGCCCGTGGAGCATGACGGGGTGATCTATGCAAGCCGAGGTTACCGCAGCGGGCCGTTCATGGCCTTTCGTCCCGGCGGCAGCGGTGACGTCACCGATAGCAGTGTGATCTGGAGAGTCGGCACCGGAGCGCCCTACATCTCTTCGCTTGTCTACGAAGACGGCCTCGTCTATATGATCGGCGACGTCGGGATCCTGACCGTGACGGACGCAGCAACCGGAGAGCGTGTCTGGCAGGAGCGGCTGGGCGGCGTTTTCAGCGCGTCGCCAGTGGCCGCCGACGGCAAGATATACCTGCTGAGCGAAGGCGGCGAGACGATAGTCCTGGCCGCAGGGCGTCAGCCGCGTGTGATCGCGCGCAACGATCTGGGTGTCCGCCAGCTGGCGTCCCCCGCGATCTCGGGAGGGCGTCTCTTTATCCGGTCCGACAACATGTTGTTCGCGATCGGGCAATAGGTGCCTCTTATGATTCGATCACTTGTCCTGGCACTCGTCCTGGCCGGAACTCAACAACCGGGAACCCAAACGCCCGCGGACCAGTCTCTCCTGGACGCCGCACAGCGTAATGACATGGCGGGTGTGGTCCGCGCTCTCGTGGCGGGAGCCAATGTAGACGCGAAGACGCGTTACGAAGCTACGGCGCTGCTGTTCGCCGCTCGCCACGTGAATTCCGACATGATCAGGCTCCTGGTCGAGAGTGGAGCGGATCTCTCGGTTGAGGACACGTTCTACCGCACGACGGCCCTGGGAGCCCTAACGGGGAGCCGGCAGATGGGCCTGGTCCGCTACCTGCTCGACGAGGGAGCCCCGGGCGCATCGAACCTCCTGCCGGTAGCGGTCGAAAGCGACGATCTGGAGCTGCTCCGGTCGCTTGTGACCCGGGACGACATCTCAGACAGCGCGATCGCGGCGAACCATGCGTTCGCAGTTGCCACCGACAAGAGCGAGGCGGCTGCAATCCTGCGAGCTGGGCGCCCGGACGCCGAGAGTCCCTTTGTGTCGCTGCCGACTTCCGAGCTGGAAGGACTCGTCGGCCGTTACCTCCACGAGAGCACGGGGCAATCCCAGACGACCGTCATCGGTCTGGTTGGAGACCAACTGGTGACGGGGCAGGGATCCCGGGCGCGGGTGTTATTTGCGACGTCGGCCACGACCTTTATCGCCCCACAGATGCCAGGGACAGACTTCCGCTTTGAACGTGAGGGGGGCGCCATCGAACGTCTGTTCGTTACTCGGCCCGGCGGGAAGGACGCGGATGCGACGCTTGATTTCCTGAGGATCACAGAGAGCGATCCTGAATCATCCGCACCGGCCCTCTCTTCGAGTGATCGCGCGGTCGCCCCCAGAGACGCCACCAGGCCCTGGCCTTCCTTTCGCGGCGCCGGCGCGTCCGGGGTGGGCGACGGACAGGGCGCCGTCGTCGAATGGGATTTAGCTAGCGGCCGAAACGTTCGGTGGAAGACTCCGATACCGGGGATTGCAAACTCCAGCCCAGTCGTCTGGGGGGACCGTGTGTTCGTGTCGACGGCGATCAGCGGCGCAGGCAACATGACGTTCAGGACCGGCGACTATGGTTCCGTCGCCCCAGTCGACGACCTCTCCGAACACATCTGGAAGCTCTATGCGCTCGACCTGGAAAGCGGGGAGACCGTGTGGGAACGTGAAGTCCTTCGGGGTGCGCCCAGAACCAAGCGTCATCAAAAGGGTAGCCAGGCCAGTTCCACGCCGGTTACGGACGGCCGCCATGTCGTCGTGCTGTTCGGCACCGCCGGTGTGCTGGCGTGCTACGACATGGACGGCAACCTCTTGTGGCAGAAAGACCTGGGGTTGCTCGACAGCGGGTGGTTCTATGATGCGACTGTCCAGTGGGGCCACAGCAGCTCGCCGATCATCTACGGGCATTCGGTCATCCTGCAGGTCGACCGTCAGACGGATTCCTTCGTTGCCGCCTACGGTCTGGACGACGGTACCGAGCTGTGGCGCACGAGCCGGGACGATGAGATCCCGACCTGGGGAACGCCCACGATCGCGACTGGGCAGCGCGGCGACGAATTGGTCACCAACGGCACGACGATTCGAGGTTACGACCCCACGACAGGTGAGTTGCGCTGGACTCTTGGACCGAACTCAGAAATCTCCATTGGAACCCCGGTTGCCGGTCCGGACCTGGTGTACGTGACGGGCGGCTACTCTCCGGTTCGGCCGGTCTACGCGATCCGGCCTGGATTCGCCGGTGACCTTTCTCTCGAACGGGGCTCGAGTGCGAGCGACGCGATCGCCTGGAGCTATAACCGCTACGGCACCTACATCCCGACGCCGATCGTCTACCAGGGCCTGTTGTACACACTCAACACGAACGGCGTTTTGAGCGCATACGACGCCCAGACCGGCGAGAGCGTGTATCGCAGGCGAATAGGCCCGGGCGGCGCGTTCAGCGCGTCACCTGTCGCCGCCGACGGCAGGCTGTACTTCGCGAGCGAGGACGGTGACGTGTACGTAGTCCGGGCCGGGCCCGAGTACGTCGAGGTTTCCGTTAACGACATGGATGAAGTCGTCATGGCGACGCCGGCGATCTCGGATGGGCTGATCGTCATCAGGACCCTGGGGAATGTATACGGCATCGGGAGTCCGCCCGGAAACGACGAACGCTGAACCTGTCTGCCGTCGAACGATAGGAGCCTCTTGTGCTTCAGCCACTGATCCTCGCACTCCTACTGGCCGGATCCCAGCAAGCGGCAATGCTCACATCCGCCGACGAAGCGTTGCTGGACGCGGCCCAGCGCAACGACTTGGCGGGTGTCGTCGCGGCTCTCGACGCGGGAGCCGATGTCGACGCCAGGACGCGTTACGAAGCCACGGCGTTGCTGATCGCCGCGCGCAATGTGAATGCCGACATGGTCCGGCTACTCGTGGAGCGCGGCGCGGATCTCTCGGTCCAGGACACGTTCTATGGCATGACGGTGGTCAATAGTGCGGGGGAAAACCTGGACGTCATCCGGCACCTGATCGAAAAGGGCGCACCGGGTGCGGGTGACGCCCTCCTTATGGCCATCGAACGTGAAGACGCGCCGCTGCTCGAGGTGGCCCTCGCGCGGAGCGAGGTCTCCGACGAACTCATCGCTGCCAGCCATCGGCTGGTAGCCGAAACCGCGGACCCGGAAATTGTCTCGGTTCTGGAGGCAGCGATGATGGCCCGTCCGGGGGCCAGGGATTCGATTGTCGACCTTCCACCCGAGGATCTGGAAGCGTTCAGCGGGCGCTACGTGCAGGAAAACGGTCCCGAACTCATCGTCAGCTACGATGGCGGTCGTCTTCAGGCCAACCCGGGCCGGATCGTGACTCTGTTCCCGACATCGGCGTCGCACTTCGTCGTCCCCGAGTGGCCGGACGCCGTGTTCGATTTTGAGGTGGGCGAAGGGGTCGATCGGCTGCTCTTCACTCGTCCGGTCCGCTCCGGCGAGGAACCCACTCTCGTGCTGAATCGGAACGCGGAGGTACCCGTGGAGTCGGCGGCTCCGACGATTCCCCCTACAGCGAGTCCGACGGAGACGGATCTGTTGGTCGCTCCCCGAGGTGCCGGACGGCCGTGGGGGGCATTCCGAGGCAACCGGGCGTCAGGCGTGGCGGACGGACAGGGCGCCGTCGTCGAGTGGGATCTTGCCACGGGAGAGAACGTACGGTGGAGCACTCCCATTCCTGGCATCGCCAATTCGAGCCCGGTTGTCTGGGGCGACCGGGTCTTTGTCACGACCGCGATCAGCGGCGGAGGCGATGACACGTTTCGAACCGGTCTCTATGGGGACGTCGCTTCGGTCGACGATCTGTCTGAGCACGTGTGGAAGCTGTTTGCACTGGACAAACAGACCGGCGAGGTTGTCTGGAAAAGAGAGGTGCACCGCGGTGTACCCAAGACGAAGCGGCATCCGAAAGGAAGTCAGGCCAGCTCCACGCCCGTTACGGACGGCCGCCGCGTGGTCGTCCTGTTCGGCACGGTTGGAGTGTTCGCCGCCTACGACATGGACGGCGGGGAGCTCTGGAAGAAAGATCTCGGTCTCATCGACAACGGCTGGTTCTTCGACGCCACTGAGCAGTGGGGTCACAGCAGCTCGCCAATCATCTACCTGGAATCGGTAATCCTGCAGGTGGATCGCCAGAAGGACTCTTTCGTGGCGGCATACGGCCTGTCGAATGGCGATGAACTCTGGCGGACGAGCCGGGATGACGAAATCCCTACGTGGGGAACGCCGACTATCGCCACGGGAGAATCTGGTGACGAATTGGTTACCAACGGCACGAAAGTGCGTGGGTACGATCCCGAGACCGGTAGACTGCGATGGACCCTGGCGCCTAATTCCGAGATCACCGTAGCAACACCGGTCGCGGGTGCCGGTCTCGTGTACGTGACCGGCGGGTACCCGCCGGTTCGACCGATCTACGCGATCCGGCCCGGATCTTCGGGCGATATTTCCCTTGCCGGGCGCGCTAGATCCAGCGACGCCATCGCCTGGAGTTCGGTGGGTGGGACGTACATCCCAACCCCGATACTCTACCGGGGGCTGTTCTACACGCTGAACAACAACGGCATCATTACAGCGTACGAGGCTGAGACGGGCGAGCGCGTGTACCGTGCACGAGTCGGGACGGGAGGATCCTTTTCCGCCTCGCCGGTCGCTGCGGACGGCCGCCTCTACATCGCCAGCGAAAACGGGGACGTCTTCGTAGCAAGGGCCGGACGGGAGTATGTCGAAATCGCGCACAACGAGGTGAATGAAGTCATCATGGCCACACCGGCCATTTCTGACGGCCTCATCGTTATCCGGACGACGGGGCATGTGGTCGGATTCGGCGAGCAGCCAGACCCCCGGTGATCACGACCAGATCCCACCGAACGCATTGCGTTGCAGCCCGCAAGCCGCGAGAATAGAGGTTCCAAGCAACTTGAGGAGTGAAATCGTGAAGAGAGCAATCGGAGCCGCAACACTGGTCGTCGCAGCAGCCGGCGTCCTTCTGGCAACGGTCCTGGTCGAGATCAACCCTGAAGCGGAACGCTTCTGGCCTCAATGGCGGGGCCCTTACGCCACCGGTGTTTCCCAGTACGCCACGCCCCCACTGGAGTGGAGCGAGACGGAGAACATCCGCTGGAAAGTCGAAATACCCGGAAGAGGATCGTCCTCACCCGTCGTCTGGGGCGACCGCGTCTTCCTGCTGACGGCGATACCGGTCGGGATGAGCGTCGAGGCGTCACACAACCCCCGGGGGGGATTTCGGCCGCGTGGCGTCCACCGATTCGTCGTCATGGCCCTTAACCGTGAGGACGGCAGCGTAACCTGGGAGCGCACCGCGCGCGAGGAGGAACCACACGAGGCGTCGCACCAGGACAACGGCACGTGGGCGTCCAGTTCCGCGGTGACCGACGGCGAGCATGTCTTCGCGTACTTCGAATCCCACGGCCTCTATGCCTACACCATGGACGGCGAGCTCGTATGGGAGAAGGATTTCGGCAAGAAGGCGATGCGCAATCAGTTCGGCGAAGGCAGTACGCCCGTGCTCTACGAGGATCGGCTCGTCATCGTGTGGGATCACCTGGACGGGCAGTCTTTCGTTGCCGCCATCGACAAGAATACGGGTGAGGAGATCTGGCGTGATGATCGGGACGAGATCGACACGTGGGCGACTCCGCTGGTGGTCGAACACGAAGGACGTCCGCAGGTAATCGTACCCGGCATGAACCGGCTGAAGAGCTACGACCTGGAAACGGGCGACATCGTGTGGGAGAGCGAAGGCTTGACGATGAACCCGATCCCGTCTCCGGTGACCGAGGACGGCATGGTGTACGCGATGAGCGGCTTTCGCGGGAACGACCTCAAGGCGATCCGCCTGGATGGCGCCCGCGGAGACATCACCGGGACCGATTCGATCGTCTGGGAGATGAATCGCGACACGCCGTATGTGCCGTCTCCTCTGCTCTACGACGGCATTCTGTACTTCCTGAAGACAAACTCGGGAATCCTCTCGGTGTTCGAGGCGAAGACCGGGACGCCTCACTACGCGCTCCAGCGCCTGGCCGACGTCCCCAACGTGTTCGCTTCCCCCGTGGGTGCCGACGGGCGTGTGTACCTGGCAGGCCGGGACGGGGCGACGATGGTGATCCGGCACGGCGAGACGTTTGAGGTTCTGGCGACGAACACGCTGGACGACGGCTTCGACGCTTCGCCGGCCCTTGTGGGCGACGAGATCTACCTGCGGGGATACACTTACCTCTACAGCATCGGCGAGGAGTGAGCCGGGTGACTCCATGAGGGCCCGAATCGGTCCGGCAGTCTTCGGTACGCTCGCCGTGGCCGGACTGAGCACTCTCGGAGACTTCGTCTGGGCAACGTGGATTCCCCAACACCGCCCGATTTACGGGCTGGTCCACGGTACGCTCCTGTTCGGCGGGATCGGACTGGCCCTCGGTTTCCCTTTCGGGCGCCGCCTCGCGGGGGCGGGTCTGGGAGCCTTGATAGGGGGCCTGGCGGCCGGGAGTTTCTATGTGCTCTCACCGCTGACAGGCTACCGTGCGATGTTTCTGGTCTGGATTGCGGTTTGGCTGGGGCTCGGCGTGCTGAGCCGCTATCTCGACCCCAGCAGCTCACGAATCCAGACTGCCTTGCTCCGTGGCACCGCTGCAGCGCTCGGCTCCGGCGTTGCGTTCTTCCTGGTCTCCGGAATCTGGCTTCCGTTTAACCCTCAGGGCTGGGACTACCTCGTCCACTTCGGCGCCTGGAACCTGGCCTACCTTCCCGGTTTCGCTGCGCTGCTGGTCGGTACGAAACCCATAGCTGTTGGAGAATTACGATGAGATCTTTACGTTTGTCCGCAGGTCTGCTGATGCTTGCCGGGACGATGACCGTGGCCGGACCATTCGCCGCGGGCGACGACTGGCCCCAATGGCGTGGACCGGACCGAAATGGTATTTCCGGCGAGTCCGGACTGATGGACAGCTGGCCCGGAGGGGGACCGCCGCCCGAGTGGTCCGTGTCGAACCTGGGGCCCGGCTACGGTTCGGTGGCGGTTGCCGGGGACCGCATCTTCGTGCAGATGAGTGTCGGCCGCCAGAGTGCCGTTGCGAGTCTCAACCGGGCCGACGGCCGGATCGTGTGGTCCCGGGGGCTGGGTCAGGGAGGCCGTAGCGGGGAGGGCCACGGGCCCCGCGGCACGCCGACCGTCGACGGCGACCGTGTGTACGTGTTGACCGAAACCGGGGAACTGGCCTGCCTGAGTGTAGCTGACGGCTCGATCGTCTGGCAGCTCAACATCCTTCGAGAGTTCGGTGGACGGAACCTCTCCTGGCTGATCAGCGAGTCTCCGCTCGTTGACGGCGGCCGGGTCATCGTGACGCCGGGCGGCCGGCGAGCCGGTGTCGTAGCTCTCGACAAGATGACCGGCGAGACGATCTGGACCAGCCAGGAATTGAGTTCGGCTGCGGGCTATGCCTCGGCCGTGGTCGCCGACATCGGTGGTGTCCGGACGATCATGACGCTGACCGACCGAGCCGGCGTCGGCATCCGTGCTTCTGACGGCAAGCTGATGTGGGAATACCCGAGGGCCGCCAACAGGACCGCCAATGTGTCGACGCCGATCGTCTCAGACGACAAGGTCTTCTACAGCTCCGCCTACGGAACGGGCGGTGGATTGCTGGCGTTGACCGCCAGAGGGGGAGAGGTTCAGGCCGAAGAGGTCTATTTCACTCGTCAGATGCAGAACCACCACGGCGGTATCGTCCTGGTGGACGGCTACCTCTACGGCTACCACAACTCCGTCCTGGCCTGTATGGACTTTGAGACCGGCGAGCTCATGTGGCGGCACCGCAGCGTCGGCAAGGGATCGATCAGCTACGCCGACGGCCATCTCTATCTTTTCAGCGAGAACAATGTCGTCGGCCTTGCCGATGCGACGCCGGACGCATACCGGGAGAAAGGCAGGTTCAGGGTCGAGGATCAGGGCTGGCCCAGCTATGCGCACCCCGTTATCAGCGATGGCAGGCTGTATATCCGGAATCAGGGTGTGCTGTCGAGCTACGATGTGCGGGCCCGGTAGGCTGCAACACACCCGTTTTCAACACGAAGACGCGAAGGAAACGAAGGCAAGATGGTCCTTAAGATAAGTCCGTTTTCTTCGTGTGCTCCGCGGGTCTTCGTGACCTTCGTTTTAGGGATCCCGGAGAAGACCTGAAAGAACGGGGAAGCAGGTCCACTAGTCCTTTTTCTCGCCCATGATTCCGTCGACGGTTTGTTCGCCCCCGTTGGCCTGTGGCCCGGCGTCCCAGGCAGGGATCGGGGCCTTACCTTCGGCGTAGAGCGACTCCATCGGTGCCCAGATTTCATCAACTTCATCCCTGAACAGATCGCCGACCAGCAGGTCCGTGATGGCGCCCTGAAGTTTCGGGAAGTGGCGCACGAAATTCCCAAAGCTGAAACCGTCGTAGTACTCGCAGACCAGGCGGCGCATCCTGTCCATGCCCTTATTGAACGACGGTCCCCAGCTGCCGAGCCGATCACCGGAAGTATCGTTTTCTTTGAATCCTGCCGCGATGGCGTCGGCGGCGAGTTGGCCGGACTTGAGTGCGAGCAGGATGCCCGAGGAGTACAGCGGATCCAGGAAACCAAACGCGTCGCCGATGAGGACCCAGCCGTCTCCAGCCACCTGCTTCGAGCGGTAGGAAAAGTCCCGTGTCGCGTAGTGTCCCGTCGTCCGGTGTCCCGCCGAGAGGCGCTCCTTTACGGGCCCGCACAGCTCCACTTCGTCGTTGAAAGTCTGCTCGTGGCTGACACGGCCTTTGAACAGGTAGTCGAACGGAGCCACAACTCCGACGCTCACCTTGTTGTCGTGGAGAGGGATGTACCAGAACCAACCATTCCTGTCCGCGGTCTGCAGAACCAGCGTCGCGCCCTCGTCGACTCCGTCGTCACGGTGGGCGCCTTCGAAGTAAGTCCAGATCGCCCCCTTGTTGAGGACGGGATCCCAGATTCGCAGCCCGAGTTTCTTCATCAGCAGGCCGTTCTCGCCGCTGGCATCGACGACGACGCGCGCCCTCATCTCGCGAACACCACCGTCCTGCTTGATCACGATACCGACTGCGCGATCGCCCTCGAACAAAACGTCGAGCACCCGAACGCCCTCGTGCGCGATGACGCCGTGTTCCCGGGCGTTCTCGAGCATCATCTGATCGAACTCGCTGCGGACGACCTGCCAGGTCTGTGAGGATTCGTTCGCTTTGTTTTCGCGGAAGTAGAACGGCTTCGATCCTTTGCCGTTCGCGGTGAAGAACTGCACGCTGTGTTTCTTCGTGAAAAAACTCGCGCGCATCTTGTCGAGCATGTTCAGGCGCTCGAGCACCCAGTAGGTTTCCGGTATCAAGGATTCGCCGACGTGGAAGCGCGGAAAGCGTTCCCGTTCGAACAACTCGACCCGGTATCCTGCCTGCGCGATCAACGTCGACACGGTGGAGCCGGCCGGACCGCCCCCGATCACGACGACGTCCGGCCCGCCGCTTGTCTTATCCTCTGCCAATTTTCTCTCCAGCAATCCTTACTAATCGCCCTTCTCGGTTACGACCTCGAACCGCGACCGAATGTCGGCCGGGATCGGAATCATCTTCATGGGCTCATCCGGCAGCTTGCTGACGCAGGCCATCGTCAAGGTGCCGGCAGCCATCTTCTCGCCATCCTTCGTCACGATGCATTCGTACCGCACCGTCTTTTCCGTCATCTCCACGAACCGGATCAACACTTCGAACTCGTCCTCGAATCTGAGAGGCCGGTAGTATTCGAAGGATGTCGCCAGGCGCGGAAACCCAATACCGGAATCGGGCGGGACTATGCTCAGGCCCGCCTCCCGCCAGAGCGCGTGCTCGGCTTCTTCCATGTACTGGAAGAAGCGGGTGAAATGAACGAAGCCGGCCAGGTCGGTTTCCGCGAACTCGACACGCCGCTTGAGCCTGTATTCACTCAGCAATACATCGCACCGATTACGTGTAGCGAATGCCGGCATGCTGCGGCAGGAAGAAGCGGGGCAGCAGGGCGTCAACTCTCAACAATCCCTCGCGGGACAGGACGACGGCTTCTTCGGTCGTTTCCGAAACGAAGCCTTCTTCTCTGAGGTTCTCGAATCGGTCGCCAAATCGGTCCAGTATGCGCACTCCGTATTTGTTCTCGAAGTACGCCGGCCGGATCGCACCCTTCTTGAGCTGCAGGACCATTTCCCGAATCATGCGCTCCTCGCTGGTGGGCTCGTATGCGCGTTCGAGCGGTATCTCGCCACTTTGGATCGCGGATCCATAGGTTGCCCACCGGTCCAGGTTTTGCATGTGAACCCCGTTGATGTGACCGAACGATGCGACGCCCAGGCCCGCAAGATCCGCGCCCTCCCACAGGCGGTCCCGGTACAGGAAACTGGTACGCGACGGGTCGCGAACGGCGGTGTAGGCGCTTCCCAGGTGATACCCGGCAGCCTCAAGCGATGCGAACGCCTCGCCCATCCACCGCCGCTTGGTCGACCAGTCCGCGACCGGATCCTTGAACTGACCCGCGCCTTTCAGCAGATCCGCGCTGATGGTCGTGTTGTAGGGCAGCTCCATCTGGTAGATCGTGACACTGTCGGGCGCCAACTCGATCGTTCGATCGATGCATTCGCGCCAGTTCTCGTCGGTTTCTCCCAGCATGCCGGCGATAAGATCGACGTTGATCTGGGGAAAATCAAGCTTTCGGGCGCGTTCGTATGCACGGAAGACTTCCGCCGACCGGTGGGCGCGGCCGTTCAGTTCGAGAATGTGATCGTCGTAATTTTCGATTCCCAGGCTGAGACGCGTAACTCCAAAGCCTCGTATTGCCGCCAGCTTCGTTTCGGTCAGCGTGCCGGGTTCACACTCGAAGGTGATCTCCTCGGCGCCTTCCCACGGCATGACGGCTGCCAGACCCTTGACGAGCCCTTCCAGTTGCCGCGAGGAGAGAAACGACGGCGTTCCACCACCGAAGTAGACAAAGTCGACGGGCCGTCCGGCGAGCGCGGGCTGGGCGGCCCAGAGTTTCATCTCGTCGATGAGAAGGGCGATATAGTTTTCAACTTCCTGGGCGTTCTTGTCGGTGTATACCCGGAAATAGCAGAAGTGGCACCGCTTCCTGCAGAAGGGGATGTGGAGATAGAGCCCGAGGGGCGTATCGGGCGCGGGTTCCCGGGCCAGTGCCGGTATGGCGGCGCGCGCTACGTCCTGCTCGGTCCAGACCGAAAACGGCGGATAGTTGGCGACGAAGAAACTGCCGACCTGGGTTTTGTCCTGTCTTTCGGTCGCCAGCGGTGTCTTTTCGCTCATGTCTTGTCGGCCCCGAGGCTTCAGCACGACAGATCTCACCCGCCAGTCCCGGAACATGAGGATTTCCGGAAGCGTGGACGGTAGGGAGTGGCTATTCGGTGAGGTTGCCAGTCGCGCCGAATCGACTCTTTGGCACAGGCTAAAGAGTATAACAGCATGTGGCAGGACCTGTGGGATCGCGCGCAAGGGTCTGCGGGGCGCCACACGCGAACAAGAGGAGGGCGCGCAAAAGCTAATGGCGTTCAGGGTAGGCGCACCGCGGTGTCTTCAGTCCGACCTCAACGCCACCATCGGATCCACCTGGGTGGCGCGCCATGCGGGAATGAGCGAAGCCGTAATGGACACCAGTATCAGGACGAACGCGGAACCCAGGAACGAAATGGGATCGATCGGTTCAACCTCGAACAAGAGGCCGGACAGGAGTCCGGAGAGGAACAGGGAGGCAATGCCCCCGACCCCAAGCCCGATGATCGCAAGCAGCGCCCCTTCTTGGAGCACCATGCGGAGCACCTGCGCGCGCGTGGCGCCCAGCGCCGCGCGTATGCCGAACTCCTGGGTCCGCTGGCTTACCGAAAACAACAGAACCCCCGCTATTCCGACGGTGGCAATGACCAGTGCCAGCAGGGAAAACATACCGAACAGCGTTGCGTTCAGGCGCTGCGGAGCGATGCTCTCGCTGCGCAGTTCCTCGAGCGTCTGGATATGATCCACCGGCCGGTTGGGGTCTAGCGTCCGAATCGTCTCGACGACCGTGGGAGCGAGCGGCCGGGCGTCTCCGTCGGTCCGGACGAGGAACGTCGACGGCGTGAATCCCTGCGTCGAGGACCGGTAGTATGTGTGGATGGCGTCTCGGTCCAGTCCGTCCGCCTTCGTATCTTCGACGACACCGACGATCGTCATCCAATTCGCCTCGCTGTCGCTCTGCCAGACCGCGATTCGGCGGCCTATCGGATCTTCGTCCTCGAAATAGAAGCGCGCCATCGCCTCGCTCAGGATAGTCACGGCCACAGAGTCGGGCTGGTCGTCGCGGCCGAACTCACGTCCCCGAACGAGAGCCGTGCCGGCCGTACTGAAATAGCCGGGGCTCACCGTTCTCGAGACAGACTGCGGCATCACTCCGTCCAGCGTGCGGCCTTCGACACGGAATTCTCTGTTGATTGGATTCGACGCCACAGGATAGTCACGGCCACAGAGTCGGGCTGGTCGTCGCGGGACGTCCCCGAACGAGAGCCGTGCCGGCCGTACTGAAATAGCCGGGGCTCACCGTTCTCGAGACAGACTGCGGCATCCTTCCACGCGCTCGATTCGATCCCCTGAGGGGAGCCGCACTGGCCATGGCGGCGGATTCCACGCCGGGATACCCTTCCACGCGCTCGACAACCGAATTGCCGAACTGCTGGCGCTGGGTGGGAGTTTGCTGCGTGAAATCCGGCGCTTCCAACAACAGCACGTTCGCCAGATCGAAGCCCGGATCGACCTGATTGAGTTGGACCAGAGTTCGGATCAGCAGTCCCGCACCCACGAGCAACATGAACGCGAAGGCGAGTTGACAGACCACCAGCGCACGTTGCGTTCGCCTTCGCGACACCCCGCCCGTCGAGCGCCCACCGCCCGAGGCGCTCAACGACGCTCCCAGATCCTGGGTGAACGGCATCCTGGGACCCCAGGCGAAAAGGATCGCTGTACCCACGGCAACGACCAGAGTCAAGGCGAGCACGGTCCCGTCGACAGCGATTTCGCCTGTTCTGGACGTGAAGCGAGCGGTATAGGCGACGAGCAGGTCCAGTCCTGCGATGGCCAGAACGACACCGAGGACCGCGCCAACCGTCGACAGGACGAGGTTTTCTACCAGGAGTTGTCCGCGCAGGCGGGCGCTGCCGGCGCCGAGTGCCGCGCGCACGGCCAACTCGCGTTCGCGGCGGATCAGGCGCGTCAGAGTCAGGTTCGCGACGTTCGCGCATGCGATCAGCAGGACAAAAATGGCCGTTCCCAGGAGGATGAGCAATGTGGGTCGGGCTTCCTGGGTTAGATCCTCGATCCATGGGGTGACGACTATGTCGATCCCCCGGGATTCCGGATATGCCTCGGGGTAGGCATTTCGCAACCGGCCCGAGATCGCACTCATCTCTGCGCGGGCCATGTCGACGGTTGCCCCGGGCGACAGCCGGGCGAACACGTCCGTCATCCGGTGGGTCCGTTCGTCCTGCATCGCCGCGCCCATGTAGTGGTCGTTGGCCGCGTAATTCCCATAGGTAAACCCCCGGCTCAGCCGGGGCGACTCGCAGAGGTTTGACCGAGTGTTAACGATCGCGAAAAAGTGAAGTGTTCTGGACGAGCGCCGACACGTAAGTCGTGATTTTCTTCCTCGCGAATGTCGAATTCCGAGCCTGTCCGGTCGAAGGGCGGAAAACTATAGCAGAATTGTCAAGCGCGCGGAAGCGTGATCTGTCACGCAACGTCGCCCAAGCTGCACGACTGGTCGGAAAGCCCCGGCAAAGAGCCTCGCAAGGCCTCGGCGATGATGATGAGCGTTCAGAGTCTCGGCGTTTGTTCAGATTCATTCACTTTCTGGTGATCGTTTACAGACCGAGAGCTGCGGTAAATAAGAGAGTCCTCCTTGGAAGCGACAACTTCCGAACAAGGAGGACTCAATGAAAGACTACCAAAGCCTATCGCACACGAAATGGGACTGCAAGTATCACGTGGTGTTCATCCCGAAGTACCGACGGAAGAGGATTTTCGGTACGCTTCGGCAGCACTTGGGCGAGATATTTCGTGAATTGGCCAAGCAGAAAGAGAGCCGGATTGTGGGAGGTCACTTGATGGCGGACCACGTGCGCATGTGCATCAGCATCCCGCCGAAACGAGCGGTGTCGAGTGTGGTGGAATTCATTAAGGGGAAGAGTGCGATTTCGATTGCGCGGAACTTTATGGGCCGGAAACGGAATTTCACGGGTGAGAGTTTCTGGGCACGGGGCTACTTCGTCTCGACGGTGGGGCTGGAGGAAGAAGTCGTTCGAGAATACATTCGGCGCCAGGAGCAGGAGGAGCAACGGTTGGAGCAGCTGAACATGCCGTGGGAGCGTAAGCCGCCTTCAGGCGGCTCTTGACCTGCCCCTTTGAGGGGCTCATCGAAATAAGCCCCCGGCTTTGCCGGGGGTCACTTAACTGACATAGAAGTCCTGCGGCTGATCCGACGCGTAGTGGGATCCGGGGGGCAGGACCCCGACGATGATGGCCTGCTTAACGGTAAGGTTGAGTGTCTGGCCGACCACTGCGACATCCCCACCGAAGACCCGCAGCCAGTATTCGTGCGTGAGGACGGCGACGGGCGGAGCGTCGGGGGATTCGTCCTCCGGAATGAGGGTGCGCCCAAGTTGAGGCTGGATTCCCAGGACCTTGAAGTAGTTCGGTGTGACCAGACCACCGGTCGCGCGGTGCGGATCACCGCGATCCAGCACGTTGAATGTCCAGTCGCCGAACTCGACGAACTCGTCGAACGTGGTCGCCTGCTCGCGATAGTCCGCCACTTCCGGGAACGAGAACATGATGCTCGGCATCCCGGAGCGGACTGCTGCCTGCTCGACGTACATGATCCGGTCGGCATCGGGATACGGCAGGGGCCGGAGCAGGACTCCGTTGATCACGCTGAATATCGCGGTGTTGGCCCCGATCCCGAGGCCAAGCGTCAGCACGAACGCGGCGGCGTATCCGGGAACACGACGTAATCCGCGCAGCGCGTAGGCGAGGTCCCGAGACAGGGCCAGCAGGCCGAAACCGAACCGCTGTTCGCGGACCCTTTCTTTCACCTGGCCCATCCCTCCGGTCTCCAGTAACGCTGCCCGGCGGGCCGCTTCGGCATCGAGCCCGCTCCGGATCTTTCGGTCCGTCAACTCGTCCACCCACGCGCTCAGCTCATCGTCGAGGTCGATTTCCACCTGTTGCCTCCGAACCAGCGTCGCCCAGAAGCTCTTTATCTTGGAAGTGATTGGCACGTAAACTTCTCCCCTAGCTGGTTTCCAGAACCTGGGTCATCGCCTCGACGATGCGTTCCCACTGACGCTTCTCGACCGACAGGTGCTTGCGTCCGGCCGCGGTCAGCGTGTAGGCCTTGATCCGTCGTCTCTGCTCGGTCATCGTCCACTCGCCGGCGATCCACCCTTCCTGTTCCAGCCGATGCAGGGCAGGAAAGAGCGATCCTGCCTGGATGTCGAAGGTGCCGTGTGTCAGCTGGCGAATCCGATCGGCGATAGCGATCCCGTGCAGCGCCTGCAATTCCAACGTGCGGAGGATCAGGAGGTCGAGCGTCCCGCGGAGCAGATCTGTTTTTTGTCTTCTAGTTCCAGCCATGGCATTCCCGCTCACAATATAGAAATGAAATATCGAAAGTCAATATAGGAATACTATAGTGAATCTATCGGGGTGGTCAAGAGGAAACGCGCCGCCTTTACCTGTCCTCGGGTTCGTCCATCCGTTCGTATGCTCGCAACATCTCTCTGACGTCCACGCCGGGGCCACGAAGATTGCCGTAGTTGGCCCGATGGTTCGTCATGTCGATCCGTTCGGCGGCCTGTTCGGCGGAAAGGCCCTGACTGCGGAGGGCAGTGGCCTTGGTCCAGAAGTCGCGGAGATAGTCCTGGAAGTTATCGATTTTCTGCGTTCCAGTGAACGATGCGCCGTGTCCTGGCAGAATCCTGTCGTAGTCGAACGACCGCAGCTCATCCAGGGTGTCCGCCCATTCGTCGACGTATCCGTCTCCCATGTACACGAGGTTCTCAACGAGGAGATCTCCGGAACAGAGAACCTGTTCCTCGGGCAGATAGACGACCAGGTCGCCTCCGGTGTGACCCCGGCCGAGGAACATCAGCTGGATTTCCCGGCCTCCCAGGAAGAGTGTCATCTTTCTATCCAGAGTGATTCTCGGTGGTGTCGGATTCACTTCGGCCAGCGCATCCCGGTAACTTTCCTGGACCTGCAACTGTCCCTCCAGCCGCGTCCTGGCGACCGGATCCTGCTCGGCGTCGATCCGGGCTCGCAACCCATCGACGCGAGAGGGTACGTTGCCGGTGAAGCCCTGGTAGGTACGCGATGAGAAGATGGCCTCAGCATCGGAAAGCGCCTCACGCGTAAATTCATGGCCGATCAACTCGACGTCCGGTCCCCAGATCTGGTTACCGTGGGCATGGTCGAAATGGAAGTGCGTGTTCACGACGTACTTCACCGGCTTTGTCGTGATGGCGCGCAACTCTTCCCGGAGCACCCAGGCGGCCGCCGGCGTCGAGTTTGAATCGACGAGCAGTACGTCCTCTTCGTTGATGATGACCACGGAGTTGCTCCCCACCGACATCGTGCCCGCGCCGCGAACGTGATAGATGTCGTCGGTGATCCTTTCGAAGCGAAAGGCGGAGCCGTCGTGCAGGGTTCCCGCCGGAGGCTCGTTTGTCTGTTCCTGGCCGAAGCCGGGAGACCAGTAGCCAACCATCCCCGCAACCACTCCGATGGAAAGAACCAATGCGAGACGTTTCATCCTCTGGAAACTCCTGAGCTTTGTTTGGCTGATTATACTGCCGTGCGCTTATTGTGGGTCCCCCGACGTCGCTCACCACTCCGACACGGGGATGAACCGTTCGGTAGCCTGGGGCGTCTATTAGCTCATGAACATTGCTGGTCTGCTTCTCCTAATCAGTATCGGTGCCCTGCCGCAGCAAACCCTGGAGTCCCAGCTACGACAGCAACAGCAACTGCTCCAGGAACAACGACAGGAGCTCCAGGAACTCCAACGCCAAGTTGAACGATCGCTGAATTTGTTGCAAGAAATACGGCGGGAGCAAGATGGTCAGGAGCAAACCTCCTGCTCGGCGCAGATTCGCTGGGTGGGTGGGGCCGAGCGGAGGAGCGTTCCTCCCGGGGATGCCGTGTCGGTGCAGCTGAACCTTTTCAGCACCGTCAGCCGACCCTCTGGTAACTGTCTGCCCGCAGCGGTCCGGATGACGGCCAGCTATCTCGACGCAAACGACAACCTTGTCTGTACCGGTGTCATTCAGGGCGTCGCTCGCCAGAACTCATTGACCGAAAGCATCAATCTAGAGGTCCGACCGTGGGACTTCGGTAATTTCGTATGGTGGAGAAACGAGCCTCCCCAGACGAACATCGGGCCAAAAGACCTGTTCTGTTTCAATCCCGACGGGCAGGCTCAGGCTACTCGGGCCCAGTTGGAACGGGTCGTCTCTGTGAGGATATGGACCACAGTTCTTCCTCCGGGCGGTGGCCTCTCGACGGCAGAACTCCAGCTCGACCTACAGCGTTGATGATAAGGCTACTCGGGAGTTGGAACGGGTCGTCTCTGTGAGGATATGGACCACAGTTCTTCCTCCGGGCGGTGGCCTCTCGACGGCAGAACTCCAGCTCGACCTACAGCGTTGATGATAAAGATCGGCTGAGTGCCATCCTGTGCAAGCGGCCTGTGGTGAATGTACACCGTACGAACGCCCATTGTTCGGCGCTCTTAGAGCGCCGCTACGGTCTTGGGCGACTTTCACCACGGGCTCCTGGCCGTGAGGTTGGCAGTCGTCCGGTTAGGCGGTCTTGGTCCAAGTAAAACGTCTGATTGCTTCCTCCGGCCCGCATCCACCTGCGCTAATATGTCCGAAGAAACCAAGCCCTGTATCGGGCGACAGGCACAATTGTGAGGTGCGGCCAATGTCACGCGTCCTGGGATTGTTCATCGGTGTCTTGATAGCGCTTCCTGTGTCGGCACAGGAAATCGTCCTGGTTGGTGGAACTATCGTTGATGGCACCGGGTCCCCCGGATTCGAAGCCAACGTCCGCCTTCGAGACGGCCGAATCGTGGAGATTGGCGCCTTCGAGCCTGGAACAGGAGACCGTGTCTTCGACGTCAGCGGTCTGGTTGTGTCACCCGGCTTCGTCGACATCCACGATCACTCCGCCGGTGGCTTGACCGAGGAGCCGGTGGCGACATCCCAGGTCGCACAGGGGATCACGACGATGGCGCTCGGCCCGGACGGCGGCGGCGCTCTCGAGATCGAAGAGTTCCTCGACGCGATGGAAACCGCGACACCCGCGGTGAACATCCTGACGTTCATCGGCCACGGGACGGTGCGACGTCATGTGCTTGGGGACGACTATCGAAGGCAGTCCTCGGATCAGGAAATAAACGACATGGAAGACCTGGTCGATCAGGCGATGCGAGACGGGGCCTACGGACTCTCCTCCGGACTGGAGTACGACCCCGGTTTCTACAGCAACACCGATGAAGTCATCCGTCTGGCAGCCGTTGCGTCACGGTATGAGGGTATCTACATGAGCCACATCCGGGACGAGTCTTATGAAGTGCTGGAAGCCATCGGTGAAGCGATCGAGGTCGGCCGCCGCGCCCGACTGCCTGTTCAGATCTCCCACATCAAGCTCGCTACTGTCGGCGTCTGGGGCCGGACCGACGAGGTGTTCGAGTTGATCGATGAAGCTCGTGGGGAGGGAATCGACGTGCTCGCGGATGCCTACCCCTACAACGCGTGGTCTTCGGGAATCAATGTCCTGGTCCCCAGTCGGAAGTTCGACGATCCCGACGAGGTGCGTAAGGGCATCGAGGACGTCGGCGGGCCGAGCACCGTTCTGATCACGCGATCCCAGGCCCATCCGGAATACAACTTCAAGACGTTGGAGGAGATCGCCGAAGATCGTCAGATGTCTGCTGTCGACCTCTTTATGGAGATCATGGCAGAGGGTGGAGCCGGGGTTGTCTGCGCGTCCATGACCGAAGAAGACGTGACCGAATTTCTCGCCCACCCCAGCGTGATGGTTGCCAGCGACGGCGGCATCCTGTCCCGCCACCCGCGTGGGGCCGGAACGTTTCCGAGGGTTCTCGCAAAATACGTTCGCGACGAAAGCGCCATGAGCCTGGAGGACGCCATCCACAAGATGGCGGCCATGCCCGCCGCCCGACTGGGTCTCGATGACCGTGGCGTTCTGGAGGAAGGAGCCTGGGCCGACATCATCGCCTTCGATCCGGAAACAGTCACGGACCGCTCTACATTCCAGGATCCGTTCGCATTGGCCGAAGGTGTCCGTTATGTCTTCGTGAACGGAACTCTGGTCTGGGATGACGGAGAAGCGACCGAAGACCGCCCCGGCAAGGTAATGCGGAAGGGGAAATAGTCCGTAGGTCAGTTGGCTCCGATCAGTCATTCGCTGGCTTAGCGGAGAATCCGTTTCACCGAGGTTGGTTCCAAATCGTCAGGTTTACCGGTACGTTATAGTCTCGCCACAGGAGATCTTTAGATGCGAATCAAGCTTGTTCTTGTTGGATTGACAGTCTCGGCCCTCGCCGCCGGCGGACACCTCGCGAGGCTCGGGGCGCAGCAGGCCGAGGACATGCGTTCGGTACGAGACAGGGTCTACAACGAGGAACAGGTCGCTCGGGGCGTGATTGCTTTCGAGGCAACCTGCGGCGATTGCCACGGATATGAACTGGAAGGTGGCGAGGAGGCCCCCCCCGCTCACCGGAGGCACGTTCCTGTCGAACTGGAACGATCTTACTCTCCGGGATCTCTCCGATCGGATCCGCACGACCATGCCGCCCAACGACACCAGATCGGTGTCCCGGGAAAAAATCGCAGACATCATCAGCTTTGTTCTGAGCGCCAACGACTTTCCGGCGGGAGAGTCGGAACTGCCCGCCGACCCTCAACTCCTCAGGCTGATCAGAATCGACGCCTTCGGACGGTAGCCCACCCTTTTGCGCACGAAAAAGCGGGGACAAGTGAACAGTTTCGGGCGTTTACCCAAATGACTGCCCACTGCCCCCGCGATGGAAGCAACGCTACTGCTGCCCGGTAATCTCTTCGTCCGGCAGCGCGAACGCGATGTACTCGCCGGTGTAACCACCGCTGCTGACCGCCACGATGATGTACTGACGGCCGTTGAGCATGTATGTCATCGGTGAGCCGCTCTGCTGGGTCGGCAGCCAGACCGCGCCGACCTCTTCGCCCGTCATCTTGTCATACGCCCGCAGCATGGCGCCGCGTTCGCGTCCCGGAGCTGACGTGACACGGGGATCGCCGACGATCACCAGCGTTTTGGTTACGACGAGTCCGACGCTGTAACCCTGTCCGGCCTTTTCGGGAACTTCCAGGCCCAGCCGCTCGATATTCGCGCGAACGTCGTCGGTAGTGTCCCCGTGCGGCACCTGGAACAGAAGCTCACCCTCGTTCATATCAAGGGCGGTGAGTACGCCATAGGGCGGCTTTATGAAAGGCAGGCCTTCCAGATTGTCCGTCAGGCGGGGGGTCCCTCCACGTCTGCCACGGCGTCGTATCTGTTCCCGCTCGTCTTCCCATCTCGGGATACGGTTGGCAGACTGCGTTTCGGGTTTAACCGTGTCGAAGTACTCTTGCGTGAATTTAGTCGTGCGAATCTGGGAGTTGTGTGCCTGACCATAGAAGATGCCCGTCTCCGGGTCGAACGAGGCTCCCGGCCAATTGATCCCGCCAAGCGTGGTGCCGACGTTGACCGCCCCGGCGAACTCGCTACCGGGACCCACATGCGGGATATAGGGGATCGGTTCCCAGCGGAAGAGTTTCAAGTTCTCGAGCGCCTGCGCCCGCAGCTCCGGCGTGAAATCTATGAGATCGTCGAGCTCCACGTGTGTGCGCGAATAGGGGGGAGGTTTGGTCGGTATCGGTTGTGTCGCGGCCGTCTTCTCGCCGGGAACGTCGGTCTGTGGAACCGCCACCTCCGGAATGGGCCAGATCGGTTCGCCGGTGATCCTGTCGAACGTGTACAGGAAGCCCTGCTTGGTAGGCTGCGCGACGATCTTGCGTTCACGCCCGTCGATAGTGACGTCCATCAGCAGCGGCGCCGAAGAAATGTCGTGGTCCCAGAGCGGGTGGTGAACGAGCTGGAAGTGCCACAGCCGTTGGCCGGATTCCAGGTCGACGGCGACCAGGCTTTCCGCGAAAAGGTTGTCGCCCAGGCGATTGCCGCCGTATTCGTCGATCGTTGGCGTTTCGACCGCAAGGTACGCGATCCCTGCCTCGGGATCGACCGTGATCTCGGTCCACACGCCGTTATTGCCGGTCCATTCCCAGGAACCGTCCTCCCAGGTATCGTTCCCGAACTGGCCGGGTCCCGGAACGCCGTCGAAACCCCACAGCAGGTCGCCGCTCTTGGCGTCGAACGCGCGGACGACGCCTTTCGCATTGATGCTGTACCGGTATCCCAGGCCTTCGGCCATCGATGACCCGACGATGATCTTGTCACCCACGACCGCGGCGGTCGAGTGCAGACCAACTTCACCGTTTACCAGGTCCACCTGCGCGTCCGCGCCGATGATGACCCCCACCTTGAGGTCGACGACGCCGTCCCGTCCGAAGGAGGGAACCCGAATGCCCGTCTTGGCGTCCAGCGCCACCATCCTGTAGCCGATCGTGACCAGGATGATGCGCTCATCGCCCTGGCCGTCGGTCCAGTAGGCAAGGCCTCGTCCCGAGAGCTTTCTGGGCGCCATGTCGGCCCGACGGCCCTCATCCATACGGTACATCCAGAGCAGTTCGCCCGTCTCCGCATCAAGAGCGACAGCGGCGCGCCGCGTTCCGGCGGTGGTGTAGACCACACCGTTGACCATCAACGGCGTCCCTTCCAACTTGGTTTCGGGGCGGGGGCCCATACTGTCGGTCTTGAAACGCCAAGCCACTTCGAGCTTGTTGAAGTTCTCGGCGTTGATCTGATCCAGAGGCGAGTACTTGCTACCCGTCAGGTCCCCAGTGTAGTGCGGCCATTCGCCGTTGCGGGTGTCGAGGTTCTGGCCCGACTGCCCAGTCAGTACTGCCGTGAGTCCAACGAACAGCACGAGGGTCAGGCTCAGGGTTAGAAATCGTCGCGACATGCTTCCTCCTGAAAACTATGACAACTCGCCGACCGGCCGCCATCAAGAGAAAGAAAGCCCTCTGGGCCCTTCCAGGCACGAAACCGCGGTTGGCGATAGGATTCGGAGATTATAGCCCCATAAGGGCTTAGAAGGACAAGAGTCTTAGAATTCCGGACGATACGCCCGGCTGCTAGGCCGCTTTCTCGGTCAGCTCTCGGAAACAGGAATTGAAGTGTGCGTGGTACTTGTGCGCGAGCTTCGAGGATCTCACCAGGACACTGAGGTCCGAGTAGTCTTCGAACGAGCCGAGCGTGAAGTTGTGGCTGCCGACGAAAACCAGATCGTCGTCGACGAGAATCATCTTCCCGTGGGTCACCACGTCCGGATCATCGAAAGTGACCTCAACTCCGGCCGCTTTCAGACTCTTGAAGACGTTCAGGTTGATGAACCTCGATCCATACGGGTCGCCCTCGCTGTCCTTGTCCAGGATCACCCGGACGGTCCGGCCCTTCTTCCGGGCATCGGTCAGGACCTTGAGCAGCTTGCGTATCTTGCTTCTCGGGTTCTTGCTGAACGAGAAGAAGAACATCTTGATCTTGATCGACCCCTTGGCCTTCTTGAGCTCGGCGATCAGGCGCTCGTAATACTTCTCCTCAAAAAGGACCTCCAGCGCTGATCGATCGACCTTGGTTGCCGTGTTCCGGAAACTGTTCAGCCCGCCGCGGAACAGTGTCCCGGTCATCATCGGTGCGTCGAAATCGATCGCGTTGTCCGGCACGGAGCGCGTGGCATCCTTCCACTGGGCGTTGAACAGCCTGTTGAAGCTTGCGGCCCCCGCAGGCCCTTCGATCAGGACGGATTCGTCCTGGCCGAGCGCGAGTGACCGGTCGGCAATGTTGTGGCTTCCCAGAATCACGCGGTCATCCGCCATTAGGTACTTGCAGTGAGAGCTTTCCCGGGCTCCGCCGTACACCCGGACGTTGATGCCGGCCTTCTTCAGGATGCTGTTGGCGTGCAACGTCGATCCCTTGAGGTAGTGCATGCCCTCGTTCGAAGCGTCCAGCTTGATGCCGAGCAGGAGCTGGATCTTCACGCCCTGGCTTTTCTTCTCGATCAGCATCTTCAGGAGGTCCCGCGACAGCGCCTCCTTGTCGCTCGACGGCAGCAGGTTGAACTCAAAAGCCGCGATCCGGATTCGCCCGGTCGCCTGGCCGATGGCCTGCACGAGCCGGGAGTTGAATTCCTGGTTTCGGACCGGCGTGATCAGTAGTTTGTCGTCAGCAACGCTCATACATCACCCCTCATGCTTTCCGAAACAGCTCCTGGTAGTACGACTTCACGACACTTGCTCTCATCTGCACCTGGCGCTGGTCGTCCTGCCGTGCCCGGACCGCGATCTTCATCTTCAGCAGCTCGATCCGAATGGGAAAGTTCCTCGAAGCGATGCCGATCTCCTTGATCATCGCCTCGACACTCTCCACGGTGGCCTCTTGTCTGGCTTCCCGCGTACGGAATTCCGACAACTTGAACTCCAGGTCCTCGAGCAGCAATGCCAGAGCCTGTTTTCTCGTCATGTTCTCTCCAACCCGGATCAAGAGCTCCGGGCGGCGTAGACCTTGTAGTATTTGCGGTCGGGGTCCGAGCCGCCCGTGAGGATTTCATAGACGCTGTATCCGTGCGCCTCCAGCACGCCTACAAACCGGTCGTAGGCGCCCGCATCGATGTCGCCGTCGGTGATGTAATCGCCCCGGTATTCGACCAAGTCACCGCCCCCCGTGGTCTGGCCCCCGATGACAGCGTCCTCGCGCTTGTCAGTCAGGTTGATGCCCATTTGCTCGAGCTCCATACGGAGGGCGGACCGGACCTCCTTTTTCTTGTGAATCGTCTTGAACGCCCGGTGCACCTGCTGGCGGTACTTGTTGCCCGAATGGGTTTGTCGCCAGAACTCGTTCGCCAGGTATCGAATGGTTTCCTTGCCCGACATGGCGCGGTTGAGGACGAGGATTTCGTCGCGGAGCTTGATCAAACTCTCACGAGTGTTTGTGATCGACAGAAAATAGGGGATCATGTTTGAACCAGCGGGTGCTCGACCAGCTTCCGGCCGAAAGAGTATGCGTGCACGGTGAACCGTCCCTTCGTAGTCCCTCCAATCAGCCAGAGAAGCCCGGACTTCCTGATGAAGACCTCGTCCAGGTAGAAGGCCGGGAATCTCCCCGGTGGCTGTGAAAAATACCGATCATCCCCTCGTCCTTCAGACGGGAGTACTCTTCAACCGGAATGCCGAAAGTGTTTGCGGTTGTGTGGGGATTCTGGATGAATTCCAGATCGTCGATGACCACCGCATCGTCTGAACGGTAGCCAAACAGCGCGCAACAAACCTCACACTCCGAATCGATGGATGTTTCCTGCAGCGCATCGAATAGGCTATGCCCGATCCGCACGATCATCCGTTGTCGTGGGGTCCTCCGAGCTTTGGCCAGCATGTGCTCGGGCAGCCTAACGCGCAGAGTTGGGCCCGTCAAATGAAAAGCGAGCTTGTTGCGTTTTCGGCCGGCGCCCCTCGACCGCGTTCAGGTTCACGAAAGCTCGGGTCCGCGGCTGGACGAACATGAGGTTCGAGTCGTCGGGGGGTAGTGGCCGGAAGGTGTCCTACCGACATGTGGCCGAAACCATCACGAACCAGTGATTCAGGTAGATCTGCCCGTCCCGTTCGATCAGGTTGAATACCTCGCGTTGCGGGGCAGTCAAGGTTTCCAGCGCTTCGTGAATTTTCGCGACGTTTTCCGCGGATACGCCCTCTGTCAGGGAGCAGAGCGGGCGATGTTTGACATAAGGCTCGACCACCTCGACTTCGAAGCCGGCGTGCTCCAGCATTCGCCGCCATTCGCCCGGGCGGTACTCCCGGACGTGAGATTCGTCGTGGTAGGTGTCCGGAAGGTTCATGCACCGATCCACGAAATCGTATTCCGGCACGCTCCGATCGTCGATCACCAGCCTTCCGTCGGAGCCGAGCACCCGCCGCATCTCGTCCAGTGCAGACCGTAGGTCCGAGAAGTGATGGGCGGCCCGCCGGCACGTGACGAGCTGGAACCGGTTGTCTTCGAAAGGGAGATCATGTGCATCGGCCGTCTCGAATCTCACGTTCGTGAGCGAGCGCTCGACCGACAGGCGTTCCGCTTCGGCCAGCATCTCCGGCGTCAGGTCCACACCGATCACCGACGCCACGTGGGGGGAGAGCGCGAACGCCGTGTGTCCCGTCCCAGTCGCCACGTCCAGAGCGTTCCAGTCCGGTTTCGGTGCCGCCATGGACACGACCCGAGCGAGAACCTGGGGATTCGTGTGGGTCTCGCTGGTCGCGTAGGAGGACGCCCGCTGTCCGAATATGTTTCTGGCCCAGTCTTCAGGTGTTTCCATAACGTTTTGTTGACGTCCGCTGGGTGATCATAAGCGCGAAAAGTTCAGTGATTCAACCAGTGGAACGTTGCGCGGTCCAGGCCGCCTCTCGGCGATCTGTTAGTATTCCGCAGTATTCGCTGAACCCTAGTGTAGTCCGTCACAATTAACGTAACGGCTCTGGCTGTCCCATTTCTGATCATATATGAGGAAAATAATGACCATTAGATCGGAAATCCCTGTGCGGAACGAACTCGGACGGCTTGGCCGAAGCCGCAGTGTGTCGGTCTGGCTCGGGGAACGATCCGAATAAGGTACAGTCTGTTAGACGGGGACCACTAGCAGCCCGAGTCAGAAGTCTGATAGCTCGCGCGCATGGGTCTTCGGAGGCGAAGACGAGGCGCGAGGAGGAAGTGATGCTGCTTCATCATGACGACGAGCAACGAAGTATACGTCTCCGAACCCCCATGCGCCCGAGGGGTTACGGCGACGTCACACCATCTGCGTCGTTGCCGCGCCTCAACGATGTACCCGCATCGCTGTCGGCGCGGCGCCTAGCATCTGGCGCGACGTCGCCGTAACGCGGGCCATCAGACTTCTGACTCGGGCTGCCACAGCGAGCGCCATGGCCGGATCTTCCAAGAAAGTCATCATCGCCGCCCTGGTGGGCAACTCCCTGATCGCTGTGACAAAGTTTGTCGCCGCGGCGCTGACCGGCAGTTCCGCCATGCTATCCGAAGGCATCCATTCCGCGGTGGACACCGGCAACCAAGTACTCCTCCTCTACGGCCTGAAGCAGGCGAAGAAGCCGCCCGACGAACAGTTTCCGTTCGGGCACGGGAAGGAGGTCTATTTCTGGAGCTTCATCGTCGCGATCCTGATCTTCGCCGTCGGTGCCGGCATCTCGGTCTACCAGGGCATCATCCATCTACTGCACCCGGTCTCGATCGACAACCCTGCGGTCAACTACGTCGTTCTGGGGTTTGCGATGATCTTTGAAGGGGCCGCCTGGTACTTCGCCTTTCATGAGTTTCGGAAAGCGAAGGGAAACTGGGGCTACATGGAGGCCGTGCAGCGGGGTAAGGATCCCACCTTGTTCGTCGTCCTGTTCGAGGACTCCGCCGCCTTGCTTGGCCTTGTTGTCGCATTTGCCGGAGTTGCGCTCACCGATTTTACCGGGTTGGGATGTTCGACGGACTGGCTTCTATCCTCATCGGCATCATCCTCGGTGGGACCGCGATCTGGCTCGCACATGAGACGAAGGGCCTGCTCATCGGCGAGTCCGCCAACGCGAACGTGATCGCCGGGATTCGGGGAATCGCGGGTTCCCCGCCTGAGGTTGAGCACGTCAACGAAGTCCTGACCATGCATATGGGGCCGGATTTCATATTGTTGAACCTGAGCGTCGAGTTTATCGGCGAGATCACCGCGACCGGTATCGAGCAGACAGTCCGGCGAATCGAGCGGGATGTCAAGAAGGCTTACCCCGAGGTGAGGCGGGTATTCATCGAAGCGGAAGAGCGCGAACCCGGCCAGGAATAATCGGCACGCGATGGATCTCGAGACGAGATATAGCCACCTCTGCAACCACCTGGAACGGGTGCGGAGAGTGTCCCCCGAGGGTGGGGGGGGGGATTGCCTTTGGAACGGGTCTGGCTGGGTAGAACTGAGGGTCTGTCTGTCGTGCGGCCATCTGGGCTGTTGCGACTCCTCCCCCAACCAGCACGCCCGTCTGCACGCCGAGGCATCTCGACATCCAATCATGGCGCCTTGGGCCGACGACCAACAATGGGGGTTCTGCTTCATCGACAACGTCTTGTTGCTCGGCGACTGGACGGAATGGTGGAAGGATGATGGATCAGCGCGGCCCAAGGAGTCGGCATCCGTTTCGCTGTTCCCGATCCTGTTCGTCAATTTCATCGGCACGCTTGGCTTCAGCATCGTGCTGCCGTTCCTGGTCTTCCTGGTCACCGACTGGGGAGGAAACGCGTTCACCTATGGCGTCGTGGGCGCGACGTACTCGGCGTTCCAGCTCGTCGGAGCGCCTGTGCTGGGGCGGTGGTCTGACCGCTTCGGTCGCAAGCGGATACTGTTGCTCAGCCAGCTGGGAACGTTCATATCCTGGCTCGTCTTTCTTGTCGCGTTCGCCTACCGTCGACATCGTTGCTGAGCGTCGATTCGGTTCTTACCGGACGATTCCTGATTACGCTTCCGTTGCTGGTTCTCGTGTTGGCCCGGGCCCTGGACGGCGCAACCGGTGGGAACGTGTCGGTAGCCAACGCGTACCTGGCCGACATCAGCAAGGAGGAAGACCGCACGCGGAACTTCGGCAGGATGGCGGTCTCATCGAACCTTGGGTTTGTGGCGGGCCCTGCCCTGGCTGGCGTCCTCGGAGCGACTGCCTGGGGGTCGGTCGCTCCGGTGTTTGCGGCCGCGGCAATCTCGCTCGCTGCGACACTGGCAATCGCATTCGGACTACCGGAATCCCGACGAGCCTGCGTTCTCTCGAGGACTCCCGAGCAGACGAACATGCGTAAGCTCATGGGGCAGGAACAGAAGGACTGCTTCGAAATGAAGGCAGCCGCCAAACTGACGATGTCGGAACTTCTGCGGATACCGAGCGTACCGACACTTCTCGCAATCTATTTCCTTGTTATGCTCAGCTTCAACTTCTTCTACGTGTCGTTTCCCGTCTTTGCGGTTGGCACACTCGGCTGGTCGTTGACCGAGACCGGGATCTCTTTTGCTGTGATGGGCCTGCTGATGGTCGGCGTGCAGGGTCCCGTTCTCGGAAGAGTGTCCGGATTTGTCAGCGAGAAGGCGCTGATCGTCATCGGAGGTTTTACTCTCGCCCTCGGGTTCCGGTTGTTCGACGCCACGACCGACGCCGGGATGTACCTGGCGGTCGCGCTGATGGCTTTGGGGAATGGTCTGATGTGGCCGTCCGCACTATCTGTCTTGTCGAAGGCGGCAGGGGATACCTACTCAGGGAGCGGTTCAGGGTCTCGCCGGGAGCCTTGGTGCGATCGCGAGCATCGCAGGGCTGATCGCCGGCGGCGTCCTCTTCGCGACCATAGGACCCACTATCTTCTGGGCGTCGGCGGGAGTCATCCTGCTGGTCGTAGGCGTCGCCGGCTTCCTGCCGGCGTTGCCGGTGTCAGAATGAACCTCGTATCGAGATCGCACTCGTTCGCGATCGAACCGGCTCGGCTCTGATTCAGGAGCTCTGAACCACTGACTGTTACGCGGCAATACGCAATCGGGCATGTCGATTCGCAATGCCGTCATCGAGCTGTAACGCCCTCTGGACCTTCTCTCTTGCGGTGACCCTGTGACACCAGCGGAAGTGTCCTAGCTTCCGTAGGGAACAGGGCTCGGCCGCGTTATGGTGAATCGCGTAAGGAGCGTTATGGTGAATCGCGTAAGGAGGTGGGCTATGGCTAATCTGAAGAGGCTGCGCCGTTGGGTCTTGGCGGTTCTGATCCTTAACGCTATTGGGGCGTTGATACTGTGGATGACTGGGAGCTTTGCTTCCTCTGGAGACCTGATGATCGAGTCCCCATACTTTTCCCGAGACTACCGGACGGCGCGTGATCGGTTTCGGCAGGCAGCCGAGGCAAAGGGCGCGCGACTCGAGTCGCTTCTGCTCACGGCTCGGGGGCCGGCCGGCGAAGACCTGACGATCGACATCGCCTGGTTCGGCACGGAATCTCCAAGGCGGGTGCTGCTTCACTCTTCCGGCCTTCACGGCGTCGAGGCGTTCGCTGGTTCGGCGATCCAGTTGCGCTTGCTCGAGGACCTTCCGGCGATTCCGGACGATACGGCCCTTGTTTTCGCTCACGTTCTCAATCCGTTCGGTATGACCTGGCTGCGGCGATTCAACGAGAACAACGTGGACCTGAATCGAAACTTCCTGGCCTCCGGAGAAAAGTACGAAGGACGTCCCGAGGGCTATGTCGACCTTTACGACTTCCTCAACCCCACGTCACTGCCGAGGATCGAGACGTTCACGGCGAAGGCGGCCTGGTTGATCCTCCGCCATGGTCGGCCGACGCTCGAGGAGGCCGTTGTCACCGGTCAGTACGACTATCCGGAAGGGCTGTTCTTTGGCGGCAACGAACCCGAAGAGGGTGCTGCTCTCTATCAGGACTTCCTTGCCCGCCGGCTGGGGGGCGCCGAAAGGGTATTTGCGATCGACATACACACAGGACTCGGCCCGTTCGGTGAAGACACCGTTCTCGTGTCCGAGGAGGCACATCCCCGGCTTCGAGAGTTGCTGGGGGATCGAGTTGAGGCCTTCAGCACCGCCGCCGACAACGTTGCCTATCGCATCCGCGGCGGCCTTCATGAGATGGTCCCTCGCGTCCTGGAGGGCGCCGAGGTGGACTTTGTCGGCCAGGAGTTCGGCACCTACGGTTCGGTTCGCGTGCTCCATTCCCTTCGCAACGAAAACTTCGGTTACCACCATGACCGAGATGCTCGCGAAACTGCCTACAAAGGCCACCTCCGGGATACGTTCTATCCCGACAATGAGGAATGGGGCAGGAAGGTTCTTGCGCGGGGTCGGGAGCTGTTCGACAGCGTTCTCGAAATACTCGTCAGAAACTGAACAGGTGTGTGAGCTTGAGGATCAGGGCGCGGTCCAGAACCTCCCCCGTCTGTGAGTCCCGTTGCTCGTTGAAGACGATGAAGAAATCGCTCAGCGGATGGTGGATGATATGGAAGCGGACGTTCGAACTGAACTGGTGGGCGTCCGTGTTGTACTGCACGAACGCGTTCAGCAGAACCTTTGTAGTGAATGTGTAAAGAATCCGTGTTCCGAGCAGGTTGGTGTCGAACTCTCCGTCTGCCAGCCGCACGTGGTTGCGGCTGAAGTTCAGGCTGAAGTTCAGGTGAGGATTCGGCTTGATGCTGACACCGAAGCTTTCAGAATCTCTCCTGCCGTTCCAGAAGCCGCCGAACTCGTACCCCACGTTTCCGGAGATCATCCGGCTGGCATTCGACCTGAAGGTGGCCGAATAGGTGTCGTACCGGTAGTCCCCCACCGGAATAGTGACGCCCGACAGGGCAAAGTCATCCGCCAGTCGATCGAACGTTCGAGTGGCGCTGAGGTTGAGGTTGGCCCCGTCGCTAAAGGCCACGCCGGCCCCGATTGTCTGGTCCCGTGTCTCGATCTCTCCCGCATTGTCGCTGAAGTAATCGATCCGGGCCGAGAAGGTGAGGTTGCGGACCCGGTCGCTGCCCTCGAGGCGCGGTCGCCACGACATGTCGCCCGATGTCTTCTCGGTGTTCCGGCGACGGATGAAGCCGACCTCTGGATTGAAATTCTGCTGGGTCTCGTGGTACAAGGCCGTGATCGTGAAATCCGCTCCGAGCCAACCGGTTTCAAACTGGCGGGCCTGATCGCTACCCGACTTCCCTGGCGTCGAACTCTTGAGCAGGTATGAACTGATCTCCCACTGTCTGAACAGGCGGATGCGAGTGTCGACGCCGAAGACCCGGTTGAAGTCACCCGACGCCGTGGAGTCGCGATTCGTGAACAGCCCGCCGACCCAGGAATTCTGCGCGAAGTTTCTCTTGAGCCGACCAACTGTGTATGTGTTGGAAGGCAGCGATCCTACAGCCTCGGTCTTCATCGTCAGGACGCCGACGTCGTAGTTCCCGACCTTGCCCGTCACCCGGGCGCCGCCGACGATCGGCACCAGCGTGGCACCCGCCAACCCGATGCGGCGGCTGAAGAAGGGGATGATGTTGGCCGCCCCGCCGGCGCGTCCGCGAATCGGCTCCCCGAAACTGAAGACGCCGGAATTCTCGATGAAGAACTCGCGTTTCTCGGGGAAGAAAAGGCTGAACCGTGTGAGGTTGACCTGCTGCTGGTCGACTTCTACTTGTGAGAAATCCGTGCGGTAAGTGGCATCCAGAGTGAGCGACGGCGTCAATCCGTACTTCAGGTCCAGGCCGCCGTCATAGTCGGGGTCGGTCGACAGCGTGTTCTGGTCGCGGACCTGCCGGAAGCCGCCGACTGCAAAGGGCTTCACCTTGAGGTTTCGCCCCTGACGCAGATCCTCCAGGCCTTGGAGCGTTCCGGCCATCGAAGTCCGCGTGGCGTTGTAGGGGCGCGGCAGCGGAGACCAGTGGCTGTCCTCGTTCTTCCGGCGCACACGCCGTCGAAGGTTCAGGCCCCACTCCTGAGAACGTGCCGTCGTAAAACGAACGGTCTTGAACGGGATCATGAACTCGGCGATCCAACGATCTTCCTCGACGGTTACCTGCACTTCCCAGACCCCGTCCCAGTTCACGTTCATGGCCGATCCGTCGTTGTCGGTCTGCGAGTCGTAGCGCGCTCCCGCCGGATTGGTCCCGAAGATAAAACCCGACCGTCGGTTGTTGAGCGTGTCGAGCACGAAGGCGATGCCGTCGTTGTTCGTCGAACCAAAGTCCTTCTGCAGTTCGTTGACGACGATCTCGTCGGGAGCCGACTCGTAGCAGATCGCCCCTACGTAAAGGTTGTCGTCATCGTAGAGGAAGTACACGTCGGTACCTTCGGTCGCCGGCATCCCGGGATCGGGGTTGAACTGGATAAAGTTTTCCGCAGGTGAAGCCAACTGCCACGCCGCTTCATCGAGCTTTCCGTCGATGACGATCCTTTCGTCTATCCGAACCGCATCGGCGATTCGGCTGAAGCGCGCGGTTTCATAGTCGATGGGGTTCCCGGCGACCGTGGGGGATTCGCCGGCCTGACTGACCCCCTGACCTGCGGGAATAGCCTCTGTAGGCCATGCAAGCAGGACTGCCGCCATGGCTACGGGATAAAATCTGTTCAGCATCGGCAAGCCTTCGGCCCTAACGAAGCGCGTACAGTCGTCCGTCCGCGGACCCGATGACGACGTAACCGTCGGCGATGGCCGGTGAGGCCGCAAGCGCGCCGCCGGCTTCGAACTCCCACAGCTTTTCTCCGCTGGCGAGGTCCAGCACGTAGAGCCTGCCGTCGTGCGATCCGACGTAGACGCGTCCTCCCGAGATCGCGGGGGAGGAATCGACACGTGAGCGCGCTTCGAACGTCCATGCGGACTCGCCCGTTTCGGTGTCCAGGGCGTGAACGACCTTATCCCGTCCCCCGACGACGACCCGTCCATCTGCAATCGCCGGAGAGGAGTAGAACGGGAACTGCCGCCTGGGCAGGTACTGCCAGATGGCGCGACGCTCGGAGATGTCGACCGCAAGCACTTCGTTGGCGAACGTTCCGAAGTACAGACGGTCTCCTTCGAGCGCGGGCGACGCCCCGGTGTACGCTCCCGCATCGAAGCTGAACACTTCCGTGCCGTCCTCGATCCGGAGTGCGCGAAGAAAACCATCGCAGCCGGTGCTGTAGACGACCCCGTCACGGACGACGACTGTGGCATGCACCGGGCCGTCAGTCGGAACCTTCCATGCCAGTTCTCCTGTGGCGGCGTCGATGGCGTAGAGATACAGGTCGTAGGAGCCGATCAATACCTTGCCGTCTTCGACCACGGGAGAGGCCTTGATCTCGCTCTCGGTCTCGAAGGTCCAGATCCCCTCGCCCGTGGCGGCGTCGACCGCGTGCACCCTCCCACCGAGGTCTCCGATGTAGACGACCCCCCCGGACACCGCTGGAGAGGACTCGCCGATGGGATCGACCGTCGTGTACTTCCAGACGGGCTCTCCGGTCGCCAGATCCACCGCGTGCAGCTCACCGGCCTGAGAACCCACGTACACTGTCCCGTCTACGATTGCAGCCGAGGAATCGATCATCTCTCCCGTGTCGAATTCCCACGCCAGACTCAACTCGGTCGAGACCTCAGAGGTAGACACACCCGTCAGATGCCGGCTGCCTCGAAAGTGGGGCCACGAGTCCGCACCGGCGGCGGTATCCTGGGGCGTGCCGCCCGCGACGATGGTGGCCGACAAGACCACAGCGATCAGTAAGCGCACTCGTATATCTCCAAGGCCCCTTCGGCGTCGAAGGAGCGGGGGTTGAACTTCCCGGTCCATTGCTTTGCGGCGTCCTCTGCAAGCGCCGGGAGTTCCGCTCGGGGGACTCCAACGTCGCGAAGCCTTGTCGACAGGCCCGCGGTGGCGGCGAGCGCTTCCAGTCGGCGGGCGAGCGCCTCGGCTGCACCCTCGACATTACCGTCGAGTCCGGCCACTTCTCCCAGCGCCGCATACTCGGCACTGCATTCATTTCCGTTCCAGCGGACGACATGCGCCAGCATGTGTGCGACGGCGGCACCGTGCTCGGTGTTGTGCCGAATAGTGAGCGGATTCGCACACGCGTGCGCCGCACCCAGCATCGAATGCTCGATCGCCGCGCCGGCGTAGAAGGCGCCCAGGAGCATCCGGCCGTTGGCATCGACGTCTTCGGGGTGTTCGAGAACACGCTCGAAGGCCCCGAACAGCAGGGTTGCCGCCTCGCGGGAAAAGCCGGCCGAAGCGTCGTTGCATTTCGTCGTGACCCAGGTTTCCACGGCGTGCGAGATCGCGTCGTAACCCGCGCGCGCCCGTACGAGGGCCGGCTGCGTCACAGTGAGTTCCGCATCGAGTATGGCGGTATGGAATGCCGCCTTCGGGTCACCGCACGCCATCTTGACGTGCGTGTCCGCATCGGATATCAGCGCATAGCTTTGCGCCTCGCTTCCGGTGCCCGCAGTCGTGGGAACGGCGATCATCGGAAGCATGGGGAGGGAGGCCTTGCCGTGGCCCCAGTAGTCGGACATCGTCCCACCGTTGGTCAACAGGAAGTTGATGCCCTTGGCGCAGTCCATGGAGCTGCCGCCGCCCAGACCGATCAGGGAATCAAAGCCCCGGGAGGCGGCAAACCGCCGGCCCCCGTCGATCGCATCCGTGTCTGGATTTTCCCCGAAGTCGTGGAAGCCCACGACCTCGATGCCCTCGTTGCGGATCCGGCCGGCGGCGCGTTCGAAATGGCCTGCGGCGACGATTCCGGGGTCGGAGATCAGGAGTGTCTTGCGAAAACCGAGTTCACGCGCAACGGCGCCTACGCGATCGATGATGCCCGGCCCGAACAACGCGCGTGTCCGGAGCTGAACGTCAACGGCCTGCATCCGTTCCCGCGGTCCCATTGACGGCGTAGAGCATGTTGCGCGTGCCGATGTAAAGGACCCCGTTCGAGGGCACCGGCGTCGAGTACACCGAGCTTCCCATGTTGGTCTCGGCGATGACGTTCATCTCTCTGCCTGCTTCGATGATGACCACGTCCCCGTCTTCATCGCCGAAGTAGAGCTTGCCGTCGGCCAGCAGGGTTGAGCCCCACATCGCGGCGAGCATGTCGTACTTCCAGATCTGCTCGCCCGTGTAGGCGTCCACGGCGTGAACGAAGCCGCTGAAGTCCGGGATGTAGACGATGCCATCCTGGATGGATGGTGTTGAGATCGCGCGGCGGATATCTTCGTAGTGCCACACCATACCGCTCTCGGTGATATCGCCTCGCATCGTCGGGTCGATTGCGTAGAGATGTCCGACACCCTCACCGTGTTCCGGGTCCTGGCCGTTCGCGACATAGATCAGGCCTTCGTAGGCCACCGGGGTCGAGATCAGTTCGTTGCGCGTCCTCGGCCATACGGAATCCTTCGGATTCGAATCGAATTCCCAGAGCTTTTCACCGGTTATCGCATCGAACCCGCGGACCCATCCGTCGCCTTGCGCGTGAACAACCTGCATCTCGCCGTCGATTTCGGCGAGCGTCGGCGTGGACCACTGGCCATGAAGGATACGCTCGCCAGGAGAGGCGTCTTCCCAGACCAACTCGCCCGTCGTCTTGTTCAGCGCGATGAGGGCCGGCGAACGCGGTGCCGGGATGTTGACGTGCGTTTCGTCCTGCCCGTTGGAAGTGTTGATGTAGAGCAGGTCGCCGTAGATCACCGGAGACGAGTTCGACATGTTGTGCGGGTGATTCCCGAGCTCTTCCATCATGTCGTAGGTCCAAACAATCTCGGGGATCGGGTTCCCCTCGGCATCTCGTGCGCGGATGTTGACGGCGAGCACCTGGCTCCGGTTGTCGACGTAGTAGAGCACTCCGTCCTGTATGAGCGGCGATGAGCAGACACCCTGGTAAGGCCAGTCGTTGACGCGGCCCTGCTGCAGCTTGTCGGAGGCGATCTGCCAGAGGAACTCTCCGTCCGACTCGCGGAATGCCATCAGGATGCCCTTGTCGCCGATCACGTTCTCATCGCGCGGCGCTTCGTTGTTGGTGCCTACGAAGACCATGCCTTCGGCGACGACCGGGTTGCCGTAGGTCTGGGATCCGAGGTCAACCGCCCACTTGATGCCGGCCCCGGTGTCAATGTCCCACTCGGTCGGGAGTCCCGTTTGGTCGGACACCATGTTGCGGTCGGGAGTTCCGCCCCACATGGGCCAATCGGCCGGCAAGGCCGGAGTCTGCATCAGCAGAAGTGCCACGCTGAACGCCGCGAGCCATCTGAGGTAATACGTCGGGTTCTTTCGATCGGTTTTCATGCTCATCGGTTCGGAGTTACCTTGAAGTTATCGAAATAGATCTCGAATCGGGCGTCACCATAAAGGCCGGGTCCTCCGGCTGTGATCCCGAGACCGGGAGGATCTGTACGGTCCAATATCCAGGCAGGGGGTTCCGACCTGCCCTGTTCCCACACCTTGCCGCGAGCTCGCACACTGCCGTCCGGCAGGGTCTGAACCTCGAGCTTCGCGTGGTACCAGGTGTCGGGCTCGATGGTCATGGGCGCCGTCACCGTGCGTGCTGTTTCCGGTTGCCACGACTGCAGTTCGATCCGCTGATGGTTGGCAAATATCACCAATTGGTAGCCTTGGGCCACAACACCACCGTCGCCCATCGTCCGGCGTCCTTCGATGAACAGGATATCTGCTTCGGTGGTGTAGTTGGAGGCATCGTGGTTCCCGCCATAGGTTCGTGCGCGGCGGATGAAGGAAAACTGGTTGTCGGCGCGCTTGGCCAGCACCTTGTTTCCGTCGAGCTCCTGGACGGAGTACTTCAGGCGGGTGTTCAACCACCACGTCGGCAGTCCTCCGACGTCGAAATCGTCGAAGCTCGTTCCCCAGTCGATGGGAGGTATCACCCGAACGCGGGCCTCGCCACCGAGACCGTCCAGCGTCGCCTGTACCTTGCCCGCGTCGCCAGTGGGCGTCGACGGTGCCCGGTACCTGCCGTCCGCGCCGATCTCCCCGTCCAGATCCACCAGCGTCCAGTCCGCGTTATCTTCGCGGATGAAGTTGCCCTTGGCGTCGAACAGGCGGACTCGGAAGTCAACGCCCCCGCCCGGGGAAACTGTGGCGTCCGCCGGAACGACCAGCATCGATGCCGGTGGGCCGGCCGACGTCGTCCTCGTTCGCGTCGTCGGTCGGAACGGCCGGGCCGTGGAGTTCGGTGTTCCGATCGCGTAAAGCGCGGCCCCGGTCGCGAAGTAGATCCTCTGGTCGGATACAGCCGCTCCTGCTCTGATTGGCTCGGGCGCATCCGGTGTTCCGAGCTGCACCTCGCTCAGGATCTCCGCTCCGCCCGGGCCGGGACGGATGATCAAGAACTTTCCGTTCGAGGTTCCAACGTACAGCTTCCCATCGGCCAGGACGAGGGCTGCTTTCTGTATCGTCCCCAGCTTGAGCGACCATATTTCTTCGCCCGTCTCCGGGTCGAACGCGCCCAACATCGCCCCGTTGTCGACCTGGTAGACGCGCTCGCCGTCGGTGACCGGTGACGAATAGCCGGCAAGGACACCGCGGTGCACCCAGTCGGTCCGGGAATCATCGACGGCACCCGTCACCGTGAGGTCCAGAACTGCCCGGAACCCCATCGTGCTCGTCTCCAGGTTTTCCTCACTGTGGGAGAGGTAGAGCTTGTCGCCGATCCGGATCGCGCCGGTATTCAAGCCGCGCTTCGACACCGGGTAGCGCCAGACCGGTTCGCCCGTTGCCGCCTTCACACCCCACCAGGCGCCGTCGCTCCCGCCACCGATGATCATGCGCACGCCGTCGATGTCGGTGATCATCGGGGGTGAATACGTCGTGTCGAACGGCCGTTGTCCCAGGGCGCCCAGGTAGACCATTTCCCCGGTGAGCTTGTCGAAGGCCATCAGCCGCTGGCCGCCGCCGGCCAGTTCTCCCCAGTTGAACGTGATGCCGACGATGATGACCAGATCTCCGTCGATGAGTGGCGAGGTAACGCGGCCGCCGTGTGTCGTCAGGAAACCAAACTCTTCGGTCAGGTGGCGAGTCCACAAGCGGTTGCCCTGACGCGTATAGGCGGCCACCGTGGCGTCGGCCGTGATGATGTAGACGTTGCCGGTCTCAGGGTCGAGGCTCGGCGTGGCCCATCCGGCGCGGAACGAAGGTGCGTCACTGTGGGTGATGTTGAGCCGGTCCTCCCAGACCAGAGCGCCGGTATTGGCGTCGAAAGATAGAACTCGTTCCTGCAGGCTCGTCCCCTCGCCCACGGAGTTTTGGAGATACACCCGGTCTCCCAGGACGACGGGTCCGGACAATCCGCCGAAGGGAATGCGCCAGACCAGGTTCTCGCCGTCCAACGACCAGCTCTCCGGCAGGTTCGTTTCTTCGGACAGGCCGTCGCGGTTGGGCCCGCGTAACTCCGGCCAGCCCTGGGCTCCGGCGCCCGTGGCGAACACGAACGCCAGGATCTGTGGCAGAAAGAGGCGTCTGATTGTGTGAAGACCAACGAATCGTCCGACCATCGTCACCTCGGGCAGTGTTGGGAGGTTATTCCAAGTTAGAACAATATCTTACATGCGTTTGGGGAGTCGGACAAAGAACGCGGTATAGAACAGAATCGTTACAATTGGTGTCACGGCAGAGAAACAGGCTGCTCAGAACAGGAGCTTCATCCCGAACTGCAGTCGTCGCGGGCTGCGTGCCGAAAGAATCTGACCGAACGTCGGTGAGCCGAGGAATCCGTCGGGCGTGCCCAGGTTGGCGCGGTTGAAGAGATTGAACGCTTCCAGCCGGATCTGAAGACTGGCCAGTTCGCCAGCCTGCAAGGTCTTGACCAGCGAGGCGTTCCAGCTCGCGAAACCCGGTCCATCCAGGATGTTCCGTCCCGCGTTGCCGAAGCTCCCGAAGGCTGGGAACGCGAAAGCCGACGTGTCGAACCAGGCGTCGGGGGAAGGATCCCTCAGATCCGAATTGCCGACGACGTTCGGGCGGTCATTCGCGCCGAAACCGAGGACCGAGCGTCCCGTATTGCTGTTGTCGATCTCGGGTAACAGAGCGACCGTGAACGGACGGCCGCTCTCGAGGGTGACGATTCCGTTGGTCTGCCAGCCTCCGAATATCCGTCGCATCCAGGTGGTCCCGACAAGCGGTCCGAGCGGGATGTCGTATGTATAGCCCATGGAGAAGCGCTGCCTGACATCGAAATTGGAACGCGCGCGTTCGGCCGCGAGATTGTTCGAGTCCTGCGGGAAGTTGGGATCAGCCGCGCTCGCAAAGAAGCCCGAGGCATTGTCGATCGACTTCGACCACGTGTAGGAGGCCAGCATGGTCATCCCGCACCACAGCCCTTGCTGGAAGCGTGTCTGGAGGCCGTGGTATATCGAATTGGAACGCGATTCCACCTGCACGATGTCGTCGAACAACGGGTTGGGCCGTCGGTTGGGCATCACCGCGGAGGGCGCCGGCTGGTTGATGTCTCTGGCGCCGATCAGACGCGTGCCCTTGGTCCCGACGTAGGCCACCTCGAGGCTTCGGGTGTCACCGAAGCGCCGCTGAACGGTCAGGTTCCAGTGCTGGACGTAGGGAGTCCGGAGGTCGCGGTCGAACGTCAGCGCCGAAGGCGGAGTGGGGAACGGGAATGACTCGATCGGAAACGGATCGGTCAGTGTCAGCGTGTAACCGGGAAACGGCCCCTGGGCGGGCAGCGAAAAGAACAGCCCGAAGTCGAAGAACGGCGCGTTGAAATACAGCCCCTCGCCGGATGCGAGGGCACTCTGGTCGTAGTAGAGGCCGTACCCGGCACGAAGAACCGTATCGGCACCGGTCGGCGCCCAGGCCAGCCCGATCTGCGGGGCGAAGTTGTTCCGGTCGTCGTTGTAACCGCTGCGGGGCATATCGCCGCTCCCCACGGGAACCAGACCTCCGGTCGCCTGATCGTAGAGGTTGGCCCGGTCGTCGGCGTCCACAGGAGGTGCGCTGTAGCTGTACCGGAGGCCCACCGTCAGCGTCAGGTCGCGACGCACACGGAACGTATCGTGAAAGAAAGCCGCGTAGCTCCTCGACCGAAGCTGCTGGGGGTTGTCGACGCGCGCGACGCCCGTCACAGTCGGCAGGCCCAGCAGCAGGTCCGCCAGTGGATTGCCGGTGAACACACCAAGGAACTGGAGCAATCCCCGCGACTGCACGTCGCGGAAAGCGTCCTGCCGCATCGAGCGAAGTTCGCCCCCGAATTTCAACGTGTGGCGGGCTCCGACATAGGTAACGTTGTCGATAAACTGGAACGTGTTCGACTCGCTTGACTGTGGGTTGTTGAACTCGTGGCCGAGAGGCGAAAAGCCGGTCAGGCGGATGAAACTGAGACCGAAGTCCCGCGGGTTCATGGAGATGTCAGGCAGGCCGACCTGGCGGTTGATGCTGGTCCCCTGGCCTTGCTGGTTGACCCCGATCGCGACGCGGTGAAACGCGAAGCGAGCCTCGTTGACCCACTGCGGAGAGAACGCATGTGTTTCGCTCAGCATCAGGTTCTGCACGCGGCGCGGCACGTCATTGCCGAATCCGGGGACCAGCGAGAACGTGGGTCCCGAGAACGGCTCGAACAACTCGCGGTCCGCAAAACTGTACCGCGCGGAGAGTTCCGACCGTTCGTTGAACATGTGGTCGAGGCGGATGTCGAAGTGATGTTCATCGTCTGCCAACGTTGGGGAGCTGACGTAGTTTGCGCGCGGATCGTCACGGTTGGGGTCGGGATAGAGTTCGGCGATCGCACGGCCCACCGGATGCTGGAACCCGTCAGGGATGAATGCCAGGGGACCGAATCCCGGAAGGACCGGCACGGGCAGGTTGCTCTGGGTGAAATCCCCGCGCCTTTCGGCCTCGCTGGGAACCGTCGTCAGACGCGTGATGCCCTCGCGCCGGACACGGCCTTCGTAGTCGCTGAAGAAGAAGGTGCGGTCCTGTTGGATGGGGCCGCCGAGGGTAAAGCCGAACTGATTGCGTTGGAATTTAGGGTCGGACTCTGCCGCCGGAGCAAAGCGGTTTCGAGCGTCGAGCACCGCGTTCCGGAAGAAATGAAAGACCGTGCCGTGCAGTCGGTTGCCTCCCGACTTCAGGGCAACGTTGATCTGGCTTCCGGAGTTGCGGCCGAACGACGGGTCATAGTTCGATCCGAGGACCTCGAACTCCTGGATGGCGTCGACCGGCGGGGTGATGCCGACTCCGTTCAACTTTGGATCGCCGTTGTAGACTCCGTCCAGCAGGAAGACGTTCGAATCTTCCCGTCCGCCGCTGACATGGATGGCGAAATCCCCGCGAGCCGAGCCCGCCGAGCCGTCGGCTGCGGGCGCGCTTCCCGGCGCCAGCAGGCTCAACTCGAAGAAGTTGCGGCCGTCGAGCGGAAGTTGTGTCACCTGCCGGCTGTCGATGACAGTGCTTCGCGATGCTGTATGCACCTGCAGAAGTTCGCCTTCGATGACGTCCACCACATCGTCGGCGCCTTGGAGCGATAGTTCGTGTTCGATGCGGACGTTCTGATTCAGTCGAAGCGTGAAGCTATGGTTTCCAACCTCGAATCCCGCGCGTTCGATCGTCAACGCGTACGTGCCCGGAGACAGTGGCCCAAAGATGAACTCCCCGCGCCCGTCGGTCGTCGTGGACCGCGTACGGTTCGTTTCCGGATGCGTCAGCGTCATCTCAGCGCCGGGTACGATTGCTCCTGAAGGATCCCGAACGATTCCGTCCAGCGAACCGCGTACGGTCTGTGCGACCCCCGTCGCTGCGAACCAGACGACGCAAAGGGTCAGGAGACACCCCGTTCGGACGATAGCCGGAAAGAGAGACATCAGACCGAAAGATAACACACATCGTGTCACATCAATCGAGCCTTCGGCTCGGGAAATAGCGTTCGATCGTCGCTTGGGAAGGCTTCGGCGTGAGCACCGATACGACGATCAGAAGCACAGTCGAGATGATCGTTACCGGCACGACCGGCAGGAAGCCGAGCATAGCGGTTCCGCCCGCGGTTCGCGCGAGCACGTCCAGTCCAGCGAAAGACCAGACGACGATCGGTGCGCCGGCCGGCGCGGCAACGGTGTGTTGGAACACCGCGATGCCGGTCACTGCGAATGCCACCCAGGTCGTGCTCGCCAGCGCTCCCCACTTCGTGCTGCCGCGCCAGTAGAGAGCCCCGATCAGCAGCGGAGCCAGTGCCGCGTACCCGGTGAACGCATACTGTATGGCGAGGCCGAAGATCGACGCTGGCACCCCGAGGGCGATCACATAGGCCACCCCCGTCAGCACGATCACGAACGCGCGGCCGATCATGACCTGGGCCCTCTCTCCGAAACGTTTCTTTCCCCCGTAGTAGGCGAAGACGTCCTCGGTAAACATCGTCGAGAGTGCGAGGATCTGAGAATCGCTGGCCATCACGGCCGCCAGAATCCCGGCTCCGAGGATGCCCGCAAGCCACAGAGCGGCGTAGCGGTTGAGCAGCAGCACGATGACGTCATCGCCTCGGGCCTGGACCGTCAGAGCCTGTCGTGTCTCGGGCGCCATGTCCGGGCCAGCTTGGGCCAGTTCGGTCCTGGCTTCGATCTTTCGTTGGATCTCCGGCACATCGGTCGCACCGTTGGCGGCAACGCCCAGGTAGACGCTTGGGACCCATACAGCCAGAATGCAGAGTGGGTAGAAGATCATCGTGTACTTGAACTGCTTCGCCCGGCGCGCCGTGAAACAGAAGATGCCGATGTGCGGGAACGCGATCGCCGACAGAGGGATGAACATGTAGCTGATGTAGTACAGGGGCGCGACGCGTTCGTGGGTGAGCAGCGGAGCTGTGGAAGGAGAACCGGCGAGCCGTTCCATAACTGCAGCAAAGCCACCCATGCCCTCTCCGATCACGCCGGCGGCAATCAGACCGAAGACCAGGAACAACACCGTCTGAAATGTGTTGACCCACGCCGTCCCGCGCATTCCTCCGAAGAAGACATAGCTCATCACCACAACGGCCACGAGAGCACCTCCGGCCCAGTAGGGAACCGCTCCTCCACTGAGCACTTCCAGAGTCGTGCCTCCGCCGATGACGCCGATGATGATGTAGGGCACCAGCAGGGCGGCCTGGACCACGAAGATCAGCGTGCCCGTGTGTCCGCACTCCCAACGATCACGGAACATCTGGACGTGCGTCATGAACCCGTGACGTTTGCCCAGAGACCAGAGCCGCGTGCCGAGGAAGTACAGCGTGATAGGAACGATGAGAGCCGACGAAGAGGCCATCAGACCGTATGTCACGACGCCGTTGGCGAACGCATAGCCGGAGGCGCCGAGGATGGAAAAGGCGGTCATGTGCGTCCCGAACAGCGACAACACGAACACGAAGGAACCGATTGAACGCCCCGCGAGGAAGAAGTCCTCTGCCGAGTCGCCGCGCGACTTGCCGAAAGCGAAGATACCGATGTAGAGCGCTCCGGCGAGGTAAAGCAGAACGAATGCGGCCTGGATCATGACCCGTCCTCCTCTTCTTCAAGATCCTCAGGCCAGGCGTATTTGGCCAGGAGCCACATCAGCACGGCCACTGCCAGCGTGTAGAGGGAATGAAAGAGGAGTTCGACAGGAAGGAATCCGAACACCAGGTTTCGCTCGTCCCACAGCCAGAAGTCCTGGTGCACGACGGCCACGATCAGCACAGCCGCATAGAGCAGGCGTTTCCTCATCTTCAACTCGATTTTCAACTCGAATATTCCGTGGGATTGACCGAATCGTAGAGTGTAGCAAAGGCCCTGTAACGACTTCGTAAAATGGGAATAGTGCGAGAAAAGCTGTGTTAGAGTCGGGCGTCGAAAGCTCGTGGAGGAGTGATGGCGGAACAATCCGGAGTCGGGCGGCTGACCGGGAAAGAATGGCTGATCTGCGGCGTAGCCGCGATGGGCTTCGCCTTCGATATCTACGAACTGCTGATGCTGCCGCTCATCGTTCGGCCAGCGCTGCTGGCGCTCGAGAATGTGACTCCGGGGACGCCGGAGTTCGGACGCTGGGTCAACCTGCTCTTCTATGTTCCGGCTGTCTGCGGTGGCGTCTTCGGCCTGCTCGGGGGCTACTTGACGGATCGGTTCGGCCGCCTCCGTGTCCTGCTCTGGAGCATCATGCTCTACGGAGTCTCGGCGTTTGCTGCCGGTTTCGCGACCTCTGCCGGAATGTTGCTCTTCCTGCGGTGCACCACATTCATCGGTGTCTCGGTCGAGTTTGTTGCCGGGATCGCCTGGCTGGCAGAGTTGTTTCCCAATCCCAAGCGCCGTCAGTCGGTCCTCGGCTACACTCAGGCGTTCTCTTCGATTGGCGGTCTGATGGTGACCGGAATGTACTACCTGACGGTGACCTACGGTGACTCCTTGCCGGCGATCTACGGCGGTCACGAGGCCTGGCGGTACACGTTGCTTTCCGGCCTCATTCCTGCGATTCCCCTTATGGCGATTCGACCGTTTCTGCCCGAGTCTCAGATATGGCAGGAGAAACGGGCCCAGGGTACATTGAAACGAACGAGCGTCAGAGAGCTCTTCACGCCCGCCTTCCGGACGACAACAATAGCGACGACGATCCTTGTGGCTTGCACTTATGCCGCTGCATTCGGTGGCCTCCAACAAGTGCCACGGATGGTGCCGGGACTGCCGAGCGTCGTCGATTTGCCGGGGCAGCAGCAGCAACAGGCAGTCGCGGCTGTCCAGAGCTACCAGGAATTCGGAGGCATGATGGGACGTGTCTTACTGGCTTTACTGGCCGTCCGGATCCTCGGTCGCCGCCGTTTGATCCGTCTTTTTTTGGTGCCCGGAGTCGTCATCATTCCACTCGTGTTCTTTTTCCCGGCGGTTAACAACATCGAGGCGCTCAAGTGGGGAATTCTCATCGCCGGAGTCCTGACGGTGGGGCAAATGAGCTTCTGGGGTAATTACCTGCCCTTCGTCTATCCCACACATCTCCGTGGCACAGGCGAGGCCTTTGCGGCGAACGTCGGGGGGCGCATGATAGGGACCATGGCAGTCCTCCTGACTACCCAACTTGCGCTGATCATGCCTGGGGAGACTTCGTTTGACAGGTTGGCGTACGCGGGCGGCACGGTCGTGTTTCTCGCTTACGCTATAGCGCTGGCAACCACTTTCTTCTTGCCCGAACCCACGGAATTACCGGATTAGAGGAATACCTTGCGGCCATTCAACAAAGCTGAACCAGCAGCCTGTACCAGGATTATCGGCCTGGGAGTCCTGACCGTCTTGCTCACGGCCGAAAGCGCTCTTGCCCAGGACTGGCCGCAGTGGCGTGGTCCGAACCGGGACGGCGTGGTCGCTTCATTCCGCGAGCCGGCATCGTGGCCCGACACCCTCGCGCGGCGCTGGAGCATCGAGGTGGGCCTTGGCTATGCCACGCCCATTCTCGTCGGCGACCGAATCTACATGTTTACCCGGCAGGGCGAAGACGAAGTGATGATGGCGCTGGAGGCAGCCACAGGAGACGTCATATGGCGTACAGGCTACGCTGCTCCGTTCTCGATGAGCCCGGCTGCCAATCGGCACGGCGACGGCCCGAAGGCATCGCCGACGTTTGCCGACGGCAGGCTCTATGCGCTCGGCATGGGCGGCGTGGTTTCGGCGTTTGACGCAGGGACAGGTGAACGGGTCTGGCAGACGCCGCCGACACCGCCGGGACCGCTCTACGGAACCGCGATGTCCCCGCTCGTCGACGGTGATCGCGTGATCGTCCATGTCGGTGAGCACGGCCGCGGAGCATTGACCGCGTTCGACAGGGACACCGGCGATGTGGTGTGGACGTGGGACGGGGACGGACCGGGTTACGGGTCGCCGATTGCGGTCGACTTTGAAGGCGTCCGGCATGTGGTCACGTTTACCGAGGAGAAGCTGATCGGTGTGTCCGCCGAGGACGGCGAACTCCTCTGGGAGCGTCCCTACACGACGCAGTCCACTCAGAACACGATCACACCGCTGGTCTACGAGAACACGCTCGTCGTTTCCGGGCTACGGAACGGCGTACAGCGAATCACCGTACAGAGGCAGGGCGATCGGTGGGTGGCCGAGAATGTGTGGGACAACCGGGAGGTGGCGCTCTACATGAGCAATGCCGTGATTGCCGACGATGTCCTGTTCGGCATGTCGAGCCTCAACAGCGGGCAGTATTTCGGTGTCGACCTGGAGAACGGGCGGACACTGTGGACGAGTGACCCGCGACAGGGGACCAATGCGGCGATCGTCCGGGCGGGTGACTTCCTGCTTATCCTTGAGGATGACGCCGAACTGATCGTGGTCCGTGCGAGTCGCACCGCGTTCGATCCGATCCGGCGTTACGAAGTTGCGGATAGCGCAACGTGGGCCGAGCCGGTGATTGCCGGGAACCGGATGTTTGTCAAAGACGTCCGAACTCTGGCGCTGTGGATTCTCAATTGATCAAAACTTCTAGACAGGGGAAATCGATGGTCTGGGTACTTTTTGCGCTCGGCACAGTTGTCTTCTGGGGAATGTACGGTCCGACGCTGCATCAAGGGCAGGTCGCTCTGGGTAGTCCGATGCGCGCGCTTCTTTGCGTAGGCTTGGCCTACTTTCTGATCGGTGTCCTGATTCCGGTGGCTTCCCTTTCTGCCGCGGGTGAGCTGAACGGGTTCACAAGCCAGGGCACAACGATGGCGACGTTTGCCGGCGCCCTGGGTGCCCTCGGTGCCGTCTGCATCATCTACGCATTCCGGGCTGGCGGATTGCCCGCTTACGTGATGCCGATCGTCTTCGGAGGTGCGCCGTTGGTGAACGTTGTCGTGTCGATGTGGCTGCATCCTCCGGAGGCGCCGCCCAATCCGTTGTTGTATCTCGGTTTTGTGATGGCCGCCGGAGGCGCGGGCATGGTGCTCTATTTCAAACCGCCCGGTTAGTTTCGTGACGGTGCATTAATCCCAACCGAGGACCCTGATGGACCAGACTTGGGATTAATGCACCGTCACGCTACTCTTTCGGCTCGCCGATCGCCCAGAGGGCGAAGTCGCTTCGGATGAAGATCTGACCTTTGACCAACGCCGGCGACGCTAGCGTGTAGTCGTTGATGCTGTTTTCCGCCAGGATCTCGAATTCCGGGCCTTGCTTGATCACCGTCGTAACACCGTCCTCGTTCGTGTAGTAGATCCTGCCATCCGCGATCACCGGCGACGAACTGTAGGTGCCGGGCCGGAGGCGCTTGCCGCCGTAGATTTCCTCACCCGTGACCGGATTGTGGACGTACAGGACGCCGTTGTCGCGCAGGACGTAGAGATACCTACCATCGCTGACCGGCGTCGGGACGTCCGGACCGTAATTGGTGGACCAGAGTAGAGCGGATTCGGTAACGTCACCCCGACCGCCGGCCCGCAGGATGAGCATCGGCCGCTCGCGTGTCGGGGCAACGATGATGTCGCCCATCACCAGCGGGGACGCAACGATGCGGTAGGCCCCGTTGTTTCGCGGGTTCAGCCCGTTGGCGCGCCAGAGTTCCTCGCCCGTTTCCAGGTCGTGCCCGGTGACGACGTCGCCGCCCGTGATCACGAGCTCCAGGCCGCTGTCGGTCTCGACGAGCGCTGGAGTCGTGTAGGAATCCGGCGACTCGCGTCTAGCATCGGTCGGCCGTTCCATGTACCACTTCGTCTTGCCGGTTTCCTTGTCGATACGCAACAGGAACGACGGATCGTCGGTCCGCATTCCGTGCAGGACCTGAATGTAGATAGAATCTCCGTGCAGCAACGGGGAAGAGCCGTACCCCCAGTTCAGCCCGAACCGGTAATAGTCGGACTGAATGTCGCGCTGCCAGATTTCGTTACCGTCGAAATCGAGTCGGCGCAGGAGACCGGTGCCGGTCATGACCCACACGCTCTCGCCATCGGTAACCGGTGAAGGCGTCGCGTGGTTGTGTTTTCGTATCCGGCGGTTCCCGCCGCCCAGCACCTTCTTCCACATCACGTCGCCGGACTTGCGGTTGACAGCCCAAAGCTCAATGCTGTCGCCGTCGGAGACATTGACGAAGACATGGTCGCCCCAGATGATGGGTGTCGCACCACTGCGGCCTGGCAGGTCGAGCTTCCAATGGATGTTCTCTTCCGTACCCCAGCGCAAGGGAAGATCTGTCTCGTCACTTACACCGTTCGCCGTCGGCCCACGCCAATGCGGCCAGTTGTCGCCGGTGAATCCGAACGTCACCGTGCCGAGTACCAGGACCGCGATCAGAATCATGCGTGTTCGCAATGTATTGCTCCTCAAAACGCAGCTGAAAACTGGCGAAATTCTAGCACGGGGCGGGTGCGGCCCAACCCCATCGGAATGTAAACAAATGGAAACGAAACGCCCCAGCGACGGGTCCTAACGGCCGATCGCCACCAGGTTGCGTGCAGTCCGGATGTACCACTTCCCGTCGACGAGCGCGGGCGAGGCGAGCGTCGGTTCACCGATGCGGTTGACGTGCAACACCTCGAACTCGGGTCCCGCTCGCAGCACGAACGTCTCTCCCTCGTCGTTGGTGAAGAACAGCTTCCCGTCTACGGCGACCGGTGATGCGGAGAACCCTTCCCGGTGTGCGATGTTCAGGCGTCCCTGCCAGGCGAGATCTCCCGATTCGGCTCTAAAGCTGGTCGCGATCCCCGTCATGTCGTTCACCATGTAAAGCTGCTCGCCGTAGAGGATCGGAGATGGGACGAACGGCGAGCCACGCGGGCTCGACCAAACGAGGTGACTGTCGGTAACGTCGCCCTGCCCGCCCGGCCTGATTGCCAGCGTGGGTCCGGCGCGTCCCGAAGAACAGAACACCATGCCGTATCCGACCACGGGTGTCGGGATGACCTCGAACAGGTTCCCGCCGCACTGCCAAAGTTCCTCGCCCGTGTCCGGATCGTAGGCCTGGACGCGCCGCTGGCCGCTCACGATGAGCTCGTCGTGATCGCCCACATGAACGGCGATCGGTGTGCCCCAGCCGACGGTGGCCTGACGGGGGGTCCGCCACACTTGCTGGCCGGAGTCTTTATCAAACGCAGCGACAAAAGAGCCGGAGCGCTGGTCCTGGTACAGGATGATCCGATCCTTGTAAAGAAGTGGCGACCCCGCGGAACCGTGGTAGTTGCTCAGACTGCCAAAGTCCTGGTGCCAGTCCAGCTCGCCGTCCATGTCGAAGGCCATCAGACCGCGGCTTCCGAAGGACACGTAGATACGTTCACCGTCGGTGACGGCGGTCGCGGACGCATGACCATTCTTGGCGTGGACGGATTCGGCTCGGCCTTTGGGCGCAAACTTCTCCCACAACCGTTCTCCGTCCGAGCGGCGGTATGCGAGAACCGACAGCCGCCTCCCCCGATCGTATGCCGTCGTGAGGATGATCATGTCGTCCCAGACGATCGGCGACGAGTTGCCGTCGCCCGGAACCCGAGTCTTCCACAACACGTTTTCGGTGTCGGACCAAACATCGGGATAGTCGGTCCCGGGTACGAGGCCCTGGCCCGATGGCCCGCGCCACCGCGGCCAGTAACGTGCGCCCTCGCCTTCCACGACGACCATGCGAATGCCAGAAGACCCCTGCTGGCCGACGAGTTGTTCGGATGGTGTCACCATCCAAAAGATGCCGAGCAAAGCGGCGACGACGATGAGTGTTCGTGTTCGCAAGGGCCAACCTCCCATGGTTGAACCAATTATAAGGACAGACGCTTCAACCCCCGAATTGTTCTTCATTATTGCCGAAGAAGCGCTCCTCCTCCGAACCCTGTAGACAATCGATATGAAACCTTTTACTCTTGTCGAACGTCTATAAAAGAAACAGGCCGAGGTTCGAACATGACTTTAAGGAACGGATTCATAATCTTAGGTGTGGTCGCAGCCGTTGCGATCGGTTTTCTCAAAACCTACGGTGAGGTAACCACTCACGCTCCAAGCGCGGAAATGATCGTGTCGACGGCCTGGCTGGGAGAGCATCTGGACGACCCGGACGTGGTCGTGCTGGCGACCGGCTCGGAGCAGGGCTATGAGCGCGAGCACATCCGGGGAGCAGGCCTCGTCCCCCATTCCGCAACGCTCGGCGCCGGGCACGGCGTACTCGAACCCGATGCCCTCTCGGATCTGTTGTCCCAAGCCGGCGCTTCCGACGACGCCCGCATCGTCATCTATGGTGAGAACGCGATGGAGGTGGGCTGGTTCTACATGGCGTTCGCCTCGATCGGCCACGGTGACCACGTATCGATGTTGAGCGGAAACATGCGGCCTGGCGGAGCGAGGGGCGGCCTGTTTCAAACGGGGCCGCCGAACTGGGGGCCGGGCACTTGACGCCCAGGCCGTCGCCCGACGTCATCGTCGATGCCGCTTGGGTGAGGGACCGTCTCGAGGATCCGGATACCCATGTCCTCGACGTCCGCACGCAAAGGGAACGCGATCAAGGCTACCTGCCCGGTTCGAATCTCGTACTCTGGCAGGATCTGTTTGCCAACCTCGATGAAATGTGGTTCAAGAGCAAAGACGCGATTCGCGCCCTGCTTGAAGAGGCGGGGATGACGCCAGGGCAGCAGGCCGTGACTTACTGCGCGATCGGCATGCGAGCCAGCCTCATGTATTTCGCCGCTCGATATGTCGGCATTCCAGCGCGGGTCTACCTGGGTTCCTGGAACGACTGGCGGATGCAGACCGGATATCCCATCGTGGGCGGAGGAGCGTAGGAGTTTCGGGACTTCACTCGGACCGCAGGCCGGCAAGAACAGGTGCGCGGACGATCGCGGCGACGGCAACGACTGAAGCCGTCAAACCCACGACGACGACGACGGCGAGGATCAGGACGAGCGATACTCCCGGCGCGAGTCCCCGCGATACGAGTGCGGGAGAGATCGCCAGAATTGCCGACAGGCCGCCGCTTGCGAGACCTCCCAGGAGCAGGACCGAGTTCTCTGCCAGGACGAGTTTTGCCAGGTCCGATCCCCGATAACCGGTCGCGCGCAGGAGCGCCATCTCACGCCGGCGTTCGAGAACATTCCTCAACATCACTGCGGCCAGACCCAGCGTCCCGAGCAACAGACCCAGACCGCCGAGCGTCTGGAATGTGGAGATGTAGGTGTTCTCTACCCGGTGGAAAATGGCCAGCTTTTCCGCCGCAGACATAACGTCGAACCCCGCATCGGCCAGACCGTCCTCGAGCACCAGAGCAACGTCGGTGTTGGTGTCGCCGGGTGGATCGATCAGGAAGAAGCGGTACCCCGGTTCATAGGGAAAGAGTCCGAGGAAGTTCGTTTCCGAAATCAACATCTCGCTCTGAAACAGGCTGTCCGACAAAGCGGCGACAATGCGGAGCCTGACCGAGCGCCCCTCATGCTCGATGACGAAGTCGTCGCCAACACTCCGCTTCAGGATGTACATCAGCGAATGCGCGTCCGCGATGGCCGGGACCGCCCCGTCTTCGAACTCCAGGTTGAGCAGGTCCCATGGGCTCTGATCTTCTTCGGGTTCAGCAATCGTGGATCGTCCGAACGAGAACCTGCCGGTATCGATCAGCGCTTGTGGGACGCCCAGGATGCGCGGGTCGTTAGGCTGATAGAGGTTCAGGCAGCTGACGTCCTCACCGTCCCGGAGCCGGAACGAGAAGAAGTCCGTTTCTTCCAACCGATCGATTTCACCCGACGTGAGCGTCGTGCTCGCTTGCCCGTCGGCCGTGTTCAGGTCGTGGGGAATTGGCAGCAACGACTCGGCAAGCAGAGCAAAGCCGCCGGTCCCTGAAGCAGGGTCGAGTCCATCCCCACTGGCGTCCTTGCGGAAGGCATCGACCGACACCAGGATGAACGCAGCCGAAGCCACCATCGCCATCGACAGCAGGCTGCGGCCGGGACGCCAGGAAGCGTTCCGGATGCCCATGTGCACAACGCCGGCGCGTTCGGGCAGCAGCGCGCTTTGCCGTTCCGATCCGAGCCAGCCCCAGGCCGCAGCGAGCGAAGCTGTCAACAGCAGCGCCCCAGCGCCGAAAAAACCCGCAGCGTCGGCCAGCCATCCAAGCGCAGTCAGGCCCAGGAGAACAAACGCCAAAAGTGTCGTGATGGCCGCCAGCCTCCAGGCTCTTGTTCGGGTACGGCCGGAAGCGTCCAGATTTGGCGCCCCGGTTATCAGGCTTCTCGGGGAGAGTGTCCGCAACCCACGTAACGTCCAACGAATGCAGGCCAGTGCAGTCAGCATGCCTCCGACGACACCGGCGCCCAGCGAGAGCGGGGACAGTTCCAGGCGCAGTTGTGACGTGCCCACCGCATCGACCCACCAAGTTCCGAGGCCGTACACCATGACAGCGCTGTAGGCGGCCGCTCCCACCGCGCCAATCAAGCTGCCCAGGCCCGCCAGTACGGCGCCTTCAGCCAGGAAGAGGCGCCTGAGATCCGCGGAGGAATATCCCATTGCTTCGAGAAGCCCGATCTCGCGAAGGCGCTGTTCGATGCCCAGGCGGAAAAAAAGACTCGCAAGAAGCAGGGCTGAGATCACCAGGAAGAAGCTGAAGGAGATGAAGTACAAGCTGAAGTCGATCGCACCTCCGGAAGCCTGTCCGCCGGCCGCGCGTACGGCGACAACCTGGAAGCCTGCGGCGAGGGGATCGATCTCATCCCGCAGTGCTCCGCGGACAGAATCGATCATGTTGTCGATCGGCTCCCCGTCGGGCGGTATGAGCCGTATCGACGTCCGTGATCCGTAGCGCGTACCCCAGAGCCCCCGACCGACCTCGAGAGGCACGAACGCTTTCGGCGCGGTGCGGTAGCGGTCCCAGTAGTCCTCGTCGCGTTCCCGTATGCGTGTGAGGTCGACAGGAAATGGCGGGTTCCATTCGCCCAGCGTGTCTGCTTCGGAGATGCCTGGGTAGGTTGGAGCGAGTTGGGAGTCTCCACCGAGCCCGTCCATCGGTACGGATTCGCGCAGGACAAATGACGACGTTCTCGCCTCCAGACGGCCACCCTCGAACCAGACGTAGTAGTCGACTTCAACCGTATCGCCTGACGTCGCTCCCAGGTCGTCCCACGCCCATTCATTCAGCCAGATCGGCGTCCCCCCGCCCGGGTCGGTGCCGCCGGGAGGCGAACCCCCGGCGAACTCACTTCCGTCGAGCGCGGCGGTCAGCGAATACGGGATCTCTCGGTCGCCGATCCGGATCGTGTTCGCCAGGTACGTAAAAACTCCCCAGGTATCCCAGCCCAGCCGATCGCCCGCCGCCATCGTCGCTTCGGCAATACCGTCGTTCATCACCAGGTGGGAACTTTCGACGGACACGAAGGGTTCTCCGCCGCTGGTGCGGGCTTCGATTAGCCGTACGCCCAGGTCGTCGAGCGTGTATGCAGTCTCGATGGTCGCTTCGAGTCGATCGGCAAGCTGTTCGGCATCGGCTTCGACGGCGGCGGCGTTCTGAGGTTCCGACACGAGGATGCTGTTCACCCGGCCGGTCTGGTCCAGCGCTCTCTGTAGCTCTTCGAGCGGTAGGAAAACCGCGCGTACGGCTCCCTGTTGAGGCCGAAGCGAGAATTCGCCGAGCTCATCGAGGGTCAGGCTTGTACCGTAGCTGAGACGAAGCGTCGTGCCGAGGTCGTCCTTGTCGCTGTGCAGCGAGTCCACGGGAACTGCCGAAGGCTTTTCAACGCGGAGGAGGATCGAATCCCCGGCCCCAGTGCCGAGTTCCTCCGCCAGAGGGGTGCTCAACAGAGCCTGACGGCCCTCGATAGGCCGTGGCGGCATCCCGTGAAACTGCCAGAAGCGGTCGTCCACGCCGTAGACCAGAACGCCTGAGGCGCGCCGCCGGCTCGTTTCGTCCGTGAGCACTCCTTCGATTGCGATCAACGGGGCTGCGTCGTCAAACGCCTGCCTGAAGACCGGATCGTCGGCGAGCGTGCCCGCCAGGTCTTCGGAGAAGAAGTTCTCGGCGGTCACGACGAAAGAGGTTCGGCCGAGCCGCTCCATGACCATATCCCGCAGGCTCGCACGGACGGAGTCTCCAACCAGGAGCGCGCCCGCCAGGACCGCTACCGCTGCTGCGACGCCGGCGATGACGGCAAGGTTCGTTCTCCAGTAGTGCGTCAGGTTACGGAGGATCAACCGGGTGCGGGTCATTAGTCGCCCTGCTTCCGAACCAGCCGTCCCTCGGCCAGATCGAACCTTTCAGGGAAGCGGCCTGCGAGGTCGGAGTTGTGGGTGACGACGATCAGGACCGTCTGTTGTCGGTGCTCGGGGTCGAGCAGGATTCCGGCAACCGTGTCGGCGGACTTGCTGTCGAGGTTCCCGGTCGGCTCGTCGCACAGTAGGAGCGCCGGTTCCAGGATCAGGGCCCGTGCCAGCGCGGCCCGCTGCTTCTCTCCGCCGGACAGTTCCGCCGGGCGGTGCTCCGTGCGTGCACCGAGACCGGTGGCCTCGAGGAGTTCCCGGGCGCGAGCTTCGAAGCGTTTGCCTTCCGTCCTCCGGTCCGGATGTACAAGCGTCGGAGCGAGGACATTTTCGAGGACCGTGCACTGCGGTAGCAGGCAGTGGTCCTGGAAGATGAAGCCGACTCTCTGGTTCCGGAACGTGGCCTGGTCCTTCTCGGAGAGCTCGAACGGGTTCGTCCCATCGAGCCGCACCGATCCCGCTGTCGGGGGCTCCAACGTACCCAGGATGTAGAGCAGCGTGCTCTTGCCGCTCCCGGACGGGCCCATGATTGCCGCCGCATCTCCCCGTTTGAGCGAAAGAGTCGCGTCGGTGAGCACCGGGATCGGACCCCGGGGCGTCGGGTATTCCTTCGTAATTCTGGAAACTTCGAGCACTAGCCGTTTGCTACCCCGAGCTTATCCAGTTGACCGGTCGCGCCGGCATCGTATTCGGCCAGAACGCTTTCGTAAATGTCCAGCAGCTTCGATGCGGAACGCGCGACCGTGTAGTGCCTACGAACGTTCTCGAACGCACTCTCGGCCATCGATGCCGTCATTGCCAGGTTCTCCCAGAGCTGATGGAGCCCATCGGCCAGGCTGTCCGCGTCATCGGGATTGACCAGGAGGCCGCCCTCTGTCTTCTCGACGACTTCGGTGAACGAGCCGCGGCGCGGCTGGACGACCGGCACGCCGTTCGCCATCGCTTCGATCAGAAAAAGCCCCTTGGGTTCGTCGTAGGTTGCGGGCACCGATAGCACATCGAGGCCCTGCAGAAACGCTAATTTTTCGTTCCGGTCGAGTACGCCGTGGTACTTGAACTCATCGTATAGGCCCGCATCGTTCAGCTTGCGGCGCACCCGATCCATGTAATCGCGATGTTCAGGTGCGTTGTAGCCGGCCGCCTCGAAACGGACGCGAGCACCTTTGGTCCGTTCGCGGAACTTGATGTACGCATCGGCTAGTGGTTCCAGCCCCTTCTCGGGCGCGACCCTTGCAAAGTAGCCGACACGGAATTCTTCATCGGGAGTCGTCCGTATCCGGCCCCTCGCGTATCCATTCATGTTGATACCCAGGGGGACTACGGAGATCTTTTCGCTGGGGATTCCGAGATAGCGTTCCATGAACTTTGCGGAGTAGTCGCTGACCGCGATGAAACGATCCACTTCGGGTATTTGCCTTCGGATGAGCTCGAGCGCCTGGTCGCGATACGGGTCCACGAGTCCGTCAATGAAAAGCTCTTCTCCCGACAGGGTGCAGACAATCGGACGTCCGAGTGCCGCGCGGAGCGGAGCGGCGAGCGAGATCAACAACGAGTTCGGCAGGTTGACGATGTCGGGAGTCGGTTCGTTCAGCGTCCAGTCGAGCAGTTTTCCGAATTCCTTACCGAGCGTACCGTTCTCCCTACTGAGCATCGATATCGTCAGTTCGCCCAGCAGGCGCGGGTCGTTCGACACTGCGCGTCCGGCCAACGTGTTGATGACCCACGGGGAGTCCCACAGACGGTCCAGAAAACGGGGAGTCCTGCGGAACAGCGACACGTAGTGCTGCAGGTAGACGCTGATGCCGCCGAACAGGACTTCGGGGCGGCAAGCGTTCGGCTCGTCGGTTCGGGTTGGCGTATAGACGGGGACGAGCGTCACATCGTGACCTTCGGCCATCAGCTCGCGCGCGAGCGTGTTGTCCCTGGCGCAGCTGCCGCAGTACATGCCGGCGGCGCCTGCGGTGATGCTCAGGATCTTCATCTGGCGCCGGGCCCACCGTCCCCACTCTCAACCCCATGCCGGAGAGGGCTCAGGCGGGGTTTCGAAGCGACGGTCTTAGGGAACACGAGCGCCGGTCCGGTCCCCCCACGCTCGGAAGTCTCAACGATAGTGAGTTTCATCAAAGTGCCTCGGTCTGGAACGCCCGGGCGCGGAAAAGAAACTCGACGATGTTTCCCTCGTGCGGCTGCAGCCAGTTCAGCTTGCTCGTCGGCACGGCGCCCAGGTTCAGGCGGTCGATGTTCACCGCATCGATCAGTCGTCGCCGGAACTCCTCGTTGTTCGTGAGCGCCGTACCGACGAGCGTCTGGCCGATGGCGTCGATCATCTTCGACTCCTCACACTCCACGACCGTCACGAACGGAAACATGTACTCCTTACCCGATATGGCCACTTCCGGCGATTCGCAATGGACGACCGTTGGTAGCAGGTAGTCGGCCCTCCCGACGCTGACGACCCGCCCGTTTTCGCGGAACTGGGCGGTCGTGTCTGTCGCGCCCGGTTGGGCAAGGTCGGCGTCAATCGCTTGTGAAACGGCCTCGGCGATGCCACTGACCGGAAACGCCGCGAGGCCCGCTTCGGGATCTTCCGGCGGAAGCGGGCGTATCTTGCCCAGGCGCTGGGCCAGGGCATCGGCGATTTCCCGCGTGTGGCGGCTGGCCCAGATTCCCGAGCAGTTGATGCAGCTGCGACCACTGTTGATGTACACGCTCTCGACCATGAGGTCCAGGTACTGCTCCCAGTCATCAACTACGTCGTCACCGATCAAAATCTTGGAGAAGCCGGGCCCGTGCGCCTGCACACGTGGGTTGCCGCGGTAGCGGTCCACCGTAGGCGTGCCCCCGAAGATCAGACTGCGCTCGCAGCTATCGAGCACGGCCGCGCCGACGTCGCCCTCACCCGGATAGACGGAGATCGCTTCGCGCGGAATACCGGCTTCGAAGAAAGCCTCCGCCATACGGTAGGGGGTCCAGGGTTCCTGGGGGCCGGGTTTGAGCACGAGGCCCACCTGCAGAGGAATGATGGGCAGCCACAAGGTATGTACGCCCGGCGAGTTTGAGGGCAGAACCAGCCCCAGGACCGGGCTCTGTGCCTGATAGCTGATAGGAACGCCGCGCTCTTCGCCAAACCCCCGCGTGAGGACGTCGAGTTCCAGCCCGCGCGTCAGCGACGCCAGGATGTTTCGCATCTCCGATAGCACGAAGCCGTTCTTCTTCATGTTCGCCCGGCACATGTGCTCGGGCAGGCCCGTGCTCGCAGATTGCGCCCGCACGAATTCATCCGGAGTCTGGGTGCCGTTACCCATCGGCAGCGTGCCGTCCATGTACAGCTCGCCCGCCCGACCCGCTTGCGCGATCAAGTCCTCGATTGGGATCTCGACGAGGGCCTCGCGCGCTTGCTGGGCTTTCCTCATGTCACGCTGAATCAGGCCGCCGTTGGCACGCCCGACGTTCGCGATCGGCTCGCCAGTGGAAAAATGGACAACCTCGTCGACGTCGAGACTCTCGTAGGGCTGCCCCCACCGCAGGACGGGAATCTCGATCATTGTCCCAGTACACCCCACTCGATCATGACGTCAGTACACTCCGATGGTCGTGCTCGTCGCGAAGCCGCGGTACGGCCGCACGCCGCTGACGCCGTCCCAGGGGTAGCTTTGGTATGGAGCCTCGCGCTCGCCCTCGTCGCGCTCGAGGAAGCCGGGCATGAAGAATTCTTTGGTGAGTGTCGTCAGGCGCACGCGTCCGGTCCCGCCGTAGTCGACGATCTTGTCGGGATGGTCAAAATCCACGACCTCGATGACGGCCCGGGGCTGGGGTGGATAATACGCGATCTTGAATTTGTTGTGCGGGCCGCTGGGCGCGCTTGCCGCCAGACCCATCAGGGTGTTGCCGTAGGTGGGCGTCATGTAGGCGCCGTCGAGCAGTTCCTCGTGCGCGAACCGATTCCACTGTGGCGTGAACTCCGTGCCTCCCGAGAAGATTCCCGATATTCCGGCCTTGCGGATCGTCGTCCCCATCGATTCCAGGCGGAGCGCAAGCGACTCGAGAAGCTTCGGCGTCGTGAACAGACACCGAATCTCATGGTTGGCTTCGAGGACGGTGACAGCCTGATCGATCACGTGCTCCTTGTAAGCCTGGAGATGTTCGCTCCATCCCTTCTTGATCAGTTTGATCACCCATCGCGGGTCCAGGTCTACGCAAAACGAGATACCCCCGCGGTACTGCGCCAGGTGTTCGACCGCCAGCCGCAGCCGTCGAGGCCCGGACGGGCCGAGCATCAACCAGTTGGCGCCTTTCGGGAAGTGTTCCTCGGGCAGCGTTTCGCTGAACAGCTCGTAGTCGATACGAAAGTCCTCACAGTTGATCCGGGACTTCGGTGTTCCGGTTGTGCCCCCGGTTTCGAAGACATATACGGGTTTGTCGCCGAGTCCCTTCGGAACCCATCGTCGAACCGGGCCGCCGCGGAGCCAATCGTCTTCGAATGGTTCTAAACGGCGAAGATCCGCAAAGCCCTCGACAAGTTCTCTCGGATCCCAGTCCAGCTTTGCCGCGTAATCGAGCCAGAAAGGGCATCCCGTCGCCGGGTCGAAGTGCCAGTCCACAATTTCCCGGACCCGCCGGTCGAGCGCTTCGCGGGCAGCCTGGACGTCCGAGTCCGCCGCCTGTGCCGAATTGGAATCAGAGACTTGCATGGAGAGGAAGTATAGCAGCGGCGGACTCGGACGGGCAGCACGACACTCCCCTCTTCGGCCGGCAAACTAAAAGGGGCGGAGTCGGAACTCCGCCCCTTCGGAATCGTCCAGAAAAAACCTATTCGCAGGTTGCCGCAACCATTTCCATCGACACTAGATCGATGCGCGCCCTGTTCGGCTGCCGGATCAGGTACCCCTTGGTCTGCATCTTGCTGCCCCGGTACGTCTCCGGATCAAAATCCGCTCCGAGAAAGTCGAGGCTTTGGAGCAGGAACCGCTGGTATCCCGGAGGTGTCTTCTCGGCGATCCCCAGTTCTTCCGCCGTCGACCCGTTCGCGGTGTCGGTCCGGAGTGGCTCGCTGGCGCGGAGCAGGACCCAGTTGTCGTCGGCATCCTGATTGAGGCAGCCGACCAGTTGGACTAGCGCGCCGCTCGGAAGGGGCTCGAAACCGTCCTTGCCTTCGATCTGAACGCCGTCCAGGTTGGCTCTGGTGAGTGCTTCGGCGCCCGCGGGGAAGGCGTTGATGTCCAGGAAGTGCGCGATGATGTCGACATAGGCCTGATCGGGCAGGCTGCCGGGATCCCGGCGTGGCATGCTCGCGGAGATAAACGTAAACAGGCTGTCCAGATCGTATTCCCGCCAGCGGGACATGAAGGTCCTGCCGACGAATTGGGCATCGGTGTTCTCCGGGTCAACGTCGGTTTGATGGCATCCCGCACAGTTGGCCTCGAATTCCGCCGACCCACGCATTGCCTGATTTTCGGTGTAAACGCCGTTCCAGACGTTGTTCTGGCTGCGGCCCATCTGGGGGGCCACCGGCATAATGGTGGCCGCAAGGCCGACCGACACGAGACTGGCGATCGCAATGAGGCAGATTAGAAAAGTCGTCAGTCGACTACGCATGAGAATCATACTTCCTGTGTAGGTCCGTGCCGCCTTCGCGGTCGTCTGGATCGCGGGACGCGTCGGACGGTTTCCGCCCGATTGTGGGCGCCGGTCGATGCTAGCACCAGTGTTGGAGACCCCGCAACTGAACAGTGCGAAGTGTCGTGGAAACCCGGTCCAGTAGCGATGGCCGTAGATTCCGTGTTCAGGAAGACCTTCGGTTTTGTGAGCGATGGGACTAGGATTCCCATAGTGAAGAGCGACGACAGTGCCGACGTCACAGGTTATTCCCGCCTCCACGATCCTTCCCTGAACAAGTCGACCGCTTTCACGCGCGCCGAGCGCGAGCGCTTCCGTCTACGAGGCCTCCTGCCCGCGAACATCGGCACCCTGGATGTCCAGATCAACCGCGTCCTGGGGAACCTCCGCAGAAAAGCCTCCGACATCGAGCGATACATCTTCATGGTGGCGCTACAAGCACGGAACGAACGGCTGTTCTACCGCACGCTCATCGAACACATCGAAGAGTTGATGCCGATCGTATACACGCCGACAGTCGGCCAGGCGTGTAAGGAGTTCGCGCACATTTTCCGGCAACCCCGGGGCTTTTATGTCACGCCCGACGATCGGGGCGAGATGGCTAAGATTCTTCGGAACTGGCCCCACGCCGACGTGAGGGTGATCGTCGTGACCGACGGCGAACGCATTCTCGGGCTTGGTGACCTGGGCGCGAACGGGATGGGGATTCCAATCGGCAAACTGGCGCTCTACACCGCGTGCTCGGGGATTCCGCCTGAACAGTGCCTTCCCGTCCAGATCGACGTCGGTACCGAGAACGAGGAGTTCCTCGCGGACCCGCTGTACCTAGGCCGACCGCACAAGCGAATCCGGGGAAGCGAATACTTCGAGCTGATGGACGAGTTTTTGGCGGCGGTGGAAGAGGTCTTTCCGATGGCGCTCGTTCAATTCGAAGATTTCCTGACACCCAATGCCTACGCCTGTTGCTGCGGTACCGCGACTCCCATCTGTGCTTCAACGACGACATCCAGGGGACCGCAGCAGTGGCCCTGGCGGGCGTCTACGCGGCGACATGCATAATCGACCGCGCTTTCAAGGATCTGCGCGCGATGTTTCTGGGGGCCGGCTCGGCTGCAACCTGCATCGCAGATCTGATGGTTGAAGCGCTTGTGACCGAGGGGCTGAACCGGGAGGATGCCCGTCACCGCCTCTGGTTCGTCGATGTGAACGGCCTCGTGGTCCGGGGACGCAAAGACCTGATGGCTCACAACGAACCCTATGCTCACGACCACCCACCGATGGAATTCGTCGAAGCGATCTCGGCCGTCAAACCGCATGTGCTGATCGGTGCGACCGGGTTCCCAGGGACGTTTACCGAGCAGGTCATCCGAACCATGGCGGAGTTGAACGAACGTCCCGTGATTTTCGCGCTGTCGAACCCCACGTCTCGGGCGGAATGTACCGCAGAGCAGGCGTACCGGTGGAGCGAGGGCCGAGTCGTGTTTGCGAGTGGCAGCCCGTTTCCGCGGCTCGACGTGTCCAATGGTGCGACCTGGCGCCCCGCGCAAGGCAACAATGTCTATGTCTTCCCCGGGGTGGGATTGGGCGTGATCGGTTGTGAAGCGAAACGGGTGACCGAGGAGATGTTTCTGGCAGCGGCGCACGCCCTGGCCGCCGAGGTCAGCGAAGAGAACCTCAACGCGGGTGCCTTGTATCCGCCCCTCGGGCAGATCCGGTCGGTCTCGCTGGCGATTGCAACGGCGGTCGCCGAAGAGGCCTATCGGCAGGACCTGGCGGGCCTGCCTCGACCTGAATCGATTCGGGAACACCTGGAAGGGTTGATGTACAACCCGACTTATTGATTTCGGAGTTATAACCGAATCTGGTGTTTGGGACAGTTGAAAAAAAGCGGCGTATCTGGTCGATCTGTTGTGACAAAACATCAAAGCAACCATAGGAGATACACCACTGTGAGCAAGAGTAACGTGATTGGACCGGAAGGTCGAGAAACGATTGACGATCCGGTAACAGAGCTACTACGAGTCGGGGCACAGCAACTGATCCAACGCGCGGTGGAAGCCGAACTGGCAGAGCTGCTATCCCAGCACGGCGATCGGCGAACCGAGACGGGGAACGCCGGGGTGGTGCGCAACGGTTATCTGCCTGAACGTGAACTGCAGACCGGTCTGGGGCCGGTAACGGTCCAAATTCCGAAGGTCCGTGCCAAGACGGGTGAAGCAGTGACGTTCCGATCGGCCCTGGTACCACCCTACATTCGGAAGACGAGGTCGCTGGAAGCAGCGGTGCCGTGGTTGTATTTGAAAGGCGTCTCGAGCGGCGAGATGGGTGACGCCCTAAGAGTTCTTGTCGGTCCTCAGGCGCAGGGCCTGTCGGCGAGCACGGTATCGCGCTTGAAACAGGTCTGGGCCGAGCAGTACCGCCACGGATGCGACCAGCGTTTGGACGCAGACCGTTGGGTCTATGTCTGGGCCGACGGTATCTACAGCGGACTGCGCGCTGAACAAACCAAGTTGTGTGCATTGGTCGTGATCGGCGTGAATGAACGCGGAGAGAAACGTTTTCTGGCGATCGAAGACGGTGTCCGGGAATCGACACAGAGTTGGCGCGAGGTCTTGTTGAAGCTGAAGTCCCGTGGGATGAATATCCCGGAGTTGGCCATCGGTGACGGTGCGATGGGGTTCTGGGCCGCACTGGAGGAAATCTATCCCGAGACACGCCAACAACGTTGCTGGATGCACAAGACCATGAACGTGCTCAACTGCCTACCCAAGTCGGCCCAGGCGAAAGCGAAACAGGCATTGCACGCGATCTGGCGGGCCGAAACCAAGGCAGACGCCGAGAAGGCATTCGAACTGTTCATTGAAACCTATGAGCCGAAGTATCCGAAAGCCACTGTCTGCCTCCAGAAAGACAGAGAAGAACTGCTGGCCTTTTACGACTTTCCGGCCAAGCATTGGCAAAGCATCAGAACGACGAATCCCATTGAGTCGACCTTTGCCACCATTCGCCACCGAACCAAGCGATCCAGGGGTTGTCTGACGCGGGATGGCATGCTGCACATGATGTTCAAACTGGGACAGTGCGCTCAGAAGAACTGGCGACGATTACGAGGATTCGATGACCTGGCCAAGGTGATTACTGGAGTGAAATTCAACGACGGAATCGAAGTGACAAACGTCGATCAGGCCGCCGCTTGAATCAATCTCCTAAACACCACTTTTGACAATAACTCTTGATTTCGTGACGGTGCATTAATCCCAACTTAGGGTCCATGGACCGGACCTGGGATTAATGCACCGTCACGAAATAGGAGCGAGTTTCTTAACCTTATTATTTACACGCGCTTAACCTATTGGATGGGCTGGCCGAACACGATGGATTTGAGATTATTTCAGGAGGATTCCATGAAGACCCGCAGCAATCGCATTCTTGCCGTGTCGGTAGTTGGTCTGGTCCTTGTCATCAGTTCCGCCGGCTTGGGTCACGGCCAACAACAGCCTGACCCGAACTCCCCGCGCTTTCTCGCCGTCACCGCGCTGACGGAGTTTATCCAGAGCACCGGTGAGGAGCCGATCCATCAATTCATCGCGGAGAAGATGTCTCCGTCGGTAACCGCAGAGGTTTCAGAGAGCGACCTCGCAGATATGCTTCGCGCAGTCCGATCCGATTTCTCGGGTGCCACTTTCCAGGGCGCAATGCCTGAGGGCCCCTTTACCGTGGTCCTGATGTTCCAGCCTTCCGATCCCCACGGTTTTTCTCGACTGACCTTCGAGATCGAGGCTGAGCCTCCTCACCGCTTCATCTTCATCGATTATTGAAACCGCCGGCCAAGGTCGCAGTTGACGGGATCACTCCGACGCGCTGCTGCCCTTGTTCGCGTACATGTTCTGGTCGGCGAGTCGGATGTAGGGCAGGATGTCCGTGGCGTCGGTGGGGATCTCGGCGAGGCCGATGCTCAGGCTGAGTCCCGGGGGCAGGACGTTCGAATCGACCGCCGCCTCGAAGTTCTCCGTGAATACCCGCGCTTTGGCCATGGCTTCGGCGCCCGTGCATCCCATCAGGATCACAAACTCGTCCCCGCCCCAACGCACCACATAATCCGCCCCGCGAACCGTGCGTCTCAGAAACTCGCCCACGTACTCGAGAACGCGGTCACCCACGTCGTGACCAAAGGAATCGTTGATCTTCTTGAATCGGTCGATATCGACGAAGAGAAGCGACAGCGGCGTTCGGGATCGGCGAGGCCGTTGCAGTTCCCGTCCGATGTTCTGTTCGAGGAAGTATCGGTTGTTGCACCCGGTCAGCGGATCGATCGTGGCTATCCGTTGGAGTTCCTCCTGCGCCTCCTCGAGCCTGCTGTTCGTTACACGCAACTCTCCTACCACATCCTCGAGGACCAGTAGATGCATCCCGAAAGCAGAGGCCAGGAAGCAGAGAGAGTTCGTACTCAGAAAGAGGAGCAGCAATTGATCGCTGGCTAGCACGCTTGCGAAGAATGTGCCGAATGCGAGGTTCGTGATACCGATAACCGCGACGCTGACCGAGAGCAACAGAGCGCCCAGCATCCGTCTCCGCGCGAAACCCGACCCGAAGAGTACAGCCGTACGCAAACCGAGGATGCCAGTAATCAGGTAGGCCGGCGCCAGGACGACCGGCACGCTCAGGCGTCCGCCGCCTATCGCCAGCCATCCCACTAATCCCGGAACAAGGACCCAATCCCACCGCGTCAACGGTGTAGTTCCGAAGAAGCTGTGGGCGCTACGCATCAGCAGAACGGCGCCTGCTACTTTCGAAACCTGGACCGCCCCCATCGCGAGTCCGGCACCACCGGCGTTGGCGTATTCGCGTGAGATGAGGTACGCGGTGAAGGTCAGCAGTACCCACACACCGATCCACTCGCCGATGTAGCGCTGCCGCCTGTACCCGTACAGCAGACAGAGAAGTCCGGTAATCAACAGACCGAGGTACACAGCCTGCCGACGCGGATTCTCAACTGCCGGCAGCGGTTCGAAGACGCCTCCTTGGAGCGACCGGTTCAGTATCCTGTCGGCCGTAACGGCCCAATCCGAGTCGGACTCCGGCGGATCGTCCGGCGAACTCATGAAAAGCGTGATGACGACGAATAACGAGACGCCCGACAAAATCGCGATACTGGATTTGGCGATCCGGTGCAAGGTGAATCCTCAGAGTGTTGCGGATGCGTTCTTATGAGCGCATTATACCGACGGTTTCCCTTCGGCAGGATGCGCCGATCAACGAAAAGCGTGACACTCGCAAAGCGCGCCTCCTATAATTCGACCGTACTTCAGCGTTCATCACTATCAGCTCATCTGTTTGTTCAAGCGGCTGGCCCATGGCCGGTGTTCGGTTAGGGAGGAGAATAAAATGAAAAAAGCCGGAATGACCTTCACTGTCATGGCGGCGATGCTGGCCCTCTTGGCCGGATGGAGCGGACTCGAGCGGGTCGAGGCACAGTCCGGCACATACTTTCCGGAACGACTCAACTGGGAAAGACGCAGTCCGGAACAGGTTGGCATGAATGCGGCGATTCTGGACGAAGCGGTCCAGTTGGCGATCGCGAGTGAAAGCCAGTCCCCGCGGGACCTTGGGTTCGACCTTTCGACGCGGGTGTCCGAGCCCTTCGATGAACTGATCGGCCCGACGACCGTGCGCGCGCCTCTGAGCGGCATGGTCATCAAGGACGGTTACATCGTGGCGGAGTGGGGCGACACGAAGAAAGTCGACATGACGTTCAGCGTGACGAAGACCTTCCTGTCGACCGTAGTCGGCGTCGCCTGGCAGGACGGGCTGATCCGGGACCTCCATGTCCCCGTCAAGGACTATATGCCCAACGATGAACTGTTCAGCACCGAGCACAACGCTAAGATCACCTGGGATGACCTGCTGCGTCAGACCAGCGACTGGCGCGGCACGCTCTGGGGAAAGCCGGATTGGGCTGACCGTCCGACGCGCGGTGTCGAAAGAGAAGACCTTCCCAACCAGCCGTTCAACGAACCAGGAACCGTCTACAAGTACAACGACGTCCGGGTAAACATCCTGGCGCTGGCCGCCCTGAACGTCTGGCGCAAACCCCTGCCTCAGGTGTTGCGCGAACGGGTCATGGGACCCATCGGCGCGTCGAGCACCTGGCGGTGGCACGGATACGAAAACTCCTGGGTGATGATCGACGGCCAGCGGATGCAGTCGGTCACCGGTGGCGGTCACTGGGGAGGTGGCATGTTCATCAACGCCCACGATATGGCGCGTTTCGGTTACCTGTTCCTGCGCAACGGCAGGTGGGAAGATGAACAGATCGTCTCGACCGAGTGGATCGACATCGCTCGAACGCCCGGTCCGGCGAATCCGACCTACGGATTCATGAACTGGTTTCTGAACACGACGACGACCAATGACGCCGGCGAAGAGCGCCGGTCCCTGCCCAGCGCGCCGGAAAGTTCGGTCCGTTTCGTCGGATCGGGAAGCAACATCATCTACGTCGACTGGGAAAATGATCTCGTGGTCGTCGTGCGCTGGATTCGCGGTGGTCCCGCTCTGGATAACTTCATCGGGAAGGTGATCGAGTCGCTTGAGTAAGAAGCAGGGCCGGACTGAAGATGGTGGGTTCCGTCCCCTTCGAACCATCCCGTTCCAGATGGGTTGCGAGCGCAGACTTCACTTGCTCCAAACTTTAACGAACTGGTTTGATGGACGGTGAGATGCGTACTTCCCGAGTCCTGACCCTCGCACTGGCATGCAGCATCTCCCCCGCTGCAGCTACTGGGCGCACAGTCCAGGATCTGGAATCCGTGACGGCACTGGCAAGCCGGTACGTCACCGACTACGAACAGCAACTGGGCGCGCTCATTGCCGAAGAGGATTACGTTCAGGATGCCGAGTGGGTACGCCCATCGGTTGGCAGCCGCGGCGGCTCTTCGTTCTACGTCGAGAAGAAGGAACGGCACCTGCGGTCGGATTTCCTGATCCTGCGCGCCGGGGGCCTGTGGGTCGGCTTTCGCAACGTTCTCGAAGTCGACGGGGTTGAAGTGGAAGCTCGGGGCGAGGATTTCGAAAGGTTCTTCCGTAGTTCAGTCGAACTGACGCTCCTCGATGTGACCGAGCTGATCGAAGCGAGCGCCGAGTACAACATCGGAGACATTGAGCGGAACATCAATCTCCCGACGTTTGCGTTGATGGTTCTGCGCCCGGACAACCTCGGCCGTTTCAGGTTCAACAAGGTTGGGGAAGAAACGCTTGCGGTCCACACTCAGGGAGTACTTCCGGCGACGCCGGACGTTCAGGCCTGGGTCCTAGGGTTTGAAGAAAAACCGGGCCCCCGGTTCCTGAGCGGCACACCCGGAAACGAGACCTCCTTGAGCGGCAGGTTCTGGATCGATCCCACTACGGGTCGCGTCCTTCGGTCCGAACTTGTCATAGCGACGGAGCAGCAGACCATGGATGCCGCGATCACCGTGCGGTACGACCTGGACGAGCGCCTCGGCATGTGGGTTCCTGTCGATATGGAAGAGCAATACGTCGGTGCCGATGAGCATCGGGTCGGAGGTCGCGCCACCTATTCGAACTTCCGGCGGTTCGAGGTCGAGGTTCGGATCGTTCCAGGCTAGCGTGGGAAAGGGGCTGGCTACGGAATCGTGACAACTCCAATCTTCGTGTTGAAAATGTTGAAAACGGAAATGAGGGTGCATATGCGAAGTAGAACAAGAATCTCATTGCCTATGAGTCTTGTCGTCGTGGCCGTCTTCGTCATCGCGACGTTGAGCATACCGGCAGCGACTCCAGGGATCCTTGCCGAGCCGCAGGTCGATCCCCGATTCGAGGAGCTGGCTTCTCTGGTCACTGAAAAGATGGAGCAGTACGGCGTGACCGGTGTGGCGTTTGGTGTCGTCAAGGAGGGGGAGGCTACGCTTCGAGGCTTCGGCGTCACCAACGTCGAGGACCCACAGCCGATTACACCCGACACGATCTTCCCGATCGCTTCCATCTCGAAAACCGTCGCAACGACCGCAATGATGCGCCTGGTCGAGCAGGGTATGGTCGACCTCGAAGCGCCTGTAGTCCGCTACCTTCCCGAGTTCCGAGTCCAGGACGAGGAGGCAAGCCGCGAGGTCTTGGTGTTGGACCTGCTGATGCACACGCCGGGATGGGAGGGACAGCTCAGTATGGAGGACCGGGGGTCAGAGTCACTCGCGTACTTTGTGGAGACGATGGACCGTGTGCCGCAACTCGCTCCACCGGGAATGGTCTGGAGCTACAACAACGCCGGCTTTCTCGTCGCCGGCAGAGTTATCGAGGCGGTCACCGAACAGTCGATTCACGATGCTCTCGACGAGCTCGTTCTTGAGCCGCTGGGGTTGTCGCGCGCCTTCACGCGGGTTGGTGATGCAGTGACTTATCGCTTCGCCCTCGGACACCGGGGACGAACTGGCCGAACCTCTGTTATTCGTCCCTTCCGCCTTCCAGCTCTGACTGCCGGTGGTGTCGCCATGAGTCTCCAAAACATATTGGAGTATGCGCTGTTCCATCTGGGGGATGGCCGCGGACATGACGGTCAGCAGGTCCTGACCCGGGCGTCTCTGGAACGGATGCGGACGTCCCAGATCAAGAAGATCGGAACGGACGACGAGATGGGAATCGGCTGGCACCTTCGAACGGTCGGTGGCGTCCTCACCGCCGCGCACGGGGGCACGCTGGGTGGTCACCGCCTCCTTCTCGAGCTTGTCCCCGAGCGGAACCTGGCCTTCTCAATCCTGACGAATCACTCCGGCGGAACGCAGTTGATCCAGGACGTCGAACGCGCAGTCCTCAGACAGTACGAGGGCCTCTCGATGAATCCGGGGCACACGGTCACCAACCGCGGCGTCGGAGAGACCGTGCCGAACCCCCGGCTCCTGGCCGAGCAACCGGATGCTACACCCTATATCGGCGTTTATCGGCGCCCGCCATTGAACACGGTATGGAGAGTGCGCGAACAGGACGGCCGATTGGTGGTCGAAAGTGGCGACGGGGGCGGCAGGTCGTACATCGGGTTCTACGGTCCGGATCGCGCAGTGGTGACGCTAGACGGTGGAGGGTTTGGACAGCAGGTCGATTTCATCCGCGCCCCCGACGGCACGGTAGCGTGGATTCGACGGGGCGGCAGGATCGCGAGTAAAGATTGAAGCCGTTGCGCTATTGACTCTACCTTTACCGCGGAGGGGTGGCGTCCCTGTCCGTAAGTGGTATAGATTGAGCACGGCACCACTCGTACCGCGGGTCGCTGAGTGGATCGCGTTATTTGATTTCTGAAAAGAACCGCGTAGCGCGGTTCGGGAGGAGAGTGACAATGAGGCGCGGAGTATTACTCGCAGGACTTTTGTCGTTGTGCGCTTTCGGGCTGCTGGCGCCCGTCGTCGAGGCCCAGTCGCGTCCAGGGACGCTGGTGGCCATCACGAACGACGGTCCCGCCGCAGGCACCGGGACGATGCTTTCGATCGACCGCAATACGGGAGCCAGCTCGGTAATCGCTACTTTGACCGCTCCTGGAGTGTCGCTGGCCTTCTCTGATGACGAGGGCAAGTTGTATGGGTCGTTCCCGATTCGCGATCCTGCGCCGGCTCGGTCGCAGCTTGTCACGTTGGATCCGGTCACCGGCGCCGTGACGAAGAACATCGGCTTCATAGTCGATGCCGGCACGGGCTTTCGTCGCATTGTGGCGGGTATGGGCTTCGCCGCCGACGGCACGCTGTACGGAGTGGAGGCCCTCACCAGGTCGCTGGTAACCATCGACACAGCGACGGCAGAGGCGACGTCAGTCGGGAGCGGGCTCGGGGTGGTTGTCCTCAACTACGGGGGCACTGTCGCCGACGGGATTTTTACCTGCTGAATGGCAGTAGTGTCGTTGGTGTGAGCCTGTACACGGTCGATCTGTCCACCGGCGCTGCGTCGCTAGTCGGCCCCACCGGAGTCAGTGACAACGGCATCGGCCTGGCCCTCGACGGCGACGGCGGGCTGGTGGCAGTGATCAACGATAGCCTGTACGAGATCGACCGCTCCAGCGGAGCGGCCACCCTGGTGGGGAACACAGGCGACACGGCGTTGTCGTCGTTGGAGTTCGTCGATGTGCTGCACGTCTGTCCCTGTGGCGGGTCCTGGAAGAACCACGGCCAGTACGTCTCGTGCATCTCCCGGGCGGCCAAGTTGCTCAGTCCCGGAGAACGCGGTGCGCTCGTCTCGCAAGCAGCTCAAACGTCCTGCGGCAGGTAAGAAAACTATGAGTGGGGAGAGGCCTGCAGCCACTCTCCCTCCTCGATCCGCTCCTGGACCCGACCGCAGTCGTGTTCATTGACCCAATCCACGTGAACCCGGTGCTGTTCGATTCCGCCGGCAATCCTCGGACCAAGCTTTACCGAGACGACTTGGCAGGTCGCGGTCTTTTCTTTCGCGGCGTCTATCACCGCCGCTACAGCAGACTCAACCCACCCTATCGCCAACGAACTCTGCGACATGTTTCGGGGCGCTCGGTCCGATAAGGATCCTGTCCCCGTCGGTGAGGATGGGTTTGTTGAGCAGGTTGGGAACGCGCGCAAGAACGTCGAGGAGTTCCTCGTCAGCCAGATCCTGTCCGGCGATGTGCTCCTGATACTCCGGGAAATGGGTATTCAGGGTCACCATCGCGGGGGCCCCTCCCGGCATGGATTCCGCGAACACGCCCAGCGCCTCCCGGGAAGGAGGAGCCTCCAGAAGCAGTCGCTCTTCGAAGGGGATTCCCTGTTGCGAAAGCCACGCTCTCGTCTCTTCGCATGGCCCTCAGCCCGGCTTGTGGTACAGAATTAGGTTCGCCATAGTTCTGCCTTTGGGAGTTCGATTATACATGGAGAAAATCGATTCCTTTTCTCATTAGGCCACGGTTGCGCTCAGACTCCGGGATAGCAGGCTTCTCTAGGAGCCTGTCGGGAATAAGAAGTCTGCAACCAAGAATCAACAACTTACAGACCGGGGATGGCTCGTAAGTTGTTGATTCTTGCTTCGAGGGAGCCAATTCCCGACAGGCTCCTAGTTCGATTGAGTCGTTGATCTGCGAACAATGGCCACGCCAGACCCACGCATCAATAACGCTTACAGATCCGTATAGCTACAGATCCGTCCTCACTGGTGAGTCGAGGCGGTGAACCGATTCGGCCCTGAAGAAGAGGAAGACGAGCAGTCGTCGACTGCGATGCTTAACGGCAGTACGCGCCTCGTTCACCCGACTCCTGCAATGGTGGAGTGAACCATCGACAAACTGGAAGGCTTGAACCGTGTTATGAATCCGGATGTGGCGACGGGGAGACTCTGATTCAACAGAGAATCAATCACGGGAGATGGCCTACCAAACCCACTGTTGCTGCTACAGTCTGCCGGCTCAACCGGTCGATGCAACACATGCATTAAATGTTTCTGCCGGAGTTGCGAACTCCAGCGTCTTGCGTGGCCGCTCATTGAGTTGCCGAGCAACCGCGTCCAAATGTTCCTGTGAGTGTACCGACAGATTCGTCCTTTTGGGAAAGTAGTATCGAAGCAGACCATTGGTGTTCTCATTCGATCCGCGCTGCCATGGACTCCGTGGGTCGCAGAAATAGACGGCAATGTTTGTCGCCAGGGTAAACCGCTTGTGATCCGCCATTTCCAGACCGCGATCCCAGGTCAGTGATTTGTAGAGTTCCGTCGGGAGTGGATGCGCCTGTTCGATGAGCGCGTTGACAACAGTTTCGGTCTTCTTGTTGGGAACCTTCGCCAGCATCACATAACGCGAGTGACGTTCGACCAGAGTGGCGATGTAGGTGTTCCTCGATCCGGCGATCAGATCCCCTTCCCAGTGACCGGGGACCGCACGATCTTCGACTGAAGCCGGGCGCTCACGGATCGAGATCATGTCTTCGATCTGTCCCTTTCCATGGCCTTTCCGGCTCGCTTTTCCAGATCGGCGAATTGTGCGTCTTGTCCGCAGATACTGAGTCAGTTCTTTCTTCAAAACCCCGCGGGCCTGGACAAAAAGGCTGCGATAGATCGTCTCGTGGGACACGTGAAGCGACTCGTCTTCCGGATATGAGTGTTTCAGCCAACCGGCGATTTGCTCGGGCGACCAGACCTGCCGCAGCTTCTCTTCAACAAGCTGCCGTAAGCGGGGACTGCGGGCTAACCGGCACGACTTCGGACGGCGCGCCCGCTCCCAGGTCCGCTCATCGGCTTCCGATGCCCGATAGCTATCAGAGCCCCCGTTTCGGCTGACCTCCCGGCTCACCGTCGATGGCGACCGACCCAGTCGCACGGCAATCGAACGGATCGATTCTTTGGCCGCAATACCTCTGGAGATCTCTTCACGTTCGACCCGAGTCAGTGCCCGCGATGACCGGCAACGGGACTGCGGACGGATGCCCCCGTACAGGGCCAGTTGACGATGAATCGCCGATCCCCCTCTGTCCAGCACGCGTCCGATCGATTGGGACGACTCCCCCCGCTGCCAGCGATCCCACACCTCGACCCGCTCGGTCGCTGTGAACCATCGCCGCTTCCTCATCCGCTTGTTCTTTCCTTTCTTGGCCATACACTTCACCTCTCTTCTTATGTGAAGTGTTGCATCGACCCATTGAAATCACCTCCCTTTCCGTCCCGATCCTGAGACGTTGCTATCCCGAACAAAGAAAAGGCTCCTCAGGTATCCGCCATCCTACATTTCCAATGTAGTCTATTACCTTCCAGGGCTATCCATTTTAAGATTTATAATCAGTAAGTTAGATTTAATAATGCGTCTTGCACGTTCCCGTGAAGTCTAGTATATTCCCGTCAGGAATTGGGTATTAAATAGGGACTCATGGTATACTTGACTAAACAAGGTCCGAAGAAAAAACCTAAGGGCAAGCATCCCGACAGGGCACTATCAGCCGCGTTTATCCGTAGCGTGGATCGAGCTGGGCGATACTGTGACGGCAACGGCCTATATCTGCACGTAGACCCCTCCGGCGCGCGGCGTTGGGTGCAACGGTTACAGATACACGGCAGGGCCCGGTCGCTCGGGCTTGGCGGCTATCCGTTGGTCAGCTTGGCGGAGGCTCGCGAGCAGGCGTTTGCAAACCGGAAGGTCGCGCGCTCGGGTGGCGATCCGCTGGCCGCAAGACATCAGGTCCAGGGCGTGCCGAATTTTGCCAAAGCGACTGCAAAGCTGATCGAGTTGCATCGCCCCGGCTGGCGCAACGCCAAGCACGCGGCACAGTGGGAAAGGACCTTGAGTACCTATGCGTTCCCACTCTTGGGTGGCCGGCCGGTTAGCAGGATAACGACGGCCGACGTGCTGGCGGTCTTGACACCGATCTGGCACAGCAAGCCCGAGACCGCTCGGCGGGTGCGCCAGAGGGTCGGTGCAGTCATGAAATGGGCCGTGGCGCAGGGCTACCGGGGTGACAACCCGGCCGGCGAGGCCCTGGGCCAAGCGTTGCCCAAGCATTCCCACGTCAAGCGCCACATGGCCGCGCTGCCCCATGGCGAAGTTGCGTGCGCGATCAGTGCTGTGCACGGCTCGAACGCTTCCAAGGTTGTCAAACTCGCCTTTGAGTTCCTGGTGCTGACGGCGGCCCGTTCCGGCGAGGTTCGGCTGGCGACATGGGATGAGATCGACCTGAAGAAGCAGGAATGGACCATCCCGGCCGAACGCATGAAGGCGAAGCGGTCGCACCGGGTGCCACTGTCGGGACGCGCCATGGAGATCCTGAACGAGGCGCGGGCGCTATCCGATGGAAACGGCTGGATATTCCCATCGGGAACGGGTCGGGCGCTGTCCGATAGCACACTGTCCAAGCTATTGCGCGAGCTTGGCATTCAGGCGGTACCGCATGGCTTCCGTTCCAGCTTCCGGGACTGGGGGCAAGAGAACACCAACCACCCGCGCACGGTCATGGAAGCGGCGCTAGCGCATACGGTGAGAGACAAGACTGAGGCCGCTTACGCGCGATCAGACTTGTTTGATCGCCGGCGCAAGCTGATGGATCAATGGGAACGCTACTTGAATGCCGAACGCGGGGAGGTCATCCCAAGAGGTGTGTAAAAGTCATCAGGCGGCGGCCTTCGATTTGGTCACGACTCTGATGCCGTCAACGAATTGCTGACCATCATAAACCTCCGGCAAAAGATCGGATCCTTTTAACCCGTATTGCCGATTTGCTACCGACATTTCAAGCTGCTGATGCCCTTCTGTGTCTGTATGGATAGGGGTTAAAACTCAATCAGACCGACCTGGAGGTCAACACCTGATGAGTGAACAACTGCCGTCATTCCGATCCCTCCGCAAATAGATCATTCGTACGAAAGCTTCCAACGGGATTCGAGCACGCCCCTAGTCCTGGTATTTTTCGCGAAGTCGAGGTGTGAGGCGAAGCATCAGCTGCACGCGTTCCACCTCGTTCAGCCAATCGCCAAGCGTGGCATCGAGTTCTTCCTTCTCGGGGACGACAATGCCGGTGGAGCAAAGTGGGCCCAGGCTGCGGCGGGCAATGGCGCGATAACGGGTGACTGTGCGATCCCCCGCAGTGGCGCACCACTTGTCGTCTTCAGACAGGAACAGGACAAGCGGCACACGGCTTCCGCCGTTCACTCGCAATTCGGAAATCAATTCTCCGGCCTTAGGCCGTTCGACGAAACACAAGTCAATTCTTGCCTTATTGGCCTCAGCCGGCGGATTGTGGGCTGGGCGATGGCGAACCACCTGCGCACCGAGTTGGTCGTTGAGGCGCTGGAGATGGCCGTGGCGCAACGCCGGCCGGCCGGGGTCATTCATCATTCGGACCGAGGCTGCCAGTACACGTCGCTGGCCTTCGGCGCCCACTGCCGCGACTGGGGCGTGGCGCAGTCGATGGGCTCGACAGGCGATTGTTTCGATAACTCGATGGCCGAGAGTTTCTTTGCGACGCTGGAATGCGAACTGCTCGACCGCATGACCTTGTCCACGCATGCCGAGGCGCGGAAGGCCCTGTTCGATTTCATCGAAGGTTGGTATAACACCCAGCAGCGCCATTCGGCTCTGGGCTATCGGTTGCCGTTGGAATTCGAACGACTCCATGCCGGCCCTGTGGACGCCCTTCAGGCGACCACAGGTCCGTTGGACCCCACGCTGCGCGTGGGCCCCACACCGCCCACAGGCAACGACGACGATGTCAATGTCATGACGTGAACCCGAAAGCGTTAACCTGTCCACGAAATCGGGGCAACCTCAGCCGATCAACGGACACTGTTCAACGCAATCGCCGCACCAGATGCTGCTGAACACCAGGATCTTCATCTGACGGACAAAGCCGCCGACAAGTTCCTTCTGTGCATCCGTCAGCCGGGACGCATCATAGACCTGGCGCCACCGCCTCTGCTGCTCGTCGGTACCGGTCTGTACATAGCTGTCGTAAGGAATTCCAGATGCAAATTGACCCAAAAGGTAGGAGGTTCCTATCACCGCCATCAATCATACATCAAGTGTGGGGGTCGGCTGCGCTGGCGGGTCTTGTGCAGGCGAGGACGGTGAGATTCGCCGGTTGCGATGGAAAGTATCCATTCAGAGGATCGCGCCCGGTTAGGAGAGACACATTTTGGGGCTGTTACCCGAAGGAAGTGAGCGGCCTCCATCTCCCGGCCCACGGCGACCGGGCGCGATCCGGGACCTTCCGCGGCGTAGATGTTGCCGTCGGCGTCCACCGCCACGCCTTCACCGGCCACGCCCTGCAACACGCGTGTGTCGTGGGCGTGCGGCGGCACGAATGCGGTCAAGCGGTCCTCGCCCGCGGGACCGATACGCACCCCGGTCCGCCATCCCGGATGGCGTGCGGCGTCGGATTCCGAATCGATCGCATACAGCGTGTCGTCGTCTGTGACGAACAGCCCACTGACCCGGCTGTACTGCAGGTGCGTGTCGAGCAGCTCGCCGTCCTGGCTGAAGATTTGAATCCGATGATTCCGCGGTCGGCGACATACAGACGGCCTTCGGAGTCGAACTCCAGCGCGTCGGCGTGCGGAACTGGCCGGGCCGGAAGCGAGTTATAACCGAATCTGGTGTTTGAGGGATTGAAGAAAAGCGGCGTATCTGGTTGATTTGTTGTTAGCAAACATCAAAACAACCGAAGGAGATACGCCACTTATGAGCAAGAGTAACGTGAATGGACCGGAAGGTCGAGAAACGATTGAGGATCCGGTAACAGAGCTATTACGAGCTGGGGCACAGCAGCTGATCCAACAGGCTGTGGAAGCCGAATTGGCAGAACTGCTATCCCAGCACGGGGATCGGCGAACTGAGACGGGCAACGCTGGGGTGGTACGCAACGGTTATCTACCTGAACGCCAGCTGCAGACCGGCCTGGGTCCGGTAACGATTCAAATCCCGAAGGTCCGTGCCAAGACGGGTGAAGCTGTGACGTTTCGGTCGGCACTGGTGCCGCCCTACATTCGGAAGACGAAGTCGCTGGAAGCAGCGGTGCCGTGGTTGTATTTGAAAGGCATCTCGAGCGGCGAGATGGGTGAAGCCCTGAAAGTTCTTGTCGGGCCCCAGGCCGAGGGCCTGTCGGCGAGCACGGTATCACGATTGAAACAAGCCTGGGCCGATGAGTACCGCCGCGGTTGCGAGGAGCGTTTGGATGCCGATCGCTGGGTCTATGTCTGGGCCGACGGCATCTACAGCGGACTTCGGGCTGAACAAACCAAGTTGTGTGCATTGGTCGTGATCGGCGTGAATGAACGCGGCGAGAAGCGCTTTCTGGCGATCGAAGACGGTGTCCGAGAATCGACACAGAGCTGGCGCGAGGTGTTGTTGAAGCTGAAGTCCCGTGGGATGAATATCCCGGAGTTGGCCATCGGCGACGGTGCGATAGGGTTCTGGGCCGCACTGGAAGAAATCTATTCCGAGACACGTCAACAGCGTTGCTGGATGCACAAGACCATGAACATATTGAACTGCCTACCCAAGTCCGCACAGGCGAAGGCGAAACAAGCCCTGCACGCGATCTGGCAAGCGGAGACAAAGGCAGAGGCCGAGAAGGCATTCGATCTGTTCCTTGAAACCTATGAGCCGAAGTATCCGAAAGCCACTCTCTGCCTTCAGAAAGACAGAGAAGAACTGCTGGCCTTCTTCAACTTCCCGGCCAAGCACTGGCAGAGCATCCGAACGACGAATCCTATTGAGTCGACCTTTGCCACCATTCGCCACCGGACCAAGCGCTCCAGGGGTTGCCTGACGCGGGACGGCATGTTGCACATGATGTTCAAACTGGGTCAGTGCGCTCAGAAGAACTGGCGACGATTACGAGGGTTCGATGATCTGGCCAAGGTGATTACTGGAGTGAAATTCAACGATGGAATCGAAGTGACAAACGTCGATCAGGCCGCCGCTTGAATCATTCTCCTAAACACCACTTTTGACAATAACTCCCGGAAAGCCGAGCTCGCCCCACGACGTGATGAAGTTGCCTTCGCTGTCGAACTTCAGGATGCGCCCCGTAGCGCCCGACGGCGGATCAGGATTCTGGCCGCTGTGCCCGTCGGCAACGAAGATTTCGCCGTTCGGCGCGATGATTACGTCGCAGGGCTCGTTGAGCTGACCGGGACCGCTGCCCGGCTGTCCCGCCGTCCCCAACCGCAGGAGCACCTCACCGTCCAGGATGAACTTGATGACCTGATGCCCCTTGGTCCCGGCCTCGTTGCCCTGCGAGTCCGTGACCCAGACGTTGCCCTCCCAATCGACGTGCAGCCCATGCGGGAGCACGAACAACCCGGCGCCAAAGCTCGTCATCACCTCGCCGCTGTCCTTGTTGAACTTGAAGATCGGATCCCGATCAGAATTCTCTTCGCAACCGCCCGCGAGCGCCAGACCGCCGCACCGGTCGTACGTCCAAACATGCCCGTCCGGACCGATGTCGATGCCGGCCGTCGATCCCCACTCCCGACCGTCGGGAAGCGGTGCCCAGTCGAGGATCACCTCACCGGTGGGGTTCGGCAGCTGCCGGTCGACGAAGTCACTCGAGGTCGCAGATGAGCTGGCGACTGTTTCCATCTCCGGCTCCGGCGGCGCATTGCCAGCGCAAGCAACGAGTATCATGGACCCTGTGGCCGCAAGCGCCACGCTGCATCGCCTGAGAAGGGACCATCGCATCTCAATCATTATCGTTCTCCTTCACGTCTTGAGTCCGGGTCGGATCCGACAACCTTTGATTTCTCTCCGCTGCCGATCAGGGGCGGCGCAATGCCATCGCCGCCACAGCGTCTTCGAGCGGATGTGTTGCAACACATCCAAAGAAAGAACTATAGTGCTTTCTTCTTTCGAAGGCTTGCAATCTCCCATTCTACGAGGAACATGGCTACAAAGAAAAAGACCACCAAGCAATCTAATGATGCGAGATCTTGATCGATCGGTATCCCAGTCGGCTTCACCGGAAGGTACTGAGACTGAGGAAGATCTACAAGCACTAGACCCCACGTTACTCGGTAAGGCTGTAGTCTTCGGAACCGACTGGACGGCCGGAACGCTTTTGGATCAGTTACGCAGGGGAAATATTGACCTAGACCCAATATTTCAGCGGCGAGATTCCTGGACACCTACCCGCAAGAGTCGACTCATTGAGTCCATTGTCCTTGGACTACCGATTCCGCAGCTCGTTCTTGCAGAGAGCAAGAAGAAGAAGGGCACATTCTTGGTGATCGACGGAAAGCAGAGGCTGTTGAGCCTACGGAGCTTCGGCGCTATCGACGAAGCTGAGGATCATCCTGCCCTCGAACTGACCGGTCTTCGAATTCGCAAGGAGCTCAATGGAAAGACTTATGATGATCTTCAAAACGATGCCCGTTTGAGCAATCACTTCAATGCCTTTGAGAATCAACCTATCAGGACCATAGTCATCAAGAACTGGCAAAGAGAAGCAGTCTTATATGTAATTTTTCATCGGCTAAACAGTGAAACCCTGCCACTTTCCCCACAGGAACTCCGCCAAGCGCTCATCCCGGTGTTAACGATCGCGAAAAAGTGAAGTGTTCTGGACGAGCGCCGACACGTAAGTCGTGATTTTCTTCCTCGCGAATGTCGAATTCCGAGCCTGTCCGGTCGAAGGGCGGAAAACTATAGCAGAATTGTCAAGCGCGCGGAAGCGTGATCTGTCACGCAACGTCGCCCAAGCTGCACGACTGGTCGGAAAGCCCCGGCAAAGAGCCTCGCAAGGCCTCGGCGATGATGATGAGCGTTCAGAGTCTCGGCGTTTGTTCAGATTCATTCACTTTCTGGTAATCGTTTACAATTTCCCGGGACCATTTCTGCGGTTCGCGGCGGACTACACAGAGAGTGTTGGCGGCCTTCATAGGGTGCTCGGCATTGGCGGTCCAGATTTCCGCATGCGGGATGTCGAGTTAAATGACCCCCGGCAGAGCCGGGGGCTTATTTCTGTGAGCCCCTCAAAGGGGCCGGTCAAGAGCCGCCTGAAGGCAGCTGATGCCCCCACGCCATGTTCAGCTCCTCCAAACGCTGCTCCTCCCGCTCCTGCCGCCAAATGTATTCCCGCACGAATTGTTTGTCCATCCCCACCGTGGAAACGAAATAGCCTCGCGCTCAGAAACTCTTCCCTGTCAAACGGTGTTTCAGTCCCAGAAAGTTCCGGGCAGTCGAGATTGCACTCTTTCCCTTGATGAATCCCGCCACACTGGATACCGCCTACTTCGGAATGAACACCATGTGATACTTGCAGTCCCATTTCGTGTGCGATCGCCTTCGGGCCTCTTTCATTGAGTCCTCTTTCTTTGGAAGTCGTCGCTTCCAAGCAGGACTTTCCTATCTACCGCCGCTCTCGGTCAAACCTCTGCGAGTCGCCCCGGCTAAGCCGGGGGTTTACCTATGGGAATTATTTGTCCGTTACATGGCATTCCAGTATCTGCTCAGGCAATACAGTGGCAACCTGAAGGCTTTCTTGGATGACACTTGTAAGCGCCTCAACAAACAGTGGAGCAATCAGGAAGCCGTTGTTGAAAAACAGGCAAACGAAATGGAAGAAGCGATCCAGGCTACTTTCGATATCTTTGGAGACGATGCTTTCCAAAAATGGGACGTTGAAGTTCAGGGATTCCAGGGACGCTTCAATCGCGCAGTGTTTGACGTAATGGTCTACTACTTCTGAAAGTGTGCCAATCTTAGTTGGAAATTGAAACGGCTCCAAACCCTATGGCTTGATGGCATTGGAAAAAAGAATATCAAGCCTGTAAGAGAAAGGAGCCGAGATGAGGAGTCTGTTACGTTCGGTCAAGAAACGCAAGAAGTCGCGTGTGCTGGGTGAGGTCCAGGTCGTGAGTCGTGAGGAGTACACGGGACTGGATGTGGACTCGAAGGTGGAGATGATCCGGGCGTTGGTCCCGTTGGGATTGATGCAGGTAGAAGAGTTGCTCGACGAGGAAGTGAAGGCGTTGGCGGGGGAGCGATACGCGCGAAAGAAGGCGTCGTTGCGGGGTCGGCGTCACGGGAGCAATCCAGGGACGGTGGGGCTTGGCGGCCAGCGGGTGCCGGTTCGGGTTCCCCGGGTTCGTAGCGTGGCGGGCGGGGAGATTCCGCTCCGGTCCTACGATGAACTCAGTCCGGGTGGCGCGGTGAATGAGCTGCTTCTCAGACGTGTGCTTTATGGGATCTCCTGCCGGAACTACGAGTCGGCCGCGGAAGCGATTCCAGGAGCGATCGGACTGTCGAGTTCGACGGTGTCTCGAGGTTTTGTCAAGGCGAGTGCCGCGAAACTGCGGGAGATGCAGGAGCGGGATCTGTCGGGCGAGGACGTCGTGGCGATCTTCCTGGACGGGAAGGCGTTTGCCGACGCCATGATGGTGGTGGCCCTAGGCATCACGCTTTCGGGCGAAAAGCGCTTCTTAGGCTTCGTGGAGACGGACACGGAGAACGAGCAGGTACTGACTCCGTTTCTCCGTTCATTGATGGAGCGGGGCCTGGACATCTCTGAAGGCGTGCTGGTGATTGTCGACGGCGGCAAAGGTCTGCGGGCGGCAGTCAAAAGGGCATTCCACAATCGAGCCCTCGTCCAACGCTGCCAATGGCACAAACGCGAGAACGTCGTGAGATACCTATCGAAGACCGAGCAAGCCGCGTGGCGCAAGCGGCTTCAGCGTGCGTACCAGCGCCCGGAGTACAACGAAGCTCGGGCGGCGCTCGAAGAGCTCCATGGAGAGCTCGAAGAGCGAAACCAATCGGGGGCTGCGAGCCTTGAGGAAGGCCTGGAGGAGACCCTCACGTTGCATCGGCTCGGCGTGTACGGGGTTCTGGGCCGATCGTTCAAGACGACGAATTGCCTGGAATCGGCCAATGCTCTTGTCGAGGAAAGGTGCGCGAAGGTCGATCATTGGAAGAACTCGAGTCAGCGGCAGCGCTGGTTGGCGACTGCACTCATCGATATCGAACCGCGCCTGAGGAAGGTGATCGGCTACCGTCATCTTCCGAAGCTCCGCGAAGCCCTCAAGCGAGAACTGAAGATTGAGGCGAACACGTCGACGAGTTCGAAGAAGAAGGTTGCGTGACCCATCGTGAGCCGTGGAGAGTTTCAACTAAGAATGGGCTTGACTCCTACTTCTCTCAGGAATCAGTCAGAAAGAAGGCCGTGAAGTCGCGAAGTCGTGTCAAATCATCATTCACGCGCCTGTGCAAGACAAATTCCAATTTCGTTAAGTCGGTTGAGACAACGACCAAGAGCAAGAAGGCTACCGAGACACGCTTCAATACCTGGAAAGGACCGTACTTATGCACTTGACCCAATTTAAAGACAGGCTATCCCATATATGGTGGTCACACATGAAACGGGCTAACCACAAGATATTGGGGTGGTTACGTCAGAGCCACACCGGGGGTAGAACCGGAGGACCCGATAGCGTTCGGCAAGCTGTCTGTAGGCCAATGATCCTTCGTAGCGGTCGTAGCCGACCAATTGGCGGACGATCGAGCCGTTCTTTTGTTCGACGAAGCACTGGTCGTTCTTCCGGCGCGCCCGGCCTCGGGTGAATTGACTCGTTTCACGCTCGCAGTTGGCGAGGAGTCCGTAGTTCATGAACTCGGAGCCGTTATCGGTGTCCAGGCCGACAAGCTGAAACGGAAGAATCTGCCGTGCCCTAGTGAGCGCCTGCAAGATATCCGTTTCCGTGCGCCGTAGCAACAACGCCAGACATTCGGTTCAGCCGTTCGCCACGTCGGTCAACACCAGGGTGTGGAGGAAAGGGCCTTCCGAGTTCCCGCCGCAGTGTGCCACCAGGTCCGCTTCCATGAATCCCGGCCGCGTGTCCGCCCAGTCGGCGAATGTGCGAATCGGAACGCGGTGTTTGAGTAACTGTCCGGACTTGGTGGTGGTCTTGCCGTGCGGTCGATGATCGAATCGGAATTGACGGAAGATCCGATCCGCCGTGGCGGCGCTCAGTTCAAGCAGGCGCCCCCGCGTTTTATCGGACAATGACAGATGCCCGTAACGCTCCATGGTCGGGATCAACTCCGGCAGAAACGGAACGAGCCGTTTGCCACAGACATAATTGACTGTGCGCCAGGCCGCGATCAGGGCGGCCTGCACTGCGGGGCCGTATCGACGGACCCGGCCGCGCGGTTGCCGTCGGGGCCGTTCGCCCCTCAGAATGTCGTTCAGAAGCCGTGTCGCGTGCTTCCGATGGAACCCGGTCGATTCAAGGACCCGTGATTATGCACTTGACTCCGAGCGTTGAAAAGCGCCACAAGATGTTGTGTTCAAGCGGTCTTGCCAGATATAGTGGTGTCTGAAAATGAACGATTGGCGGGCGAAGCTGGAGACTTCGCCCGCCGGTCACAGCAACAGAGGAAATCAACTATGAACGCCCTAGGAGCCTGCGCCGTAGGACGATTTTCGGCTCGGCGAATTACGCGAGATGGCGATCGATCGGTATCGGTGACCGGGGAATGGGCGTTTTGGACGCCGAGGCGCCGATGGGTGCGCCACGGGTGCTTGAATCGACCCTCGTTCGGCCTGATTTGCGGGCGGTATCCCTGTCATCAGGCTGCCTGAAGCCCCTGCATCCGCTTGACGTTCAATGCCAGACACACCAAGTTCCACTCGCCCTGGACCTTGTTCAGGCCGCGCAGGCTGAATCGGCGGAAACCGAGCACCTCCTTGATCCACCCGTTGGGCGCCTCCGACAGCCATTTGCGTCGGGCGTACTGCACCCGTCCCGCCGAGGTCGCCAGCTTCTCGGCCATGCGGGCCTTCGCCGGATGCCTGGCCGCGTCCACCGCGACCGCGCGCCGGCCCTCCCGGCCCAAGGCCACATAGCCGTCCACGCCGCGCGCCTCCAGCGCCTCAAGGTCGTCCTCGTTGCAGTAGCCCGCATCCGCCAGCACCGTCTCGGGCCGTTCCCCATGGGTGGCCTCCACCTCGTCCACCAGCGGGACCAGTCGACCCTGGTCGCTGGCGTTCGACGACACCTCGGTGGCGACGATCAACTGCTTCTCTCCCTCCACCGCCACCTGCGCGTTGTAGCACTGCTGAAAACCCTCCGATGAGGTCTTCATGATCCGGCTTTCGGGATCCGTGAAGTTGTCCTGCGCCTTCTCGTCCGGCTCGCCGTATTCCCGCTTGTATGGCCGCCCGCCCTTCCGGTTGCGCTTCGAACCGGGCTCGCGTCCCCGCGCCTCGTCGGCCTCCCGTTGCCTGGCCTCCAATCGCGCCCTGGCCGCCCGGATCGCCGCCAGCCGATCCTCCCGGCGGCGTAACTCCTCGGGTAACTCATCGCCGCGATGCGCCTCCCCGAAACGCGCGTCCTCCGCCGCGTCGGTCTCCCGCGCGCGCGACAGCAACGCTTCGATCTCGCCCTCCAGACGCCGCTCCTCCTCCAGCATCCGACCGTAACTCATCGCCTTGCGCTTGCTGGCGTTGGCTCGAACCTTCGTCCCGTCGATCGACAACTTGCCGAAGTTCGCAACGCCGGTCTTGCGCGCCAGACGCACCACCTCCACAAACAGCGCCTTGAAATCCGCCAAATGACGGCGGCGAAACTCGCAAATCGTCCGATGGCTCGGAAAATTCCCCGCCGCCAACACCCGAAATGCCACGTCCTCCTCCAGCTTCCGCGCCAGCCCTCGGGAGGAAAACACCCCCGTCGCGTACCCGTAGATCATCACCTTCACCATCATCCGCGGCTCATACGGCGACTTGCGACGACCGTCCCCCTCGTAAGGCGCGTAAAACGCCGTCAAGTCCAATCCGTCCACCAGATCGCTCACATGGTGCGCCAAGTGCCCCTCCGCCAACCAATCCCGCATATCCGGCGCCAGCAGCAACCCCTGATCCGGCTGGTACGGGCGAAACGTCGTCGGCATCGCAATCTCCTCCTAACTGCGACACAATTATCTCATTCACTTCCTACGGCGCAGGCTCCTAGCTGTCGCCGTGAAACCTTGTTGGGACGTGCTTGCCCAAACTTGGGATGCCATTTCTCTCGCCAAGGATTGCCTAGTAACCGCGTTGCGGCTCCTGAATGAAGCCAAGAACATCCGGGAACTGTTTCGCCGCAGGAGACCGAAAAAGCACCGCGTGGCCGCCCATGAGGTCACAGCGCGCATCACTTTCGGCGCACCGACCGCCACCGCGCGGGTCTCTGTTTCACCGTAAACTTCTTCCAGCCGTCCATGAAGCTCACGACGAAGACTCGCGATGGATCGCAGGTGACGAAACGCTACGATATCGCGCAAACGCCCTATCAACGGCTCTCGAATTCGGATGCGCTCGGCCCGGAGGCTCGCGATCGCCTTGCTGCGATTTATGAACGTTCGGATCCGGTCGATCTCCGACGACAGCTGGAGAAACTCCAAGATGCATTCTGGAGACATGCGAAGGAACTGGCCTCTCCCACGCTAACGGACGACATCGTGCCCGCCGCCCTTATGTCCCCGAATTGCGGCGCAGATGCAGACCGAGCCCCGATTGAGGTGGAACTCCCCGATCCCGGCTTCGAGCAACGAATCACGCGCCGGTATCGCAAAACACGGAAACAACGCGTGCCCCACACCTGGCGTACTCGCCCGGACCCGTTCGACGGCGTCTGGGCGGAGATGCGGTCATGGCTTGAATCCGATCCCGGGCGGACATCGAAGTCGCTGTTGCTTGAGCTTCAGCAGCGGCGCCCGGGACGTTACCCCAACGGTCAGTTACGGGCCCTGCAGCGGCGGGTGCGCGAATGGCGGCGTCAGATTCTGGAGACTTTCGATGGCGAGTGGCTCGAACTGGATCGGGTCCGCCCGGCTTCAGCATCTGCGGGCTACGGAGGCTGTGGTAAAGTGGAAAACTCTTCGAGTTTCCCACTTTCCCACAGCCTCGACGGCGGGAAGAACTCTCCCGTTTGACCGGTCGTTCGGTAACATTTTCGGTGAGGCAACCGACTGGTTTTCGGTAACATTTTTAAATGAGGCAATACGTGCGACGTTCTTGTTGACGCGTTGGCTGATGCGAGGCTTCAACCTTGTTGTTCTCGTATCGAACAGTGCGATGCACGACAGCAGGAAAGACTTCTCGATGCGCTGCCCTATAACTCCGCAGCTTGTCGGTGATCAGTTGCCAGGGTGGTCGTTTCTGATGTTGCAATATCTTACGAAAGAAGCGCTCCGCCTCCCGACGGTTGCGCCGCGACTGAGCAAGAATATCTATCACGTCGCCGTCTTGATCCACGGCGCGCCACAAATATTGTCGTTGACCGTTAATCGTGACGAAGAGTCGAGTCGCCCCGGGGAATCTCACCCCGAGGCGCTCACAGAACCGTGCGTGAACCTCTCAGCTCACACGGCTCTTGCCAGCCATTCGCCGACCACCTCGCGGTGATGGGCCGACGCCCGCAGAATCCGGCTCCTCCCGCTTGCGCGGTTGGCCAGTTCGAAAAGGCGAGCTGGCTCATCCCCTTCGCTCCCCTCTCATTACAAGAGGTTCATCACTAATACAGGATGATCCGCCCCTGAACTCCGCATCCGTACTCTCGCCTTCGTGGTGATTCTACTTGTGGCTTCTCCGTTAGCATCGGAGTTCAGGTTCCCACGTTCCGCACGAGACCCTGATCCAAGGTCACGCCGCCTTTATGCCGGACGCCATCTGGGCAGTAAGCAGGGTGTCTCCCAGACTGCTCCCGGGCTAACGAAGCACGCCCGGTTTTGACGCCATCTATGTTCTTTTCGACACGTCGTCAGCGGTTCGCTTGCGCTCGTCTCCTTGAACCTCACCTGATCGGATCGTGTCCGACCTTTTCCTCAACGCTCACCACCATCGCTCTTTACGACAGCAGCTTGAGGTGGTTTGACGCCCGCTCCTGCAAGTCGGCGTCGAGGGGCCATACCCTCATCTCCCGTGCAGCACAGCTACTCAAGGAGTGCCTACTAACTCATAGCTCCCCCTTCGCGCTTTCGTGGCGCACCTTCATCCATGAACCACGTATTCCCGAGGTGGCTCTGCCCTCGTTTTAGTTGACGTGCGTACTCCGGACCAAACTTCCGACACCATTGTCGGATGGTTTCGTAGGACACGGTGATTCCTGGTTCGGCGAGTGGACCCTCTACGTCTCGGAGGCTGATACCGAATCTGTAGTAGAGCCAGACTGCGTGGCCGATGATTTCGCGTGGATAACAGTGCCCGCAGTGGTTCACGTTGACAATGCCGTAGAGGCACCCGTTCTTTGACGTAGAATTGCCATGTTGCCATTCATAGGTCGGCAACAATCTCCGGTGTGCCGACGCTTATGGACATGCCCTTGGCTTTCTCGATGGTACTGTCAACTTAAGCAGAATTTCTCCAGTTTGTGGGCGGAATCTGCTGAAACCGAGACTAGGAATCAATGACTTAGAGGTGGTAGAGGGCTGCGAAAACCTCGCCGGCAAGCTTAAGTTGACAGTACACGCGCGTTTTCCACGCCGGTGGTAGGATGCGTCGGCTTGGCCGGAGCGGTGAGTAGCGTTGGAATTGGAGACGCTCAGGAGCTCACCTAGCGACGGCGCCGCGGCAACAGCGGACCCGGGGGACGTCCGCGCGGTGCGGGCGGTGGTGAGGGCGGCGGCGATGTCGAGCGCGACAGCCTGGCCGAAAACCGGAAAGCTGGATATCGTGTTTCTTGGCCGAGAGTCACGAGGACATTACCTATGAGACCAGCTGACATTGCTCGACTGTCACAGCCCTATCCAGACGGCCCCGATAAAAGCACAACGGGACCAACCCACGCGATCGGCGTCCAGACCCCAAATTGGGAAGCGCTCGAGCAACGTATCTTCGACGACTTCACGACCGAGCAGCCTTACGGCATCGGTTGGTGGGCACCCCATCCGGGAACATCACGCCGTATTCTGATCTCCGATCAGTTGTATGCCTGCACGACCAGCGTGTCGAGCAACTTGATCGAAGCCGGTCTGCACTGGCTCGAATTTCTCGACGCTGTGGATCGCGAAGACACCTTTCAGGCTGATGTGATTCAGAGCGTAGATGGGCAGCTACAAATGTGCGCAAGGCCGAGGCTGACCCCACTAGAATCTCTCGGCCCTGATATGGTCCGCCTCCACCAAGTCGGTGCCGCAAGAGCACTCTCCGGAGCTCTCGATTGCGCCGCCGGCACGATCATCGGCGTGATGGCGCTGCCGTTGAGTATTCTCAAGGCTGATTTTATCGGCGTCCAGCGGTACTTCGGACGCAGACGGGCGGCGACTACTGAGGGAGAGACGCTGAAAGAGCAGTTCGCCATTCAGTTGACAGAGACCATCGGACGTGTTGGACCCGCTGGTTGGCTCGACTGGGTTCTCAATTTCCGTAACATGCTCGTCCACCGAGGCCGCCGCATCGAAATGGGCCAGTTCGTGCCGCGTGAGTCCGAGCTGTGGGACGCGAGTGGGAGACCGATCCTGCGCGCCCGCGTCGTCACCCATCTGCCGTTAGAGCCCGATCGGTCCGATATGGACGTGCACCGTGAACTTGACCTGCCACCGGTGTTGACGGAAAACGTGCGACAAACGCTGGAAGGCTCGATGCGGAGCGTGTGCGCGCTGGTCGAGGCGCTCGGTGAGCAACTTGCGGTGGCGTGGGCATGGCGGAAGGAGCACCCGGCAAAACTCACGCAGCCGAAGGCCCAATGGCTGCACGTCGGTCACCCTGCAACACCGAACCGGCGGCCGCCGTTCGCCGGCTACGCACCGGGCAGCCACGCTTACAAGCCGGGAATATTCAGCTTTCACCCTGACACGGCGACGCGATTACTCGCTGCGGCACTGATGGATCACCAGCGTCATGAGTGGCCACGGTTCGACTAACGTACATCCCCGTCCCGTTGGCCTTCCCACGAACTTAGGTCCGACTCCAGAGTGAGGAATTTGGTGAAATTTCCCTCGGTTGAGGCTGTGGGGAAAGAGAGAAACTCGAAGAGTTTTCCAAAATCCCGGAGGGACCGGCTTGGCCACAGCCCCCGTCGGCCGCACGCCGAAATTGCTCCGGGGTCAGAAATCCCAGCGAACTGTGCGGACGGACGGTGTTGTAGTGGATGCGCCATCCTTCGATCGTGCGGCGAGCGTCGGCGATATCGATGAACCAGTGCTCGTTCAGACAGGCGTCCCGAAACTTGCCGTTGAAGCTTTCTACCAGCGCGTTCTGGATCGGCTTGCCCGGCTGAATGAAGCGCAGGGTCGCACCAACTCGTTGAGACCAGAGATGCATCGCCTTGCTGGTGAACTCGGGCCCGTTGTCGGTGACGATGGCTTCGGGGACAGAACGTTCCAACACGATTTGATCCAGGAGTCGGCTGACACGTTAGCCGGTGATCGTGGTGTCCACGATCTGGCCGATGTACTCCCGGCTGTAGTCGTCCACAACGTTCAGCACTCGGAACCGGCGGCCCGTGACCAGTTGATCCGAGACGCAGTCCATCGACCAACGCTGGTTCGGCCCTTCCGAGATCGGCATCGGCACTCGATTCCGCGTCAAAAGGCGTTTCCGTCGTTTCCGCCGGACCTGGAGTTTCTCTTCGCGGTAGATTCGATACGTCTTCTTCTCGTTCACAACCAGACCCTCGGCTTTCAACATCCCGTGCAGCAGCTCGTATCCGTATCGCGGATATTCGGTTGCCTGCTCCTTCAGACGTTCCCGGAGTTCACTGTCGTCTCCTCGTTGAGACTGATGGCGGGCCAGCGATCGGTGGATTCCCACCACCAGGCAGGCCCGCCGCTGACTCAACATCCCGATCCCGACCAGTTGGCCCACGGCTCGGCGGCGTGCAGCGGGCCTTACCAGTTTTTTGAGAGCAGCTCCTTCAGTGCCGCATTATCCAGCTGCGCATTGGAATAGTGCACGCGTCCGTGTTCGTCGATGGGGAGGCCCAGATCTCGGGGGGAGCGGCGCCGCGCGGCATCTGCCGCTTGCCGGCCACCGTGCACACGGGCGGTTTCGCTTTGACAGGCGATGGTGCTCTTCGCAGCCGAGGCGCGCAACGACGTTATTCTGATCTCGCGATCGAGACCGCGCTGACGCTCGGGCTCTTGTTTCATCTCCCACTCCGCCAAACCGAAGGCTTCGTCGGCTCACTGCTACGATTGATGGATCTCGACCTCAGACCTCCCGACCACAGCACCCTATCGCGCCGGGCGAAGCAACTTGACATCCGCCTCTCGTGCAAAGGGAGAAGGACCTCGATCCATCTTGTGGTCGACAGCACTGGACTACAGATGGTCGGCGAAGGCCCGTGGACAACTGCCAAACACAGCGAGCGAGGAACGCGGGAGTGGCGGAAGCTTCAGGTCGGTGTCGATGAGGACGGTGTGATTGTGGCCCAGAAACTGACCGACAGCACGACCGATGATGCAGGCGTCGCCCCGGACCTTCTCGATCAGATCCCAGACGACAAGAAGATCGTGTGCTTCACCGGCGACGGAGCGTACGACCAGAATTCCATCTACGAAATATTCGCAGAGCGCGGCGCAAGGGTCGTCGTCCCTCCACTCAAGAACGCCGTTCCGTCGCGATCCAGAACACGAGCGGCAAATGCCCGGAACAGAACGGTCAATCGCATCAAGAAGGTCGATCGCAGGCAGTGGAAGAAGGAGGCACGGTATCATCGACAGGCGCGGGCCGAAAACACGTTCTTCCGATACAAGCAAATCCTCGGAAGCCGACTACGCTCACACGACGCTGGCAATCAACGAATCGAGGCCCGACTCGCCTGCACAATCCACAATCGCATGATCGAGCTCGGAGCACCGAAATCGGAGGCGATCCGAAACTGAGGGAGAGCGCGGTGAGGGCATATGGGGCCGAATTCGATTCATGCAACAACGCCGTTCTTCGTTGTGGATTGGAGGCAGACATGAGGAACTTGATGTCCACAACTGATATAGACTCTGGAAGCAGCGATCTCCGGTTGGAAGCCGGGCGCCCCGATTGGATTTCTGACAATGGGACATATAAAACGCTTGTTTGGAATCGGTGCCGTCGTTGTGGCCCTTCTGCTCACGTTCGTGATCGGCTGGCTGGTGGCGAGCCTGGGCATCGGATCGACAATGGACTTGGAGTCACTGCCCGAACTGGAGCGCCAGTTCGCCGAGCGAATGCGCGATGTCTCCCTGGTCGGCCGCTTTACCATTGCAGGCCGGGAAGACGAGTCGGCCCGTCCGGACCGGTACGATATCGCCAGTGTTGAGAAGGTCGGCGGTGACCGCTGGCGGTTCAACACTCGTCTTCGCTACGGGGAGAGAGACGTGACGCTGCCGGTCGCAGTAACCATGCTGTGGACAGACGACACCCCCATGGTAATGCTCACGGATACGACGATCCCGACGCTCGGCACGTTCAGTGCCCGGGTGTTCTTCTACGAAGACCGCTACGCTGGCACCTGGCAGCATGGTGAAATCGGCGGCCATATGTTCGGCAACATCGAACCCACCGCTGACGCCGGACCCTGACGACCGCCCCGCACTCAGAACGGCCTCAGCGTGGTCGCGCGCTGCACATTCATCCCACGCCTTGCACCATCTGATCTGGCCTCCTCTCTCTGATATGCAGGAGCTGGTCGGACATAATGATGTTGCTATTGTAAACGTTCTCGGAGTGCCTCATAAGGGGTTCGGCCACCGAAGGCGCCATGGGATCGAGTGAGGTTGTAGAAGCGCTCCCATTTGGCCAATTTCTTGTTCAGATCGACATCGTCGACGTAGTCGAGTAACGGATAGAATTCTTCCTGTTCGGTCCGGTGGGAGCGTTCGACCTTGCCGTTGAGTTGTGGAGAGCGCGGCTTGATGTAGACGTGGCGAATGCCCTTGTCTTCGACATGCCAGTGAAACTTGGCCCGGAACTCGTACCCGCGGTCGGTTCGGATGCTCTGCACACGAAACGGGAACGTTTCCAATACATGATCGACAACGACGATCGCGTTGGCCTGGTTGTGGCGCGGATATATCTTTAGAGCGCGAATCCGCGTTGCACCATCAGTCGAGGCGGCGCTGGCGCACATGGTCCAAAGTCCGGTCGAGGCGGCCTACGCGCGGTCGGAGCTGTTCGAGCGTCGGCGGAGATTGATGGACGACTGGACGAACTATCTGGCGCAAGGAACGACGAAGGATTCGGTGGCCACTCGAAATCATGGTGCGTCGCCGTATTGAAGGGAGGCTGCAAGCATTGAGAGGTCATTACAAAAGGTGTGTAAAAGTCATCAGGCGGCGGCCTTCGATTTCATCACGACTCTGATGCCGTCAGCGAATTGCTGACCATCATAGACCTCTTGTAAGAGTTCGGATCCTTTTAAGTGTCGCCAAGCCTTCTCAGCGACACGTAGTAGCTTCCAGCTCATTGCCGTTGCATTCTCGACACGCTTGAATCGGCGAGCGGCGTTGGTGCGGAGGCGAACCATGTCAAAGGGCGACTCGACGATGTTGGTCGTTCTCAGATGCACCCAGTGTTGTTTCGGGAACTCATAGAAAGTGATCATCCGGTCCCAGTCCCGCAACAGCGTCTCAGCCGCTTTGGGATAGTTCTTCTCATATCGGCGGACGAACTGATCCCGCTTTCGTTCGCAGGCCGCGCGGGAGTTCGCGAAGGCCATCCCATGAAGAAGCGGTCTGGCCGCGGGCTGCTCGGTCTTCGGCAGATGATCGACCACGTTGATCGACTTGTGGTTCCAGCAGCGTTGTTCCTGCCCCTGGGGATGTTGCTCGGCCAGCGCGGACCAGATGCCCAGGTGACCGTCCGCGACAGTCAGCCGTCCCAGCTTCAGGCCCCGTCTCTGGAGATTGCGCAGAATACGGCTCCAGGACTCCTTGCTTTCCCGCTGCCCGCTCTCACAGGCCAACACCACTTTGCGCCCGTCTGACAAGGCCCCGATGATCACCAGCAATGCCGCTCGCTCTTTTGCGATCCCCGCTTTCACGTACAAGCCGTCTGCCCACTGGTACACGACCTCGAGACCGGACAGGTCCTGCTGGGCCCACTCGTCATACTCCAACTGCCAGGTCGATTCCAGTCGTTGGATCGATGCTCGCGACAACGGAGCGCCAGCGCCAAGCAGTCCGCGCATTGCCTGCTCGAAGTCCCCTGTGGCCAGACCGTGGAGGTAGAGATCGGGAAGTAGCTCGCCCAGCTGTTTCGATTTCCGTCGAAAATACGGCAGGATCTGACTCTCGAACCGCTCGGCGGTGTTTCGAACCCGAGGTCGTCGAACCTCCATCGTACCGTTCATCATTGCGAAGCGTCGCGGCTTCCCGTGGCCGTTCCGGTATCCTCGTCGATTCGGGCTCCGCTCCGACTTTTCCCGACCTAGAAATTGAGTGACTTCGTCCTCGAGCAACTCCTGTAGCCAGACTTGGACCCGGGACCGCGCCCAGTCCTCCAGAGCCTCATACGCGTTCGTTGACGCCACTGATGCCGGTATGTTCTTCTTCTTCATGGGTGGTGTACCTTTCTCCCGGTTGCTGCCGGGATTGCCTACGGTTTCGAATTCACCGAAAGCGTACACCGCCTTCTCTTTTTACACACCGATTGGAACGACCTCCTCTCTCGCTTCCCGAAGCTTAAAGTCCTCAAGCCGAAGGTAAGCCTCCAGGAGCCTGTGCTTTAAGGGATTGGATATTGCGTCTGGGATCAATCTCAATAAGACCTGAACCGCAGGATTGCGCAGATTGATATACCTCATGCCCGTCTGGTCGCTAATTACCCGTCTTTTCGAATCCGGCACTTCCGCAAACGTCAAACCACCTGCCATCGTCAGGGCGCTACGAAGTATGGGAAGCGTCTCGATTCCGCTCATATCCATGTCGGACTCGGGCGCATTTACAATATTGGTCAGCTCTATCCCGCGCTTCTGCAAGCTCTTTTGAACCAACGGTTGTTCCTGTATTTGAATTGTCTGCACCGTGTTTTGCGTCTTGACATTTACCTGGTGCACATTCAATTCGACGACATTGAACCCCTTAGCCCGCAGAGCACTGGTGCGGACGCTATTCCGTATTTCTTGAGTGAAGCGGATGGGCAAACCGTCGTCATCGATTCGTTCTTGACGCCGCGTGTTAAGGCCTTTTTCCCAATAATAGAGTTTCCCGTACTGTGGGTTGCCTGTGACCACATTCGCCAAACTTATTGGCGACATTTCCGCCTGTTCAAAGGGCACTGTTTCGTATACGCGCCGGTCGAGCCTTTGGTACAGTTCCGAGAAGGGGGGCTCCGGTGGTAAGAAGTGATACCAGAGTAAGATATTCCGTTTTACTGATTCAGAATCTAACGCGTGACCTGGTCTAAGTTCTCCCGTTTCGAGTTCACGGATGGCGGCTTCGATCGAGAACGTTTGAAGTTTCTCACCCAATTCGAACCAGCGGTGATCTCTTTGAAAAAGTTCGCGAGACATACCAATATTGAGGGAGGACGCATCAAGGTCAATTTCGCCACTGATGCCGAGGGTATTCTGAGAAACGAGATCCCCGACGAGTTCTTCAACTAAGAATCCTACGTTGCAAATCGTAAGTTGGTTTTCTAGTGTGCCCGACTTTTCCTTGAGCGCACGAAGAAACCCTATCCGTCCAGAACGTACGCCCGGAATCCCTTCAACCTCTCGAACGTTGAGGAGATTGTCTGTCGCCCAACTGTCAGTAATCGTGTGATGTGTGTTGTCATCAACTGAATGAAGAGTGACGCCTGGAACATGGCGAACGTAGGACCTGACAACGTCCGGAAGGGAGCCTATGGCGAAATCGTCGGTTGTTCGCGGATATACCCGTATTCGAGTGTCAGGACTACTTTGATCGTAGTTTACGAACTCGACCAGACTGTCTATATCAGTGACGCTAAATCTAAGACCAGATTCGACGGAAGAAATGGATTTCGTAAAAACCTCAAAACGGTCGGCCAACAGAAAAACGCTCAATACGCCTATTCCGAAACGTCCGATTTGCGATTTAGCTTCAGTGATTTCGAGAACTTCTAACTTGTCCTGGCCCACTTCGAAGAAGCTGTCCTCAATCGTCTTCTGGTCCATTCCAATGCCGTCATCGACAACTTCAAACCAACCCGCAGACTCACTGTACCGAACGGTGATCTCACCTCCTTGCCCATCGTATTGCAGTATCCTGAGCTGTATAGCGTCCCATGCATTCTGCAATAATTCTCGAACACAAGCATCAGATGCGCCGTAGAGATTGGATCCAACGAGAGTTGTGAGAAGTCGTCGGTGAGGTTCAAATCGTTTTGCCATGGTTACTATTGACCTTTCCCCGAGATCAGGTCCAAGTCCAGAGTCACGAATTTGGGGCGCTGCCCCTACCCTCGAAACTGGACCATCGAAAACTAGTAATTCGGGGCTTCGACAGCTGGTTGATCCGTCCATCGCCGAGCAGAATCCATCGAAGTGATATCGCCGATTGACCCGTGAGGACGGTGTTCATTGTAGTCTAGCCTCCATGTCTCGAGCTTGGAGCGGCCAGTGTGAATTCGTAGACATCCAGCAATGAGCACAAGATGAAGTATGTGGCGAAGGTCCAAGTTCGTTACTGTCTGGTGATCGCCAACACTCGTCGTTCTAATCCAGATTACCTTGCCGCGAGTCTGGCTGAACCTCGGGTTTCACAGCTCGCACCACCTTGATTGGAACCGTGTGCCACAAGCAGGCCGCCTCGTAGCCGACGGCGGTCAGCCTGGCGAGTTCTTCTTCGAGCGGAAAGTAGGTGTCCTCGTCCGCCCATTCCTTGAAGTGACCCCAGGCGCGTTCTTCGGAGATCCCGCTGGCCATCAGGTGAGCCGCCCAGGTCTGGTATTCGGCTTGGCGGGCGCCTGGGTCCTCCGACATCGTCGCATCGGCATTCACAAACACGCCGCCCGGACGCAAGGCGGCGTGGATTGAGCGAAAAACATCCTGTTTCGCGGCCAGGGTCGGAACATGGTGGAGGGCGAGCGAAGCGATCACCGCGTCGCAAGGGGGCAGTGGCCCATGGAACGATCGCTCGGTGTACCTCAGGCGCGAAGCGAATGGCGCGAGCCGTTTCCTTGCCTGTTTGAGCATCGTCCCATCGCTGTCTATCAGTTCGACACTGCAATGCGGGTATCGCTGCAACAACGCCTCTGTCAACGCGCCCGTGCCGGCGCCCAGATCGAGCACCCATTCCGGCCGAGCCTCCGCAACGGCACTTGCGGCTTGTTCAAGCATTTCCTCGTAGGCCGGGATGAATCTGCGGATGCTCTGATCGTAGGCGTCGACATCAACGCGCAGGTGGCGGCGTACGGAATGGCTCATGGTTAATCCTTCTATTGTACTTGGCCCCGCCTTGCAGCCAACACGGGTGTCCAACGTCAACAGAAATTCCTAGCCCCCTCTCCGTTCGAGACGAGATCATGGTCCAGCGCTTCCGAACATTCGATTCTTCGTTCACAACATGGTTGGTCTACAGAAACTGAAAAGCGCACCGGGGCGATAATTGCCGGCCACAGTTCTAGCTGAGCCTCAAGGGTTATTGCTATTCCAGGCCGTGCGAGGGCGGATAGAGTTTTGATTGGACCTTGGGTTCAACCATGGGTCATCCGGCCAACGGATCCTTACCCTCGACCTTGTGGTTCCGACCGCACCCACAAACCCATCATCGAATGGTCATCATGCCAGCCAATCGCTCGGAACGGCTATGTCGTCCAGTTCAGTTTCTTTGGATCGAACGTCTCCCCCCTTTTCCAGATTCTCAATGCGCTCGCGGCGACCTTCCGCGCCAGCATCAGCCGTGCCATCTCGGCGCGCATTCCTTTCGGTACTGTCAACTTGGGCAGAATTCGTCCGGTTTGTGGGCGAAATCTGCTGAAGCCGAGACTAGGAATCAATGACTTAGAGGTGGTAGAGGGCTGCGAAAACGTCGCCGAAAAGCTTAAGTTGACAGTACCCAGCCGAGGAGTAGCCGGTCGACAAATGCTGCGGGAGCGTCCGCTCGGTGGCGCGGCATGCCCGGTCGGGCAATCAGAGGCTCGCTAGTCGGTATGTTCCCCGTGCGATGGGGGTGGCATAGCCTTCCTGGACCAGCAGCTTGTTGCCGATTCCCGCCTCCAACCGTGTCAGGCCGGTGACCCGCGCCAGTTCTCCGGGTACGGTCATCCCCGCACCGTCGAGAAAACACCGCGCCACTTCGCAAACCGCCGTCTGCTGATTCGTTCTCACGGAGAGTTCTTTCGGAAAACGCTCCTTGGCGAGTTCCCACAGATACATGAACCTGGGTTCATAGATGGCGGCGCTGGGAACGACGAGCATCGCGGCCTGCAGCTCGTCCAGAGCCTGTGTGCACGCCTGGCGGTCGGTGATGCCGGATTCGGACCTCAAATCGGCTGTCGCCATCTCCCATTCCCGCCGGAGGACTGCCAGAACAGCTCGGGCCGCGGGACTCAGGCGGGCGGCTTCCTGCCGCTTTGGAATCCCCCAGAGTACCTTGAAATGCGGAATCATCCTGCGTGCGAGGAACATCGCCTTGCCCCGCGACAGCTTCCCGTAGTAGACACGGCCCCGCCGCATGATCTCGTCCTTCAACTGCCAGGTCCTCGCAGTCTCGGGGTCGGTCTGGACGTTACGGGGCTTGACTGCGTCGCGCCGGCCGCAGACGGCGAGGTACAGGGAAGGGCCGGGCCGAGTAGAGTCCGACAGGAACGCGGCGAACCCGACGTGTTCGATAAACCGTTCGGCCTGCTCGACGGTCTCGACGCGAACCGGCTCCGACCGTCTCCAGCGGGAGTCGCGGTGTTCTTCAATCTCGTCGGGCAAAGCTCGTCGGCGCTGCATGCTTCGGGTTCAGTATAGGCCCGCCTGCGGCCATCGATTCCTGCCAATCAGCCGACGTCGAACCGATCAGGCGCTCTATTTCTTTGGTTTGCGAAGGCAACACCGGGAGTCAATCTAAATCCTGGCACCGGAAGGGCGGAAAGATCTTGCTCCACTAGTGTCCGGAACACGGTGCGACAGCCGCCGGCAACTTATAGATGAACAGTGAGTTGAATGGCATTCTGCGATTTTTCGATTTGAACCTGCCGATCACACTTTTAGCAATATTACGGTGAGAGGGGTGATACCAATGGCGCATGAACTCAGGCCAAACCGTCTTCTCACAAGTCATGGATTACGCGCCCCGATACGAGTTTCAGAAGTGTGTCGCCCGCTATCGGGGCGATTACCAGCAGAAAGGGTTTTCCTGCTGGGATCAGTTCCTGGCGATGGCATTCGCCCAATTGATCTATCGTGAAAGCCTCCGCGACATCGAAGCCTGCTTACGCGCCCTCGGCAGAAAGCGTTACCACATGGGATTCCGAAGCAAGGTGGCGCGGACGACACTGGCCGACGCCAACGAGCGGCGCGACTGGCGGATCTATGCGGATTTCGCACAGGTCCTGATCGGCATGGCGCGGCCGTTATATGCCGAAGACCCCATCGGCGTCGAGTTGGATCAAGGTCTATATGCCCTGGACTCGACCACCATTGACCTGTGTCTTTCACTATTCCCATGGGCCCGGTTTCGCCGGCACAAAGCCGCGGTCAAGATGCATACACTGCTGGATCTTCACGGCAACATTCCCGCGTTTATCCACGTCACAGACGGGAAAGTCCATGACGTCAACGTTCTCGATGAGATCGCACCCGAAGCGGGTGCCTTCTACGTCATGGACCGCGCCTATATCGATTTTGAACGGCTCTTTCTCTTCTCCCTCTGTTCCGCTTTCTTTGTGGTGCGTGCTAAGAAGAACGTCGTCCTGCGGCGGCGGTACTCCCGTCGGGTGGACACGACCACGGGATTGCGATCCGACCAGACGGTCATCCTCACAACGAACAAATCCGCCAAAACCTATCCCGATCCGTTGCGGCGTATCAGCTACTTCGATGCCGGGACGAACAAGCGGTTGAAGTTCCTGACCAACAACTTCGCGTTGCCTGCACTCACCATCACTCAGATCTACAAGTCGCGATGGCAGGTGGAACTTTTCTTTAAATGGATCAAACAACACCTTCGAATCAAGTCCTTCTACGGCACCAGCGAGAATGCGGTGAAGACCCAGATCTGGATCGCCATTTCGGTTTATGTTCACGTCGCCATCATCCGGAAGCGCCTCGGCATCGATAGGAGTCTTTACCAAATCCTACAGATTCTCAGCATTACGATTCTTGAGAAACAGCCCATTTTGCAGGCCTTTCACGCGCCTGATTCCCAATTCAATGAACTCCAAGATCCTAACCAGCTGGTTCTATTCGACTTCTAACCGGACACTAGTGTCAGAAAACCTTCGTGGCTCTTCGTGACCATAGCCCGCTTTTCTCACCGGTTGTCGTCGCGAAGCGTCGGAGACACCGCCACGACAAGGCGCGCGCCGGGAGGGGGCCGAAGGCGTACTTGGCAGTACGTCGAGGAGCCTGACCAAGCGCAACGCAGTAGTGGCGGATGTATCCGGCGCTGCAGCAGACCACTGGTGAGAAATGCGGGTTAGCGTTGAAACCGAAAATGCGAACCGCTCGCGGTGCAGGCACCGCGAATACCCGCCGCTCCCCCTCCTGGTTCTGGCTTACTGCTCCGGGCTTTGAAGCTCGGCCGCGACCCTCTCGTTCTCGCGCCAGACGCGGAGCAGGTTGCCACCCCATATCTTGGCGATCTCTTCCTCAGTGTAGCCGCGTCGGACCAACTCCAGCGTCACGTTGAACGTCTCGCTGGCATCGTTCCAGCCCACGATACCTCCACCGCCGTCAAAGTCGGAGCTGATGCCAACGTGGTCGACCCCGATCAGGTTGACGGCGTGGTCGATGTGGTCGATGAAATCCGACAGGTTGGCCACGGGATATTGCTCGTCGACCGCGACCATCCGTTCGTCGAACTGGGCCTGCCGTGCCTCCAGGTCCTCCTGTTCCTCCGGGGACAATTCCGCGGCCCCACCACGGCCACCACGCCCGCCACGACCACCTCGCCCCCCCAGCCCGAGTTCGTCCCTCAGTGTGGCCACGGCCCCATTCCGTTCTGTGGTGACCTTAACGAAACTACCCAGGGCAACCGTCTGCATGACGCCGCCGTTTTCCTTGAGGGCGAGCAGTTGCTCATCGTCCATGTTCCGGGAAACGTCTGCGATCGCCGTGGTGCTCGAATGGGATGCGATCACAGGCGACCGTGACAGCCGCACGGCATCGAGCATGGATGCCTTGGACACGTGGGATATGTCGACCATAATGCCGACCCGGTTCATCTCGGCGATCACTTGTTCGCCGAACTCACTGACGCCACCGTGCTCTGGGCCCTCATCACCCAGCCGCTCACTCGGGTTGGCAGAATCAGCGATGTCGTTGTGCCCGTTGTGCGCAAGGGTGATGTACCGGGCCCCCAGTTCGTGGTAGGTCTCGATCAGCGAAAGGTCGTTGCCGATCACCCAGCCGTTCTCGATGCCGATGGCGGCGACGCGCTTCCCCGAAGCCGCGATCCGTTCCACGTCATCGGCCGTGTAGGCGATCTCGATCTTGTCGGGGTGCATTTCCTCGGCCATCCGATGAATCGCGTCGAACTTGGTCATGGCCTGCTCTTTTGCGAGCGCATTCCCCTCGGAAGTGCGGTCACCCTGTCCGACGTAGACGATGAAGAAGCCGACGTCGAGACCGCCTTCGATCATCTTCGGGATGTCGACCCTCCGATTGCCACGAACACCGGGGTCGACTTCCTCGGTGGCAAAGTTGAACGGGATGTCGTCGTGGGTGTCGATGGTCAGGACGCGCTCGTGGATTCCCCGGGCACGCGCTATCAGCTCCTGCTCGGTTTCTGCCGCCTCCTCGACCGGCTGCGCACAGCCGACGCTAACCAGGACTACCAACAGAGCGGAAACCGACATCTTGAGAAACCTTTCCATTATCTTTCTCCTCAGATCGCAAAGGCGGTCCCTGTTCGGGCCGCTAGCAGGCGCCCCTGCTCCTTGAATTCAGGATATGAATCAGGAGCAAACGTAAACGCGCCTACATTTGCTGTCAACTGCTGTCAACGATTTTGGGACGTTCGCACGTGCGCTCGCACTCCTAATTCTTCAACAGCTCCAACAGAGCTGAAGTCATCGCGGTCACTCCCGTTCGAATCGCCTCTTCGGCTACGGGGAGAAACTCGCTCGAATGTAGCGACGGCAACGTCCGGCCCGCTTCGGCGTAAGCCCGAAACGTTTCGGGATCCACCACTCCAACGCGGAACATGAAGATCGGGACACTGTGTTCCTGGAGGCCGTACCTGGAGAAGTCCTCCCCTCCCATGACTGGCTCGACCTCGACAACCCGGTCATCGCCGAACGTATTCCGGAACACACCGACGACACGATCGACCAGATCCGGGTCGTTGTAGCTTGCCGGCGTGAACTCTTCCTCCGCGACATCCACGATGGGTTCCAGCTCGGCAGGCACGCCGGCCGAAACGGCCACGCCTCTTGCGACGCGCCGAATCCCATCGAGCACCCTGCGGCGAACCTCGGGCTTGTAGGACCGCACAGTCAGCTGCATGTGAACGTCGTCGGGAATGATGTTGTGCTTGCTTCCACCGTGAATCGACCCCACGGTAACCACGGCGGAATCGAGCGGTGACACCTCACGGCTGACGATTGTCTGCAGACCGGTAACGATTCGCGCCGCGATGACGATGGGGTCGATCGTCGTATGCGGATAGGCGCCATGGCCACCCCTCCCCCTGACGGTGATGTCCACAGAATCCACGCTAGCCATGTGGTATCCGCTGGCAAAATCGATCTTGCCCGCCTCGACGTTTGCGTGGACGTGGAGTGCCAACCCGTAATCGGGCTTCGGGAAGCGGTCGAACAGCCCGCCGGCAAGCATCGCCTCGGCGCCGGCCCCACGCTCCTCGGCGGGCTGAGCGATCAGCACGAGTGTCCCGCTCCACTGATCCCTCATCTGGGTCAGCAGCTTTGCCGTCCCCAGGAAACTGGTCATGTGCACATCGTGACCGCAGGCGTGCATCACGCCAACCTCGTTGTCGTTCTCGTCGCGAGTCGTTACAGTGCTTGCGAACACCGCGCCGGTGTTCTCGACGATGGGCAGCGCGTCGGTGTCGGTCCGCACGAGGACGGTCGGTCCTTCACCGTTCGCGAGGACCGCAACGACTCCGTAGGACTGCCGTCCGTCGATGCCGTAGTCGCCAACCTGCTCGCTGACCTCGAACCCGAGTTCCCGCAGCTCGTTCGCCAGGTAGGCGGAGGTCTCCCGCTCGAAGTAGGACAACTCCGGGTTGGAGTGCAGATACGTGTAGATGTCCATCAGCGACGACACCTCCCGGCGCACCTGGTCCTCGAGTGCGCTCTGGGGGAAGGCGGTGGCTGCGGTGAAAAACGTCAGGACGACGATAGAAGCAAGGCGACTCATTTTTGTCTCCCGGACGTCCCGGGCGATGAAACGCTACCGCAGGACGTCGAACTGTCGTGAGTACTTGACGACGAAGGTCCGGTTGATGGGCCCCAAACCTTCCAACCGCTGCGTCTCGTTGTAGACCACAAACAGGCCCGTGCCGGCCGTGTTCTGCCAGCCGAGCCGGAAATTGCCGCTCCAGTTTCTGGCGGAGGTGTTGTACTGGACCAGCGACTGGAAGTTGATCAGGGGCGTAAAACTGTAGTTGAAACGAGCCTGGACGAGGTTCGACACGAATTCGCCTTCGGGCAAGTTGATGTCGTTCCGCCTCCACGACAACGATGCGTTCAGGTTCGCGCCCCTGCGGACCGCGACCGTATGGTTGAACGACCGCTGGTTACCGGTATAGAAACCCCCAACCGTCATCCCTGACGCCAGCGAAAGAGCACGGCTCTGATCCGTGTTGAAACGCCATTCCGCCTCGAGGTTTCGGTAGGTTCCCGCCGGTATGACGACGCCGTCGGCGATCTCGAACGGTTCCTTGAGGCCTTCGTATTCGATGTCGAAGGCCGGGCTGATATACCACCCGCTCTCGAAATCGATATGGGAGTCGATGTGGATCGTCTCCGTTTCCTTGAAGCCATCGAGGTCCCAGAAGGTGCGTACCGAGGCGTGGGGACGCAGTTCGCGAAGCCAGGGTTGTGGCATCCGCTTTCGGATGAAGAACCCGATGTCGGTGTTTCGGTATCCGTCCGGACGCGTGAGGAATCCGATCTCGGGATTGAAGTCATCGTCAACCTCGGTGTACTCCACGTGGAAGTCTCCACCGACACGCTTGTACTCACCACGGATGTTGTAGGCGGACTCGCCGGCCGTCACTCCGGGGGTCTCGGTGCGCGCGACGAAACCCCTGAAGTCGATGTATTGCGCGATGCCGAGCCTGCCGTCAAAACCCCAGGTTCGGTTCCAGTCGTCCGAGAGCGCAAGCTTGCCGGTCGCCTCGCGACTTGCGACGATGCCACCAAGGCTGGAGCGGTTCGGCAGTTCCCGGCTCAGGCGACCCACCGTGTAGTTGTTTTTGGCCGTGATCCCGGGAACGTCGTCGGTCTGCATGCTGAGCAGCCCGAGATTGAACGCACCGACCTTACCGCTCAGGCGCGCGCCGCCGATGATCGGCACCTCGCTCCTGGACGAGCGATCGATGCCGATACTCCTGCTGAAGAACAGGTCCACGCCCGACTTGCCCGCGGCAAAGAGGCCGGCGTTCTCGAGAAAGAACGGCCGCTTTTCAGGAAAGCGAACGTTGAAACGGGTGAGGTTGATCACCTGCTCGTCGACTTCCACCTGGGCGAAATCCGTGTTGTAGGTAACGTCGAGGTTGAAGCTGGGCGTCACGCCAAACTTGAGGTCGAAACCGCCGTCGGCGTCGAAATCGGCCTCGGTCTCCTCGACGTTTGCAAAGTTACGCACGGCCGAGGCAACGACATAAGGCGTCAGTTTGAAGTTTCGCGGAGTTTCAAGTTCCAGGCCCTGAAGTTCGCCCGCCGAAGACAGCCGGTAAAGGTTGTAGATCCTCTCGATCGGTGCCCAGAACACCTGCTCTCGCTTCCGCCGGATATTGCGCTGAAAGTTTATGCCCCAGGTCTGGGGTTTGTCTCCGTATCGCAGGCTTCGGAGGGGAATCTCGAATTCCGCCATCCACCCTAGCTCGTTGATGCTCGTCCGTACGGTCCAGCTCGCATCCCAGTTCTTGTTGAACCCGGATCCAGAACCGACCTGTGTCGTCCCGCGCCCGCCGCCGCCGCCGCCCCGACCTTCGTTGCTGACCTGGCCGTCGTACTCGATTCCCGCTGGATTGGTCCCAAACACGAAACCATTCTGCCGGTCGTGGTAGGTGTCGAAGATGATCTGAAATGAATCGGTATTCCCCAGGCTGGCATCGCGTCGGCTGTCGGTGACCAGAATCTCGTCAGGTTCGCTGTCGTACAGGATCACGCCGATGTAAACCGCGCGGTTGTCGTACAGGATACGGACCACTGTCTCTTCCGATGCCGGGCTCCCCTGGATCGGGTCGGTCTGGATGAAGTCGGTGATGGGTTCCGCCTGCTCCCATGCGGCGTCATCGACCACGCCATCGATCGTCGGGGCAACCTCAGTAAACGTGGCACGCGCAAAGCGGCCGGCTTGCCGGGCCTCGAGGGCAATAGAACTGGCAAGAACGAGCGCAACGGTGGCGGCGAGAACTCTCGGCATCGGTGTATCAATCCCCCGTAATACGGGGCTCCTTTCGAATAGCGCAATCAATCAGACGGCGGCCATTCTATCAGCTTTCTGTGACGCTCGTTGCTATCGCCGGCCGGGGGCTTCATGGGTCGAAAAGTGCCTATGGGAACTGCATTCGATCCTTCCCTGAATCCCGAGTATTGCCTTGACAGTATTAGACTTCCGCGCCTATAGTGGGGTCGGAGTTGTGCGGGATCGCGCCTACCTGCTGCACACCTCGTTCATCCTCGGTTTTCCTTTGCATCAGTGCGCCTGTCGGCGGAAACTGCCGCGCTCGTCATCTACGTGCGGGCTGCAGTAGAATTTAATGAGTCGGACCCCCGTCCGTCAGGGAGGGTTTCGTGTCGTTGGCGGGGTGCCGAAGGATAGATTTTACCGATGGCTGACAACAGATTGGGTCAACGTCTGATCAAGGGTGGTCACATCTCCGACGACCAGTTGGAATTCGCCCTCAAGGAACAGGCGCGGAGCGGCGACCGTCTCGGGGTGGTCATGCGTCGGTTGAACCTGATCACCGAAGACGCCCTGACCCGGACCTTGGCCGAGGCGGCGGGTATCGAGTACATCACGCTCCGGAATCAGTCGATCGACCCGTCGGTGATCGAATCCATCCCTGAAAAATTCGCCCGCGACAAGAAGCTGTTTCCCGTGTCGACGGAAGACGGATCGATCACGATTGCGATGTCGGACCCGATGGATGTCGGGGCCGTGGACGACGTGCAACGCATCACGGGTCAGTTCGTGAAGATCGTCTCCTCCAGCCAGTTCGACATCCTCACGTCCATCGACCGTTTCTACGGCGAGGGCGCGGGCGATCAGATGGAGGCGCTTCTCGAAGAAGCGTCAAGACGGGCTTCCGAAGGCGGTGCCGACAAGGGAGGGGAAGATCTGGCCATGGTGGCGCCGGTCGTCAAGCTCATCGACGCCATCATCATCGACGGGGTAAAAAAGCGCGCCACCGATATTCATTTCGAACCCGAAAAGAGCCTGCTGCGCGTGCGCTACCGGATCGACGGCGTCCTGCACCAGGGTCCGTACATCCCGAAGACCCTCGAAAAAGCCGTCAACTCCCGCATCAAGATCATGGGGAACCTCAACATCTCCGAGTCGCGGTTACCCCAGGACGGCAAGGCGACCATCGAGGTCTACGGCCGCCAGATCGACGTCCGGATCGCAACGTTCCCGACGATCTTCGGCGAAAATGTTGTCCTGCGGGTCTTGAACAAGGAACAGTTGGCTACAGGCCTCGAACACCTCGGATTTTCCCCGACGAACCTCGATCGGCTGGAACAGGCGATCTCGTTCCCAAACGGGATCGTCCTGGTGACGGGACCGACGGGTTCGGGCAAGACGACGACGCTCTACGCGGCGCTGCTGCGCATCAGCACGCCGGAGAGGAAGATCATCACGCTTGAGGATCCGGTGGAGTACGAACTTCCGTTGATCCGTCAGTCTCAGATCAACGTACGGGCCGGCCTGACTTACGCCACCGGGCTCCGGGCGATCCTCAGACAGGATCCCGACACCGTGCTGGTCGGCGAGATGCGCGACGATGAAACGGTCGACACGGCGATTCGCGCCGCTCTGACGGGATTACTTGTGTTCAGCACGCTACACACAAACGACGCTGCCTCAACGGTACCCAGATTGCTGGACATGGGCGTCGAGCCGTACCTGGTCGCCTCTTCGATCGTCGGGATCGTCGCCCAGCGGCTCGTCCGTCAGATCTGTGAGTTCTGCCGCGAACCGGACGAACCGGACCGGAGGACGCTTCGACGGATCACAATCCCCGAGAACGCCCAGTTCTTCAAGGGCACGGGATGCAACAACTGCGATAAGACCGGATACCGGGGCAGGACAGCAGTCTCGGAAGTACTGCTGATGAACGAAGAGATTCGCAAGGCCATCATGGATCAGGTGGACGCGGGCGTGATCCGGGACCTCGCCCGAAAAGAAGGCATGCTCTCGATGGCCGACGACGGCCTTGAACGGGCGATCGATGGAGTAACGACGCTGGAAGAAGTCGCACGGGCAGTCTGATTCAGCTCTTTGAAGCACACGATGGAATTCGAATACAAAGCCAAGGACCAGAACGGCCGTACCGTTACGGGCGTGCTCGAGGCGCCGGACGAGGATGGGCTCGCCGATCTTCTGGACGAAAAAAGCTGCCGGCTCAACCGGTCGATGCAACACATGCATTAAATGTTTCTGCCGGAGTTGCGAACTCCAGCGTCTTGCGTGGCCGCTCATTGAGTTGCCGAGCAACCGCGTCCAAATGTTCCTGTGAGTGTACCGACAGATTCGTCCTTTTGGGAAAGTAGTATCGAAGCAGACCATTGGTGTTCTCATTCGATCCGCGCTGCCATGGACTCCGTGGGTCGCAGAAATAGACGGCAATGTTTGTCGCCAGGGTAAACCGCTTGTGATCCGCCATTTCCAGACCGCGATCCCAGGTCAGTGATTTGTAGAGTTCCGTCGGGAGTGGATGCGCCTGTTCGATGAGCGCGTTGACAACAGTTTCGGTCTTCTTGTTGGGAACCTTCGCCAGCATCACATAACGCGAGTGACGTTCGACCAGAGTGGCGATGTAGGTGTTCCTCGATCCGGCGATCAGATCCCCTTCCCAGTGACCGGGGACCGCACGATCTTCGACTGAAGCCGGGCGCTCACGGATCGAGATCATGTCTTCGATCTGTCCCTTTCCATGGCCTTTCCGGCTCGCTTTTCCAGATCGGCGAATTGTGCGTCTTGTCCGCAGATACTGAGTCAGTTCTTTCTTCAAAACCCCGCGGGCCTGGACAAAAAGGCTGCGATAGATCGTCTCGTGGGACACGTGAAGCGACTCGTCTTCCGGATATGAGTGTTTCAGCCAACCGGCGATTTGCTCGGGCGACCAGACCTGCCGCAGCTTCTCTTCAACAAGCTGCCGTAAGCGGGGACTGCGGGCTAACCGGCACGACTTCGGACGGCGCGCCCGCTCCCAGGTCCGCTCATCGGCTTCCGATGCCCGATAGCTATCAGAGCCCCCGTTTCGGCTGACCTCCCGGCTCACCGTCGATGGCGACCGACCCAGTCGCACGGCAATCGAACGGATCGATTCTTTGGCCGCAATACCTCTGGAGATCTCTTCACGTTCGACCAGAGTCAGTGCCCGCGATGACCGGCAACGGGACTGCGGACGGATGCCCCCGTACAGGGCCAGTTGACGATGAATCGCCGATCCCCCTCTGTCCAGCACGCGTCCGATCGATTGGGACGACTCCCCCCGCTGCCAGCGATCCCACACCTCGACCCGCTCGGTCGCTGTGAACCATCGCCGCTTCCTCATCCGCTTGTTCTTTCCTTTCTTGGCCATACACTTCACCTCTCTTCTTATGTGAAGTGTTGCATCGACCCATTGAAATCACCTCCTCTTTCTGGTCGATTCGGGCCCGGCGACAAAACAGGAATCCGGCGCGCGGCTGTTCGAAAGAGTCCGGGGGCAGGACGTCCTCAACCTGACGGGGGACCTGGCGACGATGCTAAGCGTCGGCATATCGCTGACCGAATCGCTCCGGGACTTGGCCGACGGCGCCGAGAAGGCGAAGATGCGTATCGTGATTGAGGACATTCTCGCCAGCGTGGAAGCAGGCGGGAGCCTGTCGTCGGCCTTCGAACGCCATTCCGACATCTTCGACGAGGTCTATGTCAGCATCCTCCGCGCCGGCGAGGATTCGGGAAGCCTCGACATGGTCCTTGCGGATCTGGCCGACTTTCTGGAATGGAAGGGCGACCTGAGACGGGACGTTGCCCAGGCCCTGATTTACCCCGGAATGGTCCTTTCGGCGGTTTTTGGCCTGGTCATCCTGCTGGCAACCGTCGTGTTGCCCAGCTTTAGCAACGTGCTGTCGTCCGCGAGCGGCCCGATGCCGATCCCGACCCAGATCCTGTTCGGTCTGAGCGAATTCCTGCTCGCCTACTGGTGGCTCCTCCTGATGCTGATGGTCACGGGCATGATCAGTTTCTACTTCTGGGTCCGAACTGAGTCGGGGCGCCTCAGGTTCGACGGTCTGATGCTAAAAGCGCCCATATTTGGCGCACTCGTCCGAGATATCGCGCTGTCGCGTTTCTGCCACTTCTTCCAGATTCTATTCAACGCCGGCGTCGACATTTCGCAGACGCTCATGATCCTGCAGACGGTCGTCGGCAACAAAGTCCTCGGTAACGCAACCGCGGCCGTGCGGAACGAGGTCCGCGCTGGCGAATCCATCGCGGGATCGCTGAAGGCAACTGGCCGGTTCCCGCCGATGGTCATCAGAGTCTTCCATGTCGGCGAGACGAGTGGTCAACTCGATTCCGCACTCAAGAAAGTGTGCGTCTACTACGACAAGGAGATTCCGGCCACGATCAAACGGGTGTTCGCGCTGATGGAACCGCTGCTATACGTCTTCCTGGCACTGATCGTCCTGACAGTGGCGTTGGCGATCTACCTGCCTCTGTATCAGATGATGCAGACGTTTTCGGGGTAAACCGATGGCAAACCGGATTCTGGGAGTAGAGTTTTCGCCCGAGAGCATCAAGCTCGTCGAGGTGAGCTTCGCCCGCCGGCTCAAGGTCCACAACTTCGCCATCGTGGACAACCGCTCGATCGACCCGGAGCGACGGTTCGACCAGCTGAACCACGCGCTACAGGTGCGCGGGTTCGAGGCGAAAGAAGCCGTCGTGGCCGTGACAGGTGTCCAGGTGGAGCATCGCCTGCTGACGCTGCCTCCGCTGTCGGGTCGCGAGCTGCGTTTCGTGATGCAACGGGAGGCGAAGAAGTCCGTTCCCGCCGGTGTCACCGATACGTTCTGGGATTTCCAACTCCTCCAGACCAAAGAAGAGCTTGGCATCAAGAAGCGCCAGATCCTGCTCGTCACGGCCAACACGGAGCTCGTAGCCCAGGCCCAGGAGTTCTTCGGACGAACCAAGCTCAAGCTGGAGCGCGTGACCACCGTCGGGGAATCGCTGCTGAACCTGACCGAGCACGTCGGCTATTGGAAGAAGGAGGTGGTCAAGAACCTCGTTCATTTCAGCCCGAACAGCGTCCATGTCCTCTTCGTCCAACACGGCACTCTCCTGCTCTGCCGCGACATCCCTATCCGCTACGGAGACCTCGACCAGGACCAGCGGATCGAGCGGATAATGACCGAAATAAAACGGTCGACCCTTTACTTCCGGCAGAACTTCCCCCAGGGGGAGATCGGTGAGCTGCTTTTCTCGGGCGAAAGCGACATGATCGGCAACCTGGTAGCCCGGGCGAAGGATGAACTCGGAATCGAATCGAATGTCCTGAGGTTTGAAGACAATCTCGACCCGGGAGCTTTCAAGGGAGACTGGGACGAGTTCCGATTCCATGTGCCGTCGTTGGCGGCGGCATTCGGCGCGGCCTGGCACAAGACGCTCGACTCGAGCCTGAACCTGATACCCGGCAAGGCCGGCTCGAAGGAAGGGCCTCCCGTCTACCACAAGCTGATCAAGATAGCGGCAGCAATCGCCCTGACGGTGTCGCTCCTGGCCGGCTTTCGGTATTTCGCCGGAACCCGACAGGTTGTCGAAGAGACTGCGACCGTGGAACAGAGCATCGCCGAGTTGGAACCGGTTATCCAGGGAGGCATCGACGCAGATGCGGAGCGTGCCGTGGCCCAGAGGCGCGCGGCGTTCGTTCAACGGATGGCGGGCGGGGTGCAATGGAATGAGGCCCTCCGCAGCCTGAGCCTCATCGTGCCCGAGACGGCGGTGTTTGAGTCGATAGCGATCGAGGGCGGCCAGTCCAGCGCAATGGTCATCAAGGGATACCTTCGTGGGGCGCAGGCAGCGACCAACGTCAGCGCCGATTTTGACGCGTTCTTCCAGGATCTAAGTGGGCTGGAGCACTTCCTGTCCGTCGAACTGAGCGAGCAACTGAGCGTGAGCTACGAGAATGTCCGACCACCGGGAGCCGATGCGGAAACGGCGCCGATCGTCATCAGCAGGGTGAACTTCGAAGTCCGATGCGTATTGACCTCAAGTTGCTAAAAAAGGTCGACCGGGTGCTGGTCGCCTCCGTCGCTGTGATCGTGCTTGCAATTGCGGGAACGGTCTGGACGACGTTGGACCTCGGCGCCAGGCGCGACGCCCTGGCGGAACACGAACGGGAACTGGTCCAGAAGGAACTGGATGCCGGAGCCGTTGTCCTGCCGACCGAGGAAGAACGGCGGGCGTGGGCGTCCCAGCAGAACCTGCTGGCGAGCCGGCTGCTTCCCGACGCCGAGGTCACGCAGTTCTTCAGCGAAATTTCACGGCTTTCGAGGGTCTACAGGCTGCAAGATTTCGACATCGATTCCGAAGAACAGGTCGTCGGAGAAGTTCAGCGGCCCCGCCCCGGCGACGAACTGCTGGACCAGGTGGGCATCCGACGCTACCTGGTGTTCACGATCACGTTCGGCGGCGGCTACAGCAACATCGCCCAGTTTGTCCAGGCCGTGGGGGCCCTGCCGCGCCTGACGGAATTCGTTTCGGTAGATTTCCGCCGGAGCGTTCCCGAAATCCGGGTCTCGATGGTCTTCCGCGTGTATAAGGCTGAGGATGTCGCATGAATGAGAAGGCGAAACAGGCGGTCGTCATCGTCTTCGGCGTCATCCTGATCGGAGGCGTGATCGCCTTGCAGGTGTGGCGCTCACGACCCGCGCCGCCGATTGTAACCGCCGAGGCTCCGGCGGACCCGGCTTCACAGGAACCCGTGCCACCAGCGGTAATCGCCCCACCCACGCTGGCGACACCGGCCGGCACGCCCCTGGCGGCACCCGCACTAACCGGCACCGGGACCGAGCCCGCCCAAGCGGTCTCCGTGCCCCAGGGCATCTGGAGTCGCAATCCGTTTCTGACGCTGGATGAAATCGCCGCCATGCAGTCGCAACCGGGACAGATCATCATACCCGTCATGCCATTGATCGAGGCCCCAACCGCAACGGTGGGGCTTCCGGCGTACCGGGTTTCGGTGATCATGTCAGGTGAGAACGGCAACTGGGCCGTCGTCAACTCTCGGGTCATGCGGACGGGCGATCGCCTGGGCGACGAAACCATCACGGCGATCACTGATAAGGGAATCATTCTGGAAGTGAACGGACAAGTACGCGAAATCTTGATCGAGCGGCCCTTCGGAATTAGGCCGGGGCCGCCTCGAAGGAGTAAACGATGAAAGTATTCGTCCTGGCCGCGGCGTTGCTCATACAGGGGCCGCCGCCCTTACCGCAGCAACTGAACGTCTCGCAGATCGCTACCCCGGCGGGTGCGGGCGTGGCAACGCCGGCAGCCGCACAGGCGGCACCCGGAGGCGGTCAACTGCCGGCGACGCAGCTTGACGTCGACCCACAACCCCAAACTCAGCCGATCGAAGTCGAGGTCAGCAACGGCGACCTGCGTCCCCTGCTGACGCTGCTCGCTCAGGCCCACGGATTCAACCTGCTGATGGGCCCCGAAGTCTCCGCAACGGTCACAATCAACCTGCGCGACGTGACTCTCGAAGAAGCGCTGCAGATCATTCTGACACCTCTGGATCTGGAGTATTCGATCGAAGGTGATCTTCTGCGTGTGGGCAATCCCGAGGTGGAAAGCCGGACCTTCGAATTCAACTACGTCTCAACGATCAGAAACGTCAACCGCTCACTTTCGGCCAGCGCAAGCGCCGGCGGGGGGGGCGCGGGCGGGAATGCCGTCGGCGGCGGTGGCGGCGGTTCATCGACCTCCGTGTCAGGATCGGAGAATACGGACGTCTTGGGCGACCTGGAGGCCACGCTCGAGCAACTTTTGTCCGGCGAAGGATCCTTCTTGTTCAACCGCATGGCCAATCTGATTCTCGTTACCGACTACCGCGTGAACCTCGACCTGATCGGCAATTACCTGGAACTGGTCCAAAACGTCGTCAACAGGCAGGTCGTCATCGAAGCCCGCTTCATCGAGGTGAAGCTGAACGATAACCATCAGACCGGCGTCGATTGGGCAGCGATCCTGGGGACGACGGGAAACATCATCCAGAGCTTCGGAGTCGGCCAGGGCGGTTTCAACCTTGGAGTCACTAGTCCCCGTCTAACAGACTGTAGCCTGTCCCCGGGAATTGGCCTCCCTCGATTTCCGATCTAATGGCAAGAATCAGAAATGGGAACAGGGCCTTACGACGGCACTAGGAGCCTGTCGGGAATTGGCTCCCTCGAAGCAAGAACCAACAACTTACGAGCCATCCCCGGTCTGTAAGTTGTTGATTCTTGGTTGCAGACTTCTTATTCCCGACAGGCTCCTAGCGACAACTTTACGGGGCTGATTCAGATGCTGTCTCAAACCGGCACCGTAAACGTCCTGTCCTCGCCTTCGGTTTCGACGCTCAACAACCAGCCGGCGGTCATGCGGGTTGGAACGCAGGACGTCTTTTTCACGACGACGAACACGATCGACCCGACCACGGGCGCCATCGTCAAGTCCTCGACCACGCCTTCGACGATCAATGAAGGCGTCGTTCTGGATGTCACACCTCAGATCAGCTCGGACGGAATCATCACCATGAACATCCATCCAACAATCACCGAACGGACGGGTCAGGCCACGTCTCCGGAAGGAATCAGCGTCCCGATCGTCGATGTCCGGGAAACCGACGTCGTGATCCGTGTCGCCGACGGCGAGACGGCGGTTATTGCCGGCCTGATGTCCGACCGGACGCTGTCAGAAGTGAACAAGGTTCCCATCCTGGGAAGCCTTCCGCTCATCGGTGGTATTTTCAGGAAGACGGAGCTGGAAACCCGGAAGACCGACATGGTGATCCTGATCTCCCCCCGGATTCTGACGATTCGGACGGCCGCGGACTACGCACGCGAGCGGATGGAACAGCAGGAGGCTTTGAAAGGAGGAGGTACCCAGGACCAGTAGCCCCTCGGGCGATCTGGCAAGGAGCAGGAGGACGATTCGACGCGTCATGTTTATGAAGAACACTACGGTCTGATCGAACCACCGTTCAGTCTGACACCCGATCCGAAGTACTTCTACCGGAGCGAAGGCCACACCCGGGCGTTCGAACTGCTCCAGTACGGCATTCAGAGGCGGGAAGGCTTCATGCTCGTGTACGGGGACATCGGAACGGGCAAGACCACGCTGTGCCGGACCGTGCTGGACACAATCGACAAGGGCGTATGCACCGCGCTCCTGCTCAACCCGTTCCTCTCGGAAACCGACCTGATCAAAGCAATCCTGGAAGACTTCGACGTCAAGCCCCCTCGCAGGAAGAACGGCGGGGCGGTGACGAAGCAGGATCTCATCAACACGCTGAACGACTTTCTCCTGAAGACCCTCGAGGCCGGGCAACGAGCGGTCGTCTTGATCGACGAGGCGCAGAACATTCCGATGGCTACGCTCGAGCAGATCCGGATCCTCTCCAACCTGGAGACCAACAAGGACAAACTGCTCCAGATCGTACTCGTCGAGCAGCTCAACCTGCTGGACCTGCTGTCTCAGCCCGAGCTCCGGCAGCTCTTCCAGAGGGTCTCGATCAAGTGCGAGCTTTCGGCCCTGTCGCCATCCGAAGTCGGCGACTACCTCCGACACCGTCTTTCGGTGGCGGGTGGCAGCACGGCGAGGGTGTCGTTTGCGCCTTCCGCCGTCAAGGAGATATGTCAGTACTCCGGTGGTGTGCCCCGGCTGATCAACCTCATCGCGGACCGGTCGCTCCTGGCCGGGATGGCGAACGGCGCCGGCACGATCGACGGGGACGTGGCACAGCAGGCAATCCAAAACCTGCAGTTGAAAAAGTATCGGTCCGGAACAGGTCTGTCGGGACGGATCAAGGCCCTGTTTGAGATGCGGCGGACAGCCCTCGTCGTGGGGCTGTCCATCCTGCTCGCGCTGGCACTGGTGGCAATCGTGAACGGAGTGGGCGGCTAGCAACCTGAGATCAGACCAGAGAGGCTCATGAGCTCCATCCTCGACGCACTGCGGAAGGCAAAGAAGCTGGCGGGCGGGTCCGCGCCTCAGAAGGCGCCGGCTTACCTCAAGAGCTTCGGCTTCGCAGAACAGGCCAAAGGAAACAAGACCAAGAAGATCCTGGTGACCTATGTTGTACCGGTCGTTGTACTCGGCGCGATCATCGCCTCGGGGGTGCTCTACTGGATCAACCGGACCGCCTCCTCACCCATGGCCGAGCAGGCTCAATTGCTCGAGGTCGACCCAGCCCTCGGAACCGAACCGCTGTTCCCGGAAGACGATGGCCTGTTGCCCCCTGAGGACGGACCTGAAGAGGGGGAGCAAGAGGCGAGCCTGGAGGGTGGGGAGGCGGAGACTGGCGAAGTCGTAGAGGGCGATCCGGTAGCCGCCGGGGAGCCAGGGCCAAGCCAGGCCTCTGGGCCCCAGGAGCCCGGACCACCGACGATGGAGCAAGCCGAAACGTCCGTCGCAGTGCCGCCACCCGGGCCCCCTCCTCAGACGGAGCCGCCGGTAGCAACAGAACCAGACGAGCCCATTGCCCAGGACCTTGACCCCGAGGGTGCGGGAGATACCGGGGCCGCGACTCCGGGCCAGGATGAGATCGCGCTCCAGGCAACACTCACCGGGGATGATCCCGCACCATCGCCGAATCCGCCGGTGGTAGGCGAACTACGGGTCGAAGCCGCGGCCAGCGATCCGTTCGAGTTGGCCGTGTTTTATCACCAGGCCGGCGACTATGTAACGGCTCTGCCCTATTACATCCAGGTTCTCGATGCCGATCCCCGAAACGCCTCTGCCAGGAACAACCTCGGACTGCTCTACATGGCGATGGGGAATATCGCCGATGCGATCAAAGAGTTCCGCTTTGCGATCCAGATCAACGCCAACTACGACCTGGCCCACAACAACCTGGGCACGGCCCTCATGGAAGCGGGTCAGGAGTCGGAAGCCGTCCGGGAGTACGACCGGGCGATAGCCATCAACCCGCGGAACGCCGAGGTCATCACGAACCTCGCCAACTATTACAAGCAAGAGGGTGAGACGGAGCGGGCCAAAATCCTGTACCTCGAGGCTCTCCAGGCCAACCCGTCGAGCGCCCAAGCCCACTACGGCCTCGGCTCACTCTACGAAGTGGAAGGCGAGGTTCGAGAGGCGATCGATCATTTCAAGCGCTTCCTGGAGCTCGGTTCCAGCCAGTATCCCCAATTAGTCGAAAGTGTCGAGCAGAAGATCCGGGAACTTTCGAGTGGCGGGTAACGCCGCTGTCCACGTAATTCCCATAGGTAAACCCCCGGCTTAGCCGGGGCGACTCGCAGAGGTTTGACCGAGAGCGGCGGTAGATAGGAAAGTCCTGCTTGGAAGCGACGACTTCCAAAGAAGGAGGACTCAATGAAAGAGGCCCGAAGGCGATCGCACACGAAATGGGACTGCAAGTATCACATGGTGTTCATTCCGAAGTAGGCGGTATCCAGTGTGGCGGGATTCATCAAGGGGAAGAGTGCAATCTCGACTGCCCGGAACTTTCTGGGACTGAAACACCGTTTGACAGGGAAGAGTTTCTGAGCGCGAGGCTATTTCGTTTCCACGGTGGGGATGGACAAACAATTCGTGCGGGAATACATTTGGCGGCAGGAGCGGGAGGAGCAGCGTTTGGAGGAGCTGAACATGGCGTGGGGGCATCAGCTGCCTTCAGGCGGCTCTTGACCGGCCCCTTTGAGGGGCTCACAGAAATAAGCCCCCGGCTCTGCCGGGGGTCATTTAACTTCGCTCTTCATCACGGGTGCAGTTCTTGGGTTGGCGACCTACGTTCTGGTTGGCAGGCGCCACCGGCAGGCGCACAATGCCGAATGGTTTATCGCTGTCGGGGGGATGGCGTTGCTCCTGCCCGCAACCGGGCTCCGGTACGGGTTCGACTGGCAACTGGTCGCGGCCTACGGATCGTTTACGCTCGCGCTACTGGCGGTCACGTTGATCGACCTGCGCACCCAACATATCCCTCTGCTCATCACGGTCCCCGGCACACTGGCGGGCCTCGTCCTCGGCTGGTGGGTACTTCCCTCCGGCTTTGGATTGTCCCTCGTCGGCCTCATCTTCGGCGGCGGCGTCCTGATCGCCGCAACGGTGGTCGAGGCGGCCCGCAGCAAGGAAGTCGGTGGGGGAGACTGGAAACTGTCGGCGATGATCGGCGCGTTCCTGGGATGGCCGGGGATCATCGCGGCCCTTGTCTTCACAGGGGTGTTCGGAGTGGCCGGCGCCCTCCTGCTGAAGCGGTGGGGCGGGGCCGGTGGCCCCCAGGCCTTGGGCCCCTGGTTAAGTGCCGGCGCCGTCGCAGCGATGCTCATCGGCTAGCCCGCATTTCTCGCCAGTAGTCTGCTGCAGCGACGACAACCGGCTAGAAAAGCGGGCTCACAGCCCAGGCCGAAATTGCCGAAAGACTTGCTCCGAGCGCCGGTCGCGCTGCAAACTGTTACGCGATCGATGTTACTTCCAACAACAAAGTCCCGGTACCGGTTCCGACTGATGCTCGGGATCCCGCTGGTTGTCATCTGCTTTACCCTCGCCGCCGGGTTCCTGCCGCTCGGCATGATCGAGTTCGTCCAGAACATGCAGCAACGCGAAATCACCACGGACCGGTTGGAGCAGTTACGGCGTGCGGTGAATGGAAACCCGGCGATCGTCGTCGACGAGGCGCGCACGTCGTTCGGCTACATTGGCGACATGGGTAATCTCCCGACCGACCTAGGAGCCTGTCGGGAATTGGCTCCCTCGAAGCAAGAATCAACAACTTACGAGCCATCCCCGGTCTGTAAGTTGTTGATTCTTGGTTGCAGACTTCTTATTCCCGACAGGCTCCTAGAGGATTTGTGGGTCAAGGGCAGCCAGCCCGCGTTCGCGTTTGACACGACGAAGAAAACAGGGGCCGGTTGGAACGGGCCATACCTGGAGATGGATATCACGGCGCACGCCTCGACATTCGGTTTCGACGCCTGGGGAGCCGCATTTGATTACAGCCCCGTGGCATTCGTCGACAGCGACCTGGGTGCGGACGCCCTCGGAAAGCTGGCTTCATTGGGGCCGGACATGGTTGCTGGCGGAGATGACGACGTGACGGTTCATTTCTTCGAGTCGTCAACGGTTTCTCGTGTCCAGGGATTCATCCGCGACGGGGAAGGCGACGCCGTTCCAGGTACGAACGTCACCGTGAACTTTCCACAAAACGGCAGTTTGACCTCACAGACCGACAACGCTGACGATTTGGGCTACTACTCGTTCACCGACATCCCGTTCGGCAACCGCACGCTGACCATTGAACCCCGGCTTGTCCTTGCTCCTGGGACGGCAATTGCTGACGGCAACAATGTGGAGTTCACGATCAAGAACTTCTCATCGAACGATGTTGCGATCACCTCGATCCAGGTGGAGTACACCATCGCTCCGCCTGCTTATTTTAAGACGTTGAAGGTGGGCGGCAACACGGTGTACGACTCCGACAGTCCCCGATTCGGCGACGGGGACAGCGTGGCCTTCAGTTCGGAAACCATCGACGGCACAGGAGAGGATGCTGGCGACACGGTTCCGATCGCCGTCCAGTCGCCCGTGACGCAGGTTGCGGATTTGATCATCGGCGATGTCGGTGGGGGGGGCTCGCTGCTGATCGAAATGATCGAATTCAAGGACGTGTTGTCCGGCGGTGGTAACGACGTGGACATGAACGGAGTAACTTTCGAGGTCACGTTCAGCGATGGATTGGTCGTCGTGCTCACCCCGGTTCCACCGGCATGATCGCTCCCCGATTGGCTTTGGAAGACTGGATGGAGAGCAAAGCAACACGAGCCTGGGCCAGGATGCGCCGCTCCAGGACCCGCCTTCGCCCCGAGAACACGATGAGAGGAGTGAGCCTGCTTGAGACTGCCCTGGCTCTGGCAGTGGTGACTCTGATGGCTCTCGGCCTCGGAGCCTCGGTGGGTCCCGCGGTCGAACGAGCCCGTGAGGACGCCGTGCTCGATCAACTCCGACGGATCAAGAACGGATTGGTCGGAGATGTCCGCACCATCGCTCCCGGACAGATGAACGTGGCCCCCTTCGGATATGTCGGAGGAATGGGCAGTCTGCCGGCCTCGCTGGACGACCTGGTCGCTCCGGACACTCAGCCTCTTTTCGCCATCGACTCGACACTCCAGATCGGTGCCGGCTGGATGGGCCCCTACATACCGACCGCCCCAACGGACCTCACCGTAGATCCGTGGGGGAATCCGATCGTCCTGGAAATCTCCGCCGGGACCAGCACGACAACCGGAGCACCGACAGTCGCTCTCGTGCGATCCGTGGGTCCCGACGGCCAGAATGACACCAGCGACGACTACATCCTGGAGGTTTATGAGAGGGAAGCCTTCTCGACGGTGATCGGGTATGTGAAGGACGGCTTTGGCACAACCGTTTCCGGGATTGACGTCGAGCTATCCTAATCCCTCCAGCGGCATAGTGACTACCGAATCCACCGTGACCGACAGTGAAGGTCTCTTCGAATTCCTCGACGTTCCGCACGGCGTCGGTGTCCTGCGGACCGAGCCGAAGCTGATCTTCGAGCAGGACACGGCACTGACGACCGACAGCACCTTCAGCAACGTGGAGTTCGAGGTCCAGAATGTCGCCAAGGACTCCACCACGGTGACCTCGTTCACATTGACCTATACGTCCAGCCCGCAGGCCTACTTCAAGGAAGCCTTCATCGACGGCGTTAAAGTGTTTGACTCGGACAGTCCCAGAGCCGGTTCTGGAACTGCGGTCACTTTTGGCGCTGAAACTATAAACGGGACAGGCGTGACCCAGGAGCCGGTCCGTCTGGAGATTACCGGGCTGGTTGCGCAGTTGCCGGATACCGTGATCGGGACTGTGGGAACCGGAGAGACTCTGAGGATCGAGCTCATCGATTTTCAGGATGTCCCCACCAGCAGCGGGGACACAGTCGAGATGACAGGCGTGACGTTTCGGGTGGAGTTCAGCGATGGCTCTCAAACGCTGTTCGTACCCAAGCGAGGGCAATGATCGTGGGGTCGGCGAGTCAGATTCGGGGAATGAGCCTGCTGGTGATCATCGTTCTGTTTTCGATGGTTTCGCTGTCGATCGGAATAGCTGCTCCGGTAGTGTTTCAGGTGATCGACGCGGCAAGAACCGCCGACACGCAAACCAAACTGGAGGAGCTGAAGATCGCCCTAACCGGCAACCCGGGGCTCCTGATCGAGAACGGCCGAGCTGACTTCGGGTATATGGGAACGATGGGCAGCGTTCCCACCGACCTGTCCCAGTTGTGGCAGAAGGATTCCCAACCGTCGCATACGTTCGACGACGATACGAAGGTAGACGCCGGCTGGGTCGGACCGTACGTCCCCAACCAGTTGGTGGAACGGTTGCTGAGCCTGGAGAAAGATCCATTCGGCAACGATTGGGTCTACACATCCACTCCCTTCAATCGGGCTCTGGACAACCAGGCCGTCGCCGCACGCATCCTCAGCGTGGGGCCCGACGGTGTTGCAGACACGGACGACGACATGCGGGTGGACATTCTGGAGTCCGAGGTGTTCTCCACGGTCACGGGTAAGCTAACCGACGACGGGTCGCCGGCGGCGTTCGCCACAGTGACGCTGAATGTTCCCGTCGACGGGGTGGTTTCTCAACGCCTCGACGTGACCGACGGCAACGGCGACTTCGAATTCGATGATGTTTCATTCGGCTTCAGGAGCGTGAGTATCGATCCCAAGCTGACGCTCACGGAAACTGACAACACCGGGAGCGGAGTGAAATTTAAGGTCACCAACTACGGGACCGACAACGTCTCGATTACATCGATACGGGCAACCTATACATCGACTCCGGCCTCCTTCTACGAGAAGGTCAACGTAGCCGGCACCGACGTGTTCGACTATGGGGGAGGCACCCGCAACGGCAGCGGCGATCTGGTGACCTTCTCGGCTGAAGTGGTCGAAGGGAGCGGCAATCCGAGCCAGATAGTCCCTATCCGCGTCAATGAAGAGAACACCGTGACTCCTGATCTCGAGATCTCTGGAGTCGGCGGAACGATCGAAGTTGAATTTTTCGACTTCAAGGACCAGGCAACAGGGTCGGCGAACGCCGTGGACCTTGAAGGCGTGACGATGGTGATCAATTTTAGTGATGGATCCGAAAACACATTCGTGGTGCCGGCACCCTAATCGGCGAGCGAAGACTCGCCAGCTCGGCTTTACTCTGATCGAACTCGTCGTAACGCTCGGTGTCCTGGGTGTCCTGACGGCCGTCCTGACGCCACTTGTCGCCAACCTGATCGAGGATGCCCGGGTTACCCGCGCTCAGCGGGAAGCCCAGACGATCGCCCGCGGTATCCTGAATTTCAACAAGACCACGGGAAGTGGCCGATCTTCGTTTCCGGCTCGACGATCACTGCCGGCTCAGCCGTTTACGATGTCCTGTTGGGGCCGGGAGACGATCCCGAGCCGGCCAGCTCCGATTGGCTAACCGGCAGCCAGGGGGACCTGGCGGAGGCACTCATCAGGAACGTCCCGGGCTACACCACAACCGGTCGCTTCAAGTGGAGCGGCCCCTACGTGGGCGATCTTGGCGCTGACCCCTGGGGTAACGCTTACCTGGTCAACTCCAAGAGTTTGAAATTTGGGGTGCGGGAGGCCGGTATCGTCCTTTCTGCGGGTGCGAACGGCACCATTGAAACCGTAGTTATGAACTTGACCCAATTTAAAGACAGGCTATCCCATATATGGTGGTCACACATGAAACGGGCTAACCACAAGATATTGGGGTGGTTACGTCAGAGCCACACCGGGGGTGAAACAGAGACCCGCGCGGTGGCGGTCGGTGCGCCGAAAGTGATGCGCGCTGTGACCTCATGGGCGGCCACGCGGTGCTTTTTCGGTCTCCTGCGGCGAAACAGTTCCCGGATGTTCTTGGCTTCATTCAGGAGCCGCAACGCGGTTACTAGGCAATCCTTGGCGAGAGAAATGGCATCCCAAGTTTGGGCAAGCACGTCCCAACAAGGTTTCACGGCGACAGCTAGGAGCCTGCGCCGTAGGAAGTGAATGAGATAATTGTGTCGCAGTTAGGAGGAGATTGCGATGCCGACGACGTTTCGCCCGTACCAGCCGGATCAGGGGTTGCTGCTGGCGCCGGATATGCGGGATTGGTTGGCGGAGGGGCACTTGGCGCACCATGTGAGCGATCTGGTGGACGGATTGGACTTGACGGCGTTTTACGCGCCTTACGAGGGGGACGGTCGTCGCAAGTCGCCGTATGAGCCGCGGATGATGGTGAAGGTGATGATCTACGGGTACGCGACGGGGGTGTTTTCCTCCCGAGGGCTGGCGCGGAAGCTGGAGGAGGACGTGGCATTTCGGGTGTTGGCGGCGGGGAATTTTCCGAGCCATCGGACGATTTGCGAGTTTCGCCGCCGTCATTTGGCGGATTTCAAGGCGCTGTTTGTGGAGGTGGTGCGTCTGGCGCGCAAGACCGGCGTTGCGAACTTCGGCAAGTTGTCGATCGACGGGACGAAGGTTCGAGCCAACGCCAGCAAGCGCAAGGCGATGAGTTACGGTCGGATGCTGGAGGAGGAGCGGCGTCTGGAGAGCGAGATCGAAGCGTTGCTGTCGCGCGCGCGGGAGACCGACGCGGCGGAGGACGCGCGTTTCGGGGAGGCGCATCGCGGCGATGAGTTACCCGAGGAGTTACGCCGCCGGGAGGATCGGCTGGCGGCGATCCGGGCGGCCAGGGCGCGATTGGAGGCCAGGCAACGGGAGGCCAACGAGGCGCGGGGACGCGAGCCCGGTTCGAAGCGCAACCGGAAGGGCGGGCGGCCATACAAGCGGGAATACGGCGAGCCGGACGAGAAGGTGCAGGACAACTTCACGGATCCCGAAAGCCGGATCATGAAGACCTCATCGGAGGGTTTTCAGCAGTGCTACAACGCGCAGGTGGCGGTGGAGGGAGAGAAGCAGTTGATCGTCGCCACCGAGGTGTCGTCGAACGCCAGCGACCAGGGTCGACTGGTCCCGCTGGTGGACGAGGTGGAGGCCACCCATGGGGAACGGCCGGAGACGGTGCTGGCGGATGCGGGCTACTGCAACGAGGACGACCTTGAGGCGCTGGAGGCGCGCGGCGTGGACGGCTATGTGGCCTTGGGCCGGGAGGGCCGGCGCGCGGTCGCGGTGGACGCGGCCAGGCATCCGGCGAAGGCCCGCATGGCCGAGAAGCTGGCGACCTCGGCGGGACGGGTGCAGTACGCCCGACGCAAATGGCTGTCGGAGGCGCCCAACGGGTGGATCAAGGAGGTGCTCGGTTTCCGCCGATTCAGCCTGCGCGGCCTGAACAAGGTCCAGGGCGAGTGGAACTTGGTGTGTCTGGCATTGAACGTCAAGCGGATGCAGGGCTTCAGGCAGCCTGATGACAGGGATACCGCCCGCAAATCAGGCCGAACGAGGGTCGATTCAAGCACCCGTGGCGCACCCATCGGCGCCTCGGCGTCCAAAACGCCCATTCCCCGGTCACCGATACCGATCGATCGCCATCTCGCGTAATTCGCCGAGCCGAAAATCGTCCTACGGCGCAGGCTCCTAGGGCGTTCATAGTTGATTTCCTCTGTTGCTGTGACCGGCGGGCGAAGTCTCCAGCTTCGCCCGCCAATCGTTCATTTTCAGACACCACTATATCTGGCAAGACGCTTGAACACAACATCTTGTGGCGCTTTTCAACGCTCGGAGTCAAGTGCATAATCACGATTGAAACTACCTTCCAGCAATCCATCGGCTCCGGTGCCGCCTCGGTCGTCATCGGTGGCGACGACATCGCCGCACGAATCCGCTGAGTCTGGGTTCCCCGCGTACCGCGCAAAAAATGCGCATCTCCCTTGACTCGAAACAGTCCCTCGGCTAATGTTTAACCCGTATTTTCAGTAGGTTGAACAATTTTCCTGGTCGATTCGGTCGCCGAAAAATTCGCACGCAGGGGACATCTGGAATGGTGCTGAGAATATTCGCCGTATCATTGGTTCTGATCCTCACGCCGGTCGCGAGCCTGGCTCAGATCGATGCTGATGGTTTCGTCTACGTCTTTCCGCGGTTCACCCCGGGCCCGGAATCCGCCGTTACTGTGGCGAACCTCGGTTCCGGCGTCGCCGAGGTGGAAATCGAGTTCTATACGGAGAACGGCACGCGTGCCGGCACCTTCCTGACCCTGCTGCCGGCGACGGTGGAGACAGTATCGGCCGAGGTGATCGGAGCAACGTCGATCGGATCACTGGTGGTATCCAGCCTGACCCCTATCCAGGTCTCCGCGACACTGGACGACGAAGGGATTCTCCAGGTCGCCGCACCGACGGACATCGGCACCAACATCATTGTGCCATTCGCCCACGGGACCCGGGGCAGCACCGTCCTCGACCTGTTCAATCCCGGCCGCACAGACGCGCGGCTGTTCGTCTTCGCGATCGGACCCGCGGGAGAAACGCTGGCGGGGCTTGATCTGACGCTCCCGGCGAGGGCGAACCTACACAAGGATCTTCGAGAGCTGTTTCCCGAAGCGGCGGTCGGGAACCCCGTCGACGTGTCCCATATCGTCGTCCGGTCGCCCGTCAACTTCTTTCAGCCCAGGAAGGATGTCGCGGCTTCGGCCGTCGTATTAGAATACAGCAACGTTGGCGAGGGTGTCACTTCCCGCTCGGACCCGGCGCTGACTGCCGGCACTTCCGAATCGGGCCGCGTTTCGGTGACACGACTGCCGCTCTTCGTCGAAGGCGGCGGATTTTTCTCGCTGATTCAGCTCATCAATGCGGCGACTGTCCCACAGGCAGTGACTTTGAGGGCGCTGGACCAGGAAAGCCACCTGATCGAAGGTTCGTCGAACCCGATTACGGTCTCGATCGGCGCCGGCGGCTCGCTGAGGGCCGCCGCGGGCAACCTGTTCGGCTTCGAAGAAGGCTCCGTCCATATGGGTTCAGTCGCCATCGACGGTACGCAGCCGATCGCCGCCGTCGCCGCGATCGGAAACACGCCGGGATCCAGCCTGTCTGTCCTTCCATCAGTAACGGGAGGCAGCGCCAATCTTCTCTTCACGACGCGCGAGGTCGACCGGGAATTCTATGACGGCGTCGCCCTGATCAACCCCAACGCCACGGACACCGAGGTCTCGCTCGCATTCGTCCGTAACGACGGGACCACCGTCTCACGTTCGTCGATCGAGATTCCGGCTTATTGGCAGGTCACGCGGACGCTGGCCGAACTCATGCCGGAAGTGCGGGAAGCGGGGTTCATTCTTGCCGGATCGACGTCGCCAGTTAAATGACCCCCGGCAGAGCCGGGGGCTTATTTCTGTGAGCCCCTCAAAGGGGCCGGTCAAGAGCCGCCTGAAGGCAGCTGATGCCCCCACGCCATGTTCAGCTCCTCCAAACGCTGCTCCTCCCGCTCCTGCCGCCAAATGTATTCCCGCACGAATTGTTTGTCCATCCCCACCGTGGAAACGAAATAGCCTCGCGCTCAGAAACTCTTCCCTGTCAAACGGTGTTTCAGTTCCAGAAAGTTCCGGGCAGTCGAGATTGCACTCTTCCCCTTGATGAATCCCGCCACACTGGATACCGCCTACTTCGGAATGAACACCATGTGATACTTGCAGTCCCATTTCGTGTGCGATCGCCTTCGGGCCTCTTTCATTGAGTCCTCCTTCTTTGGAAGTCGTCGCTTCCAAGCAGGACTTTCCTATCTACCGCCGCTCTCGGTCAAACCTCTGCGAGTCGCCCCGGCTAAGCCGGGGGTTTACCTATGGGAATCATCGCGGTGGGCATCACGGGCAGAAACGACGGCAGCACGATCCGAAACCTGCCGATCGATGCGGCCCCGGACGACGCCCAGGTGCCGGAACAGACCGAGTTCCTGGCCGTCGGAACGGTGCTGTCCGGTGGCGCGGCTCTCCCCGGTGCAACGGTAACCTTGACCGGACCGGTTTCCGACGCGATCGTCACCGACGGGGTCGGTACGTTTACGTTCGAGGAAATCCCGGCGGGCGCTTACGTGCTGACTCCCCAGGCCACGGGGTTTACTTTCGCTCCTGAGACTATTGCGCTGACGATCACGGACGCCAACAGCAGGGATAACGATTTCGCGGGAACGCTGATCGTACCGGAGATCGAGTCAATCACTCCGCCGAGCGTCCTGTTCGGATCCCCGGCGACGGACATCGCCATCACCGGCGGGCCTTTCATCGGAAGCAGCGAGGTGGTGTTTGACGGGTTGCCGCTACCGACAACCCTGATCGATGACGGTATGCTCGGAACGAGGCTCGAAGAGACGCTGCTCGTACTCGGTCGCGAGGGACAGATGCTCGTCCGCAACACCGGACCCGGTGGCGACACGGTGTCATCGGATCCGGAGGCCTTCGTGGTCGGAAGCCCGGCGCCATCGATCAGCGCACTCGGCGGGGTTCCCGAGCCGCTGATCGCCGGAAACTCGGGCTTCGATCTGAGGGTACTGGGAGCAGATTTCCTCGAAGACGCTTCGGTCCTGGTGAACGACGTCGCACGGTCGACCACCTTCGTCGACGAGACCGAGTTGGTGGCGACCATCCCCGCGGACGACCTGGCAGCGGGAGGCACGCTTACGATCACCGCGGCGAACCCGTCACCAACGGTCGGGCCGTCCAACGAATTGCTCGTGGACGTCTTCAGCCAGATCCCGGGAATGATCTCGATCACCCCCACATCGGCGACAGTGCGGCTCGAACCGAACTCTCCGTCGCTGACATTGTCGGTCAAAGGCTTCGGCTACCTCAAGGACGCTGTGGTGCTGTTCGGCTCCGAGCCACTTCCCACGACGTTCCTGAGCAGCACGGCGCTGACGGCAACACTGGAGCAAGGGCTTATGGACACGGGGGGTTCGTTTGCCATTTCGGTGCAGAACCCACCTCCGACGCTCGGACAGTCCGAAGCCCGGCCGTTGATCCTGAACAACCTGCGTCCCGTCCTGGAATCAGTCGACGCAGGACCGCTCACGTTTGACGACGGCCGGCCCAATGACTCCTATAACGCAGCGGTCATACTGAACGGGGCGAACTTCGGCCCGACGTCGGGCGCCACCGTTTCAGCCTGCGGTGCAGCCCCGGTACCGGTCACAGGGGTCGCCGTCAACACGCAGCAGATCGTCGCCACGGTCACCATCAAGTGCTCGGGCGACTATTTCCTGACGGTCGGCGCCCCACAGCCGGGAGGCGGCGGCTCGGCCACGGAATCCTTCAACGTCGCCGTAGCGGGCGGTGCAGCCGCGCCGACGATAGCGACGCTGAATCCAAACATCGTAGCGCCGGGGAGCCCCTCGGTCACGATCACGATTTCGGGCGGCGGTTTCGTCGCTGGGGCCCTGGTCAACTTCGGTACGGCGGTCCTGACGCCCGACAGCGTTGCCCCGACTGTGATCGTGGTCACGGTACCCGGGCTCCTGCTGGGCACCTCGGGCTTCGTCCCGGTGAGCGTCACGAACCCGGACGCGAGCGGTTCGACGAAGCGGCTGTTCTTCTCGGTCTTCGGGTTCTAGCCGAGGGCGGATCTCGTCCCCTGTAGTGGCGGTCTATGACGGCCGAAAATCGTCCGGACATGATTTCGGCGCTCATAGAGCGCCGCTACAAGTGCCGCACACATTCCAGAACCGCTCACATCCCTGTAGCGGCGGTCTATGACCGCCGAACAACTTTCCAGACATGATTTCGGCGCTCATGGAGCGCCGCTACAAGTGCCGCACATTCCAGAACCGCTCACATCCCTGTAGCGGCGGTCTATGACCGCCGAACAACTTTCCGGACATGATTTCGGCGCTCATGGAGCGCCGCTACAAGTGCCGCACATTCCAGAACCGCTCACATCCCTGCAGCGGCGGTCTATCAACTTTATGATTTCGGCGCTCATAGAGCGCCGCTACAGTCAGGTGGTTCTCTTCCCCATCTTCCCGACGTAATTTCGGCGCTCATAGAGCGCCGCTACAGTCAGGTGGTTCTCTTCCCCATCTTCCCGACGTAATTTCGGCGCTCATAGAGTGCCGCTACAGAAAAAAAAGCCCGGGCTGGCGCCCGGGCTGAACATTGACTGTCTGGCTTAAAACTCTTTGTTTACTTGATCCTGAAGACGATGTCGTCGTTGTTGACGGTGAACACGTCGCCCAACTGGTTGGCGGCCGTGTCGATCGCGCGGTCGGGTCCTGCGGAAAGCACGACCACGCCGACGAGCGGGAAGTTAAATGACCCCCGGCAGAGCCGGGGGCTTATTTCTGTGAGCCCCTCAAAGGGGCCGGTCAAGAGCCGCCTGAAGGCAGCTGATGCCCCCACGCCATGTTCAGCTCCTCCAAACGCTGCTCCTCCCGCTCCTGCCGCCAAATGTATTCCCGCACGAATTGTTTGTCCATCCCCACCGTGGAAACGAAATAGCCTCGCGCTCAGAAACTCTTCCCTGTCAAACGGTGTTTCAGTCCCAGAAAGTTCCGGGCAGTCGAGATTGCACTCTTCCCCTTGATGAATCCCGCCACACTGGATACCGCCTACTTCGGAATGAACACCATGTGATACTTGCAGTCCCATTTCGTGTGCGATCGCCTTCGGGCCTCTTTCATTGAGTCCTCCTTCTTTGGAAGTCGTCGCTTCCAAGCAGGACTTTCCTATCTACCGCCGCTCTCGGTCAAACCTCTGCGAGTCGCCCCGGCTAAGCCGGGGGTTTACCTATGGGAATTAAGGTTCGGATCGGCATTCGGAATTTCTTCGGCATTCTGGCCGATAAAGTTTCCGGTATGCAGCATCCGGACGTTGATCAGGTATTTGCTGCCCCAGGGATCCGCCTTCGTCAAGACGCCGGCGTAGGGTCCGGCCCAGCCGCGTTGCGCGTCACCCGGATACTGCCCACGGATCGGATAGCCGGCCCCCGCCGACAGCAGCCCCGTCAGGGCGTCAAAGGTGGCCTTGATGGCATTGTTGATCAGGTGCCCTTCGATGGCGTCGTCAGTGGCGAGCAAGTCATGGCCGAAAAGCCCAGCGGCGTTGTTCTCGGTGTATCCGGTGCCGGCGCCGGCAATCTTCCAGGTGTCGCCGGTCGTATCCGCCGGGTACGTACCGTTTCGGGACACCAGGTTAAAGAAGAAATCATCCGACGGTCCGGTTTCGTTTCCATCCTGGTACAACGGGAAGAAGGCATTGTCCTTGTAGAACGTGATCACCGCCTGGCCCATGACCTGGACGTCCGCGATGGCGGCCTGAATCTTCGAGTCGTTGATCGAATTGATCGCACTGCCGACCGCAACCCCGGCCAACACGGCGCCGATAGCGACGGTGGCGGTGGCTTCAATCAGAGAGGTTGCGACGCCTCTTGTCCCTCTCAGCAGTTTTCGCAGCTTGTAGACCGCTTTCATAGCCTCAGCTCCTTCAAAATGGAACCACTTCCAATCCGTTAGACAAACATAAGAGCACGCGGGGTGCCACTACCTAACCGATTGAAAACAAACAAACGCAGATTCTTCGTGTCCACCAATTCTGTAGACGGGTCATCTGGAGGTCAACAAGTTTGTTAGGTTATTGTCAGTAACTCTAGGAATTCTAGCTAAGGATCGCAGGGCGGCTTAGTCTTCAGCTTCGACGCGTATCAGAACGGTCTTGAGAGCCACGGCGGACAGCTGATCGAGCTCCAGGAGGGCGTTCTGAATGTCTCGCTCGACCGCCGTATGGGTCATGATGACCAGGGGGACAATCCTGCCGGCGTCCCTTCCCTTCTGGATGACGGACTCGATGCTGATGTCGTGCCGTCCGAGCACCCCGGAGATCTCGGACAGGACACCGGGCTTGTCCTCGACCATGAAACGAAGGTAGTGCAGGCTCGCGACAGCCTCGATGGGCTGGATTCGGGCGTCCCCACCAGAGATGAAGGAGGGGGCCGGGACAGTGTCCCGACTGCGGCAGATGTCGATGACGTCACCCAGGACCGCGCTGGCCGTGGGCATCGCACCGGCCCCGCGGCCGTACAGCATGAGGTCTCCGACCCCGTCCTCGACAATCTGGACGGCGTTATAAACCCCGCCGACCTGAGCGATCGGGTAGTGATCGGGAACGAGCGTCGGGTGAACCCGGGCCTCGAGAGACCCGCTGCCCGACTTGGCGATCGCCAGCAGCTTGAGCGTGTAACCGAATTCGCGCCCGAACTCAATGTCGACGGGACTGATCTCGGTGATTCCTTCCGTGTAGATTTCTCGGGACGAGACCTCAAGGCCGAACGCCAGGTTCACCAGGATCGCCAGCTTGTGTGCCGAGTCGACGCCACCCACATCGAAAGTGGGATCGGTCTCAGCATATCCGGCCTCCTGGGCCTCGACCAGCACATCGGCATAGGGCCGCCGCTCATCTCGCATCTTCGTCAGGATGTAGTTGGAAGTCCCGTTGATGATGCCGTAGATCGACAGGACGCGGTTGGCAGCCAGGGACTCCTGGATCGTCTTGATGACGGGAATGCCCCCACCGACACTGCCCTCGAAAGCCAGGAGCACGCCCTCCCGGCGGGCCGCAGACCGCAACTCGCCTCCGTGCTCGGCCAGCAGGGCCTTGTTGGCGGTGACGACGTGCTTGCCCGCCGCGATGGCGTCACTGATCAAGCCCCGCGCCACATCGGTTCCACCGATCAGCTCGACGACGATGTCGATATTCGGGTCCCGGACGACCTCGGCGGCATCTGAGGTAAGCATGCTTTCACTGCATGTGATGCCGCGGTCCTTGCCCGGGTCGCGCACCGCAATCTTCGCGATCTCGATCGAAGCACCGATCCGCTGCTCGATCAGTTGCCTGTTGGCTTCGAGAAGACGGTACACGCCCTTCCCGACCGTTCCGAGTCCCAGCAGGCCCAAGCGTACAGTTCTGCCCATTCTCATAATCTATCGCGGTTTGAAGCCGGCCGCGGATCGAAAGGAACAGAATCCAGGGCGAGTGGCTATGCGCTGCGGACCAGGCGCTTCCACCAGGGCTGACGATGGTAGTCCGAGTAACTGAGGCAGGCCACGATTGAGCTATCGATCGAATCCAGGTCAAACGGCTTGAGCACGTAGTCGAACGCACCGGCCTTGAGAGTCTGACGTGCGATCTCCCGGTCGGTCACGGCCGTCATCATGATCACGTCGGGATGGTTCGGCCGGGCCATGATGGACCCGAGTGCCTCGAGGCCGCCCATCCGCCGCATGCTGACGTCGAGGAGGACAATCCGGATTGAGGAGTCGCGCTCCACTGCATTGACCGCCTCCAGCCCATCTCTGGCCGGAACCACCGCGTAGCCTCGACCGCCAAGGTAATCGGCCAGCGTCATCCGCATTCCTTCGTCATCATCAGCCACAAGAACGCGGGTCCGGCCGCCGTCCGCACCCGCTGGGACGGGATGGCCGCTCGCGAGCGAGGAACGAATGGCGTCCACAAGGGCATCCAGCCCCAGGGTCTTGTCGGCCATCCGCTCGATACCGGTGGCGGCCACACGGGCCCGGACTTCGTCCGAATCGACCAGGGCCAGGACCGTCGGGGGGTTCAGACCGCTTCCGACCTGATCCATGAAGGCAAATCCCTCGTCGAGGGTCGGATCGACGATAACGAGGTCGGGCTTGCGCCGTTGAAACAGGCGGTTGGCGTCTTCGACCGAAGAGGCGCCAAACACGGCCAGATCGTCACCGTCGAGAGACCGCACCAACAGGTCCACCAGGATTCGCTCCCGGTTCACGATGAGGATGACCGCCTTTTCAGCCATTAGACCACCTGTTCCTTAGTTCGATCCAAGTCCACCTCCCCGCGAGGACTGCCCCGCCGAGGAAGGTCAGGAGCGCGGCGAAGATCACATGCATCCTGTACCGGGTAGGAATCGCCCACGTCCTTCCTTGTGCCCCGGCGGCCGCGCTGTTCAGTTCCGCAAGCCGATCCGCAACTCGGTCCGCCTCGTCGGTCTGGCCGAGCTCGTTATAAGCGCTGCCCAGGCCGGTCCATCCAACAGACCGTGCCGGTTGCAGTTCGGTCAGCCGCTCGAAGGCGACGACCGCCTTTTCGAACTCGCCGATCGTGAGGTAGTAGCCGCCTTCCATCTGACGGACCGGCCACCTGTCCGGATCGAGCGCGAGTGCGATCTCTAGCTCCGAGCCGGCACGTTCGAAGTCCCGCATCGCCATGGACGCCGTGATGATGTTCAGCGCGATGTTAATCCGGCCAACCTCCGAGTAGTACGGGTTGAACCTTTCCTCGTTCCGGCGTGCTTCCTCGTAGGTCGCCAGGGCCCGGGAAACTTCGCCCCGCGCCTGGTACCGGACGCCCAGCGCCGAGAGCACGAATGGGTCTGCCGGAAACCTGGCCCGGTGGGCCTCGTAAAACGCGACGTCGTCGTTCCACTCGCCTGCTCGCTGATGCGTTCGCACACCATATACAGTCAGCAGCAGGACGGCAATCATCGCCGGCTTGCCGAGGGGCCGGACGAACAGGCTGCCGAACATGACCGCAAGCCCCACAAAACCCGGATAGATACGGTGCTCGAAGATCAGGTCGGGCAGCGGTAGCAACGTCACAGGCAGCAACAGAACGAAGAACGACGTGATGCCGAACCCTATGAATGGATATCGTCGAAAGAGGGCCAGGCCTGTAGCCAGAATTGCAACAATCAGGAGCCATTCTGCGACCAGGGGCCACGAGAACGCCTCCACGACCTGGGCGTCATAGTGGAGATACTGTTCGTAGGGAAAGACCGAAAGGCTCAGGTACTTGAGCAGAACGCCCGGCTGGGAGGCCAGGTAAAGGGGCCAGGAGACCGAGGTCAGCGCGGTGGCCGAACGCTGGAAGGCACTCCAGGCCGGCACCAGGAGGACCAAACTTGCGGGTATCGCGTACTGGAACCGACGATCCCACCGCCAGCCCCTGAAGAAGGTCAATTCGATCAGGAGAATCCAGGCCGGCAGGACCATTGCGGTTTCCTTGGTCAGGGCCGCCCCAAGGCCAAGACCGCACACGGCAACGAGCCATCGCCAGGCTCCGGTCCTACGGAAGCGCACGTAAGCTGCCCCCGCAGCGACCATGAGCAGGGTCGCAAGCGATTCAAACCGCTGCGAGACATACATCACCGGCTGGCTCAGGACGGGATGCACCAGGAAGAGGAACCCGGACGCGAACGCGGCGCGGTGCCTCCCGGTCAGTTCGCGAACGAGCGCAAAAACAGCCGTCGCGGCTGCCACGTGAACCAGAAGGTTGCCCAGGCGGTAGTACATGGGGACCCGCCAGGGAAGGAGCCCACCGAATATTTCCGCGGCCAGACTGCTGAGATAAAAAGAAAGGTAGCCGAGGGGCCGGGTCGCGAGGCCAAACGTATTGGCCGTCGTAATTACCGTTGAATCATCAAGATAGAATGGTGCCTGCAACCCGTGGGCGTACATGACCAGGGAGAGCGGAACGGCGATGATGAGGAATAAACGCACCGGTTCTACTGAAAGTTCCGGAAAACCGAAACAACCGCCTAAAGATTCTAACCGACACTGACGAATGAGATGTTATGGAGCAGGGAGCGCTAGATTACAGCAAGCAGAGGGAAGCATTTCGGCTTCCGGTGGTTGCGAGCGACCCGGTCTACCTGCTGTTCAGTCTCGAGGGTGACAACATCGATCCCATCGCCGACGAACTCGGTGCCGGAGGCGTCCGGTTCATGGCGCCGCAGCACTACGATCGCTTCTACAAAGGCCAGATGTTGGGACCTGCGGTTCTGGTTCTGCCCGAGACCGGGATGCCGGTCGTCTATCCGGTCGTACGGTGGCTGAGTTATCCACGCGTGGGCGTGCAATTCGTCGATATCGACGACAAGCACAGAGAGATGATCTTCCGCTTCATGTTTCGGGTCGAGCGCAAGCTGGTACAGATAGAAAAGAACAACACGGTTCAGGATCGACTCGCTGAGGCTAATCCAGTCCGTCCTTGATGCCCCGGAATCCGGTCCAGGCCGACCATCCCCCCACAGCAACAACACCCAGGCCAAAGGCCAGCAACCCGAAGATCAGAGCGGTTCGATTGCCGCCGGAAACCGGCCGCGCGCGATCCCGTCGGGCGGGCACCGGACTGAGTTCGGCGATTCTCGTCCCCGCACGATCCGCTCGGGCCTGGTCTGCCATAGTCAGGTACACATCCCGTGCTTCAGTCCAGCCTTCGAGGGAATTGGGTTCGATTTCGAGCAACCTCTCGTAAGCGAGGGCCGCCCTCTCGGGTTCGCCGACCCTCACATAAAACGCGCCCTCCATCTGCCGGACCCGCGTTGAATTCGGATCGATGGCAAGCGCCCGGTGGATTTCTTCCTCCGCCCGCTCGACGTCCCCCAGGGTCAGCGAAACCGCAGCTATGTTCAAAGCGACGTTGAGCCTGCCGTCGGTGGAATAGTAGGGGTTCAGCAGATCCTCATGCCGGCGTGCCTCCTCGAGCGTTTCCATTGCGAGTCGGATATGTCCGCGGACCCGATACCGGACCGCCAGATTGGACAGCATGCGCGAATCGTCCGGAAACGCTGCCCGGTGTGCCTCGAAGAACGCGAGCTCGTTGTTCCATTCCGCAGCCCGGTTGAAAGTGCGGACTCCGTAGGTCGCCAGTACGACGACGGTCAGGACAACGGTCAGCCTCCGCGCGTGCAACTCAAGGAGGCCGGCGGCGGCTATAGCCAGGCCGACGAACGCAGGATAGATGCGGTGCTCAAAAATCGGGTCCGGCAAAGGCAGCAAGGTTACGGGCAGCAACATGACGAAGGCCGTCAGGATGCCGAATCCGATAAGCCTCTGCCTGCGCAGCAGAACGGCGCCCAGCGCTAACACCCCCAGTACGAGGATCCACCCGGCCAGGTTCACCCAGATCGAATCGGGGACCGCGCCGGGGCCGTAGTGGAGAAACTGGCGGGCGGGATAGAGTGGAAGCTGAAGGTATTTCGACAGAACGCTGCCCTGGGAAACGATGTACTGATCCCACGGCACGGACGTCAAGGTTTCGGCCGAACCCCTGAACGCCCACCATCCGGGTAGGGCAAGCAAGGCCACGGCCGGCGCTGCATACAGGTAGCGCCGGTCCCAAGTGCCCGACCGGAAGAAGACGACTTCAGCCAGCAACATCCACAGTGGAAGCACCACCGCCGTCTCCTTCGACAGCACCGCAGCCCCCGCGCACGCACCCGCCACAGCCAGCCACGCGGCACCTCCACGGTTGCGGAAATGGACATACGCGGTCAACGAAGCGACCATGAACAACGTCGCGAGCGATTCGAAACGCTGGCTGATGTACATGTCCGGCTGGCTTACGACCGGATGGACGAGGAACAGCGCCCCGGCGGCAAAGCCCGGTACGTGTCGCTTCGTCAACGCTGACACGAGCCCGACGACGAGCGTCGCTGCCAGGACATGAATAACCAGGTTCCCCAGCCTGAAGTAAAAGGTCGTATCCCAGTAGAAAATGCCTGCGAACAGGTCGATCGTTTGGGCGCTGAGGAAGAACGTCGCGTAAGCAAGGGAACGTGGTGAGAGCAGCGCCGGCAGTGTTGATGCGCTCTCGAGAACGACGAAATCGTCCAGATAGTACGGTGCCCCAAGGGCGTGTCCGTACAGGAGCAACGCGACCGGAACGGCGGCAATGAGGAACAGACGCATTCGGGGCGATTCTATCCGAGGTTCGACGGACCGCGACCCGAAAGTGCCCAACGATACAAGGAAGCGACGCGACCTACTCGGCGGCGGTGAGTCGGTCGATTGCCCACCTGGCGTGCGAACGGACCGCGGCGTCGGAGTGCTTGAGAAACCGTTCAAGTTGGGTACAAAGCCGGCGGAGGCCCGAATTTCCGGCAACGACCATCAGGTTCCGTACCAGGCCCTGAACCTTCGCACGCTTGAGGGCAGTCCCCCGAATCCTCTGCCGCCAACCGTCGTCGTCGAGTGCCAGCAGTTCTTCCAGGTCCGGCCACCACAATTCCGGCTGCGCTTCCAAGGTGGTCTCCCTCCCGACCGGCGCTTTCCGGTTCCAGGGGCACACGTCCTGACAGATATCGCATCCGAAAAGGTGATGGCCGACGCCGGGTCGCAGGGGGACCGGGATCTCCCCCCGTAGCTCGATCGTCAAGTAGGAAATGCACTTGCGGCTGTCGAGCACGTACGGCTCGACGATGGCGTCGGTCGGACACGCGTCGATACAAGCCGTGCAGGTTCCGCAGCGATCAGGGGCCGGACGGTCCGCCTTCAGCACAAGATCCGTAAGGATGCACCCCAGGAAGGTCCAGGAACCGATCTTTTCGTCGATGATGCAGGTGTTCTTCCCGAACCAGCCCACACCGGCGTAGCGAGCGAGGACGCGCTCGATCAGCGGGCCGGTATCCACGTAGGTTCGGGTACCGGCGCCGGACTCATCCTCGATCCATCCGGCCAGCCCATCGAGCTTGCCCTTGAGAACGCGATGGTAGTCCTCCCCCCAGGCGTAGCGAGACACCCAGGCGCGTTCCGGATTGAAACCGGTGAGGGGCTTGTCGGAGTGGTAGTTCAGCGAACAGACGATGGCCGACCGCGCGCCTGGCAGGATCTTTCCCGGATCGAGTCGTTCCTCGACTCGGCGTTCCAGGTACCGCATCTCCCCGGCGTATCCGCGGCCGAGCCATTCCGTGTAGAAGTCGGCCTCGGGCGTGGGAACGAGCGGGGCGACGCCGGCGAGATCAAAGCCGCGGCGGCGTGCCTCTTCCTTGATCAGTTCTGCGTGCATGGAATAGACCCGCCCCTTCGCCCATCCAGAATGGTCAATGGTCGATGTTCAGTGGTCCGTCTGCGATGCACAACGACCGGATATTGACCATTTCGAATCGATCATCAAGCACTGACCATCGACCACTTGTCATTTGTCATTGAGCTTGCTTGAACGCCAGAAGCTCCTCTACCGGACAACTGTTGAGGACATGTTCCTTTTCCAGCCATCCGCGCTGGGCCGTGGCCACTCCGTACGGCAGGTTCTCGAGGTTTTCCGTGTTGTGAGAGTCCGTGCTGATGATGACGCGCACGCCCATCTCCCTGGCCTTGCGGCAAAGCACATCGTTCAGGTCCAGACGGTGGTAGTGCGCGTTGACCTCGAGGCACGTCCCGGTCCGGGCCGCCTCGGACATGATCTGATCGAAATCGAGTTCGTACGCGTCCCGGTCCCCGAGCAGACGGCCGGTCGGGTGGCCGATGACGCGGACATGCGGGTTTCGCATCGCCCGGACGATCCGTCCGGTTAACGTGGCCTTGTCCTGCCGCAGCCCGGAGTGGACCGAGGCCACTACAAAGTCCAGTTTCGACAGCACCTCGTCGGAATAGTCCAGGCTCCCGTCGTTCCGGATATCGACTTCGGTCCCGGCCAACACCCGGAAATCCGCATGCTTCGAGTCCAGTTCGTGAATCTCTTCGGCGTGGCGCAGCAGGTCTTCGTCGGACAATCCGCCGGCCACCCCAAGCGATTTGGAATGATCCGTAATGGCCACGTAATCGTACCCGCGTCGTTTGGTTGCCGCCACCATGGCCTCGGTCGACTCCGCTCCGTCACTCCACGTCGTGTGCATGTGAAGGTCGCCGCGAACATCTTCAGCCTGAATCAGGCTGGGGAGACTTCCCTCGTCGGCTGCCTCGACCTCTCCACGGTCTTCTCGAAGAACGGGCGGAATCAACGGAAGATCCAGCGCACCGTAGACGTCTTCTTCCTTGGACGCGGCGATGACGTCGCCGTTCTCGTCGAACAGACCGTACTCGTTCAGCTTCAGCCCCCGTTCGATAGCTCTTGCCCGAAGCCGAATGTTATGGGCCTTCGATCCGGTGAAGTACACGAGCGCCGCGCCCCAACTCGACGGTTCGACAACCCGCAGGTCGACCTGCAGGTCGCCTGTCAGCAGTACCGAAGTCTTCGTATCTCCCTGTACCAGCACTCGCCCTATGGTCGGCAGGGCGAGGAACGCCTTCGCAATTTCGTCCCCATTGGAAGAGGCGGCGAGGATGTCGATGTCGTGGACAGTCTCTTTCATGCGGCGGAGGCTGCCGGCGTACTCGACACGATCCGAGACCGAGGCAAGCGCTTCGATTATCTCCAGGGCGACGGGCAGCGCACGGCCGAGCAGGAACGTCCCTTTCCGGCGCTTGTAGAGATCGATACCGCGGAGGATGTTCTCGAGGGTCTTTTCCTTGATACCCGGCACGTCGAGCAGCTTGCCCTCTTTGGCCAGCTTCTCGAGTTGCTCGACGCTCTCGACGCCGGTGTGATCGAAGATGGACCGTGCCGTCTTCGGTCCGATCGTCGGGATACTGACCACGTGCACGAGCCCCACGGGAATCTCCTTCTTGAGATTCTCGTAGGCCTCCATCCTGCCTTCCCGGATGTATTCAAGGATCTTCGCCGCCAGGTCCTTGCCGATGCCCTGGATATCTTTGAGGGCTTCGCGCTTGGCGATCTCTTCGACGTTGTCGGTCAGCGACTCCAGGCTTGCCCGGGCGTTTCGGTAGGCTCGAATCCGAAAAGGATTCGCGCCCTGAATCTCCAGCAGGTCCGCCATGTTCCCGAAGATCGAGGCGATTTCGAGGTTTTTCATCCTGAGGCTGATCGTAACACGGACGAAATCGAGCAAAAAAAATCGGCGACCCGAGGGGCCGCCGAACTCCAGGACGGTAGAGTAAAGTCGATAGAGTTAAATGACCCCCGGCAGAGCCGGGGGCTTATTTCTGTGAGCCCCTCAAAGGGGCCGGTCAAGAGCCGCCTGAAGGCAGCTGATGCCCCCACGCCATGTTCAGCTCCTCCAAACGCTGCTCCTCCCGCTCCTGCCGCCAAATGTATTCCCGCACGAATTGTTTGTCCATCCCCACCGTGGAAACGAAATAGCCTCGCGCTCAGAAACTCTTCCCTGTCAAACGGTGTTTCAGTCCCAGAAAGTTCCGGGCAGTCGAGATTGCACTCTTCCCCTTGATGAATCCCGCCACACTGGATACCGCCTACTTCGGAATGAACACCATGTGATACTTGCAGTCCCATTTCGTGTGCGATCGCCTTCGGGCCTCTTTCATTGAGTCCTCCTTCTTTGGAAGTCGTCGCTTCCAAGCAGGACTTTCCTATCTACCGCCGCTCTCGGTCAAACCTCTGCGAGTCGCCCCGGCTAAGCCGGGGGTTTACCTATGGGAATTATGCCGCGGCCGAGACAATCGTTTTGAGTCGGCTGACCAGTTCCCGGGAGAGACGGATAACCTGCATGCCTTCCGAGGCGTCGGTCTGACAGGCCTGGCTCCGTAGCTCCTGCTGACCGTTTCGAACCGTAACCGTACAGTTCTTACAAGTGCCGTTCCAGCAGAAACGCCCGTAGGAAATCGTGTCGGGAGAGGCGTATTGAAAGGGAATTATATACGGTTTTAGCCAAAACTCATTGACACCATCGCACTGATTGGCTAAAATACATCCATATATAGATGGAGTATTTGATGCCCAAGAAAGCACCAGGGAAAAGCTACCGCGAAGGACTCTCACTCACCAAGCTATTCAAGATGTTTCCCGACGACGAAACCGCCGAACGATGGTTCATTGAAACCCGTTGGCCGAATGGCGTCGCCTGCCCTAACTGCGGGTCAGCGAACATTGCGAACTGCCGCAAGCCTCAGCCATACCGCTGCCGTGATTGCCGGAAGTCCTTCTCGGTTAAGACTGGAACTTTGATGCACAGCTCCAACCTCGGACTGAAAACGTGGGCTATTGCGTTCTACTTGCTGGCTACAGGGATCAAGGGCACTTCGAGCATGAAGCTCCATCGGGACTTGGGAATCACGCAGAAATCGGCTTGGCATCTGGCGCACCGCATCCGGGAAACTTGGGGCGATCATCCGCTCTTCTCAGGTCCAGTTGAAGTCGATGAAACCTATATCGGCGGGAAAGAGAAGAACAAGCACAACTCAAAGAAATTGAATGCTGGGCGTGGTTCAGTGGGCAAAATCGCAGTTGTCGGCGCAAAGGATCGGGAAACGAATTCCGTCAGTGCGACCGTCGTAGAAAGTGTGGACCGGCGATCGCTAGAGGGTTTCATCCAGGGCCGGACACAGAAAGGCGCGACTGTCTACACAGATGATCACGGCGGCTACGATTCCCTGTGGCTAGACTTCGAGCATGAGTCGGTCAAGCATAGCGTTCGGGAGTATGTTCGAGGCCAAGCCCACACCAACGGTATCGAGAGCTTCTGGTCTATCCTTAAGAGGGGTTACTACGGAACTTACCACAGCATGAGCGCGAAGCACCTGAACCGCTACGTCAACGAGTTCTCCGGTCGGCACAACCAGCGGAGTCGCAACACCGTTGACCAGATTAGCGCGATGGTTCGTCGCATGGATGGGAGGCGGCTACGTTATCGGGATTTAATTGCTCAGATGTCTCGATCATGGTAATTTACCATTACGTATGCCGAAAGCAAAACCACATCCGCCTCGGCTGGTGAGGTTCGATTTTGACTTCGGTAAGTTTTTAGCTGCCGTTCATTACATCGCCTCCAGAGACCTGCCAGACCTCACTGCCTACAAGATTTGTAAGCTACTTTTTCTATCCGATAAACACCATCTCGTGAGATACGGAAGACCGATCACGGGAGATCACTATTGTGCGCTCGCATATGGTCCAATTCCATCGATGGCGCTGGATCTCCTGAGGGCCCTGGCAAAGGATGTACCCTCGGCGGTCACCCAAAAGCGGCCATTAAAGGTCACTTGAAAACCGGCCAACGAAAATAGAGAGGCCCGGGACATTGAAACCGGCGGAAAGCTGAATAGGCTCCGTCGGCATGAGCAATGCCTTGAGCCAAGAGAAGAAAGAACAAGTTGTCGCATTGGGACGGCTGGGCTGGTCGCTACGGCGGATCGAGGAGACGACCGGTGTCCGTCGGGAAACGGCAGGGACATACCTGCGGGGCGCGGGTATCCCGGTGCGGCGGCCCGGTGGTTGGGGTAAACGGCCACCGGCAAAACCGGCCATAGAGGTGACCACCGACTCTGGGTCCCAGAATCGGGCCATCGCGGAACTGGGAGAACCGGTCTCCACCTCGGGCAGTGGGTGCGAACCCTACCGGGAGATCATCGAGCGGGACCTGAGTCGAGGCCGCAATGGGATGGCGATCTGGCAGGACCTGGTGTCGGATCACGGCTTCGCCAATAGCTACCAGTCGGTTAAACGCTTCGTGGGCAAGCTCCGCGGATCGCAGGGCCCCCAAGCTGCAGGCATCATCCAGACTGGACCTGGGGAAGAAGCCCAAGTCGACTACGGGACCGGCCCGATGGTGCGGGACCCCAAGACGGGCAAGTACCGGCGTACCCGGTTGTTCGTGATGACGCTGGGCTACAGCCGCAAATCGGTCCGGCTGCTGACCTTCAAATCCAGTTCCCACATCTGGGCCGAGCTGCATGAAACCGCGTTCCGCCGGCTCGGTGGCAGTCCTCGCTACATCATCCTGGATAACCTGCGCGAGGGCGTGATCGTTTCCGACTATTACGATCCCACTCTGAATCCGTTATTCAAGGACGTGCTCGCCCATTACGGCGTGGTGGCGATGCCATGCCGGGTGCGCGATCCAGATCGGAAAGGGAAAGTCGAATCCGGTGTAGGCCACGCCCAGAAAACGCCGCTGAAGGGGCAACGCTTCGAGAGCCTGGACCTGGCGCAGGCCTATCTGGACCGATGGGAGACCCGCTGGGCCGACACGCGCATTCACGGCACCACCAAGCGGCAGGTTGCCGCCATGTTCGCCGAAGAGAAGCCGTCATTACTGCCATTGCCGTTGGAACCGTTCCGGTACTACCAATACGGGAAACGCGTCGTCCATCTCGACGGCTGTGTCGAAGTCGAGGCCGCCTACTACGGACTTCCTCCCGGTTGGATCGGACGGAGTGTTCAGGTGCAGTGGGACACGTTCCACGTCCGGATCCTCGATCCGGAGACCCATCAGCTACTGCGCAAACATGTCCGTCAGAAACGGGGTGGATACCGGGTGCGTGCCCAGGACAACCCGAAGAAAACGCCCTTAACCACGGTGCAGTTGCTCGACCGTGCCCGTCGGGTTGGATCGCAGGTGGGTGCGCTGTGTGAAGCCATCCATCAACGGGAAGGGGAAGCCGGCATCCGCCGCATCCTGGGCGTGATCTCCCTGGCCAAAAAGTACGGTGTCCCTGCTGTTGAGGATGCCTCCGCCGCCGCTCTGGAACTCCACGTCTACCAGTACCGTTTCGTCCGTCGCTATCTGGAGCGGAAACCTCCGGTGACGCTGCGTCAAGTCGATCCTCTCATCCGCGAACTGACCCAGTATCGCGATCTCATCAACCTCAAGATTCAGGAGCAGGAAAAATCATGAACATCATCGAACTCCAGCGGGCTTTGCGACAACTTCGCCTCGGCGGCATTGCCGAAGTCCTGGAAACACGTCTGCACCAAGCCCAGACCGAAGCCATGGCGCCCATCGATCTGATCTCGATCCTGGTCTCGGACGAACTCGCCCGCCGAAGCACGCGGCTGCTGGAACGGCGGCGGAAACAGGCCCAATTCCGGGACCCTCAGAAGACACTTGAGGGCTTCGACTTCACCTTCAACAAGAAGATGAATCGCGGCCTCGTCTTCGATCTCGCCACCGCCACCTTCATCTCCAGACACGAAGACGCGCTGTTTCTGGGTCCACCCGGAACCGGCAAGAGTCATCTGGCCCAGGCCATCGGCATGGCGGCCATCCTGCAGGGCCATCGCGTCCTCTATCGTGAAACCCACGCCCTGCTCGACGATATTGCCGAAGCCACCATCGACGGCACCCGTAGAAAACACATGGACACTCTGGCCACCGTACCCCTGCTCATCATCGATGACCTGGGCATGCGCAAGCTGCCTCCGACCGCCGCCGAGCAACTTCTCGAAATCGTCATGCGACGTTACGAACGCACCAGTACGCTGCTGACTTCGAATCGTCCGGTCGAGGATTGGGGGAAACTCTTAGGCGACAGCGCCGCTGTCACCGCGATGTTGGACCGCCTTCTCCATCACGGTCACGTTCTCAAGTGCGGTCCCCGGAGCTGGCGTACCAAAACGGGCTTGCCCGGTACCGGTTCAAAGGGGTAAAACAACACTGTCCCGGGCCATCCCCATTGGCCGCTTTTGCGGTGACCACCATTGGCCGGTTTTGAAGTGACCACCGAGGCCCTAGCAAAGGATGTACAGCAAGACGACGAGAATGTCAGGCGCATGGCGTCAAGATTGGATGTTGACCGACAGTTTCAATATCCGAGGTTTTCTACAACCAAGGCTTTAGAGTTTGGCGATCTCTCAAAATCGGACCTGATGTCTCTCGATGAAGTAGTCAATGAGTTCGGAGATATGGGCTTCAACCAACTCAAGAGCATCACTCATTCAGTATACGCGTATAAGAAGACATCGCATAAAGGCGAACACTGGATGCGCTATGAAGATTTTTTCCGTGAAGACCCAGGCGCAATCGATGGCGCGCACGAAGAGATGCTAGAGAACAATGAGTTACGTCGAGCCTTCGGCGTGCTGTGACTGCATTCGATCCCGTATCCAGCGCACGATACTCAGTCATAAGACTACCTTATTTTTTTAGAGGTGGTAGTCGTATGAAGTTGTTTGTAGTTCTAGGCCACGTAGAAGGCACTGCGGTTTGCATCAAAGCGACGAGTAAAGTTGATGTGTACCTCAACAATAAAGAAATGAGGGCGGGTTGCGTATACTACGAAGCAGGAGAAACGGGATATTTTATCAAAGACACGGCTATTCAGCCTGACAATCAGTTCCCGATCTCACATGAACATATCCGATCCTGCCACCGTGATCGAATATTTGAGGATCTCGGCATACTTCCACGCGGCTTTGGAGAAGCTCTGAAGTCTGCCATGAACAATTCAATCACCATGGATGAGCGCAAGAAAAAAAGGATTTCTGAATTGATCGGTTTTTAGGACAAACCCAGCGCAACAACAATCACAACATACCTTCCTTCTAAGTTTCGAAGAATACGCGGCATGACAGATCATAAGAACAAAAAGAGGCGAGGAAGACCGCCGAAGCGCACAATGCCAGCCCCAATCCCTGACACGCCACAGAACATCGCGCTAGCCTGCATGAATGGCCTACCTAAGCGCGACTGGAACTACCTCAAGAAGTTAGAAACAAAGGAAGACGCCGACTAAACCATGCCGACGGTTTGGCTAAAACCGTATATAATTCCCATTTTTTGGATCTCGATGACCGTTTCGGCTTGCTCCAGCTTCCTCTGGAGCCGTTGCGCCTCGCGTTCCAGTTCAGCAATGCGCTTGTCCCGGCCGTCCTTCGGCTGCGCTTTCCGTCCTCGCTTCGCCGAACCCATCCCGGCCAATTCCCCGGCATCGTGTTGCCGCCGCCAGGTGCGCAGGCTCGAGGAATACAATCCCTCCCGGCGTAGTAAGGCCCCCCACTGTTGTCGATCGCGAGAAAGTGAAGTTTTCTAGACACGCGCCGACCGGGCGTCGACCGGGTGAGATTGGGGTGAGTTCTAGGGAAGGACTTTGGAGCGAAGGTAGTGGGTGTAGCGGTGAGGGAGGGGATGGTGAAGCAACTCGTCGAGAACGGGAAGATAGTAGGCGAGTGAGCGAACAGGGGGGAGTGGTGGCCTGTCCGAAGGCCGACAGAGGCGGCGAGCCGTGGCGAGTAAGAGGGCGGATTCGATGATGTCGGGGTCAACGGAACGGGCATGGAGTTGGAGGACGAGTTGACGATCGGCGCGACGGGGGAGTAAGGGTGTGTCAGGCAGCTGGGAGTAGAGATCCAGCACTCTGCTGGAGTAGGTTCCAAGGTCGAGGGTCATTTCTTTTTCTTCCGACGGCGTTTCGCCTCCTGCTCACTTTCATGGACGCGATAGCTTTGTCCTTCAAGGACCGTGACGTCGGCATGATGGGTGAGCCGGTCCAGTAGGGTGGCGATACAGGTGGCGTTGGGAAAGACTTCGTTCCATTCGGTGAAGCCGCGATTGGTGGTGAGGAGAATCGACCGTTGTTCATAACGGCGGTTGACGACTTCGTAGAGCAGGTCAGCAGCGTGATTGTCGTAGGCCAGATATCCACATTCATCAATGCACAGTAATGCGGGGCGGGCATAGGCTTTGAGTTTCTGACGGAGCCGGTGAGGTGAATCGCACTGCAGGTCGTCGAGCAGTTCCGAAGCAGTGCGGAACAGCACGGAGTAGCCGGCCAGGACGGCGGCGTGGGCGATATTCTTGGCGATCATGGTCTTGCCCAGTCCATTGGCGCCGATCAGGATGAGGTTGCGGCCTTCGGGGATAAAGTCGAGGGTGAAGGCACGCCCGATGGTGTCGCGGTCGATCTTTTTAGGCCAGTTCCAGTCGAAGTCGGCCATGGGTTTGAAACGGCCGATGCGGGAGCACTGGAGACGGCGTTCCAGACTGCGCTGTGCGCGATCGTGGCTTTCGATACGGGCCAGTTCCTCCAGCAGCATGGGAGGGGGCCATTGAGACTTGATGGCGCGAGCCAGAAAGTCATCCAGGGAATCGGCGATGGAGCGGAGTCCGATGTGCTGGAGTTGGACGGCCAGATCGTTACTGTTCGGGTTCGGTGTCGTGGCTATGGAGGTCATCGTAGGTCTCCGCGGAATGAGGTTGAATGTGGATGTCGGCCAGATCCGGGCGGGATGGGGCGACCCGGACGGTGGCCCGGCGTTTCTGGGCCCGCCAGCGTTTCTGGAGGATGAAGGCCACCGACGATGCGCGCGGAGTGTCCTGTTCGAGCGCCTCGACAACGGCAGCTTGGAGCTCGGATGCCCCGTAGTCGTCGAGCAGTCCGAGCAGGAGACGGCTCTGCCGTTGAATGGACTCGCCACGACCGAAGGCGGCCTGAAGCAGGGGTTCGGTTTCAGGCACGCTCGCGGCCAAGCGACTACCGGCGGTGGACCCGAGGGCTTTCCGTTTTTCCGCCAGCAGCGCGTCCTGATGTGCCGGATCGACAATGAGTTGGTGGCGGTCGAAAGACCGGTGGTGGGCGGCCACTTCGGTCGTGCCATCGAGAAGGCGCACCCGCGTCTGGGAGGCCACCAACGTCAATGTCTGGCCGATCCGGTCCGGGGGAATCGAGTAGTCGTTGAGATCGAAACGGATATAGATGGTTTTACCGGAACGGACCGGCTGGACCCGGTCGGTATCGAACCGGTGCACCGGTAACGACATCAGGAGTGATTGTTCCTCCTGGAAGGCTTCGGCCACGGTCCTGTCGTCACCACCGGGCCAGGGGCGCTGATGGGCCACCTCATCACGCCATACCAGAGCCTTGCGATTGAACTCTTCCAAGGTCGTGAATGGCCGGGCTGCAAAGAACGAATCCCGCACATAGCGTATCGCTCTCTCGACGCGTCCTTTTTGATTTCCTCGTGTCGGCGCGACCGGACGCGGTTGACAGTGATAGTGGGCGGAGAGTTCGAGCAGGCGCGGATGAAAGCGAATTTGATTGCCGTTGCGCTCCAGCACGACGCTTCGAAGATTGTCGTAGAGCACGACTCTGGGCACCCCTCCCCAGTCGGCAAACGCATCGACATGACCGCGGAGAAAGTTCTCCAGAGTTTGATCGAAGAAGAACTCCAGAAACAGGGCGCGCGAGTGCGACAGCGTCAATACGAAACAGGACAACCGGCGGCGGGCCTGACCCACCCGGACTTCCCCGAAGTGCGCCCAGTCGGCTTGGGCTTCCTGACCGGGAAAGCTTCTTAACCGCAGGAAGGCTTCACGGGGTTCGGGACGCAGACGCGCCACCAGACGCCGCAGTACGACCACGCTGCCGGTGTAACCGCGATCCGACAGCATCTGATGAATCCGTGTGGCCCGCAACCGGGGGTACTGCTTGAGCGTCGCCCGGATGAAGTCCATATAGGGATCGGCTTTCGTCGGACGCATCATCTGGGCCCGGTTGAAGCGATCCGTCTCCAGTGCCGCGCGGACGGTTTCCTGATGCAGGCCCAGCTCGGCGGCAATGGTGCCTATCTTCCAGTGCTCGCCAAAAAAGAGGTGTCGAATTCGCGTGACCGTTTCGGGAGGAATCACGCCTCACACCCAGTCGGGGAAGGCATCGATAAAGACCCCACTCCGGCCACACAGGATGCAAACGAGTCGGATGGCTGATTGGAGCCGTTGAAACCGGGGTCGACCATGGGGTGCCTCCGCCAATGACGTTCTCATTCCCGTTTCAGGCAATGGTGTCCCGATGCTGCCAGACCGACACGCACCGGCGGAAGTGTGATCTGTCACGCGCCTCTCTCGGCGACGTTTCCGGTAGGCCCGCTGACGCCGGCAATGATCGGCCCGGACCTCCGGATCCTCCTGATAACGGCGGTTGGCACGCCGCCTCTGCTCGCGCCTCATCCGGCGCCGGCACTCATCCCCGCAGTAGACCTGCCCCCGATAACAGGATCGGCAGATGACAAACATCAACCCGCAACCCGACCCTCGGCAAAACAACTGTCGTAACACGACTTCTCTGGCCATCCCACCCCACGCGGGAGTGGACAATGGCGGCCGGTCGTGTCACTCTGACTTTGCTTTTGCTGTGGTTGTGCCCTTTGACCGGGGCCGCCATAAACGAAACCCCGATCGCTCATACGATCGGGGTTTTCCCTTTCTCCGCGTCACTCTACCTTACCAAAGCCTCCGCTCTGCTTCGCCGATGATGACGACCTTCAAACCAGCGCTTGTTCAAATATGTTCATTTTGAAGTGATCGTCTACAATCTATTTCCGCCCTGTACTTCATGGTTGAGATTGTCGCTTGAACTGAGGGCGTACGAGCATCTGACCGTTGACATTCCGATCTCGACTCTTGTGAGGCTGTCCCATTTCGAGTTGAACTCCCGACTGTTGGACTCGGATCATACAAAACATTCCTAAGCAGGCCATCAGTGAGAGCTTACCGAACTGTGAACTGCGCGAACAAGCGCGAGGAAAGGGACCAGCCGGATAAACGTTTGTGCTGAATTGGTTCGAAGAACTGGAGGAACGGCACAGGTGCCGTAGGGCGTCATCCTGACGCGCTCCATCGCCCGTCGAAGTCCTATGAAACCCGCTGCAATGGCTCTCCGCAGAAATTCTCATAGATGTAAAGTCGTGCCTATACGGAAGGTGAAGTCGCTCCTCAAGTTCCGCTAGCAGAGGTACGGACAGGCCGTTCTACAGACTGTCCGATCGCTACCAACGCCCAAGCTTTCATAATATTTACTGCAGTCTGCGCGAACGAAGAACCTGCGAGGTGTGGCCGGGGACACCTCGTGAAATCGGCCGGTCGTCACCGTCGTCGCCGGAGCCCTCGCCAACGCGACCTTCGACGGCACGGGCGCCCGCATCCCCCAGGTTCCGTTCGTGCCCGAGCCCGTCAAGGCCGGTCTTGACGCGCTTGCGCTATAATCGCGAAAGTGGGGGAGACTAGATGCGAATCAGGTTGGTTCTCGTAGGAATAACGCTCCTGGCTGTCGCCGCCGGCGGACAGGTTGCGGCGGTCCCTGCGCGGCAATCCGGTGAAATGATTTCGACACGCGACGGCGTCTACAACGAGGAACAGGTCGCTCGGGGCGTGATTGCTTTCGAGACAACCTGCGGCGATTGCCACGGATACGACCTGGAGGGCGGGGAGGAGGCCCCTCCGCTGACAGGGGGTGCATTCCTGGCGAACTGGAACGATCTGACGCTTCGGGATCTCTCCGATCGCATCCGGACGACGATGCCCCCCGACAACCCCAGATCGATCTCGCGTGAGCAGATCGCGGATATTATCAGCCTCTTTCTGAAGGCAAACGAGTTTCCCCAGGGAGAGTCGGAGCTTCCCGGCGATCCTCAGTTGCTCAGGCTGATCGTGATCGACGCCTTCGGACGGTAGCAGCCGCTTCTTACACCCACGAAAAAGCGGGAACAGCGAACAGTCCCGGGCGTTTGCCCGAATGACTGCGACTGCCCCCGCGATGGGAGTGCCACTACCCGGCCGGGTTTCTAGTCCGGCAGCGTGTAGGCGATGTACTCGCCGGTGTAGCTTCCGCCGCCAGTCGGCGACGGGCCACTGACCGCCACGATGATGTACTGCCGGCCGTTGACCTGGTAGGTCATCGGCGAGCCGCTCTGCTGGGTCGGCATGTAGACCGCGCCGACCTGTTCGCCCGTCATCTTGTCATACGCCCGCAGCATGGCGCCGCGTTCGCGTCCCGGCGGTGACGTCACGCGGGGATCGCCAACGATCACCAGCGTCTTTGTAACCAACGGTCCGACGCTGTAGCCTTGCCCGGCATACTCGGGAACTTCCAGGCCCAGCCGTTCCAGGTTCGCACGAACGTCATCGGTGGTGGCTCCGTGCGGTACCTGGAATAAGAGCTCACCCTTATTGATGTCGAGTGCGGTCAGTACGCCATAAGGCGGCTTGATGAAAGGAAGACCTTCCAGATTATCCGTCAGGCGGGGGCCCCGCACACCCCGTCTACCACGACGCCCTCCGCCCAGCACTTCGTCCTCGTCTTCCCATATCGGGATGCGGTTGGCAGCCTGCGTTTCGGGCTTGACCGTGTCGAAGTACTCTTGCGTGAACTTGGTCGTCCGGATCTGCGAGTTATGGGCCTGTCCGTAGAAGATGCCCGTTTCCGGGTCGAACGAAGCTCCCGGCCAGTTGATTCCGCCGAGCGTCGTGCCGACATTGACCGATCCGGCAAACTCGCTGCCTGGACCCACATGGGGGATGTAGGGAATCGGTTTCCAACGGAACAGCTTCAGGTTTTCGAGGGCCTGCGCCCGCAGTTCGGGAGTGAAATCGATGACATCATCGAGTTCCACGTGCGTGCGCGAATACGGAGGCGGCTTGGTCGGAATCGGTTGTGTCGCGGCCGTCACCTCGCCCGGGACGTCGGTCTGAGGAACCGGCACTTCCGGGATCGGCCAGATCGGTTCGCCGGTGATCCGGTCGAACACGTACAGGAAGCCCTGCTTGGTGGGCTGCGCCACGACCTTGCGCTCGCGGCCGTCGACCGTGACGTCCATCAGCAGCGGCGCTGAAGAAATGTCGTGATCCCACAGCGGATGGTGCACGAGTTGGAAGTGCCACAGCCGCTGTCCCGATTCCAGATCGACGGCGACCAGGCTTTCCGCGAAAAGGTTGTCGCCCAGGCGATTGCCGCCGTATTCGTCGATCGTTGGCGTTTCGATCGCAAGGTACGCGATCCCTGCCTCGGGATCGACGGTGATCTCGGTCCACACGCCGTTATTGCCGGTCCATTCCCAGGAACCGTCTTCCCAGGTATCGTTTCCGAACTGACCGGGTCCCGGAACGCCGTCGAAACCCCACAGGAGGTCGCCACTCTTGGCGTCGAACGCGCGAACGACGCCCTTCGCGTTGATGCTGTACCGGTAACCCAAGCCTTCGGCCATCGATGACCCGACGATGATCTTGTCGCCCACGACCGCGGCGGTCGAGTGCAGACCCACTTCACCGTTGACCAGGTCCACCTGTTTGTCCGCGCCGATGATCACACCGACCTTCAAATCGACGACGCCGTCCCGCCCGAAGTCGGGAACCGGTATGCCCGTCTTGGCGTCCAGCGCGACCATCCGGTAGCCGATCGTGACCAGGATGATGCGCTCATCGCCCTGACCGTCGGTCCAGTAGGCGAGGCCTCGTCCCGAAAGCTTCCTGGGCGCCATGTCCGCCCGACGGCCCTCATCCATCCGGTACATCCAGAGCAGTTCGCCGGTCTCTGCATCGAGAGCGACAGCGGCGCGCCGCGTACCGGCGGTGGTGTAGACCACTCCGTTGACCATCAACGGCGTCCCTTCCAGCTTGGTCTCGGGGCGGGGGCCCAGGCTGTCGGTCTTGAATCGCCAGGCCACCTCGAGCTGGTTGAAGTTCTCGGCGTTGATCTGATCCAGGGGCGAGTACTTGCTGCCCGCCAGATCCCCAGTGTAGTGCGGCCATTCGCCGTTGCGGGTGTCGAGGTTCTGGCCCGACTGCCCCGTCAGTACTGCCGTGAGTCCAACGAACAGCACGAGGGTCAGGCTCAGGGTTAGAAATCGTCGCGACATGCTCCCTCCTGAAAACTATGACACTCGCCGACCGGCCGCCATCAAGAGAAAGAAAGCCCTCTGGCCCTTCCAGGCACGAAACCGCGGTTGGCGATAGGATTCGGAGATTATAGCCTCAGACGGGCCTTGAACGGCAACAGTCATGGACTTTGCGGCCGGAACAGACGGCCCTACTGACACCTTGCGGAGACCGGGCGAACCCATGGCTCAAGGTATGGCTGTTTCGCCCGTTCGATCGGGTTGAGTAGGGATAGCGGCCCGAAGGTGTCCTACCGACCCGTGGCCGAAACCATCACGAACCAGTGATTCAGGTAGATCTGCCCGTCCCGTTCGATCAGGTTGAATGCCTCGCGTTGCGGGTCAGTCAAGGCTTCCAGCGCTTCGTGAATCTTAGCGACGTTTTCCGCGGATACGTCCTCTGTCAGGGAGCTGAGCGAGCGATGCTTGACGTAAGGCTCGACCACATCGACTTCGAAGCCGGCGTCCTCCAGCATTCGCCGCCATTCGCCGGGGCGGTACTCCCGGACGTGAGACTCGTCATGGTAGGTGTCCAGAAGGTTCATGCACCGATCCACGAAATCGTCTTCCGGCACGCTCCGATCGTCGATCACCAGCCTCCCATGTTCACCGAGCACCCGCCGCATCTCGAACAGGGCAGATCGGAGGTCGGAGAAGTGATGGGCGGCCCGACGGCACGTGACGAGCTGGAACCGGCTGTCTTCGAAAGGGAGATCATGCGCGTCGGCGGTCTCGAAGCTGACGTTCGTTATCGAGCGCTCGACGCGCAGGCGTTCCGCTTCGGCCAGCATTTCCGGCGTCAGGTCCACGCCGATCACCGACGCCACGTGTGGGGAGAGTGCGAACGCCGTGTGTCCCGTCCCAGTCGCCACGTCCAGAGCGCTCCAGTCCGGTTCTGGTGCCGCCATGGACACGACCCGAGCGAGAACCTGGGGATCCGTGTGGGTCTCGCTGGTCGCGTAGTGGGACGCTCGCTGTCCGAATATGTTTCTGGCCCGGTCTTCAGGTGTTTCCATAACGTTTTGTTGACGTCCGCTGGGTGATCATAAGCGCGAAAAGTTCAGTGATTCAACCAGTGGGACGTTCGGCGGTCCATGCCGCCTCTCGGCGATCTGTTAGTATTCCGCAGTATTCGCTGAACCCTACGCCGAGCGCCATGTCCGGATCTTCCAAGAAAGTCATCATCGCCGCCCTGGTGGGCAACTCCCTGATCGCCGTGACCAAGTTTGTCGCTGCGACCCTGACCGGCAGTTCCGCGATGCTTTCCGAAGGCATCCATTCCGCGGTGGACACTGGCAACGGACTTCTCCTTCTCTACGGCCTGAAGCAGGCGAAGAAGCCGCCCGACGAACAGTTTCCGTTCGGGCACGGGAAGGAGGTCTATTTCTGGTGCTTCATCGTCGCGATCCTGATCTTCGCTGTGGGCGCCGGCATTTCCGTCTACGAGGGCGTCATCCATCTACTGCACCCGGCCTCGATCGACAACCCCACGGTCAACTACGTCGTTTTGGGGCTTGCGATGATCTTTGAAGGGGCCGCCTGGTACTTCGCCCTTCATGAGTTCCGGAAAGCGAAGGGAAACTGGGGCTATATGGAGGCCGTGCAGCGGGGGAAGGATCCCACCTTGTTCGTCGTCCTGTTCGAGGACTCCGCCGCCTTGCTCGGCCTTGTTGTCGCATTCGCCGGAGTTGCGCTCACCGATTTTACCGGGTTGGGATGTTCGACGGACTGGCTTCTATCCTCATCGGCATCATCCTCGGTGGGACCGCGATCTGGCTCGCACATGAGACGAAGGGCCTGCTCATCGGCGAGTCCGCCAACGCGAACGTGATCGCCGGGATTCGGGGAATCGCGGGTTCCCCGCCTGAGGTTGAGCACGTCAACGAAGTCCTGACCATGCATATGGGGCCGGATTTCATATTGTTGAACCTGAGCGTCGAGTTTATCGGCGAGATCACCGCGACCGGTATCGAGCAGACAGTCCGGCGAATCGAGCGGGATGTCAAGAAGGCTTACCCCGAGGTGAGGCGGGTATTCATCGAAGCGGAAGAGCGCGAACCCGGCCAGGAATAATCGGGCACGCGATGGATCTCGAGACGAGATATAGCCACCTCTGCAACCACCTGGAACGGGTGCGGAGAGTGTCCCCCCAGGGTGGGGGGTGTGAGGATTGCCTTCGGAACGGGTCTGGCTGGGTGGAACTGAGGGTCTGTCTGTCGTGCGGCCATCTGGGCTGTTGCGACTCCTCCCCCAACCAACACGCCCGTCGGCACGCCGAGGCATCTCGACATCCAATCATGGCGCCTTGGGCCGACGACCAACAATGGGGGTTCTGCTTCATCGACAACGTCTTGTTGCCCGGCGACTGGACGGAATGGTGGAAGGATGATGGATCAGCGCGGCCCGAGGAGTCGGCACCCGTTTCGCTGTTCCCGATCCTGTTCGTCAATTTCATCGGCACGCTCGGCTTCAGCATCGTGCTGCCGTTCCTGGTCTTCCTGGTCACCGATTGGGGAGGAAACGCGTTCGCCTACGGAGTCGTGGGCGCGACGTACTCGGCATTCCAACTCGTCGGGGCTCCTGTACTGGGCCGGTGGTCCGACCGTTTCGGTCGCAAGCGGATACTGTTTCTCAGCCAACTGGGAACGTTCATATCCTGGCTCGTATTTCTTGTCGCGTTCGCGCTGCCGTCGACGTCGTTGCTGAGCGTCGATTCAATTCTTACTGGACGATTCCTGATTACGCTTCCGTTGCTGGTTCTCGTGTTGGCCCGTGCTCTGGACGGCGCAACCGGTGGGAACGTGTCGGTAGCCAACGCGTACCTGGCCGACATCAGCAAGGAGGAAGACCGCACGCGGAACTTCGGCAGGATGGCGGTGTCGTCGAATCTGGGGTTTGTAGCGGGCCCTGCCCTGGCTGGCGTCCTCGGAGCGACCGCCTGGGGCCCGGTCGCGCCGGTGTTTGCGGCCGCGGCAATATCGCTCGCTGCGACACTGGCAATCGCATTCGGACTACCGGAATCCCGGCGCCCCTGCGTTCTCTCGAGAACTCCTGAGCAGACCACCATGCGTAAGCTCATGGGGCAGGAGCAGAAGGACTGCTTCGAGATGAAGGCGGCCGCGAAACTGACGATGTCGGAACTTCTGCGGATACCGAGCGTGCCGACACTTCTCGCCATCTATTTCCTCGTCATGCTGAGTTTTAACTTCTTCTACGTGTCGTTTCCAGTCTTTGCGATCGGCACACTCGGCTGGTCGTTGACCGAGATCGGTATCTTTTTTGCTGTGATGGGACTGCTGATGGTTGTCGTGCAGGGTCCTGTCCTCGGAAGAGTGTCCGGATTCGTTGGCGAGAAGGCGCTGATTGTCATCGGAGGTCTTACGCTCGCCCTCGGGTTCCGGCTGTTCGACACCACGACCGACGCCGGGATGTACCTGGCGGTCGTGCTGATGGCTTTGGGGAATGGTCTGATGTGGCCGTCTGCACTCTCTGTCTTGTCGAAGGCGGCAGGGGATACCTTCCAGGGAGCCGTTCAGGGTCTCGCCGGGAGCCTCGGCGCGATCGCGAGCATCGCAGGGCTGATCACCGGCGGCGTCCTTTTCGCGACCATAGGACCCACTATCTTCTGGGCGTCGGCGGGAGTCATCCTCCTGGTCGTATGCGTCGCCGGCTTCCTGCCGGCGTTGCCGGTGTCAGAATGAACCTCGTATCGAGATCGCACTCGTTCGCGATCGAACCGGCTCCGCCCTGATTCAGGAGCTCTGAACCACCGACTGTTGTCGTTCGAGATAGTCTTTGGCAAGCTCGATGGCTGTGAGTTTGTCTTCCATCGCCCGGTCAAACATCCTCTCTACTTCCTCGGTGTTGCCGTCGGTAAGAGCGTGCTCAATCGCGTTGTCCAATTTGCGAGCCTGCCCTATCTCATCCTGGAGAGCCAGCCAGGTCGCATAGTCGACGTTGCACGAAGCAAGGATCTTGTCCCAGAAGTAGGCGGCGCGACGAAGGTCTCGAATTGCGGCTGCCACTATCTGCGCGGCAATACGCAATCGGACATGTCGATTGGCAGTGCCGTCATCGAGCTGTAACGCCTTCTGGACCTTCTCTCTTGCGGTGATTTCGTGTTCTCGAGCCCGCTTTTCTCACCGGTTGTCGTCGCGAAGCGTCGGAGGCGCCGCCAGGACAAGGCGCGCGCCGGGAGGGCGACCGAGGCGTACTTTGACAGTACGTTGAGGAGCCCGACCAAGCGCAACGCAGTAATGGCGGATGGATCCGGCGCTGCAGCAGACCACTGATGAGAAATGCGGGCTAGCCTCGAGCAAGTCGCTCAAGCTCAGACGTGCCGCAGCCTTGTGATCCCGGATGGCCCCTTCAGGGCCATAGAGGACCTTCCAGGCGGCGAGGACCGGGACAAGTATTACGGCGGCACCTGCGATGAAGTACCTCATTTTGGCCTCCCTGTGAGCTGTGGCCAGCAACTACCTCACGTCGGTCTCCGGTCACAACGGATTTCTGAATTGTAGCCCTCGATGGCGTTCGATGGCACGCCATGGGAAATGAGTGACCCTGTGACACCCATGGAAGTGTCCCAGCTTCCGGATGGAACCGGGCTCGGCCGCGTTATGGTCAATTGCGTAAGGAGGTGGACCATGGCTAATCTGAAGAGGCTGCGCCGTTGGGCCTTGGCGGTTCTGATCGTTAACGCTATTGGGGCGTTGATACTGTGGATGACTGGAAGCTTTGCCTCCTCTGGAGACCCGATGATCGAGTCCACATACTTTTCCCGGGACTACCGGACGGCGCGTGATCGGTTTCGGCAGGCAGCCGAGGCAAAGGGCGCGCGACTCGAGTCGCTTCCGCTCACGGCCCGGGGGCCGGCCGGCGAAGACCTGACGATCGACATCGCCTGGTTCGGTACGGAATCTCCAAGGCGGGTGCTGCTTCACTCTTCCGGCCTTCACGGCGTCGAGGCGTTCGCTGGTTCGGCGATCCAGTTGCGCATGCTGGAGGACCTTCCGGCGATTCCCGACGATACGGCCCTTGTTTTCGCTCACGTTCTCAATCCGTTCGGCATGGCCTGGCTGCGGCGATTCAACGAGAGCAACGTGGACCTGAATCGAAACTTCCTGGCCTCCGGAGAAAAGTACGAAGGACGTCCCGAGGGCTATGACGACCTTTACGACTTCCTCAACCCCACGTCACTGCCGAGGATCGAGACGTTCACGGTGAAGGCGGCCTGGTTGATCCTCCGCCATGGTCGGCCGACGCTCGAGGAGGCCGTTGTCACCGGTCAGTACGACTATCCGGAAGGGCTGTTCTTTGGCGGCAACGAACCCGAAGAGGGTGCTGCTCTCTATCAGGAGTTCCTTGCCCGCCGGCTGGGGGGCGCCGAAAGGGTATTTGCGATCGACATACACACAGGACTCGGCCCGTTCGGTGAAGACACCGTTCTCGTGTCCGAGGAGGCACATCCCAGGCTTCGAGAGTTGCTGGGGGATCGGGTTGAGGCCTTCAGCACCGCCGCCGACAACGTTGCCTACCGCATCCGCGGCGGCCTCCATGAGATGGTCCCTCGAATCCTGGAGGGCGCCGAGGTGGACTTTGTCGGCCAGGAGTTCGGCACCTACGGTTCGGTTCGCGTGCTCCATTCCCTTCGCAACGAAAACTTCGGTTACCACCATGACCGAGATGCTCGCGAAACTGCTTACAAAGGCCACCTCCGGGATACGTTCTATCCCGACAATGAGGAATGGGGCAGGAAGGTTCTTGCGCGGGGTCGGGAGCTGTTCGCCAGCGTTCTCGAAATACTCGTCAGAAACTGAACAGGTGTGTGAGCTTGAGGATCAGGGCGCGGTCCAGAACCTCCCCCGTCTGTGAGTCCCGTTGCTCGTTGAAGACGATGAAGAAATCGCTCAGCGGATGGTGGATGATATGGAAGCGGCCGTTCGAACTGAACTGGTGGGCGTCCGTGTTGTACTGCACGAACGCGTTCAGCAGAACCTTTGTGGTGAATGTGTAAAGAATCCGTGTTCCGAGCAGGTTGGTGTCGAACTCTCCGTCTGCCAGCCGCACGTGGTTGCGGCTGAAGTTCAGGCTGAAGTTCAGGTGAGGATTCGGCTTGATGCTGACACCGAAGCTTTCGGAATCTCTCCTGCCGTTCCAGAAGCCGCCGAACTCGTACCCCACGTTTCCGGAGATCATCCGGCTGGCATTCGACCTGAAGGTGGCCGAATAGGTGTCGTACCGGTAGTCCCCCACGGGAATCGTGACGCCCGAGAGGGTGAAGTCATCCGCCAATCGATCGAACGTTCGAGTGGCGCTGAGGTTGAGGTTGGCCCCGTCGCTGAAGGCCACGCCGGCCCCGATTGTCTGGTCCCGTGTCTCGATCTTTCCCGCATTGTCGCTGAAGTAATCGATCCGGGCCGAGAAGGTGAGGTTGCGGACCCGGTCGCTGCCTTCGAGGCGCGGTCGCCATGACATGTCGCCCGATGTCTTCTCGGTGTTCCGGCGACGGATGAAGCCGACCTCCGGATTGAAATTCTGCTGGGTCTCGTGGTACGAGGCCGTGACCGTGAAATCCGCTCCGAGCCAACCGGTTTCAAACTGGCGGGCCTGATCGTTGCCCTCTTTCCCCGGCGTCGAACTCTTGAGCAGGTATGAACTGATCTCCCACTGTCTGAACAGGCGGATGCGAGTGTCGACGCCGAAGACCCGGTTGAAGTCACCCGACACCGTGGAGTCGCGATTGGTGAACAGCCCGCCGACCCAGGAATTCTGCGCGAAGTTTCTCTTGAGCCGACCAACTGTGTATGTGTTGGAAGGCAGCGATCCTACAGCCTCGGTCTTCATCGTCAGGACGCCGACGTCGTAGCCCCCGACCTTGCCCGTCACCCGGGCGCCGCCGACGATCGGCACTAGCGTGGCACCCGCCAGCCCGATGCGGCGGCTGAAGAAGGGGATGACGTTGGCCCCACCGCCGGCGCGTCCACGGATCGGCTCCCCGAAACTGAAGACGCCGGAATTCTCGATGAAGAACTCGCGTTTCTCGGGAAAGAAAAGGCTGAACCGTGTGAGGTTGACCTGCTGCTGGTCGACTTCTACTTGTGAGAAGTCCGTGCGGTAGGTGGCATCCAGGGTGAGCGACGGCGTCAATCCGTACTTCAGGTCCAGGCCGCCGTCATAGTCGGAGTCGGTCGACAGCGTGTTCTGGTCGCGGACCTGCCGGAAGCCGCCGACTGCAAAGGGCTTCACTTTAGCGTTGTTGCATGGATCGGGGCGGAGATGGAATTCGCCCTTTTCCAAGCGGTAGCGTCAGGCGATACGTTCGAACACAGGCCGTCCGAGTGCGGTCATTGTGTTCAGGACTTTCTGGCCGACCTGGATCTCCGTGATTTGCCTGGAGAAGCTGCGGGATCTGAGTCTGGGGCCGATGACGCTCTTCCACCGGCCGATCTGCGTTTCTATCCGGCTGCGCTGGTTGTACCCTGTGGCCACTTGCCATGCCATGCGGCCGTTGCTGCGGATCTGGGCAATATGGCGATCCCGAACGGTTGGATCCCGCGCCGATTGCGGTCGGATCACTGCGTTCTTTGGCGGCGGTATAACCACATCCAGGGTCTCCCCATACCGATGTCTCAACATATCCCGTGTGGACGCTCCATCATAGGCGCCGTCCGCCAGGAAGCCCGTGACCGAGGCATCGAGTTGATCCAGGAGCCCGGGTAAGGCGGTGCTGTCTCCAACGTCATCGTGAGTCAGGTCGGCGCAAACAATCGCACCGCTATGGAGGTCCAGTCCGAGGTGGAGTTTGCGCCAGCGGCGGCGTATTCCGGTAGTGGGTCAGTTTGAAATGTGACTGGCCTTCTTTTTGTACGACCCACGCGTTTGACCTTTAGGTTCTGCCTGTTCGAGCAGGCCAACCATTTCCTCAACGGTCCACACGTGATCGGTAATGCCAGCTTCCATCGCGGGGGTAACGCGGAGAGTCTGATGGACTCGGCAGAAGTTGTAGAACATGAGGAAGACTGCAACGGCAGCCGCGTGATTATGCACCTTCTTTGAAAACCCGTTGGTTAAACGAGTGAACCGGCGCATCTGCATTCTCATACTTAAGTTCGCTCGCTCCGCGTGGCTCGTCGAGACATGGCCAGGGTCGGGATCGCCAACTACCGGAATCATTTTCATGCCGATGCACTGAGCTGGGCTGTAGCGGTGTTCTTCCTGGGGCTTGCCGTAGATCTTCACGAGCTGGCTGTAATCGACATCTCCCCCGAAAGCAGCCTCGACGCCGACCAGATAGGCGGTGTGTCCGTCACTGGTCAGTTGCACACGATTAGCGAGCCGCCCAGCTAGGTCGGTGAGAAATTCGCTGGCGCAGATCGCATCCCGCCGTCCGATCAACCACGAAGGAATCAGCTTCGTATCCGCGTCAATCGCCGTCCACGTCCATACATCGCCGTACCCGAACTGGCCTCGCCTGTCGGCTGGGACGTTCTTTTGCTTCGCATAGCAGAACGCCCGAATTTCATCGACCTGAATGCGCTTGCTTTTCAAGTTTCGAAAGGCCTTGTCTTGGTAGTCCGCGCATACGATAGCCATGTCGAGCAGCAGCTTGGTAACAGTGTTCTTAGAGAATCCCGTGATCCGGACGGTCGAACGGATGGAATTTCCTTCAGCGAGACAGCGAATAATTTGAGCGCGGGACTTAGTATCCAAGCGATTCATTGTAGAACCATAATGATCTAAACTCCACTATAAGTCAAGCATAAAAGTCAGGTTGCTGAATTTGTCAACTTTCGGTTGACTCTTTCTAATGAATGCCTTATAAAGATATGCGTGGAAAGCGAATACTTTAGGACTCCCGGTCAGTTAATTCAGTTCCTACTTGATGAACGCCAGTGGACGCAGCAGGTTTTGGCTGTTGTTCTCGGCATGGATAAGGGCACTATCAGCAAAGTAGTTCTCGGCAAGAAGACTGTTGATGCGGAGCTAGCCATTGCGCTGGGCGAAGTGTTCGAGGTCGCGCCAGAACGATTCTTCGACCTTCAGAAATCATACGATCTCGCGAAGGCCAGAATAGTAGTACGGCCCGACCCGGCCCGTGCGGCTCGGGCTCACCTTCTAGGCCAGTTGCCCGTTGCAGAGATGATCAAGCGCCGCTGGATCGCTGCCGAAGACATTAAGGATCTCAAGCAGGTCGAATCAGCGCTGGTTCGGTTTTTCGGCGTTTCCTCCGTAGATGAAATCGAGATACTCCCACATGCTGCCAAGAAGACCGCCGTGGCTGGCCCTGTAACGCCCCCGCAATTGGTATGGATGTATCGCGTCAAAAAAATCGCTGATGACATGCTGCCCGCACGTTATACGCGCTCAGCCGTTCGTTCGGCGATTCCAAAACTCAAGGAGCTCCTGTTCTCAGCAGAAGAAGCACGACATGTTCCGCGCATTCTCTCCGACTGCGGGATTAGATTTGTGATCGTGGAGTCTCTTTCATCCGCAAAGATCGACGGTGTGTCGTTCTGGCTGGACGATTCCTCTCCTGTTATCGGAATGTCGTTCCGATACGACCGAATTGATAACTTTTGGTTTGTTCTCAGGCACGAGCTTGAGCACGTTATTCAGCGTCACGGAATGGCCGCCGCAATGCTGGACGCGGAGTTAGAGGGTGATAAGGCGGGAACTGGCGAGCACCTTCCCGAAGAAGAGCGCGTCGCCAACGAAGCCGCCGCAGACTTCTGTGTCCCTCGGGAGAAGCTTAAGAGTTTCATTGCGCGTAAAGATCCGCTTTTTAGTGAGCGCGATATTCTAGGATTTGCTCGGACCCTTCAAATTCATCCTGGTCTAATTGCAGGACAATTGCAGCGGCACACCGACCGCTATGACCTATTCCGGAAGCATTTGTCAAAAATGCGCGCCGTGGTCGCGCCGGGTGCGATGATTGACGGCTGGGGCGATGTGGCTCCCGTCGAACTCTAAAAGGACAGATTGATGTCGAGTAAGTTTGAACGAATGCAGCGGATCATCCGCTCGTACAAGGACGAAACAGGCAAGCGTGCAGCCGATATGCATGCAGTGGCCAAATACGCTGCGCAGAAAGGTTGGCCGCTACCAGCACCGAGGAGCGCCATAGATCTCCTTGCGCGGGAGTTTTCACGGGCGGCGCGACAGGAGACCCGCAAAGACAAAGAAACCGGCCTTCCATACCGGGCGAATCAATCATTCAGTGAGAAGCAAGGCGACAAACAGCTTACCTATGGGTTGATACCGACGAGGCGACCCGCCACCAAATGCTCAAAGCGTCAGTGACCCGGCGTGAACAGATGATTGGAGACGGGCTTCAATTGACCTTCGACGTGGAGCATTGGAACAGGGTGAATCCGAACGAGGAACCGATCCAAATGCTTATGGATTTCACGCCTGATATTGAGTGGAGGAGGAATTCCCCACTTGAGGATGCGAGCTAGTTGGGCGATCGAACCCATCACTTCTTCCAGCGAGCGTCTGCGGCGATCCGGGCGATTTCAGACCGTTGATCGGCGGTAAGACTCTTCGCCCGCCTCTTTCCTCCAACTTTTCCACCTTTGCGTGCGCGACTTACTAACTTCGTGTTCTTTGGAGACTCTTCTAGCGGCAACCCGTCCAGCTTCTCACCAATAGCCTTTTCAACAACCTCGCGTGCGAGCACGGCGAAATCGTGATCCTTGGCTGTTCCCTTGCGTTTCTTGAACTTTTCACCCATACCTACATTCTGACAGCCACGACAAGATGCTGCAAGGGCGTCACATTTCAAACTGACCCACTACCCGTATTCCCCTGGTTTTATGCTTCTGTGCGAGCCATTCTCCTTCTCCGAAGATCTTGAGGCCGGTACTGTCCACCACCAGATGGACAGGCACAGACCCGGCTTGCCTCATCGCCTGAGCGATGCTCAAGCCGTTTGCGCGACGCGACAGTGTGGAGTAATCCGGCACCCGTATATCCAGCCCCATGAGCGTGCCGATGGAACCCATCAGCCCCTGCGTTTCTCGCAACCCAAGCCGATACGCCGTGCGCAGCGTCAGGCATGCCTCGATCGCCAGATCCGAGTATCTCCGCTGGCCACCCCGTGACGTGCGGCGCGGCGCGCGCCACACACTTTGAGCCTCATCACTGACCCAAATCGTCAGATCACCCCGCTGGCGCAGGCTCTCGTTATATTCCGCCCAGTTGATCACCCGGTACTGTGCCTTATCAAACTTGTGCCGTCGCGCTGCGTTGAACTTATGTGGCATCTAGCGCGAGTTTACTGGGGGCGGGAGCGCCGTTCTGCTGAAACCTCGGTGCCAGAGGGATTTACGATGACGGGGGCGTATACACAAACGGAGGCTCGGCGGGCACGAGCTTGAGGAAATAGTCGAGGATTCCAGGCTCAGCTTCCTCCAACTGCCACTGACACCGGGGCCGCCCTCCTTTCTTTCCGGATGGGCGGAGGATCATGGCCAGAGAGCCCGGACAGACACTCGGTGCGCCCCAGCTTCCTGGACTCCCACTCCACGATGCGGGCAAGGAGCAAGCCCAGCAGACAGATGAACGTGTGGACGTGGATCTTCTGATCGGTCCAGTGATATTGCGGCCGGACCGCCAGATGCTCGTCATCCTTGGTTTGGCGGAACACCTCCTCCACCTCGCTCTGGCCTCGGTAAGCAAGCATGATCTCCTCATCGGACCATTCCGCTCGATTGGTGATCAGTATCCGTTTGCCGAAGACTTCCTGTTCCAGGTAAGACCGTGCTTGCTCATCGATCCCGAACTGAAGACGATCGCTGCCCGATCGCGTGTCGTCATAGGTGATACGGAGGACCCGGCTCAGGTACTGACCCGAGAGCAGCGAGTCGATCTTCTTCTCGGCCGCCTTCTGGCTCCGAGGCCCGGACCGGGGCTTGCTCAGTTGCGACTTCCACTCGGCCAATTCACGAAGACGCCTCGCAAGATGCTGCTCCAGCCCGCGGATCTGACCGGCCTTGAGCTGCTCACTGATGAACAGAACCACCGTTCGCCGCTCCCCCCAAATATCCTTCTGGAGACGCAGGACCGGCACGCCCTGTCGGCGGCCCGAATCCACCGGGCGGTACTCCGCCACCGGAATCCCCAGAAGATCTGCATGTTGGGTCGGAACCAGTGAAGCGACATAGCCGATCTGGCTGGCATCGACCCGGGCCTGGTTGGCTTTCGATTTGTTGCCCTTGTCGTAGACCAGCGTGACGTCTTCCAGCTCGATGGAGAGCTTGGCCAACCGTTCCCGAATGTCAGTCAGAGACTCGGGAAAGCGCTTCGAATCCACCTCATTGCCTGCGTAGACGTGAGCATAGAGGGGAATCTGCCCGTCTCGGGCAACCAGAAGCGCGAGGCTGAACAGGCGGAGGTCGAACCGCTTCTGTTTGGACCGGCCCCGTTGGGGGAGCTTGGGCTTGCGATTCGTGGTGGCGATGTAAGTGAAGAAGTTCGTCGTGTCGTAGAAGAGGGTGTCCAGTTTCAGGTCCAGTTGGGTCACGATGCGCTGGGTGAGTTCCTCTTCGATTCGCCGCAGCGCATCCAGGGATACGCGGTTCATCTGGTCCCAGAAAAACTGCGAGGTGACCGTCTCCGTTTTCAGGCCTGGAAAGAGGCGGTGCAGGGACGTGCCGGCGGCCCAGTCGGCCCACCCCCGTTTGGACTGGGGCCGGATGGCTCGGTTGAGCGCGCCCAGCAGCAGAGTGGTGCCCACCGACGCTTTGCGGGACCGGCTCCGGCCCACTTCTCGGTCGATGAGGTCCACCACGCCGAGCCGATCGGCCACGGCCTTCAGGGCGGCCGCGTCGCCGTGCTGGTAGGACCGGATTCTCAGTTGCCCCTCTGGTGCCTGCAGCAGCCGATCCAGCAGGGCGTCGGCCGTGCCTAGGTAAAGGATGGGAACGGGCCGCGGCTTCCCGTTGATGCGCCGGGACTCCACGATCCGCCAGTAGGAGTGTCCAGCGACTTGGACCCGTTGCAGGCTGGCCATGTTTTATGTATACACATCTCTACATATCGTAGTCAAGTGGATTATGACCCCATAATATAGGATTATCGTGTGGATCCAATGATCGGAACGGCTTTCATGTTTTGTGTATACATAAGCGAGCGGCGCAGGAACCGCCTCAATCCCCCTTCACAAGCTGGATTCAAGCAACTTGCGCCGGAAGTTGGCCGTCTGATTCAGTAAACTCGCGCTAGGTTATCCCCTGTGTTGAAAAACACGATGATAAGGTATCCTTCGGGATGATCCATGCAACAAGGTCACGGGAGCATCATTTGCTCGTGTCCGCACTCAAATGAATCGCCAGTTCGGTTGCAGCATCAGCCTTTTCTACCAAGACCACATCGGATCTTCACGTGCGTCGTCGTATGTCGCCGACCGGCACGAATTTTGGTGGAGCCATGTCAAACCCGAAGACCGGGGCCAGTGGCAGAGCAAAATCGTTTTAGGCGAGGGCTTTTTTAACGAAATCACCAAGAATCCATTACCAGTTGACCTGCACATCCTCAGAGCCCTGTCCCGGTCTTCCCTTGGACTGGACCTGTACCAGTGGCTCAACTACCGCACCTTTGGCCTGGATCATCCCTTACGGCTTGCCTGGAAACGGATCTATGCGCAGTTCGGTATGGACCCGGCTAAAGCGGGAGACACTTATGCCGTTGACAGCTTCCGCAAGAAAGCCCTTCGGGAACTGATAAAGATCAAGATTGCGTGGCCGGGCCTGGACTATGCCACGCCTCGGGGAGTCCTGGAATTGTTACCGACTACAACTCCATCCGTTCCCCCGCTTCAGTTCCCTTTGCTTCCCCGCTGATATGCCGGAGCGCGCGGGCCACCATCGCAGCTGAACAGGGAGGGGCCAACCCATAAACTTCACCATCCAGGGGCGCAACCTCGAAATGCTCCGCGTCGAACTGGATCACGAAGAAGACGCGATCATCGCCGAAATGGGACGGATGATCTATAAATCGCCGCAGGTCCGCAGGCACATGACGATCCCCGGCAAGGGCTTTTTACGCAAACTCTCCGGATCAATGAAGCGCCGCATGGCCGGCGAAATAGCCATGCAGTGCCAATTCAGCGGGCCTGGTGAAGTTGGATTCGGGGGCAGCGCGCCGTGCACGATCATTTCGGTTGAACTCGTGTCCGGCCGCTTTCTCCAGTTTGATCTTGAGGCCGACGAGGAAGTGTCCACCGAGCTTGGCTCAATGGTCTACCATGAGGCTACTGTCGAGTACACCGTCCGGCGGGCTGCCGGCCTTCGGGCGGCGATCCTGGGCGGCGAGGGGGTTGTCTTGGCTCACTTCCTCGGGCCGGGTCGCGCTTCCCTGCAAACAATGACCCATTGGGCTCCCGCCGTCCGTGCGGCGCGAAAATAACCTTTAGCGCGGCCTGGCGGGTCGCTCGGTCTCCAGGCCGCTCCAACGGGCCGCTTTGCTTTTGAAATCGCCGTGAGGGCGATTCTCTGGTGCCGGCGGGCGCTTTCCCGTGCCTAACCGAACCCCACCAAGCCGCCCGCCCCGATCCGGCGATTGCCCTGATTCAAGTTTTTGCACGACCGCCGCAGTGCATACTAGTTGCTCTTAATTACTATTTGTTCTTACTATTTATAGTAATAGATGAACGGCGACAAGTCGACCGGTTTGTTAACGGAAAACTCCCCGTAATCACAGCTTACTTGTGGAAAACTCGCGCTTAGGGACACGTCGAGACACTGTCGCTTTCTGTCTCTATTCGCCTAGTCTGGATCGTCCCTGCCCACGTCTGGGCCGCGTCGTGTCGAGTCGGCTGGTTGTGTTTTCGTTGAGCCGGCGCAACGCCTTCGCCCGAACGCTACGCTTGGCCTTGTAGCCATCCGTGAGGGCGTTGCTTGTCCCGGCCCGCCATCTTTAAGTTGATCCGTCCTGCCCTTCGCTCGATCTCTATTCTTTGGTGAAGGGAAAATACAGCAGCGAAACCAATCGGCCGCTCCGCAGTTTGTGATTTTCCCTGTCTTTGGTGAAGGGAAAATACAGCAAACCCCGAAAGGAGAAAACTTATGGCCCAGACTCTCAAGCCGGCGACGATCCGACTTACCGAGGCGATGCTGTGCAACGCTCTCGAAAATAATGTCGGCTACTGCATCGTATGCGGTGCCGATCGCGATGGGTGGGAGCCCGATGCCAGCCGCTACCGTTGCGACAACTGCCGCAGCGGGTCCGTCTACGGAGCCGAACTTTGCTTGCTTCGCGACTACATCGTCATTGAGGAACAGGAGACAGACTAATGACTTTCCTCAACGACATTTCAGGCACGGTGGTGCCGCTCGTGCTGGCGCTGGCTGTTTTCTTTTGGAAGGCGCACCGCTGGCGTCATCCCGCGCGTGGCTTTTGGAGCGCGTGTCTCATACTCGTTGCCGTGGTTGCTTTCGTCGCGCTTCTCACTGCATTCGTCCTCCAGCAACTCGCGGCCTACGACAGCTCACGCGAGGAACTGGCCGTTGTTATGCTTGCCTTGACCGTGGGCGTCTGGATTGCCGCGCGGGTGATTCTCAGAGCCGAGCCGAAACCCTTTCGGCGGGATGCTTCGGAATCATCGGACTCGATCACTACGCCTACTCTCTAGCGGCCGCTTGTGGACAGATCGAGACACTGCTGCTTTCTCTCTCTATTCGCAGATCACAAGCGCTTTGTCTGTCGTGTCCCCTTGGATCGCCCCTTTGGGCTCATCTTGATCGTTGAACGTGGCGGGAGTCCACCGGGAAGCCCTCGTTTGCAGTTGTTCGCTCTGACTGACTGGCCCCCAAACTCCGCGCCGAATGTTGTCTTGCCATTTTCCCGTTGCCTTGGCTTGTTCCGGCGGGGACCGGCGCAGGGGCCGCGGCCAGATCGCGCAGCTCGCCCCGTGAGCGTCTGTCACGTCCCCCGCTCTTTGGCCGGTTATTCCCCGCCTTCCTGCACTCGGCTACGGACCCCCCTGGCCGGGTTTGTCCGGTGTCGACTGTTCAGGTGAGCGACACACGCTCCAAACCCTTTAACCAGGAGGATTCAATCAATGGCTACCAACAAAACAAAGCCCGTCGCAGAAATCAGGACCGGAGCCGTCAAGGCGACCATTTGGGAAAACGAGGTCGGCGGACTCACCCGGCACAACGTCACCTTCTCGCGTCTCTACTGCGACAAGGGCCAGTGGAAGGCCACGCAGAGCTTCGGCTTCAACAACCTGCTCACCCTTGCCAAGATCGCCGATCAGGCGCACACGCTCATTACCGAGCGCAACGCCCAGGCCGCCGCTGCGACCGAAGCGGCCGAGACGCTGGCAGCGGAAACCCGCTCCGGGGCCGAGGGGACCGCCGCCGCCTAACACGGCCGCACCTACGGGCGGCGGGGATTATCCCGCCGCCTTTTTTCCTAGACGCCTGAGCCGTCGAGAGCTCGGCTTGAGCTTTCTGGGGCGGGCGGTGAGGGGCGTTTCGGCGGGTACTCTACTATGGGACCCGCCGCAAGCGGTCGGCGCAGCGCAATCTGAGCCAGCTTTTTCAGCTCCGCTGGTACACCATCAGCGTCGTCGTATGACATCGAGGGTGAATTGGGCATCGGCGTGTCCCTGCTCGGCAGCGAGCCCGAGCCACTTCACGGCTTCGGTCTTGTCTTGTGACACACCCTCGCCGATTTCGCAGGACACACCGAGGCTGAATTGGGCCATGTCGTGTCCCTGCTCGGCAGCCTTGCGCCACCACTTGGCAGCCTCTTGACGGTCTTCGGGCACACCCTCGCCTTCGTCGTACCTGAAGCCGAGGGTGAATTGGTCCTCGGCGTCCCCCTGCTCGGCTAGACGGCGCAATTCCAGGAAGGAAGTCGTTTCTGTAGCAGCCAGCAACAGCTCTTTTTGAAGACCCTTTTTATGGGCACTCGCGCCGACGGGGTCCGGCTCCCACAGAACGTAGCGTGCGGATTTCCCGCACTACGCTCTTCAGAAACGGATTCACAACACAGCGAGTGACTGGAACTCCCGATACGGGAGAGCCAGTTGTGGAGATTCCTACAGCGGAACGTGTCAACAAGTGTGAGACACCTGCATTCGGAATTTAAGCTACCGTAGGCGACTCTGCGGGCGGGTTGATCCACACCTTGTCCGGCGGCCCAGCGATCTTTCTCGGTACATTGACGAAACGTTCTGGATGTTGCCGACGAGCGCGATCCAGAGCATGCTGGCGTCGTTCCAGAACCGGACCGGTCTGACCGTAATGGACCATCGCTGGGGTTAGCCAGTTCAGACCGGAATGGTAGTGGACGTTGTTGTACCAGTGGAAGAAGTCCCGGCAGAACGCCTTGGCGTCCTGGATCGAACCGAATCGTTCCGGGAAGTCAGGGCGGTATTTCAGGGTTTTGAACTGGGCTTCCGAGAACGGGTTGTCGTCGGACACATAGGGCCGAGAGTGGGATTGGGTCACACCCAGATCCGATAGCAGCAGCGCCACCGCTTTCGACTTCATCGACGAGCCGCGATCGGCGTGCAGAGTCAGCTGATCCTGCTCGATCCGATGCTTGTCACAGCTTTCACGAATCAGTTTCTTGGCCAGGCCGGAAGATTCGCAATCGGCCACCATCCAGCCCACCGCCTGGCGGCTGAAGATATCGAGAATCACGTACAAGTAGAAGTAGGTCCACTTCCGTGGTCCCTTCAGCTTCGTGATGTCCCAGGTCCACACTTCATTCGGGCCTGTCGCCAACAGTTCCGGCTTCTGGTAGACGGGATGACGCCGTTGGTTCCGCCGTTCGCGCACTTCTTGGTTCGCATCCAGAATCCGGTACATCGTGCGTACCGAGCACAAATAGCGGTCTGCATCCAGCAAGGCCGCACACACTTGGGCGGGCACCTGATCCACGAAGCGCCCGCTATGCAGCAGGTCGAGGACTTCCTGTCGATCGGCTCCGCTCAATGCCCGATGTGATCGTGGGCGTGCCCGCTCGGCTGCGGGCGCGGCGGCCCGCTGCCGACGCCGATAGAGCGACGCGCGGGAAACCCCGAAGGCCCGGCACGCCGGCGCCGTCCCCAATTCGGTGGAGAACTTTTCGGCCGCTTCCATCAGTTGTTCTCTTCCTGGTCCGGGTTCTTCAGAGGAATCCCCAATAGCGTGGAGACTTTTTTTTGGATCTCGATGACCGTTTCGGCTTGCTCCAGCTTCCTCTGGAGCCGTTGCGCCTCGCGTTCCAGTTCAGCGATGCGCTTGTCCCGGCCGTCCTTCGGCTGCGCTTTCCGTCCTCGCTTCGCCGAACCCATCCCGGCCAATTCCCCAGCATCGTGTTGCCGCCGCCAGGTGCGCAGGCTCGAGGAATACAATCCCTCCCGGCGTAGTAAGGCCCCCCACTCGCCCGGCTTCGTGCATCGGTCCGCCTCCCGCACGACCCGGCGCTTATATGCGGCGCTGAATCGCCTCCGTATCGCCTTATTGGTCACCTCCGGGTCCGGATTATCCCCATTCCGACCGGCCGCTTCACGCGCAACTCCAGTCGCCCTGCGGGCGCCTTCCGTTCCACGCGATTCTTCGTTCTCGTTCTCCGGTTTCATCACCAACACAGGCTCACTTCCTTCCCGCCCTGCTCACTAGTTAAATGACCCCCGGCAGAGCCGGGGGCTTATTTCTGTGAGCCCCTCAAAGGGGCCGGTCAAGAGCCGCCTGAAGGCAGCTGATGCCCCCACGCCATGTTCAGCTCCTCCAAACGCTGCTCCTCCCGCTCCTGCCGCCAAATGTATTCCCGCACGAATTGTTTGTCCATCCCCACCGTGGAAACGAAATAGCCTCGCGCTCAGAAACTCTTCCCTGTCAAACGGTGTTTCAGTCCCAGAAAGTTCCGGGCAGTCGAGATTGCACTCTTCCCCTTGATGAATCCCGCCACACTGGATACCGCCTACTTCGGAATGAACACCATGTGATACTTGCAGTCCCATTTCGTGTGCGATCGCCTTCGGGCCTCTTTCATTGAGTCCTCCTTCTTTGGAAGTCGTCGCTTCCAAGCAGGACTTTCCTATCTACCGCCGCTCTCGGTCAAACCTCTGCGAGTCGCCCCGGCTAAGCCGGGGGTTTACCTATGGGAATTATTAATCTCGTCACCACGATTGAAACCGAAGGTTTCGATCAACAGGTGACAGGCCAGTTCGGAGACTTTCGTGCCGGATTCGGTAAGATCAGCCCGGTTTCAAGCTTCACACCGGCATTGCGCTACGAACAGCCACGACTGGGCCGTACGGAGCTGAGCCTCCAGGCTTCCGGCGCCTACTCGGTCACCGGCTACCAGGCCTACAATTTCAAGCTCGGGATTTTCGATGAGCCGGCTCCCGCAGACTTCCTTGGGGCAGGATTCCTTGGGGCTCCGTTTGATTTCGACCAGCGTTCCCAGCGGCCGACCGAGGGATTCAATTACGCCGATCTGGGATTCCGGGGCTTCCCCGACGAAATTCTCTACGGCCTCGGCTCCGACGCCGACGAGTCGAGCCGAAGCGAGTACAAGTACGAGGAATCGGCCTTCGACGTTGTCGGCGGGTACCAGTTTGCCCGTTGGGTAGGCGTGCAGGCGCGCGCGGGCCTGTTGACGACCAACGTAAGCCATGACTCGGACGGGAACCGTCCGAACGCCGCGGATCGGTTCGACGACACCGGAGTTCCCGGCATCGAGCATCAGCCCGAGTTCTTCCATTTCGATTCCGGTCTCTATCTTGGTTGGGAAGCCGACCCGAACGATCCCGCCGCCTTGTTGGGTGTGCGCTTTGCGCGGTTCGACGAGCTGGACGGGAGTCGCTTCCAGTTCAGTCGTTTCTCGCTCGACGCGCGGGGGGTTCTCCCCCTGGGCTCACGCCAACGGACCATCGCTGTCCGATACTACGTGTCCCGCGACAACGCCGACAACGGTTCGGAAGTTCCCTTCTACCTGATGAAGAGCCTCGGAGGGCAGGACACTCTCCGAGGCTATAGGGACTACCGCTTCCGCGCTGAGAACCTGTTGTATCTGTCGACCGAATACCGTTGGGAGGCTGCGACCGGAATCGAACTTGCGATGTTCTACGACACCGGCAAAGCCTTCAGAGAAGGATCCGGTTTCAGTTTCAACGGCATGAAACACACATACGGCGCCGGGCTCCGGGCCAAGAGCTTGCGACGCGTCTCATTCCGATTCGACATCGGGCGCAGCGGAGACGGCAACACGCTGGTGTTTTTCGCCTTCGGGCCATCTTTCTGATGGGTGCACTTGTGAAGACACTCCTTCGGGTAGCGTTTACGATCGCGGTCGTTTTCGGGGCGCTTCATATCGCATTCGCCTTCCAGGGCGGCAAGTTCCGGTGGGACGATCCCATCAGGCGCGACCCGGACAATCTGTCGATCCCCCAACCGACGGATCGTCCCCTGTCGAAGGCCATCGACCTGCTTCAGAAGACGTTCACAAAGCCGGCCGGGGGTCGGATCCAGTCCGACAACGTCAATACGCTCGGAGAAGTCCCGGATTCATCGTGGTTCACGAACCGCATGAGCCGCAGCGTAATGACCATCGATGAATTGGTCCGCGGACCCGACCAGGGTGACGGACCCGACATGTCGGGCACCTGGACCATCACCGGGGCAAAGACCGAGGGCATCACACCGGGATTCACCATCCGGGACGCGTCCGGCGACATCTACTTTATCAAGTTCGATCCGTTGAACTGGCCACAGATGGCCACTTCTGCAGAAATCATAGGTACGAAGTTTTTCCACGCATTCGATTATGACGTTCCAGAGAACTACCTGGTCTACTGGCGTCCGGAATTCGAGATCGACAGCGAGGCGGAAGTGTTATGGGACACCGGGCAGGTGGAAGCGCTAAGCGAGGGCTATGTCCGCGATGTCCTTAAGAGCGTGCCCCGGCGAGCGGACGGGACGATCCAACTCGTCGCGAGCAAGCTCTTGTCGGGGAGACCGATCGGACCGTTCGATTTTCAAGGCACCCGCTCGGACGATCCCAACGATATCTTTCTGCACCAGGACCGGCGAGAGTTGCGCGGGTTGCGCGTTTTCGCAGCCTCGCTGAACCACAACGATTCCGACAGCGTCAACACTCTCGACATGTACTACAGCGATCCGGACGGCAGCAACTACGTCCGACACCACCTGATCGACTTCGGTACGGCGCTGGGGAGCGGCGCCGTTCAGCCTCACGCGCGGCGTGTAGGAAACGAGTACTACATCGAGTTCAAGCCGGCGCTCAAGGCGGCCTTGACACTCGGGATTTGGGATCGCCCGTGGCGCCACCTCGATTACCCAGTCTACACGTCCATCGGACGTTTCGAATCGAGCTACTTCCAGCCAGACGAGTGGAAGCCCGATTATCCGAACCCGGCCTTCGACAAGATGACCTTCCAGGATGCGCTCTGGGCGACCCGGACCGTGATGCGTTTCAGCGACGAGGCGATTCGGGCGATCGTGGCGACCGGCGAAATCGAAGACCCGGAAGCCGAAGCCTACCTCAGCCAGACTCTGATGGAGCGGCGAGACAAGATCGTCGATTTCTACTTGGCCGAGATCAATCCCATCGATGGGTTCACTGTGGACGGGGGCGGACTGGACTTCGTCAATCTGGGAGTGGATGCGGGGATGGCATCGGAGTGTCGCTACGACTATTCGTGGAACGAGTACGACAACGAGTCCGGAGCCGTGATGCCAACAGACGAGAAAGGGACGGTATCGACGACGACGATCCCGGTCCCGTCAGGACAGGCCCCTTTCGCGATGGTTCGGATTCAGTCCAATTGCGAGGGCCGGCCTAAATGGTCCTCACCGATAGACGTCTACCTCCGCAACGGCGACTCCCTTTCTGTCGTCGGCGTCGAGCGTGCGGACCCGGATTGAATATCAACTTGGGCGATACCTGAGGGAACGACGTTCCCGCAGAACGGCTGTACGGTTCCGGATCGATGATCGTCTTGCCCATAGCATGGAAGTCCACGTTGCACATCGCCCGTGTGGGCAGCAAGCCTCGGTGCCTAGCGTTGGTCCGCTGCCGATACCTCGGATGGCAACACTCTCCCCAATGATGCCTTCATAGTCCTACTGAGTCGGACCCACTCAGTGTCGGGCCGGGCTGGCCGAGGGGGCCTCCGCTACTCCGCGATTCCCAGTCATTATCGGGCGAGGGGGTGCCTCGGGTAGAGACTCCGCACCAGCGTCCGCTGCGAGAAAGGGGTGTAGGCCAGCCCGGCAACGCCGGCAAGGGCGATGCCCACCCCCATTCGATGTGCCAGCAGGAGCGGGGACGCCGCCCAGAGGCCGTCCAGCAACAGCAGGGCCGGGAACAGGCGTTCGAACTTCGCCCCGGCTTCCGGATGCCGCCATCCCACCGACGATACAAGATACAGACGAACGGCGATTCCGCACATCGCCGTGACGATGACGATTGGTAATGTGATCGAGACGGAAATGGGCACAAGCCGGCTGAGGACGTTTTCGACATCAACGAGGTAATACAGCGTCCCGGTGTACATGGCGAGATACCCTGCCTGGATGAAGAAAAACAGGGGCCTGGAGAAGTGGCTCGGAAGGGTGAAGGTTTCGGTTGCGCTACGCGGATTTTGGTCGCCGCCGTCCGGCAGGTCCGGTACTCGAGGCACCGGCTCCACCGTCCCAATAAACCGATAACCCTTTCGAGGCAGCGTCTCGATCAGGCGCGGATGCTGGGGATCGTCGTCGAGCGCTTCTCGGATCTTGCGAACGGCCGTGTTGATCGCATGGTCGAACTCGACGAACTGGCCATCCCAGATCTCTTTCTGGATCTCCTCGCGGGTCACGAGTTCACCCGGTCGTGTGGCGAGCAGCGCCAACAACCGGGCGGGCTGATCTTGAAGCCGAATCCGGTGACCGTCCCTCGACAGTTCGTCGGTCTGGAGATCCAGCTCGAATGATTCGAACCCGAGGCGTGGCGATTCGTCAGTGCGGCTCATCGTGTTCAAGGTGTGCAAGGCCTGTCCCGTGCCTTCCTTATAGCACCGCTAACGCTCATAGCCAATGTCGAGCGTCCAAAGATACAACAGGTTAAACGTCCAGAAACAGTTCAGAAGGAATCCGCCTCCCGTCGATTGCGACTCCTGCCTGCTTGTCCCAAAATGCGCGAGAACTTGTAGAAAAGGAGCGAGGAATGAAACCAACTGAAGTTTACCGACACCGGGGAGTTCGAATCTGGAGGTGGACGTTACGCCTCGGCGTGGCTATCGTCGTGCTCGGCAACCTCTCAACCTCACAGGCTGAAGCACAGGAAATACCAAAGTCATGGGAGATCAAGGCCGTGGTCGGCCTTGCGGGATTCCTGGACGAAAGCACAGACTACGCATTCGTCATCGGAGGAGCGGTCCGTGCCTATGTGTCGCCACGAGTGGCCATTGAACCCGAGTTTCTTTACATTCGTCAGACGGCGCGCCTCGAGGATTTTATCTTTCAAGCCAACGTGGTTCGAGATTTTGCGGGCAACAGCAGGGTTCGGCCCTCCCTTATCAGCGGGATCGGGATCAAGCACCACCGCAGCAAACATCCCGGCGCACAGAGACCAAGCTTTTTATCCAACGGCTTGACAGGCGGTGGGGCCCGGGAGTCCGCATTCAGATAAACGATCGATTCTTCGTGAGCCCGGAATTTCGAATCGGTATGGAGCCGCTCTTTCGGGCAACTATTGCTATTGGAAGTGTGTTTCCCTGATGAAACTAAGGCTCGCTGCCGCCATCAATCATCCTGGGGGTTGTATACGACTTTAATTCCAACTTCGCATGGTAACCATTCTCGCGTTTCGTGTGTCTTTAGAGAAGACAGCAAAAATAGATTTCCTCTACGAACGCTGTTCACGCTTGACCCGTCGGCGTTCACCCGCGCCGGCGGGACTTTTTTTTGCTGCCTGCCGGTCCTGGCGATTCATTTAGACAAATCCGCATCCGAGGGAAGCTGGTCCTGACTGAAGGGCAGGCGGGCCACCCACTCCGTGCCTGGCTATCCCCTTTGCTCCACACCCGAGGGCTCGCCCGCCCGTCACTGTCGCCTGTCAGACAGCCCCCTTGCTATCTCTGCGAGCCATTCATCGGGCCGGAACGGACCCGGCAGTAGAATCGGAAACGGTTACACTCTTAACATGAGGCTTTGGTAGTAAACTTCCAGCTTCGAACGGTAATCGTAGCTCTCGGGACGCTGGCCCTGCCCGGCGTCCCCTGCCCCGTTGCGGCCCAAGAGGTGGGATTCGTCATCTCCACTCCGGCTGACGGCAGCGCCATGGCTGCGGGTTCGGCGCTTTTCGCGTACCGAAACGCCGACGGAGTGCTCGTCAGCGAAGCCGGCGTCGGTGCGGCCCAACCGGTGACTGCGGGCAGGATCTTCGTGGACCAGGACGGAACATTGACCGCGGTAGCGTTCGCCAACCCGGGATCTGAGGCTGCGACCGCGACGCTGGAGTTGCGAGACGCCGACGGAGTCCAGATCGACGCGTTGCCACTCCCGATCGCGGCCCGTGGCCAGACGGCTCGCTTCGTATCGGAACTGTTTCCCGGCGTACCAGACGGGTTCGTCGGAACGCTCACGTTCATCAGCGACGTTCCGCTGACGGCAATCACTCTAAGACAAACCGATAACCAGTTCGGCGAACCTCTCTACACGACGCTCCCCATCGTGGACCTGGACCAGGTCGAAGAGCGGGCAACTGTCTTTCCTCATATCGCAATCGGCGGCGGTTGGGTCACACAACTGATCCTGATCAATCCTGGCTCCGAAACGCTGGGCGGCGAGATCCGTATCTATAAGTCCGACGGGACTCCTCTGGTCACCGATACAGTCGTCGGAGATTTCCGTTACGAAGTGCCGCCCAACGGCGTTTACCGGATCGAGTTGGGTAGCGCCGAGCCCGGTGCAGCTGGCCAGGCCAAATTGACACCCGACGCCGGCCAGAGGGCGCCAGCCGGAACCGCGGTCTTTCAGTTTTACGCCGGCGCCAACCTGATCACCGAAGCGGCGGCGGCAGCCGAACCGACGACGAGCTTGTTCCGGATTGTCGTCGACTACATCGGGACACGAACCGGAATCGCCGTGGCGAACCCGGGCGACGCGCCTGCAGATCTCACCATCACACTCCGGGACCGTTACGGCGATGTCGAACCCACGATCACGCGAAATCTCCCGGCCAGGAACCACCTTCCGATCTTCGTTGACGAGTTGTTCGGATCGGTGGCGGACGGATACAGCGGCCTGCTCGAGGTCTCAAGCACCCAACTGGTAGTTCCGGTGACGCTCAAGCTGACGACGAACAGCCGCGGCGACGCCGTGCTGACAACGTTGCCCGTCGCCGACCTGACCCGGCCGCCAACCGGCGGGTTTGCCGTCTTTCCCCACATCGCGCTGGGAGGGGGGTTCACAACACGACTCATCCTGCTGAACTCCAGCACTGCGACGGCGGCGGACGGTTCCTTCGAGTTCTTCGCGCCCGACGGAGGCGCGCTATCGGTTCCCATGTGGACCGAGACCGCATCGGAATTCGAGTATCAGCTCGTTAGCGGAGGCGGCCGGCAGTTCTACCCGGGGAACAGCGCGGATATTTCAAGTGTCTCGTTGCTGGATGCCCCAGCCGGACAAGTAACCGACGAGATCGTCATCAACCAGGGCAATTCGCTGCGCCCCCGCCTGGAGATCGTCGACGAGAACGGAACGCTTCGCGACGATTACTACCCGTCGATCACTAGTTTGGATTCGGCGATTGCCAGTGTCGAGTCGGGTCGTATCACGGGCGAACAGGCCGGCTTCGCCACGCTCACCATCACCGTCGGAAACCGACTGATCAGCGCAATCGCCACGGTCGTCGATGTCCAAAACGGCGCTGGGGGATTCGAAATCACCGGGATCGCGCAAGATACGGCGAGGCGTCTCTACTTGACCTCGGCCGGCGATCATTCGGTTCTGCTCGCCGACGGTCTGACGGCATTGCCGGAGGTTTACGCCGGCATACTCGGGTCGTCCGGACTGGTCGACGATCAGCGGAATCAGGCGAAGTTCAACCAGCCGTCGTTCCTGGCGTTGAATCAGGCAACGGGAAGTCTCTACGTTGCGGACACCGCCAACCATGTCATTCGCCTCGTTGGGTCTGGGCAAAACGGCGTGGTGTCCACCCTGGCCGGCAATGGAACGCCGGGCAGTGGCGACGGGTCGCTTGCAGGGGCCACGTTCCGAAACCCTCAGGGTGTGGCCCTCGACGGCCGGGGAAACCTATGGGTCGCCGATACCGGCAACCACACGATCCGACGAATCAACCTCGTAACGGGCCAGGTGGAGACCATCGCGGGCGAGGCCGGGGCGTCGGGTTCCTCCGATGGTCCAGGAACCTCGGCACGATTCAACGCACCTGTCGGCCTTGCGATAGAAGCTGAAAGTACGGCAAGCCAACTGGAACGGCAGTGGCGAGGCGACGCGCCGCCACCGGTGACGGTCCTCGTCGCTGATTCCGGTAACGGGCTCATCCGGCGCGTGGACGAGACCGGCCAGGTCGAAACCGTGGGGTCAGTCGCATCCTCCCTCAGCACTGTTTCGTCGTTCTCGATAGACGGGCCGACCTCAACCGCTTCGGTCACACCGACATTTTCGTCTCCCACCGCGATCGCGATCGACGCGTCAGGGAATATCTTCGTCAGCGAAGCTGGTTCGGGCGAGATCCGAACTCTGCTTCGAACCGGAGTACTGGTTTCGGCCGTTAAGCCCGGAACATTCACGAATCCCACGGGAATTGCAATTGCCGAGGACGGGCGCGTGATCGTCGCCGATTCCGAGCAGGGCGCACAGCAACTCAGTTACGGCGCGCCCGAGATCACCAGCGTCAGTCCCGAGGCAATCGGCTCACTCGGTGGAGAGACGATTGAAGTAGCCGGACGCAATTTTGCACCCGACACGGTCGTAATCCTCGCAGGAGTCGTCGTCACGGATCCCACGATCTCGGACACGCGCACGCTCTCATTCGAGGCCCCCGCACTCCCCAGCGGCCGCACCACGCTGACCCTGTCCCACAGGGGCGGATTGGCTCAATCGCCATTGGTCGTTCGTCCAATCCCCTTGACTGAACTCGAGGCGGGCTACATCACGACGGTTGCGGGAGGAAGCACATTCGCGGGAGAGGGAGAGCCGGCCACGGACGTTCCCATGAGTCCATACGGGCTCGCGATTGACGACGCCGGGAACATATACGTGGCGGACCTTTCCAATCGTCGGGTACGACGAATCGACGCCCGAACCGGAAGGGTCACGACCGTCGCCGGCACTGGGGGTCAAATCCTGTTCGGCATAAACGGCGACGGCGACCTGGCTATTGCCGCGGCTTTCGACGAACCGGACGGCGTGGCCTTTGATCGGGCAGGGAACCTCCTGGTGTCTGATGGCGATATCCGCAGGGTCGAGGCCGCCAGCGGCAATATCACGACAGTCGTGGACGGCGAGTACGGTCTATGCGATGAAGGTGTCCCGCCCTCAGGTTTTGCCTCCATCTCCGGCTTCGCCATCAAGAGCGACGGCGACATGTTCATCTCAGATCTCAATAACCGGCGGATCCGCCTGTTCAACGCCGAGACGAACGAGCTCACGACGATCGCAGGATCCTGCACTCGGGGATTCGACGGCGACGGCGGCCTGGCTGTCGAAGCTCTTCTCGATTCTCCGTTCGGCCTTGCGATCGATGAAGGACGGAACGTTCTGTACATCGCCGATTCGGGCAACCATCGGATACGGAGAATCGATCTCTCAACGGAGACCATCAGCACCTTCGCCGGAGGCGGCTCTGTTTCCGAAGGAGTCGGCGACGGACAACCCGCAACCTCCGCGGTATTGGACGAACCTATTGGTTTCGCCATCGATGCATCCGGCAACCTCTTCATTGCCGACCGTGGAGGCTCGGCCGACGGTCCGCGGGTGCGGCGGGTGGACATCGGGACAGGCGTCATTACGACCGTCGCAGGTTCCGGGGCGTATGGAGCCGACGGCGACGGTGGTCCGGCAACTTCCGCCTCGTTCAATGACCCCTGGGCGGTCGCTGTCGACGGCGCGGGGAGCGTCATCGTTGCCGATTTCACTGGATACGTCCGAAGAATAGACAGAACGGGCACGATCGACCTGGTCGCTGGAAACCAGGAGCAACTCGTCGTCGAGGACGGTGTTGCCGCAACGGCCACAACACTGCACGGACCGGCCGGGGTATCGGTAGACGCATTGGGGAACCTGTTCATTACGGACCAGGGTAGCGAACTCATCCGGAGGGTCGACGCTGCAACGCAGTTCATCACGACTTTCGCCGGCGGCGGCAAGCCGGAATCCGGCATCGGCGACGGCGGCTCCGCCACCGACGCGGCGCTGTCGACACCGAGCGGCCACGTCGCCATCGACGATGAGGGCAACGTCTACCTCGCCGATCGATTCAACTATCGCGTCCGCCGCGTCGATGCGCTGACCGGGGACATCACGACGGTCGCGGGCAACGGTATCAATGACTCATCCGGGGACGGAGGGCAGGCGACCGACGCCGCGGTCCTGCCCGACGATCTGGCTCTCGATGCTCAGGGCAACTTGTATATGGCCCAGGACGCGACCGGAACGATTCGCCGCGTCAACCTGGATTCCGGGATCATTTCAACGGTGGCCGGCGGAGGAACCGAGGACGATCCGGGCGATGGCAGCGCTGCGATTGAGGTGGTTCTCAGAGGCAGTCTCCGGATCGCAGTCGACCCAAACGACGACTTGTACATCTCGGACTACCCCGATAGCGGCCCAGGCAGGATTTGGCGAGTCGATATCTCGACCGAGACAATCGCAACCTTCGTGGGCGGCGGAGACAGTTTTGAGGAAAACCGTCTGGCGACCGACGTCACCATCTTCCCGCAAGGCATCGCGTTTGACACCGACGGCAATCTCTACATCACCGATTACAACTATCCGTACGGCATTCGGAAAGTGGACGGACAGACCCAGATGATCACAACAGTGGCCGGCGACGACGGCTCGGAACTGGGCGATAACGGACCGGCCCGAGAGGCCGCGCTCTTCTATGCCAAAGACGTTGCCGTGGATGCGTCTGGCAATCTCTACATCGCCACCAGCGATGACCGCATTCGAGCGGTTCGCGCTCCGCTCGACTGATTTCCACGCAACCGTGACGCGCATTCAAGGGGCGGAGCAAGCGTCGCGGTGCCCAGTATTCGGCGCTCATAGTGCCCGCTACAGCTTTGCTCGGCTTTCGGACGGGCTGCTACGGTAGGGAGTGAAAAAAACGAACTCGCCTGTCTCGGCCTTCCCTTCCGTGCTGCCCCAGCAGTCGAGATCATGAAATCTCGAATTCGAGATTTCGAAGTTCCAATGTGGATTCTTAACAGTGCCGCCCTACCGCGCGATAGGCTGCTGCTGACTCGAACAATGCACGGCGCCCAACCCGTGAACCATCGCCGTCGAGTCCACGCCGACCACGCGACGCTCGGGAAAGGCGGACCCGATTACGTCCAGAGCCGCTCGATCCTTTTCCTGTCCGAACACGGGCACGATCACGACCTCGTTCGCGATGTAGAAGTTCGCGTAGCTGGCGGGCAGGCGGCCCCCGTTTCCGACCACGGGGTCCGGCATAGGCAGCTTGAGCACACGAAAGCCGGCGCCGCTCTGATCTTTCGAAGCAGTCAGCCGCTCGTAACCGTCCTTTAGGACGAGATGGTTCTGGTCCGAACGGTCGTCCTCGAACGCGCACAGCACGGTCTCTCGATCCGTGAACCGAGCGATGTCGTCGATATGGCCGTCTGTATCGTCACCCGCGATGCCTTCACCCAGCCATACGACTTGGGACACGCCGAGGAACTCGCCGAGGTACCCCTCGATCGTAGCCCGGTCCAGCCGCGGGTTTCGGTTCCGGTTCAGCAGACACTGCTCGGTGGTAATCAGGGTACCCGCGCCGTTGACCTCGATCGAACCGCCTTCCATCACGATGCCGGCATGGAACATCGGTAGGGACAGGTGATGGTTCATCCGCTCCGGAATCCCATCGTCGGGCTTCAGATCATCGTACTTGTCGCCCCAGGCGTTGAACTGCCAGTTGACGAGAGCCGTCTGGCCCCTCGACCCATTCGTGACGAATGTCGGCCCATAGTCACGGATCCAGGTATCCGCGGAGGGAATCTGAAAGAAACGGACTGCGGGGAGTTGGATTCGGGACGCATCGAGCATCCGTCGCGCAGAGGCTTCCTCTTCGGCATTCCTCACCAACAGGTGGGTTCGCTGCCGGCCGTCCAATGCGCCGATGACCTCGCAGTAGGTCCCACGGACGCGCTCCAACAGGTCTCCGACCCATGTGTCCGGGTTGTGCGGCCACGCCAGCCAGACCGCTTCCTGGGGCTCCCATTCGGCCGGCATGCGGTAGCCGAGGGACCGGGGGGTCGGAGAAATCATCGAGAAAGATTGCGGTAGGTTTCGGGCCGACGGTTGCGGAGAAAGCCCCAGCCATCCTGGGAAACGCGGATCAGCGCCAGGTCGATGTCGGCGACAAGGACCTCCTCGCGGCTCCGGGACGCCCGCGCGATGACCTGCCCGAACGGGTCCGCGATGAACGAGCCGCCCCAGAACCTGAGATCGCCCTCACGCCCCACACGGTTGACGGCGGCCACGAAGACCCCGTTCATCGAGGCATGAGCCCGCATCGCATCCTCCCACCGCTCGGCGGAAAACGGCTCCTCCTGTCGCAGTTCATCGGACCATCCGATCGCCGTCGGGTAGAACAAGATCTGGGCGCCCCCGAGAACATTCATCCGTGCCGCCTCGGGAAACCACTGGTCGTAGCAGATCATGGGAGCGATCACGGCCTTAGGCGTCGGAACACGGACGTAGCCGAGGTTGCCCGGCGTGAAGTAGTACCGCTCGTAGTAACCCGGGTCATGCGGGATGTGCATCTTGCGATACTTCCCGGCCAGTTGTCCCGACTGGTCGTACACCATTGTGGTGTTGAAGAACTTTCCTCGCGGCGCCTTCTCATAGAGCGATCCACCGATCAGCGTGATTCCGTGTCGGGCCGCGCAATCTCCCAGGAACCGCGACGTCCGACCGGGTATCGGCTCCGCCAGTTCGAAGAAAGACGCATCCTCGGTCCGGGCAAAATAGCGTGTGGCAAACAGCTCCTGAAGGCATACGATCTCCGCGCCCTGCGCTGCCGCTCGGGCTACAAGCCTCTCGGTCTTATCCAGGTTCCGCCCCAGATTGGTCCCGGATCGTGCCTGGACGAGGCCGATCTTGACATGGCCGGTGCGGCCCCTGGTTCGAGGTCTGGTCATCGGATTCTGTGCTTCTCCGCTATCATCTTTGAGAAACGACTCGAATGTTATCACCCGCCCGCCATAGGCGGGACGTCACACGGGAAGACGCTGACCTCTTCCCGTTCCGCTCTGGTTCTGTAAGAATTGAAGTGATGAACAAGAAGACCCGAACGACCGCCCGGAGATGGATCTTTGCAGGATTCCTCGTGTTCGCAAGCTGCGGCTTGTCGAACGCTCAGTCGGTCGAGGAGGCTTATGTGGCCTTCATGGGAGACGCCGGGAGCGGCAATCGGCCCCAGGCCCGGGTCCGGGACCGGCTGTTGGACCGGTCAAGGAACGGCCTGCTCGACTACGTGTTCACCATCGGAGACAACGTCTACGAAAGCGGCGACGCGGACGAGATCGACGAAAAGTACTTCTTCGTCTACGCGCGACTTCTCCTTGAAGGGGTCCGCTTCCATTCGGCCCTGGGCAACCACGACGTGGAAGATTGCTACGCCAGCGGCGCCCGACCGCTGCCCCGGGACTCGTCGGCGTACGTGGGTTGCGACGTTGCGGCTCAACTGGATCCTGCAAACTGGTTTGGCTATGTCGACCAGGCGCGCTACTACTCGGTCCGTTCCGGTGAGGACCCGGCCCTGTTCGAGGTCTTCGTCCTCGACTCGAATACATTACCCACTGGACAGAGCAAACTGGATGAGGACGAAAACGATACGGCACAGGTGGAATGGCTGCGCGGAGCGTTGGCCGCGTCGTCTGCCCAATGGAAGATCGTGGTCACCCATCACCCCATGCATACCCCGACGGCCGCATCTTGGTTTTTGAACCCGTTCAGCTTCTTCACCGGGCATGACCGCGACGAGGGGCTCGACTTTCTCGAACCTATTTTCGTGGAGTACGGCGTCGATGTTGTCTTCCAGGGCCACAACCACTTCTATGCCCGTCTCGAACCTCGACAGGGTGTCCGGTACTTCGTCTCGGGCGGCGGTGGGAAGGATACCTATAAGTTCGATTCGGAGCCGGGCTATGTGGTCGACCGGGAAGATCAGGGCGACTTCAACCATTTCGTGCACGTTCGGATGACGCGCGACCGCTTCGAGTACTGCGTCGTCGACGACTCGGGCACCGTCCGCGATGCGGGATCGTTCGCCAAGGGCGATGACAGCGACACGCTCGTCGGGCGGGGCCAATGCTCGTTCGGGCCGGGCCGATAGTCCCAAGTACACCGCAGCTCGACGTTCCGGATCCGCCTTGAAATCACGCCAAATGCCGCGCGAATTGCGGTTTATCAAGAAAGCCGATTATGACCTTTGTTATTTTTTGCGCGTGCCCAGTAAAACCATTATTATCATATAGTTAACACTGCAAATGTTTCGCGTTGACAGCCTTCCCAAAAAGGCGCATTCTCACACTCGCAGTTGGGTCGATTTCGGTCGCAACCAACCGGCACTTGAGACAGTACCTATAAATGGAACGTGGCGTATCCACGGGCTGTGGGGTACTGAAAAGGACTTCAAAGATCTGGGGTTTGGCTCAAGACGCTGAGTTGGTGCAGTCAGGCTCCATGGAAGCGTGAATGCAAGCGAAAGGAGGCGGCCCAGCTGCTTTTTTGTGCCCGAATAAGCGAACGAAAAACCGGCGGTCACAGACCGCCGCTACAGTTAAGGCTACTAGTTTCCAACCCGACGCTACGGATCGACCGACGCTCTCTCGTGGCCTGCCACCAGCGGAATCGACGCCGCAAAGTATTTCTCTGGAAAAACAAGGGAAGCGGCGCTGAAGGGCGGAACGCTCGTGAACAAATCTCCCAGGAAACGCAGTGACACTACGGCTACCGGCGTCTCGCTCTCGATTCGCAGAGTACCGACAAAGCCCTCCACCAGCGGATCGGTCACACCTGCCGTACTGAACAGTTCATCGACAAAGAGTGACGATTGATTGAGCGCGGGGACGGGATCCAGCGTCTTCGTCAGGACCGGCACTCCACCCGTGTTCGTGTCGTGCAGGCTGAAGGTCAGGTTGGCTTCGGCCGTGGATGACGGATTCGCGTAAGCAAGCGCGGTGCGAAATCCGGAACTTTCGTCCACAAAGATTCTCTGATCCGCCGATGGATCGGAGAGCGTCACGGCCGCTTCGCTCAGGAGAGTTCCCTGCTCCACCGTCCCGGAAAACTGCGAGAACACGGCGGTGGCCTCGACATCCGCATCCGCGGTCAGCGTCGCATAGCCTACGGCCAGGCCTGAAGCCGCTGTGGACGTCAGCTTTCGGGTCTCACCGGCTCCGAGGCCCGAAATGCTCACGACGTTCCCGGAACCGGCCGTTTGACCGGCACTGTCGATGAAGGATACGTTGAACGCTCCGCCCGTCCGCCCCGTGAACGTGATCGTGATGTTCGCCGTCCCCGCGGATGCGGGGTTCGTCACGAACAGCGTGGTCTTGAAGAACCCTCCGCCGAAAGTGCCGTCGGCAATCTGCGGAAAATAAGACGTCCTGGTTTCCGAATCACCCGTCGCCGGCGAGATCGTTTCCACAGTCGAGTAGATAAAGTCGCCGAATTCCGTGAAACTGCCGTCCGCCGCGTTGCCGGCAACGTTGAAGCGAACGGCGCCGGTGGCGCTCGTGGCCGGTGCGGTCCAATCGAAACTGAACGTCCCGGTGCCGCCACCCGGTTGTGGAAACGAATGCTGCATATGCTGGAGCGTGTTTCCGCCAACGGACCCGCTCTCGACCTCCGTTCCGCTGCCCGCCGTGAACGTACCGGCTTGCGCAACAGTTGAATCGACCGCGGTCAGCTGGAACCCGAACCGCGCCGCGCCGTCATGCTGAACCGTGACCATGAGTGGATATGTCACGCCTGGAGACCATTCCGACGGCAACCCGCCGATGCTGACACTACCGCCACCGACATTCGCCGGAAGGTCGAAGTGGCAGCCCGACGTACTGCACGTCACACCGCTTACGCCGGATCGGTCGGCCACCGGGCCTAACTCGTTGGCCCAGACCAGAGCAGCCCCCGCCAGCAGCAAGACCATCACAAAGAAAGCAATTCGATTTCCGATCACCGATCGATGACCTCCATGAGTGTCTCTCTCGGTTGAGACATCCGTCAGAACCGCGCCAATGATACGGACTTGCATGCAGATGGCGCAACTCGGTTGCTGTGCAGGGGCGATCGGAACGACTCCTCTCGAAGAATGGTTCCAGCACCAAACCTGCAAGGAATTCCCCTTCATGCGGTAGAATTTCTTATCGATCTCACCATGATCCCGCGCTACCAGCTGGCCGCAAGAACGATCCTGGCACTCGTCTTGACGGCATCCCTCGTCGTTGCTTCGGCCCTCAACCTGCCTGGCCGAATCCCTGCGATTCAACCTCAGGCCAAGATCCCCGACGACACCATCCCCGCATTCAAGTTCGGATCGGCCGTGGAGCGGGCCGGAACTCTCCCACGACTGCACAGTCTACTCGTCAGTTGGAACGGGGAACTGGTGCTGGAACGCTATTACAATGGAGTCCGGCCCAATCGCCTGGCCAACCTCAAGTCGGCTTCCAAGAGCGTGATTTCCGCCTTGGTCGGCATCGCGATCGAACGCGGCGACATCTCGGGCGTCGATCAGCCCATCGCAGAATATTTTGCCGAGCTGCTCTCGAACGAGGATGACGCGCCGAAGCGAAACATCACGATCGAGAACCTGCTGACGATGCAGTCGGGTCTGGAGACCACGAGCAACCGAAACTACGGTGCCTGGGTGTTGAGTCCCAACTGGGTGCGGTTCGCGCTTCGTCAGCCGATCGAACGGACACCTGGCACTCGGATGGAATACAGCACGGGGAACACCCATCTGCTATCGGCGATCCTGACGCAGGCGACGGGAAGGAGCACGCTCGCTTTCGCACGAGAGGCGTTGGCCGAACCGCTCGGTTTCAGACTTGCGCCCTGGCCCCAGGACCCTCAAGGCATTTACTTCGGCGGCAACGACATGCAGATGACCCCGAAGCAGATGATGGCGTTCGGTGAGCTCTACCTGAATCGGGGACACGCCGACGAGCGGCAGATCGTTCCGGCAAGGTGGGTCGACGCGTCGCTCGAACCCCGCACACGGTCGACCCGGGAACGGGGACGCTACTACGGCTACGGATGGTGGATCCGCACGATGGCGGGATTTGAAACCCCGTACGCCTGGGGCTACGGCGGGCAGTTCATCTTCATCGTCCCGGAGCTCGACCTGGTCGTCGTCACGAGTTCATCGAGCAACCCGGGCTCGAGTCGACGAGGCCACCTCCGGCGTGTCTACAACCTGGTCGAAAATCTCGTCGTCGCCCGGGTGGCGGAGGCGATCGGTGTCGCCGCAGCGGCCCGATGAGCTGAACGATGGCAACGAACGACAAAGCGCCGCTTTCCGACTATCGGCCGGTAGGATCCGATCCCAACACCGGTCCCGGCGAGACCCGACTGTTCGTGCCAAGCGCCGGAGGCTGGACAGTCAACCCCGAACATCCGAAGGCCTGGCTGGCTGTTGTCGCATTCGTCATCGGGGTTGGAATGTTCGTATTCAACACCCCGCTCCGCGGGGGAATCCGCTCCTACCTGTTGCTCCTGAACATCGCCGTCATCTTCCCTCTCGTTCTCGGCTGGATCCGGAGGAGGAAGTCGAAGTCGGACAATGCGCCGGACAGGCCGTACAAACTGATCGAGTAGCCGGAGGCCGATCAGCTGATCGTCGCCAGGTCGTCGAGAAGCATTTTCTTCGAGTCCGCGTCGGATACTTCTTCGGTCAGTCGGCGCGCCTCGGAAAGATGCGCTTCGGTCTTGTCTCGGTTACCCGCAACCGAATGCGCCCGGACCAGCGCTTCATGGGCGTACGCGACGTAGAACGGCGGGATGCCTCCCTTTTGGCTGAAATCCAGGCTGAGTTGCCCGTAGCCCAGTGCCTCGCCGGTTCGGCGGGCCAATGCGTAGGCACGGGACGCCTGCCAGTAGCCGATCGACATGTTCTGGTCGGTGCGGTCTCCCCTTCGGCTCCAGTGAAACAACGACGCCTGGCAGAGGCGGATCATCTCCTCATCTTCTTCGGGCGTCCTATCGATCTTATCGATCAGGTCCCACGCTCTGTTGAAACACTCCACCGCGAAGTAGCGATGCGCGACCGTCATGTCGAAGCCAGGGTCCAAGACAGCACCTCCCGGGTCTACGCCGGAACGATCGTATTTCCGGTCCGGCAAGGAGTCAAGAAGCCGCTCGTAGACTCCCGCAGATCGAACGGCCGGTATACTCATGCCTAGGCGGCCGGCATCTTGGGACCGTTTCTGACGAATGGGGGCACCTGGCGCGCCCGCGCGTCATGAGGAGGGAGGAGGCACCATGGCGGTTTCTGTTCTGGTAGTCGACAGCGACAGAATGCTCGTGGACCTGCTCGCCCATGAGCTGCAGTCTAAAACGGTCGTTGTATCGGGTTTCACGACAGTTTCCGAAGCGTTGCTGCTCCTCGAAGATGTGCAGCCGGAGGTTGTGCTCCTCAATCCCGAGATGGACTCCGGCCCCGACCTGCTCGCCGAACTTCGGCGGAGTTGGCCCGGTTCTGCCATCGTCCTTCTCAAGACGTCGTCAGACAAAGATCCCCTCGAGGCCGGCATCGCGGTTTTCCTCAAGGACCAGCCCTTCGAACAGTTGCTCGGCATCATCCGGGAACTGATCGGAACGGCCTTGTGATCGCACGGTACAGGCGTCATCCGCCGAACAGGTGGCCGTCAGGAAATCTCTCCATTTTCGACTAAACTAGTTTCTTGCGCGGCGGTCTATACCGTCGTAGTGTTCATTGGGATGGCCATGTCTCCGACAACAGCCGGCAAATCTTCCAGGAGGAAGAAAGGGACCCGCTCGCTCCGCGGGCGTCTGTCCCTGTCGTTCCTCCTGATCGCGATCCTGGCTGTGATGGTCCCCCTGCTGGGACTGCTGCAATACCGTTGGATCGGCCAGGTGAGCGCGGCCGAGCGCGAACGGCTCCAGGAAAACCTGGACATCTCGGTGCGCCGGTTCTCGGACGACGTCATTCGTGAGATGGAGCGGGCGACGTTCGCGTTTCGCCTCGACGGCGTGTCGTCTGAAGAATCCATGGAAGCGCTCCTCACCAGGGCATGGGAACAGTGGCAGCTGACTGCACGGTATCCCGGCATGATTGCGGGCGTTTACGTGGTCGAGCCCGGTTCCGAGGCAGCCGATGACAGACGGGTCCGGCGGTTCGAAGCGGAAACCGGGGACCTGACCGATGTTCCGACGCCGGCGGCGCTGATCGGCCTTCCTACCCGGCTGGAGTTCCCGAACGGGTTCCGGCGGGGTGGTCCGAGGCCACGGCTCGACGTCATGCCTGTCGGGGCCGAAGGCATCTGGCTACCAGTTCCCCTTCTAGGGCGTAGGTCAATCGCAGTGGGGACGCCTGCGATACCTCTGGAGTGGGTGACGCTACGCTTGGACAGCGACTTCGTCACATCCACCCTGCTCCCGGACCTGGTGGAGAGCCACTTCGCCACGAGGGACTTCAGGGTGGTGATTTTCGAATCACCGACAGCGGATGGTGTCGTTTACCGGTCGGACGAAACGTTGTCGCGGGAAGCGATACCGGTGCCTGACGCCACTGTCTCGGTGTTCGGTCGCGAAGGCGGCCGCCCTCCGCGCGGCGGAGCGCAGGGACGAGGTTCGGGCGGCGGCGGACGTGGACGTGGCGGTGCAGGATTCCGGCGCGGCTTCGGACCGGGTGCCCCTTCCCTGACGGTGCTCGGCGCGAATTGGCAGCTTGTGGTCAACCATCGGCTGGGATCGTTGGAGAACGCCGTTTCAGCGGTCCGCGCCCGAAACCTTGCGGTCGGCTTCGGGATTCTGGGCCTCCTGGCGGTCGCAGGTTCGATGGCCATCATCTGGGCGGAGCGGGTGCGCACGCTCGGTCAGATGCAGATCGAATTCGCGGCTGGTGTCTCGCACGAATTGCGGACGCCCCTGGCGGTAATACGGACGGCCGCACACAACCTGTCGCAGGGTGTGATCCGCGACCCAAAGGACGTCCGTGAGTACGCTGGCATCGTCCTCGAGGAAGGCCGCCGACTGTCTTCAATGGTCGATCAGATCATGTTGTTCGCCGAGACTGAGTCGGGGCGGCGACACTATGAACTCAAGCCGGTCGACGTGGTCCGTGTCGTCGCAGCGGCGATCGAAACAGTATCGACGCCGGCAGAACCGAGTGTCGAAATTCTGATGGGCGTCGGGTCCGACACTCCTGCGGTTCTCGCCGACGAGACAGCGCTCCGTCATTGCCTCCAGAACCTTGTGAGCAACGCCATGAAGCATGGGCGGCACGACGGAGTGGCTCGCGTCTCGATCGATGCCGCGACAGACGAATCCGGGCGCACCCTCCGCATCCATATTGCCGACCAGGGAGCCGGAATCGATGTCGCCGACCGGCCGCATCTGTTCGAAGCTTTCTACAGAGGCAGGAATGTTTCGCGCACTCCCGGCAATGGTCTGGGCCTGCACTTGGTGAAGAAGATGATCGAGGGGCAGAACGGCTCCGTCCGGGTTTCGAGCGATCCCGGCGAGGGCGCCCGTTTCACCCTCGAACTACCGCTGGCTCCCGAGCCTGCGGGGGAGCCGCTCAAGGCGGCTGGAGTGACAACTTGAACGCCGGAGCCGCGGATGTACAGAAGAACGTCCTACTGGTGGAGGACGAGCGACTGCTCGCTCGGACGCTGGGCGACCTGTTGCGCGCACAAGGGTACCTGGTCGAGATGTGCGAGGACGGAGCCGAGGCGCTGGGGATCGCAAGCGAAGCGCCATACGACCTGATCCTGCTCGACGTGATGCTGCCGTCGATGGACGGGTTTGAGGTATGCCGGGGCTTGAGAAAGCTCGGGGTAGACACGCCGATCCTGATGTTGACCGCCCGGGGCCAGCTGGGCGATAAGGTCAGCGGTCTGAAGTCGGGCGCAGACGATTACCTCACGAAGCCTTTCGAAGCCGATGAGTTGCTGGCCCGGATGGAAGCGCTGATTCGCCGCGCTGCCACGGTCAACGGCGGCGAACTGCGTTCCTACGCTTTCGGTGGACTGAAGGTCGACTTCATCCGAAAGCGCATCGTCAAGGATGGGGAAATCATCATGGTCCCCGACCAGGAGAGCCGTCTGCTTCAATACTTCGTCCTGAACCGCCGCCAGATACTATCGCGCGACACGTTGCTCAAGGAAGTCTGGGGCTATAAGGCCGTCCCCTCCACACGGACCGTCGACGTTCACGTCGCGTGGCTCCGCCAGAAAATCGAGGCCAATCGTTACCGAAAGTACCTCGCTTCATCGTTACCGTGCACGGTCAAGGCTACCGTTTTGAAGGCTAGCCAGACTTAACAGGGTTTAACTCATCCCTATCGCTTCTTCCCTGTCCAAACATGACAGATACCGTCTCGGAGTTCGGGAAACAACGGGACCGGATCGCAGCCCGAAGGAAGGGCAAGATTAATTTCTGAGGAGTACAAGCGATGAAGTGGAAAGCAGTAGGAGTTGCAACGTTGTTTCTTGCACTGGCGACAACGAAGTCGTTCGGGCAGGGTCGATTCGGAGAACGAGGTGAGTTCGGAAGAGCTGCCGAACTCCCGGGCGCGGAACAGAGGGAACGAGGGGAAAGGCCCGATCCGCTGATCGGACTGCAGGAAGCTCTCGGGTTGAACGAAGCTCAGGTCGAGGCGATCCGCGCTGCGATGGCAGCCCAGGAAGAGTCTCAACAAGCGCTGAACGAGCAGACCCGAGCCGCCAGGCAGGCGCTCCGTACGCTGATCGAGCAGGGAGGGGACCCGACGGCGATCGGGAACGCGACACTGGCACTCGAGGATCTCGGGAACCAGCGGCAGGCCTTGCGCGATCAGCTTCGTACGGTCGTCCGCAACACGCTCACGCTCAGTCAGCAAGAACTGTTCGACGCGTTGGAGGCCGTGGGACGCGGTCGGGGACTCGACATCGACGGAGAGCGCGGCGGCCGCGGAGGTGTACGAGGCAGACGAGGCGGGCGAGGAACGAACGGATCCGGGGGGTAGTACCTCTGGCAGCCGGTAGTTCACTACAGGCTGCTTAGCTGTAGGGGCGTTCGTAGGTCGCCTCTACAGTGCCGACCCGACTTGCCCCTTAAAGCTGCTACGCGGTTTCGTCGGGAGGGTCGGTCGTCATCCGAACGACGTCCACAGCCGATTCTTCCACAGCCCGATCGGTGACGTCGACAACCCGCCAGCCGGCCTGTTCGAAAATACTGTCGGCAAGCGCGACTTCCTTCCGGATGTAGTCAAGACTCGTATAAGACTTGGTCGCCGCCTTGCCATAGGCCTTGAGCCTTTTCTCGCGGAGCTGTCGCAACCGCTCCGGTTCGACCCGGAGCCCAACAACGCGTTTTCGGCTCACCTTGTATAGCTCTGCCGGAGGGCCGATTTCCGGGACGATCGGCACGTTCATGACACGATAGCCGCGGGTGGCCAAGTATACCGACAGCGGCGTCTTCGACGTTCGGGAGACACCGACCAGGATAATGTCCGCGCGCCGGACGTCCTTCAGGCCCAGCCCATCGTCGTGTTTGACGGCGAACGTCAGAGCGTCCACCCAGCGACTGTCATTGCTGTGCTGCATGACACCGCCGGGAACGCCTTGCGGACGGGCCCCCAGGAAGTGGCCGAGACCGGAAAGCAACGTTCCGAAAAGGTCGATGGCAGCGATTCCTCGCTCGGTCGCGCGCTCAACCAACCGGCTGCGCAGTTCTGCCGGCGCCAGCGTATGGACAAGCATCGCGTCGGCCGTGATCGCCTCGTCGAGCGCCTTGTCGACGAGCTCGGCAGACCGCACTCGGGGCCGGATGCGGATATCGACACGCAGATCGGCCGGAAACTGAGCCATCGCCGCACGCAACAGGTGGTGCCCCCGGGCTCCGGTTCCGTCGGAAACCAGGATGATCGTCTTCATCGCCGCCGCCTATTCCTCGTTTTCGTCTTCGACAGTCCGTACAGTCCTGTGGGCCTTCAGCAGCTCCGCACCGATCCTCTTGCTCATGTAGAGCTTCGACTCCCGGTTGTTGTCCATGTCCGGTTGAAACTTCACAATGTTGAAGTGCAGCTGATCGAGCGTCGCTCGCATCGGATAGAAACGGTTCTTGGTCTTGACGACGAGCTCATGGTAACCGCTCTGATGAGCCCACTCTTCCTGCTGCTCGGTCAGGGCGCGGTAGTGACCTTTGCCGCGCCACTCCCTCCGCGTACCGCCAATCCAGCTGTAGAAACCCTTGCGGTCGGCGAACTGCACGCAACCGGAAAGCTGGTGTACGAGTTCGACCAGCTTCGCCTGCGTTTCGAACTCGCGGAGTTCGTGTCCGACCTTGAATGCGACGGGCATGAGCTGGCTCGGATCGTCAGGTGCGGGAGCCACCGACAGCAGGATCAGGCAGTCGCGGTCGTACAACCGCTCGATAATCTCATCGGCCGTCTTCTTTTTGCTGAATTCCGGGAAATTCTCTTCGAGGTACTGGACCTCGAGCGCCCCCTCTTCCACTCCGTACCGTCGGATGATGTGTTCCATCGCTCTAGCAGGCTCAAGATACCATGTTTCCGGGGACCTTCCGGCTCACCGTTGACATGAACGGGCATAGGGATCACGATCGTCCGATGCAGATGTCGAGGGAGGACAACCACGCCCTGTCGGGTCGCGACGGCCCTGCTGCGCGCATGGCAATGTCGATCATCGTCAGAATGGCCGAGTTCGTCGGGGCCGAGGGGCTGATGGATATCAGCCAGGCGCATATCGACAGCTCGGTCTACATGGGACAGGCGAGTCTGGAGTTCGCCGAACGCCTGGCCGAAGGCGGCGCGAGAGTCAAGGTGCCGTCGACACTGAACGTGAGCGCACTGGATGAACACCACTGGACGGAGTGGGCCGTGCCGCCCGAGTGGGCCGATGCCGCCCGTCGTCAGATGGCCGCATACGAAGCGATGGGCTGCCGTCCGATCTGGACGTGCGCACCGTACCAGGTCGATCTGGTTCCCAGCTTCGGCCAACAGATCGCATGGGGGGAATCGAACGCGATCGTCTTCGCCAACTCGGTCATCGGGGCGCGGACCGACCGGTACCCGGACCTTCTCGACATCTGCGCGGCAATCACCGGACGCGTGCCGGCGGCGGGACTTCATCTGACGGAGAACCGAAGAGGGCAAGTGCTGATGCCGCTCGAGGGAATCCCACCCGAGCTGCAATTGGAAGACGAATTCTACGCGGTCCTGGGACACCTGATGGGCAGGGTCGCGCGCGACCGGATACCGGTGATTGACGGACTGTTAACGCCACCGCGAGAGGATCAGTTCAAGGCGCTGGGAGCGGCGGCCTCAGCTTCGGGTACGGTGGCGCTGTTTCATGTCGTCGGCCACACCCCCGAGGCCAGGACTCTCGAAGCCGCTTTCCATGGCGGTGATCCTGAAGACACGTTTCCAGTCACGATGAACGCGCTCCGATCTTCGCGTGAGGAACTGACAACAACGACCGGAGACGCTCTCGACATGGTCGTCCTGGGCAGCCCTCATTTTTCTCTGGAGGAATTCCGGCGGCTTGCGCCCCTGCTCGAAGGCCGGCGGCGCCACCCATCGGTACAGTTCCTCGTCACGTCCAGCCGGGCGATGGTGGAGCTGGCGCGAGAGGCGGGCGTGATCGGGACGTTGGAGCAGTTCGGCGGCCGGGTCACGGTGGACACATGCATCCTGGCGTCGCCGATGCTGGGGTCGAGCATCAAACGCCTGATGACGAACTCGGCAAAGTACGCGTACTACAGTCCGGGATTGCTCGACGCGGAAATCGCGTTCGGCAGCCTTGCCGACTGCGTGCAGTCCGCCGTTGAAGGCCGTATCGTCCGGGATGACTCATCATGGCAATAAGGATCAGGGGCAAGGTCTTGATGCCCGGAACGGCCTCGGGAACGCTGCTCGCCTCGGACGAGCCCTTGAGCTTCTGGGGCGGCTACGACCACACCTCGGGGAGGATCATAGACCGGCGTCATCCGTTGGCGGGTCAAAACGCGGCGGGACGCATACTCGCAATCCCGTTCACGCGCGGGTCAAGCAGCACGACGGCCGTGCTGCTCGAAGCCATCAAGGCGGGGACCGCGCCGGCCGCGATCGTCACCACCGCTCCGGACTCTTTCTTCGCGCTGGCCGCGATCGTTGCCGATGAAATGTACTCGCAGGCGTTGCCCCTGATTCTCGTGTCGGAAGATGATTTCCGGAAGCTCACCTCGGGCGCAGATGCTCGGGTAGATGAAGAGGGCTTGATCGAAGTCGGCTCAGTAGCCGCTCTCTAGTGGTCCCCGCCAGAAATACCGTCACTACCTCCGAAGGAAGTTGCGACCGGACTGAATGGCGGAATCCACAACGTCGGTGTTTTAAGCCTTCGAAGGTCTTTGGCGTTCAGGGTGGGCAACTTCCTTCGGCCCTGCGGGTTCGGGCGGAACGGTGCCGTCTTTGGCGTCGCTCCTCCTCGCAATGAATGAGCATTAGCTCGTCGTCGCTCCCCCAAATCCGGCACCGTTGCGCTCCGAAATCTAGCAACGCCACTTCTGACGGGGACCACTAGCCCGTCAGAAACTCCGCGGCAATCCGATTGACTTCGGGCCACACATCCTCGCTGTGCGGACTGTGCCCTCCGCCCTCGATGACGTGCATGGCCGCTTGCGGCGCCAGATTCCGGATCGCGTCGAGCTCATCCGGCTCCGTGCGGGGATCTTCGGCTCCGTGGATGAAGACCGTCGGCCGGGAAAGCTCCGAGAGGCGGCCTTCGAACAAGTCGAGTGCCGGATCCTGCCATGTGTCGTGGATGTCGAGCCACGCGTTGCCTTCGCTCCTGAGCAGCCCTCTCCAGTGGTCTTCGCCGTGCTCGTTCGCCAGGACCGAAACGACCCTCTCCCCGAACCGTGAAGGATCGGTCGCCATCGTTTCGAAGAAAGCCTTCGAACGAGGCTTGCGGCGGTCGTAGTGCGTCGCCTCCAGGATGAGGCCGTCGACGCGGTTGGGATCGTCCAGCGCCAGCAAGACGGCCGATATGGCACCGTCGCTATGCCCCCAGAGCACAGCTCTTTCCACCTCCAAGCTGTCCATAAAGGCCAGGGTCTCCCGAGCGGCCGCTCGATGAAACCCCGGTTCAAATTCCCCTGGTCCCGACGATTGCCCGTAACCGGAACGGTCCGGAATCAGGATTCGAAACCGCTGGTGAAAGTCGTGGATCTGCTTATCAAATGGATAGATGTCGTATCCCCAGCCTCCATGCAGGAACAGCAGCGCCGGCCCCTGTCCGAATTCCCGGTAGAAGATGGACGGCCGGCGCTCACCAAGATCCAGTTGGACATGCATCAATGTTCACAGAATCGATCGGAACGGAACCGAATCTACCCCAATCCCGTACCTGTGTCTGAGGGGGACAGGGGAGCCTGTCCCCTAGAAAACGATGAGGAGATACTCCGATGGTCAAGTTCCTGCTCTGGTGCGTACTGCTCGTGCTGTCCTGGCCGCTGGCCCTTCTGGTGCTGGTGCTCTACCCGTTCGTGTGGCTGGCGCTGATCCCGTTCCGGTTGGTCGGCATCGTCGTGACCGGCGTCCTGGAGTTCATGCGTAGCCTGATCCTTCTGCCGGCGCGATTGCTGGGCGGAAGAACCCACGCGTAGGCGCAAAGGCCGACGAGTACCACCTGTGGGAAACGATGCTCCGGTCGCGGCTATGGACCGCAACCGGCACATCATTCGTAGAGTGTCGTTACCTAGCGGATCGCCAGAAGCTCGATTTCGAAGTCCAGCGTCGCATTGGGAGGTATGGCTCCGCCGGCACCGGCTGAGCCGTAATCCAGATCCGGCGGGATGAACAGCTCGCGTTTTCCGCCGACCTTCATGCCGACCACACCTTCATTCCAGCCCGCAATCACACGGCCGCCCAACGTGAAGGAGAACGGCTCTCCGCGATCGACGGAGCTGTCGAATTTGGCCCCGCGTTCGCCGTCGACATAGAGCCAGCCGGTGTAGTGAACCTCGACGGTTTGACCGGTGGCAGCTTCGGCGCCGTCACCGACGACATGGTCGATATCACTAGTGTCCGGTTAGAAGTCGAATAGAACCAGCTGGTTAGGATCTTGGAGTTCATTGAATTGGGAATCAGGCGCGTGAAAGGCCTGCAAAATGGGCTGTTTCTCAAGAATCGTAATGCTGAGAATCTGTAGGATTTGGTAAAGACTCCTATCGATGCCGAGGCGCTTCCGGATGATGGCGACGTGAACATAAACCGAAATGGCGATCCAGATCTGGGTCTTCACCGCATTCTCGCTGGTGCCGTAGAAGGACTTGATTCGAAGGTGTTGTTTGATCCATTTAAAGAAAAGTTCCACCTGCCATCGCGACTTGTAGATCTGAGTGATGGTGAGTGCAGGCAACGCGAAGTTGTTGGTCAGGAACTTCAACCGCTTGTTCGTCCCGGCATCGAAGTAGCTGATACGCCGCAACGGATCGGGATAGGTTTTGGCGGATTTGTTCGTTGTGAGGATGACCGTCTGGTCGGATCGCAATCCCGTGGTCGTGTCCACCCGACGGGAGTACCGCCGCCGCAGGACGACGTTCTTCTTAGCACGCACCACAAAGAAAGCGGAACAGAGGGAGAAGAGAAAGAGCCGTTCAAAATCGATATAGGCGCGGTCCATGACGTAGAAGGCACCCGCTTCGGGTGCGATCTCATCGAGAACGTTGACGTCATGGACTTTCCCGTCTGTGACGTGGATAAACGCGGGAATGTTGCCGTGAAGATCCAGCAGTGTATGCATCTTGACCGCGGCTTTGTGCCGGCGAAACCGGGCCCATGGGAATAGTGAAAGACACAGGTCAATGGTGGTCGAGTCCAGGGCATATAGACCTTGATCCAACTCGACGCCGATGGGGTCTTCGGCATATAACGGCCGCGCCATGCCGATCAGGACCTGTGCGAAATCCGCATAGATCCGCCAGTCGCGCCGCTCGTTGGCGTCGGCCAGTGTCGTCCGCGCCACCTTGCTTCGGAATCCCATGTGGTAACGCTTTCTGCCGAGGGCGCGTAAGCAGGCTTCGATGTCGCGGAGGCTTTCACGATAGATCAATTGGGCGAATGCCATCGCCAGGAACTGATCCCAGCAGGAAAACCCTTTCTGCTGGTAATCGCCCCGATAGCGGGCGACACACTTCTGAAACTCGTATCGGGGCGCGTAATCCATGACTTGTGAGAAGACGGTTTGGCCTGAGTTCATGCGCCATTGGTATCACCCCTCTCACCGTAATATTGCTAAAAGTGTGATCGGCAGGTTCAAATCGAAAAATCGCAGAATGCCATTCAACTCACTGTTCATCTATAAGTTGCCGGCGGCTGTCGCACCGTGTTCCGGACACTAGTGGGTCGATATATTGGAGTCCGGAATCTGTAGTATGCATGTTGGACTGTGAAACGCCGGCACACGCTGTCGCGATCAGGATGACGCCCAGAAGGGCGGCTGTCTTCGTCATGCCGAATCTTCTCCTGTTGTTTGGTTTGAGGTATTCGAGGCGAAAGGGCAGTTTACAGGGTCGGAAAACGAAAGTACACGGGGTGACCCAAACTAGCTCCCCGCCGGTATCAGCCGCGGTTGGGCCTGGAGTTGCGACCCCTGATCGACACTGATCCGCTCGCCCCAGTCTTCGTACTCGATCACAAAGCCCGGGTCGCGGTAGGCCCCTGATCGACACTGATCCGCTCGCCCCAGTCTTCGTACTCGATCACAAAGCCCGGGTCGCGGTAGGCCCCCGAAGGCGCATCTTCCCATGCATAAACCGTGTACTCGCCCGGAGAGATCCCCTGAAAAGAGAATCGGCCGTACTGGTCTGCGCTCGCCACCTTGTACAGGTCGGTCCGGAAGGGATCGTCCGGAATCAGAACGACCTGCGCTCCGGTAAAGACCACGTCGGCGTCCAGGCTCACGCTCCCATCGATGCGGGCGCCCGAACCGCTGATTGAAAGCTCGAGCCGAGGCATGCCCGGGACGACCTGGAGGCCGGAAGCCAGGACATCCTGACCGCCAACCTTCGCCGCGGCGACATACGCATTCTGGGCGAGCCCTGTCACCGTCAGCCGGTGAAGCGCTCTGGGCAGGTTGTTCAGGGTGAAGCTGCCGTCGTCATCGACTCGGGCGTTGGGGGCACCGACCGGCAGGTCCGTCACCGCCTCCAGGCTGACTCGAATGCGCCCGACGTTTATCTCCGTGGCCGTCTGATCTACAAGTACCTGTCCAGTGAGCTCGGTTCCTGGCTCCACGGGAACGATCAAGTCCTCAACATCTTCCTCTCCCACCTCGATGTCGATCAAACCGGTCAGCTGGGGACTGTTGCCGCCCCCACGGCCACCACGGCCGCCTCCGCGACCGCCATCCTGACCGATGCGGACGAGAGCCGCGACGGTGTATGAGCCGGGGGCAACACCCGTAAGCTCGAAGCTGCCGTCACGAGACTGATCTCCGCGGCCTCCTCCTCGCCCACCGCCTCGCCCACGGCCACCCCTGAAATTGACTCGGGCTCTGGTCACGTCACTTCTGGGCACAATGACGACATTAGGCGAGATTCCATCTTCTGGAGCAAACGGACCGACGACGGTGCCGCTAACCGTTACCGCACGGGTTGGCAGCAGCGTGAAGTCCACCGAAGGGATCTCGGTGCCGGGATCGATCTTCATGGCGGAAGCCGACAGCGGATCCGTGATCCCCGGATAATAGGTATCGACGTAAACCTGCTCGAGCGGATCCGGTAAAGGCAGGGCAAACCCGCGACCGCCACGCCCGAGGCCGACACCCCCCGACAGCGGCGCCGCCGCTGCTGTCGCCTGGCGCAACGCGTTCAACGCACGGAAGCGATCTTCAAAGGTTGCGCTGACGAAGTACTCGCCCGGCGTCAGCCAATACAGTCGGTATTCACCCAGGTCATTTGTTTCGGCCTGGCTGACACGCGAGAGTACCTTCTCCCCGTCCTGGTAGCCGTAACGCAGCGCGCGGACCGTCGCCCCTTCGATCGGCTCCCCATCCTCATCGTAGATCCGGCCGGCGATCGTGCCCGTCGGCACGAGGCTGACAACCACGCCGTCGACGGTCTGACCGGGCGCCAGAACCAGGACAGTGCCCGGCCGGCTGGGACTGACCTGTCCGTACTGTTGGTCGACGTAGCCGTCGCGTTCGACATGCAGACGGTAGTTCCCGGGTTGGATGTTCTCAAGGTGGAACCGGCCGCTCGTATCGGTCATCGCCCCGAACACCGGGTTCCGCCCCCGCTCGGGCCGGAGCATGACCTGGGCTTTGCGCAGCGGCTCGCCCGTCCCCATCCGGACGACGAACCCTTCGATCGTGCAAGTTTCGACTTCTTCCCCGTCCAGAATCCGCTGACCGGAAATCTGCTGATTGGGAGCCTGGGCCATCGCGAGCGAACTCATCAAGATCGCGATAAGGGACCACCTCTTCGGGTTTCTCATTGCGTTTCCCTTGCCAGAATTTGCCCGCCTGCCGTCTGGAACCACTACGAACCGGCGACCGTTCTCGTTACCTCACCTAGTTTAAATCATTGTGTGCAAACAAGATGAGTAAAGACTTGCTAAATACGGACCACGCCCGGCCCCGTGCTCGTGGCAAGCTGACCGCATGCTCGGGGAGAATTCCCTCATCGCCGTCTTTCGCGATCGCAAGATGGCCTACCTGCTCGTTCTCGGCTTTTCCTCGGGCATGCCACTCTTCCTGATCAACCGGACGCTCCAGGCGTGGCTGACCGTCGAGGGCGTCGACCTCACGACCGTCGGGTTGTTCAGCCTGGCCGCCCTTCCCTATTCGCTGAAGTTCGTCTGGTCGCCCTTTATCGACCGTTTCAGCCTGCCGTGGCTCGGTCGCCGGCGAGGATGGATGAGCCTCTCCCAGGTGCTGCTGCTGGCCGCCATTGCATCAATGGCTCTGGCCACGCCGGCCTCGGGTGTGATGCTTCTGGCGTCGCTCGCACTGGTCGTCGCTTTCCTGAGCGCGACACAGGACATCGCGGTCGACGCCTATCGGACCGACGTCCTCAGGGAATCCGAGATGGGGGCCGGTGCGGCGGTCGCCGTGCTCGGTTATCGCATCGCGCTTCTCTGGACCGGCGCGGGCGCCTTGATCCTGGCGGACCTGATGTCCTGGCCCGCGGTCTACGTCGTGATGGCAGCGACCATGCTGGTCGGGTTAGCGGCCTCGATCCGTTCCCCGGAACCCGAAGATCCGGGCAAACCCCCGGCGAGCCTCACCGACGCCATCTGGAAGCCGTTCGCGGAGTTCGCCCGAAGACTCGGTGTGGGACGGGCAGCGCTCGTGCTGGCGTTCGTCGCACTCTACAAGCTCGGTGACGCACTAGTTGGCAACATGACCACGCCATTCCTGCTCCAAACCGGGTTCAGCCAAACCGATATCGGCGTCGTTCAGGGCGGGATGGGGCTCACCGCAACTATCGTCGGCGCGCTCGCCGGGGGGGCATTCCTGAGCCGCCTCGGCATCCTGCGTTCACTCTGGGTATTCGGATTGTTCCAGGCGGCGAGCAACCTCGTCTACCTGGCTTTGGCCGAAGCGGGCCAGAACTACGGGTTGATGGTCGTGACCATCAACTTCGAGTACTTCTCGGGCGGGCTTGGCACGGCTGCGTTCGTCGCGTTCCTGATGAGCATGTGCGACCATCGTTTCTCGGCCACGCAGTACGCGCTCCTGTCGTCGTTCATGGCTTTTTCGCGCGACATCGGTGCCGCCCCAGCGGGTCGCCTGGTGGAGTTGACAGGTTGGCCGACATTCTTCCTGCTGAGCTTCCTGCTGGCCTTCCCCGGTCTCGCGTTGCTCCAAGTCCTCAGGAGTAAGGAGGGAAGATCACTGTAGGTGCGGTCTATGACCGCACATTCTCGCGGAAGTACCCTTTGTGCGCTCACAGAGCTCACCTGCAGAAAAGGCGCTACGAGGCAGAGCCGCTGTCTTTTCGGGTCAGTTCGAGGACCACAAGCGCGAAGGCGTTGACCCCGAGCGCGGGCAGGATCGGATCCAGTTCCCCGAGCATCGGGCCGAGGAATCCGCTATCCAGAAGGATCTTCCAGACGAGCGCCGTCACCAGCCCGCCGACCATGCCGCCGAAAACGGCGCGCGACGAAGTCTTCGGCCGCAACAGAGCCGCCAGGACAGCAGGTGTCAGGCTGGCCCCGTAGAGTGTGTAGGCGTAGAGCGCGACGCTCAGGAACTCCTCCCAGAGAAACGCGGGAAACAGGGCGAACAGCCCGAATCCAATGACCATCAAGCGCTGCTTGCCGGGCGTCGTCAAACCGCCGCCCAAGTCCATCGACGCTGTGGTCGAGCACGCCAACAGGTAGGAATCGGCCGTCGAGACAATGACTGCGACAGCCGTCGCCGCCAGCAGCAAACCAATGAAGGGCGGAAAGACCGAAAACGCCATCTCGATGATCGCGTGGCCGGGGTTGGCCGGTACCTCGGGGAGCATGACGCGGCTGAAGAAAGCGATGCCGATGATCGCGCTTTCTAGAACGAGCAGCCCTGCGCAGGCTCCCAATGCGGCTCGCCGCGCCGTTCGGGGAGACCCCGCGGCGAGAAAGCGCTGGTACATATTCGCGTCGCCCAGAATCAACAGGAACGAGGGCAACATCACGTTGATCCAGCCGATACCACCCAGACCGCCGGAGAAATCGAGCATCGCCGCATCCATCGGTTGGCTGGCCGGATCCCACCCGTTCCACGCGTAGGCCAGCCCGAGGAGCAGGCCGATGGAAAGCACGATCCCGTTGACTACGTCGGTCCATACGACGCTTATCAGGCCGGCAAGCGCCGTATAGAGGATGACGAAAGCGGCGAACGCCAGGCGCAGTTTCGTCTGGTCCGCCCCAGGAAACAGTCTCTCCGCGACTGCGGCCCCGGCGCGGTACTGATAGGACACGATGACCAGGTAGGCGAGGATGATCGCGATGGCGCTGAGTACGCGGGACGGAGATCCAAACCTCAGGCCCAGGATCTGAGGCACGCTCGACGCCGGCAACTCGCGCACCCGCGGCGCGAGGTATGCCAAAAACAGCATCCCGAAGATGCCCGACAGCGGGAGGAAGAAGCCGGCGGCGCCGTTCAAGTAGGTAAACTCGGCGTTGCCGAACAGCGACCCTGTCCCGATCCATGTCGCGATCAGCGTGCCGGCAAGAACAGGCGCGCCAATCTTCCTCCCTGCGAGCGCGAAGTCTTCGACCGAGCGCACCCGGCGGGCATGCCACAGGCCGAGGCCGGTCATACCTAGCAGGAAGAACGTGATGACGGGAAGGGCGAGTTCCATTTACCGCCCTGCCCGTTCGAAGTGAAACGCGAGCACCAGCCTGATATGCCGTACCATTGGATCTCCTGTTCCTGGAATCCTTTCGCTTTTTGCCGCGCATTATAACCTGCTCCTGATCGTTCGACGGAAGCCGGTCGCAAACCAGACGAAGGGACCGAATCGGCCCCATCGGGAAGGACAATCGGAGTCCGTGAATTCGAACGTGGGGCCAGTGGATCGATGCCCGTCGAATCCCGGATTGAAAACAGACATTCGATGGCGGAAAACGCCCCGCAGTTTCATGAGCTTGCGTCCCGACGGGTCGGTTCCAATTTGACTTGGGATATGGTAGTTTCAAGCGCCATCGGCGCTCGTCGCAGATACGAGGCGTCATACTACTCTCATGCGAGCAGCGGGAACCTGCGGATGAACGTCCGGATCGGCGATTCGGGGCTTCGGGAATCCGTCGATAGAATCCACCGGTTTCATTCGTCACGAATTCTGAACTCGAATTCCAAACCGAAGGAGGAGCGATGAACGGATTGGAAGCATTTTTCAGATGGATACACGTCTTCGTCGGAATCATCTGGATTGGACTCCTGTATTTCTTCAACTGGGTCAACGGCCCGATGATGGCGGCGCTCGACGGACCGGCCAAGAAAGCCATCGTTCCCCAGCTCATGCCGCGTGCGCTCTTTTGGTTCCGATGGGGAGCTGCCTGGACGTGGATCACGGGTGTGCTGCTGTTGTTTCTGATCTACTACCATGGGGAGCAGGCTCTCGCGACCGGCGCCACGTGGTCGGCCGGCTCGGTTGCCATGATCGTCGTCACATTTCTCGCAGTATTCGTTTACGACGCCATTTGGAAGAGCGGCATCGCAAGCAATGTCCGGGCCGCAGTAATCGTTTCCTTCGTACTTCTCTCCGTTGTTGTTGCGCTCTACGTCTACGTCGGCAACTTCAGCTACCGTGGAACTCTGATTCACACGGGAGCTCTGTTTGGAACGGCAATGGCGTTTAACGTCTGGTTCCGGATCTGGCCCGCCCAGCAGAAAATCATTCCGGCCATCAAGAACGGTGAAGCGCCAGATGCTGGTCTTGCCAAGTTGGCCGGTCTGCGATCGAAGCACAATACGTACATGTCTCTGCCGCTGATCTGGGCGATGATCGGACAGCACGCGACGTTCTTCTCCGGAGGCAATCTGGGAATTCCTTCCGACTATTACTGGGTCTTCTGGCTGCTCGTGATCGCGCTCGGATGGCACATCGTTTTTCATTGCTACAAGAAGGCCGGAAAGGTCAAAGGTTTCTAGGAACCCGTCACCTAAAGCTGTAGCGGCGCTCTATCAGCGCCGCATAACGGGCGGTCGTAGGACCGCCCATAGGGTGCAGACCCACGGGCTGCTAGTGGCCATTTCTTGCCGCCAGGTCAGAAACTGCAGCACATGAAGCTTGCCGACTCGAAGCTAGAACCGCGCGTCCTGATCGTGGGCGCGGGGACGACGGGGCGGGAACTGTTACGCCGATTGGTGCCGACCTGGCTGGTGTCGATCGTCGATGTCGACGAGACCCGCTTCGATCTGATCACCGATGATGTCGACCTCGAGCGCGTACACCGCACCCTCGGCGACGGTACGAGCCGGCTCGTTCTCGAACGGGCCGGAATCGAGCACGTGGACTACGTGGCGGCCGTCACGGGCTCGGACGACACCAATCTCGAGATCTGCCGGCTAGCCCGGGAGGACTACGGCAAGTCCAACCTGTACGCCTCGGTCGTCAGCTTCGTCGAGCGCGAACGGTACCGCGAAGCCAACATCGATTTCGTGACACCATCCTACGCGGCCGCGGTCAGCCTGGAGCATCGGATACTCCACGGCGTCGGGACCGTCCTGAGTACGGCCGAAAGCAAAGGGGAAGTCGTCGAAGTGTCGGTACTCCCCTCGTCCCCGATGATCGGGCGCCCTCTGGCGTCGGTGCAGTCGCGTCGATGGCACGTCTGTGCGATCTACAGGGAAGACACCCTCGTCGTGCCGAACGGCCCGACCCGGATCGAGGAGAACGACCGCGTGATTCTCGTCGGCGAGAAGGAAATCCTTCCTTCGATCGCTGAGTTTTTCCGGCTCGGCGAACCCGAATTCCCACTCGAGTTCGGCTCGGACGTTATCGCACTGACAGAAAGCTCTTCCGACTTCCTTCACATTGCCGACGAGCTCAAGTATCTGCTCGACCACAGCCGGGCGCGCGGAGTGGAGATTCTATTCTGGCCGCACGAGCCTGGAATCCAGTCGGCGGTGGAAGCTGCATGCAGTGAGCGAGGGATCGAAGCATCCGCGGCTGCCGTGTTCGGCAACTACGGCGACGTCACGGCAAAGTACGTCGCCACGAAGGACTGCGGCTTACTCATTGTGCCGGACGAGGAGTTCCGATTCCTCGAACGACTCGGCCTGCGCAGGACGGCGATGTCGGGCATCTTCAGCCACATGGAATCGCCCACCGCAGTGTTGCGTGGAAGCCATCCCTACAAGAACATCCTGCTGCCGATTACCGAAGGAGCGTCGGTCATACCTCTGGCACGCCTCGCGTTCGACCTGGCGCGAATCCACAAGGCAAGCGTGACGCTCGTGACTGTAACCGCCCCACGCTTCGTCGTGGGAACGCGTGCGGTCGACGAGCAGAAGGCGGCTCTGGCCAAAATCACGCACCTGGCAAACCTGTATCACCTGTCGGTCGAGGAGGAACATCGGGAGGGCAACCCGGTGGAGGAAATCCTGAAACTGAGTGAAAATTTCCAATTGATGGTCCTCTCGCACCGGCGGGGCCGAAAGCCCTCCTTCTTCAACCCGGATGTGAGCCAGCATCTGTTCCGACGCGCAAAGATCACGACGTTGGCCCTGCCTGTGTAGGCGAAACATGGACCCGAACCAGGCAGTCACACTGCTCGTCATCGCTCTCGGAGCCTTCGTCGTCCCTCTGGTGAGCGGAAGAATCGGTGTCCCGGCCGCTGTCGGCGAAATCGTATTTGGGATCCTTGCGGGCCCTTACGTGCTGCACATCGTTTCCGAAACCGAATTCTTTGGCTTCATAGCCGAATTCGGTTTCGCATTCCTGATGTTCCTGGCCGGCCTCGAGCTGGACTTCGCAAACCTTGAACGTCGGGGCGGCCGTTTGATTCTTCTGAGCTCCGGGGTCGCCGTCCTAACGCTCGGCCTGGCCTTCTTTGCCGCGAACCTCATGGGCTGGTCCTCTTTTCTTCGGTATCGTGTTGGGGGCCATGTCGATAGGGATCGTCCTGATCAGCCTTCGGGAGACAGGCGTCGCTCGGACCGATTTCGGCCAGACGGTCATCGTGGTCGGCACGGCCGGCGAGTTTCTGACGATTGTCATCGCCACGTTCTACAACATCCTCCACCAATTCGGGTTCGGCCTGACTTTCGTCAGCGAAGTCGCCCGCCTCGCTGCGGTATTCGCTCTGGCCTGGCTCGTCCTTAAGACGCTCCGCTTGCTGGTCTGGTGGTATCCGCGCGGCTTTGCCAGGATGATCGAGATCGAAGATCCTTCTGACGTGGGCGTCCGAGCCGGCCTTGCGTTGATGATCGCCTTCGTGGCCGTGTCCGAGCTCCTCGGGATTGAAGCGATCCTCGGAGCGTTCCTTGCCGGTGCGCTGTTCTCGTTCGTTTTCAGGGAGAAAGGAATCCTGGAAACGAAGCTGGCGGGCATCGGCCAGGGGTTCTTCATTCCCGTCTTCTTCATTCACGTCGGGGTCGCATTCAACCTGGCTGCGCTGAGGAATCCAGAAATCTATCCGTTGCTGGGGAAGATCCTGGCTTTGTCCCTGCTGGTGAAGGCGCTGGCATCGATAGCGCTGGTCGCATCGCGCTTCGGGCCCCGACAGATCGTGGCCGCATCGTTGCTGCTGGCGACTCCGCTGACGCTGTTGGTTGCGATCGCAACGTTGGGGCTGGAGATGGGAGTTCTAACGGAGTTGGAGAGCGCCACCGTCATCCTGATGGCCGTGCTCTCGGGACTCGTCTTCCCGACGATTTACAAAAAGATGGGTGTTGGGCCCGCGGAATCGGAACCGGCAGCAGAAGGATAGCGGGGCCCACGTGGACCCTTCATCGCAGTATTGATTCCGGGGGATCGAAGAATTCAACCGCGAAGGCGCAAAGGTCGCAAAAGTCTATTACCTGGAACCAACGGTTTCCTCTTCGCGCCTTGGCACCTTTGCGGTGAAAACTTCCGGCCTATCTCGCCGCGATCACCAACGGCTCCTTCAGAGTGAAGCTCAGAAGCGTTTCCGCTGGGATGTATAGCTTCTCGCCTTTCGTCAATACCTGAACAGCTCCGGCAGCGCCCGCACCGACACCGGCACCGATGGCTGCTCCTTTACCGCCGCCCGCGATCAGACCGATCAGGGCGCCCACCCCAGCCGCTTTGCCCATCCGGCCGGCGGTCTCGCCGACCCGGTTGTCGCCCACTTCGGTGTACTCCGCAGTCGTCAGCGCATAGGGAATCCCGTTGACCACGATCTGGGAAAGCTCCAGACGCAGCTCGGCGGCTCCAGCCATACGGCCGGCGCCTTCGACCTCGACGATGCGGCCGCGAAGGTCGGAGCCCACGGGTGCGACCTCAATCCCTTCGACCTTGATCGGATCCGCCAATGTCGCCGTAAATGTCTGTCCGGGCCTGCTCGTCTCGCTGTCGATACTGTCGATCATCTGGATGAAGATCGACGAGCCGCGGGGCACGGTCCAGGCCGTGTTCGCGGCGTTGTCGGATCCGGGCCGGACCGCAGATTCAGCGGGTGTCTGGAGGCGCACCCGAGGGGCCTCGGCCGGTTGGGGAGCCGCGGCCGGAAGCTGGATCTCGGGCCGGGAGTCGACGACGTCATCTCCGAAACGGACTTCGGCAACCGAGAGCAGGTCGAACTCGCGAACCCCCTCGTCGGTCAGGAACCTGATGATCCTGGCAGTTCCGCCCTCGTACAGACCGGAAATCTGCTCGCCGGTCTTGAGAACAAGTGTGTCCGAAAAACCGGGCATGGCGAACGACAGCATTGCCACCAGCACCGCGGTCCGGGTCAGATACTTTTTCATCGAATGCCTCCTGAGGTAACGGCACAACCGAGCAAGCAGCCTGTGGTGGAACCGCTGGCTGCTAAATCAGATAGACGCATCAAACCACAGAAAGTTTACTGCAGGGTCAATCCGGATCAGGACCGGATTATTGCAGGTTGGGAATTCGAGATCGGAGATTTCACATTCTCGGAACGGATGAAGCACCTCGGAATCAGGGCACTACCCGCTATGCTAAAATCCGATCCATATGCGCCCGTAGCTCAGTTGGACAGAGCAACGGCCTTCTAAGCCGTAGGTCGCAGGTTCGATTCCTGCCGGGCGTACTCGGCTCCCTGGCCGCACCCCGGTCCCGGTCCAAACCCGACAGCCCACCGCCCGCCAAAACCCAGCGTTTTCTGACTCTTGAAGCTAAAAGCGAGGCGGAATCGCGCCTGTCATTCATGTTATAGTTTCGGGTTGGGTAGGGTGACGGAACACACCCAATGGATGCGTTCGGCTCGGCAACGACCGAGAAAGGAGTGCCAGTGTCACAACCATCCTCTCAAACCACGGTACTGGATGAAGAAAGTGGAGAGAGAGGAGTCCCCGTCGTAAACGATTTCAGCATCCAGGTGGCCACGGTTAACGGCTCCGGAAGCCAGTCGGCCAACAGTGTCCTGATGCGATCGATTTTCCAGATGGGGATTCCCGTAAGCGGCAAGAATCTCTTCCCTTCCAACATCGCCGGCCTTCCGACCTGGTTCACGATTCGCGCGAACAAGGATGGCTGGATCGCCCGTCGCAAAGAGCTCGATTTCCTGGTAGCCATGAATCCCGTCACGGCCCGCGAAGACGTGGAGACACTCGACGCCGGAAGCGTTGTCGTCTACGAAGAGCGGCTCAATCTGTCTTCAATCCGGGACGACCTGACCTACTACCCGGTTCCTTTCGCGAAGCTGGCAACGGAAATCGCCTCCGACGCACGGTTGCGCAAATTGCTCGCCAACATGCTGTACGTGGGGGTGGTTGGCGAGTTGCTAAGCATCGATCTGAAAGAGATCGAGGCAGCGGTGGCGAAACAGTTCAAGGCAAAGCAGAAAGCGATCGAACTCAACCTGAAGGCGATCGCAATCGGCGCCGACTACGTTAAGGAAAACATCACCAAGAGTGACCCGTTCCGTTGCGAGCGCATGGACAAGACCGCTGGCAAGATCATCATCGACGGCAACTCCGCTTGTGCCCTGGGTGCGATGTTCGCGGGAGTCACGGTCGCGACCTGGTACCCGATTACACCCTCTTCGTCCCTTTGCGAAAGCCTGACCGGCTACATGGAAACCTATCGCCATGATGAGGATGGGAAGGCCACGTACGCGATTGTTCAGGCCGAAGACGAACTCGCCGCCGTGGGCATGGCGATTGGCGCCGGCTGGGCGGGCGCGCGATCCATGACGTCGACCTCGGGCCCGGGCATTTCTCTGATGGCCGAGTTCATCGGCTTTGCCTACTACGCCGAGGTACCCGTCGTTATTTTTGACGTCACACGGGTCGGCCCCAGCACGGGGCTCCCGACGCGGACTCAGCAATCAGACATCTTCTCGCTGGTTTACGCTTCGCACGGCGACACCAAGCACATAGTCCTGATCCCGGCGAACATCGAAGAGTGTTTCGAGATGTCGCGCGATGCTTTCAATCTGGCAGAGGGGTTCCAGACGCCGGTGTTCGTGATGACGGATCTCGACCTGGGCATGAACAACTGGATGGCGGACCCGTTCGACTACCCCGAGGGCAAGCTGGATCGAGGTAAAGTACTGAGCGCCGAAGATCTCGACCGAATCGGCAAATTTGAAAGGTATCGGGATGTGGACGGCGATGCGATCCCCTACCGGACGTTGCCGAACACGGATCACCCGCTGGCCTCCTATTTCACACGCGGCAGCGGCCACGACGAACGGGCCGTATACAGCGAGCGCGCCGACGACTACAAACGGAATCTGGACCGCCTGAACGCCAAGTACGAGACGGCACGGACGCGCGTGCCGGCGCCCGAGGTCAGCCTGGTGGACGGCACCAGAATCGGTCTGATCGCCTACGGTACGACTGACGATGCGATCGCCGAGTGTCGCGATCAACTCGACAGAGAGTTCGGGCTGAAGACCAACTATCTGCGGGTGAGAGCGCTGCCGTTCACTACGCACCTATCTGATTTCTTCGACTCCTGCGATCGCGTCTACGTCGTCGAGCAGAACAGGGACGCACAAATGGCCGCCTTGATGAAGAACGAATTGCGGCCGGACCAAATCGCGAAACTGCGAAACATCCTGCACTACAACGGAATCCCGGTCGACGCCCAGTTCGTCACGGACGCGTTGATCGCCGGTGAGAAGGAGGGGAGCTAATCATGTCCACGACGACTGTAAAACCGCCGTCAGGGGGCAAGGTCAACCGACTCGGCCTCGCGATGGCCGACTACAAAGGCGGCAATTCGACGCTGTGCGCCGGCTGCGGGCACGATGCGATCACGAGTCAGATCATCCGGGCGTTCTGGGAGTACGGTGTCGAACCGCACCGCGTAGCCAAGCTGAGTGGAATCGGCTGCTCGAGCAAGACACCCGCGTATTTCCTTGGCCAGTCTCACGGCTTGAACGCGGTGCATGGTCGGATGCCGTCGATCGCTACCGGCGCGATGCTTGCCAACCAGGACCTGGTCGCCATCGGGGTCAGTGGCGACGGCGACACCGCCTCGATCGGCCTCGGCCAGTTCTGCCACATGCTGCGTCGGAACGTGCCGATGATCTACGTCATCGAGAACAACGGTGTCTACGGTCTGACCAAAGGACAGTTCTCAGCGACCGCGGACTACGGCTCCCGCTCGAAGGGAGGAGACCTGAACGAACTTCCGGCGATCGACGTTTGCGCGCTTGCGATCCAGATGGGTTGCAACTTCGTCGCGCGGTCCTTTGCCGGCGACCCGAAGCAGCTTCTGGCCCTGATCAAGGCCGGGATCGCACACCGGGGCACGGTGCTAATCGACATCGTGAGCCCCTGCGTGACGTTCAACAACCACGAAGGTTCCACGAAGAGCTATCCGTTCGCCAAGCAGCATGAAGAACTGCTTCACGAGATTTCCTTCGTGCCGTTCTTCGAACAGATCACCGTCGACTACGAGGAAGGCGACGTGGTTGATGTCGCGTTGCACGACGGATCTCACATCCGTCTGCGGAAAGCGGGAAAGGAATTCGATCCAACCAACAAGGGCGAGGCCCTTAAGATGCTGATGGAGACCAACACCAACGAAGAACTACTGACCGGGTTGATCTACGTCAACGAGCACGGGCAGGATTTCATGTCGTCGTTGAAGCTGGTCGACACGCCGCTGGCCCACCTGGGACAGGAACGGGTGCAACCTGGAGCCGAGGCGCTTCAGGAGATCATGAATTCCCTGATGTAAGTAAGAGAACCCGGAATTTGACGAGTATCATGGTAAGGGCGCTCTTCCGAGCGCCCTTATGTTCTGGTGAGCGTAGCTCAGTTGGCAGAGCGCTGGATTGTGGCTCCAGTGGTCGCGGGTTCAACTCCCGTCGCTCACCCTTGTACTAACCATTAGCGTCGGGCCCACCGTCCTTAAGCCAACCCCTGGTTTCGAGTGCTCGATCTTCTCCGGACAACTCAGGCGAAGGGAACTCGCGCGGGACGGTCCCCCCACGCCCCCTACCCTCTCAGCGTCGGGCCCACCGTCCTTAAGCCAACCCCGGTTTCGAGTGCTCGATCTTCTCCGGAGAACTCAGTCGAAGGGAACTCGACCGGGACGGTCCCCCCACGCCCCCTACCCTCACAGCGTCGGGCCCACCGTCCTTAAGCCAACCCCCTTCGAGTGCTCGAGACAACTCCGAAGGGAAACCCCCTGGTTTCGAGTGCTCGATCTTCTCCGGACAACTCAGTCGAAGGGAACTCGCGCGGGACGGTCCCCCCATGCCCCCTACCCTCACAGCGTCGGGCCCACCGTCCTTAAGCCAACCCCTGGTTTCGAGTGCTCGATCTTCTCCGGACAACTCAGGCGAAGGGAAGAAATAGGAGAAAGGAACCGTCCTATCTAACGTCCGCCGGGGGGTTCGCTGAGCTGGATCTGCTCAAGGAGGACGCGGGCTACTTCGAGTTCAATACGTGTCTGGGCGAGGGCGGATTCTGTGTCGGTAATTCCCCGCTGCGCCTGGTCCCGCTGCTGCTGGCTGGCGATCGGGGCCTGGACCTGGGCCCGGAAACGGTTGATGTCCAGCTGCTGGCGTACCTCTCGGTCTTCCAATTGCTGAACCAGATCCTGCTGGGCCTCCAGTTCGGCCAGCCAGGCGAGCCTGGCCTCTTCGCTTTCCGTATCCGGTGACTCGACCGCGGCCGGATCCGTCCCTCCGACAGACTGGAGTTCTTCGATCCGCTGCCCCGCGGCAGCAAAGTCCGCTGTCTGTTGCCGGCTGCCAGCCATTTCCGCCCGGACTTCGGCAAGCACCTGCTCCGCTTCGGCCAACTCGGCCTGCAGTTCGGCCCGATTGCCCCCCAGCGGGTTCGCAAGCGACACGCGCAACCGCGAGATATCCCGTAGCGCCTCCGCCTCGAAGGCCTCTAACATGCCGGTCATGCTGCCTGACAGCTCTCCACCGATACTGGCAGCATCCGAGGCGATTCCGGCGAAGTCCGAACTGACCTGGTCGACCGCTACCCCGAGATCCTCGAGAGCCGCAATCACCTCCGGCCTGACACGTTGAAACCGAACTGCAAGGCCTTCCGTCGTATAGACCTCGGCCGTCGACGTTGCGGTGGCCCGCCGTGCCCGCTCTCGCCGCGCCAGTTCGGCCAACTCGCCGATGGTCTGTGCAGGGGCGAACGTGCCTAACAGGAGCGTTATAATCAACGCGTTAAGAGTGACTCTCATGAGCAAGATTATACATTTCAAGTGTCCGGGCTGTGAAACGGAAGTCGAGACCGCTCCCCTCGCCCTCGAGGCACTTCAGTGCCCCGCCTGTAGCCGCAAACTGGATCTGCGCCCAACAGCCGTGGTCCGATCCGGGGATATGGTCGACGCCTGCGCGGCCTGTGGCCACGATAATCTATACATTCAAAAGGACTTCAACCGCGCGTTGGGGCTGACCATCGTTGTCGTCGGAGTGCTGTTCAGCTTGTTCTTCTTCGCCAGGAACGCCCCAGCCTACGCCATGCTGGCGCTGGTCGGGATGGCCGCCGTCGACGGGCTCATCTACCTCGTGGTCGGGGAAGTAACCGTCTGCTACGCCTGCCACGCCATCTACCGGGGGTTTGGTCCCAACCCCGCACACGCCCCGTTCAACCTCGAAATGCTGGAAAAATACGGGGGTCGGGATCCGCGGTACTGACTCGTCATTCATCCCCCCAAGGAACCGCACGAAGGCCCAGACAAATTGATTTGTCAACTCTTTATGGACGGGTCCCGCGCTTGAAAACGGCCCTTACTTTGCGATATCTTGGGCGTTCAGAATCCAGATCACCGGTTCCATCGAACAGCTGTGTCAAAAACTGTGAAATCGATAAAGTCTCAGTCTGCCGTCCGCGAGCCTGCACCCTCGCCGCGCCAACCCGGCACCACGACTCTGACCGACATGCTGTATTACATGAAATTGACCCGGGAACTGGAAGACCGGATCGAGCGCAAGCTGTACCGCCAGGGCAAGATCGTCGGCGGGGTCTATGTCGGGCGGGGACAGGAAGCGATTGCCGTCGGCGCCTGTATCGATCTGGAGGAAGACGATGTGGTCTGCGTATCCCACAGAGACATGGGCGCGTTCCTGATCCGAGGCATGTCGCTGCGAGAAATCCTGGCCCAGTACATGGGGCGCGCAACCGGTCCAACCAAGGGCAAGGACGCCAACATGCACATGGGCTCCATGAAGTACAACCTCATCGCGTTCGTCAGCATGCTGGGCGACAACATTCCGGTGGCGGCCGGAATCGGTCTGTCTTTCATGATGCGGGAACAGAAACAGGTCTCGATCTGCTTCTTTGGCGATGGGGCGACCAGCCGTGGAGACTGGCACGAAGGGATGAACATCGCAGCGGTCCTCAAGACCCCGACCGTCTACATCTGCAACAACAACCAGTACGCTTACTCGACGCCCCTGGAGCGGCAGATGGCGGTCGAGAACGTGGCCGACAGGGCCGAAGCCTACGGCATGACCGGGGAGATCGTCGATGGCAACGATGTCGCCGCCGTTTGGGAAGTGACCACGCGCGCCGTCGAAAAGGCCCGCAATGGTGGAGGGCCCTCGCTCATCGAATGCAAGACGTTCCGGATGACGGGCCATTCCGCGCACGACGACGCCGGCTACGTGCCGCCTGAGCTGTTCGAGTACTGGGAGAAGCGGGATCCTATCAAGCGACTGGTAACCACGATGCTGGAAAACAAGCATCTGACCGCGAAGAGCATCGACGAAATGGACAAGCGGGTCGTCAGCGAGGTCACGGAGGCGGTCGCTATCGCTGAAAAGGACCCGATGCCAGCCCCGGAAGACTGCCTCCGGGACGTCTACTTCGAAGAATAGAAGGCAAGGGAACGGCATACGGAATCTCAATGGCACTGACAACCTACATTGAAGCGATCAAGCAGGGCATCTGGGAGGAGATGACGGCCGACGAGCGCGTCTTCATCCTGGGCGAAGACGTCGGCATCTACGGCGGTGCCTTCAAGGTCACGGCCGGCATGCTGGAAGAGTTCGGCGAGTCTCGCGTGATCGACACGCCGATCTCAGAGTCCGCAATTGTCGGGACAGCCATCGGAGCGGCGATGATGGGAATGCGGCCGATCGCCGAGATGCAGTTCGCTGACTTCATCTCGTGCGCTTTCGACCAGATTACGAACTTTGCGGCCAAGTGCCGTTACCGGTGGGGCGCCGGCATCCCGATCGTCATCCGTGGTCCCAGCGGGGGCGGCGTCCATGGTGGCCCGTTCCATTCGCAGAACCCGGAGATGTACTTCGTCCACACGCCGGGATTGAAGGTTGTCTGCCCGTCCACCGCTTACGACGCGAAAGGACTGATCAAGGCGGCGATCCGCGACCCCGATCCGGTGATCTACTTCGAACACAAGTTTCTGTACCGCCGGATCAAGGAGGAGCTGCCGACCGAGGACTACACGGTGCCGATCGGCGAAGCGATAGTCCGCAGGAACGGTACCGACATCTCCGTGATCACTTACGGCGCCATGGTGTTCCTGGCGCTCGACGCCGCGAAAGAACTGGAGAAGGAAGGGATCGATCTGGAGGTCGTGGACTTGCGGTCGCTGCTTCCCTACGACAAGGAGACCGTTCTGGACTCCGTCAAGAAGACGAACAAGGTAATCCTCCTGCACGAAGACACGCGAACCGGGGGGTTCGCCGGAGAACTGGCGGCAGTGATCGCGGAGGAGGCCTTCGAACATCTGGATGGCCCGGTGCGGCGCATCACAGCACCCGACACCCCCGTACCCTACAGTCCTCCCCTGGAAGAGTTTTTTCTGCCGAAAGTATCGGACATCGTCCGCGTCGCCCGGGAGTTGAACGCATACTGATTCCGAGGATTACACTGAGGATCGAAAAGAGGACAGGCACGGATTGCGCCGATTAAGAAGGCCACGGATCACGCAGATTACGAGGATAGGACTAAGCCTATGGCTTGGTGTCCGAAAGACACTTGTCCGCTGAATCCGTGCAATCCGTGGCATGGTTTTCTTCCCCTTATCATCCGTGCCTCCCTACAGGATTAGAAGATGTCTGACACGAAAGTGATCATGCCCCAGATGGGGGAGAGTATTTTCGAAGGCACCCTGACGAAATGGCTCAAGCAGGCGGGTGATCAGGTCGCTCGTGATGAACCCTTGTTCGAAATCTCGACCGACAAGGTCGACTCGGAAATACCTGCTCCAGCGTCGGGCATCCTGAAGGAGATCGTCGTCCAGGAAGGCGAAACCGTGGAGATCAACACGGTCGTCGCCCTCATCGGTGAGGCGGTCGGGACGGCAAGCGGAGGCGGCAAACCGAAGCCAAAGCCGGAAACCAAGAAGAGCGACAAGAAGGCGGAGGCGCCGCAGGCCCCCACTCCGCCACCGGAACCGGCTCCGAAGCCGGTGGAAATTACGGCGGACGAAACCGACGACAAGAGTCTCCGTTCGTCACCGCTCGTACGCCGGATCGCCCGCGAGCACGGCATCAGCATCGGTGAATTGCGAGGCAAGGGTACGGGCGCCGGCGGGCGAATCACGAAACGCGATGTCCTGAGCTATATCGAACAACGGGGCGAGCCGACGACTGCCCCGGCTCCGGCGGCTCGGAAGAGTGCACAGCCTGCCGCTCCCGCAATCGATTTCAAGGGGCCAGAGCACCGTGTGCCGATGACGGCGATGCGCAAGTCGATCGCCGAACACATGGTGGTCAGTCGCCGCACCTCCGCCCACGTCGCCACACTATTTGAAATCGACTGTTCCGCAGTGATGGCAGCGCGGGCCGCACTCAAGCCGGAGTTCGACCGATCCGGCGTCCGGCTGACCGTCACACCGTTCTTCATCCAGGCCGCCGTTCGCGCCCTTGGGAAGTTCCCCATCCTGAACGCTTCCCTGGACGGCAACGACGTCGTCTACAAGCGTGCGATCAACATCGGCATCGCCGTCGCCCTCGACTGGGGCCTGATCGTACCGGTCGTCAAGGATGCGGGGGAAAAAAATCTTCTCGGCCTGGCCAAGACCATTAACGATTTGGGTGAACGGGCACGGACCAAGAAGCTGAAGCCGGATGAAGTACAGGGTGGAACGTTCACGATCACAAACCCGGGCAACTTTGGCGGACTGTTCGGCATTCCCATCATCAACCAGCCGCAGGTTGCCATCCTCGGGATGGGCGGCATCGAGAAGCGTCCCATCGTCATCGGTGACGCGATCGCGATCCGGCCGATGGTCTACCTGTCGCTGTCGTTCGACCATCGCGTGATCGACGGCGCCGTCGCGGATCAGTTCATGGCGGACATCAAGGAGACGCTGGAGAGCTGGAAGGCCTGAGGGGCGGTTTCGTTGGAGTAGCGCCGAATGCGCGGAAGACTCAGAAAGCGAGACGAGATCCGCAACATTGCCCGGGCTGTCCTTGACACGTACGGCAAGCTCGACCCCAAGCTCCAGCACATCGAACCCACGCCACTGCCCGACAAAGGGTCCATTTTCGCGATCGTCGAAGACCTGCTCGAAGTCGTCTACCCGGGATACTACGGCGCCAAGCACCTCGAACCCTCGAACATCGAGTACCACATCGGCGATCTGCTCGATTCGATCTACTCGCGTCTCAGCCAGGAAATCTACCGCAGTGTTCGGCCCGAATGTGAACGGCCCGACGACCCGTGTAATCACTGTCATGAGGTCGCCGAAGACCAGACGCTGGCGCTACTGACACGGATTCCCGACCTGCGACGTCAGCTCTCCGAAGATGTCCAGGCCGGTTACGACGGCGACCCCGCAGCCAAGAGCACCGACGAAATCATCTTTGCGTATCCGGCCATCTACACGATCAGCGTGTTCCGGATCGCCCACGAGTTGAACCGAAACGGCGTTCCCCTGTTGCCCCGGATCATGACCGAGTACGCGCACTCGAAGACGGGCATCGACATCCATCCCGGCGCGAAAATCGGTCGGGCGTTCTTCATCGATCACGGGACTGGGGTCGTCATAGGTGAGACCACGATCATCGGCGACCGGGTCAAGATCTACCAGGGGGTCACAATCGGGGCATTGAGCTTCTCGAAGGACGCTGAGGGACAGATCGTCCGCGGGGAAAAACGTCACCCGACGATCGAAAACGACGTGGTCATTTACTCGGGAGCCACCATCCTTGGCGGCGACACGGTTATTGGCGAAGGGGCGGTCGTCGGCGGCAACGTCTGGCTCACGCGATCAGTCCCCCCACACACGCGCGTCGTGATTTCAGAACCGGAACTGGTGATCGGTCGGAAGTAGGTTGGGGCAGTTGCCAGCGTTTGGCTGTTGGTAGTTGGCAGTTAGCTGTTGGCAGTTGGCTTCTAGCCGTCAAAGTTCATGCCGATCCCGCAGCCAAACGCCAACGGCCAAAAGCCAATCGCGACTGACCTCCCAGTCAGTCCTTGATGTAGATCTCGCTGCCCGATTCCTTGAACTCCTCACTCTTCCGTTTCATGCCCTCGTCGAGCGCCTGATCTTCGTCCAGGCCCAGGCTGGCGGCGAAATCCCGTACGTCCTGGGTGATCTTCATCGAGCAGAACTGAGGGCCGCACATGCTGCAAAAATGTGCGACCTTGGCGCCGTCCTGGGGGAGAGTCTCGTCGTGGAACTCGCGAGCTGTCGTGGGATCGAGGCTCAGGTTGAACTGGTCATCCCAGCGGAATTCGAAGCGCGCTTTGCTGAGTGCATTGTCACGCTCCTGCGCCCCGGGGTGCCCTTTGGCGAGATCGGCGGCATGGGCCGCAATCTTGTAGGCAATGACCCCGTCCTTGACGTCCTTGCGATCCGGAAGGCCCAGGTGTTCCTTGGGTGTGACGTAGCAGAGCATAGCCGTCCCGTACCAGCCGATCATCGCGGCACCGATCGCGCTCGTGATGTGGTCATAGCCGGGTGCGATGTCCGTCGTCAACGGCCCCAACGTGTAGAACGGCGCTTCGTGGGTCAGCTTGAGCTGCAGGTCCATGTTCTCCCTGATCAGATGCATCGGGACGTGACCCGGCCCCTCAATCATCACCTGACAGTCGTGCTTCCAGGCGATCTGGGTCAGCTCGCCGAGCGTCCTCAACTCCCCGAGTTGCGCGTCGTCGTTGGCGTCGGCAATCGACCCTGGCCGAAGCCCGTCGCCGAGGCTGAACGACACGTCGTAGGCACGCATGATCTCGCACATTTCTTCGAAATGGGTGTAGAGGAAGTTCTCTTCGTGATGCGCGAGGCACCATTTCGCCAGTATGGCGCCGCCACGGCTCACGATCCCTGTCATGCGGCGGGCCGTCCAAGGTATGTAGCGCAAAAGGACGCCGGCGTGGATCGTGAAGTAGTCGACACCCTGTTCAGCCTGCTCGATCAGCGTGTCGCGGAAGATCTCCCAGGTAAGTTCTTCGGGCCGCCCCCCTACCTTCTCCAGCGCCTGGTAGATCGGCACCGTTCCGATCGGGACCGGCGAGTTCCTGAGGATCCACTCGCGGGTGGCGTGGATGTTGCGTCCCGTCGACAGATCCATCACGGTATCGGCCCCCCAGGTGATCGACCACCGCATTTTCTCGACTTCTTCCTCGATCGAACTGGCCACCGCGCTGTTGCCGATGTTCGAGTTGATCTTCACGAGGAAGTTCCGGCCGATGATCATCGGCTCGGCTTCGGGATGGTTGATGTTCGAAGGGATGATTGCACGTCCTCGGGCGACTTCGTCGCGCACGAACTCCGGTGTGATGTAGTCCGGAAGGGCCGCGCCGAAGGATTGCCCGCCATGCTGGAATTCGAGTCGGGACCGATCGGCATCGTTTGCCGCAAACGCCCTCTCGCGGCCGAGGTTTTCGCGAATCGCGATGTATTCCATCTCCGGTGTGATCACGCCCTGCTTCGCATAGTGCATCTGGCTGACTGCCCGGCCGGATTTGGCGCGCCAGGGCTTTCGCCTCAGGCCCGGGTAGAGTTCCAGACGGGTCAGCTTGTCTCCATCGGTCGCCATATCCCGATGTTTTTCAGTGAGATACCCGTCGTCCTCGGGACGTATCGATCGGCCGTCGTGCTCTTCGGCGTCTGCCCGCGCGACGATCCAATCCAGGCGGAGCGCGGGAAGGCCTTTCCGCACGTCGCACCGGACCTCGGGGTCGCCCCAGGGACCGCGTGTGTCATAGAGACGAACCGGAAGGTTGGGTTCCGAGACTCCGTCGGACGACGCCGTCTCGTGCAACTCGACGCTGCGAAACGGCACGCGGAGGTCCTCATGGATGTGGCCGTTAACGTACACCCGTGTGCTGCGCCGGAATGTATCTTCGAGTTCGATGGGATCGTTGGAAAAGATTCTTGAGGTACTCATCGTCTCCCTCCGTCGGCATTACCCGAATCAGGTGTGAAGGGTCGACCTGCCATGTGCAGGCAAGTCCTCTCAGCTGGTCCCGGGCGTCTCAACGCCGCTGGTTTCAGCTCCCCTGGGCTATTGTGGCACCTTGTGATGATCACGCCATCGGCCCCTCGAGGGCAAGCAGGTTCTGCCGGTGAAGAGGTACGCTACCCGGAGCGTTTAGCGATGGCCGGAGAACCGGTTCACCACCGTTCCCGGTTCTGTTCGTGCCGCCTGCCCCACCAGTCAGATCCCGGAGCGGGACGGCGTGGCACCATAAGCAGAAAGCCCTGCTGGGGCGAATCACAGCAGGGCTTTCAAAATCCGTAAACGGCTACGTGCTGAAGGATTCGCCGCAACCGCAGGTCTCGGCAACGTTGGGGTTGTTGAACTTGAAGCCGGCGCCTTGGAGGCCTTCGACGTAGTCAACTTCCGTGCCTTCCACGTGGAGGAGGCTGGATCGGTCAACAAACACCTTCAGACCGTCGAACTGGAACACCTGATCGGTTTCCTCGTTGAAGCTCTTGTCGAAGCCCATCCGATAGGAATAGCCCGAGCAGCCTCCACCGACGACCTGGATTCGTAAACCGGCATACACATCCGGCTGGTCGGCCAGGATTGCTTTCACTTTTTCTTCTGCTTTCTTGGTCAGCGTAATGGCCATTGGTTCTCCTCCTCTGCCCTCTCTGCTGTCAACCCGTCCTATTCGGCTCAGATCCCCATGACCTGAAGCCGGACGACCCTCTCGCGTGGGCCATCCAATTCTCCCATGATCACGCTCTGCCATTCTCCAAGCACGACGTTGCCGTCGACGACCGGAAGCGTGACATGCGTCCCGAGGACCAGCGTCCTCAAGTGCGAATCCGCGTTGTTGCGGTCACAGTCGGACCATTCGGGATCGTTATGGCGATAGTAAGCGCCCTGGCTAACGAAACTCTCCAGATGGGCCCGGATATCGAACAGTAATGCATCTTGCCATTCATTGATGAATATGGCGCTCGTGGTGTGCATCGATGCCACGATCACCTGGCCGGCAATCACGCCCGACGACGCGACGAAATCCTTTACCTGCTCGGTCAGGTTGTGAAGTTCCACACGATCCTGGGTCTGCACCTTCATGGTCGTATCGGCAACCCGATATGGTCCGGTAACGATGCCGGCAGTGCGTTGATCCAGATCTTTGGCGGAGACGGAAGCCATAGGTCTTCAACCCCTTCTCAAAAGGTTCAAATTCAGCGTGGGCACAAGAGGGCATTATAGCAAAGTTGACACGTGTCTGCGGCCATCGACTTTGTTTCGTAGAGCGCTCGTTTTGCGCGTATTTTCGGGCTTTGCACCAATTCAAGGCCGCTGTCTGGCTGTTGTGAGGCGTAGCCTCGCAAACGCGGGGGGCAGGGTCGTGAGCCGGTTTCTGTTCGTAGTGAGGGCCGTTGACAATGGTGATACTATCCTGTCAGAGTGGCTGCATAGGAGGGGAATCTTTGCTTTCGTACCTGCTGCTGGTCATCGCGGTACTGCTGGTCTCAACGCTGTTATATGCGAACCGGCGCCAGTCACGCGTGACTGCCAGGTTCGGTGAACCGGAACCGGACGTCGATTTGACCTACCGCCCACACGTACGCAAGGAAGAGCCCGAACTGGAACTCGCTGCCCTGGCCGAACAGGCCCGCGATCCGGCGCTCGCGCAAATGAGCGACCAGGATCTCGTCATGGAAGTGCTCAAGGAATGCCACGATCCGGAGATCCCACTGAACATCGTCGACCTCGGCCTGGTCTATGAAGTTTCTTCGAAGAAGAATTCGGTGCAGGTCAAGATGTCGCTGACCGCGCCGGGATGCCCGTCGAGCGAGAGCATTCAGCAGGACGTTCGGGCGAAGCTGGAAGACGCCGGCTTTCCGAACCCGCAGGTGGAAATCGTGTGGGACCCGCCCTGGACACCGCACCTGATCTCCGAAGAAGGAAAGAAGACGCTCGGCATGTAAGGGAGAAGGCCGGGGTGCCTTCCATTGCAGATTCTCTATTCGAGAGTCCTCATTGGACACCTGTCATCGGACATTGATTAATTTGAGATTTGTCGGCGCGCCCTTCTTGGTCAAATGACAAATCCTGGAATCTCGAATGTCCAATGTCCAATGGGGCTTTTCAGTTAAATGACCCCCGGCAGAGCCGGGGGCTTATTTCTGTGAGCCCCTCAAAGGGGCCAGTCAAGAGCCGCCTGAAGGCAGCTGATGCCCCCACGCCATGTTCAGCTCCTCCAAACGCTGCTCCTCCCGCTCCTGCCGCCAAATGTATTCCCGCACGAATTGTTTGTCCATCCCCACCGTGGAAACGAAATAGCCTCGCGCTCAGAAACTCTTCCCTGTCAAACGGTGTTTCAGTCCCAGAAAGTTCCGGGCAGTCGAGATTGCACTCTTCCCCTTGATGAATCCCGCCACACTGGATACCGCCTACTTCGGAATGAACACCATGTGATACTTGCAGTCCCATTTCGTGTGCGATCGCCTTCGGGCCTCTTTCATTGAGTCCTCCTTCTTTGGAAGTCGTCGCTTCCAAGCAGGACTTTCCTATCTACCGCCGCTCTCGGTCAAACCTCTGCGAGTCGCCCCGGCTAAGCCGGGGGTTTCCCTATGGGAATTAGAAACCTTGTCATAGATCCCAATCCCACCGAAACAAAAAGGGCGACCCGTAGCCGGGTCGCCCTTCGATTTTCACCGACAGCCGATCTTAGTCGCCGGCCGCCGCCACTTCCTCGCGGTCCTTCTCTTCTTCCCGACGGTTCAGCAGTTCGATCTTGATAAGGTCGACCTTGCTGGGCCTCTTGCCGAGAACCATCTCTTCGTAGATCTCGCGAGCCTTCTGCTCCTCGCGCTCGCCCTGCCGCACGGCTTTTTCCTCGTCCGACGCCGTCAACGCCAGCGCGCCCCGGTCCCGAACGCGCTCGGCATCCTCGGCACGGATCACAAGACTGTGTTCGATCGATTCGAGCTCGACCTCTTTGCCCTTGGCGTAGACACCATGTTTGCCGTTCTCGCGGTACCATTCCGACACCGTGTGGGTCTTGAACATGTTCTCGATGATGTTCCTCCACCCGACGCCGGTGTTGTACGCACAGAAGGAAATTTCGCCCATCTGCGTCGCGTACGGAATGATGCACATTTCGGTGCGGCGGAAGTCGTAGTTGAACAGATCCTGAAACCACATTCCGGCGATGAACAGGAAATTCCAAGGGTCGGAACGCCGTTTGTCGATGTCATCCCGAGTGCGGTCGCTGGTGATCTTGCCGTAATTCTTGCCGCTGAGGCCAAACGACTTGTCGAACTTCTTGAACAGGTCCGACAGCGTCAGACTGCCCGGCGCGCGGCAGGGATTGTAGTGCTTCAGCAACGCGAGGCCCATCATGATGTTCGATGTCCATTTCCCGCGTCCCGAATCCGTGATCGACTGCATGTCTTTGACGAGTCCCGGGATGTTCAGGAACTCGGGTACCGGCGCCATATCCCCGGTTTCCTTGTTGATCATCAGCGCCGTCCCCACCCCACAGTTCGGGTGGCAACCGCAGCTGACCTGCCCCCATTCCCGGCCCGGCCCATGAACCAGGTCGGCGAAGTCGGCAAAGGAACCCATCAACGATAGCGGGAACCAGTCCCTGGTCGGCTCGGTGATTCCGACCTGTTGCTTCACATCGTGCGCCAGATGAGACAGCGTATAGCGCTGTCGGAGGCGGCGCTCCGGTGTGATTTCCTCGTCGCGACCCGTGAAGGAAACCGGCTGGAACGCGATGAAGGCAACCTTCTTCGGGTTGTCCATCGCGAAACGGAGGATTGATCCGACCTGATCGTTGTTGACGCCGTTGATCAGTGTGACGACGAGAATGATCTCGACACCCGCCGCATGAAGGTTGTTGATCGCCCGCAGCTTGACGTCGAACAGGTTGCCGACCTGGCGATGGCTGTTGGCGTCGTTGCCGATTCCATCGAACTGCAGGTAGACGTAGCGCAAGCCGGCCTTGGCGGCCTTCTCGCAGAATTCGGGACTCTTGGCAAACTCAATACCGTTCGAAGCTGCCTGGGTGCTCGAGTACCCGAGCTTCCTGGCATACGCGACCGCATCCAGGAAGAAAGGCGACATCGTCGGTTCTCCGCCCGAGAACTGGATCGACATCTGGCGGCGCGGCTTGATCTTCATGGAGTTGTCCATGATTTCCTGGATGTCTTCCCAGGTGAGCTCGTGCACGTATCCGACCTGGTTCGCGTCCATGAAACATGGATCGCACATCATGTTGCAACGGTTCGTCAGGTCGACGGTCAGGACGCTGCCCCTCCCGTGTTTGATCGTGCTGCTGCCGTGGTTGTGGAGGCCCTCGTCGGCGTGCGCCGGGATGTCCCGTCCCGGGAAGTTCTTTTCGATCCACTCCAGAAAGCGCACGTCGATCGCCATCATGTCCTCGATCTTGCCGTGCAGCGGACACTCCTTGACCATCCATACCTGGCCGTCACGCTCGATGATGTCGGCCTTGATCTCTCCCACTTTCTCGTGGAGCAGACTCGTCCAGTCCTTCGTACCGTCGATGATGGCCTCGCGCGCTTCGCGCACGCACTGGGGACACAGCGAGTCGGTCTGGCGCGGCCAACCCAGCGTCGGCTTGGTCTTCTGCCAGGATTTCTGCAAAGGCTTTTCCGACCACTTCGGGGTGAACGCCGGAACGGGCTCCCGGTTCACGTATTGGATGACGTCTAACGTCTTGCCGGCGCCGTAGCAGATGGCAGAATCCACAAACTTCATCGCGCGCCTGCCAACCGGAAGTTTCGACCCGTTGCCATTCGGAGCGTTCGCCACCGCCTGTTCAGGTAAGGTTGCCAAATTGCCTCCTCAAGAATGTGCGCCTTCCCTGTTTGCCTGAAACTCGCAGGAAGGCGTCTCCTCTATTTGCAGTGGGGGGATTCGGGGTTGGGCGCTTCATCCAACCCTGGACCGCTAACCGGCAGGTTGCTTCGCCCGTCAGCCGCCCCCTTGGGGAATCACTGCAATTTAGTTATGCGTATCGTCCTTAATATCGACGAAATGGTTCGGCGAAACACTCCGCCGAGCCCATATCAAAGCGCGGGTAGAATAGCGCAAATACTTCTATTTCATCAACATAAATTTTATTTTGAAGTACTTTTTCATCCGAACTGTTCTGCGTCATTGCGGCCGCTCTCTAACGATCTCCACCGAGACAAAGTTGACCCGGCTCGCAAGCACCGGGGTGAGTTTTCGGACGAGGACGCGGACCCGTGGCGTGGGGAAGTCCTTCAGCACCCGTGACGCAACCGACTCGGCCAGCGTCTCGATCAGGTGAAAGTCGCGATCGGCCGCGATCTCAACGACGAGGGCCACAACCCGGGCGTAGTCCTGGGCGTCCCTGAGCGAATCGGTGTCGGCGGCGCGACGGATGTCGGTCTCAATCTCAACGTCCACCGAGAGACGCTGCTGCATCGTCCGTTCTTCGGACGTGACTCCGATCGCAGCCACGCAATCGATCCCTGAAACGAAGATCTTGTCAGCGGGACTAATCATTTGGAATCAGCCTTCTAGCGGTCCTGCCCGTCCAGGGGCTCGCGTCCTCCGAAACCGGCCTCGATGTCATGCCAGTAGTCGATCGAATCTTCGCCAAGGTGCCAGCAGAGATAGACGACCCGATCCTCCTTTAAGAACGGGAAATCGCACAATCCCTTGTCAAGATCCTTGATCAGCACACCCATCTCGCGGATTTGGGACATCAGCAGCATGACATGCGAAACCGACTCCACATAGTCGACGCCCTGGGGGCTGAAAGCGTCCAGGTGCGCTTTCTCTCGAGCTTTCTGGATCTTGGGATTGAGCGACTTGACATGGTCCCATTCGTTTCGCAGCTCTTCAACGAGGGGGCGCAGTTGGGACAGCGTGTCGTTGGCTTCCCGAAGTGTGAAGATTCGCTCGGTGTTTTCCATGACACGGGCCGGCTTCAGTGTTCGAGGAATTTCTCGGCTTCCATTGCCGACATGCAGCCGGTGCCGGCCGCGGTGATGGCCTGCTTGAAGACCGGGTCCTGAACGTCGCCGCAGGCGAACACGCCCGGAATACTAGTCGCAGTCGAGTTGGCCTGGGTGTTCACATAGCCCTTCTTGTCGAGCTCGATCTGGTCTTTGAAGACGTCGGTGTTCGGATTGTGCCCGATCGCAATAAAAACTCCGTCCAGATCGATCTCCGTACTCACGGCCTTTGTGTTGTCGCGCAGCTTGATCCCCGTCACGGCATCGCCGCCCAGGACGTCGTCCACCTCGGTGTTGTAATGGACCTTGATCTTGTCGTTGGCGAGGGTCCGATCCTGCATGATCTTCGAAGCCCGGAACTCCCCCCGGCGATGGATCAGGTTCACCTCGGTGGCGAACTTCGTCAGGAAAGTGGATTCCTCCATGGCGGAATCTCCACCCCCGACGACGGCGATCTTCTTGCCACGGAAGAAAAAGCCGTCGCAGGTCGCACACGTGGAGACACCGTGCCCCATCAGCCGGCGCTCGTTCTCGAGGCCCAGAAGCTTCGCGGACGAACCGGTAGAGATAATGACCGTCCTTGCCTCGTATTCCTTGTCGCCGACGAACACGCGGAACGGCTGCTCCCCAAGTTCGACCCGGTCCACGAAACCGGTCATGATCTCGGTTCCGAACCGCTCCGCCTGTTTGCTCATGTCCTCCATCAACTGCGGACCCATGATGCCGTCGGGGAAGCCGGGATAGTTCTCGACCATCGTCGTCAGCGTCAGCTGTCCCCCGGGCTCCGCCCCCTGGATCAGGAGGGGCTCGAGGTTCGCTCGTGCCGCATAGACGGCCGCAGTCAGGCCTGCGGGGCCGGATCCAATGATGATGACGTTACGCATGACTTCACCTCGTGGGTTGGACGAATTTTATAAATTAACACACGATGCAGGCCCCGAGGGACCGTTTGCGGGCCAACCACTTTGGACGGCCTTCGGCGAAAAGCGTTGCACCTGCGGGCTCACGCGCACGGTGCGGACGGTATGCTACGCTCTAGCAGTCCGAGGCAGAAGGGTTAGGGCGAGCCCTCAGAAATCTGCCTCGGACTGCTAATGATTCTTTTGGGATGGAGACCTCATGAAGATTCGGAATTTCGAGATGGAACGGTGGCAGTCGACCTGGGAAAACACCGTCGAGTACAACCTCACCGAGAGCGGCGTACACCCGGTGAGCTGCGCGGACCTGGGCATCTCGGGCGACGAGTTGCTGAACCAACGGCTGGGCTACGGGCAGAGCAATGGCAGCATCCGGTTTCGTGAACTGGCGTCGGAACTCTACGAAGGAGCGAGCGTCGAAAACTTCGTGGCCACGATCGGCGGATGCGAGGCCAATTTCCACTGCATGTCGAGTTTGATCGAGCCCGGCGACGAAGCCGTCTTCATCCTTCCCAACTACATGCAAACCTACGGCGCAGCCGAAGCGTTCGGCGCCACGATCGTTCCGGTGTGGACGAAGCCGGAGAATGAGTGGATTCCGGATCCGGACGAGATTGCCGCCAAGGTGACGGCGAAAACCAAGCTGATCTCGATATCGAACCCGAACAACCCGACCGGCGCGGCGTACGGCCTGGACACGCTCAAGGCCATCGCAGCAGCCGCCGACAAGGTGGGGTGCTGGATTCACTCCGACGAGGTCTACCGGGGTGCGGAACGCGAAGGAGATCGGACGCAAACAATGTGGGGCGTCTACCCGAAGACGCTCGTCGTCCACAGTATGTCGAAGTCCTACGGCATGCCGGGGACACGGCTGGGATGGGTTCTCGGCCCACCCGATGCGATCGAAAAGATCTGGAGCCACAAGGACTACACATCGATCGCACCTTGTATCCTGGCCGACAAGATCGCTTGCCACGGCCTCGAACAGCGGGACAAACTCCGACTCCGAACCCAGGAGTTCATCGGCCGCAACCTGCCATTCGTCGAAGAGTGGATGGCGCTACGGCCGGGGATGTTCGAACTGGTCAAGCCGAAGGCGGCCGCGATCGCCATGATCCGCTACAAGCACCCGATTGAATCCTACAAGCTGGCCGCGCGGCTCAGAGAAGAGGAGTCCACGCTGATCGTACCGGGGCAGCAGTTCATGCTGGACGGCTATTTCCGCATGGGCTTCGGCCCGCCGCGAGACTACTTGGAAAAGGGTCTCGAGAGAGTCCTGAAGGTCTTCGACTCGACGGTCGACTGACCTTGACTGTAGTACAATCCACCCTAATCCAACCTACGCGCCCATAGCTCAGCTGGATAGAGCGTCGGACTTCGAATCCGTAGGTCGGGGGTTCGAATCCCTCTGGGCGTACTTCATTCCCAAGAATCAGAACTGCGGGACTCTTCTGGGATCGGAAAGGTCTGGTGACAGCCGCAGCCACCTCTTGCTGTAGTGAGCAGGGAGTTTCGCTTGGTTGAATCTATCGCGTTCGAAATGCGCACTTCCGACGCACAACCGATGGAAAGCCTGGGGCGGTATCTCGTCCAAAAGCTGTGCAATCCGGTCACAGGGGATCAGGAGGACGACCGCGGTCGCATTACCGAGGTCCGGTTTCTCGGATTCCAGGAGGAGAACGATGGATCGTAGATTGTGTTCCCCAGCGTGTCTTGTGATTTTTGCCATCCTGGTGTCTTCCTGCACCGGGAGCCCTCCGGCCGAAGAATCGCAGGTTGACGAGCGCGTGCCACCTCCGTCGGAGAGCGAGGCACGAGTTGGTGAGAGTGAGATCGAGGCGGCGATCAACGCGTCGGCAATCGAATCTTCAGGAGTTGGCGGTGCGCCTGTCGAACGGAGCCTCGAGGAGCGGATTCGTATCACCAGCGCTCTGGGGCGACTCGATGACCCTCTTTGGAGCGTCCGACTAGACGTAAGGGAGCTTATCGATCTCGACGCACGCGACGAGGCCGATGCGGTCGGCAGGATGCTTGCGGATACCCATTGGACCGTCAGGAATGAGGCGGCCGAGGCTCTGGGACAGTTCGGGACCATTGAGTATGCGAACGACATCGCCAATCTTCTCGACGAAGATATTGGCCGCGTGCGTGTGTCCGCTCTAAACGCCTTGAATGTGTTCCACGCGCGTCATCAGATTGAACGGGTTCGTGGGCTGGAGAATGATCCGGATGGAAATGTTCGTCTGATGGCGTCCGTTCTGATCGCCAAGTGGGAGGGCTATGACGAAAGAGTCGGAGCCTGGCTGCGGCAGTTGAAGGACGTGAATTCGGATGTGCGGTTCGAAACGCTCCAAGCTATTAACCTGTCCATTTACGGCGAGCTGGGCAGCACTGTTGTGGAATTGTTTGACGACCCAGTACCTAGCATTCGTCGGCTTGCGGTAATGAAGTTCCGCCTCACGAGAGAGCTCCGCGAGGACTTCGTCGATCAGATTGCATTATTGCTCGCGGATTCCGAGCCAGAGATTCGGTATCAGGCCGTTTTCGTCTTGGGCAGCTTTTCATTCAGGACGGAGGTAAAGAGGAAACGGGTCAATGCCGTGCTGGTATTGCTCCTGAACGATCCAGATGACGACGTTCGGGCTGAAGCGCTGCGTGCCCTGGGTAATCTCGGTGCGACGGAACAGGCTTCTCAGATCGCAGATTCCCTAGTCGACACCAATGTCGACGCGCGCCGACAGGCTAGCGAAACGCTGGCGAAGCTCCGCTCACCCGTCGATACGGCATCGCTGTTCGAAGTTCTGGAACCGTTCGTCGTCCGAATCGAAGTCGAATACGAGTACCGTCCAAACCTGCCCGATTTTATTCAGCAACCCGCGGGGAGCTCTGGCGCTGGCTTTTTTGTGCGCGGCGATGGTTCCGTCGTGACAAACCGCCACGTCATCGTCGGTGGGGCGGGCCTAACTACGGGTGGCATGGCAGTTGACTGGCTGTGGCCAAAGCGCGTAACCGTAATTACGAGTGACGGTGAACGCCTGAGCACGCTGGATGAGATATGGCTCCACCCGGAGCTGGATCTCGCCGTGATTCGTCCTGTGCTCGAGTCCGACCGAAAGATCTCATATGCTCCTGTCCAGCCATACCTGCCGGCAGTCGGAGACGACGTGATCGCGATTGGCCATCCTCGCGGACAAGACTGGTCTCTTACCGAAGGCAATGTGTCCCAGCTTCGGGAAGAGATGTATGATCCCTTCGATCGCAAGAGCGCCGTGTGGATCCAAACCGACGCGGCAATCAACCCGGGGAATTCAGGCGGCCCCTTGTTCGATCTTTACGGGCGCCTCCTCGGCGTCGTCACCTCATACCTCGGAAACAGTCAGGGGTTAGGCTTCGCCCTGTCGGTACGCACGCTCAACGACTGGCGCTGGGCAGAAGAGGACGAACACCTGGTGTGGCGCGTGAGACGTTGATGAGTCAGTTGCCGACCAATCAGATGGGGCCTGAGCACTCAGTGCACTCCGTGTGCTTCCTTGGATTCTCGGCCCGACAGGATCGGCAGCGCTTCGGCTCTCGCACCGCCTGCACGATCACCAACGTCAGGAAAACCGGTGCCACGATGCACCGCATCACGTAGAACTTGACATGCTCATCGAAGAACCCGATCGGAGGGTAAAAGCTCCCTTTGCTCTTGCCGTAAAATGCCCACGGCAGCGTGAACAAGTAGCCCCAAACGACGCTCCCAAGAAAGAAAGAGGCGAGGATGGCGTCGGGCCAAATAGAATTCTGATCAAAAAAGACGCTCAGGGCAATGACTAGGGCCGCCGCGCCGTAAACAGCGAACGCCGAAAGCAGCCACTGCCTGCGATAGCGCACGATATCCGCCCGAATGAGATCGTGCACCATACGGCGCTCCATTTCGTCCAAGTTCAGAATACGGCGCTCCGATTCGTCCAAGTTCTGAGCTCCTAACGCGGCACTGTGCGGCTACGATTTGGGCGGCTGAAAGCGCACGAATCGGGACAGACCACCCGAATCTGTCCCGAGTGCCAACTCCCAGGTCTTCGAACGAACGGGACCCTCTACTGCTGGTTTGATGCCCCCGCCCCCGTTGCTTTCCTCATCGCGGTCACGGTCAACTCGGTCCGGTAGGCGATGATCTTGCGCGCATTCGCGAGCGTCTTCTCGATGGGTAGCAGGCTCACGCCATTGATCGAGAACTTGCCGGCCCGGATCCGTTGTTCCGTTCGGATGGAGTGCAGATCGGCGGCCATCATCGTCACGGCGATGAAGTACTCGTCGTGGAGGCCCTCGGATACTTCCTCGATGCCGAGTTCTTTCGTAATGAACGTCCGCATCATCCCATTCTGGTAGTACTCCGGGATGAAGTAGACGTGGGCCGAACCCATGCCCCACTTCTCGGTCAGTTCTTCGGCGACCTCGCTCATCGGTGTCTGGTTACCGCCGCTGTCGCCCATCATGAAGATGTTGGTGAAGCCCTGGGACTTCAGGCTGTTGGCGGCGTCCCTCAACACGGCCCTGTAGGTCTCTGGCGAAAGGTACACGGTCCCCGGAGGAACGTTGTCACCTTCCGGGTTGCCCGGCTCGAGCGTCACGATGGGAACGACCAGCGTGTTACCCATCTCCCGCGCGATCGATTCCCCCATCGCCCGGAGCACGTAGTTGTGCTTCCCGGTCACCAGGTACGGGCCGTTCTGTTCGATCCCGCCGGTGAGAATTAACGCGTTGGTCTTGCCTTCCTTGATGTAGTCGCGAACCTCGATCATTGTCAGATCTTCGATCCATACACTGTCGAGGGGTTCGATCGGATTCTCAAAGGTATTCATGTCGAGCCGCTGGGCCACCGCGGAAACCGGCACGAGGGCCAGAACCACGACCAGCGACAGAATGAGTCGCATCGTCCCTTTCATGGGGTCCTCCTGAAAGCTTGGGATTGGAGATGGCCATTGTATATTAGACAGACTCGTTTCCATACGAAACGCGGACAGTGCGTCACGGCGCCAATTGGAGGTTCCAATGGTACGAAGCAGAGTCTCGTCAATCCTTGTCTTGAGCGGCCTGATGGCTGTGTCGGTTCCGGCCGTAGCACAAGGCCCTGATTCCATATCGCAGGCCCTGGAAGGTCGACGATCTCACTACGCGGACATTGCGCAACAAATCTGGAACTTCGCGGAGGTTGGTTATCAGGAGCAACGGAGTTCGGAGCTTCTGCAGAGCGAGTTGAGATTGGCCGGATTCGAGATTGAAAGCGGCGTTGCGGGCATGCCCACAGCGTTCGTCGCGAGCTACGGTGCGGGTTCACCTGTCATCGGCATCCTCGCGGAGTTCGACGCCCTGCCGGGGATTGCACAAAGTGTTGCCACGGAGCGTGCGCCAATTTCGGGACAAGCTGCCGGGCACGCATGCGGTCACCACCTCTTTGGAACAGGGTCGACGGCAGCGGCGATCGCGACCAGAGAATGGCTGGAGCAGACCGGGACCGAAGGGACGGTTCGGCTGTACGGCACTCCCGCCGAAGAAGGGGGGGCCGGCAAGGTCTACATGGTCCGCGCCGGAATGTTCGAAGACGTGGACGCCGTGCTGGCCTGGCCTCCGAGCGATGCGAACGACGCCAGCCCCTCGGACTCGCTCGCCAATATCTCCGCCAAGTTCCGATTTCACGGTGTCTCGGCACATGCGGCCGCCGCGCGCGATCAAGGCCGTTCGGCGCTGGATGGCGTGGAAGCGATGAACCCACTAGTGTCCGGAACACGGTGCGACAGCCGCCGGCAACTTATAGATGAACAGTGAGTTGAATGGCATTCTGCGATTTTTCGATTTGAACCTACCGATCACACTTTTAGCAATATTACGGTGAGAGGGGTGATACCAATGGCGCATGAACTCAGGCCAAACCGTCTTCTCACAAGTCATGGATTACGCGCCCCGATACGAGTTTCAGAAGTGTGTCGCCCGCTATCGGGGCGATTACCAGCAGAAAGGGTTTTCCTGCTGGGATCAGTTCCTGGCGATGGCATTCGTCCAATTGACCTATCGTGAAAGCCTCCGCGACATCGAAGCCTGCTTACGCGCCCTCGGCAGAAAGCGTTACCACATGGGATTCCGAAGCAAGGTGGCGCGGACGACACTGGCCGACGCCAACGAGCGGCGCGACTGGCGGATCTATGCGGATTTCGCACAGGTCCTGATCGGCATGGCGCGGCCGTTATATGCCGAAGACCCCATCGGCGTCGAGTTGGATCAAGGTCTATATGCCCTGGACTCGACCACCATTGACCTGTGTCTTTCACTATTCCCATGGGCCCGGTTTCGCCGGCACAAAGCCGCGGTCAAGATGCATACACTGCTGGATCTTCACGGCAACATTCCCGCGTTTATCCACGTCACAGACGGGAAAGTCCATGACGTCAACGTTCTCGATGAGATCGCACCCGAAGCGGGTGCCTTCTACGTCATGGACCGCGCCTATATCGATTTTGAACGGCTCTTTCTCTTCTCCCTCTGTTCCGCTTTCTTTGTGGTGCGTGCTAAGAAGAACGTCGTCCTGCGGCGGCGGTACTCCCGTCGGGTGGACACGACCACGGGATTGCGATCCGACCAGACGGTCATCCTCACAACGAACAAATCCGCCAAAACCTATCCCGATCCGTTGCGGCGTATCAGCTACTTCGATGCCGGGACGAACAAGCGGTTGAAGTTCCTGACCAACAACTTCGCGTTGCCTGCACTCACCATCACTCAGATCTACAAGTCGCGATGGCAGGTGGAACTTTTCTTTAAATGGATCAAACAACACCTTCGAATCAAGTCCTTCTACGGCACCAGCGAGAATGCGGTGAAGACCCAGATCTGGATCGCCATTTCGGTTTATGTTCACGTCGCCATCATCCGGAAGCGCCTCGGCATCGATAGGAGTCTTTACCAAATCCTACAGATTCTCAGCATTACGATTCTTGAGAAACAGCCCATTTTGCAGGCCTTTCACGCGCCTGATTCCCAATTCAATGAACTCCAAGATCCTAACCAGCTGGTTCTATTCGACTTCTAACCGGACACTAGTGCGATGAACCATATGGTGAACCTGATGCGGGAGCACGTCCCACAGGAGTCACGGATCCACTACGTCATCACCAGCGGTGGATCGGCGCCCAACGTCGTGCCCAACTTTGCCGAGGTCTATTACTACTCCCGCCACCCAGAGGTGGAGGCCGCCAAGGATCTGTTCGCGCGCGTCGTCGCCGCGGCCGAGGGTGCGGCCATGGGAACGGGAACGACTATGGAATACGAACGCATTCACGGGCTCTACAACATGCTCCCAAACCACTACCTCGGAGGACTTCTCGATTCGAGTCTCCGCGGCGTCGGCGGGTTCAGCTATACGGCGGAAGAGGCATCTTTTGCGGAGCAGATCCTCGGCACGTTGACTCAGCCAGGAGAGATCGGGTCCCAGGAACAGGTTCAGGAGTGGAGCCCGAGAGGTGGATCCGGATCGACGGACGTGGCAGACGTCAGCTGGGTGGTTCCAACCGCGCAGTTTCGCGCCGCCACATGGGTCCCAGGCACGCCGTCCCACAGCTGGCAGGCTGTCGCTGCCGGAGGGATCGGAACGTGTCAACAAGTTTGAGACACCTGCATTCGGAATTTAAGCTACCGTAGGCGACTCTGCGGGCGGGTTGATCCACACCTTGTCCGGCGGCCCAGCGATCTTTCTCGGTACATTGACGAAACGTTCTGGATGTTGCCGACGAGCGCGATCCAGAGCATGCTGGCGTCGTTCCAGAACCGGACCGGTCTGACCGTAATGGACCATCGCTGGGGTTAGCCAGTTCAGACCGGAATGGTAGTGGACGTTGTTGTACCAGTGGAAGAAGTCCCGGCAGAACGCCTTGGCGTCCTGGATCGAATCGAATCGTTCCGGGAAGTCAGGGCGGTATTTCAGGGTTTTGAACTGGGCTTCCGAGAACGGGTTGTCGTCGGACACATAGGGCCGAGAGTGGGATTGGGTCACACCCAGATCCGATAGCAGCAGCGCCACCGCTTTCGACTTCATCGACGAGCCGCGATCGGCGTGCAGAGTCAGCTGATCCTGCTCGATCCGATGCTTGTCACAGCTTTCACGAATCAGTTTCTTGGCCAGGCCGGAAGATTCGCAATCGGCCACCATCCAGCCCACCGCCTGGCGGCTGAAGATATCGAGAATCACGTACAAGTAGAAGTAGGTCCACTTCCGTGGTCCCTTCAGCTTCGTGATGTCCCAGGTCCACACTTCATTCGGGCCTGTCGCCAACAGTTCCGGCTTCTGGTAGACGGGATGACGCCGTTGGTTCCGCCGTTCGCGCACTTCTTGGTTCGCATCCAGAATCCGGTACATCGTGCGTACCGAGCACAAATAGCGGTCTGCATCCAGCAAGGCCGCACACACTTGGGCGGGCACCTGATCCACGAAGCGCCCGCTATGCAGCAGATCGAGGACTTCCTGTCGATCGGCTCCGCTCAATGCCCGATGTGATCGTGGGCGTGCCCGCTCGGCTGCGGGCGCGGCGGCCCGCTGCCGACGCCGATAGAGCGACGCGCGGGAAACCCCGAAGGCCCGGCACGCCGGCGCCGTCCCCAATTCGGTGGAGAACTTTTCGGCCGCTTCCATCAGTTGTTCTCTTCCTGGTCCGGGTTCTTCAGAGGAATCCCCAATAGCGTGGAGACTTTTTTTGGATCTCGATGACCGTTTCGGCTTGCTCCAGCTTCCTCTGGAGCCGTTGCGCCTCGCGTTCCAGTTCAGCGATGCGCTTGTCCCGGCCGTCCTTCGGCTGCGCTTTCCGTCCTCGCTTCGCCGAACCCATCCCGGCCAATTCCCCGGCATCGTGTTGCCGCCGCCAGGTGCGCAGGCTCGAGGAATACAATCCCTCCCGGCGTAGTAAGGCCCCCCAGCGCTTATATGCGGCGCTGAATCGCCTCCGTATCGCCTTATTGGTCACCTCCGGGTCCGGATTATCCCCATTCCGACCGGCCGCTTCACGCGCAACTCCAGTCGCCCTGCGGGCGCCTTCCGTTCCACGCGATTCTTCGTTCTCGTTCTCTGGTTTCATCACCAACACAGGCTCACTTCCTTCCCGCCCTGCTCACTAATTAACGGTTAGGCAGGTGTCTCACCTACATTGGCACAGAGGGGAGATGGCCAACACGTATGCCAATCATGCCAGCGGAATCTCCTTTAACGGCGGACCGCGCAAAGTGCTCTCAACTCGCAAAGATGGATCGTTGACCTGGAGTCTTTAAGACCCCTGCCCTTCTTTCACCCAGAGGCTCAAACAAAATCGAGACAAAGCTAACAGCCCGTGGTTAAGGTCTGATTCATAACTTCGAATGAGCCGTTGTAGCGCCCCCGGTTTCTTGGACAGATAGAACACACCATAATCAAGCCGCCGGTTCGAGAGCAAGACGTTCTCGCGCCTGAATTGGAGACAGAAAGCCAAGACGCTCAATCAACCAGGACTGGTTGTAGAGAGCGCGAAAGTCCTGAAGAGCTCGAACCAGTTCCGGAATAGAGCGAAAGTGACGCACCCAGAGCAACTGCTCTTTCAGGGTCTTGAAGAAGCGTTCGATACAGCCATTGCCTTCCGGTTCCCGGACACACGCCGGTGAGGAGACGATGCCAAGGAATCGGATCTCGTTTTGAAAATCGTCGTTCATGAATTGGGACCCATGATCATGACGGAGTCGAAGCCCGGCGGCCGCGTCGGCGTGAAAGCCGGCGAAGTACTCTTTGAGGCCTTGCCGGATGGGATCGAGGGCTTCAAAACGCGTCGCCCGTTTGGCGGCGTGAATACCGACACAATCGGCCGTGCAGTGATCGATGGCGGCGAATACAGTGACCGCACCATCGTCGAGGGTCACCGTGGCGGTGGCATCGATGCCCCACATCTGGTTCGGGCGCTTAGGTCACGATGGTTCAGGTATGCGCCTTCTTCGCGATGGGAGCGGCCTGGCGCTGGGGCGCCAGCAGCTGGGCCTACCGCATCAGACGCAGTACCCGGGTCTTGGAGGTTCGGACACCGGCCACCCTCAGGCGCGCCCAGAACTTCCGGTGGCCTCCCCCGGTAAACGGCGACGCGGCGATCTCCTGTCGGATCCGTGCGGTCAGTTCCTCATCGGTGAACGGCATTCGTGGCCCGCGCTTGCGCGGCCCGACCGGATGGTTCTGTCGCTTCCGCTACGCATAATACGTGGACCGGGGCACGCCCCAGACCACCGCGACACGGGCCAGACCGTACGGCTTTCCGGTGGAGGGCGACGGGGTCCAGCTCATTTGTTCGACCTCCACTGTAGAAAAGGTTTCTCGTCCTCCAGGTGCCGGATCCGTTCCCGCAACAGCTCGTTGTCCATCACCAGACCGGTCACAGCTGACTTCAGGGTCTTCTTCTCCTGGTCGACGACATCCACGGTCCGGCTCTTCAACCCGGCTTCGCCTCCCTCGAGAAATGCCTCGCGCCAGCTTGTCAGCGTTGCGGCCGTAACTCCGTACTTGCGGCTCGTGGTCTCCAGTTCCGCTCCGCGCAACAGCTCCAACACCACGGTCACCTTGCGACGGGCCGACCAGCGGCCCTTTCCGCCGCGCGCTGAATCTGGGGGCGCTTCGGTCGCCCTACGGACTCCCTTCGCGCCCCCAGATTCCCTCTTCGATCCTCTGGACATATCGTGATCCTCCTGTTCTGTAGTTTCTCAAATCACTGTCCAATGAAATCGTGGGGCGGGGGAGAGGTTGTTCCCGTACCGATTCCCCACGACTGCACCGACGGATTTCTGGGAGCCTACTGGCGCCGGGCCGCGGCATATCTCGATCCGGCGTTGCGTAGCGGGATCTCCAGCTTCGCCACATGTCCTGATTTGATGGCTCTGGATCGGCTCGAGAACGATCTGGAGAGTGGAGCAGGGGAGCGGCGGTATGGAGATCCTGGAGAAGGATGCGCTCAACATCGGATACCGCCTTGTCGTCGGGAGCCCCAGGCGTCCCTGAATTGTTGGGATGAAGAATAAATGAAGAAGACAGCCAAGATTACTCTCGACGAAGCACTGGCCATGGGGCCACCGCCCGCCGGGAATCTGGCTGTACCGGTCTTCTCCCACGGATCGCTCAAGGCGGAGCTGTACACGCCGAAGGATCACGATCCCCAGAAACCTCATAGTCGCGATGAGATCTACGTCGTCGTTCGTGGCCACGGCATCTTTTTCGATGGCGGCGACCGGCATCCGGTCGGTCCGGGTTCCTTCCTTTTTGTAGCCTCCGGCCAGCCGCACCGCTTTGACGAGTTTTCCTCCGACCTTGCAGTCTGGGTGTTCTTCTACGGCTCGGAGCGCGGGGAAAACTCGGAATAGAGAATCAACCTTTATTACGTCTACCTTCCTTCAGGAGGCTTTGCTTGTTGCTTGAAAAACTTGACTCAAATACTCAGACTTTTGCTCTTCAAGACTTGCTACCGACACGGCATATCTAACCGATTGCGGATGCGATGAGTTTTCTGGTAGGGACAGCTCCTCGACTACCAAATCGGCACTTTCAGGTTTCAGCCTCTTTCATGCACGATTCGGTAGATCGAAGCGCCGTACTTATCAACGGTGCTCATGCCGATGCCGGCAATTTCGAGAAACTCGTCTGCCGTTACGGGACGGGTGATGGCGATCTGCCTCACGGCCTTGTCGGTCAGAATGCGAAAGGCCGGGACGCCGCGGCGGCGCGCTTCTTCCAGGCGCCAGGCGCGCAGCGCTTTTTCGATGGGGGCGTCCACTGCAGCTGGCGGCTTTGGGGCCCGTGCGGCCGTCTTCTTCTTACGTTTCCGCTTCGTGGGCTTCCCCGTTTCCTTCATCACAAAATGGATCGGCGTACCTTCTTCGAAGGACTGGCCTTCCCGCGTCAGACTCACCTTCCGAAAAGGGATCGTCTTTCCATCCTTTTCGAAGGACGCATCCGACATGCGGACCAGGCCAGCCCGCGCCATGCCACCGAGCACCTCCTCGAAGGTGTCCCGGGGCAGTTCATTGCCTGGATATAACCCCGAATGCAGCCGGCCTGTCGCCCGAGTTCCAACGGATCGCAGCTCGACCAGGATGCGGGACAATGCTCCGCACTCCCGTGCGGTCGCCGTCCGGAACCGTTGCGCCACACACTGCGACGGAGCACAGAAGTCGCAGATACCGCAAGATTTCTGCCCATCGGCGACGTCGCCGAAGTGCCGAACCAGCGTCGACATGCGACACTTGTTCGTTTCGGCGTAGCGGATCATCAGGTCGATCTGCGATCGCTTCTGATCGCCCTGGGCGATATAGGATTCGCGCCACGTCGTCTGGCCGCGAGTGACTCGCTCCGCGTAGTCCAGAACGCCTCCGCCGTGAATCCACAGTTTCTCCAGGGCCTTGTCGAAGAAGTCGGGGTCCATTCCCAGTTTCTTCTGCAGATCGGCTTTCTCCTGCAATCCCTCTCCAAGCGCGACAAAGATACGGTCCAGCAACGCGACATCCGGATAATCGCGCTTGAAAAAGAAGTCGTGGGTGTATCGGTCCCCATACGAGTGCATGAGAATCGCCCGGCTTGGCGCGCCGTCGCGGCCAGCGCGGCCCACTTCCTGATAGTACGCTTCGAGACTGCCGGGCAAGGCCGTGTGAATCACGGTCCGCACATCCGGCTTGTCGATGCCCATTCCAAATGCGATCGTGGCCACCATCACTTCCGTTCTTCCAGCGAGGAATTGCTTCTGGACCTGGCTACGCAATTCGGAGTTCAAACCCGCGTGATAGGCCGCCGTCGGGAAGTCACTTTCCAGTTCGGCGGCAAGTGTGGTCGCCTGCTTTCGCGTGGGCGTGTAGACGATGGCGGGACGGCGTTCTGCGTTCCTTAACACTTCTCCTGTGAGCGGCGCCCGCTGGGATGGAACGACTTCGACGGCTTCGATCGCAAGATTGTCCCGGCGAAAGCCATGGATGAATCGCGTCAACTGCGGAAGCCCCAATTGTTGGGCGATATCGTTCTGGACCAGGGGCGTCGCGGTCGCTGTCAACGCAATGACCGGAGCCGGCCGCAGCATCGGGAGATGCTGACCAATCTGGCGGTAGTCCGGCCGGAAATCGTGTCCCCATTGCGAAATGCAATGGGCCTCGTCCACTGCAACCAGGGTGGGCTTGCGTTTCGCCAGCATCTCCGGGAAACCGGACAGGCGTAGTCGTTCCGGCGCGATGAACAGGAATCGGAGTGAGCCACTGAGATAATCGACGCAGGCCTGACGCGAGGACGCCGAATCCCGGCCCGAATGGATCCGCTCAACCCTGAAACCCTGGTCCTTGAGCTTTGCGACCTGATCTTCCATGAGGGCGATGAGCGGGCTGATGACCAGTGTTGTGCCGCCACGCGCGAGCCCCGGCAATTGATAGCAGAGCGATTTACCGGAACCGGTCGGCATCACCAACAGTACGTCCTTGCCTTCGATGACAGCGCGGCAGACGGCTTCCTGATTCGCGCGAAACGACGAAAAACCAAACGCGTTCCGAAGAAGTTGGGGCAATGGTGTGGGGTCTATCGCAAGTGTGGCCGAGGCCCCATGTCGACCTTCATCGCCTGCTGCCACAGTCTGGGGGGGCGTCCGAGCAATCTGGCGGCTCTTTCCGACCACGTCTTGCACATAGTGTTCGATACCCTTGAGGAACGGCTCGAGCTGCGCTTCACCGCGCTGGATTCTATTGAGAAAGGCCTCCCACTGTCCTGTCATCGCCGGGCTTTTGACCTCCGGGTGAACGACCTCGATCAGGTGGATCCCTTTCTCGGTCGCTTCCAGCGTCTTGCCGCGACGAACGATGTAGCCGCGCTTGAGCAGTACCTCAATGATCGACGCTCGGGTGGCCGGAGTGCCGAGGCCGGTTTCCTTCATCGCGTCGGAGAGTTCCTTCTCGTCCAGCGTCTTTCCCGCTGTTTCCATTGCAGTCAGCAGCGTTCCTTCGGTGAAACCCTTCGGAGCCCTCGTCTTCTTCTTCACGGATTCGACGTGGACCACGACAAGTCCTCCACCCTTCGCAAGGTCCGGAGGAAGCGGCTGTTCGGAGGCCTGCGGCTCGGGTGCCTTGCGTCGGCTCGCCTTCTTCGGGTGAACCGTGTCCAGCACCTTCCAGCCCACCTGCCGGACAAGACTCCCGGTCGAGTCGTATCGATCGACGATATTGGAGTTTCGGATCGCGCTGACCACCTTCGTCACCGACCAGACATATTCGGCATGCCACGCGCTGAGGAGGCGCCGGCAAATCAAATCGTAGATAGCGCGCTCATCGTCGGATAGCGCCGCTGTGTCCGGCGAGATGGGCGTCGGAATAATCGCGTGGTGATCCGTGACCCTACCATCATCGATGAATCGCTGGCCAAGGGGGCGCTCGCCTGTTCCCGGCGCCAAGTTTTCGGGATAGGCCGTCTTGATCGTCTTTACGATACGGGGCAAAGTTTCCGCCACGTCTTTCGACAGGTGACGGCTGTCGGTTCGCGGATAGCTGATGAGCTTGCGTTTCTCGTAGAGTGCTTGAGCGATATCGAGAGTCCGCTGCGCGCTGAACCCGAACAAACGGTTCGCAGACCGCTGCAGTTCGGTGAGGTCGTACAGCAGGGGCGGTTCCTGCCGTCGCGTTTTGGCCTCGACTGATTCGACCGAAGCGGTGCCGGTTCGCGCACGTTCGACAATGGCCGCGGCTTCGACGCCGTCTTTGGGTAGACGTTTGTCGAACACGCCTCGATACGAATCCACTCCGCCATTGGTCCTAAAGGTGGCATGCACTTCGAGATACTCTTCGACGACGAAACTCCGGATCGCGAGTTCCCGCTCCACGATCATGGCCAGCGTTGGCGTCTGCACGCGACCCACCGACAGCTCTTCATTGAATGTGAGGGAGTACGCCCGCGAAAGATTCATACCGACCAGCCAGTCGGCCCGGCTTCGTCCCCGTGCGGCGTTGGCTAGCCAATCGTATTCGGCGCCGGGCCGCAGGGTCTCAAACCCTTTCCGAATGGCATCGGCTGTGAGTGAGGAGATCCACAGGCGCCGGACCGGCTTTTGACATTCGGCGGCTTCGTAAATGTACCGGAAAATCAGTTCACCTTCGCGCCCGGCATCGGTCGCGCACACGATTTCCGAGATCCTCTCGGAACGCAGGATCTTCTTGACGACCTCGAACTGGTGCCGGGTCTTCTCATAGACCACGAGCGGCCATCGGCCGGGCAGCATCGGGAGCGTGGTGAGTCGCCACTGTTTCCAGGTGGGATTGATCTCGTGCGGTTGAGCCAGCGATGCCAGGTGCCCGATGGCCCACGTAATCACATAGCCACGGCCGTGAAGAAATCCATCGCCTTTCTTGCCGGCGCCCAGGACGCGGGCGATGTCTCGTGCAACCGACGGCTTTTCAGCCAGAACGGCGATGATGCTGGGCGGCACAGTCACCCGTCCATCATAACGGGTACCGACATGGTCATCGTGTAGCGGCGACAATCTCGCTTTGTCAGATTGACGCGAATGTGTTCACGGGCGCTGCTGTCCAGTTCGGCCTCGCCGATGCAAGACGCTTGAAGGGACGTCGGAATGTCCTCGGGCACGTTTGGTGGTATTGTCAACGCGAGTAACCTCGATGGACCAAACCAGCTCTTACGATACGTTTCAGGTGAGGCAACCCGGTTTCAACAACGTGGCTGGTGAGGCGCCCGTCAGGCGCGGTGCTCGTCGGAATCGACGGCGCCGTCGACCAGGCGGACCAGGCGCCGGGAACGTTCCATCCCGCGGCTGTCGTGGGTGGCAAAGACGAACGTCACTTCCAGGTCGCGATTCAGCTCGTCCATGATTTCCAGCAGCGCCTCGCTGGCCGCTTCCTACACCGCCACCTCTGACGATCGCCAACCTGAAGGTTGGCGCAACGACTGGCATTCGCCGACGGTCATGGTGCCAGGCTGCAGCCTGGCCTTCAGGCGAAGCCGAACAGCGGGGGAAAGACGATGACGACGACGGCGGCCCAGGCCGAGTAGACGGGCAGGTACGTCACCTGCCAGCGCTCAAGCGCCGCGAACTTGCCGCGCCCGCGCAAGAAGCGCGCGTAGAGCCGCGCCGACCACGCCAGGTTGACCAGCAGGATCAGGTTCTCGCCGAGCGCGGCCACACGGTTGGGCGTGAAGCCGAACTCGGTGATGCGCACGGCGATGGCCGCCAGCGCCAGCGCATCGACGAGGAGTGCGCTGACGACCAGCAGCAGCTGTAGTCGATCGAACGCGGTGGGCGCGGCGTCGGGCTCACGCGCCGACACTGCGTAGAGCACGAGGCCCGCGACGACCACCAACAGCAGGTCGAATGCGATGAGCACCTCGCGCTGCACGTCAATGCGGTTGCCGGTCCACGCCATCGTGCCCAGGAACGCGAGCAGCAGCAGGGTGAACAGGGGGGTGAACAGGCGCGTCAGCACGGGCGCCATGTTCTCGATCACACTCTGCTTGGCTTCCACGAGCCAGGAGCCCACCATCACCGCGCCTGCCGCACCGCACGGGATCATCCAGCTCTGGGCCAGCCACTCGGCATCGACGTCGATGGCGGCGAACATCATTAGCGTGAAACCAATGAGCACGCCGCCTCCCATCGCGATGAGCACGTAGTAAATGAACAGCTCGCCCGAGAAGCGCACGAAGTTCATCCGCCCGGAGCCCGCCCACCAACGCCCCCCGACGTAGGCGACCCCGACGACCAGCCACAGCGCAATCGGTAGGTGCAGGATCATCAGCGATCCGGTATCGCTGCCGCCGGTGAACGGGTACACGTTGGCCACGACGGCTGCCGTGGCGAACGGCACGGCCAGCCATGCGGCTCGAGGCAGGTGGAACGCCCTCTTCCAGGCGAAGTAGCCCGCTAGCAGCGGCAGCACGAAGAAGGTCGCGTTGCGGGGGTAGAACACATTGGGATCGTCGTCGACGACGAACGGCTGACCGAGCAACGCGGGGAGCTTGATGGCGATGCCCGCTGCCACAGCGAAGCACAGGACCACGATTCCCTCAATGCGCACCGTCGCGTCCGCATTGCCCGGATCATCGGGCGCGACGACCAGCTGCTTCCACAACCGCTCGGAGTGCTCGCGCGCGAACTCGCGCGACACCGCGTCGAGGCTGCCCATCCGCTTGACCGCCACGAGGAACGCTTCGTCCTCGGCTAGCCCGGTCTCGACGAGCGCCGCTACCTGATCGCGCAGGTGCGTTTCCAGTTCCTCGACGTCGGAGCCGTGGATGGCCTGCCGGCGGCGCAGGAACGCCCGCCACTGTGCGATCTGCGCCTCGAGCCCCTCCCCGCCCTGGAAGGTCGTCACGTCAGGGAGGCCTCCATCCAGATGCCGCGCAGCGTGGCATCGACCACCCGCCACTGCCTCTGCTGGGCCGCCAGGCGCGCTCGCCCCTGCCGGGTGATGCGGTAGTACTTCCGGCGTCGGCCCCTTTCCGACGTGGCCCACCGGGCGCTCACGTAGCCGAGGCGCTCTAAGCGATGCAGCACGGGATACAGCATGCCGTCGGTCCACTGCAGGTGGCCGCCCGACAGTTCGCTCACGCGCTTGAGGATCGCGTAGCCGTAGCTGTCCCCTGCAGCCAGAATGGCCAGCACCAGCGGCGTGGCCGACGCCGCGACGAGATCCTTGCCGACATCCATCTCTTGCAGACTTTTACATTGTGGTTCTATGTAAGTCAACAATGCCCATCTCCGCACCGGGCACTGTCAAGTTAACCGGAACTCACTCCTTTTCGACGCGAAATCAATTCTAGCCACCACGACAAGCCGGCGACTTAGCTAGCATGTCAATCAGTAGAACCTCCAGGAAATCACTTAACTTGATCTATGAAAGCCGTGACAGCGCCCCGGGCACAGTCAATGGCGCCAGAAACTTGTCTTCGACACTCCCCATCCATAAGTATTGAGGTTTGGATCGGGTTCGGCAGTTAAGGCCGATTCCCCACTGGCGCCTCGTGCCCGGATGAAAGCATGGCTCCGGTATTGGCGATCGTTGGCATGGTGGCAGGGACTGTCGATCTCGATGAAAGTGTGCCAATCTTAGTTGGAAATTGAAACGGCTCCAAACCCTATGGTTTGATGGTATTGGAAGAAACAACATCAAGCCTGTAAGAGAAAGGAGCCGAGATGAGGAGTCTGTTACGTTCGGTGAAAAAACGCAAGAAGAGGCGAGTACTGGGTGAGGTCGAGGTCATGAGCCGGGAGGAGTACTCGGGACTGGAATTGGACTCGAAGGTGGAGATGATCCGGGCGTTGATCCCACTGGGGTTGATGCACGTAGAGGAGTTGCTCGACGAGGAAGTGAAGGCGTTGGCGGGTGAGCGATACGCGCGAAAGGAGGCGACGTTGAGGGGCCGGCGACACGGGAGCAATCCGGGGACCGTGGGGCTCGGGGGCCAGCGGGTACCGGTTCGGGTGCCTCGAGTTCGCAGCGTGGCGGGCGGGGAGATTCCGCTTCGGAGCTACGAGGAACTCAGTCCGGATGGCGCGGTGAACGAACTGCTTCTCAGACGTGTGCTTTATGGGATCTCCTGCCGGAACTACGAGTCGGCCGCGGAAGCGATTCCAGGAGCCATCGGATTGTCGAGCTCGACGGTGTCTCGAGGATTCGTCCAGGCGAGTGGCGCGAAACTTCGGCAGATGCAGGAGCGGGATCTGTCGGCCGAGGACGTGGTGGCGATCTTCCTGGACGGGAAAATGTTTGCCGACGCCACGATGGTTGTGGCCCTGGGCATCACAATTACGGGCGACAAACGCTTCTTAGGCTTCGTGGAGACGAGTACGGAGAACGAGCAGGTACTGACTCCGTTTCTCCGTTCATTGATGGAGCGAGGCCTGGACATCTCTGAAGGCGTGCTGGTGATCGTCGACGGCGGCAAAGGTCTGCGCGCGGCAGTCAAGCGGGCATTCGGTAATCGAGCCCTGGTCCAACGCTGCCAATGGCACAAACGCGAGAACGTGGTGAGCTACCTGTCGAAGACCGAGCAAGCCGCGTGGCGCAAGCGGCTTCAGCGTGCGTACCAGCGCCCGGAGTACAACGAAGCCCGGGCGGCCCTCGAACAGCTCCATGGAGAGCTCGAGGAGCGAAACCAATCGGCCGCTGCGAGCCTTGAGGAAGGCCTGGAGGAGACCCTCACGTTGCATCGACTCGGCGTGTACGGGGTCCTGGGCCGTTCGTTCAAGACGACGAATTGCTTGGAATCGGTCAATGCCCTCGTCGAGGAAAGGTGCGCGAAGGTCGATCATTGGAAGAACTCGAGCCAGCGGCAGCGCTGGTTGGCGACGGCGCTCATCGACATCGAACCACGCTTGAGGAAGGTGATCGGCTACCGTCATCTTCCAAAGCTCCGCGAAGCCCTCAGGCGGGAGCTGAAGATTGAGGCGAAGACGTCGACGAGATCGAAGAAGAAGGTTGCGTGACCAATCGTGAGCCGTGGAGAGTTTCAACTAAGAATGGGCTTGACTCATCTCGATAGCCCTTTGACCCCGTTGGAGAGGTTCCTAACCTATCGTCACCGGGCCGGACTGGATCCAATCTTTGTCTGTGAAGGAGGATGTGGTGACCGAGAAGACACAAAGCCGGAAAGAGAGGAAGGAATTGGCGCGGCGGTTACGTTCCGAAGACCCGGGACTGGAGGCAGTCCATCCCCATGCTGCGGGTATCGATGTAGGCAATAGCGCACACTATGTGGCCGTAAGCCCGGACCGTGATCCGGAGTCCGTGCGGCGATTCGAATGTTTTACCGCGGACTTATATCGCCTGGCGGACTGGTTGCGAAGCTGCAGAGTCAAGACGGTAGCGATGCAGTCCACCGGGGTATATTGGATTCCAGTTTACGAAATACTCGAAGAACGTGGCTTTGAGGTGTATTTGGTCAATGCACGCCACACCAAGAACCTGCCTGGACGCAAGAGCGATGTGCAGGAAAGCCAGTGGTTGCTGAAATTACACACCTACGGGTTGCTGAACAACTCGTTCCAACCGCCGCCGGAAATTCGTGTGCTTCGTACCTACTGGCGGCAGCGGGGAGCACACGTGCAGGGTGCCGCCACGTGCGTTCGACCTATACAGAAAGCCTTGACCCAGATGAACGTGCAATTGGACAATGTCACCAGCGACGTGAGTGGGCAAACGGGGCAAGCCATCATACGGGCGATGATCGCCGGAGAGCGTGATCCGCGGAAGTTGGCACAACTCTGTGATCGTCGGATACATGCCACCCGCGAAGAGGTTGCCAAGAGTCTGGAGGGCAATTGGCGGCCGGAGTTACTCTTTGTGTTGCAGCAGGAAGTGGAGATGTACGACACCTATCAACGAAGAATGGTGGAGTGTGACCAAGAATTGGAAAAGCACTTGGCGAGTTTCGAGGATCGCATTTCACCTTCATCACGGCCTGCCGAATCCAAGAGGAAAAAGGCAAAGCCGGCCAAGAACGCACCCCAATTTCAGCTCGGCAGCGAACTGCAGCGCATCACCGGAGTCGACTTGACCACGATCGACGGCATCGACGTGATGGTCGCCCAAACACTGGTTAGTGAAGTGGGACTCGACATGAGTCGGTGGAAAACCGAAGCGCAATTCGCCTCCTGGTTGGGACTATGTCCAGACAACCGTGTTAGCGGGGACAAAGTCTTGGGCCGTGGCACACGGAAAATTGTCAATCGTGCCGCAACTGCCCTTCGGATGGCCGCCCACACTTTGATGCGAAGCCGAACCTACCTCGGAGCTCAGTACCGTCGTTTACGGGCCAAGCTTGGTGCCCCGAAGGCCATCACGGCGATGGCCCATCGACTCGCTCGACTTGTTTATCGAATGATGAAGTACGGACAAGCTTACGTGGACAAAGGAGCCGAGTACTATGAGCAAAGATACCGCCGACAGCAGATTGCATTCCTCACAAAGCGCGCGGCCAATCTCGGCCTTAAGATCACTGCGGCGCAAATTTGAAGAAGTTTCTGGAGAGGGGATGTCAAGAGAAACATCTCCCCGACGGGTTGCAGCCCAGACACAGCATCGTTGTCGAGGCAGCCAGCCCCATTTTCCGTTACGTGAGAAACCCTTCAGCGATTCAAGAACGGGCAGTGCAACACCGTGACAACTCTCGAAAACTGAACAGCAAGTTTGGGACGGCGAATGTGCCGACCATAGATCTATCTGAGCCTCAGGGGCTATCGCTGTTTCCGGTCCTGCGAGGGGGGATAGAGACAGTACGTGTCCTTTGGACAGAGTCCGTGGACAACAAGTTAGTCAGATCCTCACCCTCGATCCGCGCCGTTTCCCGTTTTGTCGGCCATGCCTGTTCCGCCGGCAGAGGACTCGAAAACGGCTATGGTGTCGCGTTCAGTTTCTTGGGATCGAACGTTTCTCCTTTCTTCCAAATCGTCAGAGCGACCGTTGCAATCTTCCGTGCCAGAGTAAGCCGAGCCATCTCCGGCCGCAGCCCTTTCTGTTGGAGACTTTTCAGATATTCGGACCAGGGATCGCTCCGACCACCCGCAACCGCGGCGGAAATGAAGACCGACTTCAGACGCCGGTTGCAGTTCCGGTTCAATCCCCGTGTGGCCACCGGTTTGGATCGCCGCTCGACACGACCCGCTCGGAACTCGTATTCCGCACTGATGGGCGTCACGACGGCCAGGCCGCTATAGCTCCAGAACTGCCGCTTGGTCCGGAACCGGTGTGGCGTGTCAGCCGTGGCCACAATCTGAGCCGATCGGATGGGCCCTAGTTGGGGAATGCTCCGCAGCAGAGTGATGGCGCGGTGATGGCGGCTCTCGGCCAGCATGCCGGCCATGGCCTGCTTGCGTAGTTTCCGGACCTGATCCAACTGTTCATACAGCCAGGCCACGCGCTGCCGCATTCCGGCCTCGGGAATCTGCCCCAGCCACGGCTCCCGTTGTGTCGCCTGGTAGACTCCCGATCCCCCCGTCGGAATACCACGACTCCGGTAGATGGCCTTAATCCGAAGCATCGTCCGCTTCGTGTCGATAGTGAAGGTCTCATAGGCCCGAACCATCTGTTTCAATCCACGTGTCCGCGCGTGCCCGTGCCAGACCGATCGCACCATGCCGACCCGTAACAGCTCGGCCAGTCTCCGCGCATCGGGCTTATCTCCTTTCGATCCTTCCGACAGCAGTTTGTTTCGCTTCGGATCGCACACCACGACTTCCTTAACCAAGTCCCGAATCACTTCGTGAAGCGGAACGTGTCAACAAGTTTGAGACACCTGCCTTCGGAATTTAAGCTACCGTAGGCGACTCTGCGGGCGGGTTGATCCACACCTTGTCCGGCGGCCCAGCGATCTTTCTCGGTACATTGACGAAACGTTCTGGATGTTGCCGACGAGCGCGATCCAGAGCATGCTGGCGTCGTTCCAGAACCGGACCGGTCTGACCGTAATAGACCATCGCTGGGGTTAGCCAGTTCAGACCGGAATGGTAGTGGACGTTGTTGTACCAGTGGAAGAAGTCCCGGCAGAACGCCTTGGCGTCCTGGATCGAACCGAATCGTTCCGGGAAGTCAGGGCGGTATTTCAGGGTTTTGAACTGGGCTTCCGAGAACGGGTTGTCGTCGGACACATAGGGCCGAGAGTGGGATTGGGTCACACCCAGATCCGATAGCAGCAGCGCCACCGCTTTCGACTTCATCGACGAGCCGCGATCGGCGTGCAGAGTCAGCTGATCCTGCTCGATCCGATGCTTGTCACAGCTTTCACGAATCAGTTTCTTGGCCAGGCCGGAAGATTCGCAATCGGCCACCATCCAGCCCACCGCCTGGCGGCTGAAGATATCGAGAATCACGTACAAGTAGAAGTAGGTCCACTTCCGTGGTCCCTTCAGCTTCGTGATGTCCCAGGTCCACACTTCATTCGGGCCTGTCGCCAACAGTTCCGGCTTCTGGTAGACGGGATGACGCCGTTGGTTCCGCCGTTCGCGCACTTCTTGGTTCGCATCCAGAATCCGGTACATCGTGCGTACCGAGCACAAATAGCGGTCTGCATCCAGCAAGGCCGCACACACTTGGGCGGGCACCTGATCCACGAAGCGCCCGCTATGCAGCAGGTCGAGGACTTCCTGTCGATCGGCTCCGCTCAATGCCCGATGTGATCGTGGGCGTGCCCGCTCGGCTGCGGGCGCGGCGGCCCGCTGCCGACGCCGATAGAGCGACGCGCGGGAAACCCCGAAGGCCCGGCACGCCGGCGCCGTCCCCAATTCGGTGGAGAACTTTTCGGCCGCTTCCATCAGTTGTTCTCTTCCTGGTCCGGGTTCTTCAGAGGAATCCCCAATAGCGTGGAGACTTTTTTTTGGATCTCGATGACCGTTTCGGCTTGCTCCAGCTTCCTCTGGAGCCGTTGCGCCTCGCGTTCCAGTTCAGCGATGCGCTTGTCCCGGCCGTCCTTCGGCTGCGCTTTCCGTCCTCGCTTCGCCGAACCCATCCCGGCCAATTCCCCGGCATCGTGTTGCCGCCGCCAGGTGCGCAGGCTCGAGGAATACAATCCCTCCCGGCGTAGTAAGGCCCCCCACTCGCCCGGCTTCGTGCATCGGTCCGCCTCCCGCACGACCCGGCGCTTATATGCGGCGCTGAATCGCCTCCGTATCGCCTTATTGGTCACCTCCGGGTCCGGATTATCCCCATTCCGACCGGCCGCTTCACGCGCAACTCCAGTCGCCCTGCAGGCGCCTTCCGTTCCACGCGATTCTTCGTTCTCGTTCTCTGGTTTCATCACCAACACAGGCTCACTTCCTTCCCGCCCTGCTCACTAATTAACGGTTAGGCAGGTGTCCCACCTACATTGGCACAGAGGGAGCCATTCGGCCTGCGGGCCCTCCTCCAGAGTCACATGCAACGGCCCGCTCAGACTCTCGATCAACTCACGGATCCGGGACGCAGCCGTCGGCACCATGGTCTCCAGCACGATCTTCCCTTCGGCATGCATCACCGCCACCACTGTCATTGACTGGTGGACATCCATCCCCACATACTTGTCTCGTTTCATTCCAACGCTCCTTTCTGGGATCAACGCGCAAACGTTGATCAGGTTTGTTGAGAGTTTTCTCTCCACAAACCCCAGATAAGGGGCATCCTTTCATACTGCGACAGTGCCCGCCGGAGAAGACGTGACCGAAATGGGCGCGGCAGGCGGGCATTCCCGCTGCCGGTACTGGCTGTTCATCCGACAAGAAGCACGTGAACCGGGCCGGACCACCTTGCACTTTCATGGGTGAGCCGTTCATGGCACATTACTGGTATGCGTGAACAGACGCTCTACCCGCCGGTAAAGGCGTTCCTCGAAGCACAGGGCTATGAAGTAAAGGGCGAGGTCAACGATTGCGACGTCGTCGCGATACGGGGCGAGGAGCCTCCGATTATCGTCGAATTGAAGACCGGTTTTTCCCTGCCGCTGGTCTTCCAGGGGATCGTGCGACAGGGCCTTTCCGACAACGTCTATCTCGCAGTTCCACCGTTTTCAGGCCGCACGACCCGCCGGAAGGACGCACTGACGCTCTGCCGCCGTCTCGGGCTCGGGCTCCTGACGGTTCGGCTCGAGCCCGTGCCAGCCGTCGAGGCGCTGCTCGACCCGTCGCCTTACCGGCCGCGCCAGCGCAAACGCGACGTCGGATGGTTGCTGCGGGAGTTCCGGCACCGGGTGGGAGACCCGAACCAGGGCGGCTCGACCCGTCGCACGATCATGACCGCCTATCGGCAAGACGCCCTGCGTTGCGCCTCCCATCTCCGTCTCAACGGTCCGACAAAGGCAGCCGTCACCGCCAAAGCGGTCGGAGTCCCCCGAGCCCGGGCGATAATGTACGCCGATCACTATGGCTGGTTTGAACGCCCCCCCGATTCGCCAAGCGGAGTCTACGGCTTGACGCCGAAGGGACATGCGGCACTTGAGCGATACGCCGACACCGTGGAGGCGTTGGAGCGCGACGACCGGTAGGCTAGGCCGTTCAGGCGTCAATGCCTCAGGCCGGTGAGAGCCGCCCGCCCGTCACCGAGACCCAATACGGTACTGTTAACTTAACCGGAATCCACTCTTTTTCGGCCCGAAATCAATTCTAGCCAGCACGGAAAATCAGTGACTTAGCTGGCACCTCAATCAGTGGGCCTTCCGGGAAATCAGTTAACTTGACAGTGCCAATGGAGCTGATTCACGTTCAGGCACTCGTCGCGGAGGCCGCCGTTGAAACTCTCTATGTGTCCGGTCGCAATGGGTTTGCCGGGATGCGAAAATCGAGCTTCACGCCATGCTTCCAGGCTCACGCTTCCAGCGCTTTTCACGCGAACTCCGTACCGTCACTTAGGGGATATACTTAACGACCGTGAAAGTGTGCCAATCTTAGTTGGAAATTGAAACGGCTCCAAACCCTATGGTTTGATGGTATTGGAAGAAACAACATCAAGCCTGTAAGAGAAAGGAGCCGAGATGAGGAGTCTGTTACGTTCGGTGAAAAAACGCAAGAAGAGGCGAGTACTGGGTGAGGTCGAGGTCATGAGCCGGGAGGAGTACTCGGGACTGGAATTGGACTCGAAGGTGGAGATGATCCGGGCGTTGATCCCACTGGGGTTGATGCACGTAGAGGAGTTGCTCGACGAGGAAGTGAAGGCGTTGGCGGGTGAGCGATACGCGCGAAAGGAGGCGACGTTGAGGGGCCGGCGACACGGGAGCAATCCGGGGACCGTGGGGCTCGGGGGCCAGCGGGTACCGGTTCGGGTGCCTCGAGTTCGCAGCGTGGCGGGCGGGGAGATTCCGCTTCGGAGCTACGAGGAACTCAGTCCGGATGGCGCGGTGAACGAACTGCTTCTCAGACGTGTGCTTTATGGGATCTCCTGCCGGAACTACGAGTCGGCCGCGGAAGCGATTCCAGGAGCCATCGGATTGTCGAGCTCGACGGTGTCTCGAGGATTCGTCCAGGCGAGTGGCGCGAAACTTCGGCAGATGCAGGAGCGGGATCTGTCGGCCGAGGACGTGGTGGCGATCTTCCTGGACGGGAAAATGTTTGCCGACGCCACGATGGTTGTGGCCCTGGGCATCACAATTACGGGCGACAAACGCTTCTTAGGCTTCGTGGAGACGAGTACGGAGAACGAGCAGGTACTGACTCCGTTTCTCCGTTCATTGATGGAGCGAGGCCTGGACATCTCTGAAGGCGTGCTGGTGATCGTCGACGGCGGCAAAGGTCTGCGCGCGGCAGTCAAGCGGGCATTCGGTAATCGAGCCCTGGTCCAACGCTGCCAATGGCACAAACGCGAGAACGTGGTGAGCTACCTGTCGAAGACCGAGCAAGCCGCGTGGCGCAAGCGGCTTCAGCGTGCGTACCAGCGCCCGGAGTACAACGAAGCCCGGGCGGCCCTCGAACAGCTCCATGGAGAGCTCGAGGAGCGAAACCAATCGGCCGCTGCGAGCCTTGAGGAAGGCCTGGAGGAGACCCTCACGTTGCATCGACTCGGCGTGTACGGGGTCCTGGGCCGTTCGTTCAAGACGACGAATTGCTTGGAATCGGTCAATGCCCTCGTCGAGGAAAGGTGCGCGAAGGTCGATCATTGGAAGAACTCGAGCCAGCTCGCTTTGACAACGTAAAAAGGACCCACCCCGATCGAGTAAAAGGGACCCACCCCCTGGTTAATGGTTTGTAAGCGATTCCGCCGTCGAGGCTGTGGGGAGTGTGGGAGCCGAAGGCTTCCAAGCCACCGTGGGAGCGCGCTGGCTTTGCAGCGGGTTCCCATGGGGGCGGCACTTTCCACAGCCCGCCGCGCCCGCGGTTTTCACGCGGATCCTCCGGCGGACCGGGGTTTGTTCTTCCGTTTGCTAGCGGCGCCGAGACTGTCGGTAAACCGGATACTTTCCCACTCGAACTGGTGAATGGCGCAGTGATGGGTCAGCCGGTCCAGCAGGGCTGCGGTCAGTGCGGCGTCACCGAAGACGCTGGTCCACTGTGCAAACGGCAAGTTCGATGTGACGATCAGCGAACCCTTTTCGTAGCGGTCCGAGAAGACCTGAAACAGCAACTGCGCCCCCTCGGCCGAGAACGGGATATAGCCGACTTCGTCCACGATGAGCAGCTCGAAGCGGGCCAGCTTCGCCAGGTGCCGCTTCAGTTACCGTTCCTCGCGCGACTCGATCAAGGTGTTGACCAGCCCGGCTGCCGTGGTGAACCCGACGCGGTAGCCCCTCCGGCAGGCTTCCACACCCAGCACCGTGGCGGCATGGGTTTTACCGGTTCCGTGCTTGCCCAACAGGACGACGTTCTCGTGCCGGGTAATGTAGCCGCACTCGGCATAGTCGCGAACCTGGACCGCATCGAGCACTGGCCACTTCTTCAGGTCCGTGGTCTCCAGGGTCTTGAGCAGTGGGAACCGGGCCTCCCGCAGTCGACGCTGGACCTGATTGGCTTGCCGCTGCTCCAGCTCGCGGCTGGCCAGAGCCAATAGAAAGCCGGTGTGCCCCTCGCCGGCCTCTTTAGCCTGTCGGGCGTGTTCCCGCCACTCCCGCACCATGGCCGGAAGCCGGAGTTGCCGCAGTGCGTCGTCGAGAACGATCTCCTGACCCGGACTCATCGCACACCCCCAGCCAGGAGACGGTCATATTGATCCAGATCGGCCCGGGCGATCGTCAGATCGGTGATACCGGGCATCAACCCGGACTCGAGCGGTGCATGGGATCGAGTCGGCGTGTCCTCCCGCATCAGAATGTGCCGCACCGCTTCCAACTCGATACAGTGGGCATCGAGCGCTTCCTGGATGGCCGATGACACCCGATCCAGATCCCAGTCCTGGTGGAGTTGCAGGATGCCGATGAACTCCCGGGTGCCCCGACTGTACCCATGCCGATCCCGCAACCGCTCCAGCGCGGTCTCATATTGGGTCGGCCATTGATCCCGCCACTGCCGGATCGGCCGGGCGCTCTCAAACGAGGCCACCTTCCGCCGGATCAACTCCAGGTAGTGCAACGGATCAATCCGCCAGTCGCTATGACCGAAGGCGCGGTCATGTTCGGCCACCTTCTTCTGGTCCGCGTAAAAGCTCACCCGGTCACAGCCGATATGGGCCCAGAGCCGGCGTCCCACATATGCGGTCGGCACCGAATACCGGTTCTGATCCACCTGGGCCGTCTGGTACGGGCTGATCCGCACACCCACCACCTTCGTGTTCTCGAATCGGGTGCCCGGCAGCGCCAGCAGGTACGCGCGTTCTGCTCCATGGCGTTCCCCGATCGTCCGATCGTCGGACCGACCGCCGATCCTCCGCTGGTCGTCGGCGCCGCAGCGTTCCAGCAACTGCGCGTTCAACTCGTCGAAGTCGGTCACCTCGGGAACCGGCACCAGGAAGTTTCTCCGTGCGAAGCCGACCAGTCCCTCGACCCCGCCTTTCTCCTGGCCCCGCGCCGGATTGCAGAACCGTGCTTCAAACGTGTAGTGCGCCCGAAACGCTGTGAACCGCGTCTGTTCAACCCGACCCTTCCCGCGCAGAATCTGTTTCACGGCGGTTTTCAGGTTATCGAACACTAACGTCGGGAAGACGCCTCCGTACCAGTCGAACCCACGGATGTGACCGTCCAGGAACATCTCCTGCCGTTCCCACGGATAGGCCCGCACAAACGCCTTGCCCGAGTACCGAGATCTCATGCAGAACAACTTGACCTGACGGTCTTGACCGTTCATCCGGACCCAGGCCGTACCCCAGTCCACCTCGGCTTCACGGGCGTGTTCCGGGTCCAACGGCACCACAGCACCGGTCTGGTTCCAGCCCAACCGTGTCTTCCGTTCCCGAACCCAGCGGCGCACCGTCGGCTCGGCTCCGGTAAATTCATGCTCCTCCACCAGACGTTGCCACACCCGGTGCGCGGTGTGGCGTTGCTTGACTGGCTGGTCCCGGTCCGCCTGGAGCCAGGCATCTACGATCCCGGCGACCGGGTCCATCACCGGACAGGCTGGCTCCTTCTCTCGCCGATACTTGGGCTCCTGTCCGGCCAATACTTTCCGGACCGTCCGTCGCGTGTGCCCGGTCTCCCGGGCGATCTGTCGAATGCTTTTCTTGTAAACCCGATGTGCAGTTCTGATCAACTCGTACTGATCCATCCCTATCAATCCTCACCTCCCACTCGCGTGCCTGTTCATCCAGTTCACGCTTCGGGGGAGGCTATCAGGGGTGGGTCCCTTTTCCTCGATCAGAGCCCCGTTTGGTGGGTCCCTTTTACGTTATCGAAATCAGCCAGCGGCAGCGCTGGTTGGCGACGGCGCTCATCGACATCGAACCACGCTTGAGGAAGGTGATCGGCTACCGTCATCTTCCAAATCTCCGCGAAGCCCTCAGGCGGGAGCTGAAGATTGAGGCGAAGACGTCGACGAGATCGAAGAAGAAGGTTGCGTGACCAATCGTGAGCCGTGGAGAGTTTCAACTAAGAATGGGCTTGACTCCCAAGCTTGGCCAACGGATCGGTCTTAAGCGCGGGGCAAAGCGGAGCGCGGCCTGTGAATGCAAGACGCGTGACACAGGTCCACCAGCTTCAACGGCTCGTTAGCTGGTCTTCTCCAGATTCTCCGCAATCCACTGATTCAAGCTCTTGCCTTCTTCTTTGGCCTGAACAAACACGCGTCGATGAAGTTCCGGGGAAAGTCTCAGCATTAACCGACCCGAGAAGCGCTTGTCCGGATCTTCGTTGCGTTCTTCGCAAAACTGTAAGTAGTCGTCAATCGAGTCGCGAAACGATCGTTCAAGGGCCTTGACTGTGGCCGCTTGGAATGTAATCACGTCTCGCGTATCCACGACTTCGCCATGAAAGGCGTGCGTGTCAGCGTCGTACTCGGCATGGCCGGTGTATCCTTTGTACTCAAGCATTTCTATTCCTTCGGCTCTATTCCGGCTTCCGTTAGAAACCGCCGGACAGATTTGAGTGCTGGCTTACCAGTTTCCTTTCGGGGATGGGGTCTATGAAATATGGCTCGCACTCCTCCTAAGAACACGCGAATCCGGGATCCACGACTCTCTGATAGTTCTCCTCCGAGAGCGACAAAAAGCTTCTCAACGCGGGCCCAGGCAACGTCCGCACGTGCCGGTTCCTCAAAGATCGCATTCAGCGTCCCCTTGTGTCGACCGTTCAGAGCCATAGTGTCATATTATGACACTATATCGATCGTATACACTCTCGTTTTGGGAATCGGCCCTTGTCTCTGCTTGATTGAGACCGGTGGAGAACGTATTTCGAAGGAGCGCTTGAATATCCCTATCCTCTGGGCAAGTGACCAGTTTTAACGAAGATCAGGGTCTCCTCCTCGACGAAAGGATGATGGGTGCTCAAGTGAGGATTCTGTATCCATGTACCCTTGGGATACGTGCCGTGCTCATCTCGGAAGGTCCCGGAAAGCACGAAGATCTCTTCTCCACCCCAGTGTTGGTGTGGAATGAAGCGCTCACCAGTGGGCCAATGGACAAGGGCCGTCCCTTCGTTGCCCATAGAGTGGAGTGACTTGACTCTGAGGTTGCCGTGGCCGGCAAGCCAAGGTTCTTCCCCAGCCTGCGAGTGCACAAGTTCCTTGTCATCCTCAGCGAATGGGCCTGACCTCACATAGAGCGTGCATCCGGTTGGGGTCGAGCCCGCGCCCACTTCTCCGGGGGGACGGCGTGAATAGCCGTTCTCCTCGAGAATGCCCTCGGGGAGCTGCCAAGACCCCTCGAGCACGACGACCTCGATGCCCCACCCTTTGTGAAGTGAAGGTAATCGTGCGCCCGGCCCCAAGCGGAGGATCGACACCTCGAGCATGTTGGATTCGTTCCCGGCGACAAGTATCTTCTTCTCCACACCTGGTTTCCCGGTTGCCGTCCAGGTCAGTTCGCTCGTAACGAGTGTTCGTTCTTCTTCAGATTTCATGCTTTGCCAGCGTGAATGACGTGATTGTCTAGTGAGCTTCGTATATCCGAACTTCGGGGTCCGCATCCAATAGGGGGCCAAGCTCACTAACGATATCGTTGGTGAACATATCGCTCGCTAAATACGACTCCGCAGCTTCCTTGTTCGAGAATCCATGAAGAACCTGAACATCGTCATCTCTGACCAAAAGAGCTTTGGATTCTGCCCCAGGGACTGTATCCAAAAATGGCGTTCTATATTTTGTGTAAACGCCAGCAGCAGCTTCTCGATTCTTGTCTGCCACTTTCAGTGTGATCTGTAGATAAGTGTTCATGACTAACTCCTCAATTGAAAAATGAATGTGATTGAAAGAGCGATCTCATGTTTTCGGTAATGCTAGAATATGTGTTAATAGACAAAGTGATTTAATTCCCATAGGTAAACCCCCGGCTTAGCCGGGGCGACTCGCAGAGGTTTGACCGAGAGCGGCGGTAGATAGGAAAGTCCTGCTTGGAAGCGACGACTTCCAAAGAAGGAGGACTCAATGAAAGAGGCCCGAAGGCGATCGCACACGAAATGGGACTGCAAGTATCACATGGTGTTCATTCCGAAGTAGGCGGTATCCAGTGTGGCGGGATTCATCAAGGGGAAGAGTGCAATCTCGACTGCCCGGAACTTTCTGGGACTGAAACACCGTTTGACAGGGAAGAGTTTCTGAGCGCGAGGCTATTTCGTTTCCACGGTGGGGATGGACAAACAATTCGTGCGGGAATACATTTGGCGGCAGGAGCGGGAGGAGCAGCGTTTGGAGGAGCTGAACATGGCGTGGGGGCATCAGCTGCCTTCAGGCGGCTCTTGACCGGCCCCTTTGAGGGGCTCACAGAAATAAGCCCCCGGCTCTGCCGGGGGTCATTTAACAAATATATCTAATAGAGTTTAAGAATATATAGAACGTCATGAATTTTTCTCAGTTGCAATTTGTCAAAGCCACAGCGGAATTTAAGTCATTCAGCAGAGCGGCCCAGTTTTGCCATGTGACACAGCCAACTCTGTCGAATGGTGTCTCAAAATTTGAACAAGAACTGGGTGAAAAGATATTTGTCAGAACCACGCGAATGGTGGCTTTGACCTCATTTGGAGAAATGCTGTTGCCGACTATTGCGTCGATTCTGAGTTTAGAGGAGATGATTTACTTGAAAGCCAAGGAATTTGCCAATCCTGAAACCGTGGTCTTAAAGATTGGGATGTCTCCCTTTGGTCAGCACCAAAGTTATCACGCTTCTGACGGATTCATACAAAGCATAAAATAGCAAACACGACGTTCTACTCATCGAAGAGAATCTACGCATCCTTGATGAAAAATTGGCAAACCATGAACTGGATCTCATTGTGGTACCCATCGTCAAAAGAACTTCCAGGAAAAATTGCACCCGGTTGTATGACGAGGATCTCTTCCTCATCGACAGTGCGGACAGTGCCCAGTCCAAAGTGGCTATCAACGATATTAGAGACAAGACATTTGTGATGGTCCCCGATTCCTGTGGGCTTTCGGAAATCACCAGATCGCTCTTGCGTACTGCCAGAAAAGACGTGAAAGAATACGAAGGAAAGGCGCTTAGTTACCAAGTGTTGGCAGATTGGGCATCACATGGACTGGGTTCGGCAATATTACCGAAAAGTAAAATTCCACCACATATTTCGAAGCAACAGATCTTTAAGTTCAACAAGCCTGCCAAGATTTATTTTGAAGCCAAGTGGTTGTCAAAAGATAACAAGCCACTGAAGAAAATGATGCAGCACTTTAAGAACAACATCGATGAAATTGTTAGAGGTATAGCAGAATAGAATGATCGACTTATTGTCCTGCCAGGCTTAATCATCTATAGGAAAATTAAAAATCTCATTCCGATGCGCCGCATCAACCCCCCGGTTCAAAGGTCACTCCAACGATGCGTTTGTCGCGCTCGAACTCGATCACGCGGCCAAGATGCGCTCTGTGTCTTCGTGATCGAGCGGTAGAGTGAGGTCCATGTCTGGCCCCGGCCTACAAGCGGTGACGGCCTCGGGCCAGCAAGTTAGGTCCTGAGTAACGCCGTTTCGTTTACCAATCTAGCATCTACGCTCGTGGAAGTATGAGTTGCATGGTCACTCCTCAGAAACGTCTTGGTCTCAATGGGTCGATGCAACACTTCACATAAACAGAGAGATGAAGTGTATGGCGAAGAAACGAAAGCATAAACCGTATAGGATCATGATCGCTCGGAGGCTCAACAGACGGCCTCGTCAGACGCTGGTGTGTCAGACTCCGGCGGAACGCTTTAACGCATGTGTTGCATCGACTCGTTGAGCCGGCAGCCGTTGCGGAACGTGTCAACAAGTTTGAGACACCTGCATTCGGAATTTAAGCTACCGTAGGCGACTCTGCGGGCGGGTTGATCCACACCTTGTCCGGCGGCCCAGCGATCTTTCTCGGTACATTGACGAAACGTTCTGGATGTTGCCGACGAGCGCGATCCAGAGCATGCTGGCGTCGTTCCAGAACCGGACCGGTCTGACCGTAATGGACCATCGCTGGGGTTAGCCAGTTCAGACCGGAATGGTAGTGGACGTTGTTGTACCAGTGGAAGAAGTCCCGGCAGAACGCCTTGGCGTCCTGGATCGAACCGAATCGTTCCGGGAAGTCAGGGCGGTATTTCAGGGTTTTGAACTGGGCTTCCGAGAACGGGTTGTCGTCGGACACATAGGGCCGAGAGTGGGATTGGGTCACACCCAGATCCGATAGCAGCAGCGCCACCGCTTTCGACTTCATCGACGAGCCGCGATCGGCGTGCAGAGTCAGCTGATCCTGCTCGATCCGATGCTTGTCACAGCTTTCACGAATCAGTTTCTTGGCCAGGCCGGAAGATTCGCAATCGGCCACCATCCAGCCCACCGCCTGGCGGCTGAAGATATCGAGAATCACGTACAAGTAGAAGTAGGTCCACTTCCGTGGTCCCTTCAGCTTCGTGATGTCCCAGGTCCACACTTCATTCGGGCCTGTCGCCAACAGTTCCGGCTTCTGGTAGACGGGATGACGCCGTTGGTTCCGCCGTTCGCGCACTTCTTGGTTCGCATCCAGAATCCGGTACATCGTGCGTACCGAGCACAAATAGCGGTCTGCATCCAGCAAGGCCGCACACACTTGGGCGGGCACCTGATCCACGAAGCGCCCGCTATGCAGCAGGTCGAGGACTTCCTGTCGATCGGCTCCGCTCAATGCCCGATGTGATCGTGGGCGTGCCCGCTCGGCTGCGGGCGCGGCGGCCCGCTGCCGACGCCGATAGAGCGACGCGCGGGAAACCCCGAAGGCCCGGCACGCCGGCGCCGTCCCCAATTCGGTGGAGAACTTTTCGGCCGCTTCCATCAGTTGTTCTCTTCCTGGTCCGGGTTCTTCAGAGGAATCCCCAATAGCGTGGAGACTTTTTTTTGGATCTCGATGACCGTTTCGGCTTGCTCCAGCTTCCTCTGGAGCCGTTGCGCCTCGCGTTCCAGTTCAGCGATGCGCTTGTCCCGGCCGTCCTTCGGCTGCGCTTTCCGTCCTCGCTTCGCCGAACCCATCCCGGCCAATTCCCCGGCATCGTGTTGCCGCCGCCAGGTGCGCAGGCTCGAGGAATACAATCCCTCCCGGCGTAGTAAGGCCCCCCACTCGCCCGGCTTCGTGCATCGGTCCGCCTCCCGCACGACCCGGCGCTTATATGCGGCGCTGAATCGCCTCCGTATCGCCTTATTGGTCACCTCCGGGTCCGGATTATCCCCATTCCGACCGGCCGCTTCACGCGCAACTCCAGTCGCCCTGCGGGTGCCTTCCGTTCCACGCGATTCTTCGTTCTCGTTCTCTGGTTTCATCACCAACACAGGCTCACTTCCTTCCCGCCCTGCTCACTAATTAACGGTTAGGCAGGTGTCTCACCTACATTGGCACGGAGGGTTGTGAGGAGCCAGCTGGATGGGGGCTGGAAATGAACGGAGTGACCTATGGAACACTTTGACGTCGCTACGCTGAACGCAGTTCGCCTCGAAGCAGGACAAAGCTACCTCGAGTTTCTACGGGCGAAAACCCTCAGTGCTGGGCTCTACGTGCTTGCTGCCGGAGAGCAAGATCCCCAGCATCCACACACCGAGGACGAGATCTACTACGTGATTCAAGTCAAGGCGCGGTTCGACGCGGGCGGCCAGGACCGGGCGGTCGGGGCCGGCTCGGTGCTGTTCGTTGCGGCGGGGGTTCCGCATCACTTTCACAGCATCGGAGAGGAGCTATCTGTCCTGGTGCTGTTCGCTCCCCCTGCAGGCTCGCAGTCAGGGCAAGATGACCAAGTTCGAACCTGACCGCTACCGGCAGATAGGGATCATGAGAAGGTGCGTCAGATGACTCCTGGCCAATAGGAAGTCAGGCCAGACACCAACAATGTTTGTAACTCTAGCGATCCTTCCAAGTCTTTCTGTTTAAGGTAACAGGAGGCTTCCCAGAATGACCCTACTTCAGGATCTCCGATACGGGATCCGAACGCTTCTAAAGAGCCCCGGCTTTACGGCCGCCGTCGTCTTGAGTCTGGCACTCGGAATCGGCGCTAATACGGCCATATTCAGCGTGATCGATCACGTGCTGCTCTCGCCGCTCGCCTTCGAGCAGCCCGATCGGATGGTCATGCTATGGACGGTGCCCACGGGCGATCCGTCCGTCCGTTCGCAGGTCTCGGTTCCCGACTTTCGCGACTGGCTCGCCGAATCCACCAGCTTCGAAGCCGTCGGTGCCTTCCAGACCCGGAGCGGCAACCTGACCGGACAGGGAACGCCGGTGCGCATTCGCTTTGCTGCCGTGTCGCCAGGATTCTTCCCGGCCATGAGAACCGAACCGGTTCTGGGCCGGACTTTCATCGCCGAGGACGATGAACTGGGGAACGGCGACCGTGTCGTCATAGGATACGGCTTCTGGCAGCGGCACTTCGCAGGAGGGCCCGATGTCGTCGGCAAGACGATCTTGCTGGACGACCGATCCCGCATCATCATCGGTGTTGCCCCTGAAGGTTTCGCCTTTCCGGACGCCCGCACCGAGATCTGGACACCGATCGGCCTGATCGGGGACACGAACTCGCGCGGCGCCCGCTTTCTGACGGTCGTTGCGCGCCTCGGCGACGGAGTCACCCTCGAGGCAGCCCAGGTGGAAGTGAGTTCTATTGCCGCCCGGCTCGCCGAAGCTTATCCTGCATCGAACGAGGACCGCGACGCCTTTGTCCAGCCCCTCCACGAAAACGTCGTCGGCAACGTCCGTCCGGCGTTGATGGTCGTTTGGGGAGCAGTCGGATTCGTCCTCCTGATCGTCTGTGCCAATGTCGCCAACATACTGCTGGCTCGGGCGCGAGCCAGAGAGCGTGAGATCGCTATTCGGGTAGCCATCGGAGCAGGTCGGGGCCGAGTCGTGCGCCAACTGATGACCGAAAGCCTCCTGCTGGCCGCGATTGGAGGAGGCTTGGGCATTCCGCTGGCCATCGCAGGAGTAGATCTGATCCCGCGCCTCGGCGGCACTGCGATCCCTCGCATCCAGGAGCTCCAGGTCGACGCGGGCGTCTTCGCCTTCTCCTTCTTGCTTACGTTGGCAACCGGAGTTCTCTTTGGACTCCTGCCCGCGCTGGGGGCGGCGCGGGTGGATGTGAACGAAGGCCTGAAAGCAGGGTCGGGCAACAGCCGGCGTGCGTCCAACGGAAGGATTCGGGCAATCCTTGTCGCCGGCGAGATTGCTCTCGCCCTGATGGTCCTGATTGGCGCCGGCCTCCTGATCCGAACGTTTCAGGGTCTGACAGAGGTGGATCCCGGCTTTAACATGTCCAACCTCATGACGATGCGCGTCGAACCCCCGTTTACTACCGACCCGCCCCGGGACTCGGGTGCAATTCCGGACTGGATTGCATCAGAGCGGACGAAGGCGTCTCTGTTCTACCTGGACGTTCAGGAACGAGTCGAGGCACTCCCCGGTGTCCGATCCGCCGCCGCTGTCAATCGTATGCCGCTGTCGGGGAACTGGTGGGGATCGAGTTTTCGGATTGAAGGAAGGCAGGCAGATACGCCCTCAGGTCTGTTTTCCTCATTCATCCGCCCGGTCATACTCGGCTATTTCCGAACGATGGAAATCCCGCTTGTCAGCGGCCGCGCCTTCACCTGGCAGGATGAGAGCGGATCGCAGCCAGTCGCCGTGATCAGCCTGATGGCGGCACGGCGTTACTGGCCGGACGAAGATCCGATCGGTCGCCAGCTGATCTATGATCCATTCCCGCCGTTCACGATCGTCGGCATCGTTGGCGACGTGAAACACAATCGGGTGGAATTCGCCTCCCAGCCCATTGTCTATACGGCATTGGCACAAGCGATCCAGGGTTTTTCGGGGGACTTTGGCATGGACCTGGTCGTCCGCTTCCAAGCCGAGCCATCCGCACTCGTCGGTCCCATTCGAGAAACGGTCCAAACCCTCAATCCGAACCTTCCAGTCTTTGACGTCCGTTCCATGGACGAGGTTCTGGCCAGTTCCATCGCCGACCGACGCTTCTACATGATCCTTCTTTCGCTGATGGGAGCTCTGACGCTGGCACTTTCCGCCATCGGAACCTATAGCGTGATTGCATACTCGACCAGCCAACGGATGCGCGAACTCGGCATCCGCGTAGCTCTCGGCGCTGGTCGCGGCGAGATTTTGAAGCTGGTCGTGGGTCAGGGAGTCAAGTTGACACTGGCTGGTGTGGTTGCCGGGTTGACAGGGGCCTTCGTCCTGACACGTGTGTTAGGAAGCGTTCTGTTCGGTGTGACGCCGACCGATCCATCGACGTTTGCGACAATCGCCGCCGGTTTGACGTTGGTCGCCCTGGTGTCCTGCTACATCCCGGCCCGGCGAGCTGCGAAGGCGGATCCGGGGGTCGTCCTTCGCGAAGAGTAACAACGCTTGCAATTGTTTAGACTCCAATTCCATTCTCATATAAACTCGGCGCCATCCATACCATCGACATATTTCAATCTTGGAGGAAATATTATGAAAGTGAGGAACGTGGTAGCGCTGCTCGCGCTGACGCTCGTTGTGTCTCTCAGTTCAAGTGTCTTGAGCCAGGAACACCAACATGAATCGGTCACATTGACCGAGATGGACATTGCCGGAATTCACTAGTGTCCGGAACACGGTGCGACAGCCGCCGGCAACTTATAGATGAACAGTGAGTTGAATGGCATTCTGCGATTTTTCGATTTGAACCTGCCGATCACACTTTTAGCAATATTACGGTGAGAGGGGTGATACCAATGGCGCATGAACTCAGGCCAAACCGTCTTCTCACAAGTCATGGATTACGCGCCCCGATACGAGTTTCAGAAGTGTGTCGCCCGCTATCGGGGCGATTACCAGCAGAAAGGGTTTTCCTGCTGGGATCAGTTCCTGGCGATGGCATTCGCCCAATTGATCTATCGTGAAAGCCTCCGCGACATCGAAGCCTGCTTACGCGCCCTCGGCAGAAAGCGTTACCACATGGGATTCCGAAGCAAGGTGGCGCGGACGACACTGGCCGACGCCAACGAGCGGCGCGACTGGCGGATCTATGCGGATTTCGCACAGGTCCTGATCGGCATGGCGCGGCCGTTATATGCCGAAGACCCCATCGGCGTCGAGTTGGATCAAGGTCTATATGCCCTGGACTCGACCACCATTGACCTGTGTCTTTCACTATTCCCATGGGCCCGGTTTCGCCGGCACAAAGCCGCGGTCAAGATGCATACACTGCTGGATCTTCACGGCAACATTCCCGCGTTTATCCACGTCACAGACGGGAAAGTCCATGACGTCAACGTTCTCGATGAGATCGCACCCGAAGCGGGTGCCTTCTACGTCATGGACCGCGCCTATATCGATTTTGAACGGCTCTTTCTCTTCTCCCTCTGTTCCGCTTTCTTTGTGGTGCGTGCTAAGAAGAACGTCGTCCTGCGGCGGCGGTACTCCCGTCGGGTGGACACGACCACGGGATTGCGATCCGACCAGACGGTCATCCTCACAACGAACAAATCCGCCAAAACCTATCCCGATCCGTTGCGGCGTATCAGCTACTTCGATGCCGGGACGAACAAGCGGTTGAAGTTCCTGACCAACAACTTCGCGTTGCCTGCACTCACCATCACTCAGATCTACAAGTCGCGATGGCAGGTGGAACTTTTCTTTAAATGGATCAAACAACACCTTCGAATCAAGTCCTTCTACGGCACCAGCGAGAATGCGGTGAAGACCCAGATCTGGATCGCCATTTCGGTTTATGTTCACGTCGCCATCATCCGGAAGCGCCTCGGCATCGATAGGAGTCTTTACCAAATCCTACAGATTCTCAGCATTACGATTCTTGAGAAACAGCCCATTTTGCAGGCCTTTCACGCGCCTGATTCCCAATTCAATGAACTCCAAGATCCTAACCAGCTGGTTCTATTCGACTTCTAACCGGACACTAGTGGCCGGAATTAATAGAGTTATTGATGCGCTGGAAAATAACTATGAAGAAGGAAATCTTGAAGCGGTAATGGCAACATTTGCGGATGACGCTGTCCTGCTTGAAGGAAGAGGCATAAACAACGGCAAGAAAGCGATCCGCGACGACCATCTCGGAAGAGAATTTGAATCAATGACATTTCCGGTATTCGAATCAACCGATCGGGTAATCAAGGGCAGTGGTGATATCGCCTACGTATACGAAATGTTGACCGTTCAGATCAAGAGAAACTCAAGGGAAGAAGCGGGGGAACCCAGTACGAGAAGAGCCCTATACATCGTTGAAAGGCAATCGGACAATAGCTGGAAAATCGTCCTGTTGCGTATATAAATTGTTATAGACACTTGGAGAAACAACTATGAGGGCAAAATCCATCGTGTCGACTATCGTAATGGCGGCCTTGTTGGTGTTTGCAACTTCCGCTTTTTCGCAGTCCGGCGGCCTTTCCAATGAAGATATGGTAGCCGTTGATAAGCTTATAGATGCATTTGCAGAAAGTTACGAAGACAACGACATCGACGCCCTGATGGCACTATTTGCCGATGATGCTGTGTACCTCGAGGGACGAGGGATGAACGACGGCAAGAGAGCGATACGGGACGATCACCTGGGAAGCCATTTCGCATCTACGACGTACCTTCAATACGAATCCAGGGATAGAGTGATAAGTGGTAACGGTGCTGTTGCATACGTGCATCAAATGGTCACGAGGCAGCAACAGGCGAAGAATAGCGATACTCCATCAGAACCAAGAGTTACAAGAGTTCTATATGTCTTGGAAAAGCAGTCGAACGGTTCGTGGTTGATTGTCCTACTACAGCCTCGGTGGTCACTTCAAAACCGGCCAATGGTGGTCACCGCAAAAGCGGCCAATGGGGATGGCCCGGGACAGTGTTGTTTTACCCCTTTGAACCGGTACCGGGCAAGCCCGTTTTGGTACGCCAGCTCCGGGGACCGCACTTGAGAACGTGACCGTGATGGAGAAGGCGGTCCAACATCGCGGTGACAGCGGCGCTGTCGCCTAAGAGTGTCCCCCAATCCTCGACCGGACGATTCGAAGTCAGCAGCGTACTGGTGCGTTCGTAACGTCGCATGACGATTTCGAGAAGTTGCTCGGCGGCGGTCGGAGGCAGCTTGCGCATGCCCAGGTCATCGATGATGAGCAGGGGTACGGTGGCCAGAGTGTCCATGTGTTTTCTACGGGTGCCGTCGATGGTGGCTTCGGCAATATCGTCGAGCAGGGCGTGGGTTTCACGATAGAGGACGCGATGGCCCTGCAGGATGGCCGCCATGCCGATGGCCTGGGCCAGATGACTCTTGCCGGTTCCGGGTGGACCCAGAAACAGCGCGTCTTCGTGTCTGGAGATGAAGGTGGCGGTGGCGAGATCGAAGACGAGGCCGCGATTCATCTTCTTGTTGAAGGTGAAGTCGAAGCCCTCAAGTGTCTTCTGAGGGTCCCGGAATTGGGCCTGTTTCCGCCGCCGTTCTAGCAGCCGCGTGCTTCGGCGGGCGAGTTCGTCCGAGACCAGGATCGAGATCAGATCGATGGGCGCCATGGCTTCGGTCTGGGCTTGGTGCAGACGTGTTTCCAGGACTTCGGCAATGCCGCCGAGGCGAAGTTGTCGCAAAGCCCGCTGGAGTTCGATGATGTTCATGATTTTTCCTGCTCCTGAATCTTGAGGTTGATGAGATCGCGATACTGGGTCAGTTCGCGGATGAGAGGATCGACTGGACGCAGCGTCACCGGAGGTTTCCGCTCCAGATAGCGACGGACGAAACGGTACTGGTAGACGTGGAGTTCCAGAGCGGCGGCGGAGGCATCCTCAACAGCAGGGACACCGTACTTTTTGGCCAGGGAGATCACGCCCAGGATGCGGCGGATGCCGGCTTCCCCTTCCCGTTGATGGATGGCTTCACACAGCGCACCCACCTGCGATCCAACCCGACGGGCACGGTCGAGCAACTGCACCGTGGTTAAGGGCGTTTTCTTCGGGTTGTCCTGGGCACGCACCCGGTATCCACCCCGTTTCTGACGGACATGTTCGCGCAGTAGCTGATGGGTCTCCGGATCGAGGATCCGGACGTGGAACGTGTCCCACTGCACCTGAACACTCCGTCCGATCCAACCGGGAGGAAGTCCGTAGTAGGCGGCCTCGACTTCGACACAGCCGTCGAGATGGACGACGCGTTTCCCGTATTGGTAGTACCGGAACGGTTCCAACGGCAATGGCAGTAATGACGGCTTCTCTTCGGCGAACATGGCGGCAACCTGCCGCTTGGTGGTGCCGCGAATGCGCGTGTCGGCCCAGCGGGTCTCCCATCGGTCCAGATAGGCCTGCGCCAGGTCCAGGCTCTCGAAGCGTTGCCCCTTCAGCGGCGTTTTCTGGGCGTGGCCTACACCGGATTCGACTTTCCCTTTCCGATCTGGATCGCGCACCCGGCATGGCATCGCCACCACGCCGTAATGGGCGAGCACGTCCTTGAATAACGGATTCAGAGTGGGATCGTAATAGTCGGAAACGATCACGCCCTCGCGCAGGTTATCCAGGATGATGTAGCGAGGACTGCCACCGAGCCGGCGGAACGCGGTTTCATGCAGCTCGGCCCAGATGTGGGAACTGGATTTGAAGGTCAGCAGCCGGACCGATTTGCGGCTGTAGCCCAGCGTCATCACGAACAACCGGGTACGCCGGTACTTGCCCGTCTTGGGGTCCCGCACCATCGGGCCGGTCCCGTAGTCGACTTGGGCTTCTTCCCCAGGTCCAGTCTGGATGATGCCTGCAGCTTGGGGGCCCTGCGATCCGCGGAGCTTGCCCACGAAGCGTTTAACCGACTGGTAGCTATTGGCGAAGCCGTGATCCGACACCAGGTCCTGCCAGATCGCCATCCCATTGCGGCCTCGACTCAGGTCCCGCTCGATGATCTCCCGGTAGGGTTCGCACCCACTGCCCGAGGTGGAGACCGGTTCTCCCAGTTCCGCGATGGCCCGATTCTGGGACCCAGAGTCGGTGGTCACCTCTATGGCCGGTTTTGCCGGTGGCCGTTTACCCCAACCACCGGGCCGCCGCACCGGGATACCCGCGCCCCGCAGGTATGTCCCTGCCGTTTCCCGACGGACACCGGTCGTCTCCTCGATCCGCCGTAGCGACCAGCCCAGCCGTCCCAATGCGACAACTTGTTCTTTCTTCTCTTGGCTCAAGGCATTGCTCATGCCGACGGAGCCTATTCAGCTTTCCGCCGGTTTCAATGTCCCGGGCCTCTCTATTTTCGTTGGCCGGTTTTCAAGTGACCTTTAATGGCCGCTTTTGGGTGACCGCCGAGGACTACAGTAATTCCCATAGGTAAACCCCCGGCTTAGCCGGGGCGACTCGCAGAGGTTTGACCGAGAGCGGCGGTAGATAGGAAAGTCCTGCTTGGAAGCGACGACTTCCAGAGTCAAGCCCATTCTTAGTTGAAACTCTCCACGGCTCACGATGGGTCACGCAACCTTCTTCTTCGAACTCGTCGACGTGTTCGCCTCAATCTTCAGTTCTCGCTTGAGGGCTTCGCGGAGCTTCGGAAGATGACGGTAGCCGATCACCTTCCTCAGGCGCGGTTCGATATCGATGAGTGCAGTCGCCAACCAGCGCTGCCGCTGACTCGAGTTCTTCCAATGATCGACCTTCGCGCACCTTTCCTCGACAAGAGCATTGACCGATTCCAGGCAATTCGTCGTCTTGAACGATCGGCCCAGAACCCCGTACACGCCGAGCCGATGCAACGTGAGGGTCTCCTCCAGGCCTTCCTCAAGGCTCGCAGCCCCCGATTGGTTTCGCTCTTCGAGCTCTCCATGGAGCTCTTCGAGCGCCGCCCGAGCTTCGTTGTACTCCGGGCGCTCGTAGGCCCGCTGAAGCCGCCGTCGCCACACGGCTTGCTCGGTCTTCGATAGGTATCTCACGACGTTCTCGCGTTTGTGCCATTGGCAGCGTTGGACGAGGGCTCGATTGTGGAATGCCCTTTTGACTGCCGCCCGCAGACCTTTGCCGCCGTCGACAATCACCAGCACGCCTTCAGAGATGTCCAGGCCCCGCTCCATCAATGAACGGAGAAACGGAGTCAGTACCTGCTCGTTCTCCGTGTCCGTCTCCACGAAGCCTAAGAAGCGCTTTTCGCCCGAAAGCGTGATGCCTAGGGCCACCACCATCATGGCGTCGGCAAACGCCTTCCCGTCCAGGAAGATCGCCACGACGTCCTCGCCCGACAGATCCCGCTCCTGCATCTCCCGCAGTTTCGCGGCACTCGCCTTGACAAAACCTCGAGACACCGTCGAACTCGACAGTCCGATCGCTCCTGGAATCGCTTCCGCGGCCGACTCGTAGTTCCGGCAGGAGATCCCATAAAGCACACGTCTGAGAAGCAGCTCATTCACCGCGCCACCCGGACTGAGTTCATCGTAGGACCGGAGCGGAATCTCCCCGCCCGCCACGCTGCGAACCCGGGGAACCCGAACCGGCACCCGCTGGCCGCCAAGCCCCACCGTCCCTGGATTGCTCCCGTGACGCCGACCCCGCAACGACGCCTTCTTTCGCGCGTATCGCTCCCCCGCCAACGCCTTCACTTCCTCGTCGAGCAACTCTTCTACCTGCATCAATCCCAACGGGACCAACGCCCGGATCATCTCCACCTTCGAGTCCACATCCAGTCCCGTGTACTCCTCACGACTCACGACCTGGACCTCACCCAGCACACGCGACTTCTTGCGTTTCTTGACCGAACGTAACAGACTCCTCATCTCGGCTCCTTTCTCTTACAGGCTTGATATTCTTTTTTCCAATGCCATCAAACCATAGGGTTTGGAGCCGTTTCAATTTCCAACTAAGATTGGCACACTTTCGACTTCCAAAGAAGGAGGACTCAATGAAAGAGGCCCGAAGGCGATCGCACACGAAATGGGACTGCAAGTATCACATGGTGTTCATTCCGAAGTAGGCGGTATCCAGTGTGGCGGGATTCATCAAGGGGAAGAGTGCAATCTCGACTGCCCGGAACTTTCTGGGACTGAAACACCGTTTGACAGGGAAGAGTTTCTGAGCGCGAGGCTATTTCGTTTCCACGGTGGGGATGGACAAACAATTCGTGCGGGAATACATTTGGCGGCAGGAGCGGGAGGAGCAGCGTTTGGAGGAGCTGAACATGGCGTGGGGGCATCAGCTGCCTTCAGGCGGCTCTTGACCGGCCCCTTTGAGGGGCTCACAGAAATAAGCCCCCGGCTCTGCCGGGGGTCATTTAACTGTTCTGTCGCAAACATGTTGCAGTAGCCGAATGTCGCGTATCGAGTCATCGATAATTCCCATAGGTAAACCCCCGGCTTAGCCGGGGCGACTCGCAGAGGTTTGACCGAGAGCGGCGGTAGATAGGAAAGTCCTGCTTGGAAGCGACGACTTCCAAAGAAGGAGGACTCAATGAAAGAGGCCCGAAGGCGATCGCACACGAAATGGGACTGCAAGTATTACATGGTGTTCATTCCGAAGTAGGCGGTATCCAGTGTGGCGGGATTCATCAAGGGGAAGAGTGCAATCTCGACTGCCCGGAACTTTCTGGGACTGAAACACCGTTTGACAGGGAAGAGTTTCTGAGCGCGAGGCTATTTCGTTTCCACGGTGGGGATGACAAACAATTCGTGCGGGAATACATTTGGCGGCAGGAGCGGGAGGAGCAGCGTTTGGAGGAGCTGAACATGGCGTGGGGGCATCAGCTGCCTTCAGGCGGCTCTTGACCGGCCCCTTTGAGGGGCTCACAGAAATAAGCCCCCGGCTCTGCCGGGGGTCATTTAACTCAGTTTGCCTCGCGGAACTAGCTTCTCGATAAGTTGGTGCGCGGTGATGTCGCCATTTGCAACAGACCAACTGCTCCTACCGCGTTTGACCGTAACCCGTTTCAAGTGGAAATCATCGGTCTGACGAGACCGCCAACTCGTTTCCGCTCGGATCGGTGAAGTGAAAGCGTCGTCCACCCGGAAACCCGAATGTCTCCCGGACGATCTGACCCCCACTCTCACTGACTCGAGCTTCGATCTCTGCCAAGTTCGTGGAATAGAGTACGACTAATGGACCGCCTGTCCGTACTTCCGTCGCCACACTAAAACCGCCGCCCAATCGACCGTCGGTGAAGCTCGTGTAGTCAGGGCCAAAGTCAGTGAACTCCCAACCGAATACGCCTCGGTAAAACCTCTTGGTCTCCTCAATGTTTGTGGTCAAAAACTCTATGTAGTCGATACGACGGTCTTGTTCTGCCTGGCTCATGAGTTTGTCTCCCATATAGGTCTCCGCTGCCTCGCCCGGCATGGTGTCCCCCACCAGTGCCAGGACCTTGGCCACATGCCAGAAAAGCAAGCATTGTACACGTTAACGCACAACGAACGGTTATCGTTGCCGAAGAGCGTCCTAGTTCATGATCACGAGCGTAATGTTTCACTTTGTTCGCTCGTTTCAGATCGACGTCCTTGGCGAGCAAGGGGAGCCGTTTCACTAGAGTCGTCTTCTTCGACCGAAGGTCTTCTCCATAGACCACCAGTCCGAGCCTTCCTTCTCGGCACAATTTGTCCAGCGACTGACGCACTGCGTGCCGGAGCTTGCCTCCCGTTCCGCCCGAACCGTATCCGTGAATGAACTTCAAAGCCTTCAGACCGTCGGCTCGGGCTTGATGAATCTCCTGATGCATTCGGCGTCGGCACTCATCGACCGTCGGCATGTCGGACTTCAGATTGACCGTTCGATACTTCTCATGTCGTCGGGTAACGGGTTTGGAGCCGAGGACAGATTGGCAATGTGGACAGGTGTCCAATTCGGCATCGACATCGTTGCCACACACCCGACATGGAACCGAATACGAATTCATCACACACCTCTCGGTCAGGACAACGGTGAATCAAAGATCATCGTTCGCTGTAATTCCCATAGGTAAACCCCCGGCTTAGCCGGGGCGACTCGCAGAGGTTTGACCGAGAGCGGCGGTAGATAGGAAAGTCCTGCTTGGAAGCGACGACTTCCAAAGAAGGAGGACTCAATGAAAGAGGCCCGAAGGCGATCGCACACGAAATGGGACTGCAAGTATCACATGGTGTTCATTCCGAAGTAGGCGGTATCCAGTGTGGCGGGATTCATCAAGGGGAAGAGTGCAATCTCGACTGCCCGGAACTTTCTGGGACTGAAACACCGTTTGACAGGGAAGAGTTTCTGAGCGCGAGGCTATTTCGTTTCCACGGTGGGGATGGACAAACAATTCGTGCGGGAATACATTTGGCGGCAGGAGCGGGAGGAGCAGCGTTTGGAGGAGCTGAACATGGCGTGGGGGCATCAGCTGCCTTCAGGCGGCTCTTGACCGGCCCCTTTGAGGGGCTCACAGAAATAAGCCCCCGGCTCTGCCGGGGGTCATTTAACTCAGAGCGCACCTCCTCAACTGTATCGAACACGTACAATCGTCGACGAAGACATTCGTCGCTGGACTCATTGTCGCCCGTCCGCTGATTTTGATAACGTAAAAGGGACCCACCAAACGGGGCTCTGATCGAGGAAAAGGGACCCACCCCTGATAGCCTCCCCCGAAGCGTGAACTGGATGAACAGGCACGCGAGTGGGAGGTGAGGATTGATAGGGATGGATCAGTACGAGTTGATCAGAACTGCACATCGGGTTTACAAGAAAAGCATTCGACAGATCGCCCGGGAGACCGGGCACACGCGACGGACGGTCCGGAAAGTATTGGCCGGACAGGAGCCCAAGTATCGGCGAGAGAAGGAGCCAGCCTGTCCGGTGATGGACCCGGTCGCCGGGATCGTAGATGCCTGGCTCCAGGCGGACCGGGACCAGCCAGTCAAGCAACGCCACACCGCGCACCGGGTGTGGCAACGTCTGGTGGAGGAGCATGAATTTACCGGAGCCGAGCCGACGGTACGCCGCTGGGTTCGGGAACGGAAGACACGGTTGGGCTGGAACCAGACCGGTGCTGTGGTGCCGTTGGACCCGGAACACGCCCGTGAAGCCGAGGTGGACTGGGGTACGGCTGGGTCCGGATGAACGGTCAAGACCGTCCGGTCAAGTTGTTCTGCATGAGACCTCGGTACTCGGGCAAGGCGTTTGTGCGGGCCTATCCGTGGGAACGGCAGGAGATGTGAGGTGGCCCCGGAAAATCGGGCAGTTGTTTAAGGTGTATTCCACCGACTGAGGAGGGATACGCGATGACGAAGAGACGCAGGTTTTCTGGGGAGTTGAAAGCGAAGGTCGCGCTGGAAGCGCTTCGGGGCGATCGGACGCTGCAGGAGATTGCCTCGAAGCACCAGGTTCATCCGAACCAGGTGAGCACATGGAAGCGCCAGGCGATGGAAGGGCTTGGCGAGATGTTCTCGAACGGTGTGGAACGCCGGCGGCGGGATCATGAAAGCGAGGTTCGTGAGCTTCACGCCAAGATCGGCGAATTGACGGTGGAGCGGGATTTTTTGTCCAGAGGGTCCGGTCGATGAGCCGGGCCGCGCGCCGGGCGATGGTGAGGCGCCCTGACCCGGAACTGAGCTTGAGTCGTCAATGCCGTTTGCTGTCGATCGGGCGCTCCTGGCTCTATTACACGCCCCAGGGCGAGAGCGCGGAGACCTTGGCGCGGATGCGGCGCATCGATGAGTTGTTTCTGAAGCATCCGTTCTACGGTGCCCGTCAGATCGTCCGTCATCTGCGCCGCGAGGGCGTGCGCATCGGCCGTCGCCGGGCGGGGCGTCTGATGCGTTTGATGGGTCTTCAGGCGATCTACCGGGCACCCCGCACCAGCGAGCCGCATCCCGAGCACCGGGTCTACCCCTATCTGCTCAAGGGTTTGGCGATCGAGCGGGCAAACCATGTCTGGTGCGCCGACATCACCTACATCCCTGTGCGGCGCGGCTTTCTTTACTTGGTGGCGATCCTGGATTGGGCGAGCCGGTATGTGCTGGCCTGGCGTTTGTCGAACACCCTGGACGCCGGCTTTTGCGTCGAGGCGCTCGAGGAGGCGCGGACCCGCCACGGCCAGCCGGAGATCTTCAATGCCGATCAGGGCAGCCAGTTCACCGGCTTCGCCTTCACCGGGCGCTTGCGGGCGGCCGGTGTCCAGATCTCGATGGACGGCCGGGGCCGGTGCATGGACAACATCTTCATCGAGCGGCTGTGGCGCTCCCTCAAATACGAGGCTGTCTATCTGCACGACCTTGCCGACGGCTTCCAGGCCCGGCGCGTCATCGGCGAGTGGATCGACTTCTACAACGCCGAACGGCCACACTCGGCCCTCGGCGGAAAAACCCCGGCCGAGGCCTACCGCGGCGACCCGCCTGCGGATATGATGGACAAGCAGCTACGCGCCTTGCCCGCTTACCCACCGGCGCAGCAACGGCGACAGGAAGATCGATCCAAGGAGATTCTGGCAAGATGAGCGGCAACCGGAATACACCTTAAACAGGCCGCCAAGCTGTCCACAAACCGGGGCCACCTCAATGTTCCTGGACGGTCACATCCGTGGGTTCGACTGGTACGGAGGCGTCTTCCCGACGTTAGTGTTCGATAACCTGAAAACCGCCGTGAAACAGATTCTGCGCGGGAAGGGCCGGGTTGAACAGACGCGGTTCACAGCGTTTCGGGCGCACTACACGTTTGAAGCACGGTTCTGCAATCCGGCGCGGGGCCAGGAGAAAGGCGGGGTCGAGGGACTGGTCGGCTTCGCACGGAGAAACTTCCTGGTGCCGGTTCCCGAGGTGACCGACTTCGACGAGTTGAACGCGCAGTTGCTGGAACGCTGCGGCGCCGACGACCAGCGGAGGATCGGCGGCCGGTCCGACGATCGGACGATCGGGGAACGCCATGGAGCAGAACGCGCGTACCTGCTGGCGCTGCCGGGCACCCGATTCGAGAACACGAAGGTGGTGGGTGTGCGGATCAGCCCGTACCAGACGGCCCAGGTGGATCAGAACCGGTATTCGGTGCCGACCGCATATGTGGGACGCCGGCTCTGGGCCCATATCGGCTGTGACCGGGTGAGCTTTTACGCGGACCAGAAGAAGGTGGCCGAACATGACCGCGCCTTCGGTCATAGCGACTGGCGGATTGATCCGTTGCACTACCTGGAGTTGATCCGGCGGAAGGTGGCCTCGTTTGAGAGCGCCCGGCCGATCCGGCAGTGGCGGGATCAATGGCTGACCCAATATGAGACCGCGCTGGAGCGGTTGCGGGATCGGCATGGGTACAGTCGGGGCACCCGGGAGTTCATCGGCATCCTGCAACTCCACCAGGACTGGGATCCGGATAGGGTGTCATCGGCCATCCAGGAAGCGCTCGATGCCCACTGTATCGAGTTGGAAGCGGTGCGGCACATTCTGATGCGGGAGGACACGCCGACTCGATCCCATGCACCGCTCGAGTCCGGGTTGATGCCCGGTATCACCGATCTGACGATCGCCCGGGCCGATCTGGATCAATATGACCGTCTCCTGGCTGGGGGTGTGCGATGAGTCCGGGTCAGGAGATCGTTCTCGACGACGCACTGCGGCAACTCCGGCTTCCGGCCATGGTGCGGGAGTGGCGGGAACACGCCCGACAGGCTAAAGAGGCCGGCGAGGGGCACACCGGCTTTCTATTGGCTCTGGCCAGCCGCGAGCTGGAGCAGCGGCAAGCCAATCAGGTCCAGCGTCGACTGCGGGAGGCCCGGTTCCCACTGCTCAAGACCCTGGAGACCACGGACCTGAAGAAGTGGCCAGTGCTCGATGCGGTCCAGGTTCGCGACTATGCCGAGTGCGGCTACATTACCCGGCACGAGAACGTCGTCCTGTTGGGCAAGCACGGAACCGGTAAAACCCATGCCGCCACGGTGCTGGGTGTGGAAGCCTGCCGGAGGGGCTACCGCGTCGGGTTCACCACGGCAGCCGGGCTGGTCAACACCTTGATCGAGTCGCGCGAGGAACGGCAACTGAAGCGGCACCTGGCGAAGCTGGCCCGCTTCGAGCTGCTCATCGTGGACGAAGTCGGCTATATCCCGTTCTCGGCCGAGGGGGCGCAGTTGCTGTTTCAGGTCTTCTCGGACCGCTACGAAAAGGGTTCGCTGATCGTCACATCGAACTTGCCGTTTGCACAGTGGACCAGCGTCTTCGGTGACGCCGCACTGACCGCAGCCCTGCTGGACCGGCTGACCCATCACTGCGCCATTCACCAGTTCGAGTGGGAAAGTATCCGGTTTACCGACAGTCTCGGCGCCGCTAGCAAACGGAAGAACAAACCCCGGTCCGCCGGAGGATCCGCGTGAAAACCGCGGGCGCGGCGGGCTGTGGAAAGTGCCGCCCCCATGGGAACCCGCTGCAAAGCCAGCGCGCTCCCACGGTGGCTTGGAAGCCTTCGGCTCCCACACTCCCCACAGCCTCGACGGCGGAATCGCTTACAAACCATTAACCAGGGGGTGGGTCCCTTTTACTCGATCGGGGTGGGTCCTTTTTACGTTGTCAAAGCGAGTCCGCTATAAAAGCGGTTCCGAGCCTCTGTTTGAAAGCCAAGCTCTACAATGTCCATTCGGTGATCGAGAAGTCACCCGCCAGGAATTTGATTGTCAGAGGAGCTCTATGACCATTGCCATCGACGGTTCAGGATTGTCCGTTGAAAGACTCGTCGCGATCGCACGCACGGGAGAGAGTATTGAAATTACCCCGGATGCGCTGGGCCGGATCAGAGTCTGCCGGGTCATGCTGGAAGAGAAGCTCGCTAACCGGGAGATCATGTACGGTACGAATACGGGTATCGGCGAGTTTGCCGAGGTCGTGCTGAACGACGAGCAAGTCCAGCAGTTCCAGCGTTACCTGATCTATAACCACGCCGCGGGAATAGGGGAACCGGCGCCGATTGAACATGTCCGTGCTGCGATGGCCGCCCGGACCAATGTCATCGCGCACGGCAATTCCGCCTGTCGGCCCGAGATACCGCTGACGATGGTGGCGATGCTCAACCGGGGCGTGACGCCGGTTGTCTGCTCGAAGGGCTCCGTGGGATCCAGCGGGGACCTGGCGCCGATGGCACAGATGGCGCTGCTGCTGATGGGTGAGGGGGAAGCCTTTTACCAGAGCCGTCGGATGGCGGGAGCCGAGGCCATGCGGGCGGCCGGGATCGAGGTGCCAGGATTACAGGCGCGCGACGGGCTTGCAGCCATCAACGGGTCCAACTTCCTGACCGCCATGTCGGCCCTGCAGGTCTTCGACATGGAGCGCTGGCTCAAACAAGCCGAGATCGCAGCTGCCATGACGATCGAGGCGCTGCTGGGCAACATGAAGCCGTACACGGCCAGGTTGCACGAACTGAGAGGATTCCCCGGTGCAGTCGCTTCCGCGAACAACCTGAGAAAGATCATCGAGGGCTCGGACCTGATGACCGGCAACATGAAGACCAAGGTCCAGGACGCCTATTCGATGCGTTCCACCCCACAGGTCATCGGGACGGTGCGGGACGCGCTGGCGTACGGGCGTTCGCAGGTCGAAATCGAGCTCAACGGCGTTGGGGACAATCCGATATACATACCCGAGACGAAAACGACGCTGACGGGCGCCAACTTCCAGGGAACGCCCGTTGCCCTGCCCATGGACATGGTGGGAGCGGCTATCACGATGGCGTCGGTGATGTCGGAACGTCGTATGAACAGGCTGACGAACCCCTCCCTGTCCCAGGGATTGCCCGCCTTCCTGGCCCACGATCCAGGCTTCTACTCGGGGCTCATGCTCAGTCAGTACACGGCCGACCACTTGATCGTCGAACAGAGAATCCTGTCGGCGCCCGCCTCGATTCAATCCATTCCCGCGGCTGCCGACCAGGAGGACTTCGTCTCGATGGGTATGAACACGGCCCTCAAGAATGGACAGATCCTCGAGAACGCGTACGGGGTGCTCGGGATCGAGTTCATGGCCGCGGCGCAGGCATTGGATTTCCGCGAATTCACGTTCGGGAGGGGAACCCGGACAGCGCATGGTGTCATCCGGAAACACGTGGACCATCTGGAAGTGGACCGCCCTCTTTACCCCGATCACAATCGAATGAAGGAGCTGGTGGAATCGTGCGAGATCCTCGATGCGGTAGAGAAGGTGGTCGGGAGCCTGGAAGGATAGCCCCAAACGAAAATTGATCGATGGTCGCTGGTCAGTGGTCGATTCTCAATTTCGAAATGATTTGAGATCGCAGATTGACCACTGACCATTGATCATCGACCATTTGAAATCTGTTTCCACTGATTCGATTATCTGCTTAGCGCCGCTCTGGTCGCGCCGAATGATGGGCGGTCGTAGACGTCGTAGGCCGCCCTACAGCTCACTCACAGTATGAGAGCGGTGGGCTATCAGCACCGGTCGGCGATGGCCCCCGCAAACGCCAGGGTCCTGGCTACCAGACGCGTGGGAGTCCGAAGCACCAGGGCGCAGGGTAATGCCAGGATCGTCGGGCTCGCGTCCAGCGCATCAGCCTCGATGGGATCGGCCTGTAGTTTCAGATGGGCGAACACCGTCCGTCCACGTCGGGCCGTGGGGCGCAGGTATGCTTCAGCCTCGCGTATTGCAGGCAGAAGCTTCAAGCTAACCGAGCCGCGCACGTTGCCGCCGATAGCGAGGATTCGTCCTCCCGATTCGTCCACCTTTACTACGATGTCGCAGTGAGTCCGGGCTCCGACGCCCATCTGTCGCCGTCGTTCGGCGATGGTGCGGTAGGAGGGCCGGCTTCCCCTGCACAGGAGGTCGCCCGGTTCGATGGCCGCCTCGCCGAGGTCGTAGGCGACAAATGCCGCCCCAGTCGAACCGCGGTCGCGGGCCCGGATGGCCTGGTCGATGTAGGTGTGGTGAGCTATGGCACGTCGGAACTGACTTGTATCGCCGAGGCCGCCCTCACACATTACCCACGACACGAACGCTGCGGACCAGGGGTCGCGCCATCTGGCGCCGACTCCGTTTCGCCCGTTCCATGCCGCATTTTGCCTGTCGAGCACCCAACTTCGGTCCGGTGTGACTGCCCAGTAGCCGGCGATGGAGGAGGCGACCCGCGCCGACTCCTCGGGATCAATACGCCGAAAGCGACGGCGCCTGTTCGGTGCCTCCGGTTGGGAATTGCCGGCCGCCCCCACCCCGGTCGGACGTTGGAACTGGTCTTGGCCGTTCGTTTCATCGACGATCGAGAAACCGAAGAAGCCCCATTCCTGCACGGCCACATCGACGATGCGCCGGCGGGTCTCCCCTGTGGGCAGCACCCGGCACGAGGCTCCTTTGGTGGTCATTTCACCCGGCGCGCCTTCGACATGTTGGGTCGGAGGTACGACGTCGAACTGCTCGGGAGGCAATCGATCAAAGGGCGTCTGTCGCGCGTAACCATCGCAGCTGAGGGCCAGTATGGCCAAGGCGGCCAGCGGCAGGACGAGCGTCTTCATGCGAGTTTCCATAGGAGAGTTAGCTGAGGATGGTAGCGCATTTTCCGCTTGCGCAGTCTTCTTTACGGCCTTCCCACATTGAGTGGACTTGGCAGCTCATGCCTGACTGTCTTGCTGCGGCGCATGTTCGTCAAAGTGATGGTTCCAGTGCGCGCCGTTGCAGAAGGGTTTGTTCGTACTCTGGCCGCACCGGCACAGGGTGAGGCGTTCCCGTGACGCGCCCTCTCCCCACGCTGTCTGCTCGAGTTCGGCGCCGCCGCGAACCGCGTACGGCCCATTCGGTACGACGAGAATCATCGGATCGCTTTCTCCGTCCCGCTGTTCCACGCCGTCCACCGAATAGCCGAGGGCACCCGAGGGACACTGCTTCACTGTCTCGATGATCTTTTCGGCATCGGCGCCCTTTGGGTCAATCCAGGGTTCCTGTCCGAAACGGAATACCGAACCGAGGCCATCGGTACATGTCGCCGCATGAGCACAGATACCCCGGTTGTCGTGGATCGTAATTCCGTCGCCGTCATAGTCTTCACGCTTGTCGGCAAGTCTGTCGGCACCCTTCTCATCGGTGAACCCGATCCTTCCGTGTGTTCCGTCACAGTAAGGCTTGTTTGCTGAGCCGCCGCATCGACAAAGGGCGATCGTTCCCGCCGATTCGTAGACCTTGCCGTCCATGAGTCCTTTCAGCGTTTCGCAGTTCGTGACCCTGTACGGTCCGTTCTTCATCGGATCGATCGTTGGTTTCATAGTCATCTCCAACTCCCCGTCTCTGCTTTTCGCACCGAGACATACACGGGCGGCCTGAGCCGCCTGGTCATGGAAGTTCAATGAGTTTACTGAAAGACTTGGTTCGCAGGCAATCTGAGTCGGATGGCGTCAACAGGCGTCCGGGCTGGTACAGGACGACATTACGACCTCATTCCATGACGGCGCTTCGCCCAGTTCTGGGTCAAATGGCCCACATGGGCGTGACAGTAGCGTCTGTTAGGGCTCTCTTACGTCCGAGCGTTTCCTAGAACCTGACGAACTGCCCGAGTGACATCGCCAGCGCCAGACCAATAATCCCTACCAGAAACGCACCTACCAGGCCGACAGCAAACGGCCTCATTCCGACATTTCTGAATACCGAGAATGTCGTCCCCAGGCCGACTCCGGCCATGGCGGTTCCAAGCAGGTAACGCGACGCCACGACGTCGCCTATGGTCCGGGTGAGGGTTGCCCAGGTGGTCGCATCGAAGAAGCCGAAAGCGAGGCCGTCCGCCAGTGTGAAGTCACCCACTGAACGCAGGAGCGACATCCCGACGAAACCGAGGACGAATAGAGGGAAGAGTTCGAGGGGACTGACCCTGACCCGGCCTTCGTCCTGGTGCTCGGCCTGCCGCAGATGGAGGTATGAGAGTAGCGGGACTACGGCGGCCAGAAAGAGGTTGCGGGTTAGCTTGGTTACCGTTGCCACCTGAAGCACAGTGTCGTCGCCGAAGACCTCTTGATAAGTCATCGCCGCGCCGACTACCTGCGCGGTCTCATGCACGGCCGTACCGAGGAAAATCCCCACCTGTTCCGAAGTTGTCAACACAGCGTTCGCGAGGTACGGATAGAAGAACATTCCGAGAAGGCCGAATAGCGTGATGTTGGCCACCGCGTAGGCCACCTCCTGTTCGTCTGCGTCGATTGCCGCGGCGGTCGACACGATTGCGGTGATGCCGCAGATTCCCGTCCCCGCTGCGATCAGCGTTCCCAGCCGTGCCGGCAGGCCGAGCGCGCGATTGAACCAGTGAATCAGGAGCAGGCCACTGACGATGACAGTGATGACTATCGGTATTCCCCAGGCGCCCAGCCGGACCACATCTACGAAGCTGAGCCGGATGCCGAGCAGAATGATGCCTCCGCGGAGCAGGGTCGTCGTGCAGAACCCAACACCCGGTCGGAAACGCTCCGACAGACCCGCCAGGTTGCGGACAAGGATTCCGATCAGGATCGCGACCAGGACTCCCGAGATCGGGCTGGCTCGGCCCGCCGGATCGATTCCCTGGAGGCTCAAGACCCAGCCGCCGAGTGTCGCTGCCACGGGCAGGGCTACCAGCATGATCGCCGCCGCCAGCACCATGCCGGGCAATAGTTTAAGAACCTTGTTCATTCGGAGACGTCGCAATCACATGCCGGCCGGAACCGACCGACTCGGAGGCGCCGTAATTGTCTGCTTGATCACCGGAAAGATCAAACGAGCCAGATGATTCGGGGCGAGGCTAGTGTAGTCCGTCACAATTAACGTAACGGCTCTGGCTGTCCCATTTCTGATCATATATGAGGAAAATAATGACCATTAGATCGGAAATCCCTGTGCGGAACGAACTCGGACGGCTTGGCCGAAGCCGCAGTGTGTCGGTCTGGCTCGGGGAACGATCCGAATAAGGTACAGTCTGTTAGACGGGGACCACTAGGGGTATGGGTGGGGGCCGCGCTCTGCCGCTCGTCCTCCGTTAGGAACCGGCAGCTTTCGCCTGCGCGTCGGGTTCCATCTCCGGGCCGGTCTTTGGCCTGAGGCTGGGGATGATCATCGGTACGGTCCGCTGGTAGTCCTCATAGCGGCTGCCGTGGAACGCCACCAGGTCCTTTTCCTCAAATCCGATGGCGATGAGTATGTAGGCTGTCGTGGCGACGGCGAACAACAGGTGTGCTCCCGTCATAGTGGGAGTCGCCCAGAACGTGATCACCCAGCCGACGTACAGCGGATGCCGCACGTGCTTGTACGGACCCGGCGTCCGGAACCCCAACGCCGTGTACTCCTCGCCTTTCAGGTGGAGGTAGACCTGGCGCAGGCCGAACAGGTCGAAGTGGTTGATCAGGAATGTCGAGATGAGCACGATGAGAATGCCCGACAGGTACAGACCCATGATCGCGATCCGCGGGATGGGATGCCCGACGTCCCAGATCACGCCGCCCATCGGCTGCCACTGCCAGAACAGCAGGATCAGGGCCAGGCTCGACATCAAGACGTATGTGCTGCGTTCGGCGGGTTCAGGGATGATCTTCGTCAGCACCCGTTTGAATGAGTGACGGGCCATCAAGCTGTGCTGAACGGCAAAAATACCCAGCAGGACCGTGTTGATCGCCAGCGCCTCGATCGCCGGTCCCTGCGCTCCGGAGTCCATCGTTTTGGGCACACCGAAGTCCCCGACGAATCCTATCGCGTACAGGAAGGTTGCGAAAAAGGTCGCATAACACACGACCCCGTAGAGAAATATGATCGGTCGACCGAGCATGGTCACCTTCTGGCCGCCGCCGGCCGCCGTGCGACCGGACGCGATCCCCGGTGCCGGCTGCTCGTCCTATTGCCGGACGTGCTTCCTCAACATCCTTCCGCCAACTTCCGCGGCAAACACGTTCCCTTCGGCATCCACGGCAACGCCTTCGCCTCCGCTGGTTCCGGAGTTATCCGGGTCGGGTTCCGTGTCCGGGATAAATGCCGTGACCCAGCCGTCAACCGCGCTGCCGATCCGGATACCGCGCTTCCAGGCCGGATGCCGTCTCGTGTTTGATTCCGAATCTGCAGAGTAGAGAATGTCGTCCGCGCTGATCGCGAGCCCGCTGGGCCGGCCGAACTGTGTCCATGTAGCGATGTAGCCGCCGTCCTGATCGAAAATCTGGACGCGGTTGTTGTACCGGTCACCGACGAACAAACGCCCCTGCGAGTCCATGGCCAGCGCGTGGGGGTCGTGGAATTCCTCGTTGGTCACTCCGGTCTTTCCCCAGCTCTTGATGAATGTCCCGTCGCTCGAGAACTTGGCAATGCGATTGTCGTCCCCTCGCCCGAGATGACCCACGGCGACGAAGATGTCCCCGTTGGGCGCGACCAGCACATCCGACGGCCCATTGAAAGAATCGGGACCGTTTCCAGTACCGCCCGGGGTACCCAACGTCATCAACACTTCGCCGGTCGGGCTGAACTTGTGGACCTGGTAACCTTTGCCTTCGCCTCTGCTGGTGTCGGTCACCCAGACATTGTTGTCGGCGTCGACTTCCATGCCGTGCGGTTGCAGGATCAGGCCCGCGCCAAAGCTCCGCAAAAGGTTGCCGTTCGCATCGAACAGGAGCACCGGGTCGACTTCAGGAGCATTGTTGCAGCTGTTGGCGCCGCACCTTTCGGCGACCCAGAGGTTACCGCTGCCGTCGGTGGCGGACTGCACAGCGCTTGACGATCCCCAGGTCCTGCCAGCCGGCAGTTTCCCCCAGATTCCTTCTACCGTGTCGTAGGGGTTCGGCGCGTGGTTTTGAGCCTCGACGCCCAGTCCGATGAACGCGGTCACGGCAAGGATGACAACAAACGTGAGTGTCCGGCGAGATGGATGCGACATCGCAGTCCTCCTAATCTGGTTAAAACGTGTTCTCTGGAGCGTTCCTATATATACCCCACGCGGGACGATTTTGCGACCGGGACCGTCCTCGGCCCGGAAAGCCAAGTCGTGTATGATATGCGCCTGAAAGGAGACACTTCATATGGCAGACCACTAGTGTCCGGTTAGAAGTCGAATAGAACCAGCTGGTTAGGATCTTGGAGTTCATTGAATTGGGAATCAGGCGCGTGAAAGGCCTGCAAAATGGGCTGTTTCTCAAGAATCGTAATGCTGAGAATCTGTAGGATTTGGTAAAGACTCCTATCGATGCCGAGGCGCTTCCGGATGATGGCGACGTGAACATAAACCGAAATGGCGATCCAGATCTGGGTCTTCACCGCATTCTCGCTGGTGCCGTAGAAGGACTTGATTCGAAGGTGTTGTTTGATCCATTTAAAGAAAAGTTCCACCTGCCATCGCGACTTGTAGATCTGAGTGATGGTGAGTGCAGGCAACGCGAAGTTGTTGGTCAGGAACTTCAACCGCTTGTTCGTCCCGGCATCGAAGTAGCTGATACGCCGCAACGGATCGGGATAGGTTTTGGCGGATTTGTTCGTTGTGAGGATGACCGTCTGGTCGGATCGCAATCCCGTGGTCGTGTCCACCCGACGGGAGTACCGCCGCCGCAGGACGACGTTCTTCTTAGCACGCACCACAAAGAAAGCGGAACAGAGGGAGAAGAGAAAGAGCCGTTCAAAATCGATATAGGCGCGGTCCATGACGTAGAAGGCACCCGCTTCGGGTGCGATCTCATCGAGAACGTTGACGTCATGGACTTTCCCGTCTGTGACGTGGATAAACGCGGGAATGTTGCCGTGAAGATCCAGCAGTGTATGCATCTTGACCGCGGCTTTGTGCCGGCGAAACCGGGCCCATGGGAATAGTGAAAGACACAGGTCAATGGTGGTCGAGTCCAGGGCATATAGACCTTGATCCAACTCGACGCCGATGGGGTCTTCGGCATATAACGGCCGCGCCATGCCGATCAGGACCTGTGCGAAATCCGCATAGATCCGCCAGTCGCGCCGCTCGTTGGCGTCGGCCAGTGTCGTCCGCGCCACCTTGCTTCGGAATCCCATGTGGTAACGCTTTCTGCCGAGGGCGCGTAAGCAGGCTTCGATGTCGCGGAGGCTTTCACGATAGATCAATTGGGCGAATGCCATCGCCAGGAACTGATCCCAGCAGGAAAACCCTTTCTGCTGGTAATCGCCCCGATAGCGGGCGACACACTTCTGAAACTCGTATCGGGGCGCGTAATCCATGACTTGTGAGAAGACGGTTTGGCCTGAGTTCATGCGCCATTGGTATCACCCCTCTCACCGTAATATTGCTAAAAGTGTGATCGGCAGGTTCAAATCGAAAAATCGCAGAATGCCATTCAACTCACTGTTCATCTATAAGTTGCCGGCGGCTGTCGCACCGTGTTCCGGACACTAGTGATGGCAGACCAATGGGAAATTCACGGCAGCGAGTACGTCAACTGCAACTGTAATTCCCATAGGTAAACCCCCGGCTTAGCCGGGGCGACTCGCAGAGGTTTGACCGAGAGCGGCGGTAGATAGGAAAGTCCTGCTTGGAAGCGACGACTTCCAAAGAAGGAGGACTCAATGAAAGAGGCCCGAAGGCGATCGCACACGAAATGGGACTGCAAGTATCACATGGTGTTCATTCCGAAGTAGGCGGTATCCAGTGTGGCGGGATTCATCAAGGGGAAGAGTGCAATCTCGACTGCCCAGAACTTTCTGGGACTGAAACACCGTTTGACAGGGAAGAGTTTCTGAGCGCGAGGCTATTTCGTTTCCACGGTGGGGATGGACAAACAATTCGTGCGGGAATACATTTGGCGGCAGGAGCGGGAGGAGCAGCGTTTGGAGGAGCTGAACATGGCGTGGGGGCATCAGCTGCCTTCAGGCGGCTCTTGACCGGCCCCTTTGAGGGGCTCACAGAAATAAGCCCCCGGCTCTGCCGGGGGTCATTTAACTACGGGTGCCCGTGCCAGTTCAACGCTCCATCCACGCATGGTCGCTGCGAAGCTGTAGCGGCAGGCAAGATCGACAAAGGTCATTTTAACGACACCCGTCTGGACGGATTGAATTTCGTCCTGGTGCTCCAGTGGCCCGGCGAGATCGCGGCCGGCAACGGTACCGAGCAGGTGGTCATCGATGAGCGTGCGGATCCGGACCAGAGGGAAGCCCTACGGAAGATCCTCCATGGCGAATCCACGGTGCCCGGAGCGACACATTTCTTTGTCTACTACAGCACGATGTCAAAGTTTTTGGAGACCCTGTACGCTCCGATCGATGTTTCGATCGACGTCGAGGCCAGGAAAGGCAGCTTCAAGGTCGATGGCGTCGTCGAATCCGAGGGGCGGCCAATCGTCAATCCCTTCAGTGGGGGCGATGCCCGTGCCCGGATTCATCTTCCCGAAGGATTCGAGTACACGTACGCGGAGATGGGCAACGGCACTTCGAAGGCCACGGGCGAGATCAAGATGGAGTTCACCGACACCTACGGCCAGTTCAGCGAACTGCATATGACCCAGGACGGGTTATCCGCTAGATTCATCCACCAGGATTCCCGTGGCGGAAGCCGTTTCATCGACAAAGTCGCTCTTGAGCCGGGACCGTATTGCGGTCCTGGCCGGCCTCACCGGCGTCACCCTTCTGGCCTGGACTTATCTCTTGTTCGAAGCAACGGGTATGGATGATATGTCCATGCCGTCCATGGCCGACATGGTGCGTGTTCAGGCCTGGACCCCAACAGATTTCCTGATGATGTTCCTCATGTGGGCCGTGATGATGGTCGGCATGATGGTGCCGACCGCGATCCCGATGACGCTCGTGTACGCGGCCGTCGCCAGGAAAGCGGCTGCCGAGGACAGCCCGCTCCCCCCCACGGCCCTCTTCGTGGCCGGCTACATCACCATGTGGACGCTGTTCAGCGTCGGGGCCACACTGGCGCAGTGGGGCCTCGATCAGGCCGCGCTGCTTTCCCCGATGATGGTATCGACCAGCCCCGCGCTCGGCGCCGGCCTTCTGATCACCGCCGGGATGTACCAACTCACGCCGTTCAAGGATTCGTGCCTCCGGCACTGCCGCACCCCCGCCCACTTCCTTTCAAGACACTGGCGCCAGGGTATGAGCGGCGCGTTGCGCATGGGGTTCGAGCACGGGGCGTACTGTCTGGGATGTTGCTGGATTCTGATGGGCCTTCTGTTTTTCGGCGGCGTCATGAACCTGCTCTGGATCGCCGCGATCGCGGCATTCGTCCTCCTGGAGAAAGTGATCCCTTTCGGCGCTCAGGGTGGCCGTGTCGCAGGCGTGGCGATGATCCTTGTGGGCCTGCTGACGCTTGCCGGTTTTGGCTGGGTGTAGCGCTATTCGGCGAGAGTCCCTCCTCCGCTCAAAAGGCTACAACTGGTCGTTCTTCCGGCGCGCCCGGCCTCACTTCAGGAGGAAGTTTCTGCTTGCCTTAACCCTATGTCTGGCGTCCTGCCAGGACGCTCGGGTCGAGCAACCGGTCGCCGAACCGGAATCCATTGCCGTCGATTTCGATGAGGCGCGCCGTCTGATGGTCGACGGACAGATCCGATCGCGCGGAGTGGAGGCCGAGACGGTTTTGGCGGCGATGGAGGCCGTGCCGCGTCATGAATTCGTTCCGGAAGAGTACAGGCGGTACGCTTATGAAGACACGCCGCTGCCGATCGGTTTGGAACAGACCATCTCCCAACCCTACATCGTTGCTCTGATGACGGAACTGGTTTCCCCGGAAGCGGGCGACAGGGTTCTGGAAGTCGGTACCGGTTCCGGCTATCAGGCTGCCGTGATCGCCGAGATCGTCGACCGCGTTTACACCATCGAAATCATCCCCACGCTCGCTCTGTCTGCCGGCCGATTGCTCGACCGGTTGGAGATTGCCAACGTGGAAGTCCGAACCGGCGACGGCTACATGGGCTGGCCCGAACACGCTCCCTTCGACGGCATCCTGGTGACGGCGGGTGCGACCCAGATTCCCCAACCGCTCGTCGACCAACTGGCCCCCGGTGCGCGGATGATCATTCCCGTCGGCGAGACCCAGGCCTACCAGGTCCTCAAGGTTGTCGAGAAGCGGGAAGACGGGACCGTTGAAGTCCGCGACGTCATTCCTGTTCGTTTCGTCCCGCTGCGCCGCAACTGAACGTACAGGGCCTACTCTACCGTATTCCGCTTGACTATACCGTATAACAGACTAATATTATGGAATGCGCTAGAGAGGGCTCCATGCGAAAGAAGAACAATGACGTCCGCAATTTCCTGCCCATCACTCCTGCAGCCTTCCACGTCCTGATCTCATTGGCCGAAGGCGACAAGCACGGCTACGCGATCCTCAAGGAAGTGTCCCGCCGCACTGACGGGCGGGTGAAGCTCAGCGCGAGCACGCTGTACGGGATCATCAAACGACTGCTCGCCGACGGGTGGATCGTCGAGCTCGACGACCGCCCCGATCCAGCACTCGATGACGAGCGTCGTCGCTATTACCGTTTGACCAAACTGGGCCGGGAGGTGGGGATCGCCGAGGCGGAACGGATGGACGAGCTCGTCCAGATGGCCGCCTCGCGCGATCTGAAAAGATTGAAGCCGGCGAAAGGGAGAGCGTGAGGTGAACGGGACTGACAGGCGAGCTGGAGGAGGTGTGCGATTCTTTCGCTTCCTGTTGCGATTCTTCCCGTTCGATTTTAGGAGGAATCACGGCCGGGACATGGAACAGGTATTCCGTGACGAGCTCAGGGACCCGCAGAACGCGGGTACTTCCGGCAGGCTTCGGTTCTGGTTGAGAAACCTGGCCGGAGCCCTGCACGTGGCCCCCCGAGAGCATGCGGCCATGGTGCGCGCGGATATCGTCTACGCGTTTCGGATGATGCGCCGGACACCGGGTGTGGCTGTCCTTGCGATCCTGACGCTAACGATCGGAATCGCATCGACGACGGCCGTGTTCTCCCTCGTCAACGGTGTCCTGCTGCGCCCGCTGCCCTACGAAGAACCCGATCGTCTCGTCCGGTTCCAGCTCAGCTATAGGGGTACGGTGCAGTACCCCCAGACGGTGCCGCATTTTCACGACTTTCGGGATTCGGGAATTTTCGAAGGCTTGGCCGCGCTGGCCGACAGCGACAATCTGGGTTTCAATCTGACGGGTGACCACCCGCCCGTCCGGATATCCGCGCTGCCCGTCAGTTCGGGCTTCTTCGAGATGCTCGGCGTGTCGCCCCTCATCGGCCGATCGTTCACGCGTGACGAGGAGGACGGCGTTCACAGGCTGGCCATCCTGAGTCATGCTTTGTGGCAGGTGAGGTTTGGCGGCGATGGAAACGCACTGGGCGGGACGATCCTTCTCGGGGCCGAGCCCTACGAGATCGTCGGCGTTCTACCGGCGGGTTTCGAATCGCCGATCGCCGGCGAGATCGATGTCTGGGTGCCACAGGATCTCAGTGCGAACGACCGGAACCACTGGGACAACTACTACGTGAGCGTCGTCGGTCGCATCCCGGACGGCACATCAGTCCAGAGCGCCCAAACGAAAGTTGACCGGTTGTTCGGGACGCTGCCCGATAAGTATCCCGGCATGCTGAGCGACCAGGAGATCCGTCTGGTGAGCCTTCGTGACGACATGGTGGGAGGCACCTGGGCGGTTCTGATGACGCTGCTAGTGGTCCCCGTCAAACAGACTGTACCTTATCGGAATAGTTCCGCCAACCGGATCGACACACTGCTGCTGCGGCGTAGCCGCTCCAGTTCCTTTCTAACAGGGATATCTGACTTAATGGTCGGTGCTTTCCTCATATAGACCCGGATCTGGGAAAGCGCATTGCGTTACGTCAATTGTGACGGCCTACACTAGGTGCGGTCGTCTTTGTCCTGTTGATTGCCTGTGTGAACGTCGCAAACCTCATGCTGGCCAAGGGTAGCGCGCGCCGTAGGGAGCTTTCGATCCGCACCGCTCTCGGGTCGGGACGCGGCCGCCTGATCCGGCAGCTTGTGACCGAGAGCCTGGTGCTGGCGGCCATTGCGTGCGTCCTCGGAACCGGACTTGCGTACGGGTTGGTCCGAATGGTGCTTGTGTCCGCTCCTGTCATTGGAATCCGAGAGGAGGCGGTCGTCTTCGATCTGCCGGTCCTGGCTTGCGCCGCCGGCCTGTCGATCTTGGCCGGAGTGGTGTTCGGGACCATCCCAGCGATCCAGTTGTCACGCGTGGATCCGAACCGTTTCCTTGCCGAGAACGAACGGACCGGCGATGGGATCGGTTCTCATCGCACGCGCGGAATGCTGGTGGCGGCCGAGACTGCGCTCGCACTGGTGCTGCTGGTTGGGGCGGGACTCCTGATCCAAAGTTTTCAGGGTTTGGTTCGCGTCGATACAGGCATCGATTCCGCCAACGTGTGGACCTTTGCCTTCAACCTGCCGGCTCATCGTTACCCGAACCCGTCGGACCGCACCGCGCTTTACGACCGATACTTCCAGCGCCTCGAAAGTGTGCCCGGCGTTCGTTCTGCCGGGGCGGCATCGATCCTTCCTCTCACCGGGCGTCAATTCCTGTGGGGTATCCGAATCGAGGGCGCACCGCCATCGGTGCCGGGAGAACCTCCGCGGAACGCCCAGATGCGCGTGGTCGACTGCAACTACTTCGAGGCAATGGGCATCGATCTCGTCGAGGGACGAACCTTCACCGAGAGAGACGTCGAGGAGGCGCCGGCCGTCATCGTTGTCAATCGCGCGCTGGTGGCGCGCTATCTTGGGGGGAATGCGCTCAACAGTCGTCTCCTGGTCATCGGCCAGCCCTGGACGATAGTCGGTGTCGTTGAGGATGTGCTGAACGACCAGAGGGTCGTCGCGGAGCCGAAGATCTACTACCCGCACTCTCAGTTCGCCGACAACCGAAACTGGGTGATGACCCAGGTCGTCGCCCTCGAGTCTGGCCGTGAAGACATCCTGACCATTGGCGCCCGGGAGCTCGAAGCCCTCGATCCGAATCTCGTGATCTACGACGTGCGGCCGATGCAGGAGGTCGCAATGGCGCCGATAGCCCGGGAGCGCTTCTCGACACTCCTGATGTCTGCGTTTTCGGTCGTCTCGCTGGTGCTGGCGGCGGTGGGCGTCTACGGCGTTCTTTCCTATACCGTGTCCCGGCGCACGCATGAGATCGGTCTGCGGATGGCGCTGGGCGCGGATCGCCGACACGTCCGCGGGCTGGTGATGCTGCAGGGTCTGAGGCCGGTCGCGATCGGTGGCGCGATCGGAATCGCCGTCGCGTTGCCGTTGGTTCGAGTGTTGCAGTCGCAACTCTTCGAGGTCGGTTCGGCGGATCTCGCCACGATCGTGACGACAGCCGGCGTGTTGGTAGCGGCCGCCGGTCTCGCTTGCTACCTGCCGGCCCGCCGCGCCACACGCATCGATCCCATGACCGCGCTACGGACTGGGTAGAAATCAGGGACAGGCACCTCTGTCCCTGTATTATTCAGTGCGTCATCGCGTAGAGGACGATGTTGATGCCCAACCGGAGGGCTTCGGTCGAGGGTTCCAGTCGATACCACGGGTCGTCGATGTGCTCCCAGAAGTCGCCGACGTCGTTGTTGTAACAGATGAAGACCGAGAGGTTGCCGAACTCGTCGTTGATGCCGTAGAAAACTGCCGGGGCGCCGACGTTGTACGGTGATTCGATGTACAGGCCGTCGATGTCGTAGAAGGTGTGGAGCAGCGGGTGCACGTTGGTCATGACGTAGGGCTCGCTGTCCGGGAGCACGCGCTTGAGGTTCTGGTATAGCGTGTCGAACTGCCGGCGCCCGTCGAAGTCGTCGAACATGACGATGCCACCGCGATGGATGTACTCCCTGAAGTTCTCCACTTCCGCATCGGTCAGCCACATCTGGCCGGGTTCTGAAACGTAGCCGAAGGGATACTTGAAGATATCGGGGCTCGAAATGTCGACGGTGACGTACGACATCCTCTCGACCTCGATGCCGGTCACCTCGTCCATCACCTGGTTGAGGTGTTCTTCCGCGGACGGGTAATCGTGGGCCCAGCCGCCGCGTCCCCCGCTGTAGCGCCAGCGGGCGAAGATGAACTCGCTGTCGGGGGGCACGTTGATCGTGTACTGATCAAACCCCCGGAACCGTCGCCCGAACTGCCTTCCGAACTGCGCGTAGGCAGCGACCCCGAACAACACGAGCAGCGATGCCACGACAACCCGGCGAACTGTGAGCATGACTCTATTATTCGTCCGAGTTGGGCGCCTTTCAAGTAACAAGTAGGTTGAGCAGGATTGTTTCGCCGACTATCCGAGGACCGCAGACTCGAGAACCCACGACGCGATTGCGAAATAGATCGCCAGGCCGGCGATGTCGGCTACCGATGTGATCAGGGGGCTGCTGGCGACAGCCGGGTCGATGCCGACGCGTGTCAACAGGAGCGGGACGATGACGCCGATCAGGTTCGAAACGAGCACGATCGCAAACATCGCTACTGCGACGACCGCCGCGACCTGAGCCCCGCTTTGGAAGAGGCCGAGCATCCAGGCCGCCACGGCCATCGTGGCTCCCAGCGCGGCTCCCACCACGATTTCCTTGATCAGCGTAGGCATCCAGCGGGACCGGTCGACGTCGCCTGTCGCGAGGGCACGGACGACCAGCATCGCTGATTGCGCACCTGCGTTCCCGCCGCTGCCCATCAACAGGGGGATGAAGAACGTCAGCGATATCAACGCCGCGAGGGTCTCCTCGTACGCAGCGATCACCCCTGCCGCCCCAAGGTTCACTACCACCAGGGCCAGGAGCCAGGGAATGCGCTTGCGGTAGAGCGACAGGATGCTGACGTCTCGATAGCTGACCTTCAGCGGTTCGACGGCCGCGGAAAGATGGAAATCCTCGGTCGCCTCTTCTTCCGCGACGTCGAGGACATCGTCCGCAGTCACGATGCCGATCAGCACACCATCGGAGCCGACGACGGGCAAGACGAAAGTGTCGTACTTTCCCATCGCCCGAACTGCCTCCTCGCGATCGTCGTGGGGCGATAGCGTGACGGCCTCATGCTCCATGATGCGTTCGACCGGGTCGTCGGGATCTGCCAGGATCAGGCTGGGTAGGTCGAGGGCGTCGAGAAACTTCCAGTGTGTGTCCGTAACGTAGATCTTGGTGACGACTTCGCGGTCCCGCCCCATGATGCGAATATGCCGCAGTGCCTGCTCGATGGTCCAGTTGGGCCGGATGGCCACGTATTCGGGCGTCATCAGGCGGCCGATGCTTTCGTCCGGATAGCTCAGCAGGAGTCGGGCCGCGCGGAGGTCCGTGGGGTCGAGCAGATTCAGCAGACGTTGCACGACGCGGTCGGGCAAGTCTTCGAACAGGTGGGTCCGGTCGTCCGGTTCCAGGGCCGCCAGCAGGCCGCGGGTTTCCTCGTCGTTGAGCGCGTTGAGTAGCGAATTCTGGGCTTCGGAATCGAGGTAGGAGAAGACTTCGCCGGCGACGTCTCGGGTCAACAACCGGAACAGAAAGAGTCGATCGGGGCTGTCTCGCTGGACGATCAGGTCTGCGATTTCCGGTTCCGGCCACTCGACGAGGGCGGCCTTGAGGTCGCTCCATCGGCGCTGCTCGACGAGTCCCTCGACGTCGGGTTTGTCGATTCCTGTCGTCATGGTTCCTCGGGTCAGGCTTGGCTGTCCCAAGCGGTCCGGAAGGTTTGATCTACACGGTTGACTCCAAACTCATCATTTAAACATGGATGAAAGGTACAGGGACAGAGTGAACAGTCCCTCTACAATATTACTTCGAAGCCCTCGAATACGGGCGGTCCCAGATAGGTACCTTCGGGCGCGCGCCCTCTGGAGTGTGCTTTTTGGAACGATTCGGAGTTGGTCCATGCTTCGAACGCTTCCCGGGAATCCCAAACCGAGTGTGATGAGTAAAGCGTGTGGGTCTCATCACCCGAACCGCGCAGCAAGTTAAACTTCTGAAAGCCCTCCACCTCGTCCAGATAGGACTGGCGTCCCCTCCAGATTTTTTCAAAGTCCTCTTCGTGGCCTGGTGCAATCCTGAATCGGTTCATCGCTATAAACATTTATCCTGGCCTCTCCTGATGCCTCTCCTCGGTGGGAATGTAAACCACCGGAGGAGTGTGTTTTTTGAAGATCTTCCGCGTTTCCGGGCCCAGTTTCCGGAAGACCTGGGGTGTTATCGCGAATCCGTTGGACTTGAGCACGGCCGCGGTGTTCGCGGTCTGGCCCAGGACATCGAAGCGCTTTTCCGAGCGCGTGCCCATCGGCCCGCACCAGATCAGCCCGAAGTGAGCCTTGATGATATGGCGACTGGACGCGCCCCGCCCCTTCAACCACTCGTCTCCGGATCGCTGAAGTTCCCTGAGCGCGAGGACTCCCGCCTCCAGGGCCTCTTCCGGGTAGACGATGAGCGCTGCGTCTCCGATGAACTTGACGATCGTGCCTCCGGAAGGCTCGATGATGTCACCGACGAAAGTATAGTAGCTCGAAATGAGATCGAACAAATCCTCCGGGTCTTCGGTCAGGCAAATCCGGAAGAAACCCGTCAGGTCCGAAAACGAGACGAGCAGCCGTAGTTCCGTCGGAGAAGTAATGTCTGCCAGGCGGGTCATGGGTGTCTCCTTTACGTTTCGTCCGTATAGCAGCGGCCCGTATGTCCGCCAGTACTCGAAAACTAGAGATCGTCAGTCCTGCAGCCTGACAATTGAAGGTATGGTAGCTCCCTCGGTCGGAAGTTGAAAGTTTCGATTACTCGCTGCCGAGGGCGCGCATAGGGTCGATGCGTGAGGCCGAGCCGGCGGGAATGAGGTTGGCCGCCAGGGCTACCGCTCCGAGGATGGAAGCGGCCGCAACGAACGAGATCGGGTCCAGCGGGCTGATGCCGTAGAGAAGCGATGCCAGCACGCGACTGACGGCCGCGGCTCCTGCCGCCCCGAACAGGACACCGATCCCTACCAGCCGCATGCCCTCACGGACGAACTGACCGATGACGTCGGCTCGGCTGGCCCCAAGCGCCATGCGTGTTCCGACTTCCCGAGTTCGCCCTCCGACCGAATAGGAAATGACACCGTAGAGACCGACCGCGGCCAGAAACACCCCGAACAAGCCGAAACCTGCCAGCAGATTGGCCCCGGCCCGCGCCCCGAACAAGGATGTCGCCATTTCGACTTCCAGCGTTATCACCTGGAGGAACAGGATGTTCGGATCGATCTCCTCGGCGACCCGGCGGAGCGCCGGCAACTGCGAGCTTGCGGGTCCACGCGTCTGAACCAGCATGCTGCCGTACGGGTTGTACGCCTGGGAGCGGGAGTAATGAATGAACGGTCGAGGTTCTTCGCCGACAGTGCGAACCTTGTAATCGGCCGCGACCCCGATGATCTCGTAGGTCGTACCGCTCGGTCGTGTGAAGTGGTCCCCGACGGCACTGTTTCCGGGCCAGAAGCGGCGCGCCATGGCTTCGCTCACAATGGCGACCGGTGGAGAATCCGGGGTATCCGTGGAAGAGAAGTCACGGCCCTCGATGATCTCGGCGCCGATTGTCGAAAAATAGCCGCTGCCGACCCGCGTGGAATCGACTGAAAATGGTGCTTCGGTATCCAGTGTCTCCGTTCCGAGGAACACCGAGCTTTGCACGATGTTGATCGAGAACGGCAGCCGCTCCGAGACCCCAGCGTCTATGACGTCGGGCAGAGCACGGACGCGTTCGGAAAGCTGGTCGAAGAACGCGCGCCCGTCGGCGTCGGAGTAGCCGTGCATGTCCAGGTCGAACGTCAGCACAGCAAGGTTCTTTGCTTCGAATCCGAGATCGATCGTGTCAGTCGCCTCAAGGCTCCTTATGATCAGCATCGCACCGATGAGGAGCACGAGCGACAGGGCGACCTGAGATATTACCAACGCCCCCCGGAGTCCCGCCCGCTTGCCTGCCGCGCCCGTCCGCCCGGCAGATTTCAGCGCCGACACCAGATCGGTACGTACGGCGGCGAGGGCGGGCGTGAGGCCGAAGATGGCTCCCGTCGCGATCGAAACGAGCGCCGAAAACAGAAGGACTCTCCCGTCAATCGACACGTCGAGCGTGATGGGCACCGGTACCGGGGGCTGATATGCGACGAGCAAGCGCGTTCCGATCAACGACAACAGGACACCGAGGCTTCCCCCTGCGAGTGAGACAGTCAGGCTTTCGGTCAGTAGCTGCCGGATCAGCCGTCCGCGGCCGGCGCCCAGGGCCAGACGAATCGCGATCTCTCCTCGTCGGGACGAGGCGCGCGCCAGGAACATGTTGGCGACATTCGCACAGGCAATGAGGAGGACGATGCCGACCACTGCGAGCAGGAACGCCGCTACCGGCAGCATAGCTCCGTCCAGACCCGGGTTGATCCGGACTTCGTTCGTCGGTACCAGGGTGATTTGCCGTCCTTCATTCGATTCCGGATAGGCTTCGCCGAGCCGGGCCATGATCGTGTTCATCTCAGCCTGAGATTGTTCGATCGAGGCACCCTCGCTGAGGAGTCCCTTGACGAACAGCCACCGCCGGCCCCGTCGTTCGATCATCGTTTCGCCCGGAGACGGCGCGGAACTGTGGAATCCGACCGCTTCGACGGCCTCGACCATCATCGTGGGAATCCAGACGTCGACCGTCAGGCCGGGATAGACACCCTGAAAATCTTCCGGACCCACTCCGACGATCGTGTAATCCGTACCGTTCAGCTTGATTGTCTGTCCGAGCACCCCGGGGTCGCCCGCCAAACGGCGTTCCCAGAAGCGGTGTCCGAGGACCGCTACCGGATGGGTCCCCTCGGTGCGATCCTCCTCGGGCAGGAAAAAACGCCCGAGAAGCGGCCGCACGCCCAGGACATCGAAATAGTTCCAGGTCGCAAGAGCGCCGGCGATCAATTCGGCCTGGCCTTCCCAATCGAGACTGGCGAACATCGTTGTGTGTCCGGCCAGATCTTCGAGGGTCGTGCTTTCGTCGCGGAAATCCTGGTAATCAGTGGCATGCGCAAACCCGGTCTCGCTCGTGTACAGGTCGACGAGACGGTCCGGGTCGGTCACCGCAAGGGGCCTGAGCAGGACGGCGTTGACGACGCTGAATATCGATGTGTTGACGCCGATGCCGAGGGCGAGGGTCACGACCGCGGTCAGGACGAAGGCCGGCGACTTGAGGAAGCTTCGAAAAGTGAACTTGAGGTCCCAGATCAGATCGCGCATGAATCCACTTACGGCGACTGGGCGCCGCAGGTTCCCCGATAGCGCCTAATCGAAGATCGATTTCGGCAGTTTGGCGTGTACTCCCTTCGTTCCGTCGACGAGTTGCGTGATGGCGAGATCGACCGCCAGCGAGGTGAGGAAATAGGCGTCGTCGCGGCCCAGGCCCTTCTCGGTGACGAGGAAGTCGATCATCTCGCGTGTGGCCATACGCGCCGCTTCGTCCAAGTCCGGATGCAGGCCCATCGTGAAGTAGTGTGTGGGTGTTTCGGCCCGCGGTCGGACGAGCGTTCGGTCCGTGTGGAGGATGACCGTCACCGTCCCCCGCAGAGACGTTTCCAGCGCCGTCAGGGCGACCTCGCCGTCGCCCTGCATGCCGTGCCCGTCCCCGAACGACAGCAGTGCGCCGGGGACATGGACCGGCAGGTAGAGCGTCGTGCCCGCGATCAGATCCTTGTTGTCGAGATTACCGCCGTGATGGGCGGGAGGGTTGCTGTTGATCCGGCCCAGGATCGGTGAGGGTGCAACGCCCATGGAGCCGAAGAATGGGGCGAGCGGCAGCGTCACTCCGGGTGCGAAATCCGCCGTACCGGCATCCGGATCGAACCTGGTCAACCGCAGCATCGTATACGGAAAGTCGTCCGGCAAGGTCCCGGCGCCGGGGAGGAAGTAGCTGAGGCCGAACGGATGCAGAAACTCGAACTCCCCAATCCGAATCTCGAGAACGTCGCCCGGTTCCGCACCTTCGATATAGATCGGTCCGGTCAGGGGGTGGGCGCCGGGTCCGCGGTCGGTCACGGCCGCCTCGACCTCTTTCAATCGATCGGGCACTTCGTCCTCGCGGGCACCGGCGAGGTAGAGCCGCTCGAGCCCGCGTGCCAGCAGCGTCTCGACGTGGACCGTATCACCCGATTCGATCGTCAGAACGGGTTCCAGGCTTCCGCTGTAGTAGCCCCAGTGGACGTTTCCCGGTGCGAGCGGAAGCTCGTGAGTTCGCTGTGGTGCGGACCACGCGGTTCCGGCGGCGAGCAGAATGATCAGCAGTGCACCCATGTGTTTCATCTGTCGGAACTCCTTACTCGTAATCAATCGGGATGAGTGTCGTTTACTCTAACAGCACGAGCCGGCTTGACACGCTCCCCTAATTAGGCTTACGTTATTGACAATATGGTTGACAAGTCCGGTTCAAGGAGCCTGCGGGAGTTCGAAATGGTCGTTTTGCTGGCAACCCTGCAGGCGGGAGATTCCGCCTACGGTGTGACCATCAAGAAGGAGATCGAGCGGCGGACGAAGCGGGAAGTGTCTCGTGGGTCGGTCTATATCACTTTGGAGCGGCTCGAGCGAAAGGGATTCGTCAGCTCGCACATGGGCGAACCGACTTCGGTGCGCGGAGGCCGGGCGAAACGTTTCTTCGTGGTGGAGCCGACAGGGCTTCGGGCGCTGGGAAGGTCGCTGGAGGACCTGGCCGAGATGCGCGAAGGTCTGGAACTCCTGCCCGACGTCTGAACCGAATGGTCTGGCTGAAAGGAGCGCGGTGGATTCTTCGGATGTGTTTGCCCGGAAACCGGTATGAATCGGTGCTCGGCGACATCGAGGAGGAGTTTCGGACCGACGTCGCCCCCTGGAGGGGACGCTGGTCGGCCCGGCTGTGGTACTGGCGCCAGTGTGTTTCCTTCGCTTCGGTGTACCTCCGGGGCGACTGGCCGAAGGACCGGCGCCCGCGCCCGCGCCCGCGCCGGTCCGGAGAAGAGCCGAGACGGGATGTCGGTTTCCATCCGACACTTGCTGGTTCCCAAACCTCGGGAGAAAGCGATGAATCATCTGCGCGCAGACATCAAGTACGCGACGCGTTCGCTCTGGAATGCGAGAGGCTTCAGCCTCGTGGCCGTCCTGACGCTCGCGATCGGGATCGGTGCGAACGCGGGGATGTTCTCCCTGGTCAACGCCGTGATCCTCCGGCCGCTGCCGTATGAAGATCCGGAGCGCCTGGTTGCTGTGCGGACGGCAAACCCCGTCCGTGGAGTGGATTCGATGGACTCCTCGCCGCCGGATTACTTCGACTGGCGCGACCAGAGCGATTCGTTCGAAGAGCTGGCTGCCTATTGGAGTCCCGAGCTGAACCTGACCGGAAACGGGGAACCCGAGCGACTGCTCGGAGCCGTCGTCACGTGGACGCTGTTCGATGTGTTCGCCGTTCGTTCTCAGTTGGGACGCCTGTTTACTGAAGACGAGGACTCGCCCGGAGGCGAGCCCGTTGCTTTGATCTCCGACGGCCTGTGGCGGCGCCGCTTCGGTGCTGACCGATCGGTGATCGGAAGGTCGATCACCCTGAACGAGGTTCCTCGGACCATCGTCGGCGTCCTGGTGCCGGGGTTCGAGTTCCCACTCGAGGGTACGGAAGTCTGGATTCCCGGCCGCTACTCGCCGACCGATCCATCGAACCCCACCTTCGAAGCTGCGGACTATCGTTCCTTTCGCATCCTGGGAGTCGTGGGACGTCTCGGTTCCGGCGTGTCGATCGATGAAGTCCGCGCTGATTTGGGGACTGTCGCCGCCCGGCTGAAAGGCGAATATCCCGAGTCGAACGACGGCTACACGGTGCGAGTCCTCGGGCTCCATGAGCATACAGTGGGTTCCCTGCGCCCCGGACTGCTGCTTCTGCTGGGTGCCGTGTCCTGCCTCCTGCTCATCGCCAGCGTCAACGTTGCGGGCATGATCCTGGCCAGGGGAGCCGACCGACGGAGAGAGATCGCAATCCGGGTCGCAATGGGAGCCAACGCGCGTCGCGTCGTCGGACAGTTGCTCGTCGAGAGTTCAATCCTCGCCCTGGTTGGCGGAATCCTTGGCTGTGTCGGAGCTTACCTTGTGATCCCGATTATGACGGTGCTCGCCCCGGCTTCGCTCCCAATGTCTGAGGCCGTTCGGGTGGATGCGACCGTCGTCTTCTACGCTTTTGGCGTGACCGCACTGACAGGAGTCCTCTTCGGGCTGTTCCCGGCCCTCTACGCTGCCACACCCGATCTGGCGGGCGCTTTGCGACAGACGGCGAACCGTCTGACCACGTCGGCTAGGAGCCTGTCGGGAATTGGCTCCCTCGAAGCAAGAATCAACAACTTACGAGCCATCCCCGGTCTGTAAGTTGTTGATTCTTGGTTGCAGACTTCTTATTCCCGACAGGCTCCTAGCGGCAAGCTTCGCAAAGGCCTGGTCGTTGCCCAGATGGCCCTGGCTATGGTGCTGCTGGTCAGTTCCGCGCTTCTGATCGAGACTTTCCGGCAACTTCGAAGCGTGGATCCCGGCTTCGAAGCCGCCAGCGTGCTGGTCGCACGGATCGAACTGCCACGCGGCTACTGGGAGCCGACGATCAGCGGCGATTTCTTTGAAGACTTCAGGAAGAGAGTGGCGGCGCTGCCCGGGGTAGATGGGGCCGCGTTGTCGATGGGCGTACCGCTCGAAGCCCGAGCCGAGTTCTTCGTCGACGAATCGACGTTCCAGATCGACGGCCGACCGTTGCCGCTGAGCGAACGACCGGTCGCGCGCATGCACATCGTCAGCCCGGACTTCTTCGAAACGATGCGTGTGCCGGTTCGCGATGGCAGAGCTTTTGATGCGCGCGACACGATCGACAGTCTGCCTGTAGTCGTTACCAATCAAACGATGGCCGACCGGTACTGGCCCGGCGAGAATCCCATCGGCCAGCGGCTGACTCATGACCTGGTCTTCGTCTCCGGTGAGAAGAACGACCGCGAGGTCGTCGGCGTAGTTGGAGACGTTCGTCATTTCGACCTCGACAGACCAGCCGACGCCCAGATGTACCTTCCGCACTCCCAGCGGGCATGGCCGACCCAGGCGTTACTGATCCGCTCGTCGGTAGATCCTTTGTCACTTGCGGGTCCGGTGCGTGATGTTCTGTGGGGGATGGACGATGCGATACCGGTCGCGTCGATGGCCACTCTGGGGAATGTTATTGCCACCGAACTGTCATCTCCGAGGTTTCGCGCGACATTGACCGGAGTTTTCGCGGCGACTGCGCTTCTGTTGGCTGCCATCGGACTCTACGGTCTGATGGCGTATTCGGTGAGTTGCCGGACACACGAAATCGGACTGCGAATGGCGCTGGGCGCTTCGTCGGGAGAGATTCTCCGGCTCGTCGTCGGGCAGGCTCTGCGGCTGACGGCGGTCGGCGTCGCACTTGGATCCGTCGCGGCGTTGGTGGCGGCCGGCCTGCTGATGGACCTGTTGTTCGGAGTGGGCACGACCGATGTTCCGACTTTTGTCGTCGTCGCGTCGGTGGTCCTGGGCGTCGCGGTGCTCGCCAGTTTCGTGCCCGCGAGGCGCGCAACCCGGGTGGCCCCGCTCGTGGCGATGAGGGGAGAGTAGTTGAACCGGCGAGGCCAGGCCCAACCGCCCTTGCTTGCCGCGCTTCTCGTGCGCCTGTCGGTGCCGTTGACCGCGCGCGAGGGAGTCCTTGGTGACCTGGACGAAGAGTTTCGGGCCGAGATTGCGCCGTCCCGAAGCCGGTACGCCGCGTGGGTTTGGTACTGGCGCCAGGCCTGGTCGCTGAGTCTGGCCTACTCGGGCGACGCGGTCGCGAATCGCCGAAGCTTTGCCGTCGGACCCGAACACCGTTCCGACCGAGGAGAGATCGAAATGATCGTTCAGGATCTGAGATACGCGCTGCGGGCGCTCAGGAAGACCCCGATCTTCACAGTCACCGCTGTCATGATCATCGCGCTCGGCATCGGAGCGAACACGGCCATCTTCAGCGCCGTCAACGCTGCGCTCTTCCGACCACAACCGTTCGAGAATCCCGAGGAACTGGTCGAGATCTATCAGGACTCGGACGAAGGCGATCCGACTTCGACCTCATATCCCGCGTATCGTGACATCGCCGCCCAGAGCGACTTGTTCTCCTGGGTCGCCGCAACGTTCGATTTCCCTGTGAGCCTGCAGGGCGATGACGGATTGCGGCCGGCGTTGGTCGAATACGCGACTGCGTCCTACCTGCCGATGCTCGGCCTCGTTCCATCGGCCGGCCGCTGGTTCGATCCCGCCGAAGATGAGATCGGGGCCGGCGCTTTTGCCGTGGTCGGACACCGTGCCTGGGTGACGCGTTTTGGCCAGGACCTGAACATCATCGGTCGGACCGTTCGGGTCAACGGTGCGCCCGTCACAATCGTTGGTATCGGCCCTCGAGACTACAACGGGATGATCAGCGGCGAGGCCGTCGACTTCTGGCTGTCGATCTCCTCGATGCTGCCCGTCGAAGGCGCGTCCTCGGCCGGGACCTTCGAACGCAGGCAGGATCACTGGTTCCAGGTGCGCGCTCGCCTACAGCCGGGCGTCACCCCAGCCGAGGCCCAGACCGCGATGACGGCGCTCGCGACCCGCCTGGCTGAAGAGTTTCCCAACCTGAACGCCGGGCGGGACATCACGGTCTATTCCTCGGCAGACGTCCGAGTCCATCCTGCCGTGGATGCCAGCCTGGTCCCGGCGGCTGCCGGCTTGATGGCGATCGTGGGCCTCGTCCTTGTCATCGCCTGCAGCAACCTGGCGATCCTTCTGTTGGTCCGCGGCGCAAGCCGCGCGCGCGACATGTCGATACGTCTTGCGATCGGAGCGAACCGAACGCAACTCACCAGGCAGTTCCTCAGCGAAAGCGTTCTTCTGTCTGCAGCCGGTGGCGTCCTGGGATATCTCGTCGCGGGCTGGGCCCTCGATCTCGTCATGACCTACCAACTGCCGGGGGGCGTGCCGGTGGTTCTTGACATCGGCCTCGACGGTCGCGTGCTGGCGTTTACTGTCGTCCTGTCGTTGGGGACCGGAATCGCATTTGGCCTGGCGCCCGCCCTTCGGGCTTCCAGCGCCGATGTGATGTCGGCGCTGAGGGATGAAGGAGAGACCCTTTCGCTGGGAAGGCGATGGTTCGGCTTGAAGAACGCTTTGGTGGTCTTCCAGGTGGCGGTTTCCGTGCTCTTTCTCGTCGGTGCCGGACTGTTCATCCGAAGTCTGACGAATGCAGAGCGAGTCGCTCCCGGCTTTTCGGTCGACGATGTAGCGTTCATGGAGATCAACGCGACCCAGGCCGGGTACGGGTTTGAGGAGAGCCAGTCGCTTTATCGGGACCTGCTCGACCGCATTCGTTCGACACCGGGAGTGCGAAACGCGGCCATGGCGTCGGCGCCGCCCATCGGGGGCCGCGGCTCAAGCACAATGATCATCGAAGGGTATGTTTCGCCCGGAGGAACCGGGGCCCTCGAATTACCGTTTGCATTCGTCGGTCCCGAATACTTCGATACCCTCGGGATTCCCATCGTCCGAGGACGGGCGTTTACAGCGGAAGATCGCGAAGGTGGTCCGCCGGTCATAATCGTCAACGAAACGTTTGCCGAACGGTACTGGGGATCGACCGATGTCATCGGACGGCGCATCCGCCACCAATCGGCCGAGGATTCGTGGATGGAGGTCGTTGGCGTCGCCGGAGACACGAAGGTGCGTGAAGTCGTCGAACCGACACGGTCGATCTTCTACAAACCGTTCGATCAGTCGCCTTCGGCGAGCGTTTCTTTCTTCGCCAGTTCGGAAGGCAACGTTGCGCCGGTCGTTGCCGGTCTCAAGAGTGCCTTGGGCAGCCTCGACAGCGCCGTGCCGATCCTGCGAACACGGACGATGTCTGAACACATCGGTGAGTCCCTGGTGCTTTCACGAATAAGCGCCGCGTTGCTCTCTGCTTTCAGTCTCCTCGCACTGGGGCTGGCCGGCCTGGGGTTGTATGCGGTGGTCTCGTTCGGAGTCGCCGAGCGATCGAAGGAAGTCGGGATTCGGATGGCGCTCGGGGCGAGGAGCGCCGCCGTCGTCTGGATGATCGTTCGCGAAGTGATGACGATCGTTGCGGTGGGGCTGGTCCTGGGTTTGGTTCTGGGTGTGGCCGCGATGTCCGGCCTGGCCACTTTACTCTACGGTGTATCCGCCCTGGACCCCGTCACTCTCGCGGGTGTTGCGGGGCTTCTCGCGCTCGTCGCGGGAGTTGCCATCTACGTGCCGGCGCAACGCGCCGTCGCGGGCGATCCATTGACTGCTCTGCGTCACGAGTGAACAGGCCGCGGACGACCCGGGTATCAGCCATGGATAGTCTCTCCGGGCCCGTCCGGGTGGTGGTTCCAGCAAATGAAAACGATCGATGGTCGATGGCCAGTGGTCGATTTGAAATGATCAATTTGCAGTTTTCACTCGACCGGCTGCCCCTGGATGACTCTCCGCAGTCCGCTTTTCCGTGGACCCGAGTTTCCGTTTCCAGTAACCTTCCCGGTACTTCCTTCGTAATCGGTATTAGACAGTAAGACGGTTCTACTACGAGAGTTAGCAAGCGCGAAGGGAGCTGTTGGTATCGAAATCGGAAGAGCGAGGGTTGAGGAGATCATGAAGAAAGTCTTGGTGGCAATTGTCGGAGTCGGCGTGGTCATCGCGCTTGCCTCGTTTACTCTGGTCGGCGGTGACAGCGACCAGATCGAGTTCTTCACGTCGGATGTGACCCGGGGAACCATCGAAAACGCTGTCGCGGCGACTGGTAGCGTTGAGGCGGTGCTGACCGTCCAGGTGGGTTCCCAAGTGACCGGCCAGGTCCAGGCGCTTTATGCCGACTTCAACTCCATCGTGAGGGCCGGCCAACTTCTCGCCGTGCTCGATGCGCGGACCTTTGAGGCCGCGCTGCAAAACTCGAGAGCCAGCCTGGTCTCTGCCCGATCCCGCATCCGTACCGCGGAGGCGGACCTGGTCAACGCCCACGCGAGCCTGGTGTCCGTCCGCGCGAGCCTGGAATCCGCCCGGGTCGACGCCGACAAGGCGCAGATTCAGTTCCGGCGGTCCCAGGAATTGCAGGAAGCCGAACTGATCTCGGACACCGAGTTCGAAAATGCGCGCGCGACGGCCGAAGCCGGGCGGGCGCGGCTTGCCCAGTCGGAGGCCTCCGTCACCCAGGGCGAGGCTCAGATCATATCCAGGGAGGCCGGCATCGAGCAGGCCAACGCTTCGGTCGTGCAGGCCGAGGCCGATGTCGATCGGGCGGAGTTGAATCTTGAGTACACGAGCATCTATTCGCCCGTCGACGGTGTCGTGATCTCCCGTGAAGTCGATGTCGGCCAGACAGTGTCGGCGAGCACGTCTGCTCCGACGCTGTTTAACATTGCGAACGATCTTGCCCAGATGCGCGTGAACACGAGCGTAGACGAGGCGGATATCGGCAGGCTGGCGCAGACCAACGACGTCAATTTCACCGTCGATGCGTACCCGGGCGAGCAGTTCCGTGGCCGGATCGAGGAGATCCGGCTGAATCCGCGGACCTCGCAGAACGTCGTCACCTACAGCGTGATCGTGGCCGTGAACAATCAGGACCTGAAGCTGAAACCGGGCATGACGGCGAACATCACTGTGACGACGGCGCGACGGGACGACGTTCTGACGGTGCCGAACAGCGCCCTGCGCTACACGCCAGCCGACGCCGAGCACGAGATGGGACAGCTAATGACCCGCGGAATGGGTGGAATGGGCGGTCGTGGCGCCGCCTCATCTCCGGCCTCTGAATCGCGACAGGCTTCCGAGGGCCGCGAGAGATTCCGGGCGCCCGGTGGACGTGGAAGACGCGAACAGGGCGGCTTCGGTGCCGAAGGCTTTCCGACTCGCTGGGGAATGGAAACCGCGCGGATCCAGGGGGGCGGTGCTGGCGGCAACGCGCCGGGGCAACTCTGGGATCCGGGCGACAAGCTCCAGTTTGCAACTCCGCCGGAAACCACTCCCAGGCCGGGAGTGGTCTGGGTTCTCAACTCGCAGGGTGTCCCCGAACCGCGAATGCTGATGTTGGGGATCACCGACGTCACGCGCAGCGAGGTCCTGTCGGGAGACCTGGCCGTCGGAGAAGTGCTCCTGATCGGCGATTCTTCAGTGCTGGAAGAGGACACGGGCAACACGCGGCAGTTCAACCCGTTTGGTGGCCGAATGGGCGGCCGAATGGGCGGATTCGCCGGCCATTGACCGCTTCGAACATAGCCACGGATTACACGGATTAAATGGGAATTATATACGGTTTTAGCCAAACCGTCGGCATGGTTTAGTCGGCGTCTTCCTTTGTTTCTAACTTCTTGAGGTAGTTCCAGTCGCGCTTAGGTAGGCCATTCATGCAGGCTAGCGCGATGTTCTGTGGCGTGTCAGGGATTGGGGCTGGCATTGTGCGCTTCGGCGGTCTTCCTCGCCTCTTTTTGTTCTTATGATCTGTCATGCCGCGTATTCTTCGAAACTTAGAAGGAAGGTATGTTGTGATTGTTGTTGCGCTGGGTTTGTCCTAAAAACCGATCAATTCAGAAATCCTTTTTTTCTTGCGCTCATCCATGGTGATTGAATTGTTCATGGCAGACTTCAGAGCTTCTCCAAAGCCGCGTGGAAGTATGCCGAGATCCTCAAATATTCGATCACGGTGGCAGGATCGGATATGTTCATGTGAGATCGGGAACTGATTGTCAGGCTGAATAGCCGTGTCTTTGATAAAATATCCCGTTTCTCCTGCTTCGTAGTATACGCAACCCGCCCTCATTTCTTTATTGTTGAGGTACACATCAACTTTACTCGTCGCTTTGATGCAAACCGCAGTGCCTTCTACGTGGCCTAGAACTACAAACAACTTCATACGACTACCACCTCTAAAAAAATAAGGTAGTCTTATGACTGAGTATCGTGCGCTGGATACGGGATCGAATGCAGTCACAGCACGCCGAAGGCTCGACGTAACTCATTGTTCTCTAGCATCTCTTCGTGCGCGCCATCGATTGCGCCTGGGTCTTCACGGAAAAAATCTTCATAGCGCATCCAGTGTTCGCCTTTATGCGATGTCTTCTTATACGCGTATACTGAATGAGTGATGCTCTTGAGTTGGTTGAAGCCCATATCTCCGAACTCATTGACTACTTCATCGAGAGACATCAGGTCCGATTTTGAGAGATCGCCAAACTCCAAAGCCTTGGTTGTAGAAAACCTCGGATATTGAAACTGTCGGTCAACATCCAATCTTGACGCCATGCGCCTGACATTCTCGTCGTCTTGCTGTACATCCTTTGCCAGGGCCCTCAGGAGATCCAGCGCCATCGATGGAATTGGACCATATGCGAGCGCACAATAGTGATCTCCCGTGATCGGTCTTCCGTATCTCACGAGATGGTGTTTATCGGATAGAAAAAGTAGCTTACAAATCTTGTAGGCAGTGAGGTCTGGCAGGTCTCTGGAGGCGATGTAATGAACGGCAGCTAAAAACTTACCGAAGTCAAAATCGAACCTCACCAGCCGAGGCGGATGTGGTTTTGCTTTCGGCATACGTAATGGTAAATTACCATGATCGAGACATCTGAGCAATTAAATCCCGATAACGTAGCCGCCTCCCATCCATGCGACGAACCATCGCGCTAATCTGGTCAACGGTGTTGCGACTCCGCTGGTTGTGCCGACCGGAGAACTCGTTGACGTAGCGGTTCAGGTGCTTCGCGCTCATGCTGTGGTAAGTTCCGTAGTAACCCCTCTTAAGGATAGACCAGAAGCTCTCGATACCGTTGGTGTGGGCTTGGCCTCGAACATACTCCCGAACGCTATGCTTGACCGACTCATGCTCGAAGTCTAGCCACAGGGAATCGTAGCCGCCGTGATCATCTGTGTAGCGGAACGTGTCAACAAGTGTGAGACACCTGCATTCGGAATTTAAGCTACCGTAGGCGACTCTGCGGGCGGGTTGATCCACACCTTGTCCGGCGGCCCAGCGATCTTTCTCGGTACATTGACGAAACGTTCTGGATGTTGCCGACGAGCGCGATCCAGAGCATGCTGGCGTCGTTCCAGAACCGGACCGGTCTGACCGTAATGGACCATCGCTGGGGTTAGCCAGTTCAGACCGGAATGGTAGTGGACGTTGTTGTACCAGTGGAAGAAGTCCCGGCAGAACGCCTTGGCGTCCTGGATCGAACCGAATCGTTCCGGGAAGTCAGGGCGGTATTTCAGGGTTTTGAACTGGGCTTCCGAGAACGGGTTGTCGTCGGACACATAGGGCCGAGAGTGGGATTGGGTCACACCCAGATCCGATAGCAGCAGCGCCACCGCTTTCGACTTCATCGACGAGCCGCGATCGGCGTGCAGAGTCAGCTGATCCTGCTCGATCCGATGCTTGTCACAGCTTTCACGAATCAGTTTCTTGGCCAGGCCGGAAGATTCGCAATCGGCCACCATCCAGCCCACCGCCTGGCGGCTGAAGATATCGAGAATCACGTACAAGTAGGTCCACTTCCGTGGTCCCTTCAGCTTCGTGATGTCCCAGGTCCACACTTCATTCGGGCCTGTCGCCAACAGTTCCGGCTTCTGGTAGACGGGATGACGCCGTTGGTTCCGCCGTTCGCGCACTTCTTGGTTCGCATCCAGAATCCGGTACATCGTGCGTACCGAGCACAAATAGCGGTCTGCATCCAGCAAGGCCGCACACACTTGGGCGGGCACCTGATCCACGAAGCGCCCGCTATGCAGCAGGTCGAGGACTTCCTGTCGATCGGCTCCGCTCAATGCCCGATGTGATCGTGGGCGTGCCCGCTCGGCTGCGGGCGCGGCGGCCCGCTGCCGACGCCGATAGAGCGACGCGCGGGAAACCCCGAAGGCCCGGCACGCCGGCGCCGTCCCCAATTCGGTGGAGAACTTTTCGGCCGCTTCCATCAGTTGTTCTCTTCCTGGTCCGGGTTCTTCAGAGGAATCCCCAATAGCGTGGAGACTTTTTTTGGGGAATTATATACGGTTTTAGCCAAAACTCATTGACACCATCGCACTGATTGGCTAAAATACCTCCATATATAGATGGAGTATTTGATGCCCAAGAAAGCACCAGGGAAAAGCTACCGCGAAGGACTCTCACTCACCAAGCTATTCAAGATGTTTCCCGACGACGAAACCGCCGAACGATGGTTCATTGAAACCCGTTGGCCGAATGGGAAAGTGTGTCAATCTTAGTTGGAAATTGAAACGGCTCCAAACCCTATGGTTTGATGGTATTGGAAGAAACAACATCAAGCCTGTAAGAGAAAGGAGCCGAGATGAGGAGTCTGTTACGTTCGGTGAAAAAACGCAAGAAGAGGCGAGTACTGGGTGAGGTCGAGGTCATGAGCCGGGAGGAGTACTCGGGACTGGAATTGGACTCGAAGGTGGAGATGATCCGGGCGTTGATCCCACTGGGGTTGATGCACGTAGAGGAGTTGCTCGACGAGGAAGTGAAGGCGTTGGCGGGTGAGCGATACGCGCGAAAGGAGGCGACGTTGAGGGGCCGGCGACACGGGAGCAATCCGGGGACCGTGGGGCTCGGGGGCCAGCGGGTACCGGTTCGGGTGCCTCGAGTTCGCAGCGTGGCGGGCGGGGAGATTCCGCTTCGGAGCTACGAGGAACTCAGTCCGGATGGCGCGGTGAACGAACTGCTTCTCAGACGTGTGCTTTATGGGATCTCCTGCCGGAACTACGAGTCGGCCGCGGAAGCGATTCCAGGAGCCATCGGATTGTCGAGCTCGACGGTGTCTCGAGGATTCGTCCAGGCGAGTGCCGCGAAACTTCGGCAGATGCAGGAGCGGGATCTGTCGGCCGAGGACGTGGTGGCGATCTTCCTGGACGGGAAAATGTTTGCCGACGCCACGATGGTTGTGGCCCTGGGCATCACAATTACGGGCGACAAACGCTTCTTAGGCTTCGTGGAGACGAGTACGGAGAACGAGCAGGTACTGACTCCGTTTCTCCGTTCATTGATGGAGCGAGGCCTGGACATCTCTGAAGGCGTGCTGGTGATCGTCGACGGCGGCAAAGGTCTGCGCGCGGCAGTCAAGCGGGCATTCGGTAATCGAGCCCTGGTCCAACGCTGCCAATGGCACAAACGCGAGAACGTGGTGAGCTACCTGTCGAAGACCGAGCAAGCCGCGTGGCGCAAGCGGCTTCAGCGTGCGTACCAGCGCCCGGAGTACAACGAAGCCCGGGCGGCCCTCGAACAGCTCCATGGAGAGCTCGAGGAGCGAAACCAATCGGCCGCTGCGAGCCTTGAGGAAGGCTTGGAGGAGACCCTCACGTTGCATCGACTCGGCGTGTACGGGGTCCTGGGCCGTTCGTTCAAGACGACGAATTGCTTGGAATCGGTCAATGCCCTCGTCGAGGAAAGGTGCGCGAAGGTCGATCATTGGAAGAACTCGAGCCAGCGGCAGCGCTGGTTGGCGACGGCGCTCATCGACATCGAACCACGCTTGAGGAAGGTGATCGGCTACCGTCATCTTCCAAAGCTCCGCGAAGCCCTCAGGCGGGAGCTGAAGATTGAGGCGAAGACGTCGACGAGATCGAAGAAGAAGGTTGCGTGACCAATCGTGAGCCGTGGAGAGTTTCAACTAAGAATGGGCTTGACTCCCGAATGGCGTCGCCTGCCCTAACTGCGGGTCAGCGAACATTGCGAACTGCCGCAAGCCTCAGCCATACCGCTGCCGTGATTGCCGGAAGTCCTTCTCGGTTAAGACTGGAACTTTGATGCACAGCTCCAACCTCGGACTGAAAACGTGGGCTATTGCGTTCTACTTGCTGGCTACAGGGATCAAGGGCACTTCGAGCATGAAGCTCCATCAGGGATCAAGGGCACTTCGAGCATGGAATCACTTGGGCAGAAATCGGCTTGGCATCTGGCGCACCGCATCCGGGAAACTTGGGGCGATCATCCGCTCTTCTCAGGTCCAGTTGAAGTCGATGAAACCTATATCGGCGGGAAAGAGAAGAACAAGCACAACTCAAAGAAATTGAATGCTGGGCGTGGTTCAGTGGGCAAAATCGCAGTTGTCGGCGCAAAGGATCGGGAAACGAATTCCGTCAGTGCGACCGTCGTAGAAAGTGTGGACCGGCGATCGCTAGAGGGTTTCATCCAGGGCCGGACACAGAAAGGCGCGACTGTCTACACAGATGATCACGGCGGCTACGATTCCCTGTGGCTAGACTTCGAGCATGAGTCGGTCAAGCATAGCGTTCGGGAGTATGTTCGAGGCCAAGCCCACACCAACGGTATCGAGAGCTTCTGGTCTATCCTTAAGAGGGGTTACTACGGAACTTACCACAGCATGAGCGCGAAGCACCTGAACCGCTACGTCAACGAGTTCTCCGGTCGGCACAACCAGCGGAGTCGCAACACCGTTGACCAGATTAGCGCGATGGTTCGTCGCATGGATGGGAGGCGGCTACGTTATCGGGATTTAATTGCTCAGATGTCTCGATCATGGTAATTTACCATTACGTATGCCGAAAGCAAAACCACATCCGCCTCGGCTGGTGAGGTTCGATTTTGACTTCGGTAAGTTTTTAGCTGCCGTTCATTACATCGCCTCCAGAGACCTGCCAGACCTCACTGCCTACAAGATTTGTAAGCTACTTTTTCTATCCGATAAACACCATCTCGTGAGATACGGAAGACCGATCACGGGAGATCACTATTGTGCGCTCGCATATGGTCCAATTCCATCGATGGCGCTGGATCTCCTGAGGGCCCTGGCAAAGGATGTACAGCAAGATGACGAGAATGTCAGGCGCATGGCGTCAAGATTGGATGTTGACCGACAGTTTCAATATCCGAGGTTTTCTACAACCAAGGCTTTGGAGTTTGGCGATCTCTCAAAATCGGACCTGATGTCTCTCGATGAAGTAGTCAATGAGTTCGGAGATATGGGCTTCAACCAACTCAAGAGCATCACTCATTCAGTATACGCGTATAAGAAGACATCGCATAAAGGCGAACACTGGATGCGCTATGAAGATTTTTTCCGTGAAGACCCAGGCGCAATCGATGGCGCGCACGAAGAGATGCTAGAGAACAATGAGTTACGTCGAGCCTTCGGCGTGCTGTGACTGCATTCGATCCCGTATCCAGCGCACGATACTCAGTCATAAGACTACCTTATTTTTTTAGAGGTGGTAGTCGTATGAAGTTGTTTGTAGTTCTAGGCCACGTAGAAGGCACTGCGGTTTGCATCAAAGCGACGAGTAAAGTTGATGTGTACCTCAACAATAAAGAAATGAGGGCGGGTTGCGTATACTACGAAGCAGGAGAAACGGAATATTTTATCAAAGACACGGCTATTCAGCCTGACAATCAGTTCCCGATCTCACATGAACATATCCGATCCTGCCACCGTGATCGAATATTTGAGGATCTCGGCATACTTCCACGCGGCTTTGGAGAAGCTCTGAAGTCTGCCATGAACAATTCAATCACCATGGATGAGCGCAAGAAAAAAAGGATTTCTGAATTGATCGGTTTTTAGGACAAACCCAGCGCAACAACAATCACAACATACCTTCCTTCTAAGTTTCGAAGAATACGCGGCATGACAGATCATAAGAACAAAAAGAGGCGAGGAAGACCGCCGAAGCGCACAATGCCAGCCCCAATCCCTGACACGCCACAGAACATCGCGCTAGCCTGCATGAATGGCCTACCTAAGCGCGACTGGAACTACCTCAAGAAGTTAGAAACAAAGGAAGACGCCGACTAAACCATGCCGACGGTTTGGCTAAAACCGTATATAATTCCCTTATTTTGACGACTCCTATGCAGTGAACTCGGTAAACGTCGGGCCTTATGGCGATGCGATCCTTGAGGAACTCATCCCGGAAATCGAAGAGCGATTCCGGGTCATCGACGAGCCCTGGGCCCGCGCACTGACGGGTGGGTCCACGGGAGGCTGGGAAGCGCTTGCACTCCAGATCTTCCACCCTGACTTCTTCGGTGGCACTTGGGCGTACTGCCCCGACCCGGTGACGTTTCATAACGTGGAGGGCATCAACATCTATGAAGACGAGAACGCCTTCTACAAGCAGCATGAATGGCGACGCGTGCCGACGGCGAACACGCGGGAAACTGACGGCGAGATTCGCCTCACGTCTGAGCAGCGCAACCACTTCGAGCTCGTGAATGGCACGAAGGGGCGATCGGGACAACAGCTCGACATCTGGTCGGCTGTCTACGGTCCGATCGGCGACGACGGCTACTTCAAACCGCTCTTCGACAAGTTGACCGGTGAAATCGATCCAACCGTACCCCAGTACTGGAAGGACAATTACGACCTGATGTACTACCTCGAACGAAACTGGTCCGAGATCGGGCACAAGCTGATCGATAAGATCCACGTTTACACGGGAACGATGGACAATTTCTACCTGAACAACTCGACGAAAATGCTCGAGGAATGGATGAAGACGACCAGCGACCCCCATTACGAAGGTTTCTTCCTCTATGGAGAGGGCGAGGGCCACTGCTGGAGCGGGCCGGGAACCTCATGGGACCGGGTAAAGGAGATCGGCCAGTACATGATGTGGAAGGCGCCCGAAACGACGACTCATCCGTGGTGGAGGTACTGAAGACTGATGACGACGGGCGGGCCGAGGTCCCGCCCCTACACCTATCCTTCCACAGACTGCGCTTTCGGCCAGATCAACGACGCCGCGATCGAGGCGGCCAGGAGGGCCAGAATGACGCCGAGCGAGATCCCGATCGGGAAGTGTCCGTCGTAGAGCTGGTTCAGCCACACCATCTTCAGACCCACGAACATCAGCACCACGGCCAGTCCGTACTTCAACAGATAGAACTTGTCCATCGCACCGGCAAGCAGGAAGTAGATGGAGCGCAGCCCGAGGATCGCCGACAGGTTTGAAGTGAAGACGATCAGCGGTTCGGTCGTGATCGCGAATACTGCCGGGACGGAATCGACCGCGAAAACGATATCCGTCGCCTCCAGGAACAAGAGGGAGACGACCAGCGGGGTTCCGTAAATTACGCCGTCTCTCCGGACGACAAACCTCTGACCCTCCAGCTGGGCCGTCACTGGAACAAAACGCCGGAACAGCCGGATCAGCGCGTTCTTTTCGGGCTCGACCTTCTCATCGCCCGTGAACATGAGCCGAAAACCGGTGACGATCAGAAAGGCCCCGAAGATCAGGACGACGAACTGATACTGCATCAGCACCGATCCGGCGGTGATGAAGAGCGTCCGGAAAATGAACGCGCCCAGGATGCCATAGAACAGGACCCGATGCTGGAAGCGGCTCGGGATGCCGAAATAACGGAACACCAACACGAAGACAAAGATGTTGTCGACCGACAGCGATTCTTCCACGACGTAACCCGTCAGGAATTCGAGGGCAACCTGCCAGGCGGCAGCTGCGGCATCGAAGTCGGGTATTGCCTGCAACCGAGGATCGAGGGAAAACTTCCAGAGGCTGAAACGGTAGAGGCCGAAGTTGAACAGGAGCGCCAGAGACACCCATACGGTGACCCACAGCCCCGCCTCCTTGAAGCCGACCACATGGGCCTCGCGGTGAAACACGCCCAGGTCGATTGCGAGCAGGGTCGCGACTCCGCCAACGAACGTCACGTAAACCCACCAGCACTCGGCGAACGGAAAAAGTTGGACGCTATCCACCAACAACAACTACACGAATCGCAGAGGCAAGATCAAACGGTAAATCAGCTAATCGGTTATAATTCGCTACTTCCTGGCATCGACACACCAGGCAAGCCATGAGTTCAACAATCGACAAGAAAGCCGAGGCCGATGTGCGACACGACCGGACCCGTGAGGAGGTCGGCGCCATCTACTCGCAGCCGTTCCTCGACCTGGTAGGTACCGCCCAGCAGGTTCACCGCACGCACCACAACCCGCGCGAAGTGCAGCTCTGCCAGCTCATCTCCATCAAGACCGGAGGGTGTCCCGAAGACTGCGCATATTGCCCGCAGAGCGCACATTATGAAACCGACGTCGAGGCGGAGTCGCTGCTCGACGTTGACCGCGTGCTGGCTTCTGCACGCCAGGCGCGTGCCGAGGGCGTCGACCGCTTCTGCATGGGCGCCGCATGGCGCGAGGTCAACGACGGCCCGGAGTTCGAGAAAGTACTCGACATGGTCCGCGGTGTCGCCTCGATCGGGCTGGAAGTGTGTTGCACGCTCGGCATGCTGACCGAATCGCAGGCGAAACGTCTCGCTGATGCCGGCCTTCACGCATACAACCACAACCTGGACACATCCCCCGAGTATTACGAAAAGATCATCACGACCCGCAGTTACGATGACCGCCTCGAGACCCTCGCGGCCGTACGCAAGGCCGGGATCACCGTGTGCTGCGGCGGCATCGTCGGCATGGGCGAATCCGACGACGATCGGGTCGGGCTGCTCCATGAACTCGCGCGCCTGGACCCTCATCCAGAGAGTGTACCCATCAACGTGCTGGTCCAGGTCGATGGGACACCACTGACCCCGAACTCACCGATTGATCCGTTCGTGCTTGTCCGGACGATTGCTGCCGCCCGGATCCTGATGCCCAGCTCCCGCGTCCGGCTCAGCGCGGGCCGCCGGGCGCTTTCGCGCGAATGCGTTTCGCTTTGTTTCCTCGCGGGAGCCAACTCGATCTTTGTCGGGGACAAGTTGCTGACCACTCCGAACCCGGACCGCTCCGAGGACATGCGGCTTCTCGAGGACCTGGATCTGGTTCCCTTGAGTAATGCCGCGCGACGCTGAACTCGGCCCCGGTTCGACCCACGCCCGTCTGGAATCCGAACTCCAGGCGCTTCACACCGAATCCCTTCATCGGCAACTCGTCTCTACCGATCCGCGTGGGTTCTGCTCCAACGATTACCTGGGCCTGGCCCATCATCCCGATCTTGTCCGCGCACTCCGGTCATCAATCGACAAGTCCGAACGGATTGCATCGACCGGGTCGCGCCTGCTGTCGGGACACGCGCCTGCCTGGGACCGGCTCGAGGACTGCTTCGCGCGATTCGTTGGGACCGAGGCCTGTCTCTTCTTCAGTTCGGGATATGCCGCCAACATCGGGCTACTGACTTCCGTCGTTCGTGCAGGAGACACGGTCTATTCCGACAGCGCGAACCATGCGAGTCTAATCGACGGAATCCGACTCGCCCGATGCCGTAAGGTGATTTTTCCGCACCTGGACATGGACTTCCTCGAGAACGCGCTGGAACGCGACGCTGCGAGGGACGGGGAGCGCTTCATCGTCGTCGAGAGCATCTTCAGCATGGATGGGGACAGCGTATCGATCGAAGCGCTTCATTCCCTGGCGGCAAGCTACGGCGCCAATCTGATCGTGGACGAAGCACACGCCACGGGCGTTTTCGGCAAGGCGGGGCGCGGGCTCACGGGAGGAGCCGATCGGCCCGAATCCGTACTGGCCAGCGTCCACACCTGCGGTAAGGCGCTGGCGTCGGCGGGAGCCTTCGTGGCCTGTTCGTCCACCCTGAAGGATTATCTGATCAACTTCGCGCGGACGTTCATCTTCAGTACCGCCCTGCCACCCTACGCAGCGGCACAGGTCGGCGAGGCTCTCCATCTCGCAGCCGCGGCGGATCCGGCGCGCCAACGCCTGGCGGCAACGTCAGAACTCCTCAGGGCTCGTCTCAAGAGCGCCGGCTTCGACACAGGACGGAGCGACTCCCAAATCGTACCCGTCCTGCTCGGTTCGAACGAGAATGCGCTCGCCGCGGCGCGGAAGTTGAACGCCGCCGGGTATTCCGTCCGCGCGATCCGTCCTCCGACCGTTCCCGAAGGCACGTCCAGGCTCCGACTCTCGATAACCGCAGAAACTTCGACCGATATGGTGAACGGACTCGTCGATGCGCTCGTCGAGTGGAAGGGGCGCGCATGAGCGACCTGTTTATAACGGGAAGCGACACGGGCGTCGGGAAGACTGTCCTTTCGGCGCTGCTGACTGCTGCGCTCGATGCCGCGTACTGGAAGCCGATCCAGAGCGGAGCGCTGGGCGGACGGGCGGAAACGGACCGCGAGGCAGTCCGGCGATGGGCAAAGCCACCCGAAGACTGTATCTTTCCCGAGGCGTTCGTGTTCGATCCGGCAGTATCGCCGCACCTGGCAGCAAGGGAGGCCGGGATCACGATAGACCTTGGCACGATCCGCAAACCGACTCCGGGCAACGGACGACGCCTGATCATGGAGGGTGCGGGAGGCGCCCTGGTTCCCATCAACGAACACGATCTGATGCTGGACCTGATGGGACACCTCGACGCAGTCGTCGTGATCGCGACCCGATCGTCTCTGGGAACGATCAACCACACGTTGCTGACGGTAAACGCCGTCCGAGGCGCCGGACTCGACCTTCTCGGCGTCGTGATGATCGGCGAAGAGAACACCGAAAACCGCCGGGCGATCGAACATTATGGGAACGTGCCGGTTGTGGGATGGATTCCAGTGTTGCCCCAGATTCACCGGCCCGCGCTGATCGCGGTCTACGAGAAACACTTCGACAAGGATCGATTTAAATGACCGGACCCGTTCACATCTGGCATCCGTTCACCCAGGAAGCGCTTGATCCCCCACCCGTCATGATCGAGCGCGGCGAGGGTGCATACCTGTACACGAAGGACGGGCGCCGCCTCGTCGATGGAATCTCCTCCTGGTGGGTCAACCTGCACGGCCACGGGCATCCCCGGATCGCCGATGCCATCGCAAATCAGGCGCGGTTGCTGGAACACGTGGTATTCGCCGGCTTTACTCACGAGCCGGCCGAACGCCTGGCCTCGAAACTGAGAGCGGTGACTCCCCGGCATCTGACCCACGTGTTCTTCTCCGACAACGGATCCACGGCGGTCGAGGTTGCGCTGAAGATGGCGATTCAGTACTGGCAAAACATGGGCGAACCCGAACGGAATCGTGTGATCGCGCTCGACCACGCCTACCACGGCGACACAGCCGGCGCGATGGCGCTCAGCGCGGACTCCCCGTTTACGGAGGCGTTCGATCGGCTCCGCTTCCCGGTGCTCAGAACGCATTCGGCATACTGCTACCGTTGCCCTGTCGGTAAGACCAGGGACAACTGCGACATCGAGTGCCTCGAACGGCTGGAAGATCTCTTCGCGGAACATGACGGGGAGATCGCCGCCCTCATCGTCGAGCCGCTCCTGCAAGCGGCCGGCGGTATGATCATGCATCCAAGCGAGTTTCTGACGCGAGCTGCGGAGATCTGCCACCGAAACGGCGCCCTGTTGATCGCCGACGAAGTTCTGACGGGCTTCGGAAGAACGGGAACGATGTTCGCTTCAGAGGGTGCCGGGGTCACAGCCGACATCATGTGTGTCTCCAAGGGGCTGACCGGGGGATTCCTGCCTTTCGCAGCGACGTTTACAACCGACGAGGTATACCGAGCTTTCCGAGCGGCGGATCGAACCCGGACCCTGTATCACGGTCATTCCTACGCGGGCAATCCGCTGGGATGCGCGGCGGCAGTAGCGAATCTCGAAATATTTGAGACCGAGCCGGTGTTCGATCGTATCCGAACGATCGAGCGCATCCACCGGGAGCGTCTGCCGTTGCTCGCTAAACTCCCCCTCGTCGGTGACAGCCGCATGATCGGTACTGTTGCCGCAATCGAACTCGAAACCGACGGCCCGGGCTACCTGTCGGATATGCGCCTCAGGCTCTACAATTTCTTCATCGAGCACGGCGTCCTGTTGCGGCCACTCGGCAACGTGATCTACATACTCCCGCCTTACGTCATCCCTCCAGAAGAACTGCACCGGATCTATGACGTGATCGGTGGGGCGATCGTGGAAATCTCCGAGCAGTGAAGAACCAGGTCACGACCACCTACCTGGAGATGCGGTCGCCCGACGAACTGCGACCGTCCGAGGTAACGATCGACGGACTGGAGACTCGCAAGGTCCGAATCGCGTCGCCGGAGTTCAACCGCTTTCTTTATGAGACCGTCGGCAAGCAGTGGTCCTGGATCGACCGGCTCGTCTGGAGTCCCAAGGACTGGGACGACTGGGTCGATCGGGACGATCTCCAGACCTGGGTGGCGTGGCTCCACGGGGCACCCGCCGGCTATTTCGAACTGGAACGGCAGGAGGGACGCAACGTAGAGATCGCCTTCTTCGGGCTGTTACCGCGTTTCGTCGGCCGCGGACTGGGCGGGGTTCTTCTGTTCGAAGCGATCCGTCGGGCCTGGGACATGGGACCCTCGCGTGTCTGGGTCCATACGTGCACGCTCGACCATCCGAACGCGCTGGCGAACTACAAGGCCCGTGGCCTGAAGCTCCACCGAAAAGAAACACACACCCAGGGGGCCGAGTAGGCGCGCCAAAGGGGACAGGGCACTCTGGCCGTCGTCGGCCCGGTCCAGCCCGGAGGAATCACACGGCCAGAGCGGCCTGTCCCCGCTTTCTTGAATCGATGCGCATCACGACCTGGAACGTAAACTCCATCCGCCGACGGCTCGACACTGTCCTCGACTGGATTCAGCGCGAGCAGCCCGACGTCCTCTGCCTGCAGGAGACCAAATGCACGGACGACAGGTTTCCGTGGGTCGTTTTCAAGGCTCTGGGTTACTCCGTCGCCATGGACGGCCAGCGGAGCTACAACGGTGTGGCGATCGCAGCGCGCGTGCCACTCACCGAGGTGACCGTTCGTCCGGTTTGGCCGAAGGATCAGGACGCCCGCTCGATCTCCTGCTTTGTGGGAAGCACCCGGATCGTCAACGTCTACGTCCCGTACGGCGAGAAAGTCGGGACACCAAAGTTCAGCAAGAAGCTCCGTTGGCTCGGCCGGCTTCGGGACTACATAGTTGAACAGGAGCCGCCCACGATTGTAAGCGGCGACTTCAACGTGGCCCCAGACGACCGTGACGTCTACGATCCGCGAGCCCGGCACGAAAAACTCATCTGCAGCACGCCCGAGCGCGAGCGTCTCCAGTCGCTGGTCAACGCCGGCTACACGGATGCTTTACGCATGGTGACCGACGAGGGCGGACACTACACATGGTGGAGCCATCGCGTCGGCGCCGTGGAAAGAAACCGGGGCCTGCGCATAGACCATCACCTGGTCTCCAATGACATTGCCTCTCGCATACGACGCGTGACCATTGACGTCCGGGAACGCCTGCGATCGGGAGCCTCCGACCATGCGCCCGTGACGCTCGACATTCAGCTCCGATGAGCGGAGCCGCCGAGCGTCGTGTTCCGGGCCCGAACCTGTTGTAACATCCATAAGTGGCGGGCGGTGAAATCCATAGGTTCGAGGCCCACACATCAGTCAAAAGGACAAGTCATGCTCAATATGTAAACGATCACCAGAAAGTGAATGAATCTGAACAAACGCCGAGACTCTGAACGCTCATCATCATCGCCGAGGCCTTGCGAGGCTCTTTGCCGGGGCTTTCCGACCAGTCGTGCAGCTTGGGCGACGTTGCGTGACAGATCACGCTTCCGCGCGCTTGACAATTCTGCTATAGTTTTCCGCCCTTCGACCGGACAGGCTCGGAATTCGACATTCGCGAGGAAGAAAATCACGACTTACGTGTCGGCGCTCGTCCAGAACACTTCACTTTTTCGCGATCGTTAACATCAATAAGCTAGCGATCGCATTCATCACTATCGTCTTGATCGTGGGAGCCGGTCATGGCCTCTTCGGTAAAGGGAACCCGTTGCGGGCCGCAACACCTCAACGTTGGAGCGTCTGGGAAGGCGCCTACGGTTCGGACCAGGCGGCAAACGGGAGCAGGGCATACCAGGCCAACTGTGTGCGTTGCCCCGGCGTCGACCTCGAAGGCAGAAGCGGCCGGGCGCCGGAACGTGTCAACAAGTTTGAGACACCTGCATTCGGAATTTAAGCTACCGTAGGCGACTCTGCGGGCGGGTTGATCCACACCTTGTCCGGCGGCCCAGCGATCTTTCTCGGTACATTGACGAAACGTTCTGGATGTTGCCGACGAGCGCGATCCAGAGCATGCTGGCGTCGTTCCAGAACCGGACCGGTCTGACCGTAATGGACCATCGCTGGGGTTAGCCAGTTCAGACCGGAATGGTAGTGGACGTTGTTGTACCAGTGGAAGAAGTCCCGGCAGAACGCCTTGGCGTCCTGGATCGAACCGAATCGTTCCGGGAAGTCAGGGCGGTATTTCAGGGTTTTGAACTGGGCTTCCGAGAACGGGTTGTCGTCGGACACATAGGGCCGAGAGTGGGATTGGGTCACACCCAGATCCGATAGCAGCAGCGCCACCGCTTTCGACTTCATCGACGAGCCGCGATCGGCGTGCAGAGTCAGCTGATCCTGCTCGATCCGATGCTTGTCACAGCTTTCACGAATCAGTTTCTTGGCCAGGCCGGAAGATTCGCAATCGGCCACCATCCAGCCCACCGCCTGGCGGCTGAAGATATCGAGAATCACGTACAAGTAGAAGTAGGTCCACTTCCGTGGTCCCTTCAGCTTCGTGATGTCCCAGGTCCACACTTCATTCGGGCCTGTCGCCAACAGTTCCGGCTTCTGGTAGACGGGATGACGCCGTTGGTTCCGCCGTTCGCGCACTTCTTGGTTCGCATCCAGAATCCGGTACATCGTGCGTACCGAGCACAAATAGCGGTCTGCATCCAGCAAGGCCGCACACACTTGGGCGGGCACCTGATCCACGAAGCGCCCGCTATGCAGCAGGTCGAGGACTTCCTGTCGATCGGCTCCGCTCAATGCCCGATGTGATCGTGGGCGTGCCCGCTCGGCTGCGGGCGCGGCGGCCCGCTGCCGACGCCGATAGAGCGACGCGCGGGAAACCCCGAAGGCCCGGCACGCCGGCGCCGTCCCCAATTCGGTGGAGAACTTTTCGGCCGCTTCCATCAGTTGTTCTCTTCCTGGTCCGGGTTCTTCAGAGGAATCCCAAATAGCGTGGAGACTTTTTTTTGGATCTCGATGACCGTTTCGGCTTGCTCCAGCTTCCTCTGGAGCCGTTGCGCCTCGCGTTCCAGTTCAGCGATGCGCTTGTCCCGGCCGTCCTTCGGCTGCGCTTTCCGTCCTCGCTTCGCCGAACCCATCCCGGCCAATTCCCCGGCATCGTGTTGCCGCCGCCAGGTGCGCAGGCTCGAGGAATACAATCCCTCCCGGCGTAGTAAGGCCCCCCACTCGCCCGGCTTCGTGCATCGGTCCGCCTCCCGCACGACCCGGCGCTTATATGCGGCGCTGAATCGCCTCCGTATCGCCTTATTGGTCACCTCCGGGTCCGGATTATCCCCATTCCGACCGGCCGCTTCACGCGCAACTCCAGTCGCCCTGCGGGCGCCTTCCGTTCCACGCGATTCTTCGTTCTCGTTCTCTGGTTTCATCACCAACACAGGCTCACTTCCTTCCCGCCCCGCTCACTAGTTAAATGACCCCCGGCAGAGCCGGGGGCTTATTTCTGTGAGCCCCTCAAAGGGGCCGGTCAAGAGCCGCCTGAAGGCAGCTGATGCCCCCACGCCATGTTCAGCTCCTCCAAACGCTGCTCCTCCCGCTCCTGCCGCCAAATGTATTCCCGCACGAATTGTTTGTCCATCCCCACCGTGGAAACGAAATAGCCTCGCGCTCAGAAACTCTTCCCTGTCAAACGGTGTTTCAGTCCCAGAAAGTTCCGGGCAGTCGAGATTGCACTCTTCCCCTTGATGAATCCCGCCACACTGGATACCGCCTACTTCGGAATGAACACCATGTGATACTTGCAGTCCCATTTCGTGTGCGATCGCCTTCGGGCCTCTTTCATTGAGTCCTCCTTCTTTGGAAGTCGTCGCTTCCAAGCAGGACTTTCCTATCTACCGCCGCTCTCGGTCAAACCTCTGCGAGTCGCCCCGGCTAAGCCGGGGGTTTACCTATGGGAATTAACGGTTAGGCAGGTGTCTCACCTACATTGGCACAGAGGGACCACGGTCCATGAAAGGATCCGTGCTACGCGAGTATTGAAAAAGAACATTGAACTTTACTCTCCCGTCGGTGGAAACAGTTCACCCGTCCACTCCGAAGACACTCCGGTAGCGGCTCTACATTTGGTCTGGGGCGCGTAGGGTATTCAGACGTGATCAACCCGAGGCCGGAACCGGCCTTAGGTCTAGCGCGAGTTTACTTCGGTTGAGCGCGCCCAGCAGCAGAGTGGTGCCCACCGACGCTTTGCGGGACCGGCTCCGGCCCACTTCTCGGTCGATGAGGTCCACCACGCCGAGCCGATCGGCCACGGCCTTCAGGGCGGCCGCGTCGCCGTGCTGGTAGGACCGGATTCTCAGTTGCCCCTCTGGTGCCTGCAGCAGCCGATCCAGCAGGGCGTCGGCCGTGCCTAGGTAAAGGATGGGAACGGGCCGCGGCTTCCCGTTGATGCGCCGGGACTCCACGATCCGCCAGTAGGAGTGTCCAGCGACTTGGACCCGTTGCAGGCTGGCCATGTTTTATGTATACACATCTCTACATATCGTAGTCAAGTGGATTATGACCCCATAATATAGGATTATCGTGTGGATCCAATGATCGGAACGGCTTTCATGTTTTGTGTCACTAGTGTCCGGTTAGAAGTCGAATAGAACCAGATGGTTAGGATCTTGGAGTTCATTGAATTGGGAATCAGGCGCGTGAAAGGCCTGCAAAATGGGCTGTTTCTCAAGAATCGTAATGCTGAGAATCTGTAGGATTTGGTAAAGACTCCTATCGATGCCGAGGCGCTTCCGGATGATGGCGACGTGAACATAAACCGAAATGGCGATCCAGATCTGGGTCTTCACCGCATTCTCGCTGGTGCCGTAGAAGGACTTGATTCGAAGGTGTTGTTTGATCCATTTAAAGAAAAGTTCCACCTGCCATCGCGACTTGTAGATCTGAGTGATGGTGAGTGCAGGCAACGCGAAGTTGTTGGTCAGGAACTTCAACCGCTTGTTCGTCCCGGCATCGAAGTAGCTGATACGCCGCAACGGATCGGGATAGGTTTTGGCGGATTTGTTCGTTGTGAGGATGACCGTCTGGTCGGATCGCAATCCCGTGGTCGTGTCCACCCGACGGGAGTACCGCCGCCGCAGGACGACGTTCTTCTTAGCACGCACCACAAAGAAAGCGGAACAGAGGGAGAAGAGAAAGAGCCGTTCAAAATCGATATAGGCGCGGTCCATGACGTAGAAGGCACCCGCTTCGGGTGCGATCTCATCGAGAACGTTGACGTCATGGACTTTCCCGTCTGTGACGTGGATAAACGCGGGAATGTTGCCGTGAAGATCCAGCAGTGTATGCATCTTGACCGCGGCTTTGTGCCGGCGAAACCGGGCCCATGGGAATAGTGAAAGACACAGGTCAATGGTGGTCGAGTCCAGGGCATATAGACCTTGATCCAACTCGACGCCGATGGGGTCTTCGGCATATAACGGCCGCGCCATGCCGATCAGGACCTGTGCGAAATCCGCATAGATCCGCCAGTCGCGCCGCTCGTTGGCGTCGGCCAGTGTCGTCCGCGCCACCTTGCTTCGGAATCCCATGTGGTAACGCTTTCTGCCGAGGGCGCGTAAGCAGGCTTCGATGTCGCGGAGGCTTTCACGATAGATCAATTGGGCGAATGCCATCGCCAGGAACTGATCCCAGCAGGAAAACCCTTTCTGCTGGTAATCGCCCCGATAGCGGGCGACACACTTCTGAAACTCGTATCGGGGCGCGTAATCCATGACTTGTGAGAAGACGGTTTGGCCTGAGTTCATGCGCCATTGGTATCACCCCTCTCACCGTAATATTGCTAAAAGTGTGATCGGCAGGTTCAAATCGAAAAATCGCAGAATGCCATTCAACTCACTGTTCATCTATAAGTTGCCGGCGGCTGTCGCACCGTGCGGCTGTCGCACCGTGTTCCGGACACTAGTGAGAGGAGAGTTAAATGACCCCCGGCAGAGCCGGGGGCTTATTTCTGTGAGCCCCTCAAAGGGGCCGGTCAAGAACCGCCTGAAGGCAGCTGATGCCCCCACGCCATGTTCAGCTCCTCCAAACGCTGCTCCTCCCGCTCCTGCCGCCAAATGTATTCCCGCACGAATTGTTTGTCCATCCCCACCGTGGAAACGAAATAGCCTCGCGCTCAGAAACTCTTCCCTGTCAAACGGTGTTTCAGTCCCAGAAAGTTCCGGGCAGTCGAGATTGCACTCTTCCCCTTGATGAATCCCGCCACACTGGATACCGCCTACTTCGGAATGAACACCATGTGATACTTGCAGTCCCATTTCGTGTGCGATCGCCTTCGGGCCTCTTTCATTGAGTCCTCCTTCTTTGGAAGTCGTCGCTTCCAAGCAGGACTTTCCTATCTACCGCCGCTCTCGGTCAAACCTCTGCGAGTCGCCCCGGCTAAGCCGGGGGTTTACCTATGGGAATTAGATGAAACGCACGGCCAGCGCCAAATGGCAGGGAGATCTTGCGGGTGGAAGGGGAACGATGTCGACCGGAAGCGGAACATTGTCGGATGCGGCTTTCTCGTTCCACACCAGGTTCGAAGAGGGCGAAGGAACAAACCCAGAGGAGTTGGTGGCCGCCGCACACGCGGGCTGCTATTCGATGGCGTTTTCCCACACGATCTCAGAGGCAGGTTTCAAGCCCGACAGCGTCCAGACGACCTGCACCATCACTTTCGACAAGACCGACGCCGGCCCGACCGTAACCGCAAGCCATCTGGAAATGCGGGCAAAAATCCCCGGCGTATCACAAGAAGCCTTTGACAAGGCTGCCAGCGAGGCGAAGGCGGGGTGCCCGATCTCAAGGTTGCTCAATACCGAGATCACGCTGGACGCGACGTTGGAAGCCTGAGCGCCAACAGCGCGGCGGCGGAGAGTTCGCTCCGACGGCTGGATCGGGTCTTCACACCGGCCCGACTAACTGACGCAACCAAACCCCGGCGAAATAGGCCAGGGCTGCCGCCGCGCCGCCAGTAAGCAGCGTCTCTGCCGCGGACCTAAAAATAGAACTCTCCGCGGCAATTCCCTTCAACACTCCGACCGTGGCAAATGCCGCACCCGTCAACACAAGACTCGTCGTGAACAACTCGGCCGGCGCCAGGTTGAGGAGCAGGAAAGGCGCCAGGGGCACGAAGCCAACGACGATGAACGCCCCGAAGGTCGCGGTCGCGGCGAGGACCGGTGAGCCTTCGTGGATGCGCAGGCCCCACTCCTCGATGAGCATCGTGTCGACCCAGAGCTTGCGATCGCTTGTGATTTTTTCGACAACCTGTTCGAGGACTGCTCCTTCAAGGCCTTTGGCCGCATAAATCTGACGGACCTCCTCGCGCTCACCCTCGGGAATCTGGTCGATGTGGTTGTTCTCGATCTGGCGGGCGCGGTTGAGTTCGTCGATCTCGCTCCTTGCGGCGTTGTAGCTGCTGACCGCCATGCTGAATCCGTCTGCCAGCAGGCTTGCCACGCCGAGAATGATCACCACTCCGCCAGACAGCCCGCCGCCGATCGCGGCCGCGACCACGGCAAAAGTCGTGATACAGCCGTCGACAGCACCCAGCACAGCTTCGGGCAGATAGCTCCGCCTTTTCGTGTCGAGCCGTTCCCGGATCGCTTCGGGATGGTGCAGTGCTTCGAGGTCGACCTTGCTGCCCCAGGGTTTCATCGCAAAACGATCCTGGACTGCCTCCATTCCCGTGTCAACAGGCGACGGTCAAACGGAGCTTGACCGCTATTCTTTTATTTTGGAGAAGATCTCCAAATGCACAACACACGTGGTCCACCGTGAACACTTTGTTGTCTCAGGGAGATGGATTCATGCTGACAGTCTCTATCCCTCTCTTTCCGTGCAATCCGTGGCTATCTCCCCCGTCCCCCTTGAAACTCCGTCTAACAAACATAGATTAGAACGTACACAGAGGAGGGTGCGAACGTGGACCAAGCGATGATGCTGGAGTTGCAGCCGGAGCTCAAGCATGGGCGGGATCCGGATTCGTCGGGATCGGAGCGGTCCACCGACGGTGACGTCGACAGCTCTCGGCGCGCTCGGGAGGAGTCTGTCGACAGCGTCCGGCTGTATCTTAACGCCTCGGGATCGATTCCACTCCTGACCCGTGAAGGCGAAGTCGCACTCGCCGAGCAGATTGAGGCCGCGGACCGCGCGATCGTGGATGTTCTTGCCGGAAATCTCGGCGCCGTCCGACTCCTGGTCGAAGCTGGACGAGAAGCCAGCCAGAGCCCCGGGGACCTCCGCCAGTTCACTGCCCCACCGTCGGTGAACGGTGAACAGATCGATTTCTCCGAACTCGCGTCGAAGATCCGGCCCAGGCTCGCCCGTATTCAGACGCTGGTCACAGCAATGGAACGAGTCACATCCGACGGAGCGGAAGCCGAGCGAGGGCGCCGTCGGATCGCACGAGCGATCGGCGGCCTGCATCTGACGGAATCCGCGCTAAGGAATCTGATTGGCCGGTTGCGCCAGAACTTCGGTAGGAATAAGGAAACGACATCGGACCTGGATCGAATCGATCGCGACTTCGCGAATCGCGACCTGGCCAAGCAGCGTTTCATGGAGGCGAACCTCAAGCTGGTCATTTCGATCGCGAAGAAGTACGCGGCCGGCCCGCTCCCCTTACTCGATCTCATCCAAGAGGGTAACCTTGGCCTGATGCGGGCTGTCGAGAAGTTCGATTACCGACGGGGCCTCAAGTTTTCCACCTACGCAACGTGGTGGATCCGGCAGGCAGTAGCCCGGGCGATTGCGAACCAGTCGCGAACGGTTCGGGTTCCGGTCCACATGAACGACAACATCGGACGGCTGGTGAGAGCGCGCCGAGAGATGTCGCGTAATCTCGGACGGGAGCCCTCGCACGCCGAACTTGCCGAACAGATGCATATCACCGTTGAAAAACTCGCAACCATCCAGCAGACCTCCCGAAAGACGGTCTCGCTGGACGCTCCAATCACCGATGCAGACGGTTCGACGATTGGTGAGTTCATCCCCGACCAGAGCGCCCCCTCGCCCCTGGACCACGTCACTGAAATCGGAATGCGGGAAGCCACCGAATCGGTTCTGGGCGAGCTCGATCCTCGCGAGCGACGCATTCTACGACTGAGATTCGGGTTGGAGAACGGCAACGAGCAGACTCTCGAAGAGATCAGCAAGCGCTTCAAATTGACGCGCGAACGCATTCGGCAGATCGAAGCCAGGGCGATCAAGAAGTTGCGGCACCCCCAGTATCGAGCGATCCTCCTGCCCTTCCTGACCAGCCGGAACTGATCCGGGGGACACTGGCGTCACTCTTGGTCGGGACCACCCTGTCCCACTCGCTATTCGGCCCGCAATTTGTTCTTGCATTCTGATTGTATACAAACTATCGTAAGCCCCGTACACCACTCATCGTGAAGGTTGTCCGGTGGGCACGGGATCCCAGCCCGCAGTATCGGTTTGGAAGTCGACCTCGGTCGGCGCTCTGTTCAGGTCGCCCGCCGCCAACTTTTTTTTCGCCTGAAAATAATTCGTCTGAAAGTAGTTAAATGACCCCCGGCAGAGCCGGGGGCTTATTTCTGTGAGCCCCTCAAAGGGGCCGGTCAAGAGCCGCCTGAAGGCAGCTGATGCCCCCACGCCATGTTCAGCTCCTCCAAACGCTGCTCCTCCCGCTCCTGCCGCCAAATGTATTCCCGCACGAATTGTTTGTCCATCCCCACCGTGGAAACGAAATAGCCTCGCGCTCAGAAACTCTTCCCTGTCAAACGGTGTTTCAGTCCCAGAAAGTTCCGGGCAGTCGAGATTGCACTCTTCCCCTTGATGAATCCCGCCACACTGGATACCGCCTACTTCGGAATGAACACCATGTGATACTTGCAGTCCCATTTCGTGTGCGATCGCCTTCGGGCCTCTTTCATTGAGTCCTCCTTCTTTGGAAGTCGTCGCTTCCAAGCAGGACTTTCCTATCTACCGCCGCTCTCGGTCAAACCTCTGCGAGTCGCCCCGGCTAAGCCGGGGGTTTACCTATGGGAATTAGATGATAGATCCGAGCCACTCGGCGACGGCCCGGCCGATCTGAGCATGCGAGTCTTCCTGAATGAAATGCACGCCGCGCACCGTGACCTCGGTCTGCTTCGGCCAGGTCCGGCAGAAGTCACGCTGCTTCCCCGTCAGGATGGCTCCGGGTTCGGCGTTAACGAAGAGCTTCGGCAGGTCCGAACTGGTCGGCAGCCACGCGGCATAGCTTCGCACGATTTCGTGGACGTCAGCCGGTTCACCCTCGATCGGAATCTCGCGGGGCCAGATAAGCGTCGGCCTTCTCGATTCCCCACTCTCGGCGAAGGGACGCCGGTACTCGTCCATTTCCTCCACCGTCAGTTTGCGCATTATCGAACCGGGAAGCACACGCTCGATGAAGACGTTGTTGTCCAGGACCATCGATTCGCCTGCTGCGGAACGGAAGCCCTGGAAAACGCTGCGGGCCGCCTCGGGCCAGTCGTCCCATGTGACCGGGCAGACGATCGCCTCCATGTAGGCAATCCCGCTGACGCCGTCACGGTTCCGGTTGGCCCAGTCGAACGCAAGCGCCGAGCCCCAGTCGTGAGCGACAAAGACGACGTCTTCCGTCACGCCGATTCCGTCAAGAAGGGCGTCGAGGTAACGCCGATGCTCGACGAAGCGATAACGCTCCGGACCGGAGGGCTCGAGTTTCGCGGAATCCCCCATCCCGACGAGATCGGGGGCAATCAGCCGGCCACGCCCCTCGACATGCGGCATCACGTCTCGCCACAGGAATGAAGAAGTCGGATTTCCGTGGAGGAAGACGACCGGGCGGCCCTCTCCGACCTCGACATAGGCCATCCGGGAATCGAGTACGTCGATGTAATTTTTCTGATAACCCATTGCCGAAAAAGAAGGCCAGGATTTAACGGATTGGGGAGGTTGCCACGGATTTCACGGATTACACGGAGAGAAGGGAGCAGGAGTTATGTTCGGACTGCTTTTCCGAAAAGACCACTCATAATCCGTTAAATCCGTGTAATCCGTGGCTATCTCCTCCGTGCAATCCGTGGCTGGCTCACGCCCACGGGTTCTCATCGGCACTGGGACCGTAGATCGACGGAACGGGGATATCAAGCAGGCGCAAGTAGACCGAGAGCTGGCCGCGGTGATGGTACCAGTGATTCAGCAGGATCGACCGCACGACTCCGATTCGCGGGACCGCCATCAACTCCTTGCCACCCTTGGTCGCCCTCCACGTTGCCATCGCTTTCTCGTCGTCGAGCCCGTTCAGCATTTCACGGGCCACCGACAGGCTTTTCTCGAATGCGTCCATCAGCTCCTCGGACGAGGACACGGTTGGCGCTTCACCAAAGTCGGGAACCTCGACTTCGTCCAACGCTGCCAGACCGGAGACATCGCCCGGCGTGTTGGCCACGTGTAGCGCCAGTTGCCCGAGAGACATCGATTTGGTATGGGGTTTCCAACCCAGCTTGTCGCCAGGAACGCGCTCGAGGACTCGCTTTGTGGTGGCCGCCTCCTGTTCAAATTCCATCAGAATCGAATCGACGATTCGTGGCATGTTCAACTCCTTGGCATCAGAAAGTGCAGTGTCATCGGTGAAGGACTGAGTTTAGCCCATTCAGACGGCGTGATAAGGCGAAACTCCCTCAGGTTCCCGGTTCGAAGGTGTAGCACCATGCTTCGCCCTCGAGTACGGTCTCGCCGTCCTGACGGCACACGCGTACCCGAAGCCGGGTAACCGGTTTGGTCTCGTGCAGGCTGAGGATTTCCGCGTCTGCCGTGATGGTGTCGCCGATGAACACGGGAGCGGTGAACTTCCAGTCCTGGCTCAGAAACACCGACCCCGGGCCGGGCATGTCCATCGCGACCAGGGCGTGCAAGAGCCCCGTCGTCAGCCCGCCCTGGACGACGAGCTTCCCGAATTTCGTTCTCGACACGAACTCGGAATCGAAGTGCAGCGGGTTGTAGTCGCCGGTCATGTCGGCAAACGTCCTGACGTGATCCTCCGTCAGCTTGAGGCTCCGGCTTGCCTTTTGACCCACGGTGATGTTCATCCGGCACTCTCCCTGGGGGTCGTAGTTGGGACGCGGAGCGGCAGTGTATCATGAGCCCCTGATGTCGGACCCATCCGCTATCCTCGCCGCAATCGAGGCCCTCGGGGTGCATTACGAGCGCATCGATATCGATCCGGAATTCGCCGATACGGCCGCGTTCTGCGAGAAGTACGGCTATCCACCGAACAAATCCGCCAACACGATCATCGTCGCCTCGAAAAGGGGTCCGAAGAAATTCGTCGCCTGCGTCGTGCTCGCAACCCAACTGCTCGACGTGAACAAACGCGTCCGCAAGCTGATGGAAGTTTCCCGGGCTTCGTTCGCTTCTGCTGAACAGATGATGGAACTGACCGGCATGCAGATCGGCGGGGTTACGCCATTTTCCCTGCCGGACGACTTACCTCTTTACGTCGACGAACAAGTGATGGCGTGCGAATGGATCATCCTCGGGGGCGGAAACCGGGACCTCAAAATCAAGGTTTCTCCAGATGTGTTTCTGAAGCTCGGTGCCCAAGTCGTACCGGATCTGGGTGTGGAGCCTAAATCCTAGTACGGCGAAGCCGACGGGCGGGCACGGGTCCCGCCCCTACACCACGGCCCCCTAGAACCGGTAGAGGTAGGACGCTTTGAAGAACAGGCCGCGCGTCGTCGTCAGGTAATCTCCTTCACCCCGAATCCATTGCCCGTCCCTGAAATCACGCTGCTCGATCAAAGCGCTGTATCCGAAGTGGGCGACCGTTCCCGGCACGAACTGGTAGGATGCCAGGAAGTCGGTCAGGACACGTTCGGCGCTGCTGTCGTACTGGATGATGCTGCGCAGGAAACAGTACTTGTTGAACTGGTAGCGCGTTCGCGTATTTACAATGTGAACGCCGAAAACGCGATCGCCGGTCGAGGCGCGATCAAACCGGACGTTCGTGTATGAAACGTTCTGATTGATCTTCTCGTTCGGCTGCAGGGTGACGTTGACGTTGCCGCTTGTCGAATGTCCCTGGAACGGATCCTCCAGATCGTAGAAGATGGATTTGCCCGACTGAACCCAGCCGCCGATATTCAGCCACTTCGTGAACTGGGCGCCGCCCCAGGCGTTGACCCACGAGCGCTTATATGTCGTACCCAGCCAGGGCTCCCTCCCTTGACGGAAATTGATACCGACGTATCCCTGCTTGCTGAAGTTCATATTGAGACCCGGCTGGAGCGCCCGCTCGACGCCGTCGTTGACACGGTCCTTGGTGCGCTGGAGCCATACCGTAGGGGCGATTTTCTTGACCCACCCGACTTCGGGATAGAACGGGGCCTCACCGAAGGTCTTGAAAGACGTCACGCCCGTGCGGTTGATAAAGGCCGTCTCCATTTCGAAGTCTTCGTCGTAGTGCTCAACCTGGGAGAACATCCGGACCCCAGTGTGTCGAAGTTGTAGGTAAACTGAGCGGACCTCCCTTGCTTCTCCTCGGAACCATCCGCCGAAAGCGTGTCGGAATCGAGGAACGTCATGCTGATCCGCTGACGCGGGTCGATCCGGATCACGGCATCGCCGCCCCGGACCTGGTTGTAGCCGTCCGCGAACCGCGCGTCGGTGACGATTCCACCAAAATAGCTGGCCTGCCCGAAGCTGTACTGGGCTCGTCCGATGTTGAAGTACCTCTTCTTGCCGGCATGCGGGTTCGAATCGCCCTCGTCGAACACGCGGCCGGGGGCTTCGTCAGCCGCAGACAGGTACCCAAAGCTCAACCTCCCCTCCGTACCCGCAATCTTCAAACCGACGTTTGGATCGATGATCCGGCGGGTGTGCACCGCCGAACGCATGTTGCTGTCGCCACCCGTCCCGGCAACGCTGAAGAGGCTGTTGCCCTCCATGAAGAACGGACGCTTCTCGTCAAAAAAGATCGGAAAGCGCGTGTTGACCTGGTTCTGGAATGCGTCGCTTTCGACCTGGCTGAAGTCGGGGTTGAACGTGCCCTCCAGCGTGATCGAAGAGGTCAGACCGTACTTCAAGCTGATGCCCGCTTGCGGATCGTTGTCTGACGGGCTCCAACGCTCGGGATCGAGACGGCTCTGGTTCAACGAGTAGGTGACGCTGGGAATGATCTCCAACAGTGGTGGCTGCTCGAGACCGCTGAAAACCAGCTCCGCGTGGGAATCGAAGACCCACTGCCCGGGAAGAAGTTCCGGCCACGCCGAGGAAACGCCCATCCGGCTGATCCGGCGCCAGAACAACACGCCCATGCGAACTTCCTCGCCGCCGTTGAACCGGATGCTCTGGAGCGGCAGACGGATCTCGGCCTGGTACCCCCCGTCCGTGATCTGGCCGGCGCTGTCCCACACGAAATCGGTGGCCCATTGCTCACCGGCCGCCGTGCTGTTCAGTGCGTCCATCTGGATCCCGCTGGGGTTGACCATCAGGTGGTAGGACGTCTGCCCGGTCCCGAATGCATCGAGGCTGAGGCCCACCCAATCGTCCCCAAACACGTTGTCCCGTCGGCTGATCGTCGTCCGGATCTTTTCGGGCTCGTCGTCGTAGCACCGAAAAGCAAAGTACAGGTAACGATCGTCATGGGCGACCCACACGTCCGTCCGCCGGGCCATGGGTTCGCCTCGAATCGGATCGTACGACTTCCACGTCGTCGTTGTGAGCGGATCACGCTCCCAGATACCGTCGTCCAGAAACCCGTCGATGTTCGGGGCGACACCGTGGGCGCGGCGGGATTCGAGAACGGGCCCCGGCACTTCCTTTCGAGAACCATAGAGAGAAGGGTGGAATGATCCGACGAGCAGTAATAGGACGAGAAAAACCTTACGCGGCATGAATCCCCCAGATAAAACGATTCCGCTATCACCCGCCGACGATCGTTCCGGACGGGTGCTTATCAAGAAGTTCTAGACACGCTTTCTCGAAAAAGGTTACCGGCGGACCGGGGTATCTACTGCAAAACGGTGTCTTTAGTTGTATTGGTGCTTGTGGATGTTGTCGATCGCGAGAAAGTGAAGTTTTCTGGACACGCGCCGACCGGGCGTCGACCGGGTGAGATTGGGGTGAGTTCTAGGGAAGGACTTTGGAGCGAAGGTAGTGGGTGTAGCGGTGAGGGAGGGGATGGTGAAGCAACTCGTCGAGAACGGGAAGATAGTAGGCGAGTGAGCGAACAGGGGGGAGTGGTGGCCTGTCCGAAGGCCGACAGAGGCGGCGAGCCGTGGCGAGTAAGAGGGCGGATTCGATGATGTCGGGGTCAACGGAACGGGCATGGAGTTGGAGGACGAGTTGACGATCGGCGCGACGGGGGAGTAAGGGTGTGTCAGGCAGCTGGGAGTAGAGATCCAGCACTCTGCTGGAGTAGGTTCCAAGGTCGAGGGTCATTTCTTTTTCTTCCGACGGCGTTTCGCCTCCTGCTCACTTTCATGGACGCGATAGCTTTGTCCTTCAAGGACCGTGACGTCGGCATGATGGGTGAGCCGGTCCAGTAGGGTGGCGATACAGGTGGCGTTGGGAAAGACTTCGTTCCATTCGGTGAAGCCGCGATTGGTGGTGAGGAGAATCGACCGTTGTTCATAACGGCGGTTGACGACTTCGTAGAGCAGGTCAGCAGCGTGATTGTCGTAGGCCAGATATCCACATTCATCAATGCACAGTAATGCGGGGCGGGCATAGGCTTTGAGTTTCTGACGGAGCCGGTGAGGTGAATCGCACTGCAGGTCGTCGAGCAGTTCCGAAGCAGTGCGGAACAGCACGGAGTAGCCGGCCAGGACGGCGGCGTGGGCGATATTCTTGGCGATCATGGTCTTGCCCAGTCCATTGGCGCCGATCAGGATGAGGTTGCGGCCTTCGGGGATAAAGTCGAGGGTGAAGGCACGCCCGATGGTGTCGCGGTCGATCTTTTTAGGCCAGTTCCAGTCGAAGTCGGCCATGGGTTTGAAACGGCCGATGCGGGAGCACTGGAGACGGCGTTCCAGACTGCGCTGTGCGCGATCGTGGCTTTCGATACGGGCCAGTTCCTCCAGCAGCATGGGAGGGGGCCATTGAGACTTGATGGCGCGAGCCAGAAAGTCATCCAGGGAATCGGCGATGGAGCGGAGTCCGATGTGCTGGAGTTGGACGGCCAGATCGTTACTGTTCGGGTTCGGTGTCGTGGCTATGGAGGTCATCGTAGGTCTCCGCGGAATGAGGTTGAATGTGGATGTCGGCCAGATCCGGGCGGGATGGGGCGACCCGGACGGTGGCCCGGCGTTTCTGGGCCCGCCAGCGTTTCTGGAGGATGAAGGCCACCGACGATGCGCGCGGAGTGTCCTGTTCGAGCGCCTCGACAACGGCAGCTTGGAGCTCGGATGCCCCGTAGTCGTCGAGCAGTCCGAGCAGGAGACGGCTCTGCCGTTGAATGGACTCGCCACGACCGAAGGCGGCCTGAAGCAGGGGTTCGGTTTCAGGCACGCTCGCGGCCAAGCGACTACCGGCGGTGGACCCGAGGGCTTTCCGTTTTTCCGCCAGCAGCGCGTCCTGATGTGCCGGATCGACAATGAGTTGGTGGCGGTCGAAAGACCGGTGGTGGGCGGCCACTTCGGTCGTGCCATCGAGAAGGCGCACCCGCGTCTGGGAGGCCACCAACGTCAATGTCTGGCCGATCCGGTCCGGGGGAATCGAGTAGTCGTTGAGATCGAAACGGATATAGATGGTTTTACCGGAACGGACCGGCTGGACCCGGTCGGTATCGAACCGGTGCACCGGTAACGACATCAGGAGTGATTGTTCCTCCTGGAAGGCTTCGGCCACGGTCCTGTCGTCACCACCGGGCCAGGGGCGCTGATGGGCCACCTCATCACGCCATACCAGAGCCTTGCGATTGAACTCTTCCAAGGTCGTGAATGGCCGGGCTGCAAAGAACGAATCCCGCACATAGCGTATCGCTCTCTCGACGCGTCCTTTTTGATTTCCTCGTGTCGGCGCGACCGGACGCGGTTGACAGTGATAGTGGGCGGAGAGTTCGAGCAGGCGCGGATGAAAGCGAATTTGATTGCCGTTGCGCTCCAGCACGGCGCTTCGAAGATTGTCGTAGAGCACGACTCTGGGCACCCCTCCCCAGTCGGCAAACGCATCGACATGACCGCGGAGAAAGTTCTCCAGAGTTTGATCGAAGAAGAACTCCAGAAACAGGGCGCGCGAGTGCGACAGCGTCAATACGAAACAGGACAACCGGCGGCGGGCCTGACCCACCCGGACTTCCCCGAAGTGCGCCCAGTCGGCTTGGGCTTCCTGACCGGGAAAGCTTCTTAACCGCAGGAAGGCTTCACGGGGTTCGGGACGCAGACGCGCCACCAGACGCCGCAGTACGACCACGCTGCCGGTGTAACCGCGATCCGACAGCATCTGATGAATCCGTGTGGCCCGCAACCGGGGGTACTGCTTGAGCGTCGCCCGGATGAAGTCCATATAGGGATCGGCTTTCGTCGGACGCATCATCTGGGCCCGGTTGAAGCGATCCGTCTCCAGTGCCGCGCGGACGGTTTCCTGATGCAGGCCCAGCTCGGCGGCAATGGTGCCTATCTTCCAGTACTCGCCAAAAAAGAGGTGTCGAATTCGCGTGACCGTTTCGGGAGGAATCACGCCTCACACCCAGTCGGGGAAGGCATCGATAAAGACCCCACTCCGGCCACACAGGATGCAAACGAGTCGGATGGCTGATTGGAGCCGTTGAAACCGGGGTCGACCATGGGGTGCCTCCGCCAATGACGTTCTCATTCCCGTTTCAGGCAATGGTGTCCCGATGCTGCCAGACCGACACGCACCGGCGGAAGTGTGATCTGTCACGCGCCTCTCTCGGCGACGTTTCCGGTAGGCCCGCTGACGCCGGCAATGATCGGCCCGGACCTCCGGATCCTCCTGATAACGGCGGTTGGCACGCCGCCTCTGCTCGCGCCTCATCCGGCGCCGGCACTCATCCCCGCAGTAGACCTGCCCCCGATAACAGGATCGGCAGATGACAAACATCAACCCGCAACCCGACCCTCGGCAAAACAACTGTCGTAACACGACTTCTCTGGCCATCCCACCCCACGCGGGAGTGGACAATGGCGGCCGGTCGTGTCACTCTGACTTTGCTTTTGCTGTGGTTGTGCCCTTTGACCGGGGCCGCCATAAACGAAACCCCGATCGCTCATACGATCGGGGTTTTCCCTTTCTCCGCGTCACTCTACCTTACCAAAGCCTCCGCTCTGCTTCGCCGATGATGACGACCTTCAAACCGGCGCTTGTTCAAATATGTTCATTTTGAAGTGATCGTCTACATTGTGGACGGATCGCAGGCAATCCGAAATGGGGGGGCTCAGCGCCCGAATGCGCTCTCCATCCGCTTGAGGTCCGATGATTCCCCCATAGTGATCAGATAGTCGCCGACCTCAATTCGAGTGTTTCCGGATGGGTTGAAGAGCATCCCTTCGGACGGCTTCTGGACGGCCAGCACGATGACGCCGTAGTCCTTACGAATCCCGGACTCTTCCAGGGTCTTCGAAGCCACGTCACTGGACGAAGACACCGGCACCTGGCCGATTTCGAGGTTGCGATCCGCATCTTTGCTGAAAGCCGAGGCGATGTCGAGAAAGCTGAGCACATGGGGGCGTAGCAGGGACTGGGCCAGTCGGTGCCCGATGAACGGATAAGGGGTCAACACGGTCGTCGCGCCCGCGGTACGGAGCTTGTCTTCGGCCTGCTCGTCGGAGGATCGCGCCGATATCACAAGCCGAGGGTTCAACGCACGAGCGGTGAGTGTCACGTACACGTTCTCCGCGTCGGAACTGATGGCGGCGACCAGGCCAAGGGCGACATCGATCCGGGCTTCCCGGAGCGTATCGTCACGTGTGGCGTCGGCGATAATCGTTAGAATCTTCCGATCCGTCGCCCATTTCGCGTGACCCTCGTCGTTGTCGATGACGACGACCGAAACGTTGCTCCGTAGCAGTTCTTCGACGACGTGTCGACCGACGCGGCCGGCGCCACACACGATGTAGTGGTTCGAAAGGCCTTCAAACATCCGGATTCTCCGCCTCCGGCCGAAAAAGTCGGCCAGCTCCAATTTGATTATGAGCTCCGCCAGTAGAGCGATCGAGGTGAAAGTCACGGTCACACCGGCGATCATCAAGACAGAATTGAACATCCGGCCCTGATCGCTCAACGGCAGGACCTCGCCATAACCGACGGTTGTCAGCGTAATGAGCGCCATGTAGAAACTGTCGAACCAGCCTGCACCCTCGATGATGTGGAAACCAATCGTACCGATCAGCAGGACGGCGGTCAGCAGGCCGGATATCAACAACATGCGGGATATTGACGTTCGCATCGGTCGCTCTCGACTCCCTGTATAGCAGGTTTGGCGGTGGGGTAAAAGGACGGGTATCCGGGGCGAGGCGGTCCAGATTATACTGTCGTGTGGTGTTTTAAGGGCGAACGGATAGGATCCCCGTCCTGACAGTCTGTGGGTGTCGCATCATCCGGCACCGATCCCACCGTTGGTCGTTTTCATAAGGACATCGATGAAGGACAGGACCGAGAAGGCGGACATGTCCCCCGAGGGCAGTACATCCGAGAAGGACGGGCTGAAGTGGCTAGGAGCCTGTCGGCAATAAGAAATCTGGAGAAGTCTGAAGCTGAAAGACCCATCGCGATTTCAGGATGAAGGCCACCTTGGGAAGCGTTTGCTCAGACAGATCCATGAGATGAGATTGCGGCAGCCCCCATTGAGCGCGATACGTATTTTTCATCCGCGGATTCTGTGTTTGCCAGGATCTCCCTGCTTCGATTCAAGCCGCCAGTGGCTTGAATCCTCCTCCGTAACGAAACAACTTCAGGATGTTGTGGGTCAAACAGACCAGTTGCCATTCCGCCCGCACGTTCTCGAGACCGCGGAAACTGAAACGCCGGAATCCCCGGCATTCCCGGGTCTGTCCGAATACCGGTTCCACAATCGCCTTGCGCATCTTGTAGACGGCCCGCCCCACATCGCTGTCCAGTTTCTGTTTCATTTGCTCCCGTACGCCGGCGCCTTCAGCCGCTCCGGGCGGGCCGCCGGAAGACTTCGGGGATGCGCCGGTCCGGACTCGCCCCGTGGCCACGTGTAAATCGATCCCTGCGGCTCGCGGGTCGGTCACCTGCCTGGGGCTCCAATACCCGGCATCCGCGCTGACCGCGACGGGCCGGGTCCCCGTGTTCCGCCGCACTTGCGCGACCATGGGCGCCAGTTGCTCTTTGTCATTGGCGTCCTGGGTGATCTCGGCCGCGACGATGACTTGCGTGTCATCGTCCACAGCGATCTGGGCATTGTAGGCCTGCACGAAACTGCCTTTGTGCGCGCCGTCGGGCATGATCCGGCTGTCCGGATCGGTGAAGTTGCGCTGCGCCTTCGCATCCGGCGCCGCCTGCTTCGGATCGGGAACCCGCGGTTGGCCTCCACCCGTCTTCTTCCCCGTTCGCTCCTCTTGCTTCCGCCGCTGGGCCATCCGCGCTTCCGCGTCCGCCTTCGCCTGCGCCGCCTTCTGCCGGGCTTCCGCTTCCAATTCCGCCCGGGCCTGTCGAATCTTCTTCAACCGGCTTTCCCGCCGCGCCAATTCCTTCGGCAACTGGTCGGTCAGTCCTTGCCGTTGCTTCTCATCCTCGACCGCGTCGACCGCCTCGGCCCGCTTCAGCAACTCCTCCACTTCCGCCTTCAGCGTCTCTTCGGCCCCCCTCATCCGCCCATAACTCATCGCCTTGTGCTTGCTGGCGTTCGCCTGGAGTTTCGTCCCGTCGACCGCCACATGCCCCAGTTTCACCAGCCCCGCCTTCCGGCACAATCCCAGCGCTTGCAGAAACAGTCCCGCCAACGCCTCCAAATGCCGTTTCCGAAACTCGTTGAACGTGCTGTGATCCGGATGCGTGTCCGCACTCAAATACCGGAACGCCACGTCCTCATGCGTCCGTTTCTCGATCTGCCGCGAACTCACCACCCCGGTACAATATCCCTACACCAACAACCGCACCATCAGCACCGGGGAGTAGGCCGCCTGACCTCGTCCATCCTTCGCCTCATAGGAACGGTAAAACGCCGACAGATCCAGCGTCTCCACCAGGTCGGCCACAAATCGCGCCAAATGATTTTCCGGAAGCCAGTCGTGTAACGACGGCGGCATCAACAAGCTCTGATTCAGGTCATCGGATCGGAAGCATTTCGTCATGCCTTCTTCTACAAATCCACCCGTCCAGCTTAGGTCCCATCCGGTTCTTCCCCGACTTCTGTCGCCACCCATCCCCAATCTATTCCCGACAGGCTCCTAGAGTGCGTCCAGTTCGTCGTCGAAGCGGCGATGAAGGACAGCGAAAACCGACTCGCTCCGGTCTACGACAAACTCGTCGCCCGTCTCCGCGAGTCAGGCGTCTACATCCCTGCGATCGTCAATACCCCTTACGTCAACACGATCTCCGCCGAGGACGAACCGGCGTACCCGGGCGACCGCGACATCGAACGCCGGATCAAGAGCTACATCCGCTGGAATGCGATGGCGATGGTCGTCAACGCAAACCATGCGAAGAGCGGCATCGGCGGGCACATCTCGACCTATGCGTCATGCGCGACGCTCTACGAGGTTGGGTTCAACCATTTCTTCAGGGCTGCCACCGACGACCACCCGGCCGACATGATCTATTTTCAAGGACACGCGTCGCCGGGAATCTATGCGAGAGCGTTTCTTGAGCATCGCATCGACCAGGAGCAACTCCACAACTTCCGGCAGGAACTGGCCGAAGGCGGAGGCCTGTCTTCCTACCCCCACCCTTACCTGATGCCCGAGTTCTGGCAGTTTCCGACCGTGTCGATGGGACTGGGGCCGATCATGTCGATCTACCAGGCACGGTTCAACCGGTACCTCCGGGCCCGCGGCTTCGTCGACGGGGAGGAGGAACGGGTGTGGTGCTTTCTCGGAGACGGGGAAACCGACGAGCCTGAATCACTCGGCTCTCTGACACTTCCGGCACGGGAAGGGCTCGATAACCTGATCTGGGTCGTCAACTGCAACCTCCAGCGCCTGGACGGCCCGGTACGGGGAAACGGCAAGATCATCCAGCAGCTCGAGTCGATCTTTCGCGGTGCAGGGTGGAACGTGATCAAGGTGATCTGGGGATCGGATTGGGATCCCATCCTCGCCGCCGACGAAGACGGGCGCCTTGTCCAGCGTCTGGGCGAAGCTGTCGATGGCATGTTCCAGAAATTCTCGGTCGAACCGGGCTCCTACGCCCGAACGACTCTCTTCGGACAGGACCCGAAACTGCTCGAACTGGTCAACCACCTCTCCGACGAACAGATTCGCCGCCTGACGCGCGGCGGTCACGATCCACGCAAGGTCTACGCAGCTTACAAGGCTGCCGTGGACAACCGAGGCGCCCCGACGGTCATCCTGGCCAAGACGATCAAGGGCTACGGGCTGGGTGAAGGGGGCGAAGGACGCAACGTCTCGCACCAGCAGAAGGAACTCAACGAGAAAGAGCTTCGGGAGTTCCGATCCCGGTTCCAGATCCCCATCGACGACGAGGATGTCATCAACACGCCGTTCTACCGGCCAGAGGACGCGTCGCCCGAGCAGATATATCTCTTCGACCGGCGTCGTGAGCTCGGCGGCTTCGTACCGGAACGCAGCGCGACGGCCCCGCCCCTCGAAATCCCGCCGCTCGAGGACTTCAAGGAACTGCTCAAAGGATCGGCGACCGAAGCGTCGACGACCATGGCCTTCGTCCGCCTCCTGAACATGCTGCTCCGCAACAAGACCATCGGCAGTAAGATCGTGCCGATTATTCCCGACGAAGCGCGGACCTTCGGGATGGATCCGCTGTTCCGGGAGATCGGTATCTATTCGCCGAAGGGCCAGCTCTACGAGCCTGTCGACCGGAGCAGCCTCCTCTACTACCGCGAGAGCAAGACGGGGCAGATTCTCGAGGAGGGCATTACCGAAGCCGGTGCCATGTCGTCGTTGATCGCTGCCGGTACCGCGTACAGCACGCACGGATTCCACATGCTGCCGTTCTTCATTTACTACTCGATGTTCGGACTGCAGCGAATCGGTGATCTGGTCTGGGCCGCGGCCGACATGCGTACACGCGGTTTCCTGCTGGGAGCCACGGCCGGACGCACGACGCTGAACGGCGAGGGCCTCCAGCACCAGGACGGGCACAGCCACGTCCTGGCCGCGACTGTACCGACGCTGATGGCCTACGATCCGGCGTTCGCCTACGAAGTCGCCGTGATCATCCAGGACGGCATGCGCCGCATGTATAGCGAGGACGAGGACATCTTCTACTACCTCACCCTGTACAACGAGACCTATCCGATGCCCGAGATGCCATCCGGCGTCGAGGAGGGTATCCTCAAGGGTCTCTATCGTTACCGACGGGGGGAACCCGGAAAACACGCCGCTCACATCCTGGGCTCCGGACCGCTGGTGCGTGAAGCACTGCGGGCGCAACAAATCCTGTCGGAAGGCTACGACGTCAGCGCAGACGTTTGGAGCGCGACCAGTTACAAGCTGCTGCGCGGCGACGCGCTCGGTGTCGAACGCTGGAACCTGCTGCATCCCGCCTCGGAGCCGCGCACCTCTTACCTGGAGAAAACGCTCGAGGGGGAGACCGGACCGTTCGTCGCGGTTTCGGACTACATGAAAGTGGTTCCGGATCAGATCACTCGCTGGATCCCGGGAGGATTGACGACTCTCGGGACCGACGGCTTCGGACAGAGTGACACGCGGGCGAGGCTTCGCCGGTTCTTCGAGGTTGATGCGGAAACCATTGCGGTTGCAACGCTGGGCGCGCTCGCACGCCGTGGAGCGATCGGCAGGGACGTGGTGACCGGGGCGATTTCCGACCTCGGGATCGATCCGGAAAAGACATTTCCGATGACGGTGTAAATGATGGATATCCGCTTACCCCATCTGGGAGAAGACTCCGATTCGGGTACGGTCGGGGCGATCTTCGTCAAGCAAGGTGATGTCGTCGAAGTGGACCAGGCGCTGATCGAGATCGAGAGCGACAAGGCGGTCGCATCGGTGCCCTCCACCGCGGCAGGGACGGTAACGGCAGTCCATGTCAAGGAAGGCGACGAGATTCGCGCTGGGACCCGCATCGTTTCGCTCGAACCGGCAAGCGGCCAAGCCGCTTCGTCCGTTCCCGGCGCCGCGGCGCCGCCACCCGAGGAGCCACTCCGACAAGTAACAATCCCGCCAAGGCCGGGACCGCCACCGAAAGGACCGGTTGCGAGGCCAACACCGATCGAAGGGATACCCCCAGCCGCCTCGCCCTCGATTCGGCGGATGGCGCGAGCGTTGGGGATCGACCTTGCCCGCTTAGCGGGCACGGGCCACGGCGGGCGGATCGTGCTGGGTGATGTCCGCGAATACATCCAGCAATTGCAACAGGCCGGAACCGCTGCGCCGGAGCAAGAAGCAAGGCCATCGAAGCTCGCTGTCGATTTTTCGAAGTGGGGCCCGGTTGAGAAAACGCCGGCCAGCAAGGTGCGGCGGATCATCGCGGAGCGGATGTCGGAGTCGTGGGCGACAGTCCCCCACGTATTCCAGTTCGGAGACGCCGACATCACGGAATTGATGGAGCACCGCAGAAAGTACGCTCCGATCTACAAGGAGCGAGGTGCACGCCTCACGCTGACACCAATGGTGCTCCGGGCGATCGCGCTGACGCTGCCCGCGCATCCGAAGCTCAACAGCAGCCTGGATGAGGCGTCGGCCGAGATCGTTGCCAAGAAATACTTCCACGTCGGCATTGCGGTGGACACAGAGGCTGGCCTGGTGGTGCCGGTCCTACGGGACGTGGAACAAAAGTCCGTCTTCGAACTGGCAGAGGAGATCGAAAATATCGCCGAGCGGGCCCGCGAGCGTAAGCTGTCGCGAGAAGACATGCAGGGCGGCACGTTCACGCTGTCCAACCAGGGCGGTATCGGAGGAGGGCACTTCACGCCGATCATCAACAAGCCGGAAGTTGCCATCCTCGGCATGGGACGTGGCCGCAAACAACCCCGGCTGGTGGAGGGCGCCCTCGAGGATCGCGTGCTGCTCCCCCTGGTGCTCTCGCACGATCACCGGGTTGTGGATGGGGCCGATGGTGTGCGTTTTCTCGTGAACCTGATCGCCACACTGGAAGGCCTCTCGGAAGCAGATATCAAACCGGACTAGAAAGGAATTCGATGGAACCGATCAAGGCCGAACTCGTCGTACTGGGCGCAGGACCCGGAGGGTACGCCGCGGCATTCTACGCTGCTGACCTGGGAAAGAAGGTCATCCTCGTCGAAAAGGAGTCGCGGTTGGGGGGCGTGTGCCTTAATCACGGCTGCATTCCGTCGAAGGCACTCCTGTACGCGACCGGTTTGATCGGTGAGGCTCGGGAGTCGGCCGAGCGGGGGATCGCCTTCAGCGATCCTGAAATCGACGTCGCGAAGCTGCGGTCGTGGAAGGACTCGGTGATCCACAAGCTCGCCACCGGCGTCGGCGCTCTTGCGGACAGGCGCGGCGTGGAAGTCCTGACAGGCCGCGGCCACTTCGAGGGCTCCGGCGTGCTGCGCGTGGAGACTGAAGGGGGGCAGCGGTTCATAGAATTTGAAAACGTGATCGTGGCGCTGGGCTCGAGACCCTCAATCCCGAAGGCCTTGGATCTGGGAAACCGGCGCGTGATGACGTCTAACGAGGCGCTCGAAGTCGAAATGATCCCGGAAAGCCTGCTCGTCGTCGGGGGCGGCTACATCGGGATGGAAATGGGAACGGTGTACGCGGCGCTGGGGAGTCGTGTCGTCCTCGTCGAGGCCCTGGATTCGATCCTGCAGGGCATCGATTCGGATCTCGTTCGACCCGTGCTGCGGTACGCGAAAGAACACTTTGACGAGTTGCGGATCCGAACCGAAGTCCGCAAGCTGGCGACGAAGGGTAAGCAGATCGAGGTTACGACCGACGGCACCGACGGTAAGACAACGGAACTATATGACCGAGTCCTCGTTTCGGTCGGCAGGCGGCCCAATTCCGACGATCTCGGGCTCGGAAACACGAAGGTCGAGCTCGACGAACGGGGCTTCATCCGGGTCGATGGGCAACAGCGGACCGCGGATTCCAATATTTTTGCCATCGGCGACGTGACAGGAGGGGTGCTGCTCGCCCACAAGGCATCCAAGGAAGCTCGGGTCGCCGTCGAGGCCCTGGTCGGCGAATCCAGCATCTTCGAGGCGGTCATCCCGGCCGTCGTGTTCACACATCCCGAGGTGGCATGGTGCGGGCTGACCGAGACCGAGGCACTCGACCGCGGTATCGCGGTTGAAGTCGCGAAGTTTCCGTGGGCGGCGTCGGGCAGGGCCATCAGCGTCGACAAGCCGGATGGCCTGACGAAACTCGTGATCGAACCCGAGACCGAGCGGATCCTGGGGATGGGCATCGTGGGAGTCGGAGCCGGGGAGCTCATCAGCGAAGGCGTCGCCCTGATCGAAATGGGGGGCACCGCGCGCGACCTCGCCGAGACGGTCCATCCCCATCCGACGCTGTCGGAAACGCTCATGGAAGCCGCAGAGATGTTCTACGGTCACGCCACACACGCGACATCCCGCCAGAAGCGAAAGCAGTAGCGACAACCACAACCGCGAGTGGTAGAGAACGGGTAATATCCGTTCTCTATTCAGGGACAACCCCGTCAGCCACGATTCAGTTCCGGTAATAAGTGAAACGCTCCAAGGGGGACAGGGGAGCCTGTCCCCTTTACCAACCGATCGCCAGGCCGTCCTTTCGGGGATCGGATCCCCCCATCAGCACACCGGTCAGCGGGTCGATCAGGATGCCCTGATACCCGCCGTAGGCGCCAAACGCCGTGATGACGTTGTGGCCCAATGCGGTCAACCCTATGCGCACCCCGTCGCCGAGGGCCGACTCCAGCGCGAGGCCCCGACTGTAATGCCGGAAACGGGGCGCCTCGCCCGCGTGCTGCGCGTCCATGCCGAAGTCGATCACGTTGGCGATCACCTGGACATGTCCCTGGGGCTGCATGTCGCCGCCCATCACGCCGAAGGAAAAGTAAGGTTCCCCGTCCCGCAGCACGAGCGCCGGGACCAGCGTGTGAAACGGGCGTTTCCGGGGGGCCAGGCTGTTCAGGTGCCCCGGTTCCATGGAGAACCCGGACCCGCGGTTGTGCAGCATGATCCCCGTTGTGGGAACGACGATGCCGGAACCAAAGGAGGAAAAGAGGCTGTTGATGAACGACACCACGTTGTGGTCGCCGTCAACGACGGTCAGGTACACCGTGTCGCCCTCCTCGGATATTCCGGGAGGCATCTCATCGGCCGCTTTGTGTGGGTCGATCAGTTTTCGCCGCTCGGCACCGTACTCCTTCGAGATGAGACGTTCGGTCGGAAGGTCCCCATGGTCGGGGTCGGCGATGAACCTTTCACGATCCGCGAACGCAAGCTTCTTGGCTTCGACGAGTGTGTGCAAATACTGGGCCGAATTGTGTCCCATCGACTCCAGGTCGAAGCCCTCCACGATGTTGAGCATCTCCAAAGCGACAAGGCCCTGAGTATTGGGCGGCATTTCGTAGACTTCGTGTCCGCGGTAAGTCGTCGACACGGGCTCCACCCATTGGGCGTCGAACTCTTCGAAGTCCTCCATCGTGAGGAAACCGCCCATGATGTCGGATGTCCCGACGATCAGACATGCGATCTCACCTTTGTAGAAGGCATCCCTTCCCTCGGTCGCGAGTACTCGGAGAGTCTCACCGAGGTCCGGCATCCGGACGATGTCGCCGTGTTCGGGCGCCTCCCCGTCGGTCAAGTACATCTCGGCGGCGGCCGGGTTTCCCCGAAGCTTCCTCTCGCTTCCCTGCCACTGGCCGACGATGATTTCCGAAACCGGGTATCCACGCTCTGCGTACTCAATCGCGGGCGCGAGCAGACGGGCCATCGGCAGCTTACCGTAGCGTTCGTGAAGCTTGAACCAGCCGGCTACCGCGCCGGGAACCGTGACGGTCTGGATATTGCTCAGCCGATCGACTCCCTCGGCGGCCAGCGCATTCATGTCCGCCTTCGAACCCGCCCAACCGCTCCCATTGATGGCAGTCACCTTGCCCTCGTCCTGCATATAGAGCAGAGCGAACATGTCGCCGCCGATGCCGGTCATCATCGGCTCGACGACGTTCAGCACGGCGGCGGCGGTAATGGCGGCATCGACGGCGTTGCCACCTTCCTGGAGGACCTTGAGTGCGGCGGCGGACGCCAGAGGCTGGCTGGTGGCAACCATGCCGTTCATCGCGAGCACCGGAGAACGCGTGCCATTGGTCCGGGGCGCCGGCCGGTCTCCGTGCTGGAACCCCAGTACGAGGCCGCCGGATATGAACAGCGCGATGGTTGTCTTGATCAGGGTCTTCATCCTCACAACTCCCGTGGTCGATCTTCTGATTTTCTCGGAAACGCAACACGAGCGTATCACAAGCAACTCCGGCTATAATCGGCCGCTATGATGATTGATCGACTGCTGCGACTGACCGGGGGAGTGGTGCTCGCCGGCTTCTTCATCGTCTCGTTTACACCGTTGAGCAACGTGATTGCCTTCAGGCTGGCCATGCCGCCAGAAGTGGCGCCGGCGGACGCGATCGTAGTCCTGGGCGGCGGCCAGTCGGAGGAAGGTTTGAGCTTGCCGTCTCTTGTGCGCACCATCCGGGGCATCGAACTCTACCAGAGCGGCCTCGCGCCGAAGCTCGTCCTGCTCGGGCCCCCACTGCGGGATGGAGGCGGATCAGAAGGGCTCACGAGGGCTCGGCTGGCCAGAACGATGCAGGTGAGACCCCAAGACATCATCGTTGAAGAGGGAGGGCTGACGACCCGCCAGGAGGCCACCGTGGTTCAGGCAAAGCTCGAACCGTACGCCGTAACGACAATCCTGCTAGTCACGGACTCACATCATTTGCTTCGGGCCAAGCCCCTCTTCGAGAATGTAGGCTTCGAGGTGCTCGCCGCCCCTGCGGACGACTATTCCATGCTGTCCGGAGGACCGGGGGGCCGGATCGAGTTGACGATACGCATCGTTCGCGAACAGGCCGCCCGGATCTACTATCGGATGGCCGGGTATCTCTGATGTTTGGTCTCGACCTGCTCGTACTGGTAATCATCACTTCCGTCGGCATATACATCGTCGGAATGCGGTGGATGGGCCTGCAAAGCTCGGTACGAACGAGTCTCGCCCATACGGCGGAAACAGTCGGCATTGCAGTCGTTTTTTTCGTCGTAAATGTGACAGTTCTTGTTGTCGGTGCGCTGACCATGAGGGCACTCGGTTTCTTCGTTTCTCTCTATCTGGCAACCGACCTCACGTTAGCGATCCTTTCCTCTATCCAGGCCGTCGTCTTCCAATTCTGGCGCTATTCGGACGAGAGCGGCGACGGGTGAAGCGCCATGCCAAGAGGATCGCAGCGGGCGTCCGGCATCTCAAGGCCTCGGACCCTGTCATGCGGGAACTGATTCCGACATGTCCCCCGCTGACATCTCTCCGACTGAAGACCAACCGATTCGCATCGCTGGCCGAAGCGATCCTGTCGCAACAGATCTCGATCCACGCGGCGCGTTCCGTCCGGGCACGGCTGGACGAACTGGCCGGCCCCGGCGGCGTCACGGCGGAGACCATCGCACAACGGACAACCGAGCAACTGCGTTCGGTGGGAATCTCGCGACCGAAGGTCGCCTACCTCAAGGATCTAGCCGAAAGAGTCCGCAGAGGAGAGGTACGATTGGACCGGTTGGGCCGGCTGAAGGATGAGAACGTGATCTCGGAGCTGATCCTTATCAAGGGGATCGGCGTGTGGACAGCGCAGATGTTCCTGATCTTCTCGCTGGGCCGGCTCGACGTGCTGCCCTACGACGACTTCGGCGTGCGTGCCGCGATTGAGCGGCTCTATGGCCTGGACGAGCCTCCGGATAAGAAGACCGCGCTCGGGATCGCCGAACCCTGGCGCCCCTACGCGACCATCGCCAGCTGGTACTGCTGGCGCAGTCACGAACGGGATGGACGGAAGTCCGGTGGGACGTGATGGCACCCCGGACGCGGGTACTGCTTGCTACGCGGCCGACCGCCGTCCGAACAAGCCCTTGAGTAGGGACTTCTTCTTGACGACGACCCGATTCTTACCCCGCTTCTTCGCTTCGTAGCGCGCCTGGTCGGAACGTTGGACGATGTCATCGGTGGACTCGCCCGAGTCGAACTCGGCCAGGCCACAACTCGCCGTGAACTGAATGTGGCACTTTTCCGGTCCCGAACCGTACTCGTACCGGGTGTTGGCCAGGTCCTCGAGAATCTGTGACAGGCGCGTCTCGGCCATAACCAGGTTGCAATTTCGGAGCAGCACGACGAATTCCTCACCTCCGTACCGTGCGACCATGTCGCCCGAGCGGATCGACTTGCCCAGCGCCTGCGCGGCGCCCAGGAGTACCCGGTCGCCAACCGGATGACCGTAGGTGTCGTTGATCTTCTTGAAATCGTCCAGGTCGACCATCGCGAGCGAGAACTTGTCGTCGGATTCGACCCAGCCCTCGATGGCCTTGTCGAAGCTGCCGCGATTGGCCACCTGGGTCAGTGGATCCATCGTCGCCTCTTCTTCGGCGCGTTCGAGCTGGCTCTGCAGGTTTTCGACCCGGCTCAGCAGGTGCGAATAGCTTTCCCGATCGGCCGTCTGCTTCTGGACAACAATACGGCTGAGATCGTCAGTCTCGACACGGATTCGCTCCTTCAGGGATTGGATGTCATCGATTTCAAGCAAGCTTCGGAGCCGTTCGGACGAACCGATCATGCTCCTGCCGAACTCTTCGGACTGGCCCGCAAGCTTTCGCACGGTTTCACGAAGAACGTCGATGATCTCGATGAATTCAATCTCGCGATTGAGCGCGTGCTCGCGCGCATGGCTGAAGAAATTCTCGCACGCCTTGAGACAGGCGTCGGCCATCTCGCCCAGCGAACTGTCGCCATCGAATTCGCGTCGGCACACTGCTTTTCGAAATCCGTTGAGCTGCTCCCGAAACTCCGGTGTGGTCTTCAGATGCTCATTCCCCACGGCCACGTCGGAGATCAGGCTGAGCATCCGATCGATCAACCCTAGAAAAAGCTCATCGGCTCCTTCCGAGGGTCGAGGGTCACCTCCCAGCTTCAGTTCGACCAATGAATCATCCATCGAGATTCCTCCCTCTTCTCACACTGAATCGGACGGCGGAGCTCGATACTTTAGCCCGCATTTCTCACCAGTGACCGGGGAGAAACGCGGGCTAGCTGTCTGTGGTTGAATCCTGCAGGATCGCGGGGAATTCGACTCCACGGCGAGGAGAGCCTGGGCTGGGGAGGATCATCAGGGGCCAGGAGGAACCGCTGCCTACAGCAATGAAATCGGGTCGACGTCGATCAGCACTTTTGTTGGCGACACTTTTCTTTCCGAAAGGTGCGTCTGTAAGGCGGTTAGAGCGCGCCGGAGGGGTTCGCGGGAAGCGGATTTGATCAGCAACTGGTGCCGGTAAGTCCGGTTGAGTTTCTCAAGGGGCGCCGGGGCGGGCCCCAGGATGCGAATGGACCGATCCCGTATCCCGTCCAGGAAGTCACCGACCTCACGGGCGAGCCCGGCGGCACGCTCACGGCTACTCTCGAGCACCATGATCCCGGCGAGGACCGTAAACGGCGGATAGAACATCGTCCGCCGAAAGTGAACCTCTCGCGCGTAAAACTCCTCGAAGCGATGGGTGGCCACCAGCCTGAACGTGTAGTGGTCGGGGAAATAGCTCTGGATAACGACCTCTCCAGGGGTGTCGCCCCGGCCGGACCGGCCTGCGACCTGGGTCAGGAGTTGGAATGTCCGCTCAGCGGCCCGGAAATCCGGGAGCGAAAGTGCCGCATCCGCGGCCAGTACGCCAACCAGTGTCACTCCCGGGAAATCGTGGCCTTTGGCGATCATCTGAGTGCCGACGACGATGTCGGTCTTCCCGGAACGAAGATCTCCAAGCGCACGATCAAAGTCTCGAACCTTGCGCATGGTGTCGCGGTCGATGCGGCTCACCCGCGCTTGGGGAAACATTCCGTTCAAATGACTTTCCACCTGCTCGGTGCCTTCGCCGACGTAATGGAGGTATTCGCTGGAACATTCCGGACACTCCGATCCGGGCTTCCGCGTCAGGCCGCAGTAGTGACACAGCAGACGGCGGATGGACTGGTGATAGGTCATAGAAACCGAGCAATCCCGGCACTCGAACGAGTAGCCGCAGCGACGGCAGAGCAGAAACGCGGAGTATCCCCGCCGGTTGAGCAGGATGATCGTCTGCTCGCCTCGGCCGAGGCGTTCCTCGATTGCCCCGATCAGGCGCTGTGAGAAGACGGTCTGCTTTCCGACCCGCGCGTACTCCTCACGCATGTTGACGATCTCGACGGCGGGAAGGGGCCGTTTCTCGACGCGTTCGGGAAGCCGGACGCATTCATATCTTCCGAGCTCCGCATTCCGGAACGATTCCATGGACGGCGTCGCCGAGCCCAGCACCACGACCGCTCCGGCCTTCTGCGCGCGCACAATCGCCGAGTCCCGGGCGTGGTAGCGGGGCATGTCGTCCTGCTTGTAGCTTGATTCGTGTTCCTCATCGACGATGATGACGCCGATGTTTGCGAGCGGGGCGAACAGCGCCGAACGCGTGCCGATAACGATGGGAGCCAGCCCCCGGTAGATCCGGATCCACTCCTCGATACGCTGCTTTCGGGTGAGAGCACTGTGCAACATGGCCAGCGCGGGCCCAAACCGTTCGGCAAAGCGCGTCCTCAGCTGCGGCGTCAGGCCGATTTCGGGAGCGAGGATCAGTGCGGTCTTTCCCTGCCGGCGAACATGTTCGACCGCACGGAGGTAGATCTCGGTCTTGCCACTGCCGGTTACGCCGTGGAGCAGGATGGTCCGGAACCCATCCGACTTCGCGATGGCATCGAATGCACGCTGTTGATCCGGTGTCAGCTCGACGGGGGACCGGACGATTTCAGGCCGGAGCGGCGCGGAATCGAAACTGTCCAGATGCTTGCGGGTGATGGCGGGCGGAAGCGCTCCTTTCAAGACTTCCCCAAGCGGCGCCATGTAGTAGCGGGCGATCCAGCGGCACAACTCCAGCACATCGGGGCGTACCAGGGTCTCGGAATCCAAGACCTCGGTAACCGGACGGACGGTCAGGCCCGGCGGGGCTTCGTTCCGCAATCCCACCACAAAGCCCTGGACTTCCCGCTTACCAAACGGGATCGTCACCCTGGCCGGCAGCTCCACGGAACCTGAGATCTCGTAAATAAAGGTGCGGGTGACCGGAAGACAGGGAGCGACCTCGGCAAACATCGCCGGTCAGTCTGTTTGGGAACCGAGGAGCTCGGCCCGAATCAACTTCATGTCTTCCCAGACTTCTCTCTTCTTTTCCGGATTGCGAAGCAGGTAAGCCGGGTGGAACGTCGCGATGTAGCGGACGCCATCGATATCATGAAACTGTCCGCGCAGCTTCGAAATCGGTACTTTCGTCCTGAGCATCGTCTGGGCAGCGAAGGCCCCCATACAACAGACCAGCTTCGGCCGGATCACCTCGATTTGCCGGCGGAGAAACGGGCGGCACGTTTCTACCTCCTCCGGCTCCGGATTCCGATTGCCGGGCGGACGGCATTTCAAGACGTTGCAGATGTAGACGTCTTCGCGTTTCAGGTCGATGGACTCGATGATCTTGGTCAGCAACCCTCCGGCTCGGCCGACGAAGGGCAGGCCCTGCCGGTCCTCTTCGAAACCCGGCGCCTCCCCGACAAACATCAAGTCCGCGTCCGGGTTTCCCGCACCGAATACGAGTTTGGTCCGGGTAGCGGCCAGCTTGCAGCGCTGGCAGTCCCCAAGCTCTTCACGGACATTATCGAGCGTCATCATTCCCTTTCGAGGTTCCGCGACCCTGTCCCCGGACACCTGGGCGGGGAAGATTGCTTCGGTTTCGGGGGAGATATCGATTTCGCTGATCCCGATGTCGCGGAAGAACTCAAGTTGACCCAGCAGGTCTGTCACTGGCACCGGCATTTCTCCCTGAACCGTTGGCCCGCGTTTCTCACCAGTGGGCTGCTGTCGGAAAGACCACTCTTATCTGATCAATCCGTGCAATCCGTGGCCACCGCTTGTGTCCCCTGGCGTCGGGCCCGGGGACGCGCTATCAGAGAAGGGATTTGATCCTGTCCAGGATCCGGTTCGCCAACTCAAGCTTCGACATCCGCGGCAGATTCTCTTCGGCTCCGCCTGCATCCAGGATACTGGCTTGATTGGTATCACTGTTGAATGCCGAATTCGGTCCCCCCACGTCGTTGACAACGACGAGATCGAGGTTCTTGGAACGCAGCTTCTCCATACCGAAAGCGATATGGTTCTCCGTCTCAGCGGCGAATCCGACCAGGACCATGCCATTCTTGGCCTTCCCCAGTTCGTGGAGGATGTCCGTCGTCGGCTCGAAACGAATGTCGATGCCGCCGGTTTTCTTGATCTTGTGGACTTGCACTTCGCTTGGCTGGAAATCGAGTGGCGCGGCGGCCTTGATGACCGCATCGACACCGGCGAGGTTGTCCAACACAGCCTGTCGCATTTCCGCGGTTGTCCGGACCCGGATCACTCCGGGAAAGTCCATCTCAGTCGGACCGGACACCAGGACGACATCCGCGCCGCGCTGGCTGGCCGCTTCGGCGAGCGCAAAGCCCATCTTGCCGGTCGACCGGTTGCTGATGAAACGAACCGGGTCGATATCTTCGATGGTCGGTCCCGCCGTAACCAGGAACTTCCGGCCCGCAAGGTCCGCCGAACCAGAAGCGAGCGCGTCGACGTAGTCGACGATGCGGCCTACATCCGCCAGTCGGCCCGGGCCCTGGGTGCCGCAGGCCATCTCCCCGGTGTCGGGATCGATGATGTGGACACCTCGCTCAGCGAGGACGCCGACGTTTGCCTGGACCGCAGGGTGCCGCCACATGCGGGTGTTCATGGCGGGTGCAACCACGGTGGGGGCGGTTACCGCCAGGTGGAAGGTCGTCAGAAAGTCATCGGCCTGACCGGTCGCCATCCGGGCGATGCAGTCGGCAGTCGCCGGCGCGACCAGGAACAGGTCGATGGAATCGGCGACGAAGATGTGGTCGAAGGCGCCCTCGAAATCGCTACCGTCCTCGCCCTCGAACATGCCCGAGTAGACCTTGTTGCCCGAGAGCGCCCCGAAAGTGAGCGGCGTGACAAACCGCCGAGCGTTCCGGGTCATGAGGACGACGACGGCATATCCCCGGTCCTGGAGCCGCCGCAGGATTTCTGCGGCCTTGTAGCAGGCGATACCCCCGCTTACGCCGAGTGCGATCCGGCGGGGAGACTCCGGCGTGGACGCGGCCTCCATCGGACGCTACCCACCCAGGCGGCGGGCGCGACGCTCCGGAACCGTGAAGGGCACCAATCCCTGCAGGATCTCCTGCTGCGCCATCTGAGTAGCTTTTCGGCCCATGTCTTCGATAAGGAGAGCGCTTCCGCTCTGAATTTGACGGGCACGCAGCGCCGACAGGATGACGAACCTATACTTGCTATCGATATTGTCCGGGATAAGGATCAATCTCTACCTCCAAATGAAGCGATGATTTTACGAATGCGGTCGTCCTGGTATTTTGGGCGCGCCGAACCAGCGAGCACGATGGCCGCCAGCAGGGGGACCGCCTGTTCTATTATGTCGTTAACGATGACGTAATCGTAGTCGCGATACCTCAATATTTCCCACTTCGCGATCGCCAACCGTTTTCTGATCGTTTCGTCGTCCTCGAGACGACGCTCCCGCAAGCGCCGCTCCAACTCGGAGTAGGATGGCGGCAACAGGAAGACGCTGACCGCATCCCCATGCTTCTCCTTGACCTGAACCGCCCCCTGCACATCGATGTCGAGGATCACGTTGAGGCCGGCAAGAACGTTCTCTTCAACAAACTGGCGAGACGTTCCGTAGAGGTTGCCGTGGTACTCCGCCCACTCCAGAAACTGGCCGCGGTCGGCCATTTCCTGAAACTCCTCCTTTTCGACGAAGAAGTACTCGACGCCGTTCTCCTCACCCCCGCGTGGCTTCCGGGTCGTGTGCGACACCGAGAAGACCAGATTGTCGAATCTGACGATAAGGTGCTGGAGTAAGGTCGTCTTACCGGAGCCCGAAGGTGCCGAGACAATGTAGAGGTTTCCGCGCATCGCCGCCGAGCTGGCTAACGTACCAATATAGCAGCTTTCAGGGGTCAGCTTTTAGCTGTTGGCTTTTGGCGTTTGGCCGTTGGCCGTTGGCTTTTGGCTTTTGGCGTTTGGCTTCGAGCAAAGGCTAACAGCCAATCGCTAACCGCCTTCTTCTGGCTTCGAGCTAAAGGCTAACAGCCAATTGCTAAAGGCCAACGGCTGAACGCTTCGAGCTACTCTACGTTCTGGACCTGTTCGCGTAGTTTGTCGATCTCGACCTTGATGTCGATACCCGCCTGCCCGATCGCGGCCCCGCTGTGGTTGAGGCCGGACGTCTTGGAGAGGATAGTCGTAACTTCGCGGTTCATCTCCTGCAACAGAAAGTCCATCCGCTTCCCGGCCTCGCCGGCGCGTTCCCCCAGGCGGGCAAACTGATCCAGATGGCTTCCCATCCGCGTAATCTCTTCGGCGATATCGCTCTTTTCGGCATACATCAGGGCTTCGACTTCCAGCCGGTTGCTGTCCACTTCAAGTTTCGGCGCCAGTTCTGCGACACGCTTGAGAAGCAGCTCGCGGTGGTGGTCGAGAAGCCCCGCGGCTCCCTGGGTAATCGTCTCCAGACAGGATCGAATGGCATCGATGCGGCCCGACAGATCCCGCGCGAGCGCAACGCCCTCCCTGGCACGCATGTCCTGGACCTGTTCGAGGGCTGCCTCAGTCGCTTCCACAAGATGTCCGGAAAGCGCCGTCAGCTCGTCGGGACCCATATCCTGGCTCGAGACTGTGATCGCCCCGGGAAGCTTCGAAATGCCCTCGAACGTGAGGTCGCCGGAGATCGGAAACTGAGACCGCAACTCTTCTACCAGCTTCACGTACGAGGCGATCAGATCCTGGTTGGCCTCGAGACGGACAGAGCTCCGAGTGAGTTCGATCCTGATGAAAACGTCCACGCGCCCCCGCTTGAGTCTGGAGGCGAGTGCCTTCCGGACCACGGCTTCGAGCCCCTGGAACTCGGACGGAATCCGGACGTGGAGGTCGAGGTGGCGGTGGTTGACGGTCTTGATTTCGACCGCCAGGTTCAGGCCTGGGGCTTCTCGGCGGCCAGAGCCGAAGCCGGTCATACTTGTGATCATGAGTTCGGTTCCTGTCTCAATGGTTCACCGAGGGAATCATCCTGAAACTGCAGTTGATAGAGTTTCCAGTACAAACCGCGTCGGATCAAGAGCTCCTCGTGGTTTCCTTCCTCGCGGACACGCCCGTCGGCGAGCACCACGATGCGGTCGGCCCGTCGCACGGTCGACAACCGATGGGCGATGACGATCGCGGTCCGGCCCGACATCAGGTTCTCGAGTGCTCTCTGGACCAGCGCCTCCGACTCCGTGTCCAGCGAGGAGGTCGCCTCGTCCAGGATCAGGATCGGGGCGTCCTTCAGGATCGCGCGGGCGATGGAAATCCGTTGGCGCTCGCCGCCCGACAGGCGCAGCCCGCGTTCCCCGATCACCGTGTCGTAGCCGTCGGGGAGGCTCGACACGAAGTCGTCCACCAACGCAGCCCTGGCGGCCTGGCGAATCGACTCCTCATCGGCTTCCGGGTTCCCGCAGGCGATATTCGTTCGGATCGTGTCGTTGAACAGGATCACGTCCTGCGTCACCATCGCGGTACTTCGCCGCAGGGACTCCAGGCGAAACTGGCGAACGTCAATCCCATCGATCTCGACCGATCCTCCGGTCGCATCGTAGAAACGCGGTATCAAGTTCACCAGCGTTGTCTTCCCGACGCCGCTCGCACCGACCACGGCAAGCACCTCACCGCACAGCAACTCGAAACTCAGTCCGTCGAGCACCAATTCACCGGAGGAATAGCCGAAGCGGACGTCCCTGAAGGCGATGCTTCGGGACAGCGTTTCGAGTTCACGCGACCCCGGGTCAGGCTCTGATCCGGAACGCATGATCTCGAAAAGCTTCACCGATGCGCCGATCGCCTGTTGGAAGGAATTGTTGATGCCGGTCATCCGTCGGATCGGGTCATAGAGCTTGATCAGCGCGATGATGAACGTGATGAACAGGCCGGCGCTCATCTGTCCGATCTGAATCTGGTTTCGGGCGTAGAGCAGGATGCCGACGATGACAAAAATCCCCAGGATTTCCATCAGAGGTGACGATAGCGCATGCGTCATCCGCTGGCGCAGGTTCAGGCGAAACACGCGGCCAGCCGCGTTTCCGAACTTGTCCATCTCGGCCCGCTCCATCGTAAAGATCTTCACGATGCGGTTGCCCGAGAACGTCTCGAACAGAATGTTCGCCATACCCGCCATCTCCGACTGGCTTCTTCGGCTCAGGCTTCTGATGCGGCGGCCGAGCCAGAGGCTCGGGTAGAACACCATCGGCACGAGTACCAGCGACATAATGGCCAGCTTCGCATCGATGACAAAGATGGCTACCAGCAGAAACATCAGGATCGCGCTCTGCTTCAGGAACTCCGCGAGCGTCTCCGACGCTGCGGTCTGGACCTTCTCGACGTCAGCCGATACCCGGGAGATGAGCTCGCCGGTTGGATGACGTTCGAAAAACTCCAGGGGCTGGAAGACGATGGACCGGTATAGGTCGGTGCGCAGGTCACGGACGACCGACTGTCCGAGAAACGCCGTCGAAGCCACTGCTCCGTACTCCGCCCCGGCCTTGACGATGGTCGAGGCGATCAGTGCCACGAGAATCCATATTCCGTATTCGGCGGGCACGTTCAGGTTGATCTCGAAGAACGGCGTCTGGAGCGGCGGCGTGTTCAGACCGCCCAGGACCGTGTCGAACACCATGCCGATAAGGAAGGGAGACACCGCTTCCAGGATTCCGACGATGACGACGAAAACCAGGGTTGCAGCAAGGGCCCAGTTGTAGGGTCGGACGTACCGCCTGAATTCCGCCGGGATGGCATTCGGACGAAAGATCATACGTCTATTTGTTCAGCCACCATGCGGCGCACCTTCTTCTCGATCCGGCCGCGGCTGCGCATCTTCAGCAGATCGTCGGCCAGCTCGCGCAAGTCGGAGAGAGCGAACGAGCGGATCATCTTCTTGATCTTCGAGTACGCCCCGACGTTGACCGAAAGAGCCGTAAAGCCCATCCCAAGAAGGACGGCGGCCGAGGGCGGATCCGCCGCGATCTCGCCGCAGACGACGATCGTCTTGCCGGTTGTGGCCACCAGGTCATGGACCTGTTTGAGCGTTCGCAGAACTCCGGGATGGAACGGGTTGTACAGATGGAGACTGGACCGATCCGTCCGGTCGACGGCAAGACAGTACTGGATCAGATCGTTGGTGCCCAGGCAGAAGAAATCCACCTCCGAAGCCATCAGGTCGCAGGTCAGAGCCGCTGCGGGGGTCTCGATCATCGCGCCGACCGGCACCGTCTCGTCGAACTCGATACCCTGCTCGGTAAGTCGCTTCCGAACGTCGTTGATGATGTGTTTGGCGGCCGACAGTTCGTCCAGCGTGGAAACGAACGGCAGCAGGATGCGGGCATACCCGTGGGGCGAAGCGCGATAGATGGCGCGCAACTGTCTGCGGAACAGGCTGCGGTTCTCCAGCGAGAAACGCAGGCCGCGAACTCCTAATTCGGGGCTCATGCCGTCAACACCGTCCCGCATGCCGATGTCGATCGTTCTAAGATTGACCGGAAGCGAGCGGGCCTGCTGGAGCACGTAGGAGTAATCGGCCACGAGCTTGTCCTCATCGAGCGGCTTCCCGTCTCGGAAAAAGTCGAATTCCGTCCGGTACAGCCCGATCGCCTCGCACTCGCTGGCGACCACGGCCTCGACTTCATCCTTGAAGTTGATGTTCGCTCCCAGCAGGATCGATATTCGATCCTTGGTCACGCACGGCGCGCGCACGATGCGCGCCAGGCGACGTCTGGATTTCTTTTCTTCCTTCGCTCGCTCCCGATACTGTTCGAGCGTCTCATCCGAGGGCGCCCGGATCACGACGCCCTCATCACCATCGACGATGATCAACTCCCCCGAGATCAGGCCGGGGAGCACATCGGAGACGCCCATGACCGCCGGCAATTCCATCGAACGAGCCAGGATGGCGCTGTGGGAAAGCGGGCTTCCCGTCTCGGTAACGACGCCGACCAGGCGCGGCGACTTCAACTCGATCAGCGTCGACGGAAGAATCGTCCGGCCAACCAGAATCGTGTGATAACGCAGAGAGCGGAACGTCGGCCGCTGGTACGAACGTAGGTTGAACAGCAGGCGCCGCACGACGTCTTCGAGGTCGCCGCGGCGGTCCCTCAGGTATTCGTCGTGAACACGATCATAGGCTTCAAAGATCGATCCACTGACGGACTGGATTGCCCACTCTGCGTTGATGCGGTCGTCCTTGATGCGCTCCAACACATGGTCGATGAACACCCCGTCCTGGAGGATAAGCAGATGCGCGTCGATCAGGGATGTGGAGTCGCCGGCCCGAGACTGGGCGAGCTTGGTCTGCATCTTCTCGAGCTGGGTGCGCGATTTCTTGACGGAGCGATGAAAGTTCTCCAGTTGAGGCCCCACCTCGGCCGGCTTGAGAGAATAGTTGAGCGTAACGAGCTCGGGGTCCCACGCGGTCACAGCATGGCCGAAGGCGATCCCGGGGGACGCGGCAATTCCCTTGAGCTTGCGTTCGACTACGGTCATCGTGTGATCCGGGTCGTCGTGGGGTCGATTCTCATGATCTCTCCAGGTAGCTGCAGATCGCGTCGAGAGCCTCGTCCTCGTCGTCTCCTTCGACCCGGACTTCGAGCGTTGTCCCGTAGCCCGCGGCCAGAAGCAGGATGCTTAATATGCTGTCGGCGTCGGCCTTGATGTCTCCGGTTTCGTCTGACCGGGACAAGAGTACCCGTGAGCGAAACTTTCCGGACAGCTGAACCAAGCCGGCCGAGACGCGAGCATGGAGGCCGAGGCGATACCCGATGACGACCTGCCGTGAGGTCATGACTTCGGTTTTGGAGAGAGCAGTTCGCTGGCGATGTAGATGTTGCTCTGTCCGTTCTCTCGCACCAACTTCGCCGCGGAAGCCAGGTCGACGTCGGCTCCGAGCTGGGTCAATTTGATGAGCATGGGCAGATTCACCCCGGTCACAACTTCGATCGCACCGTCGTCGAGGAATGTGGAGGCGATGTTGGTCGGCGTCCCACCAAACATGTCGGTCAGGATGAGTACTCCTGCACCCGTGTCGACGCGCCCGATGGCCTTCTTTACCGTGCTGGACGCAAGTTCGACATCGTCATGCCACCCGATGGGAACGGCCGTGATGTTCTGCACTTCACCAACGATGGCTTCGGCCGCGTTCAGCAACTCGATGGCCAGTCGCCCGTGTGTAACGATGAGCCCACCTATCAAAATGGGGTCCTCCCGGGGATGGATTTTATCAGGTGTAGGTCTGCCTCGGTCGGCAAATGATCAATGTTCAGTGATCGATCTGCGATTTTCACTGGTCGATCCTGGGCCAGGATTTGTCATCGTGCATCGACCAATGACCATTCTCCATTTGTGGACAAGGTTTGACCAACACAAGGCGGTCAGACCTTGTCCACGTCCCGGTGTTGCACCTGGATACGGTAGCGGGAATCCGCAAGATTCCCGGCAAGCGTTTCGACGATCATCACGGAGCGATGCCGGCCGCCGGTACATCCGATCCCGACGGTCAGATAGGACTTCCCTTCCTTCTCGAACTGCGGCAGCAGGAAATCAAGCATCGATCCGAGGTGATCCATAAAGCGCAGAGTCGTATCCCATGACCGCATGAAATCGACCACGGGCTGATCCTTTCCGCTCATGTCCCTGAGGTCTGTGACGAAGTACGGGTTGGGCAGGAAGCGCGCGTCGAGGATCATGTCGGCATCGATGGGGATGCCGTGCTTGTAGCCGAAGCTGACAAGGGTCACGAGCAGACGGGACGATTCCTGCTCGTCGAATAGGCCATGTACAAAGCTGCGGAGTTCATGGACCGAAAAATGCGACGTGTCGACGATGTGATCGGCCATCTCGCGGATCGAACCTAGCCGTTCTCGCTCGAGACAGATCGCATCCCGGATTGGTAGCGTCGCGTCGATCGGGTGCGGGCGACGCGTCTCGCTGAAGCGGCGTATCAGCGCTTCGTCCGACGCTTCCATGAAGTACAACGCCGCGTCCAGCTTGTGAGTCTCCAACATGCCGCGATACGCTTCGGGAAATGTGTCCAGGGTCTGGCCTTCCCTGACGTCGACAACCAGCGCGGCCCGGCGGACGTCACCTTCGGACTTCAACAGCAGTTCTGCAAACTTCCACATCAACCCAACCGGGAGGTTGTCGACGCAGAAATAGCCTCGATCCTCGAGCGCACGCAGGAACGTGGCCTTCCCGCTGCCGCTGGAACCCGTGATAACGATGAGCGGAGCAGGCATGGGCTTTCAGTTATCAGTTGTCGGTCATCGGGGATTCGTTTATTGGCTTTTGGCAGTTGGCTTTTGCCGATTAGCAGTCCAACTGACTACTGAAAACTGCCAACTAACTCCGCTACTGTTTCGGTTCGATCCAGCCGATGTTGCCGTCATTGCGGCGGTAAACCACATTGAGCCGGTCTGTCTGGGCATTTCTGAAAACCAGAAAGTCTCCCGAAGAAGAGCCGATCTCGGTAGCAGCATCGTCGATGCTGAGAGGTTTGAGCCCCGCGGAGTCGGTCTTGATGATTTCAGGCAGGCGCTCGGCAATCTCCGGTTCGACCTCGGCGACGGACGCGGCTTCGATAACACGAGGGCTGACAGCAGTTCGTCGACGCTTGATGTGCCGCGTTTTTGACTTCTGTGCCTGCTTTTCGATCTTGTCCAGCGCAGATGCGATCGACGTGTACATGTCGCTGGTTTCGTCGCTGGTGTGTAGCGATTCGTGACGGGTCTTGATGTTGACTTCGGCGATATGACGCTGATGTTTCTCCGCCGTCAGGGTCACGTGGACTTCGATGATATCGTGCAGTGACCGCAACCTTTCCAGACGATCGGTCGTGAACTTTCGGATGGGTTCGGTGACTTCAATATGGCGTCCTGTGAATTCAACTCTCAATGATCAAATCTCCGTAGGCATGCAGACGGCAGGCACGGGCCCACCGACAACGGCCCATCTACAATCGCTCTCGCCTCTGGTGGGTGCTGGGAATCTTCAGGTCCTCGCGATACTTGGTGATGCTACGGCGGGTGACTGAAATTCCGTCCTCCTTGAGCAGGGCTGCGACCTTCTCATCCGTCAGCGGCTTGCGCGGGTCTTCCTGCGCGATCAGCCTCTTCACCTTCTGCTTGACCAGCGTCAGCGATGTGCCTGCCCGGCCGTTCGTACCGGTAACGGCCTCGGAGAAGAAGAAGCGCAACACGTGCACTCCCTGGGGAGTGTGCGCGTACTTGTTGGCCACGGCACGGCTTACCGTAGACGGGTGCACGCCGACTTCCTCTGCGACGTCCTTGATCATCATGGGTTTGAGGGAGTCGATTCCGTCGTCGAAGAACTTCGACTGATGACGGATGATGGCCTCACACACTTTCACGATGATGTTCTTCCGCTGCTCGATGTTCTTGAGAAGCTGCACGGCAGACTTGAAGCAGTCCTTCACGTAGTTGCGGACTTCCTTGTCGGCTACGCCCTTCTTCAGCATCTTGCGGTAAGTCTGGCTGAGCCGCAAATGGGGGACCTCATCCTCGTTGGTCACGACAGTGTAGTCGTCACCGATCTTAAGGAAAAAGACGTCGGGTTCAATGTGGCGCGCCTCCGATTGGCTGTACTTTTGTCCGGGGCGGGGGTCGAGCGCCTTGATGATCTCGACCGCATCGACGACCTCCTGCAACGTCCTGCCCAGAGCCTTGGCAATCTCCTTGAACTGACGGTTCTGCACCTTCCGCAGATAGTCCGTAACGATCTGGACGGTGACCGGATGGTCCTCTGGAAGCAGAGAAAGCTGAATCAGCAGGCATTCCCGCACATCTCGCGCCGCGACGCCTAGCGGGTCGAAACTCTGGACCGTAAGAAGCGCTCGCTCCACTTCCGCGACGGAGTGGCCGCCAATCTGTGCGATCTCCTCGAGAGTGATCGGAATCTCGCGATCCTTTTCATCGACGGCCGCCAGGTATCCATCGTCGTTCAGGTTGCCGATGATAGACATCGACGCCAGCCGCACCGGTTCGCCGACAGCGGCCAGGCCGAGCTGCCACTCCAGGTGGTCCTGCAATGTCGATGGGCTGGCAAGAAAGTTCTCAAAGGACGGCCGCTCGAACACCTCGGTCTCGCGGGAACGCGATGAGCTGTCGGCCAGATAATGCTCGAATTCCTGAAGGTCAAAATCCCGAAATTCGTCGTCGGCAGAAGGCTCCGGTTCGGGTTTCTCCGCGGTGGGTTCGGCGTTCTCCTCGCGCTCCTTGATCCGCTCGTAGTGCTCGTCCTCGGCATCGGTCTCGGTCGGTTTATCTCCTTCCTCGCCTTTTTCCTGCTTGGGATCGACCTCCTGCTCCTCGAGGATCTCCGTCGCCTCCTCGAGCACCGGATTCTGCGCGAGCTCTTCGGAGATCATGTCGACCAGTTCCAGCTTGTTGAGCGCAAGGAGGCTCACCATCTGGACGAGACCCGGCGTCAGCGCTGTCTTCTGTGTCAGCTTGACGACCAGCCTGTGTTCTAGATACGCCATGTGCGGATTGCTGATGGAGACGCGACGGTAGGTTGCGGAACCGTAGCGCGATCACCGAAAGTTAAATGACCCCCGGCAGAGCCGGGGGCTTATTTCTGTGAGCCCCTCAAAGGGGCCGGTCAAGAGCCGCCTGAAGGCAGCTGATGCCCCCACGCCATGTTCAGCTCCTCCAAACGCTGCTCCTCCCGCTCCTGCCGCCAAATGTATTCCCGCACGAATTGTTTGTCCATCCCCACCGTGGAAACGAAATAGCCTCGCGCTCAGAAACTCTTCCCTGTCAAACGGTGTTTCAGTTCCAGAAAGTTCCGGGCAGTCGAGATTGCACTCTTCCCCTTGATGAATCCCGCCACACTGGATACCGCCTACTTCGGAATGAACACCATGTGATACTTGCAGTCCCATTTCGTGTGCGATCGCCTTCGGGCCTCTTTCATTGAGTCCTCCTTCTTTGGAAGTCGTCGCTTCCAAGCAGGACTTTCCTATCTACCGCCGCCCTCGGTCAAACCTCTGCGAGTCGCCCCGGCTAAGCCGGGGGTTTACCTATGGGAATTAATTTAGACTAAAACGCTCGCCCAAATAAACCCTCTTGACGTCCTCATCGTCACCCAGTTCCTGGGGTGTACCGGATCGGAAGATGGTTCCCTCATTGATGATATAAGCGCGATCAGTGACCCGCAAGGTCTCCCGGACATTATGGTCGGTAATCAGAATGCCGATTTGTTTGGACTTGAGGTACTGGACGATCTTCTGGATCTCCAGAACCGTAATGGGATCGATTCCGGAAAAGGGTTCGTCGAGCAGGATGAACTTCGGCGAGATCACCAGAGACCGGGCAATCTCCACGCGCCGGCGCTCGCCTCCCGACAGTGTGTCGGCAAGGCTCTTTCGCAAATGCACGATGCCGAACTCGTCGAGCAATTCCTCGAGACGGTCTCGGCGCTCTCGTCTCGAAAGCGGAAGCGTTTCAAGAATCGCCATGATATTCGCCTCGACTGTCAGTTTCCGGAACACTGAAGGCTCTTGAGGCAGGTAGCTGATCCCGTTTCTTGCCCGCAGATACATCGGGAGATCGGTAATGTCGTTGCCTCCCAGCCGAACCTTGCCCGAATCGGGTTGGGTCAGGCCGACAATGATGTAGAAGATCGTCGTCTTACCCGCGCCATTCGGTCCCAACAGGCCAACGATTTCGCCCTGTCCCACGCCAATGCTGACGTCGCGAACCACGGTGCGATGTTTGTATGTCTTGCGGATGTCGAGGGTTTCCAGGGATGCCATTAGCCGATCTTCCGGGTCGAGACGACGCGGCCCCCATCCTCTCCACCGGCGAGCACGTTCCCCGCGTCGATGTCGATGACGAGGCGCCGACCTCTCAAGGAGTCCCGCGAGACGGGATCGATTACCACAGCATCCTGGCCGGTCAAGGTCACCGTCGATTGAGCGCGTACATAGACGGCCTCATCACCGCTGCCCTCGAACTCGTCTCCCCGGACGCGAACATCGTCGGTTGCCACGATCCGATCGGGATCGCCCCCGGCGAGGGTCACGCGAAGACTGCCAGCGGTCAACTCCATGTCGTCGGCGCGCACCCGCACACCGCCGTCATAGGTGATCACACCGTTCTGTTCGTCATAGTCGAGACGCTCGGCCCAGACTCGGGTGTCCTCCATCGTCGACCGGACATCGGTGATGGCAGCGAAGCGGCGCGTATCCGGATACACTTCGATGGTCCCCGCCTGAACGTGCATGTTTCCGCGCCACAGTTGGGCGCCTCGGGAAAACACGATCCGCTCGCCGTCTCCCTCCGCACGGGCGGCGACGATCAGGACCGGGTCGGGGACATCGATATAGACTGTCTTGACAGATCCGGCAGCCTGGAAGGAATCGTCATCCTGATCGAGCGCGATCCGGGAAGCCTCGACACGCAACGCATCGTCCTCGACGGAGGTATTCCCCGTCAGCAGAATCTGTCCCCCGTTTCCAATCTCGACCCTGTCGGCCGTTCCGCTTCGGTTTCCTAACTCAAAACTGACGGAACCTCGCTGGACGAGCTGCACTAGTTCACCACTGTCTGCCTCGAAGGTTGCATCGGTCTCGGCCCCCCTCGTAACGCCGGCAGGCGCGTCGATCACGGAAGGCTGGTCGGTCCGGAAGCGGATGACGTCTCCCCGGTCGATGACGAAATGGCTACCGGTCACCGTCATGGCAGCCACTTCGAGACGTGACTCATCGGATGTCGTCACGGTACCGGCGGCGAGGTCGTTCCGGATCGTTGTCGATTCCAGACGACCTTCGCCGAACAGCATCAGCGAACTGCCTGCTGCGTTCAGAGTCTGAAGCTCGCCGCCAGAACCGAACGTGGCTTCGAGGCGGTGGCCGAACAGGGACTCTGCTACGCCTTCCCTTGTGGACACCAGTTCCACATCGCCCGTCGCATCCGCCCGTTGGACGCGGCCGCCGGCGATGTCCAGTGTGAGGTTCTCGGCCGCCATCATCGCCGCATTCGCCGGATCGGTGGCCTGACCGAATACGGCCCCATCCACGACGATCCGCCTCATCGCCTGCGTTTCCGGATCGAGGTCGGCGCGGCCCTCACGGCCTTCGACGGATCCGTTTTCGAGCGAGACCCGCAATCCACCCTCGGCGGTGATCCGGTTGCGCCCCCGGTCGTAGGCGGCTCGGGCTGCCTCGAGTGTCGTCCCGTCAGCCATGACGACGCGGACAGCGCCTTCGAGCCGGAAGACGCCTCCGGCAATCGCGAAGCTCATCCGCTCTGCGCTGCCTCGGAACTGACCGGACCGGATGATCTCGGCCGGGGCGGTGGAGCGGATCGTCTTTTCCCTGCTGTTGTAGGCCAGGGCTTCGGTTCGCCCCATCGTCTCCGGGTCGAACCGAACCTCGACGTTGCCCTCAAAGACTATGTCCTCGGTCTCCTCGTCGAAGCCGGCACGGTCGCTGGTAATCTCGCTGGGCGGTACCCGAGGGTCCTCGTCATAGATGACGACCGTCACATCGTCGAGCAGATGCTTGCCGTCGGCAAAGCCGCGCTCGGTTCGGGCCTCGATCGAGAACGCCGTACGGCCCCCTTCCTCTTGGGAAAACCGGACGCCTTCCATCAGTTCAGCAACATCTTCGACGAGATGAGGCGGCGGCTTCCGAGGTGCCGAGGACTCCTCGACCGCGGGGTTCCAGAATCTCCATGCGGGGATCGCGATCAGGGCGAGTACGACGAACGGCAGAACGAGACGAAGTGCGCGGACGACCTGATAGGTATAAGACCTCTCCAGACGCATCGGTATAATCGTACCATTTTAGCGGTTGGCGGTTGGTGGTCGGCCTTTGGCCTTTGGCTTTTGGCTTTTGGCGATTAGCCGTTAGCTATCAGTCAATCGGTCAATACCAACGGCCGAACGCCAACGGCTAAAGGCTAACTGCCAATAGCTAGTCCGACCTCACAAAGACGTCGAGTTCTCCGCCGAGTTCGCGCGCGGACGGCGTGATGATCGTCTTTTCGTCGACCACGATTCGTGAATTCGAGCCGGCAGCGGCTCGCACATCATCTTCGCAGACGAAAGCGGCGACAACGGCCGGAGCGGGCGGCTCGCTCACGACCTGAGCCTCGAGCTGGCCGTAGGTCTCGAGCGGAGGAGCGGAGGAGGAGGGTTCGACGAGGGGTGTCGCAGCCGCCGGTGTCGACGAGGGCGGCGACACGAGTGGGGGCGATGCTCCCTTCCGCGCCAACCACCGATCGACGATGCCCTCAATTCGATCTCGTTCCGTCCCTTGCGACCGACCCGACAGATCGGGCGTCATACCGACGCTGACAGCGGGCTTCACGTCTCTGACGCCGAATGCGACGCGCTTGAGGTTGATCAGGTGTAGCGGCGAAATGTTGTCCGAGGTGATGTTCCCCCCGGCCGCCCCGCACCCGAGCGTCATCGACGGGAAAAGGTTGGTCGTGTAACCGACTGCGCCAAGCGCTGCCGGCGTGTTCACGCAGATCCGGAATGCGGGTTTGTGCAGGGCAAACTGGCGGATCACTTCTTCGTCGTCGCAATGAAGTCCGAGGGTGTGCCCGAGTCCGCCATAGCTCAGGATGTCGATACATCTCTCGCAACCGGCCTTCCAGTCGGCAACGGTGTAGAAGCCCAGCAAGGGCGACAGCTTTTCCATAGAGAACGGGTGATCCGGCCCGACGCCTTCAACAAACGCGACCAGGGCACGGGTTCCGTCCGGAACATCGACGCCCGCCAGGCTTGCGATATGCGGCGCGGACTTGCCCACTATGGCCGTGTTCAACGTTCCCCGCGGGGTCTGGATTACCCGTTCCAGCCGCGCTTTCTCGGCCTCGTCGCACACGTGGGCACCTTGCCGCCGGAGCTCTTCGAGTACCCGGCCCCGGATGGCCTCGTCGCAGATGATCGATTGCTCCGACGAACAGAGCGTACCGTTGTCGAAGGTCTTCCCCGTCAGGATGCGTTCGACCGCCTTCGCCGGATCCGCCGACCGCTCGACGTAAGCCGGTACGTTGCCGGGCCCGACGCCGAAGGCAGGTTTGCCCGAACTGTAGGCGGCGCGAACCAGACCGGGTCCGCCGGTGGCAAGAATGAGGGCCGTCTTCGGGTTCTGCATCAGTTCCCGTGTGCCTTCGGTCGTCGGAAGGCGCATGCATCCGATGACACCTTCGGGCGCACCGGCTTCGACGGCCGCGCGACTAACGACGGCCGCCGTCGCGCCGATGCAACCGGCCGCGGAAGGGTGCGGGCTGAAAACGATCGCGTTTCGTCCCTTGAGCGAAATCAGCGCCTTGTAGATCGTCGTCGAAGTCGGGTTGGTGGAGGGAATGATTCCGGCGATGACGCCGACCGAGCTGGCGACTTCCAGAATCTGCTTGTCCTTATCCTCGCGGACGATGCCGACCGTCTTGAGCGGTTGGATCGCGCGGTAGAGGTGGTCCGCCGAGAACAGGTTTTTCGTGGTCTTGTCGGCAACGTTCCCGAAACCGGTCTCTTCGACCGCAAGCCTGGCGAGCCGTTCAGCAGCCGCAATCGCAGCTTCCGAAATCGCCTTGACGATCCGATCGACCTGGTCTTCGGAATAATCCTCGAACTGCTTCCACGCCGCGTGTGCGCCCTCGAGGAGACTTCGAGCTTCCTGGATGGACTGGAGATCAGGATCCATGCGAATCAGTGGCTGTTAGCTGTTGGCTTTTGGCTTTTGGGCATTAGGGTCGGTTCTGAGATCGGCTAACAGCCAACTGCCAACAGCTAACAGCCAATCGCAAGACCGACGATCACGGCTCTATTATGCGTTCCGTATCGTCGAATGGCATCGGTATAACATGCGAGGTCAACAGTTCCCCGACACGCCGCGCGGCCGCAGAACCGGCGTCAACGGCGGCCTTGACAGCACCCACATCACCACGCACCCAGACTGCGACATAGCCTGAGGCCGTGTACTCCTTACCCTTGAGCGTGACATTCGCCGCCTTGACCATGGCATCAGCAGCCTCGACGGCGCCGACAAACCCTATCGTTTCGACTAAACCGAGCGCTTCGCCCATCGAATTTCCTCTCCCGGCAACAAAAGGATCCGACGATCGTAACTGTATTTCCTGTAGCAGAAGGCCGAGGCGAAGCCTCGGGCGGCGGTACGGTAACAGAATGCTGAAATAAAAGCAATTGACTCCTAAGTGACTAGTTTATAGGATCCTTCCTACTTCCTCAAATGGAGCTCACAAGACTGGGATGATCGGTTTTGGGAACAAATTCAAGTCTGCCCGCGAATCGTTGGGCGTTACTCTCGACGAAATCGCACAAGAAACGCGCATCAGCGCGCGGTTTTTGCGCGCAATTGAGTCGGAAAGTTTCGATGTCCTTCCCGGCGGCGTGTTCAACAGAGGCTTCATCCGGACATACGCATCATGGATCGGACTCGACCCGCAAGCCGCGGTAGACGAGTACTGCAGCCTGGCCAGTGGAATCGAAAGCGACGAACCGGAACCGGATCCGGCTACCACCAACGGACCGATCCGGTTGAACAACACCGACACCCACGTTCTTCCCGTCGCGATCGGCGTCCTGATCGTTCTGATCGTCCTATTCTACGTTTTTTCCCGCAACGCGGGAGGGCCGTCGACCGAAGCGACCGTTCTGTCCCCGATCCTCGCCCAGGTTGCTCAACCTGAACGGACGCCGGCGGCACCCGCACCCCAACCCATGGGAAAGACCCACGAGGCCACCGGCGCAAGAGTTGGAGACGATGGACCGATATCTTCCGTTGCCGGTAGCCTGGAGATTCGGATCGAAGTCCATGACACGACATGGGTTTCGATCCTGGCCGATGGGCACGAATTGGTCGGCGGCGAACTCCTTAGAGCCGGCACCTCACGCCAGTACACCGCCACGGAGGCGCTGGAACTGACCATCGGAAACGCGGCAGGGCTCACGCTCGTCATCAATGGACGCGAGGTCCCGTCTCTCGGCGGGACCGGCCAGGTTCGAATCCTCACGATCACACACGAAAACGTCGACCGCCTTATCGGCAAGAGCTGATCCGCTTCTCCGTCTTTTCAACACGAAGTTCACGAAGGATTCCGGAGGCATTATTGTCTTCAAGGACACTACTTCGTATTCCTTCCTGACCTTCGCCCCTCCGCGTTGAAGACGGATGTGAGATATCTTCCGTCAAGGCTTGGAGCTCGCCGTCTGCTATATAATTGGGGGTTATGGCCAGGGCGCTGAAGTCACCGGAGCAGCAGAGCATCGTCGTGCGGGGAGCTCGCGTCCACAACCTCAAGAACATCGACTTCGAGATTCCACACAACGCGCTGACTGTCGTCACGGGGGTCAGCGGCTCTGGCAAGTCGTCGCTGGCGTTCGACACGGTATACGCCGAAGGCCAGCGACGTTACATCGAATCGTTGTCCGCCTACGCCCGCCAGTTCCTGGAACGTATCGAAAAGCCGGACATCGACGAGGCCATAGGCATCGCCCCCGCCATCTCCATTCGCCAGCGAAACACCACTCGGACGCCCAGGTCGACAGTCGGCACCTCCACGGAAGTCAACGATTACATCCGGCTGCTCTTCGCCCGGGCCGGGGTCACCATCTGCCGAGACTGTTCGACGCCGGTGGAACGCGACACCGTCGATCAGGTTGCCGACACGGTCATGTCGTGGCCTGACGGCGCCAGGATCTACGTGCTGTTCCCGATACCAAGGCTCGAAACCGAATCTGAGGTTGCGGACTGCCTCGGCAATCTCAAGCGACGCGGGTTCGGCAAGCTGCTCCAGGATGGAAACACCTACGCATACTCCCGGCCGGATTCGCTGATCGATGTCGACTTCAACCGACCCACCTATGTCCTGGTCGATCGACTCAGGGTCGACGCCGAAATCCGTCAACGGCTGATCGATTCCATCGAAATCTGCTTCCACGAGAACGAGGGAGAAGTCGTCATCCAGATCGCCGACCCCGCCGAGGGCGAGGGACTGTACCGCTTCAACGAACGGTTCGAATGCAAGAAGTGTGGCATCCGGTATGAGGACCCGGAGCCCAGGCTCTTCTCGTTCAACAACCCGTACGGAGCATGCGCCAGATGTCAGGGGTTCGGCAACACCATCGACCTGGACATGAACCTCGTGATACCGGACCGTGGCAAGAGCCTGGCCCAGGGAGCCGTGGAGCCGTGGAGCAAGCCACGGTACCGGAGGTATCTGAACGAATTGAAGAAGAAGTCGGATGCTCGGTCGGTTCCGCTCGATGTCCCATACCGGAATCTGAATCCCGATCAACTGAGCTTCGTCGACGAGCACATACGCGCATTCTTCAGATACCTCGAGGCCAAGAAGTACAAGCTTCACGTGCGAGTTTTCTTGAGCCGTTACCGTGGCTACACGGTTTGCCCGGAGTGCGGCGGTTCGCGTCTGCGGCAGGAGGCCCGGGACATATTCATCGATGGAAAGAACATCGCCGAAATCTCGAGAATGTCCACGGCCGAGGCGGCACAGTTCTTCGAAGACGTCAAGCTGACTCCATTGCAGTCGGAGATCGCCGCGCGCGTGCTGTCGGAGATCCGCACTCGCCTGAAATTCTTGAACGACGTGGGCCTGCAGTACCTGACGTTGGACCGGCTTTCTTCAACTCTGTCGGGAGGCGAAGCCCAGAGGATACAACTGGCAACCTCGTTGGGATCGAGCCTTGTCGGTGCGCTGTATGTCTTGGACGAACCGTCGATCGGGTTGCACCCGAGAGACGGCGCCCGTTTGATCGAGATCCTCGGACGGTTGAGGCAACTGGGCAACACGGTCCTGCTCGTCGAACACGACGCCGAGATGATCTGCTCGGCGGACTGGATCCTCGATCTCGGCCCCGGCGCCGGAGAACACGGCGGTCAGGTTGTGTTCGAAGGATCTCTTGAGGACCTTCTCAGGACTACCTCGTCGCTGACCGGAAAGTACCTCAACGGAGAGCTCAAGGTACCTATTCCCCGCCAGCGGCGAAAGCCGGGAAAACAGAGATTGATCCTTCGGGGAGCGTCGAAACACAACCTCAGGAACCTGGATATCGACATCCCCCTCGGCATCATGACGTGCGTCACCGGCGTTTCCGGATCCGGCAAGTCCACGCTGGTGCATAACTGTCTCTACGAAGCCGTCCGCGCCTACCTGCAGGGGACCGAACCCGAATCGGGGAGTGGACAGGTTGAGACAAACCCCAAGTGGCTGAATGACGTAGTACTCGTCGATCAGAGCCCGATCGGCAGGACACCGCGTTCGAACCCCGTCACTTACATGAAGGCTTTCGACCAGGTGCGCGACCTGTTCGCGTCGACACGCGAGGCGCAGGCGGCCGGGTATTCGGCCGGAAGCTTCTCGTTCAACATCCCGGGCGGCCGCTGTGAGACGTGCCAGGGAGATGGCACCGTCACCGTCGAGATGCAGTTTCTCGCAGACGTCGAACTGATTTGCGAAGAGTGCAAAGGGATGCGCTACAAGAGCGGCGTACTCAACGTCCTGTACCGGGGCAAGAACATCTACAACGTCTTGGGGTTGACGGTTCGTGAAGCGCTTTCCTTCTTCTCCAGCGTGGGACGCGTGACCAAGAAGCTGACGATGCTCGAGGAAGTCGGGCTCGGATACCTCAGGCTCGGACAGGCTGCGACGACTCTTTCCGGTGGAGAAGCTCAGCGAATCAAGCTAGCATCGTACCTGGCACGCGAGACCAGCAACAAGACGCTCTTCATCTTCGATGAACCGACGACGGGACTGCACTTCGACGACATCAACAAGCTGCTGGCGGCGTTTCAACGTTTGATTCGGGCCGGCGCAACTGTCCTGATCATCGAGCACAACCTCGACGTCGTGAAGTCGGCGGACTGGATCATCGATCTTGGACCCGAAGGCGGCGACGGCGGAGGCCGTGTGGTCGCTATAGGAACCCCGGAAGAGATCGTCCGCAAGCGCAGGTCGATCACGGGACGGTACCTGAAACCAGTGTTGGCGCGGAGTGAGTAGACAGTCATCAGTCGTCAGTCGTCAGTTGGGCGGCTAATCGTTAATTGCTGACTGCCCAGGGCTGGTCGCTGTTGGCTGTTAGCGTTTGGCTGTTGGCTTTTGGCTGTTGGCGTTTGGCTGTTGGCGTTTGGCTGCTTCTGGCTAACGGCTAATTGCAAATGGCTAACCGCCGATCGCTGTTGGCCTTTGGCTTTTGGCTGCTTCTGATTAACGGCTAACTGCCAACCGCCTGACTGATTACGGATCACTGAACAAACATGATCGCAGGACTGCTTCTCGCTGTCTTCGTGGCCCAGGCCCCCCTGGGTCAGCAACTCGTCCCCGTCGAAATCCTCTATGAAGAAGCAATGGCCGCCATGGAGGCCGGGGAGTGGGCCGAGGCCGTGGCCAGGCTCGAGACGATCCTTTCCGACGAACCAAGCCACGTTCCCACGCGATTCAACCTGGCTGTCTGCTTGTCGGAGTTAGGTCAGGCCGACCGCGCCGTCGAGGAGTACCGCAGGGTATTGGACCAGGACGGCACCCTCTTCGAAGCTCGTATGAACGTAGCGATCCTTTACGAAGAGGTGTCGCGCATTGAGGAGGCCGTCGACCAACTGGCGGCCGCCGCCCTTCTCCGTCCGGATGATCCCGTCCCGGTCTTCTACCGCGCCCAGTTGCTCGACCAATCCGGACGGGCCGCGGAGGCCGAGCGAGCCTATCGGCAGCTACTGGCCCTCGATCCGCAGTCGGCAGAGGCGCGTCGGCGTTTCGGTTTCTTCCTTCTGGACGAGGGGCGCGGAGCCGAATCCTACGACATTCTGCTTGAAGCCGAACGCCTGGGCACCCAAGCTCCGGCGGTCGCCGTCGCGCTCGGCGACCATGAGTTCGGTCAGGACCTCCTCGACGAAGCCCGAGCCCATTATGAGTGGGCGCTTGAACTTAACCCTGACGATGCCGACATCCGGTTGCGGTTGGGGTTCGTGCTGCACGACATGGGAGATTTCCCGGGAGCGATCGCACTGCTCCGGGATCTGCCCGACGGTCGAGGCGCCCTCGCAGAGGCCTATCTTGAGACTGATGACTGTAAGAATGCCGCCGGCGTCTACGAGGAGTTGATCGTGGACGAGCCGGACAACGAGCGCTACCTGTTCGAGCTGGGACGGTGCTATCTGTCGTTGCGCAGATTCGGACAGGCGGTTCCGGCCCTGGAAAGGTCGCTGAGGCTAAACCCGGAACGGGCGGCGGGATGGGGCGCCCTGGCGATGGTCTACTATCGTCAGGAGGACTGGGCCCGTGCTGTGGAGGTCCTCGCGAAGGATGTCGAGCTACGCCCCGACTACGCGCCGTCGCACTATGCGCTGGCCACCAGCTATGACAGAATGAAAAACTACGCGCTGGCGCTGGTACACTATAATAAGTTCCTCGAATTCGATGACGGGAGCGATGATGTCCGCACTTTTCAGGTCGAGCAGCGAATCAAGGCTCTCCAGTAGCATTTATGGAGGAGCGCTCGGGAGACGGCGACCAGCGCGAATCGTTGCATCGCTGCTCTTGATCGTGAGCCTCGCCGCCTGTTCGGCCCGACCCAACACCTTCAGCCAACCGCGGGACGAGCGACTGCGTCGCTACGACCAGGAACGCGCCCGCCTCCGGAGGACCACCGGTGCGGTGAACTGCACCCGCATCCAGGTGACGATCTCCGAACTGGTGATCAGCTTCATGGGAGATGCCATCGGTGATGGCGACCTCGAACGCCTCGAACGGCGCACCGCCGAATATCGCGAGGTGATCCTGAACGCCCGGGACACGATGATGCATTCCGGCCGCGACGCCTCGCGACGGGACGCAGGCTTTCGGGATCTGGAGATCGCCCTTAGACAGCAGGTGAGTCAACTCGACGACATCGGTTCGCTATTGACGTTCGAGTACCGGCAGCCGATCGAGCAACTCGCCATCGAGGTTGCAGAGATGCGGGACGAACTGATCGACGCCATGTTTCCCGGAGGGAGACCCCAATGATGGCTAGAACCCTGGCTTTGGCGTTGCTGCTGGGCGCCCTGGTCGTCCAGGCTGCGCCGCCCGCCGATTATCTCACCAAAGCCGAAGTCGACGAGATTCGGGACACGCAGGAGATCGACCGACGCATCCCACTGTTCCTGAAGTTCGCGGAAACCCGCCTGTTCTACCTGGGCCTTGCCGAGGGCAACCCCAACGAAGAGAACAAGCCGGGCAGGGTCCAGCGGTTTGCGCTGGCAGTCGGGAAGATTCTGCAGCCCGGGGCCAAAGAGGACATCGAAGGTCAGGAAAAGAAGGCGGAGGAAATTCGCGCGACTCTGGACGCGGACCTGCGGGAGTTCAGCCGGAGCGAGCTTCTCCGCGGTTATCATCAGGCGCTCGATGAGGCCATGGACAACATCGACGATGCCTACGAGCGACGGCGTGGTGACGTCCGGGGTCCGCTCGAAGACCTCAAGAAGTTTGCCGACAAGAGTATCCCGATGCTCAAGCGGTTCGAACCGGAAAACGAGTTCGAGGAAGACGCATTAGGCGACGCCATCGAGCAGGCCGAACTTGCTCTGGAGGGAGCAACCAAGGCCCTGAAGACCATCCCGAAAACACCCGGTCCGTGACCGACCTCTCCTCCGCGTTCGCCAACGTCCATCGACTCTTGAAGCCCCGCACCCCGCTGCCGGAAATTCAGACTGAGTTCTTCGCCTCGGTGGGGGCAAACCACAGCGCAACGTTAGAGGACGGGACGCTGCGCGTACGCGTGAGCGACCTCTTCGTCGATGCACCCGAACGCGTCCTGGAAGCGCTGGCCTGGATCCTCCTGGCCAAGCTTTACCGCAAGAAAATCGATAGGGCACACCACCGGGAGTACCGGCGCTACACTTTGAGCAACGAAATGCTGGAGCGTAGCCGTCGGACCCGTGCGGCTCGGGGGCGACGTGCACGCACACACGGCGTGGCCGGACAGACCTATAACCTGGACGACATTTTCGATGAACTGAACCGAGACTACTTCGAAGGTGAGCTACCGAAGCCCGAACTGTCCTGGACAGCACGCCGTGCGCGGTCTTCGCTGGGCCGCTACGACTTCAGTCAGGACGTGATCTTCGTCAGCCGCTACCTGGACTCACCGAAGATCCCCGGATACGTTATTCGGTACATCCTCTACCACGAAATGCTTCACGTTCGGTTTGGATCGCGCATCTCGAACCTCCGCGAGATAGTCCATCCACCGGAATTTCGACGCGAAGAACGCCAGTTCGAGCACTTCGAGGCCGCGAGCGCGTGGCTCGACGAACATTAGGGACGGATGGGGAGCAGGTGTTGGAATCCGGATTCCGTCTTTCGAACATCCGTTCAATCCGTGTAATCCGTGGCAAACTCCCCCATCCGTGGCTACGTCCACAGAAGTTGTGGAAAAGCCTGTGGAAAGGCGCGGGTAGCTTCACCTAAGCAGCCCTAACAGTCAAGGTTGTAGCATCTTGCAGCGTTTCCGGACACTCGTCCGACTGTTGAAAAGTGCGGCAAATTTTTCGAAACAAGGGAAAATTTTGCGTGAACGCTGTCACGGAGAAACCGCGGACGAACCCCTGTAGTCTTGGAAGAGGATGGAGCGAGAGCAGACTATTCTCCGGACGACGGTGCCGCCGTGGTCAGTCCCTTCCTGCCGGTCACTACGAGTGCCGAAATGCGCTCCTTGAGTTGCGCAATCCCTTCGCCGATCACCGCGGAGATCAGAACCTCGTTCTCGCCCACTTGGGGCAACGCCTCGGCAATGTCCGCCTTGTTGTAGACGATGAGGCGCGGGAGATCCCCGCCGCCGATCTGGGTCAGGACCTCGAGGGCGACTCGCGCTTTCTCGTGGTGGTCGGCGTCGGCTACGTCGACCACATGAAGGATCAGGTCGGAGACGACGACCTCCTCGAGGGTCGCTCGGAATGCGGTCACCAACTGGTGTGGAAGCTTGCGAATGAAACCAACCGTATCCGACAGAAGGATGTCGGGACCAGCTCCAAGGTGGACCCGACGGACGAGTGGGTCGAGCGTGGCAAAAACACGGTCGGAGATGAGGGTGTCTTTCCCCGACAGAGCCTTGAACAAGGTTGACTTCCCCGCGTTCGTGTATCCGACCAGGGATACTATCGGCAATTGGCCGCGTCGGCGGCGGTCGCGATGCAGACGCCGGTGTTTGCGGACCTGCTCGAGCTCTTTCTTGAGTCTGGACATCCGCCCTCGGAGGCGCCGGCGGTCGACTTCGAGTTGGGTTTCACCAGGCCCGCGCGTTCCGATGCCGCCGCCCAGACGGGAGAGCCGCTCGCCGCTCCCACCCAGATGGGACATAGTGTAGGTGAGTTGAGCCAGCTCTACCTGGAGCTTGGCCTCGCGTGTATGAGCGCGGCGCGCGAAGATATCGAGGATCAAACCGGTGCGGTCGATGACCTTGGTCTCGAGCAACCGCTCGAGGTTGCGCATCTGGGCGGGGCTCAGGTCATCGTCGAAGATGACCAGGTCCACCCCATCGAGCAACACTTCCTGGCGAAGCTCCTCGGCCTTGCCCTTGCCGACAAAGAGGGCCGGATCTGGTTTCTCGCGGTGTTGGACAATCTCTTTGACGACACGGCCGCTCGCAGCACGTGCAAGTTCACGCAGCTCGTCGAGCTCCCCGAATCCAACCAGTATTGCTTTCTCCATCGACTATTTTGCTCTCGGTCGAGCCGTAGGGTGTACCGGGGTGCATGGGTCGATCGGGTTTTCACCGCAACGGCGCGAAGGGGATGACAGCAAGGACACTGTCTTTGCGCCCTCTGCGCATTTGCGCCTCTGCGGTGAAAACACAGGCCGGACCGCCCCGGAGAGCTACCCCTATGAGGACTCTTCTTGAGGCTCCGGTTGGCTGGGCTCTCTCGCTTCGCGGACCTGCCTGGGTTCGCGGGGCTCCCGCGGCGGTGCGTCCCTGCGGCCGCCCCCCTGGCGGGAAGTCGTGACGGTCGATATGGCGTGCTTGAAAATCAGCTGCTCCTGGTGATTCGCTTCGAGGATGACCGAATACTTGTCAAATCCGCGGAGCCGACCCATGAGCTTGACTCCGCTCATGAGGAAAATCGTTATGGGCAGCTTTTCCCGGCGGACTGTGTTGAGGTAAACATCCTGGATGTTCTGAGACTTGCCTTCCATAAGGGAACCCCCCTAAAAAGTTAGAGTTGGCCCGGCATCGCCGCCCCAAAGTTCAGCGGGCAACAGAGCCGAGATTGCTGTCTAGGTACCGGCGGATCCTCTCGATCGTCGTCTCATCGTCTCCGAATCCGTCGAACCAGCAGATCGCGTGTTGTTTCTTGAACCAGCTAATCTGGCGTTTCGCGTATCGACGCGTATCACGCTTGATTAATATTATGGCCTCATCGAGGGGATGAACGCCATCCAGGTGAGCAAGAATATGCCGGTAACCGATCGCCAGGAACACACCCGATCCTCGTCGGACTCCGTCGTCGACGAGCCGCCGGACCTCGGCGACCAACCCTTCCTCGATCATCCGATCGACGCGCCGGTCGATACGTTCGTATAGCGCCGCGCGTGGAGGGTCCAGACCGATCAGGCAGAATTCGAAGTTCGTCGCGGGCCGACGAGGCTCTATTTCCAGGTGATCGGAAAGCGAACGACCGGTCTCGAGCCGAACTTCAAGAGCCCGAATCACTTTGGGTTTGTCCCGGGGAGCGATCCGGGCGGCGGCCCTCGGATCCAGCCTGGCGAGAAGCCTGTGGAGATACTCTCTCCCCCGGGCATCGGCCCTTTGCTCGAGGCGAGACCTCCAGTGCTCGGACCGCTGCGGCCCGGCAAACAGTCCTTCGGTCACAGCTCGCAGGTAGAACCCGCTGCCCCCCACCATCACCGGAAGCTTTCCGCGACCCGACACTTCCCCGAGCGTCGATCGGGCAAGCCGTTGATAGTCCCCCGCACTGAAGTCCTCACCGGGCTCGCGGATGTCGATCAGATGGTGGGGCACCCGGCGTCGGTCCGAGTCCGGCGGCTTGGATGCTCCGATGTCGAGGCGTCTGAAGATCTGGACAGAGTCGTAGTTGACGATCTCACCGTTGGATGATTCAGCCAGTTCCAAGGCCAACTGAGACTTGCCGCTCGCCGTGGGACCGGCAACAACTACAACCGGGAAGCGCTTGCTGGAGCCGGCACGGTTCGGGACCAGGTCCTTTTCGTCTTTGGGGATTGGCGAGTGGTTTTGGACATTGGGCATTGGACATTAATCGTTTTCATATTTCCGCGGTCCGAGCGCGCGAAGCTGCGCGAGCCCCGACCAGCCAATCTCGAATCACAAATCTTTCATGTCCAATGACGAAATGCAGAAACTCAAATAGTCCATCCCCAATCTCTCCTTCAGTACACCTGCTCAACCTCGATCCCACGGTAATAAGTGGTAAGAATCTCCTCCGCCGTGGCTCCGTCCATAGCCATCCCGTAAGCTCCCACCTGACACATACCCACTCCGTGCCCCCATCCGCCACCGTAGAAAGTCATGCCCAGCAGCTCTCGGCGCGCGTTGCGTGCCTCGTCAAGGTAGACAAGGCTGTCTCTCAAGCCGAGCAGGGTACGCAACCGGGGGCCCGCAATCACCCGACGTCCGCGCGTTCCGTTGAACTCGACCCGGACGACCCTTTCCGACAGGCCGCGTGCCAGGACACGAATGTCTTCAAGCAGGCCGATCCCGAGCGGCGCGATAGCCTCGTCCAGCTCTTCCCTGCTCCTGTGGGTCTGCCATTGGACGAGCGGCGAGTATCGGTCGGCCGACACGATGCCCGAGTTTGGCCGATACACGAGTGCCTCGACCTGTCCGTCGATCACCCGAATGTCCATGCTCTCGCCTCCGAGCCATGCACCCTCACCGACGGGTATGCGTTCTCCCGCTACTCGCTGAAAGATTGCGGCGGTGGGAGACAGTCCGAAATTCTCGACCGCTGGGCCGATACGTACCTTCATCACCTCGCCGTCCCACGACATCAGCCGGGCGCTCTGCCATTCGAATACGTTCTTCCGCTCGAGTAACCGGAGAATGACACCGTCGAGATCGTTGTGGCCAGTGGGCAACAGGATGCCCTGGTCTTCCAGAAACCCCAGATCTGAAGCCACGCGAACGCGGGGAAAGAAGCGGCTCCGGATGAACGTTGCGAGCTCGGCCGGCGCCATCGACGTGGGTTCTCCGACATCCGTCAGCCCGAGAAACCGGCCGGCATCGGAAAAGGTTTCGACGTCCGCTATGCCGAGCAGTCCTTCCTCCCAATCGCCGTAGACCGTGGACGTCCCGAACGCCTGGGGTTCCGGGTGGCGGTACTCGCAGACGGTCGAAACCAGGTAAGGCACCGCTTCGCCGAAGACGTTTTCCGCGTTCTCAGTGCGGCCGCCGCACGTGGAGCTGTAGAGTGCGTTGATCGGCTCTCCGGCGAACGTCGCAATCATGCCCCGCGTCTCTTCTACCGCCTGGGTGGCCAGCGGATGCTCCGTATCCCTCCCTCGGTACACCTGGCAGAAGTCTGTCGCACAGATGTCGAAGCCCTCGGCCTCGAACTGGCCGAGATTCCTCACGATGTAGGTGCGAGCGGCGATAGCCTGGGCCTTGAGAGCCTCGAGTTCTGGAAATACATCCGGAGCCAGTTCGTTCGGAACGACCCCGAGAAGGTACTGCTCCATCGGCAGCTCGTTGATCACCGTGATCAGTCCCCGGGAAGTCCCCCGCACCTCGATGTCACCGCGGTAGGACTTTCCACCCACCTCGAGTGGCGAATCGCCAGGCCGGATCGAAAGCACCAAGTCCATCGGCCGGATCAGTACCGCGCCCGAATCCAGTTCGATCGCCAGGCGGGTCTCAAGATCGTCCTTCTGGACGGTCGCTTCAGCGCCAGAAATTGCGATTACGGTCGAGAACGTTGCCGACCTCACAGTCCGGCCGTCCAGTGTGAACGGTTCGGGCGACCGGAGGGTGATCTCTCCCACGTTCCGCTCGACTCCGATCCGCACCGTAGGTTCCTGGGGAAGCGACACCTGCGCGAGGAGCACGACCCCGACCAACATCTTGAGCCCGCCAAAGCCACCACTCGAAAACCTTTTGCGTCTTTGCGCCATTGCGGTGAAAGTTCCGCTGCTCATGACATGTTGTAGAGGAAGGTGAACTGCAACACGATGTGGTCGTCGTCGTAGTCGTCCGGCAGCCTCGGGAAAGGATTCGATGCCTGAATCGCCCCGACAGCAGCCCGGTCCAACGGAATAGCTCCGGAGTTGGCGACGATCTTAATATCGGCGATGCCGCCGTTCTTCGTGATCGTAAAGGTGATGACGGCCCGTCCTCGCAGCTGACCGAGGCGTGCGGCTTCGGGTATGAACGAATACCAGTTGACCCGTACACGGTTGATAACCTGGTTCATATAGGGGCCGAAATCGTACCCGCGGGTATCGGAAAGGATCGTTGGCTGTTCGGTCGAGAAGTTCGGCAGCGCCTGAAGGCCGTCCTCCACTCCCGGGCTACGCCCTCGCGATGATAGGCGCCGCGCCGCTTCCTCGGCGACAATGTCTTCGGCCTGTTTCCTCAGGTCGGGAAGCCTCAGGGCGTTGGGATTCGCAATCTCCGGTTCCGGATCGGCTTCCTCTCCGGTATCGGGCTCGGCTCCGGCCATCTCTTCGACGGCCTCCCGTGCATCTCCTTCCTCGGTGGCTTCCAACGGTTCTTCGGCACCGGCACTGTCGAAGGTCTCGGGCTGGAGAGTCTCGCCGGCTGACGCGCTGGGATCAGCGTCCGGACGGGCTCCCTCCGCAATGACGTCGTCCGGCTCGATGATGTCCGGAGGAGGAGGGAGCTCCGGCTCCGGTTGAGGAGGGGGAGGTGGCGGAGGAGGCGGGGCCGCTACGGGCGGCGGAACTGCCTCGGCCAGAGGCGGGATGTTCTCGGCAATCGCCGGAGGGGGCGGGGCCGGTACCAACTCCGGTGGAAGGTACAGTTCCTGGATGTCGAACCTGTCCAGGTCGAAGTCCTGACCCGCAATCCGGATGATTCGCTTAGGTGGACTCCTAAGCAGGTCCGGATTGGCGATGAAGAAAAGAACCAGAAGCAGGTGTATTCCCACCGACACGGCAAGACCCCGTCGTCTGCGCGAGGACAGCTCCGGGCTGACCGGCAGTTGGAATTGCAGCTCTTGCTTCACACTCTCAAACCGCCGACCGTGTCGACATGCCCTCGGGGTGAGCGGCACGGTGGCTCTCCATTTCTCGGTTCACGGCAAGCGCGACGTCGAGCGCTCGCAGTCCATCCTCGCCAGATACCCGGGGGGCTTGCCGATCCCCGACGGCTCCGACAAACGCCTCGAGCTGGACCTTCAGCGGCTCCCGCTTCTCCGGGATCAGCCTTTGGTGATGGATCTGCCCGCCATCGAGCGAGAGCAACGACCCTTCCTGAGTAGCGTAGTCCAACGACACGTAGTTGTGCGGCTGAAAGAACCGCAGCTTGCGCACCTTGTCCGTACTGACACGGCTCGCGGTCAGGTTTGCGACGCACCCGTTCTCGAACTCTAACCTGACGTTCGCGATGTCCGCCTTGTCGGAGAGTACCGGAATGCCCACGGCTCGGATCTCGGCGACGTTTGACGGAACCAGACTCAGCACGATATCGATGTCGTGAATCATCAAATCCAGTACGACGTCGATGTCCAGGCTACGCATGGAGAAAACGCTGAGGCGATGGACCTCGAAAAACTGCGGGCTTGTCGCAACTTCCCGTGCGGCTTCGACGACCGGGTTGAACCGCTCGACATGACCGACCTGGAGGACTCGCCCGTGCTCCCTCGCGCAGTCGATCAGGGAGCGCGCGTCCCCGGTGGTGGTCGCGATCGGTTTCTCAACCAGTACGTCGAGGCCGGCGGTGAGGCAGTCGCGACCAATCCGAGTGTGCTCCTCGGTCGGGACCGCGATCGAAACCGCGTCGACTCGCCCGATCAGCGTCCGGTAATCGCCCGTTGCTACCGCCCCGTACTCGCCACCGATCTCGTCAGCCCGTCCGGGAACGATATCGGCAACCCCGACCAGTTCGACACCCTCTAGTCCAGAGTAGATCCGAGCGTGGTGCCTTCCGAGATGCCCAACCCCGATGACACCAACCCTCAACATGCGCTTGACTCCGGAACCAAGAACCGACGGTTCACCGCAAAGGCGCAAAGGTCTTACTTGGCGAGGAAAACAACGCACCACCGAACCTCTGGTACAGTCCGCGACGTTCCGGTGGAACGGGATTTCCACAACCCTTATTCTCTGCGTCTTTGCGCCTTTGCGGTGCAAATCCCTCCTATTCGACGGCCACGATGGCGATCTGTTTGTCGTCGGCAGCCTTGAGGAGGTCAGTCTTATCAATCATTAACGTTTTCCGCGCCTCGATTGCGGCGGCAGTCACGTGGCACCGGACCATGGTCTCGATCGTCGGCGGACCGACCACCGGCACGTCGAAACGGAGATCCTGGTTCGGCTTGGCCAGTTTGATCAGCCTGAGCGGCTGGCCGTTCACGAGCGAGGCCGCCCTTTCGATGACAGCGTCCGTGCCTTCCATCGCCTCGAGCGCGATGCAGGCGCCGTCTGAGACGACGACGGACTGCCCCAGGTCCAGCCGCCCCAGATCCCGGGCGATCCGGAACCCGTAGTCGAGATCTCTCTGCTCTTCGGACGTGGGCGCTCGGGCAGTGAGCACACCGGGCTCGGGCAGCAGCGGCCCCAGGAACGCAGTCGAGTCCATCAACTCGATCCCCTCGTCCTCCAACACGCGCGCCACGCCGCCGATCAGCGAATCCGTCGACTTTGTCGCCAGGCCGGCCAGCATCTTCACCATCCTCAGGTCGGGAATGACGCCGCGGAAGATCTGTTTGTGCCTGACCTGACCCGCCATCACGGCGCGGTCGATCCCCTCAGCCTTGAAGGTCTTGATCAACTTGCCGAGCTGACCGAGGCCCAGCCAGTGAACCGTGGAGGCCTCCTTCTCGATCTCCGGAAACGCTTCCTCCTTGATCGCGGCCACGACCACTTCGATGCCCTGGCTTCGAGCCGCTTCCAAGACAAGAAACGGGAACCTCCCGTTGCCAGCGATCAGACCAACTCTACTTGATGATCCCACGCTCGGATCGCTCGATGAATTCGACCAGGGTCCTTGCTTCCGGCGAGTCCGCCTCCTGGCGAATGGCCGCGATCGCCTGGGTCGTGTTCATCTTGGACTGGAGCAAGAGACGGAACACCACCTTGATGTTCGCAATCTGCTCCGGGCTAAAGCCTTGGCGCTCGAGACCAATCGTATTGACCCCGTAGTTCTTCGTATTCCGGGCGCTCACCGTCTTCGAGTATGGCAGAACGTCCTTGGTCACAACCGTGTATCCACCCACGTAGCCGTGGATCCCGACGGTGCAGAACTGGTGGACACCCGAATACGCCCCGATCGTCGCATGGTCCTCGATCACGACGTGACCGGCCAGTGTCGCGGCATTCGCCAGTATGATGTCGCTCCCGAGGATGCAGTCGTGCGCGACGTGGGCGTTGACCATGAAGAGGTTCCGGTTTCCGATCCGTGTCTCACCCCCACCTCCGGCCGTTCCGCGGTGGACATTGACAAATTCCCTGAAGACGTTGTCGGTTCCGACAACGAGCGTCGTCGGCTCACCGGCGTATTTGAGGTCCTGCGGCGCGAGACCGATCGTAGTAAACGGGAAGAACCGGTTGTTGGCCCCGATCCGGGATGGCCCCTCGATGACGACATGCGAGTCGAGACGGCATCCCGGTCCGATCCGCACCTGTTCACCGACCCTCGAGAATGGCCCAATATACACGTCATCGGCGATCTCGGCGTCCGGATTGACGACCGCCGTCTCATGAATGGACTCACTCGCCAGCATGGCTGGTCTCTTGGAGCGGCTTCACCGCAAAGACGCAAAGGCGCAAAGATTGTGGGGTTGGATGACCGCTCGCCATCGGTCCTGGGAGGCACCGTGCGAACCTCAAGGCTCGAACCTGGTCAATTGCCTGATTCCCCCCTCTGCGCCTTTGCGTCTTTGCGGTGAACATGCTTCCCGTTCTCACGGTTCACTCCGCCTTGCTGATCGAACAAAGGAGCGTCGCTTCGGCGGCCCGCTCGTCGCCGACGCGAACTTCGCCCTGCATCTTCCAAATAGTGCCCTTCTTACGCAGCACTTCCATGGAGATTCGCAACTGGTCACCCGGAACGATCGGCCGTCGGAACCTTGCGCGGTCGATTCCCATAAAAAAAACTCGGGTGTTCTCGAGGTCGGACTGGTCGATCAGGCCAAGGACGGCGCCGACCTGAGCCATGCACTCGATGGTCAGCACTCCCGGCATCACGGGCAAATCTGGGAAGTGTCCTCTGAAGAAAGGCTCGTTGATCGTGACGTTCTTGATCCCCACGATCCTCTGTTCCCGCTCGATCTCGATGATTCGATCGACGAGCAGAAACGGGTAGCGGTGCGGAAGGATCCGCATGATTTCGTCGATACGCAGGTCGTCCAACTAATCCCCCAGACGCCGCCCGACGCCGGCGTCCGCGCTACCCATCACGTACTGGTAAGCGACTCAGTTGACGCCGGGACCACCACCCGGCCCCGTACCCGGAAGGCCTGGCGGTCCGGCTTCAGTCGTTTCCGCCGCATCCAGCCGCCGGATGATCTCCGTCGTGACGTCGACCACTTCGTCGAAGTAGATGATCCCGGTCTGAGGGTTGGAGACGTCGAAGATGACTGCAAAACCCAACTCCCGGGCGTACGTCTCGAGCATCAGGCCCACCTTCTCGAAGACCGGCATGAACAGTTCATCCTGTTTCGCCTGGAGGGCCAGTTCCGCATCCTCCCCATCCCGGGTAAGCTTCGTCGTCAGATCCTGGATATCTCGGTTCAGGTCCGCCAGAGCGGCCGGAGCCAGCGCGCGCTCCCGGGTCTGTAGCTCGGTCTGGAGTCTCGTCAACTCCACCTGTGTCGCCTGGAGGGCCGCGTTACGCTCGTCGAAGAAGGCCTGTCGCTCCGCAATGGCTGCTTTGCCCGCCGCGCTCCCGCTCACCGCCGTATCGACATTGATGACGGCGATCTTTGCCCCCTGCGCCAGCACCGTCACGGGTGAGACCAGCGCTGCGAGCAATATTAGTTTCAGAAACCTCATTTTCTCTCCCAAACTTAGAATGTTTTTCCCACCGTAAACTTGATGGCTCTTCGGTCCGTCCGGATCTGGAATAGTCTGCCCGTGACCGGGCCCGCGAACAACTGATCAATCCGCAGAGGATTGTACGCGAAGATCAGCCGGAACGGCGCATTGATGATCGGCATCAACAGCCCCAGTTCAACGCCGGTACTGATGCGGACTCCCGAATTGGTCCCCGGCAGGAACTGTACTCTTTCGACGGTGACGCTGCCGTCGGCCTGAACAACCTCGCGCGTCAACTGCTCTTTCTGCGTCACCCAGGAATTGCCGATATCGAGAAACGGCGCGAGGGTCACGGTCGCAGCGTCCTGTATTAACGGGATCCGGTATTCGATGTTGAGGACCGCCGTCGTGTCACCACCGATGTAGACGATGTCATCCTGGGGAATAGGCTGCCCGGTGAACCGGTCGTTCAGTGTGCGCTCGACAAAGGCGACCGGGCCGATCGAGTTGAACTCGAAGCCACGGATGTCGAAATCGCCGCCCATGAAGGACCGCTGGTAGAACGGCACGGCCGTGTCGTTGAAACCACGGATGTGGGAGCCGCGAAAGCGAACCGCCAGCACGTTCCGCCCGAAGAGGCTCGGCTTCAGGTAGTTCATCGCCTTGAAGAACGTGTACTCAAAGACCGGCCTCATGTAGTTGACATTCCCTCCCAGGACGCCGCCTGTAAATTCGAACGACGCGGTGAGGCTCTGCCCTCCTCTCGGCGCATAGGGGTTGCTCACGGTGCTGTATGTGTAGCTGGGAACGATCGAACGGGATCGGAAGCTCGAAAAACTGCCCTGCTCGATGAACCGCTCCTCCTCGGACTGCTTCACGTTCTCGAAGAACGCAGCCGTCGCCGGATTCACCGCATCTGTCGAGGAATTGCTGAACTGGAACGTCGCTCCAAGGCGTTGAAACCCACGGAATGGATAACTGGTGAAGACGTTGAACCCGGCGCTTTTTTGTTCATAGTTGAGCCGGTCCTCGAGTCCGAGACCCTCCGGCAGGTTTTCCGGGTCGAGGCCGAACACATCCCGGGCCTGGTCGTACTGGTATTCGTTCTTGAAGATAGAGAACCCGGTCGAGATCGGGCGATCCATCAGATACGGCTCGGTAAAGCTGAACACGAAGTTCGACATCCGAGTTCCGCCCTGGATGTCGATGCTCAGCCTTTCGCCAAAACCCAGGAAGTTGTTCGTCGAGTAGTTCATCCCGAGGAACGAGCCCCCGATGCCGCTGACGCCACCGTTAAACCCGATCGACTGCCGGCCCTGCTCGGCGACATCGAGCGTGATGTCCACTTCGGGCAACGTCGGGTGGGGTCGAATCTGGGAATTCTCGGCGGTGAGCTCATCGAAAAACCCAAGCTGGTTGAGTCTCAACAGGCTGGTATCCCACAGCCTTGAGCTGAATACGCTGCCTTCCTGGAGCAGGATTTCGCGGCGGATGACCTTGTCACGGGTCGTCGTGTTCCCCCGGAAAGCGATCCGATTGACCAGAAATCGACGGTCCTCGTCGATGCTGATCTCCAGATCTACAACCTTGTTGACGTCGTCGAAGGTATGGACCGGAACCGGCGTGAAGTTGATGTAACCGCGTTCGCCGTAGAGGGTCGTCAGAGCTTCGAACCCTTCCCTCAAGAACGTCTCGTTGTAGATTTCGCCCGGGATCAGGCCGAGCACGAACAGGATTTGGGCGTCTGTGAATTCCTGGTTGCCTTCGACTGAGACCTGTCCTATCTCGTATTGATCGCCCTCTTCCACCGTTATCGTTATGAAGAACCGGTCGACTTCTTTCTTCCAGAACGGTAGCGGGATGCCCCAGGGAAACGGCAGCTTTATGAAGGGCAAGGTGCGGGCCACTTTGTGACGGCGCACCTCGATTACGGGTTCGAGTACGTTCACGCGAACGTATCCGTTTTCGCGGTAGAACAACTGGATCCGCGTGATGTCATCGGCCAGCTTGAGATCGTGAAACACATCCTTGTTCGTCAATCCCGTGATCGCGCCGGCCTCCTTGATGAGCTGCATCGCACCCTTGACCTTGCCGTCGGAGAAAACTTCGTTGCCCACGATCTCGATCTTCTCGATCTTGATCTTCGGCCCTTCATCGATCACGAAAGCGACGCCGATTGCGTTCGGAGGGATTTCGTAGGTTTCGATCTCGATCGTCGCGTTCTGGCGGCCCTTTTCCGCAAGCAGGTTGAGAATCTCGTTCTGGGCCCGCTTGATCCTGCTCGGATCGTATGCCGTCTCGATGCTCAGGCCCACCCTAAGCTCCCGGAAACGCTGTAGGACATCGGACTGCGTGACGGACTTGAGGCCCTCGTAGTCGATTGCCCGGACGGTCGGCTTCTCTACGACCCGGTAGGTGAGGATCCGGCCGGTCTCGCCGGCCTCCTCCTCGACCTGTATGTCTTCGAAATATCCCATCGCGTACAGGGCACGGATATCCCGCTGGATCACGGCCAGATTAAACGTGTCACCTGGCTTGGCCTGGATGTTGTACTTGATCGTGTCCGACGGGATCCGCCTGTTATTGAGAACCTGAATGCTCTCGATGCGGTTCGGGTCGGACGTCTGCGGGGCCTGGGGTTCGACGCCACTTACGAAAAGGGCGAAGAAAACGGCAAACAACTTCATTTCCTCCTCCAGAATACAATGTCAAATTGTACTCCATCCATTTACGTAAAGCCAATGGACACTGCATCATAACCGTCCCACACGGTAAGGCCTAAACAACCGTTGCTCTGGGCATTCAGGCCACCCGATGCACGACAGGGAAAGACGAGGTTCCCCCGGGAGCGGTTAGTTAGACCGTCGGCTGCAGCGTTTGTAATAACGTTGGAGGAAAGAATTAACAATGCGTGCGAACCGGTCACAGGTGTGCCGCATACGCACCGTTGTGGGGAGTCCGGAAGCTATTGGCGTTTGGCTGTGTGGTGCTGCCACAGGTTCCGAGCCAACAGCTAATCGCTAAAAGCCAACGGCCATCAGCTAACGGCCATCAGCCCCTACACCGTTAGCGGGACTCCGATTTCTTCGTGGTCTTTCGGCCGATACCAGAGCTGATCCCCGTCTTTGTAAACCTCGACCGTCGGGAGATCCTGGAGATTCCCCTGGATCAGCGCTTCGGAAAGCGGGTCTTCGATGTAACGCTGTATGGCTCGCCGGAGGGGCCGCGCGCCGTAATTCCGGTCCCTGCACACCTTCTCGAGAATCCAGCTCTTGGCCTCTTCGGTCAGGCAGACCTCAAGATGCTTGTGCACCAGATACTCGTTCAACTGGTCGATCATCATATCGACGATCCGACCAAGGTCCTCGTCTGTTAGCGAGTTGAAGACGATGATCTCGTCGAGACGGTTGATGAACTCCGGATTGAAGAGACGCTTCACCTCGACCATCACGGCCTCTTCGATCTTGGCTTCGGTCGCTTCCTCGCTCGGTGCCTGGAAGCCCAGGCTCGTGTGCTTGCTCAGGAAGCGGGCGCCGATGTTGGACGTCATGATGATGATCGTGTTCTTGAAGTCGATCGTGTTGCCCAGTCCATCGGTGAGGTGGCCGTCCTCGAAGACCTGCAACAGGATGTTGTAGACGTCTGGATGGGCTTTCTCGATCTCGTCGAGCAGGATCACGGAATAGGGGTTCCGCTTGACCCTTTCAGTCAGCTGACCACCTTCCTCGTACCCGACATAGCCCGGCGGCGAGCCGATCAGTTTCGAAACCGAGTGCTTCTCCATGAACTCGGACATGTCAAACCGGATCAAGGCCTTCTCGCTGCCGAACAGGAACTGCGCCAGCGAGCGGGCCATCTCGGTCTTTCCTACGCCGGTCGGACCCAGGAACAGGAACGAACCCGCAGGCCGGTTCGGAGACTTCAACCCGGCACGAGAACGCCGTATAGCCCGGGCCAGGGCATCGATAGCCTTTTCCTGGCTCACGATGCGCCGGTGCAGTTCGTCCTCGATCCGGGTCAGGCGGATCATTTCCTCTTCCTTGATCGAAGTTACCGGCACGCCGGTCCACTTCGAGACAACTTCTTCGATGTCGGCACGGGTCACTACACCCGTGCTGGCGTTCTCGCTGATGCTGAACTTCTCGCGGACACTGTGGAGGTTGTCGCGCTCGACCTGTTCCTGATTCTTGTAGTGCTCTGCTTTCTCGAAGTCTTTCGAAGAAATAGCGCTCTCCATCCGCGCCACGATGACCTTGATCCGCCGCTGGATGTCGGTCATCTCGGGCGGCAGCGTCGCCTGACGCAGTTTCACCCGGGCACCAGCCTCGTCGAGCAGGTCGATCGCCTTGTCCGGCAGGAACCGGTCCGAAATATAGCGATTGGAAAGGTGCACGGACGAGTCGATCGATTCGTCCGTGTAGCTGACCATGTGGAACTTCTCGTATCGTGACTTGACACCGTGCAAGATGCGGATGGACTCGTCTTCTGGGGGCGCGCCCACCTTGATCGCCTGGAACCGCCGCTCGAGCGAGCGATCTTTCTCGATGGATTTCCGAAATTCTGCGGGCGTCGTCGCCCCGATGCACTGGATCTCGCCGCGCGAAAGCGCCGGTTTCAGGATGTTCGCCGCGTCGAGAGACCCTTCGGCCGATCCCGCGCCCACGAGAGTGTGCAGTTCGTCGATGAAGACGATCGTGTTTGGATTATCGACCAGTTCCTTCATGATCGTCTTGAGCCGTTCCTCGAACTGGCCGCGGTACTTGGTGCCCGCAACGATCAGCGACAGGTCCAGGACCAGGATCCGCTTGTCCGCCAGGAACGTAGGGATCTCGCCATCGACGATCTTCTGCGCCAGACCCTCGACGATCGCTGTCTTGCCGACACCGGGGTCGCCGATCAATACCGGGTTGTTCTTGGTCCGGCGGCACAGGATCTGGATAATGCGTTCGATCTCGTTCCCGCGGCCAACCAGGGGATCCAGTACGCCGTCTACTGCAGCCTGGGTCAAATCTCTAGAAAACTCTGAAAGCAGAGGTGTTTCCTTCGGTTTGACCAGGGTTTGCCGGTCGACGACCGAACGCGCCAGTTCCTCACGGATCGCGTTCAGGCGCAGACCGCGCTCATGCAGAATCTCGCCCGCCACGCACTTCTCCTCACGCAGAATGCCCAGCAGGAGGTGCTCGGTACCGATGTGCCGATGGTTCAACCGTTCCGCTTCCTCGGCAGCATAAGCAAGAATGCGCTTGCACTCGTTCGAGAGAGGCAGGTCGATCGACGTCGACACCTTCTCGCGGATAGTCGTACGGCCTTCGATTTCCTTGCGGATGTTCTCGATCGACGACTGGTTGCGCAGGAAGCGATTCGTGAGGTTCTTGTCTTCGCGGATCAGACCGAGGAGCAAGTGTTCGGTCTCGATGGTCGTGCTGCCGAACTGGCTTGCCTCGTAGCGGGCGAAGAAAATGACTCTCCGGGCTCTCTCTGTGTATCGTTCGAACATGGTCTAGTCTCTAGCTGAAATCGAGTCCGCGAGGAGGCTCACAAACCGTATTTTTTCAGTTGTCACGACTGTCCCGATTCTAGCCGAAGCGCAAACCCATAACAATAGGCTTCTCCTGCAACCTATCATAGAAACAATCAAATACGGGCGATTGAAACAGTTTCCAGATGGCCCGATTCGATTCTCCAAACCTGTTTGCACTCGGCCGCGATCTGCTCGTTGTGGGTCACGATCACCGACGTCAGTCCCCGCTCAGCGTGGAGCTCCCGAATCATCCCGAAGACACCTTTGCCGGTGTCTCTGTCCAGGTTGCCCGTCGGCTCATCCGCCAGGAGGACCTCGGCGTCGCCGACCAGAGCCCTGGCGATCGCAACCCGCTGCTGTTCACCCCCGGACAACTCTCCGATCTTGTGCTCTGCCCGGTCCGCCAGCCCAACACGTTCAAGCAGTTGACGGGCGCGTGTCAGCGCTTCGTCGCGTCGCACCCCACGGATCAGGAGCGGCATCGCTGCGTTCTCGGTGGCCGTGAACTCGGGTAGAAGATGATGAAACTGGAAAACAAACCCGATGTGCTCGTTTCGATAGCGCGCCAGTCGCGTCGGCTCCATCGCAAAAATATCCTCACCCCGAAACAATATCGTGCCCGAAGTCGGCCGGTCCAGGCCGCCCAGCAGATGCAACAGCGTGCTCTTCCCAGCACCTGAGGGTCCAATCACTGCCGTCAGGTCCCCGGTTTCGACTGTCAGCCGAAGTTTGTCGAAGATCACGATCCGGGACCCAGCGGTTTCGTAGACCTTCGTCATATCCACGGCTTCGATCATGGATTTACCGTCCAAAGTCCATGTTGCTAGGTCCAAGGCCAGATCAGGACCACGGACGGGGAACGGGAACTTTGCCACGGATTACACGGACAGGACAGCATATGTTCGGACTGCTTCTCCGAAAGACTTGTCTCATCCGTTAAATCCGTGTAATCCGTGGCAACCTCCCTAATCCGAGTAATCCGCGGGACGCGGATTACTCGTAGCGGAGTGCTTCGACTGGTTCGAGGGATGAAGCGGCCCGTGAAGGGTAGAGGGTAGCCAGGTAGCTGATCAATATAGCCGCTGCACCGACGAGGGCAGAATCCCACGCGTCGGGCCTGAACGGGACGTAGGCGATGGAATAGACGTCGGGCGGCAGGCTGACCCACCGGTACGTGTCGGCGAGATAGCTCGCCAGGTTCCCGACGATCAGCCCGAGAGCGGTGCCGATGACGCCGATGATCACGCCTTGAGCGACGAAGACTCGTCGGATGTTCTCGCGCGTGGCGCCCATCGACATCAGCACTGCGATGTCGCGGGTTTTCTCGACAACCATCATCACGAGCGTCACGACGATGTTGAGCGATGCGACAAGGACGATCAGGCCGATCGTGATGAACATGACGCGCCGCTCGAGCTCAAACATCTGGAAGATCACCGTGTTCTGCTCCTTCCAATCCGTGTACTCCAGTTCGCCCCCAAGACGTGCCAGGACGGCCTCGGCTACGGCCTCGGATCGGTCGATGTCGTCGATCTGAATCTCGATCCGCGAGGCGACATCCTCGAGGCCTAGCAATTGCTGGACCCGTGAGATCGTCACGTAGGCATAACCTGCATCCAGTTCGTATAAGCCAGACTCGAAGAGTCCCACGACATCGAGCAGGCGCTGCCGCGGAGAGAAGCCCATCGGTGTCATATAGGTCTCGGCGCTCAGGACACGCACGCGGTCGCCGACGAACGAGCCGATCGCACGCGCCAGTTCCACACCGAGAATGATCCCATCGTCGTCGAAGTCCTCGATCCGTCCTTCGGCAAGGTTATCGACAATATCGGAACGAGCGGACTCCAATTCCACCACGATTCCCTTGAGCCAAACACCGCGATTCTGGAAACTGTTGGAGAGCAGGACACCCTGATAGAGCGCCGGCGCGGCCGCGCGAACCCCCTCGGTCTCCTGCGCTACTCGGACGATTTCCATGTAGTCGGAGATTCCCTCGAGGTTCGGGTTCATCAGCATGACGTGGGCCTGGGCGCCGAGGAGCTTTTCCTGGAGGTCTTCGCGAAATCCCGTGTTGATTGCCAACGCGATCACCAGCGCCGCAACTCCGGCAGCCACGCCGATTACCGAAATCACCGTTATCACCGATACGACGGCCTGCTTGCGTTTGGCCTTCATGTATCGGAGCGCGACGAGGAATTCGAACCGCATGGAGGAAATTATCGCATAGCGGGAGGGAGGGGACAGAGCATCCCGTCCCTCGGGAGTCGGATCTTCCAACCGATGGTCAGGTCTTGGGACGGGACGATCTGTCCCCTATCGGTCGGAGGTCTTCGCCGTCCCGGGTTGGGACGGGACGATCTGTCCCTATCGGTTGACCTACTCCGGACGGAGGTGGGGGAAAAGGATGACCTCGCGGATCGAGCGGGAGTCGGTCAGGAGAAGCGTCAGGCGGTCCACGCCGATGCCTTCGCCGGCCGTGGGTGGCATCCCGTATCCGAGCGCCCGGACGTAGTCTTCATCCATGGCGTGAGCCTCTTCATCGCCTCGTTCCTGAGCTTCGAGCTGCATTTCGAAACGTCTCTTCTGGTCGACCGGATCGTTGAGCTCCGAGTAGGCATTGGCGATCTCCATTCCGGCGATGTACAACTCGAAGCGTTCGACCGTTGTGGGATCGTCGGCCTTGGCCTTCGACAGCGGCGACAGCTCGACTGGGTAGTCGTAGACGAAAGTCGGCTGTACCATGTGACGCTCGGCAACGGCGTCGAACAGCACACCGATGAGATTTCCGAGCGGAAGGCGCGGATCGTACTCGGCACTGACCTGGTCGAGGAGCGCACGCACGCGTTCGATGTCCGAGAGTTCGGATTCTTCGATCGGAGGATCGGCCGGAAAGTGCTTCGCGATCGCTTCCTTCACCCGCAGCCGCGACCAATTACCGAAATCGATCTCCGTGCCGTCGTACGTGATCACGCGCGAACCGCAGACACGCTCAACGACCTGGGTCAACATCTCCTCGGTCAGCGCCATCAGGTCGAAGTAGTTCGAATAGGCCTGGTAGAACTCCAGCATCGTGAACTCGGGGTTGTGCTTGAACGACACGCCCTCGTTCCGGAAGACCCGATTCAGGTCGTAGACTCGGGTCAGCCCTCCGACAATCAGACGCTTCAGGTACAGCTCGGGCGCAATCCGCAGGTAGAAGGGCATATCCAGCGCGTTGTGGTGCGTCTGGAATGGACGGGCGAGCGCCCCACCGGCGATGGGGTGCAGGATCGGCGTCTCGACCTCGAGATAGTCGCGCTCATCGAGGTACCGTCTTAGCTCGCGAACAATCAGGGCGCGCTTGACGAAAACCTCCCGCACCTCCTGGTTCACGATCAAATCGACGTACCGACGACGAAAACGGATCTCGACGTCGGTCAGGCCATGCCATTTCTCGGGAAGCGGCAGCAGGCCCTTGACGAGGAACGACAACTCGGACGCGTGGACGGTCAACTCCCCGGTCCGTGTCCGGAACATCGTCCCTTCGGCGCCGATGAAATCCCCGATGTCGAGCAATCGATACAGTTCGAAGTCGCGTTCGGAAAGCTTGTCTTTTCGCGCGTAGATCTGGATCCTGCCGCCGCCCTCCTGCAGGGTCATGAACCCTGCCTTCCCGAACGGCCGGTTTGCCACGATCCGACCGCACACGCGAACGAGGGCCGGCTCCGCTTCCAGTTCGTCTCCTGTCCTGGGCGAAAATTCCTCGACCGCAGCTTCGATGGCATGGGTATACCGGTAGGACGTCGGATACGCATCGTAGCCAAGCTCGACAATCTTCTCGAGCTTCTCGAGTCTTACTTGTTCCAATTCGTCCATCTCGTTTCGATTTCGGCGGTCAATAGACCGCCGCTAGTGTAGTCCGTCACAATTAACGTATTCGGATCTGGCTGTCCCATTTCTGATCATATATGAGGAAAATTGACCATTAGATCGGAAATCCCTGTCGAACTCGGACGGCTTGGCCGAAGCCGCAGTGTGTCGGTCTGGCTCGGGGAACGATCCGAATAAGGTACAGTCTGTTAGACGGGGACCACTAGGAGCCTGTCGGGAATTGGCTCCCTCGAAGCAAGAATCAACAACTTACGAGCCATCCCTGTCTGTAAGTTGTTGATTCTTGGTTGCAGACTTCTTATTCCCGACAGGCTCCTAGAACAGGAACCTCCTGGTCGCCAATGCCCTCTATTTCAATAGGAGGGTTATTGCTCTTCCTCAACTTCCCGCAGGATGCTGTCGAGGATACCGTTGATGAACTGCGCTGATCCGGTCGTGCTGAAGCGCCGGGCGATCTCGATCGCTTCGTTGAGGACGACCGTTGGGGGTGTATCCGGCTCCAACAGCAGTTCGGCCGTGGCCAGCCTGAGCACGTTGCGGTCGATCGTCTCCATTCGGTCGATACGCCAGTTGCGCGCATGGCGCCCGATGCGCCCATCGATCCCTTCCAACCGCGAGATTGCCCCCAGGAAAAGTCGCTCGGCAAAATCGCGGACTTCCTCCGGAGTTTCGCGAATTTCCCAGTACGTCGCCGCCAGCGGCCTGGGATCCTCACGGGTCACATCCCACTGGTACAACATCTGGAGGGCGCATTCGCGCGCCTGACGCCTGGAGCCCACGATTAGTTCACCGCCCTACCGGAAGTTTCAAAGATCCTTCAGGCGACCGACCATCTCGATCGCCGCGACCGCGGCGTCAAAACCGCGGTTCCCTGCCGCTCCGCCCGACCGTGCCATCGCCTGCTCCACGGTATCGGTCGTCAGTACGCCAAAACCGACGGGTAGACCCGTGTCCAGCATCACCCGTAACAGACCATCCGTTGCGGCACGGCCAACGTGCTCGTTGTGAGACGTCTCCCCACGAACAACGCAGCCCAAAGCCACGATCGCGTCGTATCGCGCAGACTTCGCGAGGCGTCGGACGGCCAGCGGCAACTCGAACGAGCCGGGAACCCACACTACGGTGACGTCCTGCCGGGGCGTACCTGTCGCCTCCAGCGCGTCCAGCGCACCGGAAACGAGCCGTTCGACGACGTGATTATTGAAGCGAGCAGCCGCGACCGCGATCCGCATCCCGCCCGAACCGAGCCCGTCGGGAACTGCCCCCGGCCGCTTACCGCCCTTTGAACTCGGCCCCACGTTTCTCCAGGAACGCCTTCGTCCCCTCCTTCATGTCCTCGGTCGTGCAGCACAGCCCGAACAAACTTGCCTCGAGGTACAGCCCCTCGGCCTGGGTCATTTCTACACCGCGATTGACCGCATCGAGGCAGAATTGTACTGCCAGCGGCGCATTGGCCATGATCTTGCCGGCCAGCTTCTCGACCGCGGCCGAGAGCTCGGCCCGCGGCACCACCTGGTTCGCCAACCCGATCCGGTACGCCTCTTCCGCCTTTACCATGTCCCCGGTCAGGATGATCTCGAGGGCCCGGCCCTTGCCCACGAGCCGCGGCAGCCGCTGCGATCCGCCATATCCGGGGATCAGGCCCAGCTTGACCTCGGGTTGACCGAAGACCGCGTTGTCGGCTGCGATGCGAAACGAGCAGGCCATGGCCAGCTCGCAGCCCCCGCCGAGCGCGAAACCGTTCACCGCAGCGATCACGGGCTTCCCGAGGTTTTCGATCGCATCGAAGACAGCCTGGCCGGCGCGTGCGTACCGCTGCCCTTCGACCGGTGTCTGCACACTCAGCTCGTTGATGTCCGCGCCGGCGACGAACGCCTTCTCTCCAGCGCCAGTCAGCACGACTACACGCACCGCAGCGTCCTCTGAGGCGGCCTTGAAAGCCTCGCCGAGCTCAGCGACTGTCTTCGCGTTCAGCGCGTTCAGCAGCTTTGGCCGGTTGACTGTGATGAACGCAATCCCGTCCCGAGTCTCGTAGAGTAAGTTTTCGTACATATGGATTCGACTCTGTTTGGCGTTGGCTTTTGGCCTTTGGCCTTTAGCTTTTGGCTTTTGGCTTTTGGCTTTTGGCTAAATGCTAACAGCCAATCGCTGATTGCATTCTTTTGGCTTTAGGCTAAACGCTAACTGCCAATGGCCAACTCTTGCCTAAAACAACGGTTTCGGATTCTTCGGGTCGCTGTGATCGTAGAAGCCGCGGCCGCTTTTCCGTCCATGGTGTCCGGCCAGGACGAGCCGCTTGAGTAGCGGAGGCGGAGCGAACCGCTTCTCACGGAACTCGTCGAACATGATGTTAGCGATGTAATACGTCGTGTCCAGACCGACGAAGTCCAACAGAGTGAACGGTCCCATCGGATGGCCACAGCCGAGCTTCATCCCGTTATCGATGTCGGCGACCGATCCGATTCCTTCCTCGAGACCGCGGATGGCGTCCAGCAGGAACGGCACGAGCAACCGGTTGACGATAAAACCGGAACGGTCCGTCGTCCGGATCGCCACCTTGCCGAGCTTCTTTACGAAATCGACGGCGTCGTCCATGACGGACGGGTCGGTCGTGATCGTCCCGACGACCTCGACCAGCTTCATGATCGGAACCGGGTTGAAGAAGTGCAGCCCAATGAACCGATCGACTCGTTCGGTTGCTCTCATCATCTCGGTGATGACGAGCGACGACGTGTTACTGGCGAAGATTGCACCCGGCTTGACGAACTTGTCCAGAGCGCCGTAGATCTCGCTCTTGACGTCCAGGTTTTCGGTCACAGCTTCGATCACGATGTCGCAGTCGGCCAGGTCTTCCAGCTTCGTCGTTCCGCTGAGCCGTCCCTGTATCTCCGCCTTCTGATCTTCGCTGATCGAGCCCTTCTTGACGAAGCGATCCAACGACTTGTCGATCGCGGCCAGGCCCTTGTTCAGAAGGTCCTCGTTGACCTCGCGAACGACGGTCCCAAAGCCCGCCGCTGCAGCAGTCTGCGCGATGCCGGCGCCCATCAGGCCACATCCCAGGACTCCTACCTTTTCGATTGCCATCCATTTCCTCCGGTTCGGCTGTTGGCTCTTAGCTTTTGGCCTTTGGCTCTGAGTCATCAGTCGTCAGGCTTCAGTTATTAGCTGGCTGCCGCTGATAGCCAATAGCTAAAGGCCAATGGCTAATAGCTCATAGTGCCTCGATTATGATTGCGATGCCCTGGCCGCCGCCGATACAGGCGGTTGCCAGTCCGTAGCGTTGCCCCCGACGGCGCAACTCGTACAGCAGGGTCATGGTTAGTCTGGTCCCTGTTGCGCCCAACGGATGCCCCAGGGCGATGGCGCCGCCGTTGACGTTGACCTTGTCCCGGTCCAGTTCCAGCACTTTCTCGACGGCCAGATACTGGCCGGCGAACGCCTCATTCACTTCCACCAGATCGATGTCCGAAACCGTCAGCCCGGCCTTCTCCAACGCGATCCGGGTCGCCGGCACGGGGCCAATCCCCATGGTCTCGGGCTGCACGCCGGCGATCCCCCAACTGACAATACGTCCGAGAGCCTTGCCGTTTGCCTTGTCCGCTGTTGTCAGGACGACAGCCGCGCCGCCGTCCACAATCCCGCTGGCGTTGCCGGCGGTAACGAAACCGTCCTTCGAAAACGCGGGACGCAACTTGGCCAATCCCTCCATCGTCGCGTCCGGCCTCATGTGGTCGTCCTTGTCGAAGGTCTTGACGCCCTTGCGAGTTTTGATCTCGACCGGCGTGATTTCTTCGGAAAACTTTCCTGCCTCCCAAGCCGCCACAGCCGCATTCTGGCTGCGTAACGCGAATTCATCCTGTGCTTCCCTGCTGATATCGTGCATCCGGGAGAGATTTTCGGAGGTGCCGGCCATGTAGCATCCGCAGTACGTGTCCAGCAGAGCAACCATCAGGGAGTCCTCGAGCTGGCCCTCGCCAAGCCGGAATCCCCACCGGGCGCCCCGCAGGACGTGCGGAGCCTGGCTCATCGATTCCATGCCGCCGGCGAGGACGTAGTCGGCTTCGTCGAGTTCGATCATCTGCGCACCGCTGACGATCGCCTGTATGCCGGATCCGCAAAGACGGTTGACCGTCAACGCGGGCGTCTCGATGGGCAACCCGGCTTTCAATCCCACGTGCCGAGCGCCATAGATGGCGTCCCCGCTGGTCTGCAGCGCGTTGCCAAACACGACATGATCGAAAGCTTCCGGAGCCACCCCGGATTGCTCGATCGCAGCGCGGCCTGCGATGGCGCCCAACTCCAGAGCGCTCAGATTTTTTAGCGCTCCGCCGTACTCTCCCATGGGAGTTCGTTTACCGGCGATGATCACAATGTCTTTCATGAGGGACCTCCAAAACTGTTGATTATCGCACACCTCGATTACTCAGATTCTGGGAAGAAGACGGAAGAAGGCCACGGATTGCACGGATTACACGGATAAGAAGGAAGGGTCATATGGTCGGAGTGCTTCCCAAAAAAGACCTCTCTTAATCCGTTAAATCCGTGTAATCCGTGGCCACTCCCCTCCGTGCAATCCGCTAGAATAGCGCCCATGATTCTCGTCACCGGTGGCGCCGGGTTCATCGGCTCGCACGTGGTCGATCGACTGCTGGCCCGTGCGAAGACACAACGACTTCTACCCTCCCCAAATCAAACGAGCCAATGTCGGGTTTCACCTGGATTCGGAGTCCTACACGCTCGTCGAAGCAGACCTGCGGGATCAGGACGCTCTGAAGTCGGTCTTCGAACGGAATCCAATCCAGAAGGTCGTGCATCTGGCGGCGCGGGCCGGAGTCCGGCCTTCGCTGGCTGAACCGCTGCTTTACGAGGACGTGAACGTTCGGGGAACGCTACACCTTCTGGAACTTGCTCGAACTCACGAGGTCGAACAACTCGTGTTTCGTCTGCCTGGACGACTTCAACGACTTCTACCCTCCCCAAATCAAACGAGCCAATGTCGGGTTTCACCTGGATTCGGAGTCCTACACGCTCGTCGAAGCAGACCTGCGGGATCAGGACGCTCTGAAGTCGGTCTTCGAACGGAATCCAATCCAGAAGGTCGTGCATCTGGCGGCGCGGGCCGGAGTCCGGCCTTCGCTGGCTGAACCGCTGCTTTACGAGGACGTGAACGTTCGGGGAACGCTACACCTTCTGGAACTTGCTCGAACTCACGAGGTCGAACAACTCGTGTTTGCGTCGTCGTCCTCGGTATACGGCGCCAACACGAAGACGCCATTCAGCGAGGACGACCGCATCGAGCGTCCCATTTCGCCATACGCCGCGACGAAGTTTTTTGCCACACGTACCACCATCTCTACGGCATCCCGATAACCTGCCTCAGGTTTTTCACCGCCTACGAGCCCCGCCAGCGACCGGAGATGGCGATCCACAAGTTTGCGAGGCTGCTGCATGAAGGATCTCCGATCCCGATGTTCGGCGATGGGTCCACGGCACGCGACTACACTTACATCGACGACATCGTGGACGGTGTCATCGCCGCGATCGATCACCCTCTCGGCTTCGAGGTAATCAACCTGGGGGAGTCTCAAACGACGACGCTCCGGGAATTGATCGCAATGCTGGAACGACTTTCCGGAAAAGTGGCCCAGATCGAAGAGCACTCCCTACAACCTGGAGGCGTCGAGATTACGTTTGCCGACGTGTCCAAAGCACGCCGCCTTCTGGACTACAACCCTTCGACCCCGATCGAAACGGGCCTCCGGCTCTTCCTGGACTGGTTCGAAGACACTCGCTTGTGACGTGGACTCAAATCCGAGATCATTCCAACAAGAAGGCACGAAGGTCACGAAGAAGAGTCAGAAAAGCAAAGCACACTTCGCGTCCTCCGTTCCCCTTCGTGTTCTCCGTGTTGAAGACCGGAGTCGACCGAAGACTCGATCAGGCGTGTGCTAAGATTTTCCTTCACCTATGAAGGATTTCCTCGAAACGCTTCAGGAGCGGGCGCTCGTCTGCGACGGCGCGATGGGTACCATGCTCTACTCCCGTGGCGTGTTCATCAACCGCTGCTTCGATGAGCTGAACCTCTCCTCACCGGAGATGGTAAGGGAGGTCCACTCAGTTTACGTCGAGGCCGGCGCCGACGTCATCGAGACGAACACCTTCGGAGCCAATCGTCACAAACTGATGATGCACGCGCTTGGCGAGCAACTCGTCGAGATCAACGTCGCGGGGGCACGGATTGCGCGGGAGGCGGCGGGCGATTCGGTATACGTGGCGGGCGCTATCGGGCCGCTCGACATCCGCATCGAGCCGTGGGGCAAGACCTCGATCGACGAGGCGCGCGCCGTGTTTCGGGCGCAGGCCGAGGCCCTCGCCCAGGGGGGCGTCGATCTGTTCATCCTGGAAACCTTCTCCGACATGAACGAGATCTATGCCGCGATCCTGGGCGTCCGCGATGCCTCAGACCTGCCGGTCGTAGCGCAGATGACCATCGAGGAAGACGGGAACAACCTGGAGGGGACGCCTCCCGAGGTCTTCGGACGACGTCTCGACGAGTGGGGGGCAGATGTGATCGGCCTCAACTGCAGCGTCGGTCCGCAAGCGATGCTGGACGGGCTGGAACGCCTGGCCCGGATCACGACGAAGAAGCTCTCGGTACAACCTAACGCGGGTCGACCTCGGAATGTCGAAGGTCGAAACCTCTACCTCTGCTCGCCCGAGTACATGGCGTCTTACACGCGCAAGTTCGTGCGGTACGGTGCGGCGATGGTTGGAGGTTGTTGCGGCACGACTCCCGAACATGTGCGGGCCATTCGCGCCGCGGTCCGTTCGGCCGAACCGTCCGAACAACGACATATCATAGCTACGTCCGCCCCGACCGAGCCGCATCCTGAAACCGTACCGCTCGCCGACAAATCCGACATCGCGCGCAAGCTGGCGGTCGGCGAGTTCGTCTACTTGATGGAGATGGTCCCGCCGCCAGGGCACACCGTCGAAACAACTCTCGAAGACGCCGCGAAACTCAAGCGGGCCGGGATGGACGGAATCACGATCGTCGAAGGTGCGCGTTCGAGCGCGCGGATGAACCCGATGTCGCTGGCCGCCCTGGTGGGTAAGGCGACGGACATCGACACCTGCATCCTTTATAACTGCCGGGACCACAACCTGCTCGCGATGCAGGAAGATCTACTCGGCGCCTACGCGATGGGCGTCCGGAACCTGATACTGGTGACCGGCAATCCCCCACCAATAGGGATGCAAGGCACCCACACCAATGCTACGGCTGTTTTCGACGTCGACTCGATTGGCCTGACGCACATGGTGGCGCACCTGAACCGGGGTGTCGATGTCGGTGGCAAGTCCATCGGACCGCCAACCGGGTTCCTGATCGGGATCATGGCAAATCCGGGTGCGATCGACGCGGAACGCGAGATGAAGCGACTGAACTACAAAATCGAGGCCGGCGCGGAATTCCTGGTCACACCCCCGGTGTTCGATAGTATCTTGCTCGAACGATTCGTCCGGAAGATCGAAGAATTCAAGATACCCGTCATTGTGGGATTGATCCCACTGACGAGCTTTCGGGAAGCGGAATTCATGAACAACGAGCTTCCGGGCTTCTCGGTACCGGACACTGTCCTCGACCGGATGCACAACGCCCCGACGCCGGAGGCGGGAAGAGCGGAAGGAGTCATGATCGCCCAGGACATCCTGAAGGCGATCGAGGGCATGGTGAGCGGGATCCAACTGTCGGCTCCCTCGGACGATTACGACCGGGCAATCGAGATCCTCTCGGTTGTCGGCTCAAAAGGAGCAGCATCGTGAGGAAATTTCTGATCGCAGGATTACTATTGATGGCACCCACAGCATTCGCTCAGGACCTTGAGGGCCGCGAACCCGGCCTATACGCGTATTTCGAGACGAGCCATGGAAACTTCTTGGCGCGGCTTTTCGAGGCTGAAGTTCCCAAGATCGTCGGCAATTTTGTCTATCTTGCGACTGGTCAACGGCAGTGGCGTCACCCGGAAACCGGTGAGGTTATGGAAAACACGCCATTCTACGATGGCCTCATCTTCCACCGCGTCATGTCCGGCTTCATGATCCAGACCGGGGACCCGACAGGAACGGGCACGGGAGGACCCGGCTACAAGATCCCGGACGAATTCGGCGAGGGGCTCCGCCACGGCAAGGAAGGGATACTGTCGATGGCGAACAGCGGCCCCGACACCAACGGCAGCCAGTTCTTCGTCACTCTGGGCGCGCTGCGTCACCTCGACGGCGTCCACTCCATATTCGGCGAAGTCGTGGACGGAATCGGCGTGGTCCGGAACATCGGGAGGACGCAGGTCAACAGGGAAGACAAGCCCATCCGGGACGTCGTGCTGGAGAAGGTAACCATCCGTCGGGTCGCCCCGTAGGTAGTTTCATTCTAGTAGGCCGTTGCGTTGACAGCTAATTGCCAATGGCTAAACGCTAATGGCTGTTGGCCTTTGGCTGTTGGGCAGTCGTCGATCAGGCTCAGCCGAACTGACAACTGATCACTGACTACTGATTACCTGCTTGTCCTGCGAGAGCTTCCAGGAATTCGGCGGCATCGTAGCCCGAGGGGATGACGCGTACGCCGAGTTCCCGTTCGAGGTCCACCTTCGTCCGGTCATCCAGGAAAAGGTAGTTCTCGCCGATCATCGATTCGGAGGGAAGGACGACGAAGTCACCCAGGTCGCGCCCCCCAAGCGCGGCGATGAAGTCGCCGCCGGTGAGCAATCCGGCCACGTTGATCCCCGATCCCCAGAAGCGGTTCTCGACGGCGACGGTCTCGAGGTCCAGCCCGAGCCGGTCGACGCTCGCTTTGAGGTATGGGACGAACAGCCTTCCGGTACAGACCGTCCCCCGCAACCCATCCGACGGGGCCTCGAAGTCCTCCATCGCATTGTCGAACTGATCCAGGAACGTCCGCACCATGCCGACACCGTTCTCGATCTGAGGGAACTCGCGGTAATGATCTCCCGACGGAATCGACCGTCCGGCGAGGATGTAGAACTCGTCCCCAAGGAAGACGAACGGCGTCTGGCGCTCGGCCTCGAAACGCTGCTGGATCCGGGAAACGTGGTCGATCGTGCGCGCGGCGTATTCGGGAGTCACCGGGTCGAGCTTTGGCAGATTCTCGCGATGGTCGGTGAGGCCGACCGGCACGACGGCAACCGACTGCACGGACGGATAGCGACGCGACAGATCCTCGATCGTGCGGTCCAGATGCCGGCCATCGTTCAAGCCGGGACAGAGCACGACCTGGCAATGAAGCTGAATGCCAGCGGCGGCAAACCGATCCAGCTTCTCGTCCAGGCCGTCGTAGGTGTCGTTTCCAAGCAGGCGGGTGCGGAGTTCACGCTCTGTCGCATGAACCGAGATATAGAGCGGTGACAGCCGCTGGTCGATAATGCGTTCGAGCTCGTCGGCGTGAACGTTGGTCAACGTCAGGTAGTTGCCGAACAGGAACGATAGCCGGTAGTCCTCGTCCTTGATGCGGAGCGAGGGCCGTGTGGCGGCGGGATTCTGGTGGACAAAGCAGAACACGCAGTCGTTGTCGCAGACAAACGGTTTGATCGGCTCCAGCTCGATCCCCACGCGCTCCCATTCACTCCGGACGAACTCGAGGGTGCGGTCCGCGGTCCGCAACTGCATGGGTTCCCCGACTTCGGCGAGACGAAACTGCAGGTCGATGACGTCGATCGGCGGGGTCCCGTTCAACTCCAGGATCTCGTCGCCGGTCTTGAGACCGATTCGTCCCGCAAGCGAATCCGCCTCCACATCCAGGACACGCAACGCCTGCGATGACCCGACCTTCGTCGGAGGCGCGTGGCGGTACTCGTGCTGAGCCTTGATCCTGCGCTCGATATCCTGGTCGTCAGTCTTGCGGACGTAAGCGCCATCGGAGAACTGTTTTTTCATCAGAAGAGGCTGTTGGTTTTTGGCACTTGGCTTTTGGCTTTTGGCTGCCAATGGTGATCGCTAAAGGCTAATGGCTAACCGCCAATGGCCAATGGCCAAACCCTAATCGCCAACCGCTGACTGCTAGGCTCCATCCAACAGCTTTCGCCCGACCGACAGGTACTGGACACCGGACACGACGGTCAGCAGACCCGTAACTATGAACAGAAAGTACAGGCCGCTCTCGTGAACGCCCTGCCAGTTGAAGAACAGGACGGCAAAGATGGTCGCCAACTGAAACGCGGTGCTCGTCTTGCCGGCCATTGTCGGCGGAAACACGCGAAAGCCGTGGATCAACGTGAACGCCAGGCTGCCCAGCAGGATGAAGGCGTCCCGGAAGATAACCAACAACATGAGCCACATCGGAACGGGGTTCGGGAACCCCATCTGGGGGATTGACAGGATGAGGATCGAACTGGTCATCAACAGCTTGTCGGCCAGTGGATCCAGGATGGCGCCCACAGAGGTCCTCTGCCTGAAACGACGTGCGATGATACCGTCCAGGCCGTCGGTCACGCCGGCCGCCAGAAAAGTCAGCAGAGCCCAACCGAGCCGGTTGTAGACGAGCAGGATCACGAAAACGGGCACGAACACGATACGGAGCATCGTCAGCTGGTTGGCCAGTGTGAGGATGTCCGATTTGTAATGTTCTACGGTAGTGCCCGTGACTTCCGACATCGTTCTAACCCCAAGACATAAAGGACGCAGGAACTTGACGTCCCATGCGTCCTTCGAGAACAGTCTAAGTCTGGTGCGGCGGGCCTACTTCACCGTCACCGGTACCGTGACATCCACGATCTGGCGCGAGCAGAAGCCGTCGGCCTTCGAACAGAAGAAATAGACCAGGGTTCCCGGTATCTCATACTCCCCGGCCTTGGCCGCTTTGAGGCTCACGTCGAACTCCGGAACGTCGACGTAATAAACGTCATCGGACTTCGGATCCTTCTCCGGCGAGATCATGCTGCTCTCTGCCAGCACGATCCCATCGACGGCTTCAAGCTTCAACTGGATCGCAGGGACGCGATTGATGACGTACCCGTCTATGACGTCGAAGGAAACCGTCACCACTCCATCATGTCCAGCCTCGACGGCCTGGGTCGAATAGCTCGGCGCCATGACTTGCGGGAGGCCGGCGCCCAGTCCGACAAGCTGCAAGGTCATCACGAAGATTGCGGCGGCCAAGTTCACCATAGTAGTCTCCTAGTACCGCACCGAGCACAATCTTGCGTCGTAGGAACTCAGGCGGTAAGTCGTTCAGAATTATAGCATGAGAATCATTTCAGTCGTCGGAACAGGTCCAAACTTCATGGAAATCGCGCCGATCGCCGCCAGTCTGCGGGGAGTTTCGGGCGTCACTCACCGCCTCGTCCACTGGAGGCCCGCACTACGACCAGGAGATGTCTGACGTTTTCTTCAGGGATTTGTCACTCCCGAAACCAGCCTTCACCCTTTAGACTTTCCGGTAAATCCGCGCCCAGAAGTAGTTTCCGACAAAGGTGTTTCGCAGGTCGTACCCTCACAGGTCCCGACACTGAACCAAGCACTCGCCAGTCCCTGCTGAACCCCCGAAGTCGCGAAACTCCCGCCTTAGCCCATCGCCGTTTCCGCGCCCTTTGTTATCACGGCCGTTTTCGGTCAACAACTTAGGACTGGTCCTCTTCGTGCCCCTCTGGAAGTCGCTCCGGCGGTGCGACCGGGGACTTCACTAACAGAAGGGCCGGGGTTTCCGACCCGCACCGCCGGGACACTTGCTGAAGCCTCTCGGCGGCCAGTGGGCGGGGATGTGTATTCAATAACGGAAAGGGCCGCAGCCCCGCAGGCCGCCGAGAGGACATTTTCAAATCACAACCACAGGAGGACCCATGCAACGAAAAGCACTCACAAGTCTGTTTCTGCTTCTCTTCGCGCTCAGCACGACCGGCTTCTCTCAACAACAATCGGTGCCGACCGAACCGGTCAAGCTGGTCGATATCAACTCCGCTCCACTCGAGGAAATCGAGACCGTCGTTCTGGACGACCTACTGGCAAAGAAAATCATCGAGGGCCGGCCGTTCGCCAACAAGCGTCAGCTACTAACCCGCAAACTGGTCTCCCTCGAGGAGTACGAAAAGATCAAGGATCGGATCGTCGCGCGGCGGCCGCCAGGCGGTCGATAACCCAGCGATGTACGCCCGGATGGTGATCGGACAAGCTTCCGACAGGGATCATGTGACCGAGTTCACCGGTATCTATCAAACCGAAGTGCTGCCCAAGTTGTCTGACGAGCCTGGATTCCGTTCGGCAAACCTGATGATAGAAGAGGGAGGAAAAATGGCGATCTCGCTGACGATTTGGGACTCCAGGCAGGCTTGTCTCGAGTACCACTCGGGCCTCGCCTACCGTCAGTTCGTCGAACGAACGCACCATCTGCTCGATGGCGACTTCGTCGTCAGGCTTTTTCGGTCGATCTAATGGATTCGGGGCCGGGGGCGGCCTCGAATCCTCATTCCGTTCGCCGACGGTACGGCCGGAAATCGACGTTGCAACGGTGGCGGCGCAGGAAATCCATGAAGCGCTTGTAATCGGCGTCGGGCATGTTGAACAGCCGGACTACCTTGCGGTAGTTCCCTCCCGTCCTCGCCAAACCGCGACGGATCACAGCCTCGACCTGACGTTTCGTGATCAACCGATTGGTGTAGGGCCGGGCGACCGACTCCCAGAAGTCGTCCACCTCGATCTCCTCGACGGGTTCCCGAATGAACGCGTCGCTGGGAAGAGCGATGTCGTCGGGATGGATGACATCGCCCTCGACGAGGTGGTACGCGCTCTCGATCAAGTTATGGAGTTCCCGGACGTTTCCGGGAAAACGGTACGCCTGGAGCTTGCCGAGTGCATCGACGGAAAGCGCACGCGCTCGACCGTTCTCGGCGTTCAGCCCGTCCAGAAAACGCCCGGCCAGGAGAGGGATATCCCCGGTTCGCTTCCGCAGAGGAGGCACCTGGATGCTGAGGACGTCCAACCGGTAAAGCAGATCCTCCCGGAACTCTCCGGAACGAGTCAACGCTCGCAGATCGCAGTTGGTCGCGGCGATGACGCGAACCTCGAGGTGGCGGTCGACGGTATCGCCCAGACGCCGGACCTGTTTTTCCTGGAGAACTCGAAGGAACTTCACTTGAAATCTCCTCGACGTGTTGGCGATCTCGTCGAGGAAAAGGGTTCCGTGGTCCGCTTCCTCAAACAAGCCCGGTTTGTCCGAAACCGCCGTTGTGAAAGCGCCTCGGCGGTACCCAAACAGTTCGCTTTCGACCAGGTCCTCGGGAAGGGCGCCGCAGTCGACAGGCACGAAGCGCTTTGGGCTACGGGTGCATGAATCGTGGATTGCGCGGGCGACCAGTTCCTTCCCTGTACCGGTTTCACCCTGGATCAGGACCGAACTGGAAGTACGCGATGCCGCCCTGATCCGCGCCCGCAGCGTTTCGATCGCATCGCTATGTCCGATGAGTTTCCGAGTCGTCATAACACTAGAGCCGGAGGAACGATGGAAAAGGTCACAGAAAAACTCGAACGGGGTGATCAGGAGATCCTCGATCAGATCGAACGAGCCGTTCGGTCCGTACATGGGCAACGCGATCCGGACCTCGAGCAGGAGGCATACCTGCGGGACGCTCAAGGCGTTTCGCCGGGCTCGGAGCGTCCAACATCCCAAAGCGTTGATCTGGAAAATCGTCGGGGACACGGTCGCGGATCACTGGCGATGTCGGAGGCGGGAGCGTTGGGAGGATGTCGAGCGCACTCCCGAACGCTTTCTGGCCGAGGACCCGATGATCGAGGCGGACCTCGACCGGGCGCGCCGACGCGAGCAGATCGAGCGTGCCATCCTCCGGCTGGGTTGCGACACTCGCGGCCCGTTCTATCTGTTCTATCTCGAGGGGTATTCGATTCGGACGCTGGCACGTATCTACGAGAAGTCTCCATCGGCGATAAAAATGGCGCTCCATCGAGGGCGGCGCAACCTGGCGCACATGTTCACCGTGGACGCGACAAAAGAGTCGTCATTGCCACGACTTCGGCAGCCTGGGGAAAGTTAAGCTGCCGTGATTTGAGTGGGTTGCAATTGGCACGCAACGTGAAGAGACCAGGTTGGAGCCCGACCCGCAAAATGGGAGGAATGAACGTAATGAGTGGCACACAAATCCAGCCGCTGGGACTTGACGAGATGAGACAGACCATCGGCGGAGACTGGGATTGGGGAGATTTCCTGGAAGGACTGGCGGCCGCGCTCGGCCTGGGCTGTGCGTGGACCGGTCATCCGGTCGTCTGCATCGGCACAGCCATCGCGGGCGGCGCGAGCCTCTACCTCTGAGGACAATGATGCACACAACCAAACTGACTTCGACCGAACTGCAGCAGATCCGAGGTGGGGACTGGTTTGAGACCACCTGGGGTGTGATGCTCGGATCCGCATTCATCGCCGGTCTTGGGGCAACCGGTTTCCTCGGGATTGCCATCGGCGCCGGCGTGGTGCTCGTCATGGAGGACTTTTTCTAGCGCGAGTTTACTGAATCAGACGGCCAACTTCCGGCGCAAGTTGCTTGAATCCAGCTTGTGAAGGGGGATTGAGGCGGTTCCTGCGCCGCTCGCTTATGTATACACAAAACATGAAAGCCGTTCCGATCATTGGATCCACACGATAATCCTATATTATGGGGTCATAATCCACTTGACTACGATATGTAGAGATGTGTATACATAAAACATAGCCAGCCTGCAACGGGTCCAAGTCGCTGGACACTCCTACTGGCGGATCGTGGAGTCCCGGCGCATCAACGGGAAGCCGCGGCCCGTTCCCATCCTTTACCTAGGCACGGCCGACGCCCTGCTGGATCGGCTGCTGCAGGCACCAGAGGGGCAACTGAGAATCCGGTCCTACCAGCACGGCGACGCGGCCGCCCTGAAGGCCGTGGCCGATCGGCTCGGCGTGGTGGACCTCATCGACCGAGAAGTGGGCCGGAGCCGGTCCCGCAAAGCGTCGGTGGGCACCACTCTGCTGCTGGGCGCGCTCAACCGAGCCATCCGGCCCCAGTCCAAACGGGGGTGGGCCGACTGGGCCGCCGGCACGTCCCTGCACCGCCTCTTTCCAGGCCTGAAAACGGAGACGGTCACCTCGCAGTTTTTCTGGGACCAGATGAACCGCGTATCCCTGGATGCGCTGCGGCGAATCGAAGAGGAACTCACCCAGCGCATCGTGACCCAACTGGACCTGAAACTGGACACCCTCTTCTACGACACGACGAACTTCTTCACTTACATCGCCACCACGAATCGCAAGCCCAAGCTCCCCCAACGGGGCCGGTCCAAACAGAAGCGGTTCGACCTCCGCCTGTTCAGCCTCGCGCTTCTGGTTGCCCGAGACGGGCAGATTCCCCTCTATGCTCACGTCTACGCAGGCAATGAGGTGGATTCGAAGCGCTTTCCCGAGTCTCTGACTGACATTCGGGAACGGTTGGCCAAGCTCTCCATCGAGCTGGAAGACGTCACGCTGGTCTACGACAAGGGCAACAACTCGAAAGCCAACCAGGCCCGGGTCGATGCCAGCCAGATCGGCTATGTCGCTTCACTGGTTCCGACCCAACATGCAGATCTTCTGGGGATTCCGGTGGCGGAGTACCGCCCGGTGGATTCGGGCCGCCTACAGGGCGTGCCGGTCCTGCGTCTCCAGAAGGATATTTGGGGGGGAGCGGCGAACGGTGGTTCTGTTCATCAGTGAGCAGCTCAAGGCCGGTCAGATCCGCGGGCTGGAGCAGCATCTTGCGAGGCGTCTTCGTGAATTGGCCGAGTGGAAGTCGCAACTGAGCAAGCCCCGGTCCGGGCCTCGGAGCCAGAAGGCGGCCGAGAAGAAGATCGACTCGCTGCTCTCGGGTCAGTACCTGAGCCGGGTCCTCCGTATCACCTATGACGACACGCGATCGGGCAGCGATCGTCTTCAGTTCGGGATCGATGAGCAAGCACGGTCTTACCTGGAACAGGAAGTCTTCGGCAAACGGATACTGATCACCAATCGAGCGGAATGGTCCGATGAGGAGATCATGCTTGCTTACCGAGGCCAGAGCGAGGTGGAGGAGGTGTTCCGCCAAACCAAGGATGACGAGCATCTGGCGGTCCGGCCGCAATATCACTGGACCGATCAGAAGATCCACGTCCACACGTTCATCTGTCTGCTGGGCTTGCTCCTTGCCCGCATCGTGGAGTGGGAGTCCAGGAAGCTGGGGCGCACCGAGTGTCTGTCCGGGCTCCTGGACCTGCTTGGTTCCGTGCGTCTGGCCATGATCCTCCGCCCATCCGGAAAGACAAGGAGGGCGGCCCCGGTGTCAGTGGCAGTTGGAGGAAGCTGAGCCTGGAATCCTCGACTATTTCCTCAAGCTCGTGCCCGCCGAGCCTCCGTTTGTGTATACGCCCCCGTCATCGTAAATCCCTCTGGCACCGAGCATCGTAAATCCCTCTGGCACCGAGGTTTCAGCAGAACGGCGCTCCCGCCCCCAGTAAACTCGCGCTAGCCGTGTCCGTCATCCATTCGGAAGGGAAACCGATAAGGGCGCGGTCTCAAGGACCGGGAGGGGCAGGACGCCCCTCCGAGCTCAAAACGAAGCATATGGAGGTATTTGAACTCGAAGATGTCGTCAAGGTCAGGGGACCGGGGTTCACACTCGGCCCGCTCAGCCTTAGTCTTGGGGCGGGGGAGATCCTCGGAATCATGGGCCCGAACGGCGCAGGCAAAACGACCTTGCTGAAGTTGCTATGGGGATTCCTGCGCCCCGACGAGGGAGAGATCAAGGTTTTTGGACGCACTCCCCATCTCGAACAGGTGGCCGTACGGATCCGGGCCGGCTACCTGGCGGAGTCGCCTCATTTCTACGAGTGGATGACGGCGGAACGCTTTCTGTTGTTCATCGCAGGCTTTTATCCGGGCTGGGACTGGTCCCGAGCCTACGAACTCCTCGAAGAATTCGGCCTGGACGCCAGCAAGCAGATCGACCGACTGTCGAAGGGAAACAGGATGAAGCTGGCCCTGATCGCCGCGGTCTCCCATCGACCACAGTTGCTGATCCTGGACGAGCCGACCTCGGGGCTGGATCCCCTGATTCGAGTCGATCTGCTGGACACCCTCCGGCGGATGGCGCGGGAGGCCAACGTCGGCATCGTGCTGTCTTCCCACGTATCGGACGATCTGGACCGGATCGCCGACACGATTCTCATGCTCGACTCCGGATCGGTCCTCGAGTATGCACCGACGGCCTCCCTGCTGAAGCGATACGGCCGTCATCAACTGGAGGAAGTATTCCTGAATGCGATTGGTCGGATTCCCGCAACTGGCACTGCACATCGCGCGTAAGGACTGGGCCGAGTCCAGGTGGTTCATGATCATGCTGACGCTCGGGCTCATGGTTCCTGCCATACTCGTGCGCTTCTACCCGGACCGGTCCGTGGATTTCGCCAAGGGCCTGCTGGCCGGCATGCTGGCGGGCGCCGGCTTCGGCTATGCTCAGTTCTGTTTCCTGAATGAACGCCAGCGAGGCACGCTGGAGCTTCTGCTGAGCCTCCCGGTCGAACCGGGTCGGTTGGTCCTGGCCAAATACTGCTCGGTCTACTCGATGGTCCTGGCGACCGTCAACCTTCCCGCATTGCTCGTGGCCGACCTTCGGATCATCTTCTTCGCAAACGCCGTCGCACTCTCGCTGGCGACGCTCTTTACGGCGACGACGGTCATGTCCGACAAGCCCTGGGCCGCGCAAGTCCCGATCTACTTCATGCTGGTCTTCGTGCTGCCCTTCGAGCGCATCCTCACCCGCTTCTACCCCGAAGGCCTCCAGACGCTCGGCTACCTCATGTCCCAACCCATCCTCCTGACATCACTAGCTCTGCTGGCGTCTCCGATCCTGGTGGCCACCTCCGTATTCTTTTTCACTGCACGGGCGCAGAAACGCTGAGCCCGATCATCCTTGTAGCCGTTCCCATGATCCTTTTTCACCGCAAAGACGCGAAGGCGCAAAGGTGAATGAGAATGAACTGTCGCATCATGTGATAGGCGCCGCGATCGAGGTACATCGCTTTCTGGGACCCGGACTACTTGAATCGGTGTACCAGCAACTTGAACTCGAGGCGTCTTTGCGGTGAAGCGAAACTTCGTGTCTCCGTGTTCCTTCGCGCCTTCCGGTTGAAACCGAACATGAGGCGGCTAGCTGGAACTAGCTCCACTTTGCAACTAGTATGAGCATATTATTGTGACTATACTAGTCATTATGCAGACAGTACCAGTGGCAAAGCTCAAGGCGACGCTGAGTGAGTTTCTGGCGAAGGTCAAGGCCGGTGAGGAGGTGATTGTCACCGAAAGGGGAAAGCCGATCGCCAAGATAGTACCCCTTTCTCAGGATGACTCACGGCTGTCACCTCACCTTAGAGAACTGGAACGCCTTGGGCTGGCGCGGATCGGTTTCGGGAGGTTGCCCCGGGGGGTCTGGGCCCTGCCCCGGCCTCAGGATGAAGATGGAGCCGCAGTGCGCGCGCTCAAGGACGAACGGACAGAAGACCGATGAGGTTCTGGGATGCGTCCGCCATCATCCCACTATGCGTCAACGAGCCGCGAAGTGAACGCCTCACTGCGCTGGCCAAGCAAAACCCTGCCATCGTCGTCTGGTGGGGTACCGTCGTTGAGTGCCAATCCGCTTTTGCCAGGCTCCGCCGTGAAGACATAATGGCGCGTGTGGACGAGAACGCGGCCCGACATGTGCTCACTGTGCTCGCAACCGGTTGGATCGAGCTGTTGCCTTCGGAACGCATCCGCGAACAGGCCAGCCGTGCCCTCCGCCTCCATCCGCTGAGAGCTGCAGATTCCATGCAACTCGCAGCCGCACTGGTCTGGAGTGACGGCAGGCCCCACGGTCTCGGGTTCGTTTGCCTGGACCAGCGTCTAGCTGAAGCAGCCCAGACCGAAGGGTTTGACGTCCTCACCTGATTCCAGGACTCCTAGAGTTGACACCTGTCACATGATACCTTACACTGCAATCGATGATAAGGACGTTCCGATTTGGTGCCCTGAAGCGGTTCTTTGAAACTGGAACGCCACGCGGCATCCCGCAGGAGATGACGACACGGATTCGGCGGCGGCTAGACTTGCTTGATGCAGCCTCCGGTCCGGCCGGCATGAACGTTCCCGGATGGGACCTTCACGAGTTAAAAGGCGACCGCAAGGGAACGTGGAGTATCAAAGTCACCGGGAACTTCCGAATGACGTTCGAGTTCAAGGACTGTGACGCGTATGGAGTAGATCTGGAGGATTATCACTGAATGAAAATCAGAATACTGAACAATCGCAAACGTCGGCCGACACATCCCGGGGAAATATTGCGCGAAGAAATATTGCCGGAGATCGGGATGAGCCAGGGAGATCTTGCGGAAGCTCTTGGCGTTTCACGACAGACGGTCAACGAACTTGGCAAGGAAAAACGCGGCGTCAGCATGGACATGGCGTATCGGCTGGGTCGCTTGTTCGACATGGATGCCATGGTCTGGATTCGGATGCAGGAAGCGGTCGACGCGTGGGACATGCTGCAGCTGAAGTCCAAGGAATACCGAAAGATTCGGCCATTGAAGCGAAAGTCAGCATAGAGTTGCGAGACTCGTGGCCAATCCTCTCGGGTTTTTCCGCCAAAGTCTCTGACTTCTTCTGAAACAAGAAGTCCACAGATTACACGGAGAGGAAGAAACCCGTAGTCTGCCTTGTACGCCAGGTTGCCGACAAGATTGGAGAGTTCCTCGACTGCGGCGTACCCATCGTGTGGCTCGTAGACCCGAAGGCGGAAACCGTCACGATCTATCGTTCCCTCTCAGACACAGAACGCCTGACCGCAACCGACACGATCAGCGCCGATCCAGTCCTCGCGGGTTTTTCTGCCAAAGTATCCGACTTCTTCTAGGAGCCTGTCGGGAATTGGCTCCCTCGAAGCAAGAATCAACAACTTACGAGCCATCCCCGGTCTGTAAGTTGTTGATTCTTGGTTGCAGACTTCTTATTCCCGACAGGCTCCTAGGGAAGAAGGCCACGGATTTCACCCTAGGAGCCTGTCGGCAATAAGAAATCTGGAGAAGTCTGAAGCTGAAAGACCCATCGCGATTTCAGGATGAAGGCCACCTTGGGAAGCGTTTGCTCAGACAGATCCATGAGATGAGATTGCGGCAGCCCCCATTGAGCGCGATACGTATTTTTCATCCGCGGATTCTGTGTTTGCCAGGATCTCCCTGCTTCGATTCAAGCCGCCAGTGGCTTGAATCCTCCTCCGTAACGAAACAACTTCAGGATGTTGTGGGTCAAACAGACCAGTTGCCATTCCGCCCGCACGTTCTCGAGACCGCGGAAACTGAAACGCCGGAATCCCCGGCATTCCCGGGTCTGTCCGAATACCGGTTCCACAATCGCCTTGCGCATCTTGTAGACGGCCCGCCCCACATCGCTGTCCAGTTTCTGTTTCATTTGCTCCCGTACGCCGGCGCCTTCAGCCGCTCCGGGCGGGCCGCCGGAAGACTTCGGGGATGCGCCGGTCCGGACTCGCCCCGTGGCCACGTGTAAATCGATCCCTGCGGCTCGCGGGTCGGTCACCTGCCTGGGGCTCCAATACCCGGCATCCGCGCTGACCGCGACGGGCCGGGTCCCCGTGTTCCGCCGCACTTGCGCGACCATGGGCGCCAGTTGCTCTTTGTCATTGGCGTCCTGGGTGATCTCGGCCGCGACGATGACTTGCGTGTCATCGTCCACAGCGATCTGGGCATTGTAGGCCTGCACGAAACTGCCTTTGTGCGCGCCGTCGGGCATGATCCGGCTGTCCGGATCGGTGAAGTTGCGCTGCGCCTTCGCATCCGGCGCCGCCTGCTTCGGATCGGGAACCCGCGGTTGGCCTCCACCCGTCTTCTTCCCCGTTCGCTCCTCTTGCTTCCGCCGCTGGGCCATCCGCGCTTCCGCGTCCGCCTTCGCCTGCGCCGCCTTCTGCCGGGCTTCCGCTTCCAATTCCGCCCGGGCCTGTCGAATCTTCTTCAACCGGCTTTCCCGCCGCGCCAATTCCTTCGGCAACTGGTCGGTCAGTCCTTGCCGTTGCTTCTCATCCTCGACCGCGTCGACCGCCTCGGCCCGCTTCAGCAACTCCTCCACTTCCGCCTTCAGCGTCTCTTCGGCCCCCCTCATCCGCCCATAACTCATCGCCTTGTGCTTGCTGGCGTTCGCCTGGAGTTTCGTCCCGTCGACCGCCACATGCCCCAGTTTCACCAGCCCCGCCTTCCGGCACAATCCCAGCGCTTGCAGAAACAGTCCCGCCAACGCCTCCAAATGCCGTTTCCGAAACTCGTTGAACGTGCTGTGATCCGGATGCGTGTCCGCACTCAAATACCGGAACGCCACGTCCTCATGCGTCCGTTTCTCGATCTGCCGCGAACTCACCACCCCGGTACAATATCCCTACACCAACAACCGCACCATCAGCACCGGGGAGTAGGCCGCCTGACCTCGTCCATCCTTCGCCTCATAGGAACGGTAAAACGCCGACAGATCCAGCGTCTCCACCAGGTCGGCCACAAATCGCGCCAAATGATTTTCCGGAAGCCAGTCGTGTAACGACGGCGGCATCAACAAGCTCTGATTCAGGTCATCGGATCGGAAGCATTTCGTCATGCCTTCTTCTACAAATCCACCCGTCCAGCTTAGGTCCCATCCGGTTCTTCCCCGACTTCTGTCGCCACCCATCCCCCAATCTATTCCCGACAGGCTCCTAGTGGCCCGTCGTCGACGTTCTACAAGGCCGTCCGTGAGTCCGGGGTCGGTCCGGTGCGCTTCCACGATCTTCGCCATTTGTACGGTTCAACGTTGATCGATCAGGGAATTGGAATCTACGATGTCTCCCGTTGGATGGGGCACTCGTCGATCCAGGTCACGGTTGACGTGTACGGTCATCAATTGACAGACCACGGACCGGAAGCGGCAGCAAAGGCCGATGCCGTCTATTTTCCAGAGACCCTGGCCGAGGCAAGCAAGTAGCGGGGTTGGCGAATCGTTACTTTTTGTTACTTTTTGGGCCCCTTTCGGGGCCCGTCGTCATCGTAAGTTGTTATACGCCTGACAGGATTCGAACCTGAGACCTCTGGTTCCGGAGACCAGCGCTCTATCCATCTGAGCTACAGGCGCGTAGACATTTCAGTCTAGGCGGTGGATATGTTCGCGTCAAGACGCCCCTCTGCTACATGACGACGACCGCTTCGGGCCACATTGGCCGCAACAACCCGCCTGCGATATCATTCCTACCCGCTTGGAGGAACATTTGAGCAGCAGCGGCTTATGCTTCACAAACTACGATCCGAGTGCTTTCTGCGGCGAGACGTTCGCCGCTCCAGGGGAACCGCGTTCATGAAGGCTTTTCCGAGGCGGTTAATGCTCTTGCTGGCTTTTGCCCTGCCGGCGGAAGGTGTTGCGGAGACACAGAGGCAAGCTGGTGAACCGCTCTCGGTCGCGGTTGTCGGTAATGCGCCCTTCGTCATCCAGGGGGACCCGCCGATCGGATTGAGCGTCGACGTCTGGGAGACGGTCGCTGCGAGTCTCGGCGTCATGTACACGCTCGTCCCACAGGAAGATATCGATGCTGCCATCAGCGGTGTGGAGGCTGGCGAATTCGACATCGCCGTCGGTCCCGTCAGCATTACTGCCTCCCGAGCGGAGCGCGTGACGTTCGCGCAGCCCTACTTCAACGCGTCGCTGGCGATCATGGCGCCGCAATCGGGAAGTCTGTACGACCGCTTCGCACCGTTCTTTACACGCACGTTCGTTACAGGCTTCAGCGCGCTGGCCGCGGTCTTGATAATCATTGGCACACTGCTGTGGCTCGCTGAACGTGGCGCCAATCCCGAACAGTTTCCGCAGAATCCGCGTGCTGGAATCGCCAACGGCGTCTGGATGGCGCTGGTCACCATGACGACGGTCGGCTACGGCGATCGCGTTCCCGTGTCCCTTGCCGGCCGGATCATTTCGGGGATCTGGATGTTTATTGGTCTTGTGATCGCTTCTTCGTTGACGGCTTTTCTGGCGACCGCTCTGACGCTCTCGCAGATGGACGGTCCCTCGATCGAGACTGCCGAGCAACTCCGCGGGAGGCGCGTCGCGGTGGTTGGCGGGACCACTTCCCAGGAGTTCGTCGAAAGCGTCGGAGGAAGGGCGCTGGCTGTCCCCGATGTACAAGCTGCCGTGGCCCTGCTGGAGCGGGGTGATGCCGAGGCCGTTGTATTCGATCGCCCGATGCTGCGATACATCATTTCCGAGAATCCCCGCCTCGACTTCCGGATCTCGGCGTCCGAGTACCGCAGGCAGAACTACGGCTTTGCAGTCCCGAAGGGAAGCCCGCTCGGCGAACGTATCGGGTTGGAGATCCTCCGGCTCCGTGAAAGCGGCGAGCTCCTCGAGATCGAACAGCGGTGGCTCGGAGCCCGCTGACTTTTGGGGACAGGCTCCCCTGTCCCTCTTCGTCCCTTACATGAATTACAGAAACTGACTTTTAATTTGGGACATACGTGCCGCTCCCTAATTAATCCATTCGTTGACTGGACGGAGTTTCGGGATATTGTTGGTTTCTGGGAACTGTGACCATGCCGCAGACCGGTGCGCGGCGGGCTGGATTTGAAGAAAATGCTCGACAGCAAACCTGACAGCGTCGTACCGACCAAGTACTGGCATCGCCTCGAGGACGGGCGCGTACAGTGTGACCTGTGCCCGCGATTCTGCCGCATGAGCGAAGGACAGAGAGGCTTCTGCTTCGTTCGAGCGGCCTCAGGTGGGGAGGTCGTCCTCACGACCTACGGGCGGTCCAGCGGGTTCGCGGTCGATCCAATCGAGAAGAAGCCGCTGAACCATTTCCTGCCGGGCACTCCGGTTCTCTCGTTCGGTACGGCGGGTTGCAACCTGGGCTGCCGTTTCTGCCAGAACTGGGACATCAGCAAGTCCCGGGAGTTCGATACACTGGCCTCGCCGGCCACTCCGGACGTCATCGCCCGAGCTGCCCAGGAACTCGGTTGCAGGAGTGTGGCCTTTACCTACAACGACCCGGTCATATTCATGGAGTACGCGATCGACGTCGCCGCTGCGTGCCGCGAGCGCGGCATCCGGACCGTCGCCGTCACCGCCGGCTACATCACCGAAGAGCCCCGGCAAGAGTTTTTCCGTTATATGGACGCCGCCAACGTCGACCTCAAGGCGTTCACCGACGATTTCTATTCGAAGGTCTGCGCGGGCCACCTGCAGCCCGTTCTCGACACGCTGGTCTACCTGAAGCGTGAGACCGAGGTCTGGGTTGAGGTGACCGACCTTGTGATTCCCGAGGAGAACGATTCTGAGCGGGAACTCGACGAGATGACGGGTTGGGTCGCCGAGAACCTTGGCCCCGACATCCCGATGCACTTTTCCGCATTCCATCCGGACTGGAAGTTGACGAACCGGCCACCCACGCCACCGGAGACGCTGATCCGTGCCCGCGAGATAGCGATGGCGAACGGCCTGCGTCACGTTTACACGGGAAACATCCACGATCGGGCCTCCGACGCCACCTACTGCCACGGATGTGGTGCGAAGCTCATCGGCCGCGACTGGTACGAGTTGCTCGAATGGAACATGGGTGCAGGGGGTCGGTGCTCGGAATGCGGTACTGTCTGCGCGGGCGTGTTCGAGGAGAAACCCGGGGAATGGGGGCGTCGCCGAGAGGCAGTGCAGATCGAGCGATATGAGTAAGGAGCCGGTCGCTCCCGTAAATGTGAACGCTCTTATTGCAGCTGCTTCGGCCGCATGAAGAAGTAGATGATGCTGCCGACGATCATCGCGACGAGGAAGGCCAATGTGTCTTCGACCTTGGTCTGGGCGTAAAGCCAGATGCCGAGGCCGATCGCCAGGGCGGGCAACAGTGGACCGAACTTCAGCTGGAACTCCGGCCGCGACTCGCTTCGTTTGCGCAGGATGGGTACCGCAGCGCAGCTCACCATGTAGGCCCAGATGCGCGCCACGACGCTGATGGTCGCCAACCAGACGAACGTTCCCGAGAGTGCCATCATCCATACGATGGCGGCAAAAACGACGATCGAACCGATGGGCGTCCGGAACCGGCTGTGCAGTTTGCCGAAGAACTTCGGAAACTCCCCGCGCTCGGCGAAAGCATAGGTGAGACGGGGACCGATGAGCATGACCGCGCTCAAATTACCGAATATGGAAATCAGAGCGGCCAGTGCCATGACGCCACCGGCAACTGGGCCGAGGATCCGCTGCCCGGCATCGGCCAGCGGCCGCTCGGATTGGGCCAGCGTAGGCAGCGTGCCCACGGCGACCACCTGCACGGCGAGGTAGATCACTGCCGCGATACCGAGCGCGTAGATCAACGCCCACGAGATGTCCTTCTTCGGCTCCCGGGCTTCCGACGCGGGTATCGCTGCGTACTCGAAGCCCGTGAAGGCGTAGATCAACAGGAGTACCGCGGTTCCGAAGTTGCCCGAAGCAGGCGCAGCGATCGTCGAGAACGCTCCCCAGTCGACGAAGAAGAGGCCGATGGTTCCGAACGCGACCAGCGGGATGATCTTCAGAACCGCGAGCACGTCGCCAAGCTTCGCTCCCAGCGCGACCCCCCGAACATTCGCGCCAGCCAGGAATCCGATAACGGCCGTGAGCGAGATCATGCGGGCCAGTCCGACGTCGGCCCCTGGGACGAAGAAACCGAAGTAGGAGACCAGCAGGTTGGCGTTCGCTGCGAACGCGCTTACCCGGGCAAGCCAGATCGCCCATCCCACTTCAAATCCGACCAGCGGTCCGAATGCCGAGCGCGCGTAGAGATACGGCCCACCGGTTTCACTGAAGTGGCTGGCCACCTCGGCAAAGCAGAGGACGATGATGGCTACGATCCCGGCGCAGGCGACGAAGGCGATCGGGCTGGCGTTGCCCACCAACGCCGCAACCGCAGATGGCAGCCCGAAGATACCGGCGCCGATGATCCCGTTGACGGCGAGCGCCGTCAGGTCACCTCTTCCCAGTACCCGTACGGGGGTGGGCTTGCCAGGAACCGCGTTTGCCGTGGGATTGGACACCTGCCCGAAGAGCTTATGCGAGCCGGGCAGGTGGGTCAACCGACGGAAACCGGGAGCGGGGAAGGATCGACCCGGCCGCTATCGTTTGTGGGCTTTCTTCGCGAATTCCGTCAGCAACTGCTTGAATCCTGCTGGCGCCGCAAGGGAGTAGCGGATCTGGACCAGAGGTTTGTTGATCTTGATGAGTTGGCTGAGATCGACCGGCGTCGCGCCGATCACCAGGTCGGCTTTGGCCTTGTTGATCGTCGCCTCGAACTCGCGGATCTGCTTGTCCCCGTATCCCATCGCGGGAAGGATGCTCTTCAGGTGCGGGAACTTCTGGTACACCTTACGGATCGAGCCGACCGCGTATCGCGACGGGTTCACCATCCGCGCGCCTTCTCTCTTCGCGAAGATGGCGCCGGCCCCGTAAGCCATATCGCCGTGGGTCAGCGTCGGACCGTCTTCGACGACGATTACCTTCTTGCCCTTGATCGACTGCCGGTCGACGGCTGCGATCTTGAGATCCGTCTTGAAGACCCGCGCCTTCGGATTGGCGATCTTGATGTTCTTGCGGACCGTCTCGATGCCGGCCGCTGTCGCCGTGCCGGTTTTGCTGATCAAGATGACGTCGGCGGCGCGAAGGTTGGTTTCTCCCGGGTGGTAGGACATCTCGTGTCCGGGTCGGTGCGGATCGGCAACCGTGATGTAGAGGTCGGGTGTGTAGAACGGGATGTCGTTGTTCCCGCCGTCCCAGAGGATCACATCGGCTTCACGTTCGGCGCGACGGAGGATCTTCAGGTAATCGACGCCCGCCCAGATGACGACGCCCCGGCGGACATAGGGTTCGTACTCTTCACGTTCTTCGATCGTCGACTGGTGCTTCTCGAAGTCGGAGTACTTGGCGAACCGCTGCACTTCCATGGCGACCAGGTCGCCGTAGGGCATCGGGTGTCGGATGACGCCGACACGCAGGCCCTGCTTCATCAGGTAGTCGACGACGAACTGGCTTGTCGGGCTCTTGCCCGCACCCGTCCTTACGGCACAGACCGCGATGACCGGCTTCTTCGACTTGATGTAGGTCGTCCCCGGACCCATCAACCGGAAATCAGCGCCCGCAGCCATCGAGATCGATGCGGCGTGCATGATGTCCTGGTGGGCGACATCTGAGTAGGCGTGCACTACCTGATCGACTTTATGCTCGCGGATCAGGTCGGTCAGTCGATCCTCCGGAACGATCGGAACCCCCTTCGGGTAAAGCTTCCCGGCGAGCTTGGCCGGGTACGAGCGATCGTCGATGTTGGGAATCTGCGTGGCCGTGAAGGCAACAACCTGGTATTCCTTGTTGTTTCGGAAGTAAACGTTGAAGTTATGGAAGTCGCGGCCGGCCGCTCCCATGATGACTACGCGTTTCTTGGGCATGGTGGACTCATTCCTTTCCGTTTTCCGGACAGAGCCGGAAGGCGTCAGCCTTTGATTGTTGGAAAAAGAGCCACGATGTCGATCCGACCGGAAACCGATCGGAGACCGGGGGGTGGGCTGCTCCCAGGGTCGTTCCCGACGAGAGAACTATGAAATTATCAAATTTTTGGATGCGGCGCCACCGCCAGGCCGATACTCAACGGTTTCGGTCCAATCGGCGAACCAGGTTGAGGGCGGCTCGGTAGGCGATGTCCATCGCACCGGCGTCCACCACCTCGGGCGAATCGGCGGGCGTGTGGATCAGTTGGAGAATGCGTGGCACGAACGCCGGGTCGAAGACGCCCTGGGGGTTGCTGTTCAGGAGCAGCCAGAGTCGGTGCGCTTCGGGTGCCGGAAGAGTTCCAATGGATACGTTCGGTATTCCCGCAGCCTGGAAGCTTTGGTCGTCGCTGGGCGGATACGCCGGATAGTTGAGAAACTCGATCCCTTCGTCCAGGCAAGCCTGCCGGAGCGCTGAATCAATCACCACGTTCCCGGGGTCGGCTGTCGGTCCTATCAGCAGCGTATCGCCATAGCCCACCACGTCGAAGTTGATCATCGCGTCGATCGTTTCGGTCGCATGGGCGGCCAGGTATTGACTCGAACCGATCAGACCGAGTTCCTCCATGTCAAAAAACGCCAGTACGACGCGGTGCTCGAAAGTCTCCTCCGCGAGCGCTTCGGCCAGCCGTGTCAGTACGATGGATCCGGCCGCGTTATCGACAGCACCGGGGCTGAGAGTGGCATCGGGAAATCGAACGGCATCGTAGTGGGCCCCGATCACGATGTCCCGAGAGCCGGTACCGAACGTAACGATGATGTTCCGGCCTTCGGTTCGCGGGTAGTCTTCGCGTTCTTCGATCGTGAAGGACTCGATCTGGAAAGCGATCCCGCGGTCGGCCAGGATGGACTCCAGGATTTCACGCCGTCCGATGTTGGTGTCGGTCGCCATTCGAGCGACGTCGTCTGAGGTGGCCCCGGTTTGTGGACAGCTTGGCGGCCATTCCTTCGAGAAAAGCCGCGGACGAAGCCTGAGCGCCGGCAGCGGTCCCGACGAGGCCCGGCAAGAGCAGGCAAAGCAGCAAGCAACGTAGCTTCATCATTGTGGGTCCATTCTAGCAGCCCGCGAGACTACCAAATGAGGCAGAATGAGGGTACGCCGTGGAGCTCCTGATTCAATTGATGATGGGCATCAGTCTGGCTGCTGCTGCCGGCCTCCGTGCTTTCCTGCCGATGCTTGCAATCAGCCTCGCCGCACGGGCTGAACTGGTCGACCTGAACGCGTCGTTCCAGTTCCTGGCCCGGGACGACGTTTTGATCGTGCTCCTGGTGGCTGCGATCGTGGAGCTTGTTGGCGACAAGATCGTCGCCGTAGACCATGTTCTCGACGTCATAGGTACCGGTCTTCGGCCCCTGGCCGGTGCGTTGTCCGCGGCGTCGGTTCTCGGCGGGCTCGACCCCATGTTGGCGACGATTGTCGGTCTGGCGGCCGGCGGGGGGACGTCCCTTGCGGTGCATTCCGGGAAAGCGGCCTTGCGGGCCGGGGTCAGCATGTTCCTGCCAGGGTTCGGCAACGCCGCTGTCTCGATGCTGGAGGACATCGTGTCTGTCCTCGGGGTAGTTCTGGCGTTCGTTGTGCCCGTCGTAGCGTTCGTTTTGGCGGTCGGACTGATCGTGCTCTGTGTCGCGGCCTTCAGGCGAGGATGGCGGGCCGGACGCCGCATCTTCTCGACTTGACCGAAGAGAGCGTCGCAACCATAATAGAGAACATTCGATACAACGGCGTATCGCTTAGCTAGACGATGGAGTCTTCGGGAGAGGTATCCCCCGAGGGCTTGTTTTGTTTTACAGCGTAGTCTGCGAAGGACAAAGACGTCCATGCGGCCCGGGCTGGAAGAGCCCTCGGGCGCTTGGGCGTTTTTTTGTTCGTAAAGCACGGTACCGCGGCTATCGGATAGTGGCCACCGGGCCACTGGAGGGTTCCCCCGGACTTTATGGACCGGGTCCGGGGGAATCCTCTAATTCCCATAGGTAAACCCCCGGCTTAGCCGGGGCGACTCGCAGAGGTTTGACCGAGAGCGGCGGTAGATAGGAAAGTCCTGCTTGGAAGCGACGACTTCCAAAGAAGGAGGACTCAATGAAAGAGGCCCGAAGGCGATCGCACACGAAATGGGACTGCAAGTATCACATGGTGTTCATTCCGAAGTAGGCGGTATCCAGTGTGGCGGGATTCATCAAGGGGAAGAGTGCAATCTCGACTGCCCGAAACTTTCTGGGACTGAAACACCGTTTGACAGGGAAGAGTTTCTGAGCGCGAGGCTATTTCGTTTCCACGGTGGGGATGGACAAACAATTCGTGCGGGAATACATTTGGCGGCAGGAGCGGGAGGAGCAGCGTTTGGAGGAGCTGAACATGGCGTGGGGGCATCAGCTGCCTTCAGGCGGCTCTTGACCGGCCCCTTTGAGGGGCTCACAGAAATAAGCCCCCGGCTCTGCCGGGGGTCATTTAACTAGTGAGCAGGGCGGGAAGGAAGTGAGCCTGTGTTGGTGATGAAACCAGAGAACGAGAACGAAGAATCGCGTGGAACGGAAGGCGCCCGCAGGGCGACTGGAGTTGCGCGTGAAGCGGCCGGTCGGAATGGGGATAATCCGGACCCGGAGGTGACCAATAAGGCGATACGGAGGCGATTCAGCGCCGCATATAAGCGCCGGGTCGTGCGGGAGGCGGACCGATGCACGAAGCCGGGCGAGTGGGGGGCCTTACTACGCCGGGAGGGATTGTATTCCTCGAGCCTGCGCACCTGGCGGCGGCAACACGATGCCGGGGAATTGGCCGGGATGGGTTCGGCGAAGCGAGGACGGAAAGCGCAGCCGAAGGACGGCCGGGACAAGCGCATCGCTGAACTGGAACGCGAGGCGCAACGGCTCCAGAGGAAGCTGGAGCAAGCCGAAACGGTCATCGAGATCCAAAAAAAAGTCTCCACGCTATTGGGGATTCCTCTGAAGAACCCGGACCAGGAAGAGAACAACTGATGGAAGCGGCCGAAAAGTTCTCCACCGAATTGGGGACGGCGCCGGCGTGCCGGGCCTTCGGGGTTTCCCGCGCGTCGCTCTATCGGCGTCGGCAGCGGGCCGCCGCGCCCGCAGCCGAGCGGGCACGCCCACGATCACATCGGGCATTGAGCGGAGCCGATCGACAGGAAGTCCTCGACCTGCTGCATAGCGGGCGCTTCGTGGATCAGGTGCCCGCCCAAGTGTGTGCGGCCTTGCTGGATGCAGACCGCTATTTGTGCTCGGTACGCACGATGTACCGGATTCTGGATGCGAACCAAGAAGTGCGCGAACGGCGGAACCAACGGCGTCATCCCGTCTACCAGTAGCCGGAACTGTTGGCGACAGGCCCGAATGAAGTGTGGACCTGGGACATCACGAAGCTGAAGGGACCACGGAAGTGGACCTACTTCTACTTGTACGTGATTCTCGATATCTTCAGCCGCCAGGCGGTGGGCTGGATGGTGGCCGATTGCGAATCTTCCGGCCTGGCCAAGAAACTGATTCGTGAAAGCTGTGACAAGCATCGGATCGAGCAGGATCAGCTGACTCTGCACGCCGATCGCGGCTCGTCGATGAAGTCGAAAGCGGTGGCGCTGCTGCTATCGGATCTGGGTGTGACCCAATCCCACTCTCGGCCCTATGTGTCCGACGACAACCCGTTCTCGGAAGCCCAGTTCAAAACCCTGAAATACCGCCCTGACTTCCCGGAACGATTCGGTTCGATCCAGGACGCCAAGGCGTTCTGCCGGGACTTCTTCCACTGGTACAACAACGTCCACTACCATTCCGGTCTGAACTGGCTAACCCCAGCGATGGTCCATTACGGTCAGACCGGTCCGGTTCTGGAACGACGCCAGCATGCTCTGGATCGCGCTCGTCGGCAACATCCAGAACGTTTCGTCAATGTACCGAGAAAGATCGCTGGGCCGCCGGACAAGGTGTGGATCAACCCGCCCGCAGAGTCGCCTACGGTAGCTTAAATTCCGAATGCAGGTGTCTCAAACTTGTTGACACGTTCCGATCACGATGTGGGCTGTGGCGTCCGGCATCTGGCTCATCTTTCAGTTTGGACGACATAACAAAGTACCTGTTGGATTTCTCCTCTCTGCATTTGGGATCGTTATTTCAGTGTTCGTCGTGGGCCCGAATTTGCCGTGGCGCTGTTTGCTGGGGCATGGGCCGGCAAGCCGCCCGGGGCGCCCCAGCGCGGGTGCTTCGGTTCTTTCACGTCCTGCTGGTCATCGGCCTGCTTGAGGCATCTCTTGGCCTGATTCAATATTTCGTGGAGCCGGGTTGGATTCTCGGGTACCAGAACACTGCCAGCAGCGTAAGCGGTACCTTGATCAGTAAGAATCACTTTGCTGGTTTGCTCGGCATGCTTGCGTTTGTTCCGTTTGGACTGGCATACGCGAGTTTCCGGCATCGCGATCCCGCGCGGACATATCTTTACTTGGTCGGGAGCGCCGTCATCGCGTTGTCTTTGGTCTTCTCGCTATCACGAATGGGTGTTTTCTCTTTTGTGGTCAGCCTGTTGTTTGTCGGGACCATAATGCGACTGGAGCGCGGAAATCGGAGGATGGGGACAGTTTTGGGGATGGCCCTGATGGGAATCGTGTTGGCAGGAGCGCTCTGGATTGGCGTCGATGTCATAGTCGAGCGATACGGCGGTTTGCTCGATTCCGAACTGGTGTTGCAGGACTCACGGATCACCATCTATCGCGATACAATGACAATGATTGCGGACCGTCCCTGGGGTGTTGGTGCGGGGAACTATCAGTATGTTTTCCGGAGCTATCAGAGCGATCACACGGAATTCTTGTACGACAACGCGCATAACGACTACCTGCAAACGGCTGCGGAATGGGGGCTCGTTCCGGCGCTGGTGTTTTGGGCCCTGGTGGCCAGCATCCTTGTACGTGGTATTCGTAGCTTCTGGCGAATCGAGTCGATTAGAAGCCGCGCGATACTGCTGACATGCATCGGAGGCATCTCGGATCTCCTGGTTCATGGCCTCGCCGATTTCAACCTCCAGATACCGGTGAATGCGATGCTTTTCTCGGTGTTTCTTGGCATTGCGGCCGCTCAGTCCTGCGACGACGGTGGGCGAGCGCGACGGTTTTATGCGAACCCCCAGTAATTCCCATAGGTAAACCCCCGGCTTAGCCGGGGCGACTCGCAGAGGTTTGACCGAGAGCGGCGGTAGATAGGAAAGTCCTGCTTGGAAGCGACGACTTCCAAAGAAGGAGGACTCAATGAAAGAGGCCCGAAGGCGATCGCACACGAAATGGGACTGCAAGTATCACATGGTGTTCATTCCGAAGTAGGCGGTATCCAGTGTGGCGGGATTCATCAAGGGGAAGAGTGCAATCTCGACTGCCCGGAACTTTCTGGGACTGAAACACCGTTTGACAGGGAAGAGTTTCTGAGCGCGAGGCTATTTCGTTTCCACGGTGGGGATGGACAAACAATTCGTGCGGGAATACATTTGGCGGCAGGAGCGGGAGGAGCAGCGTTTGGAGGAGCTGAACATGGCGTGGGGGCATCAGCTGCCTTCAGGCGGCTCTTGACCGGCCCCTTTGAGGGGCTCACAGAAATAAGCCCCCGGCTCTGCCGGGGGTCATTTAACTTGTTGATTTTGCAGTGCCCTTGAGAGAAAATTGAGCAAGGTGAAGCTGGTGTGGGAATGGACCCACCACTGTTAGTCCACAAGTTGTTGGATTGGTTGGAGCCTGATGATATCGCGTACGCTGTTCCTTAAGATGATTGCGCTGGTGCTCGTGCTTGCGACAGCGGTTGGTACCACACCTGTTACCGCTGCTGAGTTTTCAGGCGCACCGGCCGCCGTGGGCTCTATTACCACTGCCGGTAGAGTGCTGCTTCGCACAGTTCCTGTTTCCCGGGAAGGCACAGTGTTTTCGGGTGACAGAATAGTCTCTGGCGGCGATTCATACGCGAAGGTGGATTTCATCGGCGGCCCGACCATCGAGCTGTCCGATAACACTGACGTCACCGTCAAAAGCTCAGGCGCGATTGCGCGTTTGGCGCTTGCATCCGGGTCAATCTCTTTCTCGACGAACGGTCGATCTGTCCTTCATATTGCCGTGGAGCCGTACGAGGTCTCTGGCGAGACAGCTTCAGGCCGTGTATTCGTCCTCGGGGATAAGACCGTCGGCATTCGTGTCCGAACCGGGTCGCTGATGGTGAGGAATACCGATTCTAAGGAATCGTTCCTTCTGACCGAAGGACAGGAAAGGCTGCTGGGTCGTGCGAACGGTGTCGTCGCCGATCCGATCAGCATGATCGCGTCTAACCTGGCGGACCCGCTGCCCGCGGGCATGCCACCGGCACCGGCGCCGCAGGCCAGCAGCATGTCATCAAGCGCTTGGATCGCCATCATCGCGGCTGTGGCCGGCGGTGCGGCGGCGGGTTCGTGGTTCCTGGCCCGCCGTGATCAGGCTGATCTGGACGCCGCTAATGCCGCTATCGTTGGTCTGGAAAACACGAATGCCGGCCTGAGTGCAACGATTGTTTCGCTGAACAACGACGTTGCGTCGCTGACGAACGACATTGGCAGCCTGACGAGCGACATTGCCGACTTGAACAACCAGCTAACCATCCTTGAAAATCAGCGGAGTGGGCTGCAGGCTGAGCGGAGTGCGCTGGAGACCGAACTGATTACCCTGCGTCACTAGTGTCCGGAACACGGTGCGACAGCCGCCGGCAACTTATAGATGAACAGTGAGTTGAATGGCATTCTGCGATTTTTCGATTTGAACCTGCCGATCACACTTTTAGCAATATTACGGTGAGAGGGGTGATACCAATGGCGCATGAACTCAGGCCAAACCGTCTTCTCACAAGTCATGGATTACGCGCCCCGATACGAGTTTCAGAAGTGTGTCGCCCGCTATCGGGGCGATTACCAGCAGAAAGGGTTTTCCTGCTGGGATCAGTTCCTGGCGATGGCATTCGCCCAATTGACCTATCGTGAAAGCCTCCGCGACATCGAAGCCTGCTTACGCGCCCTCGGCAGAAAGCGTTACCACATGGGATTCCGAAGCAAGGTGGCGCGGACGACACTGGCCGACGCCAACGAGCGGCGCGACTGGCGGATCTATGCGGATTTCGCACAGGTCCTGATCGGCATGGCGCGGCCGTTATATGCCGAAGACCCCATCGGCGTCGAGTTGGATCAAGGTCTATATGCCCTGGACTCGACCACCATTGACCTGTGTCTTTCACTATTCCCATGGGCCCGGTTTCGCCGGCACAAAGCCGCGGTCAAGATGCATACACTGCTGGATCTTCACGGCAACATTCCCGCGTTTATCCACGTCACAGACGGGAAAGTCCATGACGTCAACGTTCTCGATGAGATCGCACCCGAAGCGGGTGCCTTCTACGTCATGGACCGCGCCTATATCGATTTTGAACGGCTCTTTCTCTTCTCCCTCTGTTCCGCTTTCTTTGTGGTGCGTGCTAAGAAGAACGTCGTCCTGCGGCGGCGGTACTCCCGTCGGGTGGACACGACCACGGGATTGCGATCCGACCAGACGGTCATCCTCACAACGAACAAATCCGCCAAAACCTATCCCGATCCGTTGCGGCGTATCAGCTACTTCGATGCCGGGACGAACAAGCGGTTGAAGTTCCTGACCAACAACTTCGCGTTGCCTGCACTCACCATCACTCAGATCTACAAGTCGCGATGGCAGGTGGAACTTTTCTTTAAATGGATCAAACAACACCTTCGAATCAAGTCCTTCTACGGCACCAGCGAGAATGCGGTGAAGACCCAGATCTGGATCGCCATTTCGGTTTATGTTCACGTCGCCATCATCCGGAAGCGCCTCGGCATCGATAGGAGTCTTTACCAAATCCTACAGATTCTCAGCATTACGATTCTTGAGAAACAGCCCATTTTGCAGGCCTTTCACGCGCCTGATTCCCAATTCAATGAACTCCAAGATCCTAACCAGCTGGTTCTATTCGACTTCTAACCGGACACTAGTGATCTTGCTCCTATGCACGAGTCGATCGAAGAGACGCCCGATTCAATCGAGTCGAGCTTAAAGGCGATGTTGGTAAGTTGGCTGTAGATCAGCTGTTGAGTGTACTGTGGGCTTGGGTTACCGATTTCGGCGTTGGTCGTGGGTTCCAAAGATCCGGCTACGTAACCGGCAATGAAAGCCACAACAATGGTGAGCCAGATGGTTAGCTTTCTCATTTCGGTTCTCCTTTCTTGACTTGCTGTTCTATTCGGCAGTCCTGCGATCATCCAATGTATTGGCTGACACGGATCGTGGTTCTTTATACTGTCATGCGCCAGGGTCACCGTTGATGATTTCGGTTCACGACTACATCAAGCTCGGACGCGTGTCTTCCATCGCACCTTCTCCAGACGGGGACTGGCTCGCCGTCTCTTGCGAGAGGCTCGACCGGGACGCCGCGAAATACGTGAGCGACCTCTGGAGGGTCCCTACCGACGGTTCGACGCCTGTTCAGCTCACCCGCGGCGACACCCGGGACACGGCGCCCTGTTTTCGGCATGACGGCGCCCTCGGCTTTCTCTCGAATCGCCAGCCGAACGAGGTCGCGCCCGACGAAGACGTCGAAAAGCGGCTGCAGGCCTGGATCCTCCCCGCAGCCGGCGGCGAACCCCGACAACTGACCGACGAGCCGCTGGGCGTTGTGGCCTATCGATTTGCCCGGCATTCGGACAGGCTCGTCCTGTTCGCTCCCGTCATTCCCGTTGTGGACCATGACGAACAAAGAGAAGTCGCTTCCCAACGCGCGAAGAAGGGTCCGAGCGCACGACGTTTCGTTCAACAACCCGTCCGGCACTGGGATCACTGGCTGCATGACGACCCGGACCGCGCCACTACGCACCTGATCGCCTGTTCGGCCGACGGCAAGGATCGAACCGACCTGACACCCGACGCAAAACGAGAGTTTGCAGTCGAACCCGAACTGGCGCTCTCTGATGACGGCAAGTGGGTCGCGGTCACACGGCAGACTCCCGGCGATGACCGGGTCCTGGATACGGCCGTACTTCTCATCGAAATCGATACGCGGAAGCAAACGGCCCGGGGTGTGGGCCCATGCACAAGCAACGCCCAGCTCCGCTTCTCCCCGGACGGCACAACACTGGCTCTGGTCCGTAGCGTGCGCTCTCCGATAACGGTAATGCACCCGACACTGACTCTGATCAACCTTACGAGCGGTACCGAACGGGCTTTGGGAGAGGGTTGGGACCGATGGCCGCAACTGGGTTGCTGGACCGGAGACAGCCAGTCACTCATCCTCACCGCCGATGAAGACGGAGACGTGCCGATCTTCAGGATCGGAACCGCCGACGGCTTGATTCACCGCATCACTGCGCGATCCCATCCCGGCAGTCATTCCCACATCGAAACCCTCTCTGACGGGCGGATCGCCGGCATTCGGTCGACGCTCCTCGAAGCGCCGGATTGTTTTGTTGTCGACGCGACAGAAGACGCCATACCTCGCATGCTAGGGTGCCTGTCGGGCTTCGAACCCGCCGGATGGGCTGAGGTGGAGCGTGGCCGGGTCCCTTCGAGCGACGGGGAACCGGTCCAGTTCTTCATCGTAAAGCCAAAGAACGGACCCGGCCCCTTACCCACTCTTCTTTGGATCCACGGTGGCCCCATCCACATGTGGGGCGACGGATGGCAGTGGCGTTGGAATCCCCTGCTCGCCGTGGCCCAGGGCTATGCGGTCGTGCTTCCCAACCCACGCGGCTCGACGGGGTTCGGCCAGGCATTCGTTCAGGGCATCTGGGGCAACGTGTGGGGCGGCCAGTGCTACGAGGATCTGATAGCCCTCAGCGATGCGCTGGAACAGCGCTCCGACGTGGACGAGAGCCGCATCATGGCCATGGGCGGATCCTTCGGCGGCTACATGACCAACTGGATCGGGACGCAGACAGACCGGTTCAGGTGCCTCGTTACCCATGCCAGTATCTTCACGATGGCCCATTTCACGGGAACGACGGACCATCCCCCGTGGTGGTACCTGGAAATGGGAGGCGAAGATCCATTTGCCGATCAGGCTCGCTTCGACCGTTACGCGCCCGTCAGACACGTCAAGAACTGGAAGACGCCCACGCTCGTCATCCACGGAGAACGGGATTATCGGTGTCCGATGGGTGAGGGCTTGAACTTGTTCGAAGCGCTCCAGTACCACGGGATCGAATCCGAACTCCTGATCTTCCCCGACGAGAATCACTGGATCCTGAAACCGAGGAACGTCGTCGCCTGGTATGAAGCGGTGTTCGAGTTTATCGCACGCCATACGAGCTGACCTTCAAGGAACCAGCCTCGCCGGCGCAGTTCCCAGATTCCTTCACCATATCGCTCTCACTAACGCTCCAGGATCTCGGATGGCGCGTAGGAGTTCGACTGTCGTCATCTTGTCATCCTCCTGCGTTGCAACGGTCCAGATTTTGGCTTCAGAGGCAAGATCATCCAGGCCGCTTGATGAGATCGTAAGGGACTCCGTCGGCAGCGGGCAGAACTTTACCGATGGGCTTCAATCCGCCGTGTTTGGATTGGACATGCCGTTCTGCCATGAGCCGGTGCCGAACCCTCGGCGGTCACCCAAAAGCGGCCATTAAAGGTCACTTGAAAACCGGCCAACGAAAATAGAGAGGCCCGGGACATTGAAGCCGGCGGAAAGCTGAATAGGCTCCGTCGGCATGAGCAATGCCTTGAGCCAAGAGAAGAAAGAACAAGTTGTCGCATTGGGACGGCTGGGCTGGTCGCTACGGCGGATCGAGGAGACGACCGGTGTCCGTCGGGAAACGGCAGGGACATACCTGCGGGGCGCGGGTATCCCGGTGCGGCGGCCCGGTGGTTGGGGTAAACGGCCACCGGCAAAACCGGCCATAGAGGTGACCACCGACTCTGGGTCCCAGAATCGGGCCATCGCGGAACTGGGAGAACCGGTCTCCACCTCGGGCAGTGGGTGCGAACCCTACCGGGAGATCATCGAGCGGGACCTGAGTCGAGGCCGCAATGGGATGGCGATCTGGCAGGACCTGGTGTCGGATCACGGCTTCGCCAATAGCTACCAGTCGGTTAAACGCTTCGTGGGCAAGCTCCGCGGATCGCAGGGCCCCCAAGCTGCAGGCATCATCCAGACTGGACCTGGGGAAGAAGCCCAAGTCGACTACGGGACCGGCCCGATGGTGCGGGACCCCAAGACGGGCAAGTACCGGCGTACCCGGTTGTTCGTGATGACGCTGGGCTACAGCCGCAAATCGGTCCGGCTGCTGACCTTCAAATCCAGTTCCCACATCTGGGCCGAGCTGCATGAAACCGCGTTCCGCCGGCTCGGTGGCAGTCCTCGCTACATCATCCTGGATAACCTGCGCGAGGGCGTGATCGTTTCCGACTATTACGATCCCACTCTGAATCCGTTATTCAAGGACGTGCTCGCCCATTACGGCGTGGTGGCGATGCCATGCCGGGTGCGCGATCCAGATCGGAAAGGGAAAGTCGAATCCGGTGTAGGCCACGCCCAGAAAACGCCGCTGAAGGGGCAACGCTTCGAGAGCCTGGACCTGGCGCAGGCCTATCTGGACCGATGGGAGACCCGCTGGGCCGACACGCGCATTCACGGCACCACCAAGCGGCAGGTTGCCGCCATGTTCGCCGAAGAGAAGCCGTCATTACTGCCATTGCCGTTGGAACCGTTCCGGTACTACCAATACGGGAAACGCGTCGTCCATCTCGACGGCTGTGTCGAAGTCGAGGCCGCCTACTACGGACTTCCTCCCGGTTGGATCGGACGGAGTGTTCAGGTGCAGTGGGACACGTTCCACGTCCGGATCCTCGATCCGGAGACCCATCAGCTACTGCGCGAACATGTCCGTCAGAAACGGGGTGGATACCGGGTGCGTGCCCAGGACAACCCGAAGAAAACGCCCTTAACCACGGTGCAGTTGCTCGACCGTGCCCGTCGGGTTGGATCGCAGGTGGGTGCGCTGTGTGAAGCCATCCATCAACGGGAAGGGGAAGCCGGCATCCGCCGCATCCTGGGCGTGATCTCCCTGGCCAAAAAGTACGGTGTCCCTGCTGTTGAGGATGCCTCCGCCGCCGCTCTGGAACTCCACGTCTACCAGTACCGTTTCGTCCGTCGCTATCTGGAGCGGAAACCTCCGGTGACGCTGCGTCAAGTCGATCCTCTCATCCGCGAACTGACCCAGTATCGCGATCTCATCAACCTCAAGATTCAGGAGCAGGAAAAATCATGAACATCATCGAACTCCAGCGGGCTTTGCGACAACTTCGCCTCGGCGGCATTGCCGAAGTCCTGGAAACACGTCTGCACCAAGCCCAGACCGAAGCCATGGCGCCCATCGATCTGATCTCGATCCTGGTCTCGGACGAACTCGCCCGCCGAAGCACGCGGCTGCTAGAACGGCGGCGGAAACAGGCCCAATTCCGGGACCCTCAGAAGACACTTGAGGGCTTCGACTTCACCTTCAACAAGAAGATGAATCGCGGCCTCGTCTTCGATCTCGCCACCGCCACCTTCATCTCCAGACACGAAGACGCGCTGTTTCTGGGTCCACCCGGAACCGGCAAGAGTCATCTGGCCCAGGCCATCGGCATGGCGGCCATCCTGCAGGGCCATCGCGTCCTCTATCGTGAAACCCACGCCCTGCTCGACGATATTGCCGAAGCCACCATCGACGGCACCCGTAGAAAACACATGGACACTCTGGCCACCGTACCCCTGCTCATCATCGATGACCTGGGCATGCGCAAGCTGCCTCCGACCGCCGCCGAGCAACTTCTCGAAATCGTCATGCGACGTTACGAACGCACCAGTACGCTGCTGACTTCGAATCGTCCGGTCGAGGATTGGGGGAAACTCTTAGGCGACAGCGCCGCTGTCACCGCGATGTTGGACCGCCTTCTCCATCACGGTCACGTTCTCAAGTGCGGTCCCCGGAGCTGGCGTACCAAAACGGGCTTGCCCGGTACCGGTTCAAAGGGGTAAAACAACACTGTCCCGGGCCATCCCCATTGGCCGCTTTTGCGGTGACCACCATTGGCCGGTTTTGAAGTGACCACCGAGGCCGAACAGGTTTTCGCTGGTTTTAGAGATCTGTTCTGCTAACAGTGTGTCGGAGTACAAGAGTCGTAATGCGACGTAGCTAAAATGGAAATCCTGGATTACCGGCCTTTGTCCACGAGCCGGAAGGCAACGGCCTTCGGTCTCCCGTGCAGGCGCGGAATCGTCTTGCGCTCAACCCGGTGGCTTGATTTATGGGCAACTCTATCTGTCCAAGAGATCAGGGGCTGTACAGTTAGTTGCACCCGAGTCTAGCAAGATAGGCGGGGACTTTCTGCATCTTGGCGGTACGTCCACGGTTTTGCTAAACGATCTCTATGAATTGCACACATGAAGACACGAATTTCGACTGCTGACCTCGTCGCCGCAGTCCGTGCCCTGCACCAGCGGGACCGCGTACAGCTCGTCGACGATCCGTACGCCATCCTGCTTTGCGGGCGATCGGCGCGACGGATTCTGCGAATTTCTCCCGCCGGCTGGCTCATGGCGCACTGCGTGCTACGCCGCCTCCGACCGGCCGCGCTCGGGACACTGATCCGGGCGCGTTACGCCGAGCAGGCACTCGAGACCGCAGTCAGGGCCGGCATCACCCAGTACGTGATCATCGGGGCCGGGATGGACTCGTTTGCTCTCCGCCGGTCCGATCTCATGCCACGTCTTCAAGTGTTCGAGATCGACCGGCCCGCCATGCAGGAGATCAAACAGGAGCGCCTGCGACGAGCCGGCCTGGATATACCGCGCGGATTGCATTTTGTCCCCGCGGACCTTGAGCGAATTCCGGTGATGAACGCGCTGTCGGAATCGGCGTTCGAACCGGCAAGAAGAGCGTTCCTGTCGCTGCTGGGGGTGATCTACTATCTACCGCGGGAGGTGCTTGCCTCGACCGTCCGCTCTATTGCGGAAGGCGTGGCCACCGGTTCGCAGCTTGTTGTCGATTACATGCTTGACGCCCGTTCCGCATGGCCCGAGCACCGGGAAAAGCGAGCACAGCTTGAAGCGTACGTTGCCAGGAGAGGAGAGCCGATGCGTAGCGACTTCAGTCTGGCTCAGATGAGTGCGTTGATGGCTGAAGCGGGCTTCCGCACCATCGAGGGGATTACGATGATGGACCTCGGTAACCGGTATGCTGCAGAACTTGGCTTTCTTCCCTTTGAAATTCCGGGCCTCTTTGGCTGCGGGCACTTCCAAAAGTAGGCGTCCGGGTACCGCCCAGATTCAATGCCTTGCTCTCGAACCCGCTGCTCGATTATGGTGTGTTCCATCTGCAGGCGGCGGACCGGATCAAGAATCTCTTGTTTCAGCGCGCGGCACTGGAAGGTGACTCTGAACGACAGCGGTTTGACACTCGGTCAAATCGGGGCGTTCTGCGGGGCCTTCCCCGAAGACGGTGTTTCACTGAGCACGACTCTACCTGTGGGGACACTCCTGAAACGCAATCCTGGGCGAAATTCCGGTGCCGAAACAAGGGCTGAGAGCGAGTAAGTTGGGGGCCTTCTGATCTTCCTGGCTGTCGTGTTCATCGTGGCTATTGTTGGTTCGCTGGCGTGGTTCTTTCGGAGTACCGGTCCAAGTCCCCCGACTCAAAAGCAACTGGCTCATATCGCACGGCTCAAGAAGGAACGCAACGCAGATGATTTGTCCACTGTCGAACCGTCGACCGTCGAGGGCGCAAGCTGGCTGATCAACCGGCTAAAGGATCGGCCGCGCCTCAAATGGGGGGAATGAGTAGCGGGCAATCCTGGTGCAAAAGCGGTGATCTGACAAGCAACGGGCCGCTCCACCATGGCCAGCTTGTCAGCGTCACGTCTCGCGGCGGCGCGCCTCCTATGAGGAACCCCTGAGCCTCTCCGTCATTTATCAACGCCAACGACTCGATCGCCTCCGTCTGTGTTGGCGCAGGTGGCGATGGCGCTGGGAAAGCGACTGGGTGTGAACGCTTCTCGTGAGAGGAGGGGCTTTCCGGCCCCGATGACCCCTGCGTCAGAACGACTTCAGTCTTTCGCTACCGCAAACAGACTCTTAACCGCTACGATCAAGACCGCGCCCCCCAGGAACAGCACGAGATTCGCGATGATTCGGGTCACCGCCTCTCCGATGAAGGGGATCGCTCCGACGGCGCTTGCCGCTACGATCAGAGCGATCGCCGCTAAGAGGAAGGACTGATTCTCCTTGTCGCTGATATTCAAGAATCCGACGATCAGGCCGAGCACTGCGAGTACCCAGCCAAACCAGGCTTGTTCAAGGCCTAAGCCGCCGGCCACTGCGACCACCAGTCCAACTATAAAAGAACCCTTGCCCACTAGCCCCATTGCTCCTCCTTTGCCTAGGAAACGGAATTGCCAATATATGGGAGACTATATCAGGGGGTACTGTCAACTTAAGCAGAATTCGTCCGGTTTGTGGGCGGAATCTGCTGAAGCCGAGACTAGGAATCAATGATTTAGAGGTGGTAGAGGGTGAGGTGGCCCCGGTTTGTGGACAGCTTGGCGGCCTGTTTAAGGTGTATTCCGGTTGCCGCTCATCTTGCCAGAATCTCCTTGGATCGATCTTCCTGTCGCCGTTGCTGCGCCGGTGGGTAAGCGGGCAAGGCGCGTAGCTGCTTGTCCATCATATCCGCAGGCGGGTCGCCGCGGTAGGCCTCGGCCGGGGTTTTTCCGCCGAGGGCCGAGTGTGGCCGTTCGGCGTTGTAGAAGTCGATCCACTCGCCGATGACGCGCCGGGCCTGGAAGCCGTCGGCAAGGTCGGCAGATAGACAGCCTCAGCCACAGCCGCTCGATGAAGATGTTGTCCATGCACCGGCCCCGGCCGTCCATCGAGATCTGGACACCGGCCGCCCGCAAGCGCCCGGTGAAGGCGAAGCCGGTGAACTGGCTGCCCTGATCGGTATTGAAGATCTCCGGCTGGCCGTGGCGGGTCCGCGCCTCCTCGAGCGCCTCGACGCAAAAGCCGGCGTCCAGGGTGTTCGACAAACGCCAGGCCAGCACATACCGGCTCGCCCAATCCAGGATCGCCACCAAGTAAAGAAAGCCGCGCCGCACAGGGATGTAGGTGATGTCGGCGCACCAGACATGGTTTGCCCGCTCGATCGCCAAACCCTTGAGCAGATAGGGGTAGACCCGGTGCTCGGGATGCGGCTCGCTGGTGCGGGGTGCCCGGTAGATCGCCTGAAGACCCATCAAACGCATCAGACGCCCCGCCCGGCGACGGCCGATGCGCACGCCCTCGCGGCGCAGATGACGGACGATCTGACGGGCACCGTAGAACGGATGCTTCAGAAACAACTCATCGATGCGCCGCATCCGCGCCAAGGTCTCCGCGCTCTCGCCCTGGGGCGTGTAATAGAGCCAGGAGCGCCCGATCGACAGCAAACGGCATTGACGACTCAAGCTCAGTTCCGGGTCAGGGCGCCTCACCATCGCCCGGCGCGCGGCCCGGCTCATCGACCGGACCCTCTGGACAAAAAATCCCGCTCCACCGTCAATTCGCCGATCTTGGCGTGAAGCTCACGAACCTCGCTTTCATGATCCCGCCGCCGGCGTTCCACACCGTTCGAGAACATCTCGCCAAGCCCTTCCATCGCCTGGCGCTTCCATGTGCTCACCTGGTTCGGATGAACCTGGTGCTTCGAGGCAATCTCCTGCAGCGTCCGATCGCCCCGAAGCGCTTCCAGCGCGACCTTCGCTTTCAACTCCCCAGAAAACCTGCGTCTCTTCGTCATCGCGTATCCCTCCTCAGTCGGTGGAATACACCTTAAACAACTGCCCGATTTTCCGGGGCCACCTCAGGGCTGCGAAAACGTCGCCGAAAAGCTTAAGTTGACAGTACCGGGGCGACGCCTGCATCATCTGCGATCGATAAATTGTAATTCACTAATAATAAATGACTTAATATTGATCAATCACTTCACTTCCCTCATTAAATCCCTTTTTCTGGGCGGGATTCCAGTGGACCCCAGGAGACGTCCCGGGACAGTTGTCGCCACCCTGCAGTCCCTTCGGCCGAGGCCGTCGAGTGGAAGTGGCAACCTGCGGCGCTGCGAGAAGTCGGCCCACAGCTTGTGACACTAAACGCTCGAACCGACACTGGATGGCCTCCCCTAACCTCTGCTCACGTCCTTGAACTCAATCACTAATTCAGGCCCCGCCCCATACGGCTCACCGGCATATCCGCCCCAGAGGTTCACAACCTTGAAACCGTGCTCTGTGATGAGCCGCTTGAACTCGTCCGGGTAGTAGCAGCGCATGGAAATATCGAGTACGGTCTCCTTGACCATCGTGTCCCCTTCATACTCCCGCCAGATCAGTCGGGGATAGAGCACCATCTTGTGGGGATCCATCGAAGCTCTCTTGTCGAAGAGCTTGACGACCTGATTTCCAACCGGGAGTTCCCAGAGGAACTCCTCAGTGCTGTTGCACCATCTCCGTTTCATTGACTCGCGGTCAAACCTCGGATGGAAGACGTTCAGGATGCATCGGCCATTCGGCTTGAGATGCTGCCTGACCGCATCAAAGAGGCCGTCCACTTGCTCGTCGGATTCGAGGTTCTGAAGCACACGGTAAGGGGCAATGATCAGACCGAAGTTCTGGCCAAGCTTGAAGCCGCTTATGTCACCCAACTCCACACGCGCACGACTGGCTTGAATGTTCGCTTGGGAGAGCTTCTGTCGGCAGATTGCCAGCATTGCCTCGGAGCTGTCCAGCCCGTGAATGTAGGCGCAATGGGCTGCGAACGGAACCAGGACGCGCCCTGTACCACAGCCGAGTTCGAGAACCGAGGCTTTGGCCGACGGCCAGTGCTCACGGTAAAAGGGGAGGTCGTCAGGATGATCTGGTGACAGCTCGTAGTAATAAGCAGCTTTCGCTGGGAGATCGGAGTGCACGCGACCAGACTCCTAGGTGCCCCGGATGTTCCAGGACTTTCACTCCATTCTATTCTTGCTCTCTCAGTTTCGCCGGGATAGAAATCACTGGGGCACGTGGGTCTGTAAACGATCACCAGAAAGTGAATGAATCTGAACAAGCGCCGAGACTCTGAACGCTCATCATCATCGCCGAGGCCTTGCGAGGCTCTTTGCCGGGGCTTTCCGACCAGTCGTGCAGCTTGGGCGACGTTGCGTGACAGATCACGCTTCCGCGCGCTTGACAATTCTGCTATAGTTTTCCGCCCTTCGACCGGACAGGCTCGGAATTCGACATTCGCGAGGAAGAAAATCACAACTTACGTGTCGGCGCTCGTCCAGAACACTTCACTTTTTCGCGATCGTTAACATGGGTCAGCCAGTGACCCTCGAAAGTCGAGCCCCGGTCAAGGTTCGATTTCCTATCGGCTGCGGCCCATCGCGGTTTCTTCGAACCCGTCGAACAGGCGGCCCGCCTGCGTACCGGTGAGTGTCGCAATACCGTGGGGTTGGCCATTCTCGACGGTGTAACGGACCCGGGTGCCTTTGGAACTCAGGTAGTCAGCTTCCCGCTTCATTTCGTTGTGCCACATGTACCGGTCGAACTCGCCGACGTACATGAACACGCACATGCCCGAAATCGCGTCGAGCTTGGCGTTGCTGGGCCGCCACATGTATCCGGGGAAGGCGGTTACCGAGAGGAGTACTCCGGGTGGGCCGCCGCCACATGGAACGAGGCAATCCCGCCGTTAGACGGTCCCGCGACATGAAACTTCCGGTCCTGGATCCGATACTCGGCCATGATCATGTCGAGGAATTCCGGAATAAGGCGCTCGCCGCCTTGGAAAAACAGCTCCCCGTTCGGCGCGGCAGGCGCGACGACGATATACCCGCGCTCCTCGGCCTCCGCGCGGAAGTTCCGTTCGAGCGTCCGATCCACCGTGTTCATCGTCTGCGGCCCGCCGCCGAAGACGAGAATCCCGGTATACGCTTTCGACGGATCGTATCCGTTCGGCAGCACGACCTTGTAGCGCACCGTCGTCCCTGCCACCTCCTTCGTTGCCTCCTTCACCTCGGCATGGAGCGGCCGAGTCGCCATGAAGACGCAGGCAGCGATTGCGACCATTAGAGGTATCCACTTTGTCGAGACCAGTCGACTCATCTGATATCTCCTTTCGCGGGGCTGTCAGCTTGGGCTTCCTGCCATAAGAGGTCTCTCACGCATTGCATAGTGTAGTCCGTAACAATTAGCATAACGGCCCTGGCTGTCCCATTTCTGATCATGTATGAGGAGAAAATGACCATTAGATCGGAAATCCCTGTGCGGAAGAAACTCGAACGGCTTGGCCGAAGCCGCAATGCGTCGGTCTGGCTCGGGGAACGATCCGAATAAGTTACAGTCTCTTAGACGGGGACCACGAGCAGTAGCTGCTGCGCTTGGCTATTACTCGCTTCTGTTTGCTACCCTTGTTCTTGGAACCCCAAAGCATTGTGCCGAAGAAGACCCCGAGCAAGATGGGGGGTCAGGAAGCTGCCGCTGACAAATGGAAACCAAACCTGAACACCCCGCCGTCGGGTTCCGTTTACACGACGTCACAGGCCGATGGCACCAGCTTGCGGACTACTCCGGACACTGGCTACTGCTGGTATTTCACCGGCACCTAGCCTGACTGCCGTGCCGGGAACACCTGTCGCAGTTGCGACGGCACGAGAAGGAGTTGAAGGAACTCGACATCCAGGTCGTCGTCGTCACCTTCCAGAGCGGCCCGATCGTCGAGGCCTATGCGCGGGAAACCCCCCTGGCGTGGCCGATACTGATCGACATCTCGCTCGAGATGTATCAGGCCTATGGCATGAAACGGGGACACTGGTGGGGCATTTTCGGACCGCCGGCTTGGTGGGCCTATGTGAAGCTGCTGTTACGGGGCCGGCGTCTCCGGATGCCGAGTGGCGATGTCAGCCAACTGGGAGGTGACGTGATCATCGACCCGGACGGGATCATTCGCCTGCACCATGTCGGCGCCGGGCCAGGAGACCGTCCGGCAATCCACGCATTGCTCGATACTGTGCGGCGGGGCCGGCATCGAGCCTTCTAAATCGGTTCTGGTGCAGACAGCGAAGGGACTTGGCAATAATGGGTTATGGCGCATCGGAAAACTGAACGGAATCCTCTATTTGCTGGACGTTGGTTTGAAGACGACATCATTCTCCTCTGCCTTCGCTGGTATTTTCGCTTCAGACTGAGTTACCGAGACCTAGGAGTCTGCGCGGCAGAACATTTTTAGGCCATTAGGCCCACAGTATGTTGTGGGTATACAGCGCTTAGCGTCGATATGTAGTGCCGCCTTTCTTCTGCCGCGCAGACTCCTAGTCGCGATTTCAGGTGAGCGGGGTCTATCGATTGCGCACTCCACGATTGTGCGTTGGGTCGTTCGCTATGCGGACATGTACGAAAAGCGTTGGAGCCGATTCGAGCGACCGGTGAATATCTGCGCGGTCTTCCCATGATGACTCCAATTCTCTCAAGTAATGGAGTCTCCGGAAAACCCAGGGTGATTCAATTTGCAATTCCGATCCCATGGCGGTCGAATCCCGCGGTGATCTGGCGTCACGTCATGGCAGCATAGTCGCATCGCCGTAGCACACCGAAGAATGTCTTATCTGAACTCTAATGGTCGGTCTTCGGTGACCGTCGAGGGATCGGATCTAACCCGATGCGGGGTGAATAGCTCTTCTGGGAGTATCTAACGTATCGATCCGTGTGTTCGGATCGACTGAACCGGCGTGTCGGTTGCCTGGTGCAGCAGGAGATCGACTGTTAGACTGAGTCGATTACGGAGCTTAAGTATAGAGAATACGTTGCCCTAAACTCGGCGTGCCGCCCAGCCTTCTTTGGAAGGAAGTACTGCAAATACAGGCACTGAGCGAAGGACGCGACAGATTTCGTGCGGGAATGACCGACAGGTAAGACAGCGGCGCTTGACCCTAAATATCTTGGAGTGCCTTGCGATCTGAGGACAGCAGCACGTGATGAAGCTCGATGGCTACATCTCGCAGGCACGACTGATGCCAACATACGTCGTGCTTCTGCCCATAGCGGTAGGACTTCAAGTCTGGCTTCCGGATGGGGCCATACTGCAGCGACTCACCACGATTCTCGTTGCCCCGAGTTATTGTCAAAAGTGGTGTTTAGGAGAATGATTCAAGCGGCGGCCTGATCGACGTTTGTCACTTCGATTCCATCGTTGAATTTCACTCCAGTAATCACCTTGGCCAGATCATCGAACCCTCGTAATCGTCGCCAGTTCTTCTGAGCGCACTGACCCAGTTTGAACATCATGTGCAACATGCCGTCCCGCGTCAGGCAACCCCTGGAGCGCTTGGTCCGGTGGCGAATGGTGGCAAAGGTCGACTCAATAGGATTCGTCGTTCGGATGCTCTGCCAGTGCTTGGCCGGGAAGTTGAAGAAGGCCAGCAGTTCTTCTCTGTCTTTCTGAAGGCAGAGAGTGGCTTTCGGATACTTCGGCTCATAGGTTTCAAGGAACAGATCGAATGCCTTCTCGGCCTCTGCCTTTGTCTCCGCTTGCCAGATCGCGTGCAGGGCTTGTTTCGCCTTCGCCTGTGCGGACTTGGGTAGGCAGTTCAATATGTTCATGGTCTTGTGCATCCAGCAACGCTGTTGACGTGTCTCGGAATAGATTTCTTCCAGTGCGGCCCAGAACCCTATCGCACCGTCGCCGATGGCCAACTCCGGGATATTCATCCCACGGGACTTCAGCTTCAACAACACCTCGCGCCAGCTCTGTGTCGATTCTCGGACACCGTCTTCGATCGCCAGAAAGCGCTTCTCGCCGCGTTCATTCACGCCGATCACGACCAATGCACACAACTTGGTTTGTTCAGCCCGAAGTCCGCTGTAGATGCCGTCGGCCCAGACATAGACCCAGCGATCGGCATCCAAACGCTCCTCGCAACCGCGGCGGTACTCATCGGCCCAGGCTTGTTTCAATCGTGATACCGTGCTCGCCGACAGGCCCTCGGCCTGGGGCCCGACAAGAACTTTTAGGGCTTCACCCATCTCGCCGCTCGAGATGCCTTTCAAATACAACCACGGCACCGCTGCTTCCAGCGACTTCGTCTTCCGAATGTAGGGCGGCACCAGTGCCGACCGAAACGTCACAGCTTCACCCGTCTTGGCACGGACCTTCGGGATTTGAATCGTTACCGGACCCAGGCCGGTCTGCAGCTGGCGTTCAGGTAGATAACCGTTGCGTACCACCCCAGCGTTGCCCGTCTCAGTTCGCCGATCCCCGTGCTGGGATAGCAGTTCTGCCAATTCGGCTTCCACAGCCTGTTGGATCAGCTGCTGTGAAAGTGTGCCAATCTTAGTTGGAAATTGAAACGGCTCCAAACCCTATGGTTTGATGGTATTGGAAGAAACAACATCAAGCCTGTAAGAGAAAGGAGCCGAGATGAGGAGTCTGTTACGTTCGGTGAAAAAACGCAAGAAGAGGCGAGTACTGGGTGAGGTCGAGGTCATGAGCCGGGAGGAGTACTCGGGACTGGAATTGGACTCGAAGGTGGAGATGATCCGGGCGTTGATCCCACTGGGGTTGATGCACGTAGAGGAGTTGCTCGACGAGGAAGTGAAGGCGTTGGCGGGTGAGCGATACGCGCGAAAGGAGGCGACGTTGAGGGGCCGGCGACACGGGAGCAATCCGGGGACCGTGGGGCTCGGGGGCCAGCGGGTGCCGGTTCGGGTGCCTCGAGTTCGCAGCGTGGCGGGCGGGGAGATTCCGCTTCGGAGCTACGAGGAATTCAGTCCGGATGGCGCGGTGAACGAACTGCTTCTCAGACGTGTGCTTTATGGGATCTCCTGCCGGAACTACGAGTCGGCCGCGGAAGCGATTCCAGGAGCCATCGGATTGTCGAGCTCGACGGTGTCTCGAGGATTCGTCCAGGCGAGTGCCGCGAAACTTCGGCAGATGCAGGAGCGGGATCTGTCGGCCGAGGACGTGGTGGCGATCTTCCTGGACGGGAAAATGTTTGCCGACGCCACGATGGTTGTGGCCCTGGGCATCACAATTACGGGCGACAAACGCTTCTTAGGCTTCGTGGAGACGAGTACGGAGAACGAGCAGGTACTGACTCCATTTCTCCGTTCATTGATGGAGCGAGGCCTGGACATCTCTGAAGGCGTGCTGGTGATCGTCGACGGCGGCAAAGGTCTGCGCGCGGCAGTCAAGCGGGCATTCGGTAATCGAGCCCTGGTCCAACGCTGCCAATGGCACAAACGCGAGAACGTGGTGAGCTACCTGTCGAAGACCGAGCAAGCCGCGTGGCGCAAGCGGCTTCAGCGTGCGTACCAGCGCCCGGAGTACAACGAAGCCCGGGCGGCCCTCGAACAGCTCCATGGAGAGCTCGAGGAGCGAAACCAATCGGCCGCTGCGAGCCTTGAGGAAGGCCTGGAGGAGACCCTCACGTTGCATCGACTCGGCGTGTACGGGGTCCTGGGCCGTTCGTTCAAGACGACGAATTGCTTGGAATCGGTCAATGCCCTCGTCGAGGAAAGGTGCGCGAAGGTCGATCATTGGAAGAACTCGAGCCAGCGGCAGCGCTGGTTGGCGACGGCGCTCATCGACATCGAACCACGCTTGAGGAAGGTGATCGGCTACCGTCATCTTCCAAAGCTCCGCGAAGCCCTCAGGCGGGAGCTGAAGATTGAGGCGAAGACGTCGACGAGATCGAAGAAGAAGGTTGCGTGACCAATCGTGAGCCGTGGAGAGTTTCAACTAAGAATGGGCTTGACTCGCTGCTGTGCCCCAGCTCGTAATAGCTCTGTTACCGGATCCTCAATCGTTTCTCGACCTTCCGGTCCATTCACGTTACTCTTGCTCATAAGTGGCGTATCTCCTTCGGTTGTTTTGATGTTTGCTAACAACAAATCAACCAGATACGCCGCTTTTCTTCAATCCCTCAAACACCAGATTCGGTTATAACTCCGTTGCCCCAGCGCCGCTAGCTGTACTCCTTGCACAACTAGGCCGGGATCGCGGCTACAAATTGCAGAAACAACTGTGGGCCGGTTGGGGTGGCGCGCTGACTACACAGATGCTCCGCCACCGGAGAACGGATGCCAACCCCGTCATGCGCCAGTCTTATCACACGTGCATTGAGCGGCTGTTTCCCGATTTGAAGATACCCACGCCCGACGAGGAGAACGCGAACCCACAGGCAGCAGATCACGTTTATTGTAGACGATCACTTCAAAATGAACATATTTGAACAAGCGCCGGTTTGAAGGTCGTCATCATCGGCGAAGCAGAGCGGAGGCTTTGGTAAGGTAGAGTGACGCGGAGAAAGGGAAAACCCCGATCGTATGAGCGATCGGGGTTTCGTTTATGGCGGCCCCGGTCAAAGGGCACAACCACAGCAAAAGCAAAGTCAGAGTGACACGACCGGCCGCCATTGTCCACTCCCGCGTGGGGTGGGATGGCCAGAGAAGTCGTGTTACGACAGTTGTTTTGCCGAGGGTCGGGTTGCGGGTTGATGTTTGTCATCTGCCGATCCTGTTATCGGGGGCAGGTCTACTGCGGGGATGAGTGCCGGCGCCGGATGAGGCGCGAGCAGAGGCGGCGTGCCAACCGCCGTTATCAGGAGGATCCGGAGGTCCGGGCCGATCATTGCCGGCGTCAGCGGGCCTACCGGAAACGTCGCCGAGAGAGGCGCGTGACAGATCACACTTCCGCCGGTGCGTGTCGGTCTGGCAGCATCGGGACACCATTGCCTGAAACGGGAATGAGAACGTCATTGGCGGAGGCACCCCATGGTCGACCCCGGTTTCAACGGCTCCAATCAGCCATCCGACTCGTTTGCATCCTGTGTGGCCGGAGTGGGGTCTTTATCGATGCCTTCCCCGACTGGGTGTGAGGCGTGATTCCTCCCGAAACGGTCACGCGAATTCGACACCTCTTTTTTGGCGAGCACTGGAAGATAGGCACCATTGCCGCCGAGCTGGGCCTGCATCAGGAAACCGTCCGCGCGGCACTGGAGACGGATCGCTTCAACCGGGCCCAGATGATGCGTCCGACGAAAGCCGATCCCTATATGGACTTCATCCGGGCGACGCTCAAGCAGTACCCCCGGTTGCGGGCCACACGGATTCATCAGATGCTGTCGGATCGCGGTTACACCGGCAGCGTGGTCGTACTGCGGCGTCTGGTGGCGCGTCTGCGTCCCGAACCCCGTGAAGCCTTCCTGCGGTTAAGAAGCTTTCCCGGTCAGGAAGCCCAAGCCGACTGGGCGCACTTCGGGGAAGTCCGGGTGGGTCAGGCCCGCCGCCGGTTGTCCTGTTTCGTATTGACGCTGTCGCACTCGCGCGCCCTGTTTCTGGAGTTCTTCTTCGATCAAACTCTGGAGAACTTTCTCCGCGGTCATGTCGATGCGTTTGCCGACTGGGGAGGGGTGCCCAGAGTCGTGCTCTACGACAATCTTCGAAGCGCCGTGCTGGAGCGCAACGGCAATCAAATTCGCTTTCATCCGCGCCTGCTCGAACTCTCCGCCCACTATCACTGTCAACCGCGTCCGGTCGCGCCGACACGAGGAAATCAAAAAGGACGCGTCGAGAGAGCGATACGCTATGTGCGGGATTCGTTCTTTGCAGCCCGGCCATTCACGACCTTGGAAGAGTTCAATCGCAAGGCTCTGGTATGGCGTGATGAGGTGGCCCATCAGCGCCCCTGGCCCGGTGGTGACGACAGGACCGTGGCCGAAGCCTTCCAGGAGGAACAATCACTCCTGATGTCGTTACCGGTGCACCGGTTCGATACCGACCGGGTCCAGCCGGTCCGTTCCGGTAAAACCATCTATATCCGTTTCGATCTCAACGACTACTCGATTCCCCCGGACCGGATCGGCCAGACATTGACGTTGGTGGCCTCCCAGACGCGGGTGCGCCTTCTCGATGGCACGACCGAAGTGGCCGCCCACCACCGGTCTTTCGACCGCCACCAACTCATTGTCGATCCGGCACATCAGGACGCGCTGCTGGCGGAAAAACGGAAAGCCCTCGGGTCCACCGCCGGTAGTCGCTTGGCCGCGAGCGTGCCTGAAACCGAACCCCTGCTTCAGGCCGCCTTCGGTCGTGGCGAGTCCATTCAACGGCAGAGCCGTCTCCTGCTCGGACTGCTCGACGACTACGGGGCATCCGAGCTCCAAGCTGCCGTTGTCGAGGCGCTCGAACAGGACACTCCGCGCGCATCGTCGGTGGCCTTCATCCTCCAGAAACGCTGGCGGGCCCAGAAACGCCGGGCCACCGTCCGGGTCGCCCCATCCCGCCCGGATCTGGCCGACATCCACATTCAACCTCATTCCGCGGAGACCTACGATGACCTCCATAGCCACGACACCGAACCCGAACAGTAACGATCTGGCCGTCCAACTCCAGCACATCGGACTCCGCTCCATCGCCGATTCCCTGGATGACTTTCTGGCTCGCGCCATCAAGTCTCAATGGCCCCCTCCCATGCTGCTGGAGGAACTGGCCCGTATCGAAAGCCACGATCGCGCACAGCGCAGTCTGGAACGCCGTCTCCAGTGCTCCCGCATCGGCCGTTTCAAACCCATGGCCGACTTCGACTGGAACTGGCCTAAAAAGATCGACCGCGACACCATCGGGCGTGCCTTCACCCTCGACTTTATCCCCGAAGGCCGCAACCTCATCCTGATCGGCGCCAATGGACTGGGCAAGACCATGATCGCCAAGAATATCGCCCACGCCGCCGTCCTGGCCGGCTACTCCGTGCTGTTCCGCACTGCTTCGGAACTGCTCGACGACCTGCAGTGCGATTCACCTCACCGGCTCCGTCAGAAACTCAAAGCCTATGCCCGCCCCGCATTACTGTGCATTGATGAATGTGGATATCTGGCCTACGACAATCACGCTGCTGACCTGCTCTACGAAGTCGTCAACCGCCGTTATGAACAACGGTCGATTCTCCTCACCACCAATCGCGGCTTCACCGAATGGAACGAAGTCTTTCCCAACGCCACCTGTATCGCCACCCTACTGGACCGGCTCACCCATCATGCCGACGTCACGGTCCTTGAAGGACAAAGCTATCGCGTCCATGAAAGTGAGCAGGAGGCGAAACGCCGTCGGAAGAAAAAGAAATGACCCTCGACCTTGGAACCTACTCCAGCAGAGTGCTGGATCTCTACTCCCAGCTGCCTGACACACCCTTACTCCCCCGTCGCGCCGATCGTCAACTCGTCGTCCAACTCCATGCCCGTTCCGTTGACCCCGACATCATCGAATCCGCCCTCTTACTCGCCACGGCTCGCCGCCTCTGTCGGCCTTCGGACAGGCCACCACTCCCCCCTGTTCGCTCACTCGCCTACTATCTTCCCGTTCTCGACGAGTTGCTTCACCATCCCCTCCCTCACCGCTACACCCACTACCTTCGCTCCAAAGTCCTTCCCTAGAACTCACCCCAATCTCACCCGGTCGACGCCCGGTCGGCGCGTGTCTAGAAAACTTCACTTTCTCGCGATCGACAACACGTTTATGAAGCGGCCACGAAAAAGCTAATTGCTGCGACTCGGGATCGTGACAGATTTCCACTCATCTACAAGGAAAATGTAAGCTACGGCTTTCGGCGCAATCTGTGGGGGCTTCGGCCCTTTGGCCTGATTCTATCGATCGGGGGAGCAGTGATCTGTTTGGCTCGAGTGAGCACGCTGTCACCGAACGCTGATTGGTTCGTGGCTTGTGGCGCATGCGTAGTGATGGCCATCCTGTGGGGCTTTTACATTAAGCGATCCTGGGTTCGTATTCCCGCAGAGGCATACGCCGAGCGGCTCTTTGAGAGCTGCGAGGTACTGAAACCACAGGAGGATGATACAGCCCAATGAAATTCGAGATACTCGATGTGGGTCACGGCTTCTGCGCGTTGCTGACTGCCGATAACGGGAATAGCATGCTGTTCGATTGCGGCCACAAAACCGTCCCTGAGTTTCGGCCATCAACATACCTTCAGCAGCTTGGGTTCTCGGGTATCGGACGTCTCTTCATCTCAAACTATGATGAAGACCACATTAGCGATTTACCTGAGATTCGCAGGCTGTTCACGGTTCAAACCCTATTCCGCAACAGGAGCATCACGACCGCGCAGCTCCGCGAACTGAAGCGGCAGTCTGGACCACTGAGCGAAGCGATGAAGAGCTTTCTTGAGATGAACGACGAGTACATATATCCCGAATCCCTTCCCCTCCTTGAGTTTACGGGCATCGAATACAGCCTGTTCCACAACAACTATGGATCCGATTTCGATGACACCAACAATATAAGCTCGGTAACTTTTCTTAATTGCAATGGTACGCGCTTCATCCTGCCAGGCGACATTGCGACCGCAGGTTGGGAGAAGCTGCTTGAGAAAGAAGCTTTTAAAGCATCTTTGAATGAGGTCGACTATTTTGTGGCGTCGCATCACGGACGTGAAGACGGATACTGCGCGGCTGTCTTTCAATATTGCTCTCCCATAGCTGTCATTTTCTCAGACGGGCCGATTCTATGCGCGACGCAGGAGCGGAACGTGTCAACAAGTTTGAGACACCTGCATTCGGAATTTAAGCTACCGTAGGCGACTCTGCGGGCGGGTTGATCCACACCTTGTCCGGCGGCCCAGCGATCTTTCTCGGTACATTGACGAAACGTTCTGGATGTTGCCGACGAGCGCGATCCAGAGCATGCTGGCGTCGTTCCAGAACCGGACCGGTCTGACCGTAATGGACCATCGCTGGGGTTAGCCAGTTCAGACCGGAATGGTAGTGGACGTTGTTGTACCAGTGGAAGAAGTCCCGGCAGAACGCCTTGGCGTCCTGGATCGAACCGAATCGTTCCGGGAAGTCAGGGCGGTATTTCAGGGTTTTGAACTGGGCTTCCGAGAACGGGTTGTCGTCGGACACATAGGGCCGAGAGTGGGATTGGGTCACACCCAGATCCGATAGCAGCAGCGCCACCGCTTTCGACTTCATCGACGAGCCGCGATCGGCGTGCAGAGTCAGCTGATCCTGCTCGATCCGATGCTTGTCACAGCTTTCACGAATCAGTTTCTTGGCCAGGCCGGAAGATTCGCAATCGGCCACCATCCAGCCCACCGCCTGGCGGCTGAAGATATCGAGAATCACGTACAAGTAGAAGTAGGTCCACTTCCGTGGTCCCTTCAGCTTCGTGATGTCCCAGGTCCACACTTCATTCGGGCCTGTCGCCAACAGTTCCGGCTTCTGGTAGACGGGATGACGCCGTTGGTTCCGCCGTTCGCGCACTTCTTGGTTCGCATCCAGAATCCGGTACATCGTGCGTACCGAGCACAAATAGCGGTCTGCATCCAGCAAGGCCGCACACACTTGGGCGGGCACCTGATCCACGAAGCGCCCGCTATGCAGCAGGTCGAGGACTTCCTGTCGATCGGCTCCGCTCAATGCCCGATGTGATCGTGGGCGTGCCCGCTCGGCTGCGGGCGCGGCGGCCCGCTGCCGACGCCGATAGAGCGACGCGCGGGAAACCCCGAAGGCCCGGCACGCCGGCGCCGTCCCCAATTCGGTGGAGAACTTTTCGGCCGCTTCCATCAGTTGTTCTCTTCCTGGTCCGGGTTCTTCAGAGGAATCCCCAATAGCGTGGAGACTTTTTTTTGGATCTCGATGACCGTTTCGGCTTGCTCCAGCTTCCTCTGGAGCCGTTGCGCCTCGCGTTCCAGTTCAGCGATGCGCTTGTCCCGGCCGTCCTTCGGCTGCGCTTTCCGTCCTCGCTTCGCCGAACCCATCCCGGCCAATTCCCCGGCATCGTGTTGCCGCCGCCAGGTGCGCAGGCTCGAGGAATACAATCCCTCCCGGCGTAGTAAGGCCCCCCACTCGCCCGGCTTCGTGCATCGGTCCGCCTCCCGCACGACCCGGCGCTTATATGCGGCGCTGAATCGCCTCCGTATCGCCTTATTGGTCACCTCCGGGTCCGGATTATCCCCATTCCGACCGGCCGCTTCACGCGCAACTCCAGTCGCCCTGCGGGCGCCTTCCGTTCCACGCGATTCTTCGTTCTCGTTCTCTGGTTTCATCACCAACACAGGCTCACTTCCTTCCCGCCCTGCTCACTAGTTAAATGACCCCCGGCAGAGCCGGGGGCTTATTTCTGTGAGCCCCTCAAAGGGGCCGGTCAAGAGCCGCCTGAAGGCAGCTGATGCCCCCACGCCATGTTCAGCTCCTCCAAACGCTGCTCCTCCCGCTCCTGCCGCCAAATGTATTCCCGCACGAATTGTTTGTCCATCCCCACCGTGGAAACGAAATAGCCTCGCGCTCAGAAACTCTTCCCTGTCAAACGGTGTTTCAGTCCCAGAAAGTTCCGGGCAGTCGAGATTGCACTCTTCCCCTTGATGAATCCCGCCACACTGGATACCGCCTACTTCGGAATGAACACCATGTGATACTTGCAGTCCCATTTCGTGTGCGATCGCCTTCGGGCCTCTTTCATTGAGTCCTCCTTCTTTGGAAGTCGTCGCTTCCAAGCAGGACTTTCCTATCTACCGCCGCTCTCGGTCAAACCTCTGCGAGTCGCCCCGGCTAAGCCGGGGGTTTACCGATGGGAGTTAAATGACCCCCGGCAGAGCCGGGGGCTTATTTCTGTGAGCCCCTCAAAGGGGCCGGTCAAGAGCCGCCTGAAGGCAGCTGATGCCCCCACGCCATGTTCAGCTCCTCCAAACGCTGCTCCTCCCGCTCCTGCCGCCAAATGTATTCCCGCACGAATTGTTTGTCCATCCCCACCGTGGAAACGAAATAGCCTCGCGCTCAGAAACTCTTCCCTGTCAAACGGTGTTTCAGTCCCAGAAAGTTCCGGGCAGTCGAGATTGCACTCTTCCCCTTGATGAATCCCGCCACACTGGATACCGCCTACTTCGGAATGAACACCATGTGATACTTGCAGTCCCATTTCGTGTGCGATCGCCTTCGGGCCTCTTTCATTGAGTCCTCCTTCTTTGGAAGTCGTCGCTTCCAAGCAGGACTTTCCTATCTACCGCCGCTCTCGGTCAAACCTCTGCGAGTCGCCCCGGCTAAGCCGGGGGTTTACCTATGGGAATTAACGGTTAGGCAGGTGTCTCACCTACATTGGCACAGAGGGCATCCGTTGGGTGGGTGGAGCCGAGCGGAGGAGCATCCCGCCCGGAGATGCCGTGTCGGTGCAGCTGAACCTTTTCAGCACCGTCAGCCGACTCTCTGGTAACTGCCTGCCCGCAGCGGTCCGGATGACGGCCAGCTATCTCGACGCAAACGACAACCTTGTCTGTACCGGTCTTATTCAGGGCGTCGCTCGCCAGAACTCATTGACCGAAAGCATCAATCTAGAGGTCCGACCGTGGGACTTCGGTAATTTCGTATGGTGGAGAAACGAGCCGCCCCAGACGAACAGCGGGCCAAAAGACCCGTTCTGTTTCAATCCCGACGGGCAGGCTCAGGCTACTCGGGCCCAGTTGGAAAGGGTCGTATCTGTGAGGATATGGACCACAGTTCTTCCTCCGGGCGGTGGCCTCTCGACGGCAGAACTCCAGCTGATTCTACAACGATGATACCGACCGGTTGATTGCCATCCTGTACGAGCGGCCGGTAGTGAAGGTCGGTTCAACACTGAAGGGGCGGTCCACGACTGCCCATCATGCGGCGCTCATAGAGCGCCGCTCCAGCTCTATACGATTATTACCACGGGCTCACAGCTGTGAAGTCGGCACACCGTCCAAGCGATTCTTGATTGCCACTCCCTCGTTTCGTAGAGATCTGCGAGTCTTGCGTGTGTCTCCCTTTCGGACAGGTCAATATGACGCAATAGAGTTCGCTTTGGTTCCATCGAAACTGCCCCGCGGCGTGGCTCCGCCCACCGTCGTGGATCGACCAGCTAGTCGATATGAGCCATGATGTCTTGCACGAAGAGTTCGGTTCCGGCAAAGGTGAGATGATCCTCGTCGAAATACAGAGGTTGTCCATCTATTTGAGCGACACAACGTCCCTCGACGTAGGTATTGCACAATCTTTCTGACGGTCTCACGCGGAACAGGTTGGGATAGTTCCCGATCGCGTCGAGTGTCGATATCGTGAACCTGTTTCGCTCCAGGTAGCGGTTATAGGACGTCGATAGCGTATCGGGTCGCCCATTGCCGAACATGATTTCCTTGAAGTTCCGGTTTGGTATATTCCAGCCGGTTTCAGGTATCGGATAAACAAGAACTATTGGGACCTGAGTGCCCACCAATTCTCTGATATAGGCCACTACCGTTCTAGTCTTGGCCTCAGGCGTCTGAACAAATGACCCGTTCTCCAGCGCGAAGGACTCAAAATAGTCGTCGTGTTCAACACCACCTTCCCCGTTGTTGTACGTGTGCTCCTCGATGAAGTTTTCGACTGGGTACAATTGAAAGGCCCATCGCACGGCAACGACGATGGCGGCCGGGCGCAGCTCCGTGACTCGCGCGATAACAGACCGATGATACGCAGAGCAGGTCTCTACGTAGTCAGGAAAGGAGTGTTCGCCCGTGTATAGGTTGGGGATGGGATGACAGTCTGCGTTTGACTCCAGAATGCCCAGGAAACCCGCAGCCTCCAACCGAGAGTCCAGGGATTGTGGCAATACGCCCGCGTGTGAATCACCCAAGACAACGACAACGCTGCCAGATTGCACGGCCCCGAAGGCGCAACGCTCACTCGCCGGGAAGAATTCAGGGGAAACTGACCCAACGGGGACACATTCACTGGCGTCATCACGGCTCGTTCGTTTCTCCATCAGCGCGGCAGCATCAGCAGCCTCACCAGTAAATCGCCCAACAAAACCACCATTCACATAACCAACCGCACTTGCCGTCGTCAAGACGATCGTCACTGCCAGGGCCGCTGCGAAAAGCTGATTGCGGGTTAGCATGGAACGTCGTCTAAAGGGGCGCTCGACGAACTGCCAACTTACGTAAGCGAGAGCAAAGGTTGCAAGACATAGTGTTGCCATGACAGTGGCATCAGGTTCGTCGATAAGACGCACACGCGCAAAGGCAAAAAGCGGCTGGTGCCAGAGGTAGGCACTGTAGCTGATGAGCCCGATACCGACGAACACCTTGCATGAAAGCAGCCTTGTCGCCAGGCTTTTCGGTTTCGCAAAGAGAATGATTGACGCGGCGCCAAGAGTCGGGGCGAGAGCATAGACGCTCGGGAAAGGCGTCGCCTCGTCGAAAGCGATGATGGAATAGGCGATGAGAAACACGCCAGCAAAGCTAAGCAACTCCGAGGTACGGGAGTCTGCGGGTTCTCTGTCTCGAAGATAGAGCGCCACGAGTGATCCGAGCAGCAGTTCCCATGCACGCGCCAGACTGGAGTAAAAGTTGATTTCGATGAAATATCGCGCCCCCAACTCCGAAAGAGCCAGGCTTGCTAACGCGACCGCAGTCGTAATAGCCACGAACTGCCGCTTTCCACGCCGGAGACAAAGCAGGACGAACAGAGGAAATACCACGTAGAACTGTTCCTCGACTCCCAAGGACCATGTGTGTAGAAGCGGCTTTCCTTCTACCCACGGTGAGAAGTAGCCGGTCGCAAACATCAGAGCAATGTTGTTTGAGAACGTGGCCGTGGCAACAATGCTGGCTGCAAAACTTGCCAATGCGGCGGGTGCCATCCATAGCCAGGCAAAGGGCAGGCAACAGACAATCACAAAAAGAAGTGCAGGAAGTATGCGCCTCGCGCGCCGTTCGTAGAATCCGATCAGGGTGAATCTTCCGGCTTCTTGATCGGAAAGTATGATGGAAGTGATCAGGTATCCACTGATAACGAAAACAACGTCGACGCCAACATATCCGCCGGAAAACAAACTGAATTCCGCATGAAACAAGACAACCGGTATGACCGCCAGCGCGCGAAGCCCATCTATTGTTGTCGATCGCGAGAAAGTGAAGTTTTCTAGACACGCGCCGACCGGGCGTCGACCGGGTGAGATTGGGGTGAGTTCTAGGGAAGGACTTTGGAGCGAAGGTAGTGGGTGTAGCGGTGAGGGAGGGGATGGTGAAGCAACTCGTCGAGAACGGGAAGATAGTAGGCGAGTGAGCGAACAGGGGGGAGTGGTGGCCTGTCCGAAGGCCGACAGAGGCGGCGAGCCGTGGCGAGTAAGAGGGCGGATTCGATGATGTCGGGGTCAACGGAACGGGCATGGAGTTGGAGGACGAGTTGACGATCGGCGCGACGGGGGAGTAAGGGTGTGTCAGGCAGCTGGGAGTAGAGATCCAGCACTCTGCTGGAGTAGGTTCCAAGGTCGAGGGTCATTTCTTTTTCTTCCGACGGCGTTTCGCCTCCTGCTCACTTTCATGGACGCGATAGCTTTGTCCTTCAAGGACCGTGACGTCGGCATGATGGGTGAGCCGGTCCAGTAGGGTGGCGATACAGGTGGCGTTGGGAAAGACTTCGTTCCATTCGGTGAAGCCGCGATTGGTGGTGAGGAGAATCGACCGTTGTTCATAACGGCGGTTGACGACTTCGTAGAGCAGGTCAGCAGCGTGATTGTCGTAGGCCAGATATCCACATTCATCAATGCACAGTAATGCGGGGCGGGCATAGGCTTTGAGTTTCTGACGGAGCCGGTGAGGTGAATCGCACTGCAGGTCGTCGAGCAGTTCCGAAGCAGTGCGGAACAGCACGGAGTAGCCGGCCAGGACGGCGGCGTGGGCGATATTCTTGGCGATCATGGTCTTGCCCAGTCCATTGGCGCCGATCAGGATGAGGTTGCGGCCTTCGGGGATAAAGTCGAGGGTGAAGGCACGCCCGATGGTGTCGCGGTCGATCTTTTTAGGCCAGTTCCAGTCGAAGTCGGCCATGGGTTTGAAACGGCCGATGCGGGAGCACTGGAGACGGCGTTCCAGACTGCGCTGTGCGCGATCGTGGCTTTCGATACGGGCCAGTTCCTCCAGCAGCATGGGAGGGGGCCATTGAGACTTGATGGCGCGAGCCAGAAAGTCATCCAGGGAATCGGCGATGGAGCGGAGTCCGATGTGCTGGAGTTGGACGGCCAGATCGTTACTGTTCGGGTTCGGTGTCGTGGCTATGGAGGTCATCGTAGGTCTCCGCGGAATGAGGTTGAATGTGGATGTCGGCCAGATCCGGGCGGGATGGGGCGACCCGGACGGTGGCCCGGCGTTTCTGGGCCCGCCAGCGTTTCTGGAGGATGAAGGCCACCGACGATGCGCGCGGAGTGTCCTGTTCGAGCGCCTCGACAACGGCAGCTTGGAGCTCGGATGCCCCGTAGTCGTCGAGCAGTCCGAGCAGGAGACGGCTCTGCCGTTGAATGGACTCGCCACGACCGAAGGCGGCCTGAAGCAGGGGTTCGGTTTCAGGCACGCTCGCGGCCAAGCGACTACCGGCGGTGGACCCGAGGGCTTTCCGTTTTTCCGCCAGCAGCGCGTCCTGATGTGCCGGATCGACAATGAGTTGGTGGCGGTCGAAAGACCGGTGGTGGGCGGCCACTTCGGTCGTGCCATCGAGAAGGCGCACCCGCGTCTGGGAGGCCACCAACGTCAATGTCTGGCCGATCCGGTCCGGGGGAATCGAGTAGTCGTTGAGATCGAAACGGATATAGATGGTTTTACCGGAACGGACCGGCTGGACCCGGTCGGTATCGAACCGGTGCACCGGTAACGACATCAGGAGTGATTGTTCCTCCTGGAAGGCTTCGGCCACGGTCCTGTCGTCACCACCGGGCCAGGGGCGCTGATGGGCCACCTCATCACGCCATACCAGAGCCTTGCGATTGAACTCTTCCAAGGTCGTGAATGGCCGGGCTGCAAAGAACGAATCCCGCACATAGCGTATCGCTCTCTCGACGCGTCCTTTTTGATTTCCTCGTGTCGGCGCGACCGGACGCGGTTGACAGTGATAGTGGGCGGAGAGTTCGAGCAGGCGCGGATGAAAGCGAATTTGATTGCCGTTGCGCTCCAGCACGGCGCTTCGAAGATTGTCGTAGAGCACGACTCTGGGCACCCCTCCCCAGTCGGCAAACGCATCGACATGACCGCGGAGAAAGTTCTCCAGAGTTTGATCGAAGAAGAACTCCAGAAACAGGGCGCGCGAGTGCGACAGCGTCAATACGAAACAGGACAACCGGCGGCGGGCCTGACCCACCCGGACTTCCCCGAAGTGCGCCCAGTCGGCTTGGGCTTCCTGACCGGGAAAGCTTCTTAACCGCAGGAAGGCTTCACGGGGTTCGGGACGCAGACGCGCCACCAGACGCCGCAGTACGACCACGCTGCCGGTGTAACCGCGATCCGACAGCATCTGATGAATCCGTGTGGCCCGCAACCGGGGGTACTGCTTGAGCGTCGCCCGGATGAAGTCCATATAGGGATCGGCTTTCGTCGGACGCATCATCTGGGCCCGGTTGAAGCGATCCGTCTCCAGTGCCGCGCGGACGGTTTCCTGATGCAGGCCCAGCTCGGCGGCAATGGTGCCTATCTTCCAGTGCTCGCCAAAAAAGAGGTGTCGAATTCGCGTGACCGTTTCGGGAGGAATCACGCCTCACACCCAGTCGGGGAAGGCATCGATAAAGACCCCACTCCGGCCACACAGGATGCAAACGAGTCGGATGGCTGATTGGAGCCGTTGAAACCGGGGTCGACCATGGGGTGCCTCCGCCAATGACGTTCTCATTCCCGTTTCAGGCAATGGTGTCCCGATGCTGCCAGACCGACACGCACCGGCGGAAGTGTGATCTGTCACGCGCCTCTCTCGGCGACGTTTCCGGTAGGCCCGCTGACGCCGGCAATGATCGGCCCGGACCTCCGGATCCTCCTGATAACGGCGGTTGGCACGCCGCCTCTGCTCGCGCCTCATCCGGCGCCGGCACTCATCCCCGCAGTAGACCTGCCCCCGATAACAGGAAAGTGTGCCAATCTTAGTTGGAAATTGAAACGGCTCCAAACCCTATGGTTTGATGGTATTGGAAGAAACAACATCAAGCCTGTAAGAGAAAGGAGCCGAGATGAGGAGTCTGTTACGTTCGGTGAAAAAACGCAAGAAGAGGCGAGTACTGGGTGAGGTCGAGGTCATGAGCCGGGAGGAGTACTCGGGACTGGAATTGGACTCGAAGGTGGAGATGATCCGGGCGTTGATCCCACTGGGGTTGATGCACGTAGAGGAGTTGCTCGACGAGGAAGTGAAGGCGTTGGCGGGTGAGCGATACGCGCGAAAGGAGGCGACGTTGAGGGGCCGGCGACACGGGAGCAATCCGGGGACCGTGGGGCTCGGGGGCCAGCGGGTACCGGTTCGGGTGCCTCGAGTTCGCAGCGTGGCGGGCGGGGAGATTCCGCTTCGGAGCTACGAGGAACTCAGTCCGGATGGCGCGGTGAACGAACTGCTTCTCAGACGTGTGCTTTATGGGATCTCCTGCCGGAACTACGAGTCGGCCGCGGAAGCGATTCCAGGAGCCATCGGATTGTCGAGCTCGACGGTGTCTCGAGGATTCGTCCAGGCGAGTGCCGCGAAACTTCGGCAGATGCAGGAGCGGGATCTGTCGGCCGAGGACGTGGTGGCGATCTTCCTGGACGGGAAAATGTTTGCCGACGCCACGATGGTTGTGGCCCTGGGCATCACAATTACGGGCGACAAACGCTTCTTAGGCTTCGTGGAGACGAGTACGGAGAACGAGCAGGTACTGACTCCGTTTCTCCGTTCATTGATGGAGCGAGGCCTGGACATCTCTGAAGGCGTGCTGGTGATCGTCGACGGCGGCAAAGGTCTGCGCGCGGCAGTCAAGCGGGCATTCGGTAATCGAGCCCTGGTCCAACGCTGCCAATGGCACAAACGCGAGAACGTGGTGAGCTACCTGTCGAAGACCGAGCAAGCCGCGTGGCGCAAGCGGCTTCAGCGTGCGTACCAGCGCCCGGAGTACAACGAAGCCCGGGCGGCCCTCGAACAGCTCCATGGAGAGCTCGAGGAGCGAAACCAATCGGCCGCTGCGAGCCTTGAGGAAGGCTTGGAGGAGACCCTCACGTTGCATCGACTCGGCGTGTACGGGGTCCTGGGCCGTTCGTTCAAGACGACGAATTGCTTGGAATCGGTCAATGCCCTCGTCGAGGAAAGGTGCGCGAAGGTCGATCATTGGAAGAACTCGAGCCAGCGGCAGCGCTGGTTGGCGACGGCGCTCATCGACATCGAACCACGCTTGAGGAAGGTGATCGGCTACCGTCATCTTCCAAAGCTCCGCGAAGCCCTCAGGCGGGAGCTGAAGATTGAGGCGAAGACGTCGACGAGATCGAAGAAGAAGGTTGCGTGACCAATCGTGAGCCGTGGAGAGTTTCAACTAAGAATGGGCTTGACTCGATAACAGGATCGGCAGATGACAAACATCAACCCGCAACCCGACCCTCGGCAAAACAACTGTCGTAACACGACTTCTCTGGCCATCCCACCCCACGCGGGAGTGGACAATGGCGGCCGGTCGTGTCACTCTGACTTTGCTTTTGCTGTGGTTGTGCCCTTTGACCGGGGCCGCCATAAACGAAACCCCGATCGCTCATACGATCGGGGTTTTCCCTTTCTCCGCGTCACTCTACCGTACCAAAGCCTCCGCTCTGCTTCGCCGATGATGACGACCTTCAAACCGGCGCTTGTTCAAATATGTTCATTTTGAAGTGATCGTCTACACCCCCACTCGCCCGGCTTCGTGCATCGGTCCGCCTCCCGCACGACCCGGCGCTTATATGCAGCGCTGAATCGCCTCCGTATCGCCTTATTGGTCACCTCCGGGTCCGGATTATCCCCATTCCGACCGGCCGCTTCACGCGCAACTCCAGTCGCCCTGCGGGCGCCTTCCGTTCCACGCGATTCTTCGTTCTCGTTCTCTGGTTTCATCACCAACACAGGCTCACTTCCTTCCCGCCCTGCTCACTAGTTAAATGACCCCCGGCAGAGCCGGGGGCTTATTTCTGTGAGCCCCTCAAAGGGGCCGGTCAAGAGCCGCCTGAAGGCAGCTGATGCCCCCACGCCATGTTCAGCTCCTCCAAACGCTGCTCCTCCCGCTCCTGCCGCCAAATGTATTCCCGCACGAATTGTTTGTCCATCCCCACCGTGGAAACGAAATAGCCTCGCGCTCAGAAACTCTTCCCTGTCAAACGGTGTTTCAGTCCCAGAAAGTTCCGGGCAGTCGAGATTGCACTCTTCCCCTTGATGAATCCCGCCACACTGGATACCGCCTACTTCGGAATGAACACCATGTGATACTTGCAGTCCCATTTCGTGTGCGATCGCCTTCGGGCCTCTTTCATTGAGTCCTCCTTCTTTGGAAGTCGTCGCTTCCAAGCAGGACTTTCCTATCTACCGCCGCTCTCGGTCAAACCTCTGCGAGTCGCCCCGGCTAAGCCGGGGGTTTACCTATGGGAATTAAGGTTGGAGGATAATGATTCCGGGCGCCTGTTCTGGAACACACTCAAGGAGAAGAAATGCCGAATACTGATAAGCAACTGGCCGAACTTTTGGTGGAAGAAAAGAAGCTGCTCGAGCAGCAGAAGAAGGAGCAGGGTGCGCTTAAGCAAAAACTCCGTGCCGTCAAGAAACAGCTCCGGGAGGAAGAGCGCAGACTGAATGTGGTTTGTTTTTCAAAGTTGATTTTCCCACAAACGCCGTGCGGAACTGGTGGGTCGCAATGCAGGATGAAGAAATTCAACCTGACGCTGAAGCGAAAGAGACCATCCTGCAAGATCTCGATGGTTTCCTGTCGAAGCCGGAAGAACCGGGAACTGTTCGGACTAGGCTAAAAGTAAATGGCTGTCACAGAAGGATTCTGAAACTTTGCCGGTGGTTTGTTTTTCAAAGTTGATTTTCCCACAAACCCTCTGTGCCAATGTAGGTGAGACACCTGCCTAACCGTTAATTAGTGAGCAGGGCGGGAAGGAAGTGAGCCTGTGTTGGTGATGAAACCAGAGAACGAGAACGAAGAATCGCGTGGAACGGAAGGCGCCCGCAGGGCGACTGGAGTTGCGCGTGAAGCGGCCGGTCGGAATGGGGATAATCCGGACCCGGAGGTGACCAATAAGGCGATACGGAGGCGATTCAGCGCCGCATATAAGCGCCGGGTCGTGCGGGAGGCGGACCGATGCACGAAGCCGGGCGAGTGGGGGGCCTTACTACGCCGGGAGGGATTGTATTCCTCGAGCCTGCGCACCTGGCGGCGGCAACACGATGCCGGGGAATTGGCCGGGATGGGTTCGGCGAAGCGAGGACGGAAAGCGCAGCCGAAGGACGGCCGGGACAAGCGCATCGCTGAACTGGAACGCGAGGCGCAACGGCTCCAGAGGAAGCTGGAGCAAGCCGAAACGGTCATCGAGATCCAAAAAAAAGTCTCCACGCTATTGGGGATTCCTCTGAAGAACCCGGACCAGGAAGAGAACAACTGATGGAAGCGGCCGAAAAGTTCTCCACCGAATTGGGGACGGCGCCGGCGTGCCGGGCCTTCGGGGTTTCCCGCGCGTCGCTCTATCGGCGTCGGCAGCGGGCCGCCGCGCCCGCAGCCGAGCGGGCACGCCCACGATCACATCGGGCATTGAGCGGAGCCGATCGACAGGAAGTCCTCGACCTGCTGCATAGCGGGCGCTTCGTGGATCAGGTGCCCGCCCAAGTGTGTGCGGCCTTGCTGGATGCAGACCGCTATTTGTGCTCGGTACGCACGATGTACCGGATTCTGGATGCGAACCAAGAAGTGCGCGAACGGCGGAACCAACGGCGTCATCCCGTCTACCAGAAGCCGGAACTGTTGGCGACAGGCCCGAATGAAGTGTGGACCTGGGACATCACGAAGCTGAAGGGACCACGGAAGTGGACCTACTTCTACTTGTACGTGATTCTCGATATCTTCAGCCGCCAGGCGGTGGGCTGGATGGTGGCCGATTGCGAATCTTCCGGCCTGGCCAAGAAACTGATTCGTGAAAGCTGTGACAAGCATCGGATCGAGCAGGATCAGCTGACTCTGCACGCCGATCGCGGCTCGTCGATGAAGTCGAAAGCGGTGGCGCTGCTGCTATCGGATCTGGGTGTGACCCAATCCCACTCTCGGCCCTATGTGTCCGACGACAACCCGTTCTCGGAAGCCCAGTTCAAAACCCTGAAATACCGCCCTGACTTCCCGGAACGATTCGGTTCGATCCAGGACGCCAAGGCGTTCTGCCGGGACTTCTTCCACTGGTACAACAACGTCCACTACCATTCCGGTCTGAACTGGCTAACCCCAGCGATGGTCCATTACGGTCAGACCGGTCCGGTTCTGGAACGACGCCAGCATGCTCTGGATCGCGCTCGTCGGCAACATCCAGAACGTTTCGTCAATGTACCGAGAAAGATCGCTGGGCCGCCGGACAAGGTGTGGATCAACCCGCCCGCAGAGTCGCCTACGGTAGCTTAAATTCCGAATGCAGGTGTCTCACACTTGTTGACGACCTTGTTGCATGGATCATCCCGAAGGATACCTTATCATCGTGTTTTTCAACACAGGGGATAACCTAGATGCCACATAAGTTCAACGCAGTGCGACGGCACAAGTTTGATAAGGCACAGTACCGGGTGATCAACTGGGCGGAATATAACGAGAGCCTGCGCCAGCGGGGTGATCTGACGATTTGGGTCAGTGATGAGGCTCTGATGAGGCTCAAAGTGTGTGGCGCGCGCCGCGCCGCACGTCACGGGGTGGCCAGCGGAGATACTCGGATCTGGCGATCGAGACATGCCTGACGCTGCGCACGGCGTATCGGCTTGGGTTGCGAGAAACGCAGGGGCTGATGGGTTCCATCGGCACGCTCATGGGGCTGGATATACGGGTGCCGGATTACTCCACACTGTCGCGTCGCGCAAACGGCTTGAGCATCGCTCAGGCGATGAGGCAAGCCGGGTCTGTGCCTGTCCATCTGGTGGTGGACAGTACCGGCCTCAAGATCTTCGGCGAAGGGGAATGGCTCGCACAGAAGCATAAAACCAGGGGAATACGCCGCCGCTGGCGCAAACTCCACCTCGGACTGGACCTCCATAGCGGTGCGATTGTTTGCGCCGACCTGACTCACGATGACGTTGGAGACAGCACCGCCTTACCCGGGCTCCTGGATCAACTCGATGCCTCGGTCACGGGCTTCCTGGCGGACGGCGCCTATGATGGAGCGTCCACACGGGATATGTTGAGACATCGGTATGGGGAGACCCTGGATGTGGTTATACCGCCGCCAAAGAACGCAGTGATCCGACCGCAATCGGCGCGGGATCCAACCGTTCGGGATCGCCATATTGCCCAGATCCGCAGCAACGGCCGCATGGCATGGCAAGTGGCCACAGGGTACAACCAGCGCAGCCGGATAGAAACGCAGATCGGCCGGTGGAAGAGCGTCATCGGCCCCAGACTCAGATCCCGCAGCTTCTCCAGGCAAATCACGGAGATCCAGGTCGGCCAGAAAGTCCTGAACACAATGACCGCACTCGGACGGCCTGTGTTCGAACGTATCGCCTGACGCTACCGCTTGGGAAAGGGCGAATTCCATCTCCGCCCCGATCCATGCAACAACGCTGATGAGACCACCGCCTCCTGTTCTGTATATTCGGCACGAGCCCTGGTCGAGGGCCACGGCCAGACCGAGAGCCCGTTCGTAGAACTCGGCGGTCATCTCGAGATCCAGCGTCGCAAGGAAAGTGATCTGAGATTCGAATGGGCGGGGCATCTCTTGCGGACCGCTGGGATCGAAGCCGACGCGGTGCATGGTCCTCCCGCGCCAGCGGGTCACTCATCGGACTACTGCTGGTTTGAGGAGCGGGCCTCGGACATTGCCCTCCACATGGCCGCCGTGGTTGCGTCGGTCCGGAACTGGATGATCCGACGGCCGTTGGCCAGGGTCTTGTCGACCGGCGCCAGGCTGACACCGTTGATCGTGAACTTTCCCGCCTTGATCCGTTCGTTCGTGCGGACCGAGTTCAGGTCGGCGTTCATCATGATGGACGAGATGTAGTAGTCGTCGTGCAAGCCCTCTGACACTTCATGGATCCCCAGCTCTTCCTCCATGAAGGTCTGGACGTCGCCGTAGTTGTAGTACTCCGGAATGAAGTAGACCCTGGCCGTTTGACCGGCCCATGCTGCGGTCAGTTCCTCGGTGACTTCGCGCATCGGCGTCTGGTTCCCGCCGCTGTCGCCCATGATGAAGACGTCGGTGAAGCCCTGGTTCTTGAGGCTGGTCGCCATGTCCTTGAGGACCGCTTTGTACGTTTCCCTCGAGAGGTAGACCGTACCCGGTGAGATGCCCTCCCGTTCCGGGTTGCCGGGTTCGAGCGTGACGATGGGAGCGATGAGCGTTTCACCCATCTGACGGGCGATCGACTCGCCCATCGCCTGGAGTACGTAGTTGTGTTTACCCGTCGCCAGGTAGGGTCCGTTCTGCTCGATACCGCCCGTCAGGATGAGCGCCCGGGTCTTGCCTTCGGCGATCAGGTCCCGAACTTCGATCATCGTCAGTTCCTCGATCCAGACGCTGTCGTAGAGATCGATCGGGTTTTCCATGGTCCGAACATCGACTCGCGGGGGCTGTCCCTGCGCACCGGCCGGGACCGAAACCGCGGCCACAAGTGCCATCATGGTGGCCATCGAAGCAATCCGTCTCATCGCGATCCTCCTCGCTGTTCTTGAGATTGAGAAAGCGTATTGTACTATTCACGGTACCAGTTGCGTTAGCGACGGGGAGTTCTTCATCCCGATTTCCGCCAGGCCGGATAGAGGAAGATATGAATCGACGACCGACCACAGACGAGTACGCGCCGTATTATTCGACCTACACCGAACGAGTACCCGACGGAAACATACTCGATGCGTTGGGACGGCAACTGGGCGATGTCTGCGGTTTCCTGGAGGGGTTGCCTGGCGATAAACCCTCGTATCGGTACGCCTCGGGAAAGTGGACCGTGAATCAGGTTGTCCGGCACGTCGTTGATGTCGAACGAATCTTCTCCGAGCGGACGCTGTGGTTTGCCCGGGGGAACCCGGGACCGCTGCCGGGAATGGACCAGGAAGAGTTCATTGCAGGAGTCGACGCCGAACAACTCGACCTGGCGCGCCTGACCGCGGAGTTTTCGCACTTGAGACAGGCAAACCTGGCGTTGTTCCGCGAATTCTCACCGGCGGTATTCGACCGGCGGGGCGTGGCTTCCGAATGCGAGTTTACAGTGCGGGCCAAGCTCCACATCCTCTTCGGTCATGTCGATCACCATCTGAACGTCATCAAAGAACGCTACCTGTAACGCGGCCGGCTCGATGTCCACCGACCATTCAATTCTTACCGACCGGCGGCTTCTGGTCGGCGTTGGGCTCGCCGTGGTCCTCTTGTTGACCGCGCTCATCCTGCGGTGGGAAGGCCGCCTTTGGATATGCTCCTGCGGCAACGTGTACCTGTGGGCAGGAGACATTTGGAGTTCACATAATTCCCAGCATCTATTCGACCCCTACAGCCTGACCCACCTGCTCCACGGATTGGCATTATCCTGGATCGTGATCGCATTCCTGCCAGGGATCGCACGGGAGTTCCAATTCGGGGTCGCAGTCGTCACCGAGTCGATCTGGGAGATCGCCGAGAATTCGAGGTTCATCATCGACCGCTACCGGGAGGGCACGATGGCACTCGGCTACGAAGGCGATACGATTCTAAATTCGTTAGGGGACGTCGTCTGCTGCGCCGTCGGTTTCCTTGTGGCGGTTCGCCTGGGCGTTCGGCGCTCGGTCCTGCTGTTTGCCGCTACCGAAGTGGTCCTGGTTCTATGGATCCGGGATGGTCTCCTGCTGAACATCCTGATGCTGGTGTACCCGATCGAATCGATACGACTCTGGCAAATGGGGGCGTGAGCTGGTGGTAGTCGAAACCCACGCTTCAAGGCAGCGCACCGCTGGTTTTGCCCATTTGATAGTTATGACCGTGTTTGACCCATAATAATATAGATCGCATGGACACTCGATTTGCAATCCTGCCTACCGCGGCTCTGGCGCTGGTTATGGCGCTGACGCCCAACCTTGTGAAGGCACAGTCCGGCCGAGTCACCGTCTGGAGCGGCGTCTACTCGAGGGCCCAGTCGGATCGCGGCCGCGTCGCCTACGAGCAGAGCTGCAGCCGGTGCCACGCCTCCGACCTGATGGGAGTCCAGGATAACAGCCTCCTCGGAGACTTCTCCCCGCGGTTTTCGATCGCGGGGCCCGAGTTCATGGAGCGGTGGCGCGAAGACCGACTGCTGAGCCTGTATGACTACCTGCGGAGAGGGATGCCTCCACGCAACGAACCAGGCGTGAGAGTGACACCGCTGCCCGCTGGGGAGTATCTGGACATCATCGCCCATATGATGCAGGTCAACGGCTTCCCTGCCGGAACCCGCGAGTTGAACACCTCGGACCTGCCGCGCGTGCGCATTGAAGCCAGGGACGGCCCTCGGCCCCTGCCCGGTTTTTCGTTCGTACAGATCGTCGGATGCCTGACGCAGTTCGAACCCGGTCTCTGGCAACTGAGCTCCGCGGTCGAGCCCGTCCGTATCCGGGAGATGACGGCTCCCACCGAACAAGATACCTCTGCGGCGGCACGGGAGCCATTCGGGCCATACGCGTTCGACCTCGAAAACCTCGGATATGTCGGCCGCGATTTCTCGCCGTTCGACCACGAGGGCACAAGGATGCTGGCCCGAGGTGTCCTGATCCGCCAGCCTCCACTCCTGCGAATTGATGTCCGAGCGCTCGTATCTTTGGGCCAGGAGTGCGAATAGGAGTCGCTTGTGAAAGTCGGGTTTGGATGCGACGTGTCGGTCTTCTGTAGCGGCGCTCTATGAGCGCCGGAATCCCGGCGTATGTTTGTCGGCGGTCATAGACCGCCGCTACAGCTTTAGGGCGAGTTTCATCATAGGCTCATGGCGAGCTAGGGGGCCGGGCAAAGTTGCAAAGGATGACGGACAACCCGTCCGGTTAGGAGACTCCGCTACCGGTCCGTCGAGCGGCCGGAGGTGGCTTCCGCTACGCGCACTTCGCGGCGGGGACGGAACTGAAGCATGAGTCCTTCCCAGATCAGGCCAGAGATCGTCCAGGAATTGCTAATGACCAGCATGACCCAGTCCATGGTCTTCATCTGCGGGAAGTAGATTCCCTGAACGCCAGCTTTGAGCAGAACATCGTTGCGCGCTCGTAGAATGGCCTGTGCCGGATCTTCCGCAGCGAAGCGGCTATTTCCCGGGCGGAGTACGAACGTTTCCAAGCCCGGCGCACTTCTTTCTCGGCCTGAGCGACCGAGATTCCCTTGGGCGTGAACGCCATGCGGAATGGGCGAAAATCCAGCCAATGCCGCGGGCGGGTCAGGCGGCCTTCCTCGGCCAGTCGATCGTAGAGCGGCGTCGCAGGGTAGGGGGTAAGCAGGCCGTAGACGGGCAGGCCAGGAGCCCAGCTCTCGATCTGGGAGACGGTGCGGTCCGCCACGCCGGTACTGTCGCCGTCCATTCCAAAGATGAACGACGTGATGGCGTAGACCCCACGGCTCGCAAGGCGATCAAGAACCTCCTTGTAGTCGCTGGGTTTGCTGAAGCTCTTGTTCACGCCGGCCAGGTTCTTCGTGTCGATCGACTCCATGCCGATGAAGATCCACTTGCCGCCGCTTGCCTCGATCAGATCCAGCAGTTCGTCGTCCTTGAGGAGGTTGGCGCTAATCTGGCCAACCCAGGGAACGATCGCGTCTTTGGCGATCATCTCACGGAGCAGAGACTTGGTCCGTTTGACGTTGATTGCAAAGTTGTCGTCGATGAAGAAGACAGCTATTTTGCCGACGTCGCGCCGAGCCCGCGCCTTGAGCCGAAGAAGTTCGTCGATGACACTCTCGTCGGTCCGGAACCGGATCGAATCACCGAAGAAGCCGGTCACGGTACAGAAATCGCACCCGTACGGACATCCCCTACCGGACTCGAGCGGGACCACGTGCATGCTCTTCCAGGTCAGTCCCAGCTTGTTCAGGACGTACCGCGCCGGTTTAGGCAAGTGGGCGATCAGGTTGAACTGTTCCAGGTCTATATCTTCCCAGGGGATGACGGGGTAGTCGCTGAGGTCGGGTTTGACTTCCTTTCCGGATGCGTCGACGGGTTCGTATCTTTCCTGCAGTTCTCCGCGCGCCGCATCGGCCACGATCCGCGGCCACGTGGCGTCCGCCTCTCCCAGGGCCACGGCGTCGGCGTGCCTGGGCTCGTCCGTGTATCCGAGCGGCTCGTCCGGGACTTCCGTGACGTGGGGTCCTCCGAACACGACCTTGGCCCCAGCACTCCGCATCGCGTCGGCCGCCCGGTAAGCGCGGGCCGCCATCCGGGTCATCGCGCCGATACCTACCAGCTCGATCTGGTTCGTCCGGATGAAATCTTGCAGATCCGACTCGCTCATCGGCTGCGCATTGCCGTCGATGAGAAAGACCTTATGTTCGGGCGGAGTCAGGGACTTGATGAGGAACATCCACAAGTGCGGCATGAAGTTGCGGGTAACGCCGTTGTCCGGACTGTACAGCAGGATATTCAAGGGGATACCTCCTGCCGAAGGTCGGTCAACAGCCGCGCGCACACCTGGGTTTTCGACCGCAGACAAAGCGCGGCGAACCGCTTCGGAAGGCAAAGGGAGTTTACGACGTGGGGGGCCGCGAAAGCAACCCTCGATCGGCGTTCGGGAAAGGGTGTTGGAAGGACACGGCAGCCAAAGCTGGCGTGTCCTTCCAGATAGCGTTTAGTAACGGTTATAGCCGCCGCCGCCGCCGCCGCGTCCGCCGCCGCCACCACCGCCGCCGCCGCCACGGTTGGTCTGCGGTCGAGCCTCGTTAACCGTCAGGGCTCGCCCGTCCAGATCGGTGCCGTTGTACTGGTTGATCGCCTTTTCGGCGTCTTCGTCACCCATCTCGACGAAACCGAATCCTCGGGATCGTCCGGTGTCCCGGTCTGTAATGATTCGAACCGACTCGACTGACCCCGCCTGTTCGAACAAATTGCTGAGATCATCTTCTGTCGTCTGAAACGACAAATTTCCAACGTAGAGTTTTTTCGTCATCAAATTTCCTTCAAAAGTTGTCTGTCGGGAACTTCGAGGTCTTTGCAGGGAAGGGCAGATCAGAACAGAAACCGAGCTACTTTTCCGGACAGAGGCAAGAGGCTCCAAAACAGGAATTCGTGACCGCCACCCAGAGGGCTGACGATCACACATACAACGACTCTAGCTGTTTGCCGGGCGCTATGTCAATGGAATCACAGATCGGGAGCGGCGGCCCGGGCGGACCGCCAGGCTCCCCATCAATTGAAGGTTCGAGATCGTAAAGCGGTGATTTGCGATTCTTCAGAAGTACGGCCCTCCGCAATCACAAATCTCGAATTTCGAAGGAACGACTTCCTATTTCGACTCTCAGATAGAAAACTTTGAAATTGCTAGCCCCCCGTTGGCCAAAGAACGCCCTGGTTGCTCTCCGTCACCGGACCGATGCCCTTGTAGATGAACTTCTGGACCCGCTTCCCTTCGTACGTCTCCGTCGTGTAGATATTGCCCTGGGAATCAGTCTCGATGCTGTGAACGGCGAAGAACTGGCCCGGCTGTCTCCCGCCGTCCCCGAAACTCGTCAGGACTTCCATCGTCTCCCTTAGAAGGATGTAAACCTTCATGTTCTGGCCGTCGGCCAGGTAGATGTACTTCTGGTCGGCGTCCTTGGAGAAGGCGATGTCCCAGGTCGAACCCTGGTTGAGGGTTTGCGGGGCGATGATGGCTTCGGTAACGAACGTGCCGTCCCGCTGGAAAACCTGGAGTCGGTCGGCCCCACGGTCGCAGACGTAGACCAGGCCGTCGTTGGCGACCTTGGCACAGTGCACCGGGCCGCGGAACTGCTGGGCCGGAGGCGCATCCGGGCTGTAGCGGCCGAGGTTCACGCTGTCATCGGGCTTGTTGCCGTAGGCGCCCCAATAGCGCTTGAACTCTCCCGTGTCCGCGTCGAGCACCACGATGCGCTTGTTGTAATAGCCGTCCGAGACATAGGCTTCGTTGGTCTCCGGATCGACGGTGACTTGCGCCACGCGTCCGAAACTCTCCATGTCGTTGGAGTCTCGGGTCATGACCGGCACCTCGTCGCCGGCATTGTTGGTTCGGGTACCGCTGACGCGTGCGCTGGCCTTCCCAATCTGCATCAGAAACTCGCCGGCGCGTGTGAATTTCAGGATATGCGCGTCGGTTCCCCCGTTACCACCGATCCAGATGTTGTCCTTGTGGTCCACCCAGATCCCGTGGTTCGACGTCGGCCATTCGTAGCCGTCGCCGGGACCGCCGAAGTAGCTCACCAGGTTGCCTTCCGGGTCGAACTCAAGGATATTGGGCGCTGGGATGCAGCACTCGCTGAGGGGCGGGTCCTGGGCTGCACCGATCTCCGTCCTTGCGGCAAATGTGGTCTGCCTGTGGATGATCCATACATGATCCCGAGAGTCGATCGAGATCCCGATCGTCGAGCCCAGAATCCAATGGTTCGGCAAAGGTTTCGGCCAGAAGGGATCGACTTCAAACATCGGAGCCTCGAGCCCGTTCCCCTGGGCCGCGACGCTCCTCTCGAGTACCGTCGAGCCGATTCCGAGAGCGATGATTAGCGCGACGAACCCCGCGCCGATGAAAAGATTACGTTTCCGCATCATGGGTGCGATTCCTCCCCTGGCGAATTGAAGGTTTTTGGTGCAGAGTGCGTCAGTATACATGTCGAGCCCGCCCGCAAGCACCTAAATTTGCGGTGTAACCCGTTGATTCTGCCTTGTCAGCCTTCCCCGCTCACACTACCCTTAGCCTCGTGTCCGGACCAACACCCAGACTCGGCATCTCTGCCATCGCAGTAGGCGCGACCGTTCTCGTGATGACACTGCTGGCGCTGCTGCCAGGACCGACCCAGGCTCACCAAGTGGCCGCCGACGTCACGATTCGGCTTATCGTCAAGCCTGAGGGCCAGCGGATGCATGTGCTCGTGCGCGTCCCGCTGGAAGCCTTGCAGGACATCGAGTTCCCCACCTATGGATCGGGGTTCCTCGACATTTCCGCCGCCGACGAGGCCCTTCGGAACGGGGCGACGATCTGGATCTCCGACAACCTGGACCTCATCGAAGGCGACACCTTGCTCGCTCGGCCGACCATAGTCGCGGTCCGGGCGTCGCTCCCTTCGGACTCTTCGTTCGGTTCCTACGCCGATGCCGTGTCAAACCTCGCCGGTCCAAGGTTGCCTGACGGCACGGAGATACCGTGGCAGCAGGCGCTGCTGGACGTGATGTTCGAATACCGGATCCAATCGGACCAGTCCGAATTTGCGATCCAACCTGCCTTCGAGCGCCTCGGGCTTCAGGTCCTGATCGTGCTTCGGTTCTTACTGCCGGACGGTGCGGATCGCGTGTTCGAACTCGGCGGCAATCCCGGCCTGGTTCGCCTTGATCCCCGATGGCATCAGGCGTTTTTGCGCTTTGTCGCGCTGGGGTTCTTCCACATCCTCGACGGGATCGACCATCTTCTGTTCCTGATGTGCCTGGTCATTCCCTTCCGTCGATTCCGGCCGCTACTGTTGGTAATCACGTCGTTTACAGTGGCCCACTCGATCACGTTGATCGCTTCCGCCCTGAGCTATGCCCCGGACGCCCTCTGGTTCCCCCCCCTGGTCGAATCGCTGATCGCGATGTCCATCATCTACATGGCGCTCGAGAACATCGTGGGTGTCAGCATCGAACGTCGATGGATGATCACGTTCGGGTTCGGGCTGATTCATGGCTTCGGCTTCTCGTTCCTGCTGCACGAGACCCTTCAGTTCGCGGGGTCGCACCTGATTACGTCGCTGCTGGCGTTCAATGTCGGCGTCGAGATTGGCCAGCTAGCCGCGCTGGTCGTGTTGCTGCCCGTACTGGCGTTCCTGTTTCGTTACGTCGTCGCCGAACGCATCGGCACGATCATTCTTTCGGTGCTGATCGGCCATACGGCGTGGCACTGGATGATGGAACGCGTTGAAACGCTCCGTCAGTTCCCGGCGCCCGAACTGAATGCCGCGTTCCTTGCCGGCGCGATGCGATGGGCGATGCTGATCGTCCTGATGGGTGGGCTGATGTGGTTGGTCTTACTGGGTTTGCGCCGCTGGTCCGTGCCCCTCGACGGGATCGGCTCGGGACGCTGAGCATCCCCTTCACTCATCCTGCATCACTCTCCAGCCCCCGAGCGTCGGAATCAGATCGTGATCGGTCTGATCGAGCTGAATCGGCGTCACCGAGATGTACCCGTCGGTTGTGGCGCCCCAGTCACCCGCGCGGTCGGTTTCCGTGCTGGCGATGATCCGCTGCCGGAAGACGAGGCCCCCATCCCGTGTCCGCTCCTGGACGTAATTCCATACGAACGGAAACCGCTCGGCCAGAGGAACGATTCTGGTGCCACGGATTTCTTCAGCCGGCAGCGCCGGGTAGTTCACCGTGAGATAGCTCCCCTCCGGGAGCGGGGTTTCCAGGTATTCGACGATGAGTCGGGCCGTGAACCGGGAGGCGTTCAGGTAATGCTCGACTCGAGGGCCGTCGACCATCGACACGGCGATGGAGGGAATCCCGTGCATTGCCCCTTCCCGAGCTGCTCCCAGCGTTCCCGATAGCCAGGTCGAGAAGCCCAGGTTGGCCCCGCTGTTGGGCCCTGAGACGACGATGTCCGGCGGGGTGTCCATCAACTGACGGATTCCCAGGCGGACGCAGTCTGAGGGGTGAGCGGTAATCGAGTGCCATGTGATGCCGGCATCGTCGGTTTCCGTCGTGACGAAGATCTCGACTCGCGGGTTCGTGGTCGCCGCGTGGCCTATCCCGCTCTCGTTACCGGCAGGCGCGACGACCGTCACGGTACCGATCTCGCTCAACGTCTTCGCCATCGTGCGGATTCCGATCGAATCGATTCCGTCGTCGTTGGTCAGCAGGATGTTGGGCCGGTCCTGGGCGATTGCTACTGCCGGGATCAGGAACAAGAACAGTAGAAGTATGGATCGTCGCATCATTAATTTGTGCCTCGCGGGATGTTGGTGCGGTCACTATAGCAATTAACTGTAGGTGCGGTCTGCGACCGCACAATTATCGTGCACCCACAGAGCGCACCTACAGCCGTGCGATGCCTCTCGGTCCTCGGATATCGTGGTATCCTTCCGCCTTCCCTGCAAATTTGGGTGAGAATCTCTATCCGAGGAGTACGTATGGAACGCAAGAAAGCGAGCGATTTCGATCAGGAACTACTGGATCTTTTCGACCGGTATGTTCACGGGGGAATCACACGTCGTGAGTTTTTTGAAGGCGCCAAGAAGTTCGCAGTCGGCGGCATAACCACGGCAGCCCTGGTCGCGAGCCTCAGTCCGAACTATGCCGAAGCCCAGCAGATCCGCGAGGGCGATTCGAGAATCCAGGCGGAGTTTGTCGAGTACGAGTCGCCCGACGGCCACGGGACGATGCGCGGTCTGCTTGCGCGTCCGGCGAATGCGAGCGGGAGACTACCGGGAATCCTCGTGATTCACGAGAATCGGGGCCTGAATCCACACATCGAGGACGTCACCAGGCGCACCGCCGTGGCCGGCTTCATCGCCTTCGGCCCGGACGCCCTGACCCCGGCGGGGGGATATCCCGGAAACGACGACGACGGCCGCACCATGCAGCGCGAGCTCTCCGGCCCGGAGATGACCGAAGACTTTGTTGCTGCGGCGAACTTCCTCATGTCGCATCCCGATTGCACGGGTCGGATCGGAGCCGTAGGCTTCTGTTACGGCGGCGGTATCGTGAACACCCTTGCCGTTCGACTGCCAAACCTGAGTGCCGGTGTCCCGTTCTACGGATCGCAGCCCGACGCTGCGGATGTCCCGAAGATCAACGCGCCGTTGCTTGTCCAGTATGCGAGCAACGACCAGCGGATCAACGCGGGATGGCCTGCCTATGAAGAAGCGTTGAAGGCGAACGGCAAGAACTACGAGATGCACATGTACCCGGATACGCAGCACGGCTTCCACAACGACACGACGCCCCGCTATGAAGAAGCGGCGGCGACGCTCGCGTGGGAGCGCACAATCGCGTTCTTCAACGAACACCTCCGGTAGCGAGAGTTCATCCAGCAATCGTGTCCCGCACGCGTCCACCGCGGACGTGTGTGGGTCCGACGTCTTAGCCCCCGGCCATAACCCACCGCCGTGAGGCCAGAGCGGCGCCGGCGTACAGGCCCGCTGCAATCCACAGGACCCACGAGAACCCCGCCACCATCGCGATCAGGATTGCCGCGATCGATCCCAGGACCGACGCCGATCCGTTCAGGGCCCAGGCCCAGGCGATTTCGGCCTCGTCGCACAACCGGAGACCAAGGGGAAACATCCTGCCAAGGACAAGTCCCGAAAGAAAAATCGGGAGCCCCAGCCAGACGACCCGATAGCCGATCGCCCACTGAAATCCCGCCAGTTCCCACCCAGGCAGGGCCACGGAAATCACCAGAATAGTCGTCACCGCGCGTCTCAGAGAACGCCTGAGATCCGTCATGGCCGCCTCGGTGGCCGTACGACTGGTGAGCCAGCTCCCCAGACCCGCGCCCAGAAGCAGGGCGCAAAGAACCGTGAGGAAGGAAATGCTCGGATGCCCCAGGAACAGACTGCTGCGCTGGATAAGGACAGCTTCGACCATCATGAACGCCAGCCCGATGTTCAGGAAGAACGCTCCCGGCGCGGCGCGGATACGGCAACGTCCTGTGAGGACCAGCGGCAGGATGAAGCAGATCGCGGTCGCGACCAACATCACGGCGAAGACGACGACGAGCAGAAACAACCCGGAGTTTTTCTTGCGGCTCTCCTCGGGCGTGTCCCATACCGAAAGCACATCGCGCCACTTCAGCGTCAGGAAGAAGAACGGCTTGTCATCGGTCGTCGGCCGGATGTTGAGCGGGTACTCATCGAAGAATCGCTCCCTGTCGGTGGTCAGGATCAGTTTCGAGTACACGTTGTCCCCGGCGGCATCGGGGTCGTACAAAATTTCGAAACCCTGCTCCCCGGCTGACCGTCGGAGCAGTTGGAGTTCTGCCTCAACGAACGGAGTCTTCCGGATGAAAACGACTCCCGGGATGCCGCCACCCTGTTCATAAGATGGATCGCTGATGATGAAGAACTGTTCGGACAGGTCGGAGGAGGCCATTCCCTCCAGCGACTCCACCGCCACGGACACGATCCTGGCCAACTGCTGCGGCTGGCTGAATGACCAGCGTCCAACCTGCAGAATGCCGTCCTCGCTTAGATGACGGAAGTAGTTGTCGAACGCCTCGACTGTGTACAGGTAGGTTTCGCTCAGAGTGAACCCGCCACCGGAAGCCGCCGCCCAGGTATCGACGGCGTTTGCCTGGATCACGTCGAAGACCTCGTCGCTCCGCTCGAGGTAACTGCGTGCGTCCGCCGTAACCAGCTCTACTGAGGGATCGTGGTAAATCGCTCCGGAATAATCGAGGTACCGCTCGGTCATCACTTCTCCCGTGATGGTCGGATTGATTTCCATCGCCGTGATTCTGCTCTCGGCGGCCATGGCCGCTACGACGTCACGTCCACCTCCAGGTCCGATGATCAGGACGTTGGCCCCGCTGCGCAACCGGTAGACCAGGCCTGTTGGGCTGTCCAGTAGCGTTCCTCCGCCTGTCGCCACCAGGGACGAGGGCAGGATTTCCGTCGACGCGTCCGCATCGATCTGGATGAACTTGCTGCCGCCGATGTCTGTGACGGCGATGCGAGAGAATGCGTTCCAGCGTTCGAACTCCACCGTTCCGGTGGTTTCGTCCTGACCCTTGATGAACTCCAGGCGGAGCAGGTCGGTGGACCAACCCACGGTCACTACAGCAAACAGCGCGGCCGCGAGAGCCGTCTTAGACCGTGAGGGAGCCTCCAGCGGTATGAGCAACCCCGCCAGTCCGAGCAGGGCGGCGGCCACAAACGGCGTGCCCATTGCGCCGATCAGGCCCAGGAACAGCACGGCCGAGATGCAGCCTGTTGCCGCTCCCAGCAGGTCGAAGGCGTAAAGCCGCGGAATCTCCTCCCGGTATGCCATGAGAAGGTACGAGACGAAGAGCCCTGCCAAAAAAAACGGGATCGCGGTCACCAGAGTTAGCCGGCGTTTCGTCCCCCAATGACCCCCGGCAGAGCCGGGGGTCATTTAACTCTGGCGCTTTCCATCGGCGTTTCGACGGGCGCCGCCGAAGACTGGCCCCACTGGCGGGGCCCTGCGGCGAACGGTGTTTCTGCCGAGACGAATCTGCCGACCACGTGGACCGATACGGAGAACATCGCCTGGAGGGCGGAATTGCGTGGAGCCGGCGTTTCGTCCCCCATTGTTCTTGGAGATCGCGTCTTCGTCACATCCCAGCTCGGGAGGGGGCCCCGACAACGCGGTCCGAGGCTCGTCCAGAGCGGAAGTCCTGGCGATGCCGGAGAGCTGCCACTCGGGGCTTCAGATTCCACCGGACGGCTGTCCTTCCTCGTCACGGCGATCGACCGCGACACCGGCCGACAGGTCTGGGAGTATGAGCTCGTGGCCGAGGGGGCGCTGCAGTCTTTTCACGAGAAGCACAACCTGGCCTCCTCCAGTCCGGTTACCGATGGTGAACGGGTTTATGCCTGGTTCGGAACCGGTCAGCTCATCGCGCTCGACACCGGCGGCGAACTGGTTTGGGAACGTCACCTGGGTGAGGAGTACGCGCCGTTCACCATCAACTGGGGACACGGCAGCTCGCCCGTCGTCTACGGCGACACGCTGATCCTTCTTTGCTATCACGAGCGGGCGTCGTATCTGCTCGGGCTGGATGCCGTTACCGGGGAGGTCCGGTGGAAAGTCGATCGCGGGAGGGGCGTCATCTCCTACAGCACACCGCTCGTCGTCGAGACGGGGGAATCGGCAGAGATCATCGTCAACTCGAGCGAGGGCATCAGCGGCCATGACCCCGCGACCGGAGGATTGCTCTGGCGTGTCGCCGAAGACAACCGGTTTCCGATACCGATGCCGGTCGTACATGACGGGGTGATCTACGCGAGCCGCGGTTACCGGAGCGGGCCGTTCATGGCGCTCCGGCCAGGCGGGCGCGGTGACGTCACCGACAGCCATGTGATGTGGAGAGTCGGGACCGGAGCGCCCTACATCTCCTCGCTTGTATACGATGACGGCCTCGTCTACATGATCGGCGACGTCGGGATCTTGACCGTGACGGACGCCGGGACCGGGGAGCGTGTCTGGCAGGAGCGGCTGGGCGGCGTTTTCAGCGCTTCGCCAGTGGCCGCCGACGGCAAGATCTATCTCTTGAGCGAGGGCGGGGAAACGATCGTCCTGGCCGCGGGCCGTCAGCCGCGTGTGATCGCGCGCAACGATCTGGATGTACGCCAGTTGGCGTCCCCGGCGATCTCGGGCGGGCGTCTCTTCATCCGTTCCGACAGTGTGTTGTTCGCGATCGGGCAATAGGTGCCTCTTATGATTCGATCGCTTGTCCTTGCATTCGTCCTGGCCGGAACTCAACAACCCGGAACCCCAACGTCCGCGGACCAGTCCCTCCTGGACGCCGCACAGCGTAACGACATGGCGGGTGTGGTCCGCGCTCTCGTGGCGGGAGCCAATGTAGACGCGCTACGAAGCTACGGCGCTGCTGTTCGCCGCTCGCCACGTGAATTCCGACATGATCAGGCTCCTGGTCGAGAGTGGGGCGGATCTCTCGGTTCAGGACACGTTCTACCGCACGACGGCCCTGGGAGCCTTGACGGGGAGCAGGCAGATGGACCTGGTCCGCTACCTGCTCGAGGAGGGAGCCCCGGGTGCAGCGAACCTCCTGCCGGTAGCGGTCGAAAGCGACGATCTGGAGCTGCTCCGGTCGCTTGTGACCCGGGACGACATCTCAGACAGCGCGATCGCGGCGAATCATGCGTTTGCAGTTGCCACCGACAAGCGCGAGGCGGTTGCCATCCTGCGCGCTGTACGCCCGCAGGCCGAGAATCCCTTTGTGACGCTGCCGACTTCCGAACTGGAAGGACTCGTCGGCCGTTACCTCCACGAGAGCACGGGGCAATCCCAGACGACCGTCATCGGTCTGGTTGGAGACCAACGGGTTACGGGGCAGGGATCCCGGGCGCGGGTGTTATTTGCGACGTCGGCCACGACCTTCATCGCCCCGCAGATGCCCGGGACAGACTTCCGCTTTGAACGTGAGGGGGGCGCCGTCGAACGTCTGTTTGTTACTCGGCCCGGCGGGAAGGACGCGGATGCGACGCTTGATTTTCTGAGGATCACAGATAGCGATCCTGAATCATCCGCACCGGCCCTCTCTTCGAGTGATCGCGCGGTCGCCCCCAGAGACGCCACCAGGCCCTGGCCTTCCTTTCGCGGTGCCGGCGCGTCCGGGGTGGGCGACGGACAGGGCGCCGTCGTCGAATGGGATTTAGCTAGCGGCCGAAACGTTCGGTGGAAGACTCCGATACCGAGGATTGCAAACTCCAGCCCAGTGGTTTGGGGGAACCGCGTGTTCGTGTCGACGGCGATCAGCGGCGCAGGCAACATGACGTTCAGGACCGGCGACTATGGTTCCGTTGCCCCGGTCGACGACCTTTCCGAACACGTCTGGAAGCTCTATGCGCTCGACCTGGAAAGCGGGGAGACCGTGTGGGAACGGGAAGTCTTTCGGGGTGCGCCCAGAACCAAGCGTCATCAAAAGGGTAGCCAGGCCAGTTCCACGCCGGTTACGGACGGCCGCCATGTCGTTGTGCTGTTCGGCACCGCCGGTGTGCTGGCGTGCTACGACATGGACGGCAACCTATTGTGGCAGAAAGACCTGGGGTTGCTTGACAGCGGGTGGTTCTACGATGCGACTGTCCAGTGGGGCCACAGCAGCTCGCCGATCATCTACGGGCGTTCGGTCATCCTGCAGGTCGACCGTCAGACGGACTCCTTCGTTGCCGCCTACGGTCTGGACGGCGGCACCGAGTTGTGGCGCACGAGCCGGGACGATGAGATTCCGACCTGGGGAACGCCCACGATCGCGACCGGGCGGCGCGGCGACGAATTGGTCACCAACGGCACGACGATTCGCGGTTACGACCCCACAACAGGTGAGTTGCGCTGGACCTTGGACCGAACTCAGAAATCTCCATTGGAACCCCGGTTGCCGGTCCGGACTTGGTTTACGTGACGGGCGGCTATTCTCCGGTTCGGCCTGTCTACGCGATCCGGCCGGGATTCGCCGGCGACCTTTCTCTCAAACGTGGCTCGAGTGCGAGCGACGCGATCGCGTGGAGCTATAACCGCTACGGCACCTACATCCCGACGCCGATCGTCTACCAGGGCCTGTTGTACACACTCAACACGAACGGCGTTTTGAGCGCACACGACGCCCAGACCGGCGAGAGCGGGTATCGCAGGCGAATAGGCCCGGGCGGCGCGTTCAGCGCGTCACCTGTCGCCGCCGACGGTAGTGGTCTGCTAGATTGTTGCCTGCTGGTAGACAGCCAGCAAGCCTTGTAGTATCCTTCCGTTCATGCAATGCCCACACTGCGAAAAAAACATCCCAAAGAAACTCATCGTCGCCGAGTCCGGCAGGATCGGCGGCAAGAAAACAGCCAAGCGTGGTCCGGAATACTACCGCCAGCTTCAAGCGAAGCGAAAGACGAAGGCAGGCGGCAGGCCAAGCAAGGATTCCAGCTAGATACTACTCATCCTTGCGTCAAGGTTGGGCTAAAATAGCCATACGCAAAAATGGATACAAATATGAGTGAACTATGCTACTCTTTTGGGTGGAGGGCATAGTGAATCAACTCGACATCGTCCGACTACGCCAAGAAGCAGAGAAGGACCTTGAGGCACTAAAGCGCGTCGAGGAGATGCTTAGACGCGACAATGGATCAAGCGGACGCAGCGTTGGCACAGCAGATACGGATCAGCAATCAATGCCGTCCAAGCCAAACCGGGGTCCGAATACCGGATTGAAGGCTAGGATTGGTGAGATTGTGAAATTGCATACAGAGAGCGGCGGACTGAGGCCCAAGAACATTCTGAACCTCGTTCAAGGTGAAGGATATTCGTTCAGCCGTCCTGCAGTGGGTGCATCTGCGGTTAGCTCTGCATTGAGACGTTTCGGAGCGCACGTCCAAAGAAGACAGGATGGACGCTACGTCTGGATTGAAAAATGAAAAGGTTATAAGCACGAATACGTGGACCACCAATAAAAAGAGAAACGGGGATCAAGACTCAACCTTGATCCCCGTCCGTATGGGGCCATAGTCCAATTGCGCACAAGACGCCGGTCTTTAAAACCGGAGATGCGGGTACCGAAATCCCGCTAGCCCTATCCTTAATTATAGTCGATACAGGACAGGAACCGCAAAGGAAAAGTTCGCCTTAAAATAACCGATTTTCCTTGACATAACAACAAGGCTTGTAGTTTAATGGACGCATGGAAACACAAACCCCGTCCAGTGGTGGGACACCGAACGGGGTTTTTCAACTAACCCGCGATTGCTCACAGGCTAGCCAAGTCAGCTGTATTGTGAGCCTATCGCCATCAAAAGGCAAGGCCCACAATGACATGCTGCTACTGCAAAGCCCACGCGAAGAAATCTGGCAAATTCAAAACTGCCAACGGCCACGTCCAGCGTTACCGCTGCCTGTCATGCGGCAAGACGTTCAAGGCCGAAGGGCCGCTCGGTGACATGCGAATTTCCGAAGAGAAGGCCGTTCAGATTCTCAACATGCTTGTGGAAGGCGTCGGGGTCAACGCCACTTCGCGTCTGACTGGCGTTCACAAGGAAACCGTACTCCGAGTGCTTGCGCTGGCCGGAGAACGCTGTGAGCGCATCCTTGACGAGAAGATCCGCAACGTCACGGTCGATCAGGTCCAGGCTGACGAAATCTGGTCGTTTGTCCACTTCAAACGGAAGAAAGTGCGGAGGGGCCAAGATGATCGCGCCATCGGCGATCAGTACATATGGGTTGCTCTCGACCCGAAATCCAAGCTCGTTATTTCTTATATCGTCGGTAAGCGATCCGGGCTAAACGCGCTCGCTCTGATGACAGACCTCTGCGGACGGCTGGCGAATAGAACGCAACTTACCACGGACGGTTTCGCGCCTTACGTCGGGGCTGTTGAGGATGTGTTTGGAGCGGATATCGACGAAAGTGTGCCAATCTTAGTTGGAAATTGAAACGGCTCCAAACCCTATGGTTTGATGGTATTGGAAGAAACAACATCAAGCCTGTAAGAGAAAGGAGCCGAGATGAGGAGTCTGTTACGTTCGGTGAAAAAACGCAAGAAGAGGCGAGTACTGGGTGAGGTCGAGGTCATGAGCCGGGAGGAGTACTCGGGACTGGAATTGGACTCGAAGGTGGAGATGATCCGGGCATTGATCCCACTGGGGTTGATGCACGTAGAGGAGTTGCTCGACGAGGAAGTGAAGGCGTTGGCGGGTGAGCGATACGCGCGAAAGGAGGCGACGTTGAGGGGCCGGCGACACGGGAGCAATCCGGGGACCGTGGGGCTCGGGGGCCAGCGGGTGCCGGTTCGGGTGCCTCGAGTTCGCAGCGTGGCGGGCGGGGAGATTCCGCTTCGGAGCTACGAGGAACTCAGTCCGGATGGCGCGGTGAACGAACTGCTTCTCAGACGTGTGCTTTATGGGATCTCCTGCCGGAACTACGAGTCGGCCGCGGAAGCGATTCCAGGAGCCATCGGATTGTCGAGCTCGACGGTGTCTCGAGGATTCGTCCAGGCGAGTGCCGCGAAACTTCGGCAGATGCAGGAGCGGGATCTGTCGGCCGAGGACGTGGTGGCGATCTTCCTGGACGGGAAAATGTTTGCCGACGCCACGATGGTTGTGGCCCTGGGCATCACAATTACGGGCGACAAACGCTTCTTAGGCTTCGTGGAGACGAGTACGGAGAACGAGCAGGTACTGACTCCGTTTCTCCGTTCATTGATGGAGCGAGGCCTGGACATCTCTGAAGGCGTGCTGGTGATCGTCGACGGCGGCAAAGGTCTGCGCGCGGCAGTCAAGCGGGCATTCGGTAATCGAGCCCTGGTCCAACGCTGCCAATGGCACAAACGCGAGAACGTGGTGAGCTACCTGTCGAAGACCGAGCAAGCCGCGTGGCGCAAGCGGCTTCAGCGTGCGTACCAGCGCCCGGAGTACAACGAAGCCCGGGCGGCCCTCGAACAGCTCCATGGAGAGCTCGAGGAGCGAAACCAATCGGCCGCTGCGAGCCTTGAGGAAGGCTTGGAGGAGACCCTCACGTTGCATCGACTCGGCGTGTACGGGGTCCTGGGCCGTTCGTTCAAGACGACGAATTGCTTGGAATCGGTCAATGCCCTCGTCGAGGAAAGGTGCGCGAAGGTCGATCATTGGAAGAACTCGAGCCAGCGGCAGCGCTGGTTGGCGACGGCGCTCATCGACATCGAACCACGCTTGAGGAAGGTGATCGGCTACCGTCATCTTCCAAAGCTCCGCGAAGCCCTCAGGCGGGAGCTGAAGATTGAGGCGAAGACGTCGACGAGATCGAAGAAGAAGGTTGCGTGACCAATCGTGAGCCGTGGAGAGTTTCAACTAAGAATGGGCTTGACTCGTCAGCGCCTCGGCGCCATAGCTCTTGGTGCCCGAGAGGATCCCAGCCAGGATGAGACTACCTCGCTCCAGGTTGATGTCGAGATGAAAGCGGTGTCGCCACTGTGTAGCTGAAGAATGGAGCATCCAACAACGCCATCAGCCGTCCGCATGATCGCGTAGGCATTATCTTCCACGGCGTAGCCCCAGTGGCTGTTGGAAACGAAACTGTGGACCTCGGTAAAGTCGCCCGCGAACAGGCGCATGAGGTCGACCATGTGTATCCCCTGATCGAGCAGCACTCCTCCCCCGGCAATTTCCCGTTTGGTGCGCCAGTCCAGTTGGTTGAACGTGAGCTTTGCCTTCCCATACATCGCACGCATATTGATGACGCCACCAAGTTCATCGGACTGCAATATTTTGAGGGCATCCTGCACGGACTCATGGTAGCGGTGGTTGAAGCCATACATGAGCTTCGACGCGGGATGCTGACCCCCATGGAAAATGACCCGCAGGATCTCTTCAACATTGCGCCCCGGCGGCTTTTCACAAAAGACATGCAAGTCAGTTTCGAGACCGGCAATGGTCACCTCCGCCACGACGTCGTTGGTCAGACAGACGAACAGAACATCCAGGTCTTCCGTGAGTAAGCGCCGATAGTTCTGAAAGTAGCGAATGCCGTCACGGAGGGTGCCCTCCCCCTGAAAGTTTCGGTCACACACTGCCACCACTCGGAGATCGGGATGGCGGTCAACGCAGTCCTTCCGACGTTTGCCAACTATGCCCAAACCCGCGATGCCAACTCTTAGTGTAGACAATGTGATCTTCTGTGCAGTTGATATGCGGGCCTTTTCCGGTCGTCAGGGTACTAAAGGTTGCTTCCGCAGCAGACGGTCCAGTCTGCCTGCCCTTAGAGGTAGGGACGAACCGTTTGCAGTATGCTCTCGCCCGCTGCCTCGGGGCCGACGGAAGTGGTATCTATCGTAACTGCAGCGGACTTGGGCACTTCATAAACGGCCGTCACGCCAGGAAAATTCTTCGGTTCACGGTCACGCGCTCTGGCGTACAAGCCTTTCTGGTCTCGCCTTGAGCAGACCTCGGCCGGGGTGGACAGATAGACTTCGACAAAGTTGTTACAAATAGACCTGACGAGTAGTCAGTAATCAGTCGTCAGTTGTGAGCGTTAGCCTTTGGCGTTTGGCTGACAGTCATTGGCCCTTGGCTACTAGTCTTCGTAGGAGGCGGGAGTTTCTCTTAAACGGAATGTTCTCCGACCGGATCATATATTTCGTACTGTTCGACATTGTCGGCTCATGAAAGCCGTTGAAGGCCCCATGGCCAGAATGTACGATAGCGCCTGACAGGACTCATCAAGGAGGATAATTTGCGAACATTCGGGACGCTCATCTGGGTCCTGCTCCTCGTCCCGGCCGTCGCGCACGGCCAGTCGACACTGAACTTTCCCCGGTCGTTCTCCCAGGCAGATCTTGCATCGACAGGGTTCGCCGTGGTTAACCCGGGCAGCGCAACCGCCGCCGCGACGTTCACGCTCTGGAGCTCGGACGGCTCGATGATCGCCACGTTCGACGAAGACATCGTCGCAGGCGGACAACTCTCCTTGCTGGGGTCGGAACTGTTTCCCAACGCTTCCGCGGATGGTTGGGTGCAGGTCTCAAGCCCCGCAGACGGCCTGCAGGGCTTCTGGCTCGGGGGCGATTTCACGACGTTCACCGATGGCGCCGAAGCCGCTCCTTCAGCCACCGGGTTGGTTTTCCCGCTGGTCGCCGATGACACGGAAATCAACCTCGTCAATACCGCCGAGACGCCGGCGGACGTCACTATTTCCTTGCGGCAGGCTGATGGCACGGAGTTAGCGACCACGGACGAAACCATATCCGGAATGGGGGTTTTCAGAGATCAAGCTTCGGCTGCGTTCCCGGGCGTTGATCTCAGCGAGGCGACCCACATCCAACTGAGTGCGACCACGGCAATCAGCGCGACGGCGATCGTGGATGGCTTTCTGGTCAGCCCATCCTGGGGTGTTGTCAACGGAGTCGATAGCTCCGCGACCACTACCGAGCTCAACTTCGCTCATGTCATTGCCGGCGCCGGCGGTGGCGGCAACTGGCTGACCCAAGTGGGGGTCACCAACCTGACTGCCTCCAGCAATAACATCACGATCACCTTCAACCCTCTTGAGGGCTTGCCCGTCACAGTCCAGCGGACGATTGCAGCAAACGGCGGGCTGAGGGAGTCGACCGAAACTCTTTTCGGTTTTCCGTCCACCGAATTCCAGGACGGCTGGGTGCGGGTAACGAGCGCCCTCCCGACGACCGGCTTCGTGGCCTATGCCGACACGGTCGCGGGAGGTCTGGCTATCGTGCCGGTTCAAGGCACACCCTTGACCCAGATGCTGTTTGCTCACATCGCCCAGGCCACGGGCTGGCTCACGGGCATCGCACTGCTCAACACATCGAATACGGCGGCTGAGGTTGAAGTCTTCGCGATGAACCCCAACGGAACGCTGATCGGTGGCACGCTGGACTCTCCCGACGCTGCGTTCACGTTGGCGCCCGGGGAGAAGATCGCCCGTTTGCTCGACGATCCGTGGATTCCTGCCGCGAAGACCAACGGAGGCTTCGTGTTCGTTCGCACGGCCAATGACGTTCCGCTGTATGGCATCGAGCTGTTCTTTCTGACAAACCTCGCCCTGCTCTCGAATGTCTCCCCAGGCGCCCTGGCTCCCGGCATTGATTACACACCGCCGACACCGGCCGGAACGATCACGCTGGACTCTGTTACGCCGACGACCGTTTCCCGTGGCGGAACGCTTACCCTGGACGGCAGCGGCTTCAGCGAGCCGCCGACGAGCAACACCGTCGTCTTTTCTACCGCGTCCGGCACAACGAGTGTCGCGGCCGACAGCGCGACGCCGATGACATTGACTGCCACCGTTCCCTCGGATGCCATCAGCGGCCCCGTTCACGTCGAGATCGGCAGTACGTCGTCGGGATCCGAGATTCTCGAGGTCACAGCTTCGGGGACCGAGCTTGTCCAGAGTACGGTCACCGTGACCAGCGGGCAGACGACAACCGGTGTGGATATCTACGTTCCGGAACCGGCCGCGACCTTGAACATCACGGCCATCGGTGTGGGCGACAGAGACGAGAGCATTTTCTTTGCTGCAAGCTCCGTGGAACTGTCGCGCGGGCAGACGACGGACCTGCTGGTTTCCGGCACCGGCATCAGCGAAGCCAACGGAACGACGTTGACTTTCAGTGGTTCCGGACTGGTGATTTCGAACGTCCACTACTTCGGCAACAGAATGACTGTCCAGATTGCGGTCGATGCGAACGCGGCGCTGGGACCGAGGACGGTGATCGTGACGAACTCGAACCTTGATACGTCGGTGCTTTCGGGAGGGGTGATTATCAGGGATTAGCAAGTTAGTTATCAGTTATCAGTTTTCAGCAAGAAAAGGGACGGGACAGTTTTCAGTTGTGCAACTCCGTACTGAAAACTGATTTCATCAGTTGCGAGTAGCGGTTGCTGCTCTAAGCGTTTGGACGAGGGCTGTGAGCATTTTCTTGACTTCGATTACCTTTGAGGAAAGTTGGGCATGGGGCCCGGTTGGGATCAAGTTCAGATCGCGAGCGAGGAGAAGGTGATATTCGAGCTCGCTGGCCGAGCCGCGGGCGATTGTGCAGAACCGGGCGAATTCGGCTGTTCCTTCCCGGCCACAGCCCTCGGCCAGATTGGCAGGAGACGGATGCAGCCGCTCGGCGGATTTGCGATGTCAGGCCGTAGGTTTCCTCCCGCGGAAACGATCGTGTGGCTTAATAAACATCCAATGTCACGGCATGGGCTGTCTGCCAGACCTTGAGTTCGTGGAAGTCTTGCATGTTTGGGGCGGTTGTCAGTTTTCAGTCGTCAGTTCGATTGGTTTCTATCGACTCGACTCGAGACTCGATGTTAGTGATGCGATCTCGCAGTTTTTCGGCTTCGAGGCCGTCAAATCGTTTTTCGAGCCGGCGGAGGGCCGCGGTGGTCATGACGTACTCCTGCCCGATGCGGCTGCTTCGGGTGTCGAGGGTGTCCATGAAACCGTACAGGAGTTCCACTCTTTCGCTGAGGGGTTGCAGGATAGTCGAGTGCTCATCCAGACGTTCTTCGATCGCGATCAGACGCACAGCCATGGTTTTCTGGAGGCTATCGGAAGCATCCTGGCGGTCCTCCATGGTGTCGAAACGCTTATCCATGGTGTCGAAGCGCGCGGTGTGTTGTTGAAGTATTTCGTAGATTGTGGTGAGGGTAATCCCGTTCTCAGGCACTTGGGTTTTCCTGTTTGAAAGGGAAGGGCTGAGGAGATGGTAGCACGGGTTGGGGGCTAGCAATCAGTTGGCTGTTGGCGTTTGGCCGTTGGCTGCTAAGAACAAAGGAAGTACAGATATGAATGGAGTTAGGACTGTTGCGAGACTGGTTTTGGTGCTCGCTACTGTCGGTGGTTTTGGTGGGGGGCCCTCGCTGGGCAGCATCGTCCTTCGAATGGACCTGGACGATCTGGTGGAGAACTCGGACACGATCGTGCAGGGCGTCGTGGAAGCGGTGTACAGCCAGTGGGACGGCGAGAGGAATCTCATCTTCACGTACGCTTCCATCGGTGTGGAAGATCCGCTGAAGGGAGAACGCCGCCGGTCGCTGCTGATACGGCAACTGGGAGGGCAGGTGGGATCGCTCCACATGACCGTCCCAGGGATGCCGGAATTTGTTGCGGGTTCGAACGTCATCGTCTTTCTGAAGGACTCGGGCAACGGCACATTTCAGGTTGTGGGTATGAACCAGGGCCGGTACGTCATCGCCGAAGACTTTGCGGTTTCGAGCTTAACGGGCATCGACCTGATGGACCCAAAGACGGGGCTGGTGTCTGGGGCGTCGTCGATACGGAAGGTCGGCCTTGAAGACTTCAAGGCGAGCATCCGGGAGCTGGTCCGATGACGAAGAAACTGTCCCTCGCCCTTTGCCTGCTCATCGCCGCCCCACTCGCGGCCTACATCCCCCAACGGCGCAGCATCGACGGCGCGGTCACAGCGGTCCGCTGGTCGACAGCCTCTTTCCCGATAGAGTGGAGAATGAATCCCACCGTCGGGCAGAACGTCACCGGCTCCCGTGAGCAGGCCGACGTCTTCCGGGACGCGTTCGCAGAATGGGCCGACATTTCCACGGCTGCGATCAGCTTCACCGAGGGCTCGACCACCAACGTCGACGTGAAACCGGGGTTCGATCAGATCAACCTGCTAACCACGAACGTGACGGCGCTGGACTTCAACTCCGGCGCAGTGGGGCTGACCGGCGCCTTCTCTTTCGATTCCACTGGTCTTGACGAGTTCGGCCGGACGATCGAGTTCAAAGGCCAGATCATCGAGGCCGATATCATGTTCAATCCCGGCACCATTTTCAGCACGAGCCCCTCTACGCCTGGGGGATTTATCGATCTGCAATCGGTCGCGACTCATGAAGTCGGACACTTGTTGGGTCTGGATCATTCCAACATCCTGTCTTCGACGATGTTCCCGACGATCGTTACCGACGTCAACTTCCCTCGGAATGCACAGATCGACGACCGCAGTGGCGTGTCGTCGATCTATCCGGACTCGTCTTTCACGCAACTGGGCGCGCTCGGTGGAACCGTTCGGACAACCGGGAACGAAGCGGTTTTTGGGGCGCTGGTCGTCGTGCTCGACACCAACGGACAGGCTGTCGCCAGCGCCGTCACCGATCCCAATGGCCAGTACACCATCCAGGGACTGCCCGCGGGGACGTACACGGTCTACGCCGAACCGATGAACCAACCCTTTAGCACCATTGACACGTTCACGCTGTCGTTCGCCTATCCCGGACAGACGGTGAACTCTAGCTTTACGGTGCGGTACCGCTGAGGGGATTGCACTGATTTCTGGGACTGTAGGGAAGAGGTTGCCACGGATTTCACGGATTTAGCGGATTTGGGGTCGGGAGAAGACAGAGAATTCTGGTCATTAGGTCCGTGAACTTTGTGGCTAATCCTTGCTCGACTCATCCGCATGAGTAGGATAGACTACTTGTATGAGTAAGCGGCTTCAGGTGCTACTGGACGAGTCGGAGCTCCGTGAAATTCGGGAGGTCGCCAGACAGAATCATCTGTCGGTCGCCGAATGGGTTCGCCAGGTACTGCGGATTGCCCGACAAGGCCAGTCAAGAATCGACCCGGCCAGCAAACTCGACGCCACTCGAAAGGCCGCGCGGCATCGCTTCCCAGCCCCCGACATAGAACAGATGCTCGAGGAAATCGAGCGCGGCTACTCCAGCGAAACCCGGTCGTGATCTTCATCGATTCGAACATCCCGATGTACCTGATCGGAGCCGAACATCCCCTCAAGACCGCGGCAGAACGCCTGGTTGCACGGTACATAGCCGAAAAGCTGTCCATGGTGACGGACGCTGAGGTATTTCAAGAGATTCTCCACCGTTACACGGCAATCGACCGCCCTAACGCCATCCGACCGGCGTTCGACTGGCTCCGTGCCGTCGCCGATGACGTGTTCCCGATCGACATGACTGATGTGAATCGAGCCAGTGAAATCATCGCTGGGAAGCGTCGACTCTCGGCTCGCGATGCAATCCACGCGGCTGTCATGGAACGACACGGCGTGACGCGCATTCTCAGTTTCGATTCAGGTTTCGATTCCGTGCGCGGGATCGAGCGTATTTGGGACTGAGGTTCGAAGGACAACTTTCCAGGCAGCCATAAGTTCGTTCGATCATTCCGCAAGCGACCAGTTGTCAGTTTTCAGTCGTCAGTTTGTGTCGGCTCGCTTCCACCAAATTTTGGGTCGCTGCCGTGAGTCCGTCGATCTGCTCCTGGAGTCGGCTTGGTTGTGGAGAATGAAGTCCATCGTGCGTTGGATCTCGTCGGGGGTCATGGGGGTGCTCCTCGGGACCAGGAAAGGCGCTTCCACTTTGCCACCTGGATTCCCGCTGGCGTATCGGAATGCTGGGCAGCAACGGAAGGCTCTGGACACATTTCTGACCTCTCAGTCCCGCAGTAAAAATCTATAAGTCTTTCTAAACGCTGGCTTTAATACGAACTGGGCCAACCAAACGCCAGAGATGGACGTTCACGACCTGATCAAACGTGGTCGGATGCTCGGCGAACGGTAGCCTTCCAGGGGGGATCATCGGCAGGAAGGAAGGTTCCCGGTGGTAAAGCACTCCGTTGCTTTGAAGGTCGGTGACGCAGTCATGATTTCAGGTCGCCCAGAGGCCTCTGTTACCTTTTTGTTACTCGAGGACGCCATTCTACAACAAGTGACCAACCGTAATACAACCAAGGATTTAGCGCGGGAAGGGCCTAACTCAAAGTCAGACAAGTTAAATGACCCCCGGCAGAGCCGGGGGCTTATTTCTGTGAGCCCCTCAAAGGGGCCGGTCAAGAGCCGCCTGAAGGCAGCTGATGCCCCCACGCCATGTTCAGCTCCTCCAAACGCTGCTCCTCCCGCTCCTGCCGCCAAATGTATTCCCGCACGAATTGTTTGTCCATCCCCACCGTGGAAACGAAATAGCCTCGCGCTCAGAAACTCTTCCCTGTCAAACGGTGTTTCAGTCCCAGAAAGTTCCGGGCAGTCGAGATTGCACTCTTCCCCTTGATGAATCCCGCCACACTGGATACCGCCTACTTCGGAATGAACACCATGTGATACTTGCAGTCCCATTTCGTGTGCGATCGCCTTCGGGCCTCTTTCATTGAGTCCTCCTTTCTTTGGAAGTCGTCGCTTCCAAGCAGGACTTTCCTATCTACCGCCGCTCTCGGTCAAACCTCTGCGAGTCGCCCCGGCTAAGCCGGGGGTTTACCTATGGGAATTACTACCCTAAATGGGGAGCCCAGCAAGGAAGGGTCAGGATTCGGGGAAGGAGTATTCGGACTCGGGAACGGGCTGGAGGGACGGCTCGCCGGTGAAGTAACGGAGAGCTTCTCGGACGGCGCCGATCTCCATCTCGAGGCGGCAGTCTGCGGTCATCGAGCCCATGTGGCAGGTAAGAATGCAGTTAGGGACATCCGTTAGAGGCCCTTCGTAGGGCTCGGTCTCGAACACGTCGAGAGCCGCTCGGGCGATCGTGCCGGTACCGAGAGCCTCGGCAAGGGCTGACCCATCGACAAGGCCTCCTCGGGCCGTGTTGATCAATAGGGACGAGGGTTTCATCGTCTTGAGCTGCTCGCCGGTGACGAGACCACGCGTTAGGGGGGTCAACGGTACGTGCAGCGTCACGATGTCCGCTTCACGAAAAATCTGCGCCTTTTCCAGCCACTCCACTCCGTTCTCGTCGCCGAACTCATGATCGGGCGCAAGGTCGTTCGCCAGGATTCGCACGCCGGGAAAACCGCCTCGCAGGATACGAATCACTCGCTTCCCGATCCGCCCGACGCCGATCACGCCGACCGTTTGAAGCTCCAGGCGGCGGCCCATCGCGCGATTCCACTTTGGGACGCGCATGCCGCGATCGACTTCGCTCACTCCGCGCAGAAGATCGATCATCAGACCGACGGTCAGTTCCGCGACTGCGGGAGCGGGGCCGTCGGGACTGTACGTCACCGCTATTCGCCGCTCCCGGGCGGCCTTCAGGTCGACGCTGTCGAGTCCAATCCCGACACGGGCGATCAGCTTCAGGTTCGGCGCGGATGCCATGACGCGTTCCGTAATGGAATCGGTCCCGGCGACCAGGACTGGTGAATCCTGGATGAGTTCGATCAGTTCGTCCTCGGTCAATCGCCTCGAGTGAGGATTCATCCGGTAACGAATCCGCGCGCCCTCAAGCATGTCGAGGGCCTTGCGGTTCGGATCGGCAAACGGGAATGCGCTGATTGCGACGCGGTTCACGGTTCGAGTCTAGTGTCCTGAGTCAGAAATACGATCACTATCTCCGATGAATGTTGCCGGACGCAGGATGGACGTTGAATCGATCCATGAACGCGGGTATTTGCCCACGGGCGGCTTGGCCTTCCCAACCAGCAACCTCCATCGGCCCTACGGGTTCGGGCGGAACGGCGCCGTCTTTGGCGTCGCTCCTCCTCGCAATGAATGAGCATTGGCTCGTCGTCGCTCCGCCAAATCCGGCACCGTTGCGCTCCGAAATCTAGCAACCGTACTTCTGACTCAGGACACTATTCTGATGCGGTAGCCAGGGTGATTCCATGTGAACGCCCGAGGCTACTGAACTCTTCCATCTCCCGGGCCGACAGCTCAATGCCGATCCGGGATCGCTGGGCGAGCGCCTTCTTTTCAGGATCGCCCGGGACCATCACGGCGGTGTTCGGACTTGCAGCCGGTTCGGCGCGCACCTCTTCCATCATCTGCCGCAACCTGTCCTTGAATTCATCTACCGGGACGAAGCGTGACACATCGATCGCCGCCATCAGGTGCCCGAGCTCCCGCTTCTCCGCGATGGGATCATCGTACATGCTGATGATGTTTCTGCCGAAAGCCATACCGCTCAGCAACGAACAGACGATGTCGACCACCATCGCGAGGCCGAACCCTTTGTGCCCACCCAGTGGAGTCACCGCGATGGCCGCCGCCGGATCGTTCGTTGCACTTCCCGTCCCATCCGCGGCCCATCCGCCCGGTATCGGATCGCCCCGCTCGGCATACTGCCGGACCTTGTTCCAGGTCACAGTGCTGGTCGCTCCGTCGTAGCAGAACGGCTCTTCCCCGCCAGACGGCGCCGCAAAACAGATCGGATTCGTCCCGAAGTAGGGCCGGAGTCCATTCGTACTCAACACAAGTGCGTCGGCATGTGTAAAGCTGAGGCCGATCATGTCTTTCGTCGCAGCCATCAACGCGAAATACGCCGCTGCCCCAAAGTGGCTGGAATTGCGGACGGCGACAACCCCGACGCCGGCCGATTGAGCCAGTCCGATAGCTCGTCGCATCGCCTCCGAGCCGGCCGCATGCCCGAAGGTGTGATCGCCGTCCAGAAAACCCGTCGCCGCACCACTCGCATCGAACCGATATTCGGGTTGCGGGTTGAGGCGCCCGGCGTCCAGAGCCCGGACGTAGTGGGGAAAGAGCCGGACACCGTGGGAATCAACGCCACGGAGCGACGCCTGGACGAGGCCCGACGCGACATGTTCCCGGACGTCGGAGCGCACGTCACGCGCTCGGAGGGCTTCGACCATGAAACGTTCGATTTCCTGTCCGGTGACGTTCACGAAACCATGGACCGTAATTCGCGTGCGGCGCCTTTGTAGACGAAATCCATGCCACCCTCGATCACGAAGCGCTGGTAGGCGAAGGAAAGATCCAGATCGACGTTCTGACGGAGGAGGGCCAGGGGGGCGGTCGCCGCAGTGTTCAGGCCGGCGACTCCACTGCAACACATATCGTAACGGCTGCGGATGATGGCGAGTGCCTGGGCGTCGATCGATGCGATGTTGCCGAACGGGTAGGCAAACCACTCGACCGGCCTGCCCAGACGCGAAGCAAGCAGGTCTCCGGAGTCGACGATCTCCCTCTTGCGTTCAGTTTCCTCGAGCACGGTCAGGCGGCCGTGGCTTCCCGTGTGCGAACCGACCGCGTGACCCGCCTCGGCCAGTCCCTTGACGTCGTCCCAGGACATGAGCGCCATGTCTGCCGGCAACCGAGCTGCGGGAATGGCGCCGGCGAACACATGTTCCGCGATCGCCGCCCGCTGCTCGTCCGCCGCCGTGGCCATGAGGTCCGGGCAGACGAAAAAGACCGCAGTGATACCGAGCGGATCGAGTACTTCTCGGGCCGCCTGGGCCTGGCTTCCGAAGCCGTCGTCGAAGGTCAGCAGGCAGGGTTCCCGGCCGGCCCTCGGCCTGTTCCCTTCGCCCGCCAACCATTGCCGGCACTCGTCGGGCGGCAACAGGCCGTGGTTTTCCCGGAGGTAGCGGACAAGACGTTCGAACCGGGTTATCCGGTCGGCTGGGATGTCATGGAACAGCAGAACGCGGAAGCCTGGCGATGGAGGCCTGCTTCGAAGCCGGGACAGGATACGGTGGGCCGGAAGAAGGACCGGCCCGAGTCGGTACCAGGGAGATAGCCAGGTAGGATACTGCTGGGTGGCCATTATCGATTTCGGCGGTCATAGACCGCCGCTACAGGTAATGTCTCGCTCATCGGTAGTGCTGCTAACGAACTCTTCTGCTTCGGTTTTAGATTTCGGCGGTCATAGACCGCCGCTACAGGGGGGTACGCTATTCGGAAAGCGCCTCTTCTGTAGCGGCGGTCTATGACCGCCGAACAACTTTCCGACTAGATCTTAGACGGGATCACGCGATTCCTTTTCGGACTCTACTGACCCGCCACCGTACCGCTCGGTTGGTCCAGCTTCTGTTCGAAGCCTCGAACTCACCGATATAAGTGTACGGGCGTCCGTTCAGGCCGGACTTGAATCGCATCACGCCTTGGGACGTATACCGGGGATCCATTCCGCCCAGATCCAGGCAGCGAAAGCCGAGGGATTTGAGACGGGAGACAGCCTCCCATAGGAGCAACTGACCGGCGTTCACGCCCCTTCCCTCATCTTCGATCGCGCCGACAAGGTACTCCCCTGTCGAGCCGTACCGGGCGATCAGGACGCCGCCGAGTGGTTGTCCTCGATCCCGTGCGGTAAGCGCCACGAGCTTGCGGCCCGAAGGAAGCCGACTCTGGAGACGACGAAGAAACTCCGGCGTGACCGTGGTCTGGTACGGATGTGCTTCGCGTTGTTTCGTGTAGATAGAGAGCACCAGGTCGAAGGACTCCGCCGAATCTGGCAGCACCTCCAGACCCCGCCGTTCCGCGTTGGCCAGACTGTTCCGCCACGTCTTGTCGAGACCCGCTCGCAGGGCATCCAGAGACGACGATAGATCGAGTCGTGCCGATACCCATCCGTTCCCATCTGGGGCGACACCGTAGCCCGCCGACTCCGCAGACGCAGGATCCAGTTCATTGGCCCCCGCTGCGGGAGCGATGCGGAGGTACATCGCGCGATCTTCGACCCAGTGCCGCCGCAACGCTCGAAGCATTTCTCCGACGATTCGCGGGTCCGTTCCGCCGCTTCGCCGCCAGAGCGGACCACGGTTGATCCAGACGAGCCCGCCGGCGAGGACCGGGGCCCTTCTCGTCACGGCCTGGACGGCGCCGACCCGCTCTCCGGCTCGCTCGAAGACGCCACGGACGATGTGCCACCTCTCATCGGTCGAGAAAGCAGCGCCGTATTCCCAGGTCTGCATCAGGCTGAGGTCCTCGAAACCGAAAACGATATCCGTCCACTCGGCTTGCGAAAACTGGCTTTCGACGAAGCGGAGCGATTCGTCCATTACGCGGCAACCACGTCTTGCAACCGGCGGACCATCAACCGTAGATCTGCGGGCTGTAGGCTCTGGTGAACCGGCAACAGCATCAGTCGCCTGTCCATATCCAGCGCAACCCGATGTTCCTCGGGCCGGGCGAGTACTTCGCGCGGTAGGTCCGGCCATTCGGACGCGGGGACTCCCGATTCTTTCAGGACCTGGACCATCCGGGCGCTGCCATCCTCGACGAGCACTGGAAAGACGTACGGGCAAACTTCTTCGGGAAGTTCCGCGCGGAATGGCCGCGCGCCGACAATCCCCAGGCACCCTTCGGACATGACGCGATAGTTGGCCCGGCGCTTTTCGATGGCTCCTGCCAAGTGGCGTGAAGTCACACTCAGCATGCGGAGCGTAAAGCGGTCGCAGTGTTCAGGGCCGAGGCTGGATTCAGCGGGCTCTAGGCCTGTGAGCCCATGCCAGGGAATGCCGAGCCGGACAAACACCTTCTGCGCCAAGCGGACGAACAACCACCGCATTGTGGGTCCTGAGATCCAGCCAGACGACGCGGTGGCCGGTAGCGCGACCAACTCGGGCGCGGCTGTGAGGACGCCTCCTTGTGGACCCGCAAGGATCTTCGACGGGCTGTAGAACGTCATGTCGCCTTCACCCATACCGGCGAGCGGGCCGGCCACATGCGCGCCGTCTTCGATCAGGACCATCCCGCGGCGGTCGCAGAATCCGCGAGCCGCGATGCCGTCGTTCGGGAAACCGAAGTAGTGGACCAGGACGAACACTTCCAGATCCACGGAATCGAGGCTATTCCCCCCGACGCAATCCCAATCCGGCACGAGATCCTCTCTGACGGGATAGAACGCGAGGTCCACGGAACGGCCGCGCAGCACTCCGAGAGCATCCTCGCAGATGTAACCGGGAAACCAGACGCGCACGCTCCTGGCGTTGCGTCTGGTTCGGAGGGCGTCGATGCCCACGGCCAAAGCCGTGCGTCCCTGTCCGAAAACACTTGTCTGCTGGGAGTCTCGCGCCCAGGGTCCGTTGTTGTTGTACTGGGAAGTGGTCAGCGCGCGGAGAACGTCGCGCAAGGCGGGGAGCGGAGCGGGGGGGATGGACATTTTGGGGAGCTGTTGGCGTTTGGCTGTTGGCTAAGACCGATAGCTAAAAGCCAATGGCTAACGGCCAAAAGCCAAGGGCCAAAAGCCAAGCGCCAATGGCCAAACGCTAAGAGCCTTGCTTACTCAAAAATCGATATCGCAGTTCGGGGAGTGTGCGCTTGAGGAAAGCGGCCGCTCTCCGGAAAGGGGAGACGAGCATCGGAGACAGGCCGACGAGCGCGGGGTAGAGAAACAGAGCGGGGAGGCTGGCCTCGGCGCCGAGCCGAACTCCGGGGCCCAGGCGACGGTATATGGTTCGGCGGAGGGATGTCGCTTCGGCCTTGGACAACTCCAGCTTGCGGACCACTGAATCCAGCATGGCCGGAAGGCCTTTCAGGGTTCGCGAGAGACCTCGCGAACGGCAGGCCTTCCAGAAACCTGTCTCCATTCTTAGCAGAAAACCCAGTACTTCGGCGTCGGCGGGGCCGGAGAACTCTCCGATGAACTTCTCGTGGGCCCGCCGGGTGTTGGCTTCCTGTATCGACCGTCGGGTTACGGATTGGCGCGCCCCGTGCACCCGCTGGAGCACCAGGAACTGCGGTACGATCGCGCCGTTCCCGCGGGCCATGGCAATTCGCCACCACAGCTCATAATCTTCCGCGGGAGCGAACGATGGGTCGTAACCGCCGAGTTCCAAGACAGTCTCGCGGTGGAACATCGCCGAAGGGTGCCAGACGGGAACAAGTCCGAGCGCGAGCATTCCGACATAGCCGCCAAAATCGTCGATTCCGGCTTTCCACTCGCGCACCCGCCGACCACTCGAATCGATCGTGTATTCCCAGGTGCAGGAGACGGTGACGTCGGGATGCGCTTCATGAAGCCGGACCTGCTCTCTAAGTCGGGCGGGCAGGCACGCGTCATCCTGATCCAGACGGGCGATGTAACGGCCCCGGGCCAGCGAGAGTCCCTTGTTGAGGGAGGCGGCCTGGCCGATGTTCTCTTCGTTGAGAACGAGGCGGATCCGCCGGTCCGGATATGAGCGGATGAGGGCGACCGAATCGTCCGTGCTGGCATCGTCGATGATCAGGAACTCGAAATCCTCGAGGGTCTGCTCAAGAACACCCTCGATCGCTTCACGAAGGTAGTCGACGCCGTTGTACACGGTCATCAGGACCGTGACCTTTGGTTCCGGTTGTTTCGGGATCACGAGGTCCGCGGGCGGCTAGCTGTCCGTGGTGATAGCCGCCTAACGGTAGCGGCGCTCTATGAGCGCACTTCATGCTGACTCCGCAAGGCGTGCGGTCATAGACCGCACCTACAGAAGAGGTCTGACGACAAGACCGAGGAGGTGCGCTCTATTCTGAGCGCCGAATAATGGGCGGTCGCAGATCGCCCGACGGTGCCCTGGATCGCTTCTCGGCACTCATCTCTCGATCCGGTCCTCTGCGGTCCTCAACTCGCTCACGACGTATTCTTCGAGTGCATCCCGCCAGGGTCGCATCGGCGGCATCCTGAGCGTCTTCAGTTTGAGGTTTTTCATCGCCTCGGAACGGCCGCGGGGGGCTGGCAACGGAAACTCGTCCGAGGACACCGGCTCGACATGGATGTCCGAACGCCCGAGGATATCGCGAATCGCTACAGCCACATCGTAGCGGGAAACAAAACCGTCGTTGACCATGTGGTAGAGCCCGTAGGCCTCGGTCTCGAGCAGCCGACGCACACCCCCGATCAGGTCTGCCGCGTAGGTCGGGCTCCCGAACTTGTCGTCGACGGCCCTGAGTTCGGTCCGACCTTCAGAGATGAGGCTGACGATCTTACCGACGAACTTCTTGTCCCGCTGGCCGCCGCCGATCATCCAGCCGGCGCGCACGATGAAATGTCGTGGAACGATGCGGGCGACGGCATGTTCGCCGTCGAGCTTGGATCGGCCGTAGGCGTTCGAGGGGGAGGTTAGGTCGGACTCCACGTAGGGGTCCGTCTTATCTCCCGCAAATACCGCAGCCGTACTCGAGTACACCATCGTCGCTTCGAACTCGCGGCAGGCATTCGCGACGTTCTCGGTCCCGACGGCGTTCGTCCGATGGGCCCAGTCCGGTTCCTGCTCGCAACGATCGACATCCGTAGCGGCCCCCAGGTGCAGCACGACGTCCGGCCGGCGGTCCCCCACAACCTGTCGCACGACCGATGCGTCGGTGATATCCAGCACCTCTGGAGCGTCGACGAGATCGGTGAGGATCAATTCGCAGTCTCTAAACACGTCGGGAACGTAACTGGCGGTCATGCCCGCAGCGCCCGTCACGAGTATCCGTCCGTACGTCATCCACACCCCGGGTATTCGTACCGGTGGCAGGGTGTGTTGGATCGGCGGTCCTCACCGCAGCGCCAAAAGGCCGCAGCCTCGAACATGGCTGCAGAGCCGACGTTGTCGAGCTTGACGAAAGCACGAATGCGATCGACCTCCAACTCCTCCATGGCCGTCGGCAGCGTCATCCTGAGTGCGACGGTGCCGAAGCCCCTGCGGCGATGGGTCGAGGCGACGGAGATACCGCCAAGGTCTGCGGTCGCGGCTTCCGTCCTTTCATAGCGCACTTGAGCCACCGGCGCATCGAGCTCTTCAAGAATGTACATCCTGCAACCGACGTCTTCCAGCCGGGAGGCAAACCACACGTCGTGGGTTTCCCACGGGATCAGGTCGCCCGAGAATGCGGAGGCGCGTACGGTGGCATCGTTCCTCCACTTCCACAGCAACTCCGCGTCCTCGCGACTTGCTCGTCGCACCTTCATTCAAGGTCTTCGAGAGTCAGTACGCTCTCGGGTTCGATGTGCCTGGCGGCAACACGGCTCAACAGGCAGTCGAACTCGTCCGGTCCGAATCCGAACTCGCGGACACCGCAACGTAATACGGCAATGTTCTCCCCCGACAGCGTCTCCCCAGTTTCGATCGCCCGGGACGCGAAAACCGTTCGCCGCGCAAACTTGCGGAGCTCCTCCTCCACAGCATGGGGGACCTTACGCCCGTCCCCCAGAACGGCTTCGACGTCCCGTATGCGGCGCAACTCGTCGGGTTCGACCGAAAAAGCGTGGTCCGGATCCTGGAGATCGCGGCTCAGTGTGAAGTGCTTCTCGATCACCGAAGCTCCTAGGGCCACCGCCGCCATCGGTGCCACGGTAGGATCCCTTGAATGGTCGGACAGCCCGACCGGAAGGTCCGTCGCCCGATGCAGCGTCTCCATGGCGCGAACGTTCACGCTCTCGGGAGGAGCCGGGTAAGCGGCAGTACATTGCATCAGGACGATGTCTTCGTTACCCGCCTGCCGGACCACCCGGACCGCCTCCTCGACTTCCGAAAGGTCCGCCGTACCGGTGGAGATGATCATCGGCTTCCCCTTCCGTGCAATATGTCGAAGCAGGGGGTGATGGGTCATTTCGTAAGATGCAACTTTGAAGACCGGGACAAAGGGCTCCAGCAGGTCGGCTGCGCCTTCGTCGAACGGAGTGGAGAGGAAGTCGATACCCTGGGTCACGCAATGCTCAGCAAGCCTCGGAACCCATTCCGAAGGCATTTCCATCTCCTCAATGATGTCGTAAATGGAACGATCGAGCTTCAGGTAATCCGACCTGCCGGCTGATCGTGGGTACAGCAGCTCGGCCTTGAACAGCTGGAATTTGACGGCATCCGCCCTGCTCTCCACAGCGACGTCGATCAGCCGAACAGCCTGTTCGAAGTCGCCGTTGTGATTGCTGCCGGCTTCGGCGATGACGTAGCATCTGGCCCGATTCCCAGAAAGCGGAGCGGGAGAATTCGCGGGCTTGTTCATCCGAGCACCTCGCAGACGGCATCGGCGATCCGTTCGGCTCCGCGACCGTCGAGGCGCTGCCGGGCCGCGGCGCCCAGTCGTTCCCGTTCTGCCGGGTTCGACCAGAGATCGCGCACGATTCGACCAAGCCTGTCGGGCAAATCATTGCCGGCAGATTCGCCCGCGTCGACGATGGCGCCGGAGGCCGCCAGGCCCTCGATGTTCGGCCTCTGGTTGGGTGCGAGTTTGATCGCAAGACATGCGGCACCGGTCGCGGCGGCTTCGAGCAGCGTCTGCCCGCCTCCGGTAATGACAAGTTCGGATGCCGCATAAAGAGGACGCAGATCCGTCACGTCTCTATGGAGACGGACTCCGCCGTTCGAACGGCTCACGTCTTCCAGCGATGCGATAACGCTCGGTGGGAAGAAAGGGCCGACAACGACGTCGAATCGGGCACCCCCGAGCAAGCCGACGAGGCAGTCGACAATGCGGACGGTCAGACCATCGCTGTCCCCACCCCCGAGGGTCACGAGCACGCGCCCTGATGCGGTCCGGTCCGGAAGATTCGCGTACTGCGTTTCGAGCAGCGCGTACTCGGTTCCCAGGAGCAACTGCGTTCGCTCGGCGACGGCATACTTCAGGTCCGGGGCATGTGCGGCCGCGTTCACGACGATCGATACCGGCAGGTAGCGGTCCGCCAGGTCATCGAGCACGATCACGGGGACGTTCAATTGGAGTTCATCGACGTTGCTCGCCCGGTAACTGTCGATTACGACTGCCGCCGGGTGGCGCCGATCGACGTACTCGGCGACGCTCCGAAGATCATCGTGCTCCTCCGCTCCCAGACTCAATGCTTCGTGGCCCGCCCCCGAAACATAGGCGGCTCCTTCCGGGCCGGGGACAAGAAACGAACAGTCGAGGCCCCGCCGGCCGAGTTCGCCCGCAAGTACAAGGCATCTCCGAACGTGCCCGAGACCGGAGTCCGGACCAGTGTCGACTCGCATCAGGATCGTCGAGGCGTTACTTCCGGTAGGCATCGATCATTTTGCCGACGGCGTCTATCGTATCGCTCACGTCACCGTCGGTCATGCCTGGCCAGATCGGCAACGAAAGGATTCGTTCGTACTCTCTCTCTGCGACCGGCCAATTACCGGGCCGATAGCCCAACGAGTGATAATACGGATGCCAAGGCACGGGGATGTAGTGGACTTGGACACCGATGTTCTCCGCCCGCAGGGCGCGAAAAACCTGGGCGCGGTCGACCTGAAGGCGGTTCTCCTCGATTCGGATCACATACAGATGCCACGCGGCCTCACGGTCCGCACCGGGCGATGGAGGCGTCAACTCCGGCATTCCCCGAAACGCCTCCGTATAGATATCGGCAGTTAAATGACCCCCGGCAGAGCCGGGGGCTTATTTCTGTGAGCCCCTCAAAGGGGCCGGTCAAGAGCCGCCTGAAGGCAGCTGATGCCCCCACGCCATGTTCAGCTCCTCCAAACGCTGCTCCTCCCGCTCCTGCCGCCAAATGTATTCCCGCACGAATTGTTTGTCATCCCCACCGTGGAAACGAAATAGCCTCGCGCTCAGAAACTCTTCCCTGTCAAACGGTGTTTCAGTCCCAGAAAGTTCCGGGCAGTCGAGATTGCACTCTTCCCCTTGATGAATCCCGCCACACTGGATACCGCCTACTTCGGAATGAACACCATGTGATACTTGCAGTCCCATTTCGTGTGCGATCGCCTTCGGGCCTCTTTCATTGAGTCCTCCTTCTTTGGAAGTCGTCGCTTCCAAGCAGGACTTTCCTATCTACCGCCGCTCTCGGTCAAACCTCTGCGAGTCGCCCCGGCTAAGCCGGGGGTTTACCTATGGGAATTAGTCGGCGGCGCGCGACCCAGTCATCCAGCTTCCGCAACTGCGACAGACCCAGTGCGCACTGGATGTCCGACAACCGGTAGTTCCATCCGAGCGTATCGACCTCGTAAAGCCAGGACGTTCCCGAATTCCTGGCATCCGTGCCGAGAGAGATTCCGTGATTCCGGACACTCCGGAGACGATCCGCAAGCTCCGGGTCCGCAGTCGTAACGATACCGCCTTCCCCCGTCGTGATGTGCTTGACCGGATGGAGGCTGAAAGTCGTCAGGTCGGATATCGACCCAACAGGCTTTTGCTTGAACGTTGCGCCCAGCGCGTGTGCTGCGTCCTCGATCAATCGCAACCCGAATCGCCCGGCAATCGCCGAAAGCCGGTCCAGGTCGCAAGGCATTCCCGCGTAGTCGACCGCCACAATAGCTTTGGTCCGCGGCGTGATCGCGGCCTCGACGGCGTCCGGATCGATGTTGAGAGAGTCGGGCTGCATTTTCAAATTCCTCGACCGAAGGGCCGGTCGTCAACCAATCCGACTTGAGAGCTGCGACAACAGCCCGGATATCGTCCTCATCGATGCTCTGCCGTCCGTAAGGCAGCGTCGTTCCGCGAACCGGAACCCCACCCTCAATCACAAGCCTGGTCGTCGTCTTCATGCGTCGATCACAGCCTTGAGCTCTTCAGCCGACAACCACTGCCCGTTGCCGTCGCTCGTGTACCGGAATTCAGGTGGAACAAGCCGGCCGCCGGGAACGAGTTGCTCGGACCACTTCAGTTGTGGGGCGATGACGAACATGTCGTCGTATTCGTAGGCGTTCCTGGACTCGTCCTCAGACACAAGCACACGTCGGCAAAGACCACTTTCGCACCGAGATAGTGCGCGCAGTTCGCCGAAGCCACGAACGTCAACGGGGACGTGATCACCTCGTCTCCGATCCCGACATCCGCCACGGCCGCTGCGGCGTGAAGAGCAGCCGTGCCGCTGCTCATGCTGACCGCATGCCGGGCGCCGAGCTTCGATGCAACGACTTCGTGCAGCTTTTCGCCGGGTCGGACCCCGTTGAACTCCACCTCGCAACCCGGCGCGATGGCGGCTACGAGATTCATGATTCGCATGCTGGGAATCTTGGGAATGAACACTTCGCCACCGACCATTTGCTCGGCGGATCGCAACACGAAACGCACGCCCTGTTCGAGCGTGATCCAGAACCGAGTCATCCGCTCGTCGGTGACGGTGACTTCCCCCGACTCGCGTTGCTTCTTGAACAGCGGGATCACGCTCCCGCGGCTGGCGACGACATTTCCGTACCGTACGCAGGAAAAGCGCGTCGGTCCCGGACCCGCGTAGGCGTTGCCCTGAATGAATAGTTTCTCCGCTACAAGCTTCGTCGCCCCGTACAGGTTCACAGGGTTGACCGCCTTATCCGTCGACAGCGCGACGACGCGTCGCACACCGGAGTCCAGCGCGGCATCCATCACGTTCTTCGCACCGATCACGTTCGTCTGCACCGCTTCGAAAGGGTTGTACTCACATGCGGGCACTTGCTTGAGCGCCGCGCTGTGGATGACGAGGTCGACGTCCTGAAAGGCTCGGTACAGCCGGTCCCGATCCCTGACATCACCGATAAAATAGCGGATACTCGAACCGGGAGCGTCTGGATACACCTGCGACATCTCATGCTGCTTCAACTCATCCCGGCTGAGGATGATGATCTTGCGCGGCTGCTTTTCCCGAAGAAGAAACTCCACACATCTCCGGCCGAAAGAGCCCGTGCCTCCCGTTATCAACACACTGGTCGTCGACCAGTCCAGTTTCTCGTTCACCTGTGCGGCTCCGTTTCCTTCCTCATCGGGTCATCACAAGACATTTACCGGGCCGGGCGGCCAGCCACCATCCTCTGCCAGAGCCCGGCAACGCTACCGGAAGCCTGAGGTGCGGAAACCACCCGAAAGCCGAGCCGCTTGTAAAAACCGACAGCGGCTGGGTTCCGTCCGTCGACCAGCACAAGGGCACGGCCGGCACCCGCGTCCCGCAGATAAGCCAGGAGCCGCGGCAGAACGTAGAGATACGTCATTCCTCGCGCCCCAGGCGCCGTGAATACGGGCCCCACGTAAGCATCCTTCTTACCGAGCAGTCGTCGATCGAACGGAACATCCATCATCGGCGACCGGAACACATCAGTGAACACCCAACTGTAATGGACGATCGCGCCACCGGACTCGGCCACGAAACAGCGGGCATCGGCCTCACCTAGGTGGTCGAAGTAGCGCTTTTCATGAGCCAGATCCCCGGTCAGGTGCGGAAACACGTCAGCTCGTATCCGGTCGATGTCTGAAGGTCCCGCCTGCCAAACGTTGATCTCCGGGCTGCCCAGAGAGGCAATCTCTCCCGGTAGGGGAAACTCGAGGTAGACGAAATGCCACTTATCGCGAAGGTGGTAGACGCCGAATGTCCGGGCCGCGCGGACCAAACCCACAGGGCCCTCATCCGAGAAGCACGCCCAGGCTTTACGTAATTCCGAAGTCAGTCGCAATTAGGAGCTGTATCGGCGCTCTGTGAGCACCGGATTTTCCCTGTCGGCGGTCATAGACCGCCGCTACAGACGGACAGAACGATCAGCGAGATCACCAACCAGGTGGTCCTGAATCCGGCCCAGGAACGCAGCGGCGGCCAAGCCGTTGGCGATCCGATGGTCGAAACCCAGTGTCAGCGTTGCCTTCTCATCCGAGTCCGGATGATCGCAGATTCCGACGATCGCCGCCTGCTCGGGGTAAAGCAGCGGATGAAACCGATGGGCACCGTGGCCGAGCATCGCCGTCACGGTGATGGTCCCGCCAGTCGAATCTTCGGGCGTCAACCGGCGCCGCTGGGCCTTGTACTGGAGCGCACGCAGTTTCGCAGCGATCTCTTCAAGGGGTTCTTCCGCCGCGTCCCGAACGACGACGACATACAGGTCGTCTCCAACGTCCACCGCCAGACCCACGTTGACGCGTTCGAACTGGCGAAGCCGGTAGTCCCGCTCCACGAATCCGTTGAAACGAGGCATGTCGGCAGCTGCCCGTGCCACGGCCATTACCAGGACGTCGACCGCGCTCACCATGGTCCCGGCTTCCTCCATCGCGCGGCTCGCCCTGGTCCGCGCCGGCTCCAGATCTACGACTCGCTCGAGATAGGAAACCGGCACAGTCCGTGTGCTCTCTTCGAGGACCCGGGCCACCCTGCGCTGGATAGGACCCATCGGTTCGGCTCGGCTCGGCCCCCTTGGATCGGACGGTCCACTGTCTTCGGGTTCGGTATCGCCCGCGATCCTAAGCACATCCTCTTCCCTGACAAGGCCCTGTCCTGAAAAGGCGGCCGGATCCAGGCCGAGTTCCTCGATCTTCCGGCGCGCCTTCGCGCTGATCAACAAGTCTCCTCCGGATGGCGTTGCCTTTCCCTCCGCCGGGACGGGCAACGGCGTGTCCCGAGAGGCTGAAACGTAGGCTAGAACGCTTCCGACCGGCAACTCCTCCCCGGCCCGGGCGCCGTGTCGCAGGTAGCCCGCTGATTTCACCTCGACAGTCGCCGTGGACTTGGAGGTCTCCAGTTCGCAAATTGCGGTGCCTGGCTCCACGGACGCGCCCTCGGCGACCAGCCACTCGATCAGGAAGACGCTGTCGGCGTTGAAGACCTCCTTTGGCACGCGGATCTCGACCGGAGCCACAGCCGCGGTATCCTCAGGCATGTTCCTGGGTTTCCTTTTCCCTGAGGAAGTACTCGGCCATGTCCACATCCTCCGCATCGTCGATCTCGACGGCATACTTTCGGTGATGTTCGACGATCAACAGGCGATCTCCCATGTACGCGTGCGCTCGCCGTACGCCCGCCGTGCGTCGAAGCGTGTCCGAGCGGATTGCGATGAAACCCCCGTCCAGCAGGTACAGAGTGGGCAGGTCCTGCATGCGGAAGCGCGCTTCCGCGGCCATGAGCGGCTCGATCTCCATGGTCGCGACATCCCTCAGCTTCTTCATCCACTCCGGGCGTTCCCATATCCGGTATGCCGAGGCGGCGGCTGTCGCCGCCGGATTCGCCTGGAGCTTCCCGAGGGCCTGACCAATCTCACCCTCCTTGTGCAGTGGAACGTTTCCCTGCATGCAGACGACGACGTCGACAGAAACCCCACCGCGGGTTACGTCGTCAAGAACGTGCCGGAAGGAATCGTCGATGGGGGAGTCCGCCTGTGCCAGTTCCGGCGGACGCATCACAACACGGGCGCCCTCGCCGCGGGCGACTTTGGCGATCTCTTCATCCTCTGTCGAAACGATCACTTCCGACAGACCGCGCGAGCGGAGCGCGGCCTCGATCGGGTAAGCGATCAGGGGCCGCCCGCCAAGAAGCATGATGTTCTTTCCCGGCAGTCTCTGACTGCCTCCCCGGGCTGGAATGACGGCGATGGCGACCATTTTGATTGGGACTACAGGTCGGCCCTGGTCGCTCCGCGGACGCCCCTATCGCGCACTTGGGATTCTCCCGTGTGCGGGTGGCGCACCACGTTCTGGGCACCCAACTCCGTGACTGCCCACCAGGACAGATCTTCGATTTCCTCGTCGGGAAGGTCGCTGAAATTGGTACGGACTGCCTCTCCCTGCTCACCGAGGCGGAGGCAGTACTCTTCGATGATGTCATCATCGGCCGGACCCCGGTGGCCGGTCACCGCCTTGGCGATCAGGCCTTTCTCCAGCGCCAGCCCCCAGAAGGCCGTCGCCGGATACGCCGTCGTGAAGAAGAACACCTCGGGACGCAGACCGACGTCCTGGCAGAAGTCGACGGTTTCTCTTACCGTCTCCCTTGTCTCACCCGGGGATCCGATCATGAACGAACAATCGGCATAGCCCATGACCCTCTGCGTCTCCTCGACAGCTATCTTCATCTTCTCGACCGTCTGACCGCTCTTGTCGATTGCAAGCAGGATCTTTGGGCTCGCGGATTCGATCCCATAACCGGCCTGCCTCATGCCTACTTCGTAGGCCTGCTCCAGAATGTTCGGACGCCCCTCGCGTTTGGCGCGAATGACATCGTCCGCAACGATATTCGTCCGACAGGTCCCGCCCCATGTGACCTCGAAACCGTCCCTCTTCCGGCGTTCCCTCAGTTCGGCGAACAACTCCAGGGCCCAGCGGTAGTCGGTCATCATCAGATCGTCGAGAAAATGGATATAGCTCAGGCCGTATCGAGACTGTATATGCTGCATCTCGTCGACGACCTCCCGAGGGCTGCGCAAACGGTACTGCTGTCCCAGGTACGCAGCATAACAATAGTCGCAGGCCCTTCCGGCGTACGGGCAGCCACGGGAAGCGATCATGGAGGCGGAAAACAGTTGCGGTTCCGTCGGCACGCCGTCGACCCACTTCGTCTGCCAGTTCAGATGGCCTACCGGGTTGACTTTGTAAACCTCATCGATCGGCCAGGCGCGGCGCAGGGGCCACGCAACGACGGCCAGGCCCGAACCGCGGCTCGGCAGGGAGGGCCGCAGTCCGTTGTTGCGTACCGTCCATTCCCCCTTTCGCATTTCGTGACGGTACGCCACCCCCAGGACGCCTTCCAGGGTTTCCCCGACCTCCAGACGGTAGAGCACCTCGGAGAACGTCACCTCTCCTTCTTCCTGGATGGCAACGTCGATCGGCAGGCGTTGGAGCATGAACTCCGGCAGGCACGAGGCGATTCCACCACCCAGGATGATCGGCACGTCGGGATACACCCGCTTGCAGGTCCGGGTGATCTGTCGGATCCGGCTGTATTGCGTGATGATGCCACCGATGCCGATCACGTCCGGCCTCGCCGAACCCAGCTATTCCTCCAGGCGGCGCTCCACCCAGCGCGAGAACGAGGCCGGATCTTCTTTGATGGGCTGCCTGCGTTCGGCATTGAGGTCGAGCACCTCTACACGATGGCCGTCCATGGCGGCGACGGATGCGACATAGGCCTGCCCAAGCGGCATGATGTTGGGGTACGACCACTCGCGTATCGGCGGGTTGATGAGCAGGACGCGCAACCCGTCCTCCCGCGGAGCGAACCGGGAGACGGACTCGTCAGTCGTGATCCGCGACAATCCAGGATCGACGGCCGCGCCGCCGGGCGCGAATCGTTCGAAGAAGCGTGCGACGAGTACTGTACTGTTTCCTTTGATCATGTTCTCGTGATGCCTACCTGACGAGCTTCCGCATAGCAGCAACGATCCGTCCGGCATCGGGAAGGACGGATTCCTCGGCCGACCGGGCGTTGGGAATCGGGAGCGGAAACGCGCCGACGCGGGCCACCCTCGGCGGTGTTTCCAGCACTTCGCAGACACTTGCCGTCAATTCGGCGCCGAATCCCCACGGTACGGTCCCTTCCTCGACGACCAGCAGGCGACCCGTTCGCCGTACCGAATCGAGGATGGGATCCAATTTCAGGGGTGCCAGTTGTGACGGCACGATGTACTCGGATACGATCTCATCCTCATCGAAGCTCTCAGAGATAGCTTCTTCGGCGACGTCTGTCATCGCACCGTACGCCACGACGGTCACATCGGCATCCGCCCCGAGGGGCAGCCAGACGCCCGTTGGATAGAGGCTCGCCTCCTCGGTGGGATGCAGTTCGAACGTCATTCCTGCCGGCGCATCGGATTGGAGCGTGCGACCGTAGAGTTTCTTCTGCTCGATGAAAAGGACGGGCCGATCGTCTTCCACGACAGCACGCCGCAGCAGTTCGCCCGGATCGTGCCGGCGACTGATCGCGACCGTCACCAGACCGGGCACGCCGCAGAACATCTTCTCGAGACTCTGGCTGTGTGTCGGTCCGTAACCCCTGCCCCCACCCATCGGAGTCCGGATGACCATCGGTGTCCGAACGCGATCGTTGTACATCCACCGGAACTTTGCCAGGTGGTTGACGATCTGGTCGGAGGCCAGCGTCAGGAAGTCACCGAACATGATCTCGACGATCGGCCGAAACCCGCGCATGGCCATACCCGTACCCAAGCCCACGATCCCGGCCTCGCTGATGGGCGTCGACAACACACGGTGAGGAAAACGCGACGAAAGCCCTCGGCTGACCTTGAACGTGCCGCCGTACGGGTCGGCGATGTCCTCTCCGATCAACAGCACGTCGCCGCATTCATCGAACAGGCGGTGCAGCGCGTCGTTCATATTCTTGACTACGAGAACGCTTTCGGACGCGGACGCGAAGGCTCGGTTAGCAGGCTGGGACACGGACACGTCGTCGAAAGACCGGCTTTCGGCCCAGGGATCGACCCTCGCCTCCGGAGCGTTCAGAGCCCGTTCGACCGCAGCGTCGATCCGCTCTCGGGCAGCGGTCCGCACGGCTGCGGATGAAGCCACCTGGCTGCGGATGCGCCCGAGCGGATCGGTCTTCCTGATCCGTTCGAGTTCAGCCGGGCTGCGGTCGTCGTCGCCTTTGCTGTGGGCGGCCAGCCGTTCGGTGTCGAGCACCTGGAAAAAGGGCTGCGAGTCGTTACGCACGCGGGCGACGATGTCCCTCATGTGCCGCTCGAGTTCGATCGGGTCGTCGGCCGCGCGCCGGTCGGTCTCGATGCCGAAAGCACGCGCTCGCGCTTCCACGTCTCCCGCGGTCGTCCCGGCGGTGGGCGTCGACTGCGCATAGCGGTTGTGTTCGACGACGTATATGACCGGGATCCTCCACAGCGCGGCCAGGTTCATCGATTCATACAACACGCCCTCTCCGAGTGTCCCGTCGCCGATGAAGCAGACCGTCACGGCGCCGCTCTCACTGGCCTTCTCGGCCAGGGCCATCCCTGTGGCCACGGGAACGATGCCGCCCTGAACGCCGTTCGAGTAGAAGTTTCTCTCTGAGAGGTGCTGGCTTCCGCCACGGCCGGCGACCGTGCCCGTGGCGCGCCCCATGATCTCGGCCATCAACCCATCGAGGCCGCCGCCGTAAGCGATAAAGTGCCCGTGGCATCGATGGGTCGAGAACACGATGTCCCGGTCGAGGTCGAGCGCTCCGACGACTGCCAGAGCGCACGTTTCCTGACCGATCGACGTGTGCGTCGTGCCCGATAGGCGGCCCTCGGAGAACAGGTCGAGCAGCCGTTCCTCGAACGCCCGGATCAGTTCCATTTTCTCGAGCGCTTGGTCGAGCCCATCGGCGGGCGTGTGTACGCGTGTGGTGGTCTTACGATTCATCAACTGGGGAGCTCGATGCCCTTGGAACGAAGTTTCTCGGCGATTTCGCCGACCGACAGGAGTGTAGCAATCTCCTCAAGCGCCATTTCGATGCCGTATTTCTCCTCGACCGCCATCACGACGTGCACGTGGTGGAACGAGTCCCACTTCGCCTGGTTTGCCGGCCCCGTTTCCGGGCCCACCGCCTCAGGCGGGACTTGGAGCACTTTGGCGATGAGCCTGCAGAGTTCGTCCATTACGGGATCCGACAAAGACGTCCTTCAAGAGTTCGCGGTCCGGGGGTGCGAAGATTTCGGCGGTGATTTCGTTCAACCGATGCGATTGGGCGGGTACCCGGCTGTTCACAAGTTCGGACAAGCGCTCGATGACGTTCGTGTCATCGCAACTCGGAATCGCATCGCCGTATGCCTCCGCAGGGTCGACGTTCAGCAGCAGCTCGGGCCGATACCGCACTGCCAGCCGGCCCAGCCCTACGGCCTCCGGACCGACGTTCGTCCCGACGAACAGAACCGTCCCGCACTGACCGAGAGCGTCCCCGACGTCGTCCGGCGCCATGACGGCTGGGAAACCAATCGCGTCGATGTCGAGGCGGCGCGTCGGATGCGGTTTGATATGGAAGCGGAGGTCTCCAGCCCCACGCTCCCTAACGACTCCTCGACGGATGGCGTCGAGGAGATGGGCGCTCATGGCCATGTCTATCGGCAGGACCACCAGGACGTCTTCGCGGGGAGCATCGCCCAACGGCGTACCGTTTTCCGTCTTCGCCAGCTCGCGGGCAACGTGATCGTATCGCAGGCTCCCGGTCATGACGAGGCGGTCTTGGGGCATTCCTCCTTCCGACAGTACACGGTGCGGGTAAGGTCCCGACGAGAAAACGACGTCCGGAAGCGGCATTCGATCGCTGTCACCGTCCCCGAGGAAATAAGACATGTAGAAGCGGGAAAGAGCATTGTGCTGGATGCCAGCTGTGCGGACGCCCGCCTGCTTGGCTCGGAACGCTGTGAGCTTCTCCCACGGCTGGTTCTCGTAAGGATAGACAATCCACTCACAGGCGCCCTCCTGCAGCATTCTCCGGAGGCATTCATCATAAAGACGGAAGGCACACAGCGAGGTGCGTGCTGTCTCCTGCCACCATTCGCGAAGCGCCAGTTGCCCAACGTCGAGACTCGCTACCCTCATCCGGGTCGGCCATCGAGGGCGCCAGAATGTCAGAGACGTCCGCACGATGGACGACAGCGTCACCTCGAGGATCAACGGTCTGAAATAGCTGCTGCGGGACGCCAGCTCACGTTCAAACCCGCGGCTCTCGGGAGGCGCAAAACGAAAGACATCGAATCCGACCGATTCGAGAATCGCGTCCAGACCGGGAAGGAACGGGTCTCGCCATTCGTCGTTCGGCTCGAAGCAGCGCGTCATCGGGAAGGAATAGATGCCGATGGTCCTCGCACCCTTGTCGTGCTTCGGGCGTCTCCACAAAAGCCGCTGCTTGCCGAGACGCCAGGCGACATCGAGCGCCCAGGTCTTCCGCTTGACTCCTCCGACAAACAGAGCTCGCAGTCGTGCCCACAAAAGGTGTTCGTTCGATTGGAATCGAATCTCGCCGCGGTCGCCGAAGTTGGCTCGGAGTTGGCGCCGCAACCAGGGGTCCTCGACGGCGATGAGCAACGGACTGTTCTTGAAGATTGCTTCTTCGGCAACCTCCCGAGCCACTTCCAGGTAGCAGATCAGGAGGAAAAGATCGGACGCGCCCCAGTTCTTCCAGGAAAACGAAGTCGACCACCACGTGACAGTGTCGGGCTGCAGCGCACCGACCTCGGAAACAAAATCCAGAAAAGGCTGGCGCAGACGCTCTGCCGCGCCATGCAAACGATCCCCGAGGTGCAACGCCCGCTCCCTTCCGAAATCCACTTCCAGACGCTGCCGCGGGACGGTCCGCTTTCCCAGGTAGAGCCATCGCGCCCCCCGCTCCTCGACCCAGGGCCGCGCGGGGGCGGCATCGGGACCGGTCACCAAAACGGAGTGCGTACCCATTGAGTCAATACCTGGCCGAGATCGGGTCGGCGTCCATCGCCTTTTCAACCGCCGCGACTTCCTCCGGCTCATCGACCGAGAGCGTCCGGAACGGTGTTTCGACAAGCCGAACTTTGAGGCCATGCTCGAGGGCCCTCAGCATGTCTACCGACTCCAGGCGTTCGAGCGGTGTCGGTTCGAGTTCAGTGAACCGCCCTAGGTTCTCGCGACGAAACGGAATGATGCAAACCTGCCTGTAAAGCGGGGCCGCCGCGAAACCGCTGGGACCGATGCCGGGGATCGGCGAACGCGAAAAATAGAGGGCATCGCGGTTGGCGTCCATTACGACTTTAATCGTGTTGGGGTTCTCGTACTCTTCGACGCTCCGAATCGGTTCGATCAAGTTCGAGCAGAAAACCGAGTCGTCTTCGACAACGGGTTCGAGGGCCGCGTCGATCATCTCCGGATGGATCAGTGGCTCGTCTCCCTGGATCACGATGACGACATCTCCGCCGGTAGTCTCCGCGGCCTCCGCAACGCGATCGGTTGCACGCTCGTGTGCAGAAGACGTCATTACGGCCTCGCCGCCGAAGCCGCGGACAGCCTCGGCGATCTCTCTATCTGGTGTGGCGACGACGAGTTGATCCAGACGACCCGAGAGCATCGACCGTCGGTAGACATGCTCGATCATCGAACGCCCGCAAATGTCGGCAAGCGGCTTGCCGGGAAATCGTGACGACCCCATCCGGGCCGGAATCACTCCGACAATCTTCACGACACCACGGCCCTCCTTTCATCCGCATTGAAACTCCGATTTGGAGAGTGGCCGAGCGACGCCAACTCGTCGACGCCAAGCTGAACGCGCCGAATCTTGTCAGAGCCCCACCGCCGTTGGTAACGATCGGCAGCCGAAGCCAGGGCAGATTCGCGGTCCTGACCGGCGTCAAGCCCCTCGATCAACCATTGGATGTAGGTACCCATGCGTTCGGCACCCCGTCCGTCCCGGAAGGGATCCAGTTCATCGAGCATCGGAAACCAGTCGCCAAAGCCGGGAACTCCATCCGGGTGGCGCCTGTGCTCAGCCAGCGCATCCCACAGGTCACCAAGATCCCGAAACACAACTCGCCCGACACCGAGTTCATAGAGCGGACTAGTCGACCACCCCTCACGATCCAGCAGTAGAGTCGGCACGCCGGCCAGAACAGCTTCCAGACCAGCCGTCGCGGCGGAGAGATGCCCGTGCAGAGCCACGTCGGCCGCAAGGGCCGCGGCGACCGGAGGTTGCGATCCGTGCAGGCGGCCGGCTGCATAAAGGCGGCATCTCCCTGTCGCTATGGCCTGTTCGAGCAATTCACTCACGTGGCCAAGCCGACGTCTCAACGTGGAAGGGACTTTAGGTTTGATCGTCAGCCCGAACCATGGTTCGGACAGCACCTTCTCGAAGAGGAACTCGTAATTCGCACTCATGAAATCGTGGCCGGTGTGCCAACGGGAATCTCCCGCAGAATTCTCGTCGAAATAGGCCAACACGAACTCAGCCCCGTTCGCCGCGAGTGATCGCCGGACTTCGACAGCTGACTCCCTCAGCAACGGTGCACGGTGGTCACCGAAATATCCCACAGCCACATGGTAGGAAATCGCTGAGCCCGCACGACGCTCGACGTCCGCGTCGGACGGCGCATAGCCAAACATCACGTCAGCCCCGACGGCAATCGCCGGCGACGCGTCTAACTGGAGCGCCCTTTGGTAGAACGCAGTAATCCCTCCAGCGTTTTCCACTCCATCTGCTATTGCAAAATGTCGTTCGTCAAACCGATACCAACTGAGAAACACACCCACGTGGTTCTCGCGGCAGAACGCATCCCAGTAATCGCGCAGCACGTCATAGGCCTCAACCTGTCTCTCCAGCCACCGCGTCTCGGGCGGAGTGCCATCGGAACCAACACGGATCGAGGCTGCAAACCGACGAGGTTTGTGAGCAAACAGGTGTGCCTTCTGTGTCGAGGTCGCCCGAGAATAGAGGGCGACCGCTTCGATGCCATGGCGTTCGAGTTCTTCGCCGCGCGCCTCGTCGATGGGGGACTGCGGCAGACCGTTGAACAGAAGTATTGCGGAGGCCGGCAGCTTTGATGCTTGCCAGAAGAACAGGTCGGAGTAGAGGGCTGGCTCGTCCAGGTTCAGCTGTCCCGTAAACTCGACGGCTACTTTCGGCCCGAATCGCTCTCGCGAAATTGTCGGTCCGAACCGAAGATGGCGGAAGCGCTCCCGACACCAAACCAACTGTGCAGTGAGCTTCGGACCGAGGAGCGACTCCATCCAGTCGTTACTCCGTAGCACGGGGGCAGCTCGCGCTATCCGAAGCCGGAGCCGGGTGGCCTGGTCTTCCAGAGCTTCCAGCCACAACCGGTCCTCGAGGATGACCGTGGCGGCGCGGCGCTCGGCCCTCATCCGACGCCGCTTCCAGTCGGCGACGTGAAGCACGTACAGCGCTCTCCACAGGCTGCGACTCTCCAGAGTGACCTTGACCGGCGCCTTGGCCAGAAAACTCCGCAATCGGCCGTGTCGCTCGGCGCTTTCCAGCGCGGCGGCAAACGCCGACTGGCGCATCACGTTCCTCTGAACGTCGAACATGTCCCGAAACGCCAGCCGAAGCCGAATCAAGAGGCCGTCTTCGTCATGGATGTCCACCAGCTTGAAATCCAGGCGTTCTATGGGGAGTCCGATCACGGCGCCGAGAAACGAACTCGCGATCGTTCCGGGCAGAGTACGGTCGATCCAGAAGATCTGGTCGACGTCACCGCCCGGACTCGCTTGCATCAGCCGTGGCAACAGAACGCCGAGCCAAGCCCTCAAGCTCAGATTCTCGACAAACCAGATCACTATAGATGGCGCCTGCAGATGGCGATGCAGCGATCGAGTGTCTCGTCGCTCATGCCCGAACTCGACGGCAGGCTGATGGCCCTGTCGAAAATGGCGGTCGAGTGCTCGACCTGATACGACTCACAATCAACGTATGGCGGAAGGGTGTGGACCGGATGCCACAGCGATCTGGCGCCGACACCGTCACGATTCAACCGGTCGATGACGGCGCGCCTGTCGGAGGCGGAGGTCTCCGGTCCCAGCAGGACCGTATAGAGCCAGAACGTCGCTTCGACGCCGTCCGGTTCCGGCATCACCGTGATGCCGGGGATATCTTCAAACGCAGCGCGGTAGGCGCTGGCGATCTTGCGCTTTCGGGCGATGAACCGGTCGGCCTGCTCGAGTTGTGCCAGACCCAGGGCAGCCTGCAGGTTCGAAAGACGGTAGTTGTAGCCTACCTCGCCATGGAAGTATTCCTTCGGACTGTCCTTGGCCTGTGTCGTCAGGTATCGCGCCCGGTGCGCTCGCTCTGGATCGTCTGTAACGATCATTCCACCGCCGCCCGAGGTCACCGTCTTATTGCCGTTGAAACTGAAGACACCGACCTCACCGAACGTGCCGACATGGCGTCTCCGGTACCGTACTCCGAGCCCTTCTGCCGCGTCCTCGACGATTGCAAGGCCGAACCGGTTCGCAGCTTCGGCGATGGATCCCATGTCGCAAGCCAGGCCGAGAACATGAACGGGAAGGATTGCCCGAACCCTCCGGCCAGAGGATGCGTTGAGACACCTGCCGTCTTCGGTTCGACAACGGCTCTCGAGGAACTCGACGACTTTCACCGGATCGAGTTGCCAGGTTACCGGATCCACATCCATGAAGACCGGATACGCCCCGCAATACCGCACCGCATTGGCTGCCGCGATGAAGCTGAGGCTCGGAACCAGGACTTCATCGTCGGGACCGACGCCCGCGATCCCGAGCGCCGTGTGGAGCCCCGCCGTGCCGTTGATGACTGCGACGGCGTATTCGGAACCGACGAACCGTGCCATCGCAGACTCGAACCGGTCGACGAACGCTCCCGCGGAAGAGACCCACCCGGTCTCGAGGCACTCCCGGACGTAGGTCCACTCATTACCGCCGAATTCGGGCTCCGACAGCGGAATGGGGCCGCCGTCAGTCTGGGCGGTCTCCTTAGCGGACATAGGTTCCCGTTCGGTATTCATCCAGATGTTCTCGGATCCAATCGACGGTTTCTGCCAGGCCCTGCTCGAAGGTGACTCCTGGACTCCATCCCAGTAACTCGCGTGCCAGCGAAGCATCCGCCACCAGGCGGTCGACCTCGCTTGCGGGCGGGCGATGACGATCCGTGTCGGATTCGATCGTGATCGAACCACCGACGATTTTCGCAATTCGCTCGGCCAGGTTTCCGATCGAAATCTCCTGTCCAGACCCCAGGTTGGTCGTCCGCCCCAGGGCGTTGTCGGTGTCCGCCGCCAGCAGAAAACCGTCGACCGCGTTGGCGACGAAGTTCAGGTCTCGGGTCGGATGGAGGTTTCCCAGCCGGATCGTGTCACCCGAGAGGCATTGAGTCGCGATTGTCGGGATGATCGCGCGGGCCGACTGGCGCGGACCAAAAGTATTGAACAGCCGGAGCACGGTTACGGGAAGGTCGAACGCATGGTGGAAGGAGAGCGCCAGTTGGTCCGCGGCGATCTTCGTCGCCGCATAGGGCGATTGCGCCTGAAGTGGGTGTTTTTCGTCGATCGGCACGTAGGTAGCCGTCCCGTAGACTTCGCTCGTCGATGTCTGCACAAACCGACCGACATCGCATTCACGTGCGCTCTGCAGCATGTTGAGCGTCCCGACGACGTTGGTCTGGACGTAAGACCCGGGCGCCTCGTACGAGTACGGAATCGCGATCAGCGCGGCAAGGTGAAAGACGACTTCGACCCCTTGGGTCGCGAGCCGAGCGCTGTCATGGTCGCGCACGTCACCCGCGACGACCTCGACGTCGTCCTTCACCTTGGACCGGTCCAGCCAACCCCACGATCCATCCGAGTTGTACTGGACGAGGCCGCGAACCCGCGCGCCGGATTCGGCCAGTCGTTCGGTCAGATGGCTTCCGATAAACCCGCCCGCCCCGGTCACCAGCACCCGCCTGCCCTGCCAACTCATGACTTGGTCTCCCGGTTTGCAGCCCAGGAACGGGCCTCCTCGTACTGGCTGTGCTCTCCGATGTCGAGCCAGTACTCGCGGATGGGAAAACTGGCCACGGGCCGCTTCCGCCCCAGGAGACGCTGGATCAGCTCGGTCATGTCGAACGGTTCGGCTGAATCGATGTGCTCGTAGACGGCCGGTTCCAACAGGTAGATTCCGGCATTGACGAAATACTTCTGCACCGGCTTCTCACTGAGGCTGCGTACCTCGGCGCCATCGCATTCCACAACGCCGTAGGGAACCTCGAAGTCGTACTGACGGACGGCAACGGTCAGGTCCGCGGCGTGCTCGCGGTGAAAGGCCATGAACGCCCGGAAGTCCAGGTCGGTCAGGATGTCACCGTTGACAACCAGCAGTGTCCCCGTCGGCGGGGCGATCAGGCCGAATGCTCCGGCGGTTCCCAGAGGCCGGTCCTCGTCGACATAGGTGATCTCGACCCCGAGTTGGGAGCCGTCGCCAAAATAGTCGCTGATCTTCTCCGACTGATGGTAGGTCGACAGATGCACCCGTCCGACGCCAACGTTCCGGAGTTGTTCGATCATGATCTCGAGCAAAGGGCGGTCACCGACCGGAAGCATGGGTTTCGGGGTGTCGGCGGTCAATGGATGGAGACGCTTGCCGAATCCGCCGGCCATGATGAGCGCACTCCGGGGCAGGTCTTCCGGTTCGAACTCGACGCGGGTGACCAGGCCGACGACCCTTTCTTCGGAATCGACGATCGGCAGGTGCAGGATGTTGTGCTCCTTGAGCAGACGCCACCAGTCGGCGCGGTCCCCGTCAGCAGCACCGGTAATCGGACGTTCAAAGTGGGTCCCTTTTTTTGCGGTCAGGACGGCTTGGACGTCTGCATCGAGTTGGCTTCCCGTCAGCGCGAACCGCCGGGCGTCGCCGTCGGTCATCGTCCCATGGAGTCGACCGTCCCCGGAAACAATGAGGACAATACCCAGCCGGCTACCGTCCAGGCATGTGATTACCTGCGCCATCGTCGCATCTGCCGCGATACAGAATCTTTCCAGGTCGGTATGCATTGCTCGGTGCGGGCTCAAACGACCGACGACGTTGCCTTCAACTCAAACGTGTAGCCCGCCACCTCGACGGTGGGTTTCCACCTCCCGAACGTCGTGGCTCGCACCCGGCGCCGGACTTCGTCGCTCGTCATGTCGGGCGTGACCCGGCTCAACTCGTTCAGCTCCCGTCGCGTGTAGGGCCTTCGAGGCCAGTGTTCGTCGGAGCGAGGAAGCTCTCCGTCTCCGAGCGCCGCCAGGACGGCCTCCAGCTGCTTGAATTGATGCTGATAGGCACGTTCCAGCAGCGACGCGACATCGTCGTCGGGAGTGATGGCAAAGCGCTGGACGGCGATGATGCGTCCCCGATCAACTTCGGCCTCCATGTGGTGACAGGTCACGCCGTATGTGTTTGCTTCTTCGTAAAGGGCAAAGTTGACGCAACCGATTCCCGGATACTCCGGGGGGCCTGGATGAAAGTTGATCGCGGCAAACGATGCACGCTCTAACATCTCCGGAGGGATCACCCAGCAGGCCCGAAACGAGATAATAAGATCGCCACTCCACTCCAGGGCGCGGTCCGGAAGCGGATCGCCCCAGAGACCCGACACGGCGGAGGTCGAGGGAAACTGGGCCTGGCAGCAGCGAATGGCCTCTTCGCAGTGGGCATCGCCCTTCCGGCCGAGGAGCAGGACAGACGGGTCCTTCACGTCCGGCTCCCGTCGAGTTCGACGTGCACGGCCGTTTGAGATCCAACCAGTGCCGACGTCCGAGGCTGGTCGACGAAACGTTTGGGGATCAATCGATCGATGGAAATCTTCCGAAGAGTATCGACGATGACGCCGGCTGCAGTTCCGTCCCCGTAGGGATTCTCGAGACCGGTCAGATTGGATCGAAACTCTTCATCGAGGGCCTGTCGAACACCATCGGCGATCGCTTCGACGCCGTACCCGACATCGATCACGTTCACCGCCCGCACCCTGCCCTTCTGACGATTTCCGACGTTCACGACCGGCAGGCCGAATGAGGCCGCTTCGATGATCCCGCTCGAAGAGTTGCCGAGCATCGCCCTCGAGTAGGCCATCATGCTGAAATAGCCGGTCGCTCCGAGGTTCTCGACAAGGACCGCGCGCTCATTGCGACTGACAAAACTCTCGATCATGCGGCGTACGATGCGGCCCGACGTGTCGGCGTTGGGCGCCGTAAACAGGATGGGAACGTCGAAACGATCGAGCGCTTTCAATAGGTTTTCCACCTGCGGCTCCACATCTTCGTACTCGAGCGTCACAGGATGGTACGTAACGAGCAATGGTGGCTCCCGGAACGTCTCTCCAAATCTTCGGACAATCTCCTCGGTTGACCAGAGGTCGATGTTGCGGACTTCGTCGAGGGCCGGGGCACCTGAAACGATGATCCGCCAGGACTCCTCACCCAGCTGCCGGACACGCGCAGCGTACTCACCGGTTGTCACGAAATGGAGATGACTGAACTTGGTGATGCTGTGCCTCAGGGAGTCGTCGATGGCGCCTTCGGTCAGTTCCCCCCCGTGAATGTGAGCCGCCGGAATCTTGAATGGAAAGGCGGCCAGGGCCGCGGCGTGCATCTCGAAGCGGTCGCCCAGAACCAGGAGAATGTCGGGCCGATCCGCGGCAAACACGCGGGCGAATCCGGCGAGACCACGTGCCATCGATTCGACGAGGCCGGCCGGGGAGTCATCGGAACGTAGCATGTCGACCCGGTGCGATACGTCGAAGCCGTCGGCCGTGATCTCATCCACCGAGTTACCGAACTCGTCGGACAGATGCGCGCCGGCGACGATCAGGCGAAGCTCGAGGCCGGAATCTTCTCGGATGGTCCGGAGCACGGGCCGGTAGATACCGTAGTCCGAACGGCCCACGGTAACGGCACCGATCGTCCTCAATCGAGCATCTCGAGGGTCAGCATCGTTCCGGCTGCGACCCGAACTCGCAACCTGCGTCCGACCACGTAGGGTTTCAACGCCGGGGCCAGGCCGGTGCCGGGACGCCGAACCACCAGAACATCGGCTCGGAGAGTGGCCCCTGCCGGCAGGTCCGTCGATACGACGAGGCTTCGTCTTGCGACCGCTCGGACGTCGGCCTCGCTGGCGGCGGGGCGCTTGATGCCATCCCCCAGCGCCGACTCAACTTTGAGGATCCCCTGAACGAGCCGGGTCATATCGCCCGGCTCCAACGACAAGCGATGATCGGGACCGTCGGCGTTATGGTCGAGGGTGAAGTGTTTTTCGACAACGACGGCTCCCAGAGCAACCGCCGCGAGAGCAACTTCGATACCCATCGTGTGGTCCGAGAACCCAACCGGCCTGCCGAACGCTGTCCTCATGGTCCCAAGCGCCCGGAGATTCACATCCGAGGCTTCGGTGGGATAGTTGCTGACACAGTGGAGGAGGACAATGTCTTCATTGCCCTGGGAGGTGACAGCGTCGATGGCCTGTTCGACTTCGCCCAGGCTCGCCATCCCAGTAGACAAGATGATGGGTTTCCGCTTTCTCGCAACGGCTCGCAAAAGATCGAGGTTTGTCAATTCGCCCGAACCAATCTTGAAGGCTTGCATCCCCAGGTCGTCGAGCAGGTCCACACTTTCCTCGTCAAACGGCGTCGACATGAAGATGAGTCCACGTTCCTCGGCACGAGCCTTCAACGCCTCGTAGGCGGGGAGCGGCAGTTCCAGACCCCGGAGCATTTCGTGCTGCGTCTCGTCAGCTCCTGTCGTCTCCTCCTGATACCGCGCCTTCGGCGCATCGGGTTGGACCAGCAGGTCCGCCCGGAACGTCTGGAACTTGACGGCGTCCGCCCCCGTTTCGGCCGCTGCATCCACAAGTTCGAGCGCTGTCTCGGGATCGCCATTGTGATTGACGCCGGCTTCGGCGATGACAAAGCAGCGGGAACTGTCGAACAGGGTGTCGCGGAGAGTCATGATTCTTGAGTTGTCAGTGATCAGTCTTCAGTTGTCAGTCGGCGGTCAGGAGTCATCAGGTCTTGCATCTTCTTTCTTACTGACTACTGACTACTGATGACTGACAACTCCCAACAACCCCTACCACACGGTCCACCCACCGTCGACGACCAGATTCTGCCCGGTGACGTAGGCCGACAGGTCGCTCGCCAGGTATGCGATGGCGCCTTTGATGTCTTCTTCGGTCGCCATGCGGGCCATTGGCGTTCGGTCGGTGTAGCGTTCGACAAACTCCGCGGGTTGATCGCGCCACACTCCTCCCGGAATCAGCGCATTCACTCGGACGCGCGGCGCCAGTTCGGTGGCCAGGTAGCGGGTCAACCCCAGCAAGCCGGCTTTCGAAACGCCGAAGCCGGTCGGATTCGCCATTGACGTTCCTTCGTAGAGACGCATGTCCGGGGCGACGAGGCCGTAGATCGAGGAGAACAGGACGACGGAGCCATGGCCTGAGGCCTCGAGGGCCGTCCGCGTTTCCTGTACGAGTACAAACGGCGCCGTCACGTTGACCCGTTGCCCGGCGTCCCAGGCCTCGATGGTCTGTTCACCGAATGGTACCGCCCAGCCCGGCACATCGGTGGTTCCCACGTAGGCCGCGCAATGTACGAGAATGTCGAGACCACCCATCGACCGAACGGCTTCACCGGCCGCCTGACGGGTCGCGGCTTCGTCACCGAGGTCGCAACCGAGCGAAGCCACGTCGCGACCGAAGCGGGCGACAAGATCTTCCGCCTGGGACCGGCATGCCTCGACGTCCTGGTCGAGCAACGTGAGCGCGGCACCCAGTTCGAGGAGGCTTTCCGCCACGGCTAGCGCGATATGGCCGGCGCCACCGGTTACGAGCGCTCGACGACCCGAAAGGTCCTGAAGCTGGACGAGAGACTTCATCGTCAAGATCGGCTCGGCGAGAGCCACGGCAAGCGCACCATTCCGCTGCGAACCAGAAGCTCAGCCCGCAGGAACTCGTGTTCATCATCGATCGACATGGCTCGATCGTCGGGCATTATGTGTACAAGGTGCCGGCCCCGACGCCAGGATTTCATCTCGGTGCGGACGAAGTCGGTCCGCCAGATATAGAGCGCACCGTTGATTCGGTAGACCGGGGGGACGTCTTGACGCCGGTCGAAGTTGTCGCCGTCGGGAATCAAAGGCGCCATCCAACCGTCTTTCTCGACGACGCAATGCCAGATCGGATTGAAGTCCGGCTGCGAGACCGCGATGATACCGTCGGCCTCTTCCGAGTCCAGCAGGCTATTCCACGCATCCTGGACATCGCCCGGCTCGCGCGCGGGCGATGTCGGGTCGAGCAGGAGCAACCCATCGTAGCGAGCGCCTTCGGCCGCCTCCACCGCCTCCAAAGCGTGCCGCAGGACCGGCCACATGGCCGTGTCGTCAAGGGCAAGTTCCGGCGGGCGCAGGAACGGCACATCCGCTCCCGACTCCCGTGCGACCTTCGCTATCTCGTCCGAATCGGTCGACACGATGGTACGGTCGATCTCGGGACACATGGCCGCGAACAGCAGCGAATGGACAATCAGCGGGTGTCCCGCGAACGGTCGGATATTCTTACCGGGAAGCCCCTTCGATCCGCCGCGCGCGGGAATGACGGCAAGCAGTCGGCCGCCTCGGGACATCACGGGTACTCCACCGCCTCGGCACGCCCGGTCCCGGACGACTTTCTTGCCGCGTCGCAGACTGCCAGCGCCCGCCAGCCGTCGAGGCCGGTCGCGGCCTCCTCGTCGCCCATCCCGAGGAATGCCTCGGCCTGTCGCCGGAAACGCGTCTCAGGCGACTCGATCGATACGACCTCACGGCGCCGACCGGACTCATCATCGAGACGCACGGTCCTGGATATGCCGTCCCACTCCAGCGTCCCCCCTTCACCGAACGCCTGCATTCTTCGTCGGGCGGGACGGGTCAGATAGTCGAGGCCGATCGTGACACGGCCGCCCGCGGGCGTTTCCCATGCCAGGTCCGCCACCTCTTCTGCCTCGATGCCGAGCCGGCCCAGATTCCGCAGACGACCCTCGACACTTGCCGGCCAGCCAAACATCCAACCCGCGTAGTCGACCTCGTGGATCAGGTCGCGAAGAACGCCGCCTTCACTCGCGTCCGCCGAATAGGATTCGCGGTACGGACGATCCGGTCTCCAGTTCGGCAGGTAGGAGCGGCATTCGATGCGCACATCGTGCAGAGCGCCGAGGCCCCCAAGCATGGAACGAAAGGTTTTCAGTGAATCCGAGAACCTCAGGATACAGCCGACGTACAGCTTCCGGCCTGCGTTCGCCGCAGCCGGAACCAACTTCCCGGCCTCGATCGCGTCGCGGGCGAGCGGCTTTTCGACAAGGACGTCACAACCAGCCTCGATGCCAGCCAACGCGTCCGACAGATGCCTCGAAGTATCGGTCGCCACGATGACACGCGTCGCGCCGGCCTCGGCGGCCTCTTCGAGCCCTGCGGCGGCCACATAGCCTTCAGCGACGAGTTCCGCTTCGCGGCTCCGTCGGATCGGTACGGCGATGGGCTTCACGCCCGGCGTCGCCCGTAGCGCTTCGAGGTGATGACGGCCGGCACTACCGGTTCCGATCACGGCCACAGTGGCAGCGTCCGATATCCCGCTCATTCCGTGCTCAGGTGCGCCCCGGCGCCGCCGTCGACGACTAGCATCTGCCCGGTGATAAATGCCGCACGCTCCGAATCGGCCAGGAAAGCGATGGCATGGGCGACATCCTCGGGACGCCCGACGCGGCCCAGCGGATGACGCGCCGCAAGTCCGGCGATATCCCGATGTTCTCGTCCCAGGCTGGCCGCAAGCATCGGCGTGTCGATCGCGCCGGGGAGGACGGCGTTGACCCGGATTCCCTCGGACGCAAACTCGAGCGCCATCGCACGGGTGAGTGCCACCAGGCCCCCCTTGCTGGCGACGTATGCAGCCATCCCGGGTGAGGTCGCCAGCGCGTGAATCGAGGCGACATTGACGATCGTGCCGGTTCGGCGGGATAGCAAATCGTGAGCGCCACGGACCAGCAGGTAGGCCGCGCGGAGGTTGGTATCGATCACACGGTCCCAATCCTCCGGCTGCGTGTGGATGAGCGGTTGCACGAGTTGCTCCGCGGCGTTGTTGACCAACAGGTCGAGACCTTCACAGGTGGACCAGACCTCTTCGAGAGCTCTGTCGACTTCCGCCTAGTCGGAAAGATCAGCCCGAAGCGGCCGGTCGGCGCCGTTGTCGCCCTCCAGACGATCGATGCCGATCACGAAGAACCCATTCCCGCGCAGAAGTTCGATCGTCGCCCGGCCGATACCGCCCGCCGCTCCCGTGATCAATGCGAATCTATCCACGGTTCGCTTCTAGTGGTCCCCGCCAGAAATACCGTCACTATCTCCGAAGGAAGTTGCGACCGGACCGAATGGCGGAATCCACAACGTCAGCGTCTTGAGACTGCGGAGGTCCTTAGCGTTCAGCGTGGGCAACTTCCTTCGGCCCTGCGGGTTCGGGCGGAACGGCGCCGGCTTTGGCGGCGCTCCTCCTCGCAATGAATGAGCATTGGCTCGTCGTCGCTTCCCCAAATCCGGCACCGTTGCGCTCCGAAATCTAGTAACGCTACTTCTGGCGGGGACCACTAGCCTTCCTGTCCGCAGAGGTGCCGGATGAGGTTGTCGACCGTGCTCTGATGGACCCGCTCCCACGCACGCGGGCTGCTGTTCGCGTTGTGCGGCGAAAGGAAGACGTTCGGCATCGACCGAAGAGGGCTCTCTTCGGCAAGCGGTTCGTCTTCGAAGACATCCATCGCGGCCCCCGCGACACCGCTTTCCTGGAGCGCAACGACGAGCGCAGGTTCGTCGATCAGCGGGCCCCGGGCTGTGTTGATCAAGAATGCAGTCGACCTCATGTTGACGAGCGCTTCGCCGTCGATGATGTGGAAGCTGGTCGGGTTCAGGTCGCAATGGAGCGAAACGACGTCGCTCTCGGCAAGCAAGGTCTGCGTGTCGACCATTTCGACCGGGCATTGCTCGAGGAAAGCGGGTGGAGGAGGGACCGGATCGCAGCCGAGAACACGCGAGCCGAAAACCATCAGGCGTTGAGCCACGGCTCTGCCGACGTTGCCGACCCCGATCAGCCCGACCACGCACTCGCCCAGGGAGGGCGCCGCCTGCTTTTCCCAGCGCCCCGCCCGCATGTCTTCCGACAAGCGATGGAGCCCGCGAACGAAGAACAGCGTGTAGCCCATGGTCGTGTCCGCGACCGACTGGCTGAACGCGTCCGGCGTGTTACAGACAACCACGTTCCGCTTGGCACACGCCTCTTGGTCGATCGAGTCGATGCCGGTACCCCACTTCGAGATGACGCGCAGTCGGGGGGCCTCGGCAAGAACCCGCGCAGTGAAGGCATCGTCCCCACAGATGGCGCCATCGATGCCACCCACCAACCCCAACAACTCGGTTTCGGACAGCCGTTCGCGTACTTCAGGAACGACGGTCTCAATCTCGTGCTGACGAAAAGTCTCTTCGAACCGATCGACGATCGGCTGAAAGTAAGGGGCGCTGATGAGGACGCGGTAGGGCATGGGGGGAGACAGTTGTCAGTTTTCAGTCGTCAGTAGTCAGTCAGGCTGAACACTTCTGAACGCCGAAAACCGTTAGCGATTGGCTTTTGGCTGCTAGTTATCAGTCCTTCCTACATCCGAAAGCTAATTGCTAAAGGCCAAAGGCCAACAGCTAACGACTGATAACTGGAAACTGACAACTCAATCCGCATCCTTCCGCGGAACCGGGGCCTCCACCGAGGACCTTGCCACCTCGCGGGAAGTCTCGCCCGAATAGTACAAGCGCGATTTCAGGTCGCTCGTCAGGAGCCCGCGCCAACCGAGGCCGCGGTAGGCTCCCCAGTACTGCGCGGCACGGAAGCGCAGAATCGATCCCCGTACGCGGCCCAGAACCCCCTCACGACGGGCTTGCTCGAAATCCGAACGTACTGCACGAACGAACAATCCAGCGGCATGGGACAGCTTCATTCCTTCCCACGGGAACACCGAACGCAACCCGATCGCCTCGCGCCGGTACCTGCGGTAGACCTGGGCGTAGGTTTCTTCGTGGACGTGCACGACGCTGGCGTCGGCCTGGTAGACGATCCTGAAACCGCGCTCCATGGCGCGCTTGGCCCAGTGGACATCCTCTAGACCCGGCACCTGTTCGTCGTACCGCAGTGTCTCCCACACGCTTCGACGCACAGCGGCGTTCCCGTTGTTGCAGAACGCATGCGTCTGGTCGCTCGAGGACACCGGCGGGAACCACTGACGGAAAACCTGGTGCTCGGAGAACTTGGTTCGGCCATCCCCCTGCTGTCCCCCGTAGACAAGCGCCACACCCGCATCCTTGAAGGGCTGCAGTATCCGCTCGAGCCAGCCGTTGTCGGTTGGATACACGTGCGCGCTGGCGATCACTATGAAATCGCTACCGGTCGCCTCGATCCCCAGATTCAACGACCTGCCGAACGAGAAGTCGTTTTTGGCTATGTGCAGGATCCGTGCACCGTAGTCTCGCGCAATCCGAACGCTTGCGTCTGTCGAACCCGAGTCGACCAGGACCACTTCCGCCGGTCGAACGGTTTGACTTTCGATCGCCTGTAGCAGAACCGGGAGGTGACGCTCCTCGTTAAAGGCGCGGATAACGACTGAGAAACGAGCCTCGGACGGAGTCAGGTTGTCGCCGGTCATCTCTTACGCTCCCACTCCATCCGTCCACCGAGATGTTCGGTTTCGTAATCCTCGGACAACCGTTCCAGGATTTCCAGCGCCGGGGCCGACGCCTCGGACGCCGCCCGGTCCCACCGACGTCCGAGTTCCCTGTCCTCGGACGTTTCCGAATCTGGGGGCCGCCACGCATACCTCCGGTAGATGGCCTTGTCCGGACCATCGGTCGTAATACGCCGCGGTACCTTCCCTCGTCGCAACGCTCGCACCGTCGCCCGGGTCGTGTGCGTCTCGAGCAGGTTCGCGATTCGGTCCAGATGCGGATGCGGGTCCGATACGAATGTTTCAAATGGGATCACGAGCACGCGTTCGCGTTCCATCTCCGATCGTTTTCGATAGGCCTCCTCTCCCGCGCGCATCAACCGATCGATGGCGTAGATGACCCGGTCCATGCGGCTGCCCGATTCGTATCGATCCTCCCATCCGGCGGCGAACCAGGGGAGGCGACCGTCCTTCCCGAGTACGGAGATCGTGAAATCCCGTCCGCTTGTCCCATAGCTGTCGATGTAGGAATACCAGTGCTCGATAAGATGCACCGGGTGCCGCACCATCTCGACGACGGTCAAGCGCGACCCGAGCGTCCGGAACAACGGCCCCATCACGCTGAGTGCCTGGTGGCTGAGGATCAGCAGGATGGGTCGTTCGGTCGCAATCCTTCTGGTCACCGCGTCGCCGTCGGGCAGGAACAGGCGCCTCACGTACCGCAGCCCCTGGTTGGATAGGACCCCGGACAGATCCTTCCACCGGAAGTTGCTCTCACGCGCGATCATCGAGTTATAGGACGCCAGATCGATATAGAGACTGAGCAGCGTATCGGCCGCGTCGTCTTCGATTCGTTCGAGGGCGTGGAGCACGCAGACGTGCTCGTAAATATGTTCGAGCCGCGGAGCCTCCATGCGATCCAGCGTCGCCAGGATTGGGGACATCATGGTCTTCCCCGTCCCGGTCAAGCCGTCGAGGAACACAACCTGGCGCGCCAGTCCAACATCCCGACCAACCCGAGTCCCCGACCGCATCCCGACATCCTCGACACCGAGGTTCATGTCGTCCACTCTCTTCATTCCACGACGATGTAGGACGGTTCCGGGTTGTGGGGCGTCCTGCGAATCGCGTACCGATCCAACCCCAGGACTTCTTTGACTGCCAGTGTCTCACCGGGCCAGGTATGGTAGTTCAGCTGATCGAAGCCGATAATGCTGCCCCGAGTCAGACGGTCCTTTATTGCTTCCAGGCAGCGCTTGGTCGGCTCATAGACATCGAAATCGAAATAGGCCAACGCGACGATCGTTTCGGGATTGCGCTCCAGGTAACCCTCGATCTCGTCGGACGCATCGCCCTTGACGAGCTCGAATTTTCGGATGTGCGAAATCGGGGATTCCTGCTCGTGGCTGTCGAGCACCTGTTCGAGGTACTCTTCGTACCCCTTGGTCACCGAGTAGGCGCCCGGCACGGCAACCTTCGCGTTGCCATCCTTCTCGTGGATCGACGGAAATCCTTCGAACGTGTCGAAACCGATGATCTTGCGGTTGTGGTTGAACGGCTCGTACATCCCCCTGAGGTTGGAGAAGATCGCCAGGTTGGTCCCCCAACGGACGCCAAACTCCATGACGACGCCATGGACCGGAAGAATCATCTTGTAAAGCTCATTCAGGTAGAGGTACCGCGACCACGACTGCCGGCTCAAGAACAGACCCAGCTGCGCCATCTGCTCATCTTCCGGAATCGGTGAATTCCGGAACAACTCGCGGCGACGTTCACGGCTGGAGAGCTCATCCGCCGTCAAAGCGGTACGCCGTACGATTTTTCTGTTTTCAGACATCGGTCAGTTTTCAGTCATCAGTTTTCAGTTGTCAGTTATGAGTCGTCAGTCTTTAGTCTTCAGTGACCAGCTATTGGCCTTTAGCTGTTGGCCTTTAGCTTTCGGATGTCGGGAGTCGTGAATCAGTAATCTGTTGTCAGTGTCAGAAGGGTTCAGCACGACTGATGACTGTGAACTAATTCCCATAGGTAAACCCCCTGCTTAGCCGGGGCGACTCGCAGAGGTTTGACCGAGAGCGGCGGTAGATAGGAAAGTCCTGCTTGGAAGCGACGACTTCCAAAGAAGGAGGACTCAATGAAAGAGGCCCGAAGGCGATCGCACACGAAATGGGACTGCAAGTATCACATGGTGTTCATTCCGAAGTAGGCGGTATCCAGTGTGGCGGGATTCATCAAGGGGAAGAGTGCAATCTCGACTGCCCGGAACTTTCTGGGACTGAAACACCGTTTGACAGGGAAGAGTTTCTGAGCGCGAGGCTATTTCGTTTCCACGGTGGGGATGGACAAACAATTCGTGCGGGAATACATTTGGCGGCAGGAGCGGGAGGAGCAGCGTTTGGAGGAGATGAACATGGCGTGGGGGCATCAGCTGCCTTCAGGCGGCTCTTGACCGGCCCCTTTGAGGGGCTCACAGAAATAAGCCCCCGGCTCTGCCGGGGGTCATTTAACTCCGAAGAGCCAAAAGCCAACTGCCAACAGCTAAAAGCTGACTGACTACTGATAACTGATTACTGAAAACTGACAACTACCTCTCCGCATAGCCGAACACGGCTTCCGCATACCTCGTGAGCTCAGCAGCTTCTTCGAGCGTCGGCGGTGACAGCAGCGCGGCAGAGCCCCCGTCTAACATCGCCGCGACCTGTTCGGCGACACCGGCCTTGACGCTACGGTCAAAGGCACGCACCGGAACGTCGTGCCAGTCGTCGAGAGCGCTGTTCTTTCGGGATAGCTTCTCCAGTGGACAAAGCCGGTAGGCGGAGTGGGCCGTGTGGAGTTCGACACCCCATCGACTCGCCGACGTCCAGTCGGCGTGGTAACTGAAGGGAACGCCATCCACCGAGACACCGGCGCCGGTGAAGACGGAGCCGGCCGAATGCCACTCGAGTCTCCCGGACCGGAAGCCGTGCCATTCCCGAGGCAGCCCGATCAGACGGTGCGCCATCCCGATCACGTGCAGGCTGTTGGCAATTCCCCATCGGCCAAGCTCCACCGCCGCAAAACGATCGAGCCACTCAGGACGAAACGTCTCTGTGAACGTATAGGAACAGGAGGTGATGCCGCCTTCGTCGGCCACAAGCGCCGCGGCCTCCAGCAGTGACGGGTAGGACATGCGGTTGTAGGCGACACGGGCTTCCACACCCGCTCCACGGAGTTCTTCCCCAAGCGTTTTGATCGCATCGGATTCCAGGGCAACGGGCTTTTCGATCAACAGTCGGCGAAACCCCAGAGCGACCAGCTTTCTGGCTGCTTCCGGAATGAGGGTCATGGGTGTTGCGATCACGCCAAGTTCACCGGTCCGGACCTCGATGTCGAGGGCCTCAAAGCCACCCGAATGAATGGCCGCACGTCCGGCATCGGCCGGCGTTGACCGGGAACATACCCGGACATTGCCCACTCCAAGGGCTTTGAAAGCCTCCAGGTACTGCCGACCCATCGTCCCACACCCGATGAGCGTCACGGATCGCTCACTGAAGTCCGCTTGCCCGATCGCTTCTGCGACGTCGGTCGCGGTTCTTGTTTTCGTTGTGGATGTCGCTTCGCGGTTCATCAGGTAACCGGACTTCGGTCCAATGCTCGACCGATCAGCCGGGAAAAATGCGGCTGAAGCACCGTTAGGATGAAGTCGTGTGCAGGACGACACTCTTCAAGCGTCGGTAGTTCGCATTCGCCGGTCCCGAGGATGTCGCGTGCAAAGGATCGTGTCATCGTACTGACCTTCAGGTCCTGGTTATAGGGAACCTGGCTCCACTGCCAGCCGGACTCCGCGGCACTCTCGTAGAACGAACGTGTCATGTCGTCGACCACGGCGCGGTAAACGTCCGAGACGACGGAGAAGACTGGAGGCGCGCGGTGCGAACCGTCGAGCGAAAGGAAGAACCGGCTTCCCTTCTCGGAACGTCCGTTCAGTGTGCCGCTCAATTCCAAGACGTCCGGCCCCCTTTTCGTCGGATGCAGGACGGAGTCGACGTGGACTTCTCCCCCATCAATCCGGTTTGTACCGTCATAGAAGGCGAACAGATCGGCTGCATGAACACCTTGAGTGGCCAGACCGTGATTACCCCCGATCACGCTCAGAATCAGGGGCAGGTCCGGGTTCAGCCGCGCCTTGACCCTTCGATGGGCCTCGTGGCCGCGCTTCTTGCAGTTGACCCAGACCGCCAGGCCGCGCGTTCGGGCTAGAGCGAGCAGGTCGTCGTAGTCCTCGATCGACTGCGCGACGATCTTCTCCAGCAGGAATTGGCGGTATGAACTCCTGTCGGCAACATCCCGAACGATACTGCACCGAACGTCCGCCTGCGTCGCGACGACACACAGATCGCCTTCTCTAGAAGCATCGTCGAGCGTCGGCAGCCATTGGTAGCGAATTTTCGGGTTCCGGTCTTCGACCTGGGCAACCCGCGTGCGACCGGTCTCCAGGCGGTCCGGTGCGGGGTCGACGACTTCTATTTCGGCGACCTCGCCGAGGGCGGACACGGCCTGTAGGTGGCGGCTGCCCAACTCGCCGCAGCCGATGATGAGAATCCGACCGGATTGGCTCATGGTTTTGCGAGCACGCGCCCTTCGCGAAGGGCGGCTTCGGACTGCACGGACCAAGCCGTCAGATCGAGCAGGTGTTCGAGCACAGAACGCTGCGATCCCTCCTGGCCGGACCTTTCCCTGAAGTGCGCTCGCTGTAACTCTTCTCCGACCCCAACCTCGACAATTTCAGAACCGTACAGGCCGGCGGACGGATCCCCTATCGAGCCCTGGATCTGGTCCAGACCGATAACAAACCCGCGGCGGCATGCTGTGGCGGCCTCGGCAAGCGCACCCGACGGGGCGCCAAGCACACCGGAATAATCGCAAACGATATCCGGCAGCGAGGATTCCTTCGGGTCCAGCAGAACAGCGTGGAGGCCATCCTGGCCCAGTCGTTCGACCAGCTTCCGGGGATAGGGGTCGGTCTCGCGTGGATGCGGACGAATGGCGACTTGCGAGAACCCACCGATCGCCTGTGCTTCAAAGATCGCATGGCACCATCGGTCCTCGATGTCCTGTGCGCTGTTCTCGTGTTCGATGTAGTAGTGCCACGGAGCCCCCAGAGTGACCAGCAGCTTTGTCGGACGACCCTTCAGGTCATCACAGCGACAACGGGACGCCATCGGATGCTCTGCGTGACGAACATCAACCTCGGGGAAGAAGTGCCGCATCGCTCGACGTACGGTCTCGCTCAGAACGATGACCGAGTCCACGCGTACCGTCGCAAACAGAATTCGACCGCTGCGTTCGTAAGACTCAAGGTCGAACGTTCGCCCCGCAAAAAAAAACGGCAGTACTTTGTACTGGAAAACATAGCGACGTATCCACTCGAGCCTGGCGACCGCCCAACGCGGCACTTTCAGCAATATCGAGGCTTTGTGCGAACCGAGGTTGGCCCGCGTCGCCGGTCCGCGAGCACCAGCTTTGTTCTCAGCCCGGTAGGAGGCTAGCAACTTCGTCGGTGCCCCGCTTTCGAGCCCGATGATCGGCGCGCGCTTGGCACGTGCTGCATCGATGAAGTATCGATGCATCGGCATGAAGTCCCCCGCCAGGATCAACATGTCGAGCTGCTGCCGACCCAGTGCGTCTGCAATATGGTGCAGCGCGCGGTGGTGCCGGACGGCACGACTTGGGCTCGGCATCATCGTGTAGGCCGCGAGTGCTCCCTCGGAGCGCTTACGGTCCAGGAGCGCTGAGACGTCGTAGCTCTCAGGAAAATCGAGTACGTAGAGATGAACGTCGGCAAATTTGCTCAACTGTTCGCAAACCGGCAGGTAGACCGCCTCAAGCGTGTATTTCGATCCCGGGACGCATGCTACCTGCCTTCGGCGACCGGTGGCCTGATGTCCTCGGTCTGGGCCTTCACTCATGCCTGTTTGGGTTCCAGGCGCGCCGCGACGACAATCGCCTTCGAGTCGAGACCGCACGCCCCGCCACCGAAGTCGCCACAAATCAGTTCCGTTATGAGCCCGTGTTCTTCCAGCAGCCGTGTCAGCTCCTCTGGCGAATACAGTCGACCGACCCGACAGTCATCGGGCTCGGACGTCGCCGCCAGCAGGAGGTCCGGCGCGTAGATTGCGATCGGATGCCTCGCCTCCAGGGCGCCTACCGGCGAATCGACGTGATGTGACGCGTCACCCGCCGCATCATAGCCAGGCGCACTACGGGCCGCGGTCAGGCCAACACACGCGGCTCCGATTTCTGTCAGCTTCGCCGCAACCTGTAGCACGGCGGCGGTGCCGCCGTGCCGGTTGCCGGTCAGCAGGATCTTCACAGGACCTCAGACAGTGGGCTACGTCCGCTACGACGCCGCGGTTGGCGTCCCGAATCTCCGGATGCTGGTCGAGGAGCTCGTAGACGTCGAGGACCGTGAAAGCCGGGTTGCGCGGATGCAGCGCCTCGAACACGGCCTGTATCAGTTCGGAGTCGGAAGGCTCGTCCATCGTCAGGCGGATGTCGGTACGGCGGCACGGTCCTTCGGCTGCCACGTTCAGCAGGCGGAACTCGTCCGGTCGTTTGCAGATGTAGTTTACGACGTGTTCTCTGTTCGCAGGGTGGTCGGTCGAACGTTCGACGAGTTCGAGCAAAGAACGACTGAAGGCGCGCGTGTTGAGCCCGAATCGGATAAGTATCTTCGAGATCGTTCGCGACATAGTCCACATCTTCGCGACGGTCGAGATAGGTCTGGACAACTCGCGAAGATTCGTGGGGATCCAGTAACGGATCGTCGCCCGTGATCTCGACGATGATGTCTGTGCCGAACTGCTGGGCCGCGGCGACGACACGTCCCAGAACGTCGTCTTCGCTCCCGCGAAAGCAGCCGACTCCGATCCGCCCGGCAAGTTCTTCGATCGGGTCGTCATCGGGATGGACTGTGGTGGCGACGATGACACCCGAGGGCGGATCCATGCGCTGAAGCCGTTCGATCATCAGTTCGAGCATCGGCTTGCCGGCCGCCGGAAGGAGAACATTTCCGGGCAGCCGAGTCGAGCGCATGCGCGCCTCGACGATCAAGAGGTGGGGGCCGACGTCGAGCAGAAACTCCCGCCACTTCCACGTTCTTGCCATGCCGTCGTAGAACGGCTCGCGTTCGAAGACATCGACTTCCCAACCGCGCTCCAGCAGCTTCCACGCGGTTACGAGCCCACTCACACCGGCGCCCAGGATGTACGCGTGCCGGCTCACGGTGCGTCTCCTTCGGCCGTCAGCACAGGGGATCCGGCCCCTGCGGCGTGGAGTTGGTACAGCCGGGAGTAAATTCCTCCCGCATCGATGAGCAAATCGTGCGTGCCACGCTCGACGATGCAGCCGCCCTCGAGAACCAGTATCTGGTCCGCTTCCCGAATCGTGCTCAGGCGATGTGCGATCACCAGTACGATCGCTCCGGTCCTCAACGAATAAATCGCTTCGTACACGGCCCGCTCTGTCTCGTTGTCGAGCGCGCTCGTCGCCTCGTCGAAAATCACGATGTCCGGTTTCTCCAGGATCGCCCGGGCGATGGCAATGCGCTGGCGCTGGCCTCCCGACAGTTCGAGTCCCCGATCGCCGACAAACGTGTCGTAGCCTTCCGGAAGTTCGGAGATAAAACCGTGTGCACCGGCCAGGCGCGCAGCCTCCTCGATCTTGGACATGGGCATCTTGCTGTCCCAGAGTGAGAGGTTTTCGCGGATGGAACAGTTGAACAGGAACACGTCCTGCCCGACGTAGCCGACCCTCCGCCGCCAGTCGGCCAGCCGGACCTCGGACAGATCGATGTCCCCAACCAGTATCTTTCCGGATTCGGGCCGATGCAGCCGGAGCAGCAGGTCGGCCAACGTGCTCTTCCCGGATCCTGTCTCCCCAACGAGAACAGTAAGCTTGCCCTTGGCCAACGTAAGATCGATGTTCCTGAGCGCCTTCTCTGCACCCCGGGATTTGTAAGCGAAGGTGACCCTCTCGAAGCGGATAAGATCGACCGGGGGGACCGGACGCCCAGTGTCGTCCTCCATCGGCAGGCGTTCCCGAATCTCTTCGATGAGTTCCAGGTTGCGCCGCGCGGTGTGGAGGTCGACCAGCGTGGAGTTGATGCTTGCTACCGCGGGTGCGACCTTCCTGATCGAGATCAGGAAAGCGACCAGAAACGGGAAGGTCATACCCAAGGCCGGATACAGGAACGTGAAGGCCGCAAGTACCAGCACGACAGCGGCCGCGACCGCTTCGTTCAGGAACAGCGGGGCCTGCCTGAACAGCGTTAGCCTCATCAGTGGATGCATCTCGGTCTCGAGCAGGTCACGCTGGCGCCCGACGACCTTGTCCTCCACACCCTCGGCCTTGACGACCCTCAGGCCGTCGATCGCGTCGATCTCGACCCGCTTCTGTTCGCCCTGCAGTTGGTCCAGCCGGCGACCATGTGCCTCGGCTCTCCGGTCCAGCAGCCTCCGCAATCCTCGCAGGCCGAAGACGACGACGAGCGCGATCAGGATCGTCGCCCACCAGGACAGGTAGAACATCAAAGCCAACAGCAGCAAGCTGTTGAACACGCCCGTCAACAAGAGGCTTAGCTGACGTATTGTCGCAAAAACTGCCCTGGCCGGAACATCGACTTCGTGAAAGATCCGGCCCCTGCCCCGCCGTGTGGCGTCTTCGTAACGCGCGTGGAGGAAGCGTTCGAAGAGCTCATTTCGCGTCTCGAGACGGAGGCGGTAACCAATTCTCGCGGTAAGGTACTGGTGAATGAACTGACTGACCGCGGCAGTCATAAACAGGCCGACGGCCGTTGCCAGCAGAGCAAGCTGAACGATGGCACCCGTGTCGGCGATGCCGATGGACCCGAGAACGCGCGCCATCAGCGCGACGAACCTTCCGTCCGGCCCGCCACGGTTCGTAAGGTCCTCGAACAGGGGAACGGACAGGCCGATGCTGGCCATCTCCAGGACGGAAGTCGTGATCATCAACGCGAGAATCAGGCAGACCGTTCTGAGATTCGGCCGGACGATCATCTCCCAGTAAAGGGCCGAAAACGACCTGGAAGCACCGCCGCGATCAGTGGGTGTGCTGGTCATGGCCCTGTGTTCGGTCCCGTGGCCGCGGCCGACTGTCGCGCGGACGATGCCGGTGGAACCGGGTCGCACCCTACACCGGACAGCGAGCGGTAAACGGGCATGAAGTCGGCGTGGTAGGGCGATGATGGCCCCAGTAGTGTCGGAAGCGACAGCCGTTTGCGCGAGGGCATGTAACCTCGCAACACGTCCGCCGCTTCGGGAAGCGTGGAAACGCCGTTCCAAAGGATTCTTAACTTCAGAACAAGGGGTCCTCCACCCGTGGCATAACGCAGATGCCATCGGCGGGAGAGACTCTTAGCGAGATGCCGCCAGTACGCCTTCTTGACCAGTTCATCCGCTTCGGCGGCGCCGATGCCGTGGCGTTCACGGAGTACGTCGGACATGTGCCGCCGGAATGCGTCGTACGCGGATGGCCAGTCCGCCGACGTAACCCGATCGAAAACATCGGGGAGCAAGTACCGCCCGGCGTGATCCACGCGGACGAGAAACAGCGTATCCACGAAACCAGCCTTGCCCATCACGATCGACAGGGTTGATTCAAGCAGTTCACGCATGCCGGTTGCTTTGACGTCGTTCCCACGGCGCATGATCTCTCGGAAGTCCTCAGTACGGTGCACCGAGAACAGAGTCACGAAATAGTCCTCCAGAAAACGGCAAAGGCGTTCGGCGACACCGACCTCTTCCACACACCGCTGCCTGTAAGGGCGGATGTATTCCAGATGCTCGTCGCCGCCGGACCTCGATGCCATGCTGGCGATCACTGCCACACCGTGCGCACTCGAATAGTCCGGCCGAGAGTCGAGAAATTCGGCACTACGAATCAGTCCTGACGGAATCAGGAAATCGTCATCCCCGACAAATACCGCGTACGGTTCCGCAACATGGTCCAGCGCTCGGTGGATGGCTTCGGTCTCGTTCAGCCCTGGCAAACTCAAGTGAACAGCCGAAAGGCTGCCCTGGAGAGAGTCGACAGCATGCTCGACACGCTCGAACCCTTCTCCCTCGGTCGAATCTGCGACGTACAGGGCTATGCCGCTTCCAGCGGCGGCGTAGTAGGCCAACTGCCGGATCACGAAATCAGGACGGTTGAGCGTCGGGATCACGATTCCAACCCGGGCGTTCATCGCGCTCGCTCGGCTTGGGACGGGTGGCCGGCAACGGCCTCGGCGTTCGTGTGCTGATCGAGATACGACCGATAAGTGCGGGTGAGTCCTTCCCGCAGGTGGACGCGCGGGCGCCAGCCCATGTCCTCGAGAGGGCCGGTGTCGAGCGTCTTCACGGGCATGCCGTCCGGACGGGTAGTGTCGAACCGCAGTTCCCCCTGGTAGCCGACCACCTCGCGAACGGCCTCGGCCAGTTCCGCTATCGATACGCTCTCGCCTGAAGACACGTTGATCGGTTCGGCCGCTTCGTAGCGCTCGATCAGGAAAATGCAGGCATCGGCGATGTCGTCGGAATAGCTGAACCCCCGAACGGCCCTGCCGGTACCCCACAGTTCCACCGAACGCTCGCCGTCGACCTTCGCCCGATGGATCTTTCCTATAAGCGCCGGCACGACGTGGGAATCCTCGCTGTCGAACTCGTCTCCGGGCCCAAAGGCGTCGCCTGGAATCGCCGACAGGAAACACGCCCCATACTGACTCTGGTAGGACTGACAGAGCGCGATGCCCGCAAGTTTCGCGGTCGCGTAGGCCTCGTTGGTGGATTCAAACGGACCCGTCATCAACATGTCGGGCGTCATCGGCTGAGGACACTCCCTGGGGTACACGCAGGAACTGGCCAGGTACAGCAACTTGCCCACACCGTACCGGTGAGCCGCCGATGTCCAGCCCAGCGTCACCTCGAGGTTGTCGCGCAATAGCTCTGCGGGCTGTCTCTGGTTCAGACCGATACCTCCGGACATTCCTCCAGTGAGGAAGATATAGTCCGGGCGCTCGGCCTGGACGAATCGGGCGACGTCGCCCGGGCAAGCCTGGTCGAGCCCGTCCAGGCCGGTGATCAGGCCCCGGTATCCCCGTTCGACGAGCAGGCGGTGGATGGCCGGCCCGACGACCCGGCTCCGTCCGGACACCAGAATCCTGGAGTCTTTGCGCACTACGCGGAACCCATCTTCAAATCCGAAAAAGGTTCGATCGATCTCCGTGTCCGATCACGATCTTCGGAGGAATAATCGACTTCGTCGTCCTGGAAGATGATCTGGCTGCCCCTGGGCTCAAAATGGAACCCGACGTGAATGAGACGGTTCAGCCGATCCAGGACTCGTTGCCGATCCCCTGGCCGGACGAACAGGAGCATGAAACCCCCGCCACCTGCGCCGATCAGTTTGCCGCCGACCGCCCCCGCAGCTCGCGCTTCCTTGTAGATCGTCTCTATTTGAGCGTTCGTCACCCCATCATCGAGCTCCCGCTTGGTCTGCCAGGCTTCGTCAAGAAGCTGTCCAAACTCCACAAGGTCGCCTCTTCCGTGGAGGATCGAAAGGCCGCGACCAACCATGTCGTTCAAGGCCGTCATCTGGGGCGCCTTGTTCTCGACGTTTCCGACGTAGCTGTCGGCGACATCGGCAGCTGTTCGGTTGATACCGGTAAAACAGAGCAGGAGATGGGACTCCAGGTCGGTCACCCGGTCCGCGGGCAGGGTTACGGGTTCGACCTTAATCGCACCGTCGGTTGAGAAAGTGATATGCGACAGGCCACCGTGCGCGACCAGGACCTGATCCTGAGATCCCACCGTCTCTCGAAGAACCTCCTGCTCCATTCGAATGCTCTCTCGGGCCAGCTCTGGGGCCGACGGCTTTTCGCCTCGCAGAGCGTGGAGCGCATGGAGCAGCCCGACGGTAAACGCAGAACTCGAACCGAGACCGCTCCGGGCTGGAAGGTCGCCGTCGTGGTGAATCTCCACACCTCGGTCGATTCCCATCGACCGCAGGCATTCCCGGACCGATGGATGCTGTATCTCGTCGATCGACCCGCAGAGCTCCACCTTCGAGTACACGATCCGAAAACGATGTTCGAAGAACGGCGGGAGGTACCGGCAACTGATGTAGCAGTACTTGTTGATGGCCGTTGCCAGCACCGAGCCGCCATGGACCCGGTACCACGACGGGTAGTCGGTGCCGCCACCGAAGAAGGAAACGCGGAACGGAGTCCTGCTGATGATCATGGATCGGGCTGTTAGAAGGGCCCCTTGAATTCGACATCCGTTAGCTCGGCGCGTTCTTCGGGAAGCCATCCGACTTCCGTTCCCTCGACGAGATCGTACGCCGCCGCGGCGATCGTCCGGGGGTTCGGATAAAAGCTCGCCTCGAGCGACGGAGCAGTGGGGCATGTCGAAGGCGCGAACCCGAGCCGGCGGACGCTGAGCGGGCGCTGGGCGCCGATTCGTTCCGAAACCGCCGCTACAATCTCTGCCGATGCTCCGCACGTCGTCCAGCCGTTGTCGACGACACAGAGTCTGCCGGTCTTGGCGACCGACGCGATGATCGTGTCGACGTCGAGCGGACTCAGCCAGATCGGATCGATGACCTCGGCCTGGACACCTTTGTCTTCCAGGTAATGAGCCGCACGCTGACACTCCAGCTGCATGAACGAAATCCCGACGAGCGTGACGTCGGCCCCTTCACGCGTCACTCGAGCGCGGCCGGGGGTGACCGTATACGGGCTCTCCGGGACGGGCCCTTGCTGAGCGTGCAGGATCCGGTGCTCGACGTACATGACGGGATCGTCGTCGCGGATCGCTTCGATCAGGCAGCCCTTGGCGTCGTAGGGCGTCGTGGGCGCCACGACTTTCAGGCCGGGGACGTTCATGAAGAACGAGTAGAGGCCTTGGGAATGCTGGGCGCCCTGCCCCCAGCTCTTTCCGATCATCGAGCGGACGACCATCGGCACGTGGACCTGGCCGCCGTACATGTACCGGGACTTCGCGGCGACGTTGATGAGCTGGTTCATCGCGAGCATCAGGAAATCCATCCGGATATGGACGTGGATCGGGCGCAGTCCTCCGAGCGAGGCGCCCACGGCAACACCGGTCATCGCGTCCTCTGAAAGCGGCGTGTCGAAAACCCGGTCCGGCCCGTAACGTTCGGCCAGACCCCGCGTCGTGCCTTGGATGGCCATTGGATCGTCCACCCCGAGACCGAACAGAATGACGCGCTCGTCGCGCGACATCTCCTGATCGGTCGCCTCGCGTATCGCCTCCACATAGGAAGCGGTGCGCCGGGTCTCCCTCATCCGAACACGTCCTTCAGGAGTTCATCCGGATCGGGAAGGGGACTGCTCTCGGCAAAAGCGATCGCCTCGGCGACCTCGCGGTGCACATAGCCCTCGATCGTGTCACGCACGTCCGGATCGATCGTCTCCGCCATCGTCGTCACCGCGTCCGCATCGAACCATGGCTCCGCCTCGGACCGAGATCGATAGTCGAGGTCGAAATCCTCGTTCGGGCCAACGTGTTCCTTCCACCGATAGATCTGGCATTCGATGAAGCGTGGGCCACCATCACCGGACCGGAGAGACCGAACGGCGCGGCGGGTCGCATCGTGAATCCGCCCGACATCGCCATCGTCGATCCGCTCGGCGGGAATGCCGAAACGTTTCGCGTTCTCGCAGATGTCGGGCTGCGCCTGCCTTCTATCCTGGCGGGTAAAGATGGAATAGAAATTGTTCTCGCAGACAAAGAGGATCGGCAGTCGCCTGAGGGCCGCAAAATTCAGGCTCTCGCTGTACACGCCCTCCTCGACAGCCCCATCGCCGAAAAAGCTCACGACAACCTGACCGGGTCTCTGGAGACGTGCGGCGTACGCGTAACCGACGGCATTCGCGATGGTCGTTCCGACGACGGCGGATGCGCCCATCACCCCCCTGGGAACATCGATCAGATGCATCGAACCGCCCTTTCCCTTCGCGCATCCGGTCGCCTTTCCGAACAGTTCGGCCATCATTGCACGCAGGTCTCCGCCCTTGGCCAGGTAGAGAGCATGGGACCGGTAGGTTCCGAACACGGTGTCCTCGGGTTCGAGCGCCTCGCACACACCGACCGAAACGGCCTCCTGACCGATCGACAGGTGGACCGGACTCTTCACCTTGTCGGACGGATAGATGCGCGCGATCTCGTTCTCTACATGGCGGATCCGGTACAGGGACAGATAGAAGCGCTCCCCGGGCGTCGAGAGGTTCGGCGGCGAGAGGGCCTGTTCAGAGTTGACGGACACGTCGTCTTCCGATTGCGGAGGTCAGTTGAACCACGAACGGATGGTGTCGGCGGCGAAAATGATGTCGTCGTCGGTCAGGTACTGGTGGACACCGAAGTGAAGTCCGGTCTGCCCGATCCTCTCCGATTCGGGGAAGTCGCCGGATCGGTGTCCCAGAAACCGGAACGCGGCGTGCTGGGTCGGCAAGGAACCGAACAGAGTCTTGCACTGGATTCCGGCGCTCTCGAGATGTTCGTAGAGCGGGGTGGCGTCCACGTCCGGGTCGCGCATGACGAACGGAACCGCGTGTGGACAGACAACTTCACCGGGACCGTCCGGGTACAGGATCAGCCGGTCATCGAGCGGTGACAACAGTTCCCAGAGTCGCCCTAGGTGCCGGCGCCGGACCTCGAACGTACGATCGAATTCAGCCAGCCCTTCCAGGCCGATGGCAGCTTCCATGTCGTTCATCTTGGAGTTAAAGCCGATACGATCGAAGTTGAAGTACGTGTCGCCTCCACGTCTTCCATGGGAGCGAACCGAACGGCATGCGGCCGCGAAATCGTCGTCGCCTGTGACCACCATGCCGCCCTCGCCGCTGCAGATGATGTGCGCGGCGTAGAAGCTGAACAACCCCGCGATCCCGAACGAACCGACGACCTGGCCGTCGAGCGTGGCACCGTGGGCCTCGCAGCAGTCCTCGATAACCGGAAGCCGATACCGCCGGGCAATCTCCAGGATCAGGTCCATCCGGCACGGACGGCCCATCGTGTGAACCACTTGGATTGCCCGGGTCTTGGGCGTAATAGCAGTTTCGATCAGAGATGGATCGATGTTCAGCGTTTCCAGTTCGACGTCGACGAAGCGCGGGATGAAACCGGCCGCAAGAACGACGTTCGCCGTCGCGACGAACGCGCATGCCGGCGTGATGATCTCGTCGCCCCTTTCCGCGCCCTGGTCGTAGAGGGCCGCCATCGCGACCATCCCCGCATCGGTTCCTGAACTCGTCGCGATCGAATGCTCGTAACCGAACTTCCTCCGGAAAACCGCCTCGAACTCGAGCACGTTTTCGCCACTCGACACCCAGTTCCGATCCAGGGCTCGAGCGAGGTACTCGCGGGCAGTCTTACCAACCTCGATGTGGCCGAATGTGATGCGGTAGTCCACTTGGTTCGAAAGGGTCCTCACACGTTGCCCAGTGCCTGACGCCCCATCGCGCGGTACCCCTTCAGCAGTTCCTCGATGCCGGCGTCGATGGAGCGGGATGCCTTGAACCCGGCTTCACGCAGGCGCTGGTTCGACACGATGTAATTCCTTCGATCCGGGTCCTTGCCGATCGCGGCGTAATGGATGAAGAACTCCGGAATGTACCCACGAACCTTTTCGGCAAGCTCCGCTTTCGAAAGGTTGGCGTCGTCCAGCCCGACATTGAAGGCGCGCCCCACCATCGCTCCGGCATTTCGAATCGCGTGCAGAAAGCAATCCGCAACGTCACGAATGTGGATGTAGTTGCGCTTGAAATCTTTTTCGAACACGATCAGGTACCGGTCGGTCACCGCGGCCCAGACAAAGTGGTTCACGAGCAGGTCCAACCGCATGCGAGGGGACATCCCGAAAACCGTCGCCAGGCGCAGCGTTATCGTCCGGGGGGAATCGAGCACCAACGCCTCGGCCTCGACCTTCGTCCTGCCATAAAGGGAGACGGGCTCGAGCGGCGTGTCCTCTGTACAGAACGTGTCACCCGATTTCGTGCCGTAGCCGCTGTTGGTCGTCGGGTAGATCACGAGTTGCTGCTCGCTCCGCAATCGGAGGAGCAGACCAATCGCGTCGAGATTGACACCGCGTGCAGACCACGGGTTCCGGTCGCAGGCTGGCGCGCCGACAATGGCGGCCAGGGGGATGAGGACATCGGCCTCGGGTACTAACTCACCAAGCACCCGCTCGTCGCGAACATCGCCGCGCACGAATTCGAAGTTGGGGTTCGCGCAAAGGTGGAACACGCTCTGCTGGTTGTAGAGAAGACTATCGAGCACCATGACACTGTGCCCAGCGGCCAGCAGGGACTCGCAAAGAACCGAGCCCAGGTAACCGGCGCCCCCCGTCACCAGGACACGGCTACCCACGATGGCCACTTCTCATCTGTCTTCGCACACTACGGACCTTCGTGGCCCCCATGGTATTTCCACACACCACGCCTGTCACTCACATTCCAAATCCTCGTATCTGATTCGAAAGTAAGCTACCTAAGCAATTCGAGCCGCCCGAAGCGCTGTCGCTTCGAACAACCTCACGCCACTATCCCATACCGGCGTACAGACAAGGTCCGACACGCCCGGATCTCGGACCGACGACCATTTGATGTCAGTTGGTTGCCGGGACACGTGTGAGGCAGGATCGCGTGCGAACCCCAGTAGAGTCGTCGAAGTCCGGATGAAACTGTGAACCTCTTTCACGAAAGAAACCAAGCGTGGCCGTAACGCCGAAATGGGGGCTAAGTCCGAGAAACATCAGGAACTTGTCCACGCCAAGCCTGAGGCCGACATGATATCACGTGTGACCCGAACACAGCCCTTCCGACCTCGCCTGGGCGCAACGGCACAAAGTCAACCAGCACTTGGGGTTGCTCCCCTCAGCTCAAGCTCGATCCCGCGGACAAATCGCGAGCTGTCCCGGGTCAATGCCTGGAGGGAAAGAACCGTGAGAGTAAGGAGGCCGGAGGCACGTTAAATTCAATAGGTGCAGAAACTTGCAAAGGTTCGCCCTCTACTATCGCCCGCGGGTTCTCTTCCACAAGCTTGCGGGCGGCGTCTTCGCCGACGATCGCGGCCGCGGCATCCCGGCCGGCGGACAGCACCGGAGGCCGACGACCAGCCCGATGGGTGTCGGTGGCGACCACGTGGACGCAGTTGTGCCGCAACAGCCTCTCCACGCATAAGCGGGCCCTGGCGCCGAAATCCCCGGTCAGGCTCATCGCGGTCACCTGAACGCGCGTCCCACGGTCGATGAACCCCGCAACCACGGCAGGTTGACGCTGGATCTCGCTGTTGCGCTCCGGATGCACGAGGATTGGCGTCGTACCCGCCATCTGTAGTCTGTAGAACAACTCATCGGCGCCCACCGGCACGCTCATCGAAGGAAACTCGATCAACATGTAGTTCTTCCGGTTGATCCTGGTGACCTCATCGTCGCGCACCTTCTCGACCAGGTCATGAGCGATGTGGACTTCGTTGCCGGGCAGAAGCTTGAGTGCGTCTCCGATGGCGTCCTGCAAGGCCTCGACGCGTTCGATGATCTCGGCAGGTTCGGGGTTGTGGGACAGCCCGTTGAACATGTGCGGCGTCGCAACCATATGCGTGATGCCATCCTCGGCGGCAATCCGCGCCATCTCCAACGATTCGGCAAGACTGCGGGATCCGTCGTCCAACTCCGGGAGGATGTGAGAGTGGATGTCGATCATGAAAGCCGACCAGAGTTCCCGAACAGGCGGGAGCGTGCCAGCCGAACCGCACCGGCAAACATATGAGGCACCGTGTAGTTGGGTGGGTCCTCGTATCTGTCCTCGATCCGAACCCGACCCGCAGATTGTGACTTCAAGAATATCGCGACTGACGTTTCTGCGGTTCCAGTTTCCTCCAGGTAGCAGTCCTTGGGCAGGTAGCGTTTGTACTCACCGCCCAATAGGATGCGGTGACGATGAGCGACTATTTCGACATCGGGGTTCAGAGAACGCACATGCTCGACAAACTCATCGATGTTCAGCACGATGTAAGGCATCCACCCACCGTAGTGATATTGACACGAGTTTTCGGGTTCGAACACGGTGCCCCCGACGTCGCGCGTCCTGATTCTGAGCACGATGCCATCGGAAGCGGTGTCGAGCAGCGTGCTCAGGAAGCCGAGTGGGTCGGTCTGGTGGTGGACGACGTCCTTGGCGTACAGCAAGTGCGGATTCGAGGTCATGTTTGCCGCCTCGACGAGCCCGCTATCGGGCGTTGCCTCGATCGCCGAGAACCGCGCCCCCGGATACTTGCTGCGGGCACGGGCTATCGCAGGTCGGGAAATGTCCACGCCGTAATACTCGAGGGCCGGCCACCGGTGCCCAAGATAGCGATAGAGCTCACCCGTAGCGCAGCCAACTTCTAGCAGCGTGCCGCCGCCGCCGAAACGCTTAAGACTCTCGTTCAACAACCGGATGTCGTTCAGTGACTCCAGGTGGCGCGCCAGATTCCTGGCGGACAACGTCGATGGAAAGTCGAACAGGCGGGAGTGCTCATCCGACTGCCAATCCGCATACCACTTGTCTGTCATCTCCTTCATGGCGATTGAACTCTCTATCGCGGCTCGATCCATGCCGCGTCCACTTCCGCTTCGATCGAGCGTTGGAGCAGATGCACGGTTACTACCAGACGGTCGAGACCTCTCTTGCGAATCAGGATTCCCTCGCAGCCTTCGAGCGGTCCGTATTTGACGCGAACTTTCCGGCCGGCCTTGAGATACGGATACGGATTGTGAGGGATCTCCGATGTCACCATGATCCGGACGGCCTCGAGTTCCTCGTCGGCCACGACGGCCGGCTTGCCCTCGACACTGACGAAGGACACGGCACCATAGGGCTCCAGGCACTTCCGGTAGTTCTGTCCGTCAGTGCGGACGAACAGGTAATTCTTGAATAAAGGTTCCTCGATGATCTTGTATCGATCACTCCATCTCCGCCTCACCTTCTGCGTCGGAAGATAGGCTTCGATCGCCCGGTTTCGCAGCTCCTCGTAGACCTGCTTTTCGTGCCGGGGTCGGGTATAGAGCGCATACCAGTACAACATGATTCGACGTTCGACCGTGGCAGAAGAAGGCCACGGATTACGCAGATTTAACGGATTCCAGACAAACCTTGTCTTCGGACTCTTCCCTGAAAAACCCCTTCTTAATCCGCTAAATCCGTGCAATCCGTGGCTACGCTTCCCTCCGTGTAATCCACATCCCCGGCCTCTTCACTCCACTTCTCTCAGCTCGAATCCATCCAACCACACCTTGCCGGCGATCAGATTATCGAATTTCTCGCTTCGGTTGCGTCGCACGCGCACGGTGGCCAGATCCGACGTTACCTTAAAGCTTATCGTGATCTGATCCCAGAGGGTCGTTCCCAGCGGGGCTTCGGAACGCTGTCCTTCGACTTCGAGAAAGACGCCCTGGTCCGTGGAAATCCCCTCGGTTCTCATCCAGAAGTTGAGTTCATAGGAACGCCCCTCCTCTACAGGAAGCAAGTGGTAGACGTGCCCGTAGTTGACGTTTTCCTCCCCGTCGAACTCGATCATGAAGCTGGCAGTGCCGTCCCTGGACTCTGTCGTGTCCCGGCGCACCTCCACGTGCCCGAGGCCGGAATGCCGCCAGTCGAACCCGCCGTTCAGGGGCTCACGCTCGAAATCGCCATTGAAGACGGACTCGGTCTCCGCACCGGCAAGGAATACTGCCAGAGCGTCCTCGGGATACCCACGATTGATGAGATAGTCGACGTAACGGAACCGCTGCTGCGGCTGGGTCTCGAATATCTGCAGCCGGTCCCAGCTCAACGCCGCCCCCAGTTCGCTGTCTTGCCCGATGAAGTAGCCGAGGGCGACCAGGTTCGCGTCCCGTGTGTTCGGGACATGGGTCCGGACAATCAACTCCGGATCCGCGTAGACAATCCAAGCCAGGTCCAGCACCTGGGTCAGGTATCCGACGTCCAGGTCCGCGGTACGTCGCAACTCGAAATCTGCGGCCAACCCATCGCCCAGCCGGATGTACAGGTTACCCGCAGCCCAGTGCGTCTGCGCGTAGTTGGGATCCATCTCCAGGGCTTTCGCCATCGCTTCCCGGGCAGTGTCGGCTTCCTCTTCCTGCTCGTAAAACTTCGCCAGCTCCAGCCAGTGACTGGAACGGTACGGGTTCAGGCGTACCGCATCGAGGTACCGCTCGCGGGCCTTGATCGGGTTCAGAAAACGGGTCGAGTAGTTGTAGATCTGGGCCAGTGTGAAGTGATAGTCCGCGTTATCGGGATCGTACCGGATGGCCCGCTCGTAAATTTCAGGATCGGGCGTACCGTCGCGGGTGATCCAAGCGGCAAGGAACAGCCACCAGGTCTGGTAGAACATGAAACCGCAAACAACCAAGGTCAGGCTGATCGCCACCGCCTTGCGCGGCCACGTGTTCAGTTCGATTTCCCACTTGCTGCGGGGGCTGTCCAACTATCCTCTCTGGTCGACAGGAATCCACTTCAACGTCGGCTCAGGACCAATGTACTCGGCCCGCGGCCGAATGAGTCGATTATCCGCATACTGTTCAAGGACGTGAGCCGTCCAGCCCGAAATGCGGCTGACGGCAAAGAACGGGGTAAACAGATCGATGGGCAAGCCGATCACGTAGTAGGTACTGGCGGAGTAGAAATCCACGTTGGCGTTCAGCTTCTTCTCGGTGTTGACGATCTTTTCGATATGGGCAGACATGTCGAACCACTTCGCATCGCCCGTCCGTTCTCCCGCTTCTTTCGACATCCGCCTCAGATGGGTGGCGCGTGGATCTTCGGTCTTGTAGACGCGGTGGCCGAAACCGGGGATCTTCGCCTTTCTCTCGAATATGTCCTGAACCGCAGCGTCGACCTTGGAGTCGTCTCCGATCTCGAGCAGCAACCGCATAACGTTCGCGTTCGCGCCTCCGTGCAGGGGCCCTTTGAGCGCCCCGATGGCGGAGGTCACGGCCGAATACATGTCCGACAGAGTCCCCGACGTCACCCGGGCGGCAAACGTCGAAGCGTTGTACTCGTGGTCTGCGTGCAGGATCAGGGCTATGTCCAGCGCACGCTCGATAGTGTCGTTCGGCGCATCGCCAGTAAGCATGTAGTAGAAGTTGCCGGCGTGGCCGAGATCGGAACGCGGAGCGACCGGATCCTTGCCGTCACGCAGCCGGGCGAGGGCCGCGACGACCGTGGCGATCTGCGCAGTCAACCGCATGGCCTTCCGACGGTTCGCCTCGGGCGAAGGGTCCTCCGAGTCGGGATCGAACATCGAAAGCGCCGACACGCCCGTACGAAGGGCTTCCATCGGCACGGCATCGCTGGGGAAGTTCCGCATGATGGCCGTCACCTCGGCCGGGATCGCCCGCGATGCAGCCATCTGCGCCTTGGTGTCTTCCAGTTCCGTGGCGGTGGGAAGGCTGCCGAACCAGAGCAGATGGGCGGTCTCCTCGAACGTCGAATTCGGGGCTAGCTCGTGAATGTTGAATCCCCTGTATGAGAGGATTCCCTTCTCGCCGTCGATAAAACAGATCCCCGATTGACCCGCGACAACGTCCTTAAGTCCTGCCGGCATTACCTTCTCCTTGGTACACGATTACCAGCCACGATTCGTTCAATCCGCGGCCCTCTTCCCCATCCGTCCGATCCTGTGGCTCCAAAGGCGTTCATTCTATTGCTTTGCTGGGGCAGTTTCTACTTTCAAATCCGTTCCGGCCCCAACTCCCAGGTACCGGGCTGCGGACTGCTCCCGCATCGCAATCTCCATGTCACCCGAACTTCCCGCGATGAGGAACAGTTCCCCGCTCGGTGCTTCATCATACGTCGCGCAGCAGAGACGAACCTTGCGACCCGCGATGTGTACGATGGAACCCTCACCGAACTCGTCCGCCCTGAGGTTCGTGATCACGTTGCCGAACCGGTCAACATAAAGGACGCTCGGATTCTGAAACTCTTCCAGACGGACCCAATCCGGGACTACCGGGCCGACGGTTTCCAAAGCGGCTCCCGACACGAGCCGTGCCGCGACGGGGGCGAATACGTCCCTCCCATGGAAAGTCGCACTGAGAGGACTCCGAATATAGTCCCGGTTCGCAATATGACGGACGATCACGTCGGGACCGAAGCAATACGAAAGAAGTCCGTTGTCCGGTCCGACGAAGAACTGGTCCCGGTCGGATGCGGCGATGGGACGCCGCTGGGAACCCACTCCGGGATCGACGACCGCCAGGTGCACGGTACCGGCCGGAAAATGGGGCACCGCCGACCTCAGGATGAACGCGGCTTCCCGGACCCCATGCCTCGTGATGCCATGGCTGATGTCCACCAGATGGGCTTGGGGCGCAATACCCAACACGACACCCTTCATGATGCCGACGTAGGCATCGTCCAGGCCGAAGTCCGTGGTGAGCGTGATTATCATGGTGATAAGATTGATCGTGTCCGATGAGCCCCGAAGCTGGAACCCAATGAGACATATCTATCTCGACAACAATGCGAGCACGGCGATGCGGGCCGAGGTCGTCGAGGCGATGACACCATACTTCCTTGAAGACTACGGCAACGCCTCGTCCATCCACTGGTTTGGCCAGAAGGCCAAGGCCGCGATCGACGACGCCCGTGCGCACGTTGCGGATTTGATCGGGGCACAGCCGGCAGAAATCGTGTTTCTGAGCGGGGGCACCGAAGCGGACAACTTCGCTATCCGTGGAATCGTCGAATCGCAGCAGTCCAGAGGACGCCATATTATCACGTCCCAGATCGAACATCACGCCACGCTGAACACCTGCAAAGACTTGGAAAAGAAGGGCTTCGACGTGACCTGGGTTGGGGTCGGGCCGGACGGGATGATCGATCCCGACGAGGTCCGCCGAGCGCTGCGGCCCGACACTATACTGATCAGCCTCATGCACGCCAACAACGAGATCGGCACGATCCAGCCTATCGATGAGGTCTGCAGAATCGCCGAGGAAGCCGGTGTCTGGATTCACTCCGACGGCGTGCAGGCGGCGGGGAAGATCCCGATCGACGTCCGGGCACTCGGGGTCCATCTCTATTCGCTTTCATCTCACAAGATTCACGGACCCAAGGGGGTAGGCGCCCTCTACGTCCGGAAGGGAACGCCGATCCGGCCGATCATGACGGGAGGTGGACACGAACGGAATCGGAGGGCGGGAACCGAGAACGTTGCAGGCATCGTGGGATTCGGCGAAGCGGCCAGGCTTGCACGGGAAAACCAGGCCGACGACATGGCCCGCGTGGCCCGGTTGCGTGATTCGATGGAGGAACGCCTCAAGACGGCGATCCCCGGCATCCACGTCAACGGCGATGGCGCGCCGCGCCTGCCCAATACTTCCAACATCATGGTCGACTACGCCGAGGGCGAGGGTCTGGTGATTTCGCTCGACCTGAAGGGGATCGCGGTATCGACAGGATCGGCCTGCTCGTCGGGGTCGATGGAGCCGTCCCACGTCCTCACCGCAATCGGAAAGACACCCGACGAAGGCTTCGGCAGTCTGCGCATCAGCCTGAGCACGTTGACGACACCGGATGAGGTCGATCAGTTCGTCGAAGTCCTTCCTGGAATCATCGACCGCCTACGACGGCTGTCGCCGTACTATCAGCAGGCCTCGAGGTAGTGGCCTACTCCGAGAAGCTGCTGGACTACTTCGAAAACCCGCGCTGCGTCGGGGAGATCGCGGATGCCGACGCCGTTGCGGAAGTCAGTAATCCGGTGTGCGGAGACGTGATGAAGCTGTGGGTTCGTGTTGCCGACGGCCGGGTTCGCGACGCCAAGTTCAAGGCGCAGGGTTGCACGGCCGCGATCGCGACCAGTTCGTTTGCGACCGAAATGCTGCTCGGAATGGAAGTCGATGCGGCGAGAAAAATCACCCGCGAAGAGATCGCTGACCAACTGGGGGGACTACCCAGATCCAAAGTACACTGCAGCGTGCTCGCCTCGGAGGCGATACAAGCGGTGCTGCGGGATTTGTGAGCGGTGAGCGATTGGCTTTTGGCAGTTGGCTTTTGGCGGTTTGCCGACTGACAGCTAACGGCTAAAGGCCAATAGCTAATCGCTAACAGCCAACAACTGATGACTTCACAGCCACATCCATGATTGCTGTCGCCATGAGTGGCGGGGTCGACTCTTCGGCCGCCGCCGTCCTCCTCAAGGAGCAGGGCCATCCGATCGTCGGGTTATCGATGCAGCTCTGGAACCAGCGCCGCGCGCCCGGGACTAAAGCCGATCCCGAACCGGACGACCGGGTCCGGCGTAACACTCGGTGCTGCTCGCTCGACGACCTTTGGGACGCGCGTCGCGTCGCCACTCACGTCGGTTTCCCCTTCTACGTCCTCAATCTGGAGGACGAGTTCGAGGAGACGGTGGTCCGCCCGTTCGTCGACACCTACTTGCGCGGCGAAACGCCAAGCCCCTGTGTGCTCTGCAACAATTTCGTGAAGTTCCACCACCTTGTCCACAAGGCCGAGCAGGTCGGAGCGGACCGCGTCGCGACGGGCCACTATGCACGGGTCCGTTTCGATGAGGAGCGCGGTCGATGGCTGCTGCTTCGCGGCGTCGATCAGCGCAAGGACCAGTCCTACTTCCTGTTCGGGCTGACTCAGAACCAGCTGTCGAAAACCATTTTTCCGCTCGGTGAACTCACCAAGAACGAAGTCCGCGAGATCGCGCGGAAGGCGGGGTTGCCCACTTTTGACAAACCCGAATCCCAGGAAATCTGCTTCGTGCAAGAGGGCTCATACGCGGATTTTGTCGAACAGTATGCCGGCGGTTCGGATCGCGGAGCCGGCGATATCGTCGACATGAAAGGGGAGGTCGTTGGCAAGCATTCCGGGATACACCAATACACCGTGGGCCAACGCAAGGGACTGGTGGCCGCGGGAAAACCTCGGTACGTGGTCCGGATCGAGCCAGGCGAGAACCGTGTGGTCATCGGCGACGACGCTGATACGAACGCCGGAAGTTTCCGGGTCCGCGACACGAACTGGATCGCGATCGACCGGCTGACCGACCCGATCGAGTGCCACGTCCAGATCCGCAACCGGTTCGAACCCCGACCTGCCACTGTCTTCTCCGACAACGGCGAAACGGTCGTTCGCTTCGACACACCGCAACGCGCCGTCACACCCGGACAGGCCGCCGTTTTCTACTGGGACGACATCGTCGTGGGAGGGGGTTGGATCACCCGTTGATTGCACGGATTAAAGCACTGCCACGGATTACACGGATTTAACGGATATGACAGGGTAGGGGTTGGAACGGTTTTCGCCGACAACAGTCTCTTGTCCCAACTATCTGTGTAATCCGTGTAATCCGTGGCTAACTCCCCTCTCCGTGTAATCCGCGGCATACTTAATCCGTGTAATCGGCGGCATGGACAACTACTTCAATTACTTCACCGAAATCGAGCGCTACTACCAGTCCAGGAGAGAGAGTTTCACCCTTCTATCCACGCTGGACTGGGTACTGATCGAGAGCTGGAAAGATCAGGGCATACCGCTCGAGGTCGTCCTGAAAGGGATGGATCGGGCGTTCTCGCGCGCGAAGCGCAAGGTTAGTTCGCTCGCCTATTGTGCCAACGCCATCGATCAGGTTGCCGGCGAACAGAAGGACACCCGAACCGAATCGCCCGCCCTTCCGGAAGTCGACCCTGAAGAGGTACGACGTTACCTCGATGACCTCGGCCGACAGGTTCGTGCCCTCGGCAAGGCTTTCCCGGAGTTCCGCGAGCGGGTGGACTCGCTGGCAGCTTCCCTCGAGGACGTCGAGACGACGGACATGCGAACGGGCGAGACGACTCTCAACGCTCTCGAAGACAAACTGATCGCCATCATCAAGGTCGCCGCAGACGAAAAAGCTCTCGTGGAGGTCCAGAAAGGGGTCGAAGACAGCCTGGCGCCGTTCCGGTCCAGGATGACTGTCGAACAACTATCGATGCTCGAGGGACAGCTCCGTAAGCGGAAGCTGATGGAACGCTACGGCATTCCCCGTCTCAGCCTCTTTTACTTGATTTAGAAGACTGGCGGTGGCTGTTGGCGTTTGGCTGTTGGCAGGAGCCGCCTGACAGCCGATACCCAACAGTTGACTACTGATAACTGACGACTGACAAAAGCAATAGGAACTGGTGCAACTAACAATTGAAAAGTTGGTTTATGGCGGGGCCGGGATGGCCCGCACCGAAGACGGAGTTGTCTTCGTCCCGAAAGTACTTCCAGGCGAACTCGTTGAAGTCGAAATAGTCGATCGGAAGAAGGATTATTCCAACGCGAAGATCATCGACATCGTCACCCCGTCGGCGGACCGTCGCGAACCGGAGTGTCCGAACTTCGAAACCGTCGGATGCTGTGGATGGGATCACATCCGGTATAAGAGTCAGCTGGATTTGAAGGAATCAATCATCCGCGAAAGCCTCGCGCGGGGTGGAGGCATCGACTGGAAAGAGCCTATCGAAACCGTCACCGGACCGGAACGAGAGTATCGGTTGCGGGCTGCTTTCCAGGTCCGCGACGGACGGCTCGGCTTCTTCAGGGAAGGAACTCACGACGTCGTCCCGATCGAGCGATGCAAGGCGCTGGTGCCCGTCTTGAACGAATTCATCTCTAAAGCCGCGGCCGCTTTAGAGGGTCCGGATCTCGCTGGCACCGAAACCGTCCGCGCAATAGCGGCTCCGGACGGGAATACTGTTTCGGCCGTCTTTGAACGAGGCAGGGAACGCGCTCCATGGAAGGGACCGAAACCGATGGCGCGGATCCGGGGCATCGACTACCAGTTGCGACCGGCGAGCTTCTTCCAGCCGAATCGATTTCTGCTCGAACCGATCGTCGCTGAAGTAGTCAAGGCCTGCCAAGGAGGGCGTCGAACACTGGACCTGTTCTGCGGCAGCGCTTTCTTCACACTCCAACTGGCCCGTGAGTGCGGGGAAGTGATCGGTGTCGACCGCCGCTCGGTCCGAAATGCGGAGTGGAACGCCCAGCACAACCGCATCGGCAACGTGCGGTTCGTTAAGTCGTCGGCGTGGGCCTTCCTGATGAGAAACCCAAGGCCGGCCGACCGGATTGTGCTGGATCCACCCAGGAGCGGTTGCGGCAAGAACATCATTCGGAAGGTTGCCGCGATGAGCCCGAAAAGAATCGTCTACGTTTCCTGCAATCCGACGACGTTCGCGCCTGAAGCGCGAGTCCTGCTGGACTCGGGCTACCGACTATCGGAGCTCCGGTTTCTGGACCAGTTTCCCAACACCCCCCATATCGAGACAATCGCGGTCTTCGATTCTCAGTGAGGAAGGGTCGGTTTCCAGTCGAGCTGCCCGGAAACCAGCTCCGCGAGACGCCGAAGCGAACTCTCCTTGAGATGCACCTGATCCAGAAAGTCGTCTTCGACGGTGGATGGAGTGAGGTCTATCACCGCTTCGAGGGCGAGTCGGGACAGCCCTTTCAACAACAGATCTCACTAGTGTCCGGAACACGGTGCGACAGCCGCCGGCAACTTATAGATGAACAGTGAGTTGAATGGCATTCTGCGATTTTTCGATTTGAACTTGCCGATCACACTTTTAGCAATATTACGGTGAGAGGGGTGATACCAATGGCGCATGAACTCAGGCCAAACCGTCTTCTCACAAGTCATGGATTACGCGCCCCGATACGAGTTTCAGAAGTGTGTCGCCCGCTATCGGGGCGATTACCAGCAGAAAGGGTTTTCCTGCTGGGATCAGTTCCTGGCGATGGCATTCGCCCAATTGACCTATCGTGAAAGCCTCCGCGACATCGAAGCCTGCTTACGCGCCCTCGGCAGAAAGCGTTACCACATGGGATTCCGAAGCAAGGTGGCGCGGACGACACTGGCCGACGCCAACGAGCGGCGCGACTGGCGGATCTATGCGGATTTCGCACAGGTCCTGATCGGCATGGCGCGGCCGTTATATGCCGAAGACCCCATCGGCGTCGAGTTGGATCAAGGTCTATATGCCCTGGACTCGACCACCATTGACCTGTGTCTTTCACTATTCCCATGGGCCCGGTTTCGCCGGCACAAAGCCGCGGTCAAGATGCATACACTGCTGGATCTTCACGGCAACATTCCCGCGTTTATCCACGTCACAGACGGGAAAGTCCATGACGTCAACGTTCTCGATGAGATCGCACCCGAAGCGGGTGCCTTCTACGTCATGGACCGCGCCTATATCGATTTTGAACGGCTCTTTCTCTTCTCCCTCTGTTCCGCTTTCTTTGTGGTGCGTGCTAAGAAGAACGTCGTCCTGCGGCGGCGGTACTCCCGTCGGGTGGACACGACCACGGGATTGCGATCCGACCAGACGGTCATCCTCACAACGAACAAATCCGCCAAAACCTATCCCGATCCGTTGCGGCGTATCAGCTACTTCGATGCCGGGACGAACAAGCGGTTGAAGTTCCTGACCAACAACTTCGCGTTGCCTGCACTCACCATCACTCAGATCTACAAGTCGCGATGGCAGGTGGAACTTTTCTTTAAATGGATCAAACAACACCTTCGAATCAAGTCCTTCTACGGCACCAGCGAGAATGCGGTGAAGACCCAGATCTGGATCGCCATTTCGGTTTATGTTCACGTCGCCATCATCCGGAAGCGCCTCGGCATCGATAGGAGTCTTTACCAAATCCTACAGATTCTCAGCATTACGATTCTTGAGAAACAGCCCATTTTGCAGGCCTTTCACGCGCCTGATTCCCAATTCAATGAACTCCAAGATCCTAACCAGCTGGTTCTATTCGACTTCTAACCGGACACTAGTGATCAGATCTACATACTTCTCGGCTGCTTCATACCAGTTCACTCCGCAACGACGAAAGGTCCCACTACTGTAGTAATCACAAATCGTCCGGAGTACGTCGGCTGTGGGTCGCTCGCGGATGAACGGCTGGATCAGGACGGTCACAGTTACGCCATGGACCTGGGCGACGTCCCGGATCGCTTCGAGGTCGTGGAGCACCGATCTCACGAGGTCCTCGATCGTTCCCGTCTTGGCAAGTGGTTCCCGGACGGGCAGCAAACCCTTTCTGACCGACCGACAGACGTCGAAGAACGACCTCTTGTACCGCTCGAGGGCGCCGCGTGGCGCTCGGCCGCCATACTTCAGGTCGAGTTCAAACACACCGTCGATCCGTCCGCCTGTGGTCGACCAATACAGAAAATCGGCATAACCGAACCAAACGATGCAGCGATTCACCGATGGCAAGAGCTCAAGGAGTCCTGGTAGCTGTTCGCCTTGCTGGCATACGCGATACGCGCGAACCGATGCGTCGGCAATCGGTGTGGCGGTCGCTGCGGCCAGAAAGCTTGAAAACCGCGAATCATCACCAGACGCTCCGACGCCAAAGGTGACCGAATCACCAAGAAGCAGGATCGACTCCTTTCCGGTAAAGTCAGCACCCCGGAAGCCCAGTGAATTTATCTTCAGATGCGGCTGCTGCTGGTTCGGGCACAGACGGTAGCCACCGAACGGCGACGCCTCATAGCTCAGCAAATCGTAATATTCCTCCGCGAAAGGAATCCGACTCCGAACCAGCGTGGCGATCTCCCCGGCGTCGCCCGAGCCGCCCTTGTGAAGCCATCTCTTGAACATCGTGAAGTGGCCGCGGAGGCCGCTGCTATTCTCAATCAGGCTCCTATCCGGGTCAAGCTGCTGCCGGGCGACCGAGATATATCGGGGAAGGTTATCCGCCCGGGTAAGGAGTGGTAGAATGATCGTGCCCTCAACGTTCCCGATCAATCATTGCCACCATTGCTGCTTCCGCTTCTGGCTCTCGTAGCCGGAATTCTGGTATCCCCACGCCTGGACCCGGCTGCGGTCTGGCTCGCCCTACTGCCCGCATCAATGGTCGCTGTCCTCCGCCCGCGGCTCACGGTGTTTTGCATCTTATTGCTCGGAGCCGGCCTCGCCGCTCGTGCGGAGCGCCGACCCCCGAACATCCTGGACGACGGCACTAGTGTCCGGTTAGAAGTCGAATAGAACCAGCTGGTTAGGATCTTGGAGTTCATTGAATTGGGAATCAGGCGCGTGAAAGGCCTGCAAAATGGGCTGTTTCTCAAGAATCGTAATGCTGAGAATCTGTAGGATTTGGTAAAGACTCCTATCGATGCCGAGGCGCTTCCGGATGATGGCGACGTGAACATAAACCGAAATGGCGATCCAGATCTGGGTCTTCACCGCATTCTCGCTGGTGCCGTAGAAGGACTTGATTCGAAGGTGTTGTTTGATCCATTTAAAGAAAAGTTCCACCTGCCATCGCGACTTGTAGATCTGAGTGATGGTGAGTGCAGGCAACGCGAAGTTGTTGGTCAGGAACTTCAACCGCTTGTTCGTCCCGGCATCGAAGTAGCTGATACGCCGCAACGGATCGGGATAGGTTTTGGCGGATTTGTTCGTTGTGAGGATGACCGTCTGGTCGGATCGCAATCCCGTGGTCGTGTCCACCCGACGGGAGTACCGCCGCCGCAGGACGACGTTCTTCTTAGCACGCACCACAAAGAAAGCGGAACAGAGGGAGAAGAGAAAGAGCCGTTCAAAATCGATATAGGCGCGGTCCATGACGTAGAAGGCACCCGCTTCGGGTGCGATCTCATCGAGAACGTTGACGTCATGGACTTTCCCGTCTGTGACGTGGATAAACGCGGGAATGTTGCCGTGAAGATCCAGCAGTGTATGCATCTTGACCGCGGCTTTGTGCCGGCGAAACCGGGCCCATGGGAATAGTGAAAGACACAGGTCAATGGTGGTCGAGTCCAGGGCATATAGACCTTGATCCAACTCGACGCCGATGGGGTCTTCGGCATATAACGGCCGCGCCATGCCGATCAGGACCTGTGCGAAATCCGCATAGATCCGCCAGTCGCGCCGCTCGTTGGCGTCGGCCAGTGTCGTCCGCGCCACCTTGCTTCGGAATCCCATGTGGTAACGCTTTCTGCCGAGGGCGCGTAAGCAGGCTTCGATGTCGCGGAGGCTTTCACGATAGGTCAATTGGGCGAATGCCATCGCCAGGAACTGATCCCAGCAGGAAAACCCTTTCTGCTGGTAATCGCCCCGATAGCGGGCGACACACTTCTGAAACTCGTATCGGGGCGCGTAATCCATGACTTGTGAGAAGACGGTTTGGCCTGAGTTCATGCGCCATTGGTATCACCCCTCTCACCGTAATATTGCTAAAAGTGTGATCGGCAGGTTCAAATCGAAAAATCGCAGAATGCCATTCAACTCACTGTTCATCTATAAGTTGCCGGCGGCTGTCGCACCGTGTTCCGGACACTAGTGGGACGACGGGTACCCACGCCGGATAGTCGTCCTGCTCCACCGTGCACCGGAGTCGAGGGCGCCCGGCTACTACATGAGCGTTCGTCTTATCTCCGTGGACGGCCGCCCTTGGTCGGGAGGGGCTCGACTGTTTGTCTTCCCTGCCGATGGCGAACTCGATCGACTGTTCCGCGGATTCGACCTCGGAGCCGGCGACCGAATCGAGGCTCTGGTTCGACTGCGACCGGCCAACGTATACCGGAATCCGAATGGGTTCGACTACCGGCGTTTCCTGGCAAGGAGGGGCATTTACTGGACAGGGTCAATCCGAAGCCCGCGGCTCATCCGGGCGATCGGACGGGGCAATCATTGGAGAGATCGACTCCGGGCCTGGGCGACCGAGCGCATCGCATCCCATTTTGATGATGGCGAAACTGTCGAGGCGCTCGTTCTCGGGATGACCCTCGGGCAGCGGCGGCGGCTTGCTGGCGCGGACGTCCGCAAATTTCGGGATAGCGGACTGATCCACCTTCTGGTCGTCTCCGGATTCAATCTTGCTGTCGTGGCCGCCGCGGCGCTCTGGGTCGGAGGGCGCCTACCGCTGAGAGGCAGACGCCGCACAGGCGGCCGGCTGTTCGCACTCGTGCTGATTCTCGCGTACGCGTTCCTGGTCGAGGGCGAGGCGCCGGTTGCGCGAGCGACCCTGATGGCCTCGTTGTTGATCATCGGAACCGTGCTGGATCGCGGCCACTCGGTCATCAACGCCCTGGCGGGAACCGCGCTGGCGATATTGTTGGTCAATCCTCTCGCGATCGAAGACGCCGGCTTTCAACTCACGTTTGCCGCTGTCCTGGCGATCTTGTTCCTGGCAGTCCCGCTGATCCGGTGGGCTTTGGGCGACGTTTCCCTGGCGCTGACCCGGCTGGAAGATACAAACCTCGACAGCCATCTCTCCACCGAAGTCGTCGACTGGAGGGTGTCGGCCCGCCTGGGGTGCGAACTGCGAGGCTGGCCGATCTGGACGGTGCGCCTCAGGTGGAAAGCACTGATCGTCATGGCCGAGGCGGCCATCGTGACCACGTCGGTGCAACTGGTACTGGTGTTCTTCATGGTCGAGTCCTACCATCGCTTCTCGCCAGTCGCGCTACCTCTGAACGTCCTCGGCGCCCTGGTTGCCGCCGCGATCACGCCTCTCGGACTGCTGCTTCTGCTCCTTCCCGAGTTTCTCGGCAACGCCGTAGCCTGGGTGATGGAGCTGTTGCTTGAATTCCTCATGGCGGCGGTCGACCTCGGGCTCGGAATTCCCGGCGCGACGTTGCGCGTACCATCGCCTCCACCCGTGCTCTGGATAATTTACGGATGCGCCGTTGGCGTCTGCCTTTGGGCGGCCCGAAGGCGTTCGGCCCGGGGTCTGGTGCTCGGCGTGGGGACCGCCATCGGGCTCGGGACCTTGATCGCGCTGGGAAACATGCCGCCGGAGGCGCCGTCATACCCCGTCCTCACTTTTATCGATGTGGGCCAGGGCGACTCGACACTCGTCGAAATGCCGGACGGTACGCGGATCGTCGTCGACGGGGGCGGTCTGGCTTCGGGCCCGTACCGGTCCCTCCGCGAAGAAGGGACGTTTTCTATCGGAGAGGATGTCGTCAGCGCCTACCTGTTCTCACGAGGCATCCGACGGCTCGACGCCCTGGTCCTGACGCACGCACACCACGACCATATGGAAGGCCTGTTCGATCTGATCCGGAACTTCGAGGTCGGTGAGGTCTGGCTGGGGCCGAACCCGATGGTACCCCGTTATCGTCAGTTGCTTGAACAAGTCCGGCTCCGGGGCATACCGATCCGCAGGATCCGCGCCGGTGAGCAGATCGGCCCGTTCCGAGTCCAGCATCCCCCTCCGGAATACAGCACCAGTGCGGGCGTATCGAACGACGATTCGCTGGTCCCGAAAGTGTGCCAATCTTAGTTGGAAATTGAAACGGCTCCAAACCCTATGGTTTGATGGTATTGGAAGAAACAACATCAAGCCTGTAAGAGAAAGGAGCCGAGATGAGGAGTCTGTTACGTTCGGTGAAAAAACGCAAGAAGAGGCGAGTACTGGGTGAGGTCGAGGTCATGAGCCGGGAGGAGTACTCGGGACTGGAATTGGACTCGTAAGGTGGAGATGATCCGGGCGTTGATCCCACTGGGGTTGATGCACGTAGAGGAGTTGCTCGACGAGGAAGTGAAGGCGTTGGCGGGTGAGCGATACGCGCGAAAGGAGGCGACGTTGAGGGGCCGGCGACACGGGAGCAATCCGGGGACCGTGGGGCTCGGGGGCCAGAGGGTACCGGTTCGGGTGCCTCGAGTTCGCAGCGTGGCGGGCGGGGAGATTCCGCTTCGGAGCTACGAGGAACTCAGTCCGGATGGCGCGGTGAACGAACTGCTTCTCAGACGTGTGCTTTATGGGATCTCCTGCCGGAACTACGAGTCGGCCGCGGAAGCGATTCCAGGAGCCATCGGATTGTCGAGCTCGACGGTGTCTCGAGGATTCGTCCAGGCGAGTGCCGCGAAACTTCGGCAGATGCAGGAGCGGGATCTGTCGGCCGAGGACGTGGTGGCGATCTTCCTGGACGGGAAAATGTTTGCCGACGCCACGATGGTTGTGGCCCTGGGCATCACAATTACGGGCGACAAACGCTTCTTAGGCTTCGTGGAGACGAGTACGGAGAACGAGCAGGTACTGACTCCGTTTCTCCGTTCATTGATGGAGCGAGGCCTGGACATCTCTGAAGGCGTGCTGGTGATCGTCGACGGCGGCAAAGGTCTGCGCGCGGCAGTCAAGCGGGCATTCGGTAATCGAGCCCTGGTCCAACGCTGCCAATGGCACAAACGCGAGAACGTGGTGAGCTACCTGTCGAAGACCGAGCAAGCCGCGTGGCGCAAGCGGCTTCAGCGTGCGTACCAGCGCCCGGAGTACAACGAAGCCCGGGCGGCCCTCGAACAGCTCCATGGAGAGCTCGAGGAGCGAAACCAATCGGCCGCTGCGAGCCTTGAGGAAGGCCTGGAGGAGACCCTCACGTTGCATCGACTCGGCGTGTACGGGGTTCTGGGCCGTTCGTTCAAGACGACGAATTGCTTGGAATCGGTCAATGCCCTCGTCGAGGAAAGGTGCGCGAAGGTCGATCATTGGAAGAACTCGAGCCAGCGGCAGCGCTGGTTGGCGACGGCGCTCATCGACATCGAACCACGCTTGAGGAAGGTGATCGGCTACCGTCATCTTCCAAAGCTCCGCGAAGCCCTCAGGCGGGAGCTGAAGATTGAGGCGAAGACGTCGACGAGATCGAAGAAGAAGGTTGCGTGACCAATCGTGAGCCGTGGAGAGTTTCAACTAAGAATGGGCTTGACTCTCGATAACTCCTAATTGCTTCATTCCCACTAGGAGCCTGTCGGCAATAAGAAATCTGGAGAAGTCTGAAGCTGAAAGACCCATCGCGATTTCAGGATGAAGGCCACCTTGGGAAGCGTTTGCTCAGACAGATCCATGAGATGAGATTGCGGCAGCCCCCATTGAGCGCGATACGTATTTGTCATCCGCGGATTCTGTGTTTGCCAGGATCTCCCTGCTTCGATTCAAGCCGCCAGTGGCTTGAATCCTCCTCCGTAACGAAACAACTTCAGGATGTTGTGGGTCAAACAGACCAGTTGCCATTCCGCCCGCACGTTCTCGAGACCGCGGAAACTGAAACGCCGGAATCCCCGGCATTCCCGGGTCTGTCCGAATACCGGTTCCACAATCGCCTTGCGCATCTTGTAGACGGCCCGCCCCACATCGCTGTCCAGTTTCTGTTTCATTTGCTCCCGTACGCCGGCGCCTTCAGCCGCTCCGGGCGGGCCGCCGGAAGACTTCGGGGATGCGCCGGTCCGGACTCGCCCCGTGGCCACGTGTAAATCGATCCCTGCGGCTCGCGGGTCGGTCACCTGCCTGGGGCTCCAATACCCGGCATCCGCGCTGACCGCGACGGGCCGGGTCCCCGTGTTCCGCCGCACTTGCGCGACCATGGGCGCCAGTTGCTCTTTGTCATTGGCGTCCTGGGTGATCTCGGCCGCGACGATGACTTGCGTGTCATCGTCCACAGCGATCTGGGCATTGTAGGCCTGCACGAAACTGCCTTTGTGCGCGCCGTCGGGCATGATCCGGCTGTCCGGATCGGTGAAGTTGCGCTGCGCCTTCGCATCCGGCGCCGCCTGCTTCGGATCGGGAACCCGCGGTTGGCCTCCACCCGTCTTCTTCCCCGTTCGCTCCTCTTGCTTCCGCCGCTGGGCCATCCGCGCTTCCGCGTCCGCCTTCGCCTGCGCCGCCTTCTGCCGGGCTTCCGCTTCCAATTCCGCCCGGGCCTGTCGAATCTTCTTCAACCGGCTTTCCCGCCGCGCCAATTCCTTCGGCAACTGGTCGGTCAGTCCTTGCCGTTGCTTCTCATCCTCGACCGCGTCGACCGCCTCGGCCCGCTTCAGCAACTCCTCCACTTCCGCCTTCAGCGTCTCTTCGGCCCCCCTCATCCGCCCATAACTCATCGCCTTGTGCTTGCTGGCGTTCGCCTGGAGTTTCGTCCCGTCGACCGCCACATGCCCCAGTTTCACCAGCCCCGCCTTCCGGCACAATCCCAGCGCTTGCAGAAACAGTCCCGCCAACGCCTCCAAATGCCGTTTCCGAAACTCGTTGAACGTGCTGTGATCCGGATGCGTGTCCGCACTCAAATACCGGAACGCCACGTCCTCATGCGTCCGTTTCTCGATCTGCCGCGAACTCACCACCCCGGTACAATATCCGTACACCAACAACCGCACCATCAGCACCGGGGAGTAGGCCGCCTGACCTCGTCCATCCTTCGCCTCATAGGAACGGTAAAACGCCGACAGATCCAGCGTCTCCACCAGGTCGGCCACAAATCGCGCCAAATGATTTTCCGGAAGCCAGTCGTGTAACGACAGCGGCATCAACAAACTCTGATTCAGGCCATCCCATCCCCAATCTATTCCCGACAGGCTCCTAGGATCGGAAGCATTTCGTCATGCCTTCTTCTACAATCGCACCCGATCCAGCTTAGGTCCCATCCGCCGTTCTTCCGGGTACCGACGGGGGTGTTTTCCTGCTCGACGTGGCATTTCCCATCCGAGCCCGGACGAAGTTTCGCCGCCGTCTGGCGGATTTCAAGGCGCTGTTTGTGGAGGTGGTGCGTCTGGCGCGCGGAAGAGGCTCGAACTAGTTGTCGATCTTCGCCGGGACGAAGGTAAGTTACGGCTGCTAGTCTGCGCGCAGAGCCGAAGCGTTGCGATGAGTTGTCGCGCGCCGGGAGACCGGGACGCGGCGGAGGACGCGCCAATCCGGCCAGTCCGTCCGCGCCTTCCACCAGGAATTCGGCGGCCCATCCGGTCGCATTCCCGAAATCGCGCCAGACCTCGCCGGATTTTCCGGAAGCCAGTCGGTGTAACGAGCAGCGGCGATCAACAGCGACCAGGGTCGACTCTGATTCAGGTCATCCGATCGGAAGCATTTCGTCATGCCTTCTTCTACAAATCCATCCCGTCCAGCTTAGGTCCCATCCGGTTCTTCCCCGACTTCTCGTCGCCACCCATCCCCAATCCCCGTATTCCCGACAGGCTCCTAGCTAAGTTAGCTGCTAGTCGCCAAACGCCAACAGCCAACCGCGGATTCAGTCCGTTCCCGTCCGGCAAACCTTACTGGAATGCTCGCTGAGAAGCGATTGGAGCGTAGGACTCACCCCGAGACGTTTGGTGAATCCGACGGCGACGATAGCCACAACCATGACAACCGTACCGAGCGCGCCCCCTTCCGGCCCGTATGCGTCTCCGGTGATCCACGCGGCGCCGTCAAGTTCCGTGTGGAAGAACGAACGCATATCGATGCCCGACACGGGGTACCCCGATAGTGGCCCGATCGCGACGTTCCACCCAACATGAATTCCGTATGGGAACCAGAGTGAGCGCGTGCGCAGGTAGGCAAGCGAAAGCAGCACACCTGCCAGGAACGTATTGATCGTTCCCAGCCAAGTCGCGTTCGGGTTCAGGTGGTGCAGCAGGCCGAACAGGCCGGAAAGAACCAACATCGCCGGCCAGGGCCCGATCGCGAGCATCAGTACCTGTAGCGGGTACCCGCGGAATATGAGTTCCTCGTTCGCGGCCGCCACGGAGAGAACCAGGATGATCAACAACGGGGTTCCTACTCCGAAGCCCGCCGCCTCGATACGGAGATTCACGATCAGCGCACCCATGATAGTGAACAGCACCAGCATGCCGCCGGCCAGGAGCAAGCCTTTTGCCGTGTCCCGCAGCCATCCGTCGTGCAGGGTCGCACCGAAGACGGCAGCGGGAACATGGTCGACGAAGCGGACCATGAATAGCAGGGACAGCACCGCGGGGAACAGCAGAATGAGGGCATTGAGGCCAAGCAGCGCTATCTCGTTGCCGAGAACCGCCGGATCGAAGGCGGTCAGCGCGGAAAGGGCGAGGGTGGTCGCTATCAACGAGAGGGCGAATATCAAGATGTAGACGACAAACCGCCAGCCCGAGCGAAGGTCGTTGTTGGAGTTGAGAAAGACGGACAAGCCGGCCTACGTGATGTATTTATGGATCAGTAGCCCTAGACGTTCCTTTGTCTGGGCGGGAATCTTGGTCCGATCCGTGATCAACGCGTGCGCGAGAGCATTGCCGCAGTCACACGTCCGCTCCGCCGGAAGCAGTCGGACCGCGGCGCGCAGGATTGTTTTCGCGTTCGCGCTGTTCTTCTGGAGGTTGGCGATGATCTCATTGACAGTGACGGCGTCGTGCCCGGGGTGCCAGCAGTCGTAGTCGGTCACGAGCGCGATCGTCGTGTAGCAGATCTCCGCCTCCCTGGCGAGCTTGGCTTCCTGGAGGTTGGTCATGCCGATGACGTCCATCCCCCAGCTCCGGTACACCTCGGACTCGGCTCTTGTCGAGAACTGGGGTCCCTCCATGCACAGATAGGTGCCGCCTTTGTGGACGGGAATTCCCACTTCGTCGCCCGCAGCGACAACGGTGGTCGCAAGAGCGTTGCACAGAGGGTCGGCCATGCTGACATGCGCGACGAGGCCGTCACCGAAGAAAGTCGAGACACGCATGCGTGTTCTGTCGAAGAACTGGTCCGGTAGTAGAAGGTCGAGCGGCCGGTGTTCTTCCTTGAGCGACCCGACGGCGCTCGCCGACAAGATTCGCTCGGCGCCGAGTTTCTTGAAGCCGTAGATGTTGGCCCGAAAATTCAGTTCCGAGGGCGAAATCGTGTGTCCCCGTCCGTGCCGGGCCAGAAAGGCGACCCGCGTACCCTCCAACGTTCCCGTGATGTAGCCATCGGATGGGTTACCGAAGGGTGTTTCCACCACGATTTCCTCGACGTCTCGTAGGCCGTCCATCTCATACAGGCCGCTTCCGCCGATGATTCCCACTTTGATGTCATTCGCCATGTTCGACCAACTCCATCAGAACGCCATTCATGGAACCTGGATGAACAAAGGCGACCCGCGTGTTGTGGGCGCCCCGTCTTGGGGTTTCATCGATCAGCCGTGCCCCGGCCGACTTGAACTTTTCGAGGGCCCTCTCGATGTTGTCGACGCGGATTGCGACATGGTGGATCCCCGGTCCCCTCTTGGAGAGGAACTTGTCGATGGGGGAGTCTGCCTTGATTGGTTCGAGGAGTTCGATCCGGCTCTCTCCGATCGGCAACATGGCGACGCGGACGCCCTGGTCGGCGACTTCGTCGAACCCCGACACTTCAAGACCGAGGCAGTCCCGGTAAGTCTGGATCGCCTCATCGAGTGAACGGACGGCGATCCCGATGTGTTCGATGATCATGGGCTTCTCCCAAAGACAACCCTCCGGACGACGTCTTCGACGACCGAGTAAGGGTCCGTTTCCCGGCGTGTGATGGCATCGATCAGGCCATCGAGTTCGCTCGCCGAAAACGCCTTTTCGAGGGCGAGTGCGACGAGCCTTTCCCGCAGCAGGTGCATGAGTCGATCGCGTGTCGCCTGCCGCTTGCGTTCCGTGTTCACAGGCAGTTTCTGCAAGTAGGCGTGGCAGTCCTCGATCGAGGTGAGCAGTTCGGGTATTCCTTCACCTTCCGTCGCGACGACCCTTACGATGGGCGGCTCCCATTCTTTCGGTCCAGGCGCCAGGTCCAGCATTGCGCGAATCCCTCGCTCCATCTTGTCCACGCCGGGCTGGTCGCACTTGTTGATCACGAAGATGTCGCCGATCTCCATGATGCCGGCTTTGAGCGCCTGAATATCGTCTCCCATCCCGGGCACAAGCACGACGATCGAAATATCGGCGAGCCTGACGATGTCGATTTCGTCCTGCCCAACCCCCACGGTTTCGACGATCACGGGATCGCGTCCTGAAGCGTCCAGCACAGTGACGACATCCGTCGTGGTCGCGGCCAGGCCACCCACTTGTCCGCGCGTTGCCATACTGCGGATGTAGACGCCAGGATCAAGATCCAGGGCGCGCATCCGGATTCGGTCGCCCAGAATCGCGCCCCCCGTGTAGGGACTGCTCGGATCGACTGCCACTACTCCGACTTCCTTTCCCGATGCGCGATAGCCGGCCGCGACGCGGTCGACGAGCGTGCTCTTGCCCGATCCCGGGCTGCCCGTCACGCCGACGACGCGGGCCCGCCCGGCGCGGGGATAGAGCTCGCGCAGTATTTCGACACTGCCCGGGGAGCGATTCTCAACCTTCGTGATGATCCTGGCCAGTGCCCGTGGGTCACCATCGAAGAGACGTTCTAGGAGGTCGTTCATCGGAAGTGCGCAGAGGGTTTCCCCTCTTCCCTTGCCGTGCCCACTATCTCCCGAGGAGTTCTCTGGCGATCACGATCCGTTGAATCTCGCTTGTTCCTTCGCCAATCGTACAGAGCTTGACGTCCCTATAGAACTTCTCTGCGGGATAATCCTTTATGTAGCCGTAACCGCCGTGGATCTGAACGCACTCGTTTGCGACACGCACGGACACCTCGCCGGCGTAGAGCTTCGCCATCGACGACTCGAGGGTTGTCTTCATTCCCTGGTCCTTCATCCAGGCCGCACGGTACATCAGGAGGCGGGCCGCGTCTATCTCGGTCGCCATGTCGGCAAGTTTGAACTGGATGGCCTGGAACGACGATATCGGCTTTCCGAACTGTTCGCGTTCCTTCGAATAACTGAGCGCCGCCTCATAGGCGCCCTGGGCCATGCCCACCGCCAGAGCCGCAATCGAGATGCGCCCGCCGTCCAGGACCCGCATCGAATCTCGAAACCCGCTGCCTTCCTCTCCGAGCAAGTTGGTTCCTGGCAGCCTGCAATCTTCGAAGATGACCGTCGAGGTGTCGCTTGCCCGCAGGCCCAGCTTGTTCTCCTTCTTGCCGGCGTGGAATCCGGGAGTACCCTTCTCGATGATGAAGGCGGAGATACCGTCGTGTCCCTTGTCCCGGTCCGTCATAGCCATGGCAACGCAGATGTCGCCATAAGTCCCATGCGTCGTGAACGTTTTCTGGCCGTTCAGGATCCAATCATTGCCATCTCTCTTTGCGACGGTACGCGTGCCGCCCGCATCGCTGCCCGCCCCCGGTTCGGTGAGGCTCCATGCGCCCAGCTTCTCGCCGCTGGCGAGAGGCCTGACGAACCTGTCGCGTTGTTCGTCGGTTCCCGCCATGAAGATGTGACCGGTGCAGAGCGAATTGTGTGCGGCCAGGGAGATGCCGATGGAGCCGTCCACACGCGAAAGCTCTTCGATGATCGTTGCGTATTCCTGGTAGCCGAGGCCTACGCCGCCGAATTCTGAGGGAATCAGGATTCCCAGAAAGCCGAGCTCGGCTAGCTTGTCGAGGATATCTCGGGGGAAGATCTGATCTTCATCCCATTCCATCACGTGGGGGCGGATTTCCTTTTCCGCAAACTCGCGGATCGTGCTGCGAATCGCCTCGAGCTCATCCGAGTGACTGAATTCCATATTGCCTCCAAGTTGCGGGTATCATCCCGACGCCCCTTCGTCCTGATTCGGGTCCGGTAGCGCCTCGGCCGGTCCGTGGGGAGCACGGCGAACCCCCGAGGTACGACGCGACAGGTGGAAGACCGGAAAGAATGCGGGTGCGACCGAGTCGGTCCCGGCCACGATCATGGCACGGTGGCCTGACAAGTCACTTCTACCGGAATGGTCGCTCAGGTAACCGACGTTTATATCACGAACGGTCGGGGCTGCGGAATACGCGAGGGAGGTCGACCATCGTAAATTTTCTGTCTTAGAATCCACGTTGGACACTGGTCATCGGAAGCTGATCATTTGTCATTTGGTCACGCGATGGCCCGTTCGGGCCAGCTTCCGGACTATGTGAAATTGATTACTTTCCAACGAACAAATGTCAAATAGGCAGGGCTACAGGGCTGGGTCGATCATGGTCCAGGGCGTGTCGCAATCGCCGCAACGGTACCGGTGGCCGGTCGTCTCGAAACTATCCAGGCGTACGAACGATGAAGAGCAGAACGGGCAATAGTTAACTGCGCCTTCGGGTTCGAACTCACCTTCGATGTCCGCTCCGAGTTCTTCGACGGAGGACAAGAGAGCTTCGACAATCAGAGCCTGCCCACGTCGCCAGTCGTCAGTTGCAGGCCAGAAGACTTCCACAATCAGAGGGACCCACCCGTGCGGTACGTGAGGAGCCTCGGCATCGGTTCCATAGTTGACGACGCAGTCCGTGCGGCAATCCGTTCCCGCGAGCTTGCCGTCGAGAACCCGCAGCAGTTCGACAAGTTGCCAGAGCCCGGAATTGCCGCGCACCTGTAGTTCGAACCAGACGCTCTCCTCGGACTGATGACCCGCACAACAGCCCGTCATGTCCATCCAGGGGATGGGTGCGAGCTTTCGCAGGAGGGGTCGAAGAATCTTGTCGGCCTGGTTGATGAGGTCCGGGTTCGACATCACCAGAGGATAGCACAGGTAAGAATGGCCCAGCCGGGGGTGGAATGCGCCCGCCGTGTGGCTTTTGGCAGTTGGCCGTTAGCGGTTGGCTATTGGCCTCCGGAGGCATTAACGACAACCGATGACCGACAGCCAAAAGCCTAAAGCCAACGGCTAAGTGCCATCAGTCAGCAGATATCAGTTCTCAGTGATCAGTTGGGAGGGAGTTAGCAGTTGGCAGTTGGCCATTGGCGGTTCGCTGCAAGATCGGTAACAGTTCCACAAGCCAAGAGCAAGAGTTGATGGCGAAGAGCTAGGAGCCTGCGCCGTAGGACGATTTTCGGCTCGGCGAATTACGCGAGATGGCGATCGATCGGTATCGGTGACCGGGGAATGGCGTTTTGGACGCCGAGGCGCCGATGGGTGCGCCACGGGTGCTTGAATCGACCCTCGTTCGGCCTGATTTGCGGGCGGTATCCCTGTCATCAGGCTGCCTGAAGCCCTGCATCCGCTTGACGTTCAATGCCAGACACACCAAGTTCCACTCGCCCTGGACCTTGTTCAGGCCGCGCAGGCTGAATCGGCGGAAACCGAGCACCTCCTTGATCCACCCGTTGGGCGCCTCCGACAGCCATTTGCGTCGGGCGTACTGCACCCGTCCCGCCGAGGTCGCCAGCTTCTCGGCCATGCGGGCCTTCGCCGGATGCCTGGCCGCGTCCACCGCGACCGCGCGCCGGCCCTCCCGGCCCAAGGCCACATAGCCGTCCACGCCGCGCGCCTCCAGCGCCTCAAGGTCGTCCTCGTTGCAGTAGCCCGCATCCGCCAGCACCGTCTCCGGCCGTTCCCCATGGGTGGCCTCCACCTCGTCCACCAGCGGGACCAGTCGACCCTGGTCGCTGGCGTTCGACGACACCTCGGTGGCGACGATCAACTGCTTCTCTCCCTCCACCGCCACCTGCGCGTTGTAGCACTGCTGAAAACCCTCCGATGAGGTCTTCATGATCCGGCTTTCGGGATCCGTGAAGTTGTCCTGCGCCTTCTCGTCCGGCTCGCCGTATTCCCGCTTGTATGGCCGCCCGCCCTTCCGGTTGCGCTTCGAACCGGGCTCGCGTCCCCGCGCCTCGTCGGCCTCCCGTTGCCTGGCCTCCAATCGCGCCCTGGCCGCCCGGATCGCCGCCAGCCGATCCTCCCGGCGGCGTAACTCCTCGGGTAACTCATCGCCGCGATGCGCCTCCCCGAAACGCGCGTCCTCCGCCGCGTCGGTCTCCCGCGCGCGCGACAGCAACGCTTCGATCTCGCTCTCCAGACGCCGCTCCTCCTCCAGCATCCGACCGTAACTCATCGCCTTGCGCTTGCTGGCGTTGGCTCGAACCTTCGTCCCGTCGATCGACAACTTGCCGAAGTTCGCAACGCCGGTCTCGCGCACCAGACGCACCACCTCCACAAACAGCGCCTTGAAATCCGCCAAATGACGGCGGCGAAACTCGCAAATCGTCCGATGGCTCGGAAAATTCCCCGCCGCCAACACCCGAAATGCCACGTCCTCCTCCAGCTTCCGCGCCAGCCCTCGGGAGGAAAACACCCCCGTCGCGTACCCGTAGATCATCACCTTCACCATCATCCGCGGCTCATACGGCGACTTGCGACGACCGTCCCCCTCGTAAGGCGCGTAAAACGCCGTCAAGTCCAATCCGTCCACCAGATCGCTCACATGGTGCGCCAAGTGCCCCTCCGCCAACCAATCCCGCATATCCGGCGCCAGCAGCAACCCCTGATCCGGCTGGTACGGGCGAAACGTCGTCGGCATCGCAATCTCCTCCTAACTGCGACACAATTATCTCATTCACTTCCTACGGCGCAGGCTCCTAGAGGCCAAAAGCCAACGACCGACAACTGAAAACTGACGACTGGTGACTGGCAACTGACTACTGAAAGTGTTGCCAGCCTTGAGGCTCGAGCACCTGCTCGCTCGAACCGGAGACGATCAGAATGCGTCCCCGTGGATCCGGTTCGATGATCTCGCCGATTCGAGTGATGGGAATCCCTTCGAACTCTCCGGGCAAGTCGGCGGCCGTCACGATGAGTTCGAAGTCCTCTCCTCCGTGGAGAGCCATCGTCAGGTCAACCTCCGGAGCCACTGGAACCGCCTCTCGGTCGATCCGGGCAGACGTTCCCGAGGCTTCCAGAATATGCGCCAGGTCGGTGGAGAGACCGTCGCTGACATCGATCATCGCCGACGCTCGTGATCGGACGGATTGGCCCAGACGGTGCCGCGGCTCGGGGTAGAGGTGACGGTGAACCGCGGGATGATCCCGAATGCCGTCCTCTAGGAGCTGGAGGCCGAGCATCGCAGATCCCAAGGAACCGGTGACGAAGACACCATCGCCCGGCTGCGCGCCATGTCTACCGACCGCCTGGTCCCGAGGGACGTGTCCGGCCATCGCTACGTCGACGAATACCCGTTCCGCTGTGGACGAGTCGCCCCCGGCAAGGCGGACGCCGAACCGACGGCAGGCCTCGTCGATGCCGTCGAAAAACAGGTCAATCCAGGAGGGATCCAGGTCGTCGGGGACAGCCAGGGCCAGCAGGAAGTACGCGGGCTCCGCGCCCATGGCGCCAACGTCGCTGACGTTGGCCGCGACAGCCTTGAACCCGACCGAGTCCGCAGGATGGAGCGATCGGCGGAAATGAGTGTTTTCGACGAGCAGATCGGAGCATAGGACGAGGGAGACGCCTTCGGGCAGATTCACTATAGCCGCATCATCTCCCGGGCCTGCCAGAGATCTGTCCTCGCCGAACCGCCCCCGGATACGGGCGATGAGCTCCTTTTCCGGATACATTACCGGCGCGTCGGCTTCGAGGGCGCAGGGCGAGAGTGTCCCGCGCCGGCCGACCGGCGGTTGCTCGGGCCCGACTTCCGTCGCGTGAGGTTCTTGCCGGGTTTGCCCGCTTTCTTCCTCGCAGTTGCTTTGACGATTTGCTTCGGCGATGACCGTCGTCTCTTGAACGCCATCTCGAGGACCTCGCTTACGTGTTCGACGAAGAAAAACTCCATGTGGCGCGTGAACTCGTCGTTGATGTCCTCGAGGTCACGTTCATTGAGTTTCGGCAGGATGATCTTGAGGATCCCCGCACGCCTCGCGGCCAGAACCTTCTCCTTGATGCCACCGACAGGAAGTACCTCCCCACGGAGCGTGATCTCGCCTGTCATGGCAATTTTTCTGTGGACCGGCCGCGCGGTGAGCATCGAAACGATGGCGGTGACCATCGTGACTCCGGCCGAGGGTCCGTCCTTGGGAATTGCGCCTTCCGGCACGTGTATGTGAACGTCCTGTGTTGCGAAGCGGTCTTCGTCGACCCCGAATTCCTTCGCGTGAGCACGCGTGTAACTCATGGCCGCTTGTGCGGACTCCCGCATCACGTCCCCAAGCTGTCCGGTCAGCGTGAGCGTTCCCTTGCCCTTCATCGCCGTGGCCTCGACGAAGAGGATGTCACCGCCCGCCGGCGTCCATGCCAGGCCTGTGGCGACCCCGATCTCGTCCTTCTTCAATAGCTCGTCCCGAAACACTTTCGGCCGGCCCAGGTAATCGTCGATGTGCTTGGCCGCCAGCCGCCGCCTCTTGGCTTGTCCCATCGCCACCCGACGGGCAACCTTCCGGCAGACCCCCGCGATCTCTCGCTCGAGGTTGCGGAGTCCTGCTTCCTTGGTGTAGCCGGCAATGATGGTGCGAACCGCCTCCTTGGAAAAGGCAAGATGCTTGTCGGTCAAACCGTGCTCGGCCAGCTGTTTGGGTATGAGATGACGCTCTGCGATCTCGATCTTCTCTTCCTCGGTGTAACCGCTGAGCTGGATAACCTCCATCCGGTCTCTGAAGGCGGGCTGGATCGGGTCGAGCATGTTTGCCGTAGTCAGGAACATGACGTTGGACAGGTCGAAGGGGACGCCCAGGTAATTGTCGCGGAAGGTCGAGTTCTGCTCCGGGTCGAGCACTTCCAGCAACGCGGACGCGGGGTCCCCGCGGAAGTCCGTTCCGATCTTATCCACCTCATCCATCATGAACACCGGGTTGTTCGTGCCGGCCTGTTGAATGCTCTGAATGACACGTCCCGGCATGGCTCCCACGTAAGTCCTGCGGTGTCCACGGATTTCGGCTTCGTCATGAACCCCGCCCAGGCTCAGGCGGACAAACTTGCGCCCGAGCGCCCGCGCGACCGACTTTCCGAGGGAGGTCTTTCCGACGCCGGGTGGCCCGACGAGGCACAGAATCGGCCCACGAGTGTCCTTCTTGAGCTTGCGGACCGCGAGGTGCTCGATGATCCTTTCCTTGATCTTATCCAGGCCATAGTGGTCTTCGTCGAGGATCTTCTGGGCCTTCTTGAGATTCAGGTTGTCCTTGGTGGACTTGGCCCAGGGCAGATCCACCATCCAGTCCAGATAGTTGCGCAGCGTCGCGGTTTCCGCAGAGTCCGGATGCATCCGTTCGAGCCGGCCGATCTGCCTGTCGACTTCTTCGGCGGCTTCGTCGGGCATCTTCGATTCGCGAACCTTCTCTCGATACTGTTCGATTTCCTCCTGAAGCTCGTTGCCCTCGCCAAGTTCCTGCTGGATCGCCTTCATTTGCTGCCGCAGGTAGTATTCACGCTGGGAACGGTCGATTTCTCCCCGGGCCTGCGTGTTGATGTCGTGCTGAATCTGCAGAACCTCGACCTCCTTGGCCAGCATCTTGGTGACGTAGCGGAGGCGTTCGACCGGGTCCGTGATTTCGAGGATTTCCTGGGCCGCTTCGACCTTCAGATCCATGTTCGATGCGACGAGGTCGGCCAGGCGTCCGGGCTCATCGAGATTGGCAGCGATAACGGCGACATCCTGGGAGATGCCCTTTCCCAGGCGGTTGACCTCCTCGAGCGCCGCCTTCACGCTTCGTAACAGCGCTTCCAGTTCGAGGGATTCGATCCGGGCGGCGGGCTCTGGTTCCGGGAACACTCGGGCTCTCAGGAAAGGTTCAGTGTCGGGAAGCGGCTCCAGACTCGCGCGGGAAAAGCCCTGGACGAGTATGCGCATCCTCCCGTCCGGAAGCTTCAGCATGCGCATGATCAGGGCGACCGTTCCGAATGCATGGAGATCCTCGGGCGCCGGATCGTCTTCGCCCTGCGGCTCCACTTTCTGGGACACCACGAGAATCATCCGGTTCTCGGCGAGCGACTGATCGACCGCGCGCACAGATCGCTCCCGATTGACGAAGAGCGGGACGATCATATACGGAAAAATCACCACGTCGGGCAGCGGCAGAATGGGCAATGTTTCGGGAATCGACAGCTCCTGGTCGTCCTGAGTCTCTTCGGATTCTCCGTTGTTACGGATTTCCATCACACCTCGGTTCCGGCCCTGCGACGGGCCGTATACTCGCTATTCGATCGGTATGTATGAGTCTTTCTCACGCCCAATTCGCTTGGGCAGCCGGATCGTGAGCAACCCGTCGGTCAGCGTTGCGGTCGACCGCTCGAAATCGACGGCCGTATTGATCGCGATGTCGCGACGAAAATGGCCGTGAGCCCGCTCCATGCAAAGATATCTGCTCGTTTCCTGTTCGGTGGCCTGCCGCCGCTTGGTTCCGCTGATCGTCAGGATGCCGTCTCTCCACCGAAGCCGCACCTGGTCCTTGGTAACGCCAGCCAGTTCCACTCGGACGACGAACTCCTTCCCTCGCTCCAGCACATCGATGACCGGAGACCAATTAGAGCGGAGGCGTTCTTGAGGATCGAATTCGAAATATGCCATGTAGGCTCACACGAAGAAGAACGAAAGCGGTGCCTTGGGGGGATTCAGGCTGTGGTAAAAATGCGGCCCCCTCCCAATCTCCAATTTCGAATTTCCAATTTCGAGTTCTCTCAGTCTTTTGCCTTCAACAGGTCTTCCAGTTCGGCCATGAACTCCCGCACATCCTTGAAGTCCAGGTAGACCGAAGCGAACCTAACGTAGGCCACCTTGTCCAGTGTCTTTAACTCGTCCATGATCGTCTTACCCAGTTTCTCGGTCGACACTTCTCGGACCGGCGATTCCTGCGCCATCAGCTCGGCCTGGTCGGCTATTGCCTCTAGCTGCACCATGGAGACCGGTCGCCGTTCACAAGCTTTGAGCAGTCCCGAAAGCACCTTCTGTCGTTCGAACCGCTCACGCCGACCATCCTTCTTGACAGCCATGTACGGAATCTCGTCGATTCGCTCGTAGCTGGTGAACCGACGGGCGCATTCCAGGCATTGCCGCCGGCGCCGGATCGCGTCGCCTTCCTTACTTTCTCGCGAATCGACCACCTTGTCTCGAATGTGGCCGCAAAAGGGACATTTCATTTCGTCAAACGGTCAGTCCGGTGTCCGCCCTCAGCTCCCGCGCGGACAGTCCTGTCCACGTCATGTAAATCGCCGCCACACCAACTGTGGGCGCATACGTGAAGAGATAGACCAGCAGCGATGTCGCGACCGCGGTCTCGACCGGCACCAGGAAAAAGGTTGTCAGGCAGAATATGTAGGCTGCCTGAAAGCCTCCGCCGATACCAGGAACCTGCACAATCGACCCAATTGCGGACACCACCAGAATCAGAGTGGTCGCCCCGAAACCGAACTCGAATCCGAGGCCCACCATCGTCAGCCAGAATTGTAGCGCAATCCCCAACCACAGCAGGAGTGAGTATACTGAGGTCAGCAGAAGGCTCCTCCAACTTCCAGTCATGGCCAATCCCTCGGAAAACGTCCCGAGTGCTCCCGCGAGTCGCTCGAACGGCAGCCTCCGGACGATTGCGTCGACGTTGTGGCGGAAGATGGCGAAGGCCGCTAGAGCGCCCGTCGAAACCGCGGTGAGCAACCACGAAGCCGCCTCCAGATTCTCGACCGTGTTCTCGGTGCCGACGGGCAGGCGGACCAGCCCGAGGCTGGCCGCGAAAAGAACGACCAACATCAGCATGTCGAAGACCCGCTCGACGACAATGGTCGCAAACGCGCCCGTGGCGGCGATGCCTTCCCGCCGTGCCAGCCAGACCGGCCGGATGACTTCGCCGGCGCGGCCCAGCACGTAGATGGCGCCGAAACCGATCAGAGTAGTGCTGACCAGTGGACCTAATCGGATTAGTTTCAATGATATAAGTAAAATCTGCCACCGCATGGCTCGGATGCCGTAACCGATGAATGTCAACGCGATTCCAGCCATGACCCAGATCGGGCGAACCCGCGAGAAACCTTCAAGGAACAGCTCGGTGTCGAAATCCCTTCCAAACAGCACGTACAACAATCCTGCGAAGGCCGCCAAGATCAAGAGAAACAACAGTTTCCGGCTCATGTCGGTGGAGATTATCTCAGAAAGGTTTCGGCCGGATGAAACTTTTCTGCTACCGGTTGCGTTTAGCAGTTGTGAGAGCCGGCGAAGCGTGTGGAGCGGATAGTTGGATAGACCGGACGCGGAACTGGTAGGCCGGTGTCTGGCCGGGGAACACGAAGCTTGGGAAAGCATCGTTCGCCAGTATCACAAGCGGATCTATAACGTGGCCTACCGCTACACCGGTCGTTTCGACGAGGCCGAGGACCTGACGCAGGATATTTTTCTGAAGGTCTACCGGACGCGCGGTTCGTACCGGCCGGAATCCGGGGCGCTCGTGACCTGGTTGATCCGGGTGGGTCGAAACCATATTATCGACCACTACCGTAAGTACAAGACAGAGCGCTCCAAGACGGATTACCTCGATGGCGAATTTGAGCGGATCGAAGAAAACCCGGCACGGTACGACACTCCGGGACAGGCTCTCGAGAGGCGGGAGATTGCCGACATCGTCCACCAGGGCTTGCTCCGGCTCAGCGCGGATCTTCGGGAAGCCGTGATCCTCCGGGATCTGGAAGGGTTCACCTACGAGGAGATGGCCCAGACGCTGGATGTGCCGATCGGGACGGTGAAGTCCCGTATCAGCCGGGGGCGTACCGAACTGGCCAGAGTGCTTTCAGGCTCAAGCAGCCTTGCTAGAGATCAGTTATGAACTGCGAAATCGTAGAACTCAGGCTTTCCGATCTGCTCGACGGGCAACTGTCGGGGGCGGAGCAAGCAGCGGTCGAGACCCATATGGCGTCATGCGATGCGTGTCTGCGGCTGCATCAGCATATGGCCGCCGTCGTGGAATGGGGCCGGCGGTTCCCGGTCTTTACTCCGCCGGAATGGTTGGTAACACGTATTCTGGCGAACACACCTCGTCAGGAAAAGGAGACCTGGCTGGATACTCTCGGCGCGATCGGCCGCTGGGTGTTGGAGCCAAGAACTGCTATGGCGGTGTTTACCGCTACGATCGTAATGAGTTGGATGCTGAACATTGCCGGCGTGTCGCCGAGCGTGGCGGACCTTCGAAGCCCCTACGCCATCTATTACAAGGCCGGAGACCTCGTCAATGGGGCCTACGACGAAGCGGTCCGACTGTACTACCGCACGCCCGTGGTAACGGCCATACAATCCCGGATCGAACGCCTTAGGGAGAGTTCCTGATGAATTGTGCATACCACCCCGATCTTGAAAGCGTTGCGTTCTGCGTCACCTGCGGGCGAGCGTTGTGCGCCTCGTGCCGCCGTGATGTCGAGGGAAGCGTTTACTGTGAGACCTGCCTGGCGGATATGGTCCGCGGTGGCGCCCCAGCCTCAGGGACTGTCAGCACTGGAGGGGACAACCCAGGCGCGGCGTTTGCTCTGGGGCTGATTCCGGGGGTCGGCGCGATCTACAACGCGGAGTTCTTCAAAGCGGCCGCCCACATCATCATCTTCGGCGTTCTTATCAGCATCACCGATATGGGCACACCCCTGGAGCCGCTGTTCGGGCTCCTGATCATGGGCTTCTATATCTACATGCCATTTGAGGCGTACTACACGGCCAAGAAACGGCAGCTCCGGGCACAGGGCATCGAACTGGAGACGCCGATCGATCGTTTCCACGAGCAGGTCGAAGGCCTCGAACACAAGGAGCTCTGGGGCGGTGTCGCGCTCGTCGTGGTGGGCGCGCTGTTCCTGATGGACAACCTTCGCGTGTTCCGGATGCGTGCGGTGTTCGAGCTCTGGCCGCTGTTGCTCATCGCTGCCGGCGCGTGGCTTGTGTGGAACCACAAAGAAGAGGACGAACAGGCTCCCCCTCCCCCGGCTCCCCCTCCTCCGGCACCACCGGCACCGGGACCGGACCAGCAAGGACCGGGAGGTGGAAGCTAATGGTCGGCCCTCTCGTATTGATCACGCTCGGCGTGTTGTTTCTGCTGAACAACCTGTACCCCGGGTTCGAGTTCAGCCGTATGTGGCCGGTCATCCTGATCGTGATCGGTTTCGTGAAGATCGCGGACTATTTCCAGGGCTCGGGCGAGGGGCGCAAGCACCGGCGGGGTCACCGCTCATTTTCGCCTCCGGCCTCGCCGCCGGCCCCACCGCCTGCCCGGCCGGCGCCACCTCTGCACCGCCCGCCGCCGAGCGCCGCTCCGGCGGCGCCCAGGCAGTCTGCGGGCTATTCCAGAGGTACTGCGGAGTCGTCCACGCCAGGGGAACCCGGGAGCGGAACATCCCCGTCGGATCCGGGAAAGGAGGGTACGCCATGAGTCGCCATCGCGGTTTGGGAAGCGTCTTCTGGGCGCTCATTCTGATTTCGTTGGGAACGGTCCTGTTGCTCCGCAACCTGGGCTATTCGCTGCCCATCTGGGAGGGTCTCGCTCGGTACTGGCCGTTGTTGATCATCGGCTGGGGACTCCTGAAGGTTGTCGACTACTACCGGCTGAAGGGGGAAACAAGATCCCTGTTCTCGGGTGGAGAGGTGGCACTGCTCATCTTCGTCCTGTTCGTCGGCAGCGCGTTTACGGCGGCCTCTCACATCAGTTCCGATCTCGGATTCCTGGACATCAACCTCGGCGAGCACTTCGACCTGTTCGACATCCTGGGAGAGAACTTCGAGTTCGATTCGCGACTCGAATTGGAAGCCGAAGCTGGCGGTGTCGTCGAGATCCACAACGTCTACGGGGATGTCGAGGTCTCCGCCGGAGAAACGGACGCCATTGTCGTGGAGATCGTCAAGACAGTTCGCGCTCGAGACCGGGCCGAGGCTGAGCGCATCGAACCGGAACTCTCGTTCACAATCGTTGAACGGGATGGGAAGTACCTGATCGAGTCCAACAGGGGCGACATCGCCAACCAAAGAAGGCGCCGATTCAAGACCAGTCTTGCGGTGAAAGTGCCGGCGTTGTCCGCGGTGACGGTTGACAACCGCTACGGTACCGTGAGGATTTCCGGGTTGACGGGAGACATGGTAGTCGTCAACCGCTACGGCGGTACGACCCTTGAGGACATCACCGGTGCGGTCCGGATTGAGGACGGCTATGGACCTTTGGTCGTCGAGGACATCACCGGTGACGTGGATCTGATGAACAGGTACGGGAGCGTCACGGTTTCCGGCGTTACCGGTCAAGCTCGGGTGGAGAACAAGTACGGCACCATCCGAGTTTCCCAGGTCGATGGCGACGCGACGATCATCAACAAGTACTCCCTGGTCAGCCTAGAAGAAATTGGCGGGCGGGTCGAGGTCGAGGGGCGCAACAACTCGGTCGATGTGGAGAACGTCCGAGGGGCGGTGGATGTGCAAACTTCCTACAAAGACATCGTCGTCCGCAATCCGGGCGGCCCGGTTGAACTGGCGAATCGTCACGGGGATATCCGGGTGTTCTTTGACGCGCCACCCGAGCACGATGTTTCGTTGACGGGCGACTATTCCGACCTCCAGATTGAGTTGCCGGCGGTATCCAGTTTCGTCCTTGACGCGCTGACGCGATCCGGTTCCTTCGATGCAGACTTTCAGGGAATCAACAGGACGGCTTCGGGGAGGACCGAGCGGGCCGAAGGCGAGCAGGGCCAGGATGGACCACGGCTGGTTTTTCAGACCGGCCGGGGTGATGTTCGCCTGCTTTCGCGCAACTGAATAAAGGAGCTTGTGATGTATTGTCCCGAATGCGGTACGGCGGTCGAGGCCCATTTTCGCTTCTGTCGGGACTGCGGCAGCCAGTTGGCCGCCGATCGGCCGAACGCCCCAGGCGCGGGCACGCGTCGACGGGTGGTCGAAGAGCCACGCATGGAGCTTCACTTCAAGATCCTGGCCTGGCTTCTGATCGGTTCGGGAATCCTGACGGGCATGCTGTCATCCATGGTGTTTCTCGCCGGAGGCATCATCGGATTCATGGACATCCCCCTTCCTGCCAATTTCGGGATGGAGACGCTCATTACGTCCCTGATCTCGATAGTCGGGGTTTCGATGGCCGTTGTCGCCGGATCCTCCGTCGCGGCGGGAGTTGGAATCCTGTACTACCAGACATGGGGACGCGTGCTGGCGCTCGTGGTTGCCGCCATCCTGCTCCTGAAATTTCCCGTCGGGACGGCAATCGGGATCTACGGGCTTTGGGTACTGCTGTCCACCGAAGGTCGCGCCCACTATGGGGCTCGCGCCGCGGAGGTCGGAGCGAGTTAGGTTCCACAGGCGGCTGGACGCCACGTTAATCGGAACATAGATCCTTTCCACTGAAGGGTTTTCCTGCCTTTGCATCTTCGCGCCTTTGTGGTGAGTCCCAGCATCCGAACTCGATAGCGATAGCCCCCGGCTTCGCGTCCAGACCGCGACGGGCTGAAAGGTTCGTCGCCCTTTTCGTTTCTAGCCCGCATTTCTCACCAGTGGTCTGCTGCAGCGCCGGATACATCCGCCACTACTGCGTTGCGCTTGGTCGGGCACCTTGACGTACTGTCAAGTACGCCTGCGGCACCCTTCCGGCGCGCGCCTTGTCCTGGCGGCGTCTCCGACGCTTCGCGACGACAACCGGTGAGAAATACGGGCTAGGAGCCTGCGCCGTAGGAAGTGAATGAGATAATTGTGTGCGATTGCATGCCCGACGTTTCGCCCGTACCAGCCGGATCAGGGGGCGCTGGCGCCGGATATGCGGGATTGGTTGGCGGAGGGGCACTTGGCGCACCATGTGAGGATCTGGTGGACGGATTGGACTTGACGGCGACGCGCCTTACGAGGGGGACGGTCGTCGCAAGTCGCCGTATGAGCCGCGGATGATGGTGAAGGTGATGATCTACGGGTACGCGACGGGGGTGTTTTCCTCCCGAGGGCTGGCGCGGAAGCTGGAGGAGGACGTGGCATTTCGGGTGTTGGAATTTTCCGAGCCCGGACGGCGAGTTTCGCCGCCGTCATTTGGCGGATTTCAACCTGTTTGTGGAGGTGGTGCGTCTGGCGCGCGAGACCGGCGTTGCGAACTTCGGCAAGTTGTCGATCGACGGGACGAAGGTTCGAGCCAACGCCAGCAAGCGCAAGGCGATGAGTTATCGGATGCTGGAGGAGGAGCGGCCTGGATCGCGTTTTACGCGCGTTTCGGGGAGGCGCATCGCGGCGATGAGTTACCCGTTACGCCGCCGGGAGGATCGGCTGGCGGCGAAGGGCGCGATTGGAGGCCAGGCAACGGGAGGCCGGTTCGAAGCGCAACCGGAAGGGCGGGTGGCCATACAAGCGGGAATACGGCGAGCCGGACGAGAAGGGCTAGGTCGGATCGTTACATCGACCAGTTGATGTCGATTCGGCCAGATCGAGAAAGCGGAAGGGAAGACCGTTGCCAAGATTTTTGCCGAGTCCGGCGGCCCGCATGGCCGAGAAGCACGACTTTCGACGGACTCTGTCGGAGGCGAACGGGTGGATCAAGGAGGTGCTCGGTTTGCACCTTCGGATTGCCGTCGGCTGAGCCGCGGACGGTGATCGCTCTGGGAGGAGGAACCTATATCGACGCGGTGAACCGAGGGAGGTGGATCGTCGACCTGGAGGAATCACGGAAGGGGACCGTTGCTGCCGAGCATCTCGTCGGGGAAGCACACTTTCGAGGACTCGAACGAGTGCACCTTCGGATTCGTCGGTCGGTGATCGCTCGTCGGCGAACGTATTGAGGTCTGGAGGATCTCTGGGTCGCGTCCACTGTTCACCGACCCCCATCGCTTGGCCGATCTCTTCCGGCAACGTCTGCCTTCGTATAGAATGGCACGTGTCGCCGTCCGGACCGACGGCGTCGAGCCTGAGGAGATCGTGGAACTTATCCTGGAGTCCGTAGATTGGCCATGAGCATCGTCCCGCTGCTACTTTCGCTTCTGTTTTCGGTCCAACTCGAGAGCGCCCGTTTTCAGATTCTTGTCGAAGGCCGGAACGTGGGAACCGAGGAATTTTCCATCGGCAGGAACGGTGAAGGTTACATAAGCGCGCGCCCGCACGCGCCTCGTTGTCGAAGGGACGGCGCTCGACGCTGAAAGCCGGATGGAGCTCGACCACGAACTGAACCCTATCTCCTACGAGTACCGCTCAGGTGCGAAGATCATCCGCGTCGAAATCGGCAACGAATTGGCCGCTGTCGAATTCATCGTAGATGGCCAGAGCACTCCCTACGACGTCCGCCTTCCCGCAGGAGCCATGATCATCGACGACAACTTCTTCCACCACTACCTGTTGCTTCTGTATAAAGCAGGAGAATCCATAACCTCCGGCTTCGCGCCGTGACCGATGCCAACGGACGCATGCTTCAGCTTGATCTGCTGGACGCCAACGTCGTTGTTCGGCGTTAACTGTTAGCGGTTGGCTTTTGGCTGTTAGCTGTTGGGTGCCGAATGTCAGCAGTTATCAGTCTTAAGTTATCAGTGACTGACGACTGACCACTGATGACCGACCCGAAAGCCAAAAGCCTTAAGCTAGCGGAAGCTCTTCAGGGCTTCGGTTTCGTCGTCATAGACGTCGAAGACCGTGAGGAGTTTCGTGATCTGCATCAGGTCGCGGACACGGTAAGTGAGACCCAGTAACTTCAGGACGCCGTCCTGATTGTGAACGGTCGTAAACGCCGAAACCAGTTCGCCGAGGCCCGAACTGTCGATATAGTCGACGTCGGCAAGATTGAGCAGGAATTCTCGGTCCCCGCGTCCCAACAGCTTCTCGATCCGCTCGCGAACCAGCAGCGTCCCCTCGCCGATCGTAATCCGCCCGGTGAGATCGAGGATGACGACGTCGTCCAGGCTGCGGTCGATGATCGAGAGCTTCATGCTGGATGTCCGTCCACGATTTTCTTGATCATGCGGAGTCGGCTTCCCCCGCCCTCGCGGGTGGTGACCGCGACCTCGTCCATGAAAGAACGGATGATCAGGATTCCTCTCCCTCCTGGTTTGAGGAGGTTTTCTAAATCCGTAGGGTCCGGGATGTCGCTGAGCTGAAACCCTTTGCCCTGATCCTCTACGATGACCTCGATCGTCAGGCCGTCTGAAGAGATCTGGAGGAAGACATCCTTGGTTGGGTCCAATCCGTTGCCGTGTTCGATCGCGTTGATTGCGGATTCGCTGACTGTCAACTCGATCCAATGAGCCAGTTCTTCGTTCAGCCCGAAGGCCGCAGAGGCTTCGGAGACGAGTCGCTGGATCGCCGCCATTTCCTCCCGGCGGCTGGGCACGGTTAGTTGAAAGACCGGGGAGTCACCAGACATCGTTTGAGAAATAACACGCGGTTTTTCCAAAAGTCAATGCGCCATCCGATCCTTCGACTATCTGCAAACACGTGAGCCCACTTGAGTTTCTTTCTGTCGTGGTATTGTGGGGACCCTCGTCCGGCGCCGTTCTCTGAAGGTATCCGAACCCCGAACGGCAACAGCAGTCAGCCTATATGGAAACAATAATCATACTCCCTGCGGCGCGGCTTCGGGGAGAAGTTCGCCTTTCCGGCGATAAATCCATCGGCCATCGCGCCGCGCTGATCGGAGCAATCTCGGTAGGGACGACCTCGGTGGCAAACTTTCCGGCGGGGGCTGACCCCAGGAGCACCCTGGGCTGTCTGGAGCAGTTGGGAGTGAGCTTCGTGTTCAAGGATGGGCGTCTGGTCTTCGAGGGTCGCGGGCCGGGAGGTCTTCGCGCTCCGAAGCGAGAACTGAATGCGGGCAATTCCGGCACAACCGTCCGTTTTCTGGCAGGCATCCTCGCAGGACACGACTTTGAAGCCACGCTCGTCGGTGACGAATCGTTGAACCAACGGCCCATGAAACGTGTAGTCGAGCCGCTGCGTCGTTTCGGAGCCCGTGTTGAGGTTGACGAAGGTGGGCGCCTTCCTCTGAAGATTCACGGTGGGGGATTACGGGCAATCGACTTTGAACCGGGAGTCGCCAGCGCGCAGGTGAAGTCCGCGGTGCTGCTCGCTGGGATGCATGCCGATGGTACGACGCGCGTGCGTGAGCCGACTTCGACGCGGGATCATACCGAGATCGCGTTGGTAGAGTCAGGCGTGGCGCTTCGACGGGAGGGAGACGTCATCGAGATCGACGGGGGGGCGACACCGCGGGGCCGTTCGTTCCGCCTCCCAGGAGACTTGTCTTCTGCGGCGTTCTTTGTTGCCGGTGCGCTGTCGCTGCCCGAATCTCGCCTACGTTTTCCGGATCTCGGCGTCAACCCGACCCGGACCGCGTACCTGTCACTGCTCGAGAGAGCGGGCGCAAATATCGTCGTCGAGTCTTTGCGACACGAGGGAGGAGAGGCCGTAGCGGACGTTACGGTGAACGCGTCCCGGTTGGACGGTCTTGCTTTGCCGTCAGGGGCCGTCGCGGCGCTGATCGACGAGTTGCCCGTGATTGCGGTCCTTGGAACGCAGGTCCCGGGCGGGGTGACGATCCGGGGCGCCGCCGAACTGAGGGTCAAGGAATCAGACCGGATCCGCGCCCTCGTCGACAACCTTAGAGTCGTCGGTGTAGAAGTCGAGGAATTTGAAGATGGCCTGGGACTGGAGGGACCGCAGCAAATCGAGGGGGGTACGGTACGATCCTACGGTGATCACCGCATTGCGATGGCCTTTGCCGTGGCAGGCCTGTTATCGCGCTCTGGAGTTCGGATCGAAGGCGCGGAATGTGTTGATGTTTCTTTTCCGGGGTTCTTCGGGCAGTTGGACGCAGTTGCCGAGCGGTAGGGGTTGTGGAAATTGGCAGTTAGCTGTTGGCTTTTGGCTCTGGATCAGCGGCCAGTTCATCAGTCACTGAGAAATGCAAACTGCCGACATCCGAAAACCAACTGCCAAAAGCCAACAGCTAACCGCCACGAGCCAACGGCCAGCAATTAGCCGCAGCCCGCTACGCCTCTCCCGCAATGTTCGTCTGGCGATGTTCGTCCGCCTCGTCCGTTGGTTGTTTCACCAGCTTGATGCGCATCATGCGCCGGCCGACAACCTGCTCGACCTGATAGCGGGTGCCGTCGAACTCGATCGATTCTCCCTCGCGTGGAAGGTGTCCTGTCTTCATCATGATGAATCCGGCGAGGGTGACGTAGTAGCCATTCTCCGGGACGCCGAGGGAAAGCCGTTCGTTCAACTCGCGTACTGATATTCCGGCGTCGACGAGGAAGCTGCCATTCGGTTGCGGGATGATTTCATCGACTTCGATGTCGTGTTCGTCCTGGATCTCCCCGACGATCTGCTCGATGAGGTCCTCGAGCGTCACGATTCCCTCGACCCCGCCATGTTCATCGACAACGATGCCCAGGTGGGTTTGTGCGGACTGCAGCACGGTGATGGCGTTGTTCAGCCTCGCCGTGTCGGGGATAAACACGGGTTTCCGCAGCAACTGCGACAGCCGAACGGTCCGCGTACCGTGCAGGTAGGGCATGAGGTCCTTCCCATGCAGGATTCCCAGAATGTTGTCGAGACTGCCCTGATAGACGGGAAATCGTGTTAACCGCGTCGTTTCGACCAACTGCACAACTTCGTCCAGAGGAGTACCGATCGCCAGCGAGACGGTCTTCATCCGAGGAACCATGACGTCGCGCACCTGCCTTTCGGAAAACTCCAACACACGTTCCAGCATTTTCCTTTGGTCTTGAGTGTAGCTATTGATCACGGATTTCAGTTCGACGTCCGAAATCGACGTCGCGACCGCCCCGGGCCCTTCACGGACACTTCGGTAAAAGAAGCCGGCGAAATTGATCGTGAGCTGAGCGATCGGGTAGGTAAGCCGCATCCAGAGTTGAATTGGAACGACGAGCCGCAAGGCGATGCGTTCCGGTGTTCGTGTCGCGAACGCCTTGGGACCAAGCTCGCAGAACAACAGCACAATCAACGTCAGCGCGACGGTTTCCACCGCCAGGTAGATGTTGCGCTGGTCTTCACGAACCATGCGCGTGACCATGGCGGCCGCGACCGTTGCCGCGCCGATATTGGCGAAGTTGTTGCCCAAAAGAATCGTCGCCAACATCTTCTGCGGCGCCTCGAGCCAGGCCGCCAGTTGTTTCGCGCGGCTGTTTCCGCTCGAGGCGAGATGTTGAATGCGGTACCGGTTACTCGACAGAATCGCGGTTTCCGACAGGGAAAAGAATCCCGAAAGGAGAAGAAATACAAGAAGAACGAAGAGTAGTAAAACCGAGGGCATGGATGCCGCCGCTTAGGCGACGGAAACTTTGGCGCAGGCCTTGTTGACGGTCTCGTCAACTCGAACTTCGATATCCTCTTCCGGAACATTCATCACCGATGACAGTTCCGAAACCAGAAGGAATCGAGCGCGGTCCTGCATCCGCTTCTCCCGGAACGACAACGGCTTGATCTTGTTCAGGTAGACGAGGTTCTTGTACACCTCGGATACGTTGAAAATCGAGCCGGACCGCATCTTCTCGGAATTTTCCTTGAATCGGTCCTTCCAGTCGCGTTGAGAGAAAAATTCGCCGTTGGAAAGCAGCGAAAAGAGTCGATTGACTTCCTTGCTGTCGATAGTCCGTCGGAGGCCGACCTGCGTCGCGTTCCCGGTCGGCACCATGACCAGGATGTCGTTGGAGCAGATTCTCAGCAGGTAGAACCTTTGGAAGCTGCCTTGGACCAGCCGATTTGAGATCTTTTCGATTATACCGACGCCGTGGTTGGGATAAACGACCTGGTCACCAATTTCAAATTCCATAGCACCTGCCGAACGGATAATAGCTATTTTACGTTTTATACTTAGCGGTCGTCAAGCGCACGACCTGTACCAGTGGTGTCTGCAAGTGTCCCCTCGACGCTTCGCACATATCATTACCAATCATTTCGAGACCAGAGGTTGTCTACATGACTGATCCCAATCCCACAGACATGAGTCCGGAGGAATTCCGGCAGTGGGGCCATCGTGCGATCGATTGGATTGCGGAGTACATGGAGAAGCCGGAAGCCTATCCAGTGCTGTCCGCCGTCGAGCCGGGTTCTGTCCGGGCGCAGCTTCCAAAGGTCCCACCCGAGTCGGGCGAGGGCATGGAAGCGATCTTCGCCGACATTGAGCGCGTGATCCTGCCGGGTATCACGCACTGGAACCATCCCGACTTCTTCGCGTACTTCGCCATCAGCGGCTCGGGCCCGGGGGTTCTCGGTGAATTGTTTACGGCGGCGTTCAACGTGAACGCGATGCTGTGGAAGACGTCGCCTTCTGCCACCGAACTGGAGGAACTCGTCCTGGACTGGCTGAGGCAGATGCTTGGGCTAGGGCCCGAGTTCATGGGTGTCGTCTACGACACCGCATCGATCTCTACCTTCCATGCGATTGCCGCTGCCAGGGAGGCGATTGAGGAAAGAAACGTCAGTGAGGACGGAATCGCAGGTCCCGACGCTCCACGTCTTCGACTCTACACGTCCGAGCACGCGCACTCCTCGGTCGAGAAAGCGGGTCTGGCGATCGGCCTGGGCCGTCGGGGCGTAGTGAAAATCGGTGTCGATTCGGACTTTCGGATGGATCCAGCACAATTGGAGGCCGCCATAACGCGGGATCGGGCCGATGGTTGGCGGCCCTTCTGCGTTTCGGCGACCGTCGGTACGACCTCCACGACGAGCGTCGATCCGGTCCCGGCGATCGCGGACATTGCAGAACGTTACGGGCTCTGGCTTCACGTGGATGCCGCGTACGCAGGGGCGGCCGCGATCCTGCCGGAACGACAGGACATTCTGAATGGATGCGATCGTGCCGATTCCTTCGTGATGAACCCCCACAAATGGATGTTCACTCCCATCGATTTCAGCGCGTTCTACTGTCGGCGACCCGACGTGCTGAAGCGTGCGTTCAGCCTGACGCCCGAGTACTTGAAGACTAGCGAAGACGACAGGGTGACCAACTATATGGACTACGGGATCCAGCTGGGACGACGGTTTCGCGCGCTGAAGTTTTGGATGGTCGTGCGGTATTTCGGCGTCGAAGGCCTGCGGCAACGAATCCGCAATCACATCCGGATGGGTCAGGAGTTCGCATCCTGGATCGAAGAGAACCCCAACTTCGAACTGGCGGCACCAGCACCTTTCAGCACGGTTTGCTTCCGAATGACGGGTTCCGACGAAGCGAACGAACGACTGCTCGAGCGGATCAACACGTCCAGGACGGCGTTCCTGTCACACACGAAGCTCGACGGACGGTTCACACTGCGTTTCACGGTGGGTAACCTCCGTACGACGGACGCGCACGTCCGTGCCGCCTGGGATGTAATACAGGCCGCGGCGCGTTGAGGGTGGAGCTGCTAGTGGTTAGTCGTCAGTCGTCAGTTTTGGCCGTTGGCCTTTAGCTATTGGCTGTTAGCCATCAGCTATCAATTGTCAGCTGTTGGCAGTTGGCTGTTAGCTATTAGCCGGCCAAGAGAAGAGCCAACCGCTAAAAGCCAACTGCTCACCGCCAAAAGCCTGTCCGGACTTACAACTGACAACTCAAGCTCCCCGTCTCCTCGTCACTGTCCCTCCGATCCAGCGCGAATTGCGTCGGCCAGCGCCTGGGCCGCCAGGTGGAGGCGAGGGCCGACAAGCAGGAGGTAGTCGGCCGCCAGCACGTACACTCGGCCATCGCGCACGGCCGGTACGGACTCCAACGCCATCCAGTCTTCGATCCGTCGGGCCGTTTCGGCCTCACCACCCCGTTCCGACGGCAGCAGTTCGATGATGACTTCCGGTTGGCGACGGAACACTTCTTCGAGAGACGGCTGGATAGAATCGTCCTCCACGTCGCCGAATATGTTCTGCCCGCCGGCGATCGTGATCAATTCGTCGAAGAACGACTGCCCTCCACCGCTGTAGAACGAACCCATCGTGCCGATGTCGCGGCTGTGGGCGAGCAACACCCGCGGTCGCGCCTCGGAAGCCTCGGACCGCACCGCCTCGAGCGCACGGTCGATGTCGTTTGCGAGCCGACTGCCTTCTTCGGCCAGACCGATTTCGAGTCCCAGCCTTCGGATGTAGGCGAGCACATTCGGGATCGAGCTGTGAACGAACGGGTACAGACGAATTCCGGCAACGCCCAGACGTTCCGCAAGGCTGGATTGAGTTCCGTAGGTGATGACCAGATCAGGCTGTAGCTCGAATATTTTCTCTACGTTGGGGTTGATCAGCGCGCCGACCCTCGGCCGTTCGTAAACCTCGGGCGGATATGTGTCGAAGTCGCTGACACCGACCACGCGGTCGCCGGCGCCCATGGCAAACAGCATCTCAGTTACCGCTGGTACCAGCGACACGATGCGGCCGGACACGCGCTCTGCACCGGTTTCGGTCTGAGACGAGTTCAAGCAGGATGCCGCGGTCAGCGTCCCAAGGATTGCTACGGCCAGCGCGCGGCCGATCCGTGACTTCATTTGGCGCCTCCAACTCGCAGCCGTGTTCCGACCGTGAAGCCGCGCCCGAGCGCCTCGAAACCGAGAACTTCCTGGTAGCGCCGGTTGAATATGTTGTCGATCGTGATGAAGGCAGACATGTTACCTGGCAGACCGACGGTGAACGCCGCGTCCGAGACCGTGTACGCTACGTTGCTCGTCAACGGTGGGAAATGGCTGAAGAAGTCGCTGTCGGCACGCTCGCCGACGACGCGCGAACTCCAGGTTGCCTGCCAGTCATCGTCCAGCCACATCAGACGGATGTCCCCGGAGTGTGTGTGGCGTCGCAGCAAGGGATCTCCCGGGCGGAACGGAAATGAGACCGCAGAGGATTCCCGCACGCTGCCCTCGAGGTAGGTGTAGTTGGACGTGGCACGGAGACGGCCGTTGTGGACACGTCCCCGGACTTCCAGCCCTCGGGCACTCGTCAATCCGATGTTCTGGTATTGGCTCGTGCCGTCGCCTGACCGGACGAGTTGGATGACGTTCTCGAAGCGGTTGTCAAACCACGTCACATCGACCAGAACGCGATCGTCGGCGAAACCCTGTTCCAGGCCGACTTCCCAGCTTCGAGAACGTTCCGCTTCCAGATCCGGGTTCCCAAGAAAGAATGGGCTGGTGCTGAAGCTCTCCAGGAACCGGGGCTCTTTGATGCCCCTACCGAAAGCGGCTCGCAACCTGCCGAGACCGACGTGGCCGGATCCTGTCCAGAGTCGGTAGGACGCGGCCAGGCGTGGGCTGGCCACGGTGCCGAAGGAGTCGTTGTCGTCGACCCGGATGCCCGCGGTGAGGTGGAAACCCCGAACCGGTTCGATCTGTTGCTGAACGTAAAAGCCGAAGTTGTTCCGATCGTGGGCGACTCCGCTCACCGGGCCCTGTTCGCGGTCGAAATCCAGACCGTACGAGAGCGTACCTTCGTAGCCGACCAGAACGTCGCCCCGGTACTCGACGCGGTGCCGTCGGCTGGCAACCGGAAACGGTCCGAACGAGCCGAAGAAAGTTTGATCTAGGTCGTGGAAGCGATAGGACGCATGTTGGCTCCAGCGTGGACCGATCATGACGTTGTAGGCGAGGCCGACGGTTTGCTCCAGCCGCTCCATCGAGCCGGTCGGATCGAACGAGGTGAAGCCTTCCGCCGTCGGCCCCGGTGTGCCGGCGCGCCCGGACGTCCTGGACACGGTCAGGCGAAGCGTGTGGTCGTCGCCCGGGGCGAACCCGAAGTTTCCGAAGTAGGCGGCGTTTCGGAAGTCGTCGTTCTTGTCGAGGTTATCGGTATCGAGCCTGCTGAAAGTGTTGGAGAAGTCGAAAGACTCGAAGCTGCCCGAAAGGGACGCGGACTGTCTCAAGGTGTCGAAGCTGCCGGCTTCGAGGGAATACGTCGCTTCCGGGGACGGAGCTCCGCGCCGCGTGAAAATCTGGACGACGCTCGATATCGCATCAGATCCGAACAATGCCTCTGCGGTCCGCGAACGACTTCAATGCGCGCTATGTTGTCGGCCGGTACATGAGCAAAGTCGTACGCCTCGCCAGGCGAGTTTACCGGGACACCGTCGATCAGGATCTTGTTATAGTCGGACTCTCCGCCCCGGACGAAGAAGTTCGATAATCCACCCGCATTCCCGGCTTGCTGAACGGCGAATCCCGCCAGATGGCGCAGCACATCCCCGGCATTCCGCGTGCGTGTTGCTTCGATCTCGATCCGGCCGATGACCTCAACGCTCACGCCAAGAGCCGCCTCCGATATCGGCGTGCGGTTGGCCGTCACCGTAACCGAGTTCCGGATCGGCTGCAGTTCGAGTACGATCGGCGCCAGCTCAACCTGTCCGACAACGTCCAGTTCAGTCTCGTGGAGTGAGAAGGCTTCGGCGAGGACGGGTACATAGCCAGGACCGCTACGGGCGCCCTCGAAGAGGAAACACCCGGACTTGTCCGAGATCGTCTGTCCGATCGGCGTACCGTCGGCCGTTCGCATCACGATGCGCGCTCCGATAATGACGGCGCCGCTCTCATCTTCGACACACCCCGACACGCTGCTCTGAGCGGAGGCGGGTACTGCGGCAAGAAACGTCAGCAGAAAAACGGTCCCAAGCGGGTTGATACGGGAAACGAAAAGGCAATAGAAACGGGCAAACGTAGACATGGTGTCCTCTCCCTCGAAAGATTCCTTCGGGATGTCTCCTGACTCGACGACGGCGGATTCGAATTCGCCTTCCCACCGAGATTCCCGGCAGTGGCTGTAGCTTGAGGATGTCGTCTTACAGTTGCGGGGCAGTAGCGGCTTTTCACCGCTTTCCATCACCCGAAGTTCCAGCATCATATCAGGAAACCTTCCTCCGGTAAGCCGCATCGTGTCGAACCCGAGGAGAACCGTCGAGGGCAGGAGTGCCAAAGTGAGCGAGGAAGACGAGTTCTTTGAAGAAAGTCCAAGTCGATCCCTTGGAGGGATCTCTGTGGCTTTGAATGGCCCCATCCGCAGGTTCGTGAGCGAGGTTCGCTATAATGCCGCCGGAGGTCCGAAACGATGGAATACGTTCCCAGAGAAGAGCTCGAGCGGCGCTGGGCGCGCGTTCGCCGCTTCATGGAGTCCGACGCGCTGATCGTCCTGCAGAACGTCGATCAGTTCTACCTGACCGGTACGATCCAGAACGGCGTCCTGTGGTTCCCTGGCGAGGGAGAGCCGATCTTCGCCGTGCGCAAGAGCCTTGACCGAGCGCAAACCGAGTCCGCGCTCGAGAACGTTGTGGGTTTTCGCCGGTATTCCGAGTTGGCATCGCTGGTTCCCTCGCCCGGAGGCGTACTGGGCCTGGAGATCGACATCGTTCCCGTGGCGATGCACGCGCAAATCCAAAAGGCGTTTCCGGATGCAAAGCTCGTCGACGGGTCCATGGCGCTGCGACTGGCGCGGTCTGTGAAGACGGGGTACGAGGTTGCTCATATCCGAAAGTCGGCCGCAATGCTGGACAAGGCGTTCCTCGACATTCCCAACCAGCTCCGTGAGGGTCTGGCCGAGTATGAACTGGCTGCCCGGATCGAATACGTGATGCGGATGGAACAGCATCAAGGTCTGGCGCGGGTGCGCCGTTTCAACATGGAAATGCACTACGGCGCGGTTTCCTTCGGTGACACTGCCGCATACCCACATAGCTTCGACGGTCCGGTCGGGGTCCGGGGCCTCTACCCGGCCGTGCCCGTCATGGGTGGTGCCAAGCAACTGGTCCGCGGCGAGCCGATCATGGTCGATGTTGTCGGAGGACACGGCGGCTACCTGGCGGACGCCTCCCGTGCTTACTCGCTGGGCGAACCCTCCGAGCAGGTGCGCGACACGCATAAGTTCATCCTCGAGCTGAACTCCTGGCTCGAAGACCAACTGAAGCCGGGCCAGATCCCGAGCGAGATCTACCAAAGGACGCTGGAACGTGTGTCCAAGACCCGCTTTGCGGACCACTTCATGGGTGCCGGTGAGAACCAGGTCCGATTCGTCGCCCACGGCGTTGGCCTGGAGTTGGACGAACTGCCCGTTATCGCACCCCGGTTCGACGATCCTCTAGAGCCGGGAGTTGTCCTGGCGATGGAGCCCAAAATCTTCTACCCGGGCCTGGGTGGAGCGGGCGTGGAGAATACTTACGTGATTACCGAGACCGGTTGCGAGAGGTTGACGAATGCACCCGAGGAGTGGGTGATAGCGTAGTCCGCGATCTGGTTGCTAGACCGCAACCATAGGAATGCCTCTCCGTACCACTGGAGCCAACAGACGAAGCTCGTCCATCAGCCGGGCAAACTGATCCGGCAACAGCGCCTGCGGACCGTCCGACAGCGCGTGCTCTGGTTCGTCGTGGACTTCGATGATCATTCCGTCGGCGCCGACGGCGACCGAGGCCAGGCTCATCGGTCCGACCATGTGGCGTTTGCCCGTTCCATGGCTGGGATCCGTGATGATCGGCAGGTGAGAGATGCGTTTGATCGCAGGGATGATCGACAAGTCCAGCGTATTGCGCGTGTGGTCGGCAAACGTGCGGACGCCTCGTTCGCAGAGGATGACCTGGTAATTGCCTTCGGACATGATGTACTCGGCGGCCAGACAGAACTCGTCCAACGTCGCGCTCATCCCGCGTTTGAGCAAGACGGGTTTCGATGCCCGCCCGGCCTTCTTGAGCAGCGCGAAATTCTGCATATTGCGGGCACCGATCTGAATCGCATCAGCGTACTCGGCGACCTGGTCGAGGCTTTCCTCGTCGAGTGCTTCGGTGACGATCGGAAGGCCGGTGACCTCTCGCGCTTTTGCCAGGATCTTGAGACCCTCCAGACCGAGTCCCTGAAAGCTGTACGGTGAGGTCCGGGGCTTGAAGGCGCCCCCCCGCATCATATGGCCGCCCGCTGCTTTGACCTTCTCGGCGATTCGAATCGTCCGTTCCTCGGTTTCAACCGCGCACGGTCCGGCGATGACGACGAGATTCGGACCGCCGACCGTCACGCCCCCCACCTGAACTTCTGTGTTTTCTGCCTTCAACTCCCGGCTGATGAGCTTGTAGGGCTGGGTGACCCGGATGAGCTCAACCACACCCGGCATATTTTCGAAGGGATCCGGGACGATCGGAGTTTCGTTTCCCGTGATGCCGATGGCGGTCCTGTTGGCGCCCGGCATCGGGTGGGGCTTGTAGCCCAGTTCCTTGATCTTGTTACAGACCGCCTCGGTCTGTTCCCGGGTGGCATGCGCGCCCATTACTACCAGCATAGATTCACGATGCTACCACGTTTGTTCGGGCGGGCATGTCGGGGTCAGCTCTGTGGTCGGCGGTCGTTTAGTCGGTATACGACAGCGATCAGGACCATGTAGACCGCGAGGTTGAATATGAACACGGCGCGGATGCTGATCCCCGCCAGTAGGCCGGAAATGATCGGGCCAGCCGAACCCCCGAACAGGGATGTGCTCGCCAGGATGCTGAATCCTGTGCCACGCCGCTCTCCGGGTATCACGCTGCCCGCCGACGTGTAGGCCAGAGTCAATATCCCTCCTGCAACCAGGGCCAGTAGAACCCGAAGTGTGAAGAAAGCCGCTGTCGACCCGACGAAGACCAGGGGGCCCAGCACCAGTATCCCCAGCGTCAGGCGTGCCATGATCAGGCGTCCGAGTCGAATCCGGGACGCGAGACGGCCCGAGAGCCACGCCGAGAACGCCTCTCCGAGAGCGGCGAGCGAAAAAATGGTTCCCGAGAGCGCGGCGACACGCGACGTGGGTGTACCCAACTGCTCGAGGAACAACGGGACCACTGGCGCGTACGTCCGGTCGGTCATGTGGATGAAGAATAGAATGAGGAGCGGCAGCAGGTACTCGGGCCGCTTGAAGAAGCTGCTGGTAAGCCGAGGGTCCGAGTCCGGTTTCGCCTCTGGCGTTCGAGCCGGCTTCGGGGGGTCTCGGTACAACAGGATGATGGTCAGAAAAGAGCCAAGCATCAAGACGGCGGTCGCGAAGAAAGTGTTGCGTATCCCGATGAATTGCGCCAGGAAACCGCCAACGAGTGGCCCGATCGCCGCGGCCAGAATCTGCGTGGACTGGAGCGTCCCGATGACCCGGGCGATGCGTTTTTGCGGTGTGAGTTGGGTAATCGCCGCCACTGAGATGCTGTTGAATCCACCGAAGAGCCCTAGCAGTAGCCGAAGCAGGAACAGCGCGAGAACGCTGTCGGCGAAGCCCATCAGAAACCAGCAGACACAGTTGACGCCCGTGGCGCGTGCGGTCATCGGTCGGAGGCCGAAGCGATCGCCCAGACGTCCCCACAGTGGACCGGAAAGAGCGGCAGCCGCGGGGCTGACCGCCAGGATCAGCCCTGTCCAGAACGCGATGGCGCCCGTTCCTTCCACTCCGAGTTGCCGGACGTAGATGGGCAGAAATGGCATCACGAGCGTGAAGCCGAAGAAAACGAACGAGGCGGAGACCGTGACGGCGAGCTGATTCTTCCGCCACTGGGTCATCGAAGAGGTGGCCGGGGCGGGCCCGCCTCCGGCCCCTCGGTGGCAGTCGTCGGTATCGTTCATGAGGGACGTAGCACGAACAGGAGTCCGACAAGAGTCTTGGCGTCTCGGATCCGTCCGTCGCGCGTCATGCGGAGCGCTTCATCAACGGATACAACATCGACCTGGATGTCTTCGTCGTCTTCGAGCCGTTGGGGGCCTGGTTCGAGCCCGGAAGCCTCGTAGAGATACATCAATTCGTCGCTGAATCCCGGCGTTGTATAAAAGGTTGCGCGAAGTTCCATACATGAGGCCGCGTATCCGGTTTCCTCTTTGAGCTCTCGCCGGGCAGTTTCGAGGGGATTCTCGCCTTCCTCCAGCGTTCCGGCCGGCAGCTCGATCAACTCCTCTCGGGTGGCGTAGCGTGGCTGTCGGATCAACACAACTTCGTCCGGCGTTGGGCGCGCGACGATGGCCACCGCCCCCGGATGCATAACGACATCCCATGTCGTTTCCTTCCCCGAGGGTGCGATGACCCGGTCCTGCCGGACGCGTATCCGCCACCCTTCGAACTTGATTTCCTGGCCCAGAATTTTCCACATATGTTTGTTCGTGGCCAGCTCGCCACGGTTTTCGGAGAATACTGGCCACGGATTAAACGGATTAAACGGATTTAACGGATCAAGGAAAGTCCTTCGTGGGAGGGATCGAAAACACCCCCATCCCCCTCCGTGTAATCCGCTAAATCCGTGGCCTTTTTCCCGGTCCCTTCAATCCGTGGCCCTCTCCGTCTCCCATATTTCGTTCAACTTGTCGTAGCTCGGCGGGAACTGCTCCGAGTAGCGAAGGAACGACGGGATCGGATAGCGGACGCCGCCCCGGTGGGTTCCTTCGAGACCCTCGACGAGTTCGTCTACCTTCGACCATGGGAAGGAGAACGCCATCTCGTGGTCTTCGGTCTGACCGAAGACGCGGTCGCCGTAGCAGGGCAGGATGACTTGGTATTCACCGGTTTCGAGCGGCCGGATGATTTCGTCGGAGCAATCGATCCGTCCCGTGAACGACGACTGGATCGAACCGCCACGCTTCCACAACGCGCCCGTGACCAGCCGCATCACCTGGGCGGGGTTGCCATAAACGATGACGACTTCAGGATCGAAGGCGCCTTTGGAGGCAGGAGCGCTCAAGATTCCGCTGTAGCGGCCGTAGGGGAAGTGGTAAGTCTCGGCCTCGGTTCGGGCGCCCGCCTCGGATGACTCGGTGTACATCCCGGCACAGCAGTTGCCTTCGGTGAAGTAGGCGGGCGCTTTCTCGAAGCCGAAGGCGACCTTGGTCAGGGGGCAGTTGATGTCCTCGGTCGTGATCGCAACGGTCCAGCCATACTTCCGCGACATCGTCACCGCCTGGCAGGTCGTGATCTGAATCTGCATGTCGCGGTGCGGGCGCCTCGCCTTTTCCGGTATCGCATCCCCGGCGGTCAGCATGCGGACGGCGACGGGGAACGTACTGGGCCGAACGAACGACTCGATCTTATCGATTGCGGTTTTCGCGTCACTCATCGGAGTTTCTCCAATTCGGTGCGGAGCGCCCGGACGAAACGGTCGACCTGCTTGTTGGTGATAATCAACGGAGGCAGGATCCTCAGAACTGTCCGACGCGTGCAGTTGATGATGAACCCGGCTTCGAGCAACCGATCGACCACCGGGCGTCCAGCGACACTGAGTTCGACGGCGAGCATCAGGCCTTCCCCCCGCACGTCCTTCACAACAGGGAGCTCGGCGAGTTCTTCAAGTCGGGCACGGAAGTGGGAACCGACCTGGCGGGCGTTGTCGATGACCCCACCCTCTTCGAGGACCTTGAGCACCTCGATGCTTACGCGGCAGGCGAGCGGCCCACCTCCAAATGTTGTCCCATGAATGCCCGTATCGATCGTCTCGGCGACCGCTTCCCTCATCAGGACGGCCCCGAGTGGGAGGCCGCCGGCGAGCGGCTTAGCTACCGCAACCAGGTCGGGTAGATCCTGGCTGCTGCCGGGGTCGGCAAACTTGTGAAAGCCGAACCATCTGCCGGTCCGGCCCAACCCGCACTGGATCTCGTCGGAAATGAGCGCAGCTCCAGTTTCGCGCGTGAGCCGTCGTGCAGTGCGGTAGAACTCTTCGGAGACTGGGCGGATGCCCCCTTCTCCCTGAATTGTCTCGAAGATCACGGCGCTGACGTTGTCGTCGAAACGACGTTCGAGGTCTTCGACATCGTCGAAGGCGACAAATTCGAATCCAGGCACCAGGGGCTCGAAGGGTTCCCGATACTTTGGGGTGTGGGTAGCGGAGACCGCTCCGAAGGATCGTCCGTGGAAGGACCCCTCCAGAGCCAGCACCCGAAACCGCCTGTCGGCCCCGGAACGGCCCTGGTTCGCATACACGCGCGAGAATTTCAGGCATCCTTCGATAGACTCGGTGCCGCTGTTGGTGAAGAAGGCACGGTCCAGCCCGGAGACTTCGCACAACTTCGCTCCCAGTCGTCCCTGGTATTCGTGATAAAGCAGGTTGGACAGGTGCAGCGGCCGCTTTATCTGTTTCCGCAGGACACGACGGATTCGTGGATGGTTGTAGCCCAGAGCGTTGACACCGATGCCGGCCATCATATCCAGGTAACGTTTGTTGTTCCGGTCGTACAGGTAAACCCCGCTGCCACGGTCAATGAGAACGTCATACCGGCTGTAGGCGGCGAGCAGATGACGAGATTCCAGTTCTTTGACGTTCTTCAGTGGCATTCGAGTGGAAGTCGCTCCGGAAGCTCGGGACGTGCCGCAAGTAGGGCTTAGTGACTGAAGAATCAGGACTTCGGCCACCTTCAAGCGAGTTGCTAAAGCGAAGATCTTAGCATATCATCTACGGGCGATTCCGGCCCCGCTGGGCCTGCCTTCGATTGGGTCGGTCGTTTCAGGGACATCGATTCGATCGGCGTCCTCAAGGACATCACAAGCATGAAGAAAAGCATCTTGTTCGTCCCACTTGTGGTGCTGATCATGGCGCCACTGGTCTTCGGTCAACTCGAGGCGCCCGGCGCCGACAACACCCCGGCAGTTGGGGAGAACGCTCCTGACTTCGAGCGGCCCGTCGGTATCACCGGATCCGATACATTGGGCCTCAAAGATTTCGTGGGGCGGTCGTACGTCCTTCTCGCATTCTATCCCGCAGATTTCACCGGCGGCTGAACGCGTGAATTCACCGAGTTCGGTGAACGCTACGACGAGTTTCTGGCCCTGGGCGTTGAGATCGTCGGTATCTCGAGAGACCTGGCGCCCTCGCAGGGCGAGTTCAAGAACAAGGTGGGAACCAGGAATCACTTTCTGAGCGACCCCGGCCTGGAAGTCATAACGCGGTACGGCGCCGTCCGGAACGACCTTGCCGTTCCTGTGGCGAATCGCTACTACTTCTTGATCGACCGGGAAGGAAAGCTCGCCTGGAAGAACGTGTCTGGCAGCCTCATTCCCGCGGATCGCCTCTTGATGGATCTGGGGGAGTTGGTCAGCCGCCAATAGCAGTTCCAGGATCGGGCGAAGAGTATTAGTTGGATGCCGATTCGTTTCGGCGTCTCGATTTTTTCAGGAGGATAGCTAATGAAGAGGTATATCTTGCTCCTCCCGCTCGTGGTGTTGATGTCGGCGTCGCTGGCTTTTGGCCAGTTGCAGGCGCCGGGTACGGACAACACCCCGACAGTGGGAGAAATGGCGCCGGGATTCGAACTCCTCGAGGAATTCGAGGGTGAATCCAACGTCCTTATCGCGTTCTTCCCGGCTGCCTTCACCGGCGGCTGAACGCGTGAATTCACCGAGTTCGGTGAACGCTACGACGAGTTTATGGATTTGGGAATCGAGATCATCGGTATTTCCAGGGACCTTGGTCCGTCTCAGCGGGTATTCGGAGAACAGGTCGGGGCCAAGAACCGGTTCCTGAGCGACGTCGATATGGAAGTCATCAATCTTTATGGTGCAGGCCGAGAGGGACGACGCGGTGGTGCTGCCTCAGCGAACCGCTACTATTTCCTGGTCGACGAACAAGGAACGTTGATCTGGAAGAATACGAGCGGCAGCCTCATCCCTGCCGACAAGCTTCTGACCGATTTTTCGGAGTTGGTCGGGGGTAACTGAGATCCTCTGGGCGGGAGCCACCTCAACGGCTCCCGCGTACCGCTCTCCCGCCCCAATGAAAATCCTCACCGCTGCCCAACTTCGGGAAGTCGACCGTCTCTCGAACGAACAGTTTGGCATTCCGGGAATCGTCTTAATGGAGAATGCCGGCATGCGGGTCCTTGAAGGGATCGACGCGCGGGTCGACAACCTGGAAAGCCTCACGTTCGTCATTCTGTGCGGCAAGGGCAACAACGGTGGCGATGGGATGGTGGTGGCCAGACAGCTCATCGGTCGTGGCGCGTTTCCCTTGGTTTACCTGTTTGCTGACCCGGCGGAGGTCAGCGGAGATGCCCGAACGAATCTGGATATCCTGACCGCCATCGGGTATCCGCCGGTTCCCATTCGCAACACGGATGAATGGTCCGCCGAACTCGTGGAGGCATGCCACGCGGACATCGTCATCGACGCGCTGCTGGGGACCGGGCTGTCCAAGCCTGTCGAGGGCCTGTTGGGTACCGTCTTTGCTTCGCTGTCGGATGACTTTCCCCGAGCCATGATCGTGTCGGTGGACGTACCGTCCGGTTGTGCGGCGGACAGCTCTGACGTTGGTGGACCGGCCGTTGAGGCCGACCTGACGGTAACGCTGTCGGCCCCGAAGTTCTGCCTGGTGTTTCCCCCCGCTCATGAAATGGCCGGTGAGGTCGTCATCGCGGATATCGGCAACCCACACGAGTTGATCGAGGCTGATGGGCACGATGTAGACCTCCTGCTGGCTGACAGTTTTCCCGATGCGTTGGGTCCGCGGGCCGATGACACGAACAAGGGCGATTACGGGAAGATCCTGGTCATCGGCGGAGCTCGCGGAAAGGCCGGTGCCGCGGCGATGGCTTCCGAGGCCGCCCTCCGAGCCGGCGCCGGTCTTGTGACCGCTGCGGTTCCCGAGAGTGCATTCCCGGTCGTCGCATCTCACATGTCCGAAATCATGACCGAGCCGTTCCCCGAGACCGACGGGGGGACACTGGGACAGGCTGCCTTGGACTACGGGCGCCTGGACGGGACCATCGCCGGTAAGACTGTCGTTGCGCTCGGGCCGGGAATAGGACGGCATGTCGAGACCGACGATCTCGTTCGAGATCTGGTTTCGCGTCTCACAGTGCCGGTCGTCCTGGACGCCGATGGCCTGAATGCGTTTGCCGAGCACCGGGATGAGCTCCGCGGACGGGATGTCCCCATCGTCGTCACACCTCATCCCGGCGAAATGTCCCGCCTGACGGGCCGTGCAATCCCCGATATCGTCAGAAACCGGCTCGACGCCGCGAGGGACTATGCCACCGACCGCGGACTTTGGGTCGTCCTGAAGGGCTTCCGGACCGTCGTGGCTTGTCCCGACGGCCGTACTTTCGTTAATTCGACGGGCAACGCCGGAATGGCAACGGCAGGTAGCGGCGACATTCTGACGGGAATGATCGCGGGGCTCCTGGGACAACCGCACCTGGGACACTTCGAAGAACGGTTGTGCCTGGCCGTGTACCTTCATGGCCTGGCGGGAGACCTTGCCGCTGAAGAGCTCGGCGAGGAGTTTCTGGTCGCGACCGATATCCTGGGGTTCCTTCCAGACGCCTGGCGCGAACTCCGGGAGCACTAAGAAACTTCCACCGCAAAGGCGCAAAGATGGGAGAAGAAATGTTTGTGGAAAGTGGCACCGAGCGCAATAGATGCCCCCGGTTTCCAGGCGCTTGCCTGGTTTCTCTTTGCGTCTTTGCGTCTTTGAGGTGAAGTCTTCATTCGACCAGTCGTTTGTTTCCACCTCTGAAGAGCAGACCCGGGATTTCGCCAAAGGACTGGCCGGGTCGCTCACGACCCCGGCCCATATCCTCCTCTACGGGGAGCTCGGTGCGGGTAAGACGGCCTTTGCGAAAGGGTTGGCCGCAGGGTTCGGGTTCCGGGACATGGACGAGGTGTCCAGCCCAACGTTTACGCTCGTCAACCGCTACGAAGGCCGCGTTCCGATCTACCATATCGATTTGTATCGTCTGATGTCCGGGGAGCTCGACGATCTCGGTCTGGAAGACATTTTTTGTGAGGATGCCGCCGTGGTGGTGGAGTGGGCGGAGCGTCTCGGAAGTCAGGCCCCCCCCGATCCGGTGCTTGTTGCTCTGACTTACATAGACGACCATACCCGCCGCATCGAGTTGACCAAAAGGCGTGACGGCGTCGCTCGAGGTCACTAGTTCGTCGCGGGTCTTCCGATCTCGAGGGTTCTGCCACAGGTTCGTTATAGTGGGAACCCGTCCTCGGTTAGACTATTGATATGGCGTTTTTCCTCGCGCTCTTCCTCCAGGTTCTCCCGCAGCTGCCGGTACTGGACCTGCCTCCCGGCGTGGGGGGAGAGATCGAGGGCCCTTACATTTTCAGGGAGGACGTGGGCCAGACGACCAAGGTCATCCTGAAGAATGGATTGACCGTCCTGGTCCGCGAAAGTAACGCCCTCCCCCTTGCCAGCATCACGACGCTCGTCCGCGCGGGCTACTTTGACGAGGCCGATCGCGTTGCCGGAGTTGCCCACCTGGTCGAAAACATGATCCTCAAGGGAACCCCCAGCCGCCCGGTCGGGCAGATCGCTCGCGAAACCCGGGCTCTGGGCGGCTATCCGGACTCGTACACGGAGTACGATCGCACGGTCTATAGCACCGTCGTTCCTTCCGGCCACACGGTTGCGGCTCTCGAGATCCAGGCCGACGCGTTGTGGAACACAACCTTCGATGCCGACGAGCTCACGAAGGAAATCGAAATCGTTCTGGAAGAGAACAACCGAACTCTCGACAGCCCGTCCGATGTGGCGCGAGAACGCTTGTATGAGACGGCTTTCCGATCCCATCCTCTCCGGCGACCGCGCATCGGCACGTCGGACCAGTTGCGTGCCAACACGCGCGAAGACGTCGTCGAGTTTTACGAACGGTACTATCAACCTTCGAACACCATCCTCTCGGTCGTCGGCCGCTTCGAGAGGGAGCGAATGCTCGAGGAGATCATCCGTATCCACGGCGACCAACCCGACGTCATCGTCGAACGCGAAGCACCTCCACTCGAGCCGTCCCAGTCCTCGTTCCGGTACAACTGGGAGCGTGGTGATATCGCCCAGGCCGAGGTGGCCCTCGGTTTCCACGTTCCCAACGCCACGTCGGAAGATATGTACGCGCTTGAGGTGCTCTCGGCGCTGCTGACTTCGGGCCGCGCGTCACGGATGAACCGATTCCTTCGTGACGAGCAGCAGGTCATCAGCCGCGCTTCCTCTTCGCTCCAGAACTTCGACGGGCTCAGCTATTTCCGTCTGAGTGTGGAGACCGTAGACCCCGTGGCTGCCGAGATTGCCGTTCTCACAGAGTTTGAGAGGCTGCGCCGCTACGGGGTTACCGAGGAGCAGTTGTTACGGGCAAGAACGCTGGCCGCGCAGGACTTTTACCATCGCATGGAAACAGTCCAGGGGATCGCCGACGAGCTTGCCAGTCAGGAAGCGCTTGGGGATTGGAAGCGTTCGGAACGCTTCCTTTCGGGAATACAGGCAGTCACGTCGGACGACGTCGACCGCTTGCTCGAGAGTCACTTCGGGCCGGAGAACCTCGGGCTGTTCGAGTACCTGCCCCGTTCTATCGCGCGATCATATTCCGACGACGACTTCCGTTCGAACGTTCTTGACCAGATTCCGGAGAATTTCGTCGAGCGGAGCATCGAGCAACTCCCGGTATCGACGTCGATCCGGTTGCTGAACGACGAACTGGTTCACGACGTGTTGGGAACGCTGGTCCGCCGCTCCATCCTGAGGGGGCCGGACGTCTACGTTCTGGAGGACCATCGACTCCCGCTGGTTTCTTTCGGGATTTTTTTCCCCGGCGGCCGACTGCTCGAAAGTGGCTCCAACGCCGGGATCACGGAGTTGATGTTGCGGGCCTCGCTAAAGGGCACTCGACGCTATAACGCGTCCGACATAGCCAGGCGTATGGAGAACGCAGGAGCGCGAATTGAAGTCGTCAACGAGCCCGATTTCTTCGGTTACTTGCTCGACGGCGTCAGCGGTCAGATGGACGAGGCTTTGAAGGTGCTGATGGAGGTGGTGCAGGAGCCGACGTTTTCCGAATTGGTTGTAGAGGCAGAACAGCGACTCCAACGCGCGCGCATTCGCCGGCTGCGGCAAGACGGTTTTGAGCATCCGGTGCAACTGGCCCTCGGCGCCCTGTTCGAGGGCAACGCCTATGGGCAGTCTCGGTACGGAGCCGAGTCCTCGCTGGATTCGGTCACAAGGGACGATCTGATCGCATGGCACCGTCAGAACCAGAGAACGCTGGTTCCCGTCATCGTCATCGTCGGGGATATCCGGGGGACGGGCCTGGTCGCTTCGATCGCCGAAACGCTGACCAACGAAGATCTCTTCGAGCGTGACATCTCCACTCTGCCAGCGCCCCAGATCGATCCGGAGCCGGCGGAGACGGTCGAGATCCTCCCCAGACGGCAGACAGCCGTGGTGTACGGTTTCCCCGGGCCCGTGTACGGGGGCCGCGACCACGTCCTCTTAACCCTCCTCCAAAATGTCGTCTCCGGCCCGGGTGGACGCTTCGTCGATGCGATTCGCGAACAGCAGGGGATCGCCCATTCGGTGACTGCCGCCGTCCGGGCTCGGGTCAGATCGGGAGCGTTCCTCGTGTTTGCGGCGGTCTCTCCCGGCAACGAAGCGCGCGTTCGAACATCCATTGAGGCAGAAATCGCCCGCCTCATCGCGGACGGGATCTCCGAAGACGAACTGCGGTGGGCGGCGGACTACTCGATCGGCATCCATGAGATTGGACTCCAGACCCGGCGAGCCCGGGCGATGGCGTTCACCCGAGCCATCTATGCCGGCGCCGACATCGAGATCGTTGCCGATTTCGAATCGCGGGTACGACTCCTGGACCGGGACGATGTCCAAGCCGCCGCCAGGAAGTACCTCGACACCGCCACCGCGAAAGTTGCTATCGTCCGCGGCCAGGACTAGTTTGCGGATTTCTCGGATATAGGACCAGCCAGGGATTACACAGATTTAACGGATTAAGAAGGGGTTTTCAGGGGAGAGGGCGAAGACAAGTTTCGTCTGAAATCCGTTAAATCCGTGGCCTTCCTCGGCCTTCTCTTACTGGGGGACCCGGATCCTGCGGATTTCGATCGTGCCCCGGCCCCCGGTCTCGAGCCGGATGGAGTTGCCGCCGCCATTCAGCACGGTGCGCGACCGTATCGGTGCCACGGTGAACCGCTGGCTTACGAAGGAAGGGAGGTTGCCGGAGCTGACCCGCTCGAGGGGAAAATCCGACTGGATACGAGGTCCCTGCATCACCGGGCGAGCCATGACGGTTTCCAGGTTCGCCGGCAGGTTTTCGGGAATGGCCAGCCGAATATTTCCCGAGCTTGTCCTCAGCGTCACGTGCAGGTCGCCTTCAATCGACTGCGGTATCAGCGTGGCATCGATATCGCCGATTCCGGACTGCGCTTCGATCGATGACTCGGCCCGTTCGAGCCGAATATTTCCCAGCTCGGTAAAGCCCCGGAAGGGTCCGCGGATCCGCATACCGATGATGTTGCCGCCCGCGGTCTGCACGTCGGTCCGGCTCGCCACACCAATCAGGATGTCTCCGGCCAGCGTCACTGCGTATAGTTCGCCCTGGCTCTCGCTGATGCTGATCGAACCGCCCATCGTTTCCGCACGAACAAAACCTGCGACCGTCCCCATCGTGATGGGTCCGGCGAAGGTTTCGACCTCCGCATTGCCGGCGACGTTTCCGATCTCGATAAATCCGCCCATGCTGCGGAGTTCGGCATCGCCGCCAATATTGCCGGCGGAGATCGAGCCGCCTTGTGTGACCATCGCAGCGTTGCCGCCGATGTTGCCCGAGATGATCGAACCACCCGTGTTACGGGCAGTGACGCTGCCAGCGGTGCTTGCGATGTGTATCGTGCCCGCGAAGGTGGTTAGGTCCATGTTCGCATCGCGGGATACCCGAATCCGCCAGGTGACCGGTCCGAAGATCTGAGGTGGCGCGTTGCCGCCGATCTCGACGCGGTCTTCGAAACAGTTCTCCACCAACTGGATGGCCGAACCGGAGATTTCGACCGAGACCATGTCGGCCGTCGTGGTTTCGATCTGCAGGTTCCCGATAGGGGCTCGGACGAACAGCGTGCTGCCCTCGGTGATGGGACAGTCAGCAAGGGCCAATGTCTGGAGTGCTAGAACGGCGAGGACCACCTGACTGCCGCGCCAGACCCTTCGGGAAAGCGGCTTTCTCATCGATTACCAGACCCCACAAACTGCAAGCTCTTCATCCGGATGTACGGGTTATCGTCTCCCCGAGTCGCGTTCTGGATAATCTCGCCCATGTCCTCATCCTGGCTCAAGGGAGAGAGTGCTTCGATCGCCTGAACCCGGATTCCAGCGTTCTGGTCATTTTCCAGAACATAGATCAGGGCCCGCCGGACATCCTCGTCTTCGGCGAACGCCATCAAACCCTCCATCGCGTACATCCGAACACCGACGTTGTCGTCGTTCAGCAGCGCGCCGATCAGGACTTCCTTGATGCTTGCGTCGCGCGGGCTCTGCGCCAGTAGTTCCACCGCCCGGAGTCTGAAACCGGGGTTGCTCGGTACCTGGAGCGCGCCGAACAGAAGACGCCGAATAGCCTCGTCCTGGAGACTTCCTTCCAACTGCATCGGCTGCACCATGTCTCCCGCCAGCCGGACCCGTCCCGTTACGGGATCGGAATCGATGATGCGCAGGTTGGAGAAGGCCGCATCCTGAGGGATTGCGATCTGGCTTTGATTCGTAGTAGGCGTGATGTCGACCGTGTCCTGGTTGACGGTGACGTAGACTCCCAGAGCCAACCCGATGGAAACCAGGGCGGCGGACTCCAGCAACCGCATCCTCGAAAACAGAGGCGCGAGTACCGGCAGACGCCACCATCGTCGGGCGTCGATCCGGTCGAGTTCCTCCGACAGGCCCCTACGGGACTCGACCAGCAGGTCCGAGGGAACTTCCCAGTCGGAGAAGTCTTCGGTCAGCTTGAAGTGAAGCTGCTCCTCGTGTTCGCAGAATTGTTTGCAGGGAACGCAGGCATCCAAGTGGCTTCGCAAATCATTGCGGTCCCCTGCGGGCAGTTCATCGTACAGAAACAGGACGATATCGTGTTGGCGTTCTCGACAGTTCATACGTTGACCAGGTACGCTCTCAACTTCTGGGTTGCCCGGAACAAATAGTTCTTCGCTGTTTCCTCGGTGCTCCCCATGATGTCTCCGATCATTCTCAGCCGCAAGCCTTGATAATGCCGTAACTCAAAGACAAGACGCTCTTTTTCCGAAAGCGTTTGCAGGGCTTGATGGATTTTCTGTCCGATCTCCCTTCCGTAGAGGCGCCGTTCAGGATTGCTCTGATAGCTCTTCTCCTCCAGCGTGTCTTTCAGGGCCGGACGGTCTGGATTCGATTCCGTGTCGGCTTCGTAGGAAATCTCCTCACGGAGGTTCTGGCGCTTCCGGAGACGGTCCAGAGCGACGTTGGTCGCGATCCGGTAAATCCACGTGTAGAAGCTGGATTCCGACCGAAAACGGGCCAGAGAACGGTATGCCTTCAGGAAGGTTTCCTGGAAGACTTCCTGAGCCTCCTCCCGATTGCCAAGCATATGAAAAGCTAGGCGCAAGATATCACGGTCATGTCGGTAAACCAACTGCTCGAAGGCTTCCCGATCACCGCGTTGAGCTTGCTCGACAAGCAGCTTTACTTCTTCGGATGCCGCTTCTCGTTTCGGGGCCCGATTCAAGGTAATTGCGTCCATTACGGGGTGTTTGACGCCCCTGGTTTCGAAAGGTAATCCCAGAAATTACAACAAATTTGCAAATCCGGAGTTCCTGGCCGCTGTCGGGCAGGACAACTCTTCGTCAAGATCGGCTAACTTATGTATCTATAATAAGTTGACTCCGATCGGCGAAACTTCCGATGGGTGTCAGCCTTTTCAGATAGACGCCGCACAGGCGTCGAAAGTTCGCTTCACCGCCCTACCTTTGCCTGAATATCGTGATGCGGTCCCCTGGACGGATGATCGAGAGGTCGGCATGGCGGTTCCACTCCCGGATGGCTTCGACAGAGGTCTGATAGGAGAGGGCGATCTTGCTGAGAGTGTCGCCGGGCCGGACCCGGTAGATCACGACCTGACTGGGGTCGCCGTCGGTCCTGGAGGCGGTCTCGCCCGGCGACAGTCGGATCCGATCGCCGGCGATCAGGTGATTCGAGGTCATGCCGTTCCACACCCGGATGTCGGCCATCGTCAGGTCGAATCGCTCGGCGATTGCGGAAAGCGTATCACCGCGGCGGATGAGGTAGACCTCGGGCGCCGTTTCGCGGGTCGGAGGGTTCTTGCTGAACTGACCGGCCACGCTGGATGGAACCGGTACACCGCTGATCGGGATGACCAGAGACTGCCCGATGCGGATCAGGTGTCCGGACAAGCGGTTGGACTCCGAGATCGCCGGCACGGAAACGCCGTAGCGGAGCGCGATGTGTGAGAGAGTTTCGCCGCTTACCACGACGTGGTGTCGGAAGAGGATGCGCTCTTGTTCGGACAGTCCCGCGACGCGCTCGGCGAAACGGGTCGCGTATCCCGCCGGCAGGATCAACTCGAACTCCCGGTCGTCGGGTGGAGTCGCCCACCGGAGGACGTGCGGGTTCAATTCCTGGATCTGTTCCAGCGGGACGTCCAGGTAATCGGCGATGATCCTGAGGTCTGTAGCCTGGGGGACCCGGATGCGTTCGGTCAACAGCGGGTCCGCCGGTTTGACATCGAAGCCGTAGCGTTCGGGGTTCTTTCCGATCAGGGTCATCGCCACGATCGTAGGCACGTAGTTGCGTGTTTCTCGAGGCAGCGCACGCGCGTCGGCAAGGCTCCAGAAGTCCTGGGCGCCGGTCCGCGCCATCGCTCGACTGACCCGCGCCGGCCCGGAGTTGTAGGCGGCCATGGCCAGGTACCAGTCCCCGAACTGATTGTAGAGATCTTTGAGGTGACGGGCGGCGGCGCGAGTGGACTTCTCCGGATCCGACCTCTCGTCGATCCACCAGTTCTGCCGCATTCCGTACTCTTCGCCGCGCGATGAAATGAATTGCCACATCCCCTTCGCGCGCGCGCTGGAAACCGCCTGTGGCTTGAACAGGCTTTCCGCCTGCGCCAGGTGGATCAGGTCGAGCGGCACCCCTTCGGCGGCGAAGATGCGTTCGATCATCGGGCGGTAGAGACCCACGCGCTCAAGACCCGCCTCGATAGTCGAACGGCCACGTCCGTCCGTGTAGTAATCGAGCATCGAGAGCACGCGGTCGTTGATCTCGATCGGGATGTCGTATTCCACAGCTTCGACGTCGGCCTCAACGCGCGCCCGCAGAGCCGGATCTAGGCCCTCCGCCGATGGCTCAAACTCCGCCAGTTCGTCGATGGCTGCCTGCTCGGCGCGCTGGGTCGTCACGAGCGTGGCCATCCGCACGATGAGAAAGTCGATCTCCCGTTCGATCCGGAAACTGGGCTCCTTCAGGTTGGTGGCGTACGCCTTGAGCAGGTCGAGAGCCTGCTCGAATTCTTCGCGGGCCGCGTCGATCAGGCCGTCACGGAGCAGCGTCTCCGCCCGCCGGGACAGTTCCCGAGCCTCGGTCAGGGTGTCGCGCATTGCGTCGAACGCGGCGGGCCGTGGGGTCGAGGGTGGTGGCGTGGTGTCTGGGACGACGGGTGGCGGGGGAACCCGGGAAGCGACCGTTCGCGACCCCGGTCCGCAGGCCGTCAGGAAGAGAAGGGAAGCGGTCGCGAGCACCGCGACACGGCAGTAGCGATAATCCAACGGAGATGCCCCCATATCTAGCGGTCGTTTCTCAACAGCCTGTGGCAGAGCGCCACGGCCCGGCATCGCTTACTTGCCGTCCTGCAATGAGTTAAGTTACACAACCCCTCTTCCACAGTCAACTATGAGCTACCGAAGGAACATCACCGCAAAGACACGGGAGAGCTGTTGGCTATTGGCCTTTAGCGGTTGCCGATTGGCTGTTAGGCGTTGGCAGTTCTCTGCTAGTTTTCAGTCATCAGTTTGGTGATTGGTTGCTGACAACTGGAGTCAAGCCCATTCTTAGTTGAAACTCTCCACGGCTCACGATTGGTCACGCAACCTTCTTCTTCGATCTCGTCGACGTCTTCGCCTCAATCTTCAGCTCCCGCCTGAGGGCTTCGCGGAGCTTTGGAAGATGACGGTAGCCGATCACCTTCCTCAAGCGTGGTTCGATGTCGATGAGCGCCGTCGCCAACCAGCGCTGCCGCTGGCTCGAGTTCTTCCAATGATCGACCTTCGCGCACCTTTCCTCGACGAGGGCATTGACCGATTCCAAGCAATTCGTCGTCTTGAACGAACGGCCCAGGACCCCGTACACGCCGAGTCGATGCAACGTGAGGGTCTCCTCCAGGCCTTCCTCAAGGCTCGCAGCGGCCGATTGGTTTCGCTCCTCGAGCTCTCCATGGAGCTGTTCGAGGGCCGCCCGGGCTTCGTTGTACTCCGGGCGCTGGTACGCACGCTGAAGCCGCTTGCGCCACGCGGCTTGCTCGGTCTTCGACAGGTAGCTCACCACGTTCTCGCGTTTGTGCCATTGGCAGCGTTGGACCAGGGCTCGATTACCGAATGCCCGCTTGACTGCCGCGCGCAGACCTTTGCCGCCGTCGACGATCACCAGCACGCCTTCAGAGATGTCCAGGCCTCGCTCCATCAATGAACGGAGAAACGGAGTCAGTACCTGCTCGTTCTCCGTACTCGTCTCCACGAAGCCTAAGAAGCGTTTGTCGCCCGTAATTGTGATGCCCAGGGCCACAACCATCGTGGCGTCGGCAAACATTTTCCCGTCCAGGAAGATCGCCACCACGTCCTCGGCCGACAGATCCCGCTCCTGCATCTGCCGAAGTTTCGCGGCACTCGCCTGGACGAATCCTCGAGACACCGTCGAGCTCGACAATCCGATGGCTCCTGGAATCGCTTCCGCGGCCGACTCGTAGTTCCGGCAGGAGATCCCATAAAGCACACGTCTGAGAAGCAGTTCGTTCACCGCGCCATCCGGACTGAGTTCCTCGTAGCTCCGAAGCGGAATCTCCCCGCCCGCCACGCTGCGAACTCGAGGCACCCGAACCGGTACCCGCTGGCCCCCGAGCCCCACGGTCCCCGGATTGCTCCCGTGTCGCCGGCCCCTCAACGTCGCCTCCTTTCGCGCGTATCGCTCACCCGCCAACGCCTTCACTTCCTCGTCGAGCAACTCCTCTACGTGCATCAACCCCAGTGGGATCAACGCCCGGATCATCTCCACCTTCGAGTCCAATTCCAGTCCCGAGTACTCCTCCCGGCTCATGACCTCGACCTCACCCAGTACTCGCCTCTTCTTGCGTTTTTTCACCGAACGTAACAGACTCCTCATCTCGGCTCCTTTCTCTTACAGGCTTGATGTTGTTTCTTCCAATACCATCAAACCATAGGGTTTGGAGCCGTTTCAATTTCCAACTAAGATTGGCACACTTTCGACAACTGACAACTGACAACTGATCGAACCACCAAAAGCCAAAAGCCAAAAGCCAAAAGCCCCCATTCAATCCAGCCCAGGAAATGAGACTTTTGGGCCGGATGGCGCGAGCTCGATCCGGATAGCTCCAAGGACATCGGTGCGGAGAGCAGGCAGCTTGCTGGCATGGGGGTGCCCGAACCGGTTATTGCGACCGACGGAGATCACCCTTATCCGCCCGCGCGTTCGAAGACGCGTGTTGCCGCTGCCGTGGTGCGGAACCTTCAGCACGTCGACTTCGTCCAGGCCCGGCAGGTCCCGTTCCAGGTCGCCCGTCAACAAGGTCGGGCCCCATGCCAGTCCAGCAGCAGGACCAGCGAATCGTCGTTCGATACGCCCGCACTGGTGCTGTATTCCGGAGGGGGATGCTGGACTCGGAACGGGCCGATCTGCTCACCGGCGCGGATCCTGCGGATCGGTATGCCCCGGAGCCGGACTTGTTCAAGCAACTGACGATAACGGGGTACCATCGGGTTCGGCCCCAGCCAGACCTCACCGACCTCGAAGTTCCGGATCAGATCGAACAGGCCTTCCATATGGTCGTGGTGTGCGTGCGTCAGGACCAGGGCGTCGAGCCGTCGGATGCCTCGTGAGAACAGGTAGGCGCTGACGACATCCTCTCCGATAGAAAACGTCCCTTCTTCGCGGAGGGACCGGTACGGGCCCGAAGCCAGACCGCCCCCGTCGACGACGATCCGCGTACCGTCCGGCATTTCGACGAGTGTCGAGTCGCCCTGGCCCACATCGATAAAAGTGAGGACGGGGTATGACGGCGCCTCCGGCGGCATGTTTCCCAGCGCGATCAAGGTCCCGAGCCCGATGGCGGTCCCCACGCCGAGCACCAGACCCCGGGCCGAACGCCTTCGGGCCGCCCAAAGGCAGACGCCAACGGCGCATCCGTAAATTATCCAGAGCACGGGTGGAGGCGATGGTACGCGCAACGTCGCGCCGGGAATTCCGAGCCCGAGGTCGACCGCCGCCATGAGGAATTCAAGCAACAGCTCCATCACCCAGGCTACGGCGTTGCCGAGAAACTCGGGAAGGAGCAGAAGCAGCAGTCCGAGAGGCGTGATCGCGGCGGCAACCAGGGCGCCGAGGACGTTCAGAGGTAGCGCGACTGGCGAGAAGCGATGGTAGGACTCGACCATGAAGAACACCAGTACCAGTTGCACCGACGTGGTCACGATGGCCGCCTCGGCCATGACGATCAGTGCTTTCCACCTGAGGCGCACCGTCCAGATCGGCCAGCCTCGCAGTTCGCACCCCAGGCGGGCCGACACCCTCCAGTCGACGACTTCGGTGGAGAGATGGCTGTCGAGGTTTGTATCTTCCAGCCGGGTCAGCGCCAGGGAAACGTCGCCCAAAGCCCACCGGATCAGCGGGACTGCCAGGAACAAGATCGCCAGGACAGCGGCAAACGTGAGTTGAAAGCCGGCGTCTTCGATCGCGAGAGGATTGACCAACAATATCGCCAGCGCGGTTCCCGCCAGGGCGTTGATGACCGAGTGGCCGCGATCCAGCACGGTTCCGATGATCAACAACGAGGCCATCAGGGTCGCTCGCGCAACCGGCGCCTCGCCCTCGACCAGGAACGCGTACGCGAGAATCAGCACGAGTGCGAACAGCCGGCCGCCTGTGCGGCGTCTGCCTCTCAGCGGTAGGCGCCCTCCGACCCAGAGCGCCGCGGCGGCCACGACAGCAAGATTGAATCCGGAGACGACCAGAAGGTGGATCAGTCCGCTATCCCGAAATTTGCGGACGTCCGCGCCAGCAAGCCGCCGCCGCTGCCCGAGGGTCATCCCGAGAACGAGCGCCTCGACAGTTTCGCCATCATCAAAATGGGATGCGATGCGCTCGGTCGCCCAGGCCCGGAGTCGATCTCTCCAATGATTGCCCCGTCCGATCACCCGGATGAGCCGCGGGCTTCGGATTGACCCTGTCCAGTAAATGCCCCTCCTTGCCAGGAAACGCCGGTAGTCGAACCCATTCGGATTCCGGTATACGTTGGCCGGTCGCAGTCGAACCAGAGCCTCGATTCGGTCGCCGGCTCCGAGGTCGAATCCGCGGAACAGTCGATCGAGTTCGCCATCGGCAGGGAAGACAAACAGTCGAGCCCCTCCCGACCAAGGGCGGCCGTCCACGGAGATAAGACGAACGCTCATGTAGTAGCCGGGCGCCCTCGACTCCGGTGCACGGTGGAGCAGGACGACTATCCGGCGTGGGTACCCGTCGTCCCACTAGTGTCCGGAACACGGTGCGACAGCCGCCGGCAACTTATAGATGAACAGTGAGTTGAATGGCATTCTGCGATTTTTCGATTTGAACCTGCCGATCACACTTTTAGCAATATTACGGTGAGAGGGGTGATACCAATGGCGCATGAACTCAGGCCAAACCGTCTTCTCACAAGTCATGGATTACGCGCCCCGATACGAGTTTCAGAAGTGTGTCGCCCGCTATCGGGGCGATTACCAGCAGAAAGGGTTTTCCTGCTGGGATCAGTTCCTGGCGATGGCATTCGCCCAATTGATCTATCGTGAAAGCCTCCGCGACATCGAAGCCTGCTTACGCGCCCTCGGCAGAAAGCGTTACCACATGGGATTCCGAAGCAAGGTGGCGCGGACGACACTGGCCGACGCCAACGAGCGGCGCGACTGGCGGATCTATGCGGATTTCGCACAGGTCCTGATCGGCATGGCGCGGCCGTTATATGCCGAAGACCCCATCGGCGTCGAGTTGGATCAAGGTCTATATGCCCTGGACTCGACCACCATTGACCTGTGTCTTTCACTATTCCCATGGGCCCGGTTTCGCCGGCACAAAGCCGCGGTCAAGATGCATACACTGCTGGATCTTCACGGCAACATTCCCGCGTTTATCCACGTCACAGACGGGAAAGTCCATGACGTCAACGTTCTCGATGAGATCGCACCCGAAGCGGGTGCCTTCTACGTCATGGACCGCGCCTATATCGATTTTGAACGGCTCTTTCTCTTCTCCCTCTGTTCCGCTTTCTTTGTGGTGCGTGCTAAGAAGAACGTCGTCCTGCGGCGGCGGTACTCCCGTCGGGTGGACACGACCACGGGATTGCGATCCGACCAGACGGTCATCCTCACAACGAACAAATCCGCCAAAACCTATCCCGATCCGTTGCGGCGTATCAGCTACTTCGATGCCGGGACGAACAAGCGGTTGAAGTTCCTGACCAACAACTTCGCGTTGCCTGCACTCACCATCACTCAGATCTACAAGTCGCGATGGCAGGTGGAACTTTTCTTTAAATGGATCAAACAACACCTTCGAATCAAGTCCTTCTACGGCACCAGCGAGAATGCGGTGAAGACCCAGATCTGGATCGCCATTTCGGTTTATGTTCACGTCGCCATCATCCGGAAGCGCCTCGGCATCGATAGGAGTCTTTACCAAATCCTACAGATTCTCAGCATTACGATTCTTGAGAAACAGCCCATTTTGCAGGCCTTTCACGCGCCTGATTCCCAATTCAATGAACTCCAAGATCCTAACCAGCTGGTTCTATTCGACTTCTAACCGGACACTAGTGCCGTCGTCCAGGATGTTCGGGGGTCGGCGCTCCGCACGAGCGGCGAGGCCGGCTCCGAGCAATAAGATGCAAAACACCGTGAGCCGCGGGCGGAGGACAGCGACCATTGATGCGGGCAGTAGGGCGAGCCAGACCGCAGCCGGGTCCAGGCGTGGGGATACCAGAATTCCGGCTACGAGAGCCAGAAGCGGAAGCAGCAATGGTGGCAATGATTGATCGGGAACGTTGAGGGCACGATCATTCTACCACTCCTTACCCGGGCGGATAACCTTCCCCGATATATCTCGGTCGCCCGGCAGCAGCTTGACCCGGATAGGAGCCTGATTGAGAATAGCAGCGGCCTCCGCGGCCACTTCACGATGTTCAAGAGATGGCTTCACAAGGGCGGCTCGGGCGACGCCGGGGAGATCGCCACGCTGGTTCGGAGTCGGATTCCTTTCGCGGAGGAATATTACGATTTGCTGAGTTATGAGGCGTCGCCGTTCGGTGGCTACCGTCTGTGCCCGAACCAGCAGCAGCCGCATCTGAAGATAAATTCGCTGGGCTTCCGGGGTGCTGACTTTACCGGAAAGGAGTCGATCCTGCTTCTTGGTGATTCGGTCACCTTTGGCGTCGGAGCGTCTGGTGATGATTCGCGGTTTTCAAGCTTTCTGGCCGCAGCGACCGCCACACCGATTGCCGACGCATCGGTTCGCGCGTATCGCGTATGCCAGCAAGGCGAACAGCTACCAGGACTCCTTGAGCTCTTGCCATCGGTGAATCGCTGCATCGTTTGGTTCGGTTATGCCGATTTTCTGTATTGGTCGACCACAGGCGGACGGATCGACGGTGTGTTTGAACTCGACCTGAAGTATGGCGGCCGAGCGCCACGCGGCGCCCTCGAGCGGTACAAGAGGTCGTTCTTCGACGTCTGTCGGTCGGTCAGAAAGGGTTTGCTGCCCGTCCGGGAACCACTTGCCAAGACGGGAACGATCGAGGACCTCGTGAGATCGGTGCTCCACGACCTCGAAGCGATCCGGGACGTCGCCCAGGTCCATGGCGTAACTGTGACCGTCCTGATCCAGCCGTTCATCCGCGAGCGACCCACAGCCGACGTACTCCGGACGATTTGTGATTACTACAGTAGTGGGACCTTTCGTCGTTGCGGAGTGAACTGGTATGAAGCAGCCGAGAAGTATGTAGATCTGATCACTAGTGTCCGGTTAGAAGTCGAATAGAACCAGCTGGTTAGGATCTTGGAGTTCATTGAATTGGGAATCAGGCGCGTGAAAGGCCTGCAAAATGGGCTGTTTCTCAAGAATCGTAATGCTGAGAATCTGTAGGATTTGGTAAAGACTCCTATCGATGCCGAGGCGCTTCCGGATGATGGCGACGTGAACATAAACCGAAATGGCGATCCAGATCTGGGTCTTCACCGCATTCTCGCTGGTGCCGTAGAAGGACTTGATTCGAAGGTGTTGTTTGATCCATTTAAAGAAAAGTTCCACCTGCCATCGCGACTTGTAGATCTGAGTGATGGTGAGTGCAGGCAACGCGAAGTTGTTGGTCAGGAACTTCAACCGCTTGTTCGTCCCGGCATCGAAGTAGCTGATACGCCGCAACGGATCGGGATAGGTTTTGGCGGATTTGTTCGTTGTGAGGATGACCGTCTGGTCGGATCGCAATCCCGTGGTCGTGTCCACCCGACGGGAGTACCGCCGCCGCAGGACGACGTTCTTCTTAGCACGCACCACAAAGAAAGCGGAACAGAGGGAGAAGAGAAAGAGCCGTTCAAAATCGATATAGGCGCGGTCCATGACGTAGAAGGCACCCGCTTCGGGTGCGATCTCATCGAGAACGTTGACGTCATGGACTTTCCCGTCTGTGACGTGGATAAACGCGGGAATGTTGCCGTGAAGATCCAGCAGTGTATGCATCTTGACCGCGGCTTTGTGCCGGCGAAACCGGGCCCATGGGAATAGTGAAAAGACACAGGTCAATGGTGGTCGAGTCCAGGGCATATAGACCTTGATCCAACTCGACGCCGATGGGGTCTTCGGCATATAACGGCCGCGCCATGCCGATCAGGACCTGTGCGAAATCCGCATAGATCCGCCAGTCGCGCCGCTCGTTGGCGTCGGCCAGTGTCGTCCGCGCCACCTTGCTTCGGAATCCCATGTGGTAACGCTTTCTGCCGAGGGCGCGTAAGCAGGCTTCGATGTCGCGGAGGCTTTCACGATAGATCAATTGGGCGAATGCCATCGCCAGGAACTGATCCCAGCAGGAAAACCCTTTCTGCTGGTAATCGCCCCGATAGCGGGCGACACACTTCTGAAACTCGTATCGGGGCGCGTAATCCATGACTTGTGAGAAGACGGTTTGGCCTGAGTTCATGCGCCATTGGTATCACCCCTCTCACCGTAATATTGCTAAAAGTGTGATCGGCAAGTTCAAATCGAAAAATCGCAGAATGCCATTCAACTCACTGTTCATCTATAAGTTGCCGGCGGCTGTCGCACCGTGTTCCGGACACTAGTGAGATCTGTTGTTGAAAGGGCTGTCCCGACTCGCCCTCGAAGCGGTGATAGACCTCACTCCATCCACCGTCGAAGACGACTTTCTGGATCAGGTGCATCTCAAGGAGAGTTCGCTTCGGCGTCTCGCGGAGCTGGTTTCCGGGCAGCTCGACTGGAAACCGACCCTTCCTCACTGAGAATCGAAGACCGCGATTGTCTCGATATGGGGGGTGTTGGGAAACTGGTCCAGAAACCGGAGCTCCGATAGTCGGTAGCCCGAGTCCAGCAGGACTCGCGCTTCAGGCGCGAACGTCGTCGGATTGCAGGAAACGTAGACGATTCTTTTCGGGCTCATCGCGGCAACCTTCCGAATGATGTTCTTGCCGCAACCGCTCCTGGGTGGATCCAGCACAATCCGGTCGGCCGGCCTTGGGTTTCTCATCAGGAAGGCCCACGCCGACGACTTAACGAACCGCACGTTGCCGATGCGGTTGTGCTGGGCGTTCCACTCCGCATTTCGGACCGAGCGGCGGTCGACACCGATCACTTCCCCGCACTCACGGGCCAGTTGGAGTGTGAAGAAAGCGCTGCCGCAGAACAGGTCCAGTGTTCGACGCCCTCCTTGGCAGGCCTTGACTACTTCAGCGACGATCGGTTCGAGCAGAAATCGATTCGGCTGGAAGAAGCTCGCCGGTCGCAACTGGTAGTCGATGCCCCGGATCCGCGCCATCGGTTTCGGTCCCTTCCATGGAGCGCGTTCCCTGCCTCGTTCAAAGACGGCCGAAACAGTATTCCCGTCCGGAGCCGCTATTGCGCGGACGGTTTCGGTGCCAGCGAGATCCGGACCCTCTAAAGCGGCCGCGGCTTTAGAGATGAATTCGTTCAAGACGGGCACCAGCGCCTTGCATCGCTCGATCGGGACGACGTCGTGAGTTCCTTCCCTGAAGAAGCCGAGCCGTCCGTCGCGGACCTGGAAAGCAGCCCGCAACCGATACTCTCGTTCCGGTCCGGTGACGGTTTCGATAGGCTCTTTCCAGTCGATGCCTCCACCCCGCGCGAGGCTTTCGCGGATGATTGATTCCTTCAAATCCAGCTGACTCTTATACCGGATGTGATCCCATCCACAGCATCCGACGGTTTCGAAGTTCGGACACTCCGGTTCGCGACGGTCCGCCGACGGGGTGACGATGTCGATGATCTTCGCGTTGGAATAATCCTTCTTCCGATCGACTATTTCGACTTCAACGAGTTCGCCTGGAAGTACTTTCGGGACGAAGACAACTCCGTCTTCGGTGCGGGCCATCCCGGCCCCGCCATAAACCAACTTTTCAATTGTTAGTTGCACCAGTTCCTATTGCTTTTGTCAGTCGTCAGTTATCAGTAGTCAACTGTTGGGTATCGGCTGTCAGGCGGCTCCTGCCAACAGCCAAACGCCAACAGCCACCGCCAGTCTTCTAAATCAAGTAAAAGAGGCTGAGACGGGGAATGCCGTAGCGTTCCATCAGCTTCCGCTTACGGAGCTGTCCCTCGAGCATCGATAGTTGTTCGACAGTCATCCTGGACCGGAACGGCGCCAGGCTGTCTTCGACCCCTTTCTGGACCTCCACGAGAGCTTTTTCGTCTGCGGCGACCTTGATGATGGCGATCAGTTTGTCTTCGAGAGCGTTGAGAGTCGTCTCGCCCGTTCGCATGTCCGTCGTCTCGACGTCCTCGAGGGAAGCTGCCAGCGAGTCCACCCGCTCGCGGAACTCCGGGAAAGCCTTGCCGAGGGCACGAACCTGTCGGCCGAGGTCATCGAGGTAACGTCGTACCTCTTCAGGGTCGACTTCCGGAAGGGCGGGCGATTCGGTTCGGGTGTCCTTCTGTTCGCCGGCAACCTGATCGATGGCGTTGGCACAATAGGCGAGCGAACTAACCTTGCGCTTCGCGCGCGAGAACGCCCGATCCATCCCTTTCAGGACGACCTCGAGCGGTATGCCCTGATCTTTCCAGCTCTCGATCAGTACCCAGTCCAGCGTGGATAGAAGGGTGAAACTCTCTCTCCTGGACTGGTAGTAGCGCTCGATTTCGGTGAAGTAATTGAAGTAGTTGTCCATGCCGCCGATTACACGGATTAAGTATGCCGCGGATTACACGGAGAGGGGAGTTAGCCACGGATTACACGGATTACACAGATAGTTGGGACAAGAGACTGTTGTCGGCGAAAACCGTTCCAACCCCTACCCTGTCATATCCGTTAAATCCGTGTAATCCGTGGCAGTGCTTTAATCCGTGCAATCAACGGGTGATCCAACCCCCTCCCACGACGATGTCGTCCCAGTAGAAAACGGCGGCCTGTCCGGGTGTGACGGCGCGTTGCGGTGTGTCGAAGCGAACGACCGTTTCGCCGTTGTCGGAGAAGACAGTGGCAGGTCGGGGTTCGAACCGGTTGCGGATCTGGACGTGGCACTCGATCGGGTCGGTCAGCCGGTCGATCGCGATCCAGTTCGTGTCGCGGACCCGGAAACTTCCGGCGTTCGTATCAGCGTCGTCGCCGATGACCACACGGTTCTCGCCTGGCTCGATCCGGACCACGTACCGAGGTTTTCCCGCGGCCACCAGTCCCTTGCGTTGGCCCACGGTGTATTGGTGTATCCCGGAATGCTTGCCAACGACCTCCCCTTTCATGTCGACGATATCGCCGGCTCCGCGATCCGAACCGCCGGCATACTGTTCGACAAAATCCGCGTATGAGCCCTCTTGCACGAAGCAGATTTCCTGGGATTCGGGTTTGTCAAAAGTGGGCAACCCCGCCTTCCGCGCGATCTCGCGGACTTCGTTCTTGGTGAGTTCACCGAGCGGAAAAATGGTTTTCGACAGCTGGTTCTGAGTCAGCCCGAACAGGAAGTAGGACTGGTCCTTGCGCTGATCGACGCCGCGAAGCAGCAGCCATCGACCGCGCTCCTCATCGAAACGGACCCGTGCATAGTGGCCCGTCGCGACGCGGTCCGCTCCGACCTGCTCGGCCTTGTGGACAAGGTGGTGGAACTTCACGAAATTGTTGCAGAGCACACAGGGGCTTGGCGTTTCGCCGCGCAAGTAGGTGTCGACGAACGGGCGGACCACCGTCTCCTCGAACTCGTCCTCCAGATTGAGGACGTAGAAGGGGAAACCGACGTGAGTGGCGACGCGACGCGCGTCCCAAAGGTCGTCGAGCGAGCAGCACCGAGTGTT
>CAXWPM010000009.1:0-25995 GCA_963667345.2 Terriglobia bacterium
GCCGAGGTCGTGTCGGGCAAGGAGAATTCTAATGATGGAATCCATTTATATGGATCGGACGGCACCCATTCCACGTCGATGCCAAGCCTGCCGCGACCGCGCTGGAGGGCTCAGGCCGGGGTCCGATGCTTCCTGATCCGTGCGGACCTGATTTGGAATGAAGACCGCGTAAGTGACGGGGCTACGCCGCTCTGATATCAGCACGACGGCCCGGAGTCCCTCTCTGGCCCGTGATCGCGGGTATGCTCCTGCCGTTGCTCCCTCTGCCGTGCGGCCTCCGCGAGACGCGCCGCCTCTGAAGACTCCTCCCAGACGATCGATGTAGTAGAGCGTCGAACAGTACAGGGCCAGATAGCCCGGCTGGATCAGTATAGCCTTCCCGTTCTGATTCGGACCTGATCTGGAATGAAGATCTAATAAGAAGAAAAAACCATGCCGAAGGATGCGTTGATGAGACGGCGGGGTCGGAGACCGGCATAGTTCTGTCAGGAACAAACGGACGTTATTCTAGGAGCCTGTCGGGAATTGGCTCCCTCGAAGCAAGAATCAACAACTTACGAGCCATCCCCGGTCTGTAAGTTGTTGATTCTTGGTTGCAGACTTCTTATTCCCGACAGGCTCCTAGCGGGGGGTGTTTTCCTGGTCGCGGAGCCGACAGACTGTACCTTATTCGCATCGTTCCGCGGGAGTGCCAGGGTACCCTAAACCTCCCTCACCGTGGCTTCGAGCTAGCAGGAGCCTGTTTCGGGAAGTGCCTTCCGCTCATCAGCACCGATTTCAACGAACTTACGAGATACAAGCGAGGAATACGGCGAGCCGGACAACAAGGCGCAGGAGCATACTTCAAGGATCCAGAAATGCCGGATCAGACCTCATCGGGCGGTTTTCCATCCTGGAGGGAGAGAAGCGGTCTGTAAGTTGTTGATTCTTGGTTGCAGACTTCTTATTCCCGACAGGCTCGGCCTAGTCCCCGCGGAGCCGACGACACCGGCTCTTCGCGGGATTCACCAAGGTAGGGCTTCGCGGGAGTACGACGGGTACCCTAAACCTCCCTCACCGTGGCCGAGCTAGCGGAGGTTTAGAAGTGCCGCCGCCATCACCACCGTTTGAGGTTCGCCCCAACAAGCAGGAGCTTAAAGGATATTTTTGCAGCAGTCTGGGCGGTACCTTTCCATAAGGGCCCACTCAAAACAGGGGCACCATGCTGCCGTTTCTAAAACGTCAACCGTAGCGTGAACTGGAACTGGCGGGGATCGAACGCCGAGGCGAACGAGAGTGGCTCCGTGACCGGACCGCGCCGCCCAACGAGCTTTGCCGGAAGGTCTTCAATGGAGGCGTTTCCAACCACGCCGTTCACCGTCTTGAAATTGGTGCGGTTCAGCAGGTTGAACCCTTCGCCGATGACCTGCAGGTTCACTGTTTCCGACAGCGGGATCGTGCGGGTGAGCCGCATGTCGACGCTAAAGAAATCCGGGCCCTTCCCGGCGTTGCGGCCGAGGCCCCACGGGCGGTGGGTGTCGGTATGGCGGTCGCCGAGCGAATCGAAGCCGGTGGTCAGGTTGAATGGCGCGAACGAGTTCGCGGCCACGATTCCGGACAGTGTGAAATCCGCTAGCAGGTTGTGTCCGAAGCCGCGCCCCCGGGTGGCCTCCCACGGGGACTGGGCGACTACATGTGCGACAAAACGGTGGCCGCGGTGATAGGCGGAGAGGGCGCGTTCGTTCCGGGCGTCCCACGGAATGTGCGGCTCGTAGGAGGAATTGTAGTCGGTGGCCTCGTCCATGGCCTTGCTCCAGGTGTGATGCGCCGAGATCGAAAACCCGTCCGAGAGCCGCTTCTCCAGCTGCACGATCAGGGCATGGTAGTCCGATGTTCCCCAACTGCCATACACGTTGTCCTGATAGATCAGGGGGTTGTGGAAGCCCGGAACCGGCGGCCCGCCCACCGGGCCGCGGCCGGTGTCGTAAATGTTCGGGTCCAGCGGCCGGATGAGGTGGAGGCCGCGGTTGAAGTTATAGGCCGCCGACACGGCGTAGCCGGCCACTTCGCGCTGGATTTCGAAACTGCCTTGCATGGAGTACGGGTTCACCACGTCATCCGCGACCCGGAAACCGATGCGCAACGGGTATCCCGGACCCGGCACGATACCGTGGGGCGCCAGGTCTTCGGGCAGGATGCCCCGCTGTCCGAGGACTCCCCGGGCCAGAAGGGTCTGGTAGATTTCCGCGGAAGTCAACCGGCCGCCCGTCAACGGGCTGTTAATCCCGGCCAGACCCGTCAATGGAATGAACACCTGGTTGATTTGTTGCGTCTTTCCCAGCAGGTCGTTGACGAACCCGATGTGGCCCTCGATTCGGGAATAGTAGATTCCGAAACCGCCCCGGACCACTGTCGCCGGGTCCGGGCTCCAGGCAAATCCGGCCCGTGGCGCGAAGTTGTTGTAATCGCGCGGGAACCTTGACTTCAGTTCCAGTTCGTACCGCAGTCCGAGCGTCAGCAGGAAAGCCGGCGAGACCTGGACCGAGTCCTCGATGAAGAAGTTCATCCGGTTGGTCCAGCCCACCCAGTGTGGATTCCCGAAGCCCTGCTGGTAGACCGTTGGCAAGCCGAGAGAGAACGCCTGCAATGCCGAAATGGGCGCGTCGACGGCGCCCGCCAGATGTGCCGCGCCCGCACCGGACAGCAAGCCCTGGAGCTGCCGCGACGTTCCCGCACCCGCCACATTGTCGATAATGTTGCTGAGCGGGACGGCCTCTCCAAAAACAAATCGTCCACTGAAGAATGTTTCAGCGTGCGCGCTGTCACGGAGGGGATTGATGTCGGCACCGAACCGGAGTGTCTGGCGGCCGGACATGCGCATGAAGTTCTGACGCACCTGGAAGAAACGTTCCAGGTTTCGCACCGGGAGGATGAAGTCCCTGCCGAAGCTGATCGCGCCGATATCGATCGCGGGACCGAACGTGTCGGTCGGATACACGCCGAAGTCGTGATACCCCAGACCCACGCGCGTCTCGCTGACCCAGCGGGGGCCGATCAACCAGGTATCCCCGAAGGCGAGGGCGAAATCCTTGACGGTCGAGTTGCTGCCTCTGCTGCGCGCGGTGAGCGCTCCGAAATTGATGTTGTCGCTCTCCTGCCCCGTCCAGTTTCCCCGTAAGAACATCGTGTGACCGTCCCCCCGTGCGTGGTCGGCACGCGCAATGAACTGCTGCCGCAGTTCCCCGAACGGGAAGACCCCGCTGTTCGCTTCGAACAGGGACACCACGGCCGGATTATGCGCCGGGACAAGCGCATAGGCGAGTTGATTGACCAGGGGCCCAAGGGCCGGTGCCGCGGCTCGGAGCGTGTCTACCAAAGACTGCTGGGACTGGGTCAGCGACGTGAGGAACGACCGGTCGGCCAGCAGTGGAACGATCTGGGACTCGTGGCGGTCCAGGCGTTCATAAGCGAGGTAGAAGAACGTCGTGTTCGGTTTGATCGGACCGCCAATGGATAGCCCGGACTGCGCGCGCGTATAGGCCGCCTTGCCGGGGTCGAAGTAATTGCGTGCCTGGAAGCGGCGGTTGCGCAGAACGCCGAAAAGGGTTCCATGCACATCGTTCGTGCCCCCCTTCGTGACGATGTTGATCGTGCCGCCCGGCGCCCCGCCCTGTTCGGCGGAGAACGAGTTTCTGTTGACCTGGAACTCCTGGATGGCATCCTGGCTGATCGAGGATCGAACGCTTCCGGAGTTGTACAGGTTGTCCAACCCGTCGATCATGAGCGTGTTGCCGCGTCCGTTTCCCCCGCCGATGCCGAGTCCCGACGTGGGGGTGGGGGTGATGCGGCGATCAATCGCGTTGGCGATGTGGTTGGTATTCACCACGCCTGGGGTCAACAGCGCCAGGTCCAGATAGTCGCGACGGTTGATCGGGAGATTCTCGATACGCACCGAGTCGATGTGATCGGACTGCTGCACGCGCGCGGGTTCGATGGCCGGCCGCGCCGATGCCGCCACAACGATCCGGGTCTCGGCCGCAGCGACCTCAAGTTGGGGCGAAAACGTTGAAATCTCGCCCACCCGCACTTCGAATCCCTCCACCGTGAGGGGCGCGAAATTCGATGCCTCGAAGCGTAGCGTATACATTCCCGGCGAGAGATGGCTGAAGACAAACCCGCCACTATCGGTCGCCACCGCTGCCTGTGCCACCCCACGGCTCTCATCCAGCGCCGTGACGGTCGCTTCCCGGATGACCGCCTGCGTCCCGTCGTAGACGAAACCCCGGATGCTGCCCGTGTTCGTCTGCGCGTACACGGCAAGGCTGCCCATCAGCATCAGCGATACGATGCTGAAGAAACGAAACGGGATTGCTACGGCACGGATGAACCGGGAACGCACTTTCACGGTTGCGTGGCAACGAGCGGTGTGGGGGGAAGTATGCAACATAATGGAGGATTATATAATTGAACTCCAGTACTGTTTCGCGACGGACTTTCGCTGATGTACGCAGCCCTCAATCCGGGCACGGGCGCTGATCACTCCCCCGCTCCAGCCGGACTTCGAAGACGCTGCAAGAATTGCCGGATGAACAGCGGGATTCCGACCAGGAGCAGATACGGAACGAGAGCACCGATAACCACCATATGCGGGCCGAGCAATCCGCCTACAAGGCTGAGCAGTACGGCAAACGGAGTCGCCACCGCGATTGCGACCCATAACCCTCTGCGCCAGGATCCGACAACTCCTCTCAAGAGGCGTTGCGCCAGCAACCCGACCAGCAGGCCGCCCAGAAAGAACAGGAGCAGTCCCGATAGTATGGCCGGAATCGCAAACAGCACTTCCGCTGGATTCCAGGAATCCATGGAGCCGAAACGGACAAGGGCGAGCAAGAGTTGCAGGACACAGAGTCCGATGCCAAACAGCACTGGCGTCTTCCAGTAACGCCATCGAGAAGAAGCGGAAGCTCTTGAAGGATCGGTGCTCATGGATTCTCCAATTCAAACGTGTAGTTTTTAGTATGCAATACCCCCCTCCGACGCTGGCCTCCGCCCAGATCCTTTTTCGGTGGTATCCACACGGCAATCGCATCCTCGCTCAGCCAGATCGTGACGTCACCGCGGCTCCTGAGACCACGCTCGTACTCTCGTACTCCCTCCAGGTCAGGATTCTTGCCGCACATGCAGGGGAACCGGAGACCAGTCTACTTTTCAGCGACGATGTAAACCACAAAGGCGGCGTCCGCGTCGCCTTCCTCCGTGGGCGTAAACTCTCCGTCGCCTTCCTCCGTCTCTTCGTTGGTGCCTTCCCAGTAGACAGTGGCACGCTGGAATCCTGCTTCGAGCAGCAGCTCCCGAATCTCGGGCAAGGTCCAGAGCCTCCAGTCATAGGTGAAGGCCTTCTTGATCTTTGAGCCGTCGGGGAAGCTGAAATGGATGTGGCATAGCATGTCACCGGTGATGGGGTTGTAGGCTTTCTGATCCCAGATATAGGTGAACCGGGTCAGCTTCGTGCGTTCGAGCATTTCCCGGTGCGCATCTGAGCCCCCGAAGGCATCGAGCATGAAGAGGCCGCCATCCAGAAGCCCGCCGTGGACGTTGCTGAAGTACTGTCGTAGCAAGTCCCGGGTTTTGAAGACCCAGTAACTGAAGTTCATCGCCAATACGATGTCGACGGGCGCGCATGACACATCCATCACATTGGCGTTGATGAGTTCGATGCGCTTCTGAGCCTTGGCGGTCAGCTCTGCGATGTGGTGCTCGTACCCCCATTGCTGAACGTCAGCATCCAGGTCGACACCGATCACGTGATTGGTTCTTCGCCGGCGAACCCATTCGCAGGACGTATTCGCTGTACCGCAGAAATCTTCGCGAAGCCACTTTGCCTTACGCCGCCGCAACTGGCGATAGGTATCGTCGACGAAGTCGATTTCGGCTTCCACACACTGGACGGCGTCCTCGTACAGGAGGCGCCGGTCGGAGCGCTGGGCCCTTGTCGTCTCTTTCTTTTTTCCGGAACGTGCGGACTTTGAGGGCATACTGGGTTTCCTTTCGAATGAGTGCCTGTGCTTACGACTGACCCACAGTGACCGTCCCCGAGATCAAAAGGATCAATCGTAATCCATTGGATTCCGGATCGGTCGTCGAAGCGCGAGACCGGGTTCTGGTGCAGATAGGATTGTCGGAACGATAAGACCAGGAGTGCGCTAGGGCGATGCGGACTATGCTGCCATGACGTGACGCCAGATCACCGCGGCATTCGACTGGCATGTGGTCGGGATTGCGAACTGGCGTTTGTGAATCTTCCGCGCCAGTTCGATACCGATAATGACGCGTCGCGCATTGTAGAACGTCTTGAACCCCGACATCGGTCGCAATCGCCCCTTCACACGGCGGTGGTCCTGCTCCCGAACGTTGTTCAGGTATTGACAGCAACGAATCGTCACCGGGTTCCGCCTCCGGAAGTTGAACTCACCGTTCATTCCCATACGCCGCAGCGCGCTATGGCTCGGCCGGTGGCCATCCAGGGTGATGCGGTGTGGTTCCCGATGATGCTTCACTGCCTTGCGAAAGAATGCCTTCGCCGCCGCAATGCCGCGTGTTCGACTCAGACAGAACTCCACGGTGTTGCCCTGTCCATCGACGGCGCGGTACAGATACATCCACTGGCCCCGCACCTTGACGAATGTTTCATCAACTCGCCAGCTCCCACCCACCTGCCGCTCGAATCGGCTCCAACGCTTTTCGCACGTGTTCGCATAGCGAACGCCCCAACGCAAGATCGTGGTGTGCGAAATCGGCAACCCCCGCTCACCTAAAATCGCGACCCGATCTCGGCAACTCAGTTTGAAGCGAAAATACCAGCGAAGGCAGAGGAGAATGATGTCGTCTTCGAATCAACGTCCGGCAAATAGAGGATTCCGTTCAGTTTTGCGATGCGCCATAACCTATTATCGCCAATTCTCTTGCCTGTCTGCACCAGAACCCATCCATTCCATTTCTTCCTGACAGACTGGATTCAGGAGCACGCAAGGTCGGAACTGTCATCGTCTGAGGCAACGACCGGATGTAGCGGTGCGCCCGAGAGCGAAGACTACCGCCGAGGGATCTTCGTGAAGCCCACAGCCGGGGGTACGCCCCTCAGGGCTTCAGCGCGGGCCGTTTCGATCGGCGGCGGGTCCTCGTAGCGATCGGGGCACAAACTCCCGACGCTACCCCTCTTCTGCGGCGAGCCTCGGTCTGATCCAGAGATAGAGCGCGCCGACTCCCAGCAGCAGTACGCCGGCAATGGTCGGCGCGCGCCAGTCGCCGGCCACGGCCCGCGCCAGGAACAGCGCAACACAGACCACGGCGCCGAGCGCAGGCACCGCAAGGGGTAGCTCGAATGCGCCCTCAGGTTCGCCGGGGCGCAGCTTGAGGATGACGAGTGCGCTGTTCACCACAGAAAACACCAAAAGCAGCAGTAATACCGTGGCCGAGGCCAATTGTGAGATGTCGCCCGACAGGATCAGAATCACAATCAACACGAAGATCAGCCCAATGGCGATGTGGGGCGTGCGCCGCACCGGATGGATGAGGGAGAGAGCGCGCGGCAGATGCCTGTCGCGGGCCATGCCGTATAAGAGGCGCGAAGCGGTGACGTAATTGATCAACCCGGTATTGGCGACCGCGAAGATAGTAATAGCGATGAACACCCAGGCCGGAAGCCAGGGCGCGGCGCGCGTCATGACTTCGGCCAGCGGCGCATTGGCTTCCGCCAATTCCTGCCAGGGCACCACCGAGACGGCGGTGATTGCCACACTCATATAGATGACGACGGTCAGCACCAGCGCCATCACCAGACCGAACGGCAGGTCGCGCCGTGGATTTTTCAACTCCTCGGCAATGTTGATTGAATCCTCGAAGCCAAGGAAGGCGTAGAAGGTGAGCACGACGCCCTGCACCAGCAGCACCAGGGGAAGGCCGGCTTCGGTTTCCGAACCCATCGGGAATTCCAACAAATTCGCCGAACCCCAGAAGCGCAAGCCGACAGCGATCACAAGCAGCAATCCCCCCGCTTCCACCAGCGTACAGGCGACATTGACCCACATCGATTCGCGGATGCCGCGATAGACAATCGCGCCGACGATGGCGAGATAGATGAACGCCAGCATGCCGGTGGGCAGGCCCTCAAGGCCGGGTAGGGCTTGCAGATTCTCGCCCACCACGCGTGCGCCGGCCGCAATCGAGGTGAAGCCCGAGCAGGCTAAAGTGAGACCGACGACATGGGTGAGCAGGCGCCGACGATAGGCGCGATGCGTGATATAGGCGGCGCCACCTGCGCGCGGATAGCGTGACCCGAGCGAGGCATACGATAGTCCCGTCAACCCTGCCGCTACCAGCGATAGCAAAAAGGCAAGCCAGATCGCCGAACCCATCTCGCCTGCGACTCGGCCAATCAGGCCGTAAATACCGGCGCCCAGCATGCTGCCGGCCGCGTAGAGTGTCATCTGCCATAGGCCGATGCTGCGCCGTAGCGTCAGTTCGCCGGCACTAGCCGGTTCGGATTGTCCGTTAGCCTGTTCCAGAGATTCGGGGATTATATCCTTTACCAAATTGTCGCAAAACCGTTCCTTTGTGCGCCAGGCGCAAGTTTCCACCCGCAGCTTCGGACAGCATGTGGCGGATATTCCGGGAACGGTATCCCCTTGCTGTAGGCATTCTTTGCTTCTGAATCTGCCCCTTCCATGCACGGGCTGATCCTGCGCCTCGGATTTCAATCCCCGGTTCAGGCGCGACAATGTCTTGCTATCGCCGCGGCGGCTTGATTATGGCGGGTTCGGACCTTCGGGATTTGCACCGTTACCGGACCCAAACCAGTCTGCAAAACTCTGTCCATGAAATCAGGAGCGGTACACGACCTGGTGCTCGTGAATGTGGCCGGCCAGCCGGTCCGCCCTGCCATTTATTTCTACGACCGGGGGAGGAATCTGATTGACCCGGAATCGGTGGTGGACGTCATAGGAAATCTAGAGGTCACCGAGTACGGCTCTGACCCTGCAGGGCGGATTACACCCCTTGGGAGAGGTCACTCTTTCGACCCGCAGTCGAGGCGAGGCGGTAACGGGATCGGTGAAGATGGTCTCTGATGGCCCCGACAGCCTCATTAGCGTGGGTCTGCGTTTTGACCTTCCAGGTATAAGGGTACTGACCAGATAAGGGTTGCGCATCTTGAGCGGGGCGGGATCAATCTTGATTTCGCGGTAGAGGATGACGTTCTTCCATCTGCCGAGCACACGCACGAAGGCGACCGGGTAGACGAAACCCAATCGATTGTGGCGGCCCCGCCACAGGGCGATCTCGCGTCGATCGGCTTCCAGAAAGCGGGCATCGCGAATCAGACGGGGGCGAGAGACGTCGGGATCGGAGACCGGCAGGGTTCTGTCAGGAACAAACGCTCGTTCTGACCGAACAGTTTAGTAGCATGGAACGTGACGCATTCCATGTTTCGTATCTGTCAGATAAAATACCCGAAGATGCATTCCATGGTCAGGCTGTGAAAACCGTTGCCTATTTGAGGGTCTCGACCGCACAGCAAGACGTGGGCAGCCAGCGCCTCGCCATCCTCGAGTACGCACGCAAACACGACTTCCGCATCGACGATTTCATCGAGGCGACCGCCTCTGGACAGGCTTCGGAAAAGCGCCGCCGGCTCGACGAACTGATGAACGTCCTCCAGCGCGGTGACCGTTTGGTCGTCAGCGAACTCTCCCGGCTCGGTCGGTCGCTGGGTCAGATCGTCGCCATCCTCGACGCCCTCACCACGGCAGGCGTCGCCTTCGTGGCGATGAAGGAGAACATCCGCATCGAGGGCAAGCGCGACATCCAGACCAAAGTCATGACCACCCTCTTCGCGCTGTTCGCCGAGGTCGAGCGCGACCTGATCTCCGAGCGCACCCGCGAGGGCCTCGCCAAGGCCAGGGCCTCGGGCCGGAAGCTCGGGCGCCCGAAGGGCTCGCTGGGCGTCTCACGGCTCAGTGGCAAGGAGGACGACATCCGGCGCTTCCTCGAGCTGGGCGTTTCCAAGACCGCCATCGCCAAGCTCACGGGCGTGTCCCGTACGACCCTCTACAGCTTCATGAGCACCCGAGGGCTCAAGCCGAGCCCTTAGCGTGTATTTAACACGAATCTGGTCGGTACCCTTAGTAGTGCTTGCTCACTCAGGGCATCCAACGGCGTGCTGCACTTGGCTCAAGACCCTGGAAGGGTGTATCTTACTTCTGCCTTACTCGAACGTAACCCGAGAAACCACTATGCCCATGCCTGAACAGCTCACCACCACCATCTCCACAAAGGGCCAGATCATCCTGCCCAAGGCCATCCGCCGGGCGCGGCGCTGGGATGCCGGAACGCGGCTGGTCGTGGAGAACACAGCTGAGGGCGTCTTGCTCAAGCTCGAGCCCGCTTTTGTCGCGACGCGGCCGAAGGATGTGTTTGGACGTCTCGCCTGCGCCGGTCCGCCCAAGTCTTTGGTGGAGATGCAGGAGGGGGTTCTGGCGGAAGCTCGGCGGCGTCATGCGGGCGATTGATACCAATGTTGTCGTCCGATATCTGAGCGGCGACCAGCCGGAGCAGGCCGCCAGGGCGAGAACCGCGATCGACTCGGGACATGTGTTTGTGAGCACGACCGTCCTGCTTGAAAGCGACTGGGTGTTGCGTAGCGTCTACGGCTTTTCCGGAGAAGAGGTTGCTACCGCCCTGCGCGCGTTCGCGGGACTGCCAAGTGTTTCGGTGGATAGTCCCACGCTCATCGCTGAGGCGCTTGATCGCGCAGAGGAGGGTATGGACTTCGGCGATGCGCTACATCTTGGTGCTGACTCCCACTGCGAGACGATGCTCACATTCGACCGCCGGTTCATTGAAATGGCCAAGGATACGCCCATCAGGGTGACGGAACCTTGAGATCCCATTTCAACGGTGGTTATGCACTTGACTCAACTTCCGGTGGGCCGTGCCCACATATTGTGGTCGGTGATGAAACGAGCTAACCACAACATATTGCGGTGGTTCCGTCAGATCCAATCTGGCGGCGAACTAGAGGCCAAGGCGGTCGCGGTCGGGACTCCAGTGGAGGCAACACCCCGCACTCGATGGACCCTCTCGCGGGGCGTTTTCGGCCCCCTGAGGCGTAGCGCATCGAGGAGACACCGGAAACCAAACAAGAGCCAGCGAACGGTTTCTAGGGCGTCCCAGTCGGCGGAAAAGGTATCCCAGTATCGGACAAGGGCATCCAAAAAGGGTTTCACGGCGACAGTTCGGGAGTTCATTGTGTGTTTCTCCTGTTGCTGTGACCGAGGGGCAGAGTTCGTAGCTCTGCCCCTCAATCAATCGTTTTCAGGCACCACTATATCTAGTAAGACGTTCAAATACAACATCTTGTGGTGCTTTTAGGCGTGCTGCGTCAAGTGCATAATCACGCCTACTTCCAGCTAAGATCACTGCTCCAGAGAAAAGCTCACCCGGCAAAAAAGGCGTTGAACCCAGCGACGATCGGGCTTGTTCGAGGGCTTTACAAAGTCTTCGCCCGGATGACCCGCGAGCTATGGCTGTAGTCCTATCGGCCATGCAGGAGGAACGACTATGGCTCCACCTTACACGGGCGTTCTGACCCTCGTGCTCTCCAGGTGGCCAGATAACGGATGATGACACTGTGCAGCCTGCCCCGCACGGATCTCGGCGACCAGACACAGTATGTCCGGTGCAACGGCTATTACACAAACTCCAGAAATAGGTGCCGCGTTCGTGGGCCACTCGTCTTTTCCGAAACCTGCAGCGTCTTTTCGTTATGTGACGACCGGACTTGAGTTTAGATCGCGACGGAGACCGGCGGATCATCGAGCGGTCCTGGAAGGAGATACCAATTCCTTAAACCTGCGCGTCTTGGCGGTGGGAAAAGCCTATCTACAACTATATCTTCAGGATGATTGAGAATACCGACGAAGCCATTGGACTTCTGTCAGGAAACCTTCATGAAGGCCTTCAGCGAGCTTCGATCGCTCAAGGACCGGAACTGAAGTCGGTCCTGGGCAGCGAACCGCTCAACCGGTCGCAAACATCATAGGCAGGTGATTCAATATGTCGCATCTGGAAGACAAACTCGCAGAGTTCGTCTACGAAGAACTGACGGCGTCGGAGATGGAAGAGGTCCGCCAGCACGTGGCCCAGTGCCTCGAGTGCCAGGGGCGCGTCGCGGAGTTCCAGAAAATGCAGCACGCGCTAGCCGCCTGTCGGACTAACACCAAATCAATAATCTAAGTCATGCATATGACTGTGTTTACAGTTTCGAGCGGGAAAGGGCCGTCGGTGAAAACAAAGGACTTACGCCGAAAGTCCGACAGGCTGCTAGAGTTGGTTTCCGACGTCGAGGTGCCGAGGCGTGTGGTTTTCGTGGAGTCCAGAAAGTCGAAGACAAAGACATGGCTGCCGCTCCGGTGGCTCGTTCCTGCCGCGACGGCCGCGGCGCTCGTGCTTGCGCTCGTGATTGGGGGACCAATTCAGTTCGACCGACAGGAATCCGGCATGACGATCGCGTTTGGTGCGTTACCCGAAGCCGAGCCTTTACAGGCGGCTACCCAACCCGTCGTTGTCGAGCCGCAACCGGTGGACTACGAGCAGATCGTAGCGCGCGTCACCTCTGAACAGCAGCCCTGGCTGGAGTCCGAGCTGGAGAGTCGAATTCAGAGAATCTCAGCCGCGGACGGCAGGAAGGTTCAGCGCCTGAGGGCGGAAATGGCGTATCTATCCGATCTTCAGCCCGATCTTCAGCGTGCAGCGCTGCGGGACACCCTGGAGAATGCGTCTTCGATCCAGCTTCTGGCTGCGAGGACGGAGGTGCGGGAATGAGAATACTCCGGCTGTTGGTTTTGTTGATGATCGTTCCGGCTATCCTTCCCGCACAGGCCGCCCAGGACTATCTTTCCCGATTTCGTCAGGAATCCAGGGCGACCGCCGCCGCACTGGATGATGCCGTTTCTTCGATCGTTCCCGGACCATTGCTGCAGCGATCCAAGGTGACGCTACTGGACGGTTATGGCCTCGTGGTTACGGTCGAGGTTGCGCTGCAGCCCCCGCGGAATCCGTTTAGCAGCGTGAGGTCATCCGAAGAGGTTCGTCGGTCGAGCGCCGAGCGCCGCGAAGCCCTCAAGGACAAAGCGGTGGAACTGCTACAGAACAGGGTGGCGGGACTGACCTCGGTCGGTCTGGATGAGCGCGTTGCGATCGTCATTCACATGCTCAACACGAATCCCGCCGACTTGCCCGACCTGCCGATGCAGGTTGTCATATCCGTCGGGAAGCAGGAGGCGGCCGACCTCGAGGCGCTAAGAATCAGCCCGGCCGCGTTCCGCGCCCGTGTGGACATCCGGGAATACTGACATCTCATGAAGGCGTTACTGGCTTTCGATCACAAGCTTCTGGGCGAGCTGCTCCAGGAGCGCGAACTCATTTCCGACGAGGACCTGAACAACGCCCTGTCGCTGCAGAGCGAACGACCCGGTCGAATCGGGAAGATACTGACGGACCTCGGATTCGTGTCTGAGCGGGATGTTCTGTCGGTGCTGAGCGGACAGATCGACGTACCGCTGTTCAGTGGCGAATACCCGGCGGTGCCGATTGAAGCCGAGAAGCTGCCCTACCGTTTTCTCCGTGAGTTCAAAGTCCTGCCGGTACACTTTGAGGACGACGTCCTGGCGCTGGTGATGGAGGATCCGTTGGATTCGAAAACCCTCGCTACGATCCGTTTGCGCACCGGCTACGACCTGAGGGTAAATCTGGCGTCCGAGTCGGACGTCATCGCTCAGCTGGACCGCCTCTACGGCGAAGAAGGAGGCGACGAGAAGCTGATCGAAACGTTCGGCGATGCGCACAGCGATGACGACGTCGACCAGCTTCGAGACCTTGCATCTGAAGCGCCCGTGATCCGGATGGTCAACCTGATCATCTCGAGAGCCGTGGAGTCGCGTGCCAGCGACATCCACATCGAACCGTTCGAGAGAGCGCTTCAGCTCCGATACCGTGTCGACGGCGTGTTGCAGAACGTCGATCCTCCGCCCAACCAACTGGGGGGAGCGATCATCTCGCGGATCAAGCTCATGGCGAAACTCAACATCGCCGAACGGCGTCTGCCGCAGGACGGCAGGATCAAGCTGAAAGTACTGGGCAAAGAGATCGACCTGCGCGTTTCGACGCTCCCGACGATGTACGGGGAAAGCGTGGTGATGCGAATTCTGGACAAGTCGAACACCGACCTGATCGACCTCCGGCGGCTGGGTTTTCCCGACGACCTCTACGGGAAGATTTGCCAGATGACTTCCAAGCCTCACGGGATCTTTCTCGTGACCGGGCCGACGGGAAGCGGGAAGACGACGACCCTCTACAGCTCGCTAAAGCGAATCAACATCCCGGACCGCAAGATCATCACGATCGAGGATCCCGTCGAGTACCAGATGGACGGCATCAACCAGATCCAGGTGAATCCGCAGATCGGCCTGACTTTCTCGGCAGGCCTGCGTCACATCGTCAGGCAGGATCCGGACGTGATCATGATCGGGGAGATCCGCGACTTGGAAACGGCCGAGATTGCGATCCGAGCCGCGCTGACAGGCCACCTGGTATTCAGCACGCTCCACACCAACGACGCTCCGAGCGCGATCACGCGGCTCATCGACATGGGCGTCGAAGATTATCTGCTGGCTTCGTCACTGATCGGAATCCTGGCACAGCGGCTCGTCCGCGCCAACTGCGAGAAGTGTCGGCGCACAGAGCGGATATCGGTCCAGACGGCCCGGGATCTGGACTTTCCGCTTGAAGAGTCTGAAGGTTCCCTCGAGTTACAGAAAGGGCCTGGCTGCGAGCAGTGCGGTCACACGGGATACAAAAGCCGCCTGGGTATCTTCGAGTTGGTCGACATCGATGAGGCTTTTCGCGAAATCATCATCTCAAATCCCGATGCGAACGCGTTGAAGGAGCAAGCGATTCGTTCCGGAATGCGCACGCTCAAGGAAGACGGCTGGAAGAAAGTGCGGGACGGGATCACCACGCCGGCCGAAATCCTGCGGGTGACGCAGGAAGTCTGATGGGCACCTTCGCATACAAAGCCGTCAGCCCTGAGGGGAAGCATTTCGAGGGTCGCATCGAAGCGGCCGATGCTGCGGCTGCGGCTTTCAGCATCAAGAACATGGGGTTGATTCCCGTGTCGATCGATGAGCCTCCGACAAAACCGTCCGGGTTGAGCCTGCCCAGCCTTCGGCTGCAGCGGGTGACGCGCAAGGACATTCTCTTCTTTACCGAGGAACTGGCAACGCTCGTGCGTGCGGGCCTGCCGTTGGACCGCAGCCTCAGCATCACTCGCGAACTGGCGCCGAAACAGGCCCTGAAAGAAGTGATCGACGATCTGTTGAAGCAGATCAAAGGCGGCAAGTCGCTTGCCGAGGCTCTGGCGGAGCATCCGAGACAGTTCACCCGTCTCCACGTGAGCATGATCCGAGCGGGTGAGGCTGGGGGTGTTCTGGACGTGATCCTGGACCGATTGGCGGGGTTCGAGCGTTCCGCCGACGAGCTCCGTTCGTACCTGATAGCGTCGCTCGTCTACCCCGCGTTGTTGACCGCGGTCGGGCTCGGGTCCTTCGGGATCCTTTTCTATTTCGTGATTCCGCGGTTCGCTACCATCTTCGAGGACGTCGGTGTCGAGATGCCGGCGACGACGCTCGCGCTGCTGACGATGTCGAACTTCACCCGGGATTACTGGTGGGCGGTTCTCGCCGGCGTGGCTCTGCTCGTACTGGGTGTGCGGGGTTGGCTGCAGACTTCGAGAGGGCGGCGCATCTTGGACACGGTTCAGTTCAAGATGCCGCTGTTCGGTCCGACGTTGCTCAAAGTCGAAGTAGCTCGCTTTGCCGGAACCCTCGGGACGTTGATCAGCAGCGCTGTCCCGTTGATTGCGGGCCTGCGTATCGTTCAGGATATCGCGCATAATCAAATTCTGGCGGAGGCGATATCGAAAATCGCCGATGGCGCGAAGCGCGGCGAAGGAGTGTCGAAACCCATGCGCGAGGCCGGCGTCTTCCCGGGGTTGGCCGTCCACCTGGTCGGCGTCGGGGAAGAAACGGGACGTCTGGACACGATGCTGCTCCAACTGGCCGACATCTACGAAAAGGACGTCAAGACGTCAGTAAAGGCACTGACGGCCGTGTTCGAACCCCTGATTATACTCGTCATGGGTATACTGATCGGGGCTGTTGTGCTATCGATGCTGATGGCGATTTTCAGCATCAACGACATCGCGTTCTAAAGGAACCAGAAGGAAGCCGTGAACAGTTCAGGTCGTTTCGAAACGAAGGTTGATCGACGTGCGGAACGAGTGGGGAGGGATTCGGGTATCACGCTGATCGAGTTGCTCGTCGTGATGGTCATCATCTCCCTGTTCGCGACCCTGGTCGGAGCGCGCTTGTTCAGCAACGTCGACAAAGCCCGCCAGATAACGGCCAAGGCACAGATTTCAGAATTGGAGACCGTGCTCGACCTGTTCCGCCTCGATATAGGCCGTTACCCGACCGCGTCGGAAGGGCTTCAAGTCCTGAGGGTCGACCACGGCGGAATCCGGAACTGGGACGGCCCGTACCTGGTCAAGAACGTCCCGATGGATCCCTGGGGAAATGCTTACGTCTATCGGTACCCTGGAGAGCATGGAGACTTCGACATCCTGTCGCTCGGCGCCGATGACGAACAGGGCGGCGAGGACGCGAATCTGGACATCGTGAGCTGGCAGTAGCTTCCCGTCTCGCGTGGAACGTCGCATAACCGTATCCCACTGAATGTCAGTATTCTTTCCGCTCGCTCGTCTTTTCCTTCCCATCCGGCGTCATCATTGACATGAATCAGGCGAGAGGACTGTCTCTGGTCGAGGTGATGATCGTCATGGCGATCATTGCCCTGTCGGTCGGGCTGGTCGGCCCGCGGATCGGCGCTGGCATGACCCGAATCGAGGTATACCAGGCCGAGCAGACCATCCGAAGCTTCGTCGAGATGGCCCGGTCCCGGGCTCAGCGCTCCAATCTTACCCATTTCGTAGTGCTGAATCGCAGGGGGCCGACGGTAACGCTGGTAGGACCCGACATGAACATCCTCAGGGAACGGGGATTACCTTCTTCGGTGGAACTCGTTGTCGATTCCGAGGAGGGCATCGAGTCGATCGACGTTCCTCCATCGGGCCTGCTCCGTGGCCAGTCCATTCAGCTGCGGTCTCGTTTCGGGCCCTCCGAGGTGACCTTCCAGTGACGCACCAGAGAGGCTTCACCCTGATCGAAGTGGTCGTTGCCGTCGCCATACTGGGGCTGTCTTCGAGCGCGCTTTTCGGCCTTTTCAGCACTTCGGTCGACAATATCCGACGGATCGACGAACTCCACCGCTACCATCTCGCGGCCGCGGATGTCATGAATCGGGTCCTCCTGCTGCCTGTCCTTCCGGCAGACGGCCAGGCCAGCGGCCGTCTGAGCCAGATCGATGCGGACTGGAGGGTGAGAGTGGAGCCCTGGATTCCCGAGAGTTTCGACGGGCGTCCAGCGCAGGCGATTGTGAAGATTGTCGTCGAAATTGAGTTCGATGGGCGTTCCGGGCGGCGCAACATCAGCCTGGAGACGGTGAAGCCGTCCCCGCTGACCTATACTCCGCAGGACTTCCAACGTGCGATCGATGATGTGTTTCCGGAATGAATCGAGTCTGAGGCTGTGAGAATCGATCCCAGGCACCGGGCAGAGGCCGGTTTCACGCTGATCGAGGTGATGGTCAGCCTCGCAATCGTGGGATTGATCATGACTTTCATGTTTTCCGGATTGAGCGTCGGGATGGATATCTGGGAGCGCGGCTCCGGGAAAATCCTGGAGATCGAGAATCGGGCACGCGTGGAAAGGCTCATCCGACGCCAGCTTTCGCTGGCTTCTCCGATGGAGTTTGAGAGCGGCGATAGCGCCTTCGTCATTTTTGCCGGCGATAACCGGAGGCTCGAGTTCGTGGCCGCCTACTCGTTGATCGATGGAGCGGTCCAGGCCCGCAAAATCCACTATGTCGTGGAGGATGGCGGGTTCCTCTACTACGAGCAGTTCTTGTTTGATCATGAGCCGGGCGAGATTACGAATCGTGGGGGACAGCTGTTGGCGCAGTTTCAGGACGTCGAGTTCCGTTACCTGGGCTCGGATCGTGACGGGAAACTGCGATGGATCGACGAGTGGGAATCCGGTACCGGCCTGCCCGGCGCCGTCCAGGTTCGGATTGATGACGACTATGTCGTCGTTCCCCTGATTTACTGATGAACAATCGCGGCGTCATCCTGTTGAGCGTTCTCTGGGTCGTGTTGATCCTGTCGGTGATCTCGCTGTCGCTGGCGGCCGCCGTGCGGACGGAGATGTCCAGCTCGCGTGGCGGCTTCGATTCAGAACGGGCTTTTTTCATGGCGCGTGGAGCCGCGGAGGTGATGTTCCAGGACTTGACGATGGACGGGGATCTGTTTGCAGGCTCACCGGTGGAATTGGTGAACGGAGAATACGTTTTCCCGTTCGATACGGGAGAAGTTCGAGTCCGGCTCGAGTCCGGACGGGGCCGCATCGACATCAACCAGGCGTCAGACATGGTGCTGGCTTCGATGTTCGACTCCCTGGGTGTGGACCAGGCTACCCGCAATCGCCTAGTCGACTCGATCCTGGACTGGAGAGACGGCGACGACATACCACATCTCTACGGAGCCGAGATCGCGGACTATGATGCCGTCGACGGGAGACGTTTGCCCGCGAACAGCGTCTTTCGGTTTGTCGACGACATCCTGTTCGTGAAAGGAATGACGCCGGAATTCTTCTACGGTCGCCTGGTCCTGGATACGACTTCGGGCGGCTTCCGCCGGGTTCCCGGAGTCCGGGAACTGGTTACCACCGAGTCCGGTACGGCTCAGGTGAATCCGAACGAGACATCCGCCGACGTTTTAAGGGCGCTGCCGGGAATCGAAGCCATCCTTGCCCGTGCCATCGTCGAGGCACGAGGGGACCGATTCTTCGACGATCTGGCCGACCTGGCGAGGAGGGTACCGGCACTGTCCGGGAGCGACGTCCTGGGTTATTTCACTTTCGAGCGCGACGGTCCGGTGACGATCGCGGCGAGGGCACAGGTGCTCCCTTCCGGCGTGTCGCGGACCGTTCGTCTGATCCTGAGGCGGGAAGAGCGATTGCAGATCCTGGCTCTCAATCCGCCCGTCTACCTCAGGGTACAGGAGCTGAAGCTCGACCGGTGGCAGTATGAATAGCTTTCTGCCCAAGACTATCGCCGGCTTCGAGGTCGCCGGGAATGATCTCCGTATCACTGTCGTTCGTGCCGTATTCAACAGGAGACGCCTGATTTCTTCCTTCGTCGTTGAGGACTTTGTTGGGATGGGTACCGACGAGCGCAGAGCTGAGCTCAAGAAGGTTGCTGACCGGCACCAACTCCGTAGAGCCAGAGCATTCCTCAGCCTGCCGGAGTCGAGCGGGATGGTGCGGTACCTGGAACTACCTGTTGAAGTTCGCGAGAGCTTGATATCCACGGTGGAATTCAATGTTGAGAGTCTTTCGCCATGGCCGACGGAAGAAATCTACTGGGACATGTCGTTGAAAGATCCAGGAACGCCAGGCACACCTATGCGTGTGACGATTGCGCTCATCCCGCGCGAAGGACTCGATCCATGGATCGACCTGTTCTCCTCGGCGAGCCTTCCGTTGACAGGCGCGACGCTTTCAACCCTCGCATGGGCGCACGCGGCAACCGAATTGTGGCCCGACGCTCGGCCGACGCTTCTGGTCGGCCTGGAGTCGGAATACGCAGAAGGCTGCCTGGTCCACGATGGCCGGATGACCTCCCTCAGAGTGGACGAGGCTGGTTCGTCCAGCCAGCGAGCCGCGTCAATAATCGCACGACTCGCCAGCCTGGCTCGTGTCGTGAGCCTCGAAAACGCACGCACCATAGCTCACGGTTCGAAGCTCGAAGATCTGGACGAGGACAATCCACCGCTACCGATCGAAGGGGTAGTCGGCCGTCAAAGGGGTCTTTTTGGGGCCCTGACCGCTGCTCTGTCCGGCGTGGGTCAAAGCCCGTTTGCGGTGAATATCATCCCATCGGAGCGGAGGTACCGGGGCAATCGGGCGCAGCTCGTGCCGACCTTTCTGCTCGTTCTACTGCTGTTCCTCGTCGGCACCGCGCTCGGGCTGCGCGGACCCTACCAATGGTCCGTCTACGCTTCGGAGCTGGAGAACGCGATTCGCGCCGTCGCCCCGACGGTCCGGGACCTGACGGATCAGGAAACGGAGTTAAACGCACTTTCGGAAAAGTACCGGGCCCTGAGTGTGCACCTCGCGGGAGGCGATTCCACGCTCGAAATGCTGTGGGAACTAGTTCGCGTTCTGCCTCTCGACACTTGGTTGAGTGCGATTTCGCTGCAGGAGGGGGCCGTGACGATCACGGGCTTTTCCGGAAGTGCTTCCGAGATCCAGAGACTGATCGAAGAGAGTCCGCTGTTTGAAGACGCCGAGTTCGCGAGCTCCGTTACCCGTGATGACGCCGGGCGCGACCGTTTCACCCTGCGTTTCGGTGTTGGCGGTGAGTCGTGAAGCTGGAGATACGACGGCGAGACCGTCGAGCGCTTCTCCTGCTGGGCGTTTCGCTGGGTCTGTATCTCGTCTTATCCGAAGTCGCTTTCCCCGCCTACAACAGACTGGCCGCGGGTGTCGACATCGCTCTGGATCGCGAAGATCAGTTGCGCCGGTATCGCCGCGCGGTCGCGCGAAAGGCGGACTACGGACAGCTGCTCGAAGAAGCCCGCCGGCGCGTCGAAGAGGGCGAAGCGCTCCTGATCCGCGGCGACAACCCGTCGCTGGCCTCTGCCGAGCTGCAGGCGGTAATCGAAGAAGTCGCCGAGGCCACAGGAATCGAGTTGGGTCAGCGGAATATGTCCGCGGCCAGGCAAAAGGACGAGTTTTTCAATGAGATTACGATGTCGCTCGGGTTCGAGTGTACGCCCGGCCAGCTCGTTGCTTTCCTCGAACAGTTGCGGGGGTCGGAGAAACTCCTCGCGGTGAGGTCGATCCAGATCGCTCCGCTCAGCGTTGTGGATGAAGTGAGCGAGGGGATGGAGGTGCTGAAAGATGTACGTGTGAACCTGACCGTCGGGGCCGTTCTGGCCAGCCCGCCTGCAGGCGAGCCGGCTGAGGGTTAGTCGATGAAAGGAGAACTGATTATCATCAACCTAATTCTGGCGCTCACTGTGATCGGTGCGACCGTGGAGCTACGCAGGGGATGGGTCGAGTTCGAAACAACCCATTCTCCGGCAGGCATCCAGTTTGATGGCGAGGCGCTTGGCGTCTCGGACGGGGCCGAGAGCCCGGCCAGACGCGTTCAGGACTGGACCGCCATCGCGGAACAGAACCTATTCAGCTTCGACCGGAACGATCTGGCAATCGAAACCTCGGAAGGTCCGGTTGCCGCGGGTCCCCGCCCGTTCCTGTTCGGCACGGTGTCGCTCGGGGACGAGCCCATGGCAATGCTGGCCAGCGGCGGAGCGGGGAATCGGGCGTTCAGGCCGGTGCGGATCGGAAGAGTGATCGATGGCTGGGAGCTCATCGAGATCCTCGACAAGTCGGTGCGCATTCGCTCCGGCGGTGTCGAGACCACCGTCATCATGAACGACCCGACTGCACGGATGCCGAGAGATCGGAGACGGACGACGGCCCGGAGTGGAGCTGCTCCCGCGGTTTCCAGCGTCCAGGCTCCGGTGCCCGCAGCGAGAGTTCAATCGGGCGTGAACCGTACCCCAGCGCGTCAATCGGGGGCACCGAATCCGGCAGCCGTTACCGAAGACAATGTCCCGCCGGGATTCATGATCCAGAGGACTCCGTTTGGTAACCGACTGGTGCCGAAACCTACGCCATGAAAAAAACTATTCTCTTGCTTTCGTTGTCGCTTGCCGTCGCGAGTATGACGCCGCTCGGCGCTCAGGAGCCTCCGCCTGTTCCGCAGGATGAGGTACCGATATCGCTGTTCCTCGATAATGCCGATATCCACCAGATCATCCAGATCATCGGCGAGACGCTGGGCATCAACTACGTCGTCGATCCGCGTATTCAGGGAACGGTCAACATCAACACGGCCGGGAATCTGCAGCGCTCCGACCTGCTCCCGATACTGGAAACGATCCTGAGGATCAACGGCGCGACGATCGTCCAAAATGGCAACTTCTACGAAATTGTTCCGGCCACCGCCGCACTGCGACAGGCGCTCCCCGTGCAGGACGCTGCCCAACCGCTGAGAGTCGACGATCAGTTCGTCATCCAGGTCGTTCGGATGAAGTTTGTCTCTGCCTCGGAAATGTCGCAGTTGTTGAGTCCCTACCTCAGTGAGGGCGCCAACATCGTTGTGCGCGAAGCCGGGAATATCCTTCTGGTCAGCGAACGACGCGGCAACCTCCTGAAGTTGCTGGAAATCGTCGACGTGTTCGACACGAACGTATTCGAGGGAGAGCGAGTCCGGCTGTTTCCGGTCGAGAACAGCCTCGCCGCGGACCTTGTCCAGGACCTGGTGACGGTTTTCGCGGGCTATGCACTGCCGGAGAACGGCGGCGCGATCCGGTTCGTGGCGATCGAACGGATGAACTCGGTTCTCGTAATCTCGCCAAATATGGCTGTCTTCGATGAAGTTCAGAAGTGGCTGGACCGGCTGGATCAACCGCTTCAAACTTCGGGCGTTCGCAACTTCGTGTACCGCGTCCGAAACGGAAAAGCGATCGAGATCCAGCGTGTTCTCAGCCAGCTCTACGGAACCGAAGTCCAGCTTTCGGGCATCTACCAGACCCCTACCGGAGCTGTAGGCGCCATGCCGCCCCCGGCGGGTCAGACCCCGGCTCAGGCCGGTGGGGGCGCCGAGGTGGGGACGGCCTTCCTGCCCACCGGTAACGTCAAGATCATCACCGACGAGACGAACAATGCGCTCGTGATTCAGGCGACCCCGCAGGAGTACGCCATCATCGAAGATACGATCGAACAGCTGGATATCCTGCCCCGACAGGTGCTGATCGATGCCCAGATCTACGAGGTCGTTCTGGACGATTCGCTCGCCTTCGGATTGTCGGCAAGCCTTCAGAATCGGGGAACTCTCCAGCCAGCCCAGACGACGGCGTCATTCAGCGGTAACCCGCCGTCGCTCGCGGTCCAGACGTTCGCGTTCATCGGTCGTGCAAGAGAGCTCTTGATGTTCCTGCATGCTTCCGAGAACCGGTCCCGGGTTCGAACGCTTTCGGCTCCCTCCGTGTTAGTCAGTAACAACAAGACCGCGCAGTTTACCGTGGGAGCGGAGATTCCGGTTCCTGTGTCGTCGTCGGCTAGCGGGGTCCAGGCCCCGGGGGGCGGGACCCTCTTCGCCCAGACAATCCAGCGGCGCGAGACCGGCGTAATCATGCAGGTCACCCCTCTGATCAACGACAGCGGAAACGTCACCTTGGAGATTAGCCAGGAGGTCAGCCAGGCCGGTGCCTTCGGCCCACTCGGTCCGGTGATCGGGCAAGCGGCTGTCACTTCGACCGTCGTCATCCGCGACGGGCAGACGATCGTGCTCGGAGGCTTCATCCGCGAAAGCAACGATCTGGTTCGAAACAGAATTCCGCTCCTGGGCCGCATCCCGGTTCTGGGGGGTCTGTTCGGGAGCACTTCCAGAACGAAGAATCGAACGGAACTCGTGATCCTGATCACCCCACATGTCATTCGGAACTTCGAAGAGGCCGACCATGCGACCGAAGAACTCCGCGATAAGCTCCGCGAAATAAAGAAACTGCCCCAATAACACACCGTTGGGCACTGTCAGAGGAAAGTCGCAGATCTGAGTTCTTACTGTTGCCGCAGACAATCCGGACGGCCTGGCCGGACCTGAACTACCGGACGTCCAAGCGCATCTTGATCCTCTTGCCCTCGAACCCCGCGCCCCCCCCCGACACTTCCGCTACGCCTGGTCGATTAGCCTCCAGGAGGGCATAAAGAACCGTCCAGACGGCTCTCACCCCCTACCCAGCGGCCGCTACGGGCCGTTTTTCGGCCTTTTCCACAGATCACTGTGATTCCGGGGAGTTTTCCACGACCTTTCACCCCTACACACAAGTAATAACAACAAGTAGTAGGAACGGCAGGGGCTGGTGAAACTGCGGGTAAGGAATGATCCGGGACGGAATTGGAAAAGTTCCGGTGCTGAATGCGTTGAAGATTCCGGGCCCCTCTAGGGTAGCGTCTGTGCGGCCAGATGCAGCAGCCGGGTGCCGTCCATCCGCCCCCGCAAGGCGAGGGCCCGCATCCGGATCGAGGTCGACGTTACACGCACGTAGCCCCCATCGGCCGATCCCAGATCGGGCAGGAACTCCCGTAGCAGCCCGATGCGGGTGGCGCGCCCGGCAACCAGGAGCTCGGCCGCATCCAGCAACTCGCCGTCAGTGGCGTAGGCTTCCAAGAGGACTTCGATTGCCTCTTGCCCCTCGTTGAGGATCGACAGGCCCGTGTACTCGTCTTCGTCCGAGCGGACCGGCGTGAAGAAGAACTCGTCGCCGGGCTCGTTGGTCCACGGCGCCGCCGCCCGGCTGCCCGGCGCCTCGATGCGGACCACCCCGGCCAGATGCGGCACGCTGACGAACGGGTGCGGTCGATCGAGCCTGCACGACATCCAGCGCGAAATACCCTTGGCGCAGGCTGCCGGTTCCGAGAATCGCCGCCCAGTCCAGCTCTTCCATGGTCCGCTGCGCGATCCGGGTCGTGAACCCCGGTGCGATTTTCACCCCATCGGCATCGAATGCGGTCGCCGTCACGGCCGCTGTCTTGTCCGAGGCGTTGATGAGTGTGACGACGGTGTTGTATCCCCCGCCGACGACGAAGTAGGGGAACACAGTCCGGCTGCTCCCCCGTTGCCCCCAGCGCAGGTATGGCGAGCGTCTCCTCGCTCGGATTGTCGACGAGGTTTCCCCGGAACTGGGCCTCTATCGATTCCACTCGCACGTAGCCTGCCAGCGGCACCGCCGCGGCCGTGATGCCGAACAGGGTGTCCAGAGAACCCCGCAGCGCCCCCCCGGCCCGGGCCTCCCGCACGGCGGACGCCTGCTCCACGCCGGCCGTGTCCATGAGTGTCCACCGGGACTCGAAATCCGCCGTGCCCGCACCGGCCACACTCACGAGAGGCATCTCCCCGGCGCTGCGCCGGTCGAACGGGAAATAGGCTGGCTCGACCGGTGCCTGGGAATCCACAGCGTAGGCGCCTCCCACTGTGGTCCCGATCTTCGTTGCGGCCGGCCGGTCGCTCTTGGATTCGATGGCCACCGATGCCACCGTCCCGGCAGTCGCGCCCTGTCCGAACATGGTCTCCAGGTCGAAGGTCAGGTCTGACCGGCCCCCAGCGTCCGGGAGCGTTCGTTGGCCACGTCGGACCCCTCCAGCAGGTCCCCGGCTTCGTCAAAGGCCCGGATCGTCAGCAGCACCGCGCCGGTCGCTGTGTTCGATACCGTGAAGGACTGTGTGTCGACGCCCCGCTCCACCGGAAACAGGAACGTCTTCGACGTCGGCAGGTCTGGCCCCAGCACCGGTAGCAGGAGCTCGTCGTAGCGGGGTACCGCCTTCGAGGGCAGCGCGCGGGTGGGCTTGGCCGCGCCGATCGGCCCGATCATGACCTGGTAGAAGCCGGTCCCGGCTCCCACCGGTCCGGTTCGCTCCAGCACCGGGCTAAAGCTGAACACGTCGACAGCGGAGGGGCTGGAGGCGCCCGATGAAAACTTATAGACGACCCGGTTCCGGGCTCCTCCCGACGCCAGCGTGACGTCTTCGACGTCGTCAGTCGTCAAACTCGCCCCGGTCTGTGATCCGATAATCGCCGGGAACCGGAGTTGGGTGTTCCTGGGTAGCGAGGACACCTGGAAAATGATTTCCGTTGGGGTGGTCTGCCCGGCCCCAG